>NZ_CP114203.1 GCF_027626975.1 Streptomyces nigrescens
CCCGCGGAGCGGGTACCATAGCGCTGCGCGCTATGCAAGCGAACACCCATGCTTCGCATGGGTGTTGCTCCCGCTCCGCGGGAGCGTTCGCGGGATGCTTCGCATCCCGCACAACCGGGCCGCTGCGCGGCCCGGTTGACGTTCCGTCCGCTTCGCTCCCTGAACGGGTCCGGGTTGACCTCCGTGAACGGGGCTTACGCTTCGCTTCAGCCCCTACCGGACGGGCCGCTGTAACTCCCCGCCGAACAGCTCTTCCGGCTCCGCCTCCAGGGCCTTGAAAGCCCGCTGACGCGGGCCGGCTAACTACGGGGGTGGGGGTCGCTCGATCGTGTCGAGTTCCAGTGTAGTGCATGCATCAGAGAGATACAGCATGTAGGGTTGGTGAAAATAAGGCACACCCTCCAACAGCCTGGAACACTCCCTCATCTTTCGATAGGAACGACCGCAGATGAACGGTCACAGTGAATCTACCGGAAAAGCATCCGCGCTGAGCAGCGATTCCGTGCGCCGGGTGACGCAGTACCAGGCGGCGGGCACCAACGCCCGGTTGAAGCTGTTCGTGCTCCTGGAGGCGCAGGGCGTGCCTGCGGCGGAGGCGGATGACCTGGTGGCCGCGCTGGAGGCCGGCGCGGTGACTGGGGCGCAGTGCGAGGTGGTCGAGCTGGACGGCATGGCGCCGGCCTCTTCGGGCCCGGGGTTCGCGGACGGCTGGGATGAGGGCGTGATGGCTGTGAGCGAGGCCCTGGTGGGCATCGCGGACCGGGACTGGTCGCGGCGTGGTGGTCGGTCGGGGCCGCTGAACTGGCCGTACATCTCGCGGATGTGAGGCAGCGTGAGCGGGCCGACCTGGTGCTGCTTGAGGAGTTCGTCCGGGGGACCGTGCTACCGCGCACGCACCCGAACACCACCGAGCGGCGCCGGGTGCTGGAGGCGCTGGGCGAGGCCGGCGGTCTGTGCACGGCACGGACGGTGGAGATGTCCAGCGGGGACGTCATCCTCTGCACGCGAGAGGCCGGGCACTACGACCCGGACGACCTGCCGGGGTGGAAGCGCGGCAGGTCGGACAAGACGCCCGGCAGCTGGCACCTCGCGGACGGGTCGATCTGGAGTGACGCCGGTGCGGCTTGCTATCCGCACGCGGCCGTCTGAACAACCACGGGAATTTAGGCATCGGGGAGGCAAGGAAATGTCAGTGATTCCGCTCAAGGAACACCAGGTAGACCAGAAGTCGAGTTTCCGGAAGTGGGTTGGATTTCCTGCAAGATCTTTTGTGCCTCCGGAGGGAGCGCGTGCCACGGGCGTGTCCGCGACCGGGTCGGGCAAGACGATCACGGCCGCTGCGAGCGCGCTGGACTATTTCCCCGAGAGTCGGATTCTGGTGATGGTGCCCACGCTGGACCTGATCGTGCAGAGCGCGCAGTCCTGGCGCCGGGTGGGACACCGCTCCCCCATGGTCGCGGTGTGCTCGGTGGACAACGACCCGGTGCTGAACGAGCTCGGCGTGCGCACCACCACCAACCCGATCCAGCTTGCCCTGTGGGCCGGCAAGGGGCCGGTCGTCGTGTTCGCCACGTACGCCTCCCTGGTGGACCGTGAGGACCCCACCGACCCCACGGGGCAGCGGAAGGTTCGCGGGCCGCTGGAGACGGCCCTGGCGGGCGGAGAAGGGCTGTACGGACAGTCGATGGCAGGGTTCGACCTCGCCGTCCTGGACGAAGGGCACATGACGGCCGGGGACATCGGCCGGCCCTGGGCAGCGATCCACGACAACAGCCGGATCCCCGTCGACTTCCGCTTCTACCTCACCGCGACCCCGCGCATCCTGGCCGCGCCGCGGCCCCAGCGCGGCCGGGACGGCCAGGAGCTGGTGATCGCCTCGATGGAAGCCGACTCCCGCACCTACGGCACCAGGATCTTCGACCTCGGACTGGCGGAAGCGGTGGAACGCTCGATCCTCGCAGGGTTCGAGCTCGACGTGCTGGAAATCCGCGACCCAGACCCAGTCTTGGGGCTGTCCGAGGACGCGCTGCGCGGGCGGCGCCTCGCGCTGCTGCAGGCCGCGTTGCTGGAGCACGCCGCAGCGAGGAACCTGCATACCGTCATGACTTTCCACCAGCGGGTTGAAGAAGCCCGGGGGTTCGCCGAGCAGATGCCGGCCACCGCCGCCGAGCTGCACACCGCCGAGGCCTCCGAGGCGGCCTTCGCTCATGCGGAGGAGCTGCCGGCGTCCTCCATCGACGCCGAGCTGTACGAGCTGGAGGAAGGCCGCCACGTCCCGCCGCAGAGGGTGTGGGCCGACTGGCTGTGCGGCGACCACCCCGTCGCCCACCGGCGCGAGGTGATCGGACAGTTCGCCAACGGCATCAACGCCACCGGCAAGCGGGTCCACCGCGCGTTCCTCGCCTCCGTGCGCGCCCTGGGCGTCGGGGTCGACATCACCGGGCTGCGCGGCGTGGAGGCGGTGTGCATCGTCGGCTCCCGCACCTCCCAGGTCGACATCGTCCAGAACATCGGCCGGGCACTGCGGCCAAATCCGGACGGCACCGTCAAGACCGCCCGGATCATCATCCCGATCTTCCTTCGGCCCGGCGAAGACCCCAAGGACATGGTGGCCTCCGCCAGCTATCAGCCGCTGGTCGACATCCTCCAAGGCCTGCGCTCACACTCGGAGCGCATGGTCGACCAGCTCGCCTCCCGCGCCCTCACCCGCGGCCAGGAGCGCCGGCGCCTCCATGTCCGGCCGGCTCCCGGCAGCGCGGGGACAGAGGGCGAAGAGGCGGAGGAGACCGAGAGCGAGGGGCAGCGGGAGGTGGACCGCGTCGATGCGGTGGTGGTCAACTTCGCCCAGCCCCGCGACGCCGCCGACATCGCCGCACTGACCCGATGCCGCGTCATCCGACCCCAGTCACTGGTCTGGCTCGAGGGCTACCAAGCCCTACGACGCTGGCGCGCCGAGCACGAGCTCACCGGACTCCACGCCGTCGCGTACGACGTCGAGACCGCGGCCGGCTCGACGGACGCTTTTCCGCTGGGACGGTGGGTGCACCAACAGCGCCGGGCGCTGCGGGCCGGCGAACTCGACCCCCACCGCAAAACCCTCCTCGACGAAGCCGGCATGGTCTGGGAACCCGGCGAAGAAGCCTGGGAGACCAAACTCGCCGCACTCCGCTCCTACCACCGAGCCACCGGACACCTCGCCCCCCGCCAAGACGCCGTCTGGGGCGAAGGCCAGGAGATGGTGCCCATCGGGCAGCACCTGGCCAACCTCCGCCGCAAAGGCGGCCTCGGCAAGAACCCGGAACGGGCCGCTGTGCGCGCGGAGCAGCTGACCGCGATCGACCCGGACTGGAACTGCCCGTGGCCGCTGGACTGGCAACGCCACTACCGGGTGCTCGCCGATCTCGTCGACGCCGACGGCCACCTGCCCCACATCGCACCGGGCGTCGTCTTCGACGGCGACGACCTCGGCACATGGCGGTGGCGCCAACAAGAGCCAGGCACCTGGGCGCAACTGACCACCGAACAACAGGAACGGCTCTCCCGGCTGGGCATCCAGCCCCTTGAGGCGCCGGCTGTAGCCCCGGCAGAGGAGCATGCGGCCAAGGGACAGGGCAAGGCGCGGCAGGCGTTCCAACGCGGCCTCACCGCCCTCGCGCAATGGATCGAGCGGGAAGGAGACCGGCCGGTGCCCCGCGGCCACAGCGAGACGATCGCGGTCGACGGCGGTGAGGCGGAGCCGGTGGTCGTAAAGCTGGGCGTATGGGTCTCCAACACCAAAACGAGACGGGACCGGCTGGCCCCCGAGCAGCGCGCCGCGCTGCGGGAGCTGGGCGTGGAATGGGCGTGAGAATCTGCTGTCGAACCCTGTACGTGGGGAAGGCCCGACGACATCAGTACGCTCCGGACCTTCCGCTGAGCAAGGCATCGTGCAAGCCTCGCAACTCAGGCGTCTGCGGGATCCATGGACATGGCGATGAGTGGGGAAAGGCGGTCCAGGCCGGTTCCGCGTCCGCGGAAGGCGACGTTGCGTACTCCGTTGCGCAGAGCCGCCAGGTGCATAGCCACGTCGATCCCGTTGGCCAGGTCTGATAGCGGCAGCGCGATCGGTACGCAACCATGGTGCGGACTGCGGCCTCGGTGGCGCGCCCCGTCCCAGGTGGCTGAGCAGGCCCCGACCACCACCATGTGCGGGCCGTCGTCAGCGCACGCGGGTCGCCCTCCACGAACAGCAACAGCGGACCGTCGGCCAGCGCGGTCAGGCGAGACGGCAGCCGTGTATACCGCTGAGTGGACGTACGCATACGGCTCGCTAAGGTGGCACGGGCGGAGGGGCACCACAGACACGGCACCCCTCCTGTTCGAGACTTCAAGAGGTCACTTCTTGGCGGAACGCCTCTTAACCGTCTCTACCACGGTGATCGTGGGGTGACGACGCGCATATTCCATCGTCACCATCCGACCCGTCTTGGCGCTCCGGGCTCGCTGCCCGGAGCCGCCGGCGGTCTTTTTGGCCATGAGGTTCACCTCCCTCCCCACGAGACGCAACATGGACAACAAAATTCTACGAGTGGGCACTGACAACCAAGTCGTCAAGTCACTACGCCTGACGTCCCAGCAGCCCCGCTCTACCCACGGTCGGGGTCGCCCTGGCTAACCTTGATGAGCACGTCATAGGGATCTGGGCAGCGTGCTTGACGGGTTACAGCTGCTGCTGTCCAACTCGCCGACTCCCCCGCCGTCTCTGTACATTGGGCAGGCCCGATCGTCTCCACCGGTGTCTGCGGGGTATTCCGAGAGTTGGAATATCTGAGTCCACCATCTGAATGGGATGCCACCGCGAATCAGGGCGGCGTTTGATCTCCGTGGCGAGCTACGTCAGCTGCGTAAGCGGCCCAGTCTCCTGCGGCAATCTGCTGCCAGATGACGACGACGTCGACCTGGATCCCGAGCAGGCGGGCCAGGAACCCTGCTGGAAGCCCGGCTGCCAGGGTGAACAAGGCAGTTGAACGGTCCGGGCGGGGGCGCAGTCCCATTCTCTTCAGCCGCTCGTCGAGGCCGGCGAAGTCGATGTGTTCACCGGGACGGCGCCCAGGAAACAGCCAGGGGCTTGCGTCTGGAGTGTGGGGCTTGGAACGCGTTTTGCGCGTGTCAGCAAGCTCCCGGACGAGACCTGCGAGCGGTTCAGGGAGGGTGACCGGCGTACTCCCGAACAGGATCCGGGTGTGACCACCTTCTAAAACCACGTGATCGATGGTGAGCCGGCAAATGGTTCTGGGGCGCTGGGCGTAGAGAAGGAGCAGAAGTCCGGCGACGCGGTCCGGGGTGGTGAGAGTGGTGTCGTGGAGCAGGCGTCGTACGTCGGTCCAGCGACGTTCGCTGTCGATGCTGTGGGCTGGGCCCATCCAACGGACTGCAGGATAGGTCAGTCCCGTGGCGTGCCCGTGAGAGACCGACCAGCGGACAAAGTGGCTGGTTTCACAGGGGTAGGTGGAGTGGGGAGAGGTGATCCATCGCTCGAGGTCGGGCTGGGTACAGGTAGCGAGGGCGAGGTGTTGTTCTCGGAGCCAGTCCAGGAAATTCACCGCCGCGGTGATGTGGGTACGGACATTGGCGGCCTGAAGCCTCGTGGCGGGTGCGTTGTTCAGACGGTTGCGGAGGCGGCGCAGATGGTGCCAGACGGCGTATCCATGAAGGATTCGGTGTTCAACAGGATCGGTACGGTCCTTCAGGGCCTGGGCGGTCCAACGTTCCAGTCGGGTGAGGTATTCGTCGCGGGCGGGCAGGGCTTGAGTGGCAACGAGGATTCCTCGCAGATGCGAAACCGCTTTGTTGAAGGGCAGTTCGTCCAGGGTTGCGTGAGTCAAGGGGCGCGGGTCGGCGTCGATGGCGCGCAGCAGAGTGATGACCCTCGGCAGTTTCAGCCAGGCCATGGTCGTGTCCGGCCGTCCGTTGTTGAGGAGGGCTTCGTACAGCGGAGTGAGACGTTCAGGGAGGTGCTGGCCGGACCCGCCGAGGTATTCGCGCAGCCGCCGGCCGAGAACGCACCTGGGGCAGGTGCGGGTGGTGAGCTGCCAGGGAGCGTCGCAGGTCTTACAGCGACTCCAGGCAGCCGGGTCCGGGTTGACGCAGCTGGCGCATAGAGGGGCCTCGCGCGTTCCACCCCGTGTAGGTGCGGTGGTCCCGCATCCGCTGCACGTAGCCCAGCGTTTCTCGCATCCGTCGCACCAGGGCTCACCGGTGACGGGTGAGACCCAGCCAGGTCCCGTGCGTCGGCACATGGTGCAGGTCACCTGTTGGCGCGGGCGGCAGCTGACGCACCGCGGCCCATCGGCAAGACGGCTGGCCACTCTGCGGCGGCGGCCGCAGCTACGGCACTCTTCATGATTGGCAGGGTCGTTGACGACGCAGTCTGCACAGACCGGCCCGCCATCAAGATCGCGGGCAGCCGGATCCCGCACAGCACCGCAGAGGGTGCAGGGGACGGCTCTGACCCGCCCGTAACAGGTCCTGCAGATTCGTTGTCCGTCGACCATGGGCCGTAGCCGCACTGTCCGGTGGCAGCGGGGGCAGGACGGTCGGGTGATCCCGGTGGCACCTGCAGCGAGGAGTGCGTCGATGAACCTCAGCGCTGCCTGCGAAGCGAGATGCCCCTGGCCGGTGAGAAGTTCGGGCCGGGCGAGGAACTCTCGGGCCATCCTCTCCTGCTGCAGCACGTAATGGCATGCCTGTTGCGTCGCCCGCTCGACCGTCTGCTCACTCAAACCCGGGCTGTGGCCCCTGACCAGCGCGGCCAGAGCGGGGATGGCTTGCGGGTCGCTATCGGGGCAGCGATGGCACCGTGGTTTCCCCTCCCGGTCCCGGCTGACGGTCTTGCGTGCCTTGCCGCATCCGGCGCAGGGCCTGTGTTCCTCGAAGCACGAGCCACACCCCCAGGTGCCGGCAGCCCAGTACGAAATCTTGCGTTGTTCACGGTCACACCGTGAACAACGCGGTGCAGCGACATTGCCTGCGCCGGCTGCCTGTAAGGCCAAGAGCAGTTCGGCAACAGCTTTCGGAGCCGGTGGACGGCCCGTACGCAGTACCTGCGGATCGGCCTCCAGCGCATCGGCCAGACGGCGCCGTTTAGACCGTTCGGAAGTGATGCTCACGATGACATCGCGCACCTGGTCCGGAGAGAGGTGCTGTTCGATGCGGCAGACGTGGGAGACGATCCGCTGAACTGGATCGGAGGCGTACTCGGCCTCGGATGCGGGGGTCACTCGTCGGCCCTGCTGATACGGGCACGTGTGGGTCTCAGATCACCGACCCCGTGTTCGCCACCGGCCCCACCCGCTGCGGCCCTCTTCCTCTTCGCGGACTCGGCTGCCACGACAGGCTCGATGAGATCGTCCATCGAACAGTCGAGGATGTCGAGCAACGCCATGAGGATCTTCAGGCTCAGCCGCTCCGGTCGCTCCACGGCCAGCCGGTAGACCTGGCTGGTGGACAAGGTGATGCCGCGCGCCGCCAGAGGCGGAATCAGGTCGGTGGTGGAGAACATGCCGCGGTCCGCCATGACGTGCCGAAGGTGCCATCGGTAGTCGAGCTTCGCGTTCATCCGTGCCCGCCTACAGTCGACGGCTCGGCAAAAGCAGGTGCGAGCGCCCGCTGCAGAGCGCTGTTCATGAAGGCATCGCTGACATGGGTATAGGTGGCAAGAGAGCTGTCGCACTCATGACCGACCTGTTGCTGCAGGAACCGCCGGTCGACCCCGTCCTCCGTGAGATGAGTGATGTAGGAGTGGCGCAGCGAGTGCGGAACGAGAGCGCGGGGCAGACCCAGCGCATCGCGGTAGGCGACGAACCGGGCATTGATCTCTGCGGGCTTGACCCGGCCTCCCCGTTCGGTCAGCCACAAGGCAGGGTGCTCCGTACAGCCGAACCTCGGCCGGACGTTCTCGACGTAGTCCCGCACCGCCTCCACCGCCCAGTCCATCACCGCCAGCACGTTCCGGCGCCTCGGCGGCTGTCCCCGCTTGGCCTTTCCGTAGCGCACGTTCAGCATCCCGTAACGGCCGAACTGCGGCGCCTTCGCGTTACGGCCGAAATCGACGAGATCGAGCTTCGACGTTTCCGTGCGCCGCAATCCCCAGCCATAGACAACTTTGAACAAGGTGGCATCCCGGTACGCCACGAGCGCGCCCTTGCGTCGGGCGCGCACCGCACGATCGACCTGCTCATCGGCATAGTCGAGGAACCGCTGCAGCTCCTCGCGGGTGAAGGGCCGGGCTTCCGGATCACCCTCATAGCCGTTCAGATGAGCGATCGTGTTCCACTCGTGGCAAATCGCCACCGGGTGCGTACCGAACTCCGCCTCACACACCTCCGCCCACCCATAGCGTGCATCGGTCACGTACTCGCTGAACAAACGCAGCTCACACTGGTACGCACGCACCGTGGACGGAGCCAGATGTCTCTCCCCCATCAAAGACGCCGACCACTCATACACGTGAGCCGGCGTCCATTCCCAGGGGTACTCGTTCGTGAACTCCAAGAAGCGTTGCACGGTCCGTTCCCTCGCTTCGACCGTGTCCGCTTTCAGCCCACGCGCGGACTGCTGAGCACGCCATCCCCGCAACATCGCCTCCACCATCGCGTCCTGCGGCCGCATCTGCACCACGCCAGCGACCAGCTCCAGATGCGCGGCACCAGCAAGCTCGCTCCCGTGTCGAGAACCCACTCCCAGGACCTCCCGTCTCCCGGGCAAATCCTGCATCAGACGGGATCAATCCTCCAACTGCCCTGATAAAAGGCCGGGTTCGGAGTAGCGTACGAAGGCTTAGCCGCCCCGTAGTGACCTCACGACCTGCGACAACTCACCCACCTAATGCAATACCCAAGGGTCAGGGTTCGAGATTGACGTGCTGGAGATCCGCGATCCGGACCCGGTCCTGGGGCTGTCCGAGGACGCGCTGCGCGGCCGGCGCCTGGCGCTGCTGCAGGCCGCGCTGCTGGAGCACGCCGCGGCCCGGAATCTCCACACTGTCATGACGTTCCACCAGCGGGTGGAAGAGGCCAGGGCGTTCGCGGAGCAGATGCCGGCCACGGCCGCCGAGTTGCACGCCGCCGAGGCGTCCGAGGCGGCCCTGGCCCGTGCGGAGGAGTTGCCGGTCTCCTCCCTCGACGCCGAGCTGTACGAGCTGGAGGAAGGTCGCCACGTCCCGCCGGACCGTGTGTGGGCCGACTGGCTGTGCGGGGACCACCCCGTCGCCCACCGGCGTGAGGTGATCGGTCGGTTCGCCAACGGCATCAACGCGGCGGGCAGGCGGGTGCACCGCGCGTTCCTTGCCTCGGTGCGGGCCCTGGGTGTCGGGGTCGACATCACCGGGCTGCGCGGCGTGGAGGCGGTGTGCATCGTCGGCTCCCGGACCTCGCAGGTCGACATCGTGCAGAACATCGGCAGGGCGTTGCGGCCGAATCCGGATGGCAGTGTGAAGACTGCGCGGATCATCATCCCGATCTTCCTTGAGCCCGGCGAGGACCCCAAGGACATGGTTGCCTCCGCCAGCTACCAGCCGCTGGTCGACATCCTTCAGGGCCTGCGCTCGCACTCGGAGCGCATGGTCGACCAGCTCGCCTCCCGCGCCCTGACCCGCGGTGAGGAGCGCCGGCGTCTCCATGTCCGGCCGGCTCCCGGCGGTGCGGGGACAGGCGGCGAGGAGGCGGAGGAGGGTGAGAGCGAGGGGCAACGGGAGGTGGATCGTGTCGATGCGGTGGTGGTGAACTTCGCCCGGCCCCGCGACGCCGCCGACGTCGCCGCGCTGACCCGGTGCCGTGTCATCCGGCCCGAGTCCCTGGTGTGGCTGGAGGGCTACCAGGCCCTGCGACGCTGGCGCGCCGAGCACGAGATCACCGGCCTGCACGCCGTCGCCTACGACGTCGAGACCACAGCCGGGTCCACCGACGCGTTTCCGCTGGGGCGGTGGGTGCACCAGCAGCGGCGGGCACTGCGGGCTGGTGAACTCGATCCCCACCGCAAGGAGCTGCTCGACGAGGCCGGCATGGTGTGGGAGCCGGGCGAGGAGGCGTGGGAGGCCAAGCTCGCCGCGCTCCGCTCCTACCGGCGCGCCACCGGACACCTCGCCCCCCGACAGGACGCCGTCTGGGGCGAAGGTGAGGCGATGGTGCCCGTCGGGCAGCACATGGCCAACCTCCGCCGCAAGGGAGGCCTCGGGAAGGACGCGGAGCGGGCGGAGGAGCGCGCGCGGCAGCTGGCGGCGATCGACCCGGACTGGAACTGCCCGTGGTCGTTGAACTGGCAGCGTCACTACCGCGTCCTCGCCGACCTCGTCGACGCAGACGGCCACCTCCCCTACATCGCTCCGGGCGTCACCTTCGACGGCGACGACATCGGCACCTGGAGGTGGCGGCAACAAGAGCCGGGCACCTGGGCCCAGCTCTCGCCCGAGCAGCAGAAGCGGCTGTCCGCGCTGGGCGTGCGGGGCACGTCCCGTGCCGTGTCTCCAGCCCCGGCCGAGGTCGCTCCGGCGGCGGGCGGCGCGAAGGGTGCGAGCAGGGCGCAGGCAGCGTTCCAGCGGGGGCTGGCAGCCCTTGCGCAGTGGGTGGAGCGGGAAGGCGACCGACCGGTGCCCCGCGGCCACAGCGAACAGATCACCGTTGCCGGTGAGGGCGGCGGCGCGGCGGAGCCAGCAGTCGTAAAACTGGGCGTATGGGTATCCAACACCAAATCCAGGCGCGGCAAACTCACCCCCGCACAACGCCAGCAACTGGCCGACCTGGGACTGGAGTGGGCGTGACACAGGCCGCGGCGTGATGGCGACGGGTGAGGCGGCGGCGGTTGTCTCGGCTCTGCTGGTCGACCCTGGGGTGCAGCAGGCGCGGGCGCGGATCGAGGCGGCGGAGAGGGAGCTCGGCGCGGCGCTGTGCAGCCGTCTCCAGCCGTTCCAGGACCAGCACGACCAGGCCGTGCACGACGAGGACGCGGCCCGGCTCGCAGGGATCTGTCCGGGCAAGCACGGCCGCTGGGGGCGGATCTGCGTCCTGCCCGACGGGCACGAGGCCTCGATGGAGGAACCGCACTGGGGCCGCAACAGCGAGGGCTGGCCGATCGCGTGGGGGGCAGCGCACCCGGCGGCTGGTGAGCGTCGGGTGAGACCGGCGGACAGGACCCCCGGGGGCGCGCGGCCGGCCCGGGGTCCTTCGCTGTCCGGGGCCAGAGGGGCCGCACCCAGCGGTGCTCTGAGGAGGCGGAACAGACCGGCTTCGAGGAGGAATCCTCACGGGTCTAGCGTCTCGTCTTCGAAGACAGACACTTCCTCATATGGAGTCGGTTCTACCGGTCCCGTCCATGAACGTTCCCCGAACGGCGTCTTCGGGTTCCAGTTCAGCTCGTGTGCTCGCTCCTGCATTCCGCGGATCTCATCAGCCCGAGACGCCCTAAGGCCGGACTCGATGATGAAGTGTCGCGCCCAGTCGTAGTCGTCCGCGCTCAGCGTGCGTACTGAGGGGAGATTTACGAAGCGTTGGCTGCCATCGGCGTAGCCGTAGACCGGCGGTGACATCACCCTGAACCGCGCCAAGCTCGGGTAGTCGATGCCGAGGCTGATCACGCGTAGAGCGTCTTGGGCGTCCATGGCGAATTGGCCCAGCTTCTTCAACTTCGGGTTGATCTGACTGTTGCCGGAACCCGGTATCTGGACCACATCTGACCGATACAGACGCGCACCAAATCTGAAGGGCGACTCCCCAGCAGGTCGATCGCCTGTCGCGTAGTGGTCAAGAAGAGCGTCGAAGGCCAGCACCAGCCCGGCCATGGCCATGGGGTAGTCGCCTGCATCGGCATGCGTCTGAGCCTCACGGACGAGCCGGGCTGTCTCCGGTTGTGTCAGGAGGTCGACCATGTCGACCGCATCGAAGTCGACTTCGAAGACCTTCGGCGTGACTGTGGTGAAAAAGTCGGCAAGGGCCTCACGGGCCTGCTCGATCTGGTGCTCGGAGGGGAATGTGCCGTTGTGCTTCAGTGCCACGCGCACGTCATTCAGCCGTCTCATCTGCTCCTTCTTGGGGAGCTCGAACGGTTTGACTGCCTCCCAGTAGCCCAGGAACTCGGTGTTCCTCTTGAGCTCGACACCCAGCTGCTGTGCGACAAGCCCAATGAAGTTCTCCACGGCGTCGTGGAAGGACGTGATCGCCCGCGAGCGCAGCGGGGTCGGTAGACGACTCTCCTCAACGCCTTCCCGGTACAGATATCGGACGTATGCCAGGCGCTGCATGGTCAGTGGATCGGGGGAGGGCGGCATGGGAGCTCCAGGATTTAACGGGAGGGGTGATCTCGCTGCTGGTTGCGTGCCTCGGCTCCCGCGCGCGGGAGCCCGTGGATCTCAAGAAAGTACTCGTCCGTGCTGACAGTCGGTTCTCCATTTCCGAAGGGAAGGCCTGCCATCGGCACCGGCCCGCCTGGACAGAAACTCCGCTCTGGGCCCGGTGGATGGCGTGTCCTGCGGGGGTGGGGCTCGATGCGGGCGGGGCTTTCGACGGTCTTCCTCCCCCTCACCGGACTGCTGCCGACGCTGCGCAGCCAGCGCTGGGGCGTTCGCGCCCCTACGCGCTGACGTGCCCGCCAGCCACTGGGGTGGACTGGGCTACGGCGGCCCACGGCGAGGACTCGGCGGCGGACTCCAGCTCCGGCTCGTCGACCGTCGGCGCGGCCTCAACAGCCGCGAGTACAGTCTCCGCCTCTGCCAGTGCAGCCTCCTCCGTGGCCAGCGCGGCCTCGGAGGTCACGGCCGTGGCCTGGGAAGCGGCGACGGCGCGGCGGTCACGGTAGACCTTCCAAACCTTCCACCCAGCCACCGGCACGCCGACGGCAAGGGCACCGAGAGTGAAGGCTCGCTGCTGGCCTAGCCTCCGCCCGATCTGGATGTAGGCCGCCCGCAGAGCATCAGGGCCTCCGAGCTTGCGTGCCTCCGCACTGAGTTCCGAGTAGTCCCACACCGGGCTCCCCCAAATCTTTCGCTGCTGTCCAGTAACGGCCTGATCATCCCAGGGTCGAGCTGACGCGGGGACGGATCAGGACAACCGGCCTACCAAGCCCTGAATCTGAGGGCGGAGCGTTGTCGACGAAGGTGCGATCGGGCTCTCACCGGCGGACGGTCTCCGGCTCAGAAGCGACGTCGTCGTCGCCAGCGGGGCCGCAGTCCCACTCAGCGACCAAGGTGCCGATCTCCAGGAAGCGGGCGATGGCGCTCTGGTCGACGGTGCCGTCGGCGTCGGTGAACCAGATCTCCGGCGGCGGCCCGTACGCCTCTTCGTAGGCGGTGACCCAGGCGATCGGGCCGTGGCCGTTGTTGGCGACGTGACGGATGGGCGCAGCGCCGGGGGCCTCTTGCCGTTCGACGGCTGGTTGACGTGAGGCGGTCTTGTGCCGCCGCTCGCGCCTGGCTGAGGCTTGGCTGATCACACACCAAGGGGGGTGCCTCGATGGGACGGTTCAAGCCCAAGAAGCAGCAGAGCAACCAGCCGCCGCGTCAGCGGTTCCACATCGACGACCGGGCCGTCAGCCAGGCGGAGATCCTGGCGGCCGGGGAGTAGCTGAGCGACAACGTCGACGACCACGGCCGGCTGCTCTACATGAACTCCCCCGTGCTCGGGCTGGGACAGGTAGCCACCGGGATCGACCCGGACACCGGCACCCTGCAGACCACCGACGGTGAGGACCCGATGCCGGTGGCCCTCTTCGAGCCCGAGCGCGCGATGATGTCCCGGCTCCCGGGCGGCGCGCCCACCGAGATCCAGGTCGAGGGCTCCATCGCATCCGGGATGCGGCGCTTCCCCCGCGGCGTCGCCGATCTGCGGACCATCCCCGGCTGGGCCCTGCACCGGCTGGCCGACGACCGGATCGAGCTGCGCTCCCCCGACGGCGGCGTCTACTCCCGCATCACCGTCGCGGCCTCGCCCGACTGGTACTCCGCCGCCCTGCACCACGGGTACGCGGTGTGCTTCTACGGCCCGCAGCTCGGCGTGCGCACCCCGCCGGAGAGCACGCCGGAGCAGTGCACCGATGCCAAGCGGCTGGAAGAGTTCCGCACCGCCCGCGGCCGCGGCCTGGTCGCCGACGGCATCATCGCCTACCGCAACAACCGCTGACCGCTCCGGACGGTCGAGGAGGAGATCGCATGCCTACAGGAGTGGCCGTCGTCTGCGACACGGACGACTGCCTCGCCGTCTATCTGGCGGTGGAGACCGGCAACAACGGTGACGAGCGCTCAGCGGACGACGTCTCCCAGCTGGCGCGTAAAACGGCTGAGGGCGACGGCTGTGCTCAGCTTCGGCTTCGGCCAGCCAGTGATGACGTGCCCGGGAGGCGCGGACGGCCGCGGCCCGGTCCGCGAGCGCGGCACCTGCCGGCGGTGCATGGGCCGCACCGATGCGGCGTCCAGGTGCGAGTACTGCCTGCACTCCGAGCCGCCGGGCGACGACGGCTGACGGCCACGCGGTCCGTTACGCCGGAGTGGGGCCGTCGTTGACCCGTACGACTCCATAAGGCCGGGCCCCGGGGACGCATGACTGCCCCCGGGGCCCGTGGTGTTGCTGGAAGAGCTATTGCATCAGCGCGGCGAGGGCCTGGTCGGCCATCTGTACGCCCATCGTGGCCGCGATGGTGGTACCGGCCTCCAGGAGCTTGCCTTGAGCTGGTTGGCGAACTGGCGCAGGCGGCCTAGCTCAGGGTTCTCGGAGGTCGCCTCGGTGTGGAGGTCCTGGGCGGCGCGCTCCAGCTCAACGCGGTCCGTCTCGAACATGCCCAGGGTGGTGCTGACCTGGCCGATGTACCCGGCGAGCTGGGCGAACAGCGTCGGGTCGACGCCGTCGGTGTTGTTCTGGGTGAAGTGCTGCTGCTCGCCGATGATGACGCCCTTGGCGTTCGGCAGATAGTTGTTGTACGTGGTGCCGGGGCGGGGCTGGTTGATGTGGTCCTGCACACTTCCTCCTGCCAGGGCGCAACTGACGCCCTGGGATGTGATGGCGACCGTGGCGGGTTCAGTGTCGAGGTGCTCGATCAGCTGGTGCTGGGACAGGTGGGCGAGCGCTTCGTGCATCTCGGTACCGGTGATCTCGGATCCCGCGAAGTAGGCGGCGGGCGTGACGAGGAACAGCACCGGGTTAATGGGCTTCTGGTCGCCGGCGGTGTCGAACAGCCACCGCTGGAAGGCGTCCATGGTGTAGCGAAGGCGGGCGGCGGGCGGCGCGGTCCAGGCGCAGCTTCTTCAGGCGGTGGATCGCGGCGCGGCCCGCGTCGGTGAGGTAAACGTCGGGAGTGCCGCCGAAGGTGCGCGCAACACGAACCAGGTCGCGCTGTTCCAGCTCGAAGTCGAGCACAGAGGCGTCCTCGCCGTGCAGCTGCTGTTCTTCGACGAACTGGGTCACGTCGACGTAATGCGAGGGTTTGCTGTGCCTGCTCGTCCAGCCACAGCAGGAGTCGCGCCAGGATCGGCTCGACTTCGGCAGTGCCACGGCCGGGCAGCGAGCTTCCTGACGTCCCTGTCTGGATCGGCACACGGATCGGATTTCTCCGTGCCGCGCGCTCATAGCCCTTAGCGATCTCCTTGAGGTGCTTCTCGATCGCGCGCTGATTGATGGAGTTGCGGGCCATGTTGCCCTCCTGTCGCAGATGCCTCGGTGCCAAGGGTACGGAGGGGGTACGACAACGGGCTGTTCGTTTCGGAGGCGTCCAAGGGAGTGCCCGCCTTACCAGCCGGGCGCCCCCTTGGTCAGTCGATCGGGACTACGGCCCGTCTTCAAAGTGATCTCGCCCAGAGAGGCAGGCAGGTCGAGTGTCGGCACGCCCACCCCGCGGCGAGAGCGGCTCGCTCAACCACGCCTAATGTTTCCTCACGTGCTCATCTCCGGGCAGGGATGTCCAGGTCATGCGCCGGAGGAAGGGCGCCAGCAGGCGGTAGAAGGTGCCAGTGTGGCTGAGCTGCTGGACGATATCGGCCATGGCCGTGTCGAAGGCGTCCGTATCGAGACGGTCGATGCTTCGCCGGCAGAGGGTTCCGCCGTCCCGGGCTGACCGGGCTGCCTGTCGCCAGGCGTTCGCCAACGCAGGATTCGGAGCGGGACGGGCGGATTGCGCACGGAGGGCGTTCGTGGCCCACCGCTCGCAGGCGCGACCCAGTGCCTTCAGGGAGGCTGAATCGACCCGCCGGCTGAACTCCCGCATGCTGGTGACCACGCCCTCGCGGCTGGTGTCCAGGGAATGTGTCAGCGGGCTGCCGACGTTTACCCACCACACCGCGACGTCGATGTCGTTGGGGCGGGGGCCGACGGCGGCGAGCGTAGGAGGGGGAGCCACTGGGGCCGACGCAGGTGAATCGGAGGCCGGGGGCAGTCCGCCGAGGGCCGTCAACGAGACCGCGCAGACCACCCCGATCACCGTGCGGTGCTGCCACAACGGGCGGGGGAACGGGTAGGGAGCCTGCCTCCCCGTGCGCCGCTGTCGCCACCAGACCAGGCAGGGGCGCAGCAGGGCGACGAGCGCCAGTGCCCAGGTGACCAGCGCTGCGACGGTGGGGAGCAGGACCGAGCTGGTGAGGAACCAGCTGGTGCCGGGCCGCCATCGGCAGGTGCGGGTGAGGGTGCTGGGATTGCCGGAGCAGCCGTCCGCTGCCTGGAGCACGAAGGCCGCGGCGAGGCCGAGCAGCAGCCCACCGGCGGCAACGGCTAGGGCGGCTGCCGGGCGGTATCGGCGGGCGGCCGCCCACCACACCAGGAGGAAGGTCACCAGCAGCCCGAGCGCGACGGCTTCCTGGGTGTGCTGGATCCAAGGGAAAGGCAGGTGGTCGGGGCGAGTGGCATGCAGTACGCCGCGTGCGGCCAGCACACCCAGCAGGCACAGCAAGCCACTCCCGAGGAGGTGAGCGGCAGCGCGGCCGACTGTTCGAGTTGGTGGGGGAAGGGCGGGTGACGGAGTGGGGAAGTGGCAAGCGGCGGCAGGCGGATTGGGGAGGTGGGGACTGGCAGTCGGCGGCCTTTCCGATGCCTTCCTCCGGGCTCGCCACGGCTCCAGCCACCGCTGCCACAGTCCCGCACCGGCCAACGCTGCGAACAGTGCAGGATAGAAACCGATGCCCAGAACGAGTGCGGTGATCGAGTGGATCAGCCCCCACAACGGGGCCGTCACCCATCCGCAGTTCTCGACGAACAGTGACCGCTGCCGTACGCACCCGTCGGTGCCGAGCAGCACGATCGCGCCGCACATTCCGACGAGAATGGTGATCCCTGCGGCTACCAGTGCGACGGGCAGACGGTGCGCGGGTGCGCGCCGGTACACCAGGGCGGCAGTCAACGCGGCGATGGTGCTTATGGCGAAGGCCGTCAGCAGGGCGACGACCATGATCCAGGTTGCCCCGCCCGACCGCGGATGGCCCGGGTGCAGCCACCAGGCCAAGGCGGTCAGTGAGCACACGGCGAGCGCCCCGCCCACCATGCCTTGAGACAACACCCATCGCAGGGGCGGGATTTCGGGGGCGGTCCGCCAGGAGCCCACCGCCCCGCCCAGGGCCGAACGTACCCAGGCCGGCACGCCGGTGACTGGGCGGCGGGCCCAGGCAAGCAGGGGGTACAGCCACAGCACGGCGCCTCCGAGCGCCGTCAGGGGCGCGCTGACGACGAACTGGAGGGCGACGCCGAGGACCGGGAAGATCGCTTGGAGCTGCCCGGCGCCGAGGCTGTCCGGGGTGGTGCCCAGTACTTGCTCCATACGTGCGGCGTCGCCGGGTGAGGCCAGGTCGAGCAGGTAGAGCGAACCGACCCGGTCCCACAGCGTGAACCAGGCACCGAAGACCAGCAGTAACGCGGCGAGCCCGCCCAGCAGCGTCCACCGCGGGCTCCGGCCCCGGCAGCGGACCAGCCACAGCTCGGCGCATCGGGTCGCCCACCAACACAGTACGGCGCCCGCTATGACCAGCAGCAACAGCAGCCAGGGCTGGGGTGGCAGCCATCCGTTCGCCGACGAACGGAAGGTCAGCAACTCGCCCGCCATTAGCCCCGCGCCCAGCCAACAGCCGGCGACCAGTCCCGATGGACCGGGCCGACCGGTCAGCACGGCGTGCGTCACCGCCCGCCAGAGGGCGACGCCGGTGATACCAGTGATAGCGGCCGCGACGAGCCAGGCAGGGGCGGAGCGCCACGTGTACGGCCCCGGCGTGTCGTTGCTCAGTGGATACAGCGCCGTCACGACTTCCATCGCGGCCAGCGCGTTGAGGAACAGCATGACGGGCTGGGCGCCGAACAACGGGGCGGGGTCGTGCAGAGCGCTCGCGCGCTGGGCCCAGCTCGGATGGGTGCGCCACAGCGACACCGCGCTCTGCAGCACGGTGGGCAGGCCCCGTGCCGGCCGGCCCTCGGCTCCGGGGTGTGGCAGCTCCCCTCCCCACCGAGCCGCGTCGAGATCGGCATACAGCTCACGGGTCCGTAGCACATCGGCTCGCGCGAGCAGGACGAGCGCAAAGAGGACGGCCGGCCGCACCAGACCGCGCACCCCCACGTCCCACTGCTGCTGCCAGAGCGTCACCGCGCTGGCCGGGTTGCCCAGCAGTTCGGCCGGAACCAGGCACAGCAGGGTATACGGCAGCAGTACCAGCACCGCGAAGGCGCGCCACAGCGCCTCGGTGGCATAGGCGATGTCCACGTCACGGTTGCGGACGTGCGCCAACTCGTGGAGCACCACAGTGCGGAAGAGGGCAGGGTTCTGCTGGCGGAGAGCGACGAGTCCGGCGTTCAGACAGACAGTTGACCGGCCCCAGCGTCCGAATGCGACCCCGCTAGCCGTGACAGCCGCGGGTCGGATCACGAAGGTCACCCGTCCAACCAGTCCCGCGCGCTGCGTCAACGCGACCAAGTCACCGGCTAGTTCGCTGCCGCCTCGGACCGGGACGAGCCGACCGCGTCGGATCTTCCAGGCGGGTGTCCACCAGTGGAAGAGCAGCGCCACCGCGAATACCAGGACGGTGCCGCCGAACACCCAGGGCCAAGGCGAGGTGGAGAACTGCTGGACACAGGCGCTGTACGCATGCCAGCGGGCCTCGTTCGTCACGATACGGATGGAGGCGAAGTGGCCCCAGGGAGGATTCTCGCCTACGGCGTACAGGCAGGTGTACCTGGCGTCTGGCACGCCGTGCACGGGGGGCTGGGGCGCCGCCAGCCAGAGGAGCTGGACGCTGCTAGTCGCCACCAGCAGGGCAAGCAGGCCGAAGCGGAGTGTGGTGCCCGATACGAGCACCCGCCGATCGGGACCGGCGACGGCGTGGCCACCGACCACGGAACTGGCGTCGGCGGCGCTGCTCATTGCGCCGGACCCGGTTGCTGCGGATCCCCGCCCTCCCGGTTGCTGCGCAATTCGTCCATCGCTAGGCGCACCGCAACGGCATCGGCGACCGCCACCGCCCGGGCCCGGTTCACCCCCGCGGCCAGGCACCGCTCACGGACTGCGTGCCGGATTTCCTCGATGCGCTCTGGTGGCATCGGCGGGAGCGTCAACCGATCGGCGCCCGCCAGGTCGGCACGCCGCCGACGCAGTCGGGCCCGCAGTCGTTCCACGGCACCGTCGACGGCCAGTCCCACGGCGTGGCGACCGGCCTCAGACAGCACCGTCCACAGCACGGGAGTGACTAGCGCGACCGCTTCAGTGAGGCCGAACCCGAGCCGTTCACGAGCCCGGCTGCGGGACGTCAGGGCGCGCTCCGCCTGGACGTCGTCGAGTTCGGTCAGACCGTCGAGCAGCGGCAGTTCCTCGGGCGCCGCGAGCTCAACGGCGTACCTGACAACGTCGCGTAATGCCGTCGGCACAGCATCGCCCCCTCCGAACTGCCGTTCGTTCCCGGTGCGTTGCCCGTCATGGGCCGGTCCCATAGTAGCGGCCGGGGCAGGTGTGGAGGGCGACGCACGGGCTACTTTGCATCATGTGGTGGGCCCCTTGGTCGTGCCGCCGTACAGGCACAGCCGCACCGGCAATGCGGATGGCCACCAGACGCCCGGCGAGGGCCGCGCGTGCCGCCTGCGCGGCGGAGGACCCCGGTACCACCCGGTACCCCTGCCGCGGTGCCGCTGGGTAGGGGTCGCGCCGCCTGCTGCTCCGATTCTGACGGCACCGCCCGAGCGCGTCCGATAAATCACCGAACCCGTCGGGTTCGTCCAGGCCGCCCGTCGACCTGCCCGGGGAGACGGCGCAGGGACTGGCCCTGCGCCGCGGCCGTGCTTGCCCGGATCTGGCCGGCCAAGCACGGCCGCTGGGGGCAAATCTGTGTCCTGGATGGCGGTCACGAGGTCCACAACAGCGAGGAGCAGCCGATCGCGTGGGTGGGAAGCGCCCCCGACGACTGGTGAGTGTCTCCAAGGAGGCGGGTCAGGGCGGTCACCGCGTGGTGCGACCGCAACCTCGAGCGGCGACGGTGTCGCAGGCGAGCTTCGGCCCACCGGACGGGGCGGCGCCCAGTACGCTCTGGGCTCGCTTCCGCCAGTCGTAAAGTGACGGCACGCCACGGCGGGACCGCCGGCCGGGACATGGGGGAAGGGAAGCCATTCATGAGGACGATCGTGCCGCTTGTCGCACTGTGGGCGGTCACGGCCGCGGTCACCCGGTGGTGCTGGAAGACGTGGCGCCGGGGCAACGACGGTCTGTGGGCCGCCCGATGGGGCTCCCTGGGCTGGACCCTGCTGATCGGGGACCTCGCCGTTATGACGACGCTCGCAGCCCTGAACGTCGTCCAGCTGCTCACCGAAACCTTCGCCGTGGTCCTGCTTGTGGTGGCTGCCGCGTGCGCGGTGGCCAAACCCGTCGCCACCCGCAGGGCCGACACCGCCACCCGAGTCCTGCGCAGCGGGCTCGGGCTCCCCCTCGCCCGCCCCCTGTGGCGCCCCATCGCAGTGGGCGCCTGCTGGATGGGCGGCACCGCCGTGTCCATGGCGGCATGGCTGCTCATCGATGCGACCCGGCCCGTGGCCGGCGGACCGGCAGACTCACCGCTCCCCCACGGATACATGACCACCGGCATCGTCCTGGCCGTCCTCGGCCTGGCCCACTGCGCCATCCAGGAAGAACGGATCCGTCGCGAGCAGCGGCACGTACGCACCGCCGAGCAGCAATACCTCACCGAAAGCCCGGCCCCGGAAGCAGACCCCGGCTAACCGCCCAGAGTGTCGCCGGCCGCACCCGCCTGTGCCGTCACTGCGGGCGGCCGGAGAGGCTTTGGCCTGCGCAGGTTTCAGAAATCAGAACTCATTCGAGGCACATCTGCCTCTCCTGGTATCGCGCACCACCGGCCGCCTCCGTGGGGATTGACGCCGATCGCGGCCCGGTGGAGGGTGAACAGGCACGATGACCGACTACCAGCAGACCGCCCGTGTGCGGACCGGCGACGGCGACCTCCCGCGAGCCTTCGGCGAGATCACCCCAGGCCGGTCCCCATCTGCGAGCCTCGCGATCTTCTCGGCATCGGACGACGGCTGGAAGGGACTCGGCTTAGCCAGCCGGACGTGCTGCCGGCGCCCGATGCGATCCTCGTCGCTCCGCTCACCAGCAACACGCTGCACAAGTGGGCCGCCGGCGCCTCGGACACCCTCGCTCTCGGGCTGGTCACCGAAGCGATCGGGCTGCGCATCCCGACCGTGGCCCTGCCGCACTGGAACGACGCCCAGCACGCACACCCAGCAGTGCCACGCAGCGTGGAGACCCTGCGAAAGGCAGGTGTGACCCTGCTGCTCGGCGACAACGGATTCACGCCCCACAAACCCCGACACGGCAACCTGGACGCGTATCCCTGGCAGGCCGCGATCGACACCCTGCCCACCTGACCCACCACTCCCCCGCCAGCCCGGCCACACGCCGAACCACCGCCGCACCCGCGCCGGGTCATTCCAAAATTTTGGAATGACCCGGCGGATCCTTGGGACCGACTCGCCCTCCACGCAGAGCGACCGGACCGATACGGCCGACACACTGCGGCGTTCAGCTCGTTGGTCTGGTAGCGGACCGACCGAACAAGGGCGAACGACATGACGCTGCTGGAGACGGAACCGGGGATGTCACGGGCGTGGATGGACTACGCACTGCAGCTGCGTGAGGTCCTCAAGGAATGCGGCGTGGCGACGCGCCCATGCCTGCCGGACGAGCGTGACGACTGCGGGCAGGACTACGCCCACCACTGCATGAGCTACCTCGCCGCGCTCAAAGCCAAGGCGGACAACGCTCTGTGGCACATGCACCACGGCCAGCCCGGCGGCGAACGGCTGGCCAAGGACCTCTACGAGCACTGGGAGCGCACCTTCGCACACGACTCCTCCTAGTGCGAACGGTTCCCGTAGACGGGCCCGCTGCCGACGGCCCGGCCCCGCACGTCCGACGGCGCCGCCACCGACGCCAGAGCCTTCGGACGGGCGTGAGCGAACGAACGGGACGTCAATTGGGAGGGGGACTCCACACCTCCGGCCCGCCGCCGCGCCATTCGATCAGCGGGTCGTTCAGCCGCACCTCTTCGGGATCAAGGCCGACCCGACGCAGGAACTCCAAAGGTCTTGCACGCCGTAGGCGACGCCGAGTATCTCAGCATCGGCGGGGCCGGCTGGTCGACACTAAGAGCAGGCGTGGCAAGCTCACCGCGGACAAGCTGCAGCAGTTGGCGGACCTGGGACTGGAGTGGGCATGAACCGCACGGTGACCAACGCGGCAGCCGGTCGTTGAGCACGACGGTCAAACGAAGCGCACAAGGTCCCGGACCTCCGGGACTTTGTGCTGCCACGCTCCCAACGAGCGGAACCCCGTAACACCGCCGCCCGGAAGGCCACCGAGATCGACAGCGTCGTGCCGAGGGCTTGCCTGGGGGGGCGCTGGCGGAGGAGCGGCGCGAGCAGCTGGAGGACATCGACCCGTCGTGAGTCGCGCGGTCGTGTGTCGCCTGGACCCCATGAGTGTGGCGCAGTACAACGCCCTATGGCACTGAACGGAACCAGCTGGTTCGACAGCAACAGCACCACGCAGTACGACCGGATCAAAACGGTCGACACGCTCCCGCGGCAGACCACCCGCGACGAACGAGTCGTCCGGCGGGGCTATGCCGTCGGACTGACCATCCAGGGGCTGGGCCAGACCTGGTTCTTCTTCCACCACCGGCCGCCCGCGGTCGCGTTCGGGCGCGCTGCGCGCATGTCGATCACCGCCACAGGGTGGGGCGTGTACAACGCCGCGAACGAGGTCCGCTACAACCCCGAAAAGCACCGCGACATTCACACCCTCTACATCCAGCCCGGCACCGAATGGGGCGGCAGCGCACAGCCCTCCGACGACGATCTCCCCGAATGGGTGGCCGGCTGCAACCCCACCCAGTCCTTGTGGGATCCGAACCTTGCCGCCAGCACCCGGCGCTCACGGCGCCTCGTCGGATCCTGACGGGTTACGGATGCGTGTTCACCTGGCCGACCCGCGCAGCGGCGCCCTGGCCGATGAAGTCGGCGCCGGGACCAAGGCCATCGTGCAGCACTTCGCCCAGGCCGCTCAGGCGCCAGTGCAGCACTAGATCGACGTCCCACCCGCCGTGCCCCAGCCTCCGAGGAAGTCGGCCAGGGCACGGCGCTGTTCTTCCTCCCGGGCGGTCTGCTGCGCGAGCACGGCGCGGTCGACGTACGGGGGCGATGGCGGCGAGGACCAGGCGCTGCAGCTCGCCCGGTTCGATATTGGTAGGTCCGGCTATTGGAACTTGCGGAGCTCTTCCCGCTGGCGGCGGGAGAAGTCAGCCGCGTAGGCGTTTCAGGAGGCTCCGGAGTGCTGGGTCCAGCGGGTGGCGGATCGGATATGGATGCCGAGGAGCTTGCTGAGGACGACGGCGGGGAGCCCGGCGGCGAGGTCGAGGAGGGCGGTGCTGCGGACCGGCCTCGCGCGGATGCCGAGGCGGTGGAGCCGTCGCATCAGCTGCTTGCCACTCAGCGGGCGGAGACAAATGAACCGGGGCCTGCTCTTCGCGCCCCAAGCCTCCGCCAAAACATCCCTCCGCACCCGCTACCACCAGCGGCCCCACGACAGCATGGCCCCGACCGGTTCGCCCGGCCGGGGCCATGTTGCTTGCCCGGCCTGCCCCAGCCTTCGGGGCAGGCCCATGCTTCAAACGCTCAGGCAGGTGCGTTGAGCTTCACCTTGGTGTTCCTGGCCTTGTGGTAGCCGGTGTGGAAGTTCCTCGCCATGCCGCCGCAGCCCTTGTAGGTCCTCTGCTTAGAGAGGCATCTCCAGGTGAAGGGTGCTCTGCTGGTCTCCGCATCTGAGCATCAAGGTCAGCGTCAAAGACTTGGCTGTGGGAGGAGGGGCGGGCTGCACGGTAAGTGTCCCTTCGGTGAAGCGGCCTTCTGCGTCTGTGCCGAAGGCACCGCCGCCATCCAGATACTCCCCTCCGAGGTCGTCAACGGCTTCCACGGAGAGAAAGATCGGCGGGCCGGCCTCCGCAAGGGACCCGTCCGGCTCGTCCCGCCACCGCTCCGGCAGAGGCGGTGTCACGCGGTAGGCGACCTCGATCGACTCCACGCTTACGGTGCATCGCCTGACGGTCAGCTCGTGTTGCCCCTTCAGGATGGAGAACTTCTTGCCTGCGATGTCCTTGCCCATCAGGTACTCCTCGTCGGTTCCCCTGGCTCAGCCCGAGTTCTTGGGCGGTACCTGGCAGGTGATGTAGCGCGTAGCACCGGCCCTGGGGTTGCTGTGGCTTTTGATGAGCCAGAAGAACGTGATCTTGTTCTTGGTCCTGATCGTGTGCTTCTTGCTGCTGCCCTTGCGGTTGTACTTGTTCATGCTGCCGTGGAAGTCATAGGTGCTGACCCTGGAGTGGGGCCCATAGGGTGCATTGATGCTGTGGTTGTTGACCCAGGCATTGGGCATGGAAACAGTCACGGCAGGCCCGAGCTTGGCACGTGCTCGACCGGTCAGCTTGAAACTCCACCGGACCGTGCCGCGCGGCGTCCTGTCCCAGTCGACATTGGCCACGCTGTGCTTCCAGACTCCTGTGCACTTCTTGTTAGCCGGCGTAAACGCGTGTATCTCCTGGGCCCGGTGCAATACTCGGGCATACGTGGCAGCCTGGCTCTCACCAGACGGTATGGCGATCATCTCGCCGACATTGTCCCTGGACGCGGCGTGAGCTGGTGTCACTCCGCCCATCAGCAGCGCCGCACTGACCGTGGAGCCGACAAGCACTAAGCGGTGTTTCGCCCTGAGCATGTGAACCTCTCCCATCTGCATTTCTGGAGTCCGTACAGACTCCAGTTCATTGCGTGCAGTTACCGGACAACACGCACTCAGGGAAACGCCCAGTTCCTGCACGAACGTCAGGAAGGCGTTAACGTGCCCCACCTGGCGAGCCCCGTGTATGGCCGGCAGGTCTCGTCAGCGGCACCCGCAGCCGCGTTCCGAGAGCGGCGGCGCGCCGGCCCCAGACCACGGAGAGGGGCGAGCGAAGCTCGGGGGCTTTCGCTGCTCGCGGTCAGCGGCCCACGCCCCAGGGCCTACACTCCTCCCTCGTCAGGAAGGCGGCCCGGCACCGAGAGCACTGGTACCGCTGCTCCGGGCGCTTGATCAGGTGGTGAGTCACCGGACTGCCTCCCGCTGGAGGCCAGGAAGACCGGCGCGCTTGCGTCCCGGATACCCCGGGCACCACCCCGCACAGCGGATACCCGATTGCTTACCCCACCCCGGGTACCCCACAGGTGAGCAGTGTTTATGCGCTGCGCGTCGGACACGGCCATCACAGCGCCGCAACGCCGCGACTGGGCAGCCACCGTCGGCCATGGAGCATGGCCGACGCCGGAATATCGGCCATCGGCCATGTAGCGGACCAGCCAGACCCGTCGCAAAGGCAGTGCCGATGGTATTGCCGTCAAGGCTGAACTCCACGTCGTTCACATCCCCACGGTGTCCCTTCAGATCCCGGACGCCCGACGCGGGGCCTTCTACTGGCCGGGCAGGTCAGGGACAGGGCCCTTCTTCCGGTAGCGCGGGAATCAGTTCTCCCCAATGGTTCGCTTTGCTCTGTCGGCAGACGCGGGTGGCGATGTGGTCGGCGTTGAGATCCCAGAGCCGGAGTCTGGGACCACCCACGCTGATGAGGGTGCGGCTATCGGGGGTGAAATCCAGTTTCGGAAGATAGGAGTCCGGGTCGTCTGGGAGTGGTGCACGGTAGCTGGTGAGGGTGGCGGTAGTGCGGTGGGTGGCGGGGTCCCACAGGCGGATGGTGCGGCCCGGCCCGCCCGTGGCCAGTGTGTTGCCGTCTGGGCTGAAGCGGACGGAGGTGATCCTTCCGCTGTTGTCGGTGAGGGTTGCCCGTGCCTGGTGGCTGGCGACATTCCACAGGCGGATGGTGCGGTCGTCGCCGGCGGAGGCCAGGGTTTTGCCGTCCGGACTGAAATCGATGGCGAAGAGAGTGTTGGTGTGTCCGGTGAGGATGGCCTTTCGTCGGCCGGTGGTGACGTCCCACAGTTGGATGGTGCGGTCGTCACCGGCGGAAGCCAGGGTTTTACCGTCCCGGCTGAACGCGATCGCTTGGACCGAATCGGAGTGCCCGGTGAGCACGGAGATCGTGTGTCGGGTGGCCAAGTTCCACAGACGAATGGTGTGGTCGTATCCGGCTGTGGCCAAGGTGCGCCCGTCCGCGGAGATTTCGAGGTCGGTGACGGTGGTGTTATGGCTGTCAAGCGTGGCCAGGAGCCGGCCGGTCGGATAGCTCCACAGCATCGTCTTGGAGTTGGTGGCTGTGGCGAGGACTCGGCCGTCACGAGTGAAGGCTGCGTTGCCTGTCACGTAAGCGGGTGGTGTGCGGAAGGCGCTGGTAAGGCGCCGGCGGGCGGTATCCCAGGAGGTGATCTTTCCCCCGAAGCTGGCTGTTGCTACGACGTTGCTGTCGGGTCGCAGTGCGATGGCGGAGATCATGTCCGGGTCAGAGAAGAAGCCGGAGGAGGTCACCTCATGCGTACGCAGGTCCCACAGGCGCGTGTGACGCGAGGTGTCGACGGACGCGACAGTGCGGCCGTCCGGCCGCCATGCCACCGCACGGACCGGAGGCTCGCCCAGGCTTGCGGTCTTGTGCCCGGTTCTTGTGTCCCACACTGAAACTCCGCCCGTGCCTACCGGTCTGGCTGTGAGTAGCTGCCTGCTATCGGGAGCGAAGGCGAGTGCTGGTGCAGCGCTGTCGTACACGGACAGGGTCTTCTTCAGTCTGTGGCCGGAGGCTGTCCACAGCTTCGCGGTGCCGTCGTTGCTGGCAGTGGCGAGGGTGTGTCCGTCGGGGCTGAAGGCCACGGTGGTCACGGCGTCGCCGTGACCGGTCACAGTGGAGGTCCACCGGTGGGTGTTGACGCTCCAGAGCCTGGTCCTACTGTCGTCCCCGCCCATCGCGAGGGTGTGTCCGTCGGCGCTGAAGGCCACGGCGTTGACCGCCCCGCTAAGCCCGGTAATAGTCTCCTTCGGCTTATGTGAGGACGTGTTCCACAGGCGGACTGTTTTGTCGGCGCCAGCTGTGGCGAGGGTATGGCCGTCGCGGCTGAACGCCACACCGTTGACCGCTCCCTTGTGGCTGGTGAGGACAGCTTTGGCGCGATGCGTGGTGAGATCCCACAGACGTACCGTGCCATCGTCGGCGGCGGTAGCCAGGGTACGGCTGTCGGGTGCGATGGCTATCGCATTGACGCCGGCGACGTGCCCCACGAGGGTCGCAAGCAGACGGTGGCCGGTGGAATCCCAGAGTTTGACGGTGTGGTCGTCGCTGGCGGTGACCAGAGTGCGGCCGTCGGGGGCGAAGGCCAGAGTGGTCACGTTACGGGTGTGGCCGCCAAGGCGGTTGGCACCGTACTCGGCATACGCACTGATCAGGGCGGAGCGGGCTTCGTCGGTGTGAGCGTGTTGGTAGCCCGCCAGTGCTGTCAGCAGCGCGGCCTCCGGCTGGTCGGTTGCCGCATCCGCTGCTTGGCCCGCCAGTTCACGGGATCGTGCCGACTCACGAAGCTCGTTGGACGTGACGGCTCGTTGGACGGCGATGGTGCCGGCGATGAGGGCAAGGACACATAACGCGGCCACGGCCGCGGCGGCTCGGCGTGAGCGGCGTGCCGCGCGGGCCGCGTGCTCTCGCTCTGTCACGCGGGCGGCGATTCCGGCGTCGAGGAATGCGGTTTCGAGTGCGTTGAGTGCGCTGCGTGCTTGGTCTGCGAAGGCTTCTTCTGCGCGGGTGAGTCGGGTGCCGCGGTAGAGGGTTCCGGGGTCGCGGTCGAGTTCCTGCCAGCTGGTGGCGTCGTGGGTGAGCTGGCGGTGCAGGCGGATGCGGTCGCGCTCGTCGGTGATCCAGCTGTGGAGCCGGGGCCAGGCGGTGATCAGTGCTTCGTGTGTGAGACGGACGTGGCCGTCGTCGAGGGTGAGCAGCCGGCTGTGGGCGAGGCGGTTGAGAACCGCGTCGGTCTCGGTCTGCGCTCGTTGGGTGTGGGGCTCGGTGGTGGTGAATTCTGTGCGGGCGGTGGGGCGGTGGGTGTCCTGGGTGCCGTTTCCCGGTGCGATGAGGCGGAGCAGGATGTGGCGGGCGAGGGTGGCCTGGTCTGGTGTGAGCTGGTGGTAGGCGTCTTCGGCGGTGCGGGCGATGGAGCCGTGCAGAGCGCCGGCGGCTTCATAGGCCTGGGTGGTCAGCGTTCGTCCTCGCCGGCGGCGCCAGGTTTCCATCAGAGCGTGGGACATCAGCGGCAGGGCGCCGGGTTCGTCCCCGACGTCCTTGATGATGCGGGTGGTCAGGTCCCGTTCGACGATCAGTCCTCGGGATACGGCCGGCCTCACGATGGCTGCCCGTAGCTGGTCCTTGTCCATGGGGCCGACCAGCACTGCGGTGTCCTTGAGAGCGGCCGCCAGGTTCCGGTGGGCGGCGCAGTGGCCGAAGAAGTCGGCCCGTACGGCAAGGACCACGCGAAGTCGGCTGGTCTCGTCGCGCGCGGCCAGCAGTCGCTCCAGGAAGACCCCGCGTTCGGCTTCGTCGTTGCAGACGGTGAACAGCTCTTCGAACTGATCCACCAGCAACCAGGTTTCCCCGGGCCCGGCGGCCGGCTCCAGACGTTTGGGATGCGCCATGGGGTGTGCGCCGGGGGTGAGGATGCGCACAGCGGCCGGCGCCTGGTGGGCGGCACCGTCTGCGTGGCGCAGGCCGGGGACGAGCCCGGCGCGCAGCAGTGAGGACTTGCCACTGCCGGAGGCACCCACCAGCGCGGTGACACGGTGCCGGCGGGCGGTGCCGGCCAGTTGGGCCGTCAGCTCGTCACGGCCGAAGAACAGCTCCGCATCACCCGGCTCGAAGCGGACCAGCCCCCGGTAGGGCGGATCGGTGTCGTCCTCCGGCGAGCGGGGCTGCTGGGATACCGCCTCGTCGGCCTCCGTCCAGCGGCGTCGCCACTCCTCCTCGTCACCGCCGCAGGCCCGCACGTACGCCAGGAGCACCGACAGGGTCGGCAGGCGTTCGCCGGCGGCCGCCTGCGACAGCGTTGCCGCGGAGTACCCCGCTCGTCGGGCCATGGCCCGGTAGGCCGGCGCACCCGCCTCGTCCCGGAGCTTGCGTAACTCATAGGCGAAACGCTGGACCGGTCCGTCCTGCGGATCGATCGGATTCTCCGGACGCCCCACCCGAGTCCCCCAAAGATCTTCTGTACTTGCCCGCCAGCTTAGGAACCGCGCCACCAGGCCACAACGGCGCCGAGATCAAGCGCAGCCCCGGGCTCATTGATTAGTGCAGCTGAGAGGGGGTGCTAATCAACACTGCGGCGGGTGAACTCGATGTTGTCAGGCCGCTCCTCCCCCGCTTCGGGGCATGGGCGGACCGACCCAATCGATCACGAGCATCACGCATCCCGCGTGATCACTAGCCAAAGGAACACATCATGCGTATTCGCCACATGGCCACTGCGGGCGCCGCCGCCGCGGCCCTCACCCTCGGTGTCGCACTGCCGGCCTCTGCCAGCGACGCGCAGCCGTCCGTCGAGCGGTCCCACACGGTGGCCGCCCACCACACCGCCGGCCTCGGGGCGCTCATGGCCAGCAAAAAGGTCCAGGTCTTCCAGCATGCCGTCTACGAGGGCCGGAACACGACTTTCACGTCGTCCAAGTGGGATCTGAGCAAGGACGGCTGGGACAACACCATCAGCTCCGCCAAGAACCTCGGCACCCGCACGGTCACCTTCGCCTCCGACGAGAAGGGCACCGGCGCCAAGTTCTCCCTGGCAGGAGGCGACCGGGAGGCGCACTTCGGCTACCGCGGCTTGCCGGACACCACGACCTCCGTCATGTTCCGCTAACAGCAAGTCCTGAGCTCCACGGACAGCGCGTTGCTGACGGGCGGGGTGCGGCCACGGGGGACCGCATCCCGCCCTGCCCCGCCCCGCCGCCCCACTCCACGCGCACCGCGTATCACGCGCTGCACGACGAGAGGCCACCATGCCGCCCTCCCACACCCGGAACACCGCCGCGCTCACCCTGCTGCTCCTGGCCACCACCGCCTGCACAGCCGCCGAGCACGAACCCACACCCACCCCGCACTCCCCGCCGGTGTCCCGGCAGGCCAGGCAGCTCCGCCTTCCCCTGGACGCCTACGCACCGAGCGTGGCCGAGACCCACCTCGTGGAAGACGCGCAGGACATCCTCATACGCCGGTGCATGAAGGACCGGGGCATGGACTGGAAGAGCCTGCCCCCGGTGGACGCCCAGGACGCCGAGCCGCCGAACCTGCGACGATACGGAGCCGACGAAGCCGAAGCCCTCCGCAACGGCTACAGCCCGAGCCCCGAGGCGCCATCCGTGGTACGGCGCAACCGCGCCTGGGACGCACGCGAGGCACTCCCCGCCGAGGTACAGCGCGCGGCCTACGGCCCCTCCGGCGAGGGCGGCTGCCTCAAGACCGCCCAGCACCAACTCGTCGGCGACACCCCTCCACTCGACTTCCACGCCTTCAACCAGCTGACCGGCACCGCCCTGGAAAACTCCCGGCGCACCCCCGAAGTACGCAACGCCCTGCACCGGTGGCACACCTGCATGGCGAAGGCGGGCTACGACTACCCCGACCCCTACGCGGCCGCCGGCGACAAGCGCTGGAAGACGGCCGAACCCGCCCCGGCCGAACTCGCCACCGCCCGAGCCGACGTGACCTGCCAGAAGTCGACACAGTTGGTGAAGGTATGGGCAGCAGCCGAGACCCGCGTCCAACACCGCCTGATCCGGCAGCACACCGACCGCCTGCACGAGGTGAAGGCCCGCAAGGACCGCTGGCTGGCAGCCGCCCGCCGCGTCCTGAGCCACGAGGGCTGAACGCGCCATCCGCATCTTCCGGCAATCAACCTCCAGAGGAGTCCATCATGCCCATCGGTCGTACAGCCGCTGCGGTAGCCGCCGCTGCCGCACTCACCCTCGTCTCCGCGCTGCCGGCCTCCGCCGACGGCTACCGGGCCGCCACCCCGCCCGAGGCCGGCCGGGCCAAGGTCAACGTCTACACACACCCCTCTTTCCACGGCAGGTACACGGCCTTCACCCACAGCATGCCGAAGCTGGCGGCCGGCGGCTGGGACGACATCGGCTCCGCCAGGAACACCGGTAGGCGCACCGCCGTCTTCTACCAGTACGCCAACTACCGCGGCGCCAGTTTCTCCCTGGCACCGGGCAAGTCGGAGCCCCACTTCGGCGGCACGTCCGGCTCGCTCCGTTTCCGCTGACCGGCCGAAGCCCTCCGCAACGGCTACAGCCCGAACCCCGAGGCGCCATCCGTGGTACGGCGCAACCGCGCCTGGGACGCACGCGCGGCACTCCCGGCCGAGGTACAGCGCGCGGCCTACGGGCCCTCCGGCAAGGGCGGCTGCCTCAAAGCCGCTGACCATCAACTCGGCGGCGACACTGCGCCCCTCGACTTCCACGCCTTCAACCAGCTGACCGGCACCGCCCTGGAAACCTCCCGACGCACCCCCGAAGTACGCCACGCCCTGCACCGATGGCACACCTGCATGGCCAAGATCGGCTTCGACTACCCGGCCCCCTATGCCGCCGCCGACAACGAGCGCTGGGAAACGGCCGAAATCACACCCGCCGAACTCGCCACCGCCCGCGCCGACGTGACCTGCCAGAAGCCGACTCGGTTGGTGAAGGTGTGGGCAGCGGCCGAGACCCGCATCCAGCACCGCCTGATCCAGCAGAACACCGACCGCCTGCGCGAAGCCAAGGCCCGCAAGGACCGCTGGCTGGCAGCCGCCCGCCGCGTCCTGAGACGCGAGGGCCGCACAAACCACCAGCACCACCTGTCCGACCAGTAACCGTCCAAAGGAGTTCCGACATGGAGTTTGAGGTTCAGGCGCGTGGGCGGGCTACCCGCCGGTTTATCGCGATTATTCTGATCGCGCTCGGGGTGATTTTCTTAGTCCTCGGGTTGGTCCTGGCGGGGGCGTCGGCCTCATTCCTGTCGGACGCGAAGCGGACCCGGGGCTCAGTGGTGTCGCTGGAGTGGCGCGAGGACGACCACGGGGAGAACCACCCGCCCGCGGCATACCCGGTAGTCGAGTTCACGTCCGCCGATGGCATGCCGAGGCGATTCCAGAGCTCGACGGGCTCCAATCCGCCCTCATACGAGAAGGGTGAACGGGTCGAGGTGCTGTACCGCGCCGATTCCCCCGAGGATGCGCGGATCAACGGGTTCGCCTCACTGTGGCTGCTGCCGTTGATCTTTGGTGGGACCGGGTTGCTGATGTCGGCGGGCGGGACAGCCGTTGCCATGGCACGGCGGTGGAGTTCGAGGAGGACGCGGATTCAGACTCCAGCGACCTGAATGCCCGTCACCGCCTTGGCCGGTGAACATCCGAAGCCGCGCGACGGGGCGCCGGCGACGGCGGCCTGCGAGGCCAGCCGGCGCTAGTCGGAGGCGGGCAGGACCGGGTGGTCGATGTGGTGGTGCTCGGCCTCGACGCCACACTCACCGCCCCAGGCGGCCCAAGCGCGGCGTGCGACTGCTTCCGCGACCGCCACGGAGCGGTGCCGGCCTCCCTGGCACGCCACGGTCAGGCGGACCAGACGGCCCCAGGGGACTTCGTCGGCCAGCGTGCGGAGCTGGACGGCGGTCCGGGTGATCAGCTCCCGGGCCCCGGAGGTAGCTAGGACGTGGGCGTAGACCTTGGTGTCCAGGCCGGTGAGGTAGCGCATGGCGGGGTCGTCGGCGGGGTTGCGCAGAGCATGCCGCAGGTCGAGGTACAGGCCGTCGGTGACGAGGTCGTGGGCGCCGGGGTGGCGGGCGCCGATCGAGCGGATGACCGCGGTGACGGGGCCTCGCCCGTCCAGGTGTGTGATCTGCATGGCCACCACGATTCCGGCCCGGTGAGTGCTGCGGTAGGAAGCGCGGCTGGCCGCGGCGCCTGGCGCGAAGCCGGCACCGCCCTCACGGCCACCAGGCGCTTGCGCACTACCGGTCCGTACGCCACTGCCTGGCAGCCGGGTTGCCCCGGGAAGCAGCACCCGCCGCTCGCGCAGCCCCGCAGGTGACCGCCAAGCTGGTCATGCAGGAGCCCCCGCACGCGCCGGAGCCTCGTTGGTGGCCGCCTGTACGGAAGGCGCGGCGACACCGATGGCGAGCACCGCAACTACGCCTGCCACGGTGCCTGCAGTGCCGTTCTTGCTGATCCGCATGTGCTTCCCTTCATTTAGTGGTTGAGATGGCGACGAACCGCTCGTTGGCCGGAGCGGGTGGCGGTCCGACGACATCGAGTTCACCGTGCCGGAAAGTCGTTTGGCACCCCTGTTGAGCTGCAATGATCAATCGGCCCAGATCCACTGGTGCGGGCAGTGGTGCCGTTGCTGCCCCTGTGCGGGGTGCCTAGGGTGGTGGTGACCCGAGGGGGAGGGTTCATGGGGCGTCCGGAGAATCCGATCGATCCGCAGGCCGGACCGGTGCAGCGGTTCGCGTTCGAGTTACGCAAGCTCCGCGATGAGGCCGGCACACCGGCATACCGTGCGATGGCACGGCGTGCGGGGTATTCGGCGGCGACGCTGTCGCAGGCTGCGGCGGGTGAGCGGCTGCCGACCCTGCCCGTGCTGATGGCCTTCGTGGAGGTGTGCCGCGGGGATACGACGCATTGGCAGAGCCAGTGGGAGCAGGTGAACGATGAACTGACCCAGCTGCCCCGTGGGGATGACGACGCCGATCCGCCCTACAGGGGGCTGGCGCGGTTCGAACCAGGGGACGCGGAGCTGTTCTTCGGCCGCGACCAGCTCGTCGACGACCTCCTGCACTTAGCTCGCGGTCACCGCGTCACAGCCGTCGTCGGAGCTTCCGGAGGCGGTAAATCCTCCCTCTTGCGCGCAGGCCTCGTGCCCCGCCTGCGTCACACAGACGATCCCGCCCTGCGGCCGGCAGCCGTGCGTATCCTCACCCCGGGCGAGCACCCGCCCTCCGCTGACAACCGGCGTCTGACACCGAAGGACTCACCTGGTTCGCAGGCCGACACCTGGCTTGTCGTCGACCAGTTCGAAGAGCTCTACACCCTCTGCCAGGACCCGGCCGAGCGCGCTGCCTTCCTCGAGGCTCTCCTTCAAGCCCGTGACCCGTCCAGCCGCCTGCGGGTTGTCCTCGCGGTACGAGCGGACTTCTACGGCCGGTGCCTGGAGCACAAGGGCCTGACCACAGTGCTGCGGGAGGCAGCCCTGCCGGTGAGTGCCATGGCGCCCGGCGAACTCAGGGAAGCCATCGTCAAACCCGCAGCCGCCCAAGGCCTGATCGTCGAACGTGAGCTGACCGCCCGCATCCTCAAGGACGTCGAGAACGAGTCCGGCGCGCTGCCGCTGATGTCCCATGCCCTGATGGAAACCTGGCGCCGCCGACGCGGCCGGGCACTGACGATCCAGGCCTACGAAGCGGCCGGCGGCCTCCACGGCGCTATCGCCCGGACCGCCGAGGACACCTACCACGACCTCGCCCCGGCCCATGCCGGGCTCGCCCGCCGCATCCTGCTCCGCCTGATCGTCCCCGGAAGCGGCACCGAAGACACCCACCGCCCGACACCACGTTCCGAGTTCGCCACCGACGGCACCTGTGCCGGGGACGACAGCGACGCGGTCCTCGACCGGCTTGCTGACAGGCGCCTGATCGCCCTCGACGACGGCAAGGTCTCCCTCGCCCACGAGGCGCTGATCACCGCCTGGCCTCGCCTGCAGAGCTGGATCAACGAGGAACGCGACCGCCTGCGCCTGCACCGCCGGCTCACCCGCGACGCCACCACCTGGCACGACCTCGATCGAGACCCCGGCGCTCTCTACCGCGGCTCACGCCTAGTCCAAGCCGAGGAAACCTTCACAGGCCCTGGCCACGAGGCACTCAACCCACAGGAAGCCTCCTTCCTTGATGCCTCGATCACCGCTGGGCGTCGCCACGAGCGCCGCACCCGCTACGCCGTGATCACCCTCGTCACCCTTCTGGTGTGCGCACTGCTGGCGATGGGCATCGCATTCCAACAGCGATCGGACGCGGAAGAGCAGCGCCAGGTGGCGGTCTCCCGCCAGTACGCCGCCCAGTCCGGGGAATTGCGCGAACAACAGCCCGAGGCAGCGGCACTCACCGCGCTCAAGGGTTATCAGCGGGCGCACACCGCCGCAGCCAGAGGCAGCCTGCTCAGCGCTCATTCGGCCTTCAGAGCCAACCAGTTCACCGGGCATAGCGGTTTCGTGAACGCCGTGGCCTACTCGTCCGACGGTCGCACGATCGCCACCGGGAGCGAGGACCGGACGGTCAAATTGTGGGACGCGAGCACCCATCGGCTGCTCGGCACACTCATCGGCCACACCGACGCGGTGACCTCGCTTGCCTTCAGTCGAGACGGCCGAACCCTGGCCAGCGGAGGTAACGACCGGACCGTGCGCCTGTGGAATCTACGCACCCAGCGCACCACCGCGATCCTCTCGGGCCCCACGAACTGGGTGAGGTCGGTGGCATTCTCCGCGGACGGCCACACCGTGGCCGCGGCCACCGGCGCGGCCGTCCGCCTGTGGGACGCACGGTCCGGGTACAGGGTGACCGACCTTGTCGGGCACTCTGCCTATGTCGTAGCGGTGGCCTTCTCGCGCGACGGCCGCACGCTGGCCAGCGCCAGCGGTGACAACACCGTCCGCCTGTGGGACGTGGCCGAGCGGCGGACCACGGCCGTGCTCCGCGGCCACACCGAACCCGTCCGCTCCCTTGCCTTCACCCCCGACGGACACGCTCTCGCCAGCGGGAGCGGTGACCGGACCGTACGGCTCTGGGACATCGGTACTCGCCGCACTTCTGCCATCCTCACCGGTTTCGACGATGGAACCGCGACGCTGGCGTTCTCCCCGGACGGCCGCACCCTGGCCACCGGCAGCGGCGATGACCACGTACAGCTCTGGGATGTGAAGGCCCGCCGCCGTACCGCCGTCATCAGCGCGCGCGTCCACGGGACGAGCGCGCTTGGCTTCTCCCCGGACGGCCACACCCTGGCCGCCCCCGACAGCGCAGACGAGGGAGCGGTGCGGTTACGGGACACCCGCTCCCACCAGACAACTGCCGCCTTCGGCGGTCGCCGGGAGGCGGTGAGATCGATTGCTTTCTCCCCCGACGGCCGGCTGATCGCAACCGCCGGCCGCACACTGCGCCTCTGGTCCGCTACGAACCCACGACCGCTGCGCACCCTCGCCACCTCCGCCGAGCTCACCTCGGGTCTCGTGTTCTCCCCGGGCGGGCGGAGGCTCGCCTCCGTCCAGACCGACGGCACCGTGCGGCTTTGGGACGTGGCCACCGGCCACGCGGTGGCCACGTTCAAGGGGCACATCAGCGCTTCCGCGGCCGTGGCCTTCTCACCGGACGGGACGACGCTCGCCACAGTGTCCGACGAGCGCACGGTGCGGCTGTGGGACATGGCTACCCACCGGATGAAGGGCGTGCTCAGGGGGAGGACCGGGGGACTGTCCGCCGTTGCTTACTCATCTGACGGCCGGGCGCTGGCCGCCACGTACAACGGCAGCGACTACGGAACCCGCAGCACGGTGCAACTGTGGGACATTGCCCGGCAGCATCCCGTCGCCACCTTCTCCGGCCGTGCTCCCGCCCTGTTCACGGTCGCGTTCTCACCCGACGGCAAGACACTCGCCACCGCAGGAGCGGGCCTCGTGGTGCGCCTGTGGGACGTGGCGTCCCGGCAACCGGTCGGCACCTTAGAAGGCCACTCCAACAACATTGAATCGGTCGCCTTCAGCCCGGACGGGCAGACCCTGGCCAGCGCCAGTTACGACAACACCGTCCGCCTCTGGGACGTGACGGCACGGCGGACCACGGCCGTCCTCAGCGGCCACAAAGACTGGGTGTACTCCGTGGGATTCAGCCCAGACGGGAGCAGCATCGTGACCGACAGCACCGACGGGTCGGCGCGGCTGTGGGACATCGACGCGGGCCGGGCCGCAGCGGACATCTGCGCCCTCAGCCGCACCAACCACTGGAGGGACCTGAGGCAGGGACTGCTAGAGCGATCGCCTTGCGCCTGATGGGAATACCGCTGCGCACCTCGCTGCCGGGCTGGCGCGACTTCTTCACCGCCTCGGCCAGGAGCACTTCCTTGAGGAGCTTGGCTGCGGCGCACCTCCGTCCGGTCGGTGCGCCGCAGTCCGCGGCCGTGACCGGGCCACACGGCGAACGTAGCGGCAACAGTGTGCGGGGCGACGCGGCAGGCCCATACGGGTCTGGGCCGTTGGTCGGTGGGCCTGCGGAAAGGCGGAGTTCGCCCAGCAGCACCGCGGCCGCTTGGAGGAGATGCTGCGCGCGTACGGGCCGGGCAGCGTGCGGTCGCTACATGCTGATCGGCCAGTCCGAGAGCCTGGTCATCTGCGAACGCGCTTCGCCTGCCTTCTGCCGCTGCACCCGGAGCTTGCTCGCCAGGTAGTGACGTTTCCGGGATCTGGCCCGAGTGGTAGGTCCGCCGGTGCTTGGCGATCGGAGACAGCAGCACAGCCTCGCCGTCGGCGTCGGTGTCGATAGCTCTCTGGAGTGCACGCGGCTGCAGACAGGATCAGCAGCGGGCAGGCCAGAGCGGTCAGGCGGCGCGCGGAGAGCACGGAGCCCCAGGGCAAGTGAGGTGAAGTCAGCTCCATGGATCTCCCCATCGCACCAGGCCGCGTCACGTGGAACCGAAGTACGGAAGCACGTCTTCGCACCGCGGACAGTTACATGGAAGTGCCTGCCCACGTCCGAGTGACTTCCGCAGTCGTGACGAACTCCCCCAGCGGTCGGTGCGTCTGTCTGGCCATGGAGATCTCTGAAGAGCACCTGTGCGAGCCGGGCCTGGTCGTCATCGACATCACCGCGGCCGACGAAGCAACCGCCATCCAGGCCGCGACGGTGCTCGGCGGGCTGTGGCTGTCCAGCGGGCCCTCCGCCCCCTGGCACACCCCCGGCCAAGCCGGCGTCACCGTCCGCGCCTACGCCGACCAGCGCCGCCCACCCCTGACCGGCGACAGCTTCGCCCCCGGCACTACCTGAACTCCACCGGCTAGAGGAGTCGCGTAACCCTGCCGGGCGCGTTTCGCTGCCCCGGTACGACTAGCCACTCCCCCGAGTGACCACCACCCCTGTTCCCGCGCGACAACCGACGCTACGGCGCTATCAACAGATCATGATCAAGACGACTGCCCGCGCCTTCGCGGCCGCGGCCCTCGCCCTGCTGCCCCTCACCACCGCCACCACCACCGCTCATGCGGCCGAGACGCTCAGCCTGCACGACGGAATCGAAGCCCTCCCCCAGGCCGCCGAGTCCCGCGACGGCTACGAGCGCACCAAGTTCAAGCACTGGATCGACGAGGACAAGGACGGCTGCAACACGAGGGCGGAAGTCCTCCTCGCCGAAGCCGCCACAGCGCCCACCGTCGGAGCCGGCTGCAAAATCACCGGCGGAACCTGGCGCTCCTACTACGACGACACGACCGTCCAGGGGCCGTCCGGCCTGGACATCGACCACATGGTGCCGCTGGCCGAAGCCTGGGACTCCGGCGCATCCCAATGGACCGCAGCCCGGCGCCAGGCATACGCCAACGACCTCGGCGCCGAACGCTCCCTGGTCGCCGTCACCGCCAAGAGCAACCGCTCCAAAGCCGACCAGGACCCCGCCCAGTGGATGCCGCCGGCCGCCGACGCCCAGTGCACCTACCTGTCCGACTGGGTGAGCACCAAGCTCCGCTGGTCGCTGACCATCGACCGCACCGAACGCGACACCCTGCGACAGCTCGCCGCCGGCTGCGAGAGCACCGACGTGGAGTTCGAGCGGGTGTAGCCAACAAGTCCGGTCCGGCTGGGATTCATCCCGGCTGTCTGCTGGCCCCGAAGCGGACGCATGGGGCCAGCAGCATGGGCAGCGCGCGTTCGTTCAACGCGTGATTGCACAGCTGGCCTCCTGCCAGGGGCCCTGATGGCCTGTTCGCTCGGGGCTCGACTCCCAGGTAGCTAAACTCAATACTTTGCCGACCTGTCGCTTTGCGAGGAACCTCGTGCTCGGTACAGAGGCGAGACGCTACGGCAGCATCCTGAGGAGACGGTCATGAGTGAACCTGTTGACCCGAGGCTTGCCTATTCCGTGACCTCTGGCCCGACGCCGTCCCCAACGCCCGGCCCGACTCCTGACCCTGACCCCCAGCCCTCCCCGCCCGGCCCCGCTCCGGAGCCCGAGCCCACACCCTCCCCCTCGGGGCCGCACCTTCCGCCCCCTTGGGGCACAGATCCCGACGTCGGCGTCTCGCCTTCCTTCCTGCGTGGCCGGGCGGAGGCCTGCGACGTGGCGTCCGAGACGATACGCAAGACCAGGGGTGTCGCTGAAGATGCCAATGAGGACCTGGGCAGGGCAGCTTCCGGCTGGTCGTTCGTGAAGAGCATCGATGACATGCAGGAGCGCTGGGAAGCGCTCGTGAAGGAAGTCACGGGCCGGCTGGACTACGCCTCCGACAGCTTCCGGCGCAGCGCGGATGCCTACGTCGAGAACGAGAGTCAGATCCAGTCCTCGTTCGCCAACATCTACCGCTGAGCGCCAGGGGGAATCGTGGTCACCTTTACTCAGCTCCTGGAGCTGGACGTCAATGGCCTGGAGACGTTCGCCGACCGTTGGGGCCGCGTCCACAAGCAGATCAAGGAGGCCCGCGAAGGCTTCCATGACGATGTCGTCCGCAAGCTGCACGCCGATCATTGGCGAGGGGAGGGCGGTCGGAAGGCGCAGGAGTACTGCGACCGAATACAGACGGGTATTGACGCTCTGGACGCCGAGGTCAAGAGCTTGCGCAGGTTCCTCGACGAGGAGGCCGACGGCGCCAAGGGCAGTGGCGGCGTCAAGGGCTTCGAGGGGCTGCAGAACGAGGCGAGGTCGCTTCAGCAAGAAGCGTTCAGCCACGGGATGACCATCAACGACGACGGCAGCGTTCAGTACTCGGTGATGTACGACCCGGACTCCCCCGATGCGCAGGAGATCCTCGATGAGAGCAAACGCACGGCCAACTCCCTCGAGGGGCGCGCCAAGCAGGTTCTGAGCACGGCGACCGAGAACGACGAGTGGATCGCCCTGAGCCTGAAGGTGATCTTCGGTACGGTGCGCAACTTCGAGACCGAGGACCGCAAGTACAACGTCTTCGAACCGACCGTGAAGGACCGCATGGTCCGCAACCAGCTCAACAACGTGGGCGCACTGGCAAACGCGCGGGGCTGGAAGACCACCGCCGGCCTGGTTCAGCACTACCTGGACGGCAGCGGAAAGCCGGTCGAGGTCGAACCCCAGCAGATGTTGAACGACATGCCGCAGTTCCAACGGGACCTCGACAAGACCATGGCCAACGACGTCGGCAAACGGCCGGACGGCCCCTTCACCACCGAGTGGCAGTCGACCGCGCCGAACCCCAAGGACGGGGACAAGAGCATGGACTGGTACTACGGACTCAACCACTTCCAGTACCGGACGGTCGGCGAGAAGCACGGGGACCAGGTCACGTACCACGTTGAGGTGCAGAAGCGTTACGACTGGGGTGTTCCCAGCGAGCACCGCCGTACCCAGACAGCCTTCGGAGGCCCTTTCGAGATGGAGCTGGAGCAAGCCGACCTCGCGCGCCTCAACTCCACAGGACTGGCCCGTGATTTCGATGTGAAGGGCAGCTCGGGACAGATGCGGACCACGGTATGAGCCCCCGCCGCTACGTCGGCCGCCACACCGGCGGGCATCCTCACGACCCGAACGCTCCAAAGGCATCACCGCCCAAGCCGCCGAGGACCGCTTCCAAGCCTGTCGACCGTCGCCGGGTCAAGAAGATCGCCCTCTGGGTGGGACTTGCCGCCTGCCTCGCGTTTTCCATCGCCGTCCTCATCGGGCTGGTGCAAGGCTTCTACGAGATGGACCACCCACCCGGCGGCTGGTGCCAGGACAACTCAGCCACCTGCGTACACCCCTGACGAAATCAGGCCGAACGCTATACAGAGCCATCAGCGGCCGAAGCACGGTGCATGTCTCTGCGACCGTTTGAACACCAAACTCCATTGGTCGCTGACTGTCGGCCGTTCTGAGCGCAGCCCCGTGCGCCAACTCGCCGCCGGCTGTGAGATCACCGACGTCGAGTACCAGCTGGGATAGCCCCAGTCGTCGGCCGCAGTCCGCTCCTTTGAGCGGGACCGCAGCGGTGCGCCGCAGGCACGGGCCTGCGGCGCACCGCTGTGGCCGTGAGCGGTACAGCTCGCCGGCCGGTTCAGGGCCGGTCAGTGACCGCGGCGGCCCCAGCTTTCGGCATCGACGACGCGACGGTGGTCGTTGCGCAGGGCGGCGGTGTCGCTGGTGTTGTCCCAGACGTAGGTGCGGCGGTCCTGGTAGACGTCCCGGCGGTTGTCGTGGCCGATGCCGGTGTGGACACGGATCTGACTGTGGCCGTTGAGGCGGAGGTTGCCGAAGCGGTAGCTGTGGCCGGACTTGTCGGACAGGGTCCGGCCCTTGATGTTGGCCGGGAGGCGCTAGCGTTCTTCATCGTGACCCACTCCGCTTTCAGGCTTCGGTGGGAACGGTATCGGGGCCGATGTCCGCGTCCAGGAGATGCAGACCGTCGTTGCGCACCTTGTTGACCGCGGTGGACATCGCTTGGGCACCCAGGTGCCGGCCGCCAGCTGCCGCGGAACCGCACCGACCCCATCCCGAGAGCCGTGTCCTGGGTTGTCGGCGAGCCGCTCTGTCAGACGGTTGTGGCCGTTGGGAGGCCTCGCGGTAAGCCAGAACGGGAACCGATGTGTACGCAGCACCGATGGGTGGCCGCTTGCCAGCATGCCCGGAGAGCTACGGCACTCTCCCCAGCCAGCCGGCGGTCGAAGGTGGCCAGCAAGGACGCGACGGTGGTCGCTTCAGTGCCGAGAGTGTCCGCAGTTGTGGCGAGGCTGAGTCCGATGACGCGGTGGAGGACGGCGGCGTCAGCTTCGGCGGCCGGGACGAAGGAGTAGAGGGCGCTTGCTGGTGTGCTGGCAGGGGTGCGGGCGCGGCGGATGCGGCCGGTGAGGGCTTCCCAGGCGATGGCCGTGGTGCGGTAGCCGGCCAGGGCCTGGGTCCAGGAGGCCGCCAGATCGCCTAGGGCGCGCTGGACGGCATCGGCAGCGGTGTCGTGGTCGACGAGGAGCTGCTGGGCGAAGTGCTGGTAGATCTCGTGATGGAGCTGGCAGAACGCTGCGAAGTCGGCGGGCAGGACCACGGTGATGGCCTGCTCGCCGAGCGGGGGGCGCACGGAGGTGGTGTGCGATGTCGTGCCGGCGGCGGTGGATGGTGCGGGCGGCATAGGTCCCCCGGGGCAGATCGGTATGGAGCGTGGTCGTTGAGGCAGAGTCGTGATCAGCCGAAGGCGGCCGCCGGCCACCTGGGTCCGTCGTCGTCAGGGGGACCGGCAGCTTCGACGCGTTCCCACAGGGGCCGGATCGCCTCCGGGTCGCCCTGAAGGGCGTTGGTCAATGCCTTGACTACCGGCCAGCGCAGATAGCAGGCGGCCGGAGGCTCACCGGCCAGGAGCGCGGCGGCTGCCCGTGCGGTCAGCGCCGCCGCAGCGCGCCGAAGCAGGGTGGGAATGTCGGGATTGCCTGAGACCAGGCGCAGTCCCCGCAGGGCGGCCTGGAGGGTCCGGACGGCTTCCGGGTAGTTATCGGCGGGCGGCAGTGCGGTCACGGCGTGGGCGGTGTTCCACAGGAACACCAAGTCGTCCGGGTCCGCGTCGCAGGCACGGGCGAAGTCGGCCGTGACCTGCCAGGTGGGAATCCGCTCCCCCGACATGATCCTGTAGATGTAGGACGTCGACACCCCGCTATTGATCGCAAGGCCGCTGACCGTTGAACTCCCGCTGGTGCGGCGCAGGTAAGACAGGGCGCGTGAGAGGGGATAGCCGGGCTGGCCGGGCAGGAGCCGGTTGACCTGTCCGACGGTGGGTGGGCTCTTGGTGTTCTGGAGGGCTGCGGGCTGTCGTTGGCGGGTGGGTCCGCGGCGCGCGCGGTCGTTGAGCATCTTGTCGACCTTCTCCGCGGAGTAGTGCCCTTTGAGGGTGCCCTCCGTGGTGGTCATGACTTTGGCGATCTGCGGCCAGCTCGCTCCCTTCGCCAGGGCCTGCCGGAGGGCGACGGCGATCGTGTCGTCAAGGTCCCGGCGCATGGCGACGCAGGTTTCCAGGCACTCGAGCGGCAGGGCTGGTACTGGGTGCTGTGCCCGGTGGGCCAGTGCCTGAGCTTTGGTCAGCAGGGCCCGGGTGAGGCGTACGGCATCGTCGTCGTAGCTCCGCGGGGCGGTGGGAAGGACGGTGCGGCCGCGGTAGAAGGCGCTGCGGCAGCGGTTGCTGCAGTGCTTGGGAAGGCGGCCGGTGGGCTTGGGGCGTTTGAAGGGACGGTTGCAGTTCCGGCAGAAGAGGGGTTGTTCGTTCTTCGTCATTGAAGTTCCGTGTGGGCGAACAGGGGTGCGTGAACGCCGGAGGCGGCATCACGCGCAGGTGTCTTTCGTGGCGCGGCAGCGGGCTCTTTCATGACATCCACCGGAACGAAACCGCTGGAGCACTTATCGCCCGCCGGTGCCGGGACCCGGCCTGGGCGGTGACCACCGCACTGTGGCCGGCCGGGTCCCGGGAGCAACTACCGCAGGCGCAAGGCGCGATACCTGAGGTAGGAGCGGTTCGCCACCAAAGCCAGCGGCGCCATCACGGCCGCTACGGGCGCGGCCGCCGGCCCGTAGATGAGCACGAGCCCGAGCGATGCCACGGCGACGAACGCCCCGCCACCGACCTTGACAGTTGTGTCGACGGCCGCAGATGTTTGCTGTTCGCGCAGGTGGTGCATGCTAACTTCGAATCCGCTGGTCAACGCTTCAAGCGCCAGGCCGGCGGGACGCGGACGAGGGGGCACGCTGTTCTCCTTGCTTCGTGGGCACAGATGAACGGACGGGCCCTGTGGGAAGGTTGGACGCCACCTCAGGGCCCGTTCGCATGCCGACCCTAACCCCTCACATGCACGGAGAGCGACGAATCCGTCACGAAATCGGAAAGCCAGTTCGTCGGCTACACGAAAGCAACAACCACACCGTGACAGAGCACATGCGGCCACAGAATTGTCCCGCATAAGCACCGCCCCCTCGAGCAGATTTGCGATAAGCGCCCGCAAACCGCTGCCCGTCGCTACACTCCCCGCTCCTCGAAACACGGACCCTTCGCATGCCACCAGTGCCCCTGCCTGACCGGGCGACTCGCCGTGGGAGAGAATGCTCGGCATGACGACTTGAAGAGCACCGGCCGGGCGGCAGCGCTGGCGCAAGGTCGGAACCTGGGACACTGTCCGCGACGGGGATCGACGGATCCGCGCCGCCTGCGGAACGCCCGTCCGCTCGTACCAGCACCGCTGCCATCCACCCGAGTCCTCCATGTTCGAGCGATGCGTCGGACTCGCCTGGTGTTCCGGTTGCCGGATCTACTCCGGCAACATGATGCACATCCCCCGGAAGCGAGTCCTCGTCGACGCCCTCGCTCCGCTTTCCCGTGAGCAACGGGAACGGCTTGCACATTCGGAGCCTCGGCTGGTCGAGTTCCTGGACCGTCAGACCCGAGACAGCACAGGGTAGCCGCCGCCAGGCAGCCGGAGACGAAAGCGTCTCGCGGGCAACTCTCGCCGTGTTGGCGCAGCAAGGCGGGGCTGCCCACGAGCAGCCGGGTGCCGTCGAGTTCGGCGCGCATGCCCATGCCCAGGACGACCTCGCAGGCTTGGTGGATGGGCGCGTGGAGGTGCTGTTCTTCGGTGTGGGCGACGATGGCCTGGGCGAGGGGGTGGCGGGCGTGCAGTTCGCCGGAGGCGGCCAGGCTGAGGACTTCGTTGGCGGTGGACGAGGCTGTGCCCTCCGCGTGCCCTAACGGGCGGTCAATCACGGTCAAGACGGGTACCCTCCGGCACTCCCGGCCCTGCCTCAAAGCCCGCGTTCACGCAGGTCAGCCCCTCAATGGTGACCTCAGGCGCCGTTGATTCCCAAGTTCAGAGCGCGGGTTCAATTCCCGTCACCCGCTCCGTAACGAACCCCCGCCGGCAAGCGGACGGGGGTTCCTCATTCACGCAGCTCTCAGGAGGCATGGCCGCCATCACGAGACTCCACATCCCCTTCGGGCCGGTGTCCATACCCGTGTTCGGTTCATTTCGGCGACCGAGCGACCTCTACATCAGGCACATGCCAAGAATGACTCAACCGCGCATATGCGAGGCAGGGCCGCGCATACTCCGCACTGAGCATCACGGGAGTACGCCAGCGGGCGCACGACGCCGAAGGGCGGCAAGCTGGGCCCATGACCGACCGGCTCGGACCCCACATCGTGGTGCACCCACCGTCCGTGGATGGCGGCCGGCGCCTCCATGTGGATGCCAGACCCCTCGGCGTCGCCTATGACGTGGCCGACCTGCTGGAACTCCTGCGCCGAGCCGGCCTGGACCCCGAAGAAGTGCGGCTGAACGACCCGATGATCAAGTGACGCGGAGCAGGACCCGAGATCTGGGACACCGGCCCGTGAAGCCCCGTTGCTTACCCAACGCCCCGTCACCGACGGCGATGACCCACCGGCCGCCTTACCGCGTCGGTGCCACCGTCCACCGTCCAACGCGGCGGCCAGACCATCACCGTCCAGGTCACCCTCGAGCCCTGACACAAGCCGACTCCGAACGATCCCGCAGATCCGCTCGACACCCGAGGGCCATCCGCTCCCCAATCCACGTCATACGAAGAAAGCCATGAAATACCGTCAGGTTCGCCTGACACGGCGTCAGCTAAGTCAGCATGCAGCCTGCTGGAGGTGATTACAGGTGGCGACACATGCACATGCACCGATCCGACCTGTACCACCTCTGAGCTGCAAAGATACTGGCCAACCCGCTACCCCCACAACACCGCCGCTAACCCGGTGCCAATGGAAGCCGAAGAGGCACAACAAGGCATCGTTGCAGGTCAGAGGGCTTTTTCAGGTCAGCAAGTCAGCGCAAAGTCAGCATCGGCGGCGCTACGCCGGGAACGGGCCGACTCCCCGGGGTCATGCGGCACGCCATGGTCCAGACCTCAGCGGCGTCCGGAGTCGAGACCGATGCCAGTTGTCGCACAACAGTACAACTTCCCTCGCCATTGCGAACCGCCTCCAGACTGCCCGGAGTTGGACGGCGTGGATATCGCCAGCCTCGACGCCCGTTGCATTTGCCCCAACTGGGTTTACAGCACCCTTCGTTGGTCCCTGACTGGTGACCGTCACGAACGCAACACCCTTCGCTAACTTGCCGCAAGCAGCACGAACACCGACGTCGGGTACGAGCGGGTGTAGCCAACACGGACGCTCACCTTGAAGCCCTCACCGGCGGCCTGTTGAAGCTGACACATCCGTTGCAAGCACGCACGGCATCACGGATAACCACACCCCAAGGCAGACGTCGAACGCGTATCGACGCCCTCCACATCGGAGGGTGATCATCTCAGTCGGCGTAGCGTCGGTGTCCACCAGTTCCAGCGGCCGGCGAGTTGCATGAGGGCTGGGGCGAGTCTGGTCCCGGCGGCAGCTGATTGACGGCATACGGTTCCGGGTCCGCACCGGGGTGCCATGACGGGACGTGCCCGTCGAGTACGGGCCGTGGGGCCGGATCTACGACCTGTTTCGCCGGTGGCAGCGAAACGGCACCTGGCACCAGGTTCTCACCCGGCTCCAGGCCCTGGCCGATGCGAAGGGCGCGATCGTGTGGGACCTGAGCGTCGACGACCTCAGCAAGACGCGGCACGACCTCAGTCACGCCGCCCTTCGTGTTGAACAGCTTCAGGCCCGACACCTCCCCCTCCTCGACTCTGCAGTCCGCAACACATAGGAGAGCAAGATTGTTTCCGCGAAAGGTCTTCGGTGTCCGTTGATGACGATTGTTGCCTTCGTCTGTGGTGCCGAGCTGCGGGATGAAGGATTGCGGTGCCGGGTGGGAGCCAGCTCCGTGCAGTTCGATCTTGCGTTTTCAGTGGCGTGGGTGGGTGCTGGGGGCTGAGGAAGATCGGCACGAACGCCGGCTGGGATTCCCACAACGCCTGGGACCGGCCAGGGCGCAAAAGACACCTGCTCCGGCGTTTGTAGGACACTGGAGGTACAGGGACGTGGTTATCCCCCGACCCTCGATCCGAGGTGTCGAAGCGGAAGGCCGCAACCGATCCGCCGGCGGGCCCTCGGCTTCGCGATCATGGATGCCGCGGTCGAGGAGTGCCGCGATGCCCACCGCGAACTGACCGAGCAGGTCAAATCTTCACCGGATGGTGCGATCGCAAGGGCCCGAGCAGGAGAGGCGGGAGCAAAGGGAGGGTGCTGCGATGACTGGATCACCGGCACAGCACAAGTCCGCCCGGTATCTGCCGATCGCTGAGCACGGCTTGATCGGGAATCTGCGCACGGTGGCGCTGGTGGGCACCGACGGCACCATCGACTGGTACTGCTGCCCCTCCTTCGACTCCCCGAGTGTCTTCGCAGCCATCCTGGACGCGGACCGGGGCGGGGCATTCGAGCTGGCTGCCACCGTGCCGGCCGGCACCAAACAGTTCTACTTCCCGGACACCAATGTGCTGATCACCCGCTTCTTCACCGAGGACGGGCTCGGGGAGATCCAGGACTTCATGCCCGTGGCGGACTCCGGCGCATCCAACCGCGACCGGCTGATCCGGCGGGTGGTGTGCGTCCGCGGAACGATTCCGTTCCGGGCTCGGGTGGCTCCCCGGTTCGGCTACGGCGCCCACCCGCACACCGTAAGGATGCTGGACCGGGCCGCCCTGTTCGCCTCCGAGGAGCTGTCGCTGACGCTGACCGCCACGGTGCCGCTGGAGTACGACGAAAAGGACGTGTGGACGGAGTTCGAACTCTCCCAGGGCGATACCACGGTCTTCGTACTGGAGCAGGTCAGCAGCGAGGCTCCGCCGCGCCGCTGCCCGCTCGCCGAGGCTGAGCGGGAGTTCACCGCCACGGTCGCTTTCTGGCGGCGCTGGCTGAACCAGTCGCGCTACCGCGGCCGATGGCGGGAGATGGTGCACCGCTCCGCCCTCACCCTCAAGCTGCTCACCTACGCCCCCACCGGCGCGATCGTGGCAGCCCCCACCACCAGCCTGCCCGAGCAGGTCGGCGGCGGCCGCAACTGGGACTACCGCTACGTGTGGGTGCGCGACGCCGCGTTCGCCGTCTACGCCCTGCTCAGGCTCGGCTTCACCGAGGAGGCCGAGGCGTTCATGGGCTTCCTCACCCGGTACACCGACCGGCGCGGCAACGGATCGTCCGGCCCGTTGCAGGTCATGTACGGCATCGACGGACGCACCGAGTTGCCCGAACGCGAGCTGTCCCACCTGGAGGGTTACCAGGGCTCGTCGCCTGTGCGGGTCGGCAACGGCGCGGCCACCCAGCTGCAGCTCGACATCTACGGCGCCCTGCTCGACTCCGTCTATCTGTACGACAAGTGGTGCCGGCCCATCTCCAGCGGCCACTGGCGCGCGGTGTGCGCACTGGTGGACTGGGTCTGTGAGCACTGGGACCAGCCGGACGAGGGTGTGTGGGAGACCCGTGGCGGGCGCAAGAAGTTCCTCTACTCCCACCTGATGTGCTGGGTGGCCATCGATCGCGCCATCCGCATCGCCCGGCACCGCAGCCTCCCCGCCGAGCTCGGCCGCTGGGGGCCGATCCGGGACGCGATCTACTGGCGGATCATGGACAAGGGCTGGTCGCCCGACCGGCAGGCGTTCGTCCAGCACGAGGACGGCGATGTGCTGGACGCCGCGGTGCTGATGATGCCGCTGACCAAGTTCGTCTCTCCCAGCGACCCCGTATGGCTGTCGACCCTCGACACCCTTGGTGACGAACTGGTCTCCGACTCCCTGGTCTGGCGCTACGACCCCAAGGCCAGCCCGGACGGTCTGGAAGGTGAGGAGGGCACCTTCTCAATCTGTTCCTTCTGGTACGTCGAGGCCCTCACACGCGCCGGGCGCCTGAACGAAGCCCGCCTGGCCTTCGAGAAGATGCTCACCTACGCCAACCACCTCGGCCTGTACGCAGAAGAGATCAGCCACACCGGAGAGCAACAGGGCAACTTCCCCCAGGCTTTCACCCACCTTGCCCTGATCAGCGCCGCCTTCAATCTCGACCGCGCCCTGGGGTGACCTGCCACACTCCGCATCCTTTCCATTACGCGAGGTCGGCGAGGCTCTGGAACTGCTCTGGGGCACCGCGGCGGTCAACACCTGGACCGCTGGGCGGCGGTGCTGTCCTGGCTCGGCTGGTGCGCCGAGTATCAGCGGCTTCAGCCGGCTCGGTCGGCCGGGGCCGTATTGCCTCCACGAACGCTCCTGATCACGGTGGCCGCTCCCATGCGGGCAGGCACTCCGGAAGCCCCCGGACCTGCACGAACCGGTCAGTGATCAAGAACTACAGCTGCCCTGAGAGATGTTTTCCGTAACAGCGCATTTGCGGGCGTCGGAAGACAGGGGGACCATTTTTTTAGGGGGTAACGGCCGGGCAAAGCTTGATGCCAACGCCATCGGATGTGTACCGCGACCTTCAGACCGTGACGCTCACCAGCAGTAAGCGTCACCGCGAAGCTACCGCCGTGGCGAAGAAGATCGAACATGCGGGTGCTCAGCCGGTGGCGTCGGCGGGGGCGACGGGTGGGCTGTCCAGCTGGGCGGCGATCGGAAGGAGTCTGCCCATGCGAATCGCCGTGGACCTGAATCGGTGCCAGGGATACGCACAATGCGTGTATTTGGCGCACGAGGTCTTCAGATTGACCGGCCAGGAGGCGCTCACCTACGAGCCGAATCCCGATGACGAGCGGCGCCTGCAGGTTGAGCGAGCCGCTGCGGCGTGTCCGGTGCAGGCGATCGTGATCGACCGCTTGGACGGCGCGAAGGGGAGCGCGACGTCATGACCGTGCCGGCAACGGTCGCAGAGCTTGTGCGCAAGTTCAGAGCCAACGGCCGGATCGTCATCGTCGGTGCGTCCCTGGCCGGACTGCGGGCCGCCGAGGCCCTGCGTGAGGAGGGCTTCACCGGGTCTTTGACCATCATCGGGGACGAGCCGGACGAGCCCTACGACCGTCCCCCGCTGTCCAAACAGGTGCTCAAAGGCTGGGTGCCGGCCGACCACACCACGCTGCCCCGCCTGCGAGAGGTGAATGCGCAGTGGCGGCTCGGGGTGACCGCCACCGGGTTGGACCGGGCCGCCAAGCAGGTGCGCCTGGCGGACGGCGAGCAGATCCCGTACGACCGGTTGCTGATCGCCACGGGCACCCGCGCGCGACAGTGGCCGAACCCGGACGAGGCCGCCCTGGACGGGGTCTACTCGCTGCGCTCGCGTGATGATGCCGCACAGCTGCAAAAGGCGCTGGCCGCGCCGCCGTCGCGGGTCGTGGTCATCGGCGCCGGGTTCATCGGCTCGGAGGTGACCTCCGTCTGCCGGGAACTCGATCTCCCGGTGACCGTCGTCGAGCGGGGCTCGGCGCCGCTGGTCGGCGCGCTCGGCGGGGTGATCGGTGAGATCGCCGCGGAGATCCAGCGCGACCACGGCGTGGACCTGCGCTGCGGGCTGGGCGTGTCGTCACTGGAGGGCGACTCCGGCGGACACGTGCGGCGTGCTCATCTCTCGGACGGAACCACCGTCGACGCCGACGTGGTGGTGGCCTCGCTGGGGTCGATCCGCAACGTGGAATGGCTGGAGGGCGCCGGGCTGGCGTCCGGTTTCTGGGGCGTCGGTTGCGACGCCGGCGGTCGCGCCTTCGACATCAACGGCGTGGTCACCGACAGCATTTACGTGGCCGGGGACGTGGCGCGCTCGCCGCACGTGCTGTACGAGTACCAGTTCCTCGCGATGGAGCACTGGGACAATGCCGTTCTCGGCGCCGAGGCCGCGGCCCACAACATGGTGAACTTCGAGCCCCACTATCGCCCGCATCTGTTGCTGCCCGGCTTCTGGTCCGGTCAGTTCGGCCTCAACATCAAGTCCGTCGGCGTGCCTCCATTCGGCGACGAGATCGTCTTCACACAAGGGTCCGTCAAGGAGCGCCGCTTCGCCGCCGCCTACGGTCGCCGGGGCCGCATCGTCGCCGCCGTCACGTTCGATCACGGCAAGTGGCTGGAGTACTACGGGAAGCTGATCGAGCACTCGGGCCCGTTCCCGCCTCCGCCGCCGGGCTGGGACCAGCCCCCCGACATGAAGCCGATCCCGGCCGAGTTCCCGCAACCCGGCGTCCCGACGGCGCTCCCCGACGTCGTCCTGACCGGCCACGACCCGAGCGAGCGGGCGGCCGAGTTCCGGCCTCGCCCTCGTTGACGCGCCCGCCCGAAAGGGCGTGCAAGCGGACAGCACCGACAGAAAGAAGGAGGGAAGCCTCGTGGTCGAGGAAACCCCCTGGCAGCAGGCCCTCCGCTACGCCAACCGCGCCAATCCGTACCCGTTCTACGAGGAACTCCGCAAGACACCGGTGGCGCGGCAGCCGGACGGCACCTACGTCGTCAGCACCTACCAAGAGATCGTCGCGCTGCTGCACGACCCCCGGGTCAGTTCGGATGTCAGGAAGCTCCCCGACCCGGCCCCGGCCCCGGCCGAGGGCTCGGCCGAGGCCGAGCCGATCACGGAGACGGTCGTCTCTTTGGAGCCGAACATCATCACCCAGGATCCACCCGAGCACGATCGAGATCGCCGGATGATGATGCCGCATTTCGTCGGCCCGCCCCATTCCCCTCACCTGATCTCCGACCTGGAACCCGAGATCCGCCGCATCGTGGACGGCCTCCTGGACAACATGCAGGGCAAGACCCGGATCGATGCCGTCGACGAGTTCGCCTACCCCCTGCCGGTGACCGTGATCTGCAAGGTCCTGGGCGTGCCACTGGAAGACGAGCCACGCTTCCACAGCTGGATCGAGACGGCACTGGACTCTTTGGATTTCGGCCCCGAGGCTGCCTCCGAGGAGATACAGAGCCGACTGGCCGGGGGCCGCCAGGCCGTGGAGGAGTTCGGGCAGTTCGCAGCTGAGCTGCTCGACCGGTACGCCCAGCAGCCCGGCCCGGGCATGCTCTCGGCGATGGTGAACGAGGACGGCCCGGAGACAGGGATGTCCAAGGGTGTGCTCGTGAGCAATGCCTTGCTCCTGATCTTCGCCGGGCATGAAACCACGGTCAATCTCATCGCCCACAGCGTGCTCACCCTGCTGCGGCACCCCGACGCGCTCGAGAAGCTGCGCCGCCGGCCCGAGTTGATCGTGCCCGGGGTCGAGGAGTTGCTGCGCTTCGAGTCGTCGGTCCAGTTCTGGCACACCCGCTCCGCCGTGGAAGACATCGACATCGCAGGCACCACCATCCCGAAGGGCGCGCCGATCTTCCTGGCATACGGCTCGGCGAACCGCGACCCGAAGCGGTTCGCCAACCCCTACGAGCTTGACCTCGAACGCCGGGACAACCAGCACCTCGGGTTCAGCCAGGGCATCCACTTCTGCTTCGGCGCTCCGCTCGCGCGGCTCGAAGTCCAAGTCGCGGTCGGCGAGTTCCTCCGCCGGGTGGAAAACCCCCGGCTCGTAGAGGACCCACCGCCGTACCGCCACAACCAGATTTTCCGCGGCCCGCGCCACGTCCTGGTCGACATCGACGGGATCCGCGACTGACTCGGCATGTGTAAAGGATCGCTATGCGGGCTTTTCAACTGGTCGGATGGCAGCAACCGCCCGAGCTGCGCGAGGTTCCGGCGCCCGAGCCCGGGCCGGGACAGGTCCTGGTGAAGGTCGGGGGTGCCGGCGCGTGCCACTCAGATCTGCACATCATGGAGGCACCCGGACCACCACCCGGATTCGCCACGGAACTGCCCTTCACACTCGGCCATGAGAATGCGGGATGGGTGGAGACGCTGGGACCGGGTGTCACCGGGTTCGCGCCCGGAGACCCTGTGATGGTCTACGGTCCCTGGGGCTGTGGGATGTGCGCCAACTGCCGGGAGGGCCAGGAGAATTACTGCCAGAAGGTCAGTGGTCAGGGCGGGGGCCTGGGAGGCGGTCACGACGGCGGAATGGCTGAGTACCTGCTGGTTCCGACGGCGCGATTCCTGATTCCGCTGGGCACCCTCGACCCCCGCCAGGCCGCCCCGCTCACCGACGCGGGACTGACCAGCTATCACGCCGTCAAGCGATCGGTGCACCTGCTGGGGGCGGGCTCGACCGCGGTGGTGATCGGGGTGGGCGGTCTGGGCCAGATGGCCATCCAGATGGTGCGAGCGCTCAGCGCGGCGACCACCGTCGTCGCCGTGGACACCGATGCCGGCAAGCTGGAAACCGCCAAGCACATGGGCGCGGACGAGGCGCTGCTCTCAGGCGAGGACGCGGTCACGCGCATCAAGGACATGACGGGGCAACAGGGCGCTCAGCTCGTGCTCGACATGGTCGGCATAGACCCGACTCTGCGCATGGCTGCTCAGGTGGCCACGGTGCTCGGCCACCTGACCATCGTCGGTCTCGGCGGCGGAGCCCTGCCCGTCAACTTCTCGAACCCGCCGCACGAGTGCTCGGTCGCCTCGCCCTACTGGGGCTCCCTTCCCGAACTGATGGAAGTGATCACCCTCGCCCAGCAGCAAAAAATCAAGATGCTGCTCGAGCACTTCCCCTTGGAACGCGCCAACGAGGCATACCAGCTCCTGCACGACGGCAAGATCCAAGGACGCGCCGTCATCACCCCCCACCCATGAGTACTGTCATGGCCGAGAACACGTTCCGACCGGTGGCCGCTGCACGGCGGCCGTATCTGATCGTGAATCCCCGTTCGGGAGGAGGGAAGGCGAGCCGGTTCCGGATCGCGGAAAAGGCCCGTGCGTTGGGGGCTCAGGTTCTCCTGCTCGATCCTTCCCGGCCCCAGGACCTCGCGACTGTCGCCCGGCGCGCGGTGGATGACGGTGCGGATCTGCTGGGGGTGGCCGCCGGAGACGGCACGCAGGCACTTGTCGCCGGCGTGGCCGCGAAGAACGGTGTTCCCTTCGTGGTCATTCCGGCCGGTACCCGCAACCACTTCGCGATGGACCTCGGCCTGGACCGTGACGACCCTTCAGCCGCACTAGAGGCCCTCACAGACGGCGTCGAACTGCGCGTGGACCTCGGGTTCGCAGGCGAGCGGGTCTTCGTCAACAACGTGTCGTTCGGTGCCTATGCCGCCCTGGTACAGGACCCGGCCTATCGGGACGACAAGATCGGCACGACGGCGCGGATCCTCCCGGAATTCCTGGCCCGCCACAAGGGCCCGGAGCTGGTGGTACGCGCCGGGCTGCTCACCGTTGACCGGCCTGATGCCGTACTGGTGAGCAACAACCCCTACCGGGCCGATGACCCGGCCGGGCTCGGCAAGCGTGCGCAACTGGACTCCGGGCTCCTGGGAGTACTGGCCGCCAGGGCGGAGACGCCCGCCGAGACCGCCGCCCGGCTGCGAGATGGGCAGACGCACGGCCTGACCAATCTGGCCACCTCTGAAGAGGTCGTCGTCGAAGCCGACGTCCCGGTCGTCCCCGTCGGGCTGGACGGTGAAGCCGTCACCCTGCCGACTCCCGTGCGGTGCCGGATCAGTCCCGGGACGCTACGGGTACGGGTCCCCCGCCATCGGCCGGGCGCCGCGCCCGCCGGGCGGCCGCCCGGCTGGGGCACCATCCGGCGGGTGGCCTCGGCTGTCGGGCGAACGGTTCAACCTGATCGTTCCCGGCTGACCCCACCCCTGCTGCCTCCATCGCCCGGTGCGAGGTGCCCCGCGCACCAGGCCCGGGAAAACGGCGGCGCTAGGAGGCTGCGTGGGCGCCCGTGGGTGATCGAGGAGAGACTGGAAGGGGTGTCGGCGCCGGGTCGTGTCGAGGCCACTCCCTGATCGTGCACAGCGCTGGAAGGAGATCGCCGTGCGGTCGTGCTGTGGCTGGAGGAGCACCAGCTCTGACAGCCGGGATTGGCACCGGGCCGTGTTGAGCGCGGCGAGGAGGAGAACATGACCGCCCCATACGAGACCATCAGCGCCAGCACCAGGTTGGACGGCAACGTCCTGTTCGCCACCTTCAACGCCCCGCCGATCAACCTCATCGGTCCCGAGGTCGTGCGAGACCTGGTCGGGCTGCTGGAGGAGGTTTCCCGGCCGGCGAGTGCACGGGTGGTGGTCTTCGACAGCGCGGACCCCGACTTCTTCTTCCCGCACGTCGACCTGACAAAAGTGCCCGAATACACCGCTGAAGCCGCGAAAGCCGGGGGTCCGGGCGACGCCTCCCTGGGGATGCTGTTCCGCAAGCTCAGCGAGATCCCGGCCGTCACTATCGCCAAGCTGCGCGGCCGTGCACGAGGGGCGGGCAGCGAGTTCCTCCTCGCCTGCGACATGCGCTTCGCCTCCCGGGAGAACGCTGTCCTGGGCCAGCCCGAAGTCGGCATCGGCACCCCACCCGGCGCGGGCGCCATCCAGCACCTCACCCGGCTGCTGGGGCGGGGCCGAGCGCTCGAAGCCGTACTGACGTCGGCCGACTTCGATGCCGAACTTGCCGAACGCTACGGATGGATCAACCGCGCGGTGCCCGACGCCGAGCTGGACGAGTTCGTCGCCGGCATTGCCGCGCGCATCGGGGACTTCCCCCGCGATGCGCTGATCGTGGCCAAAGCAGCCATCAACGCCATCAGCCTGCCAACTCCGGCCGACGTACGCGCGGATGCTGCCATGTTCCAGCAGCTCGTACGGGGTGAGGCCACGCAGCAACGCACGACGGAGCTGTTCGAGCGGGGCTTCCAGACCCGTGGCCGCACCGAACTCAACCTCGGTGACGCACTGGGCGACTTGAAGGCCGTCGACTGACCCAGAGGTGAAATGGCAGCGCGTGCGTGTCCTTCAGCGTGCGTGGCGCCGTCTGCGGCAAAAGACCACAGAACGCCTCTCCCCCAGTACGTCACCCCATGGGGCGTCGCAGGTCGGGACCACGACCGGCGAGGGAGGGCCGTGGCGTTGAAGCATCCGCCCTTGAGTCACACGCGACTCTGTCAGTGAAGGTCGGTCGGCGTATCCGCTCGTCGGTGAGCCTGTCACCGAGGGCGCCGTGTCTTCACCGAGCCGAGCACCCGGCGAAGGGGTTAGTACTCCAGCTGTAGATCGTGATCTTGCTGGTGGGGTGAGAGTGTCAGTGGTGCATGGCACTTTTAGGGGTGGTTGTCATCTGTCTGGGCGCCTCAAGTGGCGAGCGGGCACGCGAGTTGGCGTTGGTCATCGCTGCCGCTCTCCGAGCGATGTGGACCGATTGTCAGCGCCAGACGAGGCTGCGGCTGAGCCGTCCTTGTAAGGCGGTGTGCGGCGTTTCATCGATCGTTGCCGACGTGATGCTTCACAGTCGCCGGACGCGCAGCACGCCGGTCAGCATCGGGAGGGTGAACTCGCAGTGGGCGGTCTCCGGCCTACTCGCGAGGAAAGCGCGGATCCGGCCCAGCGTGGCCTCTTGTTCCTGTTCTGGCATGACCAGCACCCCCGCGCGCGTCGCGATGGTCGCGACGAGAGAGCCGGCGGTGCGGCGCTGCCCATGCGGGAACTCGGCCTGCTCCGGTGAGCCGAACCGGGCGGCCACGCCAGTCTTTGGAAGATGCATGTTTGCCGTCTCGGCGCGCCAGCTGGCGGGCGTGTCGCGCGGGCCGATGGCCGCGCTCCCGCTGACCCGCGCGAGCGCGGAAACCCACTCGACCCGGTCGTCCATGACGTTCCACAGGCCGGCCAGGATGCCGCTTGGTGCGAGGACCCTGGCGATCTCGGATCCCGCGACGGCCATGTCGAACCAATGCATGGCGTTGCCGGCCAGCACGGCATCGACGGATGAGTCCGGCAGCGGGATCGCCTCGGCACTACCCGGCAGGGCACGGACAGCCGGCAGCGAGCGGCGCAGCTCGGTCAGCATCGCCGGGTCGGGCTCGACCGCAATGACGTCGACACCCAGCGCGACCAGCGTGGCGGTCAGCTTGCCGGTTCCGGCGCCGAGGTCGAGCACGCGCGGGCCGGGCGCGAGCTTGAGCGCCCAACGCACCGCGGCCTGCGCGTAGTCCGGACGGTGCTCGGCGTATGCGTCGGCCGCCGCGCCGAAAGACGAGGCGTGAAGCAGCCGTTCATCCTGGTCCATACGGTGACGCTATCCGTGCTGCTGGCGGTCGGCTACCCCGCCTCACCACTTCGGCGACGGCCACCCGATAGCGCTGGAGGGGCGGGTGTGGGCACGGCTGCCGCCACCGTTGATCATCGTGAGTTGTGTGGACTGTCGAGGAGATGGTGGCCGCAGGGCACCGCATAGATCCCGCTCGCTGGCGGGCGAGCTTCGAGGCCCTGATGGCACGGATCGCGGGCCGCTTCGCGCGGGTCGAACCACGGCGGCGGGCTGGGCGGTTGGTGCGGGGCTGCTCTCCGACCTGCCCCGCAAGAACTGCTGGACGATCGCCGAATGGGCCAGGGAAGTCACCCCGCACGGCATGCAGCACCTGCTGTGCCGGGCTTCTTGGGACGCCGACGCGGTGCGGGACGACGTCCGTGACTACGTCGTTGAGCACCTGGCCGACGAGCTTCACTTGGTGAGTCGCTGTCTAAGAGGAGCTAACAGAATGCTTGGACGCGTCGGTAGGTGATCACGCAGCAGGCCAGTTTGAGGAAGGCTTCGTGGATGTCGTCGCGGATCTCCCAACGGATCCGCAGTCGACGGAAGCCATGGATCCAGGCGTTCGTGCGCTCAACGACCCAGCGGACGGTGCCGAGTCCGGAACCATGCGGCATGCCGCGTCGCGCGATGACCGGCTTGATCCCACGTTTCCACAGCAGGCGGCGGTACTTGTCGAAGTCGTAGCCGCGGTCGGCGAACAGTTGCCGCGGCCGGTGACGAGGTCTGCCGGTGCGTCCCTTGACGTGGGGTATCGCGTCGAGCAGGGGTAGCAGCTGGGTGACATCGTGCCGGTTGCCGCCGGTGAGCCTGACAGCCAGCGGGGTGCCATGGGCATCAGTGATCACGTGGTGCTTCGAGCCCGGTCTGGAACGGTCGACCGGGCTCGGGCCGGTTTTGGGCCGCCCCGACGGGCCTGCCGGTGCGAGCCGTCGATCACCGCCCGCGACCAGTCCAGCTTCCCCGCCTGATGCAGCTCGGTCAGCAACACCTGGTGGAGCCTGTCCCACACCCCAGCCTCGTTCCAGTCCCGCAGCCGGCGCCAGCACGTCATCCCTGAGCCGAAGCCGAGCTCCTGCGGCAGCCACTCCCATTGGATACCGGTATGCAGCACGAACAGAATCCCCTGCAGACACCGCCGGTCGTCCAACGGCAGACGCCCAGCGTTGCGGGATCTGCGCTCACGCACTGGCAACAGAGGCTCGAACCGCCCCCACAAGTCATCCGTTACCACCCACGGCGGACGCTTCCCCTTCCCCATGACCTACCCAACGAGCCATCGCAGACCGAGGCATGGCCACACAGAGGCTTTCTGTTAGCTCCTCTAAGACCTCGTGTCTTTGGTGAGGCGCGGGTCGACCTGCGAGGTGATCGTCGCCAGTCGGTGCAAGCGCTTGTAGTAGCGAAGCTCTTCCTCGTCCATGAGGAGGGGCAGGACCGTGTCGAGTTCACTGATGCAGTCGCGCAGTATCCGGAGGCGCTTCGCGTCGAGGACCCCTCCGTTGCTGCGCCAGGTCGTCACGCAGCCGGCGATGTCCGCGTCCAGCATCACCAGGTCGCTGCCGTCCAGTTCCGCGCCGCGCAGTCCGGCGGGGAACTTCGCATCCAGGTGTTCCTGCCACAGACGGGCTACGACTTCGTACTCGCTCTCTTCGCTCACGGAGATCATCCTCCTTCACGCGCACTCGGCCCGGAGCGGTGGTCAAGTGGAGAGTCGGCGGTAGCAGATGAGAGCCGCAGCGATACCGGTGAAGGCGAGGAAGCCCTGCAAAAAATTCCATGGGAGCGCACAACCATTCACAGGGCTCCGAATACATGAGGCGGTCTTCAGCCATTTCGGAGTGCATCACCTTGACCCGCCAGTAGGCATACTAATGCTTTCCATCTTTCCGAGAACACCCATTCGAGGGACGCCGGACGCGGCGATCTCCCTCTAGGATTTCATCCGTTCTCACAGCTCATGCAAATTGCATGGCGGCGCGAAAACGGGATGGAGTGAGTGACGGAACGGGGGAGGCCGGCAGCGTCCGATCGCGGCTGACTGGCAACGTCAGCAATGGGAAGGCGGGTTCACGATGATCGGGGTACACAACGGCATGGCGTCCGGTTCGGTGCCGGGCGCAGCTTGGGTGAAGGCGTCCGCGTGTGACGCGCTCAACTCTTGCGTGGAGGTTGCGAGGGTCGGTGAAAACGAGATCGCGATGCAGAACTCGCGATTCCCCGACGGCCCCGCACTCGTGTTCACGCGCGACGAGATTGTGGCATTCTTCGGCGGGGTCCTGAACGGCGATTTCGACAGCATGACTGTCTGAAAGTCATCGGCCAAGGTTTGCCTTTGGCCAACGGAGTGCTATTTCCTGGCGCGGGCGGGAGGTACCTGTCCGCGCTAGGAGTGTTCATGTCAGGTCGAATTTTGGCTTTGGTGGGTGGACATGGGCAAGCGCCCCCGTCTACCCCGGAGGCGGCGGCCAAGCTCGTCGGCGCCCTGCTGCGGCACCTGCGCGACGAGAAGAAGCTCGATCAGCGCGAGGTCGTCGAGGCGGTTCCGGAGTTCAATTCGATCTCCACGCTCAGTCGCTACGAGAACGCCAATACCCCGCTCAAGCCGGAGAACGTCACCGCGCTCCTGCGCTTCTACGAGGCACCGGAGGACGTCTTCCGGGACGCCGAGGCGCTCTTGCAGTGGCGTGCGGACCAGCGCTGGTGGTCCGCGTTCTCCGACGTCGCAGACCACACCCTGACATCCCTGTTCGCGCTGGAATCCACCTCGAAGGTGGTCCAGGTGTACCAGGAGAACAACGTCCCCGGGATGCTTCAGACCGCGGGCTACGCCCGGGCCTTGATGGACGACTACGCCCAAGCGCAGGTCGACCCCGAGAAGCGGCGCGAGGCTTTCGCAGCCATCGAGCGCCGCCTGCAGATGCGGATGCGCCGGCAGCATCTCCTCGACCAGCCACAAGCCCCCCTCTTCCGGGCCCTGATCGCGGAATGGGTACTGGACAAGCAGTTGGGCGGCGTCATGGTCATGCGGGAGCAGCTGAGGTACCTGTTGAACGTGGCGGAGAACAAGCCGAACGTGCACATCCGGATCCTGCCCGGAAGCGCGCTGCGGAAGGGCTCGCCGCTGCACCCGGCGATAACCCTGTTCAAGCCCTGGGAGGGCGCGGAGAACCGTTCGGTCTACCTGGAGAACAAGAACGTCAGCGGCGAACTCCTCACCGACATGGGGCAGATCGAGACGTTCATGGCGTCGATGGACTACTGGTGGCAGCAGGCTTTGCCCAAGACAGCAACAATGGAGCGCATCCAGCACTACATCGACCAGCTCGTCAGCGGGGCACCCAAGTAATCTGCACGTCACCCGATGCGGGCGACGCCACCGTACTCGATCCACTCCTCAGACCGCTGCCGGGGCGCGATGTCGCTGTCGGGGTGCCAGCGCGAGACTTCGACCGGCTCGGATTCCTCCAAGAAGTCCAGGCCCTCGAAGAAGCGCTGGACCTCGCTCTTCGATCGGACCTGCCCCCAGGAGTCATCGGTGATCTCGCACATGAAGTCGGTGATGCTATCGCGGAGTTCCGCGTCGTCACTGGCGAGCTGAGAAATGACCAGATAGCTGCCACGCGGTAGCTGCTCGACAACGTTCCGCACGAGGCACCAGGGGTCGTCCTTGTCGGGAATGCAGTGAAGGACCGAGACGAAGAGGGCCGCGACCGGCTTGTCGTCGCGCAGCAGTCGCCGGACCGCGCGGCTGTTGAAGATGCCGGTGGTGTTGCGCATGTCGGCTTCCAGGACGGCCGTCGTGGTCGGGTCCTCCGCCAACATCATCTCCCCGTGGGCCAGGACGACAGGGTCGTTGTCGATGTACACAACCTCGCTGGTGGGATCGACCTCCTGGGCGACCTGGTGCACGTTGGGCCGTGTCGGCAGCCCCGATCCGTGGTCGAGGAATCGGCGTACCCCGTGCTCCTGTGCGAGGTAGCGCACGGCTCTCACCAGAAACGCGCGGTTGACCAGGGCGAGTTCACGGGTGCTGGGGGCGAGGCGGAGTAATTCCGCACAGGCGTCCCGGTCGACTTGGTAGTTGTCCGTGCCGCCGAGAAGGTGGTCGTACATTCTGGCAACGCTGGGCTTGCTGAGATCGATGATGAGCCGCTCCCCACACTCTCGGGCGCACACGTCCCCGTAGACGCTGCGTGTCTCCGACAGCAGAGGCCCCATGCTAAGAGGGCCAGTTGAGCCAGGGCTACCCGCCTCCCCCAACGAGGCATGCCATTTGATGGCATTTCAAGCAGCGGTGTAGCTCATCGAGCTCCGGCGCACATTGCGCCTCTGACCAGGGCATTCGCCAGCAGCATATTCACCAGGCGCGGCTGGGGAGCAGTGCCAGCAGGGCACGGTGTCGGAGCATCTCGAAGTTGGCCGGCGTCATGCCCATCGCATGGCCGGCCTCCAGGGGCGAGAGGCCGAGCTTGTACCGCAGAACCAGTGCGTCGGCCTCGTTGCGATCGAGCAGGCGATGCAGTCCGCTCTCGGTGCGGCGCTCGCCGACTCGGCGGGAGAGAAGATTCCAGGCGTATGCCGCTGGAGAGCAAGTGCGCAGTGCGGCGTCCCACCGATCGCCGAGCTCGTGCAGCACGGCCCGGGCGACGGTGGTGCCGATGCGGGCGGATCCCACCGTGACAGCGGAGAAGCTCTGGTAGACGGCCCACTGATCGCGACAGAAGGCGGAGTAGGAGACCGGCAGCCGCCTCGGCAGTGGCGGGGATCGGAGGGGCCGCGCCGGTCGTCGAGTTCGGCGTCAGCGCGCCGCCCGCATGGACTGTTGCGCATCAGCATGACGCTCCTCCTCACTGAGTTGAGGATTGGGCAAGGAAGGGCAGAGGCGGGCAGCCGGCGTTAGGGCCAATGCGCAACAGCACTACGGCTGCGGGCCGCCGCTCAGGGACGCCGGAAGGAGGTGCCGGCGGGTAGGCCCTCGCCCGCAAATGGCGGGCGAGGGCGAAGTTTCCGCAGCGACGGCCCTCAGACAGTGCGGCGGCGTACCTTCAGATAGACGATGCAGCTGCGGTCGGAGACAGCGGCGGCCACCATGCCGACGAGGACTTCCACCGAAAGAGGCTGCTGGCGGACCGCAGCAGCCGCGAGAACGCCGATGAGCAGAACAGAACTGAACCGGAGCGTCAGCAGAAGAACGCTCGAAATCCCGGTTTGTACGACGGCGGACAGCGGAATGCTAATCTCTGGCGCTGCTGGAAGGATACCTGCGAGCTTCCGGCGGACGACGTGCTGAATCAATGTTCGCGCTCCTCGGTGCGTTGTTGAGAAGGCACGAGGGAGAGGGCCTCGAGTTGGTTGACGTCAGCCTCGGGGTCCTCTTTCGTGCCGTCTCGGACGCTAGTCGCACAATCCACTTGCCGGCGCCGTTGACCTCCGTGAAAACGGAGCCGGGCACTCCTGATCGTACGGGGGCAACTCGCGGCGTTGACAGCGATTAAGCGCATGAACACCCACGATGGGAAGTAGGTGCGCAACATTCTCAACGAGGTCGATCGAAACTGATCAGCGCATCCTGCAAACCCCGTGCGCATCATGCGAGTTGCACCACTCATTTGGGTGAAAAGGGAACTCTCGGAGCCGGAGCCCTTGCAATTCGCAGCCACACGCTCCCTGGCCCGGCTCGTGGGCGAAACCCCCGGCGCGCCGGGTGGCGCTTCGGTAGACGCTTGCAGCAGCCGGACCGGGCCCACGCTCCTGGCAGCACATTTCTCTACGAGAGGACCGCGCACCCGCCAGCAGCGGACTCCTCCAACGCTCCTCTGCCACGGCCGGGAGGCACCGTCGACCACCCAAAGCGGCGATCGAGTACCCGGCCCACGCGGACCGGTTGCGTGGCGTGGAGGTTGCCACCAATGACCCCGATGCCGACCCTACTGGGATGCCCTGCTCGTCGCCCACGGGGTCAACTGCTACAGCCAGGCACGTGCCCTGACCCAGATGGCGATCGAAGAGGATGGGAAATGAGCGAAGACGCCGACAGCTTCCGAACCATGTTCATCTTCAGCCCGCCCGAAGGCACTCCCCAGGGATGGGGCCTCACCTTCCCCTCCTTCGCCGACGCCTTGCGCGCGAAGGAGCCCGAGGCGGTCGTGGAGTCGTGGAGCGGGCAGTACACAGGAGAGACGCTCTCCTTCCAGTTCCGCACATCCAGCGGCGAGATCAACGAAGGGATGATGGGAGTCGAACCGAACGGCGTAGCCATCGAGGACTGCACCGCCGCCGAAGCGGCCGACTTCGTCAGCTGGCTCCAGCAAGCCATCGTGCCGGCCGATAGCGGGCTCATGGTGAACATCCGCGAAGGCGTGGAGTGGGAGTTGCCACTGGTGGAACTCCGTAGCGGGACGCTGGCCGAGCTGGAACAGTGTCTGGTCGAACACGTTGACCAAGTCCTCCGGCATGAGGAGGAGCAGCTCGGTTAGCCAGCAGTACCTCCCACCACCTGCCGGTCCAGCCGCTACAAGGCTCTTCCGCCCATTCGGCCAGAGGAGAAGCTCCTACGCCGCGGCGTAGCTGAGGCGGAACAGGTCCTGGGCACGTTCCAGGTCTCGGTTCGTGCGCAGCTGCAGCTCCAGGTCGCCCGTGCCGTGGTAGCCGAGCCCTGTCACGTCCCGGGGAAGCCGGGTGCGGCAGCCGTCATTGGTTTGGTGACGAGATCATCGAGACCCCGATGGCATGGCCGTGCCGATATTTCGAGACCTTCTCCTACCGGGCGATCCTCAAGGACTACTTCCGGCGCGGGTGATCGCCGAGCGGCATCACACCGACATACTGTGCTCCCTCGAACGATGGGGGTTCGAGCCAATTCCATGTGACCTGCTGCACTATGCGCCGTTCGGGAGCTCATTCCACTGCGCGACACTCGATATCCGGCGTCGCGGCACGCTGGAATCCTATTTCTCTTGATCGGCTTGCCCGTCGTAAGGTGCCCGGCGGCATTCCGCCAGTTGCCCGGGCGCAGGCACCGCCCCTTACTCGGCGAGCAGGTGATTGAAGAAGGACCGGTAATGGCGCAGCGCCATGCGCAAGCCCTCGGTGTCGACTTGCTCGCCGTGATTCCACTGTTCTTCCAGCGCCTTCTTGTAGTCTGCGAACGTCGTGGCAAGGCCCTGCAGCCTTCCATGACGGGAGTGAACGTGGCCGGGCAGGGGCGATTGCGCCCTGCCCGGCCCGCGGTTTCGGATCAGGCGGCGACCGGGTCGGCGACGCCGTAACCGGCCTCGACGATGGCAGAGCGCAGGCCCGCCACGCCTTCGGTCCGCCAGCGACGGACCCACTTGGGGGCCGTGATTCGCTGGTTCCGTGCATCGCGCAAGGCGGAGGATCGTCCCGTACTGGGCGTATAGGGACGATCCGACAACGCGGCGTGGGGCACTCCCAGCGTTAGCTGAGAGGTGCGGTGCCAGGCGTCGCAGGCCCACGGAGCTCGAGAGACACCTCTAGGGGGTCAGGACCTCCCCGTGGGCGCTGGAGGCCAGCAGGGTACCCGTGCCGGCGAAGAAGGCGTCGTAGCCGCCGTTGGCGAGGATGAGCGGGAAGGTGAGCGTCTCGTCCAGCTTGGCGGTGCCTTGGGCGTTGGTGGTGGCGGTGCCCAGGACGTGGGTGCCGGTTTTGAAGGTGATGGTCTGTCCGGGCACGGGCAGGCCGGTGACCAGGTCCTTCAGCGTGGCGGTCAGGAACGGGAAGTACACCTGCGGCGGGAACAGCTTCGCCAGCGCCGGGGTCGCGGTCAGCGAGGTGGCGTGGCTGGGCGAGACGTAGGTGAAGCCGTTCACCAGGCTGGCGCAGCCGCCGTCGGTGGTGACGGTGACGGTCGCCGGGCCGAGCGCGCCGGGTGGGGTGAAGGCGTGGATCGCGGTGCCGCCGGGGTTGACGTTGACGCCGGTGGCGGGGTTGCCGCCGATGGTGACAGTGGCGCCGGTGAGGTTGGTGCCGAGGAGGGTCACCGGCGTTCCGCCGGTGGTGGACCCCTGGTTGGGGCTGATGCTGGTCAGCGTGGGGAACGGCGGGATGACGCTCACGTCGTCCGAACCCTGGTTGGCGACGTAGATCTTGCCGTTGGGTGCGACCGCGACAGCGAACGGGTTGGCGCCGACGGGGATGGGGGTGCAGACGACTGCGTTGGTGTTGGTGTCGACCACCGTCACGTCGTTCGACTGGTAGTCGGCCACGTAGGCCTTGCCGTTGAGGGCGACCGCCAGCCCTGTCGGGCCGGTGCTGACGGGGATGGGGGCGCCCACGACGGTGTTGGTGGCGGTGTTGATCACCGTCACATTGTTCGACGAGAAGGCGGACACATAGGCGTTGCCGTTGGGGGCGATCGCCACGCCGTCCGGGCCGGTGCCGACGGGGATGCTGGGGACGAGGACGGTGTTGGTGGCGGTGTTGATCACCGTCACGTCGTTCGAGGACATGTTGGTGACGTAGGCGTTGCCGTTGGGGGCGACCGCCACAGCGTAGGGGGAATTACCGACGAAGATGGGGCCGCCCACGACGGTGTCCATTGCGGTGCTGATCACGGTCACGGTGTTGTCGCTCAGGTTGGTGACGTAGGCGTTGCCGTTGGGGGCGATCGCCACCCCGATCGGTGTGATGCCGACGGGGATAGGCACGCCCACCACGGTGTTGGTGGCGGTGTTGATCACCGTCACGTTGTTCGAGGCACTGTTGACGACGTAGGCCTTGCCGTTGGGGGCGACCGCCACCCCGACCGGGGCGGCGCCGACGGGGATAGGCACGCCCACCACGGTGTCCGTGGCAGTGTTGATCACGGTCACGTCGTTCGACACGTAGTTGGCCACGTAGGCGTTGCCGTTGGCGGCGACCGCGACCCCGACCGGCTGGTCGCCCACCGAGATCGTCGTCAGTGCCAGAATCCCGATCGGCGCTGCCGTCCGGGCCGCGGGGAGGGCGGTGGCCGAAAGCAGCCCCGGCAGCCCCGGCTGAAAGTTCGTACTCATGCTGACCCCTTCGGGTAGGGGCCGCCCTTGGCCTGCCAGGCAGGCCGGGGCGTCGGCACAGACCCGCAGATCCTCTCCGGGGTATCACGGCAACAGAACACGCCGTCAAACACAGCGGGCTGTCCACCCCGAGGAGGGTATGGGCAGCCCATCGGTTCGTTCCTCCTTGGGATGCCCGCCCCCGGGCCGGCGAAACACCCAACGCAGTTGTCGTACTAGGGCATTCGCGGGGGGGGACGCCGAGCGCAGGGTCCCAGGAACCATGGGCGCGTACGTCTCGTGGGAGGTCCGCCGGGGCCGAAGAGGCTGCAATGCATCTTCGTGTGCGACCACCCTGCGGGACCGGCCGCACATCATCCGGTCCCGACGTGGGGCGGTTGGACTGTCTTCGCGAAGGTTGTGCGTCACCCGAGTACCCGGGAAACAACTTCATGAGCGAAGCGCTACGGGAAGGGCAAGCTGCGGCTGGGACCTACCAGCTGAGGCGATTGCGGAGCTGCGGGCCATGGTGATGCGCCCGGACCTGGAGCGGTTGGGCCGGTTCGACGAGCGGGTCCGGCAGCGGCTGCGGGATTCCTTCTCCCCGCGGCACACCTCCGTCATCTCGGCTGGGGAGCCTTCGCGGGCTGCGTCATCTTGCGGCTGGCCGAGGACGGGCAGCGGCTGGAGCATTTCTATCTCGCCCCAAGTGCCGGGGGTGGGGTCTCGGTTCGGCCGTCCTTCGCACGCTGCTGGAGCGGACCGATGCCGACGGCCTGCTCATCCGTCTGAACGTCCTCCAGGGCAGCGCCGCCAGGTAGCTGTACGCGCACCACGGTTTCACGGTGAAGGTGCAGGACCTGATCGAAATCTACATGGTGCGACTGCCGGGCGCGGGCGCCCTCGGAACGTGAAGAGAGCAACGGGCCTTCAGGGGATGCGTTTACGGGCCGTGCCGGCATCACGGGGTGAGGATAGTGATCGTTCTGACGCCGCCTGCTCGTTGGTTCGCGGCCTCGGCCTCTTGACAGGTGACGTAGTGACGAATGGTGCCGTCGGGCAGGTTCAATTGGTAGCCGACGTGGTCTGAGGGACTCCCCCGCCGCAATTGCATGGCATGGCGGTGGCCCTTTCGCGTTTCGGGTCTTCGGCGCCCGGGAGGCGCGGCTCAACAGGCAGGCAGGAAGGCGCTGGTGGTCAGTCCAGCCACCGTGAAGCCACTCCCGCCAGGTAGGAGAGCGTCAGAGCGGTCGCCGGCCCCTGGAACCATGGAGAGCCGCCCAAGCAAGAGGCGTACAAGGCTGTGGGCATGGCGACCCAAATGCTCGTGCACCATCCGCAGCTGACCAGATATGCGGCTCGGGAGTCGTCACCGAAGTGAGCGCCGATCCATGATCTGAACCCCGCCGCCAGCGTGTCCTTGGTGATGAAACGGGTGACGCGGCACGTGACGCCGAGGGCAAGAAGGAATGCGGCAAGGCTCATGGAAACCATCCACTCTCCGACGGGTTCAATACGGGGTGGTGCGGGCTCGGCGGGAACCCGGGCGATACCGGATACGTCTGACCGGCCACCTGGCGGCTCCACGCGGAGCCTTGGGACCGCACTCCGCGCGGAGCCTTGGGGCTGCGAGAGCCGATCTGCTGTCCCGGGACCGACAGGCGGAGGGAATCATCGGCCCCGGGCCTCACCCATGAGCCGTCCACGCGCCGACAGCCGGGGTTGGTCCACCAGTAAGTTTGGGGGGGCTGTCCCCCGTCCTTCCACGAGGGACAGCCCTTGAGGGCAGGCCGCTTACCGGACGGCCCTCAGGTCGGCGCCCGTCACGCTGCCCCGGCCGAGCGGGCGCCGACCGGTCACACCGGCGGGAAGCAGGGCGCCAGAGTGCCGGTCGCCTGGATCGTGGCGCCACCGACGGTGGCGGTCGCCGTGTAGCTGCTGGCGCTGATCTGGAGCAGGGACAGACCGGCGTTGAGGGTGGCGACCCCGGCGGCGTTGGTCACCGCCGTGCCCACCGGCAGGCCCGAGACGTAGAAGGTGACCGTGACTCCCGCTTGCGCTGGCGTGAGGGTGGCCGTCAACGTCGTCGTGAACAGGTGCGGAATCGGGAGGGGCAGGTTGACCCGCCAGCAGGCGGGTGACGCCTGCAAGGTGGGGCTCGTCGGCCCGCTCACGGTGATGGTGAGGGGGAGGGAGACGACGCCGGTGCACGCACAGGCGCCTCCGGCCGGCGCGGTGACCGTGGCGGTGACCGTGGAGGTCCCGGCGGTGTTGAAGGTCAGCGAACCGGTCGCGATACCGGCCGCGTTGGTGGTGACCGTCACGGGGGCCGCACCACCGTTGAAGGTGACCGAGGCACCCGCGACCGGCAGACCGTTGCAGGTCACCAGGGCGGTTACGGACGTCGGCTGGCCGACGATCACCGGCCCGGTCACCGGCTGGATCACCACCAGACAGGACGGCTGCGCGCCCACGGTGATGGTGAGGGGGGCGGAGACGACACCGGTGCACGTGCACGCGGAGCCGGCCGGCCCAGTGACCGTGGCGGTCACCGTGGAGGTCCCGGCGGTGTTGAAGGTCAGCGAACCGGTCGCGATACCGGCCGCGTTGGTGGTGACCGTCACCGGAGCCGCACCACCGTTGAAGGTGACCGAGGCACCCGCGACCGGCAGACCGTTGCAGGTCACCAGGGCGGTTACGGACGTCGGCTGGCCGACGATCACCGGCCCGGTCACCGGCTGGATCACCACCAGACAGGACGGCTGCGCGCCCACGGTGATGGTGACGGGGGCGGAGACGACACCGGTGCACGTGCACGCGGAGCCGGCCGGCCCAGTGACCGTGGCGGTCACCGTGGAGGTCCCAGCAGTGTTGAAGGTCAGCGAACCGGTCGCGATACCGGCCGCGTTGGTGGTGACCGTCACCGGAGCCGCACCACCGTTGAAGGTGACCGAGGCACCCGCGACCGGCAGACCATTGCACAGCACCACAGCGGTCACGGACGTCGGCTGACCGACCACCGTCGGCCCGGCCGGCAGCAGCAGCACCTGGCAGGACGGCTGCGCGCCCACGGTGATGGTGACGGGGGCGGAGACGACACCGGTGCACGTGCACGCGGAGCCGGCCGGTGCGGTGACCGTGGCGGTGACCGTGGAGGTCCCAGCAGTGTTGAAGGTCAGCGAACCGGTCGCGATACCGGCCGCGTTGGTGGTGACCGTCACCGGAGCCGCACCACCGTTGAAGGTGACCGAGGCACCCGCGACCGGCAGACCGTTGCAGGTCACCACAGTGGTCACGGACGTTGGCTGACCGACGATCACCGGCCCCACCACCGGTTGGACCACCACCGAGCAGGTAGGCAGGGGCGGCACGATGACGGTGATGGGCGCCAGCGTGCAGGCGGGGCAGGTCCCGGCGGCCGGAGTGAAGCTGACGCCCACTGTCTGGCCTGGTGTCAGTGCCACGCCCAGGCTGGTCGGCACCACGACGCCGTTGATCACGGTCGCGGTGACCGTGGCCCCGCCGGGCAGGGTGTAGGTCAGTGTTCCGTTGATGGAAGTGAGGCCACCGACACAGGTGATGACGGTGGTGGCGGTCGTGATCCCGCCGACCGGCGTGGTCAGCGTCGTGGTCAGCGTTCCGGCCGGCGCCGGGGTGACGGTCACCGTGCCGTTCTCAGCGCCCACGACGGCGCTTGCGGCGTCGAGGTACACCACGGAAACCGTCTGGGCTCCGGACCCGACGGCCGTGAACGTGGCCGGCCCGGCCGCACCGGCGACCACGGGCAGCGTCTGTGCGGGCGCGCCGTCGTAGGTGAAGACGGCTTGCGTGGCCGTCACGGGGGCGCCGGTGACGCTGACGATGAATGGCTGACACGCCGCGACCGTGCTGGGAACGATGATTACTGCCATGGAGATGCCCCTTGAGGAGAATTGGGTATGGGGCTGCCACGGCGGCTACGACACAGGGCGCAGCTCGCGAGTCCACCTGCCAGGGTGCCCAAAAGCGCAACAACGACCCGTCAAAAGATCGCTGCTCGACTCCCCGACAGAGGATGGGCACCCCACAATCGGTACGACTATTAGAGCCACGGCGGTGGCTCCGGGCCATACCTGCTTCCCGGATTCCCCCGTACGGCAGAGCGCGCGTTGTCAAGCCGCATAAACTCCCGTGCGGATCCCGCGCGTTGTGCCCACGTTCACCCCCGGCGTGCACGACCGTCGGCCGCCTGACCGCCCTTCGCCATGGCGACCGCGCGCATCAGAGCTACCCGGCCGCGCGCGCCGCTGCCGGTGCCGAGAGAGCGAGGGCGAAGGCCGCCGCACTCAGGAGTGCCACGAGGTGAGCGCAGTGGTCGGCACGCGCGGTTCCGGTGCGGGCGCAGTCGGGGCAGCGGCCCCGGTAGGTCATCTCTACCTCGGAGATGGTGAAGCCGAACCGTTCGAAGGCGGGCAGATCGCAGGACGACGTGCAGCCGGGGGCGGCGTTCACCGGGGACCGGGCCGAGGGGCCGGGCGTTCCAGTCGGCGGCTCCGCTCTCGCTGATCTCCGGTTCCACGCCGAAGGCCAGCAGGACCGCTTCAGCCAGACCTCGGCGGGTACCTCGTACGCGGTGCAGGTGCGCGGCCACGGCGACGGCGGCGCGCAGCCGCTCCTCCGGCTCGGTGCCGTCGGTCTCCGCGCCGACCCAGCCGCCGAGGCAGTGGGTGAGGTCGGCCGGGGCCAGCGCCGGGGTGACGTAGGCGTCCAGACAGTCGAGGGTTCGGCGACGTAAGCCCGAACCATCGGTAGGTCTCCAGCTCCCCCGCGCCAGTGATCTGTGTAGCGACCGGCCGGACCGGGCCGTATTTCAAGAGTCGGACGCGAAGGGCTGCATGCGTGTGATGAGCACGGCGACATCGTCCGGGTCAGCGGGAAGCCGGAGCTCGCGAAGGAGCCGGTCGCAGGTTTCCTCCAAGGTGCGGTCGGGTGCGTCAAGCAGACGCAGGAGGGTGTCAAGGCGTTCGTCGATGGGGTGATGACGGACCTCGACGAGTCCGTCGGTGTACAAGACCAGCCGATCACCAAAGCCGACCGGAACGGTCGTAGTGACGAAAGGGACGCCGCCGACGCCGAGCGGCGTACCGGTCGGCAGGTCGAGCAGTTCCGGGTGCTTGCCGCTGCGCACCAGGACGGGGGGCAAATGGCCAGCGATGGAGATGTGGCACTCCGCGCGGTGAGGGTCGTAGACGGCATAGACGCAGGTGGCTATGTACTGCTCAAGCCCTGAGGTGATCCTGTCGAGGTGCTGGAGGACCTGGGCAGGGTCGAGGTCGAGGTCAGCGAAGTCGCTCGTACCGGTGCGCAGGCGGCCCATGGTGACAGCGGCGTCGATGCCACTGCCCATGACGTCGCCCACGACCAGTGCGGTCTTGTCGCCATCCAGCGGAAGGACGTCGTACCAATCGCCGCCGACCTCGTAGGCGGCCTGCGCGGGCCGGTAACGGGAGGCGACCTCCAAGCCGGGGAGGTGGGGCGGGTGGTCGGGGAGCAGGCTGCGCTGAAGGGTCTCGGAGGCGTTGCGCACCGTCTGGTGCGAGCGGGCGTTGTCGATGCAGACGGCGGCGCGGGAGGCCAGTTCGCCGGCGAGGGCGAGGTCGTCCTCGCTGAAGGGCTGCGGGTTGCGGGCACGGCTCAGCCCCAGGAAGCCGAGGATCTGGCCGCGGGCGGTGAGCGGGAGCAGCATGTAGGAATGCACGCCGACGCGGGCCAGCACCGTGGCGGCGCGGTCGTCGCGGGCAATGCGGGCCAGGGCGGCGTCATCCACGTGGGAGATCAGGATCGGCCGGCCGGAGCGTACGCATTCGGTGGGGAGCCGGTCGGCGTCGTAGGAAGCGATCTGGCCGGGCGGGTCGGCGGCCTGGACGGCTTCGGTGACGTAGGCGGCCTGCACCGCGAGGGCGCGGAAGAGCGCGGGGCCGTCGCCCAGGGGCGGGCGGTGCTCGTCGAGGACGGAGTCGAGGACGTCGACCGTGGCCATGTCGGCGAGCTCGGGAACGGTGACGCCGGCCAGCTCTCGGGCGGTCTGCTCCACCTCCAGGGTGGTGCCGATGCGCGCGGAGCCGTCGGCGATCAGCGCCAGACGCCGGCGGGCCTCGGCGGCCTCCGTGGCTGCCTGGTAACGGTCGGTGACGTCCACCACCAGGTCGGCCACTCCGAGCACCCGCCCCTGGGGATCGTCCAGCCGGTACAGCGAGATCGACCAGGCGTGCATGTGTGGGTCGGCGGGGGTGTGGCCGACGATGGTGTACTCGTCGACCATGGGAGCTCCGGTCTTGAGGACCTGCCGCATCCCGGCCTCCGGCCCCTCGAACTTCGCCGAGGTCATGATCTCGCGGTAGTGCCGGCCCAGATGGTCTTCCGCGGGGATGCCGTGCATCCGCTCCAGAGCGGGGTTGACGGCCACGTACCGCAGATCGGTATCGAGGATCGCCAGCCCGATGGGAGACTGGGAAATCAGCCGGGTGGACAGGGCGAGGTCCCGTTCGACCTCCCGAAGCCTTGACCTGTCGGTTGCCATGCCAAGGGCGTAGAAGTCGCCGAGGTCGTCCAGCAGCCGCATGTTGCGGAACTCCACCAAGCGAGTGCTGCCGTCCTTGTGCCGGATGGGGAACGCCCCGGCCCACCGCTCCCCGGTGTCCATGACCTCGGCGAACAGCTTGATCATCAGATCCCAGTGCTGTTCGTGAACGAATAGCGGCGCAGCGTACTGGCCGAGCGCCTCCTCAGCGGTATAGCCGAACAGCTCCTCGGCCTGCGGGCTCCACAAGACGATCCGCCCATCGGCATCCAGCAGCACCGCGGCAACGCCGAGAAGATCCATCAGCCCGCTCGGCTGCGACGATCGCTCCTCCGGCTGGCCGGCGTCAGCCGGACGCCCATCGGCTGTGCTCACACGGGCACTCCTTCCATACGCCGGACCACAAGGGCCTCTGCTCGCGCCAGTCCGTGGCCCTGGCCCGTATCTATGGAGTGCTTTGGCTTCCATGGTCCACCTTGGAGCGGCCGACCGCTCACGCGCTGGAGCAGGATGGTTCCCGCCCCTTTCCCAACTTGATCATTTGTCGTGAGCGCTGCCTGGAATCAGTGGCGTACCTGGTAGGTGAGGCGCTGCTCCAGGTGAGGGCCTGGGCCGCTCGCGCGGCGGGGCTTCCAAGGTCCACCTCAGCTCCGACGGCCGGTGCCGCCCGCTGGTGACGTGTCGCTCGGCGTCTCGGGCGTGGTTGGCTGGCGGGGGCGGCCGGGGGTGCGGGCGGCGCCGATGCATCGCAGTGGCGTTCTGGTCGGCTATCCGGCTCTAAGAGGTGGGGTGGTTGGGCGTCCTGCTCGGGGCGTACGGATCTCACAAGCCGGGATCCAGTCGGCCGCGGTGGGCAGGCGGGCGCAGCAGTCACCGCCCCGCACGAGGTCGTACAGCTCCACTGACTACTGGTTTTCGGACCCGTCAGGTTTCCCTTTTCAGGGCCGCATGTTCACCGAGTCGATCGCTCAGCGGACCAGTCCAGCTCGCCATGGGAGCTGAGCTCGTCGAGACCACGCGATGGAGCTTGGCTCACACCCGCGCCTTGGCCCACTCGGAAAAGGGCCGATGGGCCGTGGCTCCGGATGGCCCGAACGACGCGGAGAGCAACTGCTGCCATGTACATCCCGACGTGGCCTCGAACACGATCGCCGCGAGCGAACCGCACTGGTCATGCAGGAGACCGCGGGCGAGGGATCCGCACTGCCCCCGGCGGGTCACCCCATCTGCGACTTGAGGTGGTCGACCACGTCGGTGAACTCCTTCGTCGGCGAGAAGTCGAGGTACTCGCAGTCCTCAAGAGCCTCCGGGGCGTGCCCGGGTGCCCAGTAGAAGGCTTGCCCGGCCTCGTAGATGTCGTTCCCGCCCGCTGTCCGCATCTTCAGCCGCCCCTTGAGCAAGTATCCCCAGTGGGGGCATTGGCACAGATCACCGGGCAGACCTCTGAAAGCCGGCGCCAGGTCCGTGCCCTGGGGAATCGTCACGAAGGCGACAGACATGTCTCCCCCGACTTCCTGCATGCGCAGTTCCACACCGCCGCCTTCGATCGCAATGGGAGCGTCGTTCCGCGTCGTCGCAGTCATGCTTCCTCCTCGTCGAGCCCGCCGTGGGATATAGGGAACGCCTCCCTTCCAGCCTGCTGCTCGCCCCCGGCCTGGGGCTGGTGGACCGGGCGGCACCGTAGGCGGCTTGGGTGGCGAGCAGGTACTTGCCCCCGGAACGGTGCGCGGAAAGGTAGTTCAGCAGTGCCCTCATTGCACTCGCCGGTCCTCCAACGGGGCCGCCATCAGCATGTCCTCATCGGTCGGGGGGAGATGCGGGGTGTGGTTGACCAGTCGGGCCGAGTTGGCGACGACGGCGATGCTGCTGGTGTTGTGCAGCAGGGCGGCGAGGACCGGGTTGATCGAGCCGCCGGCGCCGGCAACCAGCCCCACGAGGTTGACGCCGATGGCGAGGCCGTAGTTCTGGCGGACGAGGCGCAGGGTGTGGCGGCTGAGTTCGACGACGGCGGGGACCTGTCGCAGGTCGTCGCCGGGCAGGGCGATGTCGGCGGTTTCCAGGGCGACATGGGAGGAGTGCGCGCCCATGGAGATGCCGACGTCGGCGAGTGCCAGGGCGGGGGCGTCGTTGGTGCCGTCGCCGACCATGGCGACCGTATGGCCCTCGGCCTGCAGGTCGCGGATGAGTTGGAGTTTGCCCTCGGGCAGGGCATGTGCATGCACTTCGGCGATGCCCAGGCTGTCGGCGACCACCTGCGCAGTCTCTGGTGCGTCGCCGGTGAGCAGCACCAGACGGGACACCCCCAGATCTCTGAGCTGTTGGATGACGGCGCCGGCCCCGGCCCGTACGGCGTCGGAGACGCCGAGCAGCCCGATCAGATCGTCGTCGTGAGCGATGCAGATGACGGTCTCGCCGCCGCTCCGCAGCCGCTCGGTCCAGTTCTGGGCCTCTTCCGTTAGCTCGACGCCGTGTTGGCGCAGGAGCGCGGGGCTGCCCACGAGCAGCCGGGTTCCGTCGAGTTCGGCGCGCATGCCCATGCCCAGGACGACCTCGCAGGCTTGGTGGATGGGCGCGTGGAGGTGCTGTTCTTCGGTGTGGGCGACGATGGCCTGGGCGAGGGGGTGACGGGCGTGCAGTTCGCCGGAGGCGGCCAGGCTGAGGACTTCGTTGGCGGTGTAGCGGGGGCTGAGGGTGACGACGCTGGTGACGAGGGGCCGTCCGAAGGTGAGGGTGCCGGTCTTGTCGAAGACGACGGCGGTGACGCGGCCGATGCCCTCCAGGTGGGTGCCGCCCTTGATGAGGGTGCCGCGGCGCGCGCCGTTGCCGATGGCGGCGCTGATGGCTGTGGGGGTGGCGAGTCCGGCCGCGCAGGGGCAGGCGATCAGCAGCATGGTCATGGCGCGGCGGGCGTCGCGGGTGACGACGTAGGTCAGTGCGGCCAGCGCGAAGGAGACGGGGACGAAGCGCTGGGTGAAGCGGGTGGCGATGGTCTGGATCGGTGCCCGGTCGGACTGGGCCTCTTCGACCCGGCTGATGATGCGGCCGACGGTGGTGTCCGCACCGACGGAGGTGGCACGGACGGTCAGTGAGCCGGAGGTGACGATGGTTCCGGCGTAGACCTCGGCCCCGGCGCGGGCGTACACGGGCAGGGCCTCGCCGGTGATCGCGGCCTGGTCGACGAGGGCTTCGCCCGTGACGACGCGGCCGTCGACGGGGATCCGGTGGTGCTCGTAGACGGCGACCAGATCGCCCGGCGCGACCTCTTCGAGCGCCACCTCGGTCTCGATGCGCCCCTCGCCGTCTGCGCGTTCTTCCCGTACGAGCCAGACGCGTTCCTCGCCGATGGTGAGCAGCTCCTCGATGGCCCGTCGGGTCCGGCGGAGGGTCAGGGTCTGCAGGAATTCACCGATGTTGAGGAGCCAGAGGACGGTGAGGGCGACGACGTTCTCCCGCAGGACGAGCGAGATGACGGTCGCGGCCGTGACGAGAGTGTCGGTGCCGGGATGGCTTCTGCCCCGCAGGGAGCGCAAGGCACCGCGGAAGAAGGGCAGACCGGTGAAGAGGGTGATCGCGCCGAGAAGGCCGGAGGAGCCTGCGGTGATACGGGGGCGGCCGAGCAGCCGGCGCAGGGCCATGAAGGCGAGGACGGCGCCGCCGACGACCAGCCGGGCCAGTTCGCCGGTGGAGGAGTCGGGCGTGGAGCGGGTGGGTTTGGCGGGCGCGGAAGGGGGCGGGGGCTCTTCGAGGGCGGTGACCAGGCGATCGACATCCAGCAGGTCCGGGGCCATCCAGATCACGACGCTGCCGGTGCGCGGGAAAATCCGCAGCGCCCGGAAGCCCCGCATGCCCACCAGACGCTCATCGACCAGTCCGGCGCTGCCGGGGCGCGCCCGTACCCAGGGGACGGTCAGCCGGACCCGGCCCGTGGCCACGGACCGTACGACCACATCGGACATGGTCAGTGCTCATGCCCGTGGTCGTGCTCGGTGGCTACCGCAGAGGGTGGCGGGACCTCTTCGCCCAGTGATGTACGAGCCTCGGCGAGGACGTCGCCGGCCTTGAGCCGGGCCTCTTCCGCGGCCGAGGCCAGCCACCGGCTGGTTCGGATGCCGCCGGCCAGACCGTTGATCACTGCCTTGCGGGCGGCGGGTTTTGCCTCGGGGAGGCGCTTGGCGGCGCCTTTGATGATCAGGGCGCCCACCACTCCGGAGACCGCATGGTGAGCAAGCCATCCAGCTGCGCCGCCGGCGAGTGCGACGGGGTGCATAAGGACTCCTTCCGTCGGTACCGGCTCCTTCAAGTGTGCGTCCGTACAGGGTCACCGGGCGAGCCGAGCGCGGTCCGTGGCGCCCGCTGCGTACGCCGCGCCTCCACCAGCCGGCACCCGAGGTAGATCATGAACGCGAGGGTCGTGACATACGGGCTGATGGGGATGGTGCTGCCGAGCGCGAGCAGGATGCCGCCCTCCATCGCGCACAGCGCGAAGACGACGCTCAGCACCGGCAGCAGCACCGGGGACGCCGTGAGGCGCGCGGCGGCGGCCGCCGGGGTGACCAGGAGCGCGAGCACCAGCAACGCCCCGACGATCTGCACGCACAGGGCCACCGCGAGGCCGAGGACCAGCATGAACGCCAGGGACAGCGCACGCACCGGCACGCCCCGGGCCTCGGCCACCTCAGGGTCGACGCTGGCGAAGGTCAGCGGCTTCCAGACGAGGGCGAGAGCCAGCAGCACCACCACCGACGTACCGAGCAGCCACGCCATCTGCGGCGTACCGACCGCGATGATCTGACCGGTCAGGATCCCGAACTTGTTCGCCGCCCGGCCCTTGTAGAGCGAAAGGAACAGCACCCCGAGACCGAGCCCGAACGGCATGATGATGCCGATCACCGAATTGCGGTCGCGGGCCCGGACCCCCAGGACACCGATCGCTGCGGCCGCGATCAGGGACCCGGCGATGGACCCGGCGACGATGTTCACCCCGAGCAACAGCGCGGCCGAGGCCCCGGCGAAGGACAGTTCACTGATGCCGTGCACCGCGAACGGCAGATCCCGCATGATCACGAAGACCCCGGCCAGCCCGCCGACCAGCCCCAGCAGCACCCCGGCGTACAGCGAGTTCTGCACCAGACCGAGCAGCTCTCCGTAGTTGTCGAAGTTGAAGATCTGATGCCAGATGCTGGTGTCTTCCCCGCCGTCGGCTAGTAGCCCGAGCCCGGCCTCGACCCCGATCACTGGCCTTCTCCCTCCTCGGCCGCGTCGTCGTGGGTGTGGCCGGTGCCGCCATCAGGCGCCCCGACTACCACGACCCGACCCCTGACACGGAGGACATCGACCTGTGTGCCGTATAGCTCCGTCAGGGCCGAGGAGGTCATCACTTCGTCAGGCGGCCCGACCCGATGCCTGCCCCGCGCCAGATACAGGACGCGGTCCACCAGGCCCAGAACGGGGTTGATCTCATGAGTCACGAACACAACGGCGGTCCCGGCGGCGAGGCGCCGCTCCTCCACCAGGCCGGTAATGGTGCGCTGGTGCTGCAGATCGAGGGAGAGCAGGGGTTCGTCACAGAGCAGAATCCGCGGATCGGTGGCCAGCGCCTGCGCCATGCGCACACGCTGCTGCTCACCGCCGGAGAGCCGTCCGATCGGAACGTCTGCGTAGGGCGTCGCACCGACCGACTCCAGGAGGTCGTCCACCCGGCAGCGGATCGCACGGCGGGCGCGCGGCGGGCCCCAGCGGTGCCCGTCCAGCCCGAGACGCACCAGGTCACGGGCGCGCAGCAGGGTGTGCGTGGGCTGGAACGTCTGCTGGGGGACGTAGCCGACGTGCCGGCTGCCGCTGCGGGACGGGCGGCCGAGGACGGTGAGCGAGCCACCGGTGAGCTGCTGCTGGCCCAAAAGCACCCGCAGCAGACTGGTCTTGCCTGAGCCGTTGGGGCCCAGCACGGCGAGGAATTCCCCGGGCCGGACATCCAGGTGCAGGCCGCGCCACAGCACGCGGTCGCCAAACGCCAGCGTCGCATCCCGCAGAGCGATCGCCGGCGCACCGGGATCGGCGCTCCGCCCGGTACCTCGGTCCGCCGGGGAGAGCGGGGACACGGCCTCCGTGCGTTTCATCACCGGTCCAATGCGCTCTTGATCGCTCCGACATTGGCCGTCATCCAGCCGATGTAGTCCTCACCGCGGGGAAGGGTCTCGGTCACCGGGACCACCGGAATTCCGTTTTCCTCGGCTGCCGCCTTGACCTTCTCCGTAGGGGGCCCGGAGGTCTGCTTGTTGTAGATCAACGCCTTGACCTGCTTGTCGGTGAACAGTGCGAGGGTTCGCTGCAGGGTCTGCGCGGAGACGTCTTCGCCCTCCTCGACGGCCTCGCTGAAGTCTGCGGGCGTCTTGTTCCGTAGCCCCATGGCCTCGGTCATATACAGCGGTACGGGCTCGGTGACCGCCACGGCAGTACCCGCGTGGGCAGCTTTGACCTGCCGTTCTTTGCTCTCCAGCACCGTCAACTTGTCTTTGAAAGCCTCCGCGTTGCGGCGGAAGACGGCGGCGTCGGCGGGGGCCGTCTTGGCCAGGGCATCCGCGATGCGGTCGGCCAGCTTTCCCATCACGGGGGCGTCGTACCAGACGTGCTCGTTGAGCTCCGCGCCTGCCTTCGGCGCCTTCCCCGATACCTTCACGGCATCGATGACGGCAGGTGAGGAGTTCTTCGCACTGTGCAGCATCTCGCCGACGAAGTCGTCATAGCCGCCACCGTTCTCGACCACGACCTTCGCCTTGGACAGCGCCAGCCGGTTCTGCGTACTGGCCTCGTACGAGTGAGGGTCCTGCGCCGGATCGCTGATGATCGAGACGACCTTTACCTTGCCGCCCCCGACCTGCTGAACGATGTCCCCGTACACGTTCGTCGAGGCGACCACCGGAATGACGGAAGAGGACGCGCTTCTACGGGGGGTGTTGCGGGAATCGGCACCTGAGGGGCCGGCGCAGGCGCAGGTCAACGTCAGCGCCGCGCCTATGAGCACAGCCGGGCCGCGCACCGAAGTCACATGCATCGCGGCCTCCCAGGCAACTGAGAGCCGAAACGGTTATCAGTTCATTATCGACCCGTCGCTTCCCACTATCTACCCGAGCCGACGACGGGGCGACCGGCCAGGTCAGGCGCAGCAGTCGCAGGCATATGCGGTGGCCGGCACCGCGGCGACGGGAAGCGGGCAGCACTTATCACCGCGCCACGAGTCGCGTCCTTCCCTGGCGGACGAGGAACCCAGAGCATCACCACTGGTGTCGCCAACAGAGTCGACGAAGAAGAGGCCGGCACGTGCAGGCAACCGGGCTGGCCTCTGCTGGATGACGCCGGGTGATTCTCCGGGCGGCAGCCGGCGCACGGGCGAACTACCTCGGGGCGTACGGCAGGAGCGCCATCTCCCGTGCGTTCTTGATCGCGCGGGCCAGTTGGCGTTGCTGCTGGGCGGTGACCCGGGTGACCCGGCGGCTGCGGATCTTGCCGCGGTCGGAGATGAACTTCCGCAGCAAATCGGTGTCCTTGTAGTCGATGTAGGTGATGCCGGCCTGGTCCAATGGGTTGGGGCGGGACTTGAGGGGTTTGCGGGGATCGGGGCGGCGGGCCATGGAGTTCCTTTTCACAGCCGGACGGCCGGACGGCCGGTGTTCGGTGGGGGCTGTGGTCGGGGTTCAGGAAACGGGGTCGAGGAGCGCGTCGAAGGAAGCCGGCAGGCGCTTCCATGCCTCGCGTCCGCCGGCGAACTCGGCCTCGGTCAGCAGGCAGGAGTCGAGCAGCCGCTCCAGGCCGTCGCGGTCGAGGCCGGGGGCGGTAAAGACCAGCTGCTGGCAGCAGTCGCCATGTTCGGGGTGCCAGTCGAGGGCGGCGGCCGCTCGGCGCATCGCCGGGACCATCTCCCAGGCGGCGTCCGGGAGGGAAGAGAGCCAGGGGCCGGCGTTCTCCACGCACAGGGCGCCGCCCGCGGCGTCCCAGGACAGCAGGGTGTCGGGGCGGTCGGCGAGCCAGAAGCGGCCACGGCTGCGGGCCGCCGCACATGCCAGGTCCTCAAGTGCCTGGTAGAGCCGTTCCGGGTGGAACGGGCGACGCCGGTGCCACACGAGGGTGGCGACTCCTGACTCCTCCGCCTCCTGTGGGAGCCGTGCGCAGGCGGGGTGCTGGGCGGCGGCGGCCGCCTCGACGTCGAATCCGGCGAACGCGACCTCGGCGAGCTGCCGGGAAGCCACGGGCAGGCGGCGTGCGGTCGGGTGCAGCTGGGCGAGGAGTGCACGCTCCTCGTCATCCGCCTCCTCGCTGTCGACGAGTACGAGCACGGGTGCGTACTCCAACTGGCGCGCCCAGGTGTCCCCGATGGTCCGCTGATCGGTTGCGGCCGCCGCCAGGCCCGCCTCCGCCAGGTCGTCGCCATTGGCGAGATACGGCAGGACGAGTGCGGAATCGACCGCTGTGATGACGTTGGAGAGCGTCAGCGCTTCGCCACCGTGCGAGGCGATCACCTCGGCCATCGCCTTGGGCTCGACGGAGTCCCAGAGTTCGACCACCGCCAGCCGGTGCTCACCGCTGTCGGCCAGCCGCTGAAGTTCGGGAACCAGGTCCTCGCGCAAGGCACAGCACGCGCAGTCGTTGACGAGGGGAGCCTCGCCGGAGGACAGCTCACCCGAGGCGTCGCGCACGGTGCGCCGCACGGTTCCGTCCGCTGCCGTGGACAGGTCGTGGTGGAGGGCGACGCTGCCGCGCACGGTGTGCAGAAGGCGCCGTACGACCTGCTCACGGGCCTCGGAATGCAGCCCGCCGACGATGACGACGGGGAGCTGGCGGCCCTTCATTACTGTGCCCCGCGCCGGGCGTAGCGCCGCTCGAAACGTTCGACCCGGCCGGCCGTGTCGAGGACACGCGCCGTGCCCGTGTAGAAGGGGTGGCTCTGCGACGAGATCTCCACGTCGATGACGGGGTAGGTCTCGCCGTCCTCCCACTCGATCGTCTTGTCACTGGTCGCGGTGGACCGGGTGAGGAAGGCGAACTCGGCAGCCCTGTCGCGGAAGACGACGGGACGGTAGGCGGGGTGGATCCCAGGCTTCATGAAGGGTGTTCCTGTCTCTGTGAAGTCGGCTCGCGGGTCAGCGTTCTTCCCGGAAGTCGACATGCCGGCCGACGACCGGGTCGTACTTGCGCAGGACCAGGCGGTCGGGGTCGTTCCGCCGGTTCTTGCGGGTGACGTAGGTGTAGCCCGTGCCCGCGGTGGAGCGGAGCTTGATGATCGGGCGTAGTTCGTTGCGAGCCATGGGCGCTACTATATGGGAATGGTTTCCATTACCGATAACGTTTTCGACGAGAGGTAGCCCACTCCATGTCCGCCCACTGCCAGCTGACCGGCGCCCAGCCGGGCTTCGGCAAGACCATCTCCCACTCGCACCGCCGCACATCCCGCCGGTTCGACCCGAACATCCAGCGCAAGCGCTACTGGCTGGCCAGTGAGGGGCGGCACATCCGGCTCACCCTCAGCACCAAGGCGATCAAGACGGTCGACGCCATCGGCATCGAGGCCGCGGTGGCACGTATCCGCGCGCGAGGGGTGAAGGTCTGATGGCGAAGCAGAGCAAGATCGCGAAGAACGAACAGCGCAAGGTGGTCGTCGAGCGGTACGCGGCCCGGCGTGCCGAGCTGAAGGAGATCATCCGACGGCCTTCGTCCACCGAGGCCGAACGTGCTGCCGCTCAGGCCGAATTGCGACGCCAGCCGCGTGACGCCAGCGCGACCCGGGTGCGGAACCGGGACAGCGTGGACGGCCGGCCCCGCGGGCATCTGCGGAAGTTCGGCATGTCCCGAGTGCGCATGCGGGAGCAGGCGCACGCCGGTTTCCTTCCCGGGGTCACCAAGTCGTCCTGGTGAGGCCGAGATGGCGCTGTGGCCCGGTAGTCACCCGGGCCACAGCGCCATCCGTCAAAGGAGCGTACCGATGTACCACGCGTCAGCAGGCAGTCCGAGCCGCCCGTTCACACTCGTCATGTGCACCAAGTGCCCAGGTGCCAGGGATGATTCGGTGCTGGACCGGCTGCGCGAGGCCGTCCGGACCTGCCCGCACGGCATCCTGGTTGCTGCCGGGTGCCTGGGCGGCCTGTTGCGCTGCACCCGCGCCGGGGGGCTGCACTCCGTCGTGCAGCCGTGCGCGAAGGACCGTACTGCCAGCGGCCCGGTCATGCGTCTGGGCCCCATCGTCACCGAAGCCGACGCCGATCTCGTCGGCGCATGGCTACGGGCCGGCATGCCGGACGACGGCACTCTTCCGCACGGACTGCGCGCGGCACCCGCACCGCGTCACACCGCCCACCTCAACTGATGGGAAGCCGAGTGCCCAAGGGGCTGTTGAGCGTGGTGGTGGGAAACACCCCAGCCGCTCGGGGGCTTGCGGTGGACAAGGTGGTGTGTGCGGTTCCCGGTGCCGTGGTGCTGGCCGTGTCCGTCCACTGCCGGGATGACGGTTTCCCGGTTGTACAGCGCCTTGTCGCCGGTACCGGCGTGCCGCAGTCCATGTCGCAGGCGGCTACCGGCGACCCGGTGGTCATACTCCGGCAGGACCTGCTGGCCATCCGCCGCGCTGTGCAGCCCCCTCATGTGGTCCTCGCCCTCCCTGACGAGCTCGATGTCCTGCCGTTCCTGGTGGAGCTGTGGCGGCCGCGGATCGGCGCCAGTGCGCTCGGCGACTACTACGCCCCCGCTCCCGTCCTGGCCGGAATCGACCCGGCGGCATTTCTGGCCGAGTTGGGATGCGTCCACCGCGCGGCACGACTGTGGGACGGCGCAGACCACACCGACCCCCTGACGCCGGCCGAGATCGCCGCCCGCCGGGTGGAAGCCGCAGACGGTCTGATCGTGCCGACACCGCCGAATCCCGCCGATTGCCGAGCGGGTGGGGTGGCCGCGCTGGCACGCCACCTCAATCCTTCCGCGACGCTCGCCCCTGTTTCTCGGCAGTCGGAGTCAGGGCTGGAGCTGCCGCCGTCGTTCCTCCTGCCCGCACCGCACGCTCTTGAGGAGTGGCGGGCTCGGCTGGAACCGGTGACCGTGCCACGTTTGCGTCCCGGTACCGACCAGGGTGTGTCGTCAGTGCGGTGGCGGGCCCGGCGCCCCCTGCACCCTGAGCGGCTCGCGGATACGCTGGCCACCGTCATGGCCGGTGTGGTACGCAGCCGAGGTCATCTGTGGCTGTCCAGTCGGCCAGAGGCGGTGGTGAGCTGGCGGTCGGCCGGAGCCCATGTGGAACTGCGCGTAGCCGGCCGCTGGCTGGAGCCCGGAGCCGAGAGTGCCTGGCGCGCCGCATCCCCGCAACGGCGCACTCTGGCCTCGTGGTTCTGGCACGACTACTACGGCGAACGCCGTGGCGACATCACCTTCACCGGTGCCCATCTCGACCGAGGCCGGCTGTGCTCCGCGCTCGACGCGGCTCTGCTGGACGACGCGGAGCTCGCGCTGGGCTCGGAGGGATGGGCCGGGTTCCCCGATCCTCTGCTCGGCGATCTCCCGCGTTGACCAGGAACGCCGGGTCCGGGGCCTGGATGCGACCACGCATGCGTGCGGCGACGTCGCTCGCCGGGCTCGTTGACCCTGGTGCCCCCGGCCATCCCTCCCAGCGCTCCGGGATCCGCCGTATCTCTCAGCCGCCCCGGCGCCACGGTGGACTGCTCGGGCGGAGGCCGCGAACCAAGGAGCAGCGCAGCTGCGGGTGGGGTGTCTCAACGCCGCGCTGTTCCGGGTTGGTTACCGCTTCCGGCGTCGAAGTCTTCATCCTGAGCAGGATCCAGGCCGTTTCCCGTGCCCGGTCACGGCGCCTGCCCTGTTCAGCCCACGCCCACACCAGGGGCGGTTCGCGCAGGCGGGCCCGGCCGAAGCATCCCGGCGAACCATCACCGATAGGCGGGCTCGTGGCGGCCAGCGGACCTGATGTTCTGCCGCCGCAAGGCGCACGAGTGTTGACACGCCGGTGCGCCGATGCCCCCGCGCTCCGAGTGAGCACGGGGCACCGGCGTGTGCACCTTCGTGAATGCCGGGTTGGGCAGTGCCGTGGCTGCGACCACTGCCCAACCCGGAGCTTGTCATGCCTGCGGCACGAGATCCGGGTGCTCGTGTTCGCAGGCGTCGTCGAGGCCGTAGGTTTCCCATTCGGGGAACGGGTCGTCGGTGAGCCTTTCCCCCGCGGCCAGGAGACAGTCGGCCAGGGCCGCTTGCAGTGCCTCCGCGCGCAACCCGGTGCCGATGAAGACCAGTTCCTGGCCCTGGCGATCGTCGGCATCGCGGGCTCCGGAAGGCTCGAAGCGTGCGACAGCCCCGGCCTGTGACCACAGCCCGGTGACGTTCGGGCGGCTGGACAGCCAGAAGAAGCCCTTGGAGCGCAGGATCTGACCGTAGGTGCCGCTGTCGAGGCCCTCGGTGACGAAGGTCCACAGCCGGCCGGGGTGGAAGGGCGCATCGGCGCGGAAGACCGTGCTGGAGATGCCGTACTCCTCGGTCTCCGGAACGTGGTCGCCGTTGAGTTCCTGCACCCAGCCCGGGGCCTGTTGGGCCCGCTCCAGGTCGAAGCGCCCGGTGCCGAGAATGTCGCCGGGGTTCACCCGTCCGTGCCGGGCGGGCACGATGCGGGCGGCCGGGTTGAGGCGGGTGAGCGCGGCCTGAAGGCGTTCGGCGCTCTGCTCATCGACGAGATCGGTCTTGTTGAGGACGATGACATCGGCGAATTCGATCTGGTCCATCAGCAGGTCGCTGACGGTGCGTTCGTCGTCCTCGTACTGGTCCAGTCCCCGCTCGGCCAGTCCGTCGCCCCCGGTCAGCTCCGGCAGGAAGTTGGCGGCGTCGACGACGGTCACCATCGTGTCGAGCTTGGCGAGGTCGCCCAGGGTCGCTCCGTCGTCGCGGGGGAAGGCGAAGGTGGCCGCGACGGGCATCGGTTCCGAGATGCCGCTGGACTCGATGAGGAGATAGTCGAAGCGGCCCTCGCGGGCCAGTCGGTCGACCTCTTCGAGCAGGTCATCGCGCAGGGTGCAGCAGATGCAACCGTTGGTCATCTCGACCAGGCGTTCCTCGGTGCGGGAGAGCGCGGCGTCGCCGCCGCGCACCAGGGTCGCGTCGATGTTGATCTCGCTCATGTCATTGACGATGACCGCGACGCGTAGGCCCTCCCGGTTGCCCAGGACGTGATTGAGCAGGGTGGTTTTGCCTGCTCCGAGGAAGCCGGACAAGACCGTGACGGGCAGTCGGTTGTGCGTCATGCTGTCGGCTCAGCTTTCGGGGCGCAGCAGCCCGCGTTCGTACGCCTTGGCCAGGCGCTGCGGGACGAGGTGGGCAGTGCCGTCCACGGTGATCGACACGAGCTGCGGAGTCGTGGCCTTCCACTGGGCGCGGCGGTGGCGGGTGTTGCTGCGGGACATCTTGCGCTTGGGTACGGCCATGGCGACCTCCTGCGTGACTAGACGACGCCCACACGCTATATGAAAATGGATGCCATTTCCAAATTAGGGATGGGCGGAGCGGCTCGACGGCCGCACAAGAATCTGAGCTCCCCGGCCTGCCAGTCGGCTCCTCTGTCACTTCAAGAAGCGTGCGTGGTTTCCGGGTTGATGCTCAGGAGCGTTACCCGGCCTCCCTGTTCTGCCACGGCAAGCAGTTGCTGTCCGGTCCACGCAAGGGATGTGGCAGGGGTGGTCAGATGCCCTGCGGCGAGGGAGGTGTACCCGCTCCTCCCGCCTTGGGCGCCGGTGCGCCACAGTCGGACGGCGTGGTCGGATCCGGCCGTCGCGAGTATGTCCCCGTCGACGGGGCGCCAGGCCAGCGCCGATGCGCATACGGGGAGGAGGGCCAGTCGCGTCGGTCTCCTGGGGCCGATGGCCCGAAGCGACAGCTGGCGCTCGGCCGGTACGGCCAGTCGGCGCCCACCCTCGTTGAAGGCCGGGGCGTGCCGGCCTGAGGTGCCCTCGCACTCCACCGGCTGCGCCGCTGTGCGATGTGTCTCCCACAGCAAGGTGTTGCGCTGGTGATTGGAGCAAACAGCCCAACGGCCGTCGAAAGACAGGGCGAGGTCGTCCGGCGCTCCGTCGTAGACATGGATGGCGACCGGTTCACGACGCGTAGGCATGAAGCAGCGGACATGGCCCGCCAGGGAAACGGCCAACAGACGTCCGCCCTGTGCGCAGGCTATGTCGGTGGCAGCTGCCGGGAGTGGTGCAGTGGCCCACCGCGCCACGCCGTCGGTGCCGTACGTGGTGACGTTGCACCCTTCACCGAGCCCCAACCCACACCCGTCGACCACATCCTGCACTGGTCACACTGGCGCCGAAAGCGACAACACCAGGCCCGCATCAGCCACTACACACGGTGCAGACACAGCCCATAGAAGTGCCCACCCATCAGCACAATCACCGTTGCAGTACTAGGCCAGGTGCATGGGCCTCATGTCGATGTTGTGCCGCCGGCCGATCTCCACCAGGCGCTCGACCTCCGGCGCCGTGTCCGACGGCGGGGGCAGCTCGCGCCGCTGGGCCGGTTCACCGGCTTCGGCGAAGAACTTGTCGATACCGCCCGGCGTGTAGGTGATCACCATACGGACCGTGCTCGTAGGTTCGAATCGCTCCAGCGTCCCCGCGGGGATGTGGAAGAACGAGCCGGGGCCGCCTTCGAACGTCTCCTTGCCGATGTGGTAGCGCAGCGTCCCCTCGACGACGTAGACGCTCTCGGTTCCGGGGTGAATGTGCGGCGGTGGGCCCCCTCCCTCCGGAATGGTCATCTCCATGACGGTCATCTCGCCGTTGGTTTCCTCACCAGACGCCTTGACCTCGTAGAGGCCGTTCAGCATCCAGAATGCGTCGCCTTCGCCCTTCCGGCGTACGACGGAGTTCTTCGCCATGCGGTCGCTCCTTACCTCGTAGCTTCCACACGTATTCCCGCGAGTGACCTGGCGAAAGGCCGCCGTCCGGGTAGGTAGGCAGGCCGGAATGGTCAAGCGCCGGCGCTGCGGGCCGGCCATGAGAGGTACTACAGTTCGCGATCCTGGCGGGCTACTCGACCTCGTGGTCATCCAGGCCGCCGACCTGGAAGCCCTGCCGGGGCCTTGATGAAAATAGCTGCGGTGCAGGTCAGACTGTGTAAGTCGATTCCCTCGGGAACAGTCCGAGGCTCGTGGGGAAACGCGTGCTGCATCAGCAGCACTGGCCGAGGTGGTCGTGCTCGGCCGGGGGTCAGCGCAGCAGGGAGAACTTCTTGGTCAGCGGGTCCAGCACATCGCGCTGCCCGAAGACGGCGATTCCGTAGTAGTCGAGGGCCTGTTCCGGCGTGTTTTTCATCCGGTTGAGCTGTTCTGCGTAGGTTTCCCCGGTCATCTCTGCGGTGAAGTCGGTGTACAGCAACCCTGAAGCGTCGGCCTGGTCGCGCAGCTGCCGGACCCAGGCCGGGCGCCCTTCGAGGACCACGAGGGAGAGCCCGGAGATGGGGGCGTGGCTGCCGGCATCAGCATCCGAGAACGTAAGGAACGACATCTTGCCCAGCAGCTCCGGCTGTTCGGTGGCCGCCTTGGCGGCCAGTCCCAGGCACAGGTGCGACGCCGCATTCGCGGCAACCCCGGGCGGAAGTTTCCCCTTGAGGGCGACGATGAACTTATAACGGCTGTCGACCTCAGCCGCATCGACACAAGCGGGGTTGGCAGTGGGTACGGTCATCGCGACCTCTTTCAAGCTCTCAAAGGGATGTCACTGAGGGGGCCTCAGGCGGTGATCCCTAGAGACTGGCTCAGACCGGCACGCCGGTCTTGTACATTCCTGCACCCCGCTGCAGGGACCGGCCGTGTCCGAGCAGGTACGCGGCGCCGACAACTGCTGCCGACCGGGGTGCGAGACGCGCGGCCGCGGAGCACCTGCGCGATAGCTTGTGAACTCAACAGCTAGGCGCCATGGGCCTGTTGCTTTATCAGCCACGTTTTCATCAAGGCCCGCCCTGCCGCTGCCCACAAAGCGGGTGATCGAGGTCGTCGGATTCGTCGACGCGGACGTCGACCCGCTGTTGTACGCGCGTCCGTATTGGGTGCTGCTTAGTGAAGTCCGCGAACAGCTCGCGGACTGGGAGACCGGCCTGATCGAAGCGGCCCGGGAAGCGGGCCCCGGCTGGGCGGACCTGGCCCAGCCACTCGGCGTCGCCAGCCGCCAGGCCGCCGAACGCCGCTACCTCCGCCTGCGGCCCGACCCCGCCAACACCACCGGCGAAGAACGCATCAAAGCCACCCGCGACCGCCGCGGGTGGCAACCGCACCGTGGCCGCCTGGGCCCGCAACAATGCCGCCGACCTGCGCCGACTCGCCGGCCAGTTCACCGCCCTCACCAACCTCCCCGCCAACGCCCACGCCCGCATCGAGCACCTCCACCAGGCCCTCGCCGACAACGACGCCGCCGACCTCCTCGCCCCCCCTGGCCGCCACCGCGCTGCACCTCCAGCACAACCACCCCGACCTCGCCACCCGCATCGAAACCCTCACCCGGCACGCCGAACAACTGCGCCACCACAGCAACGATCAGCGCCGCACCGCCTGAGCTTGTGAGGGCAAGCTCAAGACCGCAGGCATCTGCTGGAGGCGCTGACGAGCGAGATGGTGCGGCACTCCGTCGCCGAGGAGCAGCACCTCTCCCCCCGGTGCGCAAGCAATGGTGCAGGCCGGCTCCCACTCCCTTGAGGGGGCGTGAAGACCGGCTGGTAGTGCTGGTAGTAGTGCCGTGCATGCCGTGGACAAGGTGCGCCACTTACTGCGACCGACGCGACGACATGGGGCGGGCTCGAATCCGTCACCGATCCGAGCCGTCGCGTCTCGGCGGGGGATGGTGTACGCGCCCAATCAAACGATCCTGCGCCGGACGGTTACGACTGCTGTCGTCTCGGTACCTCGCCCCAGGTGGCATGGCCGCCACGGTGACCCTCGCGACGCGAGCGCGAGCCGCTCACCTGACCCAGCCGGGGCCTGTCCGCCGGTCCGCTCGCTGGAAGACGGCCGGATGCTGCCGGGACCGGGGGCTGCGGACATCACGGTTCCTGACGCGCTGATCTGTCGGATCCTGAGAGGGCGATTGGGTTCTTCAGAAAGCCGTCGCCTCGTCGCTGAGCGACTTCGCCGTAAAGGCGTTGGGCCCTGTGCCCGCCGGGTGCCGTGCAATGGGGGTGGGCACAGGGCCGCCGGCCGGTGAGGGCAGGCCGGGACGATGGGTGCAGCACGCACTGCACCCATCGTCATCGTCCCGCATTCCGGGCCGAGCGTGTGGGCGCCACGCCCAACCCTTAAGCAGGTGGGGCAATTGGGCACACAGCGGTGTTAATGCGGTCTCTGCCCGGGAACCCGTGATGCGACAGCCGGAGAAGCCGACTGCCGGAGCGAGAGGCGGCGTGCCGTGGGGCATGGCGGCGATGTGATTGCGGAGCTGACCACCGACCACCGTGAGGTCGACGACCTCTTCGCGCAGTTCGATGACGCTCCTCCCGGCAGCGAGGCCCGCAAGCGGCTGATGGATGCGCTGACGATCGAGCTGGTCCGGCACTCCGTCGCCGAGGAGCAGTACCTCTACCCCGCGGTGCGCGAGCACCTGGAGGAGGGCAATGCGCTGGCAGACAAGGAGCTCGAGGACCACGCCCGCCTCGAGCAGCTGCTCAAAGACCTCCAACAGCGCGAGGCCACGGACAAGGACTTCGACCTTCTGGTGCGCGAGCTGCGCACCGAGGTGACTGCGCACGTCGATGACGAGGAGAACAACCTCTTCACCCGGCTCCGCAATGGTGTCCACCCCTATGTGCTGGAGGAGCTGGGCGACAAGATCCGCCAGGCGAAGAAGACCGCCCCCACCCGCCCCCACCCCGCAGCTCCCAGTACGCCGCCGGCCAACAAGCTGCTCGCGCCGGGGCTGGGGCTGGTGGACCGGGTGCGTGACTACGTCAGCGGCCGCGGCCAGTAGCCGCCGCCTCACAGCCCTCTACACATACAAAAGGCGGAGACATCACGCCTGTGGCACGCGACATCATGACCCCCGGCGCGGAGTGCATCGGGTCCGAGGACAGCGTCCTGGACGCCGCCCGCAAGCTCACCGATATGGGGGGTGGGCGCCCTGCCGATCTGCGGCACGGACGACAAGCTCAAGGGCGTGCTGACCGACCGGGACATCACCGTCAAGGTGCTGGGCAAAGGCCGCGACCCGCAGCAGACCAAGGCCAGCGAACTCGCGCAGGGTGAGGCTGTCACTATCGGCGCCGACGACGGCGCGGACGAGATCTTCGCGACCATGGCCCGCCACAAGATCCGCCGCCTGCCGGTCACCGACGGCCACCGCCTGGTCGGCATGGTGGCTCTGGCCGACGTCGCCCGCGCCCTGCCCGACCCCCAAGTCGGCGACCTTCTCCAAGCCCTCTCCACCGACTGACCGGCACGGCCGAAGCTCCGCCTGGTGTCCATCTGGCGGCCCCGCCTGAACGTGGGCCGTCTGCTCCTGGCGATCGCACAGCCCGGCCGGCGGTATCCGCCTGGCATAGGTCCCCCATCGGGCGTGGACTGGTACCGAGGGTGGACCCACCCAGACAGTGACCGAGGAATGGGATGGGCAGTCATGCCTGCAGGATCAAGTAAGAAGCGTGAGCGGCAGTACGAGCACATCAAGGAACAGGCCGAGGAGCGCGGAACCTCCGAGAAGCGGGCCAAGGAGATCGCCGCCCGTACGGTGAACAAAGAGCGCGCTCGTTCCGGCGAGGCGAAGACCGCCAGCAAGACCTCTACACGCGATCCGAAGTCGGCCCCGCAGCGGGGCGGGGAACGCTCGCACAAGGGGCCGGGCGGACCGACCCGCGACCAGCTCTACGAAGAGGCCAAGAAGAAGAACGTCGAGGGCCGCTCCAACATGAACAAGGAGCAGCTGCGGCGCGCCGTCGGCCGCTGACCGGCGCGAAGAACCCGGCCCGCGAACGACAGGCGGGCCGGGCGTCGCACCGAGGTGCTCCTCGCTACGCCAAGTTCACACCGTCCGACCTGGTCAGGCAAGGAACCTGCGGCCGTGGCGCGTATCAGTGCCGTGGCCGGCTCTGCGGCCGGCTTCGGTCGCGCAGGCGCCGTATGCGTCGTAGACAGGAACTACGGACAGCAAGGAGACCTTCAAGCCGGGTGAGATCGTTTCCGAGAGCAGCATCTACGAGTGCGACTGCCCCCAGCGCCACCAGTGGAGCACCGACGTCGAGGGACACCGCTTCCCGCCGGTGCCGGAGGGGGCTTGGGCAGCACCTGGACGCTGAGGGAGCCGACCCACCCCGCAACTTGATGTCCTCACCCCTTCACCCCGATGCGAGGCCACCGTCCACGGGGCATGGTCCGCTCATACGTCAGCAATGCCGTGCTGGCCGCCTAGCTTGCCCCGGTCCGCCACTACTCCCCGCCCCTGGTCGATTCGCAGCGCCGACCCCCATCTGCTGTACATGTAGGTGGAATCGCTCGCGTTGTGCCACGGCCCGGCAGCTGCCTTCTGCGGCCCTACCAACAGGTGGCTGGCCAGAGCCGCCGCCCTGGACGTGGAGCTGCGTACGAACGCATCCGACGTGGCTGACGGGGCCCCGCCCGCCCCGGGCAGGGCCGACGGTCCGGGGCCGGGCGCCTTCGGGCTCCGGCGCTATTGCGCGCCGGCTGCCTGGGCGACAGCGTCGAGTGGGTGAGCCCTCGTACTCGTCTGCTTCCCGTCGTGCCAGTTGCTCGTCGAGGTCGCCTGCCCACTGCTGCTGGGATCTCCTGCCGCGGAGGTCCACTCCAACAGTGAACCCGCCGCCGAGCCGGCCGCAGGATGAGTCTGCGACAGCTGAGGCGCAAGGCCACCGCTGGAGACGAACTGTGGGCCGCAGTGCCGCAATCGAACGGGGGCGCGCCCGATCAGCCACTCCATGTCCCGTCCTCCGCGTCAGCCTTCCGGCGAGGACGACGCCCCGGCAAGCCGCGTCGGTGACGGGTGCCCTTGCCCGCGGCATCTGGCTGGCACCGTGGGGTGCTGGCCTGCAAGGGTTCGTCACGCGGTGGTGTGCGGGCGCGCAACCGGCTGCCCGCGTGAGGCTTTGGCATTGGAGGGGGGCGGTGAGCGCCCTCGGGCGCTGCGCCGAATGGAGGGCCGTTCGTCAACACCCTTGCCCGAGTTTCTTCCCCCGGGGTTAATGGATACGTGGGAAGCGGTGGGCCGCCCGTCCCCTCTGGGGAGCTCAGCAGTTGGCCCACCTGTTGTTCCTTTGAGGCGCCCGGCGATCAGCTTCCTGCACCGAGGGTGGGCTCCCCAGGAGGGCCGATGGGCCCGTCAGCCGCTCGTGGTTCTGGCTGATGTTGCGTCCCGCTTGCACAGCGAGGGCACGCGACAGGAGGTGAGAGCCAGCACGTTGGCGGCGACGGGCCAATCGGCCAGGGCCATGCCGTTCACTGGCATCCGGCCCACAACGCCGGAGGAGCCGATGCAGCTGACGGGTCGGACCCCTTCGCAGCTGTGGGGCCATCGCTCCTCCGGCACTACCTCACTCGGCCGGCCCAGCCCCCTGAGGCAGTAATGGCTCGCACACGTCACGCCACCAACTCGACACAGCGGCCCTGCCGCCGGGCCACCTCACCCGAGCGAAACACCCCAGCCCCCACGATTCGCTGGTGCAAACGCGAAATCCGCGAAACGGGATGTTCGCGACACGAGGCGTGTGGTTACCCGTTGAGCATGGCAGCGAAGTGGCAGTGCAATCGGGATGAGCAGCATCACAATGACCGCCGGCACCGGAGCACGGGCCGCCTCGGACGAACGGCGAGTCCGGTGGGCGCGTGGGGCCAGATCCGAAGGTGGAACGTGCCGCCCCCGACGCGCCCACCGCGCTACGCAAGAAATCGTGGAGAGCGGTGCTCAGGCGCACGGTGGCGGAGTTCAAGGACGACGAACTCGCCGACCGAGCGGCGGCCCTGACCTACTACGGCATCCTGGACAACCTCACGAAGCTCACCCCGGGCTCGGCCCGCGACATCACCACCAACGCGGTGACCCCAACTCCGCCTGAGCAGTGGAGCCTTGGCTCAGTGATGCAGGTGATCACGTCTGCCGGGACATGCCCGTGGTGGTGGCGGGTAGGGGCCCTGTGACGAGGGCCCAGCAACCGGAAGGAGCCAGAGCATGAGCACGAGCAACAGCACCTTGGCGACCGGAACGGCGCAGGAGACCTCATCGAAGGCGTGTGCCGTTCCGGCCCCTACGGTGCTGCCGCAGATCCCGGACCCGCGGCACATCGCTCCCGCCGACGCACGGAAGCTCTCGAAGCTGTTGCTCCTGCGACTTGAGGCCCTGGAAGAGGGCAGGCGTGAGTACCAGTACGTGCGTAACACCCTTATCGAGATGAACCTGACCCTCGTGCGTTACGTCGCCCGCAGATTCTCCAGCCGCAAGGAGTCCATGGAGGACGTGCTTCAGGTCGGCACGATCGGTCTGATCAAGGCGATCGACCGCTATGACGCCTCTCGCGACGTGGAGTTCACCACGCTGGCCGTCCCGTACATCCAGGGCGAGATCAAGCGGTTCTTCCGCGACACCACTTGGTCGGTGCATGTGCCACGGCGCCTGCAGGAGCTGCGGATCGACCTCGCCCGTGCCCGGGAAGAGCTGGAAGGGCAGGGCAGCCACGAGCCGTCCGCCGCCGAGCTCGCCGAACACCTCGACATGCCGGAGGACGAGGTGGCCGAGGGCCTGGTGGCCTGCAACGGCTATGACAGCGACTCCATCGACCGGCCCATCCAGGCCGGCAGTGGTGGAAGGCAGCAGACCGGCTTCGTCGCCGACCTCATCGGCACCGAGGACCCCGCCCTCGCCCTGGCCGAAGACATCCAGGCCCTCAAGCCGCACCTGGCCAAGCTCGATGACCGCGAACGCACCCTCCTCCAACTGCGCTTCGGCGCCGAAATGACCCAGACCGAAATCGGCGACGCACTGAACCTCTCCCAGATGCACGTCTCCCGCCTGCTGACCCGCATCTGCAGCAAGCTGCGAGAAGGACTCCTCGCCACAGCGTGAAGCTGTCGACGGCGTTGACGGGCCGGGCGGGACACCTCCCGACTCCGTTGCGCTCGGCCTGTCTTGGTGCTGCGCCCTCGCCTGCTGCCCCGCGGTGCAGCAGTTGCTGTCGCCGAAGCCCAGGACCAGAGTAAAAGGGAACATTTATACGAGATCGGAGCTGTCATGGTCGGTCTCGGCATCGTTCTCCTGGTCATCGGATTCGTGACGGGCATCGCCATCCTGTGGACCATCGGCATCGTGCTCGTGGCGATCGGCGCCATTCTGTGGCTCCTCGGCGCGATGGGGCACGCCGTCGCGGGGCGAAAGCACTACTAGGGCGCGTCCGATGGGTCAGTGCGGCGACGGTCACGGCACTGGCCAATTTCCGTTGCATGGGTATCACTCACACGAGGGGACTCGGCGAGGCCCGCGACTAGGCGGCGCCCAGCGGGACAGATCGGAGACGGCCCCCACAACCGCAGGGGCCACGAGGAGGGGATTCCATGGTCATCAAGAAATCCGCTTATATGCGCTTCGCGTTGACGGTCGTCGCAACCGCGACGCTCTCCACAATCGCGACCGCGCCCGCCCATGCATACGACACGATCACCATCCAGGATGTAATCCAGTGGGATGGAGAAGACCTGCTTTTCCAGGGCTACGCCACCTGTGACGGGTACGGATACGCCACGATCAATGGAACGGTGTCGCAGGGGGAGGTAATCGGGAACCCCGGCACCCCAGTGCCCGTGGGCGGCACACCAACCAACATGCTGGAATGCGACGGGAGGAGCCACTTCTGGAAGATGTACGTCAAGCCTCGGGCAGGTGAATATCAGGACGGCGACGCCAAGGCAACGGCCACCATGACCCACACGAACGGCATGTTCCTCCGCGAGGTGAATAAGACCGTCCGCATTGAAGATGCGAGCCAGTGCGAGGATATGTGCTGACCGCGCGCGTGAGCTGACTCAGGAGTCACCGAGAGGGTGGCCACCGCACGATCTTCGTTTGTCCACACACCAACCGATGATCACGCGGTGGCTGTACCCGTTCCCGGCCGGGTACAGCCACAAGATCGCGAAGTCGGACTGGAGTACTAGCGACAGCGGCTCCCCGCCGTCGGCGGCAGCCGCAGCAGACCATGCCGAAGATCTCCGACCGTGCGCGAAACGACGGCGCACCACGAACGGCGACGCCAGGGGAACGGCATCACCGTCATTCTGGGCACGCTCCTCGATGGGGAAGCACGGCCGTGCCCAGTACGACCTCGCGGGGGTCGGCGTAGTTCGCAGTCGCCCGCCCAAGGGAGTAACGGATCTTGGATCGCCGGCAAGGCAGGGGGGCCAGGCATGGAGCACCCCTGAACCCCGGACGGACCCCGGCCACCTCGAACGTGCAGGCTGCGCCGTGCACCCGATGCTCGTTGCACACGCACAAGGTGTTTTCTACACCGGCGGCGGGGCATGGGCTGTGCTGCGCCCTCACAGCTTCGAACGCCGCTTCGGGCCCCAGAGGATGAAACAGGAGCAGGACTGGCTGGTGAAGACGGTTTCAGGGCTGCTGGTCTCCTGCGGCTGGAGTCAGATCCGGACCTGCACTACCGCTGAATGCCTAGTGGCACCCCGTGTCGGCGTCGGAACGGCCCTGACACTGCTCGCCATCGATCTGGTCTACGTGCCAGCGGGCAAGGTGCGCCGCAGTCACGCGCTTGACGCCGTCATCGAAGCGGGCTGGCTTGTTGCCTGGTGGCGGTGCAGGGGCTCACGGGTATGGCAGAGGGACGCGTGAGGATCGGGATCGGGTCCTGCTCGCGTCCCCGAAGCTGAGGGCGGCGACGGCAGGCAGGCGGCTGAGCTGTGGGCGGTGTACATAGGAGGTGTGCGTCTGCGGCAGCCGTCATCGGTTTTCCGTCGGTCGTGGCGACCCCGTCATGTGCTGGTGGCGTTCCCCGTCGGCCTGATCGTGGTCGTCGTGGTGGTCGACATCCTCGCCCCGCCCGACGTCCACCTCGGTCCCTTGCTGGTCGCGGCCCCGGCGATGGCGGCCGCTCTCGGCGGGGCCAGGCTCGTGGCGTCGATCGGGGCCCTCGCCGTGGTGGCCCAACTGATCATCGCTCTGGTGCGCCGCGGGTGGATCACGCTCAACCACGAGATGCAGATCCTCGCCCTTGTGGTCGTCACGGCGGTCATCATGATCTTCTGCCGGCTGCGCGAGCGCCAGCAGCGGCAGCTGACACAGGTGCGCTCGGTGTCCGAGGCGGCACAGCGCGTGCTGCTGCGCCCGCTCCCCCGCTGCATCGGTCCACTCAAGGTCGCCTCCGTCTACCTGGCCGCCGAGGCCGAGGCGCACATCGGCGGCGACCTCTACGCCGCCGCCCGGACCGACGACGGGACCCGTCTGGTCATCGGCGACGTGCGCGGCAAGGGGCTGAGCTCCATCAGCGACGCCGCAGTACTCCTCGGTGCATTCCGTGAAGCGGCCCACCAACACGCCACCCTTGCCGAACTCACCCGCTACCTGGAAGGAAGCGTCAGCCGTGGCCTCGCCGAGCTCACCGAGACCGACCATGACGCCGACGAGGACTTCGTCACCGCCGCCGTCCTCGACATCCCCGACGACGAGCCCGTGATCCATCTGGTCGACTGCGGGCACCCCCCGCCTCTGCTCATTCGCCACCGCCAGGTCACACCGCTTGAGGTCCGCCAGCCCGAACCACCGCTGGGCCTCGGCGAATTCACCGACACCGGCTACCGCGTCGAAACCTTCCCCTTCGAGGCCGGCGACCTCCTGCTGCTCTACACCGACGGCGTCATCGAGGCCCGCGATCGCGCAGGCGCCTTCTACCCGCTCACCGAGCGGGTCGCATCGTGGGAGGGGGACGGCCCCGAGGCGCTCCTGCGACACATCCGCGATGACCTGCTCGCCCACAGCGACGGCAGCCTGGGCGACGACGCAGCCATGATCGCACTCTCGCGCACCCCCGCATCCTCGACGGCACCGGCAGGCAAGTGAGCCGGAGCGCATCCTGCTGCCGCGTCGGATCCGAAACCGCAGTCTCGCAGTCGGCCTGTCCTGAGATTGAGGAGATCTCCAGAGGCAGACTGAGCTGGCCCGTGGACGCGGGCGACCCGGCCGCCGTCAGTCGGCGGAAAGGGCCTGGATTGGACAGGTCGCGGGCGCCGTCATCGACGGTCACCATGCCAACGAGCCGGTGACCGTCGATGACGGGCAGGCGACGGACCTTGTGACGAGCCATCGTCGCGAAGATCTCGTCGACCGCCTTGAGCTTGTCGTCGGTGCCGCAGATCGGAAGCGCCCCCACTCCCAGATCAGTGAGCGCGGGCGGCAATCCATCCGATGCACTCCGCGCCGGGGGCATGATGTCGCGTGCTACAGGCGGGACCTCGGCCGCTACGCGTCTTCGGTCCGTATGGCGCCCGGGCACACCATGTGCCCGGGGCGGCATTCCGCCAGTTGCCCAGGCGCAGGCACCGGCCCTTACTCGGCGAGCAGGCGGTTGAAGAAGGACCGGTAATGGCGCAGTGCCATGCGCAGGCCCTCGGTGTCGACTTGCTCGCCGCGATTCCACTGTTCTTCCAGCGCCTTCTTGTGGTCGGCGAACGTCGTGGCAAGGCTCTGCATGACCTCTGCGACCAGGGCGTCGGCGCTCTGCACGGCTTCGCGCGGTTCATCCACGAACCTGCTTTGGACCTCTTGCCAGCGGCTGCGGAATCCGTCGGCGTCCTCTGCCGAAAGAAGCTGCGGAGCCTCCTCCTCAACGGTGCCCGCACTCTCGGGGGCAGGAGTGGAGGTTTCCGTTTGTGTCGGAGTGGACTCGCCAGGGAAGGTGGGCGCCTCGGCGGCGGGTGATGTTCCTCCCGCGTCTGGAGGGGCCTTGGGGGGCTGGGCCAGATCTTCGGTGGTCAGGCCCCTCTGCTCGGGGCCGGGGGCGGGTTCTCGGTCGCGTTGCATTTCTCCATCCTTTGGGTGCTGTGGTGGGGGTGTGCGTTCAGGCAGGGGCGCGTTCGCGTCCGCCGCCGTCGGAGAGCAGTTCGTCGAAAAGGGCGCGGTAGTGCACCATGGCGCCCCGCAGTTGCTCAGTGGTGGCCTTGTGCTGGGTACTGAGCGCATCGACCTCGTGGGCGGCGCGGTAGTGCTCCAGTGTGCGTCCGTGCTCGACGGAGAGGTCCTTGAGCTGCTGCTCAAAGCCTTCGGTCGGGTAGCCCCGCTCGTGCATCAGCGACGTCACCAGCCGGTCTGCGTCATGCACAGCTTCTTCCGGGCGGTCGACGAACTCCTCCTGCACTCCGCCCCAGTCGCGGCTGTAACGCTCACGGCTACTGCTGGGCAGGGGCTTGATGTCCAGCGAATCATGACGCTTTTCGCGTGATCTCAGCTCTCGCTCGCCGGCCAGCCGACTGTCGGCGTCCTCAACGGTGCGTTCGTACTCCGGCCCGAAGCGTTCACGCAGGTGGCGACGGCGGCCCACGAAAAGCGTGATCCCGACGGCGAGCAGAGCAACCACCACCACGATGGGAATGATGATCGCCAGAAGTGTGCCTGTTGACATCGGGCAAACCTCCCTACAAAGGCGGCTCTGCTCTCAGCTTAGAACCGGGGAATGTGGTTGACCGGGCAACAGAGCTGCGTGAAGAGTGCAGGATACGGAGCATGGACCGCCTTGTCTGGGATTGTGCACCGGATGCCACGCCGACGCAGATAGGTGCGGTTCTTGCGGGAGGCGTACGCTTTGTCGGCCGTACCCGCCGGGGACGAACGCGCGGTCTGCCCGACCCCAGCCGCGCGACCCGGATGCACCCCAGGACGACCTCGAACTGCGGGGACTCGCCGCGCTGCCCGGCCGTAATCACGATCGACATGGGCTTCTGGCTCTGCTCGACAGCCAGATGCAGCTTGGTGGCCAGGCCGCCGCGTGAGCGTCCGAGCCTGTGATCGGCCGGCTCGCCGGCGACACCGCCGGGCGGGCTCCTTCTACAAGTCCCCCTTTCCCGCGCCCCGGCGGCGTGCTGGTGGGCCCGGCACACTGTGCAGTCGACGTTGATGTCCCACGTGATCAGACACTTTGTGTCGGCCTGGGCCTGCAGCTCGGCGAGGATGCGTTTCCAGGTGCCATTGCGCTGCCAGCGGCGGAACAGGTCGTACACCCGGCCCCAGGGCCCATACCGTTCCGGCACGTTCCGCCACGGCGCCCCGGTGCGTGTTCGCCACCGTACGCCGTCGATCGGTTGCCGCCGGGTCCATACCGGCGGCCGTCCCGGTTTCTTGCCGGTCGGCAACAACGGTTCCAGCCGGGCCCATTGCGCATCCGTCAGGTCTCCACGCCACACGAAGCGGATCTTCGCACCCCGAAGATCCGCTTCCGATACACGTCCTGGGGCAGACACCCCCTAGGGAGCGTCTTGTCGATCACTCGTCGAGCCAGATCAGGGTGCCGGCGAGGTAGCGGTCGGGGTGTTCCTGGTCAGGGGCCGGAGCGCACCACGGTGACCGGGCAGTGGGCGTGATGGAGGGCGGCCTGGCTGACCGATCCCAGCATCAGGCCGGTAAACCCGCCGTGTCCGCGTGAACCGACCACCATCAGCTGGGCATCCGCGCTCGCTTCGATCAGTGTCGGGCGGGTGCGTCCGCGGACCAGGCAGGGCCGGACGGTTACGCCGGGGTACTGCTCGCGGTGGTGTGCCAGGGCCTCGGTCAGCACTCGCTCTTCCTGCTGCCGGAGGTGCTCCGCGTCGCCGACCAGGTCCACGATGTCCACCCGGCGCCCCAGAGCATGCTCGCCGTGGTCGGACCAGGTGCTCCAGGCGTGCAGCGCGACGAGGTCTGTGCCCCGCAGGGAGGCTTCCAAGAAGGCGAAGGCGATGGCGGGCTGTCCCCTAGGCGAGCCGTCGACAGCCACAAGGACCGGACCGACCGGGTCCTGCCTCCCTCGGGTGATCATCACTGGACAGTGGCTGTGCGCGCTCAGGTGCACGGCGGCGGAACCCAGGAGGAGCTCAGACAAGCCCCCGGAGCCTCGATGGCCCACGACGATGAGCTGCGCGGTGCGAGACTGAGCTTGCAGGACCGCCACTGTCTCACCGGCGATCACGGCGTGGCTGACGTGCAGGCCCGCAGCCCGGCTCCGGGCGCGTTCCAGGGCTTCAGTCACGATCCGTTCGATCGATTCGTGCAGGGCGCCCGTGGGAGGTCCCAGCGGTGACGAGTCAGACGGTACGTGCATGGCGGGCCAGAGGAACGCGTGGACAACGCGCAGTTCCGCGTCTCGCAGCTGTGCTTCTTGAGCCGCAACGTCCACCGCGGCCAAGGCGAATGGCGAGCCGTCCACACCCACGACCACCGGCCCATTCATCGTCTGCTTCTCCCGTCAGGAGCCTCCGGTGCGATCCCATCAACCAGGACTGTCGCCGTGCTGTCTCTTTCCAGCTTCCCCCCAGCCCTCGCCGTCCGCTACAGGGCACCCGATGGTCCTCGGCCGCCCTGCGCGCCCCGCCCGCTGAACATCTCAGCCGCCGGGGGTGCGCGACGCCGCAGGGCAGCCTCCCCCGCTACAGAAGGGCAGCCTCGGGGAGATCGAAGTGGACGGTGACAGCACCAGTTCACCAAAGAGGGCGAAGGCGGTGGTGTCGGCACGCCCCAGACGGCCGGGTCCACCGCGGTGAAGACCGGCCGGGCGAGGCGATCCCCGCAGACGGCGATGTGGTCGACGGTGTCGCCGCGGTCGATGAATCGGCGGTCACCGGGGAATCCGCACCCGTCATCCGAGAATGCGGCGGCGACCGCTCCGGGGTCACCGGCGGAACCACCGTGCTGTCCGACCGCCTCGTCGTACGCATCACCTCCCGCCCCGGACAGTCCTTCCTGGACCGGATGATCGCGCTGGTCGAGGGCGCGACCCGGCAGCGGACCCCCAACGAGATCGCGCTGCACATCCTGCTCGCCGCGCTCACCATCGTCTTCATCCTCGTCGTGGTCACCGTGCAGCCGATGGCCGCCTACGCCGGCGCGGCCCAGTCGACGACGGTGCTCGTCGCCCTCCTCGTCACCCTGATCCCGACGACGATCGGCGCACTGCTCTCCGCGATCGGTATCGCCGGCATGGACCGCCTCGTCCAGCGCAACGTCCTGGCCATGTCGGGCCGCGCGGTCGAGGCCGCCGGCGACATCAACACCCTGCTGCTCGACAAGACCGGCACCATCACCCTCGGCAACCGCGAGGCCGTCGCCTTCGTCCCCCTCCCGGACACCGACGAACTCCAGCTCGCGGACGCCGCCCAGCTCTCCTCACTCGCCGACGAGACCCCCGAAGGCCGCTCCGTCGTCGTCCTCGCCAAGAACACATACGGGCTACGTGCGCCCGCCGAAGGGGAGCTCCACCACGCCGAGTACGTCGACTTCAGCGCGCAGACCAGGATGAGCGGCGTCGACCTGCGCTGGGCGGACGGATCCGGTTGCGCAATCCGCAAAGGCGCGGCCGCCCAGGTCATCAAGTGGGTGACGGGGCACGGAGGTGAAGTGCCCGCCGAGGCCCGCATGTTCACCGATGCGATCGCCGCGTCCGGCGGCACCCCGCTGCTGGTCGCTGTGCACGACCCATACGGGGCGCGGGTGCTCGGCGTGATCCATCTGAAGGACGTCGTCAAGGACGGCATTCGCGAGCGCTTCGCCGAGCTGCGCCGGATGGGCATCCGTACGGTGATGGTCACCGGCGACAACTCACTCACGGCGAAGGCCATCGCCCAGGAAGCAGGCGTCGACGACTACCTCGCCGAAGCCACCCCCGGAGGACAAACTCGCCCTGATCACCTAGGAACAACAGGGCGGCAAGCTGGTCGCGATGACCGGCGACGGCACCAACGACGCCCCGGCCCTCGCCCAAGCGGACGTCAGCGTCGCCATGAACACCGGAACCTCGGCCGCCAAGGAAGCCGGGAACATGGTCGACCTGGACTCCAACCCGACCAAACTCATCGAGATCGTCGAGATCGGCAAGCAACTCCTCATCACCCGGGGTGCGTTGACCACCTTCTCGATCACCAACGACGTCGCCAAATACTTCGCGATCATCCCGGCCATGTTCACCGGTGCCTACCCGGGCCTGTCCGACCTCAACATCATGGGCCTGCACAGCCCGACCTCCGCCATCACCTCCGCAATCATCTTCAACGCGCTCATCATCATCGCCCTGATCCCGCTCGCCCTGCGCGGTGTCCGCTACACCCCCGCCTCCGCCCATGACCTGCTGCGCCGCAACCTCACCGCTACGGGCTCGGCGGCCTAATCGCCCCCTTCATCGGCATCAAACTCATCGACCTGCTGATCTCGCAGATCCCGGGACTCGGCTGAGCACCGTCACCGGCCACCCGGTCGGTCCCTCGCCTGCCTCGGCGCCACAGAGCTCGACAGGCGTAGCCGGGACCGTACTCCAGTCGATGTGTGTGCAGCTGCATCCGGTAGACGCGGGCGTACGTGAGCGACGCCCGGCCTTTCGGCCGGCGTTTGGCCCACTGGAGCAGCGGAAAGTCGGTGCGGTGACCGTCGGTTGAGGACGATGGCGCGGATCGCGCTGTGGGGGACGGCTGTCCGCGGCGGCCCGCCCCGAAGCGCCCGTGCAGGCCGCCCGTAGACGCAGGGGAGTCCGACCGGTGGACGCCTGGGCGCGCAAGACGCGACGAACGGGACGGCGAAGTCACCCACCTTTCCGTGCCTCTCAACTCCCCCGGTATAAGGAATCCAACAAGAAGGCGACAAGAAACCTTCCGGCCACTGTCTCGGTGATCATCTTTCCTTACGCTCGACCAGTACGACGGTTCCTCACTGGTGTGAGGGTGCCAGAGCACGGCGTCATGCCGTCGGTCGTTTCGAGAGCAGTAAGGGGTGACTCATGTCCAAAAACGAGTCGTTAGTGGATGCGGCGGCTCTCGCCAGGCTGTCGAAGAGCTTCGAGAGCCACGGGTCGGACCTGGAGAGCTATATCAAGGAATTCCAGGGGAAGACTGACTCCGAGGTCATTCATGACGGATTCGGCGTCCTCACCGAATCCGAGGAGGTCACCTCCGCGTACATCGAGATGTCCACCGACATGGTGGAGACGCTGCACGAATTGCGAAGGCACCTCGACCAGATCAGCCAGGGGATGCGCCAGGTCCAGCAGAACTCCACCGCAACGGACGAGTCCCTGGCGACCGGTTTTGACCAGGGGCGTCACGCATGAGTGGGGACGAGTCCGTAGCGGAGCAGGTCTTCGAGGCCGGCCTGGAGATCATCAACCCTGGCGGCGATCCGGACACCCTCCGCTCGGCCGCCAAGGGCTGGCGGGACCTGCACGACAATCTCCAGTTCATGTTCCAGGCGCTGGACCGTGAGGTGCAGCGGACCCTGGATTCCGGGTGGCGAGGCTCGGCAGCCGATTCCTTCGCGGAACACTGGAAAAACCTCAACGCGGGGATGCATAAGACCTTGCCGCAATTGCCGCAGGCGGCACAAAGTCTCGACGAGGCAGCAGACGCCATCGAGGAGATCAACGACGAGATCCACAAGATCTACCTGGAGATAGGCATCTCCATTGGCATCTCGGTCGGCATGTCCTTCCTGACGATGGGATTCTCGGCGGCCGCGGGGGCCGCCCGAGCCGCCCAGCTCGCGACCAAGGCCGCCAAACTCGCGAAAACTCTCGGCACCATCCTCCAGAAAGTCGGCAGAGCCTTCCAGTGGATCTCCCGGATGGCGAAGGAACACCGTTTCCTCAAGAACGCGTTGGTCAACTGGACCAGCAACACCGGCGGTACCGTCATCACCAACGCCCTTACCGGGCAGGAGACCAACGTGGGCGACGCGGTCTGGCAAGGCGGCTTGGCCTCGCTCGCCGGTACGGGGCCGGGGATGCTCGCGACGGGTGGCATCAAAGCTCTGGGCAAGGGCGCTGGATTCGCCGGAGTGGCCGGAGATGTGGTGGGAGGCAGCGTCGGCAGCGTCGTCGGCGGTCTGGCCGTGGACGGCGTCAAAAGAGCCAACGGCGAGGATGTCGAGATGGGTTGGGATACCGTCGTCAACGCCGTTGCAGGCGGCGCGGGCGGGGCCGCCGTCCACGGCGTGAACACGCAGGTGCCATCCGGTCGGGGCCCGCACTTCCCGATTGAGGGTATTGCCCAAGGAATCAGCTACGGCGTCGGCGGAGCCATCGCCAAGCCAGTGCACGACGCCATCTGGCCGCCTGACGAGAAGCCGGCCGAGGCGAAGAGCGAAGCCGCCGACACGCCACAGGGCCCGAGGCAGGGGTCAGTGAAGGACGTTTTCGGGTGAGAGAGCGGGACCTTGGAACCGCTGCGGCATCGGTGCTGGCATGGGCCGGCGCCGCGGCATTCCTGATCTGTCTGCTGGTACGGAAGATCGCGCCATATCCGCGCTGGGATCTGCTGGCCTGTTTGGCGTTCTCCGCAGTGGCGTTCCTGGCGTGGTGGCTGCGAGCAACCGGACGGTGGCGTTCCCGGCTGGGAAGGGTCGTACCCGCAGCGCTCGGCCTGGCGACGGGCCGACAGTGGTGGCCACCGCTGCGCCTCGTCTACACGATCGTCGCGGCCTGCGCCTTGCCCGTCCCTTTCCTTCTACTGAGTTTTTCGACGGAGCAAAACTCCCCCCAACTGACCGCCATCACCCAGCGCGACTACCGCTACGCACCCGTCACGATCACGAAAATCCATCACACACACCAGAATTCATCCAAGACCGGCACGACGTACACCTCCGTGGTCGACGTCGAGGCACCGGGACAGGGCAAGCACGACAAGGCACTGCACCTGAAAGAGAAGGCGACCGCATATGACCGGTTGACAACCGGCGACCGGATAGGTGGGCTCTACGTCCCGGACGCCCCGTCCCTGGGAATCATCCTGACCCCCCGCCGGCACCTCGCCTCCCTCCTGGGAGGCCCGGCCTCACCAGGCGAGATGACTATCCTGACCATCTACAGCACCATCCCCATAGGCCTGTTCCTCATAGGCGCCAAGCCCAGGGCAAAACCGATGACTCCCGAGTCAGTGCTCGGCGACGCACCGGGGCGCAGGCTGCGAGTGCATATCGCCGATGGGGCCGCCGGGCTATGCCTCACGCCGCCCGATCCCAAGAAGGACTCCAGCGCCCCCGAGACCCAGCTCTCCCCCGCATTGCGTCTTTCGTCGCCCGAAGGCTGCCGCGACCTCTTCATCGATCGGTGCCTGGACCCTCAGGCCCTTGCAGGAGCCCTTGAAGGCCGGACCGGGTGGCTCTACTGGGCGCCGAAGGCGGAGAACCCAGCAGACTGGTGCGTCAGGGCCCTTCTCGTCCTCGACGACGACCGATACGTCTGCGGGCTGACGCCCTCAGGGAGTTCTGCGGACCTTTCTCAGGGCGAAGCGGTGGACCTGCCCCTCCCGGACGCCCGTCCGTTGCGCGCGGTGGGACCGTACGCACTGTGGCAGCCGGCCGTGCACGGACCGGGGATGTACGGCTTCGGCCTCGGCTTCCTCGCCATATGCCTGATCGTCGCGGGGGTCGACTACGACGGTGGGCCGCTGTTGAGCATGTGCTTCGTCACCGCCGCGGGAGGACCGGTGGCAGGTCTCCTGCTCATCCGGCATCGACGCACAGTCTACTTGCGGCGGTTGGCACGCGGGCCTGACGATGTGGATGAAAGCGTCCCGGCCCGCGATAACCATCGTCATCAGTAAGCGCGGTGACAGCGCCGCGGTGGGCGCGCGTGGAAGATGTTCCGGGTGAGGGAACGAGACCGCATGCTGGCGGCAGGCTTGGCAGTTGTCTGGGCCGGCATTGCCGGGTGTCTGATCGCACGTGAAGGCCGGCAAGAGCTCCAGGTATTGCGAGTCCGAGGTCACAGGCACTGCCGCGGCCGACGGCCGGTCCGTGATGCGGCAGTTGATGCTTCGGTCATGACACAGACGTGCCACACGTGGTGCCGGCTCCCTGGCGTCAGCTTTGTCGCGGCAGGCATCGGCTACGGAAACACCAGGGCCCTGGACGTCTGCCTAGCCACCGCCACGCTCCAGCCGGCCATCACCGGCAAAACGGTACCCACCCTTGCGTATTCGTCGGACAATCTGCCGCATGGTCTTGTCATCTCCCGTACGCCTGTGGCTCCTCCCCAACGCCGCTCTCCTGACCGCTCTGTCCGTCTGGGGCATCGTCCGCTATCCGCATCTGCCGAGCCGGATACCGCAGCACATCGGCACCGATGGGGTGGACGCCTGGACGAACCGGTCTATCGGTAGCGCCTTCGTCCTCGTATTCGTGCACATCGGCGTAACTGTTCTGCTGACCGCCTGCGCGGAGCTGACACTGCGGGTAACTCCAAGCACCGAACTCCCTGACAGCGTTGCGCCCTTCGGCAACGGGCTCGTGAGGTCGTCGCTCAACCGGCCTCGCACACGCGCCTCCGCCCTCTGGACCGCCCGGGCGTTGTTGACACTCAACGCCTGCGTGGGCATGTCGTTCCTGATCGGCTGCGCAGTCTTGTGGCGTTCGGCGCCGGAACCAGAGGTATCCGGCTGGCTGTTCACCGCGATGATCGCGCCGATCCTCGCCGGGACTGCTCTGACGGTGGCATCCACCGTTCGCGACCGCCGAGCACCTGCACACTGAGCTTCAAATGGTTTCCGCCCTGACCATCCGATGCGAAAGTTCACTCCCCTCACCTCAGTCCGTCCCGGGACAACAGCCTGTCGGCGCAGTGACCCCTCATGCACGCAGGCCCAAAGACCAGTTGACGTTGACGGCACAGTGCTCCCGTAGGTCATGCGGCACCAACGTGTATTGGCCAAGTGCTTGCGATGAGACGGGTGTTACCAACAGTGCCAATGATCCGCAGCTGGCGGCAAGGCACCCGGATGCGTCCCGCTGTGCAACGTGCGTGTGATCGCTGCAGCGATCACACGCACCGAAAGGGGTGGTCGGGGGCTGAGAGAGACACGGCGTGAGCTGCATCCCTCACGCTCGGTACAGCTTCCGACATCGAATGCATTTGATCACGCATGCGAACAGCTATGGCTTTAGCGAATTTTTGATACCCGAGTGGCAAAAGTGGCTGATATCAACTCAAGAGTTCCACCTTGCCGAGGAATTCGAGATTCCGTTCGATCTCCCGCTGTACGGTCATTTCTGTCCGTGACCGCTGATCACGGTGAGCAATAAAACGGAATCATCGAATCAGCTACAAGGGAGTTACACATGCTCAGACGCACAAGCGTCGCCATCGCTGCTGTGACCGCACTCGCCGTGAGCGGTGTCGCCGTCCAGGGAGCCATGGCCACACCCACCGCGCCGCGCACACATTCCGCGGAGGCATTAGCCGGCGTCGGTACTGCGAAGGATGGTCGCGCCCTGTTCGAAGGCCTTGCCTTCGCACAGGGGCGGGTGGCAGAAGAACTGGGCAAGAGCGGCAAGTTCGTAGACATCGCCACCCTCCGCACGAAGAACAGCACCCCAGAGCAGCGGAAGGCCGCCGCGTCTCTTCTCGACACCATTCAGAAGCAGCACCCGCAGTTCTTCAGCAGCTTCTCCACCAAGCTCCGCTCCGGAGACCCGCGGAAGGTGGAGAGCGCCGCCACCGAGGCCGCTGGTATTCTGAAGTCCCTCGCGACGAAGAGTTCCGCCGCCGTCGCTGAGGCTGGCACAGGTGCCGGAATGTGCGCCACTGTGGTGCTCGCAATCAACGTGCTCATCGCGATCAACCTGGGCGGTGTGGGCAACGTGTCGGTCGCCTTGAATGTGCAGGCATGGAAGGCCGCGGTGACCACGGTCCACTTCTGGACCGCGCCTCCGAACGGTTCCAGCTCCCTGTCCAGAGACCAGGAAATCGCCCTGTTGACGAAGACTCTGGCTGCCTGAGCCAGTCCCGCCAAGGGGTCCTCCCTGCTCGTCAGGGAGGACCCCGGCTCGCTCCGGATTTCGCCCTGCCACCGTTCTTCGCGTCACAACGCCCTGAAGTTGGGACCCCGAGACTCCCATGCGCATCACAAAGAGAATTCACATCACAACGGCCGGTGAAGCGCCTCATTCGTCCGCAGTGCCACGGTCATGGGTATCGACTATTGCCGCCCTATGGGTAGTCGTGTCCTTGTACGTGGCACAGAGCTTCGTTCCCCACAATGTACTTTCCCTGCCCGCGCAGGACACTGCCCGCACCGTGGCGACAGTGGCAGCCCCTCAAGGATGGGCTTTCTTCACCAAGTCCGCCAAGGACCCCGTGTATGAGCCCTATCGCTCATTCGGAGATTCCTGGAAGTCGGTCTCTCTGACTCCGCATGCCAAGGCGTCGAATGCTTTTGGCTTTGATCGCGCCTCGCGCTCCCAGGGCATTGAAGTCGCTCTGATGCTGCACCAGAAAAACGTCAAATGGACCTCTTGCGAGAATTCAAGCACCATTCACGACTGTCTTGAACTCGGAGCAAAGAAGGCAACGAAGGCCACCAACCCTTCACCTTCGCCCACCCTGTGCGGCAACGCGGCTGTGGCGGAGGAACGCCCGGTCCCTTGGGCCTGGCGTGACCTGTCCCCTGAGCGCCACACGCCCGAACGAGTTGCTGTCTGGAGTGTGAAGTGCCCATGAGCAAGGAGTACCGAGTCGCGCTGCCGTGGACCAACGTCTATGGGCTTGCTCGAACGCTCGTCGCGCTGGGAACAGCAGGAACTCTGGCAGCCTCGAGCTCCGAAACGCTGTTCCGGCCCGTGGCCACAGTCGGTGAATACCCACTCTGTAACTCCACAATGGCTGCGAGCGTCTTCTGCCTCTCGCCGCACAACGCCACCCACCTGTCCTGGATCAAGTGGGCATGCGTCATCATCCTGCTCATCATTGCTTCAGGATTCCTCCCTCGATACACCGCCCTGCCGCACGCCTACATCAACTACAGCGTGTTCTCCGGGATAGCCATCTCCGACGGCGGCGACCAAATTGCCTTGATCCTGTCCATGCTGTTCGTACTCCCAGCCTTGGGGGACACTCGCCGGTGGCACTGGCAGCCGCCACCCGGGAAACCTCCCATCACGCGCACCACGAGAGTATTTGCACTTGTTGGCATCAGCGGCCTGATGATGCTGCGGCTGCAGATGGCCGTTGTCTACCTGCAGGCCGTCATAGCCAAGCTTCCCCACACGGAATGGCAGGACGGCACTGCCATGTGGTACTGGGGAAGCAATCTGGACTTCGGGCCGGCCCCATGGCTCGATTGGCTGGTCGCCCCCATCATTGCCACCCCCATCGGCGTGGCGCTGATGACCTGGGTTCCCTTGTGTATCGAGGGATTCCTGGCAGTCTCACTTCTGCTGCCGCAGCGGCTCCGATGGTGGGCGATGGGCGCAGGAATAGCATTTCACCTGTCTATCGCTCTCATGATGGGACTGTGGAGCTTCGCCCTGGCAATGACAGGCGGCATCCTCGTTCTCTGCCTCCCTCTGGGGGCAACAATGCGAGTCCGTACCCACACTCGCCCGGAGAGCGAAGAGCCCCAACTCCCGGCAGCCGCTGAGGAACCCGTGCCGCCGCTGCAGCACCGCTGACGCGAATTGCCATAAGCGAAACCCGCGGCGGTACCAGCTCATGCCCGTTCCCCAGTCGGCTGGCTGGGGAGGCCCGGAGACGATTGGTCTGTGAGCAATCTTCGAGACGTCAAGAAGCCCGAGAGCCTCGGCCTTGCGTCGGTCCGGCATGAAACCAGTCGCCAGGGATAAGCATGGCCCGGCCGCCGAAGCGGACCGGGCCATGCTTGCGCCCCGTTCGATCGGGCTCATGATCCTTCATGCACGAGATTGGTAGCTGTCCGAGACCAGGGCCAGCAGGTCGTGCTCCTCCAACCCAATGCCCTGAGCAAGCCCGACGAGCTGACGGCATGTCTCCACCACAAGGGCACGATCACCGGGCGATCGGCCGCTGACGACTGCGCCCCGGCCGCGGCGCAGTTCGATGAGGTTCTCCTGCTGGAGTAGCTGGTAGCCGCGCAGAACGGTGTGCATGTTGACGTTCAGGGTGCCGGCCAGCGCTCGGGCGGCCGGCAGCCGTTCTCCTTTGTGGAGCTTGCCTTCAGCCAGCGCCCGGCGTACCGAGGCGGCGATCTGCTCTGCCAGAGGAACTGACGAGCCGTGATCGATGGTCACCAGCATGTCATTGGCTTCCTGATTTCTGCGGCAGGCAGGAGTTGAGCAGCGCAGCGGCCGATTCGGCGTCGTCGATGGTGATGACGAACTGCGTGCCGTTGGCGAGTGAGAGCCACAGGGCATCCCCGCCACGAAGGGAGATTGCGCTGAGGCCCGGGTTCCACCGGTAGCCCCAGCCGCCCACTTCAGTGGCGCGCGTCCACTGTGCTGTCGCTTGCTTGATCCGGTGCAGGGGGAACCGACGCCGCAGGACGGGCAGTAGTGCCGACGCCACCATGACGCCCCGCTGGTCGACGGTGACCCTGATCGCTCCCGTCACCAGGAAGGCAGCGGCTACGGTCAGCAGCCAGAGGCAGAGGGTGCGGTATTCCGGATTGATGAGGGCGATGGTCAGGAGGCCGATAGCCAGCACGGTGCCGGTGGCCAGCATCCATCCGCAGAAGAGGGACCGGCACCAGACGACTACTCGCCCGGTATCGCTGCGGTCTACCGGTTGGTCCTTCACGAACGCCTCCGGCTGAGCACCCAGCCTATGGCGGCGGCAGCCCCACCAACTCCGACTGCGATGGCGAACTGGTACGGGGGGAGCGATGTTGCCTGGCTTCCGGAAGACCGCGTGTTCGCCTGCATGTCTGCGATGAACCCGTACGCGGTGGCAGCGGCCAGAGCCCAGCAGAGGACAACGAGGGACCGTTGCCCGCCTGTCCTGTTCTTGATGGAGAAGGCAGCTACGAGCAGACCGACGAGCTCGACTACGAAGATCAGGCAGTACTTTGCGAGCGCTGAGCCAGGTGAGCTGAAGCCGTTCGCGGTGCCGTCGGCGGTGAAGTGGGTGGCTATCTTGCTGGGCAGCGCGTCATGAAGCACTGCGAACGCTAAGGCGACTGCGGCTGCCCCCGCCACGAAGGGGGCAGCCACTAAGAGGGTTCGCCTGACGGCTCCCACCTCGGTTTCGCGCTGTACGGGCATGGCGTACGTCTCCGTTCGTCGTATTGTGCGCATCAGTCTAGAACAATGCACCACTTCCCTTCAATGCCCTTCACCGGAAAAGTCTGCTCGTCACGCCCCTGCGGAACCGGTCACTCCCGCGGCTGATCAGGCCATCCCATTCCCCACTGCCCGATTGCCCACGTAGGAAGTTGTAGCGTCAATCCGCCCTCCCAGGACTGCCGTTGGTCAGCCAACGCGGAGGGAAATGCGCCCAACGGAATCATATCTACATCGCACCTCGACATCGCTCCTTCGACACTGATGAGACAGCCATGCCCTGCTCGTCAACGCAATACGAGCCAGACCACTGGAGGGCCAAATGAAAATTAAGCGTGTCGCAGTCGCCATCGCCACCTGCACCGCTCTCGGCGTAGCCGGAACGTCGACTGCAAGCGCCTTTGCCGTCGCCCCAACTCCTTCATTAAGCAGCCAGAGGAGCACGTTAATCGATCACACTGAAGACGGCCGCGCCATTTTCGTCGGCCTCTTCCTCAACCAGGGGAGGTACTCGGAACAGCTCGCTACGAGTGCGGCTGCGACGACTGCGGCCGACGCTGGCAAGGGCCAAGAGTTTGACTCGAAGCATGTCGACAGACTACTCAACAGCATTGCAAGGAATAACCCAAACTTCTTCGCCAACTTCTCCCGAAAGGCTCACTCCGGGAATCCGCGCCTGGTGAGGAAGGCGATCGGGGAGGCACACGACCAACTGAGCACCGTTCGCAAGCAGTCAGTGGATGACACTGGGAAAGGCACCGGATCCTGCCTCGCATTGGCCATCTATACCGTAATGGTGAAGTGGAAGGTTATGTACTGGGCTCCCCAGTCCGGTACTGTTGGCCCACTGGAAAAAGACCAAGCTGTAGCGGAATTGACGCAACGTCTCGCCGCTGCCTGACGCCTGATTTCGCTTCCTATCTCTAGGCGTTTTGTCCGAGTACAGGAAGCATTCCGACTCAGTGGCAGCTGGTTTTGAGGACCTGCTTGTTCCGCCATAGCGCAACCGTCCGCGGCGCGCTGTCCGGCCGCACCGAAACTGGACAGCGCGGCCCGGCGCTTGTTGCGGCGCCTGGCGGGAAATTCTGCTAGGTGTGGCCTCCGTTGCGAGCGCACCCGGCGGGCACAGGGCCAACAGCGTCCTTAGCGGTTGGCGAGGAGGGCCTCGGTGCGGATCGTCTCCTCGTACTGCCCGGCCGAATAGTGCCTCAGCAGCGCCCGCGCAGGTCTTCCTCATTGGGTGACGGGCTCCCCTTCACAGCTGACATCCCTGCGAGGTCCGCGAGATTCGCCCTGGCGGGGCATGCCTGATAGGGAAGGGCGGGTGAGTGAGATAGCCCAGCCCCCCGTTTTGACGATGACGGCCGTCAGCACCATCGAGGTCACCGACCAGCACGACGAGGACAGCCCGGGCTCGTGGGCGGTGATCGAGACCGCCGAGCAGGGGCAGCTGCTGCTGGCCCTTCCCGGTCAGATGGCCGACGCGCTGACCGAGGGCACCTCGCTGCCGTCCGGACAGCCCGGCCCCGGACGCCTGGTGCTCACCGACGACGAGATCGCCACATACCGCGCCCGCGTTGCCAACCTGTCTGCCGCCAGCCGGTGACCAGCGGGTCAGGCAGCGCAGGTCACCAACTGGTGGCGGGTCCGCCGCCAGCAGGTCGTACCGGCTGGTGACGCATACCTTCGCCAGCTGGCCGGGACGGGTCAGCTACGAAAGCAACACCGGGATCTGTGCGTTCTGCTGGAATAGCTGAACTGCCGCTGCCCAGACGTCCTCGTCCGGGTGCTTGCTGCGTACGTCTTCGAGCCGGACAGCCCCCTACCATGGGCCGGTGACCGAGACGCTTCCCCCTGTGGGTGTTGACCTCTTCGATGTTCGACAGCTCTGCCTGAACAAGTCGAACCGCCGAGGTTGTCGCCGGAGGATGAACTGGCCAGGGACCGGATCTGGGGCAAGGCTGTCCAGGCCAACCCCAGCCTCTTCGAGGCCCTGTCACGAGCCCTTGGCGAAGCGGGCCTGGCGAGAATCGGGCCTCGGCGCCCCCACCGACCCCCACTCACTCCAGGAGCGGATCACCCAGCTCGAACAGCACAACGCTGACCTGACCGCCGAACTGTCCGAACGCGAAGAAGACCTTATTGCCGCCCGAGCAGCCAACCGCCAGCTCATGGCCACCCTCAACGCTCGTTCGTGAGAAGGCTCAGCAGCCGTGTCGCGCAGGGGCTTTCGCAGACCGTCAGGCTTTGCCGATCATTCGTAGGTCGTCGCCGCTTGAAGAGCCCGGGCAAGGAACGTCCAGTCACCAGCAGCAGGGAGCTCCCTACCGAAGTTTCGATACCAACCCTCCGAGTCATTCATCCACGCGGCGAGCCCTTCCAGGAAGGCATCGAGGGTCTGGTTCTCCCACTCATGGCCACGGCGGAGATAGTCCTGGTGAAGTGCGCGGACGAATGCAACCAAGTCCTCGCGACTGCGGATCTCATCGTCTGGGGCAAGCGGCATGGTGAGCAACCTATCGCCCGGCCACACCCCATGAACCAAGGCATGATGGCGAGGCCGGAGAGAGTCCCGCCATCGCCCGATTCAGCGATTGCGCCACACCTGTCGCACTGCCATCCTCAACCCGTCAGGTCGCCCACCTGCACAAACACAGGCAGCTGAGCGTCTGCGGGACTCGGGTCCCCCAGAGAATGGCCGGCTCTACCACTGCCTCCAGAATCGAGAACTCTTCGATGAGGAGTCCGCGTTCCCCGCACCACCTGACGTCGCGGTCAGCGCGGCTTGGCGGGCAACACCTCGTGCACCCAGGCAGGCAGCTCAGGGTCTTCGCGCCAGGAGGCAGTGATCGTGATGAGGGCTTCCCATGAGGCTTCGGCGCCGGATCCAGGGCGACTTGTCGCAAGCTCGGCATACAGCCGACTGCATAGGTGGGAGGTGACTTCGTAGAGCGCTCCGTTGACCTCCGCCACTCGCGCCAGCGGATCCGGGGGCGTGAGGCGGTTCTCCATTGAGTCGGATGGTGGGGGCCGCGGCAGCGTATGTCCGTCCGTGGATGAAGTCCCGCAACGCGACCATTTGATCCCATGTGGGCAAAGGGCGCTGGGCGGGGTCCGAGTCAGTCATCCGGCAAGGCTATCTACGAGCTCACCGTGTTCGAGGCGTGGCCCGAGACCGTCTACTGGCCGGGGGACCGCACCCAGGGAGCGAAGCGCTGATCGGGGCCTGCGCCTTCGCGCCAGTACCGCAGGACGGTTTCCTGGACGAGGTCGAGCCGCTCTGCGGCGATGAGGCACGAGACCGGCTCCTGCCCGCCAGCGTCGGCCTCGAAGGCGACCACGATGGGCGGCTTCCCGCCGAGCTGACGAGTGATTCTCAGGAGCTCGTCGGGCGACGGGGCCCGGAAGGCCGGATCGCGAAAGCCGGACGGGCAGCTGACGAAGACTGGATCGCCGAAGACCAGTTCCAGGCCGTGGTGGTAGGCCAGGTCGTAGCCGGCGGCAAGCCTGAGCTCTCCGCCGTCCCAGGCGACGACGTCCCAGTCCCACCAAGACCCTTCAGGGAGCTGGATCGCAGCATGCGCTCCATCGACATCCACCGCGGCTCCATCCCGTTCGAACAGATCGACAGGCTACACATCGGCTATGAGGGTGCGACTTGACGAGTTGGGACCCTGAGGCGTCTGGATAGCCGCGGTGCCGCGCATCGGAGGCGTTCTCGTGGACCGCCTTCAACCAAGCCCGGCCTCGACCTCCAGGTAGCGGCGGCCGCCGGGGCCACGGACCTCCACAGCCTCGAAGCCCCAGCTGCGAGCTGGCTCCACCCGGCACCGCAATCCTTCATCCCGCAGCTCGGCAATGCAGACGAAGGCAACAATCGTCATCAACGGACGCCCACCCTGCGAGTGGCTTAACGGCGAAGACCGTAGGAGAGGTAGGCCAGCCGGTCATAGCCACGGTGGGCGCGATCATCGGGCTGTTCGGAGTCAAAACCTGGCCGGCGGCCGCAATGCTCCCGCCTGAAGCTCGCGCTCGCGCTGCGGCGTCGCGATCTTGCGTGACTGCCGTCTCCGCGGCGTCGGCGTGCACCACGCGATGCGCGGCATCGCCCGCATGCACAACTTCCACCTCGCCGGATAGGCGAATCGGCCGCCCCGTGGCCGCTGACATGAGCTGCCGGTGAACGAGCTGGCCCACGCCGGTCACGAGGTCACTTCGTCTGCCGGCGGGCCTGCTTCACCTCGCTGTCGATGGCCCAGGCGTCGGCAACCGGCCCGAGGTGGCCGAGCTTGTCAGGGTTGATAACCGAGCGGATGGTCTGGATCTGCCCGTCGAGCACCTCGAGGGCCAGTATGTGGAGCACCTTGCCGTCCCGGTCGCGGAAGATCGCGCCCGGCTGTCCGTTGATCTCGTGCGGCTCGAACGTCACGTCGATCCTGGCCATCAGGGGGAAGACGGAGCCAAGCAGTCGGGCCACGTTCTCGGCGCTGATGACGGCCCTGGCCAGCTGCGGGGCCTTGCCGCCGCCGTCCCCGACCAGTTGGACGTCGGCGGCCAACAGATCCCGCAGGCCGACGACATCGCCGTCGCGGAGGGCGTCGAAGAACCGCGTCGCCAGCTCCTGCCGCTCCTGACCGTCCGCTTCGAACCTCGGCCGCCCGGCCTCCATGTGCCGCCGTGCCCGCACCAGCAGCTGCCGGCACGCCGCCTCCGAACGCCCCACCGCCGCGGCGACCTCGTCGAACCCGAAGGCGAACACCTCCCGCAGCACGAACACCGATCGCTCCAGCGGGCTGAGCCGCTCCAGCAGCAGCAGCGCCGCCATCGACACCGAGTCGGCCAGCTCCGCCGAGCGCTCCGGATCCTGATACGGATCACTCAGCAGCGGCTCGGGGAACCACGGGCCTACGTACTCCTCCCGCCGCACCCGCGCGGAGCGCAGCACGTCGATCGAGACCCGCGTCACCGTGGCGGACAGAAAGGCCTTGACCGACGTGGGCCGGGTCGCCGAGGTGTCGAAGCGCAGCCATGTCTCCTGCACCGCGTCCTCGGCTTCACTCACGCTGCCCAGGATCCGGTAGGCGATCGAGAACAGCAGTGGCCTCAGCTCCTCGAACTCCTCGACCTTGCTCACGCCGACTCCCCCTTAAGGCCCTCCCGCCTGTCGTACTCGCCGACGCGGGCATCTTCTGGTGATCATCCGGTCTACTGGCGGGGCAGAGCAACACCCCCAGGCCCGGGGCACGGAGCTCGCGAACGAGCCCCGTGCCGATTGCCGATGCCGTTCAGTGGAACTGCCCGGGCTCGTAGTCGCCGGCCGGCTGCTGGGCGATGACGTTCAGCCGGTTGGCCGTGTTCATGAAGGAAATCAGGACCACCAGAGCGGTGAGCTGCTCCTCGTCGTAGTGCTCGGTGGCACGCGCCCAGACCTCGTCGCTCACCCCGCCGGCCCCGTCCGCGATCCGGGTACCTTGCTCCGCCAGCTCCAGCGCGGCACGCTCGGCCTCGGTGAAGACCGTGGCCTCCCGCCACGCCGCCACCAGGTTCAGCCGCACCGAGGTCTCGCCGACAGCGGCGGCATCCTTGGTGTGCATGTCGATACAGGCGGCGCAGCCGTTGATCTGGCTCACGCGCAGCGCCACCAGCTCCTGCGTAGCGGTCGGCAGTGGCGAGTCCTTGAGCGCCTTGCCTGCCGACATGAAGTGCTTGAGGACCTTGCCGGCGGTCGGGCTGGCGAAGTAGTTCAGTCGCGCGTCCATCGTGTGCTCCTCCGTGGTCGTCAGTGGCTACACCCCCGAGACGAGATGGCCCGGCTCCCTGTGACACGGACGCTTGTGTGACCCACGTCTCCCCGCCTCCGGGGGTTCGGAGATGTCACAGGCCGAGTTGCTGTCTCGTCTTACGGGGTGCGGGCGATCCTCGATCAAGGAGCTGATGATGAACCTCGCGCTGTGGATCACTGCCGGGCTGCTGGCCGTTGTCTGCCTGGCCGGCAGTGCCAAGATGTTCGTGCCCAAGGAGAAGATGGCCGCATGGGCACCTCCACCCGATGGGTCGAGAACTTCAGCCCCGTTGCCCTGAGTTCGGTGTGCCCTGTGACCCGCACACGTCCACCGAGTCGGCCATTGACTGCTTCGCCGCGACGACCTGTTGTGTGGAAGTCCGCCTGGAGCCTGACGGGCGGTGGCGCGTCTACGCGCCGCACGGTCTGGCTGATGTGTTCAATCTCGTCGTGCGCCCGAATCCGGTGCTTGCCTCGCACGAGGTCTACGGAACCAAGGCGGCCCGCTGGAGGCAGCAATGGCCCGAACTCACTGTGCTGGACTGGCCGGCAGTCCCGGCACCGCTGACGGGCCCCTCATCCTGATCTGCGCAGGCGGCGGAGACAGATGATGCTGCAGGCCAGCTCCAGCAGACTCTGGTGGAGGTCGGCACGGCGTTCGTAGCGGATCCGCGGGCGCTTGCACTGGTGGAGCCAGGCACATGTCCGTTCGACCACCCACCTGGTGCGTCCGAGACCGGGCCAGCCGTCGTCAACGACGCACCGGGCCAGACGCAGTCGGCCAGTCAGGGTCAGCGGAGCATTACGGTGGGACACGAGGTCCTCCTGAGTACCGGTGCAGATGCCGCAATCCGCACCGAACCCAGAAGGCCCTCACCTGTTCAAGCACCCAGCACGCGTGTCACCAACGTGCCGGGACAGCACACCTAGTGCGACCAGGCCGACATCCCGTTCGTGACTGTATGGCCGGGATTTCCGGTCGCGGGGCCCAGTTGGGCGTGTTGCGGGCCGCCCGGCCCCCAGGGTCGGCGATCCTGGTGCGACCATGCCGATGCTGCTCCTGGCCGTCGTGGTGCTCGCGGCCGCGAACGCGCTCAATCACCTGCTCCCGCCCGCCGCGTACGTCCCAGTCTGCGCCACCACCGCTGCGCTGCTCGTGCTGATCGCCCGCCGGGCCGGGCTCACCTGGGACGAGCTGGGGCTCAGCAGGGCCTCGGCCCGCCGCGGACTGCGCTGGGGACTGGTCCTGGCCGGAGCCGTGACGGCGGTGTATCTGATCGGCCTCACCGTGCCGTTCACCCGGGAGGCATTCCAGGACGAGCGTGTGGCGGGACTGTCCGGAGGAGAGGTGGTGTACCGGGTACTGGTACGCGTACCGCTCGGAACGGTGTTGCTCGAAGAGATGGCCTTCCGCGGTGTCCTGTGGGCCTTGGTGATACGGCGCTGGGGACCGGCGTGGGCCACCGCCGTCTCCTCGGTGCTCTTCGGCCTCTGGCACATCCAGCCGTCACGCGGGCTGACCCACGCCAACGCGGCGGCCGCGGCGGCCTTCGGCCCCGGTGCGACCGGCGTCGCCCTCTCCGTGACGGCGGCCGTCACCGGCACCGCCCTCGCCGGCGTCCTCCTGTGCGAGCTCCGTCGCCGCTCCGGCAGCCTGATCCCGCCCATGGCCCTGCACTGCGCCCTCAACAGCGCGGGCTATGGGCTGGCCTGGGCGGCGAGCCGCTGGTGGGGCCATTGGCCATTCGCCCCTTGAAATTTCAGGTTGTGGGCCTGGTGTGAGCGGCAAGTGGGCTACTCGAGCCGGGTGACAGGTCCCGTGATCGCTTCTGGGTGATCGTTCGCCATCGCTCGATCTCCGCCCGGGTGAGCACGAGCAGGGCCCGCAACAGGGTGGCGTGACGGGTGTTGATCCCGACCTTGGCCAGGATACGCCAGTTCTCAGGTCGGCGAAGCCGTGCTCGACCGGCCCCCGCTCCCGGCTGATCAGCCGGTTGGCTTCCTCAGTCGAACACTTCCTCTTTCTGCAGCCTCCCCCTGCTGCACCCGACGCCGAGGAACGGTGTCGTCGTGACGGGACATCGGGCCGAAACCATGCCGCGGGGCACGGCCACCGCGACCCCCGCCGCCCGTACGCTCATACCCGGCCCCTTTCCACGAACGCGTCCATGAGCCGGCCCACGACTTCCGCCTGCGCGGGGGCGTCTTCGGCGAGCAGTGCCTTCTTGAACCCGGTCACGATGCCCCCGTCCTCGGGTATTGCGGCGAGCAGCTGCTCGGGGACGGCTGCCAGCAGGTCAGCTGCCAGGGGTGCGATCCGCGGATCGGCGGCGGGGGCTTGGGCGAGCGCGTCGAGGCGCTCATACAGTTCGACGACCGCGGGATCGGCGACCAGGTTCCGAGCAGCGCGAGCATCTCTTGGTTACCGGTGCTGGTGGCGTCCACCAGCGTGAGGCACTCGCGGTCCTCGGCCGCGCTCGGCGAGTCAGTTCGGGGGCCTGTGCCAGCAGTGCGGCGAGGGCGGGTGAGACGGGCTCTGTCGCGCCGGGCGGCTCGGCGAGAAGGGCGCCGAGCCGACAGCGGCGCTCCCGGATGGAGGCCTCCTGGCGGCCCAGGTCGGCGTCGACTTCCCTCGATAGCGGAGAGCCGGAGTACAGCGGTACCCGCGCCGGACACTGCACGCCGTCGTGACCCGCCATGCACGACCCCCGCCGGAGCAAGCCGGCGAGGGAGCCATGGATGAGGTGTTCGCGCAATTGGCGCGTGAAGCCGAGGCATCCGCTGCGGACCGACGTCGACCACCTCATCCGCGCCGGCAACCAACTGACCGTGGAAAACAGGCAACTGCGCGCTGCTATCGCAGCCTCGAGGATCAGGTGGAGGCTCAGCCGGCCGGAACCTCCTTGTCGAGCCTGGCCAGGAACTTCTTGAACTCCACGGCCCGGTGCCGGCGCGGCCTGCCCCTTCCCGCAATCTCTCCGCCCTGGTCCGCGATTCCTCCGCCGTCCATCCCTACACCCCAGAGCAACGGCATGCGACGCCTGGCAGCCTGGGGCCCCGGGGCCCCGCCCACCTCGACGAACCTCCAGCAGCGCTACAAGCAACGTCCCTACGGCAGGGAACGCAAGCCCGACTTCCCGCCACGCTTTACGCGCAGACGCCAAACGTTCGAGTCACGCAGAGCGCACGCCCGGAGGATCGTTCGGACACTGTTCAGCACAGAAGGCCACCTGAAAAGGATTTCTATCCTCCATTTTCACACCTTGTGTTCAGTAAGAGTGGCGAATTACACAGGGTAAGCAGCGTGCGACTCACTGCGAAAATCGTTCCGTTCGCTACCCATTTGCAAGGGGGTGAGTCGCAGTGGCCAGCAGCCTGCGCGCAGTGGGTTCGGCGACGCCCTGCACGGCTCATAACCTTCTAACGGAAGAGGGGAACCGATGATCCGTCTCGCACGACGCACTGCCATCGGTGTAGCAAGTCTCGCTCTATCCCTCAGCGTTCCAGTTGGCGCGGCTGCGGCTGCTCCGGCGGACGACGCGTCGGCAGCCGGTGGGAACGGAAGATGTTACGTCATCAGCCGCACCACTACGTCCTTCACTGGCTGGTGCGACGGCACCGGACCGGAGCGATACGGTACCTACGTGATCTGTTCCAGCGGCGAGTACCACAGCACCTACACCAAGTGGTACGGCGACCGCACGGGCGTGTACGCAGGCTGTCCCAGCGGCCAAAGGCGCGTCGCGGACGGCTTCGACCGCTTCTGATCGGTTAACCGATCACGCAGCCATCACCAAGTACTTACGCTGGCGTGACCTGCTTCGCTTCCGTCCACTCCGAGCAGTATGTCGGCTCCATAGTGCCCTGTCCCCGCACTGGGGGCAGGGCACTATCGCGCCCGGGACGTGCAAGGGTGTGCCCCTCCGACACTCGGCAGGAAGGAACAGCACCATGCGGGCCAAGGGCATCAGCTACGACACCGGCTTCGTCCGCGGTGGAACAATCTCCCGTGAGCGTTTTGACCCGGACGTCGTCAGGCGCGAACTGCGCATCATCCGTGACGACCTGAACTGCACCGCCGTTCGCGTCAACGACAAGGGGACCGGTGCCCCGATCCGGCTTAACGGCGAGTTCACCCGCGACGAAGCCGGCCAGGCCACCTACCTTCGTGAGCTGGTGGAGATCTTCGACACCAACGGCGTCGACAGCGCCTTCGCGTTCCTCTTCGCGCTCGACAACTTCCCCCACCGCCCCGACGGGGACCCCCGCGACGACCTCGACCTCGCCAGCCCTGGCATCGTCAAGGTCCTCGACAACCACCTCGGCGACACCTATCCCGACATTCCCTGGGAACCCAAGACCGCGTTCACCGCACTCGCCGACTCGTACCGCGCCTGACCACGTCGCACAGCTCATAACGCAGAGGGCCCGAAGGGGAGCCATCCTCTTCGAGCCCTGCAGCTGCCCGGCGTCGACGTCAACAACGGATCGCCCGCCAATGGAGGTGCTCAGCCCCGCCGACTCAAGCGCTCAGTCACATCAGTGTCCTGTGACATCGCACCTTGAGCGTGTGACACCGAAGTTTGAGCGGTAGTTCGTTGGCGCTCTCAGAGGCGACACTGTCGGGGATCTTGAGATTCGCAGGGAAGACCCTGCGATCTCCTGGCGGTTCCGGCCACATCCCGTCCCTCTCCGCCGACCTCGGCGGCTACCGGCGGAACCGGGCGCGCAGCTTGGGCATCCAGCGCGGCAGCCAGGTCATGATGGTCGCCGTCGCGGCCAAGCTGCCGATTGTCACGAAGAAGGCGCCCGGATAGAGGTGGTTCACCCAGCATGGCTGCCACTCGTTGAGGCAGGAGTTCGAGGAGCGCTTTCCGGGTATCGCGCGGGAGACGGCCAACGCGCTCACCAAGGCCACGACCGCGCACACGGTGCCGGCCACGGCCCATCGGGGCGAGTGCTTGCTCTTGACCGAGTTGCCCCGGTGGAAGGAGCGCTTGGCGGCCGTGAACGTGATCGGGAGCAGCACGCCGACCGTGGCGCCGAATCCGATGCCGGTCGCCGGCCAGTACGCCGCCAGATCCCACACCTCGTCACCGAGCCACAGCGACAGTGCAAAGAATCCGACGAGAGCTACGACCGCGGCGGCCTGCTTGGCGGTCTTCTTCCGGCTCACCTTGGAACGGCTCATCAGCGGGTCCTCTCGGTGGTCTTGTGCGTGCGGCCGGTGCGCGAGGCGTAGGAAGTAGGCGGACGCGTGGCGGCGCCTGCGGCGGCCCTCGTGCCAGGGCAGCCAGAACGGCCCGACGAGAGGCGAAGGCCGCCGAACCTGTACGCCGTCTTCGAAGAACCCCAAGTCAACGCCGCAAGGTCCGGATCTGCGTACGCTCCCGCGAGCTCCGCCACTGCCACCCCTGACGACCCAGCACGTCATGCCACTCAAACTTCGGTGACACAACCTAATGATCATCAAGGTTCGCTGGCAAAGATCAAGGTTCGATGACACAGGACAATCAGCTGTGACTGGGTGCTTCAGTTGGCGGGATTCGTCAGCTGAAGCGCTCGGAGGCCACCCAGTGTTCGGTGGTCTCAGGGCGTGGGCGGCTGCGGACCTGGTTAGACCGTGGTGAGGAAGTCGCGGACCGCGGCCGCGAAGCCGGCCCGGTCGCTGACGTATACGAAGTGGTCGGTCTCCAGCTCGACGAGGTGGGTGCCGGGGCGTCGGGTGACCATCTGTGCTGCCTGCTCCACCGGCAGCACACCGCCCTTGGCGCCGCGCACCAGCAGCGCCGGGCAGGTGGAGCCGGTCCAGTCGGCCCAGTGGTCGCCGTGTACTTGGTCCTCGGAGTCGTGGATGTCCTGAGGGTGGAAGTGCAGGCCCCAGGTGCCGTCCGACCGTTCACGGACGGCTGACTCGAAGTGCGCTGCGAACGGGCCGAGTTGCGCGACGAACGCCTCCCGGTCGGAGGCGCTGCCCTCCGGCAGGTTCAGGACGAACGCCAGCGGATTGCTGCCGTCCAGGCCGAGTTCGGCGCATCCCTCGGCATTGATCAGCGCGGTGACGCGCTCGGGGTGGCGGGCTGCGAACTGGTAGGCGTTGATCGCGCCGAGCGAGTGGCCGAGGAGGGCCGCCCGGTCCAGGTTCAGGTGATCCATGAGGGCTTTCAGGTCGGCGAGGTAGCCCTCCCAGCTGTAGTCGGCCGCCCGGTCGGACTCGCCGTGGCCGCGCTGATCGGGGGCGAGGACCCGCCACTCCGGGGCGAGACGGGCGGCGAACTCGGCGTACGACAGGCCCTCGGACATGTGCCCGTGCAGGGCGAGCAGCGGGCGGCCGGGGCCGCCGAAGTCCACGTAGGAAAGGGTGCGGCCGTCGACGGTGAGCGCGGAGCGCTCGGCGGTGTCGGTGTCCATGGCTTCATCCAACCCAGTCGACGCCCGTTTCCTGATGAGAGCAGAGAGAGGTGGCGTGCAGGACTTGCCCCGCGGTTGCGGTTCGAATCCCCAAGACGACCAGCACGGCTCCTGCCAGACGACTCAACCGGCGCCGGAACCGGGGGGTGTCGATTGCCGTGCGCGCAGCGGCAACCACTGACGTCAACAACAGCAGCCATACAAGGACGACTGTGACATGCGCGACCGCAAGCGCCGCGATCTGCGGCGCGACCTGGCGGGTCGGCATGAGGAACTGTGGTACGAGAGTGAGATAGACCGATGCCGCCTTCGGGTTGAGGGCATTGGACCAAAGCCCCTGGCTGAAGCTCCCGAGCCGGGCCCACGGCAAGCGCCATCGTCTCTGTCCCGTTGCTTCGATGCCTTGCCGTGCCGAGCACCAGGTGGTCACGCCCAGCCAGATGAGATAGATGCCGCCCAGGAGCTTCACCGCCGTCAACGCCTGAGCCGACGACATGACCAAGGCTGACAAGCCGGCCACGGCAAACGTCGCGTGCACCAGAAGTCCGCACGCTGAGCCGAACGCGACGAGCACGCCATCAGACCTTGAGCCAGCGATCACCCGCTGCGTGACAAGGGTGAAGCTGGTGCCGGGGATCAGCGTGAGGGGCGTGACTGCCGCCACGAAGCTGACTACTTGGTGCCACTGCACGCGATATGCCCAGCCACTGGAACGCCCCGAGCCACTTCCTTCCCCTTTCCCTTGTCCTCCTCTGTCCCCGCTCGCCCAGGGAATCCGTAAAGCCCCGTGAAAGAGCTCGAAGCAGGCAGCCCAACGGCTGGATTTTCGCTATGCGGCGCTGTCCACAGGGCGTGGGGGCCGTCGCGGCGACAAGGAGAGGATTGCGGCTGCCGCGCCGCACACCGCGGCAGAAGCGAACGCTGCGGTGGGAGACACCAGGTCGACCAGCATTCCGGCGAGTGCCGATCCTCCGGCGTTGCCTGCGCCGAATGAAGTGATCATCCACGCGTGGGCCTCGGTGAGAGTCCCCTCCGGCGCCAGCCGGGCGACGAGAGCGAACGCGGAGGCCAGGACAGCGGGCAGCGCGAGCCCGCTGGCCACGGCGAGCGGCGCCATCCCCGGAAGGGCAGGGGTGAGTGTCAGGGGCAGATAGCCGATCGTCAACAAGACCAGAAGGAAGAGCAGTCGTCGGTCTTCCCGCCGCGCCACCGGGGCGGCGGCGTAGAGGACACCGCCGAGCAGCGCGCCGACCGCGTTGAGCGCGATGAGCCAGCTCGCCGCGCCCAGGCTGCCCTCCGCGTCCACGTAGCCGGGCGTGGCCACGGTGAAGACGCCGATCGCCGCGCCGACGCAGACGAGCGCAGCGAACAGCCGCACCAGGCGCCCGCTGCGCAGCGGGCCCGCCCAGTGACGGCTGCCGGGCCGCGCCGCGCGCCAGGACCGGGCCGGGGAAGCGGTGGCGAATCCGACGGTACCCGCCAAGCAGATCACCGCCGCGGTCAGCAGTCCGCCTGACGAGCCGAGGAGGTGTGTCGCGCCCAGCACCAGCAACGGGCCGCACACGAAGATGAGTTCCTGGGTGGCGGCATCCACGGCGAACGCGGCACGCACCGCGCGCTCGCCGTGCAGAACGTGCTCCCACAACACCCGCAGACACGGTTCGAGCTGAGGTGTGGCGGCCCCCGCCACCACAGCCGCAACGGCGGCGAGCCCCGGGGAGCCGACCGGGTCCAGCACCATGAGTGTCGCAAGCGCGGCGCCAGAGGTGATGGCGCCGCCCAGCAACAGGGGAGGCTGTCGCGTACGGTCGATGAACCGTCCCATAACCGGCCCGCCGACGGCGGCGCCGACAGCGTAGAGCGCCGTCAGCATCCCGGCCAGCCGGTAGTCACCGCCGTGGTGGCGTACGACGAGGACGAGTGCGAGCGGCACCATGCCGGTCGGCAGCCGGCCGATGAGCGAGGCCGACAGGAGTCGGGGGACATGGGGTGCGCGCAGCACCGTCCAGGTGGAGGCGGCGGCCGCGTCCGAGGCGGTGTCGGGCATCGTCATGAGGCGGGCGAAAGAGCGGTGGCCAAGGCATGCTCCAGGGTGTGAACGACGGGGACGCCCTCGGCGTGGAGGGCGTCGGGTGAGTGCAGGCCGCTGGCGTAGAGCACACAGCGGGTGCCGGCGGCCGCAGCCGCACGGGCGTCATCGACGCTGTCGCCGACGAGCAGGACGTCCCCGGGCCGGCGGTCCAGGGCGCGCAGATGCGCCACGAGATGGTCCCGCTTGTAGCCCGCGTCCGCGCCCCGTTGCCCGTCCACACGCAGCAGATACGGGCGCAGCGCAAAGCGGTCGATCAGCGCGGTGAGGGCGTCGTGCGGATGCATGGACAGGACGGATTGCGTCAGCCCGGCCTCCGCGACTGTGCGCAGCGCGGCGACGGCGTCGGGGGCGAGGCCGATGCCGGGCCTGCGGCGCAGGTAGGCATCGTGGAAAGCGGCGTGCAACTCGGCGCGCAGAGCCGGTGGGACGGGACGGCCCAGCAGCCGGTCGTAGAAGGCGTCGATCGGCTGAGTGTGCAGTGTCCGATAGCGCTCGGCCGTGACCGGTGGCAGGCCCAGCCGCGCGAACGCCTCCACGGTGCAGGCGATCAGGGTGTCGGCGTCGTCGAAGAGGGTGCCGTTCCAGTCCCAGACGACGTGGGTGACTTCGCTGTGCGTCACGTGCCGACCTGCCAGGAGTCGAGGTGGTCCCGCCGGCGTGGGCGGAGGCAGTCCTGGGGGGCCGCGGCCACGTCGTCCTTGATGCGGCTGTATGTGAAGTCGGCCTTGCGGGCGCCCTTGTCGGCGCGCGCGGGATCGCGCACTAGCGGCATGGGATTCCTTCCCCTCGGACGTACGGAACGGGTGGACGACACCGAGTTCACCCGCCGGACCCGCCACGGACCAGGGCAGGAACCCGGCACTTGCCCGGCAGCGGGTCCGCACCCGGCACACACCAGGCACTCACGGTCACGCGCCCGTACGCGTCGGCACCCGCCCGGCCGAGGAGCACAGACCACAGGGCTACCCTTCCCCCGTGCCCCCTCTCGCTTCCTCCGCCCTCGCGCGGCAGCGCCGCAGCCGCGGCCATACGCAGGAGTCGCTCGCGCAGCGCCTCGGGGTCGATGTGTCCAGCGTCGCCCGTTGGGAGCGCGGAATCTCCGCCCCGTCACCCGGCATCCGCCGTGCGCTGGCCGGCGAACTCGCGCTCTCCCTGGACGAACTCGACGCGCGGTTGCGCCCGTCTCCGACGCCGTCCGCCGCACACCGCGACGAAGCCGATGAGCCCTCGGAGTTGATCAAAGACATCTGGGGAGCGGCGGAGCGCGACGACCTCGCCGCCCGGCTCGGAGCCGACCCCGCACACACGGGGACGGTCTCCCGCGATCACGTCGTACGGGTGGTGCACCAGTGGCTGATCACTCCGCCCCCGCCCCTCGGCGCGCACCGCTCGCACGGGCGGACCCACCGCATCGGCGCCGCCACCCTGGAGCGGGTCCGCGCACGGCTGCGCTATCTGCACGAGGCCGACGACACCGTCGCCGGCGGCGATCTGCACCCCGCCGTCCGCGACGAACTCGCGCGTACGGCGGCCCTGTTGCGCACCTGCACGTACACCGAAGCGGTCGGCCGCGATCTGCTGCGCATTCTCGCCGAGATGTGCCAGCTCGCGGGCTGGTCGGCTGCGGACGCGGGAAACCCGCGGGCGGGCGAGCACTACCACCTGTACGGCATCAAGGCGGCGCACGCGGCCGACGCCCCCGTACTGGCCGCGCAACTGGTCTCCAGCCTCGGCTACCACCTCGCCGAGCACGGCCACGGCCGCGACGCCGTCACGGTCACGCGTTCCGCGCTCGCGCGGCTGAACGCCCTGGAACGCGGCACCCCGGCAGCGGCGCCGGCCACCCCGGCCGTCCGCGCGCTGCTCCACGCCCGCGCCGCGTGGGCCCACGCTGTCGCGGACGAGCCCACGCGCGCCGACGAGGCGATCGGCCGCGCCCAGGACGCCTACGCCGCCCGCCGCCCCGGCACAGACCCGGACCCGGCCTGGACGTACTGGCTCACCCCCGACGAGATGCAGATCATCGTCGGCCGCCTCGACATCGCCCTCGGACGCCCGCTCCGGGGCCGCGAACGCCTCAGCGCCGCACTGGCCACGTGCGATCCGCGCCGGGTACGCGAAACCGCCCTCTACACGGCCTGGCTCGCCCACAGCCACCTGCACGGGCACGAACTCGGCACCGCCACGAAACTGGCCCGCCACGCCCGCCGCCTCAGCGCCACGATCCGCTCGGCCTACAGCGAGCGCGCCGTACGACAGCTCGACCAGCATCTCAGCTGAGGCACCCCATCCATCAGCCGACGGCGAAAAGTACCCGGCCGGCAACACCGGCCGCACCCGCGCCGGACTCACCACCCTCATGCCCGTCCCCGACGACCTCGCCGCGCTACTCCGTGCGGCAGGCGTGGCGTTGCACTCGCGGGCGTCGTGACATCAATTCCCACCGTCATTGATCAGGCCGCGGCCCGAGAAGTGACCCCCTGACACACCGCGAAACGACCCACCTTGAAACCTGTACAGCCAGACGGGATCACCAGAGAGTGAGGGGGAGCCCGGTGGTCTCGGCTTCGTGGATGCGTTGTTCGATGGCCTGTGGTGGTTGGTTGTTGGCGAGCCCGGTGCGGATGGGCGTCAGCGATGGCGTGTGTGCGTCCGGCGGGCCCGAGGATGTCGGCGACGGGGCCGCCTGCCGCTTCCAAACCCGCCTGGCCGAGGTCCTCAGATTCGTCCCAGAAAGCGACGTCGAACCGATCTGATACAGCAAGGCCTACTACGTCGCGACGTAGCGACTGCCACCGAAGCCGCGGCGGCACTTGGCGGGCTATGGCTCTCCAGCGGTCCGTCCGCCCCCTGGCACACCCCCGGCCAAGCCGGTGTCACCGTCCGCGCCTATGCCGACCTGCGACGCGCACCCCTACCAGCGGCAATTGACCCCGGCACCGGTTTGAACCACGGTGACGAGAGGAGTTCGCGTAGTTCTGCGGGGCTGGTTTCGCCGCCCCGGTACGACTAGCCACTCCCCCGAGTGACCACCACCCCTGTTCCCGCGCGACAACCGACTCTACGGCGCTATCAACAGATCATGATCAAGACGACTGTCCGCGCCTTCGCGGCCGCGGCCCTCGCCCTGCTGCCCCTCACCACCGCCACCACCACCGCTCATGCGGCCGAGACGCTCAGCCTGCACGACGGAATCGAAGCCCTCCCCCAGGCCGCCGAGTCCCGCGACGGCTACGAGCGCACCAAGTTCAAGCACTGGATCGACGAGGACAAGGACGGCTGCAACACGAGGGCGGAAGTCCTCCTCGCCGAAGCCGCCACAGCGCCCACCGTCGGAGCCGGCTGCAAAATCACCGGCGGAACCTGGCGCTCCTACTACGACGACACGACCGTCCAGGGGCCGTCCGGCCTGGACATCGACCACATGGTGCCGCTGGCCGAAGCCTGGGACTCCGGCGCATCCCAATGGACCGCAGCCCGGCGCCAGGCATACGCCAACGACCTCGGCGCCGAACGCTCCCTGGTCGCCGTCACCGCCAAGAGCAACCGCTCCAAAGCCGACCAGGACCCCGCCCAGTGGATGCCGCCGGCCGCCGACGCCCAGTGCACCTACCTGTCCGACTGGGTGAGCACCAAGCTCCGCTGGTCGCTGACCATCGACCGCACCGAACGCGACACCCTGCGACAGCTCGCCGCCGGCTGCGAGAGCACCGACGTGGAGTTCGAGCGGGTGTAGCCAACGCGTCCGGTCCGGCTGGGATTCATCCCTGCTGTTTGCTGGGCCCCAAAGCGGACTCACGGGGCCCAGCAGCGTGGATAGAGGACGCGTTCAGGTCCTTCCCTCTCGAGCGGGTCGCAGCGGTGCGCCGCAGGTGCGGGCCTGCGGCGCACCGTGGTGGGCCGGTGAGCGGCACAGCTCACCGACCGGCTCAGGGCCGGTGAGTGACCACGGCGACCCCAACTTCCGGCATCGACGACGCGGCGGTGGTCATTGCGCAGGGTGGCAGTGTCTGCGGTGTTGTCCCAGACGTGGGCGCGGCGGTCCTGGTAGACGTCCCGGCGGTTGTCGTGGCCGATGCCGGTGTGGACACAGACCTGACTGTAGCCGTTCAGGAGGAAGTTGCCGAAGCGGTAGCCGTGGCCGGACTTGTCGGACAAGGTCTAAAGCGTGTTGCAGAAGGCTGTGATCGGGCAGGTCAGTGCCGGGTTTTGACGAATTCGCGTCAGGCGGCCAGGGCGAGGTTTTGCATGTGGGCGACGGCCTGGACCGCGTGGTGGAGGCTGTTCCCGTGTTGCCGGCAGTCGCGGAGGATTTTGTAGTGCTTCATGCGGGCGAACGTGTGCTCCACGCGGGCTCTCACGCGCCGGTGCTCGGCATTGTCGGCTTCCTCGCCGGGTAGCAGTGGCCGGCCAGGGCGTTTGCGGTGCAGGACGACGAGGCCGGTATTGATGTACGCGCCGTCGCCGAGCACGGTCACGCCCGCGGCGTACTCGGCCAGGCCGGACTCCCGCCACACACGGGCGTCGGCCCTGTTGCCCGGCACGGGCCTGGCGACGGCGATCACCAGCCTCGTGTCCGCATCGATGATGACCTGCACGTTCGCCGAGAACCGGTAGTTGCGGGAGGAAGCACCGACGCTCCGGTCCCGGACCGGGATCAACGTGCCATCCACGATCCACAGTCGTTCCGCCGCGTCAGTGGGACGCCTTGCCGGCTCAAGGGCAAGGAGAGGACTCAGCCGCTGGATGACCCGACACACGGTCGCCGATGAGCAGCCGAACAGCGGCGCAAGCTGCCGCATCGTGAGGTTCGTGCGGTAGTAGACGGCCACCAGCAGCACCCGCTCAGCCAACGGCAGGCACCACGGTCGGCCACCACCAGGCCCGTTCCCGCCCCGTTCCCGCACTACCTTCAACAACCGCTCGAACTGCCGCATCCGCAGACCCGTGGACGTCTCCACCCACAGCGGCTCAGCCCTCAACACCCCGCTCATACAAGGGAAATGCCCGTACCGCAGCCTTCTGCAACACGCTTTAGCTGGGAGCGACGAGGCGTGGTGTCACCGCCAGCCACGTATTCCTGAGTCGGCTTCAACTCTGCGGATAGTGCTGGCACCACAGGACCAGGTTGAGATCGCAGAGACCAAGCCAGCAATGCCTTCCCGTCACTTCCTGACGCTCTGCGGATAGGCGAAACGTTGTGTCATATAAATCCGGCCACATCTCGCACCCGGCTGCGCCGCCAGTCGCAGTACCACACACGGGATGCTGACTCGAAATATCAAGGCCAGCAACGGTGTGCAGAACCTGTCTTATTGCCGTCAGGTGGCCCGTTTGACTTGGTGATCGCCCGGATTCATGCGCGTACTTTCGCCCTGTCCCCAGAAGGGGCGCATCAATTCGGTCGCACAGACGCAGCGTCGCAAAAACTTTCGATCGACGTCAGGGTGGCCGGCGCCAAAGGGGCCGACGGGCGCGACAGTGCCAACAAAACGACGAATCCAGGAGGCGTCTGTGGGATCCATCGAGAAGAATTCTGAATTGGACCCTGATGTAGAAATCCCTAAGTTGTGGACTGCCCTCAGCAACCTGACGGATACCGTGATGGGCCTTGCAAGCAGGTCGATCAACGCCCGGGGCCCGTGGTCCGCCGACAGCATCGAATATCAGGCAGGAGATGCTGTGACTGTTACGGGCGGAGGCGCCCCAGGGGTGTACCGGTGCACGCAACAGAACACTTCAAGCAAGGCCAACGAACCGGGAACACAAGGGGGCCACGACTACTGGGCGCTATTCGTTCCTTCGGGCCCGAAGGGCGACACCGGCCCCCAGGGCGACACCGGCCCGAAGGGCGACACCGGCGCAAAGGGCGACACCGGCCCGAAGGGCGACACCGGCGCAAAGGGCGACACCGGCCCCCAGGGCGACACCGGCCCGAAGGGCGACACCGGCGCAAAGGGCGACACCGGCCCCCAGGGCGACACCGGCCCCCAGGGATCTAACGGCATCATGCAAGGAAATAATCGGCACTTCTGGCAAGCGAACACTCTATACAATCCCGGCGACGTCGTTGGATGGGGCCCCAACGGGGAGAGTGGTTGGCCGTATTATGTCTACCTTTGCGTAAGCCGGCACACAAGCCCATCCGATTTCAAAGACGACTATTTCTCTACAGTGCCATGGATCGGCCCGTATCCCGGAAACGAATAGTACGCGCGAACCGATCCCGCCCCGGGTGGGCGGGGGGACTAGGTTTTTTGGCGATGAAGTAGGGGTGCCGGGAATGATGCTGTGGTCATTTCCGGCGGGCCGCCCTGCTGGTATGGCGACTTGCCTTCCGGCCACCCCTTCCGGATCCACCGATTTGCCAGACAGTGAGATGGCGGCGCTTGGGTGCAAGGTGGCAACGGTTGCGCCATTTCGAACAGATGCCCTCTGAGTTTCCGGAAAGGGAATCGCGCACGCAGCCCTGTCGCTCAAACTTCGGGATTTACTCAGACGGCTCCCGGCTAACAACTAGGTATTTCCCCCCTGCAGGGAGAATGAAATGAATAGTGGGAAGTATGTCACCATTGTGTGGCCGCCGGATGGAACGGAGATTAGTCCGCGACAAGAACTTTCAGGATTATGTGGCTCCTCAGCTGTCACGCTGTGGGTGAAGTCCGCAGACGGGGATTTCGTCTGCTATGGCAGCGCAAAGGTCGACGTGCAGCACAGGTGGGCGGTGAGGCCGGACTGTGATCTGCCGCTCGGAGCGGTGCAGATCACAGTCCGGGATGCCACTGGTCATGAGGTTTCACAGTCGAATCGCGTCACGCATTTATGCACTTCGTCGCCCCTGAGTGCCATCCAGCATGCCGGGCTGGCCATTGCTTCACCAGCGGCCGGGGCGACTATCGGGTCATGGGCCGTGTATTCCGGCACTGGTGGGGTTCCGGGCAAGATCCTCACTCTCTATGTCGGGTCGCAGCAGCACAACTCTCTTACAGCCTACGGAATTTCCACGGTACGGGCAGACGGGTCGTGGTCGGTCACCCCATTCCGGCCTTATCCCGCTGGGTCGTTGGCATTCCGCGTGGCTGCCGAATACGGCGATCATGATGACTGCCACAACACAGTGGCTCCGCTGGCGATCACCTCGCTGGCCGAAGGCGCGCCGGTTAGGGTGCGGGAGGTGTTCTCCGGCACCGGAGGAGTCGAGGGCGAGACCGTGACGCTCTCCGCCAGGCCGGACGCAAGCGATACCTATACCTCCTACGGGAGCTCGAAAGTGCAGCCGGGCGGCGGGTGGGCCATCACACCGGATGCGGACTACCCAACGGGGGCATTGTGGTTCCAGGTGGCCTCGGACGACGACTACACCAACCAGCACCACCCTGTTGTGGCATCTGCGTTGTCCGTGACGGACGTGCGGGTGTGGCCGCAGGTGATCCCGCAGTCGGGCAGTGACGTGTTCTTCGCGTGGAAGCTCCGCAATGACGGGCCGTCGGATGCTACACAGCTGCAGGTGACGGTGACCTTGCCATCCGAGGTCACGGTGCCAGAGAAGTACCATCCGAACCACAGCCAGGTGCAAATGGGCTTGGCAGATTTGCCAGTGGGGCATGAGCAGTGGTTCCGCATCCCCGGTCATGTGGACGCGCCCTCGCACAATGGGGTGGCGGAAAGGGCCGAATTCACCGCGTTCGCTGGCCAGACCGCTCCGAACGTCGCGATGATCCCCGTCGCGTCCGATCATCACAAGGGCAAGTCGTGCGGCTGGCTCAGCGACATCTTCTCTTTCATCGGCGACGCGTTCGCGGCGTTCGCGGGTCTCTTCGCCTTTGCTGGGCTGCCGTTCGGGGGCGGTGGAGGCGGAGGGGGTGGCCAGCCTGATCCGGACGAGCCGGACCGGGAGGAACCGGATGACGACGACAGGAAGAAGGGCCTGACGATACTGAAGGTCATCAGCCAGGAGGCGAAGCCGGATCCCGCGGTGCCCGGGCAAGATCAGGTGTCGTTCATCTGGACGGTGAAGAACACCGGTAAGGAGGGGGAGGACGCTCATGCCCGCTTCGTGATCGCTTCGCTGCAGCTGCCTGAGGGCTGCGGATTCGTCAGCGGGCCCGAAGGCGCCGTCGCCACCGATGGCGGCCAGGTGCTGTGCCTGCTTACCGAGGACCTCGCCCCGCAGGCCACGGCCGCCCTGCGCTTGACCGTGTCGGTGCCCGCCTCGGCGGAACGGTCTTTGACGGCGTGGGCCTACCTCTCGGCGTTGAATGCCTGGCCGTGCTCCAAGAGCGTCGCGGTCACCGCGGTTCCGAAGGGCTCTTGGGGCCTTCCGGACGGCAGCGCCTCCCCTAACCCAGTGGACCGCGGAAAGCAGGTGACCTACACCTGGCAGCTGGCCAGTAGCGGTCCCTCGGACGCCCATGCCACGGCTGTCACCGTCTCCATGCCCGCACACCTGGACCAGATCAGTGCCTCTGCCGCTCTCGACGGACACACCTATCCCGGTACACCCAAGGGCCAGCATATTGACATCGCTATCCCATCGGTGCCCGCCGGCCACACCGCCACCATCACCGCTAGCGGTACGGTCGGCGACGGCGCCGATGACCCCCTGACAGCGACCGTGACAGCCGAAGCGACCAGCACCCCACGGGCCCAGGCGAAGGCGACCGCGAGGATGAAGAGCCAGCTGCGGCCGACTGTGGCAGTGATCCCGGCCCAGCCGCGGGCGGGGCAGCTGGCCACCTACGTGTGGACCCTCCACAACGATGGCCCACCCGCTACGGCCAATGCCAAACTGACCGTCACTATCCCGCCCGCCGAGGTGATGTCAGTCCTGGACCACACCGGTGCCACCCAACAGGGCGACAAGCTGGTCTGGACATGGGGCTCCATCGCCCCCGGGCACGCTGTGCAGGCCAGGTTGGGCGTGCTGCTAGGCCCCGCCATCCGTCAAATGCCGGCCATCGCCGCCACGGCCCAGGCCGACAATGTGCCTGCGCGCGAGGCTGACGCCCCCAGTGTCGGCAGCCCCTCGCCCAGCGCACTGAGCGTGGCGGGCACCGCTGGGGACATCCCCGTACTGCCCGGGCAGCACGCCACCTTCACCTGGACGATCACGAACACCGGCCGGGTCACCGCCACCGAGGTGACCGCGCAGTTGGCCCTTCCCGAGGACCTGACCGACATCACGATCACCCCCAGCCCCTCGCACGGGACCACCGTCGTGCTGGAAGGCCCCCTAGCCCCTGGGAAGTTCGCAACGGTGACGGCCACGGGGACCGTGCCAGTTGGGGCAGCCGGCTCGCTGGGCGCCACCGCCACGGTGAGCGCCACCGATACCCCTGCCGTCGTGTGCGCGGACGCGGTGACGGTGGTGGGGTCCGACGCCCAGCTCGGCCTGGCCGCCACATCGCCGACATCACAGGTCCCCGCCGGATCACAGGTCGAGCTGACCTGGACGGTGACCAAGACCGGGCCCAGCCCGATCACCCAGCCCATCCTGACGCTGGACGCGGGCCACCACCTCAGCGAACTGGAAGCCACGGTCGATAGCGAGCCCGTGCCGACGAGCATCAACGAGGACGGACTGTGGGAGGTCGACCTCACCGACACCCCGGCTCCGAGCCAGCCGGTGGTGGTGGCAGTCACCGCCACCGTGGCACCCGACATCCCCGACCAGACCGTGGTCACCGTGCCAGCCCGCGTGGACACCGTGGAGCAGCACACCGAGACCGACGCCAAGACCCACATGAAGTTCACCACCTGCCTGGCCGCGGCCCTGACCGTCACCCCCATCGGCCACGACCACCAGGTGACCGCGGGAAACCCGGCCAACCCGCTGGAGTGGACCGTGGTCAATAAAGGGCCCTCCCAGGACGACACGATCGCCCTCGCGGTCACGTTGCCCAAGGGGTTCACGGTCACGCACGCGAGCGTCTCCACCATCCCCAGCGCGGTCACCCAGGCCGACACCACCTGGACCGTGCCGCTCGGCCACCTAGAGGTCGGCGAGGAAGCACCGGTCGCCCTCGTTATCGATGCCCCCGACGCCCCACTCCAGCCGATCACGGTGGCGTGGAAAGCCAGCGGGGCCAAGACCACCACCCCCGCGGGGGACAGCGAGCAGGTGAAAGTAGCTCAGAGCCCAGCCCTCACCGCCAACTCCCTGGCGGTGGAGCCCTCCGTACGCGCGGGCGACGGCCTCTCGCTGGGCTGGACCCTGGCCAGCGACGGCACCTCCACCGCCCACGTCACCCAGCTCACCGTCATCCTCACTCCACCCGACGGCTTCACCCCCGAGTACGCCACCGCCGGTGCCACCAAGCTCCACGTGAAGAAGGTCGGCGACACGGTAACCGTCACCGGCATCGGCGACATCCCGCCAGCCACCGACACCACGATCATCCTCTCCGGCACCATCCCCGCCGCCACGCCCGCCGGCCGCCTCACTGCCAAGACGACGGTGGAGCTGACCGAACCGAAATCCACGCCGGTGCCCGACATCACCGTCCAGATCACCACCTGACCCCCAAGGCGCAGGCACGGTGCCCCAGGCTGCCGACGCGCAGAGCGCGACTCGTCCACGCGCCAAGCCCCCGGGAGCTTCGCTGTCCCGTGCCCTGCGGCCTCGTCCCTTCCCACCACCCTCGGACACGGAGGACCTGTTCCATGCATCGATGGCACTTACGAGTACTGCCCCTGCTGGGGGCGTTCCTGCTGACCGCCTTCGCCCAGCCCGCCAGCGAGGCCGCCCCTGGTCCGGACTACACCTACGCGACCTGGAACACCCAGGGCGGCGGCGTTAAAGGCAAAAAGTGGAGGGAGGGAGTGGCCACACTGGCTTCGAACTACGACATCGTCGCACTCCAAGAGGCGGGATCTTACAGCAGCTTTAAGGTCAATGTGGTTGACGAGAATCGATGCACAACTTCAACTGTCCCGGAGCCGGATCCGCCTCATATGCCGCTGGAGATGTTGGAGTGCACGTGGGAACTCCCTACAACGGATCCGAAAGCTCCACCGAAGACGCGCAAGGTATTTTTTGCGGAGACCGGTTATATCTCCGATCACAGCAATACTCGAAGCCTAGCGTTCGTCGTCAACACGGGCGACGTGAAAATTCCCGCCGGAGGTGCGTTCCAGTACCTTACCCCGCGGCACGAAAGCAACTATGACGAGGGGGACCGGGGCCTTCTCCGCCTCAAGACCGAAGATGGGCCGATCATCTATGCGGCCCACGCCGACGCCAAACCGCTGGGCAGGAACGTGATGTCGCTGGTGCAGAAAGCACGCGGTGACGCAGGCGGCAACCCGTGGTTGATGATGGGGGACTTTAATATCCAACCTCCGTTCGTCCGCCCCATGTTCGGCAAGGACACGCAGCCCCAGCTCGTCGCATCCGGGAAGAGCACGCACAAAAAAGAAGAGTACGACTACATGATGTCCAACGACGTCCCGGGCTACGCAGCGAAGCGATACGACAAGGTCTTGTCGGACCACTACGCCGTCGCATTCGAAAGGTGAGAGCCGGTAGCCGGGCAAGATGAACAGGGTTGCCGATAGTGGTGTAGAAGCAAGCGAGCCGAAGCGCACTGGATTCGTCGTCGCCGGGTGGCCCCGCCACGCGGGCCGACCATCGCCATGTCCCGCGCCGTTCGACGCGATCGGGGTTGTTGATCTGGGAGTTTCCTTGACGAGTCGGGCATGCTCTAGGACTGCACGTCGCCTCGGATGCCGTAGGCGAACACACCACTGTTCGAGGCAACGTACAGGGACGTGCTGTGCGGGGAGAAAACGCAGGCAGCCAGGGTGGACTCCGTACGCATCAGGGCTACTGGTTCGCCGTTGGTAGTGCTCCACAGGCGGATGGTCTGGTCGTTTCCGGCACTGGCGATCCACTGGCCGTCTGGGCTGACTGCCAAGGATTTCACCGACGCGGTGTGCCCCGGCAAACGACGTACGGGCTCGCTGGTGGCGGCGTTCCACAGGCGGATCGTCTGGTCGTTTCCGGCACTGGCGATCCACTGGCCATCCAGGCTAACTGCCAAGGCGCTCACTGGCGTGCCGTGCCCCCGTATGGAGCGCAGAAGTTCACCATTCGTCGGGTTCCACAGGCGTAGGGAGCCGTCGTCTGCCGCGCTGATGAGAGTCGCGCCGTCCGCGGTAACGGCCAGGGCGCGTGTCTGGTGACCGTGTCCGGTCAGAGCGCGCCGGCACGTGCCAGATGCCAAGTCCCAGATGCGGATGGTGTTGTCGCTGGCGTCGGTGGCGATCCAGTCGGCGTTCGGCGCAACGACGAGGGCTCTTGTCCACTGAACAGAGCCGGCGGGCAAGGGGGTGAGGCATGTGCCGCTGTGTGCGTCCCAGAGGCGCAGGTCGCGGCCGATTCCAGCCGTGACGATCCGGTCGCCATCCGGGGTGATGGCGACCGATCGGATCCGGTCCGTGGGTCCGGTGAAGACTTGTCGCAGCCTGCCGGTCGCGGCATTCCAGGTGCGCAGGGTGTGGTCGGCGTTCGCGGTGACGAGCCAGGTCCCGTCGGGGCTGACCGCGACGTCCCAGGCCTGGCTGCCGCGACTGACGGCAGGCGGTGACGGGGCCAGGTCCCACACGCGTGCCGTGCGACCGGTTCTGGTTGCGGCGGCGAGCCACCTGCCGTCCGGGCTCACGCTGATTGCTCCGACTGAGCTCGTGTGGCCGGTCAAGGAGCGCGGGCTGGCATCACTCGCGAGGTCCCAGATACGGATGGTGTGGTCGGGGTCTGCTGTGACCAGTCGCTGTCCGTCAGGGCTGATGGCGAGCGCGGACGCAGGCCTTCTAATCCGCGTCAGTATGCGGGGAGGTACCCGGTGTGGGGCATGCGTATCCCAGATGCGGATGGGGGGTTGACGTTCCTGGGTGGCGAGCCAGCGGCCGTCCGGGCTTACCGAGAGTACGTCGGGGCGGCATGGCTGATGTATATCCTCCGCACGGTGCCAGGTGCCGGAGACGAGACCACGAATGGTGACGTGGACGGTGTCATTTTGTTCGGCGATCCAGACGTCTTCCCCACTGATGGCGAGTGCTGCCGGATTCCAGGAGTAGCCGTTCCTGTGCCACTGCTGAAGCTGCTCACCGTCGCGAAGGTCCCACAGACGTACCATTTGCGTTTCAGTGCTCGTTGCGGCAATGCGGGAGTTGCCCGGGCCGATCGCGAGAGCGCTGACGGGTCCAGGCTGGCTGGCAAGGGTACGCAGTAGCTTGCCGGAGCTGACTTCCCAGACATGGATGGTGCCGTCTGCATGCCCGCTCGCCAGTCGGGTGCCGTCCGGAGTGATCGCGGCCGCCGTCAGCGTCCCTGCATGTTCAGTCAGGTCCAGCACGAAGCAGGGATCGGGCAAGTCGGGCTGGGTGTTCTGGTCAACGAGGGCCGTTCCGCTCCGGGGAAGGGACGCTGCCTGGGCGCGCCAGGACGGGACGTTCCCCAATCGGCTGTACAGGACGTCGTCCAGGAAGTGACTGGGCTCCGTGGGGGACAGCAGCGGAGCGGCACGTCCCAGCTCCTGGGCCATGAGACGGGCGGAAGGCGTAGCCATCAGTGAGAGATCGTTCAATGGGGCCGTAGGGCCCCGCTGGTGCAGGCGCGTACGGATCCATCGGAGGTCGGACGCCACCTCCTCGGCTCGGGTGGCCAGCCCTCCCTCGACCATGTGCTCGATCAGGTGATCGAGGAGATAGCCGTCGGACACCTCCCACCATGCCCGTACCCGCCCCGTACAGGAGGGGGGAGCGGGAGCCCAGGGGAGATCGTGGGCAATCGCGTCGATGAAGCAGGCATGGATCGCGGGCAGTTCTGGATCCAGTTCGCTTCGCAGATAGTCGCGCACCACGTCGTGAAGGGCGATCGTCCCGCCGGCAGTCTGCGCGTTAAGACTGAGAAGGGACAGATCAGCCATCTGCTTGCACAATGCGCGGGCCTCCATCTCGTGGAGGCCCGCACTCGCCTGCCACAGCCGACAGACCAGGCTGACCGGGACCGTTTCGTCCTCCGCGAAGATGCCAAGCTCCGCGAAGCGACGACCGCCCTCGGGCGGCAGCAGCGTGGTGGCGGCCTCGATACTGGCCCGCACCGCCTGGTTCCTGCGCTGGGGATCGTCAAGGTCCAATGCCGCCACGGGGTGCGGCACGCCATCGATTGCGGATGGGCCCCGATGTTGCAGCCGTTCGAGCAGGCGACAGGCGGCCTGTGTGAGATCAGCGCCCGTGGCAGCCTGCCCCGCCAGCCACTGGTTCGCCATACGCAGCAGCAGCGCCCAGCGCCCGGTCACCAGCACCAGGTCCTGGACCAAAGACGTCGCCAACTCCGGCAGGCCATAGGTGAGAACGGCCTCCGCTTGCTTCTGCGACATCCGGTCGACGACGATCCGAGCCGCTCCGCCGGGAAGGACTGCCGAATTGCGGGTGGTGATGAGCCTCACGCAGTTCCTGTCGCCCCCGCGGAGGAACGGCGCCAACTGCTCCGACTCCCATACGTCGTCGAGCACCAGCAGCGTACGCGGACGCAGATCTAGCAGGGCTCCTAACCGAGCCCCTGCCTGCTCCGGATCGGTTCCCGCTTCCATGGTGTCCCCCGTGACGTAGCGGGTCACCTCCGCTACCTTCGCCGCGATCGCGGCCCGTCCGCGCACATCGCGGCCGATCGTGATCACGTGCACGCCGCCAGGGAACCGTTGGCGCACCTTGCGGTGCGCACAGACGACGTGGGCCAGCGTGGTCTTCCCGAAACCGCCCGCCCCATGCAGACCGGTTGTGATGCCCACCGATCCACGCCCGCCACGGCGGCGCACCAATGACGCCACCACTTCCGCTTCCTCGCGGTCCACGACCCACTCCGGTATCACCGGCGGCGGGGGGACAGGCGCTACCGCCGTCCTGCCTGCGCCAGACGGGGAATGCAATGTTGTGAGCAGCGCCAAGATACCCGCACCCGCTCCCAGAACGCTCGCCAGAGGATCCGCTTCCCCCCAGCCGCCCCGAATGGCAGTGACCACGAGCCACACCAGTGCCGCCACCCCTGGTACGGCCAAGAAGCGCGCTTTCCACTTACCTGTTCCCATAGGCCCATCCTGGCGCCTGTGCTTCATCGAATGCCATCAGTTCGGACGCGAGGTGAGCGATGGCCGTGAAGACACCGAGCAGGACGCTCCCGCCGGCGAGCAGCGGTACGAGCGAGCCCGGGGCGCCGCTGCCGAGGGCTTTGGTGATCGCGTAGGCCACGCCTCCGCCGGCCAGGGCAGCAGGGGTCGCGGCTACGACCAGACGAGCGTAGGTATGCAGGACGTGAGAGCCATCCAGGTCGCCGCCCGGGCGCCTGCGCAGTCGACGCCAGGCAGCTCCCAAAACAACAGACGACAACCGCACAGGGAGGCGTACATGGACCGCCCGACGCGATCACTGGGTTCACTGGTTGACGTGTCCTGGTGCGGTGGGTAGACCCATGGGACACCGCCTCACCCGACAGGGAGCCTTATGTACCGCACGCGCCGCTTGGCGGTCCTCGTCTGCCCCCTTCTGCTGCTTTCCGCGGCTGCGTGCACTCCCGCTACGACCGATGAGGACGCCAAGCCGTCGGCCGAGCCGAGCGCGACTTCCTCCGAGGGCACGAAGGGCACCCTGCACCTGACGGATGCCATAGGCCGGCTGACGGTGGCCCGCGAATCCCGGACCGGATACGAGCGGGACAAGTTCCACCTGTGGACCGACGCGGACCACGACGGCTGCGACACCCGCAAGGAGGTCCTGCTGGCCGAGGCGGTCAAGAAGCCCCGCCAGGGCAAGAGCTGCCGTCTGACCGGCGGCACCTGGCGCTCCTACTACGACGACCGCACTGTTACCGATGCCCGCAAGCTCGACATCGACCACGTGGTCCCCCTCGCCGAAACCTGGGACTCCGGCGCCTCGAAATGGACCGCGCAGCGCCGCGAGCAGTACGCCAACGACCTGGGGGCCGACCGCAGCCTCGTCGCCGTCAGCCTGGGCCCCAACCGCACCAAGGGCGACAAGGACCCCGCTGAGTGGATGCCACCCGCCAAGGACGCCACCTGCACCTACGCCACCGACTGGGTCACCGCGAAACTCCGCTGGAAGCTGACCGTCGACCCCACCGAAGCCAGAGCCCTGCGGACGATCGCGGCCGGCTGCCCGGATGCGACGGTGACGTTCACGCCGGCACCGTAGCCGCACCGAACCGATCGCCCCTGCCACAGACCATGGGCCCGCCGGCCCGCCCCGAAGCTCCCCGAGCATCCCAAGAGGCTTTTGGTAAGGCGTCTGGCTGGTGGTGCGATCGTCCAACGCATAGGTAATGAGAGGGGAATGATGCTGTCATGTTCGGTCAACGCGCGTAGCACGCGGCGTCGCCTCGCGGATTGCTGAAGGCCCGGCGAGTCGTACGACGTCCGAAGAAGAAGTGAGCGCAGTGGCCCGCGCATGGCGAGCCCCCCTTGGTTACGCCCACTCAACTCGCAGCCCCGCGAGCGCGTCCCGCTGTCCGCGTTGTTGGAACCAGGCGGACACCGCCGCCCCGGCTAACGTGCCCAGGATCGCGATCACGGACTGCCACATGGAATGAACCTCCAGGATTTCAGCTCTTGATGAGGCGGCCTGCTTCGCAGGCCGCACGGCCGGGCACGGCAGCGCGCTGCGGGGGCCGGGAACTGGCGCTCGCGCGGCCCGTTGCGAGGAGCGCCGGGGCGGTTCTTCCGGCCCGCACCGACTGGCAAAGGAGAAGCATGAGTGGAGAACACCTGATTTCCGACGAGGAGACCCGGCGCTTCGCGGAGGGCTTCCTGGCAGATTCCCCTGGCTGGGTGACCACGAGTGGGAACGCATCGTGATCGGTCCCAACGCCGAATACCACGCCGACTTCGATGGCGCTTTCCCCGAGAATGCTGAACTCGACGAAGGGCAGCAGTGGTCTTGGCGCGTGTCCTTCTCTGACCCCGGCAACAAAAGGTTGTCCCTCGATCATGCGATGGTGCTCAAGGGGATCGACCGCATTGTCTACGGAGAAGCCAAGGGAGCTGAAGGCTTCCGCTACCTGCACATCCAGCAATGCTTTACCGAGCCCACGCCGGAGTGACAGAGTAATCGTCAAGACCTGTGGATTGATGTTTGATCAGGGGATCGGGTTGGTGCCCCGCAGGACGTCCCCGGGCTTGAAATGGAGATCGTCCGCTCCTGCACCGGTGAGGACGAGACGGGCGCCGTGAGGCGGGTCCACCTCGTCGACCGGCACCTGGGTGTAGCGACGGATCTCCGCCAGTACGAGGTCGACGGCTTGTCCGTCCGGGCTGGTGCAGCGGAAACGCGCGCCCAGCCGCGTGGTCGCCAGGCATCGCACGACGACAGCCAGGAGAGCGGCGCCAGTGGTATCCACCTGCACGATCTGGACCTCAGGGCTGGGTGCTTCTACTGGAGTCATCGTCACGCAGCCATGATCTCAGGGCGTTCGACGAGCTGGCCGCGTTCGAAGCGGGCCCCGGCGCGGACGAGGGCGACGAGGTGGGATGCGTTCACGGCTCGCCAGCGGGCCTGGGCGTTGGCGGTGATCGGTGACCTGGCCGGTCAGCACCCGGTGTACTGGCGGACCGACGGTGGCGGGACATAGTGAAAGACGGTGGGCTTCCGAGGCCTCATTCAGTGTTGTGCGCCTGCTTGTAGGCGTCGATGATGGCTCCGGGGATCCTGCCGCGCGGAGGAACGTCGTAGCCGTGCCGATTGGCCCACTCACGAATGTCGGCCGACTGCACTGGTGCGGTGGATGTGACGGGACTGGTCGCGTCCGGACGCCTCCGGTCTTCGTTAACGTAACTGGCAGGGCAGAAATATGGCGTCTTCTCAAGAAGAGAATCTGGAAACATTGGTACGCTGATACTGTGCTCGCAGAACGCCTTCAGGAAGGCGGTCATCGTGCCAGCAAATGTGAACCAGCGATCCCCGCTGGCCTCATTCACTGCGATTTTCCATAGATCCGGGCTATTTTTGGGTTCAGTTACCCAAAAAACATATTCACCATTGTCTGTTACGGCTGCTGGCTGGAGTGAGGAGGTGGCATACGGGATGCGGTAGCCGCTCCAGTCGCGTCGTTTTTCCAGTGAGGCGATGACCTTCGGCGTCTGCGCTCCGATATCAATCGCCACGAGGTCCGACTGAGGCTCAAACAGCGCAACGAAGTCGAAGAACCCTCCCGGCCCGTATGCCTCGAACAGTTCTTTATAATCGTTCGGGAGGCGGGTTCCAAGGCGTTGCTCGATCAGATCCCAGTCAGGTGAAGCATGGACTGGCCTGTTGGTAGGCGGGGGACAAATTCGCTTGAGCTCTTCCAAGTCATTCATTACTCGTCCAGGTGCGCTGGGTTGTCAAGCGGAACATCAAATAGCAGTTTGCCGCGGTGATCATACGCCTCCATTTGAATATACTTGGGGATTTTTGCATCGTCGTTGGCATATTCAAGGTACACGTTGTATTGTACGGGCCCCTTTTTCGCGGCATGGTAGACCAAGTCCTCGTAGTGAGTCATCTCCGGCGTATTGGTCGGATTCTGTGAGATTGTGAAGAGGTTATCCAGGTCATCTCCGGTCCCACCAAGACGCCGCGCGAGCATGTGACCTCGGGCGTGCCCGTACCGCTTTCCAAGGTATCCTCCCGTGCGGAGGCTGTCTTTTACTTCCGTGCCCTCGTCCAGCATGTCGCGGCTGACGATCGCCCTCATTTCGTACTGGCGGCCGCGATGGTCTCGTTCCCATTCGACGCGTCCGCCCCAGGTGATGTCTTGCCTGCATTTTTTAGCAAGACCCAGGGGATCGGTGAATGCGAGTGGATCATCTACATAGGTGTAGTGGTTGGTCGCGGGGCCGAGGCCGAGCGGGTCGGGAGAAAGGTAGCGGCCGACCTCCGGGTCGTAGTAGCGGTTGAAGTTGTAGTGGAGGCCGGTTTCCCGGTCGTGATACTGACCAGCTGCACGCAGCGGTGTGTGGGCGGTGCTGTCGCGGTTCCAGGCGGTGACGCCCCACAGGGTGCTGTGGGCTCGCCAGGCGACGGTGCCGTTCTCGTCGACGAGTTCGGTGGGAGTGCCGACCGGGCTGGTGACGATGAGGAAGAAGCGGCGGCCGGTCTCTTGTCCGCTGCTGATGTCAATCTTGCGTTCGGTCTGGGAGATGGGGCGTTCGCCGAGGTAGTCCCAGGTGAGGACGATTCGGAACTGGGCGTCGGCCTGTTGGGTGGACTCCTCCACCAGGAGGTGACCGTCCCAGGTGAAGACGGTCTCTTCCAGCAGCTGCCCTTGGGCGTCGTGGCGCTGTTTGCCGATACGCCGGCCTAGCGCGTCGTACTGGTAGTGCCAGGTTTGGCCATCAGGTGTGGTGGCCGTGAGGAGCCGGTCCTCTGCGTTCCAGGTGTAGTGCCAGGTGTCCGGCTTGCGGCTCAGGCGGGTGCGCTGCCGCATGATGACGCGCCCTTGCGCGTCGTACTGGTAGTGGGTGCGTCCTGCACGGCTGACCCGCGATCCGAGATAGACGCGCTCTCCCGTTGCGCCCTGGCCGGGCAGCCCGGATGGCCACGATGCAGCTTTCTGGTCGCCTGCGGAGGTGTAGCCGTAGCGCTCGCTCCATCCCTCCGCTTCCACGCCGGTGACTCTGCCCGTGCGGTCCCGCGTGTAGCTGCGGAGGCCGGTCAGCTGGTCGTTCACGGACTCGAGGCGGCCGTCCTGGCGGTAGCCGAAGAACCGCTCGACGGTTGTTCCGTGTGAAGAGTTCACTGCCTGGTGGGTGATGTGCCCGGCGAAGTCCCACGCGTGCGAGAGACAGAGGGCATCATCGAGTGTTCTGCTCGTCTCGCGGCCCAACGCGTCGTGGGACAGGCGCAGGGTGTGGTCGGCGGTGACGTATGTGGCGACATCGTCCACCTCGTCGAAGGTCCAGCTGCTGGCTGCGCCGGTGGGGGTGCGGCGGCTGGTGAGCCGGCCCATCAGGTCGTGACTGCGACGCAGAACTCGTCCGTTGACGGTTTCGTCGGTGAAGCCGCCTTGCTGGTCTCGTGTAATCGTGATGCGGGCGCTCGCATTGACGGCCTCCGTCATGGTGCCTGTGGTGGCATAGCCGTAGGTGGCCACCGGCCCGTCATCGTCGAGAACCCGGACGACCTGGCCGAGGCTGTCGTGTTCGAAGCGAAGGGTCTGTCCTGCCCCGTTGGTACGGGCGATGACACGGCCTGCGGCGTCGTGCTGGTAGGTCACGGTGCGGCCGTCGAAATCGGTTTCCTCGGCCAGGCGGCCCGCAGGGTCGTAGGTGTATGTCCAGCTGCGGCCGTGTGGTCCTGTGACAGCCGTGAGGCGAAGCTCGGTGTCGTGGGCGAAACTGAAGTGGTTTCCGTCGCTGTTGGTGGTGGCGGCGGGCTGATCGAAACGAGTCACACTGTGTGTGGAGGTATGACCGTTACGGTCGGTGTAGGAGGTGAGGTTGCCTTCTCCGTCCCACTCCCATTTTTCTTGGGAGCCATCGGCCAGCTGCCGCCAGGTGCACCGTCCCTCGACGCTCCAGCGCATGTGCATGGTGTTGCCGGCCGGGTCTCTCGTGTGGGTGACGCGCCCGAATCCATTCCGGCTGCAAGAGGCCGTAGCTCCATGAGCATCGGTAATCTCGAGACTGAGACCGGCGGCATTGGTGGTCATCACCGTCGTGGCGCCGAAAGCGTCGGTGACCGCGGTGAGGTGCCCGGCCTGGCTATATGAGTAGCGGGTGGTTGCCCCTGCAGGATCCGTCTGCGTGAGCCGGTTTCCGCGCTCGTCGTACGAGTAGCGCCACGTGCGACCGCCGAGTTCGATGACCTCGGTGGGCAGGTTGAGCTCGTTGTAGGAAGCATGCGTCTGTGACCCGTCCGGCAAGTGCACGGTGGTCACTCGGCCGTGTTCATCCCGGATGTAGTGGGTGGTGTGTCCGAGAGGATCGGTGACACTGACCGGACGGTCAGCGTCGTCGTAGGCGGTGTGGGTGGTGTTTCCGAGCGGGTCTGTCTCGGCGACCGCCTGGAGGTGTTCGTTGATCCGGTAGCTGGTGGTGTGTCCGAGGGAGTTCGTCGCGGCGGTGACGCGATGCCCCGTCTGCGGATCCAATGAGCCGTAGTCGTAGGTGTAGCGCAGGTGTCCGTCGCTGCCTCCCTGGGATATGCAGCGGCTTTGCTGGTCATAGGTGTACTCGTAGCGGCTGCCGTTGGTGTCGACCCAGGCGGTCATTCGGTGCTGATGGTCGTATTCGAACCGGTTGGGAATGCCACTGGAGTTGGTTACTTCGGTGAGGTTCCCGGCATCGTCGTGCCTGTAGGTCATCACCAGCAGATCCGAGCCGTCCTCTGCACCGCCTGCCAAATGCAGGGCGGTCACACGGCCGTGCTCGTCGCTGGTGAACTTCAGGTGATAGCCGCCCGAGTGGCGCATCGCCAGGGGAGCGCCGGTCTGGTCGTCGTAGTCAAAGGTGATGTGGTTGCCGTTGCGGTCGGTGATCTCGTCCAGCAGGGCCAGGCCGGGCGAGTGCTGGGCTTCGGTGAAGTAGCGGGTGAGACCACTGTCAGGGTTGTGGACGGCCCAGTCGCCGTGCTCCGCAACCGTCAGGGGCCAGCGAGGACCACGGGCCGGCAGGACAGGCTGCCCAAGCTCCGGGACGGGGTAGGACAGGAGCATGCCGTCTTCGGTGACGAAGACGATGCCCTGCTCGTCGCTCTCAAGGCGCTGGTCGACAGTAGAGGTCCAGGAAGGGCCGATATGGCGGCCGACGCGGCACGATGACTCAAACTTCCGCCGGAAGACAAGCGCCATGGTGCCGGGCAGGACGATGTCCGTCTCCGTGAGGTACACGCGCCCGGTGGCTACGTCCACCGGGTCGCCGCACCCCTTCTTGGTGAGGTCAACCCGCGTGTTGTTGTTGGGGTGCTCCTTCTTGAGCTGATCCCTCGCCTTCCCCTCTGCCCCGCCGTTCTTCTTCCCGCCCGCCCCGCTGCCGCCTCCGCCACGGGGGGCCTTGGGATCCTTCGTGTCTCCCTTGCCAAGCCCCTTGAAGTGGTCGGACAGAGCGCGGTCGTTGTCTTCGTGGTTCTTGGCCATCTGCTTCACGCCGCGCGTCATGTTTTCGTCCATGTGCTTGGCGGTCTTCTTGACGGCGCCCTCAATGCCGTCGATGACCTTGTCGAGCATGACGTTGGCCGCGTCCGCGATGGCGTCCTTGCCGCGGGTGCGGCCGTGATGGCTCTTGGCCCGACCGATCTTGCCGCCGGCCTTGTTGCGGAAGGTTCCGCCCGCACTCTCCAGTCCGGTGACGACCTTGTCGTGCTCGCCCTTGTCGAAGCTGAAGCCGCCGCTGCCACCGGCGCCGCCGCCTCCCCCGCCGCTCCCCCCGGAGCCGCCGCCGGCGCTCAACAGGCCCATGGGGGTGTTCGCGGCGGACTCGGCGGAATCCTTGGCGTCATGGACGCCTTGCTTAAGCCCTTCCTTGCCGGCCTGCGCCGCATGCCCGAGGTCCACACCGTCCTGGACACCCAGCGCGTTGGCACCGAGCTGAACGACGAGGTCCCCCACCATCGCCCCCAACGCTTCCTCGACCGGGGTGAGGGCGATACTGACGACCTGTTCAGCGACCTGCTGACAAACCTCCTTGAACAACCGCTTGAGGATCAACCGCGTCGCCTGCGTCGCCCCCAATGCGCCAAGCTCGGACAGCCCAAGGGTGAAGGGGGCCGCAACCTGAGCAGCGATCACCTCAGCGGCCAGGATGCCCAGCTGAACCAGTGCGCCGATCTTCGCGCCCTCGATGAGGACCGCGACACCGTCCATCGCGGTGCCCGCCATCCGCCCGCAATCGGCCAGACCTTTAAGGTGCTTCCCGTTGATCTTGCCCCAGTGGGCATTCAGCGCCTCCACGGCCAGGGATCCCCCGGCCGAACCCACCAGACCCTGGATGGCGCTGTGCGCCTCGTTCGCGCCCTCATCGATGTCGTCGGCGAACTCCCGCATGGCGTTCGCCATCTCGCGGTAGTCGTCCTCGTCCACGTTCGGCCACGAGACACCGATCAGGTCCAGCAGCTCATCGGCCCACCCAGGCAGCACAACACCCACGCGAAACACGCCCCCCGCAAACACACAGTCAGATGATCACACCCTCTCACCTGCGTAAACGGTTCCTCAAGACGGAAATGAGCCCACTCAGCCCTCGACGTTGACCCCACCGTCTGCGGATACACCCCAGCACATGGAACCGCGATCGAGCGCGCCAGTTCCCTGGGGCCGCGCTGCCTGTGGACAGAACATGGACGGTCGGGTGGCCGGGGCCCCGGTCCGCGCCGTTGGCCAGGGCCCCGTCGCGCTCTCGGTGATGGGCGAATGCGGCGCCGACAACGAGCAGTTAGAACCTGCCCTGCCGGTGGTGCGGAGGCGATCGCTACGCGGGCGGCAACGCGAACTCGCTCACCGTGCGCCACGAGCCCGGTGTGTCGGCACCGGCGATCAAACGTACGCGGTCGATTCGGGCATGGATCGGCAGCTTCGCTTGCAAGTCGGTGGCTGCCCGCTGCATACCGGCAAGGTCCGCCAGGTGTGTGCTCCCGACAGCCAGGTGCGGTGTCGGATCCAGGTGAGCCCCCCGGTAGGGCGGGCACTCGGGGAACTTGCGCACCACAACCTCGGTGAGCGCGCGGAAGGGCGCGTCAGGGTCTGGAGCCAGCCACATGACATCCTGTCCGAACCACGCTACGTGGGAAAACATGCACGTGAACGCAGGAATCGTGGCCAAGCACGCTTGCACATCGTCGATCACGTTCTCTGTGATGCGGTCCGGCGCGACGAACGGATAGAGGACCGTGACGTGTGCTGGAACCGGCCAGGACGCCGTGTGGTCCAAGACCCGCCGGTATGGCCCCACGACTGCCTCCGCCTCGGGTATAGGAAGGATGATCGCCGTCTTCGTCGCGCCTGCGAGTTTTTCCATGCTCACACTCAACACCCCGGCCTGCTTGCACACGCAACCTCGATCGGCATGCCAAAGACGTCGCGGACGTAGTCCTCGCTGACCTTCATCAGTGAGGTGTTGCCGTGCTCGTGGGGCAACACGCGCCTGGTCCAGGCTCAGCCCCAGGTCTCACCGCTGACAAGGGAGGGGCCGAAGTGACGAGCAGCGACGTGGGTGATCGCTGGCACGGCACCTTCTTCCGCTGCGTGTTTGAAGGTGTGGACGATGCAGGTGCGCACCGGGTGGACCGGCCCGCCGGGTTTCCCGGAGTCGTTGGTGGCGAGGGGCCGGACTTGCGGGTGGGCCAGGGCGAAGCAGACCAGCGAGGTGCGGAGGTCTGCGAATCGGAAGTGGTGAACGATAGCCCGGTTGCCGAAGTCGAGGCAGTCGAAGACGACAGCGACGTCCTGGTCCCCGTACGGCGCCTGCTGCAGGGCCGGAAGCGCGTCGAGGACCGCGTCACCGCGAGCGAGCAGACGGGCCCGCTCGTGCGAATCGCCCCACGGTGGCGGGTCGTTGTCCGCTAGCTCTTCAGGGACCTCATCCGAGCGCAGCAGCGTCCCCACAGCCGGGCGGTCCCAGCGCGCCTGCCCGCTAACACTGCCCCAGTTCAGGCTCGCATTGACGCAGAGTTCGCCCGCTACCAGCGCCCAGGGCGTACGGACCACACGCTCGCGCGCCAGGTCGACCACAAGGCGGCCGAATGCCTCCCGAGACAGCAGACCCGGCTTTTCGGGCGCTATGAACGCGTCGGTCCAGATTCCCATGTGACCGGTTGTAACAGAGCAAATCCGCCCGGAGCCAGCGAGAATCGACTCCTCGGGGACGGGCGTTGTCACGGGAGCTGTCACACTCACTGCCCGGCGCCAGGCGCATACGATTCGGCCCGGCTGCTGCCCCACGGGGGAAGGGCAGCGACCGAGGCCAACGGTGTGCACACCAGCGAGCTAATCAGCAGGTTTCACCGGTCTTGAGGAAGCCTGTGCCGCTTAGTAAACCATCGAACGCGTCGATCGGCCCGCGATCGGGCTCGATCGGCCAGACAGGAGTAGCTCACATCAGGCGCTGGCGAGGAAGTCGATGGCGCGTTCGTCCAGTTCGGCCGCGCAGCGTACGCCGCGGGTGCGGAAGCGGGCGAGGTCGCCGCGCATGCGGGTGACCGCCTTACGGGTGCGGACGGACCGTACGCCGTCCATGTGGTCCAGGGCCGGTTCCAGGTAGCGCACGCTTGCTCGATCTGGCCGCGCTTGAGCTGCATTTCGGCTCCTGCGACCAGGTCCAGGGCGACGATCCGCGCGTAGGTACCGGCGGGGCGGGCACCGGCGGCGCGGCTGTACTGCTCGGCGGCGGTCCGGTGGTCGCCGAGCGTCTCGTAGACCGCGGCCACCGAGTACGCGGAGGAAGTGAGGAAACGTCGCCGGTCCAACTCGAACCTCCACATCGGCAGCAGGGCGTCGATCGGGTCGGCCCCGAGGGCCAGCCCGATGCTGTCATCCTCCTCAGGCTCAGCTAATCCGAAGTCGGCCGGGGTGAGCAGGCGGCCGAGGCGCCTGGACAGCGCGACGGCGAGGTAACGGCCGGTGTCGCCCTGGGGGGTAACGCCGGCGATCCAGTGCTCGACGGTCGACTTGTTGGTCCGTAAAGACGTGCCGCATTCGGCGGCCACCGCGCGCACCGCTTTGGCCAAGGCTGCATAGGTCAGGCCGGACTCAGCGACGAGCTCTTTGAGCTGCTGGTTTGGCGTGCGCGTGGCCATGGGAGCACCTGCCCGTATACCCGATATACCGCTTGCCCTACCCGCCACCGTACCGTCCTGCCGGTGCCATGGGTTGACTGTTCATCAGGCCGAACGGCGGCGTCCAAGCGGTTCCCCCGGCCCTGCCGTTCGGCCCGGTACGGCCGTCTGCCTCGCGCCATTGGAGGACGCGGGGGACGCAAGAATCCCGGAGGTTTCGTCATGGAGCAGACCACCAAGCCCGTCTACAGCGCGCCGGTCGTGCTGGACGCCGGTGACGTCGTCGAGGTGACGCTGGGCACCAACAACTTCGACACCGCCGACGACACCCAGTACAAGAACGCCTGAGTCCGCGGACTGCCGGGGCCGGCAGGCAATGAGCGCCACAGCCGTCCCCGGCACGAGGAGGCGCCGGACCTGTCCGTTCTCGTGTTGGGGCACGGGAAGGGGCGGCCGGCGCCTTCGCCTTTCGACGCACAACCAAGAAGGGAAGAGGCACCGATGAGGTGGAGCTCGGGATGGTTCGGCGGCACCGGACACGACCGGCTGCCAGCCGGAGGCCGGGCGGTATCCGGCCTGGACAGAACATGGACGGTCGGATGGCCGGGGGCACGGGTCCGCGCCGTGGGCCAGGGCCCCGTCACGCTCGCGGTGATCGGCGAATGCGGCGCCGACAAGGACCAGTTGGAGCGTGCCCTGCCGGTAGTGCAGGCGAAAGGATGGCGGGCGCTGACCCGCTGGCCCGGCTCCTACCTGACGATCGCCCGCAGCGGCGAGGTGCTGGTTGTGATCGGTGACCTGGCCGGTCAGCACCCGGTTTACTGGCGTACCGACGTCACCGGGACATGGTGGTCGACCTCCGCCGCCGCTCTGGCGGCCCTGGACGGGGCTCCGGCCGATCCAACCGCGCTCGCCGCCCACCTGGCCCTGGCCCAGCCGGACGTCCTCGGGCAGTGGAGCCTATTCCGCTCGGTCAGCCGGGTGCCGACCGGGCACCTGCTGCTGCTCACCCCGGACGGCGTGGGCACCGTACGGTACGAGCCGGCCGAGTACGAGCCGGTGGACCTGCGCGATGCCGCGCCGAGGGTGCGGGCCGCACTTTCCGAGGCCGTCGGTGTCAGGTGCGACGGCCGGCCGGTCAGTGCGGATCTGGCAGGGCTGGACTCCACCACGCTGGCCTGCCTGGCCGCCCAGCGCGGGCCGGTGACCGCGGTGACATTCGCCGACGCACGCCTACGTGACGACGACCTCGCATACGCGGTGCGCACCGCGGCCACGGTGCCGGGCCTCGCCCACCGTACGGTTCCCGGGAGCCCGGACACCGTCTACTACGCCGGCCTTGAGAACTTCTCGACGCTGCCGGTCACCGACGCCCCGAACGCCTACGCGGTGACCGCCTCCATCATGCGCGCCGTCCTGGACACCCTCGCCGCACGCCACCCCGCAGTGTGTCGATATAGTGCCCCGCTGCTTCCGAGCCCCATCATGCCCCACTCCCGGAACAGCCACGCGCTACTCGCCGATGCCGATCTACTCGACGTGGAGAGCCCCGGCACACCTTCGCCCCCGTATCCGGCTCTCCGTCCCGGGCACCGAGAGTCCGCAGCAGAGCAGGGCCGACAAGGCGATCGTCCAGAACCCGCTCCTGAGACGTGCCACAACCGGTAGGACAGTGCACGGCACAACTGCTCGGGAGGGTTCATGGACGTCGTACGCGTACTGGTGCTGATCACGATCGGCTGCGCGATATGGGCGGGGTGGCAGCTCCACAGCTTCCCGGGAGGCTGGCGCTTCACCTTCAGCTCGGAGCACGCCGGCGAACGAGAGCACCTGACCGCGGCCCGGCGGAAGTGGCGGAAGGCAGAGAGCACTTCATACCGCCGGGTGGCGGCGGCCAGGGCACAGGAGCACCGGGCGCAGACGCTGCACGACGAGCGGATCCGCCGCGCGAAGGAGGAGCTCCAGCGGGTGCGCTGGCCCGGCCGGGGAGAGCTGGTGGAGGCGCGCGGGGCGATGTCTCTCCACCAGCACGTACTACTGATCGCGGACGAAGAGACTCCTCTCGCCCGCCTGTGCATTCGCTTCGAGCAGGACCGGCAGGAGAGCCACATCTACGCCACCCGGCCGGACGGAGCCGTCCGCTTGACCTCGTTCCCGAACACGGCACACGAGGAGGGCGGCGTTCGCCGGTTCGCCGTACGTATCGAGAACGCCGTCGCCGCGGAGAACACCTTCCGCGCCCAGCAGAAGGCGTTGGCCGCCCAGGCGGAAACGAACCTCAAGGAGGCCCAGGCGGACACCGGCGCCCGGGATGCCGCCCGCCTCCACGTCGCGCAGACCACCTCGCTCCACAAAAACGACCACCGGCGTAAGTCCGCTCGCGCCGAACTGGACGCGGCCCGCAAAAGGTGGCAGTCCCTCACGGGGAAGCTGCCTCACTGACTGCGGCATAGTCGCGGCAGCACCTCGACGGCGAACCCAACCCGCCCACGGCAAACTCACCACAGCCCAGCGCCCTCGGCGCTGGACTGAACAGCTGACGACCGGCACTCAAGCGACCGCGGTCATCGGGGCAGTCGTAAAGCCGGCGGCTGCCCGGCGCCGTCACACCCACTGACGGTGAGCCGGCAGAGCGCCGCGACTACCCCTGCCCAATGCGGGCTACGGCGCCGGCGTAAGCGGCACGGTCGCGTCCTTGCAGCCCGCGGCAGTTGTGCGCAGGGCCTTGACCTCGGCGCGGTCGGCGGACAGCCGCCAGCGGAGCTTCGCCGTGACCCAGTCGGTGACGTAAGTACAGGTGGCGTCCTTCGCCGGCGGCATCCACTCGGCCGGATCCTTGTCGCCCTTGGTCCGGTTCGGGCCCAGGCTGACCGCGACGAGACTGCGCTCGCCGTCCAGGTCGTTGGCGTACCGCTCCCGGCGCTCCGGCGTCCATTTCGAGGCGTCGGAGTCCCATGCTTCGGCGAGGGGGACGACGTGGTCGATGTCGAGTTTGCGGGCGTTGGTGACGGTCTTGTCGTCGTAGTACGAGCGCCAACTGCCGCCGGTCAGCTTGCAGCTCTTGCCCTGGCGTGGCTTCTTCACCGCCTCGGCCAGGAGCACTTCCTTACGGGTGTCGCAGCCGTCGTGGTCCGCGTCGGTCCACAGACGGAACTTGTCCCGCTCGTAGCCGGCGCGGACCTCGCGAGCCACCTTCAACCGGCCGATCGCGTCCGTCAGACGAAGGCCAGCCTTGCTGCCGCCGGATGACGAGGCGCTCGGGTCCGCCGACGCCGGCTTCGCATCCTCGTGGGAGGCGCTCGGAGTGCACGCGGCCGTGGACAGGACCAGCAACGGGCAGGCCAGAGCCATCAAGCGGCGCGCGGAGGACATAGGGCTCCCAGGTCGGATAAGTACGGCAGCTCCATGGGTCTACCCGCGGCCGGGAACGACGCGGCTGGTGGGCGACGACTTCAAAGCCGCCCACCCCGACTACTCACAACTGCTCCAGGATTATCTGCGGGGTGCGGGCGCGGCGATCCGAGGCGACTACCGCGCCTGGTTCGCCCGGGCCGAGGCGATGGTGCGCTCCCAGCGCGGCGCCGTGCTCGACCGGCGAGTGGGTTGGGCGTCACTCGGCGGCCGGGTCCCAGTCGGCGATCTCGCGGAGGGCGGTCAGGTGGCGAGTGAAGGCAGTGCGGCCCTCCCTGGTGAGGGAAAGCCAGGTGCGGGAGCGCTTGCCGACGAAGGCCTTGCGGACATTCACGTAGCCAGCCTGCTCAAGCAAAGCGATCTGCTTGGACAGAGCCGGGTCCGTGATCTCGATGGCCTCGCGTAGGGTCTTGAAGTCAGCCTCGTCGACCGAGGCCAGCGCGGCAACGATGGAGAATCGCACAGGCGCATGGATGACGTTGTCGAGCGACTTCCGCGGATGTGTCACGGCGTACTCTCTGTGGTGCTGAGGGCCTTGCGCTCCAGTATGCCGACCAGGAAGAACGGCACAGCACACAGGGCCGCGCCTGGCACCCACCACAGCGGTTCACCGGAGAAGAGGGCCGTGCCGAGGGTGACGGTGAGGGTGTAAATGCCGGCCCCAGCCGCAGTGATAACCGCGTACAGAGCCCGATAGTGGCGCGGTACCACGGGTCGCGTCGCTGTGTATATCACCAGTACGAGCAACGGAAGCAGCAATACGACCGGAACGGAGTACCGTACGGAGGGCTGAATCAGCAGCCCGTACATGGCCGTCAGTAGCATCATCACTAGGCCCAGCAGGAACACAAGGGGAGCACGCCACCGGGCTCCCCGACGGATCCGCGAAGCCAGTGCGTCCGCAGAGGCGAGGGCCTTCCGCGCTTCCTTCCTGTCCATACTGGTGCCTTCTCTTTCCTGGTGTGAGGCTGGGGAATGTGGCGCACGGTGGTTCTTATCCGATTTCATCCTGGTCCCACTTGAACGTGCGGACAGCCAGGAAAACGGCCCCGGCAGCGGTGGCGGTCACAACCAGGAGCGAGAGCCACAACGGGTGGGTCGCATTGCCCTGTGACATCTGTGTGCGCATGAGGTCCGCGAAGAAGGAAGTGGGCAGCAGGCTCAGCGTGGTACGAAGGGCCTCGGGCATGAGCTCCAGGGGGAACGCCAGACCGCTCAGGAACAGCGCCGCGAGCTGGACGAGGGTCCCCATGTTGGCGGCGGCGTCCGGCGAGGACAGTCGGCCGCCGATCAGGTAGCCGATGCCCCCGAACATGGCCAGGCCCAGCAGCGCGATCCCGAAGAGCGCCGGGAGCCGGCTCGGCTCCACCTTGCCGAGAGCGACAGCGAGGGCGAGTAGTACGGCCGCCTGGGTGGTGACCATGACGAGTCTGGCGAGCATGTGCGTGAACACCAGCCTTGCCCGGCCGACGGGAGTGGTCCCCAGCAGCCGGAGTGTGCCCTTGGCGCGCAGGGTAGCCAGCGGACCCGCAGTGACGGTCAGTGCTGCACTGGTGACGGCCAGGAAGATCGCCATCGGGATGACGAGCTGGAGGAAGTCCGGGGCACCGGCCTCCTTCGGCATGACCGAGCCGATGCCGAGGAAGATCCCCAGCATGCCGAAGGGGAAGAACAGTGCAAAGTAGAAGTACTTCGGGTCGCGTACGAGTTCGCGTGCGTGCAGGAGCGCCAGTTCACGAGTGGTCAGGGAGATCACGCCGTCACACCTTCCGCCTGAGCGGACTCTTTGCCCATTTTCGCTTCACCTGATTGTGGTCCGGTGGCCGCCTCTTGGAAGGAGACTCCGGTCAGGAGGCGGAAGACCGTTTCCAGGCCGGCCTCCTTGAGCTGGATCTGTCGGGCGCCGAGCGGACCGGCGACGAGGGCGAACGCCGCGTCGGAGTCGCTGGTCCGCAACACCACCCGGGTGGCACCGTCGGTGTCGTGGGCGTCCAGGTGCGAGACCCCGGCAGTGCCGCGCAGTTCTGTTAAGTCGGTGCCGACCGGGACGGTGAAGTGCAGTTCCCGTTCGGGCGCATGGGCGGCAATCAGATCTTGCGGAGCTCCGCACGCGGCGACCCCGCCCTTGTGAATCACGGCCACCCGGTCGCACAGTATCTCGGCCTCCTCCATGGAATGGGTCGAGAGCAATACGGTGCCGCCGGCCTTGCGGTGGTCGCGGACCGCGTCCCACAGCTCCTGCCGCGCGTTGGGGTCCATCCCGGTCGACGGCTCGTCGAGCACCAACAGGCGTGGGCGGGAGATGAGTGCCGTACCCACGAGCAACCGCTGCCGTTGGCCACCCGAGAGCTTCGCCACCCGAACATTGCGTGAGTCTGTCAGGCCCATCTTGGCGATGATGGCGTCGGGGGCATCGGGGTCGGGGAAGAACGTCTCCGGGCACTGCGATCGAAGATCCCTCGCGCTCCCTCAGCAGATGACTCGTGCGGCGCAGCAGCGCCTCCGGATACACCGCCCCCCACCGCTTGGGAGCCCGCACCTCCCCCCGCCCATCGACGGGCTCCACAACCGTCAGCCGCGGATGGTCGCCCACCCACGCCGGCCGACCGCCCTCATGCGCCTCCAGCTCCTGACGGTCATGCCGCATGCACCGCCCTGCCCGCTGCAACAACTGCGACAGCGGAGCCAGATCACTGATCACGACATCGAAGTCCAGGTCCGGCGACTGCTCCACCACCTGCGTCGCCACCAGCACCGACACCGGCGGCCGACGACGCCCGGCACCGGGCTTCCCGAACGCCTGCTCACACCTGTTGGTGATCGCCAACCGCTGTGCCGCCGGAAACCTCGAATGCAGCAGCAACAGTCCGTCTTCAGCCTCTGCCAGCTGCGGAAACTCCGCCCGCAACAGCCGATACGTCTCCTGCGCCTCCGCCACGGTCGTACAGCACACCAGAGCACACCCGCCTCGCTGCACCAACGACCGCAACTCCCCCACCACCGCCAGCCCACGCGCCGGCACCGCACCCGACGCCCCCTCCACCCCTACCGGGAGGGTGCGCACCTCGATCTGCCGGCCGCGCTCGCTCCCGACTGGGCGCGGTGCAGACACCTCGCCACTGCTCCCGCTGACATACAGCCACCCCGGATACACCGGAGCCACCTCGGACGGCTCACTGAAGCCGCACCCTCGCCGATAGGCATCCACCAGCGACGAGGCCGACCGTCCCGACAGCGTCGCCGACAACAGAACCACCGGTGCCCCCGCAGCGCCCAGCCACTCCAACAACCGCATCAGCAGACTGTGCATCCACGGCCCGTAGGCATGGGCCTCGTCCACCACCAAGACCTTGTTCGACAACCCCAGCAGGCGCAGCATGTTGTAGCGAACAGGCAAGACCCCCGCCAGCGCCTGATCGACTGTTCCCGTCGCCAACGGCGCCAACAATCCGCGCTTGGCACCCCTCAACCACCGCCCCGCCGTCAACGCCGAACCCGCGTCACTCACCACACCACCCGACTCAGCCCCCGGCTCCGCATACACCTCGCTCAGCCACGCCATGCTGTGCAGCAGGACTAGCGCACGTTCACCGGCGACATTGCGCTCTGCGAACTCCGCCACCCGGCCGTGCATCGCATCCGCCGTCGCCATCGTCGGCAGAGCGAAGAACAGGCCCGACGCCCCCGACGCCCTCCCCATCACAGACGCCGCGTGCAACGCCGCCTCCGTCTTCCCCTCCCCCGTCGGCGCCGTCACCAGCAACAACCCAGGACCATCGACCAACCCCGGCAACTCCTCGGCCACCGACGCCTGCAGGGCATTGGCAGCGAAATCAAACTGCTCCCCGAACGACTTCTCCAGCCACTGCGCAACACCCAACCCCGCCTCAGCCACCCACGCCCCGGCCGCAGCCACCGCACCCGCCCAATGCGCCGCCAGCTCCCCCTCACCAGCAACCCACCCGTCAGCCGGAAGACGCTGGCAGATCACCGCCTCCTGACTCGCCAGCCAGTCCGCCACGATCACCAGCCCCAGCACCACCACCGCCACCGACGCCGGCAACACCCCACTCACCACATCGTCCGGGCCCACCCCCACCAACCGACGCACCGCCTCGGCATGAGCAACCCGCTGCGCCTCCCACCCAGGCCCCCCAAGCTCCGCCACACACGCGCCCCGCGCCACAACCCGGCGCTGCGGAGTACGGTGCACCACACCGTGGTGGCCACCGAGCAACTGCGCGATCTGGTGATATGCCGACCGGCCCACCGACCGCCCCGTCGCATAGCCCCACTTCTCGAACACCGGCGCCAAGCCCCAATGCGTGGCCGTGTCGTGACCGAACTTCTGCCCTACCCGCTCGGCCTCGAGCGTGTCCCCAAGATCGCGCACCAACTCCGCGTAGGCGTCCGGCACTAACCCCTGGAATCCAGGAATGGCCTTCCCGACATCATGCAGACCGGCCCACAGGCTGATCAGACGCCGCAGACGCGCCTCCTCTACCCCAACAGCCTCTGCCAACCTGCGACGAGCAGGCTCCGTAAGCACGCGATCCCACAGAACACCAGCCACCGCAGCGGTATCCAACAAATGGCAAACCAGCGGATACCGCCGATCCAACCCGCGGGACTTGCCCCACACCCGAGCATCGACAAATGAGTCCACGAACCCCACCCCGATCACGACGCTGTGACACCACAAGGCATAGCAGCACCCACTGACAACGCCCCGGGCCAGCGAGCCCTCGCACCCCGCTCGAGGCATGGGCTATCGGACGCCCCACACGAAGGCGAGTTCGACCGGTACATTCATAGGGATGCACAGCACACGCTCCTTGAACCAAGAATCAGCAAAGCGCTCCTAACACCGCAGGTCGCGAAGAGTGCTCTCCGCGCAGGCGGAGGTGGCCCGGCGCCCGTCTGCATCCCGGTATCGAGGATCACGCGCTCTCCGCGCAGGCGGAGGTGGCCCGGCCCTCCAGGTCTTCGACGAGCTGGCCGGCGCGTGCTCTCCGCGCGAGCGGAGGTGGGCCGCTAGCCCAGGACCTCGTAGGGGTAGGTGGTGGTGTAGTCCTCTACGGGCATGGCGGCGTGCCTGGCGTAGTCGGCACGGTCGTCTTGGTGTGCTTCGGTGAGGGGCGGGTGCTGGGGCGGGCTCTGAGGCGCAGGCCAGAGCTGGAGGAGGTGGCGCTCGCCGCGGTCACCGAGGCCGGGCTCGCGATTGTCCGTGTGGCAGTGCAGACGCAGGCGCACCCAGGCGCCGCTGTCGGGGGCTGCTGTGATGTGGAGGGGTGGCTGGTCGGCGGGCCAGGCGTCGAGGATGTCGCCGGCCTCGAGCGTCGACAGCTGCACGGGGGAGGTCGTGGTCTGGAGGCTGAGTTCCTCAGCGGGGTCCCAGGCGGGATCGGTCTCGGGCGCTGGCGGGCTGTCGTGGACCTGGAGAGCGATGCGGACGGGGCCGGTGTCGGTGGCGGTCAGGACGATCGCACTGGATTTGCCTGCGGGTCCGCAGTGCCAGCCATAGGGCATCTCGTCGGGGTAGTCGTCGTGCTCGGTGAAGCCGATGAGGTAGCCGCTCTCCCCCACCTCGAAGGTGAAAGATGCTTCACGGACCAGCATGGGTTGACTCCTTCTTTGAGCAGGGTGTCTGCGTCCCGGTGACGGAGGGAGGCAGACACCCTGGTCTAGCGCAGTGCGGGGCTGGCCGTCAGGCGATCACGTAGAAGGGGTCGTGGTCCATGACGTGGAACTGGCGCCGCCAGTTGGTGATGCCGGCGCCCTGGGCGTCGTTCTCGTTCTTCTTCACCCAGGTGATGGTGCGCTGGCTGGCGGGCAGGTGGGTGCCGCCTTCGTAGGTGGAGGCGAAGGGGTACTCGTCGCAGGAGGTCCGTCCGGCGCGGCGCATGTCCGGGGGGACGGGGTGGTTGCAGACGGCCTGGCGGTTCTTGCGCTGCTGGGTGGTGTTGATCATCCAGTGCAGGGGTTTGCCGCCGTTGGGGTCGCCGTAGTGGCCCCCGTGGGAGCGGAGTTTGCGGATGCCTTCGGAGATGCGGGGCAGGGTGATCAGGTTGATGGCGGTGGGGGCCTCGGTCATGGCGCAGCCGGTGGTGCCGTAGTAGTTGTCGCACCGGTAGACGGCGGAGGCGTAGGAGGTCTTGCCGGGGCTGTAGCCGGGCTTGGTGAAGGTGTAGCCGTAGGTGGTCTTCGCTTTGGGGTTGATCTTCTTCCTGGCGATGGTGCCCGTGGTGTAGTTGACGGTGCCGGAGGCGGCGCTGTCGAGGCTGTGGCCCTGTGGGAAGTGGATGCCGGCCTTGGTGCCGCCGCCGGAGGAGGCGGCGATGTTCAGGTGGACGCCCTTGCCGGCGCGGGTGGTCTTCGCTTTGGAGACGGTGAACTTCTCGCTCCAGTTCGCGGAGCTCGCCTTCAGGGTCATCTGGTGCTTGACGTTGAAGTCGGCGGTGCCTTCGATGACGGGTCGGCCGTTGATGACCTTGATGACGTCGACGTGGACAGCGACCCATTCGCACTCGCTGAACCGGTTGATCGTGATCCGGTTGATGGTGCACGAGGCGGCGGCGATGGCGCTGCGGCCCGCAGCGTCTGTCTGGTGGGTGGTCGGGCGGATGGTGACCCGCAGCTGTCCGGCATTGGGCTGAGCAGCCGTGGCGGCAGGTGCGGCTGTTCCCAGCACACTCAGGACCACGGCTCCCGTGGTGAGCAGCTTTGCCAGTTTCAAGTTGTACCCCCTGTGGTGGTCACGGCCGACCAAGGGACCACAGGTCAACTCCGCGCTCCCCCGATCGCGTTGACGGCATCAAAGCACAGGCTCGACACGCACTGCTCACCTTTTGGTGGACTTTGATGGAAGGGCGCGGGAATCGGTCAAAGTGTCCGGTTCCCGCCGACAGTGCTCAGCTTCGACGCGCTCCCCGCATCGCGAGGCTGAGTACGCGAACAGGCAACAGGTCCGAGGCGCAGCAAGAGGAGCCCCAGACAGCTCGGCGCGGCCGGGGGCCCGGTGGCCGGGTGGCGGGTTCGGGTCCGTCCAGCCCAGAGAGCCGCTCGGGCGCGGTCACTCAGCGAGGAGCCGGGACTAGAGGGCGCGGGCAGGAACGGTCCGGGGCGGACACCGAACGGGGCGGAACACGGATAGGCCGGACGACGGACATAGCGTCTAGGTCAGGCTGCCACAGGAAGGCAGATCCGGTCTGGCCTGCCCGCGGGCACGTCCGGAGGGAGCGGCCCGTGCCGGTCCGGTCTCATGGGCCGGCGTCAACGTGGTGTTGGTACCAGGACAGCCAGCTGCCTCCTTCTGCAATTTGGTCCGCTCGGCGCGGTCGACCGTCAGCTTCCAGCGGAGCTTCGCGGATACCCAGTCGGCGACGTAGGTGCACGTCGCGTCCTTGGCTGGCGGCATCCATTCAGCTGGGTCCTTGTCTCCCTTGGTGCGGTTGGGTCCCAGGCTGACGGCGACGAGGCTGCGTTCGCTGCCCACCGGCCGATCAACGCAGCCACCGCTTGAGGCGCGGCAGCCAAGGCGGCAGACCGCCCGCCTTCGACCGCGAGGCATACAAGCAGCGCAACACCGTCGAACGCTGCATCAACCGCCTGAAGCAGTGGCGGGGCATCGCCACCCGCTACGAGAAGACCGCAACCATCTATCTGGCCGGACTCTACGTCGCCGGCATCTTTCTTTGGTCTGCCAGGCCAACGACTCAGGAGCAGGAGCGAACCGCATCGTCCCAGGCACCAGGGCTGCGGTAGTGGTTCTTGTGCCCCGCGGCAAGTACGTGGCGCAGTTCGGCAAGGTGCTGGGTGTTCGCGGGAAGATCCAGCCGGCCGAGGAAGGTCAGTGCGGCAGCCGGCTCCAGGTCGCCGCAGACGTCGTGGAAGCTCGCCAGGAGGCCGCTGAAGACGGCCGAGTGCAGGGCAGGAAGCCGCATAGCGGTGCGGTACGTCAGCTCCTTCACCGTCCAGCGCACCGGTCCCGAACACTCCAGAACCCGATGGGCTCGGCGGAGCAGGGCTTCCGATCGCTCGGCCACCACCCGGTCGATGTCGTTACCGAGAACCTCGGCGAAGGCCGTCGCAGAAGTGGCGTGATCCTCGAACCAGTCCACCCACAGCGAGTAGGTGACGGCCTCGGCCTCCCGGTCCGCCTCCAGCCGCTGACGGTAGCCGTCCCACAGCACGTCGGCCGGCAGGGGACCCTCCACACCCTCGTTCGCGAACCGGATCTCGCACGTGACCCAGTACTCGTCGAGGAGGTCCAGCAGCCCGAAAGCCAACCGCACCTGCTCGGCTGCATCCAGGTCTTCGGCGAACACATCACCGGCCCAGGAGTGCGCCACCTGGTTGGCGGTGAGCAACGCGTCCGGTTCCTCGTCGCTCACCCACCCGTCGCTCACCCGACTGACGCCCTGATCAGCCAGCCAACGCCGCGTTGCCTCCTCGGCTTGCATCTCCACTCGGAAAGTATGACAAGCCTCGCAAGATCCGAACGAAACGGCCTAGGCAAGGACGTGCCGTTGTACACCCTGTGAGACCTCCCAAGTGCTGATTTGTCGCGCGTCGCACGTGTGCGCCGCGCTCCTTTCTGCTGCGGTCTTCTCACTGAAACCGGTGTACTTCTGTGCTCAACAACTGGGTTGTCATGCCCACCTGCCTGCCTCTCGTCCTCCGCCGTTGCCACACGTGCGCATCCGACCGCTTCCGGGCGAACGGCAAGTTTCGCGTCAACGCAAACCACAAGCTCCTCGACGCCTGGCTCCTCGTGCTCTGCACCTCTTGCGGGGAGACTGCAAAGCTCACGATCCTGGAGCGGGTGAATGTGCGCTCCGTACAGCCTGAGCTGCTGGACCGCCTACATGCCAACGACCTTGGTCTGGCGGCTGAGTTGCTCCAGGATCCGGTCGTGCAGCGTCGTAATCGCATCGCCCTCGACTGGGACGACGCCTGGCGCCTCGACACCGGCGGATCGGGTCACATGGACCGCGAGGCGATCGACGTCTCGGTCCGCTTTGCGGCGCGGATCCCTGTCCGGCCGGTGCGACTGATCGCTGAAGGGTGCGGTCTTTCGCGGGCCGAGGTCGAGAGACTGATCACGGAGGGCAAACTCGTTTCGGCAGTCCGGCTGAGCGGCAAGCTCTCCTGCGACTTCACCTTCACGCTCAAGCGCTGAGCCCTCCTCGGGACCAAGGGCCTGTCCGGCAAGATCCGCCGGACAGGCCCTAGTTGTCCGAGGCCGGGCCGTCCTGGGCAGCACGGCTCACCGGTACCCGGGCCTTGGAATCTGCGGAAGGTTCGTTGGAGAGCATCGCCACCATGCGACCACAGCCCAAGCACTCGAACCAAGTTGTGCACAGTCTTCGAGATACCAACGCAGAGGGCGCCAAGCCGTGTCGGCGCCGTGCCCGAGCGCTGCGTTCAGTTGAAGATGGTCTGTCCCACTCGCCCCAGAACGAAGCGGTGGGCCATGGCCCGCATCCGCGTGCCATGACGCGGGCCGGAAAGGCCCTAGACACAACCGTTGGCCGTGCTCGCGGCGGCTTTCTGCTGCCCATATGCCCTCGGGTGGGTGGTCAGCGCTTGACACGGTTGCGGACGGCCAGGACCGCGAGGCCCAGCAGAACGGGCTCGGTTACGCGGGAGGCCATCTCGATGTAGGTGCCGACCGTGGTCAGGTCATTGTTGGAAGAGCGGAAGACCACCGAGTTGAGCGTGACGTTCAGGGCCTTCTCGAAGCGCTTGCCAGCGAACCTGTCTTTGGTGGGGTTTTGGGGGTCCGCCTTGTCGATCTCGAAGGTGACCTTGCCTCCGCCGGGCGGCACAGTGCCGGTCGCTTCCTGCTTCGTGGCGTCCTTTGGGAGTCCGAAGCCCATCAGCAGCACGATTGTGACGACCATAGCGGCAACGAGCCAGCCCAGGGCCCGGGAGGCGCGCAGGCCATAGCCGGACAGAAGCCAGTAGCCGTGCAGCAGTCTGCGCTCGGCAGGAGTGGTGCCAGTACGGTCGTGACGGCGCATCTCCATCTCGCCGTAGTAGAAATCCGCCGCCCCCGGCTCGTTCTTGCCGTCCTCGAACGCCTTGCGCAGCGCCCGGTACACAGGCGCCAGCTGCGCCGGCCCGACGTGTCCGGAGCCAGACAGCGCCACGGTCCAGCCCCCACCCGCTGTCGGCTGGCTCGCGCGCCAGTGACATTCCTCGGCGAGTATGCGGCGCTGGGTGAACCGGACAGGGGGCCACGTACGCCAGCGCATGCCGGACGGTGCCGTGCCGAAGGAGCAGGCGCCCTCCATCCGCAGCTGGTCCAGATGCACGGTCCCGGTGAACAGGCTCCCCGAAAGGTCGACGTCAGCCAGGACTAGGTGTGCCGCGTCCACTCCCTGCAGCGAGGCGATCCGCACCCTGGCATCCCTGGCAAGGATATGTTCCGCAACCGGCAGCCCGTCAGGGAGCACGAATGGCTCGGCCTCCGCGGCAATGGTGAGGGGGTATTCGAAGACCGCGTGTGCAAAGTCCACCGTGGCGTAGCGCAGACGCACCTCTGCCGTTGACGACCAGCGGGTCCGCCGGCACTCCAGGCGGCGCGCGGCAAACGAGAGGGTTACCGGGCCGCCGAACACGGCCCCGGACAGCACCACCCGCTCAGCGCACACCAACGGCCCGAGGCTGGCCAACCGCTCGAAAACCGCCTGTTCGAACCCGGCGTCGCCGTGGAAGGTCGTCGAGCCGAACCTGGCATCGCTTCGGAAGGTCGTCGACTCGAACCCGGCGTCGCTTCGGAAGGTCGTCGACTCGAACCCGGCGTCGCCGTGGAAGATCGCAGACTCGAACCCTGCGCCGCCGTGGAAGATCGCCCGGCCGAACGCGGCGTCATTTTGGAAGGTCGCCCGGTCGAACTGGGCGGCTTGTAAGGTCGCCGACTCGAACGTGGCGCCGCCTTCGAAGGTCGCCGAATCGAACGTGGCGCCGTCCTGGAAAGTCGCCGAGTAGAACACGGCGCGGTGTTGGAAGGTCGTCGAAGCGAAGCTGGTGACGCCTTGAAAGGCCGCCCGGCCGAATACGGCGGATTGGAAGGTCGCCGACTCGAACGTGGCGCCGCCATGGAAGATCGCCGAGCCGAACAGGGCGAGGCCGAGGCGGGGGTGTCCGGTGGCGGGGTCGCGGAGGGCGTCGAGGAGGGCACTGACGAGAGGTCCGGTGAACGGGGTGCCGCGATGGTCGATGTCGCTGCCGGGGACCAGTCCGGCCAGGTAGGCATCGCGGTCGGCCTCAGTTAGGTGGGCGAGGCATGCGGTGTGGCCGGTTACGTGGATGCCGCGGCAGCCCATTGGGTTTTCTGGGGTAGTGCCGTGGCCGCAGTGCGGCCAGTCAGGCAGATTTGGGGACGGTGCGGAGCTCGGGTGCGTCATGCCCGAAGGACGATTGAGCACGGCCGGATAGTTGCCTTAACCGCGCGTCTCGGAGGACATCACTGAAACCTTCGGTGCGGTGCTGAAGGACGCACCGAAATGCATCGTGCGCTACTGAAATGTTGCGTGCGGTCCGACATACTCCGTGATCAACGAGGTGAGGACGGCTTCCGCGCACGGCGGGCTACGGAGGTGCGCAGGTTGCCCGGAACAGCCAAGAAACTCCGGAACTGGGTGACACGGAGGAAGCCCCACCCCTAGAATTCGCCGCCCGTCTCCTCCTGCGGCTCCCGCACGGCCGCCTGCTCCGACGACTCGCCTACCTCGAGCTTGCCCGCCGGGAACTGCCAGCGCAGATCCCCCGCGCAGACATGTTCGACCAGCAGCCGCCTGCCATGAACGGTCAGCCGGGCATTACGGTGGGACACGAAGACCTCCGTGCGGTGCAGTCCTAGACAGCTCCACCACACCGGAGGTCTTCGCCGTGATCAAGCCCGACCAGTGTCAACAACGCTCGTGATCAATACACCTAGCCACTCCCGCGAGTGACCACCATCCCTGTTCGGCGACGACCGACGCTACGGCGCTATCAACAGATCATGATCAAGACGACGGTCCGCGCCTTCGCGGCCTGTGGGAGCGAGGCGAGAACGATGGCGCCCTGATTGACCTTCGGATCAGACGGTCAGCCAGGGCTACGCGTCGCTGCACAGGGTTGCGGTCTTCGTCTCGGTCCAGGAGTCTGGCCCAACAATGAGCCCGTAAGGTTGCGGGGGTCCTGGCGTCGGCAGCTGGTTGAGGTCGGCCGGGTCCCTCCGCCAACTGATTCCGACACGATCAACGAAGAACAGCGCGGCAGGCTTGCCGCCGCGGGTCCACACTGTGGTATCGCTGGTGGCCCGGACGAAGCCGCCCTTCTTGGGCATGAAGACGGTTTCACTGCACGGCGCCAGGCTCCCCAGATAGATGGCGACCCTGCCCATTTGGGTGTGGGCGACGATCAGGATCCAGGTCCAGCGGTCCGCGGCCTCGGGAGTGCGGAGTTTCGTGGTGGTCCAGCCGAGGGTCTGCTTCGCGAAGCGGAAGGTGTGTTCCAGATCAAAGCGGCGGAGAAATGCCTGCCAGCAACGGTCCACGTCGTCGGGGGGGCGCCGGTCTTCGAGGTCCACAACCACACTGGCGGAGCCTCGCGTTCCTTCGACAGGTACTCGACCTTCAGCCGGATCAACGTCCCATCCACCAAGGGGAGTTCACCGTCGTGGTCGAGCCAGGCCGAACGGTGGGTGAGCCGGGGGTGGACCCGGTCCCATGCCTGGGTCTCGGCCGTGCCGTAGTTGCTGGTGTCGGTAACGGTAGTGATCGCGGGCTCGGGCCAGCTCTCCGGCTTGGTAAACCGGAATTCCGGGCCGTGCTTGGGTGGCCGACCGTTGACGCCGTGCATCCTCGGTGGTTTCGGCAGACGCATGACGCGGCCGGAGCGGACCCGGCCGACCATCTCGACGGGCAGGTCGCGCAGGACCCAGGCCAGGCGGGTGACGTCGTAGCCGGCATCGCTGACGATCACAATGTCCGGGCCCCCGGCCTGCCACTGGCCCGCGGTGATAAGCCGCTCAACGACTCCTCGAAGCTGGTCAGCGGTGATCGCGGTCGCATCGTCCGCCGGGCCAAGCCGGACCGCGTCCAGGATCGCGGTCCAGGACCTGGCGCCCGGCTCCAGCAGGACGACGAAGGAGTAGGGCCAGCCTGGAATGAACTGCGACGCCGTCTTCGCACGGCCGTAGACGTGGCAGAACAGCCGCTCCGCTGAGCACGCGCGTCCGAACGAAGCCACGGCGACACATCGACCGCCAGGACCAGGCACCCGCCGTCGAAACGCGGCAGCGACAGCCCGGCCAGCACCGTCCGCAGCCGATTGACGTCGATCCGGCCGTGGTTCAGGCCGCCGTACATCGCTCCGCGCCCACGACGATGCTCGGGCAGTAACGTCAAGTCCACCGGGGCTTCACCGCACCGTCTGCACACAGCACCGCGTCCACCAGTTCGAACAACTCGTCGCGCCGAACGGTCAGACACTCATAGAACTCACGCCGGAAGGCTGACTCTTCCGCGAACGCTTCCCTCCGGACAGCAACAGGCAGCAGACTCACCCTCACGGCCTTCGTCTTGGTCACGTGCCCCTTGGTCGGAGCACATGATCAGACGAAGGCCGTTCCTGCGTCCGGTGATTGCCGGGCTTACGATCAAGTTCGACGGCCGTTCGAGGCCCACATGGGGGCGCAATGACAGAGATCGCTCAGTGGCTCAAGGACTGGCATGCCGCACATGAACACGAGCTTCGCTCTCGTGGGATCAGCTCTGCGGTGAAGCGGCCCGTCCCAGGAACCCCGGCCCGAGGGCGGCCGAAGGCCACGGCAGTGAGCCTCACACTGGAATCAGACGAGCGCACGGGGATGGTGTTCCTCTGGGAATCGGGTGCCACTTCACTGCTCTTCATCGACTCCGGAACTGAGCACACCTGGCAGGACCAACGGGTGCTCACCTCCGAAAACGACCTGCCACAGATCCTGGCGCCCCTCGTGAAGCTAGTCGAAGCAGCTTCCGACGGTAGTTAAAGAACAAGCTAAGCGGGCCCGGCGGCGTGCGTGGGGGCCCGGCCAAGTGGCCAGGGCGAGAGGTAGGAGTACGAGAGCGATGTCGCCCTTCCGACGCTGCGGCGTCGTCCAGTCCTACCGAGAGGCGCTGAACGCTCTCGGCCTGGCAGCGCGTATGAACCTCGACGGTCCCGTCCTCCACGCCGCGGACCTCCTGGTCTCCCCCGTCCTCACCCGGGACCGCGAGGCCATGGCCGACCTCGTACGCAGCGCACTCGCCCCCCTCCGGCAGGCCCGTGGCGGCGCCGAGCCGCTGTTGGAGACCCTGACCGCGTAGTTCGACTCAGGACGCACGCGTAGCTACTTGCCCCTGAAGAAACGGGGTTGCTGCTGGGGTGACCCGAAGGGCCGCGCAACTTCGGGTACACGGTCCTACCGCGCTCACGAGGAGGGTCAGAGCCGGCCGGGACATGAGCCGACGCCTGGCCGCCGTCGGCTACCTGTGGGCCTTCGCCGCCCTGCGCTCGACGGAACCATCTCCAGCCCGTCGCCGTAGCCCGTGCCGACGCCCCAGCGACGCCCCGGGGAAGCCCAGAACGGCTTTCAGCGGGTGAGATCGGCCAGGCTGTTGAGCGCAGTGTCGACCTCTGCTGGAGTATTGATGACGGCGGTGCCGATGCGGGTGTAGGTCGAGGTGGACAGCCGCACGCGGTGGGCGGCGGCGTGGTCGACGACCTGCTGATGGGTGTGGCCTGCCACGCTGAAACAGGTGATGCCCGCTGACAGTTCCGGGTCGGCAGGGGTGTGCACGGTGACCCCGCGAATGCGGCTCAGTCCTTGTTTCACCCGGGTCGACAGCTGTGTGATCCGAGTGGCAACGTGTGCTCGGCCCAGTTGCTCATGCAGCGCCACCGCGACCGGCAGGGCGAAGGCATGCTCGAACGCCAAGAACCCGCCGGGCGACAGGGACGCTGCTCCCCCGCCGCTGATGAAGCTCACGAACGTGGGTCGCAGCTGCTCCAGGACGTCCGGCGCCACCCAGACCAGCCCTGTTCCCCTTGGGCCGAACAGCCATTTGTGCGTTCCGGCGATCACCATGTCTGCGCCCAGGCCGGCGGCTTCCTCGTCGACTGCCGCCAGCCCGTGCACGCCGTCGACGACCAGCAGGCACCGGTCGGCAGGACTGCGCCCTTCATTGGCCCGGCGCACCACCTCGGCCACCGCACGCACCGGCATCCGAAGCCCCGTGCTGGACTGCACCCAGGTGATCCCCACGACTCTGGTGTTCGGGCGTATCGCCTTGCCGACTGCCGCTGCGATGCCGTCTGCCGTCGTGGTGGCCGGATCGGCGAACCAGGAGGCCAGCCGCACCGTGTTGCCATGCTTTTCGGCGGCCAACCGGGCGGCGGTGCGATGGGAGATGTGGTCGTGCTCCGTCAGCAGAAACTCTTGTCCCGGACGGGTCACGACGCCGTTGTAGACGACACCCAGCCCGATACTCGTGCTCGCCGTCATCGCGATGTCCTCGGCCCGGCCTCCCACATAGGCCGCGAGCGACTGGCGTACCCGGGGCCATCCGGTCGGACCGTCGGGCAGCGCCATCCCCGTGGTCACCGACAGAGGATTGGCGTCGACCTGTGCCCTCAGATGATCCACCGCATCCCGCACCACCTTCGGATGCGAGGCCAGGTAGAACAACGCGAGGTTCACCCATCCCGGCTCCAGACGGAACTGCGCCCGCAAGGCGTCCCAGTCCACGCGTCCGTCGACCGTAGTTACCGGCCGCTCCCGCGGTGTGTTCACCCTCGCCGCGCCGGAGCTGGGCACGAGGGTGACCGCCACCGCTCCTGCAGATCTCGCCAGCAAACCGCGCCGACTTGTCATCGACATCCAGCACCCCTTCGCACCGCGACCGGCGCAGCGGTGGCGGAATAACTGTCGGTGCCCTTCTGGTAACGAGGCTACGCGAGCTGGCCGCGGGTGCCGACAGCACCATCACCCGAACGGCCTCTGCCCGTGAAGCGATGTCAAGCAGACACCTTTCTTCCGGCGGATCGCTCTCGCTGTCCAGGGCATGGCGAATCTTGTCGAGCATCTGGTGCTGGTGAAAGCTTTCCGGCGGATGGTGTCACTGACGGAGGTCATGCGCCCGCAGGGTGGAGGCCAGCCTCACCACCAAAGCCGCGCCCCTTCGTGCTGCGCGAGGACGGAGACCGGAATGGTACGAGCCCGTTGGCGCCGACCCGTTCGTCATCCACTACCCCGCCCCCCAGCGGACATCGGGGCGCCGCAGGCGCGGCACCGGGGCCCATACCTGCCCTTCGACAGGCCCTGGCGCCGGAGTCCAGCCCACCCGTAGTTGAGCTGAAGGTCACGACCAAGCGCCAGCTGAAGGAACGGTTGGCGCTGGCTTGATCTGCGCTATGTAGTGTTCGGCAAGTATGCTGGCATATGCCAGAGGTTGGTGCGGGGTATATCTGCAAAGGGGGCATCGATATGGAAGATGCCGCTTTCATACCGGCGAGCCCCGCGGCTCCTTGCCTGCACGATGGCCCCGCGGGGGCCATCTGTCTCGCCGTGCCCACTGGCCGCCGCCCCCGGAGCCTGGCCGCAGCGGTGGGGCGGGCGCCAGGCTCGCAGTAAATCTTGGTCCGCGGCGAAGCAAACGCATGTTCCAAGTCGCAACGTCGATTGCTGCGCAAAAGCTCCATCCGAACCGCAAGTGAGCCTGCGCGGGCTGTCAGTGGAGCCGTGTAGAACTTGTCAGCATGGATGATCAGCGGAAGATTTCCGTGGAACGAGTTCTGCGGACCATGGCTGCGCGCATCGAGGCAGCCGCTCCGGAGGGGTGGCGACGAGGGCGGCTATGTACCTATCGTGGGGCCTCGGGCAGCGGCGGCGGGAACAGTTTTTATGAGATGGCCGATGGCCACAAACAAGGGTGCGTAGTCCCACGGGGGGCTAAGGAGCTGTACGCGCTCAGCGGTGCATCCACTGACCATCTGACGATTGAGCTGACTGTCGAGCCCTCGGGGCGGTTCGAGGCGGTGCTCAGTCAGGCCATCACGCGTAAAACGTACCCTGAGCAAGACCAGCTTCTTTATGTTCTGCGTCCGGACCACCTGCCCGTGCAGCCTGGAGCCGAGCAGAACGGGCCATCCGACCCGACGCCCGCGGGTGATCCGGAGGAGGCTGTCCGGCTGTTCCGCCAGTACCTACAAAAGCGTGCGGACATCCACGGGGAGGAAGAGTTTCTGCCTCCTCCGTTGGACCCGGTCCAGCGGGCCGCCCTGCTGGACGCCTTCCAGGGTGAACTGCCCCCTGACCTGGTGGCCCTGTACGGCGAGGCTGACGGCGACGACGAGATCGGGCTGTTCCACGGCCACCCGTGGTTCGGTCTCGAGTCCACAACCACCCATATCCATCACCACTACGAGTGGAAGTGGACGGACAATCCGTTGCGGGCGATGGCCGGCGAGGCGGAGCCGCCGGAGACCATCCGACGCTGGCTGAACAGCCCGAACTGGATCCCCTTTGCGACCAGCACCGGCGGCGACTACCTGGCGGTCGACATGGATCCGGGGCCGGCCGGCCGACCGGGCCAGGTCATCCGCGTCGGGAGAAATTATCGCCCCCAGCCTGTCTACGTAGCCGACTCGGTCACCACCATGCTGCGCCAACATGTGACGGCACTCGACCGGGGCGACTACTGGGAAGAGGACGGGTACCTGGACGTCGATGTCAAGATCCCGAGTTACTTGGACGACAGCAAGACCTTCTGGCGTGGTGAGGGCCCGATCCCAAAGAAGCCACACCGGATCCACACCCTGGTCGTCGACAAGGTCAAGAGTCTCGATCTCGAAGCCGTCCGCAGGGCGCCACACATGAGGGCAGTCATGCTGTTCGGTAAAGGTCCCGTTGACCTGCGTCCGCTGCTTGACATCCCACTTGAGGTATTGCACCTACATTTGGATGCGGTCGATCTGCAACAGATAGCCGGTCACCCAACCCTGCGCGTGGTGCAACTCTCCACAAGACGACCTGTCGATCTCAGCGCGCTGCGGACGTTCCCTCGGCTTGAAGGGCTCGAACTGTCCGGTGCCGTAGTCCAGGACGTCGGCACGATCGCCGATCTGAGCGGCCTGCTCTCCCTCACACTGTCGTACGAGCAGTGGCAGCAGCTCGACAAGGTGCCGCTACTGGCCGCAGCGGGACTGGGCGGCGACACCACGCTGAGCCAGGTGAACGAGTGGGCAGCCCGTTTCGAAGCCGACGAACTGCTCGGCGGCTACGAGCATTTCGAGGGACAAGTCCATTCCGGCGACTGACGCCCCTGACATACACGGCGCCAGACGGAGGCAATGGCCTCCGCCGTGGACCACCCCGATGGTGGTGTCACCAGGCGTCCGCCGATCTGGGCGCCCAGGCCCTGATAGCCGGCATCGGCAAGGATCTCCACCGCGGGCCCATCGGCCAGGAGCTAGACCCGACCTAACTGGCGGGCGTGCGTGATGACCGCGCAGCTTCCAGGCTGGGTCGGACTGCAGAACAGCACGCGGCCTTCGGCGTCCGTGACCACCATGGTCTTGACACAGCACCCGGTCGCCGCGTTGGAGCATCTGCTCGCTGATCTGGGGCTCTTCACCACCGAAGCCGACCGGCAAGGTGGTCGGGCTCTCCAGTTGCCGGACAACCTGGCCGTTGCGGATCAGCAGCGGGGCGGGGTGGCCCGCGTTGACCCACTGCAGGTGGCCCGTTGTGATGTTGAGGCGCATCATCTGCGCGGTGACGAAGTGGTCGGGCCCGAATTGCTCGGCGATGGCCCGGTCCATGAACGCGTAGATCTCGGACAGGCCGATTTCGACGCGTCTGGCGTGCCGGTAGCCACCGATGGCGACGGTCGCCATGGTGGCGGCATCCAGGCCGTGGCCCATCGCATCGACCATGGCCACGTGCAGGATGTCCTCGTTGAGGGCGTAGGCGAAGCTGTCGCCGGCGACGCTGTAGGCGGGCTCCCGGATTCCCGCCACCGCGACCTGTGGGACGGACATCGCCAGCGGCGGTAGCAGGGACCACTGGATTTCCGCGGCCAAGCTCATCGGTTCGCGGCGCCGGGCGAGGAAGAACTGGTCGGTGTAGCTGTGCTTGGTGACCAGCATGTCGGCGACGAGGCCGGCGAGTCTGCGCAACAAGCGCCGGTCATCGTCATCGACGGTGTCCAGGGTGAGGGCCAGCACGCCCACCTGGTCGCTGCCGTCCAGCAACGGCAGATACATCCGAACGCCGTCGTCCTGCGGAACCTCGACAGGGGCCCCGTACAGGAAGGCCGTGCCCGCGTGCGAGTCACTGATCAGCTCGGGCCGGCCGACGGTCAGCCGCCTGCCTGGCAGCGGCACCAGCAGCAGCTGCGCATAGTCCTGGAGGAGGATCGAGACGTCACGGCCGCCGACCCTCGCCACCTCTTCCGCGATCAGCGGGGCGATCAACTGCGGCGGCATCTCGTGCGCCCGATCCAGCAGCACCCCCAGCAGTCGCTCGCCGAACCCTTCCGACCGGTCCACCGCGCCCGTGTCCGCCGGCCTCTCACCTGCCGCCATACCCATGCCCTTTCACCAAGCAGCCTCATTGCGCCTTCACCCGCCGGACCGGCTGTCTCCAACGCGTCAGTCACCGGGCGGCCTGGCGTTCGACTCCGGTGGCTTGGCGCCGGTAGCGCTGTGTGCGGGTCTGGATGAGGGTGAGGGGAAGGTGAGCCAGTCCGCGAATGACTGAGCGCAGGCGGAAAGCAACGAGGCCCTGCCACGCTCCACGGCCGGAGTGTTCGAGTCCGTTGCGGCCCTTCGGTCCCTCCCGCTCGGTGAGGATCCGGAGCACAAGTTCACGCCCTGCTCGGCGGCCACGGACCGCACAAGGACCCACTGGCAGACCCCTCATGCGACAGCGCACACGGGCTCCTGGAACCACCGTGATCAACTCGGACAGCGTGACCCAGCCAACCGGGCCAAATGGCTCATTGAGCCAGTGGCGGCGCGTCAGGTCCCCTTAGGGAACTCGACTGAACGACGGGCGGTGGAAAGGTCCGGATAAGAGATCAGCCCCAGGCTGTTGGCCTGGGGCTTCCTCCGGAGCGGGCTGCGGGATCCACGTCGCGCTCGCGATGACTGACACGACGCTCAGATACCTTTCGTCGTATCTGGTACCTGAGCAATGACTGCTCGGGCGGGGGAACGAGAGGTCGGCAGGCTTGCTCCATGGCCGCCTTCGGAGTCCCAGACCGAGACGAGGGACAGTTCCGTCTCCTCCGCGATCCGGCGTTGCTCCGCTTCGTTCATCAGGGCGCTCGCGGTGAGGGTGCCGAGCGGATCGGCGGCCTCTGTCATGAGCCGGGCGGCGGTGGCCGGGCCGGTCTCCGGGGGGATGACCAGCAGGTCCCAGCGGCCGACGCTGTAGGAGAGCAGCAGCAGCTTGTGGGGGTCTTGCTCGGCCGTGAACCAGCCGACACCCACCACATGCCCGTCGACGGGCACCTTCCGTGGGATGACCGGCCAGAAGGCGGGGTTCACCGTGACGCGGGTGATCCGCCCCCACAGCGGGTCGAGGACGGCCGTCAGCGCGGGAAGTTCCGCCGTGAGGTCACGGGAGCGGGGCCACCACGCACCGTCGAGCAGAGCTGGAGCGGTGCCGGCCGGTGCCAGCATGAGTCGCAGGGGCAGCGAAGAGGTCCGGTCTTCGACCGCCGGCGTATACGGAATGGTCGTGGTCATGACGCGGACCTTGCCCCGGGCCAACCACACCGGCCCGGTGTCGTGAATCGCCGAAAACGACACGAGCATGGAGGCTGGTGTACGAATTGCCCTCGGTGGTTCCAGCTTACTCCTGGTAAGGCTCGCCGAGCCGATCCGGAGCAACGGGGCGAACGGCACAGGAGACCTTGGAGCAGGCGGCCCAAGAATGGAGAAGAGGCAGCGCCTCCATGCGGGCAGCCGGACGCTCTCGTACGAGATCGGCTGCCGACGGGGGCTGTCAGCCGCAGGACCGTGTGGATCGTCCGGTCAGCCGAGGAAGGACAGCCGGACCTGGCGCTCGGGGCTGTCACGGTCGGTGTTCACCAGTACGAGGGACTGCGAGGTCCCCAGCTCCAGCTCGCCATCGACCACGGGCAACGTGGCGTGTGGTGGCACCAGAGCCGGGAGCACGTGGCCGCTGCCGCGGCCTGGACCACCGTGGCGGTCCCCCCAGCGGTCGTCCGCGGGAAGAATGCCGCGAAGCGCTGCCAGCAGATCATCGTCACTGCCCGCGCCGGTCTCGATGACGGCCAGGCCGGACGTCGCGTGGGGGGTGAAAACGTTCAGCAGTCCGTTTCGCCCATGAGCGGCCTCCCGGAGAAACGCGGAGCATGCGTTCGTCAGGTCGTGCATGGTCTCCGTGGCGCCGGTTGCAATGGTGAGCGTGCGGGTGGTGAAGGTGCCAGCCATGGTTCACCGGTACCCGCCGCGGAGGAGCGGCACTAACGGCCGGATGGGTTGTTCTCCGGGCCTCCGCTCGCAGCCGAGGGGGTCGGACGCCGCCTGAGCAAGGCGTCAACCGTGCTCTTCTTCCTCAGCCTCCATGCGCCGAATGCCCTGGTGCGTCAGCGTGACCATGGCCGGCGTATTGCCTGCGGCCCAGTCGACCGTGATCAGGTCCTCGCCCACCAGATACGTGCAGGCGGCAGCCAGATCCTCTGCCGGGATCGCGAGATCTTGCGCCAGCTTGGCCCCGGTGACACCCAGAAGGCGGTTGCCTTCAGTGGCCTCATACAGCGCCTGCATGATCTTCTCGCGGTACGCCTTCCGCTCGGTCAGTGATGCCATGACTGCTACCTCTGGGGACAACTGTGTCGCGCTCATCGCGGCGCAGAAGCGGCGGGTGCCCGGTCGAGGGGACGCCCCTGTCGCAGCCGCGCGTCTGAGGCCCGGTTCCTCAGACCTCGTCCGCATGTGACCGGTCACGCGCGGCTGACTCGCTGGTCACGAGCCGTGGCGCGGTCGCCGCGTTGGGCTCGGAGGTGTGCGTGGTGTCCACCGTGATGTGGAGCCGGGTCCCGCCGTCGTGGCCGGCGGGGTAGCTGCGCTGTTCGGCGGCGGGGAAGCAGTGCCGGAGTGCTTCTGCGACCCGGCGCGCGGCCTCGGGGGATGCGGCGACGATGCGGACCTCGGCCATCCCTGCCGAAGGCATCGGTTCTACAGGTCTCATGCTGGCCTCTCTGTCAGGCGTACGAGGTGCCTAACGGCCAACGCTCACACCTACCGCCGCCAGTCATGGAACGGTTGGCGTTCTGTCGCCCTTCTCGTACTGTCCGTCGCGAGTTGCCGACGGGCGAGGAGATGCGCTGGCCGGCCCCACCGTCGGCCCTTCGACTCCGGCAAGGGGGGAACGCTCGAAATGTCCCGACGTGTTCACCGTACTCCGGGCGGCGGTCCACCGACCCCATACGAGACCAGGCGTTCGTGGAGGCGGTCCGTGCGCCGCTTAGACACACCCCCACCGACGCCGAGAGCGCCCCTGGGCTCGGCGATGATCAGGGCCGCGGTGATGGCCGAGCATGCGTCTGACCAGGTATTTTCCCTGCTGTGAGCTCAGCGCGCACGCGTCGGCCCAGTGCATGGGCCCGTATGCCGGCCCGCGGAGTACGGTGAAACCACCGCAGCCACCGCACATCGGCAGCCACGCCGCATCGCCAAGGGCGATCAGCGGACGTACGCACCGCAGACGAGCGAGCACATCATGGCCGATTCCGAAACTCCGGACCTCTCCAAGCTTCTGCCGGAAGCGATCCATCAGTCGGTGAAACCCGGGACCGTACTGCTGAGGCTTGAGACGACCCGGTCCCGCGAGGGCATTCTCGACGGGGCGTGGTGGCCGCGTTCCCGCAACATCGGCGCCGAGCTGCCCAGTCTGATCAGCGCGTTGACCGAGCACCTCGGCCCCGTCCTGCGCGTGGGCCTGGATACGAACGCGTGGGAGGAACTGCCGACGCGGCTGATCATCGATGACCGGGTCGTGCACATCGACTCCTTCCCGGTGGGTGATGACACGGTGCTCATCACCCGCGGCGATCAGGACTACTTCTCCCTGTTGGTGGTCCCGCCGCAGGCGACGCCTGAAGCAGCAGCCGTCGCAATGGCCAGGGCGGTCCGAGCCGACAACGTCGCCCAGGCCGAACAGATCCTCGTCGACACAGGCACTGGCCCAGCGCGCACGAGCCCCGCGGACGACCACGAGGGCGGCCGGGGACGCAGCGATTCGACCCGGCAGGCCGGATCGGCGGAGTGACCGATGTGCGGACTCCGCATCTGCGGGCACGAGCGCATTTCGAAGCTGTTGTCGCCATCTCCGTGACGACCACGCGCTTCAGTCGCCATGCCGAGGACTTCGCCGTGAAGAACGACATGCTCGCGATCCGCCGCAAGCACCTCGGCTTCTCTGGAGCAACTGCGGAGTCCAGCATGCGGCGGAGGAAGGCAGCGAGGTCGCAAGGACGGAGGAGATGCCGGTGGTCCCGCAGGCTCCGTCGAGGGGACGCGCGGAGAAATCGTGGGCGGTGCGCTTGAGATGGAGGCCGACGGCCTCGTTCATCTCGCCGAATGACGTTTCGGTCATCCCGAAGCAGGTCCGGTCGCCGTGGGCGTGGAACAGGTGTCAGACGGCGGTGGCTTGGAGGAGGCGTTGACGGCGACGGCTCTGGTGGAACAACTCCCGAGTTCGCAGGTGCATCGTTGCCGTTCACACATCCATGGGGCGCACGCCACACAAGGTGCCTCCGCGATTCGACTTGACGGCCGATCGGGTAGCCCAGGAGGAGCTTGCGGACGCCAACTCGGTGGGCCAATCGGTCCCTTACGGCGCGCAAATGGCATGCGGCCCACATATGGGCTAGACAACAATGAAGGCCCAGGTCTCCGACCTGGGCCTTCATTATGGAGCGGGTGACGGGAATCGAACCCGCGCTCTGAGCTTGGGAATCAAGGGCACTCGTGACACCCATTGACGTGCTGACCTGCGTTGGAGCCAGATGAGGGGTCTGGGAGGGGATCAGCCGCGGAAACCCGCTCCAAGCGACGCACGGCAATGCGGCGCGTGTCGCGTGGGAACGATATGGTCACTGCCTCATGTAGGAGCCGCGACAGAGCATCGAAACTGGCAGCGGCGCCCGAGCAGCGCTGCGTTGATGCGGGCCGAGGTCGGTCTGCCTCCCGCGCACACCAGTGTCGGCTGGATGTGGATTGCTCCGGCCAGAGCAGCGGGCTGGGTGTGCGGACTGCCGACGGGCAGGCGGATGCGCACCTTCTTCAGGGCGGGGATGAACCTCTGGGATCGCGCGAGGTTCTTGGCGAGGTACGCGGCCCGGGTACCCTTGCCGGCCCCCGGGGGTCCGACGAGGACGATTCGCATCAGCGGAGGAACCCTTCGTAGTTGCGCTGCTGAAGCTGGCTCTCGATCTGCTTCACGGTCTCCAGGCCCACACTCACGATGATGAGGATGCTTGTCCCGCCGAAGGGGAAGTTCTGGTTCGCGTTGAAAAGCACCAACTCCATTGTTGGTACGAGCGCGATCAGCCCCAGGTACAGCGAGCCCGGCCACGTGATCCGGTTGAGCACGTAGCTGAGGTACTCGGCCGTCGGACGACCGGCCCGGATGCCCGGGACGAAGCCACCGTGCTTCTTCATGTTGTCGGCGACTTCTTCGGGGTTGAAGCTGATGGCCACGTAGAAGAAGGCGAAGAACACGATCAACAAGACGTACGCGGCGAGGTAAACGGGGTGGTCTCCCTTGGTGAAGGTGGTGGCGAGCCACGTCGCCCATGCCGCCTTCGACCCGCTGAACTGTGCGATGAGCGCCGGGATGGAGAGCAGCGAGGACGCGAAGATAACGGGAATCACCCCTGCCTGGTTCACCTTGAGCGGGATGTAAGTCGACGTACCGCCATAGGACCGGCGCCCGATCATGCGCTTCGCGTACTGCACCGGAATGCGCCGCTGGGCCTGCTCGACGAAGACCACCAGGGCGACCATCGCCAGGCCCACCAGGATCACGGCGAAGAACTCGATCCAGCCGCCGGCGAGCTCGCCCTCGAGCTTGACCTGCCACAGCGCGCCCGGGAAGCGGGCGGCGATCGAGATGAACATCAGGATCGACATGCCGTTGCCGATACCTCGGCCGGTGACCAGCTCACCGAGCCACATGGTCAGGCAGGTACCGGCGGTCATCGTGATCACCATCGTGATGGCGATGAAGACCGAGCCGCTGGGCACTATCTGGCGCGTGCAGCCCGGGAAGAGCGTACCGCCGCGGGCGGCGGCCACCAGACCGGTGCCCTCCAGGGCGGCGAGCGCCACGGTCAGATAGCGGGTGTACTGGGTGATCTTCGCCTGGCCGGTCTGGCCCTCCTTCTTGAGGGCCTCCAGCCGCGGGATCACCACGGTCAGCAGCTGGAGAATGATGCTCGCCGTGATGTACGGCATGATCCCCAGCGCGAAGATCGTGACCTGCAGCAGCGCACCACCGCTGAACATGTTCACCAGGCCGAACAACCCGCTGTCGGCGTGGGGCCGCTCCATGCAGAACTCGACGTTCGCGTACTTCACCCCTGGGACCGGGATGTGTACTCCGATCCGGTAGAGCACGATGATGCCCAATGTGAACAGCAGCTTCTTGCGCAGATCGGGCGTCTTGAACGCGCGGGCGAACGCGGTGAGCACGGTGCCTCCTGCGCCTCCCGCCACTTTTGAGGCCGGGAGGCGACGGTCTTGAGGATCGACGAATACATAGCGGATGTACGGCGCGGAGCTCGTCCGCTCGGCGGGAGCCGAGGCAGGACCCGTGGCCGACTTGGTTGCCCAGGGCGCGGTTCGCGCGCAAACGAAGTCGCCGTCTCCCTCTCACCGAGGTCTACGGAAACTGGGCTTCTGTACACACCCATCGGGACCGCTTGAACGCGGCCGGAACGCTACCTGGCGGTCGAGGTTTGTGTCGGCGTCGGAACCGACTCGGTAGTTGAGGTGCAGGTCGGCATCGGAACTGGCTTGAGGGGTGATGTACGGCTGGGCATCGAAGGCGCGGCGGTCGAGAGGTGATAGGGCATCGGCACCGGCCGGGCGGTTGACGTGCAGGTCGGCATCGGCGCCGTGGCAGTGGGCACGGGGCGGGGCCTCGACGGCGTCGGGCCCGACTCCGCAGGAGTGCCGCGGCGGTGCTGAGGGCCGGTGGGGCCGTCGTGAGCGAAGGAGCTCGGCAGGACCATCAGTCCGACTCCGAGTCCGGCAACGGTCAGCACGGAACCGGTGGCCGTCCAGGCCGCTCGAGCCCTCCGGCGTGCGCGAACGCCGGCGTGCAGTCGGTCTCGGTGCCGGTCCTCATAGAGCGTTTCCTCGTGGCTGTCGCGCATCATCCGCGCCAGCTCCTGTTCGAAGTGATCCATAGCTCCCTCTTCACTCCACCGGCTCTGCCTCAGCCAGAAGCTGACGCAGCCGTGCAACGCCGCGGGTCGTCAGTGAACGGGCGGTACCCACCGGACAGCCCAGCACCTCCGCGACATCCCGCTCGGGCAGGTCCTGGTAGTAGCGCAGCACCACCGCAGCCCGCTGCCGCGTCGGCAGCAACGCCAACACGGCCTCCAACCGGGTCTGCTCGTCCACGGCAGCGGTCTCATCTGCCACCTCGGGCGGGTCGGGCAGCTGGTCCACAGGGTGCTCGCCCCACCAGCGACGCCGTGCCGAGCGAGCCGCAGCACGGGCCAGAACCCTGCGGACATACGCCTCGGGCGCCTGATCGGCCACCTTCGGCCAGGCAAACCACAGTTTGACAAGCGCTTCCTGCAGCAGATCCTCGGCCCGGTGCCGGTCTCCGCCGGTGAACAGCCGCGCCAGGTGAAGCAACGCCGACCACCGAGCCGCCACGAACCGGTCGAACTCATCGGCCCGCAACTGCCCCATCAGCGTCACTCCCTCACCTCAACACGCCCCTACACCCTCAATAAAGACACTGGCCCCTGCCCCGCTATGCACCCCCGACAAGTGACATGGCTCACGCATGCCATCCCGGCCGTGCCCACGGCTCGACGTGTCCGGGGCGGCGGCAGCCGGTCGGACGGATGTTAGCGGGCGGTGGGGCGGCGGTCAGGGCCGCGTACGGGTTGCCGGGCGGCCCACGACCCAGCGTTTGTCGCGGAGTTGGGCGAGCAGTTGCGGGTGTCCGAGGCGGACCGGAGGTACTCGGCTACGGGCGTGGCCTCTGCTGACGCCTCATCGCGCCACCTTCCAGGTCACCTTGGCGTTCGGGCAGCTGGCGGCAACCTGCTTGAGCTTGGTCTTCTCGGCCCCGTCCGCGGTCAGGCTCCAGCGCAGTTTCGCGGCCACCCAATCCGTAACGTAGGTGCAGGCCGCAAATTCGGAGGGCGGCATCGACTCGGCCGGATCCTTGTAACACACCTTCACCAACCCTCATGCGATCCGCGAGGTCACCTCGAAGCAGCGACTGCTGCCGACGATTCCGAAGGGCCTGAAGGTGAACAAAACACCGGGAGCTGACATCTGACAGCTCGAAGGGGAAACCTGGGCAAGTCCCTCACCACGGCTTGCCCAGGCCGCCCGGCGCCCTTGCCACCCACATGGTCCTGCACGCCTCCGAGGCACGAGGTCGCCGAGCCCTCGCACTCGTCACCGAGTACACGCACCAGGCCACACGCGGAGGCTGGATGACCCGAAGAAACATGACCCGCGCTGGTCGGCGTTCGCGTGACTGTCCGGCTTCGACATACGCCATCCCGTCCGGTGGGAGGTCGAAGCCCTTCCCTCTGAGGAGCTTCACCGGCCGTCGGCTGGTCCGGCCGTCACTCCCGAGACCGGTCACCTCGCGCGATGGTGGTCGCGCCGGATCGGCGCGTACAGCTCAAGGTCCTGGTTCCTCTACTCTTCGGTCCGCCGCCTTGTCTGCCTGGTCCTCCTGCCGGCCGCGGCAGACGGCCGAGTCGACGCTCACGTGCCAGGCGATCAGACCCTGCCCGTCGGCTTGGACCTGCAGTTGTTCCAGAATCCGCTTCCAGGTGACGTCGCGCTGCCACCGGCGGAACAGGTCGTAGATCCGGTCCCACAGGCCATACCGCTCGGGGGCATCTCGCCACGGCGTGCCGGCCCGGGTCCGCCACCGTATGCCATTGATCAGCTGCCGACGCGTCCACGTCCGCGGCCCCCCTGCTTCTTCCCCACCGGAAGAAGCGGCTCCAGCCGAGCCCACTGCCGGTCCGTGAGATCCCCACGCGCCACGGCTTGATCATCTCAAGTCAAGATCCACTTTCGCAACAGACCCTAAGTCCAGAGGCCGGCCAGGTCCCAGCCACGGGTAACCCGCGGCTGCTTGTCGCCTCACGTTCCTAATTGCCGGAACCCTGGTGCACGACCGGCTACGAAGGCGTTGCCCGGAAGCGGCCGGATGCCTGAAGCGCCGTCAGCTCGATCTTGGGCATTCCGCAGGCTCAGACGGCCCGGGTGTGCGACTCATTCCAAGGATCAGGCCGCCGGCAACCATGAGGCAGCCGACGATTTGCGCGATGTTGAGATGTCCGGTGCCGGCCAGGGGTGCGGTTGCTGCGGCGGACAGGGGGATGAGGCCAAGGAAGAGTGCTGAACGCTCGGTACCGATCTGATCGATGCCGCGGCACCAGCACAGGAAGCCAATGGCAGTGGCGGCCACAGCCTGCCAGGCCAGTGCTGCCGCCTCGGGCGCCTGCGGGACCCGCAGCCACACGGTGCCTTCCACCACGAACGCGATGACACATGACAACATGCCGGCCACGGCCGACGCGCACGCAGAGGCCAGCAGAGGGCCTGTGAGCGTGAGAGTGGTGGCTGCAAGGAACGTGAACGCGACTTCGCAAGCCAGTGCGACGACGGACCAGCCCAGTCCGCTGCCGTCCGTGCGCCCGAAGCCTTGCACGGCATACGCTCCCAGGACCACAAGAGCCGCGGCGGCAAGACGCCGGGCAGCAGGGGAATGCGCTTGTAGGAGGGGCGACAGCAGAGCGACAGCCAACGGGGCACAGCCGACGATGGCGCCTGGTACTGCGGGCTCGGCGGTGCGTTCGGCGGTGATGATGGCGGCGTTGTACCCGACCATGCCGGTGATGGCCAGACCGACGATGCGAAGCCACACTCCCGCCGGCCATGCCTGCACCATCCGCCAGCGGCGTCCGCAGAAAGCGCCCAGCAACAGGGCGGCGGCGGTGAAGCGGAAGGCTTGGCCGCCCCATACCGGGAAACGGGTTAGCAGGCTGCTGGCTACGAACGACGCCCCAATGACCAGCGAGGCCAGGGTCATCAAGGCAATACCCCGGGCCTCGGAGCGCCGGCACTTTGGCGTGGTAGCAGCTGCATGGAACAAGGGGCGGTCCGCCGCCGGGATGTGGCGGCGGGCCGGGGCAGGCGTCACACGCCGCCTCCGATCGTCATTGAGCACGTAGGGCAGTTGGGAGAAGAGGTCGAGTTCTTCGCACCCGGTGATCGGACGCATGGTCAGGTCGTTCGTTTTCACGGTCAAGGCACGCTCCGGTGAAGGCGCCCGTCCGCTCCGGGGTCAGACGCGGTCCGCACCCCGGGAGGACACAAGCGCAGTGATCACGGGGATCATGGGCTTAACCCTCATCTCGCTGTCGTGGCCCCTCAACCCTCGTGGCGGGGTCCAGCGCAGCAACGTCTGTCCAACCGCTGCCCTCGTCCGCAAGCCCATTTCGATCAACCTGCTTCCGACAGTGCCGAACAGCGGGTCCCGGGCTGACAGCTGCAGGTTCCGATCACTGCGGTTCGTGATCCGGGAAGGCGGCTCACAGGACTTGTCCCGGTGGCGGTTTCACCGAGCCGGGTGATCTCTTCGCGCTAGCCGGCAAGCCCGTCCAGGGCCTGGGCGGCAGTCGAGAGCGGTGGTGTTCGATCAGGCAGCTCGTGGAGGCGCGCCGACGATGTTCGTGCCCCGGGCGTCATCCGGGGCTACGCAGGTTCACCCCTCGTCGGGCACCGCGGCGACGGTGCGACACCTGTTGCACTCGATAGGCTCTGCGGACCGGCGCTGAGCTGCGCACCTGCCTCGCGCCACATCCGCCACCCCAGAGAACCCGCTCTGCAAGACATGCCGTTCAAAGATCGACGCATCTCGGAAGATGGCCACACAAACCCCGTAGCAGCCGGTGACGCTGCTGTGGTCACCGGCCGGCGCCCGCCGTGCGAACAGGAGCAGGCGGTGGCCCGATCTGCTCTCCGGTCACCTTCACGTCGCCCCCGGTAGCGACCGGGACGTGGATCGGCTCGTCTGCAATGCCGTGCGCGATCTCGTGATCCACCGCGCATTCCCGCTCTGCGAGCCGCCGACGACCTCCGGCTGGCAGGCGCCTTCCGTGAAATGACCGGTGTGCACCTCGCGAACCGCCTGCCGACCGCGCAGTGTCTCCCGTCGCGACGGGAGACACTGACATCCTCGGTGTACGTCGCGGACTGGCGGGCGACGCTAGGGCACGGGCATGTACGTGATGGCGACGCAGCCGTCTCCGCCCTTGCCGCCCCACCCCGCGCTGGTCGCCCCCGGCGCGGCGCCCGTGCCGCCCCCTGCACCTCGGCCGACGGTCTGGAACGGGCAGCCGCGCGGGAGGGTGTCGGACCAGAAGTCCCCGGGCACTCCCCCGGAACCTCCGACACCGCCGTAGTTGAGTGAGCCGTCGTGGCCCTCTCCGCCGTTACTGCCCGCCCACGCACCGAGCGGTCGCAGCTCCTTCTTTTCGACGGCGCATTTCCACTTGCTACCGCCTGCGTTCCCGGCGCCTACCAGAAAGCCCCCACCGCTTCCCAGCACCGTCCGGTGGTCCAAGGCGTAGTCGCCGCCGATGCCGCCACTGACCACTACCCCAGTACTGAAGTTGATGGGGGAGTAATAGCCCTGCTGAGCCATCAGCCCAGTCCCCATGGAGCCGGGAGCGCCCGGTGTGGCACGCTCCCAGATCTGCTCCGGGCCGTATAGGAGATCGGGCTTGCCACCGGCCCCGCCTTTCCCGACCACCACGTTGAACATCTGACCAGGGCTGACGGGAAGCTGGCAGCGGACCCTGGCTCCGCCACCACCGCCGCTCCCACCTCGTGCGCCCACCTCGTCCGAGGCACGGCCGCCTCCGCCTCCGCCGCCTCCTGCACCGATGGCCTCCACGGTCAGCTGGTCTACGCCGGCCGGTACGGCGAATTCGGTGAGACCCGGCTTGCCGAACGTCTCCACGACCGGTGCAGGTGCGGACGGTTGCGCCTGGGCGGACGCCGGCACGGAAGCCAGGCCACCGGCGGCGACGACGAGAGCGACTGCGACGGCTGAACGCCGCCTCCCCTTGGAAAAAGTCATGCTCAGAGAGCTATCAGTCACTTTCCGTCGCCGGAACCGCCGTCCCCCCAAACCCCCTGGACGAATGAAACGACGTTCAGCCGCGCCTGTGCGGGCTCGCATGCGACCGCACAGCTACGTGGCCACCACTACAGTCACCGCCGACCTGCTGGTGTAACTGCGTGTTTCTAATTCGTGGTGTGTCGGGCGGCGTTGCCGCCCCCACGGTCGGCCTCTTCGCGGGCGAGTGTCTGCCAGTGGACTGACGGGCGTCGTGCAGCCACGAGAAGGGCCGTTCGAATTCCTGGAGCGGCGATTTTGGGCCGAAGTCACGGGATCTTGCAGAAACGTACTGAGGCCCTCTCTCCTGGCCAGGCAGGCCAGTTCAGCTGCCACGGTGAAGTCGTCGGCGGCGGCCGAAAGCCGCTGCAGGTCTCAAGGTGCTCTTCTGGGTGCCCTTGCAGGCGGGGATGGGCATGCTGGACCCTGGGCCTGTTAAGGGCAAGCCTGATTGCAAAGAGCTGCGGGACTTGATTCCTCTTTCTCCTGCTAAGTGAAAACCTCATCGGTTGAAAAGCTGACTGGCCCCAGATCAACGGCAGAGCCGGACCGCCTCATCACATTTTGCTGAACCATTGCCCGTAGTGCTCAGGCCAACGAAAAGGGCATTCCTCATGGCTCACCCTCCACAGCAGAACGTCCCCGACCTGGACGCGCCCGGCCCGGCCCATACCGTCGTCTACCCCGGGGACAACAAAACCCGGAACTACCCGATCATCGTCCAAATCCAGGCCCCGCAATACACGCACATCACCGACATCCCCATCGACTGCTCCGGTGCCAATTGCTCGATCTCGATCGCCGCCGACGGCAAGTCCGCGACCGTCACGATCACCGCCAACACACCGATGACCTCCAGTCGCCCCTTCAACGTCTCCGTCGCAGCAGACGCCAACGCACCTCTCGCCGGCGGCCAGTACAGCGGCTCCTTCACCTACGACTCCGACACCACGCCCCTGACGGTGAACATCACCCCTGGCGCCCCCGGCAACCTCCAGATCGCCACGAGCAACGCCCCCAGCAACGGCGGCGTCAGGATCCAGTCCGTCCCGCCCACCTCCAGCGGCGCTAGCGCCGGCCTCCAACCCAATGACGTCATCACCGCCATCGACGGCCTGCCCACCCCGAACATCGGCACCTACTACCAGGTCATGAACAACTACCGCGTCGGTGCCACCGTCCCCTTCACCGTCCAACGCGGCGGCCAGACCATCACCGTCCAGGTCACCCTCGAGCCCTGACACACCTCCCACCCACCTGAGACGTGCACGACGGGGTTCGATCAGGTCCTTCCAGTAGGCGGGCGCGCGGGTCGGACCACCGGTGCAAGGGGGACACGTAGATGGGGGCTGGCCGGAGTACGTCGGAACCGTGCCGTTGACGCAACGGCCCGCAGGCCAGACGTTGTGACGCTGTATCGGGAAGTAAACCGCTCGCGGGTCGTGATGCAGATGGGCCAGCGGAAGATCGAGTGCACCGAGACCATCACACGCCGGGAACCGGCAGACCTGCGCGAGATCCCGAAAACGAGCGTCGTTCACTTCGACCGCGAGATCGTCGGCGAGGGCATGTGGAGCGCCGTGCGCGACCGGCTGACCGAAGCCAGCCCGGAAACGACGCTCTGGGAGAGCGAGAACGAATACCGGTTCAGCGGATTTCTGATGAAGCTGGTGGGACTTCTGATGCCCAGCGCCTTCCGCAAGCAATCGCAACAGCACATGCTGGACTTCAAGGCGTTCGACGAGCAGGGAAAGGACGTCCGCGAGGCGACGGACTGATCTGCCGTAACTGGTCAGGCGTCTGACGGCGTGGCGTGTTGATCTTGCCTTCGTTCGGGCTGTGGCCACCCGCTACGAAAAGCTCGCGGTCCACTTTGAGGCCACTGTCCTCGTAGCGGCCATCAACGAGTGGCTGTGATCAGCACGCAACTCTAGAGCTCGAAGTCCTGGGCCAGTTCCTCCCAGTGAATGCTGCGAAGCGCGAAATCAGCGTCCTCGCCTGACGGGACAACCGGGACGGGCTGGAACCAGGCCACGGTGAGCACGGAATGGTGCAGCACGGGGTCGAGCTCGGGAGCGACAGCTGTCGAGTGGAAGACGCCGATGCAAGCCACGGAAGGCAGCACTTCAACAGGGCCGAAGGGGCCGGCCGTCTTGTCTGGGTGCTCACGGAAGGGCGGAACGAGGTGGACCGGCGCGAAGGAAAACTCGCGTTCGGCCTACCGCTGGAGGCCATTGGCCTTCATATCGTTGATGGACTTGCACGGGTAGCCCTCCAGAATCCCTCCATAGGTCGAAGACATCCGCAGCTCGGTGAGCTCAATCGAACGACCAGACGAGAGGACTATGTGGCTCAGCGACATACCGACACCCTATGCGCATGATCCACTTCTGATACACGACCTAGCAGATACCCGAGCTCAGCTACTAAGGACTGTCCCGTAAGTGATCTTCGAACCGGTGGGATCAGAGCCTCAGGACGCGGGTGGCCAAGCCTGATCTGATGGCAGGATGATCGACCCGACGATCCTGAGGGGCCATGTCCGTGCATACGCCTGCCGACTACCTCGAACTGGCGCGTGCCGAGAACGACAGCGCCGTTCTGCATCGACTCGCGCGTTGTCCGTACCCCTTCGTCTGGCAGGCGCTGGCCGCCAATCCCTCCACGGCGCCTGGCACTCTGCTGGAGCTGAGCACGGCCCAAGACAGCACCTGGAACGACAACAGGCTTCTTTGCCTGCTGGCGGAGCATCCGAGTGCGGACCACACGGTGCTGCGAGCCGTCCGTGACGCCGTGGCGGCAAAGCTTGCCGAGGGCGAACGCCCCTACGCTGCGGTGCTCGCGCTGGCGGGACAGACGGAACTTGCGGCGGCAGAAGTGCGACCGCTCGGGGCGCTTCGTGGAGCTTCTGCTCGGCTGCGCAGCCATCTTGATCGGCGCCTTGGGCTCCGTAGTTGACCCGCGCACGCCGCAGTCAGGTCACGATGGAACGATCTTGATGTGACTGCAGTGATCACGGCGTCGGAGCCGTCCTGGATAGGCCCCTTCACCGGGCTGAGCCCGCGCTGCTTCGGCAAGTTGGTGACCGCCGTGCGGCGCAAGATGGCTGCAAAGTGAAGCGTGGGCGACCCTGGGGGCTCCCGCTCGAGGACCGCACTCTGCTGATCGCGGCCTACTGGCGGACAAATTTGACTATGCGCCGGATTGCTCCACTGTTCGGCATCTCGAAATCCGCTGCGGACCGGATCATCGACCATCTCGGACCGCTGCTTGCCATGCAGCCGCGTGAGCGGTTCCGCAAGGGCACTGTGCTGATCGTGAACGGCACCCTGGTGCCCACTCGCGACCACACGGTGGCCGAGCAGTCCAAGAACTATCGCTACTCCACAGCCCATCAGGTGGTCACCGACGCTGACAGTCACCTGGTCGTCGTGGTCGGCCGGCCCTTGCCGGGCAATCGGCACGACTCCCGTGGCTGGGAGGAGTCCGGAGCCAAGGCCACCGTCGGCAACACCATGACCATCGCCGACGGCGGCTACCAAGGCACCGGACTGGTCATTCCACACCGTCGACGCAAGGGCGAAGAACTCCCGGCCTGGAAAGAGGAACACAACCGGTCGCACAAGCAGTTCAGGGCCCGCGTCGAGCACGCCCTCGCCCGCATGAAGGGCTGGAAGATCCTGCGTGACTGTCGCCTCAAGGGCGACGGCGTCCATCACGCCATGCTTGGCATCGCCCGCCTGCACAACCTGGCCCTCGTCGGATAGGCGAACGGAAGGCACCACAGCAGACCTTGCCTCTCCCGGCTCCGAGATCGTTACGGGACGAGCCTTAACCGACGATTCATAGGTGTGCGCTCGTGAAACACGCCGAAGGTCGCCGGTCACGCTGCGGGTTTCATGGGCCCGGCCCGGCCCGAGCTGGATAGGGCCGTCAAGCTCGCCGGCGAACTGCGCGCCTGCAGTGTGCTCGTCGCCCTCGTCGTCCACGAGCACAAACGGCCTCGTCCGGTCCCTGTTGGGCGGCTGACCGCAGGACCGCCGCAGCGTGAGGGGCAGGTACGCGGCTGGAGCTTGATCAGATGCACCGGCTCGCCGTCGAGCAGCAGCTCGTCGACTAGGGCGTCGGTGATCTCACTGCCCTGCGCACAGCCCACGACTACCGACACGCTCCGCACACCATCAGGCGAACGGCCCGACATCACCAATCAAGGCCAGTAGCTACAGGGGTTGTCGAGCCGGAGGCATTGAGGGGGCAAGGCCGGACGGTGCCTCCACCGGAGTCCGTGAGCCACGACGGCTTGCTCTGGTGGTTGCCACGGTGCGCCGCCTCGGAGCTAGTGCCGCGCGCAGCGCCGGTGTGAGCACGCGGCGGGTCTCGGACGGGGTGAGGGCGGCGGGGGTGGGGAGGGGGTTGAGGTAGCGGGTGTAGATGAGGCCGCCGAGGATCGTCACCACAGCCGTGGCGCGGGCGGTCGCGTCCCGGCCGCCGAGAAATTCAACAAGCCGGGTCAGCAGCTCGCGTTCCAAGTATTCGCGGATCACCTCGGCGGCCTCCTCGCCGCGGGCGGTCAGCTGTCGGAAGTCCGCGTCCTCCCACAGGTCCGTCACCGCGTCGATCAGGCGGTCGGGGAGGGTGGCCGGGTCTCCGCTCAGGACGGCGTCCACCGTCAGCGCATTGGCGCACTGGACCTGCATCACGTCCGCGAACAGACCCTTCTTCGAGCCGAAGTGGTACGCGATCAGCGCCGGGTCGACCCCCGCGGCCCCGGCCACCGCACGCAGGGTGGTGCGCCGGTAGCCGTGCTCCAGGAACAGCGCACGGGCCGCGGAGACGATCGACTCGCGGGTCGGTGGGTTGCCGCGGGGACGGCCTCTGGGCCGGATGGGTGCGGGGGCAGCGTTATTCATCAGTGATGAGACTGCGTTTCGTGATCGGCACAGTCAAGGGCATTCCGGGAACCACACGAAGGGATGCCCCGACACCATGCGTATCGCCATCTTCGGCCCCAACGGACCGACCGGCCGCCGGCTCACCGACCAGGCCCTCGCAGCCGGCCACGAGGTCGTCGCCGTGACCCGCCGCTCCGGCTCCATCCCCGCACGGCCCGGCCTGACCGTCGCCGTCGCCGACGCCACCGCCCCGGCGGCCGTCGACGCCGCGATCGACGGCACCGACGCCGTCCTGTCCGCGCTGGGCGCCCGCTTCAGCAAGCAGACCATCACCACCTACTCGGCGAGCGCCACGGCGATCACCGGGGCCATGGCCCGCCACGGCATCAAGCGACTGCTCGCCGTCAGCTCCAGCATCGCTGACCCGAACTGGCGCCCCACCGGCGCCCACTTCTTCAATCATGTACTCGACCCGCTGGTGAACCGACGCCTCGGCCGTACCCTCCACGAGGACATGCGCCGCATGGAGGAAGTGATCCGTCAGACAGACCTCGACTGGACCCTCGTCCGGCCCTCGGCCCTCTTCGAGCACCCCGTCGTCACGGCCTACCACACCGCCGAGAACAGCGCCGACGGCGTCTTCACCGCCCGTGCCGACCTCGCCGCCGGCATGCTGCACGAGATGGAGGAGCGGCGATATGTCCGTACGGCCATGGGCATCATCACCACGGCCGTGCAGCCGAACATCGCCAAGCTGATCTGGAACGAGGGCGTGAAGAAGAAGTGAGCCGGGCGCGCGCCGAACCCACGGCCGACGCACGGGCATTCCCCCGCCCCCACACAGCCACACTCACCACCCTCCGCCCCGACGGCACCCCGCACGTCACCCCCGTCCGCTTCAGCTTCGACCCGGCCTCGGGCCTGGCCCGGGTGACACCCGGGCCCGGGCCGCGCTCTGCCAGGCGGACGGCATCCGCTGGATCACCCTCAAGGGGCAGGCCGTGGTCAGCGCCGCCCCCGCATGCCGAGGACGACCGCACGGTCGCGCGGTTCGTCGGCCGCCCGGTGGCGCTCATCCGGGCCGGTCTGGGCTTCGACCTCAAAGGGCCACCGCTCACCGACAGCAGTTGGGAACACGTCCTGTTCCCGCCCGAGGAGGACTACCCCACCTATGACTGGCCGATCCGCCTCGGCGACGCGGACCGCCTCCCGGACGGTCTGATCGGGTACTACGCAACGGCAGGGGAGCCGGGTGACGAGATCAGCTATGACCGTCTGCACGCGGTCGACCCGCTCGACGACAGCGGCTACACCATCCCGATCGGGAAGGACGAAGGACTGGCCATGCCCGCCAGGACCACCTGCCAAGAGCCGCTGACCCACCACCTCCTCCTGCTCGCCGACCCGCACGTCCCCGTGCACGCCACGACGGGGATCCTGACGATCGCCTCCCTCGCCCTGCCGGCCGACCTGATTCACCAGTCCCTGCTCCGGATCCGGGCGTCGTTCCGGCTGAACCCGCTGCTGGCACCGGTACGACAGGCGGCAGCCCAGGAGGAGGACGAACCGATCCCGCCCGGCCTCGTCATGCCGCAGCCCGCCTCCTGGCACGGGACGTGGACATGGGCCGAGCCGTTCCGCCCCGGCAGCGAAGATGACGTCCCGGAGTAAAGGAGACACCAGTGCCATGCCCCAACTCATCCGATCCGCTTCCTCATTGCTCGAGTACGCCATCGAGACCTATCCGCCGCAGCTCAACGCCAGCACACCGAGCGACCCCGTCACCGCGACGCTGATGGTCACAGTCCGCCGCAAGGCACCGTCGAGGAACGTACGATGCGACAAGCTCTCGCTCGGGCTCCGTACCGGGGAGGGAGGTCCGGCATGGACCAACAACCGGTCGGTGATGACGGGCGGAGTCGAAGGCGGCGATGAGCCGGGGCAGGGCGACGGCTGGGACTGGAGCCCCCGCGACGACGGCGAATGGCGTGTCTTCCATTTCGAGCCCACCACGACCGCCGAGTTCGACGGCTGGCAGCTCACCGTCAAGGTCTTCGAGATCCAGATCAACAACGCACCGGGCTGGGCCGACCTCGAGATCGTCGAAAAGACCTCCACCAGCGGCAGCACCACGGAGAAGACCACCAGCCACCGGGTCCAGAAAGCCCCGAAGGAGTTCGTCTTCCACAGCTGAACAAGGTCAACCTGTGCTTCACCCCGACCTATGCTTCCTGGGCCAGAAGGGCATCCGCTGGGGCTGCAGGCCTCTCCAAGTCACAGCCTGACTCAGCCCGGCGAAGCCCACGTGGTGACGGCACTAGGGCCTGTCTCTCCGATCACCCTGGTTGTCTCGTGGCTCCGCCACCACGATGGGGCCCTGGAGGCATCGCCTCCAGGGCCCCGGGGATCATCGCCGTGAGCGGTCCGGATTCGTGATCCTGAACCGAGCCATGTTCTCCGCGTTGTCTTCGGTGGCCCACCGACGGAAGCCGGCCTTCTCCAGCACACGGACTGAGGACGGGTTGGACAGCTCCACATCAGCGGACACGGTGTGGACCTCAGGTGCGGTGAGGGCGAACTCTGCCAGGGCTTGGGTGGCCTCGGGGGCATAACCCCAGCCTCGGCGGGAGGCCACGATGCCGTATCCGATTTTTCCAGGACGCCCTTGCTGGGCGGCCAGAACAGGCCGATCGAGCCCACCACCAAGCTGCTCTCGCGCTCGATGATCAGGCGGTGGCCGTATGCGTCGAGCCAGGCGGGGTGCTGGTCGAAGAGGCCCGCGACCACGCGGTCGCCTTCAGCAGGAAAGTCGCCCGCCCAGTGAGTGGACCTGGTGTCGGCGAGGACCGCAGCGGCCTCGCTTGTGGTCCAGGGCCGCAGGATCAGGCGCTTGGTGATCACGTCGGTGCGGCCGGGTGAAGAAGAGGAAGACACGTGTCTCTCCTGGTCGTTAGAACGACCCGGGCCGCGCTCTGCTATCGCGCGGGCCGGATGAGGGCATGCTGAAGACGGCCGACGGCAGCCATATTCATCAACCTCCCTGTCCCGCTGATCACGCGTCTCTCGCGCTGGCGTGACGGTAACAACCGCTCCTCAGCCTGAACAACTCATTTCCGGGCCGCTGACCGGGGACTTTCACTTACTGAAGGACGTATCTCTTCGATCGGGCAGCTCGTTGTTCTGGTCATGCTCAGCAGGGGGAATCTCACGGATGGCGAGTGGGCGGTGCTGGAGCCACTGCTGCCCATGACCAACAGCCGGTGCGGCCGGTGGCGGGACCACCGCCAAGTGATCAACGGAATCATCCACCGGCTCAGTACCGGCTGTCAGTGGCGCAAGCTGCCCGAACGCTTCGGCCCTTGGCAGACGATTCACAAACGCCACATGCTGTGGTCGGCGGACGGCACCGGGGAGAGGCTGCTCCAGCACGTCCAGGCCGTCGCCGATGCCGAGGGCGGCATCGACTGGCACATCAACATTGACTCAACCTCGATCCGTGCTCACCAGCACGCCGCCGGGGCCCCGAAGGACCCTCCGCCAGCACCGCCCCGTGCCTCAAAAGGGGTCACACAAAGATCAGTTCACGTGCGCGTGCACGTGCGCTCATGCCCATTCCTGGCGGAGGCGGTGCGGCGGGCGAAGCCCTTGGCCGCTCCCGCGGCGGGCTGACCTGCAAGATTCACCTGAGCGCGGACGGCAAGTGCCGCCCGCTCTCCCTGGTCGTCACGCCTGGTCAGCGGGCGGACTGCACCCAGTTTGAGACGGTCATGGACAAGATCCGCGTCCCCCGGCTTGGCATGGGTAGGCCGAGGCGGCGGCCGGACAGCGTCGGCGCCGACAAGGCATACAGCAACCGTGTGATTCGCTCCTACCTACGACGACGAGGCATCCGACACGTCATCCCGGAGAAGAGCGACATCAAGTCAGCCCGCCTGCGAAGGGGTTCACGCGGCGGCCGTCCTGCCCACTTCGACAAGATCCGGTACAAAGCCAGGAACACCGTCGAGCGGGCGATCAACAAGATCAAGCAGTTCCGAGCCGTCGCTACCCGTTACGACAAGCGCGGATACGTCTTCCTCGGCACCGTTACCGCCGCCGCACTCCTGATCTGGCTCCGCTCGTGACCGGAGAGACAGAACCGACTGTTGCCGCACCTGCACATGAGCGGAGAGGTGAAATCGGGTTGTGCCTGGGGCGGTGATCGGCTTGGGTTCGTGCTCGTGACTGCCTTGAATGATCTCGTACGTCCGGACCGCTATCCGCGCTCCTCCCGCTATGACCCCAGCTGGGTGCTCAATCTCGACATGGGGCCGAACCCGTTGTGGCTGCTGGAGGACCTCGCCCGGGACCTTGATCTGCGCCCGGGGATGCGGATTCTCGACCTCGGCTCCGGCAAGGGCGCCACGTCGGTGTTCCTTGCCCGCGAGTACGGTGCCCGGGTCGTCGCGGCCGACTTGTGGATCGCTCCCGAGGACGCAGCAGCCGTCTTCGCCGACGCAGGTGTCGGTGATCAGGTGGAGGCCGTGCGAGCCGAGGCGCACGCCTTGCCTTTCGAAGAGGAGAGCTTCGACGCCATCGTGAGCGTCGACGCCTTCGAGTACTTCGGTACGGCGGACAACTACCTGCCCTACCTGGTCCGTTTTCTCCGCCCTGGCGGACAACTGGCCATGGCGACCCCCGCGATGACACGGGAAGCCCGTGAGCTCGGGGCCATTCCGCCCCACATCAAAGACGTGGTGGGCTGGGAAGCGATGGCCTGGCACACGGCGGAGTGGTGGCGCTTCCAGTGGGCGATCACTGAACTGGTGGAGGTCACGTCCGCGCGTCTACAGCAAGACGCCTGGCAGGATTGGCTGCTGTGGGTCCAGGCATGCGCCGAGCATCAGCCGGACGGCCAGAGCGCCAACCAGCCGGTCATCGACATGCTCACCACAGACGGCGGAGAATTTCTCTCCTTCGCTCTGGTAACCGCACGCAAGAACTAAGCAGACTTCACTTCGTCGATAGTTCCGTCTCTCCGTTCGTGATCGGAGAGACAGAACCTAGTTTCGGCTGTGCATCATCGACATCAGCAGCCCGTGGGTTTCGTCGTCGGCGGCGACCACAAGCCCGCAACCTGCCGCACCAATCGGGGCACCGTCGATCCCGGTGACAACGCAGCCAGCTGCCTGGCACAAAGCAATGCCGGCCGCGAAATGCACACTCCTGGAGAAGTCGCCGCCATCGGTGACATACGCGGCGCGCTTGCCGGCAGCAACCCAGGCCAGCGCCAGCGTCGTGGATACGACGCGCGGCCGGAAACGTTCGACGAACTCAGGGTGGGCCAGCAGATCCACGGCTCGGAATCCGGCTGCGCTCGGGAACGGCGGATCCAGGTTGACGTCCACCAACCGGGTAGCGGGTGTGGGCGCCAGTAGTGCGTCGTCGGCACCGTCATGACGCACCCAGGCGCTCTCCCCGTCGGTGAAGAAAACCTCGCCGCTGAACGGGTCGGCCACGGCCGCCGCCCCATCGCGCAGCGCCACGTTCACGGCTACCAGCATGTTGCCGACGGCGTAGTTCAGCGTGCCGCACAGGGGATCCACCAACCACTGGCGCACAGCGTCGGCGGCGCCCTGCTGCCCGCCTTCCTCGCCGAGTACCGCGTCATCGGGCCGTGCGGCACGGATGACGCCGAGGATCGCCTTCTCGGCTTCCACATCGGCGGCGGTGGCAAAGTCCCCGGCACCCTTGTCGATGCGGTTGAGCCGCTGGCCGTACATGTTGCGGACCACATCCGCGCCAGCCCGCGCCCCGGCTATCGCGACTGCAGCATCGTCGGAGCTCGCGTATGAGTTGATCACACCGTGCAGACTATCGAGGCGAAGCTACCGCCCCGGCGAACCGGTCAGAGCACTAGCGCAGGTGGCGTCCTTGGCGTGCGGCATCCATTCGACGGCGTCCTAGTCACCCTTGCTCGAGCAGTGAATCCCCAGTTGGCGAAACCGGGGACCCTGCGCACCATTGGTAATCCACCGCCACTCCCTGACCGCCACGCCGAAAGGCAGCACCACAACCGACCCACAGCGCAACATGCTCCGCCCAGTCGGCCCAGAGGAGAAGCTCCTACGCCGCGGCGTAGCTGAGGCGGAACAGGTCTTGGGCACGTTCCAGGTCTCGGTTCGTGCGCAGCTGCAGCTCCAGGTCGCCCGTGCCGTGGTGGCCGAGCCCTGTCACGTCCCGGGTGAAGCCGGGAATGAGGCCGACCTCCTTTGGGTCGGCCTTGAGGTAAACGAGGAGCTTGGCCTGCTGTGGCGGGCAGACGCACGCGAAGTTCCGCAGCCGCTGGTAGGCACGGAACTGCTTGCGCTGCACCCGGGTGATGCCATCCCCAAGGCCGAGCAATGCCTCGTCGACCGCCGCAGCCAGGCCCGTCAGCGCGCCGTCCCGCCTGCGCGTGCTCGTAACGCCGGCCGCGCGACGGCGGGCCGCCGCGGGGGCAGCCTTCCGTCCGGTGTACGAAGCCACGGTCTCAAGGCCGATGTGGCCGTCGCCGAAGAGGCGGTAGCGGACCAGGTCGATGCTGCGCCGGTGCGCGCGCACGGCCTGGATGTCGTAGCGGGTGAAGCCGCCGGCCACACAGATCAGCCTCGGTGCACTCCACAGCACCTGGGACGCGGCCGTGGCCCCGATCCGATCGCGGGCCAGGTGCCCGAACTCGGCCCGGTGATCCATCAACCAGGACAGGTAGAAGAGTCCCTGGTTGATGACCTGTTGACTGAACTACTGGCGGAGTTTCTGCAGGTCAGTGACCTTGTGGTGGGGGCGTCGTTGAGCCGGCCGTGGAGGCATCGAGAGATCTGGCAGCCCTGTCCGTACCCCTGGTCGGGGAGCTGGTGGCCATGGATGATCCGTGGGATCCGTACCGGCTCATCGACCCGACCGGGGAATCGGTCGAGGGGGCTGGCGCCTTCCTGAGGGATCTGCAGGGAGCCGGTCGTTCGGCGGCGACTGCCCGTTCTTACGGGATGGATCTGCTGCGCTGGTTCCGCTTCTTGTGGGCTGTCGAGGTGCCATGGGACCGGGCGAGTCGGCTCGAGGCGAGAGACTTCTCCCGCTGGCTGCAGATCGCCGGCCAGCCGAGGCGTCCGCACTGGCGGCGCCCGAGTGAGGCGGGCCAGTGGTCTGCGGGCGGGACGCCGTACGCGCCGTCGGTGCGAGCGCACAGCGAGACAGTGCTGCGGACCTTCTACGACTTCCACCGCGACATCGGCACCGGTCCGGTCCTCAACCCGTTCCCACTGGACCGATCACGTCATGGGCGACGAGCGCACGCCCATCGCAACCCGATGGACCCGCCCCGCAACGAACGCAGTGGGCTCTACCGTCCGAGGGTGCCCAAGCGGGTGCCCCGCAGTGTCCCTGATGAGGAGTTCAACGAGATCTTCGCCCGGCTCCCGTCGCACCGGGACCGGGCCTTGGTCGCCTTCTACATCTCCACCGGTGCCCGGGCCAGCGAGCTGCTCAGTACATGGCAGGCAGGCGTGGATCCGGGGCGTCAGCTGATCTCGGTGGTCCGCAAGGGAACCCGGGAAGTCCAGGAACTCCCGGCCTCAACCGACGCGTTCGTCTGGCTGCGGCTCTACCAGGTGGAGATGGACGATGCGATCCCGTGCGGGCGGCGCCTCCCACTGTGGTGGACCCTGCGCTCGCCGTCGAGACCGCTGACCTACCACGCGGTTCACCGGATGTTCGAGCGGGCGAATGCCAAGGCGGGGACCTCTGCGACGCTGCATGCACTGCGGCACACCGCCGCCTACCGCATGGCCGAGGATCCCAGCCTGCCCCTCACCGATGTCCAATTCGTCCTCGGTCATGCCCAGTTGACCACGACACAGCTTTACCTCACGCCCCGCAAGGAGGTGGTGATCCGGCGGCTTCTGGCCCACCATGCCGAACAGACACGGCAGGCAGCAGCCCGCATCGCGCCTCCTCCCGCAGCCGACTACCGGCCGGAGAGTCTCGATGTGCTGTTCGGGACCGGTGCCCGGTGACCGCCACCTTGTCGGCACGCGCCGACCGCGCACCGGCACTCGGAGTTTCACCTGGGCGCACTCGCGCACTGGCCGCCCAGCAGCGCTTCCCCGCCCGGACCGTTCCCGAGAGCTGGCCGGGCACCGAGCGCTCGCGCGTCGAGGCGGCCCGGTTGCTGTCCCGTCCGCCCTACACGCTGAAGAACGCTGGCAGCGAACTGCACCACAAGCACGGCATCGTCATGGTGCTGGACTGGCTGGAAGACCAGCCCGGACAGACCTGGCAGGAACGGTGGCAGGCCAGCGGCATCGAGCAGGCCGGCGCCGCCTGGCGGCCAGTGATCAAGCAGTGGCTTCACGAGCGAGGCTTGAAGGTAGCCTGGCGTATGCCGGTAGTGGGCCGGGCTCTGACCACGGTGATCAGCGCTGAGCTGCTGCGGCCGTCGGTGGACTGGCTGGCCGCCGGAGCCAGCCGCCAAGGAGTGCTGGTCCGCTCCATGGCGCATAGCCGTGATCCGCGCGGATTTGAGCGCCTTCGTGAGCTGGGCTCTCAAGCCCAGGGCGTGCGGCCGGGCGCTGTCAGCACGACGCTCTGCCGCAGCGCCCTCATCCTCGCGGCGAAGGGCGGCACGTTGGCCGACATCACCATCGGCGACGTCCTGGAACTCCTCGATATCCAAGCCGTGGTGCTCAAGCGGGCGATGGCAGGGACCGAGGTGTTCTACCGTCTGCTGCACCAGTTCGGAGCCTTCGGAGAGGACGCCCCGCCGAATCTGCGCGCGGTCCGCAACCTGGGACAGCGCACTCCGGAGGAGCTGATCGACCGCTACGGACTGATCTGTCGTCCCGTTCGGGATCTGCTGGTGGACTATCTGCGGGAACGCCAGCCCGCGCTGGACCACAACAGCCTGAAGTCCCTCTCCTACCACCTCGGCAAGTGCTTCTGGCAGGACATCGAGCACCACCATCCCGGCGCCGACAGCCTCCGCCTCGCCCCGGACGTCATCGGGCAGTGGAAGCAGAGGATTCGCACCAAGGAAAAGACTGTCACCGACCCGGACGGCCGGCGCACGAGCACCAAGGTCGAGAGGCTCAATCACCGTGACACGCTCACCCAGGTGCGGGCCTTCTACCTCGATATCGCCCAGTGGGCACTGGAAGACCCCGGTCGCTGGGGCCCGTGGGTGGCACCGAGCCCGGTGAGGGCTGACGAGTTGGAGAACCGCAAACACCAACGACGACGCAAGGCGCGGATGGACGCCCGCACTCGCGAGCGCCTTCCGGTGCTGCCAGTCCTCGTCCGCTCGGTCGACCAGCGTCGCAGGGACGCGGCCGCGGTACTGGAAGCCGCCCGACAAACCCGCCCTGGCGAGGTGTTCACTGCTGCCGGTCAGCAACTCGTACGCGCGGTGGTTCCGCACGGAACGGCCGGCCGGATCTGGGCCGAGGCCCCGGGCACCAGCAAACGCCGCGATCTGGGGCTTGAGGACGAGCGGGCCTTCTGGACCTGGGCCGCGGTCGAGGTCCTGCGGAGCACCGGCATCCGCGTCGAAGAACTACTCGAACTCAGCCACCACAGCCTGGTCCAATACCGGCTGCCCACCACCGGTGAGCTCGTCCCCCTCCTGCAGATCGTGCCGTCCAAGACCGATACCGAGCGGCTGCTGCTGGTCAGCCCCGAGCTCGCCGACGTCCTGAGCGCGATCATCTGCCGAGCCCGGGACAGCACCGGCGCGGTTCCCCTGGTCCGTTCCTGGGACCGGCGCGAATGCGAGTGGCAGGCACCAGCCCCGTTGCTGTTCCAACGACGCATCTCCGGCGAGGACCGCGCGTTCACCGACGAAACCGTCCGCACGATGCTGGACCAGGCCCTCATCGCCACGGGACTAATCGACGCTACCGGCGACCCACTGCGTTACACACCGCACGACTTCCGCAGATTGTTCATCACCGACGCCATCCTCAACGGACTGCCACCGCACATCGCCCAGGTGATCGCAGGCCACCAGGACATCAACGTCACCCTCGGCTACAAAGCCGTCTATCCCGAGGAGGCAATTCAGGCGCACATGGCCTTCCTTGCCCGCCGCCGATCCCTCCGCCCCAGCGAGGAATACAGAGTCCCCACCGATGAGGAATGGCAGGAGTTCCTCGGCCACTTCGAACGACGCAAAGTCTCCATCGGCGCATGCGGCCGCGCATTCGGCGCTCCGTGCATCCACGAACACGCTTGCGTCCGCTGCCCGATGCTCTGGCCCGACCCCGCCCAGCGCGACCGGCTCGTCGAGATCCGCGACAACCTCCTCGACCGCATCGCCGAGGCCGAACGCGAAGGATGGCTCGGCGAGGTGGAAGGGCTTCAGGTGAGCCTTGCCGGAGCGGAGGAGAAACTCACCCAACTCGACCGGCGTCCCGCCAGCCGCAGCGTCGTCGACCTTGGCATCCCCTCCTTCGGCCAGATCGCGGACAGGCGGTCCTAGCAGGCCGCACTGTCAGTACCCTTCGACATGATGACGTGGTGACCACAAACGAAGCCCCAGATACGGCAGTTCAGAAGGCCCGGGAACGTCTCCAAGCTGCTATCGCTCATCATCCCCACCGTCCAGACCAGACAGACGAGGCAGATCGACGCCTACTCTCAGAGGCCACCTGGCGGAAGGTGAGGGAACTGGGATCGCCATGGGAAGAGCCCGGCGAGCGGCTCTATGTGCTTGGTTTCAACGGGCCGGTCCCATACGTCAAGGCAGGCCGGTCCAAACACATGAAGAAACGCCTGGCACGGCATGAGACCGATGCGGCCATACACGGAGCCTTCCTATACGACGGGTGGGCTTCGCCGCCATACCTCACTGTCCGGGACTGGGAGACCGCCGCCCTCAGAGCAATGCGACGTCTCCCTCATCCGGTCACTCGCGTCGGTGAATACTTCCACAATCTCGATTTTGAGCAAGCGGTGGGAGTCGCCCAACGCGCCAAACCTCTATTCATGGATATCCTGTCGATCTGGGATCGTGACGGCCTTTCTTAGTTCAGAGAACACACCTGCGTCCGTGCCGCGCTTGTATTCCACGAGGACGGGTGCCCCGTTCTCGTCGATGCCCAGCGAGTCGATGCGCCCGCCGTGGACGGAACCGGTGCTGTACTCACTCGCCAGGAACCGGACTCCCAGCATCGTCTCCATGTGCGCCTCAATGAGAGCGGTGCACGAGGGACAGTCCGTCTGCCCGCAGTTGCTGGTCGCCGCCGGGTCCTCGCCGCCGTGATGCGTACAACACCGGTGGAGGACGGCCACATCCCACCGCTCCAGGGTGTCGGCCTGCGGGGTGTCGCAGAGTCCGTCGTCGTATGAGATGCGTAGGTGCAGTCGCCGGGCAGCGTGGAGGGCTCGATCACTGCGGCAGCGTAGCCGTCGATGCGCGGACGCCCGTGACCGCGGCATCGGCCGTAAAGGGCTCAGCCGCAGTACATGATCTGAGGGTGTCCGTGCTCGACCATCTCGCCGCACTCGCGCATCCCGACGGCCTCCAGCAGGCGGCGCGAGGCTCGGTTCGCGGTCTGCGTGACGGCAACGACCCGGTCGGTTCCGGGCAGGCTCCTCGCCCACACGAGGGCGGCGGCCACTGCCTCGCGGCCGACGCCAGCCCCCCAGTGCTCGGGCAGGAGGGTGTAGGACACCTCGGTGGCACCGCGCCCGGAGTGCGGGTCGATGGTGATCATGCCGATCGTGGCGTTCGTATCGCGCGCCGTGATGGCAAAGGTTCCGGGACTGCCCGGAAGGGTGCGACGCCGCACGGCGATCTTCGCCTCGCTCACCGGCCCGCCCAGGTATCGCCGCACCCGCTCGTCCCTCCAGAGCCGCTCGGCAACGCGCAGATCGTCCTCGGCGACCGGACGCAGAACAAGTCGCGGCGTCTGCACGTTGGCCGGCCACCAGTTGCCGTCTGATGCACGGACGAGGTCAGGCATTCACCGATCCTGGCACTACCGGCGGGGCACTCGGGCTGATTCGGCGCAAATGACGATTACGAGCCGAGGATGAGGACCGGCCCGGCCAGCGGGCGTTGCCGCTGGTGGTGCAGCAGAACACCACCGCGCACATCCCATGGCACGAAGCCGCAGCGGTTTCTCACGGCGGGGCGCCCTCGGAGGTACGGACGGGACGGCGGCACAGCCCTGTGGTCGGGACTCGCTCCACCCCTGCACTGTGACTGAGCGCCCAAGTTGGCCAGTCTGAGCATCACAGTTGGCCACACCTCGCGCCTCGCTGCGGAGAGCGCACGAGTCGGCGCGAACTACCGGGACTGGAACCACCAAATCCCCCCAGTCACGACGGCGCTGCCAGCTGCGTACGCAGCACCTCGGATCATGGCGAACCCCGCGGCCCTAAGCATGTGTCGAGGCCCCTTGCGGAAACGGCTTGTCATTTGATCTTCCCCTCTGACCTGGTTGCCGTGCGCACAACGCGCGGCAGGCGTATGCCGTATGGCTCAGTAGGCCAACACGTCCCACGGTGAGGACCCCTGTGAATCGCGGGGTTCTAACTAGACTGACCCCGTGGTGTGGAAAGAGCCCAGTGCCGCCGAAAGGCGACTGCGTGAGCAGCTTGCGGCGCACGGGCTATCAGTGAGCTGGGCGAAGATCCGCCGATGGCGGGAGTTCGGTGCGCTCCCCTGGAAGAAACAGCACGGCCTGGGGCGTGGGTCTGGGTCCACCTCGGAACTCCTCCCGGAGACGTTCGCGGTCGCTGAGGCCCTGGCTTTGGCCACCACCAAGAAGAGGCCCCTGGAGCAGGCGGTACTCCACGTGTTCACCACGCACCCGCGGTTCGATCAGGTCCTTGCGTCTCCGTCGGTCCCGCTACCCGAACGTGCGGTTCGACGGGCTCTGGCCTGGTATATGGCCCGGGAAGACTCCCATCCACTTGCCGCCATCGAGAAGGCCGCCCAGTCCGCAGGCAGCTGCCCCGACAAGGCCATAGACGCCGCCCTGGAGTCGGCTCACCGCTATTTCCCCAAGCTGTACCGCCAGGCGAAGCAAAGAAGGCACCCGCCGGGCACGACAGTGCCCGACAACCTCGCCGACGCCGACGGTCTCGCGACTTTCGCCGTGGCCACGGTGCTCGGCTTCGAGAACTTCGGCGCCGACGCCATCGTGGAGGCAGTCAGCAAGTCGCTACCGGAACTCGCTGACGAGTACGGCAAACAGGTCTTCGCCCATTTGAGTAAGGCCGTCCGAGAGGCAGAAGGCGACGGCGGGAGCCCATTTCTCCGCCGCCCTCACTGGCCCTCACTCCAAGACCGGGTCCAGAGAATGGAACAGGTCGAGTATCGGGTGATCTGCACGGTCCGCGACGTGCTGGCGCTTCTCGTAGAAGCCTCCCCTGCGCTGGCTTTGGCCCGGAGAGCAGGGGTCGAAGATCCGGACGTACTGCACGTTGAGGCAACTCGGGCCTCAAACCGGCGCACGGACGAATACCTGAGGCGGGCCGAGGCCATCAGCCGCCGTCCCGGGGAGCTGGCCTGGAAAGACTTCACCGGCCTTCTCCTCAACGTGTGCACTACGCCGCGACGGCTGAGCACGTTCCAGGAGGATGTGACGGCGCTCGACCCTGCCTTGAACGACGTGCCGGGCCTTGGCCGTCGCATACTCGCGAGCCGTAGCCTACCCACCATCAGCTCGGATGGCGGCGAGGCATGAGGCCCCCAAGCGCCGTCGTCGTACCCGGCATCCTGGTAGGCGCCGCGCACGCGATGGCGGCCGGCCGGCAGGTCTCACCACAGGTAGTCGCTCCAGCGGGTGCTCATCCGGTCGGTCGAGATGGACGCCGCCATGCGGTGGGCGACCGCGGACGGCACGTCGTGACCGGAGACCGGCGCCAGCGCATGCCCCACGATCGCCTCCTCGACAGGCTCCAGCACCACCTGAGCACGCGCTTCGACATGGACGAGATCCTGCGACCGGCCCAGGCGCAGTGCCCAGCGCGGTCGCCGGAACGCCCGCGCGACACGGTCGCCCTCCCTACCCGGCAGCCACACCGTCAGGTGCACGCCCGTCAGGAAGGGGCGGCTGCGGAGCGTCATACCGCCCTTCCCGGCACGCACCCGCCCGGACACAGCCGGGTTCAGGCCGGTGGCGTCGATGGGGCGATACGTCTCGGCGTCCACGCCCTCGCCCTCGGAGCAGGCCGTCATCCCGAAGGCCAGGGACTCGCAGGGCGCGCCAGTAGCAGCGGCGAGCAGTCCCCGCACCGTCGAGGGCGGCAGCACCGGAAGGCCCCGGGTGAGGCCAGGGAAGAACGGATCACGGAAGGACGCCACGGGGGCGTAGAACTCAAGCCGCCAAGCGGGCAGCGGCTCGCCGCACGACACCTCGGTCACCGGGCGGGATCCTCGAACCAGGCGTCCAGCGCCGTGGACCGCATCTCGGCCGCCAGCCCGCGCAGGACCGCCCGCGGATGGTCGATCACGACGGTCTGCTCGGCGAGTTCCTCCGCGCACTCCTTCTCGAAGTCCTCGCGCAAGTCATCGCGGAATCCGGGACGCCAGCCGATGCGCACCGGGGCCTCCCACTCCCCCTCCCACGCGGCCAGTTCCTTGCGCAGCACGTCGCCGCGCACCCGCAAGCCCGTCTCCTGATCGCCGTCGATCACATGGGCGAGCGGGTTGACGCCCCCCTTGAAGGGGACCAGCACGATCAACGACGGGACTCGGTCGCCGTAGTGCAGCGCCTGCTTGGCTCCGCCGCTGAGGTGGGCCAGCGACTCCAGAAGCAGTGCGGCCCGTCGCTTGCGCTCCTCGATCGGCAGCCGCACGGCGTGCCGATCCCGGAACGTCGTAGCGGTGGCACCGGAGGCCGCCGCTTCAGCGACCTGCAGGGCCTGCTCGCCGGTCAGGTAGTTCGGACGTCCAACGCCATTGGCACCCGGCAGCGTGAAGGTGCCGATCCTCGGCACGTCCAGGAGAAACGGGGACGCGAGGTCGGCGGTGTAGAACTCGTGGCCGTGCAGCTGACGCGATCGGCGAGTACCTCGACGCGGCGCTGGACTACAACCGTGCCGATGCCGAGGTCGCGGCACCCGCAGAGTCGTCATCCGACGGCTAGGGCGTGTCTCCCCCTAGCGGCATGCCGCAGATCGGCCCCGTTCGAGGCAGGCGGGCCCACACCCCGCTCGGTACCGACGAGGCCGAACCGGGCGCCGGGGCGTTAGCGGGACATCAGCCGGGCGTGAGCCAAACGCCAGCGGATCCGGCCAGGCTGGTCTCGCGGCGGGAAAGCGAATCCGCGAGTCCCGCACGATCACACGGGGGAACCTCAGCATGCGCACATCGCGAATCAGCACCACCGTCCTGGCCGCCACCGCCACCGCCGCCGCACTGGCCCTGACCCTGACCGCCTGCGGCGGCTCGGACAGCGCCGCCGGCACGAGCCGGAGCGGCAGCACGGCCGACGACTCGAAGGCCTCGGACAAGACCTCGGAAACGGGCGGCGGCAAGGGGACGGGGGCGCAGGCGATCACTGCCACCGGACACGGCGCTTCCGCTTCCGGCTCGCAGGCCGCCCACGGCTCGCAGGCCGGCTCCGGCAAGGTGATCACCGTCGGCTCCACGGACACTCGCCAGTGTCACGGCGACGAGATCTCCTACTCCGTACTGCACCGCTTCCCGAAGCAGCAGGGCGAGCACCTCCTGATCACCGCGCGGAACGCCGACTCCAAGCCCTGCTGGGTCACTTCGTACCCGTCCGTCATTCTCGGGGACACCTCGAACGTCCTGCGCCTCTCCCCCAAGGACGCCCCGGGCGGTAACACCCGCATCACCCTCGAGCCCGGCGGCAAGGTCTACTCCGCCGTGAACCTCTTCACCGACAGCGCGGCCACCCACACATCGGGGACCCTCTCCCTCGCCCTGCGCGACCAGACCGGCGACACGGGACCAGCCACCGAACAAGACACCTTCGACGGCAAGGGCGTGCCCTCGAAGTTCAGCTGGACCAGCGCCGACGTCACCAACTGGAACACCACCAAGCCCTACGACTTCTGAAACAAGTTTCGCTCGGATGCCGTGCGGGTCCCCTGCTCGCCGCCACCACCCCTCACTCAGTCGCCGCGACATCGGTACTTCCGTGGGCATTTGGCCCTACTCATGCGTCCCGACGCGTCAACACCGGTTTCCTGTCGGTTAGTTGGTATACAGGAGCAATGTCACACTTATCCGCACTACACGGAGTGGCCCACCTCCGGCTGCTCGGTCCCGTCGAATATGTTTCGGCTGACGGAACGGCCGGACGGCCCGGAGCGCCGGGGCCACAGGCCGTAATGGCGGCGCTGGCGCTCCGTGCGAGGACCCTGGTGACGATCGATCAGCTGGTGGACGGTCTGTACGACGACGATCCGCCCGCCTCCGCCCGCCGAGTGATCGTGAACTATGTCCATCGGCTGCGAACATACCTCGACCGCGCGCACGCGGCGGGCGGGAAGGGTGGCGCCGCGGCAGGTGGAGACGGTGGGGCCACGGTCATCGGGACCATGGCGGACGGCTATGTCCTGCGACTGCCGGCCGAGCGTGTCGACGCTCTGCTGTTCGGCCAACTCACGCTGCGGGCCCGGCGCGCGGCCGCGCAGGGCGATCCCGCGTACGCCGCGTCCGTCCTGAAGGGGGCGCTCGGTATGTGGCAGGGCCCGGCGCTGGCCGGGCTTCCCGGGCCCTACGCGCAGGAGCAACGCCGGGCGCTGGCCGAACAGCGGGCCTCGGCGACGGAGCACCACCTGGAGCTGTCGCTGGCGTGCGGGCGGCACGAGGAGGTGGTGCCGGAGATCCTGTGCGCTCTGGAGGCCTATCCGTACCGGGAGCGGCTGCACGGTGCGCTGATGCTGGCCCTGTACCGGTCGGGGCGGAGCGCCGATGCGCTGCTGGCCTACGATCACGCCCGCCAGGTACTCGCGGACGAGATGGGCATCGATACGGGCCCCGCCCTCGACGAGTTGCACGCCGCGGTGCTGGCGGGTGACCGGACTCTGTTGGCGGTTCCTGATACGGCGAGGACCGCTGCCGTCCCGGCGGAGGTGCAGGTGCGGTCGGCCGTCCCCGCGCTGGGGGTACCCGCCCAGTTGCCGGCTGTACCGTGCGACTTCACCGGGCGGCACGACGAGGTCTGCACCCTGGTCGCCGCGCTCAGCGGGCACGCCGCGCACCCCGTCGCGGTCATCACAGGGATGGGCGGCATAGGCAAGACCTCGTTGGCCCTGCGCACCGGGCATGCGGTCATGGGGTCCTTCCCCGACGGCCAGTTGTACGCCGAACTGCGCACACCGTGTGGCGCTCCTGGTGACCCGGCCGACGTTCTGGCCGGTTTCCTGACCTCACTGGGCGTGCCGCACGAGCGCCTGCCGGCTTCGGTGAGCGACCGCGCGGCACTGTTCCGCACCCTGCTGTCGGACCGCGCCGTGCTGGTGGTGCTGGACAATGCCGCCAGCGTCGCCCAGGTCGAGCCGTTGCTGCCCGGCGCCGACCAGTGCGCGGTCCTGGTCACCGCCCGTGCGCTGGCGGCGCTGCCGGCCGCCGTCAAGGTGTCGCTGGAGGGCCTCGAACCCCACGATTCCGTGGAACTGATCGGCAAGGTCGCCGGTATCCAGCGGGTCGAGGAGGAGCCGGACGCCGTCGCGGCACTCGCCGCCGCCAGCGGCCATCTGCCGTTGGCGCTGCGGGCGATCGGCGCTCGCCTCGCGCTCCGGCCGGCCTGGCCGGTCGCCACGCTGCTGTCCCGGATGTCCGACGATGCCAGGCTGCTCGGGGAACTGCGGGTCGGTGAGCTGACGGTCGAGGCGGTGTTCGAACAGTCGTACGCGCAGCTCTCCCCGCAGCGGGCCCGGGCGTTTCTGAAATTGTCCCTTCCGCACTGCGTCGAGTTCGGTGTGAAGGGCGCCGCCGCGGTTCTCGAACTTCCGGAGCGGGAGGCGGAGGACGCACTGGAAGCCCTGGTCGACGCGGTACTCCTGGAGACTCGCGCACCTGGCCGCTACCGCTACCACGATCTGGTCGGGGCGTATGCGCGGGCGACGGCCCGAGTGGAGCTGACCGACGAGGAACTCCGCCAAGTCGTGTGCCGCGCCGCCGACTTCATGTGTGCCAGTGTCGCCGGAGCGGTCCTGGCGACCCAGCCGCTGGGCGGTCGGCTGACCTCTGAGCTGCGACCGCGGCGGTCGGCGGGCGAGGACGTGGGGACCGGCCAGGAGGCGATGCGGTGGATACAGAGAGCGCTGCCCACCGTGGCCGCCGTGGCGGAGCAGGCGGCCGGCAGCGGAGACCCGGAGGCGGTGGCGCTCGCCGTCGACGGGCTGATGCTGACCCCTTGCTTCGAGGAGACCGTGCCCCTCGGGATGTTGGCGCCGGCGGCCACCGCTCTGGTGCGGTCCGCGGTGGCGTACTGCGACGAGGACGTGGTGGGCACAGCTCATTACGCGGCCGGGGTGATCCTCAAGAAGCACTCCTCGCTCGACTGCCTCGACCGCTCACGGGCGCATCTGCTGAAGGCGCTGGAGATCTTCGGTGAGTCTCCCGCACCAGCCGATGGCCTCCGCCCTTTCCTGACGGTTCTCTTCACCCATGCGATGCTGGCCCACCTCGACGCCATGTGCGCCGACTTCGCCTCGGCCCGCGCCCATGCGGAGCGGTCGGTGGAGATGGCATTGGTCACCGGCGATCAGGGGCTGGTCACACGGCGGCGCACCCTTCTGCTCCAGATCCGGGCCCAGGACCCCGGCAGCAGGAGGGACCTGGCCCGGATCCGCGAGCAGTGCCGGGAGCTGGCCGCCCTGCTGACCTGCGGCAATGACGTGAAGTGGCTGATCCGGGTGATGACGACGGAGGCGGACACCCTGTTGTACGGCGGGCGCCCCGCGGAGGCGGCCGCGCTCTACCGCCAGGTGTTGCAACGTACCCGGACCAGCGGCCATGCCAGGAACGAGACCGAGTGCCTGTACCGGCTCGCCGAGGCGCTGCTGCTGACCGGGGACAACGATGCCGCCGTCGACCATGCGCAGCAGGCTCTTCAAGGCGCTCAACTCGCCCAGGAACACCTGCTGATGGCGCGCAGTCACCAGGCTCTCGGCAGGTCCCTTCAGGCCGTCCGGGCCGAGCAGGTGGACGGGGAAGCGGCGGGGCATCTGGAGAAGGCCGCGGAACTGTACCGGGTTCTCGGACTCCATACGGGTTCCGGGGCCGCGGCCGGTCACTGACCACGTCCCGCCCGGACTCCGCTGGGAATCCGGGCGGGACGCGATCAGCCGCACTGTGGCCTCACTTCCTGCGCCCGGCACACCAGTTGGCCAGCACCGGGCCGATCTGCGCGAGCTGCTCGGGGCGGGTCAGCTCGCCGTGCGCGCCACGTACGGGTGTGACGGCGAGCCGGCCCGCCACGTGGGGCCGCCAGGCCTGCGGGCGCTGCATGCCCGGAAGCCAGCCCTCGGTGGCCTCGAAGAACAGCACATCACCCCGGAACGAGCGCGGAACGAATCCGTCCTGGAGGCGGCTGTTGCGCGCGAACACCCGGACCATGGCCGCCAGGCCCTGTTCCCCGAGCAGGGCGAGCGGGCCGGCCGTGGAGTCCGCCTGGTGCCCGAGGGAGTCGAACAGGGCCTGCCGCAAATCTTCCGCGTCCTGTGCGTCGTCCCCGTCCGTCCCTGATCCGCTCTTCTTCGCCCTTCCCTTGTCGTGGCCGTCGACGGTCGCGCTCGACGGGTAACTGTCCATCAATACGAGCGAGTTGACCTTCTGCCCGGCCTCCTGGAGCCGTACCGCCATCTCGTGGGCTACCACCCCGCCGAAGGACCAGCCGAGGAGCGAGAAGGGGCCGTCCGGCTGTACCGACCTGATCTGCGCGAGGTAGGCCTCCACCATCTCCGTCATGCTTTCCGGAGCCGCATCGGGCTCGGTGAGCCCGTGTGCCTGGAGGCCGTACACGGGCTGGTCGGGTGCCAGGTGGCGGAGCAGCCCGGAGTACACCCAGCTGGTTCCGGCCGCCGGGTGGACGCAGAAGAGCGGCTCGGGGGGTGTGGCGCCCCGTGTGCGGGACGGCGTGGCCGCCCGGCGTACGGAGCGCAGCGGGAGCAGGACCGCGAGGGAGTCGTCGGGCGTGTCCTGCGAGAGCCGGTCGGCGAGTCCGGCGACGGTGGGGGTATCGAACAGGGTCCTGATGCCCAGCTCGGCGCCGAGCACCGAACGCGCCCTGGCGATCAGGCGGGTGGCGAGCATCGAGTGGCCGCCCAGGGCGAAGAAGTCGTCGTCGATGCCCACTTCGGGCACCCCGAGGACCTCGGCGAACAGGCCGCACAACAGCTCCTCGCGTACCGTTCGCGGGCCTCGGCGGTGCTCCGCCGTCCTCTCCCCCGGTGCCGGCAGCATCCGCCGGTCGAGCTTTCCGCGTGAGGTCAGCGGCAGGGCGTCCAGGAACACGAAGGACGACGGCACCATGTGGCGGGGCAGCGACGCCGTGGCGAGGCGGCGCAGCTCCCTGGCGTCCGCCCGGCCCTGCTCCGTGGGAACCACATAGGCGACCAGCTTGCGCTCCCCCGGCTGGTCCTCGCGGACGATCACGGTCACCTGGCGGACCGCGTCGTGTCCGGCGAGCACCGACTCCACCTCGCCGGGTTCGATCCGGAAGCCGCGGACCTTCACCTGGTCGTCGGTGCGGCCGATGTATTCCAGGACACCGTCGGCGCTCCAGCGCGCCAGGTCCCCGGTCCGGTACATGCGCTCCCCCGGCTCTCCGAACGGGCAGGCCACGAACCGCTGTGCCGTCAGCCCCGGCCGGCCCAGGTAGCCGCGGGCCGTCCCCGCTCCGGCCAGATACAGCTCGCCGACCACCCCGGCGGGCAGAGGCCGCAGGCCCACGTCGAGCACGTACATGCGGTTGTTGCCGATCGGCCGGCCGATCACCGGCCGCTCGTGTTCCGCCGCCGCGCCGTGCGAGACGTACACGGTGCACTCCGTCGGGCCGTAGGTGTTGAAGCCCTCGGTCCCGGAAGTGGCGCGGAGTTCGCTCCACAGCGCCTGGTCGACGGCCTCGCCGCCGAGCTCGACGATGCGCGGTTGCGAGGGCTGCCCTGCGGACAGCATGCCCGCCGTCATCAGCTGCCGGCAGTACGTCGGCGAGATCTCCATGTAGTCGATGCCCGCGGCGCCGATGTACTCGACCATCGCCTCCGGGTCGCGGCGGACCTCGTCGTGCACGAGGTGCAGTTCATGGCCGCCTATCAGCCACAGGACGGGTTCCCAGGAGGAATCGAAGGTCAGCGGCCCGGTCACCAGGGCACGGATCCGGTGGTCCCCGGCGGCCGCCACCTGTGACGCGAACACCACGAAGTGGGCGTGGAACAGGTTGCTGAGATTGCGGTGCTCCACGGCCACCCCCTTCGGCCGGCCCGTCGAACCCGAGGTGTAGATGACGTAGGCAAGGTGGTCCGGGCGCAGCGGTACGGGCCGGTCCGCAGGGTGCGGGTCGACCGGCGCGTACCGGCTGAGGGACTGAAGTACGACAGGGTCGTCGAGAACCAGCACCTCAAGCGAGGGATCGGCCCCCGGCCGGAGCCGGGCCACGTTCTCCGTGTCGGTCAGCAGGAAGGACGGCGCGGCGTCCGCCAGCATCAGGGCGATCCGGTCCTCGGGGTACTCCGGGTCCATGGGCACGTAGCAGCAGCCCGCTTTGAGTGCGGCCAGCAGCGCGACGATGTGCTCGCCGGCCCGTGGGAGCAAGGTGGCCACGCGCTGTTCCGGCCGGATGCCCTGGCTGATCAACAGCCACGCCAGTCGGTTCGCGCGGGCGTTCAGCTCGCGGAAGGTCAGGGTGCCGTCGGCGTCGACCACCGCCGTGGCATCGGGGTTGTTCCGTACCTGCTCCTCGAAGATCTCGTGCACCGGCCGGTCGTCCGGCAGCGGAAGGGCGGTGTCGTTCCACCCGGAGAGGATCCGGACGCGCTCCTGTGGGGAGAGCAGCTCCATCGCTCCGATGGGAGTGTCCGGGGCGGCGCCGGCGGTGGTGAGGAGGCGCAGCAGCCGCTGGGTCAGGGCCTCGGCGGTGGCATGTTCGAACAGGTCGGCCGAGTAGTGCAGCAGGCCGTCGACGCCGTCGGGGCTGCCGGCGGCCCCGTGCCGTTCGGTGAAGGTGAAGTCGAGGTCGACTTTGGTGGGGGCGGTGTCGAGGGGTTGGGGGGTGATGGTGGTGCCGGGGAGGTCAAGGGTGCCTTCGGCGTTGTTCTGGAGGACGAGCATGGTCTGGAAGAGGGGGTGGCGGGCCGTGCTCCGGTCCGGATTCAGCCTCTCCACCAGCTGCTCGAAGGGCAGATCCTGGTGCGCGAACGCCGCCAGATCGCCTTCCCGTGTCCGGGCGAGCAGCTCACCGAACGACGGATTGCCCGAGGTGTCCGTCCGCAGCACCAGCGTATTGACGAAGAACCCGACGATGTCGTCCAACGCCTGATCGGTTCGGCCCGCCGTCGCGGTACCCAACGGGATGTCCGTACCGGCCCCCAGCCGCGTCAACAGCGCCGCCAGCCCCGCCTGAAGCACCATGAACAGCGTCGCACCCTGCTCACGCGCCAGCGACTCAAGACGCCCATGCAGGTCGGCGGGCAACTGAAAGTGGACGAGGCCGCCGGAGTGGGTGGGCCGGGGCGGACGCGGCCGGTCGGTGGGGAGAGCGAGTTCCTGCGGAAGGTCCCTCAGCGTCCCGGCCCAGAATGCGGCCTGCTCCTTGCCCACGTCCGCCAGAAGCTCACGCTGCCACAGCGTGTAATCCGCGTACTGGACCGCCAGCGCCTCCCACACAGGAGCACTGTCGGTGAGGCGGGCGCGATAGGCCATGGACAGATCGCGCAGCAGGGGCACCAACGACCAGCCGTCGCTGGCGATGTGATGCAGGGTCAGCAGGAGTAGGTGGTCGTCGGGGGCGACGGTGAACAGCGTGACCCGTAGGGGCAGTTCCTCGGCGAGGTCGAAGGGCGTGAAGGCCGCGGCGTGGAAGCGGGCGGAGATCTCGTCGGCGGAGCACGGCACCACGGTGACCTCGACGGCGGCCTCTTCGGGGGCGAGCAGCTGCTGGCGCGGTTCGCCGTCGTGGGCGGGGAAGACTGTGCGCAGCGCCTCATGGCGCCCGACCACATCGTTGACGGCGGACTGGAGGGCGTCCACATCCACCGGGCCCCGCACCCGGAAGGCGAACGGCGCGTTATAGGTCGGACTCTGCTCCAGACGGTCCAGGAACCACAGCCGCTGCTGCGCGAACGACAGCGGCACCACCGCAGGCCGCGCCCGCGCCGTCACCGCCGGCCGGGCCGCGGCACCATCGGCCAGCAGATCCGCCAGCCCTGCGGCCGTCGGGGACCCGAAGAACTCCCTGACGCCCAGCTCCACACCCAGCACCGAACGGATCCGGCTCAGCAGTCGAGTGGCCAGCAGCGAGTGGCCGCCCAGGGCGAAGAAGTTGTCCGTCACGCCCACCGTCGGCACACCCAGCACCTGGGCGAACAGCTGACACAGCACCTCCTCCCGCGCCGACCGCGGCCCCCGCTCCCCCCTCTCGGCACCGTCGGGGCCGTTCCCGGACGTCGCACCGGCAGCTGCGGCACCCGCGGCACCGTCAGGCTCGGACGCGCGGCGGGCGGGGAGACGATGTTCGGCCGTCCGGTCCAGCAATGCCCGCTGCTCTGCCCGCGACGCGAAGATCTCCAGCGAACCGATGGCAGTGTCCGGTGCGTCCACTGCGGCGTCGAGAACGCGGATGAGGAGGCGGATCAGCGTGTCCGCGGTGCTGCGGTCGAACAGATCGGTGGCGAACTGGAGGATGCCGGACATGCCCAGGGGGCGTTCGTCGGCGTCCCGCTCCTCCGTGAAGCTCCAGCCGAGGTCGAATTTGGAGGGGGCGGTGTCGAGGGGTTGGGGGGTGATAGTGGTGCCGGGGAGGTCAAGGGTGCCTTCGGCGTTGTTCTGGAGGACGAGCATGGTCTGGAAGAGGGGGTGGCGGGCCGTGCTCCGGTCCGGATTCAGCCTCTCCACCAGCTGCTCGAAGGGCAGATCCTGGTGCGCGAACGCCGCCAGATCGCCTTCCCGTGTCCGGGCGAGCAGCTCACCGAACGACGGATTGCCCGAGGTGTCCGTCCGCAGCACCAGCGTATTGACGAAGAACCCGACGATGTCGTCCAACGCCTGATCGGTTCGGCCCGCCGTCGCGGTACCCAACGGGATGTCCGTACCGGCCCCCAGCCGCGTCAACAGCGCCGCCAGCCCCGCCTGAAGCACCATGAACAGCGTCGCACCCTGCTCACGCGCCAGCGACTCAAGACGCCCATGCAGGTCGGCGGGCAGTTCGAAGCGTATGAGGCCGCCGGAGTGGGTGGGCTGCGGGGGCCGCGGCCGGTCGGTGGGGAGCGCCAGCTCCTGCGGAAGATCCTGGAGCGCCTCGGCCCAGAATTCCGCCTGCTGCCCACCCACCTCCGCCAGAAGCTCACGCTGCCACAGCGTGTAATCCGCGTACTGGACCGCCAGCGCCTCCCACACAGGAGCACTGTCGGTGAGGCGGGCGCGATAAGCGGCCGACAGATCGCGCAGCAACGGAGCTTCCGACCAGCCGTCGCTGGCGATGTGATGCAACGTCAAGAGCAGTACGTGCTCGTCGGGAGCGGTCGTGAACAGCGAGGCGCACAAGGGCAGTTCGACCGCCAGGTCGAAGGGGGCGAACGCCGCGTCATGGAAGAGGGAGGCCAGCTCCTCGGCGGCACACGGCACCACCGCCACCTTCACCGTCGCATGCTCGGGTGCCAGGATCTCCTGGAAAGGCTCGTCGTCGCGGACGGGGAAGACTGTGCGCAGCGCCTCATGGCGCCCGACCACATCGTTGACGGCGGACTGGAGGGCGTCCACATCCACCGGGCCCCGCACCCGGAAGGCGAACGGCGCGTTATAGGTCGGACTCTGCTCCAGACGGTCCAGGAACCACAGCCGCTGCTGCGCGAACGACAGCGGCACCACCGCAGGCCGCGCCCGCGCCGTCACCGCCGGCCGGGCCGCGGCACCGTCGGCCAGCAGATCCGCCAGCTCCGCCACGGTCGGCGAACCGAACAGTTCGCGGACGCCCAGCTCGACGCCCAGCACCGAACGGATCCGGCTCAGGAGCTGGGCGGCCCTGAGCGAATGGCCGCCCAGGGCGAAGAAGTTGTCCGTCACCCCCACCGTCGGCACACCCAGCACCTGGGCGAACAGCCGGCACAACACCTCCTCCCGCACCGACCGCGGACCCCGCTCGCCCCTCCCGGCACCGCCGGGGCCGTCCCCGGGCGGGACTGTGGCGTCGGTCTGCTCCGCGGCCGCGGGGCTTTGCGCTTGCGTCATGGTGCTCCTCCCTTGGAGACGGAGATGGGTCAGTTGCCGGTGGCGGGCTGCGGCGACAGGTCGCGCCAGTGCTCCTCGATGTGGTCGAGGCAGGCCTGATATCCGTCGGCGCCCCGGGTGACCGTCCAGCCCTGGGGAGGTGCAAGGTGCGACGGCCAGAGGGAGTGCTGGTGGTACTGGTTGACCAGGACGAGATAGGTGCCGTCGACGTCTTCGAAGGGGTGCGTGTGCGTCACGGGGAATGTCCTTTCAGGTGGCACGGAGCGGTGTGGGACGGAGCGGTGCGCGCGATGGGGCAGTGCGGAATGGCCGTGTGGGGCGGAGCGGACGGGCCCCGTCCGGCGGGCTCAGACTGCGGCGGGTGATGCCGGTGCGGTGAGCGGTGCGATGTAGGCCGGCAGCTGCCGCCAGATCTCCGGGGTGTAGAAGTGCCCGCCGGGCAGCACATCGTGGCGGTACGCACCGCGCGCGAGCCGGCGCCACTGGTTTCCGGCGTCCGGCTCGATGACGTCGTCGTCCGTCGCGGAGAGCATCTGGACCGGGACGCCTACCGTGGCCCCCGGCCGGCAGCGGAAGGTGTCACGGACCCGGATGTCCGCACGCATGAGCTCCACGGCCATCTCCTGGAGTCCCGGGTCCGCCAGGACGTGTTCGGGCATCAGGCCGTTGGTGCGCATCCAGTCCAGCAGCTCGGCGTCGGTGTCCTGGCGCGCGGGGAACATGTCCCGTGGAGTCAGTCCGCGGTCGGGTGCGTTGCACGAGGAGACGACCAGCGCCTCCGGTGCCGGGCCGGCCGCATCCTCGATCCGGGCTGCGACGTCGAAGGCCATCCATCCGCCCATGCTGTGGCCGAACAGGACGTACGGCCCGTCGACCGCGGAGAGCACGGCGGTGGTGGCATCCGCGGCGAGTTCCTCCCAGTCGGCCGCGTACGGCTCCAGGAAGCGCCCCTCCCGGCCGGGGTAGCAGATGGCGGAGAGGGCCACCTCGGCGGGCAGGCTGTCGCTCCAGGAATGGTAAGGCCCGGTGCCGCCGCCGCAGAAGCCCAGGCAGAGGAGCGTGCGGACGGTGTGGCGGTCCGGTGGTTTGATCGGGATGACGGTGGTGTCCTGAGGTCCGGCCATCGTGGCCATCTCCCTGTCTGTGTGGGGGCTCTGTGGTGCTTCTTTGGTGTCTCTGTGCCGTCTCTGTGGTGGCGGATCGCGGTATCCGCGGAGGCGACTCGGTGACGGTGGCGCAGGAGGTGCGCGGTGGCCGCGGGAGGGGGATGCCGGACCGTCAGCGGCCGGTGCGCAGGCTCTCGACGTGCCGCGCCAGGTCCCTGAGCCGCGGATGGCGGTAGACCTCGCGGGCCGACATGGCGACCCCCAGCTGCTTCTTCAGCCGGGCCACGACACGCAGGGCGATCAGCGAATGGCCGCCCATGGCGAAGAAGTCGTCGTCGGCCCTGATGTGCTCACGGCCGAGGACCTCGGACCATACGGCCGCGATCAGCGTCTCGGCCTCGCCCTCCGGAGCGCTCTCCGGGGCCGCCGAGGCCGGTTCGGGCGCGGGCAGGGCGGCGAGGTCGACCTTGCCGTTCACGGTCAGCGGTATCGCGTCGAGTGCGAGGTAGGTGGTCGGGAGCATGAACTGCGGCAGGACGGCGGCCAGATGCGCGCGGAGCGTCCCGGGAGTGGGTGTGCCGGTGGCAGGCGTGTCGCCCACGGCACCAGTCGCCGCGACGTAGTACGCGGCGAGCTGTTCGCCCGCGGCCGTGCCGCTGTGCAGGGTGACCACGGCGGCCGCCACGCCCGGATGGGTGGTCAGTGCGGCCTCGATGTCGCCCAACTCCACGCGGTATCCGCGGAGTTTGACCTGACGGTCGCTGCGTCCGCGGTATTCCAGTGAGTTGTCGGGGCGCCGGCGCACCAGGTCTCCGGTGCGGTACATCCGCGTGCCGTCGGCGGCGAACGGGTCAGCGACGAACCGCGTGGCGGTGAGCGCGGGCCGGTTCACATAGCCGACGGCCAGCTGCCGTCCGGCGAGGTAGAGCTCGCCCTCCTCGCCGAACGGCACCGGCCGCAGCGCGGTGTCGAGGACGTGGCACCTTACTCCCGGCAGAGGACGTCCGATGTGCGGAGCGGAGTCCTCGATCCAGGCAGCGGTGACGTCCACCGTGCACTCGGTGGGGCCGTAGAGATTGACCGCTTCGAGACGCCGGGCGTCGTGTGCGGCCGCCAGCTCCCGCCAGGTGCCCTCCGGTACCGGCTCGCCGCCCATGAACAGCCGGAGCGGTCGCCCCTCGGTGGAGCGTACGAGCAGGTCGTCGCGGAGCAGGGGCCAGTGCGACGGGGTCAGGTCGAGGTCGTGCACCCCGTGCTCGTCCAGGACTGCCCGCAGCAGGGCCGGGTCGGTGCGCTCCGCCTCCCCCAGGACGACCACGGTGTCGCCCCGGCACACCCGTGCCCACTGCTGGACCGAGGCGTCGAAGGAGACGCTGGCGTTCCAGGCGACGACCCGGTGCCGCTGGTCGTAGAGACCCGCCTCTTCCAGCCCGGCGACCAGTGCCGCCACCGCGCCCCGGGTGGATTCGACGCCCTTCGGTACGCCCGTGGAGCCGGAGGTGTAGATGACGTACGCCGGGGTCTGAGCGGAGACCGGTACGGGCGGTGCCGGAGTGTGCTCCGGGGCCTCCGGAGGGGGTGCGACCGGAAGGGTGCGGACACCTTCCGGCCACACCGGGCCGTCGCTTCCGCCGGTCAGCACCACGTCGATGCCCGCGTCGCGCACCATCGCGTGCAGGCGTTCCTGCGGATATGCGGGGTCGAGCGGTACGTAAGCGGCGCCGGTCCGCCAGACGGCGAGCAGCGCGACGACGAGGTCGGTACCCCGGGGCAGGCTGATCCCGATCCGCCGGCCGGGCGCGGCGCCGTGGCCGGCCAGCACTCCCGCCAACCGGGCGGTGTGCCGGTCGAGTTCGGCGAAGGTGAGCGCACCGTGATGGCTGACCGCGATCCGGTCCGGGGCCGCCGCGACGGCCTGCTGGAAGCGGGTCAGCAGATCGACGGTGTGGTCCGGTGCGGTGTGGCGGGGGTCTTCGAGGATCTCGGTCATGCCGCCCGCTCCTCTCCCGGGGCGGGCGGCACGGTGGGCCGACAGCCCGCGAGGTCGACGGGTTCGCCCATCGCGACGACGATGCGACGGTCGCCGCGGAAGGGGTCGCGGCCATGGGTGGCCAGCACGTTGTCGACGAGCAGCACATCGCCCGGCTGCCAGGTCTCGCGCACCGTCGCGCCCTCGTAGGCGGCGTTGATGGCGTCGAGTTCGTCGCGGCTCAGCGGCACGCCGTCGCCGAGGCCGGTCTCGAAGGGCAGGCCGTCCGGCCCGAATTCGTCAAGCAGCGCCTCTCGGATCTCCTCGTCCAGCGACCAGGAGTTCCAGAACGCCATGTGGTTGAACCAGACCTCCTCCCCCGTCTGCGGATGCCGGATGATCCCGGGCCGCAGTTGCCGGGTACGCAGTCCGCCCGAGGCGTCCCATTCGCAGGAGATGAGGTTGTCCGCGCAGTACTTCTCGGCCCCCTCCCGGGTGTCGGCGGCGAACGCGGTGCGCCAGTCCAGGGAGATGTGATCGGAGTAGTTGCGGGTCAGCAACCAGCCGGCCGAGCGCATCCGCTCGACGAGCGGAGTGGGTATCCGGCGGAGCACTTCGCGGCAGTCGGCGACCGGTGTCGCTCCGCCCTCCTCCGGCGCCGTCAGGCAGGAGAACAGCAGCAGACCGGGGAAGGTCAGGGTGTAGCTGTTCTCGTTGTGCATACGGATCGGCTGGTTGGGCGGGAGGTCGGTGGAGGAGTAGACGTCGTTTCCGTAGCTGCTGCGGGGGGTGGCCTTCTCGCGGTAGGGAGTGCGGCGGGGCACCAGTACGTCGCGTACCGTCGCGAAGTCCTCGACGTCACGGACCGGGAGGCCCCGCAGGTAGACCGCACCGTGCCGGTGCAGTGCCGTGCGCAGCTCCGCGTGGACCGAACCGAGCCACTCGGCTGCTTCGGCGGCGTCGGCGAAGCGGGGGACGTGTGCCATCGCCGGCTTACCGGGTTCGAGGGTCCAGACGGGGGGTCCCGCGGTTGCGGACCGGGAAGAGCTCATGGTTGGGCGCTGCCTCTCGTGTGGTTGCTGACGGTTGTCCTCGGATGCTGACCGGGGGAGGTCACCCCCATCCGGTGTCGTTCCGGGTCCCGGACGGCTGGGGCATGTGCTGCGCGGGGTCGGAGAGCGAAAGCATGGAATTCCTTTCACGTCATGCGGAAGGGGTGGACGGTTCCGGCGGGGGGAATCGGCGCGGCAAGTGGAATCGGTGCGATACGTCGAATCGGCACCGGACTCGGCTCGGTGCACCGCACCCGGCTCGGTCCGTCCCGCGTACTGAGCACGCGACGTTCTGCCGAAATGCGCTGCGGAATTGCTCGGGCTCCGGGCCCCGGGTGCCGGTCGCATTTTCGGGCCGTGCCGACCCGCTTCACGTTGTCATCGGGAAAGGCGTGCACCAAGAGCGTTCGGGGAGGGTGTTCATGCCTGTCGCATAAAGGAGAGGGGACAAAAGGGGCATCCGTGGATGCGGGTCCGGAGCGGCCGGCGCCCCGTCGGCACGGCGTGGACGGGTGGGAACGAACCCAGACGAGCCCTGGCGAGCACGCAAGAGGGGCACGGCCTTCGTCCGGTTCAGCTCAGTTCGGCCTCGCGCGCGGGCAGGTCGCGGCGGGAGCGGATCGGGGACCACACCAGGATCAACGCCGCCAGCGGCATGCCTGCGGTCAGCAGCCACATCGTCGCCCTCACCCCCACCAGCGTGCCGAGGCCACCTGCGAGTAGCGCGCCCAGCGGCAGGGTTCCGTAGTTGAGGAACGCCGAGCAGGCAGTCACCCGGCCGAGGACACCGGAGGGGCAATACCCCTGGATGAAGCCTGCCTTGATGATGTTTCCCGCCACCACGCCGAGTGCGGCAGCGCCGTAGCCGACGACGAAGAACGCCAGTCCGGCGCCGTCACGGGTGAGCGCCATCAGCGGGGCGAGGGCGGGCACACCCAGCTCGAACAGGAGCAGGGCCCGAGCAGTGCCGAGCCGGGCCGCGCCCCGGCGCACCAGCAGCGCGCCCAGGACGCCCCCTGCGCCGCCGAGACCCACCAGCGCCCCCACCGCACCGGAGGACAGACCGATGTCCCGCACCAGGAAGACGACGAGCAGGGCCTGACAGCCCCCCAGAGCGAGGTTCGAGGCAGCTCCGAAGAGAGTGAGGCTGCGCAGATAGGGATCGTGGGCGACCAGCCGCACCCCCTCCCGTACGTCCCCGAGCAGCGGCGCGCGGCGTCCTGGCCGGGAGGCCGCTGCCGGCGGCTCGCGGTGCCGGATGCGGCCTACGCACAGGAAGGAGATGAGGAAGGTCGCCGCGTTCGTCAGCATGCCGTCGACCGCGCCGGCGGCCTGTGCGATCAGGCCTCCGGATCCCACACCGGCGATCTGCGCCGCGGCGGCGCTCCCGTGCAGCTTCGCGTTCCCCTCGGCCTGGTCCGGGGCGCTGAGCAGGGTGGGGAGGTAGGCGGTGTACGCAGTCTGGAAGAAGACGGCCGCCGAGCCCACCAGCAGGGCGACCAACAGCAGTTGGCCGATGCCGAGCACACCGCACCATGCGGCAATTGGGACGCTCAGGAACAGGGCGCACGAGACGGCGTCGCAGACCAGCATGACCGTGCGGCGGCGCAGCCGGTCCACCCAGACTCCGGCGGGCAGCCCGATGACGAGCCAGGGCAGCCAGGTCGCGGCGTTGAGCAGGCTCACCGCGAAGGTTCCGGCATGCAGCACGGAGACGGCGGCCAGCGGCAGCAGCACACCCGTGACGGACACGCCGAACTTGCCCGCGGTCTCCCCATACCACAGCTGCCGGAAGTCCCGGTGCCGGCGTAACAGTCCGCCGCCCGCGCTGCCTGCCTCCCGGTGCCCGGTCTTCACCGGCACGGGGAGGTGCCCGTCTGCTCCATGTTGACTGGCTGTTGATCAAGCATGTCTAGCGTGCCTTCCGATCGGGGGATATCTCTGATGGGGCTGAGGGATGATGAATACGTCAGAACCACTGGGGCGAATTGAGCTCAGCGAGGAAGCGTCGCGCGTATTCGGTTACGCCGCGCAGCGCGCCGTATGCGGCATCGAGGAACTCACCGCCGTGGGACTCGACAGTGCGGACGCGGAACGAGCGGTAAAGGAACTCGTGGAAATGCGATTACTCTGCCGCGCCGAAGGAGCAGCCGACCGGTTGACCGTGGTGCCGCCCCGGACCGCCGCGGACCGGTTGCTGCGTCCCTTGGAGCGCCATGTGCGGGAGCGCTATGAGGAGATCGAGCGGCTCCGGGAGACGTTCGCATCGCTGCTCCCTGCCTACGAGTCGGGGCGGGCGCGTCGTTCGGACGCCGAGCCGATCGAGCTGCTCACCGACCTGAGGACCGTCCAGGAGACCATCGAGGAGTTGACGATCGGCGCCCGGCAGGAGGTGCTCACCGCCCAGCCGGGCGGTGCCCGTTCCGCCCGCGCGCTCCAGGAGGCGGATGAGCGGGACCGGCGGATGCTCACGCGCGGCGTCCAGATGCGCACCCTCTACCAGCATCCCGCCCGCTACGACCAGCCGACGATCGACCACGTCCGGCGTGTGATGAACCTCGGAGCGGAGGTGCGGACGCGGACCGACGGCCTGTGCCGGCTGCTCGTCTTCGACCACCGCGTGGCCCTGCTGGGGCTGCGGGACGACCCCGAGGCGGCCCTGCTGGTGCGCGAGCCGCATATCGTCCACTACATACGGGTGTTCTTCGACTGTCTGTGGCGCGATGCCTCGCTCTTCCCGGTCAGTTTCGACTCGGCCGCTGCCGTCCGGATCTCCGGCGAGATCCAGGAGTCGATCGTCGCCATGCTGTCGGAGGGACTGGAGGACAAGTCGATCGCGCGGCGTCTGGGGATGTCCGTACGCAGCTGTCAGCGCCACGCCTCGGAAATCATGAAGGCGGTCAACGCGAAGAGCCGGTTCCAGGCGGGGTATGTGCTCGGGCGGCTGCATGCCGCGGCGCGGGACCGGGAGTAAGCCGGGGATCGCCCGCACGTCACCGGAGCCGGCGCAGGGCTCGTACGGGGACGCCCGGATCCACACCGGCCAGTTCGCGTACGAGCCCGCCGAGGCCCTCGGCGTGCCGGGCTGCTTCCTCCGCCGTGTAGTTGGCGGGGTTCGCTTCCACGCACACGCTGGTGCCGGCGTCCTCGGAGTGCACGTCGAAGTACAGGCCGAGGTCCGGGATGGGCCCGGTGACCAGTGTGCGCACCACGCCGGTGGCCGATCCGAAGCGCAGATCGCGGTCGAAGTTGACAATGTTCACCACCGGTCCGACGCTGTGCTGTTCCGGGCCCGCGGCGAGCGTGCGCCGGAACTCCTCGTAGCGGTAACGGTGGTGGCGCAGCGCCTGCCCGATCTGGCGGTCCGTCCGCTGGAAAGCGTCGGTCACCGACCGCTCCGGCTCCACGGGCACCCGGAACGGCAGGAGGTTCGCCATCGGGGCGACGACATTGCGCAGCAGGCGGGTGGGCCGGCTCGTCGCGGAGCAGCCGAAGGTCACCTCGTCGGCGTCGGTGAGCTGCCACAGATAGAGGGCGGCGGCGGTGATCAGGAAGCGCGCGGTGGACACCTCCAGCCGCTCGCTCCGGGCTCGGACGGCGTCGACCACCTGCCGTGGCAGATGGTGGCTGTACTGCAAGGTGACAGGTGCGGGCGGAGCGTCCGCCCGGAGCCGGCCGGTGGCCGGCCAGTCGAGCGCGACCTTCTCCCAGAACTCCCGGTCGGCCGCATACATCCGGCCGGCCCGGTAGGCGCGGTCGTGCTCGACGGCGGCCGTGACCGGCGCGAAGGGGTTGGGTTCGCGAGGGGAACCGGTGTGCATCGAGTGGTAGAGGGCCGCGGTCCTGCGGGCAACGGCGGCAGTTCCATGGCCGTCCGTGATGATGTGGTGGAAACGGCGATACCAGAAGTGGCGGTCCCTCGATACCTTGATCAGCGCACCGGCCAGCAGAGAACCGCAGGTCAGGTCGACCGGGCGGGCCATCTCGGCACGCATCCAGGCCACCGCCGCCGCGTCGGGGTCGGGCCGCTCACTCATGTCGAGGACCTCGAAGGACCATTCCGCGGGCCCCAGTTCCTGGTAGGGCGTCCCGTCGGTGGCGACGAGGAACCGTGCGCCGAGCGATCCTGCTTCGTCCACGGCGGTGCGGGCGGCCGCTTCGAGGAGCTTCGCGTCGACGGCGCCGGTGATTTCGTAGTAGTCACCCACGTTGTAGACCGGACTGCTCGGTTCGAGCACCTGCGATATCCAGATCTCCAGCTGCCCCGCGGTCAAAGGGGATTGCACGTTTCCGCTCCAGAGGTCTAGGGAACCGTTGTCCGCCCAGCCTGGCAGCCGCGCCGGGCACCGCACAGGCCGTGCCGGGGGTGTGTCTGCGCCAGTCGTGGACCCGAGGGGGCGCGGCGCCCGGCGCTCCGCGCCGAGGAACGTGGGCGCATACTCGGTTGGCGAACATCAAGGACGCGGAACACGCTCGGCGCTGGTTGGAAGCGCAAGGGGTGACGCAGAACGGCCCGCGCTGACGCACGAACGCGCAAATTTTCTCGGGCAGGCCGACAAGCGTCAGCCTGTTGGAGCGGGTGGTGCCCTGCCGTCGTCTTCTCGTTGCGGCTTGGCGTGCATCGAGCCGTGAGAGAGGCTCCGCAAACCTACGAGTGCGTCAGCGGGGGGAGTCAGCATCGCGCTGGGCATGGGTACGTTCGTCGCCGACTCGAAGTAGGCTGGCTCAACCTCAAACTGCACGGCCGGCCGTGTTTCCCGTCAGCCTGCACTGGGGGGCCTGTTCGCCATGCACCTCTTACACATCGAAGCGTGGATCGGCGACGGATGGCAGCGCGTCGTGCGGCTGGGGGACTACGAGCCGCCCAAGGACGGCAGCTGGGACGACGACCTGACAAATGCGCCTGAGACCTTCTTGGGGGCCACCCCCGGCACGTTCTGGATCGACACCGCCGACAGCGCACACGCTGCGGGTCGTCCTCCACCTGCGGCGTGTTCTCGGCCGTGTATGTCCCCGCCGATAGCGCGTGCGCGCCAACCCCCGCTCCCCGACATTCTCGGGAGCCTCCTCACCCAGCAGCCCTGCCAGGTGCGTCCGTTAGGCGCTGGCGAGGAAGTAGACCGCGGCCGCGGCCAGGGCGAGAGCGGTCAGGACAGCCCCTCGCCCTGGTCGACGACATCCCGCCGGTAGCCGGACGCCCGGGACCCAGACGCGTTCGCCTTGCAAGCACGCTCAGCAGCCGTCTTCGGTTCCACATGGTTGGCTGACCAACGTCTTCTCGGCCCCGGGGAGCACCCACCGTGCCGAAGAGATGCGACTTGGTGAACATAGCGGTGTGGCCCCGGCCGTATGCGTCCCATCACGGGACCGGGGCCTATCCTGGCACTCCACTCCGGCGCGGCCGCAAAGAGCCCAGCCCGGCTCGGTGCCGGGGCTGGGCGGTGTTGGGCGGCCGGAGCGCACCGACGTGCGAAGGACAGTGCGCCCGGCCTCTTCCCGCCCATCGGAGGCGGGCTCTGCCAACGATGTTATGAGCGTGGCGGGCGCGTCGCGATGTGGCGGTGCTCGTCGAAGGACATCAACGCAGCCGCGTCCCCGGGAACGGTGAGACCGGCCTGTCGGAGGCAGTAGCGCGCACCGGACGCATTCTCGTGGACCGCCTTCAACCAAGCCCGGCCTCGACCTCCAGGTAGCGGCGGCCGCCGGGGCCACGGACCTCCACAGTCTCGAAGCCCCAGCTGCGCAGCACCGCCTGGCAGCGCTGGAGCTGCTCCTGTTCCTGGTAGCGAGCGCCACTCCCCCGCGGTCCCACCCAGCGCACCTGGACCTGCCCGGCCTGGCCGCCTTCGCTGGTGCGGTACCCGGTCCGCGCCGCCTCGCCGGCCCGATCGACGGCCGACGGGGGAAGGCCTTCAGCTTCCAACAGCAGGCTCACCGTGCGCAGCAGCCGACGCTGCTCCCACTCGGCAGGGCGCGCACCCGGGTCGGATCCGAGGTTGGTGAGGTTGCGGATGTTGCGGATGCCGTCAAGCGCGGATCGCAGCTCAGCTGACCGCGCCCCGGTCTGCCCCATCTCCGCCTCGTCGGGAGGTTCAGCACCGGTGTGTACTCGCAGGCGGCCCGCTTGGCCGTGCTGGTCCTTCATCGTCACCCCGAGCTGGTTCGGCTTTCTCTGTACGACGGTACGGCGCTGTGTCTTGCGTGGTGCTCGTTGGCGAGACCTGGTTGGTGCGGGAGCTGGTCAGTCCCGGATCGCGGGTGTGGCCTGGTCGGAGAGGAGCAGCACCGGAGGCTGAGTTGGGTGGGGTCGTCGTCGGCAGCCGCGGAGTCGGGGAGGAAGTCGTAGAAGCCGCCGATGGCTTCCATCCGGTGCACCAGGTTCAGCAGGTCGGACGGCCTGTGCGGGTCGAGCTTCCCGCACGCCTGGAGCACCTTGCTTTCGATTTACCCGAATGCTGCTGCGGGGAGCCGGCCGCCGGGGCCGAACGCTGCCCGGCTGGCGCTCAGGTATCCGCAGGGCGGCGGCCTGAGTCTCTTGTGCCCGGAAGAATCACGTGAACAAGGGCCGCGTTCGCCAGCTCAACAGCCTCAGATGCCTTGTCGGCTGGCCCGCGCAGTCCCCCTCCTGGACGCGGGCGTGTCCGGGCTTCGAGCTGCTTCGGCACGGGGCGAACGACGTCGTGGGTCGCGAGGACGGCCGGTCGGCGCGGACCGAGGACGTACGGCCGACGGGCGGGCGGCGCAGCGGATCGACTGCCCCTGCGAAAGGGTCTGGCAGCGCCCAGGGGGCGCCGCCAGACCCGGCGGCGGTCGCCCCTACTCGGACAGCGACTTGGCGAAGAGGCCGTAGAGCTGCTTGTGCGCGTCGTCCTGCGTCGGGTAGAGCACGAGGACGCGGATGACCAGCTTGCCGCCCTTGGGGACTACGTGGCTGCCCTCGGGGGGCGAGCCGAGGAGGACGTCCCCGTTGGATCCGTCGTCGATGATCATTCCCCAGAACGTGCTGGTGAACTCCTTGTACAGCACCGATCCGACCGGAAGCTGGCCGAACCCGACGTTCCAATGCTTCACATTGGATTCGCCGGCGTGCATGGTGATGTCATAGGAGTAGATGTACTTCTGTGTTTCCCAGTCCTGCCAGCTGGAGTTGAATTTGTAATCGACGGTGAGGTTCTTCTTCGCCGCAGTGAAAGTGACCGTGTCCGGTTCCGATTCTTGGCTGCCGCGCACGGCCTTCGCTGTCACCGTGTGACTGCCCAGGCTCCATCCGCCTTCGTGGGAGAAGGACCAGTTCTGACCGTTCACCTTGGCGCTGCCGAGCTTGGTGCCGCCCTCGGTGAGGGTAACCGAATCGGCGTTGAAGGCGACGCCGTCGATCGAGGCTCCGGGGTCGACTTCCGCGCCGTTCTGGGGCGACCTGACGTCCACGACGGGGTTCGGGAGCGTGGCGTAGAAGCGCAGATACACCTTGCCCGAGGTCACGTCGTCGCGCACGGCCACGGCGGCGAGATCGTGCTGCCCGAGCGGCCAGTCAGCGTCCGGGGTGTACTCCCACTTGTTGCCCTTGACCGGGCAAGTGCCCAGCTGCTTGGCACCCTCGTAGAGCAGCACCTGCTGCACGTCGGGGGCGGCTGTGCCCTGGACTGGCTGGCGGCGGTTCTCGGTCGGCGCGCCGGCCGTAGGGGCGGTGAAGACCGGGAGCGGCACCGGCTGAGCGAAGGCGAGGGCGGACTGGGCCTGGTCGTTCCACGTGCCGGTCGGGCTGCCCGCCAGAGGGATCTTCGTCATGTCGTCGATCGACGTGCCGGCCTTGACGGGCAGCTGGCTGCCGCCCTGATTGGTGCGCGTGAAGAGGATGTTGTCGTTGTCGGTGTTGTTGACGACGGCGCTCACGCCGTCGTCGCTCTGGTCGAATCCGTAATCGCTGAAGTTGTTCGCCGTGCCCTTGGCCGGAATGACGAGAATCTTGTCCCGCGGTCCGCCCACGTTGTAGTTGACGTCGGCGAATAACGCGAAGGCGCCTGCGGGGGCCTTGTCCTTGCCCCGGCCGCGGATTACGTACGGCTCGTCGGCGGCTTTTCCGTTCCCGTCTACCACTCTCGACCTCGCTCTCTCAGTGCTGAGTTTTTCATCGCAAAGGCTGCCCGCGGCCTGAGTCCCCGTCAATTTCGGTAGATTTGTTCGACGGCGATCAGGCCAGATTCCGCGCTGGCCGGATTGCGCTTGGAAGTGGCCGGGGAATTGCGGTAGTGCTCATTCCACCGCAATGGCCGCGCACCGCACCCGTATTCACTGTCCGCGTCCGAGCGGCGGCCGCACCGGGCGGAGTCCGCACGTGGGCAGCCCTGTGACCGCGCACCGCCTGTTCGATGGCTTCGGGGTAGGCCTGCCGCCTCGAGTGCTCGGCAAGGGCTGATCAGAGGTGGATGACTTACCTAACGTGCCTTAACTGTACGTATGCCCCTCACCAGGGAATTTGCTTGTCAACGCTAGATGAGGGCGGCGTGCTGCCGCTGCACATCGCGTGGTCGGGCCTGCGGACCTACAGTCTGGACCGTGCAGGTCAGCGCATAGTGCTACCGGACCGTCCTGGCGGAGGGGCAGCCCGACGCCTGACCTCGCTGCTCGACGGGGGCTTGCTCGTCTCGCAGTGGCCCGTGGCGCGCACCCAGCCGGCGCATCCGCGAGGTGCGGGAAGCGGCCTTCCCCGCTCTGGCCGGCGGAATGTCCGCAGCCGCGTGAACCTCAGCGCACTCCACCGCTGGCTCCTGGCCGACGTTCTCACCATCGGCACCCCCTACCCCCTGGTCATCACCGGCGGCTACGCCGTCCAGGCACACGGGCTGGTCGACCGCCTCAGCCGGCATCCGGGCGGGCAGCTACTGCGTCGACTCCGGCTCCACGCAGCTTGCGGGCGAGGTACTCCACCTCGGGCAGCGTTCCTGAGTAGGCCCCTTCCAACACCTGGCCCGCGACAGACTTGACCTCCGTCAGGCCAAGGCCGAGTTCAGCGCGCAGGACCCGCATGACAGTGACACGCACCGCCGACGCATTCGGCAGGCGCAACGTAGCCGGCCCATGGTCGGCGAGCAGCCGATCCCGCAGCCGGGCAGGGAGGCCCTGGCCGCAGTCAGCCGTCGCCTGCCCGCATGCCGAACACACGGACTCCACGTCCCACCGCAACGAGCCACCGACCAGGCAGTGGACGCCCCAGCACTCCAGCCATGCACCACAGTCCACGCATGGAGCGCTGTACCTGACGGATTCGAAGACCGGCTCTTCCACACCCACCCCTCAACCACCATGAGGCTATGTGGTCAGCAAACCTCCGCGGCAGAGGGGTATTGGTGCTGCGGTATGACTTGCCACTCCCCCGAGTGGCTCTTCTCTGAGCTGCTGAGTCGAACCCAGCCGATGACGCCGCCCCTGTTACTGCCGTCCGACAATGACTGCACGTGCGGCCCTGCCGGACAAGCTGTGTCAGGCGCTCAACTTGCCGCAGAAGTGCATTGCCTACCGCCCGGCCCTGGGGCGCCGTCATGCTGGCGCATTCTCGCTCCGAATACGGCTTGAAGTCATACAACCCCGTAGCGTAGTGATGGCTGTCACGTGGCTTTCTGAGCCGGAATGCCGGTTCCACTCCATAAATGCCGCTTTATGGAGGTATCCAGGCGAACGCACTTGCGTATACGTTCCCGCCCACAACTTCTTCATGGAATCTTCATTTTTGTGGGCGGGGGATGACGGGGATGCCTGTCTCGGTGCGTCGAAGACGCTTTCATCGGGTGTTATCGGCGGGGATGGGCGGGCTGCTGACAGCAAGCCTGCTGCCCGCGATCCTCGGCCACTCCGCCTGGGCCGCGACTCGCCCGTCGGAAGGCGCAACGACCACCGCCGCGGCACACGAGTCGGACGGCCAGGCCCCTACCGAGGATGCCGCCCTGGAGCAGGCCAAGCGCACAGGGCGGGAAGTCGAAGTCGCTTCGCTGCGCGGCGAGTCGGCCGATGTCGTGGCCACGGCGGAGGGCAAGCTCCAGGCCCGGCAGTACCTGCGTCCTGTCCGCACCAGGGTGTCGGGACAGTGGAAGGACATCGACACCGACCTGGCCAGGCAGAGCAATGGGACGGTAGCGCCGAAAGCTACGGCCGTAGGCCTGGCGTTCTCCGGCGGCGGCGACAAACCACTGGTGACGATGCGCAAGGCGGGACGCGAGCTGGCACTGTCCTGGCCGGGGCCGCTGCCCGCTCCGGTGCTCGACGGCGCATTGGCCACGTATCGCGACGTACTGCCCGGTGTGGACCTGCGGATGGGTGCGCAGGCGGACGGATTCACCCAGCTGCTGATCGTCAAATCGGCTCAGGCCGCCGGCAGTCCCGAACTCGGGCAGCTTCGGCTGAAGCTGGCGGCGGACGGCGTGGACGTCATGGAGACCGCTGCCGGTGGTCTGAACGCGGTTGACCAAGGCGCCGGCTCGTCGGTATTCGAGGCGCCGACGCCGCTGATGTGGGACTCCAGCACGGGCACCGGTGCCAGCGCTTCCCACAAGACGCTCAAGTCCCGGAAGGCCGCTGGGAAGGCGAGCCGTTCCGGCGCGGACGGTGCCGAGGGTGATGAGCCCTCGGCCGGTGAGTCGGGCAAGCTCGCACCTGTGGGGGTGGACGTCCCTGCGGGCCAAGACCAGGTCGTCCTCAAACCCGACGCCGAGGTCCTCAAGGGCAAGGACACTGTCTACCCCGTCTTCATCGACCCTCAGTGGTCCACTCCGCGGGCAACGTCGTGGACGATGGCGTCGAAATACTGGGCGTCGTCCCCGCAGTGGAAGTTCAACGGCGATCATGACGCAGGCATGGGCTACTGCAACTGGAACTACTGCCAGCCCAACGACACGAAGCGGCTCTTCTACCAGGTGCCGACTTCCTCCTTCGCCGGCAAGTCGATCCTGTCGGCGGAGTTCGTGGTCCGCAACACCTGGTCTGCCTCCTGCAGCAAGCGAGAGGTCGAGCTGTGGCGGACCAAGGCCATCTCCTCCTCGACGACCTGGAATTCGCAGAACGAGTCCGGATTCTGGCAAAAGCACCTGTCCTCGGACAGCTTCTCGTACGGCTATGAGGGGTGTGCGGCCAAGGACGGCGAGTTCAACGTCAGGTCGGCGGTGCAGCAGGCGGCGGACAGCAAATGGCCGACGCTGACGTTCGGGCTGAAGGCCGGCAGCGAGAGCGACGGATACGCGTGGAAGAGGTTCTCGGACAAGGCGTATCTGCGGGTGACGTACAACCGGCCGCCGCCGCAGGTGAGGCCCTCGCAGCTGACGATGGAGTACGGCGGCACCTGCAAGAAGTCCGGGGCTCCCGCTCGGATCCGCACCCGGGGCAAGATCCACGCCACCCACATCACCGACCCGGATCACGACAGGATTCAGGTCCAGTTCCAGGCCAGCTGGGACTCCGGAGACGGCAAGGGCACCACCGCACGGTGGAAGCCGGGACTGACCACAGCGAAGCAGTCCGGCCGGGACTTCATCGTCAGCCTGCCCGCCTCGATTCCGACAAACAAAACGGTGAGCTGGGCCGTGCGGACCTACGACGGCGCGCAGTACTCCCCATGGTCGTTCACCGGGTCAGCCGAGGCGTGCTACTTCGTCCTCGACACCAAAGTGCCCGCGGCCCCCACGATCAGCTCAGGGGAGTATCCCACCTCCGACCCCGAGAACCCGGACGATCCCTGGTACGACGGGGTCGGCCAGTACGGCACCTTCACCGTCGCGGACAGTCATCGTGACGTGAACCGCTACGTGTACGGCATCAACGGCGACCCGTCCAGCAGGAACACGGTCACGACCAGTGCCGGCGCGGCGCGGAACATCTCGGTCCAACCGGAGAAGCCCGGGCTGAACTTCGTCACCGTCCAGGCCTTCGACGCGGCCGGCAACAACAGTGAGATCCGCACCTACCGGTTCCGTGTCAAGGCCGGCCAGCCCGAGCGCGCCACCTGGCAGTTCGACGAGCCGGCCGGCGCCACCGAGGCGAAGGGTTCCACCCCGGCACGGACCGCCGACCTCCACGGCGGCGCCACACCCGGTGCGGACGGGGTGGCAGGCACTGCCCTGTCCCTCAACGGCACCGATGGCTACGCGGCCACCGACATCCCCGTCGTCGACACCTCCCGCGGCTTCTCCGTCTCCGCCTGGGTCCGCCCACGGGAGATCCCCGACCATCCGGCGATCGTTGCCACCCAGCCGGGCAACAACCGGCCGGGCTTCGAGCTGTACTACTCCTCCGACCTCAAGCGGTGGGTGTTCAACCAGTACACCGCCGACAGCCCCGACGCCGGCATCGCCCGCGCGATGGCCGCCCAGCCCGGCGGTGTCACCGCCAACGCATGGACCCATCTGGTGGGTGCCTACGACAGCACCGCCAAGGTGCTTCAGCTCTACGTCGACGGCAAGCTGGCCGGCCAGACGCCGTACACCACCGCGTGGAACGCCCGCCGCGGCCTGCAGCTGGGTGCCGGTTCCTACGGGGGTACGTCCGGCTCCTTCTTCCCCGGGTCCATCGACGAGGTGCAGATCTTCGACAAGTCCGTCTCCGCCGGTGAGGTCACCCGGCTGTACAACAAGGAGCGCATCCATGGCCCCGGGCGGCCGGCCCGCGCGGTCTTCCCGCTCGACGAGCCGGCCGCGGCGCAGCAGGTGACCGCGCACGGCGAGGTCCTGGAAGCCGTCCTGCACGGCGGTGCCGAACCCGGCACAGCAGGAGTGGCGGGCAACGCCCTGGCCCTGGACGGCAAGGACGACCACGCCTCGGTGGACGCGGCGCACTTCAACACCGAGCGGTCCTATGCGGTCACCGCCTGGGCCCGGGTCACCGACGCCACCCGCAACCAGACCGTCGTCGCGCAGGACGGCAGCTTCCTCAGCGCCTTCTACCTGTCGTACGAGGCCTCCGGTGGGGTGTGGAGTGCCCGGTTGGCCAGCAAGGACGCCACCGACGGCAACGTCACCCAACAGCGCATCGCCTCGAAGCAGAAGGTGACCATCGGCAAGTGGGCGCACCTGGCCGCCGTGCACGACACGATCGATAACACCGTGAGCCTGTACGTCAACGGCATCCTGCAGGGCAGCACCGCGGCGTCGCAGTCCTGGTACGGCGACGGTGCCCTGCAGATCGGTCGGGCTCTCTACCGGGGCGCGTACACGGACTACCTCACCGGTCAGATCGATGACGTGCGTGCCTTCGACCGCCCGGTGTCCGAGGGGGAAATCCACCAGCTCGTGCAGCGTCGACCGGTCCTGACCGGCCGCTGGCAGTTCGACCAGGCGGCTGATCCGGGGGCCAACTCCGTTGCGCGGGGGCCGGCCATGTTGCTGGGAGGCAGCGCGAAGCAGGTACCTGGTGCGGGCTTCCTGGGTGAGGGCGGTCTGGTCCTGGACGGAAAGCAGCAGGACTATGCCTCCAGCGCCCTGCCGTTCGACACGAGTGAGAGCTTCACGGTGACGGCGTGGGTCCAGGCGGCGTCGGTACCGTCCCGTCCTTCGGCGCTGGTCAGTGCCGAAGGAACCAATACCAGCAGCTTCGTCAGCGGCTTCATCCCCAATCCCAAGGACCCCACAGCGGAGGGCTTTTGGACTCTGGCAATGCCGCGGGCGGACACGGTGGACGCAGAGCTTGACTGGGCCGGTAACGCGCAGTCCTTCAACAGCGTCACGGACTGGAATCACATCGCGATCGTCTACGACGGCTTCGCCAAACAGGCACGAATCTACGTCAACGGGCAGCTTGGCGAAGCTGCCTGTATCGACGGCAACGACGACGGACAGGCCGACGACGCGGCCTGCATCGAAGCGGTCCCCTGGGCGGAGAACGTCATCTCTTTCAGGGCACTGAAGTCCCTGCAGCTCGGACGGGACAAGGGCCATGGTTCCTTCGGGGACTACTGGCCCGGCGCGATCGACGACGTGTGGACGATCCAGGGTGCGCTCAGTGACACGCAGGTCAGCCGGATCGCAAGCGAGATGGACGGCATGCCGACCGAAGTGCCCGACGTGCCCGGCGAGGGCTGACCGTGTGGCGTGCGGCCATGGGCCGCACGCCACCACACACCGAGCAGACATTTCCTGACGTAGGCAACACCGCGGCGCCATGGGCGCACCTGCGGTGAGCGGCAAAGGGTGGACGGACATGAACGGCATGCTTGGCCTGGTCGGACGCACCGGGCTGCGGCGCAGACTCGCCGTGGGCATCTCCACGGTGCTCGTCGGCTCCCTGTTACCGGTCCTGCCGGCGGTGGCACAACCCGCCGCAGCTGAGGGTGCGGGTGCGGGTGCGACAGAACGTGCGGATGTCGGCAAGGCCGTGCCCGGCTCCTCCGGCGCACGTGTCAGGCCCCGGAAGCTCCCTTCGGGGCCGCGAACCCCCGCGGAGCGCCCCCAGCGCGACTGGCCCGAGGCTGCCACGGCCACCATCCGTCTGACCGGGCCCGGCTCCTCGCCACCGTCCACCACGGCGGTCGGGAAGGGCAAGCGGCTTCCCCTGACTCTGGTTCCCACCGCGTCCCGATCGCGCAAGTCGGCCAAGTCCGCGGGGGCGAGGCTCAGTGCGCAGGCGGCAACGGCGCCGGCAGCGGTGACCGCACGCATCCTGAGCCGGCAGCACACCCGCCGGGCCGGCGTCGACGGGCTGCTGTTCACCCTTCAGCCGGCCGGGAGCCCCAAGGGGGCCGCCCGTCAGCAGCCAGGCCCGCTGCGGGTGGGCGTCGACTACGGCGACTTCGCCGGGGCCTACGGTGGCGGCTACGCCTCCCGGCTGCGTCTGGTCGAACTCCCCGCGTGCGCGGCGACCGCCCCGGACAAGGCCGAGTGCCGCATCGCGAATCCGCTGGCCACCCGCAACGACACCGAGAAGCACACCCTGACCGCTTCCTCGGTGCCCCTGCGCGCGAAAGGGCCCACCGTGCTGGCGGCGGTCGGTGACGACAAGAGCGTCAAGGGCGACTACAAGGCCACCAGCCTGTCCCCCTCCGCCACGTGGAACACCAACCTCAACACCGGTGACTTCACCTGGTCCTACGACATGCCCGTCCCTGAGGTCCCCGGCGGTCTCAAGCCGAGCGTGGGCCTGTCGTACTCCTCCGGCTCCATCGACGGCCGCACCGGCAACAGCAACAACCAGGGCTCCTGGGCCGGTGACGGCTTCGAACTGTGGCCCGGCTACATCGAGCGCCGCTACAAGCCCTGCTCCGACGACGGCGAGAAGCACGCCGACGGCAACAAACCCGGCGACCTGTGCTCGGGGTACAACAACGCCTTCATCTCCTTCAACGGCAAAGCCGGTGAGCTCGTCCCCGCCGGCAAGGACACGTGGAAGCTGCAAAGCGACGACGGAACGAAGATCAAGCGGCTGACCTCGGCGGCACGGGACAACGACGACAACGACAACGAGTACTGGGAACTGACCGAGCCCTCGGGTACCCGCTTCTACTTCGGCTACCACAAGCTGCCCGGCTGGGCCGCCGGCAAGGACACCACGGACTCGACGTGGACGGTCCCGGTCTTCGGCAACGACAGCGGCGAGGACTGCCACAAGGACACCTTCAAGGACTCCTGGTGCCAGCAGGCGTGGCGCTGGAACCTCGACTACGTCGTCGACCCGCACGGCAACGCCATCTCGTACTACTACGACAAGGAAACCAACTCCTACGGCCGCGACCTGAACAAGGACGACGACACCCCCTACACACGGGGCGGCTACCTCAAGCGCATCGAATACGGCCGGTCCTCCGACGACCTGTACGCGGGCAAGCCGCTGGCGCAGGCGTCCTTCGCCAACTCCGAGCGCTGCCTGCCCCAGACCGGGGTCACCTGCGCCGTCGACACCATCGACGCCAAGAGCTTCTACTGGTACGACACCCCCTGGGACCTGAACTGCAAGGCTGGCACCACCTGTGACCAGGGACGGCTCTCCCCCACCTTCTGGACCCGCAAGCGTCTGACGGGGGTGACCACCGAGGTCCTCAAGGACGGCAAGCTCACCCCTGTCGACTCCTGGTCGCTGACCCACCGCTGGGGCAAAGCCGACGTCGACTACCAGCTGGAACTCGAGTCCATCCAGCACACCGGCCACACCGACACCGAACCCCTCACTCTGCCGAAGACCACCTTCGCCTACACCCAGCTCGCCAACCGCCTCGACAAAACCGGCGACGGCTACGCCCCCTACATCAAAGACCGCCTGTCGACCATCGCCGACGAATACGGCGGCCAGACCGACGTCAACTACTCCAAGCCCGCCTGCACGTTCAACAACCTGCCCACCCCGGAGTCCAACACCACCCGCTGCTTCCCCCAGTTCATCGGCGGCAGCTCCAGCGACGACATGGACAAGGAGTGGTTCAACAAGTACGTCGTCGAGTCCGTGACGACCACCGACCGCACCGGTGGCGCACCCGACCAGGTCACCCGCTACGACTACCGCGATGACGCGGCCTGGCACTACGACGACGATGACGGACTGACTAAGGAGAAGTTCAAGACCTGGTCCCAGTGGCGCGGCTACGGCCACGTCCGCGTCCAGACCGGCGGCCAGGGCACGGGTGCGGACGCCATGAAGACGCAGGAGGACAGCTACTTCCTGCGCGGCATGGACGGCGACCGCAAGAACACGAGTGGCGGCACCAAGGACGTCAGCGTCTCGCTGAGCGCTGGGGAGGGCGAGCCTCTCACCGACGACGCCTCGGCGGCCGGATTCGCCTACAAGACGGCTACCTTCTCGGCACCCGGCGGGAAGGTCCTGGCCAAGACCGTCAGCCGGCCCTGGCACCACCAGACAGCCAAGAAGACCCGCGACTGGGGAACCGTCACGGCGAACTTCAGCGGCACGGCCAGCACGCGTGCCTGGACCTCGCTCGACGACGGTGCCGGCGCGAAGTGGCGCACGACCACCACCGCCTCCGCCTTCGACACCGTCGCCGGACGCGTCAAAGAGGTCAGCGACCGCGGCGACGACTCCACCACCAACGACGACCGGTGCACCCGCACCACCTACGCCACCAACACCGACAAGAACATCCTCACCCTGCCCACGCGAGTCGAGACCGTCGCCACCGAATGCGGCAGCAACCCCGACCGTGCGAAGGACGTCATCTCCGACGTCCGCACGGCCTACGACGGGGGCGGTTACGGCGCCGTGCCCACCAAGGGTGACGCCACCGCCGTCGCCACACTGAAGAAGCACGACGGCACCACGGCAACCTACCTGGAGACCGGCACCACCTACGACGGCTACGGGCGCCCGGAGAAGGTCACGGACCTGACAGGCAACGTCACCGCCATCGGCGACAGCGCACCCACCCGCACCGCCCGCACCGACGGCCGCACCACCACCACCGCCTACACCCCCGCCACCGGCATCCCCACCAAGACCGTCACCACCACACCCCCCGCCGACCCCAAGGACACCACCACAGCCCAGACCACCACCACCGAACTCGACCCGCTGCGCGGCCAGCCCGCCGCCACCTTCGATACCAACGGCAAGCGCACCACACTGAAGTACGACGCCCTGGGGCGCACGCTCAAGGTGTGGCTGCCGGACCGGGCACGCACCACGGTGCAGCTGCCCAACTACGAGTTCGACTACTACGTCGAAGACGGCAAGCCGGCCACGGTCGCCACCCGCACCCTCAAACCGGCAGGCGCAAGTCAGGCCGTCTCGTACACGCTCTACGACGGCTACCTCCGCCCCCGCCAGACCCAGGCGCCGGGGCCTGACGCCGGCTGGCTGATCAGCGACACCTTCTACGACGAACGCGGCCTGGCAGCCAAGACGTTCGCCCCGTACTACGTCGCAAGGAAGCCGGAACGCGAGCTGTTCAAGCCCGCCGATGCCCTGAGCGTGGAGACCCAGACCTGGAAGACGTACGACGGGCTGGGCCGCGAGACCGAGAGCCGGGACGTCGCCGGCAACGGCGAGGGCGGCAAGGCCCTCGCCGTGACCAGCACGCTCTACCGCGGTGACCGCACCACCGTCATCCCGCCCACCGGCGGCACCGCCACCACCACGGTGGCCGACGCCCGCGGCCAGACCACCCAACTCCTGCAGCACCACACCCGATCCGCCGACGCTCCGGCTGAGACCACCCGCTACGCCTACAGCCCGGCCGGCAAGCTCGCAGGCGTCACCGACCCGGCAGGCAACAGCTGGGCCTACCAGTACGACCAGCTCGGCAACCAGACCTGGTCCAAGGACCCCGACAAGGGCATCACGAAGGCCGTCTTCGACGACCGCGGCCAGCAGATCTCCAGCGAGGACGCCAACGGCGCCGTGCTGGCCACCGTCTACGACGGCCTCGGCCGCAAGACGGAACTGCACGACAAGGCCGCGAGCGGTCCACTGCGCGCCAAGTGGGTCTACGACACCGTCACCAAGGCCAAGGGGCAGCTCGCCGAGTCCACCCGCTACGTCGACGGCAAGGCCTACACCCACAAGATCACCGAGTACGACCCCGTCTACCGCCCAGAGCACACCGCCACCGTCATCCCCGAATCCGAAGGGGCACTGGCCGGCACCTACACGGCCAGTACCAGTCTGTTTGCAAACGGCCTGCCCAAAGGACGCAGCGTCTCTCAGGTAGGCAACATATTCGGGAAGGGCTGGACCTACGCCTACGACGACCGCACGATGCGGGTGGCATGGGTCCGCGGCACCGGCATCCGTTCCGACGCCACCTACACACTCACCGGCAAGCCCCTCACCTACAAGATCGTCGGTGGCGGCAAACCCACCCAGGTCACCAACACCTACGAGTGGGGCACCCAACGCCTGGCGAATTCCCGTGTCGACCGCCAGGACGTCGCTGGCGTCGACCAGTCCGCCACCTACGGCTACGACGCGGCCGGCAACGTCACCTCACTCTCCGACGTTTCCCGCACCGGCACCGACACCCAGTGCTTCACCTATGACTACCTGCGCCGCCTGACCGAGGCCTGGACCCAGGACGAGAAGACCTGCGCCCCGGTCCCGGCTGGCAACCTGATCGCGGGGCCGGCCCCGTACTGGCAGTCCTACGGATACGACGCCGCGGGAAACCGCACCACCCTCACCCAGCACGACCCCACCGGCGACAGCGCCAAGGATGCCAAGAGCACCTACGGATACCCCAAGCCCGGCACGCCTCAGCCCCACACCCTGACGACCGTCGACACCACCGGCCCGGCCGGCACCAGCACCTCCGCCTACAGCTACGACAACACCGGCAACACCACCACCCGCACCCTGACCGGCGACAAGCAGACCCTCACCTGGGACGTCGAAGGCCACCTCACCAAGGTCACCGAACCAGCCGACGACAAGGGCACAAAAACCACCAGCTACGTCTACGACGCGGACGGCAACCGCCTGATCACCCGCACCGGCGACCGGACCACCCTCACCCTCGGCGGCCACACCGAACTCACCCTCGACAAGGGCGCCGACAAACCCAAAGCCACCCGCTACATCCCCCTCGGCGGCGGTAACCAGGCCGTCCTGGCCGACGACGGCACCTACACCATCACCCTCGCCGACCGCCTCGGCACCGGGCAGCTCGCCATCAACGCCGCCGACCAGACCCTCACCCAACGCCGCCAACTCCCCTTCGGCGGCCCCCGCGGCACCAAACCCGCCAACTGGCCCGGCACCAAGGGCTACGTCGGCGGCACGGATGACACTGCAGACACCGGACTGACACACCTCGGGGCGCGCGAGTACGACCCGGAAACCGGACGATTCCTCTCCGTCGACCCCGTCCTGGACCCGGCAGACCCCCAACAGATCAACGGCTACACCTACGGCAACAACAACCCACTGACCTTCAGCGACCCCACCGGCCAGCTCTTCGCCGACCCCGATGGCTCCGGACGCGGAACCGGCGTCGTCCACAACCGCCACGGCGGCATGCGCCTCTCCGGCTCCAAGAACTACATCCCCGGCCCCGGCGCCTGCATCCAGCCCTATTGCCACATCCCCTACAACGGACCAACTCGCTACGAGATCTACCCGGGAGTATCAGCACCGCTCAGCTGGGACAAAGCTCCCGAATTGGAGCGGGAGTTCAAGGAGGTCACCAGCCTATTCAAGCCGTGGGGCAACCCGCGCTTCGAAGACGGCCCGATGGCCGGTGTACGCATCATGCACGCCCTCAGCGAAGCCTGCTACCGGCTCGAGGGCGGCTGCCCCGAGGAGGTTTACAGCTTCACCAAGCACGTTGCCATGGCAGGGGTAGCTGCTGTAACCGAAGGGGAACTCCCCAGAAGGATCGCGGGGCGTCTCGCCGGCAAGGCTAGCGACTGCTTACACAGCTTCGTCCCGGACACCGAAGTCGCCCTTGCAGACGGCACGCGAAAGCGCATCGAGGACGTAAAAACAGGCGACAAAGTCATAGCTACCGACCCGGAATCCGGCGAGACCACCACCCGCCCCGTCGTCGCCACCATCGTCACCAAGGACGACAAACACTTCACCGACCTCACCGTCAAAACCCCATCCGGTGACTCCAGCATCATCACCACCGACACCCACCCCTTCTGGTCCGCCGACAAGAAGAAATGGATCAACGCCGGCGACCTCCGCCCCGGCACTCAACTCCGTACCCCTCAGGGCGCAACGGTCAAGATCGCCGCGGTCCGTCACTTCGGCAAGCAGCAGCAGACACACGACCTGACCATCGCAGGCACGCACACGTACTATGTGCTGGCAGGGGAAACGCCGGTACTCGTTCACAACAGCAACTGCGGAATTGGTCGGGAGCTGATCGGTGACGAGAGGGCGGATCACATCCTTGATGGTCACAGGTACCCGGGGGCGCCGGGTAAGGACGCTTTCCCGCAGGGGTGGTCTGATGACCAGATTTTGGATGCTGTTGCTGACGTGGTGACGAGTCCAAATAGTCAAAGGACCTGGTACAAGGGATCTGCTGTGCATGCCGAGAGAACCCTGAAGACCAGGAAGGGCGAACCTGCGGTTCAGAATGTGATCGGGTCAGTGGGAGGGGTGAGAATGCTGGTGCGTTACGAACCTCTCACTGGGAAGGTTCTCACAGCTTTCCCGCACTGAGGAAATGGTTCACCCGATCCGGGTGTAGCGAATTCGATGATTGGAGGATTAATGGAGAGAGATGCGAATCTGATGGAGCTGTTGCATCGTTTGGACGATCCCGAATGTCCAGAAACGCCAGCTGACTACAATGCGGCCGATGCTGCAGCTTCGTTCAGCCGTCTGGCTGTGCAGGTTGGTTCTCGCTTCTCGACGCCTTGTGGAATCGATCGAGACATCCAGGACTCCGCGCAGTACGGACGAATCGAAGTGCCGGGGGAAGCCACAGTCTGTGGGACGAGGATTGTTGCCCTGGTGAGCAAGTTCAAGCCATTGGCAATGGTGGCGGCCGATAACCCTGGCGCCTTCTTGGGTACGGATGAAGCGCAGGCTGAAGGCGAGCTCGACGCGAATGACCTTGAGAAGGTAGAGCAAGTTCTCGCTGAATCGGGGTACATCACGATTCCGGAAGAACTTCTTGAAAGAAGCTATGGCGGGCCCACTCTCTTGCGTTTCCACGGTTCTGGGGAGCCGAGTTGGTGGGACCGGTTCTTCGGTTCTTTCTGATGGGTCTCAAGTATCGGGTTCCGTAACGTTGGTTCTCATGGACCGCATGGGGTTCGTTACCCGATTCGACCCATCCGCGCCATGAGAAGGACCATGCAGTGGCAAAGATCAGCCCCGCCGAGCTGTGCTTGGCGGGGCTGATCTGGCGTTTGACGGCAGTAGTTGACGGCAACGTCAGCGGACGCCAGTGGCGCGGGGTGGTGGTGGTTCGTCGCCGCCGGAGCGGGCCGTCTCGGTGGTTTCCCGGCTGCCGAGCGCGGTGCCGAGGGTGTCGATGGCCTCGCGCTGGAGGCGGAGTCGGACGTGGGCGTAGACGGTGGCGGTGACGCCGATGTGGGCGTGGCCGAGGAGTTCCTTGATCACGACGAGTTCGACGCCCTGTTCCAGGAGCAGGGTGGCGGTCGAGTGGCGGAGGTCGTGGAAGCGGATGCGGCGGAGGCCGGCCTTGCGGAGGAGCGTGGTGAAGGCGCGGCTGAGGTTGGTCGGGTCGATCGCTTTGCCCTGCGGGGTGGTGAACACGTGCCCGCTGTCCTGCCACGTGGTGCCTGCGGACTCCCGTTCGCACTGCTGCTGCTCGCGGTGGAGCTTCAACAAGTGGACACAGCGGGTGGGTAGGGCGATGCGGCGCTCGGAAGCCCGCGTCTTGGTCGGCAGCGTGGTGAGCCCACCTGCGGCGGTGCGCTGCAAGGTTCGGCGGATGGCGGCGGTGCCGGCGTCGAGGTTGAGGTCTTCCCAGTGCAGGCCGAGGAGTTCGCCCTTGCGGAGTCCGGTGTGGAGAGCGAGTTCGAACAGGGCGTGCAACCGGTGGCCGTTTGCGGCATTGAGGAACTGGCGGGCTTCGTCTGCGGTGAGCGGTTCGAAGCGTCAAGGGCGCCCCGCTGACGCGGGCCGCCGCGCGCCGGCGGTCGGCGGCCGCCGCCCGCTCCTGTCTGCCGCCCCGCTGGCGACGGCCGCCGACCACTCGGCGCGCAGAGCCCGGGAGCGTAGCCGGACCACCAATCGGAAGCCCCGGTCCGACCCCTCAGCAGCAGGCTGGCCGGGCACCTGAGAGGCCGCCCGGCGGGCTCGCGCCGTCCCGGACGCCCATGCTTGCTGCCTGGCTGGGGGCCGTGACGATGGAGATAACGGGGCTGATGCCGGTGCGGGGTTGAGCGAGACACACGTGGCGGGTGGTCGGTCGGCGCGCCCGCCGTCGTGGCTGACTTTCTGTGGCAGAGGCCAGAACCCCCACGGCCATGGGCACGGCACGCACGGAGGGCCCGTCCCTGCCGGGGCTGACGAGTGCGGGGGAGCCTCGATCGGCTGCGCCCGGCAGGGACGGGAGTCGGGTGGTCAGCGCGGTGCGGCGCCTGGGCGAGCGAGGCGGATCACGTCTGGCGCCAGGTCCGCCAGGGGCGGGTGATGATCTCCCGGTAAGTGTGGTGGGACGGGTTCTGACCGCAGTGCCGCAGCACCCACTCCTGCGGTTCGGCGAAGTCCTCGCTCGTCGGTGAGGTCTCTCCGTCCACGGCGCACTGCATCGCGTACAGGACCGGTTCCGCGTCCGGCTCGCGGTCGGGCTGGAGCGTCCAGGTCTCGTAGCGCAGGACCGAGCGCGGGGTCACCGTCCCCACCTCCGGTTGGCCACGGCCACCTTCGCGCTCAACTCCTCCGTCGGAGTCGGCGTACGTACGTCTTCGGGTGGCACGTCCCACTCCTGGCCACCGCGCGGTGGCCGAAGCTGCACGTACGGCCCCACATGCCCTATCACCACGCCCACCTTGCCGCTTCGCCGGTCGACCACCAGGGCGCCGGCATCGGGCGAGACGGTGTGCCCGTCGGCATCAGGGGTGGGGGCCGTCATCGTGACCACCCCGGCGAGGCGGCGCGGGGCCGGGCGTCCAGTCGCAGGGCGGGAACACGTGGGGTGGCGCTCATTCGCACGGTGACGCTCCTCGGCGGCGTTGATGCGTGCCCCTTGGGCCTGTTGGTGCCGCAGGGTTGGCACCGATCCTCACGCCGGTCACCGGGACGAAGGAACCTCCACCAAACCCCACTTCGGGACGTCCCGCACCGTGTAGAACGTCCCTAGTGCCGTCCTGGGACGAAGGGGGAGACTCGTGCCGAACGAGAGACTACGAGCCGTCATGGCGGCGGGAGGCTGGACGTACGCCGCACTCGCTCAGCAGGTCGAGGTTGACCCCAAGTCGGTCGAGCGCTGGGTGAACCTCGGGCGTACCCCACGTCGTGCCACAGCCCTCCAGGCGGCCAAGGCCCTGGGAGAAGACGTGCACGCACTCTGGCCGGCGCTCCGTCAGGCCCGCCCCGCTCGCGCCATCAGCCCTGAACTGGTCGCGCTCTACGAGCAGCGGGCCGACCTCCCCGTCTCGACGTTCACCGACCTGATGGCCCAGGCCCGGGAGCGGATCGACATCCTCGTCTACGCGGCCGTCTTCCTCCACGAGGCGTACCCGCGGCTGAACGAACTCCTCACCGAACGCGCCGCCGAAGGCTGCACCGTCCGCATCGCGATCGGGGACGCCGACAGCGGCAACGTCCAAGCCCGCGGCCAGGAGGAGCGGTTCGGGCACGGCATCGAATCCCGCTGCCGCCTCGCACTCATGCACTACAAGCCGCTCGCCGACACCCCCGGCATCGAAGTCCGCACCCACAGCACCACGCTCTACAACTCCCTCTACCGCGCCGACGACCAGCAACTCGTTAACGCACACGTCTGGGGCGTCAACGCGTACGCCGCCCCCGTATGGCATCTTCGCCGACACCAGGAGAGCGGCATGTTCGACACCTACGCCGACAGCTTCGACGCCGTGTGGGCGACCGCGACCCCCGTACGAGAGGAAGACTGACCGTGGCTCGCACCGAGTACTACGACGACCCGAACGCGCCCGAGCCGAACAGCATGGTCGTCGCCGCATCCGCCGTCGTCACCGACGACCACGGGCGCATCCTCCTCCAGCGCCGCCGCGACAACGACCTATGGGCCCTGCCCGGCGGCGGCATGGACCTCACCGACTCCCTGCCCGGCACGGCGGTCCGCGAGGTCAAAGAGGAGACAGGCCTCGACGTGGAGATCACCGGCCTGGTCGGCACCTACACCGACCCGAAACACATCATCGCCTACACCGACGGCGAGGTCCGGCGACAGTTCAACGTCTGCTTCACCGCCCGCATCACCGGCGGCCAACTGACAATCTCCGACGAGTCCACCGAACTCCGGTTCGTGCCGCCGGACGAGATCGAGCAGTTGCCGATGCACCACACCCAACGACTCAGGCTCCAGCACTTCCTGGAACAGCGCGAGAAGCCGTATCTGGGCTGAACCGTCTGACGGCAGTAGCGACGGCAACAACCCCGCACAACCACGGACGCCCGCGCACGTCACCGGACCAGCAAACCGCACTTGACCTGCGAAAAAGCAGGTCGAAGGCTTCGCGTAGCACACGTACTATGTGCTGGCAGGCCAGACGCCCGTCCTGGTTCATAACTCCAATGGCTGGTGTGGCCCCGGCTTTAGAACGGCATCGGATGCTGGCATCAGTCCGAATGATGCCAAGCGAATCCAGAATGCCGCTGACAAGGCAGGGCAGCCAATCGTTGTGGTCGGAAGCCGCGCGGGGAATGGGAATCTAAACCCAACCTCGGACTGGGATTACATCTTGACCGGTCTGTCCAGAACCCGTCACAGCGTCAAGAATTCTCTACCTCGGGGGACGGGGGATGGCGAGGGGAGCGGCCGTGGTCGGGACTTCTATCAGAGCTATAACCCGAACAGTCCCAGAAAAGATTACACGGTGCTGGAAAGGGACAAACCCTACGTCGTGTTCGAACCCAGGGATAGGTGAATGAATTGCGGACCTCGGAGCGAATCATCAATGAGGTAGCTCAAGGGATGCGCAGCCTGGACGAGGCCGTCGACTGGTTCTCATCCCTAGACGAAGGGGGCCAGGATTCGGTTCTGCGCGAGATCGTTCTCTACCTGATCCAGGTGCACGTCAATGCACAAGACGGGCGGGATGGCCTCACGAGTTCAGGCGTCAAGGCAACCATGACCCCTGCAGTCCTCATTGTTCGGGAGCCAATCCTCGAACAAGTAGGAAAGATTGCAAGCTTGCCGCCAAATGAACATCTCAAGGCTTTCCGTGTTCTGTTGTCTACGTTCGCGGTGGCTGACACGCGAAGAAGGGAAACGGAGTGCCGGGGAACTTGTAGCCACGCCTGGCACAACCTGTCTTAGCCGCCAGCGTCCCCGGCGTACCGAAGAGGGAATACCCGAGAGTTTCTGAGTTCACTCGGGCGCAACTGGGAGCCCCCGCCGAGTCGGTAATCGGCGGGGGCTCACGGGCGTTTGACGGCAACACTGACGGGAACGTCAGCGGATGGTGGCTGCGGCGCGGGGCCGTCAGGTTCATCGCCTGTCGGGCCGTTGTCGGTGCCGAGGGAATCGATGACCTGGCGTTGGAGGCGGAGGCGTACGTGGGCGTAGACGCCAGCGGTCACGCCGATGTGGGACCGAGAGGTTCCTTGATGACGACGAGGTCCACGCCCTGCTTCAGGAGCAAGTTCGGGGTCGAGTACCGGAGGTCGTGAAAGCGGAAATACAGCGGGTGAGGTCCTTCAGGGATCGAGGGAAGGTGGGTTGGCCGGAGAGGTGCCGTCAGGGTGCTGTTCGACCCAAGCAAGGCCCCCGATGTCGAGTCGGGTCCGGGTTCGGGTCACGGCGACATAGGCGAGACGGGCTTCGCCGTCATCGATCGGGCCGGGGATGGGACGGCCAGAATCGTCCTGCTCGCCGCTGTCGCGAGGTGGCGGGAAATCGCCAGCGATCCGCACGCTGGGCCATTCGCGGCCTTTGGCTTTGTGCGCGGTCGAGACAGTCACGTGCGCCTGGTCTTCATCGGTGAGCTGGTTGACTGCGGCGAGGATGGCGTCCGTGCCGTGCTTGTCCACGAGGTCGACCAGCGGCTGCAGGTCGCGACCTGCCGGGTCGTAGGAGGCGTAGTCCTGCAAATCGCCCCAGGAGGTGAACAGCACGAGTTCGGGGTGACCGGTTCGACGGCCTTCCTTCAGGTCGCGGGCAGCCAGGGCCAGGGCGCGCATGCTCTCGCCTCCGCCGACGAGGGCGACGCGGTGCCCAGCATCCAGCAGTTGGACGACTTCAGTGATGGCGCCGACGTTCGTGCGGCACAAGACGGCGTCCGGGCAGGGGACCAAGCCGAGTTCGGTGGGGATCGCTTCGCTGCCCTGCAGGCGGATGGGCGCGCCGGCGATGGCGAGCCAGCGGTTGGCTTCGTGGGCGAGGAGGGGGCCGAAGCGGAAGGACTTCGACAGAGCCAGGGCGGTGCCGTCGAAGCCGGTCATGACGTCTTTGGCACCGCGCCATTGGTAGATGGCCTGGGCGGAGTCGCCGATCCTTGCTTCGGCGGTCCTACCCATGCACGTGGAGTCCCTGGGTCCCGACGCATCCTCGGGAGCTCATTAGGGCTTCTCACCTCGATGTGCTGGCATTTCTCATTTGGTGTCAAATTTGGATCTCATAGGGCGTCACAAGATCTGCGCTGCGACGAGGGACACTTGAAGACATCCCAGTGAGAACACTTATTGACATCGAAGCGATAAGTCGCAACGCCCGCGCCGCCGCCCGGCGCCGCCCTGGAGCTCGAACAGCGCCAGGCCGAAGGGCTGCCGGTGGAGTCGTGGGCCGGCGCCCTGTCGGAGGAACGGCGTGAGCAGCTGGAGGAGATCGATCCGTCCTGGTGCCCAGTCTGGCCGGTGGAGTGGCAGCGGGCCTTTCACCTCACGCGGCTGCGCCTGGAGGAGGTCGGCAGCGAGCTGCCGACCGAGCCGGGCGTCGTCGTGCACCGGGGCGAGGACCTGGGACGGTGGGTGAAATCGGTCCGGCTCGGCTGGGACAAGCTCACTACCGTGCAGCAGTGGATGTGCGAGCAGGTCCTCGGCATCGAGCCCGCGGCCGAGGACGAGAAGCCGAAGCCGCGGACCAGCCAGGCCGACAAGTGGGCCGCCAACCTCGCGGCCGCCCGGCAGTTCTACGAGCGCGAGGGGCACCTTCGGGTACCCCGCAAGCACATCGAACGGATCGTCGGCGAGGACCAGGAGGAACGGGAGCTCCGGCTCGGGGCATGGATCGGGAACCAGGGCAGCAGGGCCGCGACGCTGTCCCCGGAGCGGGCGGAGCAACTGTCCGCGATCGGCATGCGCTGGACATAACGCAGCGAGCCGGGCGGGCCCTGGGGCCGGCAGCAGCACGACCCGCCACCCAACCCGCTGACACCCCCCGCACATTCAAGGGTGGGGCGGATGACTCCCACCGCGCGTCGGACAGGTCGCTGGGGTAGGGCCGTGGTGGCTGCATGGTGTCTGGGTATGCGGCTACGGTCGGCCTGGGCAGGGCGTGTGCGGGGGTGTCCGGGGCACTCGGGGCGCGGGTTCGCAATCTTGTGTGAACCGGTGGGTTTGTGAATGAGACGGGAGCTCGTGCAAGGAAACCGGCGCATCACTGGTCTACTGATTGCCGCATAAGCCGTTTTCCGACGGATAGCCGGGCCGGCACCCGCGCTTGGCCGCTCAAAATCGTCATGGACCATCCGATAAGCGAACCAAACGCTCACTTAGACCGTGTCCTATGTGGTGAGGCGGACGTATCGCTTGTAGCAGCAGATGGCGGCGGCGAGTCCGAGAAAGGCCAGGTAGTTGCGGTGGTCGCGTTCGTAGCGGGGGCTGAGTCTGCGGTAGCCCGACAGCCACGACATGGTGCGCTCGATCACCCATCTACGCCGCCCTAACCGTTCGCTGGACTCGATGCCCTTGCGGGCGATCCGCACTCCAATCCGCTTACCACGCAGCCATTTCCGCAGGTCGGGTCTGTCATACGCCTTGTCGGCGTGCAGGCGCTCGGGTTTGAAGTAGCGGCCGCGGTGAGGGTCGTGTCTCGTTTGGTGACCCTCGACCATCGGCTTCAGCCCTTGGCTGTCGTGGGTGTTCCCCGCCGAGACGCCGACGACCAAGGGCAGTCCGTTCGCGTCCGACAGGATGTGCATCTTGGAACCCGGCTTGCCCCGGTCCACGGGGCTCGGACCTGTGAGTTCGCCCCCTTTTTGGCCCTGACGTGGGCGGAGTCCAGGACCACGCGGGAGACGTCGATCAAGCTGGCATCGTCGAGCCGGTGCAGGATCGCCTCGTGCAGCCGGCCCCACACGCCGGCCCGCGACCAGATCAGAAACCGGCGGTGGGCGGTCGACTTCGATATCCCGAAGCATGGCGGCAACGCACGCCAGGAACAGCCACTGACCAGCACGTAGATGATGGCCGCGAACACCGTTTCATCAGGCGTGTCCTGGGTCCCACCACCCTGCGACCGCACCTTCGACGGCGGGATCAACGGCTTCGCGATCTCCCACAGACCGTCCGGAACAATCCAACTCCACGCACCCCGCCCCATACCGAAGCCAACGACCGCCTCACCACGTAGGACACGGCCTACTGATCTTTTCGTAAGTTCGGTGGGTGTGGTGGCTTTGTGGGTGGGAGGCTGTCGGGATGGCTTATCGACCTTTGTCCTGTGCGTCTGGTTCTTCCGTACCTCCGTTGTCACGGCCGCAGTTGGCGGAGGCGCGTCGTGTTCGGGCGGTCGAGCTGTTTGAGGAGGGCGGGTCGAATCCGGAGATCGCGCGGGCGGTGGGAGTGTGTGCCGAGAGCGTGCGGCGGTGGAGGCGTGTGTGGGAGGAAGGGGGTGCTCCAGCCTTACGCCGGCGTCCGGCCACCGGGCGCCCGCCCAAGCTGAATGACGCCCAGGTCGAGACTGTGCGGGCCGCCTTGGAGCGAGGTGCCCAGGCTCATGGATTCGAGGCCGATCTGTGGACCCTGGAACGAGTCGGCGCGGTCGTCGAGCGGGTGACAGGAGTGTCCCTGTCACGGGCGTCGGTGTGGCGTTTGCTGACCGGCCGGTTGGGGTGGAGTCTGCAGCGGCCTGAGCGGCGGGCGGTGGAGCGGGACGAGTCCGAGATCGCCCGCTGGATCACGCACGAGTGGCCGCGCATCAAAAGGGGGCGGTGAACACACGTGCCTGGATCGTGTTCCTCGACGAATCAGGCGTCTCGTTGCTGCCCCAGATCCGCCGTACTTACGCACCTCGCGGCCGCACGCCGCTTCTGCGGCACCGGCTGAACTGGAAGCGTGCGTCGATGGCTGCGGCTCTGGGCTACCACTCCACCGACTTCGACCGCGGTCCTCGCCTGTGTTTCCACCTCAAGCCCGGCAGCTACGACACCATCGCTCTCATCGAGGTCCTTGAACAGGTCAAAGCGTTCTACCGTGGCGAGCCAGTGATCCTGGTCTGGGACGGCCTGTCCGCCCACTGGAGCCGGGCGATGCGAGCCTGGGTCACCGAGCAGGACTGGCTCACCCTCGAGCGATTACCCGCATACGCACCCGAGCTGAACCCGGTGGAACTGCTCTGGTCGTCGCTCAAGAAGCGCGAACTCGCCAACCTCGCCGGCGACCACCTCGCCGACGTTGCCGACGCCACCGAACAAGGCGTCCACCGGATCAACCACAACCAGCACCTGCCATGGTCCTACCTCGCCCACACCGGCCTGACCATCCAGCCACCACACCCACCGAACTTACGAAAAGATCAGTAAGACGATGTTTCATTTGGTGAGTCGCCGGCAGCAGATGAGTGCGGCGGCTTAAAAAAGCGCCAGGCGGGGCGCCATCCCAATATCCTTGATGCAGAGCTTCGGCGATACGGTCACGGCCGGCTGTGGGCAGACGCGGCAGCTCATTCACACGTGAGAGGCATCGTCGAATCGCGGAGCCCGGGCCGCCGTTGAGTCGCGCCCGGACGCTCCGGCGATCCAATCCGGACAGTTTCTGCGGAAGTCGGAAATCCCCTCTCGCTGGCCCCTACTGACCTATGCTGACAGTGCGCTCGGCTACGTGGAAGAGCTCTGCTCGATCGCCCCGGGGATTCCGGGAGGGCGACCTGTGAGGGCGCGGCTGCCATACGGGACTGCGCCCTCGCCGTGCCGCGCGATCTCGGCCACGGCAGGCTCTGGATCACCGCCTCAAGGATCTTCGAAACTTTAAGTTACCGGGCGGCAACCCCTTGACGTCATCCTCAGGGCGGGCAAAACTGCCGTCCTGCGGTCGACATTGTCGAACAGTGGATGACATCGGGGCAGAGCCGCTCCGATTGGTCTCCGCCGGAGTGCGTCGACGAGCTGAATCGGCGCCGCCCGGTACCAGCTGGCTCCCACGTCGATCGAGCCCAGCCGCCCCACCCCCGGACCGTATTGAGCCGCTCCAGGAGCACACCGTGACCCACGCGCGAACCGCCGGCCCGTTCATCGCCGCGATCGACCAGGGCACCACGTCAAGCCGATGCATCATCTTCGACCGGGACAGCCGGATCGTCTCCATCGACCAGAAGGAGCACGAGCAGATCTTCCCCAGGCCGGGCTGGGTGGAGCACGACGCCAGTGAGATCTGGACCAACGTCGAGGAGGTCGTCGCCGGCGCCCTCGGCAAGGCCGGGATCACCCGCGGCCTCAGAGCGATCGGCGTCACCAACCAGCGTGAGACCACTGTCCTTTGGGACAAGAAGACCGGCGAGCCGGTGCACAACGCCATCGTCTGGCAGGACACCCGCACCGACGCGCTGTGCAAGGAGATCGGCGGCAACGTCGGCCAGGACCGGTTCCGCCGCGAGACCGGCCTGCCGCTGACTTCCTACTTCTCCGGCCCCAAGATCCGCTGGCTGCTGGACAACGTCGCCGGCCTGCGCGAGCGCGCCCAGCGCGGCGACATCCTCTTCGGGACCATGGACTCCTGGGTCATCTGGAACCTCACCGGCGGCCCTTCCTGCGGCGTCCACGTCACCGACGTCACCAACGCCTCGCGCACCATGCTCATGAACCTGCACACCTTGGAGTGGGACGAGCGCCTCCTCGCCGCCATGGATATCCCGGCCGCCATCCTGCCGCGGATCCGCTCCTCCGCCGAGGTGTACGGCATGGCCGGCGGAGCCCTCTACGGCGTGCCGGTCGCCTCCGCGCTCGGCGACCAGCAGGCGGCGCTGTTCGGCCAGACCTGCTTCTCCGAAAGCGAGGCCAAGGCCACATACGGCACCGGCACCTTCCTGCTGATGAACACCGGCCGCCGGCCCGTCCACTCCCACAGCGGGCTGCTGACCACGGTCGGCCACCGGATCGGCCGGCGAGCGCCGGTCTACGCGCTGGAGGGCTCCATCGCGGTCACCGGCTCGCTGGTCCAGTGGATGCGCGACCAGCTGGGCCTGATCGGCACCGCCGCGGAGATCGAGACCCTGGCGAGCTCGGTGGCGGACAACGGCGGCTGCTACATCGTCCCTGCCTTCTCCGGCCTGTTCGCCCCGTACTGGCGCTCCGACGCCCGCGGCGTGATCACGGGCCTGACCCGCTATGTCACCAAGCAGCACATCGCCCGCGCCGTGCTCGAGGCCACCGCATGGCAGACCCGCGAGATCGTCAACGCGATGCACAAGGACTCCGGCGTTGCCCTGACCTCACTGAACGTCGACGGCGGCATGACCTCCAACAACCTGCTGATGCAGACCATCTCGGACGTCCTGGACGCCCCTGTGGTGCGCCCGATGGTCGCCGAGACCACCTGCCTCGGCGCTGCCTACGCGGCCGGACTGGCCGTCGGCTTCTGGCCGGACACCGACGAACTGCGCGCCAACTGGCGCCGCGCCGCCGAGTGGACGCCCCGGATGGACGCGGCCGAACGCGACCACACATACAAACTCTGGCTCAAGGCGGTCAAGCGGACCACGGGCTGGATCGAAGAGGAGCACTGAGAAAGGTATGAGCACCCTGCAAAGCGATCATCCCCTGGGCGCGCATCCGGGTCCCGGCAGAGCCGAGACCCGTGAACGACTGTCCAAGGCGGCGTACGACCTCCTGGTGATCGGTGGCGGAACCCTGGGCACCTCGGTGGCCTGACACTCCGCGCAGTCCGGGCTGCGGGTGGCGATGGTGGACGCCGGCGACTTCGCCGGTGCCGCGTCCTCCGCCTCCTCCAAGCTCGCCCACGGAGGTCTGCGCTACCTGCAGACCGGCGCGGTCAAACTGGTCGCGGAGAACCACCACGAGCAGCGGGTGCCGGCCAAGGACGTGGCCCCCACCTGGTCAACCCGCTCACCTTCTACCTGCCGGTCTACAAGGGCGGCCCGCACAGCGCGGCCAAGCTCGGTGCGGGCGTCTTCGCGTACTCGATGCTGTCGGCCTTCGGCGACGGCGTCGGGCGACTCATATCCCCCACCAGGGCCGCGGCCGACAACCCCGGCCTGCGCACCGACGGCCTCAATGCTGGCGCGGTCTACGGCGACCACCAGATGAACGACGCGCGCGTGGCCGTCATGACCGTGCGCGCGGCCGTCCGGTCCGGCGCGGTCGTCATCAACCACGAGGTCACCGGCCTGCACTTCACCCACGGCCGCGTGACCGGCGTGGACGTGCAAGACCGCCTGGACGGCACCGAGTTCGGCATCGACGCCCGCCTGGTCATCAACGCCACCGGCCCGTGGGCGGACCACCTGCGCCGCATGGAGGACAAGGGTGCGGCCCCCAGCATCCACCTCTCCAAGGGCACCCACGCCGTCCTCAAGCACAAAGCTCCGTGGAAGGCCGCGATGGCAACGCCGATCGACAAGTACCGCCTCACCTTTGCCCTGCCGTGGGAGGACCAGCTGCTGCTGGGCACCACCGACGAGGCGTACGAGGGCGACCCGGCGGAGGTGTGCTGCGGAAAGTGGCGCAGCTGCACCACTCCCTCTCCGGCGATATGAAGCCGGTATCCCACCCGCCACGACGGGTACCGCTGTCCGGCCTCGCCGACCCCAACGAGGTCGCGCACCGGCTGCTGGTCCGCCGGGAGGCGGGGCGCCCGGATGGACCCGCTGACCGCGCGCCACCTGGCCACCCACTACGGGTCGCTGTCCTTCGACATCGCCCGCCTGGACAGCGAGGACCCGGCCCTGGGCGAGCGGATCCACCCCGATGGCCCGGAGATCCGGGCACAGGTCGTCTATGCGCCAGACCACGAGTGGGCGGAGACCGTCGACGACGTGTTGCGCCGCCGTACGACGCTGACGGTCCGCGGTCTCGGCACGGACGAGGTCCGCGCCGGCGCCCGGGACCTGCTTGTGCAGAAGGACTGATGCGGTGAAGGCACCGGACCGGAACCGACACCCGAGTGGGAATCCATCTTCAACGTCACGATCACACGGCGCCGTTGCCGAAGTCTCACCGGCCGACGGCAGTCCGTGCCGGGAGCATCGGACGCAGCCGCTGGAGGGACAGATGCCACACATATGGGGAGTGCGCACGACCTGGCGCACGGTCGGCGACGGCGAGTTCTTCTGCCCCGGCTGCGGCGGCGACCGTAGCTACCTGCGCCGCATCGGCCGCCATCGGTTCGCTCTCCTCGGCATCCCCCTCCTCCCCCGCGGCACCGCGGAAACCGTGGTCGAATGCGCCGCCTGCCGGACCTGCTTCCGGACCGACGTCCTCGGCCACCCCACCACCACCCGCTTCTCAGCGATGCTCCGCGACGCCGTGCACACCGTCGCCCTCGCCGTCCTCGCCGCCGGAAACGAGGGCATCGATGGCAGCGGCACCGCGCTCACCATCGAACTCCACGAGGTCCTCGACCCGCTCGCCCCCCACCTGGCCCCCGCCGGGAGCGAGGACATCCTGCTGCAGGGCGCCCGCATCGCCCTGGCCGGCGGACCGTACACCCCCAGCGAGCGCCAAACCCTGGCCGCGGTCGGCCGGGCCCTGCTCCTCAGCCACGAGGACACCGAACGACTGCTGGCCATCGCGGCCCGTACGCCGTCGTAAGGCGCCGTATGTGTCCTCTCCCTGATAGCGAGTGCGACGAACAGTGCGGCCGGCCTCAGCGTAAGGAAGGAAGACGGCGTCAGGAAAACAACGCCGTCGCGACGGGAGAAGGGCCTCCCCATGCACCACGCGCACGCCCGTCCCTCCGCGACTGTCCCCCCGGGGCCCCAAGGACGCGCCCCCGCCGGCACATCGACACCGGCGCCGCTTCTGCTTCCTGAACCGGGATGCCGGCACGCCGTGATCGCCCTGCCCCGCCGAGAAGAACCACGTGCGCACCGTACGCCGCTTCGTCCTGGCTCACCTGAACCGCTGGGGTGTGACCGAAGAAGACCGGGACCGCATCGACGCCGGCGTGTGGCGGGCTGGGGGGTAGGAGGGCCGGGTGACCCGGCCCTCCTACCCGGCTGTTACGACCAGCCCTGCTTCACCTCGGCGGGGGCGGTGTTCCAGCTCTTGGGTATGAACGTGATGACGTAGGTTCCGCGGTCGAAATCCGCGTACCCGGCAGACCAGTTCCGGAACTTGCTCTCATATACGTTCATGGGGCCCAGGCCGCCGTTGGGCGCGTGATAGTGGTTGGCGTGGGTCCATATGGTTTTGTCGGCGTCCGATTCCGTCTGAGCCCCAAACCAGCCGTAGTCGAAATTGACCCAACTTTCGCCAGGTTGGGCGGGACTGCGCGGAATATTCCTGTCCTTCGACATGTCTACCAGGCCTGTGCCCTGGTCGGGGCGGAAGGCATCCGGGTCGCCGTACTTCCTCTTGTCAGAGGAGCCCCGCTGGTCCTGCCCGCTCCAGAAGTGTTTCGAGTAGACCACCGCCTTCATCTTGGATGGGTCGTAGTTACCTCCATCCCTTTCCTTGAAGGACGGCGTATTCCTCAGCGCCGAGTAAAAGTTCGAGCGACTGTCCTCGTAGCGCAGAGCGTCATTTTTGTTCGCGAGCTCCGTCTTGAGGTTGTCGATGTAAGTCCCCTCGTCGTGCGCACTATCCAGGGCCTTGTTCATGACGGACGCCACATCACGCGCCCGCTTGAAACCCTTCCCCTCGTCGAAACTGTCCTTGACGATGCGCCCCTCAAACTCGGCTTGCGTCTCATTGGGGCGTGGCCTGCTGTTTTCCAGGTCACTCTTGTACTTGTTCTCGTCGAAGAACGCGAACGCCAATTTGTTCGTCGGGTAGGGGCCCGAATTGACCCAGGTGATGCCGACGCAGCCGTAGGACAGCTTTTCTCGCTGCTCTTCGGTCATTTGCTGTTGGTTGCCGTCGCGGTGACTGTAGACTTGCTGCCACTTGCGTATGTAGTTGTTGACGACCGTAGTGGCCCTACCTCCGTAGGCCCGGTACGCGTCAGGCATCCGGTTGAGCGGCTCGGCAGGAGGGGTCACCCTCTCGTCGGCAGCGTCGGGGGACCGGAAGAGCGCACTGACGCTCGGCGGCAATTCCGCTAGAGAATTGCCAGGTTGACCCGCAGTCAGGGCCCTTTTGTTCAGTGCGTTGATGTTCTTGACGTCCTCCGCCGTCAGGCCGTGCGTTTCGGCGTAGGACCCCTCCCTTTCCCCGTCGCCGCCGCTGGCGGCATGGCTGACCGACGGCATGACTCCAGCGGTGAATATCGCCGCACTCACAGTGGCGAAGGCGAGTAAACTCCGACGCTTGTACATGAAAATCAGTGACTCCCTTGTTGTGGAATCTCGTGAAACGGGGCATGCGAGCGAACGACGCAATGAGAGGTTGCGGTAAGCAGCCGCTCCGTGACCTCAGCCGCGCTGCCCTGGGTCGCTGCGCCGGCGACAGGAAGGAACGCCGCCACGAGGCGGAAGGAGATGCGGCAAAGGCGGGAGACGGCGGTGGCGGCGTGGCCGTCGCCGGTCATGACCTGGTGGCCGGCGGGCCGCCCGGGTCGGGCGGCACCGGCGCCTCGCTACATCAGCGTCGCCGCCGAGGCGACGACGCGGGCCCGGTCCGGGGGGCCGAGGTCGCCGTAGCGGACCTCGACGCGCGGGTGGGAGTGCATGAAGTCGGTGTCGCCCCGGCGGACCTGGCCGGGATGGCCGACAGCGGCGGCCGCCGGGGCGACGGGGGCCGGGCGGCCGCCTGGGCTCCCTGGGCGAGGGGCAGGGCGGGGGCGCCAGTCACGGCGACGGCAGGGAGAGCACGCAAAGCCATGGTGCGTATCACGTTCGACTCCTGAGTGAGTGATCAGGTGGATACGAGCAGTGATCATGCCCCGGGCGCCAACTCCCCGGCAACGTCGCCGTCTTACAATCGGCCAATCTGTCACGTAGGACGTATCTGTCCACAGTCCGCGGACCCTGACCGGTTGCGCCATCCCACCTCCCCACGCTGGTTGGAAGCGTCGTCCTTGCAACCCGGCAAAGGTTCGCGGTCAGGGCACTAGGTACGGAGACTCATCTACCGGCGACCCTTGTCCTGCACGCTTCGGGTGTATCTGCTGTTGTGCGACGGTGTCGCGCCGCCCAGAACGAAGAGTGACGCGCGGGACCGGGAGCGCGCGGCGCAAACAGAGCCGAAGCCAGAACCACGAAGTCCTGGGGCTGTTGTGTGGCTGCAGATCGTGCAGAACGCTGACGAACGGCTGAAACCCAGTCCATGCTGGAGGCACACTGCGACACCGACCAAATTGCGCATGTCACATTTCGACGTGATGGAGCGACCTCGGAGGGCAGTTGTCTCATCTGACCAGGAGAAAATGAAGCAGGAGACCGAAGGAGTGCCCGATGAGCGACATGACTGATGAGGAGATCGTCCGCGCCGTACGCGGGTTCGCGGCGATGCAAGCCGAGCGCGAGAAGCTGGCCGAGCGGGTAGCGGGGCTTCGTACCGCGGTGTCCCCAGAGGACTTGGCCGAGCGCAATCGTTTCGGCGAAGCCATGGCGAAGATGGACGCGAAGCTCCTTCTGGAGTCCGTTGAGGTGCTGGACCGCATGGGTATGACAATGGCCGCACAGGCTTGCTTCTACGTTGCCAAGAAAGAAGGTCTCGCCACGCAGCTTTGACGATGAGGCCGCCTCAACTGAGCTTGCGCTTCCTCGCCCAGCTGCCAACAGCTCCAGCCCCTCATCTGGTCCAGAGCCACTGTGTGGAGCCGCCTCCACGAGACAAACCCCGACAGCCTCGCGGAGCAGGACCTGCTCGATCAGCACCCCAGCCCCCGTACCGGCAGTGCCGCGCATGGCCGCTGGGGCCATGCGTGCCCCACTCCGTCAGCTGCCCGGGCTGTTCTTGGTCTCGGCTCCCGAGCCTTCTTGACCTTGCGGGAGGGGCCTTGACCCCGCTCGACCCGGGTGCAGCCAGGGCGGCTATCGACACGGCCTGCCGGCGGTGCCGATCGTCGCCCTTGGCGAACACCCCGTCGGCAGCATTGTGCAGGCCCGCAGGTCTGCGGACGGCACTGGACAGAGACGAGGACGTCGAGAACTGCAGCCGAGCCCGGCCACGTTTCCGTTCCTGCAGTGGCTGAGGGTGCCACCCGCGACTGGGGAAGCCGTCAGGGTGCGGCTGCGAGCCTTTCTGTTCCACAGGCGCACGGTGCGGTGGACGCAGCCGATGTTCACCATGAAGGGCGCCGGCTCAACGCCCACCAGGGTCTCGCCGTAGTGCAAGACGGTGGCGGGGCTGGCGAACCCGCAAACACGCGCGGCTTCGGCCGCCACACCTCCTCTTTCGGGTCGCCGTCGAGCCGCGCCGACTTCGGCGTCCTCTACGGCCTGTCCGGCGGATCTTGTGACCGTCGTGGCCTCGGGTCGTTGCCATGGGTCATGGGCCACTCCCGCCGCAACGGGCCTACCTGCGAAGACGCGGGATCAAAGGCGGCCGTTCCCGTCCCGGCGGACCGGGCCCGCAACCGCCCGCAACTCGGCTCCCAAGACGGTCGGCCACCACGTTTCGACCCGGTCGACTACCGCGACCGCCATGCCGTCAGTGCGGGAGCAACCGCCTCAGCGCCACCGGGCCGTGACCACGACGTACGACAAGCTTGTCGTCCGCTACGAGGCAACCGTGTTGGCCGCAGTCCCCAACGGGTGACAGCCTCCCCGGACGAACATGTGGCATCGCCAGGAGGGTTGGCCTACAGGTCGAGCTGGTACTCGTGGGCCGTGTGCGTCGGCAGGTAGCCGAGCTCGTCGTTGACGCGCCGCATGTGCGGGTTGTTGTCGGCGGTGTCGGTCAGCAGGCCGCCGAGGCGGGGGTGGCATTCGCGGGCCTGGACGATCGAGGTGGCCTTCATCCAGCGGGCGAGGCCGCGGCCGCGGTGCTCGGGCAGCACCGCCGTGCCGTAGTGCTGGGCGTCGCCCGTCCCGCTGCCGGGGACAACCAGTTCGGTGAAGCCGGCGACGGCCCCGTCCGAACGGTCGATGGCCGCCACGGTGTGGAGGATCGCCGCGTGCGGAGACGGCAGTCGCCGCCGCCCGTACCCGATCGAGGTCCCAGACCACCGTGCCGTAGTCGACGGCGCCCATCGGCATGTCGTCCATGGCCCGGCGCGACGCCACGAAGGTGTCGGCGAGTTCGCTGGGCACCGTCCCCTCCCATGCCGTCAGCCGGTAGCCGGCGTGCGGCGTCTCGGAGATGGCGGTGAGTGCGGGGAGGTCCGCCTCGGCCAGCGGCAGCCGGGCGTAGGTGAGGGCCAGTGCGGCGCGAAAGCCTCTGGCGGTGAGGAAGGCGGCGCCGGGGGATCCGGCCGCGGCCTGGGCGATGACGATGCTCCGGCCGTCCCGGCGGGCAGCGGCGACGGCCGCGTCGAGCAGCAGGGTGCCTGCCCGCCGGCGCCGTTCGGCAGGGTGGACCTGAACGTCCACTTCGGCGAGGTGGCGCTGGCCCTCCCTGGTGAACAGGCGCAGGAAGGCGTACCCGGCGGGGCTGCCGTCGGGGCCGGAGGCCAGCCAGGCCAGGCGGCGGCCCGCGGAGGTCTCCTCGGGGTCGGTCAGGGCGGTGATGCGTACGGACAGGCTGTCTCCGTCAGGGGAAGGAGTGGGAGGGTTTGGATCCGGCCCTGGGCCGGGGCTGTCACTGGGCCCAGGGCAGGATGCGGGTGCCCTCGGTGCCGGGCACGGAGGCCACACCGTCCGCACGCATGGCGACATGGGCCTCGGCCGCCCGCGGGGCGTGGACCTGGCGGAGCACGTCCGGCGGGAGAACAAAAGTCTGCCCGGCCGAGATCTTCTCGGTGCGGCCGTCGCAGGTGACGTCGAGGACGCCGGCGGTCACCATCCAGACCTGTTCGCGGCTGATGACGTGCTCGGGGCCGGTCTGTCCGGCCTCCATCGCGACGGTCCAGGTGCTGAGTTCCGTGCTGCCCCGGCTGGGGGCGGCCAGACCTGTCATGCGGGCGTTCGGAGACTCGGTGACGTTCTCGGCGGTCGGGGTGATCACGAGCATGGCGGACTCCTCCGGCTCCTCGGTCTGCGCGGGCTCGTCCGGCGCGGCCCATTCGACGAACTGGACGATGATGCCGTTCGGGTCGGTCAGCTGGAACAGCCGCTCGCCCCAGGGCTCTTCGCGCAGCGGCATGGTGATCGGGGCGCCGGCCTCGCGCAGGCGGCGCTCCTCGGCCTCGATACCGGTGACGGTGAGCGCAAAGATCAGACCCGTGGCCTGCTGGTCGCGCTGCTCGGGCGGGAGCACCTCGCTGCCGCTACGGAGCAGCACGATGTCGGCGGCGGCATCGCCGCGGGTCAGGGAAGCGAAACCGTCGGCGGCCATGGCGACCTGGTAGCCGAGGTGCGTGCAGAAGAACTCACGCGAGGCGTCTACGTCGGCGACGGTGAGGGACAGGGTGGAGGTGGTGACGTTCAAGGCAACTCCTGGCAGGTACGGGCGTGGCAGGTTCGGGCGGTGAATCGCGTGCGGGGTCCTGGGCGGGTGCGGTTCTAGTCGGACGCCTTGGCGTAGGTGAGGACGACGTTGCCGCCCTCGAACACGCGGCTGTCCGCGAGCCGGAAGGTGTACGGCGAGAAGTCGGCACGGAAGAGCGGGATGCCGGTGCCGGCCACGATCGGGTACTGCTTGACGATCAGCTCGTCGATCTCGGGCAGCAGTTGACCCGCCAGATCGGCGCCGCCGCAGAGCCAGATGCCGAGCCCGTCCTCCTGCTTGAGCTTGCGAACCAGGGTGAGCGGATCCTCGTCGGTGACCTCGACGGCCGGGTCCGGGCCGGTGGCGAGCGAGCCGGAGAAGACGATCTGTCGCAGCTGGGCGTACGGACTGGTGAGGCCCATGGCCAAGCCCGGGTCGTACGTGCCGCGCCCCATCACGACCGTGTCGAAGCGCGTGTTCGGCGTGTCCGCGATGCCGAGCGCCGCGCGGCCCGGGGTGGGGAGGGCGTCCGCGAACTCGGTGGTCAGGAAGGGCAGGTAGTCCTCCGTGATGTGCGGGGTGAAGAAGTCGAAGTCGCCGCCGGGGGCGGCGATGTAGCCGTCGATGGTGGTGCCGATGAAGTAAGTGAGCTTGCGCATCCACATCCGTTCACTCGGGATAATTTTGCAACGGACGTAACTTTAGGCAGAGGCACCTACTCCGTCAAGAGTATTTTTACGACCGATGTAAGATTGCTCCATGACTACCGAGATGGGGCTCCGTGAGTCCAAGAAGCAGGAGACCAGGCAGCTGATCTCCGACTGCGCCACCAGGCTCTTCATCGAGCAGGGCTTCGAGCAGACCACCATCGCCGAGATCGCCGCCGCGGCCCGCGTGTCCAAGAAGACGGTGACCAACTACTTCCCCCGCAAGGAAGACCTGGCCCTCGACCACCACGAGGCGTTCACCGAGGGCCTGGCCCGGACCGTCGCCGAGCGCGGGTCCGGCGAAGAGCCGCTCACCGCCCTGGGGCGGACCTTCCGCACCGCCCTGCAGGAACACAGCCCCGTCGTCGGCTTCACCGGCCCTGCGTTCGCCCGCATGGTCGCCGACAGCCCCACCCTCACCGCCCGGCTGCGCGAACTGCACGACCAGCGAGAGGAGGCACTTGCCGCAGCACTGACCGCCGCCGCCCCTGACCCCGACCCGGCCATCGCGCCTCGGGCCGGCGCCGCCCTGATCGCCGCGGCGGACCGTCTGCTGTTCCGGCGCATCCAGGAACTCACTCTGGCCGGCCACACCGACGACCAGATCGAGGCCACGCTGATTCCGGAAGCCGACCACCTCCGCACTCTTCTCGCCGCCGCCCTCGGCAACCACCCCACCGGCAGGTGGCAGTCCGACACCCGCGGCCCGACCGCCTCAGCCGGCCGGAGCCCCGCGTAGTACAGGACGGCGTACAAGGCCACCAGGCGCCGCCCACGACAGCGATCCGATATAGGGGACGGCGGTGAGCAACTGTCGGACCGTACGGCGTTCATAAGGACGCGCCGGTCGACCAATCGTTGGAGCCGACGCGCTTGCGGCAGGCGCGCTGTAGCGGGTTCTCCGGGACCCCTCTCCCCGCGACCACGGCGTGTTCAAGGGCGGTGTTCAGGGCACGGCGCCGCTTGGACGAATCACCCGCCGCCGGGGCGCCGTCGAGCTTGTAGCTGACGCGCTACAGCACCTCCTCGAACACCGCGGCGTCAGCCATGTCGCCCAACGGTCGGTCGTCGTGACCCACTCGTGCGCGGCCTTGCGTTCCGCCCGGCGGGTCCTCCCCCTCGTTCGCGGGCACGATCCCCCACCGGAAGGCCAGTCGGGAGCGTCGCCCCCACGCGCAACCATGGCAAGGGTCACGGCCGCGAGACCGTCGGCCATGTCTTCACGGTTCTCGGCCGCAGCCGTGCGCCACCGCCCGGCCATGCACTTCCGGCAGAACTCGCTGCCTCGAAACGGATTGATGGCTGTGGGGCCCCGGGCCATGCTCACTCGGACCGCGCTGCCCAGGTCAGGCGGTTTGCGGGCTGCTGGAGGGGTTCATGGCGAGAAGCAGGCCTCGGGCACGGCAGATCTGGGGGCACGGCACCACGCCAACGTCGGGGACACCTCTCGCTCGGCGTCGGTCAGTTGGTGGTCGCGGGTGGCTCTGCGCCGGGGATGACCACAAGGTTGTCTTCGGGGTCGTCGTCCAGGCCCACGACCCCGAGGTCGGCCAGGGCGCCGAGCCCGGCCTCACGCAGATGGCCGGTGAGCTTGTTGTCGCCCCGGTGATGATCTCACTGGAGCATCCGGGCGGGCCGCGGCGATCCAGATCAGGTTGCCCGTCTCGTCGTTCAGGGTGAGAAAAGGCAGGCCATGGGGGTTGCCTTCCCGGAGAAGTTCTTGCGGTTGTCCATCCCGGTGCGGCGGCGGGTGCGGATCCGGGTGCCGCCAGGCGGGTGCGGCCCCCACCGGCTTCGGGGAACTGGTCCTTGCCCGGGCCCGGCCCATCCTCCGGGCGTCGACGGCCCGCTCGCCGACACCGCCCGCGCCGCCCGCCGCGTGGCGCCCCCGGAACGCGTCCGCCTGGGTCCGCCGACGCTCCCTTGCGGAGTTCATCTCATCCTGGCTGTACGGGAGTTCATGCCCCGCACCGAAGTGACATCCCGCTCCCGGCACTCCCCCGTACCGCTCCCGGACTACCGGACGGGGGCCGCCTGGAAGCCGTTGTCCTCGGCGACAGCGCCGATCAGGAGCTCCAGTCGCAGGGCGGCGTGGCCCTCGCCCCGCTCGTCACCGAGCCGGTCTGCACCCTGCCCCCCACGGCCCGTCGCCGGCTTCCCAGAAGGAGGTGGCCTCGGCCAGGTCCCGGAGGAGCCTCCACGTTTTCAGGGGATTGACAGATGAACCGGGACAGTTGAGTAGCCTGGTGTCCCGCGCACGAACGATGCGCGGGACACCAGGCTCTCAGACGCCGGGCGAGGAGGACGGATCGACGCTGGGTGCGGCGGACTGCTCGATCCCGTCCGCCGCGGACACCACAGCCACGGACACCGCCGACCACGACCGGGTCCGGCGCTTCTGGTCGGCCCGCCGGGCGCCGGCCGCCCTGGTCGCGCTGATGCTGCTGGCCGCCGCGGGATTGTTGCTCTACGACGTGGCCGCGGTGCGCGCCGACCGCCCCGCGATGGCCTGGCGCCGGCGCCTCGCCCGCGAACTGGCCACCCGTCACCTCGACAACCCCTGGGTACTGGGCGCCGCCGCGGTCGCCCTGGTGCTCGGCATCTGGCTGTTCGTGCTGGCCGTCACCCCCGGACTGCGCCAGGTGCTGCCGATGCGGCCGGCGGCGCCGGACCTGCGGGCCGGGCTGGACCGGGCGGCCGCCGCGCTGGTGCTGCGCGACCGTGCCATGGAGGTCGCCGGCGTCCAGTCCGTACGGATGGCCGTCAGCCGCCGCAAGACGAAAGCGCACTGCGTCTCGCACTTCCGCGAACTGGACGAGGTCCGCGCCGACCTCGACACCTCGCTCGGCGAGGGCCTGCGGCAGCTGGGACTGGCACACGAGCTCCGCCTGACCGTGGACATCCGGCGCCCGAAGAAGAGGTGAGCGAGCGATGCGCAGGGTCCGCCGGGACAGTCAACCGGGTGCTGCTCGGCCTGACAGGTGTGCTGCTGTTCGGCGCGGGCGGCCAGGTGCTGCTCGGCGGGCTCGACCTGCCCGCGAAAATGCTCGGCCTGCGCTCACACTGGCAAGGCACGGCTCAGATCACCCAGGGCATCCTCGCCCGGGCGTGTAAACGGATGCGTCGCCGGGATCGGCCCCGCCACCGAGTGGTGGGGCCGATCCGGGCGACCGCGAGCTGCGCGGCCAGTTCCCCTCGAGCGTGCGTACCCCCCACCCGGCACCCGGTGGGGTGATACCGATATGTGCGACAGATGGGCGGCAACACAGAGTTTCGGAACGTGACCTACCGTTCCATGCAATTAGCCTCTGTTCTTGAAAGTGTCCTTTGCTTTCTCCTTGGCCTCACGAGCGGCACCCTTGCTCTGCTGCGCTTGACCTTTGACGGTCATACCCTCGTTACCGACGGATCGACCGGCTTCTTTCTTCACTGTGCCTTTGACCTGCTCGGCCTTCGCCTTCGCCTTTTCACTCGCACTCACGATTCGCCTCTTTCTCGCACCCAGCTACTAGAAGCAATAGTCGCACACAGTGCATTCGAACAGTTCGAGTCGACAGGGAAAGGGGCCGATGTTATGCCCATGCCATATGGCCCCACGAAATCCGCAGCAGGCTCTGTGCTGCGTTCGGCGCGCGTGACCCGCCTGCCCCCAGCCGACACGTAGAGGGCGATTCGCAAGCCTGAAGCCCGCGGCCGCCCGGGGCCGTGACCGCCACCTGCGCTATCCGAGGCTCCACCGACAAGCCAGGCGACGGCACGGAGAAGGGGTGACAACAGTTAGCGACGGCGCCGCCGATAGCCCTCAATACGTCTGCAATGGTCTTGAGGATGGTGATCCTCCCCGTGGCTGCCCGACAAGCGCCGGCGGCGTGCCGCTCGACGCTTGTCGCGGGGGACACAGGGGCACTCTCTGCGCATGCCGTGCTGACAGCGAGCTTGGAGGCCGACTCGGCCATCTCGGCGAGTGGCTCACGGCTCGTGCGCGATGATGCCGGGCTGGTTCACCTACCGCTGGGCAGGCCGATGTCCGAATAGATGTCGCCTATGACGGCGTCCATCACCGTCGGGTCGGCCATCCCGAGGAGAGGTGCTGTCCTGCCGTGCCGCTGTTCCCAGGTCGCTCCTCGCGTCAGGACGGTCGACGCGGTCGTTGTGGTCCGTGCCGCGTGCAGCGGCCGCATCGTGGCGCTCTCCCTTGAGCGCTCGACGCATTGCGTGCTTCCTCCGGGCGGTTCGGCGCATGCCGCCGAGGAGCAGACTCAGCCCGAGCACTGCCACCGCGCCGACGATGGCGCCGAAGAGGAACAACATGCCGGTGGATCCGGTCATGTGGTACCCGAAAACCTTGAACGCTGCCGTCAGCTCGTGTGCGCTACCCATGTTGGTAACAACGGCGGCGACGCCAACGACTACCGCAGCGATCAAGAGGATGACTCCGAGAATCACAATCATGACGAGCTCCTGACATTTACCCGAAATCGCTATTCTCAGGCTGCACCCATCCGCTCGCAGGCACCACCAGACGCCTTCTTGTTCAGCACGTTGCGCGCGATGCGACAGCCCAGGTACGGATCGCCCTGCTCATGACTGTCACTCCACACCCATCACGGCGCCCGTGACGAAGGAAACTCAGAATCAGGGAAAGGCAGTCCTTTCATCAGCAAGCGGTTGAAGCACGATCGGTACCGTTGAATTTGAGACGCGCAGTTCCTCTGTCGCCAGTTGCTCTCCCTGCTGCCACTTACTTTGGCGACCCTGCTTGTGATCCGAAAAGATCATGGCGAGCGCCTGCATGACTTCAGCAGCCAATTGATCAGCGGTCGGCTTCGGCGGTAGCGCCTGACGGTGGCGACGGCGGGCCCGCCTCCGTCGGCCGCGAGGTGAATGATCCGGTGGTGGCGGGTGCGCCGGTCGCTGCACACACCAGGCCGTGAAGTCTGCGGCGGGCGCTGGGTTCCAAAATGGCTGAGGTCAGGTGATTCATGCTTCGCCTGACGAGCCGGACGATCTTCGTCTCGACCGCACTTCGGGCACCAGTGAAGACTAGTACGTGCCGTACCGCTGCGAGGTCTGCGGGCGTCAGTTCGCGGGCACCCACCCAACCTTCCAGCACAGCAAGGGATGCCTCGTCGCCGTTGCCCGCGGCGCGTTGCGCGGGCCATTGGCTTTATCGAGCAGTAGTGACGTCACTTGTCGAAGTAGTTTGGGTTCTGGCTCAACTTTGTGGTCGGTCTACGCTGAGTGACAGCTGAGCCTGGGAGCTGAAGGTCAAGCTGTCACTGCGTTGAGGTGCATGCGTATGTAGCTGGAGTGGTCTGGTCCCTGGCGCCGATGTCCAGTTGGGCGCCACCCATGCCGGAGGTAGAAGGCTTGCGCGCGGTGATTCCGGTCCCACGCCTCCACCTGCCCTATGAGCAGAGCTGCTTCGTCTAGATACTGGATCAATGTCGCGTGTAGTCGGCTGCCGATTCCTTGTCCCCAGTGGGTTGGCAGGACGTGGATCTGATAGAGCTCGCCGACAGTTGCTGTGTCCGCCTCCGTGTTCGAGGACAGAGGCGGCCCCATAGCTACGACGCCCGCCACCTCGCCGGCGTGAAGGACATAGAGGACCCTCTTGTCACCCGATTCAATGGAACGTGCCCATCCCCTTTGTCGATGCGCCGCTCCGTCGGCGGTATCTATGCCCGCCTCGGGCAGCCCGCCGGCTCGGTAGTAGGCGGTACGGGCTTGTGTGTGCACGTCAACGATCGTGCCCAGGTCGCTCAGTTCTGCTGGGCGTATCGATAGGTTCGCCATGACCATGTACGACGCACTCACCGTGATGCACGGTTCTGTGTTCTTGCAAGCTAACCGAGTTGCCTGCATGGGTCGGCGTAATTGCCTCTTCGCCACGAACAGCGATGGCTCCGCATCAGACATCCCCGACGCGGTGATGGCTGTCAACCCAGGAGAACGCGCTTGCGAAGGAGTTGGAAGCCGGCTCGGCCGTACATCTGACGCTTGATCATTTTGATCCGATTGGCATGGCCTTCCACGATTCCCGAGTTCCAGGGGAGGGTGAGGCCCGCGATGACAGCGTCGATGTCACGTTCAAGTCCGTTGACGAAGGTGTGCATGCTGGGCAAGTTGTCGGCGCGGACCGCGGCGATCCATTCGAGGAGCCGGTCACCCTGGAGCTGGGTGAGAATCTGTGCGAAGTCACGGACGTGCCTGGTCAGGGCTTCCAGTTCAGGGCAGTGCACCAGGACGGACTTGAGTTTGAGCCGGTCATTTTCCTGGAGAGTATCGGGGTGGGTCAGGATCCATTTGGTGACCGTCCGAGGGGTTGGTGGGCGAGCGTCTGTGGGTGTGGATCCGCGGAACGGGCGGAGGTAGGCGCGCACGGCTCCGTATCCGCCGGCGTATCCGTGAGCTTTGATCTCCTCCCAGAGGGTCCAGGCGTTCGTGCAGCCCTCGGCCCAACGTTCGTGCAGATAGGGCTTGAAGTCGTCGAGCTTCGTGGGGCGGTTCTGCCATTGACCTTGAAAGAGGTCTTCCGGGGCTGCGGCGTCGGCGAGGCGTTTGACGGTCCGGTGGATCATGCGGAGTTGGCGGCCGATGGCTCGTCTGCTGTGGTCTTTGGCCAGTAGCGCGTGGACGATTGCGTGTTTCTCACGGGTGCGGTCGGCGAACCGGTGTCCTGTTGGCCACGGTGATGTGGTCGATCCATCGGCCGCGTCAGGGGCCTTGACCGGCTCCTGACGCGGCAGGGTGAACGGCGCCCGTAGGCAGGCTCGATGCCTCGATACGCACCGCTCAGCAGCCTCGCCGAGGTTGCGCCAAAGGTGAAAACGGTCGGCGACCTGCAGAGCCGTAGGTGCCCCGGCTCGGGCGCCTTCGGCGAAGAACGGGGCACGGTCGCGACAGATCACCTCGATCCCCGGACGTTCGCCGAGCCAGGCTGCGAGCGTTTCTGCTTCGCGGTCAGGCAGCAGGTCCACGGGTCGGCCGGTCTCGACGTCGACCAGCACGGTCCCGTAGACCCGGCCCTTGCGCATCGCGTATTCGCCGACCAACTACCCGCGGAGTCCGTGGACGTGGCTCCGGGAGGGCATCGACCAGCCGCAGCACGGTGCTGCGGCTGACACGGATCCCGAAAACGTCCGCGATACGGGCACCGGCACGGCCGGCGAGCGCGAGACCGACCTCGGCCAGTGCCGACCGCAGCCGTTCGGTCCACCGACCGTAGCCGCGAGTCAGCCCCGGGACCTGCTCGGCGAACGTCCGCCGTCCGCACGAGGCATCCGCGCAGGCGAACCGCCGGACGTGCAGACACAACACCACCCGCCGCCCCGCACTAGGAAGATCGGCGGGAAACCGCAGATAAGAGCCACGCACGCGGCTCGACCAGGCTCCACAGCCCGGGCACAGCGCGCCAGCTGACCGGCATCTGATCCTAATACGGATCCGCATCGCCATGGACTTCCGCAGACTCCACCGCGGCTTCTGGAGTCGACAGGAACAACAGCTCCTCCAGCCGGAGCATGACCTCGTTCACGGTCCAGAACTGTCAACCACGACATGCTCTAGGACAGCTGTTTTCAGGCGACCTCCTCAGAGCCATGGCCAAGATCAACCGTCACGCAGAGTGGGCGCTTCACAGGAATTGATCCAGAACCGGAACCCGTCGACAAACGCCGTTCCAGAAGTGAAGGCTGTCTGCCCGGGGTCACCGAAGGCGCCGTGGAGATCATCGCGGAGCAGGAGGCCGACGTCGATCCTGCCGTGGCCGGCGCCGATGACGCGCAGACCGCGAATGCCCCGTAGATCGTCCTTGCCGTCGGTCGAGAAGAGCCCCCACGCGATCAGGTCAGCGAGGCGATCGGGATCGGCGTCGGCCGCGAACCGGATGACAGGGCGGGTCTCGTAGGGGATGACACGCATGATGCGCAGTGGTCTGGTGGTGTAGGTGGTGGGGTGCTCCAGCAGGGCACTGTCGGCGGGGGCACAGCATGGCCGCGGAGTTCCGACACTGGAAGAGCGGTCACCCCCACGTCGGTGGGGAGGACGGCGACGTCGCGTTCGTCCATGGGGTGGGCTCCGGATCACCCCCGCGGGCGCGGGAAGCAGAGACCTCGTCCGGGAGGCGGCGAAGCGCGTGGGACCACCCCGCTTCCGGGACGGGCCCTCCAAGAACGTGATGGCCAACCGACGGTGTTGCAACAAGCCCTGGAATCCGCCCTCCTCTTGGCGAGGCCTCGTCGCGTGCGGCACGGGAGCAGCAGCCCTGAGGTCCTGTTCGTCACCCACTCTGCTCTGCTGTACTGCCCTGCGGCTAATTTGTGTGCAGGAGAGGTAAGCAGGCCCGTGGTGGCAAAGGTGCACGAGGGACAGGAGGTCGGGAAGAGTGTCGCTGCGCGCAGGTGATCCAGCCGAGATCGGCGGTTATCCGCTTGAGGCGCGACTCGGCTCGGGCGGCATGGGCACGGTCTTTCTGGCCCGTACGAGTTCGGGGCGTCGTGTCGCGATCAAACTGATCCACCCGCAGTTCGCGGCGGACGACGAGTTCCGCATCCGCTTTCGGCAGGAGGTGGCGGCGGCGAGGCAGGTGAGTGGCGCGTTCACCGCCGCCGTGGTCGACGCTGCCCCTGAGGCCGAGCAGCCGTGGATGGCGACGACCTATATCCAGGGGCACACGCTCGCCCGGCGCATCGGCATGGAGGGCCCGCTGAGCGGAGCGGAGCTGAGGAGGCTCGCCATCGGGCTGGCGGAGGCACTGCGGGACATCCACCGGGTGGGGGTCGTCCACCGTGACCTGAAGCCCTCGAACGTCGTACTCTCGCCCGAGGGCCCACGCGTCATCGACTTCGGTATTTCGCGCGCCGTGGACCAGCAGACGCTGACGATTACAGGGCGGGTCATCGGTACGCCGCCCTTCATGTCGCCGGAGCAGTTGCAGGCGCCGCGCGATGTGGGGCCGCGGTCCGATGTCTTCTCGCTGGGGACGCTGCTGGCCTACTCAGCGACGGGCCACGGGCCCTTCGACGCGGAGAGCCCATACCTAGCGGCGTATCAGGTGGTGCACAGCGAGCCGTCGCTGGAGGATGTGCCGGCGGCCTTGCGCACGGTCGTCGAGTCGTGCCTGGCCAAGGAGCCCAACGGGCGGCCCTCGGCGGACGAACTCCTCGTGCTGCTACGGGACCTGCCGGCCGACCTCGGCCAGATCGACGCGAGGGGAGTTGGCACGGGCCGTACCCGCGACATGGTCACCGAGCATCACTTCGCCACGCCGGTCACGCCGGCGCCGGCGACCCCGACCATCACCCCGGCCGCTCCCGATACGGGGAGCGCCGACACCCCCATCGGCCGCCGAATGCGTCGCCGCTGGCGTCCCGTGTTCGCGGCCGCGGTCGCGGTCACGGTGGCAGCGATCGGTGGAGGAGTCGCCGCACTGACGGCGGGCGGCTTTGGGGGGAACAGCGGCGGCGACAAGGGCAACAGCCTTGCGGAGCAGCGTGCCGCACTTCCGGACGGCTTCAAGCCGTGGCACGAGACCGTGCCGGGCGGTCGCGAGGACATCCCCGACGAGCTGCGTTGCCTCGCGCACGGCGACGCGCTGTTCTGCGGGGGCGGCAGTGTCGTCGCGACCCGTATCAGGGCCAGGGACGGCTCGCGGGTGTGGACGGCGAAGAGCCCCGGCGTCCCAGTCAACGGCATGCACCTGGTGGGCGCCACCGACGACACGGTGCTCGGTTACCGCTTCGCCGCCCAGAACGCCCCGCAGGACCCTCCCACCGAGGTGGTGGCCCTCGACGCGAAGACCGGACGGGAGCTGTGGTCCGTGCCGTCCGGCGCCCAGTCGACGGCCGTCACGGGTCGGACTCAGGACGCCATTGTGACCGGCTCCGTCGTTGTGACGGTCGACGCTTCCAACTCCCGCTTCGAGGCCCGCAACGCGCACAGCGGTCAGGTCACCTGGACATCGTCATTCCCTGCGGGTACGCAGTGCGCTCCCGTCCCGGTGGGGCCGCAGCTCGTCGCGATGTGCGCGACGGATGCGGAGGTGAATGCCTTTGCAGTGCGCCACCCCACCCTGTACCCGGTCGACCGCGCCTCGGGGGCACTGGGCAGGCCCATCGAGGTCAACGGCCCCGCCGTGCCGATGGGCGTCGCGAACGGCAGGCTCGTACTCCTCCAAGTGCACATGGAGGGAACGGATCCGGCCGGCTACAACGGGGGGACGCGGGTCGACCCGGCCTCCCGGAAGGTCACGTACTCCCGATGGGCCAAGACATACGCGGGGACGCCCGGCATGGCGGACGGCACCGTCTACGTGAGCGGGCAGACCGGTCTCGTCACAGCACTCGACCCGGCGACCGGCCGGAAGAAGTGGTCGCGGCAGACTGGCGTGGAGGGCGCGGCGGGTCCTGTTGCGGGAGCCGGCGCACTGTATTTCAGCTCGGCCACCGGCCGGGTGGTCGCGCTGTCGCCGGACGATGGCAAACCCCTATGGACAACAGATCCGCAGGTCGATGGTTTGACGGGCCAGCAGGGCGCAAGCCCGCGGGTGACTCTTGCAGGGCGTGCGGTGATCGTGGCCGCGGCCAAGAACACTCTCTTCGCTTTCGACGCGCAGAAGCCGCCGAAGTCGGGCTGACACGGGTGGCTGGACGGCGGCTGCAACATTGTCAGGGAGTACCGCGAGAAGCTCCGCCGCTGGCACCACATAACAAAATCCGGGCCAGGTGCGGACCAACCGGGCTTCGCATCGGGCATTTCCATTCGTCGCTGCAGGTCAGACTGATCGGCGACAGCCGCTTCGTCGCGCTGGCCCCCGCAGATGGATCCCGCCCACCGGCGCTGATCCGCCCGCGCGAACGGCTCGAACATCTCCGCCGCGAAGTCCTCCAGATCACACCGGACCGGGCCACTCCCCACCCACACACCCGATCAACGACACAACCGATCGAATGCGGGGCGATTTGACCACCGAAACCTCATCAGGGTGGCATTACCGAATCCGCAAAGCTCACCACAGCGACTCCCAGCACAGTGCATTGCAGGACCGCTTGCGCGGATGCAGCGCCAGCGCCCGGCCCGGATGGTCGACGACGCGGACATCCCGCCGACGTCAACACCCCAAAAACGGGGCAAGTTGGTACAAGGTAAGCCTTGTGCGCCAGTACGCCGCCACCAGCACCCTGTCGCCCAACGCCAGGCTCCACGGACCGCCTTCGCGCACGGGGTCCGTGCACTGCCGCCGCGGCGCTTGGACCCGGCGCATCACAGACGCCGGGATGCCGTCCCTGCGCGCCATGGAAAGGCAGGCCGCCGGCGACCTGCCCCGCAGAACGCTGACCCTGGCCCTGCGCAAGGCCGTTCGCCTTCCGCCTGGCTGCTGTCCGCGTTCCTGGCCGGCCGCCTGCCACGCCACCGGGGAGGTCACCGTGGAATTAACCGCCGCCCGCGACCACCTTGACGCATCGTCCCACTCCCGGCGGGGCGGCGGGTCAAGGCGGCCTTCTACCCGTGCGCCGACGCCGACCTCGCCGTCCGAGACGCACTCGAACGCGCCGAACGTGCCGAGCGCGCCCTGGCAGGCCCTCAACGGCGAGGTCCGCCACGCAAGGCCGACTGCAACAAGCCGCGGCACACCGGCATGCCGCCTACTTCGCGCCTGGAAGACTGCCCATCACAAGCTCCTCACCGCGGCATGCGAGGTCTCACTACCGAAAAACGGCCCCGAAGCGACCCTGCAGAACTGCCGCGGCAGCAACAGACAGCCGAAAGGCCATCAGCAGCCCGAGGTGTCCGACGCCGTTGCCGCCGCCAGACATCCCTTCGGCGGCGGGAGCATTGTCAGCCCGCTGCATGGAACCGAAGTGGACTGCTGAGCGTTACTCACTATGCACCATATGTAATGTCGACCGGGGGCTACAGCGCTCTCAACGAATGGTTCAGGTGCAAGGAGCGGCCTGGACCGGTCGAGCAGTTCAAGGGGGATCCGAATGGGGCACCGAAGCCGGCATTTGGCTCGTGATACGGCGATCGTCGCCGTGATGATCGCGGCAATGGGGTGCACTCGCGCCGCGCCCAGCGGGACTGGCGAGGCACCCGCCCACAGACAACGGGATACCTCTTCCAGCGCCCCCACCCCCACCAAGCCAGGGTTGGCGAAGCCCGCCCCATCAGGCCGTGGATCGGCAGAACCTGCCCCGTCGGGCCATGGAACAGCAGAACCGCCGGCCCCCGGTAGCACCGCTCCGGGCGAACAGGGAGATCCCGCAGGAGGCAGTCCCTCTTACGGCGGCGATCCCATCGATCCGGTCACTCCTCCACCCGTCGATCACGGCGCGCCCCCGGCGGACGGCGGCGGTCTGGATCCCTCGGGCGGTACCGACGGCGGTAACGGCCACGAGCCCGGCGATCCGGACGACGGCCCGGCGCCCAGCAACGATGAAGAGCCCCCGACCGGCGAAACATGCCCTCGGCCCGAAGGGTCCCCGTCCCCCTCGCCTCGCCCGGCAGGATCGGCAACGCCATCATCCCCGCCTGACACAAGTCCTTCACCGCACGAAACCTGCCCTCACCCCTCCGGAACCTGAGCAATGAACGGACGAAGGACGCAGGGCCTTGACCGGTAGAAGGGACCAGGGAGTGCCCAGGACAGGGCGGGTGGGCCCCCAACCGCCAGCCAACGACCCTGCACGTCGGCCATCGCCAACCCGCGTGGCGCAGACCGGAGGCCGTCGCACAGCCCGCACCGTCCCACGGCCACGAAGCCGCGTCCGAGTGAGGCCAGCGCCGCCGGCTTCCGCAGCTTCGGCACAACAGGCCACCGGGACCCATACGGCAACCGGGCTGCTCGGCGTGGTGACAGCGCAGACATCCTTCCTGGTAGCGGTCATGTACTACCTGGGGGCGGTCTATATGACGTCCTACTACCGCTACTTCCGCCTGGATGCATTCAGCCTGGGATTCAGCTTCGCTGAGCTGTCAATCCAGAGCCTGAGCGTAGTGACAGTGCCTGTAGCGATCTTCTTGACTGTGGCTGTGCTGGTCGCACGTCACCTCGCCACCAGGGGAACGGCACCTGTTCAAGGGCGCGCCGCGCTCGTGATGGAGAGGTGGGCCCGACGTGCGGCCCGAGCCCACCTGTGGTTCGTCTTGGCCGGCTTGCTTCTCCTGCCTTGGTGGTCACTCATCCAGCCCTACGGCTGGACCGCTCCCCTACTGATGGGGTTCGGCATATTCCTGGGCCAGACCCCTTGGTCCGGTGCAGCTCCCGCGTCTGCCACATTGTGGAGCAAAGCGGTTCCCGTTTTCTCAGCTGGTCTGCTGGTGATGTGGGCATTCAGCCTCGCTACCGACCAAATGGGCGAACAAGAGGCAGGACAAGTCGCCGACAACCTCTTGCGACGCACCGCCGTGGTGGTCCTGAGCACCGACCGCCTCAGCCTGGCCGGACCGGGGGTGAACGTAGAGGACCTGGGCGCGAAAGCGCACTATCGGTACCGCTACACCGGGCTCCGCCGGCTCATCGAACGCAACGGGCGTTACTACCTGTTGCCCCTCGGCTGGAGTCATTCGGTCGGAACCACGTACGTCATCCAGGAAGGCAACGATGTTCGAATCGATCTGATGCCCGGAATGCAAGGCATTCGGAGCTGGTGAGTTCGCATGTGGTCAGTTGCGAAAGTGGCTCAGCGGTAGCGGTGTTTTCAGGGGCTGATGGTGCGTTCGATGAACTGGCCGCAGTCACGGAAGCCCAGGCGTGGGTAGACGGGTTGGCCGTCCGCTGATGCTTGCGGGGTCGAGGCGGGGCCGACCCACCACGAGAACGGGTTGTTCTACCTCACTCATGGTGGTTGATTCCATCACGCGGGAGTCGGGGGGTCTCGTGATTTAGCGGTCGGCCCGGCTCCCGTGATGACGGTTACCGCCACTCGTTGATAGCGGCGACCAGCACCGTTGCCTCATAGCGGACGGCAAGCTTCTCGTACCGGGTCGCGACGGCAGCGCGCGACGCGCGACGGGACTGTGCGCTACATGACGCGGCGTTGACGACCAGGCGGGTGCCTGGCTGATTGGACACCACGAGGAGAGAGGTGGCCTAGGGGGTGTCCGGTGGGTCACGTGATGGGCACTTAGCTGGCCGAGCGCAGACAGCCGCAGGGTAATCACGAGCTGCGCGGCGGTCACACCGACCGCCGGCTTGTCGTCCCCCTGTGGGGCACGATCCGCGTCCATGGTCTCGCTGGACGTATCGCCGTGACGTACTGACGCGTCCGCGCCCCCGCACTCGCGTAAACAGTTGTCACCGTGGGTAGTTGACGTGGCATGCACGACGTACGCACAGTAAGGGCGCCCTCTATGCTGCGGCTCGCGGCCGCCTCACTCGCCGGGACGACCGTCGAGTTCTACGACTTCTTCGTCTACGGGACCGCTGCGGCGCTGGTCCTGGGACCGTTGTTCTTCCCGACGTTCTCATCGGCCGCCGGGACGCTGGCCGCCTTCGGAACCTTCGGCGTGGGCTTCGTCGCCCGGCCACTCGGCTCGGTGCTGTTCGGACACATCGGGGACCGACGTGGCAGACGCCCGGTTCTCGTCGCGTCATTGCTCCTCACCGGTGCCTCCACGGTCGCGGTCGGCTGCGTGCCGACGTACGACACGATCGGGGTGACCGCTCCCGTGCTGCTGCTCGTCCTGCGATTTCTGCAGGGACTCGGGCTCGGCGGGGAGTGGGGCGGGGCCGTGCTGCTGACCGCGGAGCACGCGCCCGCCGAACGGCGCGCGCTGTGGACAAGCGTTCCGCAGGTCGGGCCGTCACTTGGGTTCCTGCTCGCCAACGGCGTGATGCTGGCGCTTTCGGCGACGCTGTCCGACGCGCAGTTCGCGTCCTGGGGGTGGCGCGTGCCCTTCTGGGCGGCCGGGCTGCTGGCCGTGGCGGGGCTGTGGCTACGGTCATCACTCGCCGAGAGTCCGCGTTTCCGTGAAATCGAGGATCACGCGCGCGTGCCGATCGCCAACGTGGTGCGCGACCACTGGCGGCTCGTTCTGCTGACCGCCGGCGCGCTCGCGGTGGGATACGCGATCTTCTACGCCGTGACGACCTGGTCTCTCGCCTACGCGACGGAACGACTGGGCGTGAGCCGTACAGTGATACTGACCTGCATCATGGCCGCGGTAGTGGTGAAGGGCGCATGCACACCGCTGGCGGCGCTGCTGAGCGACCGCTTCGGCCGGCGGCCCCTGTGCCTGGCGGGCTGCGCGGCCTCGGCCCTGTGGATGTTTCCGATGGTCGCGCTGCTCGCCACGGGGGCGCCTCTGTTGATGTTCCTCGGCTTCCTGGGGGCGATGCTGTCGTTCATCACGATGTTTGCTGTGATCGCCGCGTATCTGCCGGAGCTGTACGAGCCGCGCGTGCGTTGCACGGGGGCCGCGGTCGGCTACAACCTCGGCGGGGTCCTCGGCGGGGCGCTGACGCCGATCGTGGCGACGGCACTCGCCCAGGGGGGCGGCCCGGTGCCCTGGGGCGTGGCCGCGTATCTGACGGGGATCGCTCTGCTCAGTCTTGGCTGCTTCGCGCTGCTGCCGGAGACGCGCCCGGTGCGTGTGATGGCGACGGAGCCCGCAGCGGGGTGACCGATCAGGCGTGTTCCCGTCACACGACCCATCGGACAAGCCCACGCTCTTGACGGTCGACCAGCAGATATAACTGCGCCCCGTAGTCCGCGTACCGGCGGCGTTTCACCACGCGGTCGGTTTCCGCATTCGACTCGCTTGTGGCCTCGACGACGAGAAGTGTGTCCGAGGGCAGCAGTGCGCCAGCGCCCTTTGCGGCCCCAGCGGGTACCAACGCGATATCTGATACATACCAGTTGCTGGACCCGGGCAGGTCGAGGTTGCCGGAGCCGGTGACGCAGTCGAGTTCGCGGGGGCGGGCTCGAATGTGGTCGCGGATTGTCCCCGCGGTCGTTTCGTAGTCCCAGGGGGGACACCGGCTCGATGACTCCCTCGACGATCTCGGCGCGATCGCCACTGATGTGTTGGATGGCGTACTTGAGGGCGCGTTCAGGGTCGACGCCGTGGTTGTAGTCGGCGGACTCGATGCTCTTGCTGTCCGTCCTTCTGCTGGCCGCGGGGCGGCCGGGGTACTCACGGGCTATTCAACGCCACCATCAGGCACTGTGGCACGAGAACGCCCCCGGCCGGCCGATGGCGGCGAGAATTTGGTGCGTCAGAAGGCGCTGGCCATCAGCCACATCACGCACACGTACGCGCCGCCGCCCACGCCGAGGATGATGCCGAGCCACAGCAGCGCCCCGAGCGGCCATGGCACGGGCGTCTCAGGCTTGGGCGGTTCGACGGGGCAGCAGTTGTTGCAGTGCGGATCAGGCATGGCAGCATCTTCGCGGGGCGCAGGCCGGGGCGGGAGGGCGTGAAAGGGGCGCACACGGCTGGCGGTCGACCTGCTGACCTACGCGCACGCAACACATGGACCGAGCACTCCCCGCCGGGCCGGAACCGGCGCCCCTGCCACATCACCTGCCATCGCGCTCCGAGACCACCTTGCTACCCCCACGCTTCGGTCAAGAAGGTCGATCACGGTCCTGGCCAGCGCCACGCGGTGGTCGGACAGAGAGTGATCCGTCATGAAGACCCGATGTTCAAGACGGGGAACTGCATACATCCGGTATGCGGCGACCACGGGTTCCTGGTGGATCTGGACCGGGCCACCTCATCCCGACCTGTGCCGACCTGTGCCGACCAGGAGTACGGGACGGTCGCCGAGCCGTGGGGCCAGCCGGGCAAGGCTCCACTCCGGTGCTCTCCATCTCCGACACCAGTGCCTCACCGCTCGTGCCCCGCAGCGGAAGCAACTCCCCTTCAATCGCAGTCACGATCCCTCCGGCGGCATACGTTTCCCGTCCCATTAGGCCCGGCCGCCAACTGCGGCCATGTCCCTATGAATTGGTGTAGCAGCGGGCACTGACAGAGACCGCCGGATGATTACGGGATGCGGGTGTGGGCCCAAACCCAATCCAGCCACCAAACGCCGGGGCGGTCCCTCTGTTCGAGTTCCGCCTTCTCGGTCCTGCAGTGCAAGGCCTCGCCGTCGTCTGCGGTGCCGCGATGAATCAGGAAGGGATTCCGCGAGCCACCGTGCGTCGGTCCCGCTGCAGAACGGGGCCTATCCGTCCTGGAGCAGGCGGAGTCAAATGGCGAAAAGAGAACCGTGTTCGGATCTGCTCAGGCCAGCAGTACACACGCGAGCAGGCCTGGGCGAAATTGTGGTTCTCCGCAGGTCCAAGCCCGGTGTGTTGGTTCGTGAGCGCGGCCCTACGACAGAAGTCTCGACAGCAGGTAGAGCACCGCCAAGACCGCCAAGACTGCTCCGGCAATCTGCCAAGTCCGCTGCGACGAGGGCAGGATGAAGACCCGCAGCTTGGACTGGCCGGGATAGACGTAGTAGACCCGGTGCCGGTGCTCGGGCACGACCACTCGGGCCAGCGGCAGGTACTGCAGGTCGGCCTTTCGCGCGATCTCACCGTCACGCGGCTTGAGGCGAGGCTTTAGCAGAGCCTTGAACTCGGCCTCGAGGCCGTCAGGGACGGAATCCTTGTGGGTGAGGGAGGTCTTGCGCCAGTCGCCGTCCTGGCGTGCATGCTGCCGCGCCACGTATGGCAGGCCCGACTCGGGCCACTTGATCTCCTCGGTTCGTGGCTGCCGGCTGATGATGCCCTCGGTCCACGCCACAGTGAGGCCGGTGCCACCACATCGCTTGTGTGGTTCGGTTCCCTCGCCATCACAATCGGGACACTCTCGTACTCCCCTCCCCCGGCAGGTCGAACAGGTGACGTGTCCACGACCTCGGCATGTGGAACATGCGGCCTCGAACGCCCCACACTTCTTGCAGGTGACGCGCTCTTCCGCTACCTGCCGGGCTTCTTCGGGAGCCTTGTGGGTTCGGTGGCCTGTGCCGTCGCAGCGTAAGCAGGCGTCGATGCCACGGCAGTCGCTGCAGGTAGTGGTCGACGCGCAGGACAGGTCTCCTCGCCCCTGGCAGCGCGAGCAGGCCACTTTCCCGTTGCCGCACGGGCAAGGGTCCTCGTTGACCGAGCCTCGTTGCACCAGCTCCAACGTCAATGCGGCGGCAGGGTTCTTTGGTGGGGCGAGGGGATACTGCTCCAGCCTGTCGTACCGCGGACGGTCGGACAGGTCGATTCGGCCGCGGTGAAGCTGCTTGTTCTCGGTGCGGGTCTCTATGCAGCGCACGATCGTTCCCTCGAGGAGCGAGTGCCAGGTGATCTCACCGGAAGTTGGCTGGCCCATCTTTGGTGCTTCCCCGCGCTCGGCGATGTGCTGTCGCACCGCTTGCAGGACGTCCGTCTCGCTGAGCATGAGCCTCCCCTGTTTCGGCTGCGGTCCCTTCCCGAGGCCGTGGTTGGCACCGTAGCCAAAACGCACTGCTGGCAGGGCCCGAACCGGGCAACCGGTACCGGCGCCGTCGACTCGTCGCCAGCGACCACATGATGGGTCAACTCGCTGCATGCGTACGGACCACGGTGCTGGAATAGCTCCATGGCCGACACACCGTCCCGCGCCGGTTCGCCCGCGAGCCCCGACACCGACCTGGTTGTCATCGGCGGCGGCCCCGCCGGCCGAGCCCGCCGGCTGCTCGGCCGTCCGTATGGCGGCCAGCGTCGACATGGGATCGATTCTGATCGAGCCGGACCGCCTGTGCCACAACCTGTACCTCATCCCTACGCTGACAACGTCCTCGGGGCTACACCAACGGCCCCGAACTCGTCGGCTCCATCGCCACGGAGCTGAAGAGCACCAAGCTGTGCCGCCTCGAACTCTGCCGCCGGGCCAGCCAACTGAGCGCCGACGACGACCACGTCACCGTCACCGTCACCGTCACTCTGGCAAACGGCGGACCTGAGCGGCCGATGCCGTCTTCCTCAGCATCGGCAACGCACCTACTGCCCCGTCCGGCGACATCGTCCGCGATACACGCAATACAACTGGCTACTGCCTTCCCTCCGCCCAGCACCCACGCGTCCTCGTCACCGGCGACCTGCGCTCCGCCCGCTTCCAGCGCATCATGACCGCCCTTGGATCGGGCAGCGAAGCCGCCCTGCATGCCTACTACGCGGCAAAGAAGTTGTTGGACAGAGACGCGAACTGAAAACGCAGCCGAAGCAGGGGCTGTATCGACCACCGTTCCGCTGTTCGTGGCAAGAACGGCTCAAAGATCCATTCGTTCACCGAGCGCACCATGCCTGGCACGGCTGCTTTCGCAGACGGCACCGCCGCTACGAGCGCAAGGCCGAACGTTTCCCGGCCTAGTCGGCCTTCACCGCCCTCACCTGCACCCTCGTCTGCTACCGCTGCCTGGTGGTGGCGAAGCCGTAAACCATTTCTCTCACCAGTCGCGGTGGGAGAAACTCACCAAGGGGTAACGACATCGCCGGTCGTCGCATGTGCCGCACCGGCGAAGGCGGAAGGAAGGTCATGGCGAGACCTGTGGTCGGAGCGGCCTTACGCCGCTGTGCGGAATGCAGCGGATACCAATACAGCGGTGCGCCTGCCTGTGCCGCTTGCCGCGAACTGGTGGACGGCATCGTGGAAGAGGAGTGGTCTGCCTTTCTGCACCACTGGGACGTAGGCGGCGACCAAGAAGTCGCGCTTGCCGAGCTGGCGGCGGCCGAACCCGACCGGCACGACTGGCGGGTGGTCGACGCCGCGTTCGACAGACTGGTCTGCTCCGAATGCAGTGACCGCCTCAGCCGCGGCCCCGTCGGCTGCTCCGCCTGCGACCTGGCTCATGGCTTCCGCTATGCCGCGATCGAGACGGACCGGCCGAGTGTCCCGCCGGGCAATGAACACGCCATCCGCGTCAACGTGTCGGTCGTGCGTCGGCCGCAGGGCATCTCCGAAAACGAAGTCCTTGTCCGGCGCCTTCTGCTACCAGCGCTCCTGGTGGGACTCCTGCCGACCACCGAAGAGGCCCAGCGAGTGAGCGCCGCGCTCAAGAGGAGCTCCCCGGCGCACAAGACCTACCTCATTGAGCAGACCATCGAGGAAATGCTCCAGCACCAAGACGCCAGAAGCCGCCCTTCGAAATGAGATGACCTCTTCATCGAGTCACCCGGCCCCCAGCGACGCCGAGGCTGTCGCCATGGCGAAGACTCGCAGGCCGGACCGCGCACAGCTGCCGGTCTGCGAAGCGGGCGTCAGGCTGACTGGGCGCTCGCCAGGCCTCAGCCACGCCCGGTGTTCCCTATTGGACGGGGCCGTCCCAAGGCCGGTGAAGGCACGGACGTAGTCGGCAACGAGCCAAGTGAGCCGATTGTCCATTTTCGACTGGGGTAGGCGCCATGCATGGTTGCCACACATAACTTCGTGCCGAGAGCCTTACTGCAGGGCCTTCCTCGCCGCCGACGTCCACGGCACACGCGCCCGGACCGCCGCCGACGGGGCAAGCTCCACCGGAGGCTGCTCGCCTACCGGGATGTGGTGATCTACCACTCCCCGGCACCGGCGAATGAGCGCGCACAAAGTCTGCTGCTGGTATACATCCGCCGCGTCGTCGGCGAAGTCACCTACGAAGTGTGCGAACACTGCGGGAGCGGCGTGATCACCCAGGTCCACGTCACTACGCCTTTGCAGGACAGCGGCCTGGGCACGCGCGCCGTTTCCCACCTGCGCGCGTGCTACCCCGACGTCGCCTGGCACAGCTGCCTCACCCAGCGCATGACGCGTGACCTGGCCCATCGCATGCGCCTGCCCCAGGGCCGCGCCCGCCTGTCCTGTCCGCACCTCCTACGCGATGCCGCTGAGAACCACGGGAGCCGAGCCCAGCGAACGATTTAGGCCGCGCGGATGGAGGTTCGAGCGGACCACGTCCTGGCCGCCTGCCCCCTGCGAGAGAGGACCCGCCGGAGGCAGGCTTTTCCGCCCCTGCGGCGCCGGCCGCCGAGCGGCTTCAGATGCGAGCGTGATGTACCCAGCTCATCGGCTCTGCGCTCTGTCGTGGCCGATGCCGGTGTGGACACGGATCTGACTGTGGCCGTTGAGGCGGAGGCTGCCGAAGCGGTAGCTGTGGCGCGCAGTAGGTGCCAGTACCACAGCCCGCACCGTACGCCTTGCGTCTCCATGCGCCCGTGCACGGGCATCGGTGAGACAGGTCGCTTCCTCACCACTTGACGTGCCCACGCCGCCACGACAAGGAGTGCCTGAATCGGGGTGTACTGGGCGTTGACCTGCTCGCCTTCGGCCGCCCTGACCTTGGCGAACGCGCAGAGCGGCGTACGGCGGCTGATCGGCGTAGCCAAACGGGGTAGCGGGAGCCGCTGGAGGTCGGGCCTCGGCCAGTTGACGGTCGTCATGGACGGTCGAACCGGGCTGCCAGATCCTCGGGGAGGGCGTCCCGGTTCGCCCGGTTCACCTGGACGAGTTCGATGTCGGCGCGCCGCTTGAGGGCATCGGTGAACGGGTCGCTCTTCGCGTGGACGGTGGCGACGATGTCGATCTCGGACGTGAACAGGCACCGGACCACGTCCTGAAACGCGGTGCATGCCAACTCCATACGCCCGAGCTCGTCGATCAGCACGAGCTCGCCGCGAGCCGGATCCGCTGACCTGAGCGGTGGCAGGGCGAGCCGTTCCATGACGTCCAGGTCGACGCCGTACCGGCCCACCCGCGGTGGACCTGGGAGGTCGACGCCGGCGAGGACGCCCCGTAGACCGCTGTCCAGTGTTTCCAGCGCGAAGCCGGTCCGGGTGCCGCCTTGCCGGATCTCCTCCGTGGTGAAGCCGACGGCCCTCCGGTTCAGCAGCAGCGCGGCCAGTCGGCGGACAACGGTCGTTTTGCCCACGCCAGGGCGTCCCTCAAGCAGGATTCTCGTCGGCATCGTGTGCTCCGTATCGGGTGCGTCGTACAGGATTCCCGGCGCGCTGGTCGGCGTACGCGGCCAATCGGGTGTTCTGCCCGCCTGGACCGGTGCCGACCGGGCCGATCAGGGTAGGGCCGCGCGCATGACGGAAATTGAGCTCAGAAGTGTGGCGTTCAACGACCATGCGGCGATCCCTCGACGCCACAGCGGTGAGGGCGACGACGTCTCACCACCGCTGACCTGGTCGGCGGTGCCGGACGGTACGTCGGAGTTGGTTCTGCTCTGCGAGGACCCTGACGCGCCGGGCGGGTCATTCCTGCACTGGCTGGTCACGGGTATCGATCCGGGGAGTTCCGGTGTAGCAGAGGGAGAATCACCTCACGGCGGCCAGGAATGGCCCAACGGATTCGGCCGGGTGGGCTGGGGCGGTCCGATGCCTCCGCCAGGGCACGGGGTGCACCGCTACTTCTTCCGCCTGTGGGCCGTTTCGGAGTCGTTTTCCCTACACGGCAAACCGACGGTCGACGCTGTGCATCGTGCTGTGAGAGGCCATGAATTGGCCGGCGGCACGCTCGTGGGCACTTACCAACGTTGATCACTATGGCGGGCGTTGGCCGTTGGAGCGACGCGCCGGCCGCCAACCGACACGCCGTTTCGTCGCCCCTATGCGGGGGGGTTCCGCGGATACGGGCCGGACCAGGTTGAAGACCTCCCAGGCGGCAGAGCGTTTGAGTCAGCGTTTGAGTCAGCAGATGATCTCGCGTCGGGCCTTGCCCTCCTTGATGCGGCGCGCGTAGCAGTCCTGGGTGGGCAGGTCTTGGCGCAGGCGGGTCTGCACGATCCGGTGCAGGCGGCATTGGCCTGCCGGCCGCCCCCCGGTTGAGCCGACGGAAATGATGGCGACGCGAGAAGTGCTCGACGGGGCTGACCCCGCACAGCGCGACAAAAGACGCCTCGTTGCCCAGGCGTTCAGGGCTGTCGCCCATGATGATCAGCAGGGTGACGGAACTCTCCTGACTGTTACCACCGAGGTGAGCAACTGCGAGAAGTGGCACTTCACGAGCCGGGCCAGACGGCGTTCCAGATCATGGATCTGCCCACTCAGCTGCTCGATCCGCTGGGCCAGCACATGGGGGCCACCCTCACCGGTGGCAGCACCTCGGTGCAGACGGCGGAGCCGACGAAGATGCTCAGCAGGGCCTCGCGGCGCCACAGATGCAGTCCGATGGTGACCGCCAGGCCCGGCGCGACCGCCCGCCCCTCGGTCGAGGGCAGCGAGGGCAGGGCCCGCGAGGTGTAGATGCTCAGGATGAGCATCGCACCGGCGGGCATGCGGGTGCTGGGGTACTGCACGGCCAGAGATGTTGGGGACGGCCGCGCAGCGCTCCGCGGCGACGGCGCTGCAGCAGATGCGAACGGTCTAGGCGACGAGGTACGGAAAACCGCTGGACGTCGTCGGGATACTGCCGTCATGGCCGTCACTCAGCAACTTGCCCGCATCTCGGTGAAGTATCTCGCCGACTGCCGCAAGTCAGCCGGCGAATCGCCGGATGGAAATCCTCACTGGGATCCACAGCCGGCGGACGTCTTGGACCTGGACTGGGCGCCAATCTTGCTGGAACGGGTCTGCGAACTGGCGGGTCTCGACGACGTCCACCTGGACGCCCTGCGGCAGGCCATCGACGGTGACTCGGCGATCGACCTGGGCTTCCTCAACACGCACCCGCATGCCATCGGCCCCTTCGGACCTGCTCCCACGGCCCTTTCCGCAGCTCAAACCGCCCGCGTCTCCGAACTGCTGGTGCAAATGAACATGCCGGCCATGCTGGCCGCCCTGCCGGCCGACGACACACAAGCCGCTTCCTTAATCGGTTACGGAGCTGACAAGATCGTCGGAGACCCGAGGAAGTACCTCCTGAAGCACTTCAATGCCCTGCGTGAGTTCTACCTCGGCGCATCCCAAAGACACCTTCTCATCGTGCTCTGGTGGGACTGACCCAGGACCTCACCCCAGTCCGCCACTCCTGGCGTCGAGCGGCGGCCAACGCGCCTCCGCCCCGACGGCATCGTCACCCGGGCCTCCGCCCCGGGCCTGCCCACGGACACCGCAGCTCTGGCGACCGCACTGCGCACCTGGCTCGGCGAACCGCACACACGTATGGCGAACGGCCAACAAGGTGAACCTGGTCAAGCTGAAGGCAGGAATAGCACCGGCCAACGCAGAGGGGAGGTCTGATGGTGTGCGATCCACTTGGCGGTCGGTTCGGCACAGAGCTGCCCTGATGCTGCCGAAAGGCCGTCCCGCCTCCGCACCGGCAAAACATCCGAGGAGCAGGAACGACGATGGCACCCGATCCGACAATCGCCCAGGTGACCATGACCCTGGCTGCCTTTGCAGCCACCGGGGCCACCCCGCGTCCGTCCGGGGAAACCCTGGAACAGCAGACCAAACGAATCATCACCGGCATCAACGCGCAACTGAGCGATCCCCGTCTTGCGACGCAGGGCGCGTGGAAGCTGGTGTGGCTCGCCCTGAGCCCGGCCAACGCCAATATGGCCTATATCGCACAGAGCACCAACGGCTCGAACGAGTTCGCCGTGGTCGCTCGCGGAACGGACGCCGATCTGACCGACATCCTTGAGGACCTCGACGTCGGCACGGTCGTCCCGTTCCCCGAAAGCGGATCGCCGAAGCCCATCGCCGTATCCAAGGGGGCAAAGGACGCGTTCACACGAGTGGTCAACGCCCGCTCGATCGCCTCTCCCTCCCCGAACGCCACGCTCGCTCAGGCGCTCTCCGTCGCGCTCAAGGCGGCGCCCTCCTCGCCGCAGCCGACCGTCTATCTGACCGGTCACAGCCTGGGCGGTTGCATCGCCACCATGCTCGCGCCGTACCTGCAGGCACAGACGTGGCCGAAACAGCCGAAGTTCGCGGTGATCACCTATGCCGCTCCCACCGCCGGCGTGCAGAGCTTCGTCGACTACTTCAACTCCGTGCCGTGGGTCATCGACGAGCGCCAGAACAACGCCTACGACCTGGTACCGCACGCGTGGGCCGATCTCGACACCACCGCCGGCTGGTACCCGAGCCCGGGACCGCAGGCGACCGACGAAGTGAAGCTGCTCATCGGGACGATCTCCAAGCGCACCAAGGGCAACGTCTACGTCCAGCCCGGCACGCTCCGCCCGATGAACACCGGATACACGAGCCTCGCCAAGAACCTGGTCAACAAGACCACCCAGGACTTCCTCGGCCAGGTCGCCTTCCAACACGCCAACTCCACCTACCTGGACCTGGTGGGGGCGCCTCCCGTCCCTTCCCCGCCGGTGGTGACCGACGTGACCCCCACCTTCGGTGCGGCAGGCGCCACGGTGACCATCAACGGCAACGGTTTCAGTCAGGACAGCATGGTCGACTTCGGCCACTTCGCCTGTACCGAGCGGCCCACCATCGACCCCTCCGGCCTCAAGATCACCGCCAAGGTCCCCAACGGAACCGGCGTCGTCCACGTCCGCGTCACCAACACCCTCGGCACCTCCCCGGCCGTCGCGATGGCGCAGTTCGCCTATGGCGGACCCGCACCTGTGGTGGTCAGTGCGGTCAGCCCGACCAGCGGAAAGGTCGGCACCCCGGTCACCATCGGCGGCTCGGGCTTCGCCAATGGCGCCACCGTGCACTTCAAGGACAAGGCATCCGGTTCGGTCAAATTCATCTCCACCAACCAGATCACCGCAACCGCGCCCGATCAGCTCGACGTCCACCAGACGGTGAACATCACCGTGACGGTCGGCAAGGCCACCTCTCCCACCAGCCCGGCCGACGAGTTCACCTACACCGGACGCTAGCGTCCGCACAACCCGTTCCCGGGGTGGCCTTCGAGCAGCCCCGGGCCCTCGCCGCCGACCGGTCGAACCGTGCCCGGGCGAGGGATCGCCGCAGGACCGTTCGCCCGGCGGTGAGCAGGCCACGGAGCTGCGCAGCACGGCCGAGCAGCTGCCGGGTGCAGGCTGGACTGCTGCATCAGGCAACGTTCGCCTTGTACGGGGCTACGGTGAAAGTCGAGTGCGATACGTCCTGCTCCATGGCCATGATGTGGATCATGACTGTGTACGTCGACGATCCTGTCCGGCTCGGTGAGAGTCGTCTTTCTGATGGACGGTTGCTTGGGTGGGCCGAGTGGGGGCCGCTGGACGGGGTGCCCGTTTTGCTGTGTCCGGGTGCGGCTACGAGCCGGTGGCTCGGCTTCGGTGCAGGCGTCGTTGAGGCGCTTGGAGTGCGTCTGGTCTCGGTGGACCGCCCGGGGCTCGGTGCCTCAACACCTGCACCCGGCCGGACCTTCTCCGACTTCGCTGGTGATATTCGTCAACTCCGTGTGCTGCGAGGGCTGGAGCGCCCTGCTGTCATCGGGAACTCGCAAGGTGCGCCGTTCGCTCTCGCCTGTGCTGAGGAGGGCGTCGCTTCCGCACTGGCTGTCGTCTCTGGCGCGGATGAGGTTGCCGCGCCGGAGTTCGCTTCCGCTCTGGCGGCGGATCTGCGTGGCTTCGTCGAGCGGACTCAGGACGACCCGGTCGGCGCCGAAGAGATCTTCGCGGGCTTCAGCGCGGATGCGATGTGGGACATGGTCATCTCCGGGAGTCCGGAGTGCGACCTTGCTGTGTATCAGGATCCCGATTTCGCGGTTGCCTACCGCAGGGCCTTGGACGAGGGTTTTGTTCAAGGTGCGGCTGGTTACGCTCGCGACACGGTCCTGGCCATGGGGCGGTGGCCGTTCGTCCTCGACGAGATCGATGTCCCCGTCGACATCTGGTACGGCGAGCGGGACACCAGCCACTCTCCCGATCACGGAGCACTGCTCGCTACCCGTATGTCCAGTGCTCATCGCCGTGTCGTACCCGGGATCGGCGGCGCGCTGCTGTGGACACATGCCGAGTCGATCCTCACCTCCCTCCTTGGGATAATGAGGTGAGCGCAGTGGGCGGCAACCACGCTGACCAAAGTTCACAAGCGGCTGGGCGGAGCGCTGTTTCAGCAGGTCGCGCGCGCGGAAGCGCCGACGAACCGCGCACATATCCACGGCCGTCCCGGGCCCCGGTGGTTCGCGCCCGTGCGCCCCATCCGCACGGTGCGCGAGCTTCCTGCGCGCCCACCAACGCCACGGCGCCCACCCTCTGGACGCCGCAGGCTGCGAGGCCTACGTGACCGACACCGCCCTCGTAGCCGGCGCTCTGGGCGTCATCGCCCCACCCCGCAGTCGCATCGAGGTCGGCGACGGCAGCACCTTCCCGACCGCCGGCCACCTGGCCGCCTACGCGGGTCTCGCCCCGGCGACCCGGAGTTCGGGCTCGTCGATCCGCGGCGAACAGCCTTCCCGGAGAGGAAACAAGCAGCTCAAGCGGGCCTTCTTCCTATCGGCGTTCGCGGCGCTCGGTGACCCGTTCTCCTGGGTCTACTACGACAAGAAATTCGCCCAGGGCAAGCACCACACCCGAGCCCTGCTCTGCCTCGCGAGACGCAGGTCCGACGACCTCTTCGCGATGCTCCCGACGGCACCTTCTACGAGCCCCAGCCGTCAGCCTCAGTCACCTGACCTGCGGTTCTGCAAGGAGAACGACTCGATCAGCCTCGACGTCGAAACCGAGCACCGGATGGCCGTACTCGCCCTCCGGGTCCATCAGCACCGGCTTGCCCAACCGCCGCCCGACCTCCCGAAGGAAGCCGCAGAACACATCAAGTCGATCCTGGCCCTGCAACTCCCGCAGGTCGACGTCGAAGTCGACTTCATCGTCGGCAAGGAAACGGAAGATCGCCAACACATCGGCCGTCAGCCAGACCCGCAGGTCCGGGCACTCGGCATCCGCCGGGCGGGACAGCACAACCCCCGCCGGGGGCACCGGAAGCACCCTCTCTCCCTCGGAGTACTGGAACTTCCAGCCCTTCTCCACGACAAGATCGAGCACCGCCTGCCAGTCCTCCACCGAGGCATTCGGGACCCGCACGTCCGGCAACGCCCCCATCAAGTCCAGATCGAAGAAGCACTTCACGTCATCCCACAGCAGGTCACTCACCCCGCCATGCTGCCCAGATCGCGCCCCCATCGCCCCCCTTTTCCCTTGACCAAAGAGATAGGGGCCCCTGCCACAGTCGCCATAACGCCGCCGAGGACCACCGGACGCCCTCCCCTGCTGACAGGCGGACAGATACGGAGAGGAGGATGTTCCCCGGTGTGACAGAACCGGTCACGACTGCGATGCACCGACGGACTGCAGTTCGCCCGGCGGAGCCAGGGGGGCAATACTGCCCGCCAGTTGCTGGAAGGCATTCTGCGGGACCAGTTGGGCTTCCCCGGCGTTACCGTCTCGGATTTCCTCTTCGGTCTGCGCGGCCCAGGCCTCTCCCTGCGGGCCCGGCCTAGACGTCAAGGAGCCGTTCCAGCAGCAGCGCGCGCAACGGCTGCCCGGCGAGCCGGCCGCCGGGACCGTGTCGTGGGACCACGTCGATCGTGCGGCCCTGCGCATCCTGCGGACCCAGTTGGCCCATCACGCATCCAACTTGGAGGACGAACCCGGCGCCGATGTCATCTCCTCAGCCGAGCACCGGGCCCTCCCCTCGCCCGCGAGGTATTCCGCGCATCGACCGTGCTGCTCGAGAACGACAGGGCTCTTCTCCCTCTAGACGCCGGGAGGCAGGAATACGCCTTGCCGGCGGATAACCGGGCAGTGGTGCGCGACCTCGCGGGGCTGCGGATCGGCCTCCCTCTGTACATCACTACCGGGGCGAGCAACGGCTGGAGGCAGCTCGACGCGACCCTTCATGCATTTCCTTGCCCCATGCACCCAATTCCCCCTACCGCACCTTTGGGCGCGCTCCGGTGCAGGTGTAAGGTCTACGTAAAAGGTACCTAGGCGACATATCCGACCCTGTCCATGGCATGACCGTCAGGAGTCGGTTTACCCAGGGGCAGCTCCCGAACTTCCCGTCCCCTGCGGAGACTCATCGTCAGGTGGCGGGCCGCAAGTTCCCTAGCCTGAAGAAGGTGTGGACCTATGTCCACCAATCGTTTGACGCGAGCCATCGCTCTGACCGCAGGAGGCCTCCTGCTGGCAGGTGGCGCCGCGGTTGCCACAGCCGGGACGGCGTCCGCCACCCCGACACACGCACCGGTCAGCTACTCCAGCCACGACGACGGGCATGACTGGGGCTACTACCACGACCATGGTCGTGGTTACGGCGACTACTACGACTACGGTTACGGCCTTGGTGGTTACGTGATCATCATTGGCCTTGGCGGCTACTGACGACCGTCGCTTCCTGTCCGTCCAAGCGCGCCGGTGCCCGGGATTCCCTGTCCCGGGCATCCCTCATGCCGCCGGGGGCACCGCCGGGCGCCGCCCCCCGGCAGTCGGCACGTTCGGTGGCAGGGGCGGCACAGCGAGTTCTGCTACGACGCCCGGGGGGCGGGACCCAGCCGGTGGCGTGGCTTGTCGCAGCGTACGGGCGCCCAACCGATCCCCGCGCCGACCGCCGGGTACCTGGCATGCGTCGCCGGCGCCACCAGCCATAGCTGACCACGGGCACTCGCCCCGCCGAGGCCCGCCTGCCGCTTCGCGGGGTGGTCCGCAGTGCGGCCCGCCACCGGCCACCGGAGGCTCATGAGCATGGAAGCCACACTCGCCGATGCGGACCGTCTGGCGAGGCGCCGTCACCTTCGGCATGGTGGTCTTGCCCGTACGTCTCGTCTCTGCGACCGAGTCCCATCGCGGGCGGTTCAGGGAGATTCACCACCGAGACGGCGGGAGGACCCGTCACAAGCGCGTCTGCGAGGTGGAAGGCACGCAGGAGGACATCCCGTACGGGGACGTCGGGCGGGCGGCGGAGCTGCCGGACGGGCGGCTGGTGCTGATCACCGACGAAGACCTCGAATCGCCTTCCCCGGCCCACACGGCACGTGGCGGAAGTCCTCGGCTTCGTCCCGGGGCCGACATCGACCCGATCAGCTACGACCGCGCCTACTACGCGGCGCCCGACGGGGCGGCCGCGGACCGCCCGTACGTGTTGCTGACCGAGGCCCTCGCGCACCGGCTACGTGGGCCTCTGCAAAATCGCCCTCCGCCAGCGCGAAAGACTCGCGGTGCTGCGCCCCCGACACGGAGTGATCGTGCTGCAGACCCTGATGTGGCGCGACGAGGTGCGCGAGCCCGGAGACCTGGGCCCGTCGGCACCGGTCTCCGATAGGGAGCTGCAGCTCGCCGAGCTGCTCCTGTCCGAACTCACCGGCGTCGAGATGCAGCAGATGGAGGACGTATACGGGCACGCGCTGGAGCAACTGGTGGCTGCCAAGATTGTGGGAAGCGAAGTGCCGGAGCTGCCGACGCCACAGCATGCCGTCGACCTCATGGCTGAGCTTGAGCAGAGCGTCCAGGCCGCGCGCCGCTCCCGCCAGTAGGCCAGTCGGCTAGTAGACCGGTCCGGCCCGCGCCCCGTCAGTGGAAGCCCAGCATGCCGGGTGGGCCGATATCGAGGGTGGCCACGCCGGGCGCGGGCGGGTAGGCGTCTTCGGTTGCCGGTCGGCAGGGTCGACATTCCGGTTCGGTGCACTCCGGACGTGGCAGTGCGGAGTACAGGGCATGGCAGGAGTCGGGGTCACCGTAGCCGTCGCGGATCATGGTGCCGACGCTGATTCTTCCGCGACCACCACCCCGAGGACCTGGCAGCCGCTGACAACCTCGTCGAACTCTTCCAGCAGATCAAGGGCATCGGCCCCTACACAGCAGCCGCCATGGCCTCCACGCCGCACGTGACCCTGTCGTCTTCGGCGTCGACGTGTGGGACCGCGAGATCCTCGCCCGACGGCTCCTCGACGCCGAGGACGCCGCCCCCGATGACATCCACGAACACCTCACCCGCCTCTTCCCCGACCACACCGGAACCGCCGCGCTCCACCTCGTCGAGCACGAATACCTCCACCCCCCGTCGCCCCGCTCCTGCCCCCGACGCGATCAAGACCTGGAACCAGGAACTGCACCGTGAGGAGCTGCACCGTGAGGAGCTGCCCGCGGTGCTGTACGGCGGCGAGAGCGTGCTGATTCAGCACGACGGGGAACCCTTGGTGGGCCGGCCGGGGCCCGTTCCGGCGGGGCGATCACATCCATGTCCACCGTGATGGGCCTGACCGCATCCGTACTGGAAGAGCTGGACCTGCGGCCCGGGCGGAGGGTGCTCGATGTCGGCACCGGTGCTGGGGTGACCGCGGCGGTGGCCTGTCACGTCTGCGGAGACACGACGGTGGTCACCCTCGACCGGGACCCGAACGTCGCGGTCGCCGCCCAGGCGCGGATCGGCGCTCTCGGGTTCCGGCCCGCTGTGGTGAGCGGCACCGGAGAGTCCGGCTGGCCGGAAGGCGCGCCGTACGACCGGATCTTTGTCTCCTTCGCGCTCCCGTCCGCGCCAGAGGCGCTGGTCGATCAACTCGGTTCTGGGGGCGTTCTGTTGATGCACATCACGACGGACTCGCCGTCGTGGCCCGCGCTGGCAGTGGTCTCCAGGGGCCCGGACGGGCGGATCTCCTCGCACCTGCGGGCGGTGGAGTTCGCCCACCGGGCGGCGCACGGCCGCAAGCAGGTCTTCCTCTCCCCCGCGTTCCGCGAGCGCATCGCGGCCCGGCGCACCGAGGGCGGCGCGGAGGTCCGACGGTTCCGGTCTTCTGAAGTGCCGCCACTGGAGGAGGCCCGCGGTTTCTGGCTCGCGCTGGACGCGTTGCACTCGGGCTTGGTGCAGCACAGGGGCGTCAACGACCTGGTGATCGGCGCGCCAAACTGCGGTTCCTGGATGGCTGGCAGCCCGGACGGCTCCGGCGCATGGGCGGTCATGCCCCGCTGGCCCGCGGGACATCTGGACCGAGGTCCACCAGACAGCCCTGCGCTGGCGGGACGCCGGCGAGCCGGAGGCCTACCGGCTCGATCTTGAGCCCGACGGCACGCAGCGAGTGAGCGCCGGCCACGGGGAGAGCACAATGGCCTGGCAACTCCCTGCGCCCCGCGATACCGCCACGCAGGCAACGCCATGAGCATGCCACCACGACTATCGCCACACCTGCAGCTCCACGCACCGCCAGCGGCTGGACCACGAGCGAGATCGTGTGGCAGGCCGAGTTCCAGCCGTCGGGAATCCCTGCCGCGGACGCGGAAGGCGTCGTCGCCGGAGTCTTTGACAGCGGACTGCATAACCTGGCCAGCCTGATTGCAAAGGAGACGGTGCCGGCCGACTGTCAGGAAATGCAACGCTGGCGCCTACGGCCACGCGGGCGCCGGCCACCGCGTCTAGCTGGACAGGGTATGCAGCGCCCGCATCGGCCGACCTGCACCGCCCACCCCTGACCGGCGACAGCTTTGCCACCGACACCTACTGAACACCCGTCGCAAACGGTCCCTCAGGGGTGGGCAGCTAGCAGCTACCGCATCGGCTCCGGCTCCGGCTCCACGCAGCTTGGGGGCGAGATTCTCCATCGCGAGCAGCGTGCCCGAGTAAGCACGACGACCACCGCCCGGCGAGACCAAGTACTTCGCGCCCATTCCCGACTTCTCCCCCATGCGGCTGGCTTGGAGCCGCCGATGCTGACCGAGCAGCTGAACGGCGGCGGCTACTACGCACGTTGACGTCCGCCGTGGCCTCTGGAAGCTGAAACCCCGCCGTCGGGAGCCTGGCTGGGCCGACCGTTGCTGAGTTCTTGCACGGCGGGGCGGAGCGGGGGCGAGGCGGGGCGACAGAGCCCCGGCGCGCAGGAAGGCTCGTACGGATGCGGATAAGGATGCGGATGCCGATGCGATTGCGGCTCGGCTGACGGGAAGGGGGCGGCGGTCTCTGCATCATTCCCGTCCTGAAGCCGATGCCGGTGCGGCAGGCAGGCCCACACCTGCAGACCCGCAGACCCGCACCGACAGACCTGGCCCGGAAGCCCCACACCGGCAGACCCACTCCGGCAGGCCCTCACGACGTATGTGCCCCCCTGGCGCCACCTAGCTGCCGGCCCCGCGCCGCAGTTGGGCCGAAAGGTGGTGTTGCAGTGGCTGACCGACCGCCGCGAGATCGTGGACGAAGGTGAGCGTGTACTCGTCGGTCAGGGTGTAGCGGCGGTGGGTGGCGTTGACCTCCTTGGCGGTGGGGGCGAGAGCCACCTCATGGGTGGTGAGGTCGACCACTCCCTCGCCGGCACGGCCGACCGAGATCTCCGCGATGCCGGTGGGCTGGGTGATCAATGCCTCCACCCGCCCATCGGGCTGTAGCCGCCACCAGCCGCTCTCCCGGGCCGACGGCCGCAGCGGGGTGTCGTCCGCATCGAGCAGCCAGGCGCGCGCCTCGTAGTGGAGGAAGGGGCGCCCGTCGTGGCTGAAGGTGACCTCCTGCGCGTACGTGAACTCCTCGGCCAGCGTGGGGTACCCGCCACGGCCCCGGCCGAACCAGGTGCCCAGGAGCCCGATCACCGGCGTGAGCAGTGCGTGCGGCGCAGGTGCTTCGTCGGGTCGCAAAGCGTCGGGATACGGGTGCTTCGGGGCGTGGTCGGACATGATGTGCGCTCCTGGGTTGAGGCGGGTGCCGGGTGGCAGCCTAGGGCGTCGATCCACCGACGCCGGGCAGCGGAGGGCGCGCCGCCCGGTGACTGCCGTACGGGCACGGTGGAGCCGGTGCTGCCGCATCCTCCGTACGCGCTCCCGGGGCGAGGGAGCAAGGGGGCCGGCTGACCGAGTGGCTTCCTGACGTCAACCCGCCTCGATACCAGGGGTGTTGGGCGAGGCACTGGCTCGTCTCCTTGTTGGAGTGGCCCTCGTTCGTCACCTGTCCGGTCCGGCAACCGTGAGGCGCCCGACCCGCCTCCCTATCCGTTCAGCAGGCTGCGGAGGTGGTTGGAGACGGCCATCGGCTGCTCCGTCGGCGCATCGTGCCCGGACATCACCTGTGTCAGACGGGCTCCTGTGATGCCCTGTGCGAGAGCGGCGGAGTGGTCCGGGGTGACGAGGATGTCGTTGGCCGCGGCGATCACGAGGGTGGGGACGCTGAGCTCTCGTAGTTCGGCCCGGACGTCGATGCGTAGGGCGAGGTCGATGTGCTGGCGCGTGCCGGGCGGCAGAGCGGCAGCGGTCTCCCTCGCCAGGCGGTCGAGGTCCGCGGTGTCCAACTGGTCGAGCGCGGCCGGGCCGCAGGAGAGCTGAAGGAGGTACCGGCCCAGCAAGGCGGGCTCGGCGTCCATCAGTTGTTGCCAGTTGTGCAGGGCCAGACGCAGCCGGGTGTCGGGGCGGGCGAAGCCGGTCAGCAGGGCCAGCGCGGTGACCTCGCCAGGATGGCGGACGGCATGACGTACGGCGATGGCGCTGCCCATGGAGTATCCGACGACCGCATAGCGTTCGAGTCCGGCCTGTGCGGCTGTCAGGGCAATGCTGTCGGCGAGGGTGTCCAGCTGGAGGGGGCCCTCGGGCAGGGCGCTGCCGCCCGAACCCGGATTGTCGACCAGGAGGACCCGGTGGTGCGAGGCCAGGTGTTCGGGGAGGCTGCCCCAACTGGTGGCGCCGCTCCCTCCTGCACCGTGGACCAGAACCACGGGGGTGCCCTGGCCGTGCTCGGCGTAGTGCAGAACGGCAGGGCGCTCGGCGGGGACGGCGACGTCGGGCACGGGTGTCTCCTTTGTCCGGGGCGGGCCGGGCAGGCCAGGAAGGCCTGACAGGCCAGTTACACCGTAGGTGTCGACCGCTCTGCACTAGCTGCCAGGTCAGGGGCCGGCTGAACACTTCCCGGCGGCCGCATCTCCGCTACGCTCCCCCTCCCCCGAGCGGCGCCCGGCTGCCCTACGAGCCCTCGTTGACGACCGCCCGCTCCACCGCGCCGTCCTCGACGTGCCACTTCTTGAGGATCTTCGCGTATTCGCCGTTCCTGATGAGGCGGTCGAGAGCTTCCCGTACGGCGTCGCGCAGAGCCGTGTTCGTCTTGGCGACCGCTATACCGTAGAGAAGGGGTTCTAGCTGCTCACCGCTGAGTTCGAGGGCGGTGCCGCCTGCGCGGGTCGCGGCGTTGTGGGCCGCGACCGGGAAGTCGTCGAGGCAGACCGTGGACCGGCCCTTGGCGACATCGTCGTAGACGTCCTCCGGTGAGTCGAACGCCCGGATCTTCAACTTCTGGGGGACCTGCCGGTTCAGCTGGTCCAGGAGGTCACGGGCGACCGTGCCGCGCTGGACGGCGACCTTCCTGCCGGCCAGGTCTCGGGGGGCCTTGATGTCCTCCGGGTTGCCCTTGCGGACGACGAGCACCAGCCCGGACTGGAAATAGTCGACCAGGTCGACGCCGCCGCTGCCGGTCTTCGTGCCGTCCGTGCGCCCTTCCTGACGGTCCTTGGTGTCGGTCATCGCCGACATGACCAGGTCGAAGCGGTTCGCATGCAGGCCGGTGAGGAGGGTGTCGAAGACGGCGTTCACGAACTTGACGCGCAGGCCCAGCTCACGGCAGAGGGCGTTCGCGAGGTCGACGTCGAGACCGGCGGGCTTGCCGTCCCTGACGAACTCCATGGGCTCGTAGGCGATGTCCGAGCCGATGGTGACGATGCCCTTGTCGCGTATCTCCTTCGGCAACCGGTTGGACGGGGTCCCGATGGCCGAAGGGTTCCCACCCGGCTTGGAGCCTCCGGACGGCTTCCCGCTGCCGCCGGGCTTGCCCCCGGCGCTCGTGCTGCCGCCGTCCCCGCCGTCCGGCTGAAGCACCCAGGCCAATGCCCCGCCACCGGCTCCGACCCCGACGACGGACAGCGCGGCGAGCACACGGCGCCGGCTCGGCCCCGGGGACGCGGGCCGGCCAGGGGACGCGGTCTGCCCAGGAGGCCAACCCGACGGGACGGCGTGCGGCCCCGGTGACGGAGCGGGGCCGTGGCGCTCCTGCGGCGGAGTGGCGAGGGCTGGGCCGTACCCGTCCGGGGACGGAGTGGCGAGGGCTGGGCCGTACCCGTCCGGGGACGGAGTGGCGAGGGCTGGGCCGTACTGGCCCGGGGGCGCAGTGGCGGGCTGCGGAGGCGTGGGGGTGCCTGCGGGCGGCGGTACGTCGTACGACGGCGGGGGCGGTGCGCCGTCCGCCGTCGTACGGGTCGGCAGCCGGTCGTAGGGGACGTCGGCGGGCCCCTCGGCCGGGGTCCGCGGCGCGAACATGTCCGGGGACCTGGGGTCGCTGAGCTGCGCGGACAGACTGCGCAGCTGTACGGCGACGGGCTCCGGCAGCCAGTCGCCGTAGGGGCCCGGTGCGCCCACCCGTGCCATGAGAGCGGGCAGAGCGGGCCGCCGCTCCGGATCCTTCGCCAGGCATGTCGCCGCCAACTCGCGTAGGAAGTCCGCGAGTTCGTCGAGCCGAGGCTCCTCGTGCACGGTGCGGTACATGAGGACCTGCGGATCGGCGTTCCCGTAGGGGCCGCCGCCCGTCGCCGCGTACACGATCACCCCGCCCAGCGCGAACACGTCCGCCGCGCCCGTGACCTTGGGGCCGGTCATGACGAGTTGCTCGGGCGCCATGAACCCCGGGGTGCCGAGGGCGGTGCCGGTCGTCGTCAGGGCGGTGTCCGCGGCGGAGTGCGCGATGCCGAAGTCGATCACGCGCGGGCCCTCGGCGGTGAGCAGGATGTTCGACGGCTTGAGGTCGCGGTGCACCAGCCCGTGCGCGTGTACCGCCGTCAGGGCGTGCAGCAGGCCGGCCGTCAGCAGCCGCACCGCGTGCTCGGGCAGCGGCCCGCAGTCGTGCACGGCATCGGTGAGCGAGACACCCGGCACGTACTCGGTCGCCATCCAGGGCACGTCGTCGTGTGGCGCGGCATCGACCACCGGCGCCACGAACGGTCCGCCCACCTGCTGGGCCGCGGATACCTCACGGGCGAAACGAGCGCGGAAGCCCCGGTCGTCGGCGAGTTCGGAGCGCGCGGTCTTCACCGCCACCGGCCGCCCGTCCGCCGCGCGGCCGAGATAGACCCGTCCCATACCGCCGCCACCGAGCAGCCCGATGATCCGGAACGGACCGATCTGCTGCGGATCGTTCTTCGCCAGCGGTCGCACCAATACCCCCACCCGTGCCAGCAGTTGTCCGACACTATTCTCCCCCACGGCCCGGTCGTCGGGGCAGCGGACGGCCGTCCCTCCGGCCCCGCCCCGCCCTCGGGACGGGTGCACGGCCGGGATTCGCGCAAAGGCTGCTCGTGCGGTCTGTAAGAGGGCTCTCTGTGGGTCGTGTGGGTCGGTGTGTCCCGCTCAGGGGCTGGGGTGGTCGCTGCCGGCCCGCCCGCGCCCCGCCGGAATGGGCGTGTATGACACTGACGTGATGGATCAGCTTGGGCGGACCGTCGAACTCGTCCGCGACACGGTGGGACCCGACCTTGTCGGCATGTACCTGCACGGGTCTGCCGTGCTCGGGGGCCTTGCCCCGGCCAGCGACTTGGACGTCCTGGCCGTGACACGCAGGAGTCTGGGAGACCGTCAGCGGCATTCACTGCTGGAGGGGCTCCTGCAGATCTCCGGCTTGACCTCCGGAGTCCGGCCGGTCGAACTCCTCGTCGCTGTCCAGTCCGAGGTCCGGCCCTGGAGGTTCCCGCCGACGGGGGACTTCCTCTTTGGCGAGTGGCTGCGTGAGGACTTCGTGGCGGGCGGGATTCCGCAGCCTGGTCCGATGCCGGACCTGGCCCTGGTGATCACGATGGTCCTGGCGGGTGACCGCCCCCTGACGGGCCCGCGGCCCGCCGAGGTGCTCGACCTGGTGCCGCATTCCGACCTCGTCCAGACGAGCGTCGCGGGCGTCCCGGAACTCCTGGCCGAGCTGGATACGGACACCCGCAATGTCCTGCTGACCCTCGCGCGTATTTGGACCACTCTCGCCACCGGCGAGCTCAAACCGAAGGATGCCGCTGCCGACTGGGCTCTCGCTCGTCTGCCCCCGCAGCACCGCTCTGTCCTGGAGCACGCAAGGAACCTGTATCTCACGTGCCATTACCAGGACGAGACGTGGAGCAATGAGCTGAAGTCCCAGGTCCGACCCATGTCGAGGACGTGCTGGCCCGAATCAACAGTCTGCGCCGCAGACAGGAGTGAACGGGTGGGACGGCTCCCCGCACCGTGGTTGAGCTCAGCGTGGGATCCGGTCCGACTTTGAGGCGGGGCTGCCGAAGCGGGTCAGTGCTTCTTCGACCAGTCCTAGCGTGGACCGCGGCGGGTGAGCCTGCGGGTCATGAGGGTAGTGAGGGTCATGAGGGTGATGAGTGCCCAGGTCAGATGCGCTTCGGAGTGCTGCGGGAGACGTTCGTGGTCGCGGACGTTGCGCCGGGCCTTCGTGATCCAACCCAGTGTCCGTTCGACGGGTTGCTCACCCGCGCAGTCTCCTGTGCCTGCGGTCTGAGGGCCGCCCCCGGGGCCTTGTGTCCGGCCGTCATCCGCAGCGCGTATGTCCGGGTCAGAAGGATCGGTGGATGTCGCCTTCGGCGATCATCGCCCGACGGGACGGCGGACTACCGTCGTGAGGGCCCGCTCCGCTGCTGACGCCCCAGGGCTGCTCCCCCGCCCCGGGAGCGGCCCTGCTCCGTTCGACAGCCATGGCCCGCCGCCGGAGAATCGGAAGTGTGCAAGGAGGGGCCATGAGCATCCGCATAGCCACTTTCAACTGCGAAAACCTCTTCCGGAGGCCCATCGTCTTCGGTAGCGGAAACGACCCTATACGCGACGCCGTGCTCGAGGACTTCAGGAAACTTGTCGAAATCCTCGATCACGACACGTATACGGCCAACGACAGAACAAAGATCATCGAGCTTCTCAAGAAGCACAGCGTCGATGTCTCCCAGGAAATCTCCACCCAGACGATCCTGATGAACGAGCCGCGCGGACGGGCCCGGCTGCTCCAGGGCGAGGGCAGGAACATCGAGGTCAGGGCCGAGGCCACGGGACGGTCCGCCTGGGTCGGCTGGGCCGAACTGGTCAAGGACGACCTCAGCTGGGACGCCGTCAAAAACACCGCCAGGGTGATCGCCGAGGTGAACGCCGACATACTGCTGACGGTCGAAGTCGAGGACCGGCTCACCCTGCACCGCTTCAACAAACAGGTGATGGCGGGCCAGTTCGAAGCGGAACCGTATCCGTTCAACATGCTGATCGACGGCAACGACATTCGCGGCATCGACGTGGGGCTGTTCAGCCGGCACCCGATCACCTCCGTACGCTCGCACATCTTCGACAAGAAGAATTCCCGGGACATCTTCAGCCGGGACTGCCCGGAATTCGAGATCGACATCGATGGCGAACCGCTCTGGCTCCTCGGGAACCACTTCAAGAGCAAGCGCGGCGGCGGAGGCGGCGACAAACGCAAGCTCCAGGGCGAGCGCGTCGCCCAGCTCTACCAGGCCGCGCTCGAGCGCTCGGCCCATGTCGTAGTCGCCGGGGACCTCAACGACACGCCGGGCAGCCCGCCGCTCACGTTCCTCGAGGCCACCGGCCTGAAGGACGCGATGACCCACGACAGTTACGAAGGACCGCCCGGCACCCACGGGAAGTGCACGAACCCCAGCGACAAGATCGACTACCTGATGTTCTCGCCGGAGCTGTTCGCCAAGGTGGACAAGGTCGAGGTGGAGCGGCGTGGGATTTTCGAGTTCGGCACCCCGTTCGACACCGTGACCGGACCCGGCGACCAGGCTTCCGACCACGCTGCCATCGTCGCCGAACTCGACCTGTAATGGCAGCCCGGCGGCGCCGCGGGGCTGCCGGGCGAGGCGAGGGCTGGTCGATCGACCCGGAAATAGCTCTGCCCCCATCCACTGCACCGCTCGGTGCACGGATCGTCACCCTGCCCTCGCCGTCCGACCGCACGGTCCGCACGGTCCGCACGGTCCGCACCACGGTGGATGCGATCACGTTGGCCGGCAGGCCCGTGATCCTCCTGTCGCTGATGATCGCTGGCACGAGACGCGTTCCCCCACCACACCACGTGATCGACGATCAGGAGCTCGACGCCTTACCGCCAGCCATGCGCGCACTCGCTAGCCCACCGGTACGTCCTTGCCGGTCAGCTGCGCCCGAATGCCGTTCTTCGTCACGGAGATGTCGCGCAGCCGAATGTCGCCCGGCAGGTTGTCCGGCAGCTGAGCGGAGAACTCCATCTTCTGTGCGACCTTCGGCTCCCGGAGCTTTTGCAGGCCCTGGATGAGCGAGGGATCGATGCCGGTGGGCTTGAGCAGCGACGGATGGTCCACGAGGGTGTCCAGCACGTGGCCCTTCATCATCTGCTGCGGAAGGACGTGCTTCCCGGTCGTCTGTTGCAGCTCGCCTTCGTCCATCCTGTCGGCGACGGGTGCAGTCAGCTGCAAGCCACCGCCCTTTCCCGGTACGTACGTGAGCAGGCCGGGCACCACCACGCGCGTGTCCTGCACGGTCATGCGCAGGCCGCGGTCCCCGGTGCGCTGCAACTGCGCACGCCCCCGGATCTGGGCCTGCTTGTCGCCCACCGGCACGTCGCCGCCGGCCAGCACGGTGTTCTTCTCGGGGCCGGGCATCAAGTGGATCTGCGACGCGCCGACTTCGCGGTTCAGGTCCTTGAAGTCCAGCAGGACGTCACCGCGCACCCGGCTCAGCACCGCACCCTTCACCGAGGACGGCAGGCTGCCGACGATCCGGATGTCGTCCACCGTCCCCTTCACCTGAGCGACGGAGACCGGCCCGGCTTCGACATCGGGGACGTTGACCTCGACATGGTCGATGTTGCCCGCGAGCACCTCCCCGATCAACGGGAAGCTGTCGATGTGCACCTCGGGCTCGGCACGCAGCTTCAGCGCCTTCTGTACCTGCTGCGCCGCCAGGTTCTCCGCGTAGAGCACGGCCCACCGGTCCCCGAGCGCGAGAAACGCAAGAACGACGGCCAGCGCGACGACCACCTTCGCGGTCCTCCGCACGATCCGCCGCGGCTTGCGCTCGGTCCGCGGGTGCTCCTTCTCGTCGACGGTGCTCGTGTTGTCAGTGCCTGCGTTGGCTGCGGTTGTGTCTCCAGCCGGGTCGTCCTGGGCAGCACGGCTCGCCGGTACCCGCGCCTTGGAATCTGCGGAAGGTTCGTTGGAGGGCATCGCCACCATGCGACCACAGCCCAGGCACTGGAGCCAAGTTGTGCACAGTCTTCGAGATACCTACGCGGAGGGCGCCGAAGCCGGAGTCGGTGCCGTGCCCGAGACCAGGCCGCTCCCCCTCGCCGCCGGCGATGTGGTCCGCAGCCCACCGAGAGGCTGCGGACCGTCTGCACTACTCGCCGAGGGCGTGTCTGAGTGCTTCGTCGAGTAGCTCCCGCAGGGCCGAGGAGGTCGGTGCGACAGCGGTGGCGAGCAGGGCCGGGCCGCCGGCCAGCGGCGCGAGGACCGCACAGCCGTCCTTGGTCGCTTCGCGGAGCAGGGTGGGGGCACGTGTGACGTCCAGCTCTGGGTCCACGACGAGGAGTTGGCCGACGGCGCGGTGTCCGTCCAGGACCGCGGGGCCGTCCCAGCCGGGCGCTGGGTCTCCGTAGGCGGTGTGTTGGTCGAGCAGCGGGCGGCCTGCGTGGTGTACCCGGATGCGGCTGACGAGGTGGCCCGGTTTCTCGTTGGCTCTGCCCAGGATTTGCTCCTCGCGCAGCAGCAGTCGTGAGGTGGCGGCGAGGCTGACGGTGTAGGTCTGTTGCAGGTTGCTGTCGGCGGCGCTGATCAGCGGCTGTGGCAGCCAGCGCAGACGGGCGTGCTCCCCGGCGGTCAGCCGTACGTCGTAGGTGGCCGGCGCGGTGGTGGGACCGCGGAGGGCGAGTGTGGCGGCGGCCGTGGTGACGTCCAGTTCGGCCCGGTCTTCTGCGGTGATGTCGAGGGCGAGTCGGTCGCCGCCGAGCGGGGCGCTCATCGCGCCGATGATTCCCACCCTGGCGGCCTTCCCGCTGGTGCGCATGCGTCGTAGATGGAACGGGCCGTCGCTGCGCAGTTGCGGAAGCGTGGTGACGCGGCCGTTGTACGTGGCGCGGATGCGGGCGGTGGCACGCACGCCGTCCGGGTGGCCGCAGGTTTCCTCGGTGCCGGCGGCGGGACCGGCGGCATCGAACCGGGACCTGAGTTCGGAGAGTTGGGCACCGGAGTTCATGCCGACGCCTTCGCGCGCCACCGGGTGAGGTGCCCGGTGACCCAGTCGGCGATCTCGCGGATGCCGTCGTCGGAGGTCAGGCTGGTGAAGACGACGGGACGGTCGCCACGTTGCCGTTTGGCGTCGGCGGCCATGGTCCCGAGGTCGGCACCGACGTGCGGAGCAAGGTCGGTCTTGTTGACGACGAGGAGGTCGGCGGTGGTGATGCCGGGGCCTCCCTTGCGAGGGATGTCGTCGCCGCTGGAGACGTCGATGACGAAGATCTGCGCATCGACGAGGCCCTTGGAGAAGGTGGCGGTGAGGTTGTCGCCACCGGACTCGATGAGCACGAGATCGAGGGGGTCAAGGGTCTCGTCGAAGTGCTCGACGGCCTCCAGGTTGGCGGAGATGTCGTCCCGGATCGCGGTGTGCGGGCAAGCTCCGGTCTCCACCGCGGTGATCCGCTCGGGTGCCAGCACGGCCTCGCGCAGCAGGAACTCGGCGTCCTCGCGGGTGTAGATGTCGTTGGTGACGACGGCGAGGGAGAGTTCGTCGCGCAGGGTGCGGCAGAGTGCGGCGACACTGGCGGTCTTGCCGGAACCGACGGGACCACCCAGGCCGACGCGGAAGGCGCGGAGGCTGCCGTCCGTGCGCTGCGGCTCGGCGCTGTAGGTGTGGCGGTGGGGCATGGTCACGGGGTGATCGAGGTGCATGGGAACTCCAGGAGGCAGGGGGTGGGTTCAGGAGGCGAAGAGCCGCACGGTCCAGGCGGCGTGCTGCTCTCCCGTGATGTCCAGCAGCGGGGAGGACGCCGACGGCAGGGCGTCAAGGCCCTCGGTCGCCACGCGGGCCGCCGCGTCGGCGGCGGACGCGGCGACGGTGTCGATCTCCGCGCTGAGGCGTGCCAGCAGCCGCGAGGCGTCGAGTGGATCGAGGCTGAGCAGGCGCACCGCCGCGGTGGCCGGGCCGCCGGTGCTCTCGTAGGCTGCGGCACAGGCGGCGTCCTGCGGGGTGAGCCCGGCGGCCCGGGCGGCGAGACCCTGGACGATGGGCTGATGGGCACCCTGGGGTCGCTCGGCGGCCAGGCGGTCGAGTTCGGCGGACGGGAAGGTGGCGCGTGCCGCGCGCATCATCTGCCGGCCGAGCCTGCGGGCCACGGCGCGCAGTGCGGGGACGGGGGTGCGTGCGTCGGCGGCATCGTCCAGCAGCAGCGGATCGCATCCGGCGGCGGCCGCGGCAGCCAGGCCGGCCGTGGTCAGACCGGTGGTGTGCAGGCGCCCGCGGCAGAAGGCTTCGAGGCTGTCGATGTCGTGTACGGCTTTGTGGGCGACCGCGGCTTCGACGCCGCCGGAGTGGGCGTGCCCGCCGGCGGGGAAGCGGCCGTCGGCCAGCAGGAGCAGTGCGGCACGGCTCATGGGCGAGCGGCTGCCTTTCGCAGGGTCGGAAGGTGTGCCGTGGTCCTGGCGGGCACAGGTGCCTGCCAGGACCACGGCCGCGGGTACGGCGTCGTCGGCCGGGCAAGGGCCGGTCAGAAGAGGAAGTACCTCTGGGCCATGGGCACTTCACTGACGTAGGTGCGCGGTACGGTCACTCCGTTGAGTTCCGTGCGGGCGTCCCCTGTGGTCGCACCGCCAATGGTGACCTCGAAGCTGTTGTGGTCGACCTTGAGGCTCTCCGGCACTGTGTCGTTCAGCTTCATATCGGCCTTGGTGACATCCCGGATACTCGTCGAGATGTCCACGAACTTCTTGGCGAGGCCGAGCCCACCGATCTTCATCTCGGTGACGTTCCCGCTGCTGTCCTGGACGGTGACGACTCGCGAGTTCAACGCGTCGGCCACGCCCGGTGCCACGAAGTTGTACGAGTTGCTCAGGGGGGATCGGCCGGTGGAGCCCCAGACCGCCCGCGGCAGGAAGGGCTGCGGTGTCGTGATCGACGCGTTGGCGTCGCCCACCTGCGCATACGCGAGCTGCCCGCCCTTGAGGACCATGTGCATCTTGACGCCGAAGAACTTCGGCTCCCAGAGCACCAGGTCGGCGAGCTTCCCGGTCTCCACGGAACCGACGTGACCGTCGATGCCGTGCGTGATGGCCGGGTTGATCGTGTACTTGGCGACGTAGCGGCGTGCCCGGTAGTTGTCGTTCGGGATCAGCCTGTCCGCGTTGTGCGAGTGGTCGGTGTCGTCAGCGATCGGGCGGACCTTCGCGCTCTCGAGGTCCTCCTTCAGTGGGCCGTAGCGGGATTTCATGACGTGCGCGGTCTGCCAGGTGCGCATGATCATCTCGCCGATGCGTCCCATCGCCTGAGCGTCGGAGGACATCATCGAAATGGCGCCCATGTCGTGGAGGAGGTCCTCAGCGGCCATGGTGGACGGCCGGATGCGGGAGTCGGCGAAGGCCATGTCCGCTGGAATATCCGGGTTGAGGTGGTGGCAGACCACCATCATGTCGACATGCTCCTTGACGGTGTTCACCGTCAGGGGGCGGGTCGGGTTGGTCGAAGCGGGCAGCACGTTCTCCTCTTTGACCAGCTCGATCATGTCCGGGGCGTGGCCACCGCCGGCGCCCTCGACGTGGAAGATGTGGACCGGGCGCTTCTTACCGTCCTTTGTGAAGGCGTTGCGGGTGCTGTCCAGGAAACCGGATTCGTTCAGCGAGTCGGCGTGCAGGGCAAGTTGGACCTGACGGCTCTCGCAGACGTCCAGTGCCGCGTTGATCACGGCGGGCGTGGCTCCCCAGTCCTCGTGGACCTTGAAGCCGATGACTCCTGCGTCGACCTGTTCGTTGAGGGCGTCGGTGTTCACCGTGCTGCCCTTGCCGAGCAGGCCGATGTTGACCGGGTACGCGTCCAGGCTCTCGAAGACCCGGGTGATGTGCCATTCGCCCGGGGTCACCGTGGTGGCCGTGCTGCCCTCAGCGGGGCCGGTGCCGCCGCCGATGAGCGTGGTCACCCCCGAAGCCAGGGCCTCGTGGATCTGTTCCGGGCAGATGAAGTGAACGTGGGTGTCCACGCCGCCCGCGGTGAGGATCCGCCCGTTGCCGGAAATGACCTCGGTGCTCGGACCCACCACGAAGTTCGTCGGCCGCACCGGCAGCGTCTGCTGCACCGGCAGCATGTCGCTCGGGGATGTACGGTCCGGCATCTCGAACTCGTCGTCCGGGATCGGGTCCATCGTCTCGGGGTTGTACGCCTTGCCGATGGCGGCGATCTCACCGCCGCGGATACCCACGTCTGCCTTGACGACCCCCCACCAGTCGAGGATCAGCGCACCTGTGATGACCGTGTCCACGGGCTTGCGGCCTTCGGCATCCCCGTCTCTGGGGATGTGGGACATTCCCATCGACTCGCGGATCACCTTGCCGCCGCCGAAGATCATCTCGTTGCCGCTGTGCTTCGGACCGCCGCTCCAGTCGGCCTCGACCTCGACGGTCAGAGCGGTGTCGGCCAGGCGGACGCGGTCCTTGGTGGTGGGCCCGTACAGAGTGGCGTACTCGGCCCGCTTCAGCAGGTTGCTCGACGCCGGGTTCCCCGGTGAGCTCGCCGACCTGCTGTTCGACGGGGTGGTCCGGTTGTTGCTCACTGGTACGTCTCCTCGCGCAGTCCCTTGACCTGTCGGTCTCCCCGGATCTCCACCAACTCGACGCAGCACTCGTCACCCGGCTCGAAGCGCACGGACGTACCCGCGGCAATGTTCAGCCGCCGCATCCGCGCCGCCTCGCAGTTTTTGAGCTCCTCGGGCGGCTCCAGCTCCGGACCGGAAGGGACCTCGACCTTGAGGACCTTCAGCCCCGGGTTGACCTCGGCGAAGTGATAGTGGGAACCGACCTGGATGGGTCGGTCCGACATGTTCTTCACCCTGATCCTCGTCCTGCCCTCACCCGGCAGCGTGGTGGCGTCTTCCTGTAGGTCTGCGTTGAACTCAATCGCCTTGTACCAAGACACCGCCTCCGCCTCTCGGCACTTGTCGCAGCACGGGGACGAGTCGTCGCCGCTGCCGCCGTCGCAGTCGACCGGGCAGTCCGGCTTGCGGGGCGGCCGGGGGTGCTCGACCTTGCCCGGGTAGACCTCGGGTTCCTCCGCGGCTTCCGGGAAGGGATCGTGGATGGTGACCAGCTTGGTGCCGTCCGGGAACGTGGCCTCCACCTGAACGTTCTTGATCATCTCTGGAACGCCGTCCATCACCTCGCCCCGGCTCAACAACTGCCGGCCCGAGTCCATGATGTCGCTGACTGTCTTGCCGGCACGCGCCTGCTCAAAGACGTGCACGGTCAACAGGGCCATCACCTCGGGGTAATTGAGGAGCAGGCCACTGCCACGGCGCCGCTGCGCCACGTCAGCCGCCACATGGATCAGCAGGCGCTCCTGCTCGTGCGGAGTCAAATGCACGATGAGCCGTTTCTCTTGAGCGGACAGTGCATGCGGCCGGGCATGCCGAAGGACACAGACACAGAAGACGTCTTCGGACGGCCCAGTCGCGCTTCGATCATCAGCGGGAGAAGTCATCGAGAAGTCCACGTCACGGATCGTGTACACGATCAGGTGATTCGAGTCGGAGAGTGCGCAGTCCCTGCCCCGCCCTACAGCAGGGATTGGGCGATCAAAGTCACCCGCCGCCGACGTGACCTGGACAGCGGGAAAATCCAGATCGAGCACGTCTGTGACGTCACCGGCCTCGACGCATCCTCTGCGATCGATGCCCAACTCGCCACGCCTCATGTAAATCGCAACCCTAACGTCCAGCGGACGACAAGGTGGGCAGGAAGAATCGGACGTTAAGTGTCTCCTGGGTTCAATGAAGGAAGTGGAGTCATGCCCGAAAAGGTCGTGTTCGTCGTCGGCGACAATTTGGCCACCAGGTCGAACTCGGTCGACCTGGTTTCCTTGTCCGAGTTTGCGGCGTCCCTCAAGGGGGAACTGATTTCCGAGCCTTTCCCGGTCGTCATCCCGGGACAGGGCATCGAGGATTACGAAAGGGAAATCGTCCGCAGCAAGCTGCGCCAGCATGGCTTACCGGAGTCGATACTCAAGGACATTCCCCTACCGGAACTGCTCTACCATTCCGAGGTGCACAAGCGTAAACCGGAGAACGTCCTCATCGCCGGGTTGCGAAAAGTCGAGGACGACCTCTTCAAGGCGACTCTGCGTATTTCGGACCGGCAGGAGATGGTCCTCGACCACACCACTGGTTCCCATGTGACCGCCATGGTGATAACCGAGGCGGTGCGGCAGATCTCGCTCGCCGTTGGAGAGCGGTATCTGCTGGCCCCGTCCGGGAGGGCTCACCGGTTCATCCTCAATTCTCTCCAGACGACGTTCCACAAGTTCCTGCTCCCGCTGCCGGCCCAGCTGGAGTACTCCGTGCAGGAGGTCAGCCAGAAGGGGCCGAACCGGCTGCGGTTCCGGGGCCGCTGCGACCTGGTGCAGGCGGGCGTCGTCGCCGCGTCGGGCTCCATGGACATGGTGGTGATGGAGGAGGAGCGGGCCGATCGGATCGAGGCGGAGCGCATCCGCGAGACGACACGCGCCCTGGCCGAACTCTAGGAGGAGGGCGATGCGGCGCGCATGGTCCTCAGCCGGCCGGCCGCGTCCTGATCACGGGTTGTCAGCGACGGGCGACACCAGCTCGGCGCGGGCCCCTCGTTGCCTGCGGGCTGTTTTGTGGAGGTGCTTATGGTGTGGGTTCTGCGCAAGTTTCCGCTGTTCGTGCTCGCCGTCTGCGTGGCGGCGACCGCAACGGCGCTGGTCCGTGGGGCGCTCGACTTCTCCGACCCGTGGCAGCGGGTGGCAACGCTGCTCGCCGGGCTCCACCTGCTGTGGCTGCTGCTGGAGACCTGGACGACCGTCCGCAGTTCGACGTCGACCGAGACGGCCACCGACCGCGGCACGATCTACGTGTACGCCGCCGCACGCGCGGCCACCGTCGCCGCGGCCTGTCTGCCATCGGCCGACCAGCAGACGTATCACCCGTGGATGCTTGCGGTCCCAGTGGTCTTCGCGGCGGCGGTCGGCGTGCGGCTGTCAGCGATCCGCACTCTCGGGCGTTTCTACTCGCACCGGGTGCGTGTGCTCAGCGACCACCAGATCGTCCGGACCGGACCGTACCGGTGGATTCGACATCCGGCGTACTTCGGCATGGCGCTGGCTCATATCGCCTTCGTGGTCTTCTTCCTCAACACCTACAGCGCGGCGGCCTTGATGATTCTGCTGCCGACGCTCGTCGTGCGCATTCTCGTGGAGGAGAGAACACTGCTCACCCTTCCCGGCTACTCCGAATATGCGGCGACCCACCGCCGCGTCATTCCCTGGATATGGTGAAATGCCCTATGAATATACTCCGTTCGCTGCGCATATCGAAGCCTTCACCGAGTGCCGGTCGGCGGCCGGTGCTGCGCGGACGCGCACTGCTGAATGAGGCGGAGGTCGGGCCGAAATTCGCCCGGCAGGCGCGGATGGCGGCGGCCGGTCTGCCGGTGCCCCGGTTCTTCTGCCTGTCGGCCGCCGTGTTCACCCAGGTATTGAGCCCCGTGCGCGCCGAGGTGGACGCCGTGCTCGGCGACGTCGACGCCGGGGATTCCGAGGCCCTGGGGAAAAAGGCTTCGATCCTGCGGGAGATGGTGCTGAGGGCACCGGTGCCGGCGGCGGCCGAACGGCAGCTATATGAGGCGTTCGACCAGGAGTTCGGGCCCGGCGCGGTGGTCTCGGTGCGCTCGTCGGTCGTCGGGTCCGGTGCCCAGGCCGGCGAGGACTCGGCGCACGACGCGTTCGCCGGAATCAGCGACAGCTTCCTCTACGTGACGCGGGACCAACTGCTGGACAAGGTACGCCAGTGCTGGGCCTCCGCATTCGGCCCGCAGGCGCTGCTGTACCGCGCCGCCCGCGGGGGCACGCAGCACGGGTTCGAGGTTGCCGTCGGCGTCCAGCGCATGGAGTTCGGCCGCCGCTCCTTCGTCCTGTTCACCTGCGATCCGCTGACCGGTGCCCGCGACCGGGTTCTCGCCGCCGGTCTCGGCATCGGTGAGGGCGTGGTCCAGGAGAAGGTGCCGGTCGACCACTACTTCATCAGCCGGCGCGACGACGCTGTGCGGTCGGTGCTCGCGCACAAGACGCAGCTGATGGAGGAGAACCCCGAGCGGCTCGCCGATGGACCGCGGACGGCACCGGTGCCTGAAGAACTGTGCGACACGGCCGTACTGACGGAGGAGCAGATCCGGAAGGTAGTGGCGACCGGGGACCGGATCGAGAGACTCTTCGGCTGCCCGCAGGACATCGAGGGGACCTTCACCGCCGACGGAACCCTGCATATCCTGCAGGCCCGGCCGGTGGTGCTGGAGCTCGACCGCCAGCGCTTGTGGAGCAACGCCAACATCACCGAGAGCTACCCGGACGTCACCACCGCGCTGACCTACTCCTTCGCCCAGCGCTTCTACCGCGAGGACTTTCACGACTTCTACCGCAGGCTCGGCGTCCGCCGCACGGTGCTCGACCGGCACGAGGGCGAATTACGAGGAATGATCGGGCTGTTGCGCGGCAGGGTCTACTACTCGCTGAGCGTCTGGTACACCCTGCACGGACTCAGCAGGACCTTCCCGCTGTGGCGCGGCAGCTTCGAACGCATGATGGGGATGTCGCCGTCGGTCACCCACGTCCGGCCCACCCCGCCCCTCACCTGTCCCGGCAAACTGCCCGCCACCTCGGCGGCCTTGGTGCGGCTGGCGGTGAGCCTGCTGACGCATGGCGCGGCGGCCCGGAACTTCGAGGCGTGGTGGCAGCGGACCCTCGCCGAGCACCGGACCGCGGCCACGACGGCCGATCCGCTGCAACTGGTCCAGCTGATGCGGTCGTTGTGGCGGGAAGCGGGCAGCCGCTGGGGCATCACGTTGGTCAACGACATCCTGCTCCAGATGCACGAGACGCTGGCCATGCGGCTGTTCGAGCGGTGGCTGCCGCAGGCCGACCCCGGGCTCCACAGCGACCTGCTGTGCGGCGGGGAGGAGAACCGCAGCGTCGTCATCCTGATGTCGGTCATCGACATCGCCGAACGGGTTCGCGGCATACCGGCGGTGCTCGACGCGCTCGCCGTCAAGACTGCCGAGGAGGTGTGGGAGGAGGTCGACGACGGCGCCTACGGAGCCGACCTCGCCGACCGGCTGCGGACGCATGTGGAACTCCACGGCGACCGGGGCCTGCAAGAGCTGAAGCTGGAGGTGCTGCTACCGCGCGACCAACCGTCCCAGCTCCTGCGCACGGCCGCGGAGTACGCCCGGGGCGACCTCACGCGGCAACTGCTGCGCACCCGCGAGGCCGAAGCCCGGCGGGCCGGCGAACACCGACTGGCCGGCCTGCTCACCGGACACCCGCTGCGCCGCCGGGTGCTGCGCGCGGTGGTGGCCGCGCAGCGCCGGCACATCAACATCCGGGAGAACACCCGCTACAACCGCAGCGAGTTGTTCGGCTTCGCCCGCCACGTGTACCACCGGCTCGGCGCTGACCTTGCCGCGCGCGGTCTGCTGGAATCGGCGCAGGACGTGGTTCACCTGACCGAGGAGGAGATCCTCGGCACCTACGACGGCACCGCGGTCACCGACGACCTGCGTGGCCTGGCGGCCTTGCGCCGGGCCGAGTACCACGCCCGGGGCGCCGAACTGCCGATGGACTTCGTGACCATGGGACCCGTCCGTGACGGGCTACCGGACCCGAACCGGGGCACGGCCGCCGAGGGCACTCTGCACGGCCTGGGCTCCAGCGGGGGCGTCGTGCGAGGCACCGCCCGGGTGGTTGTCGACCCGCATCAGCTCGGCGAACCCACGGACGACATGATCCTGGTGGCCAGGGAGACCGACCCCGGCTGGCTGTTCCTGATGCTGTCCGCCCGCGGCATCGTCGTCGAGCGCGGCACCCTGCTGTCGCACACCGCCATCTCCGGACGCAAGTTCGGCATCCCGACCATCGTGGCGCTCCAGCATGCGACAACCCGCATCCCGGACGGCGCCCGCGTCGAGATGGACGGCGCGGCCGGCACGGTGACGATCCTTGAGGAGGACGAGGCATGACACCCTCTTCCGTGACCGGCCCCGCGTCCCGCCCTCGCCCGGCGGACGAACCCCGCTCCGTGGCACGCAGCGCCCTCCGTCTGCGCGCCTTCTTCGCCGAACGGGCCCCCACCCGGATCTACTTGACCTATGCGGTGCTGTGGGTCCTGGCCCTCCAGGGCACACTGGCGGTGCTCGCGCCGGAGTCGGACTGGAGGCTCGGGGGTTCCCTCCTCACCGAGATCGCCACCGTCTATCTGGCGCTGCTGTTCATCCGGGTCGTCGACGAGCAGAAGGATCTGGAGTACGACCGGCAGTACAACCCGGACCGGCCGCTGCCGCGCGGCGCGATCGACGTGGTGGAACTGCGGGCCGCCATGGTACTGATCGTCGTCGCGGAACTGGCGCTCACCGGCTGGCGCTCACCGCTGCTGGCCGGATGGCTGCTGCTGGACCTCGGGTACATCTGCTTCCTGGTCCAGCTGGAGCGCTGGTCGGCGAGGGTACGGGACCGGATCTTCGTCAACCTGCTGGTGAGCTATCCGGTGCAGGCGTTGCTCAGCGTGCACATCTGGCTGTCCTTCCGGCAGGCCACTGGCACCGGGCCGGTGCCGGACGCGGTGTTCGGCGCCTTGCTGTGTGCCTGCGTCTTCCTGCACTACGAGTTCGCCCGCAAGACCGGTGCCCGCGTGGTGCCCGGTGCGTCGCTCTATTCGAACTTCGTCGGCCTGCGCGGCTCGGTGGCGCTGACCTCGGGCTTCGCGCTGGGCGCCGTGGGGCTGGCGCTCGCACTGGTGCGTCCCTGGGAACTGCACGGCGCGGTGGCGCTGGCGGGCTGGCTTCCGCTGTCCGCGCTGGGCTTCGTCTGGGGCGGAGGCGAACGGTTCGCCTCCCTGCGCACGTCGACCTGGCCGCCCGGACCGGCCATGGGATTCCTGGCTTGGTGCTACCTCGGCGTGTTCATCACCGCACTGGTGGTGGCCCGGCCGGGGTTCGGGGGATGACGCCGATGGCGCGGCGCACACCCGGAGCGGATGCCGCGGGCCGCCCGGATCCCGAAAGCCGCCCGGGCAGCAGCGGGTTCGGGGCGGCAGAGGGCGGCGCGGGCTCCCTCTCGCCGCCCGCCGTCCACCGTGAGGTCCGGCTGGCCGCCCACCCGGGCCGGGAGCTGCGGCCGGAGCATTTCGAGACGGTGGAGGTCCCACTGCGCCGACCGTCCGCCGGCCAGGTGCTGGTGCGGAATCTGGTGCTGCGGATCGGTGCTGCCACCCGCACCCTGATGGCGGATGCCGAGGTGCTGCCGATGCCCTCCTGCCGGCCAGGCCGGGCCCTGCGCGGCGCCGCTCTCGGCGAGGTGGTCGAGGCACCGGGGACCGGACTGCGCCCCGGCGAGCTGGTCCGGCACGACTTCGGCTGGCAGCAATACGCGCTGCTGCCCGCCGGCGCCGTACGACGGGTCGACTCGGCCCGATGGCCCGATCCCGCGGCATGCCTCTCCCAGGGGTTCGTCGGCTGGCTGGCGGTGACCCGGGGCGGCAGCGTGCGCTCCGGCGACACGGTCCTGGTCACCGGGGCGGCCGGCGGGGTCGGGTGTGTCGCGGGCCAGTTCGCCCGGCTGCATGGTGCCGGGCGGCTGATCGGAACGGTCGGATCCCGCTGGAAGGCCGACTATCTGGAGCGCGAGCTGGGCTTCGACGCCGTGCTGGTGCGAGGCGAAGGCCCGATCGGGGAGCAGCTGCGCGCGGCGGCGCCGGACGGCATCGACGTGCTGGTCGACACGGTGGGCGGCGAGCAGTTCGAGGCCGCCCTGGCGGCGGCCCGCCGCAGGGCCAGGTTCATGGTGGTGGGTGCCCTCGGCGACCAGGCCGCCGGCGGAACCCGGGCCGAGGCGACCGTCGACAACCTGTGGCTCGTCTCCCGAGGGATCACCCTCAGCGGGCTGTCGGCCGTCGACCACCACGCGTCGGTCGACTGCTGGGAGGCAGAGTTCAGCGGCGCGCTGCGTAACGGTACGGTCCGTTTCCCGCACGTACGACTGACCGGTCTCGACCGGGCCCCCGGCGCGCTGATCGACCTGATGGCGGGCCGTCACCTCGGCACGGTACTGGTGGAACCCACCTGATCCGGCGTGCCCCGCCGTGCGTCCGGGGAAGTTTCGGTGAGGCGACGACGATGACCTGATGTCGCGGTTGCCCAAGGGATCCCAACGGGACAGGGAGTTGAACATGGAAGAGATTGTCGCCCTCTACGCCCAGGACGAGGTGCCCGGCCGGGTCGTCGGCACCGCGCGCAGGAGCCGGGTGAGGGCCGAGAACCTGCCGCACGCGGCGGTGAAGATCCTCGTGCGCGACGCCGACGGGCGTATCTACGTGCACCGACGCACCAAGACCAAGGACCTCTATCCCGGCCTCCACGATGTCTGGGTCGGCGGGGTGATCGCCGCCGGCGAGGAGCCGCTCTCCGCTGCCGAGCGCGAACTCGCCGAGGAACTGGGGCTACGGGGCTGCGCGTTACGCCCCACCATGCGCCACTGGTACACCGACGCATACACCAACTACCTGACGTACGCCTACGAAACGCTCTACACCCCGGGCCGGCACGGGCCGATCGTCCACCAGCCGACAGAGGTCGCCGACGGCTGGTGGCTGCCCTGGCGCGAACTGACCGCCCAACTGTCCGACCCCCGCTGGCAGTTCGTACCGGACGGGCGGGAACACCTGATCCGCTACGCCGCGCAGCACCCCGAATCGGGAGGTCATCACCCCTGACCCGAGGCGTTCCACGGCACCCGGCGAAATGCCGTGTCACGTAGGTCCGGCAGGCGTTCACTCCGCAGGGGGCGAACCGGGTCAGCAGTTCGCGCGGGATGACGACGAACGTCTCCGAATTGCGCGTTTGTGCGCAACCGCCTGCGGTCGGCTCTACGGGTGGCGGGTGGTCGGGATCCAGGTGCCCTTACGACGGCCGCTGAGTGCCTCGATCAGTTCGACCGGTTCTCGTGCTGCTACAGCACTGCAGGCACCCGCCAGGACGGCTCAAGCGGCATCGGCCGTCTCCTGCCGGGGGCCGTGCTCGTCGCCCGCTCCACGGCACCAGCCCCAGGTCAGTGACCTGGGGCTGGTGTGTTCTCGGCCGAGGAGGTGGCCGGGGGTGGTGAGGGCTCCTGTTCACCGGTGCGGGGCTCGCGATCTGCACCGGGTCGGCAGGCCCCTCGTTCCGAGTGGGGGCCGTTTACCGAATGTCGGTGGCCGCCGGATTACGCGCCAACTCGGTTAGCTGGGGCTTGTGTTGCCGCAGCGGTTGGTGCGCTCTTCGTCGGTCATGGGGCGGGACTGGATCCTGATGATCTTGTAGGTGATGTCCCCCTCGACATCGGTGAAGTCGTGGGGACCATGGAAGTTGTGCTCGTTCACGGGAGCGAAGGGGTTCGACTGGTCGACGCCGTTGAGGTGCCAGTTGCCCTTTGCCTTCCGGGTGACCGACACCTCGTCGACCCAACCGATCTCGCCGGGCTTCAGAGTGCCCGTCGTATCGCTGCTCTCCGTGCTCTGCTTGAACCAGGTGTGCTCGATCTTCGGCAGCACCGAGACGGGGTTCGCGCCGACCGACATACCGACGACCGTCGTTTCGCCGGTGGTCTCCGCCTCGCCCTGCTTGAAGTCCGCGTTCTCGGTGGTGCAGTTGTCGCGATAGTCCCCCACCTTCGTCGGCGTGCCCTCGGTCGGCTCACTGACCCATGCGGTGGGGGTGAAGGTGCAGTCCTGGCCACAGTCGGCGAGGAACTCCGCGACCTTCTCGGGGGTGCTCCAGATGCCTTCGCCCTGGGAAACGGGCACGTCCGGCGGGTCGGTCACCCAACCGCCGCCGCCACCGTCCGCCTGCGCCGGGGTGATGGACAGGCACAGCGTCGCCGCGAGGGCCATCGATCCCACCGCGACCGCCTTTGCCCGCCGGCCTCTGCCGGACGGGAGAACATTGCGTACTCGTATGTTCATTTTTTGCGTCCCTACTTTCCACCTGAAGCGCGGATTACGTCCTGCGGTTCCGTTCACGGCTCCAGGTGTTGCCGTCCCGGGAAAGCGACACCCGGGGTGAGTGAGGTGTGCGTCAGCTCCGAACCGGCCAGGAACGGAGCCCCGCCGGCCAGGCGGCCCTAAGGGACTGCCACTGCGACCGGCACACCACCGATATTCGGCCACATGGCTCATGTTCGGCTCATAAACCGCTCACAGGCGTCGCCCGCGCGGCCGTCACCGAAGAGTTGCTCGGTTTCGCGGGCTCGGTCGCGTGCTTGCCGCTCGGCGGCCGCCCGAATCCCGGGATCAACCACCATGGTTATCCGGCTCGCCCGGTGTGCGGCGAGGGCCTGCTGCCAGCCGGCTGATGGCTCCTGGCTGGGGTGCTCGGGCGCGGCCGCAGCCGCCATCGGCGGATCGGTGGGAGGTGAGAGAGCCGCTCGTTGCCCGGACACGTGAAATCCTGCGCTTTCCGGGCCCCAGGTAGGTGGCGGCGATGGAGGCGCAGGCGACTGCGGCGATGCCGAGCCACTGGTACCGGTCGAGGCGCTGGCCGAGGACGAGCAGGCCGAACAGGGCGCCCGCGGCCGGCTCCAGGCTCGTCAGTACGCCGAAGACGCGCGGCGGAATCCGGCGCAGGGCTTCCAGGTTGAGCGAGTACGGCAGCACGCTGGATACCACTGCCACGACGGCCGCCACCCACAGGACGTGCGGGTCAAGCAGGCCGGAGCCGGCGCGCGCGATGCCATAGGGGGCACTGAGCAGCGCCGCCCAGGCGATGGCCACGGCCAGGCCCTGGCCGCCGCTGAGGCGGGTGGCCATGCGGGCGGAGACCAGAATGTACCCGGCCCAGCAGCAGGCCGCCCCTGCGGCCAGGGCGAGGCCGACCGCGGGCAGAGAGGTACTGCCCCCGCCGCTGAGCAGGAGCACGCCTCCTGCGGCCAGGCAACCGGGGAGCAGGTCGAGCGCGCGGCGGGAGCCGGCGAGGGCGATGGCGAAGGGGCCGAGGAATTCGATCGTGGCGACGATCCCGAGCGGGATGTGGTCGACGGCTTCGAAGAAGGCGATGTGGTGTCCGGCGAGCAGGGTTCCGGCGGCGAGCACGGTCTTCCAGGCTCCCTTGGCCGATTTGAGTGCTTGGCGCCTCGGGCGCCACAACACGCAGAGGATCAGGCCGGCGATGAGAAGTCGCAGGAACACCACGCCCGCGGCTCCTGCCTGGGGATAGGCGCTGGGGGCGAGGGCTGCTCCGAACTGGATCCCGCTCACTCCGGCCAGCACGAGACAGGGCGCGGGCACCTTGCCCGCGACGGCGGAGAATCCTTGGTCCACACTTCTTTGCTGCATTTCTCCGTCCGCGGTTCTGGGCCCGGGCATGGGGGCGCCCGGTCCGTGGTTCTTGTAGGCGGCCGGCGACGTCAACTGCCTGCCGGGAAATGTTCAACCGGAAGCGAACAATAGCAATGTACGATGGGTATCGAACATCTCGCAAGAGTGCGAGGGCCGTGGAGGAGGCAGAGGGATGTCGAAACAGGCTGAAGCCACAGGGCGCCGACCGGCCCCCGTGCACACCCACCCCGACGACGTCCCCGTGCTCACCGCCCTGTCCGCGCTCGCGGACCCTGTGCGCATGCATCTGATCCGCACTCTGGCGGAGCACCCCGACTGGACGCTCAGCTGCAGCAACTTCGACGTATCCGTCGGCAGAGCCGCCAAGAGCCACCACTTCTCCGTCCTGCGCGACGCCGGCCTCGTCGAACAGCGCGACCAGGGCACCAAACGGCTCAACCGCCTGCGCCGCGAAGAGTTCGACGCCCACTTCCCCGGCCTCCTCGACCTGGTCCTCCGTGCCGACTAGGCAGTTCACTTGTCATCGGGCGGACCAGAGGGAAATGCCCGCGATGTGGAGTCCGGCCAGGTAGATGGTCGCGGTCTTCTCGTAGCGGGTCGTCAGGCCATGCCATTGCTTGAGGCGGTCGATACACCGCTCGACAGTGTTGCGCTGCATCCGAGGTAAGCCACTGGGCCTTCCAAGACCGTGGACTCCATCGCTTGCGCATCACCCACTCCGTCGCCGGTCCGGCATCCCGCCGGATCGCCACCAAAGCCGGCTTCCTCGGCTTCCTCCTGGAAGGCGCAGATCGCGCCGTAACACCCCGTCTCAGCAGGGGAATTCCTTGGGCAGGCCCAGTAACAGCGGCGGTTCCTCCCCTATGGTGACGCTGACTCAATACTGACAGCGAGGAGCAACTATCCATGGCGGTCTCGATCGGATTGCATGTCAGCCCGGAATTTCCCGTGATGCTTGAGCGGATTGACGCACTCGGCGAGGCCCTTGACGCGGACGCGGCCGAGGAACTCGGCAGACTCACCGAGGGCATCGCGCGGGCGTTGCTGGGTGCTGGGGTCGTGAGGGCCGCACTGCCGCAGAGCCTTGGCGGCTACGAGTTCTCCCCACGCCAATTGATAGAGACAGTCGAGCGGGTCAGTTACCACGATTCCGCGGCCGGTTGGACGATGATGGCGCTGCAGTTGATGACCGGCACCACTGCGGCCTATCTCGACGCCGTCGCGGCGGCCGACTTGTTCCCGGATGTCGCGGGTGGGGACCACGCGTTGTTGGCCGGTCACGGCACCCGGCCCGGCCGGGCCGTCCCGGTGGAGAATGGCTATCTGGTGAGCGGCAGTTGGCAGTTCGCCTCCGGAATGGCGCACGCCACCCATATCCACAGTGCGATCCAGGTCGAGGGCACCGGGGAGCTGCGGGTGCTGGCGATGCCGAAGTCGCAGGTGGAACTCGTCGACAACTGGGATGTGCTCGGGCTGCGTGCGACGCACAGCATTGATTACCACTGCGCCGATGAGTTTGTCCCGGCGACGCACACGTATCTCGCCACGACGACGAACCCGGCCAACGGCGGCGCGATCTACCGCGTCGGATTGGTCAACATGTCCGCAATCGGACACACCGGTTGGGCGTTCGGTGTGGGGCGGCGCCTGCTCGATGAACTGAAGTCGGTCGCCGCGGCCAAATCCGGCACTCGTAACGCCGCCGTCGACACCGCGCAGTTCCACGCGGAGTACGCGACCGCGGAAGCCAAGCTTCGTTCGGCACGGGCGTGGGCGATGGAGGTATGGCGAGGTATCGAAGACACCCTGGATGCGGGCGAGTTGCCGAGTACCGAGCAGGACACTCTGCTCAGGCTGGCGCTCAACCACGCGACGTGGACCGTGCAGGACGTGGGTCAGACGGTGCACCGATGGGCGGGGACGGCGGCGATCCGGCGCGGGCCGATCGACCGGTTTCTGCGTGATCTCGGCACTGGTACCCAGCACATCACCTCAAGCCCCACGGTCCTGCAGAACTGCGGGAAATGGCTCAGCGGCGCGCAACCCCAAGCGCACTGGGAATTTCTCGACTTGACGTCATGACCACGAGGCCGGCGAGTTCGCACCGGCACGAAAGGGCAGCCGGGCGAATACCGGCTCCCCTTCGTGCCGGATTTCGCCGGCTCCCCGATTTCATGGTGCCTGCTTGCGACGCCACCGCTTGGCAGCGGCGTCAAACCTGGTCCTCCGCCGCCCCCCGGCCCCAGCCTGGCGCCCCTGCCTGGTCGAGGCCGAGCGGCACTGTCAGGACCGAGGACGGACACAACGGCCTGCATCGTCCTGTCCGCCGCCCGCCGCCCGCTGATCGACAGGGCGGTCCGGTCGAAAGACCGGATTTCTCCTATGCCCGCAACGTCTCCGAAGGCGACTCCCCGAACTGTTGGCGGTACGCGAGTGAGAAACGACCCGGGTGCAGGAAGCCCCAGCGGGAGGCGACGGCGGTGACGGTCGCGGCACCTGGGTCGGAGGCCAGGAGTTCCTTGCGTACGCGGTCCAGGCGGACCTCGCGCAGGTACGCGAGCGGTGTCGTGTCGAGGTGCCGGCGGAAGCCTTCCTGAAGGGCCCGTACGCCGACGCCGACGCATTCCGCGATCTCCGCGACCGTGAGCGGCTCGGCGGCGTGTCCCTCGATGACCTCCATGGCGTGGCGGACCGCCGGCGGTGCGACGCGCGGCTGCTCGCCGAGCAGCGCCGACGTGTAGTTGTTGGGCTGAGCCATCAACAGCTGGGTCATGAGGAGTGACTCAAGCTGCTTTGTCACGACGGGCTGGCTTGTCATGCCACCAGGCCCCTCCGCCTCCCGGCGCATGAGGTCGACGATGTTGAGCCAGGACCGGGAGCCCGGAGTGGTGAGGTTCATGCCGAGCGAGAAGAGGAGCGGGCGGCGCACGGTGCGGCCGAGCAAACTGCCCAGGTGCGATTCCAGCGACGATCGGTCGAACCACACGATCAGCTGCGGATTGCCGTCACCCCAGCGCATGTCCAACTTTCCGGTCGGAGAGGGGACAGAAGCGAGTTCCGGGGAGGAAATAATCTCCTCGCGGCCGCAGGTGATTTCGGCGTAACCGGCGAGCGGGATCTGGACAAGGTAAAAGCTCTCCAGATCGCCCGGTGTGATCCGGACTTCCGTTCCGTAATCGAGGTAATAGAGACCCGTCCGATCGAAAGGTGCGCCGTGCAGCCTGGCATCGAGCGTCGCCGAACGCCGCATGATGCGCAGGTCATGCGGACAGAAGGCGCGGCCGACCTCGGCCCGCGCCTCCCAAATGTCCGTTGTATGGAACCGCTGGTGATTTGCGAGGGGGGACTCTTCAGCGGGCATATAAACCTCCACCGCCGAGATGCGCGATCGGGACAGCAATCCGCGTGATCCGGATAGCGAGGGTGATCTTGCCATACCAAGATTGCCCCCTGACCACCGCGGACCCGAGAGAATCCTGGGAATCAACAATGCAGGGACTGCCGGGCCGGACTGCGCTCGTCAGAGGCGGAGTCACGCCCAGCGGACAGCCCGTCGCATACGCGCTGCGCTTATTACGCGCGACCGGCGCGGCGAGGGCCGCCAAGGCCGTACCCCCGCACGTCGCGGCACCCTTGCCTCTGCTGCCCCGGCCCGCCGATTCGGCCGGGCCCCTCTAGCCGGCCGGGTCACCCGGGGCCCCTCCCCCGGTCCTACGGGTGACCCGGCCTCCCGCGGCTGCCCGCCGGCCCCCCTCCGGCAGGCAGCCGCCTTCCACACAACCGCCACCCACTCATTCACGCCGCCACGTGCCGAAACGCTGCACAGCGCACGGCACGGCACTGCACGGCACTGCACGACACCGCTCAAAAAACCGCACACCCCAACCCCCGGAGATCCCCCTCATGCGCAAGATCACCATCGTCGGAGCCGGCCAGGCGGGCCTCCAGCTCGGTATCGGTCTGCTCAGCCACGGTTTCGACGTCACCCTCGTGTCCAACCGGACCGGAGACCAGATCCGCGAGGGCCGGGTCATGTCCAGCCAGGCCATGTTCGGCACCGCGCTGGCCCACGAGCGCAACCTCGGCCTCGATTTCTGGGGCGACGCCTGCCCGCCGATCGCCGGGCTCGGCGTGAACATCGCCGACGGCCAGGGCGGCCGGGCGCTCTCCTTCGACGCCCGTCTTGAGGCCACCGCCCGCTCCATCGACCAGCGCGTCAAGATGCCACTCTGGATGGGCGAGTTCGCGCGCCGCGGCGGCCGTCTGGACCTCTGCGAGGCAGGCATCGAGGACCTGGAGCGCTACGCCGCCGAGTCCGACCTGGTCATCGTCGCGGCCGGCAAGGGCGAGATCGCCGGGCTGTTCGAGCGGGACGCCATGCGTTCGCCGTACGACGCTCCGCAGCGCGCGCTGGCTCTGGCGTACGTCACCGGCATGGCAGCGCTCCCCGACCGCCCCGGCGTCAGCTTCAACGTCATCCCCGGTGTGGGTGAGTACTTCACCATGCCCAGCCTCACCACCAGCGGCCCCTGCGACATCATGTTCTTCGAGGGCATCCCGGGTGGCCCGCTCGACTGCTTCGACGGGCTCACCCCCCACCAGCAGCTGGCGAAGTTCCAGGAGCTGCTGCGGACGTACGTTCCGTGGGAGGCCGAGCGCTGCACCGATGTCACGCTCACCGACCAGAACGGCACCCTCGCGGGCCGCTTCGCGCCGACCGTCCGCAAGCCCGTCGCCACGCTGCCCTCCGGCGCGCAGGTGCTCGGCCTCGCCGACGTCGTCGTCCTCAACGACCCGATCACCGGCCAGGGGTCCAACAACGCCTCGAAGTGCGCGGCCTCCTACCTCGCCACCATCCTGGACCACGGCGAGCGCCCGTACGACGCGGCGTTCATGGAGCTGGCCTTCGGCCGCTTCTGGGACAACGCGCAGTCCGCGACGGCCTGGACCAACGCGATGCTCGGCGCCCCGCCGCAGCACGTCCTGGAGATCTTCGGCGCGGCGAGCGCCAACCCCCGTATCGCCGCCCGCTTCGTCAACGGCTTCGACGACCCGCGCGACCTCTTCCACTGGTTCATGGACCCGGTCGCCGCGAAAAACTACCTGACGGAGACCGGCGCCTGAGGGACCCCGTCAGGAGCTGGACAGAGCAAACTGACGCTACGTCAGCGATACAAACGTAAGCAGATCGGGACAGCAGGACATGAGAAGGATCGCGGTGGTTGGAGCCGGGCAGGCGGGTGCACAACTCGCCCTGGGACTCCAGGCACACGGTTATGACGTCACCTTGGTCACCGACCGCGGCCCCGACGACATACGTCGCGGCCCGGTCATGTCCAGCCAGTGCATGTTCGACACCGCGCTGCAGAGCGAGCGCGAACTCGGCCTGCACCACTGGGAGGACCAGACCCCGGACATCTCCGGCATCGCGTTCTCTCTCATCGGTCCGCACGGTACTCCGAACGTCTCGTGGCGTGCGCCGCTGGAGGGCCCTGCCCACTCCGTCGACCAGCGGGTCAAGTGTGCTGCCTGGATCGAGCAGTTCGCGGACGGCGACCGCGGCGAGATCGTGCTGCATGAGGCGGGCGTCAACGACCTCGAATGGTACGCCCGTACGCACGATCTCGTCGTGGTCTCCACGGGCAAGGGCGAGCTGAGCCAACTCTTCCCGCGAAACTCCGAACTCTCCCCGTACGACCGGCCGCGCCGTGCGCTGGCCCTGACGTACGTCACGGGAATGGCGCCGCGGGAGGGAGAGGACGCCGTCCACTACCGCCTCGTACCCGGCGTCGGCGAATACTTCTCCTTCCCGGCCCTCACCACCACCGGACCCTGCGACATCATGGTCTTCGAAGGTGTCCCCGGTGGCCCGATGGACTGCTGGGACGACATCCGCACGCCTGAAGGCCACCTCACCCGCTCACTGGAAATCCTCCACCGGTTCTTCCCCGACGAATACGAGCGCTACCGGCACGCCCGGCTCACCGACAACAACGGCGTGTTGCGCGGCAGGCTCACTCCGACCGTCCGGCACCCCGTCGCCCGCCTGGCCTCCGGCCGGCACGTCCTCGGCATGGCCGACGCCGTCGTCCTCAACGATCCGATCACCGGCCAGGGTTCGAACAACGCGGCCCAGGCCGCGACCCACTACCTCGACAGCATCCTCCGCCACGGCACCGCCGAATTCACCCCGCAGTGGATGCAGCGCACCTTTGACAACTTCTGGCGTGGCTGGGCTCAATGGGCCGTCGGCTGGACCAACTCCCTCCTGACCGACCTGAGTCCCCACCACCACGACCTGCTGACAGCGGCGGCCGAAATCCCCTCCGTCGCCGGCGCCCTCGCCGCCGGATTCGACGACCCGCGCACCCTCTACCGCTGGTGGTTCGAAGAGGCCGAGGCACACCGCTTCCTCGCCGAGAAGCGCGCCCAGCACGCCGCCCGCTTCGACGGCCGCGAACTGCGCCGCGCGCTGGGCCAGTACGCCACCGGCGTGAGCGTGGTGACGGCCCGCGCCCCCGACGGCCGCAACGTCGGCATGACCGCGAACTCCTTCACCTCCGTCTCGTTGGACCCGCCCCTCGTCCTGTGGTGCCCCGGCAAAAACAGCCCGAGCCTCCCGGACTTCACCGACGCCTCGCACTTCGCCGTCCACGTACTGGCCGCCGACCAGCACCACCTCTCCCGCCAGTTCGCCACCCCGGCCGACGACAAATTCCGCGGTACCCCCACCACTCCCGGCATCGCCGGCACCCCCCTCCTGGACGGCGCGGTCGCCCGCTTCCAATGCCGCACCGTCCAGCGCCTCGACGCAGGCGACCACATCATCTTCCTCGGCGAGGTCGAACAGTACGAGGCCGACGGCGGTACCCCTCTGGTGTTCCACTCGGGGTACTACCACGTGGCGACGAAGCATCCAGATCTGTGAACGAGCAAGCGGATCCGGGGATGTACTACGACCTGTGGCCTATGGAGGGCCTGCCCGGGCGTGCCCGGCTACGCCGTCCGCCCTGTTGCATCAACGGTGGTGGAATGCTTCCGCCTCATGCAGCTGGGGTTCTCGAACAAGGAACCACATAGCCGACCGGCTGCTCCGGGCTCAGGCCACCATCCGGGCCGGCCATCGCCGCTGAACTCGGCCGCAGCCCGTCGACCTTCGGCAACTGTCAGCCTTTCGGCCTGATCGGCGGCTGGCCCGCGGACGAGTCGTGGCTTCGGTCACCCGGAGCAGGAAGCACAGGCAGAGCAGGAGCAGCAGGACCCGACCCTCACGTTGTCGATCACCGGACCGTAGGCGCCGCTGGCAGCGGTGCTGGCGAACGACAAGGTCGTGGAGGCACCGGTGGCCACGAACGTCACCTGACGTCCCACGTAACCCATCCGGGCGAATGTCTTGCCAGTGGTGTCGAACGAGAAGTCCTGGAAGCTCTGTCCGTCAATGAGAACCTGACCTGTCTTCACGTCCTGATTGCCCGCCGGGTTACCGGCCAGGGCGTAGGAGACCGTGTACGTCCTGCCCGCTGTGGTCCTGAAGGTCTGCGACACCCAGGTGAAAAGGGGTTCGGGCGTACTGGTGGAGCACACGAAGTCTGTAGCGCGGGCCTCGCCAGGGACAGATCGCGAAGACGGCGCCCGGGGTAACAGCCCTGGTGAGTTCACCGTCGCACGCCGCGCTTGCGCATCAGCGCGCCGAGAGAAATCAGCCAGGGCCGGCCGCGAGCACGTCACCGGCTGCGAGTGGCGGCTGACTGATCAGAGTCCATTCCGCTCGTACACGCGTCATGCCCAGGGGATGGTCCGCCAGGGGCTCTCGGCGTGGGTGGCCAGCACTTGATGGGCGTGGAGCATTTGTGTGTACCAGTGCCCGAACTGCTCGTCGTCGAAGTGCAGGCAGCGCCCGAGGATGTAGCCGGCCGCGAATTCTTCCCAGGAGTTGTAGGTCATCTTGCTCAGACGTGAGACGTGCACTACCGCCTGTTCAGCATCCGGGATATCCGTGAAGCGGGCGCCGACTCCCCAGCGGGCCATACAGGAAGCCCGTCCGTAGTCCCACGCCAGCGCGGACCGCACGCGACTGTTGGCGGCAAGGATTCCGTCCGCGCGAAAACGGCCTTCGTAACGCGTAATGCGGCCGATCAGTTGCTTCACTCCGGCAACTTCGGCTTCGGAGACCATACCGCCCCTTTCGGTGGCGCTGTGGAGCAACACTCTTTCAGCCGTCTCCCTCCACAGTCCCGGATCGACCTGCCCACCGAACTGCTGGGACAGGGAGCTGCGAATCTCCAGTACGAACTCCCACGGGCCCCTGACACCCCTGCCTTTGAGGAGGCCGTCCAGCGCACCTTGCCAGCTGCTTTGGTCGGTTACTCCCCACCACTGTTCCAGGCTTTTGCGCTCCAGGAAGTAGCCGTTGCCGTGAGTGCCCATGGCGTTCCACAAGGCTCCGTTGGAGACGTTCATCAGCGCCCCGCACCCAAGCCCGTGGGCGACGGGCCCCTGGAGCGGGGCACCCACCCACAGGGTTCGCAGAGTGCCACGCTGCACGTCCGGCCCCTTCCCCCGGTCCGCATGCGCCTTCCACAACCCCGGATTGGGCGGGAAGTACGCCTCACACGGAGTGCCCGGGTTGACCGCCAGCCACCGCTCGTCGTTGCCCCACGACTCGGCAAAGTCACCCAGGGAAATAAGGCCGAAAACCGGATCAGGCGCCGGGGCCGGCAGGGTTGGCCAGCAGCGCCTCGTCGATCATCTTGCTGGAGCGGATGATGACGGATTCCGCCGGCTCCTGCGGCCAGACGGCAATGAGGTAGCCCTCGACCGGCTCGTCGCTGACACCGTCCGAGTTGATCGAACGTCCCGATGCGTGGACGCGCATTCGGTACCAGCCCGGCCCTTGGGGGTTGAGCAAGGGAAGGTCATCGGGCGTGATGTCGTAACCGGAGTTGATGCGCAGCTCACCTTCGACCGACCGCACGCTGACCTCTACGATCTCTTCCCAGCCGGTCGCCTCAATGGGCGGTGCGACATCGAAGCGCTGTGCCGATACGCGCACTTGACCGGTGTTGATGCCGGTGAGGATCCACGCTCCGTGGGCCATCGGAGCGGCGAGGCCGTTCGACCACCGCACCGTTTCCATGGGCGCTGGGGCGTCGTCCGAGACGCCGAAGACGCCTTCGTTGACGAACATGACAGACGATGTGGTCACGGAGGTTTCCCTGTGTCTCGCTCTTCGGTGTGAGGCCGGGGTCGAGGACAAGAAGCTGTCCGAAGGGGACAGTGGTGTTGCTGTACTCGGTTGCCTGGATGAGGTAGAGGTCTGCTGCCGCGGATCTTCCCGCAAGTGTTCCGGTCGGCTACTTGGCCAGGTAGCCGCCGTCGACGACATGGTCGCTGCCCGTCACGTACGAGGCGTCGTCGGACACCAGGAACGCGATGAGTGCGGCGACTTCGGCCGGCTGGGCGGTGCGCCGCAGGGGGACGGCGTTGAGGAGACCGTCGGTGGCTCCGGGCGGCAGCGAGGTGACCATAGGGGTGTCGACGATGCCTGGTGATACCGACACGACCCGAATGCCGTGGCCGGCGTATTCGCGCGCCGTGGTCCGGGTCAGGGCGAGGACACCCTGCTTGGCGGCTGCGTAGGCGGCGTGCCCTCCGAAGCCCGAATGTGCTGCTATCGAGGCGAGGTTGACGATGACGCCACCCGTGGCGGCCATCGCGGGGAGCTGGCAGCGCATCGCGTGGAAGACGCCGTACAGGTTCACCCTCATCACGGTGTCGAAGTCGGCGGGCGGGAGTTCGGCCAGTGGGCTGAGGGGGCCGTTGATTCCGGCGCTGTTGACGGCGATCTGCAGGCCGTCGCGCAAGGTGGCGGTTTCCGTGACGACGCGGGTGACGCTGTCCGGGTCGGTCACGTCGATGCGGCGGGGCAGGGCGGTGCCACCGGCCGCGGTGATCTGCCGGGCCACACGGGTCGCGCCGTCCTCGTCGAGGTCCGCGATCACCACCACAGCGCCTTCCGCGGCCAGTCGCCGCGCACACGAGGCGCCGATCCCGGAGGCGCCGCCGGTCACCAGGGCGACCCGGTCCCGTAGGCGACCGGGCTGCGGTCCGTCACCTGATGTCTGTGCGTGTGCTGGCATGTGCGGCTCCTGCTGAGGGGAGGGGCAAGCGTGTCGAGGGAGGTGTGGGAGGTGTGGGAGGCCGTGCGGATCAGGACGGGCGGGCATGCGCCGTGAGCGGCAGCCGGTCCGGGCGCAGGACGGTGCCGACCAGGGTCCGCACGGGGGTGGAGCCGGCCGGTGTCAGGCGCCGGTGAGCGGTGAAAGCGGCCAGCGCCAGGGTCAGTTCGGTCCAGGCGAAGTCTTCCCCGATGCACAGCCGGCTGCCTGCTCCGAAGGGCAGATAGGTGTGGCGCGGCGCCTTCGCGGCGGCGTCGTGCGACCAGCGCTCAGGGTCGAAGTCGTCCGGGTTCTCGTACAGTTGCGGATCGCGATGCAGGGCGTACGGACTGAAGAACACCTCGGCGCCCGGGGAGAGCCGTACGCCGCCGAGGGTGACCGGCCGCACCGCGCGGCGCATCAGCAACCACGACGGTGGATGCAGCCGCAGCACTTCGGTCAGCACCTGTCGTGTGTAGACCAGTGCGGGAAGATCCTCGAACCCGGGGGGCCGTCCGGCGAGAACGGCGTCGAGTTCGTCGTGGATCCGTCGTTGGACGTCGGGACGGCGGGATATCTCGTGCAGCGTCCAGGCCAACGACGCGCTGACGGTGCCGGTACCGGCCAGGAACAGGGTGATCAGTTCGTCGGTCACTTCGGCGTCGGTCAGGCCACCGTCCGGGCCGCCCGCGGCCAGGAGCATCGAGAGCAGATCGCCGCGATCCCGGCCGTCGGCACGGTATGTCTCGATGATGCGGTGCTGGACGGCCACCAGCCGGCGGAGCGGGCCGGCGTTCGGCGGCCGCCATCCCGCCGGCAGCGGGAGGCGTTCCGCCCAGGCTTGCAACGGGGAGAGGGCAAGGCGCATCGAGTGGTACTTGACGGACAGCCAGTCCTTGACGGCCGTGCGCAGTTCGGGGTCCTGGGGATCCGCGAAGAGGGTACGCAGCAGGATGTCGAGCGTCAGGCGGTGGATCTCCGGCACCAGGTCGAGAGTGGTACCGGGTTCCCAGACGGCGGCCCGTGCCAGGGACCGTTCGGACATGATGCGGGCGTAGCCGGCGATCCGGTCGTGGTGGAAGGCGGGTTGCATCAGCCGGCGGTGGCGGAGATGGCGGTCGCCGGCGGCGGTGATCAGCCCGTCACCGAGAGGCACGCGCAGGGCGTCGAACATCGCGCCCTTGTCGAAGGCGCGGGCCTGCACGGTCAGCAACTCCCGGACGATCTCGTGTGAGTTGACGGCGTGTACCTGCCGGGGGCCGATGTAGATCTTCGTCACCGGTCCGTGGTGCCGCAGCTCGCGGAAGAAGCCCGGAGCATCACGGTGGATCCACGGGGCGTGCCCGGCCAGCGGCACGCGGCCGGGGGCAACGGGGGCTTCGGTGGCGGCATCGGTGGGGGCATCAGTGGGGGCATCGGCGGCGGTACGACGTCCCGGTCCGCCGGTCAGCCGTGCACCGATTCTGCTCATGCCGGTCCTTCTCGTACCCGGCCGCATGTCAGCCCTCCTCGTGAGCGGAGTCGGTGGCCACCGCAGCGGTTCGCAGACGGCGCTGCCCGGCAAAGAGGCCGCCGACGGCAAACGCATGGGTGTGGGTGGGGTAGTGCGTGAGGAGCGGTCGCGGGCCGTACATGAGCGGTACGCCCGGCCAGGTGCCGTCGTCGCGCTGGGTCTCCACAAGGTAGCCGAGCGCCGGTGCCCGGTGTTCCTCGTTGAGCAGGCCGCCGCGTTCCAGGGCCGCGAGCGCCAGTCCGGTTGCGGCAGGAGTGCTGGGGCCGGCCTCTTCGACGGGCCAGCCACCATCGGAATTGCGGGTTTCGGCCAGAGTCCGGGCGGCGGGGTGGCCTCTCGCAGGTACTGCCGCAGCGAGGGCGGGAAGGACCTCGGCGGTGGCGTATGGCAGCCCCCGGTACCACCCGGCGTGCCAGCGTCCCTGTTCGCCGAGGCGTTCGGCAAGCCAGCCACGCGCCGCGGCCAGTTGCACGCGATGGCGGCCGGAGTGGCGATCCAGTGCGGTGACGACATGCGCCACCACGTCGTCCACCGGAGGGTCCCCGGCGGACTGCCAGGTCCGCCAGAGACCGTCGGCCGTCTGCTGCCGGACCAGGTGACGTAGCCCGGACCGGATCGTGGTGCCGGGCGCGCCGCTTGCGCCGCCCAGAGCGATCAGGACGGCCGCGGTGGTGTCATTGTCGGACTCGACGCCCAGCCGGTACGGCCAGCCGCCGTCCGAGTTCTGTGCCGCGACCAGGAACGCGACGGCGGCCGGCAGTCCGTGGCGGTCGAATTCCGCTGCGCCGTGGAAGGCGCGGACGGTCAGCGCGGTGTCCCAGACATCGCTGTGGGAAAAGCGCCAGGTCCCGTCGGCGAGTTGGCTGGTGAGAAGGTACTCCGCGCAGCGGCGGGCGGCAGCCGTGCCGGGGGCGGCGGCCTGGAGCGCGAGCGCCGCGAGAGCGGTGGTGACCGGATTGGCGAAGAAGTCGCCCGCTGGGGATTGCTGGTCGGCGACCATTTTGGCGGCGTGCCGGGCGGATGTCCGGTCGCCGAAGTGGGTCTCCACCAGTGCGTGCGCAGACCAGACTTCCACCCGGGTCCAGCGCTTGAGCCGCCCCTGGGCTGCGACCGCGGCGGCCAGCAGGGTGCGCAGTGCGGCGGGACCGGTGCCGCCACTGATCGCTCGGCCGGTGTACAGGGCGATGGCCTGGAGGAGCCGGGCACGGGCCGACAGCGTCGGGTCCGCGAAGGAGGGGTGGCTCACGTCGATGGGGCCGCCGGTGTCCAGGGCCAGGGACAGCAGCGCGGTCTCCACGGCGTGGGCCACCGGATGGTGGTTCTGCGGGGCGGCACCGTTGGCGAGCCACACCCTGCCCCGCTCGGCGGCCCGGTCGGCGCCGGGGTGCGGAGAGCGCGCCAGGGCCAGCGTGCACAGTGCGGTCTCAGTGATGCGAGGGTCGGGGGTGGCCAGCCATGAGCCGTTGTCCCGCTGCGTGGAGAGTGTGTGCCGGGTGGCGAGGGCCAGCGCACGACTCACCCGTGTTGCGAGCGTGGGCGAGAGATGCGCGTCCGGTATGGACGGTAACGCAGGTCCTGTTGACATCTGACCCCTGTCTTCCCGAGTTCCGCTTCCGCTTCCGCTTCGTGGGCGTGCTTCACTGGCGTGACTCATTGGCGTGACTCATTGGCGTGGACGACGGCCCGACGCGCTGCCGGCCCGCCGGGGGGGCAAGCAAGGCGATGCGGCTGCGGCACGTGCACCGGTCCGGGTGCGTGCCGAAAAGCACGGAGCTCAGGAACACGCACGAGCGCGGGACGTAGCCTGACGGCGTGGACACTTCGCGACCGCACAGCCACCCTCCCCGGGAGATCGTCTCCATAGCGGACACATGCTCAGCCGCATTGCAGAGCATGCCGCGACTGGAGATCTGGCTCAAAGAGCTCGGGCTGCCCGTGGACACCGCACTGGTTCCCCTGATGTGCCTTCAGACTGCGTTCTTCACCCCTTGGCTGCCGCCGGAGACCTGCTACCAGATGTCCCGGCTCACGGTCTGGCTGATGGCGGTCGACAATGTCCTGGACGCACCGGATGCGGCGGATGCGGCGGACGCACCGGGTGCAGCGGACTCCGCGGGCCCGGACAGGACCCCAACCCGCGTCCGGGCCTGGCACCAGGTCCTCGCGGGGCGCGGCAGCGATAGCAGCGACAGCAGCGACGATCCCATGACGCGCGCTCTGGCGGAGATCGCCCGGGACCTGCACCGCGACGGACGGCCCGAACTCACCGCCGTCTGGCGGAAAAGCATGCATCAGACGCTCATCGGCATGCAATGCGAACGCGAGACGGCCCGGACAGCGGCCACCGGTGGCGGCGTGCCCCGGCTGACGGACTACCTCCGGCACGGCGCCTGGACCATCGGCGTCGAACAACAGGTCACCGCCCTGTGGGCCCTCATGGACGAGCCAGGTCTGCCCCGGCGCCTTCCCGTGCTGCTCGGCGCCCTGCGCGAGGCCGCGACCGCCATCCGTCTGCTCAACGACCTGCGCGGCCACCAACGGGAACAGTCCGAGGGGAAGACCGACGCACTCGCCATCGGCCTGACCGAGCAGGAGGCGTACCAGCGCGCCGAAGCAGCGCTCGAAAGCTGCCGGCAGGCACTGGCTCCGCTCACAGCCGCCGGGTACGGTTCCGCGGCGGCACTGGAGCGGGTGGCGCTCTGGCACGCCCGGATGTACCACCGCTTCGACCCCGTACGACCCGGCCGGGCCAGCACCTCATCCCTGCCGGGCGGACCGGGCAGCGCCGCGCACGCCCGGCACACCCCGTTCGTTCCCCAACCGAGGGAGGCCCCGGCCATGAGCATCGAGCAGGAAGTTCTGGACGTCATCGCGTCCGGAGGGCAGTGCGACAACGCGAAGCTGGCAGAGCTCTTCGACCGGCTCGAACCGGTCGACACCGCTCTCCTCCTCGGCACCTGGCAGGGTGGCGGGTTCGAGCACACCAGCGAGAACGCCGCGCTGCTGACGAAGATGCGGTGGTACGGCAAGCGGTTCGTCGACGCCGACCACGTGGAGCCGCTGCTGTGCCGCGACGAGGACGGGACGGTCTTCTCGTACGAGGAGATGGGCCTCGCAACATTGCATGAGGTCATCTACCGCGGCAAGCAGTCCACGGCGATGGTCTATGACCAGCTGCCCATCATCGACCACTTCCGCCGGCTCACCGACAACGTCCTGCTGTGCGTGATGGACAAGAAGGAATCCCCCACGGATTTCTTCTTCCACCTCACCCGCGTACCCGCGTCACTGCCCCAGCCATCCAGCGACGGCAAGTAGCAAGCCGACGACCAGGGTTGGTGTCAGCGCCGGCGACGCGTCAGGGCGATCCCGCCGCACCGAGGAACACGCCCGAACGGCACGGATGGACGCGGCGAGTGCCGTGCGCATCCGTGATGTGGGTTGCTGAGATCCGTCTCCTACGCGGCCCCGGTGGCCTCAGCAGCGCGACGTCCCGTTTGGTGGACGGCCGCAGCAGCGTGATGCCAGGAGGGGTCGCGGGCCCAGGCCCGGGCCTCCGCGCCGGCCGGTGCCGGTGCCGGTGTGGGAGCCTCCCTCGCCCTCGATATCCCGACAATGCGGCCTGCGCATCGTGTACGGGTGCGGCGGTGTCATCAGCGAAGTTCATACGCTCGTCGTCGACTGCTCAATGGCAAGGAGGAACGCTGACCAGGCGTCGCTCCGGATGCGGCGACGCCGTTGTTCGAGTTGTGAAGCGGCTCGGATGTGGCATCTGCGGCGGCCTCGTTCATGCACTGCCGCCGATTCGTCGATAGAGGAAACGATCGACGCAGAGGAAGCGCAGGGCGAAGGCCACGGCCAAGGTTATCGCCGTGGCCGGCACGGGTGTGAAGCCGAAGCCGGAGACAAGGAGCACCATGAGCGGGATGCGGACCATCAGATCGGCGTTGGCCAGTGCCGCGAAGCCCAGAAGCCTCATCCATGAGTCGAGTCGCTTTCGGCCGTGGTACAGGACCTTGTCGATAAGCACGAAGTTCCACAGCAGCCCGAACTGGTTGGCGATCACCTCAGCGGCTGTGTAGTGCAGCGCGGTGTGATGGGTGAGGGCCCATAGGACCGCGAGGTTGGGCAGGAATCCGGAGAGGCCGACCATTCCGAGGGCAAGGGCGCGGCTGGGAGCACCGCTGGTACGAAGCCGGAAGAGGTGGCGTAGGAAGCGCAACCCCTCCCTGAAGGTCGATGTGGACTCGCCGCCACGGCGTGGGCCGAATTCGTAGGCCACTTCGGTCATGGTGAGCGGACGGCAGCGGACGATGAGTTCCAGAAGGATCTTGTAACCTAAGGGACGTAGGGCATCGTTTCGCTGGGCGCGGTCCACCACGTCGCGGCGGATGGCAAAGTACCCACTCAACGGGTCGCTGACGCCGCGAAGCAATCGCGGGAAGAGGGTCTTGGCCACAGACCTCGACGCATGGGAGACAAGAACTCGGTACCGGCCGTCAAGGCCGCTGGCGCTGCCGCCGTCCTTGTAGCGGCTGGCGACGATGAGTCCGGCGCCGGAGCCCTCTCCCTGGGCGATCAGACGGGACAGCAGCGAGGGCGGGTGCTGGAGATCCGCGTCCATCACCACGATCCATCGGGATTCGGTCCGTGTGATGCCCTCCATGACGGCACCCCCGAGCCCTCCCACGGGCTCGGGTCTGTGGTACAGGGAGACGTGCACAGGGAAGCGTGCCGCGGCCTCCCGTATCACTTCTTGAGTGCTGTCCGTCGAATCGTCGACGAAGACAACAGACATGTCCTGCTCACCCGCTATCGCGGCGGCTATTTGGTTCATCAACTCTTCTATATTCGCCGCCTCGTTGAATGTTGGAATCACGAGGGTGACGCTGCAGTCGGCCGTTCGTTCCCGGTCTTTGCTTGAAGTGCTCTGCTCCAGATCCGAGTTCGAGGGTGACGAGCTGGTAGTCATTGCTCCTCCGCAAGAAGCTGGACTGAGGGACATCTGCTGGTCGGCCCAGGGCGAGGGCCGGAGAAGCCGGCAGGGTCATTCACCTCAGGTAAACGAGTGTTCAGGGAAGCGATGCTGTCGAATTCCCCGTTCAGCCGGCGCGTCACATGGACGACACAGTGGGGCAAAGTCTGGTTGCGCAGGTGTCCGGTTCCGGCATTCCTAGCCGTCCATCGGTAACTTCTCACGATCTCTTGGGCCTGCCGAGAGCGTGCGTTGACTGCGAAGGTCCACAGCGGCGGCAACCAGGATGGTGATGAAGATGAACACGTAGAGATTGGCCAGCACAAAGGCCAGGGGGCCGTCCGTCAGAACGGGTACCGCGTCGTCGTCCATCGGATCGGCCAGGGCCAATACTCCCGGGAGGGTGCCCGCGACAAGAACCGCTGTCGGCAGCCACCGCCCGCGACGGCCGGGCCGGCCAACTACTCGCGTCAGAAAGACTCCGAACGGCACCAGCCACACCCAGTGGTGCCCCCACGACCAGGGGGACACCGCGGCCGCGCAGAGGCCGCACAGCGAGAGGGCCAGCAGTTGCTCCCCGCGTCGCGTCGCCCGTGTCGCGAGCATCAGCGCCGCAACGCCGACCACGGCGCCGAGTGCCAGCCACAGCCACAGGGCGGGGGTCTCCGGCACGCCGTTCTTCAGCAGAAGCCCTCGCAGAGACTGATTGTGCCTCGACGTCGGATCGACGTGGATCCGGCTGAGGTCGGCGAACATGCCCCGCAGCCAGTAGTCGGTTGCGGCGGCGGGAACCACGAGGAAGCTCACTGCGACTGTCCCCGCAGCGCACGCCGATGCCACAGCAGCCTGACGGAATTTTCGGGTCACGATCAGATAGGCCACGAAGATGAGGGGAGTGAGCTTCAGTGCCGCCGCGAGCCCGACGCCCACCCCCCGGGCGGGGTGGTCCGTGCGTCCCGTCAGATCGGCCAGTACCAATGCGACCAGCAACAGATTGATCTGTCCGTCGTTGAAGTTGCTGTGCACCGATTCGAGTACGAACGAAGTACCGGATACGGCGATCACCGCAGGGACAAGGAGGCGTGTTGCCGGTCTGCCGACCGAATGCCAGGACCGCGCCACGATGAACACCAGCAATGAGGTGTTCAGCAACACCACGAGGGTTTTGGCGGTTGCCGCGCTCAGCAGGGACAGAGGGGTGAAGACCAGGGCCGCGAAAGGTGGATAAGTGAAGCGGAAGTCGTACCACACGGGCGCGTTGTAGAGGTCTCGGCCTGCCAGTGCTGCCTCACCGCCCGCTCGATAAACTTCGAGATCGACCGCTTCGGCATCCAGTGCAAGGACCATGCTCACGAGCCCGAATATCCCCAATCCACCGACAAGGATTGAGCAGCCGACCCATCGCGCGGTCGGCCAGGTACGTTGCGATTTCATAGGCGCCTCTTGATGTGGTGATCAGAACAGGGTGTGGCAACAAGAAGTGGCGTTGTCTTCACCGGTCAGGAGAGCAGATTCAAGCGCTGGAAGTCCGGCCAGATCTGCCTCCAGGGTTTCTTCTGCCGGCTGATCAGAGATATCGGGCGACCCTGGTAGTCGGTGTCGATGCGCAGCCCGTTGTCCACGGTGGCGACCTGCCGGATCACGCCGAAATGGGCGCGGACTGCGGGCTCGGGGTCACCGACGTAGATCAGGGTGGTGCGGTCGGCGTCGGGTGCGCCGAAGAACCAGTAGCCACGAGAACCGCTGTGCACGGGTGGCAGGCCGCGGGCGGGACCGTAGTACGCCAGCGCGGAGGCCACCCAGTAGTCGTCGGACATGACCACCGTGCGGTCTCGCCGGTCACGGGGAATCTGGTGATAGACGTCGCTGACCTGGTCGGCCAGCTGCGGCCAGCCGATCTCGGAGCGCTTGTCGAAGCGTTGGGGAGGTTTCCCGATGTACGACTCCTGCGGCTGCAGCGGCAGATCCGCGAGCGGCCAGATCGCTGACACCGCGATCGCAGGATATACAGGCCAGCCCCTGCGCCGGCCGGTCTTCGCCGGACGGGCCGCTCGCCGCCGTTGGAAACTGACCGCGCCTGCCGCCCACAGTGCCGGGAAGACGCCGTAGATGTAGTAGGCACGCCCGCCGCTCACCACAACGAACGCTGTCACCAGCAGGGCAGCCACGGCGACGAACCGGTAGGCACGCAACTCCCGCCCGGCGAGCAGCCGGCCGAGCCCGTACAGGCCAAGCACCAGCCCGAGGATCGGCCCCAACCCCAGGACCATCAACACCAGGTTGGCCGTCGCCCCCTCGAACTGGGAAACCTCCGCGGTGATCGCCTCGGTCATCCGCAATTGCGGCCAGCCATGCCGGTGTTGCCATATCAGCGTCGGCACGACCGACAGCGCCGCCAGTCCCGCGCCCACCCACAACAGCGGGCGGGTGAGCAGGCGGCGCGGCCCGCATCCCAACACCGCCACCAGCAGGGCCAGACAGAACACCACGAGCTGGAACTTGACCTGCATCGCCACTACGACGACAGCCCCCACGGCGAGTAACAACCACTGTGGTGTCGCGTCCTCCCGGTGCAGCCTCGCCCACCGCACCAGCAGCCAGCTCAACAGCGTCCACAGCGGAACATCGAAGGCCGCCGTGGACAGCAGCCGCCCGACTGCGCCGAAGGCCAGTGCATGGGCAGCTGCGGTCACCCACTGCGCCCGCCGGTCCCCGCCGAACTCCCGGGCCAGCAGCGCGGCCAGCACGATCCCTGTCGCGGTGGCCAGGATCGCCGGGAGTCGCAGCACGCGCAGTGTCCCCGGAGCGAGGGTGTCGGCCAGCAGCGCCAGCAACGGCACGCCGGGAGGCTGGTCGGCATACCCCCAATCCAGGTGGCGACCGGCCATGATGAAGTACAGCTCGTCACCGTCGTAGCCGTAGCGGCCGGCCAGCACGAGCAGCAGCACCGTGGTGCCGGCCGCGATGCCCAGTACCGGTAACCGCGCCATTGGGGCCAACTCGGCCGGCCCCATGCACGGGCCGGTCGGTGCCCTTTGGCAGGTCCCTCTCACCGACGGTGGCAGCGGGCGGGACCGCAGGGGCAGCGGCAATTTGCCGATTCCACGCGGCTCACGTGAGGGCGGTCGAGCCCCGTGAAACGGAGTCGTCACGATTGCTCCCTCCAGGAAGGGAATCCTGCAGACAGTTGGGCGATGAATGTGCTGAAAGTCGCTCCAGGATTGGTTGTCTTCCGGTAACGAAGGTGCTCAACCGCGTATGACGTCAGCCGAACGCCCCATGCTTCTCCGCAATTCGATGTGGGAGGAAAACAGCGGGTCGCGGATTTCGGATACGCCCTGTCGCGTGCAGCAATTACACAGGGAACCGGGGTTGCGAGATCTCAGCCGCCAGGTCCTGGTCGAAGCCGACGGGCATGGGCCGCCTGCCGGCGATCCGACACATCGCCGGCAGGCGGCCTGAGAGCAGCATCCTTCGATGACGGGCCACGGCAAGGGCAGTGATCGGGCGGCCGGTGCACCACCACCGGCACAGTGCCGGACTTCGTGGCCGGCTTGTCGAACACGGTCCGCGGGTTTCGGCTCGCTGCCGGGCAGTCGCCTGTCGATTACCTTCGTGCCGACCGAGGCGAGCCTCCGGGATGTTGCGCCGTCAGGATGGGTTGCCGCTGCAGACCCGGTGCCGGTATTGCGGAGGTCAGCGGGCGGGGAGGTCACCCTCCCCGGTCTCCAGCCAGTCGCGCTCGGCAGCGGTGAGCCGATGTGCCGCGGCGGCCAGCGAGTCACGGACCTCCTCGGGCTGCCGGGGCCCGATGAGAGCGACGACCGGGAAGGGCTGGGAAAGGGTCCAGGCAAGGGCGATGCCGGTGGCGGATATGCCGGTGCGCTCGGCCAGCAGACCGGCGCGGTGGATCCGGGCTGCGTTGGTCCGGCTGTACCAGCTCTCCGCGAGCGGACCGGTGCGCAGCTCATCGGGGTGAGCGAGGGCATGCGCGCCGCGGCCCTGACTCGCCCAGGGGTACAGCCGGGCGCTGCCCTCGGCCAGCCAGGCGCGCCAGGCGGGGTCGTTGGAGGTCTCGGTGCCCGGATAGATGGGGTGGACCATGTTGATCAGGCTGTATTGGTTGCTGATGCCGGCGGGCAGCGGCAGACCGTGTGCGCGGGCGTAGGCGACGGCCTCGGTGACGCGTTCGAGGGTCCAGTTGGACATGCCGTACGCACCGATGAGGCCGCGGTCCACGAGGTCGGCGAGGACGGTGACGAACTCGCCGACGGGGATATCGGTGTTGTCGCGGTGAAGCATGTAGAGCGCGGCAGTGTCCCGGCCCATCCGCTCGAAGCTCTCGGTGAGCTGGCACTCGACCCGGTCAGGCAGGCATTCCGGGGTGTGCGCGCCCTTGGCCAGCACCCAGACGTCCTTTTCAACGCCGCGCGACTGGGCCCAGGCACCGAAGGTGCGTTCGCAGCAGCCGGGGCCGTAGGCGTGGCCGTAGAGCCAGGCGGTGTCGAAGGCCCGGCCGCCGCCCTCCCAATAGGCGTCGAACACGGGGAAGCCGCGTTCGTTCTGGCCGAAGGCCGAGGTACCGAGGAGCAGCGGGGGTCCCTCGGGACCGGGTGGCAGGGCGGGGGCGGGGAGCGGGGCGGGGGTCATGGCGGCTCTCCTGGTGGTGTGGGGTGGTCGGGAGGAGCGGGCTCCGCACCCCGGTCGTGTGTGACCGGTGCGCGGTGCCCCTGTGTCAGGCGTGGTGCAGGATGCGCGTCACGCGGTGACGGCGACGGCCCTGCGGACCTCGTCGGCGATGTGGTTCAGATGGCCCTCCGTGAGCCCCGGGTGCGACGGCAGCGCCAGCAGCTCCTGGGACAGCCGCTCGGCGACCGGCAGGGACACCTCCTGGTGCTCGGCGAATGCGGGCTGCTTGTGCAGCGGGAAGGGGTAGCGCAGCAGCACCGGGACGCCTCGCGAGCGCAGGTCGGCGGCGACGTCCGCGGCGGGGCGGCGACCGCCGCCCGGCGCCACTCGCACCGCGTACTTCCAAAACGCGTGGGTGGTGCCCGGCGGCTCCACCGGCAGTTCCAGTCCCTCGGCACCGGCCAGTTGCTGTGAGAGGTGAGCGGCGTTGCGGCGGCGGGCCTCGACCATCTCGCCGAGCCGCTTGTGCTGGGCAATTCCGATGGCCGCCTGGACCGAGGTGAGACGGTAGTTGTAGCCGACCTCGTGCGCCCAGATCATCCCCGGGCGCCCCGAGACGGGGCCTTCGCCGTGGCTGCGCAGTCGGCGTACCCGCTCCGCGTGGACCGGGTTGTTGGTGAGCACGGCGCCGCCCTCGCCGCCGGAGGTGATCACTTTCTGCTCGAAGAGGCTGACGCAGGCCAGGTCCCCGAAGCCGCCGACGGGCCGGCCGCCGATCTCTGTGCCCAGCGCTTGCGCCGCGTCCTCGACGACCGGGACGCCCGCCTCGGCGGCGACGGCGGTCAGGGCGGCCATGTCGGCGGCGATGCCGTTGATGTGGACCGCCACGATGGCCTTGGTGCGCTGCGTGATCAGTGACTTGACCGAGACGGGGTCCAGGCAGTGGGTGTCCAGTGTGACGTCGGCGAAGACCGGTCGGGCGCCGAGGTACACAACGGGGCTCGCCGAGCCGATGAACGTGTGGGTGGGCACGATGACCTCGTCGCCCGGGCCGACGTCGAGGGCGTGCAGTGCCAGGTGTACCGCCGCCGTGCCGGTGGACACGGCGACCGCGTGCTCGACGCCCTGGCCGGCGGCGAGCACTGCTTCGAACTCTTCGATGGTGCTGTTCCCGAGCCCCACCAGTCGGTTGGAGCGCAGGGCCGCCACCGCCGCCTCGATGTCATCTTCCGTCAGCTGGGGCCACCGCGGTAATTCCTGGGAGGAGTTCAACTCTTCACGCCTTTCAACTCGGTGGATGCATTTATGGGTTCTTGGGGAACGGGGATCGGCGTATGGCGATCCGCTTTCTGTCGGGCCATGCTGGGGGGCGGCCCAAAATTCTTCAACGGCCGCTCCGGAACACCCTGGAACGCTCCGGGGCGCGTCCGGGATTCCTTGAATTTTCCGGGCCGGCAATTCCCAGGGGGTCGGGGCGCGGCCGTACACACGGCGGCGGTTCAGCGCAGTCCGAGTGCCGCTCTCACCGTGCCGAACAGGTCGGTGTTCTCGCGGACTCCGAGCACCCGGTGCGCGAGCGGCCCTTGGGCGGCAACCGGTACCGGGGCCCCCGTGTGGTCCTGCATCTCGCCGGGCATGGCCGTGGCGTACCCGAGCTGCATGCGGCCGCCCTCGTCGGTGACGAGCGTGGTGGACAGCCCTGCCGGTCGGGCGTCCTCGGGCAGTACCTGGGTCGCGTGGCCGTGGTCGGCGGTGACAATCACGAGGGTGCGGGGGTGTTGTCCGGCGTACGCGAGGGCGGTTGCCACTGCGCGGTCGAAGGCCACTGTCTCGCCGATCTGGCCGCACGGGTCGGCTTCGTGTGCCCGGTCGTCGATGGAGGCACCCTCGACCTGAAGGAAGAAGCCCTTGCCACTCTCCCTTGACCTGTCGCGCCGGGCTGTCAGCAGGTCGAGTGCGGCGCGGGTGGACTCGGCCAGGGTGGGCGTGCCGGCGGGCCGGGCGGGGTTGTGGCGGGCGCACCGCCGGGGTGTGGTCCCGCCGGGTGCGGCCGGCGTTCCGGTCCATTCCACGGGCACCTGGTCAGGGGCGAACAGCCCGAGCACGGGCCGGTCCAGGCGGGCCGCTGTCAGCTCCGCTTGGTCGCGCACCACCTGGTAGCCGGTGGCACGGGCCTGATCCAGCACCGTTCGGCCGCGGTGCGGGCCGTCCGTGACGGTCTGTGCGAAGTGGTCGGCCCCGCCGCCGAGCAGGACGTCCGGGCGGGCGGCGACCGTCTGCTCCACGATGGAGCCCGCGCCGCCCGCGGTCCGGGTGTCGGCCGGGCATGCGGCCATGTCCGCGGGGCCTTTGCAGGACCGGTCCGTGACGTGCGACGTCAACGCGGCGGGGGTCGCGTCGGCGACCGAGGCCGTAGTGACGCTGCCGGTCGCGTAGCCCTGGTGGTGGGCCTTCTCCAGCAGAGTGGCCAATGGCCGGTTGGTGTCGGGGGTTTTGGAGACCCGTCCGTTGACCGTGCGCCGGCCCGTCGCCCAGGCGGTGGCGCCTGCTGCGGAGTCGGTGACATAGACCGGCCGGCCCCGCTCGTCCACCGAGAAGGTGGTGCGCCGGCCCTCTGTGTCCAGGGTGTCCATGGCCAGTCTGCCGGCCGCGCCCACGGAGTAGTTGCGTGCTGCGGTGATCTCCGCGTCGCCCATGCCGTCGCCGACCAGCAGGATGACGTTGTCCGCCGGTCCTGGGTCCGGTGTGCCCGCTCGGGTCTCGGTGGCAGCGGCGGGCCCGGTGGCGAGGGCCAGCAGGGCGGTGCCCAGGACGGCGTGCCGCCACGGGGCGGGTCTGTTTCTGCCGGGGCGGCGGGTTCCCGTCGTCCGTACTGGGTTCGTGTACCGCGTGCCGCCGGTCCGGTGGCCGGTGTCGTTCATGGTTCGTCGGATCGTCACGTTCCTCGTCCGGTTCCACGTCGGTCTCGTTCGGTCCGTTCGGTTCGCCGTTCAGGTGTGCGGCACGCCCTGTGCGAGGGTGCCGTGCTGTGCTTGGTGTGCCGTCACCACGTCTGGTCGGGTCCGGCTGCGCGCGGGTGTTACGGGAGCGCTGGACGGGGCCGGGTCCAGGTGAACATGGGTGCCGGTGCGGGCAGCGTGGCCTGCGGCTGCGGCTACTTCCTGCGCGCGCAGCGCCTCCTGTGCGGTGCAGGAGCTGGGGGCATCCTGTGTCACCGTGCGGAGGAATGCGTGGATCTCCTGCCGGTAGGCGGTCGCGAAGCGGTCGGTGAAGTCCTGGTACGGGTGCTGCCGGGGAGCGGGCGGGAAGCTTGTGCCGTCCTGGCCGAGCAGACGCAGCGGGGTCCGTGCGTCGAGCCCCACCGAGAGTGAGCTCTTGGTGCCCAGCACCTCGATGCGGTGGTCGTATCCGTGCGGGTCGAGCCGGGAGGCGCAGAGCACTGCGCGCGCGCCGTCGGAAAGGGTGAGGACGGCGGTGGCCACGTCGTACCCGGCGCCGCCGAGCAGTCGCGCCCCGTTGGCCTGGACGGCGATCGTGCGCTGTCCGGTCAACCAGTGCACGGCGTCGATGTCGTGGATGAGGCAGTCCGTGAAGATGTCGCCCGCCGTCCGTTCGTACGCGTCGGCCGGCGGCTCGTGGTCGAAGGCGGTGCACCGCACCAGCAGGATCCGGCCGAGTCCGCCCGAGACGATTCGTTCGCGCAGCGCCCGGTATCCGGGGTCGCAGCGCCGTTGGAAGCCGACGTGTATCCGGGTATGTGCCAGTGCCTCGGCCAGTTCGCGGGCTTCGGTGTCGTCGGCGGTCAGCGGTTTCTCGCAGAACACCGGCAAAGACGCCTGTGCGGCGGCCAGCAGCGGGGCTCGTCGCTGCGTCGCCGGGGTGGTCACGATGAGCGCGTCCACCTCGGCGACAACATCGGTGAGCGCTTGGCGGGCAGTCACGTCGGCGCCTGTGCCGGCCGCCAGGGCGCCGGCCAGACGGTCCGCGGCGTCGAGGTCGACATCGTGCACCACCAATGCGGGTGGGTCCGGCAGTTCGAGCAGTGTGCGCGCGTGCAGTCGGCCCATGCGGCCGGCCCCGACGATTCCCACTCTCATCGAAAGTCTCCGTAATTGCCTGTCGGCGCCGCTCGGGGCACCGGGATGAGGTCGTCCGGCGGTGCGTGACGGCCGGGCCCGGGTCCGGCTGTCGCAGTGCGGTTGCCATGCGGTGTGTGGTGGATCGTGCGTGGGTGGTGCGGTGCGTTGGGGTTGTCCCAGCGGTCCGGGCGGCGGGGTTGTCGGGTCGTCAGCTGAGGACGGCGGCCCACCGGGGGTCGGCCACGTCCACTCCGGAGGAGATGAGCTTGGTGCGCAGCTCGTCGCGCAGCTGGGCCAGGTCCACTTTGGACTGGCGCAGATTCGCGGTGAGCCGGGTGCTGCGGGTCCGGTAGCTCGAGGGGGTGTCCGGCCGCTTGTTGAAGTCCTCCAGCAGCAGCGCGTCGATATGCGCAGACCAGGGCAGTTCATGGATGCCGGCGGCGATCTCACTGGGGCGCAGCCGGTGCCAGTACGAGATGCCGCCCGCGTGGACCATCTGCGGGGCGAAGACCTTGGTGCCGGGGAACCTGTGGAAGTGGGAGATCCGTAGCCCCGCCGCGAGCGCCATCAGCTGATAGAGCATCAGGCCGTCGAAGACGACGCGGATCACCTCGTTTCCGTTTTGGAGGTGGTGGTAGCGCTCGTGGCTGCGTACCTCGCGGCCGTCGTCGAGTACGTCCACCAGTCCGCCTTGGGGGAACGGCAGTTGCGGGCCCTCCAGGGTCATCACGCGGGCCAGTGCCTGTTCATGGTGCGGTTCGATGAGCCGCACCATGGCTGCGTCGATCTCCTTTTCCGGGCCGGGAGGGATGTAGGAGTAGGCGGCGGGGGTGACGGGGCCGCCGATGGCGCGCTCGATATCGGGACGTACCCGCGGATCGAGGGCAAGGAGCGGCGGTGCGGCCAGTGGGATCGGACCGTAGCTGAGCGGGCCGCTGGCAGCCACGCCCGGCTCCAGGCCGTCTGTGCAGCGGTCGAACCAGTCGGTGTCGGTGACGAAGCAGTCGACGTCGACGATGCCGAACGGCTGGTCCAGGTTGCGCAGCAGGAACTCGAAGATCTCGTGGCTGCCGACCCGGTCGTCCATGTCGAAGGCGGGCAGCTTGCCGGTCATGTGGTCCCGTAACGCTGTCTCCTGCGCGTTCAGTCCGGAGCAGATGAACACGCAGTTCAGCGGCTCGGGGACGAATCGCAGGAAGTGGTGGAGAACGTGCAGCAGCCCGGATGAGAAGAAGCAGAACCACGCGGGGCGGTCTGCCGGCAGGCCCGTCAGGAATTGTTGGAATCGGTTGTCTAGGTGCAGCAAGGGTTCGTCGGACTGTCGGTCGCCCAGGGGCTTCTTGGTCGGATCGGAGGTCATCATCATGTCGAGGCCGTTTCCGTGCTAGCCGCCGTGTCGCCAGGGTCGTGGCTGTTCTTTGTGGCTCGCCCGCTGTGCCGCGCGTTCTTCGGGAGCTTTCCCGGGTTCTTCCCTCGGTGTTTTCGGCGTGCTTTCGGGTGTGCAGTCGCGCGGGCCTGGTGGGCCGGGTGCCGGCACGCGGGCGGCGGGGCGGTCGCGCCGCGCCGCCCGTCGTGGCGCGGGCGCCGGCCGGGATTCAGACGGTGTCCCAGTACTCGCCGAGCAGGAAGGGCAGTCCGTAGGACACCGACTTCCTGTCGTTGGGCCGGTAGGCGGCCCGTGGCAGGGTCCGGAAGTCGATGCTGACCCGGCTGATCTCGGTGTCGTTGACGACGTTTCCGTGCCAGGAGTTCGCGCCGTCGAACACGATGACCTCGCCGTACTCGGCGTGCACCGGCTCCTTGTCGATCCACAACGTGTTGTTGCCGAATGCCCGGGTGAGCGGGACCCAGTAGTTGACCTCGGCGGAGTCGTGCCCGAAGTCACGGTCACGGTGCCAGGAGCCCACGGCGACGGAGTTACGCAGGTGCACCCGGAAAGTGGGGATGCGCTGGAGGTAGACGTCGTCGGCCGTGTCGCCGAGCAGGTGCCGTACCAGCGTGCGGTACGCGGGCGAGATGACGTCGACGTTGTCGTAGAACCGCTTGTGATAGGGCGTGCTCTGATCGGTCTCCCGGGTGGCGAGCCACTCGCTGGCTGCCAGACCCTCCAGGTCGTCCACGTCCATCACCTCGCGCACGAGGTCGGCGAGGGGGAACTTGGCCACGTCATAGCGCAGCCGTGTGTATGTCGTCATGTGTCTCCTCACACCAGCATGCGGCCACGCAGGCGCTTGCACCGCCGATACCAGCCGCCGACCAGCTCGTCGATCACCGGGTCGCCCGTCTCCCCGTCGCTGACCTGGTGGCTCCGGCCGGCTGCGCGCATCGCCAGCCGTCGGGCGGCGAGCCGCAGCGGGACGGTGGGGATGGTGAGGCGCTCCAGATGGTTGCCCAGTCGCTCCAGCGGGCTGAGGTCGAAGTACTCGCGCTGCCAGCGCAGTTCGTTGTGGCGCCAGTCCTTCAGACCGTTGAAGCCGCGGCCGTCGTTGTGGTGCATGACGTCCTGCAGGTCCTGGACCAGCACGCGTTTGCCGGCGGCGCGCACCAGGGTGGCGAGGATGACGCCGAGCCCCTCGAAGCCGCGGTAGTGCCCCTCGGGGAAGCGGATGTTCTCGATGGTCCAGCGGTTCACACACAGGATGACGTCGTCCACGGCGTGTACCTCGTAGCGGTCCGAGCCGTAGTCGTGCACCTTGTCGTAGTCGGTGACCCGGCCGCGCCTGGTCTCCTTCTCGTTCCACCAGGCCAGCGACACGGTGTCGGAGCCGCCGACCGAGCCGAGCATGCCCACGGAGTCGTCCTCGAACACCGCCTGTGCCACTTCGGCCGGGTTCTTCCGCAGCTCGACGTCGTCGTGAAGCATCACGAGGCCGGTGATGTCGGAGTTGGCGGCCGCCTGGTCGAACATGGCGTTGTACGCCGAGAACAGCGAACGCTGATTGCGCATGGTGAACACCGGGCTGCCCGGTGTCCGGACGCGCTCGATACCCGGCAGACACGAGCGCTCGAACAATGTGCTCGGGCCGACGCAAACGCCGTAACCTATCACGATGGACAACCTCCCGTAATGGTTGTGGACTTGGACGGGACTGCGCGGCGGCTGCAGGCTGTCGCGCGGCGAGGCCCGTCAGAACTGGTAGGTCTGCAGGGTGCCGGTGCGCCGGACATCGAGCGTGGCGCAGTGGAAGCCGCCGCCGAGGGTGCGCGAGTGGGTCAGCTGGAGCGGCAGCACGTTCATCCCGTGCTTCTCCAGCAGCTTGATCAGCTCGGTCTGCCGGCGGTCCACCACGGCCAGGTCGGGCCGGACCACCAGCAGGTTCATGCCGATCCACACCGAGCAGTGCGGCTTGTCGCCGGTGAAGCCGATGTCCACCAACTCGGGGCAGGTGATGGTCTTCCACGAACGCAGGAAGTCGGGCATGTTCCGGTCGTTCACCCGCGAGGGGTTGATCAGTACGAGGCCGGGCCGCAGCGGCACGATGGTGGAGTCCACGTGGGTGGAGGCGTACAGCCTGCGGCACGGGTGCACGGTGTAGGTGTCGCCGACCGCCGACTGCAGCCACTTGGCGCCGAGTTCGTTGCCGCTGTCGGATACCAGGTACAGCAGGTCGGTGCCGAAGCGCAGGATGTTGGCGGCGTCGAAGACCGGCTCCATGTCGGTCAGTCGCTCACCCGCCGGGGCGTGCGGGGCGTAGGAGGCGTCGGCCAGTTGCGGCTTGGGCGCGGCCAGCCAGCGGGAGCCGCTGTCGAAGTACTCCCGCAGGATGTCCTTGTAGGCGAGCGACTCAAGGGAGCGGGCTCGCAACGCCATCGGGGTCTCGATGATGGTCTGTCCGATGGCCAGCAGACCGTCGCGCGGGCAGTAATCGTGGAACCCGTCCGTCTCCCAGTCCGGGGTCTTGATCAGGGCTGCGTTGTCGCGGGCCCGGGGCCGGCGGACCGTGACCCCGAGCTTGGTCAGCTCCTCCGCCAGTACGTGGAGTTCCTCCTCGGTCTCCTTGACCACCCGGTCGGGGTAGGCGCCGGAGGGTATCTGGTCCTGGCTGTCGTAATCCCCCGCGTACTCCACGGCGAAGACGCTGCGGTCGGCGGTGGGTACCCGGGCACCCACGGCTGTGCCGATGATGATCTCCTCCAGCGGGTCCCATTCGTTGTGCACGTTGACAAGGCTCATGGTTCTCCTTATGTGAGTAGGCCGTGACATCGACGGAAGGGGCGCTACAGCGGGCCGGCCGTGACGCCTGTCGCCCGGCTCGGTGCGTGCAGCGGCGGACACGTCCGCCGCTGCACGCGGGCACGACGGGTACGGGGCCGGATGTGCCGTCCGCCGCGAAGGCACTCGGCAGGCTCGCGGTGTACGACGGGGCGGTGCGGGCACCGAGCACCGGGCGTACCGGACGGGTGCTCGGTGCGGCGCGGCGGATCCCGGTGCGCTCACTGGAATCCGACGGCCTGGACCACACAAGGGACAGGAACGGCAGGACGACGCCAGTGGGCTGCAAGGGCGCCGGTCCTGGACCGGCGCACTGCACGGATCTCCGGTTCGACGCTGCGGACCTGTGTCGTCCCGGGCCGCCGGAGTCCCGGCCGGACGGTGGAGGTACGGGACGGGATCTTCGGTGCTTCGTCGTTCCCTGTTCCCCGGACCCGCTGAAGGCTAGCAGCGCTGCCTCGCTCCCCGCACCGTCTGTCGTCGCGGTCAACCGCGCCACCAGCGCTTTCACGCCGGTCGCCGGCTGCCCTGGAGGATTACGGCGCCGGGGACGGTGTCAGAACCGTTCGACTGCGTGCGGTGGACAGTCGAACGCCCTCGGACGGGCCGTACGGGGCGGCTCTGCAGGGGGTATGTGCCATGCGTCAGCGCTCCAACAGCGCGTCAGCCACAGCGATCTGGGACGGGTCGATCGTGGTCCGCCCGTCCTCGATGTCCCAGAGTGTGTTCTGCAGCAGCCGGCCCAAGGTCCAGCCGGTCGCGCGCCCACGGTCCAGCTCCAGCGCCTCGGTCAGCAGATCGAAGCGCCGCCGGACCACCCGCAGGGCGTCACCGGTCGCGGCAATCTGCTCCCAGCCGGTGTCCAGGGCGGGCCACAGGTCGAAACCCGGGTCACCGACCAGTGGTTCGGGGTCAATGGCCAGCCACGGTTCGCGCTCCGCGGCCAGCACGTTGTCGTAGTGCAGGTCCCAGTGCAGCATCCGGTCACCGGGCTCACCGGCCAGCTCGTCGACGGCCGACGCCCACCTGTGCAGACGCTGCCGGTCGGTCGGGGCCGTCAACGAGGTGACGGCCTGCGGCACCTCCTTCAGCATGTCGCCCGCGATGTCACCGAGGCCGCGCAGCCCCCCGGGCACCGGGACGGAGTGCAGCCGGGCCAACAGCTCGGCCAGGATGCGCATGGCCACGTCGTCGTCCTCGACGGACGCCAGGGTGCGCGCCCCGTCCAGGCGTTCCAGCAGCATGGTGCTGCTCACCGGGTCATGATCGAGCAGCCGCACCATGCCGTTCCCGTTCCAGGTGCGAAGCCCGATCAGCGCGGCGGTTGTCTCCTCCCGGGGCCTTTGGAGCTTGAGCACGGCCCGGGTGCCGTCCACGCGCAGCACCGGCACCACGAGCGAGGCCTCACCGGAGCTGATACCGCCGTCCCGCGTCAGTTCCCAGCGGTCGAGGAACTCCGTGACCAGTGCGGGCAGCCCGGCGATCCAGGCCTGTTCCTCTTCACCACCATTCCTCGTGTACGACCGGGCCAGGGCCTCGGGGACGTCGATTCTTTCCGACGGACTCATGGGGTTTTCCTTCATGGAGTGGAGTTTCCCGCCGCGACCGGCCGCCGGGACCCGAACGGGCCCGGCCGGCGAGGCCGGGCGGCCTTACCAGGGTCGGGCGGCCTTGCCGAGCTCGTGCAGGGTCCGCTCGTCCGGCCGCGCGGCCGGGACATCGACGGCACGCCTCAGGCCCGATCGCAGAGCGGCATGGTGCGGTGGCTTGTCGGCGTCGTGCAGGGCCTGACCGTCCATCTCGTCGGCGTCAGCCTGTCCCAGTTGCTCTGCCACCCGCTGCCAGATCTCGGCGCAGCCGCGGGCGAGTTCAGCGATGACCTGGACACGGTGCGGTGGCACATTGCCCAGCAGCCGGTCCCATTCCTGGCTGCGCACGGCCACCACGTTGAGCCAGCGCAGCAGCACCCGGCCGTCCTCGGTGAGCCGCACGGACGGGTCGCGGCTGAGGTGACGCAGCATCATGGCGCGTGACGGCCCGTTCACCTCGGCCCGGTCGGCACGGACCCGTGATTGTTGGGCGGCCATCGGCTGCCCCTGCTCGCGGCCGCGTTCAGGCAGCGGGCTCTCGCCGTGACGCAGCCGCTTGCGGACGTCGGAGGCGGTACTCAGGGACACCCCGGCCTGTGCGGCGATCTGGCGCAGCGATGCCGAGGGGTTCTCCTGGATCAGACGTCCTGCCAGCTTTCGCCCCTCGGTGGGGTCCAGGGGCCGGGCCCGCCCGTCGCGGCCGATGCGCACGTTCGACTGCGGATGCCCAGCAGTCGAACAGGACCGCAGGGTTCTGACCGTCTTCGCCGAGAGTCCGGTTGCCAGTCCGATGGCCCGGTCGGACCAGAGCGGATGACTGTCGAGGACACGGGTCGCCGCGGCCTTGCGGTCGTCGAGGGAGAGCGGCAGGCCGTGGGTGATGTTGGATTTCACCGCGAAGACGAATGCCTCCTTCTCCTCGCCCTCGAAGTACCGGACCGCGATCTCGGTGGCACCGCGGAGTTCGGTGGCTCGCAGCCTGTGCATGCCGTCGATGACGCGCTTCGTGGAAGACATCACCACAATGGGTGGAAGTTCTGCTTCGGATTCCGCGAGAGTACGGATGTGCTCGGCGTCCTCACCGGTGCTTCGTGGGGAATCTGATGGCAGCAGCGAACCGATCGGCACCATGATCACGTCCGACAATTTCAAGTTGCCCTCGTCCGATCCTCCCGGGCACTCCATTGGCCGCTCGAGGGCTTTAACGGGACTATTACCTAAATTGGGCTCCATTACCTACCCTTCGGTCATCAGACATTCATGGCAGCACAGAGCGGTTCCTTAACATTTTCACCTGTCATATGCTTAGCATCCATGAACGCTTAAGTAAAGCGGCTGAAAAGCGATCCTAAAAACAGAATGGGTGTCCGGTTCTGCGCCGCCGACACGGGGGCGGAACGGCAGGAGAGGCCGTGCCGGGCGAGGCCGTGAAGCCGGCTGCGCCCATCGGCGCCCCTTTCCGGCCACTGCGGACAATCAATCGACCGTCGAGGCCTCACCCTTCATAAACGAACGGATCGACCGCGCGGCGGGAACGCGCCACACACCGGCCGGATGACTTCCACCGCCGGCCTGCGGCGCGGCCATCCTTCCCCGGCAGCCCGACGCCTCGTGTTTCCGAGACCACCAGGGAGAACGACATGAAAGCGCTTGTATTAGCAGGCGGCGCGGGCACTCGCCTCAGGCCCATCACGCACACGTCCGCAAAGCAACTGGTCCCGGTCGCCAACAAACCCGTCCTGTTCTATGGACTGGAGGCGATAGCCGCAGCCGGCATCACCGATGTCGGTATCGTCGTCGGCGATACTTTCGGCGAAATCAGCGAGGCCGTTGGGGACGGCTCGAAATTCGGTCTCGACGTGAGCTACATCCCGCAGCCGAAACCACTGGGACTCGCACACGCCGTGCTGGTCGCCCGCGATTTTCTGGGCGAGGACGACTTCATCATGTATCTCGGCGACAACTTCGTGGTGGGCGGCATCGAGGGCCCCATACGGGAGTTCCGCGCCGTCCGACCGGACGCGCACCTGCTGCTCACCCATGTGTCCGACCCCCGGTCCTTCGGCGTTGCCGAACTGGGCGCGTCGGGCCGGGTGCGCGGGCTGGAGGAGAAGCCCACCCACCCAAAGAGCGACCTCGCCCTGGTCGGGGTGTACCTCTTCTCCCCCGCGATCCACGAGGCCGTGCGGGCCGTCAAGCCTTCCTGGCGTGGGGAGCTGGAGATCACCGACGCGGTGCAGTGGCTGATCGACGCCGGTCGGGACGTGAGCTCCACACGGATCACCGGCTATTGGAAGGACACCGGCAATGTGGCCGACATGCTGGAGGTGAACCGACTCGTGCTGGAGACCGTCGAGCCGCGCTGCGACGGCCTGGTGGACGAGCACAGCGACCTGATCGGCCGGGTCCGGATCGAGGAGGGCGCCGAGGTGCGCAACTCCCGTGTGGTGGGCCCCGCGGTGATCGGTGCGGGCGCGGTCGTGACCGGCTCCTACGTGGGGCCGTTCACCTCCATCGCCGAGGAGTGCCTCGTCGAGGACAGCGAGGTCGAGTTCTCCATCGTGCTGCGCGGCGCCTCGATCTGCGGGGTGCGGCGTATCGAAGCGTCGCTCATCGGCCGGCACGTGCGGGTGACATCCGCGCCGCCGGTGCCGTACGCCCATCGGCTGGTGCTCGGCGACCACAGCAAAGCGCAGATCTCCTCATGATGTCCCTCGCCCCGGACCGTCCTGCCCCAGCCGCCTCGCCTGCGTCCGTCGCCCCGTCCACAGCGCCTGTCTGTTCCCCGACCCGTTCCGACCGGAAAGCGGAGCCCGTTGCCATGACCACACACCTGCTCGTCACCGGAGGGGCCGGTTTCATCGGTTCCCGCTACGTCCGCGCCTTGCTGGGCCCCGACGGGCCGCCCGACGTGGTGGTGACCGTCCTTGACGCCCTGACCTACGCGGGCAACCCGGCCAATCTGTCCGTCGTGCGCGACCACCCCCGGTTCCGGTTCGTCCAGGGCGACATCTGCGACGCGGCTGTGGTTGACCGGGTGATGGCCGACCAGGACCAGGTCGTGCACTTCGCCGCCGAGTCCCATGTGGACCGCTCACTGCTCGACGCCTCCGCCTTTGTGCAGACCAATGTGCACGGCACCCAGACCCTGCTGGACGCGGCTCGGCGGCACGGGGTGGCGCCCTTCGTCCAGGTGTCGACCGACGAGGTCTACGGGTCCATCGAGCACGGCTCGTGGACCGAGGACGAACCGCTACGGCCCAGCAGCCCCTACTCCGCGTCCAAGGCATCGGCCGAGCTGCTCTCTCTGGCCCACCACGTCAGCCACGGACTCGACGTGCGGGTGACCCGCTGCTCCAACAACTACGGTCCGCACCAGTTCCCGGAGAAGCTCATCCCCCGGTTCATCACCCTGCTGATGGACGGGCACCGGGTACCGCTGTACGGGGACGGACTGCACGTGCGGGAATGGCTGCATGTCGACGACCATGTACGGGGCATCGAGGCGGTCCGCACCCGCGGCCGGACCGGTCGTGTGTACAACATCGGAGGGGGCGCCGCTCTGAGCAACAAGGAGTTGGTGGGACTGCTGCTGGAAGCGTGCGGTGCCGACTGGAGCAGCGTGGAGCAGGTCGAGGACCGCAAGGGACACGACCGGCGTTACTCGGTGGACTCCACCCGGATCCAACGGGAGCTGGACTTCGTGCCGACCACCGGCCTGGCCGACGGGCTGGCCGCCACCGTCGCCTGGTACCGCGCGCACCGCTCCTGGTGGGAACCGCTGCTCACGGCCGGCTCGCTGCCCGCCTGAACGGAGCGTCCCCGTCCCGTCCGCCGCCCGACGCCCGGCACGCACCCTCGGAGACCGACACCATGTCCCCGTACCCTCGCCCGCGTTGGCTCGTCACCGGTGCGTCCGGCATGCTGGGGCGCGAGCTCACCTCCCTGCTGGTCCGTCGGGGAGCCGCGGTGACCGCACTCGGCCGCGGCGCCCTGGACCTCACGAACGACGCGGCCGTGCGGTCCGCCCTGGCGCGCCACCGGCCGGCGGTGGTGGTCAATTGCGCGGCGTGGACCGCGGTCGACGCGGCAGAGTCGGAGCCGTCCCGGGCCATGGCGGTCAACGGCGACGGGCCGCGTCATCTGGCGCAGGCATGCCGAGCCCTGGGCGCCGTACTTCTCCAGTTGTCGACCGACTACGTGTTCGCCGGGTCAGCCGGGCGGCCGTACCGGGAAGACGACCCCACCGGTCCGCGCACGGTGTACGGCTGCACCAAGCGGGCCGGGGAGCGGGCGGTGCTGGACATCCTTCCGGAGGCCGGTTACGTGGTCCGCACGGCGTGGTTGTACGGGGCGGGCGGGCCCAACTTCGTGGCCACGATGATCCGGCTCGAGGCCGAGCAGGACACCGTGCCGGTCGTGGACGACCAGCACGGCCAGCCGACATGGACCGCAGACCTCGCCGACCGGTTGGCGGCGCTGGGCTCGGCGGCGCTGGCAGGAACGGCGCCGGCCGGGATCTACCACGCGACCAACACGGGCGGCACCACCTGGTACACGCTGGCCCGGGAGACGTTCCGGCTGCTGGGCGCCGACCCCGGCCGGGTCCGGCCCACCACCAGCCTGGCGCTGGCCAGGCCGGCCACCCGGCCCGGGTACAGCGTGCTGGACCAGCCCCGCTGGCGGGAGGCGGGGCTCGAGCCGTTGCGGAACTGGCACACCGCCCTGGCGGAGGCGTTCCCCACACTCTGTGAGGCCGTCGGCCGTCCGGTGCCCCGGCTGCGGTGACCTGCCGGCCCGTGTGCCGGGGAACACCACCTGTACCAGGACCACGCATACAGAGGCCCACCGTGAGAGTCCACGGTGGGCCGTTTCGCCGGGTGCTCAGACCATGTGCCGCTCGCGCAGGAAGCGGTGGAAGGCGGCGCATTCGTCGTAGGACGGCAGCAGGCCACGCCGCTCCATCTCCTTGATGCCCGGGGCCTGTTGGTCCTTCTTGGAGAGCACCGGCTCGATGTGCTCGGGCCAGGCGATGGCGAGGTCCGGGTCGAGCGGGTGCACCCCGTGCTCCCGCCCGGAGGCGTAGCCCTGCGAGGTGAGGTAGACGACGACGGCGTCGTCGGTGAGGGCCATGAAGGAGTGACCGAGCCCCGCCTCGACGTACAGGCTGCGGTGCGGGTCGTCGAGTCGGACGGCCTCCCAGGAGCGGTACGTGGGCGAGCCGGTCCGGATGTCCACCACCACGTCCAGCACGGCGCCGCTGAGACAGGTGACGTACTTGGCCTGGCCGGGCGGGACCTGGGCGAAGTGCACCCCCCGCAGCACTCCTTGCCGCGAGACGGACCGGTTGACCTGGGCGACCCCGGGTTCGTAGCCGAGCGCAGCGCTCAGCGACCGGCCGCTGTACAGCTCCTGGAACTCGCCCCGGTCGTCGGCGAACGCACGGGTTTCCGACAGCCAGGCGCCCTTCACACTGAGCGGACGCATTTGCGCCTCCTCTCACCATGGTTCAGTCGATGCGTGTCGGCATCGTCGGTGGCTGCGGGGCTCCACGGCCACCGACGACGTGGGGACGGCGGGACCGTCGAGCTCAGAAGCGGTAGGACTCCAGGCTCCGGTCCTGCGGATGACGGGGTGATGCCGTGGAAGCGCCCGCGAGCATCCGGGAGCGGGTCAGCCGCAGCGGCAGCACGACCACGCCGCGCCGCGCCGGCACCCGCATCAGCTGTCGTCGTCGGTCCTCGAGGACCGGGCCCGGCCGGAGAACCAGCTGGCTCATCCCGATCCAGGACGAGGGTGGAGTACGGGTCCCTTACGTTGTGGACGCTGACCAGGCTCACGGCTGACCTTTCGGTACGAGGTGGTCACGGGAAGGGTGCCGCGGGGTAGGCGGGTTCAGGCCTGCGGGAGGTAGCGCGCCAGCCGGCCCCACATGGCATCGTCGTCGGCGTCTCCGGTGTGGGGGCCGGTGAACCGGGTGGCGTACTCGGCGACCTCAGCGAGCGTCCAGCGGAGTTCGTAGAACCGCAGGAACGCCGGGCGGCCCTGGGGGGCGGTGCCGAACACCCGGGTCAGGGCGGCCCAGTCGCGCTCCGGCGGGGCCCACATTGCCCCGCCCCAGTCGATGATGTCCACGCCCTGTCCGAACAGGACGTTGGTCAAGCTGGGGTCGCCATGTGTCAGCGCGGGGCGTTCACCACGCCACCGCGCGGTGCACCGGTCGGCCACCCGGGCGGCCTCCTCGCGCAGCGCGGTGAGGTGACCCCACCGCCGGGCCACCAGGTCGGCCAGCAAGCCGCCGTAGGGTCCGCACTGGGCGGCGGCGCCGTTCAGCGCGGCCTGCAGCGCCTTGTCGAGGTCGTTGTCGAAGGGGAACCGGAAGTCCTCGGTAGGCAGCTCGACTGGCCGGGAGGCGGGCGGTTCAAATGTGTGCACCTCATGCAACTGACGTATCAGCAGGTCGAGCTGGCCGGGGGTGGGGGGTGCGGAGGAGGCGGTGGCACGCTCGATGTAGGGGAACGTCACGACGGGGAAGTCCGCGATCCGGTGGACCACCCGTCCGTCGTGCCCGGCGAGCGGGGCCAGGACGAACTCCTTCCCGCTCTCGCGCAGCAGCAGCGGCACTTCGTACGCCCCGGGGAAATGGCCGTCCAGGTCGCGGCGGATGCTGATCCACAGCGGTCCGCAGCGGTATGACCAGCTGTCCTCGCCGAGTGGGAAGAACTCCAGCTCGGGCAATTCTCGGCCGCTCGGGAAGAAATTCTGGAAGTTTTCCTCGACAAGCCGGAGAAGGCTCCGGCGTTCCACCAACGTATTCTCCAAGAGCATGCCAGAGACTAACACCGTGGACGACCATGAGGCTTTTCTCGGAAAGGCGTTCAACTGACTGCCGGGCACATGCGGGACAACCGCCGGGCAACGGCCCACGGATATGGTGGGCTGATGGCTGATGACAGTGATGTGCGCCTCGCGCACCGACTGGCGGAAATGGCTGGCGAATTGGCGCTGGGATTCTTTGGACGGCAGCCGACCACGCGGCGCAAGAGCGACGGAAGCCCGGTCAGCGAGGCAGATCTCGCCGTGGAGAAAGCCATGTTGGCGGTACTGGCGGCGGAACGGCCCGGGGACGCGGTGCTGAGCGAGGAGAGCGGCGCGCTCGGGACCGTGTCCCGGCGCCGTTGGATCCTGGATCCTATCGACGGCACGATCCCCTTCCTGGCCGGAGAGCGCGGGTGGGGTACCCATGTGGCCCTGGAGGTCGATGGGGAGCTGCGGGCCGCCGTGCTGAGCCGGCCCACCGAGGGTGCCAAGTGGTGGGCGGTTCGGGGTGGGGGCGCGTTCGCGTCCACCGGCGGCGGTCCGCTGTCGGCGGCGCGTGCGCTACGCATACCGGAGGCGGGCGTGCCGCTGCGGACGGCCCGGGTGGGTGGCTTCCTGATGCCGGACTCCCCCGTCGAGCCGGTGCGCGACCGGATGCGCTGGATCGAGTCCTCGGTGTGCCTGGTCGCCGATCTGCTGGAGGGCCGTGCCGACGCGGTGGTCGACGAGGGCGGCCATGTCTGGGACCGGGCGCCGGGCGCCCTGCTGGTGCGGGAGGCCGGTGGTCGGGTTGACGACCTGCGAGGGGGCAGCCGGCTGGACGGGCGCTGGCTGGTGTACGCGGCGGACGGGGTCGCGGACGAACTGACCGGGCTGCTGCATGATGCGGGTGCGTGACGGCTTGGGTGGTGCCGGTGCCAGGCCGGCACCACCGGAGTGCGCCCCCGCCGGGTCGTGGGCGTACCGTCCACGGGGCGGTCGTCCTGCCCGGTGTTTCGGGTGCCCGGCAGTTTCTGCCGGGATGCCGCCGTGCCGGTCGTGCGGACGGCTGGCGTGCCTGACGGTGTCTCAGGGAAGCGCCTCGCCCTTGACCGCGCGGCGGAAGGTGTCGGCGGCGTGGTCGATCTCGGCGTTCGAGGAGTCGGCGTGGACGCCGGTTCCGGGGCCGAGGTAGCCGTCGGAGACGCCGGTGGCGAGGGCGAGGGAGCGGGCGAGGACGCTGTCGGTACGGGGCAGCGCGCCGGGTTCGAAGGGATGCGTGGGGCGCCCGCCCGGGGCGCGGAACGGCACGGTGGAGCGGTCGCCGCGGCCGAATGCGGTGAGTGCCGGCAGCCCGGCGTAGTAGTGCGTCGGCGAGTCGAGGAGGGTTCGGGTTCCGAGCCGGTCGGCGACCTCCTGGGCGTGCCCGGCGTCCTCGAAGACGTACACGGCGACGGTGCCGCACTCCCCCGCAGGGTCGTGCAGGGTCCTGCCGCGCACCCCGGGCAATTCGCCGATCGCCTCGACCAGCCGGCGTTTGACATCGCGGATGCGGCCGAGGATCAGATCGAGCTTGTTGAGCTGCGCGAGCGCCACGGCGGCGTGCAGTTCGCCGAGGCCCAGGTTCATACCGAGCAGCAGGTCGCCCTCACCGCGGTCCTGGCGGTAAGGGAACCAGCCCTGGTCGTGGAAGGAGTAGGCCCGCTGGAAGACCAGCGGGGCGTCGCTGAGCAGGAACCCGCCCTGCAGCGAGGTGATCACCTTGTAGTGGTTGAGGGAGAATGCACCGGCGCTGCCCAGGGTGCCGAGCGGCCGGCCCCGGTAACTGCCGCCGGCGCTTTGCGCGCAGTCTTCCAGCAGTTGCAGTCCGTGCTTGTCGGCGAGGTCGCGCAGCGCCGTCATGTCGGCGGGTGCGCCCAGCATGTGCACGGGCATGATCGCCCGGGTGCGGGGGGTGATCCTGGCCCGTACGTCGGCCGGGTCCAGGGTGAGGGACTCGTCGACCTCGGCGAGCACCACATCGGCACCGCAGTGCAGTACTGCCGCGATCGAGGCGACGAACATGTAGCCGGGCACGATGACCTCGTCCCCCGGTCCGATGCCGAGTCCCACGAGGGCCGCGACCAGCGCGGAGGTGCCGCTGTTGACGCCGAGGCAGTGGGCGGCGCCGAAGCGTTCGGCCGCCGCTCGCTCGAAGCGGCGGACCCACTCCCCCTCGCCGGGGTCGTCGAATGCCTCTCGGTGGGCGTACCAGCGGTCGAGCACAGCCATGACATTGGCGCGCTCCTCGTCGCCGAAGAAGCGGTATCCCGGTCCCGGCACTGTGGTTCCTCCCTGGGTGTGGCGCGGTGGGCTCATGGGGCGCCGGGGCCTCGGACATGCGGGCCCGGGTGCACCCGAGGATGCTGCTGTGCGCAGCGCCGGCGTCAGGCTTCGGCCAGGAGTGCGGCAAGCCGGCGGGACAGCGCGATGGCGGTCAGGGACGGGTTGGCTGCGCCCAGGCGGGGAAAGACGGCCGGGCCCGCGGCGTAGAGACCGGGCAGCGCGGTGAAGGCGTGGCGCGCATCGAGCAGCCGGCCGAGCGGCAGGCTGCCGCCCTCGTGGTCCTCGGTGCCGAGCAGGCTCGTCCAGGTCTCGGGCCGGCCGGCCGACTGGCGGCGGGTGCGGTCGGGCAGCACCCGGGTGTTGTCGCGGTCGGCGTCGCCGAAGTCGGTGAACTCCAGAGGGGTGGCGGGTACTCCCAGTTCGGCGGCGGCCACCGCCCAGAAGTCGCGCAGCAGGTCGCGCTGTCCGCTGATCATCTGGCGGTCCTCTGGGAGCAGTTCGGTGTGGATGCGGGCCTGCCAGGGCAGTTCGCCGGACGGCCGGCACTCCACCGCGCTGTGATCGTTGGGGAGTTGCTCGCCGGTGACCCGCACGTCCAGCAGTGCCCGGCCGGGCCCGTCGTCGTGGATGTCCATCCGCAGGTAGGAGCGCAGCGCCGGGTCGGTGGGCAAGTGGTACGAGCCGGGTGCGGGCAGGCGGTCGGCGGGTAGCCGGGCCACAAAGCCCTGCACGATGTGGTCGGCGAGGCCTCCGAGTCGGGGTTGGGGCAGGGCGCCCGCCTCAGTGAGGGCATGCACGGCCAGCCGGGTGCTCTCCACGGTGCCTGCGCACAGCACCACGGTGTCAGCGGCGATCGTCGTCAGGGTGCCGTAGGCGGTGCGTGCCAGGACCCCGCGGGCTCGTCCGTCGTGCACGTCCACGGCGAGCACCTCGCTGTCGCAGTGCACCTGGACGCCGGGCGGCGGGACGGGCCGGCCGGCGGGCCCGCGCCAGGCGTCCAGCGCGGTGTACGCCTCCCAGCGGTCGCCGGGCAGGCGTCGGCAGGCGCGGGGCAACGGGCGGAACTCGTGGCCTCCGAGGGCGGTTCGTGCGGGCTGGGCGGGGTCCCACAGCGTGCCGCCGCTCCAGGCGGTCAGGTCGGCGGTGACCCGGTCGTACCAGGAGGGCTTGCCGGCGACGCCGGTGGTCAGGTCGGCGACGACCTCGGCAGGCCACCCGGGCGGGTGCAGCGCCCAGTCCTCCAGCGGGAGTATCACCCCGTGCCAGTACAGGGACCGGCCGCCCAGCCGGCGGCGCAGCCCGGAGATACCGGTGTAGTGCGGGGGCGTCTGGGACCGCCAGGGCCGGTGGAAGTGCGGGTCGCGCTCCGGGGCGAAGACGATTTCGGTGGCAGTTTTCTGAGGGTGCGTCATATGGATGTGCGCCAGGTCCTGGCCGGGACCCGCCTCCAGCAGCAGCACGTCCTGGGCGCCGTGGCCGGCCAGCGCGGCGGCGAGTTCGACGCCGGCGAGCCCGCCGCCGACGATCACGATCCGGGCGTGGGCCGGGACGGGTCGGGAGGGGCCCGGCCCGCTGGTCCGTGGTCGGGCCGCGTCGTGTTTCGGTGGGGGGTGGCCGGACATCTCTGACTCCTCGCCTGATGTTTTCCCGCCTCTGGCCGCGAAGAGGCGACCTGTTTTCCAGGCGGCCGGTTCGCTGCAGCGTACTCATCTGTTCGACTGCGTGCGTTCCTCGGTCGAACGCCTCAGGTGTTCATGGTCCGTGCGTCGTCGGGACTGTGGCGTACGGCTGACGGAGGTGCGTAAATTCCGACTTCATCCGTCGCATTCTCGAAAGCGAGGGCAATCATGAGAAATTCACTGGCGATCTCCGGTGGACCGCGCCTGTCCGACCGCGAGTGGCCGCGCTGGCCGCAGCCGGGCGAGCGTGCGCTGAAAAGCCTCGAAGACGTATTGATGAGCGGCCGTTGGACGATTAGCTGCGCCTATCAGGGGCGGCAGTCCTACGAGCGCCAATTCGCGGCCGCATTCGCAGACTACTGCCGTTCCGCGATGTGCGTGCCGATGGCGACGGGAACCGCCTCGCTGGCCATCGCGCTGGAGGCGTGCGGGGTCGGTGCCGGGGACGAGGTGATCGTGCCCGGGCTGAGCTGGGTGGCGTCCGCGTCGGCCGTGCTCGGCATCAACGCCGTACCGGTGCTGGTGGACATCGACCCGGACACGTACTGCCTGAACCCGGCGGCCGTGGAGGCGGCGATCACCGAGCGGACCCAGGCCATCACCGTGGTGCACGCCTACTCTGCCGTCGCCGACCTGGACTCGCTGCTGGACATCGCCCAGCGGCACGGTCTGCCGCTGATCGAGGACTGCGCGCACGCACACGGCGCCAGTTACGGCAACTGGCCGGTGGGTGCGTTCGGCACTGCCGGGGTCTTCAGCATGCAGGGCAGCAAGTTGCTGACGTGCGGCGAGGGCGGTGCGCTGGTGACCGACGACGCGGACATCGCAATGCGCGCGGAGCATCTGCGCGCGGACGGGCGGGTGGTGCGCCGCGATCCGGTGGACGTGGGCGAGATGGAGCTGGAGGAGACCGGTCAGCTGATGGGCAGCAACGCCTGTCTGTCGGAGTTCCATGCGGCGGTGCTGCTGGACCAGCTGGCCCTGCTCGACGGGCAGAACGCGCGCCGGGTGCGGGCCGCGGACCATCTCTCCGACCGGCTCGGCGAAATAGGGATGACGGTGCAGGAGACCTCCCCGGGGACCACCGACCGTAGCTACTACCGCTACATGGTGCGGCTGCCCGACGAGGTGCTGGCCGTGGCACCGGTGGACCGGATCGCCCGCGCGCTCACCGCCGAGTTGGGCTTCGCGGTGACGCAGACCCATCGGCCGCTGAACGACAATCCGCTGCACCGGCCTGCCTCGCGCCGGCGGTTCGCCACCGATGCGCGCTTCCTGGAGAGGGTGGCCCCGTCGCGGTTCGACCTCCCGGTGGCCAAGCGCATCTACGGGAGCGTGGTGAGCTTCGGTCACGAGGTGCTCCTGGCCCCGCTCGACGCCATCGACGACATCGCCCGGGCGTTCAGGAAGGTCATGGACAACGTCCGGGAGGTCGCCCGCTGACGGACGTCACGGCATGGACGGCAGCACGTCGCCCCGCACCGTCCGGCCGAGCCGGTGGGCAAAGACCTCCGGGGTGGACACATGCAGGGTGTGCATCCCCAGTTCGGCCCCCACTCGCAGCACCGTGGCACGGTCGTCGATGAGCAGCGTCTCGGCGGCCGTAGCACGGCACCCGTGCAGTGCCGCGGTGAAGAACGACAGTGCCGGTTTCACGCGTCCCACGCGCCAGGACGAGTACAGCATGTCGAACAGTGCGAAGTGTCCGTAGGTCTCGTCCTTCAGGCGGTCCCAGTGCTCGGCCTCGTTGTTGGTGAGGACCACCGTCACCTCCGGCCGCTCCTGGCGTAGTTCGCGCAGGGCACGGAAGCTGTCGTGGTACGGGCGGACGCTGCCCAGGTAGGCGTGGTCCAGCCAGCGTGTTTCTGTAGGTGTGTCGGCCGGGGGTCTGTGTCCGTCCGCGACGAGCCGTGCGAGCACTTGGTGCACATGACGCCGGCCGCTCTCGTATTCGGGCGCCGATGCCTCGACGCGCCGGGCGATTTCCGCCCGGTTTGCGCCGTAGCGATCGGCAACCCGTTCAAGGAAGTCCGTCTCTTCGTTGATGTTGTTGTAGAGCACACCGCCGGCGTCCACGAACAGCGTTCTAATCATCGCAAGTCCTCTCTCCCCGCGGGGCCGGTGACGGCCTCGGCTCAGCGCTCCAGCAGGGGGGCGTAGCAGCCGCCGTCCGTGTGCGCCCAGGCGACGAGCATCCGGTAGGGCTCCCATTGGGGGTACGCCTGACTGCCGGGTTTGGCCAGCTCGCGCTCCAGGCCCCAGGTCTCCAGCTGGATCGAGTAGCCGGTGAGCAGGTCGATGTCGGCGTCAGTGCTCAGCAGCGGGCGGGCCAGATCAGCCACCGCCTCCTGCAGCAGTGTCCGGTCGGCGTGCTCCTCGGCGGTCGGCTGCGCGTCTGCCTGCACGGGCGCGTAGGCCATTTTGACCAGTTCATTCAGGTCCAGTTGCACGGGCGCGAGGACCGCGAACTCGAAGTCCAGCAGGGACACCACGTCAGTGCCGTCCCACAGTGCGTTGACCGGGGAGAGATCGCCGTGGTTGAGCACTGGGTCGGCGTCGGACAGGGCCGCCCAGTGGCGGTCGAGTGCGGCGCTCAGCCGTTCGTGTTCGGTGTCGGTGAGCACCCCGGCCGTGTGCAGCCGCAGCAGGCCGTCCTCGGCCTCGTCGGGGGACTGCGCGTAGAAGGGGTTGCGGGTGCGGGCCACGGGCGCGGCGGAGGCCGGGTCGACGCGGTGCACCGCCCGGGCCCGCTCCCACAGTTGCCGGGTCGCGGTCACGCGCTGGTCGCCATCGAGTGTGGGCCAGGCCTCGTCCAGGCTGGTCGCGGGGATCTCCTGGGTGACCACCCATTCGCAGCCACGGGTCGTGCCGGAGTCCAGCACCGTCGGATAGCCCACCTCAGGGGGCAGCAGCCGCCCCAGCCGGGTCTCGCGCACCAGGTCCTGGGCGGCGGTTGAGCCCGCGACGCGTACGGCGAGTCCGCCGCCCAGCCAGGTGGCGTTGGTCCAGCCGGCCGCGCGGCGGGCGCTCGCGAAGTCCACGCCGTGGCGCCGGAAGATCTCGGCGGCCACGGCGGCGGTCTGTGCAGCGTGCGCCGCGCGTTCGCGGCCGGTCGTGGTGCCGGTCACCGATGCGCCATCAGCCGCAGCGAGACGACCAGGCGCAAGGGGTCCGGACCGTCGGGCAGCCGGAGCAGTGGCGGTACTTCGTGCCACATGCGTGGGCCGAGCAGCCGGGCGTCGCCGTCGCGGTCGTAGAGCGGCTCCAGGTAGCCCTGGCGCAGGATGCGCATGGCGCCGACGGCGTCGTAGCACAGCGGGAACTGGAGGTTGAAGCGGTTGAGGTCGGTGTCCTCCTCGGCGCCGTGCGGGCCGATGTAATCGCCTTCGCGGTAGGCCAGCAGGAACACCCGCTCGTAGTGCAGTTGGCGGCCGGTGATGGCCTCGACCACGGGCAGCAGGTGACGTGCCGCATGTTCGGCCCAGTCGAGCAGCCCGTGGTCGCGGAAGACGGTGGTGACGCGTTCGGCGTGGGCGGGTGAGTCGGATTTGGCGTCGATGCGCAGCAGTCGGAAGCCGTAGCCGAGTGAACCGTCGCCGGCCGCGTGCTCCTGAGCGTCGAGCACGGGCTCGTCGCTCAGCTGCCGGTAGGCCGACAGGGCCGCCTCCTTGAGTGCGGTGACATCGGCGACCTGCGGCATCTGGGCGCACCGGTGGGCGGTGTAGAAGGCGCGGAGAGAGTCGATGTCGAGGTCGGCGTCGGAGGTGTGCAACCGGTCGATCGGAGCCTTGGGACGGACGGAGTTGGCGTCCACAGAAACCTCTTTCGCAGAGGGTGGTCACGGTGGCTGTCTTGGGAGCGGTCGGGTCCGGGGGGACGCGCGGGCGACTCAGGCGGTGCCGAGCACCACCAGGCGGCGGCTGCTGACGGTGAAAGTTGCGCCGGTCTCGTCCATGACCCGGGTGTGGGAGAACCCGGCGGAGCGGAACCACTCGCTGATCTCGGGGGCGGTGAACATGCGGACGCTGTAGCGGGCGCGTTCCACCTTGTTGTCGCGAATAGTGGTCTTTTCCGCGTAGTAGCGGCTGGCCTCGGCGTCCAGCTCCTGGATGTCGATGGCCATGTCCTGCCCGCGGCGCAGGATGTCGACGTGCATGTCGTGATTGGCCAGCACGCTCGGAATGTGCCGGTAGGGGGAATGCATATCGAGCAGGAACCGACCGCCGGGGCGAAGTGCGCGGCGATAGCGCCGCAGAATGTCCCGGTCGGTGTCATCGTCGAAGTAGCCGAAGGAACTGTACCAGGAGACGGCCGCGTCGAATTCGGCGGCGAAGGACATCTCACGCAGGTCGACGTGCCGGTAATCGACCTGGGCCCCCGTTTTCTCGGCTTCATTTCGGGCCATTGCGAGGAAGCGCTCGTCGCGGTCGATGCCGACCACCCGATAGCCCCGGGAGGCCAGCACGTTGGCGTGGCGGCCGTGCCCGCAGGGTGCGTCAAGGAGATCCATTCCCGGCTCGAATCCGCCGAGTTCGACCATACTCGACGCTTCTTTCTCGCTGAGTTCCGGAGTCAGATCGGGGAGGTCGAAATAGTCGTAGTCGCCGCCGAAAAGACTGTCCCAATCCACATGCGGTTTCCTTGGGTTCATATGCTCAGGCTAGAACCGGAGCCGCATTTGCCGCAATGATTTCATTCACCGTGCGGGCGGTGAGATTCATTCACCGTGCCAGGCTCGCCACAACGCGGCATAGGCGCCGCTCGCGGCCAGCAGTTCGTGGTGGCTGCCCAGTTCGATGACACGGCCCTTCTCGACGACCGCGATCCGGTCGGCGTCCTCGGCGGTGTGCAGCCGGTGCGCGATGGCGATGACGGTGCGGTCGTTCAGCACAGCGGCCATGGCCCGCTCGGTGTGCCGGGCCGTGGCCGGGTCGAGCAGCGCGGTGGCCTCGTCGAGGACCAGGGTGTGTGGGTTGGCGAGCACCAGCCGGGCCAGTGCGACCTGTTGGGCCTGTGCGGCGGTGAGCTCATGCCCGGTGGAACCGATGAGGGTGTCCAGGCTGTCGGGCAGCGCCGCTGCCCATTCGCCGGCGCCGACCACTTCCAGGGCGCGGCGCACCTCGGTGGCGTCGGCGCCCGGTCGGGCGAGGGTGAGGTTTTCCTGCAGGGTGCCGCGGAAGATGTGCTGTTCCTGGGTGACCAGCGCGATGCGGCCGCGTAGTTCCCCGGTGCTCAGTTCGACCAGCGGCACCCCGCCGAGCCGGACCGTGCCGGAGCCGGGGTGGTAGATGCCCGCGAGCAGCTTGCCGAGGGTGGACTTGCCGGAACCGGAGGGGCCGACGACGGCGAGCCGTTCGCCCGGCGCGAGGTCGAGGTCGATGTCGTGCAGAACGGTGAGTCCGGGCACGTAGGAGTAGGTGACGGCGCGGGCGGTGAGGTCTTGTCCCGAGGGCCGGGCACCGGTGGGTGCGCGGTCGGCGGGCAGCTTGCTCACGCCGAGCACCCGGGCCAGCGAGGCCGAGCCGATCTGCAGCTCGTCCGTCCAGCTCAGTACGTCGTCCAGCGGGAAGATCAACTGCCGTACGTAGAGGGTGGCAGCGACCACTTGGCCCAGCGAGGCCAGCTCGCTTGTGTAGAGCAGCCCGCCGACGGCGAGGGTGGCCACCAGCGGGACGGCGTAGCTGAGCTCGACCAGCAAATACCAGGAGCTGCGCAACCACATCGTGTGGCGTTCGGCCTGGTATGCCTGCGCCAGGTCGCGGTCGAGCGCCCGGCGGCGCCAGTGTTGGAGGCCGAATGCCTCTGCGGTGCGGGCCCCGGGTACTGTCTCGGCGAGGCTGTCGCCGAGCGCCACGTAGCTGGCCCCGCGCCTGCGGTAGGCGGAGCCGGAGCGGCGCAGATACCAGCGGGTGCCGGCCCACAGCAGCGGTACGACCAGAAGGCTTGGCAGTGCGGTGAGTGGGCCGACCATCAGCAGGGCACCGAATGTGAACAGGCAGGTCAGCGAGGCTATGAGGGTCTCAGGGGCGGCGTAGCGGACGGTGTTGGTGAGGGCGTCGGTATCGCGTGAGGCACGGGTGATCAGATCGCCGGGTTCGGCATCCTCCACGGTGGACAGCGGCAAGCCCACCACCCGGTCGACGAAGTCTTCGCGCACCTCGGCGGTGATCTTCTCGCCGAACCGGCAGGAGCGCTGGACCGCCCAGTAGGTGAGCGCGGCCTGGGAGATCAGTGAGACCAGCAGACCGAGGCCGAGCAGATTGACGGTGTCGGCGGTGGTGGTGCCGGCCACTTCGTCGATAAGCCGGCCGATCAGCCAGGGAGCGAGCAGTGCGCACACCGCGGCCAGTCCGTGCAGTGCCAGCATCCAGCCGAGGTCGCGGGTGTGGCGGCGGGCCAGGACGCGGGCGTGCTTGCGCACCTCGGCCGTGTCGGCGACCGGCAGCGTTGTCCTGCTCATTGCGCGGGCCCCCGGGTGACGAAGCTGGTGGTGGGTGTGTCCCCGGTGCGGTCCTCGCCGGTTTCGCGCTGGATGAGCAGGCGGTAGTGCGCGCTGGTGGCCAGCAGGTCACGGTGGCTGCCGGTGGCGGCGACCCGGCCGCCGTGGAGGAAGGCGACCTGTTCGGCGTGGTCGAGCAGCAACGGGCTGGAGCTGACCAGGACGGTGGTGCGGCCCTGGCGGGCGGCGCGCAGCCTGCGGCCGACCCGGTCCTCGGTGTGCGCGTCGACGGCCGAGGTGGGGTCGACCACGACGAGGATGCCGGGGTCGGCGAGCACGGCGCGGGCGAGCACCAGTCGCTGGCGCTGGCCGCCGGAGAATCGGGCCCCGTCGGCGGTGATCTCGGTGTCCAGGCCGTTGGGCAACGCCTCGACGATGTCCTCGGCGGCGGCCACCCGCAGCGCGGCATGCACGTCGTCGTCGCAGGCGGCGCGGTGCGGGTCGAGGCTGTCGCGCAGGGGTCCCCGGAAGAGCCGGGAATGGTTGTCGACCACGAGGATGTGTTCGCGCAGCTGCTCGGTGCGCAGCTCGGTCAGCGGCAGCCCGGCGTAGCGGACGGGCCCGTCGGTGTAGCCGCCGAGCCGGTCGGCGAGCTGTACGCCCTCGGCCGGCGGCGCCACCACCGCGAGGAACGAGCCGGGGGTGACGACCAGTCCGGTGCGCTGGTCGACCAGGTCGTGCCCGCCGGCGGGCAGCGGGGTGCGCCCGCACTCGGTGTCCGGGGAGGCGGCGGGCAGGGAGAGCACGGCTATGGCGCGGCGTGCGGCGACATGGGCCCGGGCGAACCGGTCGGCGGTGTCGGTGAAGATGGCGAGCGGCTCGACGAGGAAGGCGGCGTACGCGTAGAAGGCCACGAGTTCGCCGGGTGTGACCGAGCCGTTCAGCGCGGCGCGGGCGCCGATCCAGGTGACGGTGGCGACCAACAGGCCGGGCAACAGCACTTGGGTGGCACGGATGAGGGCCTCGGCGCCGGCGACCTTGGAGCCGGCGACGCGTACGCGCTGGGAGCGCTCGCGATAGGAGCGGGCGAAGGAGGTCTCGCCACCGACGCCACGCAGGACCCGCAGCCCGGTCACCACGTCGGTGAGCCGGGAGGTCAGTTCGCCCTGGAGATCGCGGTAGGCGCCCTGTCTGCGGTGCAGCGGGCGCAGGGTGTAGCCCATGGTGAGGATGATGGCGGGCAGGGCGACGATCAGCAGGAGGCCGAGCGAGGGGGACTGATCGAGCAGCACCACGGCCACCAGCAGCGTGGAGACGACGGCGCCGAAGGCCCGGCCGACGACGTCGAAGGCGTTGCCGATGGTGGTCATGTCCGAGGTGCCGATGCTGACGAGTTCGCCGTCGTCCACGCGGCGTTCGAGGCCGGCGCCGAGCCGACCCGCGTGGCCGACCACGAGTTGCACCGTGCGGAAGCCGGCGTCGAGCGCGTTGTGCATGCTCAGCCGGCGGCGGATCGTACCGGAGGCCGCCTGGACCACGCCAAGGCCCAGGAGGGCGGCGGACCATACCAGGACAGCGTCCATCTCGCCGGGGACGAGCCCTTGGTCGATGGCCTCGCGCACGACGACCGGTACGAGTGCCTGCGAGCCGAGCCAGAGCAGGCCCAGGAGGGCTGCCGCACTCAATGGCCAGGCGACGCGGCCCGCAAGCCACAGTAAGTACCGGGAGGCGGAGCGAATATCGGGATTACCTGGATCTGCGACGGGGAGCGGACGCATTGCGCGAAGATATCGAGTGCGCCCGACAGACCGTCAACTCGCGCAGACAGCAGCCGTCTTGTGTGTTCGACTGCGTAAGGTAAGCAGTCGAAAGCCTTCCACCACACTCCGCGGTGCTTTGCCGACTGTGCGCGAGCGGCTTGCGGCATCGATGCGGTGTGCTTTCGCGACGGCCGTGCGGTGTACGCGTTCTCGCACCCACGCGACCGATCGGGGCGATGTTGCCCGGCTTCGTGCCACCGACCTAGCCTCGCGCTTCCATGATGCTTCGACAGGTATCGGAGATTCGCCATGCTGGTGCACGCCACTTTGCCGAAGGGTACGGCGCTCATCGAGCAAGAACGGCCGGAGGCTGACCGTGGATCGCCCGGCCGCTCCGTCCGCCGGTTCCGGTTCTCGAAGTGCTCGCGTCCTGTGCACGGGCCCGCGTTCGGGGCATCGGGGTCGAAGCCGGACGCCGAACTCTGCGGCGCGTGGCCCGGACGCCGCGCGAGCGCCTCGTACGCGCCGGCCGCGGTTTCGGCAGGCCGCCGATGATCATCGTCGACACCGTGCTGCGCCGGCGCGCGCAAGAGGGCCGGCCGATCCGGGTCGGCATGGTCGGCGCCGGCTACATGGGACGCGGCCTGGTGCGCCACATCTCCACCTCGGTGGCCGGCATGCGGGTGGCCGCGATCTCCAACCGTCATGCGGCCAACGCCGAACGTGCTTACACCGAGGCGGGGTTGGCGCACGTGCGGGCCGATACTGCGGGCGCGATCTCGGCGGCGGTGGCCGGGGGCCGGCCGGTGGTCACTGAGGACGCGTTCGCCCTGATCGCCGCAGAGGGCATCGACTGTCTGGTGGACGTCACCGGCGCGGTGGAGTTCGGTGCCCGGGTGACCGTCGCCGCCATCGAGCGGGGGCTGCCAGTGGTGACGATGAACGCCGAACTGGACTGTACGGTGGGCCCGTTACTCGCACACCGTGCCCGCACGGCCGGGGTGGTGCTCACCGGGGCGGACGGTGACCAGCCCGCGGTGCAGGCCAATCTGCTGCGGTTCGTGCGCAGTCTGGGTGTGAGCCCCCTGGTGGCCGGCAACGTCAAGGGCTTTCAGGACGAGTACCGCACACCCACCACCCAGCAGCCGTTCGCCAAACGGTGGGGCCAGAACGTCCGCATGATCACCAGCTTCACCGACGGGACGAAGGTCTCCTTCGAGCAGGCGATCGTGGCAAACGCCTTCGGCTTCACCGTGCCCCGGCGCGGCATGTACGGACGCGACCACACCGGCCATGTCGATGAGTTGACCGGGATGTACGACGTCGACGAACTCCGTGAGTTCGGTGGCATCGTGGACTACGTGGTGGGCGCCAAGCCCGCCCCTGGTGTGTATGTGCTGGGCACCCACGACGACCCGGCGCAGCGCCAGTACCTGGAGCTGTACAAGCTCGGCCGCGGTCCGCTGTACAGCTTTTACACGCCCTACCACCTGTGCCACTTCGAGGTGCCACACACCGTGGTGCGCGCCGTGGACTTCGGCGACGCGGCACTGACCCCGCCCGCAGGCCCCCGCGTCGACGTGGTGGCCACCGCCAAGCGGGACCTGCCCGCCGGCACGGTTCTGGACGGAATCGGCGGCTACGACAGCTACGGGGTGGCTGAGTCACACACTGTGACGCGCGCCGAGGGACTGCTGCCGATGGGCATCTCCGAAGGCTGTGTGCTGCGCCGTGCCGTCGCCAGGGACACCGTGCTCAGCTACGCCGATGTGTCCCTGCCGCCGGGCCGGCTCGTCGATGCCCTGCGCGTCGAGCAGGACAATCTGTTCGCCGTCTGACCTGGGGTTTCGCACGGGCCTCGCCGGGCGGCGGGCCTGTGCTGCCCGGTCCCCCGGCGGCCGCGCCGTTACCGGCCACGGCAGTTGTTCGCCGACCGCGACGACGACTATGAGCCTGGCCTGCCCGTCCGGCCGGTTCCGCGCAGCGCCTTGCCGGGAGGTTCACACATGGTCAGCAGCGCCCAGACGTTCACCGCGTGTACGCGGCGAACTCTGCTGCCGCTCAGCCTCTTGCTGGAGGGGGCGGATGCAGACACGGCCTGTGTCGGTGCCATACCGGCCAGCCTGCCGGGAACGCGAATGGCACGTGGCCGTCGGGCTCAACCCGACTCCTCATCCCAGCGCTTCATGACTGCTGGCTTCAACCTCCCTCGCAAGACGCAGCCACTGCTCGGCGCAAACCCGCGCGGCCTGGGCCACCGCTGGAGCACGATGTCCCGGCACACCGGCAGCCAGCCTGCACCACTTGCTCTCGTCCACGAGGGCATGGATCCTCAACAGCTGCGCCAGGCAACGGCCCGCCTCTGTCCGCATAGAGGGGTCCTTCGCGATCTGGCGCAGTACGAAGTCGAGGTCGGGCGGTGAGGTGTGCAAATGGGCATGGCTAGAATCTGCAGGCCTCTCGTCGATGGCGGTTGGCCCGGGTTGAGTCCGGGCAGCACTACGCAGCCTCGGTGGCAACGGGTCCTTTCCGGCACGCACCCGGTCTCTTACATCTTTCGCCGTGGCGATGCTGACCCCGGATTCTTCGGCAACCTCCTTGAGGGTGCTACCAGGCTTGGCGGCAAGCAGCCGACTGGCACGTATGCGGCCTTCGGCCGGGTTGAGAGGCCGGGAGCGTCCGTCCCTGCCCACCCGTTTGGTCAACTGCTCAGGTTTTTCCGCTGAACGGGGCCGCATACCTGCGACGCTGCTGGCTGCGAGACCGGTAACAGCGGCGATACGCCGGTCCGACCACTGCGGGTGAGAGGCGATGATCCGTGCTGCTGCACAGGCACGATCGGCTCGGCTCAACGGCAGGCCATGCGCCGAATTCAGCTCCACCGCCAGGACGAAGGCGTCTTCCTCATTGCCTTCGAAGAACTGAACCGCGATGCGCTCTTGGCTTCTGAGCGCGGCAGCCCGCAGGCGGTGCATGCCGTCGACAACGCGCATCGTCGAACGGTGCACGATGATGGGCGGAAGCGGTGCATCCGACTCAGCAAGCGCCTCGACATGCCTTTCGTCCTCTCCCGCAATCCTTGGCGAGTGAGAGGGAAGCAACGAGGAGGTGAGCACCATCGCTGCCGGTTTGCGGGCTGAGTCATTTCTGTGATCAAGACTGATCAACCCGTCAGCGATCGTATGGGTCACCTTGAGGGGCAGGTAGGACATCTCGTCACCAGGCCCAAGGGGGCATCCTGTTGCCCGCCTGCGTGACCTGAGGTCCGGCAGTGAGCCCTGGCTCATACCGGGAGGACGGGAGGCGGGACGGTCCGGCGAGCACGGCCGGCGGCGGGGAGACGGAAAGACGTAATCGTACCGTCAGCAAGGCCAAAAATCCCTTCGTCGCGGATTCTCGATGTACGTGCAGATGTACGGGCTGGGACGGGCACCACTGGTCTGGTGAGGGCGGGTCCCGGCCCCCGCAGCGGAGCGCTCAGCCGGTCGTCGCAGACACGCACTCACGGCTGGCGCCGAAAAGGCGAGCACGGCGTGCTTTCCGCTCCGGACAACGGGATGCCCTTCGCCTTTCGCCGGGCCTCCGCCGGGCCGAGCAGCACAGGTTCCACGCTCCCCCAAGAGCTCGTCACACGGCCATGGTTTGCGGTGGCTGAAGCATCGCCGGAAGAACAGGTCGTGGGGCCAGGCAGATGAGGGCAACGTGCAGGTCCGGGCCAGGCGAGGACGCCCCCCGGGCTCCGTCTCGCGAACTCCGTCACAGCGGACAATCGACCGACCACGACGGCACCGGGCTTGCGTGCTGACGTGGGATCGGCAACGTGCCGTGGTGCCCCGGGACTTGGCCTGTCTGTCTCACGCCGTGGAAGTTATCGACGGCCCAGCAGGACCGTCAACTGATATGACACCAGGAACTAGCCATTCGTTCATTCCAGTTGTCGATGGACGCCGGGACGTCTCCCTGCCAGCGGTTGCGCCCGTGATCCGGGGGCTTTGGGGCGGCTGCGGCTGCAGCGCCACCGGCCGCCCTATCTGCCGGATGCTGCGGCAAGCAGCCCGAAGGCAGCCGTCCATTCCGCCCTGCCCATACACCCGGGGCCCCTCGCTCACACCTGGGCCGAGCCGGTCCCCGCAACCGCCGCTGCCGCACCCCTCCACGGTGGAGGCTCCTCTCTTGACACCCTGATGTGTTCACCGCCGCCGGTATCCCCGCGGGCATCCGACATGACGAACGGCTTCGGCCGCCAGTCACCTCAGCCGCGCAGGACTGCCCAGCCTTACATCCCGGGCGAAGGTCCGCCCGACACGGCGCGGACCTGCCGGCGCGAGCGGTAGTGCTCCTCCTGCCAGGCCGATAACCCAGCCGGAAGCGTTCACGACGGCAGGGGCCCCACCTGCACAGCCCGCCCTCACCGGAGACCGAGAGTGCCGGGCAGCGGCCCGCCCTCCCCGGCCGGCTCGAGGACATGTGCGCACCCCTCAGCCAGGCCGCCACCCGGGCACCTTGACGAGCAGCCGGGCGCCTCCTCACACGCACAGCAGACCGTGAGCCGGCAGCCGAGGCGAGCGCCCGGAGGGGTGTGCCACTTCTCGCGCATGCCGTCTTCGGGCACGATGTAGGCAGCCCAACACAGGTGCCTTGCATAGGGAGTCGGCGATGAGCGGCCAGGAGGGCATCACGCCCCGGCAGCGTTTGACAGTTGCGCAGAAGCTCGACCACTTGCTCAATCTGCATGCCAAACCGGGCAATGATGACAAGCCGTCCTACAAGACGATGGCAGCGGAAATCGCCGCGCAGTCGGGCGAGACGTTCTCCGCCGCCTACCTGTGGCAACTGCATCGCGGAGAGCGCACCAACCCGACCTTGCGGCATCTCAGCGCTCTGGCAGCGTACTTCGGTGTACCAGTGTCGTACTTCACCGACGACGATGTGGCCCGAAGCGTGATCGACGAGGAAGACCTGGCCCGCCGTGAACTGGACAGGTCCATGGCCGAGGCCGGGGTGAGCGCAGTATATCTGCGCGGCGACCTCACGGCGCTGTCCCCAGAGGGGAAACGGATGGCCGCGGACATGATTCGCCAGATCCGTGCGCTGGAGCAAGGTACGAAAAAACCTCCGTCCCCGCCACGCGCATGAGCCCGCCCGCCGACAGGATGCGGCTCGGTTACAAGGTCATATGTCCTCCTGCCCCGACAATCCCTGGAGATTCGACTGAGATGCGCTGGAGGCGTCTGCGCCGCCGTTGCCGCAAGGTGATCGGCGGCATCCCCTTGCCGGAGCCTTTTTCTGCAGAGGAATTATGTAGCCGGCTCGCAGGGGAACGAGACCGGCCGCTGCATCTGCTTCCGTTTCCGACGCCAACGGCCCCCGGCACCCCATCGGGCATGTGGCTGGTCGCCGAGCGCGGCGATTACATCTTCTACGACTCGCAGACCAGCCTTCTGCACCAAGAGCACATCATCGTGCACGAGATCGGACACATGGTGTGCGGCCACCGGTCAGCGGGTGATGACCAACAGCTTTACCGGATGATCGACATCGCGGACCCGGAGTCCATCCGGCAAGCACTCCCCCGTATCCGGTACTCCGATGAGCAGGAACAGGAAGCAGAGATGATGGCCAGCCTCATCCTGGAGGCTGCCGGCCGCATTCCCGTCCCAACTCTGCCCTCCGGAATGCTCAGCGGGCTGGAGTCCGCCATGGGACTGCGGACGGCCCGGCATCCAGGAGCATCATGGCGCCGTGGGTAGAGACCGCCGGTATATCCGCGCTGTGGGGCGTAGCGGTCGCCCGCGCACCACAAGGCATCCGTGACCGGGAGCAACAGCCCTTATGGTTCGCCACCCTCATGATCGCTCTCGCGATGTCGACGCACCTCGAGCCCGTCACCGCTGCGCTGGCACACGTGGCCCCGAACGCGCACTGGATCGACATGATCACGCATATCTTCGGCATCATCGATGCAGCCGCAGTGTTCTGGTTCATCTGCGGAGCCGCAGGACGACACCGCCACACCATCCTGGTATTCAGTGCCGCGATCACAGTCATCACCATGCTCGTGATCCTGGACACCGGCGCTCCCCCACACGCCCGCAACATAATCACCCCCTCGTCGACGACCCCGAGCGTTCCGGACACCTACTGGTGGCTCTTCTTCTCCTTTCACCTTGTCGCAGACAGCATCTGCGGATTCGTATGCTGGAGTTACGGCCGACCCGGCACACCGCGGTTACTGTGCTACGGATTACGCCTGTTCGGCACCGGCATGCTGCTGGCAGACCTGCTGTGGGTTCTCAAACTCGCATATCTGCAGACACGCTCGGCAGCCATCGCCCCGCTGTTCTCACCTCTCACCGGCATCGAAGCCCTGTTCATAGCAGTGGGGGTGGCCCTTCCCATCCTGACTCAGGCAAGCGACAGCCGACGCGACAGGAGGTCCTACCGAGCACTTGCCCACCTGTGGATGGACCTCACCACCGCCACCCCCGATGTCGTCCTGGGACCGACCCGGCACTTACAGCGCATGGTGATCCCACTTCGACTCCGCCTCTATCGGAGAGTGATCGAAATTCGGGACGCGATGATCGTGCTGCGGAACTACGCCACCCCTGGCGCGCTCCACCTTGCACACCAACACACCACCACCCCATCCGTCCCCTCGCACCTGCGCGACGCTCACTTGACCGCCTGCTGGCTCACCGCCGCCCTCCAGGCGAAACGCAACGGAACGCCCCCACACCCCCAGACGGCTGATCTCACCGGCCCCAGCGCGAACGACCTCACCGACGAAATCAACCACCTCCTTCAGATCGCAGAAGCCTACAAGTCGCCAACTGTTTCTTCTTACAAAGAGTCACTTATCGGCACGCCACAACAAGCGGAAAACAACCATGTTCCTCCCCTCTTCGCCCACCCATCCAACTCATCACCAAAGCAGACATCTGACCCGACACCCCCAACCCACTAAGCCGAAAGACCCAACTCCTCCAACAGCAAACCTCGGACACTACCCGGACCCAACCTCACCCCACGCCTAAGACCGTGTCCTATGTGGTGAGGCGGACGTATCGCTTGTAGCAGCAGATGGCGGCGGCGAGTCCGAGAAAGGCCAGGTAGTTGCGGTGGTCGCGTTCGTAGCGGGGGCTGAGTCTGCGGTAGCCCGACAGCCACGACATGGTGCGCTCGATCACCCATCTACGCCGCCCTAACCGTTCGCTGGACTCGATGCCCTTGCGGGCGATCCGCACTCCAATCCGCTTACCACGCAGCCATTTCCGCAGGTCGGGTCTGTCATACGCCTTGTCGGCGTGCAGGCGCTCGGGTTTGAAGTAGCGGCCGCGGTGAGGGTCGTGTCTCGTTTGGTGACCCTCGACCATCGGCTTCAGCCCTTGGCTGTCGTGGGTGTTCCCCGCCGAGACGCCGACGACCAAGGGCAGTCCGTTCGCGTCCGACAGGATGTGCATCTTGGAACCCGGCTTGCCCCGGTCCACGGGGCTCGGACCTGTGAGTTCGCCCCCTTTTTGGCCCTGACGTGGGCGGAGTCCAGGACCACGCGGGAGACGTCGATCAAGCTGGCATCGTCGAGCCGGTGCAGGATCGCCTCGTGCAGCCGGCCCCACACGCCGGCCCGCGACCAGATCAGAAACCGGCGGTGGGCGGTCGACTTCGATATCCCGAAGCATGGCGGCAACGCACGCCAGGAACAGCCACTGACCAGCACGTAGATGATGGCCGCGAACACCGTTTCATCAGGCGTGTCCTGGGTCCCACCACCCTGCGACCGCACCTTCGACGGCGGGATCAACGGCTTCGCGATCTCCCACAGACCGTCCGGAACAATCCAACTCCACGCACCCCGCCCCATACCGAAGCCAACGACCGCCTCACCACGTAGGACACGGCCTAAGACCGTCCCCGAACCCCTGACAATCAGCACACAGCATGAGATCGACTGCGATCCCTGCGCCCACTCCGCCTCCGCTCCTCAATTGCCGCACGGCCACCAGACCGCACCGCAAGGCGAAGGACCTCCGCATGCCGGTGGAACGCGCAGCCGAACTCCCGGCCGCTGTCGGCCTGGACCTGCCCGGCAGCGAACGGCAGCCTGACCACCACATGATTGATGAACCAGATCGCATCCCCCTGCTCCCTGCACGGGAGATACGCACAACGCCGAGCCGGACGCAGTCATCGATCGCGGAGTCCTGGTAGCAGCGCTTCATTCGGCCCGTCCGGCCGAGGGGCTCGATCAATTTGTAGTCTGCCGGCAGCTGGTGGCCGGGACGCTGCTTCTCACCGCTTCCAGCGGATGGAACGGCGCTTGTGCCGCCGCGAGCCGAGAGTCGGTTGAGACCCACCTTCTTCAGGGTGCGCCACACACCGCCCGAGCTGGCCTCGACGTCGTGCTACGGCGCCAAGTACATCGCGATCCGGCCGTGTTGCGGCGGGACTGTCCGGCGCAGCCACAAGTCTTCCCCACGACGCCTGTCTTGGCTGCATGCGGCACATGGTGCGGTGCGCCAGAGCGGTCCAGGCCCGGATCTTTCCTCGTGGAGCGTCCCGGCGTGGGGGCTGCTCCACCTGGTCTCCAAGGCCGATTGTCAGTGGTGGGTGCGACGATGTGTGCATCGCATCGAAAAAGGGGGAGCGGTCATGTCCGGAAGCCAGAACTACATCAATCACGTTGCTCTTGTGTTGGATGCCAGTTCGTCCATGTCACACCTGAGCCGCAAGGTCGTCGAAGTCGCCGACCAGCAGATTTCATATCTGGCCCGCCGATCGCAGGAACTGGACCAGGAAACCCGCGTTACGGTGTATGTCTTCGCAGACAAGGTGGAGTGCGTCACCTACGACAAGGACGTGCTGCGGATGCCGTCCCTGAAGCAGTTGTACCGGGTTGGTGGAATGACGGCCCTGCTGGCAGCCACACTGAAGTCGCAGAAGGAGCTGGCGCAGACAGCTCAACTTTACGGTGACCACAGCTTCCTGACGTTCGTACTGACTGACGGACAGGAGAACGCAAGTCATCGCTGCCAGGATGCCCCTGCCAGGGATCCGCGTGAACTGGTGGAGGCCGTGGCCAAGATGACCGAGACGCAGGAGGACAACTGGACGCTAGCCGTCCTTGTCCCGGACCAAATGGGCAAGCGCGAGGCCATGCAGTGCGGCTTCCCGAAGGACAACATCGCTATCTGGGACGCCACGAGCACACAGGGTCTGGAGGAGGCCGGCCAGGTCATCCAGCAGGCGACCGAGAAGTTTATGGTCGGACGCTCTCAGGGCATCCGGGGATCGCGGGCGGTGTTCTCCACAGGTGCCGAGACGGTCAACAAGGACACCATAGAGGCAGCCGGTCTCACCCCGGCGAATCCGTCCGAGTACCAGCTGATTCCGGTGGCTCGCGAAGCGACGATCCGGGACTGGGTCGTCGAGTGCGGGCACACTTTCCGTACCGGCTGTGCGTTCTATCAGCTGAGTAAGTCGGAGAAGATCCAGGCACGGAAGCAGATTGCGGTGCTGGAGAAGAAGACGGACCGGGTGTACACGGGGCCGGAGGCCCGGGCCCTGCTCGGCCTGCCGGACATGGAAGCTCGCGTCAAGCCGGACCACAACGACGACTTCACGATCTTTGTGCAGAGCACCAGCGTGAATCGGAAGCTGGTACCGCACACGCGGCTACTGCTGATGAGCTGACGCCTGAAAAGCCCCGACGGTCCAACTCGCGGGTGTCCCCACCCAGGCCGGCCAACTCACCGCGAGGGCTCCCTTCCACATCCTTGTCGGGCTGGTCACCGTTCAGTCCCTCACCGACCTCCTCAGCCGGTGAGGCACTGAACGACTCCGCGGGCCCGGTTCACCGAACGCGACCGGGCCCGCGAAGCCCGGCCCGGCTCCTGGCCTCTCACCACAGACTGCGAGGTGGTAGGCGACCGCCGAGGCCGACAGGGCGGCCACGCCGGCGATTCCGTATATGTAACGGTTCAAAGCGATGGTCGAGTCCTTCGTACCGGCCGACGACACCCCTCTCGCCGGAGCTTCCCCGGCCAGAGGAACGTGCGATGGCGCGTCATGCCTCCAACACCGGATCCGTAGCGCGCTGCCGCACTGGGACGAGTGTTTCCTCTGCACCGAACCAAGGCAATCTTGAGCATTCGAGGTGGCGAAAGCCGCCACCGCCAACTGTGGCGCTCAGTCACGCCCGCACCGCAGGGCGGGCCGCCCTATGGGAGGCCAGGCGGCCCGCTCAACCACGTGTGCGCCCACAGATCAGGTCCGGGCCGAGGTGGCGGTGAAGTACAGCTTCGAGCGGCGGGCAGGGGCCGTGGTTGCCGTGCTTGAAGCCAGTGGAGACGAAAGTCTGCACCGGGTGGTAGGGCCCGCTGGGGGTGCCGGTGGAGTTGGCGCTCAGCGGACGCTCCTGCGGGTGGGCCAGGGCGAAGCAGGCAATCATGATCCGGCGATCGGTAAACCAGTAGTGGTCCTCGATCACCGGATTGGTGAAGTCCAGACCGCGAAAGACAAGCCCGATGTCCCGCTGCCCGTACGGCGCCGAGGCGAGAGCCACCGCGAGCGTGTCGACACTGTCGCCTGTGGCGAGGACCGTTGCCAACTCCCTGGCCCGCCCCCACGGGGGCGGGTCATCGTCCTCGTCCGCCCAGGGCAGGCGCTTGCTCTCCAGGCGAGTGCCCACCAGGGGGTCTTGCCAGCGGGCTTCCCACAGGACGCTGACGTAGGGGAGCTCGGCGTTGGCGCACAGATCGCCCGCAGCCAGCAGCCACGGAGTACGCACCACACGCCTGCGCACCAGATCCACGGCCATCGCAGCGAACGATTCGGCTGCGACCAGCACCGGCTCTGCCGGCGCGACGAACTAGCGCGCGGGCAGGATATGAGGGGTCCGTGGCCACGCAGGCGGCGTGTAGCGTCAAGCGGTATCCCTAGCCGGGATTCGTAGTGGCGGAAGCGGCAGCGACCAGACCGTGGGCGGAACGGGTGCGCTTGATGCCGCCGACTCCGTACCCATGACGGCGACGTCATCCTCGATACCCATGACGGGGGCATCGTCCTCGATCCACTCCAGCACCGCGGCGATGGCCCGCCCGTGCGCGGCCTCGCCACTCTCCGCCCAACAGGCCGAAGTGTCCCGCCAGTTGAACTGGCGAATAGTCACGGAAGATCGAGGCTCAGCGCAGGCCAGCCGGTGTCGGTTCCGGGATGCAGGTGGGTCACATCTCCGGAGCAATGAGGCTACGGAGCAGCGGAGTGGCGATCCGCACGATGTCCTCCACGTCTGCCTCGGCCAGGTCGGGAAGGTGCAGCAGATGGCGCTGGGCGGCGAGACCCATCATGATCGCGCTGAACAATGCGGCACGCAGTCGCGCGTCGGGGGCATCGATGGTGGCGGCGATGTGATCGGTGACTTGCACGGTGAGATGCCGACGCAGCAGCTCTGCCGCTTCGTCGCTCGTCATGCTGGTCCGCAGGAGCACTGCCATGGGGCTGTCCGGATCCGCCGCCCAGGTGTCCAGCATGCTGCGCAGGCGGTTCTCCACCGTCTGGCCGGGGTCGCTGGTGGTGAGTTCGTCGTGGGGGATCTGCCAGTGGACGGCCTCGCGGAACAGGTCCTGTTTGCTGCCGAAATACTGGATTACGGAGGACTTGTCCACGTCAGCTTCGGTCGCGATGGCGCGGATGGTGGCGCGCTCGTAGCCGACCTCCGCGAACTTCCGCCGTGCGGCCGTCAGGATGCGCCGACGTGTGCGCTCACCTTTGCGCTCCGGAAGGGCTGCGTCCTCGGCCGGGCCCCCTGGACCCACTTTCCGCTGCGCTGCCTGTCCGGGCGCATGCACGGCCTGTCCGGGCGCATTCGTCACTGCATCGGCGCAGGTCAAGTCGGCCTCCTTTCCGGTGCCGGTCCTGATGCTACAAGCACCTCCGGGCGGCGCCGAGCACTTGGAGACGGCAGATCGGAAGGCTCCGCAGAGGGAGGAGCCGATGCTGTTGCAGGGTGAGGGCCGGCTCCCACCGCTACTGCACTCCGGCCGGTGGAGTCCCAACGGCCGGAGTGAGAGGCAGCGGTTCGGCGAATCCGTCACCGTGGTGGTGTGCGGAGGAGAGCCGCCGGCTCAGGCGACCAGCGCCGCTGCGTCCTCCACCAGCCGGTTGAGGTCCGGCAGAGCATGGGACCGGCGCTGGAGTCCTTGGGCACGGGACCGGTAGGAGCGGTCCTCCAGTACATTGCGCGCCGCCTCGGCCAGCGAATTGCGGGTGACGTCCTGGACGTCTATCCGCGTCCCGACGCCCAACTGCTGCAGCCGGCCCGCATTGTGGGACTGCTCGGCGAACAACGGCACAGCCACCATAGGGACTCCGGCTGCCAGCGCCTCCCGGGTCCCGTTGAATCCAGCATGCGTAATGAACAGATCGCTGGACCGGAGCAGCAGTTCCTGCTGGACGAACGAGGTCAGATGGACGTTGTCGGGGCGTGCTCCATCCCACTGCCGCGGGTCGCTGTCCGCCCCCAGGGCCACGACACCGGTGACGGGCAGCTCTCCGAGAGTCTCGACGATGGTCTCCAGCAGAGTCTGAGCGCCGCCAGGAAGCCGGGTGGCGTTCGAGCCGAGGGTGGCGAGGACGAGCGGCCGGTCCGTGGAGAGTTGGGCGATATCCGGGTCGAGGGCACCCTGTGCCGACTGGGCAGGGACCTGGTAGTAGCGGGCGCTGGGCAGTCGGCTGTCCGTGGGGTAGAAGTCCTCCGGAACGACTCCGGCACGGAACGCGCGGAACGTGTGCCAGGCGTCGCTGACCGGTGCCAGGCCGAGCTTCCCGCGTTGCCGGTTGAGTTCCTCCGTCACGACGGGATGGGCATAGGGCGCCATCGGCGCGATGTCCAGAGCGCCGTGTGGGATGCCGAGGCATTCCGCCGCCAGATAGCCGCCGTACTCCGTCGACTCGTGGAGGATCAGGTCCGGTTGCCAGCTCCGCGCCACCTCGAGGAGGTCTTGGGCGCCGGCCTCGGCAAGGTGCCCGACGAAGGCCGAAGCGAAGAATTCCGGCGACAGCTCGACGGTCACGGAACCGGCCTTCTCCATGCCCGGCGGGGGCCGGAGCCTACCCCCCTGGAGCGCTTCCCCCATCGACTGGACGTTGGGCAACGTCAACGCAGTAAGTCCGCGCTTCTCGATGTGCTGGACAACTCCGGCTCCCGTGGCGACGGCTACCTCATGACCTGCCTCTTTAGCTCTCTCCGCCACTGGGAGCACCAGGGGGGCGAGGTGCGAATAGATTGCCTGTGCAGTGATGAGAATGCGCATGATGCTCGCTCTCCACGATGCGGTGCAGGCGCCACGGTGTGGGCCCCGCCCCGGACTTCACGGCCGATTTCCCAAAAAATAAACGCTTGTTGAGAATCTATCACTCGCCCTTCGCGCCCCCTTCAGGCCCCTGCAACACCCGCTCGCGCTCGCGTGCTTGCGCCCACGCCCACTGGCTTCCCGCCCGGCAAGGGAGCAGTGGAAGCGAAGCGATCAATGCCGTCTCCCCCACGGCACATCTGAAACCTGCGAAGGAAGTGAGCCGGATTGCCGAGCGCCACGCACCCGCAACCCGGTGCCCTGCGCGCGAGTGGAAGCGAGCCGCCGAACCTCCCCGTCCGACCACCAGGTTCGTGCCGACCTTTCGGGTGCTCGACGGGCGAGGCACACATGGGTGGACGTTTTGCGACCTGAGTGCACCGCCGGGCAGCCGCGTCCCGCCCCGTACCCCTGCCTTTGTTCGGCGAGAACGCTCAGGTTCCGCTGCGAGAGGTCACCTCGGCGGCGGGGTCCGGAGTGCCGTGCCGAGTGAACGCCCACAGCACGAGCCCGAGGCAGCTGAACGTGGCGCCCAGTGCGCATACGGCGCCCCAACCAGCCACCGTGTAGAGGGAGGTCGCGGCGATGGCGCCGGTGGCGCTGCCGATCGAGTAGAAGACCATGTATCCACCGATCAGCCGGCTGCCCGCGTCCGGGTGCAGCGCGTAGATCAGGGTCTGGTTGGTGACATGGACCGCCTGCACGGCGAGGTCGAGAAGGATCACCCCGACGACCAGCGCCCAGAGCGAGCTGCGGATGAAGGCCAAGGGCAACCACGAGACGGCGAGCAGTGTCAGGGCGATGCCGGTGGTCCGCCGGGAGAGTCCGCGGTCGTTCAGACGGCCCGCCGCGGTCGCGGCCAGGGCGCCGGCGACACCGATCAGCCCCAGCGCCCCGATCGCGCTGTGGGGCAGGAAGTACGGGGCCTCGCTGAGCGGCAGCGCGACGCTGCTCCACAGGGTGCTGAAGGCGGCGAAGACCAGCAGACCGAACAGGGCCCGGAGCCGCAGCAGTTGTTCCCGTGCGAACAGGGTGATCGTGGAGCGCAGGAGCTGTCCGTAGCGCAGAGTTGTCGGGGGAGCGTCACTGTGGCGCGGCAGCACTCGGTACAGGACCAGGGCGAGCAGAGCGGTGAGCGAGGCCGAGGCGAGGTAGACGGAGCGCCAGCCCGCGAGATCGGCCATGAGGCCGGATGCGGTGCGGGCGAGCAGGATTCCGATGACCACGCCGCTGGTGACCAGACCGACGACCCGTCCGCGCCCGGCGGGAGGAGCCAGTGATGCCGCGAAGGCCACCAGCGTCTGCGTGACGACCGCGAGAAGCCCTGTCGCGGCCATGCCCACGAGCAGAATCGCCGCCGTGTGGGCTGCGGCCACCACGGCCAGCGCCATCACCAGGAGCAGTAACTGGGCCACGATGAGCCGCCTGCGGTCGGCCACATCGCCCAGCGGTACGAGGAAGAAGAGTCCCAGCCCGTATCCGACATGCGTGAGGGTGACCACGCTGCCGACAACTGCCGGACTCATGCCGAGGTCGTGGCCCATCGTCACCAGGAGCGGCTGGGAGAAGTAGACGTTGGCCACCGCGGCCCCGCACGCGACCGCGAACAGCATGACGACGCCACGGGACAGGACGAACGTGGAACCTTCCCCGCTTTCCCCGCTTCGCGCCTCGGTCCGTCGCGTCACAGCCTCACTTTTGCCGGGCATCAGCACAGCACCCCTCCGCACATCTGGTTTCATCTTGCTACCAACAATGGCGACGGTGACGGTAGCCTTTTAGGTAGCATGTTGCAACCATCGTGAGACTGAGGGACGTGAGGGACGCCATGGTGACCAGGACGCGCTTCGACGACAGCGAATGTCCCGTCGCCCGGTCGGTGGACGCGATCGGCGACTGGTGGTCCCTGCTGATCGTGCGGGACGCCTTCGACGGAAGCCGGCGCTTCGGGGAGTTCCAGCGCAGCCTCGGCGTGGCGAAGAACATCCTCACCGCGCGACTGCGCACCCTGGTCGCCGGCGGCGTCCTCGAATCCGTCCCCGCCTCGGACGGCAGCGCCTACCGCGAGTACGTACTGACGCCGAAGGGCAAGGCGCTCTTCCCCGTCATCGTGGCACTGCGACAGTGGGGCGAACAGAACTTCTTCGCCCCCGGCGAACCACACTCACAGTTGGTAGACCGCCGACAGGGACATCGCCTCCGCGCACTGGAAGTGCTCTCTGCGGACGGACGACGACTGAACCCCGACGACACCACCGTCCACAAGGTCTCCGCCCAGTGATCCGAGCCGGAGTCGACCGCCTTTGTGAAGGCGTCCTTATCGACCGCATGGTGCTGCTCGTTGAGGCCTGCTGCTCCGGTGCTTCCCAGCGGACCGCTGCCCGCCGTCCGCTGCCCGCTGCCCGCCGTCCGCCGTCCGGCTTACGTCAATGGCCTCTGCGCCAACTCGCCATCGACTGCGAGAGCACCAACGTGGAGTCAAGCGGGTGTAGTACGCGGAGTGGGCTCAGCGCCGCCCCACTTGCACGTAGGCGTGGGCATTACACAGATCCACAAGTGAGGTTCTGAATGCACGGGAGACGCCGCCAGTGCGCTCCTTTACGACAGGGGGTACGGCCCCGGACCGGCCGCTACAGACGGCCGGCCGGGTATACGCCGCCGTGGCTTCCTCAGGCTTGCCCCACGGACAGACGGACGAGGTGGTGAGCGCACCGGTGGCTGCTGCCCCCCTCGAACTTCTGGAGGACGTGGCTGAGTTAGGGAGGGCTATGCGGGCTAATCGTCGATGCACTTGGGGTACTTCGAGCCCCGGTAGCAGTCGTGGTAGTCGTACTTGCTGACCCGGAACTTCTTCGCCTTCCCCTCCTTCTTGGGATCGACGACCAGGTAGAACTTCTTCCCGTCCTTGGACTTGTCAGTGACCCGGCCCTCAGGGCCTTGACCAAAGTCCTGCGCGCACCCGGCGAGTGCGAGGGCGGCAACTGCCACGAGGACGGGGGCGAGGATAAGGCGACGCATGTCGTGCTCCGATCAAACTTTGAGACGACGGCAGTCTAGGAGGTCGGCTGACCAGCAGAGCAGGCAGGGCTACCCGCTTCCACGGACGAGCAAGGCTCGACGAGGGCGACCGTGGGAGCTTCCGATCGAAGATCGCATATTGCTGGTCGCGGCGTATTAACGCACGAACTTGACGCTATGTCAGCTAGGTCCGCTGATCGGTATCTCGAAGTCCGCGATCGACCGAGTCATCGACCACCTCGGGCCGCTTCTCGCGCTCCAGCCACGCAAACGGTTCCCGGTTCCGCAGGGACACCGTGCTCATCGTGGACGGCCCCTTGGTGCCCATCCGCGACCGCTCGGGGTGGCCGAGCAGTCGAAGAACTATCGCTACGCCACCGTCCACCAGGTCGTCATCGACGCCGATAGCCGCATGGGCGTCGCGGTCGCCCAGTCCCTACCAGGCAGAGAATACGACTCAACTTGGCAGGCCTGGACTGCGACTTCGATGTGCAAGGCAGCTCGGGGCAGATGCGGACCTCGGTATGAGTCTTCGCTACGCCGGCCGCCATACCGGCGGGCACCCTCACGCCCCGAATACCCCGAATACCTCGAAGGCGTCACCGCCCAAGCCGCCGAGGCCCGCTTCAAGGACCGCCGACCGTCGCCGGGTCAAGAAGATCGCCCTCTGGGTGGGACTGGGTGCCTGCCTCGCGATCTCCATCGCGGTGCTCATCAGGCTGGTGCATGGCTTCTACGAGATGGACCACCCACCCAGCGGCTGGTGCCAGGACAACTCAGCCGTCTGCGTGCACTTCTGACAACTCAGGCCCGGAGGTACGGAATAGCGCCGCCAGGCCATCGCGCAGTGCGGGTGCCTCTCCGACCTGGTGAGCACCTCGCCACGTCGGCTGCAGGCTGTCGTCTACGTGCGCCCGGCACTCCGCGTCAGCTCGTCGCATGAGGGGCGGGCTAGAGCAGCGACGTGGAGTACGAGCGGGCGCAGCACGTGGAGTTGGGTACAGCGGATTCCCGCTGCAAGCGCGGCACAGGGACATGGCAGTGCGCCGCAGGGCAGGAACCTGCGGCGCACCGTGGGTGGCTGGTGAGACGGCATCAAGCCTCACCGGCCGGTTGGGAGGTCAGTGGCTGTGACCCCAGTGACCGTGGTGCCCGCCGTGGCGGCCCCAGCTTTCGAAGTCGACGATGCGGCGGTGATCGTTGCGCAGGATGGCGGTGTCGTTGTTGTCCCACACGTAGGTGCGGCGGTCCTGGTAGAGGTCCCAGCGGTTGTCGCGTCCAATGCCGGTGTGGACACGGACCTGACTGTGGCCCTTCAGGCGCACATTGCCGAAGCGGTAGGTCTGCCCGGAGCGGTCGGACAGGGTCCAGCCACGGAGGTTGACCGCGTGGTGACCGGTGTTCTTCACCGTCACATATTCCGCGTTCAGGCTCCGGTTGGAGTGGTCGTCGCGCCCGGGGCTGTCGTACTGGATCGCTCCGAGACTCACCGCCGAGCGGTGGTGGTGCGGGGCCGGAGCGTGGTGGCCGTGGCCGTGGCCGGCCGCGGCGGCCGGGAGGACAGCAGTGGCCGCGAGAGCCGCAGAGCCGAGGACCGCGGCGGCGATACGTGAAGCGTTACGGGACACGAAAACCCCCTGGATACGACGCCACAGCGGGGCGCCGGAAACCGGATACCCGGCCGGTTTGACCGGGCCCCCACACAGTGACCGCCCGTCATGCCTTGACGGAAGAAATCCGGTTTGGTGTTACAAAACACGGACATATACACAACCCCATCAAGCCAGGCGCACACTCCCCCGCGCCCATCAGCCCCAATGCGACGCCCTCTACACGCATCCAGGCGCGCCAAGGGATTACCGACAAATCACGCATGGGGCCCGCTCAAGGATGTCGAGAGCTAGCGCCGTATCAGGCAATGTTTGCCCTGCTGCGACGTGACGTGCCGTTCGGATGCCGGCTCGGGCGGCGAGGTGTTGCAGGCAATGCGGGTGGTAGAACGAGTACGCGCCACGCGAGATCGATAACGCTGAAGCGTGACGTCCGCTGGTTCCACTACCGACGGGCGGTCTCCTGCACGCTGAGCAGCAACCCGTCCTCCATTACGGCAGTCACCACCCGCACGCCGACGACGGAGCCGTCCACGATGTGGCGCTCCAGGAACCGGTACACCTCGGGGGTGATACTGGTGACTTCCTCGACCTGGATCGACAAGCCAGGCTGGCTGCCGCCCGCACTACGCAGGGATTCTCGTAGCGTCTCAAGGTCGAGGATCGCTCCATCGGTCGTCACGAGCACGAAGGACTCGTGGTGTGCGCCCAGGAATGCGTTGAGGCTTTCGGCCTCTCCGTCCCTCAGCCACGCAGTCAACTGGTCATGGTGTCAGGCCAAGAAGTTTCCGTTCATCCCCCAACTGTGGCAGCTGAGGCCTACCGACCGACGGGCTGGGGAGCGATATCGCACCAGGGCGAACGACGGCTGATGCGGCACTAGCGCGGCGGCGACGAATTGGACTCCGACGGCGCCCACGGGCAATTCCCAGAAGTCCGACGTCGTCCCTTTCCGCCGGCAACCCCACCACACTCACCCTCGGCGACCACACCGAACTCGCCCTCCGCAAAGGCCCCGAAGACAACCCCAAAGCCACCCGCTAGATCCCCTCGGCAGCGGCCACCAAGTCGTCCTGGCCGACGACGGCAGCTACGCCGTCGCCCTCGCCGACCACTACGGCACCAAGCCGACTACCTGGCCCGGCTCCAAGGGCTACGTCGGCGGCACCGACGACGCTGGCCTCACGCGCCTCGGTACCCGCGAATACGCCCCAAAGACCGGACGCTTCCTCTCCGTCGAACTCGCCGATTGCAAAGGGTCAGGCTATGAAGCTGCCGGTGACCGAGCAGGTGGCAACGGACGGCTATCGAGTGTCGCCGTCCAGGAGATCGGTCAGGTCGGCGAAGGCCTTACGGACCGCCTGCGGGTTCTCGATCCAGGGAAAGTGGCCGGCACCGTCGATCGTGCGTTGCAGGACGCGGGGCTGGTCGAAGGCGTCGTCGTCCTGCCAGAGACGCTGGTCGACCACGTGATCTTCGGCGCCGCTGACGATCAGCGCCGGAAGCCTGTTGTGCGGCTTCCAACGGGCTTGGTAGGTGTCGTCGAAGTGGGCGTCGGCCCAGGCCACCGCGTCATGACAGTAGGCGAGGTCTTCCAGTGCGGCGCGACCCGCGGCCAGTCCCTCGGGTGTGAAGTTCCATGGCGCGGCGGCGAGGGTGAGCGTGCGCAGGGTCTCGTCGTTCGGGTCCCGGGCGTAGTCCCCGGCTGCCGTGTCCAGGCCGCGGATCGGATGGGCTTCGGCCCACCGGGCGAAGGACGGGCGCCAGCCGGCGTGCGGAGCGCTGCTGACCAGGACCATTCCGACAAGCTGCTCTTCCAGCTCGGGGACGGAGAGGATGAACATCCCACCGGTGGAGTGGCCCACCATGACCACCTCGTCCAGTGCCTGGGCCGCTTCGGCGAGCACGTCTGGCCACCGCTCGTAGGGGTGGTCAGGCACTTCCGGCATGCCGCGGTTGGAACCGTCTCCTGGCAGGTCGACCAGCCATACCGTGCCCGGCACGTCGGCCGCACGGGCCAACCCCAGCACGGACTCGGATCCCAGACCAGGGCCGCCGGGGACAAACAGCCAGTTCCACCGCCCCTCTCGCTGCGAGACGCGGCGCAGCCTGACCCCCGACCGCGTCCAGCGATCCTGACCTTGCGCCCCCACGTCACCTCACCCTTCCTCACCCGAACTTGCGCACTTGCGCACTTGCGCACTTGCGCACTTGCGAACTTCGGATCCATGCAACCAGAACCCGGACGCTCTACCGCCCGCCGGGCCGAGCAACCATTCAGACAGCCCCGCCACCGCACAGCTCGCCGCAGCGCCAGCACTGCTCCGCGTACGCCAGGAAGCCATGTCAGGTTCGCGCCCGCGGGCTGTTCGGCGCTGGCCCAGAAGCCGGGCCGACGGCCGCGCCGGGAGCGATGCCGGCGCGGTCGGCTGCCCGTCAGCGACGCCGGGGTGACCGGTCCCCCGTGCACACACCAACGCTAGTTTCTTCGACATAGTGGCGTGGAACGGTGACCGACGCCGTGGCGCAGGTGTGCCCGATCAACCCGGTGATCGACCTGGTGTTCAGTCGCTGGACCACGCCGATCCTGTGGGTCCTCGAACGCGACGGCCTGGTCATCCGCACGTACCACGCCGAGATTCCCCCGCGGGTCGAGTACGAGATCAGCGGCCTGGACCGCACCCTGACGCCGCTCTTCAGCGCCATCACGGACTGGTCCGCAGCACACCTCCCGGCCGTGTCCGCCGCCCGTCAGGCGTACGACGCCGCCCGCGCGGAAGAAGAAGCCTGGGCCGAAGGCTGAGCAGACGCTCAGCACAAGGGGCGCCACGCGCCGGGACAGGCGCGTCGGCGTATGGGCATGACGACGGGCCATGCCCGTACCGATGGGGCGAGTTGATGTCCTGACACGGGTCTTCCGCGGTGCTTCCACCGGCGGAGAGACGACATCGCCGCCGGTGGGTTCTCATCAGCGGCCTCTTGCGTCGCGGTCGCGGTGGAGGCATGAGCCCTGGAACGAGTTCGGCCCGCAACAGCCAGGCAGGTTGGGCCGCGCCCTCGTCGCTCTGGGCGGACGGATAATCTGGGCCCGTCAGCGAAGATCGCAGAAGGGCGGAGCACATGGCAGACATCATGGAGACGGCGGCGCGGAAGGTCTTCGAGCGCTATGACATCGACGGGGACGGCCTGGTCACCGCGGACGAATACCGGAAGGTCGTGGCGGAGTTGGAGGGCTCGGAGATCACCGAGTCGGAGGCCCAGGCACTGATCGACTCGCTCGACACCGACAACGATCGCCAGATGTCGTTCGAGGAGTTCTGGGCGGCCATGAATCGCTGAAAATCCCGCGTCCGGCATGTGAATGTGCCGCAGACGGTGTGGCACCTTCCCGACATCGCGTGGATCGTGGACGACGCAAAGCGAGGCCATGCCCGTATTCCCGCAAGAGCTCCGGCTTGAGAAGGAATGCAAGTGCCAGGAGAACGACTGGAATGTGCACGGGATGAGCAGCGTACGGACCGTCCTGATGTCCGCCGTGCCCAATATGGGCCGGCGGCGCTACAACGGCTCTGATCTCGAATCGGATCCCTGGGCTCCAGTAGCCGCGGATGGTGGTTGAGTCGGCCGAACACACGAGTACGCGTAGACCCCGGGCCGTTATGAACCCGGGGTCTCGTGCTGTCAGGGCTCGAGCGCGGGAAAGCAAGCCAGGCCGGTGTCCAAGACGCAGTGGGCCGTCAGATCGATCAGGCTGACGTCCACGGCTCCCGCGTGGTCCACCTCCGCGCAGCACGATCTGGTAGAGGTTGTCCGGCAATCTGGCCGATCAGCACCAAGCCGCGGCCGAACATCTCGCTCACTTCTTCGATGCTTTCGGCAGAAGGTCCCTGCAGGGGTATAGCTCTTCGGGTGCATAGCCACCGCCCTCGAAATCATCGGCGTGGGGCGGATCGCGGAGGCGTATAACGCCATCCCCATCCTCAAAAGAGGAACGCTTGCCTCGCCATCGCTAAAATCACCCCTCAGAGATAAAGCCCATTCGAGTGAATGTGGGGGCGGCGTGAGGCGCCAGAAGTGAACAAAGCCAATCGGCACCTATGCACTGAGCGCCGACTATCGTCGAGTTCACATCCCTCTGCAGGAGATCCTCATGGACTACTTCGACCTCGGGACCTTCACCCGGCCCGTATCGACACGTTCGCCGGAAGCACAGCTCTGGTTCAACCGTGGCCTCGCCTGGAGCTACGGGTTCAACCACGAAGAGGCCGTCACCTGCTTCGAATCGGCGGCGGCAGCGGATCCCGGCTGCGCCATGGCGTATTGGGGCATCGCGTACGCCCTGGGCCCCAATTACAACAAGCCCTGGGACTTCTTCGACGACGCCGATCTGCAACGCACGGTGGAACGGGCGCATGCCGCCGTCGAACGGGCCCATGAGCTGTGTGACGTGGCCACGCCAACCGAGCGCGCGCTCATCGCGGCACTGCGCGAGCGCTACCCCGCCTCGTGCGCCGTGGAGGACTGTTCCGTCTGGAACGAGCCCTATGCCGTGGCCATGCGCGCCGTATACGAACTCGCACCCGACGACCTGGACGTCGCCACCCTCTACGCCGACGCGTTGATGAACCTCACCCCGTGGCAGCTGTGGGACCTGCGCACGGGCGAACCCGCCGGCGACGCGCGCACACTGGAGGCGAAGGCGGTCCTCGAACGCGCGTTGCTCACCGCGGCCGGCAGCGATCACCCGGGCACACTCCACATGTACATCCACCTGATGGAGATGTCGCCGACGCCGGAGAAGGCTCTGTCGGTCGCCGACCGGCTGCGAGGGCTGGTCCCGGACGCGGGGCACCTGCAGCACATGCCCTCACATCTCGATGTGCTGTGCGGGGACTACCGACGGGTCGTGTCGGGCAACAGCGACGCGATCAGGGCCGATGAGAAGTACCTGCGGCGGGCCGGCGCGATGAACTTCTACACGCTGTACCGCTCGCACAACTACCACTTCAAGATCTACGGTGCGATGTTCCTCGGCCAGTCCAGGACGGCACTGGAGACGGTCGCGCAACTCGAGGCGTCCATCCCCGAGGAGCTGCTGCGCGTGGAGAGCCCGCCGATGGCCGACTGGCTGGAGGGCTTTCTCGCCATGCGGGTGCATGTGCTGATCCGCTTCGGCCGGTGGACAGACCTCCTCGCGCTGCCGATGCCCGCCGACCGGGAGCTGTACTGCGTCACCACGGCGATGCTGCACTACGCGCGCGGAGTGGCGTATTCCGCCACGGGGGCGACCGTCGAGGCCGAGGCCGAGCGAGAGCTGTTCCGCCGCGCGGCCGAGCGGGTTCCCGAGACGCGGATGCTGTTCAACAACACGTGCCGGGACATCCTGGCGCTCGCCTCCGCCATGCTCGACGGCGAACTCGCGTACCGCAAGGGCGAGTACGACGCAGCGTTTGCCGCCCTGGAGCGCTCCATCGAGCTCGACGACAACCTGCCCTACGACGAACCGTGGGGCTGGATGCAGCCGACCCGCCACGCCTACGGGGCGCTCCTGCTGGAACAGGGCAGGGTCGAAGAGGCCGAGGCCGTCTACCGGGCCGACCTCGGGCTCGACAACACCCTGCCCAGGCCGTTGCAGCATCCCGGAAACGTCTGGGCCCTCCACGGCTTCCACGAATGCCTCGTGCAGCTCGGCAGGACGGGAGAAGCCCGCATCGTCGCCCAGCAACTCACCGTGGCCACCGCACTCGCGGACGTCCCCGTCGAGGCGTCGTGCTTCTGCCGCCTCGACACCGTCGCCGGCGCGAAGAGCGGCTGCTGCTCCGACGGAACCCGTGACAGTGCGAACTGACGCCGGGTACCCACTCCCTTGCTACCCGCGGTGCTGCGCTCTCCTCCCCCGCGAGCCCCGCGACACCGCGACCCCCGCGGCGTCACGGTCGCCTACGGCGTCGCGGTCGCGTACGACGTCACGATCGCGCACGGCGTTCGGCCAGTCATGAACGGGCTTGCCGAACGCTTCACTCTCACCGGCCCCCGGATCACGCCAGCCCCGTCCACGCGTCAGCTCCGAACGTGCCCTTCACGTCGGATGCGATGGTGATGGCGTCCACCTTGGCCTGCAGGGCGTACACGGTCGTCTTGCGTGCGCCGCGGACGCTGAGGTGGACGGGGCTGTCGCCCGGGTGGTCCGCGAGGATACGCTTGAGTTCTCTGACGGACTGTTCGGTGATCCGGTGGGCGGGGAGGGCAAGCCGCACGGGGGGTCTGCCGCCGTGTTCGGCGGAGGAGACGTCCAGTACCGCGAGTTCTCTGCCGAAGACGTTCACGGTTCCGTCCCGGTCCTCGATCTTGCCCTTGACGGAGATGACGTTGTCTTCGGCCAGCGCGTGCTGCACGAGCTGGTAGGCGGCGGGGAAGAAGAGGACCTCGATGCCGGCATCACGGTCCGCGAGGTTCACGATGGCCCAGGCGTTGCCCTGTTTGGTCATCTTGAGCTGGATGCCGGTGATCAGTCCGGAGAGCTGTACGTCCCCGGTGGTGCGGCCGGAGGCGAGCAGTTCGGCGATGGAGCAGTCCCGTGCGCCGGAGAGGATGTGCTCGGCGCCGTCCAGCGGGTGGGCGGAGACGTAGAGGCCGAGCATGTCGCGTTCGGTCGCCAGGAGCTGTCTGCGGGGCCACTCGGTGTCGTCGATGGGGAAGTCGAGACCGAAGGGCGCAGCGCTGCTTCCCTCGCCGCCCAGGTCGGCGAAGAGGTCGTCCTGCCCGAAGCTTGCCGCCTTCTTCACGGGGATGACCGCGTCGATGGCGTCCTCGTGGATGGCGGTGAGGCCCTTGCGGGAGTGCTCCAGGGAGTCGAAGGTGCCGGCTTTGATCAGGGACTCCACAGCTCGTTTGTTCAGTGCGGGCAGGCCGGCCTTGTCGAGGAAGTCGGAGAAGGAGGTGAATTTCCCTTCCCGGCGGCGGGCCTCGACGATGGCCTCGATGACGTTGTCGCCGACGTTGCGTACGGACCGCAGCCCGAACCGTACGTCGTCGCCGATGGCGGTGAACTCGGCGACGGACTCGTTCACGTCGGGCTGGAGGACGCGGACGCCGTTTTTACGGGCGTCGGCGAGGTAGATCGCGGCCTTGTCCTTGTCGTCGCCGACCGAGGTGAGCAGGGCGGCCATGTACTCGGCCGGGTAGTTGGCCTTGAGGTAGGCGGTCCAGTACGAGACGAGGCCGTAGCCCGCGGTGTGGGACTTGTTGAAGGCATAGCCGGAGAACGGGAGCATGACGTCCCACAGGGCTTTGACGGCTTCCTCGCTGTACCCGTTGCCCCGCATGCCGTCGTGGAACTTGTCCCACTCCGCGGCCAGCACCTCCGGTTTCTTCTTGCCCATCGCACGGCGCAGCAGGTCGGCGCCGCCGAGGGTGTACCCGGCCAGTTCCCGGGCGATGGCCATGATCTGCTCCTGGTAGACGAGCAGATGGAAGGTGTTGCCGAGGATGGGCTCCAGGGCGTCGCGCAGCTCGGGGTGGATGGGGGTGATGTCCTGGCGGCCGGTCTTGCGGTGGGCGTAGTTGGTGTGGGCGTTGGCCGCCATGGGGCCGGGCCGGTAGAGGGCGTTGACCGCGGCGATGTCCTCGAACCGGGTGGGTTCCATCTGCTTCAGCAGTACGCGCATCCCGCCGCCGTCGAGCTGGAAGACGCCGAAGGTGTTGCCCTCGGCCAGCAGCCGGTAGGTCTTGGTGTCGTCCAGGGGGATGACGACGGTGGACGGGTCGCCGTCCAGGGGGTCTACGGTGGCGAGGCTGATTCCCCGGTTCTCGCGGATGTTCTCGATGGCCTGGTCGATGACGCCCAGGTTCCGCAGCCCCAGGAAGTCCATCTTGATCAGACCCATGTCTTCGCAGGACGGGTAGTCGAAGCCGGTGATCTTCACCCCGTCCGAGGCACGCATGTGCAGCGGGATGCGGTCGGTGAGCATCGTCTTGGACAGGATCACCGCCGCGGCATGCACACCGGTGCCGCGGGTGAGGCCCTCCACTCCGCGGGCGGTGTCGATGACCCGCTTCACATCCTGCTCGTTGCCATACATCTGCCGGATCTCGCCGGCCTCGCCATACCGCTCATGGGAGGAGTCGAAGACGGCGGCCAGCGGGGCGGACTTGCCGTTGTGGTCCGGCGGGAGAGCTTTGGTGATCCGCTCGCCGTGGGCGTACGGGTAGCCGAGGATGCGTGAGGAGTCCTTGATCGCGTTCTTGGCCTTGATCTTGCCGAACGTATTCACCATGGCGGTGTACTCCTCGCCGTACTTCTCGGTGACGTAGCGGACCATCCGGTCGCGCTGACGGTCGTCGAAGTCGAGGTCCACATCCGGCGGGTTGATGCGCTCGGGGTTCAGGAACCGCTCGAACAGCAGGCCGTGCTCCAGGGGGCACAGCTCGGTGATGCGGGTGGCGTAGGCGACGATCGAGCCGGTGGCCGAGCCCCGGCCCGGGCCGAGCGGGATCTTGTTGTCCCGGGCGTGGCGGCAGATGTCCGCCACGACGAGGAAGTAGGAGCTGAAGCCCATGGGGCCGATGACCGACATCTCGGTCTCGAAGCGGTCCACGATGTGCGGGGGAACCGGGTCCCCGTAGCGCATCGTCAGCCCCTTGAGGACTTCCTTGCGCAGCCACGACTCCTGCGTTTCACCGTCGGGCACGTCCGGGAACCGCGGCATCTCGTCGACGTAGTCGAAGACCTCGTCGTAGGGCTCGATGCGCTCGGCGATCAGCAGGGTGTTGTCGCAGGCTTCCGGAAGCTCCGAGAACAGGCTGCGCATCTCGGCGGCGCTCTTGAGGTAGTAGCCGGAGCCGTTGAACCGGAAGCGGCCCGGGTCGTCCTTGTTCTTGCCGACGCCGATGCACAGCAGGCTGTCGTGGGCGTCGGCCTGGTCCTCGGTGACGTAGTGCGCGTCATTGGTGGCCAGGAGGGGGATGTTCAGTTCCTTGGCCAGGCGCAGCAGGCCCTCACGGACCTCACGCTCGATGTCCAGGCCGTGGTCCATCAGCTCCAGGAAGTAGTTCTCGCGGCCGAAGATCTCCTGGTAGGCCGCGGCAGCAGCCTTCGCCTCGTCATACTGGTTCAGCCGCAGGCGGGTCTGGATCTCGCCCGAGGGGCAGCCGGTGGTGGCGATGACGCCGTCCGGCCGCTCGGCGATCAACTCCCGGTCCATGCGCGGCTTTCCGGCAGGGAACTGACCCTCATAGCTGGCCTGCGTGCTGAGCCAGAACAGGTTCCGCAGGCCCTGGCTGTTGCGCGCCCACATGGTCATGTGAGTGAAGCGGCCGCCACCGGAGACGTCCTTCGACCCCTCACCGTCCGCGTTCGTGGCGCGACGGCCTCCCGGCCCCCAGAACTCCTGCTTGCGGACGAACCGAGAGGAAGGCGCCATGTACGCCTCGATGCCGATGATCGGCCTGATCCCCTCGAAGCCCTTCGCGACCTGCGCGAACTCGTAGGCACCGAACATGTTGCCGTGATCGCTCATGGCGATCGCGGGCATCTCCTGCCGGGCCACCTCGGCGAACATCGGCTTCATCTTCTGTGCGCCGTCCAGCATCGAGTATTCGGTGTGATTGTGCAGGTGAACGAAGGAATCCGGCACGTGTGGGTCGCCTCCGGGGTGAGTAGGGAGCCCCATCCATCCCGGCCAGGGACGCGATGGTGCCTTGTGGTGGCCGACCGCACAGGCATCAGCATCGGCATCGGCAGATGGCTGAGCGGCTCGGCTCGGCTCGTCGCGATGCGGTCGCGCCGACGGAGCGGCCAAGGGGTCGCACCGCCCGTGCACGTGGTCAGTCCGAGCCCTTGGCCGCGCAGGCCCGGCAGCCACCCGGCAGCCGGGCAGCACGCCTCCTGCCGCACTGCTTGCGAAACCACAGGTTGACCAGAGACATCAAAGCCAGCGCGGCCTACGGGAATCAAACAACCATTTCGCCGCCCGCAGTCAACGATTGGTTGTCCACCTAGGATGGTCAGCGTGGACCTCATCGCCGTGCGCACCTTCGTCACCGCCGTCGACGCGGGACAGTTCCAAGAAGCCGCCGCCAACTTGTCGATCACCCCACAGGCCGTATCCAAGCGCATCGCCGTGCTGGAGAAGGACCTCGGTGTGCAGCTGTTCAGCCGTACGGCCCGCGGAGCCCGGCTGACCATCGACGGACAGGCGTTCCTGCCTTACGCCCGGGCTCTCCTGCAAGCCGAGGAACGGGCAGCCGCCTCCGTGCGGCCAGGGCGCAGGGCGTTGCGCGTCGATGTGATCGGCCGCCAGGTTTCGGTGGCGGGTCTGCTGCGTGACTTCCACCGCGCGCATCCCGAGACCGATCTCGATGTCGTGACCCTGTTCGACTCCGACACGGCCATCGCCGCCGTCCGGTCCGGGACGATCGACGCGACCTTCCGCGCCGTGACCATGCCGGGCCGGCAGCTCCCCGACGGCATCGAGGCCACCCCGGTCTACGACGAACCGCTCCACCTGTTCACCGGACCGGCCCACGAGTTCGCCGCCGCCCGCGCGATCACTCCCGCCCAGCTCGCCGGGCGCCGGATCTGGATGCCCGGCAACCTGCCCGGCACCGAGTGGGCCGCCTACTATGACGAACTCGCCGCCACGTTCGGTCTCACCATCGACGCGGTCGGCCCCAACTTCGGTATCGAGCCCCTCCTCGACACGATCGCGGCCTCCTCAACACTGGCGACCTTCGTCAGCGAGCAAACTCCGCTGGTCTGGCCTGCCGGCCACGACCTGCGACGCATCCCCCTGCACGACCCGACCCCGGTCTACCCGCACTCACTGATCTGGCGCACCGACAACCCGCACCCCGCCCTCACCGCACTGCGAAACCACCTCACCTCTGCCTACCCCGGCCGCCCCGACAACGGGACCTGGACACCGGACTGGGCTCAGGGCGCCACACAGCCGAGCTAGGCCGGGGACACCAACACACCACAACCATCGGGCCGAAGGAGATGCCGGGCGCACTTCATCTCGTCATTCCCGTTTAGACACCGTTTCCTTTGGTGTCGGTGATGGCTTATGGGTCCTCTGCCAGCGTTCGGTGCCAACCACGGCGGGCAAGCTCCCCGCCGGGCAGTGGGGCGGGTGATCGCAGGACGCCGGCCGCGAGCACATCGGGCACAAGCAGCGATTGAGGGCCGCACCCGGGCTGGGGTGCGGCCCTCGGTGCATGTGCTTACGAGGTCCAGCCGCCGTACGGCAATGCGGCGGCGGATGCCCCTCTTACGGAGTCATCTGCGCAGGTGGTCGTAGTCGTAGCCCTTGTCCGTATGGAGCTTGACTGGGCGCTGATGACGTGGGCCGCGTCGGGAGCGGACGGGCGGGATCCCCCGCGCCAGTGGCTTCAGGCCGAGGCTGTCGTGCATGTTGGCACCGGAAATGCCCAGCGACAGGGTCAGCGAAGCGTCGGTAAACCGTGGGCCAGGCCGGCCCGAACACCGGCGGCAACTGCCGCGGCGTCTTAGGGGACAGGGGGCCTGATCGGGAAGATGGCAGCAACGTCCGGTCCAGGGGCCGATGATGCTGAACGAACATGGCCGGCATGCACGAGGAAATAGCGCGTGCCGACAAGCTCTGGTCGACAGCCGACAACACGGCTCCCGGACAACAGACCGCGTCCATCGCATTGTTCGGCTATGACGCGCTGCCAGGACTCGCGGACGCCGCAAGCGCCGACCGGGCAGAGCCTGCCGCCAAACCCCTCGACCGGTTCCCTCAACGGCATGAACGCCACACACCAGGGAACCATGGAGCACGCAACACTGCTCGGACACAGCTACGGCTCCCTCGTGTCCGGCAAGGCACTCACCGTTGACGACGTTCCCCCCGTCGACCAGGCCGTCTTCGTCGGATGCCCAGGGGTAGGCGTGGACCACACCGGTGAATTGGGACTCGACCCGTCGCACGTGTGGGCCGGCACAGCAGCAAACGACTCATCGACCAGACGCCGGTGCACGGCAACGACCCGGTCGAGAGCGACTTCGGCGGCAACACATTTGACGTGGACGACGGCTCTTTCCCCGACACCGACAGCCCGCTCCCCGCACATACCGAGTACTGGCAAGGTGCCTCACTGCAGCACCTGGGACGACTCGTGACCAGCGGAGGGCCCTGACCATGAGAAACGGCGGCCCGGACGAGATCTGACCGTGTACGAGATCGCTAGGGCGGAGCGCAGTTGATTGGGTTCTCATGAGGCACCGTGTCAAACGAGATTCGCCCCAACGAACAGCCGCTGAGCGCATTCACGGCCGCCAGGGGTGCCCAGCGAGAAGGTCGTCGGCGCGCTGCGCGGCGTCCCGGGCGCAGACAACTGATCTGTCTGAGCGCGCCGCGCCTCACACGGTGTGCCATGTGGCAACGCAGAGCCGGGTGAGGGGTTGGCCAGTTGAGCATGCCTATCAAGCGGATTCTTGCTCACAAGGCGCAGGTCAGGCCTGAGCAAGAATTTTGGCTCTTAGACGGTCGTACTCTGCAACCGCTCGCGGCACGTCGTCGAAGTACTCCTCCCAGAATCCGAGTCGTTGCCACTCAGGGGGCGCCAGCGTCAACCGTCCATCGTCCAGCTGGGCAACCCAGCAGTTCGGAACTCGGTCAACCACGACCGTGAACATGGCCGCGTCCCAAAGCCCGGGACTCTCTCTGCGTCCCCTGTTGTAACCGTGCTCTGGAAGACGCAGGAGGGATCGATCTGCTGTGGTGGTGATCTCCAGAACCGGATACTCCTCCCCTATTCGTATGCCAGGATGATCTGGCACGATCTCCCCGCTGGTGGGGCTGATGATCTGGTCGCAGCGAACTATCACAGCCGGAGAGTACGGGACGCTGCTGCAGGACGCTCAGCCAGCTAAATGTCGTGTTCACCGGCCGATTGAAGCACCCAAGTCACACGGATGTGTGGCTGGGCGCCGTAGTTGCGGGCTTCGCCAACTAGGAGCGCGCAGCACACTCGTTCCGGCCATCCGGGCTCGGCGCTACCGGGCAGCAGACAGTGCCGGCGTACCTCACCCCGAGCGACCAGCGGTTGCCGTATCGGTTGACGGCGACGTCGCGCGTCGGCGGCGAGCCGAACGGCCGGTTCCGCCCAGGCAGTCACCGGGCTCGGTTCCACTCCTTGGCGAGTCGCGCCGTCATTGGCGAGGGCTCGGGCATTGGCAAGTGCGCGGTCGTCATGCCCGGCAGCGACCGGGGCCCGTTTCCGACTGAGGGTGCGGAGCCAGCGCCGAGTTGGCAGCGTCAAGAATGTTACGGAAGGTGCGGGTGATGACCGGTCGTGCGAGGAATCGCGTGAGTACGGCGCCGAGCACCGGGACGGGGATCTCGGCGCGGGTGGTCCAGCGCACGTGGGTGCCGCCCTCGACCTCGGTGAACGTCATGCGGCCGAGTTCGTGCCGGGACGGCGGCAGGCTGCGCTCGACGACGTACTCGGTGGCGTGCGGCGGGTCGTAGTGGGTGATGCGTTCCCGGAACCAGCCGATCAGCCAGAGGTGACTGCGCACGGCGCCGACGCCGTAGGGAGCGGCCTCGCCGTGTCGGGTCAGGCGGCAGCGCAGCACCAGGGGCGAGCTCGTGTAGTGAGTGGTCGTGGTGAGCCAGGTGAACACCTCGTCGATCGGGGCGTCGATGACGCGTTCAACGGTCATGGTTTCCATGGCAGGTTTCTCCTCTGTCGAGTGGGTGGACCGTCTCGGAGCGGTGCAGCTTGTCCGGGTTGCGCATGCCGTAGAGACCGGTGATCTGTCCGCCCTCGATCTCGAAAACCACCAGCCAGTCGAGTGCGCCGTCGGTGAGGAAGCGTGCGGCGGGCATGCCGTTGTATGTGGCGTGCTCGATTCGGGTCGTCGTGGTGGTGGCGGTGCGGATCACGCCGAGGACGAAGCGGGCGACGTCGTCGCGGCCGATGACCGGCCTGCGGGCGGCGACTGCCTTCCCGCCGCCGTCGGAGATCTGTATGACATCGGGCGCCAACAGGTCTATCAGCGGCTTGACTTGTCCCGTCGTCGCCGCGAGCAGGAACTGCTCGACGATCCCCCGGGCGGCCTCCGAGTCGGGCTCGAAGCGACGGCGCCGCGCGTGGACGTGCCGGCGTGCGCGGTGGGCGATCTGTCGGACGGTGACCTCGGTCTTGCCGATGCAGGCGGCGATCTCGCCGTGGGTGTAGCCGAACACCTCGTGCAGCACGAACACCGCACGCTCGGTCGGGTTCAGCGTCTCCAGGACGAGCATCATGGCCATCGACACCGACTCGGCCAGGATCGTGTCGTCGCTCACGTCGGGCGCGGTGCGGATCGGCTCGGGCAGCCACGGGCCGACGTAGTCCTCGCGCCGTGCCCTGACCGTGCGCAGGTGGTTGAGGGCCTGCCGGGTCACCACGCGCACCAGATAGGCGCGCGGATGCTCGACCGCGGCCGGATCGACCGCGCTCCACCGCAGATAGCTCTCCTGCAGCACGTCCTCGGCATCGGCGGCGCTGCCCAGCATCTCGTAGGCGATGGTGAACAGCAGTGGGCGGTGCTCGGTGAAAACATCCTCAGCCACGGCCGGCCCAAACCCGTTCCCTGGTGCGGCGGCCGGTGTGCAGTGGCCAAGCCATGGACTGGCGGACGGGCTCCTTGGCCACCGCCGCAGTGCGTCCGGCGACCGGGGGCTCGGCCGGAGTGCCGCCGCTGAGCCGGGAAGTCTGGATCACACCCCCTCGGCATCCCGGACTGACGGCTCGCACCATCACGACCACGACCACGCGTTGGCATCCCGGCATCACACCCAGCCCCCTTCTTCGGATGCACATCGAGACACCCCGCACCAGAAAACCGTGACAGCCCTCCGCTGTGATTCCGTTCACAACGCGGGTCGGGCAAGACTGAAACGCTGAAGCCTTCGAACCGACCACCGCTGCCGTGCCCGCTGGCCGAAGCACCTGGACGGCCGGCTCAGGCGCTCACCCGACAGGCCGGGTGCTCAGCTACAGCCGTCCTGTGCCAAAGGGGGCTTGAGCGTGCGCCGATGAAGATTGCGTGGCTGGAGAGTTGTTCCGCTGCGGGCCCCCATTGCCGGTGTCATTCGGCCATGCCGCCGGCGAACGGCATCGTCTGCCATTGGTCGACGGCCGACTGCAAGTACTCCACCAACGAAGGAAGTTGCGGCACGAGTGCGAGGGAGGCAATGACCCGCAGCATCCCCACGGCGTTCACGAAGCGCAGGACGTCCTCGTTCAATGGCCGCATACCGTTGCGCTGCGCGCCGCGGTTGTATGCGGATTCGAGGACGGGTCCTAGAGCGGCCAGGTCCCACTCGACGGGGCCCAGCGTGACCAGCTCGAAGTCGGCGTAGAGGTTCCCGTGCACCCCGCAGAAGATGTTCGCGGGCGGGGAGTCGCCGTGGATGGGCTGGAGGTCGATCCCTGGGAATGCCTTTTCGAATGCTGTGCGGGAGCGCACGAGAGGTTCCAGGACCTGCCACTCGCGGCATGCGCGGTCCAGATCGGCCGGGCCGATGAGGTCGGGGCGCTTTTCGAGCAGAGCAAGGCTTTCCGCGATGAACTGCGGTTCGGCCGCGGACAGAAACGACAGCCGGCCCGGGTATGCACGCATCGCGGCGTGCAGGTCAGCAGTGATTTCGGAGTTCGCCGCGTAGTCGGGCTCTTTGTCTCGGTCTTCCTCGATGAACTGCCAGAACGTCATCGAGAACCCGTCGCGCTGAACGGGTTCCCGTGGCACGAGAGGGCTGGGAGGGATCACGGGAGTTCCCTGGTCTGCGAGCCATCGCGTCACATCCAGTTCCGTCTGCTGGCGGCGTGCCTGGGAATCGAGGCTCAGGTAGCCCGGCAGGACGGTGGGAATCGAGGCTCACGTAGCCCGGCAGGACGGTGGGAATCCGGGCCACGACCGGTGACGGCGCAAGGTGGACAACGACGGAGAACAGGTCATGGAGCACCCTGGCATCAGTCACGGTGAGTCCGAGTTCACGCCCGGCTCCGACAGCCGCGTCGACTGCGGCGGAAGTGCGGTGGGCGATGTCTTGTGGTGTCACTAAATCAGTCACGCCCCGATCGTTGCATGGCTCCAGAGGGCGTGAAGGGGCGGCTCATACACCGCACCCTTCACCGAAGCCCCCGGCTCGCGAGTCGTGGTATTCCACCAACACATCAGCAAGTACCGGTCGCCTTGAGTGGCTGCTGCCGTACGTGGCGCCCCACAACCTCACGGCGCAAGCTCACGGCACAAGCACCTGTTCAGTCGAGCATGGCGGTGGCTTCGACCTCGACCAGATGCTCGGGCACGTCCAGGGCCGCAACGCCCAGCAGTGTGGCCGGCGGTACGGGGGTGACTCCCAGCTTGGCGGCGGCCCGGGTGATCCCCTCCATGAGGAGGGGCATCTTGTCGGGGGTCCAGTCGACGACATGGACGGTCAGTTTCGCCACGTCGTCGAAGCTGCCGCCGACCTCGGCCAGGGCGGTGCCGATGTTGAGGTAGCACTGCTCGACCTGAGCTGCGAGGTCGTCTCCCCCGACCGTGACCCCTTCGGCGTCCCAGGCGACCTGCCCGGCGATGAAGACCAGCCGCGTCCCGGAGGCGATCGACACCTGCCGGTAGGCATCGATCTCCGGCAATCCGCTCGGGTTCACCAGGGTGATGGCCATGCTGCCCGCCTCCTTGCCATAAGAGCCCGTGGGCTCGCTTCCACCGAATCGGGACCAGGACCTTCCCGGTCTCTTGTGGTTACTCAGGAACCGTAGGAGAGTGGCCGCTGACATGGAAGAACGCACTTTTCAGTGACTGGGGAACCTCATGGTGACCAAGCAGTTCAGCGGCTCGCCCGACGAGGCGGACCTGACACGCGCGGACTCTCTGGCACGGGAGATCTTCTCGGACATCGCCAACAAATGGGCGCTCCTGATCATCGAAGCCCTGGGTGAACGCACCCTGCGCTTCAGCGAGTTGCGTAACGAGATCGAGGGCATCAGCCACAAGATGCTCACCCAGAACCTGCGCATGCTGGAGCGCAACGGCCTGGTGCAACGCACCGTGCACCCCACCGTGCCGCCACGGGTCGAGTACACCCTCACCGAACCGGGCCAGGCCCTGCGGGTGACCATCGACGGCATGTGCGACTGGACCCACCGGTACCTCGGCCACATCGAGGCCTCCCGCCACCACTTCGACTCCTGACGGACCGATGGGGCGCTAGAGCGCTGGAGCGCTGGAGCACTCCTACGCGGTGCCACTCCAGGATGGCGAGCGGCAGTGAGGACGGCGAGCGCCCCTGAGGCCGCTCGCCCGCTCGTTCGCCGCGTGTCAGCGCAGCTCGGTTGCCGGCCAGGCGCGCGGGTACGGTACGCGCAGTGACTCGGCCGCCACCGGGGTGTGGTCGGCGGCGGCGTGGAGGCGTCCGTCGCGCAGGACGAGGGCACGGTTGCGGAGCATCGCGGCGACCAGCTCGGTGGCGAGCGCCTCGGGCGTGAGGTCCAGGAGCCGTGCCGCGTCGGTCAGCCAGGCGCGGGCATGAAGGTAGGGCTCGACCTCGTCCGACGCGATGCCTCCGCGGATCATCAGGGCGAAGGCGAAGATGCGCCGGGCGCCGTACCAGACCGCTCCGTCCGGATCGTCGACGAGGCGCTGGGCGCGGCGCAGCGCGGTGTCGAAGGCGGCCGTGGGGTCGGCGGGGATCGGGCCGTGCGAGGGAAGGATCACGCGAGGGGCCAGGTCGGCCATCCGCTTGAGGGAGGCGAGCGCCGTCGTGGCCGCGTCGAGCCCGTCGAGCGCGAGGTTGACCCACCCGACGTCATAGTCCGACAGCGCGTCCCCGGCCACGAGGAGCCGCTCGTCCGGTTGCCACAGCGCCAGGTGGCCGGGGGTGTGCCCGGGGGTCCGGACCACTTCCCAGTCGGTGTCGCCGAGGCGGAGCACCTGCCCGTCGTCGAGCGACATGTCTACCGTGTACGGGGCGACCGGCTGGTCCAGGTACTCCGCTGCACAACAGCCCGGGTCCCGGCGGGAGATCGCCTCCGCCTCCGGGGCCCCGGCCGCGATGGCAGCGCCCCTCGCCTGGAGGAGGGCGTTGCCGCCGACGTGGTCGGAGTGCCAGTGCGTGTTCACGACCAGCCCGATCTCCCCGGCGTGCGCACGGGCCCATGCAGCCGTGTCCTCCGCATGCCCGACGAACCCGCTGTCGACCAGGGCCGGTTGCCGCCCGTGCAGCAGGAGCAGGTTGGCGTCGGGGAACGGCCTCAGCCGCCACGTCACCCAGGGCGGCAGCGACGGCTGCCCGCTCACTGCTCGGGCCGTTTCACGCGAATGAGCGTCTGCTGCCCATTGGCGACGAGCTTCCGCTCGCCGTCGTCCTGAACTCCGAACACCTCCAGCTGACACACGGTCAGCGTCCGCCCGGACTTCAGGACCGTCCCGACCGCCTCGATGCGGTCACCGGCAGCAGGCGCGAGAAGGTTGATCTTGTACTCGACGGTGAGCACGTCGGTGTCCTCGGGGAACAGCGTGTAGGCGGCATAGCCGCCGGCGCTGTCCGCGATGGCGCTGGTGGCGCCGGCATGGAAGTAGCCGTGCTGCTGGGTGACTTCGGGCCTGCCGGGGAGCTCGATGTGCACGCGGCCCGGCGCGATGCGGGTGAGCGTTGCTCCGAGATGAGCCATCAGCCCCTGGCGGTCGAAGCTGTCCTGGATGCGCTTCTGCACCTCGGGGCTCGCCTGGTCCGGCTGCGACTGGTCTTCCACGTGCGCTCCTTCGACGGACATCATGGTCTGTGAACGGGGTGAGACGGGTTCGTCAGCCGGCCTGGCGTTCCACCAGCAGGAGCCCGCCGATGACGATCATCATGGCACTTGAGGCACGCGTGGCCGCCCGGGCTGCGGAGGGCCGGGTCGTTACACCGACATCGAGCCGCACCGGGACTTTCCACCACGCCTCGCGTCACACGCCCTCTGACCGCACTTCCCGCCCTGGGGCGAAGCGAGCAAGCCTTCAAGTGGCCGTCGATGGCGCCGTGCCGATGACGCCGTGCCGATGGCGCCGTGATGCCGCATCCGGTTCGCGATTACCCGTCCTGACCGGGGCCGTCTTCCTGGCGCGCCAGGGGCGTGGTGGCCCAGCCGGTTTCCAGCAGGGCGAACAGGTCGCGTACGGCCCGGGCCGGGTCGTCGCTTGTGCGGGCGAGGCTGGGGACCTCCAGAGCGAAGCGTGCCAGGCCGGTGACGGCAAGGTCGTCCGCGGCCAGCCCAGTGGCATCGGCGAGAGTGGCGGCCAGTGCCTTCTCATGGCGTGACCACATGCGCCGGGCGTAATCCCGCAACGCGGGGGTGGATTCGACGAGGAGGAAAGTGGGGTCGTCGGTCCGCACGGCGGTACGGGTGCGCACCATGTGGTCGCGCAGGGCGTGCAGCACGGGCTGACCGGGGGCTCGGTCGCGAATGGCGGCGATCAGGGCGCTCTCGATGTCCGCGTCCAGGTCGAAGACGAGGGCTTCCTTGCTGGGGAAGTGCTTGAAGAGCGTACTCAACGAGACGTCGGCCGCCTCCGCCACCTCGCGCACACCGACGTCGTCGAAGCCGCGCTCGGTGAACAGCCGCACTGCGGCATCCGTCAGGGCCTGCCTCGTCTGGGCCTTCTTGCGTTCGCGGCGTCCGGTCGTTGTCTCGGCCATGCGCCCACCTTACCCCCTTGAAGAGATTTGATCGCAAAGGCAATCGGATAAAAAATCAGAGCAGTTGTACTTTTGGAGCTGCTGCGCTTCTATGAGCTGGAACGCCTGACCGGCACCCAGCCGCCGGAGCCCGGGGTACATCCCCACACCGGAACGACGCATCTGCCCTGCCCGAAACGAGGCGTCGGCTTCGGCTTCGGCTTCGGCTTCGGCTTCGCCACAAGTCACCGGCACTGTCTTCAACCGTCGAACGGAGCGTGACCCTCATGTCCACCACCCCTCGCATCGCGATCGCCGGCGCCGGCCTCGGCGGCCTCGTCTGCGCGCGCGTCCTGCAGCAGCACGGCGTCCCGGCCACGGTCTTCGAGCGTGAGACCGACCCCGACGCACGCTCGCAGGGCGGCACTCTCGACATCCACGAGGACACCGGCCAAGCGGCCCTGCGCACGGCCGGACTGTTCGACGAGTTCCTCGCCCTGTCCCGGCCCGAAAGCCAGGAGTGGCACCTGTACGACCGCCACGCGACCCTGATACGCCACGACCAGGCCGGCGAGGACGATCTGAGCAGGCCCGAGATCGACCGCGGCCATCTACGCGCGCTCCTGCTGGACTCCCTCGCCCCGGGCACGGTCCGCTGGGGCCACTCCGTAAGGGCCGTCACCCCACTCCCCCATGGCACCGCCCGCCTGCACCACCACAACCACACCACCGAGGACTTCGACCTGGTCATCGGCGCCGACGGCGCCTGGTCCCGGGTACGCCCCGCGCTCTCCGACGCCCAACCCTCCTACGCCGGTGTCACGTTGGTGGAGGCCCACTTCGACGACGTCGACCACCGTCACCCCGGCATCGCCCGCCTGGTAGGTCGCGGCACCATGTCGGCCAAGGCGGGCCGCCGCAGCCTGGTGCTGCAGCGCAACAGCAACGGACACGTCCGCGCCTACATCAACTTCCGCGGCCCCCAGGACTGGCACGCCGGCGTCGACCTCGCCGACACCGAAGCCGTACGCGTCCGCCTCCTCGCCCAGTACCAGGGCTGGAACGAGAACCTGCTGGACATCCTGCGCGACAACGAGGGCGGGTTCATCAACCGGCCCATGTTCGTCCTTCCCGTTCCCCATACGTGGCGGCGCGTCCCCGGCATCACCCTCCTCGGCGACGCCGCCCATCTGATGCCGCCCGCCGGCGTCGGCGCCAACCTCGCCCTGCTCGACGGCGCCGAACTCGCCCAGTCCGTCATTGGCCACTCCACCATCGCCGAGGCTCTCGACGCCTACGAAAGCGTCATGCTGCCCCGCGCCGCCGAGAACGCGAAGACCGCCCAGCAGATGCTCGCCGGCCTCATGCCTGACACCGACTCCGACGACGCCGCCTTCCCCGACAGCCTCTGGCCGGCCGCCCCTCTCCCTGACTCGCGCCCTGCTCACACCAGCTGAGCAGCTGCCACCGGTCAACTCGCAGCTCTGGCCTGGCGCGGTTTCTTCAGCGCCTCGGATAGGAGGACTTCTTACGCGGTTCTGACTCACACGGCGACCATGCAGAACGACGGAAAGCATCGCTGTCTGAGCTTGCGGGAGCGAGCAACTTCGGTGATTGACCTTCACCTTGGGGAAAGTCGCAGCCTCGTGGCATGCACTCTCAGATGCCCCCGTTCCGCTATCAGGAACTCCTCCGTCAGGCCGACGAATACCGACTTGCCCAGAAGGCGCGGAAGGGCAGTCGGCGCCGGCCCGCCGGCCGGGCTACCGCGGCCGGCAAACCGCTGTTGTCCATGAGCTGGTTCAGGCGCGGGCGCAGGCGGGGCACAGGCCCCGGTAGGTCACCTCGGCCCCGGAGACGGTGAAGCCGAAGCGTTCGGAGGCGGGCAGGTCGGCCAGGGGGTCGCCGCCGGGGTGGACGTCGCGGATGGCGCCGCAGCCCGAGCACACCAGGTGCTGGTGGGGGCGGTGGGCGTTGGGGTCGTAGCGTTTGGCGCGGCCGTCGGTGGCGACCTCGATGACCTCGCCGAGCGAGACCAGTTCGCCGAGGGTGTTGTAGACGGTCGCGCGGGAGATCTCCGGCAGCCGTGCGGTGGCGCGTGCGAGTACCTCGTCCGCGGTGAGGTGGATGTGCTCGCCGTCGAGTACCTCGGCGACCACCCGGCGCTGGGCGGTCATCCGCCAGCCGCGTCCGCGAAGCCGGTCCAGCAGGTCACTCATGACCACCAGCCTAACTGTGCATGGTCTGACAAATGAATTCGTACGGACCTGGTTGTTGTATTGACTTGGACATAGTCGATCGTAGGATCAGTTCCGGCGACAGCCAAGAGACAGGACAACAGCAGGGACAAGCCCGTGACGGTTCAGGAGACGGGTCCGCTCACCACCGAATCCGGTGCTCCGGTCGCGGACAGCCAGTGCAGCGAGCAGGCGGGCGTCGGCGGCCCGGCACCGGTCCGGGACCGGGTCCCGCTGGAGACGCCCGCCCGCCCCGGCCGCGAGCGCCCCCACCGCGTGTGTGCCGTTCGTGCGGTCTCGTCGCTGACGTCGGCCGCGCGGCCGCCGGCGTGGAGCTCTGCCTGACCACGTCCGACCACCACGGCCCGTTCGACAAGACTTTGGCACCCAGCGGGGCCTGTGCCCCGATTGTTGACCATCCCCAGTTCCTGAGACCCGTGATCCGCCCCGTTCGGAAGGATTTCCATGTCTGAGAACCACGATGCAATCGTCACGGACCCGAAGCCCGAGGAGACAGGTGGCTGCCCGGTCGCGCACGGCCGCGCACTCCACCCGACCCAGGGTGGTGGAAACCGCCAGTGGTGGCCGGAGCGGCTCAACCTCAAGATCCTTGCCAAGAACCCTGCCGTGGCGAACCCGCTGGGCGAGGAGTTCGACTACGCCGAGGCGTTCAAGAGCCTCGACCTTCCGGCCGTGAAACGGGACATCGCGGAGGTACTGTCCACCTCGCAGGACTGGTGGCCGGCCGACTTCGGGCACTACGGCCCGTTCATCATCCGGATGGCGTGGCACAGCGCGGGCACCTACCGGATCAGCGACGGCCGCGGCGGCGCCGGTGCCGGCCAGCAGCGCTTCGCCCCGCTCAACAGCTGGCCGGACAACGCCAACCTCGACAAGGCCCGCCGCCTGCTGTGGCCGGTCAAGAAGAAGTACGGCCAGAGCCTGTCCTGGGCCGACCTGATGGTCCTGTCCGGCAATGTCGCGCTGGAGACGATGGGCTTTACGACCTTCGGTTTCGGCGGCGGCCGTGCGGACGTCTGGGAGCCGGAGGAGGACGTCTACTGGGGTCCGGAGACCACCTGGCTCGACGACGAGCGCTACACCGGTGACCGGGAGCTGGAAAACCCCCTCGGCGCGGTCCAGATGGGCCTGATCTACGTCAACCCGGAGGGCCCGAACGGCACCCCGGACCCGCTCGCCGCGGCCCGCGACATCCGTGAGACGTTCCGCCGGATGGCGATGAACGACGAGGAGACCGTCGCCCTGGTCGCCGGCGGCCACACCTTCGGCAAGACCCACGGCGCAGGTCCGGCGGACAACGTCGGCCCCGACCCCGAGGCGGCCACGTTCGAGGAGCAGGGCCTGGGCTGGAGGAACACCTACGGCACCGGCAAGGGCGGCGACACGATCACCAGCGGTCTCGAGGGTACGTGGACGAACACCCCGACGGCCTGGGACAACAGCTTCTTCGAGATCCTCTTCGGTTACGAGTGGGAGCTGTTCAAGAGCCCTGCCGGTGCGCACCAGTGGCGGCCGAAGGGCGGCGCCGGGGCCGGCACCGTCCCCGACGCCCACGACGCGTCCAAGAGCCACGCCCCCACGATGCTGACGACCGACCTCGCGCTGCGCTTCGACCCCGCCTACGAGCAGATCTCGCGTCGCTTCCTGGAAAACCCCGACGAACTCGCGGACGCCTTCGCCCGTGCCTGGTACAAGCTGACCCACCGCGACATGGGCCCGAAGTCGCTGTACCTGGGGCCGGAGGTCCCGGCCCAGACGCTGCTGTGGCAGGACCCTCTGCCCGCTGTGACGCACGAACTCGTCGACGCCCAGGACATCGCCACCCTCAAGAGCCAGATCCTCAGCCAGGACCTGCCGGTCTCCCAGCTGGTGTCCACCGCCTGGGCCTCGGCCTCGACCTTCCGCGGCAGCGACAAGCGCGGCGGCGCCAACGGCGCACGTATCCGCCTCCAGCCGCAGAACGGCTGGGAGGCCAACGACCCCGACGAGCTGGCAACGGTCCTGCGCGCCCTCGAAGGGATCCAGCAGTCCTTCAACGGCTCCCACACCGGCGGCAAGCAGATCTCACTCGCCGACCTGATCGTCCTCGCCGGCGGCGCAGCCATCGAGCAGGCCGCCAAGGACGCCGGCTTCGACATCCAGGTCCCGTTCGCCCCCGGCCGCACCGACGCCTCCCAGGAACAGACCGACGTGGAGTCGTTCGCCGCCCTCGAACCGACCGCCGACCCGTTCCGTAACTACCACGGCAAGGGCAACCGCCTGCCGGCCGAGCACCTCCTGCTCGACAAGGCCAATCTGCTCACCCTCAGCGCCCCCGAGATGACCGTCCTCCTCGGCGGCCTCCGCGCCCTGGGCGCCAACCACCAGCAGTCCTCGCTCGGCGTGTTCACCACCACCCCCGGCACCCTGACCAACGACTTCTTCGTCAACCTCCTCGACCTGAACACCACATGGAAGGCGACGTCCCAGGACCAGAGCACCTTCGAGGGCCGCGACGCCGCCACGGGCGCAGTCAAGTGGACCGGCTCCCGCGCCGACCTCGTCTTCGGCTCGAACTCCGAACTGCGCGCACTCGCAGAGGTCTACGCAAGCGATGACGCGAAGGAGAAGTTCGTCAACGACTTCGTCGCGGCATGGGACAAGGTGATGAACCTGGACCGGTTCGACCTCAGCTGACCATGACGTCCAGGCCGGTCGGCCCCGCGTCGGCCGGCCTGGACGCCCACTGCCGATAAGTCGCGGCAGCATCCGCCCCACACGCACGGCACGCACGCCGCCGAAAAGACCGTGGCCGTGGCCGTGGCCGGGCGAGAAGGGATACCCGGACGGCTCCGTCAACCGGCGGGTGCTGCGGCGCGCTTCACCGCCGCCTGGCGAACCAGGCGACCGAAGCCACGATCCCCGTTGACACCACGACGGCCACCTTCACCGACAGGAGTCCGAGGCCGGGAGTCCACCACCCAACCTTCCACGCCAGGACCCATAACAGCCCTAAAGCCACCACTGTGCAGCCCACAGACGTGGCGACACGCACGGTACGACGGCCTTGGGACTCTGTGCTGTTTCCCTCATCCATGGGTGCGACTTTAGGGACCAGATCGAAGTCCGCTCCGGCCAATTCAGGCGTTGGCCAAATCGCCGCGAGCGGGACCCGCTGCGTTCACCGCCGTCCCCCGGCCTGGTCGGCCCGATGACGGTCGGTGCGTACGTGCGCACGCACCACCTTGCAGGCCGAAAAGGATGAGAAGCTCAACCGCGCCGCCGTCGGCACTGCCCAGCCAGTGGGGCAAGGACGTGTCGAACTCGGCTGCCTCACCGGGCGGCAGCGTCAGGTCGCGCTCGCCGGTCACGAGCCGCAGGCGCCCGTTGAGCACGTAGAGCCATTCGAAGCCTTCGTGAGTCTGCGGGGCCGGTTCGAGTGGTTCCGGCTGGGCGGGGATGATCATCTTGAACGCGTGCACCCCGCCCGGTCGCCGGGACAGGGGCACGAAGGTCATCCCGAACCGTCTGATCGGCTTGAGGTGTATCCGGGGGTCGCCGGTGCGCGGGGCGCCGACGAGGTCGTCCAACGGAACGTCATAGGTACGGGCTAGCGGCAGCAGCAACTCCAGGCTCGGCCGGCGCTGCCCGCTCTCCAGCCGGGACAGAGTGCTCTCCGATACGCCGGTCGTCGCCGCGAGGCCGGCGAGGGTGATGCCGCGGGCACGACGCAGCGCACGAAGGCGCGGCCCCACCGCGTCGAGCACTTCATCGTCCGTCCTGTGATCCATCAGGTCATCTTGCCGTAACCGCAAGATTCCGTGCCAGGTCATGGGATGCCTGGCAAAACTAAGCGCATCCCGACACAAGGAGTCTTGATGAACACCACCGATGCGGTCGCGTTCTGGGACGGCGTCTACGCGGCCCGACCGGCAGCCGGCGGCCCGCAGCCGAATGCCCGCCTCACCGAGACGGGGATGGGCCTGCCGCCCGGTGACGCGTTGGACCTCGGATGCGGCGACGGCGGCGACGCGCTGTGGCTCGCCCGCCTGGGGTGGCAGGTCACCGCCGTCGACATCTCGGCCGTGGCGGTCGAGCGGCTCGCCGCCCTCGTCCGCTCACACGGCCTGGACGACCGCGTCACCACCGTGCGGGCCGACTTGCACACGTCTTTCCCGCCCGGCGGATTCGACCTGGTCTGCGCCCACTACCTCCACACCCCCTTCGACCTGGACCGGGCAACCGTTCTGCGCTCGGCCGCGCACGCACTGCGCCCGGGCGGGCGGCTGCTGGTCGTCGACCACGGCTCGGCCGCGCCGTGGTCGTGGAACCAGGAGCCCGACATCCGCTACCCGAGCCCGCGGGAAGTCGCCGCGGGTATCGACCTGGCGCCGCAGACATGGACGGTCGAGCGGGCCGACGCACCCCGCCGGATCGCGACCGGACCGGACGGGCGCACCGCCGAGGTCACCGACCACGTCCTCCTCATCCGCCGCACCGCCTGACACGGAGGCCGGCCCCGCCCCCGAATAAGGAAGGGAGACCACGATGCCCAGCACCACGCGCCGCAACGGCCGCCGCGACACCCCGCCGCCCCGTACCGGAAGCAACGAGACCGAGATCCTGCACGGATTCCTCAACTACCTCCGGGCCTCGATCGCCGCGAAGGTCGACGGCGCCCCCGAACCGCAGGTGCGCACAGCCGCAGTGCCGTCGGGCACGAACCTGCTCGGCCTGCTCAACCACCTGACGTTCGTTGAGCGTTCGCTTTTCCTCGGGGACGACGTCACCGACTGGCAGGCGACGTTCCAAGCCGCACCGTCGGACAGCGTGGCCGATGTTGTCGCCCGCTACCGCGACACGGTCGAGCGCGCGAACGACGTTCTCGACGGGTGCACCGATCTCGGCGCACCGGTCCCCCGACTGCGGCCGGACCGCCCCGCTCCCAGCATCCGCTGGGCACTCACCCACATGATCGAGGAGACCGGCCGGCACGCGGGCCACGCGGACATCCTCCGCGAACTCATCGACGGCACGACCGGTCGCTGATCCGCCTTCAGGTCTCGTTCGGTGGCACGGCGTTCGGCGGCACCTCTGACCGGTCCCCGTTCACCCGCTCCGAGATCGACGAGTACGCACGAACCTACAGCCGGCCCAAGGTCCTGTCGGGCGGCTTCGAGCTCTGCCGCGCCCTCGACAAAGACGTCCGCGACACCGTGGCAGCACCGCCGATACGTGTCCCGGCCCTGCTCATGACCGCCCAAGGACAACTCAACGCGATCCGGGGCACAGTGGCCCCGCGCATGACCAACATCGTGCGAGTGGTGGACGTGCCGAAAGCCGGGCACTGGCTCGTCGAGGAGAACCCCCCGTTCGTCACCGCCGAGCTATTGCGCTTCCTCGACGGATGACCACGCCACCGATGCGGCGCGAGACGCCGCTCGGCACGGGCGCCACTTCCGGTCGTCACCATCCAGTTCGCCGACTGGCTCTCGCCCCACCAGATCAACATGCGGCCGACCGACCGCCACCACGTCGACCGCGTCTTCCTGGCCGGGAACACCGTCCACATCAACATCCACTCACAGGAGCCCTCTGCCATGCACACATACGACGTCACAGTGACCACCAGCGCCTCGCCGGAAGTGGTCTGGAAGCTGCTGGTCCACGCCGCGAGCTGGCCGCTGTGGTCCAAGGTGGACAGTCTGGACACGACACGGTCGGTCGACCTCGACCCCGGCGGCGACGACGGCGTCGGTGCCGTCCGGGCTTTCCGAACGGGACGCACCGTGACCGGGGAGCGGCTGACCGAGAAGGTCGAGCGACGCCTCTTGGCCTATGAAGACGCGTTCAATTCGTCGCTGCACAACTATCACGCGCGCATCGAGCTGAAGCCGACAGCGAGCTCAGGCACGGTCATCCACTGGTACGGCGAGTACGAGACGAGCTGGCTGTTGGGCTGGGTCATGCCGCGCTACCTCCAGAAGTTCATGCAGGGCATGGCGGATGGGCTGGCCCGCTACGCCGAGGAGTACAAGCCGGCTCAGTGATGCCTACGCCACAGCGCGCGTTCAGCCGGGGCCGCGGCTGATGGCCGCCAATGGGGACTTGCTGAAATACGTTTACGGCGTCGTGGGGAGTGCCTCTACTGTGACCCGATGACGACTCAGGTGATCGTGCTGAACGGCGGGTCCAGCTCGGGCAAGTCCGGGATTGCCCGGTGTCTGCAGGCGGTTCTGCCGGACCCATGGCTTGCCGTCGGGGTCGACACTCTGATCGAGGCAATGCCCGTATCCATGCAGACATCGGATGCGGGGATCGAGATTGCTGCAGATGGCGGGGTGAGTGTCGGGCCGGAGTTCCGGACGCTGGAAGCAGCATGGATGGCGGGGGTCACCGCGATGGCCAATGCAGGCGCCCGGATCATCGTCGATGAGGTCTTCCTTGGTGGAGCGGCGTCCCAGCAGCGGTGGCAGAAGGCTCTTGGCGGACTGGACGTGCTGTGGGTCGGCGTCAGATGCGAGAGCACGGTGGCCGCGGGCCGCGAGATCGCCCGCGGGAATCGGGTCAAGGGAATGGCCGTATCGCAGGCGGAGGTGGTCCACCAGGGCGTGCTCTATGACTTGGAGGTGGACACCACGCACAGCGAGGCCCTGGAGTGTGCGCGGACCATCGCCGCTCAGACCCGGTGATGGTCACCTCGGTCGCCTGACACCACGGTGGTCCGGCAAACGGCTGGTAGCGGCTGGCCAGGGACAGGGGACGCGCCCAGCAGCTGAGACGGGTGCCCGCCAGCTGTCGATGTGGGTGTTGAGTTTGCCGGTGGGGGCCCGGTGGGGCCAGTGCGTGCAAGGGGCGGCTTGGGTGGTCGGGGGCGTCAGTTCGCGGTCAGGACTTCGCGGGCGGCTCGTTCGCCGGAGCGCACCGCGCCCTCCATCAGTCCGTGCATGAGGGTCGCCGACTCCGTGCTCGCCCAATGGATCCGGCCCACGGGCTCGCGCAGCGCGCTGCCGTAATTGGTCAGCGCGCCCGGCGGGAAATGGGCGACCATTCCGCCCAGCGACCACGGTTGCTCGGACCAGTCGGTTTCCAGGTATGCGGTGGGACGGCGCGCCTCCGGGCCGAAACGCTCGGCGAGCGCGTCCAGCCAGACCTCCTTTCGCTCCTTGGGTTCCAGGCGGCCCAGCCGTACGGCACCAGCTCCGAACGCATAGCTGCTCAGCACGCCCGGCACTCCCGAACGCGGCGTCTGGTCGATGGTGATCGGGACGGGCGACTGGGGCGAGAGCGTCTGGCCGGACAGCTGCTGGCCCCGCCAGAACGGCTCGGAGTACTGCGTGTGCACCCGGATGATCGCCCCGGGCACCACGCGTTGTCGCAGGTGGCTATGGGCAGCGGGCAGCGGCGGGTCGAAGGAGATCCGGCCGGCTAGGACCGGCGGAGTGGCCACGATGACCCGGCGGGCCCGTACGGTGAGCGCGTCGGTGATGACCTCGACGTCGGTCGTGTTCTGGACGATCCGCCGGACCGGGCTGGACAGGTGCACCGCCGTGCCCAGGCGCGCGGCCATCCGCCGGGCCAGTTCGGGGGCTCCACCGTCCACGAGGTGGGATTCCGTCTTCCGGTTGTCGGTGTAGTAGCCGAAGCCGGCGCCCCCGCCACCGCGTGCCAGAACGAGCGCGCCCAGCAGGGAAACCTCCGCCGGGTCGGCACAGAACAGCAGATTCATCGTCGACCTGAGGAGGGTGTGGGCGGCGGCCGAGGGCACGTTGAGCGGATGGGAGAGCCACTGGCCGAGCGTGCGGGCATCCCAGGTCCGTGCGCGCCGTGCCTCCCACGGGGCATCCGCCGGCAGCCGCCGTGCCATCAGGTTCAGGCGCAGGAAGGCCAGCCCGAGCGTGGCGAGTGCCGCCGGGCCGGTCTTGGGGATGCCGCGGTAGCGGTGGTTGCGGCCGTCGAGGCGTACGAGGTGATCGCCCTTGTCGTACTGCGGGTAGACCTCGAGCCCCAGCTCGCGGCAGAGCTGGAACATCCGGTCCTGGCCCTTTCCCAGCCAGGTGCCGCCCGCGGAGACCACGGTGCCGTCGGGCAGCTCCCGGTTCCAGACACGCCCGCCCACCCGGTCCCTGGCCTCGAGTACCACGACCTCACGCCCGGCCGCAGCCAGCTGCCGCGCGGCCGCCAGTCCCGCGAATCCGGCGCCCACGACGCATACGTCCGCCGTCACCTGTTCCATGACCCACCTCCACAGTGCAGCCTCGCGCGCCGGGGCCCGCGGCGCCCGGTGGGTGAGTCGGCCGGGCGGGCGCGGGCGTCCAGTCGGGTGACGTGCCTGATCGGGATCCGGCCTCGGTGTTCGGTGCGGTCGGTCGGGCGCGGCGCCTGGCGATCCGGGGCGCGCAGGGGTGCCCCGAGTCGCCAGGTGGGTGAGGGCCTGTGACCGGAGTGAGGCGCTGTTGTGTGTGGGCCGGCTGGGGCGCCGTCAGTGGTGGAGGAACGGGAGGAGGTGCTCGAGGAGGGCGTCGGGGTGCTCTTCGGGAACGTAGTGGCCGCAGTCGGGCAGGACTGCGCTGTCGAGCTGCTCGGTCACGGGGCCGAGGAGGTCAGCGAGGCGTTGGCCTTGTCCGTGGGCTCCGGCGACGCTGAGGACGGGCAGGGTGAGCGGATGGCGCTTGCGCCGGTGGTTCTGGGCGATGTTGTCGTCGGTGGCCCGGTAGTAGTCGAAGCTGGCTCGCAGCGCTTCGGGGTCGCGGGCGAGGCTTTCGACGTAGAAGGCGACCGCTGAGTTCGGCAGCGGGCGGGCGGCTTTCTGGCGGAACTGGTCGCCGTAGTAGATGTGCTCGCGGCCGCGGACGAGCTGCTCATTGACGGACCGCTTGCGGTTGAAGGCGAAGTGCCACAGCAGGTCGTTGTGTGCCTCGGAGCCGAAGAGGGGGACGTCGGGCGCGAGTCCGGGGATGGTGGCGTCGAGCAGGGCGAGGCGTTCGAGCACATCGCGATGATCGGCGGCGAGGGCGTAGCCGATCCACATGCCGACGTCGTGCCCGGCCATGGCGAAGCGTTCGTGGCCGAGCGCCCGCATGAGGGCGACGAGTTCCGCCGCCACGGTCCCGGTGTCGTATCCCCCGTGGGGCTTGTCGGACGGTCCGACTCCGCGGGGGTCGACCGCGATGACGCGGAAGTGCTCCGCCAGACGTGGCATGACCAGGCGCCACACGTACCAGTTCTGCGGCCAGCCGCCGACGAGGAGGACGGGCTGCCCGGCGCCGCCCTGCACGGTGTGCAGCTCCACCTCGCCGACACGGACGAGGGCGCTGTCGAAGACCTCCGTGAAGCCGTCCGGGAGCCAGGGGACGCCGCTCACGGTGCCGAAGCCGGTGAGCGGCCGGAGGGTCGTCGCGGTCATCCGCGTTCTCCTTGCGTGGAGGTGGGGTGGAGTGAGATGGGGTGGGGTGGGGGGGTGTGCGTCGAAGGCGTTGGCACGGTGACGTCGGTGGGTCTGAGGTCCTGGCCAGTTGCCATTGGAACCGCTTCAACTGGTTCACCTGAACCTATTAAGACGGTTCGCTCCATAGACGTCAAGTGTTGGCGTCCGGAGGGGGAGCGACTACGCTGAACCACCATGACCGGTTCATCCGCTGTTGGAAGCGCTCCCACCCCGGCCTCCGGGCGGCGCAGCTCGGAGGGTTTCCGGCTCGGAAACGAGATCCTCGCGTTCCGCTTCGTCGCCACGCTCGGGGAACGGCGCGCCGATCCCGTGGAACGGATCGGCACCCCCGAGCAGCTGCGAGCCTGGCTCATTGCCAACGAACTGGGCAGTGCGGACATGCCTGCCTCCGAGTCCCTCTTGCGGGACGCGCGCGCACTGCGCGAGGCCATTCACCGGGCCGGCACCGCCATCGCCTCGGGCGGTGTTCCGGATCCGGCTGACGAGGAGCTGCTCAACCGCTGGACCGCACGGCACCGGGCGCGGCTCGTCCTCACCGGTGGGCGGGCCAGGTGGCATCTCCCGGAGACCGACTCCGCGCGCGCCGCACTCGCCGTCGTCGCCCTGGACGCCGTCGCGACTCTCGGCGGCCACGGTGACGGTGTGATCAAGCGCTGCGAACAGCACACCTGCGGGGGACTCTTCGTGGACACCAGCCGCGGCCGACGGCGGCGGTGGTGCTCCATGGCCACCTGCGGGAACAAGGTGAAGAAGGCCAATCTCAAGGCAGCACGGGACGGGACCGAGCCGGGCCTCACGGACGGGTGAGCTGGCACCGGCCACTCCGTCGCCTCCGGGGAGGCCCTCCGGGGTGCGGCCGGTGGCTCGGTCCTCGCCGGCGGCGCAGTCCCACGAAAGGTGCCCGAACCCGACTTCGCCCCGGGTCCGGGCACCTTCACCTGCTCACTGACTACGGCAACAACACCGACACCGGCTACAGCCACGACACCGGCCTACGACTACAGCCACAGCACGGCTACGGCTACGGCTACGGCTACGGCTCAAGAAGAATCCTCATCCCGCCGTTGCGCTCGATCGCCTGCTCGCTGTACAGCAGCGGGAAGTACTCCCCCGCGCTCCACTTGTCCTGGAGGTCCTTGTAGTGCTTGCTGCGCTGATCGCCCGACTGACCAGGGGCGTTGATGACGCGCGAGTTGTCCCACGCGCCGACGTCGAGTGCCATCTTGAACGTCGCGCCGACCACTTCCGCATACGGATGGTCGAGGTGGTGGAAGTACGAGACGGAGACGGTGTCGAAGCTGCCGCCTCTCTCTGTGGGCCCCACGTTCGGGCCGCCGAGCGGGTGCATGAACACGTGGATGTGCATGGCTCCCCACCGCCACGCGCGCTCGTCGGTGCCGAGTTTCGACGCGACCTCGGTGTAGGCCTTCGGGAGGGTGCTGAGCAGCAGTTCGTCCCGCTTCCGCGCGCCGTCGGCGCCGAACCAGTCGTCGGGGCGGACGAATGAGTCGTTCATGACGCGCAGGTCGAATTCGATACTGATGCCCACCAGGTAATCCGCCGCCGGCTTCGGCAGCAGGAGCTGTGCCCAGGCGGGGTACAGGAACCGCATCATCCACGTTTCGAACAGCGCCGCTGCCGCCGAGTCCTTACTGGCGACGCCGTCATAACTGGACAGCAATCGCAGTGCCTTGACGGTCGTCGGGTCGGTCGAACGCAACTTCTTCACATACGGCAGGAACTGGCCGGCGACTCCTGACTTCACGTCGTTCTGCAGCGCCAGGGTGTCTGCGATGGATGTACCTCGCTGCTGGGAAAGGACCTCGTGAATACGGTCCTTCCGATAGGCCGGCTGCCAGTCATAGGTGGGTATCGGGTAGCCGGGAGGGAAGTTGAATTCGTTGGCCGACACAAAGAATCCCGACCGGGGATTACGCGAGGTGGGCAGCTGCGCGTTGTCGTAGAACCCGTCCCATTCGAAACGCCCGTCACCGGGCACCGGAAGCAGACCGTCATACCCTCTGCCGCTGCGCTTCGGGATCAACGCTCCGGGGGCCCAGCCGATGTCGCCCTTGGTGTCGGCGTAGACCAGATTCGACCCGGGGGTCTTCCACCTGCTGATCGCCTCGACAAATTCACGCGAGTCCTTGACACGCTGGAAGTTGAGGCTGCCGAGATACGGCGACGTGCCCGGTTCCGTCCAGACGGTGCGCACCGCATACGCCTTGTGGTTCTTTTCGTCGATCTTGACGACGGGTCCGTGTCGGGTGAACGACAGCTGAGCCTGGCGGGGTTCACCGCCGGCCACCGCGATCTTTTCCGTGACGGTGGTCAGCTTTTCCCAGCGATCGCGGTAGCGGTATCTGCTGTGGTCGTCCGGATCGAGCTCGTAGACATAGAGATCCGCCTGGCCCGCGGGGAGATTGGTCAGGCCGAACGCGACCATGCCGTTGTGCCCCATGCTGATGCCGGGATTCCACGGCTCACCGGCTCCGATGATATTCAGTCCCGGAGCGCTGAGATGGGCGATGTAGCGGTTGGCGGGGAGCGTGTAATCCTCCCGGTGCGGGTCACCCGCGAGGATCGGCCGACCGGTCGCCGTACGCGTCGCCGCGACCGCCCACGCATTGCTTCCGGTCGCGCTCTCCCGCAGCACATTCCGCCCGTCCGGCATTCTGCGCAGCTTGCCGTCCGCAAACACCATGGGAGAGGTAGCAAGGCTGTAGACCCCCAGGACATCGGCGGGTATGAGGCTCAGATCGAGCCCCTCCGGCACCTGAACCGTGTGGTCGGGTTCCAGCTTGTGGAAGTACGTACTCGCCTTGTTCCCTCCGACGCTCATGAGCCGGGCACGGGCGACCTGCGAACTGAGGTTGCCCCCGATTCCGTGGGTGCGGATCCGCACCACGTCCTCCGGACTCCAGCGCGCGGGCCGGTAACCCAGCTTCTGGAATTCGGCCGGCAGAGCGTCGGGATGGTCACCGAGCCAGTCGATGTAACCGTTGATCCCGGCGACGAAACGGGTCGCCGCCTCGCGGGCCTCGGGACCGTAACTCGCCCACTCGGCCGCCATGTCACCGCGGTAGAGGAACAACCGCGCGGCCCGGTCCTGTTCGACGTATGACGCGCCCAGCACCTCGCTGAAACGGCCCAGACCCCGCCGCCGCCAGGTGTCGATCTGGAAAAGCCGCTCCCGGGCAGCGTTGAATCCCTGCGCCTGGAAAAGGTCACCGACATTGTCGGCGAAAATGTGCGGCACGCCCCACACATCGACCGTCACACGGACCGGCTTCTTCAGCCCGGGCACGGAATACCTTTGCCCCTCGTCCTCCTTCCACTGCGTACGCAACGGCTGGGCAGATGCCGTACCGGCCGGCAGGGTTCCGGTCAGCGCGACGGCAGCGCCGGCAAGACCGGTACCCAGCAGAGCCCGACGGGAAGGAGGAGGTGACATGGCATTCCTCACAAACGAGTTCGGCAAACGGTCAGTGCCCGCGGAGGCATCACGCAGAGGGGCGTCACGACTATTTCCCCGGGGAGTTGAGGTCGATCCCCTCGCACCGGAAAGCTATCCGGCCCACGAGCGCCACCACACCCGTAACCTCCCCCTAATCTCCGGGGGCTTTTCCGCTACCCCTAGGAGAGGGACCACACGAGACTCCGCACTCGCCGCCCCCGCCGTCGCCCAGGCACTCACACACAGGGACGGGTCAGGAACAGGTCCCGGTTGCCCCGGTTGACCCGGTTGACCGGCTCAAGGGCTCGGAATGCCGCTGGTCGGGGGCTGGAGCCGCTGGATCATCTGCTCCATGACGGCGACGGGTAGCGACGGGTGCCGCGCTGCAGTCTGTGCGGTGTCGGTGTCACGCAGCAGTTGGACCAGCACTCGGGCGGGCAATCGTGGGTGCCGGGCCGCCGCGTGGCGTATGTGCTCGTGCGGGTCGTCGAGCATCCGCACGGCCGATGCGGGCGTCAGCCGGGGGTCGTTCGCTGCCCGCAGCCGTACCTCCGCCTCGGTGTCGCGGCTGAATCGCTCCACCAGTTCGGGCGTCGATTCCGGGTCATCGAGGGCCAGTTGACGCATACGCGGGTTCGGGTCCCCGGCGTAGCGCAGGAGGCCGTGGCGGGGGAAGTTCGGATGACCGCGGGGGCGGTCCGGGGTGCTGAGGCTGCCGGTCCACCATTGCCACACCCTGAGCAGCATCTCGGCGGGTGCGTCGTCGCAGGACTCCGCGAGAAAGAGCTGGACGACACGGTCCTCGTCCTGGGCGAGACGTTCGATGACGTCCGGTGGGAGGTGCTTGGCACGGGCGACGCTTCTGCGCACGAGGGGGTGGGACGAGGCGGCCAGGCGGCGCATGGCGTCGGTGTCGTCGTGCAGCGCGGTGACCCAGCGGAGTGCGGAGTGGTGTCCGCGCGGGTCGAAGTCGATCTGGATGCCGGACCGCTGCTCCTCGGTGAGATCGGGGCGGGTGGCCACCACGGAGCGGACGTTCTCGTCGGGGTCCCGGGCGAGGAGCGCGACGAGGTCCCGCTCCAGGTGCGGGTTGCCGGCGAGGGCGCAGCGCTGGGCCGGAGTGCCGTGGTGTGCGAGGTTTTCGGCGAGTTCGCGCTCCAGGCGACAGGTCTCCACGGCACGGTCCTTGAGGTCCTCGGAGTCGAAGACCGATGGGGGCAGCGGATGGTCCTTGTGGTGCTGGAGGATTGCCTCTGCGCGGACCGTGCCGTGGAGGTCACCCAGGAGATTGCGCCTGACCGGGATCTCCAGGCGAGCCCAGGCCCTCGCGCAGACCATGGCGCGCACGGCCGGGTCGGGGTCGGCAGCCAGCGCGGTCACGGTGCGCGGAGGAAGTCCGGGCAGACGGACGGTCTCTTCGCGGACCGGTGCGTAAGAGTCTGCGGACAGCTGTTCATGGACGGCCTCGGTGAGCTCTGCGCGCCGGTCCGCCGCGAGCAACGTGAGGACCCATCGGCGCCGGGGGTGCTCCTCGCCGAGGATCAGACGGGCCCACTGCTCAGCAGTGATGTTCGGCTGGGCCTCGGCCAGCAGCTCCCGCACCTTCCACTCCGGGTGGACCATCGCCGCCTCCACTACGGCGGTGGGCAAGCGGCGCCACAGAAGGAAGTGCGACAGACCCAGCAGCCTCGCGCGTACGTCCTCGGGCGTGGACGGGTTGAGTGCCAGTCCATGCGCCCACAACTCGCGCAGCCTGCCCGGAGGACACGGCCCCTGAAGCAGCGATGCCCAGGCGGCGGCCCGCTCCTCCGGGGTCTCCTGAGCCTTGGTCCGCGCGGCAGCCTCCTGCCGCTCCTTGATCCGGTCCACGGTGACGAGCCAGACCTCGTCTTCCTCGGTGGTCGCCCCCAGCAGGGTGTTGCCGTCCGTCGAGAGCGTGAGGAATTCCGGTTGGCCCGGCCGCTCCCCCAGCACACCGGCAAGGTTCCATCGGGCGGTGAGCCGGACGCGCGTCCAGCCCCTGGGCACGCATCCGGTCCCGTTGCCGGCGACATCGATGAGGAACACACCGTCCTCACCGATGATCCCTTCCTTGACCGCGAGCCGGTGCCACTGAGTGTTGAGCTCGGCGACCAGGTCCGGCCGGTCGATCTGCACAGCCACGGCCGGCTCGGCTTCGAAGGCAATCACTGGACGCCATGCGGCCCGGGGCGGCAGTACCTCTTCGGTGCGCCGGTCCCCCACGATGTCCAGCCCGGCGCGCCGCAGCAGTTCCACGAACTTGTCACTCCCACCCGTCATGGAAACCCATCCTGCCTTGATGCGGTTCCTGATCGCTCAGCGGCTCATGTCGCAGGCAGTGCGGGTCTGTTGGCGCTGAGGCCGTCCCGGCCGTCAGCATCGGCCGCGGCGAGTACGAGGACACGTCCGGTGCTTCGGCCGAAGACCGCGCGGGCGCCCCGTCGCAGGCAGGAACGGCGCTGCCTCGGCCGACCCGGGGAACCATCTCCCGCTTCGTCTCGTCAGTCCTCACGTGTTTGGACCTTGGGATGACATTGACGAGTTCACCAGCCGCATCGAGAACGTCATCGGTGGCTACCCCACCGGTGACCCGTGGGCGACGATTGACATCTGTATCAGCGAGCTGGAGACCGACTTGGACAGTGACGCCACTGTCTACTGGGTCCTCGGGGTCGCTGCCGTCGGCCCGTGGATGGAGTGGTGCGACCAGCGCCCGGATCTCGTCCGACGAGCGGAGAAGGCGCTGGAGGCGGCGCTCGCCGCCTTCCGTCAGCGGGAGGACAGCTGTACGCATGACACTCACCCGTGGGATGAGGGACCTTTCAGCATCCCGGACGATCTCACTGGCTTCATGTACCGGCTCCAAGAGGCGGACGACTGGGAACCCGACCCGGAGTACCCGGAAGACGAGGCGCCGTACGGCCCGGACTTCAGCGAACTCATGCGCTGCCCACGCAATGTGGCCGCCTTCGCGAGTGCCGCCGTGTAGGGCGAACTTCCCCGAAGGATCCTACGGTGGTGGCGGGCTCGAAGACTGGGCGTGGCCTCGGTTGATCAGGCAGGTCCGCGGTGTAGCCGGGTGGTATCGGCGCGGGACATGGCGGAGGCCGGCGGGTCGGCCGAGGCCGTGGTGATGGCTTCGTCCAGGACGTCGCGGGAGCGGATCAGGTCGGTGATCATTCGGTCGATGCGCTCCCGTTCCGCCGTGAGCTCGGTGACCAGCCGCGGGGTGGCGATCTCGGACGGGCCGCCGTCCGCATCCCTCATGCAGGGAAGCAGCTGCGCGATCTTCTTGCTGTTCAGCCCCGCGGCGTAGAGCGCCTGGATGCGGATGACCCGGTCGACGGCCCACTCGCCGTAGTGCCGCTGGCCACCCGGAGTGCGCTCGGCCCTCAGCAGCCCCTGCGTCTCGTAATAGCGCAGCGAACGCTCGCTCACCCCACTGCGCCGGGCCAGTTCACCGATCCGCATGTCCCCACCCCGCCCCATCCCGTGTGCCCGCCGACGGACTTGAATCTGACACTGATGTCAACTTCTACCGTACCGACATGACGCACACGCCAGCCATATCCCGCCTGTTCGAACCTGCCCGCCTCGGCGCTCTGCACCTGCCCAACCGCCTGGTCATGGCACCGTTGACCCGCAATCGCGCCGGCGCTGACGGTGTCCCGCAGCCGATCATGACCACGTACTACGCACAACGCGCCTCCGCGGGACTGATCATCGCCGAGGCCGCCACACCGAACGCCGTGGGGCAGACGTACCCCCACATCCCAGCGATCTACAACGAGCGGCACGTCGCCGGATGGCGGCACGTCACCGAAGCGGTGCGGGCCGCGGGTGGCCGGATGTTCCTGCAACTGCAGCACGGCGGCCGGGTCGGCCATCCCGACAACAGTGGGCTGGTACCGGTCGCGCCCTCGCCGGTCCCGCTGCCGGAGACGATCCACACCCCCGACGGGCGCCAGGACGCCGTCGTGCCGCGGGAGATGACCCTCGACGACATCCGGTCCACCGTGGCCGACTTCGCCACCGCCGCCCGCAACGCCCTCGACGCCGGCTTCGCCGGAGTGGAAGTGCATGCCGCCAACGGCCACCTCCTGCACCAGTTCATGTCGCAGGGCACCAACCGCCGCACCGACGCCTACGGCGGCTCGGTCACCGGCCGCATCAGGTTCGCCGTCGAGGTGACCCAGGCCGTCGCCGAAGCCATCGGCCCCGACCGGGTGGGCCTGCGCATCTCCCCTGGAAACACCATCAACGGCATCGACGAGGGCGACACCGGGAACATCTACCCGGCGCTCATCGAGGCCCTGGCCGACTCCGGCCTGGCCTACCTGCACCTCGTGTTCGCCGACCCGGACCAGCCCCTCTTCCATGACCTCCGCAAGTCCTGGCCCGGCACGCTGATCGCCAACCCGGCGCTGGGCTGGGGAACACCACTGCCCGCCGACGGCGGCATGCAGGCGGGTGAGCGGCTGCTGACCGCGGGAGCCGATCTGATCGCCCTGGGCCGCGCGTTCCTCGCCAACCCCGACCTGGTCGAACGACTGCGCATCGGCGCACCGCTCAATCCGGTCCGCGACCAGCACATGATGTACGTCGGCGGAGAGACCGGGTACACCGACTATCCCGTGCTGGCCGCGGTCCAGCACCGAGCCGAGACACAACCCGGTTCCGAACCCGCATACGCCCACGCGCCCGCACCCGCACCCGCACCCGCACCCGCACCCGCACCCGCACCCGCCGGACCGTGACCTTCGCCGACGACGTGGCTGCCTCCAGCCCCGGACCGTCAGGGCTTCCACGCCCTGCGGATCGCCGGGCGGGGGTCCACGGATGCGGGCCGCCGCAATGAGCCATAGCTGTAGCGGCGGCCCCGGTCCGCTCAGCTCAGCTCAGCTCATCCGGGTAGCGGCGTACGCCTCGATGGCATCGCGCTGATACTCGGCCAGGCCCGGCGCGATCGTCTCGTACGCCGCGCGCCACTGCTCGTTGTCCACGCAGGCACGCCCGATCGCGCGATACTCCTGGGCCGAAACTGCCCGGAGTTCGGCCAGCGCACGGTACTGGGCATCGATCTCGGCCTGCGCCGGTACGGCGTCGGCAGGCGTGCCCGCGGCCAGCAGCTCCGCGAGCCGGATCATCTGAGCCGTGCGCTTGCGGTGCCCGGCCTCGATCTCCGCCTCACTCATCGCCGAGGTACGCCGCTCGATATCCCCCGCCAGCTCCGGGAAAGCACGCAGGCTCTCCCCGTACTGAGCTGGCTCCACCCCCTCGAAGAGGTTCTCCGGCCGGTTGATGCTCGTCATGGGTCTACCGTCCTTCCTGGACTGCTCCAGTTCGGTGATCGTGCGGGAGACGGTGCCGGCCAGGGCGTCGAGCCGGTCGCGCTCGGCGAGCAGCCGACGGTGGTGGCCGCGCAGGGCCTCCAGTTCGTCGACCTGCGCGGCCAGGACCCGGCCGATCTCGGACAGCCCCAGGCCCAGCGCCCGCAGTACGAGAATCTGCTGCAATCGCAGCAACTCGCGCTCCTCGTAGTAGCGGTGACCGTTGGAGCCGATCCGGGCCGGCGGCAGCAGACCGATCTCGTCGTAATGCCGCAGCGTCCGGGCCGTCACACCCGACATCCGGGCGACCTCCGCAATCGGCCAGGCCATCGCCGCCTCCTCACAAGTGCTTCACCGGGCCGACCTCTCCGGCCCTGTTCAAGACGGTAGAAGCTGCCGCAGCGACAACTTCAAGCCCAGTCCCATGATCTCCAGCCCCGCCGGGACGGCACCTGGGCGGAGCTCCGCGTGCACGCGGACGGCGTCGCCCTTTTCCGCTCTGAACAGTTCAGAGTCCAAGAGGGGAAAGGCCGACGCCTCCACAGTCATCTCCGCCGTGCTCGTCTTCCCGCGGTGTAACCAAGGGAGACGGCGTTCCTCACTCAGGCAGGGTCGGATGCTTTGCGATGGTCAACCATGCAGTCCGGTCCGGGGGACATGATGGTTTCGTGGCCATTTTCGGCCCTTACGCGGAAGGGCGGCGTGCCGTTGGGGCCGAGAACCTCGACGATCTCGACGACCCGATCGTGTTTGCCCACGACCCGACCGTGCATCACAAGGCGATCCCCTTTGGAGGCGTGCATCGTTGCGTTCCTCTCTGCCGTTTGCGACACCGCTGACTGCCGGCATCACCCGTTGTTGCAGAGCGTAAGGGATTGTGTACGCAATTCGGCTCTCCCCGCGGTCGACTGAGGGGCGTATGGGCCGGCTCTCAGTCGACCGGGGTGCTCATGAGGCGACAGCCGCAGAGCCGGTTCACTGCCCCGGGCTGCCCCGGCTGCCCCATCTGCCCCGGCCGTCTCGCTGCGGGAGACCAAGGAACCCCCTCATCAGGTGCGGCGCAGACCGAAGCCACTCAGCGCAGTACGGCCGCCAGCAGGTCGGTCCCCAGCGCCGTCAGATCGGGCAGATTGAGGGTGTGACGGACGTACCGACCGTGCCGCCGGGCCGTGAGCAGGCCCGCGCGGCGCAGGACAGCGAGGTGGCGGGAGACCTCCGGGGGTGAAAGTTCCCAGGCGTGGGCCAGCTCACCGGTGGTGTGCGGGCCGCGGGCCAGGGTGCGCAGGAGCCGCAGCCGTACCGGATGTGCGAGTGCCTCCAGCCGTAGGGTGACCGTTTCCAGCGCTACGGGTTCCGATGGACTCTGCTCGGCCACGGGGTACTGCACCACCGGCTGCCACCCGGGCGCGTGGACCACCACCAGGTGCGGGCTGCCGAAGACGCTGGGGATGAAGGTGACCCCGGTGCCGTGGGCGGCGGTCGCCTTGTCCTGCAGCTTGTCCACGATGATGCAGTCGCCGTCCGGTGCCAGGGTGACCGCGCCGGAGACCGAGGCGAGTGCCGCCCCGATGCCCTGGCGCTTGAGCAGGTCGTTCTTCAGGCGCAGGTCGTTGGCGAGCTGCACGGCGACGCCCGCCCAGGCGGCGTCGAAGAAGGCCTCGGCGCACTGTTCGAGAGTGTGGCGCACCCGCGCCCGCACAGCGGCAGGGTCCGCGAGCAGCCGTTCCGTGAAGGCCTCTTGCCGCGCGCCGCGAGCCTGGGCCAGGTCCAGGGCACGCTCGCGCGCGGTCGCGTCGGTGAGCGGCGACGGCGCGGCGAAGTGGACCCGGTTGCTGCCGCACGTGGTGACGAGCGCTGCGGTCACATACGTCTCGTCGTCGATCCGGTCCACATCGTCCAACTCCTCGGCGAGGGTCGCCCGGGGCCGTGCGGGGATCAGGAAGTCGGCTTGTGACGAACGCCAGAGGAACTCCGCCTCCCGCAACCGCTCGGACAGCTCCGGCCGCAGCCCGGACCGGACCTCCCCCGCCCAGCCGGCGAACTGCGGATGATGCCCGGGTTCGGCCAGAACGTGCAGCATCGCGGTCAGCTCGGCCAGCGGGGAGGCGGCGAACCGCAGCCGCTCGGACGGCAGGCCGCTGATGTCGATCCTCAACGTCATCCCCTCAGCATCACTGACCGGTTGGCCGGCGACGGCGTCGGTTGACGGTGTCCGTCAACCGACGTGCCCAGCCCGGTCTCCCAACGCACCGTAACCGCCATGTCAACCACCACCAAGATCCAGCCTCGCGCCCTCGTCCGTGCCTCCGGAGGCCCCCGCTATGCCGTCGCCCTGGCCGTGGACGCGCTCGGCACCGGCCTGCTGCGGCCCTTTCTGCTGCTCTACGGGGTGACGGTGCTGAGGCTGTCCGCGCCGGCCACCGGCATCGCCATGACGGTCGGCATCGTCGCGGGTCTGGTGTGCATGCCCGCGGTGGGCCGATGGCTGGACCGGGGCGCACGCAGCACGGTCGTGGCGGCGTCGATGCTGGTGCGGGTGGTGGGCGTGGCGCTGCTGCTGGCCACCCCGGCGGGACACGTCTGGCTGTTCGGGACGGCGGCGCTCTTCCTCGGCATCGGCAACCAGGCATGGCCGGCCGCCCACGCGGCTCTCGTGGCCACGGTCGCCCACGGCCGGGAGCGCGACGCCGCTCTCGCGGGAGGCCGCGCCCTGCGCAACGCCGGCCTGGGCGTTGGCGCACTCCTCGCCACCGTATGCCTGGCGGGCGGCACCACCGCGTTGCAGGCGCTGGCGGCCGTCACCGGGCTCGCCTATCTCGCCGCGGCGGCCTTGGCGTGGTCGGTCCGCCTGCACGCGCGTCCGGCCGCCACCCCGGCCGAGGACGGCACCGACGGGCCCGCACCTCGGATGCGCGCGCTACTGGCCGCCAACGTGATCTACGTCTTCTGCCTCAACGTCCCCGAAATCGCGCTGCCTCTGGTCCTGGTGACACAGTTGCACGCATCGCCGGTGTGGTCGGCGGCCATCTTCGTGGCCAACACGGTGCTGGTGGTCACCCTGCAGGTTCCGGTCACCGTCCTGATGTCCCGCTTCTCCCGGCGGAGCGTGCTGGCTCTCGCCGGCGTGGTACTCGCCGCGTCCTACCTCGGCTTCCTCACGGCCACCTCACTGGGACACGGCTGGGGTGCCCCGGCCGTCGCCGCGGTGTCCGTGGTCTGCACTCTCGGCGAGATCATCTATGCCGGCAGCGCCACCGCGCTCGTCACCGCCCTGGCCCCGGCCCAGGTACTGGGACGCACCCTCGCCCGCTTCGAGCTCTCCACAGGCTTCGGCCTCGCCGTCTCCCCGACGGTCATCACCGCTCTCGCACCCCACGGCCCGACGGCCCTCTGGGGCAGCCTCGCCGCTGCGACGCTCGTCTCCGCCTCCGCCATTGCCATCGAAAAGGATCATGGAACCGCCGAGCAGGATCAAGGAGCGGCCCAGCCGACGCTGTCGCCGGGCCCGAGCAGGCCGGCGGGCTCAGCAATCGCTTCCGGCAACGGTGTGAAGTAGCGGCGGACACTCTCCGGCTTCTGGTGCCGGGACTTCGCCGTCAGCATCAACGGGGACGTGCGCGCCCTGCTCGCCGAGGCCGGCCAGGTGGTCGTCCTACCGCCCCACCGGTGAGGTGTCCACCACCGGCGAGATGCCACCACCGGCTCGAGGACAACCCCCAGCGCTCTCCCTCCTCATCCGCGCCGAACCACCCACGGCGTCCTTCGGCTGACCCCGGCGTCTCCGCCCCCGCCATCACCAGCCGCGGCCAACCGCGGCCAGCCGTCGAATCCGGCGCGGTCGCCCTGGCCGTACGTCCGACGCAAAATTGCTCGCCCTCATCGGTCACATTCCTTCGCCGTGGCACGTCATCGCGGTGAGGAACGCAAGAGAGCCGGCCGCACAAGTACGCACCGGCATCCGCCTGATGGGAGCATTTCTGATGTCCACCGCCTACATCGTCGTCACCCTCCTCGCCGCCGCCATGGCCGGCTTCTCGGCCGCCTCCGTCTTTCTCCGGGCCCAGTGGGTCGTCCAGCCACTGGCCGACTACGGCATCTCCCGTTCCTGGTGGCCCTGGCTCGGCGCGGCCAAGGCCGCGGGTGCGGCGGGCCTGCTGGCCGGCCTGGTCCTGCCGGTCATCGGCGTCCTGGCCGGGGTCGGCCTGGTGCTGTACTTCGCCGGAGCCGTCGTCACCGTCGTCCGGGCACGCTGGTACTCCCACATCCCGTTCCCGCTGCTGTACGCGGCGCCGGTGGTCGGCGCCCTGGCACTGGGGTTCACCGCCTGAGCACCCGTCACGGCCCCCTGGGCCGATCAACGACGTACAGCGGTCCTGATCTGCCGTCTCAGCACCTCGGCGAGCAAAACGAATGGTGCGCGGCGCGAACGGCGTGGAGCATGGACACCATGAGCAAAGAAGTCCGACGGCAGCTGCAAGAGGCCGCCGAGAAACACCAGTTGACGCACCTCGAGCGCGCGCTTCCGGGCAGTGACGAGCTTGAGGGGTTCGTGATCGAGGTGACGCCCTCATGGACGGTCATCGCGGAGTGCAACCGTCTCGCGCTGGACGGTTTCGTGGCGCTCAGAACGCGCGACATCGTGAAGGTCAGACGCCAAGGATCCCGCGATCTGATGGTGCGCTGGCTCCAGCGGGAGGGCCCTTGGCCTCCTCCGGGGCCGCATGGTCCCCTCGCGCAGACGGACTTCCGGTCGCTGGTGGAGTCGGTCAGCAGGAATTACCACCTGATAGCCGTCTTCGAAGAGGATCTGGACCCCGGCGTGGTGTACATCGGGGCACCGGTGCGCTTCGGAAAGAAGCGGCTCAAGCTGCTTGAAGTCAATCCGAAAGCCCGCTGGGCCAGCGCCCCGACGTCCTTCCACTACGACGACATCACCCGAATCGACTTCGGGGACCGGTACAACACCATCCTGGACACCCTGGCCGGCCCTCCGCCCCGGTAACGAGTCGCCCGGCGCCTAAGACGAGTTAGGGGGAGGCGCAGCGCACGTGTACGCACCGCGGAAGGTTGTGTATGACCTGCTGGTGCCGATCGGCCGCGTGGCCGATTGGCCAAGTGGACCGAGACTGGAGTCCGGTCCCGGCTGCACCAGGTTCTCCTGGCCAAGCTTCGCGGCGCGATCGCCCTGGACTTCTCCCGGATGCGCACTGATCTGCTGGCGACGCCTGAACTCCCGATAGGAGCTTCAGGACAGGCACGGCCTACGTTGACGGCCCGGTGGCCGGTCTCAGGTTGGCTTGCGCCACACGGAGATGTGCTTCGCGGAGTCCTGGGTGAACGGGGCCCCGTCCCAGTCCGCGACGCGACGTTCCAGCTCGAGCCCAGCGATGCGTGCCATCAGGTCGAGCTCTGCCGGCCAGGCGTACCGGTGCCGGGAGTTTCCGCGGCGGTAGCGGCCGTCGTCGCCGTCGCGGGTGAAGTGGTGCGAGACGAGAATCTGCTCGACGAGGTCGAAGGTGTCGAAGCCGAGATGTTGCTCCGATACGTCGAACGGCACCGCGACCTGGCCGGGCGGCAGGAACCGCAGCGGCGGCACGCCCAGCTCAATGACGAATCGGCCGCCGGGCTCCAGATGGCGTGCGGCGTTGCGGAAGCACTCGACCTGCTCGTCCTGTGTGAGCAGGTTCGTGATGGTGTTGTAGACGAGATAGACCAGGGTGAACTCGCCGGGGATGACGGTGGTAGCCATGTCCCCGATGGCTACCGGGAGCGTGTCCTCGTCGATCTTGCGCCGCAGCACCGCTGCCATGTGCTCGGACAGTTCGATACCCACTACCGGCACGCCGCGTTCCCGGAGCGGGACGCCCACTCGTCCGGTCCCGATGGCGAACTCCAGCGCCCGGCCGCCTCCGGCAAGGTCGGCGAGGAAGGCGAGAGTTGGTCCGAGGACGGCGGCCGAGGACAACTCGGTCTCCTCGGCGTCGTAGCGGTCGGCGGTCGCACGGGTCCACAGCTCACTGCTCGTCACGGGCGGCCACTTTGCCGGGTGCCGAGGGGCGCTGTCGAGCGGATTTACCTTCCACGTGATCCAACTAGCTTGGAGATCATTTCGTTAGGAGCTCTTGGGCGCATGCCTGATTGACCCGGGGAGATGAGCAGGGCCAAGGGCCAACAGCCGGCCGGGATCAGCCGCGAGGTGGATGCTCGTGGTCAACCAGCCGCGGGAGCGGCCGAAAGCATGGTCGATCGGCTCGCTGTCTCCTCCCGCCCCTTGCGACCGGTCAGGGAACAGGACTCGATCCGCGCCCACTGGGAAGGCGTCCCGTCAACGGCACGTTCACATCCACACAACGATCAGACCGTGCTTCAAAGACCCGATCCGGGTACCGCCTCGAACGTGTCACGAGGCGCGCGGCAGCGCGAGCCAATCCTGCCACGTAATGTCGCGGCCCAGATAACGGGGCTGCTGGAAGGGCCAGTCGGCGGCGATCCACTGCGGCACCAGCGCATCGAGCGCGCGCTCCATCTCGCCGCCGGCGAGGTCGTCCACCACCCACCAGGAGACCTCTCCGTCGGAACCGGTGCGCTCGGGCGGGTCGATGTAGACGCAGCCGAGGATCGCCGTCTCCTCTTCGTCCAGCAGCGCGTAGTTGAACGACTGGTGCGCGGCTATCTCCTTCTCGTGCCGCAGCAAGTCGATGCGGTCCTCTTCGTAGGTCATCGTCTCCTTGGGCCAAGCCCAGGCCGGGCCGAAGATCTCCCACAAGCGCTCTCGGGAGCCCATCACGGCGGGGTAGTCGAGCGCGGTGTCCGCCTCGCGGATAGGCCGCAGGTGAAGCGCGGTGTCGGGGACGGGCACGTGGACGGGGTGGACGAAGTCGTCAGGCAGCCAGCTCATAAGGGCCGAGGCTACAGCCGCAGCCCGGTCCGCGCGGGATGATTCAGGCGAAGCGGACGCCAGCGCCGACGACCACGGGGCTTCGACAAGACCATCCGCATCTACCAAGCCGCCCCCCCCCCACATCGACCGGCCCTGTACATCGCAGCAACCTTCCTCTGGGCCAAGGAGCGGGCGCAGGGTTGACCTTGTCGCAACGTCAACGTGTCCGCTGGGGGCGTACCGGGGACATACGAGCCCACGCCGATACCCGCCCCAGGAGATGCCGCAGATGAACGAGGCCGCCGAGCCGAGCGCCGTACGGACCCTGCCGTTCGAGCGGCCCGGTCCGCTGGAACCGCCCCCGGAGTAGGCGGAGCTGCGCGCCAGCGCGCCCGTAGCGCCTCGGCGCCGCCCTCGCCCGCATCGAACTCGGCGCCGCCTTCAGCGCCCTCGCACGCCGCCTGCCGGGCCTGCGGCTCCAGGTTCCCGTAGACGACCTCGTCTGGGCCGGCGGGCAGACCGACGCCGGGCCCACAGCCGTCCCGGTCATCTGGTCAGAAGCTGGCGGGCGGTGAGTGCGCCGGCCAGGTGCGGTGGCGTAGGGCGCGTGGTTGATACAGAGCGGCGGCGGTGACCGGGCGGGCGATGTCGTGGCGGCCGGCGGCTGGGGGCTGAGGGCTGGCGATTGGGGCCGCGGATAGCGACTGGCGGCTGGCGGCTGGCGGCCAACAAAGGGAGGGAGGTCCCAGCGATGCGATCAGGGGCGGCGGGCAGGGCAGTTCGCCAGTCGGCTTCAGGCCCGAAATCGGTGGAGGGGGCGAAGGGTGACTGATTAGCCTCAGGCCAATGAAGCTGCTGACCGTGAACCTGGGCAGGCCCAAGGCCGTGGAGTACGCCACCGGCCCGAGCGGCACCACCGGGATCTTCAAGGAGCCCGCCGACGGTCCGGTCCGGGTGGCGGATCCGGGCCCACCGGGACGGGGAGCGAGTGGCGTGGCCGGTGACGCGGTCTGCGACCTGAGTCGTCATGGCGGCAACGACCAAGCGGTGTACGCCTTCGCCCGGGAGGACCTGGACTTCTGGGAGCGCGAGCTGGGACGGCCGCTGCCCAATGGCGCGTTCGGGGAGAACCTCACCACGTCCGGCCTGGACGTCAACGGCGCCAGGATCGGCGAGCGCTGGCGGATCGGTCCCGATGTGGTGCTGGAGGCCACCAGTGGACGGATTTCCTGCCTCACCTTCCAGCGCCGGATGGGCGAGGAGGGCTGGGTCAGGCGCTTCACCCGGCATGCCGCCACCGGGGCCTATCTGCGGGTGATCGTCCCCGGCGAGATCCGCGCCGGCGATCCCATCGAGATCGTGCACCGGCCGGATCACCGGGTGACAGTGGCCATGGCCTTCCGGGCGGTCACCTTGGAAAGGCAGCTGCTGCCCGAGGTCCTGGCCGCGGGCGAGGCCCTGCATACCGAGGTACAGCGAGTGGCACGTGAGTATGTCACCGCGCTCAAAGAGCGTGCGCAGAACGGGACTTGAGCAAGCGCCAGTGAGCAGAGACGGACTTGAGCAGCGACGGGCTCGGGACGAGCTGGAAAGGTGTGAGTAGGGGCGGCGGGGCGGGCCATGGTCGGCTGCCGTGTCATGCGCCGGCGGCTGCCACGGCCGCCACTCCTTGCGGCCCGGTCCCGTTTGCACGCCTGCTCATTCCTGGCGAGGAGGATGAGGTTCGGGGGTGGCCACGGCCGACTCTTTTCTTGCCCGGCCCCGGTCAAGGGACCATGCGCCCAGACCCACCAGTACCGCCGCCCCGGCCCCGTACACCGGCAGCCAGAGGGTCGTGGTGTGCGCCAGGCAGTCGGCAACAGCCATACGGCTCTGAGATGCCTGCGCCTGAGCCAAGGCGGCGCTGCCACGGCCAGCCAGGTTCGCGAGCTCGGCCGCCGCCCGGATGGCTTCGTATCTGCCCAGCTCAGGACATGTGTTACGAGTTCCCGGCATCGGAAACAGCCACGCCCAGCGCTGCAGCATGGGGGCCAGGGTGATCGCTACGCACAGACCGACGACCAGCGCATACGCAGCCAGATTCCGTGCGTACGCAGAACCGAGGCCGGGCCTCCATGTCGGCAGTCGGTAAAAGGAGAAGATCACCGCAAGGAGGGTCACCCCGACGTATGTGGAGAACCATTGCCAGGAACCCTGCGCGAGTGCGGCCGTCAGCACGGCGGCGAGCGCGATGCCGATGACGCCCGACTGACCGGGAGTGTCCTGGCCCGCACCGGTGGATGTCGACTGCCGGGCTTCTTGAAGGCTGGGGTGGTCGTCGCCCATGGTCCCTCCTGCATGGTTCCGAGGCCCTCAGCATCCGGGGACATCGCGCCCAGGCACGGCGCCATGCCGGGCCGTCCCGGAAGCCCCGCCCGGTTGGCCTGCAGTTCTAGTTGTACCGACCGGGGACATTGATCGAGAGCAGGGCGTGCCGCTTAGCAGTCACGAGGCTGGGGCCGAGTGTCTTTCAGCCAGGTCCTTGGCAAGCTGGCTCATGCGTTTGCGGGCTGTCTCTGGGGTGAGTATCTCGATGTGGTCGCCGAACTGGAGGAGCTGACGCACTGACTCGATGTCGGGGTAGCGGACGACGACGGTGCACCAGCCGTTTTCCGTGTCGGAGACATCGTGGATGCGGGTGCCGAGGATGCGCCGTGCCAGGTCGAGGCCATTTTCTCGCAGACGGACGGTCACGCTCACGCGACCTGGCCTCTCGGTGCGTTCCTTCAACGCAGCCCACCTGGTGCGGAGGGTCTCATCTGGTCGGAGAACAGCTGGCGCGTCGAGTTGTTCGTAGGCCGAGAGCCGTTCCAGAGCGAACAGCCGACCGGTCCCCTGGTCGTCGGCGATGAGATACCAGCGGCCTGATTTCGCCACGATCCCGTACGGGTCGACCACCCGCGCCGAGGCCTGTTTCTCGGCGCTGCGCCGGTACTGGATTCGCAGCCGGCGTCGGTGTCGCAGGGCCGAGGCTAGATCCGATACGTCCACCGCTGGCTTTGAGTCAGCAAGCCACGCGTTGCTGTCCACCAGTACCAGGTCCGCCAGTCGCAGCAGGCTCGGCGACTCAGGTGCTGCGGCCTGGCGGGCGGCGATCTTGCGCGCGGCCGACTCCTGCACCGCAGACAGGCCCATGCGCTCAAGTTGCCCGCTGTCCAAACCAGCCACGGAGAGGACCTCCAGCTCTGGTGGTTCCAGATGGGATGCGTTGAGCCGTGCACCGGGGAGCAGAACGATCCCACCGTTCCGCCCGCGTTCGGCATAAACAGGCACACCTGCTGTAGAGAGCGCCTCGACATCCCGCAGCACAGTCCGCCGGGACACCTCCAGACGCTCGGCGAGCTCGGTGGTGGAGATGCGCTGACGTGTCTGCAGGAGCAGCAAGAGGTGCAACAGCCTCGAAGCCTTCATACTGACCAATGTTCGCAGAAAAGGTGACAGGTTCTGTCGCGATTAGGCGATCAACTGGAGCGGTACCGAGAATTCAACGATCTGAGGAGCGCTCTATGCCCGCCCCCAACCTGTTCCTGATCTACGTCCGCAACGCCGAGGCCGCTACGGCCTTCTACAGCGACCTGTTCGAGATCGAACCGACCTTCACCAGTCCCCACTACGTTGCTTTCGAGGTAGCCCCCGGCGTCCTGTTCGCGTTGTGGACGGGGGGCAGCGAACACGCGGTCCCGACCACCCCTCGCACGAGCGAAGTCGGGCTGATGGTGCCAGGAGCAGCGTCCGCAGTTGACGAGATCTTCACGAGTTGGGTCTCGAAGGGAGTCCATGTCGTGGAGGAGCCGTACGACGCTGTCTTCGGCCGCACGTTCGTGATCACGGACCCCGACGGCAACCTCATCCGGGTCTCCCCGGTGGACTGAGCTGCACGACCCCTACCCACTATGTTCGTTCCCGAAGGGCCGGCCACACACGATGGCCGGCCCTTCAACCTGTCCAGGAGCTCAGACATGTCACATCCGAACGCTGCCCTCACCCCGCGCCACCGTCTGAAAGTCGCACGACTCGTCGTTGACGACGGCTGGCCAATCAGCGAAGTTGCGGCCCGTTTCCAGGTCTCCTGGCCCACCGTGAAGCGCTGGGTCGACCGCCACCTTGCTGGCGAGTCAATGCAAGACCGCTCGTCCCGACCGAAGACCTCGCCGAAGAAGACGCCCAAGGCAGTATCGATGCGATGCGTCAGCTTGCGGAGGCGATTGAGGGAGGGCCCAGTTCAACTCGCGACACGACTCGGCATCGCCGCGTCGACATTCCACCGTATCCTCACCGCGGCGCGGCTGAACAGGCTGTCCTATCTCGACCGTGCCACTGGAGAACCCATCCGCGCTTACGAGCACCCGTACCCCGGCTCGCTGGTGCACGTGGACGTTAAGAAATTCGGGAACATCCCTGACGGCGGTGGATGGCGCTACGTCGGGCGACGGCAAGGCGAGAAGAACCGCTCGGCCACTCCCGACAAGCTGAAGAGCAAGTGGGGCAACTCGAAACTCGGCTACGCCTTCATGCACACGATCACCGACGACCACTCACGCGTCGCATACACCGAGGTACACGACGACGAGACCGCCATCACCCCCGTCGGGGTGCTGCATCGAGCGGTGGCGTGGTTCGCCGAACACGGCGTTACCATCGAGCGAATTCTGTCGGACAACGGAGGCGCGTACCGGTCCTTCCTCTGGCGCGACACCTGCGAGGCCCTGGCCATCACGCCGAAGCGCACACGCCCTTACCGACCGCAGACGAATGGCAAGGTGGAGCGCTTCCATCGAACAATGGCCGACGGCTGGGCTTACGCCCGTTGCTACCAGTCAGAACAAGAGCGACGGGACGCACTCAAGACGTGGCTACACCACTACAACCAGCACCGGCCCCACACGGCCTGCGGCAACCAGCCGCCCTTCTCACGATTGACTAACGTCTCCGATCAGTACATCTGTCGCGCTTCGGCTCCATCGTCGGATGAGCCGAAGCACGGAAGGTGCCGTCTGCGGCGCCGGCTGACCTGCACCTGCACCTGCGGCTTCGACCGGGCGAAGCACGATGGTTGTCACCCGGGGCGGCGCGCTGTCTGTCACCAGCAGCGCGCGAAGCAGGATCGGTCTCACTGGCTCCGGCGCTTCGCCGATCGCCTGAGCTGCCCGGCAGCCCCGGCGGGGAGAAGCTGTGTCAGAACCCGTGCGCCGGGCCATGACGGAAGTCGCTTGAACCGGTCACAGACCGGCGACGTCTCCGGCCCTCTTCAACACGGAGCCGAGCGTGTCCACCACGGCGTCGTGGCGCCTCGCGCGCGCCGCCCGGTCCGCCGGCACCAGCCGCGCGGCGGCCTGCACGGCATAGGCGTCCGGGTCGCCGAAGGCATCCCGCGGGTGCTCTCCCGTATCCGCGCAGTGCGCCGTGACATCCTTGACCGCCTGGAGCACGACTGCCCGGTCCACGCCCGGCTGCATGACCAGCCGTACCTGGAAACGCGCCATCCACTTTTCGCGGTCCTTCTCCCTCGCCGCGTCCGTCGTCCGGTCCTTCTTCGCCATGTGCCCTCCCGGGTGATCGGCAGCCGTCCGTCATGGAGTTGGACGCCGGGGCATCGAAGTGGGTTGCGGAAGCGGGAATCTGATGCGTTTCAGGTGACTGCCGGGAGCCGCACTTGCTCTACCGTCCGGCCCACTGTCACAGACGTCACGGATCACGGGTTCTGGCACAGCTTCCGGCCCACGCGCCCTGTCCGCGCCCGGTCCGGAATTCCGCCCTGATGACGGCAACAGCCTGCCTTGGTGACAGCTATCGTGCTTCGGCTCATCGGCTCCAGGCTCTCACCCCGCCTGCGCCGACTTCAGAAGTCGAGCTCCACATAGTCGATGTCGCTGAACTCGACCAGGAGGCCGTCTGCGCGGCGGCCGCGATCCTTGAAGTAGATCTCCTGCAGGCCCTCGGCGGCGATGTTCTGGAGCTGTTGCTCGGTGGCGCCGGAGGCCTGGGCGGTGAAGAGCCGGGCGGCGTAGGCGGGCGGGAGGTGCTGGGTGATCAGCCGGATCCGTCCGTCGTCCGTCGAGCCGGGAGCCGCGGTGAATCCGAACCGCGCGCGTGTCTCGATGGTGATTCCATCGGTGGACGCGGCGCGCTGCTGGGCCTTTTGACGCACCTTCGGCTGCCAGCGCCGGCGGACCTCGCGCTCCATGCGGGCCGCGAGCTCGCGGCGGGGCCGCTTGATCTGGTCTTTGACATAGCGCTCCACCGTGCGCTGGCTGACGCCCAGGAGCTGCGCGACGGCCTTGGTGGAGCCCTTGTGCTGCTTGACCAGGAACCGCATCTGCGCACCGGCCGACTTCGGGATCGGCCGGGTGGCGGTGGCGGCCGCTGCCTTCTCCAGGCTGTCGCCGAGGATGCCCACGAGGTGTTCCTACTCTCCGTCGAGTGCGGCGTCGGTGCCCTTGATGTGGCGGGCGGGGTTGTGGCCTTCATCGAGCATCTGCACGGCCCACAGCAGCTCCTGGGTGCCCTCGTGCTTGACCATCCCGGGCGAGACGCCGAGCCGGAAGCTGCCGGGGGCCGGCTTGCCGTCCGCGGTGTGCGGCAGGAAATCCAGCGGGCCGGGGCCGTCGGAGAGGTACACGGCGCAGTCGGACAGCAGCGCGATGGGGAGCAGGGCGTCCTGGCTGAGCATCAGGTTCCCTGACGGTGCCGGAGCCTGCTGGGTGGCCAGCGCCGTCTTGAGGATCTTGCGGTGCATGTTGACCCGGGCGGCGGAGATGACGGCGGCGCGGATGTCGGGGCGCCAGGTCGGGCGCTCCAGTGCCGGCCACCGCTCGCCGTACTGGTGCTTGATGCTCTTGGGCCGCTCGCGGAGCTTGCCGATACCGCCCTTGACCGTCGACTTGACGGCGGAGAGCACTGCGGCGAGCGCCGGGTCCTCCTGCTTGTGGCGGGCCATGGCTTCCAGGAACTCGGGCTCCGGCAGATCGGAGGTGACCCCGAGATCGGCCATGGTCGCCTTGTACGCCTCGCCGATGCGCTTGTACCAGGGGTCCAGATACGGGCCGGACTCGGTGCGGATCCACGCCTCCAGCGGCCGGATCCGGGCCGGCAGGCGGTAGGTGTCGATGAGCTCCTGGGCGTAGGCGACGGTGGGCGTGGCATACCAGGCCGGGCCCTCGGGCCGGGTGCCGTGCGGGGTGAACGGCGACGGCAGACGCGGGTCGAGCTCGATGCCGGACAGGTCCACCAGCCACGCGCCCGGCGTCTTCTTGTCGAAGGCCGGCGCCCTGACGTGGACCGGCGCTGAGAGGCCGACGACCAGGCGGTTGGCGGCGGCGAGGAAGGCGGTGTTGACGTCGATGCCGACCGCGTAGCTGCGGGTGCACTCGGCGTCGGTGAGCAGCTGCGGGTCACGGATCCACTCGTACGCCTCCTCGTCCAGGACCTCGGACGGGGTGCGCTGGTGGGCGCGGGGGTAGAGGGCGGCGACGACCGGGTGCTCGTCCGGGGCCTCTGCCGGAGCCGGGTCGACCGGCTCGGTCAGCGAACCGGGCATCGGGCCGGACACCCAGCTGCCGGTCTTCTCGTCCTTGACCGCGCGGGTCGGCGGGCGCAGCGCGGTCATCGCCTCCAGGCCGGAGACGGCGGTCGAACCGCGCGGGGTGATGACGCGCGAGGCGTAGGTGCCGAGCACGCGGGCGATGTCGGCAGGCTCCAGCTCGTCAGTACTCCCCCACGAACGGGAATCGAGCGCCCCCCAGGGCAGCACCGCGAGCTGTACGCACTGGCGCCTGCCACCCTCGGCTGGCCGGTAGATGCGGGCCCACGGCCCGAACCCGCGCTTGGTCAGCTGCCACTTCGCGCGGGCGAGCTGCTTGACGACCTGGTGGTCCTCCGGCAGCCGCAGCCCCCGCCGGTCCTCCAAGCGCTCCGGCAGCCCGAGGCGCTCGGCGGCCGCAGCGGTGAGCACGATCAGTGGGTCGGCGTCCTTGCCCGACGGGTGCAGCCGGGGCGCGCCCAACTGCCCCTCCGACAAGGTCCAGTCGACCAGGGCCGGGACCGTCTTGGCAGGGCAGTCCAGCACCAGGCCGCCGACGCAGTACAGCGAGCCGTCGCCGTCCAATACGCCCAGCGGGCCGTTCGCGAACCGGTCGTCGACAGCGACCGGCGCCGCGGCGAGCTTGTGGGTGGCCTTCTTCGCGGCCGGGCGCGGCGACGACGTCGAGGGCTTGGTGCTCGCCGAACGGGCGGCCGGCGCCTTCGCCATGGTCGGAACGGAGCGGTTCGTGCTCGCCGGAGCAGTCATGGCATCAGGCTCATCGCCCCGGCCCGTGGACGCGTTCCCCGCTTCCGGGGCATCGGGCACGGCCTCCGGCTCCGGGGCGGTGGGCGCGGCCAGGGGCTCGGTCGGCGCCGGGGCGGCGGTGTCGGGAGCAGGGAAGCGGGCGGCGAGGCCCTCCAGAAGCCGGGCGTAGGCGGCGCGCTTCGGGGGCCGCGGCTCGGTCCGGCCGGCCTCCCAGTTGCCCACCGCCTCACGCCGGGCGTTGAGCGCGGTGGCGATCTGAGCCTGACTCAGCCCCGCCGCCTCACGCAGCCTCTTGCGCTCAGCAGGACCCGGCAGGTCATCCTGTGCAACCTGCTCCAGCAGCGCATCGACAGCACTGAACAGCTCGTTCTCCTTGGACACAGAGTCCACCTCCACTAAGAACCCTACCCCAATCACGCATTGGATCGCGCGATTGAACGCACTTCAATCGCGCAGGTTGGAGTGCGGGTGCCACCCGCCGCACGGCGCCGGTCCGGTGCCAGTGCCAGTGCCAGTGCCAGTGCCGGTGCCGGTGCCGGTGCCGGTGCCGGTGCCAGCGCCGGTGCCAGTGCCGGTGCCAGCGCGGCCATCCTCGCCACAGGTCAGGGCGCAGGGGCCCGCTCGGGGTCTGCTGCGAGCTCACCTACGCAGGCCACCTGACTGATTCCGCTGCTGGTCAGCGCGCCGCCTGCCGGGCCGAAGCGGTCCGACTCCGCTCAGCCGCGGGCCAGGCCCGCACGGCGGGACTCCGGCCACGGAATGAGCCCAAGACCGGCCGCTCGCGCGTCGGGCGATGAGTTCTCGCCGGTCCGGGAGTCAATACGGGTGCAGGCAGTCTCCGCACCCGAAAGGCAGCGTCATGAGCAAGCTGATCGTCACCGCGTTCGTCACCCTGGACGGCGTCATGCAGGCCCCCGGCGGCCCGAGCGAGGACGTCGATGCGGGCTTCGAGCACGGCGGCTGGCAGGTCCCGTATGTCGACGACGACTTCCTGGAACTCATCCAGGGGGTCTTCGAGCGGACCGACCATCTCCTGCTCGGCCGGAAGACCTATGACATCTTCGCCGCCCATTGGCCCCGCGTCACCGACCAGAACGACCCGATCGCGGTGAAGCTCAATGCCATGCCCAAGTACGTCGCCTCGCGCACCCGGAACAGCCTGGAGTGGCACAACTCCCATCTCCTGAAGGGCGAGGCCGCAGACTCCGTCGCACAGCTCAAGGAGCAGCTCGACGGCGTGATCATGACACAGGGCAGCAGCGACCTCATCCGCACCCTGCAGCAGCACGACCTCGTCGACGAGTACCGGCTGCTCGTCAATCCCCTCATCCTCGGCACCGGCAAGCGACTCTTCAGCGAGGGCGCCGCCCCCTCCGCCTGGACGCTCACGGAATCCCGCCCCACCGGCGTGGGTGTGCAGTACTGCACCTACGAACGCGCCGGGAAGCCCGAGTACGGATCCTTCATGCTCGACGAGCAGGGGTGAGGACGCTCCGTGCGTCCGAGCATCGGGCCGGAGTTCCTGCACACGGCCGGCGGCTGGGAGTGAGGCCAGCTTCGTTCCGCCGAGGAAGGCCGCGCCCAGCTCGGGGGAGTTGAGGCGCAGGCCAGGGGAAGCGCCCGTACGCGCACAGTCGGCCGGGAGTTGGGCTGCGCCGGAATATTCGCGTGCGCGTGTACGGCACCCGCAGCTAGCTTTCCACCATGGCAATAGTCAGCAATTTCCTCTGACGGGGGTTCGTCGGCAGACGCGGCGCGCCGTTGACCCAACGGCCCGGCGCCGGTTGTGTCTGCGTCTGCGTCTGCGTCTGCGTCTGCGTCTGCGCATCGTCACTTCACTGCGTCCGCCATGTGCGGACGAGCGCTGTGCCCTGAACCTCCGAGCCGAGAAATGAGCTCCATCTATGCCTGTTCAGTCTTCTTCCCGAACCGTGCTTGCCGATTGGTTCCGCGAGCACTCCACCACCCTGACCACCCTTGATCCGCAGCAGCCCCTCGACGACCTCGAAGCGCTCAGGGAGATCGTCGGCGATGCCCGTGTGGTCGCGATCGGTGAGGGCGCCCACTTCGTCGAAGAGTTCTCGTGTGCTCGCCAGCGGGTGCTGCGCTATCTCGCCGAACGCTGCGGATTCACCGTATTCGCCTTCGAGTTCGGCTTCAGCGAAGCCTTCCCGCTCGACAGGTGGCTGCAGGGCGACGGAGAGGACGGCGACCTCGCGAAGGTGAGCCGAGCCGCCGCCGAGTGGGGCGCTTCGGACCTCATGCACTGGCTACGCCGCCACAACCGCACCAGCGGGTATCCGTTGCGCTTCGCCGGCATCGACGTTCCGGAAGCCGGCGGCACACTGCGGCCTGCCCTGGAGCCGGTGGCCGACTACCTGCATGAGGTCGACCCCGACGCGCTCCGCCTCGTCGATACGGCCCTGGAGGTAAGCGACCGGTTCCTCAAGGGCAGCGGCTCCGGCGCTGCGGCCGCGCCCAAGTGGGCAGGTCTGGAGGCCGCCGAGCAGAACGAGCTGACCGCCGTACTGGCGCGGCTGTTGCTGCGGCTGCGCGCCGCCGAACCGCTCTACGTCTCCCGTAGCAGCCAGCGCCACTTCGATATCGCCCGGCGCAGCGTGGAAGCGGCCTGTCACACCGACTACATGTTCCAGGCCATGAACGCCCTGCTGTCCGGCCGGGGCCTGGCGGCGGACCTGTCGGTCCGGGAGATCTACATGGCCGAATCGGTGCGCTGGCATCTGGATCACGCCGAACCGGGGACCCGCATCGTCCTCGCCGCGCACAACAGTCACATCCACAAGACGACGCTTGAGTTCGACGGCGGCCTCACCGCACTGACCATGGGCCAGCACCTGCACCGGATGCTGGGCGAGGACTACCGCACAGTGGCCTTCGTCCATACCGCCGACCATGTGCCGGAGATGTACCCCGACCAGAGCGCCGCGGTCGGCTTCACCCTCGCCGAAGCCCACCTTCAGCCGGCCGAGCCCGGCAGTGTCGAGGCGGCCCTCACCGACGCGGGCCTCGCCGACCGGATCACGTTGACCGACCTGCGCGACGCACCGCGCGACACCCAGGGGGCACCGCTGCTCAACAGCATCCGGAGCCAGAGCTCCGCCCTGAGCACCCCGGTCCCTGAGGCGTTCGATGCCTTGCTCGCCGTTCCGACGGTCACCCGGGACCGCACCGTGCGCTTCTGATCACCCCGATCCGAGGTGGGCGGGCCTCCCGGACGGAGGCCCCACCTACCTCGGCTCCGGTCAATCCCAGTCGTCGGGCGGGCCCGCCCCGTCACCGTGGAGGACCTGGCTCGCACGCGCCTGGCGCGGGCACCCCGTCAGGTGGCGCGTGCCGCCGTGCTGTGATCCTCCACCCCCTGGCTGCCGCCGGGCACTCCGTACTAGCGCCTCTACGTGCAGGTGTGCCGGCAGCCTGGCTGTGGGCGACTGCCACGTCTCCCCAAGCTCCTCCACCGCGATGGGAAGCGGTCCGGTGGTGTGTTTCAGAGGGGAAGCCCGACCAGTCCCCACCGGCGTTGTTGGGCTTCGCCGACCACTTCGGCCCAGCCGGACAGCAGCTCGGTGAACTCTTCGAAGTCCGCGATCCACCGCCCTGGGCATGCCGCGTGGTGTGCGTACGGTTCGCGCAGTTGCGGCAGGGCGGGGGCAGCCTTCTGCCAACAACGGTGCAGACCGGCCACGGTCCGGGGGCCGCGGGCGATGAGCGGACCCGGTCGCCACAGGCCGTCCTCGGAAGGGAAGACGCCGGAGTCCACATGCTCGGCGTCGCTCTCGACCTCAGGGCCCGACCAGAGCAGAGCCGTCAGGAAGTCGTCCAGCGCCGTCCGCAGCGTGGTCCCGGCGGCGCCCCGGACGTCCTCCCACGCCTGGACGAGCCAGAAGTGCGGCTTGTACGAGCCGAGGGTGCCGCCGAACTCGTACCGGCCCAGCCAGGCCCTGTCCGCCTCGGCCGGCCACACCCAACCCGCGTCGGCCTCATCGCTTTCGTCATCCGCGTACGCCGACTCCTGCAGCACTTCGAGCCGGTCGTCCGGTGCGATCTCCATGAGGTGCGCCCAGTCGACGACCAGGACCGTGATGTCCATGCCCATGCGAGGAGGCTAGCCGGTCGCGGAGGAAGCTAACTCGGTCGCGATCGAGCCTGGGCGGCCCTCCCCGCAGGGAGGGCGCCTGCGGACGTCTCGGCTCAGGGTGCCGGACCGCAACGCATGGGCGCGCACTGTCGGCCGAACGGGCGGAAGATGACGCGACGACCCTCGCCAGACCTCGTCTGTGGGAATGGCGATGGCATGAGCCACTCGCACCACTCCGCCGCCGCGCACACCGGAATCCTCGGCCTCCTCGCCACCGTGACCTGGCAGGTCCTGCCGAGCAGGTCATCCTGAGCGTCCAACTCACCGCGATCACACTGGGCACCCACTCGTACAAGGCCCGGTGAGGCTCTGCCGGCTGCGCATCCGCCGACGGATCCACGCACACGGCATCGATCCCGCCGAGGCCCCCGAGACCTCCGAGACCTCCGAATGGACCGACCTTGCCGGCTGACGGTCTCCTCGCACTCCCGCATCGAACGGCAGGTAATCGCAGGTGAGAGCTTTTGTTCTCCGGAAGGTCGGCGAGGTCGGCGTCATCGAGAAGCCGGTCCCCGAACCCGGTCCCAATGACGTGGTCGTGCGTACCACCGCGGCCTTGGTGTGCACCACCGATGTGCACGTCATGAGGGGCGTGATTCCGGTTGCTCCGGATGTGACGCTGGGGCACGAGGCGGTCGGTGTCGTCCATGCGCTCGGCTCGGCCGTCGAGGGACTGACCGAAGGCCAGCGCGTCGCGGCTGCCGGGATCACGCCCTGCTTCCAGTGCGAGTCCTGCCAGCGCGGGTTCTCCTCGCAATGCCGCGGACAGATGCTGGGCGGCGCCCGGTTCACCAATCAGCGTGACGGGACCCTGGCCCAGTACTTTCTCGTCAACAACGCCGAGGCCAATCTCGCACCGATTCCTGAAGAGCTCTCCGACCACCAGGCGCTGTACGCCACCGACATGCTCTCCACCGGGTTCGTCGCGGCCGAACACGCGGAACTCGAACTGGGCGAGACCGTCGCGATCTTCGCGCAGGGCGCGGTGGGACTGTCGGCGACGATCGGGTGCCGGCTGCTCGGCGCCGGCCTGATCATTGCCGTCGAGTCGGTTCCCGCCCGTCAGGAACTCGCCCGCCGCTTCGGCGCCGATCTGATCGTCGACCATACCCGGTGCGATCCGGTCGAGCGGATCCTGGAGCTGACGGACGGTCAGGGAGTCGACGCGGCGATCGAGGCGCTCGGCGCTCCCCAGACCTGGGAGGCGGCCTTCCGGGTCACGAAGCCGGGAGGGCGGATTTCCAACGTCGGGTACCACGGTGAGGTGCGAGAGCCGCTGAAGATCCCCCTGGAGCCGTTCGGATACGGCATGTCGGACAAGCAGGTGTACGGCGGGTTCAACCGCGGAGGGCGCGGGTGGCTTCGGCGGATCTTCCGGTTGATGGAGACGGGGAAGGTCGACCCCACACCGATGACCACGCACGAATTCAGCTTCGACGAGATCGAACAGGCCTTCCGGATGATGGCGTTGAAAGAGGGGGGCATCATCAAGCCTCTGATTCACTTCGAGGCGGACAGTGTGTAGGTCCCTGACCCTGCCCCTGGCCCTGACCCTGCCCCTGTCCTTGTCCCCGCCTCTTCCCTTTCCTTGGAACTCCTGCCCCGGTCGCCGTAATTGAGGTGATCGCCGGCTGGGGCGGTCGGTCAGACTGGGGCTGTGACGCACGAGGAAGAGCAGCCGTTGACCGGTGGGAACGTCAGCGATGGCGTCGTCCGTGTCGGGGATACCGTCCGCCGTCCCGCCGGGCCGTGGACCCCTGCGGTGCACGCGCTGCTCACGCATCTGTATGAGGGGGGTTTCCGTGCTGCTCCTCGCCCCCTCGGCATCGACGATCAGGGCCGTGAGGTGCTGACCTTCGTGCCGGGCAGCGTGGTCTGGCCCGACCGGTTCTCCCTGCTGGAGCCCGCTGAGCGGCTGGCCCTCGTGGCACGTCTCATCAGGGAATTCCACGATGCGGTGCAGGACTTCACCCCACCACCCGACCCGCAGTGGCAGGTGCTCCTCCCCGCCGAGGGAAGCGAGATCATTGCCCATCAGGACCTGGCCCCATGGAATCTCGTGGTCGGCGAGGACGACGAGTGGGCCTTCATCGACTGGGACACGGCCGCCCCGGGATCCCGGCTGTGGGATGTCGCGTATGCCGTGCACGGCTTCATCCCGCTGTCGGCGCATCCCGGCCGGCAGCGCACCGATGCCGGAGAGCGGCTGCGGACCTTCGCCGACGCCTATGGACTCGACGAGGCCGAGCGGCGTCAGCTGGTCCCCCTGCTGGGGCGTCGCACGCGCGCCATGCATGACTTCCTGCGGGATCAGACCGCTCTGGGCAAGCAGCCCTGGGCGACCCTGTGGGCGGAGGGTCACGGCGATGTGTGGCGAAGTGACGCCGCATACATCGAGCAGCGTGAAGAACAGTGGGCGAGTGTGCTGCTTGGCAGTTGAGGGGCCGAAGCGGCGGAGGCAGCCGAAGTGAACTAGCCGTCATGCCCGGGCCGCGGTCGTCATGGACTCGCGTGCCGTAGGTGCAGATGGCTGTCAAGGGGGTACAACGGCGGTGCCGCGGGCAGGGTCCGTGCGAACTCGAAGCGGCTCTTTTGTGCGACGCGGCACGATGCGACGTTGTCCGCCTGGTGCAGGAGTTCCATGACGTCCAGCCCCTCGGCGCGGAAGGTCTCGAAGGCCCAGGTGGTGAGCGTCTCCAGCGCACGGGAGGCGATGCCTCGGCCGCGTGCGTGTGCCAGTGTCCAGTAGCCGGCTTCGGCAGACGGTTTGCCGGGAGCGACGTCCTTGAGCACGACGTTGCCCACCAACTGTGGGGCGGTGGTATCGGATTGGGCTTCCAGGACGGCGAAGCCGAGCTGGTCTCCCACTGCCCAGCCTCGCTGCTGGGCCTGTATCCACTCCACTCCTCCGGCCTCGTTTTCCGGACGCGAGCTGGTCCAGCGCCCCAGAGTGGGGTCCCGGTACGCCTCGACGACCGCGTCGACGTCCTCCAGGCACCAGGGGCGAAGAACGAGCGCGGGCGCGGTGGGCGTTGCGGCCGCGTGGAGCATCACGGACGTGTTCACCGAGCGCCCCCTTGCGGCAGCGTGATCACTGTGCTGGTCATGTAGCAGACTCCCGCCCTCTCACCACGTCGCCGTCACCACCTTCTGCGGGTGCACCGAGCCTGTTCTGTGAGTGCACCGAGCTGAACGGGCCGGTCGAGCACCGGTTGCAGACTACTTGGCCCCGCCGGCCAGTGATCAGTCCGCGGCGAGGAACGGCCCCTGACGGTCACCCCTTGCTCAGACGCACCGTGTCCCCTCCCGTGTCGCCCGTGAGGACATCGATCCGGACTCCGGTGTCCGGGTCGGTGAAGGTCTGGCCGGGCGTGTAGGCGGCCATGTCCAGCTGGGTGCAGCCGGTGGGCGGGGTGGTGGCCGGGTGGGCGTTGAGGATCCTGACGGGGCCCTCGCCGGTCGGGGTGGCGGAATCGACCTTGTAGAGGAGGACGCCGGTGGAGCAGGCATGCTGATCGTTGCCCTCGGGGCGGCGGGATTCGGCGACGTACGCCGTGGTCTGGCCGGTGCGCAGGACGGCGAGCTTGGTGCCGCCGGGGCGCTCCACCGGGGACAGCCGTACCGCACGGCGCCCGGTCCCCGGCAGGCAGGCGACCTGGTGGTCGCGGGTCCAGCCGAGCTTCCACGAGTGCCAGCCGAGGTACTGCGGGGCGGCTCCCGCGATGTCGCCCATGACGTCCCAGCCGCCGGCGTACCGGTGGGTGGAGCCGGTGAAGGAATACAGGTCGGGGAGGCCGAAGGTGTGACCGGTCTCGTGGGCGGCGACCTTGTGTCCCCAGCGCCACATGTCCTGCCCGAAGGTGACGGCCCACTTGATGCGGCGGCCGTCGGCGGTGACGCCGGGTGTGGCCGGGTCGTAGAGGTAGGTCGGGGAGAAGGTGATCGCGGCCGCCGCCTTCGTGGGGACGACGTAGACCATGTCGTACCGGGAAAAGTCCGCGTGGGGGTCGGCGGCGGTGATCGCATCGCGCAGGTACTTCTCGTGGGCCTCGAAGGTGAGGTCCCGCTCGAAGCCGTACGAGGTGGAGTCCGCGGGCATCCTGATCCAGCGGTGCAACGAGCTGAGGGCGAGCCGGGAGCGGCCGTAGCTGGCCCGGCGCATCCAGTCGGCGGCCGGGGCGAGGTGGGTGGCGTACGCGTCCGTGGAGTCGGTGGCCCGGGCGTCGGGGAAGTCCACGAACAGGGTCAGGACGCGGTGGGTGCCGCCGGGGCGCTGGAAGCGGGTTCCGTCGGTGTCGTGGCCCTCGTCCGTCCAGCCGGTCTTGCCGGGGAGGGCGCAATCAGCGGCAGGGGCGGATGAGTTGGGCCGGGCAGCGGCGGTCGAGGTGGCCGGGGTGGCGAGACAGGTGACGAGGGCGAAGGCCGCGGCGAGGGGCCGCAGGCGGGTCGGCAGGGCGGACATGGCTCTCCCATCGGAGGCAGTGGGGGGAGGGAGCGGCGGGCGGGAGGTGTTACGCGCGGCCTGCGGCCAGGTCCATCAGGCGGGACAGGACCCGGCCGCCGGAGGCGGAGACCCCGTCGTGCTCCCACTCATTGGTGACCCAGACGCGGGTGGCGCCGACCTCGCGCGCGGTGCGCAGGGAGAGCCCGGCATCGACGTACATGTCGTCGTGGTAGACGATCGCGGCGAGCGGGACCTGGTTGGCGGCGAGGCGGTGGGGGTCGTACAGCGGCGGCCAGTCGGCGCGTGCGGCCAGCAGGTCGGTGGCGTCCGCGAAGGGCCGCAGGCCGGTGATCTCCCGGAACATCCAGGGGTAGATCATTTCTCCGGTGAGGAGGAGGGGGTCCGCCTCCTCGGTGAAGGCGGTGAAGCCTTCGAGTGCCCGGGAGGCTGCCCAGTCGGTCGGGCCGGCGCCCTGCCCGTAGAGCGTCTCCTGCAGCACGGCGTAGAGGGGATTGTCGGTGAAGCCGGTCAGGTTCCGCACCTGGTGGAGGAAGGTGTCGGTCAACTCGCCGTCGGTGTCCAGGGATTCATCGAGCAGCCAGTGGAGCCGTTCGAAGCCGTCGCCCATGCCGAGGGCGAGGCCGAGGGTGCGCAGCCGGCGGACGGTGAGCCGGTCCCCGTCGGGCAGTAGGACTTCGGTGGTCGCGAGGAGATCGGCAATCCTGCGGAGGCGGGCGGCGTCGTCCGGGTAGCGGGCGTAGAAGTCGAGGACGCGGTCTTGCACCCGGGGGTAGGTACGGGCGTAGACGTCGTCGGCGGTGGCGGTGAGACCGGGCAGACCACCGGTCACGTAGCAGGCCCGCAGGCCCTCGGGGGCGCGGGAGAGGTAGGTGAGGGTGAGGAAGCCGCCGTAGCTCTGGCCGAGCGTCTCCCAGGGTTCGTCCTGGCAGAGTTGCCGGCGGATCAGTTCGGCGTCGGCCACTATCGAGTCGGCGCGGAAGTGTCCCAGGTACGCGGCGAGTTGGGCGGGGGATGCGAAGCGGGCGGCGGCTCGGGCGGTGACCGGGGTGGAACGGCCGGTGCCGCGCTGGTCGAGCAGGAGCACCCGGTGGGTCGTGAGCGCCTGGTCCAGCCAGCCGGGCGAACCGTGCGACGGGCGGGGGGATTTGCCGCCCGGACCGCCTTGCAGATACAGCAGCCAGGGCAGCCGCTCGCCCGCGCGGGCCGGGTCGACGACCTCGCGGGCGAAGACCTGTATGTCCTCCCCGTCGGGGGCGGAGTGGTCCAGGGGAACGGTGAAGACGTGATCGACGGTGGTGTAGGCGGGGTTCATGGGTCGGTCCCTTTCACAGCCCGAGGGCAGGATGAAGTGTGACATTGCATGACACAGGCAGGGTGCGGCCCGTCGTCGGCGGGGAGCCCCCTCCCCACGTCACGTCAGCGAAGGGGGCTCGCCTCAGTGGGCCGCGCTCCGGCCGGGCCGCCGCTACCTACCGGATTTCGCCGCGGTTCCGCTCCTGGCCCAGAGCGAGCGGACATGGCCCAGGTGCTTGGCCATGCACTTCTCGGCGCCCTTCGCGTTGCCCGCCAGCATGAGGTCGAGGAGTTCGAGGTGTTCCTCGGCCGACGGGATCAGCTCGCCCCGCTCGTCCAGGCCGGTGAGCCCGTACAGGCGCGAGCGCTTGCGCAGCTCACCGACGGTCTCGACGAGGCGGTCGTTGCCACTGAGGCCGAGCAGTTCGAGGTGGAACTGCCGGTCGGCCTCCAGGTAGCCGATGAGGTCGTGGTCGCGCGCGGCGCGCACGATCTCCTCGGCGACCGGCCGCAGCGCCTCCAGCTCCCCACGGGCGGCGGTGCGGGTGATCCGGCCGATCATGGGGATCTCGATGAGCGCGCGGATCTCGGTGTACTGGTCGAGGTCGTGCTCGTTGACTTCGGTGACCCGGAAGCCCTTGTTGCGGACGGGCTCGACCAGGCCCTCGCGCGCCAGGTCGAGCATCGCCTCGCGCACGGGCGTGGCCGAGATCCCGAAGTCCTCGGCCAGGACCGGCGCCGAGTACACCTCCCCCGGCCGCAGTTCCCCGGAGATCAGGGCGGCTCGCAGGGCGTGGGCGACCTGGTCGCGCAGCCGCTCCCTGGTGGCGTTGAGATCGCGGTGCTTCAGGTGCCCCATAACGGTGGTGATCCCTTCATGCCGGAGCGGATCACCAGCATACAATTTCACATTGTTTCCGCAGGTGACAGGGTGTACGTACGGCTGGAGGTGTAGAACTCCAGGGCGGCGCGGCCCTGTTCCCGCGGTCCGTGGCCGGATTCCTTGGCGCCGCCGAACGGCAGATGGAAGTCGACTCCGGTGGAGGGGGCGTTGACCCTGATCATTCCGGTGTCGAGCCGGTCGAGCCCGTGCAGGACCGGGTCCAGGCCGGCCGAGTGGACCGAGGTGACCAGGCCGTACGGGACCGAGTTGGTGATCCGGACCGCGTGGGCCAGGTCGTCGGCGGGCAGCAGCGCCGCGACCGGCCCGAAGACCTCCTCGCGCAGCAGTGGGTGGTCCGGTGGCACCTTCTCGACCAGGGTCGGGGCCGCATACCAGCCGGGAAGGCCGGGCACGGTGCCGCCCGCGAGGACCGAGAGCCCGTCCCAGGCTCTGCTGACCCGGTCGCGTGCGGGCTCGTTGATGAGCGGCCCGCACACGGTGGAGGCGTCGGCCGGGTCACCGACGGCCACTGCGCGCAGGGCTTCCGGGAGCGCCTCCCGCAGGGGGTCGAGGGCCGCGCCGACCGCGATCACGCGACTGGTGGCGGTGCACTTCTGGCCCGCGTATCCGGCGATCGCGGCCGCGATGTGGAGCGCGGCCCGTTCGATGTCCGCGTCCGGGAGGACCAGGGCCGCGTTCAGGCCCCCCATCTCGGCCTGGACGGGGATGCCCCGGGCCGTGGCCGTATGCACGACCGCCCGGCCGACGGCCGTCGACCCGGTGAAGGAGACGACATCGGCGGCGGAGACGAGTGCGTTGCCCTCGGTCGCTCCGCCGGGCAGCACGGTGAACACCCCGGCCGGCAGGGCCTGCTCGACGAGGGCGGCGAGGCGCCGGGCGCAGGCCGTCGCCTCGGGGGCGGGTTTGAGGACCACCGTGTTGCCCGCGGCGAGCGCCGGGGCGGCCTTCCAGCTCGGAATGGCGAACGGGAAGTTCCACGGGGTGAGGAGGCCGGCGACTCCGTAGGGACGGCGGCGGGTCAGCAGCAGCCCCGGGCCGGCGGCGGTTTCGTGCACGGCGCCGAGGGGTTCGTAGGGGGCCTGGGCATAGTAGCGCCAGATCGCGACGGTTCTGGCGACCTCGGCGCGCGCCTCGGTGAGCGGCTTGCCCACTTCGCGTACGGCGAGCGCGGTCAGTTCGTCCGCGGCGGCTTCGAGGGCGGCGGCGACCGCGCCCAGGGCGGACGAACGGGCGGCGGCACCGCCGGTCGACCAGTTGGGCTGGGCCGCACGGGCCCGCTCGACGGCAGCCACCGCGGCGAAGGCCCCGGGCGCCGGGAACGACACCAGCACATCGGAAGGGTCGGCCGGGTTGCGGGAGGTGACGGAGGAGACGGCGGTGGTCACAGGAGGAAGCCTCCGGGGAAGGGGTCGTCCGGGTCGAGGAAGTACTGGGCGGTGCCGGTGATCCAGGCGCGGCCGGTGACGGTCGGTACCACGGCGGGCAGCCCGCCGACCTCCGTCTCGGCGACGAGCCGGCCGGTGAAGCGGGTGCCGATGAAGGACTCGTTGACGAAGTCGCGGTCCAGGGGCAGTTCACCGCGGGCGTGCAGCTGTGCCATCCGTGCCGAGGTGCCGGTGCCGCAGGGCGAGCGGTCGAACCAGCCCGGGTGGATCGCCATCGCATGCCGCGAGTGGCGGGCGTCCGAGCCGGGAGCGGTCAGATAGACATGCTTGACCCCGGCGATCTCCGGTTGCTCGGGGTGGACGGGGCGGTCCGGCGACGCGTTGATCGCCGCCATGACGGCCAGTCCGGCGGCCAGCAGGTCGTCCTTGCGGGCCCGGTCGAACGGCAGCCCCAGCGCGTCGAGTTCGACGAAGGCGTAGAAATTGCCGCCGAAGGCGAGGTCGTAGGTGACCCTCCCGTACCCCGGGACCTCCACCGTGCGGTCCAGGGCGGCGCAGAAGGCGGGCACATTGGTGAGGGTGACCGATTTCGCCACCCCGTCCGCCACGTGTACGTCGACGGAGACCAGGCCGGCCGGGGTGTCGAGCCGGACGGGGGTGACCGGCTCGGTCACCGGCACCATGCCGGACTCGACGAGGACGGTGGCGACCCCGATGGTGCCGTGCCCGCACATCGGCAGCAGGCCGGAGACCTCGATGTAGAGGACGCCGAAGTCGGCGTCGGCGCGGGTGGGCGGCTGGAGGATGGCGCCGCTCATGGCGGAGTGCCCGCGCGGCTCGTACATCAGGAGGGTCCTGAGATGGTCGAGGTGCTCGATGAAGTGGAGCCTGCGCTCGGCCATGGTGGCGCCGGGGATCACACCGACGCCCCCCGTGATCACGCGCGTGGGCATGCCCTCGGTGTGCGAGTCGACGGCGTGGAAGACATGACGCGTACGCACCATGAGTCCTTTCGAAGCGGCACGGATGCGGTCAGTGGTGTCCGGCGGCCCGGGCCTTCTCGGTGGCGGCCCGGACCTCGGCCTCGATCTCGCCCGTGAGCGGGGAGCGCGGCGGGCGGGCGGGGCCACCGCGGCGGCCGACGAGGTCCATGGACAGCTTGATGCACTGGACGAACTCCGTCTTCGAATCCCAGCGCAGCAGCGCGTGCAGGGACTTGTAGAGCGGCAGGGCGGTCTCCAGGTCACCGGCGACGGCGGCGTGGTACAGCTCGGCGCAGGTGGCGGGGAAGGCGTTGGGGTATCCGGCGATCCAGCCGACCGCACCGGCCACGGCGAGTTCGAGCAGGACATCGTCCGCGCCGATCAACAGGTCGAGTTCCGGGGCGAGTTCGGCGATCTCGTAGGCCCGCCGTACATCGCCGGAGAATTCCTTGACCGCGACGATGCTGCCGTCCTGGTGCAGCCGGGCCAGCAGTCCGGGTGTCAGATCCACCTTGGTGTCGAGGGGGTTGTTGTACGCGACGACCGGCACCCCCGCCTTTGCGACCTCGGTGTAGTGGGCGCGGACGGCCCGTTCGTCGGCGCGGTAGGCGTTCGGGGGCAGCAGCAGGACCGAGCCGCAGCCCGCTTCGGCCGCCTGCTCCGCCCAGCGCCGGGCCTCGGCGCTGCCGTAGGCGGCGACGCCGGGCATGACCCGCGCACCGTCGCCCGCCGCTTCGACCGCGGTCCGCACCACGCGGGCCCGCTCCTCGTCGGTGAGGGTCTGGTACTCGCCGAGCGAGCCGTTCGGTACGACACCGTCGCAGCCCTGCTCGATCAGCCACCGGACGTGCCGGGCGTAGGCGTCGTGGTCGACGGAGAGATCGTCGCGCAGGGGCAGCGCCGTGGCGACCATGATCCCGCGCCAGGGGCGGTTGCTGTTCCAGGTGAGGGTGGTCATACCAGTGAACCCTTCTATGGTGTGTGACATTTCTTGGGCCGTCCGCGGCACCCACAAGGGCGGCCCGCGGGTCAGTCGTCGACGGGCGGGGCGGCGTCCGGCCGGCTCCCGGTGGGTTCGTCGGGCGAGGCGAGCGCCGAGAGCGGCACGGGCACCGCGAACGGGCGGCGTTCGGCGGGTGGTTCCGCAGCTCCTCCGCCTGCCGCCAGGCACGCTGCGGCCGTCCCGCACATCCGCCCCTGACACCAGCCCATACCGGCCCTGGTGAGGAGTTTGACGGTGTGTGCGTCACGGGCGCCGAGGTCGGTGACTGCCTCGCGGATCCTTCCGGCGGTCACCTCCTCGCAGCGGCAGACATCCGTGTCGTCGGTCAGCCAGCCCGTCCAGCCCGCCGCCGGTGCGTGACTGACGGCCATCGCCTCGGCGAAGGCACGCATCCGGTCCCGCCGGCGCCGCAGCTCCCGCACACGCCCTCCGTGGACGGGGTGCCCGTGGAGTCTGACGGCTGCCGCCAGCCCGGCCAGCTCCCCTTCCGCGCGGGCGAGTTCTGCGCCGCCCACTCCCCCGGTCTCCCCCGCCGCCCACAGACCGCGTACCGAGGTCTCCTGAAGGCCGTCCAGGGCCAGGGCCAAGGTCCCGTCCGCGGTGGTGCGGGTGGCGCAGCCGAGTGCGGTGGCCAGCTCGATCTGCGGGACGAGGCCGTGTCCCACCGCGAGCGCGTCGCATGCGATCCGCCGGCCCGTCCCCCGTACGGGCCGCCAGTCGCGGTCGAGCCGGGTGACGGTGACGGCCGAGACCCGGTCGGTGCCGTGCACCTCGGTGACCGCGCTGCGGGTGCGCAGCCGTACCCGGTGCCGCAGCAGAGCGGCACCGTGCACCGCCGCCTCGGCGAGTTTCCGCGGGTTGGCCGCGAGCACACGGGGATGGCGTGCGTATCCCTGATAGCCGGATGCCTCGATCACGGCGGGGACCTGCGCACCGGCGGCGGCCAGCGAGGAGGCGACCGCGAGGAGCAGGGGGCCGCTGCCCGCCACGACGATGCGCCGGCCGGGCAGCACCAGGCCGGACTTGAGCATGGCCTGCGCTCCCCCGGCACCCACGACCCCGGGCAAGGTCCAGCCGGGGAAGGGGAGTTGACGTTCATACGCGCCGGTCGCGAGCAGAACCGCACGGGCCCGCACCCGCACCGGCCGCTCGTCGGCGCCGTCGGCCCCGGTGGCGGCGTGCACCGCCCACAGGTCACCGTCCTCCTTCGTGACGGCCCAGACGTGGTGCCCGGACAGCTGGCGGACGTCGCTCCGCTCCAGCCGGCGGCGCAGTGCGGCGAAGGCCGGCCAGTCATGGTGCAGCGCCTCGGGCCGGGCCGCGCCGAGGGCCGGCGCCGGATGCCGGTAGAACTGCCCGCCGGTCTGCGGCGAGGCGTCCAGCAGGGCTACGGACAGGCCGTGTCCGGCGGCCGCGACGGCGCCGGCGAGACCGGCGCAGCCCGCTCCGATCACCGCGAGGTCGTACGGGTCAGACGCCGATGCGGGCATGGCCGTGTCCCTCCTGGGTGGTGATCACGTCGCCGGGGCGGGCGGGCACCAGACAGGCCCTGCGGTTGGGCTCCCCGTTGATGGTGGCGAGGCAGTCGTAGCACTGTCCGATGCCGCAGAAGGCGCCCCTCGGGCGGCCGGTGGTGCGGGTGGTGCGCCAGGCGAGGATGCCGGCGGACCACAGGGCCGCGGCGACGGACTGGCCGGGAAGAGCGGGGACCGGACGGCCGTCCATCGTGATCTCGAACGACGCGCCGGGGTGCGCCCCTGCCAGTTCGGCGGGGGTACGGGCCACTGCGGGCCTCCTCTCCTAGTGGACGGGTCAGGCGGTGGCTTCGAAGCGGGCGGGGTTGAACGGGCCCGGGTCCAGGGGAAGTTCGCCGCCGCCCAGGGACCGCGCGATGAGCAGCCCGGTGGCCGGGGCGAGACCGATCCCCGCGCCTTCGTGTCCGCAGGCGTGCAGCAGGCCGGGCACCCGCGGATCGGGGCCGATGGCCGGCAGATGGTCGGGGAGGTAGGGGCGGAACCCCACGTACGTCCGCATCGCGCGGACCCCGGCCAGGACCGGGAACAGGGCGGTGGCCTGGGCCGCCAGGCGGCGCAGCACCTCGGTCGACAACGTGCGGTCGAAACCGACCCGTTCGCGGCTGGCACCGATCAGGACGGGGCCCGCCGCGGTGCCCTCGACCACCGCCGAGGTCTGCAGCGCCGCCGAACCGCTGGCGACATCGGCCACATAGTCGGCCGCGTAGACCTTGCGCCGCACCACCCGCGGCAGCGGTTCCGTGACGAGCACGAAGCCGCGGCGCGGCAGCACCGGTAGCCCGACGCCCGCGAGCCGGGCGAACTCGCCACCCCAGGTACCGGCCGCATTGACCACATGCGGAGCATGCACCTCACCCGCCGCCGTACGCACCCCCCGCACCGAGCCGTCCGCCGCGGTCAGCAGGCCGGTGACCTCCTCACCGAGCCGCAGACACACCCGGTCACCCACCGTGCGCAGCAGATGCGCGGCGGCCAGGGCCGGCATCACCTGCGCGTCCTGCGGGTAGTGAAAGCCCCCTGCCAGACCGGGAGTCAGATGCGGCTCCAGTTCCTGCAACCGGTCCCCCGGGACCTCCTCCGCCCGCACACCGGCCTTGCCCTGTCCGGCCGCGAAGTCGCGCAGGGCCTGCATCCCGGCCTCACCGGCGGCGACCACGAGGCCACCCTTGGGCTCGTACTCGATCTGCGGCGGGAGCAGTTCCGCCAGTTCCCGCCACAACCCGGTGGACAGCAGGGCGAGATCGAGTTCGGGCCCGGGTTCCTTGTCGGAGACCAGGAGGTTGCCCTCGCCGGCACCCGTGGTGCCGCCCGCGACGGGGCCGCGGTCGAGCACGGTGACGGAGAGGCCGGCGCGGGCCGCGTAGTAGGCGCAGGCCGCGCCGACCACGCCCGCGCCGACGACGATGACATCCGAGGTTCTTCTCGTGGGCACGTCAGTAATATTTCACATTGCACTGACGATGCCAAGGGTGGCGCGTCATACGACCGCAACTCCCCCGGGACGGACGGCCGTCGAGGCGTCCCGATTCTCCAGGACCCCTCGGATCCGGGTAAGTAACGGACGCGCCAACACCTCTCCGGCGCCTGCCACTTCCCCGAGGCGGTCTGAACACGGTGATGCCCCGGATCCGGCACGGGATCCGGGGCACCGCTCCGTCATGGCACCGTCTGGACCGTGGTTCCGGCGGAGGGCGCGAAACCGACGTCGCCGTTGTAGTTGCCGGTGACGAGGTGGGTCCCCTTCTGCAGCGGGTTGAAGGACACGCTGGCCGTGCCGCCGACGAGGGGCACGGCCTGGGGGGTGCGTCCCGTGATGGCGAGGGTGACGGTTCCGGTGGGCGTACCCGTTCCGGGGGCGACCGGAACCACGGTCGCGGTGACCGTGACCCGGTCACCCGTCGTCGAGGGGTTGGGGGTGGAGACCACGGTGGTGGAGGTCGCGGCCCGGTTGACGGTCTGGGTATCACTGCCGGTGGAGCCCGTGAAGCTCGCGTCCCCGCCGTAGGTGGCCGTGAGGGTGAAGGGGCTTCCGGTGGTGGTCGTGTAGGTGTGGGTGACGGTCGCGACACCGCCGGAGAGCGTCGCGGTGGCGGCGCCGGTGCCGTCACCGAAACTGAAGGTGACCGTCCCGGTCGGCGCACCGGCCGGGGACGAGACGGTAGCCCGGACGGTCACCGTCCCACCGGACGCCGAGGGGTCGGGAGTGGAGGTCACCGTGCTGGTGGTCGCGCTCTTGGTGAGCGTCTGGGTGTCGTTGCCGGTGGAGGCCGAGAAGTTGGTGTCCCCGTTGTAAGTGGCCGTGACGGGGAAGGGACTTCCGTTCCTGGTGGCATAGGTGTGGGTGACGGTAGCGGTGCCGCCGGAGAGCGTTGCCGTGGCGGCACTGGTGCCGTCCCCGAAACCGAAGGTGACCGTCCCCGTGGGAGTGCCCGCACCCGGCGCCACCGCGGAGACCGTCGCCGTCAGCGTCGCCGCCTGCCCCGCCACCGACGGATCCGGCGAAGACACCACCGCCGTCGTCGTCGCCGCCTTACCGACCGTCTGCGTATCGCTCCCACTCGACGGCGTGAAGCTGCCGTCGCCGTTGTAGGTCGCCGTGAGCAGATACGGGCTGCCGGAGGTCCCGTTGAACGTGTGCGTCACGGTCGCGATGCCGCCGGAGAGCGTCGCGGTGCCGGCGCTGGTGCCATCACCGAAACTGAAGATGACCGTACCCGTGGGAGTACCGGCACCCGGCGCCACCGCGGAGACCGTCGCCGTCAGCGTCACCGCCTGCCCCGCCACCGACGGATCCGGCGAAGAAACCACCGCCGTCGTCGTCGCCGCCCTGCCGACCGTCTGCGTATCGCTCCCACTCGACGACGTGAAGCCGGCATCCCCGTTGTAGGTCGCCGTGACGGGGAAGGGGCTGCCGGTCCGGGTGGTGTAGGTGTGGGTGACGGTCGCGATGCCGTCGGAGAGCGTGGTGGTGGTGGAGCCGGTGCCGTCGCCGAAGCTGAAGGTGACCGTGCCGGTGGGGGCGGCGGCGCCGGGCGTGACGGAGGCGACGGAGGCCGTGAGGGTGGTGGGCTGACCGACGACCGTGGGATCGGGCGAGGAGGCCACCGCCGTGGTGGTGCCCGCCTTGCCGACGGTCTGGGTGTCATTCCCGCTCGACGACGTGAAGTTGGCGTCCCCGTCATACGTACCGGTAATAGCGAACGGACTCCCCGACGTACTGCCATAGGCATGCGTCACCATCGCCAGACCATTACTCACCGGCGCCGTAAAAGTCGGACTCCCATCACCGAAATCAAACGTGACCGTACCCGACGGCGCACCCGCCCCCGGCGCAACAGAAGCCACCGAAGCCGTAACAGTGGTCGACTGACCCACCACCGTGGGATCCGGCGACGACACCACCCCAGTCGTCGTCGCCGCCCTGCCGACGGCCTGAGTGTCGCTCCCGCTCGACGACGTGAAGTTGGCATCCCCGTCATACGTACCCGTAATGGCGAACGGACTCCCCGACGTACTGCCATAGGCATGCGTCACCATCGCCAGACCATTACTCACCGGCGCCGTAAAAGTCGGACTCCCATCACCGAAATCAAACGTGACCGTACCCGACGGCGCACCCGCCCCCGGCGCAACAGAAGCCACCGAAGCCGTAACAGTGGTCGACTGACCCACCACCGTGGGATCCGGCGACGACACCACCCCAGTCGTCGTCGCCGCCCTGCCGACCGTCTGGGTGTCACTCCCACTCGACGACGTGAAGCTGTCGTCCCCGTCATACTGCGCGGTCACCGTGTAGGGGCCGCCCGCGCTCGTGTACGTGTGCGTGATCCTGGCGACGCCGTCGGAAACCGACGTCAGTGTGGGCGGTGTGCCGTCCCCGAAGTCGAAGGTGACCGCGCCGGCCGGCACCCCGGCTCCCGGCTCGACCGGTGTGACGGTCGCGGTGAAGGTCACCGGCTGGCCGACCACGGACGGGCCCGGCGTGGCAGTCACCGTCGTCAGCGTCGACGCCGGATCGACCGTCTGACTGTCCGTGCCCGAGGAGGAGCTGAAGTTGGCGTCCCCGCTGTAGTTCGCGGTCACGGTGTGGGGGCTGCCCGTCGCGGTGGTGTAGGCGTGCGTGACGGTCGCCACCCCGCCGGTGACCGGTGCCGTGAGGGCCGCCGTTCCGTCGCCGAAGGTGAAGGAAACCGTTCCGGTGGGCACCCCGGCGCCGGGCGGGGTCGGTGCCACGGTCGCGGTGAAGGTCACCGGCTGGCCCGTCACCGAGGGGTCCGGGGAGGAGCTCACGGTCGTCGACGTGGTGGCGGCGCTGACCGCCACCGTGTGGTCTCCGGTGATGGTGGCAGGGGCGAAGTCGGCGTCACCGCTGTAGGTGGCGGTGACCGTGTAGGGGCTGCCCGCCGTGCTCGCGTAGGCGTGCGTCACGGTCGCCACGTCGGAGGAGACCGGTGCGGTGACGGGCACGGTGCCGTCGCCGAAATCGAAGGTGACGGTCCCGGTGGGGGTGCCCGCGCCCGGAGGAACGGCGGTGACCCGGGCGGTGAAGGTGACCTGCTGCCCGGCCACGGACGGATCCGGGGAGGTGAACAGGGTCATGGAGGAAGAGGTCTGACCGACGGTCTGGCTGTCGGTGCCGGTGGAGGAGGCGAAGTCGGTGTCCCCGCTGTAGTCGGCCGTGACGGTGAACGGGCTGCCGGACGTACCGGCCCAGGTGTGCGTCGCGGTTGCCACCCCGGCGGTGACCGTGGCGGTGACGGAGGGGGTGCCGTCGCCGAAGTCGAAGGTGACCGTACCGGTGGGGGTGCCGGCCCCCGGAGCGGCCGCGGAGACCGTCGCGGTGATGTCCACCGGCTGGCCCGTCACCGCGGGATCGGGCGAGGAGGCCACGGCGGTGGTGGTCGCGGCCGGGGTGACGGTCTGGGTGTCGGTTCCCGTGGAGGGCGTGAAGTCCGTGTCCCCGCTGTACTCGGCGGTGAGGGCGTACGGGCTGCCGGACGTACTCGTCCATGCATGGGTCAGGGTGGCGGTGCCGTCCGTCACGGATGCGGTGACGGGCGGGGTGCCGTCGCCGAAGTCGAAGGTGACCGAACCGGTGGGGGCACCCGCCCCCGGGGCGGCCGCGGAGACCGTCGCGGTGATGTCCACCGGCTGGCCCGTCACCGCGGGATCCGGCAACGAGCTGAGCACCGTCGTCGACATCGCCGGCTGCACGATGTGGGTTTTGGTCCCCACGGAGGGGGTGAACTGGTCGTCGCCGCTGTAGGCGGCGTGAACCGTGTAGGGGCCGCCCGTGGCGCTCGTGTACGCGTGCACCGCGGTCGCCACCCCACCCGCTGCGGTGACGGTGACCGGCGCGGTCCCGTCCCCGAAGTCGAAGGTCACCGTCCCCGTCGGCGCGCCATCGCCCGGGGCTTCGGACGTCACCCTGGCGAGGAACGTCACCGGCTGGCCGGTCACCGAGGGCTCCGGCAGTCCGCTGACGGTGGTGGTGGTCGCGGCCGGGGCCACGGTCTGGGTGTCGGTGCCGGTGGAGGGGCTGAAGTCGGCGTCCCCGCTGTAGGTGGCCGAGACGGTGTACGGGCCTGCGGAGGTGCCCGCCCAGGTGTGGGTGAGGGTGGCGGTGCCGTCCGTCACGGGTTCGGTGACGGACGGGGTGCCGTCACCGAAGTCGAAGGTGACCGAACCGGTGGGGGTACCGGCCCCCGGGGCGACGACAGAGACCGTCGCGGTGATGTCCACCGGCTGGCCCGTCACCGAAGGCTCGGGAACTCCGCTGACGGAGGTGAAGGTCGCGGCCGGGGCCACGGTCTGGATGCCGGTGCCGGTGGACGGGGTGAAGCCGGCGTCCCCGCTGTAGTCGGCCGTGACGGTGTACGGGCTGCCGGACGTACCGGCCCAGGTGTGCGTCGTCGTGGCCACCCCGGCCGTGGCCGGCACCGTGAGGGGTGACGTACCGTCGCCGAAGTCGAAGGTGACCGTGCCGGTCGGTGTCCCGTCCCCCGGCGCGGCGGCCGAGAGGGTCGCGGTGACGGTCACCGGCTGGCCGGTCACCGCCGGTTCGGGTGACGTGGTGACCACCGTCGTGGACCCGGCCTGGCCGACGGACTGTGTGGTGGTGTCGCTGGAAGCGGTGAAATCGGTGTCGCCGCTGTAGGTGGCGGTGGCGGTGTACGGGCTGCCGGCGGGACCGGTGTAGGCGTGCAGGGCCGTCGCCACCCCGGCGATGACCGGCAGCGGGGCCGGGTCCGTCCCGTCGCCGAAGTCGAAGATGACCGTTCCTGTCGGCGACCCGCTTCCCGGTTCCACCGGAGCGACGATCGCCGTGAAGGCGACCGGCTGGCCGACCACGGACGGGTCCGGCTCGGAGGTCAGCGTGGTGGTCGTCGCGGCCTGCAGGACCGACTGGGTGGCCGTGGCCACCGAGTCGGTGAAGTCGTCGCTGCCGCCGTAGGTGGCGGTGATCGTGTACGGGCTGCTGACGCTGCCGGTGTAGGTGTGGGTGAGCGTGACGGCTCCACCGGCCAGGGGGCCGTGGCCGGAGTGGTGGCATCGCCGAAGTCGACGGTGACCGTACCGGTCGGTGTGCCGGCACCCGGCGGGACCGGTGCGACCGTCGCGGTGACGGTCACCGGCTCCCCCACGACCGAGGGGTTCGGACCGGAGGTCACCTCGGTGGTGGTCGAGGCCGGGTACAGGGTCTGGGAGGCGGTGGCCGTGGCGGGGCTGAAGTCTTCGTCCCCGCTGTAGGTGGCCGAGAGGGTGAACGGGCTGCCGGCCGTGGTGGTGTACGCATGAGTGACCGTCACCGTGCCGGCCACGGCGGTGGCGGTGACGGTCGGGGTGCCGTCGCCGAAGTCGAAGGTGATCGTCCCGGTCGGGGTGCCCGCCGCCGGGGCATCCGCCGTGAGGTTCGCGGTGACGGTCACCGGCTGGCCGACCGTGGAAGGGTCCGCCGACGAGAAGACGGTGAGGGACGCGGTCGCCGGGTTCACGGTCTGGGTGTCGGTGTCCGTGGAAGGCGTGAAGCTCGCCCCGCCGTTGTAGGTGGCGGTGACCGGGTACGGGCTGCCGGAGGTGTGGGGGTAGGCGTGCACGGCGGTCGCCACCCCGTCGGTGAGGGGCGCCGTGAGGCCCGGGGTGCCGTCGCCGAAGTCGAAGGTGACCGTGCCGGTCGGTGTACCGGCACCCGCGTCCGCCGAGGTGACGGTCGCGGTGAAGGTGACGTACTGGCCGGTCACGGACGGGTCCGGCGCGGAGGCCACCGTCGTCGACGTGGCCGCCTGCGAGACCGTCTGGGTGTCGAGACCGGCCGAACCCGCGAAGTTCCCGTCACCGTTGTAGACCGCGGTGATCGTGGCGGGATCGGCGGCCGCAGTGTAGGTGTGGGTGGCCGTCGCCGTGCCGCCCGTGAGCGGGGCCGTCATGGTCGGGGTGCCGTCGCCGAATTCGAAGGTCACCGTCCCGGCCGGGGTGCCCGAGGCGGGCGGAACGGCCACGACGGTCGCGGTGACGGTGACCGCCTGTCCCACTACGGACGGGTCGGGAGCGGAGCTCACCGTCGTGGAGGTGCCCGAAACGCTGGTCTCCACGCCCTGGGCGAACGTCCCGGTGGAGGCGGCGAAGTCGGCGTCACCGCTGTAGGTCGCGGTGACGGGGTAGGGGCTGCCCGCGGTGCTGACGTAGGTGTGCGTCACCGAGGCCACGTTGTGGGAGACCGGTGCAGTGGCGGGAGTGGTGCCGTCACCGAAGTCGAAGGTGACCGTGCCGGTCGGCGCACCGGCCCCTGGCGGCACCGGAGTTACCCGCGCGATCAGCATGACGCTCTCGCCCACCGCCGAGGGAACCCGCGAGGAGGTCACCGTGGTGGTGGTCGCGGCCGGGGCGACGGCGTGGACGAGGGTGTCCTCGGACGCGGCGTAGTTGGCGTCACCGAGGTAGACCGCGTTGATCGTGTAGGGGCTGCCGGAGACGCTGGTGTAGGGGTGGGTGACCGTCACCGTGCCGCCCACGAGCTCGGCGGTGAGGACCGGGGTGCCGTCACCGAAGTCAAAGGTGACCGGCCCGGTCGGGATGCCCGAGGCGGGCGCGGTGGGGGTCACGGTGACGGTCACCGACTCCCCCGTCACGGACGGGTCGGGAGCGGCGGTGACCGTGGTGGTGGTCGCGGCCTGCTCGACACTGTGCGTTGTGGTGCCGGCGGACTCGGTGAAGTTGTCGTCCCCGCTGTAGGTGACGGTGACCGTGTACGGGCTGCTGGGCGCGCTGGTGTAGGCGTGGGTGAGGTCGGCGGTGCCGTCGGTGAGGGGGACGGTGACAGGTGCGGTGCCGTCACCGAAGTCGAAGGTGACCGTCCCGGTCGGAGTACCCGCGGCCGGTGTGGGAGCCGCGACGGTCGCGGTGAGGGTGACCGTCTCGCCGGTGACCGAAGGCTCCGGGGAGGAGCTCACCGTCGTCGTGGGCACCGCCTTGGCGACCGACTGGATGTCCGTCCCCGCGGAGGGGTTGAAGTTGTCGTCGCCGCTGTAGGTCGCGGCGACCGTGTACGGGCTCTCCGCCACCTCCGGATTGACATGGGTGACCGTGGCCGTGCCGCCCTCGACGGGTGCCGTGACGGGCGGGGTGCCGTCGCCGAACTCGAAGGTCACGGTTCCCGTCGGCGCTCCGGCCGCCGGGGCCTCGGGGAGGATCTGCGCGACGAAGGTCGTCTCCTGCCCCACCGTGGAGGGGTCGGGTGCGGAGGCCACGGCGGTGGTGGTGTCGGCCGGCTGCACGGTCTGGGTGTCGGTACCGAGCGAGGTGGTGAAGTCGTCGTCACCGTTGTAGATGGCGGTGACCGTGTACGGCAGTTCGGCCGCGTCGTTGTAGGTGTGGGTGAGGTCGGTGGCGCCGTCGGTGAGGAATGCGGTGACGGGTGGTGTGCTGTCGCCGAAGTCGAAGGTGACCGTCCCGGTCGGGGTACCGGCACCGGGTGCGAGCGCGGTGACCGTCGCGCTGAATGTGACCGGCTGACCCACCGTCGAAGGATCCGGCGCGGAGACCACGGCGATCGTGGTGCCGGCCGGCTGGACGCTCTGGGTGTCGGTACCGAAGGACGTCGTGAAGTCCGCGTCACCGTCGTACGTGGCGGTGACCGCGTAGGGGCTGTCCGCCGCGGCGGCGTAGACGTGGCCGGTGGCGGCGGTGCCGTCCGTGAGCGGTGCGTCGACGGGCGCCGTACCGTCGCCGAAATCGAAGGTGACCGTCCCGGTCGGGGTACCCGCTCCGGGCGCGAGCGCGGCGACCGTCGCGCTGAACGTGACCAACTGCCCCACCGTCGAAGGATCCGGCGCGGAGACCACCGTCGTCGACGACGCGCTCGGTCCCACCGACTGGCTGCCGGTCCCCGTGGAGGGCTCCAGGTTCCCGTCGCCCTGATAGGTGGCGGTGACCGTGAACGGGCTGCCCGTCGTACCGGCGTAGACATGGCTGGTGGCGGCGGTGCCGTCGGTGAGCGGTGCGTCGACCGGCGGGGTGCCGTCGCCGAAATCGAAGGTGACCGTCCCGGTCGGTGCGGCGGCTCCGGGCGGGACGACGGCGACCGTCGCGGTCGCGGTCACCGGCTGTCCGGCCACGGAGGGGTTGGGCGCGAGGTCCACCGTGGTGGCCGTCGCCGCCTGCTGCACGGTCTGGCTTTCCGTCCCCGTGGAAGGGGTGAAGTTGTCGTCGCCGCTGTAGGTGGCGGTGACCGTGTACGGCAGTGCGGCGGCGCTCTCAAAGGTGTGGGCCACGGTCGCGGAGCCGCCCGCCATCGGCACGGTGGCGGGCGGGGTGTTGTCGCCGAAGTCGAACGTCACGGTGCCCGTCGGCGCACCGGCTCCCGGTGGGGTGGGAGCGACCCGCGCGACGAAGGTGACCGGCTGCCCGGCCAGGGACGGATCGGGGCCGTGGGTCACCGTGGTGGTGGTCGGCGCTGCTTCGACGGCCTGGGTGTCCGTTCCGGTGGTGGCCATGAAGTAGAGGTCGCCGCTGTAGTTGACGGTGACGGCGTAGGGGGTGTCCGACGCGTCGGTGTAGGCGTGGTTGACCGTGGCCGTGGCGTCCGTGAGGCGGGCCGTCACCGGCGCTGTTCCGTCGCCGAAGTCGAAGGTGACGGTGCCGGACGGTGTACCCGTCGTGGGCGGGACCCCCACCAGGGTCGCGGTGAAGGCCACTTCCTGGCCGGCAAGGGAGGGGTCCGGTGTGGAGGTGACGGTCATCGCCGCCGGCGCCTTGTAAGTGAAGGCGTTGGGAAGCGTGACACTGCCCGCGGGTGTGGTGACGACGAAGTCGGCGGGGCCGGGAACGCCCTCGGGCGTCACCACGACGAGCAGGTTGTCGGAGTACGCGCGAAAGGACCTCACGGGGACGCCGTCGATCGTGACGCCGCTGACGCGGGCGAGGCCGCTGCCGGTCAGGACGAGGGTGGTGCCGCCCGCGATCGGCCCGGTGTCCGGGCTGACGCCGGTGACATCTGCCACCGCCGCGTAGGTGTAGAGCAGTCTGTTGCTCACCCCGCCGCGGGTGGTGATACGGACGGGGACGGTGCCGGGCCCCGCGGCAGGAGGAACGGTGACACTGACCTGCCGGTCGGAGAGCGCCGTGGGGAAGGCGACGGCGTCGCCGAAGCGGACGAGCAGCGCGGTGCGCAGATTGGCGCCGGTGAGGATGACGGTGTTGCCGCCGCCGATCGGACCGGTGGCGGGAGCGATGCCTGTCAGGCTGGGCCAGAAGATGTAGAAGAAGTAGCCGACCCGGGCGGATCCGCCGGGGGTGGTGACCATGACCGGGACCGCCCCCTGGCCCGAGGGAGTCACCGCGACGATGGTCGTGTCGTCGAGGACGGTGAAACTCGCTGCCGGGCGCGGACCGAAGCTGACGGCCGTGGCGCGGCTGAAGTTGCGCCCGATGATGGTCACCAGGGTTCCGCCGCTGTAGGAGCCCTGGTCGGGGAAGACACCGGAGAACTGGTTGCGCGGTGCCGGCGTGCCGGAACGGGCGGCGGCATCGAACCGTCCCGGCATCGGTGCGAGGGCCGACCGGTTGCGCAGCTCGGCAAGGGCGCGCAGCAGGGTGCCGCTGTCGTTCGACGCCGGCACATCAGCGTGGTCGACCACGGTGCACAGGACCGGGCTGTGGGCTTCGCCCCGCGCCACCAGCGGGACGGGCGCGGTGAGGGTGGGGACGATCCGGTGGGACCACGGGTCGAGGACGGCGATGCAGTTCCCGTGGCGGTCGGTGAGGATGACGAGCCCGCTGGGGCGTTCCGGAGTCAGCATGCCGGTGTCACCGCCCACACCGCGGCCCCGGTGCTCGGGTCAACGGGGCGTTCTTCGCCGGGCAGTTGCAGGAGGGGGGCGTGCCGGCCCGTCGTGGCCATCCATCGAAGACCGATGGCGCGGACGGGGCACACAGCGCGGGCAGCAGGCATGACGGGCTCCAGACCAACATGCGGGCCCGCCGCACCATGAGGCGCCCGCAAACCGCGCGCCGACATGGCCGGTCCTGCACATCCCCACGGAGGAGCGCCCGAACGGCATCCTCATCACACACCGATGCGCCGAACCAGGCAAGACGCCTTCCACTCCCCCGGAAAGGATGGGCGGCCCACCGGAATCGGACGGACTCAGTAACCCATCCTGGTGAAGTGAAGGCAACACACCGGGATCGAGCTCACCCGAACGGGCGAGCGGAACCCGGACACCGGCGCACCGCGGTGACCTGTCCCACGGCATGTCAACTCGGTGCCGGCGGTGCCCGGTCCGCCCCGGCCGGCCGCCCTGCTCAGCCCGCGAAAGCCCGCACGAACTCGTTCGTCTTCTTGCCGATGCTCGAACAGGTCGCCATCGCCTTGATGTTGGCGCCTCCCGGACAGGGCTTGTCCCGGGTGACCGACCACATCGACAGCCGGCCGAGCCCCTTCTCCTCGGCGAACTTCTTGAGCTCGGCCGCGTCGTCGGGCCGGAAGACCTCGCCCTTGACGTCGTTCACACCGATCATCGGCGTGACCGCGACGCTCTTCCAGGCCTTGGCCTCGTCCCGGATACCCAGCACGCCCTTGACCTGCTTCTGGGTGGCGGTGGCGGCCGCGACGGCGTATTTGCCCATGTCGCCGTCGTAGTAGGTGCCGTAGTCCATGGCCATGATGTTCACGGTGGAGATCCGGGCACCGTTCTTCTTGGCGCTCTTCAGCACATCGACGGCGTGCCGGTTGAGGCCGGAGGGCATCACCGGGAGGGTGTAGGAGACGTCCAGTTTCCTGCGCTGCTGAAGCCGGGCGATCGCCTTGGCGCGGAGGTCGTTGGCCTTGGTGTCCGTCAGCGCGGGGCCCTCGATGTCGAAGTCGGCCTTGGTCAGGCCGTATGCGTCGATGACCTTGGTGTACGCGTTCACCAGCTTGTCCACCGAGCCGCAGACCCGGGCCAGTTCATTGCCGCTCTGCCCGCCGAAGGAGATCCGTACATCGCCGCCCTGGGCGCGCAGCTCGTCCGCCTGCCGCGCCACGGGGTTGGCGCCGAGCGCCTGCCGGCCGCCCCACTTGGGCACGCAGCCGCCTCCCGGGGAGACGAAGGCCAGGTTGTACTCCTTCACGCCGGTCTCCTCGGCCGCCTTGACGAGGTCGAAGGAGGGCTTGAGCGAGGTGTCCACGTAGGGCGAGAAAGCGCCGGTCTTCGGCGTGGGAGCGTGGCTGCTCTGCTGCGGGGAGGGAGGCACCGGGTCCGGTCGCTTGGGCTTCTCCGGCTCCTCGGACGAGCACCCGGCGAGCAGCGACGCCGCTATCACCGCCGCCGTCGCCGCGACGGCGGTCGGCCTCCGCTTGCGGCTCCGCCGAGAAACGTGCGCGTCTGCGTGGTGCGTCATCATCGGGCGGCCTCCAACGGTGGGGGTGGGCAGTGCTGTTCGGACCTACGGCACGGGGGCGACGGGAGATTCCGTCTGCCGCGGCCCGGGTCCGGGGACTTCGGGCGGCATGTGCGGGAGGGAAGGTCCTGGTGCAGCAGTCCACGCAGCACGCGCGACGTCAGCCCGTCAGCGTATAAGGCCGGCCCGTTTGTCATGACCGCCATCGTGCCATCCGGAGCGGACGCACCGGAGGGTGGGTTCGGGGCGCGGCCCGGCATCTGAGGTATGGGACAACTCACACCGCATGGCTGGAACTCATACTTCCGTTCCTCCGACTACCTGGAACGGTACCGGCAGCGGGCCGGGCCACCTCACCTTCGAGCCGGGAGCCCCGCGTGTCCACTGAACAACGTCTCGCATCGAGCGACTCACCGGGCTCCCCGGACCCCACCCGCTCCGGGGAGGAGCGGACAGTACGGCGTACCGGGTGGGCCGCGCTGCGTCCGCTGGTGTTGCGGCTGCACTTCTACGCCGGGGTGCTGATCGCGCCCTTCCTTCTCGTCGCCGCGGTCACCGGGCTGCTGTACGCCTGTTCCTTCCAGGCGGAGAAGGTCGCCTACGCGCATGAGCTGACGGCGCCGGCCGGTACGGAGAAGCTGCCGCTGTCGCAGCAGGTCGCCGACGCCCGCAAGGCCCACCCCGAGGGCGAGATCGCCGCGGTACGCCCGGCGCCTCGGCCCGGGGACACCACCCGTGTCCTGCTCTCCGACGTACCTGGGGTCTCCGACGACCACCAGCTCGCGGTCTTCGTCGACCCCTACACCGGCAACGTCAGGGGGGCTCTGGAGACCTACGGTTCCACGGGCGCACTGCCCCTGCGCACCTGGCTCGATGCGCTCCATCGCGATCTGCACCTGGGCGAGGGTGGCCGGCTCTACAGCGAACTGGCCGCCAGCTGGCTCTGGGTGGTCGCCGGAGGCGGACTTGCGCTGTGGATCGGCCGTAGGCGCAAGAACCGCGGACTGCGGGCCCTCGCGCTGCCGGACCGCACCGCCACCGGCCGCCGCCGGACCCTGTCCTGGCACGGCGCGGTCGGCCTGTGGGCCGCGGTCGGCCTGATCTTCCTCTCCGCGACCGGTCTGACCTGGTCCGCGTACGCCGGGGCGAACATCGGCGACCTCCGGGAGGCCCTGGGTCAGGCCACCCCGACCGTCTCGACGGCCGTGACCAAGAGTGATGCCGGACATGACGGACATGGCAGCTCATCGGGGATGGCCGGAATGCCTGACATGCCGGGGATGGGCGGGACGAAGGAGAACCCGTCGAGCGGATCCGCGCCGTCGGACGTGGGCATCGACAAGGTGCTCCGAGCGGCCCGCGCCCAGGGGCTCTCCGATCCCGTCGAGGTCGGCCTGCCGACGGACGAGGGCACCGCCTACGTCGTCAAGCAGGTCCAGCGCAGCTGGCCCGAGAAGCAGGACGCCATCGCCGTGGACCCGGCCACGGGAAAGGTGACCGACGTCTCGCGCTTCGCCGACCACCCCGTCCTGGCCAAGCTCACCCGCTACGGCATCGACCTGCACACCGGCACTCTTTTCGGCATCGCCAACCAGATCGCCCTGGCCGCGCTCGCCCTCGCCCTGATCTTCCTGATCCTCTGGGGCTACCGGATGTGGTGGCAGCGGCGCCCCACCCGCGACCGCGCCCTGTCCTTCGGGCGTCCGATGCCGCGCGGCGCATGGCGGCAGGTGCCGCTGCCCGTCCTCATTCCGCTCGTGCTCGCCGTAGGGGCGATGGGCTGGCTGGTACCACTGCTCGGCATTTCACTGGTCGCGTTCCTGGCCGTGGACATCGCCCTCGGCGCGCTCGCACGCCGTCGCCGCGTATCCGCCACCGCCGGGGACTGACGGCCCTTACGTCCTGGTCGTGGCGGTGGCGCTCGATTGCGGTGGTCTGCGGGCGATGACCCACGGCGCGGTCACGCGTCGCGCATCTCCGCCAGCCGGAAGGGCCCCGCCGCGCCAGGGCCGTACATCACCGGCAAATTGCGCCCCAGAGGTACGACGACGAGCGGCTCGTCGCGGTACTCCTTGAGGAATTTCTCCAGGGGCTCCCAGATGAGGCTCCGGTACCCGGACTCGGTCCGCTGATGCTCAAAGGAGAGGGTCAGCGCGGAGTCCATGACGGTGACGCTCACGGAGTCCACCTCCAGCCACTCTCCACCGATCCAGGCCTCAAGCCTTACGTATGACATGACGCAAGGGTGCCCCGCGCCACACCCGGCTCGCAAACCACACGACGCCCTTGGCAACGAACGCCGCCCGGCCGGCGGCGCTCGCCGCACCGAAAGCCACCTTGCGGCACATCCCCGCAGGTCCGGGCTGGGAGCGCCGTGCCGGGGCCGGGGCCGGGGCCGGTGCGGGTGGCGTTTGCCGATCCGGTTGCGGATGCGGTTGCGGAAGATGCGCCGCGATGGGTCAGAGCGCAGCACGCCGCGTACGCCCGGTGCATACGCTGCCGCGCTCCAACAGCTGGTGGTCCGGCGAGAAATGCCCTGAGGACGGCCGCGGGCCCGGCCCATACTGGTGACGTTTCATCAGGCCGACGGACCGTACTTCACAGGCTGACCGCACTTCACAGGCCGACCCGCCCATGCCACCCACCAGCCGTGGCTCTCCCGCTCCGACGGGATCCTTCTCAGCCGGTCCACAGCGGCATGACTGTTCCCACCCTCACACGGAAAAGGACATGTGCCATGCGTCGTCTTCACTCGCTCGCCCTCGCCGCAACCGCCCTGGCTGCTGCCGCCTTCAGTACCGCACCCACTGCCCAGGCGACTCCCACGGCATCCGCCGGCCTGGCCGCCTACAACTGCAGCTCCGGATACTTCTGCATCTACAGCGACTGGAACGGCGGCGGAACCCGCTGCCAGTGGTCGCAGGCCAGCAAGGCGAACACCGCCGACGACTGTTCCTTCATTCAGCGGGGACAGAATGTGCGCTCCGTATGGAACAACACCGGGCACCGTGTGCAGTACTACACACAGACCAACTACCACGCACGCGTCGGCTCCACGCCCGCCCACGCCGGCGGCAACTTGCAGGGCAGCTACCAAATCCGCTCCTTCAAGCCCCAGTAGGAGGGCCCGGTCGCGGACATAGGCCCAACACCTGTACTCCGCGCCCCCGTTGCTGGGACCGTAAGGAGCTCACTACGAAGCACCGACCAGAAATCCTCCCCGCACCCGCGCGGGAGGATGGTCCGCCCCCATGCGACACCGCCGCACCACCCGGTGGCAGTGAGTCAAGGGGTCACGACAGCCCGCCAGGTTCCCAGCGCCCGGCGGTCTGCTCGTGGGCGATGCGTTCCCATTCCTTGGTGCCGCCGGGCAATGGCCAGGCCCAGGTGGGACGGAGGCCGGTGCGTGCTGCGTCGAGCCGGCGGATGAGTGCCGGCCCGGCGAATTCGGCGCCATCGGGGACGCCGGAACCATGGAGGACGCGCAGCTCGGCGAAACGCGTCAGTTCGGCCTCGTATGCCGCTACCGCGTGGCGGGTTTCGGTGTCTGCCTCGTCCTCGGGGACGGTCCGGTGGAGTTCCAGCAGTCCCGGGTCCACGGACTCGGCGATCGCCGCGGCGAGGCGGGCATGGCCGTCCAGGACGAGGTGGCAGTCCAGACCGCTGACCCACCAGAGCAGAACGGGCGGCAGAGTCCCGTCCAGGGCCTGCTTCCGGTAGGCCTTGACCCGGCTGTCGTCGGCGTCCGGCATGGGTCGCAGCGGAAAAATCTCCCATGAACCGTTGTGGAGGTACCAGTCGACGTACCCGTCCGGGTGGCCGTCGATGAGCATCGAGCTCCAGTACTCGGCGGGTGCGCGGCGTCCGTGGTTCCAGTGGCGCAACCGGGGATCGGGAGACAGTACCCAGCGGCCGTCGTGCAGGGGCGTCCCGGGCGACGTGGCCAGTAGTTCCGCGAAGCGATGGGCCCAGCGCTCGGCGGAGCCCCCGTACGCGCGAGTCGTCTGCGCACGCAGCGGTGGCACGGGGGACCGGTAGCGGTCCGTGCGGAAGAAGTCCACTCCGGAGGCGGGCGGGTGCACCGCACCGAGCAGTACCGGATCCCCTCCCTGGGTCAGCAGCAACCGGAGCGGCGCGGTCCGCAGACACAGATCCGGCCTGGGGCGCGCCCGGACATCCAGCGTCAGCCCGGCCCAGGCGCCGTCGGGATCGGTGAGGTTCGCACGCAACATCCTGGGACTGTAGACGGGGCGGACCGTCACCATGCGGCCGAGGGTGCCGTTGCTGCACGGCACCGCAGCAACATCGCGGCCCGCGCCGGGGCAGTGGCGAGTGTCGGCGACGCGTCCCTTCCAGCCGGCCGATGACGGCCACTCCGCGGCCCGGCGAGCCCGCGCCCGAGTGCCTCGGCCTTCCCTTCCAAAACCCGCCCGGACCCAGGCGCGCTCCGAAGGGTCCGGCCCCGGCGGGGGGGCGACGTAACATACCGGGAATTGTCCGCACGTCCGTTTGGTCGCCGCTATGTCGCCTGAGGTTGCCGGCCCCGCCACCGCGCCCGCTCCCCTGCCGGACCGGGCGCCGCCCGGCCCGGGCCCCCTGTTCCGGCTTCCTGGGCTTCCCTCGTGGTGGCGGCCGTGGGGCGCCACCGCTCTGGACGTGCTGATAGCCATGGGCTGTGCGTGGTTCGACGCACAGTTCCGCACCTCCTTCGTTGAGGAGCAGCTCCACAGCCCGCTCCCCCAAGGCTGGGCCGTAGGACTCACGGTCGTGGGCGCTCTGCTGCTGGTGCTGCGGCGCCGATTCCCCGCGGCGGTCACCGCGGCCATCACCTGCGGCCTCCTCCTGGGCACCGGATCCGTCCTGGCCACGGTGGTGGCGTTCTACTCACTGGCCCGGCACACACCGCGGGTGCGTACGGTGTTCGTCGCCGCGCCCGTCGGACTGTTGCTCGTTCTGGGCGTCGCCGTATTGCATCTGCGGCAGTACGCCCCGCACCACGGGACGGAGGTCACCCGGGAGCCGGTTCTCATCGCGCTCGTCGCTCTGACGGGCGTTGTGGTGCCCGTACTGACCGGCCTCTACCCGAGGGCTCCGCGGCAGCCCTGGTGGTGGGAGCACCGGAGCGCGATGCTGTTCGACGTCCTGCTCGTGCTGCTTTTCCCGCTCGCGAATCCGGTCGCGCTGGTGAGCGGTCTGAACGGCCCGGACGACGATCCACTGCTGGTGCCGGCTCCGGTGCTCGTCCTGCTCGTGATGGTGCAAGGGGTGGCGCTGATCTGGCGACGGCGCTATCCGGACGCGCTCGCCGCGGTCGCGGTGATCCTCATCCCTCTCGTGCTGCCGTCCTTCAGCATCCTCCCCGTCAGCCTCTACGCGCTGGCGAAGTACGGGGCGTCGCGGCGCAATCTCCTCCTCGGCTCCGGCGCGGCGGCGGTGGTCCTCGTCGCGTGGACCGTGGTCGCCACGGAGTTCGAGGCCGAGCAGTTCATTCCCTACTCGATCTTCCTCGTGGTGCCCTCCGTAGTGGTGCCGGTGCTGTTCGGCATGTACCGGGGTGCCAAGCGGAGCCTGATGGTGACCCTCCAGGACCGGGCGGACCGGCTGGAACGGGAGCAGCATCTCCTGGCTTCGCAGGCCCGGATGGAGGAGCGCACCCGTATTGCCCGGGAGATGCACGATGTGGTCTCCCACCGGGTGAGCCTGATGGTGGTCCACGCCGGGGCGCTGGAGGCCGGAGCCGGCGGCCCCGGGGTCGCCACGGACACCGGCCGGCTGATCGGGGACATGGGCCGGCAGGCGTTGAACGAGCTGCGCCAGGTGCTCGGGGTGCTGCGCCTGGACGACGGGGAGCAGCAGGTTCCGCTCTCCCCGCAGCCGACGCCGGAGGACCTCGCGACCCTCGTGGAGGAGTCACGGGCCGCCGGGATGCAGATCGCCTTCGACGTCATCGGCGAACCGTCGGCCACGGACTCCACGGTCCAGCCCACCCTGTACCGGGTGATCCAGGAAGGGCTGACCAATGCCCACAAGCACGCGGGCAACGTACCGGCCCGGGTGGAGGTGCGGTACCGCAAGGACACGGTGCGGGTGATCGTGGAGAACGAGGCCCCGGCCGGGCCGGTGCCCACCCTGCTGCCGAGCGGAGGACACGGTCTGGTGGGGCTGGGCGAGCGGGTGACCGTGCTCGGCGGCACCTTCGAGGCGGGGGCACTGGAGAACGGCGGCTTCCGGATCACCGCCACCGTCCCCCTCCGCTGAGCCCGGTTCCGCGCCGGATCCGCCACGCTAGGCGGTTCACCTGCGCGGATGCCCGCCCCGTAACACATGGGCGACGCGTCCGCAGGAGAAGGAACCCCTCCGGGTCCGCCTGGCCGAAGCCCTGCCCCCTCCCCCGATGAATTCGGTCGATATCGGGCAAGATTCCAGTATGGGTACTCAATATCCGGAACCGGATCCACGTGATGCGCCAGGCCTCGGGCCCGGCGGCGGGGTGCCGCCCGAGGAAACACCCGCGGGCGAGGGCAGCACCGGGGCAGAGACCGGTCCCCGCGACAAACAGACGCGCGGCTGGTCCACGGGCCCGGTCATCGTCCTCGGCATCATCGTCGTGCTCTGCGCGGCCTTCTTCATCGCTTATGCCGTGATCGTGGCGCTGTAACCGGACGGACGACATCGGCGGCGACCCGGCGGGCGGCAGCCGCCGCCGTGCCGATGAACCGTGTCGCCGATGCCGGTGAACCGCCCGCTTCGGCTCACTGCGACCTGGAGCATGCAGACGCGAAGGACGCGGGCGTGTTCTCCACGAGGCCGGGCGTGGCCGAGCGAGCGGTGGGGCGCACCTTCACGCAGCCCTCACGCAGCCCGCCCCGGGCGCCGCCGATGCCCCATGTCCTGCTCAGGTGCCGCGAGCGTTACAACAGACCGGCGATGCTCGGCGGCGCGAATACGTGACGGGCTCGGTGTTCCAGGACGAGCACGGCAGGCATCTGCCGCTTCTCGTCGAATGTGCACCTGTCGCATGACGGGTCGATCGCGGGGACGTCCGACGCATGGTGGGTGGCGATGTGCCGGGCGAGTCGGATCTGGGTGGACACCACCGTGTCGAGGGGGTCGTAGTCCACCCCCGGCTCACCCGCCTCGCGTGCGGCATCCACCACCTCAGGGGCGCGCTTCATCGCCTTGTACAGCTCGGTGCACTCGTGGCAGCTCCACATCCATGGAGGAGGCAGTGGCCACTCGTCGGCGCCGGGCACGTCACTGGAATCCATGCCCGTCACCGTAGCGACCTGTGGACCTCGCGGGGAGCAGATCAGCCGAATCCCCCTACTGGGCAGCAGTCTTGGCTGAACACCCTATTTCCGCACAACACACCTATGCCGTTTCCTGCGCCACGCTTTGAGCCCTCCCATACCCCGAGAGCTACCGCACCACCGCACCGACTGCAGCGCGCGTCACTTCACCCCTGCCAGGAGCGCCGGAACATCGGCGAACGCGGCGTCGGCGGCCTGGCCGCAGACCTTGCCGGCCGTTTCGCCGGCGAAGCTGAAGACGCCGGCCAGCTCAGGGCCGCGGCGTCCCCATATGACGAGGGGGCTGCCGCTGTCACCGAAGCACATGGTGGTGCCGCCGTCGGATATGTCACGGGCGCACAGGACCGACGCCTTGTCCACGACGGCGGGTGTCTGGGCGGCGCACTGCGCATGGGTGCGGACGGTGAGGTCGCCGCGCCGGAGTACGTCACCACGGATCTCCTTCCCCGGCTGGGAGGGGTCCGGTGCGGCCGTGGTGCCGTGACTGAAGAGGGATACGGGGGTGCCGGGAAGCGGCCGGTGGTGCGCGACGGGGAGCGGTTTGACGCCTCGGACAGGGGCGCTGAGGCGGATCTCTGCCATGTCGTAGGCAGCCGAGGAGAGTGCGACGTTGTCGGGGTCCACTGGGGAGGGCAACAGCTCGTATCGGGGGTGGGTGGTGACGCTGCGGATGTCGCGTACGGTGCCGGGGTCCTGCGACAGGACCGAGGACCCGATGTGGACCTCCGCCCGCCGGGTGTCCTGGCCGTCGAGGCAGTGGGCCGCCGTCAGGACCCGGTCGGGAGCTATGAGCGCACCGCCGCACGAGGCGCGTTGCAGCAGCGGGGCATCGCCCTTCACTGCCAGGGTCGCCAGCCAAGGAGCGGCGCCCCGCTGAGGCAACTGCGTACCCCCGGACATGGCGTGCACCGAGCCGGCCGTGCTCACGCTCAGCGCCACACCGACCAGGACCGCACCCAACACCGCCCCCGCACGCCTACCACGACCACGCCACACCGGTCGCCACTGCGCTTGCCCACGCACTTCGTTCCCCCATCTCTCGCATCCCGTCTCGGATGACATGAGTCGAAGTTAGCGACGAGGGCGGCAGGAGTAGTCAGACCACGGTCGCGTCAGTGGTCATCCTCCGGAGTGAGCATCCCCTGACCCACCGTCAGGGTCACTGCCGCGGGCTCCGCGACGGACCACGGGCGCCGGCCGGAGAACCGCTGGTGGGAGGAGTGGGTGACCACTAGGGGGTGTCTGATCATTGAGCTTGTGGTGAGTCGCGGTGAGCTGGGCTTGAGCTACTTCAGTCTCCCTGCGACCACGCCGCTGTGGGGAGTGACAGGTAGACGCCGAAGTCGCGGAGTCCAGTGGCGGTGCTGATGGCCGCGTGAAGCCCATCTACGCGTTCCTGGCGGTTGGCGGCCCTGCTCTCGAACCACTTTGACCTCACCTCGATGACCACGTCCAAGGCGCTACGGTCCAGCGGGCCCAGCCTCCGGAAGCGAATCTCCACATCGCCCGGCCGCAAGGCCCCGTCGTACGGTTCCTCGGGACACTCCACGGCCTTGGACACCAGGTGCGGCAGTAACGCCCCCAGTTCGCGGAGCTTCGATTCAGCGACACCCGGCGCACAGGTAACTTCCACGAGCGGCATCGGACCACTCTAGACTCGCTCCGGACAACTCCGGACAACGGTCACGTTCGGTGTTCGCGGAGCCGGAGCAGCGACCTGGTCGGACCGCTCAGGGAAGACCGCGCGGATGCCGCGGCGTCACAGGCCGAGCCGGTCCCGGGCACGGGAGCCGGACCGCTGCGCTCACCCCGTCAACTCCCCCAACAGCGCCCACGTGCGCCGTCGGTCGGCGTCCCCGGCAATTTCCGTTCCTGAGAACACGACTTCCGTCGCCCCGGCGTCCCGGTAGCGCCGTACCTCGGCGGCGACCGTCCGCTCGTCCCCGATCACGGCCACATCGGCGGCCCGTTTGCCGCCGGAGAGTCCGATGACCCGTGCGTAGGACGGGAACTGCTCGTAGAACGCGAGCTGTTCGGTGGCCTTCTCGCGCACGGCGTCGACGTCGTCGGTCACCACGCCGTGTACGAGTGCCACGATGCGGGGCGCCGGACGGCCGGCAGACTCCGCCGCTGCGGTGACGGCCGGGACGATGTGTTCCGCCAGGGCGCGCGGTCCGGCGAGATAGGGCAGGATCCCGTCCGCCAGCTGACCGCTGACGCGCAGTGCCTGTGGGCCCATCGCCGCGACGAGCAAGGGCACACCGGATTCCGCGCCCGGCACGCGCGCGGGGATAGGCGTGGTCGCGGTGAGCAGCTCGCCATGGAAGTCGGCGGTGCCGGTCTCCGTCAACTGCCGTAGAGCGGTGAGGAATTCCCGCAGTCGGGCGATGGGCCGTTCGTGCGGGATACCGAAGCCCGCCTCGGTCAGCAGCTTGGTGCCGAGGGCGAGTCCGAGGTGGTAGCGCCCGTGTGTGGCCGCCTGTGCGGTCTGGGCCTGACTGGAGATGAGCAACGGGTGGCGGCCGAAGACGGGGATCGCGGAGGTGCCCACGTGCAGACCCGGTACTGCGCGCCCGACGATCGCCGCGAGCTGCGGCGAGTCGGCGCCGAAGGTCTGGCCGAACCAGGCAGATCGCAGCCCGGCGGCCGCCGCCTCCTCGGCGAGTCGTACGGTGGCGTCGACCTGGTTGTCGGCGCCGGTGGCGTTGAGTGCTACTCCTACAGTCATGTCCGTTCAAACCACGGGCAGTTGGCCGCCATTCCGTTCCCATGTGACAGCTTCGTGTCAGCGGTGCGCAGCCGCTCGGCCGGCCGCTGCGCCGCCTCAGGCCCGTCGCTGGCTCAACCGCCAGTACTGGCGCCTCTTCTCGTCGCGTACGACGACCCCCATCCTGGCCAGCTTTTCGCGCAGCTCCCGAAGATCCCCGGAGGAACTCCTCTTGTCCAGCAGCTGCGCGCGGGCCTTCAGCAGTGCGTTGGCCCCCTGCGGCAGTCCCGGCATGTCCGACACCCAGCGCCGGAAGTCGTCCTTGTAGGGGTCCTCGTCCGCCCAGCTGTAGCCATGAGCCCTGAAGGCGTCGGCGACGCGCCGGGCATTCAGTTCGCAAGTCTCCCGGGCGAGTTCGTCCTTGTCGGCGTCCAGCAGAACGAGTTGTTTGCCGTCCAGGAATACCTGGACGACGCGGTCGCGCGCGAACTCCCGGTCCTTGGCTTTCCGGGTAAGGGTTGTCCGCTCGTTCGACACGGCGACGGAGAGCTCCTCGTGCTGGGCCATGAGCCCCACGGTCAGCCCCAGGGCCGCTCCGGCACACACCAGGCCCACAGTGAGCCAGGGCTCCGGAACCGAGGTCAGGAGCCTGGCCGGCCCTTGCATCGGCGCCAGGGCAGTGTCACCAGCCACTCCGCCAGGACCTCGACCAGCCAGCCCGCTCCGGCTCCCAGCAGTGCGAGGGCGAGGTGAACAAGCGCTGCCGACCAGGCGGGTTGCGCCAGGACCGTGGTTTTGTCCAACCGGACGTGGGGTGCGAGCCGGTCATCCATGGGTGTGTCCCCCTTCAGGAGTCTGTGTCGCCCAGGAGTCTGCGTCGCCGCGGCCGGGAGAAGCCGGCGCGGTGCGGCGCAAGAGCGGAAGCCAATCATAAACCGAGCGCGCGGTCTATTATTGGCTGATGCGAAGGAGCAGTTCAGCCATGTGGAAGGTCAGTCATAGGGTGAAGCCATGAGGACGATCGATCCGGCGAAACACGCAGCGCGGCGTCAGCACATCGTGCAGGCCGCGTGCGAGCTCTTCGCCACGCAGGGGTTCGAGCGCACCACGACGGCCCAGATCTGCAAGGCCGCCGGTATGAGCTCGGGAAACGTGTTCCATTACTTCCCCAACAAGCGCGCGATCTTCCTCGCCCTCCTCCAGGACGACAAGGACGACAAGACCGAGCGGCTGGCCCGGGCGACGGCCGGCGCCGACCCATGGGCCGCTCTCCTGGACGTCGTGGAGTTCCTGGCCGCACCCGCCGCGGAACCCCTGACGCCGCCGCTGGTGATGGAGGCCATGCTCCAGGCACACCGCGACCCCGAGCTCGCGGGACTCCTGAGCCAGGACAGCACCGACGAGCACTCCGTGATCACGGAACTGCTCACCAAGGCCGCCGCGGCCGGTCAGATCGACCCCGGCCTCGATCCGGACCACACCGCCTCGTGGGTCATGGCCCTCATCGCTTCGATGTACACCAGCGCGGCCACTGAGCCATCCTTCGACCCGGCCGGACAACTGCCCACCCTGCTCCTCATCGTGCAGCGCTTCCTGCGCGGCGAGCCATCTGAGCACCGGAGCAGCGCCGGCTGACACCTGGACCCGCGCCCTGCCGGTCCGCCCCTCCCCACCCGCAAAAGGACGACCTGACCCGTGAAGAAGAGTGCGATAGCCGGCGGCTGCATCCTCGGCCTCGTCGTGATCGCCTGCGCCTACAAAGGCGGCACCGCCACCAACGACCCGCTGACCCTCGCCGAGTACCGGAAGATCAAGGCCGGCAGCAGCGAGAAGACCCTGTTCGCCTACACCAATACCTGCCGGCAGAACAGCGAGTCCGAGCGCGCCCACGACTACCCGACCACCTGGACCTGCTATGGCGCCGACGGCAGCAGCAACGCCGTGTTCTTCTACTCGGAGGGTGAGATGTTCAGCAAGTCCCAGTCCGGGCTGATGTGAGGGACCGGGCCGACATGACGGCCGTGCGCCGCACGGCCGGCCCACCCCTCCCCCGCCGTGCACAACGCCCCTGATGCACACGGGAGTTGTGGTCCGGCGACGCCGACGGAGCGTCATGAGGCGGCGCCATAAGGCTTCCTTTAGGAAATGCAAAGCACCGTTATGAGGGTAAATCCCGTCGTAAATCGGGCGTCAGGCGATGTCACACGATGGGTCCGGACACGCTTTGACGGGCCACCTCGACATTACTACGTGTGGTAGTGGTGCTGAAACGCCAGGTAGTCGCGCACACATTCGGGATTGCACAGTCAGTGCAGCGAGCATTTCCGGCCGCACGCCGTCACACAGCTGGTTGCGGGTGGAGGAGCTCCGACCGGACGATCAGGCTCCCGCGTGTCGGCCGGCTGTGCACCGGCCGACCGGCACGCCCGTAGGCGAGGAGGTCCTGTGAACGACCAGACGAGTCTCAGCCCGGATGCGGCACGGCAGCTTGCCACCACCACCAAGACCAGCCCGCAGATGCGCGGCATCACCCCGCGCTATCTCCTTCGGGCTCTGCCCTGGGTGGATGTGGAAGCCGGTGTCTTCCGCGTCAACCGCCGCCGCACCTACGTCCTCGGCGACGATCGCATCAGCATCCACGCCGATGGCGGCTCGCCCCGCATCATCCCGGGAGACCTGCGGGAGTTGCCGTACCTCCGGGAGGCCGATGACGCACTGCTCTCCGAACTGGCGGGCGCCTTCACGGAAGTCAGCTTCGAGGCCGGACAGATGCTCGCGCAGGACGGCGATGCGCACGACAAGCTGTGGGTGATCGCCCAGGGCCGCGCCGAGAAGCGGGTGAGCGGCCGTTACGGCGAGGACGCCGTACTCGAAGTGATCGGCGACGGCCAGTTCTTCGATCTCGACGCCTGGACCCGCTCCGAGCCCCTGCCGTACCGCGTCCGGGCGCTCACTCCCGGCGTGGCACTGTGCGTCGAGCGCAGTGTGCTCGAGGGGCTGTGTGAACGCAACACGGCCGTGCGGGGAGCGATGGACGCCTACCTCTCGGCGGACGGAGTGCTGCCGGGCGCCGAGGTGCCAGTCGATCTCAGCTCCGGGCATGTAGGCGAACCCGACCTTCCCGCGACGTTTGTCGACTATGAAGACACGCCCCGCGAGTACCACATGAGCCTCGCCCAGACCGTGTTGCGCGTCCACACCAGGGTCTCCGACCTCTACAACGGGCCCATCGACCAGATCCGGGCCCAGTCCAACCTCACCGCGCACGCACTGCGCGAGCGGCAGGAGGCCTCGCTGCTCAACCACCCGCAGTTCGGTCTCTTCAACAATGTGGCCCCCGGGCAGCGGGTCCAGGCACGCACCGGTTCCCCGACCCCCGACGATCTGGACGAGCTGCTGACCCGGGTCTGGAAGCAGCCCGGCTTCTTCCTCGCGCACCCCAGGGCCATCGCCGCGTTCGGCCGGGAGTGTACGCGCCGGGGCGTGCCCCCGGTCATCGACAACCGGTTCGGCAGCCCCCTGCTGAGCTGGCGTGGAGTCCCGCTGCTCCCCTCCGACAAGGTGCGGTTCTCCGGCGGTGCGGGCATCGGCACCACCGAGATCCTGCTGATGCGGGTGGGCGAGGCCGAGCAGGGCGTGGTGGGTCTGCGTCCCGCGAAGGTCGAGGACGAGGTGGAACCCGGTCTGTCGATGCGGAACATGGGCGTCGACCAGAAGGGCATCACGTCCTACCTGATGACGGCGTACTTCAATACCGCGGTGCTGGTGGAGGACGCGCTCGCCGTGCTCCAGAACGTCGAGGTCTCCAACTACCATGACTACTCCTGACGTTGTCCGGGGTCTGTGGCCCGGGGCGCCGACTCCGAACCTCCTCGGCGACGGCCTGCTGTCGCCCGATCCGGCCACGGCCCCGCCCACGGATCCGACCGTCCCGGCCGGCCACCCCGCGCAGTTCACCGGACTCCCCGGTCAAACGGCCGCCTTCTCACCCGAGTTGGCGCGCCGCGACGTCCCGATCCTGCACCGGACCGTGAACGGGCATCCGCTGGTCTGGCTGGACAACGGAGCCACCACACAGAAGCCACGCCAGGTGATCGAGGCACTGGCCGGCTTCTACGGTTCCGCCAACTCCAATATCCACCGTGGTGCGCACACCATGGCCCGGGAGGCCACCGAGGCGTACGAGGCGGGCCGCTCGGCGGTCGCCCAGTTCCTGGGGGCACCCTCACCGGACGACATCGTCTTCGTACGCGGCACCACCGAGGCCATCAACCTCGTCGCCCAGAGCTGGGGGCGGGCCAACCTCGGCCCCGGGGACGACATCCTGGTGCCGGTGCTGGAGCACCATTCGAACATCGTGCCCTGGCAGTTGATCGCCCAGCAGACCCGGGCCCGGGTGGTACCCGTACCCCTGCAACCGGACGGGCAGATCGACCTCACCGCGTACGACGATCTGCTCTCCATGCGCACCCAGCTCGTCGCGCTCAGCCAGGCGTCGAATGTGCTGGGCACCGTCCCGCCGGTACGCGAGATGACCGCACTCGCCCACCGTTACGGGGCCAAGGTGCTGGTGGACGGGGCGCAGGCGGTGGCGCACTTCCCCGTCGATGTGCAGGACCTGGACGCCGACTTCTATGTGTTCTCCGGTCATAAGCTGTTCGCCCCCACGGGCATCGGCGCGCTGTATGCGAAGCCGGAGATCCTGCGGGACATGGCGCCGTGGCAAGGCGGCGGCAACATGATCGAGTCGGTCGACTTCACCCGTACCACCTATGCCCCCGTCCCTCACCTCCTGGAGGCCGGTACCGGACACATCTCCGGCGTGGTCGGTCTGCTGGCCGCACTGAACTGGCTGACCGCCTTCGACCGCGATGCCATCGCTGCCTACGAGACCTCACTGATGGCGTACGCACAGCAGGCGCTGGCCACGGTCCCAGGACTTGAGCTGCTGGGCTCCGCGCCCGACCGTATCGCCGTACTGACCTTCACCCTCGCCGGTCACGACCCGTCGGAGATCGCCGCCTGGCTGGACCGTGACGGCATCGCCATCCGGGCCGGGCACCACTGCGCCCAGCCGGCCCTGGCCCACTACGGCCTGGAGAGCGCGGCCCGTGCCTCGCTCGCGCTCTACAACACATCCGAGGAGGTGGACAAGCTGGTGGCCTCGCTGCAGCAGATGCAGCAGGCCGCCTGACGCTCCTGTCCGTCCGGCGTCGCCGACCGGCTACCGGTCGGCGGCGTCGGCGCGGGGTGTTTTCCGTTCCTGACGACCGGTGGCCTCGTGCACGGTTCATACTGGGCACCAGGCCGCATATGAGGGGGAACCGAAGCCATGACATGGTCGGGAGACGGGGTCCAGCCGCCGCAGCGGGTCGCTGATGTGTCGTCCGCGCGCTGGATCGAGGAGAACGTCGGCGGGTTCGACAGTGGTGTCCATGCCCTGCTGCCGGCCGGGTTCGAGGCCTACGTACGGTTGCTGCATCCCAGCGAGCCGTCGGACGGCCGGTTCGAGCGGTGGGCGCAGGTCGCCCAGCGGTCGGGCCGTGCGCTGCACCCTCTGGCGCGCTTCGAGGAGGTGGCCGGCCCGGGTGATGAACCACCGTGGCAGGGTTCGCTGCCCGAGCATGTGCTGGCCGCTCTGTGCCCGGTGCTGGCAGCGGAAACCGCCACGCCGCGGCAGTGCCTCTTCGGGCTCTGGGAAGGCTGGGGCTGGTCCGATGACAACGGGCCGATGGTGCAGTTGGCCGGACGCGCCTACTCGCTGTACGAGGGGCCGATCGAGGCGGCCATGGCCACGGGAGACCGGAGTGCGGGGGTCTTCTTTCCGCAGTCGCCGAACCTGTGGTGGCCACAGGACCGGGCCTGGTGCGTCGCCACGGACGTGGATCTCGACTCCACGTACATCGGTGGGTCCACCCGCCTGGCGCAGCAGCTGGCGGGCGCACCGGACATCGAGGTACTTCCGGCGGCGCTCTACGACCGGCTCGGCTGAGCCGCTCGTAGAGCACCTCTCATGACGTTTCCGGTCCGGGCGGTCAGCGCCTCCTGCAGGCGTTGATGCGGACCGTCGCGCTGGTGTGCTTCACCTGCTTGGTGTGCGGGGTGTACCCGGGCGGGAAGGTCACCACGCCGACGGAGTAGCCGGTGTAGTTCTGCCGCTTGATGCAGCGGCGCGCGGCGTTCTGGCTCACCTTGTTGCGTCCGGCGTTGACCTTGGCACCGCTCTGCTTGTACAGCGTTCCGTTCTTGTACAGGCCGACGCGGAGGGCCAACTGCGCGACCGACTTGGAGCACTTGATGTCGGCGGTGACGTTCACCCTGTGCCGGTTGTCGGCGTGGGCGTGGTGGGAGTAGTGCGGGAGGTGCGTGGTGATCTTGCAGGTGATCACGTCACCGCTGCGGGCGTCCACCGTGCGTACGGTGGTGGCACCGGTCGCGGTGTCAGGCCCCCCATCGGCCGTCGAAGCGCCGGCGGTCCCCACTCCCATGGTCAGTGCGAGCACACCGGTCAGCGCACCGGAAAGCAGCGTTCGCTGTACAGTCCTCATGAATCTCCCCCTGTGTAGCGCCCGTTGGGGCGCAATGCTGATGCACCGTCACCTCGCAGTGGCCGTTCCGAGGTCCGGCGCGCTGGCCACATAATTCCGCATCAGGGCGACGAGCGCAGGCATATTGCCCATATACCGCCGCGGGCGCGCTGCTCGGCACGGATCGCCCGTTTCATGGGAAACGGCATCCTCACTGCTGAAAGAGCTCCAGCACGCCCTGCGCACCGGCGGGGGAGATCATGATCTCCATGATGCCGGCGGATTCCTGTGCGGCGGCGGCGCCACGTTCGAACATCGCGGTCTCGTAGCTGCTGAGGGCGGCGGTCATGTCGTCGGGCGCGGCGGCGAGCGTGAGGGCGAGTTCGGTGGCGTCGAGCATGGCCATGTTGGCGCCCAGCCCTACGGGGGGCATCAGATGGGCGGCGTCGCCAAGGAGCGTGACGCCGGGGGTGCCGGGCCAGGTCAGGCCGACGGGCAGCATGGTGACCGGGCGGGGCACGACGGTGTCGTCGCACGCCTGGATCAGGGCGGTGAACTGCGGGGCCCAGCCGGCGTAGAGATCCGTCAGGGCCGCGCGGGCCCGGGCGGGTTCCGCGTACGGGATGCCGCACGTGGTGAGCCAGTCCTCGGGGGTGCGGAAGCTGAGGTATACGCGGACGCGGCCGTCGCCGTTGCGCTGGGCCGCCAGGCACCGGTTGGGGCCGATGGCCCAGTAGTTGCCGCGTCCGACCATGGCGGCGAGATCGGGGTGGGTCCGGTCGATGTCGGGGATCCCGCATTCGATCGAGTTGACACCGATGTGGCGGGGCACGGCGTCGGTCAGCAGCGGGCGGACCCGGGAGTGGGCACCGTCCGCGCCTATGAGCAGGTCACAGTCGGCGCTGGTGCCGTCGGCGAAGTGGATCCGGTGTCCGCCCTCGGGCAGGGCGGTGGCGTACCGGAATGTGTGTCCCCATATGACGGTCCGCTCGGGGAGGGAGTCGAGCAGGACGTTGCGCAGGTCGGCGCGGTCGACCTCGGGCCGGTCCAGTGGGGCGTCGTCGGGGGTGTCCTGCTGGAGCAGCACGGTGCCGGTGTGGTCGAGCAGGCGCAGGTCCTGTCCTTCGCGTCGGGCGATGGCGTGGAAGCGGTCCTCCAAACCAGCCTCGCGCATGGCCCGTTGCCCACTCTCCCGGTGCAGGTCGAGCATGCCGCCCTGGGTACGCGCGGAACGGGAGGCCTCGCCTTCATAGACGACAGCGTCGATGCCGTGTACGCGCAGGGTGCGGGCGAGGATCAGGCCACCGAGGCCCGCTCCGATGATGGCGATGCGCGGAGTGCGCGTCGTGATGCTCATGGTCTCTGCTTTCTCCGTGTGTGCAGTGGGGAGCGCCCGGAGCCGGGAGGGCGTGGGGCGCCCCTGCCCGGTTCGGAGAACGATCGATACAGCGCATCGCGACGATACACTGTATCGATCGGGGCGGCGTATCGTTATCCGCGCACTGCGGAGACCTGCGGAAGACGAGGCGTGATGGCAGAACGACGAGAGGCCGGCAGCGGCGAGCCCGCACTCATCTGGGAACGGCCCGAGCCGCCGAGCCGGCCGACGCCGAGCCCGCTGAGCAGGGAGCGGATCGTGCAGGCCGCCATCGGACTCGCCGACACGGACGGGCTGGAGTCGGTGTCGCTGCGCAAGGTCGCCGCCGCCCTCGACGCGGGCCCGATGAGGCTGTACCGCTACCTGTCCACCAAGGAGGAGTTGCTGGACCTCATGGTGGACGCGGTGTACGGCGAGATCCCCGCGCCCGAGCCGGCCGACGGGGACTGGCGCGGCACGCTGCGCTCCCTCGCCCACCACACCAGGCGGGCCGCTCTCCGGCACGAGTGGTTCGCCGACCTGCTCGCCGGGCGGCCGCACCTCGGCCCGCACGCGCTGGCCCACACCGAAGCCTCATTTGCCGCGCTGCACGGGGCTCCCGGATTCGACGACATCGACACGGTCTTGCCCGTCGTCGACGCGGTGAACGCCTACCTGGTCGGGGCGATCAGGAAGGAGATCTCCGTATTGCGCGCCGAACGCGTCACCGGCATGGACGAGGAGCAGTGGCAGCGGGCGGCCGCTCCCTATCTCAGCCGGGTGCTGGCCACGGGCCGTTATCCGACGCTGTCCAAAGTCGTCCAGGACGCGGCCCATCCCGACGCGGAGACCACCTTCGACGCCGGCCTCGACTACCTTCTTGACGGGATCGCCGCACGGATCGCCCGCTGAGGACCGCGGGCGATTGCCGCCGGCCCGATCCCTTTGCGCCCCGGCCGCACGCTCGGACGCGTCATCCGGGACCTGCTCATATCGAGCACCCCCTCACGAGCCCTGGGTGACCGAGCTGCGGTCGGCCGCCGCTGACCGCTCGGGGCGGCTCGTACGGTCCGCGGCGCGTGCGGTGAAAATGCCGATCGCGCAGAGGACGGCGAAGCCGAACAGCAGCCATCGCGCCGAGCCGAGCGTCGACGGCCCGCCCAGACCGACCAGGACACCGGCGACCGCCGTGCCGAACGCGGTGGACATCGTCGTCACGGTGGCGATCGCCGCGGCCGCCTGCCGGCCTTCCGCCGGGTCCGCGGCGGCCGCCATCGCGGCCACGGACAGGTGCGGGTAGGCGATCCCGATGCCCGATCCGGCGACGCACAACACCGGCACCCAGATGACCACCCACCAGATGGGCACGTTCTCACGCAGCAGCAGCCCCTGGACGAGGAAGCCGAGCGCAAGCAACACCGGGCCGAGGGTGCGCAGTCGGCGCACGGTGCGCTCCCGGACCGCCGATGAGCTGCCGATCTGGGTCAGAGACCACCCGAGGGAGACGGCCGCCCCGAAGAAACCGGCCACGAGTGGGGGCAGCCCGGCCAGTCGTTGGCCGAACAGCGGAACGAACGACTCGACCGCGACGCCGAAGGCGAGCAGACCGAGCGTCAGGTAGACCCACTTCAGCGCGGAACCCGCACGGTATGCCGCGCCGGGGAAGACCCGTCGCTCGCTGCGCCGCTCATGGGCGACGAATCCGACGACCAACAGCAGCGCCACCGCAAGGCCGGCTGCCCTCGCCACGATGTCGTGCAGGACGCCCGCCACACTGACGGCCGCGGTGGCGGCCATGACCAGCACCAGCGACACGACCGGCACCGGAGCCGCCGCGCCGTTGCATTCACCTCGGGGCAGCACACGGGGCACGGCCGCGCCGCACACCGCCGCGACCCCCGCCATCAGGACGAACGCCAGGCGCCACGAGCCGAATTGGGCGAAGAGACCACCGAGCGCCGGACCGACGAAGTTTCCGACGCCGTACATCGCCGACATCAGCGCATTGCCGCGGGTCCAGAGCCGACGTGGCAGCGCCGACCGGATGACGGCGAACCCCAGTCCGGACAGCAGCCCGGCACCGAGCCCTTGGAGACAGCGGCCCACCAGCAACACCGGCATCGTCGGACTCACCGCACAAGCCAGTGAGCCCACCAGGAACAGGGCGAACCCGACGAGGTAGGCACCGGCACTCCCCCATCGTGCGAGGAACCGGCTGACGAGCATCGTCGCGATCACCATGGCGACCAGGTAGAGCGTCATGTTCCACGCGTAGAAACTCTCGCCCCCGATATCGGCCACCGCGGTGGGCAACATGCTCGATGCCAGGTAGATATTGACCGCGCCGACGAGTACGCCGGCGGCCAGTACCACCGCGGCTCCGCGATACTCCGGGCCCAAAAGCTCCCGCCAGCGGGGCGGGGCGGCGAGGTCGGGAGTCCCCCGATCATCTCCACCAACTCCACCAGCGCGAGGGAGGTCGTCTTGCGTTGAGTTAGGGAGGTCGTCGTGCGTTGGGTTTCGGATGTGGTCGGTCTGACCGGCGCTTTCGACGGGCTCCGGCTCCACCGCAGGCCTCGGACCAGGCAGTTCGCTGTTGTCGGCAGTCATGACTTCAAGCGTTCCATTGAAGTGGGACCGGAGACTTTGTGCCGTATCTGGCCGTCGGGGCAGGGCCGATGGGCGGATAACCCTCAAACCGCGGGTTGAAGCCGCGGTAGTCCGGAAGGGAGCCATGGATGCCCAGAACGGCTGCGGGGGCGGCACCGGGGCCGGTGCGGGACCGGACCCGACCGTGGTCAGCAGGCGGTTTCGCGCTGTCGGCGCCATTCGGGGGCCAGGACCGACCAGACCTCCATGTCGTGGCGTACGCCCCGGTGCGGGTAGCTTTCCCGCTGCACTCCTTCGCGCACCATGCCGAGCCGCTTGGCGACATTGATGCTCGGGGTATTGGCCGAGGCCGCGATCCACTCCACGCGGTGCATCCCGCGCTCCTCGACGGCCCAATCGATGATTACCCGGGTCGCGCGCGTGATCAGCCCGCGCCCGACCGCCGACTCCTCCAGCCAGCAGCCGGCCTCGCAGCTGCCGAACGTGACGTCGAACGTCACGAACAAGACACCGCCGACGAGCACTCCATCACTCCAGATGCCGTAGAGACGGCCGCTGTCGGCCGCTGCCTTGTCCGCGTACATCTGCAGAAATGCCGTGGCGGACGCGAGGTCGGTGGCGCGGTCCGGCAGCGCGACGTATTGGCCGATGTACTCGCGGCCCCGGTCCATGTGCGCGAGGAACTCCCCGGCATGCCACGGCTCCAGCGGCCGCAGCTCGGCACCGTCGTCACCCAGCGATATCGCAAACACCCGGTTCCCCCTGCACGACACAACGCGTACTCGCCGGCCCTTTGCTGCACGAACCCGGCACGAGCGGCGCCGGCTCCGGCCGCTCGTGCACTGCGCCGGAATAGTCCCATACAGGTACGGCCATGAGCGTGCGGCGGAGGAATCGGCGGGGCGTTCCGCCATGCCCGTCGGCAGTGAAAGCACCGGCGTTGGGGGCCGTGTCCATGGGCCGCCAATGGGCCGTTCCCTGGGCCGTCGCCGTTATCCACAGGCAGAGCCGAATGTCAGTGGCGCATGGCACGATCCTCACATGTCTGCTGCTCCGTCGGTCATGCCGCCCGCCGATCCCCACAACTCCACCGTCTACCTGGACTGGGCGACACTCCATGCGCCCGCGGCGGAGGACGAGGCGCGCGCCCTGCTCGCGCTGATCCAGGAGAACGGCTTCGAGATTTACGAGAAGCCGGGCCGCTTCCTGGACCGGGTCAAGTACCGGGCGCGGGACCTCCCGGTGGAGCAGTTGCCGTGGTTCTGGGACATGACCGGGCATCGCATCGCCCGACGGCAGCCGCGTCATGCGGCGAAGGCCTACGGTCTGGCCCGCGCGGCGGAGGAGGAGCACGGCCTGCCGGTCGACGAGGTCTACCACCGCGAGAACACTCTGCTCTTCGCACGCTTCGGCGCCCTGCCCGCGACGGTGCCCGCCGTCCACCAGCGCCGGCTGCACGCCACACTCGAACCCCGCACCGCCCACCAGGAGTTCCTGCGGCTTCTGCAGGCCATCGCCGCCGGGGGCGCCGCGCTGCCGAAGGATGCGCACCGAAGGATCCAGGCATCGGGCAAGGCTGCCGGGCTGAGCGCGGAAGACGGCGCGCGGGCACTCGGCGACCTCCTCGCCGCCGCGAAGGGGACGCCTCTTCCGGACGGTCTGTTGGAGGGCGCCGCCCGGGTCTTCGCAACGGTGCCCCCGGAGCCGACGGTGCGCCAGGCGCTGGCCGAGCTGTTCCCGACCTCGGCCACCGACGGCGGCGCATGGCTGCGGCTGCTGGCGGCGACCGGTATCGACGAGGCCATGGCCGAAGGGCGGATCGTCCCGGCCGGCGGAGCGGCGGCATGGCTGAGCGACTTCGCCCGCCACTACTCCTTCCTGAAGACGGGCCGTGCCGTCCGGCGGCAGGCCATGCCACCGGAGCTGTTCGCCCTGGTGCCCCGCATGGCTTCTCGGATCAAGGCGGATGACACTCCGCTGTGCCTCCATCAGACACGGTTCCGGCGTCCCCGCTTCGACGCCGATCTCGTCGACCTGTGCCTGGCGAGCGGGCTGGCCGTGGTGGATCCGGGCCCTCGGGTCGAGTTGGAGTTCTGGGGGAAGGAGTCCCGGCGCGACATGCGGGCGCTCGCCGCCGATCCGGTGCTGGGAGTGCGGCTGGCCGGTACCCGCTATGCGCCGAAGCCCCCGCCCACGGGCGCGCGTCTGCCCCTGCGCGAGGGGGCGGATCCGGAGCTGCACGCACGGGTGACCCGACTGCTGGACGCCCTGGCGGAGGGCGGGCTGGGCGCGGCGCAGGAGGCGGTGGCGGAGCTGGACACCGTTCTGAGCCCGCCTGCGATCACGGCACTCGACGGCATCGACGCCGCGCTCAAGGACCTCGACGGCATCGGCCCACTGCTGCGCACCTTGCGCTCCGGTCTGCCGGAAGAGCTGGGCTGGCCTGCGCTGGACGATGCCCTCGCAGAGCTCAATGGCGCTGCGGGGGACGGGACTTGGCGGTCGGCGGCAGGGCGGTCGGAAGAGCCCGGGACATCCGGGGTAGCGCGGGCCGAGGTGGGTACGGCGGTGGCCGGTGTCACCTGCACCTGGCCGGTGCTGACCGTCTTCACCCGGGAACGGGCCATCGCCGTGGACTTCGCCGGGCGGCGCGGCGAGTGCACTTTCTCCCTCCCGGAGGACGGCGCGGTGCACTCCGTCTTCTACGTCGGCGGCAGCTTTCTGGTCGGCTGCTCCCCTGACGGTCACTCGACTTATGCGCGCAAGGCCTTCTGGGCCGACCGGCCCGAGGAGGTCTTCGAGCCCGCGGCGGCGCTCGGCATGGTCCCGTTCGGTGGCAGTACGGACGGCGCGCTCGGCTATCAGTTCGCCACCGCCGACGGCACCGGCCGGTACGACGGCGAACGGGTCCTGCGGCCAGGGGGACACGAGGGCATCGGCTACTTCGAGCAGCAGCTCAATGACGGTACCCGGCTGTGGAGTTCACGTCTCTTCGGCGGCGAGCGCGACAACGGCGCCTGGCGGGAGATCGACCCGGTGACCGGAGCGCGCACCGACCGGGCCGGTCTGCCGCCGTTCCTCGCCGCCGAGCCGCCCCAGGGCCTGGTCCGCACCCATGACCTGCAAACCCTCGCCCCGCTGCCGCCCGGTGCCCCCGCCTCTCCGCTGGGGCAGGCGGACGGGGTGTCCGGCTGCCGGGTGCTGCACTGGAAGCGCAGCGCGCCCCGGCGCTATCTGCTGGAGGGCGTCGACGGGCGGCGCGCCGAATTCCAGGTCACCCGCCAGGGAGAGGACCCCTGGGGCATCATCCGGCTTCCCGAAGGCGGCGCAGAAGCCGTGGTGACCGAGCACGACGCCATGCGCTGCTACTCCGCCGACGACAACTCCCTGCTGTGGCAGGTACGGGGATTCCCCCAGCCGAAACGCCGGGGCCGGTGGGCGGGCTCCGGGCAGGACGCGCCGATGTTCCCGCCGCCCGCCTTCTGGCACTTCCTGACCCCGCGCGACACCGCGTCCTCCGGCGCTCTGCGCACCGTCGGGGAGGATGCCGCGCGGGCCCTGCTGGAGACGGCCCGTACGGGCGATGAGGACGCCGTCCGCGCCGCATCCGCCCGTGTGCTGCCCGGAGTGACCCATCCGCGGATCCTCGACGGCGTGGTCCGTGCGGCGCGCGCCGCGGCCACGGTGGCCGAGCGCCGCGAGGTGATCTCCGGCCGTGTCGCGCTGATCGGGGCGGGCGCCCAGGTCCGCCCGGCGGGTGAGGTCGCCGATGTCGCGCTGTTCGCCGCCCTGCGCGAGCTGGTCAGGCCTTACGTCATGTCCTCCCGGCCCGGCACGCGGCCCGCGACCGTCACGGCGCTCGCCGCCGACGGGGAGTTTCTGCGCGGCCGGATCGACGACGGTGCCCGAAGGGTCAGCCCTCCGGCCCGGCCCCGGGACTGGGCAGTGCTGCTGGGCCACATCGACGCCGCGGCCTGGCGCTTCGCCGTCGAGACCACGGCAGCGGAGGACGTCACCGCGCTCGACGCCCTGCTGCGTACCTGGGCCGCTACACCGTTCGCCGAGCCCGGGGCCTGGCGGCTGGGCCGCGCCACCGGCGAGGCCCTGCGCCCGCTCTGCGCGGACGGGCGGGCCGTGGCCACCGGTATGGGAGACGGCCGCCAGCAGATCGCCCCGGATCCCAAGGCCCCTCTCGACCCGGCCGCCGAATACCGCTTCGTCCAGCCCGCATCCGCCCCCGTGCCCGAGGCTGCCACCGAGGTCCGCACCGTCACGGTCACCCGCGAGGACGCGGCCCGCCTGCGCGCTCTGCTGGACCTGCGCGCCGCTCGCGGCCCCGTCCGTATCACCCCCGAGGCGGTCGCTGCGTTCGTCGCGGGCACGGGCGTACGCCGGGCCGTCGCCGTCTGGGCCCTCGCCGGACTGCCCACCAAGAACGATGGACGCACCGGCACCCAGCGCATGCTGCGGGCCAAGCCGTATCAGGCGACGGTCCAGGTCGTCCGGGAGGCGGAGCATCTGGTCGCGCGCCTCGGGACGGACGGTCGGCGGCGCGTGCTGGCGGCCGGTCCGCCCGACGACCCGGCGGAGCTGTGGACACCCGGTGGCCCGGTCGCGGCTGCGGAGCGGATGGCGGCGGCATGGACGGCGCTCCTCGGCCGGCAACGCCAGGTCGACGAGGAGCTCAGCGCGGAGGTGGAACGCGAGCTGGGGCTCGACGATTCCTTCTCGTCGGAGCTGAGCGCGCCCGACGGCGGCAGCCTGCTGACCGAAGCCCTGCGGCATCTGATCGCCACCGATGAATACGGCTACCCGCATGTCTACCCTGCCGCCGCCGACGGCTCCCCCGGCAAATGGCCGTCGCGCACCATGCCCTACGCCGGGATCGCGTCCCTGCTGGTCTGGACACTGACCGAGCGTCCCGTGGGCGATCCCGCAACGGTAGGCGTACCGGCGCTCTGCGCCCGGCTGCGCGAGCGCCTCGACGCACCGGAACTCCTCGTCGATCTGCACAGCCATGCCCTCGACACCGATGTCGCCGGCGTCTTCGGGCCCGCACTCCATCCCGTGGCGGTCACCGGACCACTCCCCGACAGCCGGCGCCCGCCGGTGCTCTACGACCAGGGCCTGCTCATCGTCCAGGCGGAGACGTCCCTGTCGCAGGTCTTCCTCCGCCCTGCGGGCTTCTCCGAGCGCGGCCGGTACGAGTACGCGACCCGGATCTGCACGGACCTCGGCCACGGCGCGCTGGTCGCCGCGATCGACCGGATACGGATGCTGCGCGACGGCGTCGAAGCGCTGGCGGAGCGCGCCGCGCACACTCCCGTTCCGGCCGGCGGCTATGAGGCGAATCCGCTGCTGAGCGTGCCCGAACTGGTCGACGAGGCGGCCGCTGCACTCGCCGTCGGCCGCGACGCCGCCGCGCTCTACCTCCAGTTGCTCACCCTGGCCCGCCCCACCGACCGCAACATCCGCCGGTGGAACGGCTGGACGCAGACGCGGCACCGCACCGCGCAGGCGGAGCTCGTCGCCTGCCAGGCCGTGCTGGCGGACAAGCGCTCCCGCGCCGGCCGCTCGGTCTTCATTCCTGGCGGCTGGACGGACCTCAAGGCCCCACACCTGCCACTGGAGACCGCCAAGCTCGCGGCGTACGGCGCCATATCCACCGAACGGAGGGAAATACAGGCCCCGTTCACCCGCCTGTTGCCTCCGCGCCCCCTCCACATACTGTTCGCCGAGGCCTGGCAGTCCACCCGATGAACACCGGATCGCAGAGCCGGATCGCAGAGAAGGCCCGCCTCGGTGCCCGCCTCTCCCCCCCTGTACGCGTGCGGTACGGCGTGGGCAGAGCGGGCCGGGCCGCTCGCGGAGGGAGCTGGGCGGTGCAGCTGAGTGCTGCACCTGATCGCAGGACGTCGGCCTCACCCCGCCGGCGGACCTGGTCGGCGGGGTGAGGCCGACCGGAGCTGCCCGCGTGCGCGAGCCGGCCTCAGCGGTCGGACGACCGTGCCCAGGACGCGGTCGGCCGGGTAGAACCCGAAGTGCCGGGAGTCCACGCTGTGTTGCGGGTTGTCACCGAGCAGGACCAGACTGCCGGCCGGCACCCGGGGCGGGCCGGGGCGGGCAAGGGGCGCCGTGGAGAGCATGGGCTCCGGCACTCGGGGCGGCCGGGGGCGGGCAAAGGGCGACGCGGACAGCATGGGCTCCGGTACCGGGTCACCGGGGAGTGCCGCCAGTCGCTTGATCAGCCACTGGCGCTGGCCCACCGCCCGGGCTCCGGCGCCGGCGGGCAGGGGGCCGCTCGGCCACCGTGTGTGGACGGCGGGCCGTTCCACGACGAGTACCTGGCCGCGGGTGGGGCGGGCGGTGCGGCGGACGAGCACCCGGTCGCCGTCCCGGTAGGCAGGGGCCATGCTCACCCCCCGTACGGTCACGACAACGAGGCGGTGGCCCAGCAGGACGGCGGCCGCGGACAGCAGTCCTGCGAGGCCGAGGAGGGCGGCGGCCGTCGCGGCGCTCATGGCTGCCGTCCGTTAGGTGCCGCGGTGGTGTCCCGGTAGCCGGCGGCTTGGAGCGCGAACAGCCGGGCGTACGCCCCCTCTGCGGCCATCAGCGCGTCATGGCTGCCGAGTTCCGCGATGCGGCCGTCGCGCAGCACGGCGATCGTGTCCGCTTCCCGCACCGCTCCCAGCCGGTGCGAGATCAACAGGCTGGTGCGTCCGCTGCGGTGGCGCTTCAACGAGGAGTGGATCTCGGCCTCGGCCTCGGCGTCGAGGCCCGACGACGGTTCGTCCAGGATCATGAGGTCACGGCGGTCCCGCAGGAAGGCGCGGGCCAGGGCGAGCCGTTGCCACTGGCCTCCGGAGAGGACGACGCCCGTTTCGGGGTCGTCCCGGTCCGTTCCGGCGAAGAAGATCCGGGACAGCAGGGTGTCGTATCCGTGTGGCAGAGCGGCCAGTTGGGGGGCGATTCCCGCCCGGGTCGCCGCCGCGGCGACCCGGGCGTGGTCGGGGCTCGCGGAGATGTCGCCGAGGGCGATGTTCTCGGTCGCGGTCATGTCGTAGTTCATGTAGTCCTGGAAAACCGCCCCGAAGCGGCTGCGGAGTTCGGCCGGGTCGGTGTCGCGGAGGTCGACGCCGTCCCACAGCACGGCTCCCCGAGTCGGGTCGTAGAAGCGGCAGATGAGCTTGATGAGGGTCGACTTTCCGGCGCCGTTGAGGCCGACGAGTGCGAGGGAGGTGCCGTGCGGGAGGAACAGATCGATGCCGCGCAGTACCCATGGGTGGTCGTCCGTATAGCGGAACCACACGTCTTTGAGCTCGATACCGTGCCGTAGCGCGGGGAGCGTGCGCGGCTCCGGGGGAACGGGCAGGTCCGGTCCGGCATCGACCACGGCGGTGTAGTGGCCGAACAGCAACAGTGCCTGATGGGTCCTGGCGAAGGCAGTGGCGAGCGAGGCGAGTGCGCCCTGCACCCCGACGATGGCGGCGACGAAGATCGTGACGTCGCCGACGGAGAGCCGGCCGTCCCCGGCCGCCGCCACCGCCCACAGCAGCCCGCCCCCGGAGACCAGTGCCGCGAGCAGTCCCAGTGCGGTCTGCACCCGTGCCTCCCGCAGATCGAGGCCGCGTCGTGCCTCGTTCACGGCCCGCCGGTCGGCGACCATACGCCCGCGCAGAAAGGCGCCGGTGCCGAACAGCCGCACCTCTTTCGCCGCTTCCATCCGCGAGAGCAGCGTGCTGTAGAAGAACTCGCGGCGCTCCACGGGGCCCAGGTCCCACGCCATGCGTGCGCGCAGCCGCGACAGCCACAGCTCGGCGGCCAGCACCGGTACCGAGGCGGCCGTGACCAGGAGGGTCATCAGGGGGCTGAGGACGAACAGCGAGCCGAGGAAGCCGGTGACGGTGAAAACGGAGCCGGCGACGGTGAGCACCGCGTCGAGCACCTGGCCCGGTGAGGCCCCGCCGGACTGCTGGGCGAGCCGCAGCCGGTCCAGGAACGCGGGGTCTTCGAGTCGGCGCAGACCGACGAAGCCGTCCACGGCCCGGTAGAGGCGTTCCTGCGCCGTGACGGCGACTTCCCGGCCCAGCTGCGCCCGCAGATACTGGGCGACCTCCCCCGTCAGCACCAGGGCGACCCCGGCCGCCGCGAGTCCCATCGCGGGCCGGGCGACCTGCGCGAGTGGCGCGCCCTCGGCCAGTGCGTCCAGGACGAGCTTGGTCAGCCACGCGGTCGCCACGGGCAGCACGCCGGCGGCCAGGGTGAGTACGGCGTATCCGGTGAGCAGGACGGGCGCCGCTGCCGCGACCAGGGTGCAGGCCGCCCGGGCCAGACGGAGCGGAGCCGCCCCGTCCGTTGCGGACTGCGGAGGTGTGTGCGGTACCGGACCGGGCGCCGCGGGCTTCGGCACGGGCTTCATGCGGCCATCGCCGTCGGGCGCTTCAGGTCCACCGCGTTGGAGGTGACCACCGGCCGCCCTTCGGCGTCGGGGCCGATCCGCAGCAGAGTGGGGTAGGAATGCACCCCGAAAGCCCTGCTCAGCGCACCGTTGGGCTCCTCGATCACCACGTGGGCGACCGGGCCGAGCGGCGCGGCGAACGCGGCGGCCTCCCGGGGCTCTCCGACCACGACGGCCAGGACACCGCGGCGCCCGCCGGGCAGGGACCGTGCGTGGGCCACGAACGCCGGCAGCTTCTCGACGCACGGGGCGCAGCCGGGCGAGAGGAACGCCACCAGCAGGTCATCGGCCAGTGACGCCCGGGTCAGGGGCTCACCTGCCTCGGTCACGGTCTCGAACTCGGCGATCCGCGTGCCGACTTCGAGTTCTGCGGAGGGGGCGCCCCGTCGGCCGGTCAGCAACCCGCTGTGTTCCCGCAGCCGTTTGACCATCGCCAGGGCGAGGACCAGGTTGAGCGCGCTCAGCGCTCCGACGAACACGACCGCGGCGGTCAGGTAAGGCATATCGGCTCCAGGTTCATCGTCGTTCCGGCGTCATCGGCGAGAACAGGGCCAGCAGTTCGTCGAGGGCGGCGACGAGCCCGCCGAGGACGAGACCGGCCGCTGCCGCCACCAGTGCCCCTGCCGGGTGCCCGTCCGGCGCGGCGACGGCCGTGATGGTCGCGCCAAGGAGAGCGAGCACGGCGAGGAGCAGGTTACGGAGGAGATGGTGCGGCCCCAGCGGGGTCGTGGAGGCGCCGAAGCAGTGGCAGGGTGTCTGTGCGCCGCTCCGCAGCGCGCGAGCGAGGCCGGCGGTGAAGACCAGCAGCAGAGCGATGGCCAGCGCGAAGCCCGCCACCGCCGTCGCCCGGCCGGGCACCGCCAGGGCCAGCACCACGCCCGCTTCACCGGCGACGATGAGCACCGCCAGCGGCCGCACGTAGGCCCGGGGCACGACCACCAGACTGCGCAGCGACCGTTCGAACCCACCGAACCCGCCGCGGACCAGCGTCTTGCCGCACAGCGCGAGCAGGAAGACCACGCCGATCAGGCATTTCAGACCGGTCATCAGGTAGACCATGGCATCCTCCGGGAAGCGTTCCTGGGGCGGGCCCGGAGACCCGCCCCAGCAACACGGCACCTGGTTCAGTCAGTTCCAGTCACCGGGCGTGCAGTTGTCGCAGTAGCCGAAGATCCAGTCGCCCGTGGAGCCGTCCGAGCACACCTGCCGGTACTTCCACCACGTGTGGCGGGTCGCGTTACATCCGCTGGTGCCTCGTACGCACAGGTACTGGTAGTCGCACGAGGTGCTCGAAGCGTCGGCTGCCACCTTCGGCACGATCCGTTCGAGGAGTCTGCTCCCCAGTGTTTCCATCCTTGCGAACATGGTTGCTCCAAGTCCTGATCGGCCCACGACTCCGCGTCGTGGGACATGAGCGGCGGTGCGGGAATCGCATCCGTACGCACAGCTGACGGGCTCGGACGGTCTGCGCCGGTGCCCGGACACGACGATGCCGGGGACGGCGGCGGATCGCGTTGACTATCCGTGCAGAGCGCTTGCCGATTCGCGCACGGCGCCGCGGAGGGCGTGCTGCCGGTAGTCCCGGGGCGGCATGCCGTAGGCCGCGCGGAAGGCGCGGCTGAAGTGCGCGGGGTCGATGAAGCCCCACTGGGCGGCGATGGCATGGATGGGGCGGAGCTGGAGGTGGGGGTTGGCGAGATCGCGGCGGCAGCGTTCCAGGCGGCGGCCGCGTATCCAGGCGGCGGCCGTGGTGCCTTCCTCGGCGAACAGCTGGTGTACGTAGCGGACCGATATGCGGTGGGCCGCGGCAATGGTGGCCGGGGAGAGCGAGGGGTCGCCGAGATGCCGGCGGATGAAGTCGCGGATCTGCACCTGCAGGGCACGTCTTCGGGATTCCGGGGTCATGGTGTCCTCGGCGTCCAGGCAGCGGCCGAGCACCGCGGCAAGGAGATCCGCGGTGACCGACCGCAGCGTGGGGATATCGGCGGGGGTGAACTCCTCGGCGCGGGCATTGACCTCGGTGAGCCAGCGCCAGAGCACCCCGCCCAGCCCTTGGCATCCGCTTATCGGGCGGGCGCTCACCCGCTGAACGGTTTTCCAGGGCAGTGGCAGCAGTTCCCGGGGCAGCTGGATGATCATGGCGGCATAGTTCTCCGCTTCACCGTGGAGCTGCCCACGGAACGGAAGGCTGCTGTCCACGAGCACCAGTTGCCCCTGCCGGATGGACGTATTCCGATCGCCCTGGGAAGCGCCGCCGGCACCGGCGAGCACGCAATTGACTTGATAGAATTCCCGATCACTTTGCTGCCGTATGAGCTTGGGTGTGCGCACGACCTCCAGACTCGGGAAGGTCATCGTGGATATCTGCGCGTCACCCATGTCCAGCACACGCATCGTCGCACGGAAGTTGTCTTCGTGTTCGCTGCGCATCCAGTTGCGCATGTGTGATTGGGAAGCGAATTCCTCCCACAGCGCGAACCGGTCCTGCGCAGCCACCATCTCTGTGCTGAAGTTGCTCACCAGCATCGTTCCCCCGCCTCTCCGTGCTGGCCCCAGCGCGTCGTTGCCTGAGTATGTGGGGAAGACCCCTGGACAGCCGAGTAGAAGACCGGCCGTTCTCCGCGCTTTCCGCAATATCAGCGGCGATGAATTGCCCGCAGGAACAGCGTCGAGGAGCCCGCTCAACGACTGTGCGGACGGAATGCATTCAGAAACGGGGGCATGCGGAAGCGGGCGATGAAACACCGCCCGGCACGGTGAACGCGGTCGCCCGCCCCTACTCGTCCGAAGTCGGCTCGGACGCCTCCTGGAACGCGGCGAGCATCTCCGCGGACCACGTCAGACTGCCGTCCCGAAGGTCGCTCATCACCCCCTGGAGCCATCGCTCCTCGGCACCGAGGACGGCCAGCAGATATTCGTTCTCGATCAGAGTGATCCGCGGCAGTCCGACCTCGGCGTCGGCGGTCTGGCGCTCCAACTCGGCGCGTCGGTCCGCGAGCCGGGCCGCACGCCGCTCCAGGATCGGCAGCACCTCGGCCGGGCTGAGCATGAGCATGTTGGACAGCGCCGCCGGGAACACCGGGAACTCCGCCTTGGGGACTGCCAGCATCTGCTCCAGCCAGTCACGGGTGACCGCCCGGCCCTCATCGGTCACCTCGTAGACGGTCCGCTCGGGGTACAGCTGGTCGCGCTCGGTCTGCCGGACGGCGATCAGTCCGCCGGCCTGCAGCCGCTCGATGGTGCGGTAAAGCCCGGCCCGCTGGCCGACGTTGACGACGTGCACCTTGCCCCACCGCTTGAGCAGCTGCTGGATGCCGTACGGGTGCAGCGGCCGGTGGTGCAGCAGCACCAGCACGGTCAGGCCGAGCGGCGAGCTCTTCACGGTGGCGGTCATACCCGGCATCGTAGTCAGCGAAGAAACTAGTTGCATTTCTACTAGTTGCATTGCAACTATGTCTTCAGCAGTATCCAAGCGGCCACGGGAGGGGACATGAGCAACAACGGCGGTCACGGTGCCGGTGTGCGGACGGCGTTGGTCATAGGGGGCGGTGTGGCGGGCCCGGTAACGGCGCTCGCGCTGCGCAGGGCGGGCATCACCGCGACGGTCCATGAGGCGTACCCCAGCGCGGCGGACGGAGTGGGGGCCTGGCTGGGTCTGGCGCCGAACGGCCTGGCGGGTCTGGCAGCGGTCGGTGCCGATGCGGCGGTGAGGGCCATCGGGCAGCCGGTGCCCGGTGTGGTGATGGCGGACGGTGCCGGGAACCGCCTCGCCGGTTTCGGTGGTTTCCCCGAGCTGCCCGCCACGCTGACGATGCCGCGCGACCGGCTGTTCCGGGCACTGACCGACCATGCGGTCGCCGAAGGCGTTCGGTTCGCGTACGGCAAACGGCTGGTCGCCGCCGAGGAGACGCCCGACGGCGTCACCGCCCACTTCGCCGACGGGACCTCCGCGACCGGCGACATCCTGATCGGCGCCGACGGCATCCGCTCCACCGTCCGCACCGTGATCGCGCCGCAGGCACCCGCCCCCGAGTACGGCGGCGTCCTGAGCTTCGGTGGCTACGCGGCGGCGGACAGCGGGGTCGAGACCGAGCCCGGCGCCATGCATTTCGCGTTCGGCCGCGCCTTCATGGGCTACTGGCGGGGTCCGGACAAGCGGCTGATCTGGTTTGCCGGTCTGCCGACGGACACCCCGCCGGGCCCGGCCGAACTGGCGCAGGTGCCTGCCGCCGAGTGGCTCACCAGGCTGCGCGAGCTGTACGCCGGCCACGTCCCGGGCGAGCAGCTGCTGCGGCACACCGGCCCCGACGAGCTGATGGTGGTCGGCCGGATGGAGCGTATGCCGTCCGTACCGCACTGGCACCGCGGCCGGATGGTACTGGTGGGCGACGCGGTGCACGCCCCCTCCTCCAGCTCCGGTCAGGGCGCCTCACTGGCCATCGAGAGCGCGGTCGAACTGGCCCGCTGCCTCCGCGATCTGCCCACGCCCGACGAGGCGTTCGCCGCCTATGAGGCCCTGCGCCGCCCGCGAGTGGAGGCGATCGGCCTCCATGCGGCGGCCGTCAACAAGGTCAAGGCAGGCAAGGGCGAGCACGCGCCGGTGTTCCCCGCACCGGAGGAGATGTTCCGCCCGCTCCACTTCCATCGGATCGAGTGGGAGGAGAAGGTGAGGGCCGGCGTGACGCCCTGATGGGCACGGCCGGAGGGGCCGCTCGTCACGACCAAGGTCGGCGTTGCGCGATCGGGGCCCTCCGACGAGTGAAGACTTGACGGGCGGCCGGTCGCGCTGCGCGCCCAGATCGAGCAGGCCCCGCGCCGGCTGCGCGTCGAGTGGATCGAACTGCTCCAGCTGCTCCAGCTGCTCCAGCTGCACCGATCGATCCGGAGACACCACTCGCAGATCAGCTCGGCACGCTGCGGAAGAGACACGCCCTAAGGCCGGTAAATGCATGCCGCCAGCGGCGCGTACACCTTCCAGTCCAGCGTCTCGTACAGCGCACGCCCTTCGTCGGTCGCGCCCAGTACGCCAAGGGCGGCGCCTTCGGTCACCGCGTGATCGGCGAGGGCACGCATGACGAAGGCGCCCAGGCCGCGGCGGCGATGGGCCCGCTCGGTCGTGACGCTGTCGATGACCGTAGCCTTCCCGAGGAGGGCCATCTGCCCCTTCGCGGCCAATTCGCCTGCTGCGTCGTGCACTTGGACGTAGGTGACGCCGTCGCGGGTCTCCACCGAGGCGGTGTAGCCCTCGGGCGCCCTCGGTGCCGTGGCCCGGAGGTCCGTGGCCATCAGATGGCCCGTCTCACCCTTGTCCACCACCCAGCCCGCAGGGAGCCAGCGCCCGACCCCCTCCGGATCCATGGGCACCTTGAGCCAGGTGTGCGGCACGGTGACCGAGGCAGCCGCCTCGCGAACCGCCAACTCATGGGCGTCCGGCAGCACATGGCGCCCCACTTGGTCCGGCCGGCCCACTTCGACGTAGAGCCCCCAGGGCCTTTCGGCCGGCCTCGGCGTGTGCCGTGAGACGGCCCAGCCGGACACCCAAGTCCTGACCAGTTCCGGAACCATCAAGCCCTCCCCAAAGTAAGTGCCACTTTCCGGGAGTGCACATTACGTCACCGCGTGGCGCCGAGCATCTCCTTTGCGGTGCGTCCCCGGAGCCTGCGAGCGAGGAGGGGACGCACCGCCGGGCCTCCGCACGCACCGCCGGGCCTCCGCACGCACCGCCGGGCCTCCGCACGTGCCGCCGGCGGGAGAAGGGCTTGGGGTGCCTGGGTCCGCAGCCGTATCAGATACCGGGGGGCGCAACTCGGGTGTAGGTCGTCGGGGCGCTGGTGCCGCCAGGAGAGGTGACGGTGATGGCGACCGGCCCGGCGACTCCGGCCAGGACGTCGGCGACGAGGTGGGTGTCGGAGACGACGGTGAACCCGGTCGGCACGGCGCCGAAGAGCACCATGGTCGTCTGGGCGAAGTTGCTGCCGGTGAGGGTGACGGTGCTGCCACCGGAGGCGGGCCCCTGGTTCGGCACCAGAGTCGTGACGATGGGCGCCGCCAGGTAGGTGTAGGAGACCGGGTTGCTCGTGCCGCCGACAGTGGTGACGGTGACCTGCACCGGTCCGGCGGCTCCCGCCGGGACCACGGCGGTGATCTGGGTGTCCGATACGACCGTGAACGAGGTGGCGGCGGTGGCTCCGAAGCGCACCGCGGTGGCCTCGATGAGGTGCGTGCCGGTGAGCGTGACGGTGTTCCCGCCCGCGAGCGGGCCCGAGAGCGGGGCGACGCCGAGGAGCACCGGGGGGCTGACGTAGAAGTAGGCATTCGGGAGGGTGCTGGTGCCGCCGGGGGTGACGACGGTGACGTCGACCGGCCCGGCGGTGGCCGCGGGGGCCACGGCGGTGATCTGGGTCGGGGAGACCACCGTGAAGGAGGTCGCAGGGGTGGCGCCGAAGAGGACCGAGGTGGCTCCGCTGAGATTGGTGCCGGTGAGGGTGACCGTGTTCCCGCCTGACGTGCTCCCCTGGTTGGGGCTGACGCCACTCAGGGTGGGGGCGCCGGAGTAGGTGTAGGAGAGGCCGTTGCTGGTGCCGCCCGGGGTCGTGACGGTGATCTGCACGGTGCCGGTTCCGGCCGGGGCGACGGCGGTGACGTGGGTGTCGGAGACGACGGTGAAGGAGGTTGCCGGTGTGGCACCGAACCGCACCGCGGTGGTGGCGGCCAGGCCCGTGCCGGTGAGCGTGACCGTCGTCCCACCGGCGGCCGGGCCGGAGTTGGGAGTCGCCGAGGTCAGGGCCGGCACAGGAGCGGAGACGTAGGTGAACGACACACCGTTGCTGGTGCCACCGGGCGTCGTGACCGTGACCTGCACAGTCCCCGACCCCGCCGGCGCCGTCGCCGTAATCTGCGAACCCGACACCACAGTGAACGCAGCCGACACACCACCGAACCGCACCGCCGTCGCACCCGAAAACCCCGAACCCGACAACGTCACCACCGTCCCACCAGACGCCGGACCCGAGCTCGGACTCACCGAACTCAACACCGGCACAGGCACCGAGACATACGTGAACGACACACCATTGCTGGTACCACCAGGCGTCGTGACCGTCACCTGCACAGTCCCCGACCCCGCCGGCGCCGTCGCCGTAATCTGCGAACCCGACACCACAGTGAACGCAGCCGACACACCACCGAACCGCACCGCCGTCGCACCCGAAAACCCCGAACCCGACAACGTCACCACCGTCCCACCAGACGCCGGACCCGAGCTCGGACTCACCGAACTCAACACCGGCACAGGCACCGAGACATACGTGAACGACACACCATTGCTGGTACCACCAGGCGTCGTGACCGTCACCTGCACAGTCCCCGACCCCGCCGGCGCCGTCGCCGTAATCTGCGAACCCGACACCACAGTGAACGCAGCCGACACACCACCGAACCGCACCGCCGTCGCACCCGAAAACCCCGAACCCGACAACGTCACCACCGTCCCACCAGACGCCGGACCCGAGCTCGGACTCACCGAACTCAACACCGGCACAGGCACCGAGACATACGTGAACGACACACCATTGCTGGTACCACCAGGCGTCGTGACCGTCACCTGCACAGTCCCCGACCCCGCCGGCGCCGTCGCCGTAATCTGCGAACCCGACACCACAGTGAACGCAGCCGACACACCACCGAACCGCACCGCCGTCGCACCCGAAAACCCCGAACCCGACAACGTCACCACCGTCCCACCAGACGCCGGACCCGAAGCCGGACTCACCGAACTCAACACCGGCACAGGCGCGGTGACGTAGGCGAAGGTGACGAACTGGTTGCTGGTGCCGGCGGGGGTGGTCACGGTGACCTGCACCGTTCCGGAACCAGCGGGGGCGGTGGCGGTGATCTGGGTGTCGGAGTTGACGGTGAAGGAGGCCTGCGTGGCGCCGAAGCGGACGCCGGTGGCGCCGGTGAAGCCGGTGCCGGTCACCGTCACCTGGGTGCCACCCGCGGTGGAACCCGAAGTGGGGGAGACGGACGTGACGGCGGGCGTGGCTGCCGCCAGCGGCAGCACGGCGGTAATGGTGGGCGGGGGTACGGAGCGATTCACGGCCATGGTCCTTTGTGGGCGTGAGCCCCGGCCGGCCTGTGGAGCAGCACCGGGCCGAGGCTCGTCAAGGGAGGGAAGTAGGGCCCGGGCAGGGAGGTTCGCCCCCTGTCCGGGCGGGTTGTCCGCCCACCTGATCGCACGACCAGGCCATCGGCGGCTCAAGGTCCGGTCAGATGCCGGGACCGGCGAGGTAGGTGAAGGCGTCGGTGGAGGTGGCGGTACCACCGCTGGTGGTCACGGTGACATCGACGGCACCGGCAGCTCCGGGCGGGGTGACGACCGAGAGGCTGGTGTCGCTGAGGACGGAGAACGGTGCGAGCGTGCCCTCGAAGTCGACCGACTGCGTGGTGGCGAGGTTGGTGCCGGTGATGGTCACGACCGTGCCGCCGGTCGCCGGGCCCGAGGTGGGGTTCAGGCTGACGATCGTGGGCGCGTCGACGTAGGTGTACGACAGGCCGTTGTTGGTGCCGCCCGCGGTGGTGACCGAGACGCCCACCGGGCCGGCCGCCGCGCCCGCCGGAACGGTGACGGTCAGCTGACCGTCGTTCACCACGGTCGGGGTCGCGGCGGTGGCACCGAAGTTGACCGCGGTGGCGGTGCTCAGACCGGTGCCGGTGATGGTGACGGTGTTGCCGCCCGCGGTGACGCCGGTCACCGGGGACAGGGAGGACTTGAACGGCGCACCTACGTAGAAGAACTGCAGCGGGTTGCTGGTCCCGCCGGGGGTGGTCACCGTCACCGGTACGGTGCCGGTGCCGGACGGGGATGTCACGGTGACCGAGGTGGGGGTGTTGGCGGTGATGGTGGCTGTCTTGGTGCCGAAGCGCACAGCGGTGGCGCCGCCGAGGTTGGTACCGGTGATGACGACCGTGGTACCGCCGCCGGTCGATCCCTGGTTGGGGGAGATGGGCATGATGATGCTCCTTCGGTGAGGTGTGTGTGAGGGAGAGCTGAGCCGGAACCGGATGGCCGCGTTCGCCGTCGACGGTTGGGGTGGTGCCTGGTGGAGCATTCGGCCGAGAGCTCGGCCGGACCGTCAGGTGCAGCCCATGACGCTGCCTGACGGAGCACAGTTGTCCGGGGAGTTGTCGCGCACGGTCGTGGCCAGCAACGTCACCCCACCGGAGTTGACGTAGATGCCGCCCCCACTGGAGGTTGCCTGGTTGCCGGTGACGGAGCTGGTGGTCAGCGTGATGCTGCCGTTGTCGTTGTAGATGCCGCCGCCGGCGACGGCGGTGTTGCCGGTGACGGAGCTGGAGAGCAGTGAGACCGTGCCGCCCAGGTTCGAGAGGCCGCCTCCCGGGTACGGAGACACCGCGCTGCCACCGCGGAGGGTGATTCCCACCGCGCTCAACTGGCCGTTGGTGCCCGGCACGTTAGCGGCGCCCTCCACCTGCAGAATCCGGAAGGCCGGCGCGCTCGGTGCGCGGGTGATGGTGACTCCCAGACCCAGCAGGGTGATCGGGGTGGTGATCGGCGGCAGCCCCACCGGCCCGTGGGGCGAGCTGCCGTGAGCACTGGTGAGCTGGTAGGTGCAGAACGGAACCAGCGCCAAGGTGTCCCCGCCGGCGGCGTTCGCCGTGTTGATCGCGTTCACCAGCGAGGTCTCGCTGCACAGCACCGGGATCTGGGCGTGCGCCGTGGTCGGAGCCGCGGCCATGGCCACGGTCAGTCCCATGGTCAGCGCGCAGACCCCGAGGATGGATCGCAACGTGCGGACAGTTCGCATGACGCCCCCAGGAAGAGGTGACGTGAGCTACCACACCAGCCGGTACGCACGAACAGGCACCGGGTGGTGAATGCACTTCCTCAACGTGGGAGCGCTGCCTCGATGCCAGGGCCGCACCGCTGCCTGCACTCTCAATCGGACACAAGGGCAGACCAGTTGCCTCTCCCCCGAGAGGAATGGGCAGCCCACCGGATTGGAATGTGACCAGTTATCCATTGGGGTGAGGACGCCTGCAAGGTCCTTGACGACCCCTCACCCAAATGGCAGAGCGCGCATCGGCAGGGGTTCAAAACTCCGGCGTCGCTGCTGGGCTCCGCCCCTGATACGCCGGGCGCGGACGCACACCGCGCCACCGTCAGGACCTCGATGGTGAACGCCGTCAACTACCGCTGAATGACCCGTGCTTGATCACTTCCACGGCTACGGTGAACGGGTGACCGATACCTGGAACGCTACCGACGCCGGGATCCTGAGGCTTCCTTCCGGCCGGCTGATCCGAGGCCGGGGGCTTCGCCGACCGCTGCCGGCCGGCCCGACACCGGCCTTCGCCGTCTATCTCCTCGGCAAGGAGCCGCCCGAGGTCCCCTGGGAATTCCAGTGGCTGCGCTGGCCCGACTTCCGGCTGCCCAGCAGCCACACACAGGCCCAGGCCGTGCTCCGTACGGCATGGGAGCGTGCCGAGGCCGAACGCGTCGAGCTCGCCTGCGCCGGTGGCCGTGGCCGGACCGGCACCGCCCTGGCCTGTCTCGCTGTCCTGGACGGTGTACCGGCCGGCGAGGCAGTCGACTTTGTACGCCGGAACTACGATCCCCGGGCCGTCGAAACCCCCTGGCAGAAGCGCTATGTCCGCCGCTTCGCCGACTGACGGCGACAGCCCGGCAGCCGCCTCACCGCACGCCGGGCTCAGCGGCCGAGGCGCCCCCGGACCATGCCGACCATGGCGCTGAGTTCCGACACCCGCATCCAGTGCGCGAGCAGCACGAAGACACCGAGCAGGACGCTCCCGCCGGCCAGCAGCGTCACGAGCGAGCCCAGGGCGTCGCTGCCGAGGGCCTGGGTGACCGCGTACGCCACACCGCCGCCGGCCAGCGCGGCGGGGATCGCCGCGCCGGTCAGCCGGGCATAGGTACGCAGGACGCGGGAGCCGTCCAGATCGCCGCCCAGCCGCCTGCGCAGACGGCGCCAGGCGGTTCCGACGCCGACCGCGTAGCCCAGACCGTACGAGGCGGCCATTCCGGCGACGGCCCAGCGCGGCGGGAGGAGGGCGAAGCACGCCCCGGACGCGGCGGCGTTCACCACGGCGACGATGACGGTGTTGTAGAAGGGGGTCCGGGTGTCCTCGTAGGCGTAGAAGCCGCGCAGCACGACGTATTGCACCGAGAAGGGGATGAGTCCCGGGCCGAAGGCCATGAGGACGTAGCCGATGCCCCGGGCGCCCTCGGCGCCGGAGCCGGCGTAGAGCAGGGTGGCCATCGGTACACCCAGCGCCAGGAAGGCGAACGCGCAGGGCACGATGGCGACGGCGGAGGTCCGCAGGCCGTAGGAGAGGTCGTCGCGGATCGCCGTCACGTCGTCGTCCTGGACCGCGCGGGACATCCGGGGCAGCACCGCGGTCATGACCGACACGGTGATGATGGCCTGCGGCATCTGCCACAGCAGCTGGGCGTAGTTGTAGGCGGTGAAGCCGGAGCCGGTGTACCCGGCTCGATCGGCGAGTGAGCCGGCCTTGGTGGCCAGTTGAATCACGACGGTCTGGCCGAGCTGGTTGGCGAGGACGAAGAGGAGCGTCCATTTGGCCAGGCCCATGGCCTTGCCGAGGCCATGGCCGCGGAAGTCGAAGCGCGGGCGGAGTGTGAACCGGGCGTCGCGCAGATACGGCAGCATCGCCAGCGCTTGGACGGCGAGGCCCAGGAGGGTGCCGAGGCCCAGGAGCCGTACCCCTTCGGGGGTGATGGTGGAGGGGTCGACGCCGGAATCGGTGAAGCCGCCGAAGGCCCAGATGAAACCGCCGAAGGCCGCGATGGTCACGAGGTTGTTGAGTACCGGGGTCCACATCATCGCGCCGAAGCGGCCCCGGGCGTTGAGGATCTGTCCGAGCACCAGGTGGGCGCCCATGAAGAACATGGTGGGCAGGCAGTAGCGGGCGAAGGTCACGGTGACGGCCATCCGCCGTGGGTCGGCGGCGATGTCCGGCGACATCATGTGCACCAGCAGCGGAGCCGCCAGCACACAGACGACCGTGACACCCGCCAGCACCACCATGACCAGGGTGATCAGACGGTTGGCGTAGGCCTCACCACCGTCGTCGTCCTTCTTCATGGCGCGCACGAGTTGCGGGACGAAGACGGCGTTCAGCGCACCGCCGCCGACCAGGAAATAGATCATCGCGGGCAGGACATTGGCGACCTGGTAGGAGTCGTTGAGGGGGCCTACGCCGATCGCCGCGGCCATGACGAGCGTGCGGAGAAAGCCGGTGATGCGGGAGACGATGGTGCCCGCCGCCATGAGGGCGCTGGACTTCAGCAGACCGGCTGCGCCACCACCCGCACCCTTCGGCTCGGGTATCGGCGCACCGGCCTGCGACGGCAACGGAGTGGTCTGCTCCCCCGCCGGCTTCTGGTTCCCCAGGCGTGGCCGCAGGGGCACCGTGTCATCCGGCAGGACGTGGCCCCCCGGCTCCCGACCGTCGTTCTCCCGCGCCCGCACGTTCATACCGTCCCCACCCTGTCCGCCCCCGGCCCGTCAAAGGCCCGTCCTCACTCAGCGGGACACTCTTTCATCTGCCGGCTGACGCCCCGACATGTGGCCAGGTCAAGGGCCACGCCGGGGCTCGGGGAGGCACAGGGTGGGTGTGCCGGGCTGTCGTCGTGTGCGTGCTCCGGCCGGATCAGCCGATCTGTGCTCCGGTCTTCTCAAGGGCCTCGCGCACCGGCTGGTAGTAGGTCACGCCGCCCAGGGAACAGTCGCCCCTGCCGCCTGAGGTCAGGCCGAGCGCGGTGTCACCCTCGTAGAGCGAGCCGCCGCTGTCCCCCGCCTCCGCGCAGACGGTGGCCTGGATGAGACCGTCGACCGAACCCTGCTGGTAGTTGGCCGTCACCTCAAGGGCGATGACGTCACCTTCATGCACATGCGTGGAGCCGCCGCTGCGCTGCACCTTCTGGCCCACGATCGGATCGCCCGCCTTGGCGATGGTCTGCATGCTGCCGTTGTAGAGATCCACCGCGCTGGGGTGCAGGATGTCGGCGGCGGTGTACTTCACGAGCCCGAAGTCGTCGCCGGGGAAGGTCCCGGCCTCGGTCATCGCGATCTCGGTGCCCCCCTGCGTCGCGGACCAGCTCCGTACGGCGTTGGTGCAGTGCCCCGCGGTCAGGAAGTACGGCTGGCCGCCCTTGGTGACGTTGAAGCCGAGCGAGCAGCGTGCTCCGGTCCCCCAGATGGCGTCGCCGCCGGCGATCAGTGGCCGCAGCGCGTCCGCCGACTGCCTGAGGGCGACCCGGTCACCGAGTGACGCGGCGACCCTCTTGAGCTGCTCCAGCTTGTCGCCCTGGACCGTGCGGTCGGCATTGATGACCACCTTGTTGGTCCTCGGGTCCATCCCCCAGGAGGTGCCGGGGATCGTGGCCTGCTTCTTGAGGGTCGCGCGGGCGGCGTCCAGCGAGGCGAGCGAGTGCTTGACGATCCTGGGTTCGGCGCCGGCCGCCCGCGCCTTGGCCGCGGCGGCCTCGGTGGTGACGTTGACGATGAGCTTGTGGTGCTCGGCGTCGTAGTAGGCGCCTGCCCCGTCGGCACCGAGGGTGGAGCTGAGGCCCTTGGCGCGCTGGCCGGCGGCGCTGGCCGACGGGGGGTCGGGGTTCTTGGCGGGGGCGGCATCGGCGGTCTGCAGGGTGAGTGTGGCGGCGGTCAGGGCCACCACCAGAGCGGCACCGGTGAGGACGGTGCGGGGCGTCGGTACGCGGGTGTGCTTCAACTCGGGACCTCTGGTGGGGATGGGACCGGACAAGGGGTGCCGGGGCGGACGGTTGCTTCGTCGCCTGCCCCGCCCCTCAAGGGGCGGCGCACCGCCTGCCGCCCGGGGGCGTGACATCGCGGCGCGGACGTATCTCTTCCTGGCCGCGCCGCGCACCACACCCGCCCGGCCGCAGGTCCGCGGGAATCACCTGTACGGCCGGTGGCCGGCACAGCGTTCGCCGCGGTGACGAATTCCGGCAGGTGTGGTCGCCGGAGAGCCTTCTGCCGGTCCGGGGCGGCGGCACAGGCGCTCTTCGCGCCGGGTCACATAACGCCCGGCGCGATCACCAAACGCTGGACCGTACGAGTGAAATCGGGTCACCCACCCTATGCACGGGGCGTAGCGCGGTGGGTCAATCGTGCTATCCGCGCGACGGGCCGCCCATTCCTCCGCACGGGGCAAGGACCAGTCCTTCCATCCGATCCCGGGCGACCCACCGGCGCAGCCATACGTAAATGAGTGGTGGCACGGGCCTGGGTGATCCCCCGCAGGAGGCCTCTCGTGCACCATCCTTCCGGTCCGTCGTCCGAGTCAACCGCCATGGCGGGAGGCCCCGTTGCGGGTCACAGGGACGCGAAACCACCGGGCACGGACAGCACACCCCCGGCTCCCAAGCGGTTGTCCTCGCTGACCGGTCTGCGCTTCGCCGCCGCGGTCGCCGTGCTCTATACGCACAGCATGCTGATGATCAACCCGCATCTCGCCAAGACCCTCGGGCCCGAAGTATGGGTGGGCGGGAGTGCGGTATCGCTTTTCTTCATTCTGAGCGGCTATGTGCTCACACACTCCGCCCGACCGGACGACACCGCACGCGCCTTTTGGCGGCGGCGGGCCGCCAAAATCTTTCCCAATCACGCGCTCACCTGGTGCATCGTCGTCGGCGCGCTCGCCTGTGCCGGTGCGACGACCTTCTCCGAGGGTTCCGGGATAGCGGCCAGTCTCTCCAGCCTCTTCCTGGTGCACACCTGGGTACCCAGCCACCTCTTCGTCTCCGCGGGCAACCCTGTTTCCTGGTCCCTCGCGGCCGAAGTGTTCTTCTATTTCCTCTTCCCCTTCATGCTGCCCCGGATCAAGCGGCTGTCGCCTCGTGGGCTGCTCATCGGCGCGGCAGCGGCGATCGCGGTCGTCTGGTTGTGGCCGGTGTTCTGCGCACTCGTCGTCAACCCTGACGGCTCGTCCTTTCCCGAGTACTGGTTCCTGTACATGCTGCCGGTCACCCGGCTGCCCGAGTTCGTCCTCGGCATGCTGGCGGCGCGTATCGCCTCCTCGGGACTCCGGATTCCGCGGATCGGCGTCATCCCGTCCGCGCTGGGTGTCATCAGCGCGGTCATCATGAACTCCGCGTTCCTGCCGCAGGGCTTCCTGTACGCGGCCTCGACCGTCGCCCCGCTCGTCGTGCTGGTCCATGCGACCGCGGAGCTCGATCTGCGCGACCGGACCTCGCTGCTGCGTACCCGGCCCCTGGTGCTCCTCGGTGAGATGTCCTACGCCATGTACCTCGTCCACTTCCTGGTGCTGGGGCTGCTGTACCTGGGGCTGAAGGACCACGGCTGGAGCAATCTCAGCGTGGTGCTGCTCGGGATTCCCTTCGTACTGCTGACTTCGTGGCTGCTGTACGCAGGGGTGGAGCGGCCCTGTGTGCGCCGCTTCTCCACGCCCCGTGCCCGTGCCCGTACCCGTGCGGCGGCGGCCTCGTGAGCGCCGGACGGTGCCCTGGCCGACCGCGGGCACAGCTGCCCGGCCGGGCCTTCCTGCCGCGGTGCGCGATCGGGGCGACGCAGCAGCGGGTTGCCGCTCGCCTCGGCCGGCCGGTCCGGCTCGGCCTGCTGGCGGTGCGGCCCAGGAAGGCCAACCTCGCGTATCGCACCCACCCTCAACACCGACGGCCGTGCCCACGCCACCAGGACTACAGCTGAAAGGGGCTCCCCGTGACGAACAAGCGAAGCGAGCAGATCGCCGCCCACAGACCCCGCTACCAGGACGAGCTGGCGCATGGGCTGGAGCGGTTCTTCGATCCGGAGCGCACCACCTGCCCGTGGTGCACCTCCGCCCGCCTGCGCCGGCGTCTGTGCACCACCAACCACCCCCAGCGCAAACCGGGGAAGTTCGTCCTCGACCAGTGCCGTAACTGCGGGCACGTCTTCCAGAATCCCCGGCTGAGCGCGGACGGGCTGGATTTCTACTACCGCGACTGCTACGACGGCCTGGGCGAAGCAACGATGGCGCGGATGGCCGCCTCACCCCTCGCGGTCAAGCTCTACCGGGCCCGCGCGCGGGCACTGCTCCCGTTCAGCCGCCCCGGACGCTGGCTGGACGTGGGGACCGGCCACGGCCACTTCTGCGCCGAGGCCCGGCGCATCCATCCGCGTACCGAATTCCACGGGCTCGACTGGGGCGAAGGTGTCGAGATCGGCGTGCGCAACGGCCGTCTCGCCCGTGCCTACCGGGGCTCCTTCGCCGGTCTGGCGGGCCAACTCACCTGTCAGTACGACGTGGTGAGCATGTATCACTACCTGGAACACACTCTGGCGCCGCGGCAAGAACTGGCCGCCGCGCATACGGCGCTCCGGCGCGGTGGGCACCTCCTGATCGAGGTCCCCGACCCCCAGTCCGCCGCCGCCCGGTTGCTCGGCCGCTGGTGGGGCCCATGGCTCCAGCCGCAGCACCTGCACCTGATCCCCCTGGACAACCTCTGCGCCGCGCTGACCGAGCAGGGTTTCACCGTTGTGGCCACCAACCGGCGGGAGCCGCACATCCCCACCGATCTGACCTCCGCGGCCGTGAATGTGCTCAACTCCGTACTCCCGGGTGAAGATCTGCCCTGGCTGCCCAGGAGGCCCGGCCCGGTCAGCCGCTGGGTCCGCAGGCTGTCCCTGCTGGCCGCCGCACCCGCCCTCCTCGTCCTCTTCGGACTCGACATCCTGCTGGCGCCCCTCACCCGGCGCACCCGTCTCTCCAACGCCTACCGGGTGATCGCACAACGGGACTGACAGCGGCCGCCCTGCACAACCGTGCAGGAAAACAAGCGTTTTCGGCTCCACGGGACTCCGGCGGATACCCCACCCGGGTGAAGCACTCCGTGGTCGGAATCGCCGGAACTCAGGGAACGGAACACTGCCGACCATGCACATCCTGATCGCTACCGCAGGTTCGCACGGGGACGTGGCTCCCTACACCGGCCTCGGTGCCCGGCTGCGGCAAGCCGGACACCGGGTGGTGATGGCCACCCATGCCCGCTCGGCCGAGACGGTCCGCCGCAGCGGCCTCGGCTTCCGCCCGCTTCCGCTCGACCGGTACGCCACCTCCGGAACGGGCTCCCAGCAGGGAGACGGGTCGGGGAAGGGGAGCTCCGGGGCCGGTCTCTCCAAGGTCGAACAGATAAAGCTGGCCAGGGAATTGGCGCCGGAGATGGCCGACGCGGTGGCGGAGGCCTGTGCGTCGGGCGCGGAAGTCGTGCTGCTGTCCAGCAGTTTGGCGCCCTTGGGGCTGGTGGCGGCGGAGGGGCTGGGGCTGCCCAGCCTCGGCGTCTTCCTGCAACCCCTCGCACCCACACGGGAGTTCCCGCCGGTCATCTTCGACATGCCGTCGATGGGGCCGTTCACCAACCGGGCCGCGGCACGGTGCGCCGAGTCCTTGCTGACCCGGGCCTTTGCCCCGGGCGTGCGCCATCTGCAGCGACGGCTGGGTGTGCCGCCGGCCGCCCTGGAACGCCGGCGGGCCACCTGGCCCGTCCAGCACGGCTTCAGCCCGGTGGTGGTCCCCCGGCCCGTCGACTGGCGGCCGGGGATGGAGGTGGCTGGCTACTGGTGGCCGTCGGAGGACCCTGACTGGACGCCGGAGCCCCGGCTCGCGGACTTCCTGCAGTCCGGTCCGCCACCGGTGTATGTGGGATTCGGCAGTATGCAGCCGAGCGATCCGGAGCGGCTCGGGCGGCTCGTCGCACGAGCCCTGAAGCTCGCCGGCGTACGCGGTGTCGTCCAGGCGAGCTGGGCCGGTCTGTCGGTGGACGGCGACGAGGTGCTGACGGTGGGCGAGGTGCCGCACGCCTGGCTGTTCCCGCGGATGGCGGCCGTCGTCCATCACGCGGGGGCCGGAACCACCGCGGCCGGTCTGCGCGCGGGGGTGCCGGCGGTCCCGGTGCCGATGATGCTGGACCAGCCCTTCTGGGCAGCACGTCTCACCGCACTCAGGGTCAGCCCGGGAAAGGTCCCGTTCCAGCGGCTCTCCGCGGAGAACCTGGCGGAGGCGCTACGGAAGGCCGTACACGACCCCCGGTACCGTCATCGCGCCCGGCAGGTCTCGTCGTTGATCGGCGCCGAGGACGGTGCCGGCCGGGTCCTGACGGCCGTGGAGCATCTGGCGGGGCAGTGACACGGGAGGCGAGACCGCCGATCGCCGAGGGCTTGATGAGGTGGCGGCGCGAGGGCGCTTGTCGCGAGGGCGCTTGTCGGGGCCGCACCGAGGCGATCAGCCTGCTCGCCCTGTCGGCCGGCCTGGGCACCAGCGTCCTGGTCGGCCAGCGCACCCCGGAGGCCGCCGCGCCGGTCCTCCGCCATCACCTGGACCGGCTCTTCCCGAACGACGGGTGAACCGGCGCTTTCCTATGGGCCGTTGGGGCCTCCGTCGACGGAACCGCGGCCGGGTGGGGCAGCGGACGAGCGAGGCCGGGGACGAGCGGGGCGGCGGACGATGACGCCGCGCGCTGACGCCGACGGACGCGTCCGTCATGCCGAGTTCCGCCCGCCGTCGCCAGGTGCGCCACGGCGACGGCGGCCTCGGGCGGCACCGTCGTACGCTTCGCCGATGCCGGCTCTCCCGCGGAAGGACTCTGCATGACCGAGGCGTTGACCCCACGACTCATCTCCGCCGTCTACGCGAACGAGGTGGACACGGTGGGAGAGCTCCTGCGGCAGGGTGCTTCCCCCGCCGCCCCGGATGCCGGCGGGGAGACGCCGTTGTACCTGGCTGCGGTGTCAGGCCAGTCGGACATCGTGCGACTGCTCCTCGAAGCAGGAGCCTCACCCGATACGGAGAGCAGGGGGCAACCGGGAAGTGAGGGGCTACCGCTGTGTGCGGCGGCCTGCTGGGGCCATGACGAGGTGGTGCGCGCACTGCTCGCACACGGCGCCGACCCCGATCTCAGGGAGGATGACGGCACGTCGTACACCCCCTTGATGTGGGCGGCCACCAACGGCCACCACCGGACCGCCCAGCTCCTACTGGAGGGACAGGCCGATCCGGACGCAGGTCACCGCGACCGCACCCCGCTGATGGTGGCGGCCGAGCGGGGATCGATCGCGGTCGTGCGGGCCCTGCTGCATCACGGCGCCAGCCCGCGGCTCACCGATGCACAGGGCCGGACGGCCTGTCATCTGGCCCGCGAGGAGAGCGGCAAGGACATCGAGAGCGAGCTGCGCCGGAAGGCGGGCGCGGCCCCTGACGCCCGGTGCGAGGTCCGGCGCAGCCCTCGCCCCGAAGGCACCGAACTGGTCGAACTCACCGTCCACGCACCGGACGGCACCGGTGGGGCCGAGTACCACCAGGAGACGGGGCACGCCGCGATCGTGGCCCTGCTGGAGGAGAACACGCCGGATTGAGGCCGGCCGGCACGGGGGCGCACAAGGCCTCAGGTCGCGCCCCTGCCCAGGTGTTCGGGACCGGCCCGCGTCCTGCGGCTTCCCGTATATCGGCCACATTCATAGGATTTCTGCTTTTCTCGGCCTTCTGTCTGCATTGCGTAAAACCATGGGATTTGGCGGGATGAAGAGTGCGCCACAGGTGCATGGTCATTCCTGCCCGGCCACAGGCGGGGCAGCCAACATCACCGCAACGCAGAAAGGCATGATCCTCAATGATTGACGGGTTCAAGCGCGCCATCGCTCTCGGCGCCGCCACCGTGGCTCTCGCCGGAGGTGCGGTCTTCTCCTCGGTGGGAGTCGCCTCGGCCACGCCGTCGCACCCCGGCGACCACTCCCCCACCAGGCACGTCGACAGGGGCCGCTGTCACATGGTCCATGGACACTGGATCCGTGTCTGGCACCCGGCCTGGCGGGACCGGCACGGCCACCGCCACCCGGGCCACTGGACCCGGACCTGGCACCGGGCCCACCTGGTGTGCCACAGACACTGACCGGACCGCCCCCGGTAGTTACCGGGCCCCCGAGCCGCTTGCGACTCGGGGGCCCTCTGTCATGACCGGAAGGTCGCGGCCGCCCTCAGTGCACACCGTGGGGCCGGAATTGGATACTGATCCGCGGTCCTGTCGCGCGGGTGCTCTTGGGGATCGCATGCTCCCAGGTCCGTTGGCAGGAGCCGCCCATCACGAGCAGATCGCCGTGCCCGAGCGGGCGCCGTACCGTGCCGCCGCCGCGCCGCGGGCGCAGCAGCAGATCGCGCGGCGCACCCACGGACAGGATGGCGACCATCGTGTCCTCCCGTCTGCCGCGGCCTATCCGGTCACCGTGCCAGGCCACGCTGTCGTGGCCGTCCCGGTAGTAGCAGAGGCCGGCCGTCGTGAACGGTTCGCCGAGCTCGGTGGCGTAGTGGGCGGAGAGCGCCTCCCTCGCCTCGACGAGGACGGGGTGCGGCAGGGCGTCGTCGGCCTGATAGAAGGCGAGCAGTCGCGGTACGTCCACCACCTGCTCGTACATCCGCCGGCGCTCGGCCTGCCAGGGAACCTCGGCGGCAAGCTGCTCGAACAGGGCGTCCGCCCCGCTCAGCCAGCCGGGCAGCAGATCGATCCAGGCACCGTCGCCGAGCTCGGACCGGCGCATCGCGCGCAGCGGACCGAGCCGGACCACATCGGTCTGGTCGAAGAGCGAGCCCTGGAGATGCGTGGCCATGCCGTCAGGGTACGCCCATAATCGAATGTTTGTTCTGGCACGGTGGGTTGCGGCGGGATGAGGGCGCAGACCTCGGCGCGGCCATGAGCACCCTCCTCCCCACCGCTTGAAGCCGGGCGCCCACCCCATATGAACGGCCCCTAGGATGCTGATCATGACCGATTCGACCGCGCCCCGTATCGAGATCAACGGCCGTGCCACCGAGGCCGATCCGCTGCTGTTCGACATGCTGAGCGGCCAGGGACATTTCACGGCCATGCAGGTCAGGACGGGCCGTGTGCGCGGACTGGATCTCCATCTGCACCGGCTGGACGTGGCCACCCGTGAGCTCTTCGGGGTGGGGCTGGACGGCGAGCTGGTCCGCGACAGAATCCGCCATGCCCTGCGGGAACGGAGCCAGGACGCTGCGGTCCGTGTCTACGTCTACCACCCCGACCCCGGCGACGGGCCGGTCACGGTGATGACCGTCCGTCCCCCGGTCCCCGAGCCCGGGACCGCACAGCGTCTGCGCAGTGTGGCGTACCAGCGGCCCGCGGCCCACCTCAAACATCTCGGAGGATTCGGGCAGCGGTACCACCTGAGCCGGGTGCAGCAGGAGGGGTTCGACGAGGCTCTTCTGGTGGCACCGGACGGTGCGGTGGCCGAGGGCGCGACCACCAACATCGGCTTCGTCAAGGACGGAAAGGTCATCTGGCCCGACGCACCCGCCCTCCAGGGAACCACCATGCTGGTGCTCCGGCGGGAACTGGACCGGGCCGGGGTGCCCTGGACGCAACGGCCGGTGCACACCGACGACTTGGCCTCCTTCGAGGGGGCCTTCGTCTCCAACTCCCAAGGTGTTGCCGCCGTCTCGGCGATCGACGACACACGCTATCCGGCGGATACGGAGCTGGTGCGCACGGTGCGGAGCCTGTACCAGGCCGCCCCCTGGGACGAGATCTGACCGCTGCCGCGCTCGGCGTGCGATTCTCCACGGCACTTGGCACCTGCGCCTGAGTGCCTCTGCTCATGCGCCGTGCGCACCTCCGGTTCGGATGCCTTGCTCGCCGTGTGTGCTCCGCCGCATACCGTCCGCAAGAGAAGGCCGCGTACAGGGAGAGGGCCTTGCCCGGGTGCGGCGCCAGAGGCAGGCTGAACGTATGGGCAACGGCGAGGGCCCCACGCTCATCACCTCCGTCCAGCGAGCCTTCCGGCTGATGGAGGCTGTCGGCGCGCACGAGGGCGGCGCGCCCGCGAAGCAGCTGGCACGGGAGACGGGGCTGCCCCTGGCGACCACGTATCACCTCCTGCGCACACTGGCTCACGACGGGTACATCCGGAAGCTGGACGACGGCGGTTTCGTCCTGGGCGAGAAGCTGACCACGCTGCACGCCGGCGGACAGGGACAGGCGCTGCTGACCCGGGTCCGGCCCGCGCTCGCGGCGCTGCGGGACGCCCTTTCGGCCGCCGCCTACCTGACCTTCTACGAGGACGGCGAAATCCGGGTCGTCGAGATCATCGACGGCCCCCGGGCACCGCGGGTGGACCTCTGGGTGGGCTTCGAGGACGCCGGGCACGCCACGGCGCTGGGCAAGTGCGTGCTGCGCGAGCTGGACGACGAAGCCCGTGACGACTACCTCTCACGGCACCCTCTCGCCGATCTCACACCGCGCACCATCACCGGCCGCGCCGAACTCCTCCGGCAGCTCGACACCACACCCCTGCAGCCGGCGATGACGGACATGGAGGAGTACGCCCTCGGGACGTTCTGTGTCGCGGTACCGGTGTACAGCGGTGAGACGCTCGGCTCCCTCGGTGTGTCACTCCGGGCGGATCGGATCTCCCGCATCGACGAGGTCCGGAACCGGCTGATTCCGGCAGCGGGCCGCGTGACCAGGGGGCTTTCGCTCACTATCTGAAATCCCGGTCCTTGCGGCCGCCACCCTCACACCCGTTTCCTAGATGAAACGGATATTTAGGTACGTAAGTGCCATGAGCAGGGAAGCGAGCCGCGGACGAGGACATGCGCCCAGCCCGAACCCACCACCCCGACCACCGGCCGCAGCGACAGCTTGCCCGTCCGTTCTCCGCTCTGTGGAGGGCTGCCCGTCGTCCTGCCCCGGCCCGGGGTGATGCTCCGTCCGGCGGCGCGGGCGTCCGCCGGCACTTCGCCGCCGGAGTGCCGGTTCTGATCATCGCGGCCGTCGCGCTCCTCGCCCTGACGGGCGGGACCGGGATGAGCTGGCTGCCGCTGCTCGCCGTCGGCCCCGCGCTGGCCGCCGCCACCAGCGGGCCGTGGGGAGTGCTCCGCATCGGTGCGCTGGCCGTGGGGCTGGGCGCCGCCATCGGTGTGCATGCCGGTACCTCGGATCGTGAGCTGGCGATCGTGCTGTCCGCACTGTCCGCCGTGACCCTGGCCAGCACTCTGGCCAGTGCCCTGCGCAGGCGCCGTGAACGGGTTCTGGCCGCCGTCCGCTCGGTCGCCGAGGCCGCACAACACGCCTTCCTCAAGCCGGTGCCCTCGACCGTGGGGCATTTCCAGGCGGCGGTCCGGTACAGCGCCGCCGCTGCCGAGGCCCGGATCGGCGGGGACCTGTATGCGCTGGTGCCCACGCCCTTCGGCATCCGGCTCATCGTCGGCGACGTACGCGGCAAGGGCCTGCCGGCGGTCGGGGTCGCCGCCCTGGTCCTGGGCGTCTTCCGGGAGGCGGCCTACGACGAGCCGGATCTCCTCGATGTCGTCCACCGGATCGAACGGAGCCTGGCGCGCAACCTCGGGCCGGACGACTTCGTCACCGCGGTGATCGCGGGATACCCGGACGCCGACCGGATGGAGCTGGTCAACTGCGGGCATGCCGCTCCACTGCTGGTCCAGGACGCGGGCGTGCTGCCCGTGGAGCCTGCCCGGCCGACCCCGCCGCTCGGCCTGCGGGCGCTCGCCGACGAGACCCCGAGCCTCCAGGAAGTAGCCCTGGCCGACGGGAACCAGCTGCTCTTCTACACCGATGGCGTGACCGAGGCCCGCGACCACGAGCGGGAGTTCTACCCGCTCCGGGAACGGCTGGCCCTGCACCTCTCGGAGGACCCGTCCCGCACCCTCGCCGCGCTCCATGAAGATCTGCTCACGCATGTGGGCGGAGAACTCCACGATGACGCCGCGATGCTCCTGCTCCGGAAGCCGGCCGTCGCCCCGGCGGCACCGAGCGGCGTCGACGAGCCGGCCGTCCGGTACCCCTCCCGGCCGGTGGCTGCCGAATAGCCGAAGAGGACGCGGGCGCTGATCCGGAGGACGGACCTTGAGGCCGGCTCGTCCTCCGGATCAGCGCCCGGCAGGACGGCCGTGAAGGCGGGAAGCGGCTCCCGCCACGGTCGCCCCGGTCAGCAGGAACCCGGTGGGTGAACTGAGTACAGTCGTTATGTCGATCATGTCGCACGTCCCGGCCGGCGGACGGCTACGTAGTGGAGGGCGCCTCAGATGTCGAAACCACCGCTTCCCGACGCGGCAGTCACCATGCTGGGCAAAGCGAACCCCGCGGTCATCACCACGCTGCGCTCGGACGGGCAGCCGGTCTCCACGGCCACCTGGTACCTCTGGGACAACGGCCGGGTGCTGGTCAACATGGATGAAGGCCGAAAGCGGCTGGCGCACCTCCGCAACGACCCCCGGGTCACCCTCACCGTGCTGGACGAGGGCAACTGGTACACACACATCAGCCTCATCGGCCACGTCGCCGAAATCCGTGACGACGACGAACTCGCGGATATCGACCGCCTGGCGCGGCAGTACCTCGGCAAGCCGTACCCACAGCGGGACCGCCGCCGGGTCAGCGCCTGGATCGAGATCGACCGCTGGCACGGCTGGGGCAGCTTGAAGGACAGCAGCCAGGCCGGCTGAGGACGGCCGGACCCGGCGGGGTGGGGCGGGGCACTCGCGTCCGCTCGGCCACCGGCCCCTGGCCGCCGTGCCATTTTCTCGCCGTCCTCCCTGCCGTCTTCCTCGCCGTCTTCCTCGCCGTCTTCCTCGCCACCGCTCTGAGCCACCTTCATGGAGGCCGGGGCCACCGTCATGGCGGCCCCGTCACCCCTCGGCGAGCAGTCCCTTGCGCAAGGTGGTGCAGGCGCGGGTCAGCAGGCGCGAGACATGCATCTGGGAGAGGCCGAGCTCCTCGCCGATCTCGGCCTGCGTCATCTCCGCCCCGAAGCGCAGCTGGAGGAGGGTGCGTTCGCGGTCGTCGAGCTTGGCCAGGTGCGGCTTGAGGGCCTGGATGTCTTCGGCCAGGGCGAGGGCGGGGTCCTCGGTGCCGATGAGGTCGGCGACGAGACCGGTCTGCTGCTTGCCGCCACCGCCGGCCTGGATGGGCCGGTCGATGGAATCGCTGTCATAGCCGTTGCAGGCCACCAGGCCCTCGGACACCTCGTCCTCCGGCATGTCGAGGTGGTCGGCGAGCTCCGCGACGGACGGCTCGTGGCTGCCCTGCCCCTCCAGTTCCTCCCGGGCCCGGGCAAGGTCGATCCGCAGCTCCTGCAGGCGCCGTGGCACCCGCACCGACCAGGTGGTGTCACGGAAGAACCGCTTGATCTCGCCCTGGATGTACGGGACGGCCAGCGTGGTGAACTCCACGTCACGGGAAGGGTCGTAGCGGTCGATCGCCTTGATCAGACCGATCGTCCCGACCTGCAGAACGTCTTCCATCGACTCCCTGCGGCTGGAGAACCGGCGGGCGACATAGCGCACCAGGGAGAGGTTCATCTCGATGAGGGTGTTCCGCACGTACTGGTACTCGGGCGTACCCTCCTCCACCGTCTCCAGCCGCTGGAGGAAGAGCTTGGACAACTCCCGTGCGTCTGCCGGAGCGACGCGCTGCGGAGCGGGGATGTGCGGCAGCACCGTCGGAGCCGGAACGGCACACACCTTCGACGTGGTCTCCGGCTCCATTCCTGCCTTCATGGTGCTGTTGGTCCTCATGCTTCTGGCTCCCGCCTGTTGCTGAGCCCCCGTCGCACGCTCCCCTACCCGTCGCTGCCACATGCATGTCCCGTCGTTCCCGTGCGTTGACCCGTGGCGGGCGGTGCCGCTGAGCGCTGCCGGCGCGCGCAGGAGCTCGGGACTTGGTGAATCGGCGGCGTATGGCAGCGGCGAGACCGGGAGAGCCAACTGTCCACGTTTTACGTGCTGTTGGAGATCCGCGGAGGGTGCGCCAAGAAATTTATTGCTTCTGCGGCGGCAACGTGTCAGCATTCTTAATGCAACTGATGTAGCACTAGCGTCTGTCGGTCAACCCTGCTCCGACGCTGCCGCTCCCACGCACACGCCCGCTCCCCCATCCCTGACCACCGCCTCATGTGCTGCCCCGCCCGCCCGAAAGGACCAGCCCCACCGATGCCCCGTCGTGCCGCCTCGTTCCAGCAGATCCCCGTCTCCGACGCCGACGCGGGCCCGTACGCCCTCACCGCCGGCCCCGATGGCGCACTGTGGTGCACCTTGGTCCACGCGGGGCAGATCGCCCGGCTGACACCGGAGGGTCAACTCGACCGCTATGCACTCGACTCCGCGTCCTGCGGACCGTCCGTCATCACCTCAGGACCCGACGGCGCGTTGTGGTTCACCCGAAGCCAGGACCATCGGATCGGGCGGATCACCGTGACCGGCGAGGTGACCTCCTTCCCCCTTCCCACTCCGGGCAGTGGGCCCTACGGCATGGTGTCCGCTCCCGATGGAGCGCTGTGGTTCACACAGCTGCACGGCGACCGGATCGGCCGGATCACCACGGACGGCCGGGTGACGGAATTTCCGCTGCCCCTCAGCGGCGCGTTCCCCTCAGCCATCGCCGCCGGCCCCGATGACGCCCTGTGGTTCACCCTCAATCAAGCGCATGCGATCGGCCGCATCAGCTTCGACGGCGAGATCACCCTCCACGCCCTTCCCACTGAGAACGCCGCACCGGTCGGCATCACCTGCGGCGGGGACGGCGCTCTCTGGTTCGTGGAGATAGGCGCCGGCCGGATAGGCCGGATCACGACGGACGGCGAGATCGACGAGTTCCCCCTCCCGGACCCTGCGTCCCGGCCCCACGCGATCGTCGCCGGCCCGGCCGGTGACTGCTGGTTCACCGAATGGGGAGCCAACCGCATCGGGTCCATCACCCCTGACGGCCGCATCGAGGAGTACGACCTGCCGATTGCCGCGTCCGAACCACACGGATTGGCCTTCGGGCCGGACGGTGCCCTCTATGTCGCGCTGGAAATCGGAGCGGTCGTCCGACTGGCGCCCCAGGGGGAGCGAGGGGGCCGCCACTGACGAGCGGGCGACGGCATCGCGCAACCAGAATTGGAGCCGGAACCGGAGCCGGAACCGCGCCCCGCCCCGGAACCGCACCCGGACCCGGAACCAGAGCCGAACCCCGTAGCGGACCCAGAACCCGGAGCCGGTCGTGGTGGAGCGACGTGTCGCGTCCCGTCACTCAGGGCCCACGCTCCGCAACCCGGAGGTGTCGCTCTTGTGCCGCACCGCGGTGTCGCTGTCGGTGAGCTCCCTCAGGGTGTCACCATCGACAGCACAGGCATCGCCCTGACCGCACGGGCAGCCGACGATGCCGTGGACGGGACCGCCCACAGGGCGGAGGGCTCGGCGGGCCGACGCCCGAGGAAAGGTGCCTCCATGAGCAGTCCAGCCGCCCGGGGGCGGATGCTGGGTGATCTTATTGCCGCGAGCCATGTGGTCACGCTGGAGCAGATCCCGGACCTGGTCGCCAAGCACGCGGCCAAGGTCGGCTGGCTGGATGTGCAGATCTACCTCGCCGATCTGCAGCAGGTCATTCTGTGCCGGCTCGCCGGCTACGCCTCCGGTTACGGAGCAGGGGTGGAGCCGGCGTCGGATGTGGTGCGGGTGGAAGGCACGCTCGCCGGCCGCGCGTTCCAGACAGGGGGCATCGTCGCGGGTAGCACCTCCGAGAGCGGCCAGTGGTGGGTTCCGATGCTCGACGGCACCGAACGGCTGGGAGCGCTGCGGGCCACCGCCGCCCCGGGCACGGAGATGGACGCCCAGGCGGCCCAGGACCTGCGCAATCTCGGCGGGCTGGTCGCCTTGATGGTGGTCAGTAAGCGAGGGGTGAGCGATACCTACGCCCGGCTGGTGCGGCGCAGGAGGATGAATATCGCCGCGGAGATGGAGTGGCGCGTCATGCCGCCCAGAACCTTCGCCACCGACCGGGTGCTGATCAGTGCCGTGATGGAGCCGGCCTATGAGGTCAGCGGCGATGTGTTCGACTACGCCATCGCCGAAGAGACCGTGCACCTGGCGCTCTTCGACGCCATGGGCCACGACACGGCCGCCGGGCTGACCGCGAACCTCGCGCTCGCCGCCAGCCGTAACCACCGCCGGCGGAACTGCGGAATCCTGCAGATCGCCGAGGCCGTGGAAGAGGCCCTCGTGAAGCAGTTCGACGCCAACCGCTTCGCGACCGGCATCCTGGCCGAGCTGAACGCCGCCACCGGGGTACTGACCTGGACCAGCCTCGGACACCCGCTGCCGGTCGTCATCCGCAAGGGGCGCACCGCCCTGCCCCTGTCCTGCTCCCCCAGCCCTCCCATGGGTACCGACCTGGGCGTGCCGCCCACGCTCTGCCGGGACCAGCTGGAGCCCGGCGACCGTCTGCTGCTCTACACCGACGGCATCACCGAAGCCCGTGATCACAAAGGTCAGGAATTCGGCCTGGAGAGCTTCACCGACTTCCTCATCCAGCACCATGCGGACGGACTGCCCGTGCCGGAGACCCTGCGCCGGCTGATCCGGCGCCATCTTGCGTACCACGACGGGCGGCTCGAGGACGACGCCACCGTTCTGCTGCTGGAGTGGAGCGGTCCCACCCCCTACCGCCCCGCCCGCGTCGAAGCCCTCGCCGGTCTCCCCGAACACACCACCCCCGCCACCGCCCTGCCCACCCCCTGGACGACTCCCGGCACAGCGGCCGGGTGACGCGTCGGCGCAGAGGCACACCCTCGGGCAGAGGCACACCCTCGGGCAGAGGCACACCCTGGGGCAGAGCGGCACCCTCGGGGACGAGTGGATGACGGTGCCGTACGCACACCGGCTGAGGGCGACGGGCGGCGACGGGCCCGGTGGTTTCCGCTCTGCGGCCAGGGGCAAACGGAGTGCACCCTCGACGGCGGGAATAGCCTCTGGAGGCAACGCATGCACACGACGACCGCGGTACCCCATATCGGACGAGGCACCGCCCACCGTGCGGCCCGCAGCTCCGCGGTCCGGGCCGCGGCACGCGGTGGTTTCGTGGCTCGGGGCGTGATCTACCTCCTCGTGGGTGTGCTGGCGCTGCGGATCGCGTTCGGTGACTCCGGTGAGCAGGCCGACCGGGGCGGGGCGCTGGCAGAGCTCGCGGCCAGGCCGTTCGGCAGCCTGCTGATCTGGGCACTCGGTCTGGGCCTGGCGGGGATGGCGCTGTGGCGCCTGTCCGAGGCTGGGTTCGGCGCGGCCGGGCCCGACGGGCACAAGGCCGGTACACGGCTGCTGTCGTTGGCCCGTTTCGTGTTCTACGCCGTGGTGTCGTTCTCCGTGGTCTCCTTCGCCGCGGGGAAGCAGGGCAGCGGAAGCGGGGCGAGTGACCAGCAGTCCCGGGATGCCACGGCCCAGGCGCTGGGCCTGCCCGGCGGCCCCTGGCTGGTGGCGGCCGCGGGAGCGGGCATTGCCGTCGCCGGGGCCTGGATCGCGGTGCGCGCCGTCCTCCGTAAGTTCCGCAAGCATCTCAACGGGGGCGGAATGTCGCCCCGGCTGCGGCGCGGTGTGGAGGTGCTCGGCATATCCGGTGGTCTCGCGCGCGGTGGGGTGTTCGCGGTCGCCGGGGTATTCGTCGTCAAGGCCGCGGTGACCTACGACCCCGGCAGGGCCAAAGGCATGGACGACACGCTCCGCTCCTTCGCGGACACCCCGGCCGGTCCCTGGCTGCTCGCCGCGATCGCGGCGGGCCTCGCCCTGTTCGGCCTCTTCTCGTTCACCATGGCCCGGTGGCGCAACTTCTGAGGGCATCACGCCGCGCGGACGGTGCAGGTCCCGCGGCGCTCCACGGTCCACCGGCATCATCACAGCACGCCTCACACTCCCCTGCCCCACGACAGGAGCTCACCTCGTATGACCGAGACCCATCAGACCCCCCGGACGGTACGAGCGATGTTCCGCGCGGAAGCCTTCGTGCGGAACGGTCGCTGGCACCTTGAAGTCGCCAGCCTCGACCATGAGCCCGATACGGGCGACACGGAGGCTCTGCTCGTCACCCTGTGGCCCGTCGAGGACACCCCCGACGGCACCGGCTTCCCCGCCGTCGCACTCCGCGAGCAACTGCGCGAGAACGGCTTCACCCTCGCCGATCCGGACCACGGCACCGGCGGCTGGACGCCCACCGGCGACCGGGGTCACTACACCACTCCGTGCTACCCGACGGCCTGACCCCTTTCGCACGCCCGGCCGCTCCGTTCCCCACCGCGGTACCGGACGGTGATCTGCCGTAAGGGGGCACCGGAGGGGCGAGAGGGGTCAGGCCAGGACTCGTCCCTCCGGTGCCGTCAGGTCAGCCGGTCTGCAGGGTCGCGTCGTCGACGACGAAGCTGGTCTGGAGGCTGGCGTCCTCGGTGGCGGTGAACGTCAGGGTGATCCGTTGTCCGATGTAGGGGCTCAGGTCCACGGTGCGCTGGGTGTAGCCGCTCGATGCGTCGGTGTTGGAGAGGGTCGTCAGGGTGGTGCTGCCCACCTTGACCTTGAAGGTGTCGTACACGACGCGCTCGGTCTCATTGGTGTCGATGTGCAGCCAGTAGCTCAGGGTGGCCTTGCCGCAGCCGGCGGGGACGGTCACCGACTGGCTGAGGGAATCGGTGGCGGAGGAGCCGTAGCCGCCGAGCCAGGCGAATCTGCTGCCGCTGTGTGCGGACTGGCCGGCGTGGGCGCCGATCGCCCCGGTGTCACCCGTCCAGGGTGTGGTGCCGCTCTCGAATCCGCCGTTGGTGAGGAGCTGTTGGGCGGTGCAGCCGCCGGTTCCCCTGACGGTCAGGGTGTAGGTCGTGGTGTGGGTGACGGACCCGGTGCCGGTGACCGTGAGGGGGTAGGTGCCCGGTGCGGTGCTCGCGGCCGTGGCGACGGTCATGGTGGAGCTGTTGCCGGAGGTCACCGAGGCGGGGTTGAAGGAGACGGTCACCCCGGCCGGCGCGCCCGCGGCCGTCAGCTTCACCGTCTGGGCGGATCCGCTGGTGGTCGCGGTGGAGACGGTGGCGGTGGCCGAAGCCCCCGGGTCGACGCTGCCGTTGGCCGGGCTGGTGGCCAGGGAGAAGTCGTTCGCCGGGGTGGAGTTGGTGACGGCGAGGTTCCACAGGGTGTAGGCGATGCCGTCGACGCTGCGGTTCAGTCCGGTGGCGTTGATGTTGCCGGTGGTGTCGCAGGACTGGTGGTAGCAGGGGTCGTAGGAGCGGTTGGCGGTGCCGCCCCACTTTGCGGCCTGCGCCGATGTCTTCCTGGCGCCGGCGCCCATGGCGTATCCGGAGGTCGGGATGCCGGCCTGCTCGAAGGAGTAGTCGTCGGAGCGGCCGGCGCCCTCGGTGTTCTCCTCGGGCTGGAGGCCGAGGGAGTCCCAGTACGCCTTCATCGGCTGGGCGGCGGTGGAGGTGACGTGGTTGATGAAGTAGCCGCCGTTGGTCGAGGCGATCATGTCGAAGTTGTAGTACGCCTTGATCTTCGACCGCTCGGCGGAGGAGAGCGAACCGACGTAGAAGTCGGAGCCGTTGAGGCCCTGTTCCTCGTCCGTCCACCAGCCGAAGCGGACCCGGGCGGCCATGGCGGGGTGCTGTTCCGCGAGGGTGAGTGCGGTCTCCAGCAGCGCGGCCGAGCCGGAGCCGTTGTCGTTGATGCCCGGGCCCGCGCCGACGCCGTCGAGGTGGGAGCCGAACATATAGACCTTGGTGGCGTCGCCCTGCGGCCATTCGGCGATCACGTTCGGACCGGCCCCGCTCGCGCAGCCGGAGGTGCAGGGCTGTTCGGTGACGGTGTAGCCGGCCGCCTGGAGCTTGTTCTTGACGTAGGCGACGGAGTCCCGGTAGCCCTGTCCGCTGGACTTGCGGTTGCCGCCGTTGCGGGTGGCGATGTTGTTCAGCTCGGTGAGATGGGCCTGGACCTTGGCCACATCGATGTCCGGGGCGTCGGCGGCAGAAGTGCTGCCGGCGGTGGGAGCGTTGGCCGGTGTGCCGGGAGCGCTGCTCACGGTCTGTCCGGCCGAAATCGCGTAGGCGGGCGGGTGGGTCCGGGGGGCCGCCGCGGCGGTGGGGGCAACGGCCAGCGCGGCCGCTCCGATAGTGGCGGCGAGGGATACCCCGGCCACCGCGAGTCTTCGTAGCACCATGGCTCCTTGAGGGGGTAGGGAGTACTACCGGCGGAGGTTCTGGTGGAGCACCGGGCCGTGGCAGCGTCGTGTCGCCCGGCCGGCGCCGACGAGGTGGGGCTCGCGCACGGCTGGAGACGACATGTCCATGACCCAGGCCGCCGTACCATCACACCGCGGCACCCACGGCGTCAACGGATGTCCCCGCGCGGAGCGGTGTTTGTCGAAAAACGGCAGTTGGTGCCCGGTATCCGGGCGCTCTCCGGCGCTCGTGACCGCTGCCGGGCCCGGGCGGCGAGGCCCCGGTGACATGGCGAACCCCCGCCCCGGCTCGGAAGCAGGGCGGGGGCGCGGGTTCCGCTCACGCGGATGACGGGCCGTCAAGCGGCCGGTGTTTAAAGGAAGCTGACGTTCTGGGCGAGGGCGAGGCGGCTGGAGTAGTTGATGGTGTTGGTGGCGGAGCGCATGTAGGCGCGCCAGGCGTCGGAGCCGGACTCGCGGCCGCCACCGGTCTCCTTCTCACCGCCGAAGGCGCCGCCGATCTCGGCGCCGGAGGTACCGATGTTGACGTTGGCGATACCGCAGTCCGAGCCCTCCGCCGACAGGAAGAGCTCGGCCTCCTGCTGGTCCCGGGTGAAGATGCTGGACGACAGGCCCTGCGGGACGTCGTTGTGCAGGGCGATGGCCTGGTCCAGGGTCTCGTAGGTCTGCACGTACAGGATGGGGGCGAAGGTCTCCTCGCGGACGACATCGGTCTGTTCGTCGACGCGGACGATGACCGGTTCGACGTAACTGGCCCGCGGCGCGGCGTCGGTGAGGCGCCGGTTGCCGCCGGCCAGGATCTTCCCGCCCTCCGCCTGTGCGCGGGTGAGGGCGTCCTGCATGGTGTCCAGGGCCTGCGGAGTGATGAGGGGCCCGACCAGGGTGGTCTCGTCGAAGGGGTCGCCGATGGGGAGCTTCTGGTAGGCGGCGGTCAGACGGGTGATGAGGGTGTCGGCGATGTCCTGGTGGACGATGAGGCGGCGCAGGGTGGTGCAGCGCTGCCCCGCGGTGCCGGCCGCCGCGAAGACGATGCCCTGGACGGCGAGGTCGAGGTCGGCGGAGGGGGCGACGACGGCGGCGTTGTTGCCGCCGAGTTCCAGCAGAGTCCGGCCGAAGCGGGCGGCGACGCGGGGGCCGACCTCGCGTCCCATGCGGGTCGAACCGGTGGCGCTGACCAGCGCGACCCGGGGGTCGTCCACGAGCTTTTCGCCGACGGTGCGGTCGCCCAGCAGCAGGCGGTGCACATCCCGCGGGGCACCGACCTCTTCGGCGGCCCGGTCCAGCAGCCGGTCGCAGGCGAGCGAGATCAGCGAGGTGAGCTCGGAGGGCTTCCAGATCACGGTGTCGCCGCAGGCCAGGGCGACGGCGGTGTTCCACGACCAGACGGCGGCGGGGAAGTTGAACGCCGAGATCACCCCGACCACGCCGAGGGGGTGCCAGGTTTCGGCAAGGCGGTGGCCGGGGCGCTCGGAGGCGATCGTCCGGCCGTAGAGCTGGCGGGACAGACCGACGGCGAAGTCGCAGATGTCGATCATTTCCTGGACCTCACCGAGCGCCTCGGAGCGGATCTTGCCCGCTTCGATGGTGATGAGGTCGGCCAGATCGCTCTTGTGCTCACGCAGCAACTCCCCCAGGCGGCGGACGAGTTCGCCGCGGCGGGGTGCCGGGGTGGTGCGCCAGGTGAGGAACGCCTCGCGGGAGGCGACGAGGGCGTCCTCGGTGTCGGCGGCGGTGGCGGCCCGCAGACCGAAGAGGTCTTCGCCGGTGATGGGGCTGCGGGCGTGGAAATCGCCGCCTTCCACGACGGTGACGCCGACGCGGGCGAGGCTGGTGCGGGCGCGGGTGCGCAGGTCCTCGGTGGTGGGGAGGGCGGTGGCGGTCATGATGCTCCTTGGGTGGGGAGGGGTGGGGTGACGGATCGGCCGGGTCAGCCGGGCAGGCCGTCCAGGGCGAGTTCGCGGGCGACCCGGGCGAGGGAGCGGTTCTGCTGCTCTTCGTAGAGGTCGAAGGGGTCCAGGACCTCACGGCCGATGGCGCCGGAGAGCCATGCGCTGTCGTAGGCGATGCCGGTGCGGTCGTGGTGCCTGGAGCCTTCGTCGCTGAGGTTGGACTGGAAGATGCCGGCCGCGGAGCGCGGCAGGAAGTCCTCGTAGACGAGGGGTTCGGCCCGTACCCAGCCCTGCGACAGCAGCTCGTCGAGGCCGGCGGGCGGGCGGCTGCCGTCGGCCGGCCGGTCGGGCACGACGTGATAGGTGAAGTGCGCCAGGCCCTGGGCGGCGAGGGCCTGTTCGGTGTCGGGGAGTTCCGCTGCCCACAGGGCGCGGGCGACATCTGCCCGGTCGGCCTGCGGGTCGCGGGCGGCCAGTTCGTCGACGCGGGCGAGCAGTGCGTCGTAACGGGCCCGGCCCTGGCGGGTGAGGGCGATCCCACGTGCTTCGACCTCACCGAAGCGCACCCGCAGGGCTCCGCTGATCACACTGCCGTCCGGGGTGCGCAGGGCGCGGGGCTCGGCGAGGGCACGGAACGAGGTCTGGCGCAGCAGGACATCGGGGCCCTTCCACCGGGGCGGGCCCTGAATGGTGTCGATCATCTCGATGCCGCGCTCGGTCATCCGCCGGTAGAGCGCGTCGATGTCGAGGACGCGGGGCGTGAGGTGGTTGATGTGGGTGCTGCGTACGCCGCCGATGTCCGCGGCGACGGCGGAGACCTGTTCCAGGGTTTCGTACCACGCCTTGTCGACCGGCTCCGGGGACAGTTCGAAGACCTGCACGGCGAGGTGGAGGAACCGTTCGGCGTCCGTGTCGGACAGCTCCCCGGCGGCTTCCGCGCGGTCGGCGAGGGCCAGCAGCTCCGGGGGGAACAGCTGCCGCCCGGCGAGGAAGTTTTCCAGGCGGGCGCGCAGGTCGGGGTCGAAGAACCGGGGGTCCGCCGGGGTGAGCATGGAGGTGAAGACACGGAACGGGTTCCGTGCCAGCTCCTCGCCGTCGACGGGGCGGAAGGCGGTCGACACGACGGGGATCGCGCTGGCGGCGGCCTCCCGCAGGTCGTAGAAGCCGACCGGGTGCATGCCCAGGGCGCCGAAGACGCGGGCGACCTGCTGGAGTTCCTCGGGAGTGCCGACCCGGATGGCGCCGTGCCGTTCCGCGGTCACCCGGCCGATGGAGCCCAGGCGTTCGGCGTCGGCGCCCTGCTCGCGCAGCACCTCCTCATTGACCTCGTGTGAGACGTCCACGAGTGTGGTGTAGGCGGGGACCTCCCGCCCGTACATGTCGGAGAGCCGCCGCGCGAAGGCGGCGCGCAGTTGCCACTGGCTGAACATCGACGGGTCTGCCTTTCGGTCGGGGGAACTCACACCACGTGTGCTTCGGGGCGGGTCTCGGCACCGGTCGTGAACCGGTCGGCGCTGAGCGGGGTGACGTCCACGAACGGCGTGCGGTCGAGGTGGAGGTCGCGCATGATCTCGCCGACCGCGGGGGCCTGGAGGAAGCCATGGCCGGAAAACCCGGTGGCGTACAGGAAGTTGGACAGCGTGCCGGAGCGTCCGATCAGTGCGTTGTGGTCCGGGGTGACCTCGTACAGTCCGGCCCAGCCGTCGTGGGTCTCCATGTCGGCGAGGGCGGGGGCCCTGCGCCGGGCGGCGGCACGGAAGAGTTCGAGCCAGTCCGGGGTCCAGGTGGTGTCGAAGCCGTCGGCCTGGGCGGGATCGGCGAGGCCGAAGAGCAGCCCGTCGTCGCTGTTGTGGAAGTAGGCCGTGGAGGCGAAGTCGATGGTGAAGGGGATGCGCGGGGCGGGCGGTGCGAGCGGCGCCGTGAAGGCGAGCTGGCGGCGCACCGGGCGTACGGGGAGGTGGACGCCCGCCATCTCGCCGATCCGTGCGGACCAGGCGCCCGCGGCGCAGATGACCGTGGAGCAGGAGATCCGGCCATGGTCGGTGTGGACGGCCGTGACCCGGTCGCCGGTGGTGTCGATACCGGTGACGGCGGTGTGCGGAGCGAAGACGACCCCCGCCCGCGCGGCGGCACGCGCATAGCCCTGGACCGCCAGTCCGGGCCGGGCATGGCCGTCGGTCGGCGAGTAGGCGGCGGCCACCAGCCCCTCGGTGCTGACATAGGGGCACAGCTGCCGTGCCTCGCGGGGGCCGATCATGCGGCTGGGGACGCCGAAGCTGTTCTGGATGTGGACGCCGGTCTCGAAATCCGTGGCCTGCTGGTCGCTGGTGAGCAGGAAGAGATAACCGACGCTGTCCAGCCGGATGTCGGCGCCGGGCCGCCGCGGGAAGTCCTGCCAGGCGCGCAGACTCCGGCTGCCCAGCGCGATGTTGAGCGGGTCGGAGAACTGCGCCCGCACGCCGCCGATCGGCTTGCCCGAACTGCCGCTGCCCAGTTCGCCGCGCTCGACGACGACGATGTTGTGCACCCCGGCCTCGGCCAGGTGGAACGCGATGCTGGTGCCCATCACGCCGCCGCCGACGATCACCACGTCGGCCGTGGGCGGGACGGTGCGGGAGGTGGATGACATGGACAAGAGGCCGATCCCTTCCAGAGGCCCGGGCCGGTGCCGGTGGGCGTCCGTCCGGCACATCGGCTGGGCTGTCAGTGCATGGCGAGAAGAGCTGATCAGCTAGCTGCCCGTCATCGTGCAGCAACCCAACCGTTGACGTCTACGAACAGTTAGTGCGTCTGATCTATTACGATCTCTATATGGACTGGACGAGTGCCCAGCTGCGGTCCTTGGTGGAGCTGACCAGGCGCGGCACGATCACCGCGGCGGCACAGGCCCTTGGATACACGCCCGGCGGGGTCTCTCAGCAGATCGCCGCGCTGGAGAAGGCCGCGGGCATGGAGCTGCTGCGGCGGGTCGGGCGGCGGGTGGAGCTGACCGACGCCGGGCGGACGCTGTCACGTCACGCGGAGCGGATCCTGTCCACGGAGGCGGAAGCCGTCGAGGCCCTGGAGCGCACCCGGCACGAGATCTCCGGCGTCCTGCAGGTGGGGCTGTTCGCCACCGCGGCCGCCGAGCTGCTGCCGCCGGCCCTGCAGGAGGCCCGGCGGGCCCATCCCGGGCTGACGGTACAGAGCCGCGATATGGATGTGGACGAGGTACATGACGCCGTCGCGTCCGGCGCGGTGGATCTGGCGCTCGGGCTGGACTACCCGGATGTGCCGATTCCGCGCGAGCCCACCCTGCGGGTGCGGCGGCTGTACCGCGAGCGGTTCTCGCTGGCGGTACCGGCCGGATCGATGGCGGGTCGCGAGGTGATCGGCCTGGCGGAGACCCAGGAGCTGGGCTGGATCCTGCCGTCGGCGGACAGTTACTACGGGCGAGCGGTGCGCACCGCCTGCCGGCGGGCGGGGGTCGAACCGCGGGTCCAGCACGAGGTGACCGACACCGCGGCCACGCTGGCGCTCGTCGAGGCGGGGATCGGGGTGAGCACGGTGACGGATCTGATGCTCGGCCTGCGGGCGTCACGCCTGGACGTGGTGCGGCTGCGGGAGCGGATCGAGCGGCACATCGTGGTGATGTTCCGTTCCTCCGTCGAGCACCGGCCCACGGTGACGGCTCTGGTCGACGTCCTGCGGGCGGTGTCCGGGGCCCGCCACGATCCGTCCGACTAGCCGCCGCCCCACGCGCAACAGCCTTGCCGCCGGGGCGGGTTGCCCTGCCCCGGGGAACAAGATGCCGTCTACACCAGAGCCCGATCTCCTCGTGCTGCGACGCAGCTGCGCCAGTGTTCCTTACCCTCAGCACCGCAAGTTGTCGCGCTGCGGTCTCTTTTGCCGGGGAGGAACGTGAGTGATGGTTTCAGGCCAGTGGTGACCCACGCCACGACGGTGGCCCGTCGTGCCGCCGCTGCCTGACAGGGAGCGATCGATGTCCCCCCATCACACCTCGAAGTCCGCACTCCCCGCTTTGCTGGGAAGAGGCCCCAAGGGGGTCTTCCGGCGCACACTCCCCCATGAACAGCCCACCGGTGCGCGCATGGTGCGCACCCTGGGCCTGACCCAGCTGACGATGATCGGTATCGGCGCCATCATCGGGGCCGGCATCTTCAGTCTGGCCGCGGCCGTCGCCCGGGACGTCGCCGGCCCCGCCGTCCTCATCTCGTTCCTCGTGGCCGGCGCCGCGTCGCTCTGCGCGGCCTTCGCCTACGCCGAGTTCGCCGGCATGGTGCCGAAGGCCGGCTCGTCCTACACCTACTGTGCCGCGGTGCTCGGGGAGGTCGTGGGCTGGATCGTCGGCTGGGACCTGCTCCTGGAGTACACCGCCATCGTCGCCGTCGTGGCGATCGGGATGTCGGGCTACCTGGGATTCCTCCTGGAGGCCGTCGGCATCCATCTGCCGACCTGGGCCCTGGGCGCTCCCGGCACCGGAGCCGGCCACAAGATCGACCTGCTCGCGGTGGCGATCTGCCTCGGTGTGGCCTGGCTGCTGACCCGTGGCACCCGTACCTCGGCCCGGGTGGAGACGGTGCTGACCATCGTCAAGATCGCGATCGTGCTGCTGGTGATCGTGGTCGGCTTCACCAAGGTCGACAGCAACAATCTGCAGCCCTTCGCGCCGTTCGGTCTCGGCGGGGCATTCACCGGGGCGGCGACCGTCTTCTTCGCCGTCTTCGGCTATGACGCGCTGAGCACCGCCGCGGAGGAGTCACTGGAGGCACGGCGCAAGCTGCCGAAGGCGATGATGCTGTCGTTGGCGGTCTCCATGGTGCTGTATGTGCTGGTCTGCGTGGTGCTCACCGGTATGCAGCACTACAGCGAGATCAATCCGAAGAGCGGTATCTCCAGCGCGTTCCAGAGCGTGGGGCTCAGCGGGCTGGCCAATGTGATCGCCGTCGGCGCGGTCATCGGCATCGTCACCGTGACCTTCTCCTTCATGATGGGCGCCTCCCGTCTCTGGTACGCCCTCAGCCGCGACGGCCTGATGCCCGCCTGGTTCGGTGCCATCCACCCCAAGCGCAAGGTTCCGCACCGCGCCACCTGGCTGATCGGTGCGGTGTCCGCCGTGCTGGCGGGTGTGCTGCCCATCAACGCCGTCGCCGAACTCACCAATATCGGCGTGCTGCTGGCGTTCGTGGTGGTCTCCGCCTCCGTATTGGTGCTGCGCTACAAGAAGCCGCATCTCAAGCGCGGCTTCCGGTGTCCGGGCATGCCGGTGGTGCCCGTCCTCGGCATCGTCTTCTCCCTCTGGCTGATGTCGTTCCTCCAGTGGGAGACCTGGGTGCGGCTCGGCTGCTGGCTGCTCGTCGGCCTGGTCATCTACGCCGCGTACGGCTACCGGCGCACCCGCCAAGTCATGCCGGGAGGCTCGGTGGATCTCGACACCCTGGACGACATGTCCGATTCCGACGAGGCCGATCCCGCGCCCGTCCCGTGACGGGCGGTCGGCCGCCCCTGCCGGCGCTCCGTCCCTCCCTCCTCCCCGGGAGGGGCGGAGCCCGCCTCCGTCCGGACCGTCAGTCGGACCGCGCCGGATGCAGATACGGCTCGCCGGACGGCACCGCCCGGCGCAGACAGCTGAGCACGGCGGGGAGCAGCGGGTTGCTGTTCTCACTGCGATGCAGCGCCATCACCTGACGGTGGGCGGAGCGCTGGGTGAGCCGGGTGGCCTCGACGCCCTCGCTGGGCAGGTGCCCGAGTGCCGGGACCACGGCCACGCCGAGGCCGGCGGACACCAGCTCCCGCACCACGGCGTAGTTGTTGCTGCGGAAGGCGACGGCGGCCTCGAAGCCCGCGGCCGCGCACAGCCGGACGAACGACCGCGCCCCGGCGGTGTCCTCCCGGCTGGTGATCCAGCGGGCCGAGGACAGCTGGGGCAGCTGCGCGCCCAGGCCGCTGCCCCGGGCCCTGAGCAGGACGAGGTCCTCCCTCAGCAGGTGATGGCGGGTCAGTCCCGCCGGCCACTGCCGGGGGCTGAGCCCGTACTCGTAGACCAGCGCGACGTCCAGATCACCGTGGCTGAGCGCGGTGATGAGCTCTTCCGGCTCGGCTTCCTCCAGCTGGATCTGTGCGCGCGGATGGGTCTCGACGAGGGCGGACAGCGCCGCGGGCACCAGCCGGACATCGGCCGTGGGAAAGCTGCCCAGCCGCAGCCGGCCGGTGGCGCCGGTGGCGAGCTCCTGCACCTGGTGGTCCAGATCGTCCATGGCGGCCAGCACATGGGTACTGAGGTCGACCAGACGGTGGGCGGCGGCGGTGGGACGGATGCCGTGCGCCTCCCGCTCGAACAGCACCAGCCCGGTCTCCTTCTCCAGGGCGGAGATCTGCTGCGAGATGGCGGACGCGGTGTAGCCGAGGTCGCGGGCCGCGAGGGCGAACGATTCGCTGCGGACGACGGCCTTCAGCGTGAGCAGATGCAGTGGTTTCAGCAACGCGGGCTCCCAGAGAGGCGGGAGGCCGAGCATAAGCATCCATTGCCCTCAAGCGTCAATTCTTTCGTCCTGCTGGGCCTTGTCCCGTGCCCCGGCCGGCCCACATCGTGGTCTCACCAGGCCGAACGTGACCGGTGAGCACAAAGGAGCAAGCACGGTGACCACAACAGCGCAGGGTCTCGGCAGCCTCGACGCGGCAGCGGTGGCCGAAGCCCTCGGCGCGGGGGACTGCGGCGAGGTCGCCGGAGACGCCGGCCGCCGGGCACAGTACGCATCCGATGCATCCAACTACCGCCAGGTCCCGCTGGCCGTCGTCTTCCCCGGCGAGCGGCGGCACATCCGCAACACACTCGACGTCTGCCGCCGTCTGGGCGTGCCGGTCACCGCCCGCGGAGCGGGCACCAGCACCTCCGGGCAGGCCGTCGGACCGGGCGTGGTGCTCGACTTCTCCCGGTACTTCAACCGGCTGCTGGCGCTGGACCCGCAGGCCCGGACCGCGACCGTCGAGCCCGGCATCGTGCTGGACGATCTGCAGCAGGCCGCCGCCCCCCACGGCCTGCTGTTCGGCGCCGATCCCTCCACCCACAGCCGCTGCACCCTGGGCGGCATGATCGGCAACAATGCGTGCGGATCACACTCCCTCGCCTGGGGACGCACCGCGGACAACATCCTGGAACTCGAAGTGGTCACCTACCGCGGCACGGTGGTCCGGCTCGGCGAGATGACCGCGGAGGAGATCGACGAGGCCATCGCCGCGGGAGACGACCGCGCAGAGCTGATCGCGTCCCTGCACCGTCTCGCCCAGCGCAATCTGGCGGCGCTGCGCACCAAGCTGGGGCGGTTCCCACGGCAGGTCTCGGGCTACGCACTGGAACAGCTGCTGCCCGAGCGGCGCTTCAACCTCGCCAGAGCCCTGGTCGGCAGCGAGGGCACACTGGCCGTCGTCCTCTCGGCGACCGTCCGTCTCCTGACCCCTCCCCCCGCACGCGCCCTGGTCGTCCTCGGATTCTCGGACGCCTGTGCCGCGGCCGACGCGGTACCCGCGCTGCTGAAACATCAGCCGCTGGCGCTGGAAGGGCTCGACCACGCGCTGACCGATATCGTCACCCGGCCCGCGACCAGGGCCGCCATCGACACCCTGCCGGCCGCACGGGCCTGGCTGTTCGCCGAACTCGGGGGCACCGCGGAAGAGCTGCCCGAGCAGGCCGAGGCGCTGGCCGAGACCGCGCGCCAGACCGCGGGATGCACCGGCAGTGAAGTCATCACCGATCCCGCGCGCGCCCGCACGCTGTGGCGGATCCGCGAGGACGGAGCCGGGCTGGCCACCCGTATGCCCGACGGGGCCGAGGCCTGGCCCGGATGGGAGGACGCGGCCGTCCCGCCCGACCAACTGGGCGCCTACCTCCGCAAGTTCACCGAACTGCTGGACCAACACCGGCTGCAGGGCGCCGTCTACGGACACTTCGGCGAAGGCTGTCTGCACGTCCGGATCAACTTCGACTTCAGCACCGAACAGGGCACCGCCGTCTTCCGCGCCTTCCTCACCGACGCCGCCCGGCTGGTCGCCGCCCACGGTGGCTCACTGTCCGGTGAACACGGCGACGGACAGGCCCGCTCCGCGCTGCTGCCGCTGATGTACGGCCCGGACGTCATCGCCCTGTTCGAGGAGTTCAAGGGCATCTGGGACCCCGACAACGGCCTCAACCCCGGAATGATCGTCCAGCCGCTGCCGGTCGACGGAAATCTGCGCGTCAGCCCGCACCGTGCCCCGCTGCCCCTGGCCACCGTCTTCCCCTTCCATGCCGACGACGGGGACTTCGCCAAGGCCACCCGCCGTTGTGTCGGCGTCGGCAAATGCCGCTCCACCGGCCCCCGCGGCGATGTCATGTGCCCCAGCTACCGCGTCACCCGGGACGAGAAGGACTCCACCCGCGGCCGCGCACGACTGCTCTACGAGATGACGCAGGGCGAAGTGATCACCGACGGCTGGCGTTCCACCGAAGTCCGCGACGCCCTCGATCTGTGCCTGTCCTGCAAGGGGTGCAGCGCCGACTGCCCCGTCGGGGTGGACGTGGCCACCTACAAGTCGGAGTTCCTGCACCACCACTACAAGGGACGGCTCCGGCCCGCCTCGCACTACACCATGGGCTGGCTGCCGCTGCTGTCGCGACTGGCCGCCCGGGCCCCCGGGCTGGTCAACGCGCTCACCTCCTCCCGGCTGGCCCCGGCCGTCAAACGCCTCGGCGGGATCGCCGCGCAGCGGGAACTTCCCCGCTTCGCCGAGCAGACCTTCCTGGCCTGGTTCCACCGCCGTACGCCCCGGGGCGACGGCCGGCGCGGCCCGGTCATGCTGTGGGTCGACTCCTTCAACAACCACTTCAGCCCCGAGGTCCTCCAGGCCGGTGTGGCCGTGCTGGAGGACGCCGGTTTCCGGGTGCAGGTCCCGGACGGCACCCAGTGCTGCGGACTCACCTGGATCACCACCGGACAGCTCGGCACGGCCCGCCGGATCGCCCGGCGTACCGCGGCCGCCCTGGCCCCCGCCGTCGGCGCCGGCCTCCCCGTCGTGGGACTGGAGCCGAGCTGCACGGCGGCCCTCAAGACCGATCTCCCCGAACTCCTCGACGGCGACGAGGACGCCCGTGCCCTCTCCCGCGCCACACTCACCCTCGCCGAACTCCTCGTCCACCACGCCCCCGGCTGGCAGCCCCCGCGGATCGAGGCCCGCTCGCTCAGCCAGACCCACTGCCACCAGCACGCCACCTCCGGCTTCAGTGCCGACAGCGCCCTGCTGGACCGCATGGGCATCGACAACACCGCGCTCGATTCCGGCTGCTGCGGTCTCGCCGGCAACTTCGGCTTCGAGCGCGGCCACTACGACGTCTCCGTCGCCGCGGGCGAACAGGTTCTGCTCCCCGCGGTGCGCTCGGCCCCCGCGGAGACCCAGATCCTGGCGGACGGCTTCAGCTGCCGCACCCAGATCGCTCAGCAGACCCCGCGCAGCGGCACCCATCTCGCCCAGCTGATCGCCCGGGCACTTCCCCCGGCCGACCCCTCTGCCCGTTCCGGCTTTCCTCCGCTTCCTACCGAGAAGGAACACACCCGTGACTGATGCACTCTCTCTCGTCGACGAGTGGGGCCCCGAGAAGACCGTCGTCGTCTCCCACCGGCGCACCGGCATGAAGGGCGTCCTGGTGATCGACAACACCGCCCGCGGCATCGGCAAGGGCGGAACCCGGATGAGCCCCGGTGTGACCGTGGAGGAGGTCTCCCGGCTGGCCCGTGTCATGACGTGGAAGTGGGCCGCTGTCGACCTCTTCTACGGCGGCGCCAAGGCCGGCATCGTCGCCGATCCGGCCGCCCGCGACAAGGAGGCGGTGCTGCGCGCCTTCGCCCGCGCACTGTCCAACGAGGTGCCCCGCGAGTATGTGATGGGGCTCGACATGGGCCTGACCGAAAGTGATGCCGCCATCATCCAGGACGAGCTGGGCGACCGCGGTGCCGCCGTCGGCACTCCCGAGCATCTCGGCGGAGTGGCCTACGACAAGCTCGGGGTCACCGGCTACGGCGTGGCGGAGGCGGCCGACGCCGCGGCACGGCACCAGGGGCTGCCGCTGGCCGGATCCCGGGTCGCCCTGCAGGGCTTCGGTGCGGTCGGCAGCGCCGCCGCCCAGCGGTTCGCTGAGCTCGGTGCCACCATCGTGGCGGTGTCCACCGCCCACGGCGTGCGGTACGACCCCAGCGGTCTCGACGTCGGCGCTCTGCTGACTGCCCGGGACGAGCACGGCGACCACTTCGTCACCCGCCACTCCGCCGGTACCGCGCTCCCCTCAGGCGCCGAACTCACCGTGGACTGCGACATCTTGGTGCCTGCCGCGCTGCAGGACGTCATCACTCGTGGCACCGCGCACGAGATCAAGGCGAAGCTCATCGTGGAAGGCGCGAATCTGCCGACCTCGGCGGACGCCCGGAGCATTCTCGCCGAGCGCGGGATCACCGTGCTCCCCGACTTCGTGGCCAACGCCGGCGGCGTGGTCGCGGCCGCCTTCGCGATGGATGCCCGCTACTCCGGGTTCCGGCCCGGCACGTCGGGCATCTTCGAGTCGGTCTCGGCGAGGCTGCGGGCCAACACGGTGACGGTCCTGGACGAGGCCCGGCAACAGGACATCACCCCGCACGCCGCCGGCCGCCGCCTCGCCGAGGAGCGCGTCCGCGCCGCCATGCAGAGCAAGGGCCGTATCCCGCGCGGCTGACCAGGCGGCGCTGCGGGTTCCGCATGGTCAGGCCGGGCAATCCTCATGGGTCTTGACCACGGTGAGCGTGGCAGGCGTGCCCTGCATCGGTGTGCCTGCCGCCGGGCTCTGCGCGCAGACCTTCCAGCGCGCCGGCCACAGCACATGGCGGCCCGCGCCGCGCCCGTCCCTGAGCCGGACGGAGGTGTCATAGTTCAGGGCCTGGTAGGCGGACACCAGGCCCTGGCCTGCCACCTGTGGCATCCGTTCGGGGCCGTCGGCCTGCGCCGGAGCGGCCGGGACCAGGCAGGTCAGGGCAAGGAGCGAGGTGGTGACGATGCGTTTCACCACCTGAGAACGATCAGTGCGGGCAACGGTCACCTGCGGCCGAAGCCGTCACCCTCGCATGGGCGGGTCCGCCCCCGTGTCCTGGTGCTGCCGGGCCGCCGGCCCACCGGACCGGCACGTGCCCGCGGCAGCTACGGGCTGCGCCGCCCGTCCGTCCGCCCGCCCGCCCGTCCGCCCGTCCGCCCGTCCGCCCGTCCGCCGATGATCCGGGTCAGGCGGCGGTATGCGCCTGCTCGGTGCGGACTTCCTCGATGACATGCCGGGCGATGGCCGCCATCACGGGGTTGGTCTCGCGGTAGTAGCGGAGCTCGTCGAGGGCGATCGACAGCGCCCAGCCGCGGCCGCGGGCCCATGTCGCGTCATCGGCCCCCACGGCCGTACGGAAGACGCCGCGCGCGTCGGCGGGCAGCAGATACCAGGCCACGATCATGTCGACGGCGGGATCGCCGAGGCCGAGGCATCCGAAGTCGATGACGGCGGCGAGCCGTCCGCGGACGGTCAGCAGATTCCCGGGCTGCAGGTCGGCGTGGATCCACACGGCCGGGCCGGGCCATGCGGGCGCCTGCAGGGCCGCCTCCCAGCCGGCGATCGCCGCGTCGGCGTCGATGATGCCGTCCAGCGCCGCCACCGTGGCGCGCGTCGTTCCGTCCCGTGTCTCCAGGGGCCGGCCGCGGTAGGACGGAGGCCCGTCCGCGGGTTCGATCCGGTGCAGCGCGGTGACGAACTCCGCCAGATCCGCTGCGAGCGAGCGGGGTGCGGCGAGGCGGCCGACGGCCGGTGTCTCCCCGTCGAGCCAGCGGTAGACCGACCAGGGCCAGGGGTAGTCCTCGGCGGGCGTGCCCTTGCCCAACGGTCCGGGTACGGCAACCGGGAGCGAGGGGGCGAGCCGTGGCAGCCAGCGGTGCTCCTTCGCCACGTCCTGGGCGGCCCCCTCGACGCGCGGGAGCCGTACGACCATGTCGTCGCCGAGGCGGAACATCGCGTTGGACGTGCCGGCGGAGTCGACCGCCGTGACGGGCAGGTCCGCCCACCGGGGAAACTGCGCAGCGAGCAGGCGGCGCACGAGAGGGACGTCGATGTCCGCCTCGTCGGCGTGCATCTTGCGCGCGCACATGGGCGCCTCCGCATCGGGTTGGTTTCTTGGGCGGCGTCCCTTGATACCCCGGCCTGCCCTCCGAGTCGACTCCGTTTCCTTCTCAGGTCGTCGACTCCGTTCTTTCTCAGGTCGTCGACTCCGATCCTCCTCAGGTCAGGGACCGGCAGAGCAGGGCGTCGGGGCGGCCCTGGTGTCCGAGGCGGCTGGTGTAGGCGAGGCCTGCCGCATAGGAATGGGAGGGACACTGTCCTTTGAAGTGGCCGTGGGCGAAGTCGCCGCCGGGGTCGCCGGGCGGGCGGTTGTCGCCGCGGTCGAACCAGAGGGTGGTCCCGTTCGTGCCGAGAGCAGTGCGGGCCGGTGTGCACAATGCGGCGGAGACCTTCTCGCCGCGCAGGCTGTAGCCGGTGAGGAACTGCCCGTCGGGACACTGGAGTTTGCTGTAGCCGGGAGCCCAGTCACCGCCGGCGGGGACATACCGCTCGTCCCGCACCACGGTCGGGACGCTGCCGGGTGCGCGCAGATCGCGGGCCGTGGGGGCGTCGGTGCACAGCCCGCGCCCTCGGGTGTGGCTGATGCCGATGAGCCGTTCGCCGTCAGGGCAGGCCGCTTTACGGGCTCCGCTGTCCCAGTCGCCGAGGGACCGGGCGCTCAGGGACTGGACGAAGTCGCGGTGGTCGGTGGTGAGCAGGTGCCAGGCGGGGGTCGTGGGCACCGGTCCCGTCTTTTGCGGGGCGCTCATGAGCCGGTGCCATGCGGGGGCCCGCCAGTCGTCGCCGTCGAGGACTCCGGTGCGGCGCCCGTCGGTGTCGTAACGCAGCAGGGCCCAGTTGTCCCCGGCCGGCCGGCCCTGGCCGTCGGTGCTCCAGCCGACGAGCGGCCAGTAAGCGAAGTCCGTGTCGGTGTCGGCAAGGTAATCGGTGAGGTTGCCGAACCAGGCGCGGGCGGCCTGGCCCGACTCCTCGGAGCCGGTACCGAATTCGCTGATCCACAGGGGTGCGGTGAAATGCCGTCCGGTCTCCGCGGAGACGTAGAACGCCTGGTCGTGCAGTACGGCGCGGAGCTGGTCGCGGGTCAGGTCCTGGTAGCGGGGGTCGCTGGTCTCCCCCACCCCTGTGGCGCCGCTGTGGTGCGGGCCGGTGTAGCCGTAGAAGTGGGCCGAGTAGACGAGTTTCCCGGAGGTGACGAGGGTGTGCGAGAGCGTACGGACCGGGGCGAGGGTGGGGCGGCCGTGCGGCAGGCCGTCCACCGGCAGACCGGTCCAGTTGATGCCCTCGATGACGATGAGGAGACGGGGGTTGGCCTCGGTCAGGATCCGGTCGGCCGCCTCCTGTGCGGCGGCCTGCCAGTCATGGCGGTCGCCCAGGCCCCAGTTGGGGTCGTCCAGGACGTCACGGCGCACCTCGTTGTAGAGGTCTGCCCCCACGACACGGCTGTTGTGCTGGTAGCGGCGGGCCATGAAGACGCAGTCATCGGCCCATTGCCGCGTGGACTGGCGGCTGTTCCACCGCTCGTTGCCGTCGAGGCCGCAGCACCATCGGGTGGTGTTGGTGTGGTTGTTGAGGATCACCGCGAAGCCGCCCGCGGTCAGGGCCGCCACCACGGCGTCGAAGACCTGCAGTGGCGTCCTGCCGCGGAGCTGTGGGTTGGCGGCGACCGCGGCATCGGGCACGCGGGCCGTGGAGTGGATCATCTCGTTGGAGAACGGCAGCCGGATGCTGTTGAGGCCCAGCGCGCGGAAGTCCTCCAGCAGTGCGGCGATGCCCACGCGGTCGAGGCCGAGGGGTATGCCGTGGGAATTCTGACCGCTGTGGTGGGCGGCCGGGTCGTTGATGTCGCCCGAGCCGTTCCAGGAGCCCTGTGCCCCGTCCCAGTTGGCGGACTTCAGCCGGAATCGCTTGCCGTCGGCGTCGACGATGTAGCGGCCTCTGGTGGAGAGCGGAGCGGTCCAAGCCTCGGCGGCTTTCCCGGCGGCCGACGGTCCCTGCGCGGAAGCTTCCGGCTGGGCGGGGGCCGCGGTCGCGCCGGGGACGGCGCCCCCTGTCAGTACGAGGCACATCGCCAGGGCGCGGCACAGGGAACGTAAGAGCGGCTGCACGTCATCTGCCTGCTTCGTCGGGTGTGCTCGCCGGCTTCGTCCGGCGAGCGGCCGCCCGGCAGGGGCACCACCGACGGGCCAGGGACAAGTTACCGACGGGTGACCGAGGAGGCCATAGCCCTGCAGCCGTTTTCCCGGACGGTCAACTCCCTTGATGGTTAGTGCCTCTGCCGGATGGGCGCGGGGAGACGATCCCCGTTGCTGCGCACGGCAGAAAGGCTCCGCCCGCGTACGTGCATTCGTCGGCCAGGCCGGTGAGCGACGTGGCCACACCGACCGTCACGGTGACGTCCACCGCCTTCGGGGCGGGGAGCCGGGACGGTACCGCGGCGACGATCTGGGTCGGGCTCTTGACGGTGACCGGCCCCGCGACGGCGGTGTCCTTGAACCGTACGGCCGCCCCCCTGGGCGAGGCCCGAGCCGTCGATGGTGACCTCGATTTCAGGCTCCTGGCCCAGTGGCACCAGCAGCAGCCGCGACATCGGGCGTCGAGCACGTAGAGTGACGAGATGATCACGATTCGGGTGCGCCGTCAGCCGGTACCCGTCGGCCGGTAGCCGGTCTCCCGGCACCCGTTTCCGGCACTCGGTCGCACCGGAGAAAGGGACAACGCATGCGCGCTCGCCATCTCGCCACAGCTGCCGTTCTGGCACTCACCACCGCTCTTCTCGCCGCCGCCCCGGCTCCGGCACAGCCCTCCGCCACCGACCCACCCGCGGACGGCCGGTTCGCCCCGGCCCGCCCGGCCGGGCACACCGAGGTTCCCGTCGAGGGCGGCTCGGCCCGCTTCGCCACGCCTCCCGCCCTTCTCGCCGCGCTCAAGGCGCACGGGGTGGTGATCGCGAACGTCGATGCCCAGGGCACGGTCACTCCGCACCACGACTCCGGTGGCATCAGCCTGGGCATCAAGGGCGGCGCGGTCACCAACAGCGGCGGCAAGGTCGGGGGCGAGCTGCGGTTCGCCGACTCCGGGATCGCGCTGATCAACCGCAGGACCAACAAGCTCGTCAAGGTCACCGGCTTCAGCGTCGACCTCGGCCAGGGCGCGCTCCGCGCCCGGCTGGACCGCGGCCCGAAAATGACCGTGGGCACCTTCACCCGGCCCGGAATCGCCGCCTCCATCGACACCGATGCCGCGAGGTTGCGGATGGACACCGGAATCACGGTCACCGCGGCCGCCGCCGCCAAACTCAACGCGGCGCTCGGCACCACCGGCTTCACCGGCGGCGGTCCGCTGCTCCACGTCCGCGTCGACGCCGCTCTCGACCCGTCCGTCGATCTCGGCACCGCCCTCAACCTGGGCCATCGCCCGGCCCCGTCCGACGCGGGACGCCGCTCGGCCGGTTCCGCGGGCGGAGGAGAGCCGTCAGAGTGGTGATCCGGTCCCGGCCGCCGATCGGATCTTCCCGTCGAGCCGGTCTGCGAGCCGGGAGGCCTGCGCGACTCATAGGGCGGAATGCCGAGGCCGGCGCCGAGCAGCGGGACCGCTGCGGCTCATAGGGCGGAATGCGGAGACCGGCGCCGGGCGGGACGGAGGTCACTGCCGCTGAGGGGTCCAGGGCAGCGGCAGTCCGTCGTCGGTGCGCCGGGGGACCAGATGGACATGGGCGTGGAAGACCGTCTGTGTCGCCGCCGGGCCGGCCGCGGTGATGATGTTCAGATCCCCCGTGAGTTCCGCGCCCAGTTCGGCCGTGCGCTGCATCACCGCGGCGGTGACGGCCGGGTCGGTCGTCGCGTCCCGGACATGGCGGCGCGGAATGACCAGCAGGTGTCCGGGGGTGACCGGGCGGCGGGGAACGATCGCGAAGGCATCCGGCCAGTCACGGACGAGCGGGACGGGCTCCGTGCCGGCGGCGATACGGCAGAAGGCGCAGGCCTCCAGTTGTCTGGCGGGCTCGCGGTGGATCAGGGGGCGGGCCATATCGCGGTGTTCGACGTCGGCGGCGGTCCCGCGCTCGGCGAGCCAGTCGGCGACGGCGCGGGCGATGGCCGGGGCTCGGTGGCGGCCGTACCAGCAGGCGACGTAGAGGTGAATTTCCTCGTCGGTGGCGGCCCGGTGCAGGGCGAGCAGCTGACGGCCGGTGCGCTCGACGGTCTCGCGGGCGTCCGGGGCGGACAGGACATAGTCGCGGACCTCGGGGTGCAGCCCCGTCAGCGCGACCAGCGGCGCGGTGACCGCGGTGTCGGCCGGGTCCCACATCCGGTCGCGGACGTCCAGTACGAGGGCGCCGGTGTCGTGCCGGGGCGGGGCACCCCAGCGGGCGCCGTAGGACGTGATCCGGATCGGGGCGGCGCTGCGGGGCATGGGCTCTCCTGCCGGGTGGAGACGGGTGGACCGTACGGGCCGGGAGACCTGCCCCGCGTCGCCGTCACCGTCGGCGGGCGGCAGGTTTCCCGCCGGTTTTCCTCCGACAGATGTACCGGACATGGCACGGCCATGGGGGCGACTTGGGACCGGGGTGTGCTGGTCGTCACGGTCGGCCGAGCGGCGGACGGTAACCGACAGGCAATGGGTGTACCGCGTTACGGGTTCGTTCAGCTACCGGCCACGCACGCCGCCCAAGCTCTGGAATGAGACATTCCGCTTGGTGACACCGCTGTGGCCGGCCTCTCGGCCTCGGCACGGAGGGCCTGATGGCCGGTATGACCCAGATCCCCACCAACCGTCGTAGTTTCCTCTTCACTTCCGGTGCCGCCGTCGCCGGAGCCGGTGCCGCATGGGCACTGCCGGGCCGGCACAGCAGCAGCGCGGCGCCGGGCGCCGGACACACGCAGACCCTGAACCGCACCACGCCGGCCCGCCCGGCCGTACGCCGCGCGGCACCGCACGGCGCCACCACGCTGGACACCACGGCGCGCCTCGTCGGCAGCGGGGGCTACCGCCGCCTCACCTCCGGCCCGGGCTGGCCCCTGGTCGTCCGGGGTGAACTCGCCGCCGCGTCGGCCGGACGCCAGGACCGGCGGACCGCCCTGGCGTGCTTCGTCCAGTTCACCGACCTCCATGTGGTCGACGTCCAGAGCCCGTTGCGCACCGAGTTCCTGCGCGCCGGTTCGCCGGGATCGTGGCGGGCCCAGGAGGCGCTGTCGGTGGCCGGTTCGGTCTCGCTGGTGGAGCAGGCCAACGCGCTCGGCGGCGGTCCGCACACGGGCCGTCCGCCGGCGTTCGTCATGTCCACGGGCGACAACATCGACAACCACTCCATGGTGGAGCTGGAGTGGTTCCTCACCCTCATGAGCGGCGGCCGCATCACCCCCAACACCGGAGACCCGACGTCCTTCGAAGGCGTACAGAACTCCGGTCTCGCGCTGTACTGGCATCCGGACGACGGGCTGCGCGACCAGGACAAGAAGCGCGGGCTGCCGTCGATACCCGGCTACCTCGAAGCCGCGATGCGCCCGGTCGTCAGCCCCGGTCTGCGCATGCCCTGGTACTCGACGCCCGGCAACCACGACGACCTGCCGGGCGGCTGTCTGGCCCCGCAGGACCCGGTGCTGACGGAGTACATCACCGGGGCGCGCAAGCTGTTCTCCGTACCGGACGCCGATGTGGCCGCGTTCAAGAAGGTGCTGGATTCCGGCGACGACCCCAAGAGCACGGTGCTCAAGGACATCCTCGCCCGCAACGCCGGCCGGGCACGGACCGTGACCCCCGACGAGCGGCGGCGGATGGCCACACCGCACGAGTATCTGCGGGCCCACCTGAACCCGGCCTTCGCGGGAGCGGGACCCGTCGGCCACGGCTACACCGACAACCACCTCGACGGCGACCGGATGTACTACTCCTTCCCCGTCGCGGAGGGTGTCATCGGCATCAGCATCGACACCACCTACCGCAGCGGCCACTACGAGGGATCGCTGGGAACCGAGCAACTCCAGTGGCTGGAGCGGACGTTGGCGGCCCACAGCTCCCGCCATTACGACGAGGACGGCCGGCTGGTGCGCAATGCCGGCGCCGATGACGCACACATCCTGGTGTTCAGCCACCACCACAGCCCGAGCATGACCCGGCGGCCCGACGCGGCGCGCGCGGAGGAGAGGCGCCACGACGGCGAGGAGGTCATCGCCCTGCTGAGCCGGTTCCCGAACGTGGTCGCGTGGATCAACGGCCACAGCCACATCAATCGCATCACGCCGCACGCCCACCCGACGGCCGCCCGCTCCTTCTGGGAGGTCAACACCGCCTCGCACGTGGACTATCCGCAGCATGCCCGGGTCATCGAACTCGTCGACAACCACGACGGGACACTGTCCCTGTTCACCACCCTCATCGAGTCCGCCGCGCCCCACCGCACGGACTTCGACGACCTGTCGGCCGTCGGCCTCGCGTCCCTCTACCGCGAGCTGTCCTACAACGCCCCCGGCCTCGCCGGTATGACGGGCGCGGTCCACGAAGTCATGGCGGGCACCCCGGCGGACCGCAACACCGAACTCCTCGTCCGACGGGCCTGATCCGGGGCCTGATCCGGGGCCCGCCCCTCGACGGCCCCTCGACGGTCCGTCCACGACCCCCCTCGACAACCGTCCACGCCCCGCCCACGGCCCCGGCCGTCGGCCCCCCGCGGAGACGGGGCCGTCGGCTACCCGCGCCCCGGCGGCACCGGCAGCGGGCCGGCCGCGCAGGCCACATCGTGCTCCGGAGCGGCCCCGTCGAGGAGATAGGCGTTCACGATGCCGTCCACACACGCATTGCCGTTCTGATACTGGCCGTGATCGCCGCCACCCGTCACGGTGACCAGCCGCGAACCGCGCAGCGCACGGTGTGCCGCGAGCGCACCTTCGTAGTACGTGGCGGGATCGTGCACCGAGTTGAGCATCAGCGTGGTCGGCAGCCCCTTGCCGGTGACCCGTACGCGGGGAGCGGCGGGCACCGGCCAGGACGCGCAGGTCGCCGCGTAGGCGAGTTCACGCGCCCCGGCGAGCGGATGGGCCGCGGTGTCCTCGGCGCTGCGCCGGATCCAGTGCCCGAGGTCACGACGCCACGGGGTGTCGTTGCAGGTCACCGAGAAGAAGGCGGCGGCGAACCCTGGGGACAGATAGTTCCCGAAGACCTTCCCGGCCAGGGTGCGCTCGGCCGGTGTGGCGGACGGCCAGTGGTCCAGGGCGCTGAGCGCGGACGCCAGTTGCGGGAACTGCTGCCCTGCGTTGTAGATGTTCTGGAGCGTGGCGTTGTCGAGCTGGTTGGGCCCGATCGTCAGGGAGCCGACGGTCAGCGGATGGTCGCGCAGGGCACGGCGGCGCGCCTCCCACCGCGCCTTCGCCTCGGCCGCGGTGCGCCCGTAGTGGTACGTGGCGTCGTAACGGGCGATCCAGGGCAGGAAGTCCTGCTCGAAGCGGCGCTGGAAGCTTCTCGGCTGGCCTCCTTCGACGTCCTGCCAGGTGCCGCTGAAGTCCAGGTTGCTGTCCAGTACGGCGCGCTCGACGCGCTGCGGGAACTCGGTCGCGTAGTACGCACCGAGCCAGGTGGCGTAGGAGGGCCCGTAATAGGAGATCTTGCGCACGCCGAGCAGGGCACGGAACAGATCCATGTCACGCACCGCCTGCTCGGTGGTCAGCCAGGGAATCAGATCGCCGCTGCGCCGCAGACAGCCGGCGACGAGCTGCCGGGATCGGTCGAGGACGCCGCGCAGCGCCGCGGGCGAACGGTCGCGGAAGTCATGGGCGTAGAAGTCCTGGAACTCGGCGTCGGTCTGGCACCGTACGGGCGTGCTGCTGCCGACGCCGCGCTGGTCAAAGCCGACCACGTCGTACGCGGCTCCCACGGCGGGCGAGCGGGCGGCGAAGTCCGCGGGCCGGGTCAGACCTGAGGCCCCCGGGCCGCCCGCCGCCATCATCAGTACCCCGCGCCGCCGGGCGGGGTCGGCCGCGCGGTGTCGGGAGACCGCGACGCTGAGGTCCGCCCCGGCACCCGGGTGATGCCAGTCGCGCGGCACGGTCATGCGCGCGCACTCCAGGGACGGTTTCGCCGCGCAGGGCTGCCAGTTGAGCCGCTGGTGGGCGTAGCGGGCCGGTACCGGCGGCCCGGAGCGGTCCGCCGCCCGGGCCGGCGACGCGGTGGGCAGCACGGCCGACAGCAACGCGGCCGCTGCCATTCCCGACAGCGCGGCCCTCGGCCACCGTGGTGTTCTGAACGCGGACATCGATCCTCCTGTCGGCGCGCGGAGTGCGCTGCCACGGCAAGAATCCTCGGCGTCCCGCGACCCACGGTCGATCACTCTGGTGCCCGTTCCCGAGGTGGCACCAGCACCACCACGCCTCTCCCCATTCCTCTCCCCACGCAGCACCGCTCTCCCTCCGCACACCGCCGCCGTCCCGGGCGCCGTGCCACGCCAACGGCTCCCTAATGTGGGGCTGTTGGCGGGGACATCTGAAGAAACCGGGGGCGGAGTGCAGAGCAAGGACCATGCCGTATGGGACCGGATTTTTCCGGTGAAGTACCTGCTGGTGCGGGAGGACGAGGAGGGCGAGGACGGCGAGGAGCAGCTGTGGGCCCGGTGCGCGGCGGTGGAGGGGCTGTTCGTGGGCCCGGTGCCGCCACCGCGGGAGGTCTTGACCCTGCGCGGCTACGCTCCCGCGGGCTCGTCGCGCGACGCCATGATCCGGCCGGAAGCGGCGGCAGGTCTCCTCGGCGACATGCTGATAGAGGTCTCGGACGGCACCCAGCCGGTGGGGTGGTGGGAACTCGTCGACGCCGTCGTCCTTGCCCAGCACCCCTGCCGGACCGACCCTTCCCTGGTGGACGTCGTGATGGGGGCCGGCGTCAAGAAGCTGGAGGGCGGTGTCCGCACACCGCCCGCGTCGCCGCGGTTCGAGCTGTTCACCGGCATGAACGCCACCGCGGGCCACTGCCTCGCAGTGGAAGGCCTGTTCACACCACGTCAGGATCCGGCCAAGATCCCCATGGAGCTCATCGGCTGCGAACCCACGGAACCACTGCTCTCCGTGCTGCGCAGGCCGAGCCGGTGGGAGCGGGCCGGGGCCGAGCTGTGGACGCTGGACCGCACCGGCCGGACCATGGCGCGCCATTTTGTCGGCCTGGGCATCGACGGGGCGCGGCCGTCCGTGCTCGGGGGCGCGCTGATCGACATCACCCTCACCGACGGGGGCGACAACCGCCCCTCGCCGGCCACCCGTACGGTCTGGGAATCCTGGTACCAGGGTTTCCCGACGGCCCCCAACCAGTGGGCGCCCTATGCCTCGCAGGGCAGGGCTGAGTGGCTCAGGCTCACTCTCCAGGCCACGAGGGCCCGGTACCCCGACCGCTCGGGCGGTGTCCACCACCTCGACGGCCGGTACATCACGGACGTGCCCGGCCTGCACTGCGCGTTGGGCGAGGCGCTCACCGGTCCCGGAGGGTACTTCGGGTGGGGGTGGGACGCGTTCCGGGACTGCCTGTGCGGCGGGTTCGGTGTGGCGCCGCCCTTCACCCTGATCTGGCACGACGCCGGCACCGCCCGCCGGGCACTGGCGGATGTCGTGTACGACCCGGAGGAAGGGCTCTCCTACTTCGAGGAGGTCGTACAGACCTTGGAGCGCTCCCGAGTCACGGTCGTCCTTGAGTGAGGACGTGACGGGTGGGTCGTGACGGGTGGGTCGTGCCCCGGGTGGGACGTGACAGGTGGGACGTGACAGGTGGGTGGTGGCGGAGCGTCGGCGGCGTCCCGCGTCTGCCGTCCGGACCGGAGCGCTGGGGCGTCCGGGGGACCCGGGCCGACGTGCTGCGTCCCCGCGGTGGTGGTGCGCAGTACCGTCAGTGCGTTGCATATCGGCAGATATGCGGCAGAACAACACCATTGGTGGAGTCTGTATGCCCCTCTCCGTCACACCGCGGCCGGCCCGACGGCGTATCGCCGGCAGCCTGGGCGTGCTGCTGGCCGTCGGCGTCGTCCTCATCGGCCTCATCCAGGCGGCGCCGTCCGCCCCGCGCCGTGAGCTCGATCCGCGGATCGCTTCGATCATGCGGAAGCCGGACTACCGGCATGCCCAGTGGGGGCTTTTCCAGCAGGATCCACAGACCGGCAAGGTGACCCAGTCCCGCTACGCCGGCCAGTTCTTCATCCCCGGTTCGGCGGCCAAACTGTTCAGCGTCAGCGGGACCTGGCACACCCTGGGCGGCGACCATCACTTCGTCACGCCGGTCCACGCCGTCGGACAGCGCCGGAACGCGACGCTCAAGGGTGATCTGGACCTGGTCGCGCAGGGTGATCTGACCCTCGGCGGCAGAACGCGCAAGGACGGCAACGTCGCGTTCACCGCCATCGACCACACCTACGCCAATGACGTCCCGGGGGCCACCCTCACCCCGCAGGACCCGCTGGCCGGCATCGACCAGCTGGCACGGCAGGTACGTCAGTCGGGGATCCGCCGGGTCGACGGCGATGTGGTCATCGACGCGCGCCTGTTCCAACTGGACCCCGCCCTCAGTCCGGTCCCCACACCGCTGATCATCAATGACAACGTGATCGATCTGCTCAGCACCCCCGGCGCCGGACCGGGTGCCCCCGCCGGGCTGGACTGGCGCCCGAAGGTCGCGCCCTACCACGTCACATCCTCCGTCCGCACGGTCGCGGCGGGCACAGCGTCCGACATCAACGTGAGCAGCTCCGCCGACGGCACCCGCATCCAGCTGTCCGGCACCATCGCCGCCGGCTCGGCCCCCGTCCTGCGGGTGGCCGCAATCAAGGACCCGAACGCCTTCGGCCGCACCGCCCTGATCGAGGCACTGAAGCGGGCCGGGGTCGAGGTCCGCGCGAAGGCCGTCGGCCCCAACCGCGCCCGCCAGTTGCCGCGCTCCTACCAGGGCGCCCCCATCGTGGCCCGCTACACCTCCCCCTCGTACGCCCAGTACGCCAAGCTCATCCTCAAGGTGAGCCACAACCTCGGGGCGAACCTGGGGATGTGTCTGATGGCCACCAGCAAGGGAAGCACCGACTGCGAGGCCGGATTCCCCGTACTCGCCACGTTCCTGGAGCGTGCCAAAGTGGACCGCAAGGCCGTACAACTCGCCGACGGCCGCGGCGGCAACCCGGCCGACCGGACCACCCCGCAGGCCCTGGCGCAGATCCTGACGTACTGGCAGCGCACCCCCGAGGCACAGCGCTTCCGTACCTCGCTGCCGATCCTGGGCGTCGACGGGACCCTGGCGGACTCCTGCCGCAACTGCCCCTCACGCGGCAAGGTCTTCGCCAAGACGGGCACTGCGGCGGGCGGCGACCTCCTCAACGACCGGCTGGCCGTGGGCGCCGAAACCACGGCCGGCTATCTGGAGACCCGCAAGGGCCACTACGACGTCTTCTTCGCCGGAGTGAACGGCGCCGCCACCCCCACCGCCGACATCAACGGCGTGCTGACCATCGCCAACGATGTGTCCGACGTCGCGGCCTACCTCCAACAACAGGCGGCCGGGCAGCACTGAGCAGCGGGGGTGGGTAACCGTGGCGGCCCGAGCGGCCCGAGCGGGGGCCGTTCCGTCCCCCCGATAGCCTGAGGGAATGCGGCAGATGCAGTGGGCGGAGCGGACGGCGGGCGCGGTCATCGGCTCGGCGGTGGGCGACGCCCTGGGAGCGCCCTTCGAGTTCGGTCCGGCAGGCGCCTTCTCCGCGCGGTTCCCTGCTCCTGGTGCGGCCGAGGAGATGTGCGGTGGCGGCGGCTGGGACCCCGGCGAGGCCACGGACGACACACAGATGGCCGTCATGGTCGCCGAGTCGCTGCTGGAGCGGGACGGACTGGACCTGCCGGACATCTTCCGCCGGTTCCAGCAGTGGGCGGCCTCCGGACCCAAGGACATCGGCCTGCAGACCGAAGACGTCCTGACCAACGGCGCGCCCTGGGACACGGCTGCCGCCCTCCACTTCCAGGTCAGTCAACGGGCCGCGGGCAACGGCTCCTTGATGCGGGCAGCCACGTCCGCCGTCTACTTCGCCCGCGACGGACAGCGCGCCACCATGGACGCCGCCCGCCGTATCGCCGCCCTCACCCATGGCGACCGGGCGGCCTGGGAAGGCACCGCCCTCTTCCACGAACTCCTCCGGGTCACATTGGAAGGCGGCGATCCGCGCACCGTTCTCCCCGATGTCCTGGCCCTCGTCCACCCCGACCACCGCCCGCGCTATGCCACGGTCCTCGCACCCGACTGGCACCCCGGCCAGGCCACCGAATTCAACGGGGCCGTCTGGCCATGCCTGGGCTCTGCCGTATGGGCCCTGCGCACCACCGGCGGCTATGAAGAAGCGGTCCGCGCGGCGATCGACCTCGGCGGTGACACGGACACGGTCGCCGCGGTCACCGGTGGCCTCGCGGGCGCCTACTACGGCCTGGACGCGATACCCGCCCGCTGGACCGCCCCCTTGCACGTTCCGCTGCCGGGCTTCGGCGACCGCGTGCTGAAACTGCCACAGCTGCTCGCACTTACCCACCGCCTCGCAGCCTGACCCTGTCCCGCATCCACCGCCCTACGCCCACTGGCCACTGGCCACTGCCCACTGGCCCCCTGCCCGCCCCCAACAGCGCCCAGGGACGACAAGGCAGCCGCCTTCGGGACTTAAATTGGCATCTTGAATGCCACTTCTATAGAGTGCTGCTGTGCGACTGACCAAAAGCACCGACATCGCCCTCCGTATCGCCATGCGCCTCGCGGTGCTCGGCGATGCGGGTGACGCGCCCACCACCCGGGAGGTGGCGAGCGCCGTCGAGGTGCCGTACACCCATGCGGCCAAGGTGGTCAGCAAGCTCCAGCACCTCGGCGCCGTCGAAGCGCGGCGCGGACGTGGCGGCGGGCTGACGCTGACGGCCGCGGGGCGCACGGGGTCGCTCGGGCGGCTGGTGCGTGAGCTGGAGGGGGTCGATGACGTCGTGGGGTGCGAGGACGATCCGCCATGTCCACTGCGCGGCGGCTGCCGACTGCGCGGCGCGCTACGGGCGGCACAGGAAGCGTTCTACGCCTCGCTCGATCCGCTCTCCGTTGCCGACCTGGTCGCCCCACCGACCGGGCCACTGCTACTCAGCCTGACCCCCGCACCACCCACGGGCTGAGCGCGCCCGGCCGACCCTGTCACGCCTGGGCGCGAAGGGACCGCCACCCCGAAGCCCCCTCAGGCCTTCCCGCACTCCCCCAGATCTCCCCGCACCCCTCAGCTTTTTCGCGGTTGAAAATACGCATCCAAGATGCAAGTTCACTTCCCCCACCCTTCGAGAATTCGGAGTTGTCGATGCTGTCGCCGAAGTCCGCCGAGACCGTACGTGCCACCCTCCCCGCCGTCAGCGGAGCCATCGGCGAGATCACGACGCTCTTCTACGAGAAGCTCTTCGCCGCCCACCCCGAGCTGCTGCGCGACCTCTTCAACCGTGGCAACCAGGCCAACGGCAGTCAGCGGCAGGCCCTCGCCGGGTCCATCGCCGCCTTCGCGCGGCATCTCCTCGACCACCCGGACGACCGGCCGGACGGCATGCTCGCGCGGATCGCGCACAAGCACGCCTCTCTCGGGGTCCGTGAGGACCAGTACCCGATCGTGCGGGAGCACCTCTTCGCGGCCATCGCCGACGTACTCGGCGATGCGGTGACCGACGAGGTGGTGCGGGCCTGGGACGAGGTGTACTGGCTGATGGCGCACGCCCTGATCGCCGTCGAGAAGCGGCTCTTGAGGGAAGCGGGTGTGCGGGACGGCGCGGGATGGCGTCGCTATCGGGTGGCCGGCCGGATCGAGGAGACCGACGAGGTGGCGACCTTCCTCCTGCGGCCCGCCGACGGCGCTCCCGTCCCGGCGTCCCGGCCCGGCCAGTACGTCTCCGTACAGGTCCAACTCCCCGACGGCGCACGGCAGATACGTCAGTACAGCCTGTCGGGGCAGCCGGACGGCGGGCTGCAGATCTCCGTGAAGCGGGTGGCGGCCGGCCGTCGGCCCGGCGGCCCGGGCGACGCGCCCGCGGGCGAGGTGTCCCAGTATCTGCACACACAGGTGCACGGCGGCGAAATCCTGTACGTGAGCCCGCCGTTCGGTGAGGTGGTGCCGTCCGACGGCGACGGGCCCCTGCTCTTCGCGTCGGCGGGCATCGGCTGTACCCCGATGGCCGGCATGCTCGCTCACCTCGCCGCCACCGGCTCCCGGCGCCGGATCATCACCGCGCACGCCGACCGCTCGCCCGCCACGCACCCGTTCCGTACGGATCTCCGCCGGCTCACCGGCAAGCTCGCCGACGCCACGACGGAACTCTGGTACGAGGAGGGAGCCCGGGACGAGGAGGAGGGCGCGGAGCGGGCGCCGGGCGGTGCGGAGGACGCGGTGACCGTGCGCACCGGACTGATGGATCTGACGCAACTCACCATCCCGGCCGGCACCACCGCGTATCTGTGCGGACCGGTGCCGTTCATGAAGGCCGTACGGGCCCAACTACTGGAAGCCGGCGTGCCTTCCGCGGCGATCCACTATGAGGTCTTCGGCCCGGACCTCGGACTCTAGGCGCGAACGGGCCGTGCCGGACCAGGTCGGTGGAGCAAGGAGATCATTGCCAACGGCCGGTGGGGGCAGCATGATGCGAGGAATGACAGCACACCTGCCTTCCACAACACCGGCCGTGATCCGGCTGACGCGGTACACGAGGACGGAACTGAGCGAGATCCTCGGGGACGGCCCGGACCCCTTCGGAGTCTCCTGGGCCGGGCTGACCTGGCTGGACAAGGACGAACACTTCGGCATCAAGCTGGACGGCCGACTCGTGGCGCACACCGGTCTGGTGACTGTTCCCCTGTCGATCGGCTCCCTGGAGACCCGGGCGGTCGGCTTCGGCGGCGTGGCCGTCGCTCCCGACCTGCGAGGACAGGGACTGGCCCGGATCGTCATGACCGCCGCCCTGGAGCACGCCCGCACGATCGGACCGCGGTACGGCCTCCTCTTCTGCCTGCCGCATCTCCTCCCCCTGTACGAGAGGCTCGGCTGGCGGCAGCTTCATGAGGACGTAGTGGTCGAGCAGCCCGGGGAGACCACCACGGTCATGCCGTTGGAGACCATGTGGACACCACTGCGTGACGGGGCTCAGTGGCCGGCCGGTGGGGTGCAGCTGCGGTCACTTCCCATGTGAGCGGCGGTCGTTGAGGTCTCGTCGGGGGGCGAGGCGATGGGCGACCGCCGGTCTCCGAGGTCGGCGGTCGGCCTCACCTGTAGCTGCCCCTGGCCCCTGGCGCACCGTCACGGTGCCGGGAGGGGCACCGCCTGTCCCGTCACCCGCACCCGCGGGTCATCGGGGTGGACGTCGACATAGAGGTCGCTGGGGCGGCCCATGTCCTCGCCCTGCCGGATGTGCACCCGCAGGGGCTCGGTGACCAGGCCCAGGGCACGCAGATAGCCGCCGAAGGCCGCGGCCGCTGCGCCGGTGGCCGGGTCTTCCACGACGCCGCCGACCGGGAACGGATCACGGGCGTGGAAATCGAAGCGGTCAGCGGCCTCGCGGTGGACGAGGTGCACGGTGGTCCAGCCGTGCCGGCGCATGAGGGCGTGCAGCGCGTCGAAGTCGTAGTCGAGGGCGGCCAGTTGCTCCCGGCTGCGGACCGCGAGGACAAGGTGGTCGTTGCCCGCGAAGGCGACGTGGGGCGGCAGGCCGGTGTCCAGATCGTCGCGGCTCCAGCGGAGCGCGCGCAGCACCGGCTCGACCTGAGTGTCCCGGGCCGGGTGGGAGTGCGCCGGCACGCTGGTCAGCGTCGCGCGGACCAGCCCGTCGTCGAGGCTGGTCCCCACCCGGATCTCGCCGGCGGGCGTCTCGAACAGCAGCTCGCCGGTTCCGTTGCGGGAGGCGAGGGCGACGGCCGTGGCGATGGTGGCGTGTCCGCAGAACGCCACCTCGGCGCGGGGGCTGAAGTACCGCAGCCGGTAACGGCGTGCGGCCGTGTCATGTGCCGTGACGAACGCGGTCTCCGAGTACCCGACCTCCGCCGCCACGGCGAGCATCCGCGCCTCGTCGAGGCCCTCGGCGTCGAGCACCACACCGGCCGGGTTGCCGCCCGCGGGGTCGGCGGTGAAGGCGGAGTAGCGCAGCACCTCGATGCTGTCCGGGCCCGGGAGGGTGTCCGGGCTCTGGAGGATGTCCGGGCTCTCGGCGGTGTGCGGGAGCGGGTTCGAGCTGGTGGGGGACGTCGTCTGTGAGGTCATGGGTCCCACGATGACACCGGGGTCTGATCGCGTCCAACGATGAATTTCGTTCCTGCCCATCGGATCTCGCGATAGCGTGCCGCGGTGGACACCAGACTTCTGCGTACGTTCGTGACCCTCGCCCGCGCGGGAAGTTTCACCGCCGCGGCCCGCGACCTCCATCTCGCCCAGTCGACGGTCACCGTCCAGATCCGCACGTTGGAGAAGGAGTTGGGGGCCCCGCTGTTCGACCGGATGCCGTCGGGGACGGTGCCGACCCGGGCCGGGCAGCGGCTGCTGGAGGAGGCCGAGGACGTACTCGACGCGGTGGCCCGGCTCCGTACGACGGCCGCGGTCGCGGCCGGGCAGTGTGACACCGAGGGTGGGACGGCCGAGGGGCAGGTGGTCGTCGGCGCGGGTGATTCGCTGTGCTCCGCACGGCTGCCGGGCGTGATCGCCGCCCTGCGGCGCGCGCACCCTCAGCTGGAGGTCCAGCTGCACGCCGTCAGCACGGCCGAGGCGGTGGACGGCCTGCGCACCGGCCGGCTCGACCTCGCGCTGCTGCTGGAGCCGGAGGTCGCCGAGAACGATCTGCTCGCCCGCAGGATCGCGAGCGAGCCGCTGGCGTATGTGGCGGCCCCCGGTCATCCGCTCGCCGGGCGGGCGGCCGGCTGGGACGAGCTGGCGCAGGAGTGCTTCTTCGTACACGAGGAGGGGTGCTCGTACAGTGACCGGCTCGTGCGGACGCTGCTGGGTCTGCCCGGTGCCCGGCCGCGGATCACCCGGTTCGGCAGTATCGACGCCGCCCGGTCGTGCGTCGCGGCCGGTCTCGGGCTGACGCTGCTCCCGCGTGTGACGGTCGAACGCCACCTTCTTGAGGGCCGGTTGACCATGGTGGAGGGCCCCGAGGCCCCGCCCGTGCCTGTGCAGCTCGTCCGGCACCGGAGACGGTGGTTCGCGCCGGGCGCGCGGATCGTGGCCGAGGAGATGACACGGACCTTCGCCGCCGCGGAGGCCTGAGCGGAGACATGAGCGGGGAGGCATGACGGGAGACCAGGGCGGGAGACCCTGATGACGGGAGACCGGGGCGGGAGACCGGGGGGCGGCAGCCGCCACCGGGGAGCCGCCCGCCCCTCGCGTCCGGACCCCGCCCTCGTCGGCTCCGGAGTGCCACGGGAGTTCGTATGTGTCCTTCGTCCGCGTGGAGGTCCGGCGCGTCGTTTGGACAGCTCACGGGCCTCCGACACCGTGAAGGCGTGCGCCCTCTCCTCCTTCGCCTCGTCGCCGCCGCGGCCGCTCTCCTGGCCGCCGGCGGCTGTGTGTCCCTTCCCGCCGGCGGCTCCCCGCAGGCCCCCGGTCTGGCACCGGGCGGCCGCACCGTCGCCCCGGCCCGCCCCTCGCCCCTGCTGCTGCCCACCAAGGGGGCACCGCGTGAGCAGCTGGTGGATGTGGTGTCCGCACGGAAGAAGACGAGGCGGCCCGCGGCGTCACGGAAGAGGCATGCCGCTCCCCGGCACGCCGCGCCGGGGAACCGGGCGGAACGGCGGCCCGTGGGACGGCCGGTGCCGCAGCCCGCTCGCTCCGTGGCGTCGAGGCCACGTCCGGTGCCGGTACGCACGGCACCGAGGCAGCGGCACCACGCGGAGGCGCCGCCGCGCGCGCACCGGCGGCCGCCGCGGCCCCGCTCGACGGTCGATGCCGGTGTGGTGTGCCGGATGGCCGCCGGCCGTGTCCGGGCGGATCTGCTGCGGCTGTGCCACCGGACGTACGGACGCTGAAGCGGCGCGACGGGGTCGGCCCCGGCCCGGCCGCGCTTCGGCGGGCAGGGGAGAATGCTGCGATGAAGCGAAGAGCCCGCTCGGCGGCGCTGGTCTGTATCGGAGCCCTCACTCTGCTGTCCGCCTGCACCGCGGACCGTGACACACCGTCCGGCCGCCCCTCCGAAACCCCTGGGCCCACGGCCACCACCACCCTCGCGCCCGGTGCCGCGGCCCAACTGGCCGACCGCTACCGGCGGTCCGGCGGGGCGCACGAGGTGTACGGAATTCAGCAGAAGTCCGGCCCGGGCGGCGTCCCCCTGCTGATCGTGTGGACGCACAACCCTGATGAGGACGGCGCCAGGTTCGACGAGCTGAAGGATTCGATCATCGGCTTCCTGACGCGCAAGGAGGGCCTTTCGCTGAAGCAGGGCTACTTGATGGATGTGTTCGGTCCGAAGGGTGCGCTGCAGCACCGTCTCGACGCCCGCCCGTAGCCGGCGCGCGGGGAGGAGACGAGAGATGAAGAGCGACGCGGGTCCTCCGACGGGACAGGCCGGGGGCTGGGATGCGGAGGCCGTACGGGCCCGGATCGGCGAACTGGCGCTGCGGGACCCGGAATTCACCCGGTTCGGCTCCGATGAACACCGCTACCGGCTCACCCCGCCCCTGCCGGAGGCGGCCCTCCGCGCCTTCGAGGAGCGGTACGCCGTCCGGCTGCCCGATTCCTACCGCGCGTTCCTCGCCCGGGTCGGCGGCTCCGGGGCCGGTCCCCAGTACGGACTGCTGCCGCTCGACGAGCCCCTTCCCGTCGAGAGCGAGGACGCCGTCGACGATCTGCGGGAACAGGACCGGCGGCCGGGCTTTCTGGCGGCGCCCTTCCCGCTCCGTGGGGAGTGGCGGGGCAGTCCGGCCGAGCGGTTCGACGAGGAGGCGGAGCGCGCGAGGGTGGCGGGGTCCCTGGTCATCGCCGAGTCGGGGTGCGGGGAGTTCGTCCGGCTCGTCGTCACCGGGCCGTCCGCCGGTCAGATCTGGTTCGACGACATGACCTGGGACCACATCAGGCCCGGACCCGACTTCCGGGACTGGTATCTGTCCTGGCTGCTGCGCTGAACCGGGCACCCGTGCCCCGCACTTGCCACGGCCCGAACTGGCCCCCACCCGACCTGCTACGGCCCCACCTGCCCCGGCCCGACTCGCCACGGCCGGCGGGCAGTCCGCCCGCCCGCCGGCGATTCTTACCGCGTCACTCCAGCCGGATCTCCGCCCCGACCGACCGCTCCCGGGCGGCCGCGACGACCAGGGCCGCGGCCGCGGCGTCCTGCACCGCCACGCCGACGGACTTGTAGAGGGTGATCTGCTGGTCCGAGGAGCGGCCCGGTGCGCTGCCGGCGAGGAGTTCGCCCAGCTCGGCGTGCACATGTTCCTCCGTGATGATGCCGTCGCGGAGAGGGCCCAGCAGATCGTTGCTGCCCGCGGGGAACGGGGCCAGCGCGGCCTGCCGCGACTCGACGCACACCAGCGCTTCGGCGACCGTGGCATCGTCGACCTCCCGGCCGTCCGGGTTGAAGCCCACCGAGGTCACATGCACTCCCGGTGTCAGCCAGGAGCGGCGGATCACGGGGTCGACGGCGTGGGTGGCCGCGGCGGCGATGTCGGCGCCGTCGAGCGCCTCGGCGTAGGTGGCTGCCGCCTCGACGGGTACCTGGAGTGCGGCGGACAGTTCGTCGGCCAGGGCGGTAGCCTTCGCCCGGTCGCGGCCGGCCACCCGGATCTGCCGGATCGGCCGCACCCGGCACATCGCTTCGGCATGCGACCGGGCCTGCGCCCCGGTGCCCAGAACGGCCAGCACCGAGGCGTCCTCACGGGCCAGCAGACGTGCCGAGAGCGCCGAGCCGGCGGCGGTCCGCGCCGCGGTGATCGCCGTACCGTCCAACAGCGCCGTGGGCTCACCGGTGTGCGGATCGAAGGCGACGATCAGTGCCTGGTGGGTCGGCACGGGGGTGCCGCCGTTGTGCGGGAAGACGGAGACCAGCTTGCTCATGAGTACCCCGGCCGACGGAACGAAGCCCGGCATGGCCGCCAGGAAGCCGTCCCGTTCCGGCACCAGCGCGGCGACGCGGTCCGGGGCGGACGCCCGGCCCGCGCTGAGATCCGTCATCGCCGACGCCAGGGCGTCGATCAGCGCATCCAGGTCGAGCAGCGCCTCGACCTGCGAACGACCGAGAACCAGCATCCGCCTCAACCTCCTGCTCAGAGCTGCCCGGCCGACTTGCGCCGGCCGAGGAGTCGACCGTAGTCCCCTCGGCGCGTTCCCGCCTCCCCCTGTTTCCTGACGGGCGGCCGGTGCGGCTTCCGGGGCGCACCGTGCCCGGTTGCCCGGCCACCGCCGGTGGTTGACGCCTGCGGGGGCGGCCGCTCAGGCCGGGGCCAGGGTGCAGGGGTGGCTCAGGAAGTTGCCGAGCCGGCCCTCGGTATCGCCGTTCTTGTAGGCGTGCGCCTCACCGGTCAGCGCGCCCGCTTCGAGCCGGAGGCCGAGTCCCAGCTCCGGGCTGTTGATCCGGGCGTCCGCGGTCGGGAGCTGCAACGGGAAGGAGGCGTGCAGGTCCCAGGACGCCGAGGCGCTCGCCGGGACGGTGGCGCTCGCGCCGGCCAGCCGGAGTTCAATCTGCCGGCCCGGCAGCACCCGGAGGGTGAGCGGCACGTCCCGCTCGGGCGCGCTGATCCGGCCCGTCCATTCGCCCTCCGGCAGCGTCATCGGGCGCGGCGGGCCGGTGAAGGTGGGTGTGATCGACTCGGCGCTGTGGCCCGGGACCAGTTCGCCCAGCACATACTGGAGGATCGCGTCGCGGGCCGCCTTGTTCGTACAGTTGGTGAGCACCGCGACGGAGAGCCGCCGCTCGGGTACCGCGACGGCCATCGCGGCCACTCCGGGCCCGCCACCGCCGTGGCTCTGCACCAGCGGACCGTCGCCCGAGGACAGGCACCAGCCGAGTCCGTATCCCAGATGCTCGTTGACCGGCAGTGCGTGCCGTACGGCCGCCGCGGTCTCCGGCTTCAGCAGACGGTCGTACGACTGGGCGAACAGCGCCAGCTCACCGGCCGGGGCCCAGCCGAGGGTCGCGCCCGGGTGGCCGCAGTCGTAATCGGGGTAGGCACGGCCGTCGGAGGTGTAGCGGAGCGCCGACGGTGCCGGGCCCGGGGGTACCGGCCCGAGGTGGCAGCCGGTGAGCCCGAGCGGCTCGAAGACGCGTGTGCGGACGCAGGCGCCCAGGTCCTGGCCGGTGGCCTGCTCCAGGAGGCGGCCGAGAAGGCGGTAGCCGAGGTTGGCGTAGCCGAAGCCGGTACCCGGTGCGCGGTAGGGCACGGCGTAGCGGTCCGGGTCGCGCACCCGCTCGCCGTCGCCGTAGTCCCAGTCGTAGTACGGCCCCAAGCCGCCCCGGTGCTGGAGCAGTTGGCGCACGGTCGGGGCCGGCCACCGGTCGGCGCCCGGCAGCGGGACGGGGGCGTCCAGGTCCAGGAGTCCCTCGTCGGCCGCATGGCAGACGGCGGTCGCGGTCATCGGCTTGGTGACGGAAGCCAGCCCGTACACCGTGTCCGGCGTGGCCGGACGGCCGGTGGCGACATCGGCCGACCCGTGGGCCGCGGCGAGGACCACCTCGCCGCGCTCGGCCACCGCGACGGAGACCGACGGACACCCGTGTTCCGCCAGCTTCCCGGTGCAGTATTCGCTCAGCCCGTCCAGCATGTCGCGCCCCTCCCCGTCGTATGCGTTCCCCATCAGTTCACGGCTGTTCACGGGAGTCAAGGTGCAAAGTGCCTGGTCGCAGGCCGCGTTGGCCGTGGTTCCCCCGGCCTCGTTCCGTTCGGGTGCGTGCCCGGGCACGGTCCGCCGTCGTGGCCGTGCCGGACCGAAATGTGATCGGTTCGGGGAGGAATGTGTTCGTTGGGGACGGCTGCGCATTGTGGGCGCAGGATCGGGCACGCGAGGACAGCAGGCGTCCGGGCCAGGAGGCTGCAGGAGCAGCCGGCCGCCCCGACGCCGCGCCGCACTGGACATCTACCGCGCCCCGCCGCGGAGAACGGAGGCATTCATGGACTGGCGTCACGACGCGGTGTGCCGCGAAGCGGACCCGGAACTTTTCTTTCCCGTCGGCAACACCGGCCCCGCGCTTCTGCAGATCGAGGAGGCCAAGGCCGTCTGCCGCCGCTGCCCGGTGATGGGGCAGTGTCTCCAGTGGGCGCTCGAATCCCGTCAGGACTCGGGTGTCTGGGGCGGTATGAGTGAGGACGAGCGGCGTGCCATGCGGCGTCGGGCCGCTCGGCACCGGGCTCGCCTTGCCTCCGCCTAGGGGCAGCCGTTCCGGCGCTCGTTCCCACGGGTGCCGCACCGGTACAGCATCCCCGTTCATGACAGGGGCGGTAGCGGAACGAGGCCCGCTACCGCCCCTGACGGTTCCGGCACCGGGCGGCAGGGCCGCCGCCGGACGCCCGCTCAGTCCTCCGCCCGCTGGGTGACCGGGGCCCCGGTGCGGTCCCCCGGGAACTCGTACCAACGGCGCTGCAGACAGACGTAGTGCGCATCGGCCTCGACGAGGCGGAGGAACGCGGTGACGGTCTCCTCCAGGCGCTGCTGCAGCCCGGAGTCGGTCAGCTGCCCGTCCTCGGTGAAGCCCTGGTGGGCCGCGGCAAGACTGAACATGTCCGGGTAGACGCGGGTGCCGAGATGCTCCAGCGGAACCCTCAGCGCCCACAGCCCTCGGTTGCCGCCGACCATGGACGGGGAGGCGGAGACCAGCAGCGCATGCTTGGTCTTGAACGGCTGCGGCCGGACCCGTGAGACCCAGTCGATCGCGTTCTTCACCACTCCCGGCACGGAGGCGTTGTACTCGGGTGAGGAGAGCACGAAGGCGTCGCACCATTCGAGCCGGTCGCGCAGTGCCAGCGCGCCGTCCGGCAGCCCCTCCGTCTCCTCCACATCACCGTCGTACATCGGCATGCTGAATTCCCGCATCCTGGCGACATCCACGGACGCGTCGGCAGCGGACAGCATGCGGCCCACGAGGGAGGCCAGACGGGCATTGGTCGATCCGGCCCGCAGCGAAGCCCCGAGAACGAGTACGCGCAGCGGGCCGGGGTGTGCATCCGTGGGCATGGTGATGTCCTTCCGTCGCCGGGCGGGACAGGTCTCGCCTACAGCAGGTGCTCGATCCTGATCGGCAGTTCCCGTGCGCGGTATCCGGTCGCGTGGAAGACGGCGTTGGCGATGGCCGCCGCGGCGCCGACCATGCCGACCTCGCCGAGTCCCTTGACGCCGAGCGGGTTGACGACCGTGTCCGGCACTTCCACGAACTCGACGGCGACGTCGGGTGCGTCGGCGTTGACCGGCACCAGGTACTCGCCGAGGCTCGCGTTCGCCCAGCGGCCGTCGCGGGTGTCGACCAGACTGCCTTCGAGCAGTGCCTGGCCGAGGCCCCAGAGCATGCCGCCCACGGCCTGGCTGCGGGCGGTCTTGGCGTTGAGGACCCGGCCCGGGGCGAAGGTGCCGACCATGCGGCGCACCCGGACCATGCCGAGGTCCGGGTCGACGGCGACCTCGGCGAACTGGGCGCCGAAGGTGGCGAGCCCGTACGGCAGGTTCTGTGGTGGCGGGCTCCAGCTGCCGAGCGCGTCCAGGTCGGTCATGAAGTGACGCTGCATCAGGGCGCTGTAGGTCTCGCCGGTCTCGGGCCGGTCCCGGAGCTGCATCCGTCCCTCGCGGACGATGACGGTGGCGGGGTCCGCGTGGTGCAGCGGGGAGCCGGGGTCGGCGATCGCCTGCTCGATCATCTGGTCGCGGAGTGTGGTGGCGGCCGTGTACACCGCGGCGCTGATCATTCCGGCGCCGGCCGAGCCGACCGCGGCCGCGACGTTCGGGAGGTCGGTGTCGCCGTACTCGAACCGCATGTTCCGCAGGGCGACGCCCAGCCCGTCGGCGGCGACCTGGGTCATGGCGGTCCCCACTCCGGTGCCGAACTCCTGGGTGCCGGCCTGCACCACCGCGGTGCCGTCGGCGTAGAGCCGGGCGCGGGCCCGTTGCGGCTGCATGGGGAAGAGCACGGGGTAGCCGGCGGTGGCCATGCCTTTGCCGATGAGCCAGTTGCCGTCCCGCTCGGAGCGGGGTTCGGGGTTGCGCGACTGCCAGTCAAAGCGGGCCGCGCCGCGGCGGTAGCACTCCTCCGCGCCGTCACTCGACCAGGGGTGGCCGGTGTTCGGGTCGGCCTCCGCGTGGTTGCGCAGCCGCAACTGCACCGGGTCGACGCCGATTTGGTGGGCGAGTTCGTCCATCAGGCATTCCAGGGCGCACATACCGGTGGTCTCGCCGGGGCCGCGGGTGAAGGTGGGCGTCATGGTGTTGCTGCGGATCAGCCGGTAGACGCCCTCGTAGTGGGGGCAGGCGTAGGCCTGCGAGGCCATGCCGAGCGAGGGTTCGGCCCACTCGTCGAAGGGCGAGGTCAGCGAGAGCTTGTGGTGGCGCAGTGCGGTGAGCCGGCCGTCGTCGGTCGCCCCGAGTTCGATGCGTTGTTCCTGCTCCTCGCGGTGGCCGCAGGAGGTGAACATCTGCTCCCGGGTGAGCGTCAGCTTGACCGGCCGGCCCACCTGCCGCGCGGCCAGGGCAGCCAGGGTCACATGCGGCCAGATCATGGCTTTGCAGCCGAATCCCCCGCCGACGAAGGACGCCCGGACCCGCACCTTCGACGGCGGGATGCCCAGCAGCGCCGCCACGGTGCTCTGGGTCGCCACGATGCCCTGGGTGGCGTCGTAGAGGGTGAGCCGGTCGCCGTCCCAGACGGCTGTGGTGGCCGAGGGCTCGATGGGGTTGTGATGGTTTGCCGCGAAATGGTAGGTGGCGTCGAGGCGTTGGGTCGCGGCCTTGAAACCGGCCTCGACATCACCTCGGACGGTACGTGCGGGAAGGAACCCGGCGAAGATCGCCTCGGGTTCGTAGGCCTGGTCCCTGCCCTCGTCCAGGGTGGTGACGGAGGCACTCCGGTCGTAGTCGACGTGGAGCTGCCGGGCCGCGAACTGGGCGCGTTCGAGCGAGTCCGCGATCACCATCGCCACGGGCTGGCCGAAGTAGTGAACGATGTCGTCCTGCAGCGGGAAGAAGCTCTCCCCCGGGGCGGCGTGACCGGCCAGGGACGGCAGCAGCGACGGCCGGCCGGGGATCTTCGGCAGGTTCTGGTGGGTCAGCACGGCGAGCACACCGTCGGCGCGCTCCGCGGCGTCCGTGCGGATTCCGGTGATCCGCCCGCTGGCCGTGCGGGCGCCGACCAGGGCGGCGTACGCGGTGTTGGGCAGGGTGATCTCCGCGGAGTAGCGGCCGCGTCCGGTGACTTTGGCGGGACCGTCGACGCGGTCGACGGGCCGGCCGACGGCTTCCAGTGTGGCGCCCGTGGTCATGCCGTCCCGCCTCCCGTCGTGGCAGCGGTCCGCAGGGCACGGACCAGGGTCCGCCGGGCGAGTTCCGCCTTGAACGCATTCATCGGCCGGGTGACGGCGGGGGTCAGTTCGGCGGCCGCGGCCCGTGTGAACGTGCCCTCGTCGGCGCGCTGTCCCACCAAGAGGTCCTCGGCCCGGCGGGCGCGCCACGGTTTGGTCGCCACCCCGCCGAGGGCGAGCCGGACCTCGCGGATCACTCCGTCCTCCAGCGCCACCGCCGCCGCAACCGAGGCGAGGGCGAACTCGTAGGACTCGCGGTCCCGCACCTTGAGGTACAGCGAGCCGCGCGCCATGGGGAGTGCGGGCACCTCGATCGCGGTGATGAGTTCGCCGGGTGTGAGCGGATGCTCCCGCTCGGGCGTATCGCCGGGGAGCAGGAAGAAGTCATCGACCGGGATGGTGCGGCTGCCGTCCATGCCTTCCACGTGCACCATGGCGTCCAGGGCGACGAGGGCGACCGCCAGGTCCGAGGGGTGGGTGGCAATACAGTGCTCGCTGGTGCCGAGGACGGCATGACCGCGGTTGACGCCGTCCAGAGCGGAACAGCCGCTCCCCGGAACGCGCTTGTTGCACGCGGATTCGGGGTCGCGGTAGTAGGCGCACCGCACCCGCTGCATCAGGTTCCCGCCCATCGAGGCCATGTGCCGCAACTGGGCGGAGGCCCCGAGCAGCAGCGCCTGGGACAGCATCGGGAAGCGCTCCACGACCGCGCGGTCCTCCGCGACCTCGCTCATCCGGGCCAGCGCACCGATGAGCAGCCCCCCGTCGGAACGGTCCTCGACGCCGGTCAGCGGCAGCCGGTTGATGTCCACCAGACGATGCGGTCGCAGCACATCCAGCCGCAGCAGATCGACTTCCGTGGTGCCGCCCGCGAGGAAGGAACTCCCGGGGTCACTCGTCACCGCCGCGACGGCGCTGTGCACGTCCGTCGCGCGGGTGTAGCTGATGGCACGCACATCACTGTCCTGTCTTCCGGTCCCGCATCTCGCGAATCGCGGAGCGGATATGGGGATAAGCCGCGCATCGGCAGATGTTGCCGCTCATCCACTCGGCGATCTCGCCGTCGGTCCCGGCATGCCCCTCGTTCAGCAGCGCCACGGCCGACATGATCTGTCCGGGCGTGCAGTACCCGCACTGGAAGGCGTCGTGTTCGAGAAAGGCGCGTTGCATCGGGTGCAGCTCATCGCCCTCGGCGAGGCCCTCGATGGTGGTCACTTCCCGGCCTTCGCAGCTGATGGCCAGGGTCAGACAGGACAGCACTCTGCGCCCGTCGACCCAGACCGTGCACGCCCCGCAGGTTCCCTGGTCACAGCCCTTTTTGGAACCGGTGAGGGCCATCTGCTCACGCAGCGCGTCCAGCAGGCTCACCCGTGGCTCCAGGTTCAGGACCCGGGAGACGCCATTGATGTCGAGGGCCACCTTCACGCTGCCCGGCCCGCGCGTCTCCAGGGTGGATGGCTGGGTGACGGATATCGGCGCGCCTTTGTCTGCCACGACACTCACCTCGGAGTCGATGCCGTATGTCGAGCGTCCGTCCGGTCGTCCGGGCTCGCAACCGGACGACTGAGGAGTGCCGGACGGCGGACGCCGGTGCACCCGGCGGATCCGCGCCGAGTTCCTTGCGGGATAATGCGGGGCATGCGGATCTCAGCCAGAGCGGACTATGCCGTGCGTGCCGCGCTGCAACTCGCTGATGCCCGGGATGCGGGGCCGCTCAAGGCAGAGGCCATCGCCCAGGCCCAGGACATTCCGCACAAGTTCCTCGAAGGCATCCTCAACGACATGCGCCGGGGCGGACTGGTGCAGAGCCGGCGGGGCGGCAACGGCGGATACCGGCTGGCCAAGCCCGCGGAGGCGATCAGCATCGCGGATGTCATCCGGGTCGTGGACGGGCCGCTGGTGTCGGTACGCGGAGTCCGGCCGCCGGAGCTGTCCTACACCGGTGCCGCCCGGTCACTGCTGCCGCTGTGGATCGCGCTGCGGGCGAACGTCCGCGAGATCCTCGACGGCGTGTCACTGGCCGATGTCGCCTCCGCTGAGCTGCCGCCGCAGGTGGCGGAGCTGACCGAGAACCCCGATTCCTGGACGAATCCGTAGATTCCCAGGGATCGGGGCATGCCGGGCCGCCCTCCCCGGATGACGACGGTCCGGATGCCAAGACGAGGCTGTCCACCCCTTGAACGCCCCTTGATCCGCCCGCAGTCCGGAAGCGATTCTTTCCCTATCAACCCAGTGGGAAAACTAGGGAAGCCAGGAGGTCGGCGTGCGCACACCGACGCGTTCCGTCCCGTCGGCCGGTGGTCCGTTGTCCACCCCCGCACCGGACGCGGCCGACCGGACGGGCCAGGCCACCACGCCCGAGAAGTCCCCCGCGCAGCCCGCTTCCCCGCAGGTCAAGCACGGTACCGACGACGAGATCTGGCGGCGCGTCACCCGTGAGGTCGCCGATGATCTCGCGGTCGACGCCCTCGTCCGCGACCGGGCGGGCAAGCCCCCGTTCGACGAGCTCGCCCGGCTGCGCGAGGCAGGGCTGCCCGCGCTGCTGACACCCCCCGGCCCCGCCCGGCGGGGCACCGACTGGCGCACCGCCTGCGCGGTCATCCGGGAGATCTCAGCAGCGGACGGTTCCATCGGCGAACTGCTGGGCCGCCACTATGTGTTGTCGTGGAGCGCACGGTTCTTCGGCACGCCGGAACGGGCCGACGGACTCGAACGCCGGGCGAGCGCCGAGCAGTGGCTCTGGGGCGGCGGTATCGACCTCCCGGACACGGAGCCGGCGACCGGCCCCGATCTCACCCTCACCCCGGCCGAAGGCGGGTACCTCCTCAACGGATGCCAGTCGTTCGCCGCGGGTGTGACCGTCGCCGACCGGCTGGTGCTCGGCGCGGTCTGCACCGCTACCGGCGAGTCCCTGGTGGTCTGTGCCGACCCGGCCCACCCGGGTGTGACGGCCGACCCCGAGCACGACCGCCTCGGCCAGCGGCTCTCCGCGGCCGGCCGGATCAGCTTCGACGGTGTCCCGGTCCCCGCGGACCAGGTGCTCGGCGCGGTCCCGCACGATGAGCACGCGCTCGCCCCGTTCACCACGCTCGCCCCCCTGGCGCTCCGGCTCGCCCTCGTCCACGTCGGCCTGGGGATCGCCGAAGGAGCGCTGGCCGAGGCGCGGGACATCACCCGATCCGCACCCCGCAGCCGGCCGGTCACCGGGCGGGACGACGGCACCTACCCGGACCGCCCGGACGCGGACCCCTATCTCCTCCTCGCGTACGGGGAATTGGTGACCGACGCCCACACCGCCGCGGCCGTGGTCGAGTCGGCGTCGGAAGCCCTGGCGAGGGGGCTGCTCGCGGGGCCGGAGCTCGGGGTCGACCAACGCGCCGAGATCGCGGTGCTGGTCGCCGCGGCCGAGGCCGTCACCAGCCGCTCCGCGATGCACCTCACCACCCGCATCCTGGAACTCACCCAGGGCGCCGACTCCGCGGCCGACCCCTTGGGTTTCGACAGGTTCTGGCGCAACACACGCGTGCTGACGGCCCAGGCCTCCCCCACCCACGGACTCCGTGACATCGGTGACCACTACCTGAACGGGACGCACCCGGCTCTGACGCTGCACGCCTGACCGCGGCTCGTACGGCGCGGAGGTACGGCGGCGCGGCAGTGCGGCGGTGCGGCGCATCGCGCGGAGGTAAATCGCCGGGCCTGTCGGCGTCGCTTCGGACGGATCGGTACCAGGGGCTGCTACATCTCGGATGTTCATCCCGAAGCGGGGAAGCCCGTCGGTCCTGTGAGGTGGCGCCTTGTCAGAAAGCCGCAGCGTACCCGTGCAGCCGCCTGCCCGACGCGGGGAGCCGTTGCAGCGACTGCTGTTCGGCGGGGTGTACGGCTCGGTGCTCGCCAGCGCTCTGGCGGCGGCGCTGGGCCATGAAGGCAGGCCGCCGGACCCCGGCTACGACGCGCTGTGGGTGGCCCTGACGGCCGTGGCATCGGCCGCGGCACATGGCTATGCGCACTCCATCGCGCACCGGACGAGCGACGACAGGCAGGTCACCGCGAGCGCGGTGCGTTCGATGCTGTCGGAGTGGCCGCTGGTGGCCGCGATGCTGCCCACCATGGCCGCGCTGTTCGGCGCACACCTGGGGTGGTGGGGCGAGGAGAGCGCGATCGAGGTCGCACTGGGCCTCAATCTGGTCGCGCTGTTCGGTTGGGGGGTATGGGCGGCCCGGGTGGCGGAGCGGCGCTGGGGGGCGTCCTTTCGGGTCGGTTGCGTGGACGTGATGATCGGTCTGCTCATCGTGATCGCGAACGTGTTGAGCAAATAGCCGGAAGGCGGCAGAAGTACGGGGGTGCCGGTCGACCGCCGCTCCGGGATCAGGGTTCCACGGCGAGCCAGGTGGCGATGGCCTGGGCGATGGGCTGGTCGGTCTCCAGCTGGATGAAGCCGAACTGGCCGCCCTGGTTGCATTCCAGGAACCACCAGGCGCCGTCCGGGTCCTCGGCGAAATCAAAAGCACCGTAGGCAAGTTGAGCGGCAGTCATATAGGAATTCACGCCTCGCTGGACGGCGTCGGGCACCTCGACGGGCTCCCAGGTGCCGTGGTGGGTGAAGCGGCTGTCCACTTCTTCCGGATCGGCTTTCTTACGGGCGGCGAAGAGATGGTCACCGACACAGGTGAGCCGGATATCGGCCTCCTTGGGGATGTGCTGCTGGAGCAGGGTCGGCCCGCCCGCCACCCCCGAGAAGTCCGTGTCCGGGCTGATACGCGTGGTGGGCAGCACCATCGGCGGATCGCCGGGGTGCTTTCCGCTCACCGATTTCACCACCAGGTCCTGGTGGGCGGCGGCGAACTGCCGGGCCATCGAGGGGAACGTGGTGAGCAGGGTGGCGGGCACGAGAAAGCCGCTCCGGTGGGCGAGATGCAACTGCCAGGGCTTGTAGCGCGCCTGCGCGGACGCCACGGGATGGTTCATCCAGCGCGCCTGAGTGGAGGTCAGCATGCCGTAAAGCGCCTGCTCGGCCTCGGCCGTGATCCAGGCGGACTGTTCCGCGGTGCGTGCCCCAGGGGTACCGGGCCGGCGGACCCATACCGAGCGCAGACTGCTCAGGCTCACCATGCGTTCGCCGGACTTCAGATATCCGTGGAAGTCGCCCCCCGTGTACTCCGCCGACAGGGAGACCCTCCCGGGCAGGTCGGCGGGGTCGAGGCGGACGAGCGGGACACCGAGGTCCTGCAGCGTCGACACCACGATGTCCGCCGTCAAATCTTCCTCGCAGGTCAGGACCAGGACGGTCATGGCGCTCAGTCGTCGAAGTGGGTCTTGGAGCCGGCGGTGGAGGCGGTGGTGCCGGTGGCCAGCAGTACCGCCCGGCTGCAGGTCGCCGGTCGCCCGTCCGGCAGGACGTTGAGTTGCCGCGTGGCGTCGTAGCTGTACGGCGTACTGGTCGATGACTTCGCCGCCGGACGGGCGTAGCTCAACGCAAACGGTCGCATTCCATCTCCTTCAAAGACCGGTTTCCGAGCCCTTGGCACGGGGCAGGGGTGGAAAGCCCCTACTTATGACTCTGCACGGAAGACGCGACAATCTGGTCAGTTAGTTGCCTCTTTTGCTCGTTTCCAGTGTTCCTCTTGACTGAAAAGCGGCGAGCGCGTACGCACTGTTTCCGTGATGTGCCACCGAGTAGGCAAACGGGCCCGGAAACGCCTCATGCCCCGCCCGAACGGGCGGGGCTGACTGCACGTCATGGGGCGGATGTGCCTCCTGGGCGACTACGCCGGGCGCACCCCGTCGGCCGCTTCGGGCAAGGGCGTGCCGTCCAGGAGGGCGGCGACGAGGTCCACGGTCAGCCGGTGCCAGTGACGAGCGCCACGCAGCATGGTGTGTCCGCCGCGCGGCATGGCGACGGTGTGGGCCCGGGCACCCGCCTGCCGGGCCCGGTCGGCGAGGAGCCAGGAGCCCTCGGCGTCGGTGACCCGGTCGTCCGCGTCGTGCAGCAGCACCAGGGTCCGGTCACGCAGATGGGCGACGGGTTCGTCGGGCGGACACCACGGGGCGAGGGCGACGATGCCGCGGACCGCCGGATGGCCGCCGGTGAGCAGAGCGGCCCGGCCGCCCATGGAGTGGCCGACGAGCACGACCGGGATGTCCGCGGCCCGCGCGGCCAGCTCGTCCAGGGCCTGACGGGCGTCCGAGGCGGCGTCCGCCCGCGGCCCGTTCCACCCGCGGCAGCGGTAGCGCACCGACGCGAGCAGCACCTCCCGTCCGCGCAGGGCCCGGGACATCGCGGATCCGAACGGCCGCATCCGCAGCGCGGGGAGGTTGAGCCGCGGCGGCGGGCCGGGACCGTCGGCCCGCCCTCCGTGCAGCAGGAGCACCGCCGCCCGCGGAGTGTCCGGGCCGCGGTGGACCACCAGCGCCCGGTGCGGGACCCGCTGTCCGTCGCTGCCGGGGCCGGTGGTGCGGGCCGGTCCTGTGGTCATGGGCGGGGGTCCTCCGTGTGGGGGCGTCGACGGGGTGGCAGCGGCACGAAACCGCTGGTGCGGGCCCGGTAGGCGGCGTAGCCGGGGCGGTCGGCCAGTTGGTTCTCCAGCAGCCGCTTACCGCTGCCGTACGTCAGCAGCAAGGACATCACCAGCGGTGAGACCACGGCAAGCGCGGCGCTCTGCCCGGTGCCGCAGGCCAGCAGGAACAGTCCCCACCACACGAGGAAGTCACCGAAATAGTTGGGGTGCCGGCTCCAGCCCCACAGTCCGCGGTCCATGACCCGGCCGCGGTGCGCCGGATCGGCCTTGAAGCGGGCGAGCTGGAAGTCCCCGATGCTCTCGAAAGCGAAGCCGGCCGCCCACAGGAGAGCGCCGGCGACGGCGCCCGCGCCCAGCGGCACCGGCACGTACTGAGCCACCTGCACCGGGAGGGAGACCAGCCACACCAGGGCGCCCTGCAGCAGGTACACCATGCGCAGGGCGTAGGCGTCTCGGCTGCCGGGGGCCCTGGCGAGCAGGCGTTCATAGCGGGGGTCCTCGCCGTGCCCTCGTCCCCGCCAGGCGATATGGACGGACAGCCGCAGCCCCCACAGCACCGTGGCCAGGGTGACCAGGAGCCGCCGGCCGTCGTCACCGTGGCCGGCCGACATCCCATATGTGGCCAGGGTCACCGCGGCGAACGCCGCTCCCCAGGCGGTGTCCACCAGCCGGTGCACGCCCTTGACCCGGGCCACGGCGAACGTGAGAAGCATGACGGAGCCCGCCGCCCCGGCCGCCACCGCGAGGTTGGCGGCGAACGCCGCCCAGGGGAATCCGGTCACCGCCGGGCTCCCCCCACGGACCAGCCGTCCGGCGTCGGCGGCATCGCTGCCTCGCCTTCCGGTGTGGGGCGTACGGCGAGGATCTGGTCGACGCCCATCCGGCGCTCGGTGAACGCGAGTCCGCTGCCGGCAAGATACAGCCGCCACACCCGGGCGGTCGGTTCGCCCGCGAGCGCCACGAACTCCTCCCAGCGGGTCTCCAGGGTGCGGTACCAGGCGGCGATGGTCCGTGCGTAGTGTTCCCGCAGCGCTTCGACGGACCGCACCTCCAGCCCGCCGGCCTCCAGCAGGCCGATGGTCTCGCCCAGCGGGCGCATATGCATGTCGGGGGCGATGTAGGACTCGATGAACGCACCGCCTCCGGGCGCGGCGGAGCCCCGGGACATCTGCTGGATCAACGCCCGTCCCTGGGGGCACAGCAGCGCATGCAGCCGGGCGGCGAACGCCGGGTACTGGGCGTCGCCCACATGCTCACCCATCTCGATCGCGCACACCGCGTCATAGCCGCCTCCCCTGATCTGCCGGTAGTGCCGGAGTTCGGCCTCGACCAGATCGCCCAGGCCCTCCGCCTCGATACGGGCGGTGACATGGGCATGCTGTTCGCGGGAGAGGGTGACCGCGGTGACCCGAGCCCCGAACTCCCGTGCCGCGTACAGCGACAGGCTCCCCCAGCCGCAGCCGATGTCCAGCAGTCGGGCGCCGGGGCCGAGGCCCAGCTTGCGGCAGATCAGGTCCAGCTTGTCCCGCTGGGCGTCGGCGAGTCCGTAGGACGGGTCGTCGGGGCGTGCCCAGTAGCCGCAGGAGTAGGCCATGGACTCGTCCAGCAGCAGCGCATACCAGTCGTTGGAGAGGTCGTAGTGATGACTGATGGCCGCCCGGTCGCGGGCGCTGCTGTGGAGGGTGCCCCGCAGCCGTGCCCGCGGGGCTCCGGGCGCGGGCGGGCGCGGGCCCAGCGCACCGAGCCGCAGTGCGGTGACGGCCATTCCGGTCAGCCGGCGCGGGCCGGGCGGAGCGGCGGCGGCCGGGCCACCCGCGCGCAGCGACCGCCACACTCTGCTCAGCCCGTCGGCCAGATCGCCGTCGATGTCGAGATCGCCCGCGATGTAGGCCTGTGCCAGTCCGAGTTCACCGGGCTGCCACACCAGGCGGCGCAGCGCCCGCCGCGAACGCAGGACCACGACCGGCGCGTCCGGCGGCCCGGCCTCGCTGCCGTCCCAGGCCCGCAGCCGCACCGGCAGGTTCCCCGCGAAGTGGCCGGCGAGCAGTGCGGCGAGGCGGTCCGCGGCCCGTGTCACCGGAGGCCTCCGTCCCGCGCCGTCGTGGTGGCCCGGGTGAGGAGCAGCTGGCGGACGTCCAGGTAGCCGGCGCGGAATCCGGCCTCGGAGTAGGCCAGGTAGAACTCCCACATACGGCGGAAGACCGGGTCGAAGCCCAACGCGTCCACCTCGGCGGACCGTTGGGTGAAGCGTTCGCGCCACAGCCGCAGCGTCTCGGCATAGTGGCCGCCGTATCCGTCGTTCTCCCGCATCCGCAGGCCGGCGGCCGCCGTGTGCTGCGCGATGGCCTCGACGGACGGGATGAGGCCGCCGGGGAAGATGTACTTGTGGATCCAGGTGTAGGTGGTGCGGGTGGCGAGCATCCGCGCGTGCGGCATGGTGATGGCCTGGAGTGCGATCCGGCCGCCCGGCAGCAGCAGGCGTTCGAGGGTGTCGAAGTAGACGGGCCAGTAGTCCGCGCCGACGGCCTCGATCATCTCCACGCTCACCACGGCGTCGTAGCGGCCGGTCACCTGCCGGTAGTCACACAGCTCGACCGAGACCCGGTCCGCGTGTCCGGCCTGCGCGATACGCGATGTGGCGAGGTCGCGCTGCTCCTGTGACAGGGTCACCGAGACGACGCGGGCGCCACGGGCGGCGGCGCGCAGGGCCAGTTCTCCCCAGCCGGTGCCGATCTCCAGCAGACGGGTGCCGTCGCCGACGCCGGCCAGGTCCAGCAGCCGGTCGATCTTGCGGTGCTGGGCGTCGGCCAGGTCGCTCCATACGACCGGACGCTTCCGGAAGACGGCCGAGGAGTACGTCATGGTCGGGTCCAGGAAGAGCGCGAACAGGTCGTTCGACAGGTCGTAGTGCCGGTGGACGTTCTGCCGGGCGCCCTCCAGGGTGTTGCGCTGTCCGCTGGGCCGACGGCGCGCCCAGGTGCCCCGGAGCCGCTGCAGCGGACGGGGTACCAGCGAGGTGAGGTGGGAGGCGAGGACGGTCAGCGCGCCGACCAGGTCGTCCGCCTCCCACTCCCCCGCCATGTAGGACTCGCCGAAGCCGATCAGCCCGTCGGTTCCGATCCGCCGGAAGAACGCCTCCGGGTCGTGCACCCGCACCAGGGGCCCCTCGTCGCCCGTGACGGGAGCGTCCCCGAGTGCGGTCCGCAACGGCAGGGCGGCCAGTGCCCGTTGAACGAGCAGCCGGGTCACGGCGGTGCGTGTCGCCGAACCGCGCGGACCGTGCGCCACATCGGGCCACCTGGCCGCGTCCGCCCGGGGGCGGTCCGTCGCGAGCGCGGCGGCCGGGGCGGCAGCAGCGGGCCCGGCGGCGGCAGAGGATGCGGTGCGGTCCGAGACGGAAGTCTTCACTTCATGCCTTCCTGGATGCGGTGGTGGGGACGGGGCTGGACGGGCAGCCCGCGCAGGAACAGGGCGATGCCGTGCCGGCGGATGCCGGCGGAGACGGCGGCCGTGGACCAGGGATGGCGCAGCGCCGCGGCCAGCAGCCGCCCGGCGGTCGCGGGCCGGCGGGTGCCGCGCACGGTCGCGGTGAACGGCCGGGTGGCGCCGCGGCGCAGCGCTACCGTCAGGTCGAGCCGTCCGGCCGGTTCGGGCAGGCGCATCCGGTAGGCGCCGTCGACCGGGAAGAACGGCGAGACGTAGAAGTCCTTGGCGACCTCCGCGCGGCCCTGTGCGTCGGTGCGCAGCAGGTAGCAGTGGCGCTCGCCGTAGGTGTTGTGCACCTCGGCGACGACGCAGACGGGCTCGTCGTGCCGGTCGTGGCACCAGTAGAGGGTCAGCGGGTTGAAGACATGGCCCAGGACCCGGGCGTGCGCGAGCATCAGCACCCGCCCGCCGTCCAGCTCTATGCCGTGGCTCGTCAGGAACCGTTCCAGTCCGGCCCGGAGGGTCGGCGCGGTGCCGGCGAAGTGGTCCCGGGGGTCGAACCGGGCCAGTGGGCGCAGCGCGGCGGGGAGCCGTGGCGGGTGGTCGAGGTCGACCAGCCACATATAGGTCCGGTGGCGCAGGGAGTGCCGCACCGGCGCCGTACGGGCGTGGGAGACCAGGCACTCGTAGAGGGCGGGGGTGCCGGTGGCGGAGGCGGTGGCCGGGGCGGCCGTACCGGGTGTCACCAGCGCACCCCCAGGGCCGCGGCCGCCTGGACGCCGGAGCGGCAGCCGTCCTCGTGGAAGCCCCAGCCGTGGTAGGCACCCGCGAAGGCGGTGACCGCCGTGTTCAGCTGCGGCAGCCGCTGTTGGGCGGCGACCGACTCCGGTGTGTAGAGGGGGTGTTCGTACACCATCCGCGCCAGGACCCGGTCACCGTCGATGCGGTCGGCGGCGTTGAGGGTGACGATGAAGTCCTCCGGGGTGTCCAGCCGTTGCAGCCGGTTCATGTGGTAGCTGACCTGCACCTCGTCCGCAGGAGTGGTGCAGGAGGCCATCAGGTAGTTCCACGAGGCGCGCGCCCCGCGGGCCCGCGGCAGCAGGGCGGTGTCGCTGTGGAGCACGGTGGTGTTGCGCGAGTAGGGGAACGCGCTCAGGATCTGCCGTTCGTCGCCGGTGGGTTCGGCGAGCATCCGCAGTGCCTGGTCGGGGTGGACGGCCACCACCACCGCGTCGTAGGTGCGCTCCGTGCCGTCCCCGGTGACGATCCGGGCCCGGTCGGGTGCGCGGTGCACCGTACGGACCGGGGTGCCGGTGTGGACGGTCGTGAGCTGCTTGCCGACCCGGCTGACGTACTCCACCGAGCCGCCGGTGACCGTCTTCCACCGGGGCGAGCCGCCGACCGACAGCAGACCGTGGTGCTCAAGGAAGCGGAACAGGTAGACGGCCGGGTACTGCATGGCGGTCGTGGGGGCGCAGGACCACACCGCGGAGACCAGCGGGGTGACGAAGTGGGTGACGAAGTACCGGGAGAAGCCGCACCGGGTCAGGAACCTGCCGAGGGTGAGGGTGTCGCCGCGGTCGGTGGCGAGCGTGGTGCGCGCGGCGCGGTGGAAGGCGCGGATCTCGGTCAGCATCCGCAGATAGCGGCCCCGCAGGGCGCTGCGCGGCTGGGCGAACAGTCCGGCCGGCCCGCGGGCACCGGCGTACTCCAGACCGCAGCCCTCGCACCGTACGGACATGCTCATCTCGGAGTCCTGGGTGGTCACCCCGAGTTCGCGGAACAGCCGCAGCAGCAGCGGATAGGTGCGCTCGTTGTGGACGATGAACCCGGTGTCGACCCGTATCACCCGGCCGTCTTCCGAAGCCCTGTCGTGAGTGTGGGCGTGGCCGCCGAGGCGGTCCTCCGCCTCGTACAGCGACACCGCACAGCCGCCCTGCTGCAGTACGTAGGCGGCGGTGAGTCCCGCCACCCCGCCGCCGACCACGGCGATCCGTCGACGCTCCACGGTCATGTGCCTCCTCGCCTCGGGGCGGGCCGCGTTGCGGTTGCGGCGGCCCGCTCAGGAGGGATTCGGTGCCCGGGGCGGCGCGGATTGGTCGTGATGTTCCGAACCGCAATGCGGGCTGGTGGGCTCCGGTGTCCGGGTATGCCGAGCCGGCCGCCGGCCCGTGGTGGGCCGGCGGCCGGCGGTGTCAGCTGCGGTGGGTGCCGGGGCTCACACCCGGAGGACGGCCAGCGGCGGGGTGGTGGGCCGGCTGGAGCCGCCCGCGGGTTCCGCCGTGACGCCTACCCCGTCCGCGCCCTCGGGCCCGCCGGTCAGCAGCATCGCGCCGGAGGAGCTGCCGGTCTCGACGAGCCCGGCGGGCTCCATGGCGCCGTTGCGGCTGTACCAGAGCTCGTACACCCGCTGACCGGACAGCTTCGGCAGGCCGTGGTAGAGGAACGCGGTCTGTCCCCTCCTCTTGGAGGCGACGACCGTTCCGCTGCCGCCGCCCTTGAGCGCCGTGGTGTGGAAGGTGGCGTCCGGGGCGGCCATCAGAGCGCTGACCGCGGCCGCCTGCTGCTCAGCGCGGGCCGTACGGTCCCGCTGCTGGTCGGCGTCGTTCCGGGCGGTGACGGCCAGCCCGCCGGCGATCGCGGCGACGACCAGGCAGGCGGCGGCCGCGAGATAGGGCAGCCGGTGCCGCAGTCCCCGGCGCAGCGGGACCACGGGCGCGGTCGCGTGGCGCCCCCTCGGCGGCAGTTGCCGGACCTCGGGCAGGGCGGCCATCACCCGGGTGCGCAGATCTGCCGGGGGCACCTCGGCCACGGCCAGGGCCAGCCGGGCCGCGGTTTCCTGCAGTTCCCGCACCTCCCGGGTGCAGGCCTGACACTGCGCCAGGTGGCGGGTGAACTCGGCGGACTCGTGCTCGGACAGCGCGCCCAGTGCGTAGGCGCCGGTCAGTGTGTGCAGATCGACGGTGCTCATGCCGACACCCCCAGGCAGTCGCGGAGCCGGATGAGGCCGTCCCGCAGTCGTGTCTTGACCGTGCCCAGCGCCGCGCCCAGCAGGTCGGCGGTCTCCCGGTAGGTGTAGCCGCGGTAGTAGGCGAGTGTCACCGACTCCCTTTGCAGGTCGGTCAGTTGCGCCAGGCAGCGGCGCACCTGCTCACGCTCCAGCCGCCGCTCGACCTGCTCGCTGACCTCGTCGAAGGGGGCGGTGTAGGCACCCACCCCGGCCCGCTGGTCACGGTCGGCCGCCGCCTGAACGGAGCGCACCCGGTCCACCGCCCGACGATGAGCCAGCGTCATGATCCAGGCCATGGCGCTGCCCTGCCGCGCGTCGAAGCGGGCCGCGGACCGCCACACCTCGATCAGCACCTCCTGCGCGACCTCCTCGGACTGCGCCGGATCCCGTACCACCCGGCGCACCAGGCCCAGTACGGAGCCGGCCACCGCCGTGTAGAGATTCTCGAACGCGTACTGATCGCCGCGGGAGACGCGGTCGAGCAGTGATTCCAGCGCACCGGTATGGGGCGCTGGGGACCGGTCGCCGCGGGCTGCGACGGGCATGGACACCTCCGGACTGTGACGTGGTCACGAGTGATTCGGCGCCGTGCGACACCTGGATTGGTCGGGAGAGGATTCTCGCGGACACCCCGTCGGGCAGCGCACCCGGGGCGGTCACCACGGTTCGTACGCCACGGCCCCCCGGATTCCCGCGCGTCGGATACCGCCTGACGGGCCGGGACTACGCAAGGATCACCGCGGGGGCACCGAGGCGGCGAGAGGACTGGGCGTGCGGGACGCGGATGCCGTCATCGTGGGCGCGGGTGCGGCCGGGCTGTCGCTCGCCTACCGGCTGTGTGCGCCGGCGGCCGGCGGCCGGCCGCTGCGGGTGGTGCTCGTCGACGCACCGCCCGGACCGCTCACCCCCCAGGAGCGGACCTGGTGTTACTGGGAGGCACCGGGCGGCGCCTTCGACGACGCCCTGACCGCGTCGTGGGAACGGCTGCGGGTGCACGGGCCCGGCGGGGAGGCGACGGCGGGGCGGCCCGAGCCCTTCCGGTACAAGATGCTGCGGTCGCGTGACTTCGAGGCCCTGGTGGACGACCGGCTCGCCGAACAGGATGCCGTGGTCCGGGCCGAGGCGACGGTGGAGTCCGTACGGGACGTGTCCGGCGGGGCAGAGGTGCGCGGGCGCGACGCGGCGGGGCGGCCGGTGACCCTGCGGGCCCGCTGGGTCTTCGACTCCCGGCCGGCCGGGCGGCTCCCTCCGGCGCGGACCACCCTCCAGCAGCACTTCCGCGGCTGGTTCGTCCGCACCCGGCGCCCGGAGTTCGATCCCACGACCGCGGATCTGATGGACTTCCGCACCCCGCAGCCCAGCCATGGTCTGTCCTTCGGGTACGTCCTGCCGCTCAGCGACTGTGCCGCGCTGGTGGAGTACACGGAGTTCTCCCGCCGCACCGTGGACACCGCTGTCTACGAACGGGCCTTGCGCCACTACACCGGGCAGGTGCTGCGGCTGGGCGCGTTCCGTGTCACGGCTGCCGAGCAGGGCGCGATCCCGATGACCGACGGCCGCTTTCCGCGCCGGGCGGGCCGCGCGGTGTTCCGCATCGGGACCGCGGGGGGCGCCACCCGTCCGTCGACCGGGTACACCTTCGCTTCCGTACAACGGCAGACGGCGCTCATCGCGGCCGCGCTGCTGGCCGGCCGGCCACCGGTCACCCCTCCCCCGCACACCGCCTGGCACCGGGCCATGGACGCCGTGCTGCTGCGTGCGCTGGACAGCGGGCGGGTGGACGGCGCCGAGTTCTTCACCGGGCTGTTCCGCACGGTGCCGATGGAGCGGCTGCTGCGCTTCCTCGACGGCCGCTCCCGTCTGTGGGAGGACGTCACCATCGGTCTGCGCACCCCGGTGCTGCCCATGCTCCGCACCGTCGCCGAACTCCCGCTGCTGCCACGCCGCACCGCCGTGCGGTGACCCCGCCCGCTCATGCGCCCCGGACCGGAGGAGAGACATCCATGGCACTGCTGCACGATGGCGAGCTGTCCGCCGCCTTCGACCACGCGTCCCGCACTTATGACCGGCTGGTCGCGGTGAACCCCGGCTATCACGGTCAACTGCGCCGCTCCGTAAGGCGGTTGGGCCTGCCCGACGAAGGCCGTGGACTGCGCGTGCTGGATCTGGGGTGCGGCACCGGCGCCTCGACGGCGGCGCTGCTCGCCCTCGCCCCGCACGCCGAGATCGTCGCCGTCGACGCCTCGGCCGGCATGCTGGCGCGCGCCGCCGCCAAGCCCTGGCCGCGCGGGGTCTCCTTCGTGCACGCGCCGGTGGAACGACTGGCCGACGCCGGGGTGACCGGTGGCTTCGACGCCGTCTTCGCCGCGTACCTCTTCCGCAATGTCACGGACCCGGATGCGGTCCTCGGGGCGGTACGGGAGGCGCTGACTCCGGGCGGGCGGCTGGCCGTTCATGAGTACACCCTGACCGGCGGTGCGGTGCCGCGCGCCGTGTGGACGGCGGTGTGCACCGGAATCCTGCGGCCGGCCGGGCGGCTCGCGGGCGACGCCGGGCTGTACCGCCATCTGTGGCGCAGCGTCCTCGCGTTCGACACCGCCGCGGAGTTCACCGGGCGGCTGCGCCGGGCGGGCTTCCGGCAGGTGCGGGCCCTGCCGCTGCCCGGCTGGCAGACCGGCATCACCCACACCTTCGTCGCGGCCACGGCCGGCGCCCACGAGGAGGGGGCATGACACCTCGACGCGACAACGGCGGGGCCGCGCGACGCGGACGCGACCGGCGGGCCCGGACGGTGCCGGGGCCACCGGGGCGGGAGCGGGCGGCGGACGGCGGTCCGGAGGTGGCGGTGATCGGCGGCGGTATCGCGGGCCTCTCCGCCGCGACCGCGCTAGCCGAGCGCGGGGTGCGGGTGACCCTGTACGAACGTGCCGGGGTCCTCGGCGGACGGCTGGCGGGCTGGCCCGTGCGGCTCGCCGACGGCTCGACGGCGACCATGAGCCGCGGGTTCCATGCGTTCTTTCCCCAGTACTACAACCTGCGGGGGCTGCTGTGCCGGGTCGACCCGGGGCTGGGGATGCTCAGACGGCTGCCCGACTACCCGCTGCACCACCGGTCGGGCATGCGGGACAGCTTCGCGCGGGTGCCCCGGACACCGCCCTGGAGCGCACTGGGCTTTGTGGCGCTCAGCCCCACCTTCACCTGGCGGGACCTGGTACGGATGCGCCCCGGCGCCGCCCTGCCCCTGCTGGACGTACGGGTCCCGCAGGTCTATCAGCGGCTGGACCGCATCAGTGCCTGGGACTTCCTCTCCCGTATCCGCTTTCCCGAGGCCGCGCGTCATCTCGCGTTCGAGGTGTTCTCCCGGAGCTTCTTCGCGGACCCGCGCGAACTGTCGGCCGCGGAGCTGGTGCTGATGTTCCACATCTATTTCCTCGGCTCCAGTGAAGGGCTGCTGTTCGATGTGCCCGACGAGCCGTTCCCGCAGGCACTGTGGCACCCCCTCGGCCGGTATCTCGCGGGGCACGGCGTCCACCTGTGCACGGACACGGAGGTGACGCGGGTCGAGCCGGTGGCGGGCGGTGGGGTGCGCGTCGCCGGGGAGGGCGCGGACCGCCGGTTCGACGCGGTGGTGCTGGCGCTGGACCCGGGCGGACTGCGCCGCCTCGTCGCCGCCTCACCCGAGTTGGGGGACGCCGCCTGGCGGGCGCGGATCGGGCGGCTGCGGACCGCGCCGCCCTTCCTTGTGTCCCGGCTGTGGCTGGAGCGGCGGGTCTCCGCCGACCGGCCCGGCTTCCTGGGCACCAGCGGTTTCGGCTCGCTGGACAATGTCAGCGTGCTGGAGCGCTGGGAAGGCGAGGCGGCCCGCTGGTCCGCCCGCACCGGCGGCTCGGTGCTCGAACTGCACGCCTACGCCGTCGCTCCGGGAGCCGACCGGGAGCGCGAACAGCAGAGTCTGGTACGGCAGTTGAGCGCCGTCTATCCGGAGACCCATGGGGTCAGGATCATCGACCGGCGTGATGAGTGGCGCGCGGACTGTCCGCTGTTCCCGGTGGGCGGCTTCGACGACCGGCCCACCGTGCGCACCCCCGACCCCCGGGTGGTGGTCGCGGGCGACACGGTGCGGACCTCGTTCCCGGTGGCGCTGATGGAGCGGGCCGCGACGACCGGGTTCCTCGCGGCCAATGCGCTGCTGGCGCGCTGGGGCGTACGCGGCCAGACCCTGTGGACCGTGCCGGACCGGGGGCGGTCGGCGGCCCTGCGGTGGGCGGCCCGGCGGGCCGGGTGGTGACCGGGGCGCGCCATCCGGACCCACACCGGCACGGGCATCGGCTGGTGTCAGCCCGGATGGCGTCCGCTGCTGCGCAGTTCCCAGCGGCGCTCGGCGTAGGCCAGATCGTCCCGCCACAGCCGTCGCGCGGCGGCGCGCATCAGCGGACGCAGGGCGGGCGCGGCCGCACGCGCCAGGGCGAATCCGGGGCGCCCGGAGGTGGCGACGATCGCTTCGACGACCGCGGTGCGCGGGCGTCCCCGGTCGTCCGGGCCCAGGGGCGTGGCATGGGTTTCCACCACGGACCCCTGTCCTTCGCCTGCCAGGATCCGCATCACCACCGTACGGGGCCCGGGGGCGGTGAACAGCGCCGTGACCGGCACCACCGCACGTCCGGCGACCTTGAAGGAGACCTCGACGGTGAGGCCGTCGGACGGTTTCCCGCCGTGCTCCGCCGGGGCGTCGAGCACGGTGAGGTCGACGAAGGAGTAGGGGTGGAACCAGGCACCGTGCCAGGGATCGAGGCGGTTGGCCACCACGTCCTCGGGTTCACAGCAGCCGGTGGCGGTGTAGACGGTGGCGACGGCGCCCGCCGCCTTCGGCCGGGCGGGGAGCACGGGCTGTGGCAGCGGGCGTTCACCGCCCGCCTCGTCGAGCCGTACCCAGGCCAGCAGTCCGTCGTCGTAGGCAGGGAACGGCTCCCAGCCGGCGAACGGAGCACCGTCCAGGGGGAGTCCGTGCCACCGGCAGCGGAGGATGCCACAGCGCACGGGCCCCTGAGCGAGGGGCGCGCCGAGGTGCGGGCACGCCCCGGGGCCCGCGAGCAGGCGGCCTGCGGCGTCCCGCCAGGCGACCACCTCGATCCCGGCGACAGTACGGCCGACGGCACGGTCCGCACCGATGTCGCGGGCCGCGCCGAGGACGAACCAATTGCCGGACGGTCGCGCGAGTGCGGCCTTGACGGCCTCGGCGATGCGCGCGGGTTTGGCGTCGCGCCAGGTGGGGCGCTGGCGATCCCACGGCTCGGGTCTGCGGCGCAGCCGGAGCGGAAGGCGCGGGGGACGGCGGGCCTCCTGGGTCATGGGGTCTCCTCCTGCGCGTAGTGCGGCACTCCGCCACGCCGCACACCGGGCGGCCGGACGGTGGCGCGAGCGGCGACGAGACGGGCCAGACCGCCGAGGGCGGTGGCCGCGCGGCGTCGGCGGGAGACGACGGCGCGGCGGTGCAGCACGGCGTACCCGTCGTCACGCACGGCGTCGAGGATGGCGCCGTAGAGGACGAACGCGGTGCGGATGCACGGGCGGGAGACCGGGTCGAGCATGGCGAGGCCGGGTGCCGCCTCGCGGTAGACACCGCGGGTGAGCTCGGCGGCCGCCGCCAGGGCCGCGGTGATCCGCGGGTCGGGGAGGCCGGTGTCGCGGCTCCACCGGAGCAGTGCGCGGTCGACGCCGTGCGCCGCGAGCAGGTCGGCAGGGAGGTAGACGCGGCCACGGTCGAGGTCTTCGCCGACATCGCGCAGGAAGTTGGTGAGCTGGAAGGCGATACCGAGGGCCGCGGCGTGCGGCACGGCTTCCTCCTGCGGTACGACGGTGCCGAGCACCGGCAGCATCTGCAGTCCCATCACCGCGGCGGAGCCGTGCATATAGCGCCGCAGATCGGCGTAGGTCGGATAGTCCGTCACCGTCAGATCGCTGCGCATGGACGTCATGAAGTCCGCGAAGTGACGGTGGTCGATGCCGTACACGGCGGCGGTGTGTGCCACCGCGCGCACCACCGGCTCGGTGCTCGCGCCGCCACGCAAGCCGTCGTCGAGGCAACGCTGGAGGGCGTCGAGCGCGTGTGCGCGGTCCGCGGTGGTGTGACCGGTGGCGGGGTCGTCGACGATGTCGTCGGCCCAGCGGGCGAAGCCGTACAGGGCGTGTACGGCCGGCCGGCGTCCCGCGGGCAGCAGCCGGGTGGCGAGGAAATAGGTCTTGCCGTGCCGGGCGTTGAGCCGGCGGCAGTGGGCGTAGGCCTCGCGGAGCCGGGGATCGGTGACGCCTGCGGCGTCCAGTTCGCGTGCGGTCATGCCGGGATGCCTCTCGTGGCGGGGCGGGACGAACCGGCGGTGGAGCGGGGCGGCCGCAGGCCGGTGATCCGGGCCGCGGCGAGTTTGCCGGAGATCAGGACGGTGGGGACGCCGACGCCCGGGGTGGTGCCGCAGCCCGCCAGTACGGCGTTCTCCGTGCCGCGTACGAGGTTGCGGGGGCGGAAGGGGCCGGTCTGCGCAAAGGTGTGTGCGGCGGAGAACGGCGTTCCGGCGGCGAGCCCCTGTGCGGTCCAGTCGGCCGGGGTGACCATGCGGTACTCCTCGATGGCGGCGCCGATGCCGGTGAGCCCCCGGCGTTCGAGGACGGCGAGCAGGCTGTCGCGGTACCGGGGGGCGAGGTCGCGCCACTCCCCCGCCCCGGGGCCGGTGTCGGTGTTGGGGCAGGGCGCCAGGATGTAGTGCAAGTGGCGTCCGGGCGGGGCGAGTTGCGGGTCGGAGGCGGTGGGGCGGGTGAGCAGCAGGGAGGGGTCGCTCATCAGCTGACCGGTGCGGGTGAGTTCCTCGAAGGTCCGCTCCCAGGCGGCGCCGAAGGAGATCGTGTGGTGCGCCAGACGGGGCCAGGTCCGGTCGGTGCCGGCGTGCAGGATCACCGCGGACGGCGCGTGGCGGAGCCGGACCGGGCGGCGGGGCCGCCGGCCGAGCAGCCGGTGGACGACCGGCAGGTCGGGGGTGAGCACCACCGCGTCACAGGGAATGCGCTCGTGCGGGGTGACCACCGCCGTGATCCGGTCGCCGGTGCGTTCCAGCCGGGTGACGTGGTGGCCGTAGCGGAAAGCGGCACCGGCGTCGGCGGCCGCGTCCGCCATCGCCCGGGGCAGGGCGTACATCCCGCCGCGGGGGAAGTACACCCCGGCGACCGTGTCCATGTAGGCGATGACGGCGTAGGCGGCCAGGGCACGCGCGGGCGGGACCCCGGCGTACAGCGCCTGGAAGGAGAAGACCCTGCGCAGCCGGGCGTCGGGCAGGAAGCGGCCGATCCGGTCGTCGAGCCGGCCGAATCCGCCGAGTGCGGCGAGGCGGACCAGGTCCGGGTGCATCAGCTGCAGCGGTGAGTCGAAGTTGGTGTCGATGAAGCGGTGGCGCTGGACCGCGTACAGCTGCTGGAGCCAGCGGCGCAGCCGGCGGTAACCGTCGGCGGCCCCGGGTCCGGCGAACCGTTCGACCTCGGCCTCCATGGCCTCCGCGTCGGTGTGGACGTCCAGCTCGCTGCCGTCGGCGAACTGGGCGCGGTACGCCGGGTGCAGGGCCCGCAGCTCCATCCGGTCGGTGAGCCGTTCACCGACCGCGGCGAACGCCTCGTCGATGAGGTCCGGCATGGTCAGCACGGTCGGGCCGGTGTCGATGCGGTAGCCGTGGCTCTCGATCCGGCCTGCCCGGCCGCCGGGCAGCGCCGCACTCTCGACGACCGTCACCCGCCGGCCGGCGCCGAGCAGATGCAGCGCGGCGGACAGCCCGGAGAGACCGGCGCCGACCACCACCACGTGGTCGGTGGGGCCCTTGACGGTTCTCATACGGCGCCCCCTTCGGCCACCCCGGCGGGTACGGGCGAGGTGATTACGTCGGGTGCCGGGCCCCGGACGGTGGCGGTGCGCAGGCCGGCGACGGAAGCGAAGAGGCCGCGCAGCCGGGCGGCCGCGGAGGGTTCCAGGGCGGCCGCGGCCAGATGGCGGATGCTGCGCGCGACCAGCCGGTGAATGCGCAGTTCGACGAGGCCGAGCGCTCCGGTGGCGACGAGGACGGCACGTACCCGCTCCAGATCCGCGGCGTCCAGTTCGCTGTCGCCGACACAGCGGTCGAGGAGCGCGAGGGCCGCCCGGTCACCGCGCTCCATGGCCCGGGCCCGGCCGACCGCCAGCAGATAGGTGAGCTTCCCCTCCCGGATGTCGCCGCCGGACGGTTTGCCGGTCCGGTCCTGGTCCCCGAACACCCCCATCAGATCGTCCTGGAACTGGAAGGCGACCCCGGCGCAGCGGCCGGCGGCACACAGTGCCCGGGTGGTGTCCTCATCGGCGCCGGCCAGGGCCGCACCGAGCGCGAGCGGCCGCTCCACCGAGTAGCGCGCGCTCTTGAGGTACGCGGTACGGACGGCCAGTGCCGCCGAACGGGAGCCGGCGACCTGGCCGTACAGGTCGAGATACTGACCGGCCACCATTTCCATCCGCATCGCCCGCCAGATGTGCCGCACCCGCGGAGCGGTCTCCGCACCGAGTTCCGCACCGGCGACCGTGTCATCCGCCCAGGCGAGGGCGAGATCACCGGCGAGTACCGCGGCGGAGGTGCCGAACCGCCCGGCCGCTTCCGCGGTGCCCGGCGTCGCGTACTGGCCGGCGAATTCGGCGTGGACCGCGGGCCTGCCGCGGCGCAGCGGTGACCGGTCCATGGCGTCGTCGTGGATGAGCGCACAGGTCTGGATGAGTTCGACGGCGGCGGACACCCGGAGCGCCGGCTCCACGGCACAGGCGCCCGGCCGGTCCTCGCAGGACCGTAGCCCCCACCACAGGAATTGCGAGCGGGTGCGCTTGCCCCCTTCCAGGGTGAAGCGCGCGACCCGCGCGGCCACATCCCGGGCGAAGGTGCCCTCGATCTCGGCCGCCCGCGCGACCTGCTCCCCGAGGACGCCGACGAGCATCCGGCCGACGGCGGCCGGCACATCCGCATCGACGGTGTCCGGCCCGAGGCCGGCTGAGCAGGTGTCACCACGGCCCGGAAGTGCGTTCCCGGACGGGCAGCCGGACGGCGGCGGGCCGGCATCGCGCAGCGCGAGGGGGGCGGTTGCCCCGGTACGACGGCGCATCGTGATTCCTCTCGGCGCGTCGGTCGGCGGAGGTCGGAACGGGCCGCGGAGTCCGTCGGCGACGCCGCGGCGGGCTCGCGGTGCCGGTCACGGCGGCCGTGCGCGGCCCGGCCCGCGGGTCAGGCGGACCGGAAGACGAGGGCGGCGTTCTGGCCGCCGAAGCCGAAGGACGTGCTGGCGGCGGCGGACAGGGGCGTCTGGCGAGGGGCCTTGGCCACGATGTCCAGGTCGATATCGAGGTCGGGGTCCTCGTGGTTGGCGGTGGGCGGGATGGTGTCCTGTTGGAGGCTCATGACCGTGACGGCCGCCTCGATGGCGCCCGCCGCGCCGATGGCGTGGCCGAGCGCGCCTTTGAGGGAGGTGACGGCGGGGGGCTCGGCGAAGACGGTGTGCAGGGCCCTGGCCTCCGCCAGGTCGTTCAGGCGGGTTCCGGTGCCGTGCGCGTTGATGTGATCGATGTCCCCGGGCGCCAGGCCGGCGTCGGCCAGGGCGGCGGTGAGGGCGGCCGCGGCGCCCCGGCCCTCGGGGTCGGGAGCGGCGTAGTGGAAGGCATCGCAGCTCGCCCCGTAACCGACCAGCTGCGCGCGCGGGCTCGCACCACGGGCACGGGCGTGCTCGGGGCGTTCCAGCACCAGGACGGCGGCGCCTTCCGAGAGGACGAAACCGTCGCGTGCGGCGTCGAAGGGCCGGCTGGCGCCCGCGGGGTCCTCCGTACGCCGGGACAGCGCGCCCATGCGGTGGAAGCAGGCCGCGGGGATGGGGTGGCGGGCGGATTCCGCGCCGCCGGCCAGCACGAGGTCGCAGGTTCCGGCGCGCAGCAGGTCGCGGGCGATGCCGAGGGCGCTGCTGCCGGAGGCGCAGGCGGTGGAGACCGCGAAGTTGGGCCCGGTGGCCGTCAGGTCGAGGGCGATCTCGGCGGCTGCCATGTTGGGCACGCTGCGGGTGATGGCGAGGGGCGAGATGTCCAGCGGGCGGCCGGCCGCGAGCTTGGCGAACTCGGTGACATAGCGTTCCATGCTTCCGGTGCCCGTGCCCATGACCACTCCGACGCGCGAGGCGTCCCACTCGGCGGGGCTGAGTCCGGCGTCGGCGACGGCGTGCCGGGCGGCGAGGAGGGCCATGGCGACGAACCGGTCCAGCCGCCAGGCGGCTTTCCGGCCGACCAGGCGTGCGGTGTCGAAGTCGGGCACCTGGCAGGAGATGTCCACCGGCAGTCCCACGAGCCCCGCGTCCCGGGTGGCGGTGGACCGGCCGGTGAGCAGGGTGTCCCAGGTGGCCCGTGCGCCGATCCCGGCCGGGCTGATGACACCCAGCCCGGTGACGGCGACCTCACGGCACTGACCGGGCATCAGCTGCTGCTGTTCGGCGCGGTGGTCAGGGCCTTGTCGGCCGTACTGCTGTCCATCAGCGCGGCGAGTTCGCCGATGGTCGTCCGCAGCGGAACGTCGTCCAGGGAGATCCCGGTGCGCTCCTGCAGCATCAGGCCCATCTCGACGAGCGCGAGGGAGTCCAGGCCCAGGTCCTCGAAGGTGCGCTCGGGGGTGACCTCGGCGGGGTCGAGGTCGAAGGTCTCGGTGAGGGTGCTGGTGATCAGCTCTGCACTGGTGGGCACGGGTGACTCCTTCGGTTGGGGTGGTCGTGCCGGCCGTCGTGGGCGGGGCGCTGTCCGGGGGCCAGGGGGTGTCCGCAAAGTCCCGCCGTCCGCCCGGAGAGCCGGACGGGACTGTGCGGACGCGCCCTAGGCGTCGCTGCGGACAGGAACCGCGGGTCCGCGCCGCAGGAGCCCGGGGCACCGTGGGATATGCAGGTGCGGACGGGGCGTTCATCGTGGCTCCAGGCGGGCAGGGGCGGCCGGCACCGGGGGCCGGTGCGCAGGGGTCGGTCTCGCGCTCTACTGTCGCCGACCGTGTCCCCGGGCCCTGGTCATGAAGGCACCTCCGAACGAGTGACTTATCGCTCTATAGCGCCGGACGCTCTTCTTCCCTGGGTGCCGGCTGCGGTCCACGGAGCCGGGCACGGCCGTCGGGTGACGCACCGTGGGGGCGGTCCGGCCGGCCGAGCCAGCGGGCGGCGGCCGCGGCGGTGAGCAGGGTGACGACTCCGGCGACGATGGCGGTCAGCGTCATGGCGTCCGTGAAGGCTCTTCGTGCGGCGGACAGCACGCCGCTGCGCAACGGGCCGGGCAGCCGCATGGCCTGTGCGGGTACGGACAGCATGCTGTGCCGGGCCGCCGCGGCCACCGGAGCGGGGGCGTGCAGATCGGTGAGGGAGGCGGAGAGCCGGGAGGTGAAGACGGCCGCCAGCAGGGAGCCCTGGACCGCCACCCCGAGGGCGGAGCCGACCTGGCGGGTGGCGTCGTTGATGGCCGAGCCGAGTCCGGCTCTTTCGGTGGCGACCGAGCCCATCACCGATTCGGTGGCCGCTGCCGCCACCAGTCCGGCGCCGACGCCCGCCACCAGCTGGAAGGCCGCGCAGTGCGGGTAGTCGGAGTCCGGGGTGGTGGTCGCCAGGATCGCGAAGCCGGCCGACACCAGGGCCAGACCGCCCACGACGGGGACCCGGCCCCCCAGCCGTGCCCGTACGGGTACGGCGCACACCGCGCCGAGGGCCAGTCCGGCCGGCAGGGGCAGCGTCCGCACTCCGGCCTGCCAGGGGCTGAAGCCCAGCACCCCCTGGAGGTAGAGGGTGAGCACGAACAGCGCCCCGAACATGGCGAAGGACATCAGCGCCAGGGCCGCCGCGGCCACCCCGATGGCCGGCACCCGCAGCAGGGACAACGGGAGCATCGGTGCGGGCGCGTGCAACTGGCGGCGGACGAAGGCGGCGAGCAGCAGCGCGGCGGCGGCGAATCCGGTCAGGGCGGCCGGACTCGTCCAGCCGCGGTGCGGGCTCTCGGTGATCGACCACACCAGGACCAGCAGCCCCGCCGCGGACAGGAGGGCACCGGGCACATCGAAGCCGGCCCGCCGCCGCGCATGGGACTCGGGCACCAGGAGCAGGGCCAGGACGATGATGACGGCGGCCGGCGGCAGATTGATCCAGAAGGCGGCGCGCCAGGAGAAGTGCTCCACCAGCCAGCCACCGATGACCGGACCGCACAGGCCGCCCATTCCGCCGACCGCGGCCCACGCGGCGATCGCCCGGCTGCGCAACCGGGCCTCGGGGAACAGATGGTGGATGACCGCCAGCGTCGCGGGCATCAGCAACGCGGCCCCGGCCCCCATGGTGCAGCGCGCGGCGATCACCTGCCAGGGCTGCGCGGCCACCGCGCCGCCCAGCGAGGCCCCCGCACAGACCGCCACACCGCAGACGAAGGAACGCCGTCGGCCCCAGGCGTCGGTGAAGGCTCCCACGGCCAGCACCGTTCCGCCCAGGACCAGGGCGTAGCCGTCGACGATCCACTGGACCTGCGCGGTGGAGGTGTTGAGACCGCCCTGCAGGTCGGGCACCGCGACATTCAGAACCGTCAGATCCAGGCCGAGCATGAACAGGCCCAGGCACACCACGGCGGCCGCTCCCGCGCGGCGCACGGGTACGGCCGGCGTGCGAACCGGCGCAGTGGCCGTCATGCCGTCGCCACGGGGCGGTTGACGGCGGCGTCGAGGGTGCCGGCGAGATGGCCGACCAGTGCTTTCGTCTCCGTCTGCAGGTAGGTGTGCCCGCCGGGGAAGAGCTGGGTCGGGGCCGGTGTGGTGACCAGGTCGTTCCATGCCTGGAGGTCCTGCACGCTGGTGACGGGGTCGTGTTCACCGCCGTAGAGGGCCAACGGCACATCGAGGGGCGGCTCGGGGCGGTGCCGGTAGTGCAGGAGCAGCAGACAGTCGGCCAGCAGCGGGGTGCAGGCCGCGGCCATCAGGCGGGCGTCGGCGAGCAGTTGGTCGGGGATCGGGCCGACGAGTTCGCGGATGCCTTCCAGCCCGGCGGTCAGCCGCGGTGGCAGGCCCGCACTGTAGGCGTCGATATGCGGCGCCGACAGCGAGGACACCGCCAGCAGCGAGGGCAGCCGGCCGTGGGTGCGCCGCAGATGGCGGGTCGCCTCGTAGGCCAGCAGCGCGCCCGCACTGTGGCCGAAGACCGCGAACGGACGGGGGTCGGTCCAGTCGTCGAGTACCGCGGCGAGTCGGGCGCTCAGATACGCGGGGTCGGTCAGCGAGGGTTCCGCGGCGCGTGTGCCACGGCCGGGCAGTGCCACGGAACACGGCTCGATCCAGGGCGGCAGCAATGGCGCCCAGCGCAGATAGCAGTCCGGGCCGGCCCCGGCGGGCGGCACACAATACAAGCGCAGCGCCGCCTGCGGGCGGGCAGCCAGCACGACACGCTCCGGCACCGCCGACGCCGCAACCGTCACCGACGTCGACTCTTCTGTGAAACCGACACCCACGACACACGCCCTTCGCCTCGCGCTCCACTGGTTCAGGCCCCGCCCCGGCACAGCCGGCCGCCCCGGACGGGCCGCGTGCAGCCGTTCGCGCCCGGGGCGTCCGGCCGAGCGGCCGGCCGGCCGACGGGGTACGAAACCTCCGGCCGGCCGACGGGGTACGGAAACCTCCGGCCGGCCACAGGACCGGTGCCCACGCCGACCCTGCCCTCCCCCGCCCTCTCACTCCACACACCACGCAAGGCACCGCCCCCCTCTGACACCAACGGCGGCAGCTACGGCAATCGAGCGGCCGTGAGGGGCGATATCGAGCAGCCGTGAGGGGCGATCAGCGCGGGGCGGGGCACGGGATAAGGCAGGGCCCGGCCCCGTCCGCCACTCACCCAGGGCGCCTCCGTACGCGACGTCCAAGGCACGACGCCGTATCGCACCGCGCCTGACGAGTCATCCGCATCAGCGGCCGTCGGCGTCGCCCTCCAACCCGCGGCGGGGCACGGCACCGGCCTCGGGACGCGGGTGGACGTATGCACTCCCCGCAGCCGTCACCTCCCGGGGTTCGAGCAGACGGGCCGTACCGGCGGCGACGGCGCAGAAGGCCACGGGCAGGAGGAACGTGAGGTTGAGCGGGACCAGATGGGTCAGTGGTCCGATCACGGTGGGTCCGGCGAGCATCCCGAGGTAGCCGAGGCCGGCCACCCGGGAGACATTGGCCCCGGCGGCGTCCTGGTCCGCGTGGCCCGCGGCACTGAACAACTGCGGAATGCAGCCGGAGAGCCCGGCCCCGAAGACCGCCCAGCCGCACAGGGCGAGCGGAATCCACGGGGAGAGCACCACCGCTGTCAGCCCCAGAGCGGCCAGCGAGGCGCCATAACGCAGGACGGCGACCGGGCCGATGCGCGCGGCCACCCGGTCGGTGAGCAGACGTCCGACGGTCATGGCCGTGGAAAAGGCACCGTAGGCGAAGGCCGCGGTAGCGGGGGGCGCGTCGAGCACCTCGCGCAGATCCAGCACGCTCCAGTCGTTGGCGACCCCTTCGCAGAGCATGAGCATCATCGCGAGCGCCGCCAGCGCCCAGATGCGCGGGGGCGTGCGTGGGGCCGCGCCACGTGCTGCCGCCGGGTTCGCGGCGCGGGCGGATGCGGGCGGCAGCAGTGCGGGTGCGGCGAATGCGCTGATGACCAGCCCGAAGAGGCTTGTCGCGGCGAGCGTCGCCGCCGCGCTCCAGCCGAGGCTGAGGGTTCTGGCACCGACCAGCGCCGCGAAGACGCCGCCTATCGAGAAGACGGCGTGGAAGGCGGACATCACGGGGCGGCCGTAACCGCGCTCGACCTGCACGGCATGGGTGTTCATGCTGACGTCCAGACAGCCGTTGCCGAAACCGAGCACCAACAGGGCAGCGCCCAGGGTCCAGCCATCGGTGGCCAGCCCCGGCAGCGTCACGGCCAGGCTGCACAGCGCCCCGCTCACCGGCACGACTCGCCGGGCGCCGAAGCGGTCGGTGAGCCGCCCCACCAGCTGCATCCCGACGAACGCACCGCCCCCGAGAAGCAGCAGCAACCAGCCGAGCACCGCGTGCCCGATACCGGCGCGGTGCTCCACGGAGGGGATGTGCACGATCCACATCCCCATGACAAAGCCGTTGAGCCCGAAGAACGTGAAGGTGGCCAGTCGGCCGGCTCGCAGTGATCTCTCCATGCCAGCGAACGTAGCAAACATGATTCATGTTCGAAAGCTAGTCTTTCGAGCATGAGTAGTGTTCGATAGCGTTGCGTGGCGGGGGGAGCACAGGCACCCCGCCACCCCACCCCGATAAGCCCTCAACAGGTCTACGACCCAGCGGATCTCGTCCATGCCGAGGAAGCCGGCTCTACGCAGTTCGGTGAGCAGGACCTCGTGCACCGCACACCAATAACCGTGCGGGTACGGGTACGCATGGGGCGTACGTAACTAACGGAACCCCGGCGGCAGTTCTCGTTCCGCCCCTCGGGCCAGGGCACACCCTTCGACCCCCTCTCCGCGTCGAGTCGCCGACTGCACCACAGTGGCGCAGGTCACCTTCCCTGGTGTCATACAGCTCTGCACCCCGGACCGTGTAAATGACGTCGAATAGCCGAATAACTACATCGGCACCAATTGGTGAGTCACGCAGGTGTCACAGGAGGGAAAACATGTCGACGTTCCGTACTCGCGTGATTTCAGGGGCCGTTGCCGGCCTCGCGCTGACCGCCACGACCGTGGGCCTCGCCAGCCCGGCCGCCGCAGCCGGGACCGCCCCGCCGTGTGTCATTGGCATGGTCGACGGAGCGTCGGGGCCGGCGGCCAAGATGGCGTATGTCAGTAACAAATGCGACTTCAACGTCGCCGTCGGCATGGTTGTTTCGAACGGCACGGACAGCGGGTGCGTCACCATCTCGCCCGGACATCAGTACAAGTTCAGGACATGGGGCTCCAATCAGCAGGTCTTCGCCATCAACAACTGTCAGCCGTAAGGCTCGACAAGCTGGGCCACAGCTTCGGACGAAGAAGCCCGGCATGACGAGGGGCGCCCGACTGCCGGGCGCCCCTCGTCTGCTGTCTCAGCGGCGTGTGGAAAGGCCGATGCCGGGGGGGCTCGTGCGTGACACGGATTGTTGCGCCACCCGGCTGATTGTGGCCGCCAGGGTTCCGTTGCCTGCGGGGTGAACGCTCCTACGGCCCGATAGCGGCAGCACGATACGCATGGCAGCCGTTGGACGAAGCCGCGAGGAGCGACGTGTGAGAAGAATTGTGCAGGCGGGCAGTATCGCCGGTGCGTGCGGGCTGGTGCTGCTCGGCAGCGGCATTGCCCGCGCTCAGAGCCTTCCGGGCGAATCCCTGCTCTCCGCCGCCGTGGGCGCCGACCTCGTCACCGTCACCGGCTTGGTCTCCGGGGTGGTGTGCAACAACCGCCTCGCCGACTTCAACTACAAGGCACCTGTGTTCCGTTCGCCGCACCCCTGTATCAACGGGCCGGTGCGCAGCGGAAACAGTTTCCACAGCGGCAACTTCCTCAACCATGGGAACCCGAACAACAGCGGCAACCTCGCCAACACCAACGGGTCGACCAACAGCGGCAACGCCGTGACGGGCTCCTCGTCGGGCAGCGGCAACAGCGTGCAGCGCGTCCTGGGAGGCTTTCTGCACTGAGGCCATGACCTCCCCAGGCTGCCGGGCCGCGAGGCCGCGGCAGTCGCACGATCGCCCGGCGGACTCCGCCGGGCGATCGCCGTTTTCCGCCCAACCCCCGGCGCGGCCACGGCCGCACAGCCCTCCGGCCCCGGATCGCGCCGGGGCCGGAGGGGGCGGAGAGGGCGGATTCAGTGTCGGGTCACAACTTCTGCTTCCCGCCGCCACCGATGTGCTGCTGGTCGTTGCTGGACTTGTTCTCGGCTCCGGTCGTGCCGCCGGCGTCGTCGTTGGTGTTGCCGTTGACGTTGGTCGGGCTGCCGCTGTTGCTGTTGTCGCCGGACAGGTAAACGTTCTGCGAGTTCCAGACGTTTCCGCTGTTCAGCGGCCCGTTGATGCAGATCCTGGCCCGGTGCGAGCAGTTGAACCCGGCGTGGAAGTTGGCGATGGTGTCGCTGTTCCAGACGCCGTCCCCGCCGCCGAACAGAGCACCGTTCCACTACCGTCCCTTACCACTACTGATCACATCCCTTTTACCTGCTTCCTCGGAGAGAAACGATGGGGAGCCCCAGCGGCACCGGCCTGCGACGCTCGAAGCGCTGAGCCTGCTCCCCAGCGCACTCCCCACACGCCCGCTACTCGCACGAGAAAGGCACCCATGACACAGCAGCCTGCCACCACCCCATACAACAGCGGCTTGTTGAGCAATGACGCCCAGCGTGAACGTGACCGCTTGGAGTCCATCCAGCGCAGCGTCGACGCGTTCACCACCGGAGTCCTCGATGGCCTTCCCATCGAAGCGTCATGGAACTGTCTGGAACTGGGCGCGGGCACCGGCTCCATCGCCTACTGGCTCGCCGAACGCTGCCCGGACGGGCGCGTGGTCGCTGCCGATCTCGACACCCGCTACCTGGATGCGGACCGGGCCGCGAATCTGGAGATCCAGGAAGCCGACATCACGCGCCGGGACTACGCGCCCGGGAGCTTCGACCTCATCCATGCCCGTTACCTGTTCTGCCATCTTCCGGACCGCGACGAGATGATCGCGCGGGCCGCCCGCTGGCTCTCCCCCGGTGGCTGGCTCGTCATCGAAGAGCCCTACCACCTGCCGGCCGATACCTCGCCATCCCCACTGGTCCGGCGCATCCTCGACGCCTATCAGCGCACATACCGCAAACACGGCGCCGACATGACCTGGGCCCGCGCCCTGCCCTCCCTCCTCGCGCGCAACGCACTGACCGAGGTGGCCTACACCGGAAACCTCGGCTGCATGGGCGGGTTGGACAAAGACCGCTGGCTCCCTCTCATCACCCAGGCGGCTCCCGCACTTCTCGCCGACGGTCTCATCACTGAAGCCGACCTAACCGAGTTCGCCACCCTGTTGAAGGACCCAGCCTTCATCGACATCCCGCAAATCACCATCTCCGCATGGGGCCGCCGCCCCAAGGAAATTCCGTCAGGTCAGTCCGTGGCCACCTAGCGGATCGAGCTGCCCCCACGGCGACACAGCTCGACGACCTCGGCCTTGAACTCCGGCATGTACGAGCGACTGGAACGCGGCCTCTTCTCCCCCATGCTCTCCTCTCCATGGTGGACAACTTCCGGGGCGCCAACCCCTGATCCCAGATGTCCGTCAAAGCGGATCAAGCCCACCCGGTCTCCGGCTGCTGGTCACGGTCACCGCAGGTGGGGGCCTCGGCGGAGAAGCCACTCACGACTGACCGCCCAGTTCGCGGCGTTTCTGGCGCGGGTCGGCGTGCCACTGGTGCCTCTCGGCCCGATGACGCGCTCGGTGGTCGCCGGAACGAAGCCACCGACGGCGGAAGACGCGTTCCGGCTCGCTCCCGAGCTGGTCGCCGCGCGGTTCGACACGCTCACCGCGGCGGCCGAGAGATGTGACGCGCGGTTCAGGGACGAGATCACAAGGCACCATGACTGCCTGCTTGTCGCTGTGTTATCCAAAGTTAGTGACGACTTCGAAGCTCTCCAGTAGGCCCTTCGACGCAGTGCTGTGCGACCTCGACAATGTGATCCGCTTCTACGACACGACGGAGCTGGCACGCTTGGAGCGTGGGGCAGGGCTGATGGAGGGCACAACCGAGAAGGTGGCATTTGCGCCGGAGATAGATCGGCCGCTGCTCCTCGGCGCGATCACCAAGCGGCAGTGGGTGGAGTCCATCGTGATCGGCCTCGCAGGGCAGGTGCCGGAGGTCCAAGCGCGCGAACTGGGTACGGCCCTCGCCGAGGCGCCATTCCGGGCCGACGACGTTGTGGTGGCCATGCTTCTTCAGGTGCGGGCGCATGTGCCCTTGGTGCTGGTGACCAACGCGACCGTGGAACTGGAGGACGATCTGGCGTCGTTGGGTCTGGCGGATTTCGCAGACCATGTCGTCAGCAGTGCCCGGGTGGGGGTGGCCAAGCCGGACCGGAAGATCTACGAGATCGCGGCCGAGCAAGCGGGTGTCGCCATGGACCGATGCCTTTTTGTGGATGACCGGCTTGAGAACATCCAGGCCGCAGTCGGGCTCGGCATGACCGGCGTGCACTACCGCGAACCCGCCGACCTTCGTGGGCCGTTGGGCTTGCTGCTAAGCAACTGATTCACCGTGGCGGACGACGCCGAGGCCACGTAGCAGCCGTTGCCCATTGAACTCGGTCAGGCGGTTCTCGGCTGGTGGGGCGGTGCTGTACCTGGGCTGCGGAAGCGGGGTGCCGGTCGCACGTGATCTTCCAGCCCGAAATGCGACTCGAACCCGATCAACTTGTCCGCAGCCAGCGGACTGAAAGCGGCCCTCGTCTGGAGTGTTCCTGGCACTGGTACCGCCTTCGAGATCACGCAGGATATCGTCGAGCGGCGCTGGCTCGGTGAGGCCCGGGATTCGGCCGGGGTCGGCCGTCGGCCCGGCGGAACGTGAGGGAGCACGGTGCTCTCGGACTACCAGCAGCGACTGCGTGAACGGTTCCTTTCCGTCCCCGAGTATCCTCCGCCAGCCCCCTGGCGCCCGGTCCTGAGCCGCGAAAACCCCATCGGCGCCCTGCTCGGAATCGGCTTCGCCGTCGCTCCCGACACTGGTCACGACCTCGTTATGGCGGTCTCCGGCGACGGGCACGGCCTTTTCGACGCCCTCACCGGGGAGAAGATCGCCAGGGACCGCGATCCGGACCCCGACCACAGCACCCCGGACGCGGTGCCGGACCTCTCCTGTCCCGGACTCGGACCGATCGCTGGGACCCGGGTTCAGATCGCCGGACTCTTCGGCGGCGGCCTCCACACCACCACCCATGACGGCTGGAGCCTGGAAGTCGTCAGCCCCGAGTGGCCCCATCACCGGGTTCTGCTCTCCAGAGACGGAGGCATGCCGCACAGCGGACCGCACGGCGAACGCTGGTGGCACATCTTCGACTCCAACTACTCCGAACTGCGGACCGCCGGCTTCTCGCCGTCCGGACGCACCCTCGCGGTCGCCACCAGCAGCGATCTCAGCCTCTGGGCCCGCCCGGACCCCGAAACAGGAACCACGGGCAAGATCGCGGTATGTCAGTAGAAGAGCATGGTCTTGCGTCGTCGATGTGAGCCCGGGGTGCGTCGCCGTTACTACTTTTCGGTTCCTTCGTCGGCGTCGTCTTCCAAAGCAGCCATGCGGGCCTTGTATTCGGCCTGTGGGATTTGCCCGAGAACCGCGAGACGTTCCAGTTCGGCTGCCTCGGCTTCATGGGAGATCTTGCGGCTCTGTTCGACTTGCTCTCTGCTGTACTTGACGGCCTTGGCGCGCTGCCTGGAACGGCTTCGCTGTAACTGCTCAGCGATCGCCCTTCCGGTTTCTTCGAAGTAACTGTCATGCCTGCCTGACCACATTTCTCCGCCTCTCACTATCGATGGAAATACCGGAAGCCGGGTCCAGGATATCCCGGACCCGGCTTCCCCAACCTGGCCATTCGTCAGATTTTGAAGTTCTTGTAGTCGATGGTGCACTTGATTGCCGTTGTGCCGGCGCCGCCGCAGCCCTGGGGGTGTGACTGCCACACCCAGCCCGGTGTGAGGAAGTTGGCCCACATGTCGTGCTGTACGTGCAGGGTCTTGGGGCGCTTCACCTTCGCCGTCACCTCTGAGATGGTGGGTGTCGGGTCGAGTGGCTGGATAACGGTGCGCTCGCCGTCGGCGATGGACTTGTTGTGGTCATCCATGAGCCGTGCGCGGGACTCTCCGGTGAACTCCGGTCCCCCGGGCCCTACAGCTGCGCAGTAGAACCTGGTGCTGCCGGTGACTTCGGAGACGGTCCCGGCACCCCACTTCCAGTTGGCGTTCCACTCGCACAGGACGGTTCTGGCCTTGAGCGGTGCGCCGGTCTTGGTGTCGATCTTGGCGACCTTGGCAACGAAGGTTCCGCTCCCGCCATGAGGACCGTTGTGTTCGGCTGCCGTGGTGTAGTGGGGAACGCTGCTATCGGCACCGAAGGTGATGCCAGCGGTCTTGGCGCTCTGGGCGCTCTGGGCGCTTGCGGAACTGACTGCCGGAAATGCCAGTGTCGACGTAGCGACGGCGGTGGCGATGGCTACCTTGACGGTACGCGACACGCTGGGACGCGCGATTCCCCCGTTGACTAACTTACCTTTCACTTTTCCCCGTTTCTCGTGTGGATGTTACGTGACCATTTGTAGCAGCCCTGCAAGGTTCCGTCGAGTGAGAGACGGGACTTGGCTCGAACTGGAAAGGCATGGCCAACACGCCTACTTTTAACGTTATTTTGACGGGAATTCAGGTGGACGGAGTTGAACTGAATACCGGAACTGCTGGTACCGAATGCAGCGCAGACGCAGGCGCAGGCGCAGGTGTGGACCAGACGCTGAGCGCTGGGCGTCCGAGCAATCAGCGGCGATGGAACAGCGCGCGGTACTCCCTCGGTCGTTGGCCCGTGTGTCTGGCGAAGATGTCGCTGAACGCCCCAGGATCGCGGTACCCGACATCGGTGGCGATGCTTGCGACGGTCCTGTCGGTCGTCTCCAGCAGGTGTCTGGCTCGACGTACCCGGACCGTCTGCAGGTAGGCGAGTGGCGTCTCACCGGCTTCGTCGCCGAAGCGACGGAGCATGGTTCGCGTGCTCACGTGGAACTCCTGGGCGAGGGTGGGCAGGTCATAGCGGGTGCTGAGGTTCTGGTCGAGCCACCGCTTGACGCCGAGCGAGAACTCCCTGCCCACAGTGGGCATGAGCTCGGGGTCGACGTAGGGAGCCTGCGTAGAACGTGCATCGTCGACAAGCGCGATACGGGCGGTGCTACGGGCGACGCGGGGGCCGTCGTGCTCGCGGATGAGCTGCAGCGCGAAGTCGTACATGGCGCTGAAGGCCGCTGTGGTCGTCACCCCCCGGTCGGTCACGACCAAGCTCTCCTGGCGCAGGCGTACATCGGCGTACCGGCGGGCGAACCGATCCGCGAACAACCAGGACGTGGTCGCTTCGCGCCCGTCGAGCAGCCCGGCTTCAGCGACCAGGAAGGCGCCGACGCAGATCGATACGACAGCGTTGCCTGAAGCCGCCTGCGAACGAATGGACGCTACTTCCGGTCCCAGGTTGGCGAGTGCCGCGTCGAGGTCGAGCGTGGGCGAGAGTTCGAAGCCCGGCACGATCAGGACGTCGACCGGGCGCATCGCCGAGACGTCGAGGACCGAGCCGCCGGACGCGACCACGCGCCGCCGGGGCGAGATGACCGACGTCTCATAGGCCGGCTGAGCCGACCCTTGCGCCGCAGCGACATGAGTTGCCATTGCCAGGAGGTCGGGGACTCCGAATACCTCCGACGCGAAACAGCCGGGGTAAGCCAGCACACCGAGTCGCAGCGGACTCATACGGCACCTCCGGCACTTCCTGCGCCTCCAGCGGCTCCAGCGGCTCCAGCGCCTTCCAACGGGTGGCGATATTACCGGGATTCATGGCGATGCCGCCGCTTTTCAGGAGTGCGGCCGACTCATCATCATCTCGGTCATGACCATGTTGCGAGGACAGCGCGACCCGTTGGACGACTTCTTCCGGAGAACCGTCAGCGTCGATGACGTCGACAAGACCGTGCACGTCGCCGGGACGGGACCAGCGGTCATCCTTATGCCCGAGATGCCAGGTATCAGCCCGGACGTCGCGCGGTTCGCGCGTTGGGTGCGTGATGCCGGCTTCTCCGTGTACCTGCCCTCTCTTTTCGGCGTCGACGGCGCCTATCCACTCGCCGAGGCCCGCGAGACGATCGTTCGACGCGCGTGCGTCAGCGCCGAGTTCCGCGCGTTTGCCGGTGGCGGCACCAGCCCGGTTGTCACCTGGCTGCGCGGCCTCGCTCGCCTGGCTCACGCCGAGCGTGGCGGGCCTGGCGTCGGCGCCATCGGTCTCTGTTTCACCGGCAACTTCGCCCTGACCATGGCGCTCGAGCCCGCTGTCATCGCGCCAGTGGTCAACCATCCGTCGCTTCCGCTCGACGACCCCGGCGGTCTGGAGATCAGCGACGAAGACGCCGCTGCCGTGGCGGAACGCGTGGCGCGAGACGGATTGAAGGTTCTCGCCTACCGCTTCGACAACGACAGGTGGTGCACCCGCCAGCGGTTCGCCGCTTACCGAGCGCTGCTCGGGGACGCATTCGACGGCCGCGTACTCAAAGCCGAGACGGCGAATACGAACCCGCCGCCCTTCTTCCGTGACGTCGTCGGCTGCGCCCACAGCGTCGTCACGGCGCACCTCGTCGACCAGGAAGGCCACCCCACCATGCAGGCCCGGAACGAGATCATCGCCTTCCTGGCCGAGCGGCTCGGGACGCGGCCGGAATGAACTTTGACGCTCGCTCCGGCCCGGGTTGAAGCCTTGGCTGCCATGGTTCCCGGTGCCGCCGCGGCCGCTCCCGGGCCAGGGGCGCCCCTCCGCCAAGGGCAGGGGGGCTGGGTCGCCTAAGGGCTGCCCCGTAAGTGATCTTCCAGATCTCGCCACCTAGTTCGGAAGGGTCATGCACGAGAGCTTTGAACGTCAGCTGCTGGTGATCGAGCTGGGAGAGGATGTTTGTGCCTCGTGGGGTGGCCACCGGTGAAGCACAATGGACGGTAGGGCTGGAAGCCACGGGGTTCGGTTTCGCGCCTGACCGTCACGCCACGTCCGTCAGGTGGTCAGACCGGCACTGGTCAGCCAGATGTGTTCGCAGGTCCCGGATGCCCCTTGCAACGTCTCGCGGGACTCTTGTGAGGCGTGGTAGAAGGTCCGCTCGATCATCCAGCACAGGGCGCGTGCCATCGCTGAGGCTTGTTCTGGTTCGGTGCCGGCCTGGATGCCGGCCCGTTCCAGGACGGCGGTGATGGCCGTGATGAACAAGTCCGCTGTATGGCTCCACAGCTCGCCGATCTCCGGCACGGTCAACGACAGGTCGATCGCCGTGCGCATGACCAGGCCGTGCTCGTTCCACAGCTCTACCGTGCGCTGCATGGCTTCTGCGATGGCCTGGCGGGGCTCGTCGGTCTGCGCGGTGGTCCGGGACCGCTCCCACAGATACTCGACGGTACGCGCCACGAGTGCCACAACTACTTCTTGCTTGGAGCCGAAGTAGAAGTACAGGGCGCCGCGTGTGATGCCGGCGCCCTGGGCGATGTCGCCGACGGTCATGGCGTTGTAGCCCTTGTGCGCGAGCAGGGCTTCGCAGGTGTCCAGGATGGCCCGCTCCCGCAGATCGCCCTTGCGTTCGGTGCTGCGTCGGCTCCGCGCGGGGTGGTGGCTGGGCATCAGAGCTGAGCACCCTCGTCGAAGTCGGTCGTGCGGGAGAGCGTCTCCCATGCGCGGATGTCCTCGTCCACGGCAGTGCGCGCAGTGGTGACCAGCCGCAGCGCGTCCGAGCCCAGGACGAGGTGGGCCGGCGGCTGGTCGACCGAGGCGATGCGCACGACGGCTTCTCCGGCCTTGGCCGGGTTGCCGAGCTGGTTCCCGCTTGCCTTCTGCCGCGCTTCACGGATGGGATCGAACAGCTCGTCGTAGTCGTCGATGGTCCGCGCGGCGCGTGTCATGGACCGTCCGGCCCAGTCGGTGCGGAAGGAGCCGGGCTCGATCGCCGTGACGTGGATCCCGAACTGTGCGACCTCCTTGCCCAGTGCTTCGAGGATGCCTTCCAGGGCGAACTTGCTGCCGCAGTAGGCGGACATGCCGGGCACGGCCATGAGCCCGCCCATGGAGGTGACGGCCATCAGGTGTCCGCGGCGGCGTCGGCGCATGTGGGGCAGTGCTGCCTGCAGGGTGGCCACTGCCCCGAATACGTTGATCTCGAATTGCCGCCGCACCTCGGCCAGCGGGGTTTCCTCGAAGGTGCCCTCCAGGCCGTAGCCGGCGTTGGCGATGACGACATCCAAGGGGCCGACGCCTCGCTCCACCTCCGTGATCACATCCGAGACGGCGTGGTCGTCCGTCACGTCCAGGATGCGGCCGCGAGCGTAACCGGGCTTAAGCCCCTCGAAGGCCCGCAGGTCCTCCTCGGAGCGGACCGTGCCGACAACGGTGTGACCGGCAGTCAGGGCGGCCTGGGCGAAGGCACGTCCCAGGCCCGTGCTGACGCCGGTGATGAGCCAGTTCTGCCTCTGCATTGCTCCTCCAGGAAGGTCTCGCGGGGATCAGGACTGCTCCCCGCCCAGAAAGTCTACACAGTGCATATTTTTATCTTCGCCACGTTGGTTCTGGGTTACTCAACGGCATCACGCCTGGCCGGGGGAGATCCGGCCGCACCGAGACCGGGGCCCGCCGGCGCAGGCCGCTGTGCGCACTGGCTGGTGAGCTGCGGTGCCGTCCCGCGACGTCACTCCGGCCGTCACCGTCCACATCCGGCAGGTCGTGGCCTGGCATGGTCTGGCGTCGCGGATCATTACCAGGATGCCGAGTCGCGGTGGCTGATGGACGCATCGGTGGGTCCTGCCGGCGGAGACGGACTGATCAGCGCAAGGTGGCTGTTCACCTCCGGGATCATTCCCACGTGTCTGGTGCGATCACGGCGTCGAAGTCATCCTGGACAGCCCCGTTCACCGGGCTGAGCCCACAGCAGTTCGGCAAGCTGATCACAGCCTTGCGGCGTGAAGAACCGACCAGGCACACAGGGGCCGGCCCTTGGTCCCCACCCGCGATCACACCGTCGCCGAGCAGTCGAAAAACTACCGCTACTCGACCAACCACCAGGTCGTCATCGACGCCGACACCCGGTTCGTCGTCGCCGTCGGCCGGCCTGTCCCGGGCAACCGCAACGACTGCAAGGCGTGGGAAATCTCCGGCGCAAAGGCCGCTGTCGGTCACACCACCGTGATCGCCGACGGTGGTTACCGGGGCACTGGACTGGTCATCCCGCACCGACGCGAACCCGGCCAGACCGAACTCCCAGCCTGGAAAGAGGACCACGACACCTCCCACCGGAAAGTCCGTGCTCGCGTCGAGCACGCCTTCGCCCGCATGAAGGCGTGGAAGATCCTGCGCGACTGCCGCCTCCTCCAAGGCGACGGTGTCCACTACGCCATGCTCGGCATCGCCCGTCTGCACAACCTCACGCTGGCTGGATAGGAGGAGCCCGCCGGCCACCATCACACCGGAGGTCACTACGGGGCAGCCCTTAGGGTGCTGGGGTGAACAGTGGGATATCGCGTAAGCCGAGCACGAAGCGGCAGAAGGAGCCGAAGCCGGCGTGGGGCTGGCGGGTCGCCGGGCTGCTGCTTGGTCTCGTGCTCTCCCTTGTCGGCGTCGGAGCTGTCTTTGTCAACAGTGTCCAGGGTGTGCAAGCCACCGGTCTGGTGGGCACGCGTGGCATTTTCACGGTCGATTACTGCAACGACACCAATCCCAGCGGGAAGAATTCGGACTACGAGTGCGGTGGCGATTTCATCCCCCGCGGCGGGAATTCCGACGACGGGTGGAGTGGAACGCTCGAGAACGCGGACGACTATTCGGCCGGGGAGAAGCGTGACGTGGTCGAGTCCTGGCTGGGCAGCGAGTGGCGCTTCCGGGAGGTCGGTGTCGGGGCGACCTTGGGATCCGTGATGTGGTTCTGCATGGGGCTGGTGATCCTGGCGATGGGTGTCTCCCAGGTGCGCACATGGGGGAAGAGCTTCAAGAGTTAGGGCGTCGACCGCCGGGAGGGCGCGGTGGCCGGCTCCCCCTACTGGATGTTCAGCAGGTGGGGGTGTGTCGGGTCGGTGGGGCAGATGAAGATCCGTAGTGCGCCCCATCGGCCAGGAGACAATCCGGTGGGCGTGCAGGCGCCGACGTGGTCTGCCTCGGCATCCTCGATGGGGCGCCAGCTCTTGGAGCCACCGTCCCATTCGCTGCTGTCGAAGCTGAGCAGTAGGTCCATCGACGCTCCGCACCGGCAGTTGACGGATGCCGGATCGGTCAGATGCCAGGATGCCCAGCCGCCGGCCTTGAAGCCGGGGGCGATGGACAGGTCGTACTGGTAGGCGTAATCAGTCTCTTCCAGCCATTGCTCGTCCTGTGCGTCGAGGCGCGCGCAGAGTGCCTCGGGCAGCAGATCCGCGTACTGATACTCGGTGACCTGCTCAGGGTGCAGTACGCACGGGGTGGGCATGTAGGGGTCGTGGGTGTCCCGGGGTTGCGGAGGCACGCTGCCGGGCGCGGAGGAGAGATCGGACGCGCGCCGCCAGACGAGGTGTACGTACGGACCCCCGTAAAAGCGGGGCTGACCGGGCAGGTCCTGGTGATCGGTGGGGCACCACAGCACCTGGAGGAGGTCGGTCCCTGAGGGGAAGCCAACGGTCGGGATATCGCGAGCGTGCAGCTGGGCGACGGCCACCAGGGGGTTCGGCTCCTCATGCGCCTCGGACTCGTACCAGTGGGTGGTGTAGCGGATGAGGTCGATGGACGCGCCGCGACGGCCGGATGCCTCGTCGAGCAGAGCGAGCTCCTCCGGGCTGCGCCGACCGCCGCGCCCCGACCCCTGCCGCGCCTCCCGCTCGGCCTGAGCCTGCTGCAACGCGAGGACGAGCGCGGGGGCTATCGGCTCACTGCGCTGCACCATACGGGGCGCGGTGCACGTGGGCCACGGCTCACTGGCGGGCCAGAGCAGCGGACCGCCGATCGAGCTTTCGGCGATGTCCGGAGCGCCGGGCCTCGGGTGCAGCCGGGTCGTCTCCCTGGTGTGGGCTGCCAGTTCGGGCAGTACGGCGGTGACGTCGATGGGGCGTGGTGGTGTCGTACGGGGCAACGTGCTGCTCTCCAAAGGCTGCTGCGGTGTGGGGGCCGGCCGACAGCAGTATGGACGCAGCGATCAGTCGGGACCCGCCCGCCGAGGCGGGGTGGGCGGCTGGCGCAGATGGGTCTCCCCGTGACGGGCCCGGGCGTTCTCCGCCCCGCGCCTTCTCCGTCCCGCGCGTTCTCCTTCCCGAGCGTTCTCCTTCCCGAGCGTGCTCGTCCGGGCGGGCTACCCGGCGGTGCGGGCGGCCGGGGCCATCCGGGCGAGTACGGTGCGCAGCGCGGCGTTGAACCGGTCGGGGAGCTCCTGGTGCGGCATATGGCCGGCGCCGGTGATCACGCTGACCTCGGCGCCGGGTGTAAGGGCGGCGCAGGTCCGGGGCACCTCCAGGGGGATGGCGGTGTCCAGCTCACCGTGGAGGTAGTGAATCGGCACCTGCAGCCCGGGCAATGCCGGGCGCGGGTCGTAGCCGGCGGCGGTGGCCTGGTGCTCGTCGATGTAGACGCCCGAGTTCAGGATCTGACGGACCGTCCAGTCGATGAGCGCGGGCGCGGTGCCCGGCGCGTACCACCCCGGCACCCAGTCGGCGACCGTACCGGCCCGGTCGCGGCGCAGTGCGGCCACGAGCTCCGCCTGAGTCTCCGTCGACGGCCAGTACCCCGGCGCGCCCACCGACACCACACCTCCGGTCAACTCGGGCCGCCGCAGCGCCAGTTCCGTGGCGAAGACCCCGCCGATCGACGAGCCGATGACCACCGGCCGGTCCAGCCGCAGCGCGTCGATCAGCGCCACGATGTCGGTGACCACCATGGCGGTGGTGTTGCCGCGGGCCGGGTGGGCCGACCGCCCACAGCCCCGCCAGTCGACGGTGACGACCCGGTGGTCCCGGGTGAAATCGGGCAGCTGGGCGCACCAGGTTCGGCCGCTGGTGCCCCAGCCGTGCAGGAACAGCAGCGCCGGGCCGGTCCCCTCGTCCTCGTAGTGGAGTGTGGTGTCGTTGATGTCCAGGCTGGGCATGGTGGTTCCCCTCTGTCCCGTGACCCTTACGGGCCGCGCGGTGCGTGATGTCCCCAGCCAACCGCGATCACCGTCTCCGACCAATGGGCGGTCCGCGCCTACACTTTTCACGAACGGTGATCAATGATCAGTGCCGGTCACGGCGAACAAGAGGACCAGGGGCCATGGAGCTGCGTCAGCTGCGCTACTTCCTCACCGTGGCGGAGGAACTGCACTTCGGCCGGGCGGCCGAGCGGCTACACATCGTGCAGTCCGCGGTGAGCCAGCAGCTCCGCCGGCTCGAACGCGAGCTGGGTACCGAGCTGTTCACCCGTTCCACCCGAGTCGTCCGGCTCACCGAGGCCGGCAACCGGCTCCTCCCGTACGCCAGGGAGATGCTGACCCTGCAGGCACGCGCCCGGGAGGCCGTCGACGAACTGCGCGCCGAACAGGCCGCGACGGTGCGCCTCGGCACCAGCTCAGGGCTGGGTGCCTGGCTGGACGTCGTACTCACGGCGTACGCCCGGCACACCGGCCACGCCCAGCTGGAACTCGTCACCGGCGGCACCGAGGAGCGCCTGGCGCAGGTGCGGGCCGGTGAGCTGGATGCCGCCCTGCTGCGTGGTGAACGGACCGACCCCGGGCTGGAGTTCCTGCCGCTGTGGCAGGACGCGCTGATGGCGGCATTGCCCGCGGGCCACGAGCTCGCGGCGCGGGAGACCATCGAACTGGCCCGGCTCGCGGAACTGCCGCTGCGGCTCTCCCCGCGCTCCCGCAACCCCGCGCTCCACGACCTGGTGATGCGCTCCTGCCGGGCGGCCGGCTACGCGCCCGTCCTGGGCCCGGAGTTCACCAACGACCAGGACACCCTCGCCGCCATCGGCCACGGCAAACCGTCCTGGACGGTCTTCTACGCCCCGCACGCCGAGCAGCTCCCCGTTCCCGGCGTGGTGTTCCGTCCCCTGAGCGACCCGGCGCCGGTCATGCGGACCTACCTTGCGGTGCGGAACGGTCCGCCCCGGGCCGCGCTGCGTGCTCTGATCGAGGCCTGCTACGAGGCGGTCGACGGTGGCCCGGGCGTACGACCCGGCTCGCCGCTCACCCGGGATGTGCGCGACGTCGGCCGTTGACTCGCGCTGGTGCTGGTGCTGGTGCTGGTGAAGTGTGGGTGGTGGCCAGGTGTCTGGTCGAGGGACCGGACCGTGCGGGGTCCGCGTATGCGGTGCTGCCGGGCGTGTGCTGGGTCAGGCCGGCGCGACCGGTCGTGTGCGGGTGTCAGGCCGGCGCGGGCGCGTTCTCGGCCGTACGCCGGCGTTTCCAGTAGGCGACCGTCAGTACGGCCAGAAGCGGCCCCCACAGGACCAGCGGCGCATAGCAGAGGTGAAACCAGGCCTCCTCCCAGCCGCCCGCCTCGCCCGGAAACTCGCGGGGCAGGACGTCACCTCGGATCGTCCTCCCCATGAATTGGGTAATGGGGGCCAGGAGGGTCCACAGGAACGTGAGGAGAACGGCACCGATCGTGGCCGGGATGACTGCCGCCATCGTCGGGACCCGGCGGCCGCCCAGTAACGGGAGCCAGCGCGGAAACACCTCGCCCCATTGCGCGACCAAGCCGAACGCGGTGAACGCGAGCGCCTCGGACAGGACCGACAGGAAGACGACGTACGCCCGCTCTCCGACCCCGATCCCGTGGTCGAACGCGATCGGAAGCCTCCACAGGCTGGACGGCAGGACGGCCAACACCACGGCGAGGGCGACGCATTGCATCCGCCGGGACACTCCGGCGACGGGCTCGTGGGCCACCTGCCATGCGGCCCTGAGCCGTCCGGGGCGGGCGGCGAGGTCCTCGGTGTGCGGGGGCGGCTGCTGCATGTACGGTCCCTTCTTCTCGGTGGGCTTCTCGGTGGGCGCGGCTCTTCTCGGTGGGCTCGACCGGCCCGTACACCCATGAAGGTCGCACTCGGGCGGGCGCCGAGAGTCGCTCCGCGGGCTGAACCGGCTCCGCCGTCCAGCCGAGGGAGCGGTGCGACCGAAGGAGGACAGCAGGGTGCGCCATGCCGGGTGGGGTGGTGGGTGGAGTGGTTCCATGCCGACTGCCGACCGCGCGCCGCGCGCACCATGCATGCGCTCCGCCCGCTCAGAGAGTCAGGGAGTCAGAGAGTGAGGGGGTAAGGGGGTAAGGGAGTCAAGGACTCAAGGGGCGGATGACTCCCCGCTCTCCGTATCGACTCTGACCAAGGTGAGCACGCCCCAGGTGATGAGCACCGCGCCGACGCCCTCCGGGATCAGCCACCACCCCGTGCGGACCCGGTCCTCGTACACCAGGATGCCGAGAGTCACGCTGACCAGCCCCTCGCCCAAGGTGAGGGCGGGCTGGGAGGCCACCAGTGGGCCGGATTCCATGGCGTTGGCCAGGAGGAAGAGGGAGCAGGCGCCGGCCGCGACGAAGGCGTAGGTCTGCCAGGCGGCGAAGAAGGCGCCCGTGCCACGCTGTTCGAAGGTCTCGGTTGCGGACTTCATGAGGGTGGCGGTCAGGGCGTAGCCGATCGCCGAGGCGGAGCTGAACAGGGCCGCGCGTGCTTTTCCCCGGGGTTGGCGCAGGGCGGCCAGTACGCAGAGCGAGATGACGAGCGCGGTGGTGAGCAGGGTCAGTACCCACGTGCCTGTCGACACCACGGAGTTGCCGCCCGACGGCGCGGCCGCGGCCAGTGTGAGAGCGAGGCCGCCGGCGACCATGACGGAGGCGGTCCAACCGGCCGCGGGCAGCCGCCGCCGGGAGAACGCACAGGCGATCAGGAGGGTGAAGGGCAGTTCGGTCACCAGAATGGGCTGCACCAGCGACAGTGGACCGAACGCCAGGGCCAGTGCCTGGCATGCGGCGGCGCCGACCACCACGGCGATCCCGGCGAGCCACGCCGGGTGGTGCAGCAGGTGACGGGCCAGCCGGATGCTGAAGGCGTCGCCCGGGGGAACGGACCGCGCACCGACGCGTTGAAGCACCGTTCCTGTGGCATTGCCCACGGCCGCCAGCAGGGCGAACAGTGCGGACAGCACGGCTGCCACGGGGCGGCCCCTCCGGGTCGGCGCGTCGGTTGATGACCGCCACGGTGGCAGAGGAACCAGGTGCGCCGGGAGCGCACCACCGCGCGGAGGAGACCATCACACGATCGGCGGGGTCATGCCCTTGGCCGCTCCGGATGCGGCCCGGCGGTGCGGAAGCTCGGGCCGACCGTCGCACCGAGTCCCGTCAGTTCCGCGGCGAGCAACGCGAACCACACCCCCACCAGCAGCAAGTGGGCCCGCTGTGGGATGCCGTGCCAGCCGGGGTGGCCGAAGAGCGGGCCGACGGTGCTCACCGCGGTCGTCAGCGCGGCAGCCAGCACTCGTACGCCCCAGCGGCGGATCATCGGAAGACGGGGGCGTTCGCCCGCGCCCGCCGCGCAGAAGAAGACCATGGAGGCGAAGAGGAAGAAATGCGCCAGTGCGCTGGTGGCCGTGTGCCACGGATGTACGGCATCACAACTCCACTCCACGAAAGGCGCGCAGCGCATGGGCAGGATGACGTCGCCCAACGACGACATACCGAGGGCGAGCACCGAAGCCCAGCCGGCGCGGGCCCATGGCCCTTCCGCGGAGCGGCCTGCCAGGAGTGCTCCCGCCATCACGATGACGGCGCAGGCGGCCTCGATGCCTCCGAACAGCAGACGGAACGGCTGGTCGGCTGCGTAGAGCTCACTTACGTAGGAGTGCCTGGGGTCCAGCCCAGTAGGCAGGACGAACTCAAGAACCCAGCTGTTGTACAGCACTGCTGCCGTCGCCAGCAGAAGCGCTGCCCAGCCCTCCCGCGACATATCGCTCTGCCCGATGGTTGCACGGGCAGAGCTGGAGATATGGGGCACGGTGTGTCCTGTTCGTGTGACGTCGTGAGTTCGCAGTCACCAGTCACCCTTCACCATTCACCGCACAACTCGGGGCATTTCGCAGTTCGAGGTCAGGTCCGCGGCTCCGGGTGGACAGTGGCGGCCCAGAGGCCGTCGACCGGGCCCGGCTGCCCCTCTGCCAGGATCGCCACATGGCTGGGCACGACACAGATCGCGGCTATCTGCTGGACGACCGGCAATCGGAGTCAGGCCCCGAACAGCAGCTCGCCAACCGGCTGCGGTCCGGCCTCCGCACCCTGATGGCGGCGCGCGGCGCGGACCTCGCCTACGGGCCACCGACGAGGAGATCGCCCGTCGCCTGGCGAACGTCGCCACCGGACGGCTCGATCTGGCCACCGCCCCGATGATCTCCGCCTGGGGGCGCCGCCCGTAGCCCCTCCCCCGATGGCCCACCTCGTGTCGCCCTGCTCGGCCGGAATCCGGGCGGGGATGCCACACCTGCGACCAGAGCTGAGAAGCCCCGCATCGCCAAGAGGGCTCGCAGGGCCCGGCAGATGTGCGGAACGCCACGTCCGACGGCTCCCCGCCGGCCCGGGAAGGGTTCGACGGCGTGTGGCACGGACGGCCCGGCGTCGGTACTCCTCGCCCGTGCGCGCTGCGCCATCCGGGTTACGTTGCTCGCGGACTGTGGCGCGGCGTCCGGCCGGTCCGTTGAATCGGTGCTACCGACGGTGGGGTGCCCATCCCCTGGCGGGGGACCATGGACGGCTGCTGGCGTGATGCGGTTTCGTCGTTGTTCTTCAGGGCACCCCCGGCAGGTGAGCGCGCTCGGACAGTCTCCTGCCTTCCGGCGTGCATCAGCCCCCCACCTCCTTCACGGAGCCTTCGAAAGGGGCTGTCCAGCATGGCACTCGTTCTTACTCTCACCCCGTCAACCGTCGCGGCGGGCCAGACGTTCCAAGCCGCTGTCACCGGTGCCGCACCGGGAGAGGTGATCACCTTCACCTATGACGCGGCACCCCCGCAGTCCATCACCGCCGACGCCATGGGCAACGCGAGCGCCACCTTCACAGGGACCACAACGGGCGCAGTAGTTGCCGCCGGGCCCACCAGTGGCGCGGCCACCGCGACCCTGACCATCAGCGCGGCACAGAACTGTGTGATCACGGTGACGTCCACGCCGGCCAACCCGACGGCCGGCCAGCCGGTGACCGTCACGGCGACCGTCACCTGTAACGGCACCCCCGTACAGGGCGCGACCGTGCTCTTCGCCACCGTCAACGGGCCCCTGGGCATCGGCGTCACCAGCGCCGCCGGTCAGGCCAGCGTCACTACCAGCACGCTGCCGAGCGGGCTCAATGTGGTCACCGCCACCGTGATCTCCGCCGAGACCACCTGCATCTGCGTCGGCACCTCCGCGACGGTGAACATCACGGTCGCCGCGGCACAGAACTGCGCGATCACGCTGTCGTCCACGCCGGCCAACCCGACGGCCGGCCAGCCGGTGACCGTCACCGCCACCGTCACCTGCAACGGCGCCCCCGTACAAGGCGCGACCGTGCTCTTCGCCACCGTCAACGGGCCCCTGGGCATCGGCGTCACCACCGCTGCCGGTCAGGCCAGCGTCACCACCAGCACGCTGCCTGCCGGAGCCAACGTCATCACCGCCACCGTGATCGCGGCGAACACCACCTGCGTCTGCGTCGGTGTCTCCGCGACCGCGACCGTCAACGTCGGCGCGGCACAGAGCTGTGTGGTCACGCTGTCGTCCACGCCCGCCAACCCGACGGCCGGCCAGCCGGTGACCGTCACCGCCACCGTCACCTGCAACGGCGCCCCCGTACAAGGCGCGACCGTACTCTTCGCCACCGTCAACGGGCCCCTGGGCATCGGCGTCACCAGCGCCGCCGGTCAGGCCAGCGTCACCACCAGCACGCTGCCGGCCGGAGCCAACGTGGTCACCGCCACCGTGATCGCCGCCAACACCACCTGCACCTGCGTCGGGGTTTCCGGGACGGCGACCGTCAACGTCGGCGCATCGACAGGGGGGCTCACGGCGAACCCGGCCTGCTACACGCTGAACTTCCCGCCGCTGCCGTGGGCTTTCGCGACCGCCACGTTCAGTGCGAGTGGCGCGACTCCGGGCGCGGTGGTCACCTTCCACCTGGACGGCCCCTCCGGCCCCGTGGTGTGCACCGCCGTGGCCAACGCGAGCGGCAACGCCAGCTGCACGGCCACCCTCAACATCGGCCAGGTGCTGTACTCCAGCTACACCGCCACCACACCCTCCGCCGGTGGGACGCTCAGCTCGTCCAGCACCCTGGGCATCTGCCTCACCTGACGTCCCGTCCCGTCCCGGCCGGCGTGCTGCGCGGCAGGAAGCGTGCGGCCGCTGATCCGAACCGGCGAGAACGGCCTCGGGCCGATGAATGACCCAGACAGCCGTCCCCCGTAACGCATATACGGGGGACGGCTGCTGGGCCACAAGGATAGGCCCGGAAGACATGGCGTTGCCCGTCGGACCGATTGATCCTCATCGCGAAAAGTCACCGAAGGAGCGGAACATGGGCTGCAATTGCGGCGGCGGTGCCCGCCAGGCCGTCACCATCTACCAACTGACGCTGCCCGACGGCACGGTGCGCCACTACTACACGTGGCAAGAGGCTGATGCGGCCAACAAACGCGCGGGCGGCATCGGCACCATCCTCATCATCAACCAGTAACGGATCGCCCGGGGCATTCGCGGTTACAGGGTGGATTTCATGAGCCTTCTGGAGTTTCTGCTTTCCCTCGGCGCCACGTGCCGCCTCACCAGGTTCATCACCAAGGACACTCTCGCGGCGGGCTTCCGCTCATGGGTCGCCGACCGGTTCGGCGATGACTCCAAACCGTCCTACCTGGTCAGCTGCAGCTGGTGTACGAGCGTGTGGGTGGCTTCCGCCATGGCCGTCCTCACTCACTGGACCGGAGGAACGACAGGGCTGCAGATCGCCACAACAGCCCTGTCCCTTTCCTACCTCGCCGGGCTCGCTTCCCAGTGGCTCGATTGAGCCACTCCGTCCAGGCCGCGGCCGTCGGCCGGTCCGTTCCCGCGGCGCCTGCTCTCCGCGTCGGGAAGAGGGCGTCGCTTCAGCGGCCGACGGCCTTGCGGAGCTGTTCCTTGTTCATCTGGGAGCGGCCGTCGATGTTCTTCTTCTTGGCCTCTTCATACAGCTGGTCCCTGGTGGGGCTCTGCGGCCCCTTGTGGGAGCGCTCGCCGCCGCGCTGCGGGGCGGATTTCGGGTCCCGGAGGGAGGTTCTGCTCGCGGACTTGGCCTCACCGGAGCGGGCGCGTTCCTTATTGACGGTGCGCGCGGCGATCTCCTTCGCCCGCTTTTCGGAGGTGCCCCGTTCCTCGGCCTGTTCCTTGATGTGCTCGTACTGCCGCTCACGCTTCTTGCTCGAACCCGCGGGCATGATGCCGCTCCTCGGTCGCGATCTTCTGGATGTCCTTCCACGGCCCGGCGGATCCACGGCCGCGCCCGGCCATCTACCAGTTCACGCCCAAAGGGGGCGGCGCGCCACATCAGAGGGCCGGACCCCTGAACCGGCCCCTAGAGAACGACGGACTCGATGAGCTTCGCGATGGCCTCGACGGCCGTCTGCTCATCGTGCCCCTTGGCGACGATGACGACTTCCTTGCCGTGGCTCATCTCCAGCGTCTGCAAGCTGAACAGGCTCTTCGCGCTGGCTTCCTTGCCGTCGACGAGGAACATGATGTCCGAGACGTAGCCCTGCGCTTCCTGAACGATGCGCGACGCGGGACGCACCCGCAAGCCGCCCGGCGACGCAATGGTCACGGTCGTCTCCGCCATGAACTGACTCCTTCAACCGACAGCGGCCGGCGAGCTTTCGGCCAAGCGCCCACCATACGGAGCGTCGGCCCGATCGCGGGGCGAGGCACTCACGGCCCCGTGAACCCGCAGCGGACTGCGCACGCGCTGCTGTCGCGCCGATGCCACCACTGCGTGATCACTTCCGGTAACTTACGGCCCCCAGGCGTCCGGCTTCGCGTGTCGCCACACCTCTCAGAGCGTGGACCGGAAACCTGTCCGGCGCTACTCGCCGGGGAGGCCACCTCCGCCCACTCCAGGGGACCGTCGGGGGTGGCCTCGGCATCGCGGCTCACCGCCCGGCCCTGACCGTACCGGTGACGCGGAAGAGTCCCCCGCGGAGGGGCCCGACCGGCCCCACCGCACAGCGCCGGCCAGCCGATCGCCCGGCGAGGTCGCGATATTGCGCTTTGATAACGTCGCCGGTGCGGCGGCGATCCGTTTGTCCCGTCAGCGCAGAGCGTTTCCGGTGGGGAATGTCGGATCGAGAGACGGAGCTCAGGTGACGCTACGCACTGTCCGCGACGCCGTCCTCCCGGGTGGCCGCGCCCTCCTCGTCGGCCGCGAGCCGGGCGGACGCCGCGTGAAAGGCCTCGAGGCCGGCCGCGAGCTTGACCACATCGGAGGGTTCCATCCGCTCCAGGGTGGCCGTGACCTCCCGGCTCCGCGCCGCTCGGTACTCCTCGAGCAGCACTTTGCCGCGCAGGGTCAGCCGCAACTCGACCTCACGGCGGCTCGTCGCACTGGGGCCCCGTTCGGCGAGACCCATCGCTTCCAGACGGTCGCAGAGCCTGCTGACCGCCGAGGGACGCGAGGCGAGCGCTTCGGCGAGCGTGCGCAGATTCGTACCTTCCCGTTTCTCGATCACCAGCAGGGCGCGGAGCTGGGAGAGGGAGACCTCCGCCGAGCGCGCCGCCTCCTGGCCGTGCCCCCACAGGACCTCGAGCAACTCGGAGGCGGCAAGGGCCGCCGCGCTCGCCTGTTCGCGGGAAGGGGACCGACTGGTGAAACGGGACACACGAACACTCTGTCACCCTGCGCCTCCCGTTGTCAGACCGACCCTGCTCTTGGCGCCGCACGAAGGGTGCTCGGGAACCATGACTGACCGCATCGACATGGGAGCGGCGCTGCGTGCCGCGCTCCCGCACGCCCTGCTGGACACCGTGCGTGACCATCTCGCCTCCGCCTATGGGGCCACCTCGGTGCACCTGTTCCTGACGGACTACGGCGGCACGGTCCTCAGCCCGTGCGACTCCCCGGAAGGCGGCGAGGGCTCACTGCCCATTGCCGGCAGCCCGGAGGGGCGGGCACTGGGAAGCCAGGAGCCGCGCGAGCAGCAGGCGCCCCATGGTGAGGCCGTCGACCACCATCTCCCGGTGACGGTGCGCGGCGACCGGATCGGCATCCTGACCGTCCGGCTTCCCGCCGGACGGTCCACGCCGGCGGTCCTCGACGAGCTGCGGCAGGTGGCCGGCCAGTTGGGCCACGAGATCCTTGTCGCCGAGCGGGACACCGATGTCTACCAGCGGGTACGCCGCGTCAGCCGCCTCACCGTGGCGGCGGAGATGCAGTGGCAGCTGCTCCCGGCCCGGGCGTGCAGCGCCGCGCAGTACGCCGTCGGTGCCCAGCTGGAACCCGCCTACGCGGTGCACGGCGACAACTTCGACTGGGCTTCGGACGGCGACGAGCTGACCCTCACCGTCACCAACGGCATGGGGCAGGGCGTCGACGCATCGCTCCTCACCCACCTCGCCGTCAGCGCATTGCGCAACGCCCGCCGGGCCGGCGTCGGCCTCGCCGATCAGGCGGCACTGGCCGACCAAGCGGTCTACGCCCACTACCGGGGCAGGTCCCACGTATCGACGCTGCTTCTGCGCGTCGACCTCGCGACGGGGCGCATGGAGATCGTCGACGCGGGCTCGCCGCAGATGTGGCGGCTGCGGGGCAAGTCCGTCGAGCGCATCGAACTGGACAAGCAGCTGCCGCTGGGCATGTTCGAGGAGTCCCACTACGCGGCGGAGAGCTTCACGGTCGAGCCGGGTGACCGGCTGCTGTTCGTGAGCGACGGGGTGTACGAGGCGCCCTCGCCGCGGGGCAGAAAGTATGCCGAGGGCGCGCTCGCGCGGGCGCTGCACGCCACGCGTCTGCTGCCCGCCGCCATGGCGCCGGGGGCCGTCCTGCGCGATGTGGCCGAATACCGTGCTGCGGAGACGCTGGATGACGCCCTGGTGCTGTGTTTTGACTGGTTCGGAAACGATCTCCGTTAGGCCCGGACCGGTGTGAGTCCGGCGCCGGCGTCCTTGAACCGATTCCGCCTCTGCGCGGCCCGTACCCTGTCCCCTTCAGGAGGGGGCTGCCTCCGGCGTTGTCCGGGTCCGGGATCTCATATCTCCTCCCCGGCCGCAAAATCACCGCACCGATTCAGCCGTCCGGCCGTTCTCCGCCTCGGCGGGTGAAGAGGGGGCCCGCGCCTACCCACGCTTGATCGCGCTCGCTAACATTTGCCGGAAGGCAATTATCGTCGAGCGCGGGTGGGCCCGGCCGCACCGTCGGGCGAGAAGTCCCGAGGCGGTCAGGCGGGCCGGACCCCGGAAGGACACTGAGTTGGTTTCCGCTGAGGCTGCCGCACGCGAGCGCGTCACGAGCGTGCTGCGCGAAGAGGCCGATGACATCTCGGACCGATGGGTGCAGTTGCAGCTGGCGCAGCCGTCGCTGGACGGGGATGTGAGCGAGGCCGAGCTGGGTGAGGAGGCCGATGCGCTGGTCGGTGCCCTGCTCTCCGGTCTGGACTGCGGCCTTCCGGTCGAGCAGGTGGTCACCTCGCACGAGGAGATGCACCGGGCGGTGTCCGAGATCTCGCTGCGCCGCGCGCGCCGGGGTGTCTCCCCCACCGCGACCTCCCTGGCGGTCCTGTCGCTCAAGGAAGCCCTGCTGGAGGCCGTGCAGCGGCGGACCCGTGAGGGCGAGGACCTCTTCGGCAGTGCGGTGCTGATCAACCGCCTGCTGGACACCGCCGGTGCGCTCTCGTTCGAGATCTTCGTCGAGGGCCGCGAGGAGATCATCCGCCGGCAGAGCCAGCAGTTGCTGGAGGTGTCCACGCCGGTCGTCAGGCTGTGGCGCCAGGTCCTGGCCGTACCGCTGATCGGCACGCTCGACACCGCACGTACCCAGGTGGTGATGGAAAACCTCCTCCAGGCCATCCAGGAGCACGAGGCGCTGGTCGCCATCATCGACATCACCGGCGTGCCCACGGTCGACACGGCGGTCGCCCAGCATCTGATGCACACCGTCAACGCGGTGCGTCTGATGGGCGCGGACTGCGTCATCAGCGGCATCCGGCCCCCCATCGCGCAGACCATCGCGCAGCTCGGGATCGACCTGTCGACGATCCTGACCCGCGCCACCCTCGCCGACGCCCTCGGAGAAGCCGTGAAACTCACCGACGCAGCATCGGATACCTCCCCGCTGGACAGGCGATGAACGCCCCCGCCTCGGGTGGCGTCCCGATTCTGCGCCTGGGGGATGTCCTGGTCACGGGCCTCCTCAATGAACTCGACGACAAGACCGCCGTGGCGTTCACCCAGGAGCTCACCGACCGCATCACCAGCGATGGGGCCCGTGGTGTCCTCATCGACATCTCCCGGCTGGAGATCGTCGACTCCTTCGTGGCCCGTACGTTGATGGAACTGACCACCATGGCAAGGCTGTTGGGCGCCCGGGTGATCGTTGCCGGGATGCGGCCGCCGGTCGCCATCACCCTGGTCGAGCTGGGACTCCAGCTCACCGGAGTGGAGACCGCGCTCAACGCCGAACAAGGCATGGCTGCGTTGGGCTGGCGTCAGAGCCCACAGCCGTCCGGAGGGAGCCTGAGTGAGTTCCGCCCGGAGCACTGACGATGCGGTGGCTCCCGTCGCCACCCCGGCGAACGACACCGCTGACCGTGACGGAAAGGCAGACCGTGACGGAAAGGCAGACCGTGACGGAAAGGCAGACCGTGACGGAAAGGCAGACCGGACCGTCCACGAGGTGCGTACCGAAGAAGACCTGCTGACCGTCCGCCACGCGGTGCGCGCGGCCACCTTGCGTGCCGGCTTCAGCATCGTCGACCAGACGCGGGTGGTCACCGCTGCCAGTGAGCTGGCGCGCAACGCCTTCATCCACGGCGGAGGCGGCAGCGTGACCATCGAGTATCTGACGCTGGGCGGGAACGCCGGGCTGCGTCTGACCGTCGATGACAACGGGCCCGGCATCAGGGACATCGACGCGGCGCTGACCGACGGCTTCACCACCGGCGCGGGACTCGGCCACGGCCTGGGGGGCGCCCGGCGGCTGATGAACGACTTCGAACTGCACACCGCGTCCGGGCAGGGCACGACCGTGATCGCCACTCGATGGGCGGGGCGTTGACTCTTCCGGAGGCCTTGCCGACGGCACACATCGCGGTCGACCACTACAGCGCCGTTCATCTTGCCGCCGAGACCGCCCGCGCGGTCGCCGGACGCTGCGGCCTGCCGGGAGCGCTGCCCGACCAGGCCGCCGTCATCGCCTCGGAACTGGCCGGCAACCTGGCCAACCACGCGACCGGCGGCTCGCTGTTCATCCAGCCGCTGCCCCTTGGCGGCGGGATGGAGGTCGTCGCCGCGGACCACGGTCCCGGTATCAGCGCACTCCAGCAGTGCCTCACCGATGGTTACACCACCGGCAACACGCTCGGTGCCGGCTTGGGTGCCGTGAAGCGGATAGCGACCGACTTCACCATCCGTACGCAGCCCGGGACCGGCACCCTCGTCTGCGCCCGCCTCACCGGGCCCGAAGCCACCCCGCCGGCCGGCCAGGAGGTGGGCGCCATCTGTCTGCCGGCGGACCGCGAGCAGCTGAGCGGCGACGCCTACGCCGTCGTCGATCAGGGCACCGTCCGCACCGCCCTCGTGGTCGACGGCCTCGGTCACGGCCCGCAAGCAGCCGAGGCCGCGCAGACGGCGATCCGGGCCTTTCACCGGGCCCCGGACCTCCCCCTGCCCGCACTCGTCACCGCCCTCCACCGAGCGCTGCGCCGCACCCGGGGCGCGGCGGTGGGCCTGCTGCGTCTGCACCCCGGCCGGGCGGAGTACACCGGTATCGGCAACGTCCGTGTCCTGACGATGACGCCGCTCGACGTGGGCCATCGCCTGAGCGGTCAACCCGGTATAGCCGGCCTGAACATGACACCGCCGCAGGTGCGCGCTTTCCCCCTGCCGCCCGGCACCACCGCCGTGCTGCACTCCGATGGCATCGACCAACGATGGGCCCAGTCACCCTCGCCCTTCGTGCGTCGGCTGCCGCCGCACCTGCTCGCCGCGTCCATCGCCCACAGCCACCGCCTCACCCGCGACGATGCGACCATGCTCGCCGCCCGACCCAGCCAGAGACTTCCGTGACCCCCCACACCTTCCACAACCTGCCGGGCCTGCGCCGCGCCGTCCGGGAACTCTGCGAAGCCCACCGGCTTTCGTCCCACCACGGAGCGCGGCTGCTGCTCTCCGTTTCCCGGACGGCCACGGCCGCCTTCGACGCCGGCGGCCCCGTCCGCCTGGAGGTCGTCGAACAATCCGTGCCCGACGGAGAGAAGCTGCTGGCGGTCACCCTGCACACCGGACAGACGGCAGCATCGCTGAGCCTGACCGACCTTCCGCTGCGCGGGCAGGCCACGCCCGACGGCACCATTGCCTGGCACCTCCCCCTCGGCGAAGGGGAGGACTCGGCGCGTCCCGCCGCGGTGGCCGCACCGCACGGCGCGGTGCCCGCCCAGAGCCACACCCGGGAGAGCGACGGCGCGGTGGCCTACGAAGCGGAGATCGCGGCGCTCGAAGGTGATCTCGGCGCCGCACTCTCGCGGGTGGACACCCTCACCACCGAACTGCACCGGCTCAAGGACGAACTCGCCGAGACCAACAGCGGAGTGCTCGCCCTCTACATCCAACTGGAGGAGAGGGACGAGCGACTGCGCCGGGCCCACGGCCAGATCCTCCGGGAGCTGGAGGACGCGCTACGGCCCCCGCCGATCACCGTCAGCGGCCTGGAATTCGCCGTCCACTACGCCCCGGCCGATACCGACGCCCCCACCGGAGGCGACTTCTACGACTGGCTCCTGCTTCCCGACGGCACGGTGCACATCACGGTCGTGGACGCGCTGGGCCACGGGGTGCGCAGTACCCGCAGTGCGCTCAATGTCACGCATGCGGTGCGCACACTGGCCCTCGAAGGCCATCCGCTGGAATCCATCGTGGCCCGTACCCATGACATCCTCGCGCCCTTCGACCCCGAGATCATGGCCACCGTCCTGCTGGCCCGTATCGACCCCGAGACCGGAGCCCTCCGCCTGGCCAACGGCAGCCACCCGCCGGCCTTGGTCGTACGTGCCGACGGGACCGCCGATTACCTGGAGGTCCGCGGCCGGGGCATCGGATTTCCGCTTCCCGGGAGCGAGTCCGTGCTGGAGGACACGCTGCACGAGGGCGACCTCCTGGTGCTCTACACCGACGGACTGACCGAGAGCCGACGGGATCCGATCGAAGGCGAGGCGCGACTCGTCAAGAGCGCCTGGGCCCATGCCCGACGGCCGGTGGACGAGGTCCCCGGCGCCATCGCGAAGGACATGCACACGGTGATTCTGCATCCGGACGACACGCTCGCCCTGGCCGTCCGCCGGGCGGGGAACCCACAGGGCAGTCACTGACCTGGCGGCTTTGCGCGGCCCACACCGCGGCGGGCCGCACACACTCTTTTCCCGAGCGATTGTCTGGGTAGACGCGTCATGAACAGAGCCGAGAACGGGGCCCTACCGAGCGGGGGGAGAAAGCCGTGCCACACCAGCTTGCGATGGACGACCACCCGTCACATCCGGCCCAGCGTGTCTGCCAACCGGATTCCGCAGCGGACGCCCGCGATTTCGTCAGAGCCTTCGTCGCCCTGCTCCGCCCCGCGCCCCCCGCAGGGACCATCCAGAACTTGCTGCTCCTGGTGTCCGAGCTGGTCGCCAACGCGCTCCGGCACGCCGGCGCCGTCACGGCCCTGCATCTGCGCGCGGACCGCGAGCGCATCGAGGTTCTCGTCGAGGACCCCAGCTCCGCGCATCCTCAGGAGCGCCGTCCCGATCTGTCCGGCAGCAACGGCGGCTTCGGATGGCCCATGGTGCACAGTCTGGCCCTCGACGTCGTGATCCTCCCGGGGGCCTGCGGCGGCAAGACGGTGCAGGCGGCCCTGGCGCGCTGAAGGGTTGTCCGCAGGTGGTTGTCCCGTGGACGGCGGGGCGGCTGTGTGACCCGGAAATCACCAGGTCGGGCGGGCCGCTGAGAGAGCTAGCCCTCGCGGTCGCCGCCGTCGGTTCCGAGGGGCGCCGACGGCTCGGCGTCGAGGGCTTTCGTCACGGAGTCGTGGAGCGGCAGGACCGTGTCGAGCCCGGTGAGGGTGAAGAGTCGTTCCAGAACGGCGGAGGGGGTCGCGAGGCGCAGCGCCGGGCCCAGCGCGGTATGCGCCTGGAGCAGGACATTGACCGCGGCGGAGTCCGCGAACGTGACGGCGGACAGGTCGACGACGACCCGTGCGACGCCGTCCTCGGCCGCCTTCCTCAGGGTCTCGTCGAGGGGCGCGACATTGTCGAGATCAAGATCTCCCGTGATGGCGACGAGCAGAGCTTCTCGCCCGTGCCACACGACCCTCTCCGTCTCAATCGGTCGGCCTCCACTGGGCTGGGGCAGCACGGTGAACCTCGCTGTAGGGCTAACGGGCTGTAGGGGCTAACGGCTTGAGCAACTCATCGGTCCGGATGCCGGACGCCAGGTGACCAGCTCGGTCCAGGATAGAAGCGATAGTTGCCGTTTGACAACATTCGCTATAAGGCAACAATCTGTTCTCGTCACAGATCAAGGCGGCTGCACCGGCGTGGCTTGAGACCAAGAGCGGCCTGAGTTCCGCTACGCGCTGTCAGAAACATGAGTGTGGCCGCCGACGACGCGTGGGCGGTCACTCCTATGCGAGTGGGGAGGAGTCCGCCGCGTGGAACCCATCGGGCCGTCTCCTGCCCGGCACCGACGCCTCGGCCGGTGCAACTACGGGAAGGACGCCCGCCCTTCCGCGCTCGCGGGGGTCGAGCGGCCACCGTAAGGGGGCCACCCCGCCCACTCCGTTCCGTCATTCGGCGCCGTTCCCCGCTGACGCCCGCCTTTGCCCTCGTCCACGGACGAAGAATGCCTGAGAGACCGTGACTCAACGCCCTGAGGTAGCACGAGCTTTGCAAGCGTCGGCCCCGCACGCTCTGGTGGACACGCTTCGTGCGGTACTCGCCGAAGGCTATGGAGCGCTCTCCGTGGAGTTGCTGCTCGCGGACTACGGGGCGACGGCCCTCGCTCCCTTCGGTGCGGTGGGGACGGCCGCCGCACCGGTCCCCGTCGCCAACAGCGCCGAGGGCAGAGCGTTCGGCAGTCAGCAGCCCCGTCAGCGGAGCCGGCACGGAGGTGTCGTCGAGCACCACCTTCCGGTGACCGTCCGCGGGGAGCGCACCGGCATCCTGACCGTGCGGCTGCCGGTTGAGCGGTCCGTTCCGGAAGCCGTCGACGGCCTTGCCCAGGCGGCCGGTCTGCTCGGCCACGAACTCATGGTGGCCGAGCGCGACACCGACGTCTACCAGCGGGCACGACGCATCAGCCGGCTCACCCTGGCCGCCGAAATGCAGTGGCAACTCCTGCCGGCCAGGGCCTGTTCGGCCGAGGAGTACGCCATCGGCGCCCACCTCGAACCCGCTTATGACACCCACGGCGACAACTACGACTGGGCCTCGGACGCCGACGAGCTGACCCTCGCCGTCACCGACGGCATGGGCACCGGCGTCGACGCCTCGATGCTCACCCATCTCGCCGTGAACGCGCTGCGCAACGCCCGCCGGGCCGGTATCAGCATCGAGGACCAGGCGGCCCTGGCCGACCAGGCCCTCTACGCCCAATACCGCGGAGCCGCCTACGTATCCACCCTGCTGCTGTGCTTCGACCTCGCGACGGGCCGGGTCCGGGCCGTGGATGCCGGGTCGCCGCAGCTGTGGCGACTGCGGAGAAGGACGATCGAGCGCATAGAGCTCGAACCGCAGATGCCGCTCGGCATGTTCGAGGAGACCCACTACAAGGCGCAGGAATTCGAGGTTCTGCCCGGGGACCGGCTGCTCATCGTCAGCGACGGCGTGTACGCGGCGCACTCCCCTCAGGGGGAGGCTTACGCGGAGCGGGCCCTGGCCCGGACCCTTCACGCCGGCAGGCTGCTCCCGGCCGCCGATGTGCCCCGTGCCGTACTTCGTGATCTGGCCGCATACCGGGACGCCGAGTCGCTGGACGACTCCCTGGTGCTGTGCGTCGACTGGTTCGGGCGGCAAGGAGACCGGCCGGCGGGACCGGGACAGGCAGCCGGCACCGGGGACGGTGCCCGTTAGAAGCAGACGATCCGGGTACCCGGGACAAGGCACCGCTCCAAGGGCGCAGTTGGTGTCGCAAGCAGGAGCCTTGAGTTCGCCGGTGTTTCCGGCGCCGGCCCCTGCCGTCCCCCATGGAAAGGCGGATCATGCTCTTCCTGGTCGTAGCCCTGTTCCTGTTCGGCGCACTGCTGGGCACCGCGGGGCATGTCCCCGTGTCCGTCACGGTCGTCGCCGGAATCGCCATCGCGGTCTGGCTGGTGGTCTTCTTCACGAGGGAGCGCCGTAAGGCAGGCAGTACGACGAAGGGAGCCGGCCGATGACCGACATGCGGATCCCCCTGAAGACCGGGCCGCACCCGCAGGCCGACCGTATGGCGGTCGCCGCGTTCGTCTGCGGTCTGCTGGGCATGCTGGTGTTCAACATCATCTTCGGTCCGTGCGCCCTGTTCTTCGGCGCCGCGGCCCTCTACCGCGGGACCATCCGGCGCCTGCGCGCCTACTTGGGCCTGCTGTTCGGCACCGTCGACATCGTGCTGCTGGTGGTGCTGTCCGCCCACAGCGGCACCATCAGCTGGCACGTCTGAGCGTCGGCCGGCTCCACCCTCCGCTACGGGTGTGTCTGCTGTGGCCGGGCACGAGCCGGGCAGGACACTTGGCGCCTGGCCGGGCGCGGAAGCGGAGGGTGTGGATGGCTGGCAGCACGGGTCAGGCGGAGCCGTGGGAGGCAGGCCGGTTCGCCCGAGCCTTTACTACAACCCGCGCCGCCTTTTCCGCCGCCATAGCGGGCACACCGGCTTCGAGAACTACGGGGCCGTGCTGGAGGCACTGGAACGGGCCCTGTACCAGGTTGCCTCCCTCACCCGCAGCCTCCACCAGTGGCGCGACACCGAGACCAGCTACAACTACCGGGCATTCGTCGAGCGCTATGGCACATTCCTGGCGTCCATCGCCGACAACGCCCAGCTCCTCAGCACCCTGGACGAGGACCACTTGGCCGACCAGGCCGGTGAACTGTGCCGACTGGCGGAGCGGGCCCAGCACTTCCGGCGGCAGGTGACCGAGCAGGCCGAGCGCGACGGACCCGCCCCGGACACGGCAGCGGTCCACGCCGTCACATTGACCGGCGGCCGGATTGCCACGGGGCCGGCCCGGTGCCGGCTTCCCAGGCCCAGAGCATGTCGTGGTCGAGGCACCGGATGCCGCTTTGCTCCGCGTACTCAACTGCGGGCTCGGTGAAGGTGCTGGTGGTGACGACTGCTGCGATATCGGCGCCGTGAATGGCGAAGCAGGTCCCGCCGAAGCGCTGGAGGTCCTGGGACCCGACCTTGTGGTCTTCGCCGTACTGCTTGCACTGGATGACGAGACGGAGACCGTCGGGCGTCACCGCGATGACGTCGGCACCCAGGTCATTGGCACCACCGACGACGCGGATCTCACGGCAGCCGTCACGTTCGCACAGCAGCGCCACCACCTGCTCGAATTCGTCCGGACCCAGCTCGGCGTCGTCGGCCAGATAGACGGCCTCGTCCGGTACGCCTTCCTCACTCCGGAGGCTGGGTTCGGACGCGGCCTGGGGCGCTTGAGAACCCGTGGTACCGGCCCCTGGGGGTACTGTCCGGTTGCGCTTTCTGCCGCGGATGACCACCAGGGCCGTTGCGACGAGCACCAGACCGAGGAGGGCCACCGCCCCGGGGCGCAATGTCGAGCCCTGCAGCGTCTTGAGGACCAGTCCGATACCGAGAACACCGCTGGCGACGAATCCGAAGACGAGGGTCAACTGACGCATGCTGAAACGAGGGCGGCGTGTGGTGGCATGCTCCCGGCGTATCGGCTTCACCATGAACGAGGGTCTCCCAGCGTGAGTCGAAGATCGTTTGGACCTCGTGCCCCACGGCTGCCGATTCAATTGCCGGAAGATCACCCCTGACGAGAAATCCTTGTGTCGCCGGCTGCGCGATTCGTCAGGCCATGGATGCGCGGGCCTCGTCCCCGGGTCCGCACGGTGACCCGCACGAAAGTCCCTGATCCCCGTTGAACATCGTCACCAGCCGTCGGGCGAACTCCTGCGGATGTTCGGTGCATCCGACGTGGCCGCCGGGGAATTCGACGGCCTGCCCGTCCAGCAGTTCGGCGAGCCGGGTGCCCGGTCCGTACAGCGCTTCCTGGTTACGGGAATCGCGCCCCACCGCGACGCCCAGTTTGTGGGCGGCGGCGCGCAGCGCCGGGAGATCCGGGGTGGTCGCGGTGAACGGGCACAGCATGTGCTCCAGGAAGACCGGGAGGTTGGCATGCATGCGGGCCGCCATCTCCCGGATTCCGGGCGGCAGTTCCGTCGGCGCCTCCGTGCGCCGGTCTCCGAGTCCCTCGCTGAAACGGGCCATTGCGGGACCCGCGCCGTGCAGACGGAAGGTCTCGCGCACCTCGGCGAAGAGCGCACGGTACGGTGCGGGATCGTCCAGAAGCTCCACCAGCGGCGGCTCGTGGACCACCACCCGGCGCAGCTGCCCGGGATGCCGGGCCAGCAGGTCGAGGGCGACGATCGCGCCCGAGCTGCTGCCGAAGACGCAGGCCTCCCCGTCCGGTGACAGCGCGGAGAGCAGCCGGTGGGCGTCGTCGCTCCACACCTCCACCCGCTGGTCGGCGAGCGGCTCTTCGAGAGCGCTGCGGGAGAGTCCGCGCGGATCGTAGGAGACCACGGTGTACCGGGTGGCGAGGTCCGGTGCCATGCCCTCGTACACGCCGGCGTCGGCCGCGCCGCCTGGTATCAGCAGCAGTACGGGGCCGCTGCCACGCTTCTCGTAGTGCAGGGTGGCACCGGGGACCTTGAGGGTGCCGGTCGTGGGGGTGGGCATCACTTGCTCCGATCGGGTCGGGAAGGCCAGTTCTCCAGGAGCACGTGGAGCGCCTCAAGAGAGCGCTTCCAGGACTCCTGCACGCCTCGGGGGTGTCCGAAGCCTCCGCTGAGTTCCAGGTGGATGTAGCCGTGAAAGGTGCTGCGCAGCATCCGGGCCGCGTCGGTGAGGTCCGGCTCGGTGAGGCCGTAGGCGCGCAGCATGCCGTAGGTCAACTCGACGCTGCGGCGCAGCCCTGCGGAGTCGGCGACCTCCTCGGGGGCGAACCTCATCTGGCTCACCGCGTAGCGGCCGGGGTGGTCGAGCGCGTACTGCCGGTAGGCGTCAGCGAAGGCGATCAGCGCGTCCTTGCCCGCCCGCCCCGCCACGGCGGAGCCGATGCGGTCGGTCATCTCGACGGCAGCCAGCAGGGCGATGCGTACGCGCAGGTCCTGCAGGTTCTTCACATGTGAGTAGAGGCTCGCGTCCCTGACACCCAAGCGCCGCGCCAGCGCGGACACCGTGAGCCTGTCGGCCCCGACCTCATCCGCCAACTCTGCGGCAGCCTCCGCCACTTTGACCGCAGTGAGCCCCGCGCGCACCATGCAGCACCTCCGTATCCGCCATCGCCATAACCTAGGACCTCTAGGTGAAAAGCTAGCATGACTAGGAAGGCTTTGGTTCGGGGTGAGGTGTACGGAGGCTGCTACGGGGGCTGCGGGGCGGGGGAATTGCCGGTCGCGGCGTGCCCGGACGGCCGAGGGAAGGAAGACCGGCCGCGGCGGCAGACGGGCAAGCGCCGCGGGGCTGCCGGGCTACCGGCGGCGGTGCGACGCGGTGCCGTTCCCCTTCACCTCGTGCGGGGTGAGGCGTTGCTCGCCCGGGACGAGTTCGTCCGGCTCGCGGCTCTCCACGACATCTCCCACCGGTCCGCTCTCCGGCAGGCGCGGTTGCTGCTCGGGCAGGGGCGGCCCCGGCTCACGGGCCTTGATGCGACGTCCCCATACGAAGGCCGCAAGGAGAACCGCGACGACGAGAACTCCCACGATGGCGAGCAGAATTCCGCTCGTCCCACTACCGGCTGCCAATTGCTCGTTCATGGTCACTCCCATCCATAGGGTTCCTTATGGGAGCCGGGTACCCCCCGAGGCAGGGACCATCCGCCGGCCCGGCGGGTGGTGAGGGAGCCTTCGCCCGGGACTTGAGGGAACCCCGCCCGGGGAGGAGAGTTCGGCTGTGGCTCCGGGATGACCTGCGGGTTTCCTGACGTTCGCTGCCGCTACCCGCATCGCGTGGCATCGCCCCGCACGACTTGAGGGTGGAGACACCTCAGTCGGTGGTGAGCATCTCCGTGCGCAGGTGGTTCAGGCAGCGTGTCAGGAGGCGGGAGACATGCATCTGGGACAGGCCGAGTGCCGCGCCGATCTGGGACTGTGTCATCTCCTGGCCGAAGCGCATTTCGAGGATCTGGCGGTCACGGTCCGCAAGCCGCTCCAGGAGGGGCTTGAGGGCGTGCAGATCTTCGAAGAGGTCCATGTCCTCGTCGCGTTCGCCGATCAGGTCCGCCAGCGCGGCCTCATCGCCATCGGTGTGGAGGGGCGTGTCGATGGAGGTGGCGTTGTAGCCGTTGGCGGCAACCTGCCCCTCCACCACCTCCCCTTCGGTGATCTCCAGATGCGCGGCGAGCTCGCAGACCTTGGCGTCCCGGCCGAGCTCGTTGGAGAGGTGCTCGTTCGCGCGGGCCAGCTCGACGCGCAGCTCCTGCAGGCGGCGCGGGACGCGTACGTCCCACGTGGTGTCACGGAAGAAGCGCTTCATCTCGCCGGTGATGTAGGGGATGGCGAGAGTCGTGAACTCCACCTCACGGGACAGCTCGTAGCGGTCGATGGCCTTGATCAGGCCGATCGTGCCGACCTGCATGAGGTCATCCATTTCATCGCCGCGGCTGCGGAAGCGCCGGGCGGCATAGCGCACCAGCGAGAGGTTCATCTCGATGAGGGTGTTGCGCGCGTACTGGTACTCGTGGGTCCCCTCCTCAAGAGTCTCCAGTCGCTGGAAGAACAGCCGCGTCAGCTCCCGGGCGTCGGCCGGAGTGACGGTCTCAGGTGATTCGATGAAGGGGAGAGTCGCTTGCGAGGCGGATTCCACGCGTGCATCGGAAATGGATGTCTGCGTTACTACCGGTGCCGGTGCTGTGCGGATCATGTCCTGCTCCCACCCTTGCCGAGCCCCCGCTCATCTCTGGCCCCTACCCTGCCGCAAGCACAGCATGCGCGTCGCACTCACCAGCGTCAGATTTTCCTGACGGCTTTGCGGAAAAGGAGAGGCAGTTGGCAGGATTTCCTGCCAACCGACCGGATGCGTCAGGCGCGGTGCCAGCCCGCGTAGTAGACGCCCACCTGCTCGTGATATCCGGCATCGCCGAGGTGCTTGTCCATGTCGAACTCCGGCGCGTCTTTGATCTCTTCCTTGGTGCGCTCCACGTAGATCTTCTCTTCCGCGTCATCGATGCGGCTCACCGTGCCGGCGGGCAGCAGGACGTGCTTCCCGAAAATCCACACTCCGGTATCGACGACCAGATACGAAGCACCCACTTCGTCCGAGTGCCTGTCGACCTTGCCGATGCTTCCGTCGGTGGCCTCGACCTTGTACCCGATCAGGCTCGCGCCCGCGATGTATCCGCTGGTCGGCTGATAGCCCCAGATGTCGCTCATGGAATCGGCTCCTTCGTTGACGACGTGCGAGGAGGAGAACGGTGCTCTCCTTCGAGGGCGCTTCCTCGCTGTTCCGCGTGGCCCGTATCTTGGACTTGGCCCGGTGCTCATGAGATTTTTTCACGCGTTCGGCGATTTGGACGACCGTAGCGTGAGAGGCGCGGTTCTTCAGCAGAGGAACCGCCGCCGCCGATCGAGCGGGCCGTGGACCGCGGCCCGGTGTGTAGCCGAAAATTCTGCCCCGCACCCAGTTATCTGGAGCGATGGTCTGCGCCGGCCGACCGACCTTCGTTGCTGAAATGGACTGGTGGGCACCGTGGGACACGAAGCGAAGAAGAAATCCTCCTACAAAGGCACCTCATCGAAGGCGATCCTTCATCAATACGACTTCTTGGGTGACTTCTACCGGCTGACCCTGGGACCCGAACTCGTCTTTTCCTACGGGCTGTGGGAGGAGGGCGACACACTCGACTCGGCTCAGACCCGAAAGCTCGATTACCACGCCGAGGCGGCGCACGCCGTGGGCGCGGATCGGGTGCTCGATATCGGCTGCGGGTACGGCAGCCTTCTGCACCGGCGTCGCCCGGTACCGGGAGTTCTTCCGGCGCTGCCATTCCTGGCTGCGGCCGGCCGGGCGCCTGTCCGTACAGGCCAACGCCTGGAATGAGCGCGGGTGGCCCGCCTCCCTGGTACTGCCACCGCAGCAATTGGCCCCGCACGGGAGGGGCGGCGCCCGTGAACGCCTCGGCCTCAAGGACATCCTCGGCGGCATCAAGAACGTACGCGAGGGCCTTCATGGTGGCAGGCCCGCGATCCGGCGAGGCGCTGCTCCTCCGCACCGGCCGACGCGTTGCCCCTCCGTACCGGCCGACGCGTTGCCCCTCCGTACCGGCCGACAATGACACCCTGGCGGCTGCCCGCCCGCCGATCACCGGGAACCGTCGGTGGGTGCGGCACAGCCGGCGAGCGGTATCCGTTCGCCGGCTGGGGACGGCCCCTCAGTCAGCGCCGCCGGACAGGGCGAAGGCGCGGTAGCCGCCCTCAGCGGCGGCGTCGCACTCCGCCCGGTACCGCTCCAGGCCGCCCGTGTAGGCCAGGAACACCCGTGGCTTGCCCGGCACGTTCGCCCCCATGTACCAGGAGTCGACGGACGGGTAGAGGGTCTGGGCGGCGAGGTCGGCGACATGGGCGCACCAGTCCGCCTCGGCACGCGGGGTGGCGTCGATCTCGGTGATGCCGTTCCGCCGCAGGTGGGCGATGCAGTCGGTGATCCACTCCACGTGCTGTTCGATGGCCACCACCGCATTGCTGAGCACCGACGGGCTGAGGGGTCCGATGACGGTGAAGAGGTTCGGGAAGCCTGCCGAGAGCAGGCCCAGGTGGTTTCGGGGGCCGTCGGCCCACTTCTCCCTCAGGGTGGTGCCGCCCTTGCCGACGATGTCCATGGCGACCTGGGATCCGGTCAGGGCGTCGAAGCCGGTGGCGAAGGCGATGACGTCGACGGCGTGTTCACGGTCCGAGGTCCTGATCCCCCTCGGTGTGATCTCCACGATCGGCGTCTTGGTGAGGTCCACGACGCTCACGTGCGGCTTGTTGTAGGTGGCGTAGTAGCCGGTGTCCAGGCAGGGACGCTTGGTACCGAACGGGAAGGTGCGCGGCGAGAGCGTCTCGGCCGTCTCCGGGTCGGTGACGATCGACCGGATCTTGGACCGGACGAACTCGGCGACGGTCTCGTTGGCGGCCCGGTCGACGAGGATGTCGGTGTACGTGCGCAGGAGGCCGCTGAGTACGCCCGAGTCCCAGCCCTCCTCATAGGCGGCCCTGCGCTCCGCCTCGTCCACCTCCAGGGCCGACCGGGTGGGCGGCTCGAAGAGGGTGCCTCCTTTGGAGCGCCGCTGGGCGGCGCGGAACTCCGGGTAGCGGGCCTTGAGTTCGGCGGTCTCCGCGGCGGACAGCGGCCGGTTCCGGGCGGGCAGCGCGTAGACCGGCGTGCGCTGGAAGACCGTGAGTTCGGCGGCCTGCTCGGCGAGGAGCGGGATGGCCTGGATGCCGGAGCACCCGGTGCCGATCACGGCGACCCGTCTCCCGGTGAGGTCGACGTCCTCGTGCGGCCAGTCGGCGGTGTGCAGGGCCCGGCCGGCGAAGGTGCCGGCCCCGGGTATGTCCGGTTCCTTGACGGCCGACATGCAGCCCGTGGCCAGCACGACGAACCGGGTGATGACCGTCTCTCCGGTGTCGGTGGTGACCTGCCAGGTGTGCCCGCCCTCGTCGTACACCGCCCCGGTCACACGGGTCCGCAGGGTGATGTCCTTGCGCAGGTCGAAGCGGTCGGCGACGTGATGGAGGTAGCGGAGGAGCTCCGGCTGCGTCGCGTACCGCTCGCTCCACTCCCACTCCTGGTCCAGTTCGGGCGAGAAGGAGAAGGAGTACGCCGTGCTCTCGACGTCGCAGCGGGCACCGGGGTACCGGTTCCGGTACCACGTTCCGCCGATGTTGTCGCACGCTTCGAGGACGCGGGTGCGCAGGCCTAATGCGCGCAGTCGGTACAGCTGGTAGAGGCCGGAGAAGCCCGCCCCGACGATGACGGCGTCGAGCTGCGGGGCGGCGGAGGGGGAAGGGGGCCTGGGGGCGGTGTGCATGCTGTTCTCCTGACAGGTGTCTCGCGCCGGGCGGTACGGGCTGCGCACTCCGGTGCCGGGCGGCCTCCGGCACGCGACGCCGCAGGCCCGTCCGGCGGGCCGCCAGGGCCGGTGACCGGCTCCTTCGCGCGCTTTCCGCAGGAGGACATCTTGGTTCACGCCCTGGCCTGCTGAGAAGACCCGGGGCGCCGGGCCGGTGCCACCGCCGCGAGGGCTGTTCAGGCTGCGCTCACGGAGCTCTGCCCGAAGACAGAGCCGGGCAAGCTCTCCCTCCTGGCGAACGCAGCAAACGCGATTGATGTTCGTAAGGTGCATTTCCGAGCATGGATGGTGTTCTATAGCGGGTATGGCGAGCACAGATCGACTGGGACAGATCACCGATGCCGTGCGCGAGGCCGGGCAGCTGAGCGTCGCGGAACTGGCCGGTCTCACCGGGGCCTCGGAGATGACCATCCGTCGCGACCTGGAACTCCTTTCCGGCCAGGGCGTCCTGGAGCGTTACCGGGGCGGGGCCAGAAGTCTGCTGCTGCGAGGGGAGGAACCCCCGTTCACCCTGCGCGCACAGGAGGGGCTGGAGGCCAAGCGCCGCCTCGCCGCCGAGGTCGCCGAGCTGATCGCCGACGGCGAGTCCGTCGTGATCGACAGCGGTACCACCTGCCTGGAGGTGGCCCGCGCACTGGCGCACCGCCGGCTGACCGTCATGCCGTTGTCGCTGCACGCCGCCAACGCCCTCACGGGCGCACCCCAACTGCAGCTCCTGCTGCCCGGCGGCGCACCACGCCCCGTCGAGCTGGCCCTCACCGGCCCCCTCGCCGAGGCCTCGCTGGGGGCGCTGCGCTTCGACACCGCCGTCCTCGGCTGCTGTGGGCTGAACACCGCGAACGGGCTGACGGCTTATGACCTGGCCGACGCCGCGGTCAAGCGCGCCGCGATCGCCTCGGCGCGCCGCGTCATCGCCGTTGCCGAAGCCGCCAAGTTCACGCGGACCGCCCTCGCCCATGTCATGGAGGTGTCCGCGCTGGACGCCGTCGTCACGGAGGGGTCGGCGCCGGCCGAGGAGCTCGAAGCGCTGGCTGCGGCGCAGGTGACCGTGCGACAGGTATGAGCGGAAGAAGGGGGTGACTCCGAGACCGGTGCGCCGCGCCGCGCTCCGCCCCCTACCCCTGATACCTGAGAGCCACGTCGGAAGTGCGCTCTCCGGCGGGACGTCGACCAAGCACCGCGCTCCATAACTTCGGTACCGGAAGCACGACCGGCTTCCGGTACGGAAGGACCATCCCTCATGGCGTCCCGCCCGCGCGGCAGTCGTCCGCTGCGCACTCTGCTCGCCGCTCTCGTCGTCACCTCGGTGGTGGTGCCCGTCTCGGGTGCGGCCCGGCCCGCGGCCGTCCCGGCACCTGCCCCGAGGGCCCTCGCCCCGCTGCGAGACGCCGGACCCGACGTGCTCGCCGAGCGGTACGCCGTCAACCGCGAGGGCATCCGCGCGGCGGAGCGGATGGCCGAGGGCCACGGCGACCGGGCCCGGGCCGAGGCGCTGCGCGGTATGGCCGGCCCGGCGCGGCAGTTCCTGTCCTTCGACGGCCGCGACGGAGGCCGTACCACCGAGGTCTTCGGTGACCTGGCCCGGGCCGAGCGGATCGCCGTGCTGGTGCCGGGCTCGGACACCAACCTCGACAGGTACGAACGTCTCCGGTCCGGCGCCATGGCGCTCCAGCGGGAGCTGGGCGGCCGGTCCGCCGTCATCGCCTGGCTCGGGTACGAGACCCCGAGCACGGTGAGCCCCGGCGTGCTCAGCCCCGCCCGCGCGGCGGAGGCCGCTCCCGGACTCCGCGCCTTCGCCGGTGCCGTGGCGGCGCTCCGTCCCACGGCCCGGATCTCCGTGCTCTGCCATTCCTACGCCGCCGTGGTCTGCGGCCGGGCCGCACCGGGGCTCGATGTCGCCCACCTCGTGCTGTTCGGCAGCCCTGGCGCGGGTGCCGAAAACGTCTCCGCGCTGCGCACCCCGGCGACCGTGTGGGCCGGCCGGGGCGACGACGACTGGATCGCACATGTGCCGCACGGGGAGCTTCAACTCCCCTTCGGCACCGTCGGGTTGGGAGCCGATCCGGTCACGCCCGAGTTCGGCGCCCGGATCTTCGCGGCGGGCCCCGGAGGTCACAGCGACTACCTCAAGCCCGGCTCCCTGTCCCTGCGGAACCTCGCCCGGATCGTCTCTGGCCAGGCCCCTTCCGAGGAGAGACGAGATGCGTGAGCTCATCCGGCGGATCGCCGCCGCCACGCCGGCCGACCGCGACCGCGGTGTCGACGCACTGCGCGCGCTCGCCATTCTCGGGGTGATGCTCGGGCACTGGCTGGTGACCGCCCTGGTCGCCGACAGCGGCACGGTGCGTGTCGTCAGCCCCCTCCACCAGCTGCCCCAACTCACCCCGGCCTCCTGGCTCTTCCAGACCCTGGCGGTCTTCTTTCTGGTGGGCGGCCAGATGGCGGCGAAGAGCTGGGCCGCCGTCCGGGCCCGGGGCGGAACGTACCGCCGATGGCTCGGCGCCCGGACGGTCCGGCTGTTCCGGCCGGTGGTGGCCGTAGTGGTGGTCTGGGGCGTGGTGGCGGGCGCGCTGCTCGTCGCCGGGGCCGGTCTGCAGACCGTCCACACACTGGGCGAACTGGCCCTGTCCCCGCTTTGGTTCCTGCTGGTCTTCGCCGTGCTGACGGCGGTGACTCCGCTGGTCGCCCGGCTCCATCCGCTGTGGCCGCTCGCCGTCGTCCTGCACATCGACCTGATCCGGTTCGGCATGGGCGGGCCGGTCTGGCTCGGCTGGGCCAATGTGGCGGCCGGCTGGCTGGTTCCGTACTGCCTGGGCGCGGCCTGGGCCCGGGGCGGGCTGCGGGGCCGGGCGACCGGGTGGGTGCTGCTGCTCGGCGGCGCCGCCACCACCGCCGGTCTCGTCCTGTGGGCCGGCTACCCGGCCGCGATGGTCGGGGTGCCCGGCGCCGGCATCTCCAACCTCAACCCGCCCACCCTCGCGGCCGTCACCTTCGGTCTCGCCCAGTGCGGGGCGGCCCTGCTGCTGCTCGGACCGCTGCGGCGCATACTCCGGCGCCCCGCCGTCTGGGCGGCGGTGGCGCTGATGAACCTTTCGGCGATGACGCTCTTCCTGTGGCACCAGACCGCCATGATGGCGGTCACCGCCGTCGGTCTGCTCACGGGCGGCTTCCTGCCCGGACTGCACACCCTTCCCGACGGTGCCGGCTGGGTCCTCGCCCGGCTGGCCTGGCTGCCGGTGTTCGCCCTGGCGCTGCTGGTGTGCTGGGCCGCGTTCCGCACCTACGAGCACGGCCGGCGCGGCGGCACCAAGGTGGTGCGGGAGGGACGTCCCGCCGAGGCCAGGGCGGTGCGGAGTGCTTAGGATGCCCCGTGTGAGTCAGGGGGGCTGGAGAAGTGGGGGGCCACGGCTGCGGGCGGCCGTGCGGACGCTTCCGCTTACCCTGCGCGAGGATCTGTGGACGGTGGCGCGCGATCCACTGCCCCGGATGCGCTGGCTGGGCCGGCTGCCGCATGCCCATGTGGTGCTGGCGGCGGTGCTGATGGGCTGGCTCAACGCGGTGCAGTACGAGGGGGACCTCGGGCCGGCCGCGCTGACGACCGCCCTGGTGCTCGCGGCGCTCCAGTCAGGCGCCGTGGTCCTCGCACTGTCCCGTCCGGTGCCCGCCTGGTGGCTCTCGACGCTCGCGCTCTTCCTGGCCAGGGACGCCGGTCCGCTCAAGGTCAGCCACGCCCCGCTGTGGTCCTGGAGCATCCCGGGCATCGCCCTGCACGCCCTGGTGCTGTTCCTGCTCGCGCTGCGGGTCCGGCCCCGTGTCGCGGTCGAGGCACTGGGGTTCTCGCTCCTGGCGGCGGTGTCCGCCCTGGCCTTCATGGCGCCGGTACCGGACCACAGCATCCCGCCGGGTGCGGCCGGTCCGGTCCTCGCGTCCTCCGCCCAGGACGTGACGGTCGTCCAGGACGCCGTGACGCTGACGTTGGCGGTGGTGGTGGGCGCCTCACTGCGCGCCCGCCGGGTGGCCCGTACCCAACTCGTCGAGCAGGAGGTGCTCACCGCCGAGGAGCGGGCCCGGCGCACCCTGCTGGAGGAGCGCAACCGGATCGCCCGCGAGCTGCACGACGTGGTCGCCCACCACATGTCGGTGATATCGATCCAGGCGCAGGTCGCACCGCATCTGGTCAAGGACCCCACCGACGAGCTGAAGGAGAACCTCGCGGGCATCCGCGGGAACGCCGTCGAGGCACTGACCGAACTCCGGCGGGTCCTGGGCGTGCTGCGCTCGGAGGACGCCCTGGCGGACGGCGTACGGCACACCCCGCAGCCCACCCTCGGCCGGCTGGACGAGCTGGTCGGCACGGTGCGCGGAGCCGGGCTCAACGTCACCACCGAGATCACCGGCGAGCCGCGCCCGCTGTCGCCGGGAGTCGAGCTGTCCGCGTTCCGTATCGTCCAGGAAGCGCTCAGCAATGCGATCCGGCATGCGCCCGGAGCGGAGGTGCGGGTGGCCATCGGGTACCGGACCGGCGGTCTCACCATCCGGGTCGCCAACTCCGCGCCGGACGGGCCCGCCCCGCCCTCGCAGGGCGCCGGCCACGGCTTGCTGGGCATGCACGAGCGCACCGCCATGCTCGGCGGCGAACTCGCCACCGGCCCCACCCCCGACGGCGGTTACGAAGTGACCGCGATCCTGCCCGCCCAGGCCGCGATGCCTGATGACCCCGGTGAGTTTGCCCCATGACGACCATCCGTGTGCTGATCGCCGATGACCAGATGATGGTCCGTCAAGGCTTCACGGTGCTGCTCAACGCCGAACCCGATATCGAGGTCGTCGGCCAGGCCGTCGACGGCCTCGACGCCCTCACCCAGGTCGCCGAACTCGCCCCGGACGTCGTCCTGATGGATGTCCGGATGCCCCGGCTCGGCGGGATCGAGGCGACCCGTCGTCTCACCGGACCGGCCGGCGCCACCGTCAAGGTCCTCGTCCTGACCACCTTCGACCTCGATGAGTACGTGTACGAGGCGCTGCGCGCGGGCGCCTCCGGTTTCCTGCTGAAGGATGCCTCGGCGGAGGAACTCGCCCACGCGGTACGGGTGGTGGCGGCCGGGGAGGCGCTGCTCGCCCCGAACCTCACCAAGCGCCTCATCGCCGAGTTCTCCCGGGTCACCAGCTCGCCCCGCGCTCCGCTCAAGGACCGTGTCGGTGACCTGACGGAACGCGAGACGGAGGTCCTGTCCCTGATAGCGCAGGGCCTGACGAACGGCGAGATCGCGGAACGGCTGGTGCTGGCGGAGCAGACCGTGAAGAGCCATGTGGGCCGGATCCTGGGCAAGTTGGGCCTGCGCGACCGGACCCAGGCCGCCGTCTTCGCGTATGAGACGGGGCTGATCCGCCCGACCGGATATTGAGGGGACCGGCAGGCGTGGCGCCGCGGCCGGGCAGCGAACCTTGCCGGTTGCCCCCGGGCATCGGCCTCGGGTACTCCTTCCCGCTCCGCCACGTGGCGGAGCGGCACCCACCTGTGGAGCGATGTCCGGCGGCGCGGCGGACGGAACCGTGGTGGTCAGCAGGGAATCGACGCCCTGCCGCACCGGTTCCGGTGCCGACCTCATCCGCAGGAGGACGCAATGCCCCGAATCCGCCGCCCGTTCGTCGTGGCCGCCACCGCCCTCGCCGTCTGCACGGCGACCGCGCTGACCCTGGGCCCGGCCGGGCCGGCCGCGGCGGCCGGGAACGGGACCGGGACCCAAGCCGCCCGGCACACCGTCGACGAACCGTCCCTGACGGGCTCGGCCAAGCTCGCGCGGCAGCCCGGCGACAACGTCCACTTCCGCTTCAACGCCCATGGCTTCGGCGAACAGGCCCGCGGCACGTTCTACGCCAGCCACCACATCGGCAAGGACTGGGGCGGGTACTTCAAGGGCCGGATCGACTGCCTGGTGACCGGCGGCCCGGTGGCCGTCGCCACCGGCATCGTGACCGAGATGCGCTTCAAGAACGCACCGGGCATGCCGGAGCTCGGGGACCTCAGGGGCAAGCGGTTCGGCTTCACCGTCCTGGACAGCGGCAAGAAGGACCAGCTGGGCTACAGCTGGGCGATGGACGGCCTGCCGAAGAACAGTGTCGGCAAGTGCCTGGGCTCGGCCCCGTTCGAGACCCTGGCGAAGGGCGACTTCGAGGTCCACCACTGGATGCCGCCGCGCACCCCCGCGAAGCACTGATCCACCGCCGCAAGCCTGACCACCGGGTGCCGAATGCCGAAAGGCGCGGCACCCGGTGGTCGTTCCCGCCGTGCCCGTCCCCCACCCGGCATGGCCTGCTGTGACAGCCGGCGGGAGCCGGTTACAGCTGGAAGGAGTCGGCCAAGGTGTCGAGCTGCGCGGCGAGCAGTGTCTGCGCCCGGTGTCCCATCCCGGCGTACTGACCGGACACCTCCAGGCTGACCGTGCCGTGCAGCTGCGACCAGACCAGCACCGTGCCGGCGAGGGCGGTCCCCGCCGCCTCGTCGTGCGGAGCCAGGCCGGTGTGCTGGGCCAGCCAGTCGGCGACGCCCTCCTCCTTGCGCACCCAGGCGGCCATTTCCCCGACGACCGGCCGCAGCGCCTCAGCGGGGACGCCCGCGGCGAACACCTTCAGGAACGGTCCCAGGACCGCCCGCGCCCGCAGCAGCGTGTCGGGCGGTGCCGCGTACCCGGGCAGCGGGGTCCCCTGGATCAGCAGATAGCGGTGCGGCTGGGCGACGGCCCAGCCCCGGTAGGCGTCAGCGAGGGCGTGCAGAGTGGCGCGCGCATCGTCGGCGGGTGCGGCACCGACCCGCCCGACGACCTGCGCCACCTCGTCGTAGGCGTCCCGGATCAGCTCGCTCAGCAGGTCGTCCCGGCCGGCGAAGTAGCGGTAGAGGGCGGGGCCGGACAGCCCCATGTCCTTGGCGATCCGGGTGAGCGCGACGGCCTGGACGCCGCCCTCGGCGAGCTGCTGCAGCGCGGCCGCCTTGATCTCCGCGCGGTTCTGCTCGCGGTAGCGCGCCCGGGGGCTCCGCGCCTCGGCGGCCATGTTCTCCTCCTGCGTTCGCGACGACATGAAGCAAGCGTGAATGGTCATTGCTGATCCTAGCCAACACGTTGATTGCGATGGAGCATCGCGAGAGTTATAGTCTCTAACAGAAGTGAGCGACCAAAACTCGGTTCGCTCGCCACTGACCCGTGTGGTGGCCCCCCGGCCCGGAGAGAAGGAACCGTCATGTCTGCTGCATCAGTCCCGCTCCACGTCGTACTGGGCGCCGGCCCGGCAGGCACCGCGCTCGCCGGCGAACTCGCGGGCCGCGGTCACGCCGTACGGCTGGTCAGCCGCTCGATGCCGGAAAGCAAGGTCGAGGGCGTCCAGCGGTTCGCCGCCGATGTGAGCACGCCCGAAGGGGCGCTGGCCGCCGTCGCGGACGCCGCCGTCGTCTACCACTGCGTGAATGTCGCCTATCACCTTCAGACCGAGGTGATGCCCCGGGTCCAGCGCGCGGTGCTGGCCGCCGTCGAGACCACGGGGGCACGGCTGGTCGTCCTGGACACGCTGTATCCGTACGGGCAGACGCAAGGCGAGGTGATGACGGAGGAGACCCCGTGGCGGGCGACGACCCGCAAGGGGCGGATGCGGGCGCAGCTGGACGAGCAGTATCTCGCCGCCCACCGCGCGGGGCGCGCCCGTGTCGTCCTTGGCCGGTCGGCCGACTTCGTCGGTCCCGGAGTGCTCAACTCGACGCTCGGCGGAGCGGTCTTCCCGGCGGCGCTGGGCGGCGGTGAGGTCCTCAGCCTGGGCGATATCGACCTGCCGCACAGCTACACGGACATCCGGGACGTGGCGGCCGGACTCGCCACGCTCGGCGCGGACCCGGAAGGCGACGGCCGGGTGTGGCATCTGCCCACCGCGCCCGCCGTCTCCACCCGCGAGATCCACGCGATGATCCAGGAGTTGGTGGGCCGCCCGGTGCAACGGGTGGTCCTCACCGAACCCCGCCCCTTCGGGCCGTTCGACGCGGCCTTCATGGATGAGTACGCGGAGATGTTCTATCAGCACACCGAGCCGCAGATCATGGACTCCACGGCCTTCGAGCGGGCCTTCGGCGTCCGCCCGACTCCGCTGGACGCGACCCTCGACGCCACCGTCGAGTGGTACCGCGCGCTGCTGACCGGCCCGCGGAGCTGACCCGGCCGCACGACCGGCCGCCGGGGGCGGCGCGCAGACACCGGGGGCCGACGCGCGGTGCGTCGGCCCCCGGTGTGCGGGTAGCGGTCAGGAAGCGCTGGGGAGCTTCGCCGACCAGGCGGTCACCGACAGCTCGCCGCCATCGACGTCCTTGTCGAACGCCACGACACTGTGCGCGTTGCTGCCCGTCGGGGAGACCTGCAGGTACTTGGCTTTCGCGGACGACGGACCGGCGTGCGTCCAGACCAGGTCCGCGTAGGCGCTCCTGCCCGGCTTCAGGGTGACGCCGTGCATGCCCGGGTCCTTGGCGAAGTAGGTGTCACCGTGGTGCGCCGTCGTCTTGATGGCCGTGTGTCCGGCGCCCTCCAGCGCCAGCCCCGGGTAACCGCCTATCGCGCAGGTGCTGTTGCCGGTGTTGGTCACCTTGAGATAGGTGCCCTCGTGGTTCATTCCTACCTGGCTCGAACCCGCGTCGGTGGTCGTGACCTTCAGCGTTCCCGGCCGGCACACGTCGGCTGCCGCGCCGGGTCCTGCCGTACCCGCCGCGGAGGCGACGCCGGCGCTCGCGCCCGCGACCAGCGCCAAGGCGGCGGCGACGGTGGCGGTACGCAGACCACGCTTCGTCATCAGTCATCAACTCCCTCTTCTCCGGCACCCGGAGAACCTCGGTGGAACGTCCGCCGGCCCCGCCCGGCTCGGTCCGCAGTCCCGGTGCAGGGGGCCGGGAACGGAGGAGCCGGGCCTCGGGTCCGGTCGGTGCGCTCTCTTTCGTTTGCGCACCACCCACCCTGGGCGCCGCCACTGATGATCGACTAACGCCTCACTAACACCGGGAATGCCTGGAATGAGCGGAAAGCGACCTTTGCGTGGGGAGCGCGGAATAGGGGGAGTTGGGGAGGGAGCGGCAGGGGGCTGCGGGGGTGCCGGGACGGTGCGGCGGAAGCCGGTCCGAGCAGGCGTGCGATGCTGGGGCACTCCGGATCATGGCAAAAATGGGGAGTGTACGGCAGCGTGCTGGCAGCGATACGGCGGACTGGGACGCACAGCTGGGACCGCTTCGCGGCATCCGACCCAGGGCTACTGCGGCTGATGGCAGGGCTGCGCACGGTCGGGGCCATCGTGCTCACCCTCGTCGTCCTGGCGCTGCTGCACACCGACGTCACGCTGATGGTCGCGGGCGCCATGACGGCCATGGTGTCCACCTTCGCGATCAAGGAGAAGGAGGTGCGCGGCCAGGCGGTCACGCTCGCGCTGGGTCTGCCCGTCGCACTCGCCGCGATGTCGCTGGGGGCGCTGCTGCACACCCTGGTCGTCGCCGGCGATCTGTTCTTCGTCCTGCTGATCTTCGGCGCCGTCTACTGCCGGCGGTTCGGTGACCGCGGCACCGCGCTCGGCCTGATCGGATTCCAGGTCTACTTCGTCTCGCTGTTCGTGCAGGCCACCGGCCCTTCCCTGCCCGACCTGTATCTGACCCTGGGCATCGCCTTCGCGTGCAGCGCGGTCGTACGGTTCGCCGTCGTCCCGGAGACCCCCACCCGCACCTTGCGGCGGCTGCGCGAGGCCTTCCGGGCGCGCCTCGCCCAGCTGCTGGCGACCCAGATGGAGCTCCTGGACGCCGGACCGGACGACCTCGACAAGGTGCTGGACGACTTGCGGCGGCACACCGCCCGGCTGCACGAAGCGGCACTGATGATCCAGGGGCACCTGGAGGAGGGCACCCGGGACGCGGCCACGGCGGGGCTGGTGCAACGCCGTGTCGCGGACGCCGAGATCGCCGCCGAACGGCTGGGGATGCTGATCCTCAATGCCCGCAGTGCCGAGCGCGCGGACACCATCACCATGCATCTGCCGCACGCCCCGGTGCCGGCCACGGCGACCCGGCTGGGGACCGAGGACGACGCGATCGTCACCCTGCACCGGGATCTGAACGCGCTGCTGCTGCTGATCGCACGGCGCGCGCCCGACGACCGCGGCACCGCACTGGCCCTGGTACGCAACCGGCTGCTCGGCTACCGGGAGGAGGACGACCTGCCGCGCGCCTCGGCCGCCGTCCAGGACGTCTTCCGTGGACTCGGTGAGGCCGCGCGCGCCGTCCTGGGTCTGCGGCTGGCACTGGACGGGCCGCAGGACGAGTCGGACGACTCCCCCGCCACCACGCGCTCGCGCGAGGAGTTCGACGCCGAGGACCTCTCGATCGTCGGGGCCGAGGAGACCGAGGAGCCGGAGGAGGACCGCACCGGGCTCGCACGGCCCACCACCCGGGCCGCGTTCCAGGTCGCGGTGGGCTCGACCCTGGCCATCATCGGCGGGGAGTTCCTGTCCAGCCAGCGCTGGTACTGGGCGGTGCTGACCTGCTGGGTGGTCTTCCTCAACACCGCCTCCACGGGCGAGATCCTGGTGAAGGGCTATCGCCGGCTGGTGGGTACGGTCCTCGGTGTGGTCGCCGGTGTCGCGCTGGCCGGGCTGGTCGGCAACCACACCTGGGCCGCGTTCGCCCTGGTTCTGCTCTGCATCTTCGGGATGTGGTTCACGGCGCCGTTGTCGTACGCGCTGATGTCCTTCTTCGTCACCACGATGCTCGGGCTGCTCTACACCCTGCTCAACACCTACAGCCTCTCCGTGCTGGTGCTGCGCATCGAGGAGACCGCGCTGGGCGCCGCCTGCGGGATCATCGCCGCCGTACTGGTGCTGCCGGTGCACACGGACCGCCGTACGGACGAGCTGCTGGGCACGGTGCTGGTCCGGCTGCAGGACGTGGTGTCCGCCGCGGTGGAGCAGCTCAGCGGCGGGCCCGCCGTCGATCTGCTGGGCAAGGCGCGCGACCTGGACACCGCGCTGGACGAGCTGCGCGCCTCCACCCAGCCGTTGACGCACCCGATCACCCCGCTGCGCGGCCGCCGGCGGACCGTCCGTTATCTGGTGGCGCTCCTGGAGACCTGCGCCTATCACGCCCGCTCCTTGGCGGCCACGGCGGAGCTCGTGCCGTACAGCAAGACCATTGCGGCCGACCCGCGCCTTGCCCGGGCCGGCCGGCGCATCGGCCAGAACATCGATCTCCTCGTCGCCCGGGTGCTGGAGGAGAGCACCGAGGGCGAGGTCGACTCCGGATTCAGCATCGCCGCGATGCTGGAAGCGGCCGGCTCGGGGGCGCTGCAGTCGGGCACGGTCACCTTCCGCGTGCTGCGGCATCTCCAGCGTCTCGACGAGGGAGTGGTCGGTCTCGCCCGCCCGCTCGATGTGCCGGTGGCCGGGCCCAAGGGGGGCAAGGCCGGCTGAGCGGGGACGTGGACGGTGGCCGTCCGGCGCGGCGAGCGCGGTTCGGACTCCCCCGGGCCCGTGCCGGTCACCCGTCGACGGCCCCCGGCGGCGTGCCGCGCGAGCACCGCACGCTCCTCCTCGGGGGAGTAACCGCCCGGCAGCGGCGGCTCACCACGCCCGCGGTCCCAGGCCAGGACGTCGGACAGGGTCACCTCCAGCGGGGTCGTGGGCAGGCCCGCCGCCCGGGCACGCGCCGGACTGCGCTGCTGTGACGTCCGGTCCGGCCGGACGAGCGGGAACATCGGCGGCCGTCCGTCGGGCGACACCGGAACGATCTCGACCTCGGTGCCCGCCACCCGCGCACAGGTCTCGATGAGCCCGCCGAGGGTGACCGGCTCGTCCGGCCCCACCGCGTGGAAGGCACCCGGCCGCGCGTCGGCGAGCAACTGCACCACCAGACGGGCCAGATCACGCGAGTCGACGAGCTGCACCGGCTGTCCGGGGTCGGCGGGCAGTGCCACCCGTCCGCCGCGCGCGGCCCGGCGCACCCAGTACATGAGGGCTTCCGTCGGATCGTGCGGCCCGGCCACCCTCCCCGGCCGCACCACCGTCGCCCGTGGGCCGTACCGGGCCACCACATCGTCCTCGCAGGCCACCTTGAGCGGACCGTAGGTCTCCTCGCTGAGCTCCTCGGTGTCCCGCACGGGCGGGCGGCGCGGGGTGTCCTCGGTCGACCCCGGCCCCACACCCTCGCGCCGGTACACCGCATGGCTGGAGATGAAGAGATACCGCCCGGCCCGGTCCCCCAGCGCGTCCATCGCCTGCCCGACATGCCGTGGCACGTAGCCGCTGACATCCACGACCGCGTCCCAACTCCCGTCGCGCAGCGCCGCGTAGTCGCCGGTGTCCCGGTCACCGATGAGCCGGGTCAGCCCGGGGAACAGCTCCGTTCCGGTCCTCCCCCGGCCGAACAAGGTCACTTCGGCGCCGGTGCGCAGCGCATCGTCCACGATGGCGCGGCCCACGAACGACGTCCCGCCCAGTACCAGAATCCGCATGGTCCTCGACGCTAGCGACCAGGGCGTCACGGCGGAGGCGAGGGGCCGGAAAATGATGTGCGGATCAGGTATCCCGTTGACAGGCTGGGACCATGAGTTCTCAGTCTGCGTCCGTCCCCCGCCCCGGCGCCACACCCCCGGCAACTGGCTGGATCACCACGCCCGTTACCGCGGATCTCCTTAGCGGCGCGCTCGATCTGGAGCACACCGAGCACGGGGTGCTGCCGCACCGGCTGCCCGCCCGGGCCCGCGCACAGTGTGCCGACGGGCTGCTGGCCATGGCGGAGGCCCAGCCCTCGGGCGTACGGCTGGTGTTCCGCACCCGGGCCACCGCCGTCGAGCTGGATGCGCTGCGCACCAAGAATGCCTACCAGGGCGCCCCGCCCCGACCCGATGGCGTGTACGACCTGTTCGTCGACGGGCAGCTGACCGGGCAGGCAAGTGTGACCGGCGGCAACGTCGTGACGGTGGACATGACCACCGGGACGGCGGAAACCCGGCCCGGCCCGGCCGGCACCGCCCGGTTCGCCGGTCTCCCCGACCGCGTCAAGGACGTCGAGATCTGGCTGCCGCACAACGAGATCACCCAGCTGATCGCCCTGCGCACCGATGCCCCCGTCGAGCCCCTGCCGGAGGGGGGCCGCAAGAAGTGGCTGCACCACGGCAGTTCGATCAGCCACGGCTCCGACGCCGCGAGCCCCAGCACCACCTGGCCCGCGCTGGCCGCCGCCCTCGGCGGCGTGGAACTGACCAACTTGGGCCTGGGCGGCAGCGCCCTGCTCGACCCGTTCACCGCCCGCGCGCTGCGGGACACCCCCGCGGACCTGATCAGCGTCAAGATCGGCATCAATCTGGTCAACTCCGACCTGATGCGGCTGCGCGCCTTCACTCCGGCGGTGCACGGCTTCCTCGACACCATCCGCGAGGGCCATCCCACCACTCCGCTGCTGGTCGTCTCACCCATCCTGTGCCCCATCCACGAGGACACCCCCGGCCCCAGCGCCCCGGACTTCAGCAACCTCGGCGAGGGGAAGCTCCAGTTCAAGGCCGCGGGTGACCCCGCGGAACGGGCCGCCGGAAAGCTGACGCTCAACGTCATCCGGGACGAACTGGCCCACCTGGTGAAGCAGCGGGCAGCCGACGACCCGAACCTGCACCATCTCGACGGCCGCGACCTCTACGGCGAGGCGGACTTCGCCGAACTGCCACTGCCCGACCAGATCCACCCGGACGCCGCCACCCACCGCCGCCTCGGCGAACGCTTCGCCGCCCTGGCCTTCGGCCCGGACGGCCCGTTCGCGGCCGTGGGTGCCTAGTCCTCCCCCGCCCCGGAGCGGCATGCGGGATGTCCCCAGCCGTCCGGGTTCTTGGTGATGGGCTCGCCCGCCGCGTAGGAGCGACCGCAGCGGCAGCGGCCGGGGAACTTGGCGTTGAGGGTGCGCGTCGGCTTCCCCGAGGTGCGGCGCTGCGGTGCGGAGGCCTTCTTCGCCGCCGGGCCGGAGGTGCGCCGGCGGGTGGCGGCGGGCCGTACGGCATCGGGGGCGGGCGGCGGCTGCGGGGAGCCGAGGGCGCTGCCGGCGGCTTCCTGGACGATCGCCGCCTGGCTCGCCGCACGGTCGGCGAAGTCGTTGAGCGGGTCGCCGTCGACCTGGTGCGCGGGGACGTACCGGAACTCCACGGAGCGGCCCGTGAGCAGCGCGTCGATGCTCATGACCAGTTCCTGATTGGCGACCGGCTTGCCCGCGGCCGTCTTCCACCCCTTGCGCTTCCAGCCGGGCAGCCAGGTGGTGACGGCCTTCATCGCGTACTGGGAGTCCATCCGGATCTCCATCGGGACGGCCGGGTCGGTGGCTGTCAGCAGGCGTTCCAGCGCCGTGAGTTCCGCGACGTTGTTCGTCGCGGTGCCCAGCGGCCCGGCCTCCCACCGGACGACGGTTTCCGCATCGTCGGCGATGACCCAGGCCCAGCCCGCGGGCCCGGGGTTTCCTTTCGAGGCGCCGTCACAGGCGGCGATCACGCGTTCAGCCATGGGCGCGATCATGCCAGGCAGCGGCGCGTCGCGCGAAGCCGCCTCCGCGGACTCGCGGCGCGCGGCCGCCCGGCGCCGGGCGGCCCGGCGTGTGCCTCAGCGGGGGGGCTCCTACGCCACTGCGGACGGCGATGCCGAGACCTGGCTGTCGACCTGGGCCGCGCTCGCGCGCACGGTCCGCGCCCAGGCCGGGAAGTGCGCCGCTGACGGGCGGGCGGTCAGTGCCCGGGACGCGTTCCTGCGGGCGGCGGGCTACTTCGGTACGGCCTTGGTGGCCGTCGACGGTTGCGCCGATCCGGAGGCGCGGCTGGGCGAGCTCTTCACGGAGCACCACGACTGCTTCGACCACTTCGCGGCGGCCTGGGACCCGCCCGCCGAGCGGGTCGCGATCCCCTACGAAGGGATCTCGCTGCCGGGCTACCTCGTCAGCCCGCCGGGCCGTTCCGGAGCGCTGCCGACGGTGAGCAGCGGGTCTTCGACTGGCTGGACGCACGTCTGGCCCGCGGGCGCGGGGCTGATCCAGATCAGTTGCCGGATTCCTTCTCCGGGCGGAGTTCGCTGGGCCGTACGATCACGAATCCCTCACCGTCGAGGCGGAGTTGGACGGCCTCGCCGGAGCCGCCGCGCAGCATGGAGCCGAGGCTCTGCGAACGCTGCAGCGAGGTCTGCAGACCGCTGCTCCAGCCGACCACGGCGTCGGTGTCGACAAAGACCGGGGACTGCGGGGACACGGGTATCACGATGGGGTTGCCCTCGCAGATCACGCCCAGCTTGCCCTGGCCGCTGAAGACGGAATTGAAGAGCCCTCCGCCCGCCATGCCGGCGCCCTTGACGACCTTGATCTCGTAGGAGAGGGACGGGTCGAAGCACAGCACATTCCGGCCGTTGACGGTGATGCCGTCGCCGGGGGCGAGGTCGATGATGAAACAATTGGCGGCCTCGTGCGCGAACCACACCTCGCCACGGCCCCGTACGGCCATCAGCGCCAGCCCCTCGCCGGTGACCGCGCGCTTGAGGAACTTGCCGATGCCCTGCCCCTGCTTCTCGAATTGCAGATCGCCGCGGTAGGCGATCATCGCGCCCTGGCGGGCATAACACTCGCCGTCCAGCGCGTACTTGAGCGATTTGGCGTTCTGCTGCGTCATTCCGGGCGCCGTGGCCGGTTGGGCCATGTGCTCCGAGGCGAAGAGATCACTGTTCATGACCGGCATGCTATCCAGGGCATTGCCGGGCACACCGGAAACGTCCGGCGGCGGCTGCCGGAAGGCCGCGGCCCGCCCCGCGCCGGCCTCCGGGCCCCGGCCGAAACCGGATCACGTGGTCACGCGCTTGTAAACAATGGGACACAAGAACACTCAAAATAGGTAAACCACAGCAGTCGGGCGCAGCGTGCTCTAGCGTCACGTCCGACACGGGGGCGGTTGTGTGGCCGGGGGGCTCCAACCGCGCCGGAAGTGAAGGGGACGACCAAGTGGGGGGCCATGGGGTTGTTCGAAGCTGCCGGAGCAAGGGTGATTGATTCACCTGCCGGGACAGCAGCCGAGTTGGACCGCGTACCGGAACGCGGCGGGAAAGGCAGAAACAAGCCGACGGAACGGCGGCTGCGGCAGCTGGCGTTAGCCGTTGACACAGGGGGTGTCCTGCTGCCGGTGGGGCTGCTCTGTGCCGTGACACAGCAGCCGCAGCCACTGCTCACCGCGACGCTGGCCAGTGCGTCATGGCTGGCCGTCGGCGCATCGAAGAATCGTTACAGCCGGGAGGAACCGGCCGGTGACGATGCCGTGCTGCCGGTCTTGCGGGACTGGCTGACCATGCTGGGCGTGCTGGCCGTCGTCTGCGTCGCGGCGCGGGTCGAGGTCTCGCTCAAGGTCTGTGTGCTCGCGCTGCTGCCGTGCCTGGCACTGGGCGTGGCCCGGCGCAAGCTCGTGCACCGGTATCTGCTGGCCATCCGGCGTCGCGCGCAGGCGCTGCGCCGGGTGCTGATCGTCGGGGAGGCGGGCGCCGTCGATGTGGTGCTCGCGGAGCTGGCACACCGTACCGATCATGAATATGTCGTCGTCGGCAGCTGTCTCGTCGGCGAGGAGACCACCGACTCGGCGGTGCCGGTCCCTGCCCGGCTCGCGTCCGACGGGAACACACCCGAAGCGGCACTGGACGGCGAGACCGTCCTCGGGTGCGCCGCCGAACTCGACGCCGATCTCGTCTTCGTGGTGCCGGGCCGACAGCTGTCCGCGGCGCGGGTGCGGCGGCTCGCCTGGGCCCTGCATGACGGAGGCCGGAATCTGGCCATACTGCCGGGCCTGATCGATGTGTCGCAGCATCGTGTCCGGCTCGCGAAGGCGGCGGGCCTGACGGTGATGCACATAGACCCGGCGGCGCGGCGGGGGATGCCGGTGCTGCTGAAGCAGATCACGGACCGGCTGGGAGCGCTGCTGCTGCTGATGCTGCTCTCCCCCGTGTTCGCCCTGGTGGCGGCGGCGATAAGGCTCACCTCCAGTGGGCCGGTGTTCTACTGGCAGATCCGGGTCGGCCAGGATCTGATGCCGTTCCGGATGTGGAAGTTCCGCACGATGGTCGTCACCGCCGACCGGATGCGGACCGCGCTGGAGGCGTCGAACGAGCACGACGGGGCGATGTTCAAGATCCGGCGGGATCCGCGGGTGACGCCGGTGGGCCGGGTGCTGCGCCGCTTCTCGCTGGACGAACTGCCCCAGCTGTTCAATGTCCTGGCCGGCCATATGTCGTTGGTCGGCCCGCGGCCTCCGCTGCCCGAAGAGGTGGAGCGGTACAACGGGACCGAGCTCCGTCGGCTGTCCGTCAAACCGGGTCTGACCGGTCTGTGGCAGGTCAGCGGGCGGTCCGATCTCACCTGGGACGAGACCGTCGCCCTGGATCTGAGCTATGTGGACAACTGGTCCTACACCCGCGACATCGGTGTGCTGGTCCGGACCGTGCGTGCCGTCGTGGACGGGCGCGGTGCGTACTAGCGGGCTCCGGTGTGCGTCCGGCGCCTCGCCGAGAGGCGGGCGCCGGGCGCACAGCACGAGGCAGGGGCGATCACACCGTGGCCGGCTCCGCGCGCCATGCCTGGTAGGTCCGGGCGATGCCCTCGGCGAGCGGGATGGTGGGCGACCAGCCCAGGGCACGCATCTTGCTGATGTCGAGCAGCTTGCGCGGGGTGCCGTCGGGGCGGGACGGGTCGAAGGCGATCCGGCCCTCGTAGCCCACCGCGGAAGCGACACAGGAGGCCAGGTCGGCGATGGTCAGGTCCGTTCCGCAGCCGACGTTGACCGTGTCGTCGCCGTCATAGCGGCGCAGCAGCACCTCGCAGGCGGCGGCCAGATCGTCGACGTGCAGGAACTCGCGCAACGGTGTGCCGGTGCCCCAGAGGGTGAGCTCCGCCAGTCCCTGCTCCTTCGCCTCGTGGAACCGGCGGATGAGGGCGGGCAGCACATGCGAGGTCTCGAGGTCGAAATTGTCGCCGGGCCCGTAGAGGTTCGTCGGCATGGCGGAGATGAAGGAGGCACCGTATTGCCGGCGGTAGGAGCGGATCTGGACGAGGCCGGCGATCTTGGCGAGCGCGTAGGCCTCGTTGGTGGGCTCCAACGGCCCGCTCAGCAGGGCGTCTTCGGTGATGGGCTGGGCGGCGTGCTTGGGGTAGATACAGCTCGATCCGAGGAACAGCAGTCGGCGCACCCCGGCCTGGTGCGCGCCCGCGATGACGCTGAGCTGGATGCTCAGATTGTCCTCCAGGAACTGCACGGGGTAGGTGCTGTTGGCCATGATCCCGCCGACCTTGGCGGCCGCCAGGACGACGGCGTCGGGGCGGGCCGAGCGCAGATAGGCCGCGGTGGCCCCGGCATCCCGCAGGTCGAGCTCCGCGCGGGTACGGGTCAGCACGTCATAGCCCCGGTCGGACAGCCGCCGGGCCACGGCGGATCCCACCAGGCCTCGGTGGCCCGCGACAAACACGCGAGCGGGTGTGGGCAGCAAGTCATCCATGGGCCGGATTGTGTCAGTCAACCCGATACGCCCACCGGCTATTTCAGGAAATATCTGCCACCCATCGCTCTCGACCAGCGGCGACGGAGCGGGTAGCGTCCACGCCCCGCGGTCCGCCGGCGCGTGGGTAATCCATCAAGTTCGATCCCGATGCACATCACTTCTCGTGGGGGGAAGCCATGCCGAAAACCGCGGTCATCACCGGAATCACCGGTCAGGACGGGTCATATCTCGCCGAATTGCTGCTGAGCAAGGGCTATGAGGTGCACGGGCTGATGAGACGCTCGTCGAGCTTCAACACCGAGCGCATCGACCACATCTACCAGGACCCGCACACCCCCGACCGGAAGCTGCTGCTGCACCACGTCGATCTGTCGGACGGGGTGGCCCTGGTGAATCTGCTGCGCGATGTGCAGCCCGACGAGGTCTACAACCTCGGTGCCCAGTCCCATGTCCGGGTCTCCTTCGACGCTCCGCTGTACACCGGCGATGTGACCGGGCTGGGCGCCGTACGCCTGCTGGAGGCCATCCGCGCCAGCGGCGTGCAGACCCGGCTCTACCAGGCCTCGTCCTCGGAGATGTTCGGCGCCACCCCGCCGCCGCAGAACGAGGCGACGCCCTTCCATCCGCGCAGCCCGTACGGCTGCGCCAAGGTCATGGCGTACTGGTCCACGGTCAACTACCGTGAGGCGTACGGCCTGTTCGGGGTCAACGGCATCCTCTTCAACCACGAGAGCCCGCGGCGCGGCGAAACCTTCGTCACCCGCAAGATCACCCGTGCGGTGGCCCGCATACAGGCGGGCCTGCAGGAGCACCTCTACCTCGGCAACCTCGATGCCGTCCGCGACTGGGGTTACGCCCCGGAGTACGTGGAGGCCATGTGGCGGATGCTGCAGCGTGACGAGCCCGACGACTATGTGGTGGCGACCGGGGTGGCCGCGACCGTACGGGACTTCCTGCAGGCCGCCTTCGAGGCGGTGGGGCTGGACTGGGAGCGCAGTGTGCGCTTCGACCCGAAGTACGAGCGGCCCTCCGAGGTGGACGCGCTCATCGGCGACGCGTCCAAGGCCAAGAGCCTGCTGGACTGGTCGGCGAAGGTGCAGTTCGACGAACTCGCCCGGATCATGGTGGAGTCGGACATACGGCAGCTGGAGGACGAACTCTCCGGTCACCGGGTGCGGGTGGACCGATGACGGTCACCGCCACCGACCGCCGGCTGCGCGGCTTCACCGGCGCCGGCTACGACAAGGGCCGGGGGCTGCTGACCCAGGTCGCCTGGTTTGTCGTGCTCAATGTCCTGTTCATGAAGTGGTGGTGCCCGCCGCGGCTGCGGCCCCCGCTGCTGCGGGCCTTCGGTGCCCGGGTCGGCGCCCGGGTGCTCATCCGGCACCGGGTGCGGGTGCAGTGGCCGTGGAAGCTGACGATCGGCGACGACGTCTGGGTGGGTGAGGACTCCTGGCTGATCAACCTGGAACCGATCACTATCGGCCATGATGTCTGTGTGTCCCAGGGTGCCCTGCTGTGCACCGGGAGCCACCAACGCCGCTCCCCCACCTTCGAGTTCGACAACGCTCCGATCCGTCTGGAGCCGGGGTCCTGGGTGGCCGCCCGCGCCATGGTGCTGCGCGGGGTCACCGTCGGAGCGGATGCGGTGGTCGGGGCCGGTGCGGTCGCCCACCGCGATGTGCCGCCGGGGGCCGTGCACACCACCGGGGGTGCCGTATGAGGATCACCCATGTCGTGACGCTGGTCAGCGACGACGGGGCCTACGGCGGTCCGGTGAGCGTGGCCACCGGGCAGCTGGGCGAACTGGCCGCGCGGGGGCACGAGGTGGAGCTGGTCTCGCTGTGGCGGGGCCGCGGCGCACCCCCGCGGTCCGTGGACGGGGTACCGCTGCACGCCCGGACCGCCCGCACGCTGGTGCCGGGGCAGGGCTTCCTCGGCCTGTTCCACCCAGGGCTGCTGCCCGCGCTCTGGCGGCGGGTGGGCAAGGCCGACGCCGTGCATCTGCACGCCGGGCGGGACCTGGTGTCCCTGGCCGCGCTCGTGGTGGCCGCGGTGCGCCGCCGCCCGTTCCTCGTGCAGACCCATGGCATGGTCCAGCCCCGCGGCTCGGCCGTGGCCCGGCTCTTCGACCGGGTCTATGTCCCGCTGCTGCGCCGGGCGGCCGCGGCACTGGTCCTCACCGACGAGGAAGAGGCCGGGCTGCGGCAGGTGCTGGGCCCGCGCGGACCGCGGCTGGTCAGACTCCCCAACGGGGTCCGCTCCCGCCCGGCCGACGCGGAGCGGAGCAGTACGGATGTGCTGTTCCTCGCGCGTCTGCAGAGCCGCAAACGCCCTGAGGCCTTCGTGCGGATGGCGGCGCTGGTGCACCGCAAACGGCCCGAGGTGTCCTTCACCCTGCACGGTTCGGACGAGGGACGGCTCGCGGAGGTCCGGCGGCTGATCGCCGAGGAGGGGCTCGGCGACGTGGTGACGTACGGCGGGGCCCTCGACCACGACGCCGCGGTGCGGCGGACGGCGCAGGCCACCGTGTACGTGCTGCCCAGCGTCGACGAGCCGTTCCCGATGAGTGTGCTGGAGTCCCTGGCCGTGGGCACCCCGGTGGTCTGCACCGACAGCTGCGGGATCGCCGGTGCGCTCCGGCGGCGCGAGGCCGCTGTGGTGACCGATGGTTCGCCGGAACAGCTGGCGGACGCGGTGCTGCGGCTCCTGGAGGACCCCGCGCTGCGGGAGCGCGTCACCCGCGCCGGCCATGCGGCCGTCGAGGCGGAGTTCTCCCTCACGGCCGTGGCCGACCAACTGGAGGAGTGGTACGGGTCGCTCGCCCGGCCCGGCGGCGGGTGACCGGGGCGGCGGGGGCCCTGGCCCCCGCCGCCTCCGGCTACCGGCCGGCTGCCCTGGCGATCCGCAGCAGCTCGGTGATCCGCTCCAGACCGGCCCGGCTGCTCAGCCGCTGCTCGACGTACTCCGGGCCCCGGGCTCCCAGCCGGGCCGCCCGCCCGGGGTCGTCGGCGAGCGCACGGACCTCCGTCAGCAGCGCCTTCGGGTCCTCCGGTGCGAGCACCGTCCCGGCACCCGAGCGCAGGACCTCCTGGGCGGTGCCCCCTTCGGCGGCCACCGACGCGATCACCGGCCGGCCCGTCATGAAGTACGAGGTCAGCTTGGACGGCAGACTCATGTCCAGCACGGAGGCCTTCTGAGTCACCGCGAGCACATCGGCGGCGGCGAGCACCTCGGGGAAGTCCTCGGCGTCGGCGGGCGGCAGGAAGGACAGCGCGGAGACGCCCGCGGCGAGCCGTTGCAGGTGCGCGCGCTGATTGCCGTCCCCCATGAGCACGAACCGCACGGGCGCGGCTTCCTGATCGGCGAGCCGCGCGGCCTCGACCAGTACCTCCAGCCCCTGCTTGAGACCCATGTTGCCGGCGTGCAGCACCACGGTCTCGCCGTCGGACCAGCCCAGTCGTGCCCGGGTGCGGTCCCGGTCGCCGGTCGGGCCCTGCACATGCGTCCAGTTGGGCACCACATGCACCCGTCCGCGCGGCACGCCCATCGCCGTGACCCGGTCCACGAACGACTCGTGCACCACTCCGACGACGGCCGCCTGGCGCAGCACCCGCGCCTCCACCGCCCCGGCCAGGGCGGCGGCCCGGCCCCCGCCCTGTATGCCGCTCTGCTCGGCGGCGGCCCCCATCAGGTCCTGGACGATCACGACATGCGGTACCCCGGCCTGCCGCGCCAAGCGTCCGCCCAGCACTCCCCCGGCCAGGCTGGGCATCTGGGTGAGCACCACCTCGGGGCGGATGCGCGGTGGTGCCATGGCGCTGTGGGCCAGGATGCTCGCCTCGAACAACGCCCGGCGCAGGGCGGTCTGGTGCGGCGGAACGGTGTGCCGCCGGCGGTGCACCGTCACCCCGCCGCGGCGCTCCCGGACGCGCCATCGGCCGCGATAGCCGTCCGCCACCCGCCAGGCGGGGTAGTGCGGCATGCCCGCGAGGACATGGGTGTCGGCGCCGGATGCGGCCAGGTGCTCGGCTATCTGTGTCGAGTACGGCCCTATGCCGGTGTGTTCGGGTGCGTAGTTGGTCGAGACCACAAGCACGCACCGGCCCGCGAACGAGTCTTCCACGAAAGGCCCCCCTCTGGATGTGCGGTCATCGTAGGAGCCCGTCGGGGCCCGCGGGCTGTGAATTGCGTTGCGATTGTGTCCCGAAGGCGACCTTGTTTCCCGATGTCCCTTAGATTGTGGTCGCTGGTGGGGAGTTGGGGGGAGGTGGGCCGATGCTGCACGGGAAACGTCCGGGCACCGCGGAGCCGGTGCGTGGCATCGCCGCACTGTGCTGCTGGGCGCTGCTGCTGGTGGTGCTGCTGCCGGTGCTGATCCTGCAGTCGCTCGACGCCCGTTTCGGTGCCGCGCTGGCCGTGCAGTGCGTGGTGGTGGTGCACACGGGTGCGGCGCTGGCCCGGGTGCTCACGGACGTCCGGGCCCGGCTGATCGCCTTCGGTTTCTGGCTCTTTTCCTACGTGTGGCTGGGACTCGCGCCGTTGGCGATGCTCGCGACGGACGCGTACCCGCGGGGTTTTGTCGTCGACGCGAACACCGCGTTCGTGACAACGGCCGTGGTGGAGACGGGACTTCTCGCCTACAGCGCGGGGTCGGCGGTGGCGTCCTGGCGGTCGGCGCGCACCTCCACGGTCCTCGAACCGCTCCTTGCCCGGCGGCTGTCGCCGGGGCGGGTGCTGCTGCTGTGCGGTCTGGCGCTGCTGCTGGCGGTCGCGCTGATCCCGGGTCAGGGCGGGCTGTCGGCGTTCTTCCTCAGCCGGCAGGCCGCCAACGAGGCGGCGGCGCAGGCGGCGCCGGCCGCGTCCGCGGACCGGGCGATGGCCGCCTGGGCCCTGTCGGTGCCGGCTTTCTGGGCGCTGGTGGGGCTGGTGCACGTACCGCGGTTCACCGCCGGCGACCGGACCCTGCGCGGATTACGGTGGCTGCTGCTCCCGCTGCTGATCGCGGTGAACGTGGTGGTCAACAACCCCATCAGCCAGCCGCGTTTCTGGGCAGGAACGGTCCTGCTGGCGCTGCTCTTCAGCGCCTCCTGGCTGCGCGGACCGCGGGCCTTCCGGATGGGCGCGGCGGTGGTGGCCGCCGTGGTGCTGGTGGTCTTCCCGTACAGCGACTACTTCCGCTACGACAAGCGGGAAGCCGTCCGTGTCGTCTCGCTCGCCGAGCAGTTCACGTCCAACGGTGACTATGACGCGTTCCAGCAGATCGAGACGGGCGTGGACTACGTCCGTACCCATGGCTTCACCCCGACGGCCGCGCTGGGCCCCCCGCTGTTCTTCGTGCCGCGTGCCGTCTGGCCCGGCAAGCCCGATGACGCGGGCATCCTGCTCGCCCGGCACGCCGGCTACACCTTCGAGAACCTCTCCGCGCCGTTGTGGATCGAGTCGTACATGTGGGCCGGCTTCCCGTCGGTCATCGCCGTCTTCGGCCTGATCGGCGCGGTGGGGCGGCGCATCGACAACCTCCGGCACCGGCTGCGGCGGCGCCCGGGGACCCTCGCGGCCCTGCTGGTACCGGCCTTCGGCTTCTACCAACTGGTGCTGCTGCGCGGCAGTTTGATGGCCATCGTGGGCCCGCTCGCACTGCTCGTCTGCGTCCCGCTACTGATCACCCGTAAAACGGGACGGCGGGCCCTTCCGCCGTCCGCTGAGGACCCCGCGGGCGCCTCGACGTCACCAGCGCACCGCGCCGCCTTGCCTCTACCCACAGGAGGAGCACGTACGTGAGCGTCTTCGACGAGCCCGCGGAGGAGCCGGACCAGATCCGGGACCAGCTGCGCCAGCTCTTCCGGTATCGCGCCCTGGTCGTGCTGGGGCTGGTGCTGGGCATGCTCGGCGGTGGCGCCGTGTCCCTGCTCGGCGGTTCGACCTATACGGCGACCGGCGAGGTCGTGGTCCATGCGATCAGTACGGCGCCCTTCGAGGCCGGCGGGGTCTCGGTGGACAAGCAGATCAGCATGGGCACCGAGCGGCAGATCGCCCAGAGCGCCTCGGTCGCGGCCCGCGCGGGCAAGGCCCTCAAGCTGGCGACCGATCCGGCCACGCTCCAGCGCGATCTGCGGGTGAGCAATCCGCCCGAGACCCAGACCCTGATGTTCGAGTACAGCGCGGACTCCCCGGACCGGGCGTCCGCGCTCGTCAACGCCTTCGTGCAGGCGTATCTGAAGTACCGGCAGGACGCGGCGACCCAGCGGATAGACAAGACCGTCGGCAAGCTGAGCGCCGAACTCAAACCGCTGCAGGAACAGCGCAAGGTGCTGGACCGGCGGATCGCGGGCGGGGGCGGTGCGGCGGGACGGGCCACCGACGAGTCCGAGCGCAGCAATCTGGTGTCGGAGATAGCGGATCTGCAGGGGCGGATCTCCAGCCTGAAGTCCCTCGACACCACGCCCGGTGACATCGTCCGCAAGGGCGATCCGCCGGCCTTCCCGTCCAGCCCCGGTCTCGTCGTGCTGCTGCTCGCCGGGGCCGTGGTCGGTCTGGTGCTGGGCATCCTGGCGGCCTGGATCCGCTCGGTGCTGGAGCCGCGGGTCCGGTCGGTGGCGGATGTACAGGACAATCTGCGGGCACCGGTGCTCGGCATATTGCCGCGCCGGCAGGGCGGTACGGAGCTGCTGGAGGTCGGGCGGACCGGCCGCGGCAACCGTGCGGAGGCCTACCGGACGATCGCATTCCGGCTGGTGCACGACCAGCGCTTCGCGGGACGTGGCAGTCTGCTGGTCGTCTCGCCCCGGGAGAACGCGGAGGCCGTCTCGGTCGCGGTCAACCTGGCCGGTGCGTTCGCCGAGATCGGCAACGACATCCTGCTGGTCGAGGCCGATCTGCGCACTCCGCAGCTCGCCCAGCGGCTCCCGCTGCACCCCGGCCACGGGCGTCCGGTGCCGGGCAGCTGGGCGGACGGCGAGCGGCTCGCCGTGGACGCGGGCGTGGACGGGCGGTTCGATCTGCTGCCCGGCCGGGAGGTGCCCAACCCGGCACGTACCCTGTCCTCACCGCGGTTCGCGCGGCTGCTGAACACACCGTCCGGCCCGAACGAGAATGTCGTGGTCGTCACCGGGCCGCTGCTGTCACATGCGGACGGGCTTGCCGTCGCCAAGCAGGCGGCCGGCGTCGTCGTGGTCTGTGATCTCAACGAGGTCCGCCGGGACGATCTGGACCGGGTGTGGGAGCTGATCACCGGCGCCGGCGGGCACATCCTGGGGGCCGTCCTGGACAAGGGCAGCCGCGCGACGTCGCTGCGCCGGCTGACGGACGGCGGGCCGACGCACCGCAAGCGTGGCCGGGGCCGCCCACGGGCCGCCGCGGTGGCACCGCCGCCCCGGCCCGGCCCGCCGCCGCCCCGCCTCGGCCCGGCGCCGCAGGACGGAACGCCCCTCGACTCCGACACCACCTCGCTGCGCAGGTGACGGCCATCCGTCCGGCGGGTGCGGACGGCCGGTCCGCGCCCGCGGCGCCGGGAGGGGCCGCGGCCGGCGGGCGCGGGGTGGGCTCGACCGCCCGCGGCAGTCTCTTCGGTCTGGCGGGCTCGGCCGCCAACGCGCTGTTCGGGTTCGTCCTGGTCGCCGTCATCACCCATGGCCTCGGGGCCGGCGGGGCCGGGGCGGTCTTCACGGGCGTCGCGGCCTTCACCATCCTGAGCAATGCGCTGAAGCTGGGGGCCGATACCGCGCTGGTCCGCTTCGTCTCCCGGGACCTGGAACTCAGCGGCGGGGCCGGCGTACCGGCACTGCTGCGGATCTCGGTCCTGCCGACGCTGCTGGCGAGCGCCGCGGGGGCGGCCGTCCTGCTGTGCTCCCCCGGGCTCGCCGGCCTGCTGCTGCCCGAGCTGGACCCGGGCCAGGCCGCCGCGCTGATACGGCTGTTCGCGGTCTTTCTGCCGGTGACGACGGTGGCGCTGGTGCTGCTCGGGGCCACCCGGGGGTACGGCTCGGTGGTGCCCTTCGTGGGCGTGGAGCAGATCGGGAAGCCGGCCGTGCGGGTGCTGCTCGCGGTGCCGCTGGTACTGCTCGCACCGAGCGTGGCCGGGCTCTCCGCGGCCTGGCTGGCGCCCGGGGTGCTGGGTGCGGTGGCCGCCTGCGTCTCGCTGCGCCGATCCCGCCGTGCGCATCCGGGCTCCGGCCAACCGCCGTCGCAGGCACGGGAGTTCTGGGCCTTCGCCGGGCCGCGGGCGATCTCCTCCGTCTTCGACATCACCGCGGTGTGGATCGGGGTGATCCTGCTGTCGGTGCTGGGCACCGGCACCGACGCCGGCATCTACACGGCGATCGGGCGTCTGGTCACCGCGGGGTCGCTGCTCCAACTGGCGATCAGACTGGCGGTGGCGCCGCAGATCAGCCGGCTGCTGGCGGGCGGTGACACCCACGGCGCCCATCATCTGCACCGGCTGTCGACGCGCTGGATCGCGCTCTTCTCCTGGCCCGTTTTCCTGGTCCTCGCGGCCTACCCGCGGACCGTGCTGTCGCTCTTCGGGCCCGGCTTCGACGAGGGCGCGGCGGGGTTGGTGGTGCTGGCGGCGGCCTGTCTGGTCAATGTCGGCGTCGGCAATGCGCAGACGGTCATCCTCATGGCCGGGCGGAGCGTCTGGAATCTGGTGGTTGCGGGCACCGCGTTCGCGGTTCAACTGGGCAGCGGGGTATGGCTGGTGCCCCGGTACGGGGTGCTGGGGGCGGCGGTGTCCTGGGGTCTGGCGATCGTGGTGGACAACGGTGCCTCGGCGCTGCTGGCCCGCTACCGCCTGGGCTTTCGCACCGTCGACCGGGGCTATCTGTACGCCGCGGCGATCGGCATCGTGACGGTGGCGCTCCCGGTGTTCGCCCTGCGGACGCTTTTCGGGGACAGCCTTCCCGGTACGCTTTTGGGAATTGTTTTAGCCATTGGGGCTTTCGGCGCGGCCGTCTGGCGCTATCGTTTGCCGCTGGGGGTAGGGGAGTTCTTCGGGGCGCTGCGCAAGCGTGGTTCGGGAAACTCACCGTGAACACCGGTCCCATTTCCGCACAGAACTCGTCGCGTTCCCACGTCCTACCCTGACAATTCCGATCGCGCCATGCTTCCAGGGGGGACCTGTGCGCCAAAGAAGCAGACCTGTCCATCTCTTGCTCGCCGCCGCGGTGCTGGGCACCGCATCGACGGCCCTTTCCGCCGGACCCGCTCAGGCCGCCGGTGAAACCACCCTCACTGCCGATCCGCTGAGCACCTGGCAGACCGACGGCATCGTGTGGGCCATGGCCTATGCCAAGGGCATCGTCTACGTAGGAGGCACCTTCAGCCACATCCGGCCGCCGGGCGCCGCGCCCGGCTCCACCGGAGAGCTCGCCCGTAAGAACTTCGCGGCCTTCGACGCCGAAACCGGTGAACCGCTGCCGTGCGCCCCGGCGTTCACCGGCGGCACGGGCACCGTCCGGGCCATGAAGGCCTCGCCCGACGGCTCGAAGATCTACATCGGCGGCTCGTTCGGGAAGGCCGGCCCGGTGGGCCGGTCCAACACGGCCGCTCTCAACACCGCCGACTGCACCATCGGGGCGGACTGGCAGCCGACGGTCAGCTCGACCGTCCGGGCCCTGGACGTCACGGCCGACACCGTCTACATCGGCGGCGGCTTCGACACCGTCCAGGGACAGACCCGCGAGCGGATCGCCGCGCTGCGGCCCGACGGCGAGCTGCTCCCGTTCAAGGCGACGATCCGTGGTTCCTCGGTCGGCAACGACCCCACACCGGCGGTCAACGCCATCACGGTCGCCCCCCAGCTCAACAAGGTCATCATCGGCGGCCGGTTCACCTCGGTGAACGGCAGCTGGCTGAGCGTGCACGCGCTGGCCGGGCTGGACGCGACCACCGGGCGGGTCGTCAACTCCTTCGCCGGCTGGATTCCCCAGAGGTCGGCGGTCAAGTCGCTCGTCAACGACGGGACCAACTTCTATCTGGGCGCCGAGGGCACCGGCGGCGGGGTCTTCGACGGCCGCGCGGCCGGACGGCTGTCGGACGGCTCGCAGCTCTGGAAGGACACCTGCCTGGGCGCCACGCAGGCGGTCCTGCCGTACAAGGGAGTCCTCTACAGCGGCTCCCATGCGCACGACTGCTCCAACACCCCGGGCGGCTTCACCGACATCGGCAACCGTCAGCACTTCCTGGCGCAGTCGATCTCGGACAAGACGATCCTGCCGTGGTTCCCGGACACCAACGACGGGATCGGCGAGCAGATCGGCCCGCGGGCGCTGACCGTGGGGGACGGCATCCTGTGGGCGGGCGGCGAGTTCACCACCGTCAACGACGCGCCGCAGCAGGGTCTGACCCGGTTCGCTGCGGGGCCGGACACCGGGGCGCCGCAGGTGCCGCTGCTCAGCGGTGCGAGCGGGTCCCGGGGCAAGATCACGCTGAACTGGAAGGCTTCGTGGGACCGGGACGACGGTGTCCTGACCTACAAGATCTACCGCGACGGCGAGTACCTGACCTCGCTCAACCAGGATTCGCGCTACTGGAACCGCCCCAACATGAGCTACACGGACACCGTGCAGCCCGGGGCTCAGCACCGGTACTCGATCGAGGTCACCGACGGCACGAATGTGTCCGGGCGCAACGGCCCGGTCTATGTGACCGCCAGAAACTGACCGAACGCCGAGTGGGGGGTAAATGACGCACCGAGTAGGTTATGCGCCGGGGGTCTATGACCTCTTCCATGTCGGACACCTGAACATTCTCCGGCACGCCAAAAGTCAGTGCGACTATCTGGTGGCCGGCGTCGTCTCGGACGAAATGGCGATGCAGGCGAAAGGGCAGGCACCGGTCATTCCGCTGACCGAGCGGCTGGAGATCGTACGCAGCGTCCGATTCGTGGACGCGGCATTCGTCGAGACGGTGCCCGACAAATTGGAGACATGGCAGCAGGTGCGGTTCGACGTCATTTTCAAGGGCGACGACTGGCGGGGGACGAGCAAGGGCGACAAGCTCGAACGGGATTTCGCGACGGTCGGGGTCGAGGTGGTCTATTTCCCCTACACCGTGCACACGTCGAGCACCCTGCTGCGCAAGGTGCTCGACGGGCTGGCGAATTCGGCGTGACCGGAGGAACTGATCCGGTGCCCGGCCCGGGGCGCCCGCTCCGGTGAGGTGTCCGTCCCCGGCCTGTCAGCGGCCGGGGACGGACAACTCTCGGTACCACTTCACGAGGAACGCCACCATGAACAGCAGATGGGCGGCGAGCAGGACGCAGTACATCGCCAGGAACAGATCCTGGCTGCCGAACAGCAGGAACAGGGCGCAGAACACCCCGTAGTCGACGGGCAGCAGGGCGACGGAGCGCAGCGTGGAGGCGGATGCCGAGGGCGCCGCACCGCCCGCACCGCTCCGCAACCGGTCGGCGCGCTTGAGCTGTTCGGTGAGGATGCCGCCGAAGAAGACCACCACCGCGGCGAACTGGAAGGCGACCGGGAGGAGCAGATACCTGGGGTCGGAGAAGCCGAAGTAGCGGTAGAACGAGATGAGTACGGCCATGTGGAGGGCGAGCATCTTCGCGCAGTCGACCACATGGTCCAGCCACTCCCCCGCGGCGCTGCCGGTTCCGGTCAGCCGGGCGAGCTGCCCGTCGGCGGAGTCGAGGGCGAAACCGAGGACCAGCGCCGCGAAAATGCCGGCCGCCGCGGCGGGCGAGGGGCGGAGCACCGCAATCATGACCACACCGGCAAAGGTGAACACCGCACTGATCATGGTGATTTGATTGGGCGTCAGTTTTATGGTGTAGCCCGCGGCGGCCAACACCCGGCCGGCCGGCCGGTTCACATAACGCGAGTACAGGGACACCCCCTTCGCGGATTTCTGGGCCGCAGACAGCTGTCTGATCGCATATCCGAACTGGCTCATGTCCCCCACCTGATGAATGGACCCCCGAAGGAGCAACATCATGGCAGGCAGGACCTCTCCGTCAACCGGTGGCGCCGATCGCCGGACAGTGCTGGCCGGTACGGCCGCGGCGCTGGCGGCCGCCCTCACCGGGTGTGAGCCGGCATCCCCTGCCACCCGGCAGTCGTCCGACGACGCCAGGGCCCCGGTGGTCACCGGCCACAAGCCCAAGGGCAAGGACGTCATCGACGTGGTGGCGGACTGCGGCGCCAAGGGCGACGGACGCACCGACGACAGCCGGGCGTTCGCCCGCGCGTACTCCTACGCGGCCGGCCGGGTGTGGGACCACATCGGGCGCACCGTGATCGACATACCGGCCGGCACCTACCTCATACGCAAGCCCCACGCCCTGCTCAACGCCACCGGAGGAAAGCTCAAGGCCAATGGCTTACGGTTCCGCGGGGCCGGCAAACGCATGACACAGCTGCTCTTCGCACCGGCCGAGGCCGACAACGCCTATCTGTGCCGCAACGAGGACAGCTGGGCGAATGTGATGTTCGAGCAGCTGGGCTTTGTCGCCGCCACCCCCGGCGCCTCGTTCTTCTACTCCTACTCGACCGGCCAGGCCCAGGACTACCGCTTCACCGAATGCGAGTGGACCGGCGAGTGGACCTACGGCCTGGCGCTCGACGGCAGCAACACCAACTCGGAGATGCGCTGGGACGCCTGCCGTGTGGGGGGTGCCTACCGCAAGGCGTTCCTGTACTCCGGACTGTCCGAGAAGTCGCTGAGCCACCGCCAGCAGGACCAGTTCCTCAACTACTGGTTCAACGACATGAAGGTCGAGTACGCCTGGGGCAACTTCCTGGAGTTCCCCTACGGCGGTTCCATCACCTGCCGCGGCGGCTCCTACATCGTCACCGGCCGCCGCCCCGAGGACTCCGCCGACTACGGGCGCACCAGCACCTTCTTCCGCTTCCCGCGCGGTCCGCACCACGACTCCGTACAGCGCTTCCACGCCGAGGACATCCGCTTCGAGGTGCGCGACCCGGACACCGTCGTGATCGACTGCGCCTGGGACAGCGGGACGGTGCACTTCAACGACTGTGACGACACCGCGAACGCCTTCAAGTCCTTCGCCGAGGAGAGCAGCCCCCATCGCTACCGCATCGGCTCCCGGGGCCCGCTCGTGCGGTACGACTCCTGCCAGCTGTCCGGGCAGCACTCCTACGAGCAGGACGGGGGCGGCGCCGGCCCCCGGGCGCGCTACGACATGTGCCGCTTGCGCAATCACTCCCCGCAGGACTTCATCAAGGGCGCGGACGGCCGGGTGAAGTTCGTCGACTGTCTGGGGGCCTGAACGGGCCGCGGTGGGCGGGAACCCGACGGTGCGGGAACGCCGCTGACGGCCTGTGCGTCCGCGGCCCGCCTCCTCGCCGACGGTGACCAACGGCACACGTACTGGTCAGTAATGTTGCCCCTGGTCGGGCCTAGAGTGAGGGCCGCAATGGCGCCGCCGGGCACCGGCGGCGGCCCGCCCTCCGAGCCGACCAGGGAGACTGCATGCGTTCTCCGAAGGACTTCTTCCGCCCGCTGGCCGTCGGGGCGCCCACACCGGTACGCGAGGTACCGTTCCGGCCGTCCCGGATGATCCACTTCTTCGACCCGGGCAACGAGAAGATGGCCGCCAAGGTGCCGGCCATCGCGCCCACCGTGGACGTGCTGCTCGGCAATCTGGAGGACGCGGTCGCCGCCGACCGCAAGGAAGCCGCCCGGTCGGGCCTGGTGAAGATCGCCCAGGCCACCGACTTCGGCAACACCCAGCTGTGGACCCGGATCAACAGCCTGGACTCGCCGTGGGCGCTGGACGATCTGCTGACGCTGGTCGGCGAGATCGGCGACAAGCTGGACGTGATCATGGTGCCGAAGGTCGAGGGCGCCGAGGACATCCACTACGTCGACCGGCTGCTCGCCCAGCTGGAGGCGAAGGCACAGATCCGGCGGCCGATCCTGGTGCACGCCATCCTGGAGACCGCGACCGGCGTCGCCAATGTCGAGGAGATCGCCGGAGCCAGCCCCCGGATGCAGGGCATCTCGCTCGGCCCCGCCGACCTGGCGGCCAGCCGCCGGATGAAGACCACCCGGGTGGGCGGCGGTCACCCCGGATACCTGGTCCGGGAGGACCCGCACGGCGCGGACGGCACGGCACCGCGGGCCACCTTCCAGCAGGACCTGTGGCACTACACCCTGGCGCGCATGGTCGACGCCTGTGCGGCGCACGGCATCCTGCCGTACTACGGGCCCTTCGGCGACATCAAGGACACCACCGCCTGCGAGGACCAGTTCCGCAACGCCTTCCTGCTGGGCTGTGTCGGCGCCTGGAGCCTGCACCCGGTGCAGATCGCCATCGCCAAGAAGGTCTTCTCGCCCGCACCCGCCGATGTCGCCTGGGCCCGCCGGGTCATCGAGGCGATGGGCGACGGCACCGGCGCGGTGATGATCGACGGCAAGATGCAGGATGACGCCACGTACAAGCAGTGCCAGGTGGTCGCCGAACTCGCCGACGCCCTCGCCGCCCGCGACCCCGAGCTGCGCGACGCCTACGCCGCGGCCGAGAAGGAGTAAGACCCGTGTCCGACGCGATCCTGCGGCCGCGCCGCTCCGTGCTCTACATGCCCGGTGCCAATGAACGCGCCCTGGAAAAGGCCAAGTCCCTCCCCGCCGATGCGCTGATCCTCGACCTGGAGGACGCCGTCGCCCCCGACGCGAAGGCCGACGCCCGCGAGCGGGTCGCGGCCGCCGCGGCCTCGGGGGAATACGGCTACCGGGAGGTGACGATCCGGGTCAACGGCCCGGGCACCGCCTGGCACGCCGACGACCTCCGGGCCGCCGCCGAGGCCGGTCCGGACGCGGTGGTGGTGCCCAAGGTGGACTCCGCCGACACCGTGCGGGCGGTCGAGCGGGCGCTGGAGGCCGCCGGCGCTCCGGACCGTACGGCGATCTGGGCCATGGTCGAGACACCGCGCGCGATGCTGGACGCCCGTGCGGTCGCCGCCGCCAGCGAACGGCTCACCGTGCTGGTGATGGGCACCAACGACCTGGCGAAGGAGCTGCACGCCGAGCATGTTCCCGGCCGGGCCCCGCTGCTGACCGGACTGTCCCTGGCGCTGCTGGCGGCCCGTGACACCGGCAAGGCGATCCTGGACGGCGTCTACAACGACGTGAAGAACGCCGAGGGGTTCGAGGCCGAGTGCGTGCAGGGCCGGCAGTTCGGGTTCGATGGGAAGACGCTCATCCATCCGTCACAGGTCGAACCCTGCAACCGGGCCTTCGCCCCGTCGGCCGACCAGATCGCCCGTGCGCAGAAGATCATTGACGCCTTCGACGAAGCCACCCGTGAAGGGCGCGGTGTCGTCACCGTCGACGGCCGGATGATCGAGAACCTGCATGTCGAGGACGCCCGCCGGATCCTGGCCCTCGCCGAGGCGATCGCCGGACGCTGAAGACCGGCCCGCAGGAGCTCATGCTTCCTGCGGGCCGCTGGCACGGCGGCGCGGAATTCCAGGGCCGTCGCGGTGAATCCCATAATCGGACAGGGTGAATAAACGGGACTGGCCGCTGCTCAGGCTTGGTGGTGCCGGGCATCCGGGATAGCAAGATCCCCGGGGACCCACCATGAGTGCAGGAGCACACAGTGAAGAATTCGGCACGCGTCAATGTCGTGATGGCAGGAGCCTGCGGTCTGCTCCTGGCCGCCGGTACGGTCTCGCCCACCCTGGCGTGGGCCGAGTCGTCCGGCGGCGACGGCGTCTCGAACAGCGACACCGTCGCCCGCTTCGACGCCAGATTCCGCTGCGCGCACCGGGCCAGATTCTGTATCAACGGACCGGTACTCAGCGGAAATCCCAGAAGATCCCAGAACGTTCATGTCTCCGGCGGCACCATCAGCAACAGCGGTAGCCCGACCAACACCAACGGAAACACCAACGACGACACCGGCGGCACGACCGGCACGGCGACCAAGTCCGGCAACAACGAGCAGCACATCCACCACCACCGCGAATGAGACGGCGAGTGCGCGTCCAGCCGCTCCGGCCCCGGGCATTCCGGGGCCGGAGCGGTTCAGGGGCGACGACGACCGCCCGGCGACTGTGCCGGGCGGTCGTGTGACGGCCGGCGCGGTGCCGTATCCGTCGGTGCGGTGTCCGGATCAGTGGTGCAGGAATCCGAGTCCGAGGATGCGCTGGACGTTGTTGCTGCTGCCCGTCGAAGCACCGGTGACGGAGTTGGCGGCGTTGGTGGTTCCGTTGGTGTTGGAGAGGTTCCCGCTGTTGTTCGGGTTCCCGTGGTTGATGAAGTTGCCGCTGTGCAGGCTGTTGCCGCTGTTCACCGGACCGTTGACACAGGCGTGGGGTGACAGCAACACGGGCGACCGGTAGTGGATCTGGCCCAGGCGGTTGTTGCAGACCACGCCGTTGACCGTGCCGGTCACGGTGCCCACATCGGCGTCCGCCACCGCGGAGAGCAGAGAGTCCGGAAGTGTCACCGCCTGGGCCGTGCCACCGCCGAACAGCACCAGCCCGCACGCCCCGACGACAGTTCCCGCCTGCATGATTCTTCTCACGACGCTCCTCGCCTCTTCATCCTTCTGATGCCAGACGTATCGTGCTGCCGCGGTCGGCCCGCGCCGGTGTTCAACCCGCGGGGAGCAAAACCCCCGGCGGCCACAATCAGCCGGGTGGCCCAAACCCCGGGGGCGACGGCGGCAGGAACGTCAGGTGACGCTGTGCGGATGGCAGGCCGTCGCCGAGCGTGGCGGCCAGGCCTGGGGGGCGAGGATGCCCAGCACGTAGGCGCGCGCGACCAGAGCGGGTCTGGTCGGGGCGTCCAGGAGATCGCGCAGCCGGCTGAGGTGGTAGTCGACGGTCTGCCGGGAGAGGTGCAGGGAGGTGGCGATCTCCGCGTTGCTGCGGCCGGCGGCCAGCAGGGACAGGATGCGGACCTGACTTGCCGTCAGCGGTGGATGGGGCTCGTGGGCGATCCCCTGGTGGGTGATGACCGCCCAGACGCTGGTGGCACGGTCCGCACTCCGGCCCACCGTGGTCAGATGCAGCCGGGCGCGCCGCTGGTGACCGCGGGAGTCCACCAGCGCGACGGTCGTCTGGATGCGCCGGCTGCGGCGCGCTATCAGGTCGAGCCAGCTGCGGTGCAGCCCCGGTAATTCGGGGGCCGGGGCGAGCACGGTGTGCGCGCGGCGTCCGACGAGGTCGGAGAGCCGGGTCTGCAGCAGTTCGGCGGCCGCGGCGCTGGCCTGCTGGATCCGTCCGCCCGCGGAGATCAGGGCGCACGGCAGTCCGCTGTGATCGCGCAGCGCATGCAGGCTCTCCTCGGCCTCCCGGCGCTGGCGCAGGGCGCGGGTGTAGTCGCTGATGTCGATGTAGATGCCCGCCACGCAGGTCTGGCTTCCTTCCCGTACGGGAAAGCGATGGCCGACCGCCTGCCCGCCGGTGCCGTCGAAGCGGTGGTAGGTGAGGGTGTGCCGGACCGGTTTGCCGCGGTCGAGCACCTCCCGGTCCAGTCCGAGGACCTGCGCGGCGTCGGCCGGGCCGTCGACGTCGGCGACGTCCTTGCCGATGATGTGCTCCGGGGTGGTGCCGTACAGATGGGCGTAGGCGTGGTTCGCCCAGAGGTAGCGCCCGTTCGCGTCCCGGATGAAGGCAGCGGCGGGGGCGAGGTCCGCAAAGGCGTCATAGCGGCGGGGGCCGGCCGGAGGGGGGCCGACCTCCACCGCCAGCCCACGGGAGCGGCCCTGCCGGGGCACGCCGAGGGGCCAGTTCACATCGAAGACACGACCGTCGAACTGTGCCTGCCAATGGCTGATTTCAGGTGCTGCGGCCGGCCCGGGAAGCTCCTTTCGCACGGTGTCGAGGAACCGCTGGGCCGTCACCGTGTCATCGAAGGCACCCCCGCCGCTGTCGATCACCCGTAGCTCACGGTCGGCTTCCCACCAGGACACCGGAAGGTGTTCGAGCAGCGACTTCAGACTGGTCTCGTCCACGACGGGCCCCTTTGCGGTGAAGAGTTCAACGGGTTCGGACGGCGCGCCACCGCCATGCGTATCCCCCCGCGTCCGGTGGCATGCCCGGTTCTCGGCCGATCTGGCGACGTCCGCGCACCTCCGCGGCGTCGCGGGCGCGCCATACGCCATCACGGAACCTTCACGATTGCCTGGGGGTACCCACAACTCTGGCATTTGCCTGAGCGGTTGCGGCCCGATCAGGGGAACGGTGGGCCGCACGGCTGCTTCGCTTGAGGGACGGCGTTCGGATTCCGGGGGGCCGGACGCTGTCCAGCCGTTTCCGATGGTTCCCATCGTATGAAAAGGAGTCCGATTCCAGTGAGCAAGGTGCTGTTCGTGTATGCCAAGGGTGGTCCGCCCTTGGGGTACGCCCTGTCACGGGTCGCCGCACGGTCGGCAGTGCACCTGCTGGCGCTCAGCGCGCTCCCTCCCACCGTGGCCGCGTCCGCTGACCGGCTGTGCGCTTCGGTCCTGCGCCCCGCCGAGTCCGAGCGGCACGACCTGGTGTCCCTGATCGTCTCCCGGGCCCAGGCGGTGGGCGCGGACGCCGTCGTCACCTTCTCCGAGTACGCGGTCGTCGCGGTCGCGGAGGCCTGCGAGAAGCTGGGCCTCGCCGGGGCGGGCGGCTCCTGTGCCCTGGCCCGCGACAAGCGGATGATGCGCCGCACCTGGCAGGAGCGGGGCATATCCCAGCCCCGGTTCCGCCCCGTCGCCACCGAGCGGGATCTGCACGACGCGGCCGCCGCGCTCCGCTTCCCCCTGCTGTTGAAGGCCGCCTGGAGCGCCGGCTCCACCGCGCACCGGATCCTGCGCTCCGCCGATGACGTACCGGCGGCCTGGGAACGGGCGCGGGAGGTGATGGCCGAATCCGCGCAACTGGGCTATGCCGAACTCCATGTGGCCGACGCCGGGGCGGACTTCATCGTCGAGGAGATCGTGCCGGGCACCGCCACGGAGTGGTTCGACCAGGAGGGCTGGGGCGACTACGTCAGCGTCGAAGGCGTCGTCGTGAACGGCGACTTCCGTCCGGTCTGTCTCAGCGGGCGGATGCCGACGGTGGAGCCGTTCACCGAACGCGCCGGCATCACGCCCGCGGCGCTGCCGCACGACGCCCAGCAGCGCGTCGTGGCCCTGGCGCGCGAGGCCGTCGATGCGCTGGGGCTGCAGAACTGCGGTACGCACACCGAGATCAAGCTCGGCGCCGGCGGGCAGATGTGGGTGATCGAGACCGCCGCCCGGTTCGGCGGGGCGATGACCGTCCCGCAGATCGAGGAGGTCTTCGGCCTGGATCTGATCGGCATGCTCACCGACCATCTGCTGGGGCGTCAGGTCTCCTGGCCCGCAGAGGTGCGCACCCCGCAGGAGGCGCACGGCGCGGCCGGTTCCCTGGTCGTGCTGGCCGTCGACGGCGCCGGTGAGGCCTGGCCGGACCAGCGGGTCTGGGACTTCCCGACGGTGCGGGACGCCGTACCGCTCAGCGTCGGCAGCCATCTGTCCGTGGTGGCCGAGAACTCGCTGCCGGACGGGACTCCGGTGCCGGTGTACGACCCGGCCGCGGGCGCCAACACCATGGCGGCGCTGTGCCTGCTGTCCGCCACCGACCCGGAGACCGTGATCCGCGACTTCCGGACCCTGGTGGAGGCCCTGCCGCAGACCCTCCCCACGGCCGGCGTCACCACGGAGGTGCGCTCATGACCACCACCGCCGTTCTGCCCTCCGGCACCCCGGGCCCCCTCACCGACCGCACCGTCATCGGTGAGAACCTCTCCCTGCCGCTCTTCCGCACCCTCTCCGGAGTCCTGGCCGGTCACCCGTACCTCAAGGTCGTGGTGGACCGGGTCGAGGACACCTGGCATCTGCTCGACACCGCCGTCCACCCCTTCCACGTCAACTACATCGCCACCCGCGTCCTCGGTATGGAACTGGCGGAGCTGGACTCCTGCCTGGACGCCTTCAACGCCTCGGTCTACATGGACCCCGAGCGCCGCTTCCTGCTGGGTGTGCTCTCCCTGCACACCGACGAGGACGCCGAAGGACGGGAGCGGCCCTTCCTCGTCCTGGAGACCACCGAGGCCGACACCATGCACGGGCGGCTGCTGGAGGAGTTCTACACGTTCGTCCGGCACCGGGTCGACGGCCGCCTGCCGCTGCTGCTGAAGCCGGCGAACCACGGGCAGGAGCACGAGCTCGCCGCGATCAGCGACGTACGGGTGCCGCGGATCCTCGGCCATCAGCTCTTCGGCAACCGCACCCGTACCCCGCTCAACCCGGGTGACGCCGTCGGCCGGCTCCGCTACTTCCGGACCCTTGAGGAGTACACGGCCGCGGCCGACGGGCTCGGCTGGTCCGACATCGTGGCCATGCCGTGTCTGCCGGACGATGTGCCGCGGGTGGCCGGTTTCCTCAACACCTCACCGGGCACCCCGCTCTCGCACACCAATGTGCTGGCTTCCGGCTGGGGCATCCCCAACGCGATCGTCCGCGATCTGGAGCGCATGGTCGACGCGGACGTCCTCGACGGAGCCTGGGTCCGCTACCGGGTCCAGGACGACGAGATCACCCTCGTCCCGCTGACCCATGCCCCGACGCTGGACGCCCCGGCCTGGCACCAGCAGCGCATCCGGATGGAACCGCCGCTGCTGGAGGACGTGCCCGCGCTGTGGCTGCACCGGCTGCGCCGCGCCGACCGGGACCGGTACGGGACCAAGGCCGCCAACCTCGGCGAGCTCCATCACGTCCTGGACAGCCGCACCGCCGACCTCACCGCCTTCTACGGGCAGCCGCGCCCGCCCCGCGCCGACCTCTACGGCCACCTCGCGGCCCGGCTCGGCGCCAAGGACGCGACGGGCGCGGAACTGCGTTCCCTGGCGGCCGACTTCGTGGCCGGGGTGATCGCGGCGCCCCACGGGATCGCCCTCCCGTTCGCCCTGCAGCACCGCTTTCTGACGTCCTCACCGGCCGTGCAACAGGGCCTCGGCAAGCTCAAGATGGCACTCGAACTCGACGCCGTCGACGCGCTGGACGCGGTCTGTCTGCATCTTCAGCAGCTCATCCGGAACACCCCGATGCCCGAGGACGTCTCCCGTCAGATCACCTCGGCGCTGCCCGGCGGTCCGGACACCGGCAGCCGTCTGGTGGTGCGCTCCTCCTCCAACGCCGAGGACCTTCCCGGGTTCTCCGCGGCCGGGGTCTACGACTCGGTCACCACCGTCCACGGCGCGGACGAACTCCTCGACGCGGTACGCCAGGTGTGGGCCTCCCTGCTGTCGCCGCGCAGTGTCCGGCTGCGCCATCAGGCGGGCATCTCCCTCGATGACACCTATATGGGCGTGATCATCCAGGAGTATGTGCCCGCTGACCTCGGCGGAGTCCTGGTGACCTGCAACCCGACCCGGCGCGAGGACTTCCGCAACGTCTACCTCAACTGCTCCCCCGGCTCGCCCGAGACGGTCGTCGACGGTACGACGCTGCCGCTGCAGTACCTGTACAACACGGTGGAGGGCGGCGGCCGTACCGTCGCGCTCGGCTCGTCCGGCCGGGACCTGCCGGTCGGCACCCGGGACAAGCTGGCACGGCTGGCGCTGACCGGGCGGCTGCTGCAGTCCCACTTCAGCGAGACCGATGTGGACCATCCGCTCGACATCGAATGGCTGATGACCGATCAGGGGGACTTCCGCCTGGTCCAGATCCGCCCCTACGCGCTGTGATCCGGCGGTTCACCGGCCCGCTGCGCGCCCGCAGGACCCGGACCCCGGGCGCGCCCCTGACACCACGGGCCCGCCGGATCATCCGGCTGAACAACGGCTTCCAGCTGCTGTTCAACCTGTTGTGGTGGATGCCGGTCTTCTACGCCTACCAGCGGGAGGCAGGGCTCTCCGACGGGCAGATCTTCGGCATCCAGAGCATCTACTACGTCGCGTTCTGCCTCTTCGAGATCCCGACCGGGATGGTGGCCGACCGCATCGGTGCCCGCAACTGTCTGCGGGCCGGTGCCGTCGTGATGACCGCGGCGAATCTGGCGCCGGTCCTCGCGCCCAGCTACACCGGCTTCCTGGTGCACTTCCTGGCCATCGCCGCCGGCCGTTCGCTGACCTCCGGTGCCGCCAGCGCCTATCTCTACGACGGCCTGGCGGCCGAGGGCGCGGGAGAGCACTACCTGAAGGCGGAGGGGCAGGCGCGGGCGCTGGGGCTGGCGGCGAAGGTGGTGTGCTGGCCGCTGGTCGGGCCGCTGATGGCCGTCGCGCACGCCACGCCGTATGTGCTGAGCGCCGCGAGCGCGGCGGGCTCGCTCGTCTGTGCCGTGGTGCTGCCGCGGCAGGCCGCGGCCCGGCACGGCGGTGCCGGTGGCACCGGGAAGGCGTCGCGCGGCGGGCCGGTGTTCCTGCGCGATGCCGTCTCGGCGCTGCGCTGGGTGTGGGCCACGCCCTGGCTCGCGCTGCTCATGGTGCAGGGCGTCGCGGTGTTCACACTCTCCCGTATCTGCCAGGTCAACCTCTTCCAGCCGGTGCTGCTGGACCACGGCATCCCCGAGAGCTCGCACGGCGGGGTGCTGGCCGCGATGACCGTCGCGGAGGCGGTGGCCTCGGCCCGTCCGCAGTGGCTCGGCTCCCGGCTGTCACCGGTGGCCTGGGTGTCGCTGCTCAGCCTGGCGATGGCGGGCACGCTGGCGGGCAGCGTCCTGGGCGGGCCGTGGACCGTGGTCGCCCTGCTGTGCCTGTTCGCCGCGGTCACCGGCTTCGCCTACCCGCTCCAGCGCAAGCTGGTGAACGACGCCATCCCGGCGGGAGCGCCACGGGCCACCCTGCTGTCCGTCGAGAGCATCGTGGACCGGGGCGTGTGTGCGCTGGCGGCCGTGGCCGCGGGAGCCTATCTCTCGGCGGGCCGGCTGGACGCGCTGCTGTGGCACAGCGCGCTGGTGACCGCTGTGGTGATGCTGGTCCTGCAGCTGGTCCTGCGGCGTGCCCCGGGCCGGCGCCGGAAGCCGCCGGCGGCGGAGCCGGCCACGGAGCTGGTCACCACAGCAGGAAACCCCTGAGCGGCACCGTCATACTGGGGACGTGCGGGCTACGGAAGCCGGGCGCTACGGCGAAGGTCTGTTCCGCCCGGAGGAGACCGGCGAGGCCGGCCGTATCGATCTGGGAGCGCTCGCCTATGACGAGGCGAGCGCCGCCCGGTTGGCGGCGCTGGGCGCCGGGCCCGGCTGGCACTGCCTGGACGTGGGCGCGGGCACCGGCACCGTCGCGCGGTGGCTGCTGGAGTCGGCGGGTGTCACGGGGGTCCTCGCGGTCGACCGTGACACCCGGTCCCTGGACGCCGGCCGGACACCGGGGCTGTCGACGCTGACCGCCGACATCACCGCGCCGGACTTCGACCCCGGCCGGTTCCAGCTGGTCCACGCACGGTTCGTGCTGATGCATCTGCGGTCGTGGCGCCGCATGATCGCCAAGCTGGGTTCGCTGGTGGCGCCCGGTGGTGTGCTGGTGCTCAGCGATGCCGTGGACCTGACGACCGCCGGGGCGCCGGCCACCCCGTACACCACGGTCATGCGGGCGATGTGGCAAGGGCTCCGGGAGTCCATCGGCACGGACATCTCCTGGGTGCCCGACTATCCGTACCTGCTGCGGGAGGAGGGCCTGCACCGGGTGGCCGCCGAGATCCACGTCCCGCCGTTGGTGCCGGGCAGCCCCCTCAACCGCTTCTGGGCCGATACGTGGGACCGGGCACGGGGCGCCATCCTGGCGACGGGGCAGGTGGACGAGGCACAGATCGAACGGGCCCGGCGGGCGCTGTCGTCGGACGAGTGCACCGGCCTCTCCCCCGGGATGCTCACCGCCTGGGGCTGGCGGACCGAGGAGGCCGGCCGTGACCAGCACCACTGACCGGGAACGGGAGCGGGTGTGGGAGCTGCACACCAGCAGCGAGTTCCGCACCCTCGATCTCGACACGACGATGGCCACCATGTCCGACGCCCCGGAGGTGCTGCATGTGCCCACGGCCATGGGCGCCCGCGGCAGGGCGTCCGTACGGCACTTCTACCGCCGCTGGTTCGTGGGACACAACGCACCGGATTTCGCCCTCGCGCCGCTGACCCGGACCACGGGCGGCTCGCGGATCGTCGATGAAATGCTGGTCTCGTTCACCCATGACGTGGAGGTGCCCTGGATCCTTCCCGGGGTGCCGCCGACCGGGCGGCCCGTCGAGATCCCGGTCATCGCCGTGGTGTCGTTCGACGGGCCGCTGATCTCCGCCGAGCACATCTACTGGGACCAGGCAGCGGTCCTCGGCCAGACCGGACTCCTTCCGGCGGAGACGATGGCGCGGCTGCCGGTCGTGCTGGATCAGCGCGGGACGCTGGCGGACGGCCCGCTCAACCAGCTGGCGGGGCGCGGCCACGGGCGGGGCTGAGCCGAGCCGTTCCGGTCGGTCCGGTCGGTCCGGTCGGTCCGGTCGGTCCGGTCGGTCCGGTGAGCGTCAACCGGCCTTGGGGAGTTGCTGGGTGGAGCAGTGGATACCGCCCCCGCCCTCGCCGATGTTGTCGACGGGCAGTTGGACGACCTCCCGCCCCGGGTACTGCTCCCGCAGGACGGCGGCCGCCTTGCTGTCGGCCTTGCGGTCGCCGAAGCGGGGCATGATGACCGCGCCGTTGGCGACGTAGTAGTTGACGTAGCAGGCCAGGAAGTCCTTCCCGCGTCGCCCGATGTCGGCCGGCTCGGGCAGCTCGACGACCTCCAGCCGCTTCCCCCGGGCGTCGACGGCCCCCTCCAGCACCTCGCGGGCCTGTTCGTAGGCGCCGGTGAAGTCATTGCGGGGGGCGTGCTTCGCGGGGGTGCTGAGGACCACGACGCCGGGTGCGGAGAACCGTGCCAGCGCGTCGATGTGATAGTCCGTGATGTCCTTGCCCTTGACGCCCTTCACCCAGATCACCGTCGTGGCGCCGAACAGGTCCTTCAGCGCCCGTTCGAGGTCCTCGCGGGACCTGCCGGGGTTGCGGTTGTCGTTGACCAGGGAGCTCTCGGCCACCATCAGGGTGCCCTGGCCGTCGCCCTCCACCGCCCCGCCCTCGCTGACGAGCGGGGCCTTGATCCTGGGGAGCCGCTCGTCGGCCAGGATCGCGCGGGCGACCCGGCGGTCGTGGCCGTGCTCCTGTTTGCCGCCCCAGCCGTTGAAGTTGAGGTCGACGCCGGCGACCCCGTCGGGGCCGAGCACGAAGACCGGCCCGGTGTCGCGCATCCACAGGTCGTCCACCGGGGTCGGGACGACCTCCACCCCGGACCCGCAGGCCCGCTGCGCCGCCTTCGCCTCCCGGTCCCCGGCCAGCAGCCGCACCGGCTCGAACTCGGCGATGGTCCGGGCGAGTCGGGCGATGTCGGCACGCACTCCGGCGGTGTCCGGCCCCCAGATCCTCCGGCCGGGCCAGGACATGTAGGTCGCCTCGTGCGGATGTGCCTCGTCGGGCAGCCGCCTTCCGCCGGCCGACCGCGCCGCCGCGGGGGCGGCGCCGGCCTCGCGCGGCGCCGACCCGCCGCTGTCCGGTGTGCCACAGCCGCTCAAGGCTCCCCCGAGGGCGGCGACGGCCGCCGCCTGCAGTGTCTGACGTCGGGATATTTCCACGATCAGCTCCTGACTGAAAATTTGGTCAGGACGATGCTAGGGCATGATCGGACCCGAGACACCTTGATTTCTTCGGACAGCGGGAGCATGCGATGCCGGACAGGCCCACCCAGATCCTCGAAGCCGCCGCCCGGCTGATCGCCCGGCGCGGCGTCCGCGGGCTGCGTGTCGAGGAAGTTTCCGCGGAGGCCGCCGTCTCGACCGCGCTGATCTACTACCACTTCAAGGACCGCGCCGGACTGCTGCGCCGCACACTGGAGTTCATCAGCCGGCGCGCGGTCCGCTACACCGACGCCGCACTGGATGCCTCCGACGATCCCCGTGTCCAGCTCACCGAGATGCTGCTGCTGGAGCTCCAGGACACTCCCCAGGTCAAGGAGAACAGCGCGGCCTGGGGCGAGTTGCGTGCCACCGCCGTCTTCGACCCGGACCTGCGGGAGCTGCTGGCCGCCGCGACCCGTTCCTGGGTGGAGGATCTCGCCGGGCTGCTGCGCCGGGCCCAGGAGGCGGGTCCGGACGGGGCCGGGACCGACCCGTACGCGGCGGCCGAGCGGCTCACCGCGCTGGTCGAGGGCCTGAGTGAACGCTGGCTGAGCGGCACCACCTCGCTCCAGCGGGCCCACGAGCTGCTCCGCGGCGCCGTCGACACGGAACTCCGGGCGCGCTGACGGGTGTTGTGGCCGCGACCGCCCGGGGAGCGGCGGGCACCCGTGCTTGCACAGGTGAGTCGCCCCGCCGCCCCGGGACCGTGGCGTCGGAACGGATGCCATAGCGGATGAACAAAGCGCTTCGGTCAATAAGCGGACATCAACGACTGTTTTCGGTCGGAGTCCGTCACGTCACGCTCTGCGCATGATCGCCCGGTCTCCCCCTGTCGCCACCACGGCATTCCTCGTTCGCCAGGAACGCAGCAGGTGGCGGTCCTCCGGCAGTTGCCAGGATCTGACGGAAAATTTTTTGTCATGGTGGGTAAATGGTGAAGAAAGCCGACCGAAAGTGTGCATCGGGTTTTGACCATTGATCGGCCGCTCCGCGATGGTCCTTCGTATGCCCGCCATACCCCGACCCGCGGCCAGCGGCCCCCTGCGCCTGCGCGATTTCCGTCTTCTGCTCGCCGGTGCCGCGGCCGGACAGCTTGGCGCCCAGGTCACCCTGGTCGCCCTGCCCCTCGTCGCGGTACTGGAGCTCAACGCCCCCGCTTTCCAGGTGGGGTTGCTCACGGCCGCGGAGACCGCCGCGTTCCTGCTGGTCGGGCTGCCGGCCGGGGCCTGGGTCGACCGGATGCGCAAGCTGCCGCTGATGATCCGGGCCGATGTCGTACGGGCCGTGGCGATGGCGAGCATCCCCCTGGCCGCCGTCGCCGATGTGCTGACGATGGCGCAGCTGTATCTCGTCGCCCTCGTCACCGGTGTGGCGACGGTCTTCTTCGACGTGGCCCACCAGAGCTTCCTGCCCCAGCTGCTGCCCAAGGACCATCTGGTCTCGGGCAACGGGGCGCTGGAGACCATCCGTTCCTCGGCGCAGGTGGCCGGTCCCGGGCTCGGCGGCGGTCTCGTCCAGCTGCTCGGGGCCTCCCTGGCCATCGTCGCCGACGCGGCCGGCTATGTGCTCTCCGCGCTGTTCCTGTGGGGCATCAAACAGCCCGAGAGCCGCCCGTCGCGCGTCGCGGGTTCGTCCCTGCGCCAGGACATCGCCGAGGGGCTGCGGTTCGTGTGCGGGCACCGCCTGCTGCGCGTGATCGCGGTGACGACCGGGCTGGCGAACTTCTTCACCGCCACGCTGATGGCCACTCAGTCCGTCTTCCTGGTACGGGTGCTCGGACTGGCGCCGGGAGTGGTCGGCCTCGTCCTGGCCGCCTCGGCGGTCGGCGGGCTCACCGGCGCACTGTGTGCGGGCCGGCTCGCCGCCCGGCTCGGCCAGGCCAGGATCATCTGGCTGTCCGCGCTGGCCACCGGCCCGTTCGCGCTGCTGTGGCCGCTGTCCGGGCGCGGCGCGGGCGCCGCACTGTTCGCGGTCGGCTCCGGTGTGGTCTTCTTCGGTGCCGTCGTCTACAACGTCGCACAGGTGAGCTTCCGTCAGGCGCTGTGCCCGCCCCGGCTGCTCGGCCGGATGAACGCCACCCTGCGCTTCCTGATGTGGGGCACCCTGCCGCTCGGAGCCCTGGCCGGCGGTGCGCTGGCCGATGCGTTCGGCGCCCGCACGGCGCTGGCATGGTGCGCGGCCGGATTCCTTGTCGTCCCCCTGCCGCTGCTGCTCTCCCCGCTGCGGCGGATGCGGGACCTGCCGGCCGCCGACGCGGCCGAGGACGCCCCGGCCGATTCCACGGACCCGGCCGAGCCCGCGTCCGTCGGCTGACGGCTGACGGCTGACGGCTGACCGCCGTATCCGGCCCCGCCCGTCTCTCTCCCTCTCCCCCGCACGGCCTTCCCACCCGCATCCCCTCCGGCGATGCGCCGCAGTCACGACGAAGAGGATCACGTGCTCAGCATCACGAGCCAGTACCTGGCCCGCTACCGGCGGCTCGACGCCGGTGACGGCACCCCGGTCCTGCTGCCCGTCACGGGCGCCCAGCGTCGCTTTGCGCTGGTGCGTGCCATGGACCCCGCCGGGCGGCCGGATCTCGTGCCGATGTTCTTCGCCTTTCCGCGCGGCACGGTGGACCCCGTACGGCTCGCGGCGGCCGCGAACCGGCTCGCCGCCCGGCACCCCGTGCTGCGTGCCCGGCCCACCGTGCTGCGCGGTACACCCGTACTCCGCCTGGAGCGGCCGCAGGTCCCCGTGATCCGGGAGACCTGCGCCCCCGGCGAGGACGCGGCCGCCGTGCTGCGCCGTGCCCTGGGCCGGTGGGCGCCGGAGGGCTCACCGCTGCGGCTGTTCCTGGTGCCGGACGGTCCGGAGGGTGCGGAGGAGGTGCTCGCCGTCGTACTGGACCACAGCGCGTGCGACGGCCAGTCGCTGGCCCGGCTCGTCGCAGAACTCGGCGCCGGCTACGACGAAGGTCCGGGCGCCGACGGCCCCTCGCCCGCCGACGTCGCGGCCGAACTGGCCGACTACCGGGAAGCCGTGCTGCGGCAGCTCGACGCGGAGGAGCGCGCGGGTGCACCGGACGCCATGGCGTACTGGGGCGAACGGCTGCGCACCGTACGCGAACAGGCCCCGGTGGCACGGCCGGAACCCCTCTCCCCCGGTGCGCCGCCGAGCGGCTCGGCCACCCTGCGGATGCCCGCGGCCCCCGACGGGGTGCCCTTCCCCGAGCTGCTCCACGCCTGCCGTGCGGCGGCAGCGGTGCTGTACGGAGCGGGCCATGTGGTGCCGCTCGGCTACCCGTGGGGCGGCCGGCCGGCCGGTACCGCTCCGGTACTCGGCTGCTTCCTCAACACCGTGGTCTTCCCGACCGCCACGGGCGAGGAGCCCACCCCGTCCGCGACGGCAGCTGCCTGGTGGGACGACCTGGACCATGCCGCCACCCCCTTCGACGCCGTGGTGCACGCCGCCCGCGCGGCCGGCTCCGGCTGGAGCGGCCGGCTCGACGGCATGCTGACCGTCGACGACTCCCGCCGCCAGCCCCCGCTGTGCCTGGGCGGGGTGACCGGCCGGGAGATCCATGTCGACGGCAGAGCGGTCCGCGGCCCGTTCGCGGTCTCCGTCACCCAGGGCCCCGAACTGCGGCTGCGCATGGTGTGGGACCGCACGGTCCTCCCCGACCGCACCGCCGAGAGCGCCTTCACCGCCCTCGCCGACACGGTGCGGACACCGGCACCGACAGCCGGCTGACCCACCCCCGGGGCCCCGCCCCCGCACCTACCGACCCAACACCGCCAGACCTGCCGCGCGATCCGTGGCGCGGTCTGCGCACCCCACAGGCCGGGCCCGACCATGCCCCGGCCGGAGCACACCCGCCCCGACGACCTCAGGGATCGCCCATGCTTCCGCTCTCCTCCTCGCAGGAGATCGTCTGGCTGCACGAACAGGTGCAACCGGGCAGCCGCGCCTACAACTTCACCGCCGCCCTCGACCTGTGGGGCACGCTCGACACCGAGGCGCTGCGCCACGGGCTCGCCGCCACCCTCGACCGGCACGCCGGCCTGCGGCTGGAACTCGTCGCCGTCGCTGGGGCGATGCCCGGACAGCGGGTCGCCGAGGCCTGTGCACCGCGGCTGCGCACGGTGGACCTGAGCGGGGCGGCGGACCCGGAGGCCGCGTTCCAGGAACTGCTGCGCACCGAGGCGGAGACCCCGCTCGACACCTACGAGGCACCGCTGCTGCGCTGGACGCTGGTCCGGCTCGGGGACGACCGGCACCGGCTCATCCATGTCGAACACCATCTGATCCACGACGGCCACTCGTTCGCGATCCTGCTGCGGGATGTGTTCACCGTCTACCGGGGCCGCGTCCTGGGCGAGCCGGTGGAGCTGCCGCCCGCTCCCTCGTACGCCGACCATGTCCGTGCCCGGTCCGGGGACCAGGCGACCGCGGAGCGGCAGGAGGGCCTGGAGTTCTGGTCCGGGGCGCTGCGGGAGATGTCCTACGACATGCCGCTGCCCGGTCTGGCCAAGCCCGGTGCCCGGCGCCGGCACCACGGCGGCCAGTTGCGCCAGTCGATCGGTGCGGATCTGGCGGAACGCCTCCGGGCCCACGCCCGCACCCGTGGTCTGACGCCGTTCGCCACGCTCCTCGGGCTCTTCGCCGAGATGCTGCGCCGGCACAGCGGCCGCTCGGAGATGGTGATCGGCACCGCGGTGGGCAACCGTCCGCGCGGTTTCGAGGAAACCGTCGGCATGTTCGTCAACACCATCCCGCTCCCGCTCCGGCTGGACCCGGCCGCCCCGGCCGAGGAGTCCATGGACGAGGTGACCGACACCCTCATCCGCGCGCTGCCGCACCAGGAGGTGCCGATCCAGGAGCTGACCCGCGCGCTCGGTCTGCACACCTCGGGTGCCGACAACCCGCTGTTCGGCGTCATGTTCAGCGCGCACGACGCCGAACTGCCCGACATCGACGTCCCCGGTCTGGACATCACCCTGTTCGAGGGCTTCAACACCGGCACCACCCGCTTCGACCTGGACGTGGTGCTGCTGCCGGACGACCGCCGCGGCGTCGGCCCCCGGCACGGCGCAGCGGGGATGACGCTGGTCTGGGACTACGACGCCGACCTGTTCGGGGAGGACGTGGCGAAGCTGCTCGCCGGGCGGTTCCTGGACCTGCTGCGGGCGTATCTCGACGCGCCCGGCACCGCCCTCGCGGACCTGGCGCCGCCGCCGGCACCGCCGGCTCTCCCGGCCGCCGCTCCGCAGGCGCCGCGGCACGACCCGCTCGACCCCGCCACCGCCCACGACCGCTCGCTGCCCGCGCTGCTCGTCGGCGCCCGCCGGATCACCTACGGCGACCTGGCGGACCGGGTCGCCGCGCTCGCGCAGCGGATGCAGGCGGCGGGGGTGAGCGCCGGTCAGCCGGTGGCCGCGGTGCTGCCCCGCGGTGCCGACTCGGTCGTGACGCTGCTGGCCTGTCTGCGGACCCGGGCGGTGTACTGCCCGCTCTCGCCGTCCGATCCGCCGGCCCGCTTGACGCTGCTGCTGGAGCGGCTGAACCCGGCGCTGGTGCTGACCTCGGCGGACACCGCCGTCACCGTTCCCGACGGTCTGCCGTCGGCCACCGTCGACGCCTCGGTCCTGCCGCCGGCGCGGGCCGCCGAGGCCGTGCCCGGCGCCGCGTACCTCATTCACACCTCCGGCTCGACGGGCATCCCCAAGCCCGTCGCCGTCGGCCGCGCGGCGCTGGAGAACCATCTGACCGGAGTCGCCGGGCGGTTCGGCCTGGGCGCGGGTGACCGGGTGCTGCTGTTCGCCCAGCCGTCGTTCGACGTGGCTCTCGAAGAGGTGCTGCCGTCGCTGTACGCCGGGGCGTGCCTCGTCGCCCCGGAGCGCGAGGTCCCGACCGGCACCGAGCTGGCCGAACTGCTGGCCGCCGCCCGGGTCACCGTGGCCAATCTGCCCACCAGCTACTTCCTGGCCACCCGTCAGGAGATGCGCCCCGCGCTCCGCGACGGTCACTGGGCGCCGCGGCTGCTGGTGCTCGGCGGTGAACGCCTCCCGGCGGATGCGCTGCGCGCGTTCCTGGCCGACACCGACAGCACCGTGCTCAATGTCTACGGCGTCACCGAAGCCGCGATCAGCTCCACCGTCCACGAGATCACCCGGGACGGCCTGACCGACGGGGCGGAGATTCCGCTGGGCACCGAGCTGCCCGGCGAACGGGTCCATGTCCTGGACGCCCACCACCGGCCGCTGCCGGACGGTGCGGTCGGTGAACTGGCCATCGCAGGCGCGGGGTTGGCCGAGGGCTATGCCGGCAACCCCGAGGTCACCGAAGCCCGGTTCCGCCGGATCGAGGCGCTCGGCGGTGAGCGGGTCTACCTCACCGGCGACCGCGGCTACCGTGGCCGCGACGGGCTGCTGTACTTCCTGGGGCGCCTGGACCACCAGGTCAAGCTGCGGGGTTACCGCATCGAACTCGAAGAGGTGGAGGCGGCCGCCTCGGCCGCGCTCGGCGGCCGGTCCTGCGCCGTCGTCCTGGACCGCGAAGCCCCGGGCGGGCCCCGGCTGGTCGGCTTCCTGGAGAGCGCGGACGACGACGGGCCGTGGGACGAGCAGGCGTTGCACACGGAGCTGAGCCGACGGCTGCCGAGCGCCCTCGTACCGGGACGCTGGGCCCGGCTCGATGTCATGCCGAGGCTGGCCGGCGGCAAACCGAACCGCACCGCGCTGACGCGCCGCGCCGCCGCGCTGGAGCCGGCCGCGCCCGCCGCCCCCGCCGCGGAGCCCGGTGACGGGCAGCCCGCGGAGCCGGCCGATCCGATGACGGCGCTGCTCGTCGAGGGCTGGCGCGAGGCTCTGGGCCACGGGCGTTTCGACCTGTCGTCGGACTTCTTCCGGTCCGGTGGCCACTCGCTGCTCGCCGCGCAGCTGGCCTCCTGGCTGGAGCCGCGGCTGGGACAACGGCCGCCCCTGCGGCTGCTGTTCCAGAACCCGGTGCTGACCGACCAGGCCGCCGCGCTCGCCGCCGTCGGCACCGCCACGCCCGTTCCCGCCGCCTCGACCACCGTGACGGAGTCCCGATGACCCAGCCGATGACCGCCCGGACGGCGGCCCCGACGACCGTCGCCGGCGCCGGACGGCACACCCCGCAGCCCGGCACGCTGAGCATCGCCCACGGCGCCCGTCCCGCCACCGACGGCGCGGCCGGAGTCCTCGCCCGCTTCGAGGAGTGGGTCCGCCGCTCCCCGGAAGCTCCCGCGGTGATCGACGGGGCCCACAGCTGGACGTACGGCCAGATCGGCAGCGCCGCGGACGAGGTCGCACAAGCGCTGCGCGCCCGGGTGCGGCCCGGGGACCTTGTCGGCGTCTGCCTCGACCGGTCGGCCGCCCTCGTGGTGACCGCCGTCGCGCTCGCCAGGATCGGCGCCGTCTATCTGCCGCTGGGCCCCCGCCCCGGTGAGCGCCGCACCGACGCCGTCACCGAGGACATCGACGTCGTCTGTCTGATCGGCGATCCCGGGCTCCTGCCGCCCCGGTACCGGACGGCCGACCGGATGGACCTGACGCTACCCGGCGAGGGGGCCAATGCCACCGCCACGGTCGTGGCGGCCTTCGCCGCGCCCGGTCCCGCCGCGCACTCCGCGCCCGCCGGGACGTTCTACGCCGTGCTGACCTCCGGATCCACTGGCCGCCCCAAGGCGGTGGCCGTCGGTGAGCCCGCGCTCGGCGGGCTGCTCGACTGGTACCGCGCCACGACCGGGCTCGGCCCCGGTGACCGGCAGTCGCTGCTGATCGGCGTCGCGTTCGACCCCCATCTGCTGGAGCTGTGGGGCGGGCTGACGTCCGGCGCGGCCCTGGTGCCCGCGCCGGACGAGGTCCGCTGGGACTCCGTGGTGCTCGCCGACTGGTGGCGTACGGCCGGGGTGTCGGTGTCGGTCGCGGCGACCCCGATGGTCGAGCCGCTGCTGGACCGGCCCTGGCCGCAGGATCTGAGGCTGCGTCATCTGATGACCGGCGGCGACCGGATGCGCCGCCACCCCGGCGCGGAGGTGACCGCCACCGTCCACAACGCCTACGGACCGGCCGAGGCCACCGTGATCGCCACCACCCACGCCATGCACGGCACGGACGGTGCGGCGGGCACGGACTCCGCGCCCCCGATCGGCCGCCCCGTACCGGGCGTGACCGTGATCGTCGCCGGCCAGGACGGCCGGCCCGTCGAGCGCGGTACGGAGGGCGAACTCCTCATCGGCGGAAGCGGGCTGGCGCTCGGCTATCTGGACCCCGAGCTGACCGCGCGCCGCTTCACCGCCGTTCCCGAGGGTCTCGAACTGCCGGGAGTGGAGCGGGTGTACCGCACCGGGGACCGGGTGCGGATGGCGGCCGACGGGCAGCTGGAGTTCCTCGGCCGCCTCGACGACCAGGTCAAGATCAGCGGGGTCCGGATCGAACCGGCCGAGGTGGAGGCCGCGTTCGAGCAGGACCCGGCGGTCCTGAGCGCCGTCGTCACCGCACCGCGCTCCGCCGACGGCCGGGCCCGCCTGGTGGCGTACGTACGCGCGGCTGCCGATTCCGGGCTCACGGCGGAGGCGCTGCTGCCGGCCCTGCGGACCTGGCTGCCCGAGCAGGCCGTCCCCTCGGACGTACGGATCGTGGGCTCCTTCCCCCTGGACGCCAACGGCAAGGTGGACCGCGCCGAGCTGACCCGACGGGCGGCCGAGTCCGCCGCGCCCCGCCCCGGCGGCACCGCCCCGGACGACGGAGCGCCCGCCGGCGCCACCCCCGGTGAGCGGCTCGTCCTGAGCGCCGTCCGCGATCTGCTCGACCGGCCCGGGACCTCGCTGGCGGACAACTTCACCGAGGCCGGCGGCACTTCTGTCCTCGCCGCCCGGCTGCTGACCGTCATCGAGAAGGAGAGCGGGGTACGGCTGCGCGCCCCCGAGCTGCTCCGCCAGCCGGATCTGCGCGCCGTGGCCCTGCTCGTCGATCAGCGGTGTGCCTCCCGGCAGCCGGCGGGAGCCTGAGATGACCATCCCCCGAACCCCCGCGTTTCCGTCCTCCCCCGACGCCCGGAAGGAAGGCCCCGTGCCCACCGAAGGCACCCCGTCACCCGCGCCCGGCCCGTCCGGCGAGCGCACCGCGCCCGTCCCGGCGGCCGGAGCGCCCGCGCCCGGACTGCCGGCCCTCGTGGCCCGGCACGCCGCACGGACCCCGCACGCCCTGGCCGTGGCGGACGGCGACACCACGCTCACCTACGCCCAGCTCGTCTCGTCGGCCCGCGCGCTCGCCGGGCAGCTGCGGGCGCACGGCGTCGGCCCGGGTGACTCCGTGGCGCTGCTGATGCCCCGCTGCGCCCGGACGGTCGTCGCCCAGCTCGCGCTGTGGTGGGCGGGCGCCGTGTGTGTGCCGCTGGATCCGGCGCATCCGCGCGCCCGTTCCGAGGCCCTGGCCGCCGAGGCGGGCGCGACGCTGACCGTCGGCGACAGCAAGCTCCTCGAATCCGCGGCACTCACCGGCGCCACTCTTGCGCTGCCCGGGGAGCCGCTGGTGGACGGCGACCACCTCCCGGCGGCCGAACCGGGCCCGGACGCCACCGCGTTCATCATGTTCACCTCGGGCTCCACCGGCCGCCCCAAGGGCGTGGCCGTGCCGCACCACGCGATCGCCGAGCTGGTCACGGATCCGGCGTATCTCACCCTGACCTCCCGCGACCGGGTGCTCTTCCACTCGCCGATGACCTTCGACGCCTCGACGTTCGAGGTGTGGGGAGCCCTGGCCAACGGCGCCGCGGTGGTGGTGTGCACCGCCGAACGGCCGTCGTTCGAGGACCTGGCCCGGCATGTGGAACGCCACGGCGTCACCGTCGCCTTCTTCACCACCGCGCTCTTCCACCAGCTGGCCGGCCGCCGCTCACGGATCTTCTCGCTGCTGCGCACGGTGATCGTGGGCGGCGAGGCGCTGTCCGCGCACCATGCCCGCGCGGTCCTGCGGGCCTTCCCCTGGCTGGAGTTGGTCAACGGCTACGGGCCGACGGAGGGGACGACCTTCACCACCGCCCACACCGTCACCGACGCCGACTGCGACGGCCAGGTGCCCATCGGCCGGCCGATCGCCGGTGCCACCGTGCATCTCCTCGACGACACCGGCCGGCCGGTCCCGGACGGTGAGCAGGGCGAACTGTGGATCGGCGGCAGCCGGCTGGCGCACGGATACACCGGGCAGCCGGAGCTCACCGCCGAACGCTTCGTCCACCACCCCGGCTTGGGGCGCCTCTACCGCAGCGGCGACCTCGTCTCCCGGCGCCCGGACGGACACCTCGACTTCCACGGGCGCACGGACGACCAGGTGAAGATTCGCGGCTTCCGGATCGAACCCGCCGAGATCGAACACGCCCTGCGGGAGCGGCCCGAGGTGGCGGACGCGGCGGTGACCGTGCACCGCCCCGCCCCCGACGACGCCCGCCTCGCCGCGTTCGTGGTGGCCGCGTCCGGGCCGGTCCCCCGCCCCGACGCCCTGCGCGACCGGCTCGCCGCCGTCCTGCCCGCCCATCTGGTGCCCGACGAGGTGCAGCTCGTCGACGCGCTGCCGCTCACGCCCTCCGGCAAGGTCGACCGCCGCGCCCTGGCGGACCTCGTCACGGCGGACGGGCCCGGCACTCCGGCCGGTCCGCTCGGTCCGCTGGAGCAGGCGGTCGCCGAGATCTGGAGCCGGTCGCTGGGCCGTGAAGTCACCCGTGCGGATGCCGACTTCCTCGCACTGGGCGGCCATTCGCTGCTGGCGCTCGCCGTCACCGACGACCTGCGCGAGGACCTCGGCGTCGAGCTGACCCTCGCCGACTTCTTCGCCGCCCCCACGGTGGCGGGCCACGCCGCGCTGGTCGAGCGCGCCCTGCTCGCCACGCACAGCGATCTGCGCCCCGGCGCCCCGGAGGACACCGATGGCCACTGACACCCCCGCCGCGGCGGCGCTGCAGGAGGAACTGCTGCGCCGGGCGCGCTCCCGCGCCGCCCGCCCCGCTCCCGCCCCCGAGGCCGTCCACCACGGACCCGCGCCGCTCTCCCACGCCCAGCGCCGGATGTGGCTGATGGACCGGCTGGGCCACGACAGCGCCTCGTACAGCGTGCCGTTCGCCACCCGGCTGCGCGGTCCGCTCGACCTGGACGCGCTGGCCGCCGCGCTGACGTCACTGGTGGGACGCCACGAGATCCTGCGTACCCGGTACGGGCAGCAGGACGGTGAGCCCTACCAGGAGGTGCTGCCCGCACCGGAGGCGGTGGCGCTGCGCGTGGTGGAGACGGCCGCCGACGGCGCCGGCGCCCTGCTGGCCGAGGAGGCGCACCGCCCGTTCGACCTCGCCGCCGGTCCCGTACCGCGCGCGCTGGTCCTGCGGCACGGCCCGCAGGACCACACCGTGCTGCTGACGTTCCATCACATCGCGCTGGACGGTGCCTCGCTGGAGACCGTCGCCGGGGAACTGGCCGAGCTCTACGCGGCCGCCGCCCGGGGCGCCGCTGCCGAGCAGCCGGCTCCCCCGCAGTACGCGGACTTCGCACGGCGTGAGCAGGCCGCCGCCGACCGCCTCGAAGAGGGCCTGCGCCACTGGGAAGCCCGCCTCGAAGGCGTCACCCCGCTGCGGCTGCCCCGCCCCGCGAACCCGCCCGCCGACGGTGGCGCCCGGTCCGCCGGAACGCACACCACCCCGCTCGACCCGGGGGTGCCGGCGGCCCTGCGCGAGCTGGGCCGGCAGCACCGGGCCACCCTCTTCACCGTGGCCCTCGCCGCGGCCTTCGCCGCCCTGCACCGCTTCACCGGCCAGGACGACCTGGTGATCGGGGTCGCCGGCACCCATCGGCAGGGCGCGGAGATGCGCGGCCTGGTCGGTCTGTGCGTCAACACCCTGCCGGTCCGGGTGAACACGGCGGGCGATCCGTCCTTCACCGCGCTGGTGGAGCGCGTACGCGAGGCGCTGCTCGACGCCCAGCAGTGCCGCGAGGTGCCCTTCGATCTCATCCTGGAGCGGCTCGGCGCCGCCGCCCGCGACACGGACGGGACGCCGCTGATACGGGTGACCGCGGATGTCCTGGGCGCACCGACCACCCTGCGGCTGCCGGGCATGGTGGGCGAGTACGTCGAGGTCGGCACCGGCGAGGCCAAGTTCGACCTCTCGTTCGGCCTGGTGGACACCGACGTCCCCGCCGCACTCGTCCAGTACGGCCGGACCACGCTGGACGAGGAGGCGGCGGCCGGTCTCGGTGCGCACCACGCCGCGCTGCTCACCGCGGTCGCCGACGAACCGGGCCTGCGGCTGTCGCAGTTGCCCGGTGCGGTGCCGGCCCCGCGGGAGGAGACCGTCGGGCACCCGGCCGAGGCGCTGCTGCGGTCGCACCCCGGGGTGGCCGAGGCCGCGGTGCTCGAACCGGCCGGCGGCCCCCTGCTGGCCTATGCCGTACTGCGCGAGATCGGCGGCCCCACATCTGCCGAGCTCCGCTCCCTTCTGCGGGACGCACTGGCTCCGGAGCAGGTGCCCGCCGCGGTGACCCTGCTGGACGCGCTGCCGCGGACGGCCGACGGCGCGGCCGATCCGTCCCGGCTTCCCGGTGTGCCGTCCGCGCCCGCACCGGAAGGCGCGCGCGCCGAGGCCGTGACCGAGGGCTTCACCGCGCTGCTGGGCCGGCCGCCCCGGCCGGACGACGACTTCTTCCTCCTCGGCGGCCACTCGCTGATCGCCGTCCAGCTCGCCGAACGGCTGCGCCTGGCCCTGAAACTGCCGCTGACCGGTCTGGACATCCTCCAGGCCCGCACCCCGCGTGCGGTCACCGCGCTCCTGGACGCCCGCGCGGCGGAGCGGGCCGCCGCACCCTCGGTCACCACGGCCCGTCCGCGGCGCTCGCGCGAGGGAACGGTCCTGGTCACCGGCGGCACCGGCGGGGTCGGCGCCTTCGTCCTGCGTGAACTGGCCGCACAGGGGCGCCCGGTGCTGGCCCTGGCCCGCCCGGAATCCGCGCATCTGGTCGCCGGGGACGGGGTGGACGTCATCGAGGGCGACCTCACCGACCTGGACGGTCTGCGCAAGGCCGTCGACAGCGCCGATGCGGTCATCCACGCGGCCTGTACCTTCACCCGCGCCGAGGTCGATGTGACGGCGATGGCGGCGATGGTCGGCGCCTGGTCGCGCGGTCCGTTCGTCTTCGTCAGCAGCGTGGACGCCTACGGACACCCCGCCGGCGAGTGGGTGGCGGAGGAGTCCGCCCCGGGGCAGCCGCTGAGCCCGTACGGACAGGCGAAGCTCGACTGTGAGGCGCTGCTGCTGCAGGCCGCCGGTTCCCAGGGCCGGGGCGGGGCGAGCGCCGTCCGCTCCCCCCTCGTCTGGGGCCCGCACCAGCGGCTGCGGGACCAGTTGCGCTGGGGTGCGACCGGTGTGCTCTACCAGGCCGCGCGGGAGGGCCGGCCGATCGCCGTGCCCCGGCCGGGTGCCGGTGGCCATGCCTGGTACGGCGCGGCCTGGGTGCACGCCGCGGCGCTGGCCCGGTCCGTGGTGTCCTGCCTGGACTCCCCCGTGCACGGTGTCGCCAACGCCGTCAGCGGACATGTCACCTGGCACGACCTCGCCGCCACGCTGACCGAACTGCTCGGCAGCGACAGCGAGATCCTCGAAACGGACGAGGTCCATCCGGACCTCGACCACCGCTGGCACTACCACTCCGACCGGCTGTCCCCGTCCCTGCGCCTGCAGCCGGGCGAGGACTGGCGCTCCGTCCTGGCCGCGATGGCCGGCCCGTCCGAGCGGTGAGCCGCCCGGTATGACGCCGACGCGCCCGGTGGCTCCCCGGCCACCGGGCGCCCTCCTGCCGTCGCCGCCCCGTACACGGATCAGACCGTCAGGAACGCGGCCGCGGTAGCGGCACCGAGGGCGGCGCCGGCCACGGTCTGGGCGACGGTGTGGTACGCCAGCGCGACCCGCGACCAGCACACCGCGGCCGTCAGCGCACCGGCCGCCAGCCACCACGGAGAGTGCACCACCGCCAGGAGCGCGACGACGGCGGCGGCGACCGCGGAGTCCACCGAGATCTTCCAGACCGTGTTGACCGTCAGGAGGACGACCGTCATCGCCCACAGGGCGAGCATCGCGACCAGGATGCCGGTCGGCGCCCGCCCGAGGACCATGACGAGCGTGCCGGCACCGATGGACGCCAGGATGACGAGGAAGATCGGCGCCCGCTTCGTGCGGTCCACGACATGACGGTCGCCCCATGTCCCGCGCCGGCGCTCCCATTCGATGTAGCCGGCCGGGGCGAGCCCGGCGCACAGCGCTCCGAGCAGGCCCCACAGGATGCCGGTCCAGTCCCCCGCGGCCGCCCATCCGATACCGAGCATTCCGGTGAGGAGGACATTGCGGGGCTGGAGTATGTCGGTGACGGCGCGGGCGGCCGTGGCGCGGCTCATACGGGAACCTTCGTGTTCTGGTGAGATCCGGGAAAACGTACGCAAGACAACGCACCGCCCTTTCACCGGGGGTGACACCGGATCACGCGAACGGGCTCACTTTCCTGAGCCGGATCACCGTAACAAGGCCGAAATGCCGCCTTTCGGCCTGCCCCTCGCCGTTTCCCGCGCTCCGCTTGCGACCATGGGCGGGCTGCCGGGGCTGATGCCTTCCGGGGTGCCTGACGGCCGCGGGAGTGCGGCATATCGGTCCACCGGTACCGGTTGTCCGCGGAATTTCCGCGCGAAGCCCTCCGTCGCCGCAAAGGAGCCCGCAATGAACGCCAGCACGGATCTGCTCGTCGATGCCTTCGGACGTATCCGGGAGAGTGTCGAGGATGCGGTCACCGGGCTCGACCCCGATGAGCTCGGTACCCGCCCCGACGACGACGCCAACTCGATCGGCTGGCTGGTCTGGCATCTCACCCGGATCCAGGACGACCACCTCGCCGGTGTGGCCGGCACCGAGCAGATCTGGATCGCGGACGGCTGGTACGACCGCTTCGGGCTGCCCTTCTCCCCCGACGACACCGGCTACGGCCACTCCGGCAAGGAGGTGGCGGCGGTGCGGGACCTGACGGCGGAGCTGCTGATGGACTATCACGGCGCGGTGCACGACAACACCGTGCAGTACCTGGCCGGGGTCGACGACAAGGACATGAAGCGGGTCGTCGACCGTTCCTGGACACCTCCCGTCACCCTGGGCGTCCGGCTGATCAGCGTCATCGCCGACGATCTCCAGCACGCCGGGCAGGCGGCCTATGTGCGTGGCCTGCTCGGTCGTTGAGCACCCGGCCGGGCGGGGCGGCCGGCCGCCGCGCGCTCACCGTCTGCGTGGCAGGCGGTGCAGCTCCACCGCCGTGAGCCGGCCCGCCGTGATCCGCGCCGTCATATAGGTGCAGTACGGCTGCCGGCGGCGGTCGGTCGGCGAGCCCGGGTTGAGCAGCCGCAGCCGGTCGCCGGCCGTGGTGTCCCAGGGGATGTGGCTGTGTCCGAACACCAGCACATCGAGCTCGGGGAACCGTTCGGCGCACCGGCGCTCCCGCCCCTGTGCGGGGCCGGTCTCATGCACCACACCGAGCCGTACTCCCGCCAGTTCCGCGTACGCCACCTCGGGCAGCCGCGCCCGCAGCTCCGGGCCGTCGTTGTTGCCGTACACCCCGATCAGCCGCCGGGCACGGGCCGTCAGCAGGTCCAGAGTGGCGGTGTCCACCCAGTCCCCGGCATGCACGACGACATCGGCGCGCGGCACCTCGTCGAGCAGCTGGGGCGGCAGCGCCTTGGCGCGCTTGGGCAGATGGGTGTCGGACAGGAGCAGGAGTCGCACGGGGAACTCTCCTCGGGCCGTGCTCACGGACGCGGGCCGGACGGTCAGCGTTCCTGGGCGGTGGGCCGAACGGTGATCTCGTTGACCGCCACATGGGGCGGCTGGGTGACCATGAAGACGACGGAACGGGCGATGTCCTCGGCCCGTAGCCAGGATTCCGGCGGCAGCCCGTGCGCCGACGCCGCCTGGCTGCCGCCGCGTGTCATCTCCGTCGTGGTCATCCCCGGTTCGACCAGCCCGACCCGGACCTGACGTCCGGTCACCTCTTGGCGCAGCGCCTCGCTGAAGGAGCACACCGCGTGCTTGGTGGCCGAGTAGACACTGTTGTCCTTGCGGGGCACCCGGCCCGCGACCGAGCTGACGGTCACCAGGTCGGCCACGCCCCGCGGCCCCTCGTGCGCGGCGCGCAGCAGATGCGGCAGTGCGGCATGGGACATCCGCAGCACCGCCTTGAAGTTGAGGTCGACCATCCGGTCCCAGTCCGCGGGGTCGCTGTCCGCCACCGCGCCGCGTGCGCCGAAGCCCGCGTTGTTCACCAGGACGTCCAGCCGCCCGAAGTGGTCCACGGTCTGATCGACCGTCCGACGGACCTCGTCCGCGGCAGCGAGATCGGCGGTCAGGGCGAGGGACGCGCCTCCCTGCGCGCCGATCGCCTCCGCCAGCTCCTCCAGTCGCCCGGTCCGGCGGGCCACCAGCACGAGGGAGCAGCCCTCCCGGGCGAGTGCCAGGGCGGTGGCCGCACCGATTCCGCTGGAGGCGCCGGTCACCAGCGCCACACTGCCCGCCAGCGGCCGCCGGCCGTCGCCGGTACCCGCCTCGACCGCGCCCTGACGTGCCGTCGCGGCCTGTCCGGCCTCTCCGGTGCCCCTCACCTCTCGCTCCTCCCGCTCGAATTCTTCGGCCGTCGGTAACTGCCATCCCGGTCCGGAAACCCGTACCCCGCCGAGCCTCCGTATTCCCTTTGCTCTCTGCTCTCCGTACTCACCATCTGCCCCATGGGGAACGCCGGATGGGCCGGGAATTGCGGAGCGGCATTTCCCTGGACGCGGTGCGCACGGCCCAACACCGGGTAATACCTCAGATAACCCCTTGCGCTCCCGGGAGCTGCTCATGAAGCACACGCATCCCCTGCCCGGCGACATCGGACTCACCCAGATATCCGGCATCACCGGCCGGTTGATCCGCCTCGGACAATGGATCAACGGAGACGGTTTCGCCGACTACCAACACGCCTTTCTCGTCCTGCCCGACGACCGGCTGCTGGAAGCCCAGCCGGGCGGTGCCCGCATCCAACCCCTCAGCGCGTACGACGGCAGCTCCGTGCTCTACGTCTGCCCGGAAGGGCTCACCGAGCAGCAGCGCACCGCCCTCTGCGCCGCGGCCACCGCCTACGTCGGAGTGCCCTACAGCTTCCTCGACTACCTGGCGATCGCCGCGCACCGCTTCCACCTGCCCCTCCCGGGGCTGCGCCGCTATGTCGCCAGCACCCGGCACATGATCTGCTCCCAACTCGTCGACCAGGTCTATCAGGACGCCGATATCCATCTGTTCGCCGACGGCCGCTGGCCGGGCTATGTGACACCGATGGCCCTGTACAACCAGCTGGCCCACTGACCCCGCGCACGGCCCCACCACGGCACCCGGAATTCCTCCCGATAGCGTGGCACCTATCATGGATTCCATCGGCGTGAGAGGTGGCGGGATCATGCGGCGGCAACCCGTACTTGTCTATGACGGCGACTGTGCCTTCTGCACGTCCTCGGTGCGGTTCGCGGAACGGCGGCTGCGTCCGCACTGTGCGGCCACACCCTGGCAGTTCACCGATCTCGAGAAGCTCGGCATCAGCAGGCGGCGTGCCGAGCACGAAGTGCTGTGGGTGACGCCGACCGGTTCGGTGCACGGTGGCGCGCAGGCGGTCGCCAAGCTGCTGCTGAGCGCGGACCGCGGGTGGCCGGTCGTGGGCGCGTTGCTCACGCTCCCGCCCGTGCGCTGGGTCGCCCATGGGGTGTACCGGCTGATCGCGCACAACCGTCATCGGATGCCGGGCGGGACAGCTGCCTGTGCGCTGCCGTCCTCCGCCGCCCGGAAGCAACCGTAGCGGGATCCGGCCGACCGGCTCCGGTCCGGTATGCCGGTGACACGCGCCCGGTGGCCTTTACGCCATCGGGCGCTCGATCCCCCTCTCGCCCCCTTGTCCGTCCTCAGGTGCCGGACTTGCGGCCGTAGACGTAGACGTCATCACCGTTCTTGAGCAGGGACCAGTACTTCTTCGCGTCGTTGCTGCGCATATTGACGCAGCCGTGCGAGCCGGGGGCCGACCAGACGCTGCCGCTGATGGAGTGGAACGCCTGCCCGCCGTCGAAGAACTGGCTGTACGGCATGGGCACGTGATAGATGGTCGACACATGGTGCAGATTGCGCCAGTAGATCTTCTTGGCGCCGGTGCGGGTCTCGTAGCCGTCGCGGCCCGTACGGACCGGGACCGGCCCGAACACCAGCTTCCCGCCGTCCTGGACCCAGCTGAGCTGGCGGGTCAGGTCGACGCAGGCTATCCGCCCCTTGTTGGTGGGGCAGCGCCCCGCCTTGTTCGGGTGCTGCCCGGCCGCCTTCTGCTGTGCCACGACGCGCATCACGCCCCAGGTGACGGGCCCGGCGTAGCCGATGTTCGGGGTGATGCCGTGGCTGGTCTGGAAGGCGCGGATCGCCCGGCAGTCGGCGGCCGACTGCCGGCCGTCCACCCGCAGCCCGAGGAACTTCTCGGCCTGCTTCTGGTAGGGGCCGCGGGCCGCGGTGCACGAAGACGCGGAGGCGGCCTGGGCGGTGGAGCCGAAGGCCACCGTCAGCGGAACGGTCAGCGCCGTGAGGGCGAGCGCCGCGCTCGCCCGGCGACCGGCGGCGGACCGCGGGACACGCAGGTTCAGTCGTCTTTTCATGCCCCGTAGGACTGTTTGCCCGACCCGCCGGTTGCAGGCGTGACCGACCCGAAATATCTGATACGCGATACCGCGCCCCCGGCAGCCGGAACGGATCCGGACTGCCGGGGAGACGAGCCCTACAGAACCGAGACCTTCTCCTCGTGGCCGTAGCTGAACCCGTCGTCGAAGTAGAAGATGGTGACCTTCACCTTGTCGCCCTTGGCGAATCGTGAAGGGGCGGCCGGGCGCAGGGTCACCTTCGCCGTGTGGCTGCCGTAGTCACAGATGAGCTTGTCCCTCTTGATGGTGCCGGCGGCGGTCGACTCGCCGGGGCCGTTCTCGTTGGGCATGCTCGCGTTGGCGACCAGCTGGTGGTTGATTTCGGTGTCGCAGGAGTAGGTGACCTTCACCTGCAGGCCGGGCTCGTGCAGTGTGACCTTGTCGATGGCCAGGAAATTGGCCTTGGCGACCGCTGCCGGTGCGCCGACCAGCACGCCGACGCCGGCCAGGACCGCGACGGCCGCGGTGCCGAGGACGCGACGGCGTAAACGGGATGACTTCATGTTGAGGTTTCCCCCCCGCGCTGCCACCCAGGTCAGAGGCGGTGGAGATATATCCGCCTGTGCGGGCGACTGCGACAGATGTTCAATTTGACGGCGATCATACGTGACCTTCCGTGTGGAACCGCAGGTTTATGGCCACGACGGGCGCGACGGGGCAAGACGGTGAACACACCCTCCGCGATGACCGTCCGCTATCGCATCGCCACTTAATGTGCTCATGGTGACGGTCGCGGCGCCCGCGACCGGCCGCCTTCCCGGACTCCACCAGGAGTCACACCCGCCCAGAAGGGATGACGCATGATCACCGATGCACTGCGCGCGGAGTACGAGCACCGCTTCTCCACGTACGACACCGACGGCGACGGCTACCTGACCGCACAGGACTTCACCGACCGGGCACGGGTGCTGACGGACGCGGTGGGTGAACCGGCGGACTCCGCCAAGGCGCGGGCGCTGGGCGCGGGGATGCGCCACACCTTCGAGCAGCTCGCCGCTCTGGCGCAGGTCGACGCCACGGGCCGGCTGAACCGGGAGCAGTTCGTCGAAGCCTTCACGCGCGCCGGCGAGTTGGGGTCCCTCGGCAGGGTCGTGGGACCGTCGATCGCCGCGACCGTCGCGCTCGCCGACGCCGACGGGGACGGTGTGGTCAGCCGGGAGGACTTCGCGGTGGTGCACCGCGCGGCCGGGTACTCGGCCGCGCAGGCGGAGGAGGCCTTCGCGGCGCTGGACCGGGACGGTGACGGGCGGCTGCTGGTCGAGGCCTGGCCGGGCGCCGCCCCCGAGTAGAACTTCCCCCCGACCCTCACCCGCGGAAGGTCAACGCGAGGTGCGCCACCAGCCCCGGGCCGCTCACCGGGGCGTCGCGCAGCCCCAGGTAGCCGTCGGGGCGGATGAGGAATCCTTCGCCGCCGCGTGCGCCGTACATCTGCCGGAAGGCGTCGAGGCCGTCGTGGACGACGGGCAGCACCAGGCCGTCCGTCCGGAGGTGCGGGGCCGCGATCACCCAGACGCTCAGCTGCCCCTGCGCTCCGCGCCGTGCCGACGCCACCACCTCGTCGTACGGCGCCAGTTGGGCCTCGTCGTCCGCATAGAGCAGCAGCGTGTGCTCCTGGCCGCGCAGCAGGTCGAACAGCCGGAACGGGAAGGCGGTGAGGTCATGGCGGAGGCCGCCGCAGTCCGGTGCGCGGTCGCCGGCGGCGGGGCCCTGGTCCGGCTGCCGGTCCGGCCCGACGATCGGGCTGCCCCGGTAGCCGACGAGCAGTTGGGCCTCGCGCTGCATCACCGTTGACGGGTCGTCGGGGTCTGCCTGGACACCGCTGCCGGCGTGCCGGACCGTCCGCTGCACCACTTCCTCGCCCACGGGGTGGCGTTCCGCGTGGTAGCTGCGCAGCAGTCCCTCGCTCGCGGCCGACCGCACCGCTAGGGCCACCTTCCAGGCCAGGTTGTAGGCGTCCTGGATGCCGGTGTTCATGCCCTGGGCGCCGGTGGGCGGATGGATGTGGGCGGCGTCCCCCGCGACGAATACCCGGCCCGCTCCGTAGCGGTCCACCAAGCGGTGGCTGATGCGGAAGACCGAGGACCAGCGGAGCGCCGAGGCGCGGGTGGGCTGCGGTGAGAGCCGGTCGAGGACGGCCTGGATGTGCGGGAGGCCGGGGGTGGGGCCGGTCTCCAGGCCGTGCAACACCTCTTCCTCGGACGGCTGTTGGGGCAGGGAGAGTTCGGGCGGGACGAGCATGGACATCCGGTAGCGGTTGCGGCCGGGCAGCGGGATGCACACCAGCAGATCGTCGACGCGTCCGTCGCTCCGGTGCATGGCCCGGACCGCGTAGCCGGCCGGCAGCTCCCAGTCGACCTCGACGTCCCCCAGCATGTACTCCTCGGGGAAGGCTCCGCCCTCGAAGCGCAGCCCGAGAGTCTTGCGGACGATGCTGTGGGCGCCGTCGCAGCCGAGGAGGAACCCGGTGCGGATCCACTCCTGCGCGCCGGACGGCAGCACGAGGCAGGCCCGGACCTCGTCGGCGTCCTGCTCGAAGTCCACCAGCTCCGTGCCGCGTTCGACGGGGGTTTCCCATCGCGCGAGCAGTTCCGCAAGGATGCGTTCGGTGGCGTACTGCGGGAGGGCGGCGAAGCGGTAGGGCACCTCCGGCGGCAGGATCAGCTCGATCCGCGCCTGCTCCGCGCCATTGACGTAGAGCAGTTGCCCCCGGAGCGGGGCCGCGGCCGCCAGGGCTTCCCGCGCCACTCCCATGCGGTCCCAGATCTCCAGCGTCCTGGGCTGGATGCCCACCGCCTTCGCGAACGGCTGCGGGGCGGGCAGCCTGTCGATGACGCGGCACCGCACACCGCGACGCCGCAGCTCGCAGGCCGCCGTCAACCCGACCGGACCCGCCCCGACGACCAGGACATCCACATCGGCCACGGCTGCCTCCCGGGCGGAATCACGCTCCTTCCCAATGCACCACAGCGCGGTGGGCCTGTCCATTTCACGCGAGGAGGGGGCCCTCCGGGGGAAGGCGGCCTCCCGCATCGCGGCCTGGCCTGGCCTGGTGGCCCGTCGCCGGGAAGGATGCTGCCCATGCCGTATCTGGTGCCGCCCTGCATACCTCCTGGCAGCCTTGCCGCTCTCGATCAGCCGTCCGTGCCGGTCAAGGGCGGTCTGCTGCTCCGCCCTTGGCGGCAGACGGACGCCGCCGCCCTCGCCGCGGCATTCACGGACCCCGGCATTCAACGCTGGCACGTGCGGCGCATCGACTCCGAGGAGGAAGCCCGCGGCTGGATCACGCGGTGCCAGGAGCGCTGGCAGGCCGAAACGGGTGTTCAGTGGGCGGTCGTTCCTGGCGACGGGGGCGACCTCCTCGGCCGGGCCTCGCTGCGGTCCGTGCACCTGGCGGAGGGCCGCGCCGAGTGCGCCTACTGGACGGTGCCCGCCGCCCGCGGTTCCGGTGTGGCGGTTCGGGCCGTCTCGGCGATGACCCATTGGGCGTTCGAGGAGATGGGGTTTCACCGCCTGGAGCTGGCGCACTCGGTGGCGAACCATGCTTCGTGCCGGGTGGCGGCCAAAGCCGGGTTCGCGAGGGAGGGAACACGCCGGAGTGCCCACCTGCACATCGATGGATGGCACGACATGCACCTGCACGCGCGGATCAGGGAGGACCGGCCCGCCGCGGTGTGAGCGGTGGCGTGGGCAGCGGCATTTTTGAACTCCTGCACCATCCGGCCCACTTGCGACGCGAGCCACATGAGGGTGCGTCCCACAGGGGCGGAAGCCGGCGCGAGCCAAACGGCGTCCACGGCTTTCACGACTCTCGCGGCTTCCTGCCCCCCGTACCGACGAACGGGCCCTGGCACCGCCAAGGACCCGTGCGCGGTGCATGCGTACCTGCACAGCGCGTGCACCAAGTGCGCCGGTTGCGCTCGGCGGACACCCCCCGGCCGAGCAGGTGATCGTCGGGCTCATGAAGGCCATGCGCCTGCGGCCTGAGGGGTGCGCCCCTGCCCGTCTGAACAGGTGCGCCGTCCGCAGGCACGGTCACGCTGCGACGGCAAGGGGGCAGGCCGGACCGCGGCGGCGCTACCGCGCGCTCTGCCGATAACAACTCGGGGCATGGTTGTCTCTTCCCCGTCGAATTCATGGCGCCGCGCGGAAATCGCGGTTCGAGCACCTTTCGAACGCGATACGCCGCGTAGGCACCAGGTTTCCTGAATGACTGCCAGGCAACTGCGCGGTGAGCGACGGGAGTAAAGGCATGCAATTTTCTCAGGTATCGGAATCGACGGCCCGGAGTGAATTCCGGGGCTATGGGGCACGGGGCATCACGGCGGCGGCCGTCCTGCTGGCGGCCGGTGCGCTGAACCTGGCAGCCGAGCGGCCCGCCGAGGCCCGGGGAGGCGGGTCCTGGGACCGCCTGGCCGGCTGCGAGAGCGGCGGGAACTGGCGTATCGACACGGGGAACGGGTTCTCCGGCGGGCTGCAGCTCGCCCACTCCACCTGGCACTCGTTCGGCGGTGGCGCCTATGCGTCACGGGCGGCGCGGGCGACCCGGGCCCAGCAGATCCAGGTGGCGGAACGGGTGCTCGCCCGTCAGGGCTGGGGCGCGTGGCCGGCCTGCTCGGCCTCGCTGGGGCTCAACTCGGCCACCGCACACCGCACTCCGCGGAGCACCGCGGCACGCCCCGCACCGCAGCGGCACACCGCACCGCAGCGGCACGCCGCGCCCTCGTCCCGGGGCCGGGTCCGGCATCCGCAGTCCCATGAGAAGCGCTACAAATCGGGGCGCCATAGGAGTACCGGCGGCTCGGTCGTCGTCAACGCCGGGGACACGGTGAGCAGTATCGCGTACGCACACGGCTTTGGCTGGCAGGAATTCTACCGGCTGAACCGGCGCGTGATCGGAGCGAATCCGCATCTGATTTTCCCCGGCACACGACTGGCCGTGCCGCACTCCGGCGCCCACTGAGCGCCTTCCGGAATTCCCGGGTACGCCGTGGCACGGCCCTCCGGGAATTCCGCTGAATGTCCGCACCTGTACCACGCGGTGGCCCGCCGGAGGGGACGGGCCACCGCGTGGTGCAGGGTTCGCCGCGGGCTTTCCGCCGTCGAGAGGGCGTGAAGGGATGCGTGGGGAGGCGCGGTTGCGGGCCCGGCCGGCAGCAGCAGCGGCCCGGGCGGACGGCTCCGCTTCCCCCGCGCTATGCGGTCGCGTACACCTTGCTCGCGAACTCCGCGATCTCCGCGTCGCTGAGGTTCTTGGCGAGGTTGGCCTCGGTGATCATCCCCACCAGACGGTGGCCGCCCTTGACGTCGATGACCGGCAGGCGCTTGATGTGGTGCTGCTCCATGGTCTGCAGGACCTCACTGGCGTCCGCGTCCGCGTCGATCCAGTGCAGTGTCCCGCCCATGGAACCGGCCTGCACCGTCGACGGATCGACCCCTTCGGCACAGCAGGCGACGACGATGTCACGATCGGTGATAAGGCCCATGAGCCGGTTGTTGTCACCGCAGATGGGCAGGCAGCCGACGTCCAGATCCCGCATCATCTTCGCCGCGTCGTACAACGACTCGTGTGCACCCACACAGTGCGCTCCGCCGGACATGATGTCTCGGGCTCGCAGCTTGGTGGCCATGATTCCTCCTGTCTCAGGAGTGTGCTTGCTTGCCTCGCCTTCGATCACACCACGGATGGACCGACGACGCTCACCGGGATGCCCCGGAACGCACCGCCGTGGCCGGGCGGGACCGTCTCCTGGGACGACTGCCGGACCGGGCGCCGCCTCCGGGCGTAGTGTCGGCCCGTGACGACGTCGAATCCCTTCTTCGAGCCGAGTGATCTGCCGTACGAGCTGCCGCCTTTCGCGCGGATCCGGAACGATCACTTTCTGCCCGCGTTCACCCGCGGTATGGCCGACCAGCTGGCCGAGGTGGCGGCGATCGGCGCCTGCGCCGGGCCGCCGACCTTCGAGAACACCGTGGAGGCGCTGGAGCGCAGCGGGGCGGTGCTGGGCCGGGTGTGCCGGGTGTTCTCCAACAAAGCGGCGTCGGACACCGACGAGGAGATCCAGGCACTGGAGGTCGAGATCACCCCCCGGCTGGCCGCCCATGAAGACCTGCTGCTGCTCGACTCCGCCCTGTTCGGCCGGCTGGACGCGCTCCACGCGCAGCGCGAGCAGCTCGGGCTGGACGGGGAGCAACTGCGGCTGCTGGAGCGCCACCACACCCTCCGGGTACGGGCCGGTGCGCGGCTCGCCCCCGAGCAGCAGCGTCGGCTGCGCGAGCTCAATGCCCATATCGCCGCGCTGTGCACCGAGTTCGACCAGAATCTGCGGGTGGCCACCGCGGACGCCGCGCTGGTGCTGGACCGCGCCGAGGAGCTCGCCGGTCTGCCCGCGGACCAGATCGCGGCCGCCGCCGAGAACGCCCGAGCCCTCGGGCACCCCGGCAAATTCGTGCTCAGCCTGAAGAACTTCTCCTGCCAGACCGAACTCGCCGCGCTGGAGGATCCCGCGCTGCGCGAGCGGCTGCTCGCCGCCTCCCTCGGGCGCGGCATCGACAGCAACGGCCCGATCGCCGTCACCCTGGCCAGGCTGCGCGCCGAGCGCGCCGCGCTGCTCGGCTACCCCAGCCACGCCGCCTGGGAGGTCGCGGACCGTACCGCAGGTACCACGGATGCCGTCGAGGAACTGCTCGGCCGGCTGGTCGCGCCCGCCGTCGCCAACGCCGAGCGCGAGGGCGCGGCGCTGGCCGAGGCGGCCGGGGTGGCACAGATCCGCGCGGCGGACTGGCAGTACTACTCGGAACGGGTGCGCAAGGAGCGGTACGACCTCGACGCGGCGGCGCTGCGGCCCTACCTGGAGCTGGAGACCGTGCTGCACGACGGGGTCTTCCACGCCGCCGGGCTGGTCTACGGCATCACCTTCACCCGGCGCCCCGATCTGGTGTCGTACCACCCGGACGCCCATGTCTACGAGGTGCACGACGCCGACGGCAGCCCGCTCGGCCTGTACATCGGCGACTTCCACGCCCGCGAGTCCAAGCGGGGCGGTGCCTGGATGAACTCGCTGGTCGTGCAGTCGCATCTGCTCGGGCAGCGGCCGGTGGTGGTCAACAACCTGAATGTCGCCAAGCCTCCGGCGGGCGAGCCGGTGCTGCTGACCTGGAGCGAGGTCAACACGCTGTTCCACGAGTTCGGGCATGCGCTGCACGGGCTGTTCTCCGATGTCCGCTATCCGCTGCTGTCCGGCACCCAAGTGCCCCGCGACTTCGTCGAGTTCCCCTCGCAGGTGAACGAGGTGTGGGCGGACTGGCCCGAGGTGCTGGCGCATTACGCCCGGCACCACCTCACGGGTGAGCCGATGCCGGCCGAACTCCCCGCCCGGCTGCGGGAGGCGGAGAATTTCGGCGCGGGATTCCGGATGGTGGAGCACCAGGCCGCCGCGGTGCTGGACTGGGCCTGGCACACCCTCTCCGCGGACGGCGACGTACCGGGGGAGGACGAGGTGGAGGCGTTCGAGGCGGCCGCGCTGGAGCGCTACGGGCTGGCGATGGCCGCGATCCCGCCGCGCTACCGCACCGGCTACTTCGCCCATATCTTCAACCACGGCTATGCAGCGGGGTACTACGGCTACCGCTGGGCCGAGGTGCTGGACGCCGACACCGTGCGCTGGTTCCGGGAGAACGGGCGGTCGATCCGTGAGAGCGGTGAGATCTTCCGGCGGGAACTCCTCGCCAAGGGCGGCAGCGTGGACCCGCTCGCGGCGTTTCGCGCGGTGGTCGGACGCGACGCGGAGATCGGGCCGCTGCTGGCCCGCCACGGGCTGACGGGCTGACGGACCGATTCACGGGCTGACGGGCTGATCCACGGGAGGCCGCGGGACGTCGCGCCGCAGGGCAGGGGCCGCAGCCGCGCCGTGGTGGCGGACCGCCCGTCGGGCCGCCGCGCCGCTCAGCCGGCGACGAAGTGCTGATGCCGCTCCCCTTGGAGGCGGCCGGGCGGGAGCTTGCGGCCGTAGGCGACCAGCAGCAGGTCCTGGGCGGCTCCGGACAGCGGTGTGCCGCTGCCGAAGGACCAGTCGAGGTCATCGGCGCGGAGCTGGATACCGCGGAGACCGGCGCCGAAGAACCTGGCCGTCCCGGGGGTGATCTTCTCCAGGAGGAGGCGCACCCGGTCCTCGGGGACGCGCCGGTCGAGGCCGAGGGCGACCGTGATGTCCAGGCCGTGCACCACGTCGTGCCCCAGCGCCGCCGCGACGCCGCCGACCGGCGGCTTCCAGGGATGGTGCGCATGCTCCCGGAGGAAGCCGGCGAGTTCCCGCGTCGAAGCGGCGGCCGCGTCCCTGCGGGCACAGCGGTCGGTCATCCGGTGGAGGTTGCCTCCGGCGCGGAGGAGTTCGGCGGCCATCTTGGGGAGCGAGTAGCGGAACCCCATCGACATATGTGCCACGACATCCCGCACCCGCCAGCCCGCGCACAGCGTCGGCGCGTCCCACTGCCCGGCCGTCAGACCGTCCAGCAGGGCCGCCAGTTCCCGGCGTTCGGCCGCGATCGCCGCCTTGATGTCCATCGGAGTTCTCCTCTCGAACTGCCTCTGGTTCCAAGGATCTTGCTCGCGTCGTGATAAGTCCAAGAGCTGGTCGTTCTGCTCTCTAGAATGACGCGTTATGGAACTTCGGCAGCTGCAGTACTTCGTCGCTGTGGTGGAAGAGGCCAACTTCACCCGGGCCGCCGCCCGGCTGCATCTGGCGCAGCCCGGGGTGAGCGCCCAGATCCGGCAGCTGGAACGGGAGTTGGGGCAGCCGCTGCTCGACCGCTCCGGCCGCTCGGTGACCGTGACGGAGGTGGGCGGGGCCGTCCTCATCTATGCGCGGGCCGCACTCGCCGCCGTCGAGGGGATACGGCAGACCGTGGACCAGTTCAGCGGGCTGCTCCGCGGCCGGGTCAGAATCGCCCTGCTCTCGGGCGCCGGCAGTCACCGGTTCGACATGGCCTCCCTCCTGGCCGATTTCCACGACGCTCATCCGCAGGTCGAGATCTCCCTCACGGAGGACACCTCGGAGCGGATGCTCACCGCACTGCAGCGCGGCACGCTCGATATCGCCGTGATCGGCCTCATGGACGAGGAACCGCCGCCGGGTACGTCCTGCCAGATCGTGGTGGACGAGCCGCTCGTCGCCGCCGTCGCGCCGGACGACGCCCTCCTGACACCGGACGCGGAGCGGACGGGCATCCCGCTGGCCGCGCTCCGCGACCGCGCCTTGATCAGCCTGCCGCGCGGTACCGGTCTGCGCGGGGTGCTCGAACGCGCCTGCGCGGAGGCGGGGTTCCGGCCCCGGATCGCCTTCGAGGCAGCCGCCCCGCAGGTGCTGGCGCGGCTCGCGGCGCGTGGCCTCGGGGTGGCCGTCGTCCCGGCGCTGCCGGCGGACGAGGCGGCCGCCGCCGGGCTGCGGACGCTGGAGATCACCGCACCGCGGCCGCGCGGCCGGGTCGCCCTGGCCTGGCGGACGGAAGGGCCCGCCGGCCCGGCCGCCAGGGCCCTCCTGGGACGGCTGCGCGCCGCGCTCCCCGTGGTGGGAACGGGGGACGGCGCCGCGGCCGCCGGGGGCGCCCGCCAGGCGGCGGGCGCCGCGCCGGATCACCAGGCCGTGGGCGCGTAGTCCTTCAGGAAGCAGCCGAACAGATCCTCGCCGAGCTCACCGCGGACGATCGGGTCGTACACCCGGGCCGCTCCGTCGACCAGGTCGAGCGGGGCGTGGAAGCCCTCGTCGGCCAGGCGCATCTTGTCGGGGTGCGGACGCTCATCGGTGATCCAGCCGGTGTCCACGGCGGTCATGAGGATGCCGTCGGTCTCCAGCATCTCCCGCGCGCTGGTGCGGGTGAGCATGTTCAGCGCCGCCTTGGCCATATTGGTGTGCGGGTGGCCGGCGCCCTTGTAGCCACGGCTGAACTGGCCTTCCATCGCCGACACGTTCACCACGTACTTGCGGCGCGCCGGGGCCGCCGCCATCGCCGGGCGCAGCTTGCTCACCAGCAGGAAGGGCGCGGTCATATTGCACAGCTGGACCTCCAGCAGCTCGACCGGGTCGACCTCGTCGACCTTCTGGATCCAGCTGTTGGTGGCGTGCAGATCCGGTACGAGCCCACCGGCGTCGATCGCGGTCCCCGCCTCGATACGGGCGGGTGTGGCGGAGCCGGTGGTCAGGGCGAGGGCGGTGAGGTCGGCCGCGGTCAGCGCGCCGGACGTGCCCGCGGCGGAGGGGAGGGCCGCGGGGGCGCCACTGCCGAAGTGCCCGAGGACGAGGGAGGCGGGCAGTTCTCCGGCGGGCAGCGGGGCGGACTCGGCGGCGATCAGCTGTCCGTACGCCTCGGGCGACCGGCGGACGGTCTGTGCGGCGTTGTTGATCAGAATGTCGAGCGGGCCCTCGGCGCTCACCGCGTCGGCGAGAGAGATGACCTGGGCCGGGTCCCGCAGATCGATCCCGACGATCTTCAGCCGGTGCAGCCACTCCGCGCTGTCCGGCATCGCCTTGAAGCGACGGATGGCATCGCTCGGGAAGCGGGTGGTGATGGTGGTGTGGGCGCCGTCGCGCAGCAGGCGGAGCGCGATATACATGCCGATCTTGGCTCGGCCGCCGGTGAGCAGGGCGCGCCGGCCGGCGAGGTCCGTGCGGGCGTCGCGGCGGGCCCGGTTCTCCTTGGCGCACACCGGGCAGAGCTGGTGGTAGAAGGCGTCGACCTCGACGTAGCGGGACTTGCAGGTGTAGCAGGACCGGGGCCGCTGCAGGATTCCGGCGATCTCCGTGGTCACGGAGCTGGTGAGGGCCAGACCCTGGGTCTCGTCATCGATCCGGTCGGGCGCACCGGTCGCCGTGGCCGCGGTCACCGCCCTGTCGTTGGCGGTCTTGGCTGCCCGGCGTTCCTGCCGGCGCCGCTGCTTCACCGTGCGGTAGATGCCGGCGGTGGCGCGCCGTATGGTGATCGCGTCCGGGTGGTCGACGGGCAGCGTGTCCAGCTCCTCCAGCACGCTCAGGCAGACCGCCATCCGCTCCGAGTCGATACCCGTGCCATCGGCCCGGCCTGTTTCGGTCACCGTCATCGCCGCTGCCGCTTCCCTGGGATCGTGTGTTCTATTCAAGCTTCGGCGGAACTGTACGTAGGCGGGGGCTGCTGCGCCAAACCCGGTGGGAGCGCGCGGGCCGGTCAGCGGGGTACGGGAGCGGCCGCGGCGCGGCACCCGGCGCCACCCCGGTCATGGCCGAGGGCCCGGCGCTCCGCGCGCGCCGGGCCCTCGTCATGCCGCATCCCGCCGGCCGTCACCGCACCGGGTCGTGGCCCAGCTCGATGTCGAACTCACCGTGTCCGGCGGCCTCCAGGCGCAGCGGGGTGGCCACCGGCGGATAGCCGCTGGCGATCAAGGTGTACTCGCCGCTGTCGAGGTCGGTGAAGACATACTCACCGTCCTGACCACTGGTGGCGGTGCCGACCACGTTGCCTGCCGGGTCCAGCAGGGTCACCCGGGCGTCGTCCACCGGGCTGCCGTGCGCCGTGCGTACGGTGCCGCGGACCTGGGCTCCGGGCGTCAGCCGGACCTCGTACCAATTGCGGTTGCCGGAGGTGACCTCCACCGGGAGGGCGGACGGGCGGTGGCGCTCGGCGCTGACGGCCAAGGTGTAGCTGCCGGGGGCCAGTTCACCGAAGGCGAAGCCCCCGTCCGGGCCGGCCACGCCGGACGCCACGACCTCGCCGGTGACATCCGTGGCCACGACGAGCGCGCCGGGCACCGGGGCGTCGCCCTTCTCCGCGCGGACCTCGCCCGAGAGGCCGGCCGCGCCGCCGAGAGCCAGGTCGAACGACACCGGCTCACCGCTCACCACGACGGTCACGGCCTGCGGCTGCCGGGCCCCGGCGGAGCCGATCAGTACATAGGTGCCGGCGCCCGTCGTGGGCAGGGCGTAGCCGCCGTCGGCCTCGGTCGAGGTACGGCCGAGCTGCCGGCCGTCGACGCTGATCAGGGTGACCGCGGCCCGCGCCACCGGCCGGCCGTCGCCGTCCCGTACGGTTCCCCGGATCTCCGGCCCGGTCGTGCGGATCCCCCGGTCCGCGGGGGGCGCGGAGGCGCCGGAAAGGGCGGGGACGGGGTCGGCGCCCGGGGTACCGGCGGGGTCGGACGACCCGGACGACCCGGATGCCCCTGACGACTCGGACTGCGCCGGCGTGACCGCCGCACCGTCGGCACCGGCCGCCGCCGCACCGGCACCGCCCGCTGCCCCGTCGACAGCCTCCACCGCACCACCAGCAGACTTCGCGGACTTCGCCACGGCATCGGCCTCGGCCTCGGCGTCGGCCTGCGCACGGGCCTGCAGACCGGAGATCTGCCGCAGCGGGACCTCCTTGATGAACCACATCAGCACGAAGGCCAGCGCGACGACGATCGCGCCCATGAGGAAGACCGTGTGCATCGAGTCCGCGAAGCCGCGCTTGAACGGCTCGGCCAGCCGCGGGTCCAGGTGCTGGATGAACGACGAATCGCTGAGCACGCCCGAGGAGTCCGCGTTGCCGGGGTGCTTGAGCATGTCCAGCACGGGCTTGTTGGCGGGGTCGTGCAGCACCGCGGGATCGTGCAGCGCGGCCTGGAAGCGCTCGGTGGACACCGCGTCCTTGAACGCCGCGGAGATCTTGTCACCGACCGTGCTGAACAGCACCGACAGGAAGACCGCGGTACCGGCGGTGGCGCCCATCTGCCGGAAGAACGTGGACGAGGCGGTCGCCACGCCCATGTCCCGCGGCGGCACCGCGTTCTGCACCGCGAGCACCAGCGTCTGCATACAGCCGCCCAGGCCGAGGCCGAAGACCAGCATGTAGATCATGGTCTCCCACAGCGGGGTGTCCCACTGGACCCGGAAGTGGAAGAGCAGCATCGCCGCGATCATCAGCGCGGTCCCGATGATCGGGAAGATCTTGTAGCGGCCGGTCTTGGCGGTGATCTGGCCCGACGCGATCGAGGCGATGAACATGCCCGCCATCAGCGGCAGCATTTGCAGACCCGAGCTGGTGGGGCTGGCGCCCTTCACGATCTGGAGGTACTGCGGGATCATCAGCATCCCGCCGAACATCCCCATACCGATCAGCACGGACAGCACACTGGTCTTGCTGAAGGTGCCGTTGCGGAACAGCCGCATCGGGATCAGTGCGTCGTCGCCGATCCACCGCTCGACGAAGATCCAGGCGATGATACCGACGACACCGATCACATAGCAGGCGATCGACCGGGACGAGTCCCAGCCCCACTCCCGGCCCTGCTCCGCGACGAGCAGCAGCGGCACCACACCGACGGAGAGGGTGAGCGCTCCCCACCAGTCGATGCGGTGGTCGCGCCGGGTGTGCGGAATGTTGAGGACCTTGGCGACCACGAACAGCGCGATGATCCCGATCGGTACGTTGACCAGGAAGACCCAACGCCAGCCGGTGATGCCCAGCAGCTGGTCCTGTCCGGCGAGGGCCCCGCCGATCAGCGGCCCGGCCACACTGGACGTGGCGAAGGTGCCCAGCATGTAGCCCTGGTAACGGGCGCGTTCCCGGGGCGGGACGATGTCACCGATGATCGCCAGTGCCAGCGACATCAGACCGCCGGCGCCCAGGCCCTGCACCGCCCGGAACGCGGCGAGTCCGGTCATCGAGGTGGAGAAGGTGCACAGCACCGACCCCACGACGAAGATGGTGATCGCGGCCAGGTAGTACGGCTTGCGGCCGTACAGGTCGGACAGCTTGCCGTAGAGCGGCGTGGCGATCGTCGAGGTGATCAGATAGGCGGTGGTCGCCCAGGCCTGCTGGCTGAGGCCGTGCAGATCGTCGGAGATGGTCCGGATCGAGGTGCTGACGATGGTCTGGTCGAGCGCGGCAAGGAACATCCCCAGCATCAAACCGCTGAGGATGGTGAGGATCTGACGGTGGCTCAGGACTCCTGGTCCGGATATCTCCTCGGTTCCCGCCCCGGGCGGGGAGGTGGCGGTGCTCATGTACGTAGCTCTCCCTGCTCCACGGCGGCACCCTGGTCTCCCCCGGGACCCAGCCGTGTGTGTTGTCGTTCTGCCATGTCCTCGTTGAGCCGGCCCAGCAAGCGGATCAGGTCGGCCCGGTCCTGGGGCGACCACGGTCCGAGAAGCGCGGCCAGTTCCGCGTCGCGCTGCCTGCGGTAGTGCGCGAACGCGGCGCGCCCCGCCTCGGTCGCGGCCAGCAACGACCCGCGGCGGTCCTCCGGATCGGGGCGCCGGGTCACCAGGCCCCGCTCCACCAGCGAGCGCACCTGACGGCTGACGGTCGACAGATCGAGGAACGCATCGGCGGCCAGATCGGTCGCCCGCTGGTCCCCGCCGACCACCAGCCGTGCCAGCAGCACCCGGTCGGCAGCGCCGCCGTCGCTCTTGGCGCGCTGCTTCCAGGCCGCGATCAGCCGCGAGAAGCGGACGATCTCCGTTCCCAGCCCGGCGGCCGCCTCGTCCAGCCCTGATGAGGCGGTGACCTGCGGAGCAGCCTCGTCACAGGCATGGACCGTGCCCTTGCTCATCGTCGTGATCCTTCGCGGTGATGTTGTCGGCCCGTGGGATACCTTGCTTGTATCCAGCAAGCATAGCGGCCGAAATCAGCTGCGCCGCACCGCCCAACACCGGCTCGCGGGAGAGGGTATGGGGCGCGGGGGAGCGGACATGCCCCCGTATATGCTCCGCCACGCCCCGCGCGAGCGGTGCATGTCCACCCAGCGGCGGGAGAAGACCGGACAGGCCCCGCCCCCTCCGACCGGCCGGGAGACCCTTGTGCACCTTCCCTCTGAACTGCTCGCGCTGCTGCGCCTGCCGAGCACCTGCTATCTGGCCACCTCGATGCCCGACGGTTCCCCTCAGTTGACCCAGACCTGGGTCGACACCGACGGCACACATGTGCTGATCAACAGCGTCCGGGGCCATGTCAAAACCCGGAACATCGGGCGCGATCCCCGTGTGGCCGTCGCCGTCTCCGACCCGGACAACCCCTCGCGCTTCTTCCAGGTGCGCGGCCGGGTGATCGAGACCACGACCGAGGGCGCGGTCGAGCACGTCGAGAAGCTCGCCCAGAAGTACCTCGGTGAGCCCTACCCCTGGTACGGGGGCCGCGACGAGGAACGCGTGCTCTTCGTCATCGCGCCGGAGAGCATCAGCAGCATGGGGTAGGGCGCGTCGCTCGGAGCAGCCCGGGGGCCGCGGTGTCGCAGGGGTGCTTCGGTTCGACGGCCCTCGACGGCGGGCGCCCGCTCAGCCCGACGTGCGGTCCCGTCCCCGCTCAGCCCGACGTGCCGGTCCCGTCCCCGCCCAGCTGCCGCACCACCTCGTCCGGATCGCCGAGCAGCCACGGCCGCCGGGCGACCGTCGGATGGCCCGCGCGGAACGCCGCCACCACGGCGGCCGCATCCCGCAGAGCACATCGGTCACGACCGGACACCTCCCGTGTGACGACGACCGCGTTGCCGAACGGCGCGCCCCACTCCAGCAGCAGGTCCTGCACCGCGTCCATGCCCCGCTCGGCAAGGACGCCCGCGCATTCCGCGGTCAGCGACGCGAACCAGGCCGCCCGTTGCTGGTAGGCGGCGGTGGCGCCACTGCCGTCATCCGTCGCGAAGGTGGGCCCCAGAGCCGTCACGAGGCGCTGGACGTACTCGTGCTCCACGGACGGGCCCGGGGCCGTGAACCCGGTACGGTCCGGGTACTCCTTGCGGAGTTCGGACCAGTCGCGTTCGATCCCGCAGAGCGTCTCCGGCAGCACCGGATTCCGGTCGAAGACGCCGCCGTCCACACCCCGGAACACCTCACGCAACAGGGGAAACGGCAGCTCGGTGCTCTCCGCGAGCAGCACGGCGTCGTAGAGGTCCTTGCCCTCGGGGTGCATGTCGCTCACCAGCCAGAGCACCTTCCAGGCGAGCGACAGCGCACGGGTCGCCGCGCGGACCACCACCGGGGCCGTGCCCTGCGGTCCGCGGATCTCGGCCGGCTCCGCGGGCGCGGGCAGGTGCTCGTTGAAGACGAAGTCGAGCTGCACGCTTCCCGCCGGTACCCCGTCGGCCACGGCCGTCCACGGGATGACGAGCCGCCGGCCCGGCACCCGGTCGTACGACCAGATCTCGTCGCCGACCGCGGCCCGCGCATCCAGGCGTACCGGACCGCCGCGGTGGGACAGCTCCTCCGCCGCGGCGGCGATGCCGTCGAGCATCCGGTCAGTACGGGCGTCCGCGAGCTGCCAGGTCTCCGGCACCACGACGAAGTCGAGATCCCCCGGCTCGCGCGCCGCTTCCCCGAACCACGACGCGAGCAGCATGCTGCCGCGGAGCACCAGATGGCCGGCCCACGGGGACTGCGCGATCGCGGCCAGCACATGATGCAGCGCATGCCGCCGCGCCGCGTACCAGCGTGCGCCGGCCGACGCGTCCGCGAAGCTCGGCTCGCCCAGGCGCATCCCGAAGACATGGTGGGCCGCCGCGGGGTCGAACACCGGGCGCTGCACCACACCGTCGTCCGGTACGGGAAGCAGCGTGGCCGGCAGATCCATCCGCGCCCGTGTCGCCTCGTCCGGCCGGGCCCGGGGCACGACCGCCGTGTCCGCCCACGGTCCGAACCGGAACTCCCGCCACTGCGCCGCCGCACCCGTCTCGTCGGTCCCCGTCATGAGCCGTTCCTCTCCCCCGCCACTGCGCACTCCTCGTCCAGCCAGCCCGCGTCCAGCGCCAGATTCCCGTCGTGGACCACGAACTCCCGCTCGACGGAGGCTATCCGGTGTCCCGCGGCACGCAGCTGCCCCGACAGGGCGTCCAGCCGCTGCCCCGCGGTCGCCAGGCCCACCCTCCGGCACCGCTGGGTCACAAAGCGCTCCACCCGGCCGTCGGACCGTGCCCGCCGTGCGTTGCGCGAGAGGTGCGCGCCGTGCGCGACGGCGAGGGCGAGCAGGGAGCCGACGGGAGCGGAGGGCGCCAGTACCAGCTTGAGGTGATGCTCGAAGTAGTAGTCGGGGCCGAGGCCCGCGGCCTCCTCGTCCGTACCGGGTACGCCGTCGCTCCACGGTGTGGCCTCGATCTTCGTCCGCACCACGTCGAACCCTGCGGCCCGCAGCCCGGCCGCCTTCGCGACGGCCTCGGCCCGGACCTCCTCGTACGTCCCGGCCCCGTGCAGCGTCAGCATCGGCTGTGAGGGCACCTCCCCCTGTTCCAGGAGGATGTGGACGCACTTCAGGTGATGTGCCGCCGCATAGGCGGCCAGTTGCCCGGCCGCCTCGTGGTGCCCGTCGTCCCGGACGGTGAGATGCACCTCGAACTCCCCCACGAAAGCAGGCCTGCCGGCCGCTTCCGCCCCGCATCCGGGCACTGCCGCCCCGCCACTCGTTCGCATCCCGAGATGATCACACAGCATCCGGCGGCGGTGCCGTGGTGCCGTCCGCCGGGCCGCTTCAGGTGACGGCGGAGGTACGGGAGGGAGCAGACGGCGGCTGAGCGGGGCCCGCCGCCGGGTACGGCATGGCACGCTTGCCGGCGGACCGGCACCGCAGGCAGACGGAAGGACATGACGATGAGTGCGGACAGCGGCACCCCCCGGCGGGCAGCGCTCGCGACCTGGCCGACCCCGCTGGAGCCGGCGCCGCGGCTGGCCCGCGCGCTGGGGCTCGGCGCGGAGGACCTCTGGGTCAAGCGCGAGGACCTCACCGGTCTCGGTGGCGGCGGGAACAAGGTCCGGAAACTGGAGTGGATCTGCGGTGCGGCGCTCGCCGAGGGCGCCACGACCCTGGTGACGACCGGCGCCGCGCAGAGCAACCACGCCCGGCTGACCGCGGCCGCCGGCGCGCGGCTCGGGCTCGATGTGGTCCTGGTGCTGGCCGGTGCGGCCGGCTCCTCGACCTCCGGGAACCTCGTCCTCGACGGCCTCTTCGGGGCCACCGTCGTCTGGGCCGGGGAGGTAGGGGGCACACAACTCGCGGCCGCGGCGGAGGAGGTGGCCCAGCGGCTCCGCGAGCGGGGGGCCGTCCCGGCGCTGGTTCCGCTGGGTGGTTCCAGCCCGCTGGGCGCGTACGGCTATGCCGAGTGCGGGCGCGAACTCCTCGGCCAGGCCCCTGACCTGGACACCGTCGTCGTCGCCCTGGGATCCGGTGGCACGATGGCCGGCCTGGTGGACACCCTCGGCCCCGGGAAGGTGCTGGGCGTCGACTGCGGCGCGGTGCCCGACCCGGCGGACACGGTCACCGGCCTGGTCACCGCGCTGTCCGGCACCGTCCACGCACCGGAGACCCTGCGTCTGCGGCGGGAGCAAGTCGGCGCCGGTTACAGCACATTGACCGAGGAGTCGATGGACGCCCTGACGCTGGCGGGCCGTACGGAAGGCATCGCGCTCGACCCGGTCTACACCGGGCGTGCGCTGGCCGGACTGCGGGCGGCGGTGCGGGACGGGAGCGTGGCTCCTGGGCAACGCACCGTCCTGCTGCACTCCGGCGGGCTGCCCGGTCTGTTCGGCCACAGCGACGCCGTCGCCCGGTGCCAGGAAGCGCTCACGGTCCTTCCGGTCCACGAGTGAGCACGGCGGGGCGGACGGCCCCGCCGGCCTGCCCGCGGAGGAAGTCAGATCTCTTCGGGGTCAGATCTCGGGGAAGGCCTCGGGAACGCCGAGTGTTCCCGCGACGGCCCGCCAGATGGCCGCTTGAGCGGCGGGGAGGTCGACCCGTGGGTCGCCCAGCATCAGCCGGATCCCGAATCCGTCGCTCAGTGCGAGCAGCAGCGTGCTGGTCTCCGCCACATCGCAGTCGGTGAACTCGCCCGACTCGATGCCCCGCCGGATGGCCTGGCTGATCCAGGTGTGCAGCTGGTCGTACAGGTCGACGGCGAGATGCTGGGCGGTCTCGTCGCGCAGGGCCCGCACCCACAGTTCCTGCCACAGCCGCCAGTCCTGCCGCAGCTCGGGGTCCGTGGGCAGCATGTTGTGCAGGATGCGGGCCAGGACCACGGAGGCGGGCACCGTGTCGGCGTCCCGTTCGAGTTCCGTACCGGTCTGTGCGAAGGAGTGGGTCATCGCCTCGGCGAAGAGCCGCTCACGGTTCTCGAAGTGGTAGTGGAGCAGGGCGGTGGACACACCGGCGTGCTCCGCGACCATCCGCATACGGATCTTCTCGAAGCCGACCTCGGCAATCACTTCGCACGCGGCGGACAGGATCCGTTCCCGCGTTTCGAGAGTGCGTTCAGCCTTGGCCACGTGAGTGCTCCCCGGGTCGGTGTCGGTGTGCTCGGCGGGCTCGGCGGGCCCGTCCCGTCCATCTTCCCGCATCACCGCCGTCGGCCGTCCGCCGCCGGGCGGGCTCATCGGTAGCGGTGGAAGCCCTGGCCCGATTTGCGGCCGAGGAGGCCCGCCTCCACCATCCGGGCCAGCAGCGGCGGGGGCGCGTAGCGCGGTTCACGGAACTCCTCGTACAGCGACTCGGCGATCGCCCGGGTCGTGTCGAGGCCGATGAGATCGGCCAGCGCGAGCGGCCCCAGCGGGTGGGCGCAGCCCAGCCGCATCCCCCGGTCGACATCGCCCGCCGAGGCCGCGCCGGACTCGACCATCCGCACCGCGTCCAGCAGATAGGGGACGAGCAGGGCATTGACGATGAACCCGGCACGGTCCGCGGCGTGCACGACCTCCTTGCCCAGTACGTCGGCCGCGAAGGTGTGCGTCCTGCGGGTGGTGTCGTCGCCGGTCAGCAGGGAGGGCACCAGCTCGACGAGCGGCAGCACCGGAACGGGGTTGAAGAAGTGCAGGCCGATGACCTGCTGGGGGCGTGCGGTGGCGGCGGCGAGGCGGATGACGGGGAGGGAGGAGGTGTTGGTCGCCAGGATCGCGTCCGGCCGCCGGACCACCTCGTCGAGCCGGGTGAAGACGGCCAGCTTCGCGGCCTCGTCCTCGGCGACGGCTTCGACGACCAGATCGCGGTCGGCCAGCGCGGCCAGGTCGGTGGTGACCGTGATCCTGGCGAGCGCGGAGTCCCGGTCCCGGACGGAGAGCCTGCCGGCCGCCGTGGCACGTTCCAGGGAGCCGGTGATCCGGCGCAGCCCCGCGGCCGCGGCGGCCGGGCCGGTCTCGACGACGCACACCTCCCGGCCCGCGCGGGCACACACCTCGGCGATGCCGGAGCCCATCAGGCCGCAGCCCACGACCCCGATGCTGTCGACTGCTCTCTCGGACATCGCTCCTCCTCGGCCGGTGTTCCGGGACGTCTCGCGGGTCCCGCCCGGCGGGTCGGTGGTGCCGGGCGGGGTACGGCGGGTCACCGGGCCGGGCGCCCCCGGCCCGGTGACCGCGGGCTCAGGGCGTGGGCATCTGCAGAACTCCCGTGCCCCGCTTGACCAGTTCGCCAGCGATGATCAGACGCTGGATCTCGGAGGTGCCCTCCCAGATCCGGTCCACCCGCAGCTCGCGGTAGAGCCGCTCGACGGGGTAGGAGCGGTCATAGCCGCGACCGCCGAAGATCTGCACACAGCGGTCGATGACCCGGCCCGCCGCCTCGCTCGCCGCGAGCTTGGCGATCGCCGCCTTGGCGTGCAGGGTCTTGCGGTCGACGGTGCCCTCGTCCACCTCCCAGGCGACCTGGTGGGCATAGGCCCGGTTGACCGCGATATCGACCGCGCAGTCCGCCAGCATCCCCTGCACCAGCTGGAAGTCGGCGATCGGCGACCCGAACTGCCGGCGCTCCACCGCCCAGTCCCGCGCCAGCCGGAGGGCCCGCTCGGCGGCGCCCGTCGTACGGGCCGCGATCATCAGCCGTTCCTCCGTGAACCAGGACCGGGTGATGTCGTAGCCCTTGCCGACGCCCCCGAGCACGGCGTCCTCAGGGACCTGCACCTCGGTGAAGGTGAATTCGGGGTGCTCGTAGACGAAGGTGTGCATGAAGCGCGGCACCCGCGTCATCTCGATACCGGGGGTGTCCTTGTCGACGAGGAAGAGCGTCGGCTCCCGGTCCGGGCCCGCGGCGGCGAGGACGATCATGAAGTCGGCGTGGTCGCCGACGGTCACGAACCACTTCTCGCCGTCCAGTGTCCAGCCGTCGGCGGTCCGCGTCGCGGTGGTCGCCAGGTTCTGCGGGTCGGAGCCGGCCCCGGGTTCGGTCACCGCGTAGCAGTCGCGGCGCTCGCCACGGATGACCGGTTCGAGATAGCGCTCGCGCTGTGCCGGGGTGCAGAAGCGCAGGGCGTTGGCGGGGCGCCACACGGTGTCCCACAGGGCGCCGGTGAGCTGCCCCAACTCCTCCTGGACGATGGCCTGTTCCAGGATGGTCAGCCCGGCGCCGCCCCACTCCCGGGGCATGTTGACGGCCTGCAGGCCGGAGGCGAGGACGGCGTCACGAATGGCGGCGTGGTCCTGCGCCGTCAGGCCGTTGTTCTCCTCGCAGTCGGTTTCGTAGGCGGTGAGGGTCTCGGTGAGCTCGCGCGCGGTGCGCTTGAGGTCCGCCTGGCGGGGGGTGAGACGGAAGTCCATGTCAGTCCTCGAAGTCGGTGGGGAGCCGGGCCGGGTGGTGGCCGCGGGTCAGGGCAGGGGCAGGTCGAGGGCGCGGGTGCCGCGCTTGATGAGCTCGTTGGCGATGATCAGACGCTGGATCTCGGAGGTGCCCTCCCAGATCCGGTCCACCCGCAGCTCGCGGTAGAGCCGCTCGACGGGGTACGAGCGGTCATAGCCGCGACCGCCGAAGATCTGCACACAGCGGTCGATGACCCGGCCCGCCGCCTCGCTCGCCGCGAGCTTGGCCGTCGAGGCCTTGGCGTGCAGCGCCTTGCGGTCGGTGCCCGGCTGGTCGGCCTCCCAGGCGACCTGGTGGGTGTAGGCCCGGTTGACGGCGATGTCCACCGCGCAGTCGGCCAGCATCCCCTGCACCAGCTGGAAGTCGGCGATCGGCGACCCGAACTGCCGGCGCTCCACCGACCGGTCCCGCGCCAGTCCGAGGGCCCGTTCCGCGGCGCCGGTGGTGCGGGCCGCGATCATCAGCCGTTCGTCGGTGAACCATTCCTTGGTGAGTTCGTACCCGTTGCCGACGCCGCCGAGGACGTCGTCATCGGGCACGAAGACCTCGGTGAAGGTGAACTCGGGGTGCCCGTTCACGGCGGAGTGCATGAACCGCGGCACCCGGGTCATCCGTACGCCCGGTGCCTGCTTGTCGACGAAGAAGAGGGTGGCGGCCCGCTCCGGGCCCGCGTCGGCCTGCACCAGCAGGAAGTCGGCGATGTCCCCGCAGGTCACAAACCACTTCTCGCCGTTCAGCAGCCATCCGCCCTCGGTCCGGGTGGCGGTGCTGGTGCCCGAGGCGGGGTCCGATCCGGCGCCGGGTTCGGTCACCGCGAAGGCGTCGAAACGCTCGCCCCGGATGACGGGGAGGAGGTACTTCTCCCGCTGGGCCTCGGTGCCGTACGCCAGCACGTTGGCGGGCCGCCAGGGGATGTCCCACAGGCAGTTGGTGACCTTGCCGAATTCCTCCTCGACGATGACCTGGTCGAGCAGCGACAGTCCCGGGCCGCCCCACTTCTCGGGCATGTTGATGGCGTAGACACCGGCGTCGATCGCGGCCCGGGTCAGCTCACGGACCGTGTCGGCGGGCAGCGGTCCCCCGGCCTCCTCGGCCTGCTGCTCGTACCGGAACAGCAACTCGGTGTAGGCGGCGGCACGGGCCTTCAGATCGGCCTGTCGGGGGGTGTAGCGGAAGTCCATGGCGGGTGTCCTCCGGGAGGGCGGGCGTGGGCGGGCGTCAGGCCAGTACGGCGCGGGCATCGAGGGCGAGGGCGCCGTCCGGGCGGACGAGCAGCGGATTGACCTCGATCTCGGTGATCTCGGGGTGGGCGGCGGCGAGCGTGGTGAGGCGCTCGATCACGGCCCCCGCGGCTGCCAGGTCGACCGCGGGCCGGCCGCGGACGCCCCGGAGGAGCGCGGCGGTCCGCAGCCCGGTCAGCAGCTGTTCGGCGCGGGCCGCGGGGACGGGCGCCAGGGCGAAGGCGACATCGTGCAGCGCCTCGGTGAGCACCCCGCCCAGGCCGACCATGGCGACCGGCCCGAACCGGGGGTCACGGTTCACCCCCACGATCAGCTCGACGCCGTCGGTCGGATCGGCCATCGCCTCGACCGAGTAGGAGGCGGCGCCGAGCCGGGCGTGCATCTCCCGGAAGGCGGTGACGAGCGCGGACCGGTCCGGCAGTCCGAGGGCGACACCGCCGGCGTCGGACTTGTGCAGGAGGTGGAGGGCCTTGAGGACGTAGGGGCCCTCGAACGCGTCGGCCGCGGCGAGCAGTTCGGCCTCATCGGTGATCTCACGGGCCTCGGGGAAGGGCACTCCGGCGGCGCTCAGCAGCGTGCGTACACCGTGGTAGCCGGGGTCGGACAGCGGTGCCGCGGACGGTGGCAGCGGGCGGACGCCGGGCGGGCCGGCGGCCCCGTCCACGGTCATCGCCGCCAGCGCGCGGGCCGCGTCCTCGGTGGAGGCGAAGACCGGTATGCCCGCCTCCACCAGCGTCCGGCAGCTGGGGGCGTCCGGGAACATCGACTGCACCACCAGGGGTTTGGCGGTCCGTGCCGTATGGACGGCCATCTGGTGTGCGGTTTCCAGCTCACCCGCCGCGAGCGCGCTCCCGCCGCCCGCGGTACCGCTCTCGGCGGCCGGACCGCCCAGACCGCCGGTCGCCGCCGAGTAGCCGCCGAAGTACCCGGTCAGCATGACGGAGTCGACCTCGTCCAGGGCGAGCAGAGCACCGACGGTGTCGCCGTAGGAGTGCGGTTTCCGCTCCCCCATCCCGGCCAGGTCGACGGGGTTGCCCACCGCGGACTGTTCCCACAGCAGCGTCCTGAGCCGTTGCTGTGCGGCGGGCCCGAGTTCGGGCACGGCCAGCCCGGCGGACTCGGCGGCGTCGGCGGCGATGGCTCCGTGGCCGCCGCCGTCCGTGCAGACCGCGGTGCGGTGTCCGGTGGCGCGCCGCCCCCCGTTCAGCGCGGCGAGGACGACGGTCATCTCATGGGGTGTGGCGACGAGTTCGACGCCCGCGTCGCGGCAGGCGGCGGCCACGACGTCGGAGGAGGTGGTCAGGGCGCCGGTGTGCGACTGTGCGCTGCGCGCGGAGGCGGTGCCCCGCCCGGCGGTGAGCAGGACCACCGGTTTGCCCGCCGCGGCGGCCGCCTCGGCGAAGGCCCGGCCGTCGCCGAAGTCCTCCGCGTAGACGGCGATGGCCCGGGTGGGGTCGTGCCGGGCGGCGTCCTCGATGAGGTCGACGAGGGTGACATCGGCCTGGTTGCCCAGCGAGACGAAGCGGGAGAATCCCAGACCGTGCGGGGCGCAGCGGAGGTGGAGTTCCAGCGCGAGGTTGCCGCTCTGGCTCAGCAGGGCGATACCGCCGGGCGCGAAGCGGTCCGAGGCGAGGTAGAGCTCGGTGGTGTTGTCGGCGATGCCGAGGCAGTTCGGGCCGACGAGGACGGCGCCGGCGGCGCGCACCCGTTCGGCGATCGCCTGTTGGCGGGCCAGCCCGAGGGGACCGGTCTCGGCGAACCCGGCGGTGATACCGACGATGGCGCGTGCGCCGCAGGCGAGCGCGTCGTCGACGGCGGCCTCGAAACCGGGGCCCGGTACGGAGATCACCACGAGTTCGACCGGTTCGCCGATCCCGGCGAGCGAGGTGGCCGTGGTGCGCCCGAGGACCGTACCGCCGCGGCGGTTCACGAGGTGGACGGGCCGGCGGTCGGGTGCCCGCAGGGCCTGGGCGGCGACCGCATGGCCGTACTTCGCCGGGTCGTCACTGGCACCGACCACCGCGACCGACTCCGGGTCGAACAGGGCCGACAGATCACGTCCCATGGTCACCTCTCCAGCCGGAGCGCGGAGTTGGGGCAGACCTCGGCGGCGGCCCGGGCGGCGTCCTCGGAGGCGCCCGGCGCGGGGTCGGCGACGACGGCGGCATAGCCGAAGTCGTCGAGGTCGATGAGGTCCGGTGCGGGTTCCTGGCACAGGCCGTAGCCCTGGCAGCGGGTGGCGTCGAGACGGAGTTTCACGGCGGTCGTCCTTTCAGCGGGAGGAGGAGACGGAGCGCGGGCGGGGCACGCTCCGCCGGGCGACGTACGGGACGGGCACGGTGAGCCGGCCGGCGTCCGCGGGCGCGGCGCAGCCCGGGCAGGGGGCGTCGAGGTGGGCGCGGACCAGGTCGGGGAAGGCGCGCAGGAGGCTGCCGGTCGTGCCCGCCGCGGCACCGAGCAGCCCGCAGGCACCGCGGCCGGGCAGTGAAGTGGACCAGCGCTGCAGCCGGGTGAGGAGTCCGGAGTCGGCCGTGCCGTTCGTCAGGGCACCGACGGCGTCGCGGAGGGAGCCGGTGCCCGCGACGCAGATGCCGCACTGCCGGGCGCTCTCGGCGGCGAGGTGGGCGAGGACGGCGGAGACGAGGGAGACCGGGCATTCGTCGGGGGCGAGGAAGCGGATCGCCCCGCAGCCCAGTGCCGTCCCCGCGGCCGCGAGGGTGTCGGGGTCCAGCGCGAGGTCGAGCCGGCCGGGACCGATCAGCCCCCCGAAGAGGCCGCCCATGAGGGCCCCGGCCGGCTCGGGCGTGCCCTGGGCCTGCGCCAGGGTCCGCAGGGTGCAGCCGTAGGGCACCTCGGCGAGCAGGGGTTCGGCGCCGCCGCCCGCGAGCGTCACCAGGGTGGCGCAGGCCGTACGGCGCCGGTGGTCCGGCTGTGCGGCGATGAGCGCGATACGGGCCAGGGTCTCGACGTTGGCGACGAGGGTCGGTGCGCCGCCGACGCCCTGCTGGTAGGGGCGGGGCGGTTTGGCGGTGGGGAGGGCGGGGCCGCCGTTGATCCGGCGGACCACGGCGGTCTCCTCCCCCGCGACATAGGTGTGCGGGGTGTCGACGACATCGCACGGCAGCTGGGGTGTGCGTTCGGCGAGCGCACGGCGGATCCGTTCGCCCGCCGCGGTGTCGGAGACGTAGACGTAGCCGCGCTCCGCGCCGGTGATCTCCGCGGCCAGCGCCAGCCCGTCCAGGACCAGGTGCGGGCGGGCCCGCAGCAGCCAGCGGTCCTTGACGGAGCCGGGTTCCCCTTCCTCTCCGTTCGCCACGACGACGGGGCGGGGTCCGGCGTCGCGTACGGCGCGGAGTTTCGCGGCGGTGGGGAAGCCGGCGCCGCCGCGTCCCCGCAGGCCGTCGATCCGGTCGAGGAGCTCCGCCGCCCCGATCGCCCGGCGGTAGCCTCCGGCGGCAACGTACGCCCCGGCGTCCTCGTTCACGCCCGGTGCCGCGCCGAGCACGGAGGGGGTTCCCGGCGGTATCAGGGAGTCGGTCCCGGTCATCCTCGGTCTCCGTCCGGTGGGGCGGTGCGCAGGGTGCGCACAGCGCGTTCCAGGGCGCTGCGGTCCGCGGCCGTCCGGTCGTACCCCGGTCCGGGGAGGCCGATCAGCATGCGGTGGTGGTCGAGCACGACCTCTGCCGCACGGAGTGCGGCCCGGCGGTCGCCGGGGCGGGTACGGGCCGCGACCGCGGTCACCAGGCCGGTCACCTCGGCGAGATAGCGGAGCCAGCCGTGCTGGGTGCCGTGCAGGATCAGGCGCTCGACGCGGCGCCGTTCGGCCTCGGTCGCCTCCGCGGGGGTGTCCGCCGTCCGCCGCGCGGTACGCAGGGCCGCGACGGTGGCGGGCAGTTCCCGTTCGGGTTCGGGAGTGAGCCCGAGCCAGATCAGGTTCCGACGACCGCTCATGCGTGCCTCCGGGGAGAGGGGTGGGGTGCCGGCTCGGGTCAGGGCAGCGGGGTGTGGGGGCGGTGCCGTGGCTCGGGGCCGGGGCGAGGTGCCGTTGCGGGGGTTCGGCCGGCGGATCGGGGCGCGATGCGCCCGTTCGCTTCCGGGATCCGTGCGGCGGAGCGCCGGAGCAGCGATGCCACTAAGCTAACTAATCAATTAGTCAGGACACAAGTCTTGACTTCGTTGAAACCCGCCAGCAATCTGACTGACCAATTAGTCAGCACGGATCCCCGGTGCGCCGGTCCAGGGACTTTCCACCGCGCCCTGCCGCCCCGGCCCCGGCGCCCCGTGCGGCATGGAGGAGTGACCCCGATGCACCCCGAAGCCACCACGACACCGACGGCACAGGACGTCCCCGGGCAGGCACTGCCCGCCCGCTACTACACCGACCCGGCCGCGGCCACCGCCGAGACGCAGCACCTCTTCGCCAAGTCCTGGCAGCTCGTGTGCCATGAGTCCGATCTCCCCGGCCCCGGCGCACGCCTCGCCGCCACCGTCGCCGACCGCGAGGTACTGGTCGTCCGTACCGAGGACGGCACCCTGGCCGGGCACCTCAATGTGTGCCGGCACCGCGGCACCCGCCTGGTCTCCGCCCCCGAGGCGTCCGGCAAGGCCCTCCGCTGCCCGTATCACGGCTGGACGTACAAGCTCGACGGACGGCTGGTCGGTGCGCCCGAAGCACGGCAGATCCCCTGCCTCGACAAGCCCGCGCTCGGTCTCTTCCCCGTCCGGGTCGAGTCGTTCCTGGGATTCGTCTTCGCCAACCTCGACCCGGATGCCGTGCCGCTGGCGGAGCAGTGCGCCGGGCTGGCGGAGGCCGTCGGCCACTACGCGGGGACCGATCTGGTGCCCGTCGGACGCAGCCGTATCCACGATCTGGCCGGCGCGGAAGTACAGCACGCCAACTGGAAGGTCGCCGTCGACAACTACCTGGAGGGCTACCACGTCCCGGTCGCCCACCCCGGGCTGATGCGCCTGCTCGACTACCAGGGCTACACGAGCGAGATCGACGAGTCCTATGTCCTCTTCGCCTCACCGCTGCGCGACAAACCCTCCTCGAACTGGGCCGAGCGGCTCTACCAGCGCCTCGCCTCCCCCATGCCGGGTCTGACCGAGGCCGACCGGCGGGTCTGGCGGTACGCGGTGATCTACCCCAACACACTCATCGACTTCTACCCCGACCATGTGCTTGCCTGGACCGCCATACCGACGGCGGTCGACCGGGTGGCCGTCCCCGGCGCCTTCTACACGCGCCGCGGGACGAGCGCACGGACCCGGCTCGCGCGCCGGCTCAACATCCACATCGGCTGGATCACCAATGACGAAGACGCCGAATTGGTGGCCCGGGTGCAGAAAGGCCTCGGCACCCCGGGCTTCGAGCCGGGCCCCCTGTCCCGCCGGGAAGCCGCGGTCGGCTGGTTCGCCGACCGGGTACGCACCGACCTCGGTGGCGCGATGCGCTGACCCCCACCGGTGAGACAGCGCCATGAGCCGTCCCCCTCGGCGCGCGACGCCCCGCGCCACGGCTGACAGGTCCCGCACGGAGGACAGGGCTTCCGTGCATCCGTGACCGCTCCCTGAAGCAGCGCTCATCCCCTACGGAGAGGACCTCATGTCCCCCGAGGAACCCCCACCTCCGTCCCGGCGCGCGTTTCTGCGCTCGGGCGTCGCCGCGGCCTTCGGCCTCGGTCTGGCCGGATGCGGCTTTCTGCCGGAGGGCCGCAACGCCTTCGGCGACCCGGACCGGCCGATCGACGTCAAGGTGGACGGCGACCTGGTGTATTTCAACTGGGCGGACTTCGTCGCCCCGGCGGTCTTCGACGGATTCGAGAAGGAATACGGCGTCAAGGTCATCCAGTCGAACTTCGACTCGATGGAGGGCATGGCCGCCAAGCTCAACGCCGGGAACCGCTACGACATCATCTTCCCCACCGCGAAATGGGCGCAGCGGCTGGCCGACGGCGGGCGGCTGCGCCGTATCGACCACTCCCAACTGCCGCACGCCGACGCGGTGTTCAGCCGGTACCGCTACTTCGCCGACCCCTGGTACGACCACCACTCCGCGCACACCGTCCCGTTCACCATGTACAAGACGGGCATCGGCTGGCGGAAGGACCGAATGGGCGACGACCTGGCCGGCTCCTGGGGCGACCTGTGGAACGCCCGGGCCAGGGGGCAGGTCTTCGTCCTCGACGACCGCGACGAGGTGCTCGGGATGGCGGCGCTCAAACTGGGCCTGGACATCGGCACCTCCGATGAACGCGACCTCGCCCGGATCACCGCCACGCTGCAGAGCCTCCGCCCCCGGCTGCGCGGCTTCTCCAGCGACAGCTACAACAACCTGCTCAACGGCAACGCGGTGATGACCCAGGCCTGGAGCGGCGATATGGCCGCCATGCTCGGACAGGCCAAGGACCCGTCCGTGCTCGGCTTCGAGGTCGCCCGGGAGGGCGCGCCGATCAACTCGGACTGCTACGCGATCCCCGTCAACGCCCGCCACCCCGGCACGGCGATGCTCTTCATCGACTACATGCTCAGACCCGAGAACGTGCGCAAGAACATCCGGTACATCGGCTACCCCATGCCGGTCGGCGGCAGCGAGGACGTCTACGCCGCGATCGTGAAGCCGTTCCCGCAGTGCCTGGTCGCCCCCGACGACCTCAAGGCCGACCTCTTCTTCCGCAATGCGTCCTCGAAGGGCGAGCAGGCCCGCGATACCGCCTGGACCCACGTGAAAGCCGGCTGACATGGCACAACGCACCCCCTCCGGGGCACTCCGGGACCGCCGCGGGCGCTCCGCGTCCGGCACCCGGCTGTGGACCTGGCTCATGCTCCCCGGCACCCTGTGGATGACCGGGTTTCTCATCGCCTCCCTGATCCTCGTGGCCACCCTGGCCCTGGGCACCACCGACCCCCTCGGCAACCCGCGGTTCGGCTTCAACTTCGACAACATCGCGGCGATGGCCGACCCGGCCTACCGCATCGTGCTGCTGCGCTCGCTGGGCTTCGCGCTGATCGCCTGCGTCGTCTGCCTGATCGTGGCCTATCCCGTGGCCTACTCGATCGCCCTGCACGGCGGGCGGTTCAAGAACCTGCTGATCGCCGCGATCGTCGTCCCGTTCTTCGCCAACTACCTGGTGCGGATGTACGGCTGGTCCGTGGTGCTGTCCGACGGTGGCCCGGTGCTGAAGGCGCTGCGCGCGGTCGGACTCGCCGACGGGCACACCAAGATCCTGCAGAGCGGGGTCGGCGTCATCGCCGGGCTCGTCTACGGCTTCATCGTCTTCATGATCATCCCGCTGTACGCGGCGCTGGAGCGGATGGACCTCTCGCTGATCGAGGCGGGACGCGATCTGTACGGAGGGCCGTTGCGGACCTTCTTCTTCGTCACCCTCCCGGCGACCCGGCAGGGCGCGGCCGCGGGCGCCGTCCTGGTCTTCCTGCCCGCCATGGGCGACTTCGTGAGCGCCCAGCTGATGGGCGGGCCGGACCAGATCATGATCGGCAACCTGATCCAGGACAAGTTCTTCCAGGGCCAGAACTGGCCGCTCGGCTCCGCCCTCACCATGCTGATGATGGCGGTGCTCTTCATCGGAATGCTCGGCTATCTGCGGCGCACCCGCAAGGACGAGGCGGAGGCCGCCCGATGACGCTTCGCCCCCCGCGCCGCCTGCACCGCCGCGGCACCGACCGCAGGCCCCGGCTCGCCCTCACCGTCACCACCCTCTTCTTCCTCCTCCTCTACCTCCCCATCGGCGTCGTCGTCCTCTTCTCCTTCAACGGCCAGAAGTCCCTCACCGTCTTCAAGGGCTTCAGCCTCCGCTGGTACTCCGCCTTCTTCCACGACAACGTGCTGATCGAGTCGCTCGGCATGAGCCTGCGGGTCTCCCTGGTGGCCATGGCGGGTTCGGTGGTCCTGGGAGTGGCACTGGCCCTGGGGCTGGTGCGCTGCCGTACCCGGCTCGGCTCGCTGGCCGGCCTGATCATGCTGGTCCCGCTGATCACCCCGGAGATCGTCACCGGTGTCGCCGCGATGCTGCTCTTCAAGGGCATGGACATCACCCTCTCCTCCGGCACCGTGATGCTCGCGGAGATCACCTTCTCCATCTCCTATGTGACGGTGATCCTGCGCTCGCGGATCGCCGCCCTCAATCCGGAGGTCGAGGAGGCGGCGATGGACCTGGGCGCCACCCGCTGGCAGGCCCTGCGGCTGGTCACCCTGCCCGCGCTGCTGCCCAGCATCCTGGCCTCGGCGGTGCTCATCTTCGCCCTGGTCTTCGACGACTTCGTGCTGGCCTACTTCACCACCGGCGTGGACCCGCAGCCGCTGTCCGTCCGCATCTACTCGGCGATCCGGTTCGGCGTACAGCCCACCATCAATGCGGTCGGCACGCTGATGCTCGCCGGTTCCATCGGCCTCATCGGGCTCGCCCTGGCCATCCCGCGTCTGTTCGGCCGCCGCGGTGGCCTCGATCTGCTCTCCGGGAAGTGACACCCATGACCTCCTCCGACGCCCCCTCCGCCGGCGCGGCCCCGACCGGCGACCCGCCCGCCGTCCGGCTCGACAACATCAGCAAGAGCTACGGAAGTTCCTCCGCTGTGCAGGACCTCTCCCTGGACATCGCACCCGGCGAGTTCTTCTCCCTTCTGGGCCCGTCCGGCTGCGGCAAGACCACCTCGCTGCGGATGATCGGCGGCTTCACCGACCCCACCGCGGGCACCATCCTGCTCAGCGGTGAGGACGTGACCGCGCTCCCGCCGGACAAGCGCAACGTCAATACGGTGTTCCAGAGCTACGCCCTCTTCGACCATCTCTCGGTGGCCGACAACGTGGCCTTCGGCCTCAAGCGCAAGGGCGTCGGCCGGGCCGAGATCCGCGAGCGGGTCGGCGCCATGCTCGACCGGGTGCAGCTCGGCGGCCTCGGCGACCGCAAGCCCCGTACGCTCTCCGGCGGGCAGCGTCAGCGGGTGGCCCTGGCCCGCGCCCTGGTCAACCGGCCTCAGGTCCTGTTGCTCGACGAGCCGCTGGCCGCGCTCGACCTCAAGCTCCGGCGGCGGATGCAGGTCGAACTCAAGCAGATCCAGCGCGAGGTCGGCATCACCTTCGTCTTCGTCACCCATGACCAGGACGAGGCACTGACCATGTCGGACCGGGTGGCGGTGATGAACGAGGGCCATGTGGAGCAGTGCGGGACGCCGGAGGACGTCTACGAACGCCCCGCGAGCCGGTTCGTCGCCTCCTTCATGGGGACGTCCAATCTCGTCCCCGGCACCTACCGCGACGGGCAGGTCGTCCTCGACTGCGGCCCCGCGCTGCCGGTCGGCGACCGCACCGGCGTCTCCGACGGCAGCAGCGTCAGCCTGTCGATACGGCCCGAGAAGATCTGGCTCTCCGATTTCGAACCGGGCATGGCGCTGGTGCACGGCGTGGTCCGGGAGACCGTCTACTCCGGCCCCACCACCACCTATCTGATCGAACTCGCCCCCGGCGTCACGGTGTCCGTACTGGAGCAGAACACCGACCGCTCGCGCATGGAGGACCGCTGGAGCGGCGGCGAGAGCGTGGAGATCGGCTGGAAGCCCGAGCACTGCCTGGTCCTGGATTAGGGCCTGTCCGATGGGTCAGGGCCGGTCCGCGGCGCCTGACCCATCGGACAGGCCCTAGGCCCCACTGCGGCCCCCGCCCCCTCGACCAGGCCTGGTGCGCCCGCACCAGCCGCCCGCCGACAGCAAAGGAACGCTCCCTCATGAACCACGATGTCATCGTGCTCGGTGCCGGTCTCGCCGGGCTCGCCGCGGCGCGGGACCTGAGCGCGGCCGGTGCCGACGTCCTCGTCCTCGAAGCCCGCGACCGGGTCGGCGGACGCGTCGAGCAGGCCGTGCTGCCCGACGGCCGGCTGGTTCAGCTCGGCGGAGAGGTGGTCGGCCGGGCCCATACTGCCTACCTCGCCCTCGCCGCGGAGCTCGGCCTCACCCTCATCCCCAGTTATGTCGCCGAGCCCGGCCGGATGGCGCGGGCCACCGCGGAAGGGGTCTCGGCCGGCGACCCGCCGCACTGGTTCGGGCCCGGTGACGAGGCCTGCCACCGGAAGGTCACCGACGCCTTCGTCGCGCTGGCCCGGACCGTGGACCCCGAGGACCCGTGGTCCCATCCGCAGGCCACGGCCCTCGACCGGCTGTCGGTCGGTGCCTGGCTGCGCGGCGAAGGGGCGAGCCCGGCCGTCGTACGGCTCTGGGAAATCGGCCAACTCGCCCTGGCCAGCGGCTCCTACGAGCGCACCTCCCTGCTCGCCGCGCTGCGCAAACACGCCGCGGTCCCCGGTGACGACCCCTACGCCTACGAGGACTGGGAAGGCCTGCGGGTGGCCGAGGGCTCGGCGACGGTGGCGCTGCGGATGGCCACGGAACTCGGCCGGCGCATCCGGCTCGAAGCGGCCGTCGAGGAGGTGGCGGTGCGCCCGGGAGGCTGCCGGGTGCGGCTGGCCGGCGGGGAGAGTCTGACGGCGGACGCCGTGGTCAGCGCGCTGCCGGTCGGTCCGCTCCGCTCGGTCGCCTTCACCGGCGTCTCCGAGGCCCGGCTCGCCTCGCTGCACCGCCAGCGGCAGGCCGTCGCGGCCAAGTTCGCCGCGGCCTACGACAAGCCTTTCTGGCGCGGCCTGGACCTCAACGGCCTGTCCGAATGCGAAGGGGTGCTCGGCAGCACCTGGCCGCAGAGCGAGGGCATCCTCTCCGCGCTGATCCCTCCCGAGCGGTACGGCGTCCTGCTGGGCATGCCCGCCCCGGTACGGGACCACGAGCTGCTCTCGGACGTGGCCCGGCTCTACGGTGCCCAGGCCTTCCAGCCGTTCACGTCGTATCTGCGGCTGTGGGGCACCGATCCCTGGACCCAGGGGTACGTCACACAGTGGAACCCCGGCGATGTCATGGCCGTCGGCCCGCTGCACGGCACCCATGAACCGCCGTTCTACGTCTGCGGGTCCGACCAGTGGGTCGCCGGGTACATGGAGGGCGCGGTGCGCACCGGCCGCGATACGGCGCGGGAGGTGCTGCGCCATGGCTGAGGACACCACCCCCGTCCCGGTCCTCAACCACCTCGCGGGGACGGACCGCCCGGCGGCATCCGGCGCGACGACGGACCTGGTCAACCCCGCCACCGGCGAGGTGCACCGCAGTGCCCCGCGCTCCGGTCCGTCCGACACCGACGCGGCCTGCACCGCCGCGGAGACCGCCCTCGCCCGCTGGTCACTGACCACCCCCGCCGAGCGGCAGCGGGCACTGCTGCGGATCGCCGACGCGGTCGAGGAGCACGCCGACGCCCTGGTGGCCGCCGAGGTCGGGGACACCGGGAAGCCGCCGGAGCAGTTCCGCACCGAGGAACTGCCCGCGGTCATCGACACCTTCCGCTACTTCGCGGGGGCGGCGCGCCAGCTGCCGGGGGCGGCCGCCGCCGAGTACACCGAGGGCCGTACGTCGGTGCTGCGCCGCGAACCGGTCGGCGTCTGTGCCCAGATCACCCCCTGGAACTACCCGCTGATGATGGCCGCGTGGAAGGTCGCCCCGGCGCTCGCGGCAGGCAACACCACCGTCCTGAAGCCCGCCGACACCACCCCGTCCTCCGCCTCGCTGCTGGCCCGGATCGCCGCGGAACATCTGCCGCCCGGTGTGCTGAATGTGGTCTGCGGGGACCGTGACACCGGGCGGTCCCTGACGGCGCATCCGGTGCCCCGGCTCGTCGCCGTCACCGGCAGTGTCCGGGCCGGGCAGGAGATCGCCGCCTCCGCCGCGGCGGACCTGAAACGGGTGCATCTGGAACTGGGCGGCAACGCGCCGGTCCTGGTCCATGAGGACGTGGACGCCGAGGCCACCGCTGCCGAGCTCGCGGCCGTGGCGTACTACAACGCCGGCCAGGACTGCACCGCTCCCACCCGGTTCCTGGTCCACCACCGCCGCTACGACGCCTTCGTGGCCGCGTTCGGGGCGGCCGCGCAGTCGCTGCGGACCGGGCCGCCCGACGATCCGGCCGCCGACTACGGCCCGCTCAACAGCGCGGCCCAACTGGGCTCCGTACAGGCCTTGTTGAGTCGTCTGCCGGCGCATGCCGAGGTGGTGACGGGAGGTACGGCACCGGAGCGGCCGGGCTGGTTCCACTCCCCCACGGTCGTTGCCGGAGTGCGCCAGAGCGACGAGATCGTGCAGGAGGAGATCTTCGGCCCGGTCGTCACGGTGCAGCCCTTCACCGACGAGGCCGAGGCCCTCCGGCTGGCGAACGGAGTCCGGTTCGGTCTGGCGGCGAGCGTGTGGACCGGCGACCATGCGCGGGCGATGCGGGCCACCCGCGCCCTGCACACCGGGATCGTCTGGGTGAACACCCATGGCACCACGGTGTCGGAGATGCCGCACGGCGGGGTCAAGCACTCCGGCTACGGCAGCGATCTGTCCCTCGCAGGCCTGCTGGGCTACACCCAGGTCAAGCACGTCATGCTGTGAGGCGGCGGCTCCCGGGAGCGGCCGTGCCCGGGAGCTTCGGGCGGCGCGCGGCGCTCAGGTGTCCGCCGGTCCGGGCGCCGTACCGCGGTCGCGGGCGGCGGCCGGCGCCTGGTCCTGAGTATCTGTCAGATCCCGGACCAGTGCGACGCGGGAGAGCAGCACGGCGCCCCACAGGACCAGCCCGACGCCCAGCGCCTCGGGCAGCAGCCACCAGCCGGTCCGGACCCGTTCGTCGTACAGGGTGACGCCCAGCGACAGGCTCACCAGCGCGTCGCCAAGAGTGAGGACCGGCTGCGAGGCGGTCAGCGGGCCCGACTGCATGGCGTTCTCCAGGAGGAAGATGGCCAGTACGCCGGTGGCGGCGAAACCGTAGGTCTGCCATGTGCTGAAGAACGCGGCGGGGCCGCCGGTCTGCCAGGCGTGGGTGGCGTCCTTCAGCATGGCCGCGGTCAGGGCGTACCCGACCGCTGTCGCCCCGGCGAAGCAGGCGGCCCGTACGCCGCCCGCCCCGCGGCGGAGCGCGGCACCGACCGCCGTGGCCATCACCCCGGCGCAGACCACCAGGGCGGGCACCCAGCGGTCGAAGGGGGCGTGGGTGGTGCCGATGGTGGGCGCGGCGGCGGCGAGGGCGGATCCGAGTCCGACGACGAGCAGCCCCACACCGATCCAGCCGGAGCGGGAGATCTGGCCGCCGAGCAGGACCCGTCCGATGAGCAGGGCGAGGGGCAGTTCGAGGACGAAGAGGGGTTGCACCACCGACAGCGCGCCCTGCGACAGGGCCAGCGCCTGGAAGCAGGCCGCGGCGACGACGGCGAGCATCCCGCCGAGCCAGACGGCCCGGTGCAGCAGATCGACGAGCAGACCGAGGCGCAGCCCGGCGGACAGCGGCACCGTACGGGCGGCGCGCCGCTGGAGGACGGTGGCCAGCGCATTGCTGGCCGCCGCGAGCAGTGCGAACAGCACGGCCGGCCACGTGGCCACGGCCCACCTCCTCGTCGGCCACCCGGGCACCCGGGCGGGGCCCGCGCCACGTGGTCGGGCGGCGGCGGGGCGGCGCTGTACCGGTCTTCGACGCTATCCGGCGGCCGGCGCGGACCGCCCGGCGACACGGGCGCCGGAGGGCCGCATTCGCTGGGCCGGACGGATGCTTCCCGTCTGCCGGGGTGACCGATCCGGGGTGCCGGGCGAGCGTCTCCCGGGCTCCGGGCGGCTGCCCCCGGAGTGGCAGATCTTGTCGTCTCAGCCGCGAACCGCCAGGTCACAGCCGCGTCCCACCCGGCGGTAGGTGGCGCAACACTGCGGCAACACCACTGGCCGGATCTCGTCGGTATGGTCCACCGCATGCCAGCCGAACGCACCCGCCAGCACACGACCCCGGTAGCGGCCGCGCGCCGTCGCCGGCTCCGCGCTGACCGCGCCCGGCAGCTCGCCGACCTGCTGCGCCACCAGGTCCTCGGGGGCGGCTTCCCCGGCGGCGTACTGCCGCACGAGGAGGTGATCGGCGCGGACTACGGCGTGTCCCGCAACACCGTCCGCCAGGCCCTCGATCTGCTGCGCGCCGAACAGCTCGTGGAGCGTCAGCCGGGGGTGGGCACGGTGGTGGTCTGCCAGAAGTACCCGCATGCGCTCGACCGGCTGATGGGTCTCGCCGAGACCCTGCACCCGCACGGCAGGGTCACCAATGAGGTGCGCACGATCAGCCCGGTCCCGGCTCCGGCCCCGGTGGCGGACCGGCTGCGGATCCCGCCGCGTTCCGAGGTGCTCTACGTGGAACGGCTGCGCCGGCTGGACGGCCTGCCGCTGTCGCTGGACCTGACCTATGTCCCGATGCACATCGGGCTGCCGTTGCTCGACGCCGATCTGGAGAACAACGACGTTTTCCGGCTGATCGAGGAGACCGCCGGACAGCCCCTGGGCACCGCCGAGATCACCCTGGAGGCCGTCAATGCCGATGCGCACTCCGCCGCCGTGCTGGAGGCGCCGCGCGGCACCGCGGTGCTGATGCTCGAACGTCTCACCCATCTCGCCGACGGCGCCCCCGTCGACCTGGAGTTCATCCGCTTCCGCGGCGATCGCCTCACCATGCGGGGCCTGCTGCGCCGCACGCTCTGAGCCACTCCCCCGCCCGCGCCCCTCCCCGCCCTCCTCCGCTCCCCGCCATGCTCTGGAGACCCCCATGCCTCTTACGCCCCAACGCGCCGACGTGCCCGTGACCATCGACGAGTCGAAGTGCATCGACGGCTGCACGCTGTGCGTCGACATGTGCCCGCTGGACTCGCTCGCCATCGACCCGGCGAGCAACAAGGCGTACATGCACGTCGACGAGTGCTGGTACTGCGGCCCGTGCGCCGCGCGCTGTCCCACCGGCGCGGTCACGGTCAACATGCCCTATCTGCTGCGATGAGAGGCCCCCGTTCATGAGCTCCCGATTCACGGGCTCCCCCTTCCCGCCGTCCCCCTCACCGTCCACCGCCGCCCCCTCAGCCGCACCGCACCCGGCCCGTCGCCGTGCGCTCACCGCGGCGCTGGTGTCCGCGCTGCTGCTGGGCTCGCTGAGCGCCTGCGGTACGCCCGCGGACGCCTCGGACGGCAAGACCGTCACCGTGACCGTCGGCTACCAGTCCAAGACCATCAACACGGTCACCGCCGGCACCCTGCTGCGCGCACTCGGCTCCTTCGAGCGTGCGCTGCGCGCCCAGGGCAAGCGGGACGGCAAGGTGTACAAGGTGCGGTGGCAGGACTACGCGACCGGTGCGCCGATCACCGCGCAGATGGTCGCCGGGAAGGTCGACATCGGCTCGATGGGCGACTTCCCGCTGCTGATCAACGCCGCCCGCGGCACACAGCTGCACGCCCCCACCCGGCTGGTCTCGGTGACCGGCTACAACCTGCGCGGGGCGCTCAACACCATTGTCACCAAGCCCGGTTCCACGCTGCGCTCGCTGCGGGACCTGCGCGGCAAGAAGGTCTCCAGCAGCGTCGGCTCGGCGTCGGACGGCACTCTGGTGCGGGCCCTGCAGCGGGCCGGACTCGATCCGGAGCAGGACATCCACAAGCTCAACCAGCAGCCGGCGGTGGGGGCCTCGGCGCTCCAGTCGGGCAGCGCGGACGCCCTGTCGCAGTTCGTGGCCTGGCCGGGGCTGCTCGCCTTCCAGGGCAAGGCACGGGCGCTCTACGACGGGGGCGCGCTCGGCCTGCCCACCTTCCACGGGGTGACCGTACGGGACGCGTTCGCCACCCGGCGCCCGGCCGTGGTGCGGGCGTTCCTCACCGCACAGCGGGACGCGACCCGCTATCTGCAGAGCCACCCCGTCGATGCCGCGCAGCGCGTCGCCGAGGCCACCGGGCTGCCGCCCGAGGTGGTCTACCTCTACAACGGCGCCGGCGGTATCGCCACCTTCGATCCCACCCTCAAGCCGCAACTGATCGACGCGCTGAAGAAGGACGTCCCCGTGCTGCGCGCGGCGAAGCTGACCGAGCCGGTCGACGTCGACTCCTTCGTCAACGACCGCTTCGTCAAACAGAGTTACGGCAAGGACTACCCCCGGGCCGTGCGCACCACGGCGCATCCGTCGCCCGACGAGGTGTGGCTGCGCGGCGCGGACCCGACCCGTTCCTTCGCCGGCCCGCAGGCCTTGCTCCGGTTCGTCGCCGGGCATCGCGGCAGAGTGCGTGCCGCGTATGTGGCCGATACGACGACCGGCAGCCGCTGGTTCGCCGACAAGTCGGTCTGGGTCCGCGACGGCGCACGACTGCTGCCCTTCGCCACCCGGGCCACCGCCGACGCCTGGACGCGGCAGCACCGCAGTGCCCGCACCCTCAGCTACGCCGCCGCTCTGGAGCAGGCCCGGTGAGCGCGCCCGCCACAACGGCCGGCCGCACGGGACGGACCGGCCCGCGCCGAGGGAACTGGATCCGCTACGCCCGGATCACCGCCGCGGTCCTCGCGGCGCTCGCCGGGTGGCAGTTGCTCGCCCAGTTCCGGGTGAACCTGTGGCTGCGGTTCTCCCAGTTCCCGACGGTCGCCGAGACGGCCCGTGAATTCGCCCGCCGGCTGGGCACCGCCACGTACTGGCAGGACGTCTCCGACAGCCTGACCCGGATCGTCGGCGGCTTCGCCCTCGCGGCCGTCCTCGGCGTCGCAATCGGCACCGCTCTCGCCCGCTCCCCCGTCGTCTCCGATCTGTGCGGACCGCTGCTCGAAGTGCTGCGCCCGATACCGGCGATCGCGCTGGTGCCGGTGGCGATCCTGCTGTTCCCCAGCAATGAACAGGGCATCGTCTTCATCACGTTCACCGCCGCGTTCTTCCCGGTCACGGTCTCCACCCGGCACGCGGTCCAGGCGCTGACGCCCGTCTGGGAGGAGGCGGTCCGCACCATGGGCGGCGGCCGGTGGCGGGTACTGCGGTCGGTGGTGCTGCCGGGGGCGCTGCCCGGCATCCTCGGCGGACTGTCGGTGGGCATCGGTGTCTCGTGGATCTGTGTGATCTCCGCCGAGATGATCTCCGGCGAGTACGGCGTGGGCTATCGCACCTGGCAGGACTACACCATCGTCGACTACCCGGGGGTCTTCGTCGGGATGGCCACCATCGGTCTGCTCGGCCGGCTCACCTCCACGGTGGTGGAACGGCTGGGGCGGCGGCTGACGCGCTGGCTGCCGCGCACTGAGCGCGGCCCGGGGGCGTCGGCGGGCGGCCGGGCCCGGTGGCGGACGGTCCGGACGACAGTCGGGGAGCCGTCATGACCAGTACCGAAACCACTCCGGCGGCCCCGGCGCAGACAGCCGCACCGGGCCTCCGGCTGACCCTGGACGACGCCGCGCTCGGCCGCCCCGGTGCCCCCGTCCTCGACCACCTGGACCTCGATGTCGCCGCGGGCGAGATCCTCACCGTCGTCGGGCCGTCCGGCTGCGGCAAATCCACCCTGCTGCGCACGCTGGCCGGTCTGCTGCCGCTCCTCGGTGGCCGGCTGACCCAGGACGGCGAGCCGGTCGGGGGACCCGCCGCCGACCGGGCGCTGGTCTTCCAGGAGGACGCGCTGCTGCCCTGGCGCGGTCTGCGGGCCAATGTGGAACTCCCGCTGGCCATCCGGGGAGTGGCCCGCGCGCAGCGCCGGGCGCGGGCCGATGACTGGCTGGCCAGGGTCGGGCTCACCGAGCACGCCGCCCGGCTGCCGCACCAGGTCTCCGGCGGCCAGCGGCAGCGCACCCAGCTGGCCCGGGCGCTGGCCGGGCGGCCGCGCGCGGTCCTGATGGACGAACCGTTCGGTGCGCTCGACGCACAGACCCGGGCCGGTATGCAGCAGTTGCTGGTGACGGCGCTGAGCGGCACCCACGCGACCGTCGTCTTCGTCACCCACGACGTGGACGAGGCGCTGTTCCTGGGCGACCGGGTCGCGCTGCTGGGCTCCGGCCGGGTGCTGGACGTACCGCGGCCACGTCTGCGCGGGGCGCACAGCGATCCGGCGACGGTCGCCCTGCGCCGCGAGGTGCTCGCGTCCCTGGACGGCCGGCCCGGTTCCTGACCGGCGTCCGGCCCGGGCGCGACCCGACACATCACCGACCTGCCCGGCGCGTCCTCGTACGTGACCGGCGAGCGAAAGGCACTGTCATGCCGGAAGGCACCGTCAGCGGGACCGCGGACACCATGGAGATCCCCGCCCTCGACTCCGCCGAGGAGCTGTCCTGCGACGTCCTCGTCATCGGCGGGGGCACCGCCGGGACGATGGCGGCGCTCACCGCCGCCGAACGCGGCGCCTCCGTCCTGCTGCTGGAGAAGGCGCATGTCCGCCACTCCGGTGCGCTCGCCATGGGCATGGACGGGGTCAACAACGCCGTCGTCCCGGGCCGCGCGGAACCCGACGACTATGTCGCCGAGATCACCCGCGCCAACGACGGCATCGTCGACCAGTCCACCGTCCGCCAGACCGCGACCCGGGGCTTTGCGATGGTGCAGCGGCTGGAGTCGTACGGCGTGAAGTTCGAGAAGGACGAACACGGCGAGTACGCGGTCCGCCAGGTGCACCGCTCCGGCTCGTATGTGCTGCCGATGCCCGAGGGCAAGGACGTCAAGAAGGTCCTCTACCGGCAGCTGCGCCGGCGGGAGATGCGCGAGCGGATCCGTATCGAGAACCGCATCATGCCGGTGCGGGTGCTGACCTCCGGCGGCCGGGCGGTCGGGGCTGCGGGCTTCCACACCCGCACCGGGCACTTCGTCACGGTCCGGGCGGGCGCGGTGATCCTCGCCACCGGTGCCTGCGGCCGCCTCGGCCTGCCCGCCTCCGGCTATCTCTACGGCACCTACGAGAACCCCACCAACGCCGGTGACGGCTACGCCATGGCGTACCACGCGGGCGCCGAACTGACCGGCATCGAGTGCTTCCAGATCAACCCGCTGATCAAGGACTACAACGGCCCGGCCTGCGCCTATGTCGCCAACCCCTTCGGCGGCTACCAGGTCAACCGGCACGGCGAGCGGTTCGTGGAATCCGACTACTGGTCGGGACAGATGATGGCGGAGTTCGCCGCCGAGGTCGCCTCCGAACGCGGCCCGGTCTATCTGAAGCTCAGTCACCTCCCGGAGGAATCCGTCTCCGCCCTGGAGACGATCCTGCACACCACCGAGCGCCCCACCCGCGGCACCTTCCACGCCGGGCGCGGCCACGACTACCGCACCCATGACGTGGAGATGCACATCTCCGAGATCGGCCTGTGCAGCGGGCATTCGGCGTCCGGGGTACGCGTCGACGACCACGCCCGCACCACCGTGCCGGGCCTGTATGCGGCCGGGGACCTGGCCTGTGTCCCACACAACTACATGATCGGCGCATTCGTCTTCGGTGACCTGGCGGGCGCGGACGCGGCCCAATACCGGGCGTACGAAGGCGAGTTGCCCGCGGACCAGCTGCGGGACGCCCATGAACTGATCTACCGGCCGCTGCGGAACCCCGACGGCCCGCCGCAGCCTCAGGTCGAGTACAAGCTCCGCCGCTTCGTCAACGACTATGTCGCGCCGCCCAAGAGCGGCGCCCGGCTGTCTCTGGCCGTCGAACACTTCGCGCGGATGCACACCGACCTCGCCGGGATGGGCGCCCGCACCCCGCACGAGCTCATGCGCTGCGCCGAGGTCAGCTTCATCCGCGACTGCGCCGAGATGGCCGCCCGGTCGTCACTGGCCCGCACCGAGTCCCGCTGGGGCCTCTACCACGCGCGCACGGACCACCCTCAGAGCGATGACGCCGAGTGGCTGCACCACCTCGACCTGCGGAAATCAGCGACGGGAAGGATGGAGTTCACGGCCCGCCCGGTGGCGCCGTACCTCGTCCCGGTCGACGAGTACCACCCCGTGGGCGGCGCTGCCCGCTTCCTCGGCGAGATCCATCCGGAGCAGGTCGCGACGGCGGGACCGAGGGATACGCCGCCGGTGGGGTCCCTGGGGGCGGATGCGGCAGCCGTGAGCGCTCCGGCAGCGGCCGGGGCGGCGGCCGAGGCCGGCGCCCCGGCCGGGACCACACCCGGGGCCGGTGCCGGCACCTCTCCCCGCATCCTCGAACTCCTCGCCCTCGCCGAGGCCCCGCCGGACCTCCCGACGCTGCGCCCGTACCTCACCGACCCCGACCCGGCCGTACGGCGCGCCGCCGTCGACACGCTCACCGAAACCGTCCCGCCCGGCACGGGCCAGGCCCTCGCCACCGCCCTCGCCGACTCCGACCCCGCCGTACGGGCGGCCGCGGGTGCCTCACTGCGTGAGCTGATCGAGGTCCTCCCGCCGGAGCCCGGTCTGCGGGCACCGCTGGCCGCCGCGGCGCACGGGCCCGACGCGGTCGTCCGGTCGGCGGCCGTGGAGGTGCTGCGCGCGCTCCGCCTCGGCGACCGGGCCCTCTTCGCCACCGCACTCACCGACCCCGCCGTGGACGTACGCCTCCAGGCCGTCCGCGCCCTGGTCTCCGTCGACGCCGCGGACGCTCTGCGACGTGCCGCCCAGGACCCCTCCCGTGAGGTCCGGGTGGCCGCCGCGCACGGACTCGGTACGGTCGGCGGCCCCGGGGACCTGGCGGTGCCGCTCCGCGACGAGGACCTCCTCGTACGGGCCGCGGCGCTCGCGGCGCTGGCCACCACCGGCTGCCCGCCGCCCTATGACGCGGCGGCCGTCGCGGCGCTCGGCGACCCGGCCTGGCAGGTCCGCTCCGGTGCCGCCACGGCCCTGGCCGCCGCCGGCCCCGACCCCGCCGTCGCCGCACTGCGCTCCGCGCTCGCCGACGGGCACGCGGATGTGCGCAAGGCGGCGGTGCTCGCCCTGCGTGCGCACTCCGGTCACGCGGAGGCCCGCCAGGCACTGGCCACGGTCGCCGACGACCCGGACGCCGATGTCCGCGCCTACGCCCGGCTCGCGACCAAGGGGTGACACGGCTGCGGGGCGTCCGGACCGTCGGGCGGCATCCCGGTGCGCCACACCCCGGCGCACCGCGTGCGGCCCCCTGACCGGGCGCCACGGCGACGCCCGCGACGACTGCGGTATAAAACAGCACAAAACAGGCATATTCCTGCTAGCCGACATGGACAGCTGGTCAGGAATGCCTATGCCCTCCCTCTCCCCCCGATGGCCCCGATACGTCGAGTTCGCTCCGAGCGTCCTGGTCGCCGGAGGGCTCGTCTGGGACGCGTTCTCGCCGGCCGACTATTGGGGCGACCCGATGCTGACGGCGGCCAGCGTGACGGCCGGTGCGCTGCTCTCCCTGCGGCACACCCTGGCGATCGGCGCCGCCATCGTCGGCGGTGTCTTCGCGCTGACCGTGAAGGACGGCACCGCCGGCGACATCGTCGGCTATCTGGAGCTCATCAACACCGTCTTCGCCGCACTCATGGGGGTCGGCGTCAATCGGGTGATCGCCCGGCACGGACGCCGTCTGGACGTGGTGCGCTCGGTGGCGGAGGCCGCCCAGCGTGCCGTGCTGCCCGCACCGCCGGAACGCATCGGACCGCTCTCGATCGCCGCCCGCTACCAGGCCGCACAGAGCGAGGCCCGGATCGGCGGCGACGCCTATGCCGTCCAGCGGACCCCGTTCGGCGTCCGGCTGCTGATCGCCGATGTGCGCGGCAAGGGACTGGGCGCGGTGGGCGCGGTGTCGGTGCTGCTGGGTGCGTTCCGTGAGGCCGCCGAGGAGGAGCCGGACCTCGCGACGCTGGCCGACCGGATGGAGCGCGCCCTCCTGCGGGAGAGCGAGCACACCTCCGAGGAAGACCGGCTGGAGGGCTTCATCACGGCCCTGCTCTGCGAAGTCCTCCCGGGGGCCGCGGGCCTGCGGCTGCTGAACTGCGGCCACCCCGCGCCCTATCTCTGCCACGACGACGAGGTCCGCGTCCTGGAGGCCGGTGATCCGGGGCTTCCGCTGGGGATGGGCACACTGGGAGTGGAACGGACCTGCCCCGCCGACCGGCCGTTCCCGGTGGGCAGCACGCTGCTGCTGGTCACCGACGGGGTGACGGAGGCCCGGGACCGTACCGGACGGTTCTATGATCCCGCGACACAGCTGGCGAGCCAGGGCCCGTTCCGGGGGCCACAGGACGTGATCGACCAGTTGGTGCGGGACGTCGAGCGCTGGACCGGTGGGCCGCGGGACGACGATATGGCGGTCCTCGCCCTCACCCGGCAGAGGGAGGGCCGGATGCGGATCCCCCGTAGTGGGAGCAGCCCCGACCACTGAAGCACAGGACGGACTGCGGGCTGCGGGACCGCGGCTGGCCGAAGACTGTTCGCGGACGCAACCAGCCCGGCGACAGCACGCCTCACCGAAACCCGGCCGTCCCGCCCGGACCTCGCCCTTCTGCCCTACCGGACCGACTGACACACCAAGCCCTGCCTTGGCGTGCGACGACTGCCGTAAATCTCCGTCATCACTCCGCACCCGCCGCCACATTGCGTCTTTTCCCCGGCCCTTTGGGAATTTCGTCGTGTGCTGCCGAAAATCCGGGGTGGGAGATGAGATGATCAGTCAGAGCATCAGCATCCGCACCGAGCGATCCATCGCTCCCGCGCAGATCGGAGTTGATGTGTCCGACAACAGATCAACCCTGCTGAGTCAGCGCGCCGCCGTTATTTTCCTCCTTGGCGCCCTCACCGCAATCGGCGCCGGTGTGCTCACCTTCTTCAATGGCGGCACCCCGGCTTCCTCCACCCTCGTCGGCGGCGCCGCCTTCGGTGCCGCCGTGACCTTCTTCCATACGGTCATCGACTGAGCCGGCCATCGACTGAGCTCCGGTACGGCCGGAAGCGCCTCCCGTGCGCGACGCGGCCGACTCACCAGGCCGGTTGGGTCAGCACAGCGTGACCCAAGTCCCGGCGCCGGCAGAGCACTTGGACAGCCGGGCACAGTGCCGCGCTGCCCGGTGGTGGCCGGGCGCGGACGGTGACCGATGCGCGCCCACGGTCCCGCAAGTGACCCACGGTCCCGCAGGTAAGGGGAAGACCTCGGCGCGAACAGCGCCCGCGGAGCGCAGACTGCGTCGGTCGCCCAGGCGCCGGCCACCACACCTTCACTTTCCACACCTTCAAGTTTCTCCCTGCTCTGGATTGAGGGTTTTCAGGGATTCCTGGCTCTGGATACGGCTGTGAACTGAGAAATCAGTCGCTCCCGCGCAGCCCGGAACGGATAACCTTCAAATTCTTGAAGAACCTTCCGGGGGGGGAGGACGGGCCGATGGGCAGTACGGAAGCGGGGCTCCGCCCGGTCGATCTGGCGCGTATGGCGGGGGTCTCCACCCAGCTGATCCGCAACTATGCGGACGCGGGCATCCTGCCGCCGGCCCCGCGCACCCCTTCCGGCTACCGCACGTTCGGCTCCCGCCACCGTCGCGCGCTGCTCACGTACGGGGTGCTCACGCGGGGATACGGCCCGGGCACCGCTCAAGCGATCATGCAGGCCGTGCATGCGAAGGACCTCGGCCGGGCGCTGGCGCTGGTGGACGCCGGTCATGCGGCACTGCATGAACAGCGGCTCTCCCTGAAGGCGGCGAGTGAGGCGCTCGAAGCGCTCGCGGGCCAGGCCCCGGACGACTCGGCGGTGCCGCGATCGGGCCTGCGGATCGGGGAGGTGGCTGCCCTCCTGGGGGTGCGTACCTCTGCCCTGCGGGTGGGAGTCCGCCGGCCTCCTTGCGCCACGGCGGGACCCGGGCACCCGGTACCGCAGCTACCGCGCCGCCGACGTCCGGGACGCGCGGCTGATCACCCTGCTCCGGCAGAGCCACTATCCCCTGGACCGGATTCGGCCGGTACTCGACGATCTCCATCACGCGGGCAGCAGCGACGCCCTGCGCACCGCGCTCGGACCGCGGCAGGCCGAGCTCACCCGGCGCGCCACCGCGATGCTCGAAGGGTCCGGCGCCCTCCACGCCTACCTCACCGGGGACGGGCCGGCGGAGGCGGGCTGAGCGCCGCGCAGCGGACCGGCGGCCTGCGGTCCGGAGCCGCGGGACCGGCCCGGCTACGGGGCCCCGGCCCGGTCTCTGCCGCCCCATGCGGAATCCGTGGCACCGCATGCGGTGCGCGGGCGCACCTCAGGTGCCAAACTTGAGACACCGCGCCCGGCCGCCAGCCGGGGCCCTTGCCGCCGAGGGGTGATCATGACCTGGGCATCTTGGACCACTGTGGGGATCCACGCCCTACCTGGCGCGGTTCGCACCGCGGAGATCGGCGTGATCAACGGAGACCTGACCATTCACACGACCTGGTCGGAGAACCTGGCCCATGTAGCTGTGCAATACACCGGGTCATCGGACTGGTACACCATGGCCGGCAGCCCCGTCCCGTGCGATTCCGAAGAGGCCAGCCGCACCTTCCACCAGGCCGTCGTCGAAGCCGTACGCGGCGGAGAGCGAGCCGACGCCTCCCTTGAGGAACTCTTCCATCACTAGGGCATCGCCCTGACCCGGCCCGGTCGGTGCCGGCTCCGGTTAAGGGTTGCCCCGTAAACGATCAACGCCTCGGGTGGGACGTGGCCTCCGCGGCCCCGAGTGCCGTCCACGATGAGCACGGCGCCCTTGCGGAATCGCTTGCAGCGGAAGGCGCCACGGTCGGCCCTTACGAACTCATCCCACCCGTGAAGAGATACGGGGCAACCGTCAGGTGTGCAGGATGCGCACGGCGAGCAGCGTCTGCCAGGTCCAGCCGACAGTGAGTGAGACGCGCTGGATCAGCCCGCCGAGGTCGGCCCAGCGTTGACGCTGCCTGAACGCGGCATCGGCCAGCGCCACCGTCGCCGTGAAGAACACACCGCTAGAGGGCCTGCGGCCATCCCGCAGGCAAGCAGCACTTGATTACCCATGCCGTCAACATAGGTCGACGGGATGAGGGTGCGCCAACATTCGTTGACGCGAGGCGGCAGTCCTCAAGCCCATCACCAGCCCCGGCACGCAACAGCCATCACTGAAACGCCTACTCGGTGATCCGCGCCCCTGCTCCGGGAGACCAATTGCGGGACAGGCCGCACCGGCAGCACCCCCCACCGCGGACCAACAGGCCCGCGGTGAGGACCGTTCGGGGCGGGTCGAGCCTGCCCCTGTAGCAGTCCAGAGTTCCGCTCACTTTCCGGGCAACCATTTCGCGCCACCCCATGTCTCCTCAGGTGGACCACAGTTGGTCACCTGTTGGCTACTTAAAGCTGACCAATTGTTAAATTTCGCCCACGAATCTCAATTACTGATCATTTCGCTTTACATGCCCATGCCAGACACACCAGGGTTTGCGCGGGGCCCCGCGGCCCCCGTGGTGCACAACAGCACCGCGCGTACGGGCGGTTGGCCAGCCGACCGCCCCCGCAGCGCTAAGGACCCACATCAGTGCGTAGACCCCACATACGCAGACACCGCCTGGCCATCGCGGTCGCCGTGACGACGGCCGCCACCCTGACGGCGGGTGTGGCGGGCAGTGCCTCCGCGACCCCTCCGGCCTCGCCGGTCGCTGCTTACTCCTCAACTCCCGCCTCTCAGAAGGCCGTTGACGCGGCCCGTGCCGCCGCATTCGCGCACGCCTCGGCCACCGGAGTCAGCAAGAAGGACACCCTCGAAGCCACCGACACGCTCGTTGACCCGGACGGCCGGCAGCATGTCCGCTTCGTACGGACCCACCGCGGAATGCCGGTGCTCGGCGGCGACCTCGTCGTCCACCTGACCGCCAAGTCGGCGTACGAGGGCGTGACCCGGGCCTACCGTCACCAGGTCGACATGAGCGGCACGGACGCGAAGCTGTCGGCCGGAGAGGCCCGTACGAAGGCCGCCGCCGTCGCCAAGGGCCGGGCCGGCGACGCCGAACTGGTCGTGGACGCCCGCAACGGCCGCACGACGCTGGCCTATCAGGTCGAGGTGGCCGACAGCGGCACCGCCGAGTCCGGTGGCGTCCGTACGGTCGTCCTCGACGCGGCGTCCGGCACGGTGCTCAGCAATGTCCAGGCCGACGACTCGTTCCTGTCGCCCGCCCTCCAGCGCAAGCTGCGCGCGCGGGGCGAGCGGCTCAACCCCGCGACCGGACTGTTCACTCCCGCCGCGCCCGCCACGGGCAAGGCGGCGAAGGCCGCCGGCTTCCCGGCCGCGGCCAAGGGCACCGGCGCGTCCTTCTTCGTCGGCAGTGTCCCGCTGTCCACCACCCAGACCGCGAAGAAGTCCTTCACCCTGAAGGACTCCACCCGCGGCAACACCGAGACCCGGGACGCCGGCGACAAGGAACTGGAGAAGTTCAGCAGCGGCAAGGCGTTCACCAGCACCACCAACCGCTGGGGCAACGGCACCACGAGCAACCGGGCCACCGCCGCCGTCGACGCCCAGTACGGCATCGCCAGCACCCTGGACTTCTACAAGAAGGCCTTCGGCCGCAAGGGCATCAAGAACGACGGCCGCGGGGCGCGCGCCCTGGTGCACTTCGGCAAGAAGGTCGGCAACGCCTTCTGGTCCCCCGACTGCGGCTGCATGCTCTACGGCGACGGTGACGGCAGGACGTTCACCAAGCCGCTGGTCGTCCTGGACGTCACCGGCCATGAGCTCTCCCACGGCGTCGTCGACGCGACCGCCAACCTCCAGCCCACCCGGGTGGACATCGAGGGCAACCAGTTCGGCGAGCCCGGCTCGCTCAACGAGTCGCTGGCGGACATCTTCGGCAGCGCGGTCGAGTTCTCGACCAACAACCCGAAGAACCCGCCGAACTACCTGTTGGGCGAGAAGCTCGGCCTCGACCAGAAGTTCCTGCGTCGTCTGGACAAGCCGTCCCTCGACAAGCTCGAAGGCGCGGTCGACTACTGGTCGAAGGCGTCCTACGACACCGAGGTGCACGCCGGCTCCGGTGTCTCCTCGCACGCCTACTACCTGCTCGCCGAGGGCAGCGGGAAGAAGACCATCGGCGGCGTTGCCTACAACTCCCCCACCCATGACGGCTCCAAGGTGACCGGCATCGGCCGGAACAAGGCGACGGCGATCTTCTACCGGGCGCTCACCCGGTACATGGTCTCCACGACCGACTTCCACGACGCCCGGACCGCGACCCTGCATGCGGCCAAGGACCTGTACGGCGCCAAGAGCACCGAGTACAAGACGGTGGACAAGGCCTGGGCGGCCGTGAATGTGAAGGCCTCCAACACGCCCTCCGCCAAGCACTGATCCCCCCGGAAAGGCGCAGCGTGGTGCCCCGCGGTCGGTGGGGGGGCACCACGCTCGTCCGTTTCCCGGCCCGGGGTCCCTCCAGTGGTCCTCGACGGGGTGGCGGCGGGAGCCTACGTTTGAGGCCATGATCATCGATCGCACGGGCGGGACCCGGCGGCTCGGCTATCCGGCAGCGGCCGGCGTGTTCGCCGTCGGCATGGCCGGTACGACACTCCCCACCCCGCTGTACGGGCTCTACCGCGCACAGCTCGGGTTCTCCGAGCTGATGGTGACCGTGGTCTTCGCCGTGTACGCGCTCGGCGTGATCACGGTGCTGCTCCTGGCCGGCAATGTCTCCGACGAGGTGGGCCGGCGGCCGGTGTTGCTGTGCGCGCTGGGTCTGTCGGCGGCGAGCGCGCTGTGCTTCGTGTTCGAGGGCGGGCTGCCGATGCTGCTGCTGGGCCGGGTGCTGTCCGGCTTCGCCGCCGGGTTGTTCAGCGGCGCCGCCACGGCGGCCGTGCTGGAGCTCGCCGGGCCCGGCCAGGAAGCGCATGCGGGGTTCGCCGCCACCGCCGCGAACATGGGCGGCCTCGGCTGCGGCCCGTTGCTGTCCGGGCTGCTGGCGCAGTACGCGCCGTGGCCGCTGGTCCTGCCGTTCCTGGTGCATCTCCTCCTGGTCGCCGGGGCGGCCGGGGTGACCTGGTTCCTGCCGGAGACCGTCGGGCATCCGCACCGCCCCCGGAAGCTGCGGCCGCAGGGCCTTCGGCTCCCGCCCGAAGTGCGGGGCGTCTTCACCCCCTCGGCCGTCGCCGCGTTCGCCGGTTTCTCCCTCCTGGGGCTGTTCACCGCGGTGGCGCCGAGCTTCGTCGGCGAGACTCTCGGGGTGCACAACCTGGCCGTTGCCGGGTTGATCGTCTTCACGGTGTTCCTGGGCTCCACCGCCGGGCAGTCCCTGACGGAACGGATCGGTGTCCGCAGAGCCCTGCCGGGCGGCTGTCTGGTGCTGGTGGTGGGCCTCTTGCTCGTGGCCACCTCGCTGGCCGTGACCTCCCTGCCGCTCCTGGTCATCGGCGCGGTGTGCGGCGGCGTCGGCCAGGGCCTGGCGTTCCGGGCCGGGCTGACCGCCGTGGGCCGCGCGGCACCGCCCGAGCACCGCGGCGGCACCATCTCGGCCTTCTTCCTCGTCGCCTATCTCGGCATTTCGCTGCCGGTGGTCGGGGTCGGTGCGCTCACGCTGGTGCTGGGCCTGCGCGGTGCGGGCCTGGCCTTCTCCGGCTGTGTCATCGTGCTCGCCGTCGCCGTCGGCCTCTACGTACTTCTGCACCCGCCGGCCGACGAGGACTGACCGGTCCCGGGCACCGCATGCCGTCGGCCCGCCACCCCGGGCAGAATCGCAGGATGAACCTCACGGTCTGGCTGGACGATTGGCAAATGCAGTGCTGCGGCGACCCGTTCCGCATCGGGTCACAGGTGTCGTGGACACTGACCGACACGAAGAAGGAGTGGCTGACGGACGTCCTCGGCGCCGAGACCGCCGAGACGGTGGACGCCGCCGAGGAACATCACGGCGGGGCCGCGGAGGGGGCCGCCCCCACGGTCGCCACCGTCACCGCCATCAGCGCGGTGCACTGCCGGTACGCACCACGTCCCGGCGACCCGGTCGGGACGCGGTATGCGGTGCCGGGTACCGGAACGCTCACCGCCCTGTCGTCCGCCGACGGCTGGACGCCCGACCGTGACGCTCTCAGGTTCGTCGGCTACCTCGTCGAGCTCGCCGTGTCCGGGCGGTGAAGGCGTCGGCCGGGCAAGCTCCTCGGCGGCGGTGAACGTGACGGAACGTCAAGCCCCGTGCGCCCGCACTCCGTCGTCCCCCGGCACCAGCCGCACCCGCAGCCGCTCCGGCCCGCGGGTGAACACCCCCGCGTCGGCGGGCGCCGTACCCTCCGCGAAGTCCATGGCGGGAAACGCGTCGAGCAGCTGATTGACGGCGACCTCCACCTCGGTCTTCGCGAGGAGTGCACCCACGCAGAAGTGCCGGCCGAGCCCGAAGGCTACGTGCTCGGCGGCGGCGCTGAAGGCCGTGGCGGGCGTCAGATCGCCGCGGAGGACATGGAAGGTGTCGGGCCGGGCGTAGTGGCGCTCATCGCGGTTCGCGGAGCCGATCAGGCAGGTGACCGTGGCCCCCGCGGGGACGGTGCCGCCGCTGAGGGTCACCTCGGCGGCGGGCTGACGCATGATCATCTGGACCGGCGGGGTGTAGCGCAGGGTTTCGGCGAAGGCCGCGGGGATCAGCGACCGGTCGGCGCGTACGGCGGCCAACTGGTCCGGGTGGGCCAGCAGATTACGGAAGAGGGCGGCGAGGGCCTTGTCCGTGGTTTCACCGCCGGCAGCGAGCAGCAGGCTGACGAACGACGTGATGTCCTGGTCGTTCATCCGGGTGCCGTCGACCTCGGCGGTGCAGAGCGTGGAGAGCAGGTCGTCGCCGGGGGCGGCCCGCCGTTCCTGGATGACCGGAAGCAGGTAGGCGGCGAGCTCCCGGGCGGCCCGCAGACCGGCGTCCGCGATCTCGGGGTCCTGGGCCAGATTGGACAGGAAGCCGACGACGGATGCGTACCAGCCGTGGAAGCGGTCGTGGTCGGCCCGGTCCAGCCCGAGCATGTCGACGATCACGTTGATCGGGAAGCGGGTCGCGAACCGCGCCACGAGATCGGTCTCCGCCGCGTCGCGGAAGGTGTCGATCAGCTCCCGTGCATTGCGCTCGATGACGGGCAGGAACTTCTCCCGCAGCTCCCGGCCCCGGAAGGCGGGGGCCACCAGGGCCCGGCGTACGGCGTGCTCGCGGCCGCTCATCTGGGGCAGGGTCCGGCCGCCGTGCGCCGGTTCGAGCTGCCACTCGTAGTTGTCGCTGGTGAACACCGGATCGCGGAAGGCCCGTGCCACGTCCTCGTACCGCGAGATCAGAAAGCTGCCGGTGCCCGGGTCGTGGAACAGCGGGTAGTGCTCACGCAGGATGCGGTACGCGGGATAGGGGTCCGCCGCGAACTCCGGTGACAGGATGTCGGGCGGCTGCGGGAGGGTGGTCACAACACGTCCTCGGCTTCCCTGAGCGGAGATCGGGCTCGGACGGTGGTGCATAGCCGGCTGTTGACGCTAGGGCACGGCCCCGGGCCCGTCCAGAGCGCCCCGGCCGCGCCCGCACCGCCCGGATGCACGGCACGGCCGGGCGCCACCCGGATGGTCGGCCGCCCTCACTCCCCTGCCTCTCCGGGCACGCTCTTCCGGCGGCGGACGGAAACGCTGAGACCGGCACGCCGTCCCAGCCATCCCCTCCCCGGCCCCGCCCCCGCGGCCCGCATTCCGTACGCCGGTGAACGACAGCAAAGGACCGACCACCTCATGGGCACCCTCACCACGACCGACGGCACGGAGATCTTCTACAAGGACTGGGGAACCGGCCGCCCCGTCGTTTTCAGCCACGGCTGGCCACTCAACGCCGACGCCTGGGACGACCAGATGCACCTGGTCGCCGCCCACGGATACCGTGCGGTGGCCCACGACCGCCGTGGGCACGGCCGCTCCGGCCAGCCCTGGCAGGGCAACGACATGGACACCTACGCGGACGACCTGGCGCAGCTGATGGAGGCCCTGGACCTGCGGGACGCGGTGCTGGTCGGGCACTCCACCGGCGGCGGTGAGGTGACCCGCTACATCGGCCGTCACGGCACCGGCCGGGTGGCCAAGGCGGTGCTGCTCGGTGCGGTCCCGCCGCTGATGCTCAAGACCGAGGCGAACCCCGAGGGGCTGCCGCGCGAGGTCTTCGACGGGATCCGTGCCGGTGTCGCAGGCGACCGCTCGCAGTTCTACAAGGACCTCAGCGAGACCTTCTACGGTGCCAACCGGTCCGGGGCCGCCGTCTCCCAGGGCATCCGCGACGCCTTCTGGATGTGGAGCATGCAGGTCGGGCTGAAGGGGGCGTTCGACTGCGTCAAGGAGTTCTCGGAGACCGATTTCACCGAGGACCTCAAGCGGTTCGACGTCCCCACCCTCATCATCCACGGTGATGACGACCAGATCGTGCCCCTCGTGGCCGCCGGCCAGAAGTCGGCGAAGCTGGTGCCGGACGCCACGCTCAAGATCTACCCGGGTGCACCGCACGGCCTCTCGGCGATCGGCTCGTACAAGGACGACTTCCACGCCGACCTGCTGGCCTTCCTCAAGAGCTGAGCGCCTCGGACCGCCGCGTCCGCGCCGCTCAGCTGCGGGTGTCGCGGGTGGCCGTGCCGTCCTCCGGGCCGCGCCAGTGCGGCGAGCGGCCGAGCGCCGCCAGGATCCGCTCCAGGGTGTCCGCGTCCTCGTCCGTGGCCAGCCCCGGCTGGAAGGCGCTGCCCGGGGCGAGCCGGGAGTCGTCGTCCGGGACGGCACGGGCTATCGGCAGGGCGGCCCGCAGGAGTTCGGTATCCGGGGTGTAGGCGAGGCCCAGGGCGCGGGCGACGTCCCAGCTGTGCACCACGTAGTCGATGAGGTGGAAGCCGATCGCGCGGACGGCGCGGAAGGTCCGGGTGGTGCTGAATTCGGGGAGGGCGAAGGCACTGTCCGGGCCCTCTACGGTCGCGAAGGCGGCGATGACGTGCTCGGCCGCGGCGGTGTACAGCCCGACGGGGTCCGTGCCGAGCGGCCGGACCGACCAGTGCGCCAGGTCCTGTCCCTTTCCCAGCGCCGCCGCCGCGAAGCCGTGGTGCTGGGCCGTCATATGGGCGAGCAGCTCGGCCAGTGTCCACGCCGAGCACGGTGTCGGCCGGGACAGATCATCAGGGGTCACCCGGCGGATCAGGGCCACGCTGTCCCGGACCGCCTGGGCATGGAGCCGCCGGAGGTGGGCGAAGTCCGGGTGAGAGGCGGACGACGCGTCCGCGGAATTCGTATGCATGTGCTTACGATCAGCTCAAGCACATGAATTGTCAACGGGTATTTTCTTGACCATGGCCGAGAACGCAGCCGACAGGGGCACCACATCCGGAGGGCGGCCGACGGCCCGTCCCGATCTGGCGGCGATGGTCGTGCCCTTGGGCCGTGCGCTGATGGCGGCCGAGCAGCCGGTCCTCGACGCACACGGGCTGACGATGTGGGCCTACACGGTCCTGCTGTATCTCGACGAAACTCCGGTCCGCACGCAGGCGGCGCTGGCCGAGGCGATCCGGGCGGACAAGACCCGCATCATCGCCGTCCTGGACGACCTGGAGGCACGGGAACTGATTCGCCGTCAGCCGGACCCCGAGGACCGCCGGGTGCGTCTGCTGTCCCTCACCACGGAGGGCCGACGACTTCGGGATGCGGCTCAGGCCGCGATCCAGGAAGGCGAGGAACGGCTGCTCGACCGGCTTCCGGCCGCCGATCGCGCCGGCTTCCTGAGGTCGCTGCACACCCTGTCCGGACTGCCGGAGCTCACCGCGCGCAAGCCCGGCCGGGGACCGTCCCGGACCTGACCCGCCGGACAGACCGCGGGGCGCGGCCCGCACATGACGCCGGTGCCGGCCGACGGACCCGTGGGTCGCGTCGGCCGGCACCGGCCGGCAAAGCTCTTTGATTACCTCCGGTGGCCCTTGTCGTCGCCGCCCCAACCCCAGCCGCCCTTCTCGCAGCCCTCGCTGAAGACCGGGCCGACGTGGTGGAGCACACCCGCGGAGAGCCAGCAGGAGCCGTAGTGGCCGTGGCCGTGGTGGTGCTTGTAGTGGTGGTGGTGACGACGGTCCTTGTGGTCCTTGTGGTCCTTGTTGCAGGCCAGGGCGGCGCTCGCACCGCCCATGACGATGGTGGTGGCCAGGGCGCTGGCTGCGATCGCGGCGCGGATGCGCATGTCTGCTCCTCGGGAGGATCAAAGGGGTATATCGACCTTTTCAGGATGCACCTCTGCATAACCTCCCAAAACCTGACACAACATGAATTGGGCGAGTTGGAGTAACTGATCACACCGCAGACCTCCCTCTCGGCGTACGGATACCGCTCGTTGAGGAAAAACGGCAGCGCCCCCGCCGGATGGTGCCGGCGGGGGCGCCCTTCCTGGCGTGCCCGGGGGTTGGTGCGGAACTGAGGGGGCATCACACGCCGCTTCGTCAGGCCCCTTCCGCTGCTTGCCCGGACAGCGGGCGCACGGGGCGGGCGCTCGGGCGCAGGCCCAGCGTCACCAGCGCCACAGCCACCGCGAGGAACCCGGAGAGCACCGCGAAACCGGTCACGCTGGAGCCGGTGACGTCGGTCAGCCAGCCGACCAGGTAGGGGCCGGCGAACCCGCCGAGATTTCCCAGGGCGTTGATCAGGCCCATGGCGACGGCCACCACCTCGAAGCGCAGCAACTGACCGGGGATCGCCCAGAACGGCCCGTACGGCGCATAGACCGCGGCGGCCGTCACACACAGCAGCAGCATCCGGGGCAGCGCGCCGTCCACGGCCTGTCCCAGCAGCAGTGCCGCGATGCCCACGACGAGCGGGACGGCCACCGCCTGCCGCCGTCTGCCGGTGCGGTCGGACCAGGCGGCGTTGGCGATCATCACGGCCAGGGCGATCGTGAACGGGATCGCGGTGAGCAGCCCGACCTCGGTCGGCGATCCGTCATGGGTCAGCTCCTTGATGACCGAGGGCAGCCACAGATTGAAGCCGTAGAAGCCGGTGATCCAGAAGAAGTAGACGCCGATGAGGACGAGGACCGACTTCTGCTTGACCGCATCCAGGTACGAGCCGCTGACCGCCGACGGTTTCGCGGCCTCGTCGGCGGCGATCGAGCGCTCCACATGGTCGGCCTCGGCGCGGGAGATCCACCGGGCCCGGTCGGGCCGGTCGGCGACGGCGAACCACCAGACCACCGCCCACAGCAGGGGCGGCACCCCCTGGAGCACCAGTACCCAGCGCCAGCTCGCATGGTCGAGCATCCATCCCGACAGCGGGGCCATGAGCACCGAGGAGAGCGGCAGACAGGCCATCCACAGCGCGTTGGCACGGGCCCGCTCTCGCAGCGGGAACCACGAGGCCAGCAGGATGAGCACGGCCGGCCAGACACCGCCCTCGAAGAAGCCGAGCACGAACCGGGCCACGTAGAACTGTGACTTGGTCTGGACGAGACCGGTCAGCGACGCGGCCAGCCCCCACGCCACCATGAGGAGGAGGACGGTCTTCCGGGCGCTCCAGCGCTGGGCGAGGATCGCGGCCGGGATCTGCAGGAAGACATAGCCGACGAAGAAGATGCCGCCGACCAGGCCCTTGTCGGCATTGGACAGCTCCAGGTCGCCGTGCATGTAGGGGAGGATGACGGAGACATTGTTCCGGTCGAGATACGCCAGCATGTACATGATCGCGGCGACCGGAATGACATACGCCCAGCGCTTGGCGGGGATCGCGTTCGGGGGCGACTGCGGGATCGGCTGCGGTCCGGTCTCCGTCACCGGCCGGCCGCCGTTCCGTACGCGGCCCGGATCCGGTCGGTGAAGCGGCTGAAACCGGCGGCGGCGCGGAAAGCCGCGGCCATCGTGCCGTGCGAGGCGCGGCCGCTGCCCGCGATGTCGAAGGCGGTGCCGTGGTCGACGGAGGTCCGCAGGATCGGCAGGCCCACGGTGACCGACACGGTGCCGTCGAAGTCGACGGTCTTGGCGGGGATATGGCCCTGGTCGTGGAAGTGCGACAGCACTCCGTCGAAGCGGCCTTCGAGGCCCTGGTGGAAGACCGAATCGGCGGGGATCGGCCCCACGACGCCGAGGCCCTCGGCGGCCGCCTTCTCGACCGCCGGACGCAGGACGGTGATCTCCTCGTCGCCGAAGTGGCCGCCCTCGCCGCCGTGCGGATTGATCGCGGCGACGGCGAGCCGGGGCTCGTCATGGCCGAAGACGCGCAGTGCGGTGGCGGCGTGACGGATGCTCGAGGCGACCCGCTCCTCGGTGATCTGGTCGAGCGCCTTGCGCAGGGCGAGATGGCGGGTGGTGAAGAAGATCTTGAGGCCGCGGACCACGAACATGGTGTCGAAGTGTGCGGCGCCGGTGAGTTCGCCGAGCATCTCGGTGTGGCCGAGGTGCTGCGAACCGGCCGCCCAGATGGCCTCCTTGTTGATCGGCGAGGTGACGATGCCGTCCACCTCACCGGCCAGCGCGGCGCGGGTCGCGGCCTCGATCGCGGCCACGGCGGAGCGGCCCGCCACCGCATCGACCGTGCCCCAGGGCAGGTCGGCGGGGGCGATCCCGAGGTCGAGCACATCGATGGTGCCCGGCTCGAACCGTGCCTCGCCGGGCGCGGCGACGGCGTGGACCTCGACGTCCAGGCCGCAGACGGCGACGGCGCGGCGCAGTACGGCGGCGTCGCCGACGGCGAGTCCGCGGGCGAGCGCGGCGGTCGCCGGGTCGGCGAGAGTGCGGGCGGTGATCTCGGGGCCGATCCCGACGGGATCGCCGAGGGTGACGGCCAGGAGCGGCAACGGGCCGTCGGCATCCGGCCGGTGCCGGTCCGTCCGAGGGCCGGTCGCGTGCTGAGGGTCGGTCATGGGGACCGCCTTTCGGGGTGCGGTGTTCATGTCGCGATCGAGGTGGGGCCGAGGGTGCGGCGGGTGCAGGCCGCGCGCAGGTGTTCCAAGCAGTCGCGGGCGGCGTCGGGGCCGCCTATCAGGCCGCCCTTCGTGGCGAAGAGCAGTCCGTCGTGGGGGCCGCCCACCAGGTGTCCGGCGATGGCGAGCGGGAGCACCTCGGTCTCGATGGCGAAGCCGTCGGCGCCCAGGGCGGAGGTGACCGCCGCGGCGACATCGCCGCCGGAGGCGTACAGCCCGCCGGGGCACAGCTCGGCGACCGCCCGGCGGGCGATCTCGGCGAGCGCGCGCAGGATGCGGGCCGCGGTGCCGGGATCGGGGACGGAAGCGGCTCCCGTCGGCTCGGGGGCTACCCGGACGCCGAGCACCGTGGCCCCCTCGGCCGCGGCCGCGCGCAGTGCCGCCAGCACCCGGCCGGGGTCCGGGGCGGCGGGGTCGAGGTCCGCCCAGCGGGCGCCGAGCGCGGTTTCCGTGCGGGCGAGCTGGGTGCGGGTGCGGTCGGTGACGCTGCCGACGACCGCCAGGACGGTGGCGGGTGCGCCGCCTTCGGGCCGCAGGCCCAGTTCGGCGGCGAGGGCGGCGCCGAACGGTCCGGAGTCCAGCGCGATCCAGCGGATGCGGTCCTCGGCGGCGAGGCGGGCCGCGGCCGCCGCGACCGTGCCCAGATGGGCGTTCTCGGTGGCGTCGCAGACCACGATGTCGGCCGGGCTCTCCCGCAATGCCGCGGCCACCGCGTCGGGGCCCCGCTCCACCACGTCCAGGGCCAGTTCGCCCGTGCTGCGTCCGCTCTGCGCGCCCAGCACGGCCGCGACCCGCGAATGCCGGACGGGGTCGAACGGGTCGTTGGCCACGGCCGTCCGGGTCAGCGGTACGCCGTCGACGAGATGCAGACCGCCCACCGTGCTCCGGCCGGCGTCGGGGAAGGCGGGGACGGCCAGGGTCCGGATCCGGGCCGCGGGCTCGCGGGCGGCGAGGACATCCGCCACCGCGTCGAGTTCACTTCCGGGATTGCCGCGCAGGGTGGTGTCGACGCGCTTGACGACCAGGGGCACCTCGCCCGCGGTCTCGGCGGCGGCCCGGACGGCCGCGTAGGCGCGGGCGGGGGTCCAGTGCCGCGACGCGGTGTTGACGACGAGGACGTCCACCCGGTCCGCGTAGCGTGCCACTTGGGCGAGGTCGCCGACGGTGACGGCCCGCAGGCCCAGTCGCGCATAGAGGGCGCCGGTCGCATTGCTGCCGGTGAGGTCGTCTCCGATGACGAGCACCTGGGCCACACGGTCTCCTCCCGTCGGCTTCGGTGCCGTCCCCGACCCCGAAGTGACCGAACCGCGCACTTTTTATTGCGCGATTCATGCAATTCAGGGTGGTCACTCGCCGAACGGGCTGTCAAGAGGTGTGCAACGGGGCGCCCTCGACGACGTCCTCGGGGGCCTCCGCGGCCGGGTGCACCGCCCACCCGGCGTCCGTGAAGGAGGCCAGCTCCCGCTCTCCGCCCCCGGAGATCAGGCCCGTACCCGCCGGCATCGCCGCCCAGTAGGGGAAGCCCCCTCCCCCGCCGAGCTTGGAGTGGTCGGCGAGCACCCAGGAGGCCCGGGCGCACTCGGCCATCGTCTCCTTCAGCGCGGCCTGCTCCGGGTCCGGGCAGTTGATGCCCCGCCGGGGGTCGAGACCGTCGACGCCGAGGAAGGCGATGTCCGGGGTGAGCCGGCGCAGCGCCTGTTCGGTCCGGGTGCCGAGCAGCGACTCGTTGGGGCGCCGCAGCCGGCCGCCGAGCACCACGACCTCCACCTCCGCGTCCGCCAGCTCGACCAGCGTGGACAGGCCGTTGGTGACGACGGTGAGATCGGCACGGTCCCGCAGCTCGTGGGCCAGCCGGGCGACCGTGGTGCCCGCGTCGAGGAGGACGACATCGCCGCTGCGGACCAGCCCCGCCGCGGCGCGGGCGATGGCGTCCTTCTCACCGCGCTGCTCGTGCTCCTTGTCGTGCCAGGACCGCTCCACCGCCCGGTGGTCGACCGCGCCGCCGTAGGTGCGCGTGATCCGGCCCAGGGCGGCCAGCGTGGCCAGGTCGCGGCGGACGGTGGACAGCGAGACATCGAACTCCGCCGCGAGATCGTGCACGCTGATGTCGCCGGCGCCGAGCAGCTCCACCATCCGCTCGCGGCGGCGCCGGGTGGCCGAGCGCTCCCCACTGGTCACTTCACTGCCCGCCTCTGCCTGCTGTCGTCTGCCGGTGTCTGCCTGCGTCCGTTGCGGGACGATTCTCAAGTTGCGCGTTTCACGCAATTGGAGATTAGCAGTCGGGCAGGCAGGGACGGGCACCGCCACAAGCGGGTGAGGCACGGTCAGGCGAGAACCTTCGCCTTGGCCTTCTGGTACTCCTCCTCCGTGATGTCGCCGTGGTTCTTCAGCTCGGCGAGCTTCGCCAGGGAGTCCGCGTGCCGGCCCGTCTCGTCCCCGGTCGCCACGGTCTCCCGCAGATAGGCCTGCAGCTGTTTCTGCTGCCGCTCGGCCTGGGCGATCTCCCGCTCGCTCATCCCGTGACCACGCGCGACCACGTAGATGAAGACGCCCAGGAAGGGCAGCAGGATCACCAGGACCAGCCATCCGGTCTTGCCCCACCCCTTGAGGTCCTGGCTGCGGAAGATGTCACCGATGATGCGGAACAGCAGGATCAGCCACATGACCCACAGAAAGATCAGGCACATGGTCCAGAATGCGTTGAGCAGCGGGTAGTCCATCACGGCCTCCTATGGGCACTGGGAGCCCCCGAGCTCATCCATCCGTCAGCTCAAGGATCCCCGCCGTCGGCCTCCCCCGCGACCACATCCAGGTCGGTGAGGGCCTGTTCCGTCCAGATGACCTTGCCGCTGGTCGTGTACCGGGTTCCCCACCGTTCGGCCAATTGGGCGACCAGGAAGAGCCCGCGGCCGCCCTCGTCGGTGGTGGCCGCCTGCCGCAGATGCGGTGAGGTGCTGCTGCGGTCGGAGACCTCGCAGATCAGGGAGGTGTCGCGGATCAGCCGTACGCGGATGGGACCGGCGGCGTACCGGATGGAGTTGGTGACCAGCTCGCTGAGGATCAGCTCGGCGGTGAACGCCTCCTCCGCCAGGCCCCACTCGACCAGCTTGCGGACCGCCGCGGCCCTTATCTGGCCCACCGCCGAGGGGTCGGGCGGCACGTCCCAGTCGGCGACATGCGCGGTATCCAGCACCCGGGTGCGGGCGACCAGCAGCGCGATGTCATCGCTGGGCCGCTCCGGGAGCAGCGCGCTGAGCACCGCCTCGCAGGTCTCGTCCGGTGTCCGGCCGGGTTGATCGGACAGGGTGCGGCTCAGCAGCGCCATGCCCTCGTCGAGGTCCCGGTCACGGTCCTCGACGAGGCCGTCGGTGAAGAGCACCAGACGGCTCTCCTCCGGCAGTTGCCCCTGCCAGGTCTCGAAGGGCAGGCCGCCGAGCCCGAGGGGCGGACCGCCGGGCACATCGGCGACCTCGGTGGTGCCGTCAGGACGCAGCAGCATGGGCTGGACATGCCCGGCGCGCGCCATGGTGCAGTGCCCGGTGGCCGGGTCGTAGATGGCGTAGAGGCAGGTGGCTCCGGTGACCGATCCCTCGGCCTCCTCTGCGCCCTCGTCCTGGTCGATGCGGGTGACGAGCTCGTCGAGGTGCCAGAGGATCTCGTCGGGCGGCAGGTCCAGGTTGGCGAAGTTGTGGACGGCGGTGCGCAGCCGGCCCATGGTGGCGGCGGCATGCAGCCCGTGCCCCACGACGTCGCCGACGACGAGCGCCACCCGGGCGCCGGGCAGCGGGATGATGTCGAACCAGTCACCGCCGACGCCGCCGAGCCCGCCGCGTCCGGCCTGCGCGGGCAGATAGCGGTAGGCGGCCTCGACGGCGTTCTGCTCCGGCAGGGCGCGTGGCAGCAGGCTGCGCTGCAGGGTGACCGCCATGGTGTGTTCGCGGGTGTAGCGGCGGGCGTTGTCGATGCTCACCGCGGCACGGGCGACCAGCTCCTCGGCGACGGAGAGGTCCTCCTCCTCGAAGGGCTCGGGCTCGTTCGAGCGCCAGAAGATGGCCACGCCCAGGATGACGCCGCGGGCGCGCAGCGGCACCGCGATCCGCGAGTGGATACCGTGCTGGACGATCCTCCTGGCCCGTTCGGGACTCTGCAGATGCCAGCCGGCGAACGCCGTCAGATCCGCGTCCAGCGCCGCTTTGCCACTGGCGAGGCCCGCGCCGAGGGCGGTGGCCGGCTCGAAGCGGATCAGCTTGCCGACGGGGTAGAGGCCGCTGTCCGGCGGGGCGCCCCGGGAGGCGATCCGCCGCATCCCGAGGGCCGCGCCGCCGGGGGACGTCGGCTCCTCGCCGATCAGCACGTCCTCGGCCAGATCGACCGTGACGATATCGGCGAAGCGGGTGGCGCCGAACTGCGCGAGCTCCTCGCAGGTGTGCACCACGTCGAGCGTGGTGCCGATCTCGGTACCGGCGTCGTAGAGGAGCTTCAGACGGCCGCGGGCCACATCGGCCCGGCCGGTCAGCGCCCGGAGCTCGGTGGTGTCCCGTAGCGTCGTGACGCTGCCGGGCGGTCCGCCCGCCTGGTCCGTCGAGCGCTGGTTGACGGCCAGCAGACGGTCGCCGACCGGGTGGACCTCGTCGGTGACGACCCGGCCGGAGGCCAGCAGATGGGCGGTGGCGGGGTCGAGCCCGAGGTCGGCGACCTGGCGTCCCTCGACGTCCGGCGGCAGGCCGAGCAGCCGGCGCGCCTCGTCGTTGGCGAGCAGCAGACAGCCGTCGCCGGCCACGATGATCACGCCTTCGCGGACGGCGTGCAGCACCGCGTCGTGGTGCTCGTACATCCGGGTCATCTCGGCCGGGCCGAGGCCGTGGGTCTGCCGCCGCAGCCGCCTGCTGACCAGTGCGGTGCCGCCGGTGGTGAGCAGCAGGACGCCGGCCGCGGCGCCGAACAGCAGCGGGAACTGGTCGTCGACGACACCGCTCACACGGTTGACGGTGATCCCGGCCGAGACCAGCCCGATGACCTTTCCCTTGTCCGGGCCGCTGTGGCTGAAGACCGGCACCACGGCCTGGACGAGCGGCCCGATGGTTCCGGTGATCTTCTCGGTGACCACGCGGCCGGCCAGCGCCGGCTGCAGGGTGCCGACGAACTTCTTGCCGATCCGGTTGGGGATGGGGTGGGTGTAGCGGATGCCCTGGGTGTTCATCACGACGATGAAGTCCACCTCGGAGCGCTTGCGGGCGGCCTCTGCCCGCGGCTGCAGCACGATGGTCGGATGGGCGGTCTTCAGCGCTGCCTCGATGCCCGGCGCGTTCGCGAAGGCTTCAGCGACGGCGACGGACCTGTTGCGGGCTTCGCGGTCTGCGTCAGACCGGGATTGCAGCACAAGTGCCGCAATGGCGGCGGCGACGAGCAACACCACGATCGCCACCTGCAGGAGAAAGACCTGGCCTGCGACAGTTCGCATCCTGAGAACCGAACGCGGGCGGCCGTAGCGTCCGGCCATGTCCTCTTTCTACACCTCCCGCATACGGTGGGCGACCTGCGCGATGCGGAGCGCAGCAGCCACCAGGGCATGTCCGCGGTGTCCCGCCCGGCCGGGCGGCCTCACGGGCTGTCCGAGGATGATCCCGTGATCCGCGACCGGGCGCCAGAGGGCGGGAAGACCCCCGGGTAGGTTTCACTACTACGCATATGCGAACCTCTCCAATGAAGGGGACATACCCGGCAGCCACTGGTCGCCACCCCATCGGGAACAAATCACCCAAGCCGTGCATGGTTCATGTAACTCTTCCCACAGGCCGGGCCGCTTGCCTGATCGGGCGCTGCCGGTCGGGTGAGTCCAGCGCCAGCGCAACGTGCCTGGTCAGCCCGGTTCACCGGGACCCCGGAGCCGGGCCTCGGGCGGCCCCGGGGGTGCCCTGGGCGTCATCCGGGCCGTCGGGACGGTATGAGACGTTCGTGGGCATGCATGTTCCCGAGGAGATCCGAGCCGAGGCGGCCGCGCTCATCGACCACCACGCGCTCGGACTGTGGAAGCCGAACGACGCCGACCGGCGTGCCGCCGTGGCGCTGTTCCGCTTCCTCGAAACCGGTCTGCCGCTCACGGGCGAGCAGATCCGGTCCGTCCTTGCGCACACGGAACCGGCTGCCGCGATGACCGGGCGACTGCTGAACCTGCTGCGGGGAACCGCCGGGCTGCTCGATGACGCACCGGTGGCCGAGGGCCCCGCCGGGCGGGACGCCGTCGACCACGTATGCCTCCTCCTGGACGCGCTCGCGCTCTCCCGGCTCTCCGACCGGTAACGAAGAAGGCCCGCCCGGGCACAAGCTCCGGGCGGGCGGTTCTGCGGCCTTCTACGGCCTCTACGGCTCTATGCGGGCAGCGAGCCGGCGGACTTCTCGACGGGGGCCTGCTCGTCCTCGGGAACCGAGATCACCCAGTGCGTCTCCTGGCGCGGGCGGAGGTAGCACGCCCAGTACAGGGCGGCGACGGCCACGATGACGCCCGTGATGACCAGGCTCTTGGTGCTCTGCTGGGAGAGCACCCACGCCAGCACCACGATCAGCAGCGCCGGGACCGCCGGCCACAGCGGCATCCGCCAGGCCGGCCGGTGCTTGTGCTCACCGCGGCGCGAGACCAGGGCCCCCAGGGCGACGAAGACATACATCGCGGCGACGGCCACCCCGGTGACCTCGCTCAGGGTGTCGAGGTTGACGAAGCACAGCGCCGCGCCCGGGACACCCACCGCGAGGGTGGCCGCCCAGGGGGAGCCGAAGCGCCGGCCGACGTGCGAGAAGACGCGGTTGACGGCGGTCGGCCAGGCCGCGTCGCGCGCCGAGGAGAAGACCACGCGGGAGTTCTGGATCACCATCACGATCGCCGCGTTGATGATCGCCAGGGCGATACAGAGGCTGACGAAGGTGCCGGTGCCCGAGTTGCTCCAGTCCTGCACCATGCCGGCGACGTCACCGGCGCCGAGCGTCTTCAGGTCGGGGGCGCCGAGGGTGATCGCGACCACGGGGATCAGGACGACGGCCACGCCGATGGCGAGGGTCCACAGCACGGTGCGGGAGACGTTGCGGCGGGGGTTGTCCATCTCCTCGGCGAGGTACACGGCGGTGGAGAAGCCCTGCAGGATGAAGAGCGCGGTGGCCAGTCCGGTCACGATGAGCCCTGCGGTGACGGCGGTGCTGGTTCCGTCTCCGGCGTCGATCACGGGGTTCACCAGCACGGACGCCGAGCGCTGGGTGTGGGTGAAGCCCAGGAAGGCGACGACCGCGCAGGCCACCACCTCCAGCACCAGGAAGATGCCGGTGATCCAGGCGTTGGCGCGCAGGTCGAGCAGGCCCATCGCGGTGGCCAGCAGCATCACGCCGGCGGCGGTGAACTGCGGATCCAGTTGCACGACCGGCGCCAGGTACTCGGCGGTGCCCAGGGCGATGATGGGCGGAACGATCATGACGACGATCAGCGAGAGTATGAAAACCAGCCACCCCGCCAGGCGGCCCATGAGCGTGCCGACCATGGCGTACTCGCCGCCGGAGCTGGGGATCAGGGTGCCGAGCTCGGAGTAGGTGAAGGCCACCCCGATACACAGCAGGGCCGCGACGGCGATGGTCAGTGCGGTGCCCGTGCCCAGGCCGGCGAAGGAGTCCGGCACGATCACGAAGAGCGAGGACGCCGGGGTCAGACAGGACAGCGTGAGCAGCGTGCCGCCGACCACACCGATCGACCGGGTGAGTTGGGGGGTGCTGGAGGCGTCCCCCTCCGTCGCGCTTCGGGTGTCCCGCTCAGGTGCTGCGGAGGCAACAGGCGTGTAGGGCATATCGGTATCCGTATCCCATCGGTGCTGGGCGGCAGGAGGGGTGGCGCTTGGGGGAAGAGCACCGCAAAGCGGTGCGGACCCGGCATCCAAAAGGCCCCGCTTCGGTGACCGAATAAAACCCCTGCCGACGACTCACGTCAAGGTCTCGTTAAGGCTCTCTGGCAACGAAATCCGCAGCCTTAGAAGCCTCTCTAAACGCTTATTCATGATCCATCGTGGAAATTAAGCGGAATCCGCGTCCGGGCGAGTGGTACGGATTCCCCGTGGGGAGCCGCCGGATCCATGGCCGATCCCGCCGGAGCCGCTGCCCGTGCCGTCAGTCCTTGTGTGCATGCACACGGGCGATGAGCAGCGCGACGTCATCGTGGTCGTGCTCATCGCGCAGGGCCCCCAGGAGGCGGTCGCACAGCCCCTCCAGATCGTGCTGGGGCGCGGCCAGCAGTCCCAGGAGGGTGTCCAGGCGGGCGTCGATGGGCTGGTCCCGGGTTTCGATCAACCCGTCGGTGTAGAGCACCAGTTGGTCGTCTTCGCGGAGCGGCACCGTGGTCTGCTCGAAGGGGACGCCACCGACCCCGAGCGGCGCGCCGGTGGGCAGATCGAGCAACTCGGGCGGCCGGTCCGGCCGTACGACGATGGGGGGCAGATGCCCGGCGACGGCGATCCGGCACTCCATGCGGTGCGGGTCGTACACGGCGTACAGGCAGGTGGCGAAGGCCGGGTCGAGGCCGACGGCGATGTGGTCGAGGTGGCGGAGCACTTCGGCGGGGTCGAGGTCGAGGTCGGCCAGGGCGCGGGCGGTGGTGCGCAGCTGGCCCATGGTGGCGGCGGCGTTGATACCGCTGCCCATCACATCACCGACCACCAGCGCGGTCTTGTCGCCGGCCACCGGGATGGCGTCGAACCAGTCGCCGCCGACCTCGCTGGCGGCCTGGGCGGGCTGGTAACGGTAGGCGATCTCCATGGCCGTGGGCTGCGGCGGCCGGTGGTTCATCAGATGGCGCTGGAGGGTGAGCGCGGTACGGCGTTCGCTCTGGTACGACCGGGCGTTGTCGATGCACACCGCCGCCCGGGCGGCCAGTTCGACGGCGAGCACCGCATCGTCCTCGTCGAACGGCAGCGGATTGCGGACGCGGTACAGCGACAGCGCGCCGAGGACCTCACCGCGGGCGATCAGCGGCACGGCGAGGTAGGAGTGCAGTCCGGCCTTGCCGAGGAGCGCGGCACCCTGCGGGTCGGCGGCGATATGCGGCAGATCGTCCGCGCTCACCCGCGGGACCAGCACCGGACGGGCCTCGGTCACACACCGGGTGATCAGCCGGTCGGCCTCGTAGGAGGCGATCTGGCCGGTGGGGTCGGCGGCCCGGACGGCTTCGGTGGAGTAGGCCGCGGACACGGCGAGCGCCCGGAAGCGGGCCGGGCCGCCACGGGACAGCGAGGTCGGGCGCCGGCCGTCCAGTACGGCGTCGAGGACGTCGACCGCGGCCATGTCCGCCAGCTCGGGCACGATCACATCGGCCAGTTCGTGGGCGGTCTGGTCGACGTCGAGGGTGGTGCCGACGGTGGCGGAGGCGTCGGCGATGACGGCCAGCCGCCGGCGGGCGCGGGCGGCCTCGGTGGCGGAGCGGTGCTGCTCGGTGACGTCCACGACGGAGGTGGCCAGCCCCAGCACCCGGCCGTGGGGGTCCTCCAGCCGGTAATACGACACCGACCAGGCCCGGTCGGCGTTGGGGTCGGCGGCGGTGCGGCCGACGGTGTACTGGTCGAGCAGTGGCGTACCGGTGTCGAGGACCGCGCGCATGCTTCTCACTATGGTGTCGGTGTCCAGGAAGGACAGCGCCTCCCGGACATCGCGGCCGATGTGCTGGTCGGCGGGCAGATCGTTGATGCGCTCCAGCGCCGGGTTGACCATCACGAAGCGCAGCGAGGTGTCCAGGACCGCCAGGCCGATCGGCGACTGGGCCACCAGGCGGACGGACAGCGCCAGATCCCGCTCCACCCGGCGCAGGACGGCCTGGTCGGTGGCGATGCCCAGGGCGTAGGACTCACCGCGCTCGTCCAGCAGCCGCATGTTGCGGAACTCGACGAGCCGGGTGCTGCCGTCCTTGTGCTGGACCGGGAAGACCCCGGCCCAGCTCTCCCCGCCCGCCATGACCTGGGAGAACAGCCCCAGCACCAGATCGAAGTGCTCCGGTCCGACCAGCAGCTGCGCGGCGGGGCGGCCCAGCGCCTCCTCCGCGGTCCAGCCGAACAGCGCCTCGGCCTGCGGGCTCCACAGGGTGATCCGTCCGTCCGCGTCCAGCATCACCGCGGCCACGCCCAGCACGTCCAGCAGGCCGCCGGGCTGCCCCGGTGTGGCCCCCACAGGGGCAGCACCTTCGGGGAACGCGTCGGTCGCACCCATCCAGGCACTCCTTCCGCCGGTCATCACAGACCGACAGCCGTGGCGCTCTCCGTACATCGGCCGGTTCTCGCTGTGCTTCCGTTGCTCCCCATCATCTCTCGACACGGGACGGACCCGCAGGGAGAGCGAGATCCGCAGGGCATCCGCGTCCCGTGCGCGAGGGAGCATTATCCGCCGTGATTCCCAGGTGGGCGACCGTGTTGACGATATTCGGGGCGATGATTCCGGCCGGGGTTCCGGGGTGGGCGGCCGGGGCGGTGGCCGTACGCCGCAAGGCCGGCGGGCCGCCGTGGCCCCGCCCGCCCTCCTGACCCGGAAGTCCGGCTTGGAGATGTTGATCTCCAGCGACTACCCTGACTTTAGTTGCCTCTGGCAACTAAACGAACATCCGGCGCAGGTGCCCGCACGCACCCGCCGGCGTCAGGAGGAAGCCCGCAATCATGCCCATCGCCGCCCGGACATTCCGTACCTACGTGGAGGAGAACCTCGATGCACTTAGCGCCGACCCGGCGCGCGAGGCCCTGGTCCACCAGGGCCGCCGCGTCACCGCAGGCGAGTTCCGCTCACTGGTCCACCGCCTGGCACGCGCCCTGCGCGCCCGGGGCGTCGACCGCGGAGCGACCGTCACCCTGCTCAGCGGCAACCTCCCCGAGGCCGTCGCCGCCCGCTACGCCGCCAATCTGATCGGCGCCCGGGTCAACCACCTCTACAACAAGCTGTCCGCCGAGTCCCAGGCCGCCATCGTCCGCGATGTCGAGACCCGGGCCCTGATCGTCGACCCGCGGTATGCCGAACGGGCCGCCGAGGTCACCGAGTTGGCGCCGGTGCCGGACGTCCTCGTCCTCGGCCCCGCGAAGCTGGGCGCGGATCTGCTGGAGCTGGCGGCCGGACAGTCCGACGAGCCGTTCGCGAGCCGGGCCCGGCCCGACGATGTGTGCACCATCCGCCACACCGGCGGCACCACCGGCCACCCGAAGGGCATCTGCACCACCTTCGAGCAGGCACGCTGGTTCCACGGAGTGCTGCCGCAGCAGCCGGAGTTCGAGCGCCGGCAGCTGGTCTGCACCACCCTCGCGCACGCCGCGGGCATGATGGCCGACAGCACGCTGCACGCGGGCGGCGCCGTCGTCCTGCTCGACGACTTCGACCCCGGCACGGTGCTCACGGCCATCGCCCAGGAGCGCATCACCGAGATGTTCCTGCTGCCGCCGCTGCTCTATCAGCTGATGGACCACCCGGACGCACCGCACACCGACACCTCCAGCCTGCGGATGCTGACGTACGGCGGCTGCCAGGCGTCCCCGGCCCGGATAGCCGACGCGGTACGGGCGTTCGGCCCGGTGCTGATGCAGGGTTACGGGCAGAACGAGGCCGGCGGCATCAGCGTGCTCACCCAGGAGGACCACGACCCGCGGCGCCCCGACCGGCTGCGCTCGGCGGGCAAGGTGCTGCCCGACGTCGAGGTGGCGATCCGCGACGAGGCGGGCCGCGATCTGCCGGCCGGTGAGCACGGGGAGGTCTGTGTGCGCTCCGCCATGATCATGAAGGGGTACTGGAAGCAGCCCGAGCTGACCGCCGAGGTGCTGCGGGACGGCTGGCTGCACACGGGAGACATCGGATTCCTCGACGACGAGGGGTTCTTGACCATCGTCGACCGGCTCAAGGACATGATCGTCGTGGTCGGCGGCCATGTGTACACCACCGAGCTGGAGGACCTGCTGAACTCGCACCCGCAGGTACTGCAGAGCGCGGTGTTCGGGGTCCGTGACGCCGACCGGATGGAGCGGGTGCACGCCGCGGTGGTACGGGCGCCCGGCAGCGACGTCGACGGACAGCAGCTGCGCGCGATGGTGTGCGCGGAGCGCGGCGCGATGTACGAACCGCACCGGGTCACCTTCGTCGAGGCGCTGCCGCTCACCGATGCCGGCAAGCCGGACAAGAAGGAGCTGCGCCGGCGGGCCGAGCAGGAGGCCGACACCCTGGCATGACAGCGACGAGCCGCCGCAGCCAAGGGCTGCGGCGGCCTGTCAGTGCTGCTGCCGGTCAGAGGATGCCCAGCAGGCCGAAGGGGAAGCCCCCGAAGCCGTAGCCGTAGTTGCCGCAGCCGTTGTAGCCGTTGTGGCCGCCGAAGCCGTTGTAACCGCCGAAGCCGCCGAAGCCGCCGAAGCCGCCGAAGCCGTTGAAGCCGTTGTAGCCGCCGTTGTGGTGGCAGTGGTGCCAGTGGTGGTGATGGTGACGACCGTGGTGGTGACGACCGTGGTGGTCGCCGTTTGACGATGCGGCCGGCGCCTGCGGGGTGGCCGAAGCCATGCCGGCGAGCGGGAGGACGGTAGCGGCGGCAAGGGCCGCGGTGGCCACGGAGCGGCCTATGAACTTGCGCATTGCGTTTCTCCTGTGTGGCAGGAAATCTGACATTCGATGAGTACCGCGCCTCACCGAAAACCCTGCAGACACGACGGAGAGCCACTCCAACGGCCCCAAGAATTGCTCCAGTCGCGGCAATGAATCGGTAAAGCGAACCGCTGAAAGGCCTGGTCAGAGCCGGATGATGACAAGGGCCGCGTCATCGGTCGCCCCACCGGGCGGCAGCAGCTCGGCCAGCAGCGCGTCGGCGAGCGCCTCGGCATCGGCGCCGCGGTGCCGGGTGAGCGCATCGGCCAGCCGTCCCAGACCGACGTCGATGTCCTCGCGGCGGCGCTCGATCAGACCGTCCGTGTACAGGGCCAGCACGGCGTCGTCGCCGAAGGTCACGCGCGCCTCGGGGCGCTCCACATGCTCGGGCCGCGCGCCCAACGGCGGGTCGGTCGCCCGGTCCAGCAGTTCCACGGTGCCGTCCGGGTGCAGAAGGGCCGGCGGTGGATGGCCGGCGCTGCTGTAGGCGATGGTGTGTGTGGTCCAGTCGATGAAGGCCTGCACCGCGGTGGTGGATTCCGCGCCGTCCACCGAGCGCGCATAGATGCCCAGCACCTCCAGCGCCCGGGCGGGCCCGGCGACGACCCGGGCGGCGGCGCTCAGCGCGCTGCGGAGCTGGCCCATGACGCAGGCGGCGGCCAGACCGTTGCCCACGACGTCGCCGACGGCCACCGCCATCCGGTCCCCCGGCAGCTCGGCCAGGTCGTACCAGTCGCCGCAGACATTGAGCGCACCGACCGCGGGGTGGTAGCGCACCGCGGCGCGATGGTGCCCCACGGGCTGTGGCGCCGGCAGCATCGCCTCCTGGAGAGCCAGCACCACCTCCCGCTCCCAGTCATTGGCCTGCCGCAGCCGCTCGTTGACCTCTTGGAGCTCCTGGGCGCGGGTGTAGAGCTCGGCCGCCATCCGCTCCCGGTCGCCGACGCGGTCCCCGGCACCGGCCCGGACGGTCTCGGTCACCTCCTCGACCCGGTGCACGATCAGCTGCACCCGCCCGTCGGCGTCGAGCACCGGCGCGTTGACCGGACTCCAGTACCGCTCCTCGAACACGCCCGGCCGGCCGGGCGCCTCGACGTCATAGCGCTGCAGCGCCATGGTGTCGGGCGCCCCTGAGGCCACCACCCGCTCCAGGGACGCCCGGAGATTGCGCGTACCGGACGCGTCGGGGTCGTCCGGGTTGTCGGGGAAGACCTCGAAGAGGAAGCGGCCGATCAGCTGGCCGCGTTCGCGGCCGGCCCGCCGCAGCAGCGCCTCGTTGGCATCGGCGATCACCAACTCCGGGGTGATCAGCAGTATGGCGCCCGGCAGTGCCTGGAAGACCGCCGCGTAGTCGATGCCGGAGGTGCTCTCGGGACGCCGCGCCGCCCCCGCCCCGGCGTCCCGTCCCTCCGGTGCGTTCCTGTCGTGCGCCACGTGCGGAATGGTCCCGCCCCGGCGGGCCGGCCGCATGCCGGGACAGGCGGGCCCGCGCCCCGTCGGCCCGCGAACGGCGTGGCCGGTCCCGTGCGGTGCCGGCCGTGGCGGGTGCCGCCGTTCGGGTCAGCGCACCGGAGCGCCCGGTCCCAGGGGGATGCCGAGCAGCCACCAGACGACGAACAGCGCCGTCCAGACGAGCAGCATCGCCATCGCGACCGGCAGGGTGCAGGACACCAGGGTGCCGATGCCGGCCTGCTTCTTACGGGTCTGGAGGAAGCCGACCGTGAGGATGAAGGTGGTGCTCATGGGAGTGATCGAATTCGTGCAGGAGTCGGCGATCCGGTAGAGCGCCATCGTGGTCGCCGGGTTGATGTGCAGCAGCATCAGCATCGGGACCAGCACCGGCGCGACCAGGGCCCACAGCGCCTGACCGCTGGTGATCAGCAGATTCAGACCGGCGACGGCGGCGATCAGGACGAGGAAGAGGACCAGGGTGGGGGCACCCAGGTCACGGAGGGCGTCGGCACCGCGGACCGCGACATAGGTGCCGATGTTCGTCCACTTGAAGAGCGCGACGAACTGCGAGACCGCGAAGAAGATCACCAGCAGCGGTGCGATGGAGCGCAGCCCGTCCGCCATGAAGGCCGGTACGTCCTGGCCGGCCGAGACACTGCCCGTGAGCCTGCCGTACACCAGGCCGATGACCAGGAAGAACAGTGCCAGAAAGACCGCGATGTGGTCGAAGAGCGGGGACGCGATGACCGCGCCGTCCGCGGCACGCAGCGGTGAGTGCCGTGGGAGCGTGGCGAGCGCGATCAGCGCCCAGTAGCCGAGGGCGGCCCAGCCCGTGAGCTTCAGTGCCCGGATCTCGCGGGGGCCGGGGGCGGGCCGTACGGCGTCACCGGCGGCCCCGGCCGTGGCGTCGTCGGGCTCCAGGGTGTGCTCGCGGCGCGACAGCACACGCTCCACCACGAAGGTGATCACCAGGGCCAGGACGACGGCCGACACGGTGGTGAAGTACATGTTGTCGGTCGGGCGCACCACGGCGTCCGGAGACACCGTGCGCGCCGCCTCGGTCGCCATCGCCGCGAAGGCCGCGTCGCCCGGCGCGATCAGAGGATTGGCGTCGCCGGCCGCGTTGATGGAGACAAAGGCGACGATCATGCCGAGGAGGGGTGAGCGGCCCACGGTCTGGAACGCGATGGCGCCCAGCGGGATCAGGATGATGTAGGCGGAGTCGGAGAGGAATTTCGACAGCGCACCGGCCAGGGCCACCGCCAGCACCACATAGGTGGCGGGCACCCGGGCGAGCGCCCGGCGGGCCAGGGTCTCGAAGAAGCCCGCGCGTTCGGCGACCGCGACGCCCAGCATGATCAGGGTGACGGTGCCCAGAGGGCCGAAGGTGACGAAGTTTTCCTCGATCATCGAGAGGAACTCGCGGGCACCGCCGGCCGACAGCACCGTCCGTACGGCGAGGCTCTTGCCCGTCCCCGGCTCGGTGACCCGCAGTCCGCCCGCGGCCATCGCCCAGCTCGCCAGCGCGGTGACCGCTAGGAGGATCCAGAACAGCCAGAAGGGATGCGGCAGCCGGTTCCCGGTGCGCTCGATCGCGCCCAGAAACCTGCTGAATCTCGGTGGTACGGGGTCGACGGCGGTGGTGTCCACTGCTGCCATGGCGGCCCTCCTGGCGGTGGCGGTCTGAGGTGCGGCGACCTTACGAGCAGCCGGGGACAGTCTGACCAGGGTTACCAGGGGCGCGGTAATCGAGGTCCGGTGGAGCGGCCGGGACGGCAGGGTCGGGGGAGAACGCGCCTGCGCCCTGCGCCGCACCGGAGCGCAGCGGCGTACCGGAGCCCGTCGCTCCCCGCCCTTCGTACCCAGGAGACCCGTTGTCCGCTGCCGCCCCCTCCCCCGCCGTCCCGCCCCGTGCCCTCTCCGCCGAGGTCGCCGCCCTGCGGCCCCGTATGGAACGGGTCAGCCGGGCGATCCATGCCGAGCCGGAGCTGAAGTTCGAGGAGTTCGCCGCCCAGAAGCTGCTGACCGAGTGGCTGGCGGAGGCGGGCTTCGCGGTGGCGGCGCCGGCCGGCGGTCTCGGGACGGCGTTCGTGGCCACGCATGAGGGATCTACGCCCGGCCCGTATGTCGCGGTGCTCGCCGAGTACGACGCGCTGCCCGGCATCGGGCACGGCTGCGGGCACAACCTCATCGCCTCGGGCGGTGCGGCCGCCGCGATCGCCGCGGTCCGGGCCCTGCCCGACCACCCGGGGACCGTCGCGGTGATCGGCACCCCCGGGGAAGAAATGGGCGGCGCGGGCAAGATCCGGCTGGCGCGGGCGGGCGTCTTCGACGGGGTGGACGCGGCGGTGATGTTCCACCCGGCGGACCGGTCGCTGACCACCCGGCACGGCCTGGCGGCGGCACATCTGCGGGTCGGTTTCACCGGGGTCAGCGCCCATGCGGCCAAGTCCCCCTGGGAGGGCCGGAGCGCGCTGGCCGCCGCCCAGCTCTTCCTCAACGCCCTTGATTCGCTGCGGCAGTTCATGCCGCCCACCGCCCGGATCCACGGGATCGTCACGGATGGCGGCCAGGCCCCGAACGTCGTCCCGGCCGACGCCGCGGTCGATCTGTACGTCCGCGACCGGACCGCGGCGTCCGCCGAGGCGCTGGTCGCCCGGGTCGAGCGGGCCGCGCACGGAGTGGCCATGGCCACCGAGACCACGGCCGAGGTGTCCGAGACCGGTCCGATGTACGCGGACCGCCGCAACAACACGGTGCTCGCGGAGCGCTTCGGGCAGACCGTGCGGGCGCTCGGCCTGGACATCGTGCCGGGTGATCCGGCCACCCCGGCCGGCTCCTCCGACATCGGCAACCTCTCCCAGCTCCTCCCGGTGATCCACCCGTATGTGCAGATCGCCGAGCGGGGGACGCCGGGCCACTCGGAGGCGATGCGGGAGGCGGCCGCCACCGCGTACGCCCACGACCGTACGGAGATCGCGGCGACCGGACTGGCCCGGGTGGTGCTCGATCTGCTCACCGAGCCGGGGTTCCTGTCGGCGGTGCGGGCGGAGTTCGACGCCGCCGAGGCGGTCTGACCTGCTGCGCACCGGCCGGGAGGAGAGGCCCGGCCGGTCGTAGACTCCCGGCATGTCCGTCGTCATCGTCCTGGAGGGGGCCGGCCCCGGGTCCTTCACGGTGGCGGTCTCCCCGCTCGCGGAGCTCTCCGCCTGTCTGCACGCGCTGACCGGGTCCGCCCACCATCCGCAGCTGCGGGAGTGGGCCACGGCGGTCACCGACGGCGCGTCCGGTGCCCTCCGCGCCGGGCTCCACCGCTTCTCCCCGTTGTGGTCCGCGTTGCGCTGGCGGGGTTTCTATCCGGGGCTCGACGGGACGGCGGCGGGCGGCACCCGGCCGGTGGCCGGCGGGCTGGACGAGCAGCTCCAGGGCCTGGCCGGGCTGCCGGTCGCGCGGTTCGCGGAGCTGACGGCCTTCGCCTGTGTGAGCGGCTACCGGGGTTTTGACTTCTCCCGGCTGCTGCACTCCGCCGGGCAGCGGGCGGCCCTCGGCCATGCCGTCGCCGCGCTCTCCGCCGAGCGGCGGGCGCTGGCCGCTGAGCTGCTGCGGGACCCCGAGCGCTGCCGCGACGGTCTGCTGGTCTTTCTCGACCGGTGCCGGGCGGAGTTCTTCACCCAGGCCTGGGCCGACACCGAGCCGGAACTGCTCCGCTCCGCGCACACCGTCCGCGGGCGGCTGACGGCCGGAGGCGGGTGGGGCCCGGCCGGCACCGACGAACTGTCAGCCGCGCTCGCCTCGCTCAGCCCCGACGCCTCCCGGCTCACCGGACCGCCGCGGGTGGTGTTCGACAAGCTCCACCACTCGGTGATCACCCCGGCCCGCACCCCCGTCCTCCTCGTCCCCTCCCGCCACAACTCACCGCATCTGGTGGTCAAGAACGAGCCGGGTCTGCCGCCCGTACTGCACTATCCGGTCGACGCCCCCGAAGTGGGGGTCACGCTCGCCCGCAGCCGGATGCTGGCACTGACCGATCCGCGGCGGGTGCGGCTGTGCCGGCTGATCGCCCGGGAGTCGATGACCACGCTCGATCTGGCGGCCCGGCTGTCGATGACCGCGCCCCAGGTCTCCCGTCATCTGCGGGCCCTGCGCGATCTGGGCCTGGTGCGGACGGAGCGCAGCGGCCGCTTCGTCCTCTACCGGCTCGATCTCGCGGCGGTCGAGCGCCTCGGGCAGGACGTCGTCACGGGGCTGCAGCACTGACCCGCCGCGGGCCGGCCCGCGCGCCCTCAGCGCTTACGGGCCCGGCTCGGCTGCACCCGGGACGGCTCCCCCGGCATCTTCGGATGGTCGGGCGGATAGGGCAGATCGCCGAGCCCCTCGTCCGCCGCCTGCCGGTCCGCGAGCTCCAGGACGGACTCCAGGCCGAAGGCGTGCTCCGCCATGTCCGCGTGCAGATCGCCGAGTTCCGCGAACCGCGGCGGGACCGTCCGCAGATCGAAGTCCTCGGGGGCGGCGTCGGACAGCTCGTCCCAGTGCAGCGGGGTGGAGACGGTCGCGCGGGGCCGGGCGCGCAGTGAGTAGGCGGAGGCGATGGTCCGGTCCCGGGCCATCTGGTTGTAGTCGACGAAGACCTTCTCGCCGCGTTCCTCCTTCCACCACGCCGAGGTCACCAGATCCGGCATCCGGCGCTCCAGCGCCCGCGCCACGGTGATCGCGGCCCGTCTGACCTCGGTGAAGGTCCAGCGCGGCTGGATCGGTACATAGACGTGCAGTCCGCGGCCGCCGGAGGTCTTCGGCCAGCCTCGCAGCCCGTGCTCCGCCAGCAGCTCGCGCAGGACGAAGGCGACCTTGACGGCGTCCGCGAAGTCGGTGCCGGGCTGCGGGTCGAGGTCGATCCGCAGCTCGTCGGGGTGCTCGGTGTCCCCGCGGCGGACCGGCCAGGGATGGAACGTCAGACACCCCAGGTTGGCGGCCCAGAGCACGGCCGCCGGTTCGGTGGGGCACATCTCGTCGGCGAACCGTCCGCTCGGGAAGGCGATACGGGCCGTGGGCAGCCAGTCCGGCATCCCCTTGGGCGCCCGCTTCTGGTAGAAGAACTCGCCCTCGACGCCGTCGGGGAAGCGCTGCATGGTGGTGGGCCGGTCGCGCAGGCCCCGCAGCACCCCCTCGGCGACGGCGAGGTAGTACTGCGCGACGTCCATCTTGGTGAAGCCGCGCTCCGGGTAATACGTCTTGTCGGGGTGCGACAGGCGCACCTTTCGCCCCGCGACGTCCAGTTCGACAGCTCCGGCTCCGGCCATGACTCCACGTTAAGTACCGTGCGCCGCCGCCGCGCGCCGGAAGGACTGCGGGCCCGGCCGCCCGGCGCGCGGGAACCGTCCGCAGCCCGCAGGATCGGGACATGGACCTGCCCGTCATGCCCCCGGTCTCCCCCATGCTCGCGAAGCTGGTGGCCGACATTCCCGCCGGCATGCAGTACGAGGCCAAGTGGGACGGCTTCCGCGTCATCGTCTTCCGGGACGGCGAGGACGTCGAGATCGCCAGCCGTACCACGAAATCGCTCACCCGTTACTTCCCCGAGGTGGTCCGGGCGGCCCGGGCGGAGCTGCCCCGGCGCTGCGTCGTCGACGGCGAGATCGTGATCGCCCATGACGGCCGGCTGCACTTCGAGGAGCTGCTGGAGCGCATCCACCCGGCGGACTCCCGGGTCCGTACGCTCGCCGAGCGGACGCCCGCCTCGCTCGTCGCCTTCGATCTGCTGGCCCTCGACTCCGCCGCGCTGGTGCACGAGCCGCAGTCGGCGCGCCGGGAAGCCCTGGTCGAGGCGCTGCGGCCGGCCCGTGCACCGGTGTACACCGCGCCCGCGACAAGGGACCAGGAGCTGGCGCGCAGCTGGTTCACACAGTTCGAGGGGGCGGGGCTGGACGGGGTGGTCGCCAAGCCGCTGGATCTGCCGTACCGGCCGGGCGACCGGGCCATGTTCAAGATCAAGCATGCCCGCACCGCCGACTGCGTCGTCGCGGGGTACCGGCTGCACAAGAGCGGGCCGGTGGTCGGGTCCCTGCTGCTGGGGCTGCATGACAGCGCCGGGCAGCTGCAGCATGTCGGGGTGTGCGCCTCGTTCCCCATGGCCAAGCGGCGCAAGCTGGTCGACGAGCTGGAGCCGCTGCGGATGGACGATGTCTCGGGCCATCCCTGGGGCGAGTGGACCGATGAGGCGGCGCATGCGTCGCGGCGGATGCCGGGCGGGCCCAGCCGCTGGAGCGGCGGCAAGGATCTGTCGTGGGTGCCGCTGCGCCCGGAGTGGGTGTGCGAGGTCGCCTACGACCACATGGAGGGCAGCCGCTTCCGGCACACCGCCCAGTTCCGCCACTGGCGTCCCGACCGTACGCCGGAGAGCTGCACCTATGCCCAGCTGGAGGAGCCGGTGGGCTACGACCTGGAGGAACTGCTGCGGGGCTGACCGCAGGGACGGCGCGGGCGGCGGGTCAGCCGTCCTCCCCCTCCGGCGGCCACCGGCGCCGGCTCTCCCCGGGGGCGAGCCGGTCCACCACGTCGGCCAGTTCGCGGCAGGCCTGCTCGATCTTGCGGCGGATGCTGTTCTGCTCGGTGACGATGGCCGCCAGCAGCAGCGCGGTGAGCGCCGCGGACGTGTTGAGCGCCTGCAGGTTGACCATCGCCTCCAGCAGGCTCTGGCCCTCGAACGGTCCGGTGCGGCGCGTCGCCGCCATGATGGCCAGGACGGACACCAGCAGCACACAGGGCGCCGCCCCCGCGAGCTGGAAGCGCAGCGCCGCCCACACGATCAGCGGAAAGACCAGGAACAGCAGTGAGAGCTCGCTGGTGACCGCCACCAGCGAGACCGCGACCGACGCGACCAGCAGGGCCGTGGCCTCGGCCCACCGATGGGCGGGGACGCCCTGCGGCCACCGGACCTTGCGGCAGGCGAGGACGAGCGGGGTGACGACGAGGATGCCCATGGCGTCGCCCACCCACCACGCCGCCCAGGTCCGCCAGAAGCCGCCGGCCGGCAGCGCACCGCTGAGGAGAAGCGTCCCGCTGCCCACCGTCGCGCTGATCAGCATCCCGGCGAAGGCGCCGAGGGCGACCAGCGCCACCCCGTCGCGCAGCCGGTCGAGCCCGGTATGGAAGCCCACCCGACGGAGCATCAAGTAGGCGCACACCGGGGCCAGGGTGTTGCCCGCCATGATGCCGAGGACCGAGACATCGAGCGGGCTGAGGGAGGCGACGACCAGAAGTGTGCCGAGGGCGATGCCGGGCCAGGTCCACAGGCCCAGGAGCAGCAGACAGCTCAGGGAGATGCCGGTGGGCGGCCATAACGGTGTGACCCGGGCACCCGCGATCACCACCTGCTCCAGCAGCCCGATCTGTGCGGTCCCGTAGTAGACACCGGCGAGCACGAGGATCGTCAGGGCTGCCGGTGCGAGACGGCGGAGTTCCTCGGTGCGCACCACATCAGCCATCAGACAACGCGGACCGCCGGGCGCCGTCCGCGACACGCGCGCCCGTGCCGCGCTTCACCCGGCTCTGGGCGGCGCCGCGTCGAAGCGCAGCACGAGCACCGCGGAGTCGTCGGTGTGCCCGGTGAACTCGGCGACGCTCATCGCCGCATCCGCCACGGTGGCCGGATCGCCGTCGGCATTGGCGCTGACCAGCCGGGTCACCTGGGTCAGCCCCGCCTCTATCGGGAACGACGGCCCTTCGACGACCCCGTCGGTGAGCAGCACGAACGCTCCCGCGGTGGCGAACCGGCGGCGGGCGACCGGGTACCTCTCCCCCGGCACGATGCCCAGCGGCAGGCCCCCTGGGTCATCGGCGAGGCCGGACCGGCCGTCGGTGGTGGCCCAGATTCCGGGTACATGGCCGGCGCGGGCGCTGGTCAGCTCCCAGGCGACCGGGTCGAAGCGGACGAAGGTGCAGGTCGCGAAGAGCCCGCAGTCGACCGAGAGCAGCAGGTCGTTGGCCCGGCTCAGCACCTCTCCGGGATCGGCGGCGTGGCCTGCGACGGCCCGCAGCCCGAAGCGGATCTGCCCCATGAAGGCGGCCGCCTCGACGTCATGGCCCTGCACATCGCCGACGCAGAAGGCGAGCGATCCGTCGGGCAGCGGGAAGCCGTCGTACCAGTCGCCCCCGATGTCCAGGCCGTGCCGGGCGGGGGCGTAGGTGGCGGCGGCGCGCAGCCCCGGTGTTCCCGGCAATACGGAAGGCAGCATCTCCCGCTGCAGCGCCTCGGCGAGCTCGACCCGGGCCCGCTGTTTCTCGGCGCCTTCCCGCGCCTGGGCGGTCAGCCGCCCGAGCGTGGTCAGCAGATCGTCCGCGCTCGCCGACCGCGGGGGACGACGCCGAAGCATGGGCCGCTCCCAGGTGCGTCGGTGCCCGGGCCACCGCGGCGCGCGCGTGCGTCTCCGCAGTGGCCGCCTGACCTGGCCTCATGGGGCTCTCGGGGAGCCCGCCTCTCCCGATTCATCTTATTTCCGCGGTGGGACTTCCGCTTGACGGCCCGGCCCGCCACGGGCCGTCACCCTCTGTAGCCGCTCCCGCGGCCGCCTTCAGACGGCTATGGGGCGGGCCACCTCCAGATGCCGGACGCCGGACCGCACGGCCCAGAAGAAGACCGCGAGCGCGAGGGCGGCCACGGTGACCGAGTCGTACGGCGCCGGCAGCCGGCCGGAGCCCTCGAAGGTGCCCAGCCAGGAGAGCGCCGTCAGGGCGATCAGATAGGCCACCAGCCAGGCGCCGGTGCGGAGTTCGGCGCCGAGTGAGCGGCTCGGGCCGGCGCCGTCGCTTTCCAGGGCGGCCTTGTCACGGGCGCCGGAACGGCGCATGACCAGGAAGATCAGCAGGCCGCCGAGCACCAGGGGCAGGGCGAGGCGCAGATCGTGCCAGCCCGACCAGTAGATGAACTCGCTGGCCACCACGAAGCTGAGCGGCGCGATCCAGCCCAGCCCCGGGATCCAGCCGGCGGTACGGCCGCCCGGTTCGGCCCGGAACACGGCGACCGCGACCGCGGAGGCGGCGTAGATCAGCAGATACATGGTGCCCATGACGCTGACGATGTCCTGCCAGCCGCCGAACGGCAGCAGGAAGACCATGATGACGACGAGGTTGATCGCCAGGGCCCGGCGCGGGATGCCGAACCGCTCGTTGACCTTCATGAAGAAGCGGGGGATGGTGCCGTTCTTGGCGAGCGCGTAGGTGTGCCGCGCGTTGATCGCCACGCCGACGTACGCCGAACCGCCGGGCGAGAGCACCGCGTCCGCGTACAGCAGGCTGGCCAGCCAGTGCAGATTGAGGATCAGGGCGAGCTGGCCGAACGGTGACTCGAAGGAGACGCCCTGCCAGCCGTTGCCGAGCAGATGCTCGGGGACGGTGAAGAGGAACGCCAGTTGCAGGGCCAGGTACATGAGGACGGCGAGCCCGATGCCGGTGAGCACCGCGGCGGGAATGGTCCGGCGGGGGTTGCGGGTCTCGCCCGAGAAGTCCAGCGGTGCCTGGAATCCGTTGACGGAGTAGACGATGCCGCCGCCGGCCAGCGCGGTCAGGCAGGCGACATAGCCGTACGGGGCGAAGCCGCCGTGGTCCGTCAGACGGCCGGAGTGCCAGCCGGAGGCGATCAGCGCGATCACGGTGACGACCGGGATCACGATCTTGAACACCGAGACCAGGTTGTTGAGTTGGGCGAACATCCGCACCGCGAACCAGTTCAGCGCCGTCAGCACGGTGCTCAGGCCGGCGGCCAGGGCCAGGCCGGAGAGCGTGAGGGTGTGGCCGTTGTAGATGCCCGGCAGGTAGTGCGCGGCGTACTGCATGATCGCGCTGATCTCGGCCGCGGTGCCGCCCACCGACAGCAGCGTCGACCAGCCGATGAGGGTGCCGACGAGCCGGCCGCTGGCGAACAGGGGCCAGCGGACCGTGCCGCCGCCCTCCGGCCGGGACGCGCCGAGTTCGATCATGACCAGGGCGACCAGCCCGCACAGCAGACCGGCGCCGACCCAGGAGAGCAGCGCCGCGGGGCCGGCCGTCTGGGCCGCGTACATGGCGGCGAACAGCCAGCCGGAGCCGACGATATTGGAGAAGCCGATGCCCGTCAGCCCCCAGAAGCCCAGGTCACGGCGCAATCGGCGCTCCTGCGCCTGCACTTCCGGGACATCGGCCCCGTCGCCCTCACCCGATACCTGACTCTCCGCCACGAGAACGGCCTCCTTGATTCACTGTTCCGGCTCGCCGGACCCTACTCGACGATCACCGAAGAGGAATCTCGCGTTCCACCAGCGGACACTTCCTGCACGCAGCGCAGCGTCGAGGTGCTGGAGAGTGCGGATCGGTACGCAGCCACTCACTCATGATCAGAAGGGTAAATGGCACCACTGACAACGGCTTTGACCTGCACGGCCCCCGTCGATGCGGACGGCGGGCGCTTCGCGGGGCAAGGTCAGGAGACCTGGTCGGCCGGGACGCCGAAGGCCGGGTCGCCAGGCCCTCCCGGCGGGCGCAGGAGGATCTCAGCCGCAGGTCCAGCAGCCCGACCAGCATGCGTGGCGGCGCGGAGGGTGCCGTCGGCCCGGAGGCCGATCCTCGGGCCGGCCGTCTTCGGCGAGGGCGCGCAGACCGGCAAGTTGGGCGCACAGCACCACGCTGATCGCCGCGATTTCCTCCGGCTCGGCATGGCCCTTCTCGATACGCAGCCAGGAGGCGGGCGGATCGTCGACGGGCGCGCTCCCGTCGAGGGGCGTGGCGTGGCCGACGGCGGTCCCCTCGCCGGCGGCCGTGTTCCCGCCGGAGGGTGTGCCCTCACCGGCGGCGGTGCGCTCGTCGGGGGCCGTACCCACGCCGGCGGAGGCATCCCCGTCGGCGGAGGGGGCGCCGTTGACGGAGGGGGCCCCGTCGACGGATGCCCCCTCGCTGACGGGTGCGGCGGTGCCGTTGACTGCGCGCTCGTCCAGGGTGGTGCCCTCACCGAGGGGGGCGGTCTCGCTGATGACGGTGCTCGCGTCGGTGGATGTGCTCATGTGTGGGGGTCCATGGGCTCGGTGGTGGTACACGGTCCGTGACGTGCCGCCCGGCGGTCCACGGTGGGCGTTCGGGCAGGTCACAGGGCCGACGCTAGAAGCGCGCAGGGGCGCTGTCGCGCGGTGGGCCCGCCGGCTGCGCCATTCGGACGACCCGCCGGGGTCCCAGGCGTGATATCCGGGGCCGGGGCCGTGTTGCTCCCGGCCCTCACGGGGTGGGCGGCGAGCATCGCGCACAGGGATGTGCAGGCACGCGGCTGCCGGATGACGCAGTCAGGATGGCGGGACGATGAGACGTGATCAGGCCGACGACGGGTGTGCCCTTCCGCGGCACGACGGACGCCGGGGGTTCTTGAAGTGTGCGGCGGGGATCGCGGGGGTGGCCGCCGCGGGAATCGGCGGGCAGGCGGCCGCGGCGCCGGCGGACCGGCCGGTGGGCGGGTTGCGCGACGGCGGGCTGCTGCCCGACAAGGTGCCCTTCCACGGGCGTCATCAGGCCGGCATCGTGACCCCGCAGCAGCTCTTCGCCGGTTTTGTCGGCTTCGATGTGCTGGCCCAGGACCGCGACGGCCTGACCGCCCTGTTCCAGAAGCTCACCACGCGGTCGCGGGTGCTGGCGGCCGGTGTGAAACCGCAGGACGAGCGGGTCGCCTCGGAGGAGCCCACCCCCGACTCCCTCACCATCACCCTCGGCGTGGGCGCCTCGCTGTTCGACGACCGCTTCGGCCTCTCCGGGCACAAGCCCCGCCACCTCAAGGCGATGCCGGCGTTCCCCGACGACCGTCTTGAGCCGGCCCGCTGCCACGGTGATCTCTCGTTGCAGGTCTGCGCCCAGCACCCGGACGCCGTCGTCCATGTGCTGCGCGATCTGGCGCGGGAAACGGACGGTCTGCTGCGGCCCCGTTGGCGTGCGGACACCTTCCTCAACCCGTCACGGCCGTCGGGGTCACCGCGCACCTTCGTCGGCTTCAAGGACGGGATCGTCAATCCGGACGTCGGCTCGGCCCGGGAGATGGACCGGCTGCTGTGGGTGACCCCGCCCTGCGGGGAGCCGGACTGGGCGCTCGGCGGCAGCTATCAGGTGCTGCGTCTGATCCGCTTCCATGTGGAGAAGTGGGACAAGGTGCCGGTGTCCCGCCAGGAGAAGATCTTCGGCCGGCGCAAGGCGAGCGGTGCGCCCCTGGACGGCAGTCACGAGTCGGATGTGCCGAAGTTCCGCGAGGACCCGCACGGCAAAAAGATCCCGCTCGACTCACACATCCGGCTGGCCAACCCCCGCACCGAGAAGACCGACAAGTCCCGCTTCCTGCGCCGGAGTTACAACTACGACGCCGGTTACGACAGCAAGGGGCGGATGGACCTCGGACTGGTCTTCTGCGGCTATCAGCAGGACCCGGAGCGGCAGTTCGCCACCGTACAGCGGCGCCTTAGGCACGAGCCGCTGTCCGAGTTCATCACCCCCATCGGCGGCGGCTACTTCTTCGTGCTGCCCGGGGTGCGGGGCGCCGACGACTGGTTCGGTTCCCGGCTGCTGACGAAGACCTGAGCAGGTCCGGCCCCATGGGCAGAGGGCGGCGCCGAAACCGGCGCCGCCCTCTGCGTACCCCGGACCTGCCCACCGTCAGCGGCGCGGGAGTTCCGGGGGGACTCGGCTCAGCAGATCCGCGGCAGCTGCTCGCCCAGCGGCAGATCGACGACCCGGGTGCCGCCCAGGGGAGTGCGGGCCACGACCATGCCGGGGTGGGTCTCGACGGTCTCCCCGATGATCCGGGCGCCGGCGCCCAGGGGGTGCGCACGCATCGCGTCCAGCACGGCGTCGGCGTGCTCGCGGGGGACGAACGCCACCAGCTTCCCCTCGTTGGCGACGTACATCGGGTCCAGGCCGAGGATGGCGCAGGCATTGGCGACGGCCGACGGCACGGGGATGGCGCGCTCCTGGATGACGATGCCGGTGCAGGAGGCGGAGGCGATCTCGCACAGGGCCGCGGCCAGCCCTCCGCGGGTCGGGTCGCGCAGCACATGCAGATCGGGGGTGACGGCGAGCATGGACTCGACGAGGCCGCCGAGGGCCGCGCAGTCGCTCTCGATCTCGACGCCGAACTCCAGGCCCTCACGGACGCTCATGATGGCCACGCCGTGCAGGCCGATGTCCCCGCTGACGATCACCACATCGCCGGGGACCACACGCTGCGGGCGCAGATCGACGCCCGCCGGGATCAGGCCGATACCGGCGGTGTTGAGGTAGACGCCGTCACCGTGGCCCGCCTCGACGACCTTGGTGTCGCCGGTCGCCACCTCGACCCCGGCGGCCCGTGCCGCCGCGCCCATGGCGTCGGCGACCCCGGCGACCACCGGCATCTCGACGCCCTCCTCCAGGATGAAGCCGCAGGAGAGGTAGGCGGCTCTGGCGCCGCTCATGGCGAGGTCGTTGACGGTGCCGTTGACGGCGAGGTCGCCGATGCAGCCGCCGGGGAAGAAGAGCGGCCGCACGACATAGGAGTCGGTGGAGAACGCCAGACGGACCCCGCCGAGGGACACCGCCGCGGAGTCGCCGAGCTGGGCGAGGATCTCTCCGCCGAAAGCCGGGGCGAAGATCTGCTGGACGAGTTCGGCGGACAGCGCGCCGCCACCGCCGTGCCCCATGACGACGCGGGGCTGGTCACGGAGCGGGGTGGGGCAGGTCCACCCGGAGATGTCGACGGTGGGCAGACCGCGGTCGGCCGGGGTGGGGCCGCCGGGGGTGGGGTGCTTGGTGTCAGGCAACGGGGCTCGCCTCCTGCGGGGTGGGCGTGGTGCCGAGTCGGCGGTAGAGGTAGTAGGCGGCGCAGGCGCCCTCGCTGGAGACCATGGTGGCGCCGAGCGGGGAGCGCGGGGTGCAGGCGGTGCCGAAGGCTTCGCACTCGTGCGGCTTGATGAGCCCTTGGAGGACCTCGCCGCTGCGGCAGGCGGCGGGTTCGCGGGTGGTGATGCCGTCGACGGAGAAGCGGTACTCGGCGTCGTAGTCGCGGTAGCGCTCCGACAGCCGCCAGCCGCTGGCGGGGATGGTGCCGATGCCGCGCCAGGCGCGGTCGGTGACCTCGAAGACATCGGCGAGCATGGCCTGGGCGGCCGGGTTGCCCTCGCTGCGGACGGCGCGCGGGTAGGCGTTGTCCACGGTGTGTTCGCCGCGCTCCAGCTGGCGGACGGTGCGGCGGACGCCCTCCAGGATGTCGAGGGGTTCGAAGCCGGTGACCACGATCGGCACCTGGAAGCGGTCGGCCAGTTCGGGGTACTCCCCCATGCCCATCACGCTGCAGACGTGACCGGCGGCGAGGAACGCCTGGACCCGGCAGCTGGGCGACGTCATGATCGCCTCGATCGCGGGCGGTACCCGGACGTGCGAGACCAGCAGGCTGAAGTTGGGGATGCCCAGCTTGCGGGCCTGATGGACCGTCATGGCATTGGGTGGCGCGGTGGTTTCGAAGCCGATGCCGAAGAACACCACCTCGCGGTGCGGGTTCTGCTGGGCGATCTTCAGGGCGTCGAGCGGGGAGTAGACGACCCGGACATCGCCGCCCCGGCTGCGCACCTGGAACAGATCGCGGTCGCTGCCGGGCACCCGGAGCATGTCGCCGAAGGAACAGAAGATCACGTCGGGGCGGGCGGCGATCTCCAGGGCCTTGTCGATGACCTCCAGCGGCGTCACACAGACCGGACATCCCGGGCCGTGGATCAACTCGACCTCATCGGGCAGGAGTTGGTCGATGCCATGACGGATGATGGTGTGGGTCTGTCCGCCGCAGACCTCCATCAGGGCCCAGGGCCGGGTCACCGTGGCCCGGATCTCGTCGAGCAGCCGCCGGGCCAGCTCGGGGTTCTGGAATTCCTCGAGGTACTTCACCGGCTCGTCTCCCGCTCTCCGTCGTTGAGGGCGGCCGGGGGTGTGCCGCCCGCCCCGTCCCACCCCTGGGAGGCGGCAGCCGCTTCCCAGGGATCGCCGAACTCCTCCTGGAGCAGGCCCAGTTCCTCGAACAGGGCGAGGGTGTGCCGGGCGGACTCCTCATCCAGGCGCTGCAGCGCGAAGCCGACATGGACGATGGCGTACTCACCGACCTTCAGGTCGGGGACGTACTCCAGGCACACCTCCTTGACCACTCCGCCGAAGTCGACGGTCGCCATGCGGGTGCCGTCCCGTTCCTCGATGTCCAATACCTTGCCGGGTACCGCCAGACACATGGGGCCTCTCCTCGTCTTGGGTACGTTGCGTCCGCCGTGCAGCGGTGCCGCTCAGCGCACGGCGGCTCCTGCCGTGCGCGCCGCCACGACGATCTGGCCGAGCGCCAGTCCCCCGTCATTGGGCGGGACGCGGCGGTGGCGCAGGACGGTGAAGCCGTCCTCCCGCAGGAGGCGGGCGGTGGCCTCGGCCAGCAGGGTGTTGGCGAAGACCCCGCCGGTCAGTGCCACGGTCGTCAGACCGGCGCGCTCCCGGGCCAGCGCGCAGCCGCGCCGCACGAGATCGGCGACCGCGGTGTGGAAGCGGGCCGCGATCAGCGGTACGGCGGTGCCCGCGCGGACGTCCTCGACGACGGCGGTGAGGACCGGCGCCGGGTCGGCGACGAGGTCGGCGGCCCCCGGTCCGGCCGGCCCGGCGCGCAGCGCGAACGCGTAGCCGGGACCGTGGTCCTCGCCAGCGGCCAGGGCCGCCGCTTCGAGGGCGATGGCGGCCTGGGCCTCGTATCCGGCGTGGTGGCAGACCCCGGCCAGCGAGGAGACGGCGTCGAAGAGCCGGCCCATGCTGGACGTGGGCACGCAGTTGAGGTGGCGTTCGAGCTGCCGGGCCAGCAGCGGCCGCTCGTCCGGCGGGCAGGCCGTCACCGGGGGCAGGTCCTCGGCCCAGTCGATACCGGCGGCGCGCAGATGGGCGAGGGCCATCCGGTAGGGGCGCCGTACGGTGGTGTCGCCGCCGGGCAGCGGGACGTAGGCGAGCTGTCCGAAGCGGCGGTATCCGTCGTAGTCGGCGAGCAGGATCTCGCCGCCCCAGACGGTGTGGTCATCGCCGTAGCCGGTGCCGTCGAAGGCGACCCCGATGACGGCGCGGCCGTCGCGGAGGCCGTGTTCGGCCATGGCCGCGGCGATATGGGCGTGATGGTGCTGGACGCGCACCAGCGGCCGGCCGTCGGTGTGGGACTGCGCCCACCGGCCGGAGCGGTAGCCGGGATGCCGGTCGGCGGCGAGGAGTTGGGGGTGTACCCCGGTGACCGTCTCCAGATGCGCCTCGGCCTGCTCGAAGGCCAGCTGGGTCGCCAGATCGTCCATGTCGCCGATGTGCGCGGACAGCCAGGCGCGGTGCCCTTCGGCCAGGCAGAGCACGTTCTTGAGGTCGCCGCCGGTCGCGAGCGCGGGCCGGACCGGCACCGGGAGGGGGACGGGGAACGGTGCATAGCCGCGGGAGCGGCGTACGAACAGCGGTTCCCCGTCGCTGATGCGGACCACGGAGTCGTCGCACGGGATCCGGATCGGCCGGTCGTGGGTGAGCCAGGCGTCCGCCAGGTGCGCGAGGCGCCGTACGGCCTCGTCGTCGTCGGTGACGATCGGTTCGCCCGCGACATTTCCGCTGGTCATCACGAGCAGCCGGGGCCCCGGAGGGTCGCCGGGCAGTCCGAGGAGCAGGTGGTGCAGCGGGGTGTACGGCAGCATGACACCCAGGTCGGGGCTGCCGGGGGCGACGGCATCGGACAGCGTGGGTGCGCCCGGGGCCGGTGCCGGATGCGGGGTGCGGCGCAGCAGGACGATCGGGCGTACGGACCCGCTGAGCAGCGCGCGTTCCTCCGCCCCTACCCGCACCAGGTGCTCCACATCGGCGAGATGACGGGCCATCAGCGCGAAGGGTTTGTCGCCGCGGGCCTTGCGGTGGCGCAGCAGGGCGACGACGGTGTCGTCGGAGGCGTCGCAGACGAGGTGGTAGCCGCCGAGGCCTTTGACGGCCACGATCGCGCCGTCGGCGAGCAGCCGCCGGGTGTCGGCGACCGGGTCGGTGCCGGGTGCCGGGCGCGGTGGGCGGGTGCGGTCGGCGGGGTCGGCGGTCAGCAGCCGCAGCCGGGGGCCGCAGTCATGGCAGGCGATGGGCTGGGCGTGGAACCGCCGGTCGCCCGGGTCCGCGTACTCCCGCGCGCAGCGGGGGCACATCGGGAAGCGGTCCATGGTCGTCAGCGCACGGTCGTAGGGGACCGCGGTGACGATGGTGAAGCGCGGTCCGCAGTGGGTGCAGCTGAGGAAGGGGTGCCGGTGGCGGCGGTCGGCCGGGTCGGTCAGCTCGGCGAGGCAGGCCTCGCAGGTGGCGGCGTCCGGGGCGACCAGGGTGCGGGAGGGGCCGTGGGCGCGGGAGGGGAGGATGCGGAAGCCGGCGTCGCCCGCCACGGCGATGTCCTGGCCGTCGACGGTCTCCACGACGGCCAGCGGGGGCGCCTCGCCGCTGATGCGTTCGCCGAAGCGGGCCAGCGCCGCGGGGGCGCCCTCGACCTCGGCGACGACGCCCTCGCCGGTGTTGGTCACATGGCCGGTCAGGCCCAGTTCCGTGGCGAGGGTGTGGACGAACGGGCGGAAGCCGACGCCTTGGACGACGCCGCGCACGGTGATCCGGCGGCGTGCGGCGGCTGTGGGAGGGGCCGTCACGAGGGCCCCCTCGGCCTGCCCGGTGGTCATGAGCGGCTCGACGCCACGGTGTCGGGGTCGGTGGTGTGCGCATGGCCGCCCGGTGCCGGATGGGCGTGCGTGTGCTCCCCGGCGTGGGCGTGCTCTTCGTTGTGCGGGTGGCCCGCTGCGTGCGTGTGGCCTGCTTCGTGGGTGTGGCCCTCGTCGCACGGCTGGCCGTCCTCGGCGTCGTGGACGTGGTGGGACTTACGGGTCATGACCGGGATGTGCACCGGCGCACCGTCCCGCGCCGCCAGCGCCCGGTCCAGCATCAGTCCGTCCCCCTCACCGCCGCGCGCCGAGGTGAGGACGACCTCCACGCCCGGGTTGATGCGTTCGACGTTGGCGCGGAACTCCTTCTCGTCGAAGGAGACCGCCTCGGCGATGTCCATCTTGGTGACCACGACCAGATGGGCGAGCCCGAAGGCGGTGGGGTACTTCAGCGGCTTGTCCTCGCCCTCGGTCACCGACGCCAGCACGATGCGCAGCGCCTCCCCGAGGTCGTAGGAGGCCGGGCAGACCAGGTTGCCGACGTTCTCGATGAACAGCAGGCGGGTGTCGGCGGGGAGCCAGCCGTGGAGGTGCCCGCCCAGCATCTCGGCCTCCAGGTGGCACAGCCCGTCGGTGAGCACCTGTTTGACGGGCACTCCGGAGCGGGCCAGCCGGACGGCGTCGTTCTCGGTGGCGAGATCGGCGGTGAGCGCCGCGACCGGAATGCCCCGGCTGCGGGCGAGGGTGAGCTCACGCTCCAGGAGCGCGGTCTTGCCGCTGCCGGGACTGGAGAGCAGATTGACCAGCGCGGTGCCACGGGCGGCGAGGTCCTCGCGCAGGGTGTGGGCACAGGCGTCGTTCTTGGCGAGGACCGCCTGTTGCAGGTCGACGACACGGCACATGGTTCAGCGCTCCTGATGAGTCGGTACGTGTACCGGGGCGTCGTTCCAGCACACACTGACGATCTGCAGTTCCCGGCCGGACAGCAGCTCGGCCGTGGCGCCGCCGCAGCCCGGGCAGCTGAGCTGCGGCGGCATGCCCACCGGCCAGGTGTCCGCGCAGGGGCCGCAGCGGGCGCGGGCCGCGACGGGTTCCGTCACCAGCTCCGCGCCCTCCAGCACCGTTCCGGCACAGGCGAGTTCGAAGGAGAAGGCCAGCGCGTCGGGGACCACCCCGGCCAGTTCGCCGACCTGCAGCCGGACGCTGTTGACGGTGGTGGCCCCGGCGGGCCGGGCCGCGCTTTCGACCTGGTCCACGACCGCAAGCGCGATGGACATCTCGTGCATCGGTCCCTCTCTGGTACGGGGACGACCGGGTGCCGCTCGGCTTCATTAGACGGCGCGTCCGAGGGGCGGCCGGGGTGCCTCGCCGGGGCGGCGCGGTGGCGTACGCCGTTCGGTGCAGCGTCGCCCGTCACATGGAGCGAATGCGCATATAGCGCTTGATGTCAGGCAGCACGGACTTCACGACGAGGGCGAGCGCGGCGGCGAGGGCCCCGCTCAGGGCGAGCTTCAGCATGGTGTCGTGTTCCTCTCACTGGTGTGCGGTCCGGCGGCGGACGGTGTCGGTTCCTCCGCGCCGACCAGCCGCAGGATGAGCTGTACGGCCTCGTCGACCGCGGCGTCGACGGGTTCGCTGAGCCCGATGCCTTCGGCGACATCGGCCGGTTCGCAGCCGACGACCATGACGCGTTCCGGGCGCCGGCCGCCGGTGCCCGCACTGAGGGTGTCGAGCAGTGCGAGCACGGCGTCGGGGGTCATGTGGTGCCCGTCCAGCGCGGTGGCCGGCGGGCGGTCGGCGGGAGTGGTGGCGTCGAGGAGGTAGACGGTGCCGGGTTCACCGCCGCGCGCGGAGGCGTCCACCAGGAGCACCGTGTGGTAGCCCTCCAGCATCTGGTAGGCCAGGTGTACGCCCCGTACGCCGACGTCGACGACCTCGACCCCGTCGGGGAGTTGGTGCTCGTCGAGCCGGCGGACGGCCTCGACGCCGAAGCCGTCGTCGCCGAGGAAGATGTTGCCGACGCCGGCGATCAGCGTCTTCGCGGGCCGCTTGGCGACGGCTGCCTCGGGACTCACGCGTCCTCCAGGGGAGCGACCTCGTCGGGTTGGAAGTACAGGAACCGGCCCTGCTCGCGCCGGATGTCGACGCCCGGATCGCCCTCCACGGTCACCGCGAGGTGCACCCCGCCGTCGACGTCGTGCAGGACCGCCTCCACATGCGCCGTACGGCCCTGGAGGAAGAGGTCCTGGGCATCGGTGCGCCGCAGGCCGGGGCGCAGCAGCACCCTGCTGCCGGCACCCACCGACCGACCGTCGACGGTGATCCGGTCGCGTACGGGGTCGACGCTGCGGTCGCTCTCCGGGTCCCACCAGGGGGTGTCCGGACGGACGCCCGGCACCTCCGGGGCGAGCTCGTCGGGGGCGGCCGGGCCGGGCCCGGTGACCTCGCGCAGCGCCCGTACGGCGCCGTGCAGTCGCTCCAGCACCTCGGGCGGCATGGTGTCGGCGAGCTCGATGACCTCGGCGGCGCGGGGGTCGGTGCCGCGGGCCTCGCGCTTCTCCTCATCGGTGAGGGCCGCGGTGCGCAGGGCCAGGATCTCGTCGATCTCCAGGGCGTCGTAGAGCGCACCGGGGCTTTCCGGGGCGATGGCCGGGTGGTCCTCCAGGATGATCGGCGCGGAGAGCACCACATCGGCGCGGCCGGACTCACCGGCCAGCACGGGCCAGACGTGCTCGTTGCGGCAGGCCGCGACGGCGCCCCTGGCCCACTCCGGCGGGTCGGTCATGGACACGAAAGCGCCCGCGCTCAGGCCGAGGAGGAGATGGGCACCGACAAGTGAGCGGGGCAGTGCCGCGGCGCGGTCGGCCTCGGTGTCGTCCGGTTGCCAGGTGCTGGTGTTCTCGACGGTCGCGGTCAGCCGGAACGCCGCGTACGGGCCGTCGAGTTCGCTCGCGGTGAGCCGGACCCGGCCGTCGATCTCGGCACTGTGGCGCACCAGCCGGCCGACGAGCTGTCCGTCGGCGTCGTGGACCTGCTCGGTCTCCTCCCGCGCGGGCCGGTTGAAGGGGACGGTGACGCCCTCGCCGGTCAGCTTGGAGATGTCGGCCACGAGCGTGACGCGTTCCTCGACGCCCTCGTCCCAGGGGACCAGCACCCGGTCAGGCAGTTCGAGTTCCGCCACGGTCTCGAACCCGCCGTCCGCACAACGGCGTTGGACCGTCCGCCGCTGGGCGCGCAGGAACCGCAGCTCGGCCGAGAGCCGGGCACCGGAGCGGGGCTCCATGAGGCATTCGGTGCGCTGGAAGGAGTGCTCCGCGCTGCCGGCGCCCCAGTGGGGCGGGACGAGCACCCCGAACTGCCAGCGGAGTTGGTTCTTGGCGGCGGACGCGCGGTACGGGTAGAGCACATAGCCCTCGAACAGCACGGCGTCGGCCACCTGGCGGGCGGCGGCGAAGCGGTCCGCCGTCTCCTCGGGCAGCACGCTGGTCGTCACGGCGCGGTCCTCTCGCTGACGGGGCGGACGGCGGCGCCCGGGAAGAGCCGGGCGCGCGGTGCGGGCGGTTCGGTGCCGTCGGCGGCGGCCAGCAGGGACTCGACGGTCGCCTGCCAGGAGGGCAGGGCGTGCCGGGAGCGGTAGGCGAGCAGTGCGTCGAGGGTTTCGCGGGGCAGCCGCAGCCAGCCGCAGCCGGGGAAGTGCGTCTCGGTCATCTCCTGCCAGACGGCCACCGGCATCCGCACGGACGCTTCCTTGTTCCAGGGCACCGGCTGCACCTGGAAGCCGCCGGGGCCGGCGAACACCGTGCCGGAGAACAGCAGCAGCAGCGGCACCTCGCCCTCGCGCAGCGCATGGAAGTAGCGGCCGACCGCGACGTCCAGGTCGTAGGTGCAGGGGACGGGGAGATCCACCTCGGTCTCGCCGGTGAAGCCGGGGACGACGAGGGAGACGTGGGCGAACTGCAGGGGGTGCAGGGTGGTACCCCAGCGGGACCGCTCGCCGAAGAGGTCGGACAGCGCCTCGGCCTCGTCGGACCGGTAGCCGCGCCGGGCCGGTTCGATGCGGAGCTGGCAGCGCAGCGCGAGGGCGTGCACCCGGGCCGCTCCGGCGGCGGTGATGCGCAGCCGGAAGAGGAGGGTGGGTGCGGCGGCGTAGCGGTCGGCGCGTACGCCGGTGCAGACGAAGGACAGCTCGGTCACGGCCGGTCGTCCCCCTTCGGCTCGCGGGCCCGGCGGGCGACCTTGGTGAAGAAGTCGGAGAGCGCGGCGCGGGCCTCGGCGCCGCCGTCGAAGCCCTGCCACAACAGCCGCATCCGGCCGACGAGTTCGTAGCAGATGTCGACGGGCACCAGATAGCAGTCGATACGGCCCTCGGAGCGGCGCAGCAGCAGCGCCTCCACATCGGGCCGGAGGAGGGTGGCCAGACGGCTGGCGGAGAGCACGGTCTGCCAGGTCGACGGATCGAGTTCGCTCTCGGTGGCGCCGGCCGGGCTGGGGTAGAGGGCGGCCAGCCGGTCCTGGTCGGCGCTGCGCAGGAAGAACGCGACGCCGACGGGGATCTGGAGTTGGTCCCAGGCCGCGTCGTCGAGGGTGTGGCCGGGGTCGACGAGATAGCGGTCGGGGACCGTACGGAACTGTCCAGCGCCGGCGCCGGGCCGGTCGAAGAGCAGCGCGCACGGGGTGCAGGCACAGGCGAGCGCGCGGCGTTCGGTGTCGACCAGGTGGCGGTGATTGTGCTCGGCGAGCACCATGGCGCACAGTTCGCAGCGTTCGGGGGCGGCCGGCACCGGCGCCCGGAAGCGGCGCAGGCCGCGGTGGGCGGGCGGCGGTCCCAGGCGCGGTGGCGCCGCTGGCCGGCCGCTCACGAGGCGGTGGCGGCGGTCGGCGGGCGACGGGAGATCTGCAGCAGCGCCGGCTCGGGCCGCTCGCCCGCCGCCTCCCACTGCATCGAGGTCACCTCGGGCGCGAAGCAGGACACGGCGGCCTCGACGGCCTGTTGCGCCTGCCGGCTGGTGCTCGGGCAGCCGCAGCCGCCGGAGTCACCGGAGCGCAGCCGCAGCGTTCCGGTGTCCCCGTCGAACTCCGCGACCTCGGCGGGGTGTTGACGGCGGACGCTGTCCAGGGCGCGGCCGATGCGGGCCGCGGTGTCCTCGGGGTGCAGATCGTGCAGCACCAGCAGGCTGGTCACCAGATCGTCGCCCAGCAGCGCCGAGCGCGGACCGCCGTCGTCCGTGCCGCTGCCCAGGAGGTGCATGATCCGGGCGAGTCCCGCGCCGTAGAAGTCCATCAGGACGCGGACGAGTTCCTCGGCGGCGGCGCTCGCCTCACGGTCGTCGCGCTGCGCGAGGCGGTCCAGTACCTCTTCGACGCGCCGGCCGGTGGCCTCGGCGTTCGGCACGGCGGCGGACGCGGCGCCCCTGGGTGCACCGGCCTGCGGTGCGGCGGCCTGCACCGTGGTGGCCCCGGCGCTCATCCGGCGAGCCCGCTCAGGCCGGTGGGCACATGCATCTTCTGTACGGACTGCCCGTTGCCGACGTACATGTGGACGCCGCAGGGCAGACACGGGTCAAAGCTGCGCACCGTGCGCATGATGTCGATGCCCTTGAAGTTCTCCGGGGTGTTCTCCTCGAAGATCGGGGTGTTCTGGACGGCGTCCTCGTACGGGCCAGGGGTGCCGTAGGTGTCCCGGGTGCTGGCGTTCCACGGGGTCGGCGGGTACGGGTGGTAGTTGGCGATCTTCCCGTCCCGGATGACCATGTGGTGCGAGAGGACGCCGCGCACCGCCTCGGTGAAACCGCAGCCGATGGACTCGTCGGGAACCTCGAACTTCTCCCACGTCTGGGTGCGTCCGGCGCGGACCTCCTCCAGGCCCTTCTCCGCGAAGTGCAGCGCCATGGCGGCGGTGTACGCCTGGAAGTAGGTGCGGGCGCGGTTGCGCTCAATGGCGTTGCTCCACTTGGGGATCTTCCACTCGAAGCGGGCCTCGGGCCGGGTCATGGAGCGGGGCAGGTCGATGGTGACGCTGTGGCCGGTGGACTTCACGTACGGGGTGTCCACCAGTCCGGACAGTGCGGTGGACCACAGCCGTGCGATCGGGCCGCCGCCGGTGTCCAGGGCCAGATGCTCCTTGCCGTCGAACCAGCGCGGGGACATCACCCAGCTGTACTTGTCGGCGAAGTCCCGCTTCTGCGGGGCGGGGATGGTGTGCTGGTTCCACGGGTGGCGCGGGTCGACGGGGTTGCCGAGCGGGTCGTGGGTGACGAACTGCTCCTGGCCTTCCCAGTCCTGGTAGTAGGAGCTGCCCAGCAGGATCCGGATGCCCAGGTTGATCTCGGTGAGGTCGTTGGTGACCAGTTTGCCGTCGACGATGATGCCCGGGGTGACGAACATCTTCCGTCCCCAGTCCGTCATGTTGCGATAGGTGAAGTCGCAGTGGTCGGGGTCGTTGAGCGCGCCCCAGCAGCCCAGCAGGACGCGCCGGCGGCCGACCTCCTCGTACCCGGGCAGCGCCTCGTAGAAGAAGTCGAACAGGTCGTCATGGAGCGGGACGACCCGCTTCATGAACTCGACGTAGCGCATCAGCCGGCTGAGGTAGTCGGTGAAGAGCTGGACGCTGGCGACGGTGCCGACTCCGCCCGGGTAGAGCGTGGAGGGGTGCACATGGCGGCCCTCCATGAGACAGAACATCTCCCGGGTGTAGCGGCTGACCTGGAGCGCCTCGCGGTAGAACTCGCCCTCGATGGGGTTGAGGGAGGTCATGATGTCGGCGATGGTGCGGTAGCCGTGGTCGCCCGCGTGGGGGGCTTCGGTGCGCTGGGCGAGCTCCCACACGCCAGGGTTGGTCTCGCGGACCATCTTTTCGCAGTAGTCGACCCCGACCAGGTTCTCCTGGAAGATGTTGTGGTCGAACATGTACTCGGCGGACTCGCCGAGGTTGATGATCCACTCCCCCAGGTGCGGGGGCTTCACCCCGTAGGCCATGTTCTGCGTGTACACCGAGCAGGTGGCGTGGTTGTCACCGCAGATACCGCAGATGCGGCTGGTGATGAAGTGCGCGTCACGGGGGTCCTTGCCCCGCATGAAGACGCTGTAGCCACGGAAGACGGACGAGGTGCTGTAGCACTCCGCCACCCGCTTCTGCTTGAAGTCGATCTTGGTGTGGATGCCGAGGCTGCCCACGATCCGGGTGATCGGATCCCAGGACATCTCCGTCAGACCGCTGCCGTCGGCCGCCTTCGTTCTCGGTGCCATCGTGAGTGCCGTGCCCTTCTTTTGCGCGCGGGGGTGAGGTCGGACGGACGGTCCGGGGTGCCGGACGGCTACGGGCGGGGTGTGCTCACCAGGGTTTCCGGTAGCCGGTGGTCAGTTGGTCGCCGCGGTGGCGCCACTTGGGCTCGTGGTCGACGGTCCTGGCCGTGATGCTCCGCAGACGGCGGACGACGCTGCCGTACGCGGCGCTGGCGCTGCTGGAGAGCTTTCCGCCGGGGGGCTCGTCCATGAACGGCATGAACTTGTCGGGGAAGCCGGGCATGGTGCAGGCGATACAGATGCCGCCGACGTTCGGGCAGCCGCCGATGCCGTCCATCCAGCCCCGCTTGGGCACGTTGCATTTGACCACGGGCCCCCAGCATCCGAGCTTCACCAGACACTTGGGCGAGTCGTACGTGGTGGCGAACTGGCCCTGCTCGTAGTAACCGGCCCGGTCACAGCCCTCGTGCACGGTCTCCCCGAAGAGCCAGGTGGGCCGCAGCTGGTCGTCCAGCGGGATCATCGGAGCCGCGCCCGTCGCCTGGTAGAGCAGGTAGGTCAGCGTCTCCGAGAAGTTGTCCGGCTGGATCGGGCAGCCCGGCACACAGACGATCGGGATCCCTGCCTTGGACGTCCAGTCCCAGCCCAGGTAGTCGGGCACACCCATGGCGCCCGTCGGGTTGCCCGCCATGGCATGGATGCCGCCGTACGTGGCACAGGTGCCGATCGCCACCACGGCGAGCGCCTTGGGGGCGAGCCGGTCGATCCACTCGCTGGTGGTGATCGGCTGGCCGGTCTCCGGGTTGTCACCGAAGCCGCACCAGTAGCCTTCCGGCTTGATGGACTCGTTGGGGATGGACCCCTCGACGACCAGCACGAACGGGTCGATCTCGCCGCGTTCGCCCTTGAAGAACCACTCGATGAAGGTGTCCGCGCCCCCGACCGGGCCGCATTCGAAATCGATCAGTGGCCAATGGACGGCGACCTTGGGCAGCCCCGGCAGCACACTGAGCGCGATCTCCTCAATGCTCGGCTGCGTCGCGGCGGTGAGCGACACGGAGTCGCCATCGCAGCTCAGGCCGGCGTTGATCCAGAGAATGTGGATCGGGGACTCGTCCTCGGCGGACGGCTTTCCGTTCGCTGCGGCCTTGTCGGCCACGCTCGAAGCTGCAGACATGGGGATGTCTCCTAGGCAGATATGCAACGAAAGCGCTCATTCAAGGCTTCCATCCACCTTGGTAACACCGATACCGAAGCACGGGGCGGTCACCAGGGGCCGTTGTGGTGACATACCACCCGAGCGTCCGAATCGAAGGCCACAGCACCACAGCGGGTCACCGTCCTCCGCGAAGGCCTGCGGTCCGGTCCGGCCGGCCCCCTCCCGGCATGCCGCACGCCCCCGGCGCACCGTGCGCCGGGGGCGTGCTTGTCGTGACGAGGCCGTCCGCGGCTGTCCTTGCCGCGCGCCCGCGGACCGGGCCGTCAGCCCAGGGAGCCGGCCGTCACCGCGGTCACGTCGAACCGCCCGCCGCACACCCGCAGTCCGCGGCTGCCGGTGGTCATCGACTCCTTGGAGCCGGGCGGGTAGACGAAGACGAGCTGCGACTTGGCCCAGCACGGGGTGTCCGAGACGCCCTCGTTGAGGGTGTGCAGCAGGGCGTGTGCGCTCTGGCCCGGCTGGAGCCGGACGGCACCGCCGGCACCGCCCTCGCGGGTGGCGGGCTTGCCGACGGCCGAGCCGTCACGGTTGATCAGCGAGACCCCGGGGAAGCCGCGCAGCGAACAGGCCTTCTTGCCCTTGTTCGTGAAGACGAGGGGGTAGCGGATGTTGCCCGCACCGGCGTCGGAGGCGCCCAGGCGCAGCGACATGTTGGCGGCGGTGCAGCGGTCGGAGGCCGCCGTGGTGGAGGTGTGGGCCTCTGCGGCGCTCGGCGCCTTGCCCGTCGGCTCACCGCCGGGAGAGGCCACCGCTTTCGCCGACGGCTTCTGAGCGGCCGCGGTGGACTGCTCCTTCGCAGCGGACGGCTGCGCACTGCCGTGGGACGTCTTGTCCCCGCCACTCGCCTTGTCGTGCGACGTGGCGGGTGCGGCGGCCGACGAGGGGCGGGATGCGGCGTCGGGGCCGCCCTCACAGGCAGTGAGCGCAAGCGCCGCGACAACGATCAGCGATCCCGCGGCGACACGACGACCGCGGCCGAGCATCTTGATGGTGAGCGACATAAGTGTCCCCCTCGTCTGGTAGGGCGAGCTCTCGTAGTGGGGTGCGGTCCGTCCGTTGCTCGTTCCAGCGTGGCCCTGGGCACTGCCGGTCCGCTAACGAGGCACTAACACACCACTAACGAGCTTGGGTGCTCGGCACGCCGATAACCCCGGCAACCGGTGTGACCAGCCGGGTTTCGGGGCGCGCCGCTCAGACTCGCAGAAAATTCCCGATGTGCGGATGCGGCACCCCCGAGTTCGGCCGTTCCGCCGACCCGGACCATAGGCCCCACGGGCCCCTGCAGGCCCACCGGCCCCAGTGGGCCCGCAGAGGGCCGGGTCCGCTACTCCCCGTGTCCCCGGTCGGGACCGTCGTTCGGCGGACCGGGGACGAGAGGGCCGTAGGAGTCGCGGCCGCCCCGCCCGGGACGCGTACGCCCGCGCCCAGGGCCGGGGAGCCGGTACGCAGGCGTAGAAGGACCTGGGTTAATGCCGCGGACGGCGGGCGCCGTGGAGCGCCCGCCGTCCGCGGCCCCTACGAGACCTCCCCCTTCGCCCGGTTCACGGCCGACAGCACCGCCCGCACCGAGGCCATCAGGACGGAGGTGTCCCGGCCCGCACCCCAGTACGTGGCGCCGCCGATACGGCACCGGACGTAGGCGACCGCGGCACTGTCCGGGCCCGGGGCGAGGGCGTGTCCGGCATAGCTGAGGATGCCGACGGGGTGCCCGGCGGCGGCCAGCGCGTCGGTGAAGGCGGCGAGCGGACCGTTGCCGGAGCCTTCGTAACGCCGCCGGCCGTCCGCGGCGTTGCCCCCGCCGAAGCTGCACACGACACGGTGCTCACCCGGCGCGGGCTCGGTGGCGCTCCAGGAGCCGAGCGTCAGCGGGCCCTCCTCCCCCGGCGCGAGATAGGTGCTCCGGAAGAGCTCCCACAGCTCCTTCGGGGTGGCCTCCTGTCCGCTGTCGTCCGTGGCGCGCTGCACCGTGCGGGAGAAGTCGGGCCGCAGGTCCTGCGGCAGGTCCAGGCCGTGGTGCAGCTGCAGGAGGTGCGCGATCCCGCCCTTGCCGGACTGGCTGTTGACCCGGATGACCGCCTCGTAGGTGCAGCCGAGGTCGGCCGGGTCGACGGGCAGATACGGCACCGTCCAGGGCGCCTCGGACTCCGGTACGCCCAGGCCGGCCGCGCGCCGCGCATGGTGGGCCAGCCCCTTGCTGATGGCGTCCTGGTGGGTGCCGGAGAAGGCGGTGTGGACGAGCTCACCGGCATACGGATGGCGTGGGTGGACGGGCAGCCGGATGCAGTCCTCGACCGTGCGGCGGACGGTGGAGAGATCCGAGAAGTCGATCATCGGGTCGACGCCCTGGGTGTGCAGATTGAGGGCGAGGGTGACCAGGTCGACGTTGCCGGTGCGCTCCCCGTTGCCGAACAGACAGCCCTCCACCCGCTGCGCCCCGGCCAGCACGGCGAGTTCCGCACAGGCCACTCCGGTACCGCGGTCGTTGTGCGGGTGCACGGAGAGGACCACCGCATCCCGCCGCGTCAGATGCCGGTGCATGTACTCGATCTGGTCGGCGTACACATTGGGCGTGGCGACCTCGACGGTGGCCGGCAGATTATGGGTCACCGGACGGTCCGGCGAGGCGTCCCAGAGGTCCGTCAGACCGTTGCAGATCTCCAGCACGAGATCGGGCTCGGTGAGGTTGAAGACCTCCGGCGAGAACTGGAACCGGATGCCGGCCCCGGGCCGTGCCGCGGCCAGCCGGGCCATATGCGTCGCGGCATCGAGTACCAGGTCGCGCACCTCCGCCCGGCTGCGGCCGAGGACCACCTCACGCCACGTGGGTGCGGTCGGCGTGTAGAGGTGCACGACGGTGCGCGGCAGCCCCTCGATGGCCGCGAAGGTCCGCTCGATCAGTTCCCGGCGGGCCGGGGTGAAGACCACCACCGTCACGTCGTCCGGCACCGCACCGCTGTCCGCCAGATGGCGGACGAAGTCGAAGTCGGTACGGCTCGCGGAGGGATAGGCGACCTCGATCTCCTTGAAGCCCATCGCGACCAGCAGATCGAACATCCGGCGCTTCCGGGGAGTGTCCATCGGCTCGGCGAGCGCCTGATTGCCGTCGCGCAGATCGACCGGCACCCACAGTGGGGCCCGCTCGATCCGGGCGGCGGGCCAGGCCCGTCCGGTCAGCGGCACCTCGACGCGGTCCTGCGCGGGCCGGTAACGGTGGGCGGGCATCGCGCTGCCGCGCTGCGGATTCCACGCCGGCGCGTCGGCGGGTACGGGGCCGGCGGGCGTACGGAGGGTGGGAAAGCCGCCCGCGGCGGTGCGATCGGCTGAAGTGGTGCGGGGCATGACGGTCCTTCACAAGCCGGAGGGAGACCGGCAGCACCGAACCCCGCGGCGGGGTGCCGGTCGCGTCAGGCCCCGCCACGGCGGCCGATAAGGAGACCACGCAGCTTCATGGCCGGTACACTAACCACGGAACAACTCCTCAGACAACCTGAGAGGTATGACGGGATGGCACTCGAAGCTCTCCGCCCCAGCCCGCTGGTCGAACAGGCCGCCCAGCGGCTGCGCGACCAGATCACCGGCGGGCACTGGCCGGTGGGCACCAAACTCCCCGGCGAAACCACGCTGGCCAAAACCCTCGGCGTCGGCCGCTCCACGGTCCGCGAGGCCGTACGGGCCCTGGCCGGCGCCGGGTTGGTGCAACCACGCCAGGGCGCCGGCGTCTTCGTGATCGCCACCGAGCCCACCGAGGACTGGCCCACCCGCCTGCGCCGCGCGGCCGTCGCCGATGTCTACGAGGTCCGCGCCATGGTCGAGGTACAGGCCGCCCGGCTGGCCGCCACCCGGCGCACGGAGGCCGATATCGCGGCGATGCGGGCCGCCCTGGAGGGACGGCGTTCGGCCGCCGGAGCCGGCCACGCGGCTTTCGTGGACGCGGATATCGCGCTGCACGCGGCCGTGGTCGAGGCCGCGCACAACCCCGTCCTGACCGATCTGTTCACGGAGTTCGCACCGGCACTGCGCCAGGGGCTGATCGACCTGGTGGAACTGCTGGGGCTCGGGAACGAGGAACCGCAGCACGGTGACGCCCGGCACGCGGCACTGGTCGAGGCCGTGGCGGACGGCGACGGGGAGGCGGCGAGCCGCGTCCTGCAGACCGAACTCGAGGAGACGCTGGCGCAGCTGCTGAACCGCTGACCTGCACCGCACGGACCGCGAACGGACACCCGCCGATTACCGCCGCGCCCCCGCATTCGACAGGATGGGAGGCATGACCGAGATCCGCACCCCCCGCCTCATCCTCCGCCGCTGGACCGACGACGACCTCGCCCCCATGGCGGACATCAACGCGGACCCGCTCGTCATGCGCTGGATCGGCGACGGCTCCACCCTCGACCTGGACCGCACCGCCGAGGAAATCGAACGGTGGGAGGAGGAGTGGGACGACGAGGGCTTCGGCCTCTTCGCCGTCGAACTGCTCGCCTCGGGCGAACTGGCCGGATGCGCCGGCCTGTCCGTACCCGAATTCCTGCCCGAGGCCCGGCACGAGATCGCGATCAGCTGGCGCCTCGGCCGGCAGTACTGGGGCCAGGGCTACGCCTCCGAAGCTGCCCAGGCGGTGCTGGAGTTCGCCCTCCAGGACCGCGGCCTCGACCGCGTCATCGCCATCAACCGGCTGGGCCATGAGTCCTCGCAGAACGTCGTACGCAAGCTCGGCATGGCCTTCGAACGGGAGGCGACCCATCCGGAGTACGGCCATGCACTGACGGTGCACAGCATCGACCTCACGGAGTATCAGGGCTGAGGGGGGCCGGGGGGCGGGGTCGGGGGGACGGGGTCGGGAGGGGGACGGGATCGGGCGTCTGGGGGCGAGCGCCGGGGGCCGGAGGCTGGGGGCCGGGGGTTCGGCCACCGAAGTTCCATGACGTCCCCCTCCGGCCCGTCGGGACCCCTCAAGCACCACGCAGCGAACCGGAACCGGACCGGCAGCGGGCCAGCGGACCGGCGGGCAGCTGACTGCGGTGCCTGGTGGGCCGGAGCAGCTCAGCCGGCGGCTGTCGGTCGCTGGGCGAGCTCCAGATCGAGGGTTTCGCTGGCACCCGCGGTGAGGGATATCGGGGCGGAGTGCGGCGGGTAGCCGGCCGCGGTGAGGGTGTAGTGCCGGCCTCTCAGGTCGGAGAAGGCGAAGGCGCCGTCCGGCCCGGTGACGGTGTGTCCGGCGACCGTGCCGTCCTCGACGAGGGTCACGGCGGCATCGGTGAGCGGTCGACCGCCCGGGCCCCGTACGGTGCCGCGGACCGTGGCCATCGGCTGGAGGCGGGCGTCCTGCCGTTCCGGTGCGCCGCCGGACAGTTCCATGGCGCGGGCCTGCGGCTGATGGCCTACGGCGCTGAGGACCAGGGTGTAGTGGCCGGGCGGCAGTTGGGGGACGTGCCAACTCCCCTCGGCACCGGATGTCGTACGGGTCACCACGATGCCTTCGGCATCGGTGACGACGATGCTCCCGCCGGCCAGCGGGGTGCCTTCGGCGCCGCCGAGCAAGGTGCCGCCCAGTCGGCCGGTGGGTGCGAGGATCAGGTCGACCCGGGTCGAACCGCCCTTGCCGTGGTACGTGGCGGAGGCCGCGTACGGGGTGTGGCCGGGCGCGGCGCCCGTGAGGACGTAGATGCCGGCCGAGGAGGCGTCGAGTGCGTAGCGGCCGTCGGCGTCGGCCGCGGTGACGCCGGCCTGGCGGCCCTGCCGGTCGATCAGGGTGATGCTTGCGCCGGGAACCGGGCCGCCGGAGGTGTCCACCACCCGGCCCCGGAAGCCGGCGGCGTCGGCATCGGCAACGGCTCCGGCACCGGCAGTCGTCGCGTCGGGGGCGGGCCGCGCGGGGGCCGTGTGCCGTTCGGTCACCGGCTGCGCCCAGGACGGTGCCGGCTTCACCAGCGGGGCCAACTGCCCGGCCGATGCAGTCAGTTCGGCCGGTTCGGCTGCTACAGCCACTGCGGCCGGGGCAGCGGGTGCGGGCGCGTCAGCAGGTGCGGGGAGCGTGGCGGCGAGCGGCGCAGCGGTCTCCGCCGCCGGCCGCGCCGCACCCCGCGCACCGTCGGTGTCGGCTGCGTCCGCCGCCTCTCCGTCGGTGCTCTGCGCGACCAGGGTCGGGCGGGACGCCTTCCGCTGTGACGGCAGGAAGGACGCCAGGGCTACGCCGATGAGAACCGCGGCAGTGGCAATGAGGAAAGAGACCCGGAAGCCGGCCATCGTGGGCACCGTCACCGGTCCCACGCTCTTGGACATATGGGCCAGCACCATGCCGATCACCGCGCTGGACACGGAGGTGCCGATGGAGCGCATCAGGGTGTTCAGACCGTTGGCGGCGCCGGTCTCCGAGGCGTCGACGGCACCGATGATCAGCGCGGGCAGCGAGGAGTAGGCCAGGCCTATACCGGCGCCCACGACCACCGCGATGATGACGGTCTGCCAGGCGGCATTCATCAGGCCGATGCCCGCGCCGTAGCCGATCGCGATGACCAGCATGCCGAGCAGCAGCGAGACCTTGGGGCCGCGCCGCGCGGCGATCCGCGCGTACAGCGGCGCGACGAACATCATCGTCAGGCCCAGCGGCGCCATGCACAGCCCGGCCACCACCATCGACTGGCCCAGGCCGTAGCCGGTCGACGTGGGCAGTTGCAGCAGCTGCGGCAGCACCAGGGAGATCGCATAGAACGCCACACCGACCGTGATCGATGCGAGGTTGGTCAGCAGCACCTCACGACGTGCGGTGGTCCGCAGGTCGACCAGCGGATCGGCGAGACGCAGCTCCATCACGCCCCACAGGACCAGGATCAGGACCGCAACACCGAAGAGTACGAGGGTCGTCGGCGAACCCCAGCCCCAGTCACTGCCCTTGGTGAGGGGCAGCAGCAGAGCCACCAGACCGGCCGACAGCCCGATGGCGCCCGCCACGTCGAACCGCCCCTGGGCCCGTACCGCGGTCTCCGGTACGACGAGGAGCGTGAGCAGCATCGACAGCACGCCGAGCCCGGCGGCGCCGAAGAACAGGGCGTGCCAGTCGGCGTGTTGGGCGACCAGAGCCGCGGCCGGCAGTGCGAGCCCGCCGCCGACGCCGATCGATGAGCTCATCAGACCCATGGCCGAGCCGAGCCGTTCGCGCGGCAGCTCGTCGCGCATGATGCCTATGCCGAGCGGAATCGCGCCCATGGCGAAGCCCTGCAGCGCCCGGCCCACGATCATGGTGACCAGGTCACTGGTGAAGCCGCAGATCAGCGAGCCGACGACCATGACCGCGAGGCTGGTCAGCAGCATCCGCCGCTTCCCGTACAGGTCACCGAGGCGCCCCATGATGGGAGTCGAGACGGCACCGGCGAGGAGGGTGGCCGTCATGACCCAAGTGGCGTTGCCTGCCGTGGTGTTGAGCAGCACCGGCAGGTCCTTGATGACCGGCACGAGCAGCGTCTGCATCACCGCGACGACAATGCCGGAGAAGGCGAGGACCGGGACGACGCCGCCGGAGGATCTGCGCTTCCCAACCACTGCCGGGTCGGACACCGGGGGCACGGCTGGGGTGCCCACGGTCCTTTCGGGAAGCTGGTCCGTCGTCGTCCGGTTCATACGCGCGGCCTCCAGGGCGGCAGAGGTGAGTGTGGTGGGTGGGTGTCGCCAGGGGGTGGCGAAGCAGGGGTGAGCGGCAGGCGTTCGGGCATCGGGCGTCGTCTGCGGGCATGGGCACGTCAGGCCGTGAACAGAGGGCAGTCCGATACGTACAAGACTGATACGTGCATGGCGAACGTTTTATCCGGGAGTCCTATTCCGCCGCGCGGCCCCGCGTCTCGCCCCGGCGGCCGTGACCTGCCTCACGCCGCCCCGCCCGCTACTCTCCCCCGCCCCGCCCATCGAACCTCCCCCTCGCCCCGCCTTCGATGCGGAATCCACCGAGCCCACCGAGCCCACTGAACCCGCTGAATCCAGTGAACCGCACGCCACTGACAATCCCGCGCGACAGCGGCCACCACCCCGCCACCACCGCTCACGACTGCTCATGCACTGCCGTACCCGTTACCCGTCAACGGCGAGAGGCGCCGCGACCCTTCCGCGACGCCTCTGACCTGCACAAGTTATCCACCACTTGCTCACACTTCACCATTCAACACCGTCTGCGCGGTATGTTTTCACCCCGCTCTCAAGGTGCTGAACAGCCCGCCCCGGCCCGGCTCCCGGCCGGCCGGGCTCACCGCGTGGGAACGCCGGCCTCGGCATCGGCCGCGACATCCGCCAGGGCCTTCCCCTGCAGGGCGGCATCGAGTTTCGCCCCGCGCTCCGGGTCCAGATTGAGCTTGGCGAGGATGGCCGGCACCGCGATGCTGGGGAGAGTGTGCTGGAAGAAAATGGTCAGGCGCTGGCTGAGGTCGGCCTGATTGGTCAGCGCATGTGACATCAACTGCAGGCCGGCGAAGGCTCCGACGAAGAGCTCGGCGGTCTCAGGCACGACGACGCTCTCCATGATCTCGCCGCGGTCCCGCGCCTGATCCAGCAACTCCACGACGAACCGGGTCCAGGCGAGCATCGACTGCTTGCGGTCAAGGTGGTTGGAGCCTTGCTCGACCGCCAGCCGGGCCGCCCCGCGCTGGATCGGGTCACTGCGCAGCCGGTATGCCAGCACCTGCCCCGCGTCGACGAACTCCTGCAGCTTGATCTTCTGCGGCTCCACCGCGATGTCCAGCACATGCTCGTCAAGTACCGCGAGCGCGAGCTGCTCCTTGGAGGCGAAGTGGAAGTACAAGGCGCCCTTGGTCACGCCGGCGCGCTCCAGGACTTCGGCGATGGTCGCGCGGTCGTAGCCGAGGTCGTCAAAGACCGATGCGGCCGCCTCCAAGATCAGTCGCCGGGTCCGGATCGCGCGGTCCTGTTGCGCCACAGGACGCCTCCTGTCTCTCGATGTATTTTCACGTTCCGCATCAGTTAGCTACCGCTCAAGTCGCGCCTGGACCAGCTACTTGCTCCGTTTCGCCGCCCGGCATTGAAAATAAAACCGGATGGTACGTATCTTAACAGCGCCGGACCTCATCCCATTGAGACGCCTGGGGGCAGTCATGAGCGACACGATGCACGTCAGCGGCGCTGTTCAACCCAGGGCTCCACATCAGACGCAGCCGAAGCGGAACCACCACAGCACCGCCGATTATCGCCGCGACCCCGGTGTCCCACGGGAATTCGTGCACCGTCCCTTCATCGACGACATTCTGGTCACCTCATGGCATCGCCGGGACGACTCCCACTTCTCGCTGACCGCACAGTGGCCGCACGATCACGGGTATTTCACTCCGGTCCATGGCCGTCACCATCTCATTCTCACCGGCGAGACCATTCGCCAGGCCGGGCTGCTGCTGTGTCACACCGAACTCGGCGTACCGGTCGGCCATCACTTCATTCTCGGGGACCTGGTATATACAACCCACCCCGAGCACCTGGTCGTTGGCAGCGGCCCCACCCGGCTGTCGATCGATGTCACCTGCAGCCGGATGCGGATGCGGGCAGGCACGCTCACCAGCGGGCACTTCGACATGACCATCCGCAAGGCGGGCCGGATCGTCGCGACCGGCCACTCCGACGTGACCGTCACCTCCCCCGCCGTCTACCGCCGGATCCGCGGCGACCGGCTAGCCGCACGCCGACCGCTCGGCCCGCCCCCCACAGCCGTACCGCACCAACTGACCGGCAGCGCCCATGACAGCGATGTCCTGCTCTCCCCCACCGCCCGGCCCGACCGCTGGCAGCTGCGTATCGTGCCCGGCCATGCCGCGATGGTGAACCCGGCGAACGACCACATTCCGGGAATGCTGCTGCTCGACGCCGCGCAGCAGGCGGCCCGCGCGCTCACCGCGCCCCAGGCCTTCGTGCCGTACGCCTTCGGTACGGAATTCCGCCGTTACGCCGAGCACGGCATTCCCTGCGTCATCGAGGCGCACCGCCTCCCGTCCGCGCTCCCCTGCACCACGACGGTCCAGGTCACCGGCTCCCAGGACGGCCGGCCGGTGTTCCTCTCCACCCTGACAGCGCTGGAAACCCGGGACTGAGCACACTGCTCACGAGCCGCCTGCGTCACGACAGGCATCCGCAGGTCATGGCCGCCGCACCGCGCGATCGGCCACCGCGGGTCTGAGCCGTAGCGGCTCTTGAGGCAGGTACGGCCGGCCCCGGCAGCCGCACCACGGCACAACACGGCACAACACGGCACAACACGGCAATTGAAGGTCCACGGCGGCAGCAGGACCGCCGCAGTTACACGGAAGGCCAATCACACTCATGGGTGACCTCAACGGAAAGACCGCGCTGGTGACGGGATCCAGCCGGGGTATCGGCCGGAGCATCGCCCAGCGCCTCGCCAAGGACGGTGCACTGGTAGCCGTCCACTACGGCAGCAATGACACCGCGGCCAAGGAAACGGCGGAGAGCATCACCACAGCGGGTGGACGGGCCTTCATCGTGGGCGCGGAACTGGGAGTTCTCGGTGATGCCGAAGCCCTCTTCGCCGCCTTCGACACCGAACTCGCCGCCTCTGGTGCGGAACCCGGGCTCGACATTCTCGTCAACAACGCAGCGCTCAACTTCCCCGGGCGCATAGACCAGGTGACCCCCGAGGAGTTCGACCGCACCATCGCGGTGAACATCAAGGCCCCGTTCTTCCTCGCCCAGCACGGTCTGCGGCGGATGCGGGACGGCGGACGCATCATCAACATCTCATCGGCGGTGACGAGTACGGCGCACCCCTCGCAGATCGCCTACAGCATCTCCAAGGGCGGGATGGACACCCTCACCCTGGCCCTCGCCAAGGACCTCGGTGCCCGCGGGATCACGGTGAACACCATCGCCCCCGGCTGGGTCGAGACCGATGTGACCGCGACGCGGCGGGCGACGCCTGAGGGGCGGGCCGCGCTGGCGGCCTATTCGGTGTTCAACCGGATCGGCAAGCCCCAGGACATCGCCGACGTCGCCGCGTTCCTCGCCTCGGACGACTCCCGCTGGATCACCGGCCAGCGCTTCGACGTCACCGGCGGCTCCATGCTCTGACGCCGCCGGGCACCGCCCTGGGCGGGCGCGGGCGACGGCGTCGTCAGGCGTCGTGGAATACCAGGCCCAGGGAGTGCCGCCGGCCGGAGCGGACGGTGCTCACACCGTGGCGTACGGGGCCTGCCGACCAGCCTCGGGCGGAGCGTACGGGGCGGTCGCGGGTGGTGAAGATCAGGCCGTGGCCCTGCGGCAGGACGGTGGTGGTGCCGCGGGACTGGGCGCGCGGCCGCTGCTCGACGAGGAGGAATTCCCCTCCGGTGTAGTCGGTGCCCTGCTCGTCCAGGCCGATGACCACCTGGAGGGGGAAGACCATCTCCCCGAAGATGTCCCGGTGCAGCGCGTTCCAGTCGCCCTCCCCGTAACGCAGCAGAATCTGTGCGGACTTGGTCTGCCCGGCTTCGTGGCACAGGGTCAGCCACTCCTCCAGGGTGTCCGGCCAGGGGGCCGGTCTGCCGAGCTTGTCCGCCCAGTCGCGGGCGGTCTTCAGCAGGTGCGGGTAGAACGCCTCGCGCAGTGCCTGGACCGGTTCGGGGAGCGGGTCGGCGAAGTAGCGGTACTGGCCCGAGCCGAAACGGTGCCGTGCCATGTCGATGGTCGAGCGGAAGCGGGCACGGTTGCCGGATGCCGCGCCGTGGTCCGAGGCCGGCTCGTCGTACAGCGCGCTGAGGGCGCGGCAGTCCGCCGGGCTGAGCAGACGTGGGGTCACCGCGCAGCCCACAGTGTTGAGTTCCTCGGCCAGCGCCGTCCAGTCGGCGGCGGCGACGCGCTGGGCGAGCGTGGCGGCGCGGGCGTGGCGCTTGGTGGTCGTGGTGGTTGCAGTGGTCGTGGTGGTCATGGAGCGCTCCAGTGGGGCGGGGCGGCGCCCGGCGATCGCGGGCGGCGCGGGGCGGCTCAGAGGGCATCCGGCGTGACATCGGGGAGGGCGCCCTCAATGCCGAGGAGCTGCCGTTTGCGTACGGGCCCGCCCGCGTAACCCGAAAGGGAACCGTCCGCGGCGATCACACGGTGGCAGGGCCGGACGACGAGCAGCGGGTTCGCGCCGATCGCCGTTCCGATGGCGCGCACCGCACCCCGCGCAGCACCGATATCGGCGGCGATCTTCCCGTACGTGGTGGTGGTGCCGTACGGGATGGCCTCCAGCGCCTGCCACACCCGCCGCTGGAAGTCCGTTCCCCGGGCGGGGGCGTAGGCGATGCCGAAGCGGGTCAGCTTCCCGTCGAAGTAGGCGCGGAGCTGGTGGGCGATGTCGGCGAAGGCGGCGGGGGCGTACGTCCAGCCGTCCTGGACGGTCGCCCCGCCCTTCTGTCCGGGCACGGACAGCGAGGCGAGCGCGAGGCCGCCCGGGGCTGTGGCCGATTCCTCGCCCACCAGCAGGAGTTCGCCCAGCGGGCTGTCGAGGGTGGTGTAGAGCGTCATGGTCCGGTGCTTTCCGTGGTGGTGGGGCGGGGGTTCGCCGGCTCCGTGGCCGGCGCGTTCCAGAAGTGGTGCATCGCGTACGAGCGCCAGGGGCGCCAGGATGTCGCCCGCTCGTTCAGACCTGCCGTCGGGACTCCGGCCCGGCGCATGCCGGCCAGTACGGCCGCATCGCCGGTCAGCAGGACATCGGGGTCCCCGAGGGCACGCATCCGGATGTATCCGGCGGTCCACGGACCGATGCCGCGCAGCCCGAGGAGCGCGCGTTCGGCCTCGTCACGGTCGGCTCCGGCGTCCAGGACGACCGTGCCGTCGGCGAGTGCGGAGCTCAGGGTACGCAGGGTCGCCCGCCGCGACTCGGGCATCCCGAGCTCGGTGAGGGTGGCCTGCGCCAGGTCCTCGATGCGGGGGAAGAGGTGGGTGAGCGCACCGGCCGGCTCGGGCAGCGGTTCTCCGTGGGCGGCGACCAGGGCGCCACCGAGCGTACGGCCGGCCGCGACCGAGACCTGCTGTCCGAGTACGGCACGGACGGCGAGCTCGTCCGGGGCGGGAGCGCCCGGGGAGCGCAGTCCGGGGCAGCCGTCCACCAGCCGCGCCAGTACGGAGTCCGCCCCGAGCCGCTCGGCGACCGCGTACGGATCGGCGTCCAGATCGAAGAGGCGGCGCACCCGCTGGCTCGCGGTGGTGAGGTCCCGCAGCTCGGTCAGGCGCAGCCGGCAGTCCAGCCAGCCGTCGCCGGCCGCCTCGTCGACCTCGGCGATCCCGGTTCCGTGCGGCAGCCGCAGGGTGCGCCGGTAGGTACGGGCACCGGGCTCGCCGCTGACCTCCTCGACACCGGTGATCGCGCGCCGCTGGAGGTGGTCGAAGAGCTGCCGCGCCGCATACGGCCCGCGGAAGGCCAGCCGCAGCGGCAGCACCCCTGGAGTGGTGGGCGGCGCGACCGGTCCGAATCGGGTGCCCTTGCCGGGGCGGGCGGCGCGCAGCCCGCTCGGGGTGAGGGCGTAGATCTCCTTGATGGTGTCGTTGAACTGCCGCACGCTGGCGAAGCCCGCCGCGAAGGCGATCTCGGCCGCCTGCAGTCCGGTGGTCTGCAGCAGGACCCGGGCGGTGTGGGCACGCTGTGCCCGCGCCAGGGCCACGGGCCCGGCGCCCAGCTCGGCGTTCAGCTGGCGCTGGACCTGCCGGGCGCTGTAGCCGAGCCGGGCGGCCAGACCGCGGACGCCTTCCCGGTCGACCACACCCTCACTGATCAGCCGCATCGCCCGTCCGACGAGATCGGCACGGGCATTCCACTCCGCCGAGCCGGGCACCGCATCGGGGCGGCAGCGCCGGCAGGCCCGGAAGCCGGAGCCCTGGGCGGCCGCCGAGGTCGGGAAGAAGGCGACATTCCGGCGTCGGGGCGTGGTCGCGGGACAGCTCGGCCGGCAGTAGATCCCGGTCGTGGACACCGCGAAGAAGAAGGCGCCGTCGAATCTGGCGTCCCTGCTGCGCACCGCCTCGTACCTGCTGTCCTCGTTCATCACAGAGTCCACTGTGCAGCAGGTCAGGCGGCGGTGCTGGCGGAAATCGGACGGAGCGTTCGGGGCGTGGGGGGCGCTGTGGGGCCGGGCGGTGCGGCGGGGCCGCACAGTCTTGGGGGAGGCAGCGGGCGTGGTCTTGCTGGAGGCAGCGGGCGTGCGGGCTCGGGTACCCGGCTCGCGTCCCCGGCTCGTAGCTGCGGATCTGCCGCGGGAGCGCGGCACGAACGTGCGGCACACCGGCGGTCCGGCAGGCAACAGCCTTTAGCAGTACGGGAGTTCAGGCTTACGGCCCCCGGGGAGAGAGCCTCGTGCGGGCGCCCGGCTGGATCGTCCGGCGTGGGCTCCCAGGGGATATACCCGAATTGGGGAGTTCCGCCGCGTCGAAACGGCCCTACGACGCCACTATCGCGAGGATCACCAGGAACGCGACCAGCGCGAAGGTCTCCCAGCGCATCGCCCTCCGCAGGACGTTCAAGTCCGAAGAACCCCCCGACCCGCCCCTCAGCGGCGAGTACCCGCCGTCGTCGCTGGTCCCGTTGTCCCCGTCGTCGCTCACGCCGTGCTCCCGCTCTCCTGCCGTCAGCTCACCGGCCGACGGCCTGCCCATCGTCGCTCGTCAGCGTATCCCCCTGCCCAGCGGCACCGAGAGGCGGCCACGAATGCGGAGAAGGCCCGGCTACGGCACGGTACGGCTACGGCTACGGCTACGGCTACGGCCACGACTGACGATGGCGTGCGTGCGCGTCGTTCCGCCTCGTACGGCAGCCGCCCCAACAGCCGACCGGCCCCGCCGTTCAAGGCGGTGGCATCGGCCAGTCGTCCAGCGAGCCACCGCGCCATTCGACGAGGCGGGGGTCGTCCAGCTCGATGTCCCCGGCCGGACTGGCGACGCCCGCGCGGCGGAGGAATTCAGCAACATCGCCGCGGCCATGGGCCAGGCCGACGATCTGCCCACGCACGGTCACCCGTCGGCCGCCGGACGGCGTCGGCGGGTGCACGATGACAGGCGGATGCTCGGTCATGCCTCCAGCGTGCGCTGGGCTCCGCGCTCGCGCATTTCGGCAGCCGCCGTGAGCGTCACCCCTCCGCCGTCGCGGTGCGCCCGCCCACCGGCGTCGCCTGCGCCTGACGCGCGGCCTGCAAGCCCGCCCGTGACCTCGACCGGCGACCGGGCCGTACGCGACAATCGCGGCCATGACCATGGATGATCTTGTGATTCCCGATACCCGGGCCTGCCGTGCCGCGCTGGAGGTGGCGAGTGCCTACTGCTCGCCCGCGCTGCTGAACCATTCCGTGCGGGCATACCTCTGGGCGGCCGGCTATGCCTCGGCCCACGACATCGCCTTCGATCCGGAACTCCTCTATGTGTCGGCCATGTTCCACGACATCGGGCTGGTGAAGGAGTTCGACAGCCACACCGTGCCCTTCGAGGAGGCGGGTGGCCATGTGGCGTGGGTGTTCGGGGCGGGCGCCGGGTGGCCGGTGGAGCGGCGGGTACGGGCGTCCGAAGTGATCGTCCGGCATATGTGGGACGCCGTGGAGGTGGCACTGGATCCGGAGGCACATCTGCTGGTGTTCTCCACCTCATTGGACATCTCCGGGCAGCGTCCCGACGCCCTGCCGGCCGACCTCCGCACCGAGGTGCTGGCGCGCTATCCGCGGCTCGGCCTCGGCGAGGAGTTCCTGGCGTGCTTCCGGAACCAGGCCGAGCGCAAGCCGGACAGTTCCGCGGCGGCCTCGGTCCGCCAGGGCATCGCCGCGCGGATCTCCGCCAATCCGCTGGATGCGCCCGGCGTGTAGCGGGCCTACCCGGTGCCGTACGAGGCCTGCCGGACAGTACAGTCGGCGGCAGCGGCATGAGGAAGCCCCGGCCAGACGGGGGGACGCTGGCCGGGGCGGCTCGGGAGGGGTGTGCAACACCCACACCCATTTGAACGGTGAACAACAGCTTGGCGTTCCACACGCAGACGTGACGGTCGTCACGCCAGCGGCCACTCTCGCCGCCGCTCGCCGCTCGTCGCCCGCCCGAGCGGACGTCGGGCTCAGTTCTCGGTGGTGTGTCCGGAGAGGCGTTCGACGCCGCGGAGGAGGGCGGAGTGGTCGAGGCCGCCGTCGCCCTGGGCGCGGAGGGCGGCGACGAGTTGGGCGACGACGGTGCCGACGGGCAGGGCGGCGCCGACGGCGCGGGCGGCGTCGGTGACGATGCCCATGTCCTTGTGGTGCAGGTCGATGCGGAAGCCGGGGCGGAAGTCGCGGGTGGTGAAGTTGTCCTTCTTGCGGGCCAGGACGGTGGAGCCGGCCAGTCCGCCGCCCAGGACGTCGAGGGCGGCGGGCAGGTCGACGCCGGACTTCTCCAGGAAGACGACGGCTTCGGCGCAGGCCTGGATGTTGACGGCGACGATGAGCTGGTTGGCGGCCTTGACGGTCTGGCCGGAGCCGTGGGGGCCGCAGCGCACGATCGTTTTGCCGAGGGTTTCCAGGAGGGGGCGGGCGGCGTCGAAGTCGGCCTGTTCGCCGCCGGCCATGATGGACAGGACCGCTTCGATGGCGCCGGCTTCGCCGCCGGAGACGGGGGCGTCCAGGACGCGGATGCCCTTGTCGGCGGCGGCGTGGGCGAGGTCGATGGAGGTCTGCGGGGTGATCGAGGACATGTCGATCAGCAGGGCGCCGCGGCGGGCGTGGGCCAGGATGCCGTCGGGGCCGTAGGCGATGGCCTCGACCTGCGGGGAGGCCGGGACCATGGTGATGATGACGTCGGCGTCGGTGACGGCCTCGGCGATCGAGCCGGCCGCGTGGCCGCCGTTCTTGGCGAGCCGCTCCAGCTTGTCGGCCTCCAGGGTGTAGCCGGTCACCGAGTAGCCGGCCTTGATCAGGTTCTCGGCCATGGGCGAGCCCATGATGCCCAGACCGATCCACGCGATCTTGGGAAGATTGCTCATGAGGTGCCTCTTTCACATCGCAGAAGGGGAAGACGGCGGCGGACGAGCGCCGTCCGGGTCTTGACGGGAGGGGCGGCGCACCGGGCGCGGGCGTGCACACCGCGCCCGGCACACCGTCCGGATCGAGTCCGGCGCCGGTCCGGCGTCAGACCTTGAGCGGCTTGATCGCGGTGGGCGCGTGACCGGGCTCGGTCGCGATGTCCTCCCACTCGTTGACGCTGGCGATGTCGGAACCGCTCATCGAGATATTGGTGATCCGCTCCAGGATGGCCTCGACGACGACCGGGACGCGGTGCTCGGCGGCCAGCTTCTTGGCCTCCTCGAAGGCGGCGCCCAGCTGGCTCGGGTCGGTGACCCGGACGGCCTTGCAGCCCAGGCCCTCGGCGACCTTGACGTGGTCCACGCCGTAGACGCCCAGCTCCGGCGAGTTGATGTTCTCGAACTCCAGGTTGACCTGGAAGTTGATGTCGAGGTTGCGCTGCGCCTGACGGATGAGCCCCAAGTAGGCGTTGTTCACCAGGACATGGATGTACGGGATCTGGTGCTGGGCGCCGACGGCCAGCTCTTCGAGCATGAACTGGAAGTCGTAGTCACCGGAGAGCGCGACGACCGGGGTCTCCGGGTCGGCGGTGGCGACGCCCAGCGCGGCCGGGATGGTCCAGCCGAGCGGGCCGGCCTGGCCGCAGTTGATCCAGTGGCGCGGCTTGTAGACGTGCAGCATCTGCGCGCCGGCGATCTGGGAGAGGCCAATGGTGGTGACGTAGCGGGTCTCCGGGCCGAAGGCCTTGTTCATCTCCTCGTAGACGCGCTGCGGCTTCATCGGGATGTTGTCGAAGTGCGTACGGCGCTGCAGCTGGGCCTTGCGCTCCTGGGTGGCGGCCGCCCAGTCGCCGCGGTCGGGCAGCTTGCCGGCGGCCTTGAGCTCCCTGGCCACCTCGACGAACAGCTCCAGCGCGGCCTTGGCGTCCGAGGCGATGCCGTAGTCCGGGGCGAAGATCTTGCCGATCTGGGTCGGCTCGATGTCGACATGGACGAACGTGCGGCCCTGGGTGTAGACGTCCAGCTTGCCGGTGTGGCGGTTGGCCCAGCGGTTGCCGATGCCGAGGACGAAGTCGGACTCCAGGAAGTTCGCGTTGCCGTAGCGGTGCGAGGTCTGCAGGCCGACCATGCCGGCGTTCAACTCATGGTCGTCGGCGAGGATGCCCCAGCCCATCAGGGTGGGAACGACCGGTGTGCCGGTCAGCTCGGCGAACTCCACCAGCAGGTCACAGGCGTCGGCGTTGATGATGCCGCCGCCGGCGACGATCAGCGGGCGCTCCGACGCATTCAGGAGCTTGAGGGCCTTCTCGATCTGGGCGCGGGTCGCGGCCGGCTTGAAGGCCGGCAGCGGCTCGTACGTCTCGGGGTCGAAGTCGATCTCGGTCAGCTGGACGTCGATCGGCAGGTCGATGAGGACCGGCCCGGGGCGTCCGGAGCGCATCAGGTGGAATGCCTGCTGGAAGACACCGGGGACCTGCGCGGCCTCCATCACCGTGGTGGCGGCCTTGGTGACCGGCTTGGCGATCGAGGCGATGTCGACGGCCTGGAAGTCCTCCTTCTGGATCACCGCGGTGGGGGCCTGGCCGGTGATGCACAGGATCGGGATCGAGTCACCGATCGCGGAGTAGAGGCCGGTGATCATGTCCGTGCCGGCCGGGCCGGAGGTACCGATGCAGACGCCGATGTTGCCCGGATGGGTCCGGGTGTAGCCCTCGGCCATGTGCGAGGCGCCCTCGACATGACGCGCCAGCGTGTGATCGATCCCGCCCGCGCCCTTGAGCGCCGCGTAGAAGGGGTTGATCGCGGCACCCGGCACTCCGAAGGCGTGGGCCACGCCCTCCCGCTTGAGGATCTCCACCGCGGCGCGGGCGGCTGTCATTCGAGGCATCGAGTACTCCTGCGTCGACCTGTCACGGGCAAGCTCCAGCGCAGCGCCGGAGAGGGTTAATTCCGTATCGTGGAACTAATGTTTTGCTTTATGGAAGGAAAGTAGAACGCGGCGATGCAGCCGTCAAGGGGATGCGGGACGCATGGGGTCGCGGGGCGGCCTCGTGGAACGGCAACGCGAACGCCCGGCCAGTTACCGGCCGGGCGTTCATACAGGGCAGACGGGGCGGGCCCTGACCGCCAGGCGGCCGCCCCGTCGCCGGGCTGCGCAAGTTGACCTAACTGACCTTGCTGACCGCCGCTGACTCTTCACCGGCAGCCGCCCCTCGACTGTCATAGGACCGCACCTCTTTGGTGCACCAGAGACGATCTGGGGGGAACTGATGCTGGACAAGAGTTACGTCGTGCCCTGGGGGAAGCGGGGCAGCATGTCGACCGGCGCCGAGGCCGCCGTGCTGGCCGACCTCGTCCACGAGAGCGCACCGCTGCCGGCGGGCACCCGGCGCGAACGGTTCGAGCGCTCCTTCGCCGAGTCGGTCGGCAGCCGGCACGCGATCTCGGTCAACAGCGCAGCGGTCGCCCTGCACATGGCGATCCGGATGCTCGACCTGGCCCCCGGCGACGAGGTGATCGCCACCCCCCAGACCCACCGGGCCACCGTCCAGCCACTGCTCGACCACGACGTACGGGTCCGGTTCTGCGATATCGACCCCACCACCCTCAACCTGGACCCGGCCGCGCTGGAGGCGCTGATCACCCCGCGCACCCGGGCCCTCCTGCTGGTGCACTACGGCGGCTGCCCCGCCGAGATGGACACGGTCATGGCACTGGCCCGGCAACACGGCTTCCTGGTGCTGGAGGACTGTGTGCATGCGCTGGGCGCCCGCTACCGCGGCCAAAGCCCCGGATCCCTGGCGGACATCGCCGCCTTCAGCCTCCACAACGACAGGGCCGGCACCGTGCTCGGCGAGGGCGGTCTGATCACCTGTAACCGGGACGACTGGGCCCAGCGGCTGCACCGGCTACGCGCCCACGACACCGACACCCGCACCGCGCACCCCCGGGTGGCCCGGGCGCCGGAGCCGGGCGTGCCGGCGGGGGCCACGTACACCGTGCCTCTCCAGCGCGGCTGTGTACGGCGGCCCGGCAGCGACGCGACGATGACGGAGGCGGCCGCGGCCCTCGGCCAGGCCCAGCTCGCCAGGGTCGAGACCGCCGCCGCGAAGCGCCGCGCGCTCGCCGGGCGGCTGGACGAGGTCCTCGCCCGCTACCCCTTCCTCACCCCGCAGTCGGCGCCCGCGCACAGCACCCACGCCTACCACCTCTACACCTGCTTCGCCGGCCACCAGGAGCTGCGCGACCGGCTCGTCCTGGCCCTGGACCGCAGGGGGGTGGAGATCCAGCTGCGCTACTTCCCCCAGCATCTGCTGCCGCAGTGGCGCCACCGCGGGCATCTGCGCGGCGAGTGCCCGGTCGCCGAACGCAGCTGGTTCGAACAGCACCTCAATCTCCCCTGCCATGCGCTGCTGACGCCTCATCAAGAGGACTACCTCATCGAGGCGTTGGACGGATCTCTGGCAGAGCTGAACGGCGGGGCGCCGGTCCCGGCGGCGGTGCCCGCGACGGTCTGCGGACAGAGGTAGGGCGCGGCGGAGGGGAACGGAAGGGCGCGCCCCTGCGCATTCTGCGGGACCATCCGTACTGCTCCTGAGCCGCCGCGCGGGGCGGTGTGCGGGTGCCGTACAGGTACCCCCGGCCGCCGTCGATCACCGCGTACGGCCGTGACCTCGCCCGCACCGTCATGGCCGCCGGAGCGCATGATGGCCGGATTCTTCACGAGAGACGGGGGAACCATTCCTGGTGGACGAGGTACCGATTGTTTTCGGAAAAATTGGCCGGTTCGGAGTTGCGCCGCTCTCAATAGCCCGATCTGGCATATGTCATTCAGATCTCCCCATGATGGATACCGTGATGTACGCTACGGCGTACGTCCAGCGTCGAGCCGAGGGGGGATACGCCTTGAGCGTGAAGCAGATGCTCGCGCACATGACTGATGCTCTCCACCGGCCACGGGAAGCTGGAGCGGCTTACGTAACGGGATATCCGGACAAAGTTCGGCATCCGGAGGAGGCGGCAAGTCGGTCAACCCGCACTTGAGCCTTCGTCCTGCTGCGCACCCGTTCCTCACCTGCGCCGGATCACGTTGAATCCCTTTCATTCTCTGAAGAACTGCGCTATGCCGACGGTCCCGAGACCTGACCTCGTTGCTGCGTTTTCCCGTTGATCAAGGGGAAACGCAGCTCATTATCGGTTCGGCATTCTGACCTTATTCGATCTTGTGGTCGTATCTGCACCCGGCCCTCCACAGAGGTCCGCAGACGGCCATTCGGGGAGTAGGACGCCGCAGATGGCTCAGATACAACTGCTGATCGCCGATGACCAGGTCGTGACCCGGTCCGGTCTCATGGCGATGACCAGGGAAGCTCCCGGACTTGACGTGGCCGGCGTGGCGCAGGACGCGGCAGGCGTCGTGACCGCCGTCGACCGCGAGGACCCCGACATCGTCCTGCTCAATCTTCGCAAACTGACGGGTGACAGCTTTCGCCGTCTCGTCCAATTGATCGGAGCGCATGCCTCGATCATCGTCCTGTGCTGTCACGACTCCGTCGTCACGCTCCAGGACGCTTTACGGGCCAAGGTCGCCGGTTTCATGGACCTGGAAATCCTGCAGGAGGACTTCGCCAGCGTGATCACCCTGGTCAGCCGGGGCTGTGCGGTGTATCTCCTTCCCCGTGACCGGCTTTCCGATATCAGTACCGAATATCCGACGTCATCGACCTCGGTAGCGATTTCGAGTCTCACCTCGCGAGAGAACGACGTTCTGCTGCTACTGGCCGCGGGCATGACGAACAAACAGATCGGTTCCACTCTTCATATCGCGGAGAATACCGTCAAGAAACATGTGCATCGCGCAATGATCAAGTTATCGGCTTCCAACCGGGTGGAAGCGGCGCTGCTCGTCTCCCAGCACGGCACGAAGCGGTGAGCGGCACACGACGGTCCTGATTCGTTGCTATGTTACGTCGATGATGGATATTGACGCGGCTCAAGCCGTCCTCGATAACAGCCCCTTCGGCCCCTGGTGGGGATTCAAGGTGGAAGCCGTCGGGAAGGGGCAGGCCAAGGTCTCGTTACGCCAGCGCCCGGAACTCTTCCGCCCCGGCGGCGTCCTCCAGGGCGGGTGCGCGATGACGCTCGCCGATGTGACCTGCTGGATCGCGATCATGTCGCTGTTCGGCGAGGACGATCCGTCCGTCACCCAGCAGATGACGACGAGTTTCCTCGGCCCGGCGCGCACCGATCTGGTCTGCGAGTCGACGATCGTCCGGCCCGGCCGCCTGATCGTCTACGGCACCGCCGACACGACCGACACCGCCGGCAAGCTCGTCTCCCACCACACCCTGACCTATATCCGGCCACCGGAGCGGAACGTGGCCTGAGAAGTCCGTCGGTTCCCGGCCAAGACCCCTTCCCCGCGGCCTTCTCGGCGACAACTCGCCCGCCCCATCTGCCCATCCGTGAACACGTGTCGTCCGCGACCCCCTGCACCACACGACAGCGGCGTGTGGTGCAGGGGGTCACGTGCGTCCCGACGGAGACCTATGGGGGCCTGGCGCGGCGTACGGGCCCGGAAGGTACCCCACGAAGTACCCCGAAAGAGCCACCGGGTTACCCCCTTCGTTCCCTGCAGATACGGCCCCATCGTGGCCTACCGGCCCCGCGAACTGCCCGAATAGGCTGAATTTCATCAGCTACCCGGAGGAGAATTCGTATGGGGACCGTCTTTTCGGAGACTGTGGACCTGGAGAGCGTCGGTGAACTCCCGGAGGAATACCGTGAGGTGCTGACACATCAGATGCTCGCCAACGGCGAAGGCGAGCTGAGCGCGGGCGACACCTACGTGGACTCGTTCTATCCGCTTGCTCCCAACGCCGACGAGCGCTATATGTGCCTCAAGTTCGCCATGGAAGAAGTGGACCACTTCCGGCGCTTCGCCAAGCTGCTCACCCCGCTCGGCGTCGACACCTCACACATGGTGAATCAGGCCGTGGCAGAACGGCGTTACTTCCCGGCCGAGAGCATGACCACGCAATTCACCGTCTGGGAGGAGCGCGCCGCATTCAGCTTCCTCTGCGAGCTCGAAGGACATTTCCAGATCAAGGAGATGACCACCAGCACCTACGCGCCGCTGCGTGCCGAGGCCGCCGCGATCCTCAAGGAGGAGGCCCGGCACTTCGGTTACGGCAAGCGCCTGATGCAGGAGTCGTACGACGCCGGCGCGCAGTCCCGTGACCGGGCCCAGAAGGCGCTGGACAAGTTCTACCCGATGGCGCTGGACATGTTCGGGCGGCCCGACTCCCGCCGCGGACGTCTCGCGGTCCGGTGGGGCCTGCGTAAGAACGACAACGGAGAGCTGCGCGAGCTCTACAAGACCGCGATCGCGGGGCACATCGAGAAGATCGGTTTCTCCGTCCCCAAGGTCGATCCCTCGCAGCTCCAGTTCGCCTGAGCGGCGCCGGACCGGCTTCCTCGCACACGATCCACCTCACCGGAACCATCCACCTCACCGGAGTAGGAATCGATGACGACGACCGACACGCTGATCGACCGGATCAAGACGCACCGCGTCTTCGACCACCCGCTCTACGAGCACTGGGCCGCGACGCCCCCGTCCGCCGAGGTCTCGGGCGCGCTCTTCCACCAGGTGCAGTCGTTCTGCGCCGCTACCCGCCCCGGCGGCGAGTTCCCCACCGCCCTGCGCAGCCTCGGCTGGAACGAACAGGCCCTCCTCATCGAGGAGATCGTCGACAGTGAGTCCGGGCACGGCCCCGAACTCGCGACGATGGCGGGCCACATCGTGAACCGCACCGGTTCCCAGGTCTTCGACGACGTCTACGACACGACGCGGGTCGAGGCATGGCTCAAGAGCTCGTCGGACCGGCTGCTCGCCGGGCTGCCGGGGTACGACCGCGAGACCGGTCTGACGCCTCAGGCGGCGGCCGCCATCGAGGTGTTCCGGCGCCGGTTCTCCTCCGACGCCGAGACCACCGTCCGCAACCTCGGCACGGCGCTCGCGCTGGAGATCATCTCCAACCAGTCGCTGATCCCGGGTGAGAAGCGCGCGCTCATCGATTCCGGCCACTACAAGGCCGACCTCGACGAGCCGGAAATGCATTACATGGCGGAGCACTGGGGTGACGACGGTGCCGAGCAGCAGCACGAAGCAAATGTGATCAAGGCTGTCTCGTCCGTGATGGACGCCTCGAACAGCGAGCAGATAGAGCAGGGTGTGGAGGACTTCCTCTCATCGCTGTGCGCACTGTGGGACGTCCTGGACGCGGCGCTGCTCGCATCCGGACTGCAGCAGGCCGAATAATTCTCTGCCGGACGGGCCGGCGGTTCACGCCACAAGGCGGGGCCGCCGGCCCGGCTGTCAATGGACAGAATTCTGGGGTGAGTTATGAGTGTGTTCAAGGAAATGGACGGCCACGAGCAGGTTCTTTTCAGCTCCGGCCCCGGCGGTCTCCGGTGCGTCATCGCCCTTCATTCGACACTGCTGGGCCCCGCACTCGGCGGCGTCCGCTATCTTCCGTACCGCGATGACGACCAGGCGATCGGCGACGCGTTACGTCTTTCCCGTGCCATGACATACAAGGCGGCCTGTGCGGGCCTCGATATCGGGGGCGGAAAGGCCGTCATTTTCGGTGGTGCGGGCGTCGAGAAGTCGGAGGCGCTGCTCCGCGCTTTCGGGCAGGCGGTCGAGTCTCTCTCCGGACGGTTCATCGCTGCCTGCGACATGGGCATCACCACCGCCGATCTCCGGGTCATGCGCAAGGAATCCCAGTGGATACGCGGTCTGGATACCGAGGAGGGCGGCTCCGGTGAATCGGGTGCCATGACCGCCTACGGCGTGAGCCTCGGTATCCGGGCCTGCTTGGAGTACCTCGACGGCAGCGACAGCCTGGAAGGCCGCCATATCGCCATCGACGGCGTCGGCAAGGTGGGAGCCCGGCTTGCGGGCCACCTGGCGGACGGCGGCGCGCGGCTGACCGTGGCCGACATCGACCAGGAGAAGGCCGAGCGGGTGGCCGAGGCATGCGGGGCGGAGGTCGTGAGCCGGGAGAAGCTCTACCTGCTCGACGTGGACGTCCTCAGTCCGAACGCGGTCGGCAACGTCATCGACGCCGACCTGGTGGACAACCTCCGCTGCCGGATCGTTGCGGGCGGGGCCAACAACCAGCTCTCCGCACCGGTGATCGCGGACCGGCTCGCGGCACGCGGCATCCTGTACGCACCGGACTTCGTGATCAACGCACTCGGCCTGATCCAGGTGGTCGACGAGCTGCATCCCGCGGGCCATGACATGAACCGGGTCAGGAAGGACGCGCAGCTGATCCCGGAACGGCTCGTCGAGATCTTCACCAGGGCGAAGAACCTGAACATCAGCACCGCCGGCGCCGCGATCAGCATGGCGCGGGACCGTTTGGCGGCCGTACGGGGCGTGCGGTCGTTCTGGCTGCCGCCGCGGTGCCGGTGAACGGGCGCGGAGCGATGAGGAGCGACTGCTGATGGAGTTGGAAGCCGCCATCCGGACCCGCCGCAGTGAGCACCGTCTGATCGAACCCGCCCCGAGCGACGAGGAGTTCGTCGATCTGCTCGGCTGGGCGGCGACCGCGCCCGACCACGGCCACCTCCGCCCCTGGCGGTGGATCCTCGTACGCGGGGACAGCCGGACGGCGCTGGGCGTGTCCTTCGCGTCCGGCGCCACCGACGCGGAGACCGTCCGCCGGGAGATGCGGAAACCACTGCGCGCCCCGCTCCTCGCGACGCTGGTCTTCGTGCCCCGGCGCAACCACCGCGTACCGGACTGGGAGCAGCTCGCCGCGAGCAGCGCGATGGTCAACTCGCTGATGCTCCTCCTGCACGACAGGGGGTTCGGCAGCATCTGGCGCACCGGCTCGCCCGTCGACTCCGCCGAGACCCGTACGCTGCTGGGCCTCGCCCCGCACGAAGGGCTCATCGGCTGGCTCTACATCGGCAGCCCGGACCCCACCCGGCGTTCGGTCCTGCGCTCCCCGGTACCGGTCAGCCACCGGGTCTCCCGGTTCACACCGGAGGGCTTCCCGGGGCAGCCCGGCCCGCTCCGGCCCAGCGGTCACCAACGGGTGAGCGACACGCTCTGACCGCGGGCGGTACGGGCGGCCGGAGTGCGCCGTCCGCCCGTACCAGCCCGCGGGGCCACGTGGTCCGGATGCGGTGTCGGGCTCAGTGAACGGAGAACCCGCCGTCGACGAAGAGCGCCTGCCCGGTGACGTAGCCGGAGGCGCGGCCGGCCAGGAACACCGCCGCTCCGGCGAAGTCCTCGGGCAGGCCGTTGCGTCCGACCAGCGTGCGCTCGGCCAGCGCCGCCACCTTCTCCGGGTCGGACGCCAACCGCGCATTGAGCGGGGTCATGACGGAGCCGGGCACCAGCGTGTTGCAGGTGACACCGTGGGGCGACCACGCCTCGGCCTGAGAGCGGGCCAGCGACTCCAGCGCGCCCTTGGAGACCCCGTAGGCGCCGCTCTGGACGAATGCCCGGTGCGCCTGCTGGGAGGTGATGTGGATGATCCTCCCGAAGCCCCGCTCGGCCATGCCCGGCCCGAACCGTTGGCCCAACAGGTAGGGCGCCTCCAGGTTCACCGCCATCGTCGCGTCCCACACCTCCTCGCCCAGCTCGCCCATCGGCGGCCGCAGGTTGATCCCGGCGCTGTTGACGAGAATGTCGGGCTCGCCGAACACCCCGGCTGCCTGTTCCGCTGCCGCGCGCACCCCGTCGCGGGTGCTCAGGTCGGCGCTCACCCAGGCCGCCCGGCAGCCGTCCGCCGCCAGCTCGTCGACCGTGGCGGCCAGTTCCGGCTCCTTGCGCGCCACGATCACCACGCTCGCCCCCGCTCGCGCGAGAGCCCCGGCGACGGCCCGGCCGATGCCGGAACTTCCGCCCGTCACCACGGCGGTCCGGCCGTCCAGCGAGAACAGTTCGGAGAGGTAGCTGGGCGAGATCATGCCCGCACCCTAGACGGCGAAGGCCTGGCCGGACGAGGGCGGCCGTCTCAGCGGATCGGCATCCCGGAGAGCGTCCGGGCGATGACCAGGCGCTGGATCTCGCTGGTGCCTTCGAAGATCGTGTAGATGGCGGCGTCGCGGTGCATCCGCTCGACCGGGTACTCGCGGGTGAAGCCGTTACCGCCGAGGATCTGTACGGCCTGGGCGGTGACCTTCTTGGCGACCTCGCTGGCGAAGAGCTTCGACATGGAACCCTCGGCGGAGGTGAACGGCTTGCTGGTCACCGCCATCCAGGAGGCCCGCCAGACCAGCAGGCGGGCGGCGTCGATCTGGGTGCGCATATCGGCGAGCTGGAAGGCCACACCCTGGTTGTCGATGATCGGGCGGCCGAACTGGGAGCGGGTTTTGGCGTACTCCAGGGCCTCCTCGTAGGCCGCGCGGGCAGTGCCGACCGCCATCGCGCCGACGGCGGGCCGGGAGGCCTCGAAGGTGGCCATGGCGGCGTTCTTCACCCTCTCGCCGTCCTTCTTGGCGTTCTCCCGGGCCCGGGCGAGACGCTCGTCGAGCTTCTCCTTGCCGCCGAGCAGGCAGTGGCCGGGGATCCGGACGTTCTCCAGGACGACCTCGGCGGTGTGCGAGGCGCGGATGCCGTGCTTCTTGAACTTCTGCCCCTGGGAGAGGCCGGGGGTGTTCGGGGGGACGATGAAGGAGGCATGGCCCTTGGAGCCGGCGTCCGGGTCGACGACCGCGACGACGACATGGACGTTGGCGATGCCGCCGTTGGTGGCCCAGGTCTTGGTGCCGTTGAGCACCCACTCGTCCTTGGCCTCGTCGTAGACCGCGCGGGTGCGCATGGCGGCGACGTCCGAGCCGGCGTCCGGTTCCGACGAGCAGAAGGCGGCGACCTTGACGTCATGGACGTCGCCGTACATCTGCGGGACCCAGGTGCCGATCTGCTCCTCCGTGCCGTTCGCGAGCACACCGACGGCAGCCAGGCCGGTGCCCACGATCGACAGACCGATACCGGCGTCGCCCCAGAACAGCTCCTCCATCGCCATGGGGATGCCGAGGCCCGTGGGGTCGAAGAACTGCTGGGCGTAGAAGTCGAGGGAGTACAGGCCGATCTTGGCGGCCTCCTGGATGACGGGCCAGGGGGTCTCCTCGCGCTCGTCCCACTCGGCGGCGGCGGGGCGCATGACGTCCGCGGCGAAGCCGTGAATCCAGTCACGGACTTCCTTCTGCTCGTCGTTGAGCTCCATGGTGAACTCGGCCATGTCCCCTCCAGCTGCTGCAGGCATTACGGTGTTACTAGCGGTAACCCGCAGTGTGTTACTCGCCAGTAAGCGGTGTCAACTCCCCTGGGAACGAAATCGCCGTGGAGATCGGGTGTTACGTTGCGCCAGCGCCACGGATTCACAAGGGTGGGGAGCACGACCATGGAAAGCACAGAGCACAGCGGCCGCCGGCAGACGGCGACCGAGCGCAGACGGCGGGAGCTGCTGGAGGCCGCCGAGCGCATTGTGCTGCGCGACGGCCCGGACGCCTCGATGAACGCCATCGCCGCCGAGGCGGGTATCACCAAACCGATCCTCTACCGGCACTTCGGCGACAAGGGCGGGCTGTACCGCGCGCTCGCCGTACGGCACACGGATGCCCTGCTCGCCAATCTGGCGACCGCGCTGGACGCCCCCGTCCTGCGCCGGGACCGGGTCGAGGCCACCCTCGACGCCTACCTCCTCGCCATCGAGGCCCGGCCGCAGGTGTACCGCTTCCTGATGCACCCGTCGGACGAGGACAACGCGTCCGAGTCCGGCTTCGATGTCGGACGGCACTCCGCCCCGCTGCTGCGCCGGCTCGGCGAGGAGCTGGCCAAGGTGATCACCGACCGGCTCGACCTGGGTCCGGGCGGCGAGCTGACGGCGCGCGTATGGGGCCATGGCATCGTCGGCATGATGCAGCACGCCGGTGACTGGTGGCTGCGCGAACGCCCTTGCTCACGCGAGGAGTTGGTCAAGCAGCTGGCCGATCTGCTCTGGGGGCAGCTGGCCGCGGTCGAGGACCGTACGGACGGCCCCGGCTTCTGAGCGCCGGTCCGTGAAACGGCGGGAAGCGCCGGTCGCTCAGCGGCCGGACGCCTCCGCCGTGGCGGCCCACGGGGCCTTGGCCGCCGCGCGCAGCGCCCGGCGGCGGCGCAGCCCGGTGAGGTGGTCGACGTAGAGACCACCGTCGAGATGGTCGCACTCGTGCTGGAGACAGCGGGCGAAGAAGCCGGTGCCGGTCACCGTCCGGGGCTCGCCGGTGACGCTGACCCCGGTCACGACGGTGTGGTCGTGGCGCGGGGTGCCGGCTTCGATGCCGGGGAGCGAGAGGCAGCCCTCGGGTCCGCGGATGACCGGTCCGTCGACGTCGACGAGCCGGGGGTTGACGAGATGCCCCAGATGACGGCGGTCCTCGTCGTCGGGGCAGTCGTAGACGAAAACCCTCAGCGGGACACCGATCTGGTTGGCGGCGAGGCCCACACCCTGCGCGGCGTACATCGTCGCGTACATGTCCTCGACCAGCCGGGCCAGCTCGTCGTCGAAGACGGTGACCTCCTGACAGGGCTCGGTCAGGGCCGGATCGCCGAGCAATCGCAGCGGGCGGACATGGCCGGAACTGCCGGGAATGGTGCGGGGACGCATGGGGACAAGCGTACGGTCCTGCACAGCTCGGATGTCGCCGCACGGGTGGCGGGGTTCGGGGCTGCGGCCGGATCTCGATAGGCTGATCCCCGACCGAAGCCCCGGCCGGTCATCGGCTGCGGAGGAGGCGTTCCACCCTCAGCCCCACGGCAGGCGGGCGCCGGATGCAAGGAGGATCAAAGACGATGGCAGGCAACACGGAGCCGCTGTCGCCGCGGGCCAAGCTGGCCGTGACGGCGGGCAAGGCCGCGGCGGCGGTATCGCGCGCGGCGGGCCGCGGCAGCGGATCGGTGATCGGTGGCCGGGTGGCGCTCAAGCTCGACCCCGACCTGCTGGCGCGGCTGGCCCGGCACTTGGACGTCATCCTGGTGTCGGCGACCAACGGCAAGACGACCACGACGCGGCTGATCGCGGAGGCGCTGCGGGCCAGCGGTCCGGTGGTCTCCAACGCGCTCGGCGCCAATATGCCGGCGGGCATCACGTCCGCGCTGGCCGGTGGATCGGACGCCCGCTACGGCGTCATCGAGGTGGACGAGAAGTACCTCGCCGGTGTCGCACGCGATACGACGCCGAAGGCCATAGCGCTGCTGAACCTCTCCCGCGACCAGCTCGACCGCGCCGCGGAGACCCGGATGCTGGCCGAGCACTGGCGCGAGGGGCTGGCCGGTTCCAAGGCCCTGATCATCGCCAACGCGGACGACCCGCTGATCGTGTGGGCGGCCTCGTCGTCCGCGAATGTGGTGTGGGTCGCGGCCGGGCAGGAGTGGAAGGACGACGCCTGGTCCTGCCCCTCGTGCGGTGGTGTGATGCAGCGGCCGGGCGAGGACTGGTTCTGCGCCGAGTGCGGCTTCCGCCGTCCCACGCCCAGCTGGGCGCTGTCCGGCGATCATGTCCTCGACCCGCACGGCAGCGCCTGGCCGATCAAGCTGCAGCTGCCGGGGCGCGCCAACAAGGCGAACGCCACCACGTCCGCCGCGGTCGCCGCCGCCTTCGGGGTGCCGCCGCAGGTGGCCCTGGAGCGGATGTTCTCGGTGCAGGCGGTGGCCGGACGCTATGACGTGGTCACCTTCATGGAGCGGGAGCTGCGGCTGCTGCTGGCGAAGAACCCGGCCGGCTGGCTGGAGACGTTCTCGCTGATCGACCCGCCGCCCACCCCGGTGATCATGTCGGTGAACGCCCGCGGCGCGGACGGCACCGACACCTCCTGGCTGTGGGACGTCGACTACACCCGGCTGGCCGGGCACCCGATCTTCGTGCTCGGCGACCGCAAGCTGGACCTGGCGGTGCGGCTGGAGGTCGCGGGCCTCGACTTCCAGGTCTGCGAGAGCCTCGACGAGGCGGTGCAGCTGGCACCGCCCGGCCGGATCGAAGTCATCGCCAACTACACGGCCTTCCAGGACCTGCGCCGGCGCGTGGGCAACTGACGTGATGCGCGGACAAGGACGATCGAGAATGAGTGACAACAGCCTCCGTCTGGTGTGGATCTACCCGGACCTGCTGAGCACGTACGGCGACCAGGGGAACGCCCTGGTGGTGGAGCGGCGGGCGCGCCAGCGCGGTCTGGACGTCCAGCGTCTGGACGTACGGTCCGACCAGCAGATCCCCACCTCCGGCGACATCTACCTGATCGGCGGCGGTGAGGACCGGCCGCAGCGGCTGGCCTCCGAGCGGCTGATCCGCGACGGCGGACTGAGCCGGGCGGTCTCCAACGGCGCGATCGTGTTCTCGGTGTGCGCCGGCTACCAGATCCTGGGCCATGAGTTCATCAATGACCTCGGGGAGCGGCAGCAGGGCCTGGGGCTGCTGGACGTGGTGAGCGCCCGCGGCGAGGCCGAGCGCTGCGTCGGCGACGTACTCGCCGATATCGACCCGCAGTTGGGGCTGCCGCCGCTGACCGGCTTCGAGAACCACCAGGGCGTCACGCACCTGGGCAAGACCGCCCGGCCGTTCGCCAAGGTGCGCTTCGGCAAGGGCAACGGTGTCGGCGACGGCTACGAGGGCGCGTGGAACGACACCGTCTTCGGTACGTACATGCACGGCCCGGTGATGGCGCGCAATCCGCATATCGCCGACCTGCTGATCAAGCTGGCGCTCGATGTCAATGCGCTGCCTCCGGTGGACGACACCTGGTACGAGGCATTGCGCCAGGAGCGGATCGCCGCGGCGACCCAGCCCGCTTAATACCGGTTGATTCGCCTTTCGGGCGGTTTGCGGATATCCGGATATCCGCTCCGCGCCCGGATTGCACCCCTTCCGTACGCCCGCAGTCCGCACTGCGGGCGTACGTGTTCCCGGCGGCCCCGCGCTTGTAGGGTGAGCGGAATCCAACCGGACGACGGGGTCCGGGCCCCCGGTTGAGCTGCAGAGGTTTTTCGAGCAATGCGTATTGGTGTCCTCACCTCCGGCGGCGACTGCCCCGGACTGAACGCCGTCATCCGGTCCGTCGTCCACCGCGCCACCGCTGATCACGGCGATGAGGTGATCGGCTTCCGCGATGGCTGGAAGGGCCTGCTGGAGTGCGATTACCGCAAGCTCGACCTCGATGCCGTCGGCGGCATCCTGGCGCGCGGCGGCACCATCCTCGGGTCGTCCCGGGTGCAGCCCGCGCATCTGCGCGACGGTGTGGAGCGGGCCCGCGGCCATGTCGCCGAGCTGGGCCTGGACGCGATCATCCCGATCGGCGGCGAGGGCACGCTGAAGGCGGCACGGCTGCTGTCGGACGCCGGGCTGCCGATCGTGGGCGTCCCGAAGACCATCGACAACGACATCGCGGTCACGGATGTCACGTTCGGCTTCGACACCGCGGTGGGGGTCGCCACCGAGGCGCTGGACCGGCTCAAGACCACCGCCGAGTCGCACCAGCGGGTGATGATCGTCGAGGTGATGGGGCGGCACACCGGCTGGATCGCGCTGCACTCGGGGATGGCGGCCGGTGCGCACGCGATCGTGGTGCCGGAGCGGCCCTTCGACATCGACGAGCTCACCGCGCGGGTCTCCGAGCGCTTCGAGGCCGGCAAGAAGTTCGCCATCGTGGTGGTCGCCGAGGGCGCCAAGCCGCGCGAGGGCACCATGCCCTTCGACATCGGCGGCAAGGACATGTACGGCCATGAGCGGTTCGCCGGCGTCGCCCGGCAGCTGTCCGTGGAGCTGGAGAACCGGCTCGGCAAGGAGGCGCGTCCGGTCATCCTCGGGCACGTCCAGCGCGGCGGCACCCCGACCGCGTACGACCGGGTGCTCGCCACCCGCTTCGGCTGGCATGCCGTCGAGGCCGCACACCGCGGCGACTTCGGGATGATGACGGCACTGCGCGGCACCGACATCACACTGGTGCCGCTGGCCGAGGCCGTGGAGACACTCAAGACGGTGCCCGCGGAGCGCTACGACGAGGCCGAGTGCGTGCTGTGACCCCGGTGGATCCGGCGCGATAGTTCCGGACTGCACGAACTGCCCCCGGCCGATTCCATGGCCGGGGGCAGTTCTAGACGGGTGAGTCCGAAGTCCCGTCGTCCGACCGAAGGGCGGGCGGGGAGGCGTCAGGCGCGTGCAGCTGCAAGGCGGACGGATTCAGTCATAGCGGAGCTATGGGTGGATTCGGCCAACGCCGCAGATGTGCGTGCCTGGCGCCTCCCCGCAGGCGGGACTTCGGACTCACCCGTCTAGTCTTGTCGCCGGAGTATCGGTACGAATCAGGAGCGAGCGGATGGATCACAGCGGGCACGGCATGGACGGCATGAACATGGATCTGCCGCCGTTCACGCTGGGGAGGGGCCTGGAGTTCGGTGGTGATCCGGTCTTTCTCGTCGGCTGTCTGCTGGGGCTCGGGCTGTACGGCTGGGCGGTGATCCGGCTGCGGCGCCGGGGGGACGCCTGGCCGGTGGGCCGGACCGTGGCCTGGGCGCTGGGCCTGGTGTCGGTGGCACTGGTGATGTGCACCCGGCTCAATGACTACGGCATGGCGATGTTCAGCGTGCACATGGTCCAGCACATGGTCATCAGCATGCTCTCGCCGATCCTGCTGCTGCTCGGGGCGCCGGTGACGCTGGCGCTGCGCGCCTTGCCGGCCGCCGGGCGCGGCCGCAAGGGACCGCGCGAACTGCTGGTGGCGCTGCTGCACAGCCGCTACATGCGGATCATCACGCACCCGGCGTTCACCATCCCGCTGTTCATCGCGAGCCTCTACGCGCTCTACTTCTCGCCGCTGTTCGACTTCCTGATGGAGACCAGGGCCGGGCACATCGGGATGATGGTGCACTTCCTCGCGGTGGGCATGGTGTTCTTCTGGCCGATCATGGGCGTCGACCCGGGCCCGCACCGGCCGGGTTACGTGATGCGGATGCTGGAGCTGTTCGCGGGCATGCCGTTCCACGCGTTCTTCGGGATCGCGCTGATGATGGCCTCGGAGCCGATGGTCGACACCTTCCTGAACCCGCCCGCCTCGCTCGGGATCGACGCGCTGTCCGACCAGTCGGCCGCCGGCGGCATCGCCTGGGCCTTCAGCGAGATCCCGTCCGTCGTGGTGCTGATCGCCCTGGTCTTCCAGTGGTACAAGTCCGAGGAGCGTCAGTCGCAGCGCGCCGACCGGGCCGCCGACCGCAACGGCGACAAGGATCTGGCCGACTACAACGCCTACCTCGCCTCGCTCAACGCACGGGGGCAGTGACGGCGGTCGACGTCTGGCGGTACGGGCCGCGGCCGGGGACGATGGTCCCATGGCCGCGGCCCGCGTCGTTCGCCGGCGTCCGGGCCGCCGTGAGGAGGGTGCGGGTATGCCCGGATCTGCGAGGACGATGGCCGTGTGCACGGTGGGCGGGCTGGTGGTGGCGACCGCCTACACCGTGGCACTGGGCGCCAATGGCTGGGTCTGGTTCTCCTGGGTGGTGCTGGCGCTGGTGACGATCGGAGTGGTGGCCGCGCGGCCGGTCTGATCCCGTCGGCGCGGGGCGCCGTTCAGAAGCGGAAGACGGGCCCGGTGGCGGAGTCCATCGTGCAGGCGTTGGGGTACTCCTTGCGCCAGTTGACCGGGACACCGCGCCAGGTGCCGGTCGCGGTGACGGTGACCGGGTCGAACTCCCTGGTGCAGTTGTGCGGCTCGCCGGGCAGCGCGTCCAGGTCCCCGCGGGCCCACGTCAGCGCGTCACAGGCGGCGTCCGCGTGCGGATGTCTGCGGTGGATGTCCGGGCAGCTGAGCCGGACCCCCCGTGTCCAGGTGTTGCCCGCTCCGGACATGGTGAGCTGCAGGCCCTGATCGCCGGACGGCGGCTCGTCGGCGCCGGCCGGACCGGCGCAGAGCAGGGCCGCGGACAGGGTGGCAAGCACGGTGGCGGGCAGGGTGGCACGGGCGGATCGGCGTCGACGGCTCACGGGCATCGTGGTCTCCTGGGAACACTCGGTGGGATCACTTGCCGGAGCCCGACAGGGTCACGCGGCGCCCGGCGGCCCCAGGGCACCTCGCCGCGACCCGGCGGACAAGCGGCCACGCCGTGAGGTCGCCCGTACGGCCTGCGGATGCCGCCCAGGAGACAGGGCCACGCCAGGAGACAGGGTGGCCGGCAACGGAGGAGGCGGCTCCGCTGCCGGCCACCGGACCGGGGTTACCCCACGCGCTCGATGCGGGCGCGCCGGATCAGGTTCTTGCCCTCTTCACGTACCTCCTCGAACGCCGCGTTGTTCAGCAGCACACAGCTGCCCGACGTGGACGTGACGGAGACCGTCGTCGACTTGTTGTTGTCCAGGTTGGTCACCTTCAGCTTGGTCCCGGTGGGGAACTCGCCACTGGACGCCGCCGGTGCGCCGCCCTCGCCGGAGAGGGTCACCGTCGAGCCGGGGCACACCACATCGCCGTCGCCGGCCGGCGGGGCGGCGGAGGCGGACGAGTCGTCGGACGCGGGCGGGTCGTCCGACGCGGGTGGCTGTGCCGATCCGGGCGGCGCCTGCGACGCGGACGCCGCGCCGCCGGCGGGTGGCTCGTCCGCCGCCGGCGGAGCGCCCGCGGCCGCGCCCCCGTCCGCGGAGCAGCCGGCGGCCTTCTGCTTCGCCTGGATCTCCTTGATCACGGCTTCCCGGTTGGCGATCCGCGCGGCCGACTGCGCGTCGGGCTTGGCCTTCTGGTCGGCGATGAACTTCTGATTGTTGCTCAGCGCAGTGGCCAGTCCGTCGCATGCCGCCGATGCCTGGCTGGTGCCCGTGGTGGCGATGGCGATCCCGCCGACCAGTGCCGCGGCACTGACACCGATGATGATCTTCTGACGTCGGCCAACTGTTCTCTTTCGGGACATCCATGGCTCCTGTCCTCGGCCCGGCTGTGGGGTCGGGCTCGGTTGCCGGACAGTACGGCGCGCCAACCCGACCGGGTTCAGGGTGAGTTGAAAGTTGTCCGCGTATGCCAAAGCGGATACCGAAAGGCGACAAAGCGGCCGCGATGATGCCGGGTGCGTGTGACGCCCGGCAGTCCTACGCCTCGCGCCGCCGGATCAGCCGGGTGCCCGCCGTCAGGACGTCCTCGGCCTGCTCCGGCGGGAGGGCCTCCTCCAGGAACTCGACGGCCCGGCGCAGCCGGTGTCCGCTCTGGTAGGGGAAGTCGGTGCCGAGCAGCCGGGTGCGGCAGCGGGAGCGCGGCGAACGCGGAGAAGCGGGTGGGGTGACCCCGGACCCGGCCGGCGTAATGGTCGTTGGCGTACCGGGCGGCCGTGACCGCCTGGCCGGCGTCCGCGAAGTACGGGTCCTGGGGCGACACCGACAGGGTCTGGTGGTCCGGTGTGTCCACCGGAGCCGCCGTGCACCCCGCGCCCCGTCGGCCGCGCCGGCGGCGGACTGCGGCTGCGCCACGTCGTGGCCGCCTCCGCAGTGGAGGTCTTCGCCGAGGACGGCGGCGCTCATCTCACCCGTCTCGCCCTGTGGTCGCTGGGTACGGGAAAGGGGTAAGCATCGATCCGGCCCAAGGTGGTTACCCGCGGCGGCACTTGCCCATAAACTCACTGGCCGTCTCCGGGCCCGCTCGTGACCCGGTGCGAGGTAGCCGCCCAGGCGGGCCGACGGAACAGGGAGCTGCACCGTGCTCTATCAGGTACTGAAGTACCTCCTTCTCGGGCCCTTGCTGCGGCTGGTGTTCCGGCCGCGGATCGAGGGGCTCGGTCATGTGCCGGAGGAGGGCGGGGCCATCATCGCGAGCAATCATCTGTCGTTCGCCGATCACTTCGTGATGCCGGCGATCGTGCCGCGCCGGGTGACGTTCCTGGCCAAGGCCGAGTACTTCACCGGACCCGGTCTGAAGGGACGGCTGACCGCGGCGTTCTTCCGGGGCGTCGGGCAGATTCCGGTCGACCGGTCCGGCGGCCGGGCCTCGCAGGCGGCGCTCTCCTCGGGGCTCGCCGTCCTGCGCAAGGGCCGGTTGCTGGGCATCTACCCGGAGGGCACCCGCTCGCACGACGGGCGGCTCTACAAGGGCCGTACCGGCGTCGCCTCGATGGCCCTCACCGCGGGCGTGCCGGTGGTGCCGTGCGCGATGATCGGCACGTTCGAGGCGCAGCCGACGGGCCGGCGGCTGCCGCGCGCCATGCGGATCACCATCCGCTTCGGCGCACCGCTGGACTTCTCGCGCTATGCGGGGCTGGAGGACGAACGCACCGTGGTGCGTGCCGTCACCGACGAGATCATGTACGCGATCCTCACCCTGTCCGGGCAGGAGTACGTCGACACCTACGCGGGCGAGGCCAAGGCCGAGGCGCAGGCACAGGCGCGGGCACAGGGGCGGCGGGGGCACGGGAGCGGGAAAGGGCCCGTGCGCTGAGCAGCCGACCCGGGTCCGGCTTCCGGCTTCCGGCTTCCGGCTTCCGGCTTCCGGCTTCCGGCTTCCGGCTTCCGGCTTCCGGCTTCCGGCTTCCGGCTTCCGGCTTCCGGCTTCCGGCTTCCGGGGGAGCGTCTTGCGCCGTGGGCGAACCGTCAGGCGGCCGCCGTCCGGGGGCCCGTAGGGTCCCGCCATGACTTCAGGCAGCGCAGTGGTGATCGGGGCGAGCGGGCAGATCGGGCGCGCGGCGGTGCGGGCCCTGGCGCGGGACGGCTGGGAGGTGCGGGCCGCGTCCCGGCACGGCGGGCGCGACGCCTCCTGGCCCGGGGAGGTCCGCTCGGTGGCGGTGGACCGGGAGGACGACACGGCACTGGCCGGGCTGATCGGCGAGGGCTGTGACGTACTGCTGGACTGTGTGGCGTACGGCGCCGCGCACGCGAAGCAGCTGACGGCCCTGGCGGACCGGATCGGTTCGGCCGTGGTGGTCTCCACTTGCGCGGTGTACGCGGACGACCGCGGACGCAGCTTCGCGACGATGGACGAACCGGACGGCTCCCCGGTCTATCCGCTGCCCGTCCCCGAGACCCAGCCGACCGTGCCGCCCGGTGACGAGGACTACGGCACCCGCAAGGTCGCCCTGGAAGGGGCGCTGCTGGCGCAGGGCGACCGGCTGCCGGTGACGCTGCTGCGGGCCTGCGCCGTGCACGGGCCGTACAGTCCGCTGCCCCGTGAGCTGTACTTCGTCAAGCGGGTGCTGGACGGGCGCCGGGTGCGGGTGCTCGCCTACGGCGGCAGCAGCCGTTTCCATCCGGTGCATGTCGACAACCTCGCCGAGCTGGTCCGGCTGGCGGCCCGCCGGCCGGGGTCGCGGGTGCTCAACGCGGCCGATCCGCAGGCGCCGACGGTGGCCGAGATCTCGGCGGCGGTGGATGCGGCGATGGGCGCGCCGGAGAGCGAGGTCGTGCGCGTGGACGGTGCCCCGCCGTCGTCCGACGTCGGCGACACCCCGTGGTCGGTCCCGCATCCCCTCGTCTACGACATGACCGCGGCGGAGCGCGAGCTGGGCTATCGCGCGGTGACGACTTACGAGGAGTCGCTGCCCGCGACGGTGGCCTGGCTGGCCGACCAGGTCAAGGGGCGGGACTGGTGGGAGCTGTTCCCGAGGATGGCCGGCTTCTACCCGGACGAGAAGCTGTTCGGGTACGCGGCCGAGGACCGGTGGCTGGCGGAGCGGGGCGGGAAGCGCTGAGGACCCGCGGCGGGCGGCGATATCCGTTCGCGGGGCGCGCGGCCGGCCCGTACCTTGATCGCTATGAAGCAGCGGATACGGGGGTGCCGACGATGAGCGCCCGACTGCGTGGGATGGCACAGGAGACGGAGCGGATCGTCGCGGCGGGTGCGTACCGCGCCCCGAGCGGACGGCTGGTGGAGATCGCGGCGGCGGTCGGACGGGCGCGGGCCGGAACCCGGCTGTACGGCCCGGAGCCGGTCGCCGTGGCAGGGCCGTCGCCCGGCGTGCGCACGGTGTTCGAGGTGACGGGGGAAGGCAGTCTCACGGCCGGGCGGCGGCTGGCCGAGTCGGGTGCGGGGCCGCTCGCCGTGCTGAATTTCGCCTCCGCGCGCAATCCCGGCGGCGGCTATCTCAACGGCGCTCAGGCCCAGGAGGAGGCGCTGTGCCGGGGGTCGGCGCTCTACACCTGTGTGCGCGAGGCCCCGGACTTCTACGCCGCCCATCGCGCCGATCCCAGCCCGTTCTACAGCGACCGGGTGCTGTTCTCCCCCGGTGTGCCGGTGTTCCGCGACGACCGCGGCACGCTGCTCGAAGTGCCGTACGAGGCGGGCTTCTTGACGGCCGCCGCACCGAACGCCGGGGTGATCGCGCGGCAGCGGCCGGCCGAGACGGGACGGGTGGCGGCGGCGCTGGCGATGCGTGCGGAGCGGGTGCTGGAGGTCGCGGCGGCCGGCGGGCACCGTCAACTGGTGCTCGGCGCCTGGGGCTGCGGGGTCTTCCGCAATGAACCGGCCGAGGTGGCACGGGCGTTCGCGGCGGCGCTGCTGCCCGGCGGACGGCTCTCCGGCTGGTTCGACCGGGTCGTGTTCGCCGTGCTGGACCGCCGGGAGGACTCCCCCACCAGGGCCGCCTTCTCCGCGGTGTTTTCCGGTGTGACCAACGAGAGCAGGGATGTGGGACCACGATGACCGACCACGGGACGTACACCAAGCTGATCGGCTTGCTGGACGAGCGCGGTGCGCGTTACCGGATCTACGAGCACGCCGAGGAGGGGGCGACGGAGGCCGTCAGCGCACTGCGCGGGAACCCCGTCGAGCAGGCCGCCAAGTGCCTCGTGGTGATGGTGAAGCTGAGCAAGAAGACCAAGCGGTATGTGCTGGCGGTGGTGCCGGGCGACCGAAGGGTGGATCTGGGGGCGGTGAAGGCGCTGCTGGGCGGTTCGTACGCCGGGTTCGCCACCCCCGAGGTCGCGGAACGGCTGGCGGGCAGTGTCAGCGGGACGATCCTGCCGTTCTCCTTCGACGAGGAGCTGGCGCTGGTCGTCGATCCGGCGCTGCTGGAGCAGCCGGAGATCTTCTTCAATGCGGCCCGGCTGGACCGTTCGCTGGCGTTGGCCACGGCGGACTATGTGGCGATCGCGGAGCCACGGGTCGAACCGGTCGCCGGCTGAGACGACGACAGGGGCGGCCGGGAGAGGTCCCGGCCGCCCCTGCGTGCCGTCCGTCATGCGGTGCCGGCACTCTTCATGCCGTCATCAGCGCACGGCGGGAAGGTCCAAGGCACCCAGGACGGACTTCGTCGTGGACGGCTTGGGCGTGGCGTGCGGGGCGCAGGTCACGTCCTTGGCGTCGGTCTTCCCGGTCAGGAAGTACGCGTCGACCCGGTCGTTGATGCAGGGGTTGACCTGGCCGGTGACACCGTGCGATCCGGCGTCCCGCTCGGTGATCAGACGGGAGCCCTTGAGGCGACGGTGCAGTTCGACCGCGCCGCCGTAGGGGGTGGCCGCGTCGCGGACGCTCTGCACGATCAGTACGTTCGGCAGACCCTTGCCGGTCTTGACGTCGACCGGCTGCTGCTGCTTGACGGGCCAGGTGGCGCAGGGCAGGTTCATCCAGGCGTTGGACCAGGTCATGAACGGTGCCTGCCGGTGGATGCGGGTGTTGTCGCGGTCCCACTTCTTCCAGCTGGTGGGCCACTTGGCGTCGGTGCACTCGACGGCCGTGTAGACGGCGTTGCCGTTCTCCGAGGCGATGTTGCCCGCGGTGTCCTTGAGGTCCGGACCGGCGTTCTCCACCAGCGGCTTGCTGTCACCGGCGAGGTACGCGCTCCAGACCTCGGCGACCGAGGCCCACATGGAGTCGTAGTACGGCGCGTTCTGGAAGAAACCGGTCAGCTCGGCGGGGCCGACAACGCCGCCGATGGGCTTCTTCTTGGCGGTCGCCCGCAGCTTCTCCCACGCCGCCTGGACCTTCTCGGGGGTGTCCCCGATGTGGTACGCGGCGTCGTTCTTGGCGACCCACTTCTTCCAGTCGCCCCAGCGGGTCTCGAAGGCGATGTCCTGGTCGAGGTTGGCCTGGTACCAGACCTTCTCGCGGGAGGGGTCGACGACGCTGTCGACGAGCATCCGGCGGACGTGCCCGGGGAAGAGCGTCGCATAGACCGCGCCCAGGTAGGTGCCGTAGGAGACGCCCAGGTAGTTGAGCTTCTTCTCACCGAGCGCGGCACGGATCACATCGATGTCGCGGGCGGTGTTCGGGGTCGTCATGTGCGGCAGCAGGCGGCCGCTGCGCTCGGCGCAGCCGTCGGCGTACTGCTTGGCGAGCTTGCGCTGGGCGCGCTTGTCCGCCTCGCTGTCCGGCACCGGGTCGGCCTTGGGCGCCTTGACGAACTCCTGCGGGTCCATACAGGAGATCGCCGCGGAGTGGCCCACGCCCCGGGGGTCGAAGCCCACGAAGTCATAAGCCTTGGCGGTCTTGGCCCAGAGCGGGTTCTTGGTGGTGATGCGGGTCGGGAACTTCATGCCCGAGCCGCCGGGACCACCGGGGTTGTAGAGGAGGGCGCCCTGTCGCTGCTCCTTGCCGCCGGTGCTGAGGGCACGGTCGACGGCGATCTTGATGGTGCGGCCGTTCGGCCTGGCGTAGTCGACCGGGACGGTGACATAGCCGCACTGGACCGGTGACTTGAGGCCCCAGTCCGCGGGGCAGTCCTGCCAGTCGATGCCCTTCTTGGCCGCGCGTGCGGCGGCGGTCGCCACACCGCGCGCTTCGGCCGAACCGCGCTGGTGCTGCTCACCCGCCTGGGCGGGCGTGGCAGTTATCGCTCCGGCGAGAAGCGCTCCGGACACCAGAGTTCCGGCGGCGCCGAGCGCTGCTGTTTTTCTCACGTGGTCAATTCCCCCTGCATGGTGTGCCACTGGTGGCGGCGTTGATCACAGGCTTACGGAGGGATCCTGTCGTGCGCCGTCCCCTCTTGAACAGGTTTGGCCCACACTTCTTTACCAACCTGTAGGTTTCTTGCCGTGCCGGTTGCCCACCGGGGCTCGGAAACGGCCGCCCCGGCGGCGCCTTACGGACGAGTTCACTCCCTCGGCGGCGTGGGCACCGGCGCCGCCGAACTGCGGACGAACGGCCGGACCTCGCAGGGGAACCCCACCATTCCGGCCAAGGACTCCGGCCCATGACACGCGCTTCCACGTCACCCGGACCCCATCGGTGACATCCTCAACTTGGTCCGGACTAAAGGCAGTTGGCGGCCGACAGGCGACGAACCAGCAGGCCGGGCCGCTCGGTGGGGAGCGCAGGACCACGAGCGCCCTGTGGAGTGCGGCACGGCGCGATGGCCGCCAAGAGGGCGCGCAGGGGCGAGAATACGTCAATTGCCGTAGACCTGCCCCACAGGCATGTGCCAGCCGCACAGCTTCAGTAACCTTCCGTGAAGGCTCTCCCACTCACTGCCACGGGAGGGCTTCGGCGTTTTCGCGCTGTAGAGCCGTCGCGAAGGAGATCCGAAGTGCCGGGTATCGATCAGGTGTTGTCCCAGGCAATGGGGATTCCGGGCGTTCTGGGCGCCGGACTGATCGACTGGACCAGTGGTCTGACACTCGGCACGGCGGGACGGGCGCCGCACGGCGATCATGACGCGGCCGCCGCCGACACCGCCGAGGTGGTGCAGGCCGTGGCGCGCAACGCCACCTTCGACACCTCGGGCGCCGGCGGCCCGGCCCTCGAAGACCTGATCATCACGGCCGAGGACAGCTATCACCTCATCCGTTTTGTGCACACGGCCTTCGACAGCCAGACCTATCTCTACCTCTGGCTGGACCGCACCCAGGCCAATCTCGCCGTCGCCCGGCTCCGGCTGCGCGATCTGGCGGCGGAGCTGGTCGCGTCCTGAGAACGCGCTCCGCCACACCGCACGAACGCCAAAGGAACCAGCCATGGGCCTGCCCATATCCCCTCCCCCGCCCACCCCCGGGCTGCTCGACCGGTGCGCCGCCGAACGGGTCACCGGCGCACTGCACGGCCCGCACGGCTGTTTCTACCTTCTCGACGGCGCGGTCTACTGCGTCGAGGGCAGCGCGGCGCCCGGTCTCGACATCCGCCTCATGGCGGCCGGCAAGGTACCGCCGCAGGGCTGGCAGTACGCCGCCGAGCAGGCGGGGCCGCAGCAGCGGGGCGCCCAATTCCTGGTCAGCGAAGGCTGGTTGACCCAGAGCGAACTGGAGATATGCCATCTCGCCGCCCTTCTCGACGCGGCGTTCTTCGCCCTGCCCCTGCCGCCCGAGACCACCTCCTTCACTCCGGGGACCGCGCACTGGCTGGGTGTCGTACGGACCATCAGCGCCAGTGCACTCCAGCAGGCGACGGCCCACCGCCGGGCCCTGCTCGACCGGCTCCACCCCTGGGCCGCGGTCGACTCTTCCCCCGTCATACCCGTCCGCCCGCGCACCGCGGCACCCACCACGGGCCGGCAAAGGCAGCTGCTCGACCGTGCCGACGGCCGGCACACCCCGCATGAACTGGCCCGTCTGCTCGGCCAGTCCGCATTCGCGACCCTGCTCGACATCCGCCGCCTCGCCGCCGCCGGCCTCGTCCAGCTGCCCCCGGCTCCGACGGCACTCCCCCGGCGCCGGCCCGGCGCCTGCCTGGACGGGCAGCCCGCCCCCGCCGCCGGAGGACGCCCCACCGCGACCTGGCAACTACCGGTTCCGGACCTCCTCGATACCGCCGATCCGGATATTGCCCTCCTTGTCCGACTGCGTACGGCACTGGAGGAGAACCTGTGAGCCCTTGCGCACGAAGACCGTGCACCCCATGAGGCGCGTCATCGGAAAGCGCGCCCGGAAAAGGAGACTGATGACGATCGAACCCCGGATACGGGATGAATTGCATACGCTGCGCGACCAAGTACGCCATTTCCAGGGCGGGATGGTGGCGAGCGTGGACGGCATGGTGATCGCCCACGATCTGCCGGACATCGAACCGGACGGTCTGGCCGCACTCACCGCCGCCGCGATCGGCGTCGCCAAACGCCTCACCGAGGCCACCGGACAGGGCGCCTTCGAGGAATCCCTGACCCGCGGTGCGGGCGGCTACATAGCCGCCTATTCGGCCGGACGCCGAGCCGTCCTGACGGCGGTGGCCAGCACGGACACCAATGTGGGCCGGCTCCATCTGCAGGCCCGGAAGGCCGCGGAACGGATCGGCGCCCTCGTGGACGCGGCGCCCCACCGCTAGGAACACACACCCGACACGAGCCCACCCCCACATCCCCGCCCGAACGCAGAAACTCGGGCCCCCCGGAAACACCGTCAAGGAATCGAAAGGTCTGACCCCTCATGGCTCAAATGGAATCCGCTCTCTCCGACGCGATGTCGACCATCGAGGGCGCGGTCGGCGTCGCCCTGGTCGACTACACCAGCGGAATGGCGCTGGCGACCCTGGGCGACAACCAGGCACTGGACCTCAATATCGCGGCGGCCGGCAATACCGATGTCGTACGCGCCAAGATGCGCACCATGGAGATGCTGGAACTCCAGGGCGCCATTGAGGACATGCTCATCACCCTGACCTCGCAGTACCACATCATCCGCCCGGTGTCGGGCAAGAACGGCAGCGGCCTCTTCCTCTATTTGGTGCTGGACCGCAAGCGCGCCAATCTCGCGCTGGCGCGCCACCGCCTCGCCCGGCTGGAGGCCGAACTGGAGGTCTGAGCGGAGCCGCCTCCGTCACCCGACAGCGGCGCTCCGGGCGGCCTCGTCCAGGAGGCGCCGCAGCCGTAGCGCGTCCGGGGCGACGGCCGTGGCCAGGGCCGCGGGACCGGCGAGCGGTGCCAGCACTCCCTGTCCCGCACCGCCGTCGGACCGCTCCCCCGCCGCGGCACCCAGCAGCCGCACCTCGGCCGGGCTCTGCTCGAACTCCGGTTTGACGACGAGGAGTTGGCCGAGAGCGCGGTGTCCGTCCAGGACGGCCGAGGTGTCCCAGCCGGGGGCTCCGGGCCCGTACGCCGTCTCCTGGTCGAGCAGGGTCCGGCCGGCCCGGCGGACGACGAGCCGACTGCGCAGCGCGCCGGTCTCCTCGCCGCTGCGTCCCAGGACCTGTTCCTCGCGGAGTACCAGGTGTGCGGTGGGGGCCAGTTCGACGGTGGTGGTCATCCGCAGTGCGCTGCCGGCCGCGGAGATCAGCGGTTCGGGCAGCCAGTCGAGCCGGGCACCGTCGCCCACCGTCAACCGCACGTCGTAGGTGGCGTGGCCGGCCGTGCGGCCGGGCAGTGCGACGGTCGCGGCGGCGGTCGTGAGGTGCAGTGCGGTGCCCGCCTCGGCGGTGGCTTCGATGGCCAGCCGGTCGCCGCCGAGGGGGGCGCTCATGGCACCCACGATGCAGACCCGGGCCTGCCGGCCGCACCCGCGGATCCGGCGCAGCGCGAACGGGCCGTCGCCGTCCAGGACGGGCAGCCGGGTGGTGCCTCCCCCCTGATCGGCTCGCGCGACGATGCGGGCGGTAGCGCGCAGACCGGCGGCCGAAGCGGCGACGGTCTGCGGCGGCACCGCCGGCGTGGTGAGCGTGAGGGTCATGCCGGACCCGCGGTCCAGTCGGCGAGCCGCCCGCGGACCCACTCCGTCACGGGCCGGACGCCGTTCTCCGACTTCAGTGCGGTGAAGGCGACGGGGAGGTCGCCGCGTTGGTTCTTGGCGTCGCGGGCCATGCCTTCGAGGTCGACGCCGACGTGGGGGGCGAGGTCGGTCTTGTTGATGACGAGGAGGTCGGAGGTGGTGACGCCAGGGCCGCCCTTGCGGGGGATGTCATCGCCGCCGGCGACGTCGATGACGAAGATCTGGGCGTCGACCAGGCCTTTGGAGAAGGTCGCGGTGAGGTTGTCGCCGCCGGATTCGACCAGGACGAGGTCGAGGGGGCCGACCGCGTCCTCCAGGTCTTCGACGGCTTCGAGGTTGGCGGAGATGTCGTCGCGGATGGCGGTGTGCGGGCAGGCTCCGGTCTCGACGGCGGAGATCCGTTCGGCGGGCAGGACGGCCTCGCGGAGCAGGAATTCGGCGTCCTCGCGGGTGTAGATGTCGTTGGTGACGACGGCGATGGACAGTTCGTCGCGCAGTGCGCGGCAGAGCGCGGCGACGGTGGCGGTCTTGCCGGTGCCGACCGGGCCGCCGAGCCCGATGCGCAGGGCACGGCGGGTTCCGTCCTTCCGTACGGGGGCCGGGGCGCTGTAGGTGTAGCGCTCGGGGAAGGTGTCCTTGTGGTCGAGGTGCATGGTCACTCCGGTGGTGGGTGCGGGCCGCGGGCGGGCGGTGCGGGGGGTCCGGCGCGAGGCCGGCGGGTCAGGAGGCGAAAAGGCGGACCGGCCAGGCGGCGTGCTGCTGTGCGGTGATGTCCAGCAGTGGCGCGGAGGCGGCGGGCAGTGCGTCGACTCCTTCGGCGGCAACCCGCCGTGCGGCGTCGGCGCCCTGTTCCGCGACCCGGTCGAGGTCGGCGGTGAGGCGGGCGAGGACGGCGGTGGCGTCGAAGGGGTCCAGGCTCAGCAGCCGGACCGCCGCGGTCGCCGGGCCGCTGATGTTCTCGTAGGCCACGGCGTATGCGGCATCGAGCGGCGGCAGACCGGCGGAGCGGGCGGCCAGGCCCAGGACGACGGGCTGGTGGGCGCCGCGGGGACGGGCCACCGCGAGCGCGTCGAGTGCGGCGCTCGGCCAGGTGGCGCGCGCGGCCCGCATCATCTGCCGGCCCAGCCGCCGGGCGACCTGCCGCAGCGCCGGTACGGGCGTACGGGCGTCGGCGGCGTCGTCCAGAAGGAGCGGGTCGTGGCCGGCCGCGGCCGCGGCGGCGAGCCCCGCGGCGACCAGGCCCGCGGTGTGCAGCCGGCCCCGGCAGAAGGCCTCCAGGGTGGCGGCGTCCTTGATGCGTCCCGCGGCGACGGCCGGTTCGGCGCCGCCCGAGTGGGCGTGCCCGCCGGCGGGGAACCGGCCGTCGGCGAGGACGAGCAGCGCTGCGCGGCTCATCGGTGGTACGTGTCCTTCGTCAGGGGGCTCACCGGCACTGCCTCAGAAGAGGAAGTACCGCTGGGCCATGGGGAGTTCGGTGGCGGGCCGGGGTTCGACCACCTCGTCGTCGATGGTCACCGTGAAGGTGTCCGGGTCGACATGGACGCGCGGCAGGGCGTCGTTGTTCCGCATATCGGCCTTGGTGACGCCGCGGGTGCTGCGGATCGCCTCGAAGGACTTGGCCAGCGGGAGGCGCTCGGGGAGACCGTCGGCCAGGGCCTGCGGGGAGACGAAGTTGACCGAGTTGCTGCCCGGGGCCCTGCCGGTGGCGCCGAACATCGGGCGCGGCAGGACCGGCTGCGGAGTGGGGATGGACGCATTGGCGTCGCCCATCTGCGCATAGGCGATCTGGCCGCCCTTGATGACCAGCTGCGGCTTGACGCCGAAGAACGCCGGGTCCCACAGGACGAGATCGGCGAGCTTGCCGTCCTCGACGGAGCCGACGAGATGGTCGATGCCCTGGGCGACAGCGGCATTGAGGGTGTACTTCGCGACATACCGCCGGGCACGGTGGTTGTCCGCGCCGCCGTCGCCGGGAAGGGCACCGCGGCGCCGCTTCATCACATGCGCGGTCTGCCAGGTGCGCAGCACGACCTCGCCGATCCGGCCCATGGCCTGGGCGTCCGAGGCCATGATCGAGATGGCGCCGAGGTCATGCAGGATGTCCTCGGCGGCGATGGTGGAGGGCCGGATCCGGGACTCGGCGAACGCCAGGTCCTCGGGGACGGCGGGGTTGAGGTGGTGGCAGACCATCAGCATGTCGAGGTGCTCCTCGACGGTGTTGACGGTGTGCGGCCGGGTGGGGTTGGTCGACGCGGGCAGTACGTTCGGCTCGGAGACCATCGCGATCATGTCGGGGGCGTGGCCGCCGCCGGCGCCTTCGACGTGGAAGGCGTGGATCGAACGGCCGGCGATGGCGGCGAGGGTGTCGCCGAGGAAGCCGGCCTCGTTGAGGGTGTCGGTGTGGACGGCGAGCTGTGCGCCGCTCTCCTCGCAGACGGTCAGACAGGCGTCGAGGACGGCGGGCGTGGCGCCCCAGTCCTCGTGGATCTTGAAGCCGAGGATCCCGGCCCTCAGCTGGTCACGCATCGACGCGAGGGAGGTGGTGTTGCCCTTGCCGAGCAGACCGACGTTGACCGGGAGCGCGTCCATCGACTCCAGCATCCTGGCGACGTGCCAGGCGCCGGGGGTGATGGTGGTGGCCTTGCTGCCCTCGGCCGGTCCAGTGCCGCCGCCGATCATCGTGGTGACGCCGGAGGCCAGCGCCTCGTCCGCCTGCTGCGGGCAGATGAAGTGCACATGGGTGTCGATGGCACCGGCGGTGAGGATCTTGCCGTTGCCCGCGATGACCTCGGTCTCGGGGCCGATGACCAGGTCGGGGTGGACGCCGTCCATGGTCTCGGGGTTGCCGGCCTTGCCCAGGGCGGCGATCCGGCCGTCGCGGATGCCGACGTCCGCCTTGACGATGCCCCAGTGGTCGAGCACGACCGCGCCGGTGATCACGGTGTCGGGGGTGCCCTCGGCGCGGGTGGCGCGGGACTGGCCCATCGATTCGCGGATCACCTTGCCACCGCCGAAGACGGCCTCGTCGCCGGCCCGGCCGGGTCCGCCCGAGCGGTCCTCGGTGATCTCGATGACGAGGTCGGTGTCGGCGAGCCGGATGCGGTCGCCGGTGGTCGGGCCGAAGAGGTCGGCGTACGCCTGGCGGGTGAGTTCAGCCATCGAGAGTGCCTCCGGTCTCGCCCCGCAGGCCCATGACGATGCGCTTGCCCCCGAGGGGGACGAGTTCGACCTCGGTGGGGATGCCGGGCTCGAAGCGCACGGCGGAGCCGGCCGGGACGTTCAGCCGCTTGCCGTGCGCGGCCGCGCGATCGAAGTCGAGGCCGGGGTTGGCCTCGGCGAAGTGGTAGTGGGAGCCGACCTGGACGGGGCGGTCGGCGGCGTTGAGGACGGTCATCCGCGTGCGGGGAAGGCCTTCGTTGAGGCGTACCGGCTCGTCGGCGTGGAGGATCTGGCCCGGGATCATTCTCTGCTGCCCCCGTTCAGTTGATGGGTTCGTGAACGGTGACGAGCTTGGTGCCGTCGGGGAAGGTTGCCTCGACCTGCACGTCGTGGATCATCTCGGGGACGCCGTCCATGACCTCGTCACGGGTGAGGACCTTGCGGCCGGAGGACATGAGCTCGGCGACGGTACGGCCGTCCCGGGCTCCTTCGAGGATGTGCACGGTGAGCAGCGCAATCGATTCCGGATGGTTCAGCTTCACCCCCCGGGAGCGGCGCTTTTCAGCCACGTCTGCCGCCACATGAATCATCAGGCGCTCCTGTTCATGCGGGGTCAGTTGCATACCTTCCACCTCACAGTCTTCCCTCCCGGACGCATTCGCCCAGGTCACAGGCGTGAGCACACCCGCGTCGATAGGTGTACCACGCAGCAATTAAAGGAGGAGCAAACCGACTTCCAGCACTTGGCCATCAAGAGCCCCACGCCAGGAGGCTAGTTCGGCGGGATTTCATCTGCGTTACAACCAGGGACGTGTCGGCACCCCTTCTTACGCCTGGGGTAACGCGGCGTCATTACCGCCCGTTACGGCGCGGCGACCGCCTCCCGGCACCGCTGCCACCCCGTCACATCCCCGGCCGGGCGGGGAATCCGGTGGCGAAATCCATCCGTTGAAGGCCGCTCGGGGCGACGGAACAGATGACCGCCAGGCGCCACGAATCACCACTATCGGCGTAAACCGGGCCCGGCCCGCTCGCCGAACACCACTGTCCGATATGCGCTCTTGACGATTTCGAAAGTGATCGCAATTCTCATGTGCGCGTCAAAACAAGCTCCGCACCAACCCCCCACACCTGGAGCCATATCGTGACTCGTTCCACCCGAATACGCCGGGCCGCGCTGGCCACGGGCGCCGTCGCCGCCGTTGCCGCCACCGTCTTCACCGCGGCCGGCGCCTACGCCGGGACCGCCCCGGCGGCCGCCCCGGACATCGACGTCAAGTCCGTCAAGGCCGACCTGGACCAGCTCCAGTCGATCGCCGACGCCAACGGCGGCAACCGCGCCCACGGACAGCCGGGCTACAAGGCGTCCGTCGACTTCATCAAGGGCAAGCTGGACAAGGCCGGATTCACCACCAAGGTCGAGGAGTTCGACGGCGGCGGCACCAAGGGCTACAACCTCGTCGCCGACTGGCCCGGCGGCGACGAGAGCAAGACCGTGATGGCCGGCGCCCACCTGGACTCGGTCCCCGACGGCCCCGGGATCAACGACAACGGCTCGGGCTCGGCCGGCATCCTCGAGGTGGCGCTCGCCGTCGCCAAGGCGGAGCTCAAGCCCACCAAGCACCTTCGGTTCGCCTGGTTCGGCGACGAAGAGGACGGCATGGTCGGCTCGCAGGCCTACGTCGACAAGCTCGGCGCCGACAAGTCGAAGATCGACTCGTATCTGAACTTCGACATGATCGGCTCGCCGAACCCGGGCTACTTCGTCTACGACGACGACACCCGCCTGGAGAAGGTCTTCAAGGACTTCTTCGCCAAGAAGAACCTCGCCACGGAGAAGGAGACCGAGGGCGACGGCCGCTCGGACCACGCCCCCTTCAAGGAGGCGGGCGTCCCCGTCGGCGGCCTCTTCTCCGGCGCCGACTACAAGAAGACCGAGGAGCAGGCGAAGAACTGGGGGGGCGAGGCCGGCAAGGCGTTCGACGCCTGCTACCACCAGGCCTGCGACGACTCGAAGAACATCGACGAGAAGGCGCTGGACAACAACACGGACGCCATCGCCCACGCGCTGTGGGAGATCAGCTCCTGATCCACCCGCCCCCTCGCACGGTCAGCACCCGCTGAACCGTCAGCTCTCGCGACCCGGCCGCCGGTCCCCGGCAGCCGGGTCGCGGTGTTCTGCGGCGATACCGAACCGTCGCCGTTCGCCCGGAGCGGACGGGAGCTGCCGCACGGTGGAGACCGTGCTGATCACCTGCTCCTCCTCCGCACCCTGCTCACGCCGCCCCAGCTCTTCAAGTAGCTGCAGGTCAGCGGCGGACACCAGGGCAACCAGCGGCTTGCCGTGACGGGTGACGACCACCCGCTCACCGCCATAGACAACGCGGTTGATCAGATCCGCCAGCTCCGCTCGGGCTTGCGTCACCGGAATTTCGTAGGCCATGCTCCCATTCTAACTGGACGTACATCCTGTACATTTTTTACGGAGAGGAGCAGACATGCTGCGACCAATGGCCCGCTATGTCCTTCCGGAGTTCACCGAGCGCACGTCCCAGGGGACGCGCACCATGGACCCGTACTCGAAGCTGCTCAGCGAACGCATCATCTTCCTGGGCACCCCGGTCGACGACGCCTCCGCCAACGACGTGATGGCGCAGTTCATCCACCTCGAACACGCCTCGCCCGACCAGGACATCTCGCTCTACATCAACTCCCCCGGCGGCTCCTTCACGGCGATGACCGCCATCTACGACACGATGCGCTTCGTGTCGTGCGACGTGCAGACCATCTGCCTGGGGCAGGCCGCCTCCGCCGCCGCGGTACTGCTGGCCGCCGGCACCCCCGGAAAGCGGCTGGCGCTGCCCGGCGCCCGGATCCTGATCCACCAGCCCTCGATCACCGAGCCCATCCAGGGCCAGGCCACCGATCTGCAGATCCAGGCGGAGGAGCTGCTGCGCACCCGCGACACGCTGGAGCGGATGCTGGCGGAGCACACCGGACAGACGCGTGAGCGGATCGCCGCCGATATCGAGCGCGACAAGATCTTCGACGCCCGAGCCGCCCAGGAGTACGGCCTGATCGACGGGCTCACCCATCAGCGCAAGCAGTCCGTCCCCCAAATCGGCGCACGGTGAGCCCCGATGCTGCCGCCGGAACTGCCGCCGCTGCCCGCCCTGACACGTGCCGAGGGTGAGCTGATCGACCACTACCTGGAGGTGCTCGACCTGCTGGGCAGGATCAACCCGGCCCGCGGCGGCGGCACCTACACCGGACTGCGGGCCGCCCAGGCGCTGGTCAGCAAGGCCGCCGGACTGCGCGACGCGCTGGCGCTGATGCACGACCGCGGCGAGAGCGAGCTGCACCGCGAGACCTTGACCCGGGCGCTGCGGGTGCTGGACGGCGAACGCCGGGCCGGACTCGTGACGGTGCCGCCGGCCGACGACATCTGACCCGACACGCGCACGGGACCTGCGCATACGGCGTAGCGACTGGGCCCGATGTGAGGAGGCGACGAATTGCGCGGGGCGAACACGATTCCTGGGACCCTTGATGTTTCGCCGCTGGTCCAGGGGGGTGCGACACCCCGCGCCATGGCACCTGAGGGAACAAATCTAACCATTCAGGCGAAATGTGACCCATCTCACATACGGCATTTTCAGCTCGGAATTCGGGTGTCGGGTGCGTGACGATCCCTTCGACGGCAAGACCCCGCCACAGCGACGGGGCGGTCCGGACGGGCGCCTAATCCCGCCGCCGTACCGGATGTCCGGTCGACGTTGTGGATCGGCGGGAGCGGAGGACCCGAGCAGGACGGGGTCCCGGCCTTACGGCCGAGGGCTCCTTGGGGTGAAGCCGTACGCACGGCCGGGCATCTTCGCCTGCCCGAACCCGACAGGTCTTCCTTCGCAGGCGGCTGACGAAGGGTTTGCGCATGACTGTGCGCATGCAGACGCCGAATCTGCTGGCACGCGCCGGCACCGTCACCGCTCTGACGCTGGTCACCCTGGGCGGGACAACCGTCGCCCCGGGAACGGCCGGGAACGCCGAAGCCGCGACCGTGTCCGCCCACGCGCTGCGGATCGCGGCCTCCAAGAGGGGCGCCCCCTACCAGTACGGCGCCCAAGGGCCGCACACTTTCGACTGTTCGGGGCTGACGCTGTACTCGTTCAAGCGCGCCGGCCGGGCGCTCCCCCGTACCGCCGCCGCGCAGTACGGCCGCACCCGGCACATCCCGGCCTCCCTGCGCCGACGCGGTGACCTGGTCTTCTTCCGTTCCGCCGGCGGCATTTACCACGTCGGCATCTACGCGGGCCGGGGCCGGATGTGGCATGCGCCCAAGGCCGGGAGCGTGGTGCGGCTGGAGCGGATCTGGAGCCGCGCGGTCTCGTACGGGCGCGTGGGATGACCTCTGGTATCTCGTCTTACGTGTGATCAATTGCCGGTAAGCTCGGCCTACTTGACCCACTTGGCCGGGCAACCCGGCAAGGGGCGTATGCCGTCCGGCGGCCGCGGCTGACCTCGGGCCCCGGGGTGTGCCCGTCCCTCAGGCGAGCACGAGCTCGATGAGCAGGACGCCGCCCAGGGCGGTGAGCAGCGCCCCGGTGGTGGCTTCCAGGGCGCGGGTGACCCGAGGACGGCGCAGCCAGTTCCCCAGCCGGTCGACCAGCAGCGCAACGGCGGGGAACCACACCAGCGCCATGGCGACGACCATCGTCGCGAGCAGCAGCGTACGGGGCAGCGCGGGCTCACCGGCCGGGACGAACTGCGGGAGCAGGCTGAGGAAGAGGACCGGCGCCTTGGGGTTGAGGGCATTGGTCAGGAAGCCCTGGCGCAGGCTCCGCGCGGTGCCCAGGAGGGCGGCCGGGCCGTCGGCCGGTGCGGCGGCCGGGCCGGTCGCGGAATCGGCGTGCGCCCCCGCGCTCCGGACGGCCGCGATCAGCGCGCCGACGCCGAGGTACAACAGGTAGACCCCGCCCAGGAGTTGGACGGCGCCGAAGAGCGCGGGCACGGCGACCAGCACCGCCGCGAGCCCGGCCACCGCCAGTGCGGTGTGCACCAGCAGCCCGCCCGCGACCCCGACGGCGGTCGCCACCCCCGCCCGGCGCGAGTCGAGCGCATTGCGCACCACGACGGCGAAGTCCGCGCCCGGCATGGTGACCATGCCGGCGGCGATTCCGGTGAAGGCGATCAGCTGTCCGTCCATGGGAGCAGCTTCGCTGGTCAGAGCCTTTAATGGGTATTGGCAATGTTCTTGGGGAGCCTAAAGAGGTTCTTATGTACGACCCCACCCGGCTGGCCGCTCTGGTAGCGGTGGCGGAGTCCGGTTCGATCACCCGGGCCGCCGCCCGGCTGGGCTACACCGCTCCCGCGCTCTCCCAGCAGCTCGCCAAGCTGGAGCGGGAGGCGGGGGCGGCGCTGCTGGTGCGCCACCACCGCGGGGCACGGCTGACGGCGGCGGGTGAGCTGCTCGTCGTACGGGCCCGGCGGGTGCTAGACGAGCTGGATCAGGCGCGGCATGAGCTGTCCCGGCTGACCGGGCTGTCCGGCGGCCGGCTGCGGGTCGGCACGTTCATGACCGCCGGGACACATCTGCTGCCGCCCGCGCTCAGCGCCTTCCGGCGTGCGCACCCTGATGTGGAGCTGAGCATCACGGAGTACGTACCTCCGCAGGCCGCCGCGGCGGTGGCGCTGGGCGAGGTCGATCTGGCGCTGACGCACGAGTATGTGCCGGGCGAGGCGATGCCGCCGCCGGAGGGCGTGCGTCTCGAACCGCTGCTGACCGAGGAACTGGTGCTGGTCACCGCGCCGGGCCATGCCCTGTCGGCGGGTGCCGGACGGCTGCCGCTCGCCGAGCTGGCCGGTCAGCCACTGGTCAGCATGGCGCCGGCCAACCCGAACCGGCGTGCGGTGGAGGAGGCGCTGGCGGCCGCCGGGGCGAGTGTGGCGGTGCGCTGTGAGTCGCCGAGCTATGCGGTGGTGTGTGCACTGGTGAGCGCGGGGCTCGGGGTGGCGGTGGTGCCGGAGATGATGGCGGAGGGCTCGGTGACCCCGCTGGGGATCCGCAGGCTGGACCCGCCGGAGCTGCACCGCCGGATCTCGGTGGCCTACCGTCCCGGCGGCGGGAGCCCGGCCGCGGACACCTTGCGTGCCCTGTTGCGCGGGGCCTTCAGCCGCCACTCCCCCGCGCCGTAGCCGCCGGCAGCCGGTGCGGCAGAGGTCGTCAGAGGGCGGCGGCCCGCCACGGCACGGTGATCCAGACGGTCTTCCCGCCGGACTCGGTGGGCACGACCGAGAGGCGGCCGCCGGCTTCCGCGGCGAGGTAGCGGATGATGACCAGGCCCCGGCCGTTGTCCTGCTGGACGGCGGCGGGCAGCCGGCGCGGACGGCGGGGATGGCTGTCGGTGATGCCGACCCGCAGCTGTTCGTCGCGGTCCAGTCGCAGTTCGACGGTGAATTCAGGCGACCGGCCGGAGGTGTGCACGACGGCGTTGGTCGCGAGTTCGGAGACGATCAGACGGAGGGAATCGGCGAGTGCGGAGTCGGTGGGCAGGCCCCATTCGGCGAGCACGGCGAGGGCGTGTCTGCGGGCGGTGAGGACCGAGGCGGGGGCGCTCGGCAGAGTCAGTGAGGATGCATGGTGGTCTGCCATCGAGGCGCCGTCCCTTTCCCACCGAGGCCCGGCCCCGGTCCACTGACCAGGGAGCCGGGATGCCGCTCCGGACACCGGTGCGGCCTCGGACTTCTGCTGGGCGCCAGACTGCCACCCGTACTGGCGATGAGGAACTCGATCCACCCACATATACGGAGATCTATCGCTCGTTGCGGTGAACTCTGCTCCGCGAGACCGGATTTGGGATGCCCATACCACCGGATTCCGGACACATCCGGGGCCGGAGCCGACGACGGCCGTCCGCTCCGGCCGGGGCCCGTGTGCGTCAGACCGCCGGCGCCGTGGCCACGATCGTGCCGACCGCCGTGTCGAGCTGGGCATCCGTCAGATCCGCGCGGGCCGTCAGCCGCAGCCGGGAGATCCCGTCGGGCACGGACGGCGGCCGGAAGCAGCCGACCGCGAGTCCGGCCGCACGGCAGTCGGCGGCCCAGCGGACCGCCGCCTCCGGCGAGGGGGCACGCACCGAGACCACCGCGGCGTCCGGCCGGACCGCGGACAGCCCCGCCGCGGTGAGCCGGTCGTGCAGCTCCCGTGCGACCTGGACGGCCCGGGCGGCGCGCTGCGGTTCGCGGCGCAGCAGCCGTAGCGCGGTCAGGGCGCCGCCGACCGCCGCCGGGGCGAGACCGGTGTCGAAGATGAACGACCGGGCGGTGTTGACCAGATGCTCGATGACCCGGGCCGGGCCGAGCACCGCTCCGCCCTGGGAGCCGAGCGACTTGGAAAGCGTCACGGTGGTCACCACATCGCCGTCACCGGCGAGACCGGCGGCCCACAGCGCACCGCGGCCCCCCTCGCCCAGGACGCCCAGGCCGTGGGCGTCATCGACGAGCAGTGCGGCGCCCGCTGCCCGGCAGGCCTCGGCGAGCGCGGGGAGCGGCGCGGCGTCACCGTCGACCGAGAACACCGCGTCCGTCACGGCGAGCGCCCGGCCGTCGTGGCCGGTCAGCGCCTCGCGAACGGCCTCGGGGTCGGCGTGCGGGGCCACTTCGGTACGGGCCCGGGAGAGCCGGCAGCCGTCGATGAGGGACGCGTGGTTGCCCGCGTCGGAGACGAGCAGGGTGCCGGGGGCGGTGAGTGCGGTGACGGCGGCGAGATTTGCGGCATAACCGGATGACAGCACCAAAGCGGCCTCGAAGCCGCAGAACGCGGCGAGTTCCGCCTCCAGCCGGGCGTGCAGTTCAGTGCTGCCGGTGACGAGCCGGGAGCCGGTCGCACCGGCGCCCCAGCGGTGCGCGGCGGCGGCCGCGCCGCGGGTGACCTCCGGATGCCGGGCGAGTCCGAGGTAGTCATTACTGGCCAGATCGAGCAACCGGGAGTCGGCGGGGCGAGGGCGCAGGGAGCGGACCAGACCGGCACGATGGCGGGCGGCGCGGGCCTCGTCTATCCAGTCGAAGGCCGCGCCGTACACCGGCCGGGAGGGCGCGGCGGCGGTCTCGTCGGGGGTCGCCGGCGTGGTGTCATGGAGCAGCGACGGGGCGGTGTCCTGCGGCATCGGCGTCCTTCGTCTGTCGGCCTCGATTGTCGGCTGTCGATAGACGTTAGCGGTCGTTCCGCACGCCCACAGTGTGGTGATACACACACCTCGATCCGGGGTCGTTGTGGGAATCCTCCTTGGCCGGGGGCGGTGGCGTACGCCAGGATCAACGCCATGGACCTGCTGAACACACTGGTGGACAAGGGACTGCGGCGCGAGTTGCCGACCCGCGAAGAGGCGCTGGCCGTACTGGCGACCTCCGATGACGAACTGCTCGATGTCGTGGCCGCGGCCGGAAAGGTACGCCGCCAGTGGTTCGGGCGGCGGGTCAAACTCAACTATCTCGTCAACCTCAAGTCGGGTCTGTGCCCCGAGGACTGCTCGTACTGCTCCCAGCGGCTGGGCTCGAAGGCCGAGATCCTCAAGTACACCTGGCTCAAGCCGGATGACGCCTCCAAGGCGGCCGCCGCCGGGGTGGCCGGCGGCGCCAAGCGCGTCTGTCTGGTGGCCAGCGGCCGGGGTCCCACGGACAAGGACGTGGACCGCGTCTCGGAGACCATCTCCGCCATCAAGGAGCAGAACGAGGGTGTCGAGGTCTGCGCCTGCCTCGGTCTGCTCTCCGACGGCCAGGCCGGCCGGCTGCGCGCGGCGGGCGCCGATGCGTACAACCACAACCTCAACACCTCGGAAGCCACATACGGCGACATCTGCACCACGCACGACTTCTCGGACCGGGTGTCGACCGTCCAGCAGGCCCAGGCCGCCGGTATGTCCGCCTGTTCCGGGCTGATCGCCGGTATGGGGGAGAGCGACGCCGACCTCGTCGATGTGGTCTTTGCACTGCGCGACCTGGACGCGGACTCCGTCCCCGTCAACTTCCTGATCCCCTTCGAGGGCACCCCGCTCGCCAAGGAGTGGAACCTCACCCCGCAGCGCGCGCTGCGCATCCTGGCGATGGTGCGGTTCGTCTGTCCGGACGTCGAGGTACGGCTGGCCGGCGGCCGCGAGGTGCATCTGCGCAGTCTGCAGCCGCTCGCCCTGCACCTGGTCAACTCCATCTTCCTCGGCGACTATCTGACCAGTGAGGGCCAGGCCGGCAAGGACGACCTCGCGATGATCGCGGACGCCGGCTTCGAGGTCGAGGGCACGGACACCACGACGCTGCCCGAGCACCGCAGGCAGGGCTGCGGCGAGGGAGCCTGCGCGTCCGAGGACGCCGGGGAGCCCGCGGACGCCGCCGGGGAGCCCGCCGCCACCGTCCCGGCGCCGTCCGACGACACCCGCCGTGATCTGGTGTCGGTACGCCGCCGCGGTGCCGGTACCGACCTGCCGCCCAATGCCTGAGCCGCTCACCCCCGGCGAACTGCTCGCGCTCGACCGGCAGCATGTGTGGCATCCGTACGGGCCGATGCCCGGCAAGGCCGCACCGCTGCTGGTGGAGTCGGCGTCCGGTGTCCGGCTCCGGCTGGCCGAACCGGCCGAGGGCCAGGACGAGTTGGTCGACGGCATGTCGTCCTGGTGGTCGGCGGTGCACGGCTACAACCACCCGGTGCTCAATGACGCCGCGCGCGGCCAGCTGGGACGGATGAGCCATGTGATGTTCGGCGGGCTCACCCATGAGCCGGCCGTCCGACTGGCGAAGCGGCTGGTCGACATCACCCCGGAGCCGCTGGAGCACGTCTTCCTCGCCGACTCCGGTTCGGTGTCGGTCGAGGTCGCCGTCAAGATGTGCCTGCAGTACTGGCGCTCGCTGGGGAAGCCGCGCAAACAGCGGCTGCTGACCTGGCGGGGCGGCTACCACGGCGACACCTGGCAGCCGATGTCGGTGTGCGATCCGGACGGCGGGATGCATGAGCTGTGGCAGGGGGTGCTGCCGCGGCAGATCTTCGCGGAAGCACCACCGGCCGGCTTCGACGCGGCGCCGGACGAGGCGTATGCCGCGCAGCTGCACGAGCTGATCGCACGGCACGCCGACGAGCTGGCGGCGGTGATCGTGGAGCCCGTGGTGCAGGGGGCGGGCGGGATGTCGTTCCACTCCCCCGGCTATCTGCGGGTGCTGCGGGAGGCCTGCGACGCCCATGACGTCCTGCTCGTCTTCGACGAGATCGCCACCGGCTTCGGCCGTACGGGCGCCCTCTTCGCCGCCGAACACGCGGGTGTCGCACCCGATGTGATGTGCCTCGGCAAGGCGCTGACCGGCGGATATCTCACCCTGGCGGCAACGCTGTGCACGGCTGCCGTGGCGGACGGGATCTCCCGCGGCGCACTGCCGGTGCTGGCGCACGGCCCCACCTTCATGGGCAATCCCCTGGCCGCTGCCGTCGCCGACGCCTCGATCGAACTGCTGCTGTCCCAGGACTGGGCACAGGACGTCAAGCGGATCGAGACCGGGCTGAGGGACGGTCTGGCACCGGCCCGGAGCGTCGCCGGGGTGCGCGAGGTGCGCGTACTCGGCGCGATCGGTGTCGTCCAGCTCGACCACGAGGTGGACATGGCGGCCGCCACCCGGGCGGCGGTCCGGGAGGGCGTATGGCTGCGCCCGTTCCGGGATCTGATCTACACCATGCCGCCGTACATCACGGGCGACGACGATGTGGCGCGCATCTGCGCCGCGGTGTGCGCGGCGGCGCGCGAGGGCTGACCTCCCGGGCGGCGGTGGCCGGTGCTCCGCGCCCCGCCGCCCCACCGTCCCGCCCTTCGCCCCGGAAACGATGCCGGTGCCGGTGAGCACCGTGCACACAGCAACATTCACAGTCATTGCGCGCGGGATCGGCCGCGCAGAGTCGGAGGCAGACCATGTCGGTGCTGTTCGTGACGGGCACGGGCACGGAGATCGGCAAGACCGTGACCACGGCGGCCATCGCCGCGGCGGCGCTCGCCCGGGGCCGTTCGGTGGCCGTGCTCAAACCGGCCCAGACCGGTGTCACGGCCCATGAGACGGGTGACGCGGCGGAGGTCGAGCGGCTGGCCGGCCCGGTCACCGGCGTCGAACTCGCCCGCTACCCGGACCCGTTGGCGCCCGCGACGGCCGCGCTGCGGGCCGGTCTGCCGCCGGTGCGCCCGGAAGACATCGCCGAGGCCGCCGCCAAGCTGGCCGCCTCGCACGACCTGGTGCTGGTCGAGGGCGCGGGCGGCCTGCTGGTCCGCTTCGACGCGGACGGCCATACGCTCGCCGATGCCGCGCGGCTGGCCCAGGCCCCCGTCCTGGTGGTCGCCCCGGCGGGCCTGGGCACCCTCAACGCCACCGCGCTGACCGCGCTGGCACTGCGCTCGTACGGGCTCGACTCCCCCGGCGTCGTCATCGGCAGCTGGCCGGCCGAGCCCGACCTCGCCGCCCGCTGCAATCTGACGGACCTCCCGGACGCCGCGGGCGCCCCGCTCGTCGGCCTGGTCCCGGAGGGCTCCGGCGGGCTGTCGCCGCACGCCTTCCGCGCCGCGGCTCCGGACTGGCTGGCGTCGGCGCTCGGCGGATCGGGCGGGTTCCGCATTCCCTCGTGATGCCGGTACCCGGCCGCCGGCATCCCGCCGCGAGGGCGCAGCCCGTGGGGTGAGGAGGGGAGGCGGCGGCCGGATGAAGTCCCCGGTGCGGTGCGACGACCCTCGCCTCGTACGGATTTCCGGACGGCGGACGCGGTGGCTGCCGGTGACTCCTTGCCCGCCCGGTGGGGAGACTGACTGCAGGAGCGGGCAGCGTCGGCGAAGGGGTCCGTCATGTGGCAGCGCAGAAGAGTTCCGCACGGCACGGTGCACCACCCGGTGTTCGCCCGGTTCTACGCGAGCTGCTGTGGTCCGGCCGCGGATGCGCGGGCGGGCGTGGCCGCGCTCCGGAAGGAGCTGCTGACAGGCACCACGGGCCGGGTCATCGAGGTCGGCGCGGGCACCGGGCTGAACTTCGCGCACTATCCGGGGACCGTCTCGGAGGTGGTGGCGATCGAGCCGGAGCCCACCTTGCGAGAGGTCGCCAGGTCGGCGGCGGCGCGTGCGGAGGTACCGGTGGATCTGGTGCCGGGCGTGGCGGAGGCGCTGCCGGTCAAGAGCGAAGCGTTCGACACCGCGGTGGCGTCGTTGGTGCTGTGTTCGGTGTACGAGGTGCAGCGGGCCCTGCTGGAGCTGCGGCGGGTGCTGCGGCCGGGCGGTGAGCTGCGGTTCTTCGAGCACGGGCGGGCCGCGGGGCGGGGTCTTGCGGCGGTGCAGTGGTCGCTGGACCGGACGGTCTGGCCGCTGCTGATGGGCGGCTGTCACACCGGCCGGGACCCGCTGGGCGAGATCCGCGCGGCCGGGTTCGAGGTGCTGCGGGTGCGCCGGCTGAAGGTTCCCGAGCGCGGGCCGACGCTGCCGACCTCGCCGGCGGTGCTGGGCACGGCGCGGCGGCCGGCCGACTGAGCGGCCCGCGCGGCGGCGGCCCTCACACCGTCCAGGTGCGCAGCTCGTCCGCGATGGCCCGGACGTCGGCCGTCCCGCTCTTGACGAGGCGGGCGAGGTCGCGGACCTGCTCGGGGGAAGTGGCGATCTTCAGACCACTGGCGACCAGGTAGCCGTAGGCGACGGCGGTCGCGAACATCGCATTCGCGCCCTCCAGCGCCGGTACCTGGAGCAGGAGTTGGAGCAGCGCGGCGGCGCGGTCCTGGGGGTCGGTGTAGACGGGCACACCGAATATCTCGGCTTCATGGCGGCTGACGGCGGCCACCAGGGCGCCCCAGTCGGTGACCTGGGGGTCTCCGGGGGTGTGCTGTTCGGCGATCAGGAGGAGCCAGGCGAGGTCGATGCGCAGCGTCACGTTGTGCCCGGCAGTCCTTCGCGGTCGGTGGTGCTCGGAGTGGCAGGGAGGCTGTCCGGTTGCCGGCCGAATTCCTCGGCGAAGACGCGCTCGTACTGCTTCATGAAGTCGGAGGCGGCCTCGACGAAGGTCTGGCCGACCTCGCCGGCGTCCTTCAGGACGAGCTCCTCGATATAGCGGTTCATGCTCACTCCCCGCTGCAGAGCGCGCTCTCGCGCCGCTTCGGCAGTGGCTTCGTCCACCCGGACGTTCAGCTGCGTCTTCGCCACCCCTCAAAGCTAGCGCGCATCTGCTAGCAGCGGCAAGCGGCGAGGTGCGGAACGCTGCGGAGGTGTTCCGGAGGGGCGCCGCCCGCCCGGGTGCCCGTCTGCGCGGCATCGGGCGGGCGCCGTCCCGCGGCCCGGCTTACTTGTAGCCGAAGTCCTGGGTCCAGTAAGCCCGGTGCTTACCGCCCAGGGCGACACCTATGCCGGTGCCCTTGGACTTGCAGCCAAGGATGTTGGCCCGGTGGCCGGGGCTGTCCATCCAGGCGTCGAAGGCGCCCTGGGGCGTCGTCGGCCAGGCGTCGATGTTCTCCGCCGAGGCGTCCTGGTACCCCTGCGCCTCCATCCGCTCCTTGGGGCCCTTGCCGTCGGTGGAGGTGTGCGAGTAGTGGCTGTGGGCGGCCATGTCCTGACTGTGCAGCCGGGCCGCCTTGTCCATGCGCGGGTCACGGTGCAGGGGGGCACAGCCGTGCTCGGCCCGTGCCTTGTTGACCAGGCGGTGAATTTCGGCCTCGTAGCGGTCGATCTTGCTGTTCCCCGACGTGGTCGCCTTCGGCGCGGGGGCGGAGGGCCGGCCGCTCGGCGTGGTGTCAGGGGTGGCGGTGTGCGAGGCCTGGGGGAAGGCTTCGTTGGCCGTCGCGTTGTCCTGGGAGTTGAACACGGCCAGCGATCCGCCGAGGACACCGGCGGCGGCCAGGATGCCGATCGGAATCATCCGGGCCCTGCGCCGGTGTGCGCCGCGGACCTCGCGCTTCGGCGATGAGAATTTCACGTTCAACTAAATCGTCTCCATGGGGGGATGCCGGAACGGAATGCGGCGGGCACACGGAAGGCGCCTGCCACTTCCCACAGGCAGTCCGGTGACCCGAACTGCCTTTCCGAGAACAGGGGTCACCGTAACAAAACAAGCCAGGGTCGATTCTCGGCCGAAGAGGCACCGTCACGCCCCGGACGCGGCCGGAATGACGCAACATGCCCGCCTTAAACCCCCTTTGAAAGCATGATGACGCCACGTCAGCCCTTCAGTCATCCCGGCCCGATCCGCAACCGCCCCTTCATGTAGGAGAGTTGAGAGAGCATTGCGAATCAGCCCCTACTGAGGGAGAGAAGTTCACCGCGGGCCCGCCTCCGGAAGGTCATTCGTCACAAAGGGACTTGCACCGAAGAGCGGGTGATCGCCAGCAAATAGCCAGGAACTCCGGTAGAGTATTGCGTCGCCTTTTCACTGCGACCAGGGAAAGGGAATTTCGGCCCAGGCGCAGAATTTCTGCGCCTGCGATGCGCCTGCGAAGTGCGGGGCCGAAGCAGGGAATCGGGTTTGTCCGGCTCGCCTAACGGGTGTCCGCAAAGCCCCGTACGTCCTCGGGGTACAAGGGCCGGAGCGGATCGAGGATGCGGGCGGCCTGCTCGCGCATGCCGAGCACCGCGCCCCCCTCGCACCGCCGCAGCCGAGACCGCGCCCACAGGAAGTACAGCGGCGCGGTCACGGCCGGCCCGACGAGCCAGGACAGATCCGCGCCGCCGAAGTGCGCCGCCGGCGGCCCGGTGTACAGATCGCCGGCGAGGAACGGGATCTGGACGGCGATGCCCAGAACGTACGAGCCGAGCGCGACCGGGTCGAACCGCCTGTAGGGGGCGTCGTCCGGGTCGCAGAGCTCATCGGGGTCCTGGCTGCCGTGACGCAGCAGCGAGAAGTCGACGAGGTTGATCGCGGCCCAGGGCACCAGCGCGGCCAGCAGCACCAGGACCAGATCGGCGAACCGCGTCACGAAGTCGCCGGCGAGACCGAGGGCGAGGGCCGGCCCGCAGGCCAGGACGAGTGCGGACACCGCACCGCGGACCCTCGGCCGGGGCCGCCAATGGGTCCGCAGGGTCTGCCCGATGGTGAGCGTCGCCTGCACCGCGCGGTAGAGGTTGAGCGCGTTGTGGTGGAGGACGCTGAAGAGGAAGAGCACCAGCAGCACCGGTCCGAACGACCCGGCCGCGCCGCCGATTCCGGCACCGGTGTCCGGACCGGGGCAGGCCGGGGCGACGGCCGCACCGGCCAGGAACGGCAGCAGGGAGCCCAGGCAGGCGCCCCCGTACGTCGCCCAGAAGGTAGTGGTGGTGCGGACCGTCCCGGGCAGCGCGCGCGAGCGGTCCGCGGCGTACGGGGCGAGGGCCGGCTGCCACAGGGCGCTGAGCGAGACGATCGCGAGCCAGCCGGCGAAGGTGAAACCGCCCCGGGTGAAGAAGTCCCCGGGCAGGCCATGGGTCACGGCCAGCGCGAGACCGGCCACGAGGCCGAGGCCGAGGACCACCGCCGCCACCTTGTTGAGGGCGTGGATCAGACGGTGACCGATCAGGCAGAGCAGCGCGGAGCCGGCGGCGCCGAGCAGGATGCCCGCGCCGACCGGCAGGCCGGGCGTGAGGACGTGCAGCGACTTCCCGGCGAGCACGAGGTGGGCGGCGAAGAACGTGACGTACAGGGCGGCCGCGAGGACCACGCCCGGCAGTGCGCCCAGCGAGCCGGACCGGGCCCGGCTCCGGATCAGCTGCGGCAGGCCGAACTGCGGGCCCGGCGCCCGGTGCGGCGCCATGAAGACCCCGCCGAGCAACTGCCCGACGAGCACCGCCAGTACGCCCGACCACAGCGGCTGATGGAACACCTGCACCGCCATCGCGCCGGTGACCAGCGCCAACGGGGCGATATGGGTACCGAACCCGAGGGTGAACAGATCACGGGTACACCCGTGCCGTGCGGGCTCCGGCACCTCGTCGACGGTGTGGTGTGCGACCGCGTCGGGCTGCGCGGCTCCGTGCCGATGGGTCACGGCGGCCTCCTCGGGGCTGGCCCGCGCGGGGTCGCGGGCTGGTGGGTACGGGACGGCCAACCGGCGGCGGGCAGCATGGAGCTGCCGCATGACCGGCGGGGCGGGGCGGCCGACGAGGGGGGCTGAACGGGAGTCTCGGGCACCCGGGCCATGAGGTCAATGACCAAGATCGGTCCTCCCCCGGATCTCCATTTCGGTGGGGGACGCGCGGCGCGAGGACGCGGTCCGCAACCGGCGGCCGGCGCACGAGGCGACGGACGCCGGCGGCCGGGCGGTGGCGCTGCGGGCCGACGGGTCCGCTGCCCGCCCGGGCGGACATTCCGGCTCCCCGCCCGGCCGGTCGTTCCGGCCCACCGGCCGGGCGCGGGCGGGCCGAGAGCCGGGCGCGGGCGGGCATCGCGGCGCGTGCCGCTGCCGTGGCTGCCGGAGCCGATGCCGCACGATGTGATCCGTCGCGGGCCCGGCCCCGGAGGGATCAGCGACGGACCGGACCGTTCGCGACCGCACCGGCCATCAGGAGGACCACGCCGTGTCCGTCCCCGCCCCCGTCCCGCATCTGCAGCGCAGTCTGCGGCGCTTCGACATCATGGCGATGGGCGTCGCCGCCGTGATCTCCTTCGATGTGATCGGGCAGATCGCCACCGGCGGCGGACAGGCCGTCATCTGGATCGCCGTCATCGCGGTGGCGTTCCTGGTGCCCTACGCCCTGGTGTTCGCCGAGACCGGAGCCGCGTTCCCGCAGGAAGGCGGGCCCTATGTCTGGGTGGAGGTGGCCTTCGGGCGGCCGGCGGCCGTGCTGACCACCATGTTCTATTGGGTCACCAATCCCGTCTGGCTCGGCGGTTCGCTGGTCTTCGTGGCCGCGGGGGCCTGGGACGGCTTCGTCCTCCCGCTCGGCTCGGGGACGGTGGCGGACTACGCCTTCAAGCTGGTCTTCATCTGGGCCGCGATTCTCACCGCGGTGGTCTCGCTGCGCCGCGGCAAATGGATCACCACGGCCGGCGCCGGGGCCAAGGTCCTGGCGCTGGCCTTCTTCACCGGTACGGCGGTGGCGTACGGGATCCAGCACGGCTTCCGCGGTCTGCAGGGCACCGGCTTCTCCCCCACCGGAGTGGGGTTTCTGGCGCTGGTGCCGGTGCTGCTGTTCGCGTTCGTCGGGTTCGAGGCGCCCAATGCGGCGGGCGACGAGATGCTCGCTCCGCAGCGCGATGTGCCGGTGGCGATCGGGGTGTCGGGGGCCATCGCCACCTGCTGCTATCTGCTGCCGGTACTGGCCATTCTCTCGGCCGCCCCGCCCGGCCGGGTCACCGGCGTCGGCGGCTTCATGGATGCCGCCCGGCTGGTCTTCGGGATCTACGGCGACTGGCGCGGGCCGCTGCTGACCTTCGTCGCGGTGCTGTTCGTGGTGGCGCTGCTGACCCAGGGCAGCGCCTGGATGATCGTCGCCGACCGGATGCAGGCGATGGCGGCCGCCGACGGCGGGTTCTTCAGCCGGGGCCTGGGCGCCTTCCACCCGCGGCTGGGCACACCGGTCCGGATGAATCTGCTCTCCGGTGTCACCGCCACCGTGTTCATGGCCGCCGCGATGAACCTGGCGCGAGGAGACGCCTCGGCCGTCTTCGGGGTGGTGCTGACCGTCGCGATCACCACCCTGCTGCTGTCCTATCTGGCCGTGGTCCCCTCGCTGCTGGCGCTGCGGCTGCGCCACCGCGAGGTGCCCCGGCCCTACCGGGTCCCGTTCGGCACCCTCGGTTTCACCGTGGCGACGCTGCTCGTCTACGCGTGGATCGTGCTCGGCTCATGGGTGGCGCTTTTCCCGGGCACCCTGGAGCAGCTCTTCGGCATCCCGTACGACTTCCGGGCGGTCTGGGGCGTCTCCCGGCTCACCTTCGAGGCGTTCACCCTCGGCACCGTCGTCCTGCTGCTGGTGATCGCCGCCGCCGGGTATCTGACCCAGCGCATGCGCACCCAGTCCCAGGACGATGAGCGCGAGGCCCGCCCAGCCCGATAGCGCCGGTGCCGCGACGCCCACCACCAGCGCCTCGCCGAGCAGGGTGAACGGCACCTCGGCGGCCTGGGTGGCCTCGACGGCGCCCAGGGCGGCGGGGTGATGGCGCACCAGGTCGGTGGCGCGGAAGAAGAGGGTGGTGCCCACGACACCGGAGATCAGGGCGACGATCAGGCACTGCGTCAACTGGCCGCCGTCGGGCGGGCCTTGGGTCACCGTCGCGGTGGCCGCCAGTACCAGCCACAGCGGGAGCGAGCCGATCGTCATCGCCAGGGTCCGCTGGACTCCGTCCAGGCCGTCGACCCCGAGGAGCCTGCGGTTGCCGAGCGGGTAGGCGACGGCGGCGACCGTGACCGGCAGCACCACCTGGAGGGCCGTGCCCAGGCCGGTGCCGCCGGCGTGCTGGAGCTGGGCGAGCGCCACGCCGACGACGATCAGCGCGGAGACCCCGAACGTACTCGGCGGAACCCGGCCGCCGCCGAGGGCCCCGAGTCCGATGCCGGCGACGATCACCAGCTGCCAGGTCGAGGCGACCAGCCAGCCGGCGCCCGCCTGGCCGGCCCAGGTGAGCGGCGCGTAGAAGAGCCCGAAGCCGACGGTCGACCAGAGCAGCCACGTCAGGGGGCGGGCGCGCAGGGTGCGCAGGACGCCGGGCAGCCCGCCGCGCACGGCCACCAGCGCCACCAGCGGGACGACCATGAACAGGAACCGCAGACTGGCGCTCCACATCCAGGAGCCGCCCAGCACGCTCATCCAGCGGTTGAGCACAAAGGTGGTGGCGAAGCAGGCGGCCGCGAGCAGGCCCAGGGCCATCGGGCCCGCCACACCGCCGGTGCCCCGGTGCGGCCCCGCGCCTCGCCGCGCGCGTATCCCTGTCCGTGTCGGCACCGCTTCTCCCTGCCGTGTATCGCCGTTACAGCGCCCTGGACATGCGTCCTGACCTCTCGGTTCCTGAGAGAGGGGCACATTGACATCTGAAATGTTAGTTGGCTTCGAGGACGCCCCGACGCGCGGGGGCGGCCCTTAAGATCGGGGGCGTGACCGCACTGGAACCGGTGCCGAGAAGGCTGCTGCGCGACGAGGCGTACGACGCGCTGCTGGAGGCGATCGTCTCCGGCGAGCTGCCGCCCGGACAGAAACTCAATGACGCCGAGCTCGCCGAACGGCTGGGGCTCTCCCGCGCCCCGGTACGGCAGGCGCTCGCCCGCCTCGCCGCGGAACGGCTGGTGGTGTCCAAGCCGCAGAGCTACACCCGGGTCGCCCCCGTCGTGGCCGAGGAGATCCGGGACGCGCTCGCCGTCGTCCAGGCGATGCACGCGCTCGCCGTACGCGAGGCGGTCCCCCGGATGACCGGTGAGCACCTCGACCGGATGCGGGCGGCCAACGCCGCCTTCGTCCGCGCACTGGACGCCGAGGACGCACTCGCCGCCATCGCCGCCGATGACGCGCTGCATGCCGTACCGATCGAGGTGTGCGGCAATGCGGCACTGGCCGAGACGGTCCGCCGATACACCCCGCTGCTGCGCCGACCGGAGCGCCGTCGCTTCTCCAGCACCGCGGCGCGGTCCTCCGCCGAGCGGCACGACGCGCTGATCGCGGCCTGCGCGGCGGGCGAGACGGACGCCGCCGTGGCGCTGTCGGGCGAGATCTGGGGCGGGCTCGACACGACGGACGAACCGGAGGCCTGAGGCAGCGGGGTCATATGGCGCGGACCGCACAACTGCCGCCTCGCCCGCCGGTGTTCGAACGGATCATGATTCGGAATCCGGTCGACACCCCGCACCGCCCGGTGGTGGGATCCGGTCATGAGCGATCTTCACGTGCGGGCCGGATCGCCCGCCGATCTCGATGCCGTGCTGGCCTTCTGGAAAATCGCCGCCGAGGGCACCAGCATCAGCGATGACACCGACGGCGTGGCCCGGCTGGTGGCCCGTGACCCCGAGTCGCTGCTGCTGGCCGAGCAGGGTGGTGAACTGGTGGGCACGGTGATAGCCGGTTTCGACGGCTGGCGGTGTCATCTCTACCGGCTGGCCGTCCACCCCGGACACCGCAGGCAGGGCATCGGCGGCGCGCTGCTGGCGGCCGCCGAGGAGCGGTTCCGTGCGCTGGGCGGCCGGCGCGGTGACGCGATGGTGCTGGACCGCAATGAGCCGGCGCAGCATGCGTGGCGCGCGGCGGGTTACGCGCCCGAGCCGCAGTGGAGCCGCTGGGTCAAACACCTCGACGGCTGAGCGCGGCATCCGACACACGCAGAGCCCGCCCCTGCCCGGGGCGGGTTCTTTGCTCACCAGCGACTTTGCTGATCCTTTACCATAGTGTTCCCCTACTGCCGTGAAAGGTGTGTGAGCGTCCAGCCATGGGCGAGCCTCCCAGTTGTCGAGCGTCCTCCCGACAGAGCGCGAACCTCCCGATCCTGTTCGATCATGGGACGGAGGTGACTCGATGACCGACCTGCTCTTTCTGGGCGTGGCGCTCCTCCTGACCCTGGCCTGTGGTGTCTTCGTCGCGGCCGAGTTCTCGCTGACGACCGTCGAGCGCAGCGATCTCGAACGTGCCGCCGAGCGCGGCGAGCGGGGCGCGGACAGCGCCCTGAAGGCCGTCCGCGGTCTCACCTTCCAGCTCTCCGGGGCGCAGCTCGGCATCACCGTCACCGGCCTGGTCATCGGCATGCTGTCCAAACCGGCCATCGCCACTCTGCTGGCCGGACCGCTGGACGCGATGGGCCTGCCGCGCTCGGTGGCGGACTCGCTGGCCGTGGTTCTCGGTACGGCGATCTCCACGGTCGTCCTGATGGTCGTCGGCGAGCTGGTCCCGAAGAACTGGGCCATCTCCCACCCGCTGGGCGTCGCGAAGAAGGTGGCCACCGCCCAGCGCGGTTTCAGCGCCGCCTTCCGGCCGCTGATCCGGCATCTCAACAACACCGCCAACCGCACGGTCCGCCGGATGGGCCTGGAGCCCGCCGAGGAGCTGGCCTCGGCCCGCGGCCCGCAGGAGCTGGTGGCGCTGGCCCGGCACTCCGCCAAGGAGGGCGCACTGGAGCCCGACACCGCCGAGCTCTTCGTCCGCACCCTCAATCTCGCCGATCTGACCGCGGAGAACGTCATGACACCGCGGGTGCAGGTGATCGCGCTGGAGGTGCAGTCCACCGCGGAGGACGTGGCCAATGCGACCCGGGCGACCGGGCTGTCCCGCTTCCCCGTCTACCGCGGCAGCCTGGACAGCGTCGTCGGGGTGGCGCACATCAAGGACGTCCTGGCCGTCCCGGCCGAGCGCCGCCCCCGCCATCCGGTCTCCGAGCTGGTGCGCGAACCGCTGCTGGTCCCCACCACACTGACCGTGGACCGGCTGCTCGACCGGCTCTCCGGCAAGCGCACGATGGCCGTGGTCATCGACGAATACGGCGGCACGGCCGGCGTGGTGACGCTGGAGGACATCGTCGAGGAGGTGGTCGGCGAGGTCCGCGACGAACACGACCCGCTGGAGACCCCCGACCTGGCGCCGGCCGGCACCGACGCGGAGGGCCGCAAGGCCTACCAGGCCGACGGCGCCGCGCGCACCGACCAGCTGGAGCGGATCGGCCTGCGGCTCCCGGAAGGCCCGTACGAGACCCTGGCCGGCCTGATCGCCACCGAGCTCGGCCGGATACCGGAAGCCGGCGACACCCTGGAGGTGGCCGGCTGGTCGATGGATGTCCTGGACGCCACCGGCCACCGCGCGGCGCGGGTACTGCTGCACGCGCCGCTGCCGGGCAGCACCGACGAGCAGGAGAAGGAGGCCCGGCGATGACCGCGGTGCAGCTTTTCGTGGGTCTGCTGACGCTGGTCGTCAACGCCTTCTTCGTGGGCGCCGAGTTCGCGCTGATCTCGGTGCGCCGCAGCCAGATCGAGCCGTACGCCGAGCGCGGTGACCGCCGGGCGGCGAGCGTGATGTGGGGTCTGCAGCATGTCTCGGCGCTTCTCGCGGCGGCCCAGCTGGGCATCACCCTGTGCACCCTGGTGCTGGGCGCGGTCGCCGAGCCCGCCATCGCCCACCTCCTGGAGCCGGCGTTCCACGCGATGGGCATCTCGACCGCGCTGATCCACCCGATTTCGTTCGTGATCGCGCTGTCGCTGGCCACCTATCTGCACATGCTCTTCGGCGAGATGGTGCCGAAGAACGTCGCCCTGGCCGAGCCGGTGCGCACCGCCCTGATACTCGGGCCGCCCCTGGTCGCCCTGACCCGGACGCTGCGCCCGGCGATCTTCGCGATCAATGCGCTCGCCAACGGGCTGCTCAAGCTGCTGCGGGTGGAGACCAAGGACGAGGTGGCCGCGACGTTCTCGGACGACCAGCTCGCGAAGATGGTCGAGGATTCCCGGGCGGCCGGTCTGCTCGACGAACGGGCGAAGGAGCGGCTGCGCGACGCGCTGGAGCTGGGCCGCCGCCCGGTCAGGGACGTGGTGCTGCCGGTCGAGAAGGTCGTCTCCGCACAGATGGGGATCACCCCCGAGGGGCTGGAACGGCTCGCCGCCGAGTCCGGCTTCTCCCGCTTCCCCGTGGTCGACGACACCCAGCGCATCCTCGGCTATCTGCACGTCAAGGACGCCCTGGACGCCAGCCCCCGCACGCTGCCGTTCCCGGTCTCCGCGCTGCGCCCGATCGCCCGTGTGAAGGCCTCGACGCCGCTGGACGACGTGCTGACGGCGATGCGCGGATCCAGTACGCATCTGGCCGCGGTGATCGGCGACGACGGGCGGCTGGCCGGGCTGGTGACGATGGAGGACGTGCTCCGGGAGCTGGTGCTGCAACGCCCCGTGGCCTGACGAGGGGGGCGGCGCCCCACGACGCCTGACCGATCGGTTAGATTGCTGACCGATCGGTCAGGGCTTTGCTTCCCCGCCGGTCGCCATCGCATGCGTAGCGAGGAGGGGGCACACACATGGACCGCACAACGTGCTGCATCGTGGGCGGGGGACCCGCCGGGATGATGCTCGGACTGCTGCTGGCCCGGGCCGGCATCGAGGTGACCGTGCTGGAGAAGCACGGAGACTTCCTGCGGGACTTCCGCGGGGACACCGTCCATCCGTCGACCCTGCGACTGCTGGACGAACTCGGCCTCGGCGAGGCCTTCGCACGGCTGCCGTTCGCCAAGCTGGAGGAGATGCGGGCGCAGATCGGCGGCACCACGGTCGTGCTGGGCGATATGCGGCGCCTCCCCGGCCGGCACAAGTACTTCGCCATGGTCCCGCAGTGGGACTTCCTCGATCTGCTCGCGGGCGCGGCCGCCGAGGAGCCGAACTTCACCCTGCGGATGCGCACCAGGGTCACCGGGCTGCGCACGAGGGGCGACCGGGTCACGGGGGTGCGGTTCCTCGACGAGGACGGCACCCCCGGCGAGCTCGCCGCCTCCCTGACGGTTGCCTGCGACGGCCGGGACTCGGTGGTGCGGCAGGCCGCGGGGCTGCGACAGCAGCTGTTCGAGGTGCCGATGGACGTCTGGCAGGTGCGGGTGGACGCCCCGGCCGACAGGCTCAAGAGCGGCCGGGTCTTCGCTCACTTCGGCGGCGGCCAGGTCGCGGTCACCATGGACCGCGGCACGTACTACCAGACCTCCTATCTGATCGAGAAGGGCCGGGACGCGGAGCTGCGCGCCCGGGACATCCAGTGGCTGCGGGACCGGCTCGGGGCGCTGTTCGGCTGGGACGACGCGGTGACCGGCGCGATCGCCTCGTGGGACGACGTCAAGCTGCTGGAGGTCACCTTCGGCCGGCTGCGGCGCTGGCACCGGCACGGTCTGCTGTGCATCGGGGACGCGGCGCACACCATGTCGCCGGTCGGCGGCGTGGGGGTCAATCTCGCACTGCAGGACGCGGTGGCCGCGGCCCGGATCCTGGCGGAGCCACTGCGCCGGGGCACGGTCGGGGTGGCCGATCTGGCGCGGGTGCAGAAGCGGCGGGAGCTGCCGATGACCGTGGTGCAGAGGTCCCAGCAGGCCGAGCACACGATGATCCGCTCCGCGCTGGCCGGCACGCTCGACGGCGACCGGCTGCCGTTGCCGGTGCGGCTGCTGCGGGGGGTGCCGCCCCTGCGGACCGTGGCGGGCTATCTGGGCGGGTTCGGCATACGCCCCGAGCGCGCCCCCGCCTTCGCCCGGGTCAGCTCCGCCGCTCGATCGCGTTGAGGGTGAACTCCTCCAGCTCCGCGGCCGCGGCGTCCAGATCGAGTTCGGGGTGGGCCAGCCAGTGCGCGATCACTCCGTCGATCGCACCGCCGATCGCCAGGGCGACGGTCCGCGGGTCGAACTCCCGCAGCACGCCTGCCTTCTGACCCTCCGTCAGCAGATCGGCGAGGCCCTGCCACCGGCCGTGGGTGTCATGCGAGCCCGGCGTCTTGAGCCGGGTCCCACCCTCGTCGTCGAGCAGCATCTCGGTGATCACCCGGACCTGGCGGCGGTTGGCCTGCTGGTAACCGATCATCGCCCGTACGTAGGCGACGATCGCGTCCCGCGGGCCGGCCGCCCGCGCCAGTCGCTCGGTGACGTAGGCGCTGAACTGCTCCATCACCTGCTCCAGCGCCGCCCGGGTGAGCTTGTCCTTCGAGGAGAAGTGGTAGAGCACCGCGGCCTTGGACAGCCCGGCCCGCTCGGCGATCGCCGACAGTGAAGTCGCGGGGTACCCCCGGGTGGAGATCACGTCGATGGTGGCGTCGATGAGCTGCTCGCGGCGGGCCCGTTCGGTGAACGTCGGCTCGTCGGGGCCGTCACCCCGGCGGGGAGTCATCGCGCGGCCACCTGCCTCTTTCCTCGCCGTCCGGACGCCACCAGACCGTACACCGCGGGCGACTGCCGCATCCCGCGGGACCGGGCATACCGCGCGGTACGGCGAGCGGTAGGATCACCGCGCCATGGAGATGAATGCCCGTTACACCAGTTTCGTCGCGGTCGGCGACAGCTTCACCGAGGGAATGTCGGACGCCCTGCCGGACGGCTCGTACCGCGGCTGGGCCGATCTGCTCGCCGCCCGGCTGGCGGCCGCGGCCCGGCCGCCGTCCGGGGAACCCGCCGCCGCACCGGGCTTCCGCTACGCCAATCTCGCGGTGCGCGGCAAGCTCATCGGGCAGATCGCCGACGAGCAGTGCGGGCCGGCGGCCGCGATGGGCGCCGATCTGGTGACGCTGGTCGGCGGGCTCAACGACGTCCTGCGGCCCAAGTGCGAAGTGGACCAGGTGTGCGCCCGGTTCGAGGACGCCGCCGGGCAGCTGGCCAAGGGCGGCGGGCAGCTGGTGCTGATGCGCAGCCCGGGGCGGCAGGGCCCGGTGCTGGAGCGCTTCCGGCCGCGCATGGAGCAGCTGTTCGCGCGGATCGACGAGGTGGCCGCGCGGCACGGTGCGGTGGTCGTGGATCTGTACGGGTCGCGGGCGCTGTCCGATCCGCGGCTCTGGGCCGACGACCGGCTGCATCTGAACGCCGAGGGGCACCGCCGGGTCGCGGAGGCCGTCTGGCAGGCACTTGGGCTGGCCGCCGAGTCGGACTGGGACGCGCCGCTGCCGGCCGCCGCACCGCCGGGCTGGGGTGCACGGCGCGCCGCGGATCTGCGGTTCGCGCGCGAGCATCTGGTGCCGTGGACGGTCCGCCGGCTCACCGGCCGGTCCTCGGGGGACGGCCGCCCGGCCAAGCGCCCCGAACTGCTGCCGTACGAGGACTGACACCCGGCGTCGCCGGGCTCCGGAGCCCCGGGCCGCGGCTTGGAGGAACCTACAGCCGGGACCGGGGCGCTGGCCTGCGCAAACCGCCAGTAGACTCTGACCACGTGACTGCTGTGTCTGCGAAGCCTCGCATCCCCAATGTCCTGGCCGGCCGCTACGCCTCCGCGGAGCTGGCCGTGCTGTGGTCCCCCGAATACAAGGTCAAGCTGGAGCGGAAGCTGTGGCTTGCCGTGCTGCGTGCACAGAAGGACCTGGGGGTGGAGGTCCCCGAGCAGGCGCTGGCCGACTACGAGCGGGTCCTGGACACCGTCGACCTGGCCTCCATCGCCGAGCGCGAGAAGGTCACCCGGCACGACGTCAAGGCCCGTATCGAGGAGTTCAACGCCCTCGCCGGCCATGAGCAGGTCCACAAGGGCATGACCTCCCGTGACCTGACGGAGAACGTCGAGCAGCTGCAGGTACGGCTGTCGCTGGAGCTGATGCGGGACCGTACGGTCGCCGTGCTGGCGCGCCTGGGCTCGCTGGCCGCCCAGAACGCCGAGCTGGTCCTCGCGGGCCGCTCGCACAATGTCGCGGCGCAGGCCACGACGCTGGGCAAGCGCTTCGCGACCGCGGCGGACGAGCTGCTGGTCGCGTACGGCCGGGTGGAGGACCTGCTCACCCGCTACCCGCTGCGCGGTATCAAGGGCCCCGTCGGCACCGCCCAGGACATGCTCGACCTGCTGGGCGGGGACGCCGCCAAGCTCGCCGAGCTGGAGCAGCGGATCGCCGCGCACCTCGGCTTCGGCCAGGCCTTCACCTCCGTCGGCCAGGTCTACCCGCGCTCGCTCGACTACGACGTGGTGACCTCGCTGGTGCAGCTGGCCGCCGCCCCCTCCTCGTTGGCCAAGACCATCCGGCTGATGGCCGGGCACGAGCTGGTCACCGAGGGCTTCAAGCCCGGCCAGGTCGGCTCCTCGGCGATGCCGCACAAGATGAACACCCGCTCCTGCGAGCGCGTCAACGGCCTGATGGTGATCCTGCGCGGCTATGCCTCGATGGCCGGTGAGCTCTCCGGTGACCAGTGGAACGAGGGCGATGTGTCCTGCTCCGTGGTGCGCCGGGTCGCCCTGCCGGACTCCTTCTTCGCGCTGGACGGCCTGCTGGAGACGTTCCTGACCGTGCTCGACGAGTTCGGCGCCTTCCCCGCCGTCGTCGCCCGCGAGCTGGACCGCTATCTGCCGTTCCTCGCCACGACGAAGGTGCTGATGGGTGCCGTGCGCGCCGGTGTGGGCCGCGAGGAGGCGCACGAGGCGATCAAGGAGAACGCGGTCGCGTCGGCGCTGGCCATGCGGGAGCAGGGCGCGGAGCGCAACGAGCTGCTGGACAAGCTCGCCGCGGATGCGCGGATCCCGCTGGACAAGGCGCAGCTGGACGCCCTGATGGCGGACAAGCTCTCCTTCACCGGCGCCGCGGCCGACCAGGTGGCGGCCGTCGTCGCCCGGATCGAGGAGATCACCAAGCAGCACCCGGAGGCCGCGGCGTACACCCCCGGCTCGATCCTCTGACGCGAGGGCCCATGGGCTTCACCCCCGAAGAGCTGGCAGCCGCTCGCGACCGCGTCGTCCCGGACGTGGCCGCGAGCGGCCTGCGGGTGCTCTTCTGCGGCATCAACCCCGGGCTGATGACGGCGGCCACCGGCCACCACTTCGCCCGGCCCGGCAACCGCTTCTGGCCGGTTCTGCATGCCGCCGGTTTCACGCCGCGCCAGTTCCGGCCCGCCGAGCAGGAGGAGTTGCTCGCCCACGGCCTCGGCATCACCAATGTCGTGGCGCGGGCGACGGCCAAGGCCGACGAGCTGACCGCGCAGGAGTACCGCGAGGGCGGCCGGCTGCTGGCCGAGAAGGTGGCGCGGCTGCGCCCCCGCTGGCTCGCCGTCGCCGGTGTCACGGCGTACCGCGTCGCCTTCGACGACAAGAAGGCGGCGATCGGGCCGCAGCAGCGCATGCTGGGCGACACCCGCCTCTGGGCCCTGCCCAACCCCAGCGGTCTGAACGCCCATTGGACGGTGGCGGCCATGGCGGAGGAGTACGGACGGCTGCGTGCCGCGGCGTTCGCGGAGGACGACGGCGCATAAGGGCGGCGCATAGGGGCGGCGCATAAGGCCGTCCACCGTTCGGCCGGCCGTCATCTTGAAGGCATGTACATGGCTACCGGACGGTTCTACTCTGACGCCGCCCGTGCACTCCCCCACTCCCCACGGAGACTGCCGTGCCTGCCACGTCCGCGTCCCCTTCCGCCGCCGTGTCCCCCTCCTCCCACCGCATCCGCCGCTCACGCCGCCGCAAAGTCACCGCGCTCGCCGCGGCGTTCGGCCTGGCCACCGCCGGTCTCGGCATCTGGGCCGGCAACGGCTTCGGCGCCGAGCCCACCGCGGCCGCCGTGCCCACCCCCGACCATGTGGTCGTGGTGGTCTTCGAGAACCATGCCTACAACCAGGTGATGGGCAGTTCCAGCGCCCCGTACATCAACTCCCTGGCCTCCGGCGGCGCCAGCCTGAAGGCCTCCTACGCCGAGACCCACCCCAGCCAGCCCAACTACTACGCCCTCTTCTCCGGCGACACCCAGGGGGTCACCGACGACAGCTGCGTCGACCCCGGGTTCAGCGACGCCCCCAACCTCGCCTCCGAGCTGACGGCGGCCGGCAAGTCCTGGGCGAGCTACAACGAGTCGCTGCCGTCCGAGGGCTCGACCACCTGCAAGAGCGGCAAGTACGCGCAGAAGCACAACCCGTGGTTCGGCTTCAGCAACGTCTCCACCGGCTCGGCGCACACCCTCGACGCGTTCCCCTCCGACTTCTCGGAGCTGCCCACCGTCTCGTTCGTCGTGCCGAACCTGTGCAGCGATATGCACGACTGCTCGGTCTCCACGGGTGACACCTGGCTGAAGAACCACCTCAAGAGCTACGCCGACTGGGCCAGGACCCACAACAGTCTGCTGCTGCTCACCTTCGACGAGGACAACCGGCTCAGCGGCAACCGCATCCCGACCGTGCTGTACGGCCAGCCCGTGCAGGCCGGCTCCACCTCGGACACCACCTACAACCACTACGACGTGCTGCGCACGCTTGAGGACATGTACGGCACCTCGCACGCGGGCCATTCCGCCGACGCCAAGGACATCAGCGGTATCTGGGCCGGCTGACCCGTGTATCTCGCAGACGGCCGCCCGGCTCCTTCCCCCTCCGTATCGCCGGGCGGCCGGCGCGACGGACGCGGCCGGCGCGTCCGGGCCGCCGTTCCCTCCACGGTGCTGGTCCTGGGCGCCGTCAGCCTCATCACCGACATCTCCTCGGAGATGGTCACGGCCGTGCTCCCGCTGTACCTCGTCGCCGAACTCGGCCTGTCCCCCCTGGGGTTCGGGGTCCTGGACGGGGTCTACAACGGGGTGAGCGCGCTGGTCCGGCTGGTGGGCGGGCGGCTGTCGGACGGGGGCGGCGGGCGCGGGCACAAGGCGGTGGCCGCGGTGGGGTACGGGCTCTCCGCCCTCTGCAAGCCGCTGTTGCTGATGGTGCACACGCTGCCTCTGATCGGGGCGGTGCTGGCGGTGGACCGGACCGGCAAGGGGCTGCGGACCGCGCCGCGGGACGCGATGATCTCCCTGGCCGCCGAACCCGCCGCCCGGGGACGGGCGTTCGGGGTGCACCGGGCGATGGACACCGCGGGCGCCCTGTGCGGCCCGCTGGTGGCGTTCGTGCTGCTGCGGGCGGCGGCGGAAGGCTATGACGCGGTGTTCACGGTCAGCTTCTGTGTCGCCGTACTGGGCGTGGTCGTCCTCCTGCTGTTCGTCCCGGGGCGCGCGCTGCCCGCCGCGGAGGACACCGCCGGACGGGGCCCGGCCGGGCCCCGGACGCCGGTGCGCGCCCTGCTGCGACGGCCGCAGGTACGCCGGCTGACCGCGTGCGCCGTGCTGCTCGGGCTGACCACCGTCAGCGACTCCTTCCTGTATCTCGCCCTGCAGCGGCGGCTGGACCTCCCGGCGGGGTGGCTTCCGCTGCTCCCGCTGGGCACGGCCGCGGCGTATCTGTCGCTGGCGGTACCGATGGGCGCGCTGGCCGACCGGATCGGCCGGCGGCGGCTGTTCCTGGCCGGGCATCTGGTGCTGCTCGGTGCCTACGGGCTGCTGCTGGCTCCCTTCGGCGGCGGCGCGGGGCTGGTCTGTGGCGTCCTCCTACTGCACGGCGCGTTCTACGCGGCGACCGACGGAGTGCTGGCGGCCGCGACCGCCGACGCGGTGCCCGAGGACGCCCGCGGCAGCGGGCTGGCGGTGGTGCAGACCGGTCAGACGGCCGCCCGCTTCGTCTGCTCGCTCGCCTTCGGTGCCGCCTGGACCGCCTGGGGCGACCACACCGCCGTCCTCGCCGCGGCCGTCGGACTGGCCCTGGCCGCGGCCCTCAGCGCCCGGCTGCTGCGCCCGGCCGCACCGGCACCGGCCCCCAACTCCCCTTCGGAGCACACACCGTGACCCGCACCCCGATGAACCGCACCGCGCGCCTGCTCCTCCTGCTCGCCGCCGTTCTCGTACTCGGCGGGGTCGCCGTCGGCGCGACCCTGCACGCCGCCGGGCGCGCCGACCGGAAGGACCGCACGCAGGCCGGGGGCCCCGAGGTGGCCTCCGGGCCCGTACGCCTGGACGATCCGCGGCACGGTCTCTTCCGGAACATGGCCTGGGGTCCGCACCGCGACGAGATCACCGCCGTACCGGAAGGGCGGCTCACCGGCCCGCGCACCGCGTCCGGGGTCCGCTGCCTGCGGTTCCACGCGGCCTCCGGAACCGGCATCTGCCTCCAGGCGGTCCACGGCGAACTCCGGGACACCTACCGCGCCGTCGTCCTGGACAACCGGCTGCGCGAACGGCGCCACTACGACCTGGCCGGGACCCCCACCCGCGCCCGGGTCTCCCCCAGCGGCCGCACCGTCGCCTGGACCGTCTTCGTCAGCGGTGACTCCTACGCGGGCACCGCCTTCTCCACCCGCACCTCCGTCGTCGACACCCGCGGCCGGCACCTGGACGCCAACCTGGAGACCTATGCGCTGACCGTCGACAGGCACCGGGTCCGTGCCGTCGACATCAATGTCTGGGGCGTCACCTTCGCCGACGACACCCACTTCTACGCCACCGCCGCCACGGCCGGAAAGACCTATCTCGTCCGCGGCGACCGCAGCACCAGAACCCTCCGTGCCCTGCACCCCAACGTCGAATGCCCCTCCCTGTCCCCCGACGGCACCCGTATCGCCTACAAGAAGCGGATCGCGGACGCGGACCCCGACGCCCCCTGGCGGCTGTACGTCCTCGACCTGCGCACCCTGCGCGAGACCGCGACCGCCGAACACCGCAACATCGACGACCAGGCCGTCTGGCGCGACGGCCACACCCTGGTCTACTCCCTGCCGGGCGACTACGGCTCCGATCTGTGGACCGTCCCCGCCGACGGCACCGGCACCCCGCACCGCCTCCTTTCCGCGGCGCTCGCGCCCGTCTTCTCCCGCTAGAGCGCCGCCCCTTCCCCCACCGCCACCAGCAACTGCATCGGCAGCTCGTACGCGCCCTGCCCCACCCCGACGCCGATCCAGCGGCCCTGCACCCGCCAGCCGTGCATCCGCGGGACGTATCCGCACAGGGTGTCCAGTGGCGGCCGGACCGGCAGGCCCCGCGCGGTCCGTTCCAAGTGATCGGCAAGATCAACTATTTCGGGCTCACCCCACCGTAAGGACAGTGCCCGCACCAGCGCCGTCAGCTCGGCCTCGAACTCCTCCGCGGCCTCCGCCACCTCGGTGAGGTCCGCGTCCCAGAACTCCCGGCTGACCCGCAGGCCGACTATGTGGAAGCCCGGACCGCTTTCGACCAGGGCGGAGCGGCCCGGAGCGGCGGGGAAGTCCCGGAGCCGCCATCGGTCGATGACGGTGAGATACGCGTCAGTGGTCATGCCGTCAGTAAACCGCCCGGGTCTGACAATTGACTCGCGCCCGGTCCCTCACACATCCCTGCGCAGCAGTGACCACAGCCCCGCTGCCGCGGCCAGCGCCGCCCAGCCTGCCATCACCGCGATCCCGGACCACGCCCCGAGCGCCCCCTCCGGCGCAAGGTGCAGAATCTGCTGCCCCGCCCGGTCCGGCAGGAACTGGCCCACCTTTCTGGTCGCGTCCAGTGAACCGAACAGCGGGCCGAGAGAGAGGAAGAGCGGGACGAGCAGGCTCAGGGTCCCGACCGGGCTGCGCAGCAGCGCGGCGACACCGGCGGAGAACACCGCGAGCAGCCCGAAGTAGAGCCCGCAGCCGACGGCGGACCGCACCACGCCCGGCGAGCCGACGCTCACACCCGCCTCTCCGAGCAGCGCCTGCCCGACGGTCACGGACGCGAAGCCGGCCACCAGCCCGACGGCCAGGGCAAGCCCGCCCACGGTGACGAGCTTGCCCGCGTACAGCAGTCCTCGGCGCGGCACGGCGGTCAGCGAGACCCGGACGGAGCCGCTGGACCACTCCCCCGCGACCGCGAGGACGCCGCAGATGATGGCCCCGAACTGGCCGATGTTGAGACCGAAGTAGGCATGGAAGACCGGGTCGAAGTGTGGATCCGATCCGTCATGGCTGCCGCAGACGAAGCAGGCGACCGCGAGGGTCACCACCAGGATGGCGGAGAGGCTGTACGACAGGGAACGCAGCGAGCGGATCTTCGTCCACTCGGAGCGGAGCACGGCGGCGAACGGCATGGCGTCAGACCTCCTGGGTCTTCGGAGTGGCGGAGACGAACTCGGCGGCGTCCGCGGTCAGCCGCAGATAGGCGTCTTCCAACGAGGGCGCCTCATCGGCGAGTTCGAGGACCGGGATGCCCCGGCGGGCGGCGAGCGCGCCGACATCGGCGGGTTCGGCGCCCTCGACCAGCCAGCCGCCGGATCCGTCCGGTGCCGCAGCCCACCCGGCCCGGACGAGCTCGGCGTGCAGCCGGGACCCTTCCGACGTGCGCACCCGAACCCTGCGGTGGGTGTGCTGGCGCAGGAAGGTGTCCATGGCGGTGTCGGCAAGCAGCCGGCCGCGCCCCAGCACGATCAAGTGGTCGGCGGTCAGGGCGGTCTCGGTCATCAGATGGCTGGAGATCAGCACCGTACGGCCGTCGGCGGCGAGGCGCTTGAGGAGCGTACGGATCCAGATGATGCCCTCCGGGTCGAGCCCGTTGGCGGGCTCGTCCAGCATCAGCACGGCCGGGTCGCCGAGCAGCGCGGCCGCGATGCCGAGCCGCTGCCGCATGCCGAGCGAGAAGGTCCTGACCCGCTTGCCCGCCACCGCCGACAGCCCGGTCTCCTCCAGGACCTCCGCCACGCGCCGTACCGGGATGCGGTTGCTGTGGGCGAGGGCGAGGAGGTGGTCGCGGGCGCGCCGGGCCCCGTGGGCGGCGCCCGCGTCCAGCAGCGCCCCGACGTGCCGCAACGGGTTGTCCAGCGCGCGGAAGGCACGGCCGCCGACGGTGGCGGTTCCCGAGGTGGGGCGGTCCAGACCCACGACCATCCGCATGGTGGTGGACTTACCGGCGCCGTTGGGGCCGAGGAACCCGGTGACCCGCCCCGGTTCCACGCGGAAGGTGAGGTCGTCCACGGCTCGCACGGTTCCGTAGAGCTTCGTCAATCGCTGCACTTCGATGAAGTTCATACCGCAAGGCTGGCTGCCGTACCCGGCCTCTGACCTCCCCCGCCGTCGGGGAACGCCTCCCCCGGGCGGGGGAGGCCGCGGGCCGGTGGCCGCTGTCACGATGACGGGGTGCCCCTCTCGCTCTCCGCCGTTCTCCGCCCGCTCTTCCGAGCCGTCACCTACACCCGCTGGCTGCATCTGCTGATCGCCTCGGTGGCCGGGATGCTGACCGGCTTCCTGTACAACAAACCCTTCTTCGCGGGCGGATGGCTGACGTGGCTGTGGATGGCGGTGCTCCCCCTGCCACTGCTCTTGTTCGCCGCCCTGATACCGGTGGTCCGCCGCGTCGAGGGGCTCCAGGCCCAGCTGCTGCTGACTCCGGGCCCGCACGGCCTCGAAGCGCGTGCCGCGTCCGGTATCGCCACGACCCCGTCGGGCTCCTGGAGCGATCGTGGCCGTACGGCGCTGTGGCTGCTGCTGCGGCTCGAAGTGGGCGTCGCCCTCTCAGCCCTGACCGCTCAACTGCCCCTTGTGGCCGGGGCGTTCGCGATGGCTTCCGCAGGACGCCCCACGCACCTGAAGGGCCTGCCGGCGATCGAAGCGCCCCACTGGTGGTACGGGCTGCTCGCACCGCTTCCCCTCGTCCTGCTGGCGGCCGTCGCCGTCGGGGCGGGCTCACTGACGGCCGCCGCCGCACGGCTGCTGCTGGGCCCCTCGGCCGCCGAGCGGCTGACCGAACTGGAGGCCCGTACGGAGCGCATGCTGGAACACAACCGGCTGGCCCAGGAGCTGCACGATGCGATCGGCCACGCGCTGACCGTCACCGTGCTGCAGGCGGGCGCGGCCCGGACCGCCGGTTCGCCCGAGTTCACCGAGCGGGCGCTGGCCGCCATCGAGGACACCGGCCGCGAGGCGCTGGCCGATCTGGAGCGGGCGCTGCGGCTGCTGCGCCAGGACGCACCGGGCCCCGCCGGCCGGCCGGCGCTCACCGACACCGAGCGCCTGCTGGAGTCGGCACGGGCCGCGGGTGCGGACCTGCGCGCCGAGCTGAGCGGCCCCCTGGAAAGACTGCCGGGCCCCGTCTCCCGGGAGGGGTACCGCATGGTGCAGGAGGCCCTGACGAATGTGCTGCGGCACGCGGGCCCGGTGCCGGTGTCCGTACGGATAGCCGCCGACGCCGACGCACTGGAACTGGAGGTGCGCAATCCGCTGCCCGTCGCCTCCCCGGCCCCCGGCAGTGCCCACCGCGGCCGTGGTCTGCGCGGCATCCGCGAACGGGCCGCGCTGCTCGGCGGCGAGGCCGAGACCGGGCCGGACGGCGGCGAGTGGCGGGTGCGCGCCCGCCTCCCGCTGCGCCAACTACGCTGACCCCGTGCCGATTTCCGTACTCCTGGTCGACGACGAGCCGCTGGTCCGCGCGGGACTGCGTGCCATTCTGGAAGCGCAGACCGATATCGAGGTGGCGGGCGAGGCGGGCGACGGAGCGTCCGTCGTCCCGCTGGCGCGGAAGCTCCGGCCCGATGTGATCGCCATGGACGTACGGATGCCGCTCCTGGACGGCATCGAGGCGACCCGCGCGGTGCTGCGCTCGGTGCCCGGGCCGCCCCGGATCCTCGTCGTCACCACGTTCGAGGAGGACGAGTACGTCTACGAGGCGCTGCGCGCGGGCGCGGACGGCTTTCTGCTCAAGCGCTCCCGGCCTGCCGAGATCGTGCACGCGGTGCGGCTCGTTGCCGAGGGCGGTTCGCTGCTGCTCCCCGCGGCGCTGCGCACCATGGCGGCCGGCCGCCACAACGACCGCGCCCGGGCCGACTTCGAGCGCGCTGCGCTCACCGCACGGGAGCAGCAGGTGCTGCGGCTGATGTCCCGTGGGCTGTCGAACGCGGAGATCGCCGAGGAGCTGGTCCTGGGGGCCGAGACGGTGAAGACGCATGTCAGCTCGGTGCTGGGGAAGCTCGGGGCCAGGGACCGCACCCAGGCGGTGATCGCCGCGTACGAGTCCGGGTTCGTCTCGCCCGGCTGACCGCGGCGAGCAGCTCCTCCGGGACTCGCCGCCCCTCAGGTGACCGGCTACGATCCGCCACACACGCGAAGTGAGGGAGACGGACGTTGGGGCGGCTCACCGGCGGGGACCCGTCCCTGCTGCGACGGATCAACTCCGCGGTGGTGCTGCACGCGCTGCGCGCCGCGGACTCCCCGACGCTCACCGACCTCGTCCAGGTGACGGGGCTGTCCCGGCCCACGGTCGAGGGCGTGGTCGAGGGGCTCATCGAGACCGGGCTGGTGGTCGAGGTGCCCGCCGAGGAAGGTGAGACGCGTCGCCAGGGGCGGCCGGCCCGCCGGTTCCGGTTCCGTACGGAAGCCGGCCATCTGCTGGGCATCGAGATCGGCCCGCACCGCGTCGCGGCCCTGCTGTCCGATCTGGGCGGACGGGTGCTGGACACCGCGCAGCGCCCCGTGGACGAGACCGCACCGGCCGACGAGCGGCTGGAGCGGGTCCGTGCCGTGGTGGCCGATCTGCTGCGCCGTACGGGCGTGCCCCGCAGTTCGCTGCGGGCCGTCGGGGCGGCCGGCCCCGGCATCGTGGAGTCGGACGGCACCGTCCGGCTGAGCACCGCGCTGCCGGGCTGGACGGGGCTGCCGCTGGGTGAGCGGCTGCGCCGGTCGTTCCGCTGCCCGGTGCTGGTCGAGAACGACGCGAACGCCGCCGCGGTGGCCGAGCACTGGCAGGGCGCGGCGACCGGCTCGGATGACATCGTTTTCGTACTGGCGGGGCTCAGTCCCGGTGCCGGCTCGCTGATCGGCGGACGGCTGCACCGTGGATTCGGCGGGGCCGCCGGGGAGATCGGCGCGCTGCATCTGCTCGGCCGCGAGGCGACACCGGAGAAGCTGCTGTCGACGACCGGAGAACCGCTGCATCCCCTGGACGAGGCGCAGGTGGCGGCGGTCTTCGCGGCCGCGCGCGACGGTGACACCCAGGCGCGGGAGGCGGTGGACCGCTTCATCCGGCGGCTGGTGCACGATGTCGCGGCACTGGTGCTGGCGCTGGACCCGGAGCTGGTGGTGATCGGCGGCTGGGCGGCGGGCCTGGCGGGCGTACTGGAGCCGCTGCGCGGGGAGTTGGCGCGCTACTGTCTGCGCCCGCCGCAGGTCGTCCTGTCGCAGCTCGGCGAGGCGGCGGTGGCCACCGGGGCACTGCGGCTGGCGCTCGACCACGTGGAGGGCGAACTCTTCGCGGTGGAGGGCACGGTGACGGGCCGTCGCGGAACCGCGGCGCGCTGACGGCCACTACTGAGCCGGGGCGTGCCCATACCCCTCCCACTGCTCCACGGCGCGACGACGGTCCCGCCAACTGCCCACGCTGCGACGACGGCCTCTCCCGCTCCCCCTCGCCCGCCACCCAACGGCCCACCAAACGGAACGGGCCCGCTCCGGAGCGGGCCCGTACGTTCGGCTGCCGGGCGGGCTCAGCCCGCGAGCAGGGCGACCGCGTCGCTCTCGCCGAAGGTCAGACGGCAGGTGTCCGCACGGTAGGTGGAGACCGCGACGGCGGTGGTGCGGCCCCCCGAGACATAGCGGGTGGTGACGACCAGAACGGGCGCGCCGGGCAGCCGGTCCAGCTGCTTGGCGTCCTCCGCACGGGCCGAGCCGAGCTCGACGGTACGGTCCTGGCCCTCCAGCTCCAGCGACTGCAGCTCCTGCAGCACCGCATGGGCGCGCGCCGGGCCGTTCAGTACACCGGTCTCCTGGCAGCCCGGGACCACGGCCGCCGGGACGTACAGCAACTCGGCGGCGAGGGGCCGGCCCTGGGTGACCCGGCTGCGGCGGACGATGTGCACCCGGTCCCCGGCGGCCGTCTCCAGCAGACGGGCCACCGCGGCGGGCACCGTATCGCTCTCGACGGAGTCGACCGGCTGCCAGTCGTCACCGGCGGCGCCGGGCCAGGTGTGCCGGGCGGGGGCGACGGCGACCCCGACGCGGGGCGGTGCGACCGTGGTGCCCACCCCGCGGCGGCGCTGGAGTCTGCCTTCCAGCTCCAGCTGTTCGAGCGCCTGCCGCAGCGTGGCCCGTGCGACGCCGAACCGCGCCGCCAGATCACGCTCGTTGGGCAGAATCTCGCCGACCGTGAACTCCGAGTCCAGCGCCTCGCTGAGCACGGTCTTGAGGTGCCAGTACTTCGGCTCCGGCACCGTTTCGAGCTGCGTGGTCCCCACCCTGTCCTCCGCACTGACCGTAACCGGGACTGCTCCCCCATGGGACTCGGGCCGCGCGCGGCCGGCAGATCTGGGCCCGCTGCGCGCCCGATTATGAGCGCTTCTTTATTAAAGGTTGTTGCAGTATCCCGACGATATGGCCGCCCCCACCCTTGGTCAAGACCAATCCGGTATCCGTTTCGGACCGCTCGCACGCCCGAACGGGCCGCCCCGCCCGCGCCCTCCGCGGCGCCGCTCGGTACCGTTCCCGCCATGCTCGCGCTGCTGCACACCTCGCCCGTCCACGTCCCGGTCTTCGACGCGCTGCGGGACGCGGAGGCCCCCGGTCTGGCGGTGCATCACCTGGTCCGGCCCGAACTCCTCGACCGGGCAAGGGCGCAGGGACCCGACGCCGTCTCTGCGGACGTCTCCGCCGTCCTCTCAGAGGCGGCCGGCCACGGTGCGCGGGCAGTGCTCTGTACCTGCTCGACGATCGGTTCGGTGGCGGAGGCGGCCGGCGCCGCGCTCGGCCTCCCCGTCCTCCGGGTGGACCGTCCGATGGCCGCGGCCGCCGTCGCCTCCGGCCCGCGGATCGCCGTGCTCGCCGCCCTGGAGAGCACCCTCGCCCCCACGGAAGACCTGATCGTCCAGGAGGCCCAACGGGCCGGCCGCGAGGTCAGGGTGCGTACGGTGCTGGTGCCGGACGCGTGGGAGCGCTTCGAGAGCGGCGACACCGAGGGCTATCTGTCGGCCATCGCCGCCGCGGCACGGGAGGTCCGGGACGCCGATGCGATCGTCCTGGCACAGGCCTCCATGGCGCCGGCCGCCGAGGGGCTCGACGGGGGCGTCCCGGTGCTGTCGAGTCCGCGGCTCGGGCTGCGGGCCGCCGCTCAGCCGGCGGCCAGCGACTCCAGCTTCTCGGGGTTGCGGACGATATAGACGGTCTGAATCTTGCCGTCCGCGATCCCGAGCTGGATGACGGAGTCCGGCACACCGTGGTCGTGCGCCAACAGCCCGATCCCGCCGTTGAGTTCGAGGACGGTGAACTCCAGGCCGGGCGGCACGGACCTGGTGACGCCGAAGAGGAAACGGGCGACCTTGTCCGCGGACTCGATGATCCGCAGCGGGGCCTTGGCCTTCCCTCCGCTGTCCCCGACCAGCCGGGCGTCCGCCGCCAGCAGGCTCAGCAGCCCGTCCAGATCGTCGCCGGCCGCCGCGGCCAGGAACCGCTCGGTCAGGTCCCGCTGCCGGTCCGGATCGACCTCGAAGCGCGGTTTGCCCTCCTCCACATGCCGCCGGGCCCGGCCCGCCAGTTGCCGGACCGCCGCCTCACTGCGGTCGAGGGTGGTGGCGATCTCCGCATATGGGTAGCCGAAGGCCTCACGCAGCACGAACACCGCGCGCTCCAGAGGGGAGAGCGACTCCAGGACGACAAGCACGGCGAGGGTGACCGATTCGGTGAACACCGCCCGCTCGGCGGTGTCCGGGGCGGTGCCGCCGACGTCGGTCCGCAGCGGCTCCGGCAGCCAGGGCCCCACATAGGACTCGCGCCGGGCCTGGACCTGGCGCAGCCGGTCGATGGCCAGCCGAGTGGTGATCCGTACGAGAAAGGCGCGCGGCTCACGGACCGCCGCGTGGTCCGCGCCCGCCCAGCGCAGCCAGGCGTCCTGCACCACGTCCTCGGCATCGGCCACCCGGCCGAGCATCCGGTAGGCCACCCCGAACAGCACGGAACGGTGGTCCTCGAAGACGTCGGTGACCTCGGTCGCGGAATCCTTCAGCACCCCTCCATCCCACCCGGCCGCCCCGGCCTTGTCCAGCGGAAACCACCCAGAGCGGCCGCGTGGGCGCGTGGTGTGCGGCACACTCGCCCTCATCCCGGCCGCCCCATACCACTCAGTAGCCCCAGCTGGCATCGTGTCAGCGCACGCTCCGCACCACCGAAAGCCCCGCACCCCCAGAGGAGTTCACCCATGGCCGCCCCGGTCTCCTTCGCCCGCATCACCCCCGCGGACCGGCCGCCGTTCACGGTCGCCTACAAGCGCAAGGGCGCGGGCGAACCCATCGTCCTGCTGCACGGCATCGGCCACCACCTCCAGGCCTGGCGCCCGGTGTGCGACATCCTTGCCGCCTCCCACGAGGTCATCGCGCTCGATCTGCCGGGGTTCGGTGCCTCCCCCGCGCTGCCCGGCGGCTCGTCCTACGACCTGGCGTCGGTCGTCCCGCTCCTCGCCTCGGCGTTCACCGGGCTCGGCGTCGACCGCCCGCATGTGGTGGGCAACTCGCTGGGCGGGCTGCTCGCACTGGAGCTGGGCCGCGCCCGCGCCGTGCGGTCGGTCACCGCGCTCTCGCCCGCGGGCTTCTGGACCCCGGCCGAGCGGCGTTACGCCTTCGGTCTGCTGCGCGGCATGTACGCCGGCGCGCAGGCGCTGCCCGAGCCGGTGGTGGAGTCGCTGGCCCGGACCGCCCTCGGCCGCGCCTCGCTGACCGGCACCATCTACGCCCACCCCGGCCGCCGTTCGGCCGAGGCCGTCGTGGCGGAGACCCGGGCGCTGCGCGAGGCACCCGGCTTCGCCCCGACACTGGCGGCCGGCCGCGCGGTGCGGTTCACCTCCGATGTGCCCGACGTCCCGGTGACGATCGCCTGGGGCAGCCGCGACCGGCTGCTCCTCCCCCGCCAGGGCGTACGCGCCAAGCACACCATTCCGGCCGCCCGGCTCGTGCGGCTGCCGGGCTGCGGACATGTGCCGATGAACGACGATCCGGCGCTGGTGGCGCGGGTCATCCTCGACACCGTGGGGTAGGGCGTATCGGCCCGCGGTGTCCTACGAGCCCGCGGTGTCCTACGAGTTGGACCGCTCCCGCCGCGACAGAACCAGCAGCGAGACAGGCGGGCGATGCGGAGATGAGCGGAACCGTTGGCCGGTATGCGGAGTCACCTTCCTGGGGGCCACCGTGCCGGCGCGGCGTATCAGGACCGTATGGGCCACGGCAGCGTCCTGGCGATCGGGCGGTGGTCTTGCGACCATGGCCCGGGTCCGCCGGTCGCAGGTCCCCGGACCCGTTCGGGCGAACGGTGCACCGTGGTCCGTGAACGGGCCGCTGTTCACCGTCCGTTCGGCTGCGGGGCACCGGACAGCGATACGAACGGGTCGGCAGTGAGGTCGGTCGAGGCATGGAGGTTGGAGATGGCGCAGGGATCCGGCGGGGGCTTCGGACGGCGGTCGCTGCTGCAGGGCGCGGCGGCGGGTTCGGTGGCGCTGGCACTGCCCACGCTCTCCTGTGCCGCGCCGGCACAGGCCCGCAGCGGGCGGCCGAGCGCCGACTGGGGTGTCCAGGTCGGCGATGTCACCACCTCGTCGGGCCTGGTGTGGGTGCGGTCCGACCGGCCGGCCCGGATGGTGGTGCAGACCGCGGCGACCGAGTCGTTCCGCGGCGCCCGGTCCTGGCGCGGCCCGGTGATCGGACCGGACACGGACTTCACCGGCCTGACTTCGCTGCACGGCCTGCCGTCCGGTGAGCAGATCCACTACCGGGTGCTGCTCGCCGACCCGGACGACCCGCGGCGCACCGGCGAGCCGGTCTCCGGAACGTTCCGTACGGCACCCACGGGGCGCCGTGCCGACCTCCGCTTCCACTGGTCCGGGGATCTGGCCGGGCAGGGCTGGGGCATCAATCCGGACCGCGGCGGCTACCGCATCTACGAGGACATGCGGCGCCGGAACCCGGACTTCTTCCTGTGCAGCGGCGACAACATCTACGCCGACAGCCCGATCCCCGAGCGGGTGACGCTGCCGGACGGCCGGGTCTGGCGGAATGTGACGACCGAGGAGAAGTCCAAGGTCGCCGAGACGCTCGCGGAGTTCCGGGGCGCGTTCCGCTACAACCTGCTCGACGACAATCTGCGCCGCTTCAACGCGCAGGTGCCGACGATCACGCAGTGGGACGACCACGAGGTGCACAACAACTGGTACCCGGGGCAGCTGCTCGACGACGACCGGTACACGGAGAAGGACACGGACGTGCTGTCCGCGCGGTCGCTGCGCGCCTTCAGCGAGTATTTCCCGATCCGTACGCTGCGGCCCGACCGGGGAGGCCGGGTCTATCGCGTGGTGCGTCACGGCCCGTTGCTCGATGTGTTCGTCCTGGACATGCGCCGTTACCGCAACGCCAATTCGCCGGGCCGGCAGACCGACGACCCGCAGGGCATCCTCGGGGCGGAGCAGCTGCGCTGGCTCAAGCGGGAGCTTTCCCGCTCGCAGGCGGTGTGGAAGGTGATCGCCTCCGATATGCCGCTGGGTCTGGTCGTCCCGGACGGCAAGACCGACTTCGAGGCGGTGGCACAGGGCGATCCGGGCGCTCCCCTGGGACGTGAACTGCAGATGGCCGAGCTGCTGCGGCACATCAAGCACGACCGGATCACCGGCACCGTCTGGCTCACGACGGACGTCCACTACACCTCGGCGCAGCACTACGCGCCGGAGCGGGCCGCGTTCAAGGACTTCGAGCCGTTCTGGGAGTTCGTGTCGGGGCCGCTCAACGCGGGCGGGTTCCAGGCTTTGAAGCTGGACGGAACCTTTGGGCCCGCGCAGCCGTTCATCAAGGCGCCGGACCGTGCCAACACCTCCCCAGCGGAGAGTCCGCAGTACTTCGGCGAGGTCGATATCGACGGGGGCAGCGGGGAGCTGACGGTGCGGCTTCGTCAGGAGGGCGGCCAGGTGTTGTTCAGCAAGGTGCTGCAACCGGGACGGGTAGGACAGTAGTGGCCAATGCGTCGATTGCGTCTTTTACCCGTCGGACACAATGTGTTGGCGATCAGGCAACACCTGTCCGCCAGGCTTGTGTGCATGACTGAAGCATCCTCTGCCCATTCCTCCCGCCGCCCCCACTGGCGGCGGGACATCGTCGAGCTGGCCGCCCTCTTCACGGCCGTGGCGGTGGCCGACGCCGTCGCCAACACCGTCGTGCACGGCCCGCGGGGCCCGGTGCTGCTGTGCTCCGCCGCGGTGGCACTCCTCGCCACGGCGGGCTTCCACGTCTGGTGGTCACGACGCCACGAAAACGCCCCGCCGCCGACCGATACCGGCGCCACGGCACCGTCCTCCGCCGGCCGGGCCCCTGGGGCCGACGGCCAGGAGACGGCGCTGTGGCGCATGCGGACCACGGTCCAGGACGAGCCCGGCAGCCTGGCCGCGCTGTGCACGGCGCTGGGTGCGCACCGGGTGGACATCCTCAGCCTGCAGACCCATCCGCTCTCCGACGGCACGGTCGACGAGTTCCTGCTGCGCGCGCCCGGCGCGCTGGCGCCCGCCGAGCTGACCCGTACGGTGGCCGGCGCGGGCGGCACGCACAGCTGGCTGGAGCGCGCCGACGCACACGATCTCGTCGATGCACCCACCCGGATGCTGGGGCTGGCCACCCGCACGGCCCTGGACTCCGCCGAACTCCCCCTGGCGCTACGGCAGTTGCTGGGGCGCTGCACCATCCATTCGGTGCCCGCGCGCTCGCTGCGCGGTCAGCCGCTCGCCGAGCAGGTCCCCACGGAGGGCGTGCTGGAGGAGCACCTCATGAAGTTCCGCGACCCCTCCGGGGGCTCCCTCACCATCGAAAGGCCGCAATTGCCGTTCACCCCCACCGAGTTCGCCCGGGTGCGCGCGCTGGTCGATCTGGACGCCCGGCTCGGCCAGCGGGTGCCGCCGCGCCGTGATGTGCTGACGCTGCCCGAGGGCAACGAGATCACCGTCCGCCGCGCCGACACCTCCGACCTGGCCGCGGCGCGGGAGATGCACGACCGCTGCTCCTCGAAGACCCTGGGGCTGCGCTACCACGGCCCGGTCGGCGACGCGGACCGCTATCTCGGCCATCTGCTCAGCCCGCGGTTCGGCCGCACCCTGGCCGTGGAGACCGCCTCCGGCCGGCTGGTGGCGCTGGGCCATCTGCTGTGGGACGGCGACGAGACCGAGGTCGCGCTGCTGGTCGAGGACGCCTGGCAGCAGCGCGGTATCGGCGCCGAGCTGCTGCGCCGGCTGGTGACGATGGCGGCCGAGGCGGGCTGCGAGAGCGTGTACGCGGTCACCCAGGCCTCGAACACCGGCATGGTGGCCGCGATGCGCGGCCTCCGGCTGCCGCTCGACTACCAGATCGAGGAAGGCACGCTGGTGATCACCGCCCGCCCGTCGGGCAGGCCCGCCGCACGGGAGCCGCAGGAGAGCATCCGCCTCCATGACGGCAGCGCGCGCCGCTGAGCGCCCCGGAGCCCCACCGGGCACCGAACCCTCCGGCCGGCCGGGCGTGCTGACGCCCGGCCGGCCACGGCACAACGCAAGGGCACCGTAAAGCGACAGGAACGTACGGCTCTTTGATGGTGACGCGACGGGGCGATCCGTACGAGGATGGCCGTATGTCCCACACCACTACTTCCGGGGGCGGCCCGCTGCCCCGTGAGGTCGCCGACGCCTATGTCGACGCCCTCGTCGACCTGGACCCGATCACCGGCACCTTCCTCGGCATCGCCGAGAGCTCCGGCAAGCTCCCCGACTTCTCTCCGACGGGCCAGGAAGCGGTGGCCCAGCTCGCCCGTACGACGCTGGAGAAGCTCAGCGAGGCCGAGGCCCGGCCGGGCGCGGACAGCGCCGCCGAGCAGATCTGTGCCCGGCTGCTGCGCGAGCGGCTGACCGCCGAGCTGGCGGTCCACGAGGCGGGCGAGGGCCTGCGCACGGTCAGCAACCTCAGCTCGCCGCTGCACCACGTCCGTGAGGTCTTCACGGTCACCCCCGCCGAGACCGACGAGGACTGGGCGGCGATCGGCCGTCGGCTGCGGGCCGTACCCGCCGCGCTGGAGGGCTACCGCGCCGCACTCGACGCCGGCCGCAAGCAGGGCCTGCCCGCGGGACCGCTCCAGGTCCGCACCGTCATCGGCCAGTTGGACGAGTGGATCGGCACGGACCGCAGCTGGTTCGCCGAGTTCACCGACCCGGGCCCGGACGCCCTGCGCGCCGAGCTGACCGAGGCCGCCGGGGTGGCCACCGGCGCCCTGGTGGAGCTGCGCGACTGGTTCCGTGACACCTACGCCCCCGCCATCGAGGGCGCACCGGACGTGGTGGGCCGGGAGCGCTACACCCGCCTCGCCCGCTACTTCAACGGCGCCGACCTCGACGCGGACGAGGCGTATGCGTACGGCTGGTCCGAGTTCCACCGGCTGCTGGCCGAGATGGAGACCGAGGCCGAGAAGGTGCTGCCCGGGGCGAAGACTCCATGGGAGGCGCTGGCCTGGTGCGATGAGCACGGCGAGGCGGTCGAGGGCGTCGAGGAGACCCGCCAGTGGCTCCAGTCGCTCATGGACGAGGCCATCGACGCGCTGGACGGCACCCACTTCGAGCTGGCGGAGCGGGTGCGCCGGGTCGAGTCGCGGATCGCCCCGCCCGGTGGCGCCGCCGCCCCGTACTACACCCAGCCGTCGCTGGACTTCTCCCGCCCCGGCCGGACCTGGCTGCCGACGATGGGCGAGACCCGCTTCCCGGCGTACGACCTGGTCTCCACCTGGTACCACGAGGGGGTGCCCGGCCATCACCTCCAGCTGGCACAGTGGGCCCATGTCGCCGACTCGCTCTCCCGGTACCAGACGACGGTGGGCATCGTCAGCGCCAACGCCGAGGGCTGGGCGCTGTACGCCGAGCGGCTCATGGACGAACTGGGCTTCCTGACCAACGCCGAACGGCGCCTGGGCTACCTGGACGCGCAGATGATGCGGGCCGTCCGCGTCATCATCGACATCGGGATGCATCTGGAGCTGGAGATCCCCGCGGACTCGCCCTTCCACCCGGGTGAGCGCTGGACGCCGCAGCTGGCGCACGAGTTCTTCGCGCGGCACAGCAGCCGCCCGGCCGACTTCGTCGAGAGCGAGATCATCCGCTACCAGGGCATGGCCGGCCAGGCGATCGGCTACAAGCTCGGTGAGCGGGTGTGGCTGCAGGGCCGGGAGGCGGCCCGCGCCCGGCACGGCGCGGACTTCGACCTCAAGAGCTGGCACATGGCGGCGCTGTCGCAGGGGTCGCTGGGCCTGGACGATTTGCTGAGCGAGCTGTCGGCGCTCTGACCAGGTCTTGTGGGGGCGGCGGCCGGCCACGGCGCAATGCTGTTGTGGCCGGCCGCCGCCGTCCGTAGGGTCCGCTGACATGACGGTGGCTCTCGCGGCGGACCGGCCGCTCCTTCTGTTCCCCGGTGACCCGCTGCGCCCCCGGCTGGGGGCACCTCCCGGCCGAAGGCTGCGGGCCGATCCGCACTTCGCGGCCGAGGCCGCCACCGCGCGGTCGGCCGGCGCGGCGACCGCGGTGCTGGACCACGAGGCGCTGCTCGCCGGGGACGCCGAAGGGGCGGTGTCAGGGGTCCCGCGCAAGGCCGGGCCGGTCTGGTACCGCGGCTGGATGCTGCCCACCGACCGCTGTGCCGCGCTGGCCGCGGCGCTCACCGCGCGCGGCTGCCGGCTGCTGACCTCCCCCGAGGCGTATCGCACCGCCCATGAACTCCCCGGCTGGTACGACACCTTCCGCCCGCTCACCCCGCGCAGCGTCTGGCTGCCCTGCGCCCCCGGCAGGCCCCCAGAGCGGGCCGCACTGGCCCGGCTGGCCGCGGGGCTCGGCGAGCCGGGCCGGCGCCGGCCGCTGGTCGTCAAGGACTGGGTCAAGTCCCGTAAGCACGAGTGGGACGAGGCGGCCTACGTGCCGGACGCCCAGGACACCGAGCGGCTGTCTGCGGTCGTCGCCCGTTTCCTCGCCCTCCAGGAGGAGTTCCTGACCGGCGGTGTGGTGCTGCGGGCCTTCGAGGACTTCGCGGCGGTGGGTGAGGCGCGGGTCTGGTGGGTGGACGGTGAGCCGGTGCTGATCGGCCCGCATCCCGACACACCGGAGCTGCGACCCACTCCCGTCCTTGACCATGTGGCGCCTGCCGTACGGGAGTTGGGGCTGCGTTTCGTCACCACGGATCTTGCGCTGCGCACCGACGGCGTCTGGCGGGTGGTGGAGGTCGGCGACGGCCAGGTCAGCGGCCTGCCCGCCGGAACCGACCACCGGCCGCTGTTCGAGGCGCTGGTCACCGCGGGCGCCGGCTACCCGCTGACGCTCACGGCCGGCCGGGTGGCGCTGCGCGCCCTGCTGCCGGCCACCGCCGCCCGGGTCGCGGACGGAGATCCCGCGGGGTTCGACTGGATCGACGGCACACCGCCCGAGACCACGTCCGGCGGCGCCGGTATCGCCGTACGGGCCGCGGCGGCCGGCCACTACCGGCCCGGCTGGGGCGTCTTCGTGCTGACCGACACCACGAGCGGTAAAGCGCTGGGCAGCATCGGCTTCCACGGCCCGCCGGACGCCGACGGTTCCGTGGAGATCGGTTACGACCTCTCCCCCTCCGCGCGCGGCGCCGGCTGGGCGACCGACGCGGCGCGGCTGCTGACCGACTGGGCCACGGCTCAGCCCGAGGTACGGACGGTGTGCGCCCTGACCGAGCCGGAGAACGTGCCGTCACAGCGGGTTCTGGAGCGGACCGGCTTCCGGTTCGTCGGAGAGCGCGAGGGTCTGCGCGCCTATGAGACCAGTGGGATGGATGGGGCCTGGGAGACTTCCCGGACGGGTGAGGCCGGGGAGACTTCCCGGACGGGTGAGGCGGGGGAAACTACCTGGACGGGTGAGGCCGGGGAGACTACCCGGACAGGTCAGACCGGTGAGTCCTCGGCCGTGGCCGGAGTCAACGCCGGAAGCCTCCCTCTGAGTTGATGACCTGACCGGTGATCCAGGCCGCCTCGTCGGTCGCCAGCCAGGCGATCAGGCGGGCCGGGTCGTCGGGCGCGCCCCACTGCCCGCCGGGGAAGCACCCGGCCACCCGCTCACGGAGCTCGCCGACCGCGTAACCGGTGTCCACGGGGCCCGGGTTGACGGTGTTCACGGTGACCCCGAGATCGGCGAAGGTGGTGGCGAGGCTGCGCGTCGCCGAGGCCAGCGCTCCCTTGGCCAGACCGTAGGCGATCTCCTCCGGCATCCCGCCCCCGAGGTCCTGGCCGGAGGTCATCATCACGATCCGCCCGCCCGGCAGCCCCGCGGGGCGGCGGCGGGCGTAGGCCTGAGCGAGGAGGATCACCGAGCGGGCGTCGACCGCCCAATGGGCGTCGAGCATCGCCGCGTCGATGGCGTCCAGACTGCCGTCGCTGCCGCTGAGGGCATGGTTGGCGACGAGGATGTCCAGCCGGCCGCCGAGCGCCTCGGCGGCGGTGTCGAGGAGGCGGGCGGGGGCGTCGGGACGGGCCAGATCGGCCGGGCCGTGGGCCACCACCGCGCCGGGAACGGCGACTTCCCGTACCCCGTCGGCGACCGCGTCCGGACCGCCCGGGTCCGCGCCCCACGGCTGCCCGGCGTCGTGCGGCACATGATGGTGCAGGTAGACACCGGCCCCGTAGGCGGCCAGCCGCCGGGCGACGGCGTAACCGATGCCACGGCGTCGGCTCGCTCCGGTGACCAGGGCGGTACGGCCGAGAAGCGGCAGCGGGTCGCGGCCCGGTACGTCGGCCCCCGGGGCGGGCCGGGGACCTTCGGCGGAGCGGCTGTTGTCGTAGGTCATGACACCCCAGCATCGCGGCCGCCGGACCACGCGTCACATGCTTTTCATGGGGCCGAAGACTTACGGCGCTTCGACGATCCGGTGCCGGAGATGGTCGTAGGCCCAGGCGGCGAGGGTGGTCGGGGTGGTGGTCCGGACGGTGCGGCGCTGTTCGGGCACGAAGTTCTCGCGCAGACCGGTCGACATTCCGAGCAGGCCCTCGACCATGCTGTCGGTCATGCCCACCTGGTGGAGCTGGGTGCGCATGGCGTCGTCGGTGATCTGTTCCACGCTGATCTGCCGCCCGGTGGCAGCGGTCAGGATGGTGCCGACCTGTCGCCAGGTGAGGTCGGCGGGCCCATGAACTGCTTGCACACAGCGTCCGGACCAGGTGGGCGACAGCAGACGGGTGGCGGCGACCTCAGCGATGTCGCGGGGCGCCACCCAGGCCATGGGGTGGTCGAGGGGAAGGATCACCTGGAGGGTGCCGGCGCGCAGGGCATCAACTTGAAGTTCGAGATTGGTGAAGAAGTAGCCGCAGCGGAGGTGGGTGACGTCGACGCCCAGGTCATCCAGAGCGGTCTCGGTGTGTGCCAGGCCGTCGATCTCACCAGCACCGTGACGTTTCTCGGCGCCGACGCTGCTCTGGAAAACGACGCGGCCGATCCGGTTCTCGGTGACGGCGCGGACCACGCTGCCGGTGGCACGGGCGTAATCGGCAAGGGGATCCGCACTGCCGGTGACCGGGTCCACCCAGAACAGTGCGTCCACATCTTCGGTGGCCGCCACCACGGCGTCGGCATCGTATTGGTCGACCGGCACGGCATCCACCTCATCCCGGACGTCGGGGGCCAGCCGGCCGGGGTCGCGCAGCAGGACGCGCGGCCGGACCCCGGCGCGGACCAGTGTGGCGACGACATGCCGGCCGACATTGCCGGTCGGGGTGGTGACAGCGATCTGCACGGTTTCTTCCTCTCATCGGTGCCTCGTCCGCAGGCTAGGAGCCAAGGCGGCCTGAACCTGTCCTCCTCTCCTGGAAGGCTGACGGCATGGATCTCGACCCGACGATCAGGACCTTGACCTTGCTGACCCTGCTGCAGTCGGGGCGCGAGTGGACGGCCGCCGACCTGGCCGAACGGCTCGGCACCAGCGTCCGCACCGTACGACGCGACGCCCAGCGGCTACGCCGGCTCGGTTACACGGTCGAGGCCCGTCCGGGACCGGGCAGCGCCTATCGGCTGAGGCCCGGGGTCAAGGTCCCACCGTTGCTGTTCACCGCCGACGAGATCACCGCACTGGTGGCCGGGCTGCATCTGATCCGCGCCTGGCTCCCCGAGGACGCGGTCGCATCGAGCGCCTTGCTCAAGCTCGACCAGGTCCTGCCCCGCCCGCTGCGCCGCCGCGCAGCCGCGACCGACCTCGCGACGGAGGTGCTGCAGCAGCCCGGCGCCGTGGTCGCGGCAGCCACCGTCGGCGTGATCGCCGACGCGGTGGCCGAGGACGGCAGGCTCCGGTTCCGCTACACCGACCAGCACGGCCGGCCGTCAACCCGCCTGGTCGAGCCCTACCGCCACTTCCTGCGCGCCGGCCACTGGTACCTCGTGGCGTTCGATGTCGACCGGGACGACTGGCGCACCTTCCGTCTCGACCGGATCACCGACATCTCCCCGGTGGCGGGAGCCTTCCAGCCCCACGCGTTCCCTGATGTGTCCATCGAACGCTGGTTGACCACCGACTTCGGCCGCGCCCCTGCACGCTCACCGGGCTCATCCGCCGCGATGCCCGACGTCGGCGAGGACGGCGAGCCGGGCGGCGAAGTACGTGGCGGCATGGGCCCCAGCAGGGAAGATCACCGGCATCCGCCTTGATCTGCCGGTGATTCCACTGCTGGACAGCGCAGATGACCGGCTCTTCCCCCGACGCCACCGACTGGCGCATCCTCGACGTCCTGCGGCGCCACGGCCGCATGGGCTATGCCGAGCCGGCGCGCGCCGTGCCGGAGATCCTGGAGGCCCACCACGTCACGGGCGACGACTGCTTTATCCTCTTTGCCCTCAAAGTCGCCGCCCGGTCCATGAAGCACCTGGAGGAGGTGTCCGGGCGGATCGGTGCGCTAGGCGCGGTGACCACCGACGTTGTCTACTCTGCGCCGCTCGCCCGCCGCCCGGTGAGCCGGTGACCGGTCAGCCGGTGACCGGCGGCCCGTGACGGCCCCGTCCGGCGGGTTCAGCTCCGTACGCGGTGCCGGACCGTCGAGCCCGACCGGTCCTTGACGACCTCCAGCTGGGCGGGGATCCGCGCCTTGAGGTCGGCGACATGGCTGACGATGCCGACGCTGCGGTCCCGTTCGCGCAGCGAATCCAGGACGTCCAGCACCTCGTCCAGTGTCTGTTCGTCCAGGCTGCCGAAGCCCTCGTCGATGAAGAGGGTGTCCAGTCGCGTGCCGCCCGCCTCGTCGGTGACGACATCGGCGAGGCCGAGCGCCAGCGCGAGCGAGGCGAAGAAGGTCTCGCCGCCGGAGAGGCTGGAGGTGTCCCGCTCATGGCCGGTCCAGGCGTCGATGACATGCAGCCCCAGGCCGGAACGCCGGGCGCCGCCGGCCCGTTCGTCGGAGTGGACGAGGGTGTAGCGGCCGGCGGACATCCGGTGCAGCCGGGCACTGGCGGCGGCCGCGACCTGTTCGAGCCGGGCGGCGAGCACGTATGACTCCAGGCGCATCCGCCGCTCGTTCTCGCTGGACGTACCGGAGGCGAGTGCGGCGAGGCGGGCGATGCGGTCGTGGGCGGCGCGCAGCGGTGCCAGCGCACGGGCGTCGGCCTCGGCGCGGGCGGAGAGCCGGTCGAGCTCGGCGCAGCGTTCCCGGGCCGCGGCATGGGTGGCCGAGGCGGTGCGCAGCCGCGCTGCCGCGGCCTGGTGCGCGGCCTGTGCGGCGGCCGGGTCGGCGGGCGGCAGCGCCGCCGCGGCCGCAGTTTCGGGATCGGCCAACTCGGCCTCCACCGCGGCGGATTCGGCCTGCCATTCATCGAGCCGCCGCTGCAGGGCCCGCCATTCCTCGTCCCGTAGCAGCGCCTCCGCGGCGGCCTGCGGGGTGGCGAATCCGGCGCGGTAGGCGGCGTCCGACAGCCCGGCGTCGGCCTCCTTGAGCCGCTGGGCACAGGAGTTGGCCGTACGGGACGCCTCCGCCGCCGCTGCGAGCAGGGCCACCTGCCGCTCCAGCCGCGCGGCCCGGTCGGCGACGCTGGCGCAGTCGGCGCGCGCCCGGGTCAGCTCCTCTTCCAGGGCGGCCCGTTCGCGGTCCAGTGCCTCCCGGTGGGAGGTACGGGCAGCGGCCCGGCGCTCGGCCTGCTGCTGCTCGGCGCGGCGCCGCTCGTATTCGCGCTCGGCGCGCCCGAGCGCCTCACGGGCGGCATGGAGGTCGGCCCCCCGCGCATGGGCGCGGGCGTACTCGGCGTGCAACTCCTCCACCTGCGCGGCGAGTTCACCGGCCGGGGTGTCCCCCGCCGTGGCGGCCGCGGCGGCCAGCGCCTCCTTGGCCGACTGGCAGTGGGCCTCCGCCTGCCCGCGGGCCTCCTCGGCCTGCCGGTGTGCCGCCAGTGCGGCCTCCTCGGTCGCCCGGTCGACATGGCCCGCACCGGCCCGGGCCGGATGCGGGTGCTCGGTCGCGCCGCACACCGCGCAGGCCCGGCCGTCACGGAGTCCGTCCGCGAGCTCGGCGGCGATCCCGCGCAGCCGCCGGTCCTTGAGGTCGAGCCAGTGCTCGTGGGCTGCCGCTGACCGCTCCCTGGCGGCGAGCAACTCCGTTTCCGCCGACTGCACCTCACCGCTGAGCCGGTCGCGGCGACGGGCCGCTTCCCAGCGTTCGGCGGCCGGTTCGATCCGGGCGCCGAGCTGTTCGGCCCGGGTGGCGGCCTCCTGTGCCGTCTCGATGCGCTGCTGGTGGGCGCGCTGGGCGCCGTCCCATTCGGCGAGCCACTCTGCGGCGTCCAGCAGCGTCTGCTCGTCGGCACGCGCCTCGCGGTCGAGGACGGTTCGCTCCCGGCCGATGTCGGCGGCCCGCCGCTCGGCCCGCCGGGCCGCCCCGAGCGATCCCAGGTCTTCCCGCAACTCCCTTTCCAGCGAGGCGAGTTGCTCGCTCTCCGTGTCGACGAGGTCCGGCGGCAGCGGGCTTCTGTGCTGCCGCTCGGCGCGCTGCGCGGCGTCCAGCTCACGCCAGGCGGCGTCGCGCAGGGCGAGCGCGGGCGCGACCTCCGCGGCCGCCCGGGCCCGCTCCAGCCTGTCGCGGGTGCGCTCGCGCTCCTCGGCGTGGGTCTCTAGCAGAGTGGCCCGGCGCCGGGCGTCCGTGTACCGCTGCTGGAGCCGGGCACGCTCACGGGCCGCTTCCCCTCGCCCGGCCGCCGTGTGCTCCGCGGCCTCGGCGGCGTGCAGCGCGGAGCGGGCGACCTCCAGCCGCTCCCGTGCGCTCACCCGGGCGACCGCTGCCCTGACGAGCACCGCATCCGCGAATCCCGGCTCGCCGGGGCCCGGTGCTGCCGGGTCCTCCGCGACGCCGCCACGGGCCGGTGCGGCCGGTCCGCCGGAGTCCACGGACCCGGCCTGGCCCGGCACGGTCGCCCGCTTCGTGGCCGTCGCCGTCGCCCGGCCGCGCCCGCCGGCCGCGGCGGCACGTCCGCGGGCCGGTGCGCCCTGCGGCGTCGTCCCGGCCCGGTCCGGCGCCGGGACCGACGGATCGCTGAGATCGGCGCTCTCACCGGCCGCCTGCGCCATCCGGTGCGCCAGCGCCAGCAGCCGTTCGTCGCCCGCGGTGACGGTGTCCGCGGCGGCCTTGCGGCGTGCGGTCAACTGCTCTTCGAGCGCGGCGAACCGCCGGGTGTCGAAGAGCCGCCCCAGCAGCCGGGAGCGCGCCTCGGCATCGGCCCGCAGAAAGCGGGCGAAGTCGCCCTGCGGCAGCAGGACGACCTGGCAGAACTGCTCCTTGCTCATCCCGAGCAGCTGGCCGATCTCCTCACCGATCTCCTGGTGCGAGCGGCTCAGCGCCTTCCAGCGACCGTCGCTGTCCGGCCCGTCGCCGTCCGCCGGTCCCCCGGCCCCGGCCCCGGCCGGTACGAACTCCCGCAGCCTGCTCTGCGCCTTCTCCTTCGTGGTGCCGCTGCCCCGCTTCTTGGGGCGCGGCTGCTCGGGCAGCCGGGTGATCTCCAACCGCCGTTCGCCCACGGTCAGTTCGAGGACCACCTCGGTGAGGGTCAGCGGGTCCGCCAGATCGCTGCGCAGCGCCTGGCCGCTCTGCCGCGCCCCGGGGACCGACCCGTACAGCGCAAAGCACACCGCGTCCAGCACCGAGGTCTTGCCCGCGCCCGTCGGACCGTGCAGCAGAAAGAGACCGTCCCGCGTCAGCCGGTCGAAGTCGATGGTCTGGGTGCCGCCGAACGGCCCGAAGGCGGTCAGGGAGAGCCGGTGCAGTCTCAACGCGCCACCTCGGCCGCCATGTCGTCGACGCGGACCTCGTCGATCGCCGAGCGCAGTTCGGCCCGCTCCTGCTCGTCGGCCGCGCGACCGGACCGTACGTGTTCCACGAAGTCCTCGGCGATCTCCTGGTCGCTGCGCCCGCGCAGCCGCTGCGCGTACGACGCCAGCGAGCGGGTGGGCCCCTCGTCGGGGTCGAAGACCAGGCTGACGAGGTGCGGGAAGCGCTTGACCAGCCGGGCCATGGGCTCGTGCGGGCGGGCGGTGTCGGTGAGGGTCGCCTCGACCCAGGAGTCCTCGTGCCGGGCCTGTTCGGGGTCTTCCAGCAGCTGTTCCAGCCGTCCGCGAATACGGGCCAGCGGCCGCGGCACCGGGCAGTCCACCCGCTCCGCGTGCACGGCGCCGTCCGCGTCGAGATCGATGATCCAGGACGACTTGCGGTGATCGGCCTCGGAGAAGGAGTAGGCGAGCGGAGATCCGGAGTAGCGGACCCGCTCAGTGAGGGTCTGGCAGCCGTGCAGATGCCCGAGGGCGGCATAGTCCACCCCGTCGAACACGGCCACGGGCACCGAGGCGACCCCGCCGACGGTGATATCGCGCTCGCTGTCGCTGATCGCGCCGCCGGTGACAAAGGCATGCGCCAGCACCACGGAGCGCGTCCCCGCGGGCCGTCCGGCGAGGTCGGCCCGTACCCGGTCCATGGCCGCGCCGAGCACCTCCGCATGGTCGGCGCGCCGGGCCCCTAGGGTGTCGCGGACCATGGCGGGTTCGAGATACGGCAGCCCGTAGAGCGCCACCGGCCCATGGGCGTCGGCGAGCAGTACGGGGGTGCCGCAGTCGGCGGGGTCGGTCCGGAGGTGGATGCCGGCCCGCTCCATCAGGCCGGAGCCGACGCCCAGCCGGCGGGCCGAGTCATGGTTGCCGGAGATCATCACGGTCGGGACACCGAGACCGGCGAGCCGGTGGAGGGCGTCGTCGAACAGCTCGACGGCGGCGAGCGGCGGCACGGCACGGTCATAGACATCGCCCGCGACCAGCACCGCGTCGATCTCCCGGGCACGCACCGTCTCGACGAGATGATCGAGGAACGCGCGCTGGGCGGAGAGCAGATTCACCCGGTGAAAGGACCGTCCCAGATGCCAGTCGGAGGTGTGCAGAAGTCTCACCCAGCCGCTCCGACCTGCATATTTCCCCTCCGAGAACCCACGAACCAGCACCGACCCGACGCGGCCCGGCGGCCGTCCCCCACCACGGTGGGCGCTGTCCGCACCCCGTCCCTTGCGGGCCTCATTCTTGCATCCGTGGCCGGGGCGGATGTCCGTGGACGACAGCTCCGGTCCGTGTCGCGGAGAGGGCGTGCCCTCACTCCTCCGACGCTTCCGCGGTCCCGGCACCACGGCTACGTCATGCCCGCGTCACGGACCAGCAGCGCCATCTGGACCCGGTTGGACAGGCCCAGTTTGGCGAGCGCGCGACTGACATGGGCCTTCACCGTGCCTTCGCCCATGGCCAGTTCGCGTGCGATCTCGGCGTTGGACAGTCCTCGGGCCACGGCCCGGACCACCTCGCCCTCCCGGTCGGTCAGCACCGAGAGCCGCTGACGCGCCTCGGTCGCGCCCTCCGACGCCAGTCCCGCGAAGGTGTCGATCAGCCGTTTGGTGACCTTCGGCGTCAGCATGGCGCTGCCCTCGGCGACCGTACGGACGGCACCGGCCAGGTCCCTCGGGGAGGTGTCCTTGAGGAGGAAACCGGACGCGCCGTTGCGCAGGGCGGTGTGCACATAGTCATCGAGGTCGAAGGTCGTCAGCATGATCACCTTGGGGGCGTCGCCCGCACGCCGCAGCTCCTTGAGGGCGGTCAGCCCGTCCATGCCCGCCATCCTGACGTCCATCAGCACGACGTCGGGGCGGTGTTGGGCGGCCGCGGTGATCGCCGCGCTGCCGTCGCTCGCCTCGGCCACCACCTCGATGCCCTCGGCCGGTTCCAGGATCATGCGCAGGCCGGCCCGGACCAATGCCTCGTCGTCGACCAACAGGACTCGGATCACGCGCGTTCCTCCAGGGCGGGCAGGGAGAGGGGAAAGCGGGCCGATACGGTGAATCCGCCGCCGTGGCGCGGCTGGGCCTCGAATTCCCCGTCGAGCAGTTCGACCCGTTCACGCAGGCCTACGAGTCCCGTGCCGCTGCCCGGTAGTGACTCCGCGGGAGCACTCGGGGCCGTGTTGGACACGACGACTTCCAGATCCGCTGCGAGGTAGCGCACGACGACGTCGGCGTGGGCCGCACCGGCATGCTTGTGGACATTGGTGAGGGCCTCCTGCACGACGCGGTACGCGGCATGTTCCAGCAGGGTCGGCAGCCGTTGCGGGGTGCCCTCGTCGTGCCGCTCCACGGAGACTCCCGCGGCGCGCGACTGGTCGAGCAACCGGTCGAGATCCACCAGGGTCGGCTGCGGTCCGAGACTGGGCCCGTCGCCGTCATTCGCGCTCTTGAGCACCCCGATGACTTCTCTGAGCTGCGTGAGCGCTTCTCTGCCCGTGGTGCGGATGAGCTCCGCCGCGGCGGCGGTCTCCTCGTCCTTGGCGTTGACCTCCAGCGCCCCCGCGTGCAGCACCATGAGCGACACCCGGTGCGCGACGACGTCGTGCATGTCCCGGGCGATACGGGCCCGTTCCTGTGCGCGCGCCTGCTCGGCGCGGGCGGTTTGCTCCCTCTCACGTTGCGCGGCGCGCTCCTCGATGCCGTCGATCACCTCGCGGCGGGCCCTGCTCCACAGACCCAGGGCCGCGGGGAGCCAGACGAACAGCACCGCACCGCCGAGCGACGGAAGCAGGTCTTCCCGGGTCGGGCCCGGCACCCCGATGGCCACGCCCATGGCCGTCGGCAGCAGGGCGACGGCGCCGGCACCGACGAGGTACCCGACCAGATTCCGCTGTCTGCGCGCGGTGAGGGCCGCCACGTATGACCCGACGCCCAGCGGTGCCCAGGCCGACAGCAGTATCCAGGCCACCACTCCGACGGTGATCATCGGCCACCGCCGGCGCGGGAGCATCAGGACGGCGGTCGCGGACACCACCGCGATCACCGCTGACAGCACATGGCCGGCCAGAGGCATCATGCCCAACTCGGCGAGCACATAGGGGACCGGGCGGGCATCGTGCGGCAGGAAGGCACTCGCCCCGACCGCGGCGGACAGCAAGGCGAGTCCCCAGCGGTCCATTGAGCGTCGCAGGCGCTGATGAAGCGCTCTTTCCCTACGTTGTGTCACGATTCGAGCCTAGTCGGTCACGGTCGGCCCGGCTTCTGCCGTTCGTCTGCCGTGGCCCCGACGAAAGTTGAGAGCGGTCTCCACTTAAGTCAGGGATATTTCTTGCCTTTTGGGAGACGTCCGGGGGTGGTTCGCGCTCACACACTTCCCTCCATGACACAGACAACAGCTGCGGTCCGGGCCACCGGGCTCGTCAAACGCTACGGATCGGGCGACTCCCGAGTGGTCGCGCTCGCGGGCGTCGATGTGGAGTTCCGGCGCGGTGAGTTCACCGCAATCATGGGGCCGTCCGGCTCCGGTAAATCGACGCTGATGCACTGCGTCGCGGGGCTCGACCAGGCCGACGAGGGCACGGTATGGATCGGGGACACCGAGTTGACCGGTCTGCGCGACACCGCGCTCACCCATCTGCGCCGTGATCGTGTGGGTTTCGTCTTCCAGGCTTTCAACCTTCTCCCTACGCTCACCGCCCTCGAAAACATCACGCTCCCCTTCGATCTGGCCGGTCGCAGGCACGACCAGGACACGGTGCGGAAGGTCATCGCAGCGCTGAATCTGCAGAGCCGGCTGCACCACCGTCCCAGCCAGCTGTCCGGCGGCCAGCAGCAGCGCGTGGCCTGCGCCCGGGCGCTGGTCACCCGGCCGGAGGTGGTGTTCGCCGACGAGCCGACCGGCGCACTGGATTCCTCCGCCTCCGCGGAACTGCTCGGTTTTCTGCGCCGCAGCGTCGACGCTCTCGGCCGGACGGTGGTGATGGTGACCCATGAGCCGACTGCCGCCGCCTACGCGGACCGGGTGCTTTTCCTCAAGGACGGCCATCTCGTGGGCGAGCTCCGGGCGCCGGACGCCGGCAGCGTGCTGGAGCGCATGAAGTCCTTCGAGAAGGCAGCCGCCTGATGCTGAAGGCAATGCTGCGCGACCTGCTCGCGCACAAGGGCCGGGTGGTGATGACGCTCATCGCCATCGCGCTCGGTGTGACGGCGACGGTCGGAAGCTGGGTGGTGAGCGACTCCATCGCCACCACCCTCGCGGGCCAGGAAACCCGTCACGACGTAGGTGTCTCGGTGCAGAGCCCCGGGAAGGAATCGCTGCTCACGTCCGCGGACCGGGACCGGCTGGCCCGGACGCCCGGGGTCGGGCGTGCCGAGGGTGTGATCGTCGGCCGCGCCGGGCTGATCGGCCGTGGCCACAAGTTCGTCAGGACGACCACGGTCCTGGACCGGGCCGGCACGAACTGGAGCAGCGACAAGCGCTTCACCGTGGAGGCGGGCACGGCACCCACCGGTCCGGGCCAGGTCGCGCTCCACAAGGCCGATGCCGACTCCGCCGGCATCGCGGTGGGCGATACCGCACAGGTGCTGCTGTCCGACGGGCGCTCCGACACGGCCAGGGTGACGGCGCTGTTCACCTACCACCGTCTGGGTCCCAGGGCCACGACGGACGCGAACGAGGCCTCCGACGCGGTGCCGGTGGTGGCCTACGACACGGCGACCGCCACGAAGTTGCTCGGCCCGCGCTTCCACCGCGTCGAGCTGATCCCCGCCTCCGGTGCGAGCCCGGGCGCCCTCAAGGCCGCCGCGCAGAAGGGCGTATCCGACGAGTACCACGTCGAGACGGGCAGTGCACTGGCCCAGGCTGCCGTTCAGCAGTCGGACTCCGAGGCACAGGACCTCCGGATGACGATGCTGCCCTTCGCGGCGGTCGCGCTCCTGGTAGGCATGTTCGTCATCGCCAACACCTTCACCCTGCTGGTGAGCCGGCGGACCCGGCAGTTCGCGCTGCTGAGGGCCGTCGGTGCACGCAAGGGACAGGTCCGGGCCGGGATCGTCGTCGAGGCCGGTGTGCTCGGACTGGCCGGCGGCACCCTCGGCACACTCGCCGGTGTGGCCCTGGGCCCCTCGATGATTGCGGTGATGCGTCCGCAGGACGACGTCGACCTCACCGTCAGCCCGTTCGCCGTCCTGCTCGGATACGGGGTCGCCCTGCTGGTGACCGTCGTGGCCGCGTACCGCTCCGCGCGGCGGGCCGCGGCCGTCCCGCCGGTCGCCGCACTCCGCACCGCAGATACCGCCCCCCGCGAGACAAAGCGGACACGCCACTTCACCGGTCTCGGCTGCATCGTGACCGGCGTCGTGATGGTCGCCATGACGGCGGACCCCAGTACCTCCAACCTCGGGCGGATCGTCGGGCTCATGGGAGCGGTCCTCGGCGTCATCGGCATGATCGTGCTCGCGCCCTTCTTCGCCGAGGCGCTGCTCCGGCCGCTGATGCGCCTTCTCGGGGCGCGGTCGGGACCAGCGGTCCGTCTCGGTCTGCGCAACGCCGCGAGCGACCCACGACGGACCTCCGGAACGGCGACCGCCCTCACCGTCGGGCTGGCTCTGGTCTGCGCGTTCGCCACGCTCAGCGCTTCCTTCTCCGCGCTGATCGCCTCGACGACCCGGGCGAATGTGCCGCCCACGACCACGGTCCTGCAGTCCGCGGCCGGTGGCGAGTCCTCGCTCACCCCCGCTGAGGCGGACAAGGTCAGGAGGCTGCCCGGGGTCACCCAGGTGGCCGGAAGCCGCGATGTGCTGGTCGGCCTGACCTACAAGGGCGGCAGGACCGAGCGCCGGATCTCCGCGATCGAGCCGTCGGGCCTGAAGGGCGTGCTCACCCCTCACCTCACCGCCGGGAGCCCCGACTTGCGACGCGGCGTGGTCATCTCACAGAACCAGGCGGACATGCTGGACCTGGGCATGAACGACAGGATCACACTGCATCTGGATGCCAGGACCTCCGTCACCCAGTCCGTGGTGGGGATCTACGACGCCACCGAACTGCAGGCCAGCATCTTCCTGGACGTCAGCAAGGCACCCGGCTCGCTGCGGAAGCAGATCACCACGCTGTACGCCTCCGGCCCCGACCCGGACACGGCGCGCGACAGCATACGGGCGGCCTTCCGTGACCGCCCGGACGTCTCCGTCGGCAGTCGTGAGACCTTGGTCGAACAGGGCGTTGACCAGCAGTCACTGGCCTTCACCCTGATGTACGCGATGTTCGGGGTCGCGATCCTGATCGCTGTGTCCGGTGTCGTCAACACCTTGGTGCTCTCGGTCATGGAGCGCACCCGTGAGATCGGAGTGATCCGCGCGGTGGGCGCGACCCGGCTCCTGGTCCGCCGGACCATCAGGGTGGAGAGCATCGTGATCTCTCTCTTCGGTGCGCTGCTCGGGGTGATCGTCGGTGTCCCCGCGGGCGCCGTCATGCAACACGCCATGTTCGGGCAGCGGTTGGGGGACTTCTCGCTCCCCGCCGGAATCATCGGTCTGTCGCTGGCCGGTATCACCCTCGCGGCAGTGCTGGCCGCGATATGGCCGGCCCGCCGGGCGGCCCGTACGGACATGCTGGCGGCGATCGCCGGCGAGTAGCGCCCGAGCGGGCCGACGGCGGACGGGTCGGCAAGCATTCGAGCAACTGGAGGGGTGAAGCAGTGGGGGGAGGCGGGTGCGTGCCCCGAAGCTGGTGGTGGGGACATCAACAGCTCAAGTACGACGCAAGGATGCGCCACCCCGGCGACATGCGGGCGTCAGCCGGGGTCGGTGGCCCCGACCGCCGTCCCCCCGGCTCCCTTCTCCCACCCCTCTCCCCCGGCCCGCCCTCCGGTGTCCGGATCGGAGCCGTGCAGATACTCCTCCGTGATCCGCTTCGGCCCGAACGGCCACTCCTTCTCGTAACGGGCCCACACCAGAAAGGCCACGACGCCCGCCCCGACCCACGCCAGCGACCATTCGATGGGATGTCTGCCGGGCGCGTTCCGGTCCGCATAGCCGTAGATCACCAGCCAGCCGATGAGCGCGACGACGCTCGGCAGCGGATAGAGCCACATCCGGTACGGCCTGTGCAGTCCCGGCTGCCGGCGGCGCAGCACGGTCACCGCCGCGACCTGGGCCAGTGCCTGCACGATCACCATGACGGTGGTCAGCAGCTGGATGATGGTGGCCAGGTCGGTGTGCCGCCCGAGGAGGAAGCCCGCGGCCATCACGGTCCCCATGGTGAGCAGGCCCAGTACGGGGAACCGGTGACGCGGGTGGAGCGTGCCGTACGGGCGGAAGAAGACCCGCTCACGGGCGGCGTCGTAGGGGACCCGGGAGCCGCCGAGGAGTCCGGTGAAGACGGAGGCGACGGCGGTGATGAGAATGAGCACCGTGACGGTGCCGGCGGCGCCCTTGCCCCAGGCCCTCTCCAGCACGGCGGAGGCGACGGACGAGGAGGCCGTCGAGTGCGGGTCGAGCATCTCCTGCCAGTTGACGATGCCCAGGGTGCCGATCTGCAGCAGCAGATAGATCGTCATGATGCCGAGGATCGCGAAGAGGATGGCACGCGGAATGGTGCGGCCGGGCTGTCTGATCTCGGCGCCCATGTAGGCGATGGTGTTGTAGCCCAGGTAGTCGTAGATGCCGATCGTCAGTCCGGCCGCGAAGCCGGTCCAGAAGTGACTGGACGTCAGCTCGAAGGCGTGCGCGGGGTAGGTGAAGGCGCGCTCCGGGCTGAAATGGGTGAAAGCGGCGACGATGACCAGCAGGACCGAGGTGATCATCACCGTCCAGAGGACGACGGTGAGCTTGGCGATGTTCTCCACCCGCCGCCACAGCAGCACGACGATGCCCACGGTGACGCCGATGCCTACCAGATCCCCCTGCCCCGAGGTCATGTCCGGCCACAGATAACCGAGGTACTGCACAAAGCCGATCACGCCCGTGGACATACCGAGCGGGATGAAGAGCATGGCCGTCCAGACGAACAGAAACGGCATCAGCTTGCCGGTGCGGTACTGGAACGCCTGCCGCAGATAGACATAACTGCCGCCGGCACCGGGCAGCGACGCACCCAACTCGGCCCAGATCAGCCCGTCGGCGAGCGCCAGGACCGCGCCCGCGAGGAAGCCGGTCACGGCCTGCGGCCCGCCGAACGCGGCGACCATCAGCGGAATGGTCACGAAGGGACCGATGCCACACATCTGGCTCATGTTGATGGCGGTGGCCTGGAACAAGCCGATGCGCCGGACGAATCCCACCCGCTCATCGAGGAGTTCAGGCATACGGCAGCCCTTCCCTTGCCGGCACACACACCGGTCAGCGGCCCGTTGTCACCGCGTCACAGGCTGACATGACCTCGGCGTCAGCGCACCGGTCCGGACCGGACATTCCAGTGCGGTCGGCGCGCCCTCCACAGCCCGTCGCGGACGCCTCTATGGGGCCCACGTCAGCCCACCCGGCACCTAGCGGGCGTAGGCGGGGGCCGCGCCAGGGCCGGCCGGTCAGAGATCCCCGTACGCCTCGCCGCCGAGCTCCAGCCGCGCCGTGCCGGCGGTGGTGTCCGCGAGCCAGGCGCGGAAGGCGTCCAGCTCGGCCTCCGGCAGCCCGATCTCGATGCGTACGTCCGCCCCGTACGTCACCTCACGCACCGCCCGCCCCGTGGTGCGCAGATCGTTCTCCACCCGGCCCGCCCGCTGGTGGTCGACGGTGACCGTCACCAGCCGGAAGCGCTGCCGGGTGACCGTGCCCAGCACGTCCAGCGCCTCACCGACGACGCCTCCATACGCGCGGATGAGGCCGCCGGCACCGAGCTTGACCCCGCCGAAGTAGCGGGTGACGACGGCGACGACGTAGCGGACCTCGCGGCGCACCAGCATCTGCAGCATCGGGACGCCCGCGGTGCCGCCCGGCTCACCGTCGTCGCTCGCCTTCTGGATACCGCCGTCGGCGCCCAGGACGTAGGCGAAGCAGTGGTGGCGGGCGGTGGGGTGCTCCTTGCGGATGCGCGCGATGAAGTCCTGGGCCTCGGCCTCGGTCGCGACGGGCGCCAGCGCACAGAGGAAGCGGGACTTGTTGATCTCGATCTCGTGGACACCCTCGCGCGCGAGCGTGCGGTACTGCTCCTGCATCGGACCAGCCTATGCGGCCCGGTGACCCGCGGACACCGCCGGTGCCGCTGGCCCGCGCCGCGCTGAGGTGTCCGCCGTAAGGGCGCGGGGGTCCGCCGTACGGGCGCAGTGCGCACGGCCACGCGGCGTACCCACCCCGTCCGCACGGTGCGTCGGGGAGACGTCCGCGCTGCCCGTGGGCACTGTGAGGCCAGTGCGAGAGCCTCGTGTTTCCGGGGCCCCGCTCGTACATGTAGGAACGGCGGGTTTGCGGAGGGCTGCATGGAAGAGAGCACACAGTCGGCGATGACGGCGGGCGTTCCCGTGACGGGCGAGGAGATGCCCGAGCCCCCGCCGGAGGTCATCGAGGCGGCACGCACGGCGCCCGACCACTGGCTGGCCATGGTGGATCTGACCTGGCAGGGAGAGGGGCCGCCACCGCTCTGGGCGCTGATCGGCCAGTGGCGCTCGGGTCCGACGGGCGAGATCGAGGAGTGGCGGGACAACCCGGAGTACCGGCCCTCGCCCCAGATGCTGGACTGGTCCGAGCCGACGGATGCGGTGGACTGCGCACTGCAGCTCGCCGCGACCGGCTACGGGCCGGGGCAGGACGTCTCCGAGGCGCTGGCGCGCGCGGAGGTCTCCGTCCTGGTCACCGCGACCGGTACGCCGCTGGCGGCCGCCTCGCCCGAGGGCACCCCGGTGATCCCGGTCTACACCTCGCAGAGCTACCTCGAATCGGTGGGCCGGCTGCTGTACGACCGTCGGCCGGTGGCCGAACTCGTCGAGCAGCTGCCGCCGGGGCATGCCCTGTACCTCAACCCGACCGGACCCGTGAGCATGCTCGTGGACACCGAGGAGTTGCGCGCGGCGCTGGCCGGGGTGTCCGGGTCGGAGGCGCGGGAACCGGCCGCGCCCGTGGCGCCGCGTCCGGGGACCGGAGCCGGCGGGGCCGAGCCCGTCGGCAGCGGACGGGCGATCGGCAAGCCGGCCCGCGCCGCGAAGGGCAGCACCGTGGTCGGGGCCGGAATGGCCGGCAGCGGAATGGCCCGCGGCGCGAACTGAGCCGCCGCGCAGAGACCCGCCCCGCCCGTCTTCCCCTTCGGGCGGGGCGTCTGCCGTGCGGCGAGGACCGGCTGCCGCACACCCCGGACCGACTGCCACGTGCCCCGCGGCAATGTCGTCTCCCGCGACGGGAATCTCCCGGTCACGCCATCCGTTGAGCGGCACAGGACCCTTCCATCCGCAGGAGGCAGTGCGTGTACGGCGACCCCAGCACGATCCGCAGGATCCTGACCGAGCTCGGCGACACCTGGGCCGTCGTGGGCCTGTCCAACAACGAGCAGCGCGCGGCACACGGCGTCGCGGAGGTGCTGCAGCGCTACGGCAAGCGGATCGTGCCGGTGCACCCGAAGGCCGAGAGCGTCCATGGCGAGCAGGGGTACCCCTCGCTCTCCGCGATCCCCTTCCCCGTCGATGTGGTCGACGTCTTCGTCAACAGCGACCTGGCGGGCCCGGTAGCCGACGAGGCCGTGTCGGTCGGCGCAAAGGCCGTCTGGTTCCAGCTGGGCGTCGTCAACGAGGCGGCCTGGAACCGGGTGCACGACTCCGGTCTCGACATGGTGATGGATCGCTGCCCGGCAATCGAAATACCTCGGTTGGGCTGAGCAGCGGGCTGAGTGCATCACCTGGCCTTCTTCCTTACGGTCACTCCATGGAATTCAACATCACGGCCGAGGAAGAGGCCCTCGTCCACGACATCGCTGACCGGCTCCGGGCCGGCGATTCCCCCACGGATGACGACCTGGCCGAGGAACTGGGCGACGAAGTCCGACCGCATCTCTCCTCCCTCGTGACCAAGGGGTGGCTGGTCGTCGACGCTCAACGGTCCCTGACGCTCTCCAGGATCGCTCGGGCGGCAATCTCCAGCGGCCGGGACATTGGGGGTGCGCAGGCATGAGAAGGCCCCGTCCACGGGGCTCGCGAACGGGGCTTCGGGGGTGTTGCGTTACTCGGCCTTGCGGGACTCAGCGTCGGGGAGGACGAAGCCCCGCACAGGGGCCGTCTCCTCCGGATCCTCTTTCTGAGCCTCGCGGTAGGCAGCCACCAGGGCGGCGTACCGGCTATTGATCAACTCAGCCATGGGACCTCCAATCGACGCACCGAGTGTGGCAGACGTCCGTTACGGCTTGTCCCTGAACGGCGGCCGGGGCGCCGGCATGGGCTTGATGGGGCCGGTGTCCGACGCCGAGTGCTGACACTTCACTGAGACCGCGATGAGCTGATCACCCGTCGGGGCACCCCACAGCTCCTCATCGACGTCGTACCCGGCAATACGGATGGCGTCCTGCGTACGCACCAAGATCAGCGGGTCGTAGTTGTCCGGGTCGTAGCCGGGGTAGTGATGGACGAAGTCGCCCAGCGACGCGCACAGCTCCTCGTACACCTTCGTGTGGAGGATGAGCGCATGCCACCCCTCGTCAACGACGCGGGAGGGAGCCAGGGCGACGTCAGGCATCTTGGCGAAGGCAACGACAAACTTGAGTCCCTCGCTTGCGATGCGCTGTGCCATGCCCCCGTCCATACCGGGATTGGCGTCCTGCACGGTCCCGACGACGCTCAGGAACGCTGCCGGGCTGATCAGATCGCTTACCGTTAACACGTGCGGCCTCTCTTCGAGTTGTGTCGTACGCCTGCCGTCTCCGACCGTGATCGCTGTCCAGGCATTCGGCCGGAGACGGCTCTTCTCTTCATTACGGCCCGCCCAGGGGGATGCCGACCAAAGCGAACCTGGGACGGACGTTCATGGGCGGTCGCCCGGCGACGTCGCTTGCTCCCGCCGGGACGCCTCTTTCCGGTTGTGGAGTAGCAGCTCCGTTGATGCGATCGCAGCCGCCGCGTAGTCCTGGCGTTCGCGCGCCTCGTCCCGCACCTTCACCCACGCTGTGCAGTCGGGGCAGTTCGGATCCGGCGTGGGCAGGTCTCCGTACGGCTCCGTCAGCTGCACCGGGGGCGTCTGAATCCCTCTCGGTTCGTTCATGTCTCCAATAAACGCCGCCACAGGGGACGTTGGTACGCCCATAGCCGGGACGGAGCGGCCTCTTCGGCCCTATCGTCCTGAGTGGCCCAAACGTCCCGGGGAGGAATCTTGAATACTGCGCTGCGAGACGCTATGGCGAGTGCCGGTGTGAGGCCCCGGCAGCTAGCACGTATGGTCGGGGTTGAACACAAGACCGTAGAACGATGGCTGAGCAACCCTGACCGGGCTCCCCGTGAATCCACTCAGGAGGACGCCGGCCGCGCGCTAGGAGTGGACCCCATGACTCTGTGGCCCAAGTCGGTGCGTTCTCACGTCAAAACGGGGCACGACCGCGAGATCATCGCGGCCTACCCTTTCCGCAGCGCCGCCCCCACGTCGCTGTGGGCGTCGCTCATCGATGGTGCATCCCAGAATCTGGCGTTCGCCGGCTATACGAACTACTTCCTGTGGCAGCAGCACCCCCGCCTGGGCGCGCGACTGAAGGCCAAGGCCGATGCCGGTGCCCGGATCCGCTTCCTCGTCGGCGACCCGGAGTCGGACGTCACACGCAAGCGGGAAGAAGTGGAGGGCGTTCCCCTCACGGTCAGCACGCGCATCAAGATCACGCTGGATGCACTGGAGAAGATGGGCGAGTGCCGTGGGGTCGAAGCGCGATTCAGCGATCAGCACATCGCGCTGTCCGTCTTTCAGTTCGATGATCAGATGCTTGTGACTCCGCACATCGCCTCGTTGCTCGGCGACGAGTCCCCCATGCTCCACCTCCGCCGACTCGAGGACGACGGGCTGTACGACCGGTTCGCCGGCCATGTGACGGCACTGTGGGAGAGCAGCCGACCAATAGAGCTGTAGTCCGCGAACGCCAGAACCCCCGCCGGATGATTCCCCCCCGATGCGCCGGATGATTCCGATGCGCCGGACGGTTCCGATGAGGGCCCGGGCGTCACGGGTGACGTATTCAGCTAGGCGATGCCCAGCCCGTCCAGCACCGTCGCGCCCGGCAGTTCGGCCAGGGCCTTGCCGGGGACGATGAGTTTGCCGCGGCGGCTGCCGCTGCCGATCAGGGCGTACGGGGTGTCGACGACTGCGGCGTCCACCAGTAGCGGCCAGTCGGCGGGCAGGCCGATCGGGGTGATCCCGCCGTACTCCATCCCGCTGTCGCCGACCGCCTTGTCCATCGGTGCGAACGACGCCTTGCGAGCGCCCAGTTGGCGACGTACCACCCCGTTGACATCGACGCGGGTGTGCGAGAGGACGACACAGGCGGCCAGGGTGGTCTCGCCGCCGCGCTTGCCGGCCACCACCACGCAGTTCGCCGACTGCTCCAGGAGCCAGGGGCCGTAGCGCTCGACGAGCAGTGCGGTGTCCGCGATCGCCGGGTCCGTGTCGACATGGCGCAGCTCCTCGACGGGCACCGATCCGCGCCAGTCACGGATCGCGGCGACCACGGGCTCGGGCAGCAGGTCCAGGCACTCGACGGCGGGCCGGACATCGTCAAAAGCATCCATCGGCACGGGCATACCCGCCAAGCTAACAGTCGCGACCGCCCTGGCGGCGGGCCGTCTCAGCGGACGGGCGGGATGATCACCGACATGGTCATCTCGACCGGTTCCGCACCGTCGTTGCGGTAGCCGTGCGCGACCTTGGCCTCGAAGGTCGCCGAGGCGCCGGCGGGTACCTCGTGCTCCTCGCCGTCGACGACCAGCGTCAGCGTGCCGGCCCGGACATGCAGGAGTTCGACGGTGCCGGGCGGGTGCGGATCGGAGCTGCTGTTGTCGCCGGGCATCAGCCGCCAGTCCCACAGTTCGTACGGTCCGGGCGCCTCCGCGCCCACGAGGAGTGTGGTGAAGCTGCCGGCGTCGGTGGACCAGAGCCGGACCGCCTCCTCCGGGGCCACGATGCGTACCTGCGGGCCCTGCTCGTAGTCGAGGAGCGTGGTGATGCTGACGCCCAGCGCGTCGGCGATCTTGACAGTGGTCCCCACGCTCGGGTTCGTACGGGCCTGCTCGATCTGGATGATCATGCCGCGGCTGACGCCGGCGCGGGCCGCCAGGGCATCGAGGGTGAAGCCGCGCTCGGCGCGCCAGTGCTTGAGGTTGCGGGCGAGCGACTGCGTGAGCTGGTCGAGGTCCGTCACGGTCCGTCCAAGTCGAGGCCAATATATTCGATTCCCCAGTGCACTCTGCTGCACTACGGTGTGGTGTACTTCAGCGTCCGGTTCACTGTACTGCGAGGTTTCACCATGACAGCGGTCTTCGCCCTGGCCACCAGCCTTCTGTGGGGGCTCGCCGACTTCGGCGGGGGACTGCTCACCCGACGGCTGCAGGCGCTGACCGTAGTGGTGGTCTCCCAGGCCCTGGCCGCCGTCGCGCTGGGCGCCATCGTGCTGGCCACCGGCGGCTGGCGGGAGGCCGGGCCGCAGCTGTGGTTCGCGGTCGGAGCGGGTGTCGTGGGCCCCACCGCCATGCTCTGCTTCTACCGCGCCCTGGCGCTCGGCCCGATGGGCGTGGTCTCCCCGCTCGCCTCGTTCGGCACCGTGCTCGTGCCGCTCGGTGTGGGGATCGTGGCGGGCGAACGGCCGGGGCTGATGCAGGTCACCGGCATGCTGGTGGCCGTGATCGGCGTCGTGCTGGCCGGCGGTCCGCGGATCAGCGGCGCCTCCGTGGCCCGCCGGACGATCGTGCTGACACTGATCTCGGCGCTGGGCTTCGGCGCGGTGATGGCGCTGATCTCGGAAGCGTCGACGACCGTGACCGGGCTCTTTCTCGCCCTGTTCGTCCAGCGGCTGTGCAACGTCGCCGTCGGCGGCGCCGCGCTGTACGCATCGGTGCGGCGCGGCACTCCGGCACTGCCCGAGGGCGGACTCCCGGCCCTCCGCGACGCGCTGCCCGCACTCGGCTTCGTCGGTATCGCCGATGTCGCCGCGAACGGCACCTACGCCCTCGCCGCCCAGAGCGGGCCGGTCACCATGGCGGCGGTGCTCGCGTCCCTCTACCCCGTCGTCACCTCGCTCGCCGCACTCGGCATCCTCAAGGAGCGGCTGCGGGCGATCCAGACGGCCGGGGCCTCCCTTGCACTGGTCGGCTCGGCCCTGCTCGCCTCCGGCGGCTGACCGCGGCGGGCCGGCAGCGGTACGGCGCACCTGACACCGGCTCAGGACGTCTCGTACGCCTCCCCGGCCTCCTCCGCCTGCCATGCCTCCAGCGCGACCAGCTGCTCTGGGGTGACGCCCTCGGGGATCGGCACCGGCGCCGGTGTGCGCAGCGGCGGCTGCCAGCCCTGCCGGGGGTCCCAGCGGCGGACGATCCTGGCGGGCGCGCCGGCGACCACCGCGTGGTCGGGGACCTCACCGCGGACCACGGCACCGGCCGCGACCACCACGTTCCGGCCCAGCCGCGCCCCGGGCAGGATCACCGCACCGGTCCCGATCCAGCCGCCGGGGCCGATGGCGACCGGGTCGCTGCGCGGCCACTGCTTGCCGACCGGCACCTCGGGATCGTCATAGCTGTGGTTGGTGGTGGTGACATAGACGCCGGGGCCGAAGAAGCAGTCATCGCCGATCGTCAGCCGGACATCCGCGATCACATGGCTTCCGCGGCCCAGCACCACACCGTTTCCCAGCGTGAGGATCGGCTCCGGGCCGAGATCGAGGTCCGGCATCATGCCCGCCGTCATCGTCACGTCCTGGGCGATGATGCAGTGCTCCCCGAGCTCGATCCACGGGTCGCCGAAGACCGTGCCCTGCGGGAAGGCGAGCCGGGTGCCGGTGCCGATCCGGCGGAAGCGGTACGGTCCCGGCCGCTCGGCCGTCACGGCCGCGGCCTCGCGCACCCAGCGCGCGCCGCGGTGGACGACGCGCGATACGGCCCGGCGCCGCCAGGCCGCGACAGACGAGAACACGTTCTGGTTTATCGGCACTCGGACACCGTACTCAGCCTGCCCGGCGGCGGCTCGCGCGCCGGGCTGTGATCTTCGCCCCACCGGCGGCCGGCCCCGCCCGGTGCCGTGCCCGTCGTCTACGGTGCTGTTGGCGCGGCAGCAGAACGGTGAGGAGATCCAGGATGACGGAACGGGCATTGATTTCACCGGTGGGCGGTAAGGAACCGAGGGTCGATCAGAAGGCGTTCACCGCCCCGACGTCCGTCGTGCTCGGCGAGGTCACGATGGGTCCGGGAGCCAGCGTCTGGTACCACACGGTGCTGCGCGCGGACTGCGGCCCGATCGTGCTCGGCGCCGACAGCAACATCCAGGACAACTGCACGGTGCATGTGGATCCCGGCTTCCCGGTGACCGTCGGCGAGCGGGTCTCGGTCGGGCACAACGCGGTGCTGCACGGCTGCACCGTCGAGGACGATGTCCTGATCGGTATGGGTGCCACGGTGCTGAACGGGGCGCACATCGGCGAGGGCTCGCTGGTCGCCGCGCAGGCGCTGGTCCCCCAGGGCATGCAGGTTCCGCCCGGCTCGCTGGTCGCCGGGGTGCCGGCGAAGGTCAAGCGGCAGCTGACCGCCGAGGAGCGCGAGACCATCAAGCTCAATGCCGTGATGTATCTGGAGCTGGCGGCACGGCACCGGGAGGACGTACCGGACGCCAAGGGCTGAGTCCGGACGCCGGCCGCGCGGCACAGCGTGCGGTCGGACGGAGTCCGGCGGGTGCGGTGTGGTCCGGCACCGCACCCATTCCTGCGTCGCCTCCCCCTGGCGCCACGTCAGCCGAGCGGTTTCGGCCCGGCGGCCGCCAGCACCGTGGTCAGCAGCTCCGCGTCGAAAAGGGTGGCGTCCGCCAGGCGGTTGGCGCTCGCGTAGGCATTCATCATGACCTTGGCGGTCCGCAGGGCCGCCGGAGATCTGCGGACCAGCGGTCTGGTCCACCGCGCGATCACCTCGTCCAGTTCGTCCTCCGGAACGGCCTTGTGGAGCAGGTCGAGCTCGGCCGCCTTCGCCGCGTCGAAGCTCTCCCCGGTCAGGATCAGCTCGCGGATCCTGGCGGCTCCGCACTCGTTCAGCAGGCGTGGCAGCACGCCTCCCCAGGCGGGTGGCATGCCCAGGGCGAGCTCCGGCAGCCGGAAGCGGCAGCTGTGCGCACCGGCTCGCAGATCGCAGAACACCGCGAGCGCGATGCCCGCGCCGATCACTCCGCCGTGCAGCCGGGCGATGGTGACCGCGCTGGTGGCCGCGAGCGCTTCACACACCCGCCGCGCCTTGTTCCCCATGGCACGAAGGGCCGTTCCGGTGCCATCCGCGGCGAGGGACTCGGCGAACTCCCGGCGGTCTCCGCCCAGGCAGAAATCCGCTCCCGCGCCGGAGAGGATCACCACCCGTATCTCGGGCCGGTCGTGCAACGCCCCCAGTACAGTCAGGAGTTCGTCGAGCATCGGCTCACAGAGCGCGTTACCGGTGTCCGGGCTGTTCAACTGGATGTTGAGCAAGGGGCCCTGGTGGGCGACAGCAAGGGTCTTGAAGTTATCGATCACGACGCTCTTCCTACCTCAACGCTGTCAGGACTCGACCACGGGCAGCGTCATGAGCCGCCGGAAGGCCACCCGCGGCGCCCAGTCGGGGGTCCCGCACCGCAGGGCGGGGAACCGCCGGAGCACGCCGGTCAGCAGCGTCGTCGCTTCCAGCCGGGCCAGCGCGGCACCGAGGCAGTAGTGGATGCCGCCGCTGAAGCTGAGATGGGTGGCCTTGCGGCGGACGTCGAAGAGCCCGGGATCGGCGTGGTGCGCGGGATCGTGGTTGGCGGCGCCGACCATGAGGTGCACCATCTGGTCCTTCTCCACGGGGACGCCCGCGAGAGTGGTGTCCTCTCCGGCGATCCGGCTCACCACATGCGTCGGGGAGTCGTAGCGCAGGACCTCTTCGACGGCCCCCGGTATGTATTCCGGATACGCCCGCAACCACCCTCTCTGACGGGGGTGTTCAGCGATCAGCCACACCATGGTGGACAGCAGGTTCGAGGTGGTCTCCAACGCCGCCAGAACCACGAACAGGGCGAGTCGGTAGACGGCCTCGTCCGCGGCATCCTGATGTGGTTCGAGTTCGTCCCAGGTCCTTATCCACGCCGAGATCGGGTCATCACCGGGAGCACGGCGGCGTTCCCGCACCAAGGCAATGAAATACTCACGCAGATTCCGGGTTGCGGCGTCCGACTTCGCGAGTTGACTCGCCGACGGCAGCAATTCCTGGGCGAATACCTGATCATGGGTGAGCGACCGCAGCAGCGCATAATCCGCGGTCGGCAAACCGAGCCACTCCCCTATCGTCAGCACCGGCAATTCTTCGCTGACAAGGGCACCGAAATCCGCCTCGCCGTCCTTCAGTCTTTCCGCGAGGCGGTCGAGCAACTCCTCGGTATTGCGCTCGACAGAATTCTTGATGTCCTCCATGGCATTGCGGCCGAACATACTGCCCATCGACCGCCTGGCCCGCGTGTGGTGCGGCGGATTGAGCCCGGGAAGCGTGCTGGCCATTTCCTGCGAAGACGACGCCATCCAACGGGTCGCCTCGCCCTGTCTGGCCCGCCAGCCACTGTCCGGCACCAGCCATGACCTGTTGCGCAACACATGGTCACACAGGCCGAAAGAGGTCACCAGATGGCCGCCCCAAGGTGCCGGAACAATATCTCCCATCGTTCGGAGTTCCGTGTAGTAAGGCAGTGGATTCGCTTGGCCGTCCGGTGTGCGCAGGCGGGAGAAGAGCCTTATCACGGAGCGTCGGTCGACGGACGGAACCATTGGCGGGGCAACCGTGGCGGATTCCACTGCGAGGACTCCTTCATTCAATGCATCAAGCCAGGATGACCAACCCTGACTACCCCATGGATTGAAGGTTTATGCCCCGCGGAAAGTGAATTCCTGTCGCGAAAATCACACCTTCCACCAGGAGAGGAACGAGCTCCACCACTTACCCCGTTGTGCCCCATTCCCGTCCCGTCCAGGGGTATTTTCCGCCATTTGGCGACCCGTTGCCGAAACAGGGGATGCACGCCGCTCGGGGCGTACCGGGGTGAAGCGGGCGGGCAGGACTTCCAGCGCCCGGTGGAACGGGCCCGGCCGCCACGTCAGGCTTTCCGCGGGCAGGGCCAGTTCGATGTCCGGCAGGGTGTTGAGCAGTTTCTCGATGGCCAGGACGGAAACCAGCAGGGCGGGATCCTTGGCGGGGCAGGCGTGCGGGCCCGCTCCCCAGGCGAGATGTGCCCGCTTGCTCAGCAGCTGACGGCCCGTCGAAAGATGCGGGTCGGTGTTGGCGGCCGCGAAACTGATGACCACGGGGTCACCGGCCGGCAGCTTGGCTCCCCCGAGCTCCACGTCGTGCACGGGGTAGTGCACACCGTAATTGGCTATCGGAGCGCTGTTCCACAGCACATCGTTGATGGCATCGTCGACCAGCAGTCCGGCCGCGTTCTGATCGCTCGCGTACTTCTCGTCGGTCAGCAGCAGCCGCAGCGCGCTGGCGATGATGTTCTGCGTGGGCTCCGTTCCCGCCGCGATGAGGGTGACGAGCTGATGGACCATCTCCTCGTCGGAGAGTCCGGAGGGGTGCTCCATCAGCCAGGAGGTGATGTCCTCGCCCGGCGACCGCCGTTTGAGTGCCACCAGCTCCAGCAGCGCTTCGGTGAGGACCTCGTTCGCCTTCTCCGCGTCGACCCCGTCAAAAATGCCGGATATGCCGAAGACCAGGCGGTCACCGATCTCGGCGGGGCAGCCGAAGAGGTCGTTGAAGACCAGCAGCGGCAGCAACTGGGCGTAATCGGCGACCAGATCCACGCGGCCGCGGCTGCTGAACTGGCTGATGAGGTAGGCGGCGACGCGGTCGACATGACGACTCAGCCGGTGAGTGTCCACGCGGCCGAGGCTGGCCGTGACCGACTGACGCAGCCTCATGTGGTCGGCGCCATCGGAGAACAGGCAATTCGGCCGGTACATCATCATCGGCAGCACGGGGCTGTCCAACGGCACGCGCCCCTCGTTCAGCGCACGCCAACGGCGGGAATCCCGCGCAAAGGTATCCGGATTCTGCAGCACATGGAGCGCCGCGGCGTAGTCCGTGACGAGTTCGGCCTCCACTCCGGGAGCGAGCTCGACCGGCGCGCTGGGTCCGTGCTGCCGCAGGGTCTCGTAGAAGGCCTCCGGAGCGGCGGCGAATTCAGCCCCGTGCAGGGGAGTCCGTTGGCCACCGGCGTGCGCGGGGCAGCCGGGCGGTGGGCTCTGGAATTCCGAGTGAGATTGCATGCCTGAACTCCTAGTTGAGGCGGGACTGGAGATATCGGACGAGCGCGATCAGTGAATCCGCTGAGGAACGTTGGTCCCGTGCGTCACAGCTCACCACTGGTGTCTCAGGAAGCAGGTCCAGTGCTTCCCGGATCTCGTCGAGCGAGTGCGCGGGCGTCCCGTCGAAGCGGTTCACGGCGATGGCGTAGGGGATTCCATAGTGTTCCACCAGGTCCATGACAGGGAAGGACTCGTCGAGCCGCTCGGGGTCGACCAGGACCAGCGCCCCGAGCGCACCCCGCGTCATGTCTTCCCACACCTGAACGAAGCGCTGCTGGCCGGGCGTTCCGAACAGATAGAGGACCAGCTTCTCGCTGAGCGTGAGCCGGCCGAAGTCCATGGCGACCGTGGTCGTGGTCTTGTTCGGCGCACCTTTCGGGTCGTCAATTCCGGCACCCGCCTGGGTCATTACCTCTTCGGTCCGCAGCGGCGGAATCTCGGACATGGTCCCGATGAATGTCGTCTTTCCCACGGCGAAGTGTCCGACCACGAGGATCTTTGCCGCGGTCTGCACTGAATTGCGCAGGTAAACGCCGTCATCCAAAGCGAGCCTGGAGCCCATTCAGCACCTCCTCTAGGATTTGCCGGTCGACAAGCTGAGCGCTAGGTATGGGCGCACGAGAGTAGAGAAACCCCTCCTGCGCGAGATCGGACACCAGAATCTTGACGACACCCACCGGCAGCTGGGTGTGCCCGGCTATCTCGGCGATCGAGAGGAATCCCCCCGAACACAGCTCCAGCAGGCTGAGCTTCTCCGGATCGAGGGGTTTCGTACGAGGCGGATCCGCCTGCACGGTGACCAGGGTGATGAGTGAGAATTCATCGCCGTCAAGAAGATCGCGGCCGTTGGTGATGACGTACGGCCGTACTAATTCCGCTGCTTCGTGTTCCAGCTCCGGCTCGTCGTCGGTTGTCATGGCTGGATATCAGCCCTCTCTCGCGGCGGACTGGTCAGTGCCTTACCCAGCTGGCCCACCAGCTGTTGCATACGGAACGTAATCTCTGCCATGTCGACATCGGGCGACGCCGATACCGCGAGATAGGCGCCTTCACCGGCCGAGATAAGAAAGACCCAGCCATGGTCGAACTCGACCAGCGTCTGCCGCCATTGCGGCCGGTTGGCGGCCGCACCACCGTGGCAGAAATCGGCGACCGTACGGCTCAGCGACTGCATTCCGCTCATGGCGGCGGCGACGGTATCGGCGTGGTCCCGGCCGACTTCCTTCGAACGGGCCATGAGCAGACCGTCGGCGGAGACGAGGATGGCATGCTGCGCTTCGGGCAATTCCAGAGCACTGTCAAGCATCCACGACAGATCGTAGTTCACTGAACCTCAGGCCCTTCATTGCTTGCATTGGTGGAACGGCGGCCGGATTGCGTGCCGCGCTGGAATGCGCCCATGACGGACGCCGCCCTTGCGCTGTCGCGGGCCGGGGTTTCCGTGCTCTCGGATTCGGTCGGCGCATCGGTCGGCACAATGGAAATCGCACCGCGGCGGCGCCGCTTCGGCAGACCGCCGGCCGTCGTCTCGGGAACCGGGCGGGGGTCGGCCGGCTGCCCCAGGGGCGCCGGGCCGGGAGCGGGGTAGCCGGCCGCCGGGTAGCCGGGAACGGGCGGTTCCGGGGTTCCATAAGCCGGTTGACCAGGAGGGTTCTCAGGCGGCAACGGAGCGGACGCGGCCACGGCAGGACTCTCCTCGGGCTCGTGCAGAGACGTCAGTAGATCGTCGGGGAGCAGGACGACCGCGCGCACGCCACCGTAGGGAGAGGTGGAATCCACCGACACGCTGAATCCGTAGCGGGCGGCGAGCACACCCATGACGGTGAATCCGAACTGCGGCGGGTTACCGAGGCTGGAGACACTGGCCGAATTCTCACTCGACAGCAGCTGGGCGGCTCGCGCCTTCTCCTCCTCGTTCATACCGACACCGGCGTCGTCGACGACGATGCAGACGCCCTTGGGCACCGGCCGGATATTGATCTCGATCATCGTTTCCGGTGCCGAATAGCTGGTGGCGTTGTCCAGCAGTTCGGCAAGCACCAGCGCCACCGGTTCCACGGCGCGGCTCACGATGGCGAAATTACTCTGCGACCGGATCTCGACGCGCGTGAAATGGCGAATACGGCCCTTCGCGCTGCGGACCACATCGTAGAGCGAGGCGTTGTTCCGCCGCCGGCCGAGCCAGCCGTCACAGAGCACGGCGATGGACTGGGCCCGCCGCGCGAACTGCGAATTCATGTGGTCGATGTCGAGCAGATCCTGAAGGATCTTGTGCTCGCCGTATGTCTCCTGCAGCTTGGAAATCGCCAGCTGCTGTTCACTCGCCAGACCCTGAAGGGTCCGCATGGCGGCCTTCAGCGTGGTCTTGGTGGCCTCTTCGGCCCGGTCCTTGGCCTCCTCGACGGCCTGCGTGTAGTGATCTTCAAGATTAGCGTAGTGCTGCTTGAGCTCGACCTTCTCTTTTCGAAGCTCCGTGATCTTCATTCTGCCGCGAATAATCGCGGTTGCGGCAACAGGGGTACCAGCGATCAATCCCCAGAACGCTGGATCCTGGAAGTATTGCGTCATAAGACTCTCTTCGGACGACGGAGCCACCAGGTGTCGTATGTCTGGCTGCGGCGTAGAGAATCATTCGCGGTCCCAGACATACGTATACGGCCGCGCACAGTCGCCTGCCAGAAAGCCATCGAAGGGCCGGCTAATGGCATAGTTCTCCCCGGGGTGGCGGTTTTCTTAGGCCAATGCGCGGAATTTCTTTCTTGCCTTAGCAGGTGACTACCCGGTTGGCAAGTGCGATGATCTTAGCATCACAGCAACACCCGTCGTCCAACGGCGATCTGAACAGTTGCTGCAACTGAAGCAGATTCAACAAAGGCCCCCTTTGGGGCCATTGGGCGTTGATGCCGGTCCTGGCGGCGCAACCGGACGGACCGCATCCTGACGGACCGTTGATGCACGGCCCCGCGACATAGCGAACGCAACGCGCAGGAGCGTCAGCAAAGATCAGCGATGTGGCGCGTCATGGACATAGGTGATCTCGCCGCCGCGGACCCGGACGACCCGCACGGTCATGTCCCGGTCGGTCCCCCGCAGGTAGTGGGCCGTACAGCGGGTCCGGGCCCCCTTGACGGCACGCAGGTCCTTCGCGCAGTCGACCGAGCGCGGTCCCCTGGGGATCACCGGCAGCGACAGATGGCCCGAGATCGAGCGGGCGACCTCGTCGCGCGGAACGGTGTCGGACACCCCGTCCACCTCGCTGGTCGTGTCCCGGTCCGTCAGCCACCGGCTGCCCGCCGTGAGGCTCCCTGCCAGCAGAGCCGTACCGGCCAGCACCAGGCCGACAGCTCGCAGATTCCGCACAGTTCTCCTTCCCATGGGCACACATCGGACACCGGCCGTGCCCACCGTGCCGGGTCACGGACAATTCTTGCCGGTGGCCCGGTTTCGGCAACAGGAGCCCCCCTGTGGTGCGTCCGGCCAGGCGACGGTGTGTCACACGGACGGTACGGGGCCCTGCATCTGCGCGCTGATCCAGTGCAGCGAGTCGGCCATCCGCTGGATGTAGGTGTGCCCGCTGTGCACGCCGTCCGGTATCTCGAAGAGCGTGGCGTGGACCGGCCCGCCGGTGTAGTCCCTGATGAAGCGCTTCACATCGGGCACCGCCGCCTCCCTGCTGCCGAGCTCGAAGGCGAGATGGACCGGCAGGCCGTTGCGGGCGGCCAGCTGCCGCGCCAGGTGGCGTGGGTCATTGGCGCGCATCGCGGCCGGATGTCCCTGCCACAGCGGTGAATCCGGCGCGGTATCAGGGCCGTTGACGACGGCCGCCTTGAACTTCTGCGACTCCTTCAGGACGGCCTTCAGCGCGGCGAAGCCTCCGGACGAGGACCCCATGAAGGCCCAGCCGTCACGGCTGTCGTACGTACGGAAGTTGGCCCGCGCGAAGTCCGGTACGTCCTCGGTCAGCCAGGTGCCCATCTTGGGCTGCCCCGGGATGTCGCTGCCGTCGTAGTACGTCCTGCCCGGATTGAGCACCGGCATCACGACGATGAACGGCAACGTCTTGCCCTGCCGCGACCACTCCGCGATCCGCTCCTCCAGCGCGAAGGCCTCCCCGGCCCAGTAGTTGAACGGATACCCGTAGGCGCCGGGCAGCGCGATCAGCACCGGGAAGCCGCTCTCCGCGTACCGCGCCTGGTGGTACTGGGGCGGCACCCAGGCCCATATATCGCCGGTGAAACCGGACTTGCGGCCGTGCCACTTCGTCGTCACGACCCGGGTGCCGTCCTCCCCGGTCGTACGGAACGTCGTGAAGGACGAGCGCGGTCCGCGGGGCGGCACCACCCGGGGCTGTCCGTTGAGGGCGTCCGCGGCATGGGCCGGCAGCCGCGGCACGCTCGACGCGTCCACGAAGTCCCTGCCGTCGCCGCAACCGGCCAGCAGCCCCAGAGCCACCACACTCACCGCAGCGCGGACACGCAGGCACTTCATCGGGACGTTCTCCTCGGTTACTTGGACCGGCCGCGGGCAGCCACGCTGCCACCGCGTCACCGGTCGAAAGACACCACTTTAAGATCGTCCGCAGTGCCCCCGATCCCGACCCCGGCCACGCTGACCTGGTGGTCCGTGCTCCCGGCTCCGCACGGAGACGTCCCTGCACGTCAAGTACACCGGCCGTGTTTCCCTCGTTCGATGAGGCCACGGGTTGTTTACCGGACGGTCGGTTCTGGCAAGGTTGGTTCCCAATTCCGAAGGGCGCGGCGCTGTGCCGTGGTTGGGGATGACCGATGACCGCGAGGGTCGACCGCCGGCCACTGCCCGGCGTAGTGGGACGGGCCGTTGAGCATGAGCTGGTGTCCGGGCTGCTGGGCAGCGCGCCACTCGTGACGCTGACCGGACCCGCGGGAGTGGGCAAGAGCATGCTGGCCCACGCCGTTTTGGAGGAGCACACCGCCCGGCACGACGGCACGATCCTCCGGGTCGGCTGCTGGGACGGTCCGGCCGAGGGCGGGCTGCCGGCGACGCTGCTGCGGGCGGCACAGTCGGCGGACAGCGCCCGCCGGGACACCGCGACGGCCCTCGTCCGGCGGACCGCCCCGTCCTGCGTCGGCGAACCGGTGTGCGGCCGGACGGGGCGGACGGATACCCCAACAGGGCCTTCTCCGGCGGACGATACGGCGATTGCCGCGCTCGCCGCACACTGCCGGCAGTCTCGCGCGACCGTGCTGCTGGACGACTGCGACCCGCTGCGCGACGAGTGCGCACAGCTCGTGCGGCAACTGCTGCGGGCCGATCCGTCGCTGCGCATCGTGGCGACCGCACGCGGTGTCCTCGGGCTGCCCGAGGAGCGGATCGTCGAGATCGCACCGCTTCCGGTGACGCTGGGCGAGGGGATCGCCGGGCCGGCCGTCGAGCTGCTGGCCGCACGGACCGGAGCCGCCGCACCGGAGCTCCTGGTCGCCGTGTGCCAGGCGCTGGAGGGCTCGCCGCTGGCGATCGCGCTGGCCGCGCAGCAGTTGGACCGGATGTCGTTGCCGCAGCTCGCGGCGCAGGTGGGGTCGGACGGTCCGCTGTTCTGGTCCGGGCCGGCGGCGACCGTACGGCACACCTCGCTCTACGCCGCGCAGGCCGCGGGCTACGCCCTCTGCTCGCCCACCGACCGGCGGGTCTGGGCGAGGCTCTCGGTGCTGCCCGGCGATTTCGATCCCTGGCTCGCCGGTTGTGTCTGCACCAGCTGTGACGTTCCTGCGGCAGCGGTCGAGGGTGCGCTGGAACGGCTCCTCACCGCCTCGGTCATCGAGCGCGTACGGGACGCCGGCGGCGCGCAGGACGACACCGGGGCGGCGCTGCCACCGCGCTACCGACTCCCCCGCGCGGCCCGCGACTTCGGACGGACACAGCTGCGCGAGGCGGGCGAGGAGTCCGCGGCGCTGCGACGGTTCCGGCAGGCCTGTGCGGCGCTCGCGGCCGAGGCCCAGATCGCCTGGCAGGGACCGAATCAGCAGGTCGCCGTGCGCCTGGTGGAGGACGAACAGGCCAACCTCGACGCGGCGCTGACCCGGCCCCCGCAAGACGCGGAGGATGCGCTCGGCGCACTGGAGATCGCGGTGTCGCTGTGGTTCCACTGGGCGGCCTGTGGCTTCCGCCGCGAGGGGCGGGCGCATCTGGACCGGCTGCTGCTGCTCTCCCGGGACGACACCGCGCTGCGGGCCCGGGCGCTGTGGCTGGCCGGCTATCTCGCGGCGCAGGAGCATGCGCCCGGCGCCGCGGAGGCACTGCTCGACCAGGCCTGGACGGCGGCCGTGATGCACGCGGACTCCGACGGGCTGGCCCGTATCGCGCATGCGCACGGCGTACTGGCGCTGTACCGCGGGGACACCGCGGCGGCGGTGGCCTGTCTGGAGGAGGCGGCCCGGCACCGCTCCAGGGATCCGTGGTTCGGGCCGGGGCCCGCCCACAGCTGGGCACTGCTCGCCGTCGCCCTGTCGTCGCTCGACGCGGAGCGGGCCCGGGCGGCGGCCCGTCGTGCCTGGGAGGCCCGGCACTCGGACGGCGATTTCTGGCTGTACTCGACGGTCCTCTATGCCTGTGCGGCGACCGAGCGCGTCCATGGGGAGCCGGCGGCGGCACTGCGGGCCTGCCGTACGGCACTGGCGGCCAAAGAGCTCATCGGTGACCCGCTGTTCATCGCCGGCGCCCACCACATGCTGGCCGGTCTGCGACATGAGGTGCGCGGCGGTGAGCCGCTGCCGGACCGTGACGAGGAGGACCCGTGGTGGCGGCCCGGCGGGCCGGACGTCCCGCCGCAGCCGTTCTTCTCACGCCTGCGGGCGGGGCCTTGAGGGCCGGGGCGGCCGGTGGCCGCCCCAATGGATAGCCACGCTGTGTGACGGACCGCTCGCGCTCGGGATGCGGGGGCGGCGGGCCGGTCGCATGCTGGGGATATGAAGCGTGCCCCCGTGATCGTGCATCCGCCCTGTACAGGCGGTCGCCGTGTGACGCTCTACGGACAGGATCTGGGACGAGCGCTGCGCCCTGGTGACGTGGCCGCGATCCTGCGCCGGGCCGGTTTCTGCACCACGACCTTCGTGTGGGACGACACCGGCCTCTTCGAATGGCGGGACGGCGGACCCGACGTCTGGCTGATGACCTGAGGCGGACATCGCGCCGCGACCGGCCCGAACGACCCTGACCTGTGGTCGAGTTACATAGCCCGTGAGCCCCAACCGCCCGCGTTCAGGGGCAGTTGGGGCTCACGGGTACACGCCGTATGAAGTGGCGCGCGGTCAGTCGACCGTCGCGACGACCGGGCTCTCCTCCACCTCGCGCGCGGCGGCGGCCTTCTTCGCCCGGTGCTTCATGAGGATGAAGGAGCCGACGCCGAACAGCAGGGCGGCGACCAGTCCGAGCCAGGAGAAGCGCTTGAGCCAGGACTCGGCGACGATGCCGACGCTGTAGATCAGCGCGGTCGTACCGCCGGCCCAGACGATGCCGCCGAGGACGTTGGCGATCAGGAACTTCCAGTACGGCATCTTCAGGACACCGGCGAGCGGTCCGGCGAAGATGCGCAGCAGTGCGACGAAACGGCCGAAGAAGACCGCCCACATACCCCACTTGTCGAACTTCGCCTCGGCCATCGCGACATGGTCGGGGCCGAAGTGCTTGGGGAACTTGCGGCCGGCCCACTGCAACAGGGGCTGGCCCCCCTTGCGTCCGATCAGATACCCGATGGAGTCACCGATGATCGCGCCGGCGGTGGCACAGGCACCCAGCACGTACGGATTGATGTGGTCCTGGGTCGCCGCGAGAATCGCCGCACTGACGAGGACGATCTCGCCGGGCAGCGGAATACCCAGGCTCTCCAGTCCGATGACCACCCCCACCAGGAGGTACACGCTCACGGCCGGTACCGACTCGAGCCACTCCTGGATGTGCAACGCCGATTCCTCCGCTGGTGTAGGGCCCCCGTGGGCGGCCGTGGCCGGCGTCCGTGACGTCGCGCCGGTCGATCCCCTGGCGCACCGCAGCGCGCCCGGGAAGCCTACTCGATCGGGCCGCCCGGAGACCGAATCCACGTGCGGTGTGCAACATCTGGCGCCCGGACGCGACGACGGCCCGCCGCGCGGTGCACGGCGGGCCATGAGAGCCCCACAGGGGAGCGGCTCACTTATTGGGGCGCAGGGTCCACACGATGCTCATCTCGCCGGTCACCGCGCCGTCCTCGCGGGTGATGGCGATGTTCACGGGGAATTCCGGACGCTCTCCGGCGTCGAGCTCGGCGACGACCTCGGCCACCGGGCGGCCCAGCTCCGCGGTGGCGGTGACGGGCCCCATGGCGAGCTTCTTGTAGCCGATCTCGGCGCGCACCGCCAGGGGCACCGCGCGGCCGAGCTGGTCACCGAAGGCCGCCATCACGATGGCGCCGCTCGCCGACTCGGCGAGGGTGAACATCGCACCGGCGTGCGGACCGCCGACGTGGTTGTGGAAGTCCGGCTGGTCGGGCATGCGGACCACGGCGCGCTCGGCGGTGGTCTCGGCGAAGTCGAGGTTCAGGGTGCGGGCCATCGGCACGGATGCCGCCATCATTTCGCCGATCGACGGCAGGGTCTCGGAGGACATGAGGTCATGTTACCTAGCGGTAGCTTAGGTGGGAAGAGCCGGCCGCTTCATGGGCCGGCTCTTCGGCGGACGCCGGGCGATATCCCGGTGCCGCCCGTGCCCCGCCCGCCTTATCGTTGACGCCCATGTGGCCAGGACAGCAACACAGCGGAGACGGGCGGGTGATGTGCCCGGCACACCCCGTGCACCGGCCGGACGACCCGAGCCGGAAGCGGTCCGCCACGGCACCTTCCCGGCCGGTACGGTCGTGGTGAGGACCGTCCCCCCATGGGCGGGGCGCAACTATCTGCTGCTCACCGGCGCCACGGTGATCGCGAACCTCGGCAGCTCCGGCGCGCTGATCGCGACCGCCTTCGCGGTGCTCGCCGCCGGCGGCTCCGCCACCGATGTCGGCCTGGTCGCCGCCGCGCGGACGATCCCGCTGATCTTCTTCCTGCTGATCGGCGGCGCGGTCGCCGACCGGCTCCCCCGGCATCGCGTCATGGTCGCGGCGAACGCCCTCAGCTGTGTCTCCCAAGGCCTGTTCGCGCTGCTCGTACTGGCCGGGGAGCCACAGCTGTGGCAGATGGCGCTGCTGGCCGCGCTCGGCAGCACCGGGCAGGCGTTCTTCGCTCCGGCCTCCGAGGGCATGGTGCTCGCCAGCGTCTCCGGCGACCAGGCGGGACGCGCCTTCGCCGTGTACCGCATGGGCATGAACGGCGCGAACATCGGCGGCGCGGCGCTGGGCGGCGCGCTGGTCGCCGCGGTCGGGCCCGGCTGGGTGCTGGCCGTCGACTCCGCCGCCTTCGCCCTCGCGGCGGCGCTGCGCGCCTTCCTCGACGTCAGCGGGGTCCCCGAGCGGGCCCCCGGCGGCGGGATACTGCACGATCTGCGGGACGGCTGGCGGGAGGTCGCCTCCCGGCCCTGGCTGTGGGCGGTGGTGGTGCAGTTCTCCCTCGTCAATGCGGTGGTGTCGGCCGCCGAGGCCGTGTACGGGCCCCTGGTCGCCGAGCAGCACCTGGGCGGCCCCGGCCCCTGGGGGCTGGCGCTGGCCGCGTTCGGTGTGGGCACCGTGGGCGGCGCCCTGCTGATGGCCCGGGTCAGACCACGCCGCATGCTGCTGACCGGTGCGCTGTGCGTCTTCCCGCTCGCCCTCCCGTCCGCCGCGCTCGCCGTTCCCCTGCCCGTGGCCGGACTCACAGCGATCATGTTCGGCACCGGCATCGCGGTCGAGGTCTTCGCGGTGATGTGGATGATGGCGCTGCACCAGGAGATCCCTGAGGAGAAGTTCTCCCGGGTCTCGTCCTACGACTGGCTCGGGTCGCTGGCCATGGTCCCGCCGGCCACCGCGCTGGCCGGCCCCGTACAGGACCTCATCGGGCGGACGGCCGCGCTGTGGGGCTGTTCGGCGGTGATCGTGCTGCTGACGGCGGCCGTGCTGTGCGTGCCCGATGTGCGGCGTCTGACGCGTCGTCCGAAGACGGAGCCGGCCGCCGGGGCACCGGCCTCCCCCGCCGCCGAGACGGCCGCACCGGACACCGCGGGAGCGGAGTGACCGGTCGCGGCGCCGCCACGCCGGAGCGGGCCGGGGTCAGCCCACGCTGAACGCGCCGTCCGGCGGCACCGGGGACGCCACCGCCTCGGCGTCGCGTACGGGTACCGCGTCCGCGATCAGCCGCCGCAGCGCCGTGCCGTGCTCGACCCGGGCCGGAAAGGCGTCGCCGGCCGTCCGCCGGGCCAGGGCGGCGACGGGGAGCGGCGCGCGCGAGGCGAGCAGCACGGCGTTGCCGAAGCGGCGGCCGCGCAGCACCGAGGGCTCGGCGATCAGCGCGAGATGCTCGAAGACCGTGGCGAAATTGGCGAGTTGGCCGCGCAGAAAGCCGAACGGCGCGCTGTCCGCGAGGTTCGCCGCATAGCAGCCGTCCGGCCGCAGCACCCGCGCGGCGACCCGTGCGTACTCCACCGAGGTGAGCTGGGCCGGCACCCGCGACCCGCCGAAGACATCCGCCACGATGACATCGGCGCTGTCCTCCGGCGCCGCCTCCAGCACCGTACGGGCGTCCTCGGCATGCACGGTGATCCCGCAGTCCTCGGGCAGCGGCAGCTGCTCCGTCACCAGGGCGAGCAGCCCGCGGTCGGCCTCGACGACGTCCTGCCGGGAGCGCGGACGGGTGGCGGCGAGGTAGCGCGGCAGGGTCAGCGCTCCGCCGCCCAGATGCAGCACGTCCAGCGGCCGCCCCGGTTCGGCCGCCTCGTCCAGGACGTGTGCCAGCCGGCGCACGTACTCGAACTCCAGATGCGCGGGCGCGTCGAGATCCACGTACGACTGCGGTGCGCCGTCCACGGTCAGCAGCCAGGCGCGGGGCCGGTCGACGTCCGGCAGCAGCTTGGCGGTGCCGCAGTCCACGGTCCGGGTGACGGGTATCGGCTCGGGTGCTTCGTCCACCGTCCCATTGTGCCGGTGCGGCCCCGGCGCCCCGGCCCCGGTCACCGCGGGTACCGGCCGGCCGGTCAGTCCGACCAGACCCGCCGGATCTCCGCCGCGTGCACGGCTGCCTGACGGCGCCCCGCACGGGCCGCGTCCGCGCGCTTGGCGGGATCGAGGACATTACGGCCGGACGCCGACCTGGCCGCGCGGTCGGGGGTGATCACACACACCCGGGCGCCTCCGCGCACCAGCCGTTCGCCCTGCGCCCGCGGTCCGGCGATCGGCCCGCCGGAGGCCGCCATCGGCGCGACCACCACCACCCGGCCGTATCCGGAGGCCAGATCGGCGTTGGCGGTGGAGTGCACCCCGCCGTCGATCCAGCGGGTGCCGTCGATGGTGACCGGCGGATAGATGCCGGGGACCGCGCAGCTCGCGCCCACCGCGTCGAGCAGCCCCACCCCGCTCGTGTCGTCGAAGGCGGTCCGCTCGCCCGTCGCCGCGTCCACCGCCGTGACCACCAGCCGACGCGCCGGCCAGTCGGTCAGCCCCAGGGTCCGGGCGATCACCGTGCGCTGTTCCGCCTCGGTGACGGTACGGGCCGCGAGCGCCAGCTTCCCCATCCGTACGCCGAAGGAGACCGTGTCCCGCGAGCGCAGCGCGATGGCCGCGAACCGGGCCAGGGCGGCCGTGCCCATACGGGCGGCCGAGCGGGCCTCCGGTACGGCGAGCTGGCGTTCGTACATCTCCTCCAGGGGCAGCTGCCGGGAGGTGAGATGGGCGCCGACGATCGATCCGGCGGAGGTGCCGATGACGACATCGGCGTCGGTGAGGTCGATGCCCGCCTCGGCGAGACCGGCGAGCATGCCGATCTCCCAGCCGATTCCGGTGAGCCCGCCGCCGCCCAGGACCAGTGCCGTACCCGCCATGGGCTCTCCCTCTCGCCTCCCGGCCGACCGGCCGCCCCGTACGGCGCGGCCGGATCGCCCTCGTCATCCGTGGCGAGCAGTCTCGCACCCCGTTCGTCGCCGGGACAGCGGCCAGCTGCGCCCGGCACCTGGAAGAGGCGCCGGGCGCAGCCTGATGACCTGCGGTGTTTCAGTCCTCGACGGTGCGCACCGTGCCCGCGCCGACGGTCCGGCCGCCTTCCCGGATGGCGAAGCCCAGACCCCGCTCCAGCGGCACCTCCCGGCCCAGTTCGACCGACACCGTCACCGTCTCGCCGGGACGGGCGATGCCCCGCTCGCCGAGGTCGAGGTCGCCGACCACGTCCGCGGTGCGGAGGTAGAACTGCGGCCGGTAGCCGGTGGACAGCGGCGTCCGGCGGCCGCCCTCCTCGGTGGAGAGCACATACACCTCGGCGGTGAAGCGGCGCCGCGGTGTGACGCTGCCCGGCGCGGCGACGACATGCCCGCGTCGCACCTGGTCACGGTGCAGACCGCGCAGCAGCAGCGCGACATTGTCGCCCGCCTCGGCGGACTCCATGGGCTTGCCGAACGTCTCCAGCCCGGTGACCGTCGTCTCGGTCTCCGCGCCGATCACCGCGACCCGGTCGCCGACCCGCACCGTGCCGCGCTCGACGGCTCCGGTGACGACCGTGCCGCGCCCGGTGATGGTCAGCACGTTCTCCACCGGCAGCAGGAACGGCGCGTCGACATAGCGCTCGGGCGTCGGGACATAGGTGTCCACAGCGTCCAGCAGCGCCTCGATCGCCTGTGTCCAGCGCGGGTCGCCCTGCAGGGCACGCAGCCCCGAGACCCGGATGACGGGGACGTGATCCCCGTCATAGCCGTGCGCGCTGAGCAGTTCACGCACCTCCAGCTCCACCAGGTCGGTGAGCTCCGGGTCGCCGGCGTCGGCCTTGTTGAGGGCCACGACGATGTGCCGGACGCCCACCTGCTTGGCGAGCAGCACATGCTCGGCGGTCTGCGGCATGATCCCGTCGAGCGCGGAGACGACCAGGATCGCGCCGTCGAGCTGCGCGGCGCCGGTCACCATGTTCTTGATGAAGTCGGCGTGGCCGGGCATGTCGACATGGGCGTAGTGCCGGGTGCCGGTCTCGTACTCGACATGCGAGATGTTGATGGTGATGCCGCGGGCGGCCTCCTCCGGGGCCCGGTCGATCCGGTCGAACGGCACGAACGTCCCGCTCCCCCGGTCGCTGAGGACCTTGGTGATGGCCGCGGTCAGGGTGGTCTTGCCGTGGTCGACGTGGCCCATGGTGCCGATGTTCAGGTGCGGCTTGGTGCGCACATATGCCGTCTTGGGCATGGTGTTCTTCCTCGCAACAATGCGGTGAGAACGGCGACTTGGCGCCGTGGGGACCCCTGAACCCGGCCGACCCTCCCCCTGCGGGGTCCGCCGGAACGATCCGGAGAGGGTCAGCTTCGTGCGCCGTCGGTGGCCGCGGCGGTCGGGACGCCGGCTGCGGCGACAGCGGTGGCCGCTGCGGCCGAGGCGGCATCTGCGGGTGCGAAGACCGCTGCGGCGAGGGCCGCGAGGAGGTCGACGGCAGCCTTCGGCGCGTCCGCGACTGCGGACGGGAGCGCGAGGAAGGCGTGCCGGGACATGCGTCATATGGTGCCGGTCGGCCGCCCCGGCGTCGAACGATTTATCCGGCCTCCGGCGCGGCCCGGCGGCGGCACGGCGGCCCGCCTCATCCGGGACGTGGTATCGCCCGGCACACACGTCATCGGATGCACCGATCACCCCGTCCGGGGACTGGGCGATACGGCGACGCGCTCGGCCCGGGGGCGTGCGGGCCGGATGACGGCTTCTTGGCGCCGCTGTCGGTTACGCTCCCCGGATGTTCCCGCCCGCCGCAACGCCCGACGGCCTCGCCGCGCGCTGCACGCGTGTGCTGTTCTCCCCCTGGGCCCGGTTCGGGCTGCTGCTGACCCTGCTGGCCTGTGCCGCGGCCGCGACGCTGCTGTGGCAGCCGCAGCACCTCCTCACCGGGGGCCGGCCCGGCCGGCTGTCCGGCCCGGCCGCCCTCCTGGTCTTCGCGCTGGCATACGGCGGGTGCACGACCGCGTTCGTGCCGCGCCCGGTCCTCAACCTCGCGGCTGGCGCCCTCTTCGGCAGCCAGGCCGGACTGGCCGCCGCCCTCTCCGGGACGGTGCTCGGCGCCGGGCTGGCGTTCGGGCTCGGCCGGCTCCTCGGGCAGGACGCCCTGCGACCGTTGCTGCGCGCCCGCTGGCTGACGGCCGCCGACCGGCAGTTGAGCGAGCACGGCTTCCGCTCGATGCTGGCCCTCCGGCTCTTCCCCGGCCTGCCGTTCTGCGCCACGAACTACTGCGCCGCGGTCTCCCGGATGGGCTGGTTCCCCTTCCTCCTCGCGACGGCGCTCGGCAGCATCCCGAACACCGCGGCGTATGCCGTCGCCGGCGCGCGTGCCTCGACGCCCACCTCGCCGGTGTTCCTCCTCGCCCTGGGCTTCATCGCCGTCAGCGCTCTGGGCGCACTGGTGGTGGCCTGGCGCAAACGGAAGACGCTGCGCGGCCGCTGAACGCGGTGGGGCGGGCGACGGATTCCGCAGCGGCCGCAGCGGGCGGGCACGGTACGTCCAGGCCCCTTTGGCCGCCCGGACATCTTCGGACGTTACGCTGCCCGGGTCGGCGGTGATCCGCATCCGCCGCCACTGTCCGCTTTCTCCCGTCTCGCGCAGGTCAGCGCTTGATCACCCTTGGATAGCGTATTTTCCATGTCTTGGTTTGAATCTTTCGTCCTCGGACTTGTCCAAGGGCTGACCGAGTTCCTGCCCATCTCCTCCAGCGCACATCTCCGTTTGACCGCGGCGTTCGCCGGCTGGCAGGACCCCGGTGCGGCCTTCACCGCCATCACGCAGATAGGCACCGAAGCGGCCGTCATCATCTACTTCCGCAAGGACATCGGGCGGATCATCTCGACGTGGTCCCGCTCCCTCTTCAACCGGGAGCTGCGGCACGATCATGACGCCCAGATGGGCTGGCTGGTGATCGTCGGCTCGATCCCGATCGGTGTGCTGGGCATCACACTCAAGGACGCCATCGAGGGCCCGTTCCGCGATCTGCGGCTGATCGCCACCACCCTCATCGTCATGGGTGTGGTCCTCGGCATCGCCGACCGGCTGGCCGCCCGCGACGAGACCGGCGGCCGGCACCGCGCCGCCAAGCAGCGCAAGACCCTCACCGACCTCAGCGTCAAGGACGGTCTCCTGTACGGCGTCTGCCAGGCCATGGCGCTCATCCCCGGCGTCTCCCGCTCCGGCGCCACGATCAGCGGCGGTCTGCTGATGGGCTACACCCGCGAATCCGCCGCCCGTTACTCCTTCCTCCTCGCCATCCCGGCAGTACTGGCCTCCGGCGTCTACGAGCTCAAGGACGCCGGCGAGGGACATGTCTCCTGGGGCCCCACCGTCTTCGCCACGGTCATCGCCTTCGTCGTCGGCTATGCAGTGATCGCATGGTTCATGAAGTTCATCTCCAACAAGTCCTTCATGCCCTTCGTCATCTACCGCATCCTCCTGGGCATAGCCCTGTTCGCCCTGGTCGCGGCAGGGGCACTGACGCCGCACGCGGGCGAGACGGCGGGTTAGAACGGGCACGGACCTCCTCCGCCGTCGCCCCGCAGGAACCGTCAGCGATAGCCGGTGTCGTCGGCGGGGAGGTCCCGGTCCTGGACCTCGACGAGGTAGCGCCAGCAGTCCGGCCGGGTGCCGTCGGTGTCGGTGAACCCGTACAGGGGGGCGAGTTGCCCGCTGGAGACGACCTTGCCCGTCCAGCGCGCGACGTCCGGGTCGGCGGCGAGCGCGACAACCGCCCGGGCGACATAGACCGGGGACTCGGCGATGCAGAAATGCGGCACGTTGACGGTCGCATCGCGCCAGTTGTCCTCGGTGACACCGAAGGCCTCCAGCATCTTCTCCGAGCGCAGCCATCCGGGGGTCACGGCGACGGCGGAGGCACCGTGCGGCGCGAGTTCATGGCTCTGGGCCAGCGTCATCCGCTGCACCGCCGCCTTGACCAGGTCGTAGTAGAAGCCCTCGTGGTGGCGGTAGGCGGCGTTGTACTCCGCGGTCCCGTCGGTCATCTCGATCACCAGCCCGCCGGGGCGCCGGATGAGCAGCGGCAGCGCGTGATGGCTGGTGATCGCATGGGTGTCGATGCCCATGCGCAGCATCCGTAGCCCGCCGCTGAGGTCGTGCTCCCACAGGGTCGTGCCGAACTGGGCGTAAGTGTCGCCGCCGAAGATGTCGTTGACGAGGACATCCAGGCGGCCGTGGTCCCGGTCGATGCGCCGGACGAGGTCGCGGACCTGGTCGCTGTCGAGGTGGTCCACCCGCAGGGCCGTCCCGGTGCCCCCGGCCGCGGTGATCAGCTCACCGGTCTCCTCGATCGTCTCCGGCCGGTTGATCTCCGACCGTCCGGCGGTCCGGCTGCTGCGCCCGGTCGCGTACACGACGGCGCCCGCGCGGGCGAGTTCCACCGCGATCGCCCGCCCGGCCCCTCGTGTGGCGCCGGCCACCAGCGCCACCTTCCCCTCCAGCACTCCCCCTGGACCGTGCGGCGCGCCCGCCCCCGCTTCGTTCGTCGCCATGGCTGCGGCCTGCTCCCTTCTCCTCGTCCCCGCGCCGGGGAATCCGGGCGGGGACGCGCCGTCCCGGGCCGGGCCGATGACGGCCTGCGAGGCAGGGTACGTACGTATCGCAATCGAATCGGGCTCCGTCAGGAACCGAGGTGGTATCAGGAACTCAGGTGATATTGGGCCCAGGGCTGATGGGCGGGCGCGGGCTCCTCGTGCGAGGGCGCGAGGGTACCCCACGGGGCGAGAGCGCTGTCCCATTCGGAAGCCAGGGCGGCCATGTCCGGGACGGACTCCGTGGACGGCATCGAGCCGGTGTGCCAGGCGGACGCCATGGGGTGTCCCGAGGGCGCGGCGTTCCAGGAGGCCGTCTGCTGTGCGGGGATGGTGTATTCGGATTCATGCACATCGCCGGCGCCGCGCCGGTGGCGTCCCGCATGGGTTTCCGCCGGTCCCGGATAGAACCGCCCCTGGGCGGAGAGCTGTTGGGCCCGGGTGACCAGGCGGGTGAGGTCGAGCCCGAATTCAGCGGCAAGTTCCCGCAGATCCACCCCGGTCTGCCAACTGCCGATGAGCACCGCGTCCATCGCCGGGGACCAGGTCTGCTCGGACGCCCCCACGCCGCCGGTGGCCTCGCGGGTGGCGCCGGCGGGGCGCGTGCCGGCGGACGGGTTCTGGTGGGAATAATCGGCCGTGGGCTCCGGTGCCGGGGTGGCCTCCTCGGACTCCCGGGACGCGGCGGGTGTGGCGGCCGCCAGCAATTCATCGGCGACGGCGCGGGCGTCCTCCTTGCCCACCGTCCGCCGGGCGATCCGCACTTCCCGCTCGTTCAAACCGAACAGACCGGCCACCGCGCCGGTACTGCCCACCGTCACCGCGAATGCCGCCAGAACCCGCGACCGGTCGGCCTGGGCCTCGTCAAGCCTGGCCTGCGCCTCGCGCACACGCTCGTCACCCAGGCAAAACGCTTCTGCCAGCACGGCGTTGCGGTCCCACAACTCTCTAGGATCCATACTCATTCAACGCCTCTTGCGCGCAGGTGTCCCGATCTGGCTCAGCAAAGCACCCCAAAGCACCCATCGAACCACCAGATGAAAATCGTCTTGGGTGCTTGGCTTCCGATGCGTCCGGACCCGATGCGACGTCATATGCCCTGGCCACAGGCCCGCGTGCCTCCGCAGCGCGGATTGTCAGTGCCGTGAGCTACTGTCCCGATCAGTCCATCTTCCGATTTCCAGGTGTTCATGGGGGGACCGTGGCTCACCGCTCCCGTATCTCGTCCCGCGTCGTCGGGGCGCTGCTGACCGGCGCCGTGCTGTGCGGCACGGCGGCCTGCACCGCGGACGGCTCGCCCGATGGCCGCTCCGGCGCGCCGGTTCGCCCCGACAAAACAACGGTGGCCGCGGTGCAGAAGGCCGTCAAGAAGGGAGCTGAGCTCAACTCCCTGTCATATCGCGTCTCCGGCAAGGTCCCCGGCCAGGGGACCGTAAAGGGCACGGCGTCGTTCCGCCTCCGCCCGCGTGCCGCCGATATGCGGATGACGGCGTCCGGGGGCGCGCAGGAGGGCGAGTTCTCGGTGCGGCTCGTGGGGGACGCGGGGTATCTCGGCGGGGGCGGGCGGGCGGCTGCCCTGCTGGGCGGCAGGCACTGGCTCAAGTTCGCCTTGGAGGACACGGACGCCGGCGGTTTCGGGGGCATGCTGCGACAGGCCGACCAGGACCCGGCGGCGCAAGTGTCTTTGCTTTCCGAGTCCGATGACGTCAAGAAGGTCGGTGAGGAGACCGTCGACGGGGTGCGGACGACGCATTACGCCGGCGCGGTCGACGTGGCGGAGCCGGCGAAAGAGCGGGCCGAGAAGAGCCCGCTGGACGCCGGGCGCCGCACGAAGGTCGTCGAGCAGTACCAGCAGCTCGGGGTGAGCGAGCTGCACCTCGACCTCTGGGTCGGCCCCGGCGACCGCACGGTGAAGGTCCGGGAGCGTGCGCGGGCGGCCCAGGGGCCGTTGGACGTGACCATACGGTTCTTCGACGCCGACAAGCCGGTCACGGTCCAGGTGCCGCCCGCTTCCGACACGATGGATCTGGCCCAGAAGCTCAGGGAGGCGAGCAAGCGGCTCGGCTAGGAGCCGGTGTCGCGTCGTACGGGCTCGTCGAGGTGGGGCAGGCCGATCGGGTTGGGGAAGGGGAGGACATCGGCGGCCAGGATGCGCCGGACCACCGGTTCCAGGCCCTGCAGCAGCGCCTCGGTCTCCGCCTCGGGCAGCGCGCGCAGCAGTCGGCCGGCCAGCCGGTCGGTCGCCTTCTCGATGCGCTCCCGTTCCTGCCGGCCATGGCCGGTCGCGTCGCCGTGAGCGTCCACGAGGCCACGGGAGCGCAGCCGGTCCGTCGCGGCGGCCCACTCCTCCTCGCTCCAGCCGCGGTCCTCCCGCATGGTGTCCTTGGGTACGCGACCGGACGCGGCGGCCAGAACCAATGCCTCGCATCCGTCCAAGCCCTCGTCGGCGAGCACGGCGTGGTGCGCATCGCCTCTGAACTCCCGGATGGCGGTGGTCAGTTGCCACAAGCGCTCGACGGGGTCGGCGTGATCGCACAGCGCGCGGTTGGCGGCGAACAGGGGCCGTGCGGTGGCCGGCGCATCGTCGACGATCGTCTGGAGCGGGGGCAGCAGCTCGGCCGCTGTGTGCTCCAGCTCGGGGTCGACCCGGCGCAGTGCGTGGGCCGCTCGGCTGCCGCGCTCGTCGAGCACATGCGCCGGAGCGACGATGCTCCAGGCCGCCGGCAGCGCACGGGCAACCATCCCCGGCGCGAAGACGCCGAGGACGGCCGTGGCCGGCGCGGGTTCCACGGCCCCCAAGGGAGCGGTGCGCGAGGCGAAATACCCCATCCAGAAACCCTTGAGACCGAGATCCTTACCCAGGTCGCGGCACCGCTCGTCGAAGTAGCAGACGGCATGCAGCGGCTCGGTCAACAGCCAAAGCGATCGTGCTTGCAGCTCCATGCACCGCACGCTACCGCCGCCCGACGTCCGGCGCAGCGCACCGGAACCGCGCACGGGAACGGCGCACCGGAACGCGAAGACCGCCCGTACCGACCCCGGCAGCGGGCAACGACCCGAATCGAGAGGCCCCACCGTGACCGGCAACGCACAGATCATTGACCGCGCCCTCGGCCGTATCGTCGCGGGCTATGTCTTTCCGCAGCGCGCCGTGGAGATCGACCGGGCGATCCGCGCCCGGCTGGCAGCCGGCGAGTACGACGCACTGGACGGGACCGCGCTCTGTGCGGCGGTGACGGCGCATCTGCAGGAGGTCTGCCCGGACAAGCACCTCAGACTGCTGTGGCAGGAGGAGGCCCGGTCCACCGAGACGGAGGACGATGACGCGGGCCGGGCGGCCTTTCTCGCGCTGCTGCGGGAGCAGAACCAGGGCATCCGGCGCGTCGAACAGCTCGACGGCAATATCGGCTGTCTCGACATCCGGCGGATAGCCGACGCGGGGGAAGGCGCCCGTGCGATCGGCGCGGCCATGGAGCTGGTCGCGCAGACCCGCGCCCTGATTCTCGATCTACGGGAGTGCCGGGGCGGCTCCCCCGAGGGTGCCGCGATGTGGTGCAGCTATTTCTTCCCCGACGACCAGGTGCACCTCAATGACATCTACGAGCGCTCCACCGACTCCACCCGGCAGTTCTGGACCCTGTCGCACCTGCCCGCGCCGCGCTATCTCGACCGTCCGGTGTATGTCCTCACCAGCGCGACCACGTTCTCGGGCGGCGAGGACGTGGCGTACACCCTGCAGGCGCTCGGGCGCGCCGAGCTGGTCGGTGAGACGACCCGGGGCGGGGCCCACCCCACTGGCCGGCATCCGGTGACGGAGCACATCACCGTCACCGTGCCGACGGCCCGGACCACCAATGCGGTCACGGGTACCAACTGGGAGGGCGTCGGGGTGCGGCCGGATCGTGCCGTGGCGGCCGGCAAGGCTCTCGAGATGGCGCATCAGGAGGCGATACGACGTCTGTCGTGACAGGGGCGGGAGTGGCACGGAGGGGTGGGGACGGGCCCTGGCCGTCCGGCCGGGCCGTGGCGGTCCGCCGGTGGTTGCGCCGTCAGCCGTCGGTGCGGCCGCCGGCCCCGAAGCCCGACTGCCAGGCCCACAGGTGGGTGCAGTTGGGGCACTGGAGATGCAGCACACTGCCCTTGTTCGACAGCAGGTAGCGCCAGTGGTCGGCGCAGGTGCGGCCGGCGAGGCAGGTTCCGCAGCCCTGATGGTCCTGGCAGCTGGGGCAGGGGACCCAGGCCCGGCGGCCGATATCGGCGGTGGGGTCGAGCGGCAGCATGCTCAGGCCTGCCCGGAGGCCGGCAGCACCCCGGCGGCGACCAGCGCGTCGTACGTGGCCTGCTGCTCCGCGTCCAGGCCGGAGTAGAGGAGCCGGTACGCGTCCGCCTCACCCTCCATCACCGCGATGGGGTCCCAGGTGTCGCCCAGCGCCGCGAGCACTTCGGTCCGCCGCTGGGTTTCGTGCGCGGTGAGGTCGAATTCGAAGATCCGGTGTTCCGGTATCCGGGGTTCCGAGGTGTTGCGGTCGTTCATGGTGCGCGTCCCATGCCACTTGCGGATGATTCGGACGTGTCTATCAAGTGGGACGGCACTGAGGAAGCGTCAGGGGGTGAGGGCCGGAGCTACGGGCCGGCAGGCGCAAGGGGTGGTGGCGCAGCGTGAGGCAGTGAAACGCAAGAGAAGCGGGCAATTCGGAAATCACGCGGGGAATATTCTTTGCGTTATGCCCGATATGTTCAGTAATTCTGGGCGTGATGCAATTCATCCTTGCCGCGTCGATCATCGGCCGGGCTGCCGGGGCCACCGGCCCTGTTGACGCGCCTCGCCGGCCGGGCCACGCTCGGGGCCCTCACCCCTCTCCCAGGAGGTATCCATGCTCCGACGTACGACGGCGACCGGGCTCGGGATTGTCATGCTCGCGGCGGGGGCCTTGGTGGGGGTGGCCGCCACCTCGTACGCCGCCGCTCCCGGCGCCGCCGGAGCGGCTCCGCGGCCCGGGCCCGGGCTGTTCGCCAAGCTCACCCATGCCCAGGCCACCGCGAAGTTCCGGGCGGCCGGCATCAGCTGGTCCTCCAGTGGCGGCTGCTCGGACCGGAACAACCCCCGCTGCACCTCGTTCGACCAGATCAACTCGGCCACCGTGGACGGCGTGATCACGCTGAAGGGCGCCACCGGCTGTGCGATCAACCTGACCGGCGGCACCGAGACCGGCCATGCGAGCGGCACCTACAGCCACTGGAACGGCTACAAGGTCGACTTCAGCCTCTCCTCGTGCCTGACCAGCTACATCACCGGCACCTTCACCTCGATCGGCGGCTCCAAGTGGAAGTCCGGCAGTGGGAACGTCTACTACAAGGAGGGCGACCACTGGGATGTGACGTACTACAACTGCGGCGGCTGCCTGGCCGGCTAGGGGGTGCCGGGAACTCCGCCGCCCGGCCCGCCGCCCAGGCGCCGCACCGCGACCGCGGCGGCGTCATCGCCCAGCCGGCCGTTGGTGTGCGCCAGCAGGTCCGTGCGCAGCTGCCGTAGTACCTGCCGCGGACTGCAGTCGCTCCAGGCGGCGGCGCGCTCGACCAGCGGGTAGAAGGTGCCCTTGTCGTCCCGGGCCTCGCTCACCCCGTCCGTATAGAGCAGCAGCAGATCACCGGGCTCGAAGGGGAACCCCTCGACCTCGTAATCGGGGGCGCCGGGCAGCCCGCCGAGCCCGACCGGCAGCGCGGGCCACTCCGCCGACAGGGTGCGCACCCGCCCGTCACGCAGCAGCAGCGGGGGCGGGTGGCCACAGGTGATGGTGTGCACGACGGGCCAGCGGTCGGGGAGGTCCAGCAGAATCACGGTCGCGAAGGTCTCGTCGGTGTCGATGACGGGATCGGGGCCGGGGAGCGGAGTGGCGGGGACGGGGACGGAGACGGGGACGGGGACGGAGCCGACCTCCGAGGCGGAGCCGACCTCCGAGGCGGAGCCGTCCACCGCGTCCGTCCCGGTCCCGGTCTCGGTCGCGGCCACCGCGTCCGCCCCAATCCCGGTCTCGGTCGCGCCCACCGCGTCCGCCCCAGCCCCGCCCGCCGCGTCCGTCCCGGCCTCGGGCCCCGGCGCGTTGTTCCACTGGCGGCTGTCCCAGCGGACGGCGCCGTCGAGGTGGATGGCCAGCCTGGGCAGGGTGGCCTCGCGGTGGGCGGCCGCGCGGAAGGCGCCGAGGATCAAGGCGGCATGGCTGTAGGCGGGCAGCCCCTTGCCCCGGACATCGCCGATGATCAGCCGGGTGCTGCTGGTGGTGCGTGCCACCGCGAACAGATCACCGCCCATCTCCGCCTCCTCCTCGGCCGCCAAGTACAGGGAGGCGATCTCCAGCGGGCCGCTGTGCACGGGCAGCGGCCGGAGCAGGACCTGCTGGGCGACCGCGGCCACCGAGCGGCTCTGCCTGAGCCGGCGCTCGTTGCGGTCCCGCACGACGGTGAAGAGCACGACCAGCGCGGAGACCACCACCAGCGCGGCGATCTGGGCCTCCAGGTTCTCGGTGAACAGCACATGGCGCGCGATACCGATGAACACCTGGGCGGCTACCGCCAGCGCTCCGATCGCCGCCGTCAGACGGGGTCCGGCGAAGGCCGCGGTGAGCGCGGGAGCCGCAACGAGAAGGGGACCCAGATGGATGTCGGGCGGTGCGAGGACATCGATCGTGCAGACCGCCACGATGATCCCGATCGGGATCAGCACCAGGACATGACTGAGTTCCCGTCGTTCCCGGAGATGCCTCAGCCGTGGAAGGGGCATGCCTCATGGTGACACCGGGATGAGCGGAATGCCCGGATCACCCCCTTCACCCCGTCCGCTCCGCCGCCTCCTGCCGGATGGCCGCGATGAGCAGATCGAGCGCCGGCTCGACGGCCGAGCCCCCCATGAGCGGCAGATGCTCCCGTACGCGGTGCAGGCTCGGGTAGTCCTCCGCGGGCAGGTTGCCGTACTCGTCCTGCCAGGCCTGTTCGTCCGCCGCGCGCTGGGCGGGAGCCAGCCGCAGGACGCCGGCGTCCACGGCCGCATGACCGAGGGCGGTGTCGACGAGGGTGTGGTAGTGCCGGACGGCGGTGGCGTCGTCGAAGCCGGCCCGGAGCAGCAGGCCGATCCCCGTGTCGACGGCGTGCTGCTCATGGGGCCGGCCGGTGACCCGGACGGTGCTGAACACGGCGATCTGCGGGTGACGCAGCGCGGAGCGGTACGCCCGCAGTGCGAGGTCGCGCAGATCGGCGGCCCAGTCGTCGCTGGGCGTGAAGCCGGCCATGGACTCGCCGATGAGCCGGTCGGCCAGCGCCAGCAGCAGATCCTCGGTGTTGCGGAAGTAGCGGTAGACGGCGGAGGGATCGGCGCCCAGCGCCGCGCCGAGTTTGCGCACGGTGAAGGCCTGCGCCCCCTGGGCGTCGATGAGTTCACATGCCGCGTCGACGATGAGATCGGCCGACAGGACCACGCCTGAGCTGGTCGGCCGGCGCCGCTTGCGCTCGACCGGGACGCGCTCGCTCTCCGCCACGCCGAACCCCTCCGCTTCGCTCCGCCCCGGCCCCCGGGCCTTATCGGAGCCAGTTAACCACCAGGTTACGTCAACACCGTTGACACAAGAATGAACGGCCTGTTTCATCGGCGGACATAGACGGACCGCCGCGGTGCCGCATCCCGCACCAACCCCCTCCGTACGACGCGGCCGTGCCCCGATCCAGGGCCCGGCCCGCGCCGCCCTGCCCCGCCCCGCCCGCACCTCCCGTTCCCCCAGGGCCGAGACCGGTCCGGCCCGCCGTCCAAGGAGTGAGTGCCATGCCTTCCGCAGTGCAGCAGGACCCCGGCCCGGCGAGAATGCGCCGCTCGTTGGGGGTGAAGGACGGGGTGGCGATCGCCGCGTCGAGCACCGCCGCGACCACCAGCATCGGCATCGGCATCGGCACCCTGGCCGCGTACGCCGGCCGGCAGACGCCCGCCCTGTTGCTGCTGGCCTTTGTGCCCATCCTCGGCATCGCGCTGTCGTACGCCCGGCTCAACCGCAGCGAACCGAACTGCGGCAGCGGCTACACCTGGGTGGGGCGGTCCATCGGCCCCTGGCCCGGATTCCTGACCGGCTGGGTGGTGCTGGTCGGTAACGTGATCTTCATGGCGTACACGGGGGCGGTGACCGGCTCCGTCGTGCTCCAGTTCCTCAACAAGCTGGGCCTGTACAGCGTGTGGGGGCTCCGGCTGGATCCGGCCTCGACCGGTATCAGCACCGCCGTGGGCCTGGTCGCGCTGGTCGTCGTCACCGTCACCGCCATCACGGGGGTGCGGGCCGCGACCCGGCTGCAGATGGGGCTGCTGATCTTCGAGTATGTGGTCCTGCTGGTCTTCTGCGGCTACGCCCTGTTCGTCGGTGACCAGCCGTTCTCGCTGTCCTGGCTCAACCCCTTGGAGATCGGCTCACCGCAGGCCGTGGCCCAGGGGATGGTGCTGGCGGTGTTCTTCTACTGGGGCTGGGACGCCGCGTTCAGTGTCAACGAGGAGACCCGCAGCTCCACCGACGCGGCCCGCGGCGGACTGATCGCGCTGGTGGTGATGATGGGTCTGTTCCTCGTCGGCTCGCTCGCCTTCCAGCGGGTGATGAGCACCGGGGAACTGATGCACAACGGACCGCAGGCACTCACCTTCCTCGGCGCCCAACTGGCCCCGGAGCCCTGGGCCTCGCTGCCCCTGGCCGCCCTGATGTGCTCCGCCTTCGCCTCCCTCCAGTCGAGCGTCATCCCCACCGCCCGCGGTGCGCTGGCGATGGCCCGCGACCGGACGCTGGGCCCGGTGTGGCAGCGCGTGCACCCGCGCTACGGCTCCCCCGCCGTGGGCACCCTGCTGATCATGGCCCTCGCCGCGCTGCTCGCCGTGCTCGCGGTCGGCATCCCCAAGCTCAACGACATGATCCTCACGGCCGTCAACTCGATCGGCCTGACCGTGGCCCTCTACTACGGACTCACCGCGCTCGCCTGTGCGGTGCGCTTCCGCCACAGCCTGCGCGCCGGAGCGGTGCGCGCGCTCCGGGACGTGGTCGTTCCGGCGGCGAGCGCGCTGGCGCTGTTCGGGCTCGGCAGCTACCTCGTCTGGGACTACGCGACCATGAGCGACCACTTCGAGGCGAGCCCGGACAACGGCTGGTTCATGCTGCTGCTCCCCGCCCTCTTCATCCTGGCCGGCCTGGCGACCGCCGCCTGGGCCAAGTGGGTACGCCGCGCACCGTACTTCCGCACCGGCCGGGGGACGGACGCCGATGCGATCACGTTGCCGATGGACGGGGACGGCGGCCCGCTCCCGAGCCCCGTGGAGGGCTGACCCGCGCCCGATCCGACCCCCTCGCCTCACTCGCCCGAGCCCTTGCGGCCACCACACCCCACTCCCCACACCACTGGAGCAATCACCACATGGATCTCAGCACCACCCCGGACGCCCGCACCCCCGGCTCCGCCGAGGGCGGCCCCGCGGACCTCGTGTTCCTCGCCGGTCCCGTGCACACCGTCGACTCCGCGCGCACCCGGGCGAGCGCGGTGGCGGTACGCGGCGACCGCATCCTCGCCGTCGGGCACGAGGAGGAGGTCCGCGCGCTGATCGGGCCCGCCACGGAGGTCGTCGATCTGCACGGCAAGCTGCTCATCCCCGGGTTCCAGGACGCACATGTCCATCCGGTCGGCGGCGGGCGGGAGTTGGCGCTGTGCGATCTGAGCGCTGCGGTCACCGCCGAGGCGTACCGCGAACTGATCAGCGCATACGCGGCCGCGCATCCGCAGACTCCCTGGATCACGGGCGGCGGCTGGTCCATGGAAGCGTTCCCCGGCGGGATGCCGACCCGCGAGTTCCTGGACGCGCTCGTCCCCGACCGCCCGGTGTTCCTCGTCAACCGCGATCACCACGGCGGCTGGGCCAACTCCTGCGCCCTGGAACGGGCCGGGCTCACCGAAAGTACGCCGGACCCGTCCGACGGGCGGATCGAGCGGGACGCCGACGGCCGGCCGACCGGCATGCTCCAGGAAGGCGCCATGCAGCTGGTGGCCGGCCTGATCCCGGACCCGACCGTCGCCGAGCAGACCGAGGGGCTGCTCCGGGCACAGCGCCTCCTCCACGGCTACGGAGTGACCGCCTGGCAGGACGCGATGCTGGGCTACGCCCCCGGAATGCCCGACGTCACCCCCGCGTATGTGGCCGCCCGGCGCGACGGGAAGCTCACCGCACGGGTGACCGGGGCGCTGTGGTGGGACCGGGCGCGCGGGGAGGAACAGATCCCCCAACTCATCGCCCGGCGCGCCGAGTTGACCGAGGGACGGCTGCGGGCGACCAGCGTCAAGATCATGCAGGACGGGATCGCCGAGAACCACACGGCCGCGATGCTCACCCCCTACCTCACCGCCTGCGGCTGTGCCTCCGACAACAGCGGCATCTCGTTCATCGACCCCGAGGCGCTGCGGAGCTACGTCACCCAGCTGGACGCGGAGGGCTTCCAGGTGCACTTCCATGCCCTGGGCGACCGGGCCGTGCGCGAGGCGTTGGACGCGGTCGAGGCGGCCCGGCGGACGAACGGCATGCGCGACACCCGGCCGCACCTGGCCCACCTCCAGGTCGTGCACCCCGAGGACGTACCGCGCTTCCGCCGGCTCGGCGCGACCGCGAACATCCAGGCGCTGTGGGCGGCCCACGAGCCGCAGATGGACGAGCTGACCATCCCCTTCCTGGGGCCCCGGCGCGCCGCCTGGCAGTACCCGTTCGGCGATCTGCTGCGCTCGGGCGCCACCCTGGCGGCGGGCAGCGACTGGCCGGTCAGCTCCCCCGACCCGATCGCCGCGCTGCATGTCGCGGTCAACCGCCGTGCGCCGGAGGACCCGCCGTCGGCGCCGGTCTTCCTGCCCGAGCAGCGCATCGACCTGGGTGCGGCGCTCGCCGCGTACACGGCCGGCAGCGCCTACGCCAACCACCTCGACGAGACCGGCACCATCCAGCCCGGCAAGCTGGCCGACCTGGTCGTGCTCGACCGCGATCCGTTCGACGGCCCCGACGAGGAGATCGCCGCGACCCGTGTGCTGCAGACGTTCGTCGGGGGACAGCGGGTGTACGCGGCCGATGACGCCTGAGAACGCGGCATAGCGTCTCACCCGTCGGCGCGGCCGGCCGGCATGTCCGGCGGGCCGCGCCTCCCGTTCCGGAGGCTCAGGGACGGGCCGGGCGCCGCACCACCGACCTGTCAGCCGCGCCCCGCCCGTGCCCGCTCCTCCAGGGCCGTCCGCCAACCCGGTGCCGTCACCCGCTCCCCCGGTTCGTCGGCCGGTGCGGCGCGCCGCCGCCCCCCGTTGGCGAAGAAGTCCGCCAGCGGCAGCGTCGCCGCGCCGACCGTGACGGCGTCGGGGCCGAGCCTGCCGAGGTCGATGGTGACCCGGCCGGCGGGGTGTGCCAGGGAGTAGGCGGTGGCATGGGCGCGGACGGCGGGGAGCAGGTGCGGGCCGAGTTGGAGACCGGCCCAGCCGCCGATGAGGACACGTTCGGGGCTGAAGAGGTTGATCAGGTCGGAGATGCCCGCGCCGAGGTACTCCGCGGTCTCGTCGAGGACGGAGCGCGCGACCGGGTCGGCGTCCGGACCGCCGGCCGGTGGGTGGGCGGCGGCGACCAGCGCCGCGAGCGCCGTCTCCTCGTCGGCGTCCGGGGGCGGTTGGCCGCCCGCCTCCTGCCAGCGCTGCAGCAGCGCCTCGGATCCGGTGTAGGCCTCCAGACAGCCCCGGGCACCGCAGCGGCAGCGCCGGCCGCCGACGCTGACCGTCAGATGCCCCCATTCACCGGCGCTGTCGCGTGCCCCGCCGTCGATGACGCCATCGGTGACGAGGCAGGCGCCGACGCCCGACCCGAAGAGCACGATGGCCGCGTTCTCGGCGCCCCGGCCGCCACCGAACCACATCTCGGCCTGGCCGAGGGCCTTGGCACCGTTGCTGAGGAAGAAGCCCACACCGGACGGGAGGGCGACGGTGTGGTGCAGCAGCTCCTCCAGCGGGACCGCGTCCCAGCCGATGGTCTGGCCGTGGACGACCGCGCCGCCGGGCCGACTGCGGTCGAGGATGCCAGGGACGCCGACACCGACGCCGAGCAGCCGGCCGGGGGACGCCTCGCTCTCCCGCAGCACGGTCGCGATGCCGTCGGCGATATGGCGGACGATCAGGTCCACGTCGTAGCCGTGGTGCCGCAACGGGAGCTCCGAGCGGGCCAGTTCGCCCATGGCGAGGTCGAAGAGCTCCACCCTGACGCGGGTTTCCCCCACGTCCACACCGATCAGACAGCCGCTCCCCGGAGCCACCCGTAGCAGGGTGCGCGGCCGGCCGCCGTCGGACCCGACCACACCGGCCTCCTCCAGCAGTCCCTCCTCGACGAGTTCGGCGACCACATTGCTGACGGAGCCTGAACTGAGGCCCGTTGCGGGCCCGAGTTCCTGCCGGCTCATGGGACCGTCGGAATACAGCCGTTGCAGAACCGCGGTGCGATTGGCCCTGCGCAGGTCACGCACGGTCCGTTGGGTGCGTTCGGCCATCCGGTTCCCCTCCCTCCCGGCCGGCTGCCGGTGTTCGCTCTCTTGACGCGCCCTTCCCTCGGGCTTTAACTCACACCCTAAGTTAAGCCATGAGGCTGTTCAGGAAGTGAACATGGCCGGCCTTCGGACTCCTCAGAGAGAGGCGTATCCGTCATGCGCATACTCCGAGCCGCGACCGTCACCGCCACCGTTACCGCACTCGCCGTCGTGGCGGCCGGATGCGGCGGTGGGACGAGCTTCGACGACGGTGGCAGCGACGACTCCCCCGGGACGCTGACGTATTGGGCGTCCAACCAGGGGCCGAACGTCGAGGCGGACAAGAAGATCCTCGGCCCCGAGCTGAGGAAGTTCGAGCGGCAGACCGGGATCAAGGTCAAGCTTGAGGTCATCCCCTGGCCCGAGCTGCTCAACCGGATCCTGGCCGCCACCACGTCCGGCCAGGGCCCCGATGTGCTCAACATCGGCAACACCTGGTCCGCTTCGCTCCAGGCCACCGGGGCGCTGCTCCCCTGGGACCGGAAGAACCTCGACGCGATCGGCGGACGCGACCGGTTCCTGGCGCCGGCCCTGGAGGCGACGGGTGCGGCGGGCAAGGACCCGGCGGCGGTACCGCTGTACTCACTGGCCTACGCGCTCTACTACAACAAGCGGATGTTCCAGGAGGCCGGGATCAGCAAACCCCCGGCCACCTGGGACGAGTTGGTCGCGGACGGCAAGAGGATCTCCAAGGACGGCAAATGGGGCCTGGGCGCCGAGGGCGGCCAGCTGACCAACAACATCCACCAGGCCTTCGCCCTCGGCAAACAGCACGGCGCCGACTTCTTCGACAGGACCGGAAAGCCCACCTTCACCTCGGACGGCGCGGTCGCGGCGGTCAAGCAGTACATCGACTTCATGGCCAAGGACAAGATCATCGCCCCGGGCAACGCCGAGTACGGACAGAACCAGTCGCTCAGGGACTTCGCCACGGGCAGGACCGCGATGGTGCTGTGGCAGGCCGCGGCCACCACCTTCGCTGCCGACGGGATGAAGCCCGGCGACTGGGGCGTGGCCCCGGTCCCCGTCCCGTCCGGCACCCCCGGCACCGGCCGGCAGATCAACTCCATGCTCGCCGGCATCAACATCGCCGTCTTCAAGAACACCCGCAATCTCCAGGGCGCGCGGAAGTTCGTGAAGTTCATGACGAGCGACACCGAACAGCGACTGCTCAACAAGACCTACGGCTCCATCCCGCCCGTCAAGGCCGCCCAGCAGGACCCGGCGTTCAACCGCAAGGACACCAGGGTGCTGCGCGAAACGCTCATCAGGAGCGCCGCGCCGCTCCCCCAGATCGCCGAGGAGTCACAGTTCGAGACGTCCGTCGGCACCGCCGTCAAGGACCTGTTCGCCGACGCGGCCGCCGGCCATCCGGTGACCACCGCATCGGTCAAGGCGCGGCTGGCCAAGGCCCAGCAGCAGATGGCGCAATGAGGGGCTTCACCAGGCTGCGCCGTGTCGGCCTGCCCTATCTGCTACTGCTCCCCGCCCTGCTTCTGGAGCTGCTGGTCCACCTCGTCCCGATGGTCATCGGCATCGTGATGAGCTTCAAGGAACTGACCCAGCTCCACATCGCCCACTGGGGCGCGGCCCCCTGGAAGGCACTGGGCAACTACCGCGTCACCGTGGACTTCGACGCCCCGGTCGGCGCCACACTGCTGCACTCGTTCGTCGTCACCTGTGCGTTCAGCCTGCTGACGGTGGGCCTGTGCTGGCTCCTCGGCACCGCGGCCGCGATCTTCCTGCAGGAGAACTTCCGGGGCCGCGGCCTGCTGCGGGCGGTCTTCCTCACCCCGTACGCACTGCCGGTCTACGCCGCGGTCATCACCTGGGCCTTCCTCTTCCAGAGGGACAACGGCCTGGTCAATCATGTGCTGCACGACCAGCTGCAACTCACCGGTGACCGGCCCTTCTGGCTGCTCGGCGACAACAGCTTCCTCGCACTGCTCGTGGTCTCCGTCTGGAAGACCTGGCCGTTCGCGTTCCTCGTCGTGATGGCCGCGCTGCAGAGCATCCCCAAGGACCTCTACGAGGCGGCGGCGCTCGACGGCGCGGGCATCGTGCGGCAGATCCGGCGGATCACCCTGCCGTCCTTACGGCCCATCAACCAGGTGCTGCTCCTGGTGCTCTTCCTGTGGAGCTTCAACGACTTCAACACGCCGTATGTGCTGTTCGGGAAGGCCGCCCCGGAGGCCGCGGATCTGCTCTCCATCCACATCTACCAGTCCTCCTTCGTCACCTGGAACTTCGGTACCGGCTCGGCCATGTCCGTCCTGCTGCTGCTCTTCCTGCTGGTGGTGACGGCCGGCTATCTGCTGGCCACCTCGCGCGGAAGGAAATCCGATGGCTAGCCCCGCTGCCCGCGCGCCCCGCACCGCCGGCCGCAGGCGCTCCCCCACCGCTCCGCCCCGCGCCTTCCTCTGGACCCGGCGGATCTTCCTCACCGCACTGACCGGCTTCGTGCTGCTCCCGGTGTACGTGATGCTCAGCAGCTCGCTCAAGCCCCTGGAGGACGTCTCCGGCGCCTTCCGCTGGCTGCCGAGCGAGCTGACCATCCGCCCGTACCTCGACATCTGGCACACGGTTCCGCTGGCCCGGTACTTCCTCAACTCGCTGATCGTGGCGGGCTCGGCCACCGTCTGCTCGGTGGTCGTGGCGGTCTTCGCCGCATACGCGGTGAGCCGCTACCGCTTCCGCGGCAAGCGGATCTTCACCGTCACGGTCCTGTCCACGCAGATGTTCCCGGGCATCCTCTTCCTGCTCCCGCTCTTCCTGATCTACGTCAACATCGGGAACACCACCGGTGTCGCCCTCTACGGCTCCCGCGGCGGGCTGGTGCTGACCTATCTGACGTTCTCCCTCCCCTTCTCCATCTGGATGCTGACCGGCTACTTCGCCTCGGTGCCGCGCGAGCTGGACGAGGCCGCGTACGTGGACGGCTGCGGTCCGCTCGGCGCGCTCTTCCGGGTCGTGGTTCCGGCCGCGCTCCCCGGGATCATCGCGGTCGCCGTGTACGCCTTCATGACGGCGTGGGGCGAGGTGCTGTTCGCCTCCGTCATGACCAACGACACCACCCGCACCCTCTCGGTCGGCCTGCAGGGCTACGCCACCCAGAACGACGTCTACTGGAACCAGGTGATGGCCGCTTCCCTGGTCGTCAGCGTCCCGGTGGTCGCCGGGTTTCTGCTGCTCCAGCGCTATCTGGTCGCCGGTCTCACCGCCGGAGCCGTCAAATGACCCCCGCCGAAAGGAACTCCGTGAGCGACCGGATCGACTTCGCCGCCCTGCCGGACGACTTCGCCTGGGGCGTGGCCACCTCGGCCTATCAGATCGAGGGAGCGGTCGCCGAGGACGGCCGCGCCCCCTCCATCTGGGACACCTACGCACACACCCCGGGCAGGATCGACAACGGCGACACCGGCGACCGGGCCTGCGACCACTACCACCGCTGGCGCGAGGACATCGGTCTGATGCGTCAACTGGGCGTCGGCGCCTACCGGTTCTCGATCGCCTGGCCGCGGATCCGGCCGGACGGTGACGGCCCGGTCAACGCCGCGGGACTGGCCTTCTACGACCGGCTCGTCGACGGGCTCCTCGAAGCGGGCATCGCCCCCTTCGCCACCCTCTACCACTGGGATCTGCCGCAGGCCCTCCAGGACCGCGGCGGCTGGCCCGCACGGGAGACGGCCGAGCACTTCGCGGCGTACGCCGGGGTCGTCGCCGGGAAGCTCGGCGACCGCGTCGCCCACTGGGCCACGCTCAACGAGCCGCTGTGCTCGGCCTGGATCGGCCATCTCGAAGGGCTGATGGCCCCCGGCCACACGGATCTCACGGCGGCGGTACGCGCCTCGTACCATCTGCTGCTCGGACACGGTCTGGCCGTCCAGGCGATCCGGGCCGCGGCGCCGGCCGCCCGGATCGGCATCGTCAACAATCTCAGCACCGTCGAGCCCGCCACCGGGTCCGAGGCCGATGCCGCGGCGGCCCGGCGGATGGACGGGCACACGAACCGCTGGTGGCTCGATCCGGTGCACGGCCGCGGCTTTCCGGCGGACATGCGCGAGGTGTACGGGGTAGAGCTGCCGGAGCGCGCCGGTGATCCGGAGACCATGGCGCAGCCGCTGGACTGGCTGGGGCTGAACTACTACTTCCCGGTCGTGGTCGCCGCCGAGCCTGCCGGCCCGCCGCCGTTCGCCCGACCGGTGCGCCGGCCGCGGGTCCCCCGCACGGGCATGGACTGGGAAGTCGACGCGGACGGCATCGAGACCCTGCTGCTGCGGCTGACCCGGGAGTACGGAGCGCGCACGCTCCATGTCACCGAGAACGGCTCCGCCTACCCGGACGTGCTCCGCCCCGACGGCACCGTCGCCGATCCCGAGCGCACCGAGTATCTGCACCGGCATATCGCCGCCTGCGTCCGCGCGGCCCGTAAGGGCGCCCCGCTCGCCGGCTATTTCGCCTGGTCGCTGATGGACAACTTCGAGTGGGCCTACGGCTACGACAAGCGCTTCGGCCTGTTCCACGTCGACCGTGCGACACAGGCCCGCACCCTCAAGGACAGCGGCAGGCACTACGCCGAGCTGATCCGCAGCCATCCGCGCCGCGGCACCCCGCGTACGTCCTGAGCCGCACCCGTCCGGCGGACCGGCCCCCACAGACGCGGTCCGCCGGGCGCCGCGCCCCTACTCGATGACGAGCTCGACCTCGATGTTGCCGCGGGTGGCCTTGGAGTACGGGCAGTACTGGTGCGTGGCCTCGACCAGCTGCCGTCCGGTCTCGCCCGCGAGGGTCTCCGGCAGCTCCACCCGCATGACGACGGCCAGCCCGAAGCCGGTGTCGTCCTTGCCGATGGAGACCTCGGCGGTGACCGAGACGTCCTTGGTGTCGATCTTCATCTGCCGGCCGACATTGCCCATCGCGCTGGCGAAGCAGGCCGCGTATCCGGCGGCGAAGAGCTGCTCCGGGTTGGTGCCGGCGCCGTTGCCGCCGAGCTCGGGGGGCATGGCCAGGGCCAGGTCGATCTTGCCGTCGGAGCTGACGGCCCGGCCCTCGCGGCCATTGGCGGTGGCGACAGCGGTGTACAGCGCGTCCATCACGGTTCCCCTTCGATAGCGCGGCGGCCGTTCCCCGGCCGCCCGATGCCCATCACAGTCGCACACATCCAAATTGCGCGCAACTCAGTTGTGCACAACTAAATGGCTCGGCGAGCTAACCTGGGTCCATGACCCCTGCGACCAGGCCTCCGGTACCCGACGCCGAACTGCTCCGCCTCGACCACCAGGTCTGCTTCTCCCTGCACGCCGCCTCACGCGCCTTCGGCGGCGTCTACCGCGACGCCCTCAAGGGCCTGGGCCTGACCTACCCCCAGTACCTGGTCATGCTGGTCCTGTGGGAGCACGGCTCCCAGCCGGTCAAAACCATCGGCGAACAGCTCCGGCTGGACTCCGGCACCCTCTCCCCGCTGCTCAAACGCCTGGAGTCGGCCGGTCTGGTCCGCCGCGAACGGAGCACCGAGGACGAGCGGTCGGTCACCATCCACCTCACCCCCGCCGGCGACGAGCTGCGCGAGGCGGCCCTGCCGGTCCCCCGCAGGATGCTGGCCGCGACCGGCCTCACGATCGAGGAACTGCGCACGCTCCAGGGCCTGTTGGGCCGGGTCACGAGCGCCCTCGACGAGGCCTGACCCCGGGCGGTTCCCGAGTCCGCCGACGTCCGCCCCGTACCTCTCGGCGGTCCGCGGCGTTACGTACGTAGGTGCTTTCCGCGGTGTCCGCAAGGCGAGGTGCGGACGCATTCTCCACCCTGGTCGCTCATCACCCCATTGAGCTACCAAGGTTGGGGAGTCATCGGTACAAAGGCGTATAAAGGGTGGTCAAACCAGCCGGAGCCGCCGGTGATATCCCGCCCACGACGCGGTTGGCAGCATCGCCTACGACAAGCGGAGGAGCGCCACGTGAATGCGGCAGAAGTTGTCAACACCTTGCTGGTCCAGCGGTTCGGGGTTCCCCCGGCCGACATCACCGACGAGACGGCGCTGCGCAGCCTGCGCCTGGACTCCCTGGCACTGGAGGAGCTCCGCGTCCTCATCGAGGAGCGGCTGGACATCGACCTCGACGAGGTGTCGCTGACCCCGCGGAACACCGTGGGCCAGCTGGTGGCGGCCGTCGACGGCAACGTTCCGGCATGACGGCCCGCCAGGAGCCGTTCTCCGCGGCCGTAACAGGACTGGGGCTGGTGACCGCGGCGGGCGTGGGGGCGAAGGCCACCTGGCACTCCGTCACCCAGGAAACGATGCCCGGCGGAGTGACCCACCAGGAAGAACTCGCCGATCTGCCCTGCGACTTCATGTACACCATCCCGGATCTGGACACCACCGAGCTGCTCGGTGTGGCCACCCAGCGGCTGATGGACCGCTTCTCGCAGCTGGCGGTGATCGCCGCCCGCGAGGCCCTCGCCGATGCCGGGCTCGACCCGGAGTCCTGGGACAGCAGCCGGGTCGCGGTGGTCATCGGCTCCGCGCACGGCGGGCTGCCGTTCTACGACCAGCAGCATGTCGCGATGGCCGGGCGTGGCGCCCGCCGTGTCTCCCCCAAGCTCGCCCCGCTGACCGTCGTCAACAGTGCCGCCAGCAGCGTCTGCATGGACATCGGCGCACAGGGCCCCAGCATGGGCGTGGCGACGGCCTGCTCCTCCGGCACGGTCGCCCTGGGCACCGCACACCAGCTGCTGCGCGCCGGGGTCTGCGATATCGCCCTCGCCGGCGGGGCGGAGTCGGTGCTGTCCCGGCTGCTGATCGCCAGCGCCTGCCAGATGAAGGCGGTCTCCACCCGCCGGGACGATCCGGCCGCGGCCTGCCGGCCCTTCGACGCGGGCCGCGACGGCTTCGTGGTCGGCGAGGGCGCCGGGCTCCTGGTGCTGGAGCGGCCCGAGCACGCGAGCGCCCGCCGGGCACCCGTCCGCGCCCATATCCGCGGCTACGGCGCGTCGAGCGATGCCTACGCGGCGGTGGCCCCGGACCCCGAGGGCAACGGCATCGAGCGGGCGCTGCGGATCGCGCTGGCGGACGCGCAGGTGCAGGGCCGGGACGTCGGCCATGTCAACGCGCACGGCACCTCGACGGTCGTCAACGACCGCGTCGAGGCCACGGTGCTGCGGCGGGTCCTCGGTGATCACCCGCTGGTCACCTCGACCAAGGCGATGACCGGGCACGCGCTGGGCGCCGCCGGCGGGATCGAGACCGCGCTCACCGTGCTCGCCCTGGAACAGCAGCTGGTGCCGCCGACCGCCAACTTCGAGGTACCGGATCCGCGGATCCCGATCGACATCGTGCGCACGGAGGCCCGGCAGGCCGCGTTCGACTGCGCGGTCAAGACGTCGCTCGGCTTCGGCGGGCACAATGCCGCGCTCGTACTGACTCGCTAGACCCACCGCGCGCCCCTGCCGGCGCGCCCCGCCCGCCGGTGCCCCGAGAAGGAATCTGCCATGTCCGAGGAAATGATCCGCTCTTTGTCGGTGCACGGGGTGTCCTATTCCTACCGGCGGCTGCGGCAGCCGGAGCGGATCACCGAGCCCGTTCTGGTGCTGGGCGGCGCACTGCAGGGGATGTACGGCTGGCCGCAGATGGAAGATCACGTGGGGCCGGTGGCGGACGTGGTCACCGCCGATCTGCCGGGCATGGGCAGCGCCGACCCGCTCCCTCCGGGGCCGAGCATCGATGTCGTGTGCGCGGCGATCGAGCGCATCGTCGACGATCTGGAGGTCCCGCGGATCAACCTCTTCGGCTTCTCGTACGGGGCGGGTCTGGCCTACGGGTGTGCCCGGCGGTTCCCCGGCCGCATCGCGCGGCTCGCCCTCGGCGGGGTTCCGGCGCACATCAGCGACGCCCAGGTCGAGCTGTGGCGCCGGGCCTCCGATCATCTCGCGCAGGGCGACACCGAGGCCTTCGCCACCCTGGTCGCCCAGGGCCTGATGTGCCTCGACGACCGTCGGCACGTCGCCCGACGGAAGCTGGCGTACCGCTATGTCCGGCGCTCGATGCTGCATGCGGCCCGGAACTCCCGGCACGCGGTCGACTCGCTGCGCCGCGGGATCTCGGACCGGCCGGACTTCTCCGGCGGCCTGACCGATGTCCCCACGCTCGTCTTCAGCGGTGAGCACGACACGGTGACCTCCCCGGCCCGGCAGCGGGACTTCGCGGCCACCATCCAGGGCAGCCGCTTTCTGACGATTCCCGATGCCGATCACTGGGTGGTGCTCGAACGCCCGCAGGAGGTGGCGGACTTGGCGGCCCGGTTCTTCACCGATGAACCGCTGAGCTCGGCGCCCTGCCTCGCGCCGGTGGTGCGCGAGGAGCCGTCGCCGGCCGATCCGGCATGTGTGTGAGCCCTGGACCTCGGCAACATTCCCTTGCAGCTATATAACCCAAGTGGCATGCTGAGGCCATGACCCTACCGTTCGACGTTCTCGCGGAGCCGAGCCGGCGCAAGATCCTCGACCTGCTGCTGGAGCGCCCGCGGCTGGTCGGCGAGCTCACGGAGCAGCTCGGGCTGAGCCAGCCCGGCACCTCCAAGCACCTCCGGGTGCTGCGCGAGGCCGGCCTCGTCCAGGTCCGGCAGGACGCCCAGCGCCGCTGGTACGAGCTGCGGCCCGAGCCCCTGGCCGAGCTGGACGCCTGGCTCGCGCATTACCGGCATCTGTGGACCGGTCGCCTGGACGCGCTGGAACGGCACCTCGACGCCATGGAGGACGACCCCCGATGAACCCGCACTCCGACACCCTCACCACCGCCGACGGCCGCACCGCGCTGCGCATGGAGCGCAGGCTCGCCCATCCGCCGGCGAAGGTCTGGTCGGCGATCACCGACCCGGCGCACCTCGGGCAGTGGTTCCCCTCCGAGGTCACTGTGGAGCTCCGCCCGGGCGGAGCGATGACCTTCGCCATGCCCGGGGTGAGCGGCATCGCCATGACCGGTACGGTCACCGACGCCGAGGAGCCCCGACTGTTCGCCTTCACCTGGGGCGAGGATCATCTGCGCTGGGAGATCACCCCGGACGGCGACGGCTCGCTGCTGGTTTTGGTGCACACCTTCGGCGACCGGTTCGGCGGCGCCAGCTTCGCCTCCGGCTGGCATCTGTGCCTCACCGCGCTGTCGCAGCTGCTCGACGGCGACTCGACCCACGTCGAGCGCGACGCGGGCGAGCTGCACGAGGCGTATCTGGAGCAGTTCGATCTCGGGCGCGGGGTGGTCGAGGACACCGCGGCGGGCCCTCGGGTCCGCTTCGAGCGCCAGCTCGTACGGCCTGCCGAGGCCGTCTGGGCGGCGCTGACCTCGGGAGACGAGCCTGCCGCGGGGGCGCCGGCGCCGGAGGGCTTCACCAGCCGGCAGGCGCCGGCCGGGCCCGTCACCGAGGTCACGGCCCCGTTGGCGCTCGCGTACCGCTGGCATCCGGAGGGCACGGTCCGCTGGGAGCTGGGCCAGGGCACCGGCCATGGCCCCCGTCTCGTCCTCACCCAGACCGGGCCGGAGGGCTTTGACACGGACGCCGCGCTGGATGCGTGGCACGACCGCATCGAGCAGCTCGCCGCGCGACTGCTGGCGGACTGAATTACCGCTTCCCCCTTTACCGCCGCATTCTCGCGCCCCCTATGGAGCCCATAGGGGGCGCGCGCGATGGGAGCTCCCCGGCGTTGCCGACCGGCCGGCGGCCCGTTGCGGAATTGCCTCTTCACCGTGTGAGCCAGGCAACTCCGCGGTGCCGTGGAGCGGAATGCGGCGTCCGTGCCGCGTGATGCCGGGCACGAGACGTACGTCACGTACGAGCATTCCTAGTCGATGCCCTTCCCGGCGCACACCGCGATTCACGGTATTTACAACGGACATCTCGCCCTATCTCACGAAGATAGGTAGTACAAGGCATCTTTGCCACCATCCTGGGCCCGCGCTAACCATGTTCCGGGTAGCACCGAGAACGAGTCCGCGATCTCAGCCGGAGCGGCGAAACGCGGCAATGACCCTCGGTCCTCACGCGCCAACCGAAGGCCGTTTCCCCCGCCACAAAGCTCTGGAAGAGGTCACATCCGCATGCCCAACTTCACCCTGCCCCGCCCCGCCCGCCTCACCCGCACGCACAAGGTCTCCGCAGCCCTGGTGGCCACCGCTGGCTGCGCCGCCGCCCTGGTGGCCACCGCGGCGCCGAGCGGCGCCGAGACCACCGCCGCCCACGCGCCGGCCGCGGTCAAGCCGGTCAGCGCCAACGGCCTGCCGATGACCGCGAAGGACCGGGCCGACGACGGCAAGCAGGCCCGTGCGGTCGCCTCGTCCGTCGCCGCCGGCCTCAAGGGGACCGCTGCCGAGAAGCAGAACCACGCGGCCGAGCAGACCGCCAACCGCTCCGTCGAGCGCAAGGCCCTCGTCGCGCCGAAGGCCGCCCCCAAGGCCCCCAAGGCGCCCAAGGCGCCCAAGGCCACCCCCAAGCGCTACGCGAACAACCTTGACGGCTGGATCCGTGAGTCGCTCGACATCATGAAGGCCAAGGGCATACCGGGCTCCTACGAGGGCCTGCACCGCAACATCATGCGGGAGTCCAGCGGCAACCCCAACGCCGTCAACAACTGGGACATCAACGCCATCAACGGCGTGCCCTCCAAGGGCCTGCTCCAGGTGATCCAGCCGACCTTCGACGCCTACCACGTCGCCGGCACCCCCCATAAGCTGACCGACCCGATCGCCAACATCACCGCCGCGGCCAACTACGCGGCCGACCGTTACGGCTCGATCGACAACGTCGACTCGGCCTACTGAGCCGGAGCGACACGACCGTCAGCGCGGTCGGAGCAGACTGATACGGGTGCCGCCGTGCGGCCCCGAGCACAGCAACGGCAGTGGCCCTGCCCGCATTCCGCGGGCGGGGCCACTGCCGTTTTGCCGTGTGGCACCGGCGCCGGGCATCAAGCGCCCGGCGCCGCCGGTCAGTAGCGGTCGCGCCGGGGCAGGCCCTCGCCGAAGAGCACGTCGAGGACGTCGCCGGCGATGCGGAGTCCCTGCCGCTCCTTGGCCGTGAGCCGGTCCTGGTGACGGCCATCGACCGGTGCCGCGGCGGCAGCGCCGGTCGCGAGGAAGCCGGTGACCAGAAGACCGGTGAGAACAACGGAAATACGACGGAGCATCAGCATGTCCCTACGGTGAGTGGTGACGGTGTGCGGTGCCACCTTCCGCGGGCGGAGGTCCCGGAGTCATGCGACAGCTCCGGGCGCTGCTGCGAACGGACCAGCGGCACCGCCGTATTGCCGTAGTGGAGCTCTCACCAACGGCCGAGCCGGTCCGCTCTTCTCCCGCACCGCGCCGCCGTAATTGCCGGCCGTGGCCGATAGTGAATCAGGGCACAATTGGCGCACTTTTGGCCCCGGCCACAGTGCCCCTCACCACATTTGACGATTCCCCCACCGTCACATCGGGCCGGCACCCGGATAAATCGGCTGCCGCCGGCGCCCGGACCGGTGCCGGAGAGCGCTAATTCGGCTGTGAGCCAGGCAACTTATAGAGGGGGGCCAAGCGGCCTTCGATGCCGTTATCGGGTGACCCGAGGCACGCGATGTACGTCACTTACGAAGCTGCTTAGTCGATAGCCATGCGCCCATTCCGGGCCAACACCGCCGGGGACGCTTATCCATTCGAAGATCAGGGTTTATCTCACGAAGATGAGTAGTACAGAGCACCATTGCCTCGATTCGGGACCGGCGTTAACCATGGATTCCGACGCACCGAGAGCGAGTTTGCGAATCACGCCCCAAGGCGATCGCAGCAAAGACCTCCGGTACGTAACGCGCCGCCAAAAAAGGCCGCCTCCCCGTCCCCAGTACCTGGAAGAGGTCACTCTGCATGCCTAGCTTCACCCTGCCCCGCGCTGCCCGTATCACCCGCATCACCCGCACCCACAAGGTCGCCGTGGCCGTTCTGGCCGCCGCGGGTGCCACCTCGGGCCTGGCCCTCACCTCGGCTCCGGACACCGCTCAGGCCGCTTCTGAGCACTCCCCCGCCGCGGTCAAGCCCGTCAGCGCGAAGGGCCAGCCGGCCAAGGCCGACGACGCCAAGACCGGCCGCCCGGTGACCGCCTCGGTCGCCGACCACGTGAAGGTCACCGCCGTGGAGAAGCAGCACAGCGCCCAGCAGGCCGCCAACCGCTCCGCCGAGCGCGAGGCCGTCAAGGACTACCCGAACAACCTGGACGGCTGGATCCGCGAGTCGCTGGACATCATGAAGGCCAAGGGCATCCCCGGCTCCTACGAGGGCCTGCACCGCAACATCATGCGGGAGTCCGCCGGTGACCCGAACGCCGTCAACGGCTGGGACGTCAACGCCGTCAACGGCACGCCCTCCAAGGGCCTGCTCCAGGTGATCCAGCCCACGTTCGACGCCTACCACGTGGCCGGTACCCCCGATAAGCTCACCGACCCGATCGCCAACATCACCGCCGCGGCCAACTACGCGGCCGACCGTTACGGCTCGATCGACAACGTCGACTCGGCCTACTGAGCCGATGCGGCCGAAGAGCCGTCATGGGCACCCGAGGCCGGCCCTGCCAGATGAGGCCAGGGACATGACGGATCACACAAGCGAGCCGGCAGGCTCGGCATAGAGCAGCTTGCGAAGCGGCGGAATGGCGCGTTCGCCGCTGCGCGGTGGAGCGGGTCCCGGCAGTGCCGGGGCCCGCTTCGCTCTGTCGTACGACCCGGAGGCCGGGCCGGGGGCGTGAGTGGCCGTTTCCGCCCGCCGGACGGGTGAGATGCAGGGCCGGTCGGCGGACTGACGGTCTGTTGGGCCATAGAGTCAGGCGGTTCTGCGTATATGTCTCTTATCGGCAGGATTCTGCTCAAAAGCTGCCGAACCTGACTCAACCGAAGGCCTTCGGAGGCATGCGATGCCCTTGCGCAGATCCGGTCCGGCCCGCCGTACAGTCCCCCTTGCGGCCGGAACTCTCGTTTCTCTTTTCTCCGTGCTCGCGCTGCCCCTCGCGCTGACCGGCTCCGCCACGGCGTCGGATGCCGAGAAGAGACCCGCCCACCCCGAACAGGACTGGATGGGTTCCACCATCATCGCCCACGAGGGCGGCGACCGGGCCGGCGGTGCCGAGCCGCGGGCGTCGGGTCACCGGGCCGTGGCCGGCGTCGATGTCTCCAGCCACAACGGCAAGGTCGGCTGGTCGTCACTGCGTAAGTCCGGGGTGCGGTTCGCGTACGTCAAGGCCTCCGAGGGGACCAGCTACACGAACCCGTACTTCGCGCAGCAGTACAGGGGCTCGTACGAATCCGGCATGATCCACGGCGCCTACCACTTCGCGCTGCCCGACCACTCCAGCGGCGGTTCCCAGGCGCGGTACTTCGCCGATCACGGCGGCGACTGGTCCAGGGACGGCAGGACACTGCCCGGCGCGCTCGACATGGAGTACAACCCCTACGGCGCGACCTGCTACGGGAAGAGCCACAAGGCGATGGTCAGGTGGATCCAGGACTTCGTGCGGACCTACCGGGAGGAGACCGGCCGTCACGCGGTCATCTACACCTCCACCAACTGGTGGAAGCGGTGCACCGGCAACTCCGGCAAGTTCGGCAGGACGAACCCGCTGTGGATCCCGCGCTACGGCTCGTCCGTGGGCTCGCTGCCGGCCGGCTGGCAGTACCACAGCATCTGGCAGCACACCTCCTCGGGCCACCGGGTCGGCGACCGTAACCGCTTCAACGGCTCGTACACCCGCCTCAAGGTTCTCGCGAACGGCCACTGACCCCACACGCAACGGCCGGTCCCCGGCGCGCCCGCTCAGGCGCCGGGGACCGGCCGTTTTTCCGTTCGCCCCCGCGGCCGCGGGCGACGGCGGGAGGCCTTTTTGGACAACTCCTGCGGCACGGCAACGAATTCGCGCCGCGGTACAACCATCCATGGCCGGCCGCTGTCCAACACTGCGAAATGTCCACGCGACGCACTTCACCCAACGGGGGGTATTCCATGAAGCGTTCTCGTGCCATCGCAGGATCCGCAGTGCTGGCCATGGCCGGTATCGCCACGATGGCGACGGCCACCACCGCGTCCGCCGCGCCCAAGGCCGCCGCGTACAACGGAGCCTGCGGAAGCGGCTACAGCGTAGTGAATTCCGTACCGGTCACCGGAAAGGGGACCGTGTACCTGACGTACAGCGCAAAGACCGGAAAGAACTGTGTCGTGACGGTGCGGAACAGCCCCGGTAAGCGGGTGTACATGTACACCTATCTCACGGCCACCGACGGCAGTTCGGACTGGGTTTACGACAGCGGTCAGTACACCTCCTACGCCGGCCCCGTCTACCTGCCCGGAAAGGGCATCTGTGTGGACTGGGGCGGCGCGATCGAGTCGGTCAGCGTCAGTGTTTCCGGCTCCAACTGCGGCCGGATGGCGGCCGGTGTGGTGACCCACCACTGATCGTCCACGACGGCGGGTTCCCGGGCAGCGCCCGCCCGGGAACCCGCCGTCGGCATATCGCGTGACACATCGCGCGCGTCAACCGGCGTGCCCGGCGGGCCACTTGACGACCGTCAGGATCCGGCGCGGGCCGCTCGCTCCGGACGACTCCGGTGCTCGGCCGCCGCCGCGGCCGCGATGTTGCGGGCCATTCCGCCGAACACCGCGGCGTGGAAAGGGGAGATGGACCACCAGTAGGCATGGCCGGTCAGTCCGTGCGGGTGGAACAGGGCCCGCTGGCCGTAGAGCGTACGGCCGTGGGCATCACGGCCGACCGTCAGTTCCAGCCAGGCCAGGCCGGGGAGCCGCATCTCGGCGCGCAGCCGCAGCAGCCGGCCCGGCTCGACCTCCTCGACGCGCCAGAAGTCGAGCGAGTCACCGACCCGCAGCCGGCCGGCGTCGCGTCGGCCGCGGCGCAGCCCCACCCCGCCGATCAGCCGGTCCAGCCAGCCGCGCACCGCCCAGGCGAGCGGAAGGGAGTACCAGCCGTTGTCGCCGCCGATGCCCTCGACCACCCGCCACAGCACCTCGGGCGGGGCGTCCACGGTCCGCTCCCGCCGGTCGGTGTAGAGGCTGCCACCGGCCCAGTCGGGGTCGGTCGGCAGCGGATCGCTCGGCGCTCCGGGCACCGCGGCATTGGACCAGTGGGTGGCGACCTCGGCGTCCCGTACCCGGCGCAGCGCCAGTTCCAGGGCCTCGTCGAAGGCGATGGGGTGGCCCGGCGGGTCCGGGTCGGGGACGTAGCGGGCGATGTCGTGCTCGTGGCAGACGACCTCGTGGCGCAGGGACTCGGCGAGCGGGCGGGCCAGGCCGGGCGGCACGGGGGTGACCAGCCCGATCCAGAGGCTGGACAGGCGCGGGGTGAGCATCGGCACGGGGAGGATCAGCCGTTCGGGCAGCCCGGCCACCCGTGCGTAGCGCTGCATCATGTCGCGGTAGGTGAGGATGTCGGGCCCGCCGATGTCGAAGGCCCGGCTGACGTCGTCGGGGAGGCGGGCGCAGCCCACCAGATAGCGCAGCACATCGCGGACGGCGACCGGCTGGATGCGGGTGCCCACCCAGCTGGGGGTGACCATGACCGGCAGCCGCTCGGTGAGATAGCGCAGCATCTCGAACGAGGCCGAGCCGGAGCCGATGATGACGGCGGCGCGCAGTACGGCGGTGGGGACACCGGACGCCAGCAGGATCTCCGCGACCTCGGCCCGGGAGCGCAGGTGGGGCGAGAGCTCCTGCTCGGGGATGCCTTCGGGGGTGAGGCCGCCGAGGTAGACGATCCGGCGGACTCCGGCGACGCGGGCCTGCCGGGCGAAGATCTGCGCGGCCCGGCGGTCGGTGTCCTCGAACCGGCGGCCGCTGCCCAGGGCGTGCACCAGGTAGTAGGCGACCTCGACACCGGCCATCGCGGTACGGACCGAGTCCTCGTCGGTGACATCGCCGTGCAGCACCTCCGTCCGCCCGGCCCAGGGGTGATCGCGCAGCTTCTCCGGTGCCCTGGCCAGTGCCCGTACGGCATATCCGGCCGCGAGCAGCTCGGGGACCAGACGGCCGCCGATGTAGCCGGTGGCGCCGGTGACCAGGGCACGCGGGCGTGCCGTGGGCTGCGAGGCATCGTCCGTGCCGGCCATGTGCGCGGCCTCCTCCGGCGGGTAGCAGCACGACCAGGCTGCCCGCCAAGTCTGTCACCGCTCCCCGCACCGGGCATCACGACGCGGGTCAGGTGACGCAGGTCAGGTCGTGTCCTGCCGGGCCTTCCGGATCAGGTCGACCTGTCGGAGCGGGCGGAGCTTCTTGTCCGGGTCGAGCTGCCAGCCGTGCTCCGCGGCGACGTCCAGCAGTCCGCGTGCGCCGATGCCCCGGTAGGTGCGGAAGCGGAAGAAGGCCTTGCTGTCCGTGGGCTTCTTCCGGCCGAGGTGCTCGCCGATCCGGGCGCGGTAGAACTCGGGGTCACCGGCACGCTCGTGCCGCAGCTCGCTGCAGGTGACCCACCACCGGGGGCGGAAGGGGAACGGGTCGAGGGCCCGGTCCAGCGCGCGTTCCATATGGCCCCACGGTCAGCCGGGCGGGGGCATTGCGGTGCTCTCCCGTGCCTCCAGGTGCGGCAGTTCGCCCTGGACGGTCCGCAGCGGGCCGCCGTCGAGGACCGCGAGGAGTTCCTGGGCGGCGAGCCTGCCGAAGCCGGGGGTGTCGCGGACGAGTGCGGTGAGCCGGGGGTGGGTGACCCGGCACAGCGCCGAGTCGTCCCAGGCCACGATCGACAGCGCGCCCGGCACGGGGATACCGCGCTCGGCGGCGACCGAAGCGCCCGCTACGGCCATCACATCGTTGTCGTAGACGATCGCCGTCGGCGGCCGCGCGGCGTCCAGGAGACGGCGGGTGGCCTCGGCCCCCTCGGCGTCGGAGTAGTCGGTGGTCACCGAGTGGACCTGGCGCCGGTCGAGGCCCCGCCGGTCCGCTTCGGTGCGCAGCGACTGGATCCGGCGTGCGGTGTGGGCGAGGCCGGGCAGCCCGGCGATATGCACGATCCGGCGGTGTCCGAGGCCGTAGAGGTGGTCCAGGATCCGTGCCATGGCCTTGGCGTCGTCGGCCCAGACGGTGGAGAGCAGCGGGTGGGGCGGGGTGGCGGCCGGTTCGGTGGCGGACGGTTCGGCGGTGGCCGGTTCGGTGGCGGACGGCTCCCCGGCGGACGGCTCCGCGGGGTCCGGCCCGGGGGCGGCCGGGCCGCCGACGACGACGGCGGGCAGGCCGAGTGCGGCGAGCAGCTCCGGGCGCGGGTCATCCGTGCGCGGGTCGACCACGAGGACGCCGTCCACCCGGCGTTCGGCCCACCAGCGGCGGTAGAGCGCGCACTCGGTGTCGAGGTCCTCGACGACCTGGAGGAGGAGCGCGATCTGCCGCGCGGAGAGCACTTCCTGGATGCCGGAGACCAGTTGGAGGAAGAAGGACTCCACGCCCAGGGTCTGTGCGGGCCGGGCGAGCACCAGCCCCATGGCGCCGGCGCGTTCGCCGGACAGGGCGCGGGCGGCGCTGTTGGCCTGCCAGCCGAGTTCCTCCGCCACGCGGCGTACCCGGGCGCGGGTGTCCTGGGAGACGCCCGGCCGGTCGTTGAGCGCGAACGAGACGGCGCTCTCCGACACCCCGGCTCGGCGGGCGATGTCCTTGATCGTCGGCCGGCGGGCCGGCTTGCGCCGGGCCGCCTCACCGGGCGCTGTCATGGCGGGCTCTCCCTCGTACTGAACCGCATTAGTGCGCCTCAGTCTGATCAGCGTGAAGTGGCCTGTCAAACGCTGTCCGGCTGCCCTTGACCAGGACAATTCACCGCTCGGCCGGGGAAGTTGACCGACAGGGTGTTGACACCTACTAAAACGCATTAGTAGCGTCTGCCGCATCGTCGCCCGAGGACTCGCGCAATCACCGGCACAATGGCCAGCACAATGACCGGAAAGGCCGCCGCTTCATCTCCCGCTGCCGTAAAGCAATCGGAATTCCGGCCGGTCGCGATGATTTTCCTGGTGTCCGGTCCGAGCAAAGGAGCCGCCAGCCATGCGTATATCCCGCCGCCGAGCAGCCGCCACCACCGCCGCCCTGGTCACCTCGGCGCTCGCCCTGACCGCATGCGGTTCCTCGGGGGGAGCCGGCGGATCGGACAGCGCCTCGGGGAAGGTCGAGGGCCGGGTCACCTTCCAGACCTGGAACCTCAAGGCCAATTTCAAGAAATACTTCGAGGGAGTGATCGCGGACTTCGAGAATAAATACCCGGACGCCGAGGTCAGATGGGTGGATCAGCCGGCCGAGGGGTATCCGGAAAAGCTGAGCGCGGACGCCGCCGGCGGCACGCTGCCCGATGTCGTCAATGTCTCGCCGGATCTCGCGTATCCGCTGGCCAAGGCCGGGCTGGCGCTCGATCTGGAAAAGACCGCCGGAAAATACCGTGGCGAGTATCTCGACGGGGCCTGGGAGAGTCACCGGATGCCGGGAATGACGGGCGTCTATGCCTTCCCCTGGTATCTGAACACCGGGCCGATGTTCTACAGCAAGGAGCTCTTCACCAAGGCCGGGCTCGATCCGGAGCGGCCGCCGACGTCGTACGACCAGCTCTTCAAGGACGCCGTGACGATGGCGCGCAAGAGCGACCGGAAGATCGCGATGCTCGCCGGCACCCCGTCGATCGAGGACTTCGGACGCTATGGTGTGCGGCTGATGAACGCCCGGGGCACGGAGTTCACCTTCAACGAGCCCAAGGGCGTCGAGCTGCTGAAGCACTACAAGGAGCTGTATACGGCCGGGGCGCTGGACTCACAGGCGCTCACCGCACAGGCCGAGTCCGCGGGGCGCAAGTTCCAGCAGCAGTCGGTGGCCATGAATCCGGGCAGCGCGCTCGACCTGGAGAACTTCAAGAAGGAGGCACCGGGCCTCTACCGGCACATCGGCATCACGGACGCGGTCAACAACACCGGGAAGGCCAATATGTACGTCCAGGGCCTGATGGTGAATGCGCAGAGCAAGGTCAAGCCGGCGGCGGTGGCGTTCGCGCACTTCGTCACCGGCAAGAAGAACCAGATGGCCTTCGCCAAGAAGGTCACGATCTTCCCCAGCACCAAGGGCTCGCTGGACGATCCGTACTTCACCAAGGAGGACGGCACCGATGCGACCCGGGTGCGGGTGGCCTCGGCCAAGTCGCTGAAGACGGCGGTGAATTACACCCCGGTACTGCTCAGTGACCAGATGAAGACCGTGCTGCGCAATGCGGTCGCCAAGGCCGTACAGGGAAAGCAGTCTCCCCGGGCGGCACTGGACGGCGCGGTCGCCGAGTGCAATCGCCTGCTCAAGACCGCCTGAGACCGGGGTATTTCGTGAAGACCGGAATGACACCGGGCGAGCGGTTCACAGTGGCCGAGGCACCGGCCGTCACTCCCCCGCCGGCCCCGGCACGGCGGCCCGACCGAGGCACCCGTACGCAGCTGCCGTCCAGTCCCTGGCTCTTTCTGGCTCCCGGCCTGCTGATCGTCGCCGCATTCAGCCTGTATCCGTTCCTGAGCACGGTGGCGCATTCGTTCACCGATGCGCGCACCCTCACCGCGGGGCAGTTCGTCGGCGGCGCCAATTACCGGGAGCTGATCCATGACGCCATGTTCTGGACGGGGCTGCGCAACAGCCTGCTGTACGTCCTCGGGGTCGTACCGCTCCTGGTGATGCTGCCGCTGCTGCTGGCGATGCTGGTGCAGCGGCGCCTTCCCGGGATCACCTTCTTCCGGGCCGCGTTCTACACGCCGGTGGTCGCCTCCGTCGTGGTGGTCGGGCTGATCTGGGTGTGGCTGCTGGACGACCGGGGACTGATCAATGCGCTGCTGGAGGGCCTGGGCTTCGGCAAGGTCGGCTTTCTCAGCGATCCATGGCTGCTGCTGCTCAGCGCGATGGCGGTCACGGTCTGGAAGGGCCTCGGCTACTACATGATCATTTATCTGGCGGCGCTGGCCAACGTCCCCCGGGAACTGCACGAGGCCTGCGCGGTGGACGGAGCGGGGGCGGTGCGCCGTTTCCTGACCGTCACCGTCCCCGCGGTGCGCTCCACGATGGTGCTGGTGGCCGCGCTGTCCTCGGTCGCGGCCTTCAAGGTGTTCTCCGAGGTCTATCTGATGGCCGGTCCGACCGGCGGCCCCGGCGGGGAGGACACCACCTTGGTGATGCTCGTCCAGCAGGTCGGCACCGGACTCAGCGGCCGGGTCGGCTATGCCTCGGCGCTGTCCGTCGTGGTCTTCGTCCTCACGCTCGGGCTGATGCTGCTGGTGCTGCGGGCCAACCGGAAGGAGGACGCATGAGCGCCGCCGTGCAGCGGGAGCCGGACCGCCGGGCCGGGTGGGCGCGCGCCGGGCGCCGGATACGGCGGTGGCAGCTGCTGCTCCGCTATCTGCTGCTGCTCGCCGTGCTGGCACTGACCATCGGGCCGTTCCTGTGGCAGCTGTCCACCTCCCTCAAGGGCCCCGGCGAGGACATCTACCGCTATCCCCCGAGCCTGCTGCCGCACCGGTTCACGCTGGACAACTACGCGGGCGTCGCCGAGACCATCCCCGTCTGGGACTTCGCGCTGAACTCCCTCAAGGTGGCCGTCACCAATGTGCTCACCAACTGCGCGGGGGCGGCGCTCGCGGGCTATGCGCTGGCCCGGATGCGCTTCACCGGCCGGAAGAGCGCGCTGGTCGTGTTCATCATGGCGATGCTGGTGCCGGTCGAGAGCATCATGATCGCCCAGTTCGTCACGATGCGGGAGCTGCAGCTGAACAACACCCTGCTCGGGGTGGTGCTGCCCGGCTGTATCGGCGCCATGAACGTGCTGCTGATGCGCAATGCCTTCGCGGCCCTGCCCTACGAGGTCGAGGAGGCCGCGTTCGTCGACGGCGCCAACGCCTGGCAGCGGTTCGTACGGATCGCGCTGCCGTCGGTCCGGGGCACTCTCGCGGTCGTCGCGATCTTCGCGTTCATGGGGGCCTGGGACGACTTCCTGTGGCCGCTGATCGTGCTGAGCGACCAGTCGAAGTTCACCCTGACCATCGGGCTGAACTTTCTGCACGGCACCTTCGCGGACAACCAGCGGCTGGTCGCGGCGGGCACCGTCATCGCCGTGCTCCCGCTGATCGTGCTGTTCGCGTGTCTGCAGCGCTCCTTCTTCCGCGGCGTCGGCGAGGGCGCCGTCAAGGGCTGACCGCCCTCCCTGTATCCCCGCCCCCATACCCACAGGAGCCCCATGCGCTTCGGTGTCAACTACACGCCCACCCACGGCTGGTTCCACCACTGGCTGGACTTCGACCTGGATTCCGTACGCGCCGACCTCGACTCCATCGCCGGACTGGGCCTGGACCACATCCGGGTCTTTCCGCTCTGGCCGCTGTTCCAGCCCAACCGCACCCTGATCCGGCCGCGCGCCGTGGAACAGCTGGTGCAGCTCACGGACGCCGCGGCCGAACGCGGCCTCGATGTGAATGTCGACGGACTGCAGGGCCATCTGTCGAGCTTCGACTTCCTGCCCGCCTGGACGCAGACCTGGCACCGCCGCAACCTCTTCACCGACCCCGAGGTGCGCTCCGGCCAGGAGGAGTATCTGCGGACGCTGGCCGCCGCGCTCGCCGACCGGCCCAACTTCCTCGGAATGACGCTCGGCAACGAGATCAACCAGTTCTCGGACCGGCCGCACCCGGACCCCGACCGCATCACGGACGAGCAGGCCGCGGCCTGGCTGGAGCGGATGCTGGCGGCGTGCGAGCGGGGCGCGCCGGGCCGGATGCATCTGCACGCCCCCTACGACGCGGCCTGGTACCAGGACGGGCACCCCTTCACCCCGGCGCACGCCGCCCGGCTGGGCGCCGTCACGGCCGTGCACTCCTGGGTCTTCAACGGCACCGCACAGCGGCACGGTCCGACGGGCACCGCCACCGAGCACCACGCCGCCTACCTCATCGAGCTGTCCAAGGCCTGGGCCACGGACCCGCACCGCCCGGTCTGGCTCCAGGAGGTCGGCGCGCCCGCCCCGCACATCCCCGAGGACCGCGCGGCGCGGTTCACCGAGGCCACCGTCACCGCCGCACTGGACTGCCCGGACCTCTGGGGCGTCACCTGGTGGTGTTCGCACGATGTGCCGCGGTCGCTCGCGGACTTCCCCGAGCTGGAGTACGGGCTGGGGCTGCTCGGCAACGACCGTACGGTCAAGCCGGCGGGGCGGGCCCTCGCGGCGCTGGTCTCGGAGTGGCGCGGCCGTACGCACCGGCCGCCGGTCCGCAGCACCGCGCTGACCGTCGACGCCGGCGGGGCCGGGCCCGCGCCCCGCCGCTCGGTGTGCGCACCCGGCGGCCCGGTCTTCGAGGCCTGGGCCGAGCTCACCGCCCAGGGGGTCCGGCCCACCCTCGTACTGTCCGAACTCGCCGCCGACAGTGCACATTTGACGTCGCGTGGCATCACCGAGGTCTGCACACCCGATGACGTCGGCCGCGCCCCGCGCCGGCCGTCACCGGCCGTCCCCCACCGGAGGAGCAGCTCATGAACCGGCAACCGTTCCCCGTCTCCCGCCGCCGGGTGCTGCTGGCCGGGGCAGGCACCGCGGCCGCGCTGCTCGGTGCGTCCCCCGGGGGCGGCACCGCTGCGGCCGCCGGCCGGCCCCGGGCAGCCGCGGACTCCTTGCAGCCGTACGCCTCGTACTGGTTCCCCGACTCGCTGCCGTCGGGCACCCCCGGGGACGGCATCACCTGGCGGAGTCTGGCCGCCTGGACGCCCGGCGCCGACCGGGATCTGGCGTTCAACACCGCGACCGTGCCGCTCGCCGAGCGGTTCACACCGGTCCCGGCGAACAGCACGGCCCGCGCCGGGCAGGCCCGGATCAGTGCGCTCGCGGCCTTCGACCACACCGCGGGCAACCCGTCGCAGGGCTCGGCGACCGCGGACCACTACGCGCCGACCCACTGGGCGTACCTCGATGAGCTGGTCTTCTGGGGCGGCTCGTCCGGCGAGGGCCTGATCCTGGCGCCGAACGCCCCGGTCGTCGACGCCGCCCACCGCAATGGTGTCCCCGTACTGGGCACGGTCTTCCTCCCGCCGGTCGCCTACGGCGGGCAGCTGCGCTGGACCCGCGATCTGGTGCGGCGGGACGCGGCGGGGCGCTTCCCGCTCGCCGCGAAGCTGGTGCAGGTCGCGCGGGTGTACGGCTTCGACGGCTGGTTCCTCAACGCGGAGACCGGCGGTGGCGATGCCGCGCTGGCCGGCGAGATGCAGGCGTTCCTGCGGGCCCTTCGCGCCGCGGGCGCCGGGCACGGTCTGCGGATCACCTGGTACGACGCGATGAACCGGACCGGGCAGGTCGGCTGGCAGGGCGCGCTGAACGAGCTCAATCAGCCGTTCTTCCAGGACGACGCCGGGCCGGTCGCCGACTCGATGTTCGTGGACTTCCGGTGGAGCGCCGGGCGGCTGGCGGACTCCGGGCGGCTGGCGGAGGAACTGGGCCGCAGCCGCTATGAGTTGTGGGCCGGGGTCGATGTCGAATCGGCGGGCTGGGACAGCGGCACGGACTGGGAGGCGATCCTCCCCACCGGGCGCGACCACGTCGTCTCGTACGGCTTCTACCGCCCCGAGTGGACCCTCAGCCATCTGCCCGCGGGGCGTACGCCCGGCCAGTTCCATGCCGCGGACGACCGCTTCTGGTCCGGCGAGGGCCTGGATCCGACCCGGCCGGGCGGCACGGGCGGCGGCTGGCGGGCGCCGGCCTCCGCCGTCGCCGACCGCTCGACGCTCACCTCACTGCCCTTCGCCACCACCTTCAACACGGGACACGGACTGCGCTGGTACGAGAACGGTGCGGCCACCTCCGGCACCCCCTGGAACCACCTCGGGCTCCAGGACCGGCTGCCGCCGAGACGCTGGGCGGTGCGCACGGCGGGCCCACGCCCGGACGTGTCCTTCGACTTCGCCGACGCCTGGCGCGGCGGCAGCAGTCTGCTGGTGCGGGGCGCCCTCGACCGGCCGGCCACCCTGGAGCTCTTCCCCGCCCGGCTGCCGGCCGGCGCCGCCACGGTCCTCGACCTCACCCATCGCGCCGACCCGTCGTCGGGGCCGGTGACCGTCGAGGTGGCGGTCGCCCTGCGCGATGCCCCCGCACCGGGCGAGCCCGCTCCGTACGTCCATCTGCCGGCCGGGACCCTCCAGCCGGGCGAGGGCTGGCGCACCGTCTCCCTGCGGCTCAGCGTCCTCGGCACCGGGACCCTGCATGCCCTGGGGGTGCGGCTGACCGGCCGTGGCGGCGCCGCGGTGGCCTGGCGGCTGGGGGCGCTCGCGGTCCGCGACGGCACCGCGTCCCCGGCCGCGCCGAGCGGGCTGACGGTCACGGGGACCGCCTCCTCGGACGGGGCGACCGCGGTGCGGCTGAGCTGGCGGCGCGCCCCGGGCCCGGTGCGCCACTACGAGCTGTACCGCCAACTGCCGGACGGGCGGCGGGAGTTCCTCGGGGGCACCTGCGGCACGGCGTACTACGTGGCGGGCCTGCGGCGCGCGGGGGACGAGCCGGCCGCCCGGCTCGAAGTACGCGCGGTGCACGAACTGTTCACCGCCTCGAAGCCGTCGAAGGTCCAGCTGCCCTGGTGAGTCCCGGCGGTGACCGCCGCCCTCCCCTCCTCTCAACGCTACGGAGCCCTCTCCCATGCATGACGACCGTGCACTGACCGAAGCCCGCCTCAAGCGCGTCCTGGAGGAGCGCATCCGGCCCGCCCTGTATCCGGAAGCGGTTCCCCTGGAGGTCGCGGCGTGGGTCGCGCCGGGCGAGCCGGGGCCGGTGGCAGAAGGTCTGGCCGCCACGCATACGCCGGTGGCGGTGGGTGACGCCTGGGGCGCGCCCTGGGGGACGACATGGTTCAAGGTCTGCGGTGAGGTGCCGCGCGAGTGGGCCGGCCGCACCGTGGAGGCGGTGCTCGACCTGGGCTTCGACGAGCGGATGCCGGGCTTCCAGTGCGAGGCGCTGGTCCATCTGCCCGACGGCACCCCGGTCAAGGCGGTCAATCCGCGGAACCAGTGGGTCCGGGTGGGTGCCCCGGTGCGCGGCGGTGAACGCGTCGAGTGGCATCTGGAGGCCGCGTCCAACCCCGTCATCCTCGATGTCCACCCGTTCCGGCCGACGCCGTTGGGCGACCGGAAGACGGCGGGCAGCGCAGCGCAGTACCGGCTGGCGCGGATGGATCTGGCGGTGTTCGACACCGAGGTGTGGGAGCTGATCCAGGATCTGGAGGTGCTGGGTGAGCTGATGGCGGAGCTCGCGGTGGACAGCCCCCGGCGCTGGGAGCTGCTGCGGGCGGCGGGCCGGGCGCTGGACGCGGTCGATCTGCAGGACGTCAACGGGACGGCGACGGCGGCCCGTTCGGCACTGCGGGAGGTGCTCTCGGCACCCGCCGGTGCCTCCGCGCACCGGATCAGCGCGGTGGGGCATGCGCATATCGATTCGGCGTGGCTGTGGCCGCTGCGCGAGACGGTGCGGAAGGTGGCCCGTACGACGTCGAACATGACGGCGCTGCTGGAGGACGAGCCGGAGTTCGTCTTCGCGATGTCGCAGGCGCAGCAGTACGCCTGGATCAAGGAGCACCGGCCCGAGGTCTACGCCAAGGTCAAGAAGGCGGTCGCGGAGGGGCGGTTCGTTCCGGCGGGCGGTATGTGGGTGGAGTCGGACACCAATATGCCCGGATCGGAGGCGATGGCCCGGCAGTTCGTGCACGGTAAGCGGTTCTTCCTGGAGGAGTTCGGCATCGAGAACGAGGAGGCGTGGCTGCCGGACACCTTCGGTTTCGCCGCGGGGCTGCCGCAGATCATCAGGGCGGCGGGGTCGAAGTGGCTGCTGACGCAGAAGATCTCCTGGAGCCAGATCAATGCCTTTCCGCATCACACCTTCCGCTGGGAGGGCATCGACGGCACCCGGATCTTCACCCATTTCCCGCCGGTGGACACCTACAACTGCCAGATGGCGGCCAGCGAAATCGCCCATGCGGCACGGAACTTCAAGGACAAGGGGGTGGCCAGGCACTCGCTCGCGCCGACCGGCTGGGGCGACGGTGGCGGGGGCACCACCCGTGAGATGATCGCCAAGGCGCGGCGGCTGCGCGATCTGGACGGTTCGCCGACGGTCGAGTGGGAGCGGCCCGCGGATTTCTTCGCGAAGGCGGAGGCGGAGTACCCCCAGGCGCCGGTGTGGGTGGGCGAGCTGTATCTGGAGCTGCATCGCGGGACCCTCACCAGCCAGGCGGGGACCAAGCGCGGCAACCGGCGCAGCGAACAGCTGCTGCGGGAGGCCGAGCTCTGGTCGGCCACGGCGGCCGTCCTGGCGCACCATCCCTATCCGTACGAGGAGTTGGACCGGATCTGGAAGACGGTGCTGCTCCACCAGTTCCATGACATCCTGCCCGGTTCCTCCATCGCCTGGGTGCATCGCGAGGCGGCCCGGACCTATGCGGCGGTCGCCGCCGAGCTGGAGGACGTCGTCGCCGCCGCGCTGGCCGCGCTGACCGGCCGCGGCGGCACGGAGCTGACGGTGAACTCCGCGCCGCACACCCGCGGCGGTGTCGCGGCGGGTGCCGTGGGACCCGCGGTGAGCGAGGGGCCCGAGGTGTCCGCCGTGCCCCGCGACGGCGGCGGGTGCACCCTCACCAACGGTCTGCTGCGGGTCGGCATCGACGGCCGCGGCCTGGTGGTCTCCGTGTACGACCTGGTGGCCGGCCGCGAGACGGTGGCGCCCGGCGGGGCGGCGAATCTGCTGCAGCTCCATCCGGATTTCCCGAACATGTGGGACGCCTGGGACGTGGACGCCTTCTACCGCAATGTCGTCACCGATCTGACGGACGCGGACGAGGTCGTGCTCGGCGAGGTGTCCCGGGAGGCGGCGACGGTACGCGTCACCCGGACGTTCGGCGCCTCACGGGTGGTGCAGTCGCTGACACTGGCGCGCGGGCAGCGGCGGCTGGACCTGGGCACCGAGGTTGACTGGCACGAGACCGAGAAGTTCCTCAAGGCCGCCTTCCCGCTGGATCTGCACGCCGAGCGCTATGCGGCCGAGACCCAGTTCGGCCACTTCCACCGGCCCACCCACACCAACACCAGCTGGGAGGCCGCCAAGTTCGAGGCCTGCGCCCACCGGTTCGTGCACCTGGAGGAGCCGGGCTGGGGCGTCGCGCTGGTCAATGACGCGACCTACGGGCATGACGTCACCCGTACCGTCCGGGAGACCGGCGACCGTGGCACCACCACGACCGTCCGGGTCTCCCTGCTGCGGGCCCCGCGGTTCCCCGACCCGGAGACCGACCAGGGCGTACACCGCTTCCGCCATGCGCTCGTGCCGGGCGCCGCCATCGGAGACGCGGTACGCGAGGGGCATCGGCTCAACCTGCCCGAGCGCCGGATCACCGGCGCCACGGCGGTGCCGCCCCTGGTCACGGCCGACAATGACGCCACGGTGATCACCGCGGTCAAGCTCGCCGACGATGCGAGCGGCGATGTGATCGTCCGCCTCCACGAGGCACACGGCGGGCGGGCCGTCACCACCCTCACCACCGGCTTCGAACCGGCCGGCGCCGTCACCACCGATCTGCTCGAACGTCCCACCGATGACGGCCCGGCGATCGAGCGGCAGGGGAACACCCTGCGGATGCGGCTGCGCCCGTTCCAGATCGTGACGGTGCGGCTGACCCGGGCGGACGGCCGGTAGCGGCCGGACAGGGGGGAGAGCCCCGGGGCGTGGGTTACGCCCGGGGCCCGCCCCATCTCGGCCGGGCGTCCCGGCGCAGTTCCGGCCGCCGCTCGCGTCCGGAGCCGCGCCCGGGGCCGCCGCCCCATTCCTGGCCGCGGCCCGTGTCATGGCCGTACGGCGCCTCGTGGTCCGGATCCCGGCTCGGGTCCAGGCCCAGCATGTCCATCAACAACGACAGATCGTCCGCGTTCCGCGCATGGCCGGCCAGCGCCTTCCTGGCGAGCCGTCGTTCCTCGTCACACGGCCCGGCGCGCGGGGCGGGATCATCGGCACTGCGGTGTTCATCGCTCACCGCTGCATTCTCGGCCGGACCACGGGACCCTGCCCGTCGAGCGGGCCGGGGACCGCCCGGTGGAAAACGCCGGGCCGGCACTGCTCCATACGGGTGGGACGAGCCCCGCTGCGCGGCTCACGGCAAGGGAACCTCCGCCACCCCTTTTCCCTCTTTATGAGCACTTGCACGTGATCACTCAGCCGCGGAGCCTCCCTTGAAACGCCCCTACGCCGTCGCGCTCGCCCTCGCGCTCGCCGCCTCCTCCTCGCTGCTCGCCGGCTGCTCGGACGCCGGAAAGCCGGTCGACTTCAACGCCGGCGGAAAGGGCGACGGCGCCGCGCGGGCCAGGCCCGTCGATGACGACACCCTGATGCCGACCGGCCCGAAGAGCGACTTCCGGATCACCCGGACACTGGACGACGGCACCCATATAGCGCGGGCGACGCTGCGGGGCCAGAAATCCGGAGTCACCGGAAGCGTCTGGGTCTGGGCTCCGAAGGAATACGGGGACCCGAAATACGCCAAGAGCGGATTTCCGGTGCTGATAGCCCTGCCGGGCGGTCTGGGCAGCCCCAAGGAACCGGGCGGGGTCACGAACTACTGGGTCGGCGGCGACATCGAGCTGCAGGAGAACCTCGCCCAGTGGACCGCGGAGGGCAAGAGCCTGCCGTTCATCGTGGTGATGCCGATGCTGAACCCGGACACCCGCTACCACGACGCCAGCGACATACCCGGCAGCCAGAAGATGGGGACCTGGCTGACGGAGGACGTCGTCCAGCTGACCCGGGCCAATTTCCGGACCTTCAAGTCGCGTGACGGCTGGGCCTTCATGGGGTCGTCCTCGGGCGGCTTCGCCGGGCTGAAGTCGGTGCTGAAGCACCCGGACAAGTTCAAGGCGGCGATAGCCAGCGGCCCGGACATGGCGCCGGATTCGCCGTTGTGGGCGGGCCACCAGGCGGAGAAGGACGCCAACGATCCGGAGAAGCTCGCCCAGCGCCTGCTGCAGAAGGGCGGTCCGGACGTCTATCTCGCCTTCCAGGCAGGCTCCAGCGAGCCCGCCGCGGTCACCGCCCCCATACAGCGCTTCCGGCAGGCGTACGGCAAGGGCCCGATCCACACCTCTCTCCAGATCATCCCCGGCGGCCGGCACAACGCCTGGGACTACCAGAAGGGCATGGCCGCCGGTTCGATCAAGTTCATCAGCGACCGGATGAAGGCACCGGTCGCGAGCGGCTCCTGAACCGGGCGCCACGGCTGTCCGGGCGTGCGGCGGTTCCCCTGGCGCGCGGATGCAGATCGCCTGGGAGAGGGTGATGCTGGAGTCGTGGGGGACCTTCGTGAGGAGGACGCATCATGTCCATGATGGACAAGATCAAGAGCATGCTGAAGGGCCACGAGAGCCAGACGGAAAAGGGCATCGACAAGACCGGCGACATGGCCGACGAGAAGACCCAGGGCAAGTACAAGGGCCAGGTCGACACCGGCCAGGAGAAGCTCAGGGACGAGTTCGGCGGCGGGCAGGGCCCGGACCAGCCACCGCGGCCCTGAACCGGCGGCCCACCCGGCGGTCACCCCCGCCGTTGCGCCGTTGCGCTGAACGGACGATCACTGTGTAGTCCGCCCGGCCGACCCCCGACGTCCTGATGCCGGACGATCCGCGGCGACCGCCGCCCGTGAGGCCGGCGGCACGCTGCCGTGAAATGCGGCCGACCGGGTGAGGCCGGGGCCGCGCACCACACGACGGTGCCCGCCCCGGGGGTCGGGAGCGGGCACCGAGGGGCGAGTGCGCCGGGCCTACGCCAGCCGGATCTTCTCCGCCTGGGGGCCCTTGTGCCCCTGGGTGACCTCAAAGGTCACCTTCTGGCCCTCCTGCAGCTCACGGAAGCCCGTGGCGTCGATGTTCGAGTAGTGCGCGAAGACGTCGGCGCCGCCGCCGTCCTGGGCGATAAAGCCGAAGCCTTTCTCCGAGTTGAACCACTTCACCGTGCCGGAAGCCATGTCCGTCTCCTTCGTTCAATGGGCTCGAATCGGCTTCCGCGTTGCTGCGGAACCCGGAGGTGATCGCCCTGGTCCGGAGACGCGCTACACAGCAAGGACGCCCGTGAAGGCGACACGGGCGTCCGGCACTTCGGAACCACGACAGCTGATCAGGACGCTACACCGAGCAACGCCCGGCAGGCCGCACAACCGTGGCTGACGCGTCGCCCTTCACCGGGCAAGGCCATCCGGCGTCCTCCGTATCCCTGACCGATCGGATGCATGTACGAGGGCCGGCGGCGCGGGGACGGCCTCAGGCGGACTCGGACCCGCCGCCCGGGCTCGCGCGCACGGTGCGCCGGCGCCGCCACAGAACGGTGCCGAGCCCGGCGACGGCGATGATCCCGACGGCTCCGGCCGCGGACAGGAACCACCAGTTCCGGGTGAGCCGCGCGCCGTCCGGCTGCGCCGCGACCCCGGCCTTGTGCAGCGGCACCGGTCGCGGCCGGTGGGCGACGGGCTGCGTTTCACCGGTGCGCTCAACGGGCTCCACGGTGGGGAGCACTCCTACGGCCGCGGCCCGGGGAGCCGCCTCGAATCCCCAGTCCAGCAGGTCGCGGGTCTCCTCGTAGACGGCGTTCCGGCCGCCGGACCGCGGATTCATGAGGGTGACCAGCAAGGTGCGGCCGTCGCGCCGGGCGGCGGCGATCAGGGTGTTTCCGGCGTGGGTCGTGTAGCCGTTCTTCACCCCGATCAGCCCGTCGTACGGCCTGACGCCGCGTGAGCCGACCAGCAGCCGGTTGGTGTTCTGGAGGGTGAACGCGTCCGGGCCGCCGTCCTGCGGGAGCTCGGCCCGCTTCGTCGAGGCGAAGTGGGCGAAGTCCGGGTCGGTCAGCCCGGCCTGCCCGAAGAGTGACAGGTCGTAGGCGGACGAGACCTGTCCCGGAGTGTCGAAACCGTCCGCGGACTCCACCCGGGTGTCGCGCGCGCCGAGGCGGCGCGCCGTCTCCTGCATATCGTCGATGGTCTTGCGCCAGCCGCCGTTCATGCTGGCCAGGGTGTGTACGGCATCGCTGCCCGAGCTGAGGAAGACGCCGTGCCACAGGTCGGCGACCTGGTAGGGCATGTCCTCCTTGAGGCCGGCGAGGGAGCTGCCCGACTCGATCCCGGCCAGGTCCTCCAGGGAGACGGTGTGCACCGCCCCCTGGGAGAACTTCGGCAGCACCGTCAGGGCGAAGAGCGTCTTGAGCGTGCTGGCGGGTGGCAGTGGCCGGTGGGCGTCCTTGGCCGCGAGGACCTTGCCGTCGGCCAGGTCCGTCACCATCCATGACAGGGCGGAGACCTCCGGCGGCTCGGGCACGTCCGGCCGGGGCAGGAACTGCACTCCGCGCCGGTCCAGCCGGCTTTCGAAGTCGGCCGGTTCGGCCGGTCCGGCTGGTCCGGCCGCGTGTGCCCCGGCCCGCAGATTGTCGATGCCATGCGGGCCATCGGCGGCTGCCGGACCGGGCACGGCCCACAGACTCGCGGCACAAACGGTGGCGGCGGTAACGACTCTGACGGGGGCCCAACTCACGCTCGACATGTGGCCCACGCTAAAAACGACCGCGGCCGGGCGCCGGTTGGCCTACGCCATCCGATGCGCGGGCACCCCGACTGCCGTACGTGGTGGGCCGGGCCCGGCGGACTGACCGCCGGGCCCGGCCGGTAAGGGCTACCAGATCTCGCCGACCCACTCGGGGTGGTCGATGAACGGGTTCCTGTTGTGCTGATACTTGTCGAATATCACCTGGTTGCGGTGCTTTTCGAAGGTGTCCGGCGGGTCCTCCTGGCTCCACTGCTTCAGCACGGAGAGCCGGCCGATATGCGGCTGGGATCCGTTGTCGACGTTGTCGTTGGGTTCCAGATCGGGGAATCCGTCGCCGCCGTCGTAGCGGACGGCCATGTAGAGGATCATGCGGGCGACATCGCCCTTGACCGCGTCACGGGGCTCGAAGGAGTCGTCGTCGGTGGAGTTGCCGGGCGCCTCGTCGACCTTCGTCCCGCCGTTGTCGAAGTCCTTGTTGCCGCGAATGCTGTTGACGGACACATCCTCCGGGCGCAGATGGTGGATGTCGGTGCCGGGGCCCGTGTCGGTGCCGAAGTCACCGTGGGACTTCGCCCAGACGTGCTCACGGTTCCAGTCGTCCGGGTTGCCGCCGTTGGAGTTCTTGCTCTGTGAGCGGCCGGTGTACAGCAGGATGACGTTCTCGCTGTTGTCCGGGTCCTGGTCGGTTTCCTTGAGGGCGTCCCAGACCTGGGAATACGTCAGCTTTCCGGTCTGGGTGCTGCTGATGATGCGGTGCAGCGAATCCTTGAGCGCCTGGCCGGTCTTGCCTTCGGCGTCCTTGTAGTACGTGTCGTCATACGACGTGTCGTCAGCCGCGCCGGCGGACAGAGATGAGTGCGTGGCGGCGGAGGCGACAGCGGCACGGTGCGATGCGGCCGTGGTGGCCGTCGCACTCGCCGGAATCTGTACGGCCACCGCGGTCAATACCGTGCCGGCGGCGATGGCCAGCGCGATACGGGCGCGACGGGTCACGCGAGTGTTGTCCACGAAGGGTGTCCTCTCCCCGAATTGTGGCACCGAGTCGTGAAAATGTGGGGCACGACCGGCGCCGGCCGTTGGGAGCGGCCGCTGGCAGCTTTCCATCGCGGTAATCACCACAGTGTGAACATCAGGGAAGAGTTATGTGTCCACCCCGTGGCAATCACCGAATTCCCCCGAAATTGCCCGCCCAACTGCCGACCCCTCGTCAGGAGCGCGCCGCACAGACCGCTTTCGGTTCGGAAGCCGCGGAAATCGCGGGTTCCGGGTGATCCGTGACGGATGCGAAGGGTTCGGGCGCCGTCGGAGAGCGGCGCAGCAGGTCGGGCACCAGCGTGCCGACCCCGATGACGGCCAGCGCGGCACCGAGCCACAACGGGCCGCGCAGCCCGAAGGAGTTGATGGCCAGTCCGCCGCCCGAGGAACCCACGATGACGCCGAGGGTGATGAAGGAGGAATGCACGGTGTTCACCAAGGGCCGTGCATTTCCGGTCCGTTGAACACGGGTGACCATCGCCGGATTCATGGTGACCCCGACCAGGCCGATGCCCGTCATCAGCGCCACGGCCGGCACGGGGAGGTGGGCGAAGACGGCGAATCCGGCGAGGAAGAGGAAATTGAGCGTCAGGCCGACGAGTTGGACACCCACCGTGTACCGGTCCGCCAGTCGTCCGACGACGGTGTTGCCGATAACGGTGGCCGCGCCGTATCCGACGAGCAGCAGCGGAACGGTGCCGGCGGCGAATCCGGTGACCTCGGTGAGAATCGGGTGGAAATAGCTGAATGCGGAGAACGTCGCACCGATGATCAGAGTGCTGGTGGACAGCACCAGCCACAACCGCGGATTCCGGAAGACCACCAGTTCCTGCCGGACACCCCCGCCGCCCTCCGCACGGCCCAGCCGGGGAATTCCGGCGAAAGTGGCCAGCGCGGCGAGAACCGTGATCCCCGAAATGACCCAGAACGACATCCGCCAGCCGAAATGTTCACCGACGAGCGTGGACAGCGGAAGTCCCAGAAGCGTGCCGAGCATCAGCCCGTTCATGACCAGCGCGATGGCACGGCCACGGACCTCCGGCCGGGCCAGTTGCACACAGAGCGACAGGGCGACGCCGAAGAACGCCTGTGAGGCGACGCCGGTGACGATCCGCGCCATCAGCATGACCCCGTAGTCCGGCGCGAGGGCGGCCAGCACATTGCCCGCCAGAAATATGCCGAACAGGGCCATCAGCGCCGTCTTCTGGCGGAGCTTCAGCACGGCGACGGCCAGGAACGGCCCGCCGGCCGCCATGGCCACGGCGAACGCGGTGATGAGGAAGCCGATCTGCGGGATGCTCACCCCCAGCCCCACCGCCATCTGCGGCATCAGCCCGGCCACCACGAACTCGCTCGTCACCATGGCAAAGATCCCCATGGCCAGCACATATACGGCGCGCGGCACGGTCAGCCCTCCCCTGCGCACAAGGACACCCGCACTCCGACCCCGACCCCGGCCGGCCCACCCGTCCGGCACCTCACTCCGCAACACCCCATGTCGCCCCTCACCTTTCACAACCGATCGTTCCAATACCTGGGCAGGCGAAGGCCCGGGCACCCAGGAATGACCCACCGGGCCGGGCCTGCACCCCGCCTGCGCCGAGGACTCTACCCACATTGGACTGATCGTTCCAAAACCTTGGACGCCGGGCCCGGGGCCGAAGTGGCGGGCCCGTGCGTGGCGTTCAGCTGCGCGGCTTGTCCCACACCAGCGAATAGCGCCACAGCAGATGGCGGCGGAAGCGACTGCCCGGCAAACAGCCCCGTGCGGCGCGCCGGACCTCACCCCACGCCATGGCCGGGTCCTGGACCGGCATCTCCGGCGGCCCGGACTTGCCGCCGTGACGCCGGGCGAGGAACCGGGCCGCGGGAAGTCCCGCTCCGCTGATGAGCCAGTCAAGCGGCGTCCGGTTCCTGGCCAGCCCGACGAGGACGAGCCGGCCGCCGGGGGCGAGCAGGCCGGCCATCCGGTGGACCGCTGCGGTGAAGTCCAGGTGGTGGACGACGGCCACGGCGGTGAGGAAGTCGAAGCCGCCGGACGGCGCCCCGTCCGGCGTCATGAAGTCCGCCTCGACGAAGGCGGCGTTCGGCACCTGCGCACTGCGCTCGCGGGCCAGCCGGACCATCGCGGCCGAACGGTCCACCCCCGTCACCTCGCGGATCCGCCCCGCCAGTTTGCGGACCAGCAGCCCGTCACCGCATCCGATGTCCAGCGCCCGGCCACAGCCGTCGGGCACGGCGTCGAGCACCAGTCGGTGGTAGTGCACGTTGTGGTTCCAGTACGGGTGCGGTGTGGCGTCAGGGTGAGGCATCCGGCCACCGTAACGAGGCGGGGGGGCGCGGCTTGGGCTCATCGGGTGAACCCGCGCTCCCTGCGCAACCGAACCGGTGCCGCCCGGCTTCCGAAGAATTGACAACCTCATTCACCGAACCCCTTGGACCCTTCGGACCGTGAGTTGTGGAGGCCCCCATGTCGCACTACCGCCCCACTCCCCCGCCCTACGGCGTGACGCCGGAGTATGTGCTCGCTCCCCCGCGCCCCGAGGAACGCCTCGGCGCGCCCAGGGAACCTCAGGCGCCGCCGCCCACGCCCGCGTACCGCACGGACCATGTGCTGCCTCCGCCGCGCCCGGAGGACCGGCTGCACTTCGGCCCGCCGCATCCGCAGGACCGGCCGTTCATGCCCCCGCGCCCCGAGGAGCAGCGGCAGGGGCCGGTGGCCATGCCCGATCGCCGGCGGCTGGATCTCCAGGCCGCGCTGACCGCGGCCGGGGTCGCCCCGACGGACGGGGATCTCGCCGCCCTGGCGGAGATCACGGCCCTGGGCGACACCACGGTCGGTGCCGTCATCAACTGGCTCGGGACCGCCGCACGCGCGTCATGGCCGCGGCCGCAAGCGGTGTGACACGCGGTATGACACGCGGTGTGAGTGGCCCGCCGGCCTAAGCCGGACCCCGGGCGGACCCCGGCCGAGGGGGTGCCGCCGATGCGCGGGAGGGCGACGCGGCGGGCAGCGGGCGGGCCCGGTCCGGGTCGAGGAGCGGGGCCAGCAGGTCCCCGTGGAGTTCGCAGCGCGGTGCGATCTCGTCGAAGAGAAAGGTGAGTTGCTGCGGGTCGGTGCAGTCGGCGATCTCGTCCCAGGTGACCGGGGCCGAGACGGTGGGGGCGGCACGGGCCCGCAGGGTGTAGGCGACCGCGGTGGTCTTGGCGGCGGCGTTCTGCGAGAAGTCGATGAAGACCTTGCCGGGCCGTAGCGCCTTGGTCATCTTGTGCACGACCAGGTCCGGGAGGGCCGCCGCGGCCTCGACGGCGAGGCTCCTGGCGTAGGCGGTGGTCCGCTCGGACGGGGTGGGCTCGACGGGCACGATGAGGTGCAGGCCCTTGGAGCCGCTGGTCTTGGCATAGGCATCGAGGCCGTCGGCCGCCAGCCGGTCGTACAGCCACTGTGCCGCGGCGCAGCACTCCACGATGGTGGCCGGGGCGCCGGGATCGAGGTCGAAGACGAGCCGGTCGGCGACGCCCGGCGCCTGCCGTGTCCACTGCGGGGTGTGCAGCTCGACGACCAGGTTCGCGGCCCAGACGAGCGAGGGCAGGTCCTGCAGCAGGACCTGCCGGGTGGGCCCCGACGTCGAATGGGGAACCTCGCAGGTCTTCACCCAGGAGGGCGTGCCGGGCGGCACGTTCTTGGTGAAGAAGCGCTGGCCGTCCGGCCCGTCGGGGTAGCGCAGGAAGGAGAGCGGCCGGTCGTGGAGGTGGGCCAGCAGCGGGCCTGCGGTGGTGGTGCAGTAGTGCAGCACCTCGCCCTTGGTGGTGCCGGTCTCGGGATAGAGGACCTTGTCCAGGTTGGTCAGCGAGAGGTGCCGCCCCTCCACGACGGTCATCGGCGACATACGATGAGAATCCCACACAAGGGATGAAATATGCGTTCTATATGGAATGGGTCCATATCGTTCGGTCTGGTCACCATCCCCGTGAAGACCTACAGCGCCACCGACCGCACCTCGTCGGTGTCTTTCGTGCGCATCCACGAGAAGGACGGCGCACAGATCCAGTACCGGAAGATCTGTGAACTGGACGGCGAGGAAGTCCCGAACGAGGAAGTCGGCAAGGGCTATCAGGCGCCGGGCGACGACGCCATCGTGCCGATCACCGACGAGGACCTGTCCCGGCTGCCGATGCCGACCGCCAAGACGCTGTCGATCCTGTCGTTCGTCGACCCCGACCAGATCGACCCGCTCCAGATGGACAAGGCCTACTACCTGGGGCCCAACGGGGCGGCCGCCACCAAGCCGTACGCGCTGCTGCGGGAGGCCCTGGAGGACCACCGGAAGGTCGCGCTCGGCAAGGTGGCGATGCGGGGGCGGGAGTCACTGGCGATGCTGCGGGCGCACAACGGGGCGATCGTGATGCATACGCTGCTGTGGCCCGATCAGCTCCGGCCCGTCACCGGTGTGGCCCCCGACGAGGTCGAGCTCCGCGAGAACGAGCTGACGCTGGCCGAGACCCTGATGGACTCCCTGGGCGAGCTGGATCCCGCGGAGCTCCACGACGACTACCGCGAGGCCGTCGAGGAGCTGGTCGCCGCCAAGCTGGAGGGCGAGCCGGTCGCCCCCGCGGCGTCGGGCACCTCCGGCGCCCAGGTCATCGACCTCACGGCGGCGCTGGAGAAGAGTGTGCGCGCGGCCCCGGGCGGCCGGGAGGCCGGTACGGAGGCGGAGCCGGCGTCCGTGACGCCCATACGGGGGCGGAAGGCGGCGAAGAAGGGCGAGGCGGAGCAGGGCGCCGCCAAGAAGAGCGGTGCGGCCGGCAAGAAGGCAACGGCGAAGAAGACCGCCCCGGCCACCGCGAAGAAGGCGCCCGCGAAGAAGACGGCGGCCGCCCCGAAGACCGCCGGCGGTCGGGCGAAGGGCACATCGACGGCCAAGAAGACCGCGGCCGCCGGCACTTCCAAGAAGACCGCGTCGAAGAGCACCGCCAAGACGAGCACTGCCAAGAAGAGCACCGCCAAGAAGACCGCGGCCAGGAAAACGAGCAAGAGGTCGTCCGCGTAGGGCCGTCGGGCCCCTCGGCGGCGGGCGTCCGTTCTAGAGTCTTGGTATGGCTTCAGACGAGGGGACCACCCGCATCGACAGCTGGATCTGGTCCGTACGGCTCACCAAGACCCGTTCGCTGGCCGCGGCGGCCTGCCGCGCGGGGCACGTACGGGTCAACGGTGAGCGGGTGAAGCCGGCCCATGGCGTGCGCAACGGTGACGAGGTGCGGCTGCGGCATGCGGGCCGGGAGCGGATCGTGGTCGTCTCACGGCTGGTGCGCAAGCGGGTGGGCGCGGCCGTCGCCGCGGAGTGCTTCATCGACAACAGCCCGCCGGCCCCGCCGCGCGAGGAAATCCCGGTGATCGGGCATCGCGACCGCGGCACCGGGCGCCCCACCAAGCGCGATCGCCGCGAGATCGACCAGCTGCGCGGACTGTGAACCGGACCGGCCCCACGCACCACGGGGGCCGGTCCCGGGGCGGGCCCGCGACAGATGAGTCCTATGCCGACGGCAGCGCGTCGAGGTAGAGCCACTGGCCGCCCTCGCGGACGAAGCGGCTGTGCTCGTACTGGCTGTCCGCATGGCCGTGCAGGCTGTAGTGGGCGCGGAATTCCACGGTTCCTTCGGTGTGGAAGGCACTGCCGCCGGTCGTGCCGAGGATGTCCAGGCCGGTCCACCGCTGTGCCGCTTCGAGGTCGAGGCCGGCCGGGCGGGTCGTCGGGTGCCAGGTGCGCAGCAGATATCCGGTGTCACCGACGGCGAAGGCGCTGTAGCGCGAGCGCATCAGGCGCTCCGCGGTCGGAGCCGTGGCGCGCCCCTCATGGAAGGCGGCACAGCAGTCGCGGTAGGTCTCGGCGCGTCCGCAGGGGCACGGCGAGGCGGGGGTGACAGCGGCGGGGCGGCGGGACTTGTTCTTCTGCTTCGACACCCCACGATTGTGCCGGGTCGGCGGGAGCGGGACGCGACACGCCGAGCACACCCGGACCCGGCACGCCCTGGAGCTGCACCCATTTGGGGAATTTCACTGACAAATCACCCATTTGCAGCTTTTGGTGGCTTGATACGTGCTGTGAGGCTGGAAGAACTCATGGTGTCCGTCCCCACCACCCAGGAGAGAACCCCCCATGATTCTGTCCATTTCCGGCGTCGTCCTTCTCGGTGTCATCGTCTTCCTCTTCTTCCGGAAAGACGGCCTGAAGTTGTCCCACGCTCTGGTCTCCGCGCTCTTCGGGTTCTACCTCGCCAGCTCCGCCATCGCGCCCAGCATCAAGGCCGGCGGGGCGAGCCTGGCAAGCCTCCTCGGGGGGATCAAGATCTAGGGGCCGGCCGCAGTCCGCTCCGGCGCACCACCACGGGTCCCGCCCGAACGGGCCGCACCGGCTCCCGTCCGGGCGCGGCTCCGTGTGCGGCGCGCTCCCCGGCCCGTAGCGCAGGCCGATCCCCTCGCCCACCGCACGAGCAACAGGAGAAGACGTGGCCCGGCGCCCCCTGCCCCGCATCCTGACCCACAGCGCACCGCTCGCCCGTATGGCACACAGCGCCCCGCTCACCCGTAGCCGCGAATTCGCGCGCAGCGCCGCCGACAGCGCCTCCGATGTGTTCCATCCGCTGATCACCATCGGCCGGGGGCTGCGCCGGCTGGGCGCGGCCGGCCGGGGACGCTGGGCCGGGACGCCCAAGGAGCAGCGCGGTCCGCTGGCCTTCTTCGTGGGCGCGTGTCTGCTGGTGGTGTGGCTGGTGCCGTACGGGCCGCTGCTCGCCCTGATCGGGGTCATGGGCGCGGGGGCCTGGGCGGGGCGGGAGCGTACGCCCGTGGCGACCGGCCCCAGCGAGGCCGAGACCGAGCGGCTGCGGGCGCTCTACGAGGCGCTGGTCCCCTACCTCTCCGCCGAGGGCGACCCCAGCCCGCTGTATGCGCACGGCGGTGACTGGGAGCGGGCCTTCGTCGAGTACGCCTTCGACGACAGCGGGCGGCTGGAGCGACTGCAGCTGAAGTACCCGGCGTACTTCACCGACGGTGAGGACCGGTCCCGGGTCCGCATCGAGCAGGTGCTGTACGCCAAGGCGGGCCGCGGCCGGGAGTACCACTTCACCTGGGACGAGCTGGCCAATCAGCTCACCCTGACCGTGCTGGACGCGCTGCCGACGGATATCGCCGCCCAGCGCTTCGTCACCTCGCCCGGCGAGACGGTGCTCGGGTTCACCGACCCGGACTCCGTGCAGCGGACCCTGCCGGTCACCGGCGAGGAGGAGACCCGGGACGCCCCGCCGGTGGTCTGGCGTACCGGACAGCGCTCCACCGAACCGCATCTGCTCGTCCTGGGGCAGCCGGGGACCGGCGCCACGACGCTGCTGCGCTCGATCGCGCTGCAGGCGCTGCAGCACGGCGATGTGCTGGTCATCGACGGCAGTGGGACCGGTGAGTACGGATGTCTGGCCGGGCGCCGCGGTGTGCTGGGGGTGGAGAGCGGGCTGGCGGGGGCGCTGGCGAGGCTGGAGTGGGCGTCGCACGAGACCGAGCGGCGGCTGATCGAGGGGAACCGGGCGCGGCAGGAAGGCGGGGCGGCCCCGGACGACACCCGGCGGCCGCTGTGGATCATCGCGGACCGTCCGACGGCGCTGTCCCATATCGCGGTCGCGGAGGGCCTGGACGATCCGCAGCGGTGGCTGCAGGTGCCGCTGCGGCACGGCCGGGCCGCTCATGTCACGGTCGTCGTGGCCGACCAGTTCGAGACCGCCGAGCTGCTGAGCGATCCGGTACGGGCGCACACCAAGGCGCGGGTGGTGCTCGGCCCCGCCACGGCGGAAGAGGTACGGGCGGTGCTCGGAGCGCCGCCGCACACCACACCGCCGGCGATGGTGCCGCCGGGGCGCGGCTATGCGCGGCTGGGGAGCGCACCCGTACTGCGGCTCCAGGTGCCGGCCACGCCCGACCCGCTCGACGACGCCACCGGGCAGGCGCACCGGGAGGCCGTCACGGCACTGCTGCCGGAGCGTACGGTCCCGGCCGACGGGGCCGAGCCCGCCGAGCCGGTGACCGGCGGCAAGCCGCTGGATGCCGGCAAGCCGGTGCCCCGCGGCACATCGGTGGACGTGGGCAAGTCGGTGGACATCGGCAAACCGGTGGACGTCAGCACGTCCGCGCGCGCCGCCGGGGCGGATCCTGACGACGGGCCCGCGGCGGCCGGTGCGGCACCGGATGCCGAGGAGACCGGGTCCGCCGCCGAACCGGTGGGTGCGAGCGCGCGGGTGCGGACCAACAAGGGCGGCGAACCCCGGGTGGTCAAGGGGTCGGTGGAGGCCGTTCGCGCGGAGGGATGAGGCGCATCCGCCCGCTGAACGCCGACCGGTCCCCGATGTCCGCTCCGCCCGGCCCGCGAAACGCGTCCTGACGGCCGGTCAGGCCACGAAGGTGTGCCGCAGCTCCGCCTCCACCGGCGCGCCCGTCGCCACCAGTCGCGCGGCACCGGCCAGCCGGACCGCGGCCTCGTCGGCGACGGCCCCGTTGACCGTGAACGGCAGCCGTACGAAGCCCTCGAAGGCGCCGTCGACACCGAATCGCGGACCGGAGGGCACCCGCACCCCGAGCCGCTCCCCCGCCTCGGCGATCCGGGAGCCGGAGAGTCCGCCCGTCCGTGCCCAGAGGGTGAGCCCGCCGCGGGGCACGCTGAACTCCCAGTCGGGAAGGTGCCGGTGCAGCGCCCCGACGATCGCGTCGCGATTCTCGCGGGCCTGCTCGCGGCGGATGCCGATGGCCTTCTCCCAGCCGCCGCTCTCCAGGAGCGAGGCGATGGCGAGCTGTTCCAGGACCGGTGAGCCCAGGTCGGAGTAGGCGCGGGCGGCGACCAGGCTGCGGATGATGTCGGGGGCGGCGCGCACCCAGCCGATCCGCATCCCGGCCCAGAATGCCTTGCTCGCCGAGCCAACGGTGATCACCGCGCTGCCGGCCGGGTCGAACGCGCAGACCGGGCGGGGCGGTTCGGCGTCCTCGTCCAGCCGGAGCTCGGTCATGGTCTCGTCGACGACGAGCAGGGTGCCGGCCGACCGGGCCGCGTCGACGAGGCGGCGGCGCTGGTCCTCGGTGGCGAGGGTGCCGGTGGGGTTGTGGAAGTCGGCGACGACATAGGCCATACGGGGGGCGGCATCGCGCATCACCTGGCGCCAGGCGGGAATGTCCCAGCCGGCCAGCTTGTCCCCGAGGGCGACCGGTACGAGCCGGGCACCGGCGTCCCGCATCAGCTGCAGGATGTTGGCGTACGAGGGCGAATCGACGGCCACACGCTCGCCGGGGCCGGTACAGAGCCGGCAGATCGCGGCGACGGCACCCATCGCGCCGGTGGTCACCATGATCTGTTCGGGCATGGTGGGGATACCGCGGGCGGTGTAGCGATCCGCGAGGGCCTGCCGCAGGACGGGCAGGCCGGCCGGGTAGTCGCCGTGGGTGTGGGAGTAGAGCGGAAGGTCGGCCATGGCACCCTGGACGGCGCGGGTGAGCCAGGGTTCGGGGGCCGGGAGGGCGGCGCAGCCGAGGTCGATCATGGAGCCGGCGGCTTCCGGGGGCAGCGGTTCCAGACCGCGGGTGGGAAGCGGATTGCCGGCCGGGACGGCGGTCCAACTGCCCGAGCCGCGCCGGGACTCCAGGAATCCTTCGGCGCGCAGCGCTTCGTAGGCGGCGGCGACGGTGGTGCGGCTGACGCCGAAGGCCGCGGCCAGTTCGCGCTCGGCCGGCAGGCGGGCGGCGACGGGTATCCGGCCTTCCAGCACGAGGAGGCGCACACCGTCGGCGAGGCTGCGATAGGCGGGCAACCGGCGGCCGCCGACCGCGAGTTGAGCGTCCCGCGGGTCCTGCGACCGGAGCAGCCGGGCGAGTTGGGGCGCACCGACCGCTGAAGTCCACTGAGCCATGAAGATCAGTCCACCTTCCCCGAATTGGCTCTACTTCCCGAGCCCGGACACGCCACATGGTGTCACGCATCGGTCCAATCCTGCCAGGAGGGGGAATAGTCGTGTCCATGACCAGTGAATCCGGCCCACGGAGGCGTCTGCCGGTGCGCCGGCTGGTTCAGCTCTACACGGGGCTGACGCTCTACGGCGTCAGTATGGGGCTGATGCTGCGGGCCGAGCTGGGGCTGGAGCCATGGAGCGTGCTCAACCAGGGCATATCCCGCCATACGGGGCAGTCGATCGGCACGGTCACCATCGTGTCCGGTGCGCTGATCCTGCTGCTGTGGATCCCGCTGCGCCAGCGCCCCGGCCTGGGCACGGTGTCCAATGTGGTGGTCCTCGGGCTGGTGATGGACGCGACCCTGGCCTGGATGCCGGAGCTGGACTCGCTGGGCGCCCGTATTCCGCTGCTCGCGGGCGCCGTCCTCCTGAACGGCGCCGCGACCGGTCTGTACATAGCCGCCGATTTCGGTCCGGGGCCACGCGACGGGCTGATGACCGGGCTGCACCGGCGGACCGGGCGCCCGGTGCGGCTGGTGCGGACCTGCATCGAGGTGACGGTGCTCGCGGCGGGCTTTGCGCTGGGCGGGTCCGTCGGCGTCGGCACGGTGGTCTATGCGCTGGCCATCGGCCCCCTGGCGCAGTTCTTCCTCCGCCGCTTCGCGATCAAGGACGCCCCCGCGAAACCGTCCCCGGTGGTGGCCCGCGGAGGGGCTTCACCTGAGCGCGCAATACTGCCGGAGTGACCTCAGCGATACGCATCCGCCACGCCTATCTCGACCACCCCGGGCCGCTCCCCTTCGCCCACCGGGGCGGGGACGCGGAGGGCCTGGAGAACACCGCCGCCGCCTTCCGCCGAGCCGTCGGCCTCGGCTACCGCTATCTGGAGACCGATGTGCACGCCACATCGGACGGGCAGCTCGTCGCCTTCCACGACGCGACGCTCGACCGCGTCACCGACACCCGCGGCGCGATCGGGCAGCTCCCCTGGCGGGCGGTGCGCCGGGCCCGGGTCGGCGGCCGGGAGCCGCTGCCGCTGTTCGAGGAGCTGCTGGAGGAGTTCCCCGAGGCGCGCTGGAACGTCGACCTCAAGGCCGACGCCGCACTGCCGCCCCTGCTGGACCTGCTGCGCCGCACACGCGCCTGGGACCGGGTGTGCGTCGGTTCGTTCTCGGAGGCCCGGGTGGCGCGGGCCCAGCGGCTGGCCGGCCGGCGGATGGCCAGCTCGCTCGGCACCCGTGGCGTGGCCGGGCTGCGGCTGCGTTCGTACGGCCGCGGAGTGCTGCCGCTCGACCGGCTGCTGGGTGCGGCGGTGCGGCGCAGCGCGGTCTGCGTCCAGGTCCCCGAGCGGCAGTCCGGCCTCCCGGTCGTCGATCCGCTGTTCCTGCGCGCCGCGCATGCGCTGGGCATGCAGGTCCATGTCTGGACGGTCAATGACGCGGAGCGGATGACCGCCCTCTTGGATCTCGGCGTGGACGGCATCATGACCGACGACATCGAGACGCTGCGGGCGGTGCTGACCGAGCGGGGGTGCTGGGTCTGAGCTGCCTGTGGACCGTCGGCCGTCCGCCGCTGTGAACGGGGATCGTGTCCCTGGTGGCGTTCTGTGCGGTCGGTTTCGTCCCGCCGGCGAGGGTCCGGCGGGGCGGGCGATCGCGGCGGCCGGAAATCCTGGACCTGACCGGATTTAGTCTCCGGGGGCGCGGGGCGGTAGTGTACGCCTTTGGCTCACCAGGCGGACCGTTACTGCGCGCTCAAGCATGGAAGGCGCTGGGTGACATCTGCTGCCAGATGTGACAAACCGGGCGCCGGTGGGTACAACAAGGGGCGGCACGAAGGAAGGCAGCGGCGCACAGCGCCTCCGTCAAGGGCGGTGGTGGGCGACGGGTGGGCTCATGTCCCGAATTCGGGAATCTTCACCGCCGACCGGACGTTGACCGGATGACGACGACAGCGACACCTGTCCTGTGGGCGACAAGCCCGGGAGGCACGATTCATGAGTGAGCGAGCTCTCCGCGGCACGCGACTCGTGGTGACCAGCTACGAGACCGACCGCGGCATCGACCTGGCCCCGCGCCAGGCGGTGGAGTACGCATGCCAGAACGGACATCGATTCGAGATGCCGTTCTCGGTTGAGGCCGAGATTCCGCCGGAGTGGGAGTGCAAGGTATGCGGTGCACCCTCTCTTCTGGTGGATGGCGACGGCCCCGAGGAGAAGAAGGGTAAGCCCGCGCGTACGCACTGGGACATGCTCATGGAGCGGCGCACCCGCGAGGAGCTCGAGGAGGTGCTGGCCGAACGGCTGGCCGTCCTGCGCTCCGGCACCATGAACATTGCCGTGCATCCGCGCGACAGCAACCGCAAGTCCGCCTGACAACGGACCTGCGACAAGCAGCACGCAAGGGCCGGGGCCACTGCATTGCGCAGTGGCCCCGGCCCTTGCCGCATCCGCGGCCCCTCCACCCGGCCGCCGGGCGCGCTCAGCCGGTGAGCGGCGGATCCTGGCGGCGCGGGGACGGGGGCTCGTCGTCGCGGATGACCTCGCCCTGGACGACCTTGCCGTCCGGCCGGTGCATCCGGGCCTGCTGGAACGCGTCACCGAACGAGCCCGGGGCGTAGCCCGACCGCCTGGACAGCAGCTTCTCGGCGCGGCGCTGGATCAGCTTTCCGGTCGGCGGGAAGAGGCAGAGCAGCCCCAGTGCGTCGGACACCAGCCCCGGCAGCATCAGCAGCAGCCCGCCGGCCATCGGGAGCGTATTGCCGCTGCCCGACGTCCCGTTGCCGGATCTTCCGTTGCCGGACGGGGAGTTGCCGGGCGCCGCCGGGCCGCCGGCGGTCTGAAGGCTCTCGGTGAGGTTCCGCCAGGCGCGACGGCCGGCCCGCTTGGTCACATAACCGCCGACGATCACTCCGCCGACCAGCAGAAGCAGGACCGTCAGACCGTTGGTGGCACCGGCCACGACGGTCAGCAGCCAGATCTCCAGCACCATCCAGGCGGCGATGCCCAAGGGCACGAACCTACGGGCGCGCGAGCGCTGGGGCGGGCGGGGACTCGGCGATGGCGTGGCTCCGAACGACATGCCTCAAGTGTGCCTGGCCCGTCGGGCCGCCTTTCCCAAGGGTCGCCGGATTGATCAACTCCCGGCCACCGGGCCCCCGGGCCGGGGTCAGCGGCCGCGGATCTTGTCCACCCGTGAGCCGACACCCCAGGCCGTGACGCGCCACAGCGCCTCCACGACGATGTCCCGGCTCATCTTGCTGTCGCCGTACTCGCGCTCGACGAAGGTGATCGGGACCTCGACGACGTGATAGCCGGCCTGCACGGCGCGGCGGGCGAGGTCGACCTGGAAGCAGTAGCCCTGGGAGGCGACGTCGTCCAGGCCCAGCCCCTTAAGGGCCTCCGCGCGAAAGGCCCGGTAGCCGCCGGTGAGGTCGCGCAGCGGCAGATCCAGCGCCAGCCGGGAGTAGGTGCTGCCGCCGCGGGAGATGAGCTGGCGGTACTTGGGCCAGTTGACGGTACGGCCGCCGGGCACCCAACGTGATCCGAGGACGAGATCGGCGCCCTTGAGGGCGGTGAGCAGCCGGGGCAGTTCCTCGGGCTGGTGCGAGCCGTCGGCGTCCATCTCGACCAGCACGCCGTAGCCGTTGTCGATGCCCCACCGGAAGCCGGCGAGATAGGCGGCGCCGAGGCCTTCCTTGCCCTTGCGGTGCAGGACATGGACCTGCTCGTCGTCGGCGGCCAGTTCGTCGGCCAGCTTGCCGGTGCCGTCAGGACTGTTGTCGTCCGCGACCAGGACATGTGCCTCCGGGACGGCGGACCGCACCCGCGAGACGATCGGCTTGATGTTCTCCGCCTCGTTGTACGTCGGAATGATCACCAACGTGGTGCCGAGCGGACCGTACTGCCGCTGACCGTCTGTCACTGCTGCCCCTTCTCGTCCTTCGTACGCCCACGCCGGCCGATGACTGCCGCGGCGGCGCAGGACAGAAGGCCCACGATAGCGAGCGCCCACTCAGGAGCGGCACCGACGCGGTCGGCGAGCGTCGTTTCGTCCCGCAGCGGAATCCGCGCGGAGACCACGCCCTGCGTGAACTCGGGGATCCGGTGGGTGACCGTGCCGTCGGGGGCGACCACCGCGCTGATTCCGCTGGTGGCGGCGGTGACCACGGCGCGGCCGTGTTCGACGGCGCGCAGCTTCGACATCGCCAGCTGCTGCTCGGGCTGGCCGGTGCGGCCGTAGGTGGCGTTGTTGGTCTGGATGACCAGGGCGCGGGCACCGGCGTCGACGGTGTCGTGGACGATCTCGTCGTAGGCGACCTCGAAGCAGATGACGTCGCCGAGCCGGGCGGGGCCGACCTTGAGCACGCCGGTGTGGTCACCGGGGTAGAAGTTGCGGGGCACCCGCTCGAAGCGCGTGATGATCTTGCTGAGCTGCTCCCGGAACGGCACGTACTCGCCGAACGGCACCGGGTGCTGCTTGGTGTAGGAGGCTCCCGGCCCCTTCTTCGGATCCCAGACGATGCCCTCGTTGAAGACATAGCCCTTCTTGGTGGGGTGGTCGACCAGGGCACCGACGAGGACGGGCACGTTGATGGCCTTCACGGCCTCGTCGATCCGGTCGTACGCCTCCCGGTACTTGTACGGATCGAGGTCGGAGGAGTTCTCCGGCCAGATCACCAGGTCCGGCTTCTTGGCCCGGCCGGCCTTGACGTCCGCGGCGAGCTTCTCGGTGGCGGTGGCGTGGTTGTCGGTGATCATCATGGGGCGGCCCAGGAAGTCCATGCCGGGTGACTGGACGTTGCCCTGGACGACAGCGATGTCGACGGTGTCGTCGGCCTTCGTGGGAACGGGCACCAGCGCGCCGGCCAGGGTGACCGCGGCGGCGAGCCCGAACGTCTCCAGCGCCGGGACGGCCCGGCGCAGCGACCCGTTCTTGCGCAGCCCCCAGAGGGTGGCGGCGCAAGCGGCGAGCAGCGCCCCGGCCAGCGCGACGGCGAAGGTCACCAACGGGGCGCCGCCGAGCGCGGCGAGCGGGGTGAGCGGCGATCCGGTGTTCGCGAACGCCAGCCGGCCCCACGGGAAGCCGCCGAGCGGCAGCCGGTCGCGGGCCCACTCCTCGGCGACCCACAGACAGGCCGTCCACACCGGCCAGGCCGGCAGCCGGGAGGTGACGGCGAGCGCAGCGCCCAGCAGCGCCAGGAAGAACGCCTCGGCGATCGAGAGGCCCACCACCGCGTCCCAGCCGACGACATGCAGCCACTTCAGCAGGATCAGGAAGAACGGCAGCCCGAACACGAAGCCCGTCCAGGCTCCCTGGCGGGCGGTCCGGCCACGGGTCAGCAGCGACAGCGCGGCGACGGACACCAGGGACAGCGGCCACAGGTCGTACGGCGGGAAGGCGAGTCCGAGCGCGAGGCCGGCGACGACCGCGAGGCCGCTGCGCGGCGCCTCACGGCGGGCCAGTGCGGCCAGACGCCGGGCGCGTCCGGGGCGGGCGGGCGCGGCGGCGGAGGCCGTCCCGGCGGGTGGCACCGGGCCGTCGGGCGTGGTGCCGCTGACGGCTTCTTCGGTGGTGTCGGAGCCCGATGGCACGGTCACGAGCCTTCCTGCAGGTCGAGCGGTAGTGAGCTGACCGTACATCGGGAGGCCGGGATTGCGGATGCGGGGTGCACAAAAGGTAAAGAGGCAGCGCGGGGAGGATGCGCGCGGGATCATGTGCGGTGCGGATAGGGGCCCGGCGCCCTTCGGGCCGACCTGGGACCCGCTGGCTGCGGGTCGACCGAAAGCCGTTGTCTACTGAGCGTCCGGGCCCCACCCGGGTCGCACCCGCCGACCAGCCGAAACCTTCCGTCGCCCCGTGCCGCGGGTCCTGGACCTGGCTCCCAGTGGCGGTGTGCCCCAGTGGCGCACCGCCCCATGGCCCAGCTGCGTTCGACGACTGCGCGGAGATCTACCGGTCGGACGTCCTGTGGTGGACTCGGCCGAACCTACCGGCCGCCGACCGCCTGCTGTCAACAGGTGCTCCGCCTGCGTCGTTTTCGCGTCGCCCCAGGTCAGCCGCGAGCGCCCGCAGGTGGGCCAAGGAGCAGCAAGCACGGTCCGCGCCGGCACGTGCCCGCGTGATGTCACTCGTTCGGCGGCCCGAAGACCGTTCGCCCGCCGACGACCGTACGCAGGCATACCGGGAGGTCGTTGCCGGGGGTGAGATCGGGCAGGCCGGGGGTGCCGGAGCGGGGGTCGGTGGACCAGCGCTCCACCCTCTCGTCGGGCGCCTGGACGAGCAGCTCGCCGGTGCGCCAGACCGCGTAATCGGCGGGGGCGCCAGGCACCAGGACGCCCGCGTCGTCCCGGCCGATGGCGCGCCAGCCGCCGCGGGTGTGGGCGGTGAACGCGGCGCGGGCCGAGATGCCGTGGGCGCGGGTGCGGTGGAAGACGGCGGCCCGCACGGTGCCCCAGGGGTCGAGCGGGGTGACCGGGCTGTCGGAGCCGAGGGCGAGCGGGACCCCGGCCTTGAGCAGCGCGGCGTACGGGTTGAGGGTGCGGGCCCGGTCGACGCCGAGACGGGCGGCGTACATGCCGTCCTCGCCGCCCCACGCCGCGTCGAAGGCGGGCTGGACGGAGGCGGTCAGGGCCAGGTCGGCGAAGCCGGCGATGGTGTGGTCGGTGAGCATCTCGGCATGCTCGACGCGGTGGCGGGCGGCCCGGATACGGGCGAGGCCGAGGCGCTCGGCGGCGGCCCGTACCCCGTCGACGACGCCGGTCAGGGCCGCGTCGCCGATGGCGTGGAAGCCGGCCTGGAGTCCGGCCTCGGTGCAGGCGGCGACATGGGCGGCGACGGCCTCGGCGTCGAGGTGCGCGGTGCCGGTGTGGCCGGCGTCCACGTAGGGGGCGTGCAGATGGGCGGTGTGCGATCCGAGCGAGCCGTCGACGAAGAGATCGCCCGCGGCGCCGATGGCCCCGAGTTCGCGGATCCGCTGCGCGTCCTTTGCGGACGCGACCAGTTCGGCCCAGTAGCCGACGACGCGCGGGCCGTTCCCCTCCCGGGCCAGCGCGAGCAGCGCCGTGAAGTCGTCCTCACCGGAGATGTCCGGGCCCGCGCACTCGTGGACGCTGCCGATGCCGAGCGAGGCGGCGCGGGCGAGCGCGGCGGACTGGGCCTCGGCGCGCTGGGCGGGGGTGACGGTGGCGTACGCGGCCTGGCGCACCGCATGGTGGGCGTCACCGGTCAGCGGCGCGTCCGCCCGGAACCCGGCCAGCTCGCGCACCCCGGGGACCAGATCGAGCAGCGCCGTCGTCACGACCGCGGAGTGCACATCCACGCGGGTGAGGTAGAGCGGGCGGCCGCCGGTGGCCGCGTCCAGTTCCGCGCGGGACGGCGGGCGGCCCTCCGGCCAGGCGCTGGCGTCCCAGCCGTGTCCGAGCAGAATCCGGTCCGCCTCCCGCGCGGCCGCATAGCCTCGGATCCGGGCGAGGGCATCGGACAGGGTGGCCGCACCGGACAGATCGAGTCCGGTGAGCGCGAGCCCCGTCGCGGTGGTGTGCACATGTGCGTCCGTGAACGCCGGGGTGACGAGCGCACCGTCCAGCGGGACGACCTCGTCCACACCTTCGGCGAAGGAGTCGGCCGCGCCCTCCTCCCCGACCCAGGCGATGCGGTCGCCCTCGACGACCATGGCGGTGGCGAAGGGGTCCGCGGGGCTGTGCACCTCACCGCCGCGCAGCAGGACCGTACGGGGACGGGCCGGGCCGGAGGGGTGCTGTCGGACCGGATCGGGGGTGCGCTCGCTCATACCGGACAGTTTGACCCCTGTGCGCGGACGGGCCGCGCGCGGGGGGCGATCACCGGTCAGATGCGTGGCGGACGGGCCTCGTAGGGGGTGGAGAGCACGACCGTGGTGCGGGTCGAGACACCGGCGAGGGTTCTTATGCGGGTGAGCAGATGCTCCAGCTCCAAGGGGGTGGCGACCCGGACCTTGAGGATGTAGTTCTCGTCGCCCGCGACGCTGTGGCAGGCCTCCAGCTCGGGGACCTCGGCCAGGCGGTCGGCGATGTCGTCCGGTGCGCTGGGGTCGAAGGGTTTGACCGAGATGAAGGCGGTGAGCGGCAGGCCCACCGCTTCGGGGTCCACGATGGCGGCATAGCCCCGGATGACACCGCGCTGCTCCAGACGGCGCACCCGCTGGTGCACCGCCGAGGTGGACAGGCCGGTGGCCTTGCCCAGGTCGGTGTAGCTCATCCGCCCGTCCTTGACGAGCAGATCCACGATTTGTCGGTCCAACTCCTCCACGCTCTCAACCTACTGTGCGCGGGCGCGTATGCGCACCGCGCGCCGGATCGTGGACCCCCTTGCGCCGGGCCATGTGACCAATGCCACACGCGTGATCCGGTGTCGGTGGGGTGCCGGCGATTATGCGTGCGGCATGAAGGGAATTGCTGCTGGTGGCCGGGACCGCCCGTCACAGGAAGTCAGCGGTACGACTGGCCCACCCGAGGGGGATGGACATCATGCGACGCCTTGAGCAGGACTCCGCTGCCGCGAACATCGACGCCCAGGAGGGCGACAGTTCCGGCCTCTCCGGCGACGACGGTGCGTACGACTCTTTCGACACCTATGAGATCTACCGAGTGACCTGCCCCGACTGCCTGCAGCCGATCGCGCTGCTGGCGGACGAGGACACGCTCCCGGAGCACGCCCTGTGCGCCTCGCCGTGGAACCCGTTCGGGCTGACGGTGTGCCAGGGCTCCGGCCGGGCGGCGGCCGAGGCACCGGAGACCGAGGACACACTGGACGCCCAGGAGCAGGACGCCGCGGTGCTGCTGACGCTTCCGGAGAGCCTGGACTGGCGCCGTCAGCCGTTCTCGCACATCGGCGGACCCGGCACCCAGCCGGTCCGGGTGCCGAGGATGCGTCCGGGCGTCTGAGAGCCCGTAGGGCCTTTCCGGCCCGCAGAGCCTTCCGGGGGGCCGCGCTCACCAGTAGCGGCCCTCGATCATCGCCTCCAGCGCGTCCCGGTGGAGGATCAGCGCATCGGCGTCGGCCGGGACCGGTATCTCGCCGAAGTGGACCTGGCGGTAGGCCACTCGCAGCATCACGATGGCGTGCCGCAGGGCCGCGTAGAGGGTGTGGAAGTCCATGTCGCGGGGCGGGTGCCCGGTGAGCGCGGCATAGCGGCTCTCGACGCGGTCGCGGCTCAGGAAGTCGGGCAGTCCCGGTTTGCCGCCGGACTCGGTGAGGTCCTGGAAGAAGCGGTGGAGAAAGACCATCCAGCCCAGGTCGAGTTCGCGGGGGCCGAGGGCGGCCATCTCCCAGTCGAGGACGGCGGCAGGTTCGAACCCGTCGTAGACGATATTGCCGATCCGGGCGTCACCCCAGGTCAGAACGGTCTCGCCGGGGTCCGACGGCCAGCGGTCGGCCAGCCGGGCGAAGCCACGCTCGATGAGCGGGGAGCGCGGACGGCCGTCAATGACCCAGGAGTAGTAGGCACGTTGGGCCTCGACATGACGGTGCAGCGCGCCACCGGTGCCGGGAGTGGCCAGGAAGTCGGCCGCGGCGGGCGGGACTTGGCCGTGCAGCCGGGCGAGGACCGAGACGCTGGCGGCTTCCAGGTGGTCGCGCTGGGCGTCGGTGGCGTCGTGCAGCCAATTCCCCTCGTACGTATAGGGCATGACGTCCGGTGGGACGCGGCCGTCGGCGCGGGCCATGACGAAGAACGGCGCGCCGAGGTGTGCCGGGTCCTCCTCCAGCCAGAGGGTGCGGGGCACCGGGAGGTCGGTGTGGTCGGCGACCAGGCGCATGGTGCGGTACTGCCGGGCCATGTCGTAGCGCGGGAAGACGGTGTACGCGGCGGGGTCGGCGGCGAGGCGTAGTGCGCAGGACGGCACCGGCGGTTCGGGGTGTTCGATGTCGAAGAGCAGCGTCTCGCTGGACATGCCGTTGGAGTCCGGGACGGTCGCGGCGACGGCGCGGGCGCCGGGCAGCCGGGTGCCGAGCCAGGCGGTGAGCCGGCGGGTGAGGGCTTCGGGGTCGCGGGTGGTGGTGCGGGGGCGCCGCCCTGCGGGCGCTCCCCCGGGGTGGTTTCCGTCGGGGCCCGCGGCGGGCGGCGGATGCGGTGTCATCGGCCGGCCTCCCGCGCGACGGAGTCATACCCGGTGAAGCCGCTGGGGTCGTGCCGGCCGAAGCTTCCGTGCTCGAAGATGCCGTAGCCGGTGCGGCCTTCGAGGGTGAAGCGGGCGGCGTGGTCGGTGACCCCGTATGCGGCGAGCGGATGTGCCGCCGGGTCGGTGAGGTCGTAACTGCGGCGGTCGGTCCAGCCGCGGCCCCGCCAGGTGCCGTGCTGCCAGTCGTCGGCGGGAGGGTAGCCGGCCCCGAGGGCGAGGGGCGAGGAGGTGAGGATCTCCGCGGTGAGTTCCAGGGGCTCGCGGCCGGGGCCGGTGAGGTGGATGACGGCGCGTTCGGGGTGGCGGGTGCCGGGGCGGTAGCCGATGTCCGTGTGCGGCCAGCCGAGTTGGACCTCGCGGGCGTCGTCGTGGACCACGAGGGCCTCGTTGAGGGTGCGATGGCCGTCGGCGTCCTCCTGGACGATGACCATCACAAAGCGGTCGTCGAAGCGCACCGGGCACCAGACCCAGTGGAAGCCCTCGGGCCGCAGCTCCTCCGCGGCCCGTCCGCCGTCCTCACCGGGTATCGGGCGGACGCCCCAGCTGCGGTCGCGGGTGCCGGTCCACTCCCCCGCCGTGACGGCGAGCTCCTGGCCGGCGACGCGGATGCTGCCGGTGCAGGTGCCCGCCTGGACGAACCGCCGGCCTTCCAGCATCAGCCGGTCGCCGCGGTACTGGGTGTGGTGCGGCTCCCAGGTGGCGGGAAACGCCGCGTGCCAGGTCAGGTCGTAGGCCAGGCCGTCCGGGTCGGCGGGGTCCGCGGCGCAGGTCAGCCGCAGACGGGCGAGCGGCTCCTCGACGGTGATGGTGAGCGGGCCGACGGTGAGCGCGAGGCGGTCGTCGGTGAGCGCGTCGGAGGCCCGTACGGCATACAGCCGTTCGCCGAGGCGGAGGGTGGCATAGGCGTCGATGACGCCGGTGTTGGGGTAGACACCGAGGCCGGCGATCAGCAGGGCGCGGCCGGAGTGGTCCATGACATGGAAGATGCACCGGTCGTAGGCGTTGCGGTCGCCGGTGGCGACATACCGCAGGGACAGCGGGACCTGGTGGATCGGGTACTCGTCGAGCGCGATCGGGCGGTCGGGCACGGTCTCCTCCTGGGCGCGCGGACGGCAGGGCGTCACCTCGGACACGACGCCCGCGAACGGGAGTTGACGGTACGTCAGCTCTGAACGGACGGCCAGACCCGGAATGGGAAGTGGGGGGCAGCAGCGCACTTTGCCTATTACCGTCACCTGGTCGACGCGCCACTGATCCCTGGAGCCACGGTGACCTCACGATCTCTGCGCTGTCTGCGCTGCGCCCGCCCCGCGGAGGGTCTCGACGGCTGCCGGACCTGCGCCGCGGAGAGCATCGGCGCCATTGCGATGCCGCCGCTCGCGGATCTGGCCGGCGTGGACCTCAGCAGCTATCCCGGCGGTCCGTGGGGCTGCCGGCGGCCCTTCCGGTGTCCGGTCCGCCGGACACGCTGGGTGAGGGCAACACCCCGGTCGTCCGGCTGCGGAACGGCCCGGACCGAGCAGGGGCGAACGCGGCGATGGCGCGGGCGGTCGAGCAGCCCGGCCGGTACCCGCTGACCAGCTACTCCTCCCCCTCGCCGGGCGGGAATCCTCCCCCGAGCTCTCAACCCCGTTCGAGCAGGGGGACCCCCATGCCAACGAGGGGTACAAGTCGGTCGCCTACGAGCTGGCGCGGGACTTCTCCGGGTGGCAGCTCGACACGGTGGTGGTGCCCACCAGCCGGGCGGATCTGCTGGCCGGAATCGGCCGCGGCTTCCGGGAGTTGGCGGCCGCCGGGCCGATCGGCCGGGAGCCCCGGCTGGTGGCCGCGGAAACGGCCGCCGCGGCACCGTTCACCGCCGCGCTGCGCCACCCGGACCGCGCGGAGAGCGTACGCGGGTGACGGGCGGGCCGACGGTGGCCTTCTCCCTCGGCGAGGAGCGGCCGTGCCGGCAGGGGCTCGACGCGCTGTGGCGCGGCAGAGGCACGGCGGTCGCGGTGGACGACGAGGCGATCATGGCCGGACACCGGAGGCCGGCGGCGGGCCTGCTCCTGGAGCCGTCGTCCGCCGTCGCGTCCGCCGTGGTGCGGGCACAGGCCCGTACCTCCGGCGGGCTGGTGGTCGCGATCGGGACGGCGACGGGGCTCAAGGGGCTGGTGGGCTGACACCGGGCCCCGGCCGGGCGGGAAGCCGCGGGGTGGGCGGGGACGTGCCGCCCACCCCGACGCGCTCAGCGCTGCTCGGGGCCCGCGAGATGGCGGGCGATGACCATCCGCTGGATCTGGTTGGTGCCCTCGACGATCTGCAGGACCTTGGCCTCGCGCATGAAGCGTTCGGCCGGGAAGTCGAGGGTGTAGCCGTAGCCGCCGAGGAGCTGGACGGCGTCGGTGGTCACCCGCATCGCGGTGTCGGTGCAGAACAGCTTGGCCATCGCCGCTTCCTTGGAGAACGGCAGACCGGCGTCGCGCAGCCGGGCGGCGGTGAGGTAGAGCGCGCGGCCCGCCTCGATCTGGGTCGCCATGTCGGCGAGCATGAAGCGCAGGCCCTGGAAGTCGGCGATGGGGCGGCCGAATTGCTGTCGTTCGGCGGTGTACGCGAGCGCCTCGTCCAGCGCCGCCTGGGCCACGCCGATGGCACAGGCCGCGATGCCCAGGCGCCCGGAGTCCAGCGCGGACAGGGCGATGGCGAAGCCCTGCCCCTCGTCCCCGAGGCGGCGCGAGTCGGGGATGCGGACGGCGTCGAAGTGCAGCTGGGCGGTCGGGGAGCCCTTCATGCCCATCTTGCGCTCGGGCGCCGCGGCACTCAGCCCCTCGGCGTCGCCGGGCACCAGGAAGGCGGTGATGCCATGGGCGCCGCTGCCGCCGGTGCGGGCCAGCACGGTATAGAAATCGGCCACGCCACCGTGGGTGGTCCAGGCCTTGGTGCCCTCCAGCGTCCAGACGTCGCCCTCCCGGGTGGCCCGGGTGGTCAGGGAGGCGGCGTCGGAGCCCGAGGAGGGCTCGGAGAGGCAGTACGCACCCAGCAGTCCGCCGCCGAGCATGTCCGGAAGGTGTTCGGCGCGCTGCTCCTTGCTGCCGTATCCGGCGAGCGCATGACAGGCGAGGGTGTGCACGCTGACGCCGAGGCCGACGGTGAGCCGGGCGGCGGCGAGCTCCTCCAGGACCTGGAGGTACACCTCGTACGGCTGGCCGCCACCGCCGAATTCCTCGTCATAGGGCAGCGACAGCAGTCCGGCTTCCGACAGCAGGGTGAAGGTCGCGCGCGGGAAGTGCCCGGCGTCCTCCTCCTCGGCGGCCGTTGGCCGGATCTCGCGCTCGGCGAGCTCGCGTACGAGCGTCAACAGGTCACGGGCTTCTTCGGTGGGCAGCCTGCGGTCCACCGGCCGGGGGCCGTACTCGGTCATGGCGGCGCTCTCCTCCCTGTCGGGCGCTGCGGCGACACGCGCGGGGTGGGCGGCGGCGCCGGTTTCCGTAGTGCCAGGCCGATGATCGCGTTCCGGGTCTCGGAAGGCGATGACCTGCGACTGTGGCGCTAGGAGTATGCCCGATCGGAGGCTCCGCGTCACGGGTTGATCATCACGGGCTGCGGAGATCCGGCCCGCGCGTACCGACCGGCCGGGAAATTGGTCCGAACCATTGACTCACTGGTCTAGTCCTTCTACCTTCTCCTTCAACGTTCAACGCGTTCATGCCAATTCGGAACGCAGGTCAGGATCTCCCCCCAGGGGGTGTCCGCGGCGCCCCCGTCATCCGCCCGGAGAACGGGCCGTCCGGGAGTGTGCGGGCACCCCCACCCCCCTCCGAGGAGACGACATGCTCAGACCGCACCGGATGCGCTCACCGCGCAGAGTGCTCGCCGCCGTCACCGCGCTGTGTACGGCGGCGCTGGCCGGCACCCTGCTCGCCGGACCGGCCTCCGCCGGCCCCGCGAACGCCCCCACCGCACCGCGCGCCGCGGCCCCGGCAGCCGCCGCCGCGGGCGGCAAGGTCGTCGGATACTTCACCAACTGGGGTGTCTACGACCGCAATTACCACGTCAAGAACATCGAGACGTCGGGCTCGGCGGCCAAGCTGACGCACATCAACTACGCCTTCGGCAACGTCCAGGGCGGCAAGTGTGCCATCGGCGACTCCTACGCCGACTACGACAAGGCGTACACCGCCGACCAGAGCGTCGACGGCACGGCGGACACCTGGGACAACGGCGCGCTGCGCGGCAACTTCAACCAGCTCAGAAAGCTCAAGAAGCTGCATCCGAACCTCAAGGTGATCTGGTCGTTCGGCGGCTGGACCTGGTCGGGCGGCTTCGGCGAGGCCGCCAAGAACCCGGCCGCCTTCGCGCAGTCCTGCTACGACCTGGTCGAGGACAAGCGCTGGGCGGATGTCTTCGACGGAATCGACATCGACTGGGAGTACCCCAACGCCTGCGGTCTGACCTGCGACACCAGCGGCAGGGACGCCTTCACCAACGTGCTGAAGGCGCTGCGGTCGAAGTTCGGCCAGAGCAATCTGGTGACCGCGGCGATCACCGCGGACGCCTCGGCCGGCGGCAAGATCGACGCTGCCGACTACGCGGGCGCGGCCCAGTACGTCGACTGGTACAACCCGATGACCTACGACTACTTCGGCGCCTGGGACGCCAAGGGCCCGACGGCCCCGCACTCCCCGCTGACGTCGTACAGCGGCATCCCGAAGGCCGGCTTCAACAGCACCGACACCCTCGCCAAGCTCAAGGGTCTCGGCGTCCCGGCGAGCAAACTGCTGCTGGGCATCGGCTTCTACGGCCGCGGCTGGTCGGGCGTCACCCAGGACGCACCGGGCGGTACGGCGACCGGCGCGGCACCGGGCAAGTACGAGGCCGGGATCGACGACTACAAGGTGCTCAAGAGCCGTTGCCCGGCCACCGGCAAGGTGGGCGGCACCGCCTACGCCAAGTGCGGCGACCAGTGGTGGAGCTATGACACCCCCGAGACCATCGGCACGAAGATGGCCTTCAAGAACGCACAGGGGCTGGGCGGCACGTTCTTCTGGGAGCTGAGCGGCGACACCACCAACGGTGAGCTGATCAAGGCGATCAAGTAGCGGCAGCGGGCTCAGAGCCGGGCGGGCGGGAGGCAGCGGCCTCCCGCCCGTTCTCCGTCCTGTGGCACCGCGTGATGCCTCCCCCACGGGCGGCCGGGGCGGCGCCGGACCGCGGGGGCGCGCGCTCCTCCACCGCGCCCCCGAACGCCCCCGCGGGGTTTACGGCCCCGCCCCGTACGAGCACCATCGGCCGTACGGGAGCAGGAGCCGCACCGGAGAGGTGACACGTGGTCAACCCTTGGCTGGCGATGGAGACCGGAGCCGATCCGGTGGAGCGCACCCGCACGGTGCGCAGGGCGCATGCGGCGTTCCTGGCCGACGGGACCGTCGCGCCGCCGGTGCGTCAGGTCGTCGCCGATTCCTGGCGCCGTTCCGCCGAGGCCCACGCGGCGGCGGACGGCGCCGCGCCCATCGAGCTGGACGAGGCCACGCTGAGCGCCTACCGGGACGGGCATCCGCTGGCCCGCGCCATGCCGGTCTTCCGGGAGCTGCTGGGCAGCTTCGCGCAGGACGGCGCGCATCTGCTGGCCGTCTGCGATCCGCAGGGCAGGCTGCTGTGGGTGGAGGGGCACCGCGGGGTGCGGCGCAGTGCCGAGCGGATGAACTTCGTCGTCGGTGCCCGCTGGGACGAACGGCACGCCGGCACCAATGCCCCGGGCACCGCCCTCGCCGCCGACCACGCCGTACAGATCTTCGCCACCGAGCACTACAACCGGCAGGTGCAGCGCTGGAGCTGTGCCGCCGCCCCGCTGCACGATCCACGGACCGGCCGGCTGCTGGGTGCGGTGGACCTCACCGGCGGGGATCATGTGGCGAGTCCGCACAGCCTGGCCCTGGTGCAGGCCACCGCCCGTGCCGCGCAGGCCCATCTCGCATCGGGCGTACCGGAGTTGGGCGTCTGCCTGTCGGCGCTCGGCCGGGACGAGGCGCTGCTGGTCATGGACGGGGAGCGGCTGCGGCTCGGGCGCCGGCACAGCGAGATCATGATGCTGCTGGCCCGGCACCCCGAGGGACTGACGGGCGATCAGCTCTCGGTGCTGCTGTACGGCGAGCGCGAGATGCGCCCGGTGACGCTGCGGGCCGAGCTGTCCCGGCTGCGGCAGCTGGTGGGCGCGCTGCTGCATTCCCGTCCGTACCGGCTGAGCAGGCCCGTCGAGACCGATCTGGACGCGGTCGAGGAGGCCCTGGCGGCCGGCGAGGTGCGCTCCGCGCTGAACGCCTACCGGGGTCCGCTGCTGCCGTTGTCGGAGGCGCCCGGTGTGCAGCGGCTGCGCGGCGGGCTGGCGGACGCGATGCGGTCCGCGCTGCTCGGCGCCCGCGATCCAGGCCTGCTGCGCGAGTGGTCACGTACCTCCTGGGGCGAGGACGACCTGGAGATCTGGGAGGCGCTGGTGGACGCCCTGCCGGAGCGCTCCCCGGCCCGCAGCGCGCCGATGGCCACCGCGCACCGGCTGCGCGCGGCGTACGGCCTGACCAGCGGTGACCTTGGTGCGGTGGGCGCACCGGCCGCCGCGCGCGTCGCAACGTTCGCGCAACCTCCCCGGCTCTAGCCTGCGCTCAACGCCCGTCACACGGGGTGGCGGGCACCGCGCCGAGAGCGATTGGGAGGCCGCACCATGGCCCGTTACGCCAGCCCGGGTTCCGCCGATGCCGTGATGAGCTATCTGCCCCGCTACGACCACTGGATCGGCGGCGAGTACGTGGCGCCCGCGCTGGGCCGGTACTTCGAGAACCCGACCCCGGTCAACGGAGCACCGTTCACCGAGGTCGCCCGCGGCACCGCCGAGGACGTCGAGCGCGCCCTGGACGCGGCCCACGCTGCCGCCCCCGGCTGGGCCCGCACCTCCGCCGCCGAACGCGCCGGCGTCCTCAACAAGATCGCCGACCGGATGGAGCAGAATCTGGAGGCGCTGGCGGTCGCGGAGAGCTGGGAGAACGGCAAGCCCGTACGGGAGACGCTGGCGGCCGACATCCCGCTCGCCATCGACCACTTCCGCTACTTCGCGGGCGCCATCCGCGCCCAGGAGGGCTCGCTGTCGGAGATCGACGAGGACACCGTCGCGTACCACTTCCACGAGCCGCTCGGCGTGGTCGCCCAGATCATCCCCTGGAACTTCCCCATCCTGATGGCGACCTGGAAGCTCGCCCCGGCCCTGGCCGCCGGCAACGCGGTGGTCCTGAAGCCGGCCGAACAGACCCCCGCCTCCGTGCACTTCTGGATGAGCCTGATCGCGGACCTGCTGCCGCCCGGCGTGGTCAACATCGTCAACGGCTTCGGCGCCGAGGCCGGCAAGCCGCTGGCGTCCAGCCCCCGGGTCGCCAAGGTCGCCTTCACCGGCGAGACCACCACCGGCCGCCTGATCATGCAGTACGCCTCCGAGCACCTGCGCCCGGTGACCCTGGAACTGGGCGGCAAGAGCCCCAACATCTTCTTCGACGACGTCTCGTCCGCCGCGGACGACTTCCACGACAAGGCGCTGGAAGGCTTCACCATGTTCGCCCTCAACCAGGGCGAGGTGTGCACCTGTCCGTCCCGGGCGCTGATCCAGCGCGGGCACTACCAGGACTTCCTGGAGGCCGGTGTGGCGCGCACGGAGAAGATCGTCCAGGGGCACCCGCTGGACACCGACACCATGATCGGCGCCCAGGCCTCCAACGACCAGCTGGAGAAGATCCTCTCCTACCTGGACATCGGCCAGAAGGAAGGCGCCCGCATCCTGACCGGCGGCTCACGCGCCGAACTGGGCGGCGAGTTGGAGGGCGGCTACTACGTCCGCCCGACGATCTTCGAGGGCAACAACGACATGCGCGTCTTCCAGGAGGAGATCTTCGGCCCCGTGGTGGCCGTGGCACCGTTCAGCGACTTCGACGACGCCATCGGCATCGCCAATGACACGCTCTACGGCCTGGGCGCGGGCGTCTGGACCAGGGACGGCTCCACCGCCTACCGCGCAGGCCGCGCCATCCAGGCCGGACGCGTATGGACCAACTGCTACCACGCCTACCCGGCCCACGCGGCCTTCGGCGGCTACAAGCAGTCCGGAATCGGCAGGGAGACCCACAAGATGATGCTGGATCACTACCAGCAGACGAAGAACCTGCTGGTGTCGTACTCCCCGAAGAAGCTCGGGTTCTTCTAGACGCCAAAAAGGGCGCCTGACCAGGGCAGATGCCCGGCAGGCGCCCTCGTCGGGATACGCCTGGGCCACAAGACGAAATTCAGCCTTACTCCCGATTCCTCCCACCCCTACCCCACGCCTGACCAGCTGTTCCGGGGCATTTCCGGGCCAGGTGCGCCCCCAGGCACCCGCCGGCGCATCCTCGCACTCGTCCCACCGCTGCATGGAGTCCTCGATCAGAACTGGACGCTGTGCACGAGCGGTTCGTGCATCGGTCTTCCAGGACGGAGCCGCGGGAGTCGGCGCTTGCCTACACGCGGGGATCGATCTCTCCGCTGGAGCGCAACGACTGGACACTGGCCGAACAGGCCGGTCACTCCGCTCCGGACCCTATCCATCGACTGCTGAACCGGATCGAGTGGGAAGCCGATGAGGTCCGCGACGATGTGCGCGACCTTGTCGTCGAGAACCTCGGCGACCCCGAGGCCCTCTCATCGTGGACGACACCGGCTTCCTGAAGAAGGGGAGCCGTTCGGCAGGGATGCAGCGGCAGTACTCCGGGACCGCGGGACGCACGGAGAACTGCCAGGTCGGCGCCTTCCTCGCCTGTGCAGCCGGCGGCGGCTGGACACTGATTGACCGCCGTTGTATCTGCCCACCTCCTGGACGGACGACCGCGAGAGGTGCCGCCAGGCCGGTATCGACGACACGGTTGGCTTCGAGACCAAGGTCGTCATCGCCAAGAAGATGGTCCGCCGTGCGATCGCGGACAAGATCCCGTTCCGGCGACCTGCCACGGCAGAAGTGGGAACGCCACTCGTGCGGGAACGGCGCCCATGGGCTGCGGGTCTTCGACTGGGCGCGTGTCGAAGTCCGTCCCTGGCACCGCAGGACCGCCGACACCGGGTTGTTGCCCGTCGCAGTGTCAGCCGGCCCGAGGAGATCTCTTACTACATCGCCTACTGCCCAGCCGGTGCCACCTTGGATGAGTTGATCCATATCGCCGGCATCCGGTGGGCCGTCGAAGCATGCCTCCAGACGGCGAAGCAGGAGTGCGGCCTGGACGACTACCAAGTCCGCCGCTACCCAGGCTGGCACCCTGGCCATGGCTGCCCACCCTTTTCTGACCGTCAGTCAGAGAGTTCTCATGTCCGGGCCGGCATCGCGAGGTCGGCACGGCTCGGGCGCTCAGGGCCCGATGCCGGGCAACCGAGCGCCCGGCCGACCGGGATCTCGCTGCTCCGGCCCGGCTGCGGCGCCCGCCCGGACGCGGCGGGCGCGGGTGGGTCAGACGCCGGGTGGGGAGACGTAGGTGAACGATCCCGATGAACTGCCGCCGGGGGTGGTGACGGTGACGTCGAAGGTGCCCTCGGTGGCGCTGGGCGGCGACACGGCGGTCACGGTGGTGTCGGAGATGACCGCGAAGGGCGCCGGCGTGCCGTTGAAGGTGACCTGTTCGGTGTAATTCAGGCCGGTGCCGGTGATCGTCACCCCGGTGCCGCCGGTGGTCGGTCCCGCGCTGGGGCTGACGTCCGTGATGGTGGCCTGGTCGACGTAGGTGTAGAACGGGCCGTCGGCGCTCCCGCCGCTGGTGATCACGGTGACGACGACGGCGCCCGGGGCCGGGGCATGGGCGGCTCTGACGGTGACCTGGGTGTTGGAGACACTCTGGATGACGGCTCGGGTGGTGCCGAAGTACACGTCGATCGCTCCGGCGAGGTTGCGGCCGGTGATGACGATCTCCTGGTCGCTGCCCGAGACGGGGCCGGCATCGGGGCTGATGCCGGTGAGGGCGGGCGCCGGCATGTAGTAGAAGGACCCGAGGGTGCCGGTGCCGCCCGCGGTGGTGACCGTCACGGGGACGACACCGGCGCCGGCGGGGGAGGTGACGGTCACCGATGTCGCCGTATTGGCGGTGATCACGGCCTGGGCGGTGCCGAAGTGCACGGCGGTGGCGTTGGCCAGGTGGTGACCGGTCAGTGTCACAGTGGTTCCGCCTGCCATGAGCCCCTGGTCGGGGATCACGGTCGTCGTCATGACTTCGACGGTGCCGGCATCGACGTTGCCCACATAGGCGCGTGTCCCATCGGGGAAGACGGCGATGCCGGTGGGGCCGTCTCCCGCGCTGATGTTCTCGACGACGGTGCGGGTGGCGGTGTCGATCACACTCACCGTGTCCGGTCCGGAATTCGGCACGTACAGATGCGCGCCGTCGGGGCTCAGCGCCGGGAAGCGAGGCTGGGCGCTGACGCCGATGTTGTCGATGGTGGTGTTCGTGGCGGTGTCGATCACGCTCACCGTGGAGCTGCCGGCGTTCGTGACGTAGACGCGGGCCCCATCGGAGCTGACCGCCAGCAGGATGGGGACGTCGCTGGCGAGGATCGTGGCGACGACGGTGTCGGTGGCGGTGTCGATCGCGCTGACGGAACCCGAGAAACTCGCCACATAGGCGCGGGTCCCGTCAGGGGTGACAATCACGCCGGTCGGCCCGGTCCCGACGGTCACGGTGCCGGTGACGGTGTTGGTGGCGGTGTCGATCACACTCACCGAATCGGTGGTCTGCCGCGTCACATAGACGCGCGTCCCGTCCGGGGTGACCGCCGCCATCGTCGCCCCGGCCCCTACGGGGATGTCCGTGACGAGGGTATTCGAGGCGAGGTCGAACACGCTGACCAGACCGTCGTCGAAGACGGCCACATAGGCGCGGGTCCCGTCGGGACTGATCGCCACGTCGGTGGGACCGGCCCCCGTAGCGATGGTGTCGATCACAGTGTTCGTGGCGGTGTCGATCACGCTCACCGTGTTCGAGCCCCGGTTGGCCACATAGACGCGGGCCCCGTCCGGGGTGAGGGTAATCCCCTCCGGGGTGTCCCCCACGGGAATAACAGCGCCTGCGGCAAACGCGGCATTCAATGCGGCGTAGGGTGCCCGGGCATGCTGCGAAGATGGTGGCGCTAAGGCGAACATGACACTCCCCAAAGAAGGCGGGACGATCTTTGTCCCGCGCATGGAAATGTCTGCTCCGCCGCATGGGCAAACAGCGAGCAGTCAACCGGCCGCGAATCCGGCCAGCGAAATACACACGCAAACGGAGAATAACCTCCCGGGGAAAGTATTTAAAGGTCGCACGATATCTCGGATAATCACTTTAAGGCGCAGGGCGGGCAGGCCCGGCCGCGACCCATCGGGCGGACGGGGCTGCCGCCTGGCACTTCGCGCCCTGCCCGCCGCATCAAACCTGATGCCCCGTCAGATTCATGATCTCAGGGACCACTTACGGGAATCGCAAGGTCGCCGTCGCCGGAGTCGCCCTGGCCGATTGCGGACGCGTGGACCGGGCCGGGCCACCCCGTACGCCCTGCACGCCCAGGCCGCCCGCCGGGCACTCGCCGACAGCGGGCTGGACCGTTCGGTGATCGACGGCTTCGCCTCGGCCGGTCTGGGCACCCTCGCACCCGTCGAGGTCGCCGAATATCTGGGCCTGCACCCCACCTGGGTCGACTCGACCGCGGTCGGCGGCGCCACCTGGGAAGTGCTCGCCGCGCACGCCGCCGACGCGATCGCCGCCGGCCATGCCAACGCCGTACTCCTCGTCTACGGCTCCACCGCCCGCGCCGACATCAAGGCCAAGCGCCGCACCTCGAACCTCTCCTTCGGCACCCGGGGCCCACTCCAGTTCGAGGTCCCCTACGGGCACACCCTGATCGCTAAATACGCCATGGCCGCCTGCCGCCATATGCACCAATACGGCACCACCCTGGAACAGTTGGCCCAGGTCGCGGTCCAGGCACGCGCCAACGCGGCGGGCCGGCCGCCTGCCACCCGGGGATGCGGGGCTGTTCCTGCTGGTCGAGGCGGTACGCCAGCCCCGCGGCGAGGCCGGCCCCGGACCGCCAGGTCCGGAAGACCGACGGCGCGCTGCCCCGGCAAACACCGTTGCAGTACTAGCACTCCTGCGGTCGGCGGACCTCACCCGTGCCCAGTGTGATCACGGCCCGCGGCCGCATGGGCCCCTCGCCGCGTCGGGAGAGCAGGACCACCTCCTCGACCACCGCCGACAGCGCGCCGAGCCGGACGGCACACTCAGCGGCCAGGCGCATCGGGTCCTGGGTGCGGCCGAGGGACAGATGCGGGGTGAAGCGGCCGGCGCGCCCGTGGCAGAGCGGGAACCGCAGTCCCAGCTCCCGGTGGAGACGTGCCCACGGCGCCGGGTCCGCCGCAGCCGGATCGAGCCACAACGTCGCGTGGTGCCGGTGCCGGAAGTACCGCACTCCGGCCAGGCGCGCCGTGAACGCCGTGCTCTGCGCCACCCCGGCGGAGAGCAGCGGCACGGCCCGCGCAAACGCTTCCTCCGGCACGAAGCCGAACAGCAGGTTCACGTGCGGCGGCCACCGCCGTACCTGCGGATCGTGCTCCCAGCGGATGTCCTGAATCACCGGCCAGAGCTTCCGCGGCGGCAGCCACGCCACTGCCGTCCGGGCCGTTGGTGCCACTTCGAGCGCATCTGCCGGCTCGGCCCCGCCGAAATCCGGATTCCCGTTCACATGGCCATGGTCCCAAAACGGGCTCGCAAAGCCGCCCAGCGCTTCTCCGAAGGGCCGCGCGCCGAGGTATGGCCTGATACTCGGCACCGCCCACCTGTCGTCTCCGCCCCGTCCTGAGGGTCACGGCACACTCTGCCGACCGCTTTCTCACCCGACCCATCGGACACGCCCTAACTGCCGCCCCCCTGAAACCACGCACACCACAAGCTCCTCGACGCCTGGCTCCTCGTGCTCCGCACCGCTTGCGGGGACACGGCAAAGCTCACGGTCCTGGAGCGGATGAACGTGCGCTCCGTACGACCTGAGCTGCTGGACCGGATGCATGACAACACCTGGCCTGGCAGCCGAGTTGCTCCAGGATCCGGTCGTGCGGCACCGTAATCGCATCGCCCTCGACTGGGACAACGCCTGGCGCCTCGACACCGGCGGATCGGATCACCTGGACCGCGAGGTGATCGACGTCTCGGTCCGCTTCGCGGCGCGGATCCCTGTCCGGCCGGTGCGACTGATCGCTGAAGGAGATCCGCCGGACAGGCCCTAGCGCGCTCCCCGGGGAAATCCTCGTGGCCGCTGCCCCACAGGCCCCGAACCCAGTGCACCGCGTCGCTCTTCGATAACGATCGGCCCGTGCTGACCGGGCCTCGAAGACGTTGAGCGGCCAGGCCGAAGACAGTGTCCTTGACCTGGCCGCCCAGGTCACAGCCCTGCTTGATCGGCGAGCTTGAGATAACCGCCAGCGCGGCGAAGACGTGGAAGACCAGGCGCCCGCCGGGGGTGGTGGTGTCGAGGGCTTCGTGCAGGCTCTGAAAGCCGATCTCTCGTCTCCGAAGCCCGCCGACGATGGAGATCAGGTCCTGGATCGAGCGACCGAACCTGTCCAGGGCCGGGACGACGAGGGTGTCCCCGGGGCGGAGTTGGTCCAGCGCGGCCCACAGCTCCTCGCGCTCCGCGTTCTTGCCGGACTTCTTGCCGGCGAAGGTCCGCGCACATCCGGCAGCCTCCAGGGCAGCGATCATCTGATCGAGCAGCGGGCCCTTGGTGGATACCCGGGCGTATCCGATCCGGGCGCCGGCTGCGGACGCGAGGAGTGCCGCCAGGGGCGGCGAAGAACTTGGTGTGCGGGGCCGGCGGAACCGGGTAATGTCTTTGTCATGTTCTTCCAGACGCCGATTTACGAGTGAGAGCGTGATGGGCCCCTGCTGACGTCCTTCGACGTCGCCGCGCCCGTCCCCCACCGATGAATCCGTAGATCACTTCACACCATTCCGGGAGAACCCGTGAGCAAGAACATCAACAACCCCGTGGGCATGGGCGGCGGCCAGCGCAAGAAGCTGTCCCGCGCCGAACGGCAGAACAACGGTCCGCACCGCAACCTCGACCGCCAGGGTGCAGCCGCCCAGAAGGCGGAGCTGGTCCGCAAGATGCGCGAGAAGGCAGGCACAGCTGAGGGCGCCGGGCAGACGGGCGACGACACCGCACAGAGCTGACGCACCGCCGCAGCAGGGCGGCACCGCACGGGGCAGGGCCCGGACCGCGACGCGCGGTCCGGGCCCTGCTGCTGTACCGGGCGCGGCCGGTCCCGCTCAGCTCTCGGCCGAGCCGAAGGAACGGCCGCGGTCGTTCTCCATCACCTCGCGACCCATCACGGCCAAGCCGAACTCCAGCACCAGCAGGCGATGCCGACCGCCCTCGGGCAATGCCCTGGCCATCGCCTGGAACGACGCGCAACTCCACCTCTGGCACATCACCACCGGACGCATGGTGTCGCTCCCCCTCCTCACCTCCTGCCGCTCCGTGTCGCTCCTCCACGGATACAGACTCATCACCACTCATCCTGAGGGGACCTACGCCCTGAAGCTGGACGTCAACAGTCTTTGGGAATGACGGTCTCGCGAGCCCCTCTCGAAGCAGATCGTTTGAGACGGGTCAGAGGTCTTTCTGATTCGGCGCCGGCGCCGGATAGGGCGTTGTACAGCGATGGGCGGTCGGAGCATCAGTGGGTCCGATGCTCCGACCGCCCATCGCCATGTGGTTGGCGTCCGGGGTGTGGTTTCGCTCCCAGTGGCGGGCGCGGATCCAGCCTGTTCGGGAGGCGAGCCAGTCAGCGAGGACGATCAGGCCGGCCGCCAGGACGCACGCACCACCCGGCCCGAACTCGGCCGGAGGTGCCGGGTTTCCGCACAGGGCGTGCAGAGTGTGGAGGTGCGCGGCCCGTTGCTCGACCCACCCAGGGGTGTGGCCGACTCGCGGTTCCTGACGCTCGGGCTCGGTGAGGGCATGAGCGGTAAGGGCCTGGCTGTAGGTGCCGTGGTGGCCGCCGAGGATCTGTCCGACCAAGTGGGCGATCGACCGGAGCGGACGCCCATGTGCGGGGTAGCCGAGCTGGACCAGGAGCGCCGGGGTGGTGAGGTGCGAGACCCTCTCGTCGCCCCACCCGGCGGCGATGACGCGTCGCTGACCGGCGGTGAGGTAGGAGTCCCACAGGCGACCAGCGATCACCGCCGTGTCGATCAGATGACACACCACCGGATAAGGGGCGCCCGTGTCCTCCAAGCCACTTCATTTACCCCAAGTCGATAATCAACAGGTGGACGCATCACTGTAGTTCCCCGATCAGATGTGGGGTGAATGTGCACCATCTCCGCGAACGCGGAGCGGACTGGGACGGCTCCTGGTTCGCCCCCGGAACCCGCGGGACACCTCCGCGCAGGCAGAGGTCGTGGGGGTCCTCTCCACGCAAGCGGAGGTGGACCGTCAATCATCTCGCCCGGCGGGGCGCCGGGGCCATGCTCTCCGCGCGAGCGAGGGTGAGTTCTGTGCCGGTGGTGTGCCGGACGGAGGCGCTGCTGCAGATGCGGGCGGGGACTGGTGCGTCTTCGGGGCCAGGGCGTGCAGGGTCACCCTGCGGCGGCCAGTTACCTCGAGCTCGGGCTGTCAGCGCGTCACGGTCCAATACGATCCGGAAGCCCCCGACCGGTTCGCAATCGAAGGTGGGACACGAATGTGCCCCGCCTGCTGCTCACCACGCTCGGGGCTGCGTTCACAGTGGGCACGGTGACAGCACTTATCGTGCGGTTACTCGCCTTCTGACTCTGATCACCTGGCGCAGATGCACACCGCGCGGGGCCGAGTGGTGGAGACGGACGTGGAAGCGGTTGATACTGATCTTCGAAACCGCGCTTTGGAAGGCAGAGAAGTTCGGTAGGCACTCATACGCCGGGAAGCTACCCACCCCACCACTGCGACGGGGGGCGGAACGGGCCATCCGACTCCGGGCCCGGCTGACGGGCACGGGGCCCGCCGGCCGGGGCTCCACTGTCACCGTGGCGCCCCGAGCTGGGCAGGCGGGCCACTTCATAAGTTGGCCCGCGCCACGCCGCTGACGAGCTGACCCAGGACGTCCAGGATCCCCTCCCCCACCGGGATATAGGGCGTCACGCTCAGTTGCTCGTTGTGGCCAGCTTCGCCGCGAATCCGAGGAACAGCGCTCCCGCCCCCGTCGTGAGGCCCGCTGACAGCTTCCGGCGGCGGCGGAACTGCGTGGCGAGGTAGGTACCGCCGAATATCAACATGGTCACGTACGCGATGCTGATGACTTGGTAGACGAGTGCGAGCAGCGCAAAGGACAGCGCCGGGTGTGCGTACTGGGGATCGACGAACTGCACGAAGAACGAGATGAAGAACAAGATCGCCTTCGGGTTCAGAACGGTGATCACCAATGAGCGCCGGAACAACCTTCCGCCTGTCGACGGGTCAGGGGCGGCAGCGGCCTCCTCCGCGGACTTCTCGTTGTGACGTCGCCACATCGTCCACGCCGCCCGGATCATGCCCACCGCGATCCAGGTCAGGTAGCCAGCGCCGGCGTATTTCACGATGGCGAACAGTAGTTCGTTGGTCTGCAGCAGCGAGGCGAGACCGCCAGCCGTCGCCACCATGAGCAGGCTTTCGCCCAGGAACACCCCCGTCGCGGCGCGATAGCCGGCTCTGACACCCAGCCGTGCGGCGACTGACAGTGTGAACAGGGAGCTCGGCCCCGGCAGCACAATGATCAGCAGCGCGCCCAGGGCATAGGTCAGCAGATTCTCCACTCCCAGCATTCCGACACCCTTCTCTATGCTGTTGAGGACCGGCGGCCCGCCGGCCCCCAGGCAACACGGCTATCCGACGTTGTTTCCCGTGCGCACGTTGTGCGCGCTCACCATCTCATCGACCTCGCCGATGCGTTCCAGGGCGCACTGCTCACTGATGTGGGTGAAGTTGTCCGCCCAGAAAGCGCCCAACTCGTCGATGTCGAGCAAGTCCTGATCACCGAACCTGGCGAACATCTCCTCCCGGTCGTCCCGTGTCACGGTGATCCCTAGAGCTGCCAGGTAGCTCTCGATCTCTGAGCTGCTTTTGAAGAAGTTTGGCCGCTCATAGTCGACCAGCAGATCCCATGCCGGACTGTTCGGCAACGGAATGAACCGCGAGAATTCAACCGAGGAGAGCTCCACCTCGCCCAGCATCTGCCGGATCCCGGCGATGGTGCGGTCCAACGTCTCCGGCCGCTCTCCCGGAGCGCCGGCGATGTACGAGGCGTGAACCGATATGCCCGCCTTGTTCAGCATGCGGATGGCTTCGAGATTGGTTTCGCCGGTGGTCTTGTTTTTCCGCTGTGCCTCAAGCATTTCGGGGTCGGCGGCGTCCAGCCCAATGTTGGCACGCGTGACGCCGAGCCGTCGGAGCTTGTCGACGTTGTTGCGCTTGGTCAGCCCGAGGGCGCGCGCATAGACCATGACCTGCAATTCGCCGTCGTCGATACGGCGCTTCAGGTGCGGCGGGGTGGCGTCGATGAGGGCGTCCACATAGCGGGGACTGGCGGTGAAGCTGTCGTAGACCTCGAAGAACAGGTTGATTCCATGCTCGCGGTTGTACTGGTCGATCGCCTTCCAGAACCCGCGGGGGTCACCCGTGTTGACGGTCAGGTCCGCGATGGAGCAGTAGGTGCAGCGCTTGTAGCCGTTCTCGCAGCCGCGGGCGTTGTTCACCGTCACCGGTCGCACCTGGTGGCCGTGGAGGTGCCCGAACTGCGTGCGGTAATTGTCTGCGTAGGTGTCCAGCACGTCCTCGATGAAGGACAGGTCCGGAATCGTGTTGCGTAGCGAGAGTGCGTACTTCGGTGCTGGATTGATGTGAAGTCGGCCGTTGTGCCGGTAGGCGAGCGAGGACACGTCCGACATGCTTGTGCCGTCGAGTAGAGCGCGGACCAGCTCCACGAACGGGATCTCGCCGCCGTCGTTGGCTATCACGTAGTCGATCTGGGGCCTGTTGCGAAGGATCATCTCGGGAAAGAAGATTGCATGGTCGTCGCCGAGAACCACCTTGGCCCCGCAAGCCTTGGCCGTCTCGGCTATGTTCAGGGCCTCGGAGTAGGTCGGTGTCAGCGCGCTGATACCGACGAGGTCGGGGGCGAAGGCCCGAACGGCCTGCTGCACGGTCTGGGTGTTGCTGATGCCGCCGTCGACGACCCGGATGTCGACACGGTCACCCAGTGCTTCTCGCGTCGCCGTCGCGAGCTGGATGATCCCTATGTGCGGGTAGCAGGCATAGTTCGAGGCGTTCCTGTTTTCGGTGGGGTTGGGGGCGTTCGCGAGCAGCACCTTCAACGTCATTCCATCACCTGGCACAGGGAGAGCGAAGCGGACGGCTGACAGCAGCGCGCCCGTACGGACGGATCATGAACGCTCGCACGCGGAATATACGTGTACCAGGCATTAATCAGCCAGGTGGGGGCTGAAAGCGGATCCCTCGATTCCATTCAGCCAAATGAAAACGATCAAGACGCTTGAGCGAGGGACCTGCACGCCCGGCGCTGAACCATCGAAGGCCGGGCCCGTGGACTGCTCCACACGGCCCTCACGCCCTGACGCCCCCGGTCCGCTCCGCACAAGCGGAGGTGGACTGGCTGGTCGCGATCGGCTCGACGATGGTGCGGGCCCACCAGCACACGGCCGCCAAAGGGGGCTCGAAGACCGCGGACTCGGACGCTCCCGCGGCGGGCTGACCAGCAAGATCCACCTCGCCTGCGATGGACACGGCAGGCCCCTGGCCTTCCTGGTCACCGCCGGCACCCGCAACGACCGCACCCAGTCCGAAGCCGTCATCCGCATCCCACGGCCGGGACCGGGCAGACCTCGGACCCGGCCCGAACACGTCGTCGCGGACAAGGGCTACTCCGCCCGCACCTTCCGCGCCTACCTCCGCAGGCGTGGGATCAGAGCAACCATCCCCGAACGCTCCGACCAGCTCGCCGGCCGCAGACGGCGTCGTGAACGGCCCTGCGGTTTCGACAAGGCCGCCTACCGGCGCCGCAACGTCGTCGAACGCTGCTTCAGAGCACGCAGCTCGGAACCTGGCAGGCCGGTCCGGATATCAAACAGCTCACCGTCGCGAGCCGCTGTCATCAACTTGGCGCGCCGGCTGATTGGCGTTAGGGGATCCTCGGCAAAACCATGTCGGTTGATCACGGTGCCGACCGTGCCCGCCTCGGCAGCGATGCCGGACGCCGTGCTACTCGCTCCGCTCCCTCTGCTCACTCGAGAAACGCTGGAGCTTCCGTACCGCATGCGGCCGACGCAGGGCGGGGAAGGCTCCCGCTACTTGGGCAACGCGCGCCTCTGCGTCAGCCTGTGCCCCAGAGGGTGGCGTCAGTTGTCGGCCTGCAGGTGGGCCGGGCCAAATGCCTCGGGCAGCAGTTGGCTCATCGCGCGGATGCCTTCGGGGGTGTGGACGAGCAGCTCCGGGCCGCCGAATTCGTAGAGCAGTTGCCGGCATCGTCCGCACGGGACCAGGACATTCCCGTCGCCGTCGACACAAGTGAAGTGGGTCAGGACGCCGCCTACCAGTCTGAGGCTGGATACCAGCCCGCACTCTGCGCAGAGCCCTAGTCCGTAGGAGGCATTCTCCACGTTGCACCCTGTGACGATGTGGCCGCGGTCGGTCCGTGCCGCGGCACCTACTGGGTAGTTGGAGTAGGGGGCATAGGCATGTGCCATTGCAGACCGGGCTGCGCTTCGCAGTTCTTCCCAGACTCGCGTGTCATCGGTAGATCGTGCCGCGGCGTCGGGGGCGGCCGTCATGCGTGGTCCTTGTGTGGGCGGTCCAGGCGGACGGCTTCCCTTGGCTGCCGGGCCATCTCGGGAATGAGGACGGGGATTTGATCGCGTACCTCGAAGATACGGGCGCATTGGTCGCAGGTGAGCTGTTGTGAGTGCGCTGTGTAGTTCAGCGCTGCGTGGTCGAAGGGGCAGGCCATGATTGACAGGAGGTCGGGGTCCAGCATGTGTACCTCTTTGCGGTGGGCGGACAGGGGTGCGTGAAGAAGGCTGACTTCATGGGCTGAGTCGAGGTGGACCGAGGCGGATGCGTTCTCGCGTCTGGTCGAGGGAGCCGCGGAAACCGTGCAGGTTTTCGAACCACCAGGTCACGCCGAGGTCTGCGTAGGCGGCGACTCGTTCTTGGTCGGCGTCTCCGCCGTCTCCGTTGGTGTAGCCCCCCAGGGCGAAGTCGTAGGGGGTGGTAGCGGTGCGGTGTTCTTGCACGTACGAGACGATGTCGCCGTAGGTCTGTGGGGGGATCATGGTCGGTGTCCACCTCTTGCGGCGTTCGAGAGACAGACGTCCTGGCAGGACTCCGTCCCAGCGGGCCGCGCGGCGGAAGGGGCGGCGGTTGGGCCAGTATCCGGCCACCCAGATGGGAATTCGGGGGCGTTGTACCGGCTCCGGCAGGAAGGTGCACTCTGCGATCTGGAAGTGCTGCCCTTTGTAACGGAATGGCCGACCGGACCAGAGACCGACAATGATGTCCAGCGCCTCGTCGAGTTTGTCAGCTCGGACGCGTTCATCGCCGTCTTCGCCGAAGTCTTCGAACTCCGAGTCGCGGGGATAGCCCAATCCCACGCCCAGGATGAAGCGTCCGTCGGACAGGTGGTCTAGGGTGACCGCCTCCTTGGCTACCTTCCAGGGTCGGCGGCGGGCCAGCGGAGTGACCATGGTGCCGAACCTGATCCTTTGCGTCGCCGTGGCCACGGCGGCGAGGCTGATCCAGGGGTCCACCACCGGCCGGTCGAAGCCCCTCATGAACAGCAGGTGGTCCCACAGGAAGAAGCCGTCCCAGCCGGCGTCCTCGGCCTCGCGTGCCAGCGCAGCCAGGAGCTTGGGGGCTGCGTAGTCGCCGTGCGGGGGCACAGAGATCCCGTATTTGAGCCGGGAGGCGGGCAAGGCGCCAGGCGGTGGGCTGGCAGAGGTATCACGCATGCGGTCCTCCTCGGTGGGGCAATATTGCGCGGGCGGAGCTCGGCGCGGCGGGATGTGGTGCCGTCGGGCTCAGCGTGCGGGGTCGTGCGCCAATGGTGGAGACAGCTGCGGCTCCAAGCGCCGCTGCTTGGCGCAGCGTCGTGCGCGGGTCGCTTCCTGCAGTGAAGCCGGTCAATAGGCCTGCGGCGAAGGCGTCGCCTGCTCCGGTGGAATCGATGGCTACGGCCGGGTGGGCGGGGACGTCGATGTCTGGTCCGTCGCGGCGGGCCCACAGGGCGCCATGGCTGCCGCGCTTCACGACGACGTGGGTGGCAGTGGCGGTGAGGCCACGGGCGGCGAGTTCGTCGTTGGTGCTGCCAGTGAGGGCACAGGCTTCCTCAGCGTTGGCGATCAGTACGTCGATGCCCCGCATCCACTCACGACACCGCGCGGGACCGGCTTGGTGGAGCAGCCCGGCGGAAGCCGCGTCGATGCTTATGCTGAGGCGGCGTTCGCGGGCGACAGTCAGCGCGCGTAGGCCGGCAGGGCGGGATTCGGTGTCCAGCAGGACATAGGCTGACAGGTGTATGTGTCCCGTGTCGGGTCGTGTGGCCAGCGCCGTATCAATGTCGCGAGGCGTGAGACGGACGTTGGCGCCGCGTTGGGACATCATGGTCCGGTTGTGCGCATCTGCGATCACCACGACGCTGCCCGTTGCGGCGCCATGGCAGCGACGCGCGGCGCAGTCCACTCCTGATTCGCTCAGTTCGGTGATCCTGGCGTGTCCTTCGGGGTCGTCACCGACGCTGGTTACCAGAGTGACCGGTGCGCTCTGCCAGGCCAGCCATGCGGCGGTGTTCGCTGCCTGTCCTCCGGGCGAGATGCGGATCCTGGCCTCGTTGTCGTCTCCCTGGGTGACGTCACCGTGCGGAAGGACGATGACGTCGGTGGTCACGTGTCCGATGACGACGATGCGGACGCGTGGGTCCACGGAGGGAGCGGCAGGGAGCGGCGCGGGGTGTTGCGAGGCATTGCGGCCCGTACCGGTGGCATTTAGGCCCATAGGCGGGTCACATTCCATCCGAGTTGGTGGAGCAGACGCCGTACGAGCGGCAGTGATATGCCTTGCAGGTTGCCTGGGTCGCCTTCGGCGTTGTCGACGAACCATCCACCCTTATGGGAGATCTTGAACGCGCCGGCTACAGCGAGGGGTTCCCCCGTGGCGATGTAGTCGGTGATCTCGGCCTGCGTGGGGGTACCGAAGGTAACGATGGTGGAGCACAGGCCGGTGACCGTGCGTTGTGTGGCGGCATCGATGAGGCAATGTCCCGTGTGGAAGGTTCCTTTGCGGCCGCTCATGTGCTGCCAGAGTTCTATGGCGGGCTGGGGGCGTCCGGGTTTCCCGTGAGCGATGCCGTCCAGTTCGAGGAGCGAGTCACATCCGATCACGACGCCTTGCTTCACTTGGAGGCTGACCGTCTTCGCTTTTGCCTCTGCCAGGCGCACCACGAGGTCATGTGGCGCTTCTCCGGGTAGGGCTGTTTCGTCGGCACCGCTCACGATGACGGTGGGTTCAATGCCTGCTCGTCGCAGTAGGTCCAGTCGCGAGGGCGATCCGGATGCGAGCACGACCTCGGTCATTGGTTCGCTTCCTTCGCTGTCAGATCTTCAGGACGCCTGCCACAGTCCTGCTGCCAGGTGGCGCAGATAGGTGTTGTGGGAGCGGGTGTCCTCGAACACGAAGTCGTCCGACGCCTGCAGGGTGAAGGACGGACTGAAGAGGTCGCAGAGTTCGTGGAGTTGGTAGACCCGTTGACGTAGTTCGGTCACCGGGTCGTAGGTGAGCGAGCGGGCATCGGCGCTCTGGTTGACCAGCGGCTGGTAGTAGCCGTCGTCGGGGGTCATGAAGTACACATAGAGCAGGCCCTGGGGGCACAGGACGCGGCGGATCTCCTGGCTGAGGAAGCGTAGTTGGGCGTTCTCGACGACGTTCTCCACGCTGGTGAAGGCCGAGACGATGCTGAAGGTGTTGGTCTTGTACGGAAGTTTTTCTGCCATGGATCCTTGGACGAGGCGGAGGCTTGGGCCGTCCTCGCGTGCGGCTGCCTTTGCCAGGGGACGGTGCGCGAAGTCCATTCCGTAGTAGTCCAGGCCGGTTTCTTTCAGCACGGTGGCGTTTCGGCCTCCGCCGCATCCGAGGTCGAGCAGGCGTGGCGGCCCTTCGACTTCGGCGATCCGGGGCAGGCACTGCCGGAAGAACTGTGTGCCGTGTGAGGGCTTGGTGTTGGTGGATGACGATATGGCCTTGTTGATGTATTCGCGTTCCCACAGTTGCTGGCTCATGCCTGTCCTCTGCTCTTGATCCGGGTCATTCGCACACTTTGCATGCGCCGTCCAAGCCGACGCAGTCAGCTTCCGCGGGTTGTGCTGCAGGCTGGTTGGTCGCGGTCGTCCAGGCGATGGCCTGCTCGTTCTTAGAGGTGTCGCGGTAGACGGTGATGCCTTTGCAGCCCAGCTCCCATGCCTGTTGATACAGGGAAGCGACGTGCTGGGGTGTAGCGTCGGCGGGGAGGTTGACGGTCTTGGTGACCGCGTTGTCGACGTGCCGCTGGAACGCTGCCTGCATGCGCACGTGCCACTCGGGCGCGATTTCGTGCGCCGTCTTGAACACGGCCTGCAGGTCGGCCGGGATGTGTGCCAGGCCGGCCAGGCTGCCGTCGTTCTGTGCGATCTGCTCGAGAAGTCCGTCGGCGGGGATTCCGCGGTGTTCGAGTTCTGCGAGCAGGGTCTGGTTGACGGAGTGGATTCGCCGGTTCCCGAACACCTGTTGTGAGTAGGTCATCCCGAAGAAGGGCTCGATGCTGAATGCGGTGTCGAAGATGACGGCATTGTTGCCGCTGGGGGGAAGGGCAAGGACGGCTATGTTGCGGGGCTGCTGATCGCTGTCCTTCCAGTTCGTATGAACGATGTTCGGGAAGGGGCCTCGCTCGTGGCCCAGGGCGTACGACGCTGTCTGGGCTGCGTCACGGATGACGGAGGCCAGCAGCTCAGCGCAGTTAAGGGCCTCGGGAGAGTCGTAGGGAATGCCTGAGGCGGCCAGACAGTCCGCCCAGCCGGTGACGCCCAGTCCCACGCGTCGGTTCGCGGATACGGCCTCCCGGATGTTCTCTACGGGGAACCAGGACACCGAGATCGCGTTGTCTATCATGCGGACACCAGCCGCGACGACGTGACGCAGGCGCTCCTCGTCGAAAAGGTACGGGGTTTTGCGTTCGTGAGCAGGGAGCAGCAGCTTCGGCAGATTCAGGTATCCCAGGTTGCATGCCTCGTAGGGGTACAGGCCGATCTCGCCGCAGGGGTTGGTCGCTGTGATCTCTCCCAGGGCGTCACGCAGGGGGTTGTCATCGTTCATGCGGTCGAGGAAGAGAAGACCGGGATCCCCCGTCTCGCAGGCGAGTCGGCATGCCGTGCCGAAGAGTTCGGCGGCCGGTATCTTGCGGACGGCTTCGCCCGTGCGGGGGTTGATCAGGGGCCAGTCGGCTTGGGCTGCGACGGCGTGCATGAAGGCGTCGGAGATGCCGAGCGAGATGTTGGTCATATTCAGGGAGCCGTCGATCTTTTTGGCTTCGATGAACTGCAGGACATCGGGGTGGTCGATGTTGAGGACGGCCATGTTTCCGCTCTCGTAGCGGCCGCGCTGGCGGAAGAGTTTCGTGGCGCCGTCGAACATCTTGAGCAGGGCGACGGGGCCGGCGGCGAGTCCCGCCGTGCCGCGAACGGCGTCTCCCTTGGGGCGGATGCGGGAGTAGTTATAGCCGCATCCACCGCCCAGGCCTTTGACCACGGACGAGTCGGTGAAGGTCTGCAGGATGCTGGCCTGGGAGTCTTCCAGCGGGAAGACGAAACAGTTCGCCAGTTGCGGTCGGGCCGAGCCAGCATTGGCGAGCGTCCTGCTGCCGGGGTGGAACTCCAGTCGTGCCATGACCTCGTAGAAGGCCGACTCCCATGGTTGTGTGTCGTCTGGCTCCTCCACGGCGGCCAGCGCCTTGGCGATGCGCCGGAAGAACGCTTCGGGGGTTTCGGTGACCTCGCCGTGCTGGTCTGCTGTGAGATACCGCTCTCGGAGCAGCAGGTGTGCGTTGCCGGTGAGGTTGACGCGGTCGGTGCGGGTGGCTGTCAGAGCGGTGCGCACCGATGCGAAGAGAGTGGCGATCTGGCCTGGCATGCGGACGACCTCCCGGTCGATGGGTGACAGGCGCGCAGGGCCTTGGCGGCTCCTGTGCGCCTGTCACCGGGATCGGTTCAGAGCCGGCGCAGGGCTTGCGTCTCGCTGGCCTGGAGGAGCTGGACATCTCCTGCTGTGTAGGAGGTGTCGGTGATGACGGTCTGGTCGGAGGGGCCGCGGCTGCACATGCACATGTGACGTCCAGATGCCGAGGCTTGGGCCGCGCGGGCGCCGCCGCTTGTCACGATCTCTGTGGCGATGTCTTTGACCAGATGTTCCTGGATCTGGAATCGCCGGCTGAACGCCTGAACCAGACGAGGGAACTTGCCGAGACCTAGGATGCGGTCGCCGGGGATATAGACGATGTCGACGGCGCCGAAGAACGGCAGGAAGTGGTGGGCGCAGATCGAGTAGTAGTTGATGTCTCGGATGCGGACCGCGCCGGTGTACTCGCCTTCGACCGTGCAGGTCGTCTTGAGGATCTTGGAAGGGTCCGCCTCGTAGCCGCTGAGCAGTTCGCGGTAGGCGCGGACGATGCGTGGTTCGCTTTCGGGAGACTGGTACCAGTCCAGTGCCCGTTTGTCTGTGGTGACGTTCTGTTCGATCCACTCGGCGATGGTCATCTATTCCTCCGTTGCGGCGCAGGCGCCTGGGCGCAGCCGATGTTGGTTAGCGGAGATGTCCTTGACTGTGCAGCTGGGCGAAGATGATCTGGTCGACGGCGGAGGTTTGGTCACGGTCTGCGTAGGTCAACCAGATCATTTCTGCGATCTCTGAGGCGGGGCTGAGGTCCCCGAGGTAGTCGCATTCGTAGCAGCGCATCCTGACCTCCACGCCTTCAGGTAGCGCGTCCGCCTGGGCGTGGAACTCCCCTACGTAGCGGGCGGTTTCAGGCTGGAGGTCGACGGACAGTTCTTCCTTGATCTCGCGGATCAGAGTGTCGAGGTCGCCCTCGCCCTGTTCCCGTTTCCCCCCAGGGAGGTAGTAGCGCGACCTGCCCTTGGAGCGGGTCGACAGGATGTGTCCGTCCTCGATTCGGATCCACGCGATTTTGTCGATCATGTGCGGGTGCCTGTGTGTCCCTTCGCTACCAGATGGTCACGGGCGTACTCGTCGGTCGTGAGGTCGTCGGCGAAGGCGATGGCCTTCTGGCCCAGGCGGTGAATGGCGGCAGCCTCGTCGTGGGAGATCTGGGTGGACCAGGGGACCGTGGTCTTCCACTGTTCGAGCGGCTTTCGGTAGGTCTCCAGGCCGGCGGTGCGGGTGGCGACTTCAGCCAGGGGGAGCTTGCGGTCGGTCACCGAGGCCCACCAGGCGGACCTTTCCGCGGTGTGGTCAGCGGGGGTGAAGGCGCGTACGCCGCCGTCGTAGATGGCACAGCGCTCGAAGAGGCTTCCTGGGGTGCTGAGGCGGTGGTGCTCGTATTCGGGTGCTGCGGCTGCGGGGGCTCGCAAAAGGTCAAAGGGGAAGTGCGGGAAGGCCGGCGGAGCCTCGGGGCTGGGCAGGTCGTAGAGGGCTTCCAACGCCACCACGGTCAGGGATGGTTGGCTTTGTACGTAGGTGCTGGCTATCGCGGGCGTGGCGGCCAGTGCTGCCAGTACGCGCTGCACACCGAGCCGTGAGCCGATGGTGAAGACCAGGATGGATTGCAGCGGCCTGCCGCGCTTTGCCGCTCGCTCCACTGCTTCCGTCAGGACGCGGGCGAGGGTACTGCCGGTACCGATGATGTCGCCGACCACCAGCACACTGGCATCTGCGAGTTCCCATCGGTCGTAGGTCAGCTCGATCGGTCCGTCCGGGGGGCGTTCGGTGCCGACGAAGCTAACCGCGGGGTCGGCCTGCAAGACGTTGCCCAACGCATCTTCGATCCCGAAGCTGAGCCCTCCGCGGAGCACATTGAGTGTCGCGAACTGGTCAGCGGGGGTAGTCGAGAGATCTGACGTGTCGGTGGCGGTCAGCGCGTGCAACGCCTGCGCCACGGCGTTCCGGGAGTGGCGCCGGTAAGGGGTGCCGCAGAGGGTGGGGTCCGTGAGCAGTGCCCGCGACGACGGTGTCGAGCAGATCAGGGTGCGTGCTGGTCCGGTGGTCGCATATTCGTACACGCTGCTGCCGTTGACGCTCATGATGCGTTTCACGCCTGTCCCCTCACGATTTGAGTGCTGGTCGACGCGGCGGCCTGCCGCGCTGGGCGGCGATGAGCCGCTCGATGGCGTACGACGACTCGATGCCGTCGTAGGTCTTGGCCGAATCGAGGGGTGCGGCGTCGTTGACCACCTGGGCCACAACAACGGTGCCCGGACGCGGGATCGGGTCGGGGATGTCGCAGGAGCTGCGCACGGTGATCGCGGCGAGGCCCACTGCGGCAAAGAGGTGCTGCCAGTCCAGGGGGCAGTGACGGCTCGGCATGCCTCCGGCGGATTCGTAAATCCCGTTGTCGACGATAGCCAGCGTGTGGTTGTCAAGGGTCGGCAGCCTGCTGCCCAGAGCTGTAAGGACGGAGAGATTCATGAGGAAGCTGCCGTCTGTGTCCACGGCGAGGACCGGCCGCGGTTTCATGGCGATGGCCATACCCGTCGCGAGGGCGGACACGTCACCCATCGTGTCGGTGAACAAGGTTCGCTCCGGAGCGAGTTGAAAGAGTTCGTCACTGGTGCGCCCCAGGGAGGACACGACGACGCAGTCGGGATCTAGCCGGCCGAGAAGCGCCTGCAGAAACTCGGATGTTCTCATGCGGCACTCCGCAACTGCTGCAGGAAAGACTGATTGGCGATCAGGGCTACTGACCGCTGGCCGGTGTCGGCTGTGGCGTATGCCTGACGAAGCAGCGTGCCGAAGTGCTCCAGCGAGTGGATCTCCTGAGACAGCACGGGAAGCATGCGCAGGTGCGTGTGCATGGTCTCCTCGTGCGGGAGGCCCCACCAGTTCCTTTCGCCGAAGGCCCCACGGCGGGCCAATATCCAGACGGAGTGCAGACGATGACTTATCGTCAGGCGTGCCAGCGTCTCGCATGCGCGACGCAGCCCCGAGTTCTCCATGAGGACCAGGCTGCGCGCTCCGGCGAGGCGGGCGCCCGCCGCCAGGCCGACCGCGGTGGCCTCGTCGCACGCCGGCTGGTAGTCGATCTCTGATCGCTGAGCGGCCAGTGTGTGCAAGGGCGCCAGCAGCGAATCGGGTACGCCGCTGATGAAGTCCACACCGGCCTGGAGCAGTGATTCATAGGCGTCGCCTGCCGACATGCGGATCAGTGTCCGGTCGACACGAGCTCGACGATGATGTTGGAGTAGTGCGTGGTGCCGACGTTCTTCAACAGATGTGCGGGGCCCACCTGGTGGTAGACGGCATCTCCTACCTGATCGTTGCTGGGATGAACCGTGGAGTCGACGTCTATCGTCTCGGTCTGTCCACCGGCGACGACGACGTAGACGTAGTCGCAGGGGTGCTGGTGGATCTCTGTCTGCTCCCCCGGGGCCAGATCGAGTGTCCAGACGCGGACCCGCTCGTCTTGATGGACCAGCTGGGTTCCGACCTGCACGATTTCATCTGACATCAAATACGACCTCTCCATGACGGCACGGGCGGTGAAGGAGGTGAGAGCCGGCGTCGGGATCGATGGGCCCGACGGGAACGACCTTGGCGGCGGTGCGGCAACGACGTGCCTGAGGCACAGCCGCGGGGCAATTCCCAACCAGCGCTCTCCATGGAAGGCCCCCACGGCGCAGTGGACAAGACCACATGGCAGGTCGGCTGAATCTCTCTTGGACGGCCAGCCCAGAGAAGGACAAAGGGCCCATTTCACCTCTCCTTGGGTGCGTCACTCTGCCAAGTTGCGCTACGTCGCACGTGTAACTGCAAAAACGCAGGGAGCGGCCCAGTCTGTGGCTCCTGTTCATCACCGCGAGCGCAGCCGTGAGCAGGGCGCCGCAATGGTCCGCACGCGGCGAGATGATCCGCCTCTCGCGGGCTGCGCCGACCATATCCCCTGATGAAAGCCAGTCCCGGTGAGGCCCGGGCCCCGATGACCCCCGTGTGCAGGGGCCCGGGCAGAACGCGAAGCTGGACGCCCGGTCCGTGTCCGACGGAATCAGCCAGCCGTGCGAGGGCGATTGACTCTCTTACGTACGGAACATATTTTCCTGCGCACCTCTCTGCTCAGACGTCCGCGACTGCGTGACCGGAGGCTTGTGCTGCCCTGAACCGGGCTGGCCCTTCACCGCCCTTCGCGTACCAAGGCGGTGCGGCCTGCGCGCCTGGGGTGGGGGAAATGGCGGCTGCTCTTAGCCACAACAGCGCCCGTCGGTCCCGCGAAACCGGATCAGACGCCGAACCACTTCTCGATCTCTGCCGCCGCCCCGTCCTCGTTGACGGTTAGGGTCGTGGCGTCGGCGATCTGCTTGAGGTGCGCCGGAGCGTGCCCCATGGCCACGCCGCGCCCCGCCCAGGCGAGCATCTCGGCATCATTGTGGCCGTCACCGATGGCCAGCGCCATTCGGCGATCCGAACCCAGCATCGAGGTCACCTTCTCCAAGCCGGAGGCCTTGGTCACCCCCAGCGGTCCCAGGTCGAGCCATGCCTCAAAGCCCACTGCGTAGCTGGCTCCACGGATGCGGAGCCTTTGCATCAGGGTTCGAAAGTCCTCACTCGTCTGGCTCGGGTCCCGGACGACGGCCCGGATGACCGGCTCCGAGCACAGACCGTCTAGAGGCGCGACGATCTGCGGGCCGAGAAGCTTCTCCTCGGGGAACTGATGCGTGACCAAGTAACCGGTGCCCGCGATCTCTACGGCGACCCGAGCAGCCGGAACATGCTGCAGCAGTGCGTCCAGCGCCGGCCGGGCGTTGAATGCCTCCTGCGCAAGGATCTCGCCAGTGGGCATCCTCGCCACCACTGCTCCGTTGCTGCATACCGCCAGCCCCTCGCGAAGGCCCGTGCTGCGGAAGAGTTCCATGACCTCGAAGGACGCCCTGCCCGTGGCGAGCACGACGTGGCAACCGGCGTCGGACGCCCGCACGAGCGCCGCACGAACGCGATCCGTGATCTCGCAGCCGGGCTCGACGAGTGTGCCGTCGATGTCCAGGACGAGCATCTCAGGCTGCCAGCGGGGCCCGGGAATCCCCACATGATGGTCTCCGTTGTCCGGGCTCAGGTTGCTGCGATCCATAACTCGACACCGCTCCCTTGGGCTGCATGGTCAGTGACAGGGTCCATGAGCATCCGTCGTGCGGGAGCGGGTCCGCAAGGTCCGAGGCCCTTCGCCGAACACTGCGGGCCATCTTCCGGGCCTGCCCTGTGTTGCGGATGTCGCGGCCTTGCTTGTGGAGCTTCTCCTCAACAAACAGAACAGCTTGGCAACGACTACGTAGTGCTTTTCGACGAGACAGACGGATGCTCGGCCGTGCAGAGCACAGTCCGGCGCGAGCAGGTCGGAGAGCACTGAACGTCGATGGCCGTTCGTCGAACCGGAAAAGATTCAGGCGAACTTCGTACTGGTCGAGGCGGGCGAGGCGATCCCGGCGGACGGCGATGTGATCGACAGGTCGCCGCGGTCGACGAATCGGCAGTCACCGGTGAATCCGCACCCGTCATCCGAGAATCCGGCGGCGACCGCTCCGGGGTCACCGCCGGCACCACCGTGCTGTCCGACCGCCTCGTCGTACGCGTCACCTCCCGCCCCGGACAGTCCTTCCTGGACCGGATGATCGCGCTGGTCGAGGGCGCGACCCGGCAGCGGACCCCCAACGAGACCGCGCTGCACATCCTGCTCGCCGCGCTCACCATCCCTGCCCGCTGCTCCCGCCGAGGCGGGAGCCATGGAGCGGGCCGCCATCGCCTGGCTCCGCCCGCTCCGCGTAGCCGACCAAGCGTCCCGCCGACTCCCCACGCGACATCCGGCCCGTCCGTCTGCAAGGCTCGGCATAGGTGACGGCTGTCTTGCCGGGCACCGGGATCCGAATGAGATAGGCCGGTGTCGCGAAAAGACGGCCCACTGGGCCCGCCCTCGAACGCAGGAATCCCCGCCGGCAAACCGACGGGGATTCCTCACCTCTCACGCGGTATCACACGCGTCTCACCAACAGCATTGACGCTCCTGGGCCACAAGGGCCTGACCTGCGCCTACGCTCCTGACCTGGACCATCTAGACCACACAAGACGCGATCTGCAACCTGTGCCAGGTGCGACCGTCAGCTCGGAGCGGGTGGCTACGGCCAATCCAACAGAGCCGCAGCCCCAAGGTCTGCATCAGTCAAGATCCGGACCATTCCCGGGCCAGCAGGCCCGGCAAGATCCCCACGGCTGCCATATTCGCAGGTCAGCGAGCTGCTTGCGCTGTACCACCAGACGAAGAACCTGCTGGTGAGCTACTCGGCGAAGAAGCTGGGGTTCTTCTAGAGCCTCAACTCGGTTGGCTGGAGGGAGCTTCGCCCCTCCAGGCAACCCGGGCTCGCAGTCACTGTCCTCGATCACACCTCGCCGACCACCTGGCCAGCACCTGACCTCACAACCCATCGCGGACGGCTGCCCCGACCGGGACGGCTCTCAGGCCAAGCCGCTGTACGCGGCCAACCAGCCCGTGGCCAAGTGGTCGCTCCGGGTGAAGACGACCGCGCCACGGTGGCCACCCTCCGGGTCGTCCGGTGCCGGGCGCGGGTAGGGGAGTTCGACGGCGGCGCGCTCGGCCGGGTGAAGCTCCACCGACGTGCCGTCCCACAGCCGTACGGTCGCGCCACGCGGGCAGCCCCGGACCAGGACACCGTCCGGGCCCGGGGTCAGGAGCGCGCCCGTCGTGCGCTCCGCGAGGAGTTGCCGGTAGCGCTGGGCGGGCAGGGCGCAGCCGTTGGGTGGTGTGGTGCCCGGCCAGTCGGGGGCGCCTATGCCTCGCTTGCGGGCGGCACGCCACATCTGCGGCACGAGCCGGGCGGCGAGCGGCGCGGTGGCCATCTGCTCGCAGATCCACAACAGGCGCCCGGCGCCGCGGCGCGGGCCGAGTTCCCGCCAGCGGATCCGGGCGGCCAGGTCGGCGGCGACGACGGCGGCCCAGGGGTGCACGGTGCCGAGCGGGCCCTGCGCGCCGAGCCAGGCCAGGTAGCGCTGGGACTCCTCGTAGATGCCGGTGAGGCTCTCGGAGGGAATGCCGAGGACGTACGGGGAGCGGCTGCGGAATACCTTGGGGCTGTGGGCGACCAGGAGCAGCGCTGCCCGCGCCAGGTCCCCGGCGGCCACCGGTTCGTCTGCCGGCCGCGCCGGGGCGCCGCCCGTCTCCGGGTCCTGGGGGTCCAGGTGGCCGCCGTTGCGCAGCACCCGCAGCAGCACGGCGCGGGCCCGGTCGGTGAACTGCGCCTGTTCCAGGTTCGGCAGATGCGTGGCGAGCAGGGCGGTGAGCAGCTGCTCGGCCGTGTCCGGGTCCTGGGGCACGGGGGCGGCGCGCAGCGCGTCGGACAACTCGTCGGCGAGGTCGGTGGCGAGCATGAAACGGCTGGTGAGGGTGCCGAGCTCGGTGGCGACGAGGGTGTCGTCGTGCTCAAGGCCGGGGCTGCGGCGCAGGTAGCGGGCCTCGGTGAGGAAGTCGACGGCGTCGTACAGCGGGTCGAAGCTCTCGTTGCCCTGGTGGGAGGAGAGGGTGCGGGTCCACCAGTTCTCGGCCTCGCGGAGCGTGCGCACGCGGCCCTGCACCGCCTCGGCCAGCAGGTGGTCGGGCAGGCGTTCGCGGATGCGGGAGCGCACGGTGTAGCCGGCGGCCAGACGGGCCTGCCACTCGGGCCGGTCGGTGCCGTCGGTGAGGAGGAAGGCCCAGCCCTCGCGCTCCCCGGCGCCGACGCGCCCGGCCCGGCCGAACATCTGCTGGACCATGGAGACTTCGACTCGGTCCAGGCCGATCTCGGTGTCACGTACGACGACGGCGCGGGCGGGCAGGTTGACCCCGGCCGCCACGGTGGACGTCGCCACCAGGGCGTTCGCCTCGCGGTTCCGGAACGCCTGTTCGGCCTCGCGCTTGTAGGGCCAGTCCCGGTAGTGGATGCGTACGCCCGCCAGCGAGCAGAGCCGCTCGACGGCCTCCGGGTCGTCCTTGTCGACGCCCTTGGTGCGGGCCCCGCGCTCCTCGGCGAGGGCGAGCGCGGTCATCCGCACACCGCGCTTGCTGCCGCAGAACACCAGGGCGCTGCCGCCCTCGTCAGCGATGGTGCGGACCTGGCGGACGGCGGCGCGGGTGCGGGCCGCGGCGCGGGCGCCCCGGTCACTGTTGGTGGACGCGGCGGGGACGGGTATCTGCCAGATCAGCCGGGTGGGCCGCCACGTGGTGCGCACAAGGCGGGCGCCGAGCCAGTCGGCGACCTCGTCGGCATTGGCGACCGTCGCGGACAGGCCGACGACGCGCACCTGCCCGGTGTCCTCGCCGACGCGAGCGAGCAGGGCCTCCAGGACGGGGCCGCGGCCAGGGTCGCCGAGCAGGTGGACCTCGTCGACGACGAGGCAGCCGACGTCGGCGAGGGCGTCGCGCAGCGAGCCAGTGCGGCAGATGGCCTCGAACTTCTCGGTGGTGGCGACCCAGATGTCGGCCTTGCGGATCAGCTCGGCGTCGACGGCGTACTCGCCGGTGAGGCGCACCACGCTCAGTCCGTTGCTGCGCCACAGGTCGAGTTCATGGTCGAGTTCGTCGGTCAGGGAGCGCTGCGGCACGAGCCAGGCGGCCTTGCGGCCCTGTGCGTTGGCCTTGAGGGCCGCGACCATGCCGACCGGGGTCTTGCCCGCGCCGGTCGGGGCGACAACCAGGACGTTCCCGTCGTTCTCGAGGATCGCCGGGACGGCGTCGGCCTGCGCCGGGTTGAACGTCGGGTACTTCAGGAACCGCGACCAGCCCGGCGGCACCAGGTCGGCCACCGGGACGTAGGCGTCGTCGGCGTCCTCGGGCAGCTCCTCCAGGGCGTCCCACTGCAGCGCGAACGCGTCACGGGCGGCATGGGCGCCGGGACCCGCGACCGGGGCCGCCGGCAGCGGCCCGGAGCGGACGGGCCACGCGACGAGGTCGGTCCGGTACCCCGAGTCGCTGACGGTGCCGACAACTTCTGACTCCTGCCAGTGCCGTGCACAACGGTACGGAATGTCCTCGTCGGCCAGGTACGCGCGCAGGGCGTCGAATTCCGGGCCGTCCGGCATGATGACGCGGATGTCCTCGGCCGCGTCGACGACCTCGAAGGATGGCCGCCAGTGTGGGTCGGTCACCTTGCACCAGTACAGGAGCCGCAGTTCCGGATCGGCCGGCAGCGGCAGATCGGCGGGCCAACTGGGCCCGGGGGACGTTAAGTTGGAGGCAATGATGCGCGCCGGGCCGGGAGCAGGCCGGAGTTTCGCGCCGGGGGAGGCATGGATCGGTCTGATGGTCAGGCCGCCGGGCTCATCACCCGTGGGGCACGGGCCGAGCAACATCTCCCAGGCATCGTCGGCATCGCGGCCGGGATTCGGCTTCGCGGCGGGAGCGGGCGTGGAGGCCTTTGCCCAGCCGCTGTGGCCCATGAGTTTGTCGTACGTCTTCACGCCGAGATCCGCGAGGGCGTAGGCAGCGGGGCAACTCGGGCAGACGACGGCGACGTAGCGGTAGACGCGCCCCTGGGACTCGTACGGCCTGCGCAGAGAGTGCAGTTCGCCACCGCAGGCGGGGCAGCCGCGCGGGACCTTCTCCTCGTAGCTCCAGCCCGGCTCCTCGAATCGGGCCGGCAGCGGGTCGGTCAGGCGGACCCCCCATCGCGTGCGGACCAGGTCCGGTACGGATTCCCCCGACGCGGCCACTCCATCCTGCTTTCCCCCACCAGCCGTGCGCATGAACCAACTCTGACACAGGGGCCACCGTGGAGCGAGTGACCGCTCACACGTGGTGAGGACGCCGGCGCAACCCCCGGATTCCGGCGCGATGTTCTACGGTCTTCGGTGCGGAGCGCGGCGCACGGAGTGCGCGACGTCAACGGTGCCCGCAGAGGGAGGAATTGTGCTCGACGAACTCGTGACGGCCGGCGGTACGGCAGTGGTCGGAGCCATGGCCACCGACTCCTGGATGCTCGCCCGCACCCGCGTGGCGGAGCTGTTCCGGCGCCGCGGCGGCGAGGACCGGCAGCAGGCGATCGAGGGCCAACTCGACAGCAACGCCCGGCTCGTGGCGGAGGCCGAGGACGGCGACCAGGTGCGGCAGATGCTCCTTCCCCTGTGGCAGCTCGAGCTGCGCTCGCTGCTGCGGCGCGACCCGGCCGCGGCCGAGGAGCTGCGGGCCCTGATCGAGGAGGTCAGGCCCGCCGGGAACAGCGAGTCGAAGTGGGTGCAGGACGTCGTCGTACGGGACAACGCGAAGGCGTTCCTGGTGCAGGGCGGAAACATCGTCAACCACCACCACAGCCCCGAGTCAGCGCCGGCGCGTTCCGCCGAACCGCCGCGGGAAGGAAGGGTCGAGGGTGAAGGTACCGCCGGGGCCGCTCGGTGACAGGAGCTGACGAGGGCACCCGGCAAGGCCGTCGGGTCGCCACCGGCGGCGGTGGCGCACCGCTGCCCGGCCCGGCCGCGGAGGCGGCCGTCCAGCAGACGATCCGTGTGGAGAGCGGCTTCGGGTACGGCGTCGTGGGCGCCGACCTGCACGTCTTCCCGGATCGTGGGCCCGTCTACCTGCTCGGCGAGCACCGGAGTGCGGCCCCCGCGCCGGACGACACCTGGCTGCTTCACCAGCCCAGCCGGATGCTCAACGCCCGCTACCGGCTGGTCGACTTCACCGGCCGGGAGCGGGAGCGCACCGAGCTCGCCGCCTGGCGGGACGCCCCCGGGCCGCGGCTCTCGGCGACATGGCTGCACGGCCCCGGCGGGCACGGAAAGAGCCGCCTCGCCGACGAGTTCGCCGCCGAGAGCGCCGCCGCGGGCTGGAAGGTCGTCACCGCCACGCACGGCCCGGGCGCCGTCCTGGACCCGGGCCGGAAGAGCGGCGCGGACCTGCGGCCCGACGGGGCTCGTGGCATGCTCCTCGTCGTCGACTACGCGGACCGCTGGCCTGTCTCGCACCTCACCTGGCTGTTCAGCAACCGGCTGCTCACCGGCTCCCTGCCGACCCGGCTGCTGCTGCTCGCCCGCTCGTCCACCGCCTGGCCCGCCGTGCGCTCCGCCCTGGAAGACGTCATGGCCGACACGCGGGACCAGGAGCTGGCCCCGCTGGGCACCCCCGGCGGCGACCCGCGGGCCCGGTCGGCCATGTTCGCCGCGGCCCGGGACTGCTTCGCCGCCCGGTATGGTGTGCCCGACCCGGCCGTGATCGCACAGCCGAAGGATCTGGAGCGCCCGGAGTTCGGGCTCGTCCTCGCAGTGCACATGGCCGCCCTGGTCGCCGTCGACGCCCACGTACGCGGCGAACAGGCCCCGGACGACCTGGCCGGCCTCTCCGCGTACCTCCTGAACCGGGAGCGACGACACTGGACCCGGCTGTGGGAGAACCGCCTGGAGGGACTGGACTTCAGCACCGCGCCGAGCGACATGAACCGCGTCGTGTTCACGGCCGCCCTCACCGGGGCCGTGTCACCGGGGGACGGCAGCGCTCTGCTCGCGGGGATCGGCCTGGAGCGGCCCCTGCGGCTGCTCACCGACCACGGCACTTGCTACCCGGCGGCGGAGCCGGGCGCCGTTCTCGAACCGCTCTACCCGGACCGGCTCGCCGAGGACTTCCTCGCCCTCAGCCTCGACGGGCACCGCGTGACCGGCTATCCCGCCGCCCCCTGGGCCGCACCGACAGCGCGCACGCTCAGCGCCCGCGCCCCGGACGGTGCGGTTCCGCCGTCGGTCACGCGCGGCCTGACGTTCCTGGCGGCCGCGGCGGCACCGGGGCGCTGGCCGCACATCGCCGGGCACCTGGAGCAGATCCTTCGGCAGGACCCGTCGGTGGCCGTCGCCGCGGGCAGCGCGGCCCTCACGGCGCTCGCCGAGACCACCCTTCCGGCCTCCGTCCTCGCCTCCGTGGAGACCTGCTTCCCGGAGTTCGGGCAGCCCGACCTGGACGCGGGCATCGCGACGTTCACTGCCCGGCTGGTCGCCGAACGCCTCCCCCACACCGCCGACCCCGCCGAGCGCGGCCGCCTGCACCAGGGTCTCGGCTTCCGGCTCGGGCGGGCGGGGCGGGCACAAGAGGCGCTGGCCGCGGATGAGGAGGCGGTGCGCTGCTTCCGGAAGGCGGCGGCTGCCGGTACACACCCGGCTGGTTCTCCGTCTCCGTCCTCTTCCCTTGCCGCGGTCTCGTCCACATCGCCGTACATTTCCCCGACCGCGACCCTGGCGACCGCGCTGCTGCACCTGACCCAGCACGCCTTCGACGCCGACGCCCCCGACCGCGCCCTGCACGCGGCCGAGGAGGCGACCGCGCTCTTCCAGGACCTGGCCGTGGCGGACCCAGCGGCCCACGAGCCCGGCCTTGCCCTGGCCCTCGCACAGGTGGGCCGGGGGCTGGCTGCGGCCGGATACCCGGACCGGGCCATGGCCCCCACGGAGCAAGCGGTCGGGATCTTCTGGCGTCTGACGGCGACCCAACCGGACCGGTACGAGACCGGCCTCGCGCTCGCCCTGAACAACCTCGGCATCTTCTCCTGGCAGCTGCGCCGCCTCTCGGACGCCGTGGCCGCGCAGGCGCGAGCCATCGAGTTCGCCCGGCGCGGCCTGGCGGCCGGCCCGCCCGCCGGGTCGCTGCTCGCCCGCGCGTTCGTACTCGACGAGTCCGAGCTGGCGCAGTGCCTGGGCAACCTGTCCTTCCTGCTGTGGGCGTCGCGGCGCAGGGAGGAGGCAGTCACCGCGCTGGAGGAGGCGGTCGCGACCGCCCGACGGCTGGCCGCGGTGGCGCCCGCCGTGCAGGAGCCCGTCCTGGCCGACCTCGCGTCGCGGCTCGCCACCTATCTGGGGAGGCTGCAACGGTGGCGGGAGGCCCTCACCCTGGCCGACGAGGCAGCTGGGATCACCGCACGGCTCGCGGCGGCCGACCCGGTCCGGTACGAGAGCGACCATGCGAAGGTCCTGCGCCAGTCGGCCCAGGCCCGGCTCGGCGCCGGGGGCAACCTCGCCGCCGCGCGCCGGGACGCCGACATGTCCGTAGCGATCTACCGGCGCCTGGCGGCCGAGGACCACGCGGAGTACAGCCGGGCCCTCGAAGAGGCCGTGGAAGCCCAGGAGTTGGTGCGGTCAGCGGGCAGCGGCGGCGCCATCGCCCCCAAGACACGCTGGACTTCGGAGGAGCACTGGGTGAACCTCCTGAACCAGGACGAGGTCTGGCAGGACATTCAGGACCGCCGCCACCGACTGGACGAGATGCCCCCGTCCTACTGCGGCAACGTCCTGCGCTTCATCCGCAAACAGGCCGACCAGCTCATCGAGTTGCTCGCCGACGGACTCGACGTGACGCCGGAGGCCCTCGGCCTGACCGACCGCGACGACGCGGCGTCCTGGCTGGACCGCCAGCCCCTGATCGTCGCCCTGGCCCGGCGTGCCAGGGGCGAGTCGGCCCGGCCCGAAATCTGCCACTGCGGTTACCCGGTGGCCCCGGACTGGCACCACGAGCACTGCTATCCGGGCATCGTCGTGGACTGACCCGGACGACCCCAGTGGTGCGGTACGACGCCGAACAGACCGCTGGGGCCGTTCCCCCCTCCGGGCGCGGGCAGGAAGGTACGACAACACGCCCCTCCTGCCCGGCAGGCGACCACCCCCTGCCTCGGGCACCCGCAACGACTGCACTCAGGCCGAAGCCGTCATCGCCCGAATACCACGTGCCCCGCATGCGTAGAGCTGCTCGGCACCGCTACTTCATCAGCGGGGCCGCACTGTGGGAGGCGTCAGTTGTCCGTTCCGTCGCCGGGGACGGCGTCGGCGGGGGCGGTGTGCCAGTTGGTGACGATGGGCTTGTCGACGGTGACGGAGCCGGTGGAGACGCTCGCCGGGTCCGGGTCGGACGTGCCGATGGCCGCGATGAGGAACGTGAACTCGACGCCACCGTCGCCGTTGGTGGTCTTGGGGTTGATCCCGGCGTAGGCGGTCTTGGAGCCGCTGAGCGTGATGGCCGGGCCGACCGCCTGTTCTGCGTTCGTTGCCTCGATGCCCTTGGAGCCGAAGGAGACCGAGGGCAGCCCGCTGGGGATCGTGCAGGTGATTCCGGGCTTGGCGCGGGCGGACAACAGGATGTAGCCGCCCGCCTGAGTCTCGGAACGCGCCGAGAACTTCAGATCGTTGGCCCCACAGGCCTGCCCGTAACCCTTCTTGTCACCGGACGGGCCCGACTTGGAGCCCGACGAGGACGAACCGTCCTTCCCCGACGCGCCCCCGTCCGAAGACGAACCGGCCGCCTTGCCGCTGTCGGAGCTCTTTTGGGACGCACCGCTCGACGACTCCGCGGTGGCCTTGGCGGACGCCGCGGAGTCGCCGCCCGAGGCCGACCCGCTACCGCCATCCGAGCCGCAGGCGGTGACAGTCGCCGCGAGCGCTACACCGGCGGCCGCGGTGAGCGCGACACGTCGTATGCGGGCGGTGCAGGTGCGGTTCACGGGTGCTCCTCATTGGGTTCAGGGATCGAGGGACCAGGCCGGAAAGACTTGCTGACCCCTCATCGGATGTCCCTATTCTCACCCATGCCGCTGCCGACCCTACGCGCGGGCAACTCCCCAACATGCTGGTCAGTCAGCGATGTTGGACTCAACAGGGTGCGAGGGGCCCGAGCCCAGCCGTGCGCGGTGCGCCCCGGCCGCACTGCGTCCCGTCACGGGATCAGGGCCCCCAGCACTACCTTCCGGCGCGGGCTGGGACAAGCGTCACCGTCAGTTCGCTCTCCCCGGGCCCCCGCGCGTCGTCCGGATCAGACGTGCCTGCCGATGGTCTTCCGGATCCAGCCCACGTAGGCGGGCACATTGCTGTAGAGGCCCGGCCCGCCCGCGCAGGCCTGGTCCGAGTCACCAGGGCCCGACGTGGTGCCCATGAGCTCCCATCGCCCGCCCTTGCCGCGCTGGATCTGGGGTCCTCCGGAGTCCCCGATGCACGCCATGGCGTCCGGTACCCGGCTGACCGTGCACAGCCGGGTCTCCCCCGCGTAGCCGGGGGAGCACTCGGTGTCGGCACCCCTGCGGGCTCCGAGTTCCTGGAGCCGGTCCGCGAACACCGCCTTGGTGATGTCGGTCGTGTCGACGACGGTGCCGAAGCCAAGGAGCCGGGTCGGGGTACCGGGCCGCCCGGGCCGGTCGGCGATACGGATGGGCTTCTCGGCGACCGGGCGGTCCAGGCGGATCAGCGCGACGTCGTTCCGGTTGGGCCCCTCGCCCCCGCCCTGCTTGTAGCCGGGGTGGATCACGGTCCGCTCGATGGCGCGAACGGTGCCCCCGTACTTCCGCTGCTCGCTGCCGATGCGGACGATGCCGTCCGGCTTCACCAGCGTCGTATCGACGCAATGGGCCGCCGTCAGCACCCACTGCGGATCGATCAGTGACGCTCCGCAGACGCCGTCGTCCGTCACCTTCGGGACCGACTGCGGGATCGACGCCATGAACGGGTAACTCTCCGTGGAATCCTTCCCCTTGACGATCGCTCCGGCGCTGCCGGTCGTCATGGTGGCGCACATCGCACCGGCCAGGGCGACGGTGGTGACAAGCGCCGCACGGCGGTGCCTGGACTTCACGCTGAACACAGGGGTTCCTTCCCCTCGGGTGTACGGAATGCCACGGTCACTTCGGGCACGGAGTGCCGGCGCTCACTCCACTTGGACAGTGACGTTGAGCGAACACGACGGGGCTGATGAGAACCATCGGCCATGGAGGATGCTCCCTCCCTGTGCACCCTGCAGGGTGCCTCGGACATCGGACCCGTTCAGCCTGTGCGTTCACGATTCACTGATCCATCCGGGCAGCGGGTCCATGCACGGTAGGGGTATCCCCCGGCTCTCACCGCCTGCGGCCGGTTCGTCACCGAACGGACTCTGCACCGCCCCTGGAGGGGCCGGTCACTGCCACCCAGTACCTGGAAGGCCGGCCGACTGCCCACATGATCGCGATGCGGGCGATCCACATGACGACACCAACAACCAGCTCAGGCAACGCATCCTGACGGGAGCACTAGGCGCTGAACCGCTGTGCGGCCGCGCGCAGACGCTTGCCCCGCTTGCCCGTTACCGTTCTGACCGGGATCAGCACCGCCCACCACAGCTTCGCGCCGGTGGGTGAGACGAAGGCGAGCGGTACGGCGGCCGCGAAGACCAGCACCGTTGACGCAAGGTCAGCAATGTCGTTGCGCACGATGGGGTCGGGCAATGCCGCGCTCCCCAGCCATGGGCGCTTCCAGAGCACAAGCGTCAGCGCGAGCTGCGTGGCTCCCATGACCGCGACGGCACCGGAGTAGATGGCCACGGACTGCGGCAGGTCCCCGTACTCGGCCAGCAGCGTGGTGGGAAAGGGCATCAGGGCGACCAGTCCCAGACTCAGCAGCACGAGCCTGATGACCGTCCCGTCCACGTCCCTCACGTACTGGAAGAGCTGGTAGTGGCCCCGCCAGAACGCCGCGATGACCAGCAAGCTGAGGGCGTACGCCCACACTTTGGGCATCACGTCCCTCAGTGCCTGCGCGAATCCGTCGGAGTCCAGACCGTCGGGCAGCGAGATGTCCAGCGCCAGCAGGGTCATGGCGATGGCGAACACCCCGTCGGACAACGCGAGGAGCCGGACTGCGCTGCCCTCGTCGTCCCGTACTCTCCGGCCACCGTTCACCACGCCACCCTAGGATCATCTGCATCGGAATACAGCGATTTACCCCTTGCACGTGTTGAGCCGGCCACCGGACTTCGTGGGCCGCAGAGCGGCATGTTGGCGGGGCTCGGTATGCGGGTGCGTGACCGGTCCGGGGATTTTTTCTCCACGCCCTTCCCGAATTCGGAATTAGGCACTTCCGCGCTCGCCGTGCAGTGGGTCGTGGCCCCCTACCTCTGTGTTCGGCAGGCGACGCCGAGTTCCGGACCATTCACGGACCCACGCTCCACCTACGGTGGGGCGCATCGCCGCGCATCGCACGAGGTGACGAGTGAGCAGGTGTGCAACGGCGTGCCCAGAAGGTACTTTTCGCTTCCCATTCGCGCGCCGCATTCCCACCATCTACTCAGTTCAAGCGCCAGGAGAAACGTTAATTCTCCATGCGGATTTGCATACTTGGTTATTGGCGCATCACCTGCCCATTGGTCTGAACGGGTATCGGCCAATGGAGGTACGTTCTCAATTAACGCGAACGGGTGGATAGTGAAAAGCCTCCACCGGGTTTCGGAGCCCTTGGTGCGAGCGGAATGGAGGCCGCAGGTGACCATTGAAGAATGGCTCAAGACCAATGTAACCACCGACACGAGAGCGCTCGGATGGTATAGCGGCCCGGAGTGCGAGGATCGCATCGTCCGGGCCTATCGCGAGCTGCTGAGTGGCTATGAGATCGACACCTCGAAGATCCTCAAGACCACTTGTGTGGTGGACGGCGAGCACGCCGGCGTGGTGCGTGTCCAGGAGAACAACTTCTTCTCGATCTGCGCCCACCACTTCCTGCCTTTCTTCGGGAAGGTCAACATCTCCTATGTGCCCGGGGACCGCATCCTCGGACTCGGGAAATTCCCTCGTCTGGTGCAAGCGTTCAGCCGGCGCTTCCAGATCCAGGAGTACCTCGTCAAGGACATCGCTGAAGAAATCATGTCCTCCGGCGGCGCAAAAGCCGTGCGAGTCACCTCCCGCAGCCGCCACCTCTGCATGTGCAGCCGTGGTCCATCCGACCAGACGGTGATCACCGACACGTCTTATGTGGCAGGAAATCAGGAGTTGATGGCCAAGTTCGGCCTGGACGACTGATCCGGACTCGCGTGGCGGGAGGTGCTCATTGATACACCCTCCCGCCACGCGACCCCCGGCCATCCGTCGTCCCGTTCCTCAACGGCCGACTGCGCGGGACAACGCGCCGGCCACTACAAGGAGAACCCGTGCACGACAGGAAGAGAGGCAGTCAGCGCCGTGCCTTGACGTCGCCCTGGAAGTACGCGCTGGCGACATGGCTCGCCGGTGTGCTGGCGGCGATCGGTCTGGGTGCCGTCTCACCTGCGGGTCCCGCCCTGCGTTCGTCACTGGGCCTGTCGGGCGGTGCGCTCGCGTGGGCCACGTCGAGTATCACGGCTGTGAGCGCCGTCCTCGGCATCCCGGCGGGATGGTGGGTCCGCCGCTTCGGTGCCCAACGAGCCTTGTCCTGGGGCCTCTTGGTGATGGCGGTGGCAGCCGCCGTCAGCGCGACCGCAGGCTCCTGGGGACTGCTGCTGGGGTCACGTATCGCTGAAGGAGTCGGCTACCTGCTGGTGTTCGTGGCGGGTCCGGTCGTTCTCACCGGCATGACGCAGGGCGCCGTCCGATCGGCAGCGCTCGCTTTGTGGGGCACCTGCGTCCCGACGGGGCTCGCCATCGCCGCGGCCACGGGCGGTGCCCTGGCCTCCTGGTGGACATGGCACCAATGGCTGGCCCTCACCGCGCTCGGTCCGCTGATCATGGCCGGAGTGCTCACGACCGTCCTGCCTCGGCTGCCGAGGACGGCGGTCCCGTGCGCTCACCGCGAAGCCGGCACCTGGAACGGGGCGCTGAGGCTCGGCGTGGCGTACGGAAGTCTGTCGCTGGTCGGCGTCGCCGTGGTGATGGTGCTTCCGCCGTTTCTCACCGAGCACCGGCAGGCCACGCCGGCGGTGGCCGGGACTGTCGTGGCGGTCGTCTGCCTGGGGAGCGCGGTCGGCGGGCTCGTCGCCAGTTGGCTGCTGCGGCGCGGCGCGGCCCTCGCCTCACTGGTCCCGCTGGGCGCATTGATGCCGGTGGCCTGCCTCCCCGCTTTCTCGGCCGAACTCCCCCTCGTGATCAGCGGCGGAGCGGCCACGCTTGTTCTTGTCGTCGACGGACTGCTCATCTCCGCTGTCTTCGCTGCCGTCCCCGCCTCGGTGAGCCGTCCTGAGCATCTCGATGTCGCCAATGGCATCCTCAACCAGCTCGGCGGTGTGGGGATTCTGATGGGGCCACCGGTCTTCGGGCTGGTCATCGCTGCCGCGGGGTGGGGCGCCGTCGCCGCCGCGACCCTGGTCTTCGGCGGACTGGGCGCGGTCCTGTTGCTGACGACCGCGCGCACTTCCGGGACCGGTTCGCCATCCGGTGTGTCCCATTCGCCCGACGCACCGGATGGTTTGGGTATGAGGGAAGGGCCGGAACCCATAGGGAAGGCGGCGGACGTCAGCAATCCCGACTCCAGGTGACCCTGACCGAGCCGTGGAAATGTGGCGTTTCCGACTGCTGTACGGGCTGACGGCAGACCCTCACCTCGGAAAGGGCAGGATGAAACTCGACTTCCTTCTGTTGCGGGACAACACCTTTGGCGAGTACTGCCTGTACTGCCATGCCGAGACGGTCACCTGGATCGTCGTGGACGGAAGAAAACGCTGCACCTGCAGTTCGTGCGGCCGCGAGGCGGAAAGAGCCGTTGTCATCGACCCCCGCATCTGCTGGTGGACCGATTCGGACGGCGAGTACTGGCATGAGAGTGCCGGTGTATTCGTGCGTGACCGGCGTGCGAGGTTTCTCTTCTTCCAGCGAACCGCCTTTCCTTACTCTTTGACCGTCCCCGCGGGTCACGTCGAGCGCGGGGAGGAACCCAAGTGCGCGGCCGCGCGGGAGCTTTGGGAGGAAGTGGGAATCCGCGACGCGCACGGGGGCCTCCGGCTCGTGGCGGACGAGTATTTGAAGGGAGACGTGTGCAGAAGGGGCTCCGACGCGCATCGTTGGCATGCCTATCTGCTGGAGGTCGATGAGCACCGGGAAGCGGGAGCCCAGGGGGAGGTGACCGTGAATGAGGAAGGGGAGGCACCTGTCTGGCTCACTCTCGACGAGGCACGCTCCCGTCAGACGACGTTCGCGGTGGAACGCATCATGGATCTGCACTCCGGGAAACTCCTCCCCGGCGGTACGCGTACGCCCACCGGTCCTCGTGCTCCCGGCGTTCCTCGTGCTCCCGGCGGCCTGCGTACTCCCGCCGACCCTCGTACTCCCGGCGACCTGCGTAATCCCGGCGAGACGTGGCAGGACCCTTCGGACGGTTCTCGGGCGTGACGTCTTCCTCGTAGGCCACCGCCGATGGTGCGCGGGACCTGGCCTCGCGTGGCCTCTCGTGGCCTCACCTGGCCGCCCATGGCCCCACGCTGCCGGTGTCAGGCTCCCCGATCAGTGGGAACCGGCCCAGACGGCCGGGGTGCGGTGGGACCAGGGGGCGGCCTGTTCGAGCTGGGCGGCAAGGCGGAAGAGGGTGTCTTCGCGGCCGTAGTCGGCGGCGAACTGCAGACCGATGGGCAGTCCGGTGGCGGGGTCGGCCGCCAGCGGTACGGACATGGCGGGGGTTCCGGCGACGTTGAAGCCGGCGGTGAAGGGGGAGCGGTCGAAGATCCGGTCGAGCCAGCCGAGGCCGTCGAGGTCCTCGACGCCTTCGGCGTAGACGCCCAGGCCCGGCGGCAGCTCGGGAAGGGTGGGGGTGAGCAGCACGTCGTACCGGTGGAAGTGGCGGCCGACGCTGCGGGCGACGGTGTTGCGTACGCCGAGCGCACTGACGAAGTCGGCGCCGGAGACCTGGCGGCCCCAGGCGTAGCCGGCGAGTATCTCGGACTGGACGGTGGACGGATCGATGGGCCGGTCCGACGCGGCGGCCAGGGCATCGAGCCAGGGGACCAGATTGGCCGTCCAGAGCCGTGCGTTGGCCAGGACGAACTGCTCCCAGCTCACCCCGAGGTCGAGCGTGGCCTCCTCCACATGGTGGCCGAGCGAGGCGACGAGTTCCGCGGTGCGGGACACGGCGTCGGCCACCGGACCCACGGTGCGGCGCCGGCCTCCGCCCTGGAGGATGACGCCGATGCGAAGGCTGCCCGGGACGCGGTTGATCTCCTCGGCATAGGGGCGTTCCGGCTCCGCGGCGAAGTACGGGTCACCGCTCTCCGGGCCCCGGATCTGGTCGAGCAGCGCCGCGCTGTCGCGCACCGTGCGGCTGACGCCACCCTGGACGGCCAGGCCGTTGAAGATCTCGTCGACATCGGGGCCCATGGACACCCGGCCACGGGTGGGCTTCAGCCCGAACAGGCCGGTGCTGGCGGCCGGGATGCGGATCGAGCCCGCCGCGTCCGTGCCGTGCGCGAGCGGGACGATGCCGGCCGCGACAGCAGCCGCTGAACCGCCGCTGGAGCCGCCCGGCGAGCGGTCGAGGTCCCAGGGGTTGCGGGTCGGCCCGTACAGGACGGCCTCGGTGGTGATGCCGTAGGCGAACTCCGGAGTCGTGGTGCGGCCAATGGTCGCCAGCCCGCCCGCGCGGAAGCGCCGCATCAGGTTCGAGTCCGCCGGCGCGACATTGCCCTGGGCGAGTCGGCTGCCCAGCTCCACCCGCTTGCCGGCCATGGACACGCCCAGGTCCTTGAGCAGGAAGGGCACGCCGGCCAATGGCGCCCCTCCTGCGGACGCCTCACCCACGCCCTCCGCAGTCTCGGCGGGCCAGGTCTCCACGACCGCGTTGATCAGCGGGTTGACGGCGGCGACCGCCTCCAGCGCGGCCGCCTCCAGCTCGGCGCCGGTCACCTCGCCACGGGCGACCAACTCGGCCAGCCCGACGGCGTCATACGTCACGTACTCCGACAGCTTCATGAGAACTCCCCTATGGCACGACGTACCGATCAGTCTCATGCGATACCGATCGGTATCGCATGAGACTGATCGGTACCGTAGCATGGGGTGGCGCAGCCGAAATGGCCTGGAGTAACACGGAGGATCGGACATGACAGACGCGGTGCGGCCGGGCCGCGCGGGCCGGGTGGCCAAGCTGCCGCCCCGCGAGCGCATCCTCGACGCGGCCGAGGAGCTGTTCCACTCCGAGGGGATCAGAGGGGTCGGCGTCCAGGCCATCGCGGAGAAGGCCGGGACCACCAAGGCCGCGCTGTATCGGCATTTCGACACCAAGGACGCGCTGGCGGCGCAGTGGCTGCTGATCGTCGCGGCCGACTACACCTCCGCGTTCGACAAGATCGAGGAACGGTGGCCGGACGATCCCCGGGCACAGATCCAGGGCCTGGCCGCCTTCATCGCCGACTCCCTGTCGGAGATCTCGCACCGCGGATGCCCCTTCATCAACTCCCTTGCCGAGCTGCCCGATCGCTCCCACCCGGCGCGCCAGGTGATCGAAGCACACAAGGCGCAGCAACTCCGCCGCCTGACCGCCATGTGCACCGCAGCCGGCCTCACCGATCCCGAGGGAGCCGCAGCGGAGATCACCTTCGCTCTGGAGGGGGCCCAGGTCAGCGCGCAGAACGGAAGCGTGGACCACGTCGGCGAGCGGCTCATCGCCTTTGTCGAGGCCGTGATGGGCTGGCACGGAGCCTGAGGGGCAGTTGACGGGTTCGCCGTTGCGGTTAGCGGACCCGCGCCGTCCTGCCGAAGGCCGGCCGCCGGCCGGTTGTGCCCGACCCCGGCCCCGGCCCCGACCCCGACCCCGGCCCGACGAGAACCGGACATCCGTTTCCCAGGTCGGCCAACTGCCGGCCGACCAGCGCCGAACGAGTCCGGACGATCCTGGCCTCGGCACACTCGATGACGATGGTGGCCGATGGCCACAGCACAGAGGTGTCCCGCGGAAACGGGCCGGGACCGACGCAGCGCATCCACTTGCACCCGTCCCCGGTGGATGCCGGCCTCACCGGCGCGGCCCGGGTGGACGAGCGGGTGCCCACCACGCTGGAGTTCACGGATGTCGCTCCGCTCCCCGTACGGGACCGGGTACGCGCACGCGTGACCGTGATCGGGTGGCTGACCTCACGGGACAAGGCGGCCTCGCCGGAAGGCGATTGCATGGAATTCGCCACGGCGGTGCTCGAAACGGGAACGTGCAAGTCCAGCATCGGCCTCGACGACTTGATGGCCGCTCCTGCAGACCCCTTGGCCACCTGTGAAGCGGATGTGCTCACCCACCTGGTAGAGGAGCACAGCCACTACATTCCCCTCCTGCTGCGACTGGTGGAACCGCGATTCCTGCAACTCATGGAACGTGTGGTGCCCCTGGCCATCGATCGCTACGGAATCGTCCTCCGCCTGGAGTACGCGCTCGGCCACCGCGATGTACGCCTGCCCTTTCACAAGACGCTCAGTGACGCCGGTCAATTCAGCCTGCAGATCCAGGCGCTGCTCACCACCGCCCGGCGCTGCTCACACCAAAGTCGGCTGCTCAGCGGGGAACGGGAGCCGGGCGAGAACGCGATATCGCGGCGCAGCTGAACAGGCGGCACCCGGCACTCGCCGGGGCGTCAGGGCCGGTACGCCTGCCGCAGGGCGCAGGCCCAGACGACGGCACGGGGAGTCAATGCGGCGTCGGCCGCGGAGCCACCGACGCGCTGGTCGTCGCTGACGGCGTACGCCTGGGAGGCGCCCTCCGGGGAGAGCCGGGGCAGCGCCAGCAGGGGGCCGGTGCCCGGCCAGATCTGGGCCTGCTCCGGGGGCGCCGTCTCCGGCGGGAACGGCCCGACCATGTGACTGTCCGAAGCGGTGCCCACACTCACGTTGGTGGTGGGGCTGATGGCCTCGAAGGTGCCGCTGGTGCGCTCCCCGAGCAGTCCCGGCTCGCTCTCGTTCTTGTACGGCGGAAGCCACTGGGTGGGAGTCAGGGTGTCCAGCCGGGTGTAGTCGTGGGTGCCCACGATCCGTCCGGCGCGGTCGATGTCCCGCGGGTACCAGAAGTCGTAGGGCACTCCCGCGGGCCAGAACCGCTGGAGGGGTACGGCCGCGGCGCCGCTCCGGGCGGGCCAGAACAGCCCCGCCGACCACGACTCCTCGTCCTTGACGGCCTCGCCGGAACCAGCGATCTGCCCGGCGTTGTTGAGGGCGGTCACCGAGGTGAGCGAGTACCCGGCCGGTGGTACGAGCCGACGAACTATCCGGGCGCCGTCCCATTCGAGACCGATGAGGGCTCCGCTCTTGACCGCGTCGCCGACGATCAGACCCCGGTCGTTGACGTCCGCCGCGTGTGCCCCTTCCGGCAGCAGGGTCACCGCGCGGGCCCCGATACGGAAGCTGAAGGCGGCGGTACGGCCCGCGCTGTGCAGCGACCCGACCATCAGCCCCTTCGCGTTGACGGCCGCGACCTCACCGCCGGTGAATCCGGCGGGCAGCGGTACGCGGTGTACCCGTGTGCCGGTCCAGTACACGGGCACGCCGCGCGATGCCCCCACCGCCAGGTCTCGCGGGCCAAGTCCCTTGACCTGACTGCCTCCTGAGCCGGGCAGGGAGGCCAGGACCTGGAGGGCCGGCCGGCAGTCCGCGGGCTTGCCGGCGCCGTCGGCGGGCCGGGCCGGCGAGGCCGGTGCCGGGCTCGCCGTCAGCAGGGGGGTAAGGAACGCGGTCGCGACCACCGCCACGGCGGCACGGATTTGTCTTCGCATCGTGGTCTCCGTTTCCGAAACGCGGGAAGGGTCCCGCCAATACTGGAATGAGCCGGTGAACGCCGGGACGGACGGAAGGACCCGGCAATGCCGGAGTGGAGCACTTCGGTCGGTGTACTCACGGGAGATACGGCAGCGGATCACCACATGGCGCGGCTGCCGCCCGGAGGCGTCGCCTTTCCCGCACCACCACCCTGGGTCCAGGTCGCGTGCGGACTGGTGACGTGCCGAGGACTCCCCCAACTTCCCTGAATGTCCGGTGACTTTCCTACGCTTCCGTCGGGGAAGTTCCGCGGACCGGCCCCTTTCCTACCGCACCCGTGTCCGTTCCGGACGGCTCCGCCGCCCAATGGCCGGAAGTCGTCCGGGAGTGTCCGGGTCCGTTTCCGGTGCATGCATGAGGTGCCCCGGAGCCGACTGCGAGCGGCGGTACGGACAAGGAGAGCGAGGAGAGCGAGGACTGCGAGCTAAGGAAATCGGCTCCGCCGCCTCGGCTCCACTACAGCGTTTCGCCGAAGGCCCGCCGATACGCACCGGGCGTGGTGCCGAGGGCCGCTCGGAAGCGGCGCCGCAGGTTGACGGCCGAGGCGAGTCCGACGCGGGTGGCGATGGCTTCCACTGGAAGGTCGGTCTGTTCCAGGAGGACCCGTGCCGCGTCGAGGCGTTGGCGGAGCAACCACTGTCCCGGGCTGGTGCCGAGCTGTTCGGTGAACCGCCGGGCGAGGGTTCGGTTCGACAGTCCGGCGCGTTCGGCGAGGCGGTCCAGGGTCAGTCGGGTGCCGAGCTGCGAGGTGGCCCACTCCAGCAGTGGTGCCAATGACTCGTCGGCCCTGGCGGGGGCGGGCTGTGTGGCGTACTGGAGTTGGCTGCCCTCCCTGTGTGGCGGCAGCACCATGTGCCGGGCAATCTGGGCGGCGTATGCCGCGCCGTGGTCGGAGCGTACGAGGTGCAGGCACAGGTCGATGCCCGCCCCGCTTCCGGCGCTGGTCGCCACGTCGCCGTGGTCCACGTACAGCACGTCCAGGTCCACCTGCACCTCGGGAAAGGCGGCGGCGAGTTGTGCGGTGCGGCCCCAATGGGTGGTGGCGCGGCGGCCGTCGAGCAGTCCGGCCTGGGCGAGGACGAATGCCCCCGTGCAGATGGCGACGATCCTCGCCCCGCGCCGGTGGGCGGCCCGCAGCGCCTCCAGGACGGTCGGCGGCACCGGGCTGCCGGGCGGGCGCCAGCCCGGGACGATCACGGTGTCCGCTTCCTCCAGGGCCGGCAGACCCGCGTCGACGAGCATCGCGTAGCCGAAGGTGGTCCGCAGGGGCCCGGGGCGCTCGGCGCAGATCAGGAAGTCGTAGTGGACCGGCAGGTCTTGCCGGGCGGTGCCGAAGACCTCGGCGGCGCAGGCGAGTTCGAAGGGGGACTGGGGCGGGTTGAGAAGGGCCACCACCCGATGTCGGTTCATGGCAGGAAGATACCCATGGATGTCTATCTGGACTCTCGGCCCGGGAGGCCGGCCCGGGTCACCGTGGTTCCATGAGTGAAACTACTGAAACGGTCCCGCTGAAGACGGCCGTCCAGGTCGATGAGGTCGCACCGGTCGAGGTCGTCCCCGGGATCGTGCGCCGCCGACTGCCGAGGACCGCATACGCCGGTGGCTGGCTGATCGACTTCGCCCCCGGAACCGAGTGGCCGGAGGTCGACGTGCACGCCACCGAAGAGCGCTACTACGTGCTGAGCGGTGAGGTGATCGAGGGCGAGGAACGCCACGGGCCCGGTACGTACGTGGTCTTCGCACCGGGCAGCCGCCACCGGCCCCGCACCGAGACGGGAGCACGGATGCTCGGGATCACCGTGCTCCCCCGCTGACCGCGCTCAGACTCCGGCCGGAGTGCCGTGCCCACCGGTCCGGGTGACGAGGGAGCGGAAGGCGTCCAGGTCGCCGATGACCTCTTCGATGCGGTTCCGCTGCTGGTACATGCTGTAGTAGCGGGCGCCGATGGCGTCAGGGTCGGCCTCGCCGCCGCCGGGGGTGATCCCGGAGGCGATGGTCACCGTCCCCACGTGGATGCCCTGTGGCTTGAGTTCAGCGTGCAAAGTGTGTGCCCAGTTCCGAAGCCCAGCCATGGCCATACCCACGTTGGCCAGGAAGGGGGCGGGGATCGTCGAGGAAACACCGGTGGTCAGCAGTAGGGTGCCGTCGCCTCGGGCCAGCATCTGCGGCAGCACATGGCCCACGGCGGTCAACGCGCCCAGCACATGCAGCTCGAACTGCGCGGTGACGGAGTCGACCGTGGTCTGTGCGGCGTGAGTGATCGGCCCGGTCGGGCTGGGGCTGTATTCGAGCACATCGATCGGCCCCAGCGTGTCCCCCGCCGCGGCGAGGGCTGTGGTGAGCGCGTCGCGATCGCGGATATCGGCTGGAAACGCGGCGGCCGTGATACCCAGGTCGGCCAGCTCACCCACCAGGGTGTGCAGCTTGCTCTCGGTACGGGCGATCAGCCCGACCCGAAAGCCCTGGAGGCCGAATGCGCGGGCCACCCCCATCCCCAGCCCCGGCCCGGCACCGACCACAACGAGCGTCTTGGACACGCGGATTCCTTCCGATCACAGCGATCGGACCGGTGTTACCGCGACCCGCCGCCGACCACTTACTGTCTGTGCGTGGCCCCATGATTTGTTACGGGAAAGGCCGCAACAAGACGGCACATTCATGTCGGTGACGCACACGGAGGTAACCATTGGCGCCCCACAGGAACACCTCCCCGGACCCGCAGCACCACCACTCCACACCGCCCCCGACAACCCGCGGCGACCACGAGTCCGACGAGGAGGCATGCCGGGAGGTGCTCCAGATCCTCGGGCTGGTCGGCAGCAAGTGGAGCATCCTGATCGTCGGGCAACTCCGCGACCGCACCATGCGCTTCGGCGAACTGCACCGCGCCGTCAAGGGCATCTCCCAGCGCATGCTCACCTTGACACTGCGGCAACTCGAACGCGACGGCCTGCTGACCCGCACCGTCCACCCGAGCGTTCCCCCACGTGTGGACTACGCCCTCACCGCACTCGGCGCGACACTGCTGGACTCCGTCGTCGCTCTCGGAGAATGGGCCTCCGCACACCGCCACGAGATCAGCAACAATCGGCACCGCTACGACGCCACGCACCCCACACGGACCTGAACGAGCCCGTTGGTTCATGCTGCCGAGCAGTTCCGGCGCTCGGCCGGCCCCTCACCGCTGGTTGTGCGCAACCCGCCGGAGCCAATGAGACCGGCCAGGAGCAGCTGGTCGGTCCACCCTCACGGGCTCACTTACTCGCTTGTCACCCAGGCACCGGCTCTTACAAGCTGGCGGCTCATGTGCGTGCGCAGGGCGTATGCAAAGAGCTCGGGAGGGTGCAGGAGTGAGCCAGGGAACACAGGCAGGGGATGGCGACGCCAGGTCCGTGAGCAGGGCGGATGGCCGGGCGCTCGCCGCGGCCTCCGTCACCGTGGTGCTGTGGGCGTCGTCGTTCATCGCGATCCGCAGCTCCGCCGCGGATTTCGGGCCGGGCGCACTCGCCCTGGGCAGGCTGGCGGTGGCGTCCGTCGTGTTGAGCGTCCTCCTGCTGGTCCGGCGCGGTGGATTCCCGCCCCGCGAGGCCTGGCCCGGCATCATCGCCTCGGGAGTCCTGTGGTTCGGCGCATACATGGTGGCCTTGAACTGGGGCGAGAAGCTCGTGGACGCGGGAACGGCTTCCCTGGTCGTCAATGTCGGGCCGATCCTGATGGCGCTCCTGGGCGGATGGCTGCTCAAGGAGGGCTTCCCGCCCCGGCTGATGGCGGGCATGGCCGTGTCTTTCGCCGGGGCCCTGGTGGTCGGGCTGTCCATGTCCGGCGGCGGAGAGTCGTCTCTCCTCGGCGTGCTGCTGTGCCTGTTCGCGGCGCTGGCGTACGCGGTGGGTGTGGTGCTGCAGAAGCCGACGCTGAAGCACGCCACTCCGATGCAGGTGACCACGTTCGGTGCGCTCGCCGGAACGGTGGCCTGTCTGCCGTTCGCCGGACAGCTGGTGTCGCAGGTGAGCCGGGCCCCGGTGTCGGCGACGTTGCAGATGGTGTACCTGGGCGTCTTCCCGACGGCCCTGGCGTTCACCACGTGGGCCTACGCGGTGTCCCGTACGACCGTCGGCAAGATGGGTACCACGACCTACGCGGTGCCCGTGCTCGTGGTCCTCATGTCGTGGCTGTTCCTCGGCGAGGTGCCCGGCTGGCTGACACTCCTCGGTGGCCTCCTGTGCCTGTCCGGGGTAGCGGTGTCGCGGATGCGGGGGAAGGCGCGGGCGCAGGTCCCGGACGACGCGCGTGGGAACCGCGCGGCGGCCCAGCCCGACGTCTCGGCGGAGTCTGCGCGGTAGGCGGCGGACGCGGCACTGCCGGGATCGCGAGCGAGGGCCGCGGGCCGGGGCGGCTCTCAGCGCGTGCGGCGGAGTACTGCCGCAGGATCACCGGGAGCGATAGCGTGCGGAACGAGGTGGAACACCCCACCAACACTCCGATCAGATAAGGGGGTTGTTCTGGTATGAAACCGCCCAGACGCAGCGGCTTACGCAGAACATTCGCCGTCCTCATCACCGCGCTCGCCGTCACCCTCGGCCTGTCCGCCCAGGCCGGCACGGCCCGTGCCGATGACGGTTCGGGCCTGAGCGGCCTGACTTTCACGTCCGTCAACAACGGCCGGAACCTGGACGTACAGAACGGCAACACCGGTGACGGTGTCTTCATCGTCACCAACTCCGCGCCGGGCCACCACCAGAAGTGGAGCGCCAACGCGCAGCCCGACGGGTCGTTCACCCTCGTCAACGACGCCACCGGCAAGTGCATCGAAGCCGGCCACCCGCTCAAGCAGCGGTCCTGTTCCGGAGCATCCGGCCTGCGCTGGTACTTCCAGCCCGTGAACGGCACCAGCGACACCTACCTGATCCGTAACGCCGGCGACAACAAGTGCATCGACGTCGTCCTGGGCGCCCAGTACGACGACGCGTGGACACAGGCCTACGGCTGCAACGCCAGCAAGGCGCAGCAGTGGAAGATCCCCTCGTCGGCGACCGGCGCCGCGTTCAAGGCTGCGGTGGCCTATGCGTCGAAGCGCTGCCAGAAGGACGCAGCGACCTGCTCGTGGACGAAGGGGACGCAGGCCCCGGCCGAGCCGCTGCCCAAGCAGTGCATCTCCCCTGTTTGGTACAACGGCACCGAGACGCCGGTGCCGTGGACGTTCACGCTGAACACCTCCAGCGGCTGGTCGAGTCAGCTCGGGGTGTCCTTCACCTCGACCCTCGGCACGGGTATGGCGAGCCCGGTGCAGACCAGCGTCAGCCTCACCCTCTCCGGCCAGGTCACCTACGACCTGCGGACGGATCTCGGCAACAGCCTGACGATCAACGTGCCGTCGCGTCACTACGGATGGGTGGCACTGTCGGAGCTGGCGACGAAGGTGACCGGTGAGTGGACCTTCGATGCGAACGGCTTCCCGTGGAAGGCGAAGGACACGGTCACCGTTCCGCTGCGGTCCGATGACCAGGGCCGGTCCAGCATCTATCTGGCGCAGACCAGCCCGGACTTCACGACGTGTAACAGCTGAGTCAGAAGGTGGGCCCGCACGGGGTCGTGGGTCGTGCGGGCCCACCTGTGGAGCGCACCACTCCCCCGCGGGCATCAGATGGCCATCGCCTCCTGGGTCCACCGGTTCACCCGGTACGGGAGCCACCACAGCAGGGGTCCGGTGCGGGAGACCAGGCGCTCCTCCAGGAAGTCGGCGGCGATGGCCTTCGGGACGGACCGTAGTGGTGTTCCGTAGGAGAGTTGGGTGATCGCCTGCTGGTATTCGGACTCCTCGGCGGTGAAGCGGCGCAGTTCGCCCCAGCGGCGGTCGCGGATCTGGACGAAGCCGGGGCCCTGGCGCCACAGGCACTTGCAGAGGTAGTGCTCGTTGCGCCACTGGGCGAGCGCGGCCACGGGGTCGGCGGGGCCGGTGAGGGTCCGGGGCGGCTGGAGGTGGCTGAGGTCGCGCCAGCCGTCGTCGGGCTCCGGGGGCAGCCGTAGCTGCCACTGCACCAGCACGGCACGGGCCGTCAGATCGCGGATCAGACACAGCCGCCGGACGGCGTGGGCGGCCTCGGCCGGGTCGTCGACCGCGGTCAGGTCGATCTCGCCGGTGAACTCCACCCGGCGTGCCCCGAGTTCCCACAGCTCGGCGGCCTGATCGTGCGGCGGGGCGGTCAGGTCGACGGCGCCCAGGCTCATGCCCGGCAGAGTGCAGGCGTCCTCGTCGTAGTCCCGCCAGGCGTGGAGGGTCAGTGGCCGGGAGGCGGGGGCGGCGGTGCTGGTCATGGGTTTCTCCTGCGGGGCACGGTTGTCCTGCTGCGGGCCGGTCGGTGTCTCAGACGTGGGCGACGAGGGCGTGGGCGGCGTCGTCGGGCTCTTCCTGCGGGGCGGTCGCGGCGTGGGTGTGGCGCATGAAGTCGAGTCGCAGCAGGTCCTCGTTGACGGCGGCCGGTGCCAGATGGACGTACTGGCCGCCGTCGGTGAAGACCAGTCCGAGGGTCACCCAGTGCTGGAGGAGGGCATGGACGGCGACCTCGTCGACGGGGTGTTCGGGCAGGCGGGCGGTGAGCTTGCGGGTCAGCGCGGCGGGGGCGTGCGGCTGGTCGAGGAGCCGGAAGGCCGCGATCTCGGTGGGCGCGGTCAGTTCCATGGCGCCCCAGTTGAAGGCGCGCCGGCGGCTGACGAGCACGATGCGGTCGCCGAGGTCCGCATGGGTGAGCCTGCTGTCCGCGTGGTGCTTCTTCCAGGCGCCGAGGGCGCCGTTGAGCGCGGTGACGGTGGGCTCGGTGATGCCGCGCTCAGGTGCCTCGAAGACATAGGCCATGTCAAGGAGTTCGGACTCGGGCAGGTCGTAGGTGAAGCGGTAGTGCTCCTCGGGGCGCAGACCGGTGAAGCCGAGCTCGGGCCGGTTGAAGTACGGGCTGAAGCGTTCGATGGCGATGCGGGCGGACAGGTCGACCGGCGGATCGAGGTGTTCCAGGGCCGGTATCTGGGCGATGACGGGCTCGTAGTCGGCGGCGCTCTCGCCGGGGAAGCCGTGGAGGTAGTTCCAGGATACGGAGAGCCCGGTCTCGGCCCCGTCCCGGAGCATGCGGACGTTCTGGCAGCCGCTCACGCCCTTGTCCATCAGGTCGAGCACCCGGCTGTTGAGGCTCTCGATGCCCGGCTGGACGTAGATCATTCCGGCCTCGGCCAGGGTGCGCAGCTGGGTACGGCGCATGTTCGCCTTGATCTCGATGTGCATCCGCAGGTCGTAGCCGCTGTCGATGATGCGGGGCAGGACGGTGGTGAGGTAGCCCATGTCGAGGATGTTGTCGACGAGGTACATGTCCAGCACCCGGTGCCGGCGGGCCAGCTCCATGATCTCTTCGTAGAAGGTGTCGGGGCTCTTGCTGCGGAACTGCATGAAGGAGCCGTTGAGACCGCAGAAGGTGCAGTGGTGCTTCTCCCCCCACCAGCAGCCGCGGGCCCCCTCGACGACGAGCTTGGGCTCCACCCAGTTGCGGGCGACGGAGGACGCCAGCCGCTCGAAGTACCCGCTGTAGTCGGGCGGCAGGATGGTGGCGGGCGGCAGCGGGCGGGTGCTCATCGGGTTCGCGATGCTCTTGCCGTCGGCGCCCCAATGGCACAGCCCGGGGACGGCGGACAGGTCGCCGCCCTCGTCGAGAGCGGTGAGCAGCTGGGGGAAGGCGGCTTCTCCCTCGCCGCGGACCACGAAGTCCAGGAACGGGAAGTTGCGGTGGGTGGCGGCGCCCTGCTCGGCGTCGCAGTTGGCGCCGCCCATGACGGTTTTGATGTGCGGGGCGAGGCGTTTGACGTACTTGACGGCGGCGAGCGCGGCGGTGTTCTGCTGGAAGGTGGAGGTGAAGCCGACGACGTCGGGCCCGGCCGCGACGATCCGCTCGGCGATCTCCTGCACGAACTCCGGTACCACGCGGTGCAGTTCCTTGGACATCCGCAGCCGTTCGTCACGCAGCTTGCCGCGCATCGAGACGCTGAACTCCGGTACCCGCCACTCGGGATCGTCGTACAGGGCGGAGGAGAACACCCAGTCGCCGCATCCCATGAAGTACGAGGAGAGCGCGTAGAACTGGTAGTCGTCCGCGGTGAAGGCGGTCCGCCGGGTGATCCAGTCGGTGAACTCCAGGTTCGCGTGCAGGACATCGGCCCGCCCGGAGGTGCGCTCGTCGACGCTTCGTCTCAGGATGCCGAGGGCGAGGGACGGAAGGTCGATCGGGGACCAGGGCATATTGACCAGCAGGACGCGCATGGCGGCTCCTCGTACGGCGGGTGGGGTGGGAGGTGGCCGGACGGCCGGCCGGTGACGTGCGCGGGTCCGGCCGGCCCGGTGTGCAACCGGGCCGGCCGGGGAGGGTCAGTCCTCCTCGTTGTCCTCGGCGTTACGGAACGGGACGGTCACCGTGATGCCGATGCCCGGCCTGCGGTTCTCCTCGTCACCCGCGAGCGGGTCGTTGTGGATGATGTCCTTCTGCATGGCTGCTGCTCCTCTTCTGCCGGTTGCGGAACGGATCTCACGATCCGGGGGTACCGGACGGGCCGGTGCCTCCGGAGACCCCGTCCCTCGATGGACGGGGGGTTCGGTGGGCCGCGGGGGCGCGGCGCAGATGCTGGTCCAGAAAGCCCATGGCGCGGCGCAGCACGGCCACGTGGTGGGCACCGGTGTAGCCGTCGTGGCCGGTCTCCAGCCACATCGACTCGTGTGCCGCACCGGCCTGCCGCAGCGCGTCGAGGTAGCTCCGTACCTGGCCGGGCGGGCATTTGGCGTCGAGCGTGGCGGCGATCACCAGCAGCGGGGCCCGGACCTCGGCGGCGTAGTGGAGGGGTGAGCTCCGGGCGTAGCGCTCGGGCACCGCGTCGGGCGTGCCGCCGAACAGCCGCTCGTCCAGGGCCCGCAGCGCGGGGGTGCCGGTGCGGTACGCCGCCGCGCAGTCGGCGACCGGTTTGACGGCGACGCCCGCCTGCCAGAGGTCCGGCCGGGTGCCGAGCGCCAGCAGGGCCAGGTAGCCGCCCCAGGAAGTGCCCCACAGGCCGATCGCGTCCGCCCGGGCCAGCCCGCGGCGGAGCAGATCGGCACGGACCGCGACGAGGTCGGCGACCTGGGTGAGCCCGACTCCCGCGCCGTACGCGGTGCGCCAGCGGGGGCCGTAACCGGTGGAGCCGCGGTAGTTGACCCGGGCCACCGCGAACCCGGAGGCGACCAGGGAGTGCACCTCCGGGTCGTAGGCGTCACGGTCGTGGTCGGCGGGGCCGCCGTGCACCAGGAACACCAGCGGTGGCCGCCGGCCGGTCGTCGGGTCCGGGGTGCTGAGCAGGGTGTGCACGGGGCCGTCCGGGCCGGGGGTCCACAGTTCGCGGTGCCGCCCGGGCGTGGGGGCGGGCAGGGTGGCGAGCCCCGGGAGCCGGGTGCCGGCGGTGGAGCGCATCCGGGGCGGGGTGGCGGTGTCGGTCCAGAGGTAGTGCACCTCGCCGCCCGGGTGCGGGGCGGCGTCGAGCAGGGTGCCGGGCGGGGAGGGCACCGGGGTCAGCGTGCGCCGGTCGAGGTCGGCCGCGGCGAGGGTGGAACGGCCGTGGCGGTCCTGGCGGATGAGGACCCGGCGCCCCGCGGGGTACCAGCGCGCGGTGATCTCGGTGTCGAAGCGGCACCAGTCCTGGGGCAGCAGCCCGCTGCCGGGCCGCCACGTCGCGAGCCGGTAGTGGTCGTGGTGTTCCTGGACCAGCAGCAGCTCGGTGCCTGCCGGGGACGGCGCGAAGCCGAGCGCCCACAGTCGGCCGTGGTGTCCGGAGAGCTGGTCGAGCACCGCCCCGGAGCAGGTCAGGAGGGTGACCGCCCGGTCGGAGCCGGCCGCTCCGGAAAGGGCCAGCAGCCCTCCCGAGGGCGAGATGCCCGCCAGCCGCGCCTGCCCGTCGACGGTCCACACCTGCCGGGCCGGACCTCCCGGCCTCCCGAGGTGGACGGTCATCCCGCGGCCGTCGCCGAGTCCGATGGCCACGGTCCCGGCGTCGCTCACGGCGAGGCCGTGCGGGAAGCCCGGCGGCAGGCCGGTCAGGCCCGGCTGCCGGGCACCGCCCTCGAAGTCCTGGAAGTACCACAGCCCGAGGCCGCTGCGGTCCTCCGCGAACCACCACACCCGGGCCTCGGCGTCGAGTGCGCAGTGCAGGGTGCCGTGCGGACTGTCGGTGACCTGGCGTGCGGTGCCGGTGGCGGCGTTCCAGGTGAAGATCTCGCAGCGGCCGTCGGCGTCCGCGGCCAGCGCCATCCGCGCGGGGTCGCGCGGGCAGACCTCGGGGAGCGCCGGGTGGTAGACCCGGAAGCCGGTACCGGAAGGCGGCAGGGCGGCGGGGTGTGCCGCAGTCATGCTCATACGGGCTCCGTAGCGGCGTGGCGGGTGCGGGCCGGTGCCGCACAGGTCGTGTAGAGCGCGAGCCCGGCCAGCAGCGCGGCGCAGCCCACGAGGGTGGCGGCGGCCCCGGCCCGGTCGGCCGACAGCCCGGCCAGGGCGGGCGCCACTGCCGCGGCCGCACCCGACACGGTGGCCAGTACGGTGCCGGTGCGGGCCTGGAGTCCGGGCGGGATGACCTGGATGATCCGGGCCTGCAGCGCCACGGTGGCGGCCGGCGTCAGCAGACACAGCAGGCCGAACAGCAGGCCGAAGTGCCAGGCGTCGCGGGCCGTCGCCAGGGCCGCGGCCGGCGGCACCATCAGCCAGGAGACCGTCACCAGAACGCGGCCCGTGGGGCGCCGGCCGGCGATCCGGGGTGCGGCGAGCGCACCGGCCAGGCCGGCCGCCCCGGCGAGCGCGAGGACCAGACCCAGCGGCGCCGCGCCCCGGCCGTCGTTCTGAAGAGCGAAAACCGTCGTGTAATACAGCGCGACGAGCAGGGCGTTGACGGCCGAGATCCACACGAGCGCCAGCCGCAGGAAGGGGTCGCGGCGGATCAGCGCCAGTCCCGCTCCGGCTTCGGCGGTCCGGGCCCGCAGACCGCGGTGCACCGTGCCGGCCGGCGGACGCTGCGCAGGGGGCGGGACGAGGGGGGAACGCATGGCGGCGATACAGCCGGCCGCGACGGCGTACGAGAGGGCGTCCGCCAGGAAGGGCAGCCAGCGTTCGGCGTGGAAGAGCAGCCCGCCCAGTGCGGGACCGAGGACGAGTGCGCCCCGCTCCCCCGCCTGTAATCGGGACAGGACGCGCCGGTGCTCCGCGGGCGGGCACACCAGGGCGACGGTCCCGAGCTCCGCCGCCTCGTAGCAGGAGGTCGCGCAGCGCTCGACGAGCACCGCGGCGATGAGCACGGCCAGCGGGACCGGGCCCGCGGCGACGGCGACGGTGACGCCGGCCATCGCGGCGGCGGAGACCAGTGCGGAGCCCACCATCAGGTGCTTGCGCGCCCCGCGGTCGGCGGGGACGGCGGCGAACGGGCCGAGCAGGAGCGTGGCGGCCGCGGAGAGTCCGGCGAGGGCGCCGACCTCGGCGGGGGACCGGCCGAGGGTCAGCAGCAACAGCGGCAGGACGAGCCCGGACGTCTGGCTGCCCAGGGCGTCACAGGTGCCCGCCCACCAGAACAGCCGGAGGTCGCGGCGGACGTGGGGCAGCGGAGCGGCCGGTGCCACCGCCGGGGCGGACCCGGTCATCAGGCACGGTCCGGGGCCGGTCTCGCGGTGCCGGGGCGGGCGTCGTCGTGCGCCGGGCGGGCCGGGTGGCCGGACGTCAGACCGTCCGCCGGGCCGTACGTCGGGCCGTTCGCCGTCGCGTCCCGGGAGGAGACGCGCGATAAGTCGTAGGGTGCGCCGCCTGCCGGGGATGCCGCTGACCGTTCCATGCGAAGCCACCTCACACATGTGGGCAGACCGTGAAGATCGCCTCACCAATAGGTCAACTTGCGGAGGAAATGTGCCCGAATCGTGCCGGAGCTTAGCCAGACAGTGACGTGGGCCACAAGATGTGCGCGCAGAACACCTTCGAGCGGTTCGTTCGGACGGGCCGTCGCCCCCGCGACCAGCACTCCGCCGCCCTCACCTCTTCGCGTCAGCCGCGGTGAGCAGGCCGTAGAGATCGCCGGACGAGCAGGCCCGTCAGGGAATGGCCGTCAGGGAATGGCCGTCAGGGAAGGGCCGTCAGGGCGTGGTCTCCACCAGCTCTGCGTACTCCTTGCCGAGCTGCGACATGGCGTGCCCGAACTCCTTGCGGGAGATGGCCTCTTGCAGCGTGCTGAGGACCGCCCGTACACCGCGGTCGGCTTCCGGCCCGGACAGACCGGTGCGCCGACGCACTCTGCGGATCGACTCATCCGGCCCGAAGATCACCATCTCTCCCCGCCCCTGCTGGAGCGAGACACGCAGCGGCTCGGGAAGTTCGAGGGCCAGATCGCGGACTTCGCCGCCGCTCAGCCGCAGCGCCAGCGTCTCAAGGGTGGCGCGGGTGAGATCGGCCGCTTCCTGTCGTGAGAGCCCCGCGCGATCCGCCACTGCCTGGAAGAACTCCTTGACGTCCATGCGAGCCTCCACAACGGAATCGAGGGATGAACGAGGGAGGCAGCCTCACTCACCACCTTGCCACGATCCCCCGCCCACCGTCGGCCCACGCTCGACCCGCCACCCGCTGCACGGTCGCGGCAACCGAAAGTCACCAGGTCACGGGCGGTTCGCGGGCGCGCCCGCCGGAAGGCGTCCGACCTGGAGTGAGGACGGGTCAAGCGCCTTCCGCGCGAGCCGGAACCCTCCCCTCATGTCGCACCAGCCGGTCAGCCCGGCTGGTGCGAGGCGGTGTCCGATGGTGTGCCGGCCCGCGGTGCGCCGTCGCAGAACGCGGCGGCGCCGCAGAGGGCGGATTCGGGGCGGATGGGGACGCCGTTGGTCCGCAGTACGTCACGGACATCGAGGATCAGCGGGAAGACCTCATGGTTCCAGTCCTCGCCCTGCTCGTCCCAGGCCCGCTGCTCGGCCTCGACCGCCATCCGGTCCTCGGCGAACACCCGCTCCGTGAAGCGCCGGATGAGCGGCCAGGCGAGATTCAGGGCTCCCGGGATCGGCGGCTTCGCAATCATGAGCAGGCCATAGGCATGATGGGTGCGCTGCTCGGCATCCTTCGGTACGTAGGCCGCCCAGAGGGAGAATGCCGGGAGTTCGGAGTTCTCGGGAACCGCTTGGAGGGTCTGATAGGGGTACTCGGTGCGGACGGTGATGACGTCGGGCGAATTGCCTCCGCCGAAGCCCTCGCCGGACAGCAGACCGGCGCCGCGGTCCTTCTTTCCACCGGCATGAACGAACAGATACCGGGCCTCCACGAATTCCGGACCCGTTTCGTATCCGAGGAGCTTGGGCTGGATCTTGCCGAGGACGCCGCGGTGCAGGAACTGGTGGTTCATGTCCAGCAGATTCTCGTGCATGAACGAGTAGTGGCAGTGCACCGTGCGCGAAAACACCATGGTCTTGTGCTTGACCGAATCATATTCCGGCAGCTCGGGCAGCGGGGTCGTATCCGCCTTCTCCGGGTCACCCGGGAAGACGAACACCAGGCCGTACCGTTCGCGGACCGGATAGGAGCGCACACCGCGCGGCGGCCGGTCGACCCCCTTGGGCAGATACGGGATCTGCGAGATCCGGCCGTTCCCGCGGTAGGCCCAGGCGTGGTAGCAGCAGCGCAGCGTCTCGCCCTCGACGACGCCCATGCTCAGCGGTACCTGGCGGTGGGCACACCGGTCCTCCAAGGCGAAGACCGTGCCGCTCGCGCCGCGATAGAGCGCAATCCGCTCCCCCGCGAATACGGCGGCGAAGGTCTTGTTCTTCGGCACGCTTCCGGACACCGCGACCGGGTACCAGAAATTCGGATGGATTCCGGTGCGCCGAAGGTCGGCCGTCGGTCCGGCACGGTGTTCACGCATATGGTCCGGGCCACCGGCCGCCACGGCCGCAATGGACCCGTCCCATGCGGGCTGAGCCTTGGTCATACATTTCTCCCTCGCACGCAGGCCAGTGATATGGAACGGGGAAAACGTCGGGATTCCGGCAGGCAGCGCGCCGGATCCGTTCTCCGCGATCACCTTGTGCGTTTCCCCCGGGACGGCGGCAATCAGACTCGCCCCGGAGGGTGACTAGGCCGTTTGCGTGCGGCGAGAGTTACGTACGGCGTGCCGGGGCGGAGACGCGGGCTGCCCCGGCGCCGTGACTCCCCGGTGGCGCAGCGGAGCCCGGCAAGCCCGCGCTGTCAGGCCAGGGCTCTCCGTTCGTCCGGCGCGTCGGACCGGTGCGGCGCGCGGCACCGTCGAGGGGCCGGGCAGGGCGTCACGACCAGCGGACCGGGAGCTGCCGCGGGCCGCGGAGCAATGCGCCCAGCCGCCAGCGCAGGTCGGCCGGGTGGGCGTCCAACTCCAGCTTCGGGCAGCGTTCCAGGAGGGTGCGCACCGCGATCCGGGCCTCCAGGCGTGCGAGGGGGGCACCGAGGCAGAAGTGGATGCCATGGCCGAAGGCCACATGGCCGCGGGCGGCGGGGGTGATGTCGAAGCGGTCGGGATCGTCGAAGCGGAGGGGGTCGCGTCCCGCGTCGGCGATCACGGGGAGCACGACCTCGCCACCGCCGGGGACGACCGTGCCCGCTATCTCGGTCGGCTCGATGGTGAAACGGAAGGTGGAGGTCTCCAGCGGCCCGTCGTAGCGCAGCATCTCCTCGACCGCGCCGTCGATCAGCGACAGATCGGCGCGCAGCGCGGCGAGTTGGTCCGGGTGGGTGAGCAGCGCCAGGACGCCGTTGGCGATGAGATTGCCGGTGGTCTCGTAGCCGGCGATCAGCAATAACTGGGCCATGCCGAGGAGTTCCTCATGGCTGAGCCGGTCGCCGTCCTCGTCGCTCACCGCGATCAGGTCACTCAGCAGGTCGTCGCCGGGGCGGGCGCGCTTGGTCTCCACCAGCCGGTCGAGATAGCCGGTCATGGCCGCCAGCGCTTCCCTGGTCTGCGGTGTGGGGGCGCCGACCATCAGGATGTCGGTCCAGGTACGGAAGGTGTCCCGCTCCAGGAAGGGCACTCCCAACAGCTCGCAGATGACGGTGATCGGGAGCGGGAAGGCCAGCGCCTCGACGAGATCGGCACGGCCGTCGGGGGCGGCGAGCATCGCCTCCAGGAGCTCATCGGTCAGCTCCTGGACGCGCGGCGCGAGGGACGCCACCCGGCGCGCGGTGAAGGCACGGGCCACCAGCCCGCGCAGCCGGGTGTGCTGCGGCGCATTGGAGCGGAGCATCGACACACCGCTGGACACCGGCTGCATCGGCTGCGCGGACGAGGCGTGCCGCCACTCCTTCGACAGCCGGGGGTCGCTGAGCGCCGCACGTACCTCGTCGTAGCCGACGACCAGCCAGACGGCCGTGCCCTCCGGGAGCCGTACGCGATGCACCGGGCCTCGCTCGCGCAGCCGCGCGTACACCTCATAGGGGTCGCGGACGAAGTCCTCCCCCATTGCCGCCAGATCCACTGTCCCCACCGGTTCGGTTGTCATCCGGCCTCCTGTCCGTCATGACGCTGCCTCGGGACGACTGGGTACGGGGGAACCCTCCCCGGCGGTGGAGCCACTAACCGCGGCCCGGGCCGAAATGCCGGGCGCCACGGCCGAGTTCGGGAGGTCCGGCGACGCGGGTGCGCCGGAACTGCCGCTGCCGCCGTCCCCTTCGAGTCGGCGGCAGGAGGCAGCCCCCAGGGCCGGGCCCGGCTACCGCTGGGTCAGGTACAGCAAGAGCGCGGAGATGGCGGCCCCGGTCATGCCCTCGATGGCATGGGCGGCCGTGAAGCGGGCGTACTTCCTGAGCCGGTGGCGTCGTGGCTCCTCGGGAACACGCGGCGGGGATTGCCGGTCCTCCGCATGATCCTTCATGGGCTGCTCCTCGATGGGTGGTGGGTGGTACGTGGCGGCCCGGCCGTTCGGCGGTGGCTCATCCCCGGGCTTCCTGGGTGGAGCCGGGCTGCCTGCGCGGCCCGTTCAGCACCCCGCACACCCCGCGGACAGGGGGGCCTGCGGCTCGGCGAACTGCTGCAGCTCGGGCCCGGAGCGCGCCAGCAGCCAACCGGGGTCCGGGAGCGGGGCTCCGGGGGCCGGGTTGGGCAGATGCCGGCGGGGTGAGTAGCCCAGGGCGGTGGCGATGGTGCGCCACAGGCGCGCGTCGATGAGGTTGTCGTCGGCCGCGTGGTGGATGGCCAGGCAGTGCGCGGAGAGCTGGTCTTCGGCGCCGGCGGCGAACCGCCACCAGAAGACCGCAGCCTCGTGCCGGTTGATGGAGTAGAGCAGGCACGCGAAGGTCCGGGCGCCGGCCGCGTCGTAGTCCCGGGCGAACTTCTCCAGACGCCCCAGGTGCCCCCCGCGCAGCACCGACTCGCACAGCGTGTGCAGATGCCGCCGCAACTCCTCGGGGCCTGCCGTGGAGCTGGGAACGGGCCTGGGCCGTGGCCGCCGGGGCAGCGGCCGGGCACGGCCGGGACGCGCCGGGGCCGGGGCGCGGTCGTGCCGCCCTTCGGGAACCGGCCGTACCGGGGGTGTCTGCCGCTCGGCCTCGGCAATCCGCTCGGCCTCGGCGATCCGCTCGGCCAGTCGGCGGGTGAAGGCGTCAGGATCGTGGTCGGCCAGTACGCTACCCACCTCATCGGCTTCGGCCTGCAGAATGTCTTCGATGGTCACGACGGTTCTCCTTCCTGCTCGTTCCGGAGATAGGAGGCCGCGAGTTCCTTGGCGAGCTGGCGGCCGCGGGAGTAGTAGGTGCGCGCCGTGCCCGGGGTGATGCCGAGGGTCTCGGCGATCTCCTCGTAGCTGAGCTGCGCCACGCGGAGCCGGACGCAGTCCGCCTGCACCGGCTCCCGCCGGGCCAGTTCGTCCATGGCGCGGTCAAGGGCGTCGAAGGTGCCGAGGTGCAGGATCTGGTCGACGCAGGACTGATGGCGCCCGGCTTCGGCGGCCGCGGCCCGTTCGCGGCGGGTCACCCGGTTGCGCGAGCGGATGTAGTCCTTGATCGCGTCACTCAGGATGCGCAGACCCAGGGCCCGGTAGTTGCTGTGCGCCAGGAACTCGTCCCACTTCGCATGGATCTTCATCCCGGCTATCTGGACCACGTCCTCGGCGTCCTGACGATTGCGCAGCAGCTGCATCGCATAGCCGAGGTAGCCGTGCTGCACCTCCTTGAAGAAGGCGGTGAAGTCGACCCGGAGTCCGTCCATCGGGTCGGGGCGCAGCTGTTGTCCGTCTCCGTAGTCGCTCACCGGGCAGCCATCCCTCGGTCTGCCACGGGCGGGCGGACGACACCGGGGTGGATCTGCCCGGGGAGGTCCCGTTCGGCACCGCACCGGCTGTCAGGGTCCGGGTCGTACAACGTGCTGCAGACCGACGGGCCGCAGGTCCGCGAGGCGGTGTGGGTGCTCTCGCGCGCACGGGCGCGGAGCACAGCCGGGGTCGTCCTGGCCGCGCCGCCCATGGCTGGCGTGCCCCAGGGCCACTGGTGATCCACTGCCTCTCCTTTCGATGTTCGCGGTGGACTCGCCAGCGTCCGGATGACGCCGGCGAAGACCGCTCTCTTGCCCCTAGACCGCTCGCGAAGCCGGGATTGTTAATCGGATCCGTGGACCAAAAATGACCATCCGCAGTCACCTGCTCACGTTGAGCTTCTGACCTGCGACGTTGAGGGATTGCGGGGCGGGAGAGTGGCGCGGATCACACTCTTGTGCGGGTGGGAGGGGCAGGGGCGCCGCCCGCCGATCGCCCGCTTGTCGCTCGTTACGGGCTTCACCGCCCGGTGTGTGCGGGGCGCTTAGTCGCGGAGCGCACGGCGTCTGACACCCCGTCAACACGCGTAAGGGCCTCCTGGCATCGGCGCGGATAGCGTCATCCACACCGAGCCAGAAGGCCCTCACCGCGCCGTAGCGCCCCCCTGGGCGTGTTACCCGTCACCCACACGCCGGGACGACACACCCAGGTCGCGGCCGCCAGGGACGGGAGGGGGCGATCCCTGGCGGGCGGGGCGCGGGCGCGGTGGCACTGCTCGCCGGGTCACCGCGGAAGCGGACCGTCCCCGGCCGTCGCTGCTCCGCGGGCGCCGGCGGAGCAGCGTCCACTCACACGTAGGTGTATCCGCCGGCGACGACCGTGCTGCCGCCCGGCGTGGTGACCACAACGGGGACGTTGCCGAGCGGGCCCGCCGGGGTGAAGCCGACCAGCGCCGTACCCGACGCATTGACCGAAACCCCCGTCGCCGCAACCCCGTTGAACGTGACCGACGCCCCGCTCAGATTGCTCCCCGTCACCACGAACGCCGTACCACCCGCCGCACTGCCCGACGACGGCGACAGCAACGACACCACCGGCAGGGGCGGCGGCGTGTAGGTGTACCCGCCGGCGACGACCGTGCTGCCGCCCGGCGTGGTGACCACGACCGGGACGTTGCCGAGCGGGCCGGCCGGGGTGAAGCCGACCAGCGCCGTACCCGACGCATTGACCGAAACCCCCGTCGCCGCAACCCCGTTGAACGTGACCGACGCCCCGCTCAGATTGCTCCCCGTCATCACGAACGCCGTACCACCCGCCGTACTGCCCGACGACGGCGACAGCAACGTCACCACGGGCGGGGGTGCCGTGTAGGTGAATCCGCCGGCGACGACCGTGCTGCCGGCCGGGGTGGTGACCACGACCGGGACATTGCCCGCGGGGCCGGGCGGCGTGGTGCCGGTGAGCACCGTGCCCGTGGCGTTGATGGACACTCCGGAGGCCGCGACGCCGTTGAAGGTGACCGTCCCGCCGGTGAGGTTGGTTCCGATGATGGCGAACGCGGTGCCGCCGGTGGTGGGCCCGCTGGTGGGGACGAGCACGGTGACCGTCGGACCGGTCGGCGGGGTCACGGTGTAGGTGTAGCTCACCGCGTTGGAAAGGCCCCTCGGTGTGGTGGCGATGACCTGGACGGTGCCCACGGCGTGTGCCGGTGCGATGACGGTGACCGAGTTGCCGGAGGGGTCCTGGGCGACGATGGTGGCGGGGACACCGCCGAAGGTGACCTGGTTCGTCCCCAGCAGGCCCGACCCGGTGAGCAGGACGGTGTTGCCTCCGGAGGTCGGCCCCGAGGACGGAATGGCGTCGTAGAGTCTCGGATATCTGGGCCAGTCTCCCCCGCCCCCGCCCCCGTCCCCGCCGGGCCAGGCGCCCGGGGTCTGCGGATTTCCTTGCTGCTGTATGACTTCGGACATGTCTTCTCCCTGGGCAGCCGCCACTCCACCGCCGTTTCACGAGTCCATTCGTGAACGGGTCCGTGCGGAGCGGAAGTTGCCGCCGTCGAATGTCGGGTGCCTGCGACGGTAGGGTTCCCGGCGGGTCGGAAGAAGGCGTGTACGTGACAGCAATGATGCGTTCGGCGATCAAAATGACAATACGTAGATGAGCGTCACTCCCGTGCCATGGCCCGGCGTACGCCGGTATTCCCTCGTCCCTTTTTCCGCGCCGTGGGGGCGGACGGCAGGCGTACGGGGAGTGCGGCTGCCGCAGGTGCGTACCGATAGCGGCCGGCTGAGGTGATGCGACGGACCCGGGGACGGATAGCACTCGTCCCCGGGCCCGCTGCTCTTCGATCCCCTGACTGAGGGGAGGTCCGCTTACAGGTGGTAGATGGTCGCGGGCCAGTTGGCCTTCCAATTTCCGTCGCCGAACTGGAGGTTGACGGAACACCTGCCGATGTTGCCGTCACAGTTCAGGCTGTTCGCGGGAACGGGAGCCGCAAGCCGTGCGCCGTCGGCGGACCGGAACGCCTGGTGGAAGATGTTCGCGGACCAGCTCGCCCGCCAGTACCCGTCGCCGAATTGCAGGTTGGCAATGCACTTTCCGGTGTCACCGTCGCAATTGAGAGCGGTCACCGGAACCGGGGCGCGATAGGCGGACCGGGGTGTCTGATGGAAGATGTTCGCCCCCCAGCTGGCCTTCCAATTGTTGTCACCGAAGCGGAGGTTGGCCGTGCACTGGTAGGTGTCGCCATCGCAGTTGAGCGCCGTCACCGGAACCGGAGCGGCGGTGGCCGGACCCGCCAGCCCGATGGCCAGAGCCCCCAGAGCAGCGCATGTGCCGACGATGGTGCGTCGCATAGCCGTTTCCTTCCGTCGTGGGCGCGCGGCGCGCCCGACCACGGAGAAGGATCTGCTGAATTCCCGTCGCTCCGAGCCCGCACCTCACGGCCTTCAACAGAAGGTGTGAATGCCCGCACCCACGCCCGAAGCGGGCGCGGCACTGCCGGTCGGTACGGGTGGTGAACAGCGCAAACGTAGTGATCCAGGGGGCGCGAAGAGGGCGCACTCACGGTCTCCCCGGCTATGTGTGGCCCATACCCCAGGCACGGTCCGGCTGCCCCCGGCAACCTCGGCGGACCGGCGCTTCCGTGCGGAGCGTCTGTGGGCATGAGGACGCCGCCCAGGCGGGTAGGTTCTCCGATTCGCGGTGGCGGCGCCGGGGCAAATCTCACCGATACGGGTGGCCCTGTGCTCCGGTTGGCGTCGGTACTTCTGCGAGGTGGCAGGTTCGGTGCTGGGCTGGCGGCACAAGCCGTACACCGGCTGGCTTTGGTGTGCCCTTGCGCCCCTTCCCCATCGACCTCCACCCCTGCGTGCCGGGAGTCGGCCTCGCCTGCGTGCGAAATCGCCGATGCCCCCGGAGCACCCGCAGCCGCCCCGAAGGAGAGAAGTGACCACTACCTCGTTGCGTCCGACCGGCGCCCCGGAAATTGAACAGCTTCCGGAACCGCCGCTGCGCAGATCCATGGAAATCCAGGGAAACATCCTTGCCGGTTTCAACAAAGACTATATGGCGTTCCGCTATGTGCGCTTCCCCGATGGCGCGAGCGGCCGTGGCTGGCTTTCCGTCATGCTGAACACCGTCTCGGTGACCGCTACGGTCGAGGACTTCAATGAGGAGTTCTCCCTTTCCCGCCGGGCCTATGGCCAGGACCCGGCCCTCGTCACGACCTGGGTCGGGGTCTCCTTGACGTTCCAGGGCCTGCTCCAGGTCGCCCGGGAACCCGAAAAGGTGAAGCAGGACCTGACGCCTTTCGAATCGTTTGTGAAAGGCGCGGACGGTCGGGCGGCGGACCTCGGTGACGACGGTACGAGCGCACCGGAGCACTGGTATTTCGGCGCGGACCGGAAAGGCGTACACGCCGTGCTGATCGTCGCCGCGGACACGGAGGAGGCGCTCAACGAAAAGCTCCGGAATATCGCGGCCGCGGATTCGGCGCACGGGGTGGACCTGGTCCACCAGGACGACGGCCGCACCCTGACCGGAGATCTGCGCGGGCACGAGCACTTCGGGTACAAGGACGCCATTTCCCAGCCGGGGGTCAAGGACTTCCACCGCGAGGACCGGGAGAACCCCGGTGTCCGGGACAACCGCCCGGGGTCCACCCTGGTCGAGCCCGGCGAGTTCGTCTTCGGCTACAAGAGTGAGAGCGGAGAACCGCCCGAGGCCCCCACGTGGCTGGACAACGGTTCTCTGCAGGTGGTGCGCCGTCTGCGGCAGGACGTCCCCGGCTGGAACGACGCCGTGGAGCGCGAGGCACCCAAGTTCCGGCCGCACGGTATCTCCGCCGAACTGCTGGGCGCGTGTCTGGTCGGCCGCAAGAAGGACGGCACGCCGCTCGCGCAGGGCGAGAACCCGGTGATCGGGGTCGGTCCGGAGCGCAACGACTTCACCTACGAGAACGACGGCCAGGGGAAGCAGACCCCGTGCGCGGCGCACATCCGCAGGTCGCATCCCCGTCATTTCGAGCCCACCCAGCGGCACCGCGTCATGCGCCGCGGCATTCCGTACGGGCCCGCGTACACGGGCCGCAACGCGGACGCGGACCGCGGCCTGATGTTCGTGTGCTACGGCACCTCGCTGGAGCGGCAGTTCGAGTTCCTGCAGCGGGCCTGGTCGAACAACCCCAACTTCCTGCCCGGAGAGAGCGGTGCGCCCAACGGCATCGACAAGGTGACCGGCACCATCCGGCAGGGCGGTTCCGGCAGCCCGGACGCCCATATCGTGCTGGAAGACGGCCAGGAGGGCACCGTCTCGATGGACCGGTTCGTGCAGACCACCGGTGCGGTGTACGCCTTCACCCCCTCCATCAGCACTCTGCGGCGGCTCGCCGCGCACGAGTCCCTGCACGAGAAGGGCTGAGCCGCCATGAGCGACATCCGTCATGAGCACCGCGGTGAGCACACCGGAGCCGAGCGCGCCAGCGAGAAGACCTACCAGCAGCTCGCCCGCGAACTCCTGCTGGTCGGCCCCGAGCCGGCCAACGAGGACCTCAAGCTGCGCTACCTCGACGTACTGATCGACAAGGGGCTGGAGCGCCCCGCCGCCCCCAAGCGCATCCTGATCGTCGGAGCGGGCATCGCCGGACTGGTGGCCGGCGATCTGCTGACCCGTGCCGGCCACGATGTGACGATCCTGGAGGCCAACGCCAACCGGGTCGGCGGCCGCATCAAGACCTTCCACGCCAAGAAGGGTGAGCCGCCGCCGTTCACCGACCCCGCGCAGTACGCGGAGGCCGGAGCGATGCGCCTGCCCAGCTTCCACCCGCTGACCCTGGCGCTGATCGACAAGCTCGGCCTGAAGCGGCGGCTGTTCTTCAACGTCGACATCGACCCGTCGACCGGCAACCAGACCGCCCCCGTTCCGCCGGTGGTCTACAAGTCGTTCAAGGACGGCAAGATCTGGACGAACGGCGACCCCAGCCCCGAGTTCCGGGAGCCGGACAAGCGCAACCACACCTGGATCCGCACCAACCGCGCCCAGGTGCGCCGCGCCCACTACGCCAAGGACCCGTCGCAGATCAACGAGGGCTTCCACCTCACCGGCTGCGAATCGCGGCTGACCGTGTCCGAGATGGTCAACCAGGCACTGGAGCCGGTGCGCGACTACTACTCCGTGCTGCAGAGCGACGGGAAGCGCGTCAACAAGCCCTTCAAGGAGTGGCTGGACGGCTGGGCCGGGGTCGTCCGCGACTTCGACAGCTTCTCCATGGGCCGCTTCCTGCGCGAGTACGCCGGGTTCAGCGATGAGGCCATCGAGGCGGTCGGCACGATCGAGAACATGACCTCGCGGCTGCACCTCGCCTTCTTCCACAGCTTCCTGGGCCGCAGCGACATCGACCCCACCGCCACCTACTGGGAGATCGAGGGCGGCAGCCGGAAGCTCCCGGAGGCGCTCGCCAAGGATCTGCGGGACCAGATCGTGATGGGCCAGCGGATGGTCCGGCTGGAGTACTACGACCCGGGCCGCGACGGCCATCACGGCGGACTCGCCGGACCGGGCGGCCCCGCCGTCGCCATCCAGACCGTGCCCGAGGGCGATCCGTCCGGAGAGGTCGAGACCTGGACCGGGGACCTGGCGATCGTCACCATCCCGTTCTCCAGCCTGCGGTTCACCGCGGTGACCCCGCCGTTCTCGTACAAGAAGCGCCGGGCCGTCATCGAGACGCACTACGACCAGGCGACCAAGGTGCTCCTGGAGTTCTCGCGCCGCTGGTGGGAGTTCACCGAGGAGGACTGGAAGCGGGAGCTCGACGCCGTCGCACCGGGTCTGTACGACTACTACCAGCAGCGGGGCGAGGACGACGCCGAGGCCGCGCTGGCCGTTCCGCAGAGTCTGCGGGATCTGCCCACGGGGCTGCTCGGCGCCCATCCGAGCGTGGACGAGAAGCGCATCAGCCCGCAGCAGGTGGAGTACTACCGCAACTCCCCGCTGAGCGGCGGCGTACGGCCGGCCACCCATGCCTTTGGCGGCGGTTCCACCACCGACAACCCCAACCGTTTCATGTACTACCCCTCGCACCCCGTCCCCGGCAGTCAGGGCGGCGTGGTGCTGGCGGGCTACTCCTGGTCGGACGACGCCGCGCGCTGGGACTCCTTCGAGGAGGCCGAGCGCTACAGCTACGCCCTGCTCAACCTCCAGTCGGTGCACGGCCGCCGGATCGAGGTCTTCTACACCGGGGCCGGCCAGACCCAGAGCTGGCTGCGCGACCCGTACGCCTGCGGTGAGGCCGCCGTCTACACCCCGCATCAGATGACCAGCTTCCACCTCGATGTGGTGCGGCCCGAGGGGCCGGTGCACTTCGCCGGTGAGCATGTGTCGCTCAAGCACGCCTGGATCGAGGGCGCGGTGGAGACGGCCGTACGCGCCGCCATCGCCGTCAACGAGGCTCCCGCGGCGGACGAGAGCGCCTTCGGCGGCCGGGCCGCGGCCCCCCGCGAGCGCCGGTCCGTCACCGGATCGTCGGACCGGCCGCGCGAGGGGGTGCTGACGTCATGACCACCTCCTCGACGTGCACCGTGGCCGAGTATCTGGCCCGCAGGCTGGAACAGCTCGGCATCACCCATCTGTTCGGCGTTCCGGGCGACCACCTGGGCCCGTTCCTGTCGACCCTGCACGAGAAGACCAAGGTGCGCTGGGTGGGCACCCCCACCGAGGGCGGCGCGGGCCAGGCCGCGGACGGCTATGCCCGGGTGACGTCCGCCGACGCGGAGATCGCGCTCGGCGAGCAGGGCATCGGCGCGGTCGCGGTCACCTACAGCGTGGGCGCGTTCAACCTGCTCAACGCGATCGGCGGCGCCTTCGCCGAGTATGTACCGCTGATCGCGATCAACGCCGCTCCGTCGTACGAGCAGTGGCTCAACCAGCAGGCGATCGGCCTGCTCACCTCGCACATGTCGCAGCGGCCGGAGAGCAACCTGGAGGTCTACCGCCAGGTGACCGTGGACGCCCAGGCCCTCTCCAACCCCGGTCTGGCCCCCACCCAGATCGACAGCGCGATCACCGCGTGCCTCTCCCACCGCCGGCCGGTCTATCTGGAGGTCATGGATGACCTCTGGGGGGCGCAGTGCCCCGCACCGCAGGGCCGGCTGACGCGGCGTGAGCGGCCCGTCACCGTGAAGAACGAGCGCATGCTCGACCGCGCGGTCACGGCGTGTGTGGAACTGGTCCGGCGCTACGGCAATCCGATCCTGTGGGCCGGCGAGGAGATCGACCGCTTCCGGCTGTCCGACGAGTTCGAGAAGCTGGTGCGGGAGACCCGTATCCCGTTCTGCACCACCATCGGCGCCAAGTCCGTGGTGTCCGAGTACACCCCGGGCTTCTCCGGTGTCTACAACGGCAAGGCCAGCCATCCGGAGGTCGCCGAGGTCTTCAACAACGCGGGCTGCCGCATCGGGCTGGGCTCGTGGGCGACCTCGAAGAACCTGGGCGGCGAGCGGTCGATCGGTGACGACTGGGCGGTCGCCGCCCACGACGGGGTGCATGTCGGCGCCTCGTACTTCCCCGATGTGCAGCTCGCCCGGTTCCTCCCCGCGCTGCGGGAGCGCCTGGTGGCCGAGTTCGGGGACGGCGCCTTCGCCGCGGACTACTTCGCCCGCGCGCACGAGGACGGCCTCCAGGTCGCCGACAGCACCGCCGCCCATCTGGCCTCCCAGACCGGCGGACCGTACCCGGAGACCGTGACGTACGACAGCTTCTTCCGGCACATCAACGCCTTCCTCGAAGAGCAGACCAGCGAGCCGCCGGGCGCGCGCAGCAACCCGTTCACCGTGGTGTGCGACGCCGCGTTCGCGCTGATCGGCTCGATGAATCTGCGGATGGCCGAGCGCGCCTCGTACGTGGCGCAGAACAGCTGGCTGTCCATCGGCTACTCGGTCGGCGCGGCCACCGGGGTGGCGCTCGGCCGGAGCCATGCGGGAAAGCGCCCGATGGTCTTCGTCGGCGACGGCTCGTTCCAGGAGACCTGCCAGGAGATGTCCACCCATGTGCGGCACGGTCTGCGCCCGGTGGTGTTCGTCCTGGACAACGAGGCGTTCTACGGCATCGAGCAGATGCTCGTCCACCCCTGCTACTACCAGGACGGCACACCCCGCTCCGACGGCGCCGACTTCTACAACGAGCTGCACCCCTGGCGGTACGAGAAGCTCGCGGACGTCTTCGGCTCCGCCAAGCACCCGATGCACGGCTTCGCGGTCCGCCGGCACGACGAACTCACCGATCTGCTGAAGCGGATCGCCGAGCCCAGTGACGCGGTCAATCAGGGCCCGGTCGTGGTGCGGGTGCAGCTGGACCGGCACGACTATCCCGAGGCACTCAAGTACAAGGTCGCCGAGAACTGTCCGCCGTCCGGCGGCGCACCGTCGGAAGGGAAAGTGGGATGACCAGCCCGAACGAACAGCGGTCCGCGGCAAGCGCCACCCTCGACGACTCCGCGGAGGCGCTCCGGCACGCCATGAGCGGTCTGTCCGGGCCGGAGGCCACCGGCTGGACCGGCGCCGTACGGCCCGTCGGAAGCCCGGGTGAGGGCAGGAAGGTGCTGATCCTGGGCGCCGGTGTCGCGGGTCTGACGGCCGCGTACGAACTGAGCATGCTCGGCTACCGGGTCACCGTCCTGGAAGCGCAGGAACGCGTCGGCGGGCGCAACCGCACCGCGCGCAAGGGGGACAAGCTCTACGAGCTCGATGAGCACGGTGTCGTCACCCCGACGCACACCTGCGCCTTCGACGACGGCCTGTACCTCAACCTCGGGCCCGGCCGTATCCCGTACCACCACCGCCGGGTGCTCACGTACTGCCGTGACTTCGGTGTGGCCCTGGAGCCGTACATCATGGAGACCACGGCGAACCGGGTCCGCCCGCCGCACGCCGAGGTGACCTGGCCCAACCGGCGGGTGGCGAACGACACCCGCGGCCACCTCGCGGCCAAGCTCGCCGAGACACTGGTCAGCAGGGACGCCTTCACCGGTGAACTGCGCCATCTGCTGCGGGTGTTCGGCGCGCTCGACGCGAACGGCAAGTACCGTGGCTCCACCCGCTCGGGTTATCTGGACCGGCCCGAGATCGAGGAGTGGCCGGTATCGGCCCCGCCGCTGTCCTTCGAGGAGCTGGTGAACTCCGGCTTCTGGAAGGCCCGTTTCTACCAGCCGGTCGACTATCTGTGGCAGGCCACGATGTTCCAGCCGGTCGGCGGCATGGACCACATCGTCAAGGCACTGGCACGGGAGGCCAAACGGGCCGGCGCGACGTTCGTGCTGGGCGCCGAGGTCCGGGAGATCGAGATCGATCCGCGCGGCCTCGGGGTCACCGTCAGGTACCGCAAGGGCGATGACGAGTTCCATGACGACGCCCGTTACTGCGTCAGCAACATCCCGGCCCCGGTGCTCCGCAAGGTCAAGCTGACCCGCTTCTCGGACCCCTTCGAGCAGGCGATCCGCCTCGTGGAATTCGAGAAGACCTGCAAGGTCGGCTGGCAGGCGAACCGCCGCTTCTGGGAGGGCGACCTCGGCGCCTGGGACGACACCGAGGGGATCTACGGAGGCATCAGCTGGACCGGTCACAACATCACCCAGATGTGGTATCCGTCCAACGACTACTTCTCCGACAAGGGGACCCTGACCGGCGCCTACAACTTCGATGGCGCGGCCGACACCCTCGGGAAGCTCACCCCGGAGAAGCGTCTGCGGCTGGCGCGCGAAGGCGCCATCCAGCTGCATCCGGAATTCAAGGACAGAAAGCTCGTCCCCGACGAGAAGGGCGTCTCCATCGCCTGGCACAAGGTGCCCTACCAGCTGGGTGGATGGGCTGCGTGGAAACCGCAGGTGGAAAGCCACAAGAAGGCCTACAAGCAACTCCTCCAGCCCGAGGGCACCGACGCGTTCTTCGTCACCGGCGACCAGATCTCGCCGCTGCCCGGCTGGCAGGAGGGCGCGATGATGTCGGCCCACTACGTCATCCAGCAGATCCTGGGCATCATGCCCCTGAGCGCACCGGAGGAGGTCGCCGTACCCGACTCGGTCGCACTGACGCAGGGTCTGTTCTGAGCATGCGCAAGGCTCTGACGGTCCCGAGGGACTGAGGGGCGGGCTCCCTGCGGAGACCTCTCGATGCGCAACGTCCGTCAGTTTTGGACCCTCAACGCACCACGGTCTGATCACTTACCGCCTTCGGGCCGGGTCCCGCCGCCCAGACCCAACAATGTGCGCATGGCTGACGACTGGAAGCGACAGATCGACCGGCTCCACGAGGGCTTGGTACGCCGCGACGATCCGACGGAATGGGTGACCGAGGCCGATGCCGTGGACGCCTCCTACCGCTATCCTCATCTCGCGCTGCGCGGCCCGGTCTTCGGGCTCGCCGCGCAGGATCCCGAAACCGGCGCGGAGTGGCGGCTGTTGAGGCCCGCAACCAGTGGCATGCCCCAAGAGGCCAGGGACAGCTTGAACTCACTGCTGTGGTTCAAGGCCAAGGACGACACCGACGACCCCGCCGTCCGGCGCGAACTGCTGGCTGCCGTGGCGGTGCTCGAACGCGAGCCGGTCGATGAGATGACGGTCCTCGGCGTGCGCTACCGGGTGGTGCGCGGGGACGAGTTCGCCCGCAGCGGCGAGCGCGGTCTGGAGCCGCCGCGGCCGACCGACCCGGAACCGGCCGACCGTTCTTGGGAAGGCCGGCAGGAGACACCCTCACCGGACCTGGGCTTCGCCCTCACCCCCGGCAAGGAGGACGGCGTCATGGCGGGCGCCATGAAGCTGGCACTCCAGGGGTTCTCCTACTCCGGCTCCAGGTTCCCCGCTGAGGTGCGCCGGGACTCCGAGCGGGCGCTCACCTCGCATCCGGACATCGTGCTGCTTCCCGTCGGCTTCGGGGTGGTGGAACGCCGCGGCCGCGGGTGGCGGCCGCACGGCGCCCTCATGCCGACGCCCCATGACGCGCGGCGGCTGCTGTTCGACGGGATGGCCGAATTCTGGCCCCTGCTCCACGAGTTCAGCGACCGTGAACGCACCCGCCACGCGCGGGCCGCCGAGACATTCAAGGCCGCCGGCCGCGCGGACGAAGCGCGCGTCGGCGACACCCTGTACCGGATCTGCCGCATCGAGCGGATGCTCAGGTCAGGCCCCGACGGCCCGGAACCGCCTCGCCCCTCGGACCTGGATGACGAGGGCCCGACGAAGATCCACCCGACGATGGACGAGGACGGCACCATCCGCTACGACGACTGAACAGCGCCGGGAGGGACGAGCGACTGCGCACGGCGGGCGGCCCTCCGCGGGTCGCCGTCAGCCTGCCCCGGGAGAAACACCGGGAGAGGTGGCAGGGCAGGGGCACCGGCTCACCAGGAGGGCCGGATCGGGCCGTTCGGCGCGATCCGGGCCAAGTCGGCGGCGAGGACGCCGAAGCGCTCCGCGCCGAGCGTCGCCTGCCACGGGGCGACGGCTGTGCGGGCCGCCTTGTCGGCGGCCCGCGTCGGCCGGACGCGCTTCCCCATCGACGGCGAGATCGCCGAACTCGCCCCGGCGATGCGGCGGTGGCCCCCGCCGGCGCCGCCCTCGCCGTGGCCAATCCCGCCGACGAGCCGGCACGGATGTGGGTCACCACCCGTACCGGCCTGACCGCCGAGCTGGCGGACGGCAGCAGCCTGGCGCCGCCGTGGGCCAACTAGGGCCTCTCGTTCGGATCAGGCAGCTCGTGGTGGCGGCCCGGGCCCACTCCGGTCGTCGGCGCACCGGGTCAGGAGTCGCCCTCCCCCGCCGGCTGCTGAGGCCGGCGTTCCGGGGCCGGTGCGGGGAGGGAGAGTTCGGCGACGGCTCCGCCGTCCGGGGCGTTCGAGAAGCGCAGGGTGGCGCCGAGGACCCGGGCCTGGCCCACGGCGATGGTCAGCCCGAGGCCGTGGCCGGTCTTCTTGCCGCTTCCGGAGTGGCTGCTGAAGCGCTGGGGGCCGTGGTCGAGGAGCCGGGCGGGGTAGCCGTCCCCGTGGTCCCGGACCGTGAGGGTCAGACCGTCGACGGTCAGGACCACCGGCGGGCGGCCGTGCTTGTGGGCGTTGGAGACGAGGTTCCCCAGCACCCGCTGGAGCCTGCGCTGGTCGGTCTCCACCCGGGCGTCCCGCTCGATACGCACCTCGGCCGCCAGCCCGGTGGCCAGCACCGCCCGCTCGGCCAGCGGCCCCAGCTGATGCACGTCGATGTCGGCCTGCTCCACCTCCGCGTCAAGACGGGAGATCTCCAGCAGGTCCTCGGTCAGCCGGCTCATGGTCCGGATACGGTCCTGCACCATCTCCGTCGGACGGCCGGACGGCAGCAGTTCGGCCGCCACCCGCAGTCCGGTCAGCGGGGTGCGCAGCTCATGCGCCACATCGGCGGTGAAGCGCTGCTCGCTGTGCAGCTTGGCCTGGAGCGCGGCGGCCATCGCATCGAGTGCGGCGGCCACCGCGGCGGCCTCGTCCTGGGCGTGGTCGGGACGCGAGACCCGGGGATCGTCCACCCGGGCGTCGAGATCGCCGGTGCTGATCCTGCGGGCCACCTGGGCCGTGTGGTGCAGCCGACGGGTGATGCGGGAGACGGCGAACAGCCCGACGAGGAGGGTGAGGCAGATCGCGAACGCCGAGGAGCCGATGATGGACCGGTCCAGCCCGCGGAGCGCGGCGGCCCGCTGGCTGTAGTCGAGATGGACGGCGAGCGCCTTGCCGTCGGCGGGGGTGACGGCCCACATCGCCGGGCGGCCACGGTGGTCGGCGAGCTGGGTGCCGCGCTCACCCCGCCGTGCCATGGCGCGGAGCGAGGCGGGGAGGTCGGCGGGATTCACCGCGGCGTTGCGGCCGAGGGGCTCCCCGGCGACATACGCCGCCGCGACGGTGTCCAGTTCGGCCAGAGCCGCACCGCGGGCCTGGTCCTCGGTCTGCCGGCCGACCAGGACGTGCACCAGGACGCCGACCACCGTGGCGAGGACGCAGCACATGACGATGACGAAGACGGCGAACTTCCAGTAGAGCGTCGCCGTCCAGGCGGGCAGGCGCAGCCGCGCACGAGTCCGGCCGGCGCTCATGGCGTCCGCTTCGGGGTGGGGGTGGCCGGGTCCGCCTGGTCGAACTCCATGGCCCGCAGTGCCATGGTCCGCGTCCGGGCGTCCCACGCGTACACCGTGCGGGTGGCGTAGCCGGGTGTGCCGGTGGGCTCCCGCAGGATCAGATCGCCGTTCGCGATCTCGACCGACAGCGGCGTCGCACCGGCGTCCATGATCCGGGTCACCACCCCGTGGTGGAGCTTGAAGACCCACAGCGCCAGGGATGCGTCCGGCGCCTCGATGCCGACGATCAATTCGGCCTTCCCGTCGCCGGTCAGGTCCTGGTACTGCGGTTTCCGTACCGGACAGCGCGCCGGTTCGTCGGCGCAGGCATCGATCTTTCTCGTGGTGGCGGAGTCGAACTGCGGCCCGCCGCCGAGGGCGGACCCCGCGGCCACCTGCGCCTTGACGACGGTGAGCAGCGGCGCCTTGCGGATGTCCCCGGACGGCACCCGGGGCACCCCGGGAACGGCGGCGGGCAGGTTCTCGCCCGTCCCCGGCTCGGGTTGCGGCGCGGGCTTGCGATCCGGCCACAGCCGCACCGGGGCGGAGGCGGCCGAGGTACGGCCGGCGCTCAGCGGCTCCCCGCTCCCCGCACAGCCGCCCAACAGTGCCACCATGCCCGCTACCGCAAGCGCCAACGACATCATCCGTACCGGCCCCGGGGGATACGGGGAAGGCAAGGAACGGAGAAGAAGCACATCTCTTCCAGTCGTGGTGCGGGCTGAGCCTGTCCGGATCATAATGCTCGCCGCGCTCCACCGCGCAGCCCGGGATATCCGCAATGCCCGGACAAGAGGCATCACGTGGCTTATCCGCGAAGCGTGCGGGGTCAGGTGCCGCTGACACCCAGCCGCGCATAGTCGTAAGCGCCGTAGGCGGGGGAAACGTGGACATCGGTCAACCGCGGGCTGCGCCAGCTGACGTACTTCTCGTAAACGAACGGCAGGTAGTAGGCGTTGTCCGCGACCTTGTGGTTGATCTGCTCGTAGGCCTCACCGGCCTTGTCCGGGTCGGGTTCGGCGATGGCCTCGGCGAGGAGCTTGTCGATGGCCGGGGAGTCGACCCCGGCAAGGTTGTAGCTGCCGCTCGGCGGCTGCAACCGGCTGTCGACGAGCGGGCGCCAGAAGGCCTGTCCGGTGGGGAAGTCGGCGCCCCAGCCCGCGATGACGATGCCGTAGCCCCGCCGCTTCACCTCGGCCGGCACACCGACGATGTCGGACGACCGTGCCCCGTCGAACTGCTCGACCTCCGCCTTGATCCCGACCTTGGCCAGCGCGCTCTGCAGCGCTTCGGCGGCGTAAACCTCCGGCGGCCGGTCGTTGCGCACCGCGATCCTGGTCGAGAAGCCGTCCGGCCGGCCGCACGCCTTCAGCTCATCCCTCGCCTTGGCCACGTTCGGCTTGCCGCCGTTCTTGAGCACGCCGTACGGATCGAACGTGGGGTCGGCGCCCTTGATGCCCGGCGGAAGCAGATTCGGCGCGAGGTCCCCGCCTGTAACGCGGCCGCCCAGCGCGGTCTGCAGACTGCGGCGATCGGCGGCATGGATGACCGCCCTGCGGCAGTGGATGTTGCCCATCGGTTTGACGGCCTGCGGAAATCCCGCGTAGCGGACGAAGCCGGACCGCGGGGTGTCCAGGTTCTTGTTGCGGTCGCTGTCCGACAGCATCGCGGTTCTGCCGAGCGGGCCCAGCTTGGAGGGGGACAGCGCCAGGTCGTGGCTGCCCTTGAGCAGGGCGGCGTCCACGGATCCCTGGTTGTTGGTGATGGTGACGCTGATCTTGTCCGGGAGGGCCTTACGGATCGGGTCGGACGACGGCTGCCAGTGGGGGTTGCGCACCAGCTCCAGCGATTTGCCGGGGCTGTAGGACCGGAACTTGTACGGCCCGCTGGAGAACGGTCTGAGGCCGTATTTGGCCTTGGTGTCCTGGCTCCGTTTCACCGGTGAGGCGGCCACCATGGCCAGCATCTGCTCGAAGTCACCGTTGGCCCGGGGCAGCTTGAAGACGATGGTCCGGGGATTGGGCGTCTCGATCGCTTTCAAGCCCGTGGGGGACGTGTCCTTGTACGGGCCCCGGTAGGTTCCGTCCGGGTCGAGCGCCTGCTGTAGGTAGGACGGTCCACCGGAGATGACGTCCGGTGCCCAGAGCCGCTCGATGCCGTACTTGATGTCCTTGGAGGTGACGGGCGACCCGTCCTCCCAGGTGGCCCCCTTGCTCAGCGTGTAGGTGTAGGTCCGGCCATCGTTGCTGATCCTGGCCTTGGTCGTGGCCAGATCAGGTGTGAGTTCGACGCCCTTCGACTCCGGGTCGTAGGTCACCAGTTGACGGGCGTAGTAGCGGGCGAAGTTCCATACGAAGCCGTAGTAGCCGCGCTGCGGGTCCCAGGAGTCGGCATCGGCGGCGTTGATGAACTTCAGCGTGCCGCCCTTTTTGCCCCCTGGCTTGAGGACATGGCCGACAGCTGCGTTGTACGTGGCTTCGGTGATGCCGCCCTTGGACTTGCCGTCGGATTCCCGGTGGGACCCGTTCAGCAGAGCGAGGGTGGTGGACACGCCCGCGACCAGGAGCGCCGCCGACACCACCGCGAGGGTCCTGGTCCGGACGGAGGCCGAACGTCCGCTGTGCCGCTGCCCGTCGGTGCGGGCAGCTTCCGGCGTCGCGTGCTGTCGGGGTGCGGTGGTCTGCGGTTGCTCCTTGCCGCGCGTGTCGGGGGTGCGGTCCGGGGAAGGGGCCGGGGGCTTCGGGGCCGGCCGAGGCTTCGGGGCCGGCCGGGACGGCGGCTGCGGGCGGTGGGTGGGGTGGGCACGGTTCCGGGCCAGGGCGATCAGCCCGCCGGTGTTGCGGTTGCCCTGCTGGGGCAGCGGCCGGGACTTGGCCGCCAGAGTGACGTAGAGGTGCCGGTACAGGGTCTGCATGTCCAGCAGGGACGGGCCGTCGACGATCCCCTCGGTCAGCGCGGTGATCAATTCGCCGGTGAACGCGGTGAATTCCTCGCCGGGCGGGGACAGCGCCTTACGGGTCTTCGCGGAGGCCGCCATCAGGGACGTGCCGTCGATCAGTGCGTGGTCGACCACCTGGGTGGTGCCGCTCATACCGCCCGTCAGGGCCCGCCCGCTGTAGCAGCAGTCCAGAATCACCACCTTGTGCCGGGCGCCGATCCGCGGATCCAGGATCGCCCGGCGCACCCACTCGAAGGGCAGCGCGCTGTACAACCGTTCCTGGTCCGAGCCGGGCAGCGCCAGGTACAGCTCGTCGCTGTGCGGGTCGATGAGCCCATGCCCGGCGTAGTAGACGACCAAGGTGTCGGTGGCGCGCAGGGCGACGCTGTTGAGGGTGTCGAGTACGTCCTGGGCGCTCGACGGCTGGGGCAGTGCGACGCAGTGCGTCGGCGGTAATCCCCACAATTCCGGGTCGGTGAACGCCCGGGTGAGCCCGGCCAGATTGCGCTCGACGGCAGGTAAGGCCGCCAGGCTCTCGTAATCATGGGCACCGATGAGCAGGGCCTGCGAGGCCGCGGGGTCAGGGAGGATCGTCACGGCGACTGCCGATCCGTTCGCTCTCCGCCGGCCCCGTCCGCCGTCGGCCACGGCCGGTGCGAGGCCGCCACGATCCGGGGGACCGCGTGCGGTGGGCAGGAAACCGCGGTGTGCCGTGCCGGAACCGTGCCCCGCGCCGGCCGTCGGGACAAGGACGCCGAGGACCGGCCGTCGCGCTCCCCGTTGATCTCCCCGTCGACGACGATCTCGGCCTGCACGCTTGCGTACCCCTCCCCCGGGCCTGCACCCGCTGCGCGAACCAGGAGTACCGATACTAGCCATCTGTGCCTGGGGATGTCCGGGGAGTCAGGGGTGATCGGCCGGCGCGGAGGGACGGCCGGCGCTCGCGCGGCGGCACCGCGGCGCGGCAGGCTCAGCCGATCTGCGCGGAGGTGGCTGAGCCTGCCGCCGGCCCGGAGTGCGGGCGGCCGGGTTGCGACGTGGCTACGGGGCCATCTCGTACGCCCCGGACAGGGCCTCCACCCGCTGCCAGACGCGCTTCGAGCGGGCGTCGTCGATGACCGGGCGGCGGACCGCGCCCAGCGCCCAGCTCTGCTGCTCCGCGGTGGCGGAGTCCTTGCCGTGCAGTTCGACGGCGTGCGCGGAGAAGTCCCGGACCAGGACGGCGAACAGCTCGTCGAGCACGTCCGCGTCGAGGCCGGTCAGCTGCGCCTGCTCCAGGATCAGCTGGCCGTGGACGACCAGCGCGAACAGCTGGCCGATGGCGAGCAGCAGGTCGAGGTCCCGGCTCTGCTCCTCGTCGGGGGCGGCGGTGGTGACGAACTCGCAGAGGGCGTCGGCCTGTTCGCGGAAGCGGGCGACGTTCGGCACCTCGGCGAAGGCGTCGTAGGCGGTGCGCCAGTCGTGGAAGCGTACGGCGCCCAGACCGCGGGCCGGGCCCTGCTGGAAGAGGAACGCGTCGTCGGCCGCGTCGAGGCGGGTCGGCACGGGCGCGTACTCGGCCGGGTTCAGCAGGTGGTTGCCCATGAACTTGAGGATCAGGGCGAGGTTGACGTGGACCGTGCCCTCCAGCTTCGGCAGGCCGCGGATCTCCGTGGCGGCCTGGGCGAAGTAGGTGTCCTTCTCGAAGCCCTTGGCGGCGATTACGTCCCACATCAGGTCGATGACCTTCTCGCCCTCGGTGGTCACCTTCATCTTCGTCATCGGGTTGAAGAGGAGGTAACGGCGGTCCTCGGGGCCCGCGGAGCGGAAGTAGTCGACGGCGCGGTCGCTGAACAGCTTCATTCCGACGAGGCGGACGTAGGCGTCGGTCAGCTCACGGCGGACGTGCGGGAAGGCGGTGACGGGGCGGCCGTAGAGGATGCGGTTCTGCGCATGGGTGACGGCCTCGTACATCGCGTGCTCACAGATGCCGATCGCACCGGTGCAGAGGTTGAACTTGCCGACGTTGACGGTGTTGAGGGCGGCGTCGAAGGCGGCGCGGCCGGTGTGCAGGATGTCGCCGGCGGTGACCGGGTAGTCCTCGAGGCGGAACTCGCTGACGTACTTCGAGGAGTCGACGACGTTCTTCACCAGGTGGTAGGCCGGGTGGCGGCTGTCGGCGGCGAAGAAGACATAGCCGTCGGGGCCCTCGATGTCGGTGCGGCGGCCGAAGACGGAGACGAGTCCGGCGGCGTTGCCGTTGCCGATGTAGTACTTGGATCCGCTGGCGCGGAAGCCGCCGTCACCGTCGGGCTCCAGGAGCATGTCGGTGGAGTAGATGTCGGCGCCGTGGGCCTTCTCGGAGAGTCCGAAGGCGAACACCTCGCCCTGGGAGAGGAGTTCGGCCGCGCGGCTGCGGACGGCGGCGTTGTCGCTCTGCCAGACCGGGCCGAGGCCGAGAATGGTGACCTGCCAGGCGTACCAGTAGTCGAGCCCGTAGAAGCCGAAGATCTCGTTGAGGGCGGCTATCCGGGCGGTGTCCCAGCGCTTGTCCTGGTTCCCGTCGGCGGCGGAGGCCGGGGTGAGGAAGGTCGCGAACAGCCCTTCCTTGGTGGAGAACTCAAGGAAGTCCGACAGCCAGGCGCGAGAGCGGTAGTCCTCGATCAGCTTGCGCTTGCCGCGCTCCTCGAACCAGTCGACGGTGGCGCGCAGCAGCCGGCGGGTCTCGGGGTCGAAGTGCGCCGGGTCGTAGGTGCGGGGGTTGAACAGCAGCGGGTCGGCCATGGATGTTCGCCTTTCCGGCTCAGGGTTGCGGTTTACGGGATGGTGGACGGGAAGCGCGCGCCCGAACGCGGGGGCGTGGCAGGTGAGTTGCTCACCCGGCGCCCGTTCAGTGCTCGGGGCGGAGTCGGTGGAGGGTGGCGAGTACGTCGTCGAGCCAGGCGAGCGTCATCCGCTCATAGGCGATGCCGCCGCGCAGCACGACGTGCTGGAGTTCCTGGCCCGCGTCGGGCGTCGCGGGGGCCTCGGGGCCGGTGAAGTCACGCCGCTCCCCCGCCAGATAGTGGGCGAGGCGGTCGGTGTGGATCTGATGGTGCCGCTCGACCTCATGGATCAGCGCGGCGGGATCGTCGAAGGCCGCACCGCGGATCTTCACGGCGAGGTCGTGCCGGACGCTCTCGGGTTCGATCGGCTCGTGCAGCCACGCGGAGAGCGCGGCCCGGCCGAGAGCGGCGACGGAGTACTCCTTCTTGTCCGGCCGGGCCTGCTGCGGCACCTCGCGGACATCGACCCAGCCGTCGCTCTCCATGCGCTTGAGGACGCGGTAGATCTGCTGATGGGTGGCGGTCCAGAAGTATCCGATGGACCGCTCGAACCGCCGGGCCAGCTCATAGCCGGAGCCCGGCTTCTCCAGCAGGGAGACGAGGATCGCGTGGTCGAGCGCCATACCCCGATCCTTCTATGCAACTCGTTGCATAGACAAGAGGCCCCGGCGGGGTGAGACACGGCTCACCCGGGCGGAGCAGGGCGGGGACGGCGGGGGGGCGTCGTGAGGCCTCGGGACGCGTCCTTACTCCCCGACGGCTCCATCGGCCAGCTCACGTGCGATGTCGAGGTGCCCCACGTGCCGGGCGTACTCCTGGAGCAGATGAAAGAGGATCCAGATCAGGGTGGGGCGGTCCTCGTCGGCCGGGACCTTTCCGCCGAGACTGGCGGCCTGGTCCTCCAGTCGGGCCGCGGCGACGATGGCACGGGACCGCGCGCACTGCTCCTGGAAGAACTCCTTGACGTCCGCGAACGTTTCCCCTGGTTCAACGTGCCACGGCCCTGAACGGTTCTTGAATTCGGCCCATGGTTCTTCGATGTGTTCCCCCTTGAACCCCCATTGCATCCAGCGCAATTCCACACAGGCCAGGTGCTTGAACAATCCCAGCGGCGACCATCCGGTGGGAATCCGGCTGTTCCTCAGCTCCGCGTCGGACATTCCCTCCAACTTGCGCAGCACCGTTTCCCGGTAGAAGTCGAGGTAGCCGGTCAGAAGGTCATAGGGGCTGGTGAGAGTCACCGGAGGCTCTGCGGCGGGTTCGATCTTGTAAACCATGGTGAGGACCTTAAGGAGGAGGGGATGACGTGTCCAGTGGGTCGGCCCGTCTTTTCTGCTCGATGAAATCGGACGGGGCGGGGCGCATTCTTGCGGCGCCGATAAGGATCAAAGCGCGGGGAGGGTCTCTTCGTCAGCCACGGTGATCATCGGTGGTTCATCGTGGTCGTATCGGTCATGGAGCGGTCGTCCGGGGCGTGGACCGGTCCTCGACACGAACCTTGAGCGCCTCGTTGAGCAGCCGGAAGTTGTCCGTCGTCGCGTCAATGGTCTTGCCGAGCAGCGGGATGAGCAGCCCGGAGAATTGTTCGCTCTGGGTGACACGGGTGACACCGTCTTTTTGGCTCAGCACGAAGCGGTGCTCGCCGTCGAAGACACCCGGCAGAAGGAAACGTCCGAGCCAGCGTAATTCGATTCCTGGATCGGCGATCAGCACACGCGGCCGGAACGTCATGGGCCGGCCCTGGGCCGGGAACATCCGCAGGGTGAGGGTCTGGCCGGTCCGGGCCTCGCCGGAGGCCTCACGGATGAAAGGGTTCCACTCGGGGTAGTGCCGGAAATCGGTCAGGGCCTCCCACACCTCAAGGGGAGATGCCGCGATATCGATGGTGGTGGTGATCTCGCGCATGTGCTGTCTCCTTGTTGTCGTGTATCGCGCCGTCGGCATGGTCTGTGTCCACACCGCTGCCCTGCAGGCTCTCAGTGCAGAGGACGGGGTGTGCCACAGTCTTGGACCGCCCTCCCGGACCGCGCTCAGGAGTCCGCCGGTTCGCTCCCCCCGCGGCACCTGTCCGTAGTGGCCATCGCCGCCGCCAGCTGCGGGCGGCCGGTGATCCCGAGTTTGCGGTAGGCGCCGGTGAGGTGGGTTTCCACGGTCCGCAGCGAGACGACGAGCAGTTCGGCGATCTGCTTGTTGCTGTAGCCCTGGGCCGCCAGTGTGCAGACGCGCTCCTCCCCTGCGGTCAGCCCGCGGATTCCCTGGCTCCCGGATCGGGCGACGCGCCCGCCGGCGAGGTGCAGCCGCTCCTCCAGCCGTGCGGCGAGCGCCGTGGCGCCACACCCGACAGCGAGGTCCAGGCCGTCGCGCAGGGCCCCGCGGGCGCCGCGCTTGTCGTCCCGGCGCAGCAGGGCGAGGCCGAAGTCATGGCAGGCGCGGGCGAGTTCGAGGCGTGCGGGGGTGGTTCTGAGGACGGTCACGGCCTCGGCCAGCATGTCGAGTCCCCGGAGGCCGTCCGTCACGGTCCCCGCCGCCCGCAGTGCCACCCCGAGGGCCCGTGGGATCCGGCAGCGCCGGGCGAGGTCCAGCTCCTGTTCGGCCAGCGCACGGGCCGCCCCGGGGTCCCCCAGGGCGAGATGGACGGCGACCGCGCGGGAGCGCCACGGGGACATCGCCGGGCTGACCGTCCCCAGGGCCTCGCAGTGGTGACCGGACTCGCGGAGCAGGGACAGCCCCGTCCGCAGCTCGCCCTGGGCGATCCGCAGTGCGGCCAGGCTCATGAGGAACCGGGGCCGTTCCCATGCCACTTCCGTCTGCCCGGCCACGGCATGAGTGGCCGCAATACGCTCGGCGGCCTCGACCCGGCCCTGGGCGAGCAGCGCGTCGATCCTGATGGTGTCCACGGTCAGGGCGTACGGCAGCCTCCCGGTCGGGGAGGCATGGTCCGCGGCGTCCTGAGCCGCGCCGAGGGCCTCGGCGATGTTTCCGCGGCGCAGCGCCAGCACGGCTCGGTAGACGGTCAGGGAGGAGACCAGCAGTTCCATGCCCCGGCCCGAGATCTCCCGGGTCAGATGGCGGTTGAGCCGGTCGGCCGTATCGAGTTCGTCGAGGTACAGCAGCGTCTGGGCGACGAAGTAGTGCAGCGGGAACAGGTCGTGGGAGAACGCCGGCAGGTTGACGGACGCACGCTCGATCAGAGCGGCGACGTACGGGGCGGGCAGGGCCGCCCGCAGGGCGTGGAAGGCGCGGATGGCGAGCAGTTGGCGCTCCCCCGCGGTGCGGTCGGCCAGGTCGTCGTCGGCGCCAGGGGACGGTGCCGGAGCCGGGCCGGTGACGGACGGCCGCTCGAACTCCATCCAGGAGCGCAGGGCACTCATCCGCAGCGCCAGTTCGCGGTCGGCGGCCCCGGTGCCCGGCGTGGGCCGTTCGCTTAATGCCGCGATCTTCCGGTCCACGCTCGACAGGTCCGTACGGGACCCCCGGGAGAGGAGCAGGGAGTAGGCCAGCACACCCAGGGCGTCACTGCGGGCCGCCTCGTCGGTCAGCCCTTCGAGCGCGCCGGTGACGCAGGAGATGGCCAGCGCGGCATCGTAATGGCTGGCCGCGGTGCCCAGTTCCAGGAGCACCCGGGCGCGCTCGGACTCGTCCAGCGGCTGGTGCAACGCGGAGCGCAGATAGGTCACCGCGGTCTCCGGCGCGCCGCGGCGCAGGGCCTCCGTGGCCGCCCGGCGCAGGGCCGGCAGGACCCAGGAGCCGTGGACGGGGCCGGCCGCCAGCAGATGGGCCGCGACCTCCTCGTCGGGGCGTCCGCTCAGACAGGACACCTGGGCCGCCCGCGCGTGGCCGACGCCGAGTTCCTCGGGCGACAGCGTGGCCAGCACGGTGTCGCGGACGACGGGGTGGGTGAAGCGGGGGTTGCCGTCCGCCCGCAGCAGGCCGAGCGACCGCAGTTCCTCAGCCGCGGACTGCACCACGGCCCGCCCGGTTCCGCAGTACGCGGCGAGCAGCTCCGGTGGCTTGCGGTCGCCCAGGAAGGCCAGCGCCCGTGCCAGCGCCACGACCTCGTCGGACGCCTGGCAGAGCCGGTGCGAGATCTCCCCGCCGAGCGTGGACAGGGTGACGGTGGGGATCCGGTCCCGGAATTCCGTCGTCGGCTTCACCCCGCTGCGCTGTGCCTGGTGGAGCAGGGCACGGACGAACAGCGGATGCCCGCCGGTGGCGGCGTGGCAGGCGGCGCAGAAGGCCTCGTCGGGCTCCTCCGCGCCCCATAGCGTCCGCACCAGCTGTCCCACACCGTCCACGTCGAGCGGCTCCACGACGAGGGTGTGGCAGTTCGCGGGCCGGACCAGCTCGGCGCACAGCGGATCGAGCCTCCGGCCCTCGGCACTACGGGTGGTCACGGCGATCAGCACCGGGAGACTGTCACTGTCCGCCCGTCCGACGAAGTGGACCAGCCAGCGCAGCGACGGCTGATCGATCCACTGCAGGGCGTCCACCGCCAGCAGCAGGGGCTGCCGGCGGGACAGCCGGGAGACCAGTGCGTCCAGTTCCCGCAGCGTCGCTGCCGTCACATTGGCGGCCTCCGGCGGCGGATCCGGGACCGCGGCATCGTCCAGTGCCCGCAGCGTGGCCGCCGCGGACCCTTCCAGAAGGCGTGCCCGGTCGGTGTCGGAGACGGCCGCCAGCAGCGGCTTGAACAGCTGCCGGACGGCGCCGAAGGCGAATTCGCGCTCCAAGGGGTGGCAGCGGGCCCGCAGCACCCGGAACTGCTCGTTCCGGTCCCACCAGGTGCTCAGCAAGGCTGATTTGCCGATTCCGGCCGACCCTTCGAGCTGGACGACGCGAGGACCGCCGGACAAGACGTCGGCAGCCACGGCGTCCATGGCAGCGAGTTCGCGTTCGCGCCCCACCAACGGCCAGTCGTCACCGCACGCATCGCGGGAATGTGCGAACGTCACCAGTTGCTCAACTCTCATCGTTCTCGTCTGGCTTTCGAGACGTCCCGATGACCACCGCGGTTGCCTGGGCCGCCCGCCCAGATGTGCGCCCCCGGCCCGCGCCGCGCGGGCCGCCGCCGCGCGACCGGCGCGCGGACCGGCGCTTGCCCTCGCGTCCCGTTGCCGCATGCAACCATGGCGCAACCTTGCGGGGAGTTAACTGGATCGCCGTCTCGGAGGCGGCTCGGTGGGCACGGTCCGGGCGGGTCCCGGGCGGCCCGCCCGTCCTGCGGAACCACCTCCGTTTCCGCCGGTCAGGAGCGGAATGGCCAGGAGAGGAAGAGCACATGTACCCACCGGGGACCAAGAACCTGCCGGTCAGCCGCTCCGCGAAGAAGCCGGGCCGCTTCTGATGGGCGGCGGCGACGGGTGGGAGACGGCCGCTCCGGAGACCGCGTCCCCGGAGGGCGTGGCGCGTATCGCGCTCACCGCGGCGGCGACCGAACTGCTGCGTCTGCTGCGGGAGCAGCACGGCCCGCTGATGTTCCACCAGTCCGGCGGCTGCTGCGACGGCAGCGCCCCCATGTGCTACCCGGCAGGGGACTTCCGTACGGGATCGTCGGATGTGCTGCTGGCCCGGCTGGACGTGGAGGGCGTACGGGAGCCGGTGGGCTTCTGGATGTCGGCGGACCAGTTCCAGCGCTGGCAGCACACGCATCTGACGGTGGACGTCGTACCGGGGCGGGGCAGTGGATTCTCGCTGGAGGCGCCGGAGGGGGTGCGCTTCCTGATCCGCTCACGGCTGTTCACCGAGGAGGAACGCGCGGGTCTCGGCGGCTGAAGCGGCGCGAGCAGGCGACTGAGCCAACATAGTGAGGCCCCACGCACGGGGGAGAGCGTGGGGCCTCACTATGGAAAACGGGTGGGCGGCGGTTCAGGTTCCCTCGCGGGCGGAATTTCGCAAGAAATCTTGTGCGGGCGGGCACAATTCCGGTCCGCCGCGCCGTTCAGGCCTCGCCCTGCACCAGCCGTTCCAGCATCTCCTGGAAGTCCGCGTCCGCCACCACGCGCAGCCCGTCACCGTCCGGCTCGCTCAGCGGGGTCATCACGCCCCGGCGCCACCAGAACACCCTGGGGCTGATGGCGCCCGCCGCGTCCTCGTGGCCGGCCGCCGCGAACTGCGCCATGGCCTGCAGCGCCGGGATGACCTGGGCGTCGTGGATACGGTGGAACGCCAGCTGGTGCCGGAAGGGCAGGGCGACCAGCGCACCGTCCGGTGTGAGCTCGGTGCCCATGAGCCGCTGCACCAGCTCGTCCAGTACCAGCACCCGGCTCGCGGTGAAGAACGAGTCGCCGAGCAGCACCTCGAACGCCGAGCCGTCGCCGCGCCGCACCGTTTCGTGCCCTTCGACCGGCAGCGCCCGCAGATTGTTCATCGCCCGGATCCGCAGCTCGGCCACGTCCCCGAGATCGGTCAGGGAGTCCTCGCTGAGCATCTGCACCGCCTCGGGCAGATCGAGGGCGAGCACTTCCCGCAGCCCCGGCGCCGGCGCGCGGCCGTAGCGGAAGGAATCCGAGGCGGGCAGCGTCTCCTGGGCGACCACACGGGGGTACAGACAGGCCCGGATCTCGTCCTCGCTGAGGATCTCCAGCGGCTGCGGGCCGTCCATCGTACGGAGCACCTTGCCGACGTGATCCCGGATCAGCGCGGGCCAGCTGCGCTCACCGCGCCGGTCGCGGTGGCACACCGCGGCGAGGTTGCCGAGGCCGAACTGCCGGCCCGCGGAGTCGGTGACCACGCCCGCGTACGCGGTGACTTCGAGCCCCTTTTCCGCGAAGGCCTGCCGGACCTGTGATCTGAAGACACCGCCCTCGCGCTCGGAGAAGAAGCTGAACTCCCCGTCACGTGCCAGGTCGCGGGAATCCCGCTTCGGTCCTCGGCGGAACAGGCCCATCTCTTCCTCCCGGCAGCGGCCACGAACAACGGCCATGAATGGGCCGATCGTAACGGGTGCGTGGCCGGCCCCGTCGCCCTGTTTGCCGCCGCTCACGGAGGTGACCGGCGCGGGGAGACGGGGCGGCGGGGACGGAAGGGATGAAGGGGGATGAGGGAGGGATGAGGGAGGGATGAGGGAGGGTCGAGAGGGGACGGGGCAGCCCTCAGCCGCCGATCGTGACGTCGATACAGGCGTAGAAGGCATTCGCGGTGTCGGCGATGTTCCAGACCGCGAGGATCTTCTGCTTGCCGGTGATGCCGCCGAAGTTGACGGTGTGCGAGACCGTCGCCGGCGGCTGCGCACCGCCGTCGTTGAACTCGGCGACCTTCTTCCCGCCGACGAAGTACTGCCAGGTGCTGGTGGAATGACGGGCGGTCAGGCGCCAGTTGAAGGTCTGGGAGCTGCCGACCGGGGTGACCTTCCAGCCCTTGCTGTCGTCGTCGAGTTCGGCGAACCGGCTGTTGCCGCCGCTACAGCTGGTCAGCCCCTTGGGGCCCTCGACGCTCTGCGGCTCCCACTTGATCGGACCGCAGTCGATGGTGCCGGCGGCACACTGCGCCTGCCGGCTGGGCGGCGAGGACACATAGCCGTGTGCGCTCGCCGGGCCGACCGGCAGGGTGACGACGAGCAGCGGGGCGATTCCGGCACCGAGGGCGAGGGCGAGTTTTCTCTTCTTGTGCATGTCAACCCTTTCGCGGAGGGGGAGAGCGAGGCCGTCACGCGAAAACAGGGGGACCCGACGCCGCCGCGGCGCCGTACGTCCGCCTGGGGGAAGCCTCGTTGAGGGGGGTGGATGACGCGAGGGTGCACACCGATTGGTCTAGACTTTACTCGCTGACCGCGTACGGTCAAGAGGTGCGGGGCGTTGGCATGGCATTCCCGCGACGGGCGTGAGCAGTGCGGCAGCCGTGCGCGCACCTGAGTCTTGGGGACCTCAACTCCCCTAATTCACGTCATTATTGACGCTCCATCAGGATCTCGGAGGAACGGGAACAGCCGTCCGCTCGCAGCTGCCGCGATACGCCCGTCCCGGGCGCGGGCGCCCGGTGAGTCAGTGAGCCGAGGGGGCGCCGACGACGGGCGCGCTGGAGGCCCGTACGACCAGCTGTGGTGCGAGGCGGACCGTGCGCCGTGGTCCGGGCGCTCCGGCGGACGGCCGGTGGGTCAGCAGGCGGGCGGCCTCGGCGGCCAGTTCGCCGACCGGCTGGCGGACGGTGGTCAGTGCCGGGTCGGCGAGACCGGCGAGCGGGATGTCGTCAAAGCCGGTGACGGCGACCTCGCCCGGTACGTCCGCACCGAGCTGCCGCAGACGTTGCAGCGCACCGGCGGCAATGAGGTCGTTGGCGCAGATCAGGGCGTCCGGCCGGGACGGCCAGATGCGGTCGACGGCGGCGCGTCCCCACTCCACCGAGAAGTCGCCGAGTTCGATGCGCCCGGGGGCCGTGGGGTCCAGCGCCGCGACTCCCGCCTCGTACGCCGCGCGCCGCTCGACCGCCGCCGACGCGGTCCCGGCGGCACCCACGAAGCAGGGGCGGCGGCGGCCGGTGGCGGCCAGATGATCGAGTACGAGGGCCATACCGGCCGCGTTGTCGACGGCGACGGAGTCCGCGACGCCGGGGCCGCAGCCGCGGTCGAGCAGCACCAGCGGCACCTGCGCGGCCGCACTCGCCACCGCCTCCCGGCTGCGCCGCTCATCGACGGGTATCAGCAGCAGCGCGTCGACCTGCCGCCCCAGGAACGCGCTGATCCGGGCCGCCTCCGTCGCCGGGTCGTCATCGCAGTCGGCGAGCAGCACGGCCCGCCCCTCGGCGTGCAGCGCATGCTCCAGCTCCCGGACGAGGGAGGGGAAGAACGGGTTGGTGATCTGCGGCAGGACGAGACCGACGGTCCCGGTGGAGCGGCTGCGCAGGGCGCGGGCCACCTGGTTGGGCCGGTAGCCCAGCCGCTCGGCCGCCTCGCGTACCGTGCGGGCGGTCTCGACGCCGACCGGACGGGTGCCGGCCAGTACGCGGGAGACCGTGGCAATGGAGCAGCCCGACGCCAGCGCAACGTCCTTCAGCGTGACTTCGGCCACCGTCTCCCGGCTCCCTTCGCTCGGTCCGCCCGAACCGGAGGGAGCATACGCCCCCTTGCGGGCCTGGCAAACGTTGTCCCGTGAGAGGTGGATCTCTCCGTCACACAGGTCGCCCTTCGTCCCGATAACACCCGGTAGGCGAGAGATTGAACCGTTGACAACCGGCAGGTCCATGGGTCAAGTTTCCGGAGAACGTTTTCCCATGCTGCTCGCTCGTCGCTGACTCCCCGCCCGGGCTCGCCATGGGTGACCGCCGGGCGCGCGGTGCGCCGGAGCCCATACCGGCCCGCACCCACCACCGCTTCCGCACCACATTTCCGAGCAGCAGAGCAAAGGGGCTCTTCCGTTGGCCAGAAAGATCATCCTCGACTGCGACCCGGGGCATGACGATGCGATCGCCATGCTCCTGGCACATGGCAACCCCGATGTCGAGCTGGTCGCCGTGACGACCGTGGTCGGGAACCAGACGCTGGAGAAGGTGACCCGCAACGCCCTGTCCGTGGCGCGGATCGCCGGGATCACGGGTGTGCCCTTTGCCGCCGGCTGCCCGCGTCCGCTGGTCCGGGCCATCGAGACGGCGCCGGACATCCACGGCGAGACCGGCCTCGACGGCCCGGAGCTGCCCGAGCCGGCCATCGAGCTGGACCGCCGGCACGCGGTGGACCTGATCATCGACACGGTGATGTCCCACGAGCCGGGCGAGATCACCATCGTCCCGACCGCGGGTCTGACGAACATCGCGCTGGCCGTGCGCAAGGAGCCGCGGCTCGCGGAGCGGGTCCGTGAGGTCGTCCTGATGGGCGGCGGCTACCACGAGGGCAACTGGAGCGCGGTCGCCGAGTTCAACATCATCATCGACCCCGAGGCCGCGCACATCGTCTTCAACGAGCGCTGGCCGGTCACCATGGTCGGCCTCGATCTGACGCACCAGGCGCTGGCGACCCCCGAGGTCGATGCGAAGATCGCCGCGGTCGGCACCCGCCCCGCCAAGTTCGTCGGTGAGCTGCTGGACTTCTTCCGCGAGGCCTACCGCGAGAACCAGGGCTTCGACCACCCGCCGGTGCACGACCCGTGCGCGGTCGCGTATGTCATCGACCCGGACGTCATGACCGTACGCAAGGCCCCCGTCGACATCGAGCTGCGCGGCGCGCTGACGGTCGGCATGACCGTCACGGACTTCCGTGCGCCCGCCCCGGACGACTGCACCACCCAGGTCGCGGTCACGCTCGACCACGAGCGGTTCTGGAACCTCGTCGTGGACGCGCTCGAGCGGATCGGCGACATCGAGGCATGAACACTCCCACCGAGACGAGCACCGCCACCGGAGAGCGCCCCGCCGAGGGGACCGGCGGCGGGTCCGGAGTCCGCATCGGCGTGCTGGTCACCGCGCTGCTCGCGGCCTGTTTCGCCTTCCAGCTCAACGCCAGCATGCTCAGCCCCGCGCTGAAGAACATCGAGGACACCCTCGGGGCCAGCTCCGCGGAGATCGGTCTCACCCAGACCGCGTTCTTCACCTCGGCGGCGCTGTTCTCGCTCTTCCTCCCGCGGCTGGGCGATGTCATCGGGCGCCGCCGGGTGCTGGCCGGGATGCTCGCCCTGATGGTCGTCGGCTGTGTCGTCGCCGCGCTGGCGACCAGCGTGCCGATGCTGTTCGCCGGCCGCATCATCCAGGGGGTCTGCGGTCCGGTCGTCCCGCTGTGTCTGATCATGCTGCGGGTGGAGGTGCAGGAGCCGAAGCGGTACGGCACCCTGCTCGGCGTGATCACCGCCGTCAACGGCGGGATCGCCGGTGTCGACTCGCTCGCGGGCGGTTACCTGGCCGACAGCCATGGCTTCCAGTCGGTGTTCTGGGCGATGGCGGTCGTCGCCGCCCTGGCCACCGTCCTGGTCGCCACCCTGACCCCCGAGTCGAAGGCGCCCGCCGCGACCCGGATGGACTGGCCCGGAGTCGCGCTGCTCGTGGTCTCGGTCGGCTCACTGCTGATCGCACTCAACGAGGCTGGCAAGCTGGCCGCCGCCGACTGGCCGCTGATCGCCGTGCTCCTCGTGCTGGCCGCGGCCGCCTTCGCCCTGTTCTGGCGGACCGAGAACCGCAGCGCGCACCCGCTGGTCGCCACCCGGCACCTCAAGCAGCGTGCGACCTGGGCGACCCTGCTGACCACCGTGCTCACCATGACCGGGGTGTTCGCCGTCATGAACGGGCTGATCCCGGCGTTCGCCCAGGACGCCCAGGCCGGTCTCGGGATGAGCGCCGAGCAGTCCGCGTGGTGGACGCTGTCGCCGTACGCGCTCGCCGGACTGGCCATGGGCCCGCTGGCCGGCCGCCTCGCCGCGACCTTCGGCTACGGCCGCATCCTGCGGTTCGGCCTGGTCGGTTCGGTGGCGACGGTCGCCCTGATGCTGTTCACGATGCACAGCCAGTCTCAGCTCCTGCTGCTGGTGACGTCCATCCTGGTGGGCATCGCCTACGCGGGCGTGGCGAACATCGTCCTCAACGGGCTGGGCATCGTCCTGTCCCCCAGCGAGAACCCGGGCTTCCTGCCCGGTCTGAACGCGGGCGCCTTCAACCTCGGCGCGGGACTCAGCTTTGCGCTCCTGTACGCGGTCAAGACCGCCGCGTCACCGACGGACCCGGCGTCGTCCGGCGGCTACACCGCCGGCATGATCGCGGGCGTGGTCATCCTGGCCGCGGCCATTGCGACGTCTTTCCTGATCCCGAAGCCGGTGGCGGCCGAAGCACAGAGCTGAGGCAGCGCCGGAGACAACGGACCGCCCGCCGACCGGATTTCCCGGGCGGCGGGCGGTTCCGTCGCGGTGTGCGTCGTCTGCGGTGTGCGGCGTCCTGGTTTCCGACGTCAGTGGTGTCCGCTTTCCGCCGTCAGTGGTGTCCGCGCGCGGTGTCCGAAGCCCCGCCGAAGAGCCGGGCCACGGCCCGGAACGGCAGGGTGACGACGGTGGCGAGGGCACCGCCGATCTGCCTGAGAACATCTGCGATCGCTCGCAACATGAATGAGCCTCCGTCATGGCCGTCCGGCCGCACACCTCACGTGTCGCCGTTGGCCGGTCGATGTCCGGGTCACATGGTCAGGAGCGCCTGCCGGGGCGGCAGGTCACTCGGGTGTCGCTTCGTCCGTCCAGCGCAGGATGGCGCCGAGCCCGCCGGACGGTGCCCGCTCCGGGTCACGGACCACCACGATGTCGGCGCCGCTCGCGGCCGCCGACCGCACCAGTGCGTCATCCGCCCGTGCGGCTGCCGGACGTGTCTCACCGAGGTACGGCAACTCCGTTCCCCGTACCCCGAGTTGATCGACTTCGGAGCCCACCCAGACCTGCCGGGCGATGTCCGAGCCGTGCGGGCTGACCAACAAGGTGTCGATCCGGTGTTCCCGGGCCGCCTCGACCAGGGCGGGGATGCCGGCCGCGGCGTGCGGGGCGCTCTTGCCTCCCGGCCCCGCACCGGTGCGGAAGCGGTCCGTCACCTGCGCGATGTGCTCACGCTCCTGAACTGCCCTCACCTGGGCGATGTCCCGGTCCACCAGCGTACTCTCGGCGCCGGGCGCCCGCCCGCCGTGTTCGCTCTCATACGTGAGGGCGCGCAGCGGTTCGGGCAGCTTGTCGTGCACCAGGTGGCGTTCGCGGGCGTCGCCGATCAGGATGACGGCCTCGGCGCCACACTCCTCGAACGCCTTGTGCACCGCATCGGCGATCTCTCCCGCGTTGTGTTCCCAGGTGTTCTCCACCTTGGCGCGGAAGTGCCCTTCGGACCAGTCGCCCGAGGCGGTGCGGTGGAGGGGCCAGTCGGCGCCGCTGACCTGACCGGCGTCCTCGGTGCCCCGGTGGCCGAGTACGGCGAAGTCCGCTCCCGTCCGGTCCAGACGGACCACGAGGCAGACCGGGTCGTCGCCGACCGCGGCCAGGAGGGGAGTGACCCGGGGCACCGGCCCCCAGGCCGCGAACGGGGTGGCCGGGGGCCCGGGGAGCGGGGTGTCCAGCACGATCACCCCGTGGGCGGCGAACAGCACCCGCCCGGAGTGCTCCCCGGGATCTCCTTCGTGCCGCGTGAGCAGCGCTTCGTGCACCGCACCGCAGGTGGCCTCGTCCGCGCCGAGCGCGAACAACTGCGCCGTGGTGGCACTCGCCGTCAACTCTTGCTGTTTTTCGGCGTCCTCGGTGTGGTGCGAGATATCGGCATAGACGGATGCCCAGGGGCCCGGCCGGTCGATGACCGGTTTCAGGAGCGAGAGTCGCATGGCGCTGCCTCCTTGGCTTCCTCGGATTCCGCGGTTTCTCCTGTTGTGCGGTGGGCTGTCGTCGGTGTGTGGTGGGCTGCCTTACGAATTCCCGTTCCCGAAAGGCGTATGCATCAAGGGCATATGCATCTGCGGTCACGTTCCGTGCCCGTCCGCGCGATTTCCGTGTGCATGGTTGAAACAGCGCCGCCGGGTTGTTAGGGCTGGGGGACCAGGGAAACTGGGAGTAACGCGACGGGTCTGTATGACTCGTGGAGCCGGAGGCACCCATGGTCATGGAACACGGAACGGACAAGACCGGCCCCGCCCGGGACGACGTGATGAAGAAGCAACTGCGGGGGCAATTGACGGCGGAGCGCTCCCTGCGGACGGATGAGGAGCATGAACTCCAGCCGGCGGGCGAGGACCAGCCGGTGGCGGCCTGGTCCCCCGAGAGTGACTTCCGGGGCGGCACACCGAGCGGGATGACCGAGCAGGACGTCGGGCTGCGCTCCGAACTCGCCCAGCACCTCGGGCGGAGCCTGTACCCGGCCGACAAGAACGCGATCATCGAGACCCTTCGGCGCAACAACGCACCGGACCGGCTGGTCTCCATGGCCGAGCGGCTGCCCGCACACGAGCGGTTCGGCAATGTGCAGAGCATCGCCGAGGCCGTCGGGATCGCGACGGAACACCGGCGCGCCTGAGGCCGGGCCGGTCCGCCCGTTCCTGGCGCTGCCGGGAGCCACCAGGTGGCGGACAATTGGCGTAGACGCACCTGCCGCACCCCGCGGCCGGGCGAATGGACGGGAAGAGGGAGGGCGGTCATGTCCGACGACGCGATGGGCGACGAGGTCTACCAGCCGCCCAGATCCGATCCCCAGGACAACCCCAACGACCTCGACATGGAGGACGCCCTCGACGAGCCGGGCCTCGACGAGACGCTGGACACGGGCTATTCGCCACCCGAGAGACCTTTCGTGGTGAACCACGAGGGGACCACCGCGCGGGAGCTGCACGACCGCGAATCGCTCGAACACCGGCTGTCGGTGGAAGTGCCGGACGTCTGCGCTCCCGACGGCGACGGGATCGGCGATCTTCCGGACGGGGTGGGGGAACCGACGGACCTCGAATGCGGCGAAGAGCGCGCCGGCCGGCTCGTGGGCTCCGACGAGGGGTTCTGGCGCGGTGGCAGCAATGACATCGCCGCCCGGGACGTCGGGATCGACGGCGGCGCCGCGTCGGCGGAGGAGGCGGCGGTGCATATCGCCCGGGACAATGCGGGGGACGGAGAGGGGGAGGTCTAGACCCTGTCGCCACCGTCCCGCCCGCTCGCTCCGGGTCCCGGGGGCCCGCGGTCTCCCCGGTTCACCGCGTTCCCTCAGAACACATCGGCATCCGCCGAGCGCACGATCCGGGCCTGCATATTGCGCTCCATCATGCGCAGCGCGGCGTCGGCGAGATCCTGGTGGATATGCGCACAGGCGTCCTCGGCGACGATGACCTGAATATGCCGGATATGGGCATCGAGCGCCGAATAGAGCACGCATTGTTCGGTGACCTGGCCACAGAGCACGATCGTGTCGATACCGTGCTGCCGCAGCAGATATTCCAGCGGCGTTTCAAAGAAGGCCGAGTGCCGCGCCTTCACCACGAACAGCGATTTTCCGTCCGGCCGGACCGGTTCCACCAGATCGGCGTGCGGGCCGCTGAGCACCGTGTCCAGAAGTTCGTCGTGGTGCGACCGCCACAGGCCGAAATTGTCATTGACGTAGATGACCTCGACTTCGTTCTTTCGGGCCCGTTCGATCAGCTCGGTGATATGCGGCAGGACCTGCCGCACCGAGGGCAGGAGACGTTCCGCGTCCTCGTGCTCATAGGCATTGAGCATGTCGATCACAATGAGCGCCTTCGCGGCCATGGCACGGTCCCCGGTCAGCCGCCGCCCCGCCCGGTGCCCTCCTCGGCGGCCACCCGCTTCAGGGTGCGACCGCTGCGTACGGAGCGGGCCCGCCGGGCGTCCGGTGTACCGCGCCGCCCGGCCCGGTCGTCGTGCTCCTTGACCAGCAGCCAGGACTCCCGCTTCCCGGGGCCCTCGCCGGTGCGGAACCGGGTGAGCGCATAGCCGCCGTGGAGCTTGCTGCCGTCGAGCCAGAAGGAGACATGGCCGTCCTCCAGCGCCTGGCGGAACGACAGGGCGCGGCCCTTCTTCTTCCGGGGCAGCGGGCGGTAGCTGCCCTGGTCCCAGACGATCACGGTGCCCGCGCCGTACTCCCCCTCCGGGATGACGCCCTCGAATTCCCGGTACTCCAGTGGATGGTCCTCGGTGGGCATCGCCAGCCGCTTGTCGTGCGGGTCGGCCGACGGGCCCTTGGGCACGGACCAGGACTTCAGCACCCCGTCGACCTCCAGCCGGAAGTCGAAGTGCAGGGTGCTCGCGTCGTGGATCTGGACGACGAAGGAGGAAGTGTCCCCGGCGCCCGCCGGGGCGCCCGGTGGCTCGCGCGTCCGGTCGAAGTGCCGTTTGCCGCGGTATGCCGTCAGTCCGTCCTTGGCGCCCATGTGCCCCGCCTGCCCTTCGTGCCGATGGCCGCATCTCTCACTGTCACGCGGGGCGGCCGGCGACGCATGTGCGGACGTGACCACCGGGTCGGGCGGGCCGCCGTGCGGTATAGCCGGTCCGGCGCTGCTCACCGGCTCGGCCCGCACCCGCTTCGGTGTCTTCGCGGCGGCCTCGCCTCCGCGCGGGGCCCGGCCTGCACGGTGCTCCCTCAGCGTGCCGCCAAGGGGCCGGGCTTTCAGAATGAGAGGGGACCCATGTGTACCCGGCCGCACTCCGGTTAGCCGACAGGGCACCACGGTGTGCCCGCGCCGGCCGTCGGCCCGAACCCCACTGTGCCCCGTCAGGCCCGGCGCCCGAGCACCATCCTCGACAGGCAGGAGTCCCCGTGAACCGCCGTCGTCCTCGGATCGTGATCGTCGGAGCCGGCTTCGCCGGTTACGAATGTGCCCGCACGCTCTCCCGGCAGGCCAAGGGGGCCGCCGAGATCGTGCTCATCAACCCCAATGACTACTTTCTGTATGTGCCGCTGCTGCCGGAAGTGGCGGCCGGGATTCTGGAGCCCCGCCGGATCTCGGTATCCCTCACGGGGACCCTGCCGGGCGTCCGGCTCGTCCTCGGAGAGGTCCATGACGTGGACTTCGATGCCCGTCGGGTGGACTACACCGACCCCGAGGACCGGGACGGCTCGCTGACCTACGACCGGCTGGTGCTGACCGTCGGCAGCGTCAACAAACTGCTTCCCGTCCCCGGCGTCGCCGAGCATGCCCACGGCTTCCGCGGGATGCCCGAAGCGCTGTACCTCCGCGACCACATCACCCGTCAGATGGAACTGGCCGGTGCGGCCGAGGACCCGGCCGAACGGGCCGCCAGGACCACCTTCGTCGTCGTGGGCGCCGGCTACACCGGTACCGAAGTCACCGCCCAGGGCGCGCGCTTCACCGACTCCCTGGTCCGGCAGAACACCGCACTGCGGGACGGCCCACGCCCCCGCTGGCTGCTGCTGGACATCGCCGACCGGCTGCTGCCCGAGCTCGACGAGCGGCTGTCGCGCACCGCCGACCGGGTGCTGCGCGCCCGCGGCGTCGAGATCCGCACCCGCACCTCCGTCAAGGAAGCGACCATGGACGGGGTCCTGCTCGACGACGGCGAGTTCGTCAGCAGCCGCTCCCTGATCTGGTGTGTGGGCGTACGGCCCGACCCGCTGGTCTCCTCACTGGGGCTGCCCACCGACAAGGGGCGGCTGTGCGTCGACAAGTTCCTGGGAGTGCCCGGCCGGCCCGAGGTGTTCGCCTGCGGTGACGCCGCGGCCGTTCCCGATCTGACCCGCCCCGGCGAGACGACGCCGATGACCGCCCAGCACGCCCAGCGGCAGGGCAAGGTCGCGGCGCGCAATGTGGCGGCGTCCTGCGGGCAGGGCACCCCGCGCGCCTACGAGCACCATGACCTGGGCTTCATGGTGGACCTGGGCGGAATCCAGGCCGCGGCGAACCCGCTGCACATCCCGCTGTCCGGCCCGCTCGCCGGTGCGGTCACCCGCGGTTACCACCTCATGGCGATGCCGGGCAACCGTATCCGGGTGGCCGCCGACTGGTTCCTGGACGCGGTGCTGCCGCGCCAGGCCGTCCAGCTGGGCCTGGTCCGCTCCTGGTCGGTGCCGCTGGACACCGAGACCCCCGAAGTGGCCCGGGTGGCGGGCGGCAGGCCGGAACGGGCGTGAGGGCCGGGGGCGGGTGTTCCGCGGATGCCGAATGCGGAGGGGTCTGCTTGGCTTGCCGGTGAACGATCCGTGCGGCGTGTACGGGCAGTGTCCGCAAGCCGTCGACCACAGGATTCCGGAGGCGAGATGGACCTGCACCGTAGCCCGGTCGCCCGCGCATGGCGGAATTGGCGCCGGCCCGCCGACCGCACCGTCCCCCGCGGCCCGCTGGACGCCGAGGACACCAGCCGGCGGTTTCTGATGTACGGCGTCATGCCACTCTGGTTCGTCCCTTCGGTGGCGGACTGGATCATGCACCGGCGTACCCGGATCGAGGAGACCAGCGGAGTCCGGGAATCGGCGGTGCATGCGCTGATGATGGCGGAGGCCGGGGTGCCGGTCGCCATGGGACTGCTGGCCAAGGTCAATCCGCTGGTGCTGACCGTCATGGGCGGTGCGGCCCTGGCGCACGGCGCGACCGCGCTGTGGGACGTGAACCTGGCGACGACCGAGCGGGAAGTCCGTCCCATGGAGCAGCACATCCACAGCTTCCTGGAGGTCCTGCCGCTCACGGCGCTGGCATTCCTCGCCTGTCTGCACGCCGACCAGGTCCGCGGCACACTTCGGGGCGACCGCGGCGCCGACGACTGGAAGCTGCTGCCCAAGGAAAACCCGTTGCCCGCCCGCTATTTGGCCGGCATCGGACTCGGTCTCAGTGTGTGCGTGGCGCTGCCGTACGCCGAGGAGATGACCCGGTGCGTCAAGGCGGCCCGGCGCCGCGGGACGCTGTGAGCGGCCAGCTCACGGAGCGCGCCGGACGGGCCGGGCCGCAGGCGTTGCCGGCGCTCCGTATCGTCGCGCCCGAGATCGAGGGCCCCGAGGACGTGGTGGCCGACGCGGACGGCAACCTGTTCGCGGGCGCCGCGGACGGCACGATCTGGCGGCTGCGCCTGCCGGCGCCGGACGCGGCGGGCCGCGCAACGGCGGTGGCACACACCGGTGGCAGACCGCTCGGCCTGCAGCCCCTCCCGGGCGGCGGGCTGCTGGTCTGTGACGCCCGGCGCGGTCTGCTGCGTATCGACCCGCGGCACGGGACCGTCCGTGTGCTCGCCGACGAGGTGGACGGCGCGCCCCTGCGGTTCTGCAGCAATGTCACCGCCGCGGTGGACGGCACGGTCTACTTCACCGTCTCCAGCCGTCGCTACGGCCTCGACGAGTGGCTGGGCGACTTCCTGGAGCACACCGGAACCGGGCAGCTGCTGCGCCTGCGGCCCGACAGGGCCCCCGAAGTCCTTCTGGAGGGGCTGCAGTTCGCCAATGGCGTGGCCCTGGCTCCGGACGAGTCCTTCCTGGTCGTGGCCGAGACCGGGGCCCGCCGCCTCAGCCGCTACCGGCTCACCGGCCCCCGCGCCGGGACCGCCGACACCCTGGCCGCCGATCTGCCCGGCTACCCCGACAACATCTCCCGCGGTCCCGAGGGGGAGTTCTGGGTCGCCCTGGCACGGCCACCGGCCGCCGGTGTGGAGTTGCTGCACGGCATGCCGCGCGGGGTCCGGCGGGCGGCCTGGGAGGTCTCGAAGCGGCTGCGGCTCTCGCTGCCGCCGCATCCCACGGCGCGGGTGCTGGTGGTCCGTCCCGACGGCGGAACGGTCCGCGATCTGCGTGCCGTGCGGTCTCCGTACCGGATGGTCACCAGTGTCTGCCGGACGGAGCGTCTGCTGGCCATGGGCAGCGTCGCGGAACGCGGTATCGCCGTCTGCGCCCTCCCCGGCGCGGACGGCACGGCGTCCGCGCACTGACCCGCTGCGCGCTCGGCGCCCGCCGCCGCGGACCGGCCGGGCCGCTACCGCACCCGCTCCGGCTCTTCCTCCTCGTCGGGCAGCCGCACATCGCTGACCGCGATGTTGACTTCCACGACTTCGAGGCCGGTCATCCGCTCCACCGCGGAAATCACGTTCTCCCGCACCGCCTTCCCCACCTCGGGGATGACCTCGCCGTACTCGACGACGACGTCCAGGTCCACCGCCGCCTGTTTCTCACCGACTTCGACCTTGACGCCGTGCGTGGTGGACGTACCTCCCCCGGGTACGCGTTTGCGCAGGGCTCCCACCGACCGCGAGAGTCCGCTGCCCAGGGCATGAACTCCTTCCACATCACCGGCCGCCAAAAAGGCGATCTTCGCGACCACACCGTCGGCGATGGTCGTCCGCCCCAGCTCCCCGGTGTTCCGCGACCCGCGCTCTGCGAACTCGGTCATTGCTCATCACCCCAGTACTCCATCGAGGGGAAGTCTTCGGCCCTCTCTTCACGCTATGGCCGTACGGGTGACGCTGCCTCCCGAAACGGGCCGCGGCGGCTGCGGGCGCCCGGCCCGCCACCCTCCCTCCTTTGCCGATACGGCAAGGAACGTTGTCAATACCGACGGTCCGGCGGAACATCCCGGCAAGGGCGGTACGGCACGGAAACGGCGGTACCGCACCTGACCCTTGCGCACGGACCGAGGAGGACACCCATGACCCATGACGTCACCGTCCCGGACCAGGAATTCTGGGACGCCCGCTACGCGGAGAGCGACCGGATCTGGAGCGGCCGCCCCAATGCCGCCCTGGTCCGGGAGGCCGGCGACCTCACCCCGGGCAGGGCACTGGACCTGGGCTGCGGGGAAGGAGCGGACGCGCTCTGGCTCGCCGAGCGGGGGTGGGAGGTCACCGCCGTCGACATCTCCCGTGTCGCCCTCGACCGGGCGGCCGGGCACGCGGCGGCGACAGCCGTCGCCGACCGCATCACCTGGCAGCACTGCGATCTCGGTACCGCGTTCCCCGCCGGTACCTTCGATCTCGTCACGGCCCAATTCCTGCATTCCCACAGCGATATGCCCCGCGAGGACATCCTGCGGAAGGCCGCCGGCGCCGTCGCGCCCGGCGGGGTGCTGCTCATCGTCGGCCATGCGGGAATCCCCGCCTGGGAACCCGACTCCGAGGTACCGCTCCCCACTCCGGACGAAGTCGTCGGGGCACTCGGCCTCCCCGACGGACAGTGGGACCTGCTGCGCTGCGAGGAACACCCGAGCTTCCGGACCGGCCACGACGGAAAGCCGGACCCCCGCACCGACAACACCGTGAAGCTCCGCCGCCGGACCGCCTGACGCCCGCCGCGCCCCCCGGCCCCCATGGCCGGAGCACCCCCCCAACCCCACCCGGAACCTCCAAGTCCCGTACAAGGAAGGGGGGTTGCCCCATATCAGGGGCCGGGCACCGCGATATGGTCCTGGCCCGGCCCCGTCCCGGGCCCGCGGGGACCGGGGGCCGGGGGGAGCTTGCGGTCGCCAAGGACATCTGTCAAAAGGGTGCCGCTCCCGGTGGCGGATCCGTATCGTCTGCTCGCGCCGGAGCCTTCTCGCCCCGGGATCTCCTCGTGAGATCTCCCCGGGGGCCCGTGCCTTCGATGGCAGTGCCAGCAGCTAGGGAGCAGTGGTGACACCCCTGATCGTACCCGTCATGATCACATTCGGGATATTCCTGCTCGCCATGGTGGCCGTGGGCATCTGGACGTATCAGGACACCGTGACGTTCTCCGATTTCGCACTGGGCGGGCGCCGGCTGCGGGCACCACTGGCGGCGCTGTCCGCGGGCGCCAGTGACATGTCCGGCTGGCTGTTCCTGGGGCTGCCCGGCGCCGTGTACGCGGCCGGCATCGGCGCCTCATGGATCGCCGTCGGCCTGGCCATCGGCACCTATCTCAACTGGCTTCTGGTCGCACCGCGGCTGCGTACCTACACCGAGCTGGCCGGCGACGCCAAGACGCTCTCGGCGTATCTGGAGGAGCGGTTCGAGGACGGCAGCAGAATGCTGCGCCTGGTCTCGGCGACCGTCACCGTCGTGTTCTTCACCGTCTATGTGGCGAGCGGACTCCTGGCCGGGGGCGTGCTGTTCGAGGGGATCTTCGGAGGCGGCTTCGAGTTCGCGCTCACCGTCTTCGCCGTGGTGATCGTCGTCTACACCGTCCTGGGCGGCTTCCGCGCGGTGAGTGTCACGCACTCGATACAGGCCACGGTGATGTTCTGCGCGGCCGTGGCCCTCCCGGCGATCGGCATCGCGATGCTGGGCGGGTTCGGCGCGCTGCACGGTGCGCTCACACGCGAGAGCCCGGCCCTGTTGGACATGAGGGCGGAGGCCGGCTTCGACGGCAGCCGGTGGACGTCCGGCGGGCCGCTCGGCGCGGTGGCGGTGATCTCCCTGCTCGCCTGGGGACTTGGCTACTTCGGCCAGCCCCACATCCTGGCCCGCTTCATGAGCATCCGAAGCACCCGCGAGATTCCCCGGGCCCGCCGGATCGGCGTGAGCTGGGTGGTCGTCTGCCTGGCGGGCGCTTCGCTCGTGGGACTGGTGGGGATCGCCGCGCTCGACCAGACGCTGGAGAACCCGGAGACCGTCTTCATCGCGCTCTGCGCCCAGTTGGTCAATCCCTGGGTCGCCGGCATCCTGCTGGTCGGCGTGCTGGCCGCGATCAAGTCCACCGCGGACAGCCAGCTGCTGGTGTCGGCGATGGCCCTCACCGAGGACTTCTACCGGGCGTTCGTCAAGCGGCAGGCCTCGGACGCGACCATGGTGCTGGCGGCGCGCGCAACGGTGGTCGTGGTCGCCCTGGTGGCCTACGTCATCGCACTCAGCGGCGGCGCCGTGCTGGACATCGTCGCGTACGCCTGGGCGGGCTTCGGTGCGGCCTTCGGCCCGGTGATCCTGCTGTCGCTCTACTGGCCGCGCATGACCCGGGCCGGGGCGATGGCCGGCATCGTGACGGGGGCGGCCACCGTCGTCCTCTGGAAGCACATCGACCCGCTCCTCGGGCCGCTGCAGTCCGGCATCTACGAGATGGTGCCGGGGGTCCTCGCGGCCACCGCGGCGGCGCTGCTCTTCGGCAAGTTCGTCGGCCTCCCGCCGCGCCGCACCTGGGCGGGCCCCATGGAGCGCAAGCCCGCCACGACGGTGCCGGTCGGCTGAGGTCAGCGTTTCCTCGCGAACGCGCGAACTACCCGACCGAAGTACCGCGTTCGGGGCCGCCCGGTCAGCTACGGACGGTGAGCGGCACGGAAGTGGCTGCGGACGGCCCGGCAACAGCGCCTGATCCGCGCAACTCGCGCTCCACATGCGGTCGTTACGCCCCCTTGCGGGGACCGATCACCGAAAGGTCCCACTTCACCGCGTGCCGAAGCATTCACCCCGCGTAAGTAAACCGTCCGAATAGCGGGCGTTCACTCCGTAGCGCAACACGTCCCCTCACACTCGTCAGGCTCACCGAACGTCACACCCAATGAACAGGCACGACCATGAGTCGGACAATCACCCGGTCACCCCAGGACTCCCCGGACGCCGGGCAGAACTCCGAGTCCGTGTTGTCGCACGGCCTCAAGCAGCGCCATCTGTCGATGATCGCCCTCGGCGGGGTCATCGGCGCGGGGCTCTTCGTAGGCTCCGGGGTCGGTATCGCCGCGGCCGGACCGGCCATCGTCCTCCTCTTCATGGGTACCGGCGCACTGGTCATGCTGATCATGCGGATGCTCGGCGAGATGTCCGCGGCCCGGCCGTCCACCGGCTCGTTCTCGGTGCACGCCGAGGAGGAGATCGGCTCCTGGGCAGGGACCACCTCGGGCTGGATGTACTGGCTGATGCTCTGCGCCGGTGTGGCCGCCGAGGCGACCGCGGCGGGCACGATCATGCACTCGTGGGTGTCGTTCATCCCCGCCTACGGCTGGGTGGCGATCTTCATGGTGTTCTTCTGCGCCAGCAATCTGACCGCGGTCAAGAACTTCGGCGAGTTCGAGTTCTGGTTCTCCGCGGTCAAGGTCGCCGCGATCGTCGCGTTCCTGGTGCTGGGCCTGCTCGGCATTCTCGGAGTGTTCGGCAGCGCGCCCGGAACGAGTCATCTGACCGGCCACGGCGGCTTCTTCCCGACCGGCGTCGCCGGACTCGCCGCGGGGCTGCTGACCACCATCTCCGGGTTCGCCGGCCTGGAGACCGTCACCATCGCGGCCGCGGAGTCCGACAATCCGAGCCGGAACGTGGCCCGCGCCGTCCGCACCGCTGTCTGGCGCATCGCCGTCTTCTACATCGGCTCCATGGCCGTGGTCGTCACACTGGTGCCGTGGAACGACCCCAAGGTCGCCACGGACGGCCCGTACGTCACCGTGCTCGACCAGCTCGGAATCCCGGCAGCCGGCACGATCATGCAGATCGTGGTGCTGGTGGCCCTGCTCTCCGCGATGAACGCCAACATCTACGGCTCCTCGCGCATGGCGTACTCCCTCGTCAGCCGGGGCCAGGGGCCGCGCTTCCTGGGCAAGGTCACCAGGGGCGTGCCGGCCGCGGCGGTGCTGGCGTCCTGTGTGTTCGGCTTCGCGGCCGTGATCGCCGGAATCGTCTGGCCGACCACCGTGTTCGCCTGGCTGCTGAACATCGCCGGCTGCTCGGTGCTGGTCGTCTGGTCCATCGTCTGCCTCACCCAGCTGAAGATGCGCCGCCGGCTGGAGCGCGAGTCCCCCGAGCTGCTCTCGGTGCGGATGTGGGGCTTCCCCTATCTGACCTGGCTCACCCTCGCCGGCATCCTCGGTGTCTTCGCCGTCATGGCCGCCAACGCGGACGGCCGTCATCAGCTCATCGGCACGGCCGTCGTGGTGGCGGTACTGGCCGGCGCCGGCCACCTCAAGCAGCGCCGCGACCGGCAGGCCGCCGAAAGCGCCTGAGCGCGGTACACCGCACCGGGACGCTCAGTCGCCGTTCCCTCGCCAGATGTTGTCGAAGGCCGCCTTCTCGAGGGAGCGGCGCTGCCGTTCGGCCTCCAGCTCCCTGACGGCGTCGTGGACGGCGACGAGCACGGTGGACACCGCGTCGTCGGTCACGCCCGGCTCGTCTCCGGTGCGTGTGCCGTTGATCCCGGCGGCTGACGCGAGGGTGGTGAGGACGGCCTCCTGCGAGGTCCAGCGGTCCTCGGCCTGACGGCGGGCGGGGGAATCTGCCAGCACCGTCCGACCGGTCCGGAAGGGCCGCCAGCGGCGGTGTTCCCGAGTGACCTGCCCGTCGTCCTCAAGGGCGGCCAGATAGGCCGCCGCCAGGCCCTCGCCCCTGCGCCACAGCCAGTCGTCGACCGACTCGTACGGCGTCTGCTGGACGAGCGACGAAGCGGCTTGGTCCAACAGGCGGTCCGGAATCGTCGGCCGGTAACCCGGCACGATCTGATCGCCGTCCAGCCGCACGGCCCGGGCGCCGAGAAGATCGATCAGTTCGGCTCCCGCAAGCGCGAGTGACAGGTCACCCCGCTCAAGAGGGCGGCCGGACTCCACGTCCATGGCAACGATCAGCAGGTCCCGCGGTGTGGTCATGGAGGGCTCCTCTCCGTCCCATGGTCGCGCTTCGGACGGCTGATCGCCCGCCGGCCGGCCCAGCTGTCCGCTGCTCCTGGAACAGGCGGCCTCGACCGTGGCCGTCGGATGACGCCCGGTGAAGGGTCTGACGGGACTGACGGCATGTGAGCGACTACAGGTGCCAGGCCTGTCCGGACCTGTCCGAAATTCCGTAATGAGTGAGCAAAGCGACTGCTAATCTCGTCAGTTCATCTACTTCGAGGACTGTGCATGACCGTGCCCACTCCCCCCGACGGCAAGCAGCCCGGTGACCGGACGCCGGACGACCACAACCCGTGGAGCCCGCCGCCGCCCGGACCGCCCCCGGCCCGCTGGGAGCCGTATCCGATGGCCCCCATACCGGCGTCGCAGGCGCGCAACGGCATGGGTATCACCGCCCTGGTACTCGGCATCGTCGGCATCGTCCTCGGCCTGCTCATCATCTTGTTCTGGATGTCCTGGCTGCCGGCCCTGCTGGCCGTGATTTTCGGCTTCGTCGGGCTGAGCCACGCGCGCACGGGCCGGGCGACGAACAAGGGGATGGCACTGACCGGCGTGATCCTGGGCGGGGTCGGCCTGCTGGCCGCTGCCGGTGGCGGCATCTTCACCGTCACCGTGGTCAAAAAGGTCACCGACAGCGCACGCAGCAAGGTCAAAGAGGTGAAGGCCTCCGCGTCGGCGTCGGAAAAGGCCCGGCACCTGTCCTTCGGCGAGTCCTACACCTTCGAGGACGGACTCAAGGTCACGGTCACCAAGCCGGAGCCGTTCACCCCGGACGACTACGTCCTCGGTCACGCCAAGGGCAACAAGGCGGTCCAGGTGACGGTCAAGGTGGTCAACACCGGCACCGAGCGCGTCAAGGTGGACACCGGACTGCCCGAAGTCAGCGACGCGAACGGAGCCTCGACGGAGCTGGTGATCGACGGAAGCGGGCGGCAGAAGGTCATCACCGGCTACGTCCTCCCCGGCAAGGAAGCCGTCGGGAAGTACGCCTTCTCGCTGCCGCCCGATGCCGCCGACCGGATCGAGGTCGAGTTCAGCCCCGACGCCATGCGGTGGGACGACGCCTACTGGAGCGGCCCCACCCGCTGATGGGGCATCTCCCCACTCACTCACTGATGGGGCAACTCGAAGCCACCGCGGCCCGGTGAGTGCGGATCTGCGACCAACTCCCCCACGCTCGCCCGGCCCTGCGAGGTCGTCGGAGACTGAAGTACCTGCCGGACACCGACGGCCCGCGACGAGGACGCCGCGGCGGAGCTCAGCGGCCGGACAGTTTCTCCTGCAGCCAGTCGAAGACGACTTCGCAGTGCTGCTGCGGGGCCATCGGGGAGCAGTGCAGCTGCGCCCCGGTGGCCGCGGTGAGTTTCACGTAGTCCTTGGGCGCTGTCAGCTTGTCGAACAGCTGGCGTGGCTGCCCCAGATAGAACTGCTCGAAGTCGTAGTCGAGCACCAGCGTCGGCATCTTGATGCGGCCCACGACGTCCGTGATGTCCAGCGACTTGATGAGGGTGGCCGGGGTGTAGAAGTCGGTGAACATCTTGCCCTGACGGGCCGCGAGCATCGCCGGCACCGAGAAGGGTTCGAAGCGTTTCTTCATCGTCGCGGCGGCGGACGGCGGCAGCTCGGGGACGACCTCTTTGTTCCAGATGTTGTTGGTCTTCTCCTTGTCCGGGGTGAGGATCTCCCGGATCTCCGGAGGGAAGCCCAGCCAGGGCGAGAGCACACCGGGCATCGCCACCAGAGCGGCGATCCGGTGCTCGAAAGCCGCTGCCCTAGGGGCCAGGTCCCCGGCCATGCTCAGCCCGGTCAGCCCGATCTTTCTGCTGTCCACGTCCGGGCGGGCGGTCAGCCAGTCGACGATCGGGGTGACGACGGTCTCCCAGCGCGGCGTGAAGACCACTTGGTCGACGAAGAGCAGCTGGCCCTGGCCGGGCCCGTCGTACACCAGGGCGTTCCAGCCGCGCTGCAGGGCGGCCGCGACGCCATAGGTCCACATGTCGACGTCCTGCCCGTCGCTGCCGTTCGTGAGGATCACGGTGGGGCGCCGCTCGCCGGAGCTGTCCGGCCGGAAGAACCACACGGGCAGGGGGGTCTTCCCGTACGGGATGCGCGCCGTCACCGGGACCGGGTCGCACCGCTCGCAGAACGCGTCCCAGGAGCCGCGTCCCGCCTTGTACAGCTCCTCCTCGGTGCCGGGGGTGTCGGAGCCGAGGACGAAGAACAGTGCCTGGGCGTAGTACTGCGCGGCCCGCAGTGCACGGAAGCGAGTGGTCTCCGTCCCGGGCTCACCGCTGCCGGGCGGCTTCCTCAGCTGATCGCCGAGATTCTTGAAGGTCTCGGTGTACGTCTGCGCGGAGAGGCCGGCCTTGTTGATCGTGTTCACGGCGGTGAGGACCTCGCCCACCTCACTGGCGCCGTACCCGGACCCGCCGAGCGCGAGGAGCCCGTTGAAGTTGAAGGCGGGGTCCTTGAAGAGCGTCATCACGCCGGGCGTGGGATCGCTCGCCGAGGCGTAGGCCCGGGCCGTGCGACGCGCAGTGGGCGCCGCCGCGGGCGACGCGCTGCACCCGGCGGCCAGGAGGGCCCCGGCCCCACCGACGAGCCCGGTCAACGTGGTGCGGCGCGTGGGGCCGGAGGCGCGATCGGCCGATACGTACGTCATACGGCCCGAACGTACGAGCCGCGCCCCCCGGCCCCCCTCTGCGACACCCGCCCTTCCCCCGAACGCCACGCCCCGCAGCCCGCGGGTTACCCGGCGGGGCAACCGGGCGCCGCCTCCCAGTGAGAGCAGAGCGGTCCGAGCAACTTGGTGGGAACAACTGGTGGCTTTCACTGTGAAGATGGGCCGGTCTGCGAGAAGGCAGCGTTGAGGAGGTTGACCGCCGCGCGCCCTTCGCCGCGATATTGGCGGGCAGCCCCGGTACATGCGCGCTACGCGGGCGGCAGTTGTCCTGCGGTGCGGCGACATACCGCCGGCCCATTGCGGAGGAAACCGACCAATGACGGGCCCCCTCGGAAGCACCACAGGGCGATGACAGGGTCGCAAAGGGCGCATCCGAGGGCGGAGTCGTGGGCGAAGGGCAGAATGGGGTTGCCCTTGAGGTGGTGGAGCAGGTCCCAGGCGGTGTGCAGCAGCCAGGCGATGCCGATAAAGGTCCAGGATTCCAGCCCGCGGTAGCCAACGTAGGTAATGACAGCCGTTCCGAGAAGCTCCCAGCCACCGAAACCGCCGCCGCTCAGATAAGCGGCGCCTGCTCCCACCACCATGATCGCATTGAAGCGGCGCCGGTGCGGCTCGCGAATCAGGCCCATGCACAGGGCGTACAGGGCGCCGACCAGAACGGGCAATAGGAATTCCATGCTTGGTGACCTTTACAGAGTACGGCTGGGTGGTGGTGGGGTGGTGTAGTGGTGTGGCAGGCAAGTCACTGCAGGGCAAGGACCCGCTTGTAGGGTCGAGTCCAGCCTGCGCCCCGAATCAACCTTGACGTTATGCGGCCGCAGCGCCACCGCCCAGGTTCATTGATGCCAGCTTTCAACGGCATAGCGCCAAGGGCTGTTAAGGGGACCTGACGGGGCATGGCATTTTGCGCGCCGGCATCGGACTGGAATTCCCGCCCGGCGAATCTGCGTCTTGATGGGGCGTCTTGGAGTCGCATTTGGAAATGCCGCGGACGGTGCTACTGCCTCTACGGAGATCGCGCCTTGTCGCCCACCTCGGCCGACAGGACGTCACACTCACCGCGAGCTCGCCCTGCCGGGCCCCCTGAGCAAGCCTGATACACCGTCAAGAACGTCACGAAAAGCGCCGCAAAAGCTCAGCTGGAGTACGGCCAGAGGCGGCCAGAGATGATCGAGCCCGTATCTCGACGTGAGCCCGGGACGGCCCGTTGACCTGGGAAGACACAGGTCACGAGACCGTCCCGGGCCTCATCGTCACCCGATTCGGGCGATCCCCCGCGTCGCCCGAATCGGGCTGCTTGACCGGATCCGTTCCGAGGACGGAGATCCGGAGTCATACTGAGTGTGTTGGCCCCCAGCCAGTCAACGCAGGAGTTACAGGATGTCCCCCCGCAGCGCATCGGTCAATGAAGAATTGCGGCGGCGCTCCCGCGAGCGGCTGCTGCAGGCGACGGTCGAGCTGGTGGCGGAGCACGGCTATGAGGCGACGACGCTCGCGGACATCGCCCGTCGGGCGGGGGTCGCGCGCGGGCTCGTCTCGTACTACTTCCCCGGTAAGCGGCAGTTGCTCCAGTCCGCCGTGCACCGGCTGATGCACCGCACGCTGCAGGCGGCGCTGGAGCGTGCGCCGCGGCCGAGCGGACCGGACGCGGGGCAGGAGCTGATGGCTCGGGCCATCGACGCGATCCTGGGGCTGGCGCATGATCACCCCTTGCTGATGCGGACGCACATGGCAGGAATTCTGACGGCCGCGGGGTTCATCCAGTGTCCCGAACAGCAACGGCTGGCCCAGTTGCTGCGGGAGACGGTCGTGGCGTACGGGTCGTCCGATCCGGATGCCGACTATCCGCTGCTACGGGCGCTGTTGATGGGATCGGTGGTGGCGATGCTGCTGCCGGGAGCGGCCATGCCGCAGGCGCGGCTGCGTGCCGAACTGCTCCAGCGCTACGGGCTCGCATGGGAGTCGGGGGTCCCGCCGGACGAGGGGGCACCCGGCGGGACGCGGACACCGGGACCGGTGCGGGGCGGTCAGCGGTAGCCGGGCTGAGGCTGGACGTTGAGTGACCGTGGCTCACTTCCCGGGCGGTGGAGGGGTGGTCGCTGCGATCCGGGCCCGAAATCGGCGCCATGGAGGGCTGGTTGTGCGGCCATGCCGGGCGGCACACGGTGCAGGCATCACCACCACGGGACATGCCCGGGAGGGCGACCGCCGCCCAGCTCGACCGGCTGCGGGCGGCGGACGACGGACGGCGGGCGGCGCGCGGTTCGACCTGCTCTTCCTGAATTTGGCGATCGCCCGCCATCAGGGCGCGGTCTCCATGACGGCGGATGTGCTCTCGCAGGGCAACAACGCGCCATGGAGGAAGTCGCGTAGGAAGTCGCGTAGGAAATAGCGAACGAGGTCATCGAGCAGCAGGGCGCCGAGATCGGGCGACGCATGCAGCGGATACAGGCGAAGGTGGTGGCCCACCAGGGCCTGTCTCCCCGGTCCCCGTGGGCCTGCGGCGGCTCGGCACCAGCCGCCACAAGCGGCGGCCCACGGAGATCGGGGAGACAGGCCCTAACGCTTGTTGTGACGTGGTGTCAGGAGACCCTCGTCGCGGGCGCCGGCGATCAGCCGAAGCGATCTGCGGCGGTTCCGGCCGGTGGCGAGCATGACGGCCAGCACCGGATCGCGCCCCTCCCGCTGCGCTTGGCGGTACGCGTCCGCGGCGATCTTGCGGCGCTCACCGGTCCGCGTCCGGGCGAGGACGGCGGAGCGGGCGCGCTCGGCCGGTGTGGCGGAAGCGGATGGCGGGGACGGCGGCGAGGCGTCGGGGGGCGTCGACGGCGCGGCGGACGTGGAGGACGCGACGGACGTGGACGACGCAGCGGGCGAGGACGGCGCAGCGGGCGAGGACGGCGCGGACGATGCAGAGGGGACTGGCTGCTCGGAGCCCTGCCCGGAGGCTCGCTCGCAGGTCTCCTCGGAGGCCTGCCCGGAGATCTGCTCAACAGGAGAGTCGGCGGACAGGCCGGCAGGCGGGTCGGCGGGGTAGCCGGTGCCGGTTCCCGTGGCCGTCCGGTGCAGTACGCCCTCACCATGGGCGAGGCCGGTCGCACCCGTCGGCCCCGCGCCCATCGGCCCCGCGCCCGCCGGTCCCGCTCCCGGCAGTCCCGCCCCCATCGCCCCCGCCTCCGCCGCCTCACCCGTCAAAGGCGTCGCGCTCTCCGTCGCCGCTGCCGCTGCCCCCGTTCCGGCGGCCGTCGGTTCCGCTTCCGGATCGTGCCCCGGCGCCGGTCCGGCCGTGGTGGGCCGGAGGTGCCCCGTCGGCCCGTGGGGCGACGACTGCCGCGGGCCGCGCATCGGCTCGGGTGCCGCGCCACGCGCCGGGTCCGGCTGTGGCCCGGCCTGCGGTCCGCCGGCCCGTTCCGGTGTGGCGTCCGCCGGACCGGCCTGCCGGGGTGTGGGCCGGGTCTTGCGCGGGCGCCCGGTGGCCGCCCGGAAGGCATCGTCCAGGGGGCCCTCGATCCAGCGGGCGAGGTCGGCGAGGCCGTCGAGCGTCAGCGGTGGGTCGGCCCGTACGTCCTCGACGGTGATGTGGTCGTCGGAGACCGTCACGAGGACATCGACCCGGGCGCCGTCGGCAAAGGTCAGCCGGGCGCTGCACCAGGGGCCCAGCGGGTCGAGCCGGGGCAGCGGGCACCCGGGGCCGTGGGAGCCGGCCGGTTCGTCCGGGGCGGCGGGGTCGGGGGCGGGCGCGGCGGAGCCGTGCGCCTGCAGCTCCCACGTGGGCCACTCCAAGGGCGCGCCCTGGGCTTCATATCGGTGATTAACGGTATAAAAGTCACTTTCCGACACATTGAAAACCTAGCCCCCAGCTCACCCGGCCCAGTAGCGCGGCACGCTCATCCCACGGGGAGCAACCCCGATAGCGCATCTCCCGCCGCGCGCCCGCCGGTGCGATCCTGGGGGTATTCCGCGGAAGGGGCCACTCGTGCTTCGTGTCGCAGTGATCGGTTCCGGGCCCAGCGGCGTCTACACCGCCCAGTCCCTGATCGAGCAGCAGGCCGTACCGGACATCGAGGTGTACGTCCTGGACCGCCTGCCCTGCCCGTACGGTCTGGTGCGCTACGGCGTCGCGCCGGACCACGAGAAGATCAAGTCGCTGCAGAACAATCTGCGCACGGTGCTGGAGCACCCCAAGGCCCACTTCCTGGGAAACGTCGAGGTGGGGGCGCCGGGGCTGGGCGTCGAGGAGTTGCGGCAGATCTTCGATGCGGTGGTGTTCTGTGTGGGCGCCGCCACCGACCGGCATCTGGGCATCCCCGGCGAGGAGCTGCCCGGCAGCCACCCGGCGACCGAGTTCGTCGCCTGGTACAGCGCGCATCCGGATGCGGCCGCGCTCCGTTTCACCCTCGCGGCCAGGTCCGCCCTCGTGATCGGGGTGGGGAATGTGGCGGTGGACGTGGCTCGGATGCTGTCCCGTGGCGCCGCCGAACTCGCCGCGACGGATATGCCGCAGGGGCCGCTCAGCGCGCTCGCGGACAGCCGCGTCGAGGACGTGTGGATGGTCGGCAGGCGCGGCCCTTCCCAGGCCAAGTTCACGACCAAGGAACTACGGGAGCTGGGCTCGCTCCCGGATACGGACGTGCTGGTACGGCCCGAGGAGCTGGCACACGATCCCGCGTACCGGGACCCGGGCGAGCTGCCCGCGGTGGCGCGGCGGAATGTCGAGGTGCTGCGCGGCTGGGCGGAGCGGCAGGCGGCGGGCCCGGAGAGCCCGGACGCGGGGCCCGCCTCGTCCCCCGCGCGCCGTCGGCGCCGGATTCATCTGCGGTTCTTCCTGCGGCCCGTCGAAATGCTGGGGGACGCCACCGGTGTGCGTGCGGTCCGGTTCGAGCGGACGGCGCCCGACGGGCGCGGCGGGGTCGTGGGGACCGGTGAATTCGAGGAGATCGAGGGGCAGTTGGTACTGCGTTCGGTCGGCTACCGGGGGACGCCGCAGCCCGGTCTGCCGTTCGACGAGACGACGGGGACGGTGCCGCATCTGGCGGGGCGGGTACTGCGGGACGGGGCGCCGCTCCCGGGTGTGTACGTGGCGGGCTGGATCAAGCGGGGCCCCACGGGGGTGATCGGTACGAACCGGCCGTGCGCGAAGGAGACCGCGCTGTCCCTGCTGGCGGACGCCCCCGGACTGGCGGAGCGCGCAACGGCCGGGGAGCCGGTGGAGGCACTGACCCGGGCGGGGCAGCGGCCGGTTCCGTGGCCGGGCTGGCTCGCCATCGAGGCCGCCGAGGCGGAGTGGGGCCGCGGACTGGGCCGTGGCACCGTCAAGCTGCCGGACTGGACAGGGCTGTTGGACGCGGCGCGCTCGGCGGGGCAGATCGGCTGAAACCGCGGGCGGAGCGGCGGAAACCGCGGGCAGGGCGGCCAGGGGCGCGGGCGGATCACTCAGCTGGGTCGCGGGCGAGCCGATCGGCTGGGTACGCGGCGGATCGCTCAGCCGGTCGCTCGGGCGGACCGATCAGCTAGGCGCGCGGGCGAGCCGATCACCCGGATCCACGGGCGGACCGCATGCGTCCGCAGGTGAGGCGCCGTACCGGACCCGGGCCTGTCACTCCTCCCCGAGGCGGCGGGCCTGCAGGTCCGCCCCCCGGAGGACGCCGTCGATCAGGCCGGGGAACAGTTCGTCCAGGTCGGCCCGGCGCAGTCCGTTCAGCTTGGCCGTGCCCCGGTAGAGCTGCTGGATGACGCCGTGCTCGCGCAGCACCCGGAAGTGGTGGGTACAGGTCGACTTGCTGACCGGGAGCTCGATGTCCGCGCAGTTCAGCTCGCCCTCGGCGGCCGCCAGGGTGCAGACGATCCGCAGGCGCATGGGGTCGGCGAGCGCATGCAGCACGTCGGCGAGCCGGATGTCCTCGCGGGCCGGATGCTCCAGCGAGCGGGCGCCCGACGGGGTACGCGGGGAGGTCGTATCGGTCGGCATGACGGCTCCTGATTCCTTCTGCGGGACGCGGTAGGGCCTGGCGCACCGACCCGCCCGCTCATTGTACGAGAAGCGTCGTAGTTTGACATCCACCGTAGTACGACGCCTATCGTATGAGGGCGGGTTCCGGTCGGTACCCGTTCATCTTCAGGTACAGGAGCCTGCTGTGAGCGCACTGTTCGAGCCCATCACCCATCGCTCGCTGACCGTCCCCAACCGCCTCTGGATGGCGCCGATGTGCCAGTACTCCGCGGCGCCCGACGGCCCGGCAGAGGGGGCGCCCGGCGACTGGCACTTCCAGCACCTGGCCGCGCGAGCAGCGGGCGGAACCGGCCTCATCCTCGCGGAGGCGACCGCGGTGAGCCCCGAGGGCCGTATCAGCCCGTACGACCTCGGGCTGTGGAACGACACCCAGACCGAGGCGTTCCGGCGTATCACCGACTTCCTCAAGGCGCAGGGAACCGTTCCCGGCATCCAGATCGCCCACGCCGGCCGGAAGGGCTCCACCGAACGCCCCTGGGTGAACCGCGGCGCCCCGGTCCTCCCCGGTCAGCGGCACGGCTGGGAGCCGGTCGCGCCGAGCCCGGTGCCGTTCGACGACGGGTTCACGACGCCGGCGGAGCTGTCCGTGGCGCAGATCCGTGAGCTCGTCGCGCAGTTCGGCGCGTCGGCGCGGCGGGCGCTGGCGGCCGGCTTCCAGGTGGTCGAGATCCATGGTGCGCACGGCTATCTGATCAATGAGTTCCTCTCCCCCTTCACCAACCGGCGCACCGACGAGTACGGCGGCTCGTACGAGAACCGGACGCGGTTCGCGCTGGAGGTCGTGGACGCCGTACGGGCGGTCTGGCCCGACGAACTGCCGGTCTTCTTCCGGATCTCGGCGACCGACTGGCTCACCGAGGACGAGAGCGACGCGCGCGAGGGCTGGACGGCCGACGACACCGTGCGCTTCGCCCGTGATCTGCGGGAGCACGGCATCGACCTGCTGGACACCTCCTCGGGCGGCAACGCGCCCGATGCGAAGATCGCCACGGGGCCCGGCTACCAGGTGCCGTTCGCGGAGCGGGTCAAGAAGGAGAGCGGCCTGGCGGTGGGCGCGGTCGGCCTGATCACCGAGGCGCGGCAGGCCGAGAAGATCATCGCGGACGGTCAGGCGGACGCCGTGCTGCTCGGCCGTGAGCTTCTGCGCTCCCCCAGCTTCGCGCAGCACGCGGCGCGGGAACTGGGTGCGGAGATCACGTTGCCGCAGCAGTACCACCGGGCCGTCTGAGGCCTCCGGAGGGCCTGCGGCGTCCGCGGGCGAGAGCGGGTGCCGCACCGTCCGACCTGCACGGATGCGTGCCGGGACGCCATTGTCAGTGGTCGGGTGCAGACTTGCCACATCTGAGACAACGGCGTCCCGGAGGTGTTCCGGCATGACTGACGTACTACTCGCGGTGGGCACGCGCAAAGGGCTCTTCATCGGCCGTCGGCGGCACGGTGAATGGGAATTGAGCGGTCCGCATTTCCCCGCGCAGGCGGTGTACTCCCTCGGGATCGACACCCGCCGCGCGACGCCCCGGCTGCTGGCCGGTGCCGACAGCGCCCACTGGGGCCCGTCGGTGTTCCACTCCGACGACCTGGGCGAGACCTGGCACGAGCCCTCCCGCCCCGCGGTCAAGTACCCGCCGGACACCGGGACTTCGCTGGAGCGGGTGTGGCAGCTGCATCCGGCCGGGCCCGCCGCGCCCGATGTGGTCTACGCGGGCACCGAGCCCGGTGGGCTGTTCCGCTCCGAGGACGGCGGCGAGACCTTCGAGCTCGTACGGGCGCTGTGGGACCACCCGAGCCGGGAGCAATGGGTGCCGGGCGGCGGCGGGCTGGCCGTCCACACGGTGATCACCGACCCGCGGGACGCCGACGCGGTCACCGTCGCCGTCTCGGCCGCCGGGGTCTTCCGTAGCCGTGACGGGGGCGCCAGCTGGGCCCCGTCGAACAAGGGCGTGAAGGCGGTCTTCCTGCCGGATCAGCATCCGGAGTTCGGCCAGTGCGTCCACAAGATCGCGCAGGACCCGGTCAACCGCGACCGGCTGTATCTGCAGAACCACTGGGGCGTCTACCGCAGCGATGACGCGGGCGCGCAGTGGACGGACATCGGCAGCGGACTCCCCTCGGACTTCGGCTTCGCGGTCGCCGCACATCCGCGCACGGGGGATGTCGCCTACCTCTTCCCGATCACCGCCGATATCGACCGGGTGCCGGCCGAGCACCGCTGCCGGGTCTACCGCACCGGCGACGCCGGCCGGAGCTGGGAGCCGCTGAGCGCGGGACTGCCGGACGAGGACCATTACGGCACGGTGCTCAGGGACGCGCTGTCCGTCGACGACAGCGACCCCGCAGGGGTGTATTTCGGCAATCGCAACGGCGAGGTCTACGCCAGCGCGGACGACGGCGACAGCTGGCAGCAGCTCGCCTCCCATCTGCCGGATGTGCTGTGCGTGCGGGCGGCCGCCGTTGCCTGAGGGGGAGGAAGACGGAGGAAGGTGGAGGGCGGGGAAGCGGCCGGAGCACCGGGGAACGGAGCGGTGGGGCAGGGTAGTTGGGGCCTCCCGCCGCTCCGGGTGGCCGGAGCGCGGGCCATCGGTTGAAGGGGAGGGGGCCGCGGCCAGTAGGGTGATCCCGTGGCTGCACAACCTCTCCAAGACATTGTCGAAGCGGGCTGGGCCAAGGCACTTGAGCCCGTTGCCGGACGGATCTCCGCGATGGGTGACTTCCTGCGGGCGGAGATCGCCGCGGGACGCACCTATCTCCCGGCCGGCAACAACGTGCTGCGCGCCTTTCAGCAGCCCTTCGACGAGGTGCGGGTCCTCATCGTCGGGCAGGACCCCTATCCCACGCCCGGGCATGCGGTCGGGCTCAGCTTCTCCGTGGCGCCGGACGTCCGCCCGTTGCCCGGCAGCCTGGAGAACATCTTCCGCGAGCTGCACTCCGACCTCGGGCTCCCCCGCCCCTCGAACGGCGATCTGACACCGTGGACCCGGCAGGGCGTACTGCTGCTGAACAGGGCGCTGACCACGGCTCCCCGCAAGCCCGCCGCACACCGCGGCAAGGGCTGGGAGGAGGTCACCGAACAGGCCATCCGGGCACTGGTGGCGCGTGGACGCCCGCTGGTGTCGGTGCTGTGGGGGCGCGACGCACGCAATCTGCGGCCGCTGCTCGGCGATCTGCCGGCCGTCGAGTCCGCCCACCCCTCCCCCATGTCCGCCGACCGGGGCTTCTTCGGCTCACGGCCCTTCAGCCGGGTGAACGACCTCCTGGTGCGGCAGGGCGCACAGCCCGTCGACTGGAGGCTGCCCTGACACCGGGCGATAGTGTGCCCCGCATGACGAATGCGAACATCCCTGCGGGTTGGTACGCCGATCCTCAGGGCACCCCCCACCAACTTCGCTGGTGGGACGGGTCCCAGTGGACGGAGCACACCCACCCGGGACAACAGGCCGCGGCGCCGGCCCAGGGCGGGGCACCCCAGCCGGGCCCCCAGCAGGCCCAGCAGGCGCCTCAGCAGCAGGCCACCCAGCAGCCCCCGCAGCAGCAGATGCCGCAGCAGTTCGCTCCACAGCAGCCCCCGCAGCAATTCACTCCGCAGCAGCCCGCGCAGACACCGGGCCAGGCCCCGTATCCGGGCCCGCAGCAGGGCGGCGCACCGCACGGCCAGGGTTATGGCTACCCCCAGCAGGCGCCCGGCCAGCAGGCGCCCGGCCAGTACGCGCCCGGCCAGCCGATGCAGCAGCCGTACGGACAGCAGCCGATGGCGGGCCCGCCGGGAGCGCAGCCGGGCGCCGTACAGCAGCAGGTGCAGCAGCAGGCCGGCGTGGCGCCCGGCGGTCCGGGCGGCGGCACCCTGTTCACCGAACCGGTGCTGGTGGTCAACCAGAAGGCCAAGCTCATCGAGGTCACCAACGAGTACGGCGTCTTCGACCAGCACGGCAACACCCTGGGCGCGGTCGTCCAGGTCGGTCAGAGCACGGCCAAGAAGGTGCTCCGCGTCGTCTCCAGCCTCGATCAGTACATGACCCACAAGCTGGAGATCCGGGACGCGTACGGCCAGCCGCAGCTGGTGCTGACCCGGCCCGCGAAGTTCATCAAGTCCAAGGTGATCGTGCAGCGTCCGGACGGTTCGCCGGTCGGCGAGATCGTGCAGCAGAACGCCATCGGGAAGATCAACTTCGCGATGATGGTCAACGGCCAGCAGATCGGCGCCATCAAGGCCGAGAACTGGCGCGCCTGGAACTTCGCCATCGTGGACCACGCCGACACCGAGGTCGCCCGGATCACCAAGACCTGGGAGGGCCTCGCCAAGACGATGTTCACGTCCGCGGACAACTACGTCCTGCAGATCCACCAGCAGCTGCCCGACCCGCTGCTGAGCCTGGTCGTCGCCACGGCCCTGACCGTCGACACCGCCCTCAAGCAGGACGCCCGCGGCTTTGGGTGAGCCGGCCGGCCGCGGCCCGGACACCCTCGGGGCCGGCCATGTCCTCGGCGTCGACTCGGGCGGCTCGGGGCTGCGGATCGCCGTCGCACGCGCCGACGACGCCGAGGCCCGGCCGCTGGCCGTCCGGGCCTCGGACGAGCCGGTACGCACCGGCCCCGCGGGCATCGACGCGGAGCATCTGCTGTCCCAACTACTGCCCGCAGCAGCCGAGTTGGCGCGGGAAACCGGGGCCGACGGGTTCGCCGCGGTGTGCGTGGGAGCGGCCGGGATGGCCACGCTGGGCGAGGAGCTCCGCGCCCGGCTGCCGGACGCGCTGGCGACCGCGTTCGGGGTGCGGCGGCTCGCGCTCGCCGCGGACGCGGTCACCGCGTACGCCGGGGCGCTGGGCCAGCGGCCCGGTGCGGTGATCGCCGCGGGCACCGGCATGATCGCCCTGGGCACCGACCTGACCCCGGCGGGCGGTTGGCGCCGCGCGGACGGCTGGGGCCATCTGCTGGGTGACTGCGGCGGCGGCGCCTGGATCGGCCGCGCCGGGCTGGAGGCCGCGCTGCGGGCGTACGACGGACGACCGGGCGGTTCGGCCGCCCTGCTGGCGCGCGCGGAAGCGGTGTTCGGGCCGGTCACCGGGCTGCCCGGCGCGCTCTACCCACGCCCCGACCGGCCCGCCGTACTGGCCTCGTTCGCCCCGGAGGTCGCCCGCTGCGCCGCCGAGGACGACACGGTGGCCCTCGGCGTCCTGCGTGCCGCGGCGGGTCATATCGCCGATGCCGCGGCCGCGGTCTGCCCGCCGGGCGCCGGCACCACAGTGGCCTGTACCGGTGGGCTGTTCCACATGGGCGAGCCCCTGCTGGCTCCGCTGCGTACGGCTCTCGCCGAGCGGCTGCCGGACGCCCGTACGGCAGCCGCCGCCGGCAGCCCGCTCGACGGGTCGCTGGCCATCGCCGCAGCACTGGCCCGCGACCGGCTGACGCTGCCCACCGATCGGAAGTTGTTGCAGATCACACGGCCTGCGCCGGGGTGACGCGCGGGATAAATCGGGACGGATACCGCTCCACCGAACCCTCCCTCCGCGCGAGGGCGGTCGGAGGCGTTAGCATGCGACGCCATGAGTTCCCCCACTGGGCCCGCACCTGGCTCGCCCGATTTTGACGCCGCCTCCCCGAGCCCGGGAGCCGCACCCGGTCTGCCCGTACGAATGCCGCGACGGCAGTCCGGCCGCCACCGCAAGCCGGAGCCGCTCGCCGCACCCGAGGGCGCTCCCGCCCTGGTGCTGGCCGTACCGGGCTCCCCCTCCGCCGCCTCGCGCAGCCTGGCGGAGGAGGTCTCCAGCATCGCCCGCTCCGAACTCCCGGGCCTCGACGCCCGGATCGGCTATGTCGACGGGGGCGACGACGAGTTCCCGTCCCTGGAGGCCGTACTGGCGCGCGCCGCCGCCGAGCACAAGGACCGGGTGGGCGCCGACGGACAGCCCGACCCCGGCCCCGCCGCCGTCGTGGTGCCGCTGCTGGCCGGACCGGACAGCGCCCTGCTGCGCCGGATACGCCAGGCGATGATGAACAGCGGCTCCGGCGCCGAGCTGACCGATGTCCTCGGCCCGCACCCGCTGCTCGCCGAGGCACTGCACGTCCGGCTGTCCGAGGCCGGTCTTGCCCGGGCGGACCGTGCCCGGCTGTTCACGGTCGCCACGGCGGCGGACGGCATCATCCTCGCCACCGTGGGCGGCGAGGAGGCCGTACAGGCCGCCGGGATCACCGGCATGCTGCTCTCCGCGCGGCTCGCGGTGCCGGTGCTGGCCGCCGCCCTGGACGAGGAGGGCGCGATCTCCCGTACCGCCGAGCAGCTGCGGGGCTCCGGTTCGCAGCAGCTGGCGCTGGCCCCCTACCTGATCGGCCCGGAGATCACCGACGGCCTTCTGGAAGCAGCCGCGGCGGAGGCGGGCTGCGCCTCGGCCGAGGCGCTGGGCGCCTACGGCACGGTGGGCCGCCTGGTGCTCTCGAACTACGCGGCGGCGGTGGGCATCACCCTGCCGACGCAGGCGCAGGGGGTTCCGGTCCGCTAGGGCCTGAGCCGCCGGGCCCCTGGTCCCTCCGGGACCGGACACCGTTTTCCGAAGGGCCGTCTTCGCGCAGCGCGCGGGGCGGCCCTTCGCCGTGTCCGGGCGGAGGCGATACGTCCGATTCCTCTCTGAGCGGCACAGACGCCCGTCAGACGGCCCGGAAGGGCGGAGTTCACGGTGACGGCGGGCGGAGGGCGGTACGCCCGCGAGAGACGCCCACAGGGCGCTTGCCGTACCCCTGGCGCGCCGACCGATGAGTCCGGGCATCCGGTGACGTTGCAGAGCGGGCGCATAGGATCGCCGGCATGGCACTGCGACCTGTTCAGGTGAACATCAAGGCCCTTGATGCGTCGGCGGTCGGCCGGTTCTGGGCGGAGGCGCTCGGCTGGAGTGCTTACAGCCCCGGCGTGACCACCTATGTCGGCCCCGCCGGCGGCCCCGTGTGGCCGGACCCGGTCGCCGTCTGCATCGACGTCGTTCCCGTCCCTGAACCCAAGACAGCAACAAAGAACCGTGTGCACCTCGATCTCGCCACCACCTCCGCGGCCCATCAGGCGGAGTTGGTCGCGCGCCTCCAGGCGCTCGGTGCGACACCCGCCGACGTGGGCCAGGGCAACGTGCCGTGGACTGTCCTCGCCGACCCGGAGGGCAACGAGTTCTGCGTGCTGGAGCCTCGGGAGATCTACCGGGACACCGGGCCGATCGCCGCGGTGGTGGTCGACTGCGCGGATCCGCGGGCCATGGCCCGGTTCTGGGGTGAGGCGATGGACTGGACCCCGCACGAGGTGACTGACGATCAGGCGGTGTTGCGCTCCGCCAAGGGTGCCGGCCCGTACCTCGAGTTCCTCCGCACGCCCGGCGTGCAGACCGTGCCGGACCGCGTCCACCTTGACCTGCTGCCGTACCCCGGTGACGACAAAGCAGCGGAGGTGGCCCGGCTGCGGGCCCTCGGCGCCACCGACCTCGACCTCGGCCAGGGCGACGTCCCGTGGACGTGCCTGGCCGACCCGGAGGGCCACGAGTTCTGCGTCCTCGCCCCGTCACCCTGACGTCCTGGAGAGACCGGTCGCCGGCCGCTCGTCCTCCTGGGCGAGCGGGCCGCCCACGGAGGGAAGTTCATGTCGCACGTCGATGTCGTCCGCGCCGCCTTCGCGGCCTATCTCGCCCAGGACCGCGCGGCCATGGACCGGTTGCTCGCCGAGGATTTCGTCTTCACCAGCCCGCAGGACGATCACCTCGACAAGGCCGCGTTCCTGGAGATCTGCTTCCCCACGGCGGACCGGCTGCGCCGGCAGGAGATCCTCGATGCCGTGGCCATCGATGACGAGCAGGTCTATGTCCGGTACGCATACGAGCTGACGACGGGCGAGTGCCATCGCAATGTCGAGGTGATGACGGTGCGGGACGGCCGGGTCACCGAGACCCAGGTGTACTTCGGCGGGCGCTTTCCGCAGGGGTGAGGCGGTCCCGGCGCAGGTTCAGCCGAAGACCACGCAGGAGGCGGCCGGTGCCTGGACGGATCCGGTCCTGACCAGGATGCCGGTTGCCGGGTCGACGGTGAACCAGGTGACGTCACCGGAGCGCTCGTTGGCGGCGTAGAGGTGCCGGCCGTCGGGGTGGAGTGCCAGGTCGCGGGGCCAATGGCCGCCGCAGGGAACGGTGGTGACGAGAGCTGCGGTGTCACCGGACGCGCCGAGGGAGAGGACCGCGAGGCTGTCATGGCCCCGGTTGGCGGCCCAGGCGAAGCGGCCGTCCCGGGAGAGGACCAGTTCGGAGGGGAAGGTGCCGCTCCCCTGCGTTCCGCCTCCACTCCGTGCCGAGTCGTTGGAAGCGGAGCCCTCGGCGGCCCCGTCCGGGAGGAGGCGGGTCTCCCCCAGCGGCGTCAGCACACCCCGGCCGGCGTCCCAGCGGCAGACCGTCACCGTCGGGTCGAGTTCATTGATGACGTAGGCACGGTCGCCGCGCGGGTGGAAGGCGAGGTGGCGCGGGCCGCTGCCGGGCCGCAGCCGGGCCTCCGCGTGGACGGTCAGCGTCCCGTCGCCGGTGCCGAGGGCGCAGCTGCGCACCGAGTCGGTGCCCAGGTCGACGCTGAGCAGCCAGCGGCCGCTGGGGTCGGGCATCACGGCATGGGCGTGCGGGCCCTCCTGGCGGTCGGTCCGCGGGCCGCTGCCCTGGTGGGCGAGCACGGTGGCGGGGCCGGAGAGCGTGCCGTCGTCCCGTACGGGGAGCGTACTGACGCTGCCGGAGCTGTAGTTGGCGGTGATGAGCCGGCCGTCGGCCAGGGTGAGGTGGGTGGGGTCGGCGCCGTCCACGGGGACGGCGGGGGCGAGCAGCTCGGGCCCCCGGGCGGTGAGGGCGAAGGCGGCCGCGGCGCCGTCCGGGGTCTCGCTGACCGCGTAGAGGTGCCGGCCGTCGGGGCTCGGCGCCAGGTAGGAGGGGTTGGGGACGGCGTCGGTGGAGTACAGGGGCGTGAGGGCGCCGGACTCCGGGTCGACGGCCGCGGTGGTGATGCCGAGGCCGCCGGCCGTGGTGAACGATCCGATGTACGCCCGCCGGCCGTTGACGCTCGTCCCCACTGGTCCGCCCTTCGTCCGCCTGCCCGTTGAGGTGCTGCGGCGACGCTAACAGTCACGGGCGGGGCGCCCCGGGCGATGGCCGGTTCCCGCCCTCGGGCCCCTGACGTACGCACGCCACAGGGCGCTCGGGACGCCACAGGGCGCGTGGGCGGACCGTCCGTGCGCGGTGCGCGCGGGTCAGGCGTCGACCAGCGGGGAGCGCGGGGAGCTCCGCAGGGGCGCGGAGAGTTCGGCCAGCGCCCGCTCCAGGCCGTGCAGATGGACCAGCGCCGGTTCCGCCGCGGGAGGCTGGGACACCGCGACGGCGGCGGCCGCCGTGTGGCGTGTGCTGCGTGGTGTGGTGAGGGCCTCGACGGCGGCCTCCACGCGCTGGCAGGCGGCGGTGAGCCGGGCGTCGTGGGAGGCCTCCGGGTCGGCGGCGATGGAGGCCAGCCCGCGGACCTCACGGGCGCAGTCGTCGAGCAGCGACAGCACCTGACGGGCCCGTGCCTTACGGGCGCGCAGCGGGCTGAGGGGGTGCACCAGCGGGGCGAGCGAGAGCCGCACCCGGCTCAGCAAGGGCGCGAGTTCGGCGACGTGCGGGGCGGGGTCCGCGGTCGTGGAGCCCGCGAGGCGGGCGGCGGCCTCGGCGGTGCACTGGTGGACACAGCGCAGGGCACGCTGGATCCAGGCGTCGGTGGTGGCGTGGGTGGTGACGGGCAGCACGAGGAGCACGGCCAGGGCCGCGCCGAGCGCCCCCACACCGGTCTCGGCGAGCCGCAGCGCGAGCAGCGCGGGATCCAGCACTCCCAGCAGCCCGTACAGCAGCCCGGCCATCAGCGTCACCGCGAGCATCATCCAGGTGTACGAGACCGCGGCCGTGTAGAAGATCCCGAACACGCAGACCGCGACGAGGGCCATCGTGGGGACGAGCGCTCCGTGCAGCGGGACGGCGACGACCAGCCCGATGCCGATGCCGAGCACCGTGCCGAGGGCCCGGCGGAAGCCCCGGACCAGGGTCTCGCCGCGCGAGGTGGTGTTCACGAAGATCCACCATGTGGCACCCACCGCCCAGTACCACCGCTGTTCGGAGAGCAACTGGCCCACGAGGAGGGCGAAGGTGCTGCCGGCGGTCGCCTGGATCGCCTGGCGGGTGGTCGTCCGGGCCAGCCCCCTCGCCCCCTGCGGGACGGGCACGGCCACCTGAGGCAGCCGGAGCTCGTAGCACCACACGGCGAAGCGGACGGTGGAGGAGGCGAGCAGTGCGAGGGTGACCGCGGTGCACAGCTCGGGCAGCTGGGACGGCACCGTGTGCAGGAACTGCGTCGCGAAGAAGGTCATGAACGCGAACACGCCCAGGGCATGACCGCGCGGCCCCCAGCGGCGGGCGTAGACCCCCGCGCCCACGACGGCGACGAAGACCGCGTCCCGCGCCACCGGGTGATCATGCAGCACCGCCGCGGCGGCGAGCACCGGGAAGCCGACCGCGGGCAGCAGCGCGGTGGTGGTCATCTGGCCGCGGACCGTGGTGTCGGTGACCGTGAAGAGCGCGAGCAGCGCGGCGAGCCCGCCGGTGATGGCCGCGACGAGCGAGTGGCCGGTGAGCCCGCACACCATGACCGCCAGGCCGATGCCGAGGACGGACCGAGTGGCGCCGCGCAGCCGCAGCAGCCCTGGATCCGGAGCCACGAACACCCTCTTCAGCACAGCTTCCGCCCCTTCGACATGTCCGCATGAAAAAGGCGCCGCGGGATCCGCAGCGCCATCGACGGGGCCATCACAGCATCACTTCGGCAGATTGCTCAACACAGGCCATGGATGCTGTGCCATTGGTACAGTCTCATGGCCTCCATGTACGCCGAGAGGAGGCCAATGGGCGGGAGCGTGACCGAGGGTGACAGCTCCTGACAGCCCCCGTGAGGAGATGTTGAGCATGGCCGTGGACGCCCTGGACGCCAAGATCCTGCGGCTGCTGCTGGAGCAGCCGCGCACCAGCGTCCGGGAGTACGCCCGCCTCCTCGGCGTCGCCCGCGGGACCGTCCAGGCGCGTCTCGACCGCCTCGAACGGGACGGCGTGATCACCGCCTACAGCCCCCGGCTGTCCCCCGCCGCGCTCGGCCACCCCGTCCTCGCCTTCGTCCACATCGAGGTCACACAGGGGCATCTGGAGGAGGTGGCCGACGCACTGGCGGAGGTGCCGCAGATCATCGAGGCGTTCTCGACGACCGGCGGCGGGGATCTGCTGACCCGGGTGGTGGCACGGGACGCGGCCCATCTGGAGGATGTGATCCAGCAGCTGATCAGCCTGCCGGGCGTGGTCCGCACCCGTACCGAGATGGCGTTGCGGGAGCGGGTGCCGCACCGGATGCTGCCGCTGGTCGAGGCGGTGGGCGGCGGCGCCGGGCCGCGGTGAGCCGCCGCTTGGCATCCTGGTGGGCATGAGCACCTCGCCCGCCTCCCCGGTCACGTCCGTCCCGCCCGCTCCGGTGATCTTCGATCTCGACGGCACCCTGGTGGACAGCGAGCCGAACTACTACGAGGCGGGACGCCGGCTGCTGGCCGACCACGGCGTGCCCGACTTCAGCTGGGAGCACCACACCCGCTTCATCGGCATCGGCACCCGCGAGACGCTGGAGACGCTCCGCCGGGAGTTCGGCCTCGACGCCCCGGTCGAGGAGCTGCTGGCCGGCAAGAACCGCGCCTATCTGGAGCTGGCGCGGGCGCACACCGAGGTCTTTCCCGAGATGCGCGTCTTCGTGGAGCGGCTGTCGGCGGCCGGGCATCCGATGGCGGTGGCGTCCGGCTCGTCGCGGGCCGCGATCGAGGCGGTGCTGGCCGGTACCGGGCTCGATGCGCTGCTGACCACGGTCGTGTCGGCCGAGGAGGTGGCGCACGGCAAGCCGGAGCCGGATGTGTTCCTGGAGGCCGCGCGCCGACTGGGTGTCGCTCCCGCGGACTGTGTGGTGCTGGAGGATGCGGCGCCCGGTGCGCTCGCGGCACACCGGGCGGGGATGCGGTGCATCGCCGTCCCCTATGTGGCCGGCACCGTCGACGACCCGGCGTTCGCCCGCGCCGGACTGCTGTTCAAGGGCGGCCAGGGGGAGTTCACGGCACAGGCCGCGCACGACTGGCTGCGACGAGGGGGAACCGCCGCGGTTGAGGAGAGGCCCGGCCGGGGTGGCCGGGCGGGCAGCTGACGGCCGCGCCTGTCGGTGGCCGGCGCACGATCACCGGCCGCCGACAGGCGCGTCTTGCCTCATGCTGCGCTCACTGAGCGTTTGTCACTCCAGGCCGACGGACTTGCATGCGTCGGCGAGGTCCTCGCAGAGCAGGTCGGTCCGGACGGCGCCGTCGCGCACCACGGTGTTCTTCATGTTCTTCTTGGTGACGATCTGTGCCTTGAACAGCTCGGCGGGGATACCGGACTTGCTCTTGCTGTCGGCAGTGGTCGTCGTCAGGGACTTGATGCTCTTGCCGCGCAGCAGACGGAAGGCGATTTCGGCGGCGGTTTCGGCCTCCGGCCTGACTTCCTTGTAAATGGTGAAGTACTGGGTTCCGGCCACCAGCCGCTGCAGCGCGGGGAGTTCGGCGTCCTGGCCGCCGACCGGAACATCCTTGATCCCGGCAGACTTGAGTGCCGCGGCGATGCCGCCCGCCATACCGTCATTGGCCGAGTAGACCGCGTCGAAGCCCTCCGCGCCCTGGGCGTTGATGACGTCGGTCATCTCCTTCTTGGCCGTCGCCGCCGACCAGTTGGGGATGTCCTTCTCGTAGACGATCTTGCGCACCTTGCCGTCGAGGACCTCATGGGCACCCTTCTTGTAGGCCGGTGCATTCGGGTCGGTCGGCGAGCCGTTCATCATGACGACGTCGGAGGCGGCCGCCTGGGAACCGAGGGCGGCGAGAATCCCCTGCGCCTGGAGCCGGCCGATCTTCTCGTTGTCGTAAGAGACATAGGCCGCGACATCGCCTTCGGCGAGCCGGTCGTACGCGACGACCTTGACGCCCTTCTTCGCGGCCGAATCCACCCAGCTCTTGGACGCCGCGGCGTCGACCGGGTCCAGAATGATGACCTTGACGCCCTTCTTCACCAGGGCGTCGAACTGTCTCCTCTGAGCGTCGACCTGCTGCTCGGCATTGTGGTATTCGACCTTGCATTCGAGGCACAGCGATGCAATACGCGACGAAATGATACGGCGGTCGAACTTCTCATAGCGGGCCGCTTTACTCTCCGGGAGGAGCAGACCTATGGAGTCCTTGCCGGCACCGGCATCCTTTTGATCGCTTCCGCAGGCCGCCAAGGGTGCTGCGAGCGAAAGCGCCACCGCGCCGGTGAGGGCACGCCGCATTATTGCATTCATTTCCGGTACCTCCAAAGGGGCCGCCTGACCGGCCCAGAACGGCTGAAGTGAACGCCACCTGCGGCCCTACCGTCAAGAATCAAAGTCACAACGATATGAAAGTGAGTTGTGAGTTGACTCTCTGAACCGCCGTCACCCGACGGGCGTTCCGGACAGTACCGAAAAGTTCAATTCGTTCCGTATCACTCCGGAACGTTCCATTTCCCGGCCCGGCACCCGACCTCGAATCCCGAAGTGTAACGCGGGGTAACACCCCACCCTTCCCCGTCACCCCATCCGTCAACCAGGGCATATCTGAACGGAGTTGCCCGACCACGCCGGACCACCGCTCGCGAGCGGTACAGCGGGCACCTTTCCTCTCGCGTACCGGACCGCGAAGAGGGGGAGAGGGAAAATAGGTGCTGCGCACAGCTTTCCGGAGTGGCCGGTGGGCCGACTAGCCCCCGGCGCCGTCCTGGTCAGGACAGCCGATGCGCCGACTGCCGCCGCCCCGATGACGAACTGTCGCGGAACATTTCCCGGCCGCACACCGCAGTCAATTACAGCGACACCAATGGGAATTCCCCGGGAATCACGCCGGGGACTTCCCTCGGGAATCCCTTCGACTTGATCTTCTGCCGCCGATTCCCTCTGATTCCCCCTCAGCCGACCCAGCCACCCGTGAGGCCGAGCACCGCCGAGCCGTCGAGGTCGGTGAGCTTGGTGCCGGTGAACTCGCGTGCCCAGTCCGACGTCTGGAGGCGGAACGCGGGCCGGTCCGCGGTGAGCGCCTCCAGCACGGCCCCGGCGGCCTCGGCGGGAGTCTGTGCACTGCCGAGGAACTGTGCGACGGTGCGGTCCAGGTACGCCTGCAGCGCGTCCGCGTACGGCCCCGCGGCGGCCACCTCGGCCGCCAGATCGACCCCGATGTTGTTGACGAACTCGGTGGCGACGGCGCCGGGCTCGACCACGGACACGGACACACCGAGTCCGGCCGCCACCGGCGCCAGGCTCTCCATGTATCCCTCGACGGCGAACTTGGCCGCGCAGTACGCCTCGTTGAAGGGCTGACCGATGATCCCGCCGACGCTGGTGACGGTGATCAGACGGCCACCCGTGGCCCGCAGATGCGGCAGTGCCGCCTTCGAGACATGGAGGACGCCGAAGAAGTTCACCTCCATCACCGCGCGCACATCGGCGACGCTCTCGTTCTCCAGGGTGCCGAGGTGTCCGGCACCGGCGTTGTTGATCACGGCGTCGAGGCGGCCGTGATCGGCGATCACCCCGTCGACCGCGGCGGCGACGGAGCTCTCGTCGGTGACGTCCAGCTGCCGGACATCGAGCTCCACCCCCGCTTCCTCTGCCGCCTTGCGCAGCGCACCGGAGCGGCCGGTGTCGCGCAGCGTCGCCACCACCCGCCAGCCGGCCCGCGCCGCGGCGACCGCGGCGGCCAGGCCGATGCCGGAGGACGTACCGGTGATCAGAACAACCTTGGACGAGGGGGAAGACATGGCGAACCTTTCGGCTGACGTAACGAGGCGAGTTAAGTGCGTGTACACACACCATAAGCATTATGTGTGCATGCACGCAACCGGTAGCCTTGCCGCATGGCGAAAAGGAAGCTCACCCAGGCCGAGATGCCCGTGGCCGATCACGCCTTCTACGGGCTGGTCTGGGCCGGAACCGTCCTCACCGAGCGTGTGGACCGCGCCCTGAGCAAGGCCCACGACCTGCCGGTCTCCTGGTTCGAGGTCATGCTCTGGCTCGCCTCCAGCCCGGAACCGGTCCCGGCCTCGGTGCTCGGCAACAGCACCATGCTCAGCCGCAGCCAGGTCTCCCGTGTCGTGGACGCCCTCCAGAGCCGCGGACTGGTCACCCGCACCCCCTCCGCCCGCGACGCCCGCTCCGTCGAGGTGTCCCTCACACCGGAGGGCCACCAGCTCTTCGAAGAGGCCGACGCCACCCGACGCGCCTGCCTGGCCCCGGTGTTCACCGACCTCCTCGACCAGGAGGACCTCGAAGCGCTGAGCGCGGTGTGGCGGAAACTCAAGGCCAACAAGGACGGCTGATACGGCGGGATCCGGGGTGGGATCCCGCTCGGGTAACAATGTTACCCACAGGGTACGTTGTTACCCATGAGCACGCTCTATCAGGATGCCCAGCGCGCCGGCCAGGAAGCCGTGCGCACCGCGATCCTCGACCGCGCCATCAGCCTGCTGGTCGCGGAGGGTCCCGCCGCGCTGACGATGCGACGGATCGCCACCGAGGTCGGCTCGTCGACCAAGGTTCTCTACACCATGTTCGGAGGCAAGGAAGGGCTCGCCGACGCCCTGTACCGGGAAGGGTTCGCCCGGCTGCGCCGGGCGCAGGAGCGCGTTCCTGCCGCGGCCGACCCGTTGACACGACTGAGCAACCTCGGGACGGCTTACCGGGAGCACGCCCTGGCCGAACCCGCCTACTACCGCGTGATGTTCGAGCAGGCCGTCCCCGGCTTCCGGCCGAGTGCCGAGGCACTGGCCGTCGCCGAGACCGCATTTGAGGCCTCGACCGCTGCCGTGACCGCCTGCATCGGCTCCGGGGCCTTCCGGCCGGGCGACGCCCAGGAGATCGCGAAGATCCTCTGGGCCGCGTCACACGGGGCGGTGAGCCTGGAGATCGCCGGACACTTTCCCCCGGACACCGCCGCGCACCGCTACGAAACGCTGATGAAGGCGGTGGCGCAGGCCTTCAGCGCCCGGCCCGCCACCGCCACCGCCGACTCCGCCTCCCCCACCGAAGAGGGCCAGACTTCATGACCGGCAACCGCTATCTCTCGGGGGCGTTCGCTCCGGTCACCGAGGAGATCACCGCCTACGACCTGCCCGTCACCGGCCGGTTACCCGCCCATCTCAATGGCCGCTACCTGCGCAACGGGCCCAACCCACTGGGCATCGAGGACGCCGCCACCCATCTCTGGACCCTCGGTGCGGGCATGGTCCACGGCGTCCGGATCCGCGACGGCCGCGCCGAGTGGTACCGCAACCGCTGGGTCCGCTCCACCGCGGTCGCCGACCGGCTCGGTGAACCACGGCGCGGGACGCCCGTCGACGAGTTGATGGACATCTCCCCCAACGTGCAGGTCGTCGGTCTCGCGGGCCGTACCTTCGCACTCATCGAGGGCGGGATACGCCCGTACGAACTCACCTACGACCTGGACACGATCGGCCCCTGCGCGCTCGGGGCGACACCGCAGGGCTACAGCGCCAACGCCCACTCCCTCTTCGACCCTCGCACCCGTGAGCTGCATTCGCTGGCCTTCCGCTACGGCTCCGACCAGGTCCAGCACATCGTGATGGACGAGTCCGGCGTGGTCCTGCGGGCCACGGCCATCGAGGTGCCGGGCAACCCCTATATGCACGACTTCGCCCTGACCGACCGCCATGTGCTCCTCTTCGACTCGCCCGTGGTGTTCAGCGCCGCTCATCTGCCCACCGGGATCCCGTTCGTCTGGGACGGCAACCGCCCGGCGCGGGTGGGCGTGATGCCGCGGGCCGGGGGTGCGGTGCGCTGGTTCGAGGTCGCGCCGAGCCTGGTGGGGCACACACTCAACGCCTACGAAGACGGCAGTGAAGTCGTCATCGACGTCGTCCGGCACCCGGAGGGCTTCGACATCAGGGATGTCGGCACCAGCCGCCCCACACTGGACCGCTGGACGGTCGATCTGACGGCCGGAAAGCTGCGCGAGGACCGGCTCGACGACCGTGTCCAGGAGTTCCCACGTCTCAACCCCCGCTACAGCGGGCGTCCTTACCGGTACGGGTACACCGCCGCGGTCGAGCTCTACGCGCCACCCGCCGGGCCCGGCGACACCCGGCCGGACGAGGGGTTCAGTAACGCGCTGCTCAAACACGATCTGCTGCGCGGCACCTCCGAGGCGCACGAGTTCGGGCGGTACGGGGCCGTCAGTGAGGGCGTGTTCGTCCCCGCCGGGTCGCCCACCGCCGAGGACGACGGATATGTGATGGCGTACGTCTTCGATCCGGAGCGCGGCGCCACCGATCTGGTGCTGTTGTCGGCCCTGGACTTCACCGGTGAGCCGATCGCCCGTATTCATCTGCCCGTACGTGTCCCGCTCGGTCTGCACGGCAGTTGGGTGCCCGGGGACGAGCGGGAGGTGCCTCGCTACGCCCTGGCCGGGTGAGCCTCAGCAGCCCGGTGGCGGGCGGGGAGCCGCCGGGCTGTTCAGTGGGCGATGGTCCGGGCGATGTCCAGGGTGAGGCGCTGCCAGGGGTCGCGTGGGTCGCGCTGGGTGAGGTCGCTGATGCGGCGCAGACGGTAGCGCAGCGACTGGGGGTGGAGGCCGAGCCTGCGGGCGGCGGCGTTCGCGGAGCCCGTGTCGAGGTAGGTGGTGAGCGCCTCCATGAGGTGGTGGCGGCCGGGCTGGACGAGGGGGCCGAGGATCAGACGGCTGAGGTGTTCGGGAGTGGCGGCGGGGCGGCCGCCGAGCAGCGCCAGTACCTGGGCGTCCCCGTCCGTCAGCACCCGCGCGGGATGGTGGGCGTGTGCGGGCGCCGTTTCCAGGGCGTCGGCCGCGAGACGGTAGGCGACGGCGATCCGGTCCAGGCTCTCCCCCGAGATCGCACAGCCGCGCAGGCCCCGCTCGTGCAGGACCTCCGACGCCCGCCCGCCGGCCGCGGCGGGCAGCAGCAGGACGAGGCGCGAGCCGCGGACCGTCGCCGGGAAGGTGCTCGCACCGCCGGGACCGTTGAGCGCGGCGAGGAGCCCGAAGGCGGCTTCCTGGGTCACGGCGGGGCCGCCCACCTCCGTGGGCTCCGCCACCAACAGGCAGTAAGGGTCGGGGAGTTGGACTCCCAGCCGTGCGGCCCGGTCGGTCAGTGCCCCGATGGAGGCGTGCCGGCCGGTGATCAGGTCGTCGAGGAGCAGCCGCAGTGCCCGGTCACGGTCCCCGGCGAGGTCCTCGCTGGTGGCGGTGTACGCCGTGGCCATCTCCTCGGCGAGCGTGTCGAGGGTGGCCAGCGCCATGCGTGTGAGGGCGAAGGCGTCCGGTGCGCCCAGCGGGGGCGTGGCGGCCGCGATCTCGTCCGTCAGGACCGTCGCCGCGACCCGGTAGGCCCGCAGGACCGCCGGCATCGGGCGGCCGTCCGCGGCCCGCGCCGCCGCGATCCCGCGGAACCGCCGGAGATCGGCCGGGGTGAGTGCGCCGTCGGTGACCCAGAGATGGAGCAGCCGGTCCAGTGCCCAGGCGGCGATGGCACGTACCTCGTGCAGCCGGCTGTCGTCGAGCGCGGCGTAGGCCGGTACCTGCTCGCGCACGGCGGCGACGATCGTCGCGACGGCCCGTGGGTCAGCGATCAGCTGCTGCCGGACGCGCTCCCGTTCCTCTATCACAGGGTGATGATTCCACCCGCGTGTTGTGCGCAGCGCGGTGGACGGGTCTTGTCACTGTCGCCAGGATCTCGGGTGAGCACGCAGTCTCAGCGACGAGAGGCGGGAGTACGGATGGCGAAGCACTGGGCGGACTTCCAGTACGAGATCTATCTCCACGGCATGACGGGCGCCGTACCGCGGCTGCCGACGGATCTGACCCGGCTGGAGCGGCTCGCCGAGCAGCGTCTCGGCCCCGGCCCGGTCGGCTATGTGGCGGGCAGCGCGGGCACCGGCAGCACCGCCGACGCCAACCGGGCCGCACTGGACCGCCGCCGGATCGTCCCGCGGATGCTCCGCGATGTGCACGAACGCGATCTGTCCGTGGAGGTGTGCGGCCGTGCGCTGCCCGCGCCGCTCGCGCTGGCGCCGGTCGGCGTGCTGTCGATCATGCACCCGGACGCGGAGTCCGCCGCCGCGCGGGCCGCCGCGGCGCAGGGCCTGCCGTACATCTTGTCCTCCGCTTCCAGCACGCCCATGGAGCAGGTCGCCGAGGCGATGGGTGACGGGGAGCGGTGGTTCCAGCTGTACTGGGCGAAGGACCGCGAGGTCACCAGGAGTTTTCTGCACCGGGCGAAGGCGGCGGGCTACACCGCACTGTTCGTCACGCTCGACACCCCGCTCCTCGCCTGGCGGCCGCGCGATCTCGACCAGGCCTATCTGCCGTTCCTGCACGGTGTGGGCACCGCCAACTACTTCAGCGACCCCGCGTTCCGGGCAGGGCTCGCCAAACCGGTCCACGAGGACCCGAACGCGGCGGTCCGGCACTTCGTGGGGATGTTCGCCGACCCCGCCAAAACCTGGCCGGACCTGGCGTTCCTGCGGGAGAACTGGGACGGCCCGATCGTGCTCAAGGGCATTCTGCACCCGGATGACGCGCTGCGGGCCGCCGAGGCCGGTGTGGACGGTGTGGTCGTCTCCAACCACGGCGGCCGCCAGGTGGCGGGCTCCGTGGCCGCCGCCGATGCGCTGCCCCGGGTCGCCGAGGCGGCCGCCGGCCGGCTCACCGTCCTCTTCGACAGCGGTATCCGCACCGGCGACGACATCTTCAAGGCGCTCGCCCTGGGCGCGAAGTCGGTGCTGGTGGGGCGGCCCTACGCCTACGGGCTCGGCCTCGACGGCCAGGCGGGTGTCGAGCATGTGCTGCGCTGTCTGCTCGCCGAGTTCGACCTCACCCTCGCGCTGTCCGGGCACTCCCGCCCCACCACTCCGACCGCCGACGACCTCATCGAGGTATCCGTATGACCACCGCGCCGCAGTCGGCCCCCACCCCGGAGCCGCACCCCGTGAAGAACCTGCTCGCCGTCGTCTCCCCGCATGTCGGCGGCCGTACCGCCGGCGCCGCGCTGGCCGGTCTCTTCCCCGGCCAGGCCCGGGTCACCGTCGTCGAGTCGGCCGACGAGGACCCGGCGGCGCTGCGCGACGCCCACCTCCTGATCACCGGTCTGAGCCCGGTCACCGCGGACCATCTCGCCGCCGCACCGCATCTGGAGCTCGTCCAGTGCGCCAGCCACGGCTTCGACTACGTCGACCTGGAGGCGGCCCGCGAGCGGGGTATCCCGGTCTGCAACATCGGCTCCAGCGGTGCGGAGAAGCAGAACGTGGCGGAGCAGACCTTCGCCCTCATGCTCGCCCTCGCCAAGCAGCTGGTCCCGGCCCACACGGCCCTCGTCGAGGCCGACTGGGCGCTGCCGCGCCTCCAGCAGTCGCTGACCGAACTGTCCGGCAAGACCCTCGGCATCATCGGCCTCGGCCATATCGGCGAGGAAGTGGCGCGCCGCGCCGTCGCGTTCGACATGACCGTCGTCTATACGGGGCCGAAGCCCGCCGGACCGGAGACCGAGGCCCGCCTCGGCGGCGCCCGCCACCTGAGCCTCGACGACCTGCTCCGCACCGCCGACTACGTCACCCTGCACGCCCCGCTCAACGACCGGACCCGCCACCTCCTCGACGCGGAGCGGCTCGCCCTCCTCAAGCCCACCGCGTTCGTCATCAACACCGCACGCGGCGCCCTCATCGACCAGGACGCCCTCGCGGACGCCCTGGAGGCGGGGGCCCTCGCCGGCGCCGGCCTCGACGTCTTCGACCCCGAACCGCCCACGGCCGCGCTGCGCCTGCTCAAGGCCCCGAACGTGGTTCTCTCCCCGCACGTCGCGGGCGTCACCCGCGAGACCCTGGTCCGCATCGCCCTGGCGGCCGTGCAGAACGTCATCGGCCATCTGGAGGGCAAGCCGCTGCGGGACGTCGTGTCGTAACGGCAACGGCCCCCTCGCCGCGACGGGGCGCGGGTGCGTGCTCCTTTCTGAATTTCAGCCATTGTTCCGGGCGCCGGACGTCGGGCCCGAACACAGGAGCGGTGCGGCGCGGTGGCGCGTTGCTGGCGCGCCACCGCCATTTCTCGACACTTTCGACGGCTGACGCCCCGGCAACAGGAGTAGCGTCCGCCCGGCATCGGCTCCGATGCGCTCCTCGCCACCCGTCGGCGGGCACCCCTCAAGCGGTGCCCGCCGACGGGTGCCCGGGGGCGCAAGGCAAGGCTCACCAGGAAAGGCTGGCGCACCCTCGTGGAACCCCGTGGACGCACCCGTTGGGCGATCGGCGGACTGCTCGCCGGCGGTATCGTCGTCAACTTCCTTGACCGTACGGCGATATCGGTGGCGAGCTCCTCGATCGCCGACGAGTTCGGGCTGGACCTGCAGCAACTCGGTGTGGTGCTCTCGGCCTTCACCTGGTCGTACTGTCTGGTGCAGTTACCCGCCGGCATGCTCGTGGACATCCTGGGCGTCTCGCGGCTCACCCGGATCGCCTCCGCGTTATGGGCCGTTGCGGGCCTGCTCACCGCGGTGGCCGGCGGGGTCGGCCCCATCATCCTGGCGCGCCTGCTGCTCGGGGTGGCCGAGGGTCCCTCGATGGTCGGGGCCTCCAAGGCGACCGCGGCGTGGTTCCCCGTCAGTGAGCGCGGGATGGCGACGGCGCTGTTCGACGGCGCCACCAAGCTGGCCAACATGGTGTCGTTCCCGGTGCTGGCGTTCGTGATGAGCGAGTGGGGCTGGCGGGCCGGGTTCCTGTTCAGCGCCGCGGTCAGTCTGCTGTTCACCGTCGTGTGGTGGTGGGGCTACCGGGACCCGTCCGAGTACCGCTCACTGCGGCCGGCGGAGCGGGAGTTCATCCTCCGGGGCGGGGCACGGGACACCGACCGGGGCGGGCTGCGGCAGTTCCGCTCGGCCCTGCGCTCCGGCAGGGTCTGGACCGTGGCCTGCGGTTTCGCCTGTTACGGCTACACCATCAACATCGTGCTGACCTGGATGCCCGAGTTCCTTCAGCGGGAGTTCCATGTGCGGCTGCTGCAGTCCGGCTTCTACTCGATGGTCCCCTGGGCGATCGCGACGGTCGCCGAACTCGCCGTGGGGGGCTGGCTGGTGGACCGGCTGATCCGCCGGGGCCGCGACCCGTGGGTGGTCCGCAGGACCGTGCTGACCTGCGGGCTGGCGCTGGGCGGCACGATCGGCGCCGCGGGGAGCGCCGGATCACCCGCCGTCGCGGTCTGCTGGATGTCCGTCTCGCTGGCGGGGCTGGCCATCGCCGCGCCGGTCGCCTGGGCGCTGCCCGGACTGCTCGCACCGCCGGGAGCGGTGGGGGCGGTCAGCGGGCTGATGAACTTTCTCAATACGGCGGCCACCGCGGGCGGTGTGCTGCTCACCGGCTGGCTGGCGCAGATGACCGGGTCGTTCGACGCGCCCTTCCTGTTCGCGGTGGCCGTGCTGGCGGTCGGGGTCGCGCTCTACTGGAGGGCGCTGCGCCCGGTACCCGTGCGGGAGCAGGATCCGGCCCGGCAACTGCACAAGGTCTGAGGCACGGGGTTGCGACGCCTCATGATCGGCTCCGGTACTTGCACATCATGTGCAAGAGCTGTGTCAGTCATCACAGATTCGCTGTCCGGCTCCCGGGAATCCCTAGTATGGCTGGGCAGTTGGCGGCAGGGGGCGTGGAAAGCGGCTATGGAGACCATCGGTCCGATTCCGCTCCCACCCGACCCGGCTCCGGAGCGCCTGCGGCAGTCGCCGGAGCTGACCGGTCCTGCCCCGGACACCACTTTTCCCGCATCGAGCGCCGCCGCGGCCGAGGTTCTCCGCCGATGAACGATACGTCTGTGTTAGCGACCTGTCTGGCGCGATTGTCCTGGCCACCGGAGCGGCTGGCCCGTGAGATCAACAGGCGCTGCGGCAACGGCACCATCAGCAGCAAGGCCCCGTACAACTGGCTGAAGGGCTCCTGCCCCCGGCGCCGGCTGCCGTACATCATCGCCAAGATCCTGTCCGACCATCTCGGCGAGCCGGTGACGGTCGAGGCGTTGTGGCCCGAGCACTTCCCGTCCACGGCCCCGCAGTTCCGGCCGGCCCCCGCTCGGCAGCGTCTCGCGACGCCCGTCCAGCGGCCGGCCGCCCTCGATCCGCTCACCGCGTCGGTGGACTGGCTGGTGGCCGACGAAGCGGTGCCCCCGCCCTCGCGGTCGCGCGGCGACGAGGTCCCCGGGGTCGCGGTCGAGATGCTGACCATCAGAATCCAGCAGCTGCGGCAGCTGGACGACAGCGGCAGCAGCGGTCTCGTACTGGACTGGGCGCTGCAGGACCTCCAGTGGGCGGAAAGGCTGGCCGCCAAGTACTCCTACGACGCCTCGACCGGGCGGCGGCTGCACCGCATCATCGCCGAACTCGGCCAGCTCACCGCCTGGCTGACGGCCGATCAGGGCATGGACGAGCTGAGCAACTCCCGCTTCCTGTCCGCGCTGGGCGCCGCACGGGCCGCCGGCGACCGGCCGCTCGCCGCGTACATCATCTCCTGTATGAGCTACCGGGCCGGGTGGGCCGGCCGGGCGGAGGAGGCGCTGCGTCTGATCCGTATCGCCCGCAAGGGGTCGGCGCAGGAGGACATGGGCATCGGGCAGGCGCTGCTGGCCACCCGCGAGGCCAGAGCCCATGCCAGTCTCGGCGACGAGGCGGCCTGTCAACGGGCCCTGGAGGACGCCGCCGAGCTCAGCCGGACGGGCAGGCCCTCGGCCGAGCCGCCCTGGGCGTACTGGCTCACCCCCGCGGTCATGGTCGCCGACGCCGGCCGGGCCTGGCTGGAGTTGGGGCGGCCCAAGCGGGCGGAGGAGCATCTCACCCGCGGGATCGACATGCTCCAGGGAAGCCAGCCGCGCAATCTGCTGCTGCACAGCGCCTCGCTGGCCGAGGCGCGACTGGCGCGCTGCGAGCTCGACGGCGCGGCGGAGGCCGCCACGGACGCGCTGGCCCTGGCCGAGAACGTCAGCTCGCAGCGCGCCCACGCGCGGCTGATGGTGCTCCGGCGGCGCTTTGTGCGGTACGACAGTGCGGTGGCGCGTGACATCGTGCAACGGGCCGACGATCTGCTGACGGCGGGCCAGGCGCAGGCGGCGGGCTGAGGCGTGAGCGCGTTGTCCCGTCGTCCGCCGTGCCGTTCCCGGGCCGTCGGCAGGACACCGGCCCCCTCCCCTCGTGCGGGAGCGCGGCAGGGCGTCCCGCCCGTCACACACTGAGGGACGGCCGCAGCACCGCGCGCTCCCCTGACACGACCCCTCGACACGGAACGGCATCCAGGAGAAACAGGAACATATGCGAGTCACTCACGAGGCACCGCTCGCCCCGATGACCACGCTGGGCATCGGAGGACCGGCGGCGGTCCTCTTCGAGCTGTTCGACCCCGCGGACTTCCCCGAGTTCGTCACGCTGGCCGACGCCTCCCCCGGCGAGCCGGTCTGTCTCGGCGCAGGAAGCAATGTGGTGGTCAGCGACGCCGGATGCGAGGGCGCCGTGCTGCGGATGAGCACCAAGGGCCTGCGCATGACCGGGAGCACCGCCGATGGACGGGTGCTGGTCGAGGTCCAGGCCGGTCATCCCCTCGGCGACCTGGTCGACACCACCATCGCCGAGGGCCTCACGGGGCTGGAGATGCTCGTGGGCATCCCCGGGACCACCGGCGCCACCCCGGTCCAGAACGTCGGCGCCTACGGTCAGGAGACCGCCGACTGCCTGGTGGAAGTGACGGCGTGGGACTGGGAGTTGCGCCGTATGGTCACCCTGGACGCCGCGGCCTGCGGGCTGGGCCACCGCACCAGTGTCTTCAAGCACTCCCGCCGGTGGACGCTGCTGACCCTGGTCTTCGCGCTGCGCCGGTCCACGCTGAGCGCGCCGGTCACCTACCGGACGGTGGCCGGTGTGCTCGATGTCCCCGTCGGGAGCAGCGTTCCGCTGGAGGAGGTGGCCCAGGCCGTGCTCACTGTGCGACGGAGCAAGGGCATGGTGCTGGGCTGCAGCGGCACCGACGACCGATCGGTGGGCAGTGTGTTCCTCAGCCCCGAGATCTCCGCCGCGCAGGCCGACGGCCTGCGGGCGCGCCACGCGCCGGTGAACCGCTTCCCCGACGGCTCGACCCGGGTGAGTGCGAGCTGGCTCATCCGGCAGGCCGGTTTCGAGCTGGGCACCCCGGTCGTCACGGGCGTTCGCCTTTCCTCGCTGCACTACACACTGGTCGCCGATGAGGGGGCGACCGCCGCCGGTTTCACCCGGGCGATCGAGCTCGTACGCCAGGAGGTGCTGCGCCGCACGGGGGTCCGGCTCACCTCCGAACTCGACTTCCTCTGAGGCGGCACACCGGCCGTGCGGGGCGCGTGCGGCCGAGGCCGGGCGCAACGTAACACAGGCCCGGAGCAGGGGCGTTGCTCCTTGGCCAAACATCAAACGTGCTTGACCCCGGTCCGCGGCCTCGGATGGAATACGTCGGCGGTTGCGAAATATCCGCGCAACAACCGGAAATACTCCGGAATTGAATTAACTTTCTTGGAGGGGATCATGGAGAACGTCACCATCAACGTGGACGAATTCGACCTCGACCTGGACATGGAAATCATGGAGTCGGCCGACACCGCCGTGAAGGCGCAGGACTCGAAGCTCATGACGCAGGTCTGCCCGCCCACCTCCTGGCGCTGCTGAGACACGGGTGCGGGGTGGTGCGGGAGGTCGTCCCGCACCACCCCGCACCGTCGTCGGGCGAAGCGATGACAGGGGAACGGGGCGGGGGCGGACATGAGCGGTACGGGTGAGGTGGCCTTCGAGTGCGGGACGGTGGCTCTGGTGCGGGCCGCGGCCCTCCCCCTGCCACCGGACGATGCCCTGGCCCGGCAGCCCGACGAGCCCCTGCCCGAAGAGGAGCGGCTGCGACGGCACATCGCCCAACTCGCCGCCGACCCACGGCTCATGGAGGCGGTGAGCCTGGCCAGCGCGAGCCTGGCGGCGGAGGCGGACCGGGTTGTCGCGGGGGAACGGCTCAGACTCAAGTCGCTGCGTCGTCTCGCGATAACGCTGACGAAATACCGCTCACGGATGTCCCACCGCCCCACCCCGTTCGGCTTGTTCGCGGGGGTCGGTCTCGCCGGATTCGGACCGGCGCCCGCACGGGAACCGGTCGGCGGCGGGCGCAGTGTGACCCGGCCGGACGCGGCCTGGCTGGACGCCGTTCTGGAGCCCCTGCGCGAGGTCCCCGCCGTACTGGAGCGTTCACGGCTCACGGCCAACAACCTGCACACCGTACGGAACGGCCGGCTGGTGCTGGTCGACCACCATGACCGCACCGGAGAGCGGCAGTTGGCCGGATCGGTGCGCCACACCCGGGTGGTCCGGCACCTCCTGGCCGCAGCCGCGCGCGCCACCCCCTTTCCCCGGCTGGTGGAAGAGGGGAAGCGGCAGTTCCCGCAGGCGTCCGAAGGCGCGGTCGAGAGCAGCATCGTGCAGCTGGTCCGCGGCCACTTCCTGCTGACCGACCTGACGCCGCCGCCCGACTGCACCGCCCCCCTCGACCACATACGCGACCGGCTGCACGGGGTCGACCATCCGACGGCGCATGAACTCCGCTCCATATATGCGGAGTTGCAAGCCCTGGACGCCGCGCCGCCGGGCGGCCGACGGGCCCGGCTGACCGCGGTATCCGCGCGGATGCGGGCGCTCCAGCCGGCGGCCGACGTCCTTCAGACGGACCTGTCCCTGGACGTGCGACTGACGCTGCCGGAAGAAGTGGCCCGGGAAGCGGCCCGTGCCGCGACGGTGCTGTGGCGGACCTCTCCCGTCCACCGCGGCAATCCGCACCTGCGCGACTACCACCTGGCCTTCCTCGAACGGTACGGCACCGACCGCCCGGTGCCGGTGCTGGAACTGCTCGACGAAGCGCGGGGGTTGGGGCTGCCGCGCCCCCACAGCGGGCCCGCTGCCCTGCCCTCCCCCGAGCCCGGGGAGCGCGACCGGGTCCTCGGCGAACTGCTGATGGACGCGGCCCGCCGTGGCGCCCGGGAAGTGGTGCTCGACGAGGAGACCGTACGTGCCCTGGAACCGGCGGAGCGCGGACCGGCCCCCCTGAGCATGGAGGTAGGAGCCGAGCTGGTGGCGCCGGACTGGGAGGCCCTGTGTGACGGGGACTTCCATCTGGTGCTCGCGCCTCAGGCAGTGTCGCCGCTGGCGGGGGCGATGTTCAGCCGGTTCGCGCCGGTGCTCGGCCAGTCGGGCGCGCGGATTCAGGAGCTGGCGCTGCACGCGGAGCAGAGCGCGCCGGACGGCGAGATCCCGGCCTGTGTCGCCTACCGGCCCAGGGTGGCGCGCTCCGGCAATGTGTCCGCCGTTCCGCAGTGGCTCTCCCATCGCCTCCCCCTGGGTGTGGGACCCGCCATGGCGGAGACCGCGCAGGATCTGCGTCTGGAGCATCTGGCGGTCCATGCGGATACGGACGGTCTGCGGCTCGTCGACGGAGCGACCGGCCGCAGGGTGCGGCCGCTGTCGTACTCCATGCTCCACCCGGGCAACGGTCATCTTCCGCACGTGGCGCGGTTCCTGCTGGAGCTCGGGCAGGAGGGCCGGTCCTTCTGCGCACCGTGGAGCTGGGGCAGCTGGGCCTCGGCTCCGGCGCTGCCGCGGGTGCGCCACGGCCGGACCGTGCTCTCCCCGGCGCAATGGCTGCCGGACCGGGCGCTGCGCGCCGCAGCCGGCCGGGGGGACGAGGAGTGGGGTGCGCAGGTCGGGCAGTGGCGGCGGCGCTGGGGCGTCCCCCGGCGGGTGCTGCTCACCAAGGCCGACCACCGCGTAGCGGTCGATCTCGACGACCCGCTGCAGCTTCTGGTCCTCCGCGACGAGGTGCGGCGGGCGACCGGTCTGACGCTGGTGGAGCGGTTCGGCGGCCAGGAGGAACGGCAATGGTTCCAGGGCCCCGAGGGCTCCCATGCCGCCGAGTTCGTCTTCCCCGTCTTCGCCCGGCCCGCCGGCCGGAGCGCCGCGCAGGGCACCCGGCAGCCCCCTCCCGTGACGGCGCCGGCCCCACTCTTGACGGGTGGCCCCGACAGCGGCCGCGGCACGCGTACTCATCTGCCCGGTGGCGAGTGGCTCTACGCGAAGATCTATGTGCCCCGGGCCCGCCAGCCGGAGGTGCTGGCCCGTCACCTCGGGGCGCTGACCGACCCCGAGCTGCTGCGCAGGGCGGGCGCCGACCTCTGGTTCTTCCTCCGTTACGAGGATCCCGTCCCGCACATCCGGCTGCGGTTCCACGGCAAGCCGGACTCCCTGTGGCCGGTGCTGCTGCCCGAGCTCCACTCCTGGGCGCGGGCGCGTGCGGAGGCGGGGCTCCTCGGGAACGTGGTCCTGGACACCTACGAGCCCGAGGTCGAGCGGTACGGCGGACCGGCCGCCCTCGGGCACGCCGAGCGCGTCTTCCACGCCGACAGCGAGTCCGTCGTCACGCTGCTGGCCATGGCCCCCGACCAGTTGGACGAGCCGTCGCTGCCGGCCGCGCTGGGCATCCTCGACATCCTCACCCGCCTCGGCTCTCCGGACGAGGCGCTCAACTGGCTCAGCAGCCCGTCGGTGCTGGAGCGCCGGGGAGAGGTCCCGCGGGCCCGGAAGCAGGAGGTCGCCGCACTGCTGGACGCACACGCCCGGCCCGGCCCGCCGGCCGCGGCGGACGGCTGGGGCGTGGGGTGGAGCACCCGTGGCCCGGCGCTGGCCGGCCTGCGCGAGGTGCTGTCCGCCGGTGCGACGGACCCTGACCGGACGGCACGGATCGCCCTGAGCCTGACCCATATGCACTGCAACCGGCTGCTCGGACCGCTGCGCGAACAGGAACTGACGGCACATGCGACGGCCCGTGAGGCGCTGGCACTGTGGCTCGGACGGAAGCGGAACAACAGATGACCGCACCCCTCGCGCTGTGCGACGCGGCGTCGGACCTCGCCCACCGCGTCGCCGATCTGCTGAGCTCACCGGAGCAGGTGGCCGGCACCGCCCACGAGGCGTTCGCCGCGCTGCCGCCGGAACTGCTGCAGCCGGCCTGGCAGCCCGCGTCGCTGCTGCTGGGACACTCCGGCATCGCGCTGCTGCACACCAGATGCGCCCGGAACGACGCCCGGTATGCGGCGGTCGGGCACGCCCACCTGGCTGCGGCCGTCGCGGCGACCACCGACGCCGGCCCGGCCGCGGTCGGTGATCTGCTGCTGCCCGCCCGGCTGCACGCCCAGGAGCACGGCGGATACACCCGGCTGCTGGCACGCAGCGCCGAGGTGCACGCCGGATACGTCCGGGCCCATGTCGCCCGGCTGGTGGCCCGGCGGCAGGAGCACGGCCCGGGGCTGGCGGCCGGCGATTACGACGCGATCTCGGGCCTGGCGGGCGAGGGCCGTGGCCTGCTGCTGGCGGCCGACCACGGCGACGAACGGTGCGCACGGGCGCTCCGCGACGTCCTCGGCTTTCTGGTCGGGATGACGCATCCCCTGCCCTCCCCGGCAGGAGACGGCAGCCGGATTCCGGGATGGTGGTGCGCCCCCGACCGGTATCTCGTCCCGCGGGACCGGGCGGAGTTCCCGAACGGCGACTTCAACGTCGGTGTCGCGCACGGGATTTGCGGCCCGCTCGCCCTGATGTCGCTGGCGTACCGCTCCGGACACCGGGTGCCGGGGATGCCGGATGCCCTCCGCCGGATGGCCGACTGGGTGGTGAGCCTGGGCCACCCCGACGAGCTGGGCACGCAGTGGCCCGGCCGCGTCGCCCACCCGGAGGCATCCGGGGAGCCTTCCCACCCGTCCCGGCAACGCCGGCGGTCCCGGGAGGCGGGGGCGAGGAGCCGGCCGGGATGGTGTTACGGGACCTCCGGGATCGCCTGGACCCTGTATCTGGCCGGGCGGGCGCTCGGCGACCGCCGGCTGACGGACCTGGCCGAGGACGCGGTCAGCGGACTGGTGCGCCGCCCGTACGATGCGGCCGTGTCCGCCGACCCGGGCTTCTGCCATGGCCGGGCGGGCATCCTGCACACCGTCAGCCGGATGGCCGTCGCCACCGGGCGGACCGAGTGGTGGGCTGCGGCGGACGAACTCGCCCGGGAGCTCGTGGCGGAGTGCGATACCCGAACTCCCTTTGGCTACCGCCAGGTTCTGCCGCCCTCCCCCCTCTCGGAACCCGCACCGCACCGGGTGCACAACCCCGGTCTGCTGGACGGCGCCGCCGGAATCGCCCTCGTACTGGCCGACTATGCCGACGCCCGCCGGGGAGTCGCCCTCGACGAGGTGAACGGCTGGGACGCGGCTTTCCTCATGGGCTGATGCGGTCGTTCAGGGTGCCGGCCCGTGACACATCGGGGCCGGGGCCGGGCCGGGTCCCGTGGCCGGGTCAGAATCCCCCGGGTGTCGGCCGGATCTCGAAGCCCGTCAGCCCTTCCGGCTCTTCCTCCCGTACGGACACGGCGTCGACGGTGGCCAGGGGCGGCCCCTGGTGCGCCCAGTCCACCAGCTTCTGCACCCGCCCGGGCTCCCCCTCGCACACGGCCTCCACCGTCCCGTCCGGAAGGTTCCGCACCCAGCCGGCCACTCCGAGCCGGTCGGCCGTGCGCCGGCAGGTGTCGCGGAAGAACACACCGTGCACCTCTCCGGAGACCACCACCCGTCTGCGGATCACCCGTGCCTCACCTCGTCACCTCGTTCGCTCGCCCCGCCGGTACGAGCGCAGATATATCCCGGCCCCACGGTCACCGGGCGGCGCCACGCCCGGACGGCGCACGGCTCACGGAGCGGCCGGCGGCCGCGACGGCCCGGGCGAATCGGGTGGCGTCACGGACGGCCGCCCCGCCCGGATCGTTGTTGAAGTAGGTGTAGACGTCGGCCCGGTCCGGCCAGGTGTCGGCGATCCTCCGCGCCCAGGTGGTGAGCGCCTGTCCGCCGTAGCGCGGCCAGGGTTCCGCGCGGCCCTCGTGGAAGCGCAGATACCCCCAGTCGGCGGTCCGCCACAGGGGCGTCACGGGCCGGGAACCCCGGTCCGCCCAGCACAGCGCGGCGCCCCGACGCTCCAGCACCGTACGGATCTCCGCGGTCCACCACGACGGGTGGCGGGGCTCGACGGCCACCCGGGTGCCGGCGGGAAAGCAGCCGAGGCAGTCGTCCAGCAACCCGGCGTCCACCCGGAGCGTGGGCGGCAGTTGGAGCAGAACGGGCCCGAGCCGGGGGCCGAGGGCGGCGGCCCGCGACATCAGCCGCCCGACCGGCTCCTCGGGATCGCGCAGCCGCTTGATGTGGGTCAGATAGCGGCTTGCCTTCACGGCCATCACGAACCCGTCGGGGGTCCGGTCCCGCCAGTCCGCGAAGGTCTTCTCCTCGGGAAGCCGGTAGAAGGCGGCGTTGCTCTCGACGGTGGCGAAGTGCCGCGCGTACTCCTCCAGCCACAGCCGCTGCGGCCGGTCCTGCGGGTAGAGGACCTCCCGCCAGTCCTTGTACTGCCAGCCGGAGGTTCCGACGAGAACGGTCATGACCGCATCCTTGCCCGCGGCGGGGCCCGGCATATCAGCCGTGCGGGGCGCCGGTGCACTACCGCGCATCTCGGCGCCCCCTACGCGCCTACGGTGCGCAGAAACTCCCCCAGGGACGCGTTGAAGGCTTCCGGGCGTTCCATGTTGGGGTAGTGCGCGGCGCCGTCGATGGTTCTGGCACGGCCGTGGGTGACGCTGTGCACCAGGCGTTCCCCCATGCCGATTTGGTCGGGGGCGTCGATGGCGCCGCTGAGGGCCAGCACCGGAACGGTGATCTTCGCCGCCCGCGCCCAGGTGTCGGCCACGGGGACCTGCCAGTCCGGTTCGGTGCCGGTGTGCTTGGCGAGCGTCCGTGCGGTCATCTCCCGCAGTCGTCGTACGACGTCCTGGTCGACGTCGTCGAGTGTGCGGTGGGGGCCGGGCGCGAACAGCATGAAGGCGTCGATCCAGCCCTCGACGTCACCGGCGGCCAGGGCGCGGGCCTGCTCGGCCATGACGTCCTTGACCCAGGGGTCATGGAACTCCGGCTCACTGGTCCCGGCGCCGCTGACGACCAGCGCGCGCACCAGCCCGGGGTGCTCCAGCGCGGTGTCCACCGCGGTGGCCGCGCCCATCGACAGCCCGACGAGGACCGCGGGGCCGACGTCCAAGTGACGCAGCAGCGCGGCGAGATCGTCGGTGTGCCGGAATGCGCGGGTCGCGTTCGAGGAGGCGCCGTGGCCGCGGGCGTCCGGGGCGATCACCCGGTGGTTCCGTGTGAGGGCCGGTAACTGGTCGTCCCACATGCCGCTGTCCAGGAAGCCGCCGTGCAGCAGGACCACCGGCCGGCCGGCACCGATGTCGCGGTAGGCGAGGTGGCCGTCCCCGGTCTCGAAGGAAGACATCTCAAGGTCATCAGTCATGTCAGCCAGGTCAGTCATGACAACCAAGGTGCCATCTCTGGCGGGGAATTGGCAACCAAGGTGTCATCCTGGTGGAATGACCGATACCGAACCGCCCCTCGCGCCCGACGACCTCGCCCACCGGCTCACGGAGGTGTTCGACCTCGTCGGCCCCCTGTACCGCCGCGTACAGCGCAAGGTCGAACAGTCCGCACCGATCGAGGGGCTGTCCGTCGGCGTGCGGGCCGTACTGGACCTGCTCCGCGACAACGGACCCATGACCGTTCCGCAGATGGGCCGCGCACAGGCGCTGAGCCGGCAGTTCGTCCAGCGCATGGTCAATGACGCCGCGGCACGACAGCTGGTCGAGATCACACCGAACCCCGCCCATCAGCGGTCTTCCCTGATCCGGCTGACCGATGAGGGCAGGGCCGCCATCACCGCCGTACTGGCGCGTGAGCACGCCCTGCTCCGTCAGGTCGAGGGGGATCTGACCGACGCCGACGTCACGGCGTGCGTGCAGGTGCTCACGAAGATGCTCGCGCTCTTCGACCACGTGGAGGTGGGCTGAGGAGCGCGGGCGCTTCGCCCCGCGCTCCCGGGCACGGCCGGGTCACGCGGCGACCGGTCACCGCCGGGCTCCCAACGGGCGGCTACCGTTCCCGACAAGCAGTCACCGCTCCGAGCACGGCGACAGCGCGCCCGGCGGCAGCCAGCTGTAACACCCGCCCGCTTCCTCGTCGAGCCAGCCGTTGACGCTGTGCAGGCCCCGCTCGTTGATCTGCGCGTCATGGATGCCGTAGGCACGCTCCGGCTTGACCGCCCGGACGAAGTCGATGGCCTCCGACGTGCGCAGCCACGATGCCTGCATGGGCACGAACAGCGTCTCCACCGGCTGGTCGGGCACATGGAGCGAATCGCCGGGGTGGTAGAGCCGCTCGTCGATCAGATAGCCGAGGTTGGCGCAGTCCGGCAGCTCACCGTAGATACGCGCGTGCCGGCCGCCGTGCGCCGTGACAGCGAAGCCCGCCGCGCTGAACTCCTCGCCCGGCTCGACCTCGATGACGTCCAGGAGACCGCCGAAGTCCGCGCCCCTGGGCGCATAGACCGGCGCGCCGAGGCCCTTGAGCCGCAGCACATCGACGTGGTCGGCATGCTCGTGCGTCACCAGGATCGCGTCGGCGCCGTGCAGCGCCCGTGCCTCGCTCCAGATGCCGGGATCGATGACCAGCGTCCCGCCCCCTGGGTGTTCCAACCGGACACAGGAATGCGTGTACTTGGTTATGCGCATCCCGTGGAGAGTAGGCGTCCGGGGTGCGGGCGTCGACCATCGGCAGCGGCCTGGGATGGACCCTTCGTGATACCTTCGGCGCCGCCGTGTACTGCTGCGCACTGAGGAGGTGAGACCGATCAACGCTGTGACGGGTCGGGGCTCCCTCTCTTACATGGCCTGGGGAGTGCCCGCAAAGGCATCCTGAAAGGCTTGAAACGCTATGCGCTTCACCTCTGAGACGTCGTCCGACGGTGTCTCCGAACAGATCTTCACCCTCGGCGAGATTCCCGGCGTGCTGTGGACGCCGGAAGGTGCCGCCGGTACGCGTCCCCTCGTTCTGATGGGGCACGGCGGCGGGCAGCACAAGAAGGCACCGGGCATCGTGGCCCGTGCGCGCCGCCTCGTGGCCGAGTGCGATTTCGCGGTGGCGGCGGTGGACGTACCCGGCCACGGCGACCGGCCGAAGGATGAGGAGTACGACCGGATCGCCACCGAGAACCAGGCACGTGTGGCTGCCGGAGAGGAACTGGCTCCGCTGATCGCCGGCTTCCAGGCGCTGGTGGCTCGCCGGACCGTCCCGGAATGGCGGGCGGTCCTGGACACGGTCCAGGGGCTCGCGTACGTCGGTGCCGGTCCGGTGGGTTATTGGGGTGTGTCGCTGGGCTGCGGACTCGGCGTTCCGTTCGTCGCTGCCGAACCCCGGGTCCGCGCGGCGGTGTTGGGCTTGGGCGGGGCACAGGCATCGGCGGAGACCGCCGCACGGATCACGGTCCCGGTGGAGTTCCTGCTGCAGTGGGACGATGAACGGGTGCCGCGCGCCGAGGGCTTGGCGTTGTTCGACGCCTTGGCTTCGGACGAGAAGACCCTGCACGCCAACCCCGGCAAGCACGGGGAGATCCCGGCATTCGAATTGGACAGCATGCTGCGGTTCTTCACCCGGCACCTCGGCTGATTTCACCGTCTGCTGTCCGGGACGCGCCGGCCGGGACCGTTCCCGATCGGCGCGTCCAGCGCACACCGGTCGGCGTGGTCCGCAACAACGCACGCACCGGCCGGCGCATGCCACCTGTTGCGGCATTCAGGCACACCCACCGTACTCGATCCATTACCTTGCGTAAGTGGCGGCCTGATCCTGCACTCGCCGATCAGGCCGGTCCGTCAGAGCGTGAGGAGACTCCTGAGTGAAGCGAACCCGCACCGTCCGCACGGTACTTGCCGCCCTCGGTATCGCCGTGGCCATGGCGACGGCCCCGGCCGCGGCTGCCGCACCGCACCAACAGGACCGGCAGCGTCCGGCCGCCGCACCCCGGCCCGCGCCCTGCACCGGGGAGTTCCAGGGCGAGGCCCGGCTGGGCCCCAAGTGGCTGCCGAAGAAGTGGCATGCGCCCGTGGGACCGCTCCTGAACGGGTGGAAGCGGACCGGGGCGCTGTCGCCTTCGGCCTTCCTGAAGAAGTACTGGCAGGGGCCCGCCGACAGCGGCAGCTGGAAGTACCCGCCCAACGACGGCTTCGCCGAGGTCAACGGCGAGATCGACAAGGAACCCACCAAGCTTCGCCCGGGAGCGCGACTCGACCGTTTCGGATCCGTATACGGCTCCTATCTGGCACCGGCCGGTGACCGGTACGCCGAGCGGGCCCTGCCTCCGCAGAACCTCAACACCCGTGAAGCGGCGGCGCCGTGCGACTACCACGTCTACAAGGTCACCAAGCCGTTCTGGGTGTGGGAAGGCAGCATCGCCCCCTGGTTCGAGCAGCCCGGCGGCGGCCGGCAGATCAAGCTCGACCCGGTGTTCCTCAACCCGAGCGAAGGACAGCGGCTGAATGTGAAGTGGCTGCTGGAGCACGGCTACCTCGCCGCGGTTCAGCCGTAGCGCGGCAGTGGACCGCCATGAGCTGCGCGCCGCGCTGACCGCGGCGGGAGTGGCCGACGGCTACTACCGCATCGAAGGCGTCCATGAACCCGTCCCCACGCCCCCCGATTTCCTGTATCTGCGCAGAACAGCGGACGGGGCGTGGGAGACCGGAGCCTATGAACGCGGCACCTGCCGGCCCATCGCACGGCATCCGGACGAAGAGGCGGCGTGTGCGCATCTGTGGCGGCTGCTGACCTGACCCCGGGGCGGCAACTGAGGTGCCGTAGCGGCTGGTTCGTCGCACTCGCGCAGCAGGGGGCCGAGAGGCACGTCAGGGCTCGTTCAGGTAGGTGAGGACGGCGAGGACGCGACGGTTGGTGGTGCCGTCATCGGTGATGCCGAGCTTGCCGAACAGGGAGGTGGTGTATTTGCTGATGGCGCTGTCACTGAGGAAGAGCCGCCGGCCGATGGACTGATTGGACAGCCCTTCGGCCATGAGGCTGAGCACGGAGTGTTCGCGTTCGGTGAGCCCTTCGAGGCGTCGGCGCGAGGAGCCGCTGGACAGCAACGCGGCGATGACGGCGGGGTCCATGGCCGTCCCGCCACCGGCGACCCGTTCCAGGGCATCGATGAACTGCTCGGCGTCGAACACGTTCTCCTTGAGGAAATAACCGATGCCGCCGGCGCCGTCGGCCAGGAGTTCGCGGGCATAGAGCTGTACGACGTGCTGCGAAAGGATCAAGATCGGGAGTCCGGGCAGTTCGCTGCGGGCGGCAAGGGCCACCCGCAGGCCTTCGTCCGACTGGGTCGGCGGCATACGGATGTCGACGACGGCAGCATCCGGCCGCCATGTCAGCAGCGCGTCGAGCGTCTCGGGCCCGGTGGCTGCCGTCGCCACCACCTGGTGTCCGTACGCCTCGATGAGGCGGACCATCCCCTCGCGCAGGAGGTAGAGGTCCTCGGCTACAACGATGCGCACGGGACCATCATCCTCACACGGGTCGGACCGCCTGCCGGGCTGGTGATCTCCAGGGTGCCGTCGAAGACCGCAAGGCGGCGGCGCAGCCCCTCAAGTCCGCCGCCGGCCCGCACATCGGCGCCGCCCCGGCCGTCGTCCTCGACATCGACGACGATGCCGGTGCCGGTGTCGTCCCGGGAGAGGGAGATCCGTGCCCGGGTCGCCCGGGCGTGCTTGGTCGCGTTGGTGACCAGTTCGGCGATGCCGAAGTACAGGGCGGACTCGATCGGCGGGTCCAGGCGTAGCGGAACCTCGGCGCTGACCTCCGCTTCGAGGGGGCTGTCCAGGGCCAGAGCGCGCACGGCATCGATGAGTCCGCGCTCGTTCAGCACCGGCGGGTTGATGCCCATGACCAGTTCGCGGAGCTCGGTCAGGGACGTGGCGGCGCCGGCCCGTGCTTCCCGCATCAGCGCCTTGGCCTGGTCGGGGTCGGTTTCCATCAGCTTCTCCGCGGTCGCCAAAGAGAGCCCGAGCCCGACCAGGCGGGCCTGCGCCCCGTCGTGCAGATCCCGCTCGATCCGGCGGATCTCGGCGGCCTGTGCGACCGTTGTGTCCGCGCGCTGGGCCGTCAGCTCTGCCACCCGGTCCGCCAGCACCATCGCCGGCGACGCGCGCAGGAAGCGGACGGCCACCGGCTCGGCGGACCGCCAGGCATACGGGGCGCCGGCGACGGCCGCAACCAGACCGAGCACCCCGACAAGGCGTGCGGAGAGCTCCGGCTGGCCGAACCCGAGGACCGCCACCGCGACGCCGGCCGGCGGGAGGGCCGCGATCACGCCCGCGGTGATCGGTGCGATCCCCGTGAAGCGCAGGTCCCGCCAGGTGGCCGGATCACTCCACCGGATCCGCCACCGCTGGTCCAGGAGGGCGTCCCGGCGGGTGCGCTCGTAGGAGAAGCCGTTCCACCAGTAGCCGGTGGACATGCGCACCACCGGTTCGGCCCGCCGATACCCGGCGGGAACATCGGTGGCTGTCCACGTCGCGACGAGGAAGCGGAACATCCGGCAGACGGGGCGGGACAGGGCGAGCGTGCCCACACTGCCCAGCACCAACACCGGCACCCATGACCACGGGTTTGCCGCCCCCCACCGGATCGCCACCGCCACGGCAGCGGCCCACACGGCCGGGACCAGCATGCTGACGGCAACCACCACGCACGCCCGCGCAAACCCGACGCAGGCGCCGGCCACCCACGACACCACCTGTCGCATGACCCCCCTCTTTCTGCTTCATCACCCCGGCCGTGGCACCCGTGATTCCCGGAATGCGCCCAACCGGCCGGTGCGGCTTGGTGGTTCCACTGTGCACCGCACGCCACCCGCTGACCGCCGGATCGGCTGCGAAGTAGGTCTGGCCCCACCCCTCCGTGGGCCCAGGCGCATACCGCGCCCCTGATGCGCTCCCTAGCGTCGACACCAGGTCAAGCCACACCGGGCCAGACCACATCAGTGCAGAAGGAGACGCAGAGAGACATGGGAACCGCCAGACACACCACGGCCGAGACCGCCCACCTCAACCGTCCGCACCCCCACCGAGCCTTCGGCAGGGTGAAGGCGCTCGTCGCGGCCTACGGCGCGCTGAGCGCCGCGGTCCTCATCACTGTCGTCGTCCTCGCGAGCACCGGACACACGGTGACCGCGTTCATGTGGGGCCGGTCGGCCGGTGTGCTCGCGAGTGCCGCGGTGGCCTACTGGCTGACGGTCCTCGCTTCACGGGGAGCACGAGGGGCCTATCTCCGTGTGCGCATCATCTCGGTCGTCGTGCCGATCGCCATCGTCGCCATCGACATGATCCCCGGTGCGCTCCCGCCGTGGTTCGTCCTGATGCAGGTCGGCTGCGCCCTCGTCCTCGGTGCAACCGCTTTCCTCGTCAACGGGGCCGGTCTGCGCGCCGCCTTCCCCGTGTCACGCTGAGCTCCCAGGAGCGGCGGGCGGCGGTGCCGGTGTCGGCTCACCCCAGCGGGTGCGTCTCCTCCGGTGAGTCCACGGGTGGTTCGCCGCCCGCCTCGTTGAACGCCGTGAGTGCCTCGATGAGCGAGGCGCGCTGCTCGGGGGCGAGGCGTTCGACGATGGCGCTGATCTCGGCGCGGCGGCGGGCGGTGACCTCCTCGACCGTACGCCGCCCCTCGTCGGTGAGCTGGAGCAAGGTCTCGCGCCGGTTGCCGGGGTTGGCCTGACGGTGTGCCAAACCCGCCGTGATGAGCCGGTCCACCATGCGCATCGCGGTCGAGGGAGCGACCTGCAGCAGTTCGGCGAGGGCAACGAGCTTGGTGGCGCCTCGGGTGGAGAGGACCACCAGCATCCGCAGCTGCGGCAGCGTCACCCGCTCCTCGGCCTCGCCGAGTGACCGCGCCGACACCGCAACCAGCAGCCTCGACGCCGTGAGCACCGCCCGGGTCACCGCGTCCACATCATCCATGGCCCTCGTGGGGGCTCCGTGCTCCACCATTCCCTATTTCTACCGCCCTGATCTCCCGGCCTGCCCACCGGTACGCCGCGCAACGACGGGCAGGGACCGGCAAACGGGCCGTGGGACAGCCATGTCCATGCGGTGCGCTCGGCGTTGCGGCTCCCCGGGGCGCCGGCCATCCCTTGCACCTTCCGGCAGTGGCACCCGGAATCCTGGGCGTACGAAGGAAGCGCGGCATCGTAACTCATCGTCGCCAACCGCTCCCTGGATTTGAGCATCGGCGCTGAATCGGCTTCTTTGCTCAATGCAATGGTTAGCGTGACCGTGCCCCAACAGCCCCATGGGCGACAGCGCTCCGGCGACCCTCGCGCGCAATCCAGGAGGCATGATGAAATCTCACGCACGGAAATCGCAGCCCACATCGAGCCGTGGCCGTCTGATAGCCGCCACGGTCGCTCTCATCGCTGCCATCGCGACCGTATCCGTGTGGCTCTCCCAACGGAACAGCTCCGCCGACGAGCCGGCCTCTGCCCATGCCCCTGCCGCGAGAGCGCCCCTGGCTGGTCCTGGGGGAGGCAATACCGGCGCGGTCGGCGCCCTGGACAAGACCTTCCTCACCAAGGTCCGGCAAGCGGGGCTGTGGGAGATGCCGGCGGGCCGGCTCGCCCAGACGCACGCATCCAGCGAGGCCATCAAGCGCGCCGGTATGCATCTGCTCGAAGGGCACAGCAAGCTCGACCAGCTGGCCCGTGAGGACTCCGAGGCGCTGAACGTGCCCATCCCCGACGAGGCCACCGCCGAACAACAGGGCTGGGTGGACCAGTTGGAGAAGGCCCGGGGCAAGGAGTTCGACCAGATCTTCGTGGACCTGCTCCGCGCTTCCCACGGCAAGATCTTCATCACCATCGGCGAGGTGCGCGCCACCACCAAGAACTCCTTGATCCGGCGGCTGGCCACTCAGACCAACAACACCGTCCAGGACCACATGGAGGTACTGGAGGACACCGGACTGGTCACCGACGCCACCCTCGACGACGTGGCCTCGACCGTTCCCAAGTAACCATTCCCGGTGGCCATTCCCGGTGACCGTTCCCCAAGTGGCCATCCGTTGACGGGACATGAGCGACGGCCTGGAATCCGCGCCGGCCGGTGACCTCAATCGCCCCAGATCTTGCGGTACGCCTGGCGGTAGCCCTCGGAGTCCCAGGACAGGGCACCGCCGCTGTTGGCGGCCGTGGCGATGTGGACGGGGGCGACGTACCCGCTCTCCGGGGCGTCGGAGAACGCGCGGTTGAACTCGTCGACGATCTGCCAGCCCTGTTCGGAGAGCGGCTCGGGCACGGTGGCGGCCTGGAACTCCTTGCCGTTGACGCGCTGGAAGGCCGACGGGTCGCCGTCACCGGCACCTATGTTGAACGGGGCTCCGGCGCCGTCCTTGCCCGCGGCGCGCAGCGCGGGGGCGGCGTGCTGGAAGTACAGGTCGTTGATGGCGGCGGAATAGGTCCACTTGCGGCCGAAACGGGACAGCAGGGAGCGGACTTCCCCGATGGACCGCCTGTTGACCTGGGGAATGGGCATGTTGGTGTAGCTCAGCAGCTTGGTGCCGGAGCAGGTGGCGAGTTCCTTCTTGATCAGGTCGGACTTGCGCTTCGCGAAGGGCACCGTGGCGTCGGTGAACAGGACGACGCCCGCGCGTCCGTTGGACCGGGCGATGATCCAGTCGGCGCTGATCTTCGCGACGTCCTCGACCCGCGAGGTGATGTTGCTGAAGAGCTGCGGATCCTTACTGGGTCCGGGAGCCGGGGCCGCGTGCCAGCCGATCAGCGGAATTCCCTCAGAGTTTGCCTTCTTGACCTCCGCAGCGGCGACCCCGGGGTCAAAACCGCTGATGACGATGCCGTCCGGCTTGAGGCGGAGGGCCCGCTTGAAGGCGGCCCGGAGACCCTCGGGCGTGCCCTCGCCATTGAGGGTGCGGGCCTGCCACCCGACGATCTTGGCGGCTTCCTGGACGCCTCGGGCGACTCCGGCGACTCCGGGGTTGGTCAGGGTCTGGGCGATGTAGACGACGCTCTTGCCGTGGACGGCCTTCGGCCCGGTGGTGGGACCCCTCCAGGGCGCGTTGACCGCCTCGGCCTTCTTGACCGCTTGCTTGGCCCGGGAGAGGGCGGTGGGGCATCCGGGCGTGGCGGAGCTCCGGTGGGACTCGGCGCCGCCGGCACCGGATTCGCAGCCGGATGCGGTGGCCATGACCAGGAGTGCGGCGGCGGTCACGGCCGCCTTGCGGGTGGGGTGCACGGTTTCCTCGCAGGGCAGGATGAGGATACGGGTCGGTCTGGGGGAGACAGAGTACGGGTGGCGAGGCACGGCGGTGCAGCCACCATCGGGAAGGTCCGGCGCCTGCCGCCGACACCGGGCCCGGTGAGGAACCAGCCGGTTGGCACGCTTCCCCTACGGACACCGGCCTATCGGCCGAATGGCATTCCACAAGTAAGGAACGGGCCAAACATGACAAAGAGTTGAATACCGTTTGGCCATTGATCGTCATGTGTTGCATGCGCGTGCGCAGGCGGTAATGTTCACGGCCGGTCGGACATGTGGCGCAATCCTTTCGCTCGCAATTGGGGCGAAATCCATATGCGTCACGTTTCCCCATCGTCGGCGGTCGGCAACAACACCACCTCGGTCACCGCTCAGGAGCACGTCGCAAGGAGGCCTGGGTGTCTGTGGACACAGTGGACCCGCCACACGAACCGGACCGGTCCCGGCGTTCACCGTTGAGGCCGACATTCCGTCAGCAGGCGGGCGCCCTCCTGGACCGATGGCCGTTCCGGCGGAAACTCAACGTTCTGGTGATCGCGCCGGTCGCGGTCGTCGGCGTGCTGCTGGCCATCGGCGTCAACAACCAGATGGACAAGGCCCAGGACGCCGACCGGACCGCGGCGCTGGTGCGCGACAGCGAGCAGGTCACCAGGCTGATCAACGACGTCCAGGCCGAACACCGGCAGGCCCTGCTGCTGTCCGTGGAGCAGGAGTCGGTCCGGCCGGGCGACGCCCTGCCCTCCACCGCCGACTACCGCCGGACCCAGCAGACCACCGACGAACAGGTCACCGCCGTGCGTTCGGCGTTCGGGCCGGGCCTGCCGAAGGACGAGGCTCGGGCCCTCGACTACATCCGGAGCCTTGCGGTGCTGCGCGACAAGGTCGAGCGGGGCTCGGTTCCGGCCGCCGGTATCGACCCCGCGTACGCCGCCGCGGTCGGCTACCTGATCGACGGCATCGGGCTCGACCGCTTCATCGGCACCTCGTCGTCCTCGGTCACCAATCTCCTCGACACCGTGCTGCGCGCCGACGCCGCCCACGCGTCCTTCGAGAGCGGGGTGTTCTCGGCCCAGACCCGGGATGCCAACGCGCTCACCGAGTACACCCGTGCGGCCGGCGCCCACCACCTCTACGACGAACAGGCGGAACGCTTCGGCAGGATCGCCGACCCGGACCAGGTGCTGCGCCTAGGCGGGATCGAGCGGGATGCCGAGGAGAACGGCATCGAGGCCCAGTTCGCGGAGCTCCAGATCGATCCGGGCTCCCTGCAGGGCCAGTCCCCGCAGCAGCTGCGCAAGGCGATCGCCGCCGGCACCCGGCAGGCCGAGGCCCGCCTCGACATCACCCGGACCCTGATCGACCAGATCGCCGCCCGGGCCGACAGTCTCTCCACGGACGCCCTGCGCAACGCGCTGGCGATGCTCGGCCTCGCCCTGCTCGGCTTCGCCTCCTGGCTGACGTTCTCCGTCCTGGTCCGGCGCTCGGTCGTCCGTCCCCTGACGGCCCTGACCGGCGCCGCCCAGCAGGTGGTCGACGTGGCCGGCGGGGAACTCGCCAAGGTCGAGGACGACGAGTCCCCGGAGCGCACCCCGCTGCAGCCGCGGCCGATCCCCGTCCCGGTCCACGACGAGATCGGCCACCTGGCCGAGGCCTTCAACCAGGTGCAGATCACCGCCGCGGCGCTGCTGGAGCGACAGGTGCTCAGCCGCCGCAACGTCGCCGAGATGTTCGGCAACGTCGGACGCCGGGTCAGCAACCTCACCTCACGCCAGCTCATGCTGATCGACGCCGTGGAACGCGAGGAGACCGACCCCGACGTCCTGGAGCGGATGTACCGCATCGACCACATCGCCGTACGCCTCCAGCGCAACGCCGACAGCCTGATGCTGCTCGCCGGAATCCGGGACCCCGAGGTGGAGGCCCGGCCGACCACCCTGGTCAATGTCATCCGGGCAGGGCTCGGCCAGATCGAGGGCTACCAGCGGGTGTCCCTGCGGTCCGAGACCGAGGTCACCGTCGGCCCCGACATCGTCGACGATCTGACGCTGATGCTCGCCGAACTGCTGGAGAACGCGGTCTCGTTCTCCCCGTCCGACACCCCCGTCGAGGTGGTCGTGCGGCCCGGCACCGACATCACCTCGGACGGTGGCGCGCTGATCGAGATCATCGACCACGGCCTCGGGATGAGCGCGGAGCGCCTCGACGAGGAGAACTCCCGGCTGGTCCACCGGGAGCGGCTCGACCTCGTACCGACCAAGGTCCTCGGCCTGTTCGTGGTGGGAAACCTCGCCCGGCGCTCGGGCATCCGGGTCACCCTGAGCCGTACGCCGGGCGGCGGGGTCACCGGCACCGTCTGGCTCCCCTCCGCACTGCTGCTGGCCGTGCACCCCGCCGCCACACCGTCCGCGGCGGCGGAGGTGGCCGGGCCCGATTCCGTATCGGAGCACCAGGCCACGCCCGAGCAGGAACCCACCGCGCCCGAGCCCGACCCCGAGCAGGCCGCCGCCACTCCCCTGCCGGTGCGGACGCCCGCCGCCACGCCCGAGCGACGGCCCGCCGCCGCCCCCTCGCGGCCGGGCGAACTCCCCCGGCGCCTCCCGCACCGCACGGACGCGGAGCGGACCGCCTCCGCCTCCGCGTCAGAGCCGCGGCCGGCGGACGCCGCCCGCCCGCTGCGACGGCGGGTACGCGGCGCGACGCTCAACATGACCACCCCGACGGCCGACCGAGAGGCCCAGGCCGCGCGCCGGCCTGTCGACGCCGACGCGGTCCGTTCGGAGCTCGACGAATTCGAAGCCGCCGTACGCAGGGCGGAGCAAGAAAGTGCTCCCGCCCCGAGGGACTCAGCGCCCTCGTCACACCAGCAACCCCGGAAGGAGTCGGGCAGTGACGACGCCGACAGGTAAGAGCAGTTCCGAGCGGGCGGAACCCATGGATCTGACCGCCGCCGCGGCCGACTTCACCTGGCTGCTCGACCGGTTCGCCACCCAGACCGCCGGCGTCGTCGACGCCATCGCGGTGTCCTCCGACGGCCTGCTGATCGCGGTCTCCCAACTGCGCGAGCAGGCCGACTCCGAGCGGCTCGCGGCGATCGTGTCGGGCGTCACGAGTCTGGCCGCCGGTGCGTCCGGCAACTACGGCCTCGGCGGCCTCAACAAGGTCATCATCGACCTGGAGGGCGGCCATGTGCTGGTGTCGGCCATCGGCTGCGGTGCCGTCCTCGGCGTGGTGACCTCGAAGGAGGCGAAGCTCGGCAACATCGCCTACGAGATGACCCTCTTCGCCAACCGGGCCGGGAGCGCGCTCACCCCCCAACTGGTCCTGGAGCTCAAGAAAAACGCCGGTGCCGCACCGGCCCGCTGACCCGTCCCCCACCACGGAGGCAGGGAAACAGCCGCTGAGAAGAGGATCATGATGGCCGCCGGTGAACCAGGACCGGACGAGGGTGGGGGTCCCCCCTGCGCATGGGGGTCCCCCCGCTCGAGCGGAGCCGAGAGTGGGGGAAGAGCCGAGAGCTGGGGGGAGGGCAGCGCCCCGGATCCGTCGGAGCCGGTCGGCCGTGCTCCCGCGATCCGGCCCTTCCTGCTGACCGCCGGCCGGGTGGCGGGCGGCTCCGGCCCACCGCTCCCGGTCGAGACCCAGATCGTGGCGACCTCGTCCGGGCTCGCCGTGCTGCGCTCGCTCGCCTTCGAACGGCACGACATCGTGGCCGCCTGCCGACGGCCGCAGTCGGTGGCCGAACTGGCCGCGCACCTGCACCTCCACCTCAATGTGGTCCGGGTGCTGGCGGAGGACCTGCGCGCCGCCGGGCATCTGGCGGTCCACGTCCCGAACGCCGGCACAACCCAGGACATTTCCGTACTGCGAAGGGTTATTGATGGTCTCCGTGCCGTCCCCGACTCACGGGACACACTCCGTGACAGCGGTTGAACAGCCGCCGGTACCGGTCAAGTTGGTCATCGCCGGCGGCTTCGGCGTCGGCAAGACCACGGCCGTCGGCTCGATCTCCGAGATCCGGCCGCTGACCACGGAGGCCGCCATCACCGAGGTCGCGGCAGGCGTGGACGACCTCACCCACACCCCCGGCAAGACCACCACCACGGTCGCCATGGACTTCGGCTGCATCACCATCGACCCGACGCTGAAGCTCTATCTGTTCGGCACACCGGGCCAGGACCGGTTCGGGTTCATGTGGGACGACGTGGTCGAGGGCGCCCTCGGCGGTCTGGTCATCGTGGACACCCGCCGTCTGGACGACTGTTACGCGGCAGTGGACTACTTCGAGCACAAGGGCATCCCGTTCGCCGTCGCCGTCAACGCGTTCGACGGCGAGGTCCACCACAACCTCGACGAGGTGCGGTGGGCGCTGGACGTCTCCGACCATGTACCGCTGGTCGTCTTCGACGCGCGCAACACGGGTTCGGTCCGGGACGCCCTGCTGGTCGTACTCGAAGTCGCCCTGTCCCGCGCGGAGAACACCACGGCGGGCTGACTCCCGGGGCCGCACCGCGACGGGCGGCTCCCTGCGCCGCGGCCCGTAACTACAGGTAAGTGATCAGTTTCACTCGGTACGGAACCCCGCCCGCGGTCCATACCGCCCTCCCGGCTGCCATCATCCCTACCGATGCGGAATTCAGCTGGTTCCGCACGGACCTAAATGACAGCGAAAACAGGGGTGTTGGCGTGAAACCAGGGTGGTCGCGGTGGACCGGTCGACGGCGGGCGGGCACCGGCGCGGGTTCCGTTCCGCGTGGGCCGGGGGTGGCCCGCCGCTCATCGGCGGCGCGGCGTTTCGCGGCGGCCGGCGCGGCCGCCGTGCTCCTCGGCCAGCTCCTCCTCGGCGGGAACCCCGCCGCGGCACAGGCCGTCGCCCTGCCGGGTTCGGCGTTCCCCCTCGTCCTCGATGTGGACATGACGCCGAATCCGGTGTGCAGCGGAGCCGTGCACGGCCGGGTGCAGGTCTACGACCCCGCGGCGGCGAAGGCCGGAGCCACCGTGGAGTGGCGCGTGCGCGCCGGTGCGAAGCAGCTGGCCGACGGGCACCTCGCCATGACCTCCCGCATCGGCACGGCGGAGTTCCGCATTCCCTACGACCGGGTGCCGGCAACCGAGACCGCCCTGCAGATCGACGCCCGCATCGCCGCCTCGCCCGGGGGCCATGCGCCCGGCCGCTACGGCAAGGTCTGGCGGGACACGATTCGCCGGGGGTGCGACCCGGTGCGGGTGGCAGCCGTCGGTGACTCCGTGGTCTGGGGACAGGGCCTGGACCACGACCAGAAGTTCTCCTATCTGACCGGGCAGTCGCTGGGCCGTGAGACCGGCCGGGGCCATCAGCTCATGGACTACTCGATCTCCGGCGCGGTGCTCGACGCGCCCGGGCTGCCCGCGGGCAACAAGGACGCGGCCTGTCTGCACCGGACCGAGAAGCAGGACCCGGACGGCGACGGGGAGATGGAGTTCGGCGAGGTCACCCAGCAAATGCCGGATGTGTTCTGCCAATTGGAAAAGGCGGGCGCACAGGCACGGGCGGGCGGCTACGGTCTCGATGCGGTCGTGATCAACGGGTGCATCAACGACCTCGATCCCTTCTTCGGTATCGGCGTCGGTATCACCCCCGGCTCGAAGAACCTGCCCGAGGCGGTGCGGCGCGAGTGCTCCGGCATCGGCGCGGCCCCGGAGAACCCGGCCAAGGACGTGCCCTATTTCAGCGGGGCGAAGGTCGGATACGGCGGACGCGGGATGCGGGCGGCGATCGAGAAGGCACATTCCCTGCCGGGGCGGCCGAAGGTGATCGTGGCCGACTTCTACTACGCGCTGAGCCGCAGCAGTTCTCCGATCCCGGTCAAGACCTGCTCGACCCCGGGAGTCACCGCGGCACGGCTGACCTCCTGCAAGGGCGCCCTCGGCAGGGTGGCCGAGCGCTACGAGCAGTACACACAACTGGCCAATGCCGCCTACCACCAGGCTGCGGCCGCCGCCAACAAGGGGTCCTCGGACGGACCGTACGCGGTCGCGGCGGACGGGCTGTTCACCGTGGACAATGCCGTTCTCACCCCGGACTCCAAGGTCTGGGGCACTCCGGTCACCGACCCGGCGTTCCCGCTGCGCACCCGGGCCTGCCCCGAGCTCAGCTCGACTCCGGCGCAGTGTCTGAGCGCGGCCGTCGGGCACCCCGACATCGCGGGCGCCCGGCAGTACGCCGATTCCTTTCTCCTCAACCCAAGTGTCCGGAAGTGGTTCCACCTCCCCCGGCAGGGACCGCATGCACAGCTGAAGGTCCCGGCGAAGGCGCACGTCGGCAGTGAGGTGCCCCTGTCGGTGACGGTGGGCGGAAAGCTGCCCGCCGCCGGGTACCGCTACCACTGGTACTTCGGCGACGGTACGCAGCAGGAGACGGACCAGCCGGCCGTCACCCACGCCTACGACCATCCGGGGCCCTGGCTGCCACGGCTCGTGATGACCGGCCCGGAGGGCAAAAAGGTCCTGGTCGAGGCCACCCGCGCGCTCACCGCGGACTGACGGCTCCTTCCAAGGGGGGCGGCTCGCACACGCGGGCCGCCCCCTTCGCGCTGCCCACACCGAAGCGGCCGATGACGCCGCATCGACCACCTTCCCGGCCGGGGCTCCCCTCCCAACAGGGGCTCTCCTGCCGCCTCCAGAACCTCGGATGTCCGCGAAGCGCGCCCGGCCCTGGCGCGAGCGGGCAGAGAACGATGAGGTGGGCTTCCACGCCGAACTGCCGAACGAGGGCCACGTGCCCGCCGCCCCCGCGGTGGCACCGGACGGTTCGGACAGGAGCAGCGCGGACGGGAGGACTGCGGGCATGGAGTTGGAGCTTCGGCACCTGAGAGTGCTGTGTGCGATCGCCGACGCCGGGAGCGTGGGCCGGGCCGCCTCGGACCTGGGGTACTCACAGCCCGCCATGAGCACCCAACTCCGGCGCATCGAGCAGTACTTCGGCAACCCGCTGTTCGAGCGGAACACCTCCGGGGTGGAGCTGACGCGGTACGGCACGGAGGTTCTGGCTCAGGCCCGGGACGTCCTGGCCCGCGCGGCGGCGATCGGGCGCCGGCCGGCCGCGGACCGTGCACGGACACGCCGCCCTCTCCGCCTGGCCACGACCAATTCACCGGTCCTGGCCGGCATGCTCATCCGGCTCCGGAGCCAACTGCCCGATCTCACACTCACGGTGAGCAGTGTGTATCCGTCCTCGGAGAGCGTCGAACTCCTGGAGCACGGTGAGGTGGACGCCGCGATCGCCGCGGACTACCCCGGACGTGAACTGCGGCATTCGGCCGCCGTGGCGCACCGCGGGATCGTCACCGAGCCGTCGTTCGTCGCCCTGCCGGCCGGGCACCGGCTCCGGCACTGTCCTGAGGTGGCACTCGCCGACCTGGCCGACGACGCGTGGTTCCTGACCCCGGACGACGGGGCCGGCTGGCCGGGAGTGTTCTACGCGGCCTGCCGGGCGGCCGGGTTCACCCCGGCGGCGGTCCACGAATTCCTGGGCGACCAGCAGCAGTTACAGAACATGATCGCTGAAGGTATCGGCGTCTCCATCGTGCAGGCGACCCTCCGGCCGATCCCTGACGTCCTCGTCAAGCCACTGGTCGGCACCCCCCTGTGGTGCCGTTATGTGCTGGCCTGGCGACGCGAGAGCGTTACCGACGAGACAGCGGACACACTCTTCGGCTCCGCCGCCGCGGCCTACCGGGCTCTCATCGCCCAGTCTCCACACTTCCGGACCTGGGCCTCCCGGACCTGGAGCGTGACCAGACCGTAGCGCGGGGGCGGGCGCCCACACCCATATCTTCGTCAACTACCCCACACCAAACCGCTGTTGGTACCACCCCTCCTCCTCATCCACCGCCCCGACCTTCAGCCCCGGATGTTATGACGAATGCGCCCCAGGTGCTATGTCACACCTTATTGCCGCCCGTCAGTGGGCGCTGAGATGGTGCCACTCACGCCTCAGCTCAATCCCGAGGCGCATCTGTCCACGAAGGAGCATGGATGCGCTACCGCTTCCCCCTGCCCAGATATGTGGCCGGCGGACTGGCCGCCTGCCTCGCCACGGCCGGTCTGCTGGCCGCGCCGGCACTGGCGGCGCCACGCTCGCCGGATGCCGACCGGGCCGTCACCGCGTCCCGGACCACCCACCACCCCGTCCCCCCGATCACCGGCCCGACAGCCGGCGCGAACGAAAGGCCCGCACTGCAGGGCCGGCCGCGCGGCGTCGCCCAGCTCCCCCCGCTCAGCGCGAAGAATCCCCCCACTTCTTCGACTGCGGCGGCGCGACACAAGAACGGCACGAAGCACGGCGCCGCGGCCTCCTGCACCCCGTCCGACTTCGGCAGCCGTACCGGATCCGAACTGGTCACGTTCGTCCAGGCGTCGACCACGGACTGCGTCAACACCCTGTTCAGCGTCACCGGCAAAGACGCGCACGACGTCTTCCGCGAGGACCAGATGGTCACCATCGCCCACGCCTTCCAGAGCGGGGCGACCGCGTATCCCGGTGACAACTCGGGCAACGTGCTGCAGCTCGTACTGTTCCTGCGCGCCGGCTATTACGTGCAGTCCAACCATCAGGACGATGTCGGCGACTACGGCCCGACCCTGGCAGCGGCCAGCCAAGGCGGGCTGGACGCCTTCCTCTCCAACTCGCACTCCAAGGACGTCACTTCGGGCAACGGCGATGTCCTGAGCGAGGTCATCATCCTCACGGACAGCGCCAACGAGCAGGCCCGCTACCTGAACACCTACAAGCAGGTGCTCAGCGGCTACAACAGCTCCTACGACGACATCCCCAGCATGCTGGCCGCCGTCAACGACGTCTACACGCCTCTCTGGCGCGGGAACTGGAACCCCGACTACGTCAAGGCGGTCACCGCCGATCCCAGCATCGTCGACACCCTCAACACCTTCGCGCTCGACCACCTGGACATGCTGGGCACCGACAATTCCTACCTCGACTCCAACGCCGGGATGAACGTCGCGCGGTACGTCGAGCACCCGGCCCTCAAGGACAAGGTCCGGCCGCTCATGAAGGGCCTGCTGGACGCCTCGAAGATCACCGGTCCGACCGCTCCCCTGTGGGTCACCGTCGCTTCCCAGGCCGACGCCTACGACCAGGCCAACTGCTCGTACTTCGGGGTCTGCGACCTGTCCGGCCAGCTGACCAAAGCAGCACTGCCGATCACCCACACCTGCGACGCGACACACACCGTCAAGGCGCAGTCGCTGACGCCCGAGGAGCTCGAAACCACCTGCGCCAGCGTCCTGGGCCAGGGCTCGTACGTCCGCGACCTGGTGAAGAACAACGGCCCGATCCCCGGCCAGTACGAGTCGACCATCCAGCTCATCGTGTTCGGCAGCCGCAACGACTACCAGACCTACGCCGGGGCCATCTACGGCGTCGACACCAACAACGGCGGCATCACGATGATCGGGGACCCGACCAAGCCCGACAACCAGCCCATGTCCCTGATGTACCAGCGGAGCGACGACAACGGCTTCCCGGCCCGGATCTGGAACCTCAACCACGAGTACACGCACTACCTCGACGCCCGTGACGACATGAAGGGCGACTTCGGCCAGCAGACGTCGGTCCCGGACATCTGGTGGATCGAGGGCCTCGGCGAGTACGTCTCGTACAGCTACCGCAAGATCACCGACAACGAGGCGGTCACCGAGGCCGGCAAGCACACCTACAAGCTGAGCACGCTGTTCCAGAGCACCTACGACAACAGCGATGTGACCCGCACCTATCCCTGGGGCTACCTCGCGGTCCGCTACATGTTCGAAAAGCACCCCGAGGACATCGCCACCATGCTCAGCCACTTCCGCACCGGCGACTACGCCGGCGGCTACGCCGTCTACAACACCGACATCGGCACCCGCTACGACGCCGACTTCGACGCCTGGCTCACCACCTGCGCCAACGGCGCCTGCGCCGCCAAACCAGCCCTGACCACCACACCTCCGTCACAGCGGCCTCCGGCCCGACCGTCCACCTGACAGGCAGCGTCGGCCCCGGAGCTTCCGGCTCCGGGGCCGAGCGATACCGAGAACCGGGATCAAACGCCCCTGAGGGCTGCGGCACGAGCGGCGATGTCGGCCACGATGCGGCCCGCCGGAGCGACGTCATGGACCAGTCCGGCGCTCTGGCCCGCGTAGAGGGCAAGAGCTTCCAAGTCGCCTGACATGCCGGGCACGGGGACCATGTCCTCGTAGCGCGACCAAGTCCGACCGTCGGCGCTGCCGGCCAGCACAGCGCCTTCACCAGGACGGTTCGGCGCGGCGGGACGGCCCGCGGCCTCCCAGGTGCTGAGGGTGGAGTTGCGCAGTGCCCGATGCGGGGCGTCGGGCCAGCCTCCGTCGAAGCACCGCGTGTGCACCGCGTCCTGGGGCGCCGCCCGGATCACGGCCTGGCGGTAGACCTCGTGTGTGGCCGCCTCGCACGCCGTCAGGAATCGGGTGCCCAGCCATCCGGCCTGGGCCCCGAGGGCCAGTACGGCGGCGAGCCCGCGCCCGTCGGCGATGCCGCCGGCCGCGATGACGGGCACCGGGTGTACGGCGTCCACGACGGCGGGAACGAGCGCCATCGTGGTGGCCTCCCCGCGCACGTGACCGCCTGCTTCACACCCCTGGGCCACGATCACATCGACGCCTGCGGCAACGGCGCGTTCAGCCTCGGAGACGGAACCGACGGTGTGGAGGTGAACGGCACCGGCCGAGCGCGCGCGTTCGGCGACGGCCGAGGGATCCCCCCAGAACGTCGAGATGATCGGCACGCCTTCCGCCAGGCAGGCATCGAGGATCTCGTCGACCGGGAAGTCCAGCACCAAGTTCACAGCGAAGGGCCTCGGCGTCAACCGCCGAACCTCCCGGATCCGACGCACCGCCTCGTCCGCGGTGACCCACGTCAGAGCGAGGGTTCCGAGCCCACCCGCCTCCGCCACCGCAGCCACCAGATCCGTCGTGACCGCGGACCCGATGGGCGCCTGCACCACGGGCACCTCGATTCCCAACTGCCGGCACAGAGGCGTGGTTAACGGCGTCACGTTGCCCTCCCCAAGCGTTTCGGTTTCCGAATCACTGGGCGATCTTAATTTTTCGGCCACCGGAACACCAGGGGTTGAAGACGGCCGCCGGCCTGGTGATGCGGATGGCTCGCTGCAGAGCGGAAGGTCCGCTGCCCCGGTGTGTCACACCGGGGCAGCGGACCTTCTTGGCGCAGGGGCGGTGGTGGCGGTCAGCGGTTGTAGATGGCCATGATGGGGTTGCTGTCGTCGCACCACACCTCGTGGTATCCGTTCGCCTGGGCTTGCGGGAGTTCCGTCGCTTCGCACTCCGCCTTCGAGGGGTACCTCTCGGCACCGACGGGGACCCAGCCATCGCCGGGGGGAGGGGCGGCGGAGGCGGTGGTGGCGGTCAGCGGAATGGCGACCGCTGCGGCACCGACAGCGAGACCGACACCGATTCGAGTACGCCACGACTTCATGGTGATCTCCTTGCTTGTCTTTCACGTTCTGAGCTGGTCCTGCTCAGAGATGTTCTCGGCTCCTGTCCAGGGAGCGCCGAGGTGGTCAGCCGATGGGGTTGACGAAGGTGGCCGGGTGGGTGGCGCTCCGCTGGTCGACGAGCGTGCCCCAGGGCCACTTCAGGGTGAGCGCGGTGGTCTCGTTCGGCGGGGTGACAACCGCAAAGGCGGGCTGGTAGAAGCCCTTCTCTTCCTTGGTCAGGGCCAGGTTGATCGTGAAGTCGGTGCTGTCCCCGGGCTTCAGGGTGATCGAGCTGAACTTCTTCGACGAGCGGGCCAGCGACCAGCGCTCGCCGCCGTTCTCGGACTTGAGGTCCACGCCCGGGAAGCCGCCGATCTTGCAGGTGCTGCTGCCCTTGTTGGTCAGCACGATGCTGGTGGTCGTCGAGCCGCCCGCGTTCGGGTCCGGGACCGCATCGCCGCCCGTGGCGAACGACGCCTTCAGGCCGGAAGTGTGGCAGCGCTGGACGCCCGAGCCCGCCCCGGCACCGTTGGCGGCTCCCCCGCTGCCCGACTGCTTGGCCGCTGCGCCCGCCTTGCTGTCGGCCTTGCTGTCGGCCTTGGCACCGGGGCCCGCCTGCGCATCGGAGCCCTGCGCTCCGGTGGAGGAGCCCGCCCCGCTGGACTCGGCGGCGGCCTCCGTGTCCGTGTGGTCCGCGGGCCTCACGCCGGTGGCGTCCGAGCCGGAGCAGGCGGTCAGGGTGAGGCCGGCGGCTGCGGTCAGGGCCGCGGCGGCCATGCGCAGGGTGCGGCGACGACGAGCGGTGCGGACAGTGGTGCTGGAGCTCATTACGGGTCCCCCGGGTCAGTGGTGTCGTTGTTCCCTCGGTACGTCCCCCACTCTGGTCGGGGCCACTATCGCGAAGCTGCCGCTCCGCTAACGCCCGGCTAACACGGCTGTGAGTAGTGGAAGGACGCCACGGAAAACCCGAAGAACCAGGCCGCGCCGCCTAGTTGGGGAGCACGCAGCCGCTTGCCGGAACCAGGGGCGGGTGTGCGATCACCACCTCGACCGGTTGGCGGTAGACGCGGGAGAGCAGCTCCGCGGTGAAGACCTCGACCGGGGGCCCTGTGCGGCGATCTGTCCGTCGTGGAGCACCGCCGTGCGGTCCGCACAGGCTGCGGCCAGTCCAGTCCCAGGTCGTGCAGCACCACCACGACCCCGTCACCGCCTGCCGCCCGCTCCCTGCAGATCCTGAGTACCCATTCCTGGTGGCGCAGGTCCAGCAGCGCCAGCACCTCGCCCGCTCGCACGGCCAGATGCCGCCACCACCCCATCGGCGAAGGACGCGGGCGGCGAGAGCAGCCACCCGATCGCCTCGGCGGAGCCCGACCACTCTGCGCGGTCTCGGCACCTTCGCCCAGCAGGGTGCACCGTCCGGGCGCAGGCGGCCGACTCCGACGGACGAGAGCGCCATGTCCCGCTCTGCGTAGATATCCTCCGAAGTGTGATCAAAACTGGACGGCTGCGCCTCCGTCGTCGCCACGGCCGGGGGCCACTTACTCTGCTGTCTCCGGTGATCCTGACCGTGGTCATCGCCGGCCTGGCGTACGCCACTCCCCCGGAACTGGCTTTCAGCCGGCTCCTGCCCGCGGCACCGGCCCTCGCCGCCGCCATGTGGCCCGTGCTCCCCACCGTCCTGCTGGGGACGGTCTGCCTTCTCCTCATGATCGGCCTCGGCATCGTGTTCCCCGACCTGGGGACGTGGTGGACGGCGGCGGGGGTCGTCGCCGTGACCGTGGCGGCCGCGTACGGAAGTCATGTCCGGCTCCGGCGGGAGCAGACCCTGTTCCAGGTCCGGCTCGTCGCCGACACGGCGCAGCAGGTGGTCCTGAGCCCGATGCCGCGCCGCTTCGGGGGCATCGAGATCGAGGCGCTGTATCTCGCGGCCGCGGCGGAGGCCAGTATCGGCGGCGACTTCTACGAGGTGGTCGACACGGAGTACGGGGTGCGGCTGCTCATCGGCGATGTGCGGGGCAAGGGTCTGCCGGCGGTGGGCACGGCCGCGGCGATGGTCAACTGCTTCCGGGAGGCAGCCTACGACGAGGCCGACCTGGTCGATGTCGCCCGTCGCCTGGAGGCCAGCAGCACCCGTTACAACGCCGCCTTTCCTCCCGAGGGCCTGATGGAGCGCTTCGCCACCGCCCTGCTCGCCGAGATCCCGCATGGGGGCGGCAGTATCGGAATCCTCAACTGCGGACATCCCCCGCCGCTGCTCCTGAACCACGGGGAAGTCCGCGCCCTGGAGCCCACCGCTCCCTCGCCGCTGCTCAACCTCGCGGAGCTGATCGGTGATCACTACAGCATCGACACCTTCGACTTCGCCCCTGGCGACCTGCTGTTCCTCTATACCGATGGTGTCGCCGAGGCTCGCGACCTCGACGGCGAGTTCTTCCCGCTGGCGGCCTGGCTGCGCCGGCAGACCCCGGGGCGGCCCGGCGAACTGATCAACGCTCTTCACCATGACCTCCTCCACCACAGCAGAGAAAGCCTCGACGACGACATCGCCGCCCTCGCCGTCCGCTTGTGCGCCTCTCCGGAGCCGCCGCCTGACGGTCAGAGGAATCAGCCCGCTTAGCCTGGATCCACCGGCCCCATCATCCTGCCTACGCCGGGGTGGTGTGGCACGCGCTGCTGATCGCCCTGATCGTCTGGCAGCACACCGCGCAGCCGTACCGGACCGACGGCGGCATCCGCCTCGATGTGCTCGACCCGGGCCTGTGGTCGGGCTGGATCTGGCCGATCCTGGCCGGGCTCGTCGGTCTCGTGACGCTCGACGCGATCCGGGCGGTACGGGTGTGGACGCGTGCACTGGCGGTCTGGAGCGTCTGCGCCGAGGCGGCCTTCGCGCTGCCGCTGGCGTGGGTCCTGCATCGGCAGGAATTCTTCAACCCGGACTTCCTGTCCGACGTCAACGGCGGCTGGCAGACCCCGGACTCCTTCTACACCGTGGCGGTGGCGGGGGTCTTGGCGGTGGGTGCGGGCGAGGTCGTGAAGCGGTTCCGCGAGGCGCGGGGCTGAGTCCGCTCCTTCGGCGGGGCTGCGGAGCAACGCCCTGCGAGTCGCCCCCGGCACCGCAGATCTGACATGGCTGTAGTGGGATGAGGCGACGCGCGCCGGCCGCCGGGCCGGGAGGTATGCATCCGACGGAGGCCGTGCAAGCGTGCGCCGGGACAGTTCGTGATCCAGCCAGCCTGCGGATGCGGATGACCGGGCGGGCCGACTGGATGACGTGTAGCCGGTGTTGCCGGTTTGCGTGGCAAGGTCAGCGGGATCGCAGAAGGCTCGGGCCGCTCCCTGGAGGACAAGGCATCGTCTCGTATCGCCCGCCGATCCAGCCGGCGTCGGCCCGGGCAGGGCCGGAACCAGGCTGGGACCGAGCTGTTCGGTGACCGGCTGCGGGCCCGGCCGTAATTCGCTTGCCCTGGCCATGGGGCAACGCTGCACTGTGGCCGGACATCACGAGTCGTGGTGCCGGTATTTCGAGGAGGCAGCGGCGGCAATGCAGATTCGTTCCACGACCGATGAGGACCTTGACGTCTTCGTCGACACAGTCCATGCCGCGTTCGGGCGCTTCCCGGAAACCCCGACCGAGGGCGGCGGGCTCTGGTGGTCGGCACTCGAAATGGACCGCGGCCTGCTCGCCCTGACGGCGGACGGGCAGCCCGTCGGCACCGCCGCCGCGCACTCCTTCGAGCTCACCCTGCCCGGTGAGACCCTCGTCCCGGCCGCCGGCGTGACCGCCGTCGGCGTCCTGCCCTCGCACCGTCGCCAGGGCGTGCTCAGCGCGATGATGCGACATCAGCTCACCGAGCTGCGGACCCGCGGGGAGTTCCTCTCCGTGCTGCTGGCCTCTGAGGCCCCGATCTACGGCAGGTTCGGCTACGGACCGGCGACCTACACGGCGCGGCTGACGGTGCCGCGCCACAAGGCCGCCCTCGCCGTTCCCCGGGCGCGCGCAGGGGCCGACGCACCAGCGGCCGGCTCGGACAACGGCTCGGACAACGGCTCGGTCGAGGTGCTGCGTCGTGCCGAGTGCGGAGAGATTCTGGAAGAGGTCTACGACCGGTATCGCCGCACCCAGCCCGGCGCGCTGTCCCGGCCGCACCACTGGTGGGCCCGGCGCGCGGGGCAGCCCCCGATCGCGCAGGCGCCGCGCTATGTCGCCGTTCACCGTGACGCCGACGGCGTCCCCGACGGGTACGCCAGCTACTCGATCGGCGAGTCCCAGACCTTGACGGTCGACGAGACCATCGCCACCGACGACGCCGTCTTCACGGCCCTGGCCCGGTTCGTACTCGGACACGACCTGGTCTCTCAGGTCGTGTTCAAGCACGTCCCGCCCGAGCACCCGCTGCGCTGGCAGTTCGCGGACTTCCGCGCCGGCGAGGTGAGTGGCGACACCGACTGGCTCTGGGTGCGGCTGCTGGACGTCCCGCGTGCTCTGACCGCGCGCGGCTGGTTCATGGACGGCGAGCTCGTCCTCGACGTCGAGGACCCGTTCCTCGGCGAGCACGGCCGCTACCTGCTGACCGTCCGGGACGGCAAGGCCGACTGCGTCCCGACGGACCGGGAGCCCGACCTGTCCCTGGACGTGAGCGACCTGGGCTCGGTCTACCTCGGCGGCACCGCCCCGAGCACACTCGTACGTGCCGGACACATCCGGGCCCACCGCCCGGGCGCGGCCGCCCTCGCTGACGCCCTCTTCCGCGCCGAACGCTCCCCGCACTGCCTGCACTGGTTCTGACGCTGGAGGTCTGACGCTGGAGGTCTGACGCTGGAGGTCTGACACTGGTTCTGACGTCTGACGTCTGACGCTGATGCTGACCGCGCGCTCGCCTACCCATTCCGACCGCCGTCTCGTCGTGCTACGGGGATTCGCGCGCGTCAACCCGATCACGCACCTGGTCGCCTCCGAACACGACCCGCTCGGACAGCCCGGTCGAGTTCCACCTGCTGGTCGTCTTCGTACCGCTCGCGCCGCGGGCTCACGCCCGCCGTGTCTGCGCGCCGTCCGGCTCGGGAGGTGACGCGGACGACGACGTGCGGCGCAGCCGCGCCGGGTCGGTCCGGGACAGGGCCGCTGTCACGTCCAGTTGCCAGCCGGTCTCGTACACCTCGGCGAAGCGCTCGTTGCCGAGCGCGGCTCGGCTGCGGTCGCTCAGCGTGCGGATCTGCGGATCCGTGCGGTCGTGGGCGCCGCGCAGGCGGGCCGCCGCGCCGAGCAGGACAGCGACTTCGCGGTACCGCCCGTGCAGCGCGGCGAGGCCGGCCACGGTCACCGCTATCGTCGCCACGATCGGCATGTCCCTGCTGTCGACCGCCGCCGCGTACGCCCGGCCCAGCGCCTCTTCGGCGCCCGGCCCGTCGCCGAGTTCGAGACAGAGCGCGCTCCGCACCACGCCGAGCAGTGCCTGCCCCTGGTCGCCTCCGAACACGGCCTGCTCGGAAAGTCCGGCCTCGATCGACTCGACCAGCTCGCGCGCTTGGGTCAGATCGCCGGTGCGCACCCGCAGAGCGGCTTCCCGCGCGTCGAGCAGGATGGCCATCTCGGGCGACGCCGAGCGCAGCACGCGCTCCCGGGCCACGGCGATCGTCTCGGCCGCCCGCGCGGGCTCATCGAGCCGCACGTGCAGATCGATGCGGCGCAGGTCGACGAAGATCTCGTCGCTGAGGCTGAGCGATCCGAACTCGCGGGCCAGCTGTTTGGCCTCCTTCAGGTCGGCCAGTGCGCCGTCGAGATCGCCGTCGTACTGCCGCACCAGCGCGTGCAGTGGCAGCGCCTTGGCCAGGCCCCAGCGGTCGCCCGCTCGGGCGAAGCACTCCAGCGCGGTGCGCACGTCGCTGCGGACCTGGTCGAAATGGCCGTCATTTTCGGCGAACTGGGCCCGGAAGAAGCAAGCCATCCCGGCCAGCCATACGTCGGGCCCGTCGACCAGCTGATGGAGGACCGTCGGCGACACCTCGGTCTCCGTCAGGGAGGCCAGCCCGAGCGCAGTCAGCACGCCGTGGAGGCCCGGCAGTTCGGGATGGCTCAGCAGCCGGGCGACGAGCGCCCGCAGTTCCTCGCGCCGCTCATTGATCCAGTCCTTGGCCGGCGCCCCCCGGGTGGCGACGGTGTTGAGCGCCAGAAGCACCTCGGCGATGTCGCGTTGCACGCTCGGCCGCTTGGCCGGCAGCGCGACCGTCTCACCGAGCCAGTAGGCCGCGTCGGGATGCCGGCCGAGCATCTGCCAGTACCAGCTCAGATCCACCGCGAGCGCGATCGCGCCGACGGCGTCGTCGGTGTCACAGAGGTGGCGAAGGGCGGCGAGCACGTTGTCGTACTCGGCGTGCAGCACGTGGAGTGCGTCGAGCTGCTCGGGGCCACGAAGCAGCGGGTCGTGGCGGGCGACCAGCTCGCCGAAGTAACGGGCGGCCAGGTCCCGTACGCCGGTCAGGGTGCCTTGCTCGGCCAGGCGCTCCAGGCCGTACTCGCGGAGGGTCTCCAGCATCCGGTACCGGCCGGTGTCCGGCACGAGCTGCAGCAACGACCGGTCGACCAGGTCCGCGAGCAGCTCCGGGACCTCGGCGGCAGACACCGCGGTGCCGGCACAGACCGCGGTGGCCGAGTCCGGTGTGACGCCGCCAGGCAGGACCGCGATGCGCTCCGCGACCGTACGGGCGTCCGCGCCGAGCAGGTCCCAGCTCCATGCGATGACCGCGCGCAGGGTGCGATGCCGGGGGAAGGCGGTCCGGCTGCCGGTTGTCAGCAGGCGGAACCGGTCGGACAATCCGGCGGCCAGGCCGGCCAGCGAGAGTGTGCGCAGGCGGGCCGCGGCCAGTTCGAGTGCGAGCGGCATGCCGTCCAGGCCGCGGACGACGCGCAGCACCTCGGCGAGGTTGTGCTCGTCGACGTCGAACCCGGGCCGCACGGCCGCCGCCCGCTCGGTGAACAGGCGCACCGACGCCGTACGGCGGGCCTGCCCCGCCTCCTCGTGCGGCTCGGGCAGGGCGAGCGGGCCGAGTGGGACCAGCGCCTCGCCGTCGACCGCCAGTGGCTCCCGGCTCGTGGCCAGCACCCGCAGCGCGGCGCAGCGGGCCAGCAGCGCCGCGATCAGGTGCGCCACAGCGTCGATCAGGTGCTCGCAGTTGTCCACCACGAGCAGGCTCTCCCGGCCGTCCAACTGGTCCGCCAGTACGTCCAGTTCGCCGACCCGGTCGCCGCGCAGCTTGGCCGAGGCCTCGAAAAGCGCCGAGCCGCGCAGCCCGATCGTGGCCAGCAGCGCCGCGCCGACCTTGGCGGGCTCGGTGACCGAGGCGAGGTCGATCATCCAGACGCCGTCGCGGTACTCGTGCCGGTGGCGGCGGGCGGCCTCGACCGCCAGGCGCGTCTTGCCGGCGCCGCCGGGACCGAGCACCGTCACCAGGCGCCCGGAGGCGAGCAGCGTGTCGACCCGGGCGAGGTCGTCGTCGCGGCCGATGAAACTGGTCAGCGGTGCGGGCAGGTTGCTCTGTCTGACCTGCGCGGCGTCGGGGGCGGGGGCGGGCCGCTCGGCGCGCAGCAGGCGCAGGTGGCGTTCGCGCAGGGCGGCGCCCGGGTCGGTGCCGAGGACGTCGGCCAGGCGCTCGCGGATCCGCTCGTACAGGGCGAGGGCATCGGCCTGACGCCCTTGGGCGGCGAGCGCGTCCATGAGCAGGGCGGCGGCGCGCTCGTGGACGGGGTGCTCGGCGAGCAGGGCGGACAGACGGGCCGCGGCCGCATCGGCACGGCCCCGCGCCAGCTCGGCGTCGGCGAGGTCGGCGACGGCCTCGATCGAGGCGTGCGCCAGCCGGGTCGCGACAGCGGGCGCCACCGCGGCGACGACCGTGGGCTCGGCACCGGGACGGTCGCCCCACAGCGCCACGGCCTCGCCGAGCACGGCCGCCGCGGCATGTGGGTCGCCCGCGCGCAGGCGGTCGCGGCCTTGGGCGGCGAGCTGTTCGAACCGCAGCGCGTCCACGCCGGCCGCGTCCACGGCCAGCCGGTAGCCGCCCGCGAACTGCTCGACGTCACCGGCCGAGCCGAGGGCCCGGCGCAGCCGCGAGACGAGGGCCTGCAGGGCGTGGGCCGGGCCGGCCGGCGGGTCCTCGGCCCAGATCGCGTCGATGAGGCCGCTCGTCTCGACCGCATGCCCGCCGGCGAGGGCCAGCCGTACGACCAGAGCCTGCAACCGGGCACCGGGTACGGGCAGTTCGGTGTCACCGCGGGCCAGCTCAAAGACGCCGAGCAGCGCGACACGCAGCCGCGCGGCCCCGCCACCCCCAGCACCCCCGTCCATTGTCCGATCCTCGCACGCGCACGGTCGGGTCCTCACATCAGGACGGTGCCCGTGTGCCCTCGTGTCAGCGCCGTGTGGGCAGCATGTGAGTGGCCCGCAGCAATCTTGGCGTGCCGCTAACAACCGGCATCGGAAAGGGACTTCTCATGCATGACGTAGTGATCGTGGGCGCCGGCCCCGTCGGTCTGTTCCTCGCCTGCGAACTCGGCCTCGCGGGCTGCTCTGTCCTGGTGCTCGAACGGGACCCGGAGCCCGGCTCCCCGTGGCGGGCGGACCCGCTCGGGATGCGGGGCCTGTCCGCCGCGTCGGTCGAGGCGTTCTACCGCCGCGGGATGCTGCGCCCCCTGCTGACGGCGTCGGGCGTCCACGACGATCCCGGCCCGGGCCCCGACGCGGACGAGCCGTCACCTCCTCGTGGCGTGGGCCACTTCGCCGGCATCGTGCTCGATCCGGCCAAGGTGGACCTCGCCGCCCTGCCGTTCCGGCTTCCCAGCCCGGCGATGGACGGTGTGCTGACGAACCTCGAAGCGGTCGAGACGGTGCTGTCCGAGCGGGCTTCCCAGCTCGGCGTGGAGATCAGGCGCGACGTCACGGTCTCGGCCCTCACACACGACGACGAGAGCGTGGTCGCACACGCCGGCGAGCACGAGTACGCGGCGCGCTGGCTCGTCGGCTGCGATGGCGGACGCAGCGCGGTGCGCGGGCTGGCGGGCTTCGAATTCGTCGGCACCGAGCCGCTGTTCACCGGCTACTCCATGCTCGCCACTGTCGCCGATCCCGACGAGCTGAGCCCCGGGATCCACCTGACGCCGACGGGCATCTACCTCCGGATGTCCACCGAGCACATCGGCATGATGGACTTCGACGGCGGCGCGTTCGACCGTTCGCAGCAGCCGACTCGCGACCACCTCCAGGCGGTGCTGCGCCGCGTGTCCGGCACCGATGTGACGCTGAGCGACGTCCCTCTCGCCTCAAGCTTCACCGATCGGGCGATGCAGACGACGACCTACCGGCTCGGGCGCGTCCTGCTCGCGGGCGACGCCGCGCACATCCACTCCCCCGCCGGCGGACAGGGACTCAACCTCGGTATCGGCGACGCCATGAACCTGGGGTGGAAGCTCGCGGCGACCGTGCACGGGTACGCGCCGGACGGGCTTCTCGACACCTACACCCGCGAGCGGCATCCGATCGGCGCCGCGGTGCTCGACTGGACGCGCGCCCAGGCGGTGGTGATGAGGCCGGACCCACACGGCCGGGCGATCCAAGGAGTGATGCGCGACCTGCTCGGGACCCGTGACGGCACGACCCATGTGTTCGAAAAGCTGTCGGGGGCGTCGATCCGCTACGACCTCGGCAGTGAGCAGCCGCTGGTCGGCCGCAGCGCCCCGGACCTCCGTCTCGAAGACGGCACTCGCCTCGGCGAGCTGCTGCAGGACGGACGAGGCGTCGTGCTCGATTTCAGCCCCGACCACCGCCTGCGCGATGCGGCGACGGGCCGGCAGAGCCGCCTGCGTTACGCGGCCGGGGCGGCGAAGAACGACCTCGGACTGGGTGCCGCGCTCATCCGGCCGGACGGCGTCGTCGCCTGGGTGGGCGATCGCGACATTGACCACAAAGCGTTCGAAGCCTTCGAGCGGGCCGCCGCCCAGTGGTTCGGCACTTCAGGAATCGACACTTCAGGAACCAACACTTCGGGAATCGACACTTCGGGAATCTGAACCGCCGCACTGTTCCCTCCTGCTCCCGCCTGCCTCTTCCTGCCCATCCTGCTCCCGCCTGCTCCCCCCTGTCCCCTGTTGAACCTTCTCTTCCCCCAACCCACCTTTCAAGGAGCACTTATGACGATCACCCTCCGTCCGGGAACCACTGTGATGTTCACCGGCGATTCGATCACCGACAGCCAGCGGCTGGAGAGCGAAGACGGCCTCGGGTTCGGCTACCCGCTGCGCGTTGCGGGCGAGTGGGCCTTCCGGCACCCGGACCGGCCCGTGACCTGGCTGAACTCCGCGATCGCGGGCCACAAGGTGAGAGACCTCGAACCCCGGTGGCAGGCGGACGTGCTCGACGCTCGCCCGGACGTGGTGTCCATCCTCGTCGGGGCCAACGACATGGGCTGGCACACGCTGGACCCGGAGGGGTACGTGATCCCCGTGGAGGAGTTCAAAGCGGGTTATGACCGCCTGCTCGCGCCCCTCGCCGAGGCGGGTACGGAGCTGATCCTCATCGAGCCGTTCCTCCTGCCGATCCACGGCGTCGTCGAGGCCGGTGCCGCGCTCGTCGGGGAGGCAGAGCGAAAGGAATGGCGCGCCGACCTGAACCCGAAGATCCAGGCCGTGCGGGAACTCGCCGACAAGTACGGTGCCCATCTGCTCCCCGCCGACGGCATGTTCGCCGAACTCGCCACGACGACCGGACCGGAATACTGGGCCGAGGACGGCGTGCATCCGACGCCGGCCGGTCACGCCGCACTCGCGGCGGCCTGGCTGCGCCTGGTCTCGTGACCGTGTCCCGCGATCGCCCGCGACACCGGTGATCGCGAGGAGCTTCGCTGGGGAATTGCCGATGACTCCGCCTACGCCTGCTCCCCACACGCACGGGGTGGTCCCCTGTGGACGCTCACGCAATTCCCCAGGGGAACTTCACGTAATTCCCCTTCAGTGGGCGAAGCCCCAGTCGAGCATCTTGGTGGCGTCGTCGAAGCGGCCCTGGTCGTCCTTGAGGATTGCGCCGACCAGGGTGCGGTTGTCCCGCTTGGCGGCGAAGACGAGGGAGTAGCCGGCCTCCGGGCCGCTGCCCGTCTTGATGCCCAGGGCGCCGTCGTAGCTGCTCAGCAGCTTGTTGGTGTTGTCCCAGGTGTAGTACCGGGTGCGGCCGTTGGCCGCCGGGGCCTCGGTCTTGAACTGCTTGTTCTTCACGATGTCGGCGAACACCGGCTGCAGCATGGCGCGCTGGCCGAGCCTGGCCAGGTCGCGGGCGGTGCTGTGGTTGTTGCCGTGCGAGATGCCGTCGAAGCCGTCGAAGTGCGTTCCGTTCAGGCCCAGTTGTTGCGCCTCGGCGTTCATCTGCTTCACGAAGTCGGCGATCCGCGCGTCCGCGGTGTCCCCGGAGCCGAGGTTGTCAGCCAGGGCCATCGCGGCGTCGTCACCGGACGGGATCAGCAGGGCGTACAGCAGCTGCTCGACGGTCAGCGTGTCGCCGGTCTGGAGGTCGGCGGTGCTGCCGCCGACCTTCTGGACGTAGTCCCGGTACTCCTGCTTCACCGTGATCTGCCGGTTCAGCCACTCCGGGTGCTTGAGCGCCACGATGGCCGTCATGATCTTGGTGGTGCTGGCCATCGACACGCTCTCGTCCGCCTTGGCCCCGCCCCACAGCTCCCGCTCCTGGCTGCCGTCGCGAGCGTCCAGCAGGAAGGCGTGGTCGGCGTTGATCTGGGGAGCGGCCTGGTCCTTCGCATCCTGCGCATCGGCTGCCTTGTCCTTGACAGCGTGCGGTGCCGCCTGAACAGACTGGAACTGCCGCTGTGTGCCCTGCTTCTGGGCGACCGTTGAGGTGGCCTCGCTACCCTGCTGGCCGTTCTCGTCTGCAGAGTGCGCGGCGCCGGAGGTGGCCGCCTCGGCGAGGCCGCCGGAAGTGATCGGCAAGGCAGCACCGACGAGTGCGACCATCGCGATCCGGACTCCGGTGCGGTGTATTCGGTTGGGGCGGGCGTGGGAACCCATGCGGCGTCCGTCCTCCCGGCGAAGGGACGCCGGTGCGTAGTAGAACTCGGTTCACAGCGAACCTACTTGTGCGATGACAGCGACTCAAGCCGGCACCGTCATCACCACCTGGGCGGGTGCGGCCCCGGCCGTACTGCGTACCGTCACGGGACCGGGGCCTGTCCCGGCACTAGCTTCCGGCTCGGCCGGTATCAAGCCTGGTCCGTCCGGGTGCGCGGACGCGAGCACCGTCGGGAACACCGGCGACGGGAGGGACAGTTCAGCACCGCGCCCCGGCACACTGGATGCCGGGGCGCTCTCCCGAGAGCGATTCGGTGGGCGGCCGTGGGCAGTGGTCGTGCCGGCTGCTGCGCACGGCCGCGCTGCCGGCTCAGCGGACGTGCACCGTCACCACGTCAGAGGCGTGCAAGCGCACGGGATTCTGGTCGTGCGGGCCGGTCAGGCCGTACAGCACCGCACGGAACTGCAGGTCGCCGCGGCGCGCGGACGTGCCGTGTGCCGTGACCCGTGCGTCGCCCTCGACCGCGGCGCTGCAATTCTCCTGGTGCCACCCTTGGCCGAAGCCCTTCTCCTCCAGGCACAGCTGATGCAGGAAGCCGGCGCTGTCATCGCCGCCGTGCGCCTTGACCGTGATGGTCTGGCCGACATGCGCCGTGCGCGGCGCCGTGATGTCCACGCCCCCCTTGGCGAACGCCGGCCCGGCGGCCAGAGCCACTGAGGCCAGACCCAGCGCTCCGATCACAGCCACACGGCCGCCCCGCGCCTTGACCCCGGTCTTCTTCGTCCTGGTCATGGACTTCCCCTCCCGCGGATCCCCCACCTGGTAAGACCCACCCTTCGCGAAGGCGCCCGGTGCGCCTCGCCGACCATCCAGATGAGCCGGCCGCCCCGCGCGTTGCCCCTCGCCCGGCGCCTTTGCGAATTCATGACATAGCCCGCTAACCAAGACCTGATCCCACCAACAGACACCAAATCACTTCTCGGGAGCGGTAGTCGGCCAACCTGAGCGCTCCGATATCGCCAACAACAAGAAGAGGCGTCGTCCAGCGGTAGGCACTTCTGGGCCTTTCGGCTGTCTCAGGTGACAGCTCGTAGGGCACGCGCGGTAAGCACGTCCTGGATACCCGGCACGACACCCTTCTCGCTTACGGATGTGCTCGTCCGGGTGGAGGGGCGTTGGCCCCGGCTGCGGCCCGCGGTCCAGGGCGTCAGGGCCGGACAAGCAGCTCAGCGGTTCCCTAGAGCAGGGTGCTCCAGAACGATGTCCACCACCGGGTGAGGATCAGCAGCGCGATCACGCCGTACCAGAGCACCGGGAGGACCCAGTGGAACTCCAGCACCACCCGGCGCAGCCCCGCGGGGGCCGGGATGATGCCGTGCTTGAGGTTGTGCACGGTGGTGCACCAGAACATCAGGATGGTGACGCACCAGGTCAGCGTGCACCACAGGCACAGCGAGTTGATGTGGTACAGCGACTGGACCATCAGCCACATGCAGAAGACCGCGGCGAGCCCGGTGCCGATGTTCAGCCCGGCCCAGTACCAGCGGCGGAAGCGGGCGCCCGCCAGCAGGGCCATGCCGATCGCGACGACCACGCCGAAGCCGACCAGCCCGGCCATCGGGTTCGGGAAGCCGAAGACGTCCGCCTGCTTGCTCTGCATGACGTTGGTGCAGGAGATGATCGGGTTGAAGGTGCAGGCCGGCTTGTGGTTCGGGTTCTTCAGCAGCTCGATCTTGTCCAGGGTGATGATCCAGGACGCGAGGATGCCCAGCGCGCCGGTGATCACCAGGAGCAACGCGAAGCCGCGACCCGAGCCGATGGTGCCCGTACCGCTCACGCGGTCGTCGTCGGCGGTCACGTCGTCAAGCTCTGTCGTCGTCATATCGCCGTTCCGTCGATCCCTCGGGAGGTGAGCAAGCGGGCCCACGCCGCGGTCGCGGCACGGCCGTTCATTCTGCCCCAACTCACCATGACTCACGGTGCGATGAGCCTGAGGAGACAGCGGCCGCACACAGCGTTCTCTCAGCTTCCGCTCTGCTCCGGCCCGGTCTTTCAGCCGGCCGGGGAGCGGGCCGACGTTCGGTCTCGGTGCCATCGCGCATTCCTGTGCAAGGGCCGCCGCCGGTTACGTGAGACCGCCCTCACGGCACCAGTCGCCGCTCCTTCGCGACCGCCACGGCGCCCGCGCGGGTGTCCACACCGAGCTTGTCGTAGATGCGGCGCAGGTGGGTCTTGACCGTGGCCTCGCTGATGTGGAGGGCGCGGGCGATGTCCCGGTTGCCGATGCCACGGGCGAGCTGGGCCAGGATGTCGCGTTCGCGGTCGGTGAGGGTGGGCCGGGGCCGGCGCAGATTGGCCATGACGCGGCTGGCGACCGGCGGGGACAGGGCGGTACGTCCCTCGGCGGCGGAGTGGATCGCGGCGAAGAGCTCATCGGGGCGCTCAGCTTTGAGCAGATAGCCCGTGGCGCCCGCCTCGATGGCGCGGGTGATGTCGGCGTCCGTGTCGTAGGTGGTGAGCACCAGGACGTGGAGGGAGGCTCCGGGGACGGAGGTGAGGCGGCGGGTGGTCTCCACGCCGTCGATGCCCTCGCCCAGTTGCAGATCCATCAGCACCACGTCCGGGGTGAGCTTCGCGGCCAGCGCGAGCGCCTCCTCGCCGGTGCCTGCCTCCCCGACGACCTCGATGTCCGGGGCGCTGTCGAGCAGGGCGAGCAGCCCGGCCCGTACCACGGCGTGATCATCGCAGACCAGGATGCGCACGGGAGCGCGGTGGGCGGTCATCGGGGCACCTCAAGAGGGATGGCGGCGGACAGGACGGTGCCCTCACCGGGCGTGGACTCGACGGTCAGGGTGCCACCGAGTGCGCGTAGCCGGGCTCGTATGGCGGGCAGCCCGTGCCCGCGCCCGCTGCCGGGGGAATCGGGCAGCGCGGCGGGGTCGAAGCCGTCGCCGTCGTCCGAGACGTCCAGGACGACCTCGTCGTCGAGGAGGGTGAGGGTGAGGGTGGCACTGCTGGCGGCGGCGTGCTCGCGGACGTTGGCCAGGGCGCCCTGAGCGATGCGCAGCAGGGCGGACTGGACGCGGTCGGGCAGCCGGGGAAGCCGGCCGTCGTCGTCGACGTGGACGCGTACGGTGAGGTCCGCCCCGGACTCCCGCGCGGCCAGGGCGCGCAGCGCCTGATCGAGGCCGCTGCCGCGGGCGAGGTCGGTGGGGGCCAAGTCGTGCACGAAGCGCCGGGCCTCGGTGAGGTTGTGCTCGGCGACGGACGCGGCGGTGCGTACGTGTGCGCGGGCCTTGTCCGGTTCGGTGTCCCACACCCGGTCCGCCGCCTGGAGCAGCATCCGCTGGCTGGACAGGCCCTGGGCGAGCGAGTCGTGGATCTCCATGGAGAGCCGCTGGCGTTCAGCGAGGGTGCCCTCACGGCGTTCCGAGGCGGCGAGTTCGCGGCGGGTGCGGATCAGATCGTCGATCAGGACACGCTGGCGGGCGGTGTGCCGTTCCATCTGCAGGAAGACGGCGGTGGCGAGGGCGGCGACGGCGGGCGGCGCGAGCACCAGGTTCGGGTCGAAGCGCCCGGCAAGCTGTAGCTGCGCGGCGACGACGAGTGCCGTCAGGACCGCCACGAGAACGAGGGCCGCGCGGGGCGGCAGCGTGCGCAGGCCGGTGTAGAAGAGGGGCACCGCGCACCAGGCGAAGCTGGGCGCGAGCACGACCAGCACCATCCACACCACGACGACCAGCGCCAGCCAGGCCGAGCGCCGCCGGGTGGGTCGCGGGTCCGCGTCGCCCATCCCGGGCCCCAGCAGGTGCAGTACGGCGAGCACGACGCACAGCGCGATGATCCATGGGGTGCGCGGCTCGCCTGGGTGGCGCAGCAGGAATCGGGCGAGCGCTCCGCCGAGCAGCAGGAAGAACGCCGTGTGCATCACGGCGCCGAGCCACCGGGTGTCCACGGCGCTCGGTTCGTACGGCCGGTTCCGCATCCGGAGCATGCCTCCCCTCACGCTTGCGTCAATGGCCCCAGCGACCCGTCGAGCGGCGCCGAACTGGGCAAACACCTCCATTGTGGCCGAGCGCGGGGCCGGGCCGGTCAACCGATCGGATGACCCCGGTGTCATCCGTCCCGCAGCGCCAGGGCAGCCGGAACGCCGACCGTCCGGGCCCTGTTCCGGGCCGAGGGTGGAGAGCGGACGAAGCAGGGGCGGCAACCGGGCCGCCCGCCCACCTGAGGAGCGACCGACCCATGAAGGCCATGAACCCCGTGCGCAAGAAGTTCTCCCGCCGTGCCCGCGTCGCCACCGGCGGTGCCGTGCTCACCGCCGTCGCCGTCTCGGGCTTCGGTGCGGTGTCCGCGAACGCCTCCGCACCCGCCACGACGTCCGCCACTGCCGCCTCGGCCTCCGTCCCGGCCCGGGCCACCACCACCTCCACCCATCTGACGATCGACGCCGCTGCCAAGGCCGCGCAGGCCGCGCTCGACGCCGCCGAGAAGGAGAACCAGCGGGTCACGGTCGCCGTCGTCGACCGCAACGGCAACACGATCGTCACCCTGCGCGGCGACGGCGCCGGCCCGCAGTCCTACGAGTCCGCCGAGCGCAAGGCGTTCACCGCGGCCGCCTGGAACGCCCCCACCTCCCAGCTGGCCGAGCGTCTGCAGCAGGCCCCGAACCTGAAGGACATCCCGGGCACCCTGTTCCTGGCGGGCGGTGCCCCCGTCACCGCCGGGAACGCGCCGATCGCCGGCATCGGCGTCGCAGGCGCTCCGTCCGGGGCACTGGACGAGAAGTTCGCGCAGGCGGGAGCGAACGCGGTGGCCCGCTAGCCGAAGCGTCCGGGCCTTCGGGGCTGAACATCCGGTTCCACGACGGCAGCCCGCCAGGAACCGGATGTTCTCCGGTTCCACGGCCGACACCTCGCTCCAGACACCGCGCTTCCGTCCCCCGTGATTCCACTGCCCTCCGAGTCCGGCCTCGGGACTGGTAGGCGCGCATGTTGAGGTCTCGTGTATTCCTGATGGGTGGCGGTGGCGGTGTCACCGTGTGTGGTCGCCGGAGGCTAATCGGCTCCAGGTGCCGCCAGCCTCGGTGACGAGCCGGGTAGCGGTTTTGTCGTGGCTCGGCCTCGGGGAGCAAGGGAACAGTGGTTGGCGTCAAGCATTGACCGACGTCATGGACGCCGTTGACGGCGGGCGTTCCCGCCGGTTACCCGTGCTTGTCCGATTCGGCGTCGGCGAAGGCGCGGTATCCGCCGAGATCTCGGGCTGGGCGAGGACGTCGCCGCGGTGTACGACTCGGACCGGCCCCGGGGCCATCATCGGATGCTGATCCGCCGGCGTAGCGAGGTCGTGTCGGACATTCAGCAAGACCGCCGTCGTCATCACCGCGAAGTCCGCCGGGCGCAAGGTCTTCGGCATCGCCACCGCAGGCGTCCGTCTCGCTTGACCTCTTGCGCGTCAGTCCGGCAGCCAGTGCAGCTCGTGCGCCAGGGTTTTGGCGACGGCACGGATGCGGCGGTGTAGCGGCGACTGCTCGCGTGGGAGGACCAGGTGGATCGTCAGGCTGGGCGCGCCCCGCAGCGGTCGCCAGGTGAGACCGGCCGGTTGTGCCGTGACCGCGGCTTCTCCGGCCGGGGCGAGGGTGACCCCGTCGCGCAGGTCACGCTGAGACATGTCGAAAGAGACTGCGGGCGTGTGGAATCGGGGGTGTGGTCGGGTGTCTCGGAACAGTGCGGACAGCTGATCGTGGATCACGGGGTTGGCCGCACGGTCCGGGAGTCGCAGCGGATACGCGGCCGCGTCGGCGATCTCGATCTCCGGGTGTTCGGCCAGCGGATGGTGCTGCGCCAGCTGGACCCCGATGCGCGCACGCCGCAGCAGGAACCGGCGCACGCCACGGCCCGGCTGTTCACCGCGGGTGATTCCGGCATCGATGCGGCCGTCGGCGACCGCGGGGGAGATCTCCGGTGTCGCCATCGGGACCGCGCCGACCTCGAGTCCGCTGTTGCCGCGAATCAGCCTGTCCACCAGGGCCGGTGCCGTCTCGGCCCCGGCGCTGAGGCTGTATCCGATGCGCAGCGTGCCCAGTTCACCGGTCGCCGCGCTCCGGGCGGTGTCCCATGCCCGGTCCAGCGCCGCCAGCGCGGGCGGCGCGGACTCCGCCAAAGCCGCACCGGCCGTGGTCAATACGACGCTACGCGTGTTGCGGACCAGCAGGGCCGTACCGAGTTCCGCCTCCAATCGGCGCATCCGGGCGCTGAGTGCGGGCTGTGCGATACCGATCCGTGCGGCCGCGCGGGTGAAGTTCAACTCCTGCGCCAGCACCAGGAAGTACCGCAGGCTCACCGTATCCGGCGCCACGTGCCCTCCCTGCCGATTGATAACGATCCGTTCTGAGTCTATCCCGTATTGATCTTTCCCTCGACCCCACGTCAAGCCCTAACCTGCGCATATGACGGTTCAACTGACCGCGGTACCCGTCGCCGGGATCGATCGATCTGAGTGTCAATTCGACGTCGGACGTGTCCGGCCGAACACAGGAGGTTTCCATGGCTAAGGGCTACTGGGTCAGTGTCTACCCGGCCATTTCCGACCCTGAGGCGCTGACTGCCTACGACAAGCTGGCCGGTCCGGCTGTCCAGGCTGGGGGCGGGCGCACCCTGTCCCGGATCCCGTCCCGTGGCGGTCGAGTCGTCGCCCACGAGGCCGGAATCACGCAACGCGTCGTTCTGATCGAGTTCGACAGCTTTGAACAGGCCGTCGCGGCATACGAGAGCGAGGCATACCAGAAGGCGCTGGTGGCCCTCCCCGACGGCGTCGAGCGCGACTTCCGCATCATCGACGGCATCGACTGACCGGCGGGCCCAGCGCGGGTGATGCCGGCGCAGTCCCGACAGAGCGGCTGGCCCTGATCATTGCGGCCGGGCAGGAGCCGGTCGGCGGAGCACCCGGGGCAACGGCCCCGGACGCGCATGGCCCGCTCCAGGCAGGCGCGGCAAGATCGGTCCGTCCGACCAGTTGGCGGACTTCGCCGCCCGCCGGCCGCAGCGGGCGCAGTCGCGCAGGTGCCAGCGTTCGTACTGTTCGGGCGTCACGTCAGTCACCCCTCGTCGGTGAGCCGGACCCGTGTCGGCCGACGGGCAGCGAGGCTGATCGGTGCGTCCTGTCCGGCGGTGCGGCGCAGGCGGACGTTCTCGGCGCTGGTCGGGATCAGGTCGCTGGCGGTGCAGTCGAGGATGTCGCAGAGCGCGGCGAGCACCGGCAGGGACAGCCGCTCGGGGGTGCCGGAGACGAGGCGGTGGACCTGGGAGGCGGACAGGGTGATCCCGCGTTCGGCCAGGTGCGGCATGAGCTCGGGGACGGTGAACATGCCGCGGGCGCCATCAGCTCGCGCAGGCGCCACCGGTAGGTGATCTGGCGGGACATCACGAAGTCCTTCCCGGCCGCATCGCGGCCTCAACGGTGGCGTCCAGGGCCCGGCGAAGGGTGCGAGTTCGGAAGTCGGAGCAGACGCACGTGTAGATCGCGGTGGTGGATGCGTACTCGTGGCCGACCTGCTGCTGGACGAACAGCGGATCGTAGCCGTCTTCGATCAGGTGGGTGATGTACGACCTGGCGCAGCGAGTGGAACTCCAGCGCCGGGTCCAGGCCGAGCGCGTCACGGTAGGCGGCGAAGCGGGAGTCCAGCCGCTGGAGCCCGACCCGCAGCCCCCGCTCGGAGGGCCACAGCGCGGGCCCGTGGGCGTGCCGCATCCCGGGACGCACCTCGGTGACCCACTCCTCGATGACGACCGGCGTCCACTGCCAGACAGTCAGCCTGCGGCGCTTAGGCGGCGAGCCCTTCTTCGCCTTCCCGTGTCGCACCATCAAGGTGCCGTAGTCGCCGAACTCCCGACCGTGCGGGTTGGGGCCGAAGTCGACCTCGTTGAGCATGCGGGTCTCGTTGCGGCGCAGGCCATAGCCGTAGGCCGTCTTGAACAGCCTCGCGTCCCCGAACGTCGGCAGCCAGCCCTTGCGTCCCTTGCCCCGGACGCGCACCACCTGCTCGTCGGCGTAGTCGAAGAACGCCTCCAGCTCGGGTCGAGTGAAGGCGCGGCGCTCGGGTTCGCCCTCGCCTTCGTCGGCATGTACCGCCGCGTTCCAGTCGTGGACCACCTGGACCGGGTGCGCCCCGAACCGCAGCAGGCACTCCTCCGCCCAGCCGTACGCCGGGTTGGTCACGAAGTCGCAGAACTGTCGTACCGCGCCTTGATAGTTGCGCACCGTGGAGCGCGCGCAGCCCCGCACCGAGCGGAGGTCCACCGACCACTCCTCCACGTGCTGGGGCGCCCACTTCCACGGGAGGCCGTCCGCGTGCCGGGCGAACGCGCGCACCGTCCGCTCCTGGTCGCTGACGTAACCGAACGACAGGTTCCTGGTCAGCTGCTGGTTGCGCCAGCCGGCCAGCATCGCCTCGAAGACCTGCTCCTCCGGGCGCAACAGCGGCAGGCAGTCGACCAGGTGCAGCCGTGCCGAGCCCGGCACCAGGGTGTCCCCACCCATCCGATCACTCTCCGTCCATCGCATTCGACGCGAGAATCTCGCATCAGATGTGACCGAAGGGTGTTTTCGCAGGTCCAGGTCCGGAGTCGCGAGTTCGCATCAGCTGCAATTGGCGTCGGTAGGAACATCGGTACAGCCGTTGGCGCTGAGATTGATTGTGAGGTCTAGCTTGGCGCCACGTCGCGGCGAAGGCCACGGGCGTCCGACCTCCTGCACGTCGCCGTAGTACTGCTCATGCAGGGTGAGTGTGATGGTGGCCAGGGAGCGTCGTTGGGTAAAGGGCGAAGTTGATTTCGCCTCCGCCGGTGCGGTCGGAACCGATCTGCGTGGTCAGACGGGCTGACGGAGTGCGCTGACCAGTGCGCGCGGGTCGTCTGCGTGGAAGCGGATGGTGTGGGCCTCTTCCGTTGCGCCGAGCGGGCGGGTGAAGGGGAGTGGCCGGTTCAGCTCCAGGGTCACCGAGGTCTGGCTGCCCACGATCAGGTCGAGGACCCCGTCCTCGGAGAGGGTGATCAGGCGGCCCTTGGGGGAGCGCCGGTCGACCCGGACCGAGGCGATCGCGTCCGGCGGTACGGCGAGGTCGAAGAGGGCTCCGTAGCGGATCCGCAGAGAGCCGTCGGGGCGCACGACATGCGGCCGGGTGACGCAGGCGGCGTGCAGGGCCAGCACGAGGACGACTCCGTACAGGTCGAGTAGCAGGATCACCCGGTGGACTGTCGGCCAAGGGATGAGGAAGGCCAGGCCCACCGTCTCGATGACCATCACGAAGAGCAGTCCGTACATCATCGCGGTCTGGGGCCCGGTGTACGCGGCAGCGAGGTCCCCGGGGCGCACCCCGTGCGTGCCGCGCCGGACCCACCGCCCCAGGGAGGCGAAGGCGCGCAGTTCGTGGAGGACCAGGCGGCGGACCGTCACCGGCACCGTCTCCTGTACGGCGGCCCGCCGTGCCGCCCGGCGGTCCGCGCCGCGGGCGCGCGCGGCGACGTACAGCGAGCGCATCACCCAGGTCTCCAGCAGCAGCACCGCGAGCACCAGCGATTCGGCGCCCGCCAGCGCCCACCCGGGCGGCCGGGCCCCGGCCACCAGGCAGGCTGCCAGGGCCAGTTCCCCCGGCAGCACGGCAGCCACCGCGATCCGCGCCGCCCGTACGCGCCTTGGCCGGCCGCTCATGCCCGGCCCCTCTCCACGAACGCGTCCATGAGCCGGCCCACGACTTCCGCCTGCGCGGGGGCGTACTCGGCGAGCAGTGCCTTCTTGAACCCGGTCACGATGACCCCGTCCTCGGGTATTGCGGCGAGCAGCTGCTCGGGGACGGCTGCCAGCAGGTCAGCTGCCAGGGGTGCGATCCGCGGATCGGCGGCGGGGGCTTCGGCGAGCGCGTCGAGGCGCTCATACAGTTCGACGACCGCGGGATCGGCGACCAGGTTCCGAGCAGCGCGAGCATCTCTTGGTTACCGGTGCTGGTGGCGTCCACCAGCGTGAGGCACTCGCGGTCCTCGGCCGCGCTCGGCGAGTCAGTTCGGGGGCCTGTGCCAGCAGTGCGGCGAGGGCGGGTGAGACGGGCTCTGTCGCGCCGGGCGGCTCGGCGAGAAGGGCGCCGAGCCGACAGCGGCGCTCCCGGATGGCGGCCTCCTGGCGGGTCAGGTCGGCGTTCGCAGACGTTATGGGCCCGGTAGCCGTTAGGGCGCCGCTCCGGTTCCGGAAGCAGCCCGACATGGTGGCAGTGCCGCATCGCTCGGGTGGTGAGCCCCACGAGCGCGGCCATCTCTCCGATTCGCATGCCGCCATGAGAAACCCTGCCGTTGCGCCAAGGTCAAGCGGTGAAAGTATCGTCGGGCGCAAAACGATTCAAGCGCGTCTACACCCGGAGTGGTGCGTCCTCGCCAGCGCACATATCTGGCCAGAGTCCGCTCCCGCTACCCCTCGTCGTCCTCGTCGAGTTCAACTCTGTCCGGGTCGCGAAGCGGGCGCAGGGCGCCGCCAGATGGGGTGGAGGCGGTGAAGCTGTAACGGCCCAGGACGTTGCGGTTGCGGTGCTTGAGCGGGGACAGGCGAGCGATGTCCTCGTCCCGGACCTCGTGACCCTCGGCACGGTGTCGCCAATGAGAAGCAGGCCCGCCAGCTGGCTTCGGGGCGACACACAACGCTGTACGGCAAGCCTGAACGTCTTCGCACCCGTCTGCCTTCGTCATTCGGACTGCTGAGGAGCAGGCCGTGCAGTTGCGGAGAGCTACAAGCGAACTCGTCACGGCGCTCAGGGGCAGGTACCGGCGCTGTCTGAGCAGACTCGCTCCGAACGAGTTGGCCGAGCATCAGGCTCTACGGGAGCAACTTCGTGATCAGTTGAGTCAGCTTTAGGCCCAAAGCGATGCGTTGGGCGGTGGCGCAGCTGCTGTTCTGAGACGCTTTGACGACCTATGCGAGAGTGCAAACGCTGAATCTTCACTACGGCACTCCTGACCCGCGCTACCTACCAGTGTTGATGTCTCCGACACCAGGTCACAGCCAGCGCCCCAGCCGCACCGCGCCGAAGACTGTTCCCCGCCCGCGCGGGGATAGCTCCCTCCTGCCGGCCCTGACCCGAGCCACACCGGCTCAGTCGGTCCCAAATGGCTTGTTGCGACGCGCCGAAGCCCCCAGCGGGCCCAGAGTGGAATCAAGACACGGTGTCCGATGCGAATCCCCTATTGCGGCCTCAGGCCCAGGGGGCTCTGCCGCCGGACGCCCAGCGGGCCAGGCCGCGGCCATCAATGAGGCGCAGGGACTTGGGCAGCATGGCGTTGGTGCGCTCGGCGTCTGCCGTGAAGGCGCTGGTGGTGATGATGGCCGCGCCGACACAGTTGTGGATGTCCCGGTAGGTGCCGTTGATCTTCATGACCTCTTCGGAGCCGACGCGGCCTTTCCAGCGCTTGCACTGGAGGAGGTAGCGGTCGCCGCTGTGGAGATGGACCAGGACGTCGAGGCCGCGGTCGTTCTTGCCGCCGGAGACGTCGGTCCTGCGGACGGCGGGGTCGCGGCGGGCGAGGTCTGCCACGGCGTGCTCGAACTCGGTGTAGCCCATGGCCTGGTAGGCGGCGATGGTGTGCGTGAAGTCCCGGCGCGGACCGACTCCCGCTGCGCCGGCTATGCCCGCAGGGAGGTGGAGCCGGCCGGTCCGGGCGAGGTAGATGGTCAGGGCCGCAGCGGCTGCGAGGACGATGACAATGGTGCTGACGACGGGGTAAGCGCTCACGACCGCGATGCCGAAGGCCCCGATGAGGACGGCGGCGAGGGCTTTGCCTTCGCGTTCACGGCGTCGGGTGGCTTTGCCACGGGGGCGGCGCTTCGGGCGGGTCGGTCGTCGGGTGGCGGCGGAGCGTCGGGTGGCGGCGGAGCGTCGGCGTGCGGGTGTGGCCATGCGATTCCCCCGGAGATGCTGTCTGGTCTGTTCAGTGTCGTGTGGCGACGACCCCGCGATGGGCAGACCCAGTGAGGTTGGCTGGTTGTGCTTCGTTGTTGGCGTTGTCCCCGATCACTTGTCAGGGGACGAGCCGGAGCAGAAGGGATAGGCCTCTCCGCCGTGCCCTCTTGAGCGATGCGCTCGGCGCTGCTCCCCGGGCTCCCCGGGCTCCCGGAATGGCACCTCCCCCACCTCCTGGGCGTGGGGGGAGGCGAGCTGATCGAGCTGCTCGTTCTGGCCGACTCCGGCGCGGCCTCCGGCCTGCCCTGATACGCGATCCCGTGTCTGCCGGGGCTATTCGCAGCTGGTATGTCGGCCTCGGCTTCTCGTTGTCCTGGCGGACGGCGGCTATCAGGGGACCGGCACCCTGATCCCGCACCGCCGCCGCCGTCGCCGTCGCCGTCGCCAACAAGAGCGCCTCACACCCGAGCAGGAAGCCGACAACGCCGTCCACCGCAGGGCCCGAGCAGCCAGAGTCGAGCACGTCTTCTCATGGATGAAGATCTGGAAGATCCTGCGTGGCTGCCGTCTGCGTGGAGCCGGCGTGCGCCACGCGATGCTCGGCGTCGCACGGCTCCACAACCTCGCGCTCAGTGGATGAGCTGATCCCGCCTCACCGTGAACTCCTCGCGGCCATCGGACGTGGCGACGCCATGCGGCGAGGTGGAGACCGTGACGGCCTCCTCGTCCTCCGGCAGACCGTGGCCTTCGGCGACCACGCAGGTGACGGCGACCTCCACCGGAAAGGTCGAGTCCGGGCCGAGCTCGCCCATAGCGTCGAAGACCGGGGCCTTGTCGAACAACGACCAGCACCGTCCCGCCGCGTCCGTGAACTGAACCTCCACCACCCCGGGCCACGGCTCATCGTCCACCCAGCGGACCGCCTCACACCGCAGCTCAACCACGAAGCCCCCAAAGCTGAACAGGTCAACAACGAGCGCCAGTATGCCGCGGGACCTCGGCCGTCGACATACGGGACAGCCTTTAGCGGAAGGCCGTCACCGGAGCCCGCACACCACGTGCTGGGCGTTGCTCCTCGCGCCGATTTCCGTCGTCGCCGGCAGTCGCGGTCCTACGTCGTCAGCGACCCGAATCCGGAACCTCGCGCGGGGCGGACGGAGCCTGATCTCCGGGCCGAGCGACCCAGCCGACAGTGGCGGCCAGAGTACGCAGGACGGTAGCGCCGACGAACACTGCCGAGGAGACCGGCCATCCCACCCATCGCGTCAGATCACCTCGCAGGTCGGGATCGACCTCGACCGTCACCCGGATGTATCTACTCTCCAACCTGGTGACCTTGGAGGACCGAGGTGCCGAGACATCCGGTCCGCGCCGCAATGCCGCGCGGTAGCTCTCCTTGCGCTGGCTCATGCCTCATCCTGACGCTTGATCAGTTCCTCCGCGAAGTCCATGTACGCCGAGCCCTTGGCCTGGACCGGGTTCCCGAAAGACTGGGCGTACAGGTCGAGCCGCGCGATATGGGTATCCAGCACCTCGAAACCCCGTTCGGTGAGTGCCTCGCGAGCGTCCGCATCGGGCCCGGTGCGCGTGGCATCGGGACGGTTGGTGCGATTGAGCAGCACCGCCGAACGGGCCGGCTCGGCACGCAGGGACTGCACGTCCGCCATCTCGCCCAGGATGGGTGCCATCCGGTCCAGTTCGATGGGGGCGGGGGTCACGGGCACGATCCACTCGTCGGCGTACCTCATGATGCTGCGGGCGATGCGGGGATGGTCCTCCAGCTGGGGCGCATCGAGCACGACGGCCTGCCGGTCGCCGAGGAAGTCGTTCACGCGACGGTGGACGTCCCCCACCGGCAGAGCGATCACCGGAAACGGAAAGCCATTGGCCAGCTCGCTCCAGCGCAGCGCGGAAGCGGCCGGGTCACCGTCGACCAGCAGCGGCGACATACCCGACTCATAAAGCGCATGGGCCAGCCACACAGCACTCGTCGTCTTTCCGACGCCGGGCTTGAGATTCACGAACGCACAACTCAAAGGCACAAGAGAGGACAATAATGGGCGTGATCGTCCATTTTCGGTCGGCACGACGGCGTGGTCTCGTGGTTCACCCGCAAGCAGTGAGAAACGTTGGACACCCGGTTGTGGTCGCGGTCGCCCCCGTGCGCCACCGGTTACCCTTTCCTGCCCCTCGCTGGATGGCATTCGGCCCCGCCCATCCGTACCGACTACTCCGCTCGACCCCGCCACGACCGGCCCACGAAGCCTGGCGGGACCAACGCGAACGAGACGTGGACGGCGCGGCTTCAGCCACCTGTTGGCGATCCTCGATCGGCTCACCCAGGAGGCGGCGGCCGCAAGCCTCAAGGACAACACCCCTTGAACGCGCGCCCGCCCCTCGGTCGGATGCCGGAACCAGGCCGTTTCTTTCGGACCACCGTGCGGTCCAGATGTGGGTGATTTCGAGGTGGAGTGCCACTTGGTGGATGGTGGCAGTCTCCGCGTGGACGAAGGCGGGTGGGCGACCTCCGGCACGGCCCCGTCGTCTCCGGGTCGCGATCTGGTCGGCCAGCTGCGGGATGACTGCCCGGACCCTGCGGTGGAGCAGGTGGTCACGGATCGCGCGGGACGAATTCGCCTTGCCGGCCAGGACGGTGCCGGGCCGGACCCGTGGCCGTCCGCGCCGCCGGGGACGCGGATCTTGGCCATGACCAGCTCGCATGCAGGTGTGCCCCCTACCTGGCCAGGCGTCAGGATCAAGGCGAGGGGCCTGCACCGGCCGTCCGAGGCGAGGGGGATTTTGGCGGTCAGAGCGATTCCCACGCGCCACCGGCCGCCCGGCACACCGATGATCAGTCGTGAACCGGCAGGATCGGCGAGCAGCTTCTCCAGGGCGGCCCCGGCGGAGTTCACCGCCCCAGAGAGTGGGGTCATTCCTCCAGTGCTGCCGCCATGCGGTCGAGGTCGGCGAGGAGCACTGCCAGACGCTGCGCCGGGATCGCTTCGACCATGCGCTGCTCGATGGCGTAGACGGCTGCCTGGACGGCGGCCAGGCGCGCGTTGCCCTCCTCCGTGAGGTGGGCGGGCCGGGCGCGGCCGTGGTCGGCGGTGGCGGGGCGGGCGATAAGTCCCGCTTCCTGCAGGCCCCGCAGGACGACGTTCCCGGATTGCCGGGTGACGAAGGTCGCGCGGGCGAGGTCGGCGTTGGACATGCCGGGATGCAGGGCCAGGAGTTCGAGGGTGGCGTACTGCGGCACGGTCAGGCCGTGCTCGCGCAGGACCTTGTCCATGGCCCCACGGAGGGCGGCCTGGGTGCGTTTGAGCAGGTATCCCACGTGTTGAGTGACGTCTTTCGCGGGGTGGGGCGGTTCGGTCGCCACGTTCTCCAGCATGTCAGCATTTTGACATACGTGACGCGACCGCTTTAGCCTCGACCATGTCAAAGTCCTGACATTGCGTCCTGACATCGAGTTCGAGGAGAGCCATGACTGCCACCATCGACGGCCCCGACTTCGTCGCCCTGCAAGTGCGCGACCTGAAGGCGGCAGCGGACTTCTGCGAGCAGCACCTCGGTCTGCGCCGGGCCGCGGTCTCGCCACCCCACGCGGTCGTCTTCGACACCAAGCCGACCCCCTTCGCCGTCCGCGAGCTCCTCCCGGGCGTCGACCTCGCCGACACCGCACGGCCCGGACTCGGCGCGGTGCTCTGGTTCCAGACCTCCGACGCCCATCAGCTCCACGACCAGCTCACCGCCGCCGGGGTCAAGATCCTCACCCCGATCGCGAACAGCCCCTTCGGGCCGATGTTCTCCTTCGAGGGCCCCGAGGGCTACACCCTCACCGCGCACGGAGGCTGACCGTGCCCGCCGTCACCCTCACCCCGGCCGGGCCCTTCTCGCTCGCCTCCAGCATCCGGTTCTTGGAGGGCTTCAGCCCCGCGAGCTATGCCCACGCGCCGGACGGAATCCTCCGCCTGGCCTTCCCCGCCGACGACGGCGCCTCGGTCGTCGCGGCCGCCGTCCGGCAGGAGGTGAGGGCAGACGGCGGCACGGGAACGGTCCGGGCCGAATTCACCGTGCATCCCGGCACCCCGCACCCGGCGACGGCAGTGACCGCAGAGGCAGCGGCCAATCAGGCTGTGCGGGCCCAACTCGCCCGCATCCTCTCGCTCGACGTCGACGCCACCGGATTCCCCGGCCTTGCCGCGGACCCCGTGGTGGCCGGGCTCACGGCGGACCACCCGGGGCTGCGCCCGGTGTGCTTCCACTCCCCCTACGAAGCCGCCACCTGGGCAATTATCGGCAACCGCATCCGCATGACCCAGGCAGCCGCCATCAAGGCCCGCATCGCCCACCAGCACGGACACCGCGTCCACATCGCAGGCCAGACCCTGCACGCATTCCCCACCCCCGCGGCCCTGCGCACCATCACCCACGTGCCCGGCCTCACCGGCATCAAGATCCAGCGGCTGCACGCGCTGGCCGAAGCAGCCCTCGACGGGAAACTCGACGCACCCCACCTGCGTGCCCTGCCCGCCGACCACGCCCTCGCCGAACTGCGCACCCTGCCCGGCATCGGCCCCTTCTCGGCCGAACTCATCCTCATACGGGGAGCAGGACACCCCGACGTCTTTCCCCGCCACGAACCACGCGTCCACAAGGCCGTCGCCACCGCATACGGACTCGGCGCCCCGACCACCGACGACGACGTCACCCAATTGGCCAAGATCGCCGACCGGTGGAAGCCCTACCGCAGCTGGGTCGCCTTCCTGCTCCGCGTCCGCGCTCATGACACGTCCCTGCCGGGCCCCATGTGCCACAGCTCCCCGCCATCGTCCTGACGTCGTCTTCCGCACTCGCTGAAATGAGTCGTTCTGATCTGAGAGGAGTCGGAGTCCACCGCGATGGCTGGCCCAGTCGAGGCCGCACTCGGCATCGGCTCGGGCGAGCAGGACGGTGAAGACCTTCCCCCACGTGCCGTCGGCCGCCCACTTCCGCAGCCGATTGCGGACTTACTCCCCTCACCCTTTCAAGCGCCAACCAGGACGTGTCACCCGTCACCAATGTGCCGGGACAACACACTTGGGCACCTCGGTGCGCGGCGCTCCCGTGTGCTCCAGAGCCTTGCGGGCACCGAGTTGGCCCACAGTCTGAAGGCCGTCTGAAGGTCGTCTGAAGGCCGGTTCGTGGGAGCCGAATGTCTCGGCGTGGGCCTGCCGCAGCACCACCTTGGTGGCGGTCACGACCTGTGCCCCGTCCAGGCCGGGGTGCCCGGGCGGCCCCATGGTCAGCCGTGCCAGCCGCTGCCGGCACGCCTGGTCGGCGAGGCCGTCAGCTCAGGCCAGCTGTGGCGGTGCCGGTGGCAGTCACATCCAGATACTGGCCGTACCTCACTTCGGTCCACAAGACGTCGATCACGGGCAGCACAGCGTTGAACTGACGGCTGGTCACGGCACCGCGCGGCGTTGCCGACACCTCCCGATAGCTCCGCCATCGGGCCGCTCCCGGCGCCTTGCGATGTAGCTCGGCATCCGTGGAACAAAGGAAGAGCCGAGACGGAGAGAGCGATGAGGGTGACCCCCGCGCCCCTAAGGCGTAGAGGAGAACGCAGTGCACCGGACACCGCACCACCTTTCCGACTGGAGCCATCGGTCCGACCTGGACCCATCGGACAGGCCCTAGAGGTCCCGTGGCCGCACCATCATCCGGATCCCGTCCCGCGCCCACAGCACGAACCGTTCCACCTGCGTCACTTCGTGCCCCGGCGCGGGCCGAAAGCGCAGTCGCTTGAGGAGGACGGCCAGGACAACCTGGGCCTCTACCGTGGCCAAAGCGGCGCCCTCGCAGCTGCGTGGCCCGATCCCGAAGGGGACGTACGCGAGCCGCGGCCGCTTGGCCACCTCCTGCGGAGTGAACCGCTCGGGGTCGAACCGCTCCGGCTCGGGCCAATGCTCAGGGTTCAGGTGCACCGCCCAGAACGGATAGAACACCGTCGTCCCGGCCGGGATCTCGTACGGGCCCAGAACCAGGTCCTCGGTCGTCTCGCGTGCGCCGTACGGGCCGGGTGGGAACAGGCGCATCGACTCCTTGAGCACCATGTCCAGATACGTGAGCCGCCGCAGATCACCGTAATCGGGCGTGGCGCGCTCGCCCAACACCTGGTCCAGTTCGGCGGCGACCCGATCGGCCGCTTCGGGATGGCGGCCCAGCAGGTGCAGCGTCCACGAGACGGCGACGCCGGTGGTGTGGTGGGCAGCGAGCAGCGTCATCATCACGGTGTCCCGGATCCGCGCCGGGCTCTGACCGGCCTCGACGAGCGCCCCGATCAGGTCACTGCGGTCGGTGCGGCCGTCCGAGCGGTGCGCCGCCACCACGCGGTCGACCGTCGCGCGCAGATATGCAAGGGCCGCCTCGGCCCGCTCCGCCGAGCGGGGGTCGGCCCGCGCCACCTGGTAGAGCCGCCCGAGGTGCTCGGTGAGCACCTCCTCGAACGCGGCGACGACACGGTCCGTGTCGGTTTCCGCGCCGCCGAGCGCGAACCCGCAGATCATACGGAGCGACAGCGCGGTCAACTCCTTTTGCAGCTCGACGGGTTCGCCGTCGGCCTGCCCCGCCCAGCGGTCCGCGAGCTCCCGCGCCAGCTCGGCGAAGCGCGCGAAATGCCGCTCATGAGCCGGCCGTCCGGCGAGCACCGAGAGCAGCAGTCGGCGCCAGGGGGTGTGCTCGTCGGCGGGTAGCACTTGCAGGTTGCCTGCCTCGCACAGCGGGTCCAGGAACGCGAACAGCTCCTCGGGCCGCGTGTCGATGTGCGCCGTGGCCTCCAGAAGCACGGGATCGGCGACCGACACTGCCGTGTCCGCGCCCGGCAGTTGGAAGCGCACGACAGGTCCGTACGCCTCGTGCAGGCGTAACTGGTACCGGTGCAGCCCGCCCGCAGCCGCAACGGCGCTCAGCCCGCCGTCCTCCTGGCGCTCGGGTCCGGGGATACGCATAACAGTGCCTCCTGTCCCAAGTCCTGCCCTCGATCGAGTCTGTTCCGAGGGGCCTCGCAACTCGCCCTTGCATCAGCCAGTTCCCTCCCCCCGGTCCCCGCTTCCCTACCCCACGACGGGTCTCCCGTCCCCGCACTGCCCTGGGCAAGCATTTCGGGGATCACGGAGGGGTGTTGCACGCCAGCACCGGAATGGTGTCCTGGAGTCCTGGTGTCATAGAAGCGCTCGGCCACTGGGCCGGCGGAAGTGCGCGGCGTATCGCCTCCACGCCACACGTGAGGTGCACCGACACTCGGAGGCAATTCCCAAGAGCGGCCAGTCTCTCTCCCCCCCCCCCGCAATCAGGGTTCCTTTTTACCTTCAGAAGCTCATTACACCGAGTTCCGGGATGAAGTCCATATCCAATGTGGTGAGGCGGCATCCGGCCACGGAGCCGCTGCAAAAAACCCGTTGGCGGACCACGGCGACCGCTGCTACCTTCCGGAAGGCCGTGCGAGAGAACGAGGAGGTGGTACCCGTGAACGCAGTATCGACATGGGTGCTCCCCTCCGGGGTCACGGTCGGGCGATAGGTCGTCCGGGAGCGCCGTTCAAGCGCACTCCCGAAAGGCACGACCATGCACTTCACGTCAGAACAGCACCTCGACGACGGCGTCCTCGAACGCGAATTCACCCTCGGCGAGATCCCTGGCATCCTCTGGACGCCCGCATCTGCATCCACATCGGCACCGGCGCCGCTGATCCTGCTCGGCCACCCTCCGCTCGGGCTGCGCACGATGTACCCCCGGCTGGCGGGGCGGGCCCGGCACGCCGCGGCGGACGGCTTCGCCGCGGCCACCATCGAGCTCCCCGGGAGCGGTGACCGGCCCCGTTGGGCCGCCGCCGAGCAGGCCCGCGCCGACCTGCGCCGGGCTATGGAGGCCGGCGAGCCGGTCGGCGACGAGATCATCGACGCCCTCGTCCTCCCACTCGTCGAAAAGTCGGTCCCGGAATGGCAGGCCGCCCTGGACGCCCTCCTGTCACTGCCCGAGATCGGCGGCCCGGTCGGGTACTCGGGGGGAGTGATCTCCATCGGCATCCGGCTCGCGGTGGTCGAGCCGCGCATCTCGGCCGCCGTTCTGTTCGCCGGGAGTCTCGTGCCCGCCGCCATGTTCGAGGAGGCCCGCCGGGTCACCATTCCGCTGCACGTCCTGCTGCAGTGGGACGACGAAGGGAACGACCGGCAGGCGGCCCTGGACCTGTTCGACGCCTTCGGCTCCAAGGAGAAGACGCTGCACGCCAACATGGGCGGGCACAGCGGCGTCCCACAGTTCGCGGGGGACGCCGCGGCCCGGTTCTTCGCCCGGCATCTGCACTAGCCGCGGGCCGGCGCCACCAGGCCAGTAGGCGGTAGACGGTAGGCGGTGCCGGCCAGCACGCCACTCGCCACTCGCCACTCGCCAAGGACGGGCTCTGGCCCTCCTCGATGGCCGTGGCCAGCAGATGCACAACCGCCCCGATCGCGGCGGCACCGGCCGTCGGCGGCACCGGCCGGTCGGGGCGGCGCTCGGCCCGTTCGTGTCCAACAGGACATGCATCTTGGATGCCTGGCCTACCCCGATCCTCGGACCTCGGACCTCAGACCTCGGACCTGTGAGTTCGCCCCCTTCTCAGCGCCGACATGGGCGGAGTCAAGGACCGCTCGGGAGAGATCGAGGAGGCCCGCATGGTCGAGCAAACGCCGACCGCCAAGCCGCATTTCCCGACTGGCTGGACTGGTACAACTACCACCGCCCCACACCGGAATCAGCGGCCACACCCCAGCCAGCCGCGTCACCACTGTCCAAACAGCACACCTAGTGCCGTGACCGGGATGGTTCACCGTGGTCGGGAGACGGCTCACGGGACGAGCGCGGTCCGTGAGGCGACTGGTATTACTGGTGCATGCAGGAAGAAACCGCGCGGTCCGCGATCGACACGTTCATCTCCGCGTTCAACGCCTCGGACGACAGCTATGTGACTGCGCTGCTCTCCCAGGCCCTAACCTCGGACGTGGTCTTCTGGGGACCGTTGGGCCGCAGTGAGGGGATCGAGGCGGTCGAGCGGTTCGTGCTGGACATCCGGCGCCACCCCGCGGGGACCGGCACGATGGTGCGCTGTTCGGCGGTGGACATGCCGGGCGAGTGGGCCCGGTACCAGTGGGTCTTCACGACGCCGGATGGAGGCCCCCGCCTGGCGGGAACGGACGTCGTCCATCTGCGGCGGAGCCTCATCGACCAGGTCATCGTCTTCGCGGGGGAGATCGAGCCGTCCGCCTCCTGAGTCATTCTCCTCTGGCGCCGTCCTTCTCCTGAACCTGCCCCGTTCGGGGCTCCGGGTCTGCCCAGCCGAGATCATCTTCACAACGCTTCGGTCGTCCACGCTTGGCCACGAGCGGACCGATGATGCGCTGTGGCTGTGTAAGTTCGCGGTTGGTCAGGCTGCGGTGTTGAGGGGGCGTCCGCCCCAACGGATGCCCTTCTCGCTTCGGATGCGGGCGCGTTCCTTGCGTTCGGCGGCCAGGACGTCGCGGTGGCGGGCGTTGGCGTTGCGCCAGCGTAGATAGGCGTGCAGGGCTCGTGTCTGCACGGTGTGGTTGGGGTGGTTGGAGTTGGCGATGGTGGACTGCCTCAGCGGTCCGAAGTGGCCCTCGATGGGTTGGCCCAAGAGGCGTAGGTCGGGGTGAAGCACAGCTCGACCTTGTGCTTTGTAGCCCAGCGGCGGATGTCGGTGCCTTTGTGGGCGGACAGGTTGTCCAGGATCACGTAGATGAGGGCGCCGTCGGGCCGGGTGGCGCGGATCGACTTGAGCGCGGCCAGCGTGTTCGCGGCACCTTTCTTGCGGCGGTTGACGCCCCACAACATGTCGTCGCCGACCGAGTAGCAGCCGTGGAAGTACCGGACTCCATGGGTGCGGTGGTAGGTGGCACCCGGTCGGAGTGTTTCCGTTCGGCCCAGCCCGAGCCTGCGGTGGGCCGGATCCCGAGTGGGCCGAACTCGTCGAACGCGAAGACCCGGTCGGGGAAACGATCCAGGACGTGCTCGATCCGGTCCAGCTTCGCCTCGCGGTCCGATCTCGTTGAACCGGTGGATCACATCGCGCACGGTGTCCTCGTCGGCCGCCACCAGCTGGGCGATCACCGGCACCCGATTCCCGCCGGCCGAGGCCAGCAGCATCATCGCGCGCCGATAGCGCACCGAGTTGGTGCTGCCCCGGCGCACGATCTGCTGCAGCCGCTGCCCCCTGGTCGGGCAGTCTGCGCACACGGACAGGCTCGGCCACCGCGCCTCCAGCGGTCGGATCGGACGTCACCGCACATCCAACCGCCACGACGACCAACCCGGCGAACCTATGCGGTCACAGCACTAGCTCCTACGACTTGACGTCTACAGGAGCATCCGCTCTCACTGCTCCGCCTGTTCCTTTTCCGCCAGTTCTTCTGGCGTGCCGACGAAGGCTCGACCGCAGCCCGGCGGAAGTCGTTCGACCACCATCGCGATGGCAGCCTCCGCGGTCGGGGCGGGGCCGACGCTCTGGGACCGCGAGGGCCCGCCGACGAGGAAGCCTCCGCCCATCATCGGGGCGATGTACGGCACGTCCCAGGTCCAACGCAGCTCTGTGCACCGGCTGAAGTGCAGCTCGCCCATGCCGACCCAGGGGAACAGCTGCCGTAGTCGGGGCTCGGCGTAGGCGGCGCGTAGCAACCGGCCGTCCACGCGATGGGCAGTGAGCAGCTTCTGCCATGCGGCTTCGATGATGTCTTCCTCGGGTGCGCCCTCCGTCATGCCCCGCATTCTGCTCGACACCGAAAGATTTCGGCCAGCTCACGGCGATAACTCTTGGCCCCGCCCCGGGGCACGCCGCACCTCCAGAGGGCAAAATGTCTCGCGTCGTCCCGTGTGGGCCGGGCGGGCACCCGGGTACGAGACGGTCAGGCGGGTGTAGTGCCACTCCTCCCCGGGGCCGGGCCACGCGCGGCGCGGTCGAGAGCCTCACTCCGAATGATGAGGCATAGGCAGATAGGTGCCGGCCAGTGTGCCGTCGTCCCCCGCAGCCTGGGCTGCGGCCTCCAGGAAAGTCCTGGCACTGGCCGAGATCGCCGCCATGCTCGGCACACGCGGCGTCCGTGGGCTCCACGCCACGAACTTGATCACTCCACCGCCCCCGCCGCCGGCCTTCCTGGTCCAGGGACGCGGGTGCCTGGCCCCGTTCCCGTGCTCGAACCAGAGTTTTTCATCCTCGCAGCGGTCGAGCAGCCAGGCGCAGCGCTTGTCCCTGGTCATGCGCTGGTCTTGGTGGCGGCACCGTACCCACGCATCCACGATGCAGACCTGCCGCCCGCAAACGGCCGGGCGTTGCGCTCGGCCGGGCGGTAGTCGGACCCCTCGTCGGCGTCTCCAACGGCACCCCTCGGGCCCGGTGACACCCCCCAGGTCATCCCCTCGGCAGGGGGACACAGTCAGGTCGGGCCCGGAGGCAAGCGGCCCTCTGCAGGACCGCGAAGAAACAAAACGGGGGGCGCTGAGCGGACGGGGCCCCGGTCCGGTGTCCCGGCGAGTGGGGCGCCGGACCGGGGCGTCCCATCACCCCTGTCGGCCCGTGTGGACCTTCAATGCCGTCCGGACGGCGGATTCGAGGGCGCCTTCGATCCAGGCGGGCTTGATGGACGTGTGGTCCCCCGCGAAATGCAGCGGCCCTTCGGATGCGGGGACGTCGGGGAAAAGTTCCGTGTGCTGGCCGGGGAAGAGCACGGAAGCCTCACCGTAGGCGTAGTGGTCGCGCATCCACGACTGGGTCTTGCACTTGTTGGTGAAGAAGACCTCGCAGCGGCGGCCGAAGACAGCCTGCACTCCAGCGAGCGCGCGCAGATACCGCTCCTCGTCGGCGAAGGCGTCCCATTTGAGGGCGTCGTCGGACCAGCTGTAGGAGGCGAGCATGATGCCTCCGTCGCTGCCCTCCAGAGGGTGCGCGTGCTCGAAGTACATGAAGCGGTTGGCGTTGTCGCTCACGGTGCCGCCGCCACGGACATGAGCGGCATCCGGTTCGCCGCTCACGACGGGCCGGAAGACGGCGAAGCACTTCTTGAGTTCGTCGGGGATCTTCACCCCCAGGTCCTTCACGGACTTGTGCGCGCCGAGGTACTTGCCGTGTTTGACCCCGCCCGCCTTGTACTTGTCGTAGAGCTTGTCCTCGATGGAGTTCAGCGCCTCCTTCCATTGCGCCTCGGTGAACTCCCACCAACGGCGGGAGAACTCCAGCAGCACCTTGGTCGCGGCGTCGTAGTGCAGTTCTGTGACGGCCCGGCGCTTGCCGTAGGTGAGCGGAGGGTCGAAGGCCACGTGGCGCAGTCCGGAGAAGGGGACGGTGATGATCGCCTCGTCGCCCTCGAAGACCTCCGTGACACCCCCCTTGCCGGTCTGGCAGTCCTCGGAAACGGTGTGCACCCTGACCTTGCCGTTGTTGCGTTCGATGCGTAAGGCGCGCCTGTCGAGCCTTACCTTTCCCTTCACAGGCGCGTACAGCGCGTCGGCGAGCAGCGCGGTGCCGCCCTTGATCTCCCAGAACTTGGTCTTGGGGTCGATCAGCGCGGCGGACAGGAAGCTGTGCGTGAAGGAGAGGTGCAGCCGGGAGGTCAGGTTCTGGATGGTGCCAATGAGGTCGATGGTCCTGGTGTCGAGTCTGGCGACTTCGGTGAGATACCGGTACATGGACCAGTGGCCGTACTTCTTGAGAACCTCGCCCCATCCGTTGACGAGGGCCGGCCCTTCCTTACCCCGGATGAGCTGGTGTGCGGGTTCGAGGGCCTGCGCGAGGATGGCAGAGGCGGTCTTCGTGCGGTTGGGGCCCGTGACACCGAAGGTGTCGTTGATCTTTTCGGGGTTCTTCTCGTAGTCGGCACGGCGCATGTGGATGCCATTGACGTGGATCCACGTGCGGTTGGCCTTCTTCGTCGGGTTGTCGACCTCCACATCCACCAGGTAAAACTCCTGAAGCGCGAGGTCGAGCTTCTTGATCAGTGCCATCAGGAGCGGGTGGCTGTCGGGCAGCCGCATGGCCCCGGCTTCGGCGTACTGCTTGGGGTCGGCGAAGGGCTGCTGCCCGTTCTCGTGGCCGCCCTTGCGGAACGTCTTGATTCGGCCGCCGACGCGGTTGCCGTTGGCCTCGATCACGACGACATCGTGGCCTGCCCGGTGGAGCAGGTTGGCGGCGAGCAGGCCGGCCGGTCCGGCCCCGACGATCAGGACCCGCTTCGTTGCCTTCGCCCGGCTGGCGGGCAAGCCGTTCTCGATGGCCTTCACGTAGGCCGGGACGAGGGGTTTGTCGTGCTCGTCGTAGACGGCGATGGCGCGGGCGACCGTGGTGTACGCCTTGGGATCGAGGCCGGGCGGCACCGCGGCCGGCGCCGTCGAGGGTGCGGTGGCGGGGCTCAACGCGGTCGCGGGCGCGACGGAGGCGGCGGTGAGCCCGGCAGCGAGCGCCGAGGCACCGGTCGCCGTGACCACGGAGCGCCGTGAGGGCTGCGCGCCGTGCGACCGAGGCGAGGGATGCGAGGCGCGTGAAGCATCCGACGCGAGTCGCTCCTCGCTCGATGCGTCCGTGTTCTTCGTGCTCGGAATGCTCAGGTCTGGAGTGCTCATATCTTGTGTACTCATCGGGCATCACACTTGGCATACGAGCGACGCAGAGCCAGTGCATTCACACGGACGAGGACGGTAAACCACTCGAACCGCTACATGACGCGGCTCCCCTATCAACGTCCACACGAGTACCGGACGCTCGCTCCCTCGTCCCTTCCCGAAGCACCTTGACCAGCACAATCCAGCTCGCCTGCGATGGCCACGGTCACCCGTTGGCGCCGTCCGCCTCGCCCCCGGATCGAGAGCGCGGCAAGGCCCCTCGGCGGCACGGTGGCGAGCTGTGGCGCATCAACGTCAAGGGAGCCGACGGTGCAACCGCCTGGCACCAGGGCTTCGGACCGGACACTCCTGCACAAGCCGTCGCCGGATTCCTCGCCGCGCTCATCTCCTCCCGAAGCCGCTACTACGACTGCATCTGGCATATCGGTCTCCAGGCCCCGGCCGCAGTCTTGGAGACCGGTCGTCAGGTCTGGGAAGCAAGCGCCATGGCAGCGATTGGCGGCGTGCCACCGCACTTGGACTGTTTTCCGGGCAGCCCATCACTCCATCTCCTAAGCTGCTGCCGGGCCGACGGTTGGCTGCCGTCCTCACACCGACCGGGGAGTAAATGGAAGCCGCTGCCATTGGTGCTCGCCTCGCCTCAAGCGTTGTAGCGCCGCTGATCAAGAGACTCTTCGTAGCTGACGGCCCGGGTGCCGGTTTGGTCGACAAGCCGCTGCGCGTCTCGAAGCTCGTTTCGTTCAAGGGAGAGAAACGAGTCCTGTCGGACGAAGATCTGCACAAGATCGCCGAGGAACTGGTGAACCGCGCCGCGCAGTCCACCGGCGTCAAGGAACGTCTGCCGGCATACGAACAGCGTGCTGTGGCACATGCCGTAGCGGACTCACTGAGGTCGCTCGGCTACATCGACATGGACGACGTGCAAGCCGTGCAGCTCGGGCACCTGGCGCTCTCCCGGCATCTGCGGTCGCAGAGCCCCTCGGCCACTCTCGGTTTATCCAGCGACGCGGTGACACTTCATGCGAGCGTGCTCGACACCGCGTGCCTGCACATCCTGCAGTTCTTCACCCAGAGATCAACTTTTGTGGCCCGTACGCTGATCGAACACAGCCGCCGGATCGAAGAGTTATCTCTCAAGATCGACTCTCTGATCGCCCGCACTCCGTCGCCAGCCGACGGGCCGTTCGAGGAGCGCTACGCCGAGTACATCGCCTCCAAGCACGGCAAATTGACCATTTTTGGACTCGATCTGTCCGAGGCGCCTGAGAATTGGCCGCTCGACGCCGCATATCTGAGCTTGGACGCGGCGGGCGGCAGAACGCATGACCTCCCCACTCTCCTCCCCGCCGATCACATCTTGGCCGGCCGTGATCGAGTATTGCTCCGGGGCGTGGCGGGGTCAGGGAAAACTACCCTCGTGCAGTGGCTGGCGGTATCCACGGCGAGGAAGGCTCTCGACGAACGTCTGCTGTATCTCTACGGCCTGGTGCCGTTTGTACTGCCGCTGCGCACGCTGACCCGAGGCGGCGCCAAACTCCCCACACCCGACGGATTCCTGGCCGCCGTTGACTGCCCCATCGCCAACCTCCAGCCCACAGGGTGGATCGACAGGGTACTGAGGTCAAAGCGTGGGTTGATCCTGATCGACGGGATCGACGAAATTCCGGAAAGCGAACGCCAAGAGGCTCGCCGTTGGCTGCAGGAGCTGGTCAGCGCCTACCCGAACAACCGGTGGCTGGTGACCTCTCGGCCTTCGGCCGTACGCCAGGACTGGTTGGTCGGTGACGACTTCGCAGAACTCGACCTTGCTCCGATGAGCCGGGAGAACGTCGTCGAGTTCATCAAGCGGTGGCACAAGGCCGCGGGCATTGGTGACCGCTATGCCACAGATCTCCTGCAGTCCGTACGAGACAAGCAAGACCTGGGCCGGCTCGCCACCAACCCCCTGATGTGCGCACTGATCTGTGCCCTTCACCAGGACCGTCGTGGCTACCTCCCGGATGACCGGAAGGAGATCTACGACGCTGCCCTTTCCATGCTGCTGTCCCGGCGTGACCGTGAGCGAGGAATCTACAAGCCGGGCACCATCCGCATCGGCGAGGAACACCACATCCAGTTGATCCAGAAGCTGGCCTACTGGATGATCCGCAACGGTCGTTCCGAGATGGACCGGGCCGACGCCATCGAGCTGCTGGAGCACGCACTACCCGCGATGCCGAAAATCGCCGATCAAGGAACGGCCGAGGAGATCTATCGCCACCTGCTGATCCGAAGTGGTCTCCTGCGCGAACCAAGTACAGGTTCGATGGATTTCATTCACCGCACTTTTCAGGACTACCTAGGTGCCAAGGCTGCTGTGGAAGGCCTTGACTTCGATTTCCTCATCGCGCACGCGCATCTCGATCAATGGGAAGACGTCATCCGGATGTCCGTCGCCCACGCTCGAATCATGGAGCGAACCCGGCTGTTGACCGGTCTCATAGAACGAGGTGACACATCGGAGAAGGACAGCCGGCGTCTCCATCTGCTGGCAGCGGCCTGTTTGGAACATGCGACAGAACTGAATCCGGATGTGCGGATGGAGGTGGAGCAGCGGGCCGCGGCACTTATTCCGCCCCGATCGGCGGATCAGGCGCGCGCCCTGGCTGATGTGGGACCAGTCGTTCTGGACCTGCTTCCCGGTCCGCAGGCACTCTCCGACGACGAGGCCTACTTCACGGTACTGTCCGCAACCCGTCTTCCCACCGACGCCGCGATCTCCGTGCTGGCGCAATACCGCGACCTCTCAGACCTCCGTGTCCGTTCGGAACTGGCCAGGGTCTGGAGTCGCTTCGAGTGCGATCGATTCGCAGAGGAAGTCATTGCTCACCTCGGAGAGGAAGATCTCTACTTCTGCGTCTCGAATGCGCAGGAACTGCATGCGCTCCGAAGGTTCGGTGGCCGTTCTCGCATCCGGGTAACAGGCACGATCACACCTGAGGAGTTCCAGACTGCCTGCGACCCGTCTCGCCTCACTCATTTGTGGGTGGAGGCTGAGTCGGGCGCCACCTGGGAGTGGCTGGCGTACTTCCCGAACCTCAACACCATCACCTTCGAAAGCCCGCTAGCCAGTATCGATGTGAGCAGTCTCAAGAAGGTCAGGTCCCTGCGCACCATTCGACTCCCCGAGGAATCCGTATTCGTGGGATCCGAAGCTCTTCCGCCGTCCACGAAAATTGTGCGAGCGTGCCTGACCACGACCTGATGGACTTCGTCCGCACCGCAGATGCCCACCGATGGCGTGCACGTGCCTCCGGGCCTCCCTCTTCACCGTGCCGGCGGCTCTGTGCCGACCCCTCGGGGATATGCGGCTTGTGGAAGCTGCGTTGCATGCGATTCCGCTCATGAGTGCAGGCAGGCGCCACCGAGCGTGCCGTCGTAGCCCACAGCCTGGGCCGCGACCTCCAAGCTCGGGTAGTCCTGGCTGATTCCCTCGCCGATCACCGGGCAGGCGCTTTCCGATTCGTCACAGGGCGATCGACCACGTTCACGTCCGTACCGCGCAAGGTCTCTCGGTTTCGGGCACGCAGGATACGGAGAATTCGCGGCCACCCCAGGACGATCTCGGTCACCCCAGGAAGCTCAGTCGTACCTGGCGGTTCGGGTTGTCGACGTTGGTATCGACCAGGCACACGGACTGCCAGGTGCCCAGCTCCATGCGGCCCGCTACCACGGGGAGGGTGGCGTGGGGTGGGACGAGGGCGGGCAGGACGTGGTCGCGGCCGTGGCCCGGGCTGCCGTGGCGGTGGCGCCAGCGGTTGTCGGCGGGCAGGAGGTCGTGCAGTGCGGCCAGGAGGTCTTCGTCGCTTCCTGCGCCGGTTTCCAGTACGGCAATGCCGGCAGTCGCGTGCGGGACGAAGATGTTCAGCAGGCCGTCGCGGCCGTCTGCCGCCTCTCGGAGGAATGCGGCGCAGTCGGCGGTGAGGTCGGTGACGGTCTCCGTCGAGCCGGTGGTGACGGCAAGGGTGCGGGTGGTGAATGCGGTGCTCATGCGTTCATTTTCGTATGGACGGCCCGCTCTCGTCCGCACCCCCGCGGGTGTCGCCCGCAATGCTGTCTCCATGTTCCGGCAACAAAGGTCCACCAGCCGAGACGACGTTTGACCCCTGTCGGAGCGCACCGCTACGTTCAGCGACATGTCTACATCAGCCCTGCTCACCACGCGCGGTCACATCGACCTGGTGCGGGTGGCCTCTGCCGCGTGTCGCCGCGGCGGCCGTTGCTGATGCGCTGCTGTTCTTGAGGGCGTTGGCGGCGCTGAGGACGGTGCTGACGCTGACGCCGGTGGTGTCGTTGATGCCTGTGCTGACGCTGATGCCGATGGTGTCGTTGATGCCGTTCTAGGTTTCGCCTTTCGTGGCTTGGGACCCGGCAGCTCTGGTCTCTCTTCAGCCCTGTGGGCCTGTGGGCCTGTGGGCCTGGTGTCCTTCTGGCCTTGTGGGTTTGTGGTCTTGCGGCCCTGTGGCCTTGTGGCATTCGTAGGTTTGCCGCGTCCGTCCCGCATTCGCCCCTTCCGTTATTGCCGGTTGTCCCGGATTCCCCGTACCCGGTTCCTTGCTGCTGTCCGGGTGAGGGGTCGTGGGGCGTCCCGGCATGTGACCGCCCCTCGTCTCCCCCCTCCCCTCCCTTCGCCTCCCCTCAGTTCCTCTCCCGTGGAGCCTTTATGTCTCTCGACCAGGCCGTGGCCGGCCATGCCCCACCCGATAGTGCCGCTGACGCAGCGCGACCGTCGCTTTCCAAGGGCGTGAAGGCGCGGGCGGAGTCGGCTTCCCGTGGCGGCGGGCCCGTGCTCGATCGTGTCGTTCCGGTTTCGGGGCGGCGGCGGTCGGTGCCGCGGTGGTTGCGTCGTGCGGTGGGGCCCGTAGCGCTGCTGGTGTTGTGGCAGGTGCTCAGTGCGAGCGGGGCTCTGGAGGAAGACATCCTGGCGTCGCCCGGCACCATCGCTGCCACTGCCGGGGATCTGCTGTCGGACGGGACGCTGCCGTCGGCGATGCTGGTGTCTCTCCAACGGGTCGCGGTGGGGCTGGTGTTGGGCGGCGTGACCGGCGTGGTGCTGGCGCTCGCCTCGGGGCTTTCGCGGCTCGGCGAGGATCTTGTCGACGCCACCGTGCAGATGCTGCGGTCCATCCCGTGGGTGGGTGTGATTCCGCTGTTCATCATTTGGCTGGGGATCGGTGAGGCGCCCAAGATCGCGTTGATCTCGCTGGGTGTGGCCTTCCATCTGTATCTGAATGTCTATGCCGGTATCCGTGGTGTGGATGCCCAGTTGGTGGAGGCCGGGACCTCGCTCGGGCTGAGCCGGTGGGGGCTGATCCGGCATGTGGTGTTGCCGGGTGCGCTGCCGGGCGCCATGACGGGGCTGCGCTACTCGCTGGCCACCGCCTGGCTCGCGCTGGTCTTCGGTGAGCAGGTCAACGCCGATGACGGCCTCGGATTCCTGATGAACCAGGCCAGGGAATTCTTCCGCACCGACGTGATCGTGGTGTGCCTGGTGGTCTACGCGATCCTCGGGCTCATCGCCGACTTCCTCGTCCGTACCCTCGAAAGGCTGCTGCTGCAATGGCGACCGACGTTCACAGGTCAGTGACCGACGTTCACGGGTCAGTGACCGACACCGCGGCCGGGAAGGATCCGGGCTCCGCGCCTTCCGGTGCCGCCGTACAGGTGGCGGGGCTGGTGCGTGCCTTCGGCGACCGTGCCGTTATCGATGATCTGCAACTGACCGTCCAGCCGGGCGAGTTCGTGGCGCTGCTCGGGCGCAGCGGCTGCGGTAAGTCGACCCTGCTGCGGGTCCTGGCCGGGCTCGACCGGGAGATCGAGGGTGAGGTGCTGGTGCCGCGCCGGAAGGCCGTGGCGTTCCAGGCGCCGCGGCTGATGCCCTGGAAGCGGGTCTGGCGCAATGTGCTGCTGGGGCTGCCGGGACGCCCCGAACGTGAGGCTGCTGTAACGGCGTTGGATGAGGTCGGGCTCGGTCATCGGGCGGATGCCTGGCCGAAGACGCTCTCCGGCGGTGAGGCGCAGCGCGCGTCGCTCGCCCGGGCCCTGGTGCGTGAGCCCGATCTGCTGCTGCTCGACGAACCGTTCGGGGCGCTCGATGCGCTGACGCGGATCAAGGCCCAGCGCCTGGTGGCCGAGCTGTGGCGGGAGCGGGGCTGCGCGGTCCTGCTGGTCACCCATGACGTGGAGGAGGCCCTGCTGCTCGCCGACCGGGCGCTGGTGATGGAGGGCGGCCGGATCGCGTACGAGACCACGGTGGATCTGCCGCGGCCGCGTGACATCGCCGATCCGCGGTTCGGCGCGCTGCGTGCCCGTTTGCTCGACCGGCTCGGTGTGGAGGGCAGTACGGACGACGGGGCGGGAGGGACCGACCCCGCGGAGGCGGAGGCGGAGGCCACGGAAGACCGCTCCGCCGCTGCTGCCTGACCAGGTCGGGGCCGGCCCACCACTCCCCCGGCCACACGAAGACCGACCGTTCCAAAGACCAACCGCCCCAAAGACCGACCGTTCCGCCATTCCAAGATTGAAACGGACACAACACCCCATGAGAGCACGCCACCTCGCCCCAGCCGCCCTGCTGCTTCCGTTCACCCTGCTGCTGGCCGCCTGCGGTGGTTCGTCGCGGGCCGAGGGGGGCGGCGGGACCGGGAGCGGGACCGACGGCAAGGGCTCGCTGACCCTCAACGTCGCTGACCAGAAGGGCGGTTCGGAGGCGTTGCTGCGGGCCGCCGGCGAGCTGGACGACCTTCCGTACAAGATCAAGTGGTCGACGTTCACCTCGGGCCCGCCGCTGCTGGAGGCGGTCAACGCCGGGGCGGTGGATGTCGGCGCTGTCGGCAACACCCCGCCCGTGTTCGCCGCCGCGGCGAAGTCGAAGATCAAGGTGATCGCCGGGTCGCACAGCAGGTCGGACGGCGAGACCATCCTGGTGAAGAAGGACTCCCCGCTCAAGCGGCCGGCGCAGCTGAAGGGCAAGTCGGTCGCCGTGGCCCAGGGCAGTTCCGCGCACTACCAGCTCGTCGCCTCGCTGAAGAAGGCCGGGCTGACGACGAAGGACGTCACGCTCAACTACCTTCAGCCGGCCGATGCGCTCGCCGCGTTCACCCGGGGGAAGGTGGATGCCTGGGCGGTGTGGGACCCGTACACCTCGCAGGCCCTGGATCAGGCCGACGCGCAGGTGCTGACCACCGGTCAGGGCCTGGTCAACGGGCTCAGCTTCCAGGTTGCCGCGCCGGCCGCGCTGGACGACAAGAAGAAGTCGGCGGCGCTCAAGGACTACACCGACCGGCTGCGGCGGGCACAGAACTGGGTGTTCAAGCACCCCGACGTCTGGGCGAAGGCCTGGGCGAAGGAGACCGGGCTGCCGGAAAAGGTGGCGCTGGACGCGGTCAAGCGCACCCGGGGGACGGCGGTCGCGGTGGCCGTGGACAAGGCCGCCATCGCCTCCGAGCAGCAGATCGTCGACTCGTTCGCGGCGCTGAAGCTGATCCCCCGCTCCTTCGACTTCGGGGAGTTCGTCGACCCCCGTTTCAACGGTGACCTGCCGCCTTCGGGCACGGCGCCGCGTACCTATGGAAAGGCCCACTGAGATGTCCGTACACCTGCATTGGTTTCTGCCGACCGGCGGCGACGGGCGGACCCTCGTCGACCGGCATGCCTACACCGACGGCGGGATCCGGCGTGACCGCATCACCCCGGTGAGCGGGGTACGGGCCCCGGACATCGAGTATCTGGCCCAAATCGCCAAGGCCGCCGAGCAGTTGGGGTTCGAGGCGGTGCTGACACCGACCGGTACGTGGTGCGAGGACGCCTGGCTGACGACGGTGGCGCTCACCCAGGTCACCGAGCGGCTGAAGTTCCTGGTCGCGTTCCGGCCGGGGGTGATCTCGCCGGTGCTGGCGGCGCAGATGGCCGCGACCTATCAGCGGATCTCGCGCGGGCGGCTGCTGCTGAATGTGGTGACCGGCGGCGACTCGACCGAGCAGAAGCGGTTCGGCGATCATCTAGGCCATGACCGGCGGTATTCCCGTACCGATGAGTTCCTGCAGATCGTACGGGGCGTGTGGGGTGGCCGGCCGTTCGACTTCCAGGGCGAGCACTACCAGGTCGAGGGCGGTCTGACCGCGCTGCCGCCGGACCCGCTGCCGCAGATCTTCTTCGGTGGCTCGTCCGCGGCCGCCGGGCCGGTCGCCGCCCGGAATGTGGATGTGTATCTGACCTGGGGCGAGCCGCCCGAGGAGGTCAAGCAGAAGATCGACTGGATTCGAGGACTGGCGGAGAAGGAGGGGCGGACGGTCCGGTTCGGCATCCGGCTGCACACGATCTCGCGGGACTCGTCGAAGGAGGCCTGGGCGACCGCCGGCCGGCTGCTGGACGATCTCGATCCGGAGACGGTGGCGGCCGCGCAGCAGGCGCTGGGCAAGAGCGAGTCGGTGGGGCAGCAGCGGATGCTGGCGCTGCACGGCGGCTCCCGCGACAAGCTGGAGATCTCGCCCAATCTGTGGGCGGGGGTCGGCCTGGTGCGCGGTGGCGCCGGGACCGCGCTGGTCGGCAGCCATGCCGAGGTGGCGGACCGGATCGAGGAGTACCACTCCCTGGGCATCGAGCACTTCGTGCTGTCCGGCTATCCGCACCTGGAGGAGGCGTACTGGTTCGGCGAGGGCGTCCGGCCGGAGCTGGCCGCCCGGGGGCTGCTGGATGCGGGCCCCGCTCCTCTGGACGGTGTACCGGCGGCCAATGGCCGGCCCGCTTCCGCGCCGGGTGGTGCACCGCTGCTGATCGCCGGCGGTCGCTGAGCGTCATGGGGGTCGCTGTGGCTTGGCCGAGGGGAAGCGGCACCGCTCCTCATCGGCCCGGCCACGGCGCTCCCGGGGCCGGCATGGTCCACCACGTCGTACGGAGCGGTCGGCCGGAGCCCGGGAAGGACAGGTGCGTCCGGCGGGAAGACCCGACCCCCTCCCCCGGTTAGTAGAAGCATGAACTACACCGGGGTGCGTGAGGTCGAGGTCGTGGTGGTCGGTGCCGGGCAGGCCGGCCTGGCTGCCGCCTTTCATCTGCGGCGGGTCGGCTATGAGCCGGACCGGGACTTCGTGGTGCTCGATCACTCGCCACGCCCGGGCGGTGCCTGGCAGTTCCGGTGGCCCACGCTGACGTACGACAAGGTGCACGGGATGCATGCGCTGCCGGGCATGGGGCTGACCGGCGCCGATCCGCGCCGCCCGTCGTCCGAGGTGATCGGCGGGTACTTCGACGACTACGAGCGGACCTTCGGGCTGCGGGTGCACCGGCCGGTGAGTGTGACAGCGGTGCGTGAGGAGGGTGGGCTTCCCCCCTGGAAGAAGCCTGTCGTAGCCCGTGCGGGGTCTGTCGGGGCCCTTACGGAGTCTGTCGGGGCACTTGAGGGAGAGCGGCGGCTGCTGGTCGAGACGTCGGAGGGGGACTATGCGGCGCGGGCGCTGATCAATGCGACCGGGACCTGGGACCGGCCGTTCTGGCCGCGGATCCCCGGGCAGGAGGTCTTCGGCGGCCGTCAGCTGCACAGTGCGCAGTACCGGGGGCCGGAGGCGTTCCGTGCGGCGCGGGTCGTGGTGGTGGGCGGCGGGACGTCGGCCGTACAGCAACTGCTGGAGATCGCGCCGGTGGCGGCCGCCACGACCTGGGTGACCCGCCGGCCGCCGGTGTTCCGCGAGGGGCCGTTCGGCGAGGAGCAGGGCCGGGCCGCGGTCGCGCTGGTGGAGGAGCGGGTCCGGCAGGGGCTGCCGCCCCGGAGCGTGGTGAGCGTGACCGGGCTGCCGATGACCGAGGCGATCCGGCGGGGTCGGGAGAGCGGCGTTCTGGATCGGCTGCCGCTCTTCGAGCGCCTGACGCCCACCGGGGCGGTCTGGGGCGACGGGCGCACGGTCGAGGCCGACGTGATCCTCTATGCGACGGGCTTCCGCCCCGCCCTCGACCACCTCGCCCCGCTCCGGCTGCGCGAGCCGGGTGGCGGAATCCGGATGGAGGGCACCCGCACGCTCCGTGACGCGCGGGTGCACCTCGTCGGTTACGGGCCGTCGGCGAGCACCATCGGCGCCAACCGGGCCGGCCGCGCCGCGGCCGTCAGCATCCGCGGAATGCTGACGGAGGACTCTCAACCAGCCTATGAAGAAACGGAGTTGGCGGGGAGTCTCGCCTCGTAGGACGAGGCCGCGTGCTCCACCAGACCGATCAGCACCTCCTTGCAGGACGCGCGCTCCCGGGCGTCGCACAGCAGCACCGGGGTCTCCGGATCGAGGTCCAGGGCCCGGGCCACCTCCTGCGCCTGATGGGCGCGGACGCCGTCGAAGCAGTTGACGGCGACGACGAACGGGATGCTGCGGTGCTCGAAGTAGTCGATGGCCGCGAAGCTGTCGGCGAGCCGCCGGGTGTCCGCGAGCACCACCGCGCCGAGCGCGCCCTGCGCCAGCTCGTCCCACAGGAACCAGAACCGGTCCTGTCCCGGCGTGCCGAACAGGTACAGCGCCAGGTCGTCGTGGATGGTGATCCGTCCGAAGTCCATGGCCACGGTCGTCGTGGTCTTCTGCTGGACCCCGTCGAGCCGGTCGACGGGGCGGCCGGCCTCGGTCAGCCGTTCCTCCGTGTTGAGCGGGCGGATCTCGCTGACGGAACCGACGAGGGTCGTCTTGCCCACGCCGAACCCTCCGGCCACCAGGATCTTGAGGGCCATGAAGGAGTCAGAGCGCGCGGAGTCCATCGATCACTTCCCTGAGTATGTGCGCGTCGGGCAACTGGGCGGGCGGCACGGGACGGTTGACGCGGATCAGCCCCTCGGCCAGGAGATCGCTCAGCAGCACCCGGACCACACCCAGGGGCAGCCCGGAGTCGGAGGCGACCTCGGCGACCGGGCGGGGCCGTTCGCCGCACAGCGTGAAAATCGTGTGCTGCTCGGGCGACAGCGCGGGGGCCTCGTCCGGGCGGGGTTCGGCCTGCACCACGGCCATCAGATCGAAGGCCGCACTGCTCGGCCGGGCTCGCCCGGCGGTCATCGCATAGAGCCGGACCATCGGCCCCGCTTCGTCGTCGTACCAGCGCGGGGTGGAGTCGGTCATGGCAGGCCGGTCACTCCGATCCTGCGCGCACGGGGGTACCGAGGTGTGCGCCGACCTGCTTGACGAGCCGGGCCATCTCGTAGGCGACCAGGCCGATATCGGCCTCGGCATCGCCGAACACCGACAGGCACGAGCCGTCGCCGGCCGCCACCACGAAGAGGAAACCGCCCTCCAGCTCGACCATGGTCTGGATGACCTGGCCGGCCGCGAAGTGCCGGCCCGCTCCCTTGGCGAGGCTGTGGAAGCCGGAGGCGATCGCCGCGAAGCGCTCGCTGTCGTCACGGGTCAGTCCGCTGGACGTGCCGACGGCCAGGCCGTCGCCGGAGAGCACCACGGCGGAGCGGATCTCCAGCACACGGGAGACCAGGTCGTCGAGGAGCCAGTTGAGTTCGCCGGACAGCTGCTGGTCGACGGTCATGGTGTTTCTTCTCCTCGTGATGCATTGTCGTTCGTCCCGTTCGGGTGCCGCGGGCCCTGCGGGTGCGGCTGCTCCTGCGGCTCCCGAGGCGCGGGCTGCGGGTGCTGGGGAGGTGTGGCCCCGCGGCCGCGCGCCCAGCCGGCGCGCAGCGACGCCATGGTGGCGCGGGCCTGTTCCGGAGACCGGCGCGGTGCGGGTGTGCCCTCGGTGCGCGGCACCCACTCGGGCTGCTGGTCCGGACTCGTCCGCAGCTCGGGCGCCAGGTTGGCCTGGCGCACCCGGCGCGGCAGAACGGCGTCCGTGTCTGCCGCGGTGTCGGACGGCGGTGCGGGGGTGGAGGCGGCGGGTGCGCGGTGCGCGGGCGCGGGGCGTTCCGCCGCTGTGCCGGGCGCGGGGTGTTCCGCCGCTGTGTCGGCCGCGGCGGGCGGGAGCGCGTTGCGGCGTGGCACCACGGCCGGCGGGACCCGGTGTGCGGCCGGCCGCCGCCGGTGGAAGAGCGAGGCACTCTCCTCGGACGGCTCCGGGCTCCGCGCGTCCGGCGTCTCCTCGTCCGCTCCCGCGGCGAGCAGGGCGTCGGGCACCAGCACCACGGCCGTAATGCCGCCGTACGGCGAGGGCTGGAGGGCCACCTTGACGTGCCTGCGGTGGGCGAGCCGGTTGACGACGAAGAGACCGAGCTGTTCGGTGTCCAGCAGGTCGACCTCTTCGGCGTCCTGGATACGGCGGTTGGCCTCGTCGAGCGCCTCCTTGTCCATACCGAGGCCGCGGTCGTGGATCTCCACGGCGATACCGGCACCGACCCGTTCGGCGCGCACCTGCACCGTGGTCTGCGGCGGCGAGAACATCACCGCGTTCTCGACGAGTTCGGCCAGCAGATGGGTGAGGTCGGCGACCGCGCCGCCGATCAGCCGGGCGTCGACGAGGGCCTGCACCTCGACCCGCGGGAAGTCCTCCACCTCGGCGACGGCCGCGCGGACCACGTCCAGCAGCGGTACGGGATGGCGCCAGCCCCGTCCGGGCGCGGCGCCGGAGAGGATGATCAGGCTCTCGGCGTGCCGCCGCATCCGGGTGGTGAGGTGGTCGAGCCGGAAGAGGTCCTCCAGTTCCACCGGGTCCTCGGTACGGCGTTCCATGGTGTCCAGCAGGGCGAGCTGGCGGTGCAGCAGCAGCTGGCTGCGCCGCGCGAGGCTCACATAGACACCGGAGATACCGCTGAGGGCCTCGGCACGGCCGGCCGCCGCCTGGAGCGCGGCACGGTGCACCGCCACCAGGGCCTCGCCGACCTGCCCCACCTCGTCGCGGCCGGTGCCGCGCGCGCCGAGCGGGGCGACGGCGTCGATGTCCACCTTCTTGCCCGCGTGCAGCAGACGCATGGCGGCGGGCAGATCCCGGCGGGCGACCCGTAGCGCGGAGTTGCGCAGCTCCTCCAGCTCGACGACCAGCCGACGGCCGATCTTGACCGAGATGAGGAGCGAGAGCAGGACGCCGGCCAGGCCCAGGGCGACGGCGATCCCGGGTCCGCCGAGGGTGCCGGCGGACAGCGGGTCGGCGTCATGGGCCGCCCCGGTGCTCGCGGCCCGCTGGGCGGTCCGCAGGTCGTGCAGGACGGTGTCGCTGACATCGGTCCAGTGCACGGCGGAGACGGCGGTGGCGGCCGGGGTGCCCGCGCCGGCGTCCCGTACGGCGTTCTCGGCGGCGCGCAGTTCGCGGTAGGCCGCGCCGTCCAGGATCCGGTGGTAGGCCGCGGCGTCATGGGGCCGCAGATCGTCGACGGCGGCGGTGAACAGTGCGCGCTGGGTGTGCACCGCGCCGGTGAACGCGTCGAACTGCCCCGGTGACATCCGGCCGGAGAGCTGGGCGGCGCCGAGGACCGCGTCCTCGCGGGCGAGCGCCTCGCGGGCCCGGGAGAGTTCCAGGACGACGCGCACCTCCGAGGAGACCGCCGTCTTCTCCAGGCCGGTCAGCGCACCGACGGTGGCGAGACCGTCCTCGACGACGCCGGTGTAGCCGGCGACCAGACGGTCCCGGTCGGGCTTGTCCCCGTCGACGCGTCCGCGCAGCGCGGCCAGCCCGTCGGCGTCGTGCAGCAGCCGGTCGATACGGCCGGGCAGCTGGGGGTCGACGGCCGCCACGTCGGCGCTGCCGGAGGCGATGCCGTCCCGGAGGTCGACCGCGGCGGAGTCGGTGGCCCGCTGCCGCTCACGCAGCGTCTGCTGTCGTCCGGGATCAGGGGAGGCGAGGGCGCGTGCCGCGGCGCTGCGTTCTTCCTGTACGGCGGAGACGAAGTCCCCGACCGGGGCGACCAGGGTGGCGTTGACGTCCTTGAGCCGCTGGAGATCGGAGACGTTCCGCGCGGTGGTGACGGTGGCGAACGCCCAGAGGGCGATCAGGGACACCACGGGGACCATGAGCAGCGCGACGATCTTCGCGCGCACCGATCGGGGCATCAGGCGAATACGGTAATCCGCGGTGAATTCCGGGGACTTGGCAGCTGCGGGCAGCGCATGTCTGGGGCGGCCGCTCCCGGGCGGCTGGGCCTCCCCTGCGGGCCCGGAATGGTCCGGGGTCTGTCGTCTGTGCATGAATTCCTCAACAGGTCGGGCGAGATGGGGAGTTCAGTGCTCGTGCAGCGAATCGACGGAGGCGGCTGCAGCACGTTCGCGGGCGGTCGGGGACAGAGCGACAAAGGCCGCTGTGAGGAAGAGAAATGAACCGAGTGCGACGGCCAGCGGAAAGATGAATTCCATTGCGACGACACCCGGCAACGGCGCACGGCTGGGCGTCAATTCGATGCGCACGGCAGCCATTCCGGTGTAATGCATGCTGCAGACGGCGAGCCCCATGACGAGGGAGGCCACGGCCGCGCCGACGGTGCCCCGCACGCTGAGCGCGGCCCACAGGGCGGCGGTGGCGGCGCCGGCGGCGATGACGACCGAGAGCGCGACCAGGGCCGGGTCGAAGTCGACGTGCCCGTGCAGCCGCATGGCGGCCATGCCCAGGTAGTGCATGGCCGCCACGCCGACACCGGTGCCCAGCCCGCCGAGCAGCAGCGAGCGCAGTCCGGGGGCGCCGTAGCCCACGGTGAAGACGCCGGCGCCGACGACCACCATGGCGATCAGCAGGCTGAGCACGGTGAGCGGGACGTCGTAGTGGACCGGGCTGCCGGTGACCCCGAAGCCGAGCATGGCGATGAAGTGCATGGTCCAGATGCCGGAGCCGATGGCGACGGAGGCGGTCAGCAGCCAATTACGGCGTGAGCGCCCCTCGGCCGCTCGCGCCCTTACGGTGCAGCGCAGGCCGAGGGCGGATCCCACGCATGCCATGGCATAGGCGAGAACCGGAGATATCCAGCCCGCGCTGAAGTGGTGCAGGTGGCCCACGGAGTTTCCTTTCGCGTATTCGGTTCGCGGCGACGGACGCTAACACGTGATCGTCTTGTGAAACTCGGACACCGGCACCGAGGGATTCCGGCGGGAATATGGAGTTCTTGACGCACCGTTTCGCTACCGGCGAGTTCAGTGATCTCACTTTCGGGTATATGTCCGCCCTTGCCCGGGCGCCCGGCACTTCTGATTGCACGTCAATTCCAGGCGAATACCGCCCGGCTGCATTTCAGCAATGAGATCGAAAATGAGAAAGGTCACGCGCGGCGCGGCCACTGTGTCCGCACAAGCACCGCCATGCCCCCTCAAAGGCCGGCAGGGGTGCCATAGGGGACATCGCGAGGACTCCACACGATGCGAACAAACGAACGCGGGAGCGAGTGTTCGCCGGTAAGCATGATCGAAGAGGGAAGGCCTTCAATTGACTCGCAGCGACGAGCCATGATGACGGGGCGCGAGCGACGTGCTGCAGACCGTTACCGCGCCTCCGGTCGATATCCCTTGCTGGGCCGGAGAGTTGAGTCCCCCGACTTCAAGGAGACGAATCCCCATGGACATCCTCACCCATCTGCTGGCCAACATCCTGCACTTCGTGGGTTGGCTCGTCTGACAGACCACATCCCCAAGGCGCCGCCCGTCCCTGTCCCGGGACGGGCGGCGCCTTCGTGTCCGCCGGGCCGGGGCCTGTCCTCGGGATCAGCCGCGGGGCCGGGCTGATCCGCACGACAGGCCCTACTTGTCCAGTTTCTGCCGGGCCGTCTCCGGCAGCGTCAGATAGACGAAGAACGACACCAGGCACAGCGCGGCCACGTACCAGGGGAAGAGACCGGCGTGGCCGGCCTGCTTGAACCAGGTGCCGACGTACGGGGCGGTGCCGCCGAAGAGGGCGACGGTGAGCGAGTACGGGAAGCCGATGCCGGCGGCCCGCACCCGCGCGGGGAACACCTCGGCGTTCACGGCCGCGGCGACCGAGGTGTATCCGGTGAGCAGCACCATCCCCGCGCACTGCACCAGCAGGAGCGAGACGAACGCGTCGGTGACCAGATGCAGCAGCGGAACGGCCAGGACGGCGAAGCCCAGGGAGAAGCCGAGCAGCAGCGGTTTGCGGCCGATACGGTCCGAGAGCATGCCGCCGAGCGGCTGGAGCAGCGCGAAGAAGACGAGCGAGAGGGTACCGACGGTGAGCGAATCACCCTTGTCGAAGCCCGCGTTGACCTGCGCGTAGGTGGGCAGGTAGGTCGTCCATGTGTAGTAGGCGATGGTGCCGCCCGCGGTGATGCCGCAGATGAGCAGCGACTGGCGGGGGTGGCGGCGCAGCGCCTCGAAGAGGCCTGGTCGGTCGGCCGTCTGCTGCTTGGCGTCAGGGGTCTCCGCGGAGTGGAGGGTCTCCTGGGCGCCACGCCGGATCCACAGTCCCAGCAGGCTCAGCAGCGCGCCGAAGAGGAACGCCACCCGCCAGCCCCACTGGCCCATCTGCTGCTCGGTGAGCAGCGCCGCGAGCAGGGCCGCGGTCCCGGACGCCAGCAGCTGGCCGGCGGTGGTGGACACGTACTGGAAGCTGGAGAACAGCCCGCGCCGGCCGGGCCCCGCCGATTCGACGAGGAAGGTCGTGGAGGCCGCGAACTCACCGCCCACCGACAGGCCCTGCACCAGACGGGCGATGACCAGCACGAGCGGTGCCAGCAGTCCGGTGGTCGCATAGGTGGGGGTGAGCGCGACCAGCAGGCTGCCGCCGCCCATCAGCAGGATGGTGAGGGTCAGTGCGGTCCGTCGTCCGCGGCGGTCGGCGATGGCGCCCATCAGCAGTCCGCCGACCGGCCGCATGAAGAAGCCGACCGCGAAGACCGCGAAGGTCGAAAGCAGCGGTACCAGGGAGTTGCCGGCGCCCTCCGGGAAGACCTGCCCCGCGAAGTAGACCGCGAGGAAGGAGTAGGCGTACCAGTCGTACCACTCGACGGCGTTGCCGATGGAGGCGGCGGCCAGCTGCCGCAGCTGTGAGGGCGGGCGGGCGCCGCCGGGCGCCCGGTCCTCGGCTATGTGTCCGGCGTTCGACATGGTCCTCCGCTCCCGGTTCTTCTCCTCGGCCTGCTGCTGGGGCAGGATGAGCCGACAGGTGATCATGTACCGCGGAAGCGGATGGCCGCCAGAGGCCGGAGCGGCCGAAAGGAGATGGCAACGTGCGTGTAGCACTGTTCGTCACCTGCATCAACGATCTGCTCCATCCGCGGACGGGGCAGGCGGTGGTGGCGCTGCTGGAGCGGCTGGGGGTGGAGGTCGACTTCCCCGACGGGCAGAGCTGTTGCGGTCAGCCGCAGTTCAACACCGGATACCGCCATGCGACCGAGCCGTTGGTGCGCCGCTTCGACCACGCGTTCCGCGACTACGAGTATGTGGTCACCCCGTCCGGTTCCTGCGCCGCGATGGTGCGGGACAACTATCCGCGGATCGGGGCGAAGGCGGCGGCAGAGGGGCGCGGACGGGAGCTCGCCGACGCGGCGGCGCTCGCGGTGCCCAAGACGTATGAGCTGACCGAGTTCCTGGTGGATGTGCTGAAGGTGACGGATGTCGGCGCCTATTACCCGCATACCGTCACCTACCACCCCACCTGTCACGGGCTGCGGATGCTGGGACTGGGCGACCGGCCGCGGCGGCTGCTGGAACAGGTCAAGGGGCTGGAGCTGCGGGAGCTGCCGGGCGCGGAGGAGTGCTGCGGGTTCGGCGGCACGTTCGCGGTGAAGAACGCGGCGGTGTCGGCGGCCATGGGGGCCGACAAGGTCCGCAATGTCCTGGGCACCGGCGCCGAGGCGGTCTGCACGGTCGACAACTCCTGTCTGCTGCACATCGGCGGGACGCTGGCCCGGCAGGGCTCGCCCGTCCGCCCGGTTCATATCGCCGAGATCCTGGCCAGTACGGAAGGGGGCGTGCGATGAGCGGCACCTACCTGGGCATGCCGGACTTCCCCCGGGCCGCGGCCGCCGCCACCCGCGACACCCGGCTGCGTGCCAACCTCACCCACGCCACCCACACCATCCGTGACAAGCGGGCCAAGGCCGTTGCCGAGCTGGACGACTGGGCGCAGCTACGGGCCGCGGGCGCCGCGGTGAAGGACCGTACGCTGCGCCATCTCGACCACTATCTGGAGCAGCTGGAGGCCGCGGTCGTCGCCGCGGGCGGGCAGGTCCACTGGGCGGTGGACGCGGACGAGGCCAACCGGATCGTCACCCGGCTGGTGCGGGAGACCGGTGAGCGCGAGGTCGTCAAGGTCAAGTCGATGGCGACGCAGGAGATCGGGCTGAACGAGGCACTGGCCGAGGCCGGCATCCGCGCGTACGAGACGGATCTGGCCGAGCTGATCGTGCAGCTCGGCGACGATCTGCCCTCGCACCTCCTGGTCCCCGCGATCCACCGCAACCGCTCCGAGATCCGCGACATCTTCCGCCGGGAGATGGGGAGTTGGGGGCGGCCGGCACCCGAGGGGCTGTCCGACTCCCCCGCCGAGCTGGCCGAGGCGGCGCGGCTGCATCTGCGGGAGAAGTTCCTGTCCGCGAAGGTCGGGATCTCCGGCGCCAACTTCATGGTCGCCGAGACCGGCACCCTGGTCGTCGTGGAGTCCGAGGGCAACGGCCGGATGTGCCTGACCCTTCCCGAGACGCTGATCTCCGTCGTGGGCATCGAGAAGGTGGTGCCGCGCTGGCAGGACCTGGAGGTCTTTCTGCAGCTGCTGCCCCGCTCCTCCACCGCGGAGCGGATGAACCCGTACACCTCCACCTGGACGGGCACGACGGACGGCGACGGGCCGCGGACCTTCCATCTCGTACTGCTCGACAACGGGCGCACCGACACCCTCGCCGACACCGTCGGACGGCAGGCGCTGCGCTGTATCCGCTGCTCGGCCTGTCTGAACGTCTGCCCGGTCTACGAGCGGGCCGGCGGGCATGCGTACGGCTCGCCGTACCCCGGCCCGATCGGCGCCATCCTCACCCCGCAACTGCGCGGAATCGAGGGTGCGTTGGAGGCTTCGCTGCCGTATGCGTCGTCACTGTGCGGGGCCTGCTACGAGGTGTGCCCGGTCGCCATCGACATCCCCGAGGTGCTGCTGCATCTGCGCGAGCGGGTCGTCGAGGGCGGGCCGGTCACCCGGCGCGGGGCGCGGACCGTCCTCCAGCCGGCCAAGGGGCATGCCGCGGAGCGGGCCGCGATGCGCGCGGCGGCCTGGGCTTTCGATCACCCGGGCGTGCTGCGTGCCGGGGCGCGGCTGGCGGCCCGCACCCGGCGGCTGCATCCACGGCGGCTGCCGGGGCCGGGGCGCGCCTGGTCGGCGACGCGTGAACTGCCCGCGGTACCGGCCGAGTCCTTCCGCGACTGGTGGCAGCGCACCCGCGGTACCTCGTCCGAGCGGCAAGGAGGCGCCAAGTGAGCAGCCGGGACGTGGTGTTGGGGCGGGTGCGCCGGGCGCTGGCGGATGTGCCGCACGGTGAGGGGCCGGACGATCCGCCGGTGGTGCGCGACTATCACCGGGTGCACGGGTCCCGTACCGCCGCGCAGGACGTCGACCTGCTCGCGGAGAATCTCGCGGACTACCGGGCGCTGGTGCATCGCAGCACCGCCGGGGAGCTGCCGTCGCTGATCCGCCGCCTGCTGGCGGAGCGCGGGGCACGGACGGTGCTGGTGCCGCCGGGCCTGGATGCCTCGTGGACGGCCGGCGCCGGGGTCACCCTCGTCGGGGACCGCGCATCGAGCACGCCCCGGGAACTCGATGCCGTGGACAGTGTGCTGACGGGCTGTGCGGTGGCCATCGCGGAGACCGGCACCCTCGTCCTGGACGGCGGCCCCGACCAGGGCCGGCGTCGGATCACGCTGGTGCCCGACCATCACCTCTGTGTCGTCCGGGTCCCTGACCAGGTGGTCGGCTCGGTGCCGGAGGCGCTGCCGCGGCTGGCGCCGGAGCGCCCGCTGACCTGGATCTCCGGCCCGTCCGCCACCAGCGACATCGAACTCGACCGGGTGGAGGGAGTGCACGGGCCGCGGACGCTGGAGGTGATTCTGCTGGCCTCATCGCGAGCGGCGGACTGAGGGCTGCCCCGTAGGCAGTGTGCGGACGCGGGAAAGCACTGAGGGAGCCCCCGTGCGGGGGCTCCCTCGGTACGCGCTCGGACTCGTGCGCGTCAGAGCTTTCCGCCGATCTCGCACGCCCGGCACGGCGGCCGGCCGCAGGTGCACTGCATGATGGCCTCGAGCACCTCACGGTCGTGGTAGAGGCACTCGTCCTTGCAGGTGTGGCGCGGGATGAAGCCCGCGGGGATCTCACCGGGCCACGGCTCGTGGCCGTCCCGGCAGCGGAGGAACCGCTCGGGGTCGGTGGAGTGCAGGTCGTGCATGGTCGACCGGGCCTCGTCCTCCAGCTCCCGCACCCGCTCCACCAGGCTCCTGAGCTCGGCAGCAATGCTGGAGTACCGGTCGGAGCCGGTCCGCACATGTGCGGACCGCAGCGCCATGGCCGCGTTACCCAGAAATCTGCCGGCATCCTGCAGGTCGGTCACGTGATGCATCTGAATGCCGTTCACGCCTCGTACCCACACGGCGTCCGTGCTGCTCACTGATCCACCTTCCCGGCGTTGACCTTGGTTTTCTTGCGAAACAGTATGCGCGGCGCCGTTGCCTTCGCATAAGGGAAAATCCAACTATTTACGGACGCTAAAGGTCTCACCTCGCGCCCGTCCAGGAATTTCGGCGTGAGTCCGCTCACAGGAGGGTGGTAGATCTTTCTGCTGGAATTCCTCCAAGAATTCTGGATCTTTCAAAGACCACTGAATAACTTCCGGCGATTTCTCGTGCGCCGCGGCCGCCCTGTGCTCTCAGGCGACCGTGTACGAGCGTGCTCCCGCCCCGGCGAGCCCGCCGCCGTCGACGATCAGGTACTCCTGGCGGACGGGGCGCCCGTCGAGCCAGCACTCCAGGATCTCCCGGGCCCCGGCGGCGTAGCGGGCCTGCGCGGACAGCGTCGAACCGGACACATGGGGTGTCATCGCCTCGTACGGCATGGTGCGCCAGGGATGGTCGGGCGGTGGCGGCTGCGGATACCAGACGTCACCGGCGTAACCGGCCAGCTGTCCGCTGTTGAGGGCCCTCACCACGGCGTCCCGGTTGACGATGAGCGCGCGTGCGGTGTTGACGATGTACGCACCGCGCTTCATGGCTCCGATCAGCTCGTCGTCGAAGAGGTTCTGCGTCTGCGGGTGCAGCGGAGTGTGGATCGACAGGACATCGATCGAGGAGGCCAGCGAACGGACGTCGGGGTGATAGATCAGTCCCAGCTCCTCCTCGACGCCCTTGGGCAGCCGGTGCACATCGCAGTAGTGCAGGGTGACGCCGAACGGCTTGAGGCGGCGCAGCACCGCCTGGCCGATACGCCCGGAGCCGAGGACGCCGACGTCCATGCCTTCGATGTCGTAGGCGCGCGACACACTGTCCGCGATGTTCCAGCCCTTCTGGGTGGTCACCCAGTCATGGGCGGGCAGGTAGTTGTGCACCAGGGTGAGCATCTGCATGACGGCGTGCTCGGACACGCTGATGCTGTTGCTGAAGGTCACCTCCGCCACCGTCATGCCGTGGGAGATGGCGCTCGGCAGGTCGACGTGGTCCGACCCGATTCCGGCGGTGATCGCGAGTTTGAGCCGGGGGGCCGCTGCGATGCGCTCGGGGGTCAGATAGGCGGGCCAGAAGGGCTGCGAGATCACCACGTCGGAGTCGGGCAGCTCACGGTCCAGTGCGGAGCCGGCCCCTTCCTTGTCGGACGTGACGACGAAGGTGTGGCCCCGCTCCTCCAGGAAGCGGCGCAGTCCCAGTTCTCCCGAGACGCAGCCGAGCAGCTGTCCCGGGGTGAAATCGATGGCTTGCGGGGTCGGCGCGGTCTGACCGCCCGGATAGCCGGTGATGGTGGGGATCTCGTCGCGGGCGTAATCGGGGGGATAGCCGCCCACGGGGTCCGGATAGAGCACCGCAAGAATCTTTGCCATGGCCGTCCTCCATCGGTGGGGGGCCATTGCTCCTGTAAACCGGCGGGTCATCTTGGACCAGGACGGTTCGCCGGTGATCTTGAATTTTAGTCGAGTGGGCATCGGCGCTGCAATGCCCGTCGACAAGGGACGAACTGTGCCGGTGGATAGGGATACAGCGCAGCGGGAGCGGTGATCACCCGGCTCGCCACCGGGGCGTTCCGGCAAAGGCCGGGCCCCAGCCGTCAGGGACTTGACATGTGGATCTACGAGACGTCTCCTTGAAAGAGACGAAGTGGATTGTGGCGCACGCTGATCGAGGCGCGCCGCACCCGCACTCGGGTTGACCAGCGTCCACCGGCATCCGGAGGCTGCTGATGGCAACCTATGAATATCTATGCAGCCGCTGTGGGCCCTTCGACGTGAAGTTGGCGATCGGTACGGCGCCCAAAGCATATGGCTGCCCTGTTTGCGCAGGCGCCGCGAGACGCGTGTACTCCTCGCCCGGCCTCACGCTGACCTCGCACACGGTCGCCGCCCTCCAAGACCGGGAGGAGCGGGCCCGTGAGGCCCCGGCAGTGGTCTCCGAGGTGCCGCCACGCACGAGGGTGCCAAGGCGCCCGCATCCCGCGCTCTCCCGGTTGCCGCGCCCCTGAGGGCGGTGGTCGGCCAGGCAGAACGTCGCAGGCGGGCTTCGCCGATTCCGCCCACGCGGACTGAGGAGGTGCGTCCCCGTGGGTAACGTGGGACTGCTCTTTGTCGGTGCGGTGCTCTTCCTCAACGGAATGCTGTTGCTCGGAAAGGTCGATGGCCGGGCCGCAGCGGTGTTCAACCTTTTCGTAGGCGCACTGCAGGTGCTGACGCCGACCTACCTCATCATTGCCGCCGCTGGTGATCCCACCAAGATCCTGGCGGTATCCGGCATTTACCTGTTCGGCTTCACCTACCTCTATGTAGGTATCGGACTGCTCGCCGGTCTCGACACCACCGGCGTCGGCTATTACTCGTTGTTCGTGGCCGTCGCGGCCCTGGGATACTCGTTCGCCAGCTTCCATCTCCTGAAGGACTACCCCTTCGGCGTGATCTGGCTCTACTGGGCATTCCTATGGTTCCTGTTCTTCCTGCTGCTCGGTCTGAAGTTGGACAGACTCACCACCTATACGGGCTATGTCACGGCAATCGAGGGCTGGGTCACCGGCGTGATTCCCGCGGCGCTGCTGCTCTCCGGTTACTGGAAGCACCCCACCGAGACCGCCATCGCACTCGCGGCCTTCGGCGTGGTGGTGTTCGTGGCGCTGTGGCCGCTCACCCGGAAGTCGCGGCAGAAGCCCCCTGCGGCCCCGGAGGCCGAAAGCGCGGGCGCACCAGCGTGACCGGACCAGAAATGAGGAGCTGTCATGCCCGAAATTGTCTTCACAGTGGACCAGAGCAAGTCGATGCGTGACCAGGACGTCCCCGGGCACAACAGGTGGCACCCGGACATCCCCACCGTCGCCATGGTGAAGCCGGGAGCGGAATTCCGCATGGAGTGCCGCGACTGGACCGACTGCCAGGTCGGCAACAACGACTCCGCCGACGACGTACGTGACATCGACCTGACCATCCCCCACATGCTCAGCGGCCCGATAGGCGTGGAGGGCGCCGAACCCGGTGACCTGCTCGTCGTCGACATACTCGACCTCGGCCCCGTGCCGCAGCAGACCGGCGACGCGGCGGGCCAGAGCTGGGGCTACACCGGCATCTTCGCCAAGGCCAACGGCGGCGGCTTCCTGACGGACTACTTCCCGGACGCCTACAAGGCCATATGGGACTTCCACGGACAGCAGGCGGTCTCCCGCCACCTTCCCGGGATCCGCTTCACCGGGATCACCCACCCCGGTCTCTTCGGAACCGCTCCGTCCACCGAGATGCTCGCCCGCTGGAACACCCGCGAGAAGGCACTGATCGACACCGACCCGAACCGGGTCCCGCCACTCGCCGTACCGCCGGACAGCTCCCATGCGCTCGCCGGCACGGCCACCGGAGACCTCGCCACCCGCATCGCCGCGGAAGGCGCGCGTACGGTGCCCGCCCGCGAGAACGGAGGCAACCACGACATCAAGAACTTCACACGCGGTTCGCGGGTCTTCTACCCCGTATACGTCAAGGACGCCAAGCTTTCGGGAGGCGATCTGCACTTCAGCCAGGGCGACGGTGAGATCACTTTCTGCGGCGCCATCGAGATGGGCGGCTTCATCGACTTCCACGTCGAACTGATCAAGGGCGGCATGGAGACGTACGGCATCACCACCAACCCCGTCTTCATTCCGGGCAACGTCGAGCCGCGGTACACGGAGTTCCTCACCTTCATCGGGGTCTCCGTCGACCACGACACGGACACGAACTACTACCTGGACGCGACGCTGGCCTACCGCCGGGCCTGCCTCAACGCCGTCGAGTACTTCAAGAAGTTCGGCTACAGCGGAGAGCAGGCCTACCTGCTGCTCGGCTCCTCGCCCATAGAGGGACGCATCAGCGGCATCGTCGACATTCCCAATGCCTGCTGCTCGCTGTACGTACCCACCGCCATGTTCGACTTCGACGTCCGCCCCTCCACTGCGGGCCCGATGAAGGCCGACCGCGGCCAGTGCGCGATGGCGAGCGCCTGACCGGATCGCGGCGAGGGCCCCGCAGCCCCTGGAGGACTGCGGGGCCTTTCCCGTCTGGGGGGCGATGACCGGGGGCGATGGCCGGGAAGGGCTGCGACAGGTGTGCGACCCCGCTGTCAGTGGGGATTCCTACACTGATCGGGATGCCCTTCGCACAGGCCGTGCGGGGGCGCGCGCCCGGGGGGAGGGAGCAGCAGATGGTGCTGCGGCAGGACTTACCACCACAGCGTTCCGGTGCGGCCGACCAGGCGCCCGTGCCGGACCCCGGCCCGCCCTCCGACGACGCTCCGCGGGCCCTGGCCCCGTCCCGGCTGCTGCCCTGGCTGGGGCGGCTGGGCGTTCCTGCCGCCGCGTTCGCCGTGTTCCAGGCGCTGTTGGGGATCCTGCCGCAGAATCTCGCGGGTGAGGCGGCGCGCTACTGCGTGGCGGCGACCGCCGGTGTCGGTGTCGGCGCCGTGGTGTGGCTGGCGGCGGCCCTGCTGCGGGCGCGCGGCGCGGCCGCATCCGCCGTGCCCCCGCCCGTCCCCGTGCCCTCCCCCGCCGGGTCGCTGCCCGAGCTGGTGGACGGCACCTACCAGGCGTTGCGGCGCGGCCTCGCGGTGATCGAGGTGCCCGGCCGCGGGCCGCTCACCGGCTGGCCGCACTCCCTCGCGGAGAGCGAGCCGCCGGTGCATCCGACGGCGTTCGGCACGGCGTACGGGCTGCATCTGCTGCTCGACATCGCGCCGTACGACGGCCGAATACGGGCCGGTGAGGTCGCCGAGACGCTGTGGCGGCTGCGGCTTCCCGGCGGCGGGTGGGCCGCCCGTTCCCAGGGCAGCGGGGCGCGCCCCGAGGTGTCCGCGATCGTGCTGGGTGCGCTGGCGCGGGCCGGTGCCGATCCCCGGCTGCTGGAGGCCGAAATACGCTCCTGCGAGGTCCTGTGGGACCCGGACCATGACGCGTCGGGGCTGGCGAACACCTACGTGGTCACGAATGTGCTGCGCGGGCTGCTGCGGGCGGCGCCCGGGGCCACCGCGCTGGGCGGACTGCGTGAGGTGCTGGTCAACGGCGCCACGGCCGATCCGGCACGCGACCACCATCGCTGCTGGGGCGCGGCGCTGGCCACCGGCCACGGAAATCCGGCGCCGTCCGCGGTGCACACCGCGCGGGCGGTGGTGGCGCTGGACCGGGCCGCACGGGTGCTGGGCGAGGACGAACGGCAGCGCACGGTGCGCGAGGAAGGGCTGCGCTGGCTGCTGGCCGGACCGGAGGCGCCCGGGGGTGGCGCCGCCGATCTCCAGAACTGTCAGGAGGAGGTACGGCGGCCGGTCCAGGAGGATCCGCTGCATCAGGAGCTGCTGTCCGTACGGCACTTCGCGGCCGCGTGGGTGGCCCGTGCGCTGATGACGGACGGCGCCCGGCAGGTGGCGGCCGAGGAGGTGGGGCTGCCGGTGTGGGAGGCGCAGCTGACCGCTGCCGTGGCGCGGGTGCACGGGATGCAGCAGGGCGGGGTGTGGCGATGGGACGACGGTCCCATGGGCCACCCGGTGTGGATGGCGTATCAGGGCCTGTCGGTGCTGCGGCGGTATGCCCTGATGGTCTGCCGGCCGTGAGGCGCGCCGGGTTCGGTTCCGAGGAGCGGTCGGCGAGGTGATGTCCCGGGCCGGTGCGGTTCAGGAGGCCGGTGCGGCGGGGCCAAGGGGACGGTGCGGGACCAGGGGGTCGGCGAAGGGGAGTCGGAGATGCAGGTCGAGGAGGCCCGGCGGCTGCTGGTGGAACGGCTGGGCGGGGGGCCGGAGCCGCCTTCGCCCGAGTCGGCGCGCGAGGTGATCGCCCAGCTGGCGCACCCCGGCACGCTCGGTCCGCTGGTGCGCCGATTATCCGTGGGTGATCTGGAGCTTGCGGAGTGCATCCGGCTCTCGTACCGCCATGTGCTGGGCTTCGACAAGCTGTTGCTGCTGCCCGGCGCGCCCCGGTTCATGCTGCGGGTCCACTTCTGGCACGGCACGGCCGGCGCGGTCTCCGAGGACATCCACAATCACCGCTGTGCGATCGCCTCGGCGGTGGTGCGCGGCAGCGTACGGATGGAGTGCTACCAGCCTGCCGCGGACGGCGTGCCCGCGGTCGCCTACCGGGAGTCCATCGACGGCCCCGGCGGGGCGTGGCGCCTGCGGCGGGTAGGCGAGGCACGGCTGCGGCTGCTGCACTCGGAGCAGTACGGCGCCGGGCGGAGCTACGGCCTGGCCGCCCGTACGCTGCACCGGGTGGTGAGCGAGGAGCCGACAGTGACGCTGTTCCTGGAGACCGCCCCGCAGCGGTCGGTGACCGATGTCTATGTCAGGAGCCGCGGACGTGTCGGGGGCAGCGGCTCCGTCGTGCACAGCGGCGATGACCCGGGCCGGACCGTCGGCCCCGCCCGGGTCGTGGGTGACGTCAGTGCCGCCCGCGCCGAGCGCGCGGATCCACCGCCCAAGACTCCGCTGCCGCCGGCCGTCTATCTTGCCGAACTCGACGCTCTGGCAGGGTCTTTGGGCTACTGAAAGGGGGCGGACCCGGGCGCCCGAAGCGGGCCGTCACGGCGTGGAGCCCGGCGGTGTCCAGCCGGCCGCCGAGCGCCTGGCGGATCACCGTGAGGTTGTAGGCGTCCACCCCGGCCTCGGCCAGCTCGGCGGGCCGGACCCAGCGGTAGGCCTGGTCCGCGCTGGGCAGTACGACATCCAGTGTGAGCGGGCGGACGACGAAGTTCTCCTGATGGTTGTGGACGCGGCGGCCCTGGTAGTCGCTCAGGAAGCTGGTCGAGCCGGTGTGCGCGACGATCGTGCCGAGGAGCCCGGTCTCTTCCTTCAACTCCCGTAGGGCGCCGCTCTCGGCGGACTCCCCACGATCGAGCTTCCCGCACGGCACCCCCCAGGCACCGGGCAGAAATCGCTCGCGGTAGCTACGGCGCACGATCAGCACGCGGGCGTGGTGCACCACCACCGCCGCGGCCAGATAAGTGTCGGCTGCAATCTGATGCATCGGACTTCTCGCAATCCGAAGAGACGGGCGTCAGGCCCGTGGCGGACGTCCACCGTACCGGCGATGAATCAACGACGGACCTGTTCCGGAGCACCCGGCCGGCCACCTGGCCCATGAGCTCCCGACGGAGCGGCGGGCCGGCGTCTTCGCCTTCTGGGGAGCTGGGATCCCTCTGGGCGAGAAGCCCCACGGGCCGCGGCGCGCGGTGCCGAGGAGATCGCGTGCCACCTCCCGGGGAGCAGTTCCCGCGCACCTCAACTTCCCGCTTCGAAATGGCTGTTGAACGCCACGGGAAGGCCGTTGTCAGTGGCTGCGGCTACGGTCTGGAGCATGGATGTACGAGGGAAGTCGATCGTGCTCATCGGCCGCTTCGAGGGCGTGCGCCAGGACGAGGCGCAGCGACGGCTGGAGGAGCTGGGTGCCCGGGTGACGGGTTCGGTGACCGGCCGGACGGATCTGGCGTTCGTGGACAGCCTCCACTTCAACGACGGGAAGAAGCTCCAGGAGGCACGAAGGCGCAGCATCCCGATATTCGACGACGACGCGCTACGGGCCCTGCTCGCCGATGAGGACGCCCCCGACCGCGACGAGCCTCAGGCCGGGGCGGTGTCGGATCTGGTGACCCTGCGGGCCCGGCTGCTGAAGCTGGAGCGCGAGCAGGGCATCACCGAGGAGCACCGCGCCGCCACGCGAGAGCTCCGCGAGAGTCAGGGCGCAATCCTTCGCCATCCGGACACCCACAAGGCGGAGATCAACGACTACGCTCTCAGCCCCTGCGGCCGCTATCTGGCCACCGGCACCCTGACCGGCGACGACTACGGCGGCAGCTTGCAGATCTGGGAATTGGTCACCGGACGCTGCGTCAATGTCATCGGCATTGAGGGCGGCATCGGCCGGCCCGGCTACGAGCGCAGCATCCAATGGTCGGCCGACAGCCGCCGTATCGGCCTCGCGTACAACACCCACCACATCGGTGTCTTCGATCCGTTCAGCCCGTACCTCGGTTCCGTCACCCTCGCCCAGTGTCTGATCACGGACGGCTTGGCCCGGCCGGTGCCCTGGGCGCTGGCGCCCGACGGGAAGCAGGTCTTCGTGAATTCCGGGGCTCCGTGCGAGGTGGGCGGCTGCATCGTCCCCATGGAGAGCGGCGAACTGCAGTGGACGTCCCGTGACGCCACGCCCGGGCACCCGTTCCTGCTGGCCGACAGGCTCCGGGAGGACCTGCGGACCGAGGAGATGGACGCGCACGACGACGTCACGCTCCAGGCCGACGCCTGGGCCCGCTGGTCACGGGACGGCACCCGGTTGCAGGCGCAGGGCGGGAGCAGGGGCCACACGGAGGCATTCGTCGTCGACGTCTCGTCCGGGCAGGTGAGCTGGCTGGCCGCAATCGGCGAGCTCGCCGCCTGGAGCCCGGATGACCGGCTGCTGGCGCACTACGACAAGGGGCTGTGTTTCCTCGACGCGGTGACCGGCAAGCCGAACGGGAAGGGGGCCGGGCATCAAGGCGTTTCGGCACTGCAATGGGGCATGCAGGGCGATGTGCCGCGGCTGGCAGCCCTGGTGGGCGAGGGCAACGCCGCTGGGGCACAGCCAGGTGTCCTCATCCATGACGAGGACCGGTTCCGCTACCGCCTCGACGTCACACCGGTGGAAGAGGCCATGGTCTACGCCGATTCCTGGGCATGGGCCCCGTCCGGCGACGCGGGAGCCTGGCTCACGGCCGACGGGCGGGTGGAGGTCTGGTCGCTGGACGGGGACGAGCCGCGGCGGCTGCGCACCTTGGACGTCCCGTCCGAGACCGGTGTGCTGCTGTGGGGCGCCGACGATGTCCTGGTCGCGATGAGCCCCACCACCCTGCGGTTCCTCCGGGCCGGATCCGGCGAGGTCCTCGGCGACTTCACCTTCCTCCACAGACCGCGGGGCCCCAAGCCGTTGGGCAACAACTACTGGTTCTTCGCGAGGAGGCACTTCGCGCCGGATGACGCGGCATGGTGCGCACTGTTCGAGGAGGGGGTGGTGATCGCTCCGGACGGCCGGGGTGCGGAGTCGTTGGACAAGGTTCTCGCCTGGACCGTGGAGGAGCGTCTGGCCTGGCCGGTGCGCTGGGGAGAGCTCGCTGTCGTACCGGACGCCCGGAGCGCGGGCTACGCGCTCGGGGACGCGCCGGACGGCGAGTGGCTGCGTGAGTACTGGGACACGATCTAGGTGTGTTGTCCGGGCAGTTCCGTTGCCCCCTCTGACCGTTGGGGAGCCTCGGTGATCGCGGCGCGCGCTGTCACCAGGACGGGGCACGCCCCGGATCCGCGGCTCGGGCCGATCGCACGACGGGTGGTGGTGGTGACACCAGGTTCAGCAGACACTCCCGGTCATCGCGCCGTGCCGTCAGGCTGGCTGTCATGACTCGACGTACCACTTTGATCACCGGCGCCACCCAGGGAATGGGCCGCGGCCTCGCGCTCGATCTCGCCGCCCGCGGTGGCACCGTTCTGCTGCACGGCCGTGACCGTCGCCGTCTCGACAAGGTGGCGGCCGAAGTGCAGGCTGCCGCCCCCGAGACCACCGTCCGTACCTACCTCGCGGATCTGGCCGATCTCGACGAGGTGCACGCGATGGCCGACCGCATCCGAGCGGCGGAACCCCGGCTCGACGGTGTGATCAACAACGCCGTTGCGGGCGGCGGCGCCGAGCCGCTCCGGCGCGAGGTGAGCCGGCAGGGCCATGAGCTGCGGTTCGCGGTGAATCACCTCGCCCCGTATGCCCTCACCCGTGCGCTGCTGCCACTGCTGACCGCCTCGGCGCCGGCCCGCGTGGTCAACGTCGCCTCGATCGGGCAGGAGGCCATCGACTTCGACAACGTCATGCTGGAGCGGGACTACGAGGGGCTGCGCGCCTACTGCCGGAGCAAGCTCGCGCTGATCATGGCGACCTTCCATCTGGCCGACGAGCTGGCGGGCACCGGTGTCACGGTCAACACGCTCCACCCGGCCCATCTGATGGACACCGACGGGGTGCGCGCGTACGGCCTGACTCCGGTCATCGGCATCGAGGAGGGGGTCCGCCCGACCGTCCGGCTGCTGCTCGACCCGGATCTCGCCACCACCACGGGCCGCTACTTCGACCGGTTCACCGACACCCGGGCACACGCCCAGGCCTACGACACCGGGGCCCGGGAGCGCCTGATGAAGCTGACGCACACCCTCATCGACCGGGATGTGCAGACCGGGTGACCTCCGGGCCCCCTGAGCGGCCCACACGGCGCACTCACATGAACCGGCGGATCAGCCGCTCCTTGGCCGTGGTGAAGGGCGGGTACACGGCCCGCACGGTGTCGGGGAAGAGGGGTTTGTCGAGCACGGCCTTGGCGTTGCTGAACGTCTCGACCGAGTGACGCCCGTGATAGCGCCCGAGGCCGCTCTCGCCGACCCCGCCGAACGGCAGCCCGGGGACGGTGAGATGGGCGTTGGGCAGCCCGAAGCCCACCGCTCCGGAGGAGGTTTCGGCGAGCAGCCGCCGTCTGGTCCGCCGGTCGGTGGTGAAGGCATAGAGGGCGAGCGGCTTGTCGTGGGCGTTGATGAAGGTGAGCGCGGTGTCCAGGTCGGGCATACGCAGGATCGGCAGGAGGGGGCCGAAGATCTCCTCGGCCATGACGGGGGCGTCCGGCTCGACGTCGACGAGCACCGTCGGGGCGATATAGCGGGCGGCGCGGTCGTGTCCACCGCCGGTCACCACCCGGCCGTGGCCCAGCAGCGCGGTGAGCCGGTCGAAGTGGCGGTCGTTGATGATGCGGCCGTAGTCGGGGCTGCGGGCGGGGTCCGGGCCGTACATCGCCCTGACCGCTTCGGCGAGGTGCCGCTCCAGGGCCCCGGCCGTGTCGCCGATGGCCAGTACGTGGTCGGGAGCCGTGCAACTCTGCCCGGCGTTGAGGAACTTGCCCCAGGCGATCCGCCGGGCGGCGGTGGCGAGGTCGTCTCCGGGACAGATCAGTACGGGGCATTTGCCGCCGAGTTCCAGGGTGACGGGGGTGAGGTGGCGGGCGGCGGCCGTCATCACGATGCGTCCCACCGTGCCGTTCCCCGTGTAGAAGAGGTGGTCGAAGCGCTGTTCCAGCAGCTGGGTGGTCTGCCGGACCCCGCCTTCGACGACGGTCACGGCGTCCTGGTCCAGATAACGAGGCAGCAGCCGGGCCAGCTCGGCCGAGGTCGCCGGCGCCAGCTCGCTCGGCTTGAGCACCGCGCAGTTCCCCGCGGCCAGCGCGCCCACCAGAGGCGCCAGCGAGAGCTGGACGGGGTAGTTCCACGGGCTGATGATCAACACCACGCCGAGCGGTTCGCGCACCGTCCGCGCCCGGGCCGGCAGCAGCGCCGCGGGCACCGGCACGCGCTGCGGGCGCAGCCAGCGGTGCAGATGGCGCAGCGTGTGATCGATCTCGTTCGTGACCAGGCGCACCTCGGAGGTCAGCGTTTCGACCGGGCTCTTCCCCAGGTCACGCCGTAGCGCCTCGGTGAGTGCGGGGGTCTGCTCGGTCAACAGGGCGCGCAGTGACTTCAGTTGACGACGCCGCCAGGCCAAGGACCGGGTCCGTCCGGTGGCGAAGGTTTCGCGCAAGCGGCCGACGGTCCGGGCTGCGTCGTTGGCTTCTGCCGCTTCGTGGACATCCGCCGCTTCGTGGACGTCCGCCGTGTCCTGGATTCCCCCGGCGAACAGTTGGTTCCGCACTGTGCCCCTCCCCCTCCCCAGCAACGCAACGGTGCGTTGCGTTGCGCGTGACGGTAGCGCGCCAACTCTTCGTATGCAACGCAACGTTGTGTTGCATGCGGACACAGGCGGGCGGAAGCGCGACGGGCGCGGCACCGGTCTGCGACTGCGACTGCGACTGCGACTGCGCGGGGAACGGGGCGATGAGGGTGACCCTGGCATTGGCAGGCATCCGAAGCGTACGAAGAGCAGAGGTCTGGGTAGCCCGCACGCCCGCCGGAAGACTCACTGCCCTCGCCACCCGGCGAACGACAGAGAGACAGTGAGGCAGAGAGGCAGCAGCACCATGAACGACAACACCACTTCCCTTTTCTGGAACGCCGGTTGGGCCGCGGCCATCCAGCGCCCCAGCGAGGGGTTCCACAAGAACTGGGCACAGGAAGGGTTCGCGGACCAGACCGTGCGCCAGATCGTGCGGGTCACCGGCTCCGGCACCTCGGCCCGGATCAAGCTCTCGCACCGCTACGGCACCGCCCCGCTGGAGCTGGCGGGCGCCACGATCGCCCTGACGGACAAGGGGGCTGCCGAGCGGGCCGGCTCGGTGCGCCCGCTCACCTTCGGCGGGGCCCGCTCGGTGCGGGTCCCGGCGGGCGAGGAGATCTACAGCGACGCCGCCGAGGTGCATGTGGCACCCTTCGAGTCACTGACGGTGTCGCTGTACTTCGCGCGGCCGACCGGGCCCGCCTCATTCCATGCCCAGGCGTACGCCACCACCTATCGCGCCGAGGGTGACCAGCTCGCCGCGGCCGATCCGGCGGTGTTCGGCGAGACGACGGTGTCCTGGTACTACCTCGCCGCCGTCGAGCTGGCGGACGGCGGTCCGGCGCGGGACGACACGGTGGTGGTCTTCGGCGACTCCCTCACGGACGGGTTCGCCTCGACCATCGACGGCAACCGGCGGTACTCGGACGCGCTGGCCGAACGGCTTGCCGACCAAGGCACCCCGCGCCCCGTACTCAATCAGGGCATCGGCGGGAACCTGCTGCTCAACGACTCGGCATGGTACGGCGACCGGGCCGGTGACCGCTTCCGCCGCGATGTGCTCGACCAGCCGGGTGTGCGCTCCGTGGTCGTCCTGGTGGGCCTCAACGACATCGGCTTCAGTGAGATCGAGCTGCCCACCTACCGCCCCAACCCGGACCAGTCGCCTGCTGAACTCATCGCGGGTTACCGGGAGTTGATCAGACAGGCGCGTGCCGCGGGGGTGCGGATCACCGGGGCGACCATCATGCCGTTCAAGGGGGCGGAGTACCACACGCCGACCGCCGAGGCGAAGCGCCGGGAGGTCAACGCCTGGATACGCACCTCGGGCGAGTTCGATGCGGTCGCCGACTTCGCCACGGCGCTGGCCGACCCGTCCGACCCGGACGCGCTGCTCCCCGCCTACGACAGCGGCGACCACAAGCACCCGAACGACGAGGGCTATCGCGCGATGGCCGGCGCCATCGACCTCACCACGCTCTGATCACGCGCCCCTTGGGCCCGCCATGTGACGGCCCCCTCCTGAGTTTCGGGAGGGGGCCTCTGCTTTCCGGCTCACGGGCTCAGCGGCCGTCGCGCCCCGTGCGCCAGCAGCTGGGGGACAGACCGGCCTGACGCTGGAAGAACGTGGTGAAGTTCGCGGCGTCGTGGAAGCCGAGGTGCTCTGCGCAGCGCGCGGCGGGCAGGTCGGTGTGTGCGAGCAGCCGTTTGGCCTCCAGCAGGATCCGTTGGTCGAGGAACTGCTTGGCGCCCAGGCCCGTTGCGGCGCGGGTCGCCCGGGTGAGGGTGCGCGGGCCGTAGCCGAGGATGGAGGCGTAGTCACGTACGTGGTGGTGCCGGGTGAACTGTTCCTCCACCGCGGCCCGGTAGCGGTGGAAGACGGTGTGTTCGTGGGGCTGGCCGGTCGGGGGCTCGGCCGGCTCGGAGGGCAGCACCCGCAGCACGAGGGCCGACAGAAGGTGGGCGAGCACCGGGACCGAGGCCAGTCGTGGATGCGATACCGCTGCCGCGTGCTCGTGCCGCAGGTGGTCCGCGGCCCGCACGGCCAGTTCCCAGACGTCCTCCTCCAGTTGCCAGCAGACCGGGCCGAAGACGTCCCCCGCCGCGTGCGCCACGGGGCCCGGAGCGGGCGGGAAGCCCTGCGCGAAGAGCAGGAGGGGGCCTTCCAGATCGTCGACATCGGTCCAGCGGTGCACCACACCCGGGCGTATCCACACGACGGTTCGCTCCCGCAGGGGGTACTCGATGAAATCGGCGGTGTGCCGCCCTACACCCGACTGCACCAAGGCCATGACATGGAAGTCCGGGCGTTGAGGGCGGGTTCGCCGGCGGCCGCGGTCCATGAGCCGCAGTTGCGCGAAGCTGAGCATCTCGACATCGAACTCCGCCTGGGGAGCCGGTGCGTAGCGCAGCTGCCTGACCCCGGGAAGCTGACCGCTTTTCACAAGAAGCTCGCACCTTTCGACCGGGATTCCGCTGCTTCGCGACTGTAGCGTCTGCGCCATAACCCCCTGCTCAGCCGCGTGAACTCAGGCTGGAGCAGCTCTTCGTACCCTTCCGCGATACATACAGCTCAGAGGTCTCCATGGCGACAGAATCCACAACACACCACGTGCGCGTGGCAGACGGTTCGATCGAGGTCCGCCGGCGCGGGCGGTGCGGGCCCACGCTGGTGTTCGTGCACTACTGGGGCGGGTCCGCCGGTACGTGGGACGCCGTCGTGGAGCGGCTCCCGGCGGATCGTGACACGGTCCGTTTCGACCAGCGCGGCTGGGGTTCGTCGCGGGCGCTGCCCGGACCGCACCGACTGGACCAGCTCGCTGACGATCTCATCGACATCGTCAAGGGCCTGGGCCTGGACACGTTCGTCCTCGTCGGCCACTCGATGGGCGGCAAGGTGAGTCTGCTCGCCGCCGCCCGCCGCCCCGCGGGCCTGGCAGGGCTGGCGCTGCTGGCCCCCGCACCGCCGGAGCCGCCCGCCACGGTGACGACCGAGTACCGGTACTCCCTCTCCCACGCCTACGATTCGGCGCAGTCCGTCGGGCAGGCGCTCGACCACGCCCTCACCGCCACGCCACTGTCGGGGGCCGTCCGCAGCGCCGTGGTGCGGGACAGTCTGAACAGCGACGAGGCCGCGCGTCTGGAGTGGCCGATGCGGGGTATTGCCGCGGATGTCACGGACGCCGTCAGGGCGGTCGATGTCCCCGTCCTCGTCCTGGCCGGCGAGCACGACCAGGTCGAACCGCCGCACGTCCTGCAACGCCACCTGCTGCCCAGCGTCCCCCAGGCCCGGTTCGACATCGTCCCGGACAGTGGGCACCTGCTACCTCTGGAGGCTCCCGCCGAGGTCGCCACGGCACTGGAGGGCTTCACCACTGGTCTCTGAGACCGGCCGAACTGGTCCTTGAGGCCGGCCGAACTGACTCTTTGAGACCGGCCGACGCGGCGGGCCGGGCGGCCGAGGAGTGGGTGCGGCGGCCACCCCGACCATTGAACTGGCCGCCGCGCATCCGACCTTACCCGCGGGTCACTTACGGGGCCATGACTTGATCACCGACCGGGGTGAGGTATGCGTCACGCCGTACCAGCGCCGCATAGCGCCCCTCGGCGGCGAGCAGCTCGTCATGGGTGCCGCACTCGGCGATCCGGCCGGCGTCCAGCACGACGATCTGGTCGGCGTCGCGGACCGTGGAGAGGCGGTGCGCGATGGTGAGGGTGGTGCGGCCCTCGGACAGCTCGTCGATGGCCTGCTGCACGGCGTGCTCGGTGCGGGTGTCCAGGGCGCTGGTCGCCTCGTCCAGGACGAGGACGGGCGGGTCGCGCAGGATGGTCCGGGCGAGGGCGAGGCGCTGTTTCTCGCCGCCGGAGAAGCGGTAGCCGCGCTCGCCGACGAGGGTGTCGTAGCCGTCGGGGAGGGCGGCGATGTGGTCGTGGATCTGGGCGGCCCTGGCGGCGCGTTCGATCTCCGCGTCGGTGGCGTCCGGCTTGGCGAAGCGGAGGTTGTCGGCGACCGAGGCATGGAAGAGGTAGGTCTCCTGGGAGACCACGCCGACCGAGCGCGCGAGGGTGTCGAAGTCGAGGTCGCGGACGTCCGTGCCGTCGAGGGTGACCCGGCCCCCGGTCACGTCGTAGAGCCGCGGCACGAGATAGCTCAGGGTGCTCTTGCCGCTGCCGGTCTCCCCGACGACGGCGAGGCTGCCGCCGGCGGGGACGGTCAGTTCGATGCCGTCGAGGGTGGGGGCGGCCTCGGGGTCGTAGCGGAACGTCACGTTCTCGAAGCGGACTTCACCGCGCGGGGCCGCGATACGGACCGGCTCGGCGGGCTCGGTGATGGCGACCGGCAGATCGAGGTATTCGAAGATGCGCTGGAAGAGCGCGAGCGAGGTCTGTATCTGAACGCCGGTGGACAGCAGGGAGACGGTGGGGCGCAGCAGGCCCTGCTGGAGCGAGACGAAGGCGACCAGGGTGCCGAGGGAGAAGACCGGGCCGCCCATCTGGAGGACCAGTCCGGCCGCCCAGTAGATCAGCGCGGGCATGGCGGCCATCACGATCCCGATGGTGGCCATCCGCCAGCGGCCGGCCATGTTGGCGCGGACCTCCAGGTCGACCAGGCGCTCGGATTCGTCGGCGAAGGTCCGGGTGAGGGAGTCGGCGCGGCCCATCGTGCGGCCGAGCAGGATGCCGCTGACGGAGAGGGACTCGGTGACCATCGCGGACATGGCGGCCATCTGCTTCTGCCGCTGGGTGGTGATCTTCTTGCGTTCGTTGCCGACCCGGCGACTGATCCAGACGAAGAGCGGAAGCAGCAGCAGGGAGACGACGGTCAGCCGCCAGTCGAGGGCGAGCATGGCGCAGACGGTGGCGAGGACGGAGGTCAGGTTGGAGACCAGGGAGGTGGCGGTGGAGGTGACCGTCGCCTGCATACCGCCGATGTCATTGGCGATCCGGGACTGGACCTCGCCGGTACGGGTGCGGGTGAAGAAGGCCAGCGGCATCCGCTGGAGCTTGGCGTAGACCGCGGTGCGCAGATCGTGCATCACACGCTGGCCGACGGTGGTGGACAGCAGGGTCTGCAGCACCCCGAACACGCTGGTGACGACGGCGGTGACGATCATGCCGAGGGCGAGCAGGGTCAGCAGTCCGGTGCGCCGGCCGGGTATCGCCACGTCCAGGATCTCCCGGAGGAGGAACGGGGAGGCGACCGAGACCAGCGAGGAGGCGCCGACGAGCAGGCCGACGACGGCGAGCCGGGCGCGGTAGGGGCGGAAGAGGGCGAGGATCCGCCGCAACGGGACCGGCTTTTCCGGGTCCTTGGGCGGTGGGGTCCACTGGGGTTCGTCGCTGCGCATGGGCTCCTTCGAGGGTGTGCGGCATCGCGGCAGGGGCGGCCGGGGAAACAAGCATCGTGGAGCCTAGCTCATTGTTACCTATACTCACAATGAATTAAGTCCTGCTGTCCGCTATCCTCGCCGTATGCCCTCCCCCGAGCCGACGGTCAGCACCACGAACCTCGCCGAGCAGCTGGTACGGCTGACCCGCCGGATGCACCGCGCCCAGAAGCACCATCTGGCACACCTGGACATCGCCTTCACCCCCGCGCAGTCCCGGCTCCTGCGGATCGTCGACCACTACCGCGACGCCCCGCCGCGGATGGCCGACCTCGCCGAGCGGCTGGAGGTCGTCCCACGGGCGGTGACCACGCTGGTGGACGCGCTGGAGACCCATGGCGCGGTGCGCCGGGTGCCCGATCCGGCCAACCGGCGGGTGATCCGGATCGAGCTCACCGACACCGGCCGTTCCACACTGCGGGCGTTGCGCAGCGCACGGCGGGCCGCGGCGGAGGAGATCCTGGCACCGCTCACCGCCGATCAGCGCGAGGTGCTCGGCGGACTGCTGTCCACCCTGGTCGACGGGCCGGGGGCCCCGCACTGACCCAAGGCCTGTCCGGTGGGCCGGCGCGGGCCCGTGCCGGCCCACCGGGCAGGTCCTGACGCCCAGTCAACCGGAGGAGTGCCGCCATGCCCCTGCTGGAGCCGGACCCCGAGACCCTGCGGCCCACCGCCACCGGCGGCCCGGCCCACGACCGGGTGGCCGGCCCGTGGGCGTCCGGCACCCCCGAGCCGCTGCGCGGTGAGCTGATCGCGCTGCTCGGCGCGGACAAGGTGCTCCACAAGATCTCCGACCTGGTCCGCTACGCCTCCGACGCCAGCCCGTACCGCTTCGTCCCGCAGGTCGTGGTGGTGGCCGAGGACCTCGACGACATCTCCGCGGTCTTCTCCTACGCGCACGGCAAGGGCCGCAAGGTCGTCTTCCGGGCCGCCGGGACCTCGCTCAACGGCCAGGCGCAGGGCGAGGACATCCTCGTCGACGTCCGCCGGCACTGGTCGGGCCTCCAGGTGCTCGACAACGGGGCCCGCGCCCGCATCCGGCCGGGCACCACCGTGCTGCGCGCCAACACCACCCTGGCCCGCTACGGGCGGCTGCTCGGGCCCGATCCGGCCAGCGCCGTCGCCTGCACCCTGGGCGGAGTGGTCGCCAACAACGCCTCCGGGATGACGGCCGGCACCACCCGAAACTCCTACCGGACGCTGGCCTCGGTCACCCTCGTGCTGCCGTCGGGCACGATCGTGGACACCGCGGAACCGGACGCCGACGCGGAGCTGGCGCACGCCGAACCGGCGCTGTGCGCGGGCCTGCTGGCGCTGAAGGCGGAGATCGAGGCGGATCCGGACCTGGTGGCCAGGATCCGCGCCAAGTACGAGATCAAGAACACCAACGGCTACCGCCTGGACGCCTTCCTCGACGGCGCGACACCGGTGGAGATCCTGCGCGGGCTGGTGGTCGGCTCCGAGGGCACCCTCGGCTTCGTGGCCGAGACCGTCTTCGACACCCTGCCGCTGGACCGGTACACCTCCAGCGCGCTGCTGTTCTTCCCGACGCTCGGTGCCGCGGCCGCGGCCGTACCGCGGTTCAACGCGGCGGGCGCGCGGGCCGTGGAGCTGATGGACGGCAACACGCTGCGCGCCTCGGTGCGCGTGGCCGGGGTGCCCGCGGACTGGGCGGCGCTGCCCAAGGAGAGCACCGCCCTGCTGGTGGAGTTCCGGGCGCCCGACGAGGCCGGCCGGGAGGCGTACGAACGGGCCGCGGCGCAGGTGCTGACGGAACTGGAACTGGTCGCGCCGGTCCCGTCCGTCATCAATGCCTTCACCCGGGACCCGGGGGCGATCGGCGGCTACTGGAAGGCCCGTAAGGCGTTCGTGACGGCGGTGGGCGGCTCCCGGCCGCCCGGGACGACGCTGATCACCGAGGACTTCGCGGTGCCGCCGGCCCGGCTCGCCGAGGCCTGTACGGCCCTGCTGGAGCTGCAGTCCCGGCACGGTTTCGACGCGGCGGTGGCGGGCCACGCCGCACACGGCAATCTGCACTTCCTGCTCGCCTTCGACGCGGCGAAGCCGGCCGAGGTGGACCGCTACGCCGCGTTCATGGACGAGTTCTGCCGGCTGACCGTCCAGCGCTTCGACGGGTCGCTGAAGGCGGAGCACGCCACCGGCCGGAACATCGCGCCGTTCCTGGAGCTCGAATGGGGCCCCCGGGCAACGGAGTTGATGTGGCGGATCAAGGAGACCGTGGACCCGCACGGCATCCTGGCGCCGCGCGTCCTGCTCGACCGCGACCCGCGGGCGCATCTGCGCGGGCTGAAGACCATCCCCCGGGTCGAGGCGCGCGCCGACCCGTGCATCGAATGCGGCTTCTGCGAACCGGCCTGCCCCAGCGGGGACCTGACCACCACACCCCGCCAGCGGATCGTGCTGCGCCGCGAGATGCTGCGCCAGCCGGCCGGCTCCCCCGTCACCACCGAGCTGCTGGACGCCTACGGCTATGACGCGGTGGACACCTGTGCCGGCGACTCGGTCTGCAAACTGGCCTGCCCGGTGGGGATCGACACCGGCGCGCTGATGAAGGACTTCCGGCACCGGCGCCACACTCCGCGCGAGGAGTGGGTCGCCGCGCAGGCCGCCCGGCAGTTCAAGGCCGTCGAGAAGGCGGCGCGGCTGGCGGTGGCCGCCGCCGACCGGATCGGCGACCGGCTGCTGATGTCGGTGACCGGCGCCGCCCGCAGGGCCGTACGCCCCGACCTGGTGCCCGAGTGGCTGCCGCGGATTCCCGGCGCGGCGCCCCGGACGCGGCCCGCGACCCGGAGGGCGGGAGCGGCCGCGGTCTACTACCCGGCATGTGTGAACCGGATCTTCGGCCCGCCTGCCGGATTTCACGGTCTGCCCCTGCCCGAGGCGGTGGTGGCGGTGTCGCGGCGGGCGGGCCGGCCGGTGTGGATCCCGCCGGAGGTGGCCGGTACCTGCTGCGCCACGATCTGGCACTCCAAGGGGTACGAGCGCGGCACCGCGCTGATGGCCAACCGGATCGTCGAGGCGGCCTGGGGCTGGACGGCCGGCGGGCGGCTGCCGCTGGTGGTGGACGCGTCCTCGTGCACGCTGGGCATCGCCCATGAGGTCGTTCCGTATCTGACGCCCGGCAATCGCACGCTGCATGCCGGGCTGACGGTCGTCGACTCGCTCGTCTGGGCCGCCGAGGAGCTGCTGCCCCGTCTGGAGATCGTGCGTACGGTCGGCTCGGCGGTGCTCCATCCCACCTGCGCCATGCAGCACTTGGGCGACGGGACACCGCTGCGCCGGGTCGCCGAGGCCTGTGCGCGGGAGGTCGTGGTGCCGGACGACGTGGGCTGCTGTGCGTTCGCCGGTGACCGGGGGATGCTGCACAAGGAGCTGACCGAGTCGGCCACCGCGAAGGAGGCGGCCGAGGTGACCGCCCGGCACTTCGACGCGCATCTGTCGGCGAACCGGATGTGCGAGGTCGGGATGGACCATGCGACGGCGGGCCGGGGCTACTACTCGGCCCTCCAGGCGCTGGAGTTGGCCACCCGGCCCGCTTGAGGGGCGTGCGGTGCCGCGGTGCGGTACGGGCCCGGCGGCGGGTGCGGAACGGCCGGTGTCCCGCACCCGCCGGGAGCGGCAGGTCCGCCCGGCGGGTGCGGCAGTGCGCCGGTCAGCGCGTGCGGTGCAGCGCCACCGCTCCCTTGGCCGGGACCGAGAGCTGTGCCTTTCCGTCGTCTCCCACGGTGACCGTGTGGCCGTCGCACGCGGACGGTGCGGCCGCCACGACATCGCAGTAGGTGCCGGCGGGCAACGAGGTCGCGAAGGTCTGCTTCAGTTCCGCGTCACCGTTGTTGAGGGCGACGAACCCCTTGCCGTCCCGGCCGAAGGCGATCGCGCCGCCGCCGTTGTCCCACCAGTCGGTCAGCTTCGCCGAGCCCACCGCGTTGCGGAAACCGACCATCCCGGTGATCGCCCGCTTGGCATGCTGACGGGTCCATCCGCCGCTGCCGCTGGGCGGTCCGGCGTCCTTGTCGGACCACTCGTAGCCGGAGTGGACGTTCGGAGACCCGTAGGGCGAGGCGAGCATGAAGACATTGGCGAGCGTGTAGGCCGCGCCGTCCTTGTAGGTGAGCGTCGAGCCGTTGCGCTCGGTGTCCCAGTTGTCGACGAAGGTACGGGCCTTGTCGCTGCCGAGCTTGCCGTCCGCGATGGACTTGAGCCGGTCGAGGCTGCCGCCCTGGAAGGCGCTCTTGAGGTGGTGGCCGTAACGGAATTCGTCGACATCGCCGTTGCCGGTGTACTCCTCGGGCTGCACCGCCTCACCGGCGCCGTGGATGACCTCCTGCACCCAGTAACCCGGGTCGCGCATCTTGCCCTTGATGGCGGCGAGGTCGGCGGCGGAGATGTGCTTGGCGGCGTCCACCCGGAAGCCGTCCACGCCCAGTGACCGCAGGTCGTCGAGGTACTTGGCGATGGTGGTGCGGACGTAGTCACGGCCGGTGTCGAGGTCGGCGAGGCCCACCAGTTCGCAGGTCTGGACGTCATTGCGGTCGCCGTAGTCGGAGATGCTCTTGCGGCAGCCGTGGAAGTCCTGGTCCTGGTAGGTGCCGGGGTAGTCGTACTTGGTGTACCGGGTGCCGCCGGTGCCCGTACCGGAGCCGGCCGCCATGTGGTTGATGACGGCGTCGGCGATGACCTTGACGCCCGCGGTGTGGCAGGCGCTGACCATCGAGGCGAACGCCGTCCGGTCGCCGAGCCGTCCGGCAATCTTGTAGCTGACGGGCTGATAGGAGGTCCACCACTGGTCGCCCTGGATGTGCTCGGAGGCCGGTGAGACCTCGACGTAGCCGTAGCCGGCCGGACCGAGCTCATCGGTGCAGGCCTTGGCGACGTCCGCGTACTTCCACTCGAACAGCGTGGCGGTGACGGTCTTTTCGCCGGGAGGGGCGGCCTGGGAGGACCACGGCGCGAAGGTGGCGAGGCCGGCCGCGGCCAGCACTCCGGCCAGCGCCCCGCCCAGCACACGGGAACGTTGCTGCATCTTGCGGCTCCTTGGTCATGGGGCGCGGCAGCGCGCACCGCGCCCACGAGAGCAGCCACGCGCCGGGCCGCCGTGGGGGGATTTCCGTACCGGAGCCTGCCGTTTGCCTTGTGGACACGTCAAGGCTTTCTGCAAGGCTTTTCAGCGACTTGCGAAAGGTGCTGACGGTGGCCCGTCCGGTCTTGCCGCCATGGGTCCGGTAATACGGCAAAGAGTCCAAGCGTGCCGTAACAAGAGTCCAATCGGCCCTCTTGTGCCTCAGGCCTCCGGCCGACAGGGTCCTGACCGAGGTTCACGTAGGCCCCGGCAGACCACCGCTCCTGGAGGACCGATGAACGAGGCACCATCGCAGCACCACGACGACCACAACGAGGCGGGGCCGAGCCGCCGTTCGGTCCTGTGGACCGCCGGTGCGGCGGGCGCCGGGCTGGGGCTCGGCGGTCTCTCGGCCGGACCGGCCGCGGCGGCCGCAACCACGACGGCCGCCGCCTCCCCCCGCGCCACGGGCCGGACGATGATCGGGGTGCCGTTCGAGCGGCGCAGCACCGTACGCGTCGGCATCATCGGCCTCGGCAACCGGGGCGGCAGCATGATCGACCTCTTTCTCGCGGTGCCGGGCGTCCGTGTCGTCGCCCTGTGCGACCCGGTGAAGGAGAAGACCGCCAAGGCCGCCAAGAAGGTCACCGCCGCGGGGCAGCCGGCGCCGGCCGTCTACACCAACGGCGAGCATGACTTCGAGAACCTCTGCAAGCGCGGCGACATCGACTTCGTCTACACGGCCACGCCCTGGGACTGGCACTTCGACATGGCGAAGACGGCGATGCTCAACGGCAAGCATGTGGGCGTGGAGTGCCCCCTCGCGCTGCGCCTGGACCAGCTGTGGGAGCTGGTGGATCTCTCCGAGCGCACCCGCCGACACTGTATGCAGCTGGAGAACTGCTGTTACGGCAAGAACGAGATGCGGGTGCTGCGGATGGCCCATGCGGGCCTGTTCGGCGATCTGCTGCACGGCGCCGGCGCATACAATCACGATCTGCGTGGCCTGATGTTCGACCCCAAGTACTACGAGGGTCCCTGGCGCCGGCTGTGGCACACCCGGCTGCGCGGCGACCTCTACCCCAATCACGGCTTCGGCCCGGTCGCCAACTACATGGACATCAACCGCGGCGACCGCGCCGTACGGATCTCCAGCTTCGGTACGCCCGCGCTCGGACTCGCCGCCTACCGCAAGGAGCACATGCCGGCGAACGACCCCAGCTGGAAGGAGTCGTACATCGAGAGTGACCGGACCATCAGCCTCGTCCAGACCGCCAAGGGGCGGGTGATCCGGCTGGAGCACGATGTCTCCACCCCGCACCCCTACAGCCGGATCAACAGCCTCGGCGGCACCAAGGGCGTCTTCGAGGACTACCCCGAGCGGATCTATCTGGAGCCGGACCAGAGCAACGACGAGTGGGGCGACTTCAGCAAGTACGCGGAGTGGGACCACTGGCTCTGGAAGGAGCACGCCAACCCGCCCGGCGGGCACGGCGGTATGGACTACATGCTGGTCTTCCGGCTGATGCAGTGCATGCGGCTGGGCCTCGTACCGGACTTCGACGTCTATGACGGGGCGACCTGGACCGCACCGGTGCCGTTGAGCGATCTGTCGATCAAGGCGAAGGGCGCCCCGCAGGAGATTCCCGACTTCACCCGCGGACTGTGGAAGAAGGCGCGGCCGGGGATGGATTCGAAGAAGCCCGAGGAGTAGGAGCCGGTTGTGCTCCGGGCCCGGCGGGCGGCGGCGCGCCGGCCGGGCCCGCCGCCTCAGCTGTCGCGGGGCGGGGCGGCTGCGGCGCCCGGTTCAGTGACCGCTCCGGGCGGCGTGTGCGGCCCGGGTTGCGCCCGCTGGGACACCCGGTCCTGCTCCGCCGGCCCGTCGGCCGGGGCGGAAGCCGGCTCTTCACCGTTCATGACCTTCTTCGCCGTCACCCGGTCCAGTGCGCCCTCCCAGCGGGAGACCGCGAAGACCGCGACACAGTTGCCGAGCAGATTGGTCGCCACCCGCATCGAGTCCATGATCCGGTCGACACCTAGCAGCAGGGCGACCGCGGAGGCCGGGACGACACCCAGCGCGGAGGCCGTCGCGGACAGCGCGAGGAACGCCGAACCCGGTACGCCCGCCATGCCCTTGCTGGTCAGCATCAGCACCAGCACCACGGTGATCTGCTGCCCGAGCGACAGATCGACGCCGATGGCCTGCGCGATGAAGAGCGTGCCGATGGAGAGGTAGATCGAGGCGCCGTCGAGGTTGAAGGAGTAGCCGGTCGGCAGCACCAGGCCCACCGCGTCGTCCCGGCAGCCCGCGGCCCGCAGCTTCTGCATCATCCGCGGCATCACGGTCTCGCTGGAGCCGGTGCCGAGCGCCAGCAGCAGCTCCTCGCGGGTGTAGCGGACGAACCTCCACAGGCTCAGCCCGGTGACGGCCTTGAGGGCGCCCGCGAGCAGGACCAGGAAGGCCAGCGCGACGCCGTAACAGACCGCGATCAGCTTGCCGTACGTCGACATCGCGCCCAGGCCGTACTCCCCCACCAGGTGGGCGGTGGCACCGAGGACCGCGAGCGGGGCGAGCCTCATGATGAAGCCGACGACGGTGAACACCACGTCCTGGGCCTGCTCGATCAGCGGCAGGATCTGCGGCACCTTCGTCTGCCCGAGGTGCAGCAGCGCGGCGCCCACCAGGCAGGCCAGTACCAGGACCTGGAGCAGCGAGTTCTCGGCGAAGGCGCCGACCGCGCTGTTCGGCAGCGACTCCAGGACGAACTGGGTGGTGGAGGGCAGCTGTCCGCCGCCCGTCTTGGCATCCACCGCGCCCTTGTCCAGGGACGCCGGGTCGACATGCATCCCGGCACCCGGGGTGAAGACATTGGCGGCCAGCAGGCCGACGACGAGCGCGATGCTGGTCGCCACCTCGAACCAGATCAGGGCCTTGACCCCGATCCGGCCGAAGGCCTTGAGGTCGCCCGCCTTGGTGATGCCGGCGACGACCACGCAGAAGACCAGGGGCGCGATCATCGCCTTGATCAGCCGTACGAAGCCGTCACCGAGCGGCTGGAGCGACGTACCCGCCTCCGGCCACAGGCGTCCGACGAGAACGCCGAGGACCAGGGCGATGAGGACCTGGGTGAACAGGCTGGTGCGCAGATGACGGCCTGCGCGGCGGGCGAGAGTTCCGGTGGCGTGCGGCACGGGCACTCCTCCATGGACGGATTCTGGGATGCGGAAGTGGACTTCCGCGATCCGTCACTATTGCCACTTGGTGTTCACCACGAAAGAGGCCGAGGTAACTTCCCTGGAAATCTTGGAGCTTGGTCCAAGGCGGAGCATGCACCCCGGAGGGTTTTGGGTAGCTATAACCGCACTCGCCACTTTCGTCCCCTCGCGGCCGCGCCAGCGCCGGACAGCCCCGTTACGCCCCGTTACGCCCCGATGCTCCCTGCCTGAGCCCCTCAGGCCGCGAGGTGTGCCTTGTCCCCCATGACGACGACGGGGTGCCGCGCCGGATCGAGAGCGCGCAGCAAGGCCCGCATCCCGGACTTCGAGACGCTGACGCAGGCGGACGTGCCGCTCCCGTGGTCCAGATGCAGCCAGACCCCGCCGCCCTTGGACTGCCCCTGCGGCCGGGTCGGGTCCAGCGGGGAGGTCCCCTTGACGCGGTTGTAGTTGATCGCGACGACATGGTCGAAGTCGTGACGGGTGCTCTTGGCCCAGTACGAGGGCGGGGTGAACGCCGAGGAGTGCGTATAGGGCAGCTTGGCGCCGGGGTCCGGGAGCACACCGCCCGCATCCGTCAGCGTGAACACCCCGACGGGGCTGCGCTTGTCCCCTTCGTGATGATTCACCGTCCAGCCGCGCCGGCCGTTGTGCGCGTCCCAACTCCCCTTGCGGTCCCAGCCTTTGGCGCCCTTGTCATAGAGGACGACGGTGGCGTCGGCGGAGTTCACGCCCGCGCCGTAGACCGCTACGACCTGCCGGGAAGCGGCCGGAATCCGTGACCGCAGGGCCGGGCCGACCTCGGGAATGTGCCGGAGGTGGGTGGTGGACGACCCGCCGCGGGCCGGGCCGCCGGGGCGCTCCCCCTTCGCCGCACCGTCATCCTTGCCGCCGCCGTCCCGGCCGTCGCCCGCACCGCCGCCGCAGCCCGCCAGAAGAACCAGCCCCGCCACGGCCACCGCCGCCGTCCGCCTCGCACTGCCCGCTGTCCGCATGCCCCCCATGGTCCCACCCCGGCCCTGACGGCCGTTCAGCGCCCGCCCCGCCACCTGCCGACCGCCGCACGATTGTCCGAATCACGTGGTCACAGCGGAAAAACCGTTTGAAATCCGCCCAGTCCACGGGCCAATCTTCCAAGACCTCCGCGGACGACGAAGCGCGCGAGAGGGGCATTTCGCCTGCCGGGACGGCCTCCTGCCGCCCCCTCACCACGACTCCGGCTGGAACAGCATGCACCTTCGTGACCTTCCGCACCCCGACCCGGGCGTCCCGGACGTCCGTACAGGCGGCGCCTTCCTCCGGTGGCTCTACAGACAGCAGCTCGGCGGCCAGCTCAAGGCCCTCGCCTGGGGGCTGGTGAACGTCGGCGCCATCGCCGCCTCCCCCCTGCCGGTGGGGCTAGCCGTGCAGGCCGTGGTCGACCGCGACGGCGGCCGGCTCCTCCTGGCCGGCGGCCTGATCCTGGCCCTGGGCGTACTGATCGCGCTCGGCGACACCATGCTCCACCGCGCGGCCGTCACCAACTGGATCACCGCCGTCGCCCGGATGCAGCAGCTGCTCGCCCGCAAAACCACGGAACTGGGCTCGGCCATGACCCGTCGGGTGGCGGCCGGCGAGATCGTCACCGTCAGCACCGGCGACCTGGAGAAGATCGGCTGGTTCGTCGAGGCCCTCTCCCGGTTCGGGGCCGCGGCGCTGATCACGGTCGGAGTCTCCATCGCCCTGGCCGTCTACCAGCCGGAACTGGGCATCCTGGTGGCCCTCGGCGTACCCGTACTGGCGCTGGCCGTCCTGCCGCTGCTGCCGCCCGCCACCCGGCGCGCCGACGCCCAGCGCGAGAAGGCCGGCCAGGCCACCGAGCTGGCCTCCGACACCGTCGCCGGGCTGCGCGTCCTGCGCGGCATCGGCGGCGAGGAGCTCTTCCTCGGGCGCTACCGCAACGCCTCGCAGGAGGTGCGCAAGGCCGCCGTCCGCAGCGCCCGGATGTGGTCACTGATCTCGGCCGTCCAAGTACTGCTGCCGGGCCTGCTGCTCATCGCGGTGGTCTGGTACGGCGCCCGGCTCGCCCTCGACGGCACCATCGCCGTCGGCGATCTCGTCACCATCTACAGCGCGGTCGCCTTCCTGCTCTCCCCGCTCCGGCGCTTCGAAGAGATCGCCCAGGCCTACTCCTTCGCCAAGCCCTCGGCGAAGCGCACGGCCCACGTCCTGGCACAGCACCGGCCGGCCGGCGGACGGACCGGGGACCAGGGGACGACACCCGCCGGCGCGCTGCACGACCCGGTCAGCGGTCTGACCGCCCCGGCCGGCCGGCTGACCGCGGTGGTCTGCGGCGACCCCGACGCCGCGGGCCGGCTCGCCGAACGCCTCGGCGGCCACCCGGCACAGGCAGACGAAGACGGCGGCGACGGCGTCGACCTGTCCGTGGTCCTCGGCGGCACACCGCTCGACGACCTGCCGCGGGACACCGCCCGCCGCGCCGTCCTCGTCCAGGACAAGGACCCGATGCTGCTCTCCGGCACGCTCGGCGAGCTGCTCGACGTACCGGGCTCCGGGCGGGTGGACGCGACGGACGCGCTGGCCGCGGCCCAGTGCGGCGATGTGCTGACCGCGCTGGCGCAGGCCTCGGCCGAAGACTCGGGAGACCCGATGCGCACCTACATCACCGAGCGCGGGCGGTCGTTGTCCGGCGGGCAGCGACAGCGGCTGGCGCTGGCCAGATCGCTGGTCACCGACCCGGAGGTGCTGGTGCTCGACGAGCCCACCAGCGCCGTCGACGCACACACCGAGGCCCGGATCGCCGACGGTCTGCGGACGGTCAGGACCGGGCGGACGACGGTCGTCCTCACCTCCAGCCCGCTCCTCCTGGACCGGGCCGAGCAGGTGGTGTTCCTCCAGGAGGGCAAGGTCGTCGCCGCGGCCACCCACCGCGAACTGCTGCACAGCCACCCCGCCTACCGCGCGGTCGTCACCCGCGAAACGGACCCCGAGCCGGCGCTGTCGACCGGCCAGACCGAGGAGACCGCATGATCGGCCTGGCGCCGCCGGACCACGATCCGGACGCCCCGCAGACCCTCACGACACTCCCCGTCGGCTCACCGGCAACCGTCCGCAGCTACGTCGGCGGCCTGATCCGCCGGCACCGCAGGGCGTTCACGGTACTGATCGCCGCGAACACCGCCGCGGTGGTCGCCTCCATGGCCGGCCCGTACCTGCTCGGCGGCGTCGTCGAGCAGCTGTCCGCGGGCGACCGCTACCTCCAACTGGAGCGCACCGTCGCGGTGTTCGCCGTCGCACTGGCCGCCCAGACGCTCTTCGTGCGCATGGTCCGGCTGCGCGGGGCGATGCTCGGCGAGCGGATGCTGGCGGATCTGCGGGAGGACTTCCTCGTACGGTCCGTGGCGCTGCCGCCGGGCGTACTGGAGCGGGCCGGCACCGGCGATCTGCTGTCGCGGATCACGACGGACATCGACCGGCTCTCCAGCGCGATGCGCGAGGCCGTACCGCAACTGACCATCGGCGTGGTGTGGGTGGCGCTGCTGATCGGCGGGCTGACGGTCACCGCGCCGCCGCTTGCCCTGTGCGTGGTGATCGCGCTGCCACTGCTGGTCGTCGGCTGCCGCTGGTACTTCAAGCGGGCGCCGAGCGCCTACCGTTCGGAGGCCGCCGGTTACGCCGCGGTGTCCGCCGTACTCACCGAGTCCGTCGACGCGGGGCGTACGGTCGAGGCCCACCGGCTGGGCGCCCGCCGGATCGCGCTGTCGGAGCGCCGCATCCGGGAATGGACCCAATGGGAACGCTTTACGCTCTTCCTCCGCTCGGTGCTCTTCCCCGTGGTCGAAATGACCCATGTCCTGCTGCTGGGCTCGGTGTTGCTGCTCGGCGGCGCGTTCGTCCTGCAGGGCTGGATGAGTCCCGGTCAGCTGACGACGGGGGCGCTGCTGGCACAGATGATGATCGAGCCGCTCGGCATGATCCTGCGCTGGTACGACGAGCTGCAGGTGGCCCAGGTGTCCATCGCGCGACTCGTCGGCGTCCGGGAGGTCGCACCGGAGGCCACCGACACGGACCGGCGCCCGGACGGCCGGGACGTCCACGCCGACGGGGTGAGCTTCGGCTACCGCGCGGGCGTCGATGTGCTGCGCGAGGTCTCGCTGCGGGTCCGGCCGGGGACCCGGCTGGCGCTGGTCGGGCCGTCCGGCGCCGGCAAATCGACGCTGGGCCGGCTGCTGGCCGGTATCTACGGGCCCCGCGTCGGGAGGGTCACCCTGGGCGGCGCCGAGCTCTCCGCGATGCCGGCCGAGCGGATCCGCGAGCACGTGGCGCTGGTCAACCAGGAACACCACGTCTTCGTCGGCTCGCTCCGCGACAACCTCCTGCTGGCACGCACCGCAGCGGCCGACGCCGAACTGTGGGCCGCGCTCGGTGCGGTGGACGCCGCCGACTGGGCGCGGGCCTTGCACAAGGGACTGGACACCGAGGTCGGCTCGGGCGGACACACCCTGACTCCCGCCCAGGCACAACAGATCGCGCTGGCCCGGCTGGTGCTGGCCGATCCGCACACCCTGGTGCTGGACGAGGCCACCTCCCTGCTCGACCCCCGTGCGGCCCGCCACCTGGAACGCTCACTGGGCAGAGTGCTGAACGGCCGCACGGTCGTGGCCATCGCACACCGACTCCACACCGCACATGACGCCGACGTGATCGCCGTCGTCGAAAACGGCCGCATCACCGAACTGGGCAGCCACGACGAACTGGTCGCCGCCGACGGCGCATACGCGGCACTCTGGCGGTCGTGGCATGGCTGATGCGGGGGGGCAGTGGGGAGCGGACTGGGCGTGGTGACGGAATGGGGTGAGGGCTGGGCACGGTGACGGAATGGGCTGAGGGCTGTGGCCGGGCGAGGCCCAGGTCGACCCCGGTGATGCCGGCACCGGACGGCGGCGCAGACGTCATGAAGTCTGCGCTGCCGCTTCGGGTGCGGGCGGGTCAGCCGGCGGGGCGGGTCAGCCGGCGGAGCCGCTGCGCATGGCCTTGCGCAGGTCGCTCGTCTGCTGAGCGAGGGTCTTCAGGTCGACCTTCTTGAGGGAGGACGAGGAGGCGTCGCCCACCCCGATCACATCACCGACCGAGGTGCTGTCGGCCCAGACACACAGGGGGATATAGGCGCCGCCGCCCTTGGAGATCCCGCAGCGCAGGACGGCTCCCTTCGCGTCGGGGTCCTGGAGATCGAAGTCCTTGGGCGCGACGGCCATCTCGTTGGGGGCGAAGGCTTCCTGCACCCGCTGCGCGGCGTTGGACACCGTTCCCCCGCCGGTGTGGACACCCAGCATGACCGAGGGGTTGTTCTCCGGGTGGTAGACCGAGTCGACCTGGGCCAGGCCCTTCAACTCCGGGTACGACGAGGGGTCCCGCTTTGCCGGCGGGTACATCTGCGCGGTGGCCTTCGCGTCATAGCGAAGTTCAGCCGGCGTCGACTTCACCACCTCGGGGATTGCCAACTTCGCCCCCTCGGGGGCGTTCTCCCCCTGCCCCTGACTCTGCCCCTGGCCCTGACTCTGTCCCTGGCTCTGCCCTTGCCCCTGCCGCGCCTCCGTGTCGTCCCCACCACCGAGCATCGACCACGCCAGAAAGCCGCCCCCGGCGAGCAGCACGACGGCCACCAGGACGACGGTCAGGATCATTCCCGTGCGGCCCTTCTGAGGAGGCGGAGGCGGAGGCTGCGGAGCGAAGGACGCGCCCCCCTCGTAGCCCGGCAGTCCGGTCGACGGCATCGAGCCGTTGTGCGGCGGCACCGGTGCGCCGGGGTACGGCGGCTGCGGGGCGCCATACCCAGGTTGCGGCATCTGCGGAGGCTGGTGAGTCACGGTGGTCGGTTCCCTCGTCATCGTGGGTTGCAGGAGCCTGGACATCCTTCCGCACCCCTCGCAGGCGTGGGCGTCAGGGTGCTGGTGTGGGGCGACTTGGGCAGCTACCGACTCCGGCGGTCAGCCGGCCCCGTCTCCAGCAGGGCAGGGCAGGCCCGAGCCCAACCCCGGTTCCCCGGGCGGATGTTGTGTCCCCACGGAATGTCCTTGTCGAGCACGTATGGAATCCCGTACAGCACCACCTGCTGGTCGGCCAGCAGCTTGCGCTCTGCGCCTTGCGTCCTGCGTCCCGGGTACGGAACCGGCGCTCCTTGCGCGGCAGCAAGGGATCGATCAGCTCCCACAGTTCACCCGGCACCCTCCACGGTGGCGTTCCCACGACCAGGCCGACACTGAGCACCTCTCCCGGACACAGCTGCCGGCTCAGGTCCACCTCACTGCGTCCGGGCATCCGGGGGTCTGGGCATCCGGGCATCCGGGCATCCGGGCCGACACCACCGCATCGGCGCTCTGCTGCTGCGCGGCGCACGTCAGGGGGAGGCGCGGCGACATCGGGCATCAGGTGCACACCAGATGCCCGACGTAGCCGCGCGCGAGATGTCAGATGTAGCCGAGCGCGCCCAGCCCGCCGAGGCCACCCAGCACCATGAACAGCGGCATCAGCACCTTCAGCTCCACCCAGCTGCCGGCCTTGAAGCGCATGCCCTTGGGCGGGCCGACGGGGTACCAGCGCTTACGGCCTATCGGGATGGGCCACAGGACGGGGCAGCCCGAGACGGTCAGGGCATCGCCGATGTCGTGGACCAGCGCGCCGAGGACGACCGGCAGGCCCAGCCAGAGGTACTGCTGCCCCGGCTCGGTGAACAGCCAGCTCGCACCATTGCCCGGCTGGTCGAGAATGCCGGCCAGGATCCAGGCCGAGGCCGCACCCAGCAGCCACACCAGCACATCGCTGGACACCCGTGCCGCCCGCCACAGCAACCCCTCGATGGCGAGCACCATGTGGACGAAGAGGATGCCGAGGACCGCCCAACGGCCGCCCTGCATCGCCAGCAGCGACATCCCGCCACCGACCAGCACGGCCCACACCCAAGTGTGGGTGAGCGTGCGGTGCCCTCCGTTGCGGTTCGAGTCCCCGCGCATCTTGGTCGCCTTGTAGACGGCGTGCGAGATGGCGTCGACAACCTCGCACAACATCCGCGACAGCGGGCCGAAAGCCCGTGAGATGGTCGCGGACTTGTGGTCGAGGTCCGGGGCAAGCGCCGCTCCGGCACAGATCAGAGCCCCACAGACGAGCACCGGCCAAGGCATCGGATGTCCGGCGGCAGCCGCCGCAGCGCCGACCCCCAGCCAGGCCGCGGCCCCGGACAGCGAGTGCGCCGGTCCCATCATGGTTCTTCCCACCCCTTGTTCTCTTGCACGTGTCCACCTGCGCGGTACGTGGCTCTCGCACTGCTGAGCCGCGCCACTGACGCCCGGTCGGCGACTCAGCGTAGCGCCAGATGATCTCCGCACGAGGAGGGGGTGAACCAACTCCTGTCCCGCCCGACGGGGACAGTCCACTCCAGCAAGGCGGGGGAGTGTGGTGCTCGCGAGCACTGTTCGCCGATCACACGCTCCCGACGTGACGTCAGTTTCCGGACGGGGTGGGAGCCGCCAGGGCGCGAACAAGGCCGGGAGCAAAGGAGGCGAGCGAGACCGGGGGTGGGTTGGGGTGGAGGAGGGAGAAGGGTCGGCTGACGAAGGAGACGAGGAGGATGAGCCGAGGGGGCAGGCGGGGATGGGGCGGAGTTGCGGAGCGAACAGAGGCGAGAAGGGCGAGCAAGACCCGGGGGCGAAGGGAACCAGCGGGGATGGGTGGGGATGGGGGTGGGCGTGGGGAAAGCGGACTGGGATGGGGGCGACTGAGGCGGACTGGCGACGGGGCCGGGGTGAGGTGGGGTGGGGTGGGGTGGGCCTGGGTGGGGTGGGGTGAGGTGAGGTCCGTGCTCCGGGGGCCTCCCCCTCCCCCCTCCCCTCCCCTCCCCTCCCCCCACCACCTCCGCCACCACCCCCACCTCAGCCCGATCTTCCGATCAGGCGTCGCCCCGGATCCGCGTCGCCCCGACCAGACGGCACCCCGATCAGACAGCGCCCCGATCAGACAGCGCCTCGATCGCGTGACGCCCCCACCCGCGGCGCTCCAACCCCGCCGCCCCCGGATCCCGAAGGGCGCCTCCCCCACAGCTCAGCAGCCACCGCGCCTCGGGTGATCTCCGCCACGCGCCGAGCGCACCGCCGCACGAAGCGGGATCAGCGATGACGACAGTGCGTCCGCAGTCGTGTACGGGTTGTAAAGACCTTGCGCGGAAGCCTCCCTGGATACCGGGGCTGTCGGGGCCACCGGGAGCCACAAGGGGGCGTCACCGCCGTCCTTCCGTCGGCGGCGCGGGTTCGCCCGCCCCGGTGAGGGGCGGCCGGCTATCGGGCCGGCGGTCTACGTTTTTGCAGGTCAGGCCGGATATCGCGGTGGCGGGCAGGGCTGCGGCTGGGGGCTTTGCGGGGAGGGTCGGGCCGCAGGGCGAGTGGTTTGTGGGGGTGTCGATCTTCGGCTGGTCTTCCTCTGGGCCGCCGGTTCCCTGATCTGGGCCGAAGACAGGCAGTATGGGGGGCGTGACCCTCATCGATCATCTGCCGAACGACGCCGACCCCGATGCCCTCTTCGAAGCCTTTTCGGGCTGGGCCGAGCAGCAGGGCATCTCGCTCTACCCTGCCCAGGAGGAGGCGCTGATCGAGGTGGTCTCCGGAGCGAACGTCATCCTGTCCACCCCCACCGGCTCCGGTAAGAGCCTGGTGGCGGCCGGCGCGCACTTCACCGCTCTCGCCAATGATCAGGTCACCTTCTACACCGCGCCCATCAAGGCACTGGTCTCGGAGAAGTTCTTCGATCTGTGCAAGATGTTCGGCACCGAGAACGTTGGCATGCTCACCGGTGACGCATCGGTCAACGCCGACGCACCGGTCATCTGCTGCACCGCCGAGGTGCTCGCCTCGATAGCGCTGCGGGACGGCAAGGATGCCGACATCGGCCAGGTCGTGATGGACGAGTTCCACTTCTATGCCGAGCCGGACCGTGGTTGGGCCTGGCAGATTCCGCTGCTCGAACTGCCGCAGGCGCAGTTCATTCTGATGTCGGCGACGCTCGGCGACATGTCGCGCTTCGAGGGGGACCTGACCCGGCGGACGGGGAAGCCGACGTCGGTCGTGCGCTCGGCCACGCGGCCGGTGCCGCTGTCGTACGAGTACCGCACGACGGCGCTCACGGAGACGCTCACCGAGTTGCTGGAGACCCGCCAGTCTCCCGTCTACATCGTGCACTTCACCCAGGCCGCCGCCGTGGAGCGGGCGCAGGCCCTGATGAGCATCAATATGTGCACACGTGCCGAGAAGGACGAGATCGCTCAGCTCATCGGCAACTTCCGGTTCACCACGAAGTTCGGCCGCAACCTGTCGCGGTATGTCCGCCATGGCATCGGCGTGCATCACGCCGGCATGCTGCCGAAGTACCGCAGGCTCGTCGAGAAGCTGGCGCAGGCGGGTCTGCTGAAGGTCATCTGCGGTACGGACACGCTCGGCGTGGGTGTCAATGTCCCTATCCGTACGGTGTTGTTCACCGCGCTGACCAAGTACGACGGCTCGCGGGTGCGGACGCTGCGGGCGCGGGAGTTCCATCAGATCGCCGGCCGCGCCGGCCGGGCGGGCTTCGACACCGCGGGCTTTGTGGTCGCGCAGGCACCCGAGCACGTCGTGGAGAACGAGAAGGCGCTGGCGAAGGCGGGAGACGACCCCAAGAAGCGCCGGAAGGTGGTGCGCAAGAAGGCGCCGGAAGGCTTCGTCAACTGGGGTGAGAACACCTTCGAGAAGCTGATCGCCTCCGATCCCGAGCCGCTGAACTCCCGTTTCCGGGTGACGCACGCGATGCTGCTGTCCGTGATCGCCCGGCCGGGCAATGCCTTCGTGGCGATGCGCAAGCTCCTCGAGGACAACCATGAGCCGCGCAAGAACCAGATCAGGCACATCCGGCGGGCCATCGCGATCTACCGCTCGCTGGTGGACGGCGGGATCGTGGAGCGGCTGGCGGAGCCGGACGCGGAGGGCAGGATCGTCCGGCTGACCGTGGACCTCCAGCAGGACTTCGCTCTCAACCAGCCGCTGTCGACGTTCGCCCTGGCCGCGTTCGACCTGCTCGACCCCGAGTCGCCGTCGTACGCGCTGGACATGGTCTCGGTGGTGGAGTCCACGCTGGACGATCCCCGGCAGATCCTGGCCGCGCAGCAGAACAAGGCCCGGGGCGAGGCGGTCGCCCAGATGAAGGCCGACGGCGTCGAGTACGAAGAGCGCATGGAACGGCTCATGGACGTCGAGTACCCCAAGCCGCTGGAAGAGCTGCTCTTCCACGCCTACGGCCTCTACCGCAAGAGCCACCCGTGGGTCGGCGACCATCCGCTGTCGCCGAAGTCGGTCATCCGCGATATGTACGAACGCGCCATGACCTTCACGGAGTTCACGTCCTTCTACGAGCTGGCGCGCACCGAGGGGATCGTGCTGCGCTACCTGGCGAGTGCGTTCAAGGCGCTGGACCATACCGTGCCGGACGATCTGAAGTCCGAGGACTTCCAGGACATCATCGCCTGGCTGGGCGAGATGGTGCGGCAGGTCGACTCCAGTCTGCTGGACGAGTGGGAACAGCTCGCCAATCCGGAGGTGGAGACGGCGGAGCAGGCCGCGGAGCGGGCGGATCAGGTCCGGCCGGTCACGTCCAACGCGCGGGCGTTCCGTGTGCTGGTGCGCAATGCGATGTTCCGGCGGGTGGAGCTGGCGGCGCTGGACAAGGTCGAGGAGCTCGGCGAGATGGATGCCGATTCCGGCTGGGACGTGGACGCCTGGGGCGAGGCGATGGACGCCTACTGGGACGAATACGACGAGCTGGGCACCGGTCCGGATGCGCGCGGCCCGAAGCTGCTGCAGATTCAGGAGGATGCCGAGCACGGACTGTGGAAGGTACGGCAGACTTTCGCCGACCCGAACGGTGATCACGACTGGGGCATCTCCGCGGAGGTGGATCTGGCCGCCTCCGACGAGGAGGGACGCGCGGTCGTGCGGGTCACGGACGTGGGTCAGTTGTGAGGCGGTGGCTTCGGCCGAAGCCGCCGAGGGATATGACGGAGGGCCACCGGTCATGACCAATCCTGCCGAGAAGCTGGTCGATCTGCTGGATCTCGAGCAGATCGAGGTGAACATCTTCCGGGGCCGCAGTCCCCAGGAATCGCTGCAGCGGGTCTTCGGCGGGCAGGTCGCGGGCCAGGCGCTGGTGGCGGCCGGGCGGACCACGGAAGGGGACCGCCCGGTCCACTCGCTCCATGCGTACTTTCTGCGGCCCGGCCGGCCGGGGGTGCCGATCGTGTACCAGGTCGAGCGGGTCCGCGACGGGCGGTCCTTCACCACGCGCCGGGTCGTCGCCGTCCAGCAGGGACGCACGATCTTCAATCTGACCGCCTCCTTCCACAAGCCGGAGCCCGGCTTCGATCATCAGTTGCCGATGCGTCGGGCGGTGCCCGACCCGGAGGACCTGCCGACGGTTGCGGACGAGGTCCGCGAGCGCCTGCGCGATCTGCCCGAGGGCCTGGAGCGGATGGCGCGCAGGATGCCGTTCGAGATCCGGTATGTCGACCGGCTGCGCTGGACGCCGGACGAGATCGAGGGCGCGGAGCCGCGCAGCGCGGTGTGGATGCGCGCGGTCGGGCCGCTGGGCGACGATCCGCTCGTCCACACCTGCGCGCTGACCTACGCCAGCGATATGACGCTGCTGGACGCCGTCCGCATCCCCATCGAACCGCTCTGGGGGCCGCGCGGGTTCGACATGGCCTCGCTCGACCACGCGATGTGGTTCCACCGTCCGTTCCGCGCGGACGAGTGGTTCCTCTACGACCAGGAGTCGCCGATCGCCACCGGCGGCCGGGGGCTGGCCCGCGGGCGGATCTACGACCGGGAGGGCAGGCTGCTGGTCTCGGTCGTCCAAGAGGGGCTGTTCAGGAAGCTCGGCGGCTGACCGGGGCGGGCGGCGGAGCTCGCGGCCGCGGGTGTCCGCAGCCGGCCCGGGTCTTCCCTGCGGGCCGTTTCGAGCTCGCGGGAGAGGTTGACGCGGTACCACATCACCTCGTCGAACTCGTCCGCTGTCAGCACGCGTTCGAAGGATTCCCGGGCGGCCGGGGTCACCGTGATCACGGAGGCCAGAACGGGCCGGAGCCGGCGCAGCAGGGACCGCTCCCGCGGGTCCTCGGCCACCGATGCCAGTTCCTCCGGGGGCAGCACGGCGGCGATCACCGCTGCCGCTTCCCAGGGGTCGTCGGTCTGTCCCATGAGCTGGGCGACCCGTCGGCTGCGCCACTGGCGGGCCCGCCAGTCCTGTCCGCTGTCGAGCATCACCCGCATCGCCGCGGGGGTGTTGCCCCGCATCAGGTCGGGTTCGCGGTCGGCGAAGTCGGTGACCTCGGCCGCGAGATAGAGCCAGACCACCGCGCCGTAGCGGTTCACATAGAACCTGACGGGGCCGAAGCAGCCGGCCCGGGTCAGGCGCACGACCCGTCCGGGGCCGATGCCCATCAGCTCGGCCGCCTCGTTGGTGCTGACCGTGCGGATCCGTTCGCGGAGCGCTTCGGGGAAGCACGGCTCGGCCTGCAGGCGGGCGATCTCCTCCGCCGGGACCCGGCGTCGGCCGAGCGATCCGCCGGCTCCCGGCCGGCCACCGGTCCCGGTCAGGACCGTCCGCACCTTTCCGAGCTGGGTGGCGAGCTCCAACTCGCCGGTCCTCAGCTCCAGTTCACGGGCCGCTCGCCCCATGGTGAGCGTCTGCTGCCCGTCGCACATCACTGTCATGTCGTTTCCCCCGCAACTCGGTCGATCACTGACAGTGACGACTGTAGCCGCAGGCGATGACAGTGGGTCAACCCCCGCCTCAGACCTGTGGATAACTTTCCGGCTGGCGGACCGCGACGCCCAGATGCTCGCCGACACGGTTGACCAGCAGCGTCATTTCGTAGGCGACCTGGCCCAGGTCGGCGTCGGCGCCGGCCAGCACGCACAGGCAGCTGCCGTCCCCCGCCGCCGTCACGAACAACACCCCGTCGTCGAACTCGACCATGGTCTGGCGCACCCGCCCGATGCCGAAGTGGAGCGCCGACCCCTTCGCGAGGCTGTGCAGTCCCGAGGCGACCGCCGCGAGATGCTCGGCGTCGTCCCGCTGGAGCTTCTCGCTCGCCCCGGTCACCAGGCCGTCGTTGGACAGCACCAGTGCGTGCCGTACCTTCTCCACCCGCTTGGTCAGGTCGTCCAGCAGCCAGTCGAGTCCGCTGCTCAATGCCATTGCTGCTTCCTCCCCGTGTCTGAGCCCGCACTCTTGGCCGGACCGCAGCCCGTGGTCCGTTCAAAGGCTGCCCTGCCAGCCTGTCCCACCTCCGCCGTCTCGGCAAGCGGCCCCACGGTCCGGCGTGCCACGCGGCGCCGGTTCGTACCGCATGGCCGAGGATGTCGGCATGGCACACAAGATGACGAAGGACGAGTGGCAGAGGTTCCTTTCCGAGGGCACCCGTACCGGCAAGCTGGCGACGGTACGGGATGACGGCGGCCCGCACGTCGCCCCGGTGTGGTTCCTCATGGACGGTGACGAGCTGGTGTTCAACACCGGGCAGGAGACGGTCAAGGGCCGCAACCTCGCCCGCGACGGCAGAGTGGCACTGTGCATCGACGACGACCGGCCACCGTTTTCCTTCGTGGTGGTACACGGGTCCGCGGAGATCAGCAACGAGCTGGCGGACGTCCGTCACTGGGCGACCCGGATCGCGGCCCGCTACATGGGCGAGGAGCGGGCGGAGGAGTACGGCGCCCGCAACGGTGTTCCGGGCGAGCTGGTGGTACGGGTCAGGATCGACAAGGTCATCGCCCTGGCGGACGTGGCGGGCTGAGGGACACGTGGCGCGGGCCGTCCGGCGCCGCGCCACACGCCGCCGGTCATCCCACCGAATCCAGCACCCTGGCGGAGTGCCGCCGCCCCGCGTGCTCGACGAGCCGCACCAGTACTTCCTTGCCGGAGTCGCGGTCCCTCGCGTCACAGAGCACGACGGGGGTGCCGCGGTCCAGGTCCAGCGCGCGGGCCACCTCGTCGGCGCCGTAGGACCGGGACTCCGCAAAGCAGTTGACGGCGACCAGGAACGGGATCGCGCGGCGCTCGAAGTAGTCGACCGCCGGGAAGCAGTCCTGCAGGCGCCGGGTGTCGGCCAGGACGACGGCGCCCAGCGCGCCCTCCGACAGGTCGTCCCACAGGAACCAGAAGCGGTCCTGACCCGGGGTGCCGAAGAGGTAGAGGGACAGACCTTGCCGGATGGTGATGCGGCCGAAGTCCATCGCCACCGTGGTGGTGCCCTTGCGGTCCACTCCCCCGGTGTCGTCGACCGTCTCACCCGCCTCGCTGAGCCGCTCCTCCGTACGCAGCGGGTGGATCTCGCTGACCGAGCCCACCAGGGTTGTCTTGCCCACGCCGAAGCCGCCCGCGACTAAGATCTTCAGGGTCAACTCGGCGTCGAGGCCCGGGGCTGCGCCCTCCGGGGCCCCTTGTGCGGCGTTCATCGGCCGTCTCCTCCAGGATGCAGGGTCCTGCGCGTCAAGGGGTATGCGGATCCATGGCTCGACGGGGGGGGAGCCTTCGGCGGCAGAGGACCGCCCGAAATCCATGGCGAGGAACGTACCGCCCGCTGACAGGGATTTTCTCGAAAATGCCAAAGCCGTCACGTCTTCCGATCAAGAAGCCCATGTACCTCCGAATTCGTGATAGTTGGACCGTGGCGAGGCCGAACGGCACCGGTCACCGCCCTCGGTGCCCGGCTTCACGGGCGCCTGAGCGCCTGTACCGCCTCCCTCTCCGACCGTCGCACTCCCGGAGGAGCCCGATGACCGACCACCACGCCGACCGTCCGCATGAGGTCCGTGCGTTCTTCGCGTCACGCGCCGCCACCTGGGACGCGAAGTTCCCCGACGACGGCCCCGCCTATGCGGCAGGCGTCGCCGAACTGGGCCTCCAGGAAGGCGAGCGGGTCCTGGACGCCGGCTGCGGTACGGGACGCGCGCTGCCCGCGCTGCGGACGGCCGTGGGACCGCGCGGAACGGTGCTGGGCGCCGATCTCACGCCCGAGATGCTGCAGGCCGCCGTCCGGGCCGGGCGCGACCGTGACGCGGCGCTGCTGCTCGCGGACGTGACCCGGCTGCCGCTGCCCGACGCCGCGCTGGACGCCGTCTTCGCCGCGGGTCTCCTCTCGCATCTGCCGGACTCGGCGGGCGGCCTCACCGAACTCGCCAGGGCCGTACGCCCCGGTGGCCGGCTGGCTCTCTTCCACCCCATCGGGAGGGCCGCCCTCGCCGCGCGCAAGGGCCGCCCCATCACGCCCGACGATCTGCGGGCGGAGCCGAATCTGCGGCCCCTCCTCACCGACTGCGGCTGGGACCTCGTCCGGTACGAGGACGAGGACGCCCGCTACCTGGCGCTGGCGGTCCGCCGGGGATGACGTCACGCGGACGGCACCGGTGTCTCAGGACGCCGCCGGGCCCTCCCCGTGCGGAACCGGGCAGCTGCCGGTGCGGCGGGAGGCGGGGAAGGTGCCGAGCTCGGCCACCCGGAAGCCGTTCGGATAGCCCTTGATCTCGGGGTTCTGGCGGGCGTAGTGCGGGGTGCGGCGGGGCGGCAGCAGCCGTACGGCCTTGGCGCGCAGCTTCAGGGCGGTGCGGACCGCCTTCTGGACCGCCGGCTTGGGCCGCTCGTACCGGAAGGCGTCCAGCAGGGAGTCGTCCAGAAGGGCCATGCTGGCACCGCGCACCACCGGGGCGAGCGGGCCGTACCACCCCGCCATCAGGTCCAAGGTCGCGTCCGAGACCCTTCGCGCGCCCTCGTCCCAGCCGAAGTGCGCCTCCTCGTAGGCATCGAGACACTGCTCGAAGTCCTCGTAGGTCTGCGGGAGTTCGGTGATGCCCATATGGCGGCCGAGGGTGCGGTAGTAGGTGGCGACGGCATGCTGCTCGTGGGCGGTCAGCCGCCGCCAGCCGTACTCGTCGAGCCACCGTTTGGGCACCACCACGAAGGTGCACAGGACATAGCGCATGTCCTCGTTGCTGATGTCGTAGCTGCGGTGCATCTGGTTGATGCGGCGGATCGCCGTCCGGCCGTCGTCGCTGTCGAAGCCGTGCTCGACGACGGCGTCCAGGAGGAGCGCGGTGTCGTCATAGCGCTTTTGGGTACGGTCCGTCAGCTCCGCCGTCTCGGCGAGAAGCCGGCCGATGCTCGGCACGGCATAGGTGCGGTAGAGCGCCAGCTCCAGGGCTCGGGTGACGTCCCAGGGGAATTCATGGGTCGCGATGATGCGGTAGATCCGCAGGAAGTCGCGCTCCGGGTCGAGCCGCCGGATCTCCCTCAACCAGTCGTAGCGCCGCACCTGACAACCGTCCCTTCGTTCGCGAAGCGCCAATTTTACGGACGTGGGCGGCAGTTGAAGGGTGCTGCGGGGTGTCAGATCACGTCGCGCGGTGGCCGGAATCAGTCGCGCCGGGAGGTTTCCCGTGAGCGCCTCGGCACATCGGCCGGCGGCCGACCGTCGCAGGTGCCGCGCCCCGGGGTCCGCGCGTCGGCACCGTAGCGGTCGGTGAGCGTGGGATCCACCACGGCCAGCGCCGCCATGACCGGCATGCCGGTGCGGCCGGCGAACGCCAGCCGCTCCTGGACCTCACGTGGTGTGCGCGGACGGTAGCCCGGCCCCGTACCGCAGCATCCGCCGTGGAAGGTCAGCCCGGCGCGCAGCACGGCCTCCAGCGCACGCCAGCCGGCCACGTCGCGCCTCTTGGGCACCGCCAAATCCGCGCCCGCGTCGATCAGCTCACCTCGGCACTGCGGGCAGTGGCCGGGCCCCCGCGAGACCGGCGTCTTCTTCCACGCGGCCCGGCAGGCCAGGCACACAAAGTGCACACGGCGGCTGTAAAAACACATCCGCGCAGCGTACGGCTGGTGACAAGCCCGTACCAAGCGAATTAGGGTGCGCCGACGTACTCCGCAATGGACCGGATGGGGAGGCCCGCGTGCCCACGACCGAGAGCGCCGACAACGACCAGTTGTTCGTGCTGACGGCGGTGCTGCTGACGCCCGCGCAGTTCCCGAGCGTGCTCGGCGACGACTACCCCGAGGTGTGCGCGGGGCTGGGCCTCGAACCGTACGCGGAGGGCTACGGGCTGGTCCTCGGTCAGGACGGCGACGGGGCGCGCTGGACCGTGGTGACGGAGGACGTGTCGCTGGTCGCCTGCGCGATCGCGGCCTGGGACTGCGGCATGGAGTACGACCTCTCCCCCGGCGAGAACAGCATCGTCGGGGCCCTTCCCGGCTGGCCGCTCGCGCTCGCCGTAGCGGCACCGGGTGTGCCGCAGCCGCACGACCCTGAGCCGCAGGAAGGCGACCCGGCACCGCTCACCCCTCCGGACGCCGAGGAGTGGGGGCCGGCGCAACGGCGGCTCGGCGCGGACGAGATCGCCATGCAATGGGCGGCGTGGCGGGAGCAGGTGGAGGGCGACGTCAGCTTTGCCGAGCCGGGTGATCAGGCGCACACGGGGGTGCGGCGGGTGCTGGAGGAGGCGCGCGGCTATGTGAACGATCCGCCGCCGCCCGGGCGGGTGCGGTCGTCGTTCGCGGCCGGTGAGGCGCGGACGCTGCGGGTTGACGGGCCTGGATGGAGCATGGTTGCCCGTACCGATGACATCGCGTTCGTGCTGCTGGACGAGGAGCCGGGCGAGGTCCATCCGGTGGGGCGCGGGCCCGAACTGCCCGGCCTGCTGACGTCACTCGACGAGCTGTCGACGCGGCCGGTCTGAGTCGCGGGCTCGACGGGTTGGGGTGGGGGCTTTGCGGTTGCGTTGTTCGTCTGCGGGGGTGTTGTGGCTGGGCGCGCCGTTCCCCGCGCCCCTTCGTGGCGCGGCCGGTCCGTCGCCTGACTTCTGCGGGTTGGTGGGGGCTGGGGTTTTGCGGGTTGTGTGGTTGCCGCGGGGGTCGGAGGGGACGCACCGGTACCCGTCCTCGGCGCGGGCGACGCGGGTCCATGGGATTGAGTACCCCGGCGTTCGCTCCAGTCCTGCGGGCGGGCACCGGTACATCCCCTCCAACCGTCCAGCGTTGCCGACTGCCGGCCGGTGACACCGTCCGTCAAGACCCACCTCGGCCGCGCCCAATCTGCGGGCGGTCCGGCCAGGTCCCTGCCAAGGGGTGCCGCGCATGGTCGTGACGGTGATCGGTACGGCGGGTCAGTCGCGCACGTACGGCGGTCGGAGGGGATGTCCGGTGAGCCGCCCGCAGGACCCGGAGCGAACAACGGGGCTCCCAACCTCCGGGACCCGCGTCGCCCGCGCCGAGGACGGCTTACCGGGCGTCCCCTCCGACCCCCCACCCACACCCCGTAGGCGAAACGGCCCCAGCCCACGGCAACCCGCGTACGTTCAGCGGCCGAGCTGTTTGCGGCTGACGCGGCGTAGGCGGCGGCGTTGGGAGGAGTCGAGTGTCAGATACGCGACGGCCGGGATTCCGACCATGACCAAGAGGGCCGCCCAGAAGGGCAGCAGCCACAGCAGGATCACTCCCACCGCGACCCCGCCGACCGCGACCTTCGCCTGTGTGGACATCCTTCACGCCCCTTCCGCGGCGCATGCCGCGCTCTGTGTACTCCATTGAACGCCGTATTCGCGCCGCAGGTTCCTTCCAAGGGTGCATTGTCATGTACTCTCGGGCGCTCCAGTCACCAGTAGTCAAACTTGAGGAGTTCGGGACCCAGTGACATCCCTCCCCGCGGTCACCCCCGCTCAGCTCTCCGCACTCGCGCAGTGCGCAGCGGTTTTCCTGCCGTCGGATCCGCCACGGGCCGGGCGGATCGCCTTCTGGCGGCCTGATGGTGAACCCGTGGGGGACGCGTCGCTGGGCGTGGCCCTGCCGGATGACGACGGCGGGGTCTCCTTGTGCGAGGTTCCGGCCCTGGTGCTGACGGTGGCCGACGCGGTGCCGGTCCTAACCCGTGCGCGGGCCGGCCGGGACGCCCATCCGGCCGCAGCCTTCTGGGGGGCCGCCTCCGTACTGGCGCTGCAGCTCGCGGCCCGTGGCCGGATACTGCCCGGGGTCAGCCCGGCCGGATACGACGCCTGGCGGCTGGGGCCGCTCGACCCGGAGGACCTGGCGCGGCTGCGCGATCTCGCCGCCGCGATGCCGCCGTACGCCCACGCTGCCCCGCTCCCGGACACCGACCCGTTGCAGCTGCCGGATCCCGAGCGGCATGTGCGGGCCTTCCTCGACGCGGTGGCGGACGGGCTGCCGCGCTCCCCCGGCGCCGTGCTGGCCACCGGAGCGCCGGCCTTCGCGGTGACCGCCCCGCAGCACATCCCCGAACAGCGCGCCTGGGCCGCTGATGTCGCCGCGGGGCACGACGCGGGTGTACGGATCTCCCTGCGGGTGGAGGTGCATGGCGCGGAGGCGGAGGAGCCGATGGCCTTCGGGGAGCAGCGCGGCGAGGTGGATGCGGCGGGAAGCCCGCTGCGCGGCGATGCGGCCGGTGCTCGGTCCCCCATCACGTTCAAGGCCGTTCTCCAGTTGCACAGTCTCACCGATCCGACGCTGGTCGCGGATGCCGCGGAGGTGTGGGCGGGGACTTCGACGGCCGGGCAGGCGTTCGGGGCGCGGGCGCGGATGGACACGCTGCTGACGTTGCGGCGGGCGGCGGATGCCTGGGCGCCGCTCACCCCGTTGTTGTCCGCGGCGGTGCCCGATGCGCTGGATCTTGCCGACGAGGAGATCGCCGAGCTGCTCGGGCCGGCCGCGGGTGCGCTGGCCGCCGCCGGGGTGCAGGTGCACTGGCCGAAGGAGCTGACGCGCACGCTGAGCGCGCGGGCCGTGGTGGGGCCGCCGGAGGCGGGCGGCGGTGACGTTTCCGAGGGGCGGGGCACGGGGCTGCCCTCGCTGTTGTCGGCGGATGCCCTGCTCTCGTTCAGCTGGCGGTTCGCGGTCGGGGACCAGGAGGTCGACAGGGCGGAGCTGGACCGGCTGGCCGAGGCGGGGCGGCCGCTGGTGCGGCTGCACGGTCAGTGGGTGCTGATCGATCCGGCGGCGGTGCGGGCCGCCCGGGACCGGCAGGAACGTAAGGTCACGCCGCTCGATGCGCTCGGCGCCGCGCTCACCGGCAGCGTCGAGGACGGGGACGGCGGCCGGGTGGAGGTGGCGGCCTCCGGCTGGCTGGCCCGGCTGCGCGACCGGCTGGCCGACCCGGAGGGCGGCGACACCACGCCGGTCCGGCAGCCGGCGGCGCTCACCGCGACACTGCGCGACTACCAGCTGCGCGGGCTCGGCTGGCTGCACCGGATGACCTCGCTGGGGCTGGGTGCCTGTCTCGCCGACGACATGGGGCTGGGGAAGACGATCACGCTCATCTCCCTGCATCTGCACCGGCAGACCGCTCCCGCGTCGGCCGGCCCCACCCTTGTCGTCTGTCCCACCTCCCTCATGGGCAACTGGCAGCGGGAGATCGAGAAGTTCGCGCCGGGCACACCGGTACGCCGCTTCCACGCCGGGCGGCGCAGTCTGGCGGAGCTGGCGGACGGCGAGTTCGTGCTCACCACGTACGGGACGATGCGGGTCGATGCCGGGAAGCTGGCGGAGGTGGGCTGGGGGCTGGTCGTCGCCGATGAGGCCCAGCACATCAAGAATCCGTTCTCCGCGACCGCCAGGGCGCTGCGGACCCTGCCCGCCAAGGCCCGGGTGGCGCTGACCGGTACCCCGGTGGAGAACAATCTGTCGGAGCTGTGGGCGATCCTGGACTGGACGACACCGGGGCTGCTGGGGCCGCTGGGCCGGTTCCGTACGCACTATGCGCAGGCCATCGAGGGCGGTGCGGCGGCGTCCCCGGAGGCGGGCGCGGCGGCCGAGCGGCTGGCCCGGCTGGTGCGGCCGTTCCTGTTGCGCCGCCGTAAGTCCGATCCGGGGATCGCGCCGGAGCTGCCGCCCAAGACGGAGACCGATCGTGCGGTGGCTCTGACCAAGGAACAGACCGGGCTGTACGAGGCCGTGGTGCGCGAGGGGCTCGCCGAGATCGCCGGGACGGACGGGTTCGCCCGCCGCGGGCTGGTGGTCAAGCTGCTCACCTCGCTCAAGCAGATCTGCAACCACCCCGCGCAGTACTTGAAGGAGAGCGGCCCGGCGGAGGACGGCCGCGCGGCGGGAGCGGTACGGATCGCGGGGCGTTCGGGAAAGGTCGAGCTGCTGGACGAGTTGCTGGACAGCATCCTCGCCGAGGGCGCGAGCGTGCTGGTGTTCACGCAGTATGTGCAGATGGCGCGGCTGTTGGAGGGGCATCTGGCGGCGCGCGGGGTGCCCACGCAGTTCCTGCACGGCGGTACGCCGGTGGCCCGCCGTGAGGAGATGGTGCGGCGCTTCCAGGACGGGGCGGCGCCGGTGTTCCTGCTGTCGTTGAAGGCGGCGGGTACCGGTCTGAACCTCACCCGGGCGGCGCATGTCGTGCACTTCGACCGCTGGTGGAATCCGGCCGTCGAGGCGCAGGCCACCGACCGCGCCTACCGCATCGGGCAGACCCAGCCGGTGCAGGTCCACCGGATCATCACGGAGGGCACGATCGAGGACCGGATCGCCGACATGCTCGCCCGTAAGCAGCAGTTGGCCGATGCGGTGCTGGGGTCCGGCGAGGCCGCGCTGACCGAACTCACCGACGCCGAGCTGGCGGATCTGGTCGCACTGCGGGGGAACGAGCGATGAACACGCCTGGAGATGAGGGACCGATGTACCTGGACGAGGGGGCTTCCGCTGCCGCTGAGCGGACGTTCGAGGCATTGCCCGCGGCCCGTGGGAGGGCCTTTGCCCAGAGCTGGTGGGGGCAGGCGTGGCTCAAGGCGCTGGAGGACACCGCGCTGGACGGCGCGCAGGTGAAGCTGGGCCGGCGGCATGCGCGGGCCGGTGCGGTCGGCGCGGTGTCGGTGCGCCCCGGCCGGATCACCGCGGTCGTCCAGGACCCCGACCATACGCGGCACCGGTCCGATGTCCTGCTGCAGCAGTTGAGCGCGGCGGACTGGGACCGCTTCCTGGACATGGTCGCGGACCGGGCAGGGCACATCGCGGCGCTGCTGGACCGTGACATGCCGCCGGTCCTCGTCGAGGACGCCGCCGCGGCCGGGATCGAACTCCTGCCGGGCATCGGGGACCTGGAGCCGGAGTGCAGTTGTGGTGCCTGGGACCACTGCGCGCATTCGACCGCGCTGTGCTACCAGTTGGCGCGGCTGCTGGACCAGGACCCGTTCGTCCTGCTGCTGATGCGCGGCCGGGGTGAGCGGGAGCTGCTGGACGAGGTGCAGGCGCGCAGTGCGTCGCGGGCGGAGCTGCCGGCGGGCGGGGCCGCGGCGGAGCCGTCCGGTGCGGGAGTGCCGGCGGCCGAGGCGTATGCGGCGCGGGACATTCTGCCGCCGCTGCCCGCGGCGCCGCCCCCGGTCGCCGCGCCGGGTGCTCCGCCGGTGCTCGGTGGCGGCACCCCGCCCGCGCCCGGGGTAGAGGTGGCCGCGCTGGAGTTCCTGATCGGGGACGCGGCGGCGCGCGCCCAGCGGCTGCTGGCGGAAGCGCTGTCCACCGGGCATCCGGACAGTCCGCCGCCGCCCGTTCCGGCGCCCGACCAGGATGCGGTGCGGCTGGCGGCGGCCGGTCCGGGGGCGGCCATATCGGCGCGGCTGGCGGCCGGTTCGGGGCGGGATGCGCGGGGTCTGGCGTCGGCCGTACGGGCCTGGGAGCTGGGTGGCGCGGCGGGGCTCGCGGTCCTGGAGGAGGAGTGGACACCGGAGCCGGAGGCGCTGGCACGGGCCACCGGCCGGCTGGCGGCCGCGTGGGAGGACGAGGAGACCCGGCCGCGGCTGCGGGTCACCCGTAACCGCTGGACGGTGGTGGGCGGCGCGGCCCAGTTGCGCTACGGGCGGGACGGCCGCTGGTGGCCGTATCGCAGGGAGGGCGGGCGGTGGGTGCCCGCGGGCCCGGCCACGGACGATCCGGCGGGCGCGCTGGCGGGGGTGTCGGCGGAGGAGTGAGGAGGCACGGGCGGGGGCGGGGTCAGGTCCCGTCCTCGCCCGCGCCGCGGTGCGCGGCTGCGCGTCGCACGAAGAGCTCGTGCAGATCGCGGGCTGCCTTGGGGACCGAGCCGGAGCGGCGGCGCTGAATGACCATCAGGACGTCGGTGCGGTCGGCGGCCAGCGGGCGGTAGGTGATGGTGCCGCTGCGCTCCAGGGGGTCGCCGATGATGCTGAAGTCGGGCAGGACCGTGACGCCCAGGCCCTCGGCGACCATCAGTTTGCCCATTTCGGCGCCGTCGGTGGAGTACGAGAAGGAGGGTGTGCGTCCCCTGAGGAGCCGGTGGACGAAGCGGTGCATGACATAGCCGGACCGCATCACGATCAGCGGCTGGGTGAGGAGTTCGGTCACCGGGACCTCGCTCCTCGCGGCCAGTGGGCTGTCCGGCCGGAGGCACACCACGGGGCGGCCGCGCAGGAGTTCGGTGGTGTGGAAGTCCGGCGGCAGGTCGTCGCCGCGCAAATAGTTGACGAGCCCCAGGTCGAGACTGCCTTCCAGCAGCGCGCGGTGGATCTCGGCCTGTTGGGCACCGATCACCTCGACCTGGGTCAGCGGATGGCCGGTCCGGAACTCGCGGATGGCCGGTACCAGCAGCGGAACGGTGGCGGCGTTGACGGTGCCCAGTCGCACCATCCGGCTGATGTGGTGCTGGTCGCCCGCGGCCCGGCGCAGTTTGTCGACCGCGTCGAGCACACCGACGATATGCGGCAGCAGCTCCCGGCCGTCGTCGCTGATCTTCGCTCCGGAGCGCTTGCGGTCGAGGATGTCGACGCCGAGTTCGCGCTCCAGATTGCGGACGGTCTCGCTCAGTGCGGGCTGGGACAGATGGAGTTCCTCGGCGGCTCTGCGCAAGGAGCCGAGGCGGGTGACGGCCGCAATGTATTCGAGTTGCTCGATCCGCACGGAATGCACCTCCCCGGCGATCCGGTGCCGATGGTGAAGGTCAGTGGAGTCAGGTGCCGTTGAGGCTTCTCGCGGGTTTGTTTCCCTTGGTTCAAGGGGGACCCTATCACCACCTCGCGCATACCGTATCGACGCTGCGCAGCACGGTCGCTAAACTCGGCAGGGATGCGGCCGCATTGACCGGGAAAGGGCCGCAGGGGCCGTTGCCGAGAGGTCGGTGCGGCGAATTGTTGCGAGGAGGTGACGCATTCATGAACGAGCAACAGAAGCAGCTCACCCAGCGGCGTCACGTCGATCTCGCACGGCTCTCCAGCGCGCTCTGTCGCGGTGCCGTCGCCCGCGAGCGCTGACGACCGGAGGTCGTCCGGCGCCGGCCGTTGATGGCCGTTGATGGCCGTTGATGCCTTGCCGGTCCGCCCGGAGATCCTTTTCTCCGTATCGCGGCTGCTCGCGCATTTCGTTCCGGAGATTCCTCGTGCTATTCGCGCGAACCGCGCGTGCTTCCTTTGTCGCGCCCTTTTGCAGTTGGCTTTCTTCCACCGGGAGTTCCTGATGTCCGACCTGCCCGCCCCGGGCCCCGCACGCTTTGCCTATTGGGTGCCCAATGTCAGTGGCGGCCTGGTGACCAGCACCATCGAGCAGCGCACCGATTGGGGCTATGACTACAACCGCAAGCTGGCGGTGCTGGCCGAGAACAACGGTTTCGATTATGCGCTGAGCCAGGTCCGCTATATGGCCAGCTACGGCGCGGAGTTCCAGCACGAGTCCACGAGTTTCAGCCTGGCGCTGCTGCTGGCCACCGAGCGGCTGAAGGTGATCGCCGCCGTGCATCCGGGGCTGTGGCACCCGGGTGTGCTGGCGAAGCTCGGCGCCACGGCCGATCACCTCTCCGGCGGGCGGTTCGCGGTGAACGTGGTCAGCGGGTGGTTCAAGGGCGAGTTCAGTGCGCTCGGGGAGCCATGGCTGGAGCATGACGAACGCTACCGGCGGGCGGAGGAGTTCATCCGGGCACTGCGCAGCATCTGGACCGAGGACCACGCCGAACTGGCCGGGGACTTCTACCGCATCCGGGACTTCTCGCTGAAGCCGAAGCCGCTCGGTACCGCCGGGCGTCCGCACCCGGAGATCTTCCAGGGCGGCAACTCCACCGCGGCGCGGGCGATGGCCGGCCGGGTGTCCGACTGGTACTTCAGCAACGGCAAGGACTTCGACGGCGTCACCGAGCAGCTCAGGGACGTCCGGGCCGCGGCGGCGTCCGCGGGCCGGACCGCGCCCCGCTTCGGGCTGAACGGCTTCCTGATCGCCCGGGACACCGAGGCCGAGGCCCGGGAGGTGCTGCGGGAGATCATCGCCAAGGCGGACACCGAGGCGGTGCACGGCTTCGGCGCGGCGGTCCGGCAGGCCGGGCAGTCCACGGCCGACGGCACCGGTATGTGGCAGGACTCGTCGTTCGAGGACCTGGTCCAGTACAACGACGGCTTCCGCACGGGCCTGATCGGCACACCGGAGCAGATCGCCGAGCGGATCGTCGCGTACAAGCGACTGGGCGTGGACCTCTTCCTGCTGGGTTTCCTCCATTACCTGGAGGACGTCGAGTACTTCGGCCGGCGGGTGCTGCCGCTGGTGCGTGAGCTGGAGGCGCAGGAGGACGGCCCGCGGGCCGCAGCGGACACGGCGCAGCCGACCGGTCCGGCGGTCTCCGGCGCCCGGCGCTGAGCCCCCGTCCCACCGATCATCACCCCACTTCCAAGGGAGACTTCAGATGAGCACCGTCGCTCCGTCCGACTGGACCACCCGTCCCGCCCCCGAGGGCCCGCAGGGCTGGATCGAGCGCGCCACCGAGGTGGCCGCGGTCCTCGCCACCGACGCGGCCGCCCGTGACCGCGCGGGCGCCACCCCGTACGACGAGGTGCGCCTGCTCAAGGACTCCGGCCTGGTCACCCTGCTCGGCCCGGTCGGGCACGGGGGCGGCGGGCAGGACTGGCCGACCGCGTACCGCGTGATCCGGGAGGTGTCCAAGGCCGACGGGTCCATCGGCCAGCTGCTCGGCTACCACTATCTGTGGAACTGGGCGGCGCGGCTGGTCGGCACCCGTGAGCAGTGGGAGGCGGTGGAGGCCGAGGCCGCCCGGCAGCGCTGGTTCTTCGGCGGTGCGGTCAATCCGCGCGACAAGGACGTGGTGGTGCGGGACGAGGGCGGGACGCTGGTCTTCTCCGGCCGGAAGTCGTTCTCCACCGGCAGCAAGGTCTCCGATGTCACCGTGCTGGAGGGGGTCCTGGAGGGCACCGACAGCCATGTCTTCGCCATCGTGCCGTCCGACAGCGACGGTCTGACGTTCCACGGCGACTGGGACAACATCGGGCAGCGGCTCACCGAGAGCGGCAGCGTCACCCTGGACGGGGTGCGGGTGCCGTGGTCGGCGGCCGCCGGGTACGTCGACAAGGAGTTCCGGCCCCGTGTCTACAACACCCTCAATGTCCCGACCATCCAGCTGGTCTTCGCCCACTTCTACCTCGGGATCGCCGCGGGCGCCCTGGAGACGGCCGCGGTCTACACCCGTACCAAGGCGCGTTCCTGGCTGCACGGCGGCCATGAGCGGGCGGCCGACGAGCCGTACGTCATCGACACCTATGGCGATCTGACGGCCAAGCTGTGGGCCGCCGAGGCGCTGGCCGACCGGGTGGCCGGGGAGGGGCAGCGGCTGCACGACGCTCCGGACGCGGTGACCGAGCAGGACCGCGGGGAGTTCGAGGTCCGGGTGGCGGCGGTCAAGGCCCGCGCCACGGAGGTGGCCCTGGAGGTCACGAACCGGATCTTCGAGGTGACCGGGGCCCGGTCCACCGCGTCCGCCGAGGGCCTGGACCGCTTCTGGCGCAATGTCCGTACCCACACCCTGCACGATCCGGTGGCCTACAAGCGCCGTGAGGTCGGCCGGTTCGTGCTCGACGGCGCACTGCCCGAGCCGACTTGGTACTCCTGACCGGCCCCGCTCCGCACACTCCGCGTTCCCACGCCCGCTCCGCACTTCGAGGTGATTCTCTTCATGGCCACCGTCCTGTCCGTCTCCGGCAGTCCCTCCGCGTCCTCGCGTACCGCCCGCCTGTTGCGTCACCTGGACGCCGAGCTCACCGAACAGGGGCACCAGGTCGTTCCGCTGGATGTCCGCCGGCTGCCCGCCGAGGCGTTGCTGGGAGCCGATTTCGGCCACCCGGCGATCGTCGAGGCCACCGAGCTGTTCGCCCGGGCCGACGGTGTCGTCATCGGCACGCCCGTCTACAAGGCCGCCTACTCCGGTCTGCTCAAGTCGCTGCTGGATCTGCTGCCGCAGTACGCGCTGACGGGCAAGACGGTGCTGCCGCTGGCGACCGGCGGCAGCACCGCCCATGTCCTGGCCATCGACTACGCGCTGCGGCCGGTGCTGTCGTCCATGGGCGCCGCGCACATCGTCCAGGGCTGGTTCGTGCTCGACCGGCATCTGGCCGTACGGGAGGACGGCTCGCTGGCCGTCGACCCCGGGGCACGGGAAGGGCTCGACCAGGTCCTGGACCAGTTCTCCGGCGCGCTCGGACGCAGCCCGCTGCTGTCCGTCGCGAGCTGACCGCCGCCCCGTTCCCCCGGGCTCCCGAGGCCCGCCCCCGTCGACACTCCTCTGGAGGCAGCACCGTGACCGCTCCCGCGCGGCCCGCCACCGCCCATGTGATCTCCGACGACGCCGAGGCCCTGGCGGTCGCGGCCGAACTGGCCGAGGTGTTCCGGGCCGGTGCCGCCGAGCGGGACGCCGCCCGCCGGCTGCCGCATGCCGAGCTGGCGCGGCTGTCGGCGAGCGGGCTGCTGGGCATCACCGTGCCGCGGTCCCATGGGGGCGCGCAGGTGCGGACCGAGACCCTCGCCGAGGTGGTGCGGCTGCTGGCGGCCGGGGACGCGAGTCTGTCGCAGATTCCGCAGAGCCACTTCGTGTACATCGAGGTGCTGCGCCGCCAGGGCACCGCGGAGCAGCAGGCGTTCTTCTTCGGTGAGGTGCTGGCGGGGCGGCGGCTGGGCAACGCGCAGTCGGAGGCGGGCACCCGGCATGTGCAGGACATCCGTACCCGGCTGGTGCCCGCCGCCGACGGCTCGTATGTGCTGAGCGGGGTGAAGCACTATGCGACCGGTGCGCTGTTCGCCGACTGGATCCCGGTGCTGGCGCGCGGCCGGGACGAGGAACTCCATGTGGCGTATGTGCCGCGGGAGGCGCCGGGGGTGCGGATCGTCGACGACTGGGACGGGATGGGGCAGCGGACCACGGCCAGTGGCACGGTGCACCTGGAGGAGGTACCGGTGCCGGCCGACCGGGTCGTACCGCATCACCTCACCTTTCGGGGGCCGCAACTGCACGGTGCGGTGGCCCAGTTGCTGCATGCCGCGATCGACACCGGGATCGCGTCGGGCGCGCTGGCGGAGGCCGCCGGGTTCGTCCGCACCAAGAGCCGGCCGTGGTGCGAGAGCGGCCTCGACAGCGCCGCCGAGGACCCCCTGCTGATCCAGCGGTTCGGGGAACTGGCGGTACGGGTGCGGGCCGCCGAGGCCCTGGTGGCGTCGGCGGCGCGGACGGTGGACACCGCGGCGCGGGCTCTCACCGACGACTCCGCGGCCGGGGCGTCGATCGCCGTGGCCGCGGCGAAGGTGGTGGCCGCTGAGGCGGCGGTGGAGACCGGCAGCGCGCTGTTCGAGGTGGCCGGGACCCGGGCCGCGCTGGACGGACTGAACCTGCACCGGCACTGGCGGGACGCACGCACCCACACCCTGCACGACCCGGTCCGCTGGAAGGTGCAGCACATCGGCCGCTATGTCCTCAACGGCACCCGGCCGCCCCGGCACGGTCTGCTCTGACGGCCGCCCCACCCCGCCCGCACCCCCGTTTCCCCCTCTCGGAGCTGCCATGTCTTCCCTCACCTTCCACTGGTTCCTGCCCACCTACGGCGACAGCCGTCATGTCGTCGGGGGAGGTCATGGCCTGCCCGCCGGTGCGGCCGGCGGGGAACGGCCCGCCACGCTCGGCTATCTGACGCAGATCGCCCGCGCCGCCGAGGACCTGGGCTTCGAGGGGGCGCTCACCCCCACCGGGGCGTGGTGCGAGGACGCCTGGCTCACCACGGCGATGCTGGCCCGTGAGACCGAGCGGCTGAAGTTCCTGGTGGCCTTCCGGCCGGGGATCATCGCGCCGACCCTGGCCGCCCAGATGGCCGCCACCTTCCAGCGGCACTCCGGTGGGCGGCTGCTGCTGAATGTCGTCACCGGTGGCGAGAGACATGAGCAGCGCGCGTACGGGGACTTCCTGGGCAAGGACGACCGTTATGCACGCACCGGTGAATTCCTCGGCATCGTGCGGGAGTTGTGGGAGGGAAAGACGGTCGATTTCAGCGGGGAGCAGCTGCGGGTGGCGGGCGCCCGGCTGGCGCGGGTGCCCGATCCGGTGCCGCCGGTGTACTTCGGCGGATCGTCCCCGGCCGCCGGGGAGGTCGCCGCGCGTGCCGCCGATGTCTATCTGACCTGGGGCGAGCCGCCGGCCGAGGTCGAGCGGAAGATCGCCTGGATCCGAGGGCTGGCGGACCGCGCCGGGCGCCGGGTGCGGTTCGGAATCCGGCTGCATGTGATCACCCGGGACACCGCGGAGGCGGCGTGGGCGGAGGCGCAGCGGCTGCTGGACGGTTTCACACCGGAGGCGATACGGGCCGTGCAGGCGGGGCTGGCCCGCAGTGAGTCGGAGGGGCAGCGCCGGATGCTGGCGCTGCACGGCGGCCGCACCGACGGACTGGAGATCGCGCCGAATCTGTGGGCCGGTATCGGGCTGGTGCGGGGCGGGGCGGGCACCGCGCTGGTGGGCAGCCACACGGAGGTGGCGGAGCGGATCGTGGAGTATCAGCGGCTGGGCATCGAGGAGTTCATCCTCTCCGGGCACCCCCATGTCGAGGAGGCGTACTGGTTCGGGGAAGGGGTGCTGCCGGTGCTGCGGGAGGCCGGGCTGTGGCGGCATCCGGCCGCGCGGCCCGAGGACGCCACTGCCGCCGGGATCCCGTTCGCCGCCGGGGTCGGCCGCTGATCCGGAGCCGGACGGACGGCTCCCCGGCCGCTGATCCGGAGCCGGACGGACGGCTCCCCGGCCGCTGATCCGGGGCCGGCCCGGCGGCTCCCCGGCCACTGTGGCCCGATCCTCCCCATCCGGCTGCGCCGTGCCGCCGCGCATGGTTCGCTGAACTGATCCCCCACGCCAGGCACGCCGCCCGCAGCAGGAGGACCAGTGACCGGCACCCCGCCGCACACACCGCACCCCATGCCGTCCGCACCGCCCGCACGGACCCCTGACGGGACGGACCACGCACCGCACCACCCCGGCCGGCCCCGGCAGCTCCCGTACTACGAGGACCGTTCGCCGGGAAGCGGGGCCCTGCCGCCCCGCGCCTGGTACGCGCGCTCGGACGCCGCCCGCATCTCGCTGCACGGCACCTGGCGTTTCCGGCTCTCGGCATGCGCCACCGCCGAGGACGACGCGTTCGCCCGGCCCGACTTCGACGATTCGCAGTGGCAGGAGCTGCGGGTGCCCGGCCACTGGCCGCTCATGGGACGCTTCGCCGCCGAGGGCTCCTACGGGGGCGGTGACCGGCCGCAGTCCGGCGGGGCGCCCGCCTACACCAACACCGCCTACCCCTTCCCGGTCGATCCGCCGCGGGTGCCGGACGAGAACCCGACGGGCGATCACCGGCGGCTCTTCGATCTGCCGGAGGGCTGGGGGGAGGGGCCCGCGGTGCTGCACTTCGGCGGGGTGGAGTCCTGTGCCCGGGTCTGGCTCAACGGGGTGGAGCTGGGCCACTTCAAGGGCAGCCGGCTGCCGCACGAGTTCGAGGCCGGGCACCTGCTGCGGCCGCACCGCAATGTGCTGGCGGTGCGGGTCCACCAGTGGTCGTCGGGCAGTTATCTGGAGGACCAGGACCAGTGGTGGCTGCCCGGCATCTTCCGGAACGTCTCGCTCCATCGCCGTCCCGAAGGCTCGGTCGCCGACCACTTCGTCCACGCCGGGTTCGATCACGTCACGGGCCAGGGTACCCTGCGGGTGGAGTGCGCACCGGCCGGCCGGGTGACCGTCCCGGCGCTCGGCCTCGATCTGGCGACCGGGGAGAGCGCCACGGTGCCGGTCCGTCCCTGGACGGCCGAGGAACCGCACCTCTACGACGGGGAGCTGGTCACCCCCGGCGAGCGGATCCCGCTGCGGATCGGCTTCCGTACGGTCCGCGTCGAGGACGGGCTGCTGAAGGTCAACGGCCGGCGGATCCTGCTGCGCGGCGTCAACCGCCATGAGTTCCATCCGCGCACCGGACGGGCTCTCGGCCCCGAGACGATGCGCCGCGATCTGCTGCTGATGAAGCGGCACAACATCAACGCGGTGCGCACCAGCCACTATCCGCCGCACCCCGCCTTCCTCGACCTGTGCGACGAGCTGGGCCTGTGGGTGATCGACGAGTGCGATCTGGAGACGCACGGGTTCGCCCAGCAGGGCTGGCGGGACAATCCGGTCGATGACGCGCGCTGGGAGCCGGCGCTGCTCGACCGGGCCCGGCGGATGGTCGAGCGGGACAAGAACCACCCGAGCATCGTGCTGTGGTCGCTGGGCAACGAGTGCGGCACGGGACGCGGGCTGTCCGCGATGGCCGCCTGGATGCGCGAGCGCGACCCGTCCCGCCCGCTGCACTACGAGGGCGACCGCAGCTGCGCCGACACCGATGTCTACTCCCGGATGTACGCCGACCACGCCGAGGTGGAGCGCATCGGGCGGCGCGCGGAGGAGCCGCTGCCCGACCCGGAACTGGACGCGCGGCGGCGGGGGCTCCCGTTCCTGCTCTGCGAGTACGCGCATGCCATGGGCAACGGTCCCGGCGGACTGAGCGAGTACCAGCGGTTGTTCGAGCGTTACGAGCGCTGCCAGGGCGGTTTCGTCTGGGAGTGGATCGACCACGGGCTGCGGCAGCGGACCCCCACCGGTGAGGTGTTCCACGCCTACGGGGGCGACTTCGGCGAGGAGCTGCACGACGGGAATTTCGTCTGCGACGGGCTGGTCCTGCCCGACCGGGTGCCCTCCCCCGGCCTGCTGGAGTTCAAGAAGGTCATCGAACCGGTGCGGATCGAGGCCGGGGGCGCCGGCACCGGGGCGGCCCACGCGGTCCGGATCACCAATCTGTACGACTTCGCCGGCCTCGGCCACCTCGCATTCCGCTATGTCTACGAGGTGGACGGCATGCCCCACGGTCACGGCCGGCTGGAGGTGCCCCCGTTGGCGCCCGGCGCATCGGCCACAGTGGAGCTGCCGGCGCCACCGGAGGACGGGCCGGACGACGACGGGGAGCGGATCTGGACGGTCCAGGCCGTCCTGGCCGAGGACACCGCCTGGGCACCCGCCGGGCACGAGGTCGCCTGGGGTCAGCTGGCCGCGCCGCGCCCCGCCACCACTCCCCCGGCGGCCACCGCCACCCCGCGCCGCGGAGAGGGCAATGTGATCGTCCTCGGTCCGGGGACCTTCGACGCCACCACGGGAACGCTCGGCTATCTGGACGGCGTGCGCCTCGACGGGCCCCGGCTGGATGTGTGGCGGGCGCCGACCGACAACGACGAGGCCGCGCCCTGGCAGCCGGAGCCACGGCCGGCCACCGAGTGGCGACGGCTCGGTCTGCACCGGATGCGGCACCGCGTCGACGCCGTCGAGACCGGCCCGCAGTCCTTGGTGGTACGCACCCGGGTCGCCCCCGCCGGGACGTCGTCGGCGCTGCGCACGGTCTACCGCTGGACGGCTCAACACGACCTGTTGCGGCTGGAGTTGAGCGTCGATCCGGAAGGCGACTGGCCGGTTCCGCTGCCGCGGCTGGGGGTGCGGATGCGGGTGTGCGGCAGCCTGGGTCTCGCCGGCTGGTTCGGCGGCGGGCCCGGTGAGGGCTATCCGGACACCCGGGCCGCCGCCCGGGTCGGCCGCTGGTCGATGCCGGTGGACGCGCTCCAGACGCCGTACGTCCGGCCGCAGGAGAACGGTGCGCGGCCGGGGGTGCGCTGGGCGGAGCTGACCCGTACGGACGGCTCGGGCCTGCGGATCGAGGGGGATCCGGACTTCTTCTTCGCCGCCCGCCGCTGGCCGGCCGAGGAGCTGACCGCGGCCCGCCACACCACGGATCTGCGGCCCGGCGAGGATCTGTGGGTCCATCTCGACCATGCACAGCACGGCATCGGCAGCCAGTCGTGCGGGCCGGGGGTGCTGCCGCAGCACCGGCTGGAGGTGGCGCCGGCGCGCTTCTCGTTCGTGTTCTCGTCGCTGGGCTGAACCCTGCGCGGCACCGTGCGCCGGCCGCGCTGTCCCGGCCGGCACACGGTGCGCGCGATGCCGTCCAGGAGCGTGCGCACCGGCCGGGGATACGATCTTGGGTGAGGCGTGGGTACCCGCGCGTCCCGCAGCACCGAGAGGCTTTGCACCATGGTCAGCACCTTCCCGCCGCTCGCCGACGCCCTCGCCGCGGGACCGGTCGTCCTCGACGGCGGGCTGTCGAACCAGCTGGAGGCCGCCGGGCACGACCTCAGCGACGCCCTGTGGTCGGCGCGGCTGCTGGCCGAGGAGCCGACGGCCGTCGTGCAGGCGCATCAGGCGTACTACGAGGCCGGGGCGCAGGTCGCGATCACCTCCAGCTATCAGGCGACGTTCGAGGGGTTCGCGCGGCGCGGCATCGGTGCCGGGCAGGCCGCGGAGTTGATCACCCGGAGTGTGGAGCTGGCCCGTGAGGCGGCCGGGCTGGCGTCGGCCGGCGGAGTCACCGGGCCGCTGTATGTGGCCGCCTCGGCGGGCCCGTACGGCGCGATGCTGGCCGACGGCTCCGAATACCGCGGCCGCTACGGGCTGTCGGTGGACGAGCTGGAGCGGTTCCACCGGCCGCGTCTGGAGGTGCTGGCCGCGGCGCGGCCCGATGTGCTGGCGCTGGAGACGGTGCCGGACGCGGAGGAGGCCCGTGCGCTGCTGCGGGCGGTGCGCGGGCTGGGTGTCCCGGCCTATCTGTCGTACAGCGTCGCGGGGGACCGTACCCGGGCCGGGCAGCCGCTGGCGGAGGCGTTCGCGGTGGCGGCGGAGGCCGACGAGGTGATCGCGGTGGGGGTGAACTGCTGCGCACCGGACGATGCGGACCGGGCGGTGCGGCTGGCGGCGCAGGTCACCGGCAAGCCGGTGGTGGTCTATCCGAACAGCGGGGAGAGCTGGGACGCCGCGGCGCGGGCCTGGTGCGGCAGCCCGGCGTTCAGCGCGGACCGGGTCGCCGCCTGGGCCGCGGACGGTGCCCGGCTCATCGGGGGCTGCTGCCGGGTGGGCCCGGACGCCATCGCCGAGCTGGCGGCCGGGCTCGGCCGCTGACGGGCCCCGGGAGCGGGACCGGCGTCCCCGGACGCGGGCCGAAGGCGTTACACAGACGCAACCGACGCAGCGGCGACAGAGCCCCGGGCCGATGGCAGGATGCAGCCACATCGCAGCACGCATGGCTTGGTCGATGTTCATCCTGCCCCTGGAGGGCCTGTGTCCGCTCGCTCCGCGTTGCCTGTCATAGCCGTTGCCACGGCCGTCGTCGTCCTGGCGGGGTGCAGCAGCACCAAGTCCGACGGGAAGAAGGGTTCCGGTGGTCTGGAACTGGTCTCTTCCGGGACCCTGAAGACCTGCACCCACCTTCCGTACGCACCGTTCCAGGTGAAGAAGGACGGCAAGGTCGTCGGGTTCGATGTGGATCTGGTGGACCTGGTCGCCAAGGATCTCGGCGTCAAGCAGGAGATCGTCAACACCCCCTTCGAAGGCATCGAGACCGGCCAGGACTTCGCCATCCGCAAATGCGACCTGGCGGCCGCCGGCATGACGATCACGTCGGCGCGGGACAAGGTCATGGATTTCTCCGACCCCTATTTCAATGCCACCCAGGCGCTGCTGACGAAGCAGGGCAAGCCGGTCAAGAAGATCGAGGACCTCAAGGGCAAGAAGCTCGGCTACCAGAAGGCCACCACCGGCGGGATCTACGCCAAGAAGCACGGCAAGGGCGTCGAGCTGGTGGAGTTCGAGGATCTGGGGCTGCTGCTGACCGCGGTGAAGTCCGGCCAGGTCGCCGCCGGCATCAATGACAACGGGGTGCTCTTCGACTATGTGAAGCAGAACCCGGACACCAAGGTCACCGCGGAATTCAACACCGGTGAGCACTACGGCATCGGCGTACGCACCGGAAATGACGCGCTGCGCAAGAAGATCAACGCGGCGATCAAGAAGGCGAAATCCGACGGGAGCTACGACCGGATCTACAAGAAGTGGTTCGGCACCACCCCGCAGAGCTGAGGCCGGCCATCATGCCTGTGTCCAAAAGACAGCGCGCGCGGATCACCCGCGGCGTGCAGTACGGCGTCCTGGTCGCCGCCGTGGTGGTCTTCGCGCTGATCGCCGACTGGCACCAGCTGCGGATGGCGTTCTTCGACGTCGAGGTCGCGAAAGCGCTCTTCCCCGAGATCATCACCACGGCGCTGGTGAACACCGTCCTCTACACCCTGCTCGGATTCGGATTCGGTCTTGCGCTGGGGCTGGTGCTCGCGCTGATGCGGCTCTCGTCGGTGCCGCCCTACCGCTGGATCGCGGTCACCTATATCGAGTTTTTCCGCGGCATCCCCTGTCTGCTGGTGTTCATCGCCCTCGGCTTCGGTGTGCCGCTGGCCTTCGAGGTCGCGCTCGATATGAACATCACCGTGATGCTGTCGCTGGGGCTGGTGGGCGCGGCCTATATGGCGGAGACCATCCGGGCCGGTATCCAGGCCGTCCCCAAGGGGCAGACGGAGGCGGCACGTTCGCTGGGGATGTCGCAGGGGCGGGCGATGGCCTCGATCGTCATTCCGCAGGCGTTCCGTATCGTGCTGCCGCCGCTGACCAATGAACTGATCCTGCTGACCAAGGACTCCTCGCTGGTGTATCTGCTGGGGCTGTCCCTCACCCAGTTCGAGCTGGCCAACTTCGGCCGGGACGCGCTCAATGAGCACAAGAGCCTGACCCCGATCCTGATCGCCGGGCTGCTCTATCTCGTGATCACCCTCCCCCTCGGCCAGCTGGTCCGTCGGCTGGAGGCCCGTACGGCGAAGGCCAGGTGAGCGGCGTGACGACCGAGCAGGCGGCACCGGAGACGGCGGACGCGAAGGCCATCGATGTCCAGGGCCTGCGCAAGGCCTTCGGGGAGCTGGAGGTGCTGCGCGGTATCGACTTCTCGGTGGCGCGCGGTGAGGTGGTGTGTGTCATCGGCCCCTCGGGGTCCGGGAAGTCGACCCTGTTGCGCTGTGTGAATCTGCTGGAGGAGCCGAGCGCGGGCCGGGTCGTGGTGGCCGGCACCGAGGTCACCGACCCGGACGTGGACATCGACCGGGTCCGCCGGCGGATCGGGATGGTCTTCCAGTCCTTCAACCTCTTTCCGCATCTGACCGCGCTGGAGAATCTCACGATCGCCCAGCGGCGGGTACTGCGCCGCGACCGTACCGAGGCGGAGCGGATCGCCCGTGCCAACCTCGAACGGGTCGGGCTGAGCGACAAGGCGGCCGCCTATCCGGCGCAGTTGTCGGGCGGGCAGCAGCAGCGGGTGGCCATCGCCCGTGCGCTTTCGATGGAGCCGCAGCTGATGCTCTTCGACGAGCCGACCTCGGCACTGGACCCGGAGCTGGTCGGTGATGTGCTGGCGGTGATGCGGTCGCTGGCGCAGGAAGGGATGACGATGCTCGTCGTCACCCATGAGATGAGCTTCGCGCGGGAGGTCGCCGACCGGGTGGTGTTCATGGACGGCGGGGTGATCGTCGAGCAGGGAACCCCGGAGCAGGTGGTGGGTGCCCCGCAGCACGAGCGGACCAGGACGTTTCTGGCGCGGGTGCTGGATCCGGCGGCCGCCGAGGTCGGCGAGGTCGCGGACAGCGGTGCGGCGGGCAAGCGGGTGGACCGCTGAGCGGCGGCTGAGGCCTCGGGCACCGAACTGCCGCAGTACGCGCGCCGACGGGGTGAGGGCGGAACACCGCAAAGGTGGCGTTCCGCCCTCACCCCGTAGAGGTCCGCCGTCCTCCGCCCCGGTTCAGGACAGCGGCTTGGTGAGCTTCTTGGTCATGGTGCCGTTGCCCGCCAGGCTGCAGCTGATGGTCTTGATGCCGAGCTTGTAGCCATTGAGGTTAGGGTACTGGACGTAGGTGCCCTCGGCGGTGCCGGCGGGCTGCCGGGCCGCCTTGCGCTCCAGCTCGTTGCGGCACAGCGACGAGGCCTTGTCCTTGATGTCCGACTCGGTGGTGAGTCCGGACCCCAGACGGTGGGTGCTGACGACCTCGGCGTCGTGCGGGCCGTTGCAGGAGGCTTCGTCGTTGGTGCCGCCGCCGCCCGCCGGGCGGTCGTAGCAGTCGCCGACCTTCAGCAGATAGAAGGGGATCTTGCCGTTGGAGGGCGTCGGCAGGGAGCTCTCGAAGTCGCTGTCGGTGGGCGTCGCGGTGGGCGTCGGATCGCCGAAGGGCGTCGGGGACGCGCTCTCGGACGGGGTGGCGCTGGTGCTCGAACCGGACGGCTGGGCACGGTGGTTGCCGCTGTCGTCGCTGTTGCTCACGACGATGACGGTGATGACGGCGGCCAGCACGAGCACCCCGCCGCCGATGATCGCCGCAATGGTCTTGCCGTTGCCGCCACCGCCGGGCGGGCCGGGCGGCTGCTGCCAGCCGCCGGGGCCGCCGGGGCCGCCGGGGCCGCCGGGGCCGCCGGGGCCGGGCGGGCCGAAGCCGCCCGCGGGCGGGCCGTAGCCGCCGGGGGCCTGGTGGCCACCCGGGGGCGGACCGTAGCCACCCGGGCCGTAGCCTCCCTGGCCCTGATCGCCCGGACCGTAAGCACCGGCCGGCGGGCCGAAGCCGCCCGGGGCGGGGTGGGGCGGCTGGTTCGGCTGATTCGGCTGGTTCGGCGGCGGAGGCGGAGGAAAGCTCATGGCGAAATGATTACTTCTTCACTCGGTTTTACGGGACTCGGTGACCAACCTGGAACAATTCACGTCTGAATTGTCCGGACCCTGGGCACCGTTGGCGACAGACAACAAGCCAGCCTACGGCTCGGAGGTTTTCCGTGTTCACCGACCTTCCCCTGGACGCGCTGCGCACCTACTGCCCACCGCGTCCCGAGCCGGCCGGTTTTGAGGCGTTCTGGCGGCGCACTCTCGTCGAGGCCCGTACCCATGACCTCGACGCGCGCTTCACCGAGATCGATGCGGGGCTCGCCCTGCTCCGCACCTATGACGTGACGTTCGCCGGGTTCGGCGGGCACCCCATCCGTGGCTGGTTCCTGCTCCCGCGCGCCGCCAAGGGGCCGCTGCCCTGCGTCGTCCAGTACCTCGGATACGGCGGTGGCCGGCTGCTGCCGCACGACTGGCTGCTGTGGCCGTCGGCGGGGTACGCCACCCTGGTCATGGACACCCGGGGCCAGAGCGGCCCCAACCGGCCTGGTGACACCCCCGATCCGGTCGCCTCCGGCAATCCGGGCGTACCCGGCAAGCTGACCCAGGGGCTGCTCGATCCCTACGGCTACTACTACCGGCGGCTGTTCACCGACGCGGTACGGGCCGTGGAGGCGGCGCGCGGACATCACGCGGTGCACACCGACCGGATCGTGGTCGCCGGCCACAGCCAGGGCGGTGCCGTGGCCCTGGCCATGACGGGCCTGGTCCCCGGTCTGGCCGGTGCGCTGATCGATGCGCCGTTCCTGACGCACATCCGCCGCGCGGTCGAGATCACCGATGTCGGCCCGTACGGCGAACTCACCCGCTACTTCGCGGGTGCGCGCGACCGGATCGACACCGCGCTGCTCACCCTGGACCACTTCGACGGCCTGAACTTCGCCGCCCGCGCCACCGCCCCGGCGCTCTTCGGCACGGCCCTGCGCGACGAAGTGGCGCCGCCGTCCACCGGTTTCGCCGCGTTCCATCACTACGCGGGCGAGAAGGAACTGAAGGTGTGGCGGTTCAACGCCCATGAGGGCGGCGGCGGTGAGCAGCGGGCCGCCGAGATCGCGTTCCTGCGCGGGCTCTTCGGGTGAGCGGACCGGCCCGGGGGCGGCCTCTCACACCGCCCCGAGCAGGTGCTCCAGCGCCAGCTGGTCCAGATGCTCGAAGGCCATCCCGCGGGCCGCCGCCGCCTCGACGTCGAAGGTCTCGTAGGCGGTGCCGTCGGCGAGCAGACCGGCCAGGCCGTCCTCGGCGGTGGGGCGGCCCAGCTGGTCCAGGCGCGCGGCCCGCAGCGCGTCCTGGACGGCCGGGTCGGACCGGAAGGCCGCCGCGCGCTCCTTGAGGATCAGATAGTTGCGCATACAGCCGGCCGCCGAGGCCCAGACACCGTCCAGGTCCTCGGTGCGCGGCGGCTTGAAGTCGAAGTGCCGCGGCCCGTCGTAGCCGGCCGTTTCCAGCAGGTCGACCAGCCAGAAGGCGGAGCGCAGATCCCCCGCTCCGAAGCGGAGGTCCTGGTCGTACTTGATCCCGCTCTGGCCGTTGAGGTCGATGTGGAAGAGCTTGTCCGCCCAGAGCGCCTGGGCGATGCCGTGCGGGAAGTTCAGCCCGGCCATCTGCTCGTGGCCGACCTCGGGGTTGACGCCGTAGAGCTCGGGGTGCTCCAGCCGCTCGATGAAGGCGAGGGCGTGGCCGACGGTGGGGAGGAGGATGTCGCCGCGCGGCTCGTTGGGCTTGGGTTCGAGGGCGAACCTCAGGTCGTAGCCCTGCTCGAGGACGTACTGGCCGAGGAGGTCGAAGGCCTCCTTCATCCGGTCCAGGGCGGCTCGTACGTCCTTGGCCGCGCCGGACTCCGCGCCTTCCCGGCCGCCCCACGCGACATAGGTGCGGGCGCCCAGCTCGGCGGCGAGGTCGATGTTGCGGAGCGTCTTGCGCAGGGCGTAGCGGCGGACGCCGCGGTCGTTGGCGGTGAAGGCGCCGTCCTTGAAGACGGGGTGGGTGAAGAGGTTGGTGGTGGCCATCGGGACGATCAGGCCGGTGGCGTCCAGCGCCTGCCGGAAGCGTTTGACGGCCGCCTCGCGCTCGATGTCGCCGGCGCCGAACGGGATCAGATCGTCGTCGTGGAAGGTGACGCCGTACGCGCCGAGGTCGGCGAGGCGGTGCACCGATTCCACGGGGTCCAGGGCGCGGCGGGTGGCGTCACCGAAGGGGTCACGGCCCTGCCAGCCGACGGTCCACAGGCCGAAGCTGAACTTGTCCCCGGGCACGGGCTGACGGCTCATCGTGACTCCCTCGATCATTTCGTCAAGGCGCTTTACAAATTATGCCGCGGCCAAACTAATATGCGACAGCACACCGGGGAACCCCCTGGACCGAGACCATGGACGACGGGCCGCCGAGGGAGAGTGCACGATGGGCGCACAGGCAGCGGGACCGCTGGTCGTCGGGGTGGACAGCTCCACACAGTCCACCAAGGCGCTGGTCGTGGACGCGGTGACCGGTGCGGTCATCGCCCGGGGCCAGGCGCCGCACACGGTCAGCGGCGGCGCCGGCAAGGAGAGCGACCCACGGCAGTGGTGGCAGGCACTGGGCGAGGCGCTGGCACAGTGCGGCGACGCGGCGCGGCAGGCCTCGGCGGTGTCCGTCGGCGGGCAGCAGCACGGGCTGGTCACCCTGGACGCGGCCGGTGCGCCGGTGCGTCCGGCCATGCTGTGGAACGACGTCCGGCCGGCGCCCCAGAGCGAGCGCCTGATCGCGGAGCGGGGCGGCGCGGCGGCCTGGGCGGACCGGGTCGGGAGCGTGCCGGGCCCGGCGTTCACGGTGGCCAAGTGGGCCTGGCTGAAGGCGAACGAGCCGGCCTCGGCCGCCGCCACCGCCGCGGTACGGCTCCCGCACGACTACCTCACCGAGCGGCTCACCGGCGAGGCCGTCACCGATCGCGGCGATGCGTCCGGGACCAGCTGGTGGGCGTCGTCCACCGAGTCCTACGACGCGGAGATCCTGGCGCACATCGGGCTGGACCCCGCGCTGCTCCCGCGGGTGGCGCTGCCGGGCGAGGCCGCCGGGACCGTACACGCCGGTCATCTGCCGCTGCCCAAGGGGGCGTTGGTGGCCGCCGGCACGGGGGACAACATGGCGGCCGCGCTCGGCCTGGGCCTGCGGCCCGGCCGGCCGGTGCTGAGCCTGGGCACCTCGGGGACGGTCTATGCGGTCTCCACCCACAGGCCCGCCGATCCGACCGGCACGGTGGCGGGCTTCGCCGATGCCCGCGGCGACTGGCTGCCGCTGGCCTGCACCCTCAACTGCACGCTCGCCGTGGACCGGGTGGCGGCGCTGCTCGGTCGCGACCGGGAGTCCGTGGAGGACGGGGGCGAGGTGGTGATGCTGCCGTTCCTCGACGGTGAGCGCACCCCGAATCTGCCCGGTGCCTCGGGTCTGGTGCACGGGTTGCGGCACGACACCACGGGCGGTCAGCTGCTCCAGGCCGCCTACGACGGCGCGGTGTTCACCCTGCTGCAGGCGCTGGACCGGGTGCTGGACGCGGACGCCGCGCCCGATGCGCCGCTGCTGCTGATCGGCGGCGGGGCGCGGGGCCGGGCCTGGCGGGAGACCGTGCGCCGGCTGTCGGGCCGCCCGGTGGTGGTGCCCGAGGCGCGGGAGCTGGTGGCGCTCGGGGCGGCGGCGCAGGCGGCCGGGCTGCTGCTGGAGGAGGATCCGGCGGCGGTGGCCCGCCGTTGGGAGACGGCGCGCGGCGCGGAGTACGAGGCGCGGCCGCGGGACGAGGCCGCCTGGGAGCGGCTGACGGCGACCCTCGTCGACGGCGCGCCGCTGCTACGGCGGTGACCGCACCCCCGAAGCCGTGGACCAGGAGGGACACCGGCTCCCGCCCGCACCCGGAGGAGACCCTGTGACCGCGTCCGGCGGCGACACCCAGCACGGCATCCGGCGGCGCAATCTGGCCCGGGTGCTGCGGACCGTGGCCGCGCACGGTCCGCTCTCCCGGGCCGCGGTCGCGGCACGCATCGGGCTGACCCGGGCGGGGGTGGCCCCGCTCGTCGACGAGCTGCTGCGGGCCGGGCTGCTGGTCGAGACGGGGCGGGCGGCGACCGGCGGCCGGGGCAGGCCAGGCAGTGAACTGGCGGTCAGCGACCGCGGCCCGGCCGGGATAGGGGCCGAGATAGGCGTCGACCATCTGGCGGTGTGCGCCGTCGATCTGCGCGGGCGGGTCCGGGCCCGGGTGGCGGCCGACGCGGCGAACCGGCACCGCGCTCCCGGGCCGGTGCTGCGGCACCTGTCCGCCCTGCTCGCCGAGGTGACCGCGGAGATCGCCGCCGAGGGGCTGCGGCCGGCCGGGCTGACGGTCGCGGTGCCCGGTCTGGTGGCCCGTGACGCGACGACCGTGGTGCACGCCCCCAACCTCGGCTGGCGGGCGGCCGATCTCGCACCGGGGCTCGCCGGGGCAACGGCCCCGGAGGAGGGCTCCTTCGCCATCCCGCTGACCGTCGAGAACGAGGCCAACCTCGGCGCGCTGGCCGAACTCCGGCTGGGCGGGGACGCCGGCCGGCCGGCCCCGCCGCCGGACTTCGTGCATGTGTCGGCGGAGATCGGGATCGGCGCCGCGGTCGTCGTGGACGGTCAACTACTGCGGGGCGCCCGGGGGTTCGCCGGTGAGCTGGGGCATGTGCCGGTGTATCCGGACGGCCCGCCGTGCGACTGCGGCGGGCGTGGCTGTCTGGAGCAGTACGCGGGGGAACAGGCCGTGCTGCGGGCGGGCGGGCTCACCACCGAGCGGGCGGCGGCCCATCCGGGGCCGGGTGCCCGTATCGGTCTGCTGGCGCGCCGGGCCGCCGACGGGGACGCCGCCGTCGTCCACGCCCTGCACGAGGCGGGGACGGCGCTGGGCATCGCGCTCGCCGGGGCGGTAAATCTGCTCGATCCGCAGGCGGTGGTCCTCGGGGGTGCGCTGGCCGGGCTGGCGCCCTGGGTCCTGCCGTCCCTGGAGCGGGAGTTGGCGCTGCGGACGGCCGTCACGGCGGAGGACGGGCGGGCCGGCGGGCCAGGGGTGAGGGTGTCGCGGCTGGGCGCCGACGGACCGCTGCTCGGGGCGGCGCACGCCGCGCTCCAGGGCGTCCTGGACGACCCCCTCCATTCCTGCGCCCCGGCACACTCTCCCCGGAATTGAGCCCGCTAAACCTTTCCATGGAGCGGGAATTCCATGCCACCCAATCGAGCGATTGTGCCGATAAAAACAGCACCACTACCTTCGGTTCGGCGGGTTGCCGCGGGACTGCCTTGAAACGGGGTTTCGGGGCGGCCGCACAGCACCCTCGAAGAGATAGGTGGCATGGTGACGATTGCCGACGAATCGCTGCACGACAGCGCGGAAGACTCCCAGAATTCCAGCCTGAGTACCACCGCGGCACGGAATTTGGCGACCACCACCAAAACCGCACCGCAGATGCAGGGCATCACTTCCCGGTGGCTGCTGCGGCTGCTGCCCTGGGTGCAGGTGTCCGGTGGCACCTATCGCGTGAACCGCCGGCTGAGCTACACCCTCGGCGACGGGCGCATCGATTTCGACACCAGCGGCAGCGATGTGGCGATCATTCCGGACGAGCTGCGCGAGCTGCCCGCGCTGCGGGAGTTCACCGATACCGAGGTGCTGGCGGCCCTCGGCGACCGCTTCACCCAGCAGGAATACGCGCCCGGTGAACTGATCACCGAGGCCGGCGGGCCGGGCGACCGGCTGGTGTTGCTCGTACACGGCCGGGTGGACCGTATCGGCACCGGCAAATACGGCGAGGACGCGGTGCTCGAAGCGCTGGCCGGCGGGGATCACCTCGGCGACGAGCCGCTCACCGACCCCGAGGCGACCTGGGGGTTCAGCTATCGCGCGGTGACCCGGGTGACCGTCATGACACTGTCCCGGCAGGCCGCGCAGGAGGTCATCGACCGCTCCCCCGGGCTGCGCGAGCATCTGGCGACGGCCCGTCAGGGCTCTGCGCAGCCGATGAACGCGAGTGGGGAATCGGCGGTCTCGGTCGCCTCGGGGCACCATGGCGAGCCGTCCCTCCCCGGCACCTTCGTCGACTACGACCTGACGCCCCGGGAGTACGAACTCAGCGTGGCGCAGACGGTGCTGCGCACCCACAGCCGGGTCGGCGACCTCTACAGCGACCCGATGAACCAGGTCGAGGAGCAGCTCAAGCTGACCGTCCAGGCGCTGCGGGAGCGCCAGGAACACGAGATGATCAACAACCCCGAGTTCGGGCTGCTGCACAACGCCGACCTCAAGCAGCGCATCCACACCCGCACCGGCCCGCCCACCCCCGACGACCTCGACGATCTGCTCGCGACGGTCTGGAAGGACCCGGGCTTCCTGCTCGCCCACCCCCTGACGATCGCCGCCATCGGACGGGAGTGCAGCGCCCGCGGACTGTACCCGACCGCGGTTGATTTCATGGGTCATTCGCTGCCCTCCTGGCGCGGGGTGCCGATTTTCCCGTGCAACAAGATTCCGGTGACGAAGGAGCGGACGAGTTCCGTTCTGCTGCTGCGCACCGGCGAGGAAAAGCAGGGCGTCGTCGGCCTGCACCAGACCGGAATTCCCGATGAATACGAGCCGGGCCTTTCGGTGCGTTATATGGGCCTGGACGACCGGGCGGTCATCAAGTATCTGGTCAGCGCCTATTATTCGGCGGCCATTTTGGTGCCCGATGCGCTGGGTGTTCTCGACGACGTACAGATCGGCCACTGAACGACTCCCGGCAGAAAACCGGCGCGCCCGGGGAGCGGCAGTTCTCGCCGCCCTGACGCGCGGGCATTTCTCCGTACCGCACCGGTCTACGCACAGCACAGACAAGAACAGGTGAGCCTTCCTCATGACCACATCGGTGGACCCGACGTCCGGCCCGCAGGAGTCCGCGAGCGAGCAGATCCGCTCCAGCCTGGACACCGCGGCAGCGCGCAAGCTGGCGACCACGACCAAGACCGTGCCGCAGATGCAGGGGATCTCCTCCCGCTGGCTGCTGCGCATCCTGCCCTGGACCCAGGTCTCCGGCGGTGCGTACCGCGTCAACCGCCGGCTTACCCACACCCTCGGTGACGGCCGGGTGGAATTCGTTTCGACCGGCTCCGAAGTCCGGGTGATCCCGGCGGAGTTGCGCGAGCTGGCGCCGCTGCGCGGCTACGCCGACACCGCGACGCTGGAGGCGCTGGCGGACCGCTTCGTCCAGCGGGAGTTCGCGCCCGGCGATGTGCTGGCCCGGGCGGGCGGACCGACGGACCGGATCGTGCTGATCGCGCACGGCAAGCTGGACCGTATCGGCGCCGGCAAGTACGGCGACGAGACCGTGCTGGGGGTGCTGGCCGACGGTGACGCGATCGGTGCGGCGGCGCTGCTGACCGCGGACGCGGAGTGGGAGCACTCCGTACGCGCGGTGACCCGGGTGACCGCGCTGACCCTGTACCGCAGCGACCTGGAGGAGGTACTGGGCCGGTCGGAGTCGCTGCGCGGCCACCTCGCGGAGGTCGGTGCGGCGCTGGTGCCGGCGCAGAACAAGCACGGTGAGGCGGCCATCGAGCTGGCCGCGGGCCATGTCGGCGAACCGGCCCTGCCGGGCACCTTCGCCGACTACGAACTGGCGCCGCGGGAGTATGAACTCAGCGTGGCCCAGACGGTGTTGAAGGTGCATTCGCGGGTCGCCGATCTCTACAACGACCCGATGAACCAGCTGGACCAGCAGCTGCGACTGACCGTGGAGGCGCTACGGGAGCGCCAGGAGCACGAGATGGTCAACAACCCCGAGTTCGGGCTGCTGCACAACGCCGACCTCAAGCAGCGCATCCACACCCGCAGCGGTCCGCCCACCCCCGACGATCTGGACGAGCTGATCTCCCGGCGTCGCAAGACCCAGTTCCTGCTGGCGCATCCGCGGACGATCGCGGCCATCGGCCGGGAGTGGAACGCCCGGGGCATCTATCCGACCACCGCGGAGTGCGAGGGCACCGCGGTCCGCGCCTGGCGGGGCATTCCGCTGCTGCCCTGCAACAAGATCCCGATCACCCCGGACCAGACCAGCTCGATCCTGGCGCTGCGGGTCGGCGAGGAGAACCAGGGCGTGGTCGGGCTGCACCAGACCGGCATCCCGGACGAGTACCGGCCCGGTCTGTCGGTGCGCTTCATGGGCATCAATGACCAGGCGGTCATCAATTACCTGGTCAGCGCCTACTATTCGGCGGCGGTACTGGTGCCGGACGCGCTGGGCATTCTGGAGGACGTCGAGATCGGTCACTGACCGGCGGGTCCACGGGCCCCGGGTGCCGCGCCCACGAGCGGCCGTCAGCGCCGTCGGCGTGGCACCCGAGTGACGTCCGATCAGGTATCTCGCCACTCCTGACCTGCGCCGTTCCGCCTTTGGTCAAGCCATTGGCAGAACGGCCATTCCCTTGGCAGGGCGTGCCCTGTTGCGCATCATGAACGCACCGCATGTGCGTGACATGTACGCGACCACCCCCCTCGGTCCTTGTCAGGAGTTCACATGGAGCCCGCCCCCCACCGCCCGGCCCGCCGTCGCCTGCTGACCGGTGCGGCCGCGCTCGCCGCGTCCGCCGCACTCACCCCCCTCACCTCGGCCACCGCCGGTGCCGCCGCGCACCGGCGGACACCACCCGGCGGTACCTACCCCCCGGTCGAATGGATTCCGGCGAGCCCGGGCAACTTCACCACCGCCAAACGCCCTACGCAGTATCCGATCGAGACCGTCGTGGTGCATGTGACCCAGGAGACCTACGCGGACACCCTCAAGCTGTTCCAGGACCCGGCGCACAAGGCGGCCGCGCACTATGTCGTACGGTCCGCCGACGGCTATATCGCCCGGTGCGTACGCGAGCGGGACGTCGCCTGGCACGCCGGGAACTGGAACTACAACACCCGCAGCATCGGCATCGAGCACGAGGGCTGGATCGATGACCCGACGTGGTTCACCGACCCGCTCTACGAGCAGTCCGCGCTGCTCACCGCCGCCATCTGTGACCGGTACCGGATTCCCAAGGACCGGGAGCACATCATCGGCCATGTCGAGGTCCCCGGCACCGACCACACCGACCCCGGTGAGTTCTGGGACTGGGCCCGCTATCTGCAGCTGGTCAACGAGGTCTCCTGGCAGCACGCCGGATGAACACGGCCCGCGGCGGGGACGGCGGCCGGCGACACGGCGGCCGTTCCGCGGGTGTACCGATTCATGACATCTCCGGGCCATAGTGAGCGTCTTCGGCACCTGGGACAGTTGGCGTGACGTCAGGGGGGATCGTGAAACGGCGATTCGGTCGAGTGCGCGCGGTGCTGACGGTGCTCATGGCCTGGAGTGTGCTGGCCGGCGGCGGGGTGGCGGCCGGGGCGCCGGCCACCGCCGCGGGCGCGGGCCTCCACCGCTCCGGTGCCGCGTCGGTGGCACCCGGTGTGGCCTACGGCGAATTCCGGATGACGCTGCCGCGCGGCACCGTGCACGGGCATCTGCTGACCGTCGATCTGGCTGATCCGCGGGTCTCGGTGGATCTGCTGTATCCGGGGGCGGTCGGCGCACGGTCGCCGGTCTCCCAACTGGCCGCGGAGCGCCGGGCGGTGGGGGCGGTCAACGGTGACTTCTTCAATATCACCGAGACCCAGCACCCGGGTGTGCAGGCGACCGGCGCCTCGGTCGGCCCGGCGGTGGCCTCGGGGCGGCAGCTGAAGGGCGCGGTGCCCGACGGGCAGCGGTTCGGGCCGGTCATGCCGCCCGGCGCGACCACCGAGGACGTCCTCGGCGTCGGCTACGACCGCCGCGCCCGGCTGGACCGGCTGACGCTGCGCGGTGCGGTGCTGACCGGCGAGGGGACGCTGCCGCTGCGCGGACTGAACCAGTACGCGCTGCCGGTCGGCGGGATCGGCGCGTACACCCCGCAGTGGGGTCCGGCGTCCCGGGTGCGCGCCACCTGCGGTACGGACACCGACCGGGCGGCGCCGTGCAGTGCGGAGACCGCGGAGGTGACGGTCCGGCACGGCCGGGTGACGGCGGTCGGGGACGTGCCGGGCGCCGGCGGGGTGGCGGTGGGCAGTGTGGTGCTGGTGGGCCGGGAGGAAGGAGCGCGGCGGCTGCGCACGCTGCGGATCGGTGAGCCGGTGAGCGTCAGCTCGTACCTCGTCGGCCGGGGGCACGGCCGGCTGCGCTGCGCGGTGGGCGGCTTCCCGATCGTGCGGGACGGCGCTCCGGTGGCCGGTCTGGACACGATCGCGGTGGCGGTGCGCACCTCCGCGGGGATCGGGGCGGGCGGCCGGCTGCTGTATCTCATGGCGCTGGACGGGGCACCGGGCCAGACCGGCCTGACGGTGCGTGAACTGGCGGACCTCATGGCGCAGTTGGGTGCGCGGGACGCGATGGATCTGGACGGCGGCGGGTCGTCGACCCTGGTCACCGGTGACGCGTACGGGGCCACGGTCCGCAACCATCCGTCGGGGGGCGCGGAGCGGCCGGTGCCCAATGCGCTCGGGGTGTTCTCCGCCGGGTGAGGCCCGGGGCCGCCGCCGGTCAGGACCCGCCGGCGGGCGCGGCGCCCGCGGTGCGCATCCGGGCCAGGGCGTAGACACCGCCGGCCAGCGCCAGGTCGGAGAGCAGCAGAAAGCCGAGGGAGTAGGTGCCCTTGCCGCGGTGGACCGCGCCCAGGACGAGCGCGGGCAGAAAGCCGCCGAGGCCGCCGGCCGCGCCGACGATGCCGGCGACGCCGCCGATCCGCTCCTGGGGCGTCACCCTCGCCACCAGCGCGACGACCGCGCCGGCGGCCGCGCCCAGGCCGGCCGCCATGACCAGGAGGTCGACGGCGCCCACCGGGTTCAGCGCCGGGTCGAAGGCCTGGATGATCGCGCACAGGGCGGCCGCGCCCAGCGACCAGGCGGTGACGACGGCCGGGTGGACCCGGTCAGCGCACCAGCCGCCGAGGGGCCGGAAGAAGGCGGCGACCAGGACACAGCCGGCCGCCCCGGTGCCCGCTTCGGTGACACCGAGGTGGTACCAGGTCCGCAGATAGACCGGCAGATAGACGCCCGCCGCGACGATGCCGCCGAAGGCGATCGCGTACAGCGCGGCCGGCTCCCAGGTGCCCCGCAGCCGCCCGGCCCGGGATGGCCGGGCGGCCGCCGAGGTCCGCGGAAGGTGTTGGTCCGGATGGTCGCTGATCATCAGGGCGCCGAGGAAGGCGAAGAGGGCGAGCGCCGTGGCGACGACGAGATAGGGGAGGTTCTCGTCGTAGTGGTGGATGCGCGGGGTCAGATAGCCGGAGAGGGCGATACCGGCCGTGCCCGTCCCGAGGATGCCCAGTGCCAGGCCCCTCCTGCGGGGCGGGAACCAGGCGTTGACGAGGGGGACGCCGATGGCGAACGTCGTGCCGCCCAGCCCGAGCAGAAAACCCACCGCGAGCAGCATGGCGAAGGACTGCCTGGCGGGGATGAGCAGCAGCACCGGCACGATGGTGAGGCCCGAGACCAGCGGGAACATCACCCTGGCGCCGAAGCGGTCGGTGAGCGCGCCGACCGGCACCCCGCCCAGCGAGCCGACCAGCAGCGGCGCCGCCACCAGCGCCGCGGTCTCGGTGCCGGTCAGGCTCAGGCCGGTCCTGAAGGTGTGACTCAGAGGGGGGAGCAGGTTCCAGGCCCAGAAGGTGACCGCACAACCGGTGGTGGCGAGGATGAGGTTCCGGTAGGCCGCCACCGTCACGGACGCAGACTGCTCACCACATCGGCGGCGCCGGACAGTCCTTGGTGGATGTCCGGGGCGAGGCTGCTGCTCGCCAGATAGAAACCGAGCAGCGCGCACACCAGGGCGTGCGAGAACTTGAGCTTGCCGCTGCGCAGGAAGATCACGGTCAGGACCACCAGCAGCAGTACGACCGAGATGGAAATAGCCATGGGACGCACACCTCCTCAACCGCCGCCCGAACGGGCGGCAAGGGGTGGCCAGTTTGGCGTATTTCAGTCTATGTCCGGTTCTCGTGCGGGTGCTCCGATCGGGTGATCACTGCGGGTCACGGACGGGCGGCGCGGGCCGGCGGCCGGGCGCCGGAGAACGGCGGCGGCGCGGGCCGGACAACCCACCCGGCCACTGTGGCGTGGATCACGTCACTCCCTGCAACGGAGTGTGGCGATCTGGCGTCTTAGCGGCCGACACCGCCGCCCTCCCCCCCACTCGCAGACGGAAAGCCCCCAGATGAGCCGCTCCCCCTTCCCCCGCCGCCGGCCGACCCGGCCCCCGCGCGTCGCGCTCGCCGTGGTCACGGTGGTCGGCGCGGGCGCGCTCAGCGCCTGCGCGGGCTTCGCGGCGCCGGCGCCCGTGGGTGACCCGGTGAAGGTGGCGCTGGCGGCGGCCGGCGGCACCAGGACCGTGCAGGCCGGCGACAAGCTCAAAGTGACCGCGGAGGGCGGCGTACTGACCGAGGTGACGGTCACCGACCCCAGGGGGCGGCGACTGCCCGGCGGACTCGGGAGCGGCGGGACCGTCTGGACCTCCAGCGCCAAGATCGCCCCGGCCACCAAGTACTCCGTCGTCGCCAGGACCAAGAGCGCCGAGGGCGGTGTCGGCGCGGCCAAGGAGTCGCTCACCACCGCGAGGGCGGCCCGGCTGAACACCCTGGTGCTCGACCCCGGCGTACAGGACGGCGTGGTCGCCGTCGACCGGCTGCTCACGCTCACCTTCGACCAGCCGGTGACCGACCGGGCCGCGGTGGAGCGCCACCTGAGCGTCACCACCAACAGCCGGACGACCGGTTCCTGGGACTGGGCGAAGGACCGCAACGGCATGGACCAGGTGACCTGGCGGGCCGCCCAGCACTGGAAACCGGGTACCGAGGTCACGTTGCGGGCGGAACTCGACGGGGTGGACTCCGGCGGCGGCCGCTTCTTCACCGGCGACTATGACCTGAACTTCACCATCAGCCGGAGTTGCACCGACTCGGACATGGGACGGGTTTGTGGCAAGGTCCACGTGGGTGACCCCGCCGGGGTCACCGCATCCTCCGTACGAGGGAAAGACGACCACACCACCGGGATCGGAGACTGGAATGACGGCTGATCCCCGTGGCACAGAAACAGCGCCCCCGTGTCGAGCAGCTGACCCCTTTCAGAGCCTAATGTGACGGAATGAGCACCGTGCAGGACCAGGATCAACTCACGGGGTGGCGGCGCTTCCGGCGCCGTGTCCCCAATGGCTTCGCCATCATCTTCAGCGTATTGGGGCTCTTTTGTGCCCTGACGGCGCTGATCGGGCCGCTCCGGCGCGGACTCCACCCGGTGATCTACTGGCTGGACACCCTCACCATCCCGGTGGCACCGAACTTCGCCTATGCGGCGTTCCTCTTCCTCCTGGGCGCGGCGATGACCGCCCGGAAACGCGTGGCGCTGTGGTTCGTGGTGGCCTACATGGTGCTGGTCACCCTGGCCGACGCGCTCTTCCTGGCCCACGGGTACTGGGAGTTCGCGTTCTCGCTGGTGCTGTGTGCGGCGGCGCTGGTGCTGCTGCTCGTCTCGCACCGCGAGTTCTACGCGATCACCCGGCGGGGCGCGTTCCTGCGCGCGATCCTGGTGCTGGCCGGCGGACTCGTGGCCGCGGTGCTGATCGGCTGGGGACTGGTGTCGCTGGCCCCCGGCACGCTGGAGCCCGGCGCCGCCAACCGGCTGCTGTGGACGGCCAACCGCGTCTGCGGCGGGCTGGTCGGCGGTCATATCGTCGAGGGCCATCCGCCGCACTGGATCAGCGCCGTCCTCGGCCTGCTCGGTGCGCTGGCACTGCTCAACGCCGCGGCCACGCTGTTCCGTTCGCAGCGGATGGAGGCCGCGCTGCACGGCGACGAGGAGGCCCGCATCCGGGCACTGCTCGACCGCTACGGCAGCCAGGACTCGCTCGGCTACTTCGCCAGCCGCCGCGACAAGGCCGTGGTCTTCTCCCCCAGCGGCAAGGCCGCCGTCACCTACCGCGTCGAGGCCGGTGTCTGTCTGGCCAGTGGTGACCCGGTCGGTGACCGGGAGGCGTGGACGCAGGCCATCGAGGCATGGCTGGAGGTCGCCGGCCGGTACGGCTGGCAGCCCGCCGTCATGGGTGCGAGCGAGAGCGGCGCCAAGGCGTTCGCCCGCAGCGGCCTCGGGGCGCTGCAGCTCGGCGACGAGGCGATCCTGCATGTGAAGGACTTCGACCTGGACGGCCGGGAGATGCGGGTCACCCGCCAGGCCGTCAACCGCGTCGAGCGGACCGGTGCGACCTTCCGCGTGCGGCGCCACTCCGCGCTCACCGACGAGGAGATGCAGGAAGTCATCCACCGGGCCGACGCCTGGCGGGACACCGAGACCGAACGCGGCTTCTCGATGGCGCTGGACCGGCTGGGCGACCCGGAGGACGGGGAGTGCCTGCTGGCCGAGGCGTTCGACGGCGACGGCAACATGATCGCGCTGCTGTCCTTCGTGCCGTGGGGCAAGGACGGCATCTCGCTGGACGTCATGCGCCGTGACCGCTCCGCGCCCAACGGCGTCATGGAGTTCATGGTGGCCCGGCTGTGCGCCCAGGCGGGCTCGATGGGCGTACGGCGGATCTCGCTCAACTTCGCGGTGTTCCGGTCCGCCTTCGAGGAGGGCGCCCGGATCGGTGCCGGTCCGGTGCTGAAGTTCTGGCGCCGACTGCTGCTGTTCTTCTCCAAGTGGTGGCAGCTGGAGGCGCTCTACCGCTCCAACGCGAAGTACAACCCGGAGTGGTATCCGCGGTTCCTGTGCTACGCGGACGCCGGTGCGCTGGCCCGTATCGGTCTGGCCTCCGGTATCGCCGAGGGCTTCGTGGCCGTGCCGAGCCTGGGCAAACTGTGGGGCAAGGGGCACAAGAAGCGGGTGCTGGCCCCGGCCAGCACCGCGGGCCTGCCGTCGCTGGACGAACTCGGCCTGGTGCAGACCGCCCCGGCCACCGAGGAGGAGCGCCACGAGCAGGAGCTGGCCGCGCTGCCCGAGCAGGTGCGGGTGCGCCACCGCAAGCTGGAGCGGCTGCGGGAGGCCGGCACCGACCCGTATCCGGTGGGCGTGCAGCGGACGCACACCCTCGGTCAGGTCCGCGACGAGTATCCGGACCTGACGCCCGGCACGCGCAGCGGCAAGTCCGTCAGCGTCGCCGGACGGGTGCTGCTCACCCGTGACCACGGCGGAGTGCTCTTCGCGGTGCTGCGCGACTGGTCGGGCGATCTCCAGGTCGCGCTGACCCGGGACGGCAGCGGCAAGGAGCTGCTGGACCGCTTCGGCTCGGACATCGACCTCGGTGACCATGTCGAGGCGGAGGGCGAGGTCGGCACCAGCGACCGCGGTGAACTGACCTTGTTCGTCACCCGGTGGCGGCTGACCGCCAAGTGCCTGCGGCCGCTGCCCGACAAGCGGCGCGGTCTGTCCGACCCGGAGGCCAAGGTCCGCCAGCGGTATGTGGACCTGGTCGTCTCGACGGACGCGCGGGAGAACGTACGGGCGCGCAGCACGGCCGTGCAGGCGCTGCGCCAGGGGCTGATCGACCGGGGTTACCTGGAGGTCGAGACGCCGATGCTGCAGCAGATCCACGGCGGCGCCAACGCCCGCCCGTTCCACACCCATATCAACGCCTACGACCTCGATCTGTATCTGCGGATCGCGCCGGAGCTGTATCTCAAGCGGCTGTGCGTGGGCGGTATGGAGAAGGTCTTCGAGATGGGGCGGACGTTCCGCAACGAGGGCATCTCCTACAAGCACAACCCCGAGTTCACGATGCTGGAGGCGTACCAGGCGTTCGCCGACTACGACGTGATGCTCGATCTGACCCGGGAGCTGATCCAGGGCGCGGCGATCGCCGCGTTCGGCACCGCCACCGCCCGTAAGGCGGATGCGAGCGGCCGCCTGGTGGAGCACGACATCTCGGGTATCTGGCCGGTCAAGACGGTCTACGGCGCGATCTCCGAGGCACTCGGCGAGGAGGTCGACGCGGACACCGCGCCGGACCGGCTGCGCCGGCTGTGCCATGCCTCGGCGGTGCCGGTGAAGCCGGAGATGGGCCGCGGCGACATCGTGCTGGAGATGTATGAGCGCCTGGTGGAGGAGAAGACCCAGCTCCCGACGTTCTACAAGGACTTCCCCACCGATGTCTCGCCGCTGACCCGGCAGCACCGCAAGGACCCGCGGCTGGCCGAGCGCTGGGACCTGGTCGCGTTCGGCACCGAGCTGGGCACCGCCTACTCGGAGCTGACCGACCCGGTCGAGCAGCGCCGGCGGCTCACCGCGCAGTCGCTGCTGGCGGCCGGCGGTGACCCGGAGGCGATGGAGCTGGACGAGGACTTCCTGCAGGCCCTTGAGTACGCGATGCCGCCGACCGGTGGTCTGGGCATCGGCGTGGACCGGCTGGTGATGTTCCTGACGGGTCTGTCGATCCGCGAGACCCTGCCGTTCCCGCTGGTGCGGCGCCGCTGACGGCGGTCGCCCCCGAGCAGCACCGTCTCGCCCGTCGCGGCGGGCGAGAGACCACAGGCCACCCTTGCGGGGGTGGCCTGTGGCGTGTGCGGGTGCCTCCCCGGGCCGGTCCGCCGGTCAGAACCAGTTGACGGTGAGCGGGAAGTCGCCGGTGGCGGTGGCGCCCGAGGAGTCGGTGGCGGTGACGGTGACCGGGAAGGTGCCGGTCTGCCAGGGCCTGCCGCCGATCCGGCCGCTCGCGGCGTCGAGGGTCAGGCCCAGCGGCAGGCCGGTGGCGTCGTAGGTGAGCGGGGGCTTGCCGCCGGTGGCGGCCAGTTGGACGGTGCAGCCCTGGCCGAAGCGGCAGGTCTGCGGACCGGGGGTGGTGAGCTCGATTTCGTCGCCGGGCGGCTCGGTGCCTCCGGTGTCGAACACCGCGGTGACGGGGGTGGCGGTGGCGGCATTGCCCGCGTGGCCGGTGCCGTACATGTCCTCGAAGGTCCGCAGCAGGCTGAAGTGGTTGTAGGCGCCGCCCACCGTGCCCTGCTTGACGTGGGCTCCATGGAAGACGGTCGCGATCCGGTTGGAGCCGAGGTAGTTGTCCTCGTCCCAGGTCACCATCAGCAGGCTGTTGTGGTCCTTGGCCCACCGGGCGTAGGAGTCGAGGTTGTTCTTGAGCCAGGTGTCGCCGCTGCCGACGGAACAGTCGTGCATGTCGTTGCACATGTCCGGGATGACGAAGGACAGCGTCGGCAGCTTGGTGAAGTCGTCCTTGGGGAACTGGGCGAAGGTCTTGCCGGTGGTCACCGGGACGTTCTTGAAGGCGAACCAGGGGTTGTGCTTCTGCGCGTACCGGCCGCTGGAGCAGGTCGTGGAGCCCTCGCTCGGCAGACCCTCGTTGTAGCTGGCGAAGGTCTTGCCGGCCGCGATCAGCTCCTGGGCGAGGTTGGGCGCGGACAACGACTGCGCGGTGTAGCAGCCGTCGCCGGTGACGCCCTGGGTGGCGCCGGAGAAGAGGTTGAAGTAGTTCGGCTGGCTGGGGTGGGTCAGGGCCTTCATGCCGGTCAGTCCGGCGCCGGTCTGGGCGAGCTGGTTGAGGTAGGGGGCCTGGGAGTTGCCGATGATCTCGCCGTACTGCTTGTTCTCGAAGACCACGATCACGACATGGTCGTAGGACGGCAGCGCGGACCGCACGGTCCGCGCGTCCGCCGCGGAGGCGACGGCGAGCAGGCCGAGCGTGCCGAGTAGCGCGACGAGCGCTCTGCGCAGGTGGATCGCTGGTCGTTTCATCAGGTGTCAGCTCCTTGTCCGAGGGGGTGTGGGCCCGGTGGGGGGCGGGCCCAGTCGGGGGGTGCGGAGCAGGTGGGTGCCGGGTGTCAGTCCTCGCGTCGGGCCGCGTCCGCGACGGCGATCCGCAGAAAGCGCGGTACGGGCAGTTCACAGCGGCGGCAGGCGTCGGCGACCGCGGCCCGGACCGCGGCGCGCCGGTCGGGCGGCATCAGCAGCAGCACGCTGCGGCCCGGCCGCCGTCCCGGCCATGAGGCGGACCAGGCACCGGCGCGCAGGGCGTCGTGGACCGCGGTGGCGAGGCCGGTGGCCGTGGCCGCTGGGTCGCCGGCGGAGCGGCGGGCGGTCACCAGGAGCAGGCTCGGTTCCGGTCCGCCGTCCGGGGCGCGCAGCGGCTGATGGCTGCCGTCGGGCGCGAGCAGCCGGCCGGTCCGGGCGAAGAGCACGGCCCGGCGCAGCGCGTCGTCGCCGGGCACGGCGGTGGTCAGCAGACGCGCCAGCTGTGCGCGGTGCGGCGGGCAGCCGCCCCCGTCGGCGTGCAGGGACGCGACCGCCAGCGCGGCCGCACACTCCAGCGGCTCGGCGACGGACAGCCCCACGGCGTCCGGCAAGGTGACGTCCACCTGCAGATCGGCGCCGCCCCTGCCGATTCCGGCGGCGGCGAGAGCGCGCAGCGCGGCGTACGGGCGGGCCGCCCAGTCGGGGGCGCGGCCGGCCGGTCCGGTCAGCGGGAGTTCGGCGGTCTCGGCCGGGTGCTGGTGCGAGCCGCAGCGCAGCATTCCGTCGTCGCGCGGGGCGACGGCCGCGGCGACATGCCAGTTGGCCGCCGCGACCCAGCCGGTCCGGGGCGCCGTACCGGTGCGGCGCGGGGCGGGGGGCGCGGTGAGCCGGAAGGCGTACGGTGCCCGCCAGACCGCTTCGGGCAGGCGGTGGTAGGCCGTCGCGAAGCCATGGGCGAGCAGCCGCAGCAGGGGGGCCGCCGTCGCGCGGCGGGCCAGGTCCACCGCGTTCATCCCAGCTCTTTGCGGGCGAGCAGCCGGTAGGCGTTGCCGCCGTCGGTGGCCCGCGCGAGCGCGGTGCGCAGGTTGTCGAGGGCGAGGGCGGCGGCGTAGCCGGGAACCGCCATGGCCTGTACGGCACTTCGGGCGGCGCGGCGGGTGCGGGTGGCGGGGATGGTGGCCCAGGGCGCCTGCGGGTCGGGGGTGAGCCGGTTGGCGGCGAGGGCGACGGCGCCGAGGAAGTCGGCGTTGTTCTGGTGGGCGGCGCCGTGCTGCTCGGCGAGGACGGTGAAGCCCCGGGCCGCCAGGGCCTGTTTGAGGTTTCCGGCCGGCATCAGGTGCTGGTGCTGGGGCTGGAACCAGGGCAGCCAGTAGGGGCCGAGCAGACGGCCGATGCGGGACTCGGGGTCGGGGAGCTCGATCAGCAGATGGCCGCCGGGGGCCAGGACCTTGACGGCCGCGTCGAGTTCGGCGAGGGGGTCCCGGGTGTGTTCGAGGTAGTGGTGCATGCTCACGGTGTCGTAGCGGCCGGCGAGCCGGTCGGCGAGATCGGGGAACTGGCCCTGGTAGGCGGTGGTGATCCAGCCCCGCTTTTCGGCCTCGTGGACCCCTTCGCCCATGTCCAGCCCGTCGAAGCGGGTGCCGGGCCAGACGGCGCGGGCGGCGTTGCAGAAGTGTCCCGCGGCGGTGCCGACATCGAGCCAGTTCCTGGGGGTGGTGAAGGGCCGGAGCAGCTCGGCGCGGTCGCGGTAGGTGGCGCTCATCCGGCCGAGGACCAGGGCGGCGCCCTCGCCGCCGAGGCCTTCGTAGAAGTCGCGGTAGTAGAAGTCGAGTCCGTCCGGGGTGAGCCGGGGGTTCTGGAAGACATGGCCGCAGTGGCGGCACTCCTCCAGGGTGAAGCGGCCGGGCTTGCCCTGGAGGAGGTCGGGCATCCGGACCCGTACGACGGGGTCGGGTGCCGAGCACCAGGGGCAGTCGGCGCGGCGGGGTTCGAAGAAGCGGTCGGTGCCGGCCGCGAGGTCGGCGGTGTACGCGGCGTGGCGTGCCGCGGTGCCGGCGGCCCGGGGCGGCTCGGCGGGCGGGGTGGCCAGGGTGCGCAGCGCGGCGGACAGGGAGCGCAGCGGACGGGACGCGGTGGCGCGGGCCAGGCCGGCGGGGCGCAGGCCACGGGCCGGGCTCAGCACGGCGGCGGGCTGCAGCCAGTACAGGGCGGCCGCCGCAGCGCCCCAACGCGGCTGCGAGAGCGCGCACTTGGCCAGCAGCGCCAGGCCTGCCAGCTGGGCGGCGGACAGGAGGGCAGGCGGGAGGCCCCGGGCGCGGAGCTCCTCGGCGCGCCGGGCGGGGTCGGGGTGCGGCGACCGCAGACCGGGGGCGATGGCCCAGCCGGTGGCGTCCGGGGCGTACTCCTTGAGGGTGCGGAGCAGGCGGATCAGGCCGGCCACCGAGGGCGGCGGCGCCTCGGTGTCGAGCCCGGCCCGCCGGTGGATCTCGTCGGCCACCAGCAGGGCGTGGCCCGCGCCGTGTCCCGGCGCGCACCGGTCCGTGCGGTGGGCCGCCGGGTCGAGCAGCCGGAGCAGACCGAGGACGCTCTCGGCGTCCAGATGGGCCGGGACCAGGTCCACGACGCGCAGTCCTTCGCGCGTGGCGTGGGCGACCGCGGCACGCAGGGTCGCCTCGTCGGCCACGACACCGGGCGCGGTGATCAGCTGCCAGCCGGGGAGCGGGGGCCGCGCGGGGTCGTACGGCCCGGCGGGGTCGAGCACCGGCAGCGCGGCGAGCCGGCGGCGGGCGCGTACGGTGCCCGCGCCCAGGGCCGTCACGGCGACGGCCGCCGCCCATCGCGTGCGGTGTCCCGAACGGTGCGCTCGCGTCATCTGGCTCACGGTCCCTTCTCGTTCTGGGTCGGGGCGGTGCCGGGTGCGGACGGGCCGGGGCGCGGTCCGGGCGGCAGTTTCTCCAGACGGTCGGCCGCGGTGGCGGCACCGCCCGCCGCGGCGAAGGACGCCTGGATGCGGCGGGCCGCACGGCGGTGGGCCGGGTCGTCCAGCACGGCGGTCAGGGCCTGGTGCAGTTCGTCCGTACGGGCCCGGCCGAAGCGCACCCGCACGCCCGCCCCGGCCTCGGCCACCTGGCGGGCGACGATCGGCTGGTCGTCGCGTACGGGTGCCACCACCAGCGGCAGCCCGTACGCGAGTGCCTCGCACACGGTGTTGTGGCCGCCGTGGCACAGCACCGCGTCGAGGTGCGGCAGCAGCCGGAGCTGGGGGACGTACTCCTGGTGCAGCATGTGCGGCGGAATGTCTCCGGCGAGGTCGGCCGGGGCGGCGAGGATCAGCTGCGCCCGGTCCGCGAGGGCGTCCGCGGCGCGGAGTACCGCGGGATAGAAGCGGGCGCCCGCCGCGCGGTTGAGGGTGCCCAGCGAGACGAGCACCCGTGCGCGCCCGGGGTCGAGCCGGCGCCACGGGAAGTCGCCGGCGGGCGGGCGGGCGCCGAAGGCGGGTCCAACGAAGGCGTAGTGCGGCGGATAGCGCCCCGCGAAGCCGTTTGCCGCGTCCTGTACGTGCGCCGCGGTCCGCTCGGGCCCGCCGTCACCGATGAGCGCGGGGGTGGAGAAGACCAGGACGAGGTGCGGGGAGAAGCGCGGGTCCCAGCCGCCGGGCGCACCGCACTCGGCGAGCAGTGCCGCGATGCGGAGGTTCACCCACTCCCCCACCTTCGGGAAGTCGTCGAACGGCCGGATGATCTCCGCCGAGGTGGTCGCCGAGGTCGCCCAGGGCAGACCGTGCCGGCGTGCCACCAGCGGTCCGGCGAGGGCCTGTTGGTCGCACACCATGACGTCGGGACGGAAGGTTTCGACGGCGGTGTGCACACCGGGCAGCATCGCGCGGGCGAGCGGGATGAGGGCCTCCGCCCACAGGAAGCGCAGGGCGGCGATGCCCCGCAGATCACGCCATCGCGCGCCGCCCAGGTCATGGCCGTCGTCCGCGTCCCGGTCCCCCGCCGGGTACAGCAGGGAGCCGGTGGGGAGCAGCGGCGCCAGGGCCGCGGAGGGACCGGTCCAGGCGACCTGGTGGCCACGCGCGGCGAGTTCGGCGGCGACGGCGAGGGTGGGGTTGACGTGCCCGGCCAGCGGCGGGACGACGAACAGCACTCTCATCGGGCCACCACCGCCCCGGCCGGTGCGCCGAGCCGGCCCAGCAGCGCGTCACACAGCCCCGCGGTGGCCTCGTTGAGCACGGTGTGCCCCACGCCGGGCAGCACGCACAGTTCACAGTCCGGCGCGTCCAGCGCCAACTGCCGTGCTCCTGGCAGGAGTTCGGAGTGCTGTCCGTAGACGGCGAGGACCGGGCAGCGCAGCCGGGCGAAGTCGCGGGAGGTGAAGGGCGTGCCCGCCGCGATGTCCTCGATGAGGGTGGTGTGGTTGAGCAGGGCGTCGGCGGCGGCGGTCAGCCGGGCCTCCTTGCGCCGCCCGAGCCCGGCCAACTGCTCGGCCAGCCCGCTGTGTTCGAGGCCGAGGGCCGCGACGGAGAGGGTGTCGGTCATGTCCTCGATCCAGTCGCCGGTCAGATGGGCGTCGATCAGGACGACGGAGGCGACGAGATCGGGCCGGACGAGGGCGGTGTGCAGTGCCAGGGCGCCGCCGTAACTGTTGCCGACCAGATGGACCGGGCGGCCGTCGAGGCCCAGGGAACCGAGCAGGGCGATCAGATCGGCCACCGAGGTGTCCCTGTCGTAGCCGGTGGGCGGGCGTTCACTGCGGCCGTGCCCGCGCTGGTCGTAGAGGAGCACCTCGTGCCCGGCGCGGGAGACGGGGCCCGCGAGGGTGCAGTAGAAGCTCGACAGGTTGTCCATCACCAGCCCGTGGAGGAAGACGACGGTGGGGCCGTCGGGCCGGGGGCCGCCACCGTGGCCCGGCAGCCGCTGGGTGTGCAGGCGCAGCCCGCCCGCGGGTGTGAGGGCCATGGCGCGGTCAGCCCGCGCAGGCCGGGTCGACGGCGGTGACCCGGTCGATATGGGCGGCGAGTTCGCCGACCGTCATGGCCAGGATCTGGTCGATGTCCTTCTCCGCGAGCAGGCCGAGGAAGTCCACCGAGGTGCCGTAGCGCTGCTGCAGCAGTTCGGCCAGCGCCACGAACTCGATGCTCTCCAGGGCGAGATCGTCATTGAAGGTGGTGGCCCAGGTGATCTCACCCACGACGAGGAGCTCGTCGCCGACGACGCTCACCAGCATGTCGGTGATCTCGGCCAGGATCGTCCGGGTGCGCTCGGGGAGCGGGTCAGCTGCCATGGGTGGCCTCCGTGGGAGTGAGGGTGTCGGTGCCCGTACGGTCCGCGGGCCGCGGCCCGGTCCAGGCGACGACATGGCGCCCGGACAGATCGTCGACGGAGTCGAGGTGGACGAGGTGGGGCCGGCCGTCCGGGGAGACCACCCACAGCGCGCCGCCCGGTGCGGGCGTCACGGCCCAGTCCAGCGGCCGCCCGTCGAGGCCGCTGCCCGCCGCCTTCGCCGCGGCTTCCTTGGCGCACCACAGCGCGGTGAGCCAGTAGGCACGGCCGGTGGTCCCGGGTGCGTGCCGTGCGCGCAGGTCGTCCGCCAGACGGCGTTCGGCCGGGGTGAGGGCGAACCGTTCGAGGGCCGGCGGATCGTCGGTGACGCGCTCGATGTCGATCCCCACGGGCCCCGACCGGTGGGCGAGGGCGACGGCGATCCGGTCCTTGTGCGCGAGCGAGAGATGGAGGCCGTGGGCGAGCGGACCCTCGGGACAGGGGCGGCCCTGGTCATCGGTGCCGACCTGGATCTCGGCCGGGAAGACGGGCCCGGCTCCCGACTCCCACAGCAGTTCCCGCACCGCGTCCTTGGCCGCGATCCGGCCCAGCAGCCAGGCCGCACGGGCGCGGGGCGCACACCGTTCGTAGCGGGCCCGCTCGCCCGCGCCCAGATAGCGGCGCATGACCAGTTCCTGCGAGGCCGGGTCCGACCAGCGGCGCCGGGCCAGGCACCAGCCGCCCGGCCGGGGTTCACCGATGCCGCACACCTCCGGGGTGAACTTCATCGGCCACACCCGCTCATCGGCACCGAAACGCCGGTACGTCCAGCCCTCCAGCCGCGCCCATACACCGCCGTCGGCACCGCACAGCTCCACCTCACCGCGCACCGAACCCGCCCTGACCTCGCGGATCCGGGCGGTGGCCGCCAGCAGCGCGCCCTCGCGGGGCGGCGGCCCGTAGAGCCGTACGCGGTCCAGGGTCGCGGGGAAGACCAGTCGGTCACCGCTCAGTTTCAGCTGCATCCAGTGGCCGAGGAGCTGCCCCGCGGCGTCCAGGAGGGCGCCGGGCGCGGGCAGTGCGCGCAGCGTTCCGCGGATGCCGTCGGCGGCGAGCGTGCTGACCTCGTGGACCCCGGCGAACGCGGGCCCATGGAACATCCACCGGTCCCGGTACAGGGCCTGTGCGCTGACCGGCGCCGGCCGACCGGACGTCAGATCCGCGGGGTCGGGGCGCGGCGGAGCCGGGTGCCGTGCCGCCAAGTGGACGGTGACAGCGGCGAAGTCACCAAGACTCACCCGCACCCGGCCGTCCCCCTCCGGGGTGGCGCTGACAGCCACGTCGACGGGCGGGGCGACCGCCAGCCAGCGCAGGGCCCGCACGTCGGAGTAGCCGGTGACCAGGTACCCGGGCTGCGCCTCACGGGCCGCCTCCGCGGCGAGTTCCAACAGCGTGGTCATGGGAACGACGGGAAACCGGTCGGCGGCCTCGGGCCAGTCATCGGGCTGGAGGTAGACGCAGTGGTCACGCACGTACGGGAGGGTCGCCAGGGAGAGGCGGCGGATGGTGTGGCGGGGGGTGGGTGAGGTGGTGAGTGTGCTGGGGGTGGTTGCGGTGGGGCGGGGGGCGGAGGAGGTGCGGGGGCCCACTACGGCTGCGGAGGCGGGGGCGCTTGGGGACGTTGGTGCTGTGTGGGCGATGACTGGGGCAGCGGCGGTACGGGGCGCAACGGCGGTGCTGGGAGCGCCTGCTGCGGGGTGGGGGGCGGCTGTGGTGTGGGGGCCGGCTGGGGCTGCGGCGCTGGGGGCAGGTGCTGCGGCGACGGCGGCGGCGACGGTGCGGGTGGCGGCCCGGGTTTCGGCGAGGACCGCGTCCAGGGCCTGCTGGACCGGTTCCGCGGCGGCCGGCCGAGGGTGCGGCAGCGCTCCCCCGCCCCCTCCCCCGCCTCCCCCTTCGGGGGCGGGGGGTGGGGTGGGGGGTGGGGGTGGATCGGCGGGCGCGAGAAGCGGCCGGCCGGGCGTCCCCACTCCAAGGCGGACCAATGGCGAACCGAGGTCGAGCCGTATCGCCGCACGGGCTCCTTCCGGAACCGCGGCGCGGGCCGTGGCGCGGGCCCCGGCTCGGGCCGTGCCGCAGTCCGCGGCGCCGTCCATGGCGCGGTCCGCGGCGCAGTCCGTGCCACGATCCGCGGCGGGGGCAGAGCCGTGCGCCCATGCGGAGCCACCCACCGGGGCAGGGCCGCGCACCGAGACCGAGCCACCCACCGGGGCAGCGCCACGCACCGAAGCGGAGCCCCGCACCAAGGCTGAGCCACTCGCCGGGGCCAACCGCTCCCAGCGTGGGCTCAGGCCCTCGGTCCACAGTGCGGCGGCCAGGCGGCGGAGTTGGGCGGGGCCGTCGCGGCGGGAGTCGGCTGCCGTGATGGCGAGATGGTCCTGACCGTGGAGGGTGTCGGAGACGAACCCGGGGAGGCTGCCGGCGCCCAGCTGGACGAAGGCGCGGACGCCCGTCTCGTACAGCCGCCTGGTCAGTTCCTGGAAGCGGACCGGTTCCAGGAGGTGGCGCAGCACCAGCCGGCGGATCGCGGAGGGGTCGTCCGGGAAGGGGGCGGCCGTCGTCGCCGACCATACGGGGAGCCGCTGGTCCCGTAGCGGCAGGGCGTCGAAGGCGGTGCCGGTCTGATGCAGGTAGGGCGCCCACATCGGGGTGTGGAAGCCGGAGCGGAAGGGCATCTCCTGGGCCCTTACGCCCTGTCCGGCGAGTCTGCGGACGGCCTCCGCGAGCGGCTGTGGCGCTCCGCAGATCACCGACTGGTGCGGGCAGTTGTCGTGGCTGACCGCGATCCGCTCCAGGCCCGCGAGCGCGGCGGCCGCCTGTGGGGCACCGCAGCCCAGGGCCGCGTAGACCAGGTCGGGTACGGCGAGGGAGCCGGGCCGCAGCGAGTCGAGGAAGGCGTCCACGGCCTGGGGCGGATACATTCCGGCGACCACCATGGCGGTCCATTCGCCGAGGCTGTGGCCGGTCAACAGGTCGGGGGCGAGGCCCAGTTCGTCCAGTGCGCGGGCGAGCAGCCGGCCGGTGGCGAGGGTGTCCACGGCGCGTTCGACCAGACCGCTGCCGCCGGAGACCGTGGGACGGGGAAGGGCCATCTGGTCGGCGATGTCGTCCACGGAGGGCGGCGGCTCCGCCTCCAGCCCCGGGAAGAGGAAGGCGAGCCGTGCTCCCTCCTGCGGGGCGTACGGGCCGAAGAGCGGGCTCGGGGTGAACCACACCTCGCCGCGGCCCCGCCAGGGCAGGGCCCGGGCGAGGATCTTGGCGGCCAGGGCGCGGCGCTGTGGGGTGGGGTCGGGCAGGGCGAGCCGGCAGGGGCCGTCGGGCGCGGGGGCGGGCGCGGGGACGGGGGCGCCGGTGCCGGTCGCCGCGCCGAAGTCCCCCATCTCCCGTAATTGATCGGCCAGTTGGGCGGGGGTGTCCGCGGCGAGCAGGACGGTGCGTTCCGGCTCGGCCGTCCGCAACGGGGACGGCGCGTGCGGGGACGTCCGGTGCGGGGCCGTCCGGTGCGAGGCCGTCCGGTGCGAGGCCGCCCGTTGCGGGGGCGGTGCGGCAGGGCTCCGTCGTCCCGGGGCCTCCTCCAGGACGGTGTGGGCGTTGATGCCGCCGAAGCCGAAGGCGTTGACTCCGGCGCGCAGCGGGGCCCGTCCGGCGTCCCACGGCTCGGCCACGGTGACCGGGCGCATCCGGGTCCGTGCCAGGCCTTCGTGCGGCTCGTCCAGGTGCAGGGTGGGCGGCAGCGTCCGGTGGTGGACGGCGAGCGCCGCTTTGATCAGTCCGGCGATACCGGCGGCCTGCATGGTGTGGCCGAGCATCGACTTCACCGAGCCCAGGCCGACCGGCGGCACACCCGCACCCGGTGGACCGAACACCCGGGCCAGGGTGTCGAGTTCGACGCCATCGCCGACCGGGGTGCCGGTGCCGTGGGCCTCCAGCAGGCCGAGCGCCGTGGGGTCCGCCGGGTCCAGCCCGGCGGCGGCCCAGGCCTGCTCCAGCGCATCGATCTGGCCCTCCGCCCGCGGGCTCATCAGGCCGGCGGCGCGGCCGTCCCCCGCCACTCCCGTCCCGCGGACGACCGCGTACACCCGGTCGCCGTCGCGCTCGGCGTCGGCCAGGCGCTTGAGGAGGACGACACCGGTGCCTTCGGACAGCAGGGTGCCGTCTGCCCTGCGGTCGAAGGGGCGGATGTGCTGGGTGGGGCTGAGCGCGCGCAGCTGGGTGAAGACGCTCCACAGGGTGGCGATATGGCAGTGGTGCACGGCTCCGGCGACCACGAGGTCGCAGCGGCCGGCGGCGAGCAGATCGACGGCCTGCGCCACGGCCAGCAGGGAGGAGGCGCAAGCCGCGTCGAGGGTATAGGCGGGACCGCGGAAGTCCAGCCGGTTGGCGGTGCGGGCGGCGGTGAAGCTGGGAACCAGGCCGATGGAGGCCTCCGGCTGTTCGGGGCCGAGGCCCGCCTGGAAGGCCTCCCGTGCGGCCGCGATTCTCGACTCGCCCAATTCCGGGGCGAGTTCGCGCAGTGTGGCGGCGAGCTGATGGGCCGTACGGACCCGCTGGTCGAGCCGGGCGGTGGCGACGCCCATGAAGCCGCCGCGGCCGAGGATGACGCCGATACGGGAGCGGTCGGCGGGCAGCCGCTCCTCGCCGCCCGCGTCGGCGATGGCGTCGGCGATGGTGCGCAGGGCGAGCAGCTGATCGGGCTCGGCGCCCCGGACTGCGGCGGGCATGATGCCGAAGCGGGTGGGGTCGAAGGCGGCCGGGTCGTCCAGGAAGCCGCCCCGCCGGCAGTAGAAGCGGTCGCTGCGGGCGGGACCTTGGGCACCCTGCGGGTCGTAGTAGATCTCCGGGTCCCAGCGGCCGGGCGGCACATCGGTGATGCAGTCCGTGCCGGCCACCAGGTTGCGCCAGTACGCGGCGAGGTCCTCGGCACCGGGGAAGAGCGCCCCCATACCGACGATCGCGGCGTCCGTGGGCCGCGGTCCGGCCCGCCGGGCACGGGTCTCACTCATCGCCCGTCACCTCTTCGCCGGCCTCCGCCGCCAGCACGACCTGGGCCGCCGTGCCGTGGGCCAGTTCGTCCAGGAGGGCGGCGGCCGCGGCGTCGGGGTCCAGGAGCGGGATGCCCCGGCGTGCGTAGGCGCGCGCCAGTTCGGGGGTGACCATGCCGCCGCCCTCGGCCGCCCACGGGCCCCAGTCGACGGCGAGGACACGCCGGGACGTACGGGCGGACCAGGCCGTCGCGAGGGTGTCCAGGGCGTCGTTGGCGGCGGCGTAGTCGGCCTGGCCGCGGTTGCCGAAGACCCCGGCGACGCTGCCGAAGAGGACGAGGAAGCCGGTGTCGTCACCGGCGGCGGACAGCAGATGGCGGGCGCCGTCGACCTTGGTGGCGAATACCCGGGCGAACGAGGCCGGGTCCTTGTCCCGCAGCAGCTTGTCCGCCAGGGTGCCCGCCCCGTGCACGATCCCGTCGAGACGGCCGTGCCGGGACCGGATGTCCTGCACCACGGCGTGGACGGCGGCCTCGTCGGTGACGTCCGCCGCGTGGTAGCGCACCGAGGCGGCGAGCGGTGCCAGGGCGGCGAGGGTGGCGGTGATCTCGCGGCGGGCCAGGACCGCGCGGGCCGCCGCCTCGATCTCGGCGGGTCTGCGCAGCCCTTGGGCGAGGAGCGCGGCGCGCAGCGCGATGCGGTCGTGGGCGTGGGCGAGGGCCGGGTCCTCGGGGGTCTCCGCCAGGGGCGTCCGTCCGAGGAGTTCGATGTGGCAGCCGTGGGCGCGGGCCAGGGCGAGGGCCGTACGGGCGGTGATCCCGCGCGCTCCGCCGGTCAGCAGCACCACGGAGCCGGCGCCGAGCGACGGCCGGCCGAGGACGGTCCGGTCGTCCGGCAGGGGTGCGGGGACCGTACGCAGGGTGGTGCGGGTGCCGTTGGTGCGGCCGACGACCACCGGTTCGCCGGGGGCGCACAGTTCGCCGAGGAGGTGGGCGGCGATGCGTTCGGGGCGGTCCTTGGGGTCGATGTCCACGGCGCGGATCAGGACGTCGGGGTATTCGAGGGCGGCCGTACGGGCGAAACCGCGCAGTCCGGCACCGGGCAGCGGGTCGGGGGCGTCCTCGGTGGCGTCCTGGCCGAACGTGCCGCCGGCCGCGGTGGCCAGCAGCAGCCGGCGGGCCCCGCCGGTCAGGGCGGTGCGCCACCCTTCGAACTGTCCGGGCAGTACGGCGCCGCGGCCCGCCCGCAGGGCGCTGAGGTCCACCACGCCGTCGGCCCCGTCGGCGACGCACTGGGCCAGCCGCTCGGCGGGGACGGTGCGTACCCGTGCGCCATGGCTCTCCAGCAGGGCGGTCAGGGCCAGCGCCACACCCTGGCCGTCCTCCACCACGGCGAAGTCGCTGCCCGCCACCACCTCGGCGGGCGGGCGGGCCGCGGGCGGGCCGAGCGCGGTGACCCGGACCAGGGAGCGGGTGGGGCCCAGCACAGCCGGGCCGCCGTCGGTTTCGGCCAGGGCGGCCGGGTCCTGCGTGGTGGGCAAGGGAGCGGACACCGCGGGCTGCGGCGGCGCTATCGGTGCAGCCGGTGCGGTCAATGCAGTCGGCGCGGCCGGTGTGTCCGGTGCGGGCGCGGGTTCGGCGGGAGCCGGCGGGGGCTCGGCGCGGGCGGCGGCGATCCAGTCGACGATGCCGCTGATGGTCTTGACGCGGGCGAGCTGTTCCACGGCCGACTCCATGGCCCCGTCCGCGTCCTGCGGCAGTCCGATCCGGTCGGCCAGCGCGCCGATGATCTCCACGCGCTTGATGGAGTCCACCGAAAGATCGGCCTCCAGGTCGAGCCCGGCGTCGAGCATCTCGTGGGGATAGCCGGTCCGCTGGTGGATGATCTCCCTTACGGCATCGAGGAGTTCGGAGGGACTCAGGAGCTGTGGCCCGGGGGCGGGCGCCTGCGCGACCGCGGCGGCGCCGGCATCGGCATCGGCGGCGTCGGCGGCGGCGTCGGCGGCGGCGTCGGCGACAGCGGGTCCGGCCCCGGCCTCGTCGGTTTCGGCGTGCGGCGGGACGGTCCACTCCGCGGCGGGAGCGGGCCCGACCGGCTGGGCGGGTGCAGCCGCCTCCCCCAAGTACCGCAGCACGACGTCCCGTTGGGCCGCCACGAGCTCGCGAGTGGTGCGCAGATACTCCAGCACGGCGGCGTGCCGGGCGGAGTCCCCGGCAGCCGCACCGCCGTCGGACCACGCCCCCGCACCGGGAGTCGCACCGCCGTCGGACCGGGCACCCGCACCAGGAGCCGCACCACCGTTGAGCAGCGCACCCTCCCCGCCCTCCTCCCGCGCCGCACCCGTATCGCTCCGCCCGGTGTCCACCCGCCGCGCCGGGCGCAGTCCGCCCGGCAGACAGGCGCCGTCGGCGGTGCGCACCGTATGGCCGTTCACCAGCCATCCGGGGCCACGCGGTGCCGCGACGGGCAGGGGCTGCGTACGACCGCGGAACAGCGCCTCCGGGTCAACCGGGACACCGGCCGCGGCAAGCCGGGCCAGGACGTGCGGCAGCCGGGCCAGTCCGGACTCGCCCGGTACGTCCAGCGCCACCGCGGTGTGCGGACGTCCGCCCAGGATCTGCCCGACCAGACCGGTGAGCACCCGGCCGGGCCCGGCCTCCACGAAGGTGCGCACCCCGGCGGCGTACATGTCCTCGATCTGCTCCACGAAGCGCACCGGCGCGGCGACCTGGCCCGCCAGGGTGTCCCGCACCGCGGAGGCCTCGCGGACGTAGGGGCGCGCGGTGGAGCCGGACCAGACCGGGAGGGCGGGCGCGGTCAGCTCGGTCGCGGAAAGTTCCGCGGCGAGCGTGTCGCGGGCGGCGGCGAGTTGCGGACTGTGGAACGCACAGGCGACCGGCAGGCGGCGCGCCTCGGCGCCGGCCGTGCGCAGCGCCGCCACGGCCGCTTCCACGGCGTCCGTGGGGCCCGAGATCACGCTCTGTTCGGGCGCGTTGTGGTTGGCGACGACGACGCCGGTGTCACGGGTCAGCTCCCGTACGCGGTCCGGCGCGGCCACGACGGCGGCCATCGCGCCGGGGTCGTCACCGGCGGCCGAGAGGATCGCCTCGCCGCGCCGGGTGCTGAGCCGGAGCAGCGCCTCGGTGTCGTAGGCGCCCGCCGCCCACAGGGCGGTCAGCTCGCCGTAGGAGTGCCCGGCCGTGCAGTCGGGGCGGACGCCGAGCGTGGTGAGCAGGCGGTGTGCGGCGGCGGAGGCGAGCCCGAGCGCCGGCTGGGCGACGCGGGTGTCGGTGAGGACGGCCTGCTGGGCGGCCCGGCCCTCGGCGGTGAAGGCGGCGGGCGGGAACATGGCCGCGACACAGTCCGGATCGGCGTCGTCCAGGAGGCCGCGCAGCGCCGGGAAGGCGAGGAACAACTCGCCCAGCATTCCGGTGCGCTGGCTCCCCTGGCCGGGGAAGAGGAAGGCGAGCAGTCCGGGGGCGGCGTCCCGTTGGCGCAGGTACACGCCCTCGGCGGCCGCGCACTGGCGGGCCGCGTCCAGCTTCACGGCGAGGTCGTCGAGGTCCTCGGCCACCACACAGGCCTGGACCGGCCCGTCCGCCGCCGCGGTCTCGGCGGCCAGGTCGCGCAGCGGCCAGGGGCGCCCGGCCTGGTCGTTCTCCGCCAGGCGCGCGGCGAGGCGCTCCATGGCCCGTACGGCGGCGGGCCGGTCGGCGCCGCGGAAGCAGAAGAGCTCGGCGGGCCAGTCCGTCAGGGCGTGGGCGGGCTCGGGGGCGCCGTCGTAACCGGCGAGCACGGCGTGGTAGTTGGTGCCGCCGAAGCCGAAGGCGCTCACTCCCGCGATGCGCTGTGCCACCGGGACCGGCCAGGGCCGGGCGCGTCCGGTGTCGAAGCGGAACGGGCCGGTGTCCTCCTCGGCCGGCCGGGTCAGATGCAGCGTCGGCGGCCGCACCCCGGCGTGTACGGCACGCGCGGCCTTGATCAGACCGGCCAGGCCGGCGGCGCATTTGGTATGCCCGATCTGCGACTTGACCGAGCCGAGGGTGCAGCTGCCCGGTGCCGCGCCCGCCGCCTCGAACAGCTCGGTGAGGACGGCGAGTTCGGTGGTGTCGCCGACGACGGTGCCGGTGCCGTGGGCTTCGAGGAGTCCGACCTGCGCGGGGCTGATCCCGGCGCGGTGGTAGGCGCGTTCCAGGGCCCGCCGCTGGCCCTCGGGCCGTGGCGCGGTCAGCCCGAGGGACCGCCCGTCACTGGAGGTGCCGACCGCTTTGACGACGGCGTAGATCCGGTCGCCGTCCCGTTCGGCGTCCGCGAGGCGTTTGAGGACGAGACAGCCCACCCCCTCGCCGAGCGCGATACCGTCGGCCGCCGCGTCGAAGGGGCGGCAGCGGCCGGTGGGGGACAGCGCCTGCACGGACGCGAACATCAGGTAGTCGTTGATGCCGTTGTGCACATCGGCGCCGCCGCACAGCGCCATATCGCTGTCGTGGTCGCGCAGTTGGCGGCAGGCCAGGTCGAGTGCGGCGAGCGAGGAGGCGCAGGCGGCGTCCACGGTGCAGTTGGCGCCGCCGAGGTCGAGGCGGCTGGCGATGCGTCCGGCGATGACGTTGGCGAGCACGCCGGGGAAGGAGTCCTCGGTCAGCCGGGGCAGTTCGGCGTCGAGGGCGGGCGGCAGGTCGCCGAGGTAGGACGGGTGCAGGGCGCGCAGCCCGTAGGCGCCGGCGAGTTCGGTGCCCGCCTCGGCGCCGAAGACGACGCTGGTGCGGGCGCGGTCGAAGTCACGGCCGGCGTATCCGGCGTCCGCCAGGGCCTTGGCGGCGGCGTCGAGGGCGAGCAGCTGCACCGGTTCGATGCCGGTGAGGGAGGCCGGGGGGATGCCGTGGGCGAGGGCGTCGAAGGGGAGGGCGGGCAGGAAGCCGCCCCAGCGGGACGGGGTGCGCTCGCCCGCCCGCGCGGGATCCGGGTCGTGGTAGATCCCGGCGTCCCAGCGCTCGGCGGGCACCTCGGTGACGGAGTCGACACCGGCGACGACATTGGACCAGTAGCGGGCCGCGTCAGCCGCGCCGGGATAGCAGCAGGCCATGCCGACGATGGCGATGTCCAGCGGTGCCGCGTCCCGGTCCCGGGGCGCGGCGGGCGGCCGGAACTGCTGTGCCCGCGCGTCGAGTTGGGCGGTGGCCCCGTCGGTCACGGCGGTGTGCAGTGCGGCGAGGGTGGTGGTGGCGCTGCGGGCGGTGGCGGCCTGGCCCAGCATGTACAGGCCCTCCCGGCGCTGTGCGTGCTCCGCCACGGGTGCGGGCGGCCCGCCGTCGGTGTGCCGCAGTCCCTTGCTCGCGATCCGCAGCCGGCCGAGGTTGCGCCGCTCCAGCTCCTCCCATCGGGCCCGGGGGTCCGTGCCGTGGGCGGCCAGGCGGCGTTCGGCCGCCGCGAAGTCCTCGGTGTAGGCGGTGTCGGCGCAGCGCGTGGCGTGGCCCGGTGCGGTCCGCAGCAGTACGGTCCGGTCGCAGGCCAGGGCGGTGTCCTGGAAGCCCGGGAGGACGGCGCCGGTGGCCACGGCCTCCTCCGTGAAGAGGTAGGCGGTGCCCATCAGGACGCCGATATGGGCGCCGAGTTCGGCGAGCGGGGCGGCGGCGGCCGCGGCCATGGCGGCCGAGCGGGCGTCATGGATGCCGCCCGCGAGGAGCACGTCCAGCCCCTCGGCCGTTCCGCCATGCTTCCGGGCGTGGGCGGTCAGCCGCTCGATCTGCTCCTCCCACAGCGGGAAGCTGGCCCGGGGGCCGATGTGTCCCCCGCACTCCTGCCCTTCGAAGACGAACCGCCGGGCGCCTTCGGCGAGGTAGCGCTCCAGCAGTCCGGGCGCCGGGACATGGAGATAGGTCCGGGTCCCGGCCGCTTCGAGGGGCGCTGCCTGGGCGGGCCGGCCGCCGGCGATCAGGGCGTACTCGGGGGCGAACTCGGCCACCGCGGCGAGCTGTTCACGCCGGAGTTCGGGTGGGGCGAAGCCGAGCAGGCCGACGCCCCAGGGCCGGTCGCCCAGCCGCTCGGCGGTCTCGGCCAGCAGTCGGCGTACCTGTTCGCCCGCCATGACGGCGAGGGCGAGAAAGGGCAGCCCGCCCTCGGCGGCCACGGCGTCGGCGAACGCGGCCTCGTCGCTGACGCGGGTCATCGGCCCCTGGGCCACGGGGAGATGGCGGGCGCCGGGGCGGGGGGCGAGCGGGCGACTGCGTGCCGCGGCGTCGAGGTGGCCGGTGATGGCGGCCCGTACGGCCTGCACGATGCCGCCGGTGGTGCGGTGGCGCGCGGCGAGCCGGGCGGCGAACGCACCGTCCTGGCCGATGGGCAGCAGCTGGGTCCGCAGGTCCCGGGCGCCGAGGAGGGCGGCGACGCGGGCGGGATCGTGGCCGGTGGTCCCGTCCTCCGCTCCCCCCTCGCCCGCTCCCCCGGCCCCGCCGCCGGCCACGGGCGGGCGGAGGTCCGGGCGGGTGAGGACCCGGTGGCCGGCGACGAGGGTGGTCTCGCTGCCGTCCATGGCGCGGATCGCGTCGGCGACCGCCCGGGGCAGCCGGTCCGCGCCCTCGGTGGTGAGCGCGAGCTGGGAGTCGAGCAGCACCCCGGCCGCCCCGCCGGCGACGGCCGCGGCGGCGGTGTGCGGGCCGATGCCCCCGGCGGCGAGGACGGGGACGGTCACGGACGGGTCGGCCAGCAGGCGCTGCAGCAGGACGCAGATGGTGAGTTCGCCCACCCGGCCGCCCGACTCGTGGCCGCGGGCGACGAGCGCGCTGACCCCGGCGGCACACGCCGCCGTGGCCTCCTCGGGGGTGGTGACCTCGGCCCAGACGCGGCGCCGCCCGCCGCCGGCCCAGCCCTCCGGCCGCCCGGGGGCCCGGCCGCGGGCGGGGGCGGCAGGCGGCTCGGGGGCGGCGCAGGCCCGTGGGTCGGCCCAGGCCCGTGGATCGGCGAGCAACACGGTGTCGACCGCGTCGGGCAGGTCGGCGGGCGCCAGCGGGCACCCCACCGGTATCCGCACGCCGTACGAGAGCCCCCCGGGCCCCCCGAGCCGGGCGAGCGCGGCGCGTGCCGGGCCGGGGTCCCGGCCGAGATCCAGCAGGCCGAGCGCGCCCGCGCGGGCGGCCGCGAGGACGATCCGCTCGCCCGGCTCCTCGAACGGCGAGAGGGCCACGACGAGATCGCGGCCGGCGGGCTCCGGGCGGGCGGACCCGGCGGGGACGAGGCAGGGGCGGGCGGACCCCGCGGCAGCAGCGGGCTCAGGTCCGGTGGACGGGCCGGACCCGGGGCCGGCGGCGGGAGCGTCAGGGCCGGACGACCTGGAAAGGGGGGTGCCGGGGAACGGGGGCCGGGGGACCACGGGCGCTCCTTCTGCCGGGGGGGCGAACACGCTGACCACTGCCACCTGCGGTAACCAGCGGTAGCCCGCTGATGCCGCGTTGCATCGTGAGGCCACCCCCGTGCACTGTCAACGCAGGTGCAACAGGCGGTAGTTGATTGCGCCAAGGTCACGACGGCGGCCCCCGGACCGCCCCGTGCCCCCTGTTCCCCCACGCCGGCCTGCGCTTTTCTGCCCCGCGCCGCCCGTGTGCCGGCCTCGCCGGGCCGCTCCGCTGCCGCGGCGGCGACCGAAACCCGACCCCCGGTGCCTCAGCCGGCCCGCAGCGCCTCGGGGTTGGCACAGTGGACCAGCGGCTCACCGCGCAGATAGCGGCCGACGTCCGCGGCGACGATCCGTGCGGCCTTGTGCGCGACCTCCTGGCTGCCGCCCGCGATGTGCGGGGTGAGGACGACACCGGGGGCGGTCAGCAGCCGGGAGGTGGCGGGCAGCGGCTCCTCGGGGAAGACGTCGAAACCGGCGCCGGACAGCTGACCGGAGTCCAGCGCGTCGCAGACCGCGTCGTAGTCGAGCAGCGCGCCGCGGGCGCAGTTGACCAGGACCGAGCCGCGGGGCATCGCGGCGAGCTGCCGGCGCCCGATCATGCCCGTGGTCTCCTCGGTGACCCGGGCGTGCAGGGAGACGATGCGGGAGCGGGTCAGCAGCTCGTCGAGGGAGACCTGTTCGGCGAGGCCGGCCAGCGCCTCGGGGCGGACGTAGGGGTCGTGGACGAGGACCTGGGCGCCCATGGCGGCGAGGACCTTGGCGACCCGGCTGCCGATGGCGCCGAAGCCGATCAGCCCGACGGTGGCGCCGTCGATCTCGATGCCGCAGTTGTCGTAGTCGTAGTAGTCGCCGCGCCAGACGCCCCGGCGGAGGTCCGTGTGGGTGTCGCCGACACCGCGGGCGGCGGCCAGCATCAGGGTGAGGGTGTGCTCCGCGGTGGCGGTGGCGTTGCGGCCGGGGGCGTAGCAGACCGCGACACCGTGCCGGGTGGCGGCTTCGACGTTGGCGTTGACCGGGCCGCCGCGGCTGGTGCAGAACAGCTTCAGATCGGGGCAGTGGGCGAGGATCCGCTCGGTGAGCGGGCCGTGCTCGGTGACACAGATCTCGGCGCCGCGGAGGGCCTCGATCATCTCGTCCTCGCTGCCGGAGGCCTCGATGACCTCGGCGACCGGCCCGAACGGGGTGTGCGGCCAGTCGAATTGGATCTCGCGTACGTCCAGCGGGGTGTCCCCGGCGGCCTCGCGCACGGCCCGGGTGAACAGGTCCGGGCGGATGAAGTGGTTGCCGGCGGCGAGGACGGTGGTGCTCATGAGGGGCTGCTCCTGAAGGGGCGGGGGCGGGGCGGGTGGTCAGTGGAGGGCGGCGGTCCGGGCCGGGGCCGGGGCGTTGAAGCTGAGCAGTGCGGTCTGCCCGTTCTCGATGCGGAGCTCGGTGCGGGCGCCGTTGTCCAGACGGGGGAAGACCCGGCGGTAGTCGGCGAGCGGGATGCCCAGCAGGTGGCAGAGCAGGACCCGGACGAGGGTGGAGTGCGCGACGAGCAGGATCCGGCCGTGCGGCTGTGCGCGGGCGAGTTCGGCGAGGCAGTCGGCGGCGCGCTCGGCGGCGTGACGCGGATGTTCGCCGCCGGGCAGATGGTGCTCGACCGGGTCGGCGAGGAAGGCGGCCAGCTGTTCCGGGAAGCGCCGGCGCATCTCGTCCCTGGTCAGGCCCTCGCCCTGGCCGAAGTCGACCTCGTAGAGCCGCTCGTCGACACCCGCGGTGAGACCGCAGGCCTCGGCGGCGGGGGCCGCGGTCTGCCGGGCGCGGGAGAGCGGTGAGCTCCAGATGGCGGTCAGTCCGGCGGTGGCGGCCCAGGTGGCGAGGGCGGCGGCCTGCTCGCGGCCGTGGTCGGTCAGGGCCACGTCGGTGCGGCCGGCGTAGCGGTTCTCCGCGTGCCAGACGGTCTCGCCATGGCGTACGAGGATGAAGTCGGTCACGGTGCTGCCCTCCTGCGGGCGTGGTCGGCCACGGACCGGTCGAGCCAGCCACGGCGGGTGAGTTCGTCGATGAAGCGGAGATGGACGGGGAGGTAGCGGGCGGTGCGGGCCGGCCTGGGGGTGATCTCCCGGGCGGTGCGCACCATGGCGGCGGCCGCTTCCTGCAGCCCGGTGCCGGAGGAGGTGGCGGCGAGGACGGCCATGCCGAGGGCGCCCTCGGCCTGCTGCGGCAGCCGTACGGGGCGGCCGAGGACATCGGCGCGCAACTGGCACCAGTAGGCGTTGCGGGCACCGCCGCCGGTGAAGGTGAGCGGCCCGTCGACGGGCGCGCCGAGGTGGTCGAGGTAGTCGAAGCAGAGCCGTTCCAGGCAGGCGACGCCCAGGAGACAGGCATGGAACTCGGCGGCCCGGGTGGGGGCTTCACCGAGGAGGAAGGGCGCGGCGTCGGGGGCGCGGAAGGGGAAGCGTTCACCGCCGCCGGCGACGAGGGGGTAGGCGACCGCGTCCGGGTCCAGGGCGGCGGCCTGTGCGGTGAGCGCGTCCAGGTCCGCGCCGGGGAAGCGCTGGGAGAGGATGCCCGCGCCGCTGCTGGAGGCGCCGCCCGGCAGCCAGGTCCCACCGGGCCCGCGGTGGCAGTAGACGACGCCCGCCGGGTCGCGGACCAGGTGCGGGCTGCTGCCCTTGAGGACGAGGGTGGTGCCGAGCACCGAGTTCCAGGCGCCCGGCGCGAGCGCTCCGGCGCCGATCTGGGCGGCGCAGCCGTCGGTCATCCCCGCGACGATGGCGGTCCCTTCGGGGATGCCGGTGGCCTCGGCGGCCGGGGCGCAGACGGTGCCGAGCGGGCTGCCCGGGCGGACGACCTCGGGCAAGAGGCCCTCGGGCACGCCGAGTCCGTCCATCACCTCCTGCGGCCAGCGCTCCTCGACGAGGTGGTAGCCGGTCTTGAGGGCGTGGCTGGCATCGCTCGCGAGCTGCCGGCCGGCCAGCCGCCAGGTGATGAGGTCGACTTGGTGCAGCAGCCGGGAGCCGGTGCGGAGCCCGGGGTCGTCCTCCAGGAGCGCGACGAGCTTGGGCAGCGCCCAGGAGGGCTGCATGCTGCGGTAGCCCAGCTCCTGCCAGACCTTCTCCCCGGCGGCGTTGACCGCGGCGGCCGGTGCGGCGGCGCGCCCGTCGTCGTACATCAGGCCGGGGGTGCGCGGGGTGCCCCGGTGGTCGGCGAGCAGGATCGTGCCGGAGGTCCCGTCGACCGCCAGCCCGCGGATGCGGCGGGTGTCGAGGCCGTCGAGGGCCTTTCGGCAGGCGGCGCCGAGCGCGCGCCACCACTCCTCGGGGTCCTGTTCGTGGCGGTTGCCGTCGCGCCGGCCGGTCAGCGGGCGGGCGGCGGTGGCCAGGACCTGTCCGGTGCCGTCGACGGCGACACAGCGGGCGCTCTGGGTGCCGAGGTCGAGGCCGAGCCAGATGCCGTCGAGGGCGGGGGCGGCGCCGTGGTGGCGCGGGTCAGACACGGGGTCCTCCAGGGGTGGTGGCGGGGTGGCCGCCGGCTTCGGTCGGCCGGCCGGGGGCCTCGGCGGGGCGGCGGGCGCTCCCCCGCCAGACGGCGCCGCCGCGCCAGCCCGCCTCCCGGGCGCGCGTCCGCCACCCGAGGAAGTCCTCGTACAGCGCGGCATAGAACTCCGCACGTTCCGGCTCGGGCTCCCAACTGCGCTGCATCCGGACGTACTTGGCGGCGGCGCTGTGCATGCTGGTCTCGGCGCCGGTGCGGACCAGACCGGTGAGGAAGGCTCCCTTGGCGCCGAGTTCGGTGTCGCCGGAGCGGGCGGTGGGCACCCCGGTGGCATCCGCGATCAGGGCGCACCAGGCGTCGCTGTTGGCGCCGCCGCCGCACAGCCGCAGTTCGCTGACGTCCGTGCGGGCGGCGGCCAGCGAGTCCCGCAGGACCAGCGAGAGCCCGTCGAAGACGGCACGCGCCAGATCGGCGGGCGTGTGTTCCAGGGACAGGCCCCAGAAGGAGCCGCGGGCGCCGGTGTCGAGGAAGGGCGCGCGCTCGCCGGCCGGGGAGAGATAGGGCAGGAACATCAGCCCGCGGGCGCCCGGCTGCGATTCGAAGGCCAGCTGTGCCAGCTCCGGCGGCCCGGGCAGATGCAGCAGCCGGGCCGCCCAGCCGAGCACCTCGGCGCCGTTGAGCGTGGGGAAGGCGCGCAGCACCCGCTCGCGGCCCCGGTAGGCGATGTGGATGCCGGACGGCTCGCCGCCGGTGTCGATCCCGGTACGGACGATCTCGGTGCACAGCGTGGTGCCCAGGATGCTGCACGCCTGGCCGGGGTTGACGACGCCGACGCCGCGGGCGGTGGCGGCGATGTCGTACGGGGACATGACGACCGGCAGACCCGCGGGGAGGCCCAGTTCCTCCGCGGCCCCGGTGGTGATTTCGGCGATCCGCTGCGACTCCCCGAGGACGGTGGGCAGCAGCCGTGCGTAGGCGTCGAGGCCGAAGAGTTCAATGATGGCGGGGTCGTAGTCGCCGGTGGTGTGGTCGAGGAACGGGGCGGAGGCATCGGACTCGTCGCTCGCCCGGACGCCGGTGAAGCGCAGGAAGAGCCAGCCGGCGGCGGTGAGCGAGGTGGCGGAGCGGGCCAGCCGGTCCGGGTCGTGCGCGGCGAGCCAGCTGAAGAGGGCGTTGGGCATTCCGGTGCAGGTCAGCGAGCCGTTGCGGCGGAAGGCCGCCTCCAGGACGCCGTCGCGCTGCCATCCGGTGAGCAGGTCCCCGGCGCGGCCGTCGGACCACAGGATGGCGGGCCCGGTGGGCCGGCCGCGGTCGTCGACGAGCCAGGCGCCGTCGCCCTGGGCGGTGAAGGACACCAGCCAGACCGGGTCGGTCAGCCCGTCGAGGACCGTGCGGACGGTGTGGACGACGGCGTCCCAGACGGCGTCCATGTCCTGTTCCGCCCAGCCGGGGTGCGGGCGCAGGACCTCGGTGGCCCGGCGGGCGACGGCGATCTCGGTGCCCTGGTCGTCGAAGACGACGGACTTGATCACCGTGGTGCCGACGTCGATGGTCAGTACGGACATCAGTGGGGTCCTCTCACGCCGGTGCCGAGGCGGCGGTGGGCGCGGGGCCGTCCGGGGCGTCGCCGTGCCGGGCGTCCGCGCCGGGGGCGTCCTCCGTACCGGGCGCGGCCGGCAGCTTCAGGAAGTGGGCGAGCACGCAGCTCACCGCATACATCCCCGCGAAGATCCAGACCACCCCTTCGACACCGAGCGGTCCGACGAAGGCGGCGACGACGGCGGGGCCGACGAAGGTGCTGGCGCCCGCGCCCAGGTTGAGGGCGGCCAGGGCCTGGCCCTGGTGCTTCGGCTCCAGGGTGGGCACCAGCGCCGAAAGCGGTACATAACCTGCCAGCGTAGCGCCGTAGAACGCGGCGACCAGGAGGGCGAGCGGGAAGTTCGCGCCCGCCGCGTCCGGGACGTAGAAGAGCAGCAGGGTGCTGAGCGTGCAGCCGGCGCCGCCGAACCAGGCGATGGTGCGGCGCCAGCCGAACCGGTCGCCGACCACGCCGAACAGCAGGTTGGCGAAGATGTTGGTCGCGAACATCGCGCTGAGCAGATGCAGCCACTCGGTGAGGGTGAAGCCGACCGTTCTGGTGAAGTGGATCGGCAGGATGACGAAGAAGCCGAACTGCGAGGCCGTGTTGATCACCCGGACGACCGAGCCGACGCCGACCCGGGGGTTGCGCCACAGGATCGTGATGCTGCCGACCAGGGTGGCCACCGGCCCCTCCCCCTCGCCGGGGGCCCGCCGTACACCGCGGTCGTCACGGACCAGCAACAGGGCGATCAGTCCGCCCGCGGCCACCAGCACCAGCGCGGCCCACAGGGTGGCGTAGGAGCCGATGTGCGGGATCAGGCCGCCGGCGACCAGCGAGCCGAGCGTGGGCAGGCCGCCGGTGAAGGCGAACCAGAACCAGCCCATGGCCGTGCCGAGCCGGGCGCGCGGCGCCACTCCGGCGATCCAGACGAGGAACCCGTAGGCGAACAGCGGATATCCCAGGCCGCGCAGCCCGTACGCGAGCATCATCAGCGGATAGCTGGTCAGGGGGATGGCGGCGGTGAGGAAGAGCAGCTGGAAGACGGCCCAGATGCCCAGGCCGGCCCACATGACGCGGCGCGGCCCCCACAGGTCGGACAGCACTCCGGAGAGCCAGGCGGCGATACCGGCGGCGACTCCGTAGACGGTGAACAGCAGCGCGACCCGGGATTCGGTAAGGCCCTGGTCGAGGAGGTACGGCGAGAGATAGCCGGACTCGACCCCGTCTCCGATCATGAAGAGGAGGAGGCCGAGGTATCCCCAGGCGAGGGTCGGCGGGATGCCCAGGCGTGTGATCAGCGAACCCGGAGGAGAATTCTTCATCGAATCTCCCTTTCTGCGGCGGCGGGGCAGGAGGGGTGGACGCAGCGATGGAACCGCCGGGCGGAAACGGGCGTCAATGGCCGCCGGAATCTTCGCATCGGGGCCGCGACCTGCCATGTTGTGTCGTACCGGAGCCGCATGTGGGCGCCCTGGCCGCCGCGCGCGCCATGTGAAATCCGTGCGAACATAACGCGGCGCATTCACACGGCGGAGCCCGTACGGCGGGGCCGCACCGGCCCGCCACAGGGGCAACCGGGACGGAGGGAGCGGAGCGATGGACCGGGTCGAGGCGCAGGAGGAGCGGCGGCGCCGTATGCGGGACACCGTCATCGCCCGCGGGTTCGTGCGGACCGCGGACCTCGCCGAGGAGTTCGGCGTGAGTCTGATGACCGCCCACCGCGATCTGGACGCCCTTCAGGCGCAGGGCTGGCTGCGCAAGGTGCGCGGCGGTGCGACGGGGCTGCCGTCGGCGCAGTTCCACGGCAGTGTCGCGGAGCGGATGGCCACCATGGCGCAGACCAAGCAGCAGCTGGCGCGGGCCGCCGCCACGCTGCTGGTCCCCGGGCAGACGCTGCTGCTCGACGACAGCACGACCTGTCTGCTGCTGGCGCACCAGCTCTCCGGGCACACCCCGCTGACGGTGATCACCAACTCGCTGCCGGCCCTCACCACCCTCGCCAAGGAGCCCGGCGTCGCACTGATCACGCCGGGCGGTGCGTACTTCCCGGCGTATGACGCCTTCATGGGCCCGCACACCGCGGAGGCGGTACGGGCCTTTCGCGCCGATGTGCTGTTCATGTCCACCACGGCCGTCACCAACGGCCGCTGCTACCACACCTCACCGGAGACCGTGCAGGTCAAGCGGGCCATGATGGAGAGCGCCGGCCGCCGGGTACTGGTCGCCGACCACACCAAGTTCACCAAGGGCGGCCTCTATGCGCTCGCCCCGCTGACCGACTTCGATCTGCTGATCGTCGACGACGGACTGGCGGCCGAGCAGGTGCGGGCGGTACGGGCGGGCGGCACCGAGGTGATGGTGGTGCCGGGGCGCGGGCCGGTGGCCTGAGCCGGCGTGCCGTGCGGCCGGTCGCCCCGGCACGGAACCGGCGTTGGCGCGGGCCGGCCCCGTCAGACCGCCGGGCTCGCCGTCCAACTGGCCAGCAGGGCCAGGCGGTCAGCCGTCCGTGACCCCGGTTCCGGCGTGTAGACCACCAGCATCTGATCCGGCTCCCCGGACACCGTCAACGTCTCGTACGGCATGGTGAGTTCACCCGCGACGGGGTGCCTCATCCGCTTCGCCCCGTACGTCTTCTCCTTGACCTGGTGGTCCGCCCACAGCCGGCGGAAGTCCTCGCTGCCCAGCGACAGCTCGCCCACCAGCGTCGCCAGCTGCTTGTCCCGTGGGTGGCTGCCCGCGTCCAGGCGCAGATAGGCCACCGTCTCGGCGGCCACCGCGGGCCAGTCCGGATAGAGCTCGCGCGCCTGCGGGTTGAGGAACACCTGGCGCGGCATGTTGCGCTCCTCGGGCGGCATCTGCGAGAAGCCGACGACGGCGTCGCCCAGCGCGTTCCACGCGAGCACATCCATACGGCGGCCGAGCACGAACGCGGGGACCTTCTCCATGGCGTCCAGGAGGAGGCGCAGGCCCGGGCGGACTTTCCGGTCGGCGGGCCCCGCGGCGGACGTGCGGCGGGCGGCGGGCCTGGCCACCGTCCGCAGATACTGCCGCTCGGTGTCGTCGAGGCGCAGAACGCGCCCGATGGCGTCGAGTACGGCATCCGAGGCGGAGGGGCTGCGGCCCTGTTCGAGGCGGATGTAGTAGTCGACACTGACGCCTGCCAGCTGGGCGACCTCCTCGCGGCGCAGGCCCGGAACCCGCCGTCTGCCGTGTCCCGGCAGCCCGACCTCTTCGGGCTGGATGCGGGCGCGCCGGGAGCGCAGGAAGTCGCCGAGTTCCCCGGCCGTGGAGGTGTCCATGCCGCCGATCCTAGGGGGCGTCCCGGATCCGATCCTGGTACTGCCGGACCCAGGAAAAGAGCAGCCCTGGGTAGCGGCGGCGGCCGGGCGCAGTGTGGTTGCCGTCGCCGGGAGACGCCCGGCGGCGACGTCAACCAGCCCAGGAGTTCCCCATGTCGTACGACACCCTCGCCGGCCGCACCGCTGTCGTCACCGGAGCCGCCAGCGGTATGGGCGAGGCCACCGCCCGGCTGCTCGCCTCGCACGGCGTGCGGGTGGCGCTGCTCGCCCGCCGGGCCGAACGGCTGGCGGAGCTGGCCGCCACGATCGAGGCGGCCGGCGGACAGGCGCTCCCGGTCGCCGCCGATGTCACCGACGACGCCTCCGTGGACGCGGCGGCGGAGCGGGTGCACACCGCGTACGGTCAGGTCGACCTGGTGGTCAACTCGGCCGGCGTGATGCTGCCGAACCCGGTCACCGACGGCCGGGCCGACGAGTGGCAGCGCATGCTGGACACCAATGTGGCCGGCGCGCTGCGCGTCGTGCGGGCGTTCACCCCGGACCTGATCGCGGTGGCGGAGTCCGGCCGGACGGCGGACCTGGTGAACATCTCCTCGATCGGCGCGCACATCGCGTTCCCCGGCTACGCGGTGTACGGCGCGACGAAGGCCGCGCTGACGTACCTCTCGCAGTCCCTGCGCACGGAGCTGGGCCCGCGCGATGTGCGGGTCACCAACATCGAGCCGGGTCTCACGGACACGGAGCTGGGCGACCACATCGACAACGCGGAAATGGCCGGCCAGTTGGACGGCATGTTCGACGCACTGACCGGCCTGGCCGCGGACGACATCGCGGACCTGGTCGCCTACACGACGAGCCGGGCCCGTCACGTGAACCTGCGCCAGGCGATCGTGCTGCCGACGCGGCAGGCATGAGCCCGGCGCCCGGCCGGCCCGGTCCGCGACGGTGGCGCGGACCGGGCCGGGTCAGGACGGAATCAGGCTGTGGTGGATCAGTTGTTGAGGCTGGTGTGGTTCCACCAGCCCTGGCGGCCGACGGTGAAGTCGGCCGTCGGGCCGTTCCCGTCGATCTTGCCCTGGTACTGCTGCCCCTTCTTCAGCGGGCTTTCGATCAGCTTGTCGTGGGCGTCCCTGATCGAGTCGATGACGAGGGTCGGGACCTTCTTCAGCAGCGCCGGGTCGATGGGCTGCGCGGGGGTGATGGTGACGGCCTCGTCCCAGTTCGGGCGGGCCGCGAGCTGGTGGGCGAGGTGGATCTCGTCGCCTTCGCCGAACACCAGGTAGGTGAGGTATTCGGGGTAGGGCAGGTCTCCGAGCTTGCGGAAGGAGAGGACGTCTTCCCTCTTGCAGTCCACCGTGGTCTCGGCCGTCGTCATCTGCTGGAAGTCACGGCTGCCGTCCGGCTTCACCACGACCCGCTCCAGATGCACCCGGAACTCCTTGCCCTGCTGCAGCTCCGGGAGTTCGAAGTGGTGCGGACAGCGCAGGGAGTAGAAGACCCGCTGGTTCTCGTGCTGCGCCAGGTCCTTCAGGTACATGTCCCGCAGCTCACCGTTGTCCTTGATGGAGAAGCTGAAGACGGCCTGGTAGTTGTGGCCCGACTGGGGGTTGTACAGCGCCAGGTGGTAGAAGAACAGCTTCTTCTTGCCCAGCAGCAGGAAGCGGTGGATGTGCTCGTGTCCGGCCGTGGGCTCGGATGCGGGGGTGGGGGTCATGGTGAGGTCTCGCCTTTCATGAGTGGGGGTTGTGGTGGAGGTTCCGCTGCCGCCGGGCCCAGAAGGGCCGGTCGGTCCAGCGGGTTTCCTGGGCGTGCACGGCACGGTGGCCGTGCTGGTAGGCGGTCCTGGCCGTGGTGACCTTGGCCGCGTAGTCGGTGAGGGCCGCCCGGTCGCCGTGCAGCCGGGCGTCGACCGCCTGGCCCGCGCTCAGCCCGGTGTAGAGGGCGGTGAGGATGCCCTGGGAGCTGAGCGGGTCGAAGGCGGCTGCCGCGTCCCCGGCGGCCGTCCAGCCGTCGCCGTGCACCCGGTCCAGATGTGCGCTGTGCGCGGGGGCGCGGCGGGGTGGGCGCAGGGTGGTGAACCCGTGCGGGCGGGCCCGGCGGGAGATGTGCCGGGTGGCCAGCAGCCGTTGGCGGAACCGCTCGGCGCCGCGGGCGGCGGCGACGGGCAGGTCCGGGTCGGTGAAGTAGGCGACCAGACGGTGCCGGGAGGGCAGCAGGGCGGTGTACCACCAGCCGTCCTGGTCGGACTCGACCAGCGAACGGCCGTCGGTGGGGGTCTGCGGGGCCGGGTCGAGGGTGAGGTGGAGGGCGGTCAGCTGGTCTGCGGTGCGCCGCCGGGCGCCGGAGCGGACGGCGATCGCGGCGCCCCGTCCGGTGGCGTCCACCACCCAGCGGCAGCGCACCGTACGCTCCCCGGCCCCGCCGGCCCGGTCGCGCAGGGCGAGCCGCCAGGTGCCGTCCGACTGCCGGGAGGGGCTCCGTACGGCGGTGTGCTCGGCGACCTCGGCGCCCGCCGCACGGGCGGCGGCGCGCAGCCGACGGTCGAAGAGCGGACGGTCGAGGTGCCAGCCGTGGCCGTACGGGTCGTGGAGGAAGTCCACGGCGTGCAGTTCGGGCGAGCCCCAGGCGGACAGGTTGCCGTGGCAGGGCAGGTGGCCGCTGCCCAGGACCGGCTCGGCGACGCCGAGGTCGGCGAGCAGCAGCCGGCCCATGGACACCAGCGCCTCGCCTGCCTTGGGCGGGCCGGTGCCGGCGTCGGCCAGCAGGACCGTCCGCCCGGCCTGGACGAGGGTGAGTGCGGCGGCGCAGCCGGCCGGGCCACCGCCCGCGACCACGACGTCGTAGGCGGGTGCGGGGCTCACTGGGTGCCGTGGAGGGGGTCGAGCTTCTCCAGGTATCCGGCGGCGATCGTCTCCTCGTCCCGGCCGGTCGCCTCCTTGACCTCCTGGACCGCCTGCTGCACGAGCATGGACTCGACGGTCTCGGCCGGGATCTCCCCGGTCCAGGCATCGGCCACGCCTGCCAGTTGGGGCGCGCCCGCCTCGGGCACCTGGATGTTGATGAGGTTGGCGTGGTCGGGGGCCGGCGGATAGCTGGGCTCGGACTCCACCTGGACGTACTTGGGGAACTTCCCGTCGCCCACGGTGTATTCGTGCGGCTCGACGATGCCGAACTTGTACCAGTCGTCGATCATCTGCCGCCGCTGCTTGTTGAAGTCGGTGCCCTTCAGGCCGCGCAGCCATACCGCCCGGTTCTCGAAGGCCTTCTCCCTGGCGCTGTCGTCGGGGCCGCTCGGCGGGGTGTTGACGGTCGCGAAGTCGGACTGTTTGAGCACATGGTTGGGCATCTGGGCGGGCCAGAAGGTGGGCAGGTAGGGGCTGTAGCGGGGGCCGAGCCCGGACCGTACCTGGTAGCCGGAGCGGCAGCTCGCGGTGTCGCACTGCCAGGGGGCGGCCATCCAGCGGGTGAGGTCGCCCGGCCCCTGCGCGTGCAGCGGACCGTTCTTGCCCAGGGCGTCCTGGACGCTGAGCACATCTCCGTAGTCGGGTTCCGGGTTCTCCGGCGTGCGGTGCAGGATGCGGAAGGGCTCGGAGTACATGGTCTTGTGCCGCATCGGCCAGGTGACCTCGCAGCCCGGGTGGAACGCGTCGGCGGCGCAGTTGTCCAGCGCGGCCCGGTCCAGCAGCCCCGGCCGGGCGGCGACGGGCGCCGCGTCCACGTCCGGGTGGCCCTTACGGGGCGGGCCGGAGGTGAAGTGGCCGTCGGCCCATTGGGCCAGCATCCGGTCCTGCTCGCAGGAGATCTTGATGTGCTGGCGGACGGAGTTGGGCTTGCCGCTGGACATGAAGTCGCCGTAGAGCCACGGCCAGGGCAGGGGGGATGTCCCGTCCCGCTCGTAGTCGCGCATCTGGACATAGACCTGGCGGCGGAGTTCCCGGCTGGCCTCGCCCGGGTCGGCGAGCCGCTTGCGCATGGCCGGGGCGAGGAAGTGGTGCGGGCCCTCCCAGCCGAACTGGGTGGCGAAGCCATGGTTGACCCACTGCAGATCGCAAAACCGGCTCAGCAGCGGTTCGATGTGTTCGGGGAACGAGACCTGCTGCACGGCGGGCAGGGTGTGCTCGGTGACGAACACGTCGTACAGCAGGTCATAGAGGGTGCGGACGGTCTTCACACCGGGCGCGTAGTGCGGCGGGGCCACCACGGCCCAGGCCGGGCTCGCGGCCTTGGTGACGCCCCCGATCGTGACCTCCGCCGTGACCGGTCCGTCGGAGACGTCGTCGTACCAGGTGTCATTGTTGGCGACGCCGGCGATCGGCTTCTCGGGAGTGGCGTAGGAGGCCGATTTGCCGACGCCGCCGACGACCAGCAGACGGCCGTCGCTCTGGGTGGCGATCGATCCCAGCGGGACCGCCCGGCTCATGATCTTCCCGGAGAGGGCGGCGGTCTCGTGCAGGGAGGCACGGATCTGCTTGCGGCCGGCGTCGATGACGAGCTTCTTCCGGTCGGCTCCCCTGACGTCGAAGTTCCGTCGGCGCAGCTGGGTGTCCGGCAGGCTCTGGGCCTCGCGGATGTCGAGCGGGATGTGGAACTGGTACCAGGCGGCCTTCTTGTTGGCCAGGTGCACCGACCACTTGATCTCGGTGACGCCGTCCTCGCCCAGTTTGAGTTCCCGGACGGCCTCCCCGGCCTGGTTGTAGCCGTAGACCCGGAACCGGGCGGCCTGCCGGATGACCTTCCCCGAGCTGTCCTTGTACGAGCCGGGCGGCAGCGGCGGCTGGTCCGGTGACTCCGGGCCGATGAAGGGCGGTTTGTCGCTGTTGCCGACCCGGGCTATGCCGATGGCGGGGTGGATCTTGACCTGGACGATCTGCGTGTCCATCGAGGAGCCTTTCGCTGGGCGGGTGTGGTGCCCCCCGACGGCTCAAACGTGGATCAGGCTCGCGCGCACTGTGATGTCCAGGCATCGCAATGGATGAACGGATTCACCCCTTCGTGTCGGCGGGGCCGCGCCCGGCCTGCCGTACGGAGACCGGGGCGGCGCCGCGGAGCGCGCGTGTCAGCCGTCGGTGAGCCCCAGCAGCGAGGGCTTGTCGGCCAGGTCGCGGAAGGCCGCCCGCGGGTCCTTGAGCAGTTTGCGCTCGGTGAGGTCGAGCAGCCCGCAGACGGCGCTCACCTCGGCGGCCACCGTCCCGTCCGTCTTCCGGACGGTCTGCTCGATCCGGAAGGTCTTGCCCTCGCCCCAGACGAACGCGCAGCTCACCTCGACCTCGTCACCGGCCCGCAGCTCCCGCAGGTAGCGGATGGTGGTCTCGACGGTCACCGGGCCGACGCGGCGGTCCACCATGGTGCTCTGCCGGATGCCGCTCGCCTGCAGCAGCGACCAGCGGGCGTGCTCGGCGTACTGCAGATAGACGCTCTGGTTGAGATGGCCCTGGGTGTCGGTCTCGTAGCCGCGCACCGTGATCCCGACGGCGAACGGCACCGCCGTGTCCGGACCGACTGCCGACTCCGCCGCTTCTGTCACGTGCTTCTCCCACTCCCCGTAGGCGCCAGTCCGCCACTTGGGCCCCCGGCGCCTCATTGACCACTGGCTTCACATCGTAGGTGTGGGGGCAAGGGGCCGGAGGGGTTTTCCCGGCGTCGGCCACCGGCCCCGTGGGCGGTGGCCGGGCGCGCGGTGACGGGCGCGGTGACGGCGGGCGGCGGGCGCGTCAGGGGCTGCCCGTCACCAGCCGCAGATTCCACTTCTCCAGGGCCTCGCCGATCGGCTGGAAGATGGTGAGGGTGGCGCCACCGAACGTGCCGCAGTGGGCGGCACCACCGCCCGAGTGCACGCCCAGGGCCTTCGGGGCGTTGGGCTGGGTGACATACGACCCGCCCGAATCGCCGGGCGCCGAGCAGGCGTTGGTGAACGACAGGCCCTCGATGACCGTGTTGCCGTAGTCCACGGTCTGGTCGACACGGGTGATCTCCCCGCAGTGCCAGCCGCTGCTCTGCCCGGAGTGGCACAGCGACATACCGGCCAGGCCCTCCTGCGCGCCGGTGACGGTGACCGGCGCACCGCCCTGGCCGGCCACATTCGCGCTGACCGTCCAGCCCGGCTGATCGACTTCGACCAGCCCCAGGTCCCCCTCACGTCCGTTGACGCTGTGCCCGCCGCCGTGGTTGGAGGTCCCCATGAGGCTGCCGTCCTTGCCGAACGCGGCCTGATCGGCGGTGAGCGTGCAGTGGCCGGCCGTCAGAAAGCCCTGGAAACTTCCCGGTCCGGTCACCGAGAAGCCGATGGAACAGATGCCCTCGCTGCCGGGCATCCACCGCTCACCGCCGACCACTTTGCCGCCCTGCTGCCGCGGCGTCTGATTGCTGCGCTCGACGGTGACCGGGATCTTCCCCTGCGCCCCCAACTCACGGACGGTCTTCTCGAAGGCGGCGGTCCGGGGAGTGTGCCGGGTGCGGTCGATGCGGACCACCACACCGTTGGCGCGCTCGTCCACGCCCCAGCCGGTGACGCCGGCCACCCCGTCGCCGGCCCGGCGGGTGATCTGCTGCATCAGGGCCGTGAGCGCGGCGCGGCTGTGCGGCACCGTCTTGGGCACCGCCCCGGCGGCCCGCACCCGCTGGGCGTCGGCGGCGCCGGTGACCGCGACGACCAGCTTGCCGGTGGTCCTGTCGAACCACATCCCGGCGGGCGGGGTGCTCAGCGTCCGGCGCACGGTCGCCGCGGCACGGTGCGCATCGGTCTCCTGCGCGAGCCGGGTCCGTACCTGCACCGCTGACAGCCCGAGGTCCCGGCGCATCGCGTCGAGCATGCCGCGCGGCGAGGGACGGGACGTCGGGTCGGGCCGGGGCACGCCGTGCGCCGGGCTGAACGGACCGACCGCCGCCAGGACGGCGGCGACGGTCGCGCCCCAGAGAGCTGCCTTGCGAAAGCGGCGTTCCATCGGGGATCTCCTCGCGGTGTCGAGTGCACGTCGGACCGATGTGGTGAGCGTGCTCGACACCGGGGCGTGCGGCATGAGTAAGATCCCCGGCATCATGACCGGGTGTTCCGTGAACCCGGCCGTCAAGTCCCCACCGTCCACGGCACGGTGGCGTTCCGGCAGCTCCCGGAGGAGCTGCGCAATGTGACCTACTCGGGTGCCCGCCATCCGGGAGCGACGACACCTGAATGCCCGTCACACGCGGCGGACGCGGCGGACGGTGCCCCCGGCCGCCCCGCCCCGGGCCCCTTCGCCGACCTGGCCTGGGGCGCGAACTGCCAGCGCTACGCCTACGCCGTGCTGCGCCACTTCGGCCTGCTGATACCACCGTTGCGCTCGGCGGAGCTCTGGGCGGACGAAGCGGCGACCCGCCGGGTGGACCGTCCGCAACCGCTGGATCTGGTGCTGTTCGACGGCGGCCCGGCCGAGGGCCGGCCACCGGGCTACGGCGCGCACGTGGGCGTCCACCTGGGACCCGACCGGGTCCTGCATCTGTGCCGGGAGGTCGGCAGGCCCGTCGTATGGCGCTATGCGGACTTCGCGGCGCGGCCGCGCTACGGGCGCCTCCTCGGCGTCAAGCGGGCGGAGCGGCCCCGGGGGCGCTGAGCGCTCAGAAACCTCCGCCGTCGAAGCCGCCGCCGCCGAAGCCACCGCCGTCACCAAAACCGCCGCCGCCGCCGAAGTCGCCGGAGTTGAAGTCGGATCCGGAGTAGTCGCCGCCCTCGGCGCCCGCACCGCCGTAGTCGGCGCCATAGGCGGCGGACGACATCATCATGTTGCCGAGCAGCGTGCCCACAAGGAGGCCGGGCAGCAGGCCACCGCCGAAGTAGCCGCCGGCCCAGGGGCCGTAGGCCGGGCCCGCGTCCCAGTAGGGCCGGTCGCCGCTCGCGGTCCGGACCGTACGGGCCAGCGGCTCCCGCCCGTCGTCCATGCGGCTCTTGTCCGCGGCGCAGACCGGGACGGTGCGCTCGGCGCCGCCCTCCGGTGCCCATCGGGCATCCACGACCGACGGGCCGTGCCGTGGATCGAAGAAGCAGGGCAGCCGCCGCTCGGGCAGCGGTTCGCCCTCGCGGCGCGCGGCGAGGGTGGCCAGCGAGAACCGGCCGTCCTCCAGGGCCTGGGTCACCCCCTGCACCTCACCGGGGTGCTGGGCCGCCGCCATCGCCGATTTGGCGTTCTCGTACGAGTCCAGCGCATGGCTGTAGTCCGCGCGCATCGCGTCGTCGGCGCCGGGCTCACCGGGGTGGAAGTCGAGCCGGTCCAGCTCCTCGCCGAAGGCGGTGATGTCCTCGTCGACGACGACCCGCAGATCCTCCAGTGCGGCCCGCTCCTCCTCGATCCGCCTTCTGCGGTTGCGGCGGGCGATCGCGTAGGCGCCGCCGCCTCCGACGGCCACCAGCACTCCGAGCCCGATCGCGGTGCCGGTGCCGAAGCCGCTGTCACCCGCGCCGCCCCAGGCAGAGGGGGCCTGGCCGTTCGCCGACCGTACCGCCGTGTCGACGAAGCTGTTCAGGCGCTCGTTGACGGTCGGGTAGTCGGAGCTCTTGACCGAGCCGACGAGGTTCTGGACCGAGTTGCGCGACATCACCCGCGGGTCGGCGCCGGCATTGAAGCCGTTGCCGAGCTCGACGGCGTAGACGCCGCTGATGCCGACCTTGGTGCGCAGGTCCCGCAGCAGGGTGCCGGGCTGGTACTCGGCGGCCCGCGGCAGCACGGCGACGAAGATCGGCTTGTCCGAGTCCTTGATCTTCTTGGCCAGCGCGTCCGCCTGGGCCCGGGAGAACTGGTTCTCGGCGCGGGGATCGACGTAGACCGGGCCCTGCTTGAGGGCCGCCGCGGCCTCGTCGAGCCCGCCGGCGGCATGGGCACCCGGTGCCATCGCGGCGACCACCGCCAGCAGCACGGCCACCAGCAGGAGGACTGGTCCGATCAGCGCACGACGAGTTGCGGTCTTCATGTGTTCGACGCTACCCGAACTGCACTTTCGGGACATCACCGGAGCCGCGACCAATGTGGTCCGGAGCGGTGGATTCTCCCTCGTCTCCAGGGGGCTGTCGCGCCGGAGCTGTCCATCCAGGTGATCGCTCAGCGCGTCGTTTTTGATGCGCAGAGTGCCGGGGATGTTCCGGCTCGCCACTCCCCCGAGGAAACGAGGAGACGATGTGCAGGGCCACCTCGATGGCCACCAATCTGGCCGTCGCCGTCGCCACCACCGCCGTCGGCTGCATGCTGGTGATCTCGCTGGCACCGTCGCGCCCGGACACCGGGAAGAGCGGTCCCGCGGCCGGCAGGGCGATGGCCGCCACGGCCGGTCACGCGGGCTCGGCCGCGCGGGCCGCCACCTCCGCCCTCGGTGCGGCCGCCGCCAGTGCCGGCCCCGAGGAGTTCGCCTCGCCGACGACGGGGCGGATCGAGGTGACCGCGCCGGAACCCGGCGTCGACTACAAGCCGAACGGCAGTTTCGCGGTGGCCTGGAACAACAGCACGGGCGAGGAGGTGGACGTCTGGCTGCGGACGTCGACGGGCCACGGCCGGTCGCAGCGGGTGGCCCTGGTCGCGACCCGGGCCGGTGCCGGGCCGACCGGTGAGGCGTTCGTGACGCTGCCCAGGGTGCCGCCGGGCCCGCGCTACTTCCTGGAGGTGGCCACCGCCGGCGACGGCGCGGTCCGCGGCTTCAGCCGAACCTTCGCCATCACCGACTGACCGCCGGCCACCGGCCACACGGGGCGGTGGCCGCCGGTCTCCGCTCCTAGGGGGTGTCTTTCCGATCAGGCCGGATCAGGGAGCGGGGTCTGGTGCGTGCGATCGCAAGGCGGAGGAGGGAGTCGACGCGGAGCGTCGGCGAGTGACGACAACGCCGCGAGCGTGCGTGCCAGCCCCCGCGAGCCCGGCATGATCGGGAAGACACCCCCTACGGCGCGGCGATCCCCACCAGCCCCGCCAGGGCGTCCCGGTGCCGCCCCGGCGACCCAAGGGCGAGCTCATCGCTCTTGGCCCGCTTGAGGAAGAGATGGGCCGGGTGTTCCCAGGTCATGCCGATGCCGCCGTGCAGCTGGACGCATTCCTGGGCGGCACGTACCGCCACCGGCGCGCAGTACGCCTGGGCGACGGCCACCGCCACCGGGGCGTCGGGGCTGCCGGTGGCGAGTGCGTCGGCGGCGTTGCGGGCGGCGGCGCGGGCCGAGGCCACCTCCAGCCAGAGGGCGGCCATCCGGTGCTTGAGCGCCTGGAACGAGCCGACGGGGCGGCCGAACTGGGTGCGCGCGGCGGTGTGCCGCACGGTTTCGGCCAGACACCATTCGGCGATGCCCAGTTGTTCCGAGGCGAGCAGTCCGGCACCGGTGAGCAGGGCCCGGTCGAGGGTGGCGCGGGCGCGGTCCCCGGTGGCCAGGAGCCGTCCCGGGGCGCCGTCGAAGGTGAGGTGGCCCAGGGGGCGGGTGAGGTCGAGCGGGGTGACGGTGTCGGTGCGCACCCCGTCCGCCGAGGCCTCCACCGCATACAGGGCCGGGCCGTCGGGGCCCTGGGCCGGGACGAGCAGGAGCTCGGCGGCCGCGGCGTCGGCGACCGAGGTCACCCGGCCGGTCAGGGCGCCGTTCGCATCGGCCCGTACGGACGCCGGTTCCGGCAGCCCGCCGGGGGCGGTGGGCAGCGGGACCGCGAGCACACCGACGGTGCGGCCCTCGGCGAGCGCGGCGAGCGGCGCGGCGACCTCCGCCCGGCCGTGATCGCAGCCCAGCAGGGCGGTCACCGCGATGACCGCGCTGGTCAGAAAGGGGACGGGCGCGACGGAGCGGCCGGTCTCCTCCAGCACGACGGCGGCCTCGCGGGCACTTGCGCCCGCCCCTCCGAGCTTTTCGGGCACCAGCAGGCCCGCGGTGCCGATCTCCGTGGCGAGGGAGTGCCACAGGCCGGTGTCGTAGGCGACGTCCGACTCCAGGCCGGCGAGCACAGTGGCCGGATCGCTGCGGTCGGCGAGCAGCGACCGTACGGCGGCGCGCAGTGCGTCCTCGTCCTCGGAGTACAGGAGGTCGGGGTCGGCGCCGGGCAGGGTGGTCCCGTCGTTCATCGGGGGAGGTCCTTCCACGCGACGTCCTTGTCGGTGCGCGGCTCGGGCGGCAGCCCCAGCACACGTTCGGCGACGATGTTGAGCAGCACTTCCGAGGTGCCTCCTTCGATGGAGTTCCCCTTGGCGCGCAGGTAGCGGTAGCCGGCCTCGCGGCCGGTGAAGTCGACGCCGTCGGGGCGGCGCATCGTCCAGTCGTCGTAGGTCAGTCCGTCCTCGGCGAGGAACTCCACCTCCCAGCCGCTGATTTCCTGGGCGAGCCGGGCGAAGGCCAGCTTCATTCCGCTGCCCTCGGGGCCTGGCTGGCCCATGGTGAGCTGCTGGCGCAGCCGCTCGCCCGTCAGCCGGGCGACCTCGGCCTCCACCCACAGCTTCAGCAGCCGCTGGTGCAGATCGTGGGTGCGCAGTTCGGGGCGGGCGCGCCAGTCGGCGGCGGCGATGCCGATCATGCCGCCCTCGCGGGGGGCGCGGGCGCCGCCGATGGCGACCCGCTCGTTCATCAGCGTGGTCTGGGCGACCTTCCAGCCCTCGCCGACCGCACCGAGGCGATGGGCGTCGGGGATCCGGACGCCGGTGAGGAAGACCTCGTTGAACTCGGCCTCGCCGGTGATCTGCCGCAGCGGACGCACCTCGACACCGGGGTCGGTCATATCGCACACGAAGTAGCTGATGCCGCGGTGTTTGGGCACGTCGGGGTCGGTGCGGGCGATGAGGATCGCCCAGCGGGCCAGATGCGCGCTGGACGTCCAGACCTTCTGTCCGTCGACGATCCAGTCTCCCCCGGTCCCGGCCTCCGCCCCGCCCTCGCGTACCGCGCGGGTCGCCAGCGCCGCCAGGTCGGAGCCGGCACCGGGCTCGCTGAACAGCTGGCACCACACCTCCTCGCCGGTCCACAGGGGACGCAGGAAGCGCTGCTTCTGCTCGTCGGTGCCGAAGCGCAGGATGGTGGGCGCGGCCATGCCGAGGCCGATGCCGATCCGGCCGGGGTCGTTGTCGGGGGCGCCGGTGCCCTCCAGTTCGGCGTCCACGACCGCTTGCAGGGAGCGCGGCGCGTCCAGCCCGCCGAGGCCCTCGGGGAAGTGGACCCAGGCGAGCCCGGCGTCGAAGCGGGCCCGCAGGAACTCCAGCCGGTCGGTGGTGGCGGGAGGATGTGCGGCGAGCAGCTCGGCGGTGCGCCGGCGCAGGTCGTCGGCGTCCGTCATCGGGCCTCCTCCGGTGTGGGGACCACCACGAGCCGGCCGACGGAGGTGCCGTCGGCGACCCGCTGGACGGCATCGGCGGCCTCTGCCAGCGGAACCCGTCCGCCGATCAGCGGCTTGATGACGCCCTGGGCGGCGAGCTTGGTGAGCTCCTCGTGGCAGGCGTCGACGGCGGCCGGGTCCTTGGTGTTGTACAGGCCCCAGTGGAGGCCGAGGATCGCGTAGTTCTTCACCAGCGCGTGGTTGAGGGCCGGGGTGGGGATGGCTCCGCCGGCGAAGCCGACGACGACGATCCGGCCCTCGAAGGCGATGCACTTGACGGACTTGGCGTACGCCTCACCGCCGACCGGGTCGTAGACCACATCCGCGCCGCGGCCGCCGGTGGCTTCCTTCACGGCGGCGACGAGGTCGTCGGTGCGCCGGTCGAGGACGACATCACAGCCCAGTTCGCGGGCGACCCGGGCCTTGTCCGCACCGCCCACCACGCCGATGACCGTCGCACCCGCGGCCTTGCCGAGCTGTACGGCGGCACTGCCGACACCACCCGCCGCGGCGTGCACGAGCAGCGTCTCGCCGGCCTGGAGCCGGGCCCGGCGGTGCAGTCCGAACCAGCCGGTCTGGTAGCCGATGTGCAGGGCCGCGGCCTCGGCGTCGTCCAGGGCCTCGGGGGCCGGGCGTACCGTCGCCGCGTCGACGACCACGCGTGCGGCGAAGCCGCCGTCCGGCAGCGGCGGCTGCGCCAGCACCCGTGCCCCGGTCTCACCAGCCGCGCCCTCCCCCACGGCGAGCACCTCGCCGCAGATCTCGACGCCCGGGGTGAACGGCAGCGGCGGCCGCACCTGGTACTGGCCGCGGCACAGCAGCGCGTCCGGGAAGTTGATGTTGGCGGCCCGCACCCGCAGCAGCAGTTGTCCCGGCCCCGGCTGCGGGTCCGGCACCTCCTCCAGCCGCATCACTGCACGCGGCTCACCGTTCGCGTGTACGCGCCATGCCTTCACCTGGTGCCTCCACAGAATTGGATACGCGGGTGGGGCGGAGGGCACACCGGCCCCTCGCCAGCGACATACTAAGCGGTCGGTATCCCTGAGGGAACAGTCTCCGCCACACCACCGCGCGCACCCCGGGCCTCGTCAGGGAAACGGCCACCGGACCCTGCTCCTGACAGGGTCAGGCTCCCGTCCGCCCGATGGCGGAGACTGGCCCGCATGGACACCCCCGCCATGGACTTCCCCGCCGAGCTGGGAAACTTTCTGCGCACCCGCCGCGCCCGGCTGCAGCCGGAGGACGTCGGGCTGGTCCGCTACGGGACCCGCCGGCGCGTCCCCGGACTGCGCCGCGAGGAGCTGGCCCAGCTGGCCGGCGTCAGCGTCGCGTACTACACGCGCCTCGAACAGGGACAGAGCCACCAGGCCTCGGAAGGGGTACTGGACGCACTGGCCCGCGCACTACGGCTGACCGCCGACGAGCGGGCACATCTGCGCGCGCTGGCCCGCCCCGGCGCGGCACCCCGCCGCCCCGCGGTGCGCCATGACAAGGTCCGCCCCGGCGTACGGCAGTTGCTCGCCGCCGTGGCGGACGTACCGGCCCTCGCGCTCGGACCGCGCTACGAGATCCTGGCGTGGAACCGCCTGGGGCACGCCCTGACCGCCGGGCACCTCGACTTCGACAGCCCCGGCCGCCCCCAGGACCGTCCCAACGCCCAGCGGCTGCTCTTTCTCGACCCGCACACCCGCGAGCTGTACCCGGACCGCGACGAGGAGACCCGGCGGGCCGTCTCCGCCCTGCGGGTGACCGCGGGGCAGCGCCCCGATGACCAGCAACTCGCCGAGCTGATCGGCGAGTTGTCGATGAAGAGCAGCGAGTTCAGCAGCCTGTGGGCACGTCATGTCGTCCACAACTGCACCTTCGGGACCAAGCGGTTCCACCATCCGCTGGTGGGCGACCTGGAGCTGGACTTCGAGATGATGCAGACCCCGGACGGCTCCGGGCAGGGCGTGCTGATGTACACCGCGGCGCAGGACTCACCGTCCGAGGCGGCGCTGCGGCTACTCGCCGCGGAGCGCGGACCAGTAGTCCGGGTCCTCGAACCCGAGCGCCCATAGGCCGGTGCCCCGCACCCCGTACTTCCTCAGCAGCGGCAGCTGCTCGCGGACCCCGCGCCCGTCCTGGTACCAGACCTCGTGCTCCTCACCGTCCTTGCGATAGGTGAAGTGCGGGGTGCCGGACTCCTCGTCGAAGAGGTACTCCGCGTCCTCCCGCTCGCGCAGCGCCTCGGCCTCCTTCCAGGTCACATGGGCCGCATGGCCGGTGACCCCGCTGATCCAGTCCCAGCCGTAGCCCGGGAAGGCCACCTCGATCTTGTGCCGGGGGACGGTGTCGGTGGCGTAGCGCAGAAACTCGTCGTACCAGTCCTTGGCGGAGAGCGGGCCCGCCTCGCCGCCCGACCAGTGCAGGTCGTAGCCCATGATGCGGAACCGGTCGACGACTCCGCCGAGCCGCTCGTAGTCGAAGGCCTGGCCGCTGCCGCGCACCCGGGCCAGCACCGTGACCACGCACTGCTTGTCACGGTCGTGCAGCCGCGCGCACAGCTCCTTGACGAGCGTGTTGTATCCGGTCCGCACCCGGTCGCGGGTCTCCCGGTCACCGGTGAGGGCCATCGCCTCGTAGTCCAGGTCGATCCCGTCGTAGGACCGGCTCTCGACCAGATCCAGCAGGGTGTCGACATGGTCCCGCCGCCGCTGCGGGTCATGCATCAGCTCGGCCATCTTCTCGGCGCCGAGGGTCTCGGTCACGGTGGGCACGACATCGATACCGGCGTCGTGCAGTCCGTCGATGATGTCGTGCCGTCCGGCGCCCTGGTGCCCCTTGACGGTGGTGTCGTCGGAGGTCTCGTACCAGAAGGGGCTGACGGTGTGGAGCTGGGAGGCGTGCCGCAGCGCGTCGCGGTAGGCGGCGTCGACATTGCCCCAGTAGGGCAGCCAGGCCGAGCCGGTACGCCCGCCGCTCCTCGGGTCCTTCGTCGCCGCGGCCGCCGGCGCCCAGGGCCCGGTGAGCAGGGCCACGGCCAGCAGGAGGGCAAGTCCGGTGCGCGCCCGGGTTCCTGATGCATGATCCATTTCCCGAGCGCTACCCGGCTTCATTACTGATGTACCGTCAGTTCGGCCGAACGGGCGCGATCAGGGCGGGCGGGGCCGGCCGGTCCGCACCCCGGACCCGTTGCAAGCCGGGCCGGTGGACCGACGGCCCCCGGGCGGCTACGTCCGTCCGGCCCGCTGCTGGGCGTCCCGCAGGGTGTCGGACGGGGTGGCCCATCGGGCCCGTACCACCCGGAAGCCGGCCTCCTCGCAGGCGTCGCAGACGAGTTCGTCGTCGTCCACGACATGGCGGATCTCCCGGTTGCGGGCGATCCGGCGCAGGATCTCCAGCTTGGTGTGCCGCGCCGGGCGCCGGTCGCTGTTGGGGCGCATCCACAACCGGCCCTTGGGCAGGCCGTGTCGAGCGAGCCAGGCCAGGGTGTCCCGTCGGCAGCGCTCCGGCCGGCCCGTCAGATAGACGACCTCGCAGTCCTCGGTGCTGCGCAGCGCCAGGGCCACCCCCTCGGCGAGGGGAGGATCCTCGGTGGCCGCCGCGAAGAAGGCCTTCCAGTCACGTGGGGTGCGCTGCAGCAGATGCTGCCGGTGGGTGGAGTCGGCGAGCGTGCCGTCCAGGTCGAAGACCGCCAGGGGGCGCGTCGTCATGCCGTTGTCGTCCTCTTCCGTCGCTGCCGTTCGCCGGATCCCTCGGGCAACGTGACCGCGATCCGGCCGGATTCGATTCCCAGTGCGAGGGAGAGGCGATCGTACGCGATATCGGCACAGGTCGCGGTGTCCATCCGCAAACGGACGTCGGGGCGCTCGGCCGGGCCGTCCGCGTACCCGGCCCCGCCGTCCGGGGCGCAGGATTCCGGCCCGCCGCTCCCGAGGACGACATGGAACTCGCCCTCGTCGAGGGCGATGTCGATCACGTCGGTACCGTCCGTGAAGTGCCCGGCCAGCCTCGCCATGAGAGGCACCGCGAACCAGTGGGCCCGTATCGCGTCCGTCGGGCGCCGCTCGCCGAGGGCGGGGGCGCCCCAGTCGGCGAGGGCGGTGAGCGCGGGCAGCAGCGCGCGCCCGCGGGCGGTGAGCTCATAGACGAAGGCGGCTCCGGGCGGGGCGAGCCGGCGGCGGGTGACCAGACCGTCCCGTTCCATGTCCTTGAGCCGGGAGGCGAGCATGTCGGTGCTGACGCCCGGCAGATCGGCGTGCAGATCGGTGTAGCGCCGGGGGCCGCCCAGCAGTTCCCGGACGATCAGGAGCGTCCAGCGGTCGCCGACGGCGTCCAGGGCTCGGGCGACGGCGCAGTACTGGTCATAGCTTCGGCGCGGCATGACACCAGCATAGACAGAGGTTGGACTTTCCAAGTCCCAACTTGGTAAAACCAAGTACGGTGTTAACGAGTGCTGCCGCGCCGCGCGGTGAGCGAGGACCCGGGAGGCCACCGCATGCAGTTCAAGCAGTCCAGCAAGATGGCCGACGTCTGCTACGAGATCCGCGGGCCGGTGATCGAGCACGCGGACGCGCTGGAGGAGGCGGGCCACAGCGTGCTGCGGCTGAACACCGGCAATCCGGCGCTGTTCGGCTTCGAGTGCCCCGACGAGATCCTCCAGGACGTGATGCGCAATCTGTCCCGCGCACACGGCTACACGGAGTCCCGGGGCATCCTCCCGGCCCGCCGCGCGGTGGCCCAGCACTACCAGCAGAACGGGATGCCCGACGTCGGTGTCGATGACATCTACCTCGGCAACGGCGTCTCCGAACTCGTCTCGATGGCCGTGCAGGCCCTCCTCGACGACGGCGACGAGGTCCTCATCCCGGCCCCCGACTTCCCGCTCTGGACGGCGGTCACCTCCCTCGCGGGCGGCAAGCCCGTGCACTATCTCTGCGACGAGTCCGCCGACTGGCTGCCGGACCTGGCCGACCTCGCCTCGAAGATCACCGACCGGACCCGGGCGATGGTCATCATCAACCCCAACAACCCGACCGGCGCGGTCTATCCGCGCGAGCTGCTCGACGGCATGCTCGATCTCGCCCGGCGCCACGGGCTGATGGTCTTCGCCGACGAGATCTACGACCGGATCCTGTACGACGACGCGGTCCACCACCACGCCGCGGTACTCGCTCCCGACCTGGTCTGCCTGACGTTCAGCGGACTGTCGAAGTCCTCCCGCGTGGCCGGATTCCGCTCCGGCTGGCTGGTGGTCTCCGGCCCCAAGCAGCACGCCGCCGACTATCTGGAGGGCCTGGGCACCCTCGCCTCCATGCGGCTGTGCCCGAACGCACCCGCGCAGTACGCCATCCAGGCGGCGCTCGGCGGCCGGCAGAGCATCCAGGACCTGGTGCTGCCGGGCGGCCGGCTGCACGAGCAGCGCGACCGGGCCTGGGAGCGGCTGAACGAGATCCCGGGCGTCTCCTGCGTCAAGCCCAAGGGCGCGCTCTACGCCTTCCCCCGCCTCGACCCCGCCGTACACAAGATCCACGACGACGAGAAGTTCGTCCTCGATCTGCTGCTGCGGGAGAAGATCCAGGTCGTCCAGGGCACCGGCTTCAACTGGCCGCGCCCGGACCACTTCCGCATCCTCACCCTCCCGCGCGCCGATGACCTGGACGCGGCGATCAGCCGGATCGGACGCTTCCTGGCGGGCTACCGGCAGTGACACCGGGCGCCGACGCGCCGGGCCGCCGAGGCGGCAAACCGCGCCCCGCGCCGCACTCACTCGAACGGCCGTACCCCTCCCCCGGCCCCGTCCGCCGCTCGCCGGTACGGTCCCGGGGCCGGGCGGCGGGCAGGAAGCCCGTCCTGGCGCCGAGGAGGCGCCGCGGCACCGTCCGGGGGTCTCCGGGCCCGGCCGTCCCCCTCGCCCGGTGGGAGCCCGTCCCGCCGTCCGCTGCACGAAACGCGCCCTTGAGCGCATCGCCCGCAGCAGATTAGGTGGAGGGCGGCAATCCTGCCGCCACCCCACGAGGGAGAGGGATTCCATGCCCGTACGGCCTGCAGTAACGGAAGCGGAGCTGGAAGCTCACCTGCGCGGAATATGCTTCAAGACGGGCCCGCCGCGCCGTATCGGCGTCGAGATCGAGTGGCTGGTCCATGATGCGCGCAACCCCCGATGTCCGGTCGAACCTGACCGGCTGCGCAGCGCGGCCACCGCTCTGCGCGCACTGCCCCTCACCTCCCTGCTGACCTTCGAACCCGGCGGCCAGCTGGAGCTCAGCTCGCTGCCCGCCGCCTCCCTCACCGACTGCATCGAGGCGGTCACCGCCGATCTCGCGCTGGTCCGGCCCGCCATGCTGGCCATGGGCCTGGGCCTGGCCGGCCACGGCCACAATCCGTGGCATCCCCCTCGGCGGGTGCTGACCGACCCCCGCTACAACGCCATGGAGGCGTACTTCGACCGCTGGGGCTCCGCCGGGCGGTCCATGATGTGCGCCACCGCGTCCGTGCAGGTGTGTGTGGACGCCGGCTACGAGGAACCCGGGCCGCTCGGGTACGGCAGGCGCTGGCTGCTGGCCCATCTGCTGGGCGCGGTGCTGGCCGCGGCGTTCGCCAACTCACCCACCAGTGAGGGCTGCCCCACCGGCTACCGCACCACCCGCCAGGTCATCTGGTCGCAGCTCGATCCGGACCGTACGCTCGCCCCTCCCCCGGGGCCGGATCCGCGCACCGCCTGGGTGCGCTACGTCCTGGACGCACCGGTCATGTGCGTCCGCTCCGAGGACGGACGCTGGGACGCCCCGGAGGGACTCACCTTCCGCGAGTGGATCCGTACCGGCGTCCCCAGACCGCCCACCCAGGAGGATCTGGACTACCACGTCACCACGCTCTTCCCGCCCGTACGGCCGCGCGGCCATCTGGAGCTGCGCATGATCGACGCGCAGTCGGGCGACTCCGGGTGGATCGTGCCACTGGCCGTCACGACCGCGCTGTTCGACGACCCGGAGGCGACGGAGCGGGCGTACCGCATCGTCAAACCCCTGGCGGAGACGGCCGGTGCCCGCCCCGCGCCGCGCAACCCGCTGTGGCGGCACGCGGCCCGCGGCGCGCTGACCGACCCGGAGCTGCACACCGCCGCGGTGGCCTGTTTCGCCGCCGCGCAGGAGGCCCTGCCGCGCCTGGGGGCCTCCCCCGAGGTGCGCGCGGCGGTCGCGGAGTTCACCGAACGCTATGTGGCACGCGGCCGCTGCCCCGCGGACGACCATCTCGACGCCCTGTACGCCGCGGAGGGCGATCTCATCGTTGGGAAGGACAGCCAGTGACCATCGATCCCGAGCTCCTCCGTGAGCGCGCGGCCTCGGCGCTGCTCGCCGCCCGCGACCGCACCCGCCTGCTGACCACCTGCGTCGAGCATCCCGACCTCGTCGCCCAGCACTCCCCCCTGATGTCCCCGCTGGTCTGGGACCTGGCACACATAGGCAACCAGGAAGAGCAGTGGCTGCTGCGCACCGTCGGCGGCCGGGACGCGCTGCGTCCGGACATCGACTCCGTCTACGACGCCTTCGAGCACCCCCGGTCCGAGCGCCCCGCACTGCCCCTGCTGGCACCCGACGAGGCGCACGGCTATGTCGCCGAGGTCCGCGGCCGGGTGCTGGACATCCTGGAGAGCACCCCGCTGCACGGCGGTCCGCTGCTCGACTCCGGTTTCGCCTTCGGCATGATCGCGCAGCATGAGCAGCAGCACGACGAGACCATGCTCATCACCCACCAGCTGCGCACCGGCCCGGCCGTGCTCACCGCGCCCGAACCGCCGCCCGCCTCCGACGACATCCTGCCGGCCGAAGTCCTGGTACCCGGCGGCCCGTTCACCATGGGCACCTCCGCCGAGCCCTGGGCGCTGGACAACGAACGGCCCGCCCACCGCCGGCTGGTGCCCGCCTTCCTGATCGACACCACACCGGTCAGCAACGGCGCCTACCAGCGGTTCATCGAGGCCGGGGGGTACGAGGAGCCACGCTGGTGGGCCGCAGCCGGCTGGGCGCAGGTGCAGGAGCACAAGCTGCGGGCACCGCTCTTCTGGAAGCGCGACGGCGGCCAGTGGCTGCGACGGAGGTTCGGGGTGACCGAGCCGGTGCCGCCGGACGAGCCGGTGCTGCATGTCAGCTGGTACGAGGCGGACGCCTACGCCCGCTGGGCCGGCCGGCGGCTGCCGACCGAGGCCGAGTGGGAGAAGGCCGCCCGCCACGACCCGTCGACCGGGCGGTCCAGGCGCTACCCCTGGGGCGACGAGGACCCCACACCGGCGCATGCCAACCTGGGCCAGCGGCATCTGCGGCCCGCCCCCATCGGCAGCTACCCGGACGGACAGTCGCCGCTCGGCATCCGGCAGTTGCTGGGCGATGTGTGGGAGTGGACGGCGAGCGACTTCCTGCCGTATCCGGGCTTTGCCGCCTTCCCCTACCGGGAGTACTCGGAGGTGTTCTTCGGCGACGAGTACAAGGTCCTGCGCGGCGGTTCGTTCGCGGTCGGCCCGGTCGCCTGCCGGGGCACCTTCCGCAACTGGGACCTGCCCGTCAGGCGGCAGATCTTCTCCGGGTTCCGTACCGCCCGGGACGCCGACCCGACGGCGGCGGACGCATGAGGCCCGCGACTCCGGCGCCGCGGGAGGACGTTGTCTGATGTGCCGTCATCTTGCTTATCTGGGACCGGAGATACCCTTCGGCCAGGTTCTGCTCGCCCCGCCCCACAGCCTCCACCGGCAGTCATGGGCGCCCCGCCGTCAGCGGCACGGCACGGTCAACGCGGACGGGTTCGGCGTCGGCTGGTACGCGCCCGGCGACCCGGTGCCCGCGCGCTACCGGCGGGCCGGGCCGATCTGGGGCGACGAGCTGCTGCCCGACCTGGCGCGGGTGGTGCGCACCGGCGCGCTGCTCGCCGCCGTACGGGACGCCACCGTGGCCGGTGCGGACGCCGAGGCCGCGGCCGCGCCGTACGCCACCGGCCGCTATCTGTTCAGCCACAACGGCGCGGTGGCCGGCTGGCCGGACGCGCTCGCCCCGCTCGCCGCGGAGCTGCCCCCGGAGGAGCTGCTGCGGCTGCCGGCCCGCTGCGACGCGGCGTTCCTGTGGGCACTGGTCCTGCACCGGCTCGCGCGCGGCGACGAGCTCGGCGACGCGCTGGCCGGCACCGTCACGGCGGTCGCCGCGGCCGCGCCCGGCTCCCGGCTCAATCTGCTGCTCACCGACGGCACCACCATCGCCGCCACCACCTGGGGCGACACGCTGTGTCATCTGGCCCTTCCCGAGGGCGGCACGGTGGTCGCCTCCGAACCGTACGACGATTCCCCCCACTGGACCGAGGTCCCCGACCGCACCCTGCTGCGCGCCACCCGGACCGAGGTCCACCTCACCCCGCTCAAGGAGCCCGCCACGTGAGCCGCCTCAGCATCACCCGCACCCTCCCTGCCGACGCCACCGCGGCCGCGCTGCGCGCCGATGTCACCGAGGGCCTGTCCCGCACCCCCAAACAACTGCCGCCCAAATGGTTCTACGACGCCCGCGGCAGCGAGCTGTTCGAGGACATCACCAAGTTGCCCGACTACTACCCGACCCGGGCCGAGCGGGAGATCCTGCTCACCCGCGCCGACCACATCGCCGCGGCCACCCAGGCCCGCACCCTGATCGAGCTGGGGTCCGGCTCGTCCGACAAGACCCGCCATCTCATCGGCGCGCTGACCGGACTGCACACCTACCTGCCGATCGACGTCAGCGAATCCGCGCTGGCCGCGGCGGGCGAGGCGCTGCTCAGCGAGCACCCCGGCCTGACCGTGCACGCACTGGTCGCCGACTTCCAGCAGGGCATGGAGCTCCCCACGACACCCGGCCCGCGGCTGCTCGCCTTCCTCGGCGGCACCATCGGCAATCTGCTCCCCGAGGAGCGCTCCGCGTTCCTGCACTCCGTGCACGACATGCTGTCCCCGGGCGACGCCCTGCTGCTCGGCACCGACCTGGTCAAGGACGAGGCCACGCTCGTCGCCGCCTACGACGATCCGCAGGGGGTGACGGCGGCGTTCAACAAGAACGTCCTGGAGGTCATCAACCGTGAGCTGGGCGGGGACTTCGACCCGGCGGACTTCGACCATGTCGCCCTGTGGAACACCGCACAGGAGTGGATCGAGATGCGGCTGCGGGCCCGTAAGGATCTGACCGTCAAGATCCCCGGGGTGGACCTGGCGGTGACCTTCGCCGCGGGCGAGGAGGTGCGCACCGAGGTCTCGGCGAAGTTCCGCCACGAAGGCGTGCGTGCCGAACTCGCCGCGGCCGGACTGGAGTTGAAGAACTGGTGGACCGACAGCGCGGACCGCTTCGCGCTGTCGCTGTCCTTCCGGGTCTGATATCCGCCGCTTCCCGGCCGGTGTGACCCCCGGGTCCGCCGGCCGGGTGCCGCGTCCGCGCGCGATGTGGTTCGATGCCCCGACCGCATGTTCGCACCGGACGGCCGGTGCGCACGTACGCAGACGCGACGGGCAGGGGAAGCGGCATGGGACCGGTGCTGGATCGACGGGGATTCCTCAGGGGCGCGGCCGGACTGTCGGCCGCCGGGGTGCTGGCGGGCGTCGGCAGCGGGCAGTTCACGGCCGGCGCCGCACAACGCAGGGCGTCCGCCGTGTCCGTGGCGGACTGGATGGCGGCGCTCGGCGACGGCACCCCGGTCCAGCGGCTGACGATCCCCGGCACCCATGACTCCGGCGCCCGGCTGGGCGGCCCCTGGGTGGCCTGCCAGAACACCTCCATTGACGCCCAACTGGCCTCCGGAATACGCTTCCTGGACGTCCGCTGCCGGGCCATCGACAACGTTTTCGCCATCCATCACGGCGCCTTCTACCAGGAGCTGATGTTCGGCGATGTGCTCAACGCCTGCCGGGCGTTCCTCCGGGCACACCCCTCCGAGACGGTGCTGATGCGGGTCAAGCAGGAGTACTCGGAGGTCTCCGCCGAGGAGTTCCGCCGGATCTTCGGCATCTATCTGGACGACAAGGGCTACCGGTCGCTCTTCCGGCTGGACGCCGGACTCCCGACGCTCGGCCAGGCCCGCGGCAAGGTCGTCCTGCTGGCGGACTCCGACGGCCTGGGCGGCGTCCGCTACGCCGATCCGCAGCTGTTCGACATCCAGGACGACTACATGGCGGAGCCGTTCGGGAAGTACCCGAAGATCGAGGCCCAGTTCCGCAAGGCCGTCACCCAGCCCGGCAAGCTGTTCGTCAACTACGTCAGCACCGCCGCCCTGCTCCCGCCCCGCTCCAACGCGGACCGCCTCAACCCGCAGGTCAAGAAGCTGCTCACGGGCTCGGAAGGCAGCGGCTGGACGGGCCTGGGCATCGTGCCGATGGACTTCCCGAACGAGGCCGGCCTGGCCGAGACGCTGATCGGGCACAACCTCGCGGGACGGCGACTGCGGCGGGCGGCATGAGGCCGGCCGGCAGGTCCGGCAACAGCGCGCGGGTCACCCGACCGGCCTAGCGGAAAGCGGCCGGGCGACCCCGTCACCTCGTCCGGTGCGCCCGGCCCGCCGGGCCCCCGGATCGCGGGTCGAACGGGGGTGCTCCGGTGCGGCTTTCTCCCTGCTTTTCGCCGCCCGTGCGGAATGAGGCGCCCGGGTGACCGAACCACAGCGGCCACCCCTGCATCAGACTGGGTGAAATGTCTGGATCCGGTGTCGCCCCTGCATCCGACGGGGTGTCGCCGGCTGATGCGGCGAGGCGGCGGCTGAGTGGAGACGAGCGAACGCGGGACCGTGCCGGCGGACAACGCCGGCCGGGCGGCCGGGGACGCCGGGGCACCGGCGCCCGAGGTCTGCCCGGGTCCCGGCGGGCCGGCGTGCACCGGCCGCGGCCGGGAGGGCGTTCCGCTGCGGGTGACCCTCGCGCTCGGAGTACTGACCGTGGTCATGGGCGGCACGGTCCTGGCGCTGGGATCCCCGTCGCGCGATCCGTTCCTGGCCCCCGGGGACACCGCCACCGGCTCCTATACGGCGACCCGGGCCGACGGCGACCAAGCCGCCGCCGCGGTGCTCGCCGGTCCCTACACGGAGCGGCCGGGCCCGCCGGTGGCAGCGCGGCACAGCGGTGTCATGGCCGCCCCGCCGACGGCGTCCCGGCCCCTGCTGGCGGTCCCGGCGGCCCCCTCCCCGGCGATCGGCGCGCTCTTCTCCCCCGCCGCCGACGGCACCCCGGCCCACCACTGCACGGCCAGCGTGGTGCAGTCCCCGGCGGGCGACCTCATCGTCACCGCGGCGCACTGTGTGCACGACGGCGGCTTCCGGACCCGGCTGGTGTTCGCGCCCGGAATGCACGACGGGATCGCGCCGTACGGCCTGTGGGTGCCGACCCGGATCCATGTCGACCCGCGCTGGATCCGCGACCGGGACCCCGACCACGATGTGGCGTTCCTGCGGATGCGCAGAGCGGGACGGGCCGGCGGCCGGATAGCGGACCTCACCGGCGCCGAACGGATCCGCTTCGACGCGCCGGCCGGGCGCCCCGCGCAGCTGACCGGATACCCCGAGGACCAGGACACCCCGGTCAGCTGCCGGCACACGGCGGACGCCCAGGGCCCGGCCCAACTCCGCTTCACCTGCCGGGGGTTCCCCAACGGGACCAGCGGCGGGCCGATGCTCACCGACGTCAACCCGGCCACCGGGACCGGTGCGCTGATCGGTGTGATCGGCGGTCTCAACGAGGGCGGCGACAACCTCGTCTCGTACAGCAGCCGGTTCGGCGAGGACGTGGCCGCGCTCTACCGGCGGGCGACCGCGGAGCCGGGCCCGTGGCCCCCGCAGCCCCGCGCCCGGGCCGACGCGTCCGGCGTCAGGCCCCCCGCGGCACCACGGTCTTGAGGACGGACGGCAGCGGATACCAGTCTGCGGTGGCGAAGCTCGCGTGCGCGGCGGCCAGTTGCCTGACCCGGGCCAGGGCCTCCGCCTCGGTCGGGCGGGTGCCGTCGATGACCGGCGGCACGTTGTGGGCGTCGGTCATGATGAGCAGGTAGTGCCGGGTGTCGTACCAGGCGGTGTCGATACTGCCGTTCAGATAGGTCGCGGCATCACCGTCGAAGACCACGAACCAAGGGCGCAGCGCGGGGTCCGTGTAGCGCTCGCGGGGGTCACCGGGAGCGGCGCCGTGCACCGCGGGGAAGGCCGTCGACCGGTCCAGTTGCCCCCGTGCCGCGAGGTCCTTGAGGTGCCCGGCGTACTCCACGTCCGTCCACAGCTTGTCGAAGGGGTTCTTCTCCTCGACGGTGCCGGGTATCAGCTCGATCAGGAACTTGCCGGCCAGATCGGCACGCGAGGGCCAGCCGCCCGCCCGCACCGCCTCGTCGGGGGTGGCGTGTCCGGCGGTGAGGTCGCCGGGGCCGTAGACGGCGTCGCCCAGCTTCTCGCGCACCAGCGCGTCGAACTCGGCGGGGCCGCGGCCGCCCTTGGCGTTGAAGCCGTCCTTCATCTCGATCTTGAACAGGATCGGACGGTGGCCGGGGTGGGCGTCGTGCCAGGCCTTCACATCGGCGAGGCACCCGGCGAAGTCCTGGTTGCGGTCCTTGGTGCGCAGCTCTGAGGCGTTCGCGGCGCCCTCGCAGTTGCTGTTGTTGCCCAGCGGGTTGCTGTGCGAGACCCGGAAGGACCGGCCCAGGCCGTTGGTCCAGAGGTCGAGTTCGAGCAGTGCGGCGCCGGAGTCCAGGGCATCCGCGAAGTAGGGGTACTTCTCCTTCTCATAGGCGTTGTGGACGCCCACGGACGTGCTGGTGCCGTATGTCGTGCCGGCCGGCTCGGCGCCCGCCGGACCGGTCACCGCGATCACTGCCGCCGCCGCGACGGCGACCGTTCCCACACACCGCTTTCCGTTCATGTGCCCCGCTTCCCCTAGGTATCCGGCGTCCGGGCACTCGCCCGAACGGCCGATCGACCGGTGGTCACCCGGCCGATCGGGGAGCAGCGTACGGGAGTTGCGCACCGCGGGACCCACGGGGTGGAGGCGGATAAGCAAAGATCGGACAACACAACCAACTCGGGGAGGACCCATGTCCGACAAAAGCTCCACCCGCCGGATTCCGCACACCGGGCTGTCGCTCGCGGCGGCCACGCTCACGGGCATCGTCGCGCTCTACATCGCCCTCGTCGCCTTCGGCAACATCACCGACTTCGGCACCAACCAGCAGTTCGTCCGGCATGTCCTGGCCATGGACACCACCTTCAAGGACCCGGACCTGATGGGTCGGGCCATCACCTCCCGAACCCTGCAGGACGCCGCGTATCTGGGCATCATCGCCTGGGAAACGCTCACCGCGCTGACCCTGATCGTGGCCACCGCGCTGTGGGCCCTGGGCATACGACGCCGGAACGGTCTCGCCAGGGCCCGGCTGGTCAGCACCGCCGGCCTGCTGATGCTCCTCCTTCTCTTCGGTGCGGGCTTCCTCGCCATCGGGGGCGAGTGGTTCGCCATGTGGCAGTCGGAGGCCTGGAACGGGCTGGAAGCGGCCACCCGCAATGTCACCCTCGCCGGGATCGCCCTGCTGGTCGTCCACCTCCCGGGCGCGGCCGGGCCGTCCGGAGAGAGCCTTCGGACCGAGGAATGAGACGAGGAATGAGGCGTGCTCACTCCGCCCTGAACCAGAACGCCGTTCTCCAGAAGGGCGATTCCTCCACCGCCGGATCATGACCGCACATCCGCTCACGCAGCGCCGCCACGGCGGCGCGGGCCACCTCCCGGTCGTCCGCGCCCAGCTCGGCGCTGCGCTCGGCTATCAGTCCGAGCAGGGCGGCCAGACCGGGCAGCGACGAGGCCGCGGCGCCCTGATAACCGGCGCCGTGGTCCCAGCCGTTGGGGTCGTAGTGGTCGATGCCGCCGACTTCACCGTCGAGCATCAGCATCTGGTCGCCACAACTGCCGAACGAGAAGCAGAAGTTGACCGGGTCCGAGTCATCGTCCGGGTAGCGCTCCCCGTACAGCTCGTCGGCGTCGAAGGGGTGCAGCGCATCGCCGTCGTCCGCCAGCAGATGCGTCGCGTCGAACCCGATGGCGTCGATCCGGACCGCGGGAAATCCGACGGTGGTCAGGAACTCCCGCGACTGCCGGTGGGTCAGCTCCTCGGGCAACTCGGCCTCGGCGGGCCGCCAGAGCGAGCCCGCCCCGAACCGCTCCTCCAGCCAGGCCGCGTCCGGTGCCAGTGGGATGTCCTCGGCAGTCGTGGTCATGGCGCCCTTCCCCGCACACCGATCGGCACTCCGCCGATCTCCTGCACCCAGCAGACCACAGGGGTCTGACAACGGGCCCTCACCACTCGATCCGGTAGCCCGTCAGCCAGTTGTCCGCCCCCGCGCCGCCCCGCTCGGCGGCCTCCGGGCGGGACGGACGGCCGGGGGTGCCCGAGGCGGTGAGCTTGGCCATCCCTGCGCTGGCCGCGACGACCTGCTCCACCCGCTCCCGGCGCAACTGCTCGTAGGCGGCGAAGGCGCTGTGCGGATCGGGCCGGTCGCGCAGGCACTTGGCGAGGACGATGCCGTCTTCGATGGCCATGGACGCGCCCTGGGCGGCGTTGGGCGCGGCCGCGTGCGCGGCGTCGCCGAGGACGACCATGGTGTCGGTGTGCCAGACCGGAGTGGTGGCGAGGTCGTAGGCGCTGGAGGCGATCACGCGGTCGCCGGTGGCGCGGACGAGGGCGGCGGCCGGGGTCTCGTCACCGTCGAAGAGCCCGGCGACCCGCTCCCGCCAGGCGGCCGGGGTGACGGCCGGCGGATCGGCCCGGTCAAGTTCCGTACCGGGGACGTTGGCGAACCACCAGACCTCGCCGTCGGGGGCGCGGGTGCAGCCGAAGAAGGCCTGCTTGCCGAAGATCATGGTGTAGGTGTCCGGGGCGAGCGGCACCTCGGCGGCGTCGGGGACATAGCCGCAGACCGTGTTCTGGCCGGTGTAGCGCGGTTGCGGGGCGGCCGGGTCGATCAGGGCGCGGGTGACGGAGTGCAGCCCGTCGGCGCCGATCAGCAAGTCGCCCTCGGCGTGGCTGCCGTCGGCGAAGCGCGCGACGACCCTCCGGCCGCCGGCGCCGTCCACGGACTCGGCAGCGACCAGCCGCTTCCCGTGCCGTACCGCGATCCCGCGGCGCGTCGCCTCGCGGTGCAGCACCTGGTAGAGGGTGGCCCGCCGTAGTGTGCGCGGGCCGAGGCCGTCGCCCCCTTCGGTCCCCGCGATGGGGCGCTCCCCCAGTCGTGTGCCGTCGTTGCCGATGAACTCCACCCGCTGTGCCGGGAAGGAGCTGTCGACGACGGGGCCGTGCGCGTCGATCACCCGGAGCGCTTCGAGGCCGTTGGCGAAGACGATGAGAAAGGCGCCGACATCGTCCGCGCCGGTCGGATAGGCCTCGAAGATCTCGGCGTCGATACCCGCCTTCTGCAGGGCCATCGCGGTCACCGCTCCCGCGATACCGCCTCCGATGATCAGGGCTTTGGTCATGCCGTTTCCCCCCCAGTCGGGTCGCCGGCCCGGTCACGGCCGACGAACGGTGCGACCCCGGTGACCGCACCACCCCCACCTTGGCCCTGACGGCCCGGAAGATCCACCCCACCTCCCCCCACCCCCACCCCCGCCCCCGCCCCCTTCGGGGGAGGGGGCGGGGGCGGGGGTGGGAGCGCCGTCCGGGGAAACGCCGCGCGGCAGACAGGCGATGCGCCACCCCCGACGGACGACGCATCCCCCACCCGGCAGAGGAATCGCCACCGCGCAGGCGCGGAACGGCCCTCAGCCCGCCGCGTACACATCCTCGATGTAGCGGCCGGAGGCGGTCAGTTCGCGCAGCCAGGCCTCGGATTCCTGCGGCGAGGCACCGGTGCGGGCGCCGTGCAGCTCGCGGAAGGCGGCCCGTACACCGGGCGCCATCCGGCTGCCGTCCCCGCAGACGTACACCCGCGCGCCGGCCTGCAGCAGTTCCCACACCTCAGCGGCCTCGGCGGCGATCCGGTGCTGGACGAAGCGGTGGCCGTTCTCGGGGCGTTCGCTGAAGACGGGGCGTACGGAGATGACGCCGGCGGCTTCGGCGGCGGCGAACTCCGCGGCGTGCAGGAAGTCGGCGGTGGGGTCGTCACAGCCGAAGTAGAGCCGGGCGGGGGACTGCCGGCCCGCGGCGACGCGGTCGGCGACGGCGCCGCGGAAGGGCGCGAGGCCGGTACCCGCCGCGACCAGGATGACGGGGGTGTCATCGGCCGCATCCAGGCGGAAGGCCTCGCGGCAGGGCTGGACGCGAGCCAGCACGGTGTCGCCGGGCCGCACACCGTGCAGGTAGGACGAGCCGGTGCCGCCGGGCAGCAGCGAGACCATCAGATCGGCGTGCCGGGCGTCGGTGGCGGGTGAGGACGACAGGGAGTAGTGCCGGGTGCGCAGCGGCGGCAGCAGCTCCAGCAGCACCGGCCAGGGCAGGGCCCCGCTCAGCGCCGGGTGCGCCTCGATCAGCTCGATCAGGGTGCGCGGGTCGTCCTCGGCGAGGTTCTCCAGTGCGTGGCGCTCGGGCGGGCAGGGGTTGTGGGCGGCGAGCACGGCGACCTGTTCCGGCGTGGGCCGCATGCCCAGTTCAAGGTGGTGGGTGAGGAGTTGGCGCACCGTCAGGGGCCGGTCGACGGGCAGGGTGTCGCGCCCGGCGCGGCGGCCGGAGTGCAGCGCGAGGACGGTGTCCGGGTCGGCGCCCAGGGCGCGGGCAGCCCGCTCGACGGTGTCCGGGGCGTTGGCCGGCAGCACCGCGAGGTGGTCGGCCGTGCGGTAGTCGACGCCGTCGGGCAGGGCGATCCGCAGGAAGCGCTTGGGCCGCGGCCAGCCCTCCGCGGTGAGGTCGTGGGCCTCGGTGACGGTCATCGGGACGAGGTCGTGGCGGGCGGCGAGCGCGTCCAGCGGGCCGCCGGTGATCTCGGTGACGGTGTAGCCGGTGTCCTCCGCCGCCGGTTGGCCGGCGCCGATGGTCGCCGGGTCGCCGTACCGCGTCAGCAGCTCGGTGCGCAGCGCCGCGGTGAACTCCTTGACGGTGCCGCTGAGGTCACCGGAGGCGTCGGCCTCGGCGCGCGGCAGCAGCCGGTGGGCGCCGAGTGCGTCGAGCCGGTCGTCGATGAGGGTCGGTATGTGCTGGTAGGTGGCGGCCCAGTTGCGGTCGCCGACGCCGAGGACGGCGAACGGCAGGTCCGCGGCGGCGCCGTCCTGCGCGGTGTTCAGCCACTCGACGAAGGCGGCCGCGTCGTCGGTGGGCTGGCCGTTGTAGGAGGCGGCGACGATGACGACCGGCCGGTCGGCGGGCAGCGTTCCGGCGTAGGCGTCCAGCGGCGCCACATCGGCGGTGAAGCCGAGTCCGGTGGTCTCCTCGGCGAGCCGCTCGGCGAACTCGCGGCAGGTGCCGTAGTTGCTGCCGTGCAACAGCAGCAGACCGGTGCCCTGCGGGACGCGGGTCGGCAGGCCCGCGTCGGTGGCCGCGTCGTCCCCGGTGGTCTCGGCGCTGCCGGGGAGCACGGCCAGCGCGGCGCGGACCGCGGCCCGGTCGGCGGGCGTCCGGGCGGCGAGTGTGAAGGTGAACCCGTCGGGCTTGAGGGTCAGCGTCTCCTTGATGTCCAGCTGGTAGTCGCGGTGGTCGATCAGGCGGTAGCGGTGCGCGAGGAGGGCGAGCAGCATGGTCGCCTCGTGGAGCGCGAACTGCCGCCCGATGCAGGCGCGTTCACCGGTCCCGAAGGGCTTGTACGCATGCGGGGAGCGGGCCGCCTCGGCCTCCGGGCTGAAGCGGGAGGGGTCGAACAGTTCGGGGTTGTCGCCCCAGGCGGGGTCGCGGTGCAGCATCGGGGTGAGCACCGTGACCAGCTCCCCCGCCTTCACCGGGTAGCGCCCGCCGAGCAGGGTGTCCTCATGGGCCTGCCGGGTGAAGGCGGCGGCGGTGGGCCACAGTCGCAGCGCCTCGTTGAGGACCTGGCGGGTGAACGGCAGGTGCCCGATGTCCTCGAACGAGGGGTCGGGGTCGGCCTGGTCGCCCCACAGCTCGTCGGCCTCGCGCTGGACCATGCGCAGCGCGAGCGGGTCCTTGAGCAGGTGGTAGAGGGCGAAGGAGAGCGCGCCCGAGGTGGTCTCGTGACCGGCGATCAGGAAGGTGATGACCTGGTTGCGGATGTTGGCGAGGTCGAGGGTGGGCCCCTCGCCCCCCTCCTGCCCCCGGGCGCCGAGCATCAGGCCCAGCAGGTCGTCGTCGCCGCTCTCGCCGCTCGCCGTGCGGGCGGCGATGACCTCGTCGACGACGGACGCGAGATAGTCGGCGTCGGCCTGGAAGGCGGCGTCCGCCGCGGAGTGGTCGCCGTCGGGGTCACGGGAGAACTTCTTCATGCTCCATTCGAGGCAGCGCACCATGGCCTCGACGAACGGGTGCGGGGTGTCACCGCGGGAGAACGACTCGAAGTCGAAGCCGAAGCCGGCCAGTCCGATGGTGTCCAGCGTCATCCGGGTCATGTCCTCGGCGACCTGGACGGGCGTGCCGTCGGCCACCCGCCGGTCCCAGGCGGCCGTGACCCGGCGGGCGACCTTGAGCATCGCCGGGTGGTAGGTGCGCATCGAGCCGAGCGCGAAGGCCGGCATCAGGACCTCATGTGCCTTGGCCCAGTTCGGCTCGTCGTTGTAGGCGGTGAACAGACCGTCACCGGCGAACTCTCTGACGTTTTCCAGGACGACCGACACGCCCTTGCTGAAGCGGGATTCGTCGGCGACCTCGGTGACCAGGTCGAGCGAGGAGAGGAACAGCGTCTCGCGGTCGCCGAACTTGCGCTTGAAGACCGGGCCGTGGATCCGGGCGAGGTCCATGGACTGCTGGATGGGCGTGTGGGTGAGCCCGGCCTTCGTGAGGTCGGCCACCGGGATGCCGTCATCGGCGGCGCGTTCGTCGCTGTGGAGCGCGATGGTGTCGGTCATGTCTCCAGCGTGAGGGCCCCCACGCGCAGGTCACGCCCGGACAACTGCATGATTGTGCAGTGGTTTTTCGCTGCTCGCTCTTGCGCGCGGACCGGAGAAGGGAACATGGACAACGGGACAGCCGACGGGGCGTCGGACGGGGACTCGGCGCACACGGACGATGCACCCTGCGTGAGCGGATACGCGGAGGACCCGGCCGGGCCGTACGCGGGCGGCCCCTGGCGCAACTACTTCCTGATTCTGCTGGACCGTATCCCCACGCCGATCGCGGTGTGCCGGGCCCATGGCGAGGTGCTGATCGCCAATCCGGCGATGGCCGCCCAGTGGGGCGCGGCACCGGGACAGCTGCGCGGCCGCAATCTGCTGGACCTCTTCGAGCCCCGTGCGAAGGCGCAGCTCGACAGGCTCAGCGAGGCCCTGCGGCTGGGGCGCCGGTCGCGCTATCCGGTCGAGGTGCGCTGGCAGGACGGCTCCGACGGCAGCGTACGGGAAGGGGAGCTGACGATCGATCCGGTGGGCGATCCTTCGGTGCGTCCGCCCGCCCTGCTGGCGCTGCTGCGGGTCAGCGAGACCGCTCCGCCGCCGACGCCGCGGGGCTCGGCGAGCCCGGTGGAGGCCCGCATCCTGGCACTGGCCGCGGGCGGCGCGACCACGGCGTCGATCGGTACGGCGCTCGGGCTGACGGTCGACGGGGTGAACTACCACCTCACCCGGCTGGCCCGCCGCTGGCGGGTGCAGGGCCGTACGGCGCTGGTGGCCAGGGCGTATGTGCTGGGCGTGCTGTCGGCGGACAGCTGGCCGCCGGCTCCCGCCTGACCGGGCCGGGCGACGGGGCCGGGCGGCTGGCCGCGCGGCGGCGGCGCGGCGGCGCCGCGGCCCGGGAGCCCGGCAGCACGCATGTGCGGATAACCTCCCTGGTGTGGAGGAGAACGCAGCCGCGCAGTTCGAGCGCGGAACGGACGGCCCGAAGGTCATCGTCGTCGGCATCGACGGCTCCGACTCGTCGTGGCGCGCCGCCGCCTATGCGGCGGGGCTGGCCCGGCGTCAGGCCTCGAAACTCGTGCTGGTCTATGTCCAGCCGGTGCTGCCGGCCGGTGCGGCGATGGGGGCGCCGGTCATGGATGCCACGAACGAGGTGGCCGAGGAGCTGATGGCCGAGATCCGCCGGGCGACCGAGCGGCTGCAGGGGATATACCAGGTGCGCTGGGAGTTCCACACCCTGCGGGGCGATCCGTACAACGGCATGGTGCAGATGGCCGATGACCTGAAGGCCGACGCGGTGGTGGTCGGCGCCTCGGAGTCGGCCGGGCACCGCATCATGGGCTCGGTCGCGGTGCGGCTGGTCAAGGCCGGCCGCTGGCCGGTCACCGTCGTTCCGTAGGCCCTGCCCGCCCCTGATCCGCCGGACAGGCCCCAGGACGCCGGACCGCCCGCCGCTCCGCTGGTGGGGCGCGCCGCCCTGAGGCACGGTGGAAAGTGGACGGGCGGAGCGCCGCCCCGACGAGGGAGACCACCGTGACCGACCGCACGTATCGCGTGACCGAGATCGTCGGTACGTCCCAGCAGAGCATGGACGCCGCGGTCAAGAATGGCATCAAGCGCGCCTCGGAGACCCTGCGCAATCTCGACTGGTTCGAGATCACCCAGGTCCGCGGGCATATCGTCGACGGCGAGATCGACCATTACCAGGTCGGCCTGAAGGTCGGATTCCGGCTGGAGGACGCCGATTGAACACCTCTCCCGTGTACGTCTCCCGGCGAGTCCCGACAGTACTAGGGAGTCGCCTTCCTTAGTCGCTCCCGAGGGTCCATGATGATCCGCCGTCGGACCACGACGGAGCGTACGGAGGGATGACGATGGGGCTGCGCGCGGGAAAAGGCGTATTGCGCCGTAAACCGATCGAACACATTGAAGAGGCGGAAGGCACCGCGAGCGAGCAGCTCACCCGGGCACTCGGCCTGTGGCAGCTGACCGCCATCGGCGTCGGCGGCATCATCGGCGCGGGGATCTTCACACTGGCCGGCACCGTCGCGAACGAGAAGGCCGGACCGGCGGTACTGATCTCGTTTCTCGTCGCGGGTATCGCGAGCGCCGCGGCCGCGTTTTCCTACGCCGAATTCGCCGGGCTGATCCCGAAGGCAGGCTCGGCCTACACCTATGGCTACGCGGTCCTCGGTGAGGTGGCGGGCTGGTTCATCGGCTGGGACCTGCTGCTGGAGTACACCGCGATCGTGGCGGTGGTCGCGATCGGCATCTCCGGCTATTTCGGCTTTCTGCTCGGCGAGCTGGGCGTCGATCTGCCCGCCTGGATGCTGGGCGCACCGGGCACGGGGCCGGGACACCGGGTGGACCTATTCGCCGCGGTGCTCTGTCTGCTGATCGCCTATCTGCTGACGCTGGGCATCAAGAACGCCGCGCGTTTCGAGACGATCGTGGTGGGCCTGAAGGTCCTGGTGGTCGTCGTGGTGATCGTGGTCGGCTTCTTCCACATCAACACCGCGAACTACACGCCGTTCTTCCCGTTCGGGGTGAGCGGTGCCTTCACCGGCGCGGCCACGGTCTTCTTCGCGGTCTTCGGCTATGACGCCATGAGTACCGCGGCGGAGGAATCCAAGGACGCCCAGCGCCATATGCCGAAGGCGATCATGTATTCGCTGGCGATCTCGATGGTGCTCTATGTCCTCGCCTGCCTGGTGCTGACGGGTATGCAGAACTACACGGAGATCGACCCGGAGAGCGGTTTCTCGTCGGCGTTCAAATCGGTGGGTCTGGGCAGCCTCGCGGATGTCATCGCGGTCGGCGCCATCATCGGCATTCTGACCGTCATGTTCACCTTCATGCTCGGTGTGACCCGGGTGTGGTTCTCGATGAGCCGTGACGGTCTGCTGCCGAAGTGGTTCGCCAAGACCAGCCCCAAGCACCACGTGCCGACCAGGGTGACCTGGATCGTCGGCTTCGCCTCCGCGGCGATCGCGGGTTTCCTGCCGATCGGTGAGGCCGCCGAGCTGACGAACATCGGCATCCTGCTCGCGTTCGTGGTGGTCTGCGTCGCGGTGATCGTGCTCCGCTACAAGCGCCCCGACCTGCCGCGGACGTTCCGTACGCCGGGAATGCCGGTGGTGCCGGCGATCGGGGTGTGCTTCTCGATCTGGCTGATCACGTTCCTGGCGTGGCAGACCTGGGTCCGGTTCGCGGTGTGGTTCCTGATCGGCCTGGTCATCTACTTCGCCTACTCCTACCGCCGCTCGAACCTCGCGCGGGCGGAACGGGAGGCTGCCGGAGCGGAGGGCGGCCCGGGGCAGGCGTGAGCCGCGTCCGCTGACGGGGCTGCGGTGTGCGGCGGGGGCCGGCGGGCGTGGGTCCGCCGGTCCCCGCTCGGGTCAGAAGACGAACGGTCCGGGCGACTGCTTGGACGTGGCCTGGCAGGTGGCCGTGATGCCGAACACCACGACCTTCAGGGAGGTGGCCTCCAGGCGGTCGCCCGCGGCGACCGTACCGCTGAGCGGTCCGGTGGAGACCGGGCTGCCGGCCGGGATCGCCGGGTTGGCCTTGCCGCTGAACTGTGTGGTCCCGGAGCCGTTCTTGGTGAGCGTGAGGGTGGACGCCACCGAGTTCGCACCGATGGCTATGGGTGAGGTGATCGCCGAGGTGGAGAGGCTGATGGTCGCGGCCGTGCCGTTCTGGGTCGCGGTGAGCGTCCCCGTACCGGAACCGTAGAAGCCGCAGTTGAAGGAGAGGGTGGCGGTGCCAGGGGTCACCGCGGGGGCGGCCGGCGCCATCGCGAGGGTGCCCGCGGTGGCGACGGCGACGACAAGTGCCGTACGGAAGCCGAATCTGCCGGGTCTGAGGTGCTTCATAGGGGGGTTACCGCCTTCATGAGGGGGGTGCAGGTCCATGGCACCGGCCGTCGAAAGGTGCGGGAGGGAACGACAGGCAGCCACCCGGGGGCCGCGGTCGGACCCCGTGCCGACCCACCGCCCAGATCTGACGGATGGTCAGCGACCTGAATCGCTGACCATTGAGGCATGCGCCCCTGAAGAGAGCAAGGCAGAACCCTCATGATTTTCGGGGTGCCTGGCCCCTATGGCGGCGCGGCCGGCGCACCCTCCTCATCCGTCACACTGCGCCGCCACCAAGGACTCACCGGCCTCCGTCCGGAAATAGAGCACGGACCGTCCGGCCCGGCGGCGGCCGGCGAGCCGGGCATCGAGCAGCACCTTGAGGTGGCGGCCCACCGACCCCAGGCCCTGCCCGGTCAGCGCCACCAGCTGGGTGGTGCTCTTGGGAGTGCCGAGGAGGACGAGTACGCCCGCCCGCGCGGGGCCCAGCAACGCGCCCAGCGCCTCGGGCGCCGCCACCCGTCCGGTCTCGGCCAGCACGCCCGAGCACGGATACACCACGGCGGACCGCTGTCGGCCCGGGGCCGGGCGGACGTCCCACGAGACCCAGCTCTGCTGCGGTGTGACGGGGACGAACAGCAGCCGTGCCCCGTCGAGTTCCCGCGGCGGATGGTCGTCCGCCGTGATCTGCAGCCGGTTCGCTCCGAGCCAGCACATACCGGGGCGCATCCCGGCCAGTGCCGCGGTCCAGCCGCCCCGGCTCAGCTGCGCGCTGCGGGTGAGGACATCGGCCTCCAGGACCCGCCGGCGGCGCGCCCAGTACGGCAGCACCGCTTCCTGCCACACCCACTCCAGCAGACCGGCGGTGCGCTCGGGCAGGTCGCCGGCGCGGCACAGCGGACCGGGCAGCGGCCGCCCCTCCAGGGAAACAGCGAGATCGGCGCGGACGGTGGCGGGGGAAGCCGCACGGACAGGCACCAACTCTTCGACGAGGGTAGGCAGTTGCGTTACCGGGTCACCGGCCGGCGTGGGCGTCAGGAAGGTCGCGTTCCAGCGGTGTCCGAGAGCGGCCCGGACCAGCGCGGCGGTGACCGGGTCGTCGGTCAGCCGCCTGCGGTAGGCGGGCAGATGGCGTTCGAGCCAGGCCCGCTCCCCCGGATGCGCGGCCGTGCCCCGGTGCAGGGTCTTCAGCGTCGCGAGGGTCTCAGCCAGCGGGGAGATCGCGAAACGGCTTCCGGCGAGGGTGTCCGCGCTCACTTCCCACCAGCCCATCTCCCCTCCCCCTTCCCCACTCCGCGCCGTTCGCCGTGGTTTCGCCGGCCCGCGAAACAGTAACGCCCCGCCCGCACGGCCCCCGAGACTCCGGGACCGTGCGCACCTACCGACAACTCTTCCGTACACCGGAGTTCACCCCCTTCTTCCTGACCTCCGCCCTGCAGGTGGGGGCGCAGACGATGAGCGGACTGGCCCTGGGCCACCGGGTCTACGCGGCGACCGGCTCCCCGCTGCTCTCCGCCCTGGCCATGTTCGGCCCGGCCCTCGCCCAGGTGATCGGCGCGGCGACCCTGCTGTCGGCGGCCGACCGGATCCCGCCACGCACCGCACTGACCGGCCTGGCACTCCTCCTCGGCCTGGGCACCGCCGTCCAGGCCCTCCCGGGGCTGCCCGTGTGGGCGGCCTTCGCCGTCCTCCTGGCGCTCGGGCCGGTCTCCTCGCTGGGCGGCGGAGTGCGCTACGGGCTGCTCCACGAGATCCTGGCGCGCGAGGGGTATCTGCTGGGCCGCTCGGTGCTCAACATGTCCGCCGGTCTGCTGCAGATCTGCGGGTTCGCGGCCGGTGGTGTCCTCGTGACCGTACTGTCGGCGCGTGGCACCCTGCTCGCCGGGGCGGGGCTGTACGCCGCCGCCGCGGCCGTCGCCCGGTGCGGTCTCGGCCGGCGGCCACCGCGCGCCGCGGGCCGGCCGTCGGTGGCCGACACCTGGCGCAACAACGCCCGTCTGTGGTCCGCCGGGCCCCGCCGCACCGTCTACCTCGCCCTGTGGGTGCCCAACGGGCTGATCGTCGGCTGTGAGTCCCTCTATGTGCCCTACGCGCCCCGGCACGCGGGGCTCCTCTTCGCCTGTGGCGCCCTCGGCATGCTGACCGGGGACATCCTGATCGGCAGATACGTCCCCCGGCGGTGGCGGCCACGGCTCTGCGTCCCGCTGTGCCTGCTGCTCGCCGTGCCGTATCTGCTGTTCGCCCTCCGCCCGGCACTCCCCCTGGCGCTGGCCGCCGTGCTGCTCGCCACCGTCGGCTATGCGGCGAACCTCCCCCTGCAGGAGCGCCTGATGTCACTGACCCCGGACGAACTGAGCGGACACGCCCTGGGGTTGCACTCCTCCGGCATGCTGACCCTGCAGGGCGTCGGCGCCGCGCTGGCGGGCGCCGTCGCCGAACGCACCTCGCCCACGACCGCGATGGCGGCGATGGCGGCCGCGTCGGTGGTGGTCACGGTTGCGCTGGCGCCCGGGCTCCGTCCCGGGGGTCCGGATCGGCGGCCGACGCAGGACGGCGACAGCGACCGCGACGACGGCGACGGCGACGGCGACGGCGACGGCGACGGCACCAGCGACAGCGAAGGCGACGGCGACGGCGACGGCGACGGCACCAAACCCTGCCGGAAAATGCCCGGGAAACTCGCTCCGGCGCAGCGGGAATTGCCCCCTTCACGACCTTCGGCGGGGGCGTGAGCGGCGCTCCGCTCCGGGGCGTACGTGGCACCCTTCACCCCCTCGCCTCAGCCCCGCACACCGCCGGTGACAGTATCCGCACATCCCTCCTCATCTGGGCTTATGTGGCTGCCGAACCTACGATCGCCAGACAGGGAAGGGGGACCGGATGGACCGGAACATCCGCACCGTGGACGACGTACTCAGGCTCCTGGACGGCCTGTTCGCGCCGGAGGCCGACCGCTGGACGAGCGGGGCGGCCTCGTGGTGGGACGGCTTCTACGCGGACCGCGACAGGGCGGTGCCATTCTTCGTGGCGAAGCCGGACGAGAACCTGGTCTCGTACCTCGAACGTGGCCTGATCACCCCGGGCCGGGCCCTCGACCTGGGCTGCGGGCCTGGCCGCAATGCGGTCCATCTGGCCTCGCTGGGCTTCGAGGTGGACGCCGTCGACCTCTCTCCGGCGGCCGTCGCCTGGGCCGAGGAGCGCGCCCGGGAGGCGGGCGCCGAGATCGGCTTCCACTGCGGTGACGCCTTCGCGCTCGCCGGCACCGCACTCGGCGGTCCCTACGACCTGATCCACGACTCCGGCTGCTTCCACCATCTGCCGCCGCACCGCCGCATCAGCTATCTCGCCCTCCTCGACCAGGTGCTGGCCCCCGGCGGCCATCTCGCCCTCACCTGCTTCGCGGCGGGCGAGATGGGTTCCGAACTTCCCGACGGCGACTTCTACCGCCAGTCCGGTCTCCACGGCGGTCTCGCCTACACCCCGGAGTCGCTGCGCCGGCTCTTCTCCGACCTGACGGAGGTCGAGCTGCGCCGTATGCACGACGAGCCGCCGGAGTCCCCGTCCTTCGGCGAACCCTTCCTCTGGACGGCCCTGTTCCGCCGCGACACCCGTCCATGACCTCCACGGGGCGCGGCCGGGCCGGTGCCCGAAACCGGTCCGGCCGCGGAGCCCGCGGAGCCCGCGGAGTGCTCAGCGGCTGCCGCTGGGCAGGGAGTGTCCTTCCGCCGGCGCGGCCGGCCGGGAGACGCTTCGCACCAGATGACCCGCGGCCGACTCCGCCAAAGTACGGAGCGCCGGGTGCCAGGGGCGGGCTTGTGGTCCGGTCAGGACGAGGCGGCGTGAGGTCTGCGGCTGCAGCGGGAGCAGGACCAGGTCAGAGGGGATCAGTGAGCGGGAGACCTCGGACAGGACCGTCACACCGAGACCGGCCTGCACCATGCTGATCAGGGTCGCCAGGTCCCGTACCCGGTGCGTCGGGGAGAAGCGCAGCCCGGCCAGGCTGTGGAGCGTACGGACCCGGGCCTCACAGCCGTTGGGGGAGATCAGGAACGGGTCGTCCTCCAGGTCGCGGATGTCGACACGCGGCTCGTCCGCGAGGGGGTGGTCCCGGGGCAGCAGGGCCCGGTACTCGTCCGTGGCGAGCTCGATACCGGGGCCGGACCAGGGGTACTTCCCCGCGGTGGCCGGGGGAGGGTCGATCAGGACGGCGGCATCGGCCGTCCCGTCCTCCAGCCAGGCCGCGACCTCGGCGCTGTCGCCCTCGAAGACCCGCACGGTGATCCGCGGCTGGTCCTCGCGCCAGTGCCGGAGCAGGCCGGGGACCAGGCCCTGGCAGACCGTTGGTGTGGAGGCCAGCCGCACGGTTCCGGTCATGGTCCCGCCGGCATCGGCCGCGAGCTGCTCCACGGACCGGACCGCCGACAGCGCCATACGGGCGTGCGGCAGGACCTTCGCACCGAGCACGGTCGTCCGCACCGGGCTGGCGCGGATCAGCAGCGGGGCGGTCAACTCCCGTTCCAGGGAGGCGACGGCGTGCGACACCGCCGACTGGCTCATGCCCAGCTCGGCGGCGGCCGCGCTGAACCCGCCCGCGTCGACGACGGCGAGAAAGGCCCGCAGCTGGGGCAGATTCAAGGTCATGCGTGGGTCTCATATCCCTATGACGACTATGCGTTGGATCAATGATGCCCGGTTCGGTGACGCTGGCTCCGTGCCGCCGGTTCCGGCGGCGACACCCCCGAGCCAATACCGAGGAGAGCCATGCCGTATTTCCGGGTCACCGTCCCCGACCCCGACCTCCCCGCCGATGTCCAGCGCGCCCTTGCCGAGGGGCTGACGGGGCTGGCGGTCACGGTGCTGCGCAAGGACCGCGCGCGCACCATCGTCCACCTCAATCTCGTTCCGGCCGACCGCTATTACGTCGGCGGCACGCCCCTGGCCGGCCGCGAGGCGCATGTGGAGGCGAGTCTCACCGCGGGCACCAACAGTGCCGCGGAGAAGGCCGCCTTCATCGCCGCGGCCGACGAGCTGCTGTCGGACCTGCTCGGTCCGCTCCCCCGGTCCGGTGTCGCGCTGCACGAACTGCACCCGGAGAGCTACGGCTACAACGGGGTGACGCAACTCGACTACTACCGGCGGGTCGTGGCCGCACCGGCAGCCGCTCCGGAGGCCCCCGCCGCACCCATCGCCGTCGCCGCCCGCTGAGGCCTTCGCCGGGTTGTACTCCTTCTGCCCGGCTCGCCCCGTTCGTTCCCGCTGACGTGCGCCCGCCCCCTCGACGGGGGCCGGGCGCACCGGAGTTACTCCCGCGGCACCTCTTGACGCGCCCTTGGCCGCCACCAAGAATGAGCGCGCTCTGACAACGTTGTCGGCCACGCGGGGCGTGCGCGCTCGTCCGCACGGCCCGGCCGGCTGTCCGGCGACCCAACCCCCGGAGGTCCGGATCCATGCCATGGCTCAGTCGTACCCGGCTGCGCACCGCGGGCGCGGTGCTGGCGGCCGCGCTCATCGGGAGCGCGCTCGCGGTCCCCGCCGCGCAGGCCGAGCCGCCCGGCGGCCCGCTCACCGGCCTGGTCAACCCGTTCATCGGCAGCCAGAACGACGGCAACACCTACCCGGGTGCCGCCGTACCGTTCGGCATGGTGCAGCTCTCCCCGGATACCGGGCACTTCGCCGGCTACAGCTACGACGACGAGCGCATCCGCGGCTTCAGTGCGGTGCACCTCTCGGGCGTGGGCTGCGGACTCGGCGGTGATCTGCCGGTGCTGCCCACCACGGGCGACATCACCGAGACCGACTATGCGAAGTACGCTTCCGGCTACCGCCACGACGACGAGTCGGCCCGGCCCGGCTATTACCGCGTCGGCCTGACCTCCTACGGCGGGATCACCGCCGAGCTCACCGCGACCGCACGTACCGGGAAGCAGCGCTACACCTTCCCGGCCACCGACAAGGCCAATGTGCTGCTCAACGCGGGCCAGTCGCTGCACAAGACGGTCTCGACACGGGTCGAGGTGCTGGATTCCCGCACCATCCGCACCGCCATCACCGGCCGCGGCTTCTGCCAGGACACCCAGCCGTACACCGTCCACACGATCACCCGCTTCGACCGGCCGTTCACGTCGTACGGGACCTGGGACGGCGACAAGGTGACGGCCGGGTCCAAGGGCTCCACCGCCGGCGGCCGGCACGGTGCCTACGCCCGCTTCGACACCCGCTCGGACCGCACCGTCGAGGCGACCACCGCGCTCAGTTATGTGGACGCGGCGGGCGCGGCCCGCAATCTGCGTGCCGAGGGCGGCAGTTCCTTCGACCGTACGAAGGCGGCGGCCGACGCCGCCTGGGAGCGGCGGCTGGGGCTGGTGAAGGCCCAGGGCGGCGACCGGACGCTGCGCCGGACCTTCTACTCCTCGCTCTACCGGTCCTTCCTCGCGCCGAACATCGGCAGTGATGTGGACGGGCGGTACACCGGATGGGACCGGAAGACGCATCGCGCCAAGGGGTTCACCTACTACCAGAACTGGTCGTTGTGGGACACCTATCGCACCCAGGCGCAGCTGCTGGCGCTGCTGGCGCCGGGCGAGTCCCGCGATATGGCGCTGTCGGTGCTGCGGATCGACAAGGAGAGCGGCTGGCTGCCCAAGTGGGGCTACGGGACGGTCGAGACGAACATCATGACCGGCGATCCGGTCACTCCCTTCCTCACCAACGCCTATCAGCAGGGGCTGTTGCGGGGCCATGAGGAGGAGGCGTACGCGGCGCTGAAGAAGAACGCCGACGGAGTTCCGCCGGACGGTTCGCCGGCCGTCGGCCGGGAGGCCAACGCGCCCTACCTCAAGGACGGTTTCGCCCCGTACATCAAGGGCCGCCCGCACCCAAAGCCCGGCGACTCCGACTTCGACCACGGTGCCTCGGCGACCCTCGAATACGCCCTGTCGGACGCGATGCTGGCCCAGATGGCGCGCGATCTGGGGCACGGCAAGGACGCCGACCGGTATGCGGCCCGTGCCCAGAACTACCGCAAGATCTTCGACGGTTCGACCGGCTTCTTCCGGGCCCGCGACGCACAGGGCGCCTTCACCGGCCCCGCCGACCCGGCCAAGAGCGAGGGCTTCCACGAGGGCACGTCCTGGCAGTACCAGTGGCTGGTTCCGCAGGATCTGCCGGGGATGCTGCGGCTGATCGGCGGCAGGGACAAGGCCGATGAGCGCCTGGACGCGTTCTTCGCCTACCGGAAGCTGCTGGAGGACCCGGAGAAGACGGCCCGCGAGGTGTGGGTGAACGGTCCCTACGACTACTACAACGCGGACAAGTACAACCCGCAGAACGAGCCGGATCTGATCGCGCCGTACACCTACCTCTCCACCGGCCGCCCCTGGAAGACGACGGATGTGGTGCATGCGGCGCTGACGCTGTTCACCGACACGCCGACCGGGATGACCGGGAACGACGATCTGGGGACGATGTCGGCGTGGATGGTGCTCTCCTCGATCGGGGTGTTCCCGGTACAGCCGGGCACCGACAGCTGGGGGCTGAGCACACCGGTCTTCGACCGGGTGGACCTGACCCTGGACCGGCGTTACTACCCGTCCGGGCACTTCACCGTCACGGCGCCCGGTACCTCCGCCGCCCACCGCTATGTGCGGTCGGTCCGTCTCGACGGCGCCGACCACGACCGGACCTACCTCACCACCGAGGATCTGCGCTCGGGCCGTGAACTGGCCTTCACCGTGGGCACGGAGCCGTCCCGCTGGGGTACCGGCGAGCATGCCGCACCACCGCCGGTGGGCACCGGCTCAGCCGCGCAGCAGCAGTCCGACCGCCAGCGCTGAGATCACCGCGGCGGAGAGCAGCGCGGTGACGACCCGCCCCCGGGAGCCGGTCAGCGTCCTGCCCAGCACGGCGCCGCCCACGGCCAGGAACAGCTGCCAGCTCGCGGAGGCGGTGACCACGGCGGCCACGAAGGCGGCGGAGCCGGCGGCACCGGCCCCCGGGGTCCCCGCACCACCGGCCAGCACCAGCGCGGAGAAGTAGAGGACCGCCCAGGGGTTGACCAACGTCAGCCCCAGGAAGGCGAGATAGGCCCGGCCGGGGCGTCCCAGGACGTCCCGTGCCGGGCCCTCCTGCGTACCGCGGTGGCGCAGGGCCCGTACGGCGGTCCGGATCGCCATGCCGAGCAGGATGACGGCGGCGAGCGAGCGCAGCGGGCCCGCGGCCGGGGCGACCGCACGGGAGAGGGCGGCGCCGCCGGCGACCGCGGCCAGCGCGTAGAGGCCGTCGGCGGTCGCCACCCCGAGCGCCGCCGAGGCACCGACCCGGAAGGAGGTCCGGGCGGTCACACTCACCAGCAGCACGGCCAGCGCGCCGACGGGAACGGCGAGCGCATAGCCCGCCCACAGGCCCGGCAGAAAGGCATCGGTCAGGATCTCGGTCATGCCGTTCAGCTTCGGGCGGGCCGATGTGGTGGGTCCATCGAAAGTTTCCGTAGGGAACCGTGTGGTATCTCCGCACGGTTGATGCGGTTGTCCTCAACTACGCTCCCCCGCATGATCGATCCCCGGCTGCAGACCCTGCGTGTCCTCCATGAACGGGGCACCGTCACCGCGACCGCCGAGGCCCTGCATCTGACCCCGTCGACGGTCTCCCAGCAGCTGCGGCAGCTGTCGGCCCGGCTCGGGCTGGAACTCCTGGAACCGGCGGGCCGCACCATACGCCTCACACCGGCGGCGTTGGCGCTGGTCGAGCACGCCGACGCGCTGTTCGCGCGCTGGGAGGAGGCCCGCGCGGATCTCGCGGGCCACGCGGACGGGGTGGCCGGGCGGCTGCGGATCACCGGGGTGGCGACGGCGATCGCCGGGGTGATCGCACCGGCAGCGACGCGGCTGCGTACGGAACTGCCGCGGCTGGCGGTGGAGATCGGCGAGGACCCGGGCGAGAACCGCTTCGAACTGCTGCTGGCCGGCCGGGCGGATATCGCCGTGGTGATTCCGGCGCCGGGCAGCCCCTCACCGGACGACGCGCGCTTCGCCCAGCAGCCGCTCCTGGAGGAGCCGCAGGACCTGCTGGTGCCGGCCGGGCACCGGTTCGCCGGACGGGCGGCGCAGGGCGTGGCACTGGCGGAGGCGGGCGGGGAGAGCTGGATCCGCGCCGGAGATCCGGCCGATCAGCATCAACTGCTGCTGACCGCCTGCGCCACGGCGGGCTTCACCCCGCGGGTGCGCCATGACGCGGTGGACTGGTACGCGGTCGCCGCCCTGGTCGCGCACGGCTTCGGGATCTGTCTGGTGCCGAGGCTGGCGCCGGTGCCGGAGCGGTGTCCGGTCGTACGGGTGCCGCTGCGCGGGGAGCCGCTGCCGGTACGGCGGTTCCTGGCAGCCGTCCGGCGCGGCAGTGCGCGGCAGCCCCCGGTCGCCCGCGGGCTGGCGGCGCTGCGCGCGGCCGCGGGCGAACGGGAGGCGAAGGGGGTGTGAGCGGGCGCGTCAGTGCTGCAGGGCCTGCCAGAACTCGTCGAACGACATCCGGCCGTCGCTGTCGGTGTCCCTGACCTTGATGACCGCCTCGGCGACCGGGCCGGTGACGTACGGGTCGCCCATCTCGGCCATCGCGTGCTTGAACTCCTCCGGCGTGACCTGGCCGTCGCCGTCCGCGTCGAACCGGTCGAACGCCGCCCTGGCCTTCTCCATGTCTGCCATAAGAGGTGCCCCCTTCGTGGTGCTGCGCAGTACTGCGCGGTGGTGATACCTGGTGATCTGACCTGCGTACATTAGCGGACGGTCAACGGGCGTCCGGCCGCGCCCTCCGCCGGGCCAGATAGGGGGCGGTCCGGCTCCCCGGCGCGTCCGCGACCTCGGCCGGGGTGCCCGCCGCCACGATCCGGCCGCCGTCCGCTCCGCCGCCGGGACCGAGGTCGATGACATGGTCGGCGCCGGCCACCACCCCCATGTCGTGCTCGACGACCACCACGGTGTGGCCGGCGTCGACCAGGCCGTGGAGCTGGCGCAGCAGGACCTCGGTGTCGGCGGGGTGCAGTCCGGTGGTGGGCTCGTCGAGGAGGTAGAGGGTGTGGCCGCGGCGGGTCCGCTGGAGTTCGGTGGCGAGCTTGATGCGCTGGGCCTCGCCGCCGGACAGCTCGGTCGCGGGCTGGCCGAGCCGCAGATAGCCCAGGCCCACGTCCTGGAGCGTGCGCAGGCTGCGGGCGGCGGCCGGAATGTCGGCGAGGAAGTCCGCGGCGGTGTCCACGGTCATCGCGAGGACGTCGGCGACGGTGCGGTCCCGGTAGGTGATCTCCAGGGTTTCGGGGTGGTAGCGGGCGCCGTGGCAGGCGGTGCAGGGCGCGTACGTACCGGGCAGGAAGAGCAGTTCGACGGCGACGAAGCCCTCGCCCTGGCAGGTCTCGCAGCGGCCGGCGGCGACGTTGAAGGAGAACCGTCCGGCGGTGTAGCCGCGGGCGCGGGCCTCGTCGGTGGCGGCGAAGACCTTGCGTACGGCGTCGAAGAGGCCGGTGTAGGTGGCGAGGTTGGAGCGCGGGGTGCGGCCGATCGGCTTCTGGTCGACGCGCACCAGCCGGTCGATCGCCTCCAGGCCCTCGGCGCCGCTGAGTTGGGCGCGGGCCATCGGTCCGGCCTCGGTCCCGTCCTCGCCCGTATCGGTCGTCCCGTCGCCGAGGTGCTCGCGCACGGCCTCCGCGAGCACCCGGGTGACCAGCGTCGTTTTGCCCGATCCCGAGACACCGGTGACGGCGGTGAAGACGCCGAGCGGGAAGGCGGCGTCCAGGCCGCGCAGATTGTGCAGGGTGACACCGCGCAGCGTGAGCGTTCCCGTGGGGCGGCGCACCGTGCGGGCGGCGGGCGGTGCGGTGTCGAAGAGGAACCGGCGGGTGGCGGAGCCGGTGGCGTCGGCGAGCGCGGCGACGGGCCCGCTGTGCAGCACCTGTCCGCCGTGTTCCCCGGCGCGCGGGCCGATGTCGACGATCCAGTCGGCGCGCCGCACCACCTCCATGTCGTGCTCGACGACGAACAGCGAATTGCCCGCTTCCTTGAGCCGGCCGAGCACCGTGAGCAGGGACTCGGTATCGGCGGGGTGCAGGCCGGCGGAGGGCTCGTCCAGGACGTAGACGACGCCGAAGAGGCCGGAGCGCAGCTGGGTGGCCAGCCGCAGCCGCTGGAGTTCACCGGCGGACAGGGTGGGCGAGGGCCGGTCCATGCTCAGATAGCCCAGACCGAGTTCGGTGAGCACCTCGATCCGCGCCACCAGGTCGCGGGCCAGCGTCGGGGCCACCTCGTCGTCCGGCCGTGCGGCGGTGGGGCGCAGCAGCTCGGCGAGGGCGCCGAGCGGCATCCCGGCGAGGGTGGCGATGTCCTGGCCGTGGAACGTCACGGCCAGAGCCTCGGGGCGCAGCCGCCGCCCGGCGCACACCGGGCAGGGCTCGGCGACCATGAACCCCTGGACGCGCTTGCGCAGGGTCTCGCTCTTGGAGTCGGCGAAGGTGTGCAGCACATAGCGCCGGGCGCTCATGTACTGGCCCTTGTAGGGGCGTTGGATCCGGCCCACGTCGCGCACGGGGTGGACGGTGACGACGGGCTGTTCGTCGGTGAACAGGATCCACTCGCGCTCGGCCGGCGGCAGCTCGCGCCAGGGCCGGTCGGTGTCGTGGCCGAGGGCCGCGAGGATGTCGCGGAGGTTCTTGCCCTGCCAGGCGCCGGGCCAGGCGGCGATGGCACCGTCCCGGATGGAGAGCGCCGGGTCGGGGACGAGGGACTGCTCCGTGACGCGGTGGACGGTGCCCAGGCCGTGGCACTCCGGGCAGGCGCCGGCCGCGGTGTTGGGCGAGAAGGCGTCCGAGTCCAGCCGTTCCGCCGCGTCCTCCGGGTAGTCGCCGGCGCGGGAGAAGAGCATCCGCAGGGTGTTGGAGAGGGTGGTGACGGTGCCGACCGAGGAGCGGGAGGTGGGGGCGGAGCGCCGCTGCTCCAGGGCGACGGCGGGCGGCAGTCCGGTGATGTCCTCGACCTTGGGCGCGCCGACCTGGTGGATCAGCCGCCGGGCGTAGGGGGCCACCGACTCGAAGTAGCGGCGCTGCGCCTCGGCGTAGAGGGTGCCGAAGGCGAGGGAGGACTTGCCCGATCCGGACACCCCGGTGAACGCGACCAGCGCGTCCCTCGGGATGTCCACATCGATGCTGCGGAGGTTGTGCTCACGGGCGCCGCGCACCCGTACGTACGAGTCGGCCATCCCTCCATGATCAGGCACAGCCCGGCGTGGTCGGGCCATCGTCGGGGCCGGTCCCAGGAGGTGTCTCAGTCGCCGGCCGTGGCGGCGCCGATCCGCTCGCGGGCCTCCTCCCAGGGCAGCGGGGTGGCGATGACCGCGCGCAGCGCCCGGATCCGGCGGGGCGGCAGGCCGGCCGCCAGGACGCCGACGGCGTGCCCGTCCCGCCCGTAGAGCGCGAGGACGCGCCGCTCGGCCCGGTCCAGGACGGTGGCCTCGACCCGGTCGGCGCCCGCGGTCAGCCCGTACGCCTGGAGCTTGAGGTCGTACTGGTCGGACCAGAAGTACGGCACGGGCGCGAACGGGCGGCGTTCCGGGGCGGGGGCGTCTTCCGCCACCCCGGTGGCGTCGGCCGTCGTGGTCAGTTCGGCCAGGAGGTTGCGGGCGGCGGCCATGCCTTGCTCGGTGGCGTTCATCCGGTGCTCGAAGCGCAGCGGCCGGCCGTGGACCGGATGGTCCCAGCGGGCCACATCGCCCGCGGCGTAGATGCCGGGGGCGGCCGCGCAGTACTCATCGCAGCGCAGCCCGTCGGTGGTGTCCAGGGCCGGGTCGGCCAGCCACTCGACGGCGGGCCGGGAGCCGATCGCCAGCAGCACGAGGTCGGCCGGCAGCCGGCTGCTTCCCCCGGCGGCCCCACTGCCGGGGGGACCCCCACTGGCCAGCCGTACGGCGGTGATCTGCGGGTCGGAGCCGTCCGGGTCCGCGGGCGCGGTCTCGAATCCGTCCACCGCGCCGGTGAGCAGCCGTACGCCCCGGGCGCGGTGTTCCTCGGCGAGCAGCTCGCCGACCTCGGTGCCGACGGCGGCGGCCATCGGTGTCGGCTCGATGCCGACGAGGGTGACGTCGTGTCCCAACTCCCGTGCCACCGCGGCGGCTTCGCAGCCCAGTACGCCGTTCCCGACGATCACCAGGCGCCGGCCCGGGGTACCCCCATGGGCCAGCCGGCCGCGCAGAGCCAGTGCCTCGTCGAGGGTGCGCAGAGTGTGCACCCCGGCGATGCGGTCGGCGCCGGGCAGGGTTCGGGCCCCGACACCGGTCGCGATGATCACGCCGGCGCAGCCCAGCCTCTCCCCGCCGTCGAGGGTGAGGGTGCGGGTGGCCACATCGAGGCCGGTGGCCCGGGTGCCGAGCCGCAGATCGAGGCCGAGCGGGGCGAGCTGCTCCTCGGTGCGCAGCAGCAGCCGGTCCGGCTCCCAGGCGCCGTGCAGCAACTGCTTGGACAACGGCGGCCGGTCGTAGGGGAGATGGGGCTCGTCACCGATGAGGGTGAGCGGGCCGCGCCAGCCGCCGCGGCGCAGCGCCTCGGCCGCGGCGAGGCCGGCCGCGGAGGCGCCGACGACGGCGATCGGCCGGGCGGTCACGCGTGTACCTCGATCACGGCGGCCGGGCAGATGGCGGCCGCCTCACGGACCGCGTCGTGCTGCCCGGCGGGCGGTTCGGCGTCGAGCAGCACCACCACTCCGTCCTCGTCGCGCTGGTCGAAGACCTCGGGGGCGATCAGCACGCACTGTCCGGCGGCGCAGCACTTGTCGGCATCAAGGGTGATCTTCATGGCAGAAGGCTCCATGGGAGTTGCGGTGGAGTGAAGGGGGAATCCGGCCGCGGTCGGGCCGCCCGGCGGTGGTGCCGTGGTCACCAGGTGACGGGCAGGGCGTGACAGCCGTAGATCGCCATATCGGTGCGGAAGGGGATCTCGTCGAGAGACACCGCGGGCCGCATCGTGGGGAAGCGGCGCAGCAAGGTGCCGATCACCACCTGGAGTTCGACCCGGGCCAGCGCCTGGCCGAGGCACTGGTGGATGCCGTAGCCGAAGGCGACATGGTGCTGGGCGTTGGGGCGGTGCACATCGAGGCGGTCGGCGTCGGGGAAGACACTCTCGTCGCGGTTGGCGGACGGAACGGCGACGACGACGCCCTCGCCGGCCCGGATGAGGTGACCGTCGAGCTCGATATCGGCGGTGGCGACCCGGCGCGGCCCGTTGCGGATAATGCTGTGGAAGCGCAGCAACTCCTCGACGGCGCCACGGATCAGGCCGGGCTCCTGACGCAGCTGCCCGGCGGTCTCCGCGTCGCGCATCAGGGTCAGTGCGCTCAGACCGATCATGTTGGCGGTGGTCTCGTGCCCGGCGATCAGCAGCAGGGCGGCGAACGCGGCCACCTCGTCGTGGCCGATCTCACCGGTCCGCTGCTGCTCGACGATCAGCCGCCCGAGGATGTCGTCCCCGGGGTCCGCTTCCTTGGCGGTGACCAACCGGTCGAGGTAGTCGCGCAGTTCGAGGCGGGCGGTCTCCCGCTCGTCGTCGGGGACGGTGCGGGAGAGCAGGGTGCCGGTGAGCCGCTGGAAGACGTCGTGGTCGTCGTACGGGACGCCCAGCAGCAGGCTGATCACCAGCGACGGGAGCGGCAGCGCCAGTGCCTCGACGAGGTCCACTCCGCCGTGCACACCCCGCTCGGCGCGCTCCATCAGGTCGCAGAGTTCCTCCGTGATCCGCTGGATCTCCGGGCGCAGCGCCTCGACCCGCTTGACCATGAACTCCCGGGTGACCATCCGGCGCAGCCGGGTGTGCTCGGGCGGGTCCCGGCGGATGAAGCCGCGGTTCTCGGTGCTGCCGCCGCCGGTCATCCCGCTGAGCGGGTAGCCGTGAACGGTGGTGTCGGAGCTGAAGCGGGTGTCGCCGAGGATCGTCCGGATGTCGCTGTAGCGGGTGGCCAGCCAGGCCCAACTGCCGTCCGGCAGAGCGATCTTGGAGATCGGTTGCTGGGTGCGCAGGGTGCCGAATTCGGCGGGCGGGTCGAAGGGGCAGCCGCTCGGGGGTTCCACGGGCAGCGGCGCCGGGGCGGTGGAAAGTGTCATCTCGCTCATCTCGCTGGGTGCGCGCACACCGGCAGGGGCGTGCGCCATGAGCCGAACGTTCGCCTAACACCCGTAAACTTACATGTGTAGTGCATGCATCACGATGCCGGGGGGTGGTGTGCGTGACGGTGCCTCAGGGAGACGGTTTCGGCGCTGCGCGGAGCGGCCGGTGGGACAGGGGCTGAGCGGAGCGCCGAAAGCGCGGCTCAGCGCTCCAGCAGCAGCTGCAGCATCTCGTCCACGAACCGGTCCAGCCGTCCGGTGTCCTTGCGGCTCGGCATGACCTGCCAGAGCGTGACCCGGCCGTGCACCGCCGACCACAGCACGTACGGCGCCTCGGACCGCGAGCCGCGCACCCGCCATCCAGCGTCCTCACAGGCCGTCAGGGCCTGCTGCCAGCTGCGCACCAGCAGCCCGGCGGGGTGCCCGGCGAGCCGCTCGGGGTCGACCGGGGTCTGCCGGGTCTCGTAGAGCAGGCGGTAGGTCGCGGGGTGCGCGACGGCATAGCGGCAGTAGGCGCGCAGCTGGGCGCGCAGCCGCTCCACCGGGTCGTCCGCCGCCTTGGCGGCGGCCCCGGACATCGCCTCCGCGAGCCGCTCATAGCTGACTTCGAGGGTCGCCCAGACCAGTTCGGTCTTGTCGGAGAAGTGCCGGTAGATGCTCGGCGCGGCCACACCGGCCGCGCGGGCCACCGCCCGCAGCGACAGCGCGTCCTCGCTGCCGACCTCCTCCAGGAGCCGCTCGGTGGCCCGCAGGAGTTCCTCCCGCAGACGCTCGCCCTGTCCACGCGGATTACGGGCCCGGACGGCCGCTTGCTCGCTCACTGCCCTCCGGTTCCTTCCCTGACCTGGCCGACGGGGTGCTGCGCCAGGGTTTCACACCGGGGCAGGTGCGGCCTACGCGAGGACGGCGCGGGGCTGCGGTTCACCGGCCCCTCTTCAGCCCGTCGGCCGCGGCACCCCGGCTCAGCACCACCGTGCCGACCGACGTGCCGATCCGGTCGTGCCGGCCGCTCGTGGCGAGATTGCGCACCCGGACCCGCTTGCCCTGCTCGACGAGCTGCGGGAGGTACTCGGCCGTGGTGACCCGCCAGCGCTGACCGGCGCGGTGCGGCGGCGCGAACCGGAAGCGGGCGATGGTGCCCCAGTTGCCCCGCGGCTTCTTCGTGACGCCGGAGAGCTGGTCACCGAGGCCGTAGACGACCCAGGTGCCGTTGACCTTCTCGTACGGCTGCGGGGTGTGCGCACGGGTGCCGACGATCAGATCGATGTCGGGCCGGCCGGCGGTCTCGGAGGCGGTGAGCGCACGGGCCAGCCGGATCTGCCGTGCGTCGGGGGCCGTTCGGTACTCCGTGCCCCAGTACGGGCTGACGACCACGACATCGGCGCCGTCCCGGCGGGCCGCCCGGGCATCCTTGATGATCCGCTTCTCGTCGAGCAGATTCACCGTCCACGGTGCGTACGCCGGGCGCCGCCCGCCGCCGGTGCCGTAGGTGTACGCGAGCTGGGCGACCCGTGCGCCGCCCGGGGCCCGCAGCAGCGCAGGGCGGGCGCCCTCGGCGGCGTCCCGGGCCGAGCCGGTATGGCGCAGCCCGACGGTGTCCAGGGCCTCCAGAGTGCGCTGCACACCCGGCACTCCGCGGTCGAGGGCGTGGTGGGAGGCGGTGGCGCAGGAGTCGTAGCCGGTCGCCTTCAGCGCGGTGGCGATCTGCGGTGGTGCCTGCAGGACCGGGTGCCCGGTGAAGGGCCCGCCCAGCGGTCCGAGCGGCGCGTCGAGATGACACAGCGCCAGGTCGGCGGAGGAGATGACCGGCCGCACGCCCTTGAGTATCGGCCGGTAGTCGTAGCCGTCGTGTGGTGCGTCGCGCCGGGCGGTGGCGAGGACCTCGGGGTCGGAGGGGAGGACGCTCCCGGCGGCGACCAGGGTGAAGGGCTGCCGGCCGGCGTCCTCGGTGACGGGGGCGCCCGCATGGGCCCGCGGTGTGGGTTCCGGGGTGGGCCGCGGGGCCGGCCGTGGGACGGGGTGCGGGCTGGTGCAGCCCACGGCCAGCGCGGCGAGCAGGGCTGCTGCCGCATACCGTGTGTACGCGCTCATGCCCGACAGATATCAGCAGGGACATGACCGGAAATCCCCCCGTGCGCCGGTGTCCGCGGCTCTCCCCCATACGGACTCACGACTGCCGCCATCAGGCCGGACGCCTCACGGGGCCTCCGGTTCCGTCTTCTCCAGGGCCGCTGCCTCGTCCCGTGCCGCCTGTGCCTCGGCCGGGCGGTCCAGCGCCGTCAGCACCTCGGCGAGGGTGTGCAGGGCGCCGGTGAGATTGCGGTTGCCGAGGAGGGTGATACGGGCACGGTGGAGGTCGACGGCCTCCTGGGCGAACGGCAACGCCTCGGCCGGCCGGTCCAGCTGCGCCAGCAGCTCGCCGAGGGTGTGCAGCGAGATGGCGAGACCGGCCTCGTAGCGACGGTCCTCGGCCTGGGACTCCGCCACGCCACGCCAGAGGCCGACGGCTTCCCGGGCGAACGGCAACGCCTCGGCCGGGCGGTCCAGCTGTGCCAGCAGCCGGCCGAGGAGACGCAGGGACAGGGCAAGGGCAAGGCGTCGGCGAGGCGGCGCGTCGGCCTCCGCCAGGCCACGACGGAGGGCAACGGCTTCCTCCACGTACGGCAGCGCCTCGGCCGGCCGGTCCAGTTGTCCCAGCAGCGCGCCGAGGGCACGCAAGGACTCGGCGAGGGCGATGCGGCGGTACGCGGCCGCGCCGGCCCCCGCCAGGCCACGACGGAGAGCAACGGCCTCCTCCACGAACGGCAGCGCCTCGGCCGGCCGGTCGTCCCGCCTCAGCCGGTCGTAGCCGTAGTACAGGGAGGCTGCGAGGGCGGGGCGGTAGCGGTCGGGGTCGGCCTCGGCCAGGCCACGGTAGAGGGCGACGAGGTCCTCGGGCTCCCCCTCCAGGGCGAGGGCTTCGTCCTGGGCGGCCTGCGCCGCGGCCGGGCGGTCCAGCGCCGCCAGCAGGTCTCCGAGAGTCCTCAGGCACTCGGCGAGGTCCGAGCGGTAGCGAGCGAGGTCGGTTTCGGCCAGGGGGCGGCAGACGTCGACGGCTTCCTCCGCGTACCGCAGCCCCTCGGCCGGACGGCCCAGCTGTGCCTGCAGCTCGCCGAGGGTACTCAGGGACTGGGCGAGCTCGATGCGGCAGTGAGGGTGCTTGTCGGTCTCGACCTTGTCGCGACGGAGGGCAACCGCTTCCTGAAGGAACGGCAGCGCCTCAGCCGGCCGGTCCAGCTTCTCCGCCAGCAGGTTGCCGAGGGTGGTCAAGGAGCTGGTGAGGGCGCTGCGCCAGCCTTGGGGGTCGTCCTTGAACCAGCCGCGTTCCTTGGCCACGGTCTTCCTGGCCGCCCGCAGTTGTCTGCCCCACCGCACCTTCGCCGGGATCACGCCCGAGTGGCTCCCCGCTTTCCGCACCATTGCTTCACCGTTCCCGGAACCGGCCCGTCAGGGCGCGCTCCGTCCGTCGCGTGCACGTGGTGACCGAACGGTCCGGTGCCGCGGAGCCGGGTCTCCGCGCCCCGGCCGAGCTGCCCGTCCGGCGGCAGGAGTACGACGGACACCCTGGCCACGGGGCCGGTCGGCCCTGCGGCCAGCCTTGACCAGCGCCACCACGCTCAGCGACCGCCATGCGGGTAGTTCAGCGGGCCGGCCCCACCGCCGGGGACGGTTGCCTGTCCTGCTGGGGCCTGTCCCGTGAGCCCGGCGTGGATCTAACCTCAGGCCGTATGACCCATGACTCCCTCCAGGGCCGTGAGCCGCTTCATGTGACGGTGTGGGACGAGGCGACGCCCGGTGCGCCGCGGGCGGTGTTGGTCCACGGCACGATGAGCTGGGGCACCGAGTGCTTCGCTGAGCAGCGGCCGCTGGCCGGGAGGTTCCGTCTCGAACTCGTCGACCGGCGCGGCTTCGGCGACAGCCCGGACATCGCGCGGAGCGACTACACGGTCGACGCCGAGGACATCGGCCAACTCCTGGGCAGCGGAGCGCACTTGGCCGGCCACTCCTACGGGGCGGCCGCCGTGATGCTGGCCGCGTCGGCCCGCCCGGAGGCGGTGCGGTCACTGACCCTCATCGAGCCGTCCCCGCTGCGCACCGCGGCCGCCCATCCCACCGTGGCGGCGGCGCTGGAACGGATCAGGGCGTCGTTCGCAGACATCGACGAGGAGCTGAGCCCGGAGGAACACCTGCGGCGGTCCACCGAGCCGTACGGGCTGCCGCTGCCGGAGCTGACCCCACGGCTGCTGCGCGCGGTGCGGTCGGCGATGCGCGAACGCCCCGTATGGGACGCGGAGCTTCCGCTCGGTCCGCTGGCCGCGGCCACCATGCCCAAGACCGTCATCAACGGGACCTGGGAGACCGTCCACCCCGACTACCGGGACTTCACCGGCACGGCGCTGATGGCCTGCGGGGAGTACCTCGCCGCGGCGATCGGCGCCCGCCATGTGCGGGTGAGCGGCGCCGGCCATGCGCCGCACCAGGACCGGCCGGAGGAGGTCAACGCCGTCCTCACCCGGCTGTGGCAGGGCTGACCCGGGCGACTGTCCGAAGGGCCCGCCCCTCGGATCACTCCGCCGGCCCGGGCCTCAGGCCACCTCGATGCCGTACTCCTGCACCAGCGCCTCCAGGCCGCCGGGGAAGCCCTTGCCGCCCGCCACGAAGTCCCAGTCGCCGCCCGCCCGTTGCCGGAACGAGCCGAGCACCAGCGCGGTCTCGCCCGGCCGCCCCTCCGAGACCTCCAGCTGCCCCAGCTCCTCCCCCGACGCGTCCAGCAGCCGGACCCGGGCCTGGGTGAAGCCGGAGAGATCGGCGTCGGGGTTGACCTGGGGGTCGATCGCCGCGACCAGGACCAGCCGGTCGGCGTCCGGCGGCAGCGCCTCGAACCGCACCTGCATCGCGGCCCGGTCGGGGGCGAAGCCGGGCAGCATCCGCACCGAGCCGTCCGGGTTGCGCGGATTGTTGTAGAAGACGAAGTGCTCTTCGCTCAGGACGCTGGTCCCCTTGCACACCAGGGCGCAGACGTCGAGGGCGACCTCGCCGGACCAGTTCATGCCGAGAATGTTGTGGTCCGGTGCCTCATCGGGGACGGCGGGGCCGGTGGGAGCGTCTCCGCCGAGCCGTCCGCGCAGCCCGTAGCGGGCGAGCAGATCGACGAGTTCGGAGCCGGCGATCAGGCTGAGCGGTTTGCCGTTGGCGAAGGTGTGGGCGCCGGGGCCGAAGCGGGAGGTCGTCACCAGCACGCCCTTGTTGGCGCCTTCGGACTGGACGGTGCCGTAGAGGTCGCGGACGGCGGTCGGCGGGACGGTGTGGCGGTAGCGCTTGACCTGCACCACGATCTTGCCGCCGCGGATCGGGTCGGGGTCCAGGGCGTCCACATCGACCCCGCCGTCGCCGGAGCGCTGGGTGGTCACGGCCTGCATGCCCATCGCGCGGAACAGCTCGGCGATCAGATTCTCGAAGGCGATCGGGTCCATCTCGTACAGGTCCGGTTCGCTGTCGGTGCCGTGTGAGACGACCCCGCCCCCGACGTCGCCCGGAAGGCGTGCGGGGCGTACCGCGGTCCGCTGGTCGGGGCGCGCGGCGAGCTGGCCGCGCAGCCCGTCGGTGAGGCACTCCACCGCGCTGACCTGGGCGAGGTGGAAGGTGTCGAAGGCGCTGCGGGGTGCCATGACGGTCGCCAGACACACCTGGGCCGGGCGGCCGGTCACCGGGTCGACATCGTCCACGAACCCGTTCAGGGCCACCGAGTCCAGCGTGCCGTAGGTGTCGGCGGCGAAGAGGTCGCGCAGCACCAGCAGCACGCTCTGGGCCAGGACATCGCGGTAGAGCGCCCGGCGCTGCGCGGCCGGCCGGGCGGTCTCCTTCTCCTGGTCGGCGGTGGGCATGTACCGGACGGATTTGGTCTCGGGCACGATGTCGTAGCCCGGGAGCTCCCAGTCCAGGACGAGCTGGCGGGCCATCGGGTCGTAGGCGGCGGCGACCTGCCGGGGGAAGCCCTCCGGCCAGGCGGTGGAGGAGTACAGCGCGGCGGAGAAGTACTCGACGGCCGCGTCCGGTTCGCCGTCGCGCAGGCCGTCCAGCAGCTCCGCCATCCCGGCGTTGTGCTGCCGGATCTCGGCCAGGGCGCCCGCGGCCCACTGGTCGTACTGCTGCCGGTAGGCCGCGAGTTGGGCCTGCCGTCGGCTCTCCGCGGCCTGCGCGGCGTACCAGTCCTGCTCGTAGCGGGCGCGGGCCTCCCCCTGGGCGCGGTCGCGGCGGACACCGACCTGCCATCCGCCCGGCGGTGCCTGATAGCGCGCAGGGTCGGGCATCGGGACCGGGGTGGCGAGGGCGCCGGGCGCGAACGCCTCGATGCGCTCGGGGCGCAGCAGCGCTGCCGGGGAGAACGCGGGGGCGCGGCAGCCTTCGGCGAGGAGCCCGATCAGTGTGGCGACCCGGCCGTCCAGCTCCTCGGTGCGGCGGCGGGCGTCGGCCTCGCGCTGCTGCCGGTAGGCCGCCTGCCGCTCGCGGTGCATCCGAGCCATGGCGCGTTCGGCGTCCCTGGCCTGCCGTTCCTGGTCGCGCTGCTGCTGGGCCCGCGCGCGGCGCTGGGCTTCCTGCTGGCGCTGCTGCTGCCGCTGCGCCTCGGCCCAGATGGCCATTAACCCATGGGAACGGCGGCTCATTCGCTCTGTGTCCTCCCCCCGGGGCGCTGCCCCCGGAACCCTGTGGAAGCGGTTTCACCTGCGTTGTTGGGGAGACCTTAGCGGGGGTGCGAGCGGCCGGTCACGGTCGGGTACGAAGATTCGGCCCACTTCGCGGGGTGCCTCCGAGGGGCGTCTTCACGGGGTGCGGGCCGGCCGTCGTTCCGCGCGGTCGCGGACGTCACCCGGCCGCCGTTGCGGGTCCCGGGCCAGGCCTCAACCGGCCGCCGCCGCCCGCAGCTTCGCCGCCGTGACGGCCGGGTCGTAACCGTCGGGGACCCCCGGCACCAGCACCGCCTCGCCGTCGATGTGGCGGGTGCGCAGCGGCAGGATCTCCGCGTAGGCAGGCGAGTCGTACCAGCCGCGGGCCCGTGCCATGTCGGGGAATCCGATGATGACGAGGGCTCCGGGCCAGCTGCCTTCCTTGACCTCCACTTCGGCGCCGTGGACGAGGAAGTGGCCGCCGAAGGGGTCCAGGGTCGCCTGGATCCTCTCGATGTACTCGAAGATCTCCGGGTGCGGGGCGGCGGGGCGGAGGTGGGCGACGGCGTATGCGGTCATGGGACTGCCTCCCGGTGCATCGGTGGTGCGGTGACGCCCACGTTTCCAGCCGTCGGGGTACGGGTCGATTACCTCGGGCGTCATCGTGGGCGGCCGGCGGCCCTCTGGTGTGCCGGGCGGTGCGTCCGGTACCTCTCGCAGCAGGGCGCGCCGTCAGGCCCGTCCCACCGCCCGCGCCGTTCCGTCCGTCCCCCGGCACACCCCGCCCCACCGTCCGTCACGAAGGGATCCCACCATGGACGACCTCCTGCACTTCCGGGCCGCCGGCACCAGCCTGGTGCTGGACCTGTCCGGCACCGGTCTGCCGCGCATCGTGCACTGGGGCGCCGACCTCGGGGCGTCCGCGCCCGGCCGTCTCGCCGGGCTGCGCGCCGCCGATGTCCCGCAGACCGTCCCCAATGCGCTGGACGAGCCGGTTCCGCTGAGTGTGCTGCCGCAGCAGTCGGCGGGCTGGCTCGGCACCCCAGGGGTGAGCGGCCATCGTGCGGGCCGTGCCGCCGCGCCCGCGTTCACGGTGCACGGCACGTCCGTACGGGACGAGAGCCGATCCCTGACGGTCGAGGCGGTGGACCCGGAAGGCGGTCTGGCACTGACGCTGGAGCTCGGGCTGACCGGTGCGGGGCTGGTGCGGCTGCGCGCGGCGGTCACCAACACCGGCGAAGGGCCGTACCACCTCACCGAGCTGACGCCCGCCCTGCCGGTCCCCGCCCAGGCCACCGAGCTGCTCGATCTGACCGGCCGGCATCTGCGGGAACGCGCCCCGCAGCGGCATGCGTTCACGCTGGGCACCCATCTGCGGGAGAGCCGGCGCGGGCGCACCGGCAGCGATGCGACGCTGCTGCTGACCGCCGGGGAGGCGGGCTTCGGTTTCCGGTCCGGTGAGGTGTGGGGGCTGCATGTGGCCTGGAGCGGCAACCACCGCTCGCTCGCCGAGCGCACCCCGGCCGGGCAGGCGGTGCTGGCCGGCGGCGAACTCCTGCTGCCCGGCGAGATCCGGCTGGCCCCGGGCGCCACCTACCGCTCCCCCTGGCTCTACGGCTCCTACGGACGCAACGGCCTGGACGAGCTGGCCGCCCGCTTCCACCGCGAGCTGCGGGCCCGCGACGGGCACCCCGCCTCCCCTCGGCCGGTCACCCTCAACACCTGGGAGGCGGTGTACTTCGACCAGGACCTGACCACGCTGGAACGGCTGGCGAGGACGGCTGCCGAGGCCGGCGCGGAGCGGTTCGTGCTGGACGACGGGTGGTTCCGGGGGCGGCGGGACGACCACGCCGGGCTCGGCGACTGGTATGTGGACGCGGAGGTCTGGCCGGACGGGCTGCGGCCGCTGATCGACACCGTGCGGGGGCTGGGGATGCAGTTCGGGCTGTGGGTCGAACCGGAGATGATCAACCCGGACTCCGATCTGGCCCGCGCGCATCCGGACTGGGTGCTCGCCGCCTCCCCGTCGCGGCTGCCGCCGGCCTCCCGCCATCAGCAGGTCCTCGCTCTGGCGCGCCCCGAGGCGTACGCGTATGTCCTCGCACGGCTGGACACCCTGCTGCGCGAGCACCGCATCGACTATCTGAAGTGGGACCACAACCGCGATCTCGTGGACGCCGCCGCGCACCACCAGACGACGGCCGCCTACCGGCTGATGGACGAACTGCGCACGCGGCACCCGCAGTTGGAGATCGAGTCCTGTGCGTCCGGTGGTGCCCGGGTGGATCTGGGAGTGCTGGAGCGCACCGACCGGGTGTGGACCAGCGACTGCATCGACGCGCTGGAGCGGCAGCGGATCCAGCGCTGGACGGGGCTGCTGCTGCCGCCGGAGCTGCTCGGCGCACATGTGGGGGCGCCGGTCGCGCACACGACGGGGCGGCGGCACACCCTCGACTTCCGGGCGGGGACCGCGCTGTTCTGCCATTTCGGGATCGAGTGGGACCTGACGGCGGCGAGCGCGGCGGAGCGGGCGCGGCTGGCCGAGTGGGTGGCGCTCCACCGGACGCTGCGACCGCTGCTGCACAGCGGGACGGTGGTGCACGGCGACCATCCCGACCCGGCGCTGTGGGTGCACGGCGTGGTGGCCGGGGACGCCGGGCGGGCGGTGTTCGCGCTGGTGCAGATGGCGACGAGTGTGCAGTCCCCGGCCGGGCGGGTACGGCTGCCGGGGCTGGATCCGGACGCGGACTACCGGCTGGCGCCGCTGGCGCCGGGTGACCGCCCGGAGGGGCCGGCCACCTCGGCGCTGCCCTGGTGGGAGCGGGGTGTGACGCTGCCGGGCCGGGTACTGGCCGAGGTGGGGGTGCAGGCGCCGACGCTGTTCCCGGAGCGGCTGGTGCTGCTGGAGGCCGTACGGCTCTGAGACGTCGGTTCTTTTGGTGAGGCGGCGGTGGCAGGTGAGGACTGCGGCTTTGCCGACGAAGGCGAGGAAGGCGAGGAAGGCGAGTGGCCGGATTTCGCTTCGCCGTTGCCTTCGCCCCTTTGTGGCATTACCTTTGTCGCCGTGACTACCGGGTCGGCCATGTGCCATGAGCGAGTGAGGTTCCCGGTCACCACGTGACCGCCCGGCGGGCGACAAGAGGCCCGCCCCTCCGCTCTTTGAGTTTTCGCGCGTTTCGCGCTCCACTTCCGCCTGCGGGTTTGGCCCGCGCACGGGTTTCACCCTGCCTGCGCGCCTCTTTCCCAGGCACTTTCCGCGCCTCCGCGCCCTTTCCGTTTCCGCCTTTCCGGCGGCTCCGCACCACGGTCGAACGCCCTTCGCCCCGTGGTCGATTCGCCCTGCCCGCGAGCGGTTCTCCGTCTCACCCGCAGGGCCTCTTCGTCCTGCCTGTGCGGACTCATCCGCACTCCCTCATCCTGGAGAAACACCGCATATGCCGATCGATTTCAACCGACAGATCATCGAGGAGTTCCGCGCCAACGGCGGTCGCGTCGGAGGCCCCTTCGAGGGCGGCCGTCTGCTTCTGCTGACCACCACGGGCGCCCGGTCCGGCGCCCCGCACACCACCCCGCTCGGCTACCTTCCCGACGTCGACGGGCGCGTCCTGGTCATCGCCTCGGCGGCCGGCGCACCGAAGCACCCGGCCTGGTACCACAATCTGCTGGCCCATCCCCGTGTCACCGTCGAGGCAGGCGTCTTCACCTACGAGGCGCAGGCCGTTGTCCTGGAGGGCGCCGAACGCGACCGCGCCTTCGCCCGTGCGGCCGAGGCCGATCCCGGGTGGTCCGATTACCAGGAGAAGACGGAGCGGATCCTTCCCGTGGTGGCCCTGGAGGAAATTCCCGCCGGGCCGCCGAATATCAACGCCTCCTCGGTGGGCGCGGCACTCAAGGCCGTACACGACGGATTCCGGCGGGAACTCGCCCTGATCCGCGAGGAAATCGCCACCTCGGGCCCCGGTCTCGGTGCCCAGCTCCGGGTGAACTGCCTCTCCCTCTGCCAGGGGCTGCACAATCACCACACCGGTGAGGACGCCGGAATGTTTCCGATGCTCGGCCGGCATCATCCCGAACTCGCCCCGGCCCTGGAGCGTATGCGCCAGGAACACGAGAAACTCGCGGTCCTCCTCGCCGACCTGCAGAAAGTCATCTCCGGACAGGACGCGGATCCGCAGCTGGTGCTCTCCGAAGTCGAGCGCCTCACGGAGGAGGTGGAAAACCATCTCACCTATGAGGAGGAGGTGTTGATTCCGGTACTCGACGGAGGGGCCTGCTGAGCCGAGGCGGCCGCCGGGCGGGCACGACGTTCAGATCGCGCCGTCGTGACCCGCCCAGTACGGATCCCGCAGCCGCCGTTTGAAGAGCTTTCCCGAATCGTCGCGCGGCAGCCGCTCCTCGAAGACCACGGCCCGGGGGACCTTGTAGCCGGCGAGCCGCGCACCGACATGGGCGCGTACCGTCTCGGCGCTGAGCAGCACACCGGGTTCGGTCTCCAGGTGCACGGCGAGGACCTCGCCGAACTCCTCGTCGGGGATGCCGAAGACCGCCACGTCACGGACCCCGTCGAGGGCGAGCAGACAGCCCTCGATCTCCGCGGGGTAGATGTTGACCCCGCCGGAGATGACCATGTCGTTGCGGCGGTCGCTGAGGTAGAGGTAGCCGTCCGCGTCGAGATGGCCGATGTCCCCGATGGTGACGTACCCGGGCAGGCCCGGTGCCTCCATGGCGGCGCGTTTGTCCGGGTCGCCGAGGTAGGTGAACGGGGGCCAGTCGTCGGCGGGTTTGAGGTAGATGTCGCCGGTGGCACCGGTCGGCAGCGGCTGCCCGTCGGGGCCGAGGACCGCGACCCCGCAGGTTCCGGTGGCCCGTCCGACGGTGCCGGGGTGGGCCAGCCACTCCGCGCTGTCGCACCAGGTCACGGCACCGGTCTCGCTGCCGCCGTAGTACTCCCGCAGCACCGGCCCCAGCCAGTCGATCATGGCGTGTTTGATATGCGGCGGACAGGGCGCCGCGGCATGTACGACGGAGGTGAGCGAGGACAGGTCGTAGCCCTCGCGGACGTCCTTGGGCAGGCGCAGCAGCCGGACGAACATCGTGGGCACGACCTGGACCTGCTCGATGCGGTGGTGGGCGATCAGCCGGAGGAACTCCTCGGCGTCGAAGCGCGGCATCAGCGTGATGTCCAGACCGGCGGCGAGGGCGAGGACGGCGTGCTGGCTGGGCGAGGCGTGGTAGAGCGGGGCGGGGATGAGCGTACGGCCACCGGGGGCGACGGCGAAGTACTCCAGGAACCGCAGCACCGCTTCCTCCAGCCGGTCCGCGGCGACGGGTTCGCGCAGCACTCCCTTGGGGCGTCCGGTGGTTCCGGAGCTGTAGATGACGGTGGGCGGGCGTTCCACGGCGACGTCCCGCAGCGGTGCGCGGCCTTCCAGCCAGTCGTCGAGCAGCGGGTGGGCACCGGTGGCCGGCGGCAGGGCGATCCCGCAGGCGGCCGCGACCCCGGCCGGGACGGCCACCTCGACGACCCGTACGCCGTCGGGAAGCACGGCGGACACCTCGGCCAGCAGGTCGGTGTGCGCAAAGACGACCTTGCTGCCGCTGTCGGCGAGCACATGGCGCAGCTCGTGGTGCCGGAAGTGCCAGTTGACGGGGACCGCCGAGGCCCCGAGCAGAGCGGCTCCGGCGGTGATCTCCAGATGGGCGGGCTCGTTGCGCAGCACGACGGCGATCCGGTCGCCGGGCTCAACTCCCCATTCCTTCAGGCCGCTTGCGATCCGCGCCGCACGTTCGAGGAAGGCCGGATAGTCGCGTTCATGGCCCGCGCAGCGGATGACCGGGGCGCCGGCGGCGGATCGGGCGACGGCTTCCATGGTGCCTCCAGTGAGTGCGACCGGATGGCTCATTGAACCGGCAAGACGCGTTCCTCGCCAGGGCGCTGACCTCGCGTCATCCGTGCGCCGGCCCTACGACGCGCCCTTCTCGGCCATTCCCCCGCCCCCCACTTAGGTCCGAGGTCTCCTGGCCTTCCACCCTCCAACTTCCCCAACTCGCCGCCTCTTTCCCCAAGATGCTCCGATGTTTGTCATGTCCGGGGTCTTCCGGTCCGGCTGCCGGGACTGCACCATGCGGGATGGCACAGGAGGCACGTACGTGACCAACTGACCCGAGGAGCGAGCGATGCACAGCCGCACAAGACCGTTCGGGCTGCTGGGACTGGCGGGGGTGCTGGGCGCCCTGCTGCTGGCCGCCGGCGGCCCCGTCGCCGCCGCGAAGCCCCCGCCCCGGCCCACCGCCGGTCCCGGCACCAACCACGCGACCGACGATCCCTTCACTTCGGCGCGCACCTCGTGGTGGCGTCAGAGCCGCTTCGGGATGTTCATCCACTTCGGCGCGTACTCGAATCTGGAGGGCGAATACACCCGGCCCGACGGCACGGTCTGCCGCAACGCGGAGTGGATCAAGCGCGAGTGCCGGATCCCGGACGAGGAGTACGAACGGCAGGCCGCCACCTTCAACCCGTCGGCCTTCGACGCCCGGGCGATCGTGCGGGCGGCCAAGGACGCAGGTCAGCGCTACATCGTCATCACCTCCAAGCACCACGACGGCTACGCGATGTGGCCCACCCGGCAGAACACCTGGAATCTGCGCGACCACTCCTCCTTCGACCCGCACCGCGACATCCTCGCCGAGCTGAAGAAGGCCGCCGACGCCGCCGGGATCAAACTCGGTTTCTACTACTCGATCTGGGACTGGCACGATCCGGACTTCGCCGACCCGGCCACCTTCCCGCGCTACAAGAAGCGGATGTACGGCCAGCTCAAGGAGCTGATCGACAGCTACGACCCGGCTCTGCTGTGGTTCGACGGCGAGTGGGACACGGACAACCCCACCAACCGCTGGTCACGCCGGGACGGTGCCGACCTCCAGGCGTATCTGCACACCCTGAACCCTCGTCTGATCGTCAACAACCGGGTCGGCAAACGCGAGGTGGTCGACGGCGACTTCGGCACACCGGAGCAGGAGATCCCCGCGGAGCCGGTTGACGGGCAGCTCTGGGAGAGCTGTATGACGCTCAACGACCACTGGGGCTTCGCCAAGTACGACACCCACTGGAAGTCGTCGGCGACCGTGGTCCGCAACCTGCTGGACGTGGCGAGCCGCGGCGGCAACTATCTGCTCAACGTGGGCCCGGACAGGCTCGGGCGCATCCCGCAGCCGTCCGTCGACCGGCTGCGGGAGACCGGCCGGTGGCTGGCCGCGCACGGCCAGGGCGACGCGGTGTACGGGGCCGGGCACACCGGTCTGGTGGCGGACCCGCCCTGGGGCGCGGTCTCCCGCCGGGGCAACGAGCTGTACGCCGCCGTCACCTCCTGGCCGGCCCCCGGCGCCGCACTCCACCTCACGGCGAGGGCGCCGTTCGACATCACCTCGGCCCGGGTGCTGGGCAGTTCCCAGCAGGTGAAGGCCGTTCGGTCCGGCGACGGCTTCGACCTCACTCCGTCCGGCGCGGCCACCGATCCTCGCGCAAGCGTCATCCGGCTCACCATCCGGCCGCCCGCCGCGGCGCCCGCCGGCACCGGCACCGGACTGACGGCGCGGAGCTGGGCCAATGACTCCTTCACCGGCCCGCCCGCGGTGACCACCGTCGATCCGACGGTGAACAACTCCTACCGCTTCGACGGCTCACCGGACCCGAAGATCCCCGCCGACCGCTTCAGCACCCGCTGGACCGGCAGCATCCAGCCGCGCTACGACGAGACATACACCTTCACCACCGTCTCGGACGACACCGTGCGGCTGTGGATCGACGGCACGTTGGTGATCGACAGCGCCACCCCGCACGGCCCGAAGGCCGACAAGGGGACGGTCACCCTGAAAGCCGGTCAGCGGCACCGTATCCGGATCGACTACACGGAGCAGACCGGCGAGGCCCATATGAAGCTGCTGTGGTCCAGCCCGAGCCAGGACCGGCAGATCGTGCCGCGGCGTCAGCTCTACGCCGACTGACCGCGGCCGTACGGGCCGGCCGCGGGCGGGCGGGAAATCGCCCGCCCCCGGTTGGGCCGTTCGGTTCGGCGCGGGCCTTCCCATGACCGGCGGGCCTTCCCATGACCGGCCGTGCGTCGGGGAGCCGTTGTCCGTGTCCGCTCCTATCCTCGGGGAGCATGAACCACGACGAGATCCTGCGAACCCATGGCGAGGCTCTCGCCCTCTTCGGGACCCGGGTGCATGCCGTCCGCGACGACCAGTGGGACGCCCCGACACCGTGCACGGAGTGGTCGGTGCGCGATCTGGTGAACCACCTCACCGCGGAGCAGCTGTGGGTGCCCCGCCTGGTGCGGGACGGCGCCGCGATCACGGACGTCGGATCGGACTTCGACGGCGAGGTGCTCGGGGACGACCCGGCCGCCGTCTGGGACCGCGCGGCGGTGGCCGCCGTGGCGGCGTTCTCGGAGCGCGGTGCGCTGGACCGGCCGGTCCAGCTGTCCTACGGCTCGCAGCGTGCCGAGGCGTACTGCACACAGATGATGGCCGACGCGGTGGTGCACACCTGGGATCTGTCCCGGGCGATCGGCGCCGAGGAGCGGCTGCCCGGCCATCTGGCGACGGCGGCGCTGCGCGAGGTGGAGCCGTATGCCCCCGGGCTTGCCGCCTCCGGGCTGTTCGCTCCCGCGATGGAGCCGCCGGCGGACGCCGATGATCTCACCCGGCTGTTGTGTCTGCTCGGGCGTCGGCCCTGACCCCGGAGGAGGAGGCCCAAGGGTCAGGGCCGATACACACCTGCGATCAGCCGATCAGTCGATGCCGCGGAAGATATTCGGCTCGGCAGGATCGTCGTCGCAGCCGGCCAGGCGCACCGGGGCACAGCGGTCCCAGACTTCTAGGTTGCGGACTTCCTTGATCCGGCCTGGCCGCTCGCCCTGCTTCAAACGGGGCTGCTTGTGTTGAGCTTTGTGCAATGCCACCACGCACTCCTTCATCGAGGTATTGGTTCCGACGCGGTGGCGCCTTGTTCACAAACCGGGAGGTCAGCCAAGGTTTGTGGCGTTCCCGCGACGGGCCAATGGTGTTGGCGTCTCCCAGAAAGGTCGTCCGTCGCCCCTCAGAGTAACGACGCGGCACGCGGCGCGCTCGACGTTTTCCCTTGAGAAAGTCAAGTCCTCGAAAAGCGCGAATAACGCCCCCCGAGAATGACGGGCAACAGGCTCGAATATGTGATGTACGTCACTCACTCCAATGGCCCTGCGGTTGCTGCATTCGCGCCGGTCCCTACGCTGGAGAGTGAGCGAGGGATCCGGCCTCCAAGGCCGCGCGCCATGCCGCGGAGCGCGCGGCCGCGGTGCTACCCATGGGCGGGTGGCATGGTTCTCGGATTCCGGTTACTGGCTGGGGCGGCTGGTCTTCCAGCGCCTGCTGGCCGTTCTCTATGTGGTCGCGTTCCTCGCGGCGGTGCGGCAGTTCCGGGCGCTGATCGGTGCGCGCGGGATGCTGCCGGTGCCCGCCTACGTGGCGAGGGTGCCGTTCCGCGCGGCGCCCTCGGTCTTCCACTGGCACTACTCGGACCGCTTCTTCGCGCTGTGGTCATGGGGCGGGGTCCTGCTCGCCGCGGCCGTGGCGGCGGGGGCCGCGGACGCCGTGCCGCTGTGGGCGTCGATGGTGATGTGGGCCGTGTTGTGGGTGCTGTATCTGTCCATCGTGAACGTCGGGCAGACCTGGTACGGCTTCGGCTGGGAGTCGCTGCTGCTGGAGGCGGGCTCGCTGGCGGTGTTCCTGGGAAACGCCGAGACCGCTCCCCCGGTGACGATCATGTGGCTGCTGCGATGGCTGCTGTTCCGGGTGGAGTTCGGGGCCGGGCTGATCAAAATGCGCGGCGACCGCTGCTGGCGGGATCTGACCTGCCTCTACTACCACCATGAGACCCAGCCGATGCCGGGCCCGCTGAGCTGGTTCTTCCACCATCTTCCCAAACCCCTCCACCGGGTCGAGGTGGCCGCCAACCATGTCGCCCAACTCGCCGTTCCGGTGCTGCTGTTCACACCGCAGCCGATCGCCGGATGGGCGGCGGTCGCGATGGTGGTCACCCAGCTGTGGCTGGTGGTCTCCGGCAACTTCGCCTGGCTGAACTGGGTGACCATCGCACTCGCCCTGTCGGCCGCCGCCCCGCTGTGGGCGCAACCCTCCGCACCGCTCCCGGCGCCACCCGTCTGGTTCGAGGTCCTGGTCCTCCTCGCCACCGCCGGGGTCCTCGCGCTCAGCTACCGGCCGGCCCGCAATCTGCTGGCCCGGCAGCAGATGATGAACACGTCCTACGAGTCGCTCCATCTGGTCAACTCCTACGGCGCGTTCGGCAGCATCACGCGGGTGCGCCGGGAGATCGTGGTGGAGGGGACGGCGGACGCGGTGACCGGGCCGGACACGACCTGGCTCGCCTACGAGTTCCACGGCAAGCCGGGTGCGGTGCGCCGGATGCCGCGTCAGTTCGCGCCGTACCACCTGCGGCTGGACTGGCTGATGTGGTTCGCCGCGCTGTCACCGGCCTACGCACGGGCCTGGTTCGTGCCGTTCGTGACGCGGCTGCTGGAGAACGACCGGGACACGCTGCGGCTGCTGCGCGGCAATCCGTTCCCGGATCTGCCGCCGGCCCGGATCAGGGCCCGGGTCTTCCGCTACCGCTTCACGACCTGGCGGGAACTGCGGGATACGGGGGCGTGGTGGCATCGCACCGAGGAGCGGGAGTTTCTGCCGCCGGTTGCGCGGTCAGCTCTGCACGGAAGGCGATGACCATATCGCGTGCGTGGCGCAGTCCGATGCGCACGAAGTCCTTTTCCAAGGAGGCCAGTTCGGCCAGTGTCTCGTCCCGGTCGCGGCCGAGGCGGGCGCGGGACTTGACCAGGCCGAGCCGGGAGAGGGCCACGCCGCGGGGCTCCTGCATGTCGTTGAACTCCTGCAGCGAGAGGGTGTAGGTCTCCCGCGCGGACTCGTAACGTCCCGCCCGGTAGAGGACGTTGGCGCGCATCTTGTGGTTGTAGGCGAGCGCGCTCGCCAGGTCCATGGCGCGGCAGATGGCCTCCGCCTCGGACAGCAGATCCAGCGCCCGGTCCGTCTCGCCCTGGACGGACAGGACATCGGCGACGCCGCGCAGCGACCAGGCGCGCCCGCGGAAGTCATCGGCCTCGGCGGCGATCCGGGCGGACTCCTCGAACAGCTCCAGGGCCTTGTCGTAGCCGCCGGTGTTGCGGTGCATCTGGGCTATGCCGGACATCGCCCAGACCATGTGCCGGGCCTCGCCGTGCGCCCGGCCCTGTTCGAGCAGCTGCTCGTGGAGTTCGGCGACCGCGGCGTAGTCGCCCTGTATGCGGCCGGTCTCGGCGAGGCCGGCGAGCGAGTAGCCGTGGGCGAGGCGGTCACCACTGCCGTCGGCCAGCGCGACGGCATGGGTGAGCAGCCGGCGGGCGAGCGGCAGGGTCCCGCACTGGCGGGCCAGGGTGCCGCCGCTCCACAGGGCCCAGGCCATGGCGCCCGGGTCACCGGCGGTGCGGCCGCTGCGGTAGCTCTCCCGCCAGGCGTCGCCCGCCTCCGCCACCCGGCCGAGCCGGCGGTTGGCCTCGGCGACCGCGAGCGCGGCCCGTGACCGCTCCAGTGGTGTGCCCGCGTCGGCGTGCGCCCGGCTCGCCGTCGCCAGTACCTCCTCGTAGGAGGAGTTCACACCCAGGGCCGAGCCCAACTCGCCCTGGTATTCCGGGGCGAATGCCTTGCCGTACATAGATCCGTGGCCCTCTCGATTCATCTCCGTGCCTTGATCAACAACCTACGATCCGTGAAGGGGCCGGCGAATCCGTCCGCATGTGGGTTATGCCGTACGACTCGAGTGCTACGGAGGAGGATCATGGTCATCATGGGGATGTAGGGGCTCGTCAGGGTCACCCCTCCGATGGGGGACCGCGCGAGCCCATGCACCCCGCGCCCCGCCGGATGCTCGGCTTGCCGGAGCCGGGCGGGACGGGACACCCTGCTGACAACCACCCGTCACGGACCACCGACCGCGAGCACCGAGGTGTGGCATGGGAGCAGAAGGCACGGGAACGCAGACCGGGAGCGGTACGGGCCGCCGGCGGTTCCTCGGCACCGTCGCGGGGCTGGGGCTGGCCGCGGCGGCCGGGACGGGGCTGCGCTCGTTGGAGGACACCGAGCCCGCGCAGGCCCCCCGCCGCCCGGCGCCACGCCCGCCCCGCGTCCGTCCGCTCTTCCTGGGGACCTACACCTCGGTCGAGGGCGGCGGCACCGGCGTCGGATACGGCACGTACGACACCAGGACCGGGCAGATCACCGCCGGCGGGGTGGTGACCGGCGTCGGCGATCCCTCGTACCTCGCCCTGGCGCCGTCCGGCCGCACCCTCTACGCGGTCAACGAGCGGGAGCAGGGCGGGGTGACCGCCATGGCGCTGCGGCCGGACGGCCCGCCCGGCGTCCTGGGCACCCGGTCCACGGGCGGAGCGGGCCCCTGCCATCTGTCGGTGCACCCCGGCGGCCGCTGGCTGCTCAGCGCCAACTACCTCTCCGGCAGCGTCGCCGTACATCCGGTCGACCGGGCCACCGGCGCCCTGGGCGAGCGCACGGATCTGGTCACCCACTCCAGCCCGCCGCCCGGCCCCGGACAGGACGGGCCGCATGCCCACCAGATCATCACCGCCCCGGACGGCCGCCATGTGCTGGCGGTGGACCTCGGCAACGACACCGTCTACACCTACCGGCTCGACTCCTCGGCCGGAAAGCTCACCCAGCTGTCGTACGCGGCGCTGCGGCCCGGGGCCGGCCCCCGGCATCTGACCTTCCATCCCTCCGGCGACTTCGCGTATCTGGCGAACGAGGTCGACAACACGGTCGTGGTCTGCCGCTACGACCGCCGGAGCGGACGACTCACGCCCGGTGCGCCGCAGCCCACGGGCACCGGCCCGGGCACCAACTACCCGGCGCAGCTCCTGGTCACCAGGGACGGCCGCTTCGCCTATCTCGCCAACCGCGGCCACAACAGCCTGACCCGCTACGCCGTGGAGACCGCCGGGGCCCGGCTGCGCCTGCTGGACACCGTGCCCGTCGGCGGGGACTTCCCCCGGCAGATCGCCTTCTCACCGGATCAGCGATGGCTCTTCGCGGCGAACCAGAAGTCCGGATCGGTGACGGTGTTCTCGGTGGACCCCCGGACCGGCACCCTGGACCGCACGGGCACCCCGTTCACGGCTCCGGTACCGGTGTGCGTCCTGCCACGGTGAGCGGGGGGACAGGGGCCGCTCCGGGCTCCGTGGCACGGTCCCGTGTGCTGAAACACTGCGGCAACAGCGCCGCAGGATTGGCCCACTAGCGTCGGCCCCCATGAGCACGGGAACGGTACGGGACGACGGCACCACTCGGGACGGGGCGCCGGACGCGCCGGGCGGACTGCAGCAGGGGCTCAAGCGCCGCCATATGCAGTTGATCGCGCTGGGCGGGGTCATCGGGGCCGGGCTGTTCGTCGGCAGCGGGGTGGTCATCCGGTCCACCGGTCCGGCCGCTGTGTTGTCGTTCCTTGCGGCCGGCGTGCTCACCGTACTGATCATGCGGATGCTGGCCGAGATGACCGTCGCCCGCCCGGCGCTGGGGTCGTTCTACGCCCATGTCCGCGAGACGCTGGGGCTGCGCGCGGGGTTCACGGTCGGCTGGCTGTACTGGTACTTCTTTGTGATCGTGGTCGCCGTCGAGGCGGTGGCCGGCGGCCGGATCGTCCAACTGTGGCTTCCCGGCGTGCCGTTGTGGGCGGTCAGCCTGGTGCTGATGACACTGCTGACCGCGACCAATATGGTCTCGGCCCGCTCCTACGGCGAGTTCGAGTACTGGTTCTCCTCGGTCAAGATCCTGGCGATCGTGGTGTTCCTCTTCCTCGGCGCGCTGTTCGTGCTGGGGCTGTGGCCGGACTCCCCCGGCGGCCTGGGAAACCTGACCGCGCACGGCGGGTTCGCGCCCAAGGGCGTCGGCGCGGTGCTGGCCGCCGTCGTGCCCTGCATCGGGTTCTTCACCGGCGCGGAGATCGTGACGATCGCGGCCGCCGAGTCGGCCGAGCCGGAGCGGGCGGTGGCGGACGCGATCCGCTCGATCGTGCTGCGGGTGGTCGCGTTCTATGTGCTGTCGGCCTTCCTGGTGGTCACGGTGGTGCCCTGGACGTCGAAGGCGATCGAGGTGAGTCCGTACGCGGCGGTGCTGGACCGGCTCGCCGTGCCCGCGGCCGGCACGGTCATGAACGCGCTGGTGCTGATCGCCGTGCTGTCCTGCCTGAACTCCGCGCTCTACACGTCCTCCCGGATGCTGTTCGCGCTCACCCGCAACGGGGACGCGCCGCGCGGCTTCACCAAGGTCAGCGCGAGCGGGGTGCCGCGCAGGGCGCTGCTGGCCGGGACCTCGGCCGGCTATCTGTCGGTGATCGCGGCCTGGATCTCCCCCGATGTCGTCTTCCAGTTCCTCATCAACTCCTACGGCGCGGTCGCCCTGTTCGTCTATCTGGCGATCGCCGTCGCCCAGGTGCGGATGCGGCGGAAGCTGGAGCGTACGGAGCCGGAGCGGCTGACGCTGAAGATGTGGCTGTTTCCGTGGCTGAGCCGGCTGACCATTGCGCTGATGGCAGTGGTGATCGGGGCCATGGCGTGGTTGCCGGACAGCCGGTCGCAGTTCTGGCTGAGTCTGCTGACGGTGGCCGTGGTGCTGGCCGGTTACGAGCTGCGGCGGCGGAAGGGGCCGGCCGGCGCGGGCTGAGCCGCGCCGGCCGATCGGACACGTCCTAGCACACGCCCTAGCCGGCCTGCTGCTCGTAGCCCACGAGCCGGACGCAGACGGCGAGGCCCTCGATGGCCTGCTCCAGTTCTTCGAGGCCGGGGTAGCTGGGCGCGATCCGGATGGTGGCGTCGCGCGGGTCGTCACCGTACGGGTGGGTGGCGCCGGCCGGGGTCAGCACGATGCCCGCCTCGGCGGCCCGGCGTACGACCTCCTTGGCGCAGCCGTCCGGCACTTCGAGGGTGACGAAGTAGCCGCCCTTGGGGTCGGTCCAGCGGGCCAGTCCGGTGCCGCCGAGCTCGGCCTCCAGGATGCGGGCCACCGCCTCGAACTTCGGCCCGAGCAGGGCGCGCTGGCGCTCCATGTGGGTCCGCACCCCGTCGGCGTCCCGCAGGAACATCGCGTGCCGCAGCTGATTGACCTTGTCCGGGCCGATCGACCGCTTGGCGTTGTTGGCCAGCAGCCACTTCACGTTCGCGGGCGACGAGCCGAAGAAGGCGACGCCCGCGCCCGCCGCGGTGATCTTCGAGGTGGAGCCGAAGACGAACGCGCGGTCCGGGTTCCCGGCGTCCGCGCAGGCGGCGAGCAGATCGGCGATCTCGACGGGCTCGTCGGTGAGGTGGTGGGCGGCGTACGCGTTGTCCCAGAAGATCCGGAAATCGGGCGCGGCGGTGTTCATCGCGGCCAGTCGCGCCACCGTCTCGTCGCTGTAGCAGACCCCGTCCGGGTTGCTGTACTTCGGGACGCACCAGATGCCCTTGACGGCCGGGTCCTCGGCGACCAAACGCTCCACGACCGCCATGTCCGGCCCCTCGGCCGTCATCGGCACCGGGATCATCTCGATCCCGAACCGCTCACAGAGCGCGAAGTGCCGGTCGTAGCCCGGTATCGGGCACAGGAACGCGATCCGCTCCTGCTCCACCCACCGCGACTCGGCCCCCGGCAGCACGCTCAGCAGGGCGTGCACCAGGCTGTCGTGCATCAGCTCAAGGCTGGAGTTGCCCGCCGCGAGGAGCTGCCCGACCGGCACCTGGAGCACCCCGGCGAATATCTCCCGGAGCTCCAGCAGCCCTTCAAGACCACCGTAGTTGCGCACGTCCGTACCGTCGGCGGCGGTGTGCCGCCCGGCCGGCAGGCTCAGCAGCTCCTCGGAGAGGTCGAGCTGCTCGGGCGCCGGCTTGCCCCGCGTGAGATTCAGCGAGAGTCCGCGCCCCGCGAGATCCTGATAGTCCTTGCGGGCCCGCTCGAGGAGCCCGTTCAGGGCGTCGGCGCTCAGCTCGGTGGTCATGGTGTTTCCTCTCAGGCCGGTGGCGCCGCGGGGTCGGCGCCCGGGGCTTCGGTACTGCCTGCCGAGGATACAAACCGGCGTCCGGCCGCCCCGGCCAGGCCCGGGTGGATCTTGCTCGGGCCCGGCATACCAGGCCCGGCACCTCACTGCCGTATCGGTTCGCACCGCTATGGCCGCTATGTAGCAGAATGCAGCCGAATTGCCATTTTGTGAGGTGGGTTCCGGAACCGCGAGGCACCCGGCCAAGATCCACCGGACACGGCTGCCCGCCCGGACGGCCAGGAACCCCGCGTGGGCACGGCACCGTCGTACAGAGCATGATCGACACTCCCGCCGCTCGGACACAGCGGCTCATCGAGGCGTGGGGGCACGTCACGGCCGACTCGGACCGCGCCGAAGCGGACCCGCTCGTCCAGGACTGCGCCCGCCGCCTGCTCACCGATCCCGGCGGCGGGACGGCGTATCTGTGGACCTTCGGGCTGGTGCGGATGGCCGGATACCTCGCCTGGCAGCCGGGGCAGGATGCCGCCCGGAGCGCTCTGGACGCGCTGCGCGCCGTCGACCGGGCGCTGGGGGGCCCGCCCTGCGCCCATCCCTCCCACCCCTACGAGGGCACCCTGAAGGGGCTCCTGGCGGACGAGGTGTGGCTGGCCGGGCCCGACCTAATGAGCCTGGTCGGGCCCGCAGCCGAGGACGGCGCCTGGCGGTGCCCGGCCAACGTGGCCGGCTTCGCGCGGCTCACCGCCGACGTCCTCGCCCCGTTCACGGTCCGCGGCATACCCGGGCTGATCCCCGACGCCCACACGAGCAGCCTGAGCAACCTGTCCTCGGTCCTCAACGGCTACCCCTACGGCGACCCCGGAGAGGAGCTCTCCTTCCAGGCCGGCGGCCTCCCCCGCCATCCGACGCAGGGGGTGCTCGCCGGCCATGTCGTCACCCTGCACGCGAGCCAGTGGTACGCGACGTCCGGCCTGATCACCGAGAAGCGCGTGCTGGACGACATGATCGCGGGCCTGGAGGCGGCGCTGCCGCTACTGGGCGACGCGCCCTGTGCACGTACCGTCGCCGAGCACCCCGGCCTGGACAGCGACCCGAGCGGCAACGCCAGGACCGGCTACCTCCTGCGCAGCCCCGGCGGACGGGCCGAGCTCAGGTCGTGGCACGCGGACGCGCCCCTGGAACGGTGGCTGTGCCACGACTTCCTGCGCGGCCTCGCCCACGAGGCGCTGGGCAATCTGCGCTATGCGCGGGACTCGCTCTTCGGCATCCGGGACGACCGCCTTCTGGACGCCGAGTACCTCCGCCCCGACGGGCGGCTCGACATCGGCGCGCTCACACACTGCTTCGACGAGGCGGAGTACGACACGTCGTGGCAGGCCGAGAACGCCGTGCGCTGGGCCGCCCGGCGCTACGCGGCCACGGAGGACGGCAGCCCACGGGAGCGTCTGGTGCTGCTGCTCCTCGCCCTGTGGTGCGCGGGGACCGCCGAACTGGCTCCTGACGTCGGCGAGGAGATCCGGGACCTGCTCGTCGGCGCCCGGACGGTCCCGTCCGACTCGGCGTGTGCGCATGCCGATGCCCATCCACCCGAGTACCCGGACTTCGAGGCGCACCTCAACCACCTCTACGCACCGGATGAGTTCGATGCCCCCGAGGAAGCCCGTGGCGCCGGGGCGTGGGGCTGCCCCCGCTACCTGGCCGGGCTGGCCGAGGACGCGCTCGCGGCACTGGCGTGATCACGGGACACGGCGAACGCGCCGAGGTCTGCCACCGCACCATCACCGTCACCGTCGCGGCGATCCGCCTCCGGATGTGACTTCGCGGCTGCCCCGTCGGCCCCTTCCTTGCCCTGCCCGGGCGATACCCCTAGCCCGCCAGATACTGACGCAGCAGATCCCGTAGTTCGGTCTCGAACTCCGCGTAGGTGCGGCGGAGTTGCTCGCCCGGCCAGTTCTCCGGCAGGAGTTCGGCGGGCAGCAGCGGGTCGGCGAGGAGATGGCGGAGCGCGGCCGCCGCGACCGTGAAGCGGTCGGCGTGGGTGCCGGCGCGGTCCAGTGCGGCCGACAGGGCGCGGGCCCGCCCGGCCCAGCCGGCCAGGTCCCACAGCCGGCCGGCGAGCGTGGCCGGGTCACCGTCCGGGGTGCCGGTGAACCAGGTGCACTGGTCGGTGACGACGGCGGGGCGGGACCGGTCGAGGTTGGCGGGGCGCAGCCAGTTGCCCTCGCGGAGCTCGGCCATCCGCAGCGTCGCCATGGCCTGGCGCAGCGCGGTGCGCTCGGCCGCCGGGCGGCCTTCCGGGGTGGTGACGACGGCGATCTCCCAGTCCCCGCTCCAGGGGCGGGTCCGCGGTGAGCGGCTCTCGTCCTGCCGGGTCTGGCGCGCCAGCAGCCGGGTGGTGAGGGCGTACGCGCCCTCGGCCTGCCGCAGGTCACCGGCGGCCACCATCCGGGAGAGCGCGACCCGGACGGTGCCCTCGGCGATGCCGAAGAGCTCACCGACCCGCACCAGGGCGCGCGCGGGCAGCCGCGGCGGGTGGTGCCCGAGGAGGGTGCTCAGCACGATGGAGCGGGCCGTGAGCGGGCGGAGCGCGAGCGCGGCGGCCTCGGTGTCGTCGATCGTGCGGGTCCGGTCGTCGTTCATATGTGCACGGAATTCTAGCGAGGGCGGCCTGGGCGGGATGCGAGCGCCGAGAGTCTTACAGCCGTCCCTCTTGCAAGCGCGCCCTTACAAGGCCCTCTTACAGCCTTCCCACGACTGTCCAGTTTCTGTAACGTCAATGCTATGACCGTCACCCATGAAGTCGTGAATCAGGCCCCGCCGCTGACCGGGTTCAGCACGGCGGACGAGCCGGCCCTGCTGGAGGCGCTGCGCCGGGACGGCGCCGAGTGGGGCGTGCGGGAGGTGACCGAGCTCGGCGCGCTGGCCGGTTCCGCGGCGGTGCAGGAGCAGGCCCGCTGGGCGGAGGAGCAGCCGCCGCGGCTGCACACCCACGACCGGTTCGGCCACCGCATCGACGAGGTCGCCTTCCATCCGGCCTGGCATCAGCTGATGACCGTCGCGGTGGAGCACGGGCTGCACGCCGCGCCCTGGGCCGACGGCCGCTCCGGGGCGCATCTGGTGCGCGCCGCGAAGTTCTACGTCTGGTCGCAGGCCGAGGCGGGACACGGCTGTCCGATCTCGATGACGTACGCCGCCGTGCCCGCGCTGCGTGCCGCGCCGGATCTCGCCGCGCAGTACGAACCGCTGCTCGCCGCCCGCAGCTACGACTTCGGGCTGCGCGCGCCGCTGACCAAGTCGGGCCTGATCGCCGGCATGTCGATGACGGAGAAGCAGGGCGGCTCCGACGTACGGGCCAACACCACGCGCGCGGTGCCGGCCGGCGACGGCACGTACCGCATCACCGGCCACAAGTGGTTCACCTCGGCGCCGATGAGCGATGTGTTCCTGGCGCTGGCGCAGACCGAGGAGGGGCTCGGCTGCTTCCTGGTGCCGCGGGTGCTGCCGGACGGCACGCTCAACGGGATGCGGCTGATGCGGCTCAAGGACAAGCTGGGCAACCGCTCCAACGCCTCCTCCGAGATCGAGTACGACGAGGCAGTGGCCTGGCCGGTCGGCGAGCCGGGCCGCGGGGTGCGGACCATCGTCGAGATGGTGAACATGACCCGGCTGGACTGTGTGCTGGGGTCGGCGGCCGGGATGCGGGCCGGGCTGCGGCAGGCGCTGCACCACACCGCTCACCGCCGGGCGTTCGGACGGCAGCTGGACCGCCAGCCGCTGATGCGTTCGGTGCTCGCCGATCTGGCGGTCGAGTCGGAAGCGGCGACCCTGCTGGGGATGCGGCTGGCGACGGCGGTGGACCGCTCGCAGGCCGGGGACGCCGGGGAGGCGGCGCTGCGCCGGCTGGCACTGGCGGCCGGCAAGTACTGGGTGTGCAAGCGGGGCAGCACCCATGCCGCGGAGGCGCTGGAGTGCCTGGGCGGCAACGGCTATGTCGAGGATTCCGGTATGCCGCGGCTCTACCGGGAGGCGCCGCTGCTGTCCATCTGGGAGGGCTCGGGAAATGTCGCCGCGCTCGATGTGCTGCGGGCACTGGGCAAGGAACCGGCCGCGCTGGACGCGTTCTTCGCCGAGGTGGAGACCGCGGCGGGCGCCGACCGGCGGCTGGACGCGGCGGTGGCCGGGGTCCGCAAGATGCTCGGTGGGCTCGCCGAGCCGGAGCGGGCACAGCTGATGGCGCGGTCGCTGGCGGAGCGGATGGCGCTGGTGCTGCAGGGTTCCCTGCTGGTGCGGCACAGCCACCCGGCGGTCGCCGATGCGTTCTGCGCCTCGCGGCTCGACGGGGAGTGGGGCAACGCCTTCGGCACCCTGCCGGCCGGCGTCGATCTGACCTCGGTCCTGGAGCGGGCCCGGCCGGATGCGCCGGGTGCGGCCGGGAACGCGGTCTGATGTCCGTACGGGTGGAGCGCGCCGGGCCGGTGACGACGGTGGTGCTGTCCCGGCCCGCTTCCCGCAACGCCGTGGACGGGGCGGCGGCCCGGCAACTCGCCGACGCTTTCCGGGAGTTCGACGCCGATGACGGTGCCCGGATCGCGGTGTTGTGGGGCGAGGGCGGGACGTTCTGCTCCGGTGCCGATCTCAAGGCGATCGGTACCGAGCGCGGCAATCGCGTGGCCCCGGACGGGGACGGGCCGATGGGACCGACCCGGATGCGGCTGGGCAAGCCGGTGATCGCGGCGGTCGCGGGGCATGCGGTGGCCGGCGGCCTGGAGCTGGCGCTCTGGTGCGATCTCCGGGTGGCGGAGGAGGACGCGGTGTTCGGGGTGTTCTGCCGGCGCTGGGGAGTACCGCTGATCGACGGCGGTACGGTGCGGCTGCCGCGGCTGATCGGCGCGAGCCGGGCGATGGACCTGGTGCTGACGGGGCGTCCGGTCCCGGCCGCGGAGGCGCTGGACATCGGTCTGGTCCACCGCGTGGTGCCGGCCGGTACGGCGCGCGCGGAGGCCGAGCTGCTGGCGGCGGAGATCGCCCGCTTCCCGCAGGCATGTCTGCGCAGCGACCGCGCCTCCCTATTGGACCAGGAGGGCCGGGACGAGGAGTCGGCGATGGCCGCGGAACTCCGTTACGGACAGGCGGTACTGCCCGAGGCGACGGCAGGTGCGGCGCGGTTCACCGCGGGGGCGGGACGGCACGGTGCGCCGGACGGGAGTCAGGAACCGGGAGCGTGACGCCCACGGCACCGGCCCGCCCGGAGCCGCTCCGGGCTCCTCCGCCTGCGGCCCTGGCCAGGGCGGCTGACGGCAACCGCTGCGACCCGCCACCCCCCAGATGACCGGCGTCGTTGAAGGCCCGCGGCCCTCCGCGTACCGTCGCTCTGCCCCGTCTTCGCCGCCCGCCCGCAGCCCGCCCTCCAGGAGCACACCATGCGCGATCTGAACTACCCCGAGGAGGGCGGCACTCGGCGCACTCCGCTGCCGTCGGGCTATCACCACCTCCACGAGGAGCTGCCGCTCGGCCACGGCCGCACGGTGCTGGCCGCTGCGGGCGAGGCGATCACCACCTTCCGGATGCACCGCGCGGCCGGTGCCGGAATCCGCGCCGACGCCCCACGGGCGGCGCCGGGCGTGAACGTCGAGGTCGCGCTGGGGTTCGGCCCGCTGCGGCTGCGGGCGCCGTGCATCGTGGTGTGGACGGTGCACGACGAGAACCGCATCGGGTTCGGATACGGGGCCCGGAAGGGGCACCCCGAGTGCGGTGAGGAGGCGTTCGTCGCCGAGCTTCGCGCGGACGGCTCGGTCTGGTTCACGGTGACCGCCTTCAGCCGGCCCGCCCGCGCGCTCACCCGACTCGCCGGCCCACTGGTCCCCGTCTTCCAGCGCCAGTACGCCCGCCATCTGGGCCGGACCCTCCGCCGCCTGGCGAACCGTCCGTAGCTCACCCCCTGATAGCCCCCCGAATACGCGTAGTTACTGGCGCGTAGCAATACCGCATCCGATCGCCATACGTCCACCTCGCATTCATCATTTCGTCACCATCACCTCTGGCGACCGTGAAAGAAAACCAGACATGTGTGAAGACGAACTGATCCCGCCGCAGGCGGACATGACCGAGCGGGAGTGGCTGCGGGCCGGGTCGGAGACGACGGCCGGGGGGCCGTCGATGCGGACGACGGGGCGCGTTCCGCAGTGGGTGAACCGGCGGACCCTGCTGGGCGGCGCGATGGCCGGTGCGGCGCTCACGGTGCTGCCTTCGCCGGCCCAGTCGCCCGCTTCCGCCGCGCCCCGCCTCGGGGGCCCGGGAGCCTTCCCGTTCCCCGAACACCCCAATGGAAAGGGCGAGTTCGCCGTTCTGGTCACCGGTGACGCGGGGACGGGGGACGAGGCGCAGTACGCGGTGGCAGCCGCCGCACGGGACCTGTGCCGGACCGAGGGGATAGGCCTTGCGGTGGGCCTCGGCGACAATATTTACGAGAACGGGCCGGAATCCGACGATGACTCGGAGTTCCAGGACAAGTTCGAGAAGCCGAACAGCGGTATCGATGTGCCCTGGCTGATGGTGCTGGGCAATCACGACTGCTCGGGGCTGATTCCCGGCAGCGGCGGCGACCCGTCCCGCGGTGACCGCGAGGTCGCCTATGCCGCCACGTCACGGCGCTGGTACATGCCGAGCCGCTACTACAGCGTGCCGCTGCCGGCCGCCGACCCGCTGGTGGAGTTCTTCGCCATCGACACCATCCCCTGGTCGTCGTATGTGGCCCAGCTCGACCCGCACTACCGCTGGGACGGGCCGTACATGCGCGAGCAGCGGAGCTGGCTGGACGGTGCGCTGCGCGCCTCGCGCGCCCGCTGGAAGGTGGTGATCGGCCACCACCCGTACCTCAACAACGGCAAGCACGGCAGCGCCGGTTCCTATGACGGTTTCGAGATCGGGAACTACACCAGCGGTGTCCACCTCAAGGACATGTACGAGAACGTGGTCTGCGGACGGGCCGATCTGATCCTGTCCGGTCATGACCACACACTGCAGATCCTGGAGCCGACGGCCCGTACGGGCGGCACCCGGCAGGTGGTGTGCGGCGCGTCGGCCAAGACGGAGGACGGCAAGGCGCACTTCGGGCACCCTGCGGCCTGGCAGAACTTCTCCGACAACGGGTTCATGGTGCTGAAGGTGTCCGGCGCGCGGCTGACCATCGATGCGTACACCGTCGATGTGGCGACCCGGAAGGCCACCCTGGCCCACCGGACCCACCAGACCCGGCCGGTGGCGGCGCCTGCGCGGACGCACGCCTGACGACAGCAGCCGTCCCGGGGCCGCACTCCCCCGGGACGGCTCACCTCGCACGAGAGGAAGGGCAGGCCGGGAGCCCTCCGGCCGGGCCTGAGGGGCCCTCGGGGCATGACCAGTCGGGTCAGTCGGGCGCAAGGGGCAGTCGGCGCACGAGGGGAAGTCAGCGCACGAGGGGCGCTCGGCCTACCAGGTGAAGGTGGCCGAGGCACCGGCCGGCAGAGCATAAGTGACGTGCTGTCCATGCCAGTTGATGTCCGTCCGCCGGGTGCGCCCGGTGTCGTTGTAGACGATCAGGGCCCTGGAGCCGTCGGGGTTGCGCCACGCGACATTGGGGAGGGCGGCCGAGGCGGTGGAGCCGATACGGCGGGCGCCGGGCCGCACGAACTTGGTGAGATGGCCCATCGTGTAGTACTCGACGGTGTAGTCGACTGTGCCGTGCCGTCCGTCGCCGCGGTGCACGGTGACCAGTCCGGTGCAGTTGCCGCAACCGCCGTGGTGCGGACCGCCGTTCTGGTCCACGGCGAGGGACCACTTCACCCAGCTGCGGCCCCAATTGCGGGTGTAGTCGATGAGGTTGCGCATGTCCTCCCGCTGCTGGTTTCTGACCCACCGGCCGCCGGAGTGCTCGGTGTCGTACGCGGCCAGACCCGGGTACCGGTGGTGCAGCCTGGTCTGCCGGGTGACCTCACCGCTGTAGCCGTGCCAGGCGACGCCGCCGAAGTTGGGGTGGCGGCGGACGGCGGGATCGTCGACAGTGGGCGCGGCGAATTCTCGATAGGTGTCCCAATTCCAGTCCAGCACAAGGACCTTGGTGGACAGTCCCGCATGGCGCAGGGCGGGGAGCAGGTCGTGCTTGGTGAAGTAGGCGAGTCCGGATCCGTTCCACCGCATGGACGGATACCCAGAGCAGCAGGTGGGCTCGTTCTGGACGGAGACATAGTCGACCGGCACCCCTCGGTCCCGGTACGCCTGGAGGTACTTCACGAAGTACCGGGCGTAGACGCCGTAGTACTTCGCCCGGAGCCATCCCTGGTCGAGCTTCCTGTTGTCCTTCATCCAGGCGGGTGCGCTCCAGGGCGAGGCCATCACCGTGACGGCCGGGTTGAGCCGGCGGGCCCAGGCGGTCAGCGGCAGGACATCGGCGAGATCGTGCGCGACGGAGAAGTGCTGCAGGCCCGGGTCGGTCCGTCCGGCCGGCCGGTCGTCGTAGGTGTAGCCGAAGCGGGCGAGGTCGGAGGCCCCCATGGGGTTACGGACGAAGCTGAGCCCGAGGCCGTCGGCGGGGTCGAAGAGCTTTTTCATCGTGGCGGCGCGGGCACGGTCACTCAGCGCGCCGCTGCTGTTCAGCAGCCATGCGGCGGTATCGGTGAAGGAGGCACCACCACCCTCGAACCGCTGGTATTTCTTCCCCTCGTCGACGGCGATGCCGCCCCCGCCACCCGGCGCGAAGGTGAGCGGCGCCTGCTTCTCCAGCCCCTTGACGACCTGCCGGCCCCCGGCACCGGCGGTGGTGGTGAGGTAGACCTGCACCTGCTGCGGCCCACTGGCCGGCGGTCCGACCGACCACAGCACGACGAGCGCGGCCACCACCGCCCCGGCCGCGCCGGTCAGGATCCGCCGGACGCTGCTGGCTCTCATGTGGGTGTGTCTTCCTCCGGCAAGGACGGTCGGGTACGCACACCGGCACGCGCACACACCGGACCATGGACCTGCTGCCGGCGCGGCCTTACGACGTTCGTGCCATGGAAGTCGTCGAGGGCGAGCCGATCCGTCCGATCACTCATGGGCCGGCCCGCCCCCGACATCGCGCAGTAGTTTTCACGGTGGAGTGCGTCACGGCCAGGACCCCCGCCGCTGCTACGTCGGCAACGTCGACTGCCCGGTGCAGCAGATGGCGGACCCGCACGGGCAGTGGCTCCGGAAAGCATCGCGATATCCGCAGCGTGACCGAAGAAATGGGGCAGGCGGCGACCAACTCCTCCGCAGCCAGTTTGGTCTCGTCGTAGATGTCCCTGGGAAGAGGCGTGAGCTGCTCGTCCACCCAGACCGCACGGTCGGTGGGCACCAGGGCGTGTCCGTACACACTCGTACTGCTGATGTAGAGAACCCGCCGGGCGCCGAGGCCGGCAGCATCGTCGAGAAGGCCCGCTGTCATACCGACGTTCACGGCTCGGAACTCGTCATCGGCCAGGCGCCCGACGTGCGGGGCGTGCAGCGCGGCAGTGTGGACCAGGACATCGGCCGACTGCAATGCGGCCAGCCGCACGAGCCGGTCGCGCAGGTCTCCGACGACACTCGTCCAGCGGCCGGGAACCCGGTCCACACCGCGGACCACCCAGCCGGCCGCGTCGAGTGCCGCCGCCAGGGCCGCTCCGACCCGGCCCGAACTTCCCGTCACCGCAACCAGCCCAGCGGGGGCTCTTTCCGTCGCTCGGTCCACGCGTCCGACTGTACGGCGTGGAACCGATCTCCTGAGATGGCACAGCAAAAGTGGAAGGCGGACTCAGGCCGCGGTTGCGGTTCGCGTCCCCAGGGCGATCAGCACGGCTCCCGCCAGGCGGCTCATCCCACGTCGGAACCGAGGTGTGTCGATTGCCGTGCTCGCAGCGGCGACCACGGACGTCCAGAACAGCAACCACACCAGCACAACGGCCATATGGGCGGCCGCGAGCGTCGCGATCTGTGGCGCGACGGGGCGGCTGGAAGTGAGGAACTGCGGTACCAGGGTGAGATAGACCGAAGCCGCCTTCGGATTGAGGACGTTGGACCACAGACCCTGGCCAAATCCCCCGAGCCGCGCCCACGGCAAGCGCCATGGCCTCGCTGCCGTTGGTTCGACGCTTCGCCGCGCGGAGCGCCACGTGGTCACGCCCAACCAGATGACATAGATGCCGCCCAGGAGCTCCACCGCCGTCAACGCCCGGGCCGACGACATGACCAGGGCCGACAAGCCAACCGCGGCAAACGTTGCGTGCACCAGGAGTCCGCACACCGAGCCACACGCGGCGCGCACGCCATCGGACCGCGAACCCGCGATCACCTGCTGCGTGACGAGAGTGAAGCTGGTGCCGGGAACCAATGTGAGGGGTGTGACTGCGGCTACGAAGCCGAGTACCTGAGGCCACTGCACACAACGAGCCTATGCAACGGGCACGCGCCAAGCCACCCTTAGGCATCCAACACCACATCGCCCGCAGAGGCGTTGAGCGCAAGGCCGAGCACTCCCCCGCCTTCGTCTGCATCGCCGCAGCTCTCAACAAGCTCCGACGACCACGCAATGAATCAACATCACGTCGCGCCTGTCTCCGCGATATACCGTGTGGTCATGTCGGCGTTCATACACCAGCTCCCCGCCCTCATCGGCGTGGTGATCGGCGCCCTTGGATCGTATGTGGCGAGCACGCGCGGCGATCAAGCCCGCTTCCGTCGCGAGCGGGCGGCCCATTGGGAGGAGCGGCGGCTGACGGCTTACGCCGACTTCGCCAGGTCGCTGAAGAAGAGTGTCACCCTGGCGTACCGGATCGCGGCCCACCTCGGCAACGACCCTCACCCGCATCCCTTGTCACCCGAGGAAGCGGCGCCTCACCTGGCCGATGCCACTGATGCCCGGGACCCAGCCGGAGAGGCGCTGTTGATGCTCGGCACCCCGGACGTGGTGGAGAAGGCCCGCGCATGGGTCGTCGTGGTGATGGAAATGGAAGGGTTCCTGCGAGACCGGACCCATAGCCCGGAAACGTGGTCAGCCATGCTCAAGCGCCAACGTGCCGCACGTGAGGGCTACTACGCGGCCGTCCGACGCGATCTGGCGCTCCCGCCCGGCCATTCCGGGGAATGGCGGCTTGCGCCGGCCCAGACCCCAGGGTCTCTCACGTGAGGGCTTCCGCTGAACTACGCTGCGTCCGGCCCCTTCTGGCGGTACTCCTCGGGTATCTGCTGCTCGAACCAGACGACCTTGCCGGTGCTCAGCATTGTCGCTCCCCAGCGCCGGGAGAGCTGGTCGACCAGGAACAGGCCACGTCCGCCCTCGTCTCCGGCCTGAGCGCACCGCATCCGGGGCAGCTGCGGTGAATCGTCGCCCACCTCGCACCGGAGCACCTCGGTGCGGAGCAGCCGCAGGGCGATCGGGCGGGAGGCGTAGCGCACCGCGTTCGTCACCACTTCGCTGACCATGAGTTCGGTCGCATCGAGCATCGAGCCCAGGCCCCAGCGGTGCAGCGCCCGGCGGGTCAGCTGCCGCGCCCGGCCGGCCGTTTGCGGCTGGGGGCTGAGGAACCAGTACGCGACATTGCTCGGCGGGAAGCCGTCGAACCGGGCGGCTATCAGCGCCGCGTCGTCATCCCGGGCGTCCGGTTCCAGGAGGGTCAGCACCGCGTCGCAGAGCATTTCCAGCGGCGGGGAGCCGGCCCTGGCGGCAGCAGCTTCCAGGCGGGTACGCAGCGACTCCACACCTGTCCAGACATCCGTGGTGCGCGACTCGACAAGGCCGTCGGTGTACAGGAACAGAGTCGCTCCGGTGGGCGCGGGCATCTCCACGGTTTCGAAGGGAACGCCGCCCACTCCGATCGGTGAGCCGGACGGGACCTGAAGCACTTCGCCCGAGCCGTCCGCATGCAGCAGTACCGGGGGCGGATGGCCCGCGTCGGCCACCTGAAGTCGCTGCGATATCGGGTCGTAGATGGCGTAGAGGCAGGTGGCCATGTGCTCGCTGCCGAGGCGCTGGGCCTGCTCGTCGAGGTGATACAGGACCTCTTCCGGCGGCAGGTCGAGCCTGGCGAGGGTCTGCACGGTGGTGCGCAGCTGGCCCATGATGGCGGCGGAGGTGATGGAGTGCCCCATGACGTCGCCGACGACCAGTGCGACGCGGTTGCCGGGCAGCGGGATCGCGTCGTACCAGTCACCGCCCACCTGGGTGGTCCCGGCAGACCACAGGTAGCGACTCGCCAGCCGGACCCCCGTGGTCTCGGGGAGCGACGAGGGCAGCATCGTGAGCTGGAGCGCGTCCGCGACCGAGGCTTCGTGTCCGTACGGCATGGTCTCGTCGACGCCGAAAGCGGCGTGTGTGGCGAGCTGGGAGGCGACGAGCAGGTCGTCGCCCGTGAAGGCGAGCCGGTCGGCCCCGCGCAACAGGGCAACGGTTCCCATGAGGTGATGGCGGCCGTACAGCGGGGCGATGATCAGTCGTCGGCCCGGTGAGTGCGGCGTCGGCATGCTCCCCACCGGCTCCAGCAGCTCGGCCACCGCGGGCGCGGCCTCCGGGGCGTCACCGAAGAGGGGCTGCCGGGCCAGCAGAGACTCGACGAACCGGCCGGTGACCGTCAGCTGTATGGGTTCGGCGGTCCCCCGGGGCGCCGCAGTGGCCGTGTCCTCCGCCCCCTGAGCGACGCTGTGCAGCCGCAGGACGAGAGGCTCGGCCGCTTGCCCTTCCCCGGTCGGCAGCGGATGACGCAGATGGACGAGCATCGCATCGGCGAACGCGGGAATCGCTGCCTGGCGCAGTTCTCGCAGCGTTTCGTCCAGGTCGACGCCCCGGGCGATCCGCTGCGTCGCGGTTTCGAGGAACCGGAGCCGGTCGGTCTGCGCCTCGGGGACGCGTTCCGCCTGGTCCCGGGGCCCGTCCGCAGCACGCTCGGCGGTCGGTGCGGGGCGGGTGGCGCCGCGGCCCGGCAGGGTCGGGCCCTCCCCTGACCCACCGGACACGTCGTCGGAGCGGCGGCTTCCGGGAGGCGGCGGATGGGACGGCGGTGTCCGTGGTGGTGCGTCGTCCGGCTGCTGGGGCGTCCGGGACCGCTCCTGGTCGAGCGATGGGGGCTGCTTCCTCGTCGGCGGAGGCGGCGCGGTGGCGTCGGTGTTGGCGCTGGTGTTGGCCTTAGCGCTGGCGCTGGTGTTGGCGTTGGCGTTGGCGTCCACAGGTACGGCACCCGCTGCCAGGTCCTGGGAAGCAGGGCGCTCCCCGGCCCCGGCGGTGAACCTGCCGGGGCCTCGGTCTGGGGTGCGGGGCTTCATCACTCGTCTCGCCCGTCCGGTGGGGGCCGGGGACCGCGCGGGGCGGCCTCAGCCGCGCCGCGTGCAGTTGAGAAACAGCTGTTCCTCGGGCGGCACGTCCGAGATCTCCGGGGCGTAGGTGTACGAGGACTCCTCGACGACCTCGAAGTCCGCCTCCTCGATGACCTTGCGCAGGTCTTCCCGCAGGTAGCCGGTCACCCGGATCGCATTGCCGAGAAACGGGATCTTGAAGTAGTCCACATCGGCCTCCACCATCGAGAGGCTGAACAGGCCACCGGGGACCAGCAGGCCGTGGACCGTCCGCAGTACACCGGGAATCTCCGCGCGCGGCAGCATCAGCAGCGAGAAGAACGCCACGACCGCATCGAATCGGCCCAGGTCATGAGGGCCGTCGGGCCCCAGGTCGGCGATGTCCAGCCGGTGGAACGTGGCACCGGGCACATACTCCCGGGCGAGAGCCACCATCCCACGGGACAGATCGACGCCGACCACCTCGCACCTCGCCTCCACCAGCTGCCGGGCGGTCGGGAGACCGGTTCCGCAGCCCAGGTCCAGCACCCGGGATCCGGCGGGCAGCGACCCGATCACCCACTCTGCGGCCGCGAGCTGCCCCTTCTTGTAGGGGAACGCCTCGTCATAGCGGTCGCCGATCGCGTCGAACGCCTCGGCCTGCCCCACGCGGTCGAGCCGGATGCTCTCAGGGCCGGCCTCGTCGCTCTCGTAATCGGCCTCGACGAATCCTCTGCTCACGAATTGCACCTCTTTACGTGCAGTTATTCGATTGTATCTACTATGGGGTCCTTTCATCCGCCGCGGCCTCGCAGGAATCCGCTTGCGCGAGGTGGGAGGGCGGCGGGACGACGAGCGCCACGGCCACCCGCTCGGGCCGGGCCGGGCCGGCCAGGCCACGGCGACGTGGACGGCAACGCCTGTCGGGCTACTCTCCGGACACAGCCACGACCTGCTTGCCCACCACTCCGCCCCGCTCGAATGCCTGATGGGCCGAGGCGATGTCCGCCAGCGGATACACGCTGTCGATGACGGGCCGCAGTCCACCAGACGTCACGTGGCCGGCCAGGGCACCCAGCAGTGCGGTGTCGGGGTTGGCGCTCAACGTGCGGATCCGGCGGCCGCCGTGCACGCTCGACGCGGCGATCGCGGCCATGGAGGAGGCCGACAGCGCGATGGTGGCCATCCTGCCCTCACGGGTCAATCGATGCCGGTAGCCGTTCAGTTGCGAGCCCGCCGTGTCCAAGATGACGTCGAACGGCCCGATCTGATCCGCCGTAGTGGCGCCGTAGTCGAAGACCTCGTCAGCGCCCAGCTCCCGCAGCGGCTCGGCATGGCGGCCGCGGGCCAGTGCGGTGACGTGTCCGCCCATCGCATGGGCGAGTTGCACGGCGGCCGTGCCGACTCCGCCGGCGGCGCCACGTACCAGGAGGCGTTCACCGCTCGTGAGGTGCAGGGTGTCCCGCAGTGCGATCAGCGCTGTCGTCCCCGCGACAACCAGGGAGGCCGCCTCCACCGACGAGACGCCTGCCGGTGCGGGCCCGATGCGGTCCGCGGGGACCACGACATACTCCGCGGCGCCACCGACGGTGTGCCGCTTGAGCGGCTGCACCGTGCCCCACACCCGGTCGCCGACCTGGTACTGATGGACGCCGGCGCCGGTTGCGGCGACGACACCGGCGAAATCCAGCCCCACACCTATCGGGAACCGGCGTCCGGTCATGATGCGCAAGCCCCCTGCGCGAACGATGGTGTCGAGTCCGTTGACGCTTGATGCCTCGATCGACACCAGGACCTCACCCGCGCCGGGGGCGGGACGGTCAACGTCGTTGACCCGCAGGACATCTGGTGCGCCGAAGCCGGTGATCTGAGCGGCCTTCATGTCATTTCCTATCGGTAGTTGCTGGTGAGTGGCGGTCGCCCGTGGGGGGGGGTGGCGTGATGGCCGCGGCGCCGCATGCGCCTCGCCTACGGGCTCGGGCGAGGTGGCGGGACCCGGGTCAGGGCAGAAGGACGACCTTGCCCTGGTTGCGGCGGGATTCGATGTCGGCGTGGGCCCGGGCGGCCTCGGCGAGCGGGTAGACGTGCCCGACGGGGACGTCGAGCTTGCCGGCGGCGATCAGTCCGGCCAGCTGCGGCAGGGCCTCGGGGAAGCGGTCGTCCGGGTCCATGCCGGTGAACCGCACGCCGTGCTCGGCGAAGGACGGGTCGGCGATGGTGATGACCTTGCCCGCGTCACCGGCCAGGGCGACGGAGTCGGCAAGCACCCCGGCACCTGAGGTGTCGAACACGCAGTCCACACCACAAGGGGCGACGGCCATGACCCGCTCCACCCAGCCCTCGCCATAGGGCACGGCCACAGCACCGAGGCCGTTGACGCGCTCGATGTCCCGCTCAGCGGTGGTGCCGATCACGGTGATTCCGCGGGCGGCGGCCACCTGCACGGCGATGCCGCCCACGCTGCCACCGGCGCCGTGGATGAGCAGTGTCTGCCCCGGCCGCACACCGAGGTGCTCGATCCCCCGGCAGGCGGCCTCACCGACCGTGATCATCGCGGCCGCGGTCTCGAACGACACCTCCGCGGGCTTGGCGAAGGGCCGGTCGAGCACTGCGTACTGGCTGTAGCCGCCGGCCGAGGCGACGCCGAAGACCTCGTCGCCGACCGCGGCGGCGGCGCCCTCGCCGGCCTTGTCGACGACACCGGCCACGTCCCAGCCCGGGACCGCCGGGAAGGCGACCGGGAAGACACCCCGCATCATCCCGGCACGAATCCGCAGGTCGATCGGGTTGACGGCGGTCGCCCGCACACGGATGCGGACCTGGCCCGGGCCCGGTTCGGGGAGGGCGACCCGGGACAGGGTGAGGACCTCGGGGCCGCCGTACTCGGAGTAGGTGATTGCAGTGGACATCAAGCACTTCCTGAGGGAGTCGGAACCGCACTAACCATGAATCATCCAGCGCGTGTGATTTCTTTGTATCACACACCACGTATGATTCGAGTCCGCCCAGGGATCAGCCATGGCCCGACCATGACCTAAATCACACGATCCGTATGATTCATGGATAGGATGGGTGCATGCCGCAGCAGCCCCTCCACCGCCGCCAGCCGACGCCGGGCAATCCGCGCGTCCAGCGCACCCGCAACCGCGTTCTGACCGTCGCCCGTGAACTGCTGCCCCGGGTCGGACCGACCGGGCTGACGTACGCACTGCTGGCCGAGCGCGCCGATGTCACCCGCCAGACCCTCTACCGCCACTGGCCCAATCGGGCCGCGCTGCTCTTCGACCTGATCCTGGAAGGCCCCGACCTCGGCAACTACCCCACGCCGGGCAGCGACGTACGCACCGTCGCCACCGATTGGCTGAAGAGCCTGCGGGACGGCATCAGCGAACCGGCCATCCGCACCGCAGTACTGGCCGTCACCGCCCAGGCCGACCACGACGCCGACAGCGCCCAGGCCCTGGTGCGCATCGGCCAGGACCGCCACGCCGCCCTGAACAAACTGCTGGAGCCCTCGGGCATCCAGATCGACGACGCCGAGTTCACCCTGCTCTACGGACCGGTCCTAGCCCGCCTCTTCCTCGACCGCAGCCACCCGACCGACGAGTTCATCGACACCGTCGTCACCCAGTGGCTCACCACCCTCGAAGCACAGCAGCGTCCGGCAACTCCGAACGCTTCCTGAGGGCGGGCCGCATCGCCATCACAGCGGCGAACACGAGGATCGCCGACCGAACTCACCCTCGTCACAGGGGTCTTCTTCGCCGACTGCCTGAGACCGTGAACGGCGACTGTCTGCACGCGCCGTGGCCCGCTGCACGCTCGCCGCGAACCCCGATCCCGTGCTGCTCGTCGAGCCCATCGCGGACGCGATACGACTGAGCCCCGCCTGCCCGCCTGCCGGTATCGCCCAAGTATCCGGGCAGCCTCAGCCCGTCATAGACCGGTTCTAAGGTGGGCACATGATCGACTCACATGGCCCGCTCGCCCGCATCATGGAACGGGTACCGCCGCCGGCTGAAGTGGTGAACGGATCTGGCGACTGGGGTGCCGCCGAGCGGGCGCTGGGCACGCCGCTACCGGAGGACTTCAAGCGGGTGGTGGAGGCGTACGGACGCGGCGACTTCTGGGGCGCGCTGTGCCTGTGCACGCCCTTCGGTGACGACAACCCCGTCCGGCTGCAGGCGGACCTCCTCGAGGACTTCGGTCCATTGCGGGAGGACCAGCCCGAGCGCTATCCGTACCCTCTTTTCCCGGAACCCGGCGGGCTACTTGCCTGGGCGGTGACCGACATCGGAACGCACTTGTGCTGGCTGACCGCTGGGCCGCCCGAATCCTGGCCGGTGGTGATCTGGTCACGTGACGACGAGTACGAACGCTTCGACTGCGGGGTCGCCGCATTCCTGGAAGGGTGGCTCAGTAGCCGCATCACTTCTGAACTCCTGCACCATGAACCGGAACTCGCCCCCTGGTTCGATGCAGCCGTCGAACGCGACCACATATACATCCAACTGGACGGAGGGACTCTCCCCTACACCGAAAGGCTGCGGACCCTGCGCGATGCGCTCGCCCCCACCGCGGACCGCGGCTCTTATGAACATGACGGCAGCCGGCAAGACCATTTCGTCGTTACCGAGACCGGCTGGGAACTGACTTATGAGACGACCTACGGGCACCAACTTCGCGTCGCTTTCCCGCCCGCCGACAGCGCCCAGGCCCGCCGTGCCGTGCTCACGGCCATCGACCGCATGGGATGCGTCGTCCAGTCCATGAACACGGTCCACGGCACCTCATCCTGGGCCCCCGGCGGCGGGGTGTAATCCAGTCAGCCTGAGGCTAACGCCTGCTCGCGGCTACCGCGACAATGCCGCCCAGGGAGCCGAGTACCACGCACAAGGGCGAGTACAGCACAGTGTTCAACTGCTGGAATTCGACGGCGGCTCCGGAGTTCATGAAGTAGCCGCCCAGGCCTCGGACGAGCAGCACCACCATCAAGCCGTACATGCCCACCAAGCGCAGCCACTCCGGGCCGATTGCCGGGAGGGACTCATTCACCATGAGGGTGAGCACAGCGCCACCGATCAGCGCCAGCCCTACCAGAAAGGTGATCGACGCCGGCGGCATCTTGCCGTCATAGGTACCGGCAATCGTCTTGGTGAACGTTATTGCATCCTTCATCGGCCAGTACGAGAACGCCCAGATGAAGTGCAACAAGCCGATTGCCGTGAGGACAATCGCCAACACCATAGGGACCAGCGTGCGGACCATATGCAGTGCCTCCAAACTTCGGCTTGTTCGGACGGGGATGGGCGTGGCGTGGGGGATGTCATGACCACCCCTCACACCCCTCACACCCCTCATCTATACGGCTCCGTATAGATGAGACCCTAGCACCCATCTATACGATGGCGTATAGATGGGTGGTCGAAGCGGAACGGAGCAGATCATGGCGGTGGCCCGCACCCCGCGTCACAAGTGGATCGATGAAGGACTGCGTGCGCTCGCGGCAGGCGGCCCGGATGCCGTCCAGATCGAGGCGCTGGCGAAGGCTCTGGGCGTTTCCAAGGGCGGCTTCTACGGATACTTCTCCGACCGGCGCGCCCTGCTCCAGGAGATGCTCGACCGCTGGGAACGCGAGATCACCGACGATGTGGAAGCACGCGTCGAGCAGGAAGGCGGCGATGCGAAGGCCCGGCTGCGCCATCTGTTCGCGATCGTCGACACCGGTGACGGGCTCGACGCCACCATCACGACCGACCTGGCGATCCGCGACTGGGCCCGGCACGATCCGGCGGTCGCCGAACGCCTCCGGCGCGTCGACAACCGCCATATGGACTACCTGCGTTCGCTGTTCCGTGCCTTCTGCGCCGACGAGGACGACGTCGAGGCACGCTGCCTGATCACCTTCTCGCTGTACATCGCCGACCGGTTCGTGCTCGCCGACCACGGCGATCGCAGTCGTGCCGACGTCCACGAGCTGACCACGAGGTGGTTGCTCGACTCTCCGCGCCTGCCCGGCACCAGCACCGCACGCCGGTAGCGCACCGAGCTGGTGCCGTTGCCCCCATGTGGTCAGGGGTGCATACGGGCGCCCTTGAGTGCCTTGTCGACCGCGTTGCGCGGTCCGTACACCGCGAGACCCACCAGATCCAACTGGTCCTTCGGCACCGCACGCACCGTCGCGCGGTTGTCGCGGTCGTTGCCGGTGGCGAAGAGGTCGGAGGTGAACACCGACCGGGGAAGCGAGCGGGACAGGGCGCGGCCGTGCGCGGCGGTCAGTGTCTCCTTCGTCCCTTCGAAGACCAGGACGGGCTGGCGGAACATCGGCAGATACAGGGTGCCGTCGGCGTCGGCGTACGGTTCGCCGATGACTTCGGGGAGCTGCGAGCCGAGACCGCTGACCAGGAACGCGGTCACATTCAGCCGCTGCCAGGACTCCAGGTCCTCACGCAGCAGAACGGCAATTTTGGTGTCGAAACGTACGGGGGTGTGCTCGATCGTCATGCTCTGAGACTGCCAACCGCCGCTGCACGCCTTCTTGTACGTTCCTGGCATGGTGGCACGCCAAGAGGTTTCCGCGTATCGCGCGCACATCAGGAAGGGCCACCCGACATGACGACGCCAGAGCTTCCCGATATGGGAGATCCGATTCCGCGCGACGGGCCTCCGCAGAGCACGTACACCTTCTACAGGAATGCGTTGGTCGTCTTCGGCGTGTCCCCGTGGGTCTTCATCAGCTGAATTGAGCTGAACCGGTGCCTGGAAGTCCTGGGGCGCCGCGATGGAGCCCGGGGGCCGGCAGCCCGTGGCCGGAGTCCCCTCCCACTCACCCGTCCTCCGTAATCCCCCCTCGGTGTCCGGCGGCACCGGAAATGCGGGGGCTGCGACCCGCGCCTAGGGTGTTCGCATGGCCGCGTTCCGGTGGATATCGGCCCCGGTCAACGGCCCGCGACCGAGGGTGCGAGGTGTGCTCGGCGTGGCGTTGCCGGCCGCCGTCCCGATGCGCCGCTGCCCGCGAGGAGCGGGGCCGCACGTTGCGCGTGGCCGGGGCACGAGGTGCGGCACGTCATGACCGGCCCGTCCCTGGAACCGTCCGACAAGGACTACGACCCGCTGGCCGACCAGGAGTGGCGCCTCGTCGCGGAGGACGCCCCCGGGGTGTCGCACCATGAGGCCATCGGGCTGCGTGAGCGGCTCTCGCTCAACCGGATGGGCACCTTCGACTGGGACCTGGACGGCGGTTCCATGGACCTGGACCCCGGTGCCATGGAGGTCTTCGACCTCCGCCCGGAGGAGTACGACGGCGCACCGATGTCCCTGGTCACGCGGGTGCCGCCGGAGGAGGGCCTGCGGCTCGACGAGGCGCTCTCCCAGGCCCTGCAGGACGGCCTCTCGTCCTACGGCGCGTACTTCCGGGTCCAGTGCCGCGACGGGACCCAGCGCTGGACGCACTCCCAGGGCCGGATTCTGCACGACGCGGACGGAAAGCCGTACCGGATCATCGGCATCGTCCGGGAGGCGACCAGCGAGCTGGCGGACTCCGCGCTGCTGCGCTCGCTCCAGCAGGAGCGGCAGCGGCAGACCGTGATGGTGCAGCAGACCACCGCCGCACTGGCCCGTGCGCTGTCCGTCAAGGATGTGACCCGGGTGCTCACCGGGACCGGCGGCGCCCGGCGGTTCGGTGCGGACGGACTGGTCCTGGGGCTGGTGGAGAACGATCAGTTCGAGGTCATCGCCACCGCCGGGCTGGAGGGCGAGGTGCCCGACGACATGATGACCTCCCGGCTGGACGACACCCTGCCGCTGGCCGACGCGGCGCGTTCGCGGCGGCCCATCTTCCTCGGCAGCCGGGGCGAGCTGATCGCCCGCTATCCGCGGCTGCGCCCGTACACCGATGTGCTCCCGGCGGGCAGCGCGGCCTTTCTGCCGCTGGTCGCGCAGGACACCGTCATCGGTGCGCTGGGGCTGTTCAACGCCGAGCCTGCGGTGCAGTCGCCGGAGGCCAGGAACCTGGCGCTGGCGCTGGCCGGTGTCGTCGCGCAGTCGGTGCAGCGGGCGACCCTCTTCGATCAGGAGCGGGAGTTCGCGACGGGGCTGCAGGCGACGATGCTGCCGCGCCGGCTTCCGCCCCTCACGGGCGGCGCGGTCACCGTGCGCTACCACCCGGCGAGCGTCGGGCGGGACATCGGCGGCGACTGGTACGACGTGATCGCGCTGCCCCAGGGGCGGACGGGGCTGGTGGTGGGCGATGTGCAGGGCCACGACACCCATGCGGCCGCCGTGATGGGCCAGCTGCGCATCGCCCTGCGCGCCTACGCCAGCGAGGGGCACTCCCCGGAGACCGTGCTGGTGCGGGCCTCCCGTTTTCTGGCCGAGCTGGACACCGAGCGCTTCGCGACGTGCACGTACATCCAGGCCGACCTGGAATCCGGGGCGCTGCACCTCGCACGGGCCGGCCATCTCGGCCCGCTGATCAGCAACAGCTCCCGGCACATCGACTGGCCCGAGGTCCGCGGCGGGCTGCCGCTGGGCCTGGCCACGCACTTCGGGCACGACCACTTCCCCGAGACCCAGCTGTTCCTGGAGCCGGGGTCGACGCTGCTGCTGTGCACCGACGGCCTGGTGGAACAGCCCGGCCGGGACATCTCCGCGGGCATCGACGCGCTGTCCGCGGCGGTCCGCGCCGGGCCCACGGACCTGGAGGCGCTCGCCGACCGCCTCTCGGACCATCTGTGGGCCGATCCCGGTTCCGAGGACGATATGGCCCTTCTTCTGCTGCACCGGCTGCCCGGTCCCGGGGGCGCCACCACACCGCGGCTGCGGCTGCATGTCCATCAGGCCGATCCGTCGGGCACCGCGGAGGTCCGCTCCGCGGTGCGCCGCACCCTGGACCAGTGGCGGGCGGGCGCCGTCATGCACAACATCGAGGTCGCCGCCTCCGAGCTGATCGCCAACGCGCTGACGCACACCGAGAGCGGCGCCCTGGTCTCCATGGAGCTGCTGCCCGGCACCCCGCGCCGGATCCGGCTGGAGGTCGAGGACCGCTCCAGCCGGTGGCCGCGGCGGCGCAGCCCCGGCGAGACCGCCACGTCGGGCCGGGGGCTGATGCTGGTCGAGGCCCTCGCCGACGAGTGGGGCGCCGAGCCACGCGGCGCGGGCAAGGCGCTGTGGTGTGAGTTCGCGGTACCGGACACGACGGATCTCGCGCACTGAATTGCCGTACTGGCAGAGGAATTGGCCGTACGTCGGTGCTGGGGAAGGCCGGACGTCAGGTCCGGTGATGTCGTCCACGGGCGCCCGGTCCGCAAGGGGCCGAGCCGACCAACCTGGCCGTTGGCCGACTCGGCCTGACCGGAACGTACCCGCTCACGGCCCCGGCGAAAACCGCTCCGGCACGCGCGCCCGTCGGGGCCAACTCCCGTGCCGGGCCGCGGTCCTCAGTCCTCCGGCCCGTACCACAGCGTCGTCATGTTGCAGAACTCCCGCATGCCGTGGCCGGAGAGCTCCCGTCCGTAGCCAGAGCGCTTGGCGCCGCCGAACGGGAGGCCCGGGTGGGAGGCGGTCATCCCGTTGAAGAAGACCCCGCCGGCCTGCAGGTCGCGGGCGAGGCGGTCCTGTTCGTCGGGGTCCCGGGTCCAGGCGTTGGAACTGAGCCCGAACGGGGTGTCGTTGGCGACCCGCACCGCCTCGTCCAGGTCGGCGACGCGGTAGAGCGTGGCGACCGGTCCGAACGCCTCCTCGTAGTGGATGCGCATCTCGGGGGTGATGCCGGACAGCACCGTCGGCTCGTAGAACCAGCCCGCGCGGTGCTGCGGTGGGCGCTGTCCGCCGCACAGTGCGGTGGCGCCCTTGTGGACCGCGTCGTCGACGAGCTCCTCCAGGTCGGAGCGGCCCTGTTCGCTGGAGAGCGGCCCGATGTCGGTGTTCTCGTCCATCGGGTCGCCGACGGTCAGCGCGGTCATCCGGCCGGTGAACCGCTCGGCGAAGGCGTCGTAGACGTCCTCGTGCACGATGAACCGCTTGGCCGCGATGCACGACTGTCCGTTGTTCTGGACGCGCGCGGTGACCCCGACGCGGGCCGCCTTGTCGAGGTCGGCGGAGGGGAGCACGACGAACGGGTCGCTGCCGCCGAGTTCGAGGACGGTCTTCTTGACCTCGTCGCCGGCGATGGAAGCCACCGAGCGGCCGGCCGGTTCACTGCCGGTCAGGGTCGCGGCGGCGACCCGCGGGTCGCGCAGGATGTCCTCGACCGCGCCGGAGCCGATCAGCAGGGTCTGGAAACAGCCCTCGGGGTAGCCGGCGCGGCGGAAGAGTTCCTCGATGTAGAGGGCGGTCTGCGGGACGTTCGAGGCGTGCTTGAGCAGCCCGGTGTTGCCCGCCATCAGGGCGGGCGCGGCGAACCGTACGACCTGCCAGAGCGGGAAGTTCCAGGGCATCACCGCGAGGACGGTGCCGAGGGGGCGGTAGCGCACCACGGCGCGCCGCGCGCCGGAGTCGCTGACGTCGGCGGGGTCGGGGTGCTCGTCGGCGAGCAGCGCCTCGGCGTGGGTGGCGTACCAGCGCATGGTCTTGGCGCACTTCGCGGCCTCCGCGCGCGCCTGGGCCAGCGGTTTGCCCATCTCGGTGGTCATGGTGCGGGCGATGCCGTCCTGGTCGGCGTCGAGCAGGTCGGCGGCCGCGAGCAGCAGTTCCCTGCGGCGGGCGAAGCTCGTGGTGCGGTGCTCCTGGAAGGCCTGCTCCGCCCGGACCAGATGATCTTCGATCTCGCCCGCGTTGAGCGCGTCGAAGGTCTTCAGGGTCTCGCCGGTGGCCGGGTTGACCGTGGCGATGGCCATGATCAGCACCTCCTTGGTGGTGCGGGGACGTGGTACCCGCGGTATGACGTGGTACCCGCGGTATACGGGCGAAAGTCCGGGTGGCTCCTAGGAGAGCGGCGAAGGAGCCGGGGACGGCTCCGGGACCGGATCGGGATCGGGTCCGGGCGGACGGGGTATCGGCGACGGTTCCGGCGGTATGGGTTCCGGTGGCGCGGGCGGGACCGGCGGGCCGGGGAGCGGGTCGGGGACGGGGTTCGGCGGTGGGCCCCCCGGCTCCGGCGTGGGCTGCGGGTCACGGTCGAGCGTGCGCTCACTGCACGTATGCGGTTGCCGCTGCACTGCGGGCCTCCAGAATGAGACGGCTAGTGGCACATGAGCCCCCGTACCCGAGTTTCGCCCGTCCATGGCCCCGGCGCACGGCGGATTGCCGCGGACGGGTTGCGCGGGGGACGGGCCCGGCGTATATGACCCGATCGGACGGCGCCGGGCACACCGGTCGCGCCCTACCGTGCGGTCATGCCCATGACGCGGACGAGGACGACGACGCATCCGGCGACGGCCCGCACCCGGCTCGGGGCCAGGATCGTCGCGCTGCTGTCAGCGGTCGGGGTGGCGCTGGGTGCGCCCGCCGCCCCCGGCTCGGCGGCCACACCGCGCGCCGTCTCCCCCGCCCCGCGCATCCCCCTCCCTGCCGCCATGGCCGACACCGGCGGCGGCACCCAGCTCCTCACCGCCCGTGCGCGCACCACCGGCGCGACCACCGGGACCGTGCGGTGGTGGCAGCGGCACAACGGCCGCTGGCGGCAGGTGGGTTCGGCACCGGCCCGCTTCGGCGCCGGCGGGCTGGCCGAGGGCGGCAGCCGGGTGCAGGGCACCGCGACCACCCCGACCGGGCTGTACGACCTGCCGTTCGGCTTCGGGACCGCGCCGGCGCCGCCCGGCACCACGACCCCCTACCGCAGGGTCGGCGCCGCCTCCTGGTGGTGCGAGGACAACGCCTCCGCCTCCTACAACCGCTGGGTGGAACCGCTGCCCCCGGACTGCGCGGCCGGTGAGTCCGAGCGGCTGGCCGGCTATCCGACGCAGTACAGCCGGGCCCTGGTCATCGGCTTCAACTACCACCGTCCGGTGCGCGGCCGCGGCGCCGGGATCTTCCTCCATGTCCACGGGAAGGGCGCCACGGCCGGCTGTGTGTCCGTACCGGCCGGGGCGATGGCGCGGATCCTGTCCTGGGTGCGGCCCTCCGCGCATCCGCATATCGCCATCGGCACCGTGTCCGGGCCGACCGCGCTCACCCGCCACTGAGCGGTGCCGCGGTGAGCGGGAAGTGGCAGGCCACCCGGTGGCCCGCCGTCTCCGGCTCGGCGGGCGGCGGCTCGGTGGTCGCGCACAGCGCCGTCGCGAGCGGGCAGCGGGTGCGGAAGCGGCAGCCGGAGGGCGGGTCGGCCGCGGAGGGGGCTTCGCCGCCGAGCGGGGTGCCGGGCGGGGCGGCGTCCGGATCGGGCGTGTTGACGCTGTCCAGCAGACCTCGGGTGTACGGGTGCAGGGGACGGGTGAAGACCTGCTCGGCGGGGCCGGTCTCGACGAGCTTGCCGAGGTACATCACGCCGACGGAGTCCGCGAGATGCCGTACCACCGCCAGGTCGTGCGAGATGAAGAGATAGCCGATGCCCTTCTCGCGCTGCAGCGCGCGCATCAGGTTGAGGATCTGCGCCTGGACCGAGACGTCGAGCGCGGAGACCGGTTCGTCGGCGACGACGAGGGACGGGCCCGGCGCCAGGGCCCGGGCCAGGCCGAGGCGCTGGCGCTCGCCGCCGGAGAATTCGTGCGGATAGCGGTCCACCGCGCCGCGCGGCAGCCCTACGTCGTCCAGCAGCCCGGCGATCCGCCGCCGCTGCTCGGCGCGGTCGCCGATGCCCTGGATGACCAGCGGTTCGCGCAGTACCGCGCCCGCCCGCATCCGCGGGTCCATGGCCGCGGCGGAGTCCTGGAACATCAGCTGGACGGCCCGCCGGTGGAAGCGCAGCTCCCGTTTGTTCAGGGTGGCGATATCGCGTCCGGCGATGTGGATGGCGCCACCGCTGGGCGCCTCCAGGCCGACGGTCAACCGGCCGAGGGTGGACTTGCCGCAGCCGGACTCCCCCACGATGCCGAAGGTCTCACCGCGCCGCACGGTGAGCGAGATCCCGGCCACGGCACTGACCTCGGCGGCTCCTTTGCGGCGGGCGAAGGGGCCGCCGTGCAGCGGGTAGGTCTTGGTCACATCGGCGAGCCGCAGGAGGGGTTCGTCCGTGCGCACCGTGGGCGCGGCGGGGGCGGGCGGACGCGGCTCGGCGGGGGCGGGCGGACGCGGCTCGGCGGGGACGGGCGGACGCGGCTCGGCGGGGACGGGCGGACGCGGCTCGGCGGGGACGGGCGGACGCGGCTCGGCGGGGACGGGCGGACGCGGCTCGGCGGCCGGGGCGGTGCTGGAGGTAGGGGCGGCGCCGGTGGTTGGGGTGACGCCGGAGCTAGGGGCAACGCCAGAGGCTGGGGCAACACCGGAGGCTGGCGCGACGCCAGAGGCTGGGGCAACGCCGGAGACCGCGGCGGCGCCCGGTGCCGGTCCCGTGGGGTGGAAGCAGGCGAAGGCATGGGCGGTGGCGGCGGGTGTGGTGGCGTCGAGGCCGTCGGTGAGCTCCGGTTCGGCGGTGTGGCAGAGGTCGGTGGCGAAGCCGCAGCGGGGGGCGAAGCGGCAGCCGGCCGGGCGGGTGGTGAGGGACGGCGGCAGGCCCGGGATGGTGGCCGGCGGCCGGCCGGCGGCGGTGGCGCGGTCGGGGAGGGCGGCGAACAGCGCCTGGGTGTAGCGGTGCCGTGGAGTGGCGAACAGCGGGCGGACCGGGGCCCGTTCGGCGATCCGGCCGCCGTACATCACCGCGACCCGGTCGACCCGGCGGGCGATCACCCCGAGGTCATGGCTGACCAGGATCATCGCCATACCGAGGCGGGCCCGCAGGGAGTCGATGAGTTCCAGGATCTGGTGCTGGGTGGTGGTGTCGAGGGCGGTGGTCGGTTCGTCGGCGATCAGCAGCCGGGGCTCGCACACCAGGGCCATGGCGATCGCGACGCGCTGCCGCATGCCACCGCTGAGCTGGTGCGGATAGCTCTTCAGCCGTTCGGCCGGTCGTGGCAGACCGACCAGCCGCAGGGTCTCCTCTGCCCTGGCCCAGGCCTCGGCCCTGGTCAGCCGGGTGTGCAGCAGCAGAGGTTCGGCGACCTGGGCGCCGATGGTGAGGGTGGGGTTGAGGGAGGTCAGCGGGTCCTGGAAGACCATGCCGACGGTGTGGCCGCGAACCTTCCGCAGCACGGGTTCCGGGGCGGCGGCGAGATCGGTGCCGTCGAACAGGATCCGGCCTCCGGTGATCTTCCCGCCGGGCGGCAGCAGACCGAGGACGGACAGCGCGGTCATGGTCTTCCCGCAGCCGGATTCGCCGACGATGCCGAGCGCCTCGCCGGGGGCGAGGTCGAGGTCGATCCCGTCGAGGGCCCGGACGGTGCGGCCGCGGCCGGCGATCTCCACCTGCAGAGCGTCGATCTTCAGGAGCGAGTCGGTCATGGTGTGGTTCCTCGCTTCAGTTCGTCCGGAACCGCGGTCGGTTCGTCGGCGAAAGCCGCGTCAGTTCGTCGGGGAAAGCCATGTCGGTTCTTCGGCAAACGCGCGTCAGGGCTTCTTCAGCCGTACGTCGAAGGCGTCCCGCAGACCGTCTCCGACGCAGTGGAAGGCGGCGACGGTCAGCACGATCGCGAGGCCCGGCGGGAAGATCAGCCACCAGTGGCCGACCTGGGTGTAGGTGAGGCCGGCCGAGAGCAGGGAGCCCCAGTCGGCGGCGGGCGGCGGGAGGGAAAGGCCCAGGAAGGACAGATAGGCGACGTAGAGGATGGCGTCGGCCACCTGGAAGGTGGCGTTGACGATGACGGTGCCGAGGGCGTTGGGGAGGATGTGCCGGAAGACGGCACGGCCGCCTCCGCCGCCCATCAGCCGCATCGCATGGATGTAGTCGCGGCTGCGCAGCGCCAGCGCCTCACCGCGGACGAGACGGGCCGGGGAGAGCCAGGCGACGGAGGCGACGATCAGGATGAGGAGGGGCTTGCCGGGGGTGACGATCGCGGCCACCACGACGAGCAGGAAGAGCGCCGGAATGGCGAGTGCGGCATCGGTGACGCGCATCATCACCGCGTCCGCCCAGCCGCCGAAGTAGCCCGCGACGGCTCCGTAGACCGTCCCGAAGAGGGTGGCCAGCAGCCCTGCCGCCAGCCCGACTTCGAGGGAGGTCCGGCCGCCGTACATCATCCGGCCCAGCTCGTCGTAACCCAGGTCTGTGGTGCCCAGCGGATGGCCCGCGCCGGGGGCCCGGCCGGCCTGGGCGAGGTCGGTGTGGATCTGGTCGGTGGGGTGGACCAGCGGCCCGAGGAAGCAGAAGGCACACAGGGCGACCAGCACCAGCGCGCCGGTGAGGGCGAGTTTGTTGCGGGCGAAGACGGCGAGGGTGCGGCGGGCGGGGCCGGGGCCGGCCGGGGTGGTGTCCGTCCGGGCGGCGGCGTCGAGGGCGGTGGGCGTCACGTCACGCTCCTGATGCGCGGGTCGAGGACGGCATAGGCGATATCGGCGATCAGGGAACCGAGGACGGTGGCGGTGCCGACGACGAGGGTGACGCCGAGCAGGACGGGGAAGTCCGAGCTCTGGGCGGCGTTCCAGAACAGCAGCCCCATTCCTGGGTAGTTGAACATCGACTCGACGACGAGGGTGCCGCTGAAGAGGGTGGGGAGGTAGAGGCCGAGGAGGGTGGCCAGCGGGATGAGGGCGTTGCGCAGCACATGTCTGGTCATGAGGCGGGCGGGCGACTGCCCCTTGGCGCGGGCGGTGCGTACGTAGTCCTCCCCGAGGTTGTCGAGGACGGCGGAGCGCATATAGCGGCTGAAGGCGGCGATGATGCCGAGCGCGGCGGTCACGACGGGGAGGACGAGGGCGGGCAGTTCGGCGAGGAGGCCGCCCACCGTGTCGGCCTGTGGTGCCTCGGCGGGCAGCAGGGGGAGCTCCTGGCTGAAGACCAGGATGAGCACCAGGCCGAGGAAGAACACCGGGGTGGCGTAGGCGAGGAAGGCCGCACCGGTCAGCACGTGGTCGACGGTCTTGCCGCGACGTACGGCCTGGAGGATGCCCAGCGGGACGGCGAGCAGCGCGGCGAGCGTCAGGGCGAGGCCGGCGAGCAGTGCGGTCTTGGGCAGCCGCTCGGCGAGCAGTGCGGCAACGCCCTGGTTGAGCTTGTAGGACTCGCCGAGGTCGCCGGTGAGCAGCCGTCCCAGGTACCCGAGGTACTGCTCGGGCAGGGAACGGTCGTACCCCTGCTGGTGGTTGAAGTGGTCGACGGCCTCCGGGGTGGCCTGCACACCGAGGATGGCGCGGGCCGGGCCCCCGGGGAGCAGATGCAGCAGGACGAAGACGATCACGGAGACCAGCAGCAGCACGACGAGGGCCTGGGCGAGGCGCTTGACCAGGAAACGGATCATCTGCCGGCCCCGCTCTTCTTCACGAAGTACCAGTTCTGCGGCGCCAGGGACAGGGTCGGGTTCTGGTCGACGCCGCGCAGATCGTTGCGGATGACGGAGACCTGGTAGGCGGGGTTGGGGGTCCACAGGACCGGGAGCTGACGGGCCACCTCCCGGCCGTAGTCACGCAGGGCGGCCGGGTCGTCGGAGTACTCGGTGGCCCGGATCAGCCGGTCGGTGCGGGGATCGGACCAACTGCCCATGTTCGAGGGCGCGTTGCTCGCGAAGATCTTCTCTCCGCTGGGGTCGGGCGGGAAGTACCAGCTGCCCTGGGTGCCGAAGAAGCCGAGCTGCCACTGCGCGCAGCGGGGTTCGGTCCGTTTGCAGGGGACGGTGGTGCCCAGGACGGTGTTCAGCGGCTGCTGCCGGATGTCGAGAGTGACGCCTGCCTTGCCGAATTCGGACTTGATGACCTGCATGGTGTTGGAGGTCTCGGTCGAGCCGGACTGGGAGAGCAGCGCGAGCCGCAGCTCCTGGCCGTCCTTGATGCCCGCACCGCACTCCCCCGCGCCGGTCCCGGGCCGTACGCAGCGCAGCACACCGGCCCGCTCGGCCCAGCCGTGCCCGGCGAGCAGCGCCCCCGCCCGCCGGGGGTCGTACGGATATGGGTCGCGGTCGAGGAGACCTGCGGGGACCGGGCCGAGGGTGGGTGCGGCGCTGCCGTGCCAGACCACCCGGGAGAGCGCCTTCTGGTCGATCAGATGCTGGAGCGCCTGGCGCAGGTAGTCCTGGCGCAGCAGCGGTCCGGCCGTGGGGTGCTGGAAGTTGAGGACGATATAGGTGATCGCCCAGCCCTCCCACGGATCGATCCGATAGCCCCTCTCCCGGAATTTCGCCGACTGTGCCATGACCGAGGGCGGGATATAGCCGTAGTCGACGCCGCCGGCGCGCAGCACATTGAATGCGGAGTCGGCGGTGGTGAAGGGCTTGAGGACCACCCGGTCGAGATGGGGTGTGTCAGGCCCGCGGTAATGCTTGTTGGGGATCAGGGAGACCTGTCCGGAGGTCGTCCATTTCTCCACCTTCCAGGGCCCGTTGACGGTCCGCCACAGGGGGTCTGTGGCAAACCGGGAGAATTGCCTGGCGTGCCGCATCAGCCGGGCGAAGGCCCGCTCGGGGCTCTGGTTACCGGGGTTCCAGGCGTGTACGGGGAGGGCGCCGAAGTCCTGGAGTTCATTGGCGGTGAACCAGGCCGGGTTGTAGGCGCGGTCCAGCCGGAGACGGAAGGTCCGGTCGTCGACGATCTCGAAGGTCTTGACGTCGTCCGGCATCAGCCCGGGCGAATAGCCGGCCCATTCCTTCTTGTTGTGCTTGATCAGATCGAACCAGAACTTCACATCGCGGGTGGTGACAGGCTTTCCGTCGGACCACTCATAGCCCTTTTTCAGGGAGATGGTGACGGTTTTGTTGCCGTCGCGGTAGCGGGGCATTTCCGCGAGGCCGCGGGGCGATTCCATGGTCAGCGCCGCGCCCTTGCGCTCGGGGGTGAACAGCGGCAGGAACAGCAGGTTCTGGATGGCGCTGTTGTAGGACGCCAGATAGCCGGGGGCGCCGATGGGGAAGATCCAGTTGGGAGTGGCGGCGGGCGGCAGCGCCATGGTGACGGTGCCGCCCTCGACGGGTGTCCCGCCGGTGGCACCGAGATCTGTGACAACGTTGCCAGGCGGCCCGCAGCCGAAGAGCACGAAGGTACCGAGCAGGACGGCGGCCGCCATACACCCCAGGGACCCGCGGATGCGTGTGGTGCGCGGACCCATGCTGCCTCCGGGAGGTCGGCCGGTCGAAGTGCGAGCAAAGTACGGAGGGCCGAGAAAAGAAGTCAAGACCTTGACGAAAGCAGGCCAACTACTGCCTATTGTCGGCGAGTTGGAGCACCCGCCGCCGATGGCCACCAGCGAACTCACTCAGTGCCGCTGAGGCGCTCTGGTCAACTCCCGCCCGCCCGAGGGAAAGTGAGCCCCATGTCGTCCACCCCTTCCGGTTCCCGGCTCCGCATCGGTATCGGCGGTATGGCCATCGAGTCCAGCCAGTTCTGCCCGCACCGCTCGGGATACGACGACTTCCGCATCACCCGGGAGCGTGCGCTACTGGACCGCTACACCTGGACCCGGCCGGACGGCGAGCTGTCCGGACTCGTGGAGTGGGTGCCGCTGGTGCATGCCGTCGCGGTGCCCGGCGGGCCGGTCGAGCGCGCCGTCTACGACCGCATCAAGGAGGAACTGACCGGCCGCATCGAGGAGTCGGGCCCGCTGGACGGGCTGGTGTACGACATCCACGGCGCCATGAGCGTGGTCGGGCTGGACGACGCGGAGGCCCATCTCACCGCCGCGGTACGGGCCGCGACCGGTCCCGGCACCCTGATCTCTGCCGCCATGGATCTGCACGGCAATGTCTCGCGCCGCTTCGCCGAGCATCTCGATCTGCTCACCGCGCACCGGATGGCCCCGCACGAGGACGCCTGGGAGACCCGGGAGCGGGCCGCCCGCAAGCTCGTCGAACGGCTGGTCCACGGGCGGGGCCGCCCGCACCGGGCCTGGGTGCAGATTCCCGTCCTGCTCCCCGGCGAGAAGACCAGCACCCGGCTGGAACCGGCCAGGTCGCTCTACGGGCGGCTGGCCTCGGTCGAGGCGCTCGACGGCGTCGTGGACGCGGCGGTCTGGGTGGGCTACGCCTGGGCCGACGAGGCACGCTGCCGGGCCGCCGTGGTGGTCACCGCGGACGATCCCGAACTCGCCCTGGCGCAGGCCGGATCGCTGGCCCGTGCGTACTGGGACGCCCGCCGCGACTTCGTCTTCGCCGGCCCGACCGGTGACGCCGACACCTGTATCGCCCGCGCCGTCGCCTCCCCCGCCCGCCCGTTCCTGATCAGCGACTCCGGCGACAACCCCACCGCGGGCGGCGCCGGGGACCTCGCGTACATGCTCGGCCGGCTGCTGGCCCACGAGGAGCTGGCGAGCGGCCGGGTCACCGCGCTGCATCCGGGCATCACCGACCCCGAGGCCGTCGCCGTCTGCCGCGCCGCCGGGGTGGGCGCCGAGGTCACGCTCGACGTGGGCGGCCGGTTCAGCGCGGGGACCGGCCCGCACACCGCACCGTATGTGCTGACCGGCACGGTCACCGCCGTGGACGAACCGGCCGGACCCGGCCCCGGTGCGCCGCGCGGGAATCCGGCCTACGACGGCGGCGGCCGGTCCGCGGCCGTCACCTGCGGCGGGGTGACGGTGGTGCTGACCGAGCGCCGCAAGCCGTTCCACACCCGCGCGGACTTCGGCTCACTGGACCCGCTCGCCTACGACTTGGTGGTCGTCAAGATCGGCTATCTGGAACCCGAGCTGTACGAGATGGCCGCGGACTGGCTGCTCGCACTCACCCCCGGCGGCGTCGACCAGGACCTGCTGCGCCTCGGACACCACAGGGTGCTGCGGCCCCTCTACCCCTTCGACGACCAGGGGTTCGAGGATCCGGGGCTGACCCCGGTGTTGCTCTAGGGGGCCGGAGGCCGGGGACCTCCGCCACCCTCACGGCTGTGGATCGCGGGCGTCGTAGCGGGCGAAGGCGCGGCGGCCGAGACCGAGTGCGGTCACGGCCAGGACGCAGGCCACGCCGCCGCCGATCACAGCGGTGGCCGGGGAGGTCAGATCGGCCGCCGAGCCGGCGAGGAAGTCCCCGAGCCGCGGGCCGCCGGCGACCACGACGATGAAGACGCCCTGGAGCCGGCCGCGCATCTCGTCCGGCGTCGCGGCCTGCAGCATGGTGCTGCGGAACACCATCGAGACGGTGTCCGCGCAGCCGGCCACGGCCAGGAAGAACAGCCCCAGCCACAGATGCCGGGAGAGCCCGAAGCAGGCGATGGCGGCGCCCCAGGCGGCCACCGCGATCAGGATGGCGAGGCCGTGCCGGCGGATGCCGCCGAGCCAGCCGGAGAACAGCCCGCCCAGTACGGCGCCCACCGCAGGCGCGGCGACCAGCAGGCCGACGGTCTTGGCGTCCCCGGCGAACCAGAGCACCGCGACCGCGGGGAACAGGGCGCGCGGCTGGGCGAGCACCATCGCCGCGAGGTCGGAGAAGAACGTCATCCGCAGATTCGGCCGGGTGGCGAGGAAGCGCAGGCCGTCCAGGACGGAGGCCCGGCGCCGCGGCCCCTCTCCGTGGTCGGGCCGCATGGACGGCAGCCGCCACATCGCGTACAGCGAGCCGCTGAAGGCCACCACATCGATCAGATACGCGGTCTGATAGCCCCACAGGCCCACGATGACCCCGCCCAGCATCGGTCCGCCCATTAGACCGAGGTTGCTGGTCAGGGAGTTGAGGGCGTTGGCGGCCGGCAGCTGTTCGGTGGGCAGCAGCCGCGGGATCATCGAGCTGCGGGCCGGTGAGTTCATCGCGAAGCAGACGGCCTGGCAGGCGACGACGGTGTAGAGCAGCCAGACCCGGTGGTATCCGGCCAGCGCGGCGGTGGCGAGGACCAGGGACATCACCGTCGCGCCCATGGCGCTGTAGAGGCCCAGCTTGCGGCGGTCGACGGTGTCGGCGATGGCGCCGCCGTAGAGCCCGAAGACGACGAGCGGGACCAGTGAGCACAGCCCCACCAGGCCGACCGAGAAGGTGGAGTGGGTGATGGCATAGACCTGCAGGGAGACCGCGAGCGCGGTCATCTGCTGGCCCATCCAGGAGATGGTGTTGCCGCACCAGAGACGGCGGTAGTCCGGGGAGGTGCGCAGCGGGGTCAGATCGGCGAATATCCGGGAGCGCAGGGGTATTTCGCCCTTTTCGGAGGTCGTTGTAGAGGGCACGCGGCAGTAAAGCATGCGTCGGGGGTCCCGGGGCGGGAAGGGGCGGGAAGAGGCACTCCGGCCGCTCGCCCCTTACGCCCGGAGCGTGCGGCGGGAGGGGCGACCAGCTCGCCCGTCCCCGCCGCTCCCGGCCGGTCCGTCAGGTCTCCGGGGCAGTCCGGCGTCCAGGAGGGGGCCGCCGCCCCCGGGGCGTCCTCCGGTCTCACCAGCGCCAGCGGGTCGCGGCGGCGATCTCCTCGGCCTCGCTGTCGGCGAAGTGGGCCTCCTCGGCGCGCCGGACCGCGAGCACCGCGCCGTGCAGTACCTCGCCCATCGCCTCGTACAGCGGGGCGGACTTCTCCAGCCGGTCGGCCGCCTCGGTGAGGGTGGCGGGCAGCCGTACGATGCCGCGCCGGGAGCGTTCGCGGACGCCGAGGATGCCCGGGTCGCCGGTCTGCGGTGCCGGCAGCTGCGCCGCGGACTCGATGCCGTGCAGTCCCGCGGCGAGTACCGCGCCGACCGCGAGATACGGGTTGGCGGCGGCGTCGAAGGTCTTGACCTCGGCGTGGCCGCCGTCCGGGTCGTCGGGGGCGCCGGTGATCAGACGCAGCGCCGCCTCCCGGTTCTCCACGCCCCAGCACTGGTAGATGCCGGCCCAGTGGGAGGGCTGCAGCCGCAGATAGCTGGCGGGTGAGGGGCAGCCGATGGCGAGCAGGGCGGGCAGGGCGTTCAGGACGCCGCCGAGGAAGGCCACCGCGTCCGGCGCCAGGCCCCAGGGGGCGTCGGGGGTGCGGTGCAGGCTCGCGCCGTCGCGGTACAGGCCGAGGTGAAGGTGGCAGCCGTTGCCGACCTCTCCGGCGACGACCGACGGGGCGAAGGAGGCCCGCAGTCCGTGCCGGGCGGAGACGGCGCGGACGGTCTCGCGGACCAGCACCACATCGTCGGCGGCGCGGACGGGGTCGCCCGGGGCGGTGGTGACCTCGAACTGGCCCGGGGCGTACTCGGGGTGGAGCTGGAGGACGTCGATGCCCTGGACGGCCAGCGCCTCGGTGACATCGCGGAGGTAGTCGGAGAGTTCGACGACCCGGGTCATGCCGTACGCGGGGCCCGCGCAGGGGTAGTCGAGCGCCTCGTCCGGGCCGGTGGCGGCCGGGTGGTGTCCCTCCGGGACGCGGGTGACCACCCATTCGGTTTCGAAGCCCATCCGCAGCTCCAGCCCGGCCGCGGCGGCCCGCTCCACCATCCGCCGGGCGAACTGCCGCTGGCAGGCGGGGTGCGGCCGGCCGAGCTGGTCGTAGCGGTCCACCGGCGCCCAGGCCCAGCCGGGCTGTGCGGCGAGTACGGTGACGCGGTCCAGGTCGGGGAAGAGCCGCAGGTCCCCGTCGGGTCCGCCGAGGTGGTCGGATGCGGTGATGGCGTCGTCGGAGGTGAAGACGTCGAAGACGGGCGACATCCCGACGCCGCGCTCCGCGGCAGCGGTGAGCCGCTGCGCCGGAATGGTCTTGACGCGGGTGACGCCGGCGTTGTCCACCCAGGTCAGCGCCACATTCCGGACACCTTCCGCCTCCAGTTGCGCCGCCAGCCGGCGGGCTTCCTCGCGCTGTTCCGCAGCCCGCGTTCCCATAGTGCCGTCCTCACTCGACCGTGCCGGTGCCCGGCACCCGTGCCCGCTGATCGCCCTTGCCGACCCGGCTCGACGCCGCCCGGTCAGGAGCAGTTGAACTCGCACCATACGCACTTTCCGCTGCCGCGCGGTTCCACACCCCAGACGTCCGCCAGGCGGTCCACGAGGAGCAGACCGCGGCCGGAGACGCCGGCCTCACCGGGCTCACGGCGTCGCGGCAGGCTGCTGGAGTGGTCCTCGACCTCCAGCCGCAGCAGCCGCCCGACGCTGTGCGGCATACGGATGTTGACCACGGCCTCGCCGTCGGTGTGCAGCAGCGCATTGGTGATCAGCTCGTCGGCGACCAGTTCGATCTCCTCGGCACGGTCCGCCGCGCCCCAGGCGCGCACCGCGGCCCGGATCATGTGCCGGGCGGCGGAGAGGCCTTCGGGGTCGGCGGGCGCGATGTGCTGGCGGAACCGGCCGACGATGTCATGCTCCGGGGCGCCCAGCCGACGCAGCAGCAGCAGCGCCATATCGTCCTCGCCGGTCCGGTCGCCCGCCGACTCGCAGAGCCGGTCGGCGAGTTGCTGGACGTCCTGGGGGCCGTCGCGGACCTCGCGGGCCAACTCCCGCATCCCGATGTCGAGGTCGGTGCCGGGCTGTTCGACGATGCCGTCGGTGCACAGCAGCAGAGTGTCGCCGGGGGCGAGCTGGACGGTGGTGACCGGGTAGTCGAGCCGCCGGAATTCGGAGGAGATCCCGAGCGGCAGCCCGCCGGCCACCGGCAGCCGGCGGCAGATGCCCTCGGCGTGCCGCAGCAGCGGGTCGATATGGCCGGCCCGGACGATCCGGGCCGAGCCGGTGCTCAGGTCGGCGTCGACGTAGGTGCAGGTGGCGAAGCGGTCGGCGTCCAGCTCGTTGAGGAAGGCGGAGGCGCGGCCCATGACGGTGGCGGGGGCATGCCCTTCGGCGGCGTAGGCGCGCAGCACGATCCGCAGCTGGCCCATCAGCGCCGCGGCCTGGGTGTCATGGCCCTGGACGTCGCCGATGACGGCGGCGACCCGGCCGTCGGGCAGCGGGATCACGTCGTACCAGTCGCCGCCGATGTCCCGGCCCATCCGGGCGGAGCGGTAGCGGACGGCGATCTGGGCGCCGGGGATGCCGGGGATCCGGCGGGGCAGCATGGCCTGCTGGAGACCGGCGGCGAGATCGTGCTCCTGGTCGTAGAGCATGGCGCGGGCCAGGCTCTGCGCGATGCTGCTGCCGAGCGCCACCAGGACGTTGCGCTCTTGGTCGCGGAAGTCGCTCTCCCGCTCGAAGAACAGGCCGATCACCCCGATCGGGCGGCCCTGCGCGATCAGCGGCAGATATGCGGCGGAGTTGACGTTCAGCGGCTCGATGGCCGGCCACAGCCGGGGGTATGTGTGCCGGAATTCGGCGCGGCTGCCCACATAGCGCGGGGTGAGGGTGCGGACGACCTCACTCATCGGGAATTCGTCCCCCACCCGCGTGTATTCGAGGTCGGGGACGAAGCTGCCGGCCTTGCCCTCGGAGATCAGCCGGATGCGTCCGGCCTCGACGAGGCCCAGGATCACGTTCTCCGCGCCCAGCCGGCTCAGGCCCTGCTCATCGGCGAGCACCGCGATCACTTCACCGACCGTCCTGGCGTGTGCCAGGGCGGCGGTGGTGCGTTCGACGACGCTGGTGTGCCGCCGGCGCTCCTCATCGCCCGCGAGCCGCTCCGCCGCGTGGGTGTATTCGTGGCTGGCGTCGCGGACCACTCCGATGATGCGGCGGGGCCGGCCGGTGTCGTCGCGGCGGATGCTGCCCTGGGAGTGGGTCCAGCGCAGCTCACCGCTGCGCAGCCGTACCCGGAAGTAGGCGCCGTAGGAGTCGCTGCCGTCCTTGAGCGCCCGCGCGACCAGGGCGTCCAGACGGGCCGCCTCATGGGCCGGGACACGGCAGTTGAGCGTGGCCGGACGGTCGTCGTACTCCGCCGGAAGCATGTCGAACACCTCGAGGGCGGGCGGGTCCATGTGCATCAGCCCGCTGTCGAGGTCCCAGTCGAAGGCTCCCATGCCGTTGAGGGCCAGGGTCAGGTCCGGGTGGGCGGGCCAGTCGTCCGGCACCGACACGGTGGGCCGCTTCGCTCCCCGGTCAGCCATGTCGTCACTTTGCCACATTCACCCGGATTGCGGCGTCTTCAGTCCCTTCACCCGATCGGGCTGCGACGGCAGCCGTCGCCACACTGACTCTGCTCTCAGTTTGCCCGCATTCCCGCTCCCTGATGCTGGCCACATCAGGCCAATACGCACCCCGCCTTCCCCCAACCGTTGCGATGTTCTCAACACGCCTGTTACGGTCCCGGACCATGAAGGACACCCCCGGAGACCGGGTCACCGACGACGCCGGAGAGGTCACGGACCGTGTCCGGCAGGTGATCGGCCGGCTCGGCTGCAGCCATCGCGAGTTCGCCCGCCGGATCGTGATGGACCCCTCGAAACTGTCCAGGTCACTGGGGGGCACCCGGCGTTTCACGCTGGCCGAGATCGTGCGGATCGCCGATATCGGCGCGGTCGACACCGGCTGGCTGCTCGGGGCCCCGGAGCGGCCCTCGGCGCCGCCCGGCCGCGAGCCGGCCGCCGTGCCCGAGGGCGGCCGGCCCCTGCAGATCGTGCGGGAGACCGTCCGGCTGATCGCCGAGCACGGCTTCCACGGCGTACGGGTCGCCGATATCGCCGCCGCCTGCGGTACCAGCCCGGCCGCCGTCCACTACCACTTCCCCGGCCGCGACGAGCTGCTGGAAGCGGCCGTGCGCTGGTGCATGGACGAGGACACCGAGCGCCGCGCCGCGGGGCTGGCCGCGGCCCCCGACGCCCGCGGCGAGCTGCTGCATCTGATCGCGCTGCAGACCCCGCGCACCGATCAGCAGCGCCGCCAGTGGCTGGTCTGGCTCGATCTGTGGGCCCAGGCCGCCCGCTCCACCGCCGTGGGGCGGCTGCACGAGCACTACTACCGGCAGTGGCGCACCACCGTCGCCGAGGTCGTACGCCGCGGCGTCGACCAGGGCGTCTTCCGCACCGTCGATCCGGAGTTCACCGCGCTCCGGCTGACCGCCCTGATCGACGGCCTGGCCACGCAGGTGCTCGCCACCGCTCCGGACAGCACCGGCCCCGACACCATGCACACCGCGCTGCTGGCCTTCGTGGAGAGCGAGCTCACCCCCGCCTCCGCGGTCTGACGCCGCCGTTCCCCGCCGAGCCCGAGGCACCCACCCCCATCGAAGGGATCCCCGTGAATCACGAGGTCATCATCACCTGCGCGCTCACCGGCGCCGGCGACACCGTCCGCCGCTCCCCGCACGTCCCCGTGACGCCCGAGCAGATCGCCGCATCGGCCGTCGAGGCGGCAGCCGCGGGCGCCGCGGTGGTGCACATCCACGTCCGCGATCCGGAGACCGGCGATCCGTCGCGCGACCCGCGGCTGTACGCCGAGGTGGTCGAGCGGATCAAGGAGACCGGCACCGACGTCGTCATCAACCTCACCGCCGGCATGGGCGGCGACCTGGTGATCGACCCCGACGCCCCGCTGCGGCAGCTGCCCGGTACGGACCTGGTGAGCGGTCTGGAGCGGCTGCCGCATGTCGAGGAACTGCTGCCCGACATCTGCACTCTGGACTGCGGCTCCCTCAACTTCGGTGACGGCTCCAACCTCTATGTCTCCACCCCCGACATGCTGCGGGCGGGCGCGAAGCGCATCCAGGAGCTCGGGGTGCGGCCCGAGTTGGAGATCTTCGACACCGGTCAGCTGTGGTTCGCCAAGCAGCTGCTGGCCGAGGGACTGCTGGACGACCCGACCGTCTTCCAGCTGTGCATGGGCATCCCGTGGGGCGCGCCGGCCGACCCCGGGGTACTGCAGTCGATGGTGCGGATGCTGCCCGAGGGCGCCCAGTGGGCGAGCTTTGCGCTCGGCAGGATGCAGATGCCGTGGGTCGCCCAGTCGATCCTCCTCGGCGGGCATGTGCGGGTGGGCCTGGAGGACAACCTGTACCTCAGCAAGGGCGTCAAGGCCACCAACGGGCAGCTCGTCGAACGCGCCGTCCAGATCACCGAGTTGCTCGGCGCCACGGTCGCCACCCCCGACCAGGCGCGCGCCCGGCTGGGCCTGAAGCCCCGCGCCTGACCCGCGACTGCGCTCCCCCGTTCTTCTCCCTCTCCTCCCCTCCACCTGGAGCCGCTCCCCCATGCCTGAAACCACCTCTGCCCCCTGCGCCCCCGAGGACGTACGCCGCATCGCCTGTATCGGCGCCGGAGTGATCGGCGGCGGCTGGGTCGCCCATTTCCTCGCCCGTGGCTACGACGTCACCGCCTGGGACCCGGCCGCGGACGCCGAGGACAAGCTCCGCCGCCTGGTGGCCGCCGCCTGGCCCGCGCTGGAACAGATAGGCCTGGCCGAGGGCGCCACGCAGGACCGGCTGACGATCGCCCCCACCCTCGCCGAGGCGGTCGCCGACGCCGACTTCGTCCAGGAAAGCGCCCCGGAGAAGCTGGAGTTGAAGCGCTCCCTGCTCGCCGAGCTCGCCGCCGCGACCCGGCCGGGCGTGGTCATCGCCTCCTCCACCTCGGGCTACCCGATGACCGATATGCAGACCGCGGCCGAGGACGCCGGCCGCCTCGTCGTCGGCCACCCCTTCAACCCGCCGTACCTCATCCCGCTGGTGGAGGTCGTCGGCGGGGAGCAGACCGACCCCGAGGCCGTCGCCTGGGCCTCCCGCTTCTACGACGTGGCCGGCAAGTCCGTGATCACCATGGACCGCGAACTGCCCGGCTTCATCGCCAACCGCCTCCAGGAGGCGCTCTGGCGCGAGGCGCTGCACATGGTCGCCAACGGCGAGGCCTCGGTCGAGGACATCGACGCCTCGATCACCGAAGGGCCGGGCCTGCGCTGGGCGTTCATGGGCCCCTGCCTGACCTTCGCGCTGGCCGGCGGCGAGGGCGGAATGGCCCATATGCTCGACCACTTCGGCCCGTCCCTGAAGTCGCCGTGGACCCGGCTGGAGGCGCCCGAGCTGGACCGTGAGCTGCGTGACGCCATGGTCGACGGCTGCCGGGAGGCCGCGGGCGACCGTACGTACGCGGATCTGGTCGCCGCGCGTGACCAGGGCGTCATCGACGTCCTCCGCGCCACGGGGCGGCTGGGGAGCACCCGATGACCGACGGCACACCGGGCGGCCCGCCCCTCTTCCGCCAGACGGTCCGGGACGAGTGGATCGACTACAACGGCCATCTCAGTGAGGCCTATTACGTCCTGGTCTTCGGCTTCGCGACCGACGCCCTCATGGACGCGGCCGGCCTCGACGCCGCCTACCGCGAGCGCACCGGCTGCTCCCTCTACACGGTCGAGGCCCACGTCCGCTATCTCCACGAGGTCGCCCGCCACAGCGAACTCACCGTCCGCACCACCGTGTTGGGCGTGGACGGCAAGAAGCTCCGCCTCCTCCACGAGATGTTCGCCGGGGAACCCTCCGGCGAGCCGGTGGCCACCGAGGAGCTGTTCACCCTGCACATCGACCAGGCCGCCGGGCGCTCGGCACCCCTGCCCGCGACGGCCCGCGCGCACCTCACCGCCCTCGTCGCTCCGGCGCCGGAGTGGGCGGGACGCGGTATCCGAGAGGTGTGAGGCGGGAGGCGCGGCGACGGCGTACGGGCTGTCGGTGGGCCCCAGGCCCACCTCGCCCGCCTCACCCGCCCGAGCCGCCTCACCCGCCCCTGCTCCCTCCCGGTGCGATCCTGGACCGGGAGGGAGCCGCCTCCCTCGCCCACCGAAGGGAAGTGACCATGAGCACCACCCGAGGCCACCGCATCGACGTCACAGAAGGCACCGACCATGTCCGCGTCGAGGTCGACGGACAGCTGATCGCCGAGAGCCGGCGCCCGCTGCTCCTCACCGAGACCGGCTATCCGGTGCGGTACTACCTCCCTCCCGAGGACGTCCGCACCGAGCTGCTCACCCCCTCCGAGACGCACACCGTCTGCCCCTTCAAGGGCACCGCCTCGTACTGGTCGCTCGCCGGCGGTCCGGAGGACATCGTGTGGGCCTACCCCGAGCCGCACCCCGAGGTCGCCCGGATCAAGGATCATTTCTGCTTCTACAAGACCGAGTTGGCCTGAGCGGGAGCGGCCCGGTAGCCCACCTCGGACGGGAATAGGAAATACTCCCAACAATTCCGGGCGCGCGACGGTACGGCAATGTGCCCGCCCCCCGGCGACGCCGGCCGGCCGCACGGCGCACAATCGAAGCGTGACCGACGCCGACAGCCCCCACGACCAGCCCCTCCCCTTCCGCCCGTCCGTCCCGCACCGGGCGGGCGACGAAGGCGGCGATCCGGCCTGCTGGCTGGACCAGGTGTGTGACGCCTGCGGCCGGATCAGGGAACGGCCCGGCAGTGCGGTCTGCGAGCACTGTGGCGCCGGGGCGGCGGACGCCGAGAGCAGTGACGTCCCCGACCGCGCCCCCGACCCCGTCGCCGCGCCGCGCCGGCGGGACCGTGACGAGGAGGGGCGGGCCCGTAGCGCCCGCCCGCGGGACGGTCTCGGCCGGCCGCTGCCGTACGGCTCCCCGGGCGTGGCCCGGCAGCCCGAGGGGGTGCCCCGGACGCCCGCGCAGTCGCTGACCGAGGCGCAGCGGCTGCTCGACGACGGGATGCCGTTCCACGCCCATGAGGTGCTGGAGGACGCCTGGAAGGCGGCGCCGGAGGCGGAGCGCGAGCTGTGGCGGGGGCTCGCCCAGCTCGCGGTGGGGCTCACCCATGCGGCGCGTGGCAATGCCGTGGGCGGTACGGCACTGCTCGACCGGGGTGCGGCGGCCATCGCGCCGTATGCCGATGCCGCCCCCTACGGGATCGAAATCGCGGGACTCATGGCCTGGGCCCGGGAGCTGACCGTGCGTCTGACCGGCTCCGGGGCCGTGCCGGCGGCGGAGTCCGCGCCCCGGCTGCGGGCAACGGGAGAAGAGACCGAAAATCGCCCCACCGGGGACGAGGCCTGAGACCGCCCTACAGGCGACCGGTGGGGCCGGGCTCCGCCGGGACGCGCGGAGCCGTCGCCGCTGTCGTACACACCACGGGCCGGGGCCCCGGGCCTACGCCGTCCCTCCGTTCCGTCCGCCGCGGGCGCGTGCCTGCCGCAAGCGGGCGAGCAGGGCGCCGAGCCCGAGTGCCGCGAGGCCGGCGCCGCCAGCCCCCAGGGCGAGGGTGTCGCGCCGGGGAGAACCGTCGCGGTCCCCGGTGCCGGTGACATCGGCAGCCACCGGGCTCATCGGGCCGCCGCCGTCGTGGGCGGCGCGTACGGCGTGCAGGGTGCCCACCGGCTGGGCCGTGCCGGCGGTACGGAAGCCCCAGTCCAGGAGGGCGCCGGCTTCCTTGTAGACGGCGTTGTACTCCTTCGACTGGGGGTTCAGCACGGTGACCAGGAGGGTGCGGCCGTTCCGGCGCGCGGCGGCGATCAGCGTGTTGCCGGCCTTGGAGGTGTAGCCGTTCTTGACGCCGATGAGGCCGGGGTACCGGGACATCCCGTGCGAGCCCACCAGCAGGCGGTTGGTGTTCTCGATCTGCGTGGTGCCGCCCGCGGCGGGGAACGTGGCGCGGGGGGTGGCGCAGTAGCGGGCGAAGTCCTCGTTGGCGAGCCCGGCGCGGGCGAAGACGGTCAGGTCGTGGGCCGAGGACACCTGACCGGGCGCGTCATAGCCGTCCGGGGACTTGACGGTGGTGTCGCGCGCGCCGAGTTTCCTGGCGTTCTCCTGCATCTCCTCCGCCGTGGTCCGCCAGCCGCCGTTCATCGCGGCCAGTACGTGCACCGCGTCGTTGCCGGAGCGGAGGAAGACCCCGCGCCACAGGTCGCCGACGGTGTAGCGGCGGCCCTGCTGGACGCCGACGACGCTGCTGCCGGCCCCGATTCCCGCGAGGTCGGCGGAGCTGACCCGGCGTACCGTACCGGCCGAGAACTTCGGCAGGACGGTGACCGCGAACAGCGTCTTGAGGGTGCTGGCCGGGGCGAGCTTGCGGTGCGGGCTCTTCGCCGCCAGCACGCTGCCGGTGTCCGCGTCGGCCACCATCCAGGACAGGGCGGACAGACCGCTGGGCAGCCTCGCGCTGCCGGGGGCGGTGGGTGCCTGTACCCCGGCGCCGGCGACGGCGGGCTGACGGACCGTGGCCCCGTTGGCCGCGGCCGGTATGGACGTCAGCGACACACCGGCGACAGCGATCAGCGCGACCGCACCGGCCTTCCTGGACACACGCGCGTCAATTGTCATGCCGTCACGCTATGGAGCGGTGCCGCGGTCCGCAGCGCAGTTGCGCCACACGGACCAGGGCCGCGCCGCGTCCGCGGGCGTGTCGCAACTGCAACCGGTGCAAAGAAGGACCCGCCCGGTGCGACGGGGGATGCACACCGGGCGGGTCTCAGGAACCTTTTTACCGCATGAGCGAACGGTTATGCCTCAAAAACTTGTTCGTTTGCCGATTACCAGGTGACGGGCAGCGAAATCAGGCCACGTGCCCGCAGGGCCCGACGATGCCGCAATTCACCACGCGGGACGCCCAGTCGCAGCTCCGGGAAGCGGCCGAGGAGCGCGTCGAGCGCGGTGACGGCCTCCAGCCGGGCCAGCGGGGCGCCGAGGCAGTAATGGATGCCGTGCCCCATCGCGAGATGCCCGGAGAGGTCGCGGCCGCGGTCCAGCGTGTCCGGTGCGGGGAAGCGCGCGGGGTCCCGGTTCGCGGACGCGATCGACAGCAGCACGCTCTCCCCGGCCGGGATCCGTACGCCGCCGATCTCCATGTCCTCCTTGGGGAAGCGACGGATCGACAACGGAGAGGGGCCGTCGAAGCGGAGGAACTCCTCCACGGCCGTCGGCAGTTCGGCCGGATTGCGCTGCAACTGCCGGAGCTGGTCCGGGTGGTCGAGGAGGGCGAGCACGGCGTTGCCGATGAGGTGGACGGTGTTCTCGTATCCGGCGAAGAGAATGAGGAAGGCCAGCGAGGTCAGTTCGTCCTCGGTGAGCCGGTCGCCGTCCTCGCCGGCGGCCGCGTCATCGCGCACCGCGATCAGATCCGAGAGCAGATCGTCGCCCGGCTCCGCACGCTTGGCCGCGATCAGACCGGTGTAGAACTCCAGCATCGCCCCGATCGCCTGCTTCATCAGTTCCGGCCGGCTCGGGTCCGGTGTGATGAGGGCGTCCGACCAGGCGAGGAAGTCGCGGCGGTCATGGTCCGGGATGCCCAGCAGATCGCAGATCACGGCGATCGGCAGCGGCCCCGCGTAGTCGGCGATCAGATCCGCGCGGCCGCGCTCCGCCATCGCGTCCAGCAGCTCGTCGGCGATCCGCCGTACGGGCGCGCGCAGCGCCTCGACCCGGCCCGGGGTGAAGGCCTTGACCACCAGACGGCGCACCCGGGTGTGGTCCGGCGGATCCATGTTCAGCAGATTCGCGTCCAGCGCGGGCGGCAGCGCGAAACCGCGGTAACCGCCGGGCGCGGCATACCGCTTGTCCAGGGAGAGCCGGGGATCGGCGAGGGCGCGGCGGACGTCGTCGTAGCGGGTCACCAGCCAGGCGGGGTGCCCGTCGGCACCGGTGATCCGGTGCACCGGCCCGGCGTCGCGCAGCGCGGCACAGGCGGCGTACGGATCGTCGAGGAGGGGCGTCACATCGATGGGGGCGTCGGGGCCGGTCTCGGTGGTGTTCTGCATGAGCCCGACCCTAAGGGCCGTCCCGCAAACTCCCGTTCCGGCGCACGCCGTTCGGTGACAGCCGCGCGGGCGGCACCGGTCACGTCGACCGGTGCCGCCCGGGGGGTACGGGCGGCCCGGACCCCCGTGCCGGGCCACCCCGTCTGTGGTGCTTCCTCAGCCGTGCGCCACCGAGCTCCGCTGGCGCAGTTCGGTGAGCACGGTCTCGATCAGCGGCGAGTGGTAGACATCCGCGACCAGCGCCAAGTGTTCGTACTCCGCGCTGAGTTCGGCCGGTTCGGCACCGGTGGCGACCACCACGCTGTCGGCGCCGTGGTCGGGGACATGGCCCACCGCACGGTTCTCCAGGCCACGGCGGAGCGCGGCGGCCTCCGCGACGGCCGCCAGCTGCCTGTCGTCGAGGGCGACCGCGCGGGCCCGCTCGCGGGCGATGTCGACGGCGTCGGACTCCACATGGCGCCGGATGCCGCGCTGTACGTCCCGGATCTCGGCCATCTGCCGGTTGGCCCGCCACTCCAGGTCGGCGAACGGCCACCGTACGGACCACGCCGAGGAGCCCATCGTGACCTCGGGGGTCTGCGCGGTGACGGTCCGCCAGAGCGGGGAGAGGCGGCGCAGCCGGCGCCAGGCCGCGACCCGGGGGCCGGCCGCCGGCAGCGCGAATCCGGTGAGGACCATCAGCGCCGCGACCGAGGCGCTCAGCGGGGCCACGCCGTTGGAGAGCCACAGCGCCGGGTGTCCCGACCAGGACAGGACGAAGCCGATGACCTTGCAGGCGCAGTAGGCCAGGCCGAGCCAGCAGCCCGCGGCCAGCACCCGCAGACCGCGCGCGAGGTGTGTGCCGCCGAGTTGTGCGGCGTAGCGCGGGCAGAGCGTCCCCAGGGCCGCCGAACTCAATCCGAAAATGGCCAAATACAGCACCAGGAACAGCATGACTCCCGGGGAGTCGGTGTAGGCGGTGCTGAAGTCGCGGGGGTGCTCGACGGCGTCCGGCCGGCCGACCACGAAGCCGGTGACCGCCACCGCCCACAGCCCGGCCACGATCCCCACGGCGACGCGCGCCCTGGTCCGGGCACGGGCCCGCGCGCACGCGCCCTCGCCCGCCGTCCAGCGCAGCAGCAGCACCAGCGCACCCGCGGCGAACACCACCACGGAGGAGTAGAGGAAGACCATGGCGAGGTTGGCCACGCCGGTCAGCCGGTCGAAGGCGCGGTAGAGGCTGGGCGCGGAGAAGAGGAAGACCGTCGCCACTCCGCCGGTCATCACACAGGCCAGCCCCAGATCCGCGTTGCTGCGGTCCCGGAACCAGGCGACGGACTTGTATCCGACGATCGCCCAGGCGGCGACGCCGAAGGACAGATAGAGGACGTCAAACACGCGGACCCCCGTCCCCCGCCGCGCCCGCTCCGACGCCGTCGGTCCCCTCGTCCCCGGCCGGGGTCCCCTGCCGGCGCCGGATGTGCTGCAGCGCGGGCCCGAGCGCCGCCGCCAGCTCGGCCGCCTGTCCCTCCAGGGGGAGTTCCCGCTCGGCCGCGGACGGCGCCACCCGCTCCATCAGCAGGGTGCCGAGCACTTCGGTCTCCCGCTCGGCGAGGTTGTCATAGCCGTGATGCCGGGCGAAGCCCATGGTCAGGCCCATCCGCCGCATGGCGGTGGCGACATCGACCGACGGGGTCCACAGCTTCAGCGCGTCCTCGGTGACCGCGGGATCCTGGCCGTGTCCCAGCAGAAGATGGCTCAGTTCGTGCAGCACGATGTGCGCCTGGTGCCACGGTGAGGTCTTGAGCTCGTAGAAGACCCAGTAGCCGTCGTCGGTGACGGCCGTCATCCCCGAGACCACGCCGCCCAGGCTCATCGGCACCAGGTGGACGGGCAGCGCCACCCGTGCGGCGACGATGTCGCACATCCCGCGCAGATCGGTTGTGGCCGGCAGCGCCAGCTCCTTGATGAGCCGCTTGCACCGCCTGCGTATCTGCCCCACTCGCATGCTCGTCCCGTCCTCGTCTCCGACCCGCTGCCAGGAAGAGAAGACCTGGCCGCGCTCAGCGGTCCGCATCGGTTCACTCACCGCGTCGGTCACCGCCCTGCTCCGGCGGATCGGCCGGCAGATTCATCTGCTGCCGGAACTGGGAGATGATCGTCGTCAGACTGTCCTGCACCTCCGGCGGCAGCCCGACGGAGCGCAGCGCGATCGCGCGCACCCGCTGATCCCGCATCGCGGCCAGGAAGCGGACCTCTTCCTCCACCCGCGCGGCCTGCGGCTGCGAGAGGTCCCCCAGCAGATAACCGACAGGTACGGCAAAGAACTTGGCCAGCGCGCGCAGCAGCTCCGGACTCGGGTTCGTACGCCTGCCGTTGCGCAGCATCGACAGATACTGCTCGGTGACCTTGACCCCGCCGTACTCGGCCGCGCCCCCGCTGATCTCCTCGGCCACAAAGGCGTTGGTATACGGGGCCCCCGGCGGATGCATGTTCGCGAAGAGGTGGTTGAGCCGTTCCGCGAGCACGCTGCCCGCCCCCTTGGACCGGCTGTCTCCCCCCACGTTCATCTCTTCCGTCCCCCGTCGATCGAGCCCAACGAACAGTTAAGGCTCCGTTACCCGGCCATCATCCTGTCACGGCAGGAACACGGTGCACCAGTCCACTTACGGACAGTAGGGACCGCCGGACTTAACCGGGAGTTGAGCGGCGAAGGGCGCAGGTCACACAGAGCGTCACACGGAGCATGCCGACGGGGGCACCCCACGGGGGGGCGACCACCACCCGGAGCACCAGGCGTCGCCAGAGCCCGCCGCTCACCCAACGCCGCCCCCTTACCGCCCTGTTGGTCGCGGCTCTCCGCCCGCCTACTAGGCTGCCGGGCCATGACGGTGACGAACATGCGCCAAGGAACATGCCCTGCCTGCGGTTCACAAGAGGTCTACTGCCTGAAGGCCATCAAGAGGCAGTTCATGGTGGAGCTCGGCTATTGGGGGGCGGAGGACATTCCGAGCAAGGTGCTGGTGTGCGTGGAGTGCGGCCGCTGCGAGCGATACCTCCAGCTCACGGACAAGCACAAGAAGAAGATCAGGGACGAGGCCGCACGCGTACAGGGATGAAAGCGTGCCGAGGCGCTGCCAAGGCAGTCACCCGCCGGCAGCCCACCCCGGCACCGTCGGCAGTACCTTCTCGGCGACGCGGAGCAGCACCGCGTCGTCCGGCACCATGCCGTCCGCGCGCCACAGGGACACCTCGAAGGAGCCGCCGCTGTCCTTCGCGTCCCGGGCCACGGTGACGGTGCGGGCCGGGACGCCGGGACCGCTTTCGGAGTCGCTCCCGTCGAGGCGGAATCTGATGCTGATGGTGCGGTCCGCGTAGACGACCGCCGGGCGCTCCAGAACCGTTTGCTGCCGCGCGCCGTCCCCCAGAAGCGCGGCGGACCCGGCCACCGGGTGACCGTCGTAGGTGGCCGACAGCGTGACGGTGTAGGTCTCGAACTCGACCTGGGCGGACGGAGTGGCGATCTCCTTGCCGTTGCCGAGCTTGACGGAGTCACCGCTGCCGCCGGCGGTCTTCGCGGCCTGGCCCGGCGTGCCCAGCAGGTCAGCGAGGTCGGGACGGTTCAGCGCCTTGCACAGTTGCGCCCCGGAGACGCGCCGGGACTCCTTCTCGGCCTCCCCGCCCGAGCACCTGGCAGGCGGCGGGGCACTGTCCGGTCCCGATGACGACTCCATCCCCTGCAACGCCCACAGACCGATACCGAGCCCCGCCACCAGCGCCACGGCCGCGACGGCCTGCCCCCACGCGCCCGCCCCCTCCGCGGGCGCGCCCTTCGTGCGGACGCCCTTCGCGGGTCCGCCCTGCGTAGGCGCACCCGTCGTGGGCTCGTCAAAAACGTCCGTCATATCCCCCGCCTGCCATGATCCCCCGATAAGTGCCCCGGGACCTTAACCCGCGACCATCAGGCGAACAAGGACTTTTGTCATCACCGCGGTACCGGCCCCGGTGAGCGCGCAAGCCAGGCCCACTCCTGCTACCGATCGGGGCGCCGTCCGTCTGGTCCTGGCACGGCTGTGCCGACTCCGCGGTCGAACTCGGCGGCGGGCGCAGCCCCGTGGTGTCCGGCGGCGCGCACTGGGGCGGCGGACCGTGGTTCAGCGCTCTCGACCCGGCTCCCGCTCCGCTTCCAAAGCGCTCCCGAACGCACAGTAGGGGCCATCCGAAGATGACCCCTACCTGCGCTTGCACCGTCGGGACGACAGGATTTGAACCTGCGACCCCTTGACCCCCAGTCAAGTGCGCTACCAAGCTGCGCCACGTCCCGGTGCCCGATCCGGCCGGGATGTCCCGGCTGACCGCGCACGAGAACAATACCGCATGTCAGAGGGTGGGTGCTGCCACTTTCCCGTCGCGCGGCGGAGCGGGAGGGGCCAGATGAGTACCTGTACTCATGCGCCGGGGTCACCGCGCCGCCACGCTACGCGCATGACTACTCCATCGATTCAGCGGCCGACGACCACGGCCTTCTTCGTGCAGGCCGCGATCTCCTTCGGGCTGTCGCTGGTGGCGCTGGTGATCGGGATCATCAAGCTGCCGGTGGGACCGTGGGAGCGCGGGTTTCTCGCCCTTGGTCTGATCTTCGTGGTGTCCTCGGCCTTCACGCTGGCGAAGTGCATTCGCGACCGCCAGGAGGTCGAGGAGGTGACGAACCGGGTGGACAAGGCCCGGATCGACAAGCTCCTCATCGAGCAGGACGTCTTCCATCCGGGTCAGGTCTGACCCCGGCGGCCGCGGGCCCGGGGATCTTCCGGTCCGCGGCCCCGCAGCCCTACGCTTGACCTCAAGCGCGCTTGAGGTTGCAGGCTCTGTCGTATGACGCACCTGACGACGGAAGCGACAACGGACCTCACGACGATCCTGACGGCAGAAACCCCGGCGGGGACCACCCCGCGCGACGACACCATCGGTTTCGCCCAACTGCCCTCCCTGATGGGCCTGATGACGGGCGATGAGAAGCACGGCCCGGCCGCCACCTCCACGCTCGACGCCCTCTGGGTCCTCTACGACCGGGTGCTGCGGGTCTCCCCCGGCACCGCCGCGGACCTGGACCGGGACCGCTTTCTGCTCTCCAAGGGGCATGGCCCGATGGCCTACTACGCGGTGCTGGCCGCCAAGGGCTTCTTCCCCACCGAGTGGCTGCCGGGCTTCGGCTCGTACGACTCCCCGCTCGGCCACCACCCCGACCGGCTGCTGGTGCCCGGAGCCGAGATCGGCAGCGGGTCGCTCGGCCACGGGCTGCCACTGGCCGTCGGCACCGCCCTCGGTCTGCGGGCGCAGGGCCGGCCGGGACCGGCCGTATGGGTGCTGATCGGTGACGCCGAACTGGACGAGGGCAGCAATCACGAGGCCCTGGCCTACGCGGCCGCCGCGGGCCTGGACCGGCTGCACACCCTGGTCATCGACAACTCCTCCGCCACACATGGGTGGCGCGGCGGGATCGCCTCCCGCTTCGAGACCGCGGGGTGGTCAGCGGCCACCGTGGACGGCCGCGACCACGAGGCGCTGTACGCGGCCTTCAGCGCGCCGCACCCGGGCCGTCCGCATGCGGTGATCGCCCGTGTCGAGCCCAAGGACGCCTGAGCGGCCCGCCCGTCTCCCCGTATATGACCAGGACTTCGAGAGGAATTCAGTGATGGACACCATGCGTGAGCGCTTCGCCTCGGTCACCTCGCAGCTGCTGACGGAGGACCCGCGGCTGGCGCTCGTACTCGCCGACATCGGGGCGGCCGGCTTCGCCGAAGCGGAAAAGCAGCATCCGGACCGGGTGGTGAACGTCGGCATCCGGGAGCAGTTGCTGATCGGCGTGGGCGGAGGCCTGGCACTCACCGGGCTCCGCCCGATCATGCACACCTTCGCCAGTTTTCTGGTGGAGCGCCCCTTCGAGCAGGTGAAGCTGGACCTCGGCCACCAGGGCGTGGGCGGGGTGCTGGTGAGCGCCGGGGCCTCCTACGACTGGCCGAGCGGCGGCTTCACCCATATGGCACCCGGCGATGTCGCGCTGCTCGACACGCTCGACGGCTGGACCGTGCATGTGCCCGGGCACCCGGACGAGGCCGAGGCCCTGCTGCGGCACGCCGCGGCGGCCGGTGACGACAAGGTCTACGTCCGGCTGTCCGTACAGACCAACGCCGCGCCCCGGGCGGTGGACGGGGCGCACTTCCGGACCGTGCGGGAGGGGCGCGACGGGGTGGTGATCGCCGTCGGCCCGATGCTGGACCCTGTGCTCGCCGCGACCGAGGGGCTGTCGGTGACCGTGCTCTACGCGACGACCGTGCGGCCCTTCGACGCCGCCACACTGCGCGCCGCGGCCGGGGCCGCCGCCTCGGACGTGGTGATCGTGGAGCCGTATCTCGCGGGGACCTCGACGCGCCCGGCGGCCGAGGCGCTGGAGGACCGGCCGCACCGGCTGCTGGGGCTCGGCGTCGGCCGCCAGGAGCTGCGCCGCTACGGACAGCTCGACGAGCACCTGGCGGCGCACGGCCTCGATCCGCGCGGTCTGCGCGAGCGGATCGCCGGGTTTCTGACGGCAGGGTCCTGACCGGGGCCCGGGGTGCGGGGTGCGGGGCGCCGGCGGCGGGCCCCGCAGGTGCGGCCGGCTCAGATGTGCTTGTCGAGCCAGGCCAGCAGATCGTCCTGGACCTCGTCGCGGTTGGTCTCGTTGAGGATCTCGTGGCGGGCGTCCGGATAGGCCTTCCAGGTCAGATCGCGGGTGCCCACATAGCGGAAGTCCTCCAGGAGTTCATGGATCAGGGTCATCCGCTGGTGGCAGGGGTCCAGATCGCCGACGGCGACATGGACGGGCAGTCCGCGCGGCATACGGGCGAGGTTCCCCGGGTCGTTGATCTTGCGGATGGCGCGTACCCAGTCGGCGGCGAGACCGGCACAGAAGGGGAAGCCGCAGTCCTCGTCGGCGACGTAGAGATCCACCTCGGCGGCGTCGCGGGAGAGCCATTCGAAGCCGGTGCGGTGGGTGAAGGCGTCGTTGAAGGAGCGGAAGGTGCGCGGGATGAAGGCGGAGAGCGCGTCACGGCCGCGCTCGGCGATCTCCGCCTCCAGTTCGCTGACGGCACCGTCGATATCCAGACCGGGCAGGGTGCGGAAGGTGCCGGTGAGGATCAGCCCGGCGAGGTCGGCGCCGTACTCCTGGGCGTAGTCGCGGGCCAGCATGGCGCCCATGCTGTGGCCCAGCAGCACCAGCGGGAGGCCGGGGTGGGAGGCGGCCGCGTGGTTGCCGATGCCCTTGAGGTCGCTGACGATCGCCCGCCAGGCGTCCTCGCCGACCACTCCGCGGCCGCCGGTGGAGGCGGCGGTGGCGCCGTGGCCACGGTGGTCGGAGGCGATGACGGCGTAGCCGTGGCCGGTCAGAAAGCGCGCGAAGCGGTCGTAGCGCCGGCCGTGCTCCGCGGCGCCGTGGGCGATCTGGACGAGGGCACGCGGGTGGCCGGACTCCGGGAGCCAGGTATAGGTGGCGATACGGGCGCCGTCCGGAGCCTGGTGGAAGTCCTGCTGCATGGCCTGCATGGCGTCGTCTCCTGACTGCCGGGGGCGGTGGCTGACGAGTCGTCGCCGCCCACTCTTCCGCGCCGGGCGGAAGTGCGCCATGGGGCGCGCGTGGCGGGGGTGGCCGGGTGTCCGGGCGGCGTGGCACGATCGGGCGGTTCTTGCCCGGCACCTGTGCGGCAACCCCCTTTCGCAGGAGGATCGTTGGACACCACGGACCGTTCCGAGCATGCCCCCCGTCGCCCCTCACCGCTGTCCCGCCGCAGGTTCCTCCAGGGCACCGCCTCGGCCGCCGCCGCGGCCGGACTGACCGGCGTCACCGCTGCCCCCGCGGCGGCCCGGGCGACCGGCACCACCTTGTCCTTCACCGCCGCCACCAATGGCGCGGCCTCCCTCGCACCGGCCGGTGACCGGTTGGTCGCCGAGGTCCAGAACGTCCTGTGGTCGATGCCGCGCACGGGTGGCGACGCGGTGGCGCTGACCCCGCCCGACCTGGAGCCCACCCGCCCGGTGCACTCCCCCGACGGCCAGCGGATCGCCGTCTGCGCCTTCCGCGGCGGCGGCTTCCACCTGTGGATGCTCGACGCCGACGGCTCCGGGCTCCAGCAGCTGACCGACGGCCCGTGGGACGACCGGGGCCCCGCCTGGTCCCCCGACGGAACCCGGATCGCCTTCGCCTCGGAGCGGGGCGGCGACGCGGTGGCCGGCAGCCCGTACCGGATCTGGGTACTGGAGGTGGCGTCCCGGCGGCTGACCCGGGTAACGGGGCTGCCCGGCCAGGACGGGCCCCATCAGGACGGTGCCTGGGAGGACTTCGACCCCTGCTGGTCGCCGGACGGCTCACGGATCGTGTTCGTACGGGGCCGGGTGGCGGGTGCGGCGCTGCTCTCCCGTACGGTCGCGTCCGTGCCGGCCGACGGGGACGGCGCGGTGCGCACCGAGCACACCGAGACGGCCGCCGCGCAGGTGATGGTGCCTGCCCTGTCGCCCGCGGGGCGGCTCGCCTATCTGCGGACCACGGACTATCCGGGCCCCACCTGCACGCTGGTGGTGGACGGTGCGCCGGTCGCGGTCGAGGGTGATGTCGAGCCGGTACCGCCGCGCTGGGTCTCGCGGGACGAGCTGCTGCTCACGGTCGGCGGACAGTTCCGGATCGTCCCGGCCGACGCCCCCTCGCGGGCCGAGCACCTCCCGTTCAGCGCGCGGCTGCCGCTGGACCGTCCCCGCTACCGCGTCAAGGACTACGGCTTCGAGCGGACGGCGATTGCCCCGGTGCGCGGGGTGCATCTGCCCGCGCTGTCGCCGGACGGCCGCAGGGTCGCCTTCGCCGCACTCAACTCGCTCTGGATCACGCCCACTTCGGGAGGCGGTACGCCGCGCAGAATCGTCCGGGCCGACGCCACCCGGTACGTCCTGGCACCGAGCTGGTCCCGCGACGGACGGTCGCTGCTCTACACGGACGACCGGGACGGGCTGTTCGCGGTGCGCCGTCACGATCTCGCCTCCGGCGCGGAGACGGTGCTGGCCGCCGGCGGCCGGGTGCACCCCGCGCTGTCGCCGGACGGCGGGCGGCTGGCCGCACTGGACATGACGGGGAATCTCGTCGTGCGGACGCTGTCCGACGGCAGCGAAAAGGTGCTGGCCGCACCGCTGGGCGCCGGCGGGCTGCCCGGCCGGCCCAGCTGGTCACCGGACGGGCGCCATCTGGCGTACTGCGACCGCAACCGGCTCAACCGCCGCTTCCGCGAGGGCTACCACCTCATCCGGGTCGTCGACACCGAGACCGGAAAGGACCGCCTGTATCCCGTCGCCGAGCATGTCTCGATCGCCGACCGCTACGACTCCGGGCCCGTGTGGTCGCCCGACGGGCGCTGGATGGCGGTGATCGCCGAGTCCGCGCTGTGGGTGCTGCCGGTGCGGCCCGACGGTACACCGGACGGGGCGCCACGGCGGCTGACCGACGAGAGCGCGGACCATCCGTCGTGGTCCGGGGACTCCGGCACGCTGTTGTACCTCTCGGCCGGAAAGCTGCGGCTGATCAGCGTGTCGGGCGGCGCGGCACGGACCGTCCCGCTGTCCCTGGAACAGCGCCCCGCGCGCGCCCGGGACACCGTCGTCCACGCGGGCCGGTTCTGGGACGGCACCGGTGACGAGGTGCGGGAGGACGTCGATGTGGTGGTGCGGGAGGGGCGGATCACCGCCGTGGAACCGCACCGCCCGGCCCGGTCCGGGGCGGGCCGACGCATCGACGCCTCCGGGCGGACCGTGCTGCCCGGCCTGTGGGACGCGCACACCCACCCGTGGCAGACGACCTACGGCGGCCGGCAGACCGCGACACAGCTCGCCTACGGCATCACCACCGCGGTCTCCTGCGGCGGCTTCTCCTATGAACAGGCCCGCATCCGGGAGGCCGTGGCGGCCGGTGTGCTCGCCGGGCCGCGGCTGCTGACCTGCGGGGAGCTGCTGGACGGCGGCCGGGTCGCGTACAGCATGGGGCGGGCACACCGCACCCGCGCGGGACTGCGCCGCTCCCTGGAGCGCGGCGCGGCCCTGGACTGGGACTTCGTGAAGACCTACGTACGGGCGCCGGGCTGGGTGATGGCGGAGGCGGCGCGCTTCGCCCACCAGCGGCTGGGGGTGCGGGCCGGGAGCCATCTGCTCAGCCCGGGAGTACAGCTCGGACAGGACCTGACGACCCATCTGCAGGCCACCCAGCGACTGGAGTTCGGCCATGCCGTCTCCGGTTCCGGGCGCGCCTACCAGGATGCCGAGGAGATCTACACCGGCACCGGCTTCCACCTCCTCGCCACCCCGTTCTCGGCGGCCGTGCTGCTGGGTGAGGATCCGGCACTGGCCGACGATGTACGGGTGGGTCGGCTGATGCCGCCCTGGGACGCCGCGTTCATCAAGGACAACGCCGGGCACCGGCCCACCCCGGCACAGCTGGCCGACATCGCGACCGAAGTCGGCTTCTACCGGCGGGTGCTGGACGGCGGCGGACTGGTCGCGCTGGGTACCGACCAGCCGCTGGTGCCGGTGGGGCTGGGGCTGCACCTGTGCCTGCGGGCGTTGCACCGCGGCGGCCTGAGCGTGAGCCGGACGCTGCGCACCGCGACCGCGCTGCCCGCCCGGGTGTTCGGCGCGGAGCGGGATCTGGGGACGCTGGAGGTCGGCAAGCTCGGCGATATGACGTTCGTGGACGGTGATCCGTTCACGGACTTCGACGCGCTGGTGCGGACCCCGGCGGTGCTGCGCGGCGGCCGGCTTTTCGAGCAGCGGGAGCTGACCGAGTCCTTCCCCGCGCCCGCCACCCGCGCCCTGCGGACGGCCGGCACCGACTGGCTGGAGGTGGGCCGGCAGCAGCGCCGCGAGTCCTGCTGCGGCGACTCGCACTGACGCGGCGCACCCCCGTCACGGCGGGACGGGGAGGCGTGGGGTGGCGTGGTTCCGGGACCCTCGGGACCACGCCACAGCCGTTGCGGCGCGGGGGGTGGTGCGCGACTGCTTCGCGCTTCAACTCTTCGCTTAAATGCCACCAGTTGATGTTTTATGCGCCCCGCAGTAGGTATGCCAACGGGTATTGCACGGGGTAAGCGAAAGATCACTTTCCGGAACGTTCGCTCCAGACGGCACCGCCGGTGCCGTCCCAAGGCGGGGTGCAACCAGCGCGGGAAAGATCGCGAAGGAGGGGCTCGTCTTGCATCGCTATTTCACGGACCAGAGACATGAGGCACTCCGGCACCGGGTGCGGGACTTCGCCGAAAGCGAGGTCCGCCCCCGGATCGCCGAGATGGAGGCGAACCGGTCCGTCTGCCATGACCTGTCTCGTCTGATCGCCCGGCAGGGGTGGATAGGCGCGACCGTGCACCGCGCCTACGGCGGGATGGGCGCCGGCCATGTCGCCAAGACCCTCATCATCGAGGAGCTCTCCCGGGTGAGTGCCGCGATGGGCGCCATGGTGCAGGCGTCCCAGCTGGGCGTCGCGAAGATCGTCCACTTCGGCAGCGAGGAGCAGAAGAAGACCTGGCTGCCGGCCATAGCCTCCGGCGACTGCCTGCCGACCATCGCGGTCACCGAACCCGAGTCCGGCGGCCATGTGCTGGGCATGTCCTCCACCGCGGTCCGCGACGGCGACGACTATGTCCTCAACGGCCGGAAGATCTACGTCGGCAACAGCCATGTCGGCGATCTGCACGGCGTCGTGGTCCGCACCGGTGAGGGCTCCAAGGGCCTCTCGGCGTTCCTCGTGGAGTCCGACACCCCCGGCTTCCGGGTCGGCGAGCAACAGCCCGCGATGGGCCTGCACGGCTTCAGCTTCGGTGAGCTGTTCTTCGACAACTGCCGGGTGCCGGCGGCGAATCTGCTGGGCCGCGAGGGCGACGGGCTGTCCGTCGCGTACTCCTCCAGCGTGCTGTACGGACGGCCCAATCTCACCGCCGTGTCGCTGGGCATCCATCAGGCGGTGCTGGACGAGACGACGAGGTTCTGCACGGAGCGCCAGCGCTACGGCAAACCACTGGCCGACCTGGGCAACATCAAGCTGAAGCTCGGCCGTATCCAGTCGCGGCTGCTGCTGGCCCGGCTGTCCGCGTACCACGCGGTGCATCTGCTGGACCAGGGACTGCCGTGCGACGCGGAGCTGATGAACGCCAAGCTGGTCAATGTGGAATCGGCGCTGGAGTCGGCGCGCGACGCGATGGACATCCATGCCGCGTGCGGACTGTTCACCGACCGTCCGGTGGAACGTTTCCTGCGCGACGCCCACCACATCTTCGCGCCGGCCGGCACCTCCGACATCCAGCTGCTGCGCCTGGGCGAACTGGCCCTGGGCCGGGCGCAGGGAGACTGGTCCAGCCGGCTCGCGGACCTGCTGCGGCTGGAGCCCTCGGAGTGGCCCGAGGAGGACGAGGTCCCCGACGAGGCCCCCGGCATGGCCCCCGCTGACCCGCCCGTCACGGTACGGACCGACGGCACCACGCCCACGGTGCCGGGCCAGCGCACCGGACCGGCACACCGGCACTCATGGTTCGCCCGGCCGAGATGAGGGGGCAGCGGCGGTACGGGAACGCGGCCGGAAGTCCGCCTGAGCGGCATGGATTTCACTGACAGAAGATGTCAGTGAGCCTCCGGACACTGGGGCCATGATCCTCAGCCACCCACCCCGCCGGGCCGAGCGGCTGCTCGTGTCCGCTGCCTTCGCCACCGCCCTCGGGAACAACGTGCAGCTCATCGTCGGTGCGTTGCTCATGATCAGGGAGCAGCGGACCATGATGGCCGTCGGCTGGCTCTTCATCGCCGTCGCCGGTCCGCAGGCCCTGCTGTCGCCCTTCTTCGGACGGCTGGCCGACCGCTTCGACCGGCGGGCCCTGTGGATCGGCTGCGACGCCACCAGTGCGTTGCTGGCCCTCGGGCTGCCACTGTGGCTGGCCTGCGGTGGTGCCCCGGGGCCCGGGATCTACGGCGCCAATCTGGGGCTGGCCGTCGTCAGCGCCCTGTTCCTTCCGGCCAGCTCCGCGCTGATCAAGGAACGGGTCCCGGCGGGGCAGCTGCGGCGGTTCAACGCCCGCTACGAGATGGGGACCCAGGCGGGGATGCTGCTGTCCGCGACGGTCGGCGGACTGTCCGTCCAGGCGTTCGGCGCCGCGCCGCTGCTGGTGCTCAACGCCGGGACCTTCATGGTCTCGGCGCTCTGCGTCGCCGCGGTGGGGCGCCGCCCGGACCCGGCGGCGGCTGCCACCGCCGCCGGGGAGCAGACGCCGGTCCCGGCAGCGCCGCGCGGGCCGCTGCGGGTGCGCCGCTTCATCCTGCTCTACGCCCAGGGGAGCGTGGTCGTCACGGTCTTCAACGCGCTGCTGCCCACCGCCGTCATCGGCGAACTCCACCTGGGCGCGGCCGCGTTCGGCGTCGTGGACGCCCTCGGCTGCCTCGGCTTCCTGGCGGCCACCGGTGCCTACCGGATCGTCAGCAGACGCCATCTGGACCTTCGCATCGCCGTCGTGGGCTTTCTGCTCTGCCATGCCGGGCTGGTGCTGCAGAGTCAGTTCGGGATCGCCGGCTACCTCGTCGGGGTGCCGCTGGGCGCGTTCTTCTTCGGGCAGGCCAGGATCGCCTCCCGCACCATGCTGATGGCCTCGGCCGACGACGCGTCGGTGGGCAGGGCCTTCGGGCTGGCGAACGGTGGCGGGCTGGCGGCCACGGTCGGGGTGATGTTCCTGGTCGCGACGGTCACCGACCACAGTGACACGCGCTACGGCTTCGGGGCCCTCGCCGCCGTCGCACTGCTGGCGACCCTGTCCGCCGGACTGCTGCTGAGGACACCGGCCTCGGCCCGCCCGGACCCGTCCGACGATCGGTACCGGTCGAACACGGCGCCCGCCGCCTCCGCGATCCCCCGGCGCAGCTCCTCGGGGGCGAGCACCTCGATGTCCGCGCCCAGCGACAGCAGCGTCGGCACCGCCAGGTCGACCGACTCCAGCGGCACCGTCGCCGTCACCCAGCCCTCGGCGTCCGGCGGCCCTGCCGAGGCTTCGACGGCGCGGACCAGTGCCGCGTCCAGACGGTCCGGCAGTGCGGACAGCAGCGCCGGAGCGATCCGGACGGAGGCCTGAAGCCGCAGCCTGCGGGCGTCGTAGGTGGTGAGGTAGTCCTGCCAGTGGGCGGCCAGGTCGAAGCCGTCGGGGCGCTCGAAGCCGTCCTCCCCGACGTCCAGGCGGAGGATCGACGACACCCGGTAGGTCCGCACCGCGCCGTCCACCGCCGCGACGAGGTACCAGACGCCCGCCTTGAGGACCAGGCCGTAGGGGTCGAGCGCGCGCTCGACCTCCTGCGGCTCGGCCCAGCGGCGGTAGCGCACATGGATCCGCCGCTGGTTCCACACGGCATCGGCGAGCGCCGCGAGGGCGGACGGTGAGTCCTGTTCCCGGTACCAGCCGAGAGCGTCGAGGTGGAACCGCTCACGGATCCGGCCGGCCCGGTCCCGCAGCGGCGGCGGCAGCGCTGCGGTGAGTTTCAGCTGCGCCGCCGCGAGCACCTCGCCCAGCCCCAGGTCGGCCGCCGCACCCGGCAGCCCGGCCAGGAACAGCGACTCGGCCTCCTCGGCGTGCAGCCCGGTGAGCCGCGTCCGGTAGCCGCCGAGCAGCTGGTACCCGCCGCCGTGCCCGGCATCCCCGTAGACCGGGATGCCCGCACCGCTCAGCGCGTCGATGTCCCGATACACGGTGCGGACCGAGACGCCCAGCTCCTCGGCGAGCTCACCGGCCGTCAGCCTGCCCCGGTTCTGCAGCAGGAGGACGAGGGAGAGGAGCCGGGCCGCACGCATGGTCCGATCATTCCAGGTCCGGTCCGGGTCGGGTCCGGCCTTCGGGCCGCATCACACGTCGCTCTGCTGCTTCTCCATATGGTGGATCTGCTCGACGAGTTCGGCGGCCATCGACTTGATGGTCTCCAGCCCCTCCCGTCCCCAGGGCCGCGGTTCGAGGTCCACGACACAGACGGTGCCCAGCGCCGTCCCCGTACGGTCGATCAGCGGCGCGCCCAGATAGGAGCGGATGCCGATCTCATCGACGACGGGGTTGCCGGCGAACCGCGGATAGTCGCAGACGTCCTCCAGCACCAGGGCCTTGCGGCGGACGATGACATGCGGGCAGTAGCCGTGGTCCCGGTCCATCACCCGGCCCGGCTGGGCGCTGGCGGGCGCCGGGCCCAGCTCGACGGCCTGGTCCTGGGAGGGCGTGTAGAGACCGGCGAAGTACTGCCGCCGCTCGTCGATGAAGTTGACCATCGAGTAGGGCGCCCGGGTGGTCCGGGCGAGCTTGCGCGCGAACTCGTCGAACGCGGGCAGCGGGGAGTCACCGATCCCCAGGGCGCGCAGCCGGGCGACACGCGCCGGGGCCTCGTCGTCCTGCGGGGTGAGCAGCAGATGCCGCGTCGGGTCGTAGGAGATGTACGGGACGCGGGAGGCGGGGTGGTTCATGGCAGCTCCGGGGTCGCGGCGAGGGCGGGGGTGAGCAGATGCTGGACGAGCGAGACCAGGACTTGGGTGGCCGAGCCGCCCCGGCGGGCGTCACAGAGCACGACGGGAATGTCCGGGGAGACGTCCATGGCGCTGCGGACCTCGTCCGGGTCGTAGCGGTAGGAACCCTCGAACTCGTTGACGGCGACGATGAACTGGATGCCGCGCCGCTCGAAGAAGTCGACGGCGGCGAAACACTGGTCCAGGCGACGGGTGTCGGCGAGGATGACCGCGCCGAGCGCGCCGTTGGACAGCTCGTCCCACATGAACCAGAAGCGCTGCTGCCCCGGCGTCCCGAAGAGGTAGAGGATGTGCGCCGGGCTGAGCGTGATCCGGCCGAAGTCCATGGCGACGGTGGTGGTGTTCTTCTCCTCGACGCCGGACAGATCGTCCGTCCCCACGCTGATCTGGGTGAGGAGTTCCTCCGTGCTGAGCGGCTCGATCTCACTCACCGCCCCGACGAAGGTCGTCTTGCCGACCCCGAAGCCGCCCGCCACCAGGATCTTGAGCGCGGTGGGGAAGAGGTCGGTCGCGGGGTCCCCCTGGGCACGGGGGTCACAGTCGTTTGCGAAGTCCATTCAGCACCGCCTCCAGCAGGGCACGGTCGGTACGGGACGCGGGCCCTGCCGAAACGGCTGCGGGGGCCCGCGCGGTGATCGCCCCGCAGTCGACGAGGTCGGCGAGGAGCACTTTGGTGACCACGGCGGGCAGCCGTATGTGGGCGGCGATCTCGGCGACCGAGACCGGCCCGCCGCACAGCCCCAGCACCTGGGCGTAATCGGGGCCCTGGCAGGAGACGGGCCGCCGGCCGGTGGCCATCACCATGGTCAGCAGGTCGAAGTGCGCCGTCGGACGGGTCCGGCCGTTGCTGATGGTGTACGGACGGACCAGCCGGCCGGCCGCGTCGTCGTACCACGGCTCCCCGCCCTTCCGCCGTCGGCGACGCACGGTCATGGTCAACGACCGCCCGCGGGCGCCTGCTGGCGTGCGGGGGTGGACAGATACGGCCGGACGCTCTTGACCAGCATCGACATTTCGTAGCCCAGCACCGCCACATCGGCCTCACGGCCGGCGAGCACGGCCAGACAGGCGCCCGATCCGGCGGTGGAGACGAACAGGAAGGTGGACTCCAGCTCGACGACGACCTGGAGGACGTCGTCGCCCTCCCCGAAGCGCACACCGGCGCTGCGGGCGAGGGAGTAGAGGCCGGAGGACAGGGCGGCCATGTGGTCGGCGCTGTCCGGGTCGAAACCATGGGCGGCCTTGACCAGACCGTCCGAGGACAGCAGAAGCGCGCTCCGGGCGTGCGGCACCCGCTGTACGAGCCCGGTCAGCAGCCAGGACAGGTCGGTGTGCTGGCCTCCCTGCGGCTGCAAATGCGCCTGCGCACGCACATCACTCACCATGGTTACGGTCGTCTCCTCGGGGGCGGGCCATCGGGGCGTCGTGGTCACGGTCGTAGAGCAGGTCGTTGCCGGCCGGGCTGCTGGGGTCGCCGCCTTGGGCCGGGGTGGTGCCGGTGTCGCCGGCGTAGGTGTCGTCGGCGAGGCTGAAGCCGCGCCGGAAGGCCGCCATCAGACCCGGGTCGTGCTCGGGTTCCGGGCCCGTACGGGGCGTCGTGGACGGCAGGATCGGCTCGCCGCGCAGTTCGGGAACGAGATGGGTCTGCTTGTGCCGCCGGGGCAGTCGCGGGCGGGCGCCGTTGTCCACGGCGGGCGGCGCGGGCGGCAGCACGACCGGGCCGGGGTCGGCGGGGCGGTCGGTCGGCGGGATGTCGGGGGCGGGGGTCTCGTGGGCATGCGCGTCGGGCATGTGGACTTCAGGAGTGTGGGCGCCGGACGCGCGGACCAGCCGGCGCCGGGTGGCGCCGAGGTCGGCATCGGTGTCCGCGGGGACGGGGGCCGGGCCCGGGTCCGTGCGGCCGTCGTAGCCGCGCGGTGAGCTGTCGAGCACGTCGTCGGGGGCGGGGCCGGGGGCGGGGATGGCGAGGGTCCGCGTGGCCGCGGGGGCGGGGTCATGGCGGTCGTGACGCTCCTGGTCCGCGTCGTGGTCGCCGGGGTATCCGCCCTCGTACCCCAAGTCGTGCTCGCGCGCCGTGCCGGGGTCCGGTGATCCGGTGTGCGGCGCACCCGCCCCGTTCGTGTCCCCCTCGGCCGGTTCCGCGCCGAGCAGCTGCTGGGGCACGATCAGCACGGCCTGCACGCCGCCGTAGATATTGCTCTGCAGCCGGACCACGATGCCGTGCCGCCGGGCGAGCGAGGAGACCACGAAGAGCCCGATCCGGCCGTCGCTCAACAGCTCGGCGACATCGATGTGTTCGGGGTCGGCCAGCAGTCCGTTCATCCGCGTCTGCTCGTCCGCGGACATGCCCAGACCGCGGTCCTCGACCTCGACCGCGAGTCCGGCGGTGACGAGTTGGGCACGCAGCAGGACCGGGGTCTGCGGGGCGGAGTAGATCGTGGCGTTCTCGACGAGTTCGGCGAGCAGGTGGATGACGTCGGCGACGGCATGTCCGCGCAGGGTGCCCTCGATCGGCGGCACCAGCTTGATCCTCGGGTACTGCTCGACCTCGGCGATCGAGGAGCGCAGGACCTCGGTCAGGGACACCGGGCGGCTCCACTGGCGGCGCGAGATGGCGCCGCCGAGGACGGCGAGGTTCTCGGCGTGCCGGCGGATGCGGGTGGCCAGGTGGTCGACGTGGAACAGGCCCTTGAGCAGGTCCGGGTCCTCGACCTGGTTCTCCAGCTCGTCCAGCAGCTCGATCTCACGGTGCACCAGGGACTGCAGCCGGCGGGCGAGGTTCACGAAGACCTCGACCTTCTGTTCGCTGCCGCTGGCGTTGCTGCGGGCGATGGCGACCGCGTCGATGACGGCGGACTCGGCGGCCCGGCCCGCGGCGGCCACTTCGTGGGCGAGCAGGTCGAGGGTGTCGCCGGGGGGCACCGGCCCCGGGTCGGGCTCGCGGCGCTGGATCCATTCGCCCTGCCGTACGCGGTCCAGGAGGTCGTACAGGTCGGACTGGCTGCGGGCGCAGACCTGGCGCAGCCGGGCGTAGCGGGCGACGGTGGCGCGGGCCTCGGCATTGGCGGCGGCGCTCGCGGTGAGCACGATGACGCAGACCAGGGCGAGCCCGCCGCACAGCACCACCCACTCGCGGCCGGTGATCCGGGCGCCCCCGGCCTGGACGACGAAGGCGGCGACGGCCGTGCAGAGGACGGCGACGAGGAGGCAGGGGACGGCGGCGAGCCTGACCAGACGGGACCGTATCGCCGAGTCGGCGGCCGACTCGGGGAACGCGGCCCGGCCGTGTCGTCCGCCCTCACGCTCCCGCCGCCGGGCGGCGGGTACGGGGGCGGCCCCCGGGGAACCCTGGGACCCTGGGGATCTCTGAGCCTCCTGGGACATCTGGGTCCCCTGGGGGAATGCGGTAGGCATCGGCGCCCTCCGGATCGGCCGTGGCAGTTCGCGGAGCACGCACGCTAGTTGTTGCCGGGGTGGGGTCCGGAGCCACTTCGAGGTTTCGCTACCCCTCGCCACCTCCCTGAGTGGGCGCCGAACGGACATCAGTGCGACACAATCCGAACTTCCGTTCCGGAAGGGAGAGTTGAGACCTCCCAGGGTGGCCCTTTCGATGGCTCACGCACGGCGCTCGTGGACGCGACGCGCGCCGGGGGCATCGGTTCGGTCACGGATGACGCCCGGGCGCGCCGAGGGCCGCCCGGCGGCGGTCGGCTAGGGCGCTCAGCGGAAGGTGCGCCGGTAGGTCTGGGGGCTGACGCCGGTGGTGCGTTTGAAGCGGTCACGGAAGGCCGTCGGTGAGCCGAAACCGACTTGAGCGCCGATGCGTTCGACGGAGTGCGTGGTGGTTTCCAGCAGGTGCTGGGCCTGGCGCACCCGGGCGCGGTGCAGCCACTGGAGCGGAGTGGTGCCGGTCTGTTCGCGGAAGCGGCGTATCAGGGTGCGGGTGCTCACATCCGCCCGGACGGCGATATCGGCCAGTGTGAGTTCGCGGGCCAGATTGTCCTGCAGCCAGGTGAGCAGGGGTTCCAGGGCGGAACCGCGGGGTGTGGACGGGTAGGGCTGGACGATGAACTGCGCCTGGCCGCCCTCCCGTTCGAGTGGCATCACCGACAGCCGGGCGGCGTCGGCGGCGACGGCGGAGCCGTAGTCGCGGCGGATCAGATGCAGACACAGGTCGAGTCCGGCGGCGGCTCCGGCGGAGGTGAGGATCTGCCCGTTGTCGACGTAGAGGACGTCCGGGTCGACGTCGATGTCCGGGTAGGCGGCGGCCAGCATGCCGGCCGCGATCCAGTGGGTGGTGGCGCGCAGCCCGTCGAGGAGTCCGGCGGCGGCCAGCGAGAAGGTGCCCGAGCAGATGGAGGCGATACGGGTGCCGTTGGCGGCGGCCGCGTTCAGCGCGTCGTGGACGGCGGGCGGGAGGGGCCCTGTCGGGTCGGCGGTTCCGGGGACGATCACGGTGTCCGCGTCCGTCAGCCCGTCCAGGCCCCACGGCGCACGCAGCGCGAACGCGCCGGCATCGACCTCGGGCCGCTCGGCGCATACGCGGACCTGGTAGCCGGGGCGGCCGTCCGGAAGACGCGTACGGGTGAAGACCTCGATCGGAGTGGAGAGATCGAAGGGGATCACCTTGTCGAGAGCGAGGACGGCGACGGTGTGCATGGCAATAAATTACCCGACCCTCGGAATCCCGCCACAGGCGGCAACTGGCCACACTCCGCGCTCCCTGCCCGGCCATGCCTGTTCAACCGCCCTTCCGGTCAGCTGTCGTTATTCCGTTGACGGTTGTCCATAGCGCCACTGGGGCGCGCGGGCGCGGCGGGCTAACTTCGCTGGTGATCCCGGCACGGGGCCGGGCCGGTCTCCCCGAAGGACTGCCCATGCACGCTCAGATCGTCCTGTTCGACGGCTTCGATCCGCTCGATGCCATCGCTCCCTATGAGGTGCTGTACGCCGGGGGCGCCGCCTCGGACGGGGTGGTGCGGGTGGAGCTGGTGTCCGCCGAGGGGCGGCGCGAAGTGATCAGCGGCACCGGAGACTTGGCGCTGCGGGCCACGGCCGCCCTCGACCCGGAACGGGCCGGTCTCGTCGTGGTGCCCGGTGCGGCGGGCCGCGTCGGAAAGCCCGGACACGCTGGAGGCGGCGGGTGCGCACGTGGTGCGGGCCCGGGTGGTCGACGACGGCGACCTGGTCACCGGTGCCGGCGTCACCTCCGGCCTGGACCTGGGCCTGTATCTGCTGGAGCGGGAGGTGGGGCCCAAGGTCGCCCTCGCCGTTGAGGAGTTGTTCGCCTACGAGCGGCGCGGCGTCGTCTGGCGCAACCACGGCCCGGAACCGTCCGCTCGATGAACCACTCCCCTGCCCCCCTTTCCCCTTGTCCCCGTCCCCCGTCCCTCCGCACCGCCGCCGACGCGAAGGCTCCACCACCGTGACAAAGCTCTTCCTCACCCTGCATGTCCTGGCCGCCATCCTTGCCGTGGGGCCGGTCACCGTCGCCGCCGGCATGTTTCCCAGGGCGCTGCGCCGCGCCCAGGCCGAACCGCAGGACCCCGCCGCCCGCTCGGTGCTGCGCACCTTGCACCGCATCTGCCGCGTCTACGCCGCTCTCGGTGTCGCCGTACCCGTCCTGGGTTTCGCCACCGCCGGCAGCCTCGGTGTCCTGGGGAGCGGCTGGCTGATCGCCTCCATCGCCCTCACCACCGGCGCCGCCGCGCTTCTGGTGGTGCTGGTGCTGCCCGGCCAGGATGCCGCCCTGGACGAAGTCGAGGCCGCGGCGGACCGCCCCGGCGCCTCGATACCCGGTCAAGGAGCCGCCCGCCGGCTGACGATGCTCACGGGCCTGTTCAACCTGCTGTGGGCGACCGTCACCGTGCTGATGATCATCAGGCCCGGCTCCACCACGGGAGCCTGACCCGGCAGTTACGGCAGGACTGACCGGCCCGACTCGCGCCTCCGAGGCGCACGGGGCGGCGCCGGCCGACGGTCACCGGCTGCGATATGCGGCGGCGCCCTGCCGGTACCGCTCCTTCTCCTCGGCGAAGTCGGGGACGTCGGCGCGGCCGCGGTCGCCCGGCCCGAGGAGGCTCTTCAGTGCCGCCGCGCCGTCACCGGCCGCGGCGGCGCGCGGCAGCATGGTCCGCTCATAGGCGGTGACGGCCTCGTCGAGGGTGTCGTGGCGGGCGAGGGCCAGCGCGAGTTCGCAGCCGTCGAGCAGGGCGAAGTTGGCGCCATTACCGCCCAAGGGAGTCATCAGGTGGGCGGCGTCCCCGAGCAGGGTGACGCCCGGGGTGTGGGGCCAGGTGTGCGGGGCCGGGAGGACGAACAGCGGCCGGTTGACGTACGGGCCGTCGTTGTCGGTGATCAGGACGAGGAGCCGCTCGTCCCAGCCGGCGAACGCCCGGAGCAGCGCGGCGCGTACGGCCTCGGTGTCGTCGAGGCCGTTGCCGGCGGCGCGGTACCGGTCCTCGTCGTCACGGAGCGCGATGTAGGCGCGTACATGCTGCTCGCTGTTGCGTTGCGCGATCAGGCCCTTGTGGTCGCCGGTGGCGAAGACCTGCCCGTCGCCGACGAGTTCGGCGACGGCGGGGTGCTCGGTGTCGACCTTGTCGAAGCGGGCCTCCAGGAAGGTCACGCCGGTATGGACGGGCGTGGCGGCACTGACCAGCGGCCGCACCCGGGACCAGGCGCCGTCCGCGCCGATGACCAGGTCGACGTCTCTGGTGACGCCGTTGTCGAAGGTGAGGCGGTGCGTACCGGCCGGGTGCGGGGTGACGGAGGTGAGGGTGTGGCCCCACCGGACGGTGCCGGGGGTGAGGGAGTTCGCCAGCAAGGTGCGCAGCCGGCCGCGGTCGATCTCGGGGGCGGCGTCCTCCGCGTCGGTGGGGCGGTAGTCGACGAGGACCTCGCCATGGCGGGTGAGCATGCGCATGGCCTGCCCCTCGGGCCGGGCCAGGGCGTGGAAATCGTCGAGAAGTCCGGCTTCCTGCAGGGCGATCTGGCCGGAGTCCGCGTGCAGGTCCAGGGTGCCGCCCTGGTCGCGGGCGTCGGCGGAGGCGTCCCGGTCGTAGACGGTGACGCCGATGCCGTGACGCTGCAGGACGCGGGCGCAGGCCAGTCCGCCGGGGCCGGCGCCGATGACGGCGATCCGCGGTGCGGGGGTGGTGGGCATGGGTGATTCCTCTTCCTGGTCGGGTGGGGCGAGCGGGCCCACGCCGGCCCATCGGTCCGGTCCGGTCCGGTTCCGGTCGGCAACAGGCAGGGAGCATCGCTCAGTTCACCGGTGCGATGGCACCGGAGCCGGTCGGAGTTCGTCCTCCGCTCCGGCCCCCTCAGAAGAGCACACCGATTAAAAAAGTGCAACGAGTCAACTTTTTCAATCGGTCAACAAGAGGGTAGGGTGAAGTCGTGAGTGAGACGACAGATCCCATGGGCCGCCGTGAGCGCAAGAAGGCCGCCACCCGCCAGGCGCTGGCCGACGCGGCCCTGCGGCTGTTCCTCGAACGCGGCTACGACCAGGTCAGCATCCGGGACATCGCCGAAGCCGCCGATGTCTCCACCACGACCCTCTTCAAGCACTTCCCCGGCAAGGAAGCCCTGGTCTTCGACGCGGACAGCGACCACGAGGCCGCCCTGGTCGCCGCCGTCCGCGAGCGCCCGGACGGCCGATCCCTCCCCGCCGCCCTGCGTGACCACATCCTGCGCAGCCATGTCGAGACCCTCGCCGACCCCGCGTTCGCCCGGTTCAGGGAACTCATCACGAGCACACCGGCCCTCCGCGACTACGGCCACCGCATGTGGATGCGGCACCAAACGGCGCTCGCACAGGCCATCGCCGCCGACGTCGGTGCCCCCGAGGACGATCCGGCCTGCGCCGCACTCGCGCACTTCGCCCTCGAAGCGCCCGCCCTCGCCCGGGACCAGGCCGACCCCCGCGCAGCCGTCGACGCCGCGTTCGACCTCCTGGAACGCGGCTGGCACCCACCCGCGCGGCGCCCTGCCCGGGCACCACGGAAGGGCAGTGTCTGAGCGTCAGCCGACGGGCCCGGCAGGCTCCTGGCCGAGGAATGCCGCGACGGTCCGGGTGAAGCGGCGGGGATCGTCGAGCCAGGGATAGTGGCCGGCGCCCGGCTGAACGGCGAGTTCGGCCCGGGGCAACAGCTTCGCGATGTCCGCGGCGATACGGGGAAGCGGACCGCTGTCGAACTCGCCGGCGAGCAGCAGGACCCGTGCGTCCATGCCCTCAAGGGCGGCGCGGGCCGCGTCCGGGGCGAAGGCGCCGGAGGACGCATAGATCCCGGCGGCCTCGTCGTGGGTCTGTGCCACCTCGGATGCGGCGTGCGCCTGCGCGGCCGCGCCCCAACGGCCGTAGAAGAAGGGGGCGATGGCGTCCCAGTCGGCATCGGCCTCGGAACCGGCCCAGACCCTTTCGTAGGCGTCGTACGCGGCCCCGAACCATGGCTCGGCGGTGCGCAGGGCGGCCGCCTCCCGGCGGTGCGCTTCGGTGAAGTCGACACCGAGGGCGCGGGCACGTGCGGTGATGAGAGTGAGGGTGCGGATGCGCCGCGGATGCCGGGCCGCGTAGAGAAGGGCGAGATCACCGGCCGCCGAGTGCGCGAGGAGATCGATACGGTCCAGCCCGAGGTGCTCGCGGAGCGCTTCGACATCGGCGACCTGCCGGTCGCAGCGGTAGGTGGCCGGGTCGGCGGGCGTGCCGGAGTCGCCGGTGCCGCGCAGATCGAGCTTGATCAGCCGACGCCGCTCCGACAGCCCGCCGAGATCACCGAGGTAGCCGGAGGCCCGCATGGGCCCACCGGGGAGGCAGAGCAGCGGCTCCCCCTCACCCACGACGTGATAGGCGAGCGCGGTCCCGTCCGGAGCGGCGAAGGCAGGCATGGCGTCATCCTCATCGCCGCGTGACGATCACGGCAAGCCGTTTACCTCCGGGCAGGCCAAGTCCTCAGGGAAGCGGGCGGATTGGACCTGTGGAGGAGCCCGACCGGGCGGTCAGGGAAGCCTCAGGGTGAACCACGGCACGCTGTCGCCCGGCAGCAGATACTCCTCCACCTCGACGAATCCATGCCGTTGCGCAAACCGCAGCCCGTCCGCGTTGGACGCCCAGACGACGGTCTCGATGGCCTCGGGGTCCAGGTCCCGCGCCTGTGCCAGCCCACGCGCCCAGAGTTCGCCACCGAAGCCCTGCCTCCGGTGCGCGGGGAGCACCCGGGCGATCACCGTGGCTGCCGCGGGGTCGCCTGTGGGCGGACGGACGGTCGTGCAGCCCACGAGGACGTCGTCGAGGTATGCCACCTCCAAGAGGTAGCGCCGGGACCGCTCACGCACCTCGTCGAGGGACAGGGCGGCGGAGGGAACGATCAGGTTGTGGACGTACTGCCAGTCGTGAAGGCCGGCGTCGCCGTCCACCCGTTCGATGCGGAGGAGAGACACCACCACAGAAAACCGTGCACACCATGGAGCGTCAACTGCAATTGCCGCCCGGCCCGTTGTGCCCTCGGCCCCTCGGCAGCCTCTCGCCCGGCCCGGCATCAACGGCACGTCCACAGGCACGTACCCGGCAGGCGCCGGGCGGGACTCGTGCTCCCCGCACGCTCCGGTGCGCGCTCACCGGTCCGCGGCGAGGCCCACGTCGGTGGGGGACACCGCCGGCGGCCAGGCGGGCCAGCCATGGATGGGCGGCACCGCAATGGCCCGCCACCACGGATAGACGGCCGCCGGCTCGGCGGGCTCGAAGGGCTCGCCGGGTCTGGGGTGGGCCGTGGTGACCCCCGATGCGCGGCCGGCGGCCAGCGTCCGTTCGGCGGGCTCCGCCCATGGGTGCGGTGCGAGGTTGAACGTGCCCCAATGGATCGGCAACAGCACACCGCGCGGCTCGCCGCCCTGGAGGTCGAGGTGGGAGCGGACGCCCTCTTCCGGGGTCATGTGGATGTCCGGCCAGAAGTCGCTGTACGCGCCGATCTGGATCATCGTCGCATCGAACGGGCCGTGCGCCGCGGCGATCTCCGCGAAGCCGGAGAAGTAGCCGGTGTCGCCGCTGTGGAAGATCCGGTGCTCGGGTCCCGCGACCACCCAGGAGGACCACAGGGTGTGCTGCGGGCCGCGCAGCCCGCGGCCGCAGAAGTGCTGTGCGGGGGTGGCCGTGAGGGTCAGCCCGCCGACCCGGGTGGACTCGTGCCAGTCGAGCTCGGTGATCCGGTCCGCGGGCACACCCCAGAATTCCAGGTCGGCACCGATACCGAGCGGTACGACGAAGGCCGCGCCGGTGCCGGCCAGGCCCTGGACCGTCGACATGTCGAGATGGTCGTAGTGGTCGTGCGAGATCACCACGGCATCGACCGGGTCCAGCTCGTCCAGTGCGAGGGGCACCGGGTGCAACCGCTGGGGGCCGATCCAGGTGAACGGCGAACAGCGCTCGCCCCAGACCGGGTCGAAGAGCACCCGCTGCCCGTCTATCTCGGCCAGCACGCTCGAATGGCCCATCCAGGTGAGCCGCAGCCCGGAAGCGGGCGGCTGGCCCCAGTCCGCGGCGGTCGGGCGGTACACCGGAATCCGGCCGACCGGTGCCCGGCGCAGCCGCCCCTCCCGGCTCAGCTGGGTACGCGCCATCGGCAGCGCGGAGCCATGGAGCAGCTGCCTGGTCGGCATGGGATTGCGGAACTGGCCGTCCACGAACTGGGGCGACCTGCGCATCCTGGCCAGCCGCTCCCCGGTGGGCTCGATACCGAAGCTCGCGGGCCGCAGCGCGGAAAGTCGAGTGCGGCGGGGTCGGGAACCGGTCACGGCACCTCCATGGTCAGAGCGGTCGCGAAGTGAACGGGCCGCATGAGCGGTGGGTTCCGGCACACCGCGCCACTCGGCGCCGTCGTACGGTTTCCGCACCACGACCACCCGGACTCAACACCATCACCCGCAGAAGCAAACCGCGCGACCGCCCGTCGCATTCCTGACGGGGGTGTGGCCTTTCCCGGGCCTGCCGGGGGTGTCTCCCCGCCCGGCCACCGGGACGCGTCCATTGCGGTGAACGCGAGCCGGCGGTGGGGCGCGCGGTGGTCGGGCCGCTCGCCTCAGGCGCCCGCGCGCCCTGAGGATCGCCGGTGCGGTCCGAACCCCCTCACGAGGTGTTCCGGGTCAGAGCGCTTCGATGGATGCGGGCGGGCCGGGCAGGCCGGGGCGGCGGGGCAGGAAGACGGTGCGCAGGAAGATCTGCGGGGCGACGAGACGGGTCGGGGGCGCGGTGAGGGAGAAGACGTCCCGGAAGGCCGCGCCGACGACGGGGTCGATGGAGGCGCGGGCGGACAGCCGGGCGATGTACCACGTGGACAGCCGCTCCCCGACGCCCGCCTTGGTGTCGCCGGGGCTCGCGTACGGGCGGTCCGCGCCGACCGCGGCGAGCCAGGCGGGCTCCACGGCACGGGCCACCGCCCGCTGCGCCTCGGCGGCGATGCCGGGGCGCAGACCGCCGCCGTCCGCGAGCGTGGTGCGTACGGCCAGCGCGCCGAGGGCGGCGACCGACATGCCCTGCCCGTACACGGGGTTGAAGGTGCACCCGGCGTCCCCCAGGACGAGGAATCCCTCGGGCAGGGCACCGGGCCGTTCGAAGTGCCGGCGGCGGTTGCAGGTGTCGCGGAAGCCGTGCACCGGCGACAGCGGCTCGGCCCGGTCGAGCAGTTCATGGACGTACGGGTCGCCGACGGTGGCGCTGAAGGCGGTGAACTCCGCCGCGTCCGTGGGCGGGTGGTGCCCGCGCACACCGGACAGCGTCAGCAGCCACTTGCCGTCCTCGACGGGGACGTAGGCCGCGCCCCGCGGGCACTCGGGCCAGCCCGGGACATTGACGCCCGCGTCCGGTGCCGTGGCCGGGTCCTTGGGGCGGTACATCCGGGTGGCGTAGGCGATCCCCGCGTCCACGGTCTCCTCCTGCGGCGCGGACCGGCCCAGCGCGGCGAACCACTGCGGTGCGCGGGATCCGCGGCCCGAGGCGTCCACGACGAGCGCGGCCGGCAGCTCCCGCTCGGACCGCCCGCCCGGCGCACCGTCCCGCGACCGCACCCGGACCCCGGTCACCCGCCCGGCGTCCCCGGTCAGCCCGGTGGCCTCGGTCGCCTCGAGAACCTCGACCCGGGTGGCCGAACCGGCCGCCGCCCGCAGCACCCGCTCCCGTACGACCGAGTCCAGCACCGGCCGGGTGACGCTCAGGGTCAGATGCCGGCGCTCGTCGAAGCGGCGCTGCCAGCCGGTGGGGGTACGGGTGAGCAGATCGCGCGACAGATACAGGCGGCGTGCCCCCGCTTCGCCGAGCGCGGCGACCGTGCCGGGCAGCAGCTCCTCCAGAGCGAGGCTGCCGCCGCGGAGGAGGATGTGCAGATGGCGGGCCTGCGGGACGCCCTTGCGGAAGGCGCGCCCCTCCGGATAGCGGTCGCGTTCGATCACGGTGACCGTATCGACGTGTCCGGTCAGGGCGGTGACGGCCAGCATCCCGGCGAGTCCGCCACCGATCACGATCGCGGTGTGCCCGCCATTGGAGTGCTCTGCCACCGTTGCCTCGCTCCCCCGACGGCGTGGTCCGACCGCCGTACGGCCCACTCGTTGCTGTCCCCGGACCTGCTCGCCCTGCCCGGTACCTGAGCACCGTCCGCGGAATCCGATCACCGTCGGCCACAGACTTCAGTGCCCCCGGCAGCCGTGTCAACGGCCCTTTCCGCCAACGGTCCGTGGTGTCCCGGCCGTTCCCGCCGTCATCCGCCGTCGCCCGCTCACCACCGGCCACTGATCACGGGTCACCTGATCACGGGCCCGGCTCTTGCGCGTCCCTTCCTCCCCCGTGTCACCGGAATCCCTGACATCCCGTCATGGGACGAGCCTGCGTCTAGACTCCCGGCAGCGGATGCACCTCGTCCGCAAAACGGTCCCACCAGCAAGGGATTCGTCTCATCAGCAAGGGATTCAGGGACGCTTGTGACATTCCAGCAGGTTTCTGAGCCGTATGACGCCTATGACGTCCTCGTCGTCGGCGGGTCGGGCGTGGACACTCTCGTGCAGGTCGGCGCGCTGCCCGTACCGCTCGCCGATTCCTACCCGGTCCCACCTCTGCACGAAGGGGCGGGGCACACCGGCACCGGTGTCGCGCTCGGCTGCGCGGCGCTCGGGCTCACCACCGGGTTCGTGGATTTCCTCGGCGACGATCATCCGGGCACGCTGGTCCGCGAGCGGCTGGCCGGTACCGGCGTCGACTTCCGGCCGCTGATCTCACCGCACGGCACCCGGCGCGCGGTCAATCTCGTCGCCCCCGACGGCCGGCGGATGTCGTTCTACGACGCCCGCGACCCGGCCGATCTGCGGATGCCGCCCGAGCACTATCTGCCCCCGCTGCGCCGTGCCCGCCACGTCCATCTGTCGATCATGCACTTCGCCCGTTTTCTGTACGACGACATCGAGGCGCTGGGCATCCCCGTCTCGACGGATCTGCAGGACTGGGACGGGCTGACGGACCATCACCGGGAGTTCGCGCTCCGTTCCGACCTGGTGTTCCTCAGTACGGCCGGGGCGGGGGAACGGATCGGGTCCGTGATGCGGGAGATCCTGCACGAGGGCCGCGCCGAGGCGGTGATCGCCACGGCGGGGGCGGGCGGCGCCTACCTCCTCAGCGCCGACGACCGCACCCCGCGCCCGGTGCCGGCCGCGGTCCCGCCCGGCCCCGTCGTGGACAGCAATGGCGCGGGCGACGCCTTCACCAGCGGATTCCTCTACGGCAGGCTGGCGGGCCGGAGCCTGGAGGAGTGTGCCCGCCTGGGCGCCGTCGCGGGGGCGTACGCCTGTACCTCGCGGGGCACCCACACCGCCCTCGTAGGACCGCAGGAACTGCACGCTGCCCTCGGCGCGAAGGCACCGGCGACCGTCATTACGTCACCGGCCGGTGACGGGCCCCGGCTCCCGGGCCCGCCGGATGCTCAGGTGTCCCGTACGGGGGCGTAGGGCGTGCCGTTCGGCCGATGGAGCGCGGACCGGTCGGGAGCCCCGGCCGGTCAGTTCTTGCGGCCCACTCCGCCGTAGAAAATGGTGTTGTTGAGCTCCTCCGCGCCGGGCACCCGGCCGTCCGGCCGCCACAGCGGTACCCGTACGACGCCGGGCTCCAGCAGGGAGAACGGGCCGAACAGCGGCTCGAACTCGGCCTTCGACCGCAGATTGAGGGTGGCGGTGGCGCTCTTGTAGACGTTCACCACGCCGTCGCGCGCCTGCTCGTCCGTGCGGCCCGCCTCATAGGCCTCGTAGGGCTCACCGGTCGCATGTGTCAGGACGAGATGGCTGCCCGCGGGGAGCGCATCGGCGAGGGTGGCGATGAGCGCGGCGGGGTCCTCGTCGTCCCGGATGAAGTGGAGTACGGCCACCAGCAGCAGCGCCACCGGCCGGTCGAAGTCGATCAGCTCCCGGACGGTGGGGTGGTCCAGCAGCGCCTTGGGGTCGCGGACGTCGCCGAGCACGAATCCGGTGCGTTCGGTGTTGGTCAGCCGGGCCCCGGCGTGGGTGGCGACGATCGGGTCGTTGTCGACGTAGACCACGCGGGTGTCGGGAGCGGTCTCCCGGGCCATCTCATGGGTGTTGGGCGAGGTGGGGATGCCGGTGCCGATGTCGATGATCTGGCGGATGCCGCCGGCGACCAGCTCGCGTACCGCCCTCCGCAGGAAGGCGCGGTTGGCGCGGGCGCTGAGCCGTACCTGGGGGTGGACCTCGATGACGCGTTCCGCGGCCACCCGGTCGACCTCGTAGTTGTCCCAGCCGCCGAGGTAGTAGTCGTACATCCGGGCGGGGTGCGGCCGGCTGGTGTCGATCTCCTCGGCGGAGAAGCCCGAGTGCTCCGGCCCCTGGACGTAGGGTCCGATCTCGGGGACCTCGCCGTCCGGCGCCCCCTGGGATACGCCGTGTTGGCTCATGCCGTCCTCCGTTCGGTGCGCCGGCCCGGGGCCGCCGCGAGCAGGAAGTCGGCGTGGCCGGCCTTCGCTCCCTCGATGAAGCTCACCATTTCGCGATGGGTGTAGATCAGGGCCGGGCCGTCCGGGTCGGTCGACTGCCGCAGCGCTATCCGGCCGTCCCCCAGCCGCATGGCCTCGACGCACTCGCCGCCGTTTCCGCCGCTCCACGGCTTGTGCCAGCCCTCAGTGCCCAGTTCTTTGGCGGGCATGCCGTTGTAGATGCGTATGCGATCCATGGTTCAGATCTCCTTGCGAAAGCCACCCAGAATGGCCTCGGTGGTGTGTGCCGGCGCGGCCTGTGCACACATCCGGTCCAGGGCCTCCAGGAACTGCGAGACGTCGTTGCGCTGGTCGAAGTACACGGCTCCGACGAGGCTTTCCGCGTAAGCGATGTCCGGGAGTTCCGGGATCGGGAAGCGGAAGATGTGGAAGGGGCCGTACATGGCGGGGTGCGGTCCCGCCGCGAACGGCATGATCTGCAGCCGGACGTTCGGCAGCGCGGTGGCCTCCATCAGCCGGGAGACCTGGTCGCGCATCACCTTCGGCCCGCCGATCGGGCGGCGCAGGACGGTTTCGTCCATGACCACCCACAGCATCGGTGCGTGGTTACGGGTCAGCAGGGACTGCCGCTCCATGCGCAGCGCGACGATGCGGTCGATGTCCTTGGCGGAGGCGTGCGGCATACCGGCCTTCAGGACGGCGGCGGCATAGCCCTCGGTCTGCAACAGCCCGGGGACGTAATGCGGTTGGTAGGCCCGGATGAGATTGGCTTCGCTCTCCAGGCTGACGAATGCGCTGAACCACTCGGGCAGCACATCGCGGAACCGGTGCCACCAGCCGGGCTTGTTGGCCTCGCGGGCGAGGGAGACAAAGCCCTCGATCTCCTCCTCGTCGGTGACGCCATAGGTCGCCAGCAGTTTCTCGACGTAGGGGAGCTTGAGGCCGACCTCGGCCTTTTCCATGCGCCGTATCGTGGCGTGGGTCACATCGAGGGCCGCGGCGGCCTGCTCGAAGGAGAGGCCCGCTTTCTCGCGCAGGTCCTGCAGTCGCTTGCCGAGCACCACCCGCAGAACGGTTGGTGCACCTGCCGACCGTGGGTCCGCCACGTCCGATCGCCTCCAACTGACTTCAATTGTCAGCAGTGTGTCATGCCGTCAGCACGAACGAACAGACTGCACTTACGATTCTGCAAATTACAGACTGATCCTTGCCATCGGTGACCAACATCGCACATAGTTGCGGAGTGGCTTCCTCCAACAACGCTCCTTCGTTAGGGCGCTGTGGCGGCTTTGTCGCCCAGTACCCGCAGGACGCGTTCCACTTGCCGGCGCGACGCACGTCCGTTCCCGAGGCGCGCAGACGCGTCAGTGCGCTGCTGTGCGAGTGGGGCGCGGATCAACAAGTCCGCGACGACGTGGAGTTGGTGGTCTCCGAGCTGTTCACCAACGCGGTGCGGCACACCGACAGCGAGAAGGTCGGCTGCGAGCTCGCCCTCTTCGGCGCGCACATACGCATAGAGATCACGGACCAGGGCGGCGCGGCGGACTCGGCGCCGCACATCCAGCCCGGCAGCGTGGACCAGGAGTGCGGACGAGGGCTGTTCCTCGTCGGCGCACTGTCCGAGAGCTGGGGGTCGCGGCCCGCCGACAGCGGTCAGGGCCGGGTGGTCTGGGCAGACCTGCCGTACTCCTCCCTCGCACACTGAGGCCCCGCTCCGCATTCGCGGCAACGGGGCCTCAGTCATGCCAGGGGCCCTGCCGGCCCGTGGGCTGCCCTACAGCGGCAGCAGATCGGGCCGCTTGGGCTCGACATGGTCGCCGGAGGACTCCCCCCGCAGCCGGCGTCCGATCCACGGCACGAGATGCTCCCGCGCCCACTGGATGTTGTCCCGCCGCGCCTCGGCGGCCGAACGCTCCGCCTCCGGGGGCCAGGGCTGGTCCGGATCGGCCGGCACCGGCAGCCCAAGCACCTGCGCCGCGCGCAGCGCCACCCGGGTGTGCCCGTCGGCGGACAGATGCAGCCGGTCATCGCTCCACGCCCGCCGGTCCTGCACCGACTTGAGCGACCACAGGTCCAGGACCGGGCAGTCGTGCCGGTCCGCGATGGCCCGGACATGCGCCGTGTACGTCGCGATCTTGCCGCGCAGATGCTTGAGGACCGGGACACCGCGGGTGTCGAAGCCGGTGCAGAGCAGGACCGCACCGACCGCCTCCCGCAGATCGGCGACCGCCGCCTCGTAGCGCTCGGCGACCGCGTCCGGGTCCGAGCCGGGCCGCAGGATGTCATTGCCGCCGGCACAGAACGTCACCAGCGCAGGGGCGAGGGCTTTCGCCCGGGGCACCTGCTCCTCCACGATCTGGTCGAGGAGCCGCCCCCTGACCGCGAGGTTCGCGTAGCGGAAGTCCCCCTCCGCCTGCTTGTCCGAGAGCAGGACCGCGAGCCGGTCCGCCCAACCGATGTACGCCCCGTCAGGGCCGGGATCCCCGACCCCCTCTGTGAAGCTGTCCCCGACGGCTGCGTACGACTCGATGGCGCCAGGGGCGCCGTTGCTGAAGTACTTCGAATCGTCTGCCACGTCAGGACATACTTCACCTCAAGAAGTGACTTACGCCACCGTAACCAGGGGTTGACGAGGGGTGATTAATGCCACCAGGTCAAATTCTGCTCAAGTCGGAATAATGTTCGATCGCGCCCTGCTCCGCCGGGCACTTCGGCGCGTATGACGACGTCCCCATTGCGGCCTGATTGTCTATTGCATCAATGTCGTATCGTCGGAGGTGCCCCGCCTCGTCGACGAGCAGCGTCGGCGGCCGAACCCGAGGAGCGCGCCCGTGACGCAGCAGACGCCGCAGGTCCCACAGGCCCAGCCCGAGCTCACGGAGGTCCGGAACTTCCGCGATGTGGGCGGTCTGCCGACCGTGGACGGGCGTCACGTACGGGAGGGCAGGCTGTTCCGCAGTGGCCATCTCGCCCATGCGACCGAGACCGACGCCGCCTTTCTGGCCGGCCTCGGGCTGCACACCATCTTCGATTTCCGCAATGCCTCGGACATCAAGCTGGAAGGCCCCGATGTCGCGCTGCCGGGCGTGCGCAATGTGAACATTCCGCTCACCGACCCGGCCGACGGCGCGGAATTCTGGACAATGGTGCGCGACGGTGAGCTGGAGCAGCTGCGCTCCGCGCTCGGCGACGGCAAGGCCGCGGCCCGTATGGCCGCGACGTACCGCCACATCATCACCACCCGTACCGAAGACCACAGCAGGGTGCTGCATGCGCTCGCCGAGGACAGCGTCCCGGCGCTGATGCACTGTGCGGCCGGCAAGGACCGGGCGGGCCTGTCCGTCGCCGTGACCCTGCTCGCGGTCGGGGTGGAGCGGGACGCCATCGAGGCGGACTACCTCAAGTCCAACGATCCCCACCGCCGCTACAAGATCCGCCGCTCCGACAACTCCGCGGTCGGGATGTCGCAGGAGGTCATGGAGCTGCTCTCCCCGCTGTTCGGGGCGCACACCGACTACCTCACGGCCGCCTACGACGCGATCGAGCGGACCTGGGGCTCGACGGAGAAGTACCTCACCGACGGCCTGGGGCTGACGCCCGCCGTCCGCGAGCGGCTGCGGGACCAGCTGCTGACGGACTGACAGCCGCGGCCCCGGCTCACGGGGTGGCCACCCACCCCGCGACCAGCACCAGGCCCGACGCCCGGTGCACCGCGAGGAAGCCGAAGGGCCGGTCGTAACGGGCCGAGATCCGCAGCGCCCGGTACGGCGGGGGCGGTGGCACGGAGCCCGCGGCGACCGGCATGACCGTGACCGCGGCCGCCCGGAAGCCCAGTGCGCCGAAGGTCGCGGTCGCCGTCTGGCGGGCGGCCGACACCGCCAGCGGCTGATCGCTCATACCGGGGAAGTGTCCGCGGGAGGTGTCGGAGGCGGTGGTGAGCCCGAAGAGGTCCGCCTGCTCCAGCAGGTCGTGGTCGGCGTCGACGGTGAACCGCGGGACGGTGAGATCGAGCTGCGGGACGTCGTCGTAGCTCGGCACGGTCGTCACCCGCAGACCCGGACCGGCGCCCTCGGTCAGCGCCTCGCCGGACACCGTCGGGTAGCCGCCGCCCAGCGCCGCGACACCGTGGTGCAGCACCTCGCCGCCGGGCAGGTCCAGCTCGCCGAGCAGCAGATGGACATCGAGTCCGTTGTCGCCCGCGACCCGCACCGCGGTCAGCGGACCGGCCGGTGTGCTGTGCACCCGCACCTGCTCCACATCCGGCCCGGAGCGGCTCAGCACCCCCAACTCCCGCCCTGCCCAAGGCCCTTCGGCCGTCATCCAGCACGGGAACTCGTCGAACGGCTCCGTCCAGGTCGTGCGCACCAGCAGCGCACTGGCCAGGACGAGCAGCGTGTCGGAGGTGAGCCGTGCCGGCATCCCTTCGATCAGGCCGTCGGTGTGCCGCCGCGCCCAGGCGTCCAGCGCGCCCTGGTCCAGGGTCTCGTCCCCGGTGAGCTCCCCGTGCGCGGCGGGCGGCAGGCCGGCCAGCCACTCGGGGTGCAGGGTCAGCGTGCGGCGGGCCCACAGCCCCACCGCGGCATCGACACCGTCCGCCGCCGCCAGCGCGGCCAGCAGCTCACGGCCTTCGCGTACGGCGTGCGCGGCGTCGGTGCCGAGCGCTTCGGCCAGCTCCTTGCGGGCGGGGCCGTCGGCCGGACCGGCGAGCAGGGCCAGCAGCGGCCAGACACCGGCCGCCGTCAGGACGGAGTTCCGCTCCGCCACCGCCTCGCGCGCCCAGCGCGCTGTCATGTCGTTGACGGCCCGCGCCGTCGCCTCGGCCACCATGGCCTTCCCCCCAGCGTCATCAGCGGTTGGCGACCGCCTGCTTGACCAGCGTCCGCCCGAAGTCCCACATCAGGCCGCCGCCCCCGTGGGCGTCGTCCATGACGGCCGTGAACGCCTCGACGAAACGGTCCACTTCCCGCTCGCCGATGATCAGCGGCGGAATCAGCTTAATGACCTCCAGATGGTCACCGGAGACCTGGGTCAGGATGCGGTGGCGCTGCAGCAGCGGCACCACGACCATCTGCGCGAACAGCCCCTTGCGGGCCGTCTGCAGCATCGTCCAACGGCTCCGCAGACCGAGGGACTTGGGGCGGCCGAACTCGATGCCGATCATCAGGCCGCGGCCCCGTACGTCGTGCAGCAGCTCGTACCTGGGGATCAGCTCCGCCAGCCGGGAGCGCAGCAGCTCACCGGTGTGCCGGGCGCCGGCCACGAGTTTCTCGTCCTCCAGCACCGAGAGCACCGCCAGACCGGCGGCCATCGCCTGGGCGTTGGCGCCGAAGCTGGCGGAGTGCACCAGCACCCGGTCCATGGACGAGTAGACCTTCTTGAAGATCCAGTCCTTGCCGAGGGTCGCCCCGACCGGCACATATCCGCCGGACAGCGCCTTGGCCACACACACCAGATCCGGTTCGACACCGTCCTCGTGCTGATAGGCGAAGAAGTCGCCGGTACGGCCCAGGCCGGTCTGCACCTCGTCGGCGATCAGCAGGGCCTTGTGCCGGTGCAGCAGCTCCTGGGCGGCGCGCAGAAATCCGGGCGGGGCCGGGTGTACGCCCTTGCCCTGGATGGGCTCGACCACGAATCCGGCCACGTCGCCGCGCTTCAACTCCCGTTCCAGCGCGGCCAGATCACCCAGCTCGACGGCGGTGTCCGGGAGCAGCGGGGCGAAGCCGTCCCGGAAGCCGTCCTCGCCGTTGACGGAGAGCGAGCCGGTGGTCAGGCCGTGGAAAGCATGGGTGCAGTAGAGGATGCGGGGCCGGCCGGTGGCGTAGCGGGCGAACTTCAGGGCGGTCTCGACGGCCTCGGTGCCGCTGTTGCCGAAGAAGACCCGGTCGAGATGGGGCGTGTGGGACAGCAGCTTCTCGGCGAGCAGACCGGGCAGCGGCTGGCAGTCGAAGCGGGTGAGATCGGCCAGTTGGGCGTCCAGGACGTCGTGCAGCGCCTGCCGGACGACGGGGTGGTGCCGGCCGAGGCCCATCACCCCGAAGCCCGCGAGCATGTCCAGGTAGTCCTGGCCGTCGGCGTCCCAGAAGTAGGCGCCCTCGGCCCGCTCGTAGACCTTGTCGAAGCCGATGGTGTGCAGCATCCGCGGCAGTTGGTGGTTGAGATGGCGGGTGTGCAGGGCGTAGCGCTCACCACCGCGTTCGGCGAGCAGCTCGGTCAGGTCAAATCCGGTCACGTCTGCTTCTCCTTACGGGCCATCGCACCGCTGATCCGGCCGGCGATCCCGGCCGGGGTGAGGCCGAGGTCGGCCAGCAGCTCACCACGCCTGGCGTGTGCCGGAAACTGCTCGGGGATCCCGAAGGTGCGCAGCGGCACGTCCACATCGGCGTCCCGCAGCGCCTGGCCGACCGCCCAGCCGATGCCCCCGTTGACGCTGTTGTCCTCGACGACGGCCACCATGGCGTGCTCGGCGGCGAGTTGCGGGATGACGGCGTCGACCGGCTTGACCCACCGCGGGTCGACGACGGTGGTGTGCACCCCGCGCGCCGTGAGCAGCCCGGCGGCCCGCAGACAGACCGGGGCCATCACCCCGACGGCGACCAGCAGGACGTCCGGGCGCGGCACCCGGTGGAGCACATCGACACCACCGATCCGGTCCACGGCAGGGACCGGGCCGGCCACCGGCTCCTCCGGGAAGCGGAGGACGGTCGGTGCGTCGGCGATGTCCAGCGCCTCGCACAGCTGGGCGCGGAGCTGGCCGGTGTCGCGCGGGGCGGCGATCCGCAGGCCCGGTACGACGCCGAGCACCGACAGATCCCACATGCCGTGGTGCGAGGCCCCGTCGGCGCCGGTGATACCGGCCCGGTCCAGGACGAAGGTCACCCCGCACCGGTGCAGCGCGACATCCATCAGGACCTGGTCGAAGGCGCGGTTGAGGAGGGTGGCGCGGACGGCGACGACCGGGTGCAGACCCCCGGTGGCCAGTCCCGCCGCCGACACCGCCGCATGCTGTTCGGCGCTGCCCACGTCCCACACCCGGTCGGGATACGCCTCGGCGAACTTTCCGAGCCCGACCGGCTCCGGCATCGCCGCAGTGAGCGCGACGACGTCCTCCCGCTCGGCACCGATGCGCACCATCTCGTCGCCGAAGACCGACGTCCAGGAAGGGTCACCGGGCGGGGTGACCGGCGCGCAGACCTGGGGGCTCCTCCCGGCGCCGGCCGGGGAAGGGTCCATCACACCGACGGTGTGGAGGTGGTCGGCCCCGCCCTCCGGGGCGGGCTGCCGGCCGCGGCCCTTCTCGGTGAGGCAGTGCACCAGCACCGGCCCGTGGAAGCCCGCCGCACTGCGCAGCGCGGACTGGACGGCCGCGAGGTCATGGCCGTCGACCGGTCCGACGTACTTCAGCCCCAGGTCCTCGAACATGCCCTGGGGCGCGAAGGTTTCCTTGAAGCCCTTCTTCGCACCGTGCAGCGACTCGTAGAGCGGCTGTCCGACGACCGGGGTGCGCTGCAGCACGTCCTTGCCCCAGGCCAGGAACTTCTCGTAGCCGTCGGTGGTGCGCAGGGTGGCGAGGTGGGTGGCGAGCCCGCCGAGGGCGGGGGCGTCGGAGCGTTCGTTGTCGTTGACGACGATGATCAGTGGGCGGTCCTTGGCCGCGGCGATGTTGTTGAGCGCCTCCCAGGCCATACCGCCGGTCAGCGCGCCGTCACCGATGACGGCCACCACATGGCCGTCCTGGCCGCGCAGCTGATGGGCCTTGGCCAGGCCGTCGGCCCAGCCCAGCACCGTCGAGGCATGGCTGTTCTCGATGACGTCGTGCACGGACTCGGCGCGCGACGGATAGCCGGACAGCCCGCCCCTGGCCCGGAGCTTGGAGAAGTCCTGACGTCCGGTCAGCAGTTTGTGCACATACGACTGGTGGCCGGTGTCCCACAGGATGCGGTCGGCGGGCGAGTCGAAGACGCGGTGCAGGGCGATGGTCAGCTCGACCACGCCCAGGTTGGGCCCCAGGTGACCGCCGGTACGGGGCACGGCCCGTACGAGGAAGTGCCGGATCTCCGCGGCGAGTTCGGCCAGCCGCTCCTCGGGGAGCGCCTTGAGGTCCTGTGGCTCCCGGATGTGCTCCAGCATCGTCATGTCCGGTCCCCCTCTCCTGGTTCAGCGGACGGTGACCGTCCGGTCCGGCTCCTGCGTCGTAGGACACAGGAGCCGGGCCGGACCGGGGCGCCGGGGAGCCGTGGCGACGGGCTCCCCTTGCTCAACGGGTCATCCGCGGTTTCCCGCGACGGTGTCCCTCGCCGCCCTGAGGGACTCCTTCAGCGAGCCCATGGTGGCGAGGACGGCGGTCGGCTCGTAGCCGCAGTGCGCCATGCAGTTGGCGCAGCGCGGGTCCTTGCCGCGGCCGTACTTCTCCCAGTCGGTCTCGTCGATGAGCTCCCGGTACGTCGGGACGTACCCATCGCTCATCAGGTAGCAGGGGCGCTGCCAGCCGAAGAGCGAGTAGTTGGGGATCGCCCAGGCCGTGCACGGGAAGTCCGCCTTGCCCTCCAGGAAGTCCAGGAAGAGCGGGCTGTGGTTGAGCCGCCAGCGACGCCGGTTGCCGCCGGCGAAGGCCTTCTTGAACAGTTCCCGGGTCTGTTCGACGCCGAGGAAATGCTCCTGGTCGGGGGCCTTCTCGTAGGCGTAGGCGGGCGACAGCATCATCTCGTCGACCTGCAGATCGTCATTGAGGAAATTGAGGACCTCGATGATGGTCTGCGGGGTGTCGGTGTTGAAGAAGGTGGAGTTGGTGGTGACCCGGAATCCGCGCCGCTTGGCTTCCTTGATCGCCTCCACCGCCTCGTCGAAAACACCTTCCTTGGCGACGGATTCATCATGGCGTTCCCGCATGCCGTCGATGTGCACCGCGAAGGCGAAATACCGGGAGGGGGTGAACTTCTCCAGCTTCTTGCGCAACAGCATCGCGTTGGTGCACAGGAAGACATACTTCCGCTTCGCCACCAACTGCCGCACGATCTCGTCGATCTGCGGGTGCATCAAGGGCTCGCCACCGGCGATGGAGACCATCGGAGCGCCCGACTCCAGCACCGCCCCGACCGCCTGCGCCACCGGCATGCGCTGCTTGAGCACACCCGCCGGATGCTGGATCTTCCCGCAGCCCTCGCATTTCAGATTGCAGGCGAAGAGCGGTTCCAGCTCGACAATGAGCGGGAACTTCTCCCGCCGCCGGATCACCTTCTGTTCAAAGAGATAGGTACCGACCCGGATGGACTGACGGAGCGGCATGGCCATCTGGCTCACCTCCAGGGGAGCAGCAAAGAACGGTGCCATTCGTGGAAAACGGGTACCACGGAGCGCAGCACCCGGAAGGCCGATATTCCACCGCGGACGGTGCCGATGCGTACGAGCTCATGTTCTGGAGCGTCCACGACCACCCGGACGGCCGCAACCGGACGGCCGCCGGCGCGCTGCGCGGCACGGAGGGTGGCGGCGGACTCCATGTCCACCGCGACCGCACCGGCGGCATGCAGCTCGGCCCGCTCCGCACCGCGTACGACATGGTCGGAGCCGCACAGCAGTCCGCTGTGCACGGTCAGACCGCGCTCTCGCAGGGCCCGGAGCAGCGGGCCGTTGTCACGGCAGGGGGTTTCCGGCGCGGCGGCCTGGTGGCCGCGGGTGGCCTCGGCGACGACCACGTCCCCCGGGCGCATCCCGGGGGCGAGGCCGGCACAGAAGCCACTGGCGACCACCGGGGAACGTTCGGTGACCGACCCCTCACTCAGCGCTTCGGTGAGGGCGCGTTCGGCCGCATGGGGGCCCATGCCGGTGCGGAGCGTGACCACCCGCGGGCCGGTTCCGCCCGCCGCCGCTCCCCCGCGCCCCCGGCCGCGCAGCGCGAACCGCTCGATGCCGAGCGCACAGGCGATCAGCAGCGGCGGTTCCGCATCCGTCGGGGGCCGCCCCGGCATCAGGCCCCCACCGGGGCCCCGGCCGGTCCCCCGTTGAGGTAGCGGCCCAGGGCCGTCAGCGGGAAGACCTGGCGGTACAGGTGATAGTTGATGGAGAAGTCCCAGGGGAAGCCCGTGCCGGTGAAGTACGGCTCATCCCAGGACCCGTCCTCGCGCTGGGTCGCGGTCAGCCAGTGCACACCGCGCCGCACCGCCTCGCTGCCCCGCTCCCCGGCCGCGAGCAGCGCCATCAGCGCCCAGGCGGTCTGCGAGGCGGTCGAGGCGCCGCGCCCCGCCCACTTCTCCTTGTCCTGGTAGGACCGCTGGTCCTCGCCCCAGCCGCCGTCGTCGTTCTGCACCCGCTCCAGCCAGCGCACGGCCCTGCGGACCGCGGGGTGCGAGGCGGGGACACCGGCCGCGGCGAGCGCGGGGAGCACCGAGCCCGTGCCGTAGAGGTAGTTGGTGCCCCAGCGGCCGAACCAGGCGCCGCCGGCCTCCTGCTCGGCCAGCAGCCAGGCGACACCGCGGCGGGTACGCGGGTCATGGGTGCGGCCGACGTCGGCCAGCATCTCGACGACATGGGCGGTGACATCGGCCGACGGCGGGTCGATGACCTCCCCGAAGTCACAGAACGGCAGCCGGTTGGGGAACGGGCTGGTGTTGTCGACGTCGAAGGCGCCCCAGGCCCCGTTCTTGGACTGCATCCCGAGGTTCCAGCGCACCGCACGGCGTACCGCGGCCTCGACCCGCAGCGGATCGGGGTGCCGGACCCGGCGCAGCGCAAGCACCACCTCCGCGGTGTCGTCGATGTCCGGGTAGTTGTCGTTCTCGAACTCGAAACCCCAGCCCCCGGACGGGAGTTGGGGCCTTTTGACGCTCCAGTCGCCGGGCCGGTCGATCTGCTCGGCGAGCATCCACTCGGCGGCCTTGACCAGCTGCGGGTGGTCGGCGGGCAGTCCGGCGTCGGCCAGCGCGATGGTCGCCAGACAGGTGTCCCAGACCGGGGACTGGCAGGCCTCGATCATCCGTGTGGGGGCACCTCCCGGGCCGTCAGGCCCAGGGGGACCGTCCTCGCGCCAGACGGCGAACCGGTCGAGGGAGGCCAGACCGGTGCGCAGCACGGGGTGGTCGAGGTCGTAGCCGCAGAGGTGCAGGGCGATGATGGAGTAGACCGCGGGGGGCTGGATACCGCCCCAGCAGCCGTCGTTCTCCTGCCGTTCGATGATCCAGCGGGCGGCGGAGCGCATCGCGGCGGCGCGCAGCTTGCGGAAGGCGACCTTGTGGTAGAGGTGCAGCGCCTTGTCGAGACGCTGGAACACCCCGTCCCAGCTGGTGACGGGGGCGAGCGGCCGCGGCGGGTTGGGGCGGCGCGGATCGGTGTGCAGCTCGTCGAGGGCGAACGGCGCCGGGCGGACCGGGCGCTTGGCCGAGACGATGGTCAGCGGCACGATGGTCTGCCGCGCCCAGCACCCGAAGTCGTAGATGTTGAGCGGGAACCACTTGGGGAAGTAGAGGAGTTCCGGCGGCAGTTCGGGCAGGTCGTCCCACTTCCACCAGCCGAAGAGCGCCAGCCAGATGCGGGTGAAGACCCGGGCCGCGGCGATCCCGCCCTGCCCGCGGACCCAGGCGGCGGCCTGGACCATGTGCGGTGCGTCCGGGGCGTCACCGGCGAGCCGCAGGGCGACATAGGCCTCGATGGTGGCGGAGAGTTCGCCGGGCCCGCCGTAGAAGGTGGCCCAGGTGCCGTCCGCGCACTGCTCCTTGCGGATGTGGCGGGCGGCGGCCTCGGTGAGCTCCGGGTCCTGGATACCGAGGAATTGACGGAGCAGCAGGTCTTCGGCGTCCATCGTGACGTTGGTCTCGAGGTCGCCCTTCCACCAACCGGCGGGGTCCTGGACGGACAGCAGATAGTCGGTGGCGCGTGCGGTCGCGCGGCGGGCGGCGTCCACCGTGTCCTGCCGTACGGCGGTTCGCGTGGCCGCGGGTGGTGCGGTGTTCTCAGCGGTGGCATCGCTGGCCGAGGGGGCCCGGGGCGGCAGCGCCCCGGTGCTTCCGTCGGTCGTCGCTGTCATGGCTTCCCCTTCTGCAGTGAACTGTGAAAAGCGTGCTCAGGGATTCCGTCGGCCGGCGCCCGGCTGGCACCGGCCGGCGACTGCGAACTATTCGGTGTCGATACTGCTCATCTCTGTCGTACGACGACGAAGTCCGCGAGCGCGACGAGCTGTGCGCGGACCTGCTCCGGCATGTGGATCTCGTCCAGTGCGGCGATGGCGGTGGCGTGCTGGCGGCGGGCCTCCTGAGAGGTCCACTCGCGGCCGCCGGCCTCCTCGATGAGGGCCGCGCGGGAGGCGAACTCTTCCTCGGTGAAGTCGGCAATCTCGGTCTCGCTCTTCTTCGCGTCGGCCGCCAGGATCTGGGCGAGACGCTCGGAGGCCGGACCACCGGCCGCCAGCGCGGCGACGACCGGGAGCGACTTCTTGCGCTGACGCAGATCGCTCCAGGTCTTCTTGCCGGTGGCCTCCGGGTCGCCCCAGATGCCGAGCAGGTCGTCCACGGCCTGGAAGGCGAGGCCGAGGTGGTAGCCGTACTTCTCCAGGGTGTCCGCGGTGCGGTCGTCGGCGCCGCCCAGGACCGCGCCGATGGAGACGGCACAGGCCAGCAGCGCGCCGGTCTTGTTGCCCTCCATCTCCAGGCACTCCTCGACGGTGACCCGCTCGCGGTGCTCGTAGGAGATGTCCTGGGCCTGACCGTCGATCAGCTTACGGGTGGCCAGGGTGAGCCGGCGGGTGGCGCGGCCGGCGTCGACCGTGCCGAGCTCCAGCAGTATTTCGTTGGCGAGGGCGAACAGCGCGTCGCCGACGAGGATGGCCTGCGCGGGGCCGTGCACCTTCCAGACGGTGTCGCGGTGCCTGCGCTGCTCGTCGCCGTCCATGAGGTCGTCGTGCAGCAGCGAGAAGTTGTGCACCAGCTCGACGGCGACCGCGCCGGGGATACCGACCTCGGGGGCCGCGCCGGCGGCCTCGGCCGACAGCAGCGCGAGCGCCGGCCGTACCGCCTTGCCGCTGTCCCCCGTGGTGGGGTGGCCCTCGGCGTCGATCCAGCCGAAGTGGTAGGCGGCGACGGTGTCCATGGGAGGAGCGAGCCGGTCCACGGCGGCACGCAGCACGGGGGTGGCGAGTGTCCGCCCGCGCTCCAGCAGCGCGGTGACGCCCTCGGTGTCGATAGCTGGGGAAGCCGGATTCACGGTTTCTCCTCTGTTTCCGACGCTCGTGCTCGTGCGAGCGCTCGTACTCGTAGTCATGCCGCCTCCTGAGGCAACTGGCCCTGGGGGAAGCCGAGTTCGTTGAGTGCCTCGCGAGCGGCGGCAGTGCCGCTGCGAACAGCGCTTTCCATGGTCGCGGGCCACCCGGTGGCGGTCCACGCACCGGCCAGGAACAGGCCGGGAGCTTGGGTGCGGGCGGCGGGGCGGAGCCTGCCGACGCCCGGGGCGGGCGCAAAGGTCGCGGTGCGCTCGCGGGTGACGAAGAAGTCGCGGATCCTGGCGCCGCGGGCGGCGGGCAGCAGCCGCTCCAGCTCGGGCAGGTAGCGGGCGCGGAGCTTGGCGACCGGCTGGTCGATCTCCTCCTGCGCGGCGGACTGCGAGACCGCCAGATACTGGCAGCGCTCGTTCCCGGCCACGCGGGTCAGCCCGGAGGCCTCGGTGCGGTCGAAGACCCACTGGACCGGCGAGCCGACCGCGGCGAAGAAGGGGCGGCGCAGCACCTTGCGGTCGTAGACGACATGGAGGTTGAGGATCGGGGCGGTGCCGATGTCCAGCAGCCGGTCCTTGCCGTCCAGCGCCCCGTCGGGCAGCAGGCCGTGCGCCTCGCGCTGCGGTACGGCGAGGACGACGGTGTCCGCGGTGAGCTGCTCGGTGCCGTGCGGGCCGTTCTCCACCGACACCTGCCAGCCGTCGTCCCGGCGGGTGACCGCCCCGGCGCGGGTGCGCAGCGCGATGCTCACACCGGCCTTCTCCAGGGCCGTCCGGGCGAGGGTGTCGTGGACGTCGCCGAGCGGGACGCGGGACCAGCCGATGTCGGCGGCGCCGGGGGCGGACAGCAGCCCGGTCTTGAAGACCTTCGCGGCCAGGCCCATCGAGGCGTCACCGGCACGGGCGTTGAGGGTCGCGATGCCGACCAGGTCCCACAGCGCCTCGATCGCGCGGGCCGACTGGCCGTACCGGCGCAGCCAGCTGCCGAAGTCCAGACCGTCCAGCGCGGGGTCGGCCGGGTCGAGGCCCTTGAGCGCGAGGGTGGCCCGCACGACCCCGGCCCGCTCGGCGGGGGAGAGATGCGGGTACCCGGCGAGGCTCCGGGCGAGGTGCAGCGGGACGGGCAGCGCGGTGCGGCGCAGCCGGCCGAGCCGCATCCGGTCGGCGTCCAGGACCGGGACGTCCATCCGCTCCTGGAGGGGCACCAGATCCGTGGCGCCGATCCGCTCCAGCAGCCCGCTGTAGGCGGTGCAGCAGCGCAGGTAGACATGCTGGCCGTTGTCGACGCTCAGCTCACCGGCGGCGCTGTCGCGGCGGAACGAGAAGACCAGTCCGCCGAGGCGGGGCCGGCCCTCGACCAGGGTGACCCGCAGCCCCGCGTCGGCCAGTGCGAGCGCCGCGGTCGTGCCCGCGAGACCGCCCCCGATGACCACCGCAGCCGCCCCTTCGGGACGGCCGGGCGGCAGGTCACGGCGCCGGCCTGGCCGGGTGACTCCCGATGTCATGTGATCTCCCCCTGTACTCCTGTTACGGACGCAGCCGCCCGGGGGAGGGTTGCCCGCCGCGCTGACGCGGGATCACCGCTGTCGTTCGCCGCCCGGCACATCATCCGCGCCTCCGGACGGCCTGCCGGCGGCCGATCGCCCGCGCGTCGAGCCCGGACAGTCCGCGCACCGCGACAAAGGCCTTCTCCCGGCCGGGCAGGGAGACCCGGCCGCGCAGCACCGCCTCGGGGTCGGCGGCGATCCGCGTCAGCAGCCGGTGGTAGATGCCGGCCATCGCGGCCACACAGGCGCCGCTGCGCCGGTCGAGCATCGGCAGCAGCTGGAAGCCCTCGGCGAACAGCGCGCGGGCCCGCTTCACCTCGAAGTGCACCAGGCCGGTGAAGTCCGAGCCGGGCGGCGGTACGGGACGCCCGAAGCCGGCCGCGCAGCCGAACTTGGCGAGGTCCTCGGCGGGCAGATAGGTACGCCCGTTGCCTGCGTCCTCGCGAACGTCCCTGAGAATGTTGGTCAGTTGGAGCGCGAGGCCGAGGGTGTCGGCGTACTCGGAGGCGCGCTCGGCGTCCGGCGCACCCGGGACCGTGCCGAACACGCCCAGGGAGAGCCGGCCGATGGCACCGGCGACGCAGCGGCAGTAGACCTTCAGCTCGTCCCAGGTCTCATAGGTCTCGCCGCGCACGTCCATGAGCACGCCGTCAATCAGCTCGTCGAGACCCTCCAGCGGCAGCGGGAAGCGGCGGGCGGCGTCGGACAGCGCGACGGCGACCGGGTCGGTGTCGTCCTCGTCGATCCGGCCGTCCTTGACGCGGGCCAGCAGCGCCCGGGTGTCCTCCAGGCGCCCCTGCTTGGCGGCGGGCTCCAGGGTGCCGTCGCCGATGTCGTCGATCCGGCGGGAGAAGGCGTAGAGCGCCGACATGGCCTGCCGCTTGTCGGTCGGCAGCAGCCGGATGCCATAGGCGAAGTTGCGTGCCTGCTGCCCGGTGATGGCCTCGCAGTAGCGATACGCAGCGAGCACCGGCGCGGACGCGTGTGCAGTTGCCTCCACGGTCCGACTCACCCCTCTCTTCGCAATGTCGCCCTTACCTCGCGCAGCAGGCTGAGCTTGGTCGGCTTGGGCGGTCCAGGGAGTACGTCGTGATCGGCGGCCGCGACCGCCTGGAGTGCAGCGCGTCCGCCGGCCACGAATCCGGCCAGCAGCAGCTTGAGTCTGCCGTGGACGCTACCCACCAGCGGGGTGCCTTCATTCAGCAGCTCACGGGCGCGTTCCGCTTCGTACGCGATCAATGCGCGCACCGATGCGCCCCCGCTCGGCGCGGCCAGATCGGCCTCGGTGACACCAAAGCGTTTCAGGTCCTCGGCAGGGAGGTAGATGCGGTCCCGCCCGAGGTCCTCGGCCACGTCCTGGACGTGTTCGACGATCTGCAGGGCGGTGCAGACCGCGTCCGAGCGACGGATGCGTTCGGGGCTCGCGGTGCCGGTGATGCCGAGGACGAGCCGGCCGACGGGATTGGCGGACAGCTCGCAGTAGGCGACGAGGTCGTCATAGGTGCCATAGCGGCTCACCCGCTGGTCCTGCCGGTTGGCCTCGATCAGCCTGAGGAACGGCTCGGGGGTCAGCGCGCAGCGGCGGACGGTCGGGCCGAGCCGGCGCAGCAGCGGATGCCGGGGGCCGGGGGCCCGGTCGCTGAAGACACGGTGGAGGTCCGCCTCCAGAGCGTCCAGCAAAGCCGGCCGGTCTTCGCCTTGCGCACGGTCCAGTCCGAGGAGTACGGCATCGCCGCCCCCGGGTGCGAGATCGCCGTCACCGATGTCGTCGACGAGCCGGGCGAAGCCGTAGACGGCCATCAGATCGGTCCGCCAGGCGCGGGGCAGGAAGAACGGTGCGACCGGGAAATTCTCGTGTGCGGCCTGATCGAGCACGGTGCGCGTCTGCTCCCGCCCGTCACCCGCCGCCCCCCTTCGGAGGAAGGCGCGACGCGCCTGCTCGTTGTCTCGGCTCACCGGGGGCTGCCCGGCGCATTTCGGTGCCGGAGCGAACCAGTAGCCATTGCCGTCACGTCTCCCGTTCTACACCGCCAAGCTAAAACATCCTATTTCGGACACGCCGCAGCAGGCGACGCGCCCGATCGAGCCCACATCGCCCGCCTGGGTGAGCATTGCCCGACATATACCACTTGTGCTGTTCGGCACCCGTACAGCTTACGTCGTACGTCTCACCCACGTCCGAGCGGGTCCCGAAGCATGAGACAACGATCCGTTCAACGTCCTTTAAGTCCGAACTGTTCCCGGGACTGCCGGAGTTGACCGGTTCTTCACGCTCGAAGGCCTCCACGAGGCGGACTCGCGGAGGCCTTCGAGTGCGGAGCGGACTACTTGCCCGTCTCCTTTTCGTACGCCTTGATGACTTCGTCCGTCGGGCCGTCCATCAGCAGCTCACCGCGCTCCAGCCACAGGACCCGGTCGCAGGTGTCGCGGATCGACTTGTTGTTGTGGCTGACGAGGAAGACCGTGCCGGCTTCCTTGCGCAGCTCGCGGATGCGGGCCTCGGAGCGCTTCTGGAAGCTGCGGTCACCGGTGGCCAGCGCCTCGTCGATCATCAGCACATCGTGGTCCTTGGCCGCGGCGATGGAGAACCGCAGCCGGGCCGCCATACCGGAGGAGTAGGTGCGCATCGGCAGCGAGATGAAGTCGCCCTTCTCGTTGATGCCGGAGAAGTCGACGATGCCGTCGTAGCGCTCACGGACCTGCTCGCGGCTCATGCCCATCGCCAGACCGCCGAGGATCACGTTCCGCTCACCGGTCAGATCGTTCATCAGGGCCGCGTTGACACCCAGCAGCGAGGGCTGACCGTGCGTGTAGACCTTGCCGCGCTCCGCGGGCAGCAGCCCGGCGACCGCCTTGAGCAGCGTCGACTTGCCCGAGCCGTTGGAACCGATCAGACCGATCGACTCACCCCGGTAGGCAGTGAAGGAAACGCCCTTGACCGCATGCACCTCACGCACCCCCGAGGAGGGCTTGCGGCGCACGATGCGGTTCAGCGCCGCGGTGGCACTGCCCTTGCCCGCGCCCGTGCCGTAGACGCGGTAGACGATGTGCAGATCGTCCGCGATCACGGTCGGGATCCGCGCCTCGGCCGCCTCGGTCGGCTGGACGCCGTTGTTCTGCTCAGCCACGTCCGTACCGCTCCTCAGCCTTCCAGAAGTACACAAAGCCCACGACGCCCATCAGCAGCGCCCAGCCCCCGGCGTACGCCCACACATGCGGGGGCAGCTTGTTCGCGGTGAAGCTGTCGATCAGCGCGAAGCGCATCAGGTCGATGTAGACGGCCGCCGGGTTGGCGTTGAGCAGCCACTCCACAAACGCGGGGACCTGCTTGTCCTTGAGGATCAGGTCGATGCTGAACATCACGCCGGACGCATACATCCACGTCCGCATGATGAACGGCATCAGCTGCGCCAGGTCCGGGGTCTTGGAACCCAGCCGGGCCATCACCATCGCCAGACCGGTGTTGAACACGAACTGCAGCGCCAGCGCCGGGATGACCAGCAGCCACGACCAGGTCGGCAGCTGCCCGAAGCCCAGCAGGATGACCAGCAGCACACCCATCGAGAACACCAGCTGCTGCAGCTGCATCAGGCAGAACGAGATCGGCAGGCAGGCCCGCGGGAAGTGCAGCGCCCGCACCAGGCCCAGGTTGCCCGAGATCGACTTCGTACCCGCCATCACCGAACTCTGGGTGAAGGTGAAGATGAAGACACCGGTCACCAGGAACGGGACGAAGTCCGGGACGCCGTTCCGGGTACCGATCAGCAGACCGAAGATCAAGTAGTAGACGAGCGCGTTCAGCAGTGGCGTCGCCACCTGCCACACCTGGCCCAGCTTGGCCTGGCTGTACTGCGCCGTCATCTTGGCGCTGGCAAAAGCGGAGATGAAGTGCCGCCGGTCCCACAGCTGCCGGACGTACGCCGGAAGACCGGGACGGGCCCCGCTCTGCGAGAGCCCGTACTTCTGGGCCCGCTGGGCAGGAGTGAGCCCTTCGTCGGAAGATGGCGGGGCACTCATGGCGACCGCACTGTCGTGCGTGGTCTCGCTCACAGTTGACACTTTCGTCCTCAAGGTGCGCTGCCGGGGCAACGCCCCGGTTCGCGCCTGATGCTCTCAGATACGAGCTTGTCAGATGACGGGAGGGCGGCCCAGTCGGGTCAGTCGCCAAACGGTAGCCCACTTCATGGGGCGCCTGGGACCGCACGGCGTGACCCAGCCCTCCTTGAAGCCGCCCAGCCAGGCCCGCAGTGCCGGTCGCGACGGCCGGCGGGCGAGGGTGAGCAGGAGCCAGACACCGAGATAGACCGGAACCAGCGGGGCGGGCAGGTTGCGGCGGGCCAGCCACACACGGTTACGGGCCACCATCCGGTGGTAGACCGCATGCCGGGCCGGTGCCGTCGTCGGGTGGAAGAGGACCATGTCCGACCGGTAGTCGATCTGCCAGCCCGCGTCCAGTGCCCGCCAGGCCAGGTCGGTCTCCTCGTGGGCGTAGAAGAAGTCGTCGGGCAGCCCGCCGACCTCCTCGAAGACATGCGTACGGACCGCGTTCGCACCACCGAGGAAGGTGGTGACCCGCGACGACCGCATCGGGTCCGAGGCACGCAGCCGCGGGACGTGCCGGCGCTGGGTCTCGCCGGTGTCCGGGTCCGCGATCCGGAAGCTGATGATGCCCAGCTCGGGGTCGGCGGCGAAGGCCTCGCGGCACAGCTCGGCGGTGTCCTCCCTGGCCAGGAGCCCGTCGTCGTCGAGGAAGAGCAGACCGTCGACGTCACTGCCACCGGGGCCGAAGGCCTCGATGCCGACATTGCGGCCTGCCGGGATGCCGACGTTCTCCGGCAGCTCGACGGTCCGTACGCCGTCGGGGAGCTCGGGCAGCGGCGAACCGTTGCCGACCACGACGATCTCGATCGGGTCGCCGTTCTGCTTGGCGACCGAGTCCAGCAGCGCGCGCAGCTCCTCGGGGCGGTTGCCCATGGTCAGGACAACCGCACCGAGTCGCATTCGGGACGCCCCCGTCACTTGAGCCTGCTTGAGGCGAGGATGGACACGAGGTGGAGCAGGGTCTGGACGAGCGCGATGCCGGCGAGCACTGCGACGCCGAGACGGGAGAAGAACAGGTCGCCCCGGATGGTGTCCAGGACCGCCAGGACCAGGATCAGCAGGGACGCCTCGATACCGAGGATGAGCCGGTGGAACTTCAGCGCCCCGGCCGCCTTACGGGCCAGCGCCATTCCGGAGGACCGCGGCTCGGACGCCGCCTCCTTGACCGGCGGCAGCCCGCCCTGGTGCCGGGCCACGCCGACGAGGTCGGTCTCGGCCTTGATCAGGATGGCGCCGAGGGCGGCGAGGGTGCCGAGGAAGGCCCACAGCCAGTCGATCCTGCCGGATCCCCACAGGTCGGCGGCGCGCAGGCCGAAGCCGACCAGGACCGCGGCGTCGCACAGGTAGGCACCGACCCGGTCCAGGTACACGCCGCCGAGCGAGAACTGCTTCTTCCAGCGGGCGACCTCACCGTCGACACAGTCGAGCAGCAGGTACAGCTGGACCATCAGCACGCCGAGCACGGCGCCCGCGATCCCCGGCACCAGCAGTGCCGGGGCGGCGAGGACGCCGAAGACGGTCATCAGGTAGGTCAGCTGGTTGGGCGTGACCTTCGTGTTCACCAGGTGCCGGTCGATGCGCAAGGAGATCTCGCGCATGTAGAGGCGACCGCCCCAGTGCTCACCGCTGCGCCGGTCCTTGACACCCTCGGGGTGCACGACCGGGCGGAGTTCAGCTACTGACGGCTTGTGCATAGTCGGCGTAAGCGTCCCTGATCTGGTCGGTGGACAGGTCGAGGTGCTCCAGGATGGTGTAGCGCCCCGGGCGGGTCTTGGGTGCGTACTCGACGGCCTGGACGAACTCCTCGTCGGTGAAGCCGATCTCGCCCGGCGTGACCGGCAGACCGTGCCGGCGCAGCACCTCGACCATCAGGTCCCGGGTCTCCTTGTCCCCGCGCAGATGCGTGGCGAAGGCGGCGCCGAGGCCGCACTGCTCGCCGTGGCTCGCCGCGCGCTTGGGGAAGAGGATGTCGAGCGCATGGTTGATCTCGTGGCAGGCGCCGGACGCCGGGCGGCTGTCGCCGGCCACCGACATCGAGATGCCGGTGAGGACCAGACCCTCGGCGAGCACCTGGAGGAAGGAGTCGTCGCCGACACCGCCCGGGTGCCGGAGCACGGCCTCGCCGGCCTGGCGCGCCATGGCGGCGGCCAGTCCGTCGATCGTCTCTCCGGTCTCACGGTGTGCGAGCTCCCAGTCCGCGACCGCGGAGATGTTGGAGATCGCATCGCCGATGCCGGAGCGGACGAACCGGACCGGGGCCTCACGGATGATGTCGAGGTCGATCACCACGGCGATCGGGTTCGGCACACCGTAGGAGCCGCGGCCCGCGTCGTTGTCCAGAGTGGCGACCGGCGAGCACAGACCGTCGTGCGACAGGTTCGTCGCGACGGCGACCAGCGGCAGGCCGATCCGCGCGGCGGCGAACTTGGCACAGTCGATGATCTTGCCGCCGCCCAGGCCCACGACCGCGTCGTAGTGCCCCTTCTTCATGGCGTCGGCAAGCTTGATCGCGTCGTCCAGGGTGCCGCCGCCGACCTCGTACCACTCGGCGCCGGGCAGCGCGGGGGCCAGCCGCTCGCGCAGCCGCGCCCCCGAGCCGCCGCTGATCGCGATGGCGAGCTTGCCGGACGCGGAGATGCGCTGATCGGCCAGCAGGCCCGCCAGGTCGTCCAGGGCGCCGGCGTTGATGTCAACGACGACCGGGGACGGGATGAGGCGGGTCAGTACTGGCATGCGATGTCACGGCCCTTCGCCAGGTCGTCGTGGTTGTCGATCTCGACCCACTTGACGTCGCCGATCGGGGCCACGTCCACCTTGAAGCCGCGGTTGACGAGCTCCTGGTAGCCGTCCTCGTAGTAGAGGTCGGGGTCCCGCTCGAAGGTGGTCTTCAGGGCGTCGGCCAGCTCCTCGGCCGCCGAACCCTCGATGAGGGTGACGCCGATGTACTCACCGGTCGCCTCGGCCGGGTCCATCAGCTTGGTGATCTTCTGGACGCCCTTGGCGGGGTCCACGATGACCTTCATCTCCTCGTCGGCGAGCTGCTTGACGGTGTCCAGCGCGAGGATGATCTTCTGGCCGTTGCCGCGGGCGGCGAGCAGGGTCTTCTCGACGGAGACCGGGTGCACGGTGTCGCCGTTGGCGAGGATCACATCGTGCTTGATGGCGTCACGGCCGCACCACAGGGAGTAGGCGTTGTTCCACTCCTCGGCCTTGTCGTTGTCGATGAGGGTGAGCTTGAGGCCGTACTTCTGCTCCAGGGCCTCCTTGCGCTCGTAGACGGCTTCCTTGCGGTAGCCGACGATGATCGCGACCTCGGTCAGGCCGATCTCGGCGAAGTTACCGAGGGTCAGGTCGAGGATGGTCGTGTCCCCGTCGACCGGCACCAGAGCCTTGGGCAGGGTGTCGGTGTAGGGGCGCAGACGCCGTCCGGCGCCGGCAGCCAGCACGAGGCCGATCATGCGGGTTCTCCTTCATCGTGTACGGCGGGTGCTTGGGAGGACACCCAGAAGCGGATGCTCTCGATGAGCACCAGCAGCGCCAGGGCCACAGCAAGGGCCGTCAGCGCGATTGTGAAACCTGAGGGGGACAGCGCGGCGGCGAGGACGGTGATCACGAGGATCCGTCCCTCATGTCCGCCGGTCGCCCGGACCAGCCACCGCGGCGGGGCTCCGGTGCCGCCACGGATGCGGTAGACCGTGTCGTAGTGATGGTAGGCGACCGCCGCGACCAGCCCGTACGCCGCGGGCAGCGCTCCGGGGACGTCCGCGCGGGCGGCCAGCACCAGGATGGTGACGTACTCACCGGCCCGGAAGAAGGGCGGAACCAGCCAGTCGAGGGCGCCCTTGAGCGGCCGGGACACGGCCGCGCCGGCCAGCAGCGCGGAGCAGAAGGCGACGCCGACGGTGAGCCAGGACGTGGGGTCGTCCTCGGCGAGCACCCAGACCAGCAGCACGGCGGCTGAGAGAAATGCCATGACGGGTGCCAGGAAGGACCCGGTCCGGCCGCGGCCCCGGGCGCCGCGGGCGATCAGCTCGGCGAGCGGCCCGGAGTCGGCGAGGTCGGCCAGTGCCTGGGCGGCGCGGTCGGTGCGCCGGGCCCGGCGGGTCAGCGAGCGCAGCACCCGGCCGGCGGTGGTGTAGCAGGCGGCCAGCGCACAGCCGATGAGCAGGGCGTAGAAGACGATGCGCGGGGTGGTCAGCGCGGTGAGCACCGCGATCATGGCCCAGCGTTCGCCGATCGGCAGCACGATCATCCGGCGCACCCAGACCGTCCAGCCGACGCTGTCGAGCTTGCCGGAGAGGGCGGCGGTGGGGCTGGTGTTGGCCGCGGCGTCGTGGTTCGCCTCGTTGAAGGAGAAGTCGACGACATGGCGGCAGGTCATCAGGACCATCGCGCCGAGCGCCAGCGCCCAGACGTCGTCCCCGCCACGGGCCGCGCCCAGGGCGAGGCCCGCGTAGTACGCGTACTCCTTGGCCCGGTCGAAGGTGGCGTCGAGCCAGGCGCCCATCGTCGAGTACTGCAGGGAGTAGCGGGCGAGCTGCCCGTCGGTGCAGTCCAGGACGAAGGAGAACAGCAGCAGGAAGCCGGCGGCGACGAAGCCGCCACGGGTTCCGGTGGCCGCGCAGCCGGCCGCGATCAGCGCGGTGAGCAGCGAGGCGGTGGTGACCTGGTTGGGGGTGAGCCCGCGCCGCGCGCACCAGCGGGCGAGGTAGCGGGAGTACGGGCTGATGGCGTAGGTCGTGAAGAAGCCGTCGCGGGACTTCACGGCGGTGCGCAGCCGTACGGCCTCGTCGTCGACGGCCGCGACGGCCTCCCGTGCGTCCTCGCGCTGCGCCGGGGTGAGCGCGACGGTGGCGACCAGGCTGCCCAGCTCGACGCGGTGCAGACCGGCCTCGTCACGGTCCAGGGACTCGGTGAGGGTGTCGGTGAGGACGTCCGTGAGGTGGGCGGTGCCGGCGCCGACCGGGATCCTGCCGACCGCGCGGGCCAGCGCGGCGCGGGCCGCGGGCTGCGCGGTGAGCGCGCCGGGCACGGCCGCGGCCGGGAAGCGGGGGTCGGTCAGCGCCAGCCGCAGGGCGTGCAGATGGCCGACGAAGCGGGGGTCGACGACGGCGATCCGCTCCTGGGCGGGCACCGCGTTGATCAGCTCGGCGGCGGCCGCGGGATCGTTCGCCGTACGGACGTCAAAACCCAGCGTGCGCAGGTCGGCTTCGAGCGGCGACCCGGCGACCGGCGGACCGGTGAGGATGGCGGTCGACAGACGAACTCACTCCTTGGATGCTGACAAGGCAGCGCCGGTCGGTCCGCATTCGATACGAACTACCCGGGCAGCGGGCGTGGCACACCTCGCCCCTGGGAGGGCCGGGTGGCACGTCGGCAGAGGCTATCGGATCGCCGGATGCGGCCGTTCACCGCGCATTCACCGCACGATCGAGTGACCGACGGCTGCGCCTGCCGCGATCATCATGGTGGATCGGGCGGTGCATGAACAACTGGCCGGGGAGCCCGGGACCCGATCCGGTGCCGGTTATGAGAGGGCTGGTCACGGGGCGGGCGGGTTGTGCCGGTGCCGGTGTGGTGAGAGCCATCCCAGGTCCGGGGGCGGTCGCCGTCCACCGGTTCCGGCACCGCGCCGCGCGGCACCCGCCGCGTCGGGGACGGAGCGCGCGACGGCGGGTGTGGACCATCTCACGGCGGGCGCGCTCGCTGACCGGCGCGCTGGCATGTGGCGCCGCGCACCCACTGTGCCGGTGATGCGGACCCGGCTAGGGCAGACTTGGCGTCGAAGACCGACGACAAGGATGGGCATGCCGATCACACCTGCCAACGGACAGACCGCCGGGGACCCGGCGGTGAGCACACCGGGCGGCACCGCCGAACCGATCATGCTGGAGCTGGTCGACGAGGACGGTACGACGATCGGCACCGCGGAGAAGCTCGCGGCCCACCAGCCCCCCGGGCAGCTGCACCGGGCCTTCTCGGTCTTCCTCTTCGACGAGAAGGGCCGGCTGCTGCTGCAGCGCCGGGCGCTGGGGAAGTACCACTCCCCCGGTGTGTGGTCCAACACCTGCTGCGGACATCCGTACCCCGGCGAGGCGCCGTTCGCGGCCGCCGCCCGCCGGACCGCGGAGGAGCTGGGCCTGGCGCCCTCGCTGCTGGCCGAGGCCGGCACGGTCCGCTACAACCACCCCGACCCGGCGTCCGGCCTCGTGGAGCAGGAGTACAACCACCTGTTCGTCGGGCTGGTGCGGGCCGAGCCGGCGCCCGACCCCGAGGAGATCGGCGAGACGGCCTTCGTGACGCCGGAGGAGCTGGCCGAGCGGCATGCCGAGGCACCGTTCTCCGCATGGTTCATGACCGTGCTGGATGCGGCGCGTCCGGCGGTGCGCGAGCTCACAGGAGGAGCGGCGGGCTGGTAACCGGCGGGGTGAGCGGCAGCTCGGCCCAGATGGCCTTGCCGCCGTTCCCCGTGTGCTCCACCCCGCATTTGCCGCCCACCTCCGCGGTGAGCGTTTTGACCAGCCACAGTCCGCGGCCGCCGAGATCACCCTGATCCGCCTCCAGTGCCTTGGGGCGGTAGGGGTGGTCGTCCTCGACCGCGACCCGTAGCCAGTTCGCCCCGAGGGTGACCTGTACGGCGATCTGGGGCGAGAGCAGGGCGGCGTGCCGGACGGCGTTGGTGACGAGTTCGGAGACGATGAGCAGCAGGCCGTCCATGATCGCGGCGGCGACGGGCACACACTGTTCGGCGAGCAGATCCCGGACCGCGTGCCGTGCCTGCGGCACCGAGGCTTCCAGTGCCGGGGCGGTGAACCGCCAGACACCTTCGTACGCGAGCGGGGAGGTCAGCTCTTCGGGGGGTTCTGCAGGGGGTCCGGAAGGCATCCTCACAGGAAGAGTGTTGGGAATGCATTGGTCCGGACCGGCCTGCTGAACATAAGTCAGCACCTATCGACGACTTATGGCCGATTCCGAGTGGTTGGCGCGGCCCGGAGACCGGACCTGTTCCCTTTGTGCCGCGTTCGCGGGCTGCCGCGCAGGGACCGCCGTACGGTCCGCGGGGCCACGAAGAACAGCAGGCCCGGTGCCTGAGCACCGGACCTGCTGTTCTGTCTTCAGTAGCGGGGACAGGATTTGAACCTGCGACCTCTGGGTTATGAGCCCAGCGAGCTACCGAGCTGCTCCACCCCGCGTCGGTGAACACCACAGTACGGGTCGGCGGCCCCAGGGCCAAATCGATAATCACGACGGGTGCCGCGGGCCGCCGGTCCCGGTGTCCTCACACCGCCCGGTCGGTGATCCGTCCGCCGTCGACCTCGATACGGCGGGTGGTGTGCACCGCGTCGAGCATCCGGCGGTCGTGTGTGACCAGCAGCAGGGTGCCCGGATAGGAGGCGAGCGCGGACTCCAGCTGTTCGATGGCGGGCAGGTCGAGATGGTTGGTCGGCTCGTCCAGGACGAGGAGGTTGACCCCGCGGCCCTGGAGGAGGGCCAGCGCGGCCCGGGTCCGCTCCCCCGGCGAAAGCGTGCGCGCCGGGCGCAGCACATGCGACGCCTTCAGCCCGAACTTCGCGAGCAGGGTGCGCACATCGGCGGGCGACAGATCCGGTACGGAGGCCCGGAAGGCGTCCATCAGCGGATCGTCGCCGAAGAACAGCCCGCGTGCCTGGTCGACCTCGCCGACCACCACCCCGGGGCCGAGTGCCGCCTGCCCGGCGTCCAGCGGGAGCCGGCCGAGGAGGGCGGCGAGCAGAGTGGACTTGCCGGAGCCGTTGGGGCCGGTGATGGCGACCCGGTCCGCCCAGTCGATCTGCAGGTCCACCGGGCCGAAGCGGAAGTCGCCGCGCCGCAGGCCGGCACCGCGCAGCGTGGCCACGACCGCGCCGGCCCGGGGCGCGGCGGCGATCTCCATCCGCAGCTCCCACTCCTTGCGCGGCTCCTCGACGACATCGAGACGCTCGATCAGGCGCTGGGTCTGCTTGGCCTTGGCGGCCTGCTTCTCGGTGGCCTCCACCCGGGCCTTGCGGCCGATCTTGTCGTTGTCCGGTGCCTTGCGGCGGGCGTTCTTGACGCCCTTCTCCATCCAGTTGCGCTGGGTGTGCGCGCGGGTCTCCAGAGCGGCCTTGGTGTCGGCGTACTCCTCGTACTGCTCCCGCGCATGGCGCCGGGCCCGCTCGCGCTCCTCCAGGTAGGAGGTGTAGCCGCCGCCGTAGGTGTTGACCTGCTGCTGGGCCAGGTCGAGTTCGACGACGCGGGTGACCGTGCGGGTCAGGAACTCGCGGTCGTGGCTGACCAGAACGGTGCCGGCGCGCAGCCCGGTGACGAAGGATTCCAGCCGGCCGAGGCCGTCCAGGTCGAGGTCGTTGGTCGGCTCGTCCAGCAGGAAGATGTCGTAGCGGGACAGCAGCAGGGAGGCGAGCGAGGCGCGGGCGGCCTGGCCGCCTGAGAGCGTGGTCATCGGCTGGTCGAGGCCGATGGTCAGGCCGAGCTGGGCCGCGGTCTCCTCGGCGCGCTCGTCGAGGTCGGCGGCGCCCAGTGACAGCCAGCGCTCCAGCGCGGTGGCGTAGGCGTCGTCCGCGCCGGGCTGCTCCTCGACCAGCGCCTGGGTGGCGGTGTCCAGGGCGAGCTGGGCGTCGGTGACGCCGGTGCGACGGGCGAGGAAGGCCCGTACGGTCTCTCCGGGACGGCGGTCGGGCTCCTGGGGGAGATGGCCGACGGTGGCGGTGGGCGGGCCGAGGGCGAGGGTGCCCTCCTCCGGGGTGTCCAGGCCGGCCAGCAGGCGCAGCAGCGTGGACTTGCCCGCCCCGTTGGCGCCGACGAGGCCGATCACATCCCCGGGGGCGACGACCAGATCGAGGCCGGAGAACAGGACGCGCTCGCCGTGGCCGGCGGCGAGGTCTTTGGCGACGAGAGTTGCTGACATCAGACCGCCGATCGTATCCGGCCGGGTCCCGGCGGTCGCTCTAATATCCGGGGCATGGAACCCGGTCTGAAGACGCATGTCAGCGACGGCACAGCGACCGTCACCATCAGCAATACCGGCAAGCGGAATGCGATGACGGTGCAGATGTGGCGGGATCTGCCGCCGCTGCTGGAGCGGCTGGCGGGCGATCGCGCCGTCCGGTCGCTGGTGCTGACCGGCGAGGGCGGGACCTTCTGCGCGGGCGCCGACATCGGGGCGCTGCGCGAGGGGGCCGCCGAGTCGCAGGGCCTGGCGGTGGCGGCCGAGGAGGCGCTGGCAGCGTTCCCCGGGCCGACGCTGGCGGCGATACGCGGCTACTGCGTGGGGGGCGGCGCCCAGTTGGCGGCCGCCTGTGATCTGCGGTTCGCAGAGGAGGGCGCGCTGTTCGGGGTGACACCGGCCAAGCTCGCGGTGGCCTATCCGGCGTCCGCGACCCGGCGGCTGGTCCGGCTGGTCGGGCTCTCCGCCGCCAAGTACCTGTTGTTCTCCGGGGAGTTGATCGACTGTGCGCGGGCGCTGCGGACCGGCCTGGTGGACGAGGTGCTGGCCGAGGGCGCGCTGGGCAAGCGGGTGGCGGAGTTCTCCGCCGTTCTCGCGAGCCGGTCGCTGCTGACCCAGACCGCGGCGAAGGAACTGGCCAACGGGACCTGGGACGTACCGCCTGCCGAGGCCGAGGAGCGCGGCGCGTACTGGGCCGCTCAGGCGCGCGCGAGCGGCGACACCGCGGAGGGTGCCGCCGCCTTCCTGGAGCGCAGGGCGCCGCGCTTCACCTGGCCCACGGGCTGAGGCCGCGGGCCAGGGGTGGCGGCGGCCGGCCCGCCCCTACTCCTCGCCTGTCAGCACGAAGCGGCTGAGCCCCCGCAGCGCCGCGACGACCTCGGCCGGGGCCTTGTCCGGGGAGCCCGCGTCGTAGGGCGGCCGGGGGTCGTACTCGATGCCGAGCTGGATCGTCTGCGCCGCGGTGTCCCCGGCGATCCGGCCGGCCAGCGTCAGTCCCATGTCGATACCGGCCGAGACGCCGGCCGCCGTGACGTACTTGCCGTCGAAGACCACCCGCTCCCCGGTCGGCTCGGCGCCGAGACCGGGCAGCTGGTCCAGTGCCAGCCAGTGGGACGTCGCCCGGCGCCCCTTGAGGAGACCGGCGGCGCCGAGGATCAGCGAGCCGGTGCACACCGAGGTGGTCCAGGTGGTGTGGGCGTCCACGGCGCGGATCCACTCCTGCAGCGGGCCGTCCGTCATGTGCGCGAGCTGCCCCGGGCCGCCGGGCACGACGAGGATGTCCGGCGCGGTGACCTCGGCGAGCGTGGCGTCGGCGACCAGCCCGAGCGACCCGAGGTCGCTGCGGTACGGGCCGGTGCGCTCGCCGACGAACACCGCCTCCGCTCCCGGCAGCCGGCTGAGGGTGTCGTAGGGGCCGATGGCGTCCAGCGTGGTGAAGCGGTCGTAGAGAAGGATCGCGAGCTGCATGTCCGGATTCCTGTCGTCGGTGGGTGGTGCCGGCGCCGTGGGTACGTGGCGGCCGGCGCGGTTCAAGCGGTGGGTACGGGTGGTCCGGCCGGCTGGAAGCGGCGGCGGTATTCGGCCGGGGAGGCGCCCAGGACGCGGAGGAAGGCGCGGCGCATCGCCTCGGGGGTGCCGTAGCCGCAGCGGCGCGCCACCTGCTCGATGCCGTCGGCGGTGTCCTCCAGGCACCGGCGGGCGGCCTCCAGCCGGACCCTGTCGACATAGCGACCCGGTGTCATGCCGGTCTCCTCGCGGAACGCCCGGGCGAAGTGCCGTGGGGAGAGCCTCGCGCGCTCGGCGAGTGCGTCGACGGAGAGGTCCGCCTCCGGGTGCTCGGTGATCCACTGCTGGACGTCGCGCAGCGGCCGGCGCTGTGCGGTCTGGGCGGCGAGCTGGGCACTGAACTGGGTCTGGTTGCCCGGCCGCCGCAGAAAGACGACCAGGTGCCGGGCGATGGTCAGCGCGAGGTCCCGGCCGAGGTCCTCCTCCACCAGGGCCAGCGCCAGGTCGATACCGGCCGTCACGCCCGCGGAGGTGGCCAGGTCGCCGTCCCGTACATAGATCGGCTCGGGTTCGACCCGGACCGCGGGGAAGCGCTCGGCGAGGGTGCCGCAGAGCATCCAGTGGGTGGTCGCCCGGCGGCCGTCCAGCAGCCCGGCCTCGGCCAGCAGCAGCGCTCCGCTGCACACCGAGACCTTCCGGCGGGCGCGGGGGGCGTGGTCACGCAGCCAGTCGATCAGCCGGGGGTCGGGGGTACGGGTGCCCTGGCCGCCGGGGACCAGCAGGGTGTGCGGCGCCGCGGCGGCGGTGAGGGCGAGGTCGGGAACGAGCGTCAGCCCGCTGGTCGTGCGGACCGGGGCGCCGTCAAGACTGGCGGTGCGGATCCGGTAGGCGCCCGGCATCGCCTGGGCCGCACCGTTGAAGACGTCGACCGGTCCGCAGACATCAAGGGCCTGCACACCGTCGAAGAGAACGACGAGCACATCGCGCTGTTCCATACCGTCCATCCTGGCCAGCGGCGGTGATGGCGGCAATGACGGAAAACCCACCTTTCCTGCCATCGAAAGACGGCGGCGTCCGGACGGCCGACGTCCGGGGCCCCTGGAATCTGCCCATACCGACGGGTCGGTACCCTGCCTCCATGACCTCTTCCAGTGCACTGCCCGAGAAGGCCGGCCGCACCTGCCACAACGTCGTCAACCCCTTCCACTCCACGCACTACTTCGCGCCGGAGCTGTCCGAGGAGATGGCGAAGCTCGGCCTCGACAACCGCAGCGCCGCCTACTTCGCCTGTCGTGGCGCGGCCATGGGTGCCGTGGGCCCCGGCACCATCACGGCCACCTTCTACAACTTCAAGCACGAGCTCATCGCCCAGCACGTCCCGCACGTCTGGACGGTCACCACGCCGCAGGACGTGCTGGACGCCCGGCTGCGCGCCACGGACGCCACGCTGCGCCGGCTCCTCGGCCCCGAGGCCGTCGAGTCGCCGGAGATGGCGGAGGCGGCGGAGCTGGCGCTGCGCGCCGCCGAGGCCTGCACCCGCCGGGCCCGGCCGCTGTACGCCGCGCACGCCGATCTGCCGGTGCCAGAGGCCCCGCACCTGGCCTACTGGCACGCCGCGACGCTGCTGCGCGAACACCGCGGCGACGGCCACCTGATAGCGCTGCTGGACGCCGAACTGGACGGGCTGGAGGCGCTGGTCACCCACACCGCCAGCGGCCGGGGCATGAGCCACAAGGGCGTCCTGGCGACCCGTGGCTGGTCGGAGGAGGACTGGCAGGACGCGCAGGAGCGGCTGCGCTCGCGCGGGCTCCTGGACGAAGCGGGCGAGCTGACCGAGGCCGGAATCCTGCTGCGCAAGGAGCTGGAGCGGAAGACCGACCGGCTGGACCGGGCCCCGTACGAGCACCTGGGCGCCGAGGGCGTGGCCCGGCTCACCGAGCTGGCGACCGGCTTCACCACCGCCGCCATGAACGCCGGGGCGTTCCCCGCGGCGCTGTTCGGCAAGTGATCCGGCGCGTGGTGACGCCTTCCGGTGCGCGGGACTCCCCCGGGGAGTGACGCACCGCGGGCGCCGGGGTGTGCGTAGACGGTCGCGCGCCCCGGCGCCAGGGGTGTCCGCCGCGCCCCTCCCGGCTTCCGGGCGGACGAGGGCACTTCAGGGACACCCCGGCGGCTGGGCGGCGCGACAGCCCGGCCCGCCACCCGGCACAATGCAGGCTCAAGCAAGCGCTGGAAGGCGGGTCTGGATCAACGTGACGGCATCCACTGAGCCCATCGGGGCCCTCGGGACCATCGAAGCGAGGATCGCCGGGGAGCTCGGCGTCAAGGAGCGGCAGGTGAAGGCCGCGGTCGAACTGCTCGACGGGGGCTCGACCGTCCCGTTCATCGCGCGCTACCGCAAGGAAGCCACCGAGATGCTCGACGATGCGCAGCTGCGCTCGCTCGAGGAACGGCTGCGCTATCTGCGGGAGCTGGAGGAGCGGCGGGGTGCGATCCTGGAGTCCGTACGGTCCCAGGGCAAGCTGGACGCCGCCTTGGAGGCGCAGATCCGCGGCGCCGAATCCAAGGCGCGGCTGGAGGACATCTACCTCCCGTTCAAGCCCAAGCGGCGTACCAAGGCACAGATCGCGCGGGAGGCGGGCCTGGAGCCGCTCGCCGACGGGCTGCTGAGCGATCCGTCGGTGGAACCGGCCGCGGCGGCCGCGGCGTTCGTGGACGACGGCAAGGGCGTCGCCGATCCGGCCGCCGCCCTGGAGGGCGCGCGGGCCATCCTGACCGAGCGGTTCGGCGAGGACGCGGATCTGATCGGTGAGCTGCGCGAACGGATGTGGTCGCGCGGGCGGGTGGCGGCGAAGGTGCGCGAGGGCAAGGAGGAGGACGGCGCGAAGTTCGCCGACTACTTCGACTTCGCCGAGCCGTTCACCGAGCTTCCCTCGCACCGGGTGCTGGCGATGTTCCGCGGCGAGAAGGAGGAGATCCTCGATCTCACCCTGGAGCCGGAGGACCCGTCGGCGGCCACCGAGGGTCCGAGCTCCTACGAGCAGTCCATCGCGCACCGCTTCGGCATCGCCGACCGGGGCCGCCCGGCCGACAAGTGGCTGCAGGACACCGTCCGCTGGGCCTGGCGCACCCGCGTCCAGGTGCACCTCGGGATCGATCTGCGGCTGCGGCTGCGGCAGGCCGCCGAGGACGAGGCGGTACGGGTCTTCGCGTCGAATCTGCGCGATCTGCTGCTGGCGGCGCCCGCCGGTACGCGCGCCACGATGGGCCTGGACCCCGGTTTCCGTACGGGCGTGAAGGTCGCCGTCGTGGAGGCGACCGGCAAGGTGGCCGCCACGGAGACCATCTACCCCCATGTGCCGCAGCAGAAGTGGGACGCCTCGCTGGCCACGCTGGCGAAACTGGCCCGCGAGCACGACGTCGAGCTGATCGCGATCGGCAACGGCACCGCGTCCCGCGAGACCGACAAGCTGGCGGCCGATCTGATCGCCGCCCAGCCGGAACTGAAGCTGACGAAGGTGATGGTGTCCGAGGCCGGTGCCTCGGTCTACTCCGCCTCCGCGTTCGCCTCGCAGGAGCTGCCCGACATGGATGTGTCGCTGCGTGGCGCGGTGTCCATCGCCCGCCGGCTGCAGGACCCGCTGGCCGAGCTGGTCAAGATCGACCCGAAGTCGATCGGTGTGGGCCAGTACCAGCACGATCTGTCCGAGGTGAAGCTGTCGCGTTCGCTGGACGCGGTGGTCGAGGACTGTGTGAACGGTGTCGGGGTGGACGTCAACACCGCGTCGGCGCCGCTGCTTTCGCGGGTCTCCGGCATCGGCTCCGGCCTCGCCGAGAACATCGTGGCGCACCGGGACAGCAACGGCCCGTTCCGCTCCCGCAAGGCCCTCAAGGACGTGGCGCGGCTCGGCCCGAAGGCGTACGAGCAGTGCGCGGGCTTCCTGCGGATCCGGGGCGGCGACGACCCTCTGGACGCCTCCAGCGTGCACCCCGAGGCGTACCCGGTGGTGCGCCGGATGGTGAAGTCGGCGGGTACCGAGGTCGGTTCGCTGATCGGCAACACGACGGTGCTGCGCTCCCTGAAAGCCGCGGAATTCGTCGATGACTCCTTCGGTCTGCCGACGGTGAGCGACATCCTGCAGGAGCTGGAGAAGCCGGGCCGCGACCCGCGCCCGGTCTTCAAGACCGCGACCTTCAAGGAGGGCGTGGAGAAGATCGGCGATCTGCAGCCGGGGATGCTCCTGGAAGGCGTGGTGACCAATGTCGCCGCCTTCGGGGCGTTCGTGGATGTGGGCGTCCATCAGGACGGTCTGGTCCATGTCTCGGCGATGTCGAAGAGCTTCGTCAAGGACCCGCGGGACGTGGTGAAGCCGGGCGACATCGTGCGGGTCAAGGTGCTCGATGTCGACATTCCACGGAAGCGGATCTCGCTGACGCTGCGGCTGGACGACGAGCACGGCAAGGGCGCGTCGGCGGGCGGCGGTGAGCGGCGCGGTGGCGGCGAGCGCCGGGGCGGCAACGGCGGCGGAGCGCGCGAGGGCGGCCGGGGCGGCGCGCCGCGGCAGCGGCAGGGCGGCGGCGGTCTGCGCGGCGGGGACCGCCGGGGCGGCCGCGACGCCGGGCCGGCCAACGACGCGATGGCGGACGCCCTGCGGCGGGCCGGACTCCTGGGCAAGGACCGCGGCGGCCGCTGAGTCAGGTGCCGGCGATCCGGCGGCAGCGGGACCGGTCCCGCTGCCGCCGGATCGCGGCCGTCACGCGCCTCGTTCGCCTCCCGCCATGATCCGTTGTCAGTGCCTCCTGATACGAAAGGAGGCAGCGGAGAACGGGGGCGGGACATGGCGTACGACACGACAACGGCGGGGCACCGGCCGGTGGTCGACCTGACCGACCGGCGGGCGCTGGAGCGCTGGCGGCCGGCGGAGCCGGAAGTGGTCGCGGAGGCACGGCGGCTGAAGGAAGCCGCGCTGCTGGATTTCGGGCTGACGGATTCCGTGGTGGCGTCCTGGATCTATGCGAAGTGCCACCAGCAGATCCCGACGACGGCCGTGCCGACCGCGGCCGTCGTGGCCTCCGGGGACGGCAGCTGTCCGCTGCTCTACAACCCCGACTTCTTCGTCCGACTGGGCCTGGAGGGCGTGAAGTTCGTCCTCTTCCACGAGGCGCGGCATCTGGTGCACCGCCATCTGTTCGCCGACCCTGAGCTGCGCGAGGACCCGGTGTTCACCCTCGCCGCCGAGGTCGCCATCAACCATGTCGCGCTGGTACGGCTCGGCCGCAAGGAGCTGCCGCAGCTCGACGGCCGGCCCACGGGGGTCGACCCGCGCGAGATCCATCGGGAGTATGCCGCCGATCTGACGGCCCAGGGGCTCGAACCGCTTGGCTACGACGCCTTCGTCGAGACCGACATGACCGTGTTCTCCGAGCTCAAGCGCATGCGGCAGCCGCCCGTCCCCGCGGTGCCCTGTGTGCATCTGACGGACCCGGAGACGGCGGACGGCGATCAGCAGACCCTCGACGAGACGGTGTCCTCCGCGCTGGTCAACACCCTGCTGGCGGCGCGGCGCGGACACCCGGGCGCGGAGCGGGAGCTGCTCGATCTGATGGACCGTACGGACGGCACCTCGGAGCATGCGAGCCGGGTGTGGGGGCGGCTGGGCGCGGGGGCGCTGCGCGGCGCGACCCCGCGGACGGGGAAGGTCGACTGGTGGCAGCGCTGGCTGGTCGATGTCCTCGCGTCCAAGCTGCGGGAGGGCGAGCGGCTGGTCTATCCGAAGAAGCGCGGTGCGCTGCTGGCCGCGCTGGGCCACGATCCGATGCTGTCGCGGCGCGGCCCGGTCCGGGAGAAGAACCTCGTGATCGCGTATGACACCTCGGGGTCGATGCCCGACTCGGTGGTCGACTGGCTGACGGAGCTGGTGGGCGCGATCGACGGGGTGGCCGCCCACTGGCTGTCGTTCGACGGCGTGGTGATGCCGTTCCGCCCCGGTGAGCGGGTGTACGGCGGCGGGGGCACGAGCTTCCAGGCGGTGGCCGACTACGTCGAGGGCCGCACGGCGGTCGACGGCCGCAGCTTCGAGGAGATACCGGACGCCGTGGTGATGCTCACCGACGGCCATGCCCCGCACATCACCCCCGCCGAGCCGGACAAATGGATCTGGCTGATCACGTCGGGCGGAGACGACTGGCCCGACCACCACACCCCGCCGATGGCCTGCCACCGTGTGACGACAGGAGACCGATGAGCACGACCACGCCGACCGCGGCGCCCATGATGGCCGCGGCGACCGCGCAGACCCCGCCGGCCCGTCCCGCGGGATGGCGGCCCAGCGCCACCTACCCCGAGCCCCCGGAGGGCTGGACGGGTGTGTCCCGGCTGGAGTCCTTCATCGACGCGATGATCGACATGGGCCAGACCGGCCAGATCTTCGGCGAGCACGGTATCGGCAAGACGGCCACCTTCTTCTCCCATCTGCCCAAGGCGTACCCCGATGCCGAGCTGGTCTTCGTGCCGGCCGCCAATCTCACCCCGGACGATCTGCTCGCCAACGCGCCGGTGCGCGACGCCGGAACCGGCGAACTGGTGCTGCGGCAGCTGGTGATGAGCCAGCTGCGGCCCGGCAAGCCGTTCGTGCTGCTGATCGACGACTCGCTGCAGGCGGGTGCGACGATCCAGTCGCAGCTGATGCAGATCGCCTGCAACTGGACGCTGGGCGAGTACGACCTGCGGGAGCTGGGCTGCATCGGCGTCTTCCTGACGGACAATGAATCGCTGGCGGAAACGGCGGCCCGGCGCAGCGATCTGGCCGTCCTGGACCGCATGGTGACGATCCGGATCACCGCCAATGACACGTCCTGGCGGCACCAGCTCGCGGCGAAGTACCACGACTGGAATCTGCGCGAGATCTTCACCCTCTGGGCCACCCTCGCCCCGGCCTTGCGTGAGCTGCTCTCCCCGCGCACCCTCGACCACATCCTCGCCAATGCCCGGGAGGGCTTCCCGCTGCGCTGGGGACTGCCGCTGGTCAATGGCGAACGGCTGCGGCTGGCCGAGCAGAAGGACAACGGCAAGCCGGGCAAGGACCGTACGACCGAGGTGCTGGACCGGATCGCGGCGGCGGTGGGCGCCGCCAATCCCGCCACGATCCCCGATCCGGTGCGCGCCGTGGTGCGTGCGGCGCTGCGCAACCGCTGGTCGGTGCTGTTGCAGGGGCCGCCCGGGTGCGGCAAGACGGAGCTGGTCCGCGAGACCGTCCGTGCGGGCCTCGACGGGCGCGAACCGCTGTATTTCTCGATGCCGGTGACCAATGTCGAGGACCTCTGCGCACCGATCCCGACCACCGACGGCTCACTGGACAATCTCCTGTCCGGGTCGTTCCTGGGTCCGGAGCCGAAGGCCATCGTCTGGGACGAGTACAACCGCCCCAAGGACAAGGCGGCGTTCGCCAAGCTGATGGAGATCACTCAGGAGTGGTCGCTGGCCGGGCGCCGGATCGAGAATCTGCGGGCGCAGATCGCGGTGCAGAACCCCCCGTACCACCTCGGCCGCAAGCTCCTGGTCGCCCGGAACAACATCGCGCAGGCGACCCGCTTCACCGCCTCGCTGACCCTCGAACCAAGCGACATCCCGGCCAACGAGTGGCTGATCGCGAAGTACGGTGCCGTCGCCGAGACGGTCCTGGAGTGGTGGAAACACGACATCGACGAGGACGGCCGGGCCTGGATCACCAAGCGCACCATCGAGCGGCTGATCAAGCTCCACCAGCGCGGGCTGCCGCTGGAGATGGGCACGGTCTATCTCGGCGACGGCGAATACGCTCCCGTGCCGCTGACCGCCCTCCTCGACCGGCTCAGCAACCGCCCCGTCACCGGTCTGCGAGAGCTGGCCCAGGAGGTCGACTCCTGGGAGGCGCGGCTGCGGACGGCGGCAAGCGCGTCCAGCGAGGGCTCGAACGACAGCGATCTGGTCCACCAGGCCCTGGCCAACGCGGAGTTGTCCCAGCTGAAGCAGCATCAAGCAGAGGTGGCCCGGCTGGTCGCCCTGCTCCCGCCGAAGCTGCGTTCCACCTATCTGGTGGGCGCATCGAGCGAGGCCCAGCGGTTCTGGATCGAGGTCTTCGCACTGATACCCCGCGGCTGAGGGGGTGGAGTGAGGCAGTCGGCGGTGCGGCCGCCGACTGCCTGCCGCCGAATTGCGTGGACGGGGCCGGCCGCCTCGATTAACCTGCCCGCATGTCCAGTCCCGAGGCGTCAAGACGCTAGCCACCGGTCGTCCGGTGGCTCCTTGTGCTGTCTCGCGGTCGCGCCGTCCCGTTGTCGGTCGCCACCCGGCACACTTCCCTGCCACCGGATCGCCGTAGTACGGGCTGATTCCCACCTGATCGTGCGTCACCTCTCTGACGCCCCAGGTGTTCTCGCGCGGTAGCCACGCGTGCCCGGCCGGACGGTCTCTTCCTTCACCTCGTCACGGGTACCGCTGTGCCTGCCACCGCGCCTTGCCGATCCATTCTGTGGTTGCGGAGTGTTGCTGTGCCCTTCGTTCTCTATCTGCTCGGCCTTGCGGTCTTCGCCCAAGGCACCTCCGAGTTCATGCTGTCCGGCCTCCTCCCGGACATCGCCCGTGATCTCCATATCCCGATCGCCGCTGCCGGCGCGCTGACCTCGGCCTTCGCCGTGGGGATGGTGATCGGCGCGCCGCTGATGGCGCTGCTGAGCCTGCGCTGGTCCCGGCGTCGCGCACTGCTGACCTTCCTGGTCACGTTCCTGCTCGTCCATGTCCTCGGGGCGGTCACTCCCCACTACGGGGTCCTGCTGGCCACCCGGGTCGTCGCGGCGCTGGCCAACGCCGGGTTCCTGGCGGTGGCGCTGGCGACCGCGACCTCGATGGCCGCCCCCGACGCCAAGGGCCGCGCCACCTCGGTCCTGCTCGGGGGCACCACCATGGCGTGTGTCGCGGGCGTGCCCGCCGGTGCGCTGCTCGGTGAACTGTGGGGCTGGCGCTCGGCGTTCTGGGCGGTGGCCCTGGTCTCGGTACCCGCCGTCCTCGCGATCCTGTGGTCGGTACCGGCCGACCCCGCCCCGCGGTCCGTCGAGGGCGGTCCCCGCGCACGCACGGAACTGCGCGCCCTGCGCAGCCCCCGGCTCGTGGTGCTGCTGCTCCTCGGCGCCCTGGTGAACGGCGCGACCTTCTGCACCCTCACCTATCTCGCACCGCTGGTCACCGAGGTCACCGGTTTTGAGGAGGGCTGGGTGCCCGCCCTTCTGGCGCTCTTCGGCCTGGGGGCGTTCGCCGGGGTCAGCACCGGCGGCCGCCTGGCCGACACCCGGCCCGTCCGCCTCCTGGTGATCGGCGGACCGGCCCTGCTCGCCGGCTGGATCACGAGTGCGCTCACCGCCGGGAATCCCGTGGCCACCCTGGTGCTCCTCTTCGTCCAGGGGGCGCTGTCGTTCGCCGTCGGCTCCACCCTCGTCTCGCAGGTCCTCTACGCGGCGACCGGGGCACCGGCCCTGGGCGGCGGATTCGCGACGGCGGCGCTCAACGTGGGCGCGGCGCTCGGCCCATGGTGCGGCGGCGCCGCGCTCACCGCAGACCTCGGCTACCGCGCACCGCTGTGGGTGAGCGCCCTCCTGACGGCACTCGCCCTCGTCCTGGCGGGCCTGGCACGCACGACGCGCCCCGGGCCGGTCACCGCTCCGCGACGTACGGCCCGGCCCAAAGTCCGTACGGACTCAGCGGCCTGCTCCGGAGCAGCGGGCGAACCGGCGGACGGCCGACGGGTTCGGTGAGCCGCCGGTGTCTCCTTCCGCGACGGCTCGGTGAGGCGGAGCGGCGGGGACGTGCCCTGAAACAAGGGCCGCCTCCCCGTCGGCGGGGAGGCGGCCCCGGGTGGTCATGCCGACCGGGGGTGGCCGAAAAGGAGGTCGAAACCCGGGGGCAGTTGGAGCAGGACGCGCTGCATGAGGTCCTCGCCGGCGGCGTCGGCGACGACGCTGAGCACCGCGCCGACATCCCACTTGGCGGTCTCCTCGGTGGCGCCCTCGATCCAGGCCGCCGTGGCGCGGACGAACCGTTCGGGGTCCAGCGGCTCGGCGGCCTGGAGCGGGTTGAGCAGGATCAGGGCGAAGGTCTCCGGCAAATCGGCGGCCAGCTCGGCCCGTTCCTCGCCGACCAGATGCGCACCCAGCAGTGCCAGGACGACGCGGGCCGCCCGTTCCGCTTCCTGTGGTGAGTCGTACTCGCCACGCTCCTGGACCTGTGCCAGGAACGCCTCCCAACGCATGGGCGCCACAGCTGCCTCCTTCTCGTCGGAGCGCGGAGGGCGGGACCGGCGGGGAGATCACATTCCCGCCCTCCGCGCGGTCCCGCTCAGCCGCGGATCTGCTTCTTCGCAGTGTCCCCGCCAATGGCGATCTTGCGGGGCTTGGCACGCTCGGCGATCGGGATCCGCAGGGTCAGGACACCCGCGTCGTAGTCGGCCTTGATGTGCTCCGTGTCCAGCGTGTCGGCCAGCATCAGCTGGCGGGAAAAGACACCCAATGGCCGCTCGGAGAGCTCCATCTGTGCGCTGTCGGCCTTGGCGAACGGCCGGCGCTCGGCCTTGACGGTCAGCATGTTCCGCTCGACGTCGATGTCGATCGCGTCCGTGGAGACCCCGGGGAGGTCCAGGGCGATCACATACTCGTCGCCCTCGCGGAATGCGTCCATCGGCATCGGGGAGGGCCTCGACCAGGTGCCGGACGTGCCCATGAGCTGCTGGGTGAGCCGGTCGAGCTCGCGGAACGGGTCAGTGCGCATCAACATCGCGAAACACCTCCAGTTGGTTCAGGCACTACTGCCTGGCCAATGCGCTTCACCTGTCTCCCGTTGTAACATGTCATCCAAACGATGACAAGCAAGATGTCATCCAACGGCTGACACGCCTTCGAGGCATCCGGCCGCCCCACGCTGACAACCTCTGACGAAGGGAGATCCCGTGTCCGCAGCCGACCGGCCCCAGGACCCCACTCCCGCTTCCTTCCTCGCCTCCGTGGCCGCGCTGGATTCGATCCACGAAGCCCTGCGTGCCGCCCACGGCACGGGAACCGGCGAGCCGCCCGCCCCGGACGCGACCGGTCCCGAGCAGGCGCTGGCCGCGCTTCTCCTGCTGCGCGAGGTGCGCCTCCAACTCGCCGGCTGGGAGCCCGGCCTGATCGAAGCGGCCCGCGACGCGGGCGCGAGCTGGGCCGACCTCGCCGAACCCCTCGGCGTCACCAGCCGTCAGGCCGCCGAACGCCGCTATCTGCGGCTGCGCCCCGGCGCCGCCGGCACCACCGGCGAGCAGCGGGTGAAGGCCACCCGCGACCGCCGCGCCGCCGACCGCTCCGTCACCGCCTGGGCCCGGCTCCACGCCGCCGATCTGCGCAGGCTCGCCGGTCAGATCACCGCGCTCACCGACCTGCCCGTCGGCGCCCACCCCTCGATCAGCCGCCTGAGCCACGCCCTGGGCGACAACGACGCCGCCCAGCTCGTCGGCCCGCTGACCGACACCCGTCCGCACCTGGAGCACGGCCACCCCGACCTCGCCGCCCGCATCGACGGCATCACCCACCACGCCGACCAACTGCGCCGGGACAGCGACGACCAGCGCCGGACCACCGGCTGACACCGGGCGGACGGCGCGGCACTCACCGCAAGCTCCGGGACCGGACCGCGCCGCCTTCCGGCATGGGGCGGCTCGCGCCCCCGCGCCCCTCGGCTCAGCCCGTCCCCGCGTACCCCCGGATCCGCTCCAGTTCCACGGCCACATCCGTGAGCGTGGCGCAGTCCGGAACCGGCGGGAGGTCCGGGCCGGACAGGCCGCGCCCGGGCGGCCGGTCCGGGTCCTCCAGGGCGTCGGCCATCGCCGACAGCGCCTGGCACAGCGCCTCGGCCTCGGCCCTGCCCGGGCGGTGCGCGCCATGGTCGAGGCGTACCGCGCAGGCGGTCGCGGCGTCCACGATGCGTTCGGCCGCGGTGACGACGGTCAGCCAGTCGGGGTTGCGGTCGCGGGCGGCGAGGAGTTCGGCCGCGGCGGTCTCCGCCGCCGCCCTGGCCTCCCCCAGCGCCCGGTAGGCGGTGCGGCGCAGCGCCAGCCGCCGGGTGGGGTCCGCGCCCGGTTCCGACTCCAGTACGTACCGCAGGAACTGCTCGGTGCAGCGCAGCGCCGAGGTGACGCGGTGCCCGACCCGGCGGCGCGGGTCGGCGAGCCGCGGCAGATGTCCGACGACAAGGACGATGCCGCAGGCGATGGAGGTGTCCACGATCCGCTCGGCGGCGGCCTGCGGATCGCCGCTGACATGCACGAACGACAGCACCATGAGGGTGATCGCGACGGTCTGCAGGGCGAAGTGACGGGTGGCGAACGGCAGCAGCGCCCCGCCCGCGCCCGCCATCAGCGCGGGCCACCACGAACCGGTCAGCAGCAGGCCCGCCCCGGCGAAGACCAGCACGCCCGCGACGGTCCCGGCGAAGCGGTTGACCGTACGGGAGAACAGCGGCCCCAGGTCCGGCTTGACGAGGAAGGTGACGGTCGCCGGGAGCCAGTACCAGTGGTCGGCGCGGAGCAGCAGGGCCACGGCGGCGCTCGCGGCGATGCAGACGGCGACGCGCAGGCCGTAGTCCCGCCCGGCGGGCCCGAACAGGCCGCGCCCGCGCCGTGTCCGCCCGCCGACGGCACCCAGTGCCCCGCGGACCACGGCCACGGGCCGGGCCGCCCAGACGGGATGGCCGGACGGTGCCGGCTCCGCCCGCGGCGGGGCCTCGGGCTCCCGCCGGGCGAACGCGACCGCGGCGTCCAGCAAGGCCTGGTCGAAGGCGCCGCGCGCGGCCGTGCTGGTCTCCGGGGCGGACAGCCGGCCCGGCGGCCGCCCGGTGCGCAGCGCGTCGGCGAACCTACGGGGGCTCTCCGCCACCCGGGACGGCAACGGGCGGGCCTCCCACAGCAGCGCCACGCTGGCCTCGCACAGCGCGGTGGCGGCGGCGAACCGCTCGGTGAGCAGACGTTCTTCCGTACGGGCGGGCCCGCGCAGCAGCCGGCTCGTGAGGCGGCGCAGCCGCAGGGCCTCGTCGGCGCGGTCCAGGGCGGCGGTGAGCCGGCGTCTGGCGGGCTCGGCACCGGGCCCGCCGACCGCACTCAGGGCGTCGGCGAGCGCGTCGAAGACCGTGGCGACCGCGGCCCGCTCGCCGCTGAGCGCCCCGCCCGCCGGACGGGGCGAGCGCAGGACGAGCCGCAGCAAAAGCAGCCAGAGGCAGCCCGCCAGGACATAGAGGGCCTTCGCCCAGGGCGCGCCGGGCAGCGGCATCCCGGCGCCCAGGATGGTGGTGGCCAGCATCTGCATCCCGGCGTTGGAGCGCACCGGCCCGGCCACGCTGCCCGCACCGGAGACGAAGCCGACGGCGAACAGCGCCGGGACGATCCACCAGCCCGCGTCGGCCGCCCGCAGCGAGGCACCGATCAGCATGCCGAGCGCCGAGGCGAGGGCGGGCAGTCCGATATGGACGATGCCGGTGCGCCGGGTGCCGGGGCGGTCGTTGACCCCGGCCAGCATCGAGCCGAGTCCGGCCAGGACGCCGGGGGCCGGGTGGCCGGTCGCGATGCCCGCGCCCAGCAGCGGCCCCGCACACAGCGCACCGCGGGCAACGGCCGCCCAGGGTACGGGCAGCCGCTGCCAGTGGAAGGGGTGAGCGAGCCAGGCGGGCACGGCGCGCGGCGCGCGGAGCATGGGCCTCCTCAGACGACGGCGTACGGACGGGCGGCGAGCGGGATCCGAGGGGCGTCATCGGCCGACGGTGCTGCTACCAGCCTAAGGTCCGGAAGGGGCCACACCACTGCCGCGGGGTTACCACAAGATCACGAACGAATGGCGGGCAGCCGGCCCGGCTCCGCACCCCACGCCCTTGCCCGCTCCGCCCGTCGGGTGGACGCCGCCCGGCACCGGCAACACTCCGTCCCGTCAACCGGCCCCCGGCTCACCACAACCCGGCAAGCCGGTACAGCACCAGCGACCCCGCCACCGCCACATTCAGGCTGGCGCCGGTGCCGACCATCGGGATCTCCACCACCTCGTCCAGCAGATCCAGCGCCTCGGGCGGAATCCCGTGCCGCTCGTGCCCGAGGACCATCACCGTCGGCTCGCGCGCGGCCGGCAGGTCCGCCAGCCGCACCGCCTCGTCGGCGAGTTCCACCCCCACCACGCGCAGCCCCCGTTCGCGCTGCCGCTCCAGCCAGCCCAGCGGATCACCGGTCCAGTGCACACAGGCGGGTCTGCGGAGCGTATTGCCGCGCTCCAGCGCCTCGGGCACCCAGGAGAACCGCGGCACGGTCAGACAGGCGCCGACCGCATCGCAGGTGCGCAGCAGGGTGCCGAGGTTGGCCCCGTGCAACGGCCACAGCGGTGCGGCGTAGAGATGGTCCCAGCACGCGTGGGCCCGCGGACGGCGGGCGCGGCGGAGTTCACCGGGGGTACGGGTACGGAAGGCGGGCGCGGCCGGCGGCACGGGGGCGGGACCCCGGCGCCGCGCACGGCCGCTCATCGCACGGCGGAGGCGGCCCTCCGGAAACTCTTGGCGGCAGTGAGGAACTGCGGCAGCATCTGCATCATCCAGGGCGCTTGGCGGCGCGCCCGGGCCATCGTCGTCCGGACCGTCACCCGGCCCGGTTCTGTTCCGAAGCCGCCCCGGTCCGGGCGCGGCCGCACCAGGCCAGGGCGCCGCTCCCCCGGTGTCCTCCCCTTTTCCGCGCCCGCCCCACCGGTTAGCGTCCCGGCATGACGAGCAATACGGAGAGCCTGGACATACGGGTGGTCGGTGGCGGCGTGATCGGGCTGACGTCGGCGATCGCACTGGCCGAGGACGGGCACCGGGTACGGGTACTGAGCCGGGACGCGGCCGGCGACACGACCTCGGCGGTGGCGGGCGGACTCTGCTGGCCGTACCGCATCCAGCCGTACGAGCGGGCGGTGGAGTGGTCCGTACGCTCCTTCCAGGTGCTGGCCGCACTCGCGGGGCGGCCGGAGGAGACGGGCGCCCGGATGGTGACGGGCACGATGACGGCCACGACGGGCGGCGGCCGGGGCGCCTCCGGGAAGGCGGGCGACGGCGCCGAGGACGGTCTGGCCGCCTGGTACGACGCGGTGCCCGGGTTGCGGCGGGCAAGGGCGGAGGAGCTCCCGGAGGGCCATGCGTCGGGGTGGCGGGCCCGTACTCCCCTGGTGGACATGCCCTCCCATCTCCGCTATCTGGAACGGCGGTTGACGGCCGCGGGCGGGGCCATGGAGCGGTGCGAGGTCACCTCGCTGGAGGAGGCCGGAGCGGCGGCGGACATGGTCGTCAACTGCTCGGGACTCGGTGCGCGCGCTCTCGTCCCCGATCCGGAAGTCCATCCGGTCCAGGGGCAGTTGGTGATCGTGGAGAACCCCGGCATCGAGGAGTGGTACGTGTCCGCCGACGCCGGGGCGAGCGACACCACGTACCTGCTGCCGCAGCCGTACGGCCTGGTGCTCGGCGGTACGGCGCAGGAGAACGCCTGGTCCCTGGAGCCCGATCCGGCGGTGGCGGAGGCCATCGTGGCCCGCTGTGCGCGGCGCTTCCCGGAGCTTGCGCGGGCCCGGGTCCTGGCGCACAAGGTGGGGCTGCGCCCGGCCCGCCCGGCGGTGCGGCTGGCGGCGGAGCGGCTGTCCGGCGGTGTGCCGTGCGTCCACAACTACGGGCACGGCGGTGGGGGCGTGACCGTGGCGTGGGGGTGCGCGGACGAGGTGCTGCGGATGGTGCGGGCGGTCCAGGAGGAGCGCGGACCGGTGCGCGGGTAACTACGGAGGTGCCGCCTCCGCCGCGACGTGGCCTTCCCCGGCCACGAATTCGCCGCGTATCCGTATCTCCGTCCGCTCCTGACCGTTCTCTCCGTAGTCACCTGTGTGTCCACCCGGGGGAATGCACCGATGCCAGGCCTGAAACCCGCCCGATCGTCCAGCGGTGTGCGAACGAGCGGAATTTACCGCCCGGAGCGCGCATCCATTCGCCCGTCTCAGGCGTCTCATGAGCAAGCGCCATTCCTATATGGCCGCACTGCAGGGGTATTTGGAGTATCCACTTTGAAAAACGGCATTAAGGGCATTCATCGCGTATCCGCGGTCGCTGTCACCGCGGGAGCCGTCCTGACGGCCGGGGCGTTCACCGCTCCGGCGCAGGCCGCTACGCTCAAGACCCCCACGATCGCCGCCAAGGGCGGCTACGTGATGAACAACGGCACGGGGAAGTCCCTCTTCACCAAGGCCGCGGACACCCGGCGCTCCACCGGCTCCACCACCAAGATCATGACGGCACGGGTGGTGCTGGCGCAGCCGAACCTCAACCTTGATTCCAAGGTGACGGTCCAGAAGGCGTACAGCGACTACATCGTCGACAACGACTGGGCCTCGTCGGCCCGGCTGATCGTCGGCGACAAGGTCACCGTCCGCCAGCTGCTGTACGGGCTGATGCTCCCGTCCGGCTGCGACGCGGCGTACGCGCTGGCCGACAAGTTCGGCAGCGGCTCCACCCGGGACGCGCGGGTCAAGTCGTTCATCGGCAAGATGAACTCCACGGCCAAGTCGCTCGGCCTGACGAACACGCACTTCGACTCGTTCGACGGCATCGGGAAGGGCGCGAACTACTCGACTCCGCGCGACCTGACCAAGCTCGCCTCGAACGCGATGAAGTACTCCACGTTCCGTACGGTCGTGAAGACGAAGTCGACCAAGCAGAAGGTCACGACGAAGAGCGGTGGCTACCGCTACATGTCGTGGACCAACACCAACGCGCTGCTCGGCAGCTACTCGGGCACCCTCGGCGTCAAGACGGGCTCCGGCCCGGAGGCCAAGTACTGCCTGGTCTTCGCCGCCACCCGGGGCGGCAAGACGGTCATCGGCACGGTTCTCGCCTCCTCTTCGGTGGAGAACCGCACCGCTGACGCGAAGAAGCTGATGGACTACAGCTTCAAGAAGTAACCCGATCCGGAACAGGCGTGGGGCCTGCTCGCGACCTTCCGGCCGCGAGCAGGCCCCTTCGTCATCGTGCGGCGCCGGTCCGGCAACGCACCCGGTCCGCACGGCGACGCACCGGAATCGGCCTAGCCGCCGCTTTTGACTCCGGCACCGCTGTCCTCGCCGGTACCGTCACCGTTGCCGGTGCCGCCGGGTCCGATCTGGAACTCGAAGTCACCGTCGTACTGCTCATGGCCCGCGATCACGGCCAGCTCGACGGCTTCCTCGCCCTTCTGGCCACGCACGATCAGCGGATCGCTGCGCAGATCGCGCATCAGCGCCCAGCACATGGCGATCATCACGACCATGAAGGGCACCGCGACCAGAATCGTCAGATTCTGCAGTCCGGTCAGGGCATCACCCGATCCGCCACCGATCAGCAGCATGATCGCGGCAACCGCACCGGTCACCACTCCCCAGAAGATCACCACAAGCCGGGTCGGCTCGAAGGTGCCCTTCTGCGAGAGCGTGCCCATGACGATGGACGCGGCATCGGCACCGGACACGAAGAAGATGCCGACCAGGATCATGACCAGAACGCTGGTCACCGTGGCGAGCGGGTACTGGTGCAGCACATCGAAGAGCTGGCCTTCGGGGGTGCTCGACCCGCTGAGCTGCTTGGACTCCTGCAGCTTCATGGCCGAGCCGCCGAACACCGCGAACCACACCAGGCTGACCACGCTCGGCACGAGGATGACCCCGCCGATGAACTGCCGGATCGTCCGGCCGCGGCTGATCCGGGCGATGAACATGCCCACGAAGGGCGTCCAGGAGATCCACCACGCCCAGTAGAAGACGGTCCAGCTGCGCAGCCAGCCGCCCACATCGTCGCCGCTGCCGGCTTCCGTACGTCCCGCCAGCTGCGGCAGTTCGCCGATGAACGAGCCGAGGGAGGTCGGCAGCAGATTGAGGATGAGAATCGTCGGTCCGACGACGAACACGAAGACCGCCAGAATCAGCGCCAGCACCATATTGATGTTGGACAGCATCTGGACGCCCTTGGCGATGCCGGAGACCGCGGACAGGATGAAGGCAATGGTCAGCACGGTGATGACGCCGACCAGCAGGGTGGTGCTGACGCTGTCCATCCAGCCCAGCACCTTGATGCCGCTGCCGATCTGCAGCGCACCGAGCCCCAGTGAGGCCGCGGAGCCGAAGAGGGTGGCGAAGATGGCCAGGATGTCGATGACCCGGCCGCCCCAGCCGTTCGCCCGCCGGGAGCCGATCAGTGGCGTGAACACCGCGCTTATCGTCTGCCGCCTCCCCCGCCGGAAGCAACTGTAAGCAATCGCCAGACCCACCACCGCGTAGATCGCCCACGGGTGCAGCGTCCAGTGGAACAGCGTCGTGGCCATCGCCGTGTCCATCGCCTGGGCGGCGTCCTGCGGATCGGTGCCCGGCGGCGGGGTGGTGAAGTGCCCCAGCGGCTCACTGACGCCGTAGAACATCAGGCCGATGCCCATGCCCGCGCTGAACATCATCGCGACCCAGGACACGGTGCGGAATTCGGGCTCCTCACCCTCCTTGCCCAGCGTGATCCGCCCGTATTTGCTCACCGCAAGCCAGATCGCGAAGATCACGAATGCGGAGGCGGAGAGGACGAACGCCCAGCCGAGATTGTCGATCACCCAGTTCAGCATCGAGGTCGATGCATTCTTGAGGGATTCGGTGGAGGACGCTCCCCAGCCGATGAAGGCGAGGGTGAGCAGCGCGGTCACACCGAAGACCACACGGTCGGTCTGTGGGGGCCCGTTCTCCTGAGGGCCGTCGGGGAGATCCGTCACGGATGACGTGCCACCCCCATCTCCGGACTTTCTGTCTGTGTCCGACACGTGTCAACCTTTCAATGGGCCATATTTTCCTTACCCGTTACCCCCTACCACACGACGGCAGACGTTGAGGGGCGTCGCGACCGTAAGGTGATAACCGGCCCTCTGGTCCAACAGCAGCGGAATGAGCTTCCTCAGCGGCTGGCGCAGCGGCACGACGACGCCGTCACGGTCCCGACGCCACACCACTCCGTGCCGCACCAGTTCTTCTCTGACCTGGGCAAACTGTCTCTCTTCGAGGCGATAGGCGCAAGGCGGATGGGCCAGGATCTGTGCGTCGGTGGCCGGTTCGTTATCCGCGCCGCCGAGGTAGACCGGACCGTGATCGTTATAGCCCGCGAGCCGGGCGGCGGTGGTGGCCGCCTCGATCCGTGACCGGTGCCGGTCGAAGAAGGTGAAGGCGCCGTCCAAGGCGGCCAGCTGGGAGTCCACCCGGCGCCGGTTGTTGAACGCGGGGTCGGCCTTCTCGGCCTCGGTGAGCGCATCGACCCGGGTCTCGACGAGCAGTCCGACCGAGCCCTTGACACCCGCGGTGTTGCGCAGGATCCGCTCCTGGCCGTCGCCGGCGACCTGCTTGACGGGATCACCGGTCTCCGGGTCGGTCCAGATGCCGTAGACACCGGTGGAGAAGCCCGCCCGGTGGACGGCGGGCCGCACGAAGTCCTGGGAGAGCGCGGCCGCTTCGCGGTGCACGCCGTCCGAGGTGTTGAGGTTGCGCGGCCACAGCGACAGGACGTCCTTCATGTAGTACGGGACCGTGGGGCCGTACTCGTGCAGGTCGTAGACGGTGTCGGGGCGGTAGTCGCGGATGACCTCGGCCATCGCACGGCCCTCGGCGGTCTGGAGGGCGATGTGGTCACGGTTGATGTCCGTACCGTCGGCGTTGCCCCGGGTGTCCGCGGCCCGGCCGTCGGGGTTGGCGGTCGGTACGACCAGCACGCTGGTGCGTTCCAGGAAGCGCCGGGTGGCCGCGTCCTTGGCGTAGGCGAGATCGCGGACGGTGGTCAGACAGGCCTCGCGCCCGGAGGGCTCGTCCCCGTGCTGGGAGCAGATCAGCAGGACGGAGTTGCCGCGGCGGACCTCCGCCGGGCGGTCGGGGGCGGGGGCGCCGATCCGGACGAGCTGCACCGGGCGGCCCTGGCCGGTGGTGCCGATCCGGTCGATCCGTACGCGCACCGAGCCCCGGTCGACGGCCCGGAGGAAATCCTGTTCCTCGGCCTGGCCGGTCCAGCGGGCGCCATGGCTGGTCTCGAATCCCGTACGGGGAGCGGGGGTTGCGGTCGGGGCGGTGGGAGCGGCCGGCGGGGTCGCGCCGAGGGTGGCCGTCAGCCCGATGGTCAGCGGCACCACGGCGAGGCGGTGGGGGCGGGGTATCACGAGGAGGAGCCTCCCTTGGGTGAGCGGTGGAGGTGGCGTGGGGGTGGTGCCGGCCGGGTGGGGCCGCCCGCGGTGGGGCGGCCCCGGGCGGTCATCCCACGGCCGGCAGCCGGCTGATCGAGGGCGGCGGGGCGATGCCGTCCAGCGGCGCCGCGGCGTCCGGATGCCCCGGTGCGCCCGCGGTGGCCCGTGCGAAGGCCGGGGCGCCGCCGGTCAGCGGCAGTTCGGCCCAGGTGCGGGACAGGTCGAGGGTGAGCTTCGGCGTGGACGCGGGCGGGTCGATCAGACCGGCGTCGGTGCCGGCCACGATGAGCGCGAGCCGGTGCCCGGCGGGCACGACGTGATCGCTCGCGGCCAGGTCCAGGGTGAGGGTGTAGGGCTTGCCGGGGGTGAGCGGGCGGCCCTTGTGCGCGTCGGCGTAGTTGCCGAGGTCGGCCCAGCCGCGGCTGAAGACGGTGTGGGCGACCTTCTGGGTGTCGGCGGCGGTCTCCTTGAAGCAGCCGGTGTCGCCCGTGGTTCCGGCGCCCCAGCAGGTGCGCCTGTCGAGGGTGGTGATGCCCTCGCCGTCGGCCGCGTAGTTGCGGATGGTGTCGGGGCCGAGGTCGACCAGGACGGCGGAGAGATGGGCGGTCGAGGTGCTCGGGGTGACGGTCACGGTCACCGTGCCGGAGCCGGACAGCCGCAGCGGCGCGCGCAGCGGCCCGGTACGGAACCCGGCCTTGGCGGCGGTCGGGGCATCGATCCGGGCCGCCCAGTCGGCCTCGCTCAGCTTCGGGTCGTCGGTGAAGGTCTCGGTCGCGCCGTGCGGCGCCTTACGGGTCCCCAGGACGCCGACACCGGGCGCGGTGCCGCCGCGCGGCCGCAGTGTGGTGGGCGTGGTGCCGGGAGCGGGCCACTTCGGGTCGGTGGACCATGTGCCGGGCGCGCGCTCGATATCGGCCATCGGGGTGCGTTCGATGCCGTTGTCGTAGCCCAGCAAATAGTGGTCGAACCAGTGGTGGAGGGTCTTGACCCACGCGCCCCGCCGGAAGTCGAAGGGGTCGACATGCCCGGTCTGGGAGAGCCAGATCTTGCGCTCGACGCCGTGCCGGGCGAGCGCGTCCCACCACTGCCCGGCGTGCCGGGTCCGGACGTTGAGGTCCTGCATGCCGTGCACCATGAGGACGCTGGCGCGGACCTTGCCCGCGTTACGGACGTAGTCGCGCTCGCTCCACAGACCGGTCCAGTCGCCGGTACGGGGCGCGCCGTCGGCGAGCTTCTTCTGCACGGCGGCGCAGCGCTTGCGCGCCTCGGGGCTGTCGACCGCGTCGGCGAGGGAGTCGGGGCCCGAGTCGTAGAGCGGGGCGCCCTTGGCGAAGTAGTAGTCGTACCAGGAGGAGATACCGGCGATCGGGACGATGGTCTTCAGCCCCTTGACGCCGGTGGCCGCGACACCGTTGGCGATGGTGGCGTCCCAGCTCTTGCCGATCATTCCGGTGCTGCCGTTGGACCAGCCGGCCGTCACGGGTTTTCCTCCCGTACGGGAGGTGTAGGCGCGCCCCCTGCCGCCGAGCCAGTCGACGACGGCCCTGGCGGACCGGATGTCGGAGCGGCCGCCGACGTCGACGCAGCCGTCCGAGCGGTTGGTGCCCGCGAGGTCGACCAGGACCGTCGCATAGCCGCGCGGCACGAAGTAGTTGTCGTAGAAGAGCGGGAAGCCGACCGGCCGGCCCCGGTCGTCGTAGGTCTTCTTCTGGCTCTCGTTACCGCGCCCGCAGCAGGAGTAGTAAGGACTGGCGTCCATGATCACGGGGATCCGCCGGCCCTGTTGGGCGGGTTCGGCGGGCCGCACGATGTCGACGGCGACGCGGTCGGTTCTCCCGTCCGCGTCGCCGTCCAGCCGTGTGTCCACCCAGACCGATTCGCGTATCGCGCGGTCGTAGGAGTAGACGGGTCTGCTCTCGCCGGGCGCCGCGTGCGCGGATGCCGGCCCGATCAGGGCGGACAGCAGGGCGGCGACGGCTGCCATCGCGAGCACTGTGAAGGGGATGCGGGGGATCCGCGCAGGATTCATCACGGGCGGACGGTAGCGCGGCTCAACTCCCCTGCGTAAGAGCGTGTCCGGGCACGGTAGCCCCGCCGGGGGCCGAAAACAGGTCCATGGGTCGCTTTTCGCCTCCCGGCCGGCCCGGGATCTCCTGCCGCGATCGCCGTGTCGTCCGCCGCGGACCGTGACGGAAGGGTCCTGCGCAGCACGGCGGACCGGAGGGACGGATGGTGGTTCATGTCGGTCATGTGTCAGATCGGGCCATGTACATGACGCCGACCCGGCGCAGTACATAGGGTCTGAACAGAGCCATCCCCCCTACGAGTTGGAGGACTCGTGCGTCACAGACTCCTCGTCCCCGGCGCGGCCGCCCTCAGCCTGCTGCTGGCGGTACCGGCCTCCGCGGCCGACTTCACACCGGGCGCTCCGGGTGTGGGCGACACCTACTACCCCGAGAGCGGAAACGGCGGATACGACGTTTCCCACTACGACCTGCGGCTCAAGTACCAGCCGAAGACGGACCTGCTGGAGGGCACGGCCACCCTGCTGGCCACCACCACCCAGGACCTCTCCCGCTTCAACCTGGACTTCGGCCTCAAGGTCAGCGAGATCCGGATCAACGGCAAGAAGGCCTCCTTCGCCACCTCCGGCAAGCACGAGCTGGAGGTCACTCCGGCCACGCCGCTGGAGAAGGGCAAGCAGATCAGCGTCGTGGTCCGCTACGCGGGCAAGCCCTCCGAGGTGAAGATAGACGGCTACAGCGCCTGGGCCCGTACGCCGGACGGCGGTGTCGTGGCGCAGGAACCGGATGCCGCCGTGTGGTGGTTCCCGAGCAACGACCACCCCACCGACAAGGCCACCTACGACATCTCGGTGGCGGTCCCGGACGGCACCCAGGCACTGAGCAACGGTGTGCTGGCCTCACAGTCCTCCAAGCTGGGCTGGACGCGCTACAACTGGCGCTCGGACAAGCCGCAGGCGACGTATCTGACGACGCTGGCCGTCGGCAAGTTCGACATCACCACCGACAAGACGGCGAACGGCCTGCCGGTCATCAACGCCGTGAGCAAGGACCTCGGTTCGCACGAGGGCTCGGCGAAGGCGAGCATCGAGCGCACCACCGAGATCACCGAGTGGCTGGAGAGCGTCTTCGGCCCCTACCCGTTCAACGCGGTCGGCGGCTACGTCCCGAACGTCCCGGCCGGGTACGCGCTGGAGACCCAGACCCGCCCGTTCTACGGCAAGAAGGTCTTCGACCGCGGCACGAACGTCTCGGTCGTGGTGCATGAGCTGGCCCACCAGTGGTACGGCGACAACGTCTCGCTCAAGGACTGGAAGGACATCTGGATCAACGAGGGCTTCGCCGCCTACAGCCAGTGGCTGTGGTCGGAGAAGGAGGGCGAGGGCACCGCCCAGGAGCTGGCGGACTGGGTCTACTCCCAGCACCCCGCCGATGACCCGTTCTGGACCGTCAAGCCGGGCAACCCGGGCGCGGAGAACCAGTTCGACGGCGCCGTCTACGACCGTGGCGCGCTGACCCTCCAGGCGCTCCGCAACAAGGTCGGCGACAAGGCCTTCTTCGGCATCCTCAAGTCCTGGCAGACGGAGAACAAGTACGGCAACGCCTCGGTGGCCGACTTCGTGAAGTTCGCCGAGAAGAAGTCCGGCAAGGAGCTGGCCGGCTTCTTCGACACCTGGCTCTTCCAGCCGTCCAAGCCCACGGCGGGCGCGGCCAAGAAGGCCCTCGGCGCCCGGCAGGCTCCGGTCGCCGAGCCCAAGTCGTGGAAGCAGATCGCGGCCACGCACGACACGCACGGGCACTGAGCCGGTGGACGCGCGCTGAACGGGACGGAGCCGGGACACCTCCCGGCTCCGTACGCGCGCCGCGTCGTCACCCGCGCGCCGCCTGCCGGGCCCGGCGCGCGATCGGCATGAACCGCAGCCGCTCCGGGAGCACCGGCACCACGGCGCGGACCACCCGCCCGAGGCGTCGCAGCCTGCGCTCCTGAGCGTCCGTCCACTCCAGGCCGATGGCCTGCCGGGCGTCCGGCGGCATCAGCCCGATCGTGAGGAAGCGCCGGACGCGGGCGAACCGGGGGCGCAGCCACGGCCAGGACAGCCGCAGGAGCAGCCGCAGCCATCGCGGGCCGCGGTCGGGAGCCGGCAGCGGCGGGTCGGTCGCCAGCAACTCCTTGACCACGACGGTCTCTTCGAGCTCGTTGTCGAGGACCTTCTGGTAGTAGGGCCAGAACTCCTCGATGGTCTGCGGCATATCGCGGTCATGGATCCCCAGGACCCGGCCGACCTGGAGCCACTCCGCGTACAGCGCTCGTTCCTGCGCCTCGGTGAAGGGGCGCCCGAGATACTGCTGCGCGTGCCGGAAGACGGGGTAGCCCGTGGCGTGCACCCAGGCGTAGTAGGCGGGGGTGAGCGCATGGTAGGAGCGGCCGTGCGCGTCGGTCCCCTGGATGGTCCGGTGCAGCGCTCGCAGCCGCCGCCCCTCCGCGGCCGCGGCCTCCCCTCCGTACACCCACAGCTGCAACGAGGCCAGCGACCGCTCGCCGCGCCCCCAGGGGTCCGTACGGAAGACGGAGTGGTCGTCCACACCGGCGCCCACCGCCGGGTGGGCGACCTGCATGGCCAGCGCGGGCGGCAGGGTCAGCAGCATGCGGATGTCCCCGGCCAGCGACCAGAGCACACCTCCGACCGGCGGGGGGTTTGGGTCATTTTTTACCGCATTCATGGTATTAATCATCATACGGTGACTCTCCGCGATCGACGGACCGGGGTCCCCCACACGACGCGTGAGCACCGGGGACCACTACGGGTGAGTCGACTCCTCAACGCCTCTGCGGCATTGCCCCACTGGGTCCGGAGGATACCCAAAGCGGCCGCGCGGGCACGCGAGTTGGACGCGAGCGGGTGCAAGGGGTCCGGCGCCACGGACGGACACCGCCGACGGGCGGCGGCGAACGAGCACCGACGGCGGCTCGCCCGTCACTCGATGCGCCACCCGTGACGCCTTCCCGTCTTCAGGCCCGCCGGGCGGCCGGCGAAGTGTACGTCGCCACTCGACACCCGACTGTGCGACATCACCACACCAAAACCACCTTGACCTCATAGCCGACATTCACCTTCAAGAGTGGTTTTGCCGCGAGATAAACCCCTGAGCTGGGGCGATCAAATCCTCACTTTTCCCACCAGGCGCGGATAGTGACATGGACGTTACGGAACGCGACACTCGCACTGTCCTTCCGAACCACCCAAAAGGAGCAACTCATGTCCTGTCCCCCGCCCTGTCCGCCACCGGTCGATGCCCGTAAGGCCCTCGACTTTCTGCGGACCAGCGGACTCGTCGACCTCACCGTTCCGCTCGAGCGAGTCGTCAACCAGGTCAGCCAACTCGACGATGTGGCCGGCTACGTACTCGCCTGGGAGCGGTACGTGCTCGTAGTCGCCAACCAGGTCGCGGAAGACGACTCCGCCGCGGGCAACTGAGCCATTGACCACGCCGATCGCCGGGAGGCATCTCATGAACACGACGCAGCCCGGTGACGGATCGTCACAAAGGCGCGCGGTGGAGACCCGGGCAGTCGCCTGGCTCGCTGCGCGCCGCACTCTGATCGACCCGGCCGAAGCGGCCCCGGGCCGGGTGCTGTTCGCCCGCAAGGCCCTCATCGAAACCGCATTCCTCGTGGGACTGCGGGCGCGCCTCGACCCGGAAGCCCTGGACGGCGACTACGCCGCCCTCCTCGATCAGGTCGAGGAGATCGCGGCCCGCCCCTCCTACCGGGAACTGATCGCCCGGGACGAAGCCGCCCTCCTGCTGTATGCGGGGACCTATGCGGCGCTCCGGCTCTGCGGCCGTGAGGACCCGGAGTTCCGGCAGCTGATCACTCAGGCCGCGGCCGGAGGATATGCGGCGGCCTTCGAGCGGATCCCGTACCGGCAGCTCGATCTGCTGCACACCCTGGAGCTGTGCGATGTCCCGCACACGCTGCCCGCCGTGGACGATGTCCTGCCGTTCACCCTGCTCTGCAACCGCCCGAATGTCGTCAAGCTCACCGACCGCGACATCTACGCCCTCACCCACACGCTCTTCTACGCCACGGATTTCGGTCTCCGCGAGCCCCGCTGGCCACGGGACTTCCATCCGGACACGGTGGTGGAGCTGCTCGAAGCGCTCCTCGTCCTCACCCTCGGCCAGCAGAATGCCGACCTGGTCGGGGAACTTCTGTGCTGTCTGCTGTGCCTCGGGGTGCGGGACTCCGAGGAAGGCCGCCGGGCATGGGAGTTCCTCACGGCGGTGCAAGAGGCCGACGGGCGGGTCAACGGGCCGCCCGGGGTGGTCCACCCCGGACTCGCCGACGGCGACGAGGCGTACCGGCACTGGGCCACCGGGTATCACACCACCATCGTCGCGGCCCTGGCCGCGCTGCTGGACCGGAGTCCCAGGGTGGTGCGGAGGCCTCGGCCGGCCGCGCCGAAGCCCCGCCAGGCCGTGGAGCAGCCGCTGCGGCGGGCAGTGGTGTGGCTGGCGGACACGAGCCGGCGCCACGCCCCGGCGGCGTCGCTGCCCGCGGCGGCGGCCGTCGCGCATGCGGCCGAGGCCCTGGGGGAACCCGAGCTCGCCCGGCCCCTGCTCCTCGATTTCTCCGAACGTCTCGCGGACGCCGACGCGGAGGTGTGGCAGGGACACGGGATGGAGGTCGTCGGCGAGTTCGCGAACGGTCTGCGGACCCACGGAATCACCTGCGCCTCGCTCGACCTGTTCCTCAAGTCCACCGCCGCCGCCGTCGAACTCCTGGACCGGGTGCCGCCACAGGCAGCGCACAACGTGCAGCGCCTCGTCGGTCTGGGGCTGCTCACCCCGCAGCGTGCGACCGCCCTGACCGGTGGGGCCGAGGCTCCGCACCCGGCGCCGGAGACGGCCGTCACCGAGCTGCCCGGTGCCTGGAAGGACTATCACCTGGGACACATCGCCGGATTCGTCCGGGACTCGGCCCGCGCCGGGCAGGCCCAGCACCGCATCACCCGCGACGCCATCTCCTTTCTCCTCGCCCAGCAGAGCTCCTGCGGCGCGTTCGGCCGCCCGGCCCACGACGATCCGTCACACCGCGAACGGACGATGATGTCCTGGACCCAGAGCACCGTCACCGCCCTGGCCGCCGTGCACGCGACCCGCGGCGCGGTCCTCACGGACACCTGAGGACGCTGTCTCGTCACACCACGGCGGCCGGTCGGTCAGGGACGGCGGGTCCCTGCTGTGCGGGCCACCCCTACTCCTTCGGCACCCGTGGCCCCCTGGAGGCCAGGCCTTGGTTGCCGCACACCGGCGAGGGCCCGTCGGCGGCAGCCTGCCGGGCTCCGCGCGAAAGCGCCTCAGCGTTTGAGATAGGCCAGGACGGCCAGCACCCTGCGGTTGTCGTCCGCCGACGGGTCGATCCGGAGCTTGGTGAAGATGCTCGCGGTGTGCTTGGCGACGGCGCTCTCGCTGATGTGCAGGCCGCCGGCGATGGCGGCGTTGGACCTGCCCTCGGCCATCAGCTCCAGGACGTCCCGCTCGCGCTGTGTCAGGGTGCCGATCCTGCCCCGGGCGTCGCTGCGCAACAGCAGCTTGGAGATGACCTGAGGGTCCATCACTGTGCCGCCGGCAGCCACCCGGCGGACCGCGTCGATGAACTGCTCGGTGTGGGTGACCCGGTCCTTGAGCAGATATCCGACGGCGCCCTCGCCCCCGGCCAGCAGCTCGTGCGCGTACAGCTGCTCGACGTACTGGGAGAGGATGAGGACGGGCAGTCCGGGCCGGCGGCGACGGGCTTCGAGTGCGGCCTGCAGGCCCTCGTCGGTGAAGGTCGGCGGCAGCCGCACATCGACCACGGCGGCATCCGGCGCCGAGTCCCCCTCTGCGAGGAGCGCGCGCAGCAGAGACGGGCCGTTGTCGACCGCGACCACCTCGCAGCCGTGTTCCTGGAGCGTGCGTATCAGCCCGTCTCTCAGGAGGAAGAGGTCTTCGGCGAGGACAACGCGCACGGAATCTCCATTGTCACGGTGGTCGGTCCGCCCTGCGGACTGTGCAGGTCGAGGGTGCCGTCGAAGGTATCCAATCGCTGTCGCACACCGGCCAGTCCGGTGCCCCGTGAGGGGTCGGCGCCGCCGTGACCGTCGTCGGTGACGGTGGCGCGCAGCGAGCCGTTCTCGTAGGTCAGGGCGACGCCGACCTCGCGGGCCCCGGAGTGCTTCGCCGCGTTCGCCAGCGCCTCGCTCACCGCGAAGTAGGCGGCGGACTCGACCGGTGCCGGGAGCTTGCCCGGCAGCCGGGTCTCGACGTGGACGTCGAGGAAGCTGTCGAGCGCCAGCGACCGGACGGCGTCGCCCAGGCCCCGGTCGGCGAGGACCGGCGGATGGATGCCGTGCACCAGTTCGCGCAGGTCCTGCAAGGCCCCTTCGGACGTGCGACGGACGTCCAGCAGGAGCTCGCGCGCCGCCGCCGGGTCCGTCTCCATGAGGCGGGTGGCACGGTCCAGCGTCATCCCCAGGGCGACCAGCCGCGCCTGTGCCCCGTCGTGCAGGTCCCGCTCGATGCGCCGCAGTTCGGCGGCCTGAGCGTCCAGAGCCCTGGCACGGGTGTCGGTGAGCCGCTCGACCCGTTGGGCGAGCCGGCTGCTGCGCGGCGCGGAAAGCAGCGGCCGGCTCACGCGGCTGTGCAGCCGGAGCGTGGCGGGGGCGGCCAGCAGCCCGACGGCCATGAAGGCGAGGCCCAGCACCAGCGCGCCGCACATGGTCGCGGTGCTGTGCACGGGGATGAACGCGTACCAGTTGCCATCGTTGATGAGACGCCAGATGAACGGCTGCACCAGCGCGCCGAATGCCCCGTACTCGATCAGGGCGAGGGGTACGGCGACGAGGAGCCCGCCGATCACCGGCTCCAGCCAGGCCCACGCCAGGTCGCGCCAGAACCCCTCGTCAGCGATGATCGCGCCCGACCTCTTGCGGGCGTTGAGGGCACGGTCCACGGGCAACGGCTCGGGTGGGCCAATACGGACACCCGTCCACCGTTCGGCGCGTGAACGGGAGCGATCGGACAGTACGCGCAGCGCCCGTGCGGCGGGTGGCAGCAGCCGGAAGCCCACGCCCACGGGCACCAGCAACAGGGCGAGTACCACCAACGAGCCCATCGCCGACACCGCGAGGGCGTGCAGGCTCGCCAACTGGCACCGGCCGACGGCGACACAGGCGCGGGAGGCGCCCGTGCGTGGATTATCGAACATCGTCCATGACCGGGGGGATCTTAGCCGGTGCCGACGACCCCGCCGACCGCTGCCTGCCCGCGCTCCGCCACGTCCACAGTCCCGCCGCTGCCAGGCACGAGGCGCCGAACAGCACCATGGGGAGCACCGCGCCGGACTCTTCGTCCATGAACAGCAGCATGCCGAGGTTGATCAGAGCGTGAAAGCCCCCTGCGAGCAGGAGCCTGGAAGCCCGCACCCCTTCAAGGGCCCACCCCATCACCACCGACATGGACACGGCCGCCGTGATGAACGCCCCCGCGTACACAGGGTGTCTCGCGAAAACCTGGACGTGCCAGACACCCCACGCCACCCCTACCGTGACCGACGCCGCAAGGGGACCGAGGCGGGTGCGCAGCAGCGGCTGCAGGAAGCAACGCCACCCGATCTCCTCGCCGCACGCGCCGATCAGCTGCGCCACGGCGATCAGCAGGAACGGGGCACCCGGGCGCGCAGAGTGCGCGTCCCCGGTGAGTGCCGCATACGCAAGGACGCTCAGCGCGATGATCACAGGCGCCGTGACGAGCAGGAGCACCCCCCGACCGCTGCGGTCCGGCTCCGGGCCGGCGAGCACTTCCCGTACCCGCCCCGGCCACAGCAGCGCGGCAAGCCCCACCCCGAGCGCGGGTCCGAACTGTGTCAGCTGGATGACCTCACCGGGTATCCGGGTCGCGGGCTGGAGCGCACCCAGCACCCCGGCCGCCAGAAAGGCAACGGTGAGGAACAAGGCCATCGCCTTGATGTCGACAGGTTTTCTTCGCATGGCACCGACGATGCCGTCCGGCGGGTCCGCCGCCATTGCGTCTGGATGCCGTGCAGGGGTGTACCCAGATACACCCCTGGCCGGTTTCGGTGGTGGTCATCCGATCGCTACCCGCTGAGCGGTGGGCGGACGGGGTCGGGGGACGGCGGACAGGGTTCAGTGGTCGTTGACCGTCACCGGTATCCCGCACCGGGCGCGGGCGGCCCGGGGCCCGCCGCCCGCGCCCGGATCCGCCGACGCGAAAGGGCGGTCGCGAAGGCCCTCCGGCCTCCGCGACCGCCCTTGATGACGCAGGCGTCGCTGGTGCGTGACTACTTGGACAGCTCGCGTTCCGCGGCGATCCGGCTGACCCGGCCGCGCACCGCGAACCAGCCGCCGACCAGCGCGATGGCGAGGACCGGGATCAGCATCACGGTCTGGCGGCCGACACCGTCGTCGAACCACATCAGGACGATGACACCGAGCAGGAAGGCGATGGTGGCGATATCGGTGACCGGTGTGCCGGGGAGCCGGAAGCGCGGGCGGTCGACCAGGCCTTCCTTCGACCGGCGCACGAACACCATGTGACAGACCATGATCGTGCACCAGGTGCTGATGATGCCCAGCGCCGCGATGTTCAGCACGATCTCGAACGCCTCGCCCGGCATGACGTAGTTGAGCCCGACACCCAGCACACACACCGCGGAGGTGAGCATGATGCCGCCGTACGGCACCTGGTTGCGGTTCATCAGGCCGGCGAACTTGGGCGCGGAGCCCGCCATCGACATGGAGCGCAGAATGCGGCCGGTCGAGTAGAGCCCGGAGTTCAGGCTGGACATCGCCGCGGTCAGCACCACGAGGTTCATCACATCGCCCGCCGCCGGCACACCGACGTTGGACAGCACCGTGACGAAGGGGCTCTCGCCGCCGACGTACTTGTTCCACGGCAGCAGCATCGCCAGCAGGATCACCGAGCCGACGTAGAAGACGCCCACTCGCCACATGATGGAGTTGACGGCCTTGGGCACGACCTTCTCCGGCTGGTCGGTCTCACCGGCGGTCACACCGACCAGCTCGACCGCGGAGTAGGCGAAGACCACGCCCTGGAGGACGATCACGACGGGCAGCAGACCGGTCGGGAAGAGCCCGCCGTGGTCGGTGAGCAGATCCAGCCCTGGTGTGTGGCCGCCGACCGGGTGCTGGGTGGCCAGCAGGAAGATGCCGATGAACATGAAGATCACCAGCGCCGCGACCTTGATGATCGCGAACCAGAACTCCAGCTCACCGAAGATCTTCACCGAGATCAGGTTCACGGTCAGCACGACCGCGAGCGCGATGAGCGCCATGACCCACTGCGGGATATCGGTGAACAGGCTCCAGTAGTGGGTGTAGAGGGCGATCGCGGTGATGTCGGCGATACCGGTCGTCGACCAGTTGACGACATACATCCAGCCGGCGACGTAGGCGCCCTTCTCCCCCAGGAACTCACGGGCGTAGGAGACGAACGAACCGGACGACGGACGGTGCAGCACCAGCTCGCCCAGCGCACGGACGACGAAGAAGGCGAAGAGACCGCAGACCGCGTAGGCGATGGCCAGCGCGGGTCCGGCGGAGTGCAGTCGGCCACCGGCGCCCAGGAAGAGGCCGGTACCGATCGCTCCACCGATGGCGATCATGTTCACATGCCGGCCCTTGAGGCCCTTGCTATAGCCCGCGTCGCCCGCATCTTGCTGCGTGCCACGCCCCCCGTCAGGTGACCCGTGGGCTGTCTCGGTGACGGTTTCTGTGCTCACTGGTGGTGCATCTCGCTTTCGGGCAGGCGCTGAAGCCATGGCCTAGAAGTCCGCGGATCGCGCGGACGGCCGACGGCACACCTTCCCTGAAGAGTGCTCCCCCGTCTGTGGGCAAGATCACAGCGTGTACAGGCCATCCAAGATTTGTCCGTATTTGCAGTGAATTTCCCGGCACTGCAATTTCAAGGAGGGCGTCAGTTCACCCGATTCCGGACTCTATTCCTCGCCCGGCAAGGGGAAATTCTTGACCTGTTCGGACCGGTTGAGATTTTTGTTTGCCTCAGCGACAACCCACTCCACCTCTGCCCGCGCGTCGGAATGTCCGGTCTGCTCCGCGTCCAGGACCAGCAGCGCGATCAGATACGGCCGGCCGGAAGTCGCCCGGACCGTTCGTCGTACACACCCCGGTCGTCCCGGTCAGCCCTCAGGCATTCATGATCACGATGCCCGGCCCGGCACCGGCCGCCAGGCTTCCTCGAACGCGGCGGGGCCGTACTGCTCGGCGACCCGGTGACGGACCTGGTCCAGGAGGTTTCACACGAGTGGTGAGACAGCAATACTGTTGAACATGATGGAGCCCGCCACCGACCTGACGGTCGACGAACTGGCCGCCCGCGCCGGCGTCACGGTCCGCACGATCCGCTTCTACAGCACACGCGGTCTGCTACCGCCGCCGGAGATCGGTCCCCGCCGGGTCGGCCGCTACGGACCGGACCACCTCTCGCGGCTCGCCCTCATCGAGGAGCTCCAGCACCAGGGCCTGACGCTGTCCGCGATCGAACGCTATCTGGAGCAGCTGCCGCCCGATCTGAGCGCCCAGGATCTGGCCATCCACCGGGCACTGGTGGCGAGTTGGATCCCGGACAAGGCCGAGGACGCCACCCGGGACCAGCTGGAGCGGCGGGTCGGCAGGGCGCTGACCGAGGAGGATCTGGACCGGCTGGCGGCCATGAGTGTGCTCGTACGCACCGATGATCCCCGGGTCTTCCGCGTCGACCCGGGTCTGCTGCACCTGGGCACCCGGCTGCTGGACGTCCCGATCTCGCTGGAGACCATCCTCGCGGCGCGCAGCGTGGTCATCGAGCACACCCGCTCGGCGGCCCGGGAGCTGAGCCGGCTCTTCAAGGACGAGGTGTGGGAGCCGAACCGGGGTGGCGGGCCGGACGAGGACGAGATGGCGCGGATGAAGTCGCTCTCGGCCCATATGCAGCCGATGGTGGTGCAGGCACTGGTGACCGCCTTCCAGCGGTCGATGAAGCAGGAGCTGCGGGAGTCGTTCGGCATGGAGGGCGACCGGAGCCAGGAGAGCCGCACCCCCGAGGGGTGACGGGGGCGGGCCGCCGGGGCCCGCCCCCATGACCGGTCAGTCGCTGAACTTCTCGCCCTTCTCGGCCTTTTCGACCAGCAGCGCGGACGGCGCGAACCGGTCTCCGTAGGCTTCCTGCAGCTCACGGGCGCGGGCCACGAAGCCGGGCAGCCCGATGAGCTCCTCCCGCCCCGGCCCACCCTGGTAGCCGTTGATGTACTGGATCACGCCGCCGGTCCAGCCCGGGAAGCCGATGCCCAGGATGGAGCCGATGTTGGCGTCCGCGACGGAGGTGAGCACGCCCTCCTCGAAGCAGCGGACGGTGTCCAGCGCCTCGGAGAAGAGCATCCGCTCCTGCATGTCGATGAACGGAACGGCGGCGTCCTTCGTGGTGAAGTGCTCGCGCAGCCCCGGCCACAGACCGGTGCGCTTACCGTCCTCGCCGTACTCGTAGAAGCCCCCGCCACCACTGCGGCCGGGCCGGCCGAACTCGTCGACCATCCGGTCGATGACCGCGTCGGCCGGGTGCGGCTGCCAGGTGCCGCCGGCCTCCTCGACCGCCCGCTTGGTCTCCTCACGGATCTTGCGCGGAAGGGTGAGGGTCAGCTCGTCCATCAGGGACAGCACCTTGGCCGGGTAGCCGGCCTGGGCGGCGGCCTGCTCGACCGAGACCGGGTCGAGGCCCTCGCCGATCATCGCCACACCTTCGTTGATGAAGTGGCCGATGACGCGGGAGGTGAAGAAGCCGCGCGAGTCATTGACGACGATCGGGGTCTTCTTGATCTGGCGGACCAGGTCGAAGGCGCGGGCCAGTGCCTCGTCACCGGTCCGCTCGCCCTTGATGATCTCCACCAGCGGCATCTTGTCGACCGGCGAGAAGAAGTGCAGTCCGATGAAGTCCTGGTCGCGCTCGACGCCCTCGGCCAGCAGGGTGATGGGCAGCGTGGAGGTGTTGGAGCACAGCAGCGCGTCGGGCGCGACGAGGTGCTGGATCTCCTTGAAGACCTTGTGCTTGAGGCCCACGTCCTCGAAGACCGCCTCGATGACGGCGTCGCAGCCCGCGAGGTCGGTCGGCTCGGCCGTGGGCGTGATGCGCGCCAGCAGCTCATCGCGCTGCTGCTCGGTCGTACGGCCCCGGGAGAGCGCCTTGTCGAGCAGGCCCTCCGAATACGCCTTGCCCTTCTGCGCCGCCTCCAGGGAGACGTCCTTGAGGACGACCTGCATTCCGGCCCTGGCGCAGGAGTAGGCGATGCCCGCGCCCATCATGCCGGCGCCGAGGACCGCGACCTTCTTCACCGGGCGGGGCTCGATGCCCTTGGGGCGGTTGGCGCCTGAGTTGACGGCCTGCAGATCGAAGAAGAACGCCTGGATCATGTTCTTGGAGATCTGGCCGGTCACCAGCTCGACGAAGTAGCGCGCCTCGATGGTCTGCGCGGTCTCGAAGTCGACCTGTGAGCCCTCCACCGCGGCGGCGAGGATGTTGCGCGGTGCGGGGTAGGGCGCGCCGTTGAGCTGCTTCTTGAGGTTGGCGGGGAACGCCGGGAGGTTGGCCGCGAACTTCGGCTGGGCCGGGGTGCCGCCCGGGATGCGGTAGCCCTTGACGTCCCAGGGCTGCTGGGACTCGGGGTGCTCCTCGATGAAGGCGCGGGCCTTGGTGAGCAGTTCCTCGGGGGTGGCCGCGACCTCATGGATCAGCCCGGCGTCCTTGGCGCGGGTGGCGTTGTACTGGGTGCCCTGGAGCAGCACCTTCAGCAGCGCGTCGGCGATGCCGAGCAGCCGCACCGTACGGGTGACGCCGCCGCCGGCGGGCAGCAGGCCGAGGGTGACCTCGGGCAGGCCGATCTTGGTGCCGGGGGTGTCGAGGGCGATGCGGTGGTGGCAGGCCAGCGCGATCTCGTAACCGCCGCCCAGCGCGGCGCCGTTGATCGCGGCGACGACGGGCTTGCCGAGGGTCTCGATGCGGCGCAGGTCGCGCTTGATGCCGTTGCCCGCCTCGAAGGCCTGCTGGGCCTTGTCGGGGGTGACGGCGATCAGATCACGGAGGTCGCCGCCGGCGAAGAAGGTCTTCTTGGCGGAGGTGAAGATGATGCCGCGGACGCTGTCCTTCTCGGCCTCCAGGCGGTCGGCGACCGCGGTCAGGGAGGCCTTGAAGGCGTTGTTCATGGTGTTGGCGGACTGGTCGGGGTCGTCCAGGACCAGGGTGACGATGCCGGTCTCGTCCTGTTCCCAGCGGATGGTCGACGACGCAGGGGACTCGCTCACTGTGGCTTCTCCGTAAGGGGGATGGGACGGGCGGTCAGAGGCGCTCGACGACGGTGGCGATGCCCATACCGCCGCCGACGCAGAGGGTGGCCAGGCCGTAGCGCTTGTCCTGCCGCTCCAGCTCGTCGATCAGGGTGCCGAGGATCATCGCGCCGGTGGCGCCGAGGGGGTGGCCCATGGCGATGGCGCCGCCGTTGACATTGACCTTGTCCAGGCTCAGGCCCATGTCCTTGACGAAGCGCAGCACGACGGCGGCGAAGGCTTCGTTGATCTCGACGAGGTCGATGTCGTCGATGGTCAGCCCGGCCTTGGCGAGGGCCTTACGGCTGGCGGGGGCGGGGCCGGTGAGCATGATCGTGGGCTCGGAGCCGGAGACCGCGGCGGAGATGATGCGGGCCCGCGGGGTCAGGCCGTAGCGCTCACCGACCTCCTTGGAGCCGATGGCGACGAGCGCCGCGCCGTCCACGATGCCGGAGGAGTTGCCGGCGTGGTGGACATGGTCGATCTTCTCGACCCAGTGGTACTTCTGCAGGGCGACCGCGTCGAAGCCGCCCGCGTCGCCGATGGTGGCGAAGGACGGCTTGAGGCCGCCCAGGGAGTCGGCGGTGGTGCCGGGACGCATGTGCTCGTCGTGGTCGAGGACGACGAGGCCGTTGCGGTCGCGTACCGGGACGACGGAGCGCTCGAAGCGGCCGTCCTTCCATGCCTCGGCGGCGCGCTCCTGGGAGAGCGCGGCGAATTCGTCGACATCGCGCCGCGAGTAGCCCTCAAGGGTGGCGATCAGGTCGGCACCGATGCCCTGCGGGACGAAATTGGTGTCGAAATTGGTCATCGGGTCGGCGAACCAGGCGCCGCCGTCCGAAGCCATCGGGACCCGCGACATGGATTCCACACCGCCCGCCAGGACCAGGTCCTCCCAGCCCGAACGCACCTTGGCGGCGGCCATGTTGACGGCCTCCAGGCCCGAGGCACAGAAGCGGTTCTCCTGTACGCCGGCGACGGTGTCGGGCAGCCCGGCGGCGATCGCCGCGATCCGGGCGATGTCGGAGCCCTGGTCGCCGACCGGGCCGACGACGCCGAGCACGATGTCGTCGACGGCGGCCGGGTCGAGGCCGGGGAAGCGGCGGCGTACCTCGTGGATCAGGCCGACGACCAGGTCGATCGGCTTGGTGCCGTGCAGTGCGCCATTGGCCTTGCCGCGGCCGCGCGGGGTGCGGATCGCGTCGTATACGTACGCTTCGGTACTCAAGTCAACAAGCCTTTCGCATGAGGGTGGAGGCAGGGGCAGCGGGTGGGGACCGGGGGCGGTCCGGGGTCAGCCGAGCAGGGAGCGGCCGATGATCTCCTTCATGATCTCGGTGGTCCCTCCGTAGATCGTCTGGATACGGCCGTCGGTAAAGGCCCTGGCCACGCGGTATTCCGCCATATAGCCGTAGCCGCCGTGGAGTTGCAGACAGCGGTCGGCGACCCGCTTGTGCAGCTCGGTGGCCCACCACTTGGCCATCGAGGCATGCACCGCGTCCAGCTCGCCGGCCGAGTGGTCGGCGATACAGCGGTCGAGGAACGCGCGGGTGACGGCACATTCGGTGGCCATCTCGGCTATCTCGAAGCGGATGTGCTGGAGCTTGGCCAGCGGCCGTCCGAACGCCTCGCGCTCCTTGACGTACTGGCTGGTGATCTCCAGCAGGTGCTCGGCGCCGGCGATACCGGCGACGGCGATGCCCATCCGCTCCTGGGCGAGGTGGGTCATCAGATGGCCGAAGGCGCCGTTCAGCTCGCCGAGCAGATTCTCCTTGGGGACGCGGACGTCGTGGAAGAACAGCTCGGCGGTGTCCTGGGACTTCTGGCCGATCTTGTCGAGGTTGCGGCCCCGCTCGAAGCCCTCCATACCGCGCTCGACGACCAGCAGGCTCAGACCGTGCGCCCCGCCCTCCGGCGTCGTCTTCGCCACGACGATGACCAGGTCGGCGAGGATGCCGTTGGAGATGAAGGTCTTGGAACCGTTGAGGATCCAGTGGTCGCCGGCGTCCTCGGCGTGGGTGCGGATGCCCTGCAGGTCGGAGCCGGCGCCGGGCTCCGTCATGGCGATGGCGGTGATGATCTCGCCGCTGCAGAAGCCGGGCAGCCAGCGGCGCTTCTGCTCCTCGGTGCCGAGGGTCGTCAGATAGGGGCCGATGATGTCGTTGTGCAGTCCCACGGCGAGCCCGGCGGCGCCGGCCCGGGTGAACTCCTCGGCGAGCACCGCGCTGTAGCGGAAGTCGTGCTGCCCGCCCCCGCCGTACTCCTCCGGCACGTCCAGCCCCAGCAGCCCCTGTTTGCCGGCCGCCCGCCAGGCGTCCCTGCTGACGATGCCGTCCTTCTCCCACTGCTCGTAATGGGGCGTCACTTCCTTGGCGAGGAAGGTCCGCACGATCCCTCGGAAGGCCTCGTGGTCCTCGGTGAAGATCTGGCGCTTCATCTGCGCGGTCATGTCTGCGGGCCCTCCTCGGAGCCAGTGCTTGCGGTCTCGGTGAACTCGGCGGGCTCCGGCCCTACGGGGCGGTGGTGAAGCCTCGTCCCGCCCGCCTCCCGGAAGCCCCCGGTCCGGTCGTGGACGTACCCGCGGGCCCGCAGAGCGGCTTCCGGTCGCGGAATGCGTCCCGCCCGGCCCCTGCGGGCCCAATGGGCACCGAGGCCGGCCACGGCGAGGGCGGCAGCCCCGTCTGCGGCCTGGCGGGGGCCGGCCGCATACCGGAGCGTCAGGACGCGTTCCATCAGCCGGCGGTGTCCTTCTGCTCGGTGCGGCTCGGGCCGGCGGGCGGGGCGGGGGCGGCCGGCGACGAGGCGCTCGGCAACGGGGCGAGGAGGCCCGGGGCCTGCCAGTCGCGGGCGATCTCTTCGGTGTCCGCGCCGGGCAGCGCCGGCGGTCTGCGCACCGCGCCGGGCGTGTGCGAGAAGCGCGGCGCGGGCGCGGGCTGGGTGATCCCACCGTGCTCGACGAAGGTGCCGCGGGCGGCGAGGTGCGGATGCCGCGGGGCCTCGCGCAGGGAGAGCACGGGCGCCACACAGGCGTCGGACTCCTGGAAAACGGCCGTCCACTCCTCGCGGGTACGGGTCTTGAAGCGGGCGGCGATGACGGTACGCAGCTCATCCCACGCGGCGAGGTCGTCGCGGCTGGGGGCCTCCTCTTCGATCCCCAGCAGGCGGATGAACTCGCCGTAGAACCGCTTCTCCAGCGCGCCGACCGCCATATGGCCACCGTCGGCGGTCTCGTAGGCCCCGTAGAACGGCGTCCCGCCGTCGAGCAGATTGGCGCCGCGCCGGTCCTGCCAGCCGCCGGCCGCCAGCATCCCGTGGATCATCGCCGTCAGATGAGCCGTGCCGTCGACGATGGCGGCGTCCACGACCTGGCCCTTTCCGCCCTCGGTACGGGCGTGCTGGAGAGCGGCGAGGACACCGATGACGAGGTAGAGGGAGCCGCCGGCGTAGTCACCGACGAGGTTGGCCGGGACGGCGGGCGGGCCGTCGGGCGGGCCGATCATGCCGAGCGCGCCCGTGATGGCGATGTAGCCGATGTCGTGTCCGGCGGTGTCGGCGAGCGGGCCCTCCTGCCCCCACCCCGTCATCCGCCCGTAGACCAGCCGGGGGTTGCGTGTCAAACACTCCTCGGGGCCCACCCCCAGCCGCTCGGCCACCCCGGGGCGGTACCCCTCCACCAGCACATCGGCGCGCTCGACCAGCTCGAGCACCTGCGCCACCCCATCGGGGCTCTTCAGGTCCACCAGCACGGAGCGCTTGTTGCGGTTGGTGATGTCGTAGGCCGGATCGATGCCCAGCCCCGCGCCTCCGGGCCGGTCGACACGGACGACATCGGCGCCGAGGTCGGCCAGGAGCATGGCCGCGAAGGGGCCGGGGCCGATGCCCGCGAGTTCGACCACCCGCACCCCGCTCAGTGGGCCGTTGCCTGGCTCTGCCATCGCGCCCCATGCCTTTCCGCACTGTGACACTTCTGATGTAACACTCGTGATGTTAAGAACGTGTTCCACTTTCCACAAGACCCCCGTGCCAAGTGGCCACCACGGAAAAGGCCCGCGCCGACGAGGCTCAACCGCCCTCGCCGTCACGGGCCTTTCGCGCGCCTGCCGCCGCTGCGCCGCTATGCCCCGTCAAGCTCGGCGATGAGCTTCTTGGGGGCTATGACGCGATAGGACTCTTCCGCCCAGTCGCAGAGCAACTCGGCCGGCGGAGCGTCCGGCTCCTCCAGGGGGACCTGCACCCATCCGGACTTGCCCAGGCCGTAGCCCGCCGGCCGGGCGCCGGGCGAGGTCAGCGCATGGGCATGCGCCTCCGGGTCCTTGAGTTTCAGCGTGACCCCGAGCGGATGGCTGCCGTCGTCGACGCCAAGGAAGACGAAGACCTTCTTGTTGACCTTGATGACGCTCTCGCCCCAGGGAAACTCCTCCACGGCCCCGGGAAGGCCGAGCGCGAACGCCCGCACCCGCTCCCGCACCGCCGCCGGCCCGGCCGCCTTCGCCATGCGCTCCTCCATGTCCGTTCCCCCTCCGGCACCGCCTGCGATGCCGCCCGGCCGCACACTCCTCCCGCGCGGGCCGACCCACGCATTCCACGCTAACGTCGACCACTGACAACGGCCCGCGGAGCGCCGGACGGCGAGCCGGCCGAGGGACACCTGACGCCCTGTCCGGCCCGGTCCGCGCCCGTACGACGGCAACTCGCCGCGCCCCTGTCCGACTTCCGCGGCGGCCAGGGGGTACGCCGTTGCCCCGAGCCGGCGACAGGCGACGGGGCGACAGCACCGCTGCTGTCCTCGCTGCCCGCCCGCAGCGGACGGCGGACTGCGCACGGCGGACCGCGGGCGGCTCTCGGCGGGCGACGGCCCGGCTCCCGGCTGCCCGGGGCGCCGCTATGCCGAGTCGGGCGCCGCCTTCCCGGAAGCGGAGCCGGACGTGGCGGGCAGGGCCCCCGCTCCCCCGGCCGCCGGCACCAGGTGATCGTCGGGCGCCTGACGGTCCACCAGACGCCCCAGCCGCTGGGGGACATTGCCGCCCACCAGGAGGATGACGACGAGCGTCAGCCCGAAGGTGAGCACGGCGAGTGCCCGCCCCAGGGACATGCCTTCGGCCAGATGGGCACCGAGAACGGGCGCCACCGCTCCGCCCAGGGCCCCGACGTTGTAGACGAAGCCCACTGAGGCGGCCCGGGTGGCGGTCGGGAAGTGACCGGCGAGGTACTTCGGCAGGATGCCGGAGATGCCCTGACTGAGCGCGAGCAGCACGAAGACCAGCGCACCGAGCGCCGGGAGGCTGTCCTGCATCGCGAAGACCGGGAAGACGAAGACGAGCGACGCGAGCAGCGTGCAGGCGTAGGCGCGACGGGTACCGAGCCGGTCGCCAACGAAGCCCGCCAGCCAGCAGCCCGCCATGGTGCCGAAGCCCGCGTAGAACATCACGTCGGTGACCTGGCCGGGGGCGTATCCGAGGTCGGTCTTGAGGTAGGTGGGCAGCAGGGCCTGGATCGGCCAGCTGTAGAGGAAGGCGCAGAACACCGTCACCATCAGGGAGACGTACAAAAGCCATCCGCGCCGGCCGCCGAGCTGGGCGGCGAAAGCGGTCAGGCACAGCGCCGCGACGGCGGACAGCCAGGGGACATATCCCGCGCCGACGGGTGTGAAGACGCAGAACAGCGCCACCGAGGCGACCACCGCGAGGGCCGCGTTGGCCCCGGAGCGGATCCGGCCGGTGAACAACGGCCGGAAGGGGTTCGGACGCGCCGCTGGCGAACCGGTGGCAGTGGCGCCGATCTCCTTCTGCCAGTCCCCGGCCTCCGGCAGCGCCCTGCGCACCCAGAGGGCGACCAGAACGGGCAGCACACCGATCCAGAACATCCAGCGCCAGCCCCAGTGGGGCACCACCCACTTGTAGAGCTCGGCCGCGAGGACCGTGCCGCCCGCGTAGCCGGAGATCAGGAATCCGGAGGCACGGTTGCGCCATCGGGTGGGCCAGCTCTCCAGCACATACGTCACGCCGGCGCTGTACTCCCCCGCCATGCCCAGGCCGATCACCAGCCGCGCGACGAACAAGCTGGTGTAGTCCCAGGCGAATCCGCAGGCGAAGGTGCCGAGCGAGTAGAGCAGGATGCTGTTGATCATGGCGGCCTTGCGGCCGTAGCGGTCGCCCAGCGCGCCCAGGGCGGCGCCGCCCAGCCATCGGGTGATGAAGGCGCCGGAGATCAGCGAGGCGGCGGTGGCGGTGCTCAGCCGGAAGTCCTCGGCGATTTCGGTCAGCACCAGGGTGATCAGGACAAAGTCGAAACCGTCGAGGAGGTAGCCGATCCAGGCGGCGAACATCGCCTTCCACTGGGGCGGGGTGACCTCCTGCCACCATCTCCGCGCCCGGTCAGGGGTGTCCGTGGGGGGCATCGTCACAGCAACCCGGCCTCCTCCGGCAGTCGGCGGACGGTTCGGTCCGGTTTCGGGGAAGAGCGACGACCGGCAGAACCAGACATTGGACGTCCTACGTCATCGGTGCCATTCGTGAATCTGGCCCCGCTTCGACACCCTGTCAAGACTGCATGCCAGACTCCGTAGCACCCACGGGGCGGCCAAGAGGGCTGCCAGGAGCGGACATTGACGGGGCAACGACGACTCCCGGGGTCCGGGCTCCAGGGCCAGTGAGCGATCGAGAGGATGCGCGATGCCACGGCAGGACACCTCCGGACGGGCCTATGACCTCGTCCTCTACGGCGCGACCGGTTTCACCGGCGCCCTCACCGCCGCCTACCTGGCCGCACACGCCCCCAAAGGCTGCCGTTGGGCACTCGCCGGGCGCAGCACCGCCAAACTGGAGCAGCTGCGCGACCGACTGGCGAAGTCCGACCCGTCCTGTGCCGACCTGCCGCTGCTGCGGGCCGACAGCAGCGATCCGGGCTCGCTGCGCGACCTCGCCGCCGAGACCCGGGTACTGGTGACGACCGTCGGCCCGTATCTGCTCCACGGCGAGCCCCTGGTGGCGGCCTGCGCCGCGGCGGGCACCGACTATGTCGATCTGAGCGGTGAGACGGAGTTCATCGACCGGATGTACGTGCGGCACGATGCGACGGCCCGCGCCTCGGGCGCACGCCTCGTGCACGCCTGCGGGTTCGACTCCGTCCCGTACGACCTGGGGGTCCGCTACACGGTGGGGCTCCTCCCCGAAGACGTCCCCGTACGCATCGACGGCTTCGTACGGACCAACGCGTCGTTCTCCGGCGGCACCCTGTCCTCGGCACTGACCGCCGCCTCGCGCCCGGTCGCCATGGCGCGGGCCGCCCGCGAGCGTCAGCGGGTCGAACCACGACCGGCCGGCCGTACGGTACACGCGCCCTTCGGCCCGCCGATTCGGAGCAGCGAAACGCGCACCTGGGGTGTGCCGTTGCCGACCCTCGATCCGCAGATCATCGCCCGCTCGGCGGCCGCGCTGGACCGTTACGGGCCCGACTTCCGCTACCGCCACTACGCGGGGGTGCGGCGGCTGCCGATCGCCGTCGGCGGGGTGCTCGGGGCGGGGGCACTGTGTGCGCTCGCCCAGGTGCCGTCGGCGCGGCGCTGGTTGTCGGGGCGTCTGGAGCCGGGCGACGGGCCGAGCCCCGAGCGGCGTGCGCGCAGCTGGTTCAAGGTGCGCTTCGTCGCCTCCGGCGGTGACACACATCTGATCACCGAGGTGTCGGGTGGCGACCCCGGCTACGACGAGACGGCGAAGATGCTCGCCGAGTCGGCGCTCAGCCTGGCCTTCGACGACCTGCCGGAGACGGCCGGTCAGGTGACGACGGCGGTGGCCATGGGGGCCGCGCTGACGACTCGCCTCCAGGAAGCGGGCATCAAGTTCGGCGTCGTCCAGGAGTAGCCCGGGCCCGCGCCCCGGTACACCGTCAGGCGTCGGCGAGCGCCCTCCGGCACAGGGCGTCGGCGGCCCGGGTCGTCTCCGGTAGACGGTAATCGGCCGCCAGATGGAGGGTGTGCGCACAGGCCCGGTCGAGGTCGGTGCGGTGCCCTACGGAGACGAAGACCGGCTTGACGCCCTTTTGGGTACGCAGCGCACGTCCCACCTCCTCGGCCCCGTCCAGAAGCGGCGAGGTGGCACCGCGCTCCGGGCCGGGAGGTGCGTACCGGAAGGTGAAGGGGTTCTTGGCGACACCGATGGTGGGCAGCCCGGTCAGCACCCCCAGGTGGCTGGCGAGCCCGAAGCGGCGCGGGTGCGCCAGCCCGTAGCCGTCGCAGACCACCAGGTCAGGAGTGCGGGCGAGGCGGCCGAGAGCGTCGAGCACGGTAGGGATCTCGCGGAAGGCGAGCAAGCCGGGGACGTACGGGAAGGAGATCTGCCCGACGGCGGTGGCCCGGTCGACGACGGCGCGGGTGCGGGCGTCCAGTGCGACGGCGGCAGCGGCGACGACGTCTCGTTCGTCGTCGTAGGCGACATCCACCCCGACCACGGTGCCCTCGAACCCGGGTTCCGGCCCCGCCTCATCGAGCCGTACAGAGGGCCGCAACCGGTCCTGGACCGCACGCGCCTGGGCTTCGTCGGTCGGCCAGTGCCGCAGTTCGTCGTCGCAGGAGATCATTCCGGGAGTGTCCATGATGGCCGCAACGCTACCGAACCGGTGATCGATCCCATGATCGGGCGGATCGGCGCAAGGTTCAGCTGTTCAGAGCTCAGGGCACGCAGTCCAGGGCTCACTGTCAGTGGTGCTCGGTACCGTGATGAGCGTGAACCCAGCCGGTGTTGACCTGGATGCTCTCGACCGCCGGAACATCGCTGCCCGGCGGCTCGACGGGCGTACTGTGCGGCGGCGGGTCATCTCGTCGCTCGGCCACCGGGAGCGTACGGCCGCCGGCCCGGCACAGCGGTCGCCCGGCGGCGGACCGGCGCCGGGCACGGGGCTGCCGGCCCACGGTGCCTCGGTGTCTCCCGCCGTGAAGAGTCCGCCTGTCCGCTCCCCCGCCGCCTGCCTCCCTGACGCCCCCGGAGGTCCTTGATGCCCGACGCGCTCCATCAGCTCGATGCCACCGAACTCGCCACCCTGCTGCGCCGCCGCGACCTCTCCGCCCGAGAGGTCGTACAGGCTCATCTGGACCGCATCGACCAGGTCAATCCGGCCGTCAATGCGCTCGTCACCCTCGACCCCGAGGGCGCCCTCGCCGCCGCCGCGCGCGCCGACGAACGGCTCGTCCGGGGCACCGCCGTCCCGCCCCTGCACGGCCTGCCGATCGCCTTCAAGGACACCCGTCTCACCCGCGGTATGCGCACCACACACGGCTCACCGCTCTTCGCCGACCACATCCCGGACGACGACGATCTGGTGGTCGACCGGCTCCAGCGGGCGGGCGCCATCCGCCTCGGCAAGACCAACGTCCCCGAATTCGCTGCCGGTTCGCACACCTTCAACCCGGTCTTCGGCACCACCCGCAATCCGTACGACCTCACGCGCTCCGCGGGCGGCAGCAGTGGTGGCGCCGCCGCGGCGCTGGCGGCCGGGCTGCAACCCCTCGCCGACGGCAGTGACATGGGCGGCTCACTCCGCAATCCCGCCTCGTTCTGCAATGTGGTCGGGCTGCGGCCGACGCCGGGCCGCGTCCCTTCGCACCCCGGCAGCAACCTCTGGGACACCCTGTCGGTCCCGGGCCCCATGGGGCGGACCGTCGCCGACACCGCGCTGCTGCTGTCGGCGATGGCCGGTCCCGATCCGCGCTGCCCCATCAGCCTGGAGACCCCGGGAGCAGCCTTCCGTGTGCCGCTCGACCGCAATCTGCGCGGGCTGCGGATTGCCTGGGCACCCGACCTGGGTGGATTCGCCCCGGCCGACCCAGACGTGCTCGCCGTTCTGGAGCCCCAGTTGAGGGTCCTGGAGGAGCTCGGCTGCCGTGTCGAAAACACCTGCCCGGACCTCACCGGCGCCGACGAGACCTTCCGTACCCTGCGGGCGCACAGCTTCGACCTTGCCCTCGGCTACCTGCTCGACTCCGACCGGCAGGCCCTCAAACCCAGCCTCGTCTGGAACATCGAACAGGGCCGCCGGCTCACCGCGGCCGACCTCCGCACGGCCACCGCGACCCACAGCCGGCTGTACCTCGGCATGCTGGATTTCTTCTCCGGGTACGACCTGCTCCTCGCCCCGGTCAGCCAAGTCGTGCCGTTCGACGCGGAGCTGGAGTATCCACGCGAGGTCGCGGGCCGGCCCACACACAGCTATCTGGACTGGATGCGGTCCGCCTACCTCATCTCTGTCCTCGGCGTACCCGCCCTTTCGGTGCCCGCGGGATTCACTCCGGGTGGTCTGCCCGTGGGGCTGCAGTTCATCGGTGCGCCGCGCGCCGACCTCGCCGTCCTCCAGGCCGGTCATGCCTACGAGAGCGCGACTCGGCACGGGCGGCGCCGACCGGACCTGCCGACGGCCTGAAGCCGAGGTCCGCTCTATCGGGGGCGGGGGCTGGCCGGGAGCGCCCGCCCCGGGGGCAGGAGAACCAACCGCACATCGACTCGTCAGCTGCCAAGGCATCCCGCATACCGTCCTGGCCTGCGCATTCCTTGCGCGGTAGCACGCCGCGGCCCCACCCGCCCCCTCCTCTATATTGCAGCTATGTTCGTACTGGAACTGACCTATACCGCGCCCCTAGAACGCGTCGAAGCCGTCCTTGAGCAGCATGTGGAGTGGCTGCACAAGGAGTACGCCGCCGGGCATTTCCTCGCCGCCGGCCGCAAGGTCCCCCGGGACGGAGGCGTGATTCTCGCCGCCGGGATGGACCGTGCCGCCGTCGAGCGGATCGTTTCCGAGGACCCGTTCACCCTCGCCGGGGTGTGTGAGTACCGGATCACGGAGTTCCTGGCGACGACGACCGCGCCGGCACTGGAGCAGTACCGGGAGCAGCTGCCCTCCTGAAGCACCGGCATCCTGGGGCCCGGACCGCCGGACTGCTGCCTTCGCACTGCTTTCCCCGCTCCTTCAACGGGATTCGCTCCGCCTACGGAGCCGCTCACCGCCGTCCCCCTTCCTCATGGGGACGGCGGTTTTGGTTGCGGCCTATCGCTCCCTACGCCTCGAAGCTATGAAGTCGTGGTCGGAGGAACCCCTGAATTGGCGAGCTGGCCGGGGCCTGCCGAGGCGGGCGCGACCGGTGCGGGCCAGCGCCCCCCATTGCGCCAGTAATCCTGGATCTCCTCCAGCTGACGGCCCTTGGTCTCGGGTGCGGTGACGGAGGCGAAGACCAGGGCGGCGAGGGCGAGGACGCCGAGGCCCGCGAAGGTCAGGGCCGCGCCCGCCCAGGCCATCAGGGCGGGGAAGAACTGGGCGATCAGAAGATTGGCGACCAGATCGGCGGTGAGCATCACCGAGGCCCCGGTCGAGCGCAGTTGGGCGGGGAATGACTCGCTCGCATAGACCCAGATCAGCGATCCGAAGCCGAAGTTGAAGGCTGCGGTGAACAGGAGGATGGCGGCGAACCCCACCCAGGTCGTTGCCCCCTGCAGCTCGCCCATGCCGAAGACCGCCGTCAGGACGGCGAGCATGACGACCATCGTGCCGATGCCGCAGAGCAGTACCACCCGGCGGCCGAGCCGGTCGATGATGAGGATGGCGAGCACCGTCGCGGCCAGCGAGGCGAGTTGGACGAAGGACGGCAGCAGGAAGTTCTGGCCGTTTCCGGTGAACCCCATCTCCTCGAAGATCTGCGGGCTGTAGTACGTCACGGCGTTGATGCCGGTGATCTGGCAGAAGAATCCGAGGCCGACGACGAAGACCGCGGCACGGGCGTAGGGCTTGCGCAGCAAGGAGCGCGCCGACCCGCCGCTCTCTTCGGCGAGTGCGGCCTCCACGGCCGCGACCTCCGCGCGCGGATCGACGTCGGGGTCGGTCGTGGCCATGACCTCGACGGCTCGTTCCGTACGGCCCTTGAGGACGTACCAGCGCGGGGTGTCCGGCAGCCGGAGCAGCGGGATCAGGACGAGTGCGGCGGGGATCGCGGAAAGGCCGAGCATCCAGCGCCAGTGCCCGCCGCCGGACAGGCCCCAGTTGACGAAGTACGTGAGGACGATGCCCGCGACCGTGGCGACTTGGTAGGCGGCGACGGAGGCTCCGCGAATGCGTGCCGGGGTCGATTCGGCGACGTAGAGCGGGGCGGCGACGATCGAGATACCGATGGCGATGCCGAGCAGGAAGCGGACGGTGTCCAGCACGACGACATTGGGCGCGACCGCGGAGAGGGCGACGAATACGGCGTACGAGGCGGCGACAATCAGCATCGCGGCCTTACGGCCCAGGGCGTCGGCGAGCTTGCCGCCGATCAGCGCGCCGACGATGGAGCCGAACACCAAAATGCTGTTGACCAGGCCCTTTTCGGTCTCGGTGAGATGGAAGTCCTTGCTCAGGAACACCAGGGCACCGGAGATGCTGCCGGTGTCGTAGCCGTAGATGACGCCGACGACGGCGCCGGTGAGCGCGAACAGCCGGCCGGTGCGGCGTGCGGTCTTGGGTGACGGCGGCGGGGGCGTCGCCGAGGGCGTGGCAATGGACATGGGGAGTCCTCTGTGCGGCGGAGCGGGCCTTGCTGCATGACGATCTCGCATGACTGATCTTGCGAGTATTCGGCTCCTTTCAAGCAACTGTCAACACTTTCCCCACGCACTTTCCAGCCTGTCGCCCACCCCTCACGCGCCCCGCTTGCGCCGCACCTCAGCAGCTGACAGGGCCCGCACACTCTCATCCCTTCTGGAGCATCCACTCGCACGAGGGATGGATCGCGGTCAGGATCCTGCGTACAGTCGATTGCAACGAAGCCAAATTTTGCAGTTTCACGCACTCGATTGCCACATCACGGGAGGGTGGGCCATGAGCGAGACCTCGTACATGGAGCAGGAGCTGTGCAGCCAGCCGGAGACCTGGCGGCAGGCCGCACGGATCGGGGCGGCGGCAGGCCCCTTGCCGAAGGCCGGACAGCGGGTGGCCGTCGTCGGCTGCGGAACCTCATGGTTCATGGCCCAGTCGTATGCGGCACTGCGCGAGGCAGCCGGACAGGGGGTGACGGATCCGTTCGCCGCGTCCGAGGCGTTCCTCGGCGGTGACCGCGGCTATGACGCGGTGGTGGCGATCACCCGGTCCGGCACCACGACCGAAGTACTGCGCGTACTCGACGCCGTCAAGGGGCGCATCCCGACGGTGACGATCCTCGGTGCCCCCGAGACGCCGGCGGTGGCACTCTCCGACGAGACGGTCACGCTGCCGTTCGCCGACGAGAAGTCGGTGGTGCAGACCCGGTTCGCGACGACGGCGCTGACACTGCTGCGCGCGCACCTGGGCGAGGACATCTCCCGCGCGGTGACCGACGCGGAGGAGGCGCTGGCCGCGCCGATGGAGAAGGAGTGGGTGGACGCCGAGCAGTTCTCCTTCCTCGGCTCGGGCTGGACGTTCGGCCTGGCCAATGAGGCCGCGCTCAAGATGCGGGAGGCATCGCAGAGTTGGACGGAGTCCTACCCCGCGATGGAGTACCGCCACGGTCCGATCGCGATAGCCGCACCCGGCCGGGTGACCTGGCTGTTCGGTCAGGCACCGGACGGGCTGGAGGCCGATGTCGTGCGGACCGGTGCGCGCTTTGTGCACCATGCGCGCGATCCGCTGGCTGATCTGGTGCTGGTCCAGCGGGTGGCGCTGGAGCGGGCCCGCGCCCGCGGTCTGGACCCGGACAACCCACGCAGCCTGACCCGTTCGGTGATGCTCGAGACGCCGGCCGCCTCGTAGACATCCACCTCCCCCGTCTCCACCAGTCCCGCCCGCAAGGGAGAAGGGAGCCGGCATCCCATGCCACTCGTTCCGACCTCATCGATCGTCGACGCCGCGCGTGAGGCGCGGGTCGGTGCCGCGGCCTTCAACGTCATCCACCTGGAAACTGCCGAGGCGCTCGTCACCGCCGCCGAGCGCACCGGTATCCCACTGATCCTTCAGATCAGTGAGAACTGCATCCGCTACCACGGCAGCCTGCTGCCCCTTACCCGCGCCACACTCGCCCTCGCCGAGGACTCCACGGCCCGGATCGCGGTCCACCTCGACCACATCACCGATGCGGACCTCGTCCATCAGGGCATCACCGCCGGGGTGGGATCCGTCATGGTGGACGCCTCCGCTCTTCCGTACGAAGAGAACGTCGCCACCACCGCCGAGCTCGCCGCCTGGTGCCATGACCGCGGCGCCTACGTCGAGGCCGAACTCGGCGAGGTCGGCGGCAAGGACGGGGTCCATGCGCCCGGGGCGCGCACGGACCCGGACGAGGCCCTGGCCTTTGTCCGCGCGACAGATGTGGATGCCCTCGCCGTGGCCGTGGGTTCCTCACATGCGATGCATGAGCGCACGGCCGTACTGGACAAGGACCTCATCACGGCGCTGCACACCACTCTGCCGGTACCGCTGGTCCTGCACGGCTCGTCGGGGGTGCCGGACGATGAGCTGCGCCGCGCCATCGCCGCCGGAATGACGAAGATCAATATCTCCACGCACCTGGTCTCCGTCTTCACCCACTCGATACGGCAGACGCTGGGCGCCGATCCCGCGCTCGTCGACTCCCGTAAGTACATCAAGCCGGCCCGGGAGGCGGTGGCCGAGGAAGCGGCGAGGCTGCTGGGGGTGCTGGGTACTCCGGCGACGGTTCCGGGCCAGTACGCGGCCCAGGCGCCTGCTCGGGGATGAACCAGCGGACGGGACGACCGCCCTGGTCACACCTCGTCACGGCAGCAGAGCCCCCGCGGCGGCACCCTGCCTGGCGTGCCGTCCGGGGCCGCCGACCCCCGGCTTCGGCGGCGGCCGCCGGGGCGCCTACCGCGCGTCACCGTGGTGTGCCGAAACGAATTAGGCTCAGGCCATGAAGCGCCATGAACGGATGAACGCACTGCTTGAGCTGCTCGGGGACCGCGGCCGGGTGGACGTCGAGGAGGCGGCGACCGCACTGGAGGTTTCGGCCGCCACGATGCGGCGCGACATGGACGCCCTGGCCGAGCAGCAGTTGCTGACCCGCACCCGGGGCGGAGCGGTGCTCAGTTCGGTGGCGTACGACCTGCCGATCCGCTACAAGCACGCTCACCGGTCGGAGGAGAAAGAGGCGGTGGCGAAGGCCGCGGCGAAGCTGGTCGAGCGGGGTGATGTGGTCGGGCTGAGCGGTGGCACGACGACCACGGCGATCGCCCGGGTGCTCGCCACCCGTCCGGACTTTGCGGAGGCCGGCCCGCAACCGCATCTGACGATTGTCACCAACTCCCTCAACATCGCCAATGAGCTGGCGGTGCGGCCACAGATCAAGATCGTGCTCACCGGTGGGGTCGCGCACTCACGGTCGTTCGAACTGGTGGGTCCGTTCAGCGAGTTGGTGCTGCAGCAGATCTCCATCGACATCGCGTTCATCGGGGCCAACGGCATGGACCCGATGATGGGGGCCACAGTGCACGACGAGGCAGAGGCCCGGGTCAACCGCCTCATGGCCGAGCGTGCCCGGCGTGCCGTGGTCGTCGCGGACTCGTCGAAGATCGGCGAACGCTGCTTCGCCCGGGTCGGCGACGCGGATGTCTTTGACACGTTCATCACGGACAACGGCGCAAAGGAGGCAACCCGCCGTGAGTTCGCGGACCGGGGGCTGAAAGTGGTGACGGCACGCCCGTCTGCCGGAGAGTGATCCGTCGGCCCCCGGACGACGGCCGGCGGCTGACGGCTGACGACTGACGGCCCCGGACGACAGCCGACGACCGACGGCACTGTCAGGAATCCCTTGGCCTGTGGGGCTTCCTCGGGTGCGCCTTGTGACCGGGGGCGGCCGTAGCCAGGACTCCTAGTTGCTGGCTACCAGACGGGCGTCCGTCCTCCTCCCCCCGGACCACCGCGTCGGCGCCGCCACCATCCACGAAGACGACCTGGCCGGTGACATGCGTGTTCTCGGGGGAGGTCAGCCAGGCGAGCAGCGGGGGCTACCTGCTCGGGGCGGGCGTGGCCGTGCAGCGGCATGGGGACGCTTGCGTCGACGGCCTTGCGTATTTTCGGCGTCGGCGAGCATGGGCTCGGTCATGGGGGGGGCACGGTCGTGCCGGGGGCGACGGCGTTAAGGGGGATGCTGGCGGCGGCCCAAGCGTCGGAGATGGGCGTACGGCGGAGCCAGTGGGCGAGCGGCGGCGGCAGGAGACCCGGCTGGAGATCGCCGAGGACTCGGCGGCTCCTCTTCGGTCTCGGCCCGGCGGCTCGTGGGCACCGAGCAGGCCCGTCGGCTGGTTCGGGGCATGGGCAGCGTTCCGGCCATTTGGATGCGGTGGCTCGCGGCGGGCCGGGAGATGCAGGATCGGCTGGTGCCGGCGCTCGCGGCACGCAAGGGTGCTCCGGAGAGCGGCATGGAGGTACGGCGGCCGGCCTGTGCCTTGCGCGACGCGATCGGTGTCGCCATGGAGCACTGGGCCTGGCAGGACGAACCGTAGGACGTGGCGGAGCTGACCCGGCGCGCACTGCGCTGTCTGCGCATTCGGCGCGTTGTAGCCCGGTGGCCCGGCCCCGTTCCGAAAGGGTCGCTCTTATGTAGCGCTTGTGTCCCTGTGTGGCCCCCGGGGCTGATTTCCATTGGGCGGGTATGGACAATGGGGAATGAACGTGCGAACACGGTAGAGGTTCGCGAGGGGATTCCAAGGTTTTCAACGGGGGAGATCACGTGCGGAAGATCATGGCCATAGCGCTGGCAACCGTGGCGTGCAGCGCCTCGCTGACACTGGCCACCGCCTCGGAAGCGGCAGCCGCTGGCCGGGCGCCGCAGTGCGTCAAGGTGCGGAAGTACTTCAACAAGGGCCACCAGCGCTACGTCCGCCTGACGAATCTGTGCACTCAGCGGACCTCGTGCTTCACCATCGTCGTCCCGCACCACCACGACCCCCGTGGCAGGCTCCCCAAGGGCGTGACCAAGGACATCCGTTACGGCACGACCGGGGCACCGCGGGCTCTGTATGTGAAGAACGTTCCCTGCTGAGCGGTCACGGCCACGGCCACGGCTAAGGGAGCCGGGTCGCGGCGCGGTGGGGGCCGCCCCCCTTGCGGGAACCGTCCCTTGCCGGAGCCTCCTTGCGGGAGCCGCCCCTTGTGGGAGTGGGTCACGTGCGTACGGCGATACCGTCCAGCACCATCGAGAGGTACTGGCGGGCGATCTCCTCAGGGCTGTGCTGCCCGCCCGGCCGGTACCAGCTCGCCGCCACCCAGACGGTGTCGCGGACGAAGCGGTAGGTGAGCCGGATGTCGAGGTCCGCGCGGAACGCACCGCCGGCCACACCGCGCTCCAGGGTGCCCAGCCAGGCCTTCTTGAATTTCTGCTGGGAGTCGGCGAGATAGCCGAAGCGGGGCTGTGCGGCGAGGTGCTTGGACTCCTTCTGGTAGATGGCGACGGCCGCGCGATGCCGGTCGATCTCCCGGAAAGACTCGGTGACCAGGGCTTCGATGGTCTCCCTGGGGCCGAGCACGGCGGCGAGCACGGCGTCATAGCCGTCCCACAGCTCGGTCAGGAAGCTGGACAGGATCTCGTCCAGCATCGATTCCTTGGAGTCGAAGTGGTAGTAGAGGCTGCCCGCTAGCATCCCGGCTTCGTCCGCGATGCGGCGGACGGTGGTGGCGTTGTAGCCGTGCGCGGCGAAAACCTCCGCCGCGATGGTGAGCAGTTCGCGGCGACGCTCGGGCGAGGCACTCGCGGTCGTCGTCTTCTTCTTGGCGGCTGGCACCCGGCCATTGTCACCCTCTGCACCACACGACTGGTCAACCGCTCGTCGATCACATTTCTCCTGCCGGTCGCTCACGCCACCTGTCGGTCGCCCGCCCGCACCACCTGCCGGCCGCTCGTACCTCCCGTCGCCCGCCCGCACCACCTGCCGGTCACCCGTACCTCCTGTCGCCCGCACCCCCGCTCAACAGCCACCCGTCCCACGCGTCGCCCGTCTCGCCCGTCGCCCGCCCCAGCGCTCCCCACCCACCAGGCATATATTTCACGAGTAAAACACATGCTAACCTTCGCCGTATGGGGAAGCATGCCAAGCCGTCCGGGAAGAGTGTGTTCGATGCTCCGGGGGGCATGGTGCGCGCCCGGCCCCTGCCGGTCAGGAGCGCCGTGCGACTGCGCCGCCCCGTCGACATCTGGCACAAGCCGGCGCTCAGCGCGGTGGCGGCACTGGCGATCCCCGACCTCACGCTGTGGGCGCTGGGGCGGCTGGATCTGATCCTTTACACCTCGGCCGGGGCGATGTGCGCCCTGTACGCGCACGGTCTGCCGTACGCCGCCCGCGCCCGCACGCTGGCGTGGGTGGTGCTCGGAATGGTCGCGAGCCTCGGCATCGCGCTGACCGCCGCCTCGTTGATCACCTCGACCGCACTGCTCGTCGTGTGCGCCTCGCTGGTCGCCGCGGTCCACAAGGTGGTCTGTGAGGCGACCCGCATCGGCCCGCCGGGCAACATCATCCTGACCTTTATCGCCGCGTCGGCGTTCTTCGTGCCGCAGCACCCCGGGCAGGTGCCCCTGCACATCGCGCTGGCGCTCGGCGCCGGGGTACTCGCCTGGCTGGTCTGTATGGCTCCGGCGCTGATACGGCCGCAGGGGCCCGAGCGGATCGTTGTCGCCCGCGCGCTGGAGGCGGCCGCGGGGTTGTTGCGTACGGAAGCGGAGGCCGACGGTGGGCAACCGGCCGAGGTGCCGCACGCCCGCCATGCCACCGCGGCCGCGGTGAATGCTGCCTGGCACACGCTGTTCCTGGTCCCGGTGCGTACCCCGGCCAGGGCCGCGGCGCGGGCAGGGCTCGAACGGCTGCTGGTGCGCGCCGAGTCGGCGTTGGGGGATACGGGGCCCGCGATCGAGGCATCCGCCGAGGCCGAGCCGCGCGACGCCCGATTCGCCAAGGCTGAGCCGCGCGACACCCGATCCGCTGAGCCCGAACAGCGCCACACCCGGACCACCGGGCCCGAACCGCGCCACACCCGATCCGCCGAGCCCGAACCGCGCGACGCTCGATTCGCCAAAGCCGAGCCGCGCCACACCCAGTTCGCCGAAGCCGAACCGCGCCACCCCCGATCCGCCGGACCCGAACCGCGCCACACCCGATCCGCCGGGCCCGACCCGAGCGACACCCGGCCCGCCGAGGCCAAGGCCGAGGCCGACCGGCTGGGTGGCTGGGCGCGTGAACTACGGAGTGGGCGGCCGCTGCCCGAGGTTGTGCTCTCGGCGGCGCAGGCCGAGGAGTTGGCGGGCGTCGCCGCGGAAGAGCGGGGGTCACAGCGGCCGGGGTCGCCGCGTCCGGGGCCACGGCGGCCCGCGCCCGGTCACCCGCGCGGGGTGCGGGCGGTCCTCGTCCGGCTGGCGCCCGGGTCACCGCTGCTGCCCATCGGCGCGCGGGTCGCCGCCGGATGTGTGCTGGCGGGTTGGGCATCGATGGCCGTCGGAGTCGGGCATCCGTACTGGGCCGTGGTCACCGCGGCCTCCATCTACCAGGCCAACACCACGCTCTCCTGGCAGCGGGCGCTGCAGCGCACCCTCGGCAATCTGCTCGGGCTGCTCCTCTACACCGCGCTGCTGCCCCTGATGCACCTCGGCCCGCTCGCAATGATCGCGCTCGCGCTGGCCTGCCAGCTCGGCGCGGAGGCCGGTATCACCCGCAACTACTGGCTCGGTTCGGTGTGCGTCACCCCGATGGCGCTGCTGCTGACCGAATTCGGCAGTCCGGTCGCGGCGACGACGCTGATCGCCGATCGCTGGATCGACACCGTGGTGGGCGCGGCGGTGGGTCTGGCCTGCTGCGTGCTGGTCACCAATCGGCGTGCCGCGGACCGTATCGAGGTGGCGCTGGGGCGGGTGGCGGCCGCGGAGGCCGTCGCGTTCGGGCTGCTCGCGGCGGGGCCCACGCCCGGCGCTGACGAAGCCCGGGACATCGGCTGGGCCCGTGACCGGCTGGCGGGATGTCTGGTCGAGCTCCGTGAGGCCGTGGAGGTCGCGGCCGGTGAGTGGTGGCAGCGGCCCCTTCCGGAGGAGCGGATCGCCCACGCCGAACAGCGAGGTCACCGGGCGCTGGCCGGGCTCGTCCGGCGGCTCTCGGCGCCGGCACTCGCCGCCTGACCCGTGCGCCTGCCCGGCACCGTACGGCAGGCACAATGAGCGGCGTACGGCACGGCCGAGAGGAGACTGCGGGTGACCGAGGACATCGTCGCGGGGGTGCTGCGCCAGTGGCAGCAGGTGCACCCCGGGCTGGACACCGGCCCGATGGCGGTGATCGGGCGGCTCAACCGCTGTTCTGCACTGTTGCAGCAGGCGTCGGACGCGCCGCTGCGGAGGGCCGGACTCACCCGTCCCGAGTTCGACATTCTCGGCACCTTGCGCCGGATGGACCGCGAACTGACCCCCGGGCGGGTGGCCCGCGAGACCTTCGCCTCCGGTGCCGCGGTCACCAAACGCGTACGGCAGTTGGAGGAGCGGGGTCTGATCGTCCGTCGCCCCGACGACCGGGACCGCCGCGTCAGCCATCTCTCGCTCACCGACGAGGGGCGCGACACCATCGACCGGCTGCTGCCCGAACAGCTGCGGTACGAGGCGTCGCTGCTCGACGGCATCGGCGATCAGCGACAGGAGGAACTCTCCACGGCGCTGAGCGAGTTGCTGGTGGTTCTGGAGGGGCGGCTCGGCAGCCTGCTGGAGTGAGGCGGGCGGCCATGCTCCGGCCCGGGCAGGAGCATGGCCGCCGGGGCGGGACCGGCGGGCCCGGGAAGGCGTGGCGCGCCCGGGGAGGGCGGGCGACCGGGGAGGACGGGCGGCCGGGCAGGGACAGCGGGACCGCGCAGTCGTGGCGCACCCAGGCAGGACCGGCGGGCCCGGGAAGGACCGGCGGGCCCGCGCAGGCGTGGCGCATCCGGGCAGGGATGGCGCGGCCAGGCAGGGATGGCGGGACGGCGCAAGGACGGCGGGACCCCGCAGGGACGGCGCGCCCGGGCAGGGACGCCGCCCCCGCGCAGCGACAGCGCACCCGGCTCACCCGGCAGACCCGGCCGATCCACCCCCGAACGTCCCGCCCCCCCGAGGCCCCACCCCCGCGCGGCTGACCGGCCCTCACGGCTCCAGGCGTGCGATCCGCCCCCGCTCGCCCGCGGCCCAGCAGCCCAGGTCGGGGGCGCAGTCGACGGTGTCGTACGAACCGCTGTCGAAGGTGTGCCAGGTGCGGCCGGCGTCGAGGGTCAGATCGCTGCCGGACGGGCCGACGGCCAGGGCGAGGCGGCGGGAGTGCGGGATCCAGGCGGCGCCGGAGCGGTAGGCCTTCGGGGGCTCGGCGGCCGGCGTCCAGGTGGCGCCGGCGTCGTCGCTGACCGCGGCGGCGTGGGGTGAGGGCTGGTCGGGGCGGTAGTCGCCACCGACCGCGAGGGCGTGGCCGCGGTCGCGCACGGCGAGTGCGAAGACGCCCCGCGCCGGGTCGCCCGCGGGCAGCGGGGTGTCGGTGACCGACCAGGTGCGGCCGCGGTCGGCGGTGTGCAGGACGCGGGAGGTGGCCGCGCCGCCGGTCGCGATCCAGGCGTCGCGGCTTCCGGAGGAGACCAGGCACTGGCCACTGGCGGCGAATGCGGCCTCGCCCTGCTGGGCCGGCGGCATCCCGTCCGACGGCAGGACCCGCCAACTGCGGCCGCCGTCCGCCGTGGACAGGATGCGGTACTTCCCGTCTACGGGGTCGCTGAGCGCGATGCCGTGCCGCCGGTCGAAGAAGGTCAGGCAGTCGTAGAAGGCCCGTGGGTCGGGGTTGCGGAAGCTTTCGGTCCAGGTGGCGCCCGCGTCATCCGTACGGAAGACGCGCGAGGCCGCCCCCTCCCCGATCGCGAGGACGACCGCGCGGCGCGCATCCAGCGCCTCGATGTCGCGGAACTCCAGCGCCCCGGCACCGGGTGGGGAGATGTTGCTCCAGTGCTTGCCGCCGTCGTGGGTGCGCAGCACAGTGCCTGCCGTGCCGGCGACCCAGGCGGTCGTGCGGCTGACGGCCGCCAGGCCGCGGAAGCGGGCGGTGCTGCCGCTGTCCTTGAGCCGCCAGCCGGCGTGCGGGGTGGTGAGCGAGGCCGCCGACAGCGGCCCCCCGGCCGGGGCGTGAGCCGTCGCGGAGGAGACCGTGCGGGAGGCCGTGCGGGAGGTCGTGTAGGAGGCCGTATACGGGGTCGTGTGGGAGGCCGTGTCCGTGGGGGTGTTCATCGGCCGGGCCGCGGCCGCGGGGCCGGCCGCCATCGCGGCGAGGACCACCGCACCGGCGGTGAGGGTCGCCCGGCGTCCGGCTCCGGGCGGGCGCAGCCCCCGGTTCTCCCCTCGTCCCGAGCCCAGACACAACAAACGTCCCGTGCGTCGCATTTCGCCCCACCCCGCTCTGGTTTTGGGCTGGAAGCTAGCCCAGCCCGACCGCCCCGTCCAGACCGCCGCCCCTCACTGCCGCCCCTCGCTGCCGCCTCTCGCCGCCGACCGTCGTCGCCCGTCGCCGCCCGTCGTCGCCCGTTACAGCCCGCACTCCCCGATGAGCCCTCAGTGGCCGGTGGGTCGTGACCGCAGGGCGCCAACTCGCCTGACGGGCCGTCAAGTTGAACCCCCGAGGGCCGCACGCGAGCGCCGAGCACACAGCAAAGAGGGCATATACGTACATTCAAAGGCCCGTGACGCAGGTCACATAGGAATCCAATGCACCTGGTCCGATGGCCCGTGCGTCTTAGTGGTCGAAGACTCAATGAACCGCACCGAATGCAAGGGAGCCGGCGATGTCCAGCGTCATCGACCAAGCCGTTCAGGCCCGTCTCATCGCGACCGCTCCCCGGTCGCAGGTGATTCCGGCGAGCCTGCGTTACGACCGCGCCGACCCCTTCGCGGTGCGGTTGGTCTTTCCGCCGGCCGCGTCGCTGGACGGGGCGGAGGTGACCTGGACGTTCGGCCGTGAACTGCTGGAGGAGGGACTGCACGGGGCCGCCGGGGCGGGCGATGTGCAGATCTGGCCGTACGACGACGAGGCCGTGGTGATCGAGTTCCACGCCGTCGGCGGCATGGCGGTGGTGCAGTTCGAGACGCAGGAGCTGAGGGCCTTCCTGACGCAGTCGTACGAGCTCGTCGCGAAGGGCGACGAGGCGCGGCATCTGGACGTCGAGGCCGATCTCGCCGCCCTGCTGCGCGAGGCGTAAGCCACACCCCGTCAGCGCCGGAGCCCGCCCGAAGCCCCGGCGCACGACCGCGTCGAGCCGCCCCACGCGAGCCGACCACTCATCTGCGGCACACCGCCGGCTTCCGACAAGCCGCCGGCCTTCGATATGCCGCCCGCAGTACGGCAGATGCCGCCCGCGGTACGGCAGACGCCGCCCCCGTTCACGGTGCGGACCGGCCGGACGACGCCGAGGCTTCCGCTCCCCGCCCTCCTCCAACCTCGGCTGCCCGATCCGCCCCGCCTCGCGCTGTCCGCACCGCACTGCCTCCCACAGGCCGATCCGCCCCACCTCCCACAGCCCGATCCGCCCCACCTCCCGCAGCCTGTTCCGCCCCGAAGAGATTCTCCAGATGCAGATCCAGCAGCAGTAGTGCGTCCTCGGGATCATGCACACCCAGCAGGACATAGGTGGCGAGCCCCTCGGTCATGCTGATCAGCAGCATCGCCTCGTCCTCGGTGGCGCGCTCCGGCGGCAGTTCGCCGCGGTCCGCGGCCAGCCGCAGCTGGTCGGCGAAGAACGTCCGGAGCGGGGGGATGCCGTTCTTGGCCTCGGCGCGCAGGGCCTCGTCATGGACGGCGCGGGCGTAGTAGGCGGCGCCGACCAGCAGGCCGATGCGGCTCTTCTCGTCCAGCGGCAGCATGCCCGACAGACAGGCCCGCAGCACCTCACGGGGCGTCGGCTCCTCGGCCAGCGACGCGATGCGCTCCCGGATCCGGTCCGCGGCGAGGCGGTTGATGTGCTGGAGGGCGAAGAGCAGCATCTCGTCCCTGGTGCGGAAGTAATGCTGCAGCCGGCCGAGCGAGATGCCGGCCTCCGCGGCGACATCGCGCAGGCTCGTCCCGTCCAGACCTCGGCTGCCGGCGATCCGCCACAGCGCCTCGGAGATCTCCTGGCGCCGGGCTTCGTGGTCCACCTTCTTGGGCACGGATGACCTCCCTCGTACGGTGCGCGGTCCACGCGCGGGGTCGATTCCGTAGACCCGGCCCGTTTTTACAAGTCGCTTGTACCGTTATAACGTACCGCTACTCAATACGCTTGACTTGGAAACCGGTGACCCTCATGCCCGAGCACGCCGCCCCACTGCTGCGACCACCCCGCCACCGTGTCGACCCCCGGGCCCGCCGCTGGTGGACGCTCCAGGCGCTGCTGACCCTCAGCGGCCCGATGCTGCTCACCGCGCTCATCATGGCGGTCCTGTCCCTGCTCTTCTTCCCGGGCGCGATGCCGTGGCTGGGCCCGTTGCTGCTGGTCGTGCTGGTCCTGCCGCCCCTCGGCTATCTCACGGTGATGCCGCGGTGGCGGTATGCGGTGCATGCCTGGGAGCTGGGCGGCCAGGCGGTCTACGCGGCGGGCGGCTGGTTCTGGCAGAAGCGGCGGATCGCGCCGCTGAGCCGGGTGCAGACGGTGGACACCGTGCGCGGGCCGCTCCAGCGGCGGTACGGGCTGGCGACGGTGACCGTCACCACCGCCTCGACCGCGGGCGACATCAAGATCGCCGGACTGTCCGACGCGGACGCCGAGGAGCTGTCCCAGCGGATCAGCGAGGCCGCACAGGACGTGCCGGGTGATGCCGCATGAGCACGCCACGGGAACCCGGTGCGCCCGGCATGCACCCGGGCGCGTCCGCCGGGTCCGGGCCCGATGCCCCTGTCGAGGAGACGCCGTGGCGGCGGCTGGATCCGCGCACCCTTCTCGTGCACTGCGGCTGGATGGCGGCACCGTTCGGTTCGCTGGCGCTGACGGCGCTGGCCACCGGGGGCCGGATCAGCATCGAGGCATGGATCACGCTCGCCGCCCTCACCGCCTCGTTCGCCGTCCTCACCACGCTCGGCCTCATCCGGTGGGCCCGTACGGACTTCCGTATCACCATGCCCCGGCCCGGCAGCGGACCGGGCGGCGCCTCCCCCACCTTCGATGTGCGGAGCGGGCTGCTGACCCGGCGGCTGCGCAGTGTGCCGCTGCACCGGATCCGTACCGTCGATCTCACCGCGACACCGATCCACCGGGTGCTGGGCGTCACCGTGTTGCGGGCCGGTACGGCGGGCTCGGGGGACGGCAGCAGTGAACTGTCCCTGGAGGCGCTCGCGGTTGCCGAAGCGGAGCGGCTGCGCACGGAACTGCTCGCCTACGCCGATGCCGAGGCGGTCGCGAACGACCCGGTGGTGGCCCGGATCAGCTGGCGCTGGCTGCGCTACGCACCGCTCACCTTCTGGGTCATCGGCGGGGTGTTCGTGGTGGCCGGAGGGGCCTACCGGGCCCTGGACGGCATCGGCATCGAGCCCTGGAAAATCGGCCTCGTCCAGCAGGCGTTCACCGAATTCGGTACCAGTGCGCTCTGGCTGACGATCCCGGCGGCGCTGCTCGCCATCCTCGCGCTCGGTTCGGTCGGCGCGGTCGTCCTGTACGTCGAGAACTGGTGGAGCTACTGCCTGGAGTGGACCGATTCACGCACGCTGCGGGTGCGCCGCGGGCTGCTCACCACCCGTGCGGTCACCATCGAACGGGCCCGGCTGCGCGGGGTGGTGCTGCGCGAACCGCTGCTGCTGCGGGCCGGCGGCGGCGCGCTGGTGCGTGCGGTGGCTGGCGGTCTGGGCAACCGCGAGGAGAACCGCAAGCGCAGCGGGCTGCTGCCGCCGGCGCCCCGCGCGGAGGCACTGCGGGTGGCGGGCGGCGCACTGCGCTCACCCTTCCCGGGAAGCGCGGCACCGGCGGAGCTGACGCCGCACCCCAAGGTCGCCCTGCGCCGGCGCCGGGTACGTGGGCTGCTGTTCGTGGTCCTGCCGGGCACCGCCGTCCTCGCCGGTCTCGGCGCGGCGTTCACTCCTGTCCTGCTGCACTGTGCATGGATCTACGCGGTGGTCACGACGGCGATATCTCTGTGGCTGGCCCGGGACGCGTACCGCAATCTGGGACACGGCCTGCAGGGCCCGTATCTGGTTGCCCGCTCGGGCACCTTCAGCCGCGACACCGTCGCCCTCCAGCGCGACGCCATCGCCGCCTGGACGTTCTCGACCTCGCCGTTCACCCGCCGGGCCGGTCTGGTCACGCTCACCGCGGCGGTCGCGGCGGGCGAGGACGGCTACCGCATCCCGGACCTCCCGGCCGCCGACGCCCCTGGCTTCGCCACGACGGCGGCCCCGGGAATCCTGGACGAGTTCCTGGTACACCCCGGGCCGGAACACGTTCCGGGACAGCGACTGCGGTAGCGGCAGGCCCCGGTCCGCGCGGGAACACACGGTGTTTGCCGGGCAGTTGGGACGCGGGTGGATACCACCGCTCACGACGGCCGACGCAGCCGACAGCCGGCCGTCGGCAGCCACACGGCAGCTGACGCCTACGCCTACAACGGCGGCCCGTCCACCGAGGACGGGCCGCCTTTCGCGTACGGGCCCGGACGGCCGCTTCGCCCCATGGCGTACCCGACGCGGTTCCGCAACTCCCGCACGGCGGCCGGGTGCAGAGCCGATGCCCGGCAGGGGGCCGCATGACCTGCACACACGCCGCGATGCGGCATGAATCAGCCACCGCCGCAACATGAGATACCTCACACCCGTGTCGCGTGCACGACGAGGCCGGGCACACCGTCCTACTGGACGAGTCTTTGCCCATGACCCGACAGCCGTGAGGGAGCAGCGCGATGAACCCCGTCATCGACCAAGCCGTCCAGGTCCGCCTCATCGCCACCGCCCCCGGCCCGCAGGCGGTTCCCGCGGTGCTGCACTATCAGCCCGCCGACCCGCTGGCGGTGCGGATGTCCTTCCCGCCGGAGATCTCGCTGGACGGCTCGGCGGTGGACTGGGCGTTCGCCCGCGAACTGCTCGACGAGGGGCTGCGGGTGCCGGCCGGGCGGGGCGATGTGCGGGTACGGCCGTCCGGTCCGGACCGCACGGTGATGGAGTTCCACGCGGACGAAGGCATCGCCATGGTCCAGTTGAAGACCGCGGACGTACGGCGGTTCCTCGCCCGCTCCTACGAGGCCGTACCCGCGGGCGCCGAGCCGGCCCACCTCGGTATGGAGCGCGGTCTCGCGGAGCTGTTCGGCGCGGCGTGAGACGGAGAGGGGGAGGGGCGGCGGTATCCGCTACCGCCGCCCCTGCCCCTGCCTCACCGATGCTGCCCGGCGCCCTGGGCGTGCCGGGACAGCACACCTAGCGCTTCGGGAACCCGAACCCGTACCCCTGCTGCTTCATCCACGGCAGCAGCCGCTCCAGCGAGTCGACGGTCCGGGAGCGGTCGCCGCCGCCGTCGTGGAACAGGACCGTCGGGCCGTTGGGGAGTTCGCCGCGCACCGTTGCCTCGATCATGTCGACGGTGCCGCCCTCGAAGTCCTTGCTGTCAACGTTCCAGCCCAGCGGCCGCATGCCGTGGTCCGCGGCCAGCTTCCGGCTGTAGGGCGTGAAGGCGCCGCCGGGGGCGCGGTAGTACTCGACCTGGGTGCCGCCCGCCGCTTCCTCGATCATCTTCTGGGCGTCGAGTATCTGCTGCGACTGGTAGCTCTCCGACTCGTGATCCATACCGGTGTTGTGGCTCATGGTGTGGTCGCAGAGCTTGTGCCCCGCGGCCACCACCTTCTTGACCAGGTCGGGGTGCGCCTTGGCCTGCGGGCCGATCATGCAGAAGACCGCTTTGACGTCATGCCGCTTCAGCACCTCCAGCACCTTCGGGGTCCAGACCGGGTCCGGGCCGTCGTCGATGGTGATGTTCAGGCTGCGGCCGGGGCGGTCCGAGGCGTGCACGATGGAGGGGTCGACCGGGACGACCCGGGGCGCCTTCTTGGGCTGCTCGGCGTTGTCCGCCGCGCTGGAGTCCGTGCCGGCCCCGGAGAAGACGAGCGCCCCCGCGGCCGCGAGTGCCACGACAGCCGCCGCGGCCACTCCGATGATGCCGCTCTCTTTACCGAAGCCCCGTGCCATCCCGAATCCCGTCCCTCGTACCGTGCTCGTGTGCGTTCCGACCGGCGGTGGGTGCTGCACTCGCACCGCCTTGCACCACGACAGATGCACCAGGGATCGAGCAGGCTGCTCCTGTTACGGATCCATCATGAAACTTATTGATACTGGACCCATGCCACGTGTACTTCTGATCGAGGACGACGCCGCCGTACGGGACGGAGTGACCCTCGCACTACGGCGGCGCGGCCACGAAGTGGCCGCCGCGGCCAGCGGCGAGGAGGGTCTCGATGTCCTGCCGGGTTTCCGTCCGGACATCGTGCTGCTGGATCTGATGCTCCCCGGCAAGGACGGCTTCGAGGTCTGCCGGCTGATCCGCGCCGACCGGCAGTTGCCGATCATCATGCTGACCGCCCGTGGCGACGACCTCGATGTGGTGCTCGGGCTGGAGGCCGGGGCCGACGACTACATCATCAAGCCGGCCCGCGGTGAGGTCCTCGAAGCCCGCATCCGTGCCGTGCTGCGCCGTACCGCACTGCCGGCCGACGGCACGCCGGCCGCCGCCGAGCCGGGCCCGGCCCCGGTCGAGACCTACGGCGAACTCGCCATAGACCGCGCCGGTCTGGTCGTCGGCAAGGGCGGCCAGGACCTGGCCCTGGCCCCCTCGGAGATGAAACTGCTGCTGTTCCTGTCCGCCACCCCCGGGCAGGTCTTCAGCCGCCAGCAGCTGCTGGAGCAGGTGTGGGAGCACAGCTACCACGGCGACGCGCGGCTGGTCGACGCCTGTGTCATGCGGCTGCGGACGAAGATAGAGGACACCCCGCGCAGCCCCCGTTACGTCCAGACCGTGCGCGGCTTCGGCTACCGCTTCGGACCCCTGTGAAGCGCCCCCGCCGCTGGGCGGACCTCCCCCGCCTCCGGCACGGGAACCCCCAGCTGCTGCGTGGACTACGGGCCCGGCTCGTCGTGGGATTCCTGGTGGTGGCCGCGGTCAGTGCGCTGACCACCGCGCTGCTGACCTACCAGGAGGCCCGTAACGCCATCCTCCAGAGCTCCCAGGACACCGCCGTCAACGATCTGCGGGCGCAGGTCAATTCGCTGGCGCCCGAGCTCCCGGTGCCGCCGGCCCAGGCGGACCTGGACTCCCTCCGGGTCCAGCTGGAGCGCTCCGGACAGCCGCGGGACTGGGACATTTCGGTGCGGTACCGCGGAATGCGGGACAGCGGCGCGGGGAGCACGCGGAGCAACCTCGTGATGCCGGCCGCCTTCACGAGTTCGGTGGAGAAGCGCCATGTACCGGTCTTCCAGCGTGTGACCCGCGACGGGAGTCCCTCCCTGCTGATCGGGATGCCGGTGCGGCAGACCGACGGCAAGGCCTCCGCGCTCTCCGTCTATGCCCAGGTTCCGCTGGACGACGAGGAGGCCAACATCGAGGCGCTGGTGGCCGCCGCCCAGCGGGGCGCGCTGCCGGTGCTGGTGCTGACCGTGATCCCGGCGCTGCTCGCCGCGCGCGGTGTGCTCCGGCCCGTACGGGGGCTGCGGCAGGCCGCCGGGCGGATCGCCGAGGGCAAGCTGGACACCCGGCTGGAGGTCAAGGGCGCCGATGAACTCGCCGATCTGTCCCGGACGTTCAACGACATGGCGGCCCGGCTGGAGGAGAGCATGGCCGAGCTGCGCCGGCTGGAGTCCAACGCCCGGCGGTTCGCTGCCGATGTGTCGCACGAGCTGCGGACACCGCTCGCGGCGATGACCGCGGTCACCGATGTGCTCGACGAGGACGCCGACTCCCTCGACCCCGACACCGCCTCCGCGGTCCGGCTGATCAGCCAGGAGACCGGGAAGCTGGCGCGGATGGTGGAGGACCTGATGGAGGTCTCGCGGTTCGACGCGGGGGCCGCGGCGCTCCATCTCGACGAGGTGGACGTCGCCGAGACCATCCGCAAGACCCTGCAGGCCAGGGCCTGGCAGAAGCGGGTGACGGCGGAGCTTCCGGCCGACGTACGGGCCCGGCTCGATCCGCGGCGGCTCGACGTGGTGGTCGCCAACCTGGTCGGCAATGCCCTGCACCACGGCGGCGAACCGGTCCGGGTGCGGCTGCACTCCCCGGAGCCGGACGCGGACCGGCTGCTGATCGAGATCTCCGACAGCGGGCCCGGTATCGACCCCGAGGTGCTGCCGCACGTCTTCGAGCGCTTCTACAAGGCGGACTCCGCCCGCGCCCGTTCGGAGGGCAGTGGCCTGGGTCTGGCCATCGCGATGGAGAACGTACGGTTGCACGGCGGCGTCATGCGCGCCGCCAACTCCCCCGAGGGCGGTGCGGTGTTCACGGTGGATCTGCCGCTGCGCCACGGCGAGCCGGCCGGGTCGGCGGCCGAGAGGGCGGCCGACCCGCCGGACGGCCCCTGGGCGGGCGAGGAGACCGCGGACGACAACCGGGACGGCACGCGTCCCGAAGCCGGAGAAGAGAACCACATATGAGCGCCACGAACGCCCTGAACGCCCTGCGTGCGGTGCGGGCCCGGCGGCTCGTCCTGGGCGGTGTGCTCACCGGGGCGCTGGCCGGCGCCCTCTCCGGGGCGCTGGCGGGCTGCGGTATCGCACCCACCGATGTCATCGACGCCGGCGAGCCCGCCACCGGAGTGAAGTCGCCGGGCCAGCCCGACGCCGATGTCCAGCTGTTCTTCTACGGGCCTTCCGGACTGCGCTCAGCGACCCGGCCGGCGAAGACACCGGCCGAGCCGGAGGAGGCCCTCCGACTGCTCATGAAGGGGCCGAACCACGCGGAGCGGATGCGCGGCCTGACCAGTGTGCTGCCGAAGTTCCTCGCCGCGCCGACCGCCGAGACCCGCGAGGGCGCCGTCGTGATCACCCTGCCGCTGGGCGTCGAGCTGCTGGACTCCGCCTCGCTGAACCAGCTGGTGTGCACCGCCGCCAACGCCCGGGTGCCCGGGGACAAGCCGCCGGGGCAGGTCACCGTGACGCTCGTGAGCAAGGCCGACAAGGTCGGCCCCATGGTGTGCGGCGGCAACAACGCCTTTCCCGTCGTCGAGCCGAGCCCGACCCGTCCCGCCGACGCGGGCGGGTCCGGGGCGGGCGAGGCCGGCAGGGAGCCGGACCCGACGGGCTGAACCGCCACGGGCCGCCCGTCGCGCCCCGGCTCCGCGTTACCGTGAAAGCAGGAACGCACCTTCCTGGCACGCCGCCCGGTGCGGACCGGCCGAAAGGTCCCTGAACCCTCGGGAGACGCACGCGATGACCGAGCGCAAACCCCCCGGTGTCACCTTCGAGACCTGGATCGACAAGCAGATCCGCGAGGCGACGGAGCGCGGCGACTTCGCCGGTCTCGCGGGCGCCGGCAAGCCCCTCCCCCACCTCGACCAGCCGTATGACGAGATGTGGTGGATCAAGGAAAAGATGCACCGGGAGCACCTCTCCTACCTGCCGCCGACCCTCGCCCTGCGCAAGGAGGCGGAGGACGCCCTGGAGGCCGCGGCCGCCGCTCCCACCGAGGCGGCGCTGCGCCGCATCCTGACGGCGGTCAATGAGCGCATCAGCGCGGCGCTCCGCACCCCCCTCGAAGGCCCGCCGCTGAACCTCGTGCCGTTCGACATCGACGAGGTGGCCCGCAAGTGGCGGGAGCAGCAAGGGAGTTGAACGACCGGAGGCCGACCGTCCGTCCGTCCGACCGGACCGTCCGCCGGACCGCGCGCCCCGGCTCACCGCCCGGCGGGGCCCATCCGGATCCGCAGGAACCGCGGCCGGTACAGATCCACATCGCCGTTGAGCCGGGGGTCGGCCGGGACGCCGGGCGGACCGAGCCAATTGATGTCGTAGCTGAGCACGAGCGCGCCGTCCGCGGTGAATTCGGGATGCGCCTGCGGGTTGTAGGCGGCGACGTACTGCGGGTCGGCGGCCGGCGGGCGGGGCGGGGTGAGCCGGCCGTTCGGCCCGTGCCAGGGGCCGTGGGGCGAGCAGGACCAGTAGCTGGTGAGGGACCGCATCCCGGCCGCGCCGCCGCCCCCGGTGTCCATGGTGATCAGCACCCAGGCGGGGCCGTCGCGGACGACGGTGAAGGCGCTGCCCACGCCGCGCCGGCCGCCGTCCCGCAGCACCGGCGCGGCCCGCCCGGCCCGCCGCTGCCAGTGGGCGCCGTCCCAGAACCGCCAGCTTCCGCGGTCCCCGAGCCGCCCGGCCGGGACCCGGGCGAGATAGGCGCTGGAGGCCGGTGACGAGGGCGGGTCGTCGCTGCCGAAGACATAGGTCCAGCCGCCGTCGCGGACCGCCGCCGCACCGTAGAGGACCCGCCGGCCCGGGTCCGCCGAGCTCGGGCCGACGGCCGGTGTGATGCCTTCCAGGCGCAGGCCGGGGAGCGAGAGCGTGGCGACCTCGGTGCCGCGCGGCACGCCGAAGATCCACGGTCCGGTGCCGGGGGCGCGGTTCCACAGCAGGACACGGACCACTTTTTCGGGCGATCCCGGGCTGCGGGGCTCCACGCTCGCGCGGACCGGCCAGCGCCAGCCGCCGCCGGGCGGGTCGGGGAAGAACGGTCCGGGGGCGGCCGCGGTGCCGCCGGTCAGGGTGCGCTCCAGGCGGCCCGAACGGGACATCACCACGGCGGAGTTGTGCCGCAGGAACGGGGTGCCGCCGGTGTCGGCGGTGCGCCAACGGCGGTTCTCCCCTTGCGGGTTGGGCGGCGCCTGGACGCGGTCGAGGAAGGTGTCGGAGAAGAGCCAGAGCGTCCGGCCGTCGGGGAGCCGCACCGAGTGGGTGCCGTCGCCGCCGGTCCAGTCGTCCGTCCGGGTGTTGTCATTGCCGTAACGGGCGAATTCCGCGGTATGCCGGGAATCGGCGGACCAGGAGGCGATCCGGCGTCCGGTGCAGTCCGCGGCGCGGCCGGGGGCGCCGGCCCGTGGAAGGGCCCAGAGGAGCGCGGCGACGGCCAGCAGCAGCGTGGCGGCGGTCACGGTGCGGGTCAGCGGCGCCTTGGGCATCGCGCTCCTCGGTCGGGTGCCGCGCCCACCGTACTGAACCTGCGCCGACGCCCCGGCCGAGGCGCGGCCCGTGGGTCACATGACGACTCCGCGCGATACGGGCGACCCGCCCCACCTGCCCCATCCGGCCCATGGATATCAACATTTCTGCGCGGTCAACGAGTGCAACGTCACAGCTGGAGCCCCTGCTCCAGCTAACGGTCGTTCGCCTAGCCTGCTGCCATGACCGCCGAGTCCCCCGAACTCCCCCTGGCCGCAGCCTTCCCGGATGCCGACCGCGCACAGTGGCAGCGCCTCGTCGAAGGCGTGCTGCGCAAATCGGGCGTCGCAGAGGCAACGGGCGCCGCCGCCGAGGACACGCTCGCCACCGATCTCCAGGACGGCATCCGCGTCCGCCCGCTCTACACCGCCGAGGACGGTACGGCCGCCCCGGGCCACCCGGGCTTCCCGCCGTTCGTACGGGCCGGCCGGCCCGAGGGCACGACCGTCGCCGGGTGGGACGTACGCCAGCGCCATGTCCACACCGATCCGCGGCGCGCCAATGAATCGGTCCTGGCCGATCTGGAGAACGGCGTCACCTCGGTCTGGCTGACCGTCGGCGACGGCGGGGTGCCGGTGGCCGGTCTGGAGCAGGCGCTGCAGGGGGTCTATCTGGACCTGGCCGCGGTGGTGCTGGACGCGGGTGCCGATTTCGCGGCGGCCGCCGAGGAGTTGCTGCGGCTGTACACCGCGTCCGGTGCGCCGGTGCGCGAGGCCGCCGGCTGCCTGGGCGCCGACCCGCTCGGTCTGCTGGCCCGTACGGGCGACGACGCCAAGCTGCGCGTCCAGTTGGAGTCGGCCGCCCGGATGGCCGCGCGCTGCTCCGCCGAGGCACCCGGTGTGCGGGCACTGGCCGTCGATGCGCTGGCCTACCACGAGGCGGGCGGTTCCGCCGCCGAGGAGCTGGGCACCTCGCTGGCCACCGGCGTCGCCTATCTGCGGCAGCTGACGGATTCCGGCCTCGGCATCGACGACGCCTGCCGGCAGCTGGAGTTCCGCTATGCCGCCACCGCCGACCAGTTCCTGACGATCGCCAAGCTACGCGCGGCCCGCCGGCTGTGGGCGCGGGTCGCCGAGGTGTGCGGGGCCTCCCCCGCCGCGTCCGCGCAGCGCCAGCACGCCGTCACCTCCACGGTGATGATGACCCGTCGGGACCCGTGGGTGAACATGCTGCGCACCACGGTCGCCGGGCTGTCCGCGGGAGTGGGCGGCGCCGACGCGGTGACGGTGCTGCCGTTCGACGCCGCCCTGGGCCTGCCCGACGCGTTCGCCCGCCGGATCGCCCGGAACACCCAGTCCGTGCTGCTGGAGGAGTCGCATCTGTCGAAGGTCATCGACCCGGCGGGCGGCTCCTGGTACGTGGAGAGCCTCACCGATGAACTGGCCCGTGCGGCCTGGGCGTGGTTCCAGGAGATCGAGGGGGCCGGCGGCCAGGCCGCGGCACTGCGCTCCGGGATGATCGCCGGCCGGCTGGCCGAGACCTGGGAGCGCCGTACCGAGGACCTCGCCCACCGGCGCGAACCGATCACCGGGGTCAGCGAGTTCCCGCACCTCGCCGAGCCGCCGGTGAACCGCGAGCCGGCGCCCGCGCCGATCGGCGGCGGGCTGCCGCGGGTGCGCAGGGACGATACGTTCGAGCGGCTGCGGTCGCGCTCCGATGCCCATCTGGCGGCGAGCGGCGCCCGCCCCAAGGTCTTCCTGGCCGCGCTGGGCCCGGTCGCGACACACACCGCGCGGGTGGCGTTCGCCGCCAATCTGTTCCAGGCGGGCGGCATCGAGACGGTCGCCGAACCCGCGCCGGTGGATGCGGAGTCGGTGGCCGAGGCGTTCGCCCGCAGTGGCGCGCGGATCGCCTGTCTGTGCGCGGGCGACGCGGTGTACGGCGAGCAGGGGGCGGCCGTGGCGGCCGCGCTGAAGTCGGCGGGGGCGCTGCGGGTGCACCTGGCCGGCAAGCCGCGCGGGCAGCGGGACGAATTGGTAGCGGCCGGTGTGGACTCCTTCGTCTTCACGGGCTGCGACGCGGTCGAGGTGCTGTCCTCGGCCCTGGATGTCATGGAGGTGGCGTGATGGAGGAGACGACGCAGCAGACGGGCGCCGTCGGCGGGCCGCCGCACGGTTCCTCGGCGCCCGAGGGCGCCATCCCGGACTTCAGCACGGTCGAACTCGGGGGCCCGGCCACCACGGACGCCGCCGGCGGGGCCGGGGAGTGGGCCGCGGCCGTACAGCAGGCCACCGGCAAGGGCGTGGCGGATCTGACGTGGGAGACGCCGGAAGGCATCGACGTCAAGCCGCTGTACACCGAGGCGGACCTCGACGGTCTGGACTTCCTGGGGACCTACCCGGGCATCACGCCGTATCTGCGCGGCCCGTACCCGACGATGTACGTCAACCAGCCCTGGACGATCCGGCAGTACGCGGGCTTCTCCACCGCCGAGGAGTCCAACGCCTTCTACCGGCGCAATCTCGCCGCCGGCCAGAAGGGCCTGTCGGTCGCCTTCGACCTGCCCACGCACCGCGGCTACGACAGCGACCACCCCCGGGTGACCGGCGATGTCGGCATGGCGGGCGTCGCGATCGACTCGATCTATGACATGCGGCAGCTCTTCGAGGGCATCCCGCTGGACAAGATGACCGTGTCGATGACGATGAACGGCGCGGTGCTTCCGGTGCTGGCGCTCTACATCGTGGCCGCGGAGGAACAGGGCGTACCGCCCGAGAAGCTGGCCGGGACCATCCAGAACGACATCCTCAAGGAGTTCATGGTCCGCAACACCTACATCTATCCGCCGCAGCCCTCGATGCGGATCATCTCCGACATCTTCGCGTACACCTCGCAGAAGATGCCGCGCTACAACTCCATCTCGATCTCCGGCTATCACATCCAGGAAGCGGGCGCGACGGCCGACCTGGAGCTGGCGTACACCCTGGCCGACGGGGTGGAGTACCTGCGCGCGGGCATCGCGGCGGGCATGGACGTGGACTCCTTCGCCCCGCGCCTCTCCTTCTTCTGGGCGATCGGCATGAACTTCTTCATGGAGATCGCCAAGCTGCGCGCGGCCCGGCTGCTGTGGGCGCGCCTGGTGCAGCGCTTCGAGCCGAAGAACCCCAAGTCCCTCTCGCTGCGCACCCATTCGCAGACCTCGGGCTGGTCGCTGACCGCGCAGGACGTGTTCAACAACGTCACGCGGACGTGTGTGGAGGCGATGGCCGCCACCCAGGGGCACACCCAGTCCCTGCACACCAACGCCCTCGACGAGGCCCTCGCGCTGCCCACCGACTTCTCCGCCCGTATCGCCCGCAACACCCAGCTGTTCCTGCAGCAGGAGTCGGGCACCTGCCGGGTCATCGACCCGTGGGGCGGCAGTGCGTACGTCGAGAAGCTCACCCACGATCTGGCGCAGCGGGCCTGGCAGCACATCGAGGAGGTCGAGGCGGCCGGCGGGATGGCCAAGGCCATCGACGCGGGCATCCCCAAGCTGCGGGTGGAGGAGGCCGCGGCCCGTACCCAGGCGCGGATCGACTCGGGGCGGCAGGCGCTGATCGGCGTCAACAAGTACCGGGTGGAGACCGACGAGGAGATCGAGGTCCTCAAGGTCGACAACTCCTCGGTGCGCGCCCAGCAGATCGAGAAGCTCAAGCGGCTGCGCGCCGAGCGCGACGAGGACGCCTGCCGGACGGCGCTGGAGGCGCTGACCGCGGCGGCCAAGTCCGGTGCCGGTGAGGGGCTGGAGGGCAATCTGCTGGCGCTGGCGGTGGACGCGGCCCGCGCCATGGCGACCGTCGGTGAGATCTCGGACGCACTGGAGTCGGTCTACGGGCGGCACTCCGGCCAGATCCGTACGATCTCCGGTGTGTACCGAGACGAAGCGGGCCCCTCCTCCGGTGTGGAGCGCACCCGGGCGCTGGTGGCCGAGTTCGAGCGCGCCGAGGGCCGCCGGCCGCGCATCCTGGTGGCCAAGATGGGCCAGGACGGCCATGACCGTGGCCAGAAGGTGATCGCCACGGCCTTTGCCGACCTGGGCTTCGACGTGGATGTCGGCCCGCTGTTCCAGACGCCGGCCGAGGTGGCCCGCCAGGCGGTGGAGGCGGACGTCCATATCGTCGGGGTGTCCTCGCTGGCCGCCGGTCACCTCACCTTGGTGCCCGCGCTGAAGGAGGCGCTGGCGGCGGAGGACCGCGAGGACATCACGATCGTGGTGGGCGGGGTGATCCCGCCGCAGGATGTGCAGCCGCTGCGGGACATGGGCGCCGCCGCGGTCTTCCTGCCCGGCACGGTCATCCCCGAGGCCGCCCACGATCTGGTGCGGGACCTGGCGTCGGTCCTCGGCCACGAGCTCTGAGCGGGGGGTCATGCCTGCGACGATCGATGTCGAACGGTACGCCGAGGGTGTCCGGGCGGGTTCCCGTGCCTGGATCGCCCGCGCCGTCACCCTGGTCGAGTCCACCCGCCCGGACCACCGGGCGGCGGCCCAGCGGCTGCTGATCGAGCTGCTGCCGTACTCCGGCTCGGCCCGCAGAGTGGGCATCAGCGGGGTGCCGGGTGTCGGCAAGTCGACCTTCATCGACGCGCTCGGCACACTGCTGACCGGGATGGGGCACCGGGTGGCGGTGCTCGCCGTCGACCCGTCCTCCAGCCGTACGGGCGGCTCCATCCTGGGCGACAAGACCAGGATGGAGCGGCTGGCGACCGACCCGGCGGCGTTCGTCCGGCCCTCCCCTACGTCCGGCACGCTGGGCGGGGTGGCACGGGCCACCCGGGAGTCCATCGTGGTGATGGAGGCGGCGGGCTATGACGTGATCCTGGTGGAGACGGTCGGCGTCGGCCAGTCCGAGACCACCGTCGCGGGCATGGTCGACACCTTTCTGCTGCTGACCCTGGCGCGCACCGGCGACCAGCTCCAGGGCATCAAGAAGGGCGTGCTGGAGCTGGCGGACCTGGTCTCCGTCAACAAGGCCGACGGCCCGCACGAGCGCGACGCCCGCTCCGCGGCCCGCGAACTGGCCGGTGCGCTACGGCTGTTGCAGCCGCCGGACGCGGCCTGGACCCCGCCCGTGCTGACCTGCAGCGCCCGCGAGGGCACCGGTCTGAAGGGCGTCTGGGAGCGGATCGAGCAGCACCGCACCCTGCTGGAGTCCACGGGGGCGCTGGCCGAGCGGCGCCGTACCCAGCAGGTCGACTGGACCTGGTCGATGGTGCGCGAGCGGCTGATCGACCGCCTCCAGGAGCACCCCGAGGTGCGCCGGCTGGGTCCGGAGGTCGAACGCGCGGTGCGCGACGGCGAGATCACCGCGACACTGGCCGCCGAACGCCTGCTGACGGCCTTCGGCCTGGCGGACCGGGCGCCGGGAGAGGCGTAGGGCCGGGCGCCGGGAGAGGCGTAGGGCCGGGCGCCGGCCGTAGTTCAGCTACCGCGCCCGCCTCAACTACCCCATCGATACGGCACGTTGCCCCCTCTCCGCGAAGTGGGCGACGGCCAGGTCCCGGAAGCGCGCGGCGGCCGTGGAGAGATAGCTGTCCTCGCGCCGGACCAGGCTCAGGGTCCGTACGCAGTCGGGGGTGTCGAGGTGCAGCCAGGCGAGCGGCACCGAGGCGAGGTCGGCGCGGGCCAGCGCGGGCATCAGGCCGACGCCGAGACCGGCCGCGATCAGGAAGTGGGTGGCACCCGGCTCGTCCCCCTCGCAGGAGATCACCGGTCGGCGTCCGATCGCGGTGAACAGCCGCTCCAGCAGCGCCCGTTGCCAGTGGCCCGGCCTGGTCGTGATGAAGGGTTCCTCCGCGACCTCCTCGACCGTGACCCGTTCCCGGCCGGCCAGCGGATGCCCGGCCGGGACCGTGAGCAGCACCTCTTCGTGCAGCAGCCGCAGCGCGCCCAGACCGGGTCCGGGCAGCGGCTGCGAGGCGATGCAGAAGTCCACCTCCCGGGCGCGCAGCTGCTCCCGCATCACCTCGGGGGTGGACTGGAGACCCCGGACGGTGACGCCGGGGTGAGCGGCGCGGAATCCCGCCAGCAGCTCGGTGAGGGGCAGCAGGGTCTCGGCGGCGATCGCGATCCCGCCGTCGTCGAGTCCGGCCGCATCGGCCATTTCCCGGCGGGCGTCGTCGAGTTCGTCCAGCGCCCGCTCGACCCGGGTCAGGAACGCGGCGCCATGACGGTTGAGCCGGATGGCCCGGCCGTGCCGGTCGAAGAGCGGCACGCCCAGTTCGGCCTCCAGCCGGGCGATCGTCCGGCTCACCGAGGGCTGGGCCACCCGTAATTCCTCGGCGGCCCGGCTGATGTGTTCTCGGCGCGCGACCGCCCGGAAGTAGCGCAGGGACAGCAGATCCATCGGTTTCTCGGGCCTTCCGCTCAGGTAACGGCGACCCGGGAATCGTCACATACGGCAGCGCCAGGACACGTTCTTCACGGGAGGCCGGCGCAGCATCCCGTACGGGCGGGACTCAGCCGCGCATCGACATCGTCGCCCAGACCGTCTTCCCCGACCGGTCGGGGGGCGTCCAGCCCCAGGAGTCGCTCAGCCGGTCGACGATGTACAGACCCCGCCCGGATTCCGACAGGGCGTCCTGGGGCTTGATGACGGGGGTGCCGGGGCCGGCGTCCGAGACCGCGCACAGCACGGTGGTCTCCTGCCGGGTCAGCGCCAGCCAGGCGTTGCAGAAGGGGACGGGGGCCGCGGCGTCCTCGCCGCCCGCACCGGTGCCCCGGAGGCCGTGACGCAGGGCGTTGCTGACGAGTTCGGAGACGACCAGGACCGTGTCGTCGGCGAGACCGGCGCACACCCGCCAGCCTTCGAGGGTCGCCCGGGTGAACCGGCGGGCTTCCGGCACGGTGCGCGCGTGGCCGCTGAGGGCACAGGCGGCGAAGCCGTCGGGGGCGGGCGCCCACCAGGCGTCCTCATACGGTTCCTCCCGAAGGGCGTCGTGCACGGTCTCTGCCGGATGTGTGGTCATCAACATCTCCGCGAAGGGGATTTCGGGGCTGGGCCGGACTGCCTCGGAGGGCTAATATCCTCGTCAGCCGTCGCCCGGTGCAAGTGCATCTGCAATTACATCGGTAAGTACGGCGACACAGGGGCTCGTTCACGCCAAGGTGATCGCAGGCTCGGCATCGATCGGAGGAACGCCCTCCAGCAAGGGAGCAGTTGTGATGGAGTCGGTGAGCAACGGCATGCAGGCGACCAGCATCGAAGGGGCCGTCTGGCGCAAGAGCCGCCGCAGCAACCCCAGTGGCAACTGCGTTGAACTGGCGGTTCTTTCGGACGGCGGAGTGGCGGTGCGCAACTCCCGGTTCGCCTCCGGTCCGGCGCTCATATACACCCGCGAGGAGATGGTGGCCTTCGTCCAGGGCGCCAAGGACGGCGACTTCGACGATCTCATCGCCCGGGACTGACGCGGACGCCGCCACGATTGGCGCATATGTCGACTGGATAATCCCCCCGCCTGTACGCAGCCTCGGGGCGGTGGGACACTGGGCGTTCGCCCGACCACTCAGGGGAGTCAGCATGAGCGCCGCGCAGCCGAGCAGCGGTCCGTCCCTGCGCCGCTATCTCGACCATCCGCGGGGCGGCCCGACCGTCCTGCGCATCGTGCTGGGCACCCAGCTCCGCCGGCTGCGGGAAGGCGCGGGCATCACCCGTGAGGCCGCCGGGGACGCCATCCGCGGCTCGCACGCAAAGATCAGCCGCCTGGAACTCGGCCGGGTGAGCTGCAAGGAGCGCGATGTCGCCGATCTGCTGACGCTCTACAACGTCACGGACGAGGCGGTCCGCGCCGACTTCCTCAAGCTGGCCCGCCGGACCAGCAGCCCCGGCTGGTGGCATCAGTACGGCGATGTGCTGCCCGGCTGGTTCGAGACCCATATCGGCCTCGAAGAGGCCGCCTCGGTGATCCGCACCTACGAAGTCCAGTTCGTGCCGGGCCTGTTGCAGACCCCGGACTACGCCCGTGCGGTGGCGCAGCTCGGCCATCCGCGGTCCTCGCCCGAGGAGATCGAGCGCCGGGTGCAGCTGCGGGTGCAGCGCCAGGAACTGCTGACCATCCCGGACGCACCGCGGGTGTGGGCGGTGATCGACGAGGCATCACTGCGCCGCCCGCTCGGCGGGCCGGAGGTGATGGCAGATCAGCTCAGACATCTGCTGAAGATGACCAAGCTGCCGAATGTCACGCTGCAGATCGCCCCGTTCAGCCTCGGTGGACTGGCGGCGGCCGGTGGTCCGATCACGATCCTGCGGTTCCTGGAGCCGGATCTGCCCGACATCGTCTATCTGGAGCAGCTGACCAGCGCGCTCTATCTGGACAAGCGCGATGATGTGGACCACTACCTCGCGGTGATGGACCGGCTCAGCGCCCAGTCCGAGTCACCGCGCGAATCCGTGGCGATCCTGGAGCGGCTGCTCAAACAGGAGAGCTGATCCGCACGGCGCCGACGGAGCGGGGCGGGGTACCCACCGGGGTGCCCCGCCCCGCTCCCGTGTCGCGGGGTGTCCGCGCTACGGCTTGCGGGCGACGCCCCCGTACTCGATCCACTCCTGGGTGAGCTGCTTGGGGCCGATGTCCGCGTCCGGCTTCCAGGTGGAGACCTCCACCAGGCCCGGCTCCTGGACCTCCAGCCCTTCCAGGAATCCGGCCAGTTCATGCGCCTGCCGCACCCGGCCCCACTGGCCGTGGGTGCTGACCCGCATGAATTCGGTGACGAAGTCGCGGGTCGCCGCGTCCTCGCTGACCAGCTGGCACACCACCAGGAAGCTGCCGGGTACCAGCCGGTCGGCGACCCGCTTGATCAGACCGGCCGGGTCGTCGGCGTCCGGTATGCAGTGGAGCACGGAGACGAACAGCGCGGCGACGGGCCTGTCGAAGTCGATCAGCCGCTCGACCTCGGGGCTGCCGAAGATGCCGTCGGTGTCCCGCATGTCCGCCTGGATGACGGCGGTGTTGGCGTTCTCCTCCAGCAGGGCACGGCCGTGTGCCAGCACGATGGGGTCGTTGTCGACGTAGACCACGCGGGAATCCGGGTCGACCTGCTGGGCGACCTGGTGGACGTTGTCCTGGGTCGGCAGGCCTGATCCGTGGTCGATGAACTGCCGGATGCCGTGTTCACGAGCCAGCCAGCGGACCACTCGCTGCAGAAAGCGCCGGTTGTTGATCGCCAGCACCTGGGTGCTCGGTACGACCTTGCTCAGCTCTTCGCAGGCCTCGCGGTCGACCGCGTAGTTGTCCTTGCCGCCGAGGTAGTAGTCGTACATCCGCGCCACACTCGGGATGCTGACGTCGACGGCGCTGGACTGCGGTCGCGTTTCTTGGCTCATTCCACACTTTCCCGTCGCTTCGGCAGCCATCAGCCAGGGGGCAGCGGCCGATCGTTGCGTGATTGTACGACCACGCCCCGCAGTCCCCAACATACCTAGCGGAGGGCGGTTGTTGCAGACGAGCGACAGTGTTCCTTGTGACCGGTCGCGAGGTGACGGCGCGTCACTTGATAGGCACCCAGGCCGCGGAGAAGGTTTCGGCCGATGCGGGGGTACGGGCCGCCACCACGCCACTCACAGGCGGCGGCCCGTTCCATTTCCCGGCGACACCCAACGCCGGGCACGCCCCGCGCGGTCCGGGCCCGGCCCAGGAACACCCGGGCCCTGCCGCATCCGTCCGCCTCAGCAGCCACCCGGACAACTGCCGTTGCGGAATGGAGCGTTGCGTGGGGTCGCCTACCACCGTCACCCCGCTTTACACCTCTCGATGGCGGCCCCGGCGAGCAGCGTCCCCTCCCCCGCGACCTTACTTCGAAGTAAACTTACCCATCAGTAAGGCTGAGGTAGGCTGGCACGAATGAGCGATACACGCAGGCGACGCATCCCCCGGCCGGTCCGGGAGCAGCTGATCATCGACGCGGCGATCGGGGTCTTCGCCAAGCGCGGCTACCACGCCTCCTCGGTCGACGAGATCGCGGAACTCGCCGGGATTTCCAAGCCGATGGTCTATCTCTATCTCGACTCCAAGGAAGGACTGTTCCTCGCCTGTCTGCGCCGCGAGGCCGAGCGCCTGGTGGCCGCGTTCCGGGCCGCCGCGGGCCCCGCGCCCTCCCCCGAGCTGCGGCTGCGGGCGGGGCTGCTGGCGTTCTTCACCTTCGTCACCGAGCATCCGGACAGCTGGGTCGTGCTGCACCGGCAGGCGTCGGAGCTGAGCCCGGCGATAGCGGCGGAGCTGGCGCAGACCCGGCGGGCGGTGCTCGCCGAGGTCTCCGGGCTGGTCCGGATCTGCGGCGCGGAGAGCACCGGCCCCGCCCGCCCCGACGACGAGGCCGACTTCGTGGCGTACACCCTGGTCGGAGCGGCGGACTCGCTCACCGACTGGATGGTGCTCCACCCCGACGAGCCCCCGGAGCGGATCACCGTGCGGCTGATGAACATGGTGTGGGTGGGGATGCGCAATGTCCTCGACGGGGAGGTGTGGACGACACCGGCCGAGGAGGGGTAGGAGGCGCCGGCCGTCCCTCCGTCCCCTACGGGTGGCCTCCCCGGCCCGGTGGGTAGGAGGGACGGATGACCATGAACAAGAGTGAACTGACGCCCTTACCGGGAATCCCGCCCACCGCCGAGGAGATGGTCCTGGCCAACCAGGCGAACTGGGACGCCCGTACCCCGGTTCATGTGGCCAGCGAGTTCTACGGACTGGACGGCTCCCGTACCGCCGAGGACTGGTTCGCGCCGTTCGAGTGGACGGACCTCGGCGAGCTGGCCGGGCGGGACGTGCTGCATCTGCAGTGCCATCTGGGCACCGAGACGGCCGCGTTCGCCGAACGGGGCGCGGCGCACACGGTGGGGCTCGACTTCTCCGCGGCGGCGGTCGCGGAGGCCCGGCGGCTCGCCGCGGAGGGCGGCCGGACCATGGAGTTCGTCCAGGCCGATGTGCACCGGGCCCCGGAGGCGCTCGGTGCGCGGCGGTTCGATGTCGTCTACACCGGCAAGGGGGCGCTGTGCTACCTGCCGGATCTGACCGCCTGGGCGGGGATCGTCAGCTCGCTGCTCCGGCCGGGCGGGACGTTCTATCTGGTGGAGTTCCATCCGCTGCTGGACTCCCTGGGGCCGGCCGGGGGGCCGGACCAGCAAGAACTCCTGCTCCGGAACGACTACTCAGGCGGCCGCGGTCCCCTCAGGAGCGATACGCCGTGCACCTACACCGACGGTCCGCCGGTGCAGGGAGCCACGACGAGCTATGAGTGGCGGCACGGGCTCGGGGAGGTCATCTCCGCCGTGATCGGTGCGGGGCTGACCGTCGAACTGGTGCGGGAGACCGAGATGTTGCCCTGGAAGCGGTTCGATGCGATGGTGCCGGCCGAGAACGGCTGGTGGCGCCTTCCGCCGTCGGAGCCGATCGTTCCGCTGCTGTACGCACTGCGGGCGGTCAAGAACTGAGCCTTCGGACGGGCCCACCCCGTCCGGTCCCGTTGAGTGCCTTGGCCTCCGGGACCGGGCGGGAACCGCCGTATGCGGCTCAGCTCGCCGGCCCGTGGAACCGGCGGTGGGTCAGCGCCCACCAGACCTCGGCCAGATCTGCCGGGTCACGGAGGTTGGTACCGGTGATCTCCTCGAAGCGCCGGAGCCGGTTGCGGAGGGTGTTGGGGTGGACGTAGAGGGTCCGCGCGGCAGCCTCCAGGCGCAGCCCCTGTCGTAGATAGGCGGCCGCGGCCTCCTCCAACTGGGCGCCGTCCTCGCCCCGTTCGGCCAGCGGGGACAGGCGGAGCGTTACCAGTTGTTCGCCCACGGCCGGCAGCGCCACGACCGTGGCCCGTAGCCCCAGCTCCTCACGGGTGAACGCCCCGACGAGCCCGAATCCGGCGGCGGCCCGCAGCGCCTGGGTGGCCCGGGTGAATTCGGTGGCGAGTCCGGACGCGGGCGCCGGGGCGCCCAGTCCCAGCATCAGGCTGCGGCACAGCCCGGCCGGGCGCCCGACCAGCAGCCCCGCCACATCCCCGTCCACGGTCGTGACCAGGGGCCGCCCCGCCTCGTCCAGGGCGAGCCAGGGACGCAGCAGATCGACGGTCCGGCGGAAGGCGCGGTCGCCGGGACCGGCATGGCCCGCGGCGGCGGGGGCACCGCCCGGGTCGCCGGGCGGGGAAACCTCGGGCAGCCGCGCACGGAAGGGGAGGCGGAGGGCGCTGTGCACATATGAGCCGTCCTCGGTCTCCGCGTCGTCGGCCTGCCGCTCGGTCCGGTATCCGTCGGCCGGCCTGTCGCCGGTGAGCCCGGCGCCCCAGGCGCCGAAGCCGGCCGGGGACTTGTCCCACCGCGCCTCGCCGAGCAGCAGGGCGCGGACCATGGCCGCATGGCGGCGGTCCGCCGCCGGGTCGTCGCCCTGGAGAGCGACCCGGCAGGTGCGGACGATCCGCAGGGTGTTGGCGTCGACCCACGCCCGCAGGGTCTCGGCGATCGGCAGCAGATCCTCGGCGGTCCCGCCCCGGGCGGTCATCTCCTCGCCGAACCGCCGCCAGACGATGTCCGTCCCGATCCGGTAGGCCGAGATGATGTCCTCGACGGGCAGCGAACGGGCCAGGTCCGTCACCTCGTCGAGGTGCGCCGACGGGATGCCGTACGCCGGGCCGTCGTCGCGGCCGCTTCCCCGCGCGGTCCGCCGCTCCTCGGCCCAGCGCTGCACCAGCGAGAGGCCGTTGCGCAGCGACGCCATCACCCTCGGCCGGATCTGGTCCGCCGACACCGCCGCGTAGGAGGGGAGTTGGGCCCGCAGGCCGTCGATGACCTCGTCGGTGAGCGCGTCGATCCCGGCGTGCAGCGCGGCGGCGGACTCCGGCACCGTTGTGGAAGTCTCCACCCGTCCCCTCCCGACTCGGTGTCTTTCCCCATGGCGAAAGCGATCATTCGTCGCCATGCTACGAGGAAGCCGCCCGAACCCCTACAGATGTTCGATCTTGGATGACTTTCCCCAGTCATCCGGACTCGTCCCTGCGTTCGGTGCGCGGCCCCGCTGTTCCTCCCCGCCACCCCCCGCACCATCAAGGAATCCCATGGCTGTTTCCTGGCGTCGCCTCGCGGTGCCCGCCGCCGCGGTCGGCGTACTCGTCCCCGCCGCGCTCGGCACCCACGCCCTGCTCTCGGGTCCCGACACGCCGCGCACGTCCTCGGCCGGCATACCCGCCACCGGGCCGACCGCCCCCGGTGCCGTACCGGACGACGCCCGCGCCTCCGGTCCGGAGGGCGCTGCCGCGGTCGCCCGGCCGTCCGACGCACCGACGCGTTCCGGCAATTCGGTCTCCGTGCAGCTCTCGTCGTACGACGCGCAGCGCAAGCAGGCCGAGCTCAAGCCGTCGGCCGGCAAGACCGTACGGACCGGTGATGTGATCGCCGCCGCGCCCAACCGGCACGCCCCCTCGGGTGCGCTGTTCAAGGTCGGCAAGGTCACCGGCTCCCGCGACGGCAAGGTCCGGGTGACCACGTCCCCCGCCACGCTCTCGGAGCTGCTCGGCGATCAGAAGGTGGACCAGCGCTCGGCGTTGCAGCCCGGCGAGATCTCGGTCAAGCCGCTCTCCTCGGGTGTCACCGTCAAGAAGCCCGCTACCGGCGCCGGTTCGGACAGCGGCAGCCCGGCACCGTCCGGCAGCCCGGGCACGCCGTCCGGCAGCCCGGACGCCACCGCCTCCGGCTCCCCGAGCCCGTCGGCGTCCGACGCCTCCGGGGTGCGCACCCAGCTCGTCCCCTCCGGCACCCGCCCGGCCCCCAGCTCCTCCGGCAGCGCGCTGTCGCCCGAGGCGCGCAAGGCGCTCACCACCCTGCGGCTGGGCGTCAATGTGCCGCTGCCCAAGGGCGTGCAGGCGACCGCGAAGTCCCCCGCCCGGCTGTCCGGCGAGGTGTCGTTCCGGCCCGAGCTGATCTTCCAGTACGAGAAGCGCGGCGGGCTGAACCTGCTGCCGCAGCGCGCGGCCATCGGCCTGGGCGGCTCCTACGGCTATGGCTGGCAGGTGCACGGCAAGGTCAAGGGCAAGGCGGACACCGGGCAGGTCGCGGTGCCGCTCGCGGCGGTCACCGGACGGCACGTCTTCTGGGTGGGCCCGGTTCCCGTCGTGGTCAGCACCGAGGTCACCTTCACCTACCGCTTCTCCGCTGACGGCCGCATCGTGCTCGACGCCGACCAGCGCACCGCCGGTTCGTTCGCCGTCGGCGCGAAGTACGACCGCAGCCAGGGCTGGAAGCCGCTGCACGAGGCCCAGCAGCAGACCAAGGGCGCGGCGCCGCGGGTCGAGGGCGCGGCCTCCGCGACGGCCCGTATCGGGGCGCGGGCCGAGGTGTTCCTCTACGACACGGCGGGCGTGGGCGGCGAACTGTCCGTCCATCTCACCGGACGGGCCGCGGGGGCGACCGGTGGCGGAGCCCCGGCGTGGGCGCTCAGCGCGGGCTATGACCTGAAGACCGAGCTGATGCTGCAACTGAAGATCTTCGGCATCCAGATCGCCGATCTGCGGACCACGCCGTTCGCGCTGCACGACGAGCGGAAGCTCTTCGGACGGGGGAAGCTGCCCGCCGCCTGAACCCTCATCTGACCGACGCCGGCACCCCCGCGGACATCTGTCCCCGGGGGTGCTGTGCGCTGTGTACGGGGGACGGCCCCGCGGACGCCCGCACCGGCCCGGTCGCGGTCACCCCAGCCGCCGGTAGACCGAGCACAGCAACTGGTCCTTCGCCGGACCGCCGACCCGCCACTCCAGATGCCAGGTGTCCGGCCCGACGGCGGTGAAGGTCCCCTCGTACCGGTCCGCGGCACAGGGGTGGACGGTGGTCCACCGGCCGGTCCGCAGGTCGAGGTCGTGGAAGGGCCGTCCGTCGGCGAACTCGATCGCGGCGGTGCCGTCCGGGCGGGGCCGTACGCGCAGGGTGCGGCTCACCGGAGCCACCGTCCCGCCCCAGCTCAGCTGCCCCTCCTCGCTGTGCAGCAGCCCCCCGCCGGCCGCGTCGGGCCGGAATGCGGCGGTGCCGCGGAAGCTGCCCTCGGCGCCGGTCCGCAGGTCGTGGACGGTGCGCTCGATGCTCCAGCGCCCGGAGAGGTACGCCGCGACGTCAGGGACGGGGTGCCGCCCCGTGGCCGGCTCCTCCCGATCCCGACCCCGATCCCCGTCACGCTCCGGCTTCCGGTCCCGGCCCAGCTCGCTGCCCATCCCTCCATTCTCCTGTCCGCCCGCCCGTGTCACTCCGTCGGCCCCGCCCGGTGCCGCTCCCCTCTCCCCCGGCCCCTCGTACCGTGCGGAGCCGCACCGCCCGTCTTACTCTCGGTGCAGTGATCGTCACCGAGGTCCGCACGGCGGGCCGACCGGCGGCCTGACGCCGCCGGCCGGGGCGGCCGCGCCCGCCGCGGCCGCCCCGTACGAGCCCGGAGACCGGAGGCACCACCATGCCGGAGCTGTTCATCGGCGGTCAGTGGACCGCAGCGGCCGACGGGCAGGTGCGCGAGATCCGCTGCCCCGCGGACGGCACGCTGGTCGCGACCGTGGACGAGGGCGGGCCGAAGGAAGCGGCGGCGGCGATCTCCGCGGCCCGTACGGCGTTCGACGACGGGCCCTGGCCCCGTACCCCGGCGGCCGAGCGCGGCCGGCTGGTGCTGCGCGTCGCCGAGCTGCTGGAGCGCGACCGGGACGCGCTGGCCCGGGCCGAGTCGCTGGACACCGGCAAGCGGCTGGTCGAGAGCGGCTACGACATGGACGACATCGCCAACTGCTTCCGCTACTTCGGCAACCTCGGCGCGGCCGGGGGCACCGACCGGGTGGTGGACGCAGGTGCCGCGGAGATCGCCAGCACGGTGTGCCACGAGCCGGTCGGTGTCTGCGCGCTGATCACCCCCTGGAACTACCCGCTGCTGCAGACCGCCTGGAAGGTCGCGCCCTGTCTGGTCACGGGCAACACCTTCGTCCTGAAGCCCAGTGAGCTGACCCCGCACACCGCCATCCACCTCATGCGGCTGCTGGCCGAGGCCGGACTGCCCGACGGGGCCGCCAACCTGGTGCTGGGCACCGGCCCGGCCGTGGGTGCCCTGCTGACCGAGGATCCGCGGGTGGACATGGTGTCGTTCACCGGCGGTCTGCTCACCGGCCGGCGCATCATGGCCGCGGCGGCGCCCACCGTGAAGAAGATCGCGCTGGAGCTGGGCGGCAAGAACCCGAACATCGTCTTCGCGGACGCCGACTTCGACACCGCCGTGGACTACGCCCTGATGGCGGTCTTTCTGCACTCCGGGCAGGTCTGCTCGGCGGGCGCCCGGCTGCTCGTCCAGGAGGAGCTGCACGATGCCTTCGTCGACGAACTGGTCTCCCGCGCCCAGCGGATCCGGCTCGGCGGGCCGTTCGACGAGCATGCCCGCACCGGCCCGCTGATCTCGGCCGCGCACCGCGCCAAGGTCGAGGCGTATGTGTCGGCCGGGCTCGACGAGGGCGCCGTACTGCTCTGCGGCGGCTCCGCACCCGACGATCCGTCGCTGGCGAACGGCTTCTACTATCTGCCGACCGTGCTGGACGAGTGCACCCCGGACATGTCCGTCGTCCGCGACGAGAGCTTCGGCCCGGTGCTGACCGTCGAGCGGTTCCGCGACGAGGACGAGGCGGTCTCGCTCGCCAACGACACGGTGTACGGACTGGCCGGGGCGGTGTGGACCCAGGACAGCGAGCGTGCCCACCGGGTCGCCGCCCGGCTGCGCGCGGGAACGGTGTGGATCAACGACTTCCATCCGTATGTGCCACAGGCGGAGTGGGGCGGGATGAAGCAGTCGGGCGTCGGCCGTGAGCTGGGGCCCGCGGGGCTGGCCGAGTACCAGGAGGCCAAGCACGTCTGGCGCAACACCGCGCCACGGCCGCAGAGGTGGTTCGAGTGACCGGTCCCGAATCCTCCCGCCCCGGCACCCGGGCCGACGGTTCGCACGACGACGACGCGATCGCCGAACTCGGCTACAAGCCGGAACTCAAGCGCACGCTGGGCAACTTCCACACCTTCGCCGCCGGAATCAGCTATATCTCCATCCTCACCGGCACCTTCCAGCTGTTCTACTTCGGTATCGCCCATGGCGGCCCGGCGTACTGGTGGTCCTGGCCGATGGTCTTCGCCGGACAGCTGATGGTGGCGCTGTGCTTCTGTGAGCTGGCCGCCCGTTATCCGGTGGCCGGATCGGTCTACAACTGGGCCAAGAAGCTCGGCGGCCCGCACATCGGCTGGCTCGGCGGCTGGATGATGGTGACCGCGACCATGGTCTCGCTGTCCGCGGTGGCGCTGGCCTACCAGGTGACGCTGCCGCAGATCTCGTCGTGGTTCCAGTTCATCGGCGACGGCACCGGCAAGTCCGCGGCCGAGAACGCCGTACTGCTCGGCACCGTGCTGATCACCTTCACCACCCTGGTCAACGCCTTCGGCGTCAAGCTCATGGCGCGGATCAACTCCGCGGGCGTGGCGATCGAGCTGATCGCCGCCATCGTCCTGATCCTGCTGCTCGCCGCGCATGTCACCCGCGGCCCCGACGTGGTGACCGACACCTTCGGTCTGGGCGAGGGCGAGAGCCTCGGCTACTTCGGCGCGTTCCTGACCGCGTCACTGGCCTCGGCCTACGTCATGTACGGCTTCGACACCGCCTCGTCGCTCGGTGAGGAGTCCAAGGACCCCGGCCGCAACGCCCCCCGCGCGATCCTGCGGGCACTGGTCGCGTCCTTCCTCATCGGCGGTCTGATCCTGCTCTTCGCCCTGCTCTCGGTGCCCGATCTGCAGGCCGAACAGCTGAAGGTGGACGGGCTGCAGTACGTGGTGCTCTCCACGCTGGGCTCGACCGTGGGGCAGATCGTGCTCTGGTGTGTGGTCATCGCGATCACCGTGTGCGAACTGGCGGTGCACACCGCCGGCATCCGGCTGGCGTTCGCGATGGCCCGGGACAACAACCTCCCGGCCGCCTCCCTGCTCGCCAAGGTCAGCCCCCGCTTCCAGACGCCGGTGCTGCCGGCCGTCGTCATCGGGCTGGTGGCGGTCGGCATCCTGGTCATCAACGTCAACCAGCCGCAGATCTTCTCGGTGATCACCAGCATCGCGATCATCATGATCTATCTGGCGTATCTGTCGGTCACCCTGCCGATGCTGGTCCAGCGGCTGCGGGGCAACTGGACGCCGGCCAAGGGCAAGTTCTCCCTCGGCAGGTTCGGTATTCCGGTGAACATCCTGGCGGTCCTCTGGGGCATCGCGATGTCACTCAACCTCGCCTGGCCGCGCGCCGCGGTCTACAACGCGACCGGCCCGCAGCACTGGTATCTGCGCTGGGGCGCCTTCTTGTTCATCGGCGTCGTGGCGATCGGCGGTTTCGCCTACTACTGGTTCGTCCAGCGCAAGCGCACGGGCGTCCTCGCCATGCACGCCGCCGTCCGCCCGGACGGCGGCACCCCGGGCGACGCAGGCAACCCCACCCCCTGATCTGGAGACGGCACGATGTCCGAAGAGGCCCCTGTGGACGAGTTCGACTATGTCGTGGTCGGCGGCGGCACGGCCGGCGCCGTCGTGGCGGCCCGGCTCAGCGAGGATCCGACCGTCACCGTATGCCTGCTGGAGGCCGGCCCCTCCGACGTCGGCGACGAGAACGTGCTGCGCCTGGACCGCTGGATGGGGCTGCTGGAATCCGGCTACGACTGGGACTATCCGGTCGAACCGCAGGAGAACGGCAACAGCTTCATGCGGCACGCCCGCGCCAAGGTGCTCGGCGGCTGCTCCTCGCACAACTCCTGTATCGCCTTCTGGGCCCCGGCCGAGGACCTCGACGAGTGGGCCGCGATGGGCTGTACGGGGTGGAGCGCGGCCGACTGCTTCCCGCTCTACCAGCGGCTGGAGAACAACGACGCCGCCGGCGACCACCACGGCCGCAACGGCCCGGTCGTCGTGCGCACCATCCCGCCCCACGACCCCTGCGGTGCGGCCCTCCTGGAGGCCTGCGCGGCGGCCGGTATCCCGACCACTGCCTTCAACACCGGCGAGACCGTCATCCGCGGCGCGAACTGGTTCCAGATCAACTGCCGCCCCGACGGCATCCGTTCCTCCGCCTCGGTCTCCTACCTCCACCCCGTCATGGGCACCCGCAAGAACCTCGACGTACGCACCGGTCTTCAGGCCAGGCGCCTGAATTTCGACTCCGCACGGCACTGCACCGGTGTGGACTACCTCGCCCCCGACCTGATCCACACCCGCACGGTCAACGCCCGCCGTGAGACCGTCGTCTCCTGCGGCTCCATCGACTCCCCGAAGCTCCTGATGCTCTCCGGCATCGGCCCGGCCACCCATCTGCGCGCCACCGGTATCGAACCGATCGTCGACTCCCCCGGCGTCGGCTCCTACCTCCAGGACCACCCGGAGGGCGTGATCATGTGGGACGCCAAGAAGCCCATGGTCCGCTCCTCCACCCAGTGGTGGGAGATCGGCATCTTCGCCGACACCGAGCCCGGTCTGGACCGCCCGGACCTGATGTTCCACTACGGCCAGGTGCCCTTCGACATGAACACCTACCGCCGCGGCTACCCCACCTCGGAGAACGCCTTCTGTCTCACCCCGAACGTCACCCGCGCCCGCTCCCTGGGCACCGTGCGCCTGCGCACCCGCGACTTCCGTGACAAGCCCAAGGTCGACCCGCGCTACTTCACCGACGAACACGATCAGCGCGTCATGATCCACGGCCTGCGGCTCGCCCGCGAGATCATCTCCCAGTCCCCCATGGCCGATTGGGCCGGCACCGAACTCGCCCCGGGCCCCTCCGCCCGCTCCGACACCGAGCTCCTCGACTACATCCGCACCACGCACAACACCGTCTACCACCCCGCCTGCACGGTCCGGATGGGCGCCGCCGACGACCAGGTCACACCGCTCGACCCCCAGCTGCGCGTCAAGGGCGTCACGGGTCTGAGGGTGGCCGACGGTTCGGTGATGCCGTTCCTGCCGGCCGTGAATCCGTGCATCACGACGATGATGATCGGGGAGAAGTGCGCGGACATGATGCGGAGCGGCTGACCGGCGCACACAAAAGACCTACGAGGTGGGCTCCCTTCGCCGGCATTGTCCGGATCAGGTGCTTGGGGGTCGCCGTCCGGTCTTACGACCTTTCGGCCTCTCAGCCCGACCTTTCCTCTTGTCCTCGGCGAGAGCCAGAGCTCCCTTCCCCGAGGCCAGTCCGGTCGAACTCCCTCGCTCGCCCCGTAGGCCGGTCTTCAGGATACTCCCAAACAAAGGGGATGGAACAGGCATTTTGGACACCTCTTGTCCCGTCGCCCCAGAAATGCAGAAAACCCCTGCTCAGCAGGGGTTTCGCTGGTGTCCGAGGGGGGACTTGAACCCCCACGCCCGATAAAGGGCACTAGCACCTCAAGCTAGCGCGTCTGCCATTCCGCCACCCGGACTAGGTGTGATCTTCGCGGGGCGTTCCCCGCAGCGACATGGACAACAATACCAAGCTTTCGGAGTGCCCTTCACCTGCGTATCCGTCGCCCACATAACCTCGATTTATGGGCAATGAGGGACATATCGCACATATCAGTGGTCCGCGCAGGCCACGTGCGCTGTCACCGCTGCGGGAGCATCTGCGGGACACCTTCTGGTTCGCGCCGTCGGTGGGGCTGGTGGGTGCGGTGCTGCTGTGGTGGGGGGCGTCGACGCTCGATCTGGAGATCATCGCGCTGCTGCAGCGCGAGAAGGCGTACGCGGCGGTCCGGGAACTGGTGTCGATCGCCGAGGACACCAGGACGATCGTGACGACGATCAGCTCGGCGATGATGACCTTCATCGGTGTGGTCTTCAGCATTTCGCTGGTCGCCGTGCAGATGGCCAGCGGTCAGCTCACCCCGCGGGTGGTGCGGATCTTCATCCGGAGCCGGATCAGCAAGATCACGCTCACGGTGTTCCTGGCGACCTTCCTCTTCTCCCTGCTGGTGCTCACCTCGTACGAGAGTGAGACCGATGTCCGGCAGGTCACGTCGGTGCCCGTGGTGCAGAACCTGCTGACGATGGTCCTGGTGGCACTCAGTCTGCTGCTGTTCATCGCGTATGTGTCGGCCACGCTGCGGCTGATGCAGGTGGGGCCGGTGGTCGACCGGATCACCCGGGAGACGCTGCGGATGCTGGCGCGGCAGGGCACGGGCGGGGAGGGCGCGGAGGACGGGGCCTCCCTGGCGCCCGAGACGGGGCGCGTGGCGCATGCGGGCCGGGCCGGGGTCGTGCTGGATGCGCATGTGGCGCGGCTGGTGCGGGTGGCGCGGCGGCAGGGCGTCGTGCTGCGGCTGATTCCGCGGATCGGGGACTTCGTGCTGCCGGGAACGCCGGTGCTGGCGGTGCACGGCGGGACGACGCCGCCCCGGTGGGCGCTGCGGCGCACGGTGTCGGTGGGGGTGGAGCGGACCTTTCACCAGGATCTCGGGCTCGGGCTGCGGCAGTTGTCGGACATCGCGCTGCGTGCGCTGTCGCCGGCGGTGAACGATCCGACCACGGCCGTGCAGTGCCTGGACCGGATCGTGCAGATTCTCGCGGCGGTGGTGCGGCGGCCGCTCGGGGCGGTGCACCACCGGGACCGCCGGGGAGCCGTGCGGCTGGTGCAGAACGTGCCGGGCTGGGCCGATCTGGTGGACCTGGGGCTCACCGAGATCCGGGCGGCCGCGGTGCACAGTCCGCAGGTCACCCGGCGGATGCTGGCCGGGATCGATGATCTGCTGCTGCTCGCGCCGGAGCCGCGCCGGGAGCCGCTGGTGCGGCACCGCACGCTCCTGTTGCAGGCGGTGGAGCGTGCGGTGCCGTCGGCGCCGGACCGGCGGTTCGCCTCGTCCCCCGATCGGCAGGGGATCGGCTAGGGCCGCCGGTTTCGCGCCCTCGTCAGGGCATCAGGTGGTAGTCGGGGAAGTTGCCCGGCAGGCGTTCGGGCGCCGGGCCTTCGGTGACGGCGCGGACGAGGAGTTCACCGCCGACGAACGCACCGCTCCAGGAGTTGCCGAAGCCGCCGAAGAGCTCATCGCGGTCGCCTCGGGAACGGGGCTTGCCGTGGCCGACCTTGAAGGCGCGGATCTGCGGTGCGAGGCGGTCGTAGGTGTCCTTGTCGTCACAGGAAAGGCTGGCGACCAGGGCGCCGTTGCTGGCGTTCATGGCGGCGAGGAGTTCCGCCTCGGTGTCGACGAGGACGAGGGTGTCGACGGGGCCGAACGGCTCGGCGTGGTGGAGCGGGGAGGACGGGGGCGGGGCCAGGAGGGTGGTCGGCGGGAGGTAGGCCGAGGTGTCCTGGGAGGGCAGGAAGTGACCGTCCGCCAGGCCGCCGCGGTGCAGGGGGACCGCGCCCCGGGAGATCGCCTCGTTGGTGAGATCGGCGAGTTCCTTGGCCTTGGCGGCGTTGATCAGCGGGCCGAAGTCGAGTTCGGGGAGCGGGTCGGCGGGGTCCGCGACGGCCAGGGGGTGGCCGAAACGGACGCTGCGGACGGCCGGGAGGTAGGCGGCGAGGAAGTCGGCGAAGGCCTCGCGCTGGACGACGAAGCGAGGGTAGGCGGTGCAGCGCTGCTTGGCGTAGTCGAAGGTCTTGCGGAGCAGCGGCGTCAGGGCCGGCCAGTCGGTGAAGTTCCAGATGCCCCAGGTGTTGAGGCCCTCTTGTTCGAGGATGTGGCGTTTGCCGAGGTCGGCGACCGCGGTGGCGACCCGGGCGCCGGTGTCCCGGCCGCCGACGAACGAAACACAGCCGATCTCGGGTGAGCGGACGAGGGAGGGCGAGAGCTCCTTGCCGCTGCCGCTGACCAGGGTGGCCGGGACGCCCTCCCGGGCGGCCAGGGCGCAGGCGAGGGTGAGACAGACCAGACCGCCGTCGGTGGGCGTCTTGGCGATCACCGCGTTGCCGGCCAGCGCCTGCACGAGCATCGCGTGGATCAGGACCGACATCGGGTAGTTCCAGCTGGCGATGTTGCTGACCGGGCCGGGCAGCGGGGTGCGGTCGACGAGCATCCGGTCGATCTCGGAGACGTACCAGCGGACCCCGTCGATGGCCCGGTCGACGTCCGCCTGCGCGAGCTTCCAGGGTTTGCCGATCTCCCAGACGAGGAGGAGGGCGAGCAGTTCGCGGTGCTCGGTCAGCGCGTCGAGGGTGGCGGAGATCCGGGCCTTGCGTTCGGCCAACGGGACCTGGCGCCAGGCCCGGTGCTGGTCGAGGGAGGCGCGTACGGCGTGCAGCGCGGCGTCCGCGTCGAGCCGGGGCGGACCGGCGATGGGGCTCCCGTCGACGGGGCTGGTGGCGGGCAGCGGGTGGCCGTCCGGGTGCCAGGCGGCGCCCCAGAGGTTGAGGGCGTGGTCGTCGCGGAACGCCTCGGGGGCCGCGGCCAGACTGCGCTGCCAGGCGTCCTGCCAGGACGTACCGGGCTTCAGGACGAGCGTCGGGGCGGGCGCGGGGCGGGCGCTGTGCCGCGGGTCCGCGGGGGATTCGGGGGTGGTGGCCATCGTGTGTCTCCGCTCTCGGTGCACGGCCGGAGGGGCAGGGTGGTGGCGCTCGGGCGGCTCCCGGGGGAACCGTGTTACTGGACGGTAGTGGGCGCGGTGACACTGCGGGACGGTCCGGCATCAGGTATGGCGAGTGTCACTCGGCATGGGCGGCGGGGCCAGCTGGGTGAGGCGACCGTGGGGCGGATGGTCAAGGACGAGCTGCGCCAATTTGCGGGTGGGAGGGGCCTCCGAGGGGTCGGCCCCGTCGCCGAGCTGCCTGTAGGGCGTGGTTCTTCGCGGGCGGGGCGCTGTCGGCTTCATGGCCTGTGGAGTGTGGGATTCGCGGCCGGTGGGCCGTGGGCTTCGCGGCCGGTGGCTTCACGGCCGTGCGCCGTGGGATTCGCGGGCGGGGCGCCGTCGGCTTCGCGGCCGGTGGACTGCGGGCTTCACGGCCGTGCGCCGCGGGCTTCGCGGCCGGTGTGCTGCCGGCCGCGTCGGAGACGAGGGCGCCCGCGGGGCGGTTGCCGCGCGGGCGGTGCCATGGCGTCCGTCGTGCGTACGGGGCTCAGCCCGCGGTGGGTCCGGCCGGTTCCGCCGGTTCCGCCGACGCCTCGTGCGTACGGTCGGCGATCGCCCGGTGGTGGCGGACGACCTCGCCGATGATGAAGTTCAGGAACTTCTCGGCGAACGCCGGGTCCAGCTTGGCGTCCTCGGCCAGCCGGCGCAGCCGTTCGATCTGCGCGGCCTCCCGGGCCGGGTCGGCGGGCGGCAGGCTGTGCCGGGCCTTGAGTTCGCCGACCTGCTGGGTGCACTTGAAGCGCTCGGCGAGCAGATGCACAAGGGCGGCGTCGAGGTTGTCGATGCTGCCGCGCAGGTAGAGCAGCCGCTCACGGGCCGCCTCGTCGGCGACGGAGGCCGCTTCGCCGGCCGCCGGTGCTGTCCCTTCGCTCATGTGCGTCTCGCCATTCGTGGTCGGTCGGGTGCCTGATGTGGTGTCGTGCTTCGGGCACGTCATCCGTGATCGGCTGCACATTACCCGGACAGAGGCCGGTGACCTGGGCTGGTCTCGCGGATCGGACCGGGTGGGGTGAGGTGGGATGAGCCTGTTCCAGCCATTTCGGTGGGAGGGTGCCGGCACCGGTCACAGGCGCCCGGGGCGGGCGCGGTCCGGTGGTGGTGCCGGTGGTGGGCGGCCGTGATGGCCCACGAGCAGAGCGCCCGAAACGGTGAAGAGGGCCGGGAGAAGGAGGAGTTCGGCACGGGTTCAGCGGCGATGAGCGAGGCCGCCGCTGTCGGTGGACTCCCCACCCCCGTAAGGGGGCGGTGTCTTCGGTACGCCCGGTGGCGGGATCCCCCACAGATCCCGTCACCGGGCCGTTCCTCGCGGGCCATGGCGGTCGGCCGGCCCGGAATCCGGGGCGCTGACCAGGCCCCGGTTCAACCACCTACCCACACCACGGCCCGGCCATCCCTCCGTCTTCCTCCTGTTTCTCCGACAGCCGGCCGGGCTCGTGCTCGTGACCGGTCCACGGTCGGCCGTCGTACGCGGAAGCAGCCACGTCCCGGCGACAGGGGCGACAGGGGCACCCCCGACGTCCCCCTCCGGACAACCGAGGTCGCCGCACGCGCATCCCCTGCCCCCTCCTGGACGACCCGCTGCTCCGCCGCGTGGATCACGTCCGGAAAGGGGCAACTCCTGTGAGAATGTGCCCCGTCGACAGCAGGCCGCCGGCCGACCACCGGCCGCCGGAGAGTGCAGGGGGGACCCGCCGTATGAACACAGATCGCATTCAGATCGCAGGGGCCGATGTCGCCGTCGTGGGCGGCAGTATCGCCGGTTGCGCCACAGCTCTTGCCGCGCATCGCGCCGGCGCGGGCCGGATCACCGTCCTCGAACGCACCGCCGGCCACCTCGCCGACCGCGGCGTCGGCCTGGCGGTGCACGACGCCCGGTACGCCGAACTCGCGGCCGCCGGATACCTCGATGCCGCCATGCCCTGGGTGCAGCTGACCACCCGCCGCTGGTACCACCGCGACGGCGCCGCACCGCTCGGCCGCCCGCTCGCCGTCCTGCCCTTCCCGTTCCGCTCGTACTGCTGGGGGCCGCTCTGGCGGGAGTTACGGCAGCGGCTGCCTGAAGACACCGTCTTCCGGCCGGGCGTACGGGTGGCCGGGGCCGGCACTTCCGCGGACGGCGCCACCCTGCAACTCTACGACGGCGACGGAAGCGGAGGCACCGGCACCGGCACCGACACCGACAAGAGCGGAGGCGCGCGGCCTCACGCCGGAGACCGTACCGAGCGCTTCGACCTGGTCATCGGCGCCGACGGCTACCGCTCGACGGTCCGCGACGCCGCGTTTCCCGAGGTGCGGCCCGGCTACGCCGGCTATCTGGCCTGGCGCGGCGCCGTTCCCGCCGAGCGGCTGGCGGCACTCGACTTCCCCGGCCTGCCGGCCACCCCCTGGGCGGTGGAGGACTGTATCTACGTCGTCTTCCCCGGCGGCCACGTCATCATCTACCGCATCCCGGACGGCCAGGGCGGCCACCGCGCCAACTGGGTCCTGTACACCGCCCCGCCCGCAGGCCTCGACCTGGCGCTGGAGTCCCCCACAAGCCTGCCGCCCGGCACCCTCACCGACGCTCTGTACACCCATCTCGCCCATGTCACCGATGAGTTGCTGCCGCCTTACTGGGGAGGGCTGATCCGGCTGACGCCCCGCGATGAGCTGTTCATCCAGCCGATGTACGACTTCACGGCACCGCGCTACACCGCCGGCCGGCTGCTGCTCGCGGGCGACGCCGCCACCGTCGCCCGCCCGCACACGGCCGGGGGTGCGGTGAAGGCGCTGCAGGATGCCGCCGCCCTGGAAGCCGCGCTGCGCGCCGTACCGGAGCGGCCGGATGCCCTGGACATGTACGGCGCCGAGCGGGGTGTGACCGGCCGGGCGATGGTCGAGTTGGGACGGCGGCTGGGCCGGTTCCTGGTGCAGGACACCCCGGACTGGCGGACGCTGGACCAGACCGGACTGGCGGCGGCCTGGTCCGCGGCCGACGGCTCGGGCGCGTTCGGGGGCCGCGAGATGCAGAACTGACACCGTCCGTCCCCGGCGCACCGCCCCACCCGCCCCGTGCAGGAGAATGAGAACGCCGAGGTCACCTCGCCCCCGCGGCAGCCGGTGGCCACGGCGATCTCCGTATCAAGGGCCGCTTGGGCCGACGACACATACAGCACCGGGACTGCGCCGGCCCGGTGCGGACGGGACTGATCAGACATGGGACGGGTCACCGAGCGACGCCGCGTCATCCGGATCCGCGACGGTGCCGTGAGCACCCGCCCGGACACCCTCGTCGCCGAGGAGCCGATGGAGATCCGGCTCGGCGGCAAGCCGCTGGCGATCACCATGCGCACCCCGGGGGACGACTTCGCGCTCGCCGCCGGCTTCCTCGTCAGCGAGGGCGTCCTGGCGAGCGCCGCCGAACTGGCGAACATCGTCTACTGCGCGGGGGCCACCGGTGAGGGTGGGAGCAACACCTACAACGTGGTCGACGTCCGGCTCGCGGACGGGGTTCCGGTCCCGGACATCACCCTGGAGCGCAATGTCTACACGACCTCGTCGTGCGGGCTGTGCGGCAAGGCCAGCCTGGACGCGGTCCGCACCACCGCCCGCTGGCCCCTGGACACCTCCCCCGACACTCCCGTCCGGATCGAACCGGCGACGCTCAGCGCCCTCCCCGACCGACTGCGGGCGGCCCAGCGGGTGTTCGAGCGGACGGGGGGCCTGCATGCCGCGGCGCTGTTCACGACGGACGGTGAGCTGCTCGACATCCGGGAGGACGTGGGGCGGCACAACGCCGTCGACAAGATCGTCGGGCGGGCGCTGCAACAGGGGCGGCTGCCACTGTCCTCCTGTGTGCTGATGGTCTCCGGCCGGGCGTCGTTCGAGCTGGTGCAGAAGGCGGTGATGGCGGGCATTCCCGTGCTGGCCGCGGTCTCGGCGCCGTCCTCGCTCGCCGTCGATCTGGCCGTCGAGACCGGACTGACCCTGGTCGGGTTTCTGCGCGGCACCTCGATGAATGTGTACGCGGGTGAGCACCGGCTCGCCCTGAGCGCGGCGGCCTCCACGGACTGAGGCGCACACCGCGCACGACCCGGCGGCCGCGCCTCACCCCTCCGGCAGCGTGATCCGGGTCAGCAGGGCGATCAACTGCTCGCGTTCGGCCGGGGTCAGGGCCGCGGTCAGCTCCGCGTTGGCCTCGTCGCCGAGCTGCTGGGTGCGGCGCAGCCGCCGCCGTCCGTCGGCGGAGATCTCGACGGCGTTCTTGCGCCGGTCCTTGGGGTCGGGGGTGCGGGTCACCAGCCCGTCCTTCTGGAGGTCGTTGACGATCGCGACCATGTCCTTGGGGTCGATGGCCAGCGTCCGGCCGAGCTCCGCCTGGGAGACCGGACCGAGTTCGGCGACCGCCGAGAGGACGGCGTGATGCATCATCCGCATGCCTTCTGCGGCGAGGGCGTCGGCGACCAGGCGGTGGCCGCGCGCGGCGGCCCTGCCCAGCAGCCAACTAGGGAGGGCGCGGATACGGCTGGGGGCGTACGGAGTGTCGGCCATGGGGCCACCGTAGCGAGAAAGCCATTGGAGAGCCCAATGAAAAACCATTGGCAGGCCCAACGGCTTGTCGTTATCGTTGGGGAACCCAATGAAGCCTGGCCGGTACGCACCGGCTGCCGACCCTGGAGGTGCCCGCCCATGCGCCGCGTCCGATTCCATTCCTACGGCGGTCCCGACGTCCTGCGCGTCGAGGAGACGGCGGAGGAGCCGGTGCCCGGCCCGGGTGAACTCCTGGTGCGTACGGAGGCGATCGGCGTCACGCTGCCGTGCGTACGGCGGGTCCGCGGTGACGGCAACGGGGGCGGCGATCCGCTGCCCTCCATGCCTGGCGGAGAGGTCGCCGGTACGGTCGTCGCGCTCGGCCCGGACGTCACCGGCTTCGCCCCCGGCGACCGCGTCACCTCGCTCACCTTCACCGGTTCCTATACCGAACTCGCCCTCGCGCCCGCCTTTCTGGCGAGCCGGATACCGGACGGGGCGAGCGCCGTGGAGGCGGTGGCGCTGGTGCGCAGCGGGCATGTCGCGCTCGCCGCGCTCAGCACCGCCGCACCGCGGGGCGCCGAGTCCGTACTGATCACCGGCGCGGCCGGCGCCACCGGGCATCTCGCCGTCCAACTGGCCAAGCTCCAGGGGGTGCCCCGGGTGGTGGCCGCCGTCACCTCGGCCGCCAAGGCGGAGTTCCTCCGCGGGCTGGGGGCCGATGAGGTGGTGACCTATGACCAGGAGTCCTGGGGTGCACCGGCCGATGTCGTCCTGGACGGCGTCGGCGGCGAGCTGCTGCCGCGGGCGCTGGCCGCGCTGGCTCCCGGCGGCCGGCTGATCTTCTTCAACTCCGGTGGCGGCACGGTCCCGGCGTATGAACTGCTGGCGGGCGACAAGACCATCACCGGGCTGACGATGCGCCGCTTCTCCACCGTCCAGCGGGAGCTGTACGAGGAGCACCGCGCACAGCTGTGGGAGCTGGCCGGGTCCGGCCGGCTGCGGGCCGCCGTCCATGCCGAACTGCCGCTGGACGAGGCCGCGAAGGCGCACGAGATCATCGAGGCCCGGGCCAATCTCGGCAAGGTGGTGCTGCGGCCATGAGATCCGACGGGCGTATACGGCACATGCGGTGCGCCGGGCACACGCGGCACTCCCGGCCCCCGCAGCGCACCCGGCTCACCCGGCGCACCCGGCGCACCCGGCGCACCCGGCGCACCCGGCGCAGTACCTGCGAGCCGGGAGAGTGAATTCCGGCTGCGGCACGGAGAACCGGCGCATGCTCCTTGTCGCGGTCCGCACGCGGCAGTAGCTTCCGTCGCGATGCACATAGGACGTGGGATGTCCTGATGACCCGACGCCGATGCCTCGAAGGGCAGGCCGGACCATGACGTCAGTTCTCCGCGCACACCCCAGCCCCCGCAGCAGACCCCGGCGACGCCGCGTCGCGGCCCTGCTCGCCGCACTGACCGCCACCGCCGTCGCCCTCCTGCCGACCGCCCCCGTCCATGCCGCGCCGGACGGTGCGCCGGGCTCCCCCGCCGCCCCCGCCGGTGGATTCGACCAGCAGATCCTCTTCAAGGCGTCGCAAGAGAAGGGCTACTACTGCTTCCGTATACCGGCCGTCGTGCAGTCCACGCGCGGGACCCTGCTCGCGTTCGCCGAGGGCCGGCGGCACGACTGCGGCGACGCGGGCGATATCGACCTCGTCCTCAAGCGCTCCACCGACGGCGGCCGGACCTGGGGACCGCTTCAGGTCATCAACCGCGGAAACGGCGACACCCACGGCAATCCGGCGCCCATCGTGGACCGCCGCACCGGCCGTATCGTCCTTGCCGAGACCTACAACAAGGGCCGCACCGACGGCCTCAGCTGTGATGTCCCCTGCGATCGCACCCCTCATCTCCAGTACAGCGACGACGACGGCTCGACCTGGTCCCCGCCCCGGGACCTGACCGACAGCATCCGGCCTCCGCAGTGGAACTCCTGGTACGCCACCGGTCCGGTGCACGGCATCCAGCTCACCCACGGACGGCACGCGGGCCGGCTGGTGTTCAGCATGAATGCCGAGAGCTACGCGGACCACCGGGTCACCGCCAACCACGCCGCCCTGATCCACAGCGACGACGGCGGCGCCACCTGGAAGGTCGGCGCGCTGGACACCTGGCCCGTCGCGCCGGGTGGGACGTTCCGTCAAAAGCCCTCGGAGATGACCCTCCTGGAGCGCTCCGACGGCTCGGTCTACGTCAACGGCCGCGAACAGGACGGCACCGACCTGGGCCATCGCACCGCGGCGGTCAGCCGCGACGGCGGCGGCTCCTTCGTCGCACCGTTCCGCGCCCTCCCCGACCTCTACACCCCGATGGTGCAGGGCTCGGCGCTGCGCCTGCCGCACCCGAGCACCGGCCGCAGCCGCACCCTGTTCGCGGCACCCGCCGACCCCGACCGGCGCCGGACCATGACCATCCGCTCCTCCTATGACGAGGGCCGCACCTGGGAGAGCGCCGACCGCGGCGCCCGGGTCGCCACCGACTGGTCCGGCTACTCCGATCTGGTCGCCATCTCCCATGAGGTCACCGGCCTGATGTATGAGGGCGGCGCGGTCGACGCCCGGGACGAGATCCGCTTCGCCCGCTTCACCGAGGACTGGCTCGGCCCGCGGCGCGCCCCGGATCCCACGACCCGCGACACCGCCCCCGGCGCCCGGCCGGCGCTCGTCCTGGGCGGCGCCCGCGGCACCGACGGCCACTTCGGCCGGGCGCTGTCCTTCGACGGCATCGACGATGCGGTACGCCTCCCCTTCCGCCGCTCCCTCCCCCTGGGCACCGGCGAGTTCACCTGCAGCCTGTGGTTCCGCTATGACGCCACCACCGGTGAACAGCCGCTGCTGTGGATGGGCGGTGTGGGCACCAGGTCCCCGCAGGTCTCACTCGCGGGCGACCCCGCCCATGACCGGATCGTCGCCCGCCTCACCGCTGTCGACGGCGCCCAACCGCCCGCCACCGCCCAGGCGGTGACCAACGACGCCTACAACGACGGCAGCTGGCACCATTTGGCGCTGCGCCGTAGTGGCGGCCGGCTGCTGCTCACCGTGGACGGGGGCGAGACCACCGTCGCCCCCGGTGTCCCCGGGTCGGTCAGCCGCGGCTCGGTCTTCGGCGTCCACCTCGGCCAGAAGCCCGACAGCCGCGTCCAGTTCACCGGTGCACTGGACGAGGTACGCGTCTACCGGCGGGCGCTGACCGACGCCGAACTGTCCGGCGTACGGGCCGGCAACGCCCCGGCGAACGGCCCGCTGGTCACGGGGCTGTCGCTGGACCGGGTGCGGGGAGGCGCGAAGAACTGATCAGCGAAGAACTGATCGGCGCGGCGGACGACAACATCCATGGCCTGCCTGGACGCGATCGCGTCGGGCGGGCCATGGGCGTCTTACGGACCGGGGCGGGCCCGCGGGGACCGGCACGCAGCCTGCCCCTGAACCCCTGAACCGCACGGGGCTCCGCTAACGCCGCTCCCCGCTGGCCACCACATCCCCCGCGGCCTCCGTCACCGCAGCGCTTCCCGCGGCGGCGCCCGCCACTGCCGCCTCCGGGGCCGCGGACGCCGCGAAACGCTTCGCGAGGACCGCGCAGACCATCAGCTGCATCTGGTGGAACACCATCAGCGGCAGCGCCGCGAGCCCGGCCTGTGCGCCGAAGAGGACGCTGGCCATCGGGAGACCGGCCGCCAGGCTCTTCTTGGAGCCGGCGAAGGTGATCGCGATCCGGTCCGCCCGGTGGAAGCCGAGCTTCTTCGAGCCGTACCAGGTGGCGGACAGCATCACCGCGAGCAGCACGGCCTCCACCCCCAGCAGACACAGCAGCCGCAGCGCGGAGACCTGGTGCCAGATGCCCTGGACCATCCCGGCGCTGAAGGCGGTGTAGACGACGAGCAGTATCGAGCCGCGGTCCACGTAGCCGAGGGCCTTCTTGTGCCGGATGAGCCAGTTCCCGACCCACCGCCGCAGCAACTGCCCGGCGAGGAACGGCAGCAGGAGCTGGCAGACGATCGAGACCAGTGACCCGGCGGAGAAGCCGCCGCCGCCCCCGTGCAGGACCAGGCCCGCCAGCAGCGGGGTGACGACGATGCCCACCAGGCTGGAGAACGAGCCGGCGCAGATCGCCGCCGCGACATTGCCGCGGGCGATGGAGGTGAAGGCGATCGAGGACTGGACCGTGGACGGCACCAGGCACAGGAACAGCAGACCGGTGTAGAGGGTCGGCGGCAGGATCTGGGGGACCAGTCCGCGGGCGGCCAGGCCGAGTACCGGGAAGACGACGAAGGTGCAGGCCAGGACGGTGAGATGGAGCCGCCAGTGGCGCAGGCCGTCCATCGCCTCCCGGGTGGAGAGCCGGGCGCCGTAGAGGAAGAAGAGCAGCGCTACGGCTCCGGTGGAGGCACCCTCGGCGGCGGTGGCGGCCGGTCCGCGGGCGGGCAGCAGCGCGGCCAGGGCGACGGTGCCCACCAACGCCAGGATGTAGCCGTCCACGGGCAGCCGGGACAGGAGCTTGGGCAGAGGGGGGCGGCGCATGGTCTCTCTTCGGTCGTTCGGCGGCTCGGGGCACGGTGGCCCGGGCGGGCACGGGGCCTGGGCGGGTCCTGTGGCCTTGGGCGGGTCCTGTGGCCTGGGCGGGCCCTGTGCCTGGGCCCTGTCCAGGGTGCCGTGAGCTGCAGCGATCGGGAACCCCTCTTACCGTGGTCACTGTTATTACAGTTGGCGATGAGCGCCCAGGGGCCGGCAGGCCCGAGGGCCGGCCAGGGACGGAGGGCCCGTGTTCGAACCCGCCCAGCTGCGCACCTTTCTCGCCGTGGCGCAGACACTGAGCTTCACCCAGGCCGCGCACCGGCTCGGGCTGCGGCAGTCGACGGTGAGCCAGCACGTACGGAAGCTGGAGGAGGCCGCCGGGCGCCGGCTGTTCGCCCGGGACACCCATGGCGTGGAGCTGACCGAGGACGGCGAGGCGATGCTCGGCTTCGCCCGCACGATCCTGGAGGCGAACGAGCGCGCCGCGAGCTTCTTCGCGGGCACCCGGCTGCGCGGCAGGCTCCGCTTCGGCGCCTCCGAGGACTTCGTGCTGACCCGGATGCCGGAGGTCCTCGAAGAGTTCCGGCGGGACCACCCCGAGGTCGATCTGGAACTGACCGTCGAACTCTCGGGGACCCTGCACGAGCTGGAGGCGGCCGGTCGGCTGGATCTCGTCCTCGCCAAGCGGCGCACGGAGGACTCCCGCGGACGGCTGGTCTGGCGCGACCGGCTGGTGTGGGTGGGGGCCGAGCGGCTGCGCCTCGATCCGCAGCGCCCGGTCCCGTTGGTCGTCTACCCGCCACCCGCGCTGACCCGCGCCCGTGCGCTGGAGGCGCTGGAGCGCGCGGGCCGGGAATGGCGGATCGCCTGCACCAGCGGAAGCCTGAACGGACTGATTGCCGCAACCAGGGCAGGCCTGGGCGTTATGGCACATACGAGGGGCATGATTCCGCCAGGACTGGTCCAGATTCAGCCACGTGCCGGACTTCCGGAACTGGGCGGCGTGGATTTCGTTCTCCTGTACGGACAGCTCGACCGCGCGGCGCGGGGCCCTGCGGAGGCACTGGCCGACGCGATCCTCGCGGGCGGCGACCGCCTGCAGCTCCCCTGATCGGCGACAGGAGTCAGGACGGACCGGCTGATCCACTGTCACGTGCAGAGATTTGGTGCAGATATGGTCCCGGCGTCGTGATCGTCCGGCGTTGAACCGGCTGGATCATGTCCACGCTTCTCCGAAGTAACCCGTTTTCTCCAGTTGGCCAGTTCCTGTGCGGCCGTGTTCGCGACGTGGTACGGCTCTGCCGGATGCCGTCACGGTGGGGTACGGTCGCGGCCTTGTGAGCAACACCACGAGGAGCTGGGTCATTGCGCGAGTTCACCGTCCCGCCTCTGGCGACCGCGCCCCGGGTCGGCGGGCTGGCGGACGCCGTCTACGAGCACGCCGAATCCGACCCCGACTGCGTCGCGCTGGCGCGTAAGGACGACGCGGGGAACTGGCAGAACGTCACCTCCGGACAGTTCCGGGACGAGGTCATCGCACTGGCCAAGGGCCTGCTGGCCCAGGGTGTCCGGTTCGGCGACCGCGTCGGCATCATGTCGCGTACGCGCTATGAGTGGACCCTGTTCGACTTCGCGCTGTGGTCCATCGGCGTCCAGTCCGTACCGCTGTATCCGACTTCGTCGGCGGAGCAGGTCTTCTGGATGCTGCACAACGCGGGCGTCTCGGCGTGCCTGGTCGAGCACGAGGACCACGCGATGACCGTCGGCTCGGTCATCGACCGGCTGCCGCAGCTGCGCAAGCTGTGGCAGCTGGACGCCGACCCGGTGGCCGAACTGACCGCGGCCGGTGCGCATATCGACGACGAGGTCGTCCACCGCCACCGGATGGCCGTCACGCCGGACGCCACGGCGACGATCATCTACACCTCCGGCACCACCGGCCGCCCCAAGGGCTGTCTGATCTCGCACGCCAACTTCATGGCCGAGTCCGACAACATCGTGCTGCGCTATGAGAAGGTCTTCCACTCCAAGCCGGGCGACGAGGCGGCCACGCTGCTGTTCCTCCCGCTGGCCCATGTCTTCGGGCGGATGGTCCAGGTGGCCGCGATCCGTGGCCGGGTCAAGCTGGGCCACCAGCCCGAGCTGGCGGCCCGTGCGCTCCTGCCCGACCTGCAGACCTTCCAGCCCACCTTCATCCTGGCGGTGCCGTACATCTTCGAGAAGGTCTTCGCCGCGGCCCGGCGCCGGGCGGAGGCGGACGGCAAGGTGGGGCCGTTCGACAAGGCCGTCGAGATCGCGGTCCGTTATGCCGAGGCGCAGGAGCACAAGGCCTTCGGGACCGGCTCCGGCCCCGGTGCCTCGCTGCGGATGCAGCACCAGTTCTTCGACAAGGTGGTCTACAGCAAGGTCCGGGCGGCCATGGGCGGCAGGGTGCGGCATGCGATGTCGGGCGGCTCGGCGATGGAGCGCCGGCTCGGGCTGTTCTTCGCCGGCGCCGGGGTGCGGATCTTCGAGGGCTACGGCCTGACGGAGAGCACCGCGGCCGCCACCGCCAACCCGCCCGAGCGGACCCGCTTCGGCACCGTCGGCACCCCCGTCCCGGGCACCACCGTGCACATCGCGGAGGACGGCGAGATCTGGCTGTACGGCGGGCAGGTCTTCCACGGCTACCACAACGACCCCAAGGCGACCGATGCCGTGCTGCACGACGGCTGGTTCTCCACCGGTGACCTGGGCGCGCTGGACGAGGACGGCTATCTGACCATCACCGGCCGCAAGAAGGAGATCCTGGTCACCTCCGGCGGCAAGACCGTCTCGCCGGTGGGCCTGGAGGAACGGGTACGGGCGCACCCGCTGGTCGCCCAGTGCATCGTCGTCGGCAACGACCGGCCGTTCATCGCCGCGCTGGTGACCCTGGACCCGGAGGCGGTCACCCACTGGCTGGCCATGCGCGACAAACCGGAGATGCCGGCCACCGACCTGGTGCGCGACCCGGACCTGGAGACCGAGATCCGGCGCGCCGTCGTCGCCGCCAACACGCTCGTCTCCCAGGCCGAGTCGATCCGTACGTTCCGGATACTGGCCAACCAGTTCAGCGAGGAACACGGGCTGCTGACCCCGTCGTTGAAGCTCAAGCGCAAGGCGATCGAGACGACGTACACGGCCGAGGTGGACGCGCTGTACCAGGCGTGACGGTCGGGGCGGCCGTGGGCGCCGGCCGGCACCGCGGCGCTCCCCCGTCCGGCGGACCCGGATCGTCCGCCGGTCGGACGCCGTCCGCGCCGCGGCCGACGAGGCTCCTGCCATGGATACCCGACGCCTCACTCTCCTCGGCCGGCTCGCGGTCGTCGCCTGTGTCCCGTACCTCGCGCTCAAGCTGCTGTGGGTGCTGGGCTTCGACATCGGCGTCGTCGACAACCACCGCATCGGCCGCGCCGCCTGGATCACGGCCAATGTCGTCACCTTCCTCCTGGACGCCGTCGCCGCCGTGGTGGCACACACCCTCACCCGCCCGGCCGGCTGCCGCACCCCTGCCTGGCTGCTGGCCTTCCCGTTGTGGATGGCGTCGGGGCTGCTCATCCCCTTGATGACGGGCCTCGCCGGCGGCAGCGTCACCGCCCTGGTCACCGGTGCCCGCAATCCGCTGTCCGCCGGCGACTTCCTCGCCCCGTGGGTGTTCGGCGTCGTCTACGGCGGCTTCGCCGTCGAGGCCGTCACCCTGCTCGGCGCCTTCGCGCTGTACGCACACCAGCGCTGGGGCGGTCTGCTGCGGCGCCCGCTGCGCGCGCTGCCGGACACCGGCACCCGGGCGGTGCAGCGGATCTTCCTGCTGCCCGCCGCGGTGCTGCTCGCGGCGCTGGGCACCGTCCACATCCTCTGGGGCGCGGGCTCGACCCTGGGTGTGGCGGCGCCCGATGTGGCCGCCCGTACCGTCATCAGCTCCGCGTCGGACTGGGCCGCGGGCCTGCTCTCGCTCGCCGGCGCCGCCGGGCTGCTGCTGCTGGTCCTGCCGGGCCCGCTGCCCCGGCTGAGGGTCCGTACGCCGCTGGTCCTGGCCTGGTCCGGCAGTGCCGCGGCCTTCGCCTGCGGTGGCTGTCTGTGGCTCGGGCAGGCGGTGGCCGACGGCCTCTCCCCCGGCGCCTCCGCGGTCCCCGAAGGGCTCCCGGGGCTGGTCGGCGCCCTGGAACTGTGTGCCGGACTCACGGTGCTGTGCGCCGGGGCGTTCGCGCTCTGCGAACTCACCGCCGCGACCCGCTCCGCACCCGCGGCCGCGGGCGGTCACCCGGCCCCGGCCACGGCGCACGCCCCGGAAAGCGACGCAACTCCTGCATCCCGTCCCGCCGCACGGGAATGCGCGACAGCGGATGATCGTTGACATCCCTGAAGACGAATGCCGACGTAAGGATCGATTCCCCCGTGAGCAAGGTTCCGTCCATCACGCTCAACAACGGCGTCGCGATGCCGCAGCTCGGCTTCGGCGTCTGGCAGGTCGAGGACGAGCAGGCGTTCAGCGCCGTCGGCCAGGCCCTGGACGCCGGGTACCGCAGCATCGACACCGCGGCGATCTACGGCAACGAAGAAGGCACCGGCAAGGCGCTCGCCGCCTCCGGCATCGACCGTGACGAGCTCTTCGTCACGACCAAGCTCTGGAATGCCGACCAGGGCCACGACGCGACGCTCCGCGCGTTCGACACCTCCCTGGCCAAGCTCGGCCTGGAGTACGTCGACCTCTATCTGATCCACTGGCCGCTCCCGTCCAAGGACACGTACATCGAGACGTACAAGGCGGTGGAGAAGCTCTACGCGGACGGCCGCGCCAAGGCCATCGGCGTCTCCAACTTCCTGACCGAGCACCTGGAGCGGCTGCTGGGCGAGACCTCCGTCGTCCCGGCCGTCAACCAGATCGAGCTGCACCCCCAGTTCCAGCAGGCCGCCTCCCGCGCCTTCCACGCCCGGCACAACATCGTGACCGAGGCCTGGTCGCCGCTCGGCCAGGGCAAGGGCCTCCTGAAGGACCCGACGATCGCGGAGCTCGCCGCCAAGCACGGCAAGACCCCCGCCCAGGTCGTGCTGCGCTGGCACCTCCAGCTCGGCAATGTCGTCATCCCGAAGTCCGTCACCCCCTCGCGCATCGCCGAGAACATCGACGTCTTCGACTTCGAGCTGGATGACGCGGACCTCTCCGCGCTGGCCGGCCTGGAATCCGGCAAGCGGCTCGGCCCGGACCCGGCCACCTTCGACGTGGCCTGATCCGCTGCCCGTCCCGGCGCCGCCCGGCTCCTCCGGGCGGCGCCGCGGTGCATCCGAGTGGCGGGCTCGGCGGACGGCGGTGAGTGTGGAGGGTGAGTGTGGGGTGGCTCCCGAGGCGTGCCGACCGGGGCCGGTACCCCTCCGCGTTCCGCTCCTCCCCCGTGCCTGAAGGGTCTGGGAGGTGCCCCATCGAGGAGGCCTTGATGCCTGAAGTCACAGCTCCCTACCAGCCCGGGACGCCCTGCTGGATCGACCTCGCGGCCCCTGACCAGCAAGCGGCCATCGACTTCTACTCCCAGGTCTTCGGGTGGACGGGAGAGATCGGGCCCCCCGAGACCGGCGGCTACGCGGTGTGTGAGCTCCACGGCAAGCCGGTGGCCGGCATCATGGCCGCGGTGCCGATGGGCGGCCAGCCCGCGCCGCCGACCGTATGGACCACCTATCTGGCGGCCGCCGACGCGGACGCCACCTCCCAAGCCGTGCGGGGTGCCGACGGCACGGTCCTGATGCCCGTCATGGACGTGATGACGCTCGGCAAGATGTGTATCGCGGCCGACCCCACCGGCGCGGTGTTCGGCGTCTGGCAGGCCATCGACTTCCCCGGCGCGGGCATCGTCAACGAGCACGGCGCGCTGATCTGGAACGAGCTGAACACCACCGACCCGTCCGCCGCCGCCACGTTCTACAAGGCCGCCCTCGGCATCGAGAGCTCCCCCATGGAAGGCGCCGACAACTACTACTCCCTGGTGGTGAAGGACCGTCCGGTGGGCGGAATGCAGCCGATGTCCGAGCAGATGCCGTCCGACACCCCCTCACACTGGCTCGCGTACTTCTCGGTGGCGGACACCGATGAGACGGTCGACAAGGTGACCGCGGCCGGCGGCGCGGCGCTGCAGCGGCCCTTCGACATGGTTGCCGGCCGGATGGCCGTGGTGAGCGATCCGCAGGGCGCGACCTTCGCCGTCATCCATCCCAAGCCGATGGATCAGGGCTGATCCGGGCGGAGACGGCCGGCCGGCGCGGGGGCGCCGGCCGCCGCCCCGTGGGCTACTGCGCCCGTGCCGTGTGGACGGTCTGCGCCGACAGGAAGAAGGCGTCGGGGCGGCGGGTGATACCGGCGGCGTCCTCGGGATCGGTGAGGCGGGCGAGGGTGGCGAGGTCGTCCTCGTCGAAGCGGTCGCCGTACATGTCGCGCGCCTGGGTCAGGTTGGCCACGACGTAGGCGCGGGCACCGGCGGACAGCGGGGCCGGCAGATCCAGCAGGAAGCTGCGGGTCCGCGGGGTGCGCAGACCGGCGTCGGCGAGGAAGGCGGGCCAGTCCTCGGTCTCGTCGGCGGCGTCGGGCAGCGCCGCACGCATCTCGGTGAACCACTCCTCGCCGGCCGCGTCGAGCCGGGACTGCAGCCCCGGGCGGCCGATACCGAGGTCGCGCGGCAGAAAGCGCGGGGCGAGACCGCCCTCGGCGATGGCGAGCAGTCCGCCGGGCCGCAGATGCCCGGCCAGGGCGGCGACCGCGGCACGCTGGTCACCGATGTGGTGCAGGGCCTTGCTCGACCAGATGAGATCGGCGCCGCCGAGGGCGTCGAGTCCGTCCGGGAGCTCGGCGGGATGGGTGTGGACCCGGTCGCCGAGGCCGAGGCGGACGGCCCGGTCGCGGGCCCGCTCCAGGAGTGCCTCGGTCGCGTCCACCGCGACCACCTCGGCGTCGGGGAAGGCGCGGGCCAGCAGACAGCTGACGACGCCGGGCCCGCTGCCGATGTCGAGCACTCTGCGCACTCCGCCCGAGCCGGGGCCGGGCGCGCCGGTGGCCGGCTCACGCAGCCAGTCCGCGACCTGTTCGTAGAGCGGTGTGTACAGCTCGGCGCCCCGTTCGAGGTGCGGGCCGAGCACCTCCCAGTCGGGGTGGGCGCTGTCGTGCGGGTGGTGGTGCCCGGGGCCGGGCCGGTCGGGGTTGCTCATGCTCCGAGCCTCCGTGACGGATGGTGCGCATGCAATCTTCCTTGCCGGGCCGGCAACCCCAGGTTCCCGCGGGAGAGCGGGTGATCGTAGGGTCTTGGCCTGTGGCTACTCCGGGATGGATGCCGCCGACGGATACCGAGCGGCGGCTGTGCGAAGCAACGGCACGTGGGGACTGGGACGGTCAGGTCGCGGCGATCGCGGGTGAGGATCTGTATTTGGCGGTCCCGCAGCAGGGGCAGGACCCGCTGCCCGTCTACGACGACCCGGCGGCGGGCGGTAAGTGCATTCCCGTCCTGACCCGCGGCATGCTGCCGCCGTGGCAGGCGCAGCAGTTCTTCGACCGCGTTTCGGTGGAGGAACTGGCGCAGGACTGGCCGAACGACAAGTGGCGGCTCGCGGTGAACCCCGGGACGCCGTGCGCCGCGTACCTCGCCGCGTCACGCACCCACCGCGCCGGCTGGCTGCGGCTCCGCGCCCAGGGCGGGGTGCGGCCCGGCGGAATGCTCGTCACGCACTACGGCGGTCCGCTGCACGGCCCCGTCGCCCAGGGGCTGGCGTGCGGGGCGCCGATCGCGGTGCACCACAGCGTGCCGTGGAACGAACTCGGTACGGCCTTCCTCGACCACGCCGCGGACGCGCAGACCCTGCGCGACCAGTGGTCGGTGACCGACCCCGCCAGTTGGCAGCAGCGTCTGGACCAGCTGCTCGGCGGGCAGTTCGTCCCGGCGGAGACCGAGACGGCGCTGCGCGCACGCGCCCGGGCGGCCGAGGGCCAAAAGGACGCGGCCGGCGAGGAGCCGGAGGCCGCGGGCTCCCCGGACGCCGCGGACACCCCCGCCGTCCCCGAGCTCGTGACCCGCTACGAGGAGCGGTTCCGCACGGACGGGCTGCTGCCGGCCGACGGCAGGGTGGTGTCCCTGGTCGCGCTGGACCATGCGCATGCCGTCAATCTCGTCCGCTGGGGCCTGGGCGCCCGGCTGTGCGCACCGCACCAGGCCGAGCAGGCCGTGCAGCAGGTCATCGCGCGGGCCAGGGAGGTGTACGGCTCGTGGGAGGAGTTCGCCGCGGGCTATGCCCTGGGCCGGATGCTGGCGTTCGACAACGGCTGGTTCGGGCCGCAGTACGCGGAGGCGGTGCATCTCCACCGCGTCCTCACCCAGGACCCGTCCTCGCCGTGGCGCGGGCTGCCCTTCGCCTGACCCTCGGGCGCCGCGGCAGGCGGCTCGCGAGGCAGCGGTTCGGTGTAGACGTAGGGCATGGATGTAGCGCTCTGCCTGTTCAGCTCCGACCTCCGGCTGCACGATCAGCCGGTGCTGCATGCCGCGCTGCGGGCCGCGCCACAGGTGGTACCGCTGTTCGTCGTCGACGCGGGAATCGCCGGCGCCGGGTTCATGGTGCCCAACCGGGCGGCGTTTCTGGCCGATGCGCTGGCGGATCTGGATGCGGGGCTGCGCGAACGGGGCGGTCGGCTGGTCATCCGTACGGGGGACGTGGTCACCGAGACCTGCCGGGTTGCCGCGGAGACCGGGGCCGGGGAGGTGCACCTCGCGGCCGGGGTGAGCGGTTACGCGCTGCGCAGGGAGCGGCGGCTGGGCGCGGAGCTGGCGGCGGCGGGGCGTTCCCTGGTGGTCCATGACGCGGTGATCACCGCGCAGCCGCCCGGCGCGGTGCTGCCCTCCGGGCCGGGCAAGGACCACTTCGCGGTCTTCACCCCGTATTTCCGGCGCTGGCAGGCCGCGGGGCGGCGGTCGGTGCTGCCCGCGCCGCGCTCCGTACGGGTCCCCGCCGAGGTGCGGTCCGAGAAGCTGCCGTCCGCGCAGGTTCTGTGCCCGGCCGGCGAGCCGTCGCCCGCGCTGCCGGAGGGCGGCGAGCGGGCGGGGCGCCGCCGGTTCGGGGCCTGGCAGCGGTCGGGAATGGCCGGCTATCAGGACCGCCAGGACGATCTGCCCGGCGATGCCACCTCGCGGCTGTCGCCGTATCTGCACTTCGGATGCCTCTCGCCGGTCGAGCTGGTGCACAAGGCGTCCGGCCGGAGCGACGCCGGTGCCGAGGCCTTCGTACGGCAGCTGGCCTGGCGGGACTTCCACCATCAGGTGCTGGCGGCCCGGCCCGGTGCGGCACGCGCCGACTACCGCACCAAGGGCGACCGCTGGCGCTATGACGGCGCCGAGGTGACGGCCTGGAAGGAGGGCCTTACCGGCTATCCGGTGGTCGACGCGGGGATGCGGCAGCTGCTGCACGAGGGGTGGCTGCACAACCGGGCCCGGATGCTGGTGGCGAGCTTTCTGACCAAGACGCTGTATGTGGACTGGCGGGTGGGCGCGCGGCACTTCCTGGACCTGCTGGTGGACGGCGATGTGGCGAACAACCAGCTCAACTGGCAGTGGGTGGCCGGGACCGGCACCGATACCCGGCCCAACCGGGTGCTGAACCCGCTCGTCCAGGCCCGGCGGTTCGATCCCGAGGGCGCGTACGTACGGCGCTGGGTACCCGAGCTGGCGGGGCTCGCGGGCCCGGCGGTGCACCAGCCGTGGAAGCTGTCCGGGCCCGAACGCGCGGCGTACGACTACCCGGATCCCGTGGTGGACCTGGCGGACGCGCTGGTGCGGTTCAGGCGGGCGCGCGGGCTGGAGTGAGCGGGGCACCGGACGGCCGTGTGTCGTGGGCGGCGGCCGGGCCGGGAGATGATGCAGGGCGGACCGACGGAGAAAAGGACGGATACGACATGGGCGGGAGCGGTATGCGCCGCGAGCTGGACCGGACACTGCTGGACCGGGCACTCGGGGCGGCGGGGCCGAGGCAGCCGGCCGCGCTGCCGACCTGGGCCCAGTGCCGTACCGCGCTGCGCCGTACGCCACTGTCCGTGTGGCACGACGATGTGACGGACTGGGCCGCGAGCCTGACGTACTACTCGGTGCTGGCGCTGCTGCCGTCGCTGATCGTCACGGTGTCGCTGATCGGTCTCGCCGATCCGCCGGCCACCGAACAGCTCATCAACCAGATCAGTTCGCTCGCCCCGGCCGAGGCGGGCCCGACCGTCCACCGGGCGCTGGTCGGCATGGCGCAGCAACAGACCGCCGCGTGGGTGGTGGTGGGCGGCGCCCTGATCAGCGCGCTGTGGTCGTCCTGCAGCTATCTGGCGGTGTTCCGCCGTGCGCTGCACGCCATGCACCGCACGAAGGACGACCGGCCGCCGTGGCGGAAGGCGCCGCGCATCCTGTGCACGGCGCTGCTGCTGATGGCGCTGCTGATCAGCAGCGCGGTGGCGCTGCTGGTGAGCGGGCCGATCGCGACCGCACTGGGCCGGGCCGTGGGGCTCGGGGAGGCGGGCGAGGCGACCTGGAACGTGCTGAAGTGGCCGCTGCTGCTGCTCCTGGCCACGGTGCTGGCGATGGTGCTGTTCCGTTCCGGACCGCCCAGTTCCCGCGGTGTGCGCAGGGCGGCCCCCGGCGGCGTGGTCGCCGTGCTCCTCTGGCTGATCTCCTCCGCCGGATTCGCCCTCTACGCCTCGTACGTCGGCACCTTCAACCGGCTCTACGGCTCGCTCGCGGGGCCGGTGGTGTTCCTGATCTGGCTGTGGTTCTCCCATCTGTCGCTGCTGTCCGGCGCCCAGTTCAATGTGGAACTGGCACGTGCGGGGCGCGTGGTACGGCCCCGCACCGGCAGCTGAGCCCGCGCCGGGTCAGCGCACCCCGTGGCCCGGCGCGATCTCCTCGATACGGCGGGCGAGACCGAAGTCGAGGTGGGTGATCCGGCCGCCGATGCTGTGGGTGTTCACCGCGATGTCGATCCGGTTGTAGCCCAGGGTGAGATCGGCATGGTGCCCCAACTCCTCCTGGATCTGCGCGATGTGGAGGACCATGGCGGCGGCCGGAAAGTGCCCGTGGAAGAGGTAGTGCCGGCGCAGCTGCTCACCCTCCACGGACCATCCCGGCAGCTCCGCGAGACGCTCCTCGACCTCCGTCGCGCTGAGCGGTTCCACCTGAGCATTCATCGCGCTCGCCTCTCGCCGTGTGCCGGCACCGATGAGCCGGCTCCCGATACGTATCACTGTCCGGCCGCCGCCTCCTGCCGCGCCGGCCACCACTCCCACCCTGGCACGCCGCCGCCCCTTTCCCCCGTAACGGCAGCACGGCACCCACCCCCTCCCGTCCGGGCCCCCGCCCCCGGCTCGTTCCCCCAGCTCGACCTGCCCGCATCCCCACCCCTCGGCTACCGTCCCTCCCATGACAACTGCTGCGGCGTCCTCGCCGGAGACGACCACGGGCGTGGGCACACTGTTGCGTGAATGGCGCGGCCGGCGCCGGATCAGCCAGCTGGAGCTGGCTCTGCGCGCCGACTCCTCCGCCCGCCACATCAGCTTCATCGAGACCGGCCGCTCCCGCCCGAGCCAGGAGATGGTCCTCCGGCTCGCCGAACATCTCGACGTCCCCGTACGGGAGCGCAACGCCCTGCTGATCGCGGCGGGCTACGCCCCGACCTTCCCGGAGACCCCGCTGGACGACCCCTCGATGGCCGCCCTGCGCTCCGGTATGGAACGCCTGCTGACCGGCTACGAACCGTTCCCCGCGCTGGTGGTCGACGGGACCTACCACGTCCAGGCGGCCAACCGCGGCATCAGCATGCTGCTGGAGGGCGTGGCCCCCTCGTTGCTGCAGCCGCCCCTGAACGCCATGCGGATCACCATGCACCCCGAAGGCCTGGCCCCCCGCATCCGCAACTACCGCGAGTGGCGCGGCCACCTTCTCTCCCAGATGGAGCGGCAGCTGGCCCTGATGCGCTCCGCCCCCCTGCGCGCGCTCTACGACGAGGTGCGCGCCTACCCCCTGCCACCGGGCGGCCGTGAGGTGGCGGCCTTCGGCGACCATGCACCCTTCGCACTGCCCATGGTGATCGAACACGACAACACCGTGCTGTCCTTCATCTCGACCATCGCCACCTTCAACACCCCCATGGACGTGACCGTCTCCGAATTGGCGGTGGAAACCTTCCTGCCGGCCGATCCGGAGACGGCGGCGTATTTGCGGGGCGAGGTGAGGTCGTAGCGCCGCCGGGTTCGGCTGCCGGACTCAAACAGCAGGCACCCGGTCCAAGAACCCGAGGACGGACCGGATCCGCCCGTCCTCCCCCAGCCGCATCACATCGAACCCGGCCACCGGCGCCGCCCCGTCCACCACACTGACCAACTCCCACCCGAACCGCGCAATGTCGTGGTGCCCGTCCACCTCACCCAGCTGCCGGAACTCATAACCGGGGAACTGCGCGTGAGCCCCGGCGATCGCGGCCACCAGCCCGTCATGCCCCACGACATCGGCCAACGGATCGGTATAGGTGACGTCCTCACAGAACGCCGCCCCAACGGCCTTGCCCAACGCCCCCTCCTCGCGCGCATTCCACGCCTCGAAGTACCGCGAAACGGCAACCGTGTACTGATCGCCGGCGTTAGGCGCCTGCTGAGCGACCTGCTCCTGATGCTGCGTCATGACGTACTCCCACTCCTCGTCATCCATCACGCGTGATGCGTCATGCGTGAATGCGTGATGCTCGAACAGCACCACTGCCTGGCACCGATCCACGGGCCGGAGTGCGCCGGCCCGTGAACCGATGCCTTCACCTTGCCGGGTGGTGGGGTGGGGGTCGATTACTCGGGAGGTAATGAAAGAAGGGGGCCAGGCACATGCCTACGCGGCGCGCGGGTCAGCTGGAGGAAGGAGTGGCTCGTGCTTGTGCCAGATGAGGTAGCGGTCCTCGCGTCGTAACTCTGCGATGCCCCATTCCACGCGCATAACGCCGCGCTCCATGGAGCAGGCGTAGGCAACGGTGATCAACTGGTACTCCGGCGGGAGAAGCGCGATATCCGGGTGCACTTCCGGTTCATCGAGTTCATCGAGGCCCAGGTCAAGCGTCTGCTGCATGGGTTCCGGCCCGTGGCGCCTGATCAGATCCGCACGGAAACCCACAGATCGAGGCAATCGCGCCGACGTCACAGGGACATCCTTCTTCGCGTACCGAATGGGGTAGATGACGTTGTCGTTGATGACCATCACCGTGCGGCCCTGCAGCCGTATAGGCGTTGCACCTTCGAAGGGCGCCAAGCCGGCTGCCAGCGCCTCGTACTGCACCGCGTGCAGCCCGTGACCGTACGCTTCCAATGTCTGTGTGTTGACACCTTCATGGCCGTGACGGGCCCTGTCATGGGCCTGCAAGAGGCAAGCCGGGATGACTTCGGCCAGCCGGCCGGCCAGACTGCCGAATGTCTCCCTCGCCCACGGAGTTACTGCGCCCACACCCCACCGCCCTCCCCTTGAGGCGTTCAAAACGCCGAGCGATATCCACTCAAACGATGTGTGGGAACTGCGAGTTGCACAAGAGTGCATGGGCGCATGGGCGGCGCACGTCCGCGGCTGATGGAGTGCGGCAAGACCGTACGGGGTGGTCGGATGTGGTGCCGGGTCCTGTACGGCCTTGCTCGGCGGTGTTGTGTGCGCGGTGGTGCGCAGTCACCTCTGTTCAGGAGGTGGGGCGCGGGTATCTCGCTCAGCTGTGATAGCCGATGTAGCCATTGCCGTCGGAGTCGGAGCCGCTCTTCGTGTAGGCGTGGACATCCGAGCGGCTGCCGGAGGGCTTGTACAGGTAGATCGTGTCGCGGTCGTTGTTCCACATGAAGTTGCAGTTGTCGCGGTAGACCACGTTGTACGTGTCGCTGTCGGTGCCGTGGCCGCCACGGAGCTTCACGTAGTCGCCGGGCTGGAGGTAGTGGCTGGCGGTGAAGGTGAAGCGATTGCCGGTGGCGTCCTTGACGACATAGCCCTTGAGGTTGATGGTCGCCGAAGACGAGTAGTTCTTGATCGTCAGGTACTCCTCGTCGGTGTTGCCCGAGGAGCAGCTGTTGGAGTCCCGACCGGGCGCGTCGTACTGAACGCCGCGAATCTTCAATGCTGAGTGGTACTCCGCGGCCTGAGCCGGGGCGGCGGCGAGAAAGGACAGCGCGCCGGCAGTGACAGCGGCGGCAGCAGCGACGACAGGACGCTTACGCAAGAGAGATCCCCTCCACAGTTTGACGAATTCGTGTTGCATGTGGAGGACTGGCAACGGTTCACGATGGTTGCACGGTGAACAACATTGACTGAACTCAACCGTAGGGGGTCGAAGTTTGCCCGTGGATGTACGTGGGAGCACGCCTCGCTAACGGCTCATGCGGGTCGTGAAGGGCGGGCCCAAAGGGAAGTCAGCCCGACGTACCCGGCCAGAGCCAATGAGCCGCGCGCCATGAAGTCGACCCACAAGTCGGTGAGTTCGGCGACGTTGCCTACCCGCAGGACGCCCCACAGGAAGGCGAGTGTGAGCGTGCCGGCCACGGTCAGGGCGAATGCGTAGCTGACGAGCGCTCCCCTGTTTCTGCCGAGCCAGCTGCCCAGAAGGCCTGAGGGAATTTGCACCATCACGTGGAAGGTCACGCAGGCGAGCAGGGCGGCCAGGAAGATCATGAACGGCGGCACGTCTGCTGTGGGATCGCCGGCCGGTGCCGCTCCATAGGCGTCCAGAGCCCACGCCGGCGGGACAAGGAAAGTGAGCGCCAGCAGCGCTCCACTCAGATGCATTGCGCCGAGGTGTACCGCCGTTCGGCGGAGCAGGAGCTTCGAGCGACTCGTCATCGAAGCCGGACAGTCGGACCCCGCAATCATGCAACCCCCATCTGAGCCTGGTCAGTTCTCCTCGTGCATCAGCAGTCAGTATGGTCTCGGCTTCTTTGATGGGCCGGTGCGGGGTGAGTCCGAACAGTCGTCGTCGCGATGGCTGCGCCGTGTTCGTGGCGTATCCAGCCCCACGTGAGCACGGTGCCGTCGGGCGGAACCGCCAAGCCGTGGGACGGACCGGCGGCGATGCGTTGCACTCCGGTCAGGTCCGCACACGGACGGCGGTGGAGCGGTTGGCGTTGCTGCCGTCGCCGAGCTGACCGTTTCGGCACGAGAAGCCCAGGTCACAGGGGAGGGACCGGCCCCGAGGAGTCGTGAACGTTGCGCAGAGCGTGGGGCGGCATAGCCTGGGGGGTATTGCCACGCTTGCCCCGGCCCCGTGCCGCTGGGCGGCATCCGGCGGCGACTGCGGCAAACCCGTGTCCGCCCGTGTCGAGCGGGTGGCCGGTGAGCGACGCCGACGAGAGGACAAGCCATGAGCACCCCGACACCCGACGAAAACGCGCCCCCGAGCGGGGCCTCGTCCCCCGAGGGAGCGCCGTCCGCGGCGGAGGCGGCGGATACCCAGGCCGCCCTGGTCGAACTCGCGAACAGCATGGCCCTGCTGCCGCAGGCACCGCCGGTCGAGGGCGAGGAGGCGCGTCCGGAGGGCGCCATCTCGCTGCCGGTGATCGAGCAGGACGGCAATCGGTACATCCCCGTCTTCACCACCGAGGACGCGCTGGTGGCGGCCGGGGGAGATCCCGGTGCCGCGCTCAGCATCCCCGTCGTCGAGCTGGCCGCGAACTGGCCGGCGGACGACCTGTGGCTGGCGGTCAACCCGTCCACCGAGGAGGGCCTCGCCCTTCCCCCCGACCTGGTGCGGGCGCTGCCCGTCTTCAGCCAGGGCAACGGCCAGGTCGACCTGTCGGGCCAGGCCGGTGCGGAGGGTGGTGGCGGCGCCGGGGAGCCCGGCCGGACACCGAACGGCGGATGATCCGCACACCCCGTCCGTCATGGACGACATGCACACCCCGCCCGGGTGCCCGGCACCCCGCCGCGGGGAGGCAGGCACCCCCCTGAGGTAGCGGTAACCCCCGGCTCGGTGCGGGGGTGGACCGGCTGTCGGGGCGGGGACCGGGTCAGAAGACTCGTCGGTATGACGACGAGTCTTGAGTTCTTCCGTTCGGCCGGCGGTCCGGCGGCGTCCGCGGGCAGTGACTTCGCACGGCTGTCGCGCCGCATCGTGGCGGCGGGGCTGCTGCAGCGCCGGCCCGGCTACTACGCCGTGCGGCTCACTCTCGTGACGATGGCGTTCGCCGGTGGCTGGGTGGCGTTCTTCGCGCTGGGTGACAGCTGGTGGCAGATGGCCGTGGCAGCGTTCCTGGCGGTGGTGTTCGCGCAGGTCGCGCTGGTCACCCATGATGTGGCGCACCGTCAGGTCTTCCGCGGGCGCCGGCCTAGTGAGGTCGGTGGTCTGCTGTTCGGCAACCTCGGTGTGGGGATGTCGTACGGCTGGTGGATGAACAAGCACACCCGGCATCACGCCAACCCCAACCATGAGGAGCTGGACCCGGATGTCGCACCGGACATCCTGGTGTGGTCGCGGGACCAGGCGCGGGCCGCCACGGGGCTGCCCCGCTTCATCGGCCGCTATCAGGCGCAGCTGTTCTTCCCGCTGCTCACGCTGGAGGGGTTCAACCTACGAGTGTCGAGCATCCGGGCGCTGCGCTCCCCCACCATGAAGCACTGGGGAAGCGAGGCGGCGCTGCTGCTGACCCATATCGTCCTGTATCTCAGCGCGCTGTTCCTGGTGCTGTCTCCCGGTAGGGCGCTCGCCTTTCTGCTCGTCCACCAGGCACTCTTCGGTGTCTACCTGGGGTGCACCTTCGCGCCGAATCACAAGGGGATGCCGACGCTGACGGGCGGCGCCCGGCCGGACTTCCTGCGCCGTCAGGTGCTGACCTCACGGAACGTCCGGGGCGGGGCGCTGACCGACTTCCTGCTCGGCGGGCTCAATTACCAGATCGAGCACCACCTCTTCCCCAGCATGCCGACACCGCATCTGCGGCGTGCGCAGACGATCGTGCGGGCGTACTGCGCCGAGCTGGGTGTCCCGTACCACGAGACCGGGCTGATCAGGTCGTATGCGGAGGCACTGCGGCACTTGCGGCGGGCGGGGGAACCGCTTCGTGGTCCGCGGGCGTAGGCAGCGAGGTCGCCGCCTCCTCCCCCTGGCGCGCCGTACGACGGGCCGCCATCCAGGCGTAGACGAGGATGCCGGCGAACAGGAAGAGCACGCCCTGGTAGATCGCGGCGTAGCCGGCGCCGGCGACGAGCCAGAAGGTGAAGCCGAAGGCGGTCAGGGCGAGGGTCAGATCGCGGGCGAAGCGGGCGGGGCGGACCTTGTCGCGGCGGCCGGTGAGCAGGAAGTAGACCTGGGCGCCGGCGGCGAGGAGGTAGGGCACGGTCGCCGAGAAGGTGGTGATCAGCACCAGGATCTCGAAGACGCCGCCGGAGCCGATCAGGTAGTTGATCACCGTGAGGGCGCTGGCCAGGACGACGGCGGCCAGGACTCCGAAGGTCGGCACACCGCGCCGCTTGGTCAGGAACGGTGCGGGGAACAGCCCGTCCTTGGCCGCGGCGTACGGGGACTGGGCGCTCATCAGGGTCCAGCCGTTGAGGGCGCCGATGATCGAGACGACGGCGGCGATCGCGACGACCGTGCCGCCCCAGTGCCCGCCGAACATCGCGTTCACCGCGTCGGAGAACGGCGCCTGGGACTTCACCAGCTTGTCGTGGGCGACGGTGCCGAAGACGGCGACGGTGCCCAGGAGGTAGACCACGGCGGAGCCGATGGTGCCGAGGACGGTGGCCCGGCCGACGTTCCGCTCCGGGTCACGGACCTCGCCCGCGCTCATCGCGGCGGACTCCACACCGACGTAGGAGTAGAGCAGGATCGCGGCGGCCGCGGACATCCCGCCGAGCGCGCTGCCGCTGCCTTCGTGGAACGAGCCGAGGTTGGCCGGGTCGAAGAAGAACAGGCCGACGACGGCGATGAAGAGCAGCGGGATGAACTTGAGGACGGTGGAGACCGTCTGGACCAGGCCGACGTAGCGGGTGCCGGCGAAGTTGGCGAGGGCCGGCAGCCAGAGCGCGCCGAGCGCGATCGCGAGGTCGGTGGCGTCGGTGGGGCGGCCGGGGAGCAGGACATGGACGTAGCCGACGATGGCGACCGCGAGCGCCGCGTTGCTGACCCAGGTCATGGTCCAGTACGACCAGGCGGAGAGGAATCCGGCGAAGTCGCCGAACGCCTCGCGCGCGTAGACGTAGGGGCCTCCGGTGTCCGGGTGGCGCTCGGCGAGCCGGCCGAAGACCAGGGCGAGGGCGACGGCGCCGACGGTCAGTACGCCGAAGGCGACGAGGCTGACGGTGCCGAACGGGGCCACCGATGCCGGCAGCAGAAAAATGCCGCCACCGATGATGTTGCCCATCACTAGGCAGGTGGCGGTTCCCAGACCGAAGCGGCGCGTGTGCCGGTCGTCCATGGCGTGGTGGGCCTCTCGTCGTGCGCTGTGCACCCGGGGTTACCGAGCGGTGCTCATCGTCGGCGATCGGTGGCGTCCGCCAAAATCAACGGGATTTGTCCTGCGCGGCGGGGTCCGGGGGTGGAAAACCTTCGGGCGGACGCACTCCGCGCCGTAGTTCGTCCGCCGCGGGTCCCAGGGGCAGTTGTGGCCCCTCGGCCTCCCCCAGCCAGCGGCGGAGCACCCGGTGCACCTGTTCGGCGCCGGTCAGCGTCGCGCCGTCCGGGGCCGGCGGGGTGAGTTCGGCGGGCCACAGGAGGAAGGGCCGGCTCTGGGCGCCGCCCAGCCCGCCGTGCGAGCCGATCTGTTCCTCGAAGGCGTGTACCGCGCCGGTCTTCGGGTCACAGGCGGAGTTGACCATGATGTCGGCGGCATGCGGGAAGCGGTCGGTGCGGCGTACGGCGTCGGCCGCGCCGTCGCCGAACGGTGCCAGCGGGTCGGCGCCGATGAGGCGGCCGGTGTCGAGATGGTGCTCGGCGCCGGCCGGGCCGAGCACCACGGGGCCGTGCACCGCGGAGCGGACCAGCAGAAAGCCGATGCCGGGGTGGTTGGCGAGGGTGGAGAGCAGGGCGGGGTGTCTGCGGTCCAGTTCCTCGCGGGTGATCCGGCCGGGCACGTCGGGGAAGGACACCAGACCGAGGTTTCCGGAGGCCAGCACGAGGGGCTGGGAGGAGCCCGGGCCCGCCGTCCGCTCCGGGCGCTGTCCCGCGGCCTCCTCGGGGCGGTGCGGCGCGGCCTCCTCGGGGCGGTGCAGCGCGGCCCGCGCCGCCTCCCTGGCCTCGGCTCCGCTCGGCGTGCGTCCCGCGCGGCGGGGTACCGGCAGCCCGCAGCCGGCGCGGACGAGATCGCCCAGGCTCAGCCCGTAGCGCTCCAGGAACGTCGGGCCGTGGCTCTGGCCGTGGTCGGAGAGCAGCACGATGCGGTAGGGGCGCGGTGCGTGCCGGGCGGCCCTGGCGATCAGCGCGATGGCCCGGTCGAGGCTGCGCAGGACCTGGAGCGCATCGCGGTGGGCGGGCCCGGAGTGGTGGGCCACCTCGTCGTAGGCGACGAGGTCGGCGTAGATGGCGGTGCGGCCGGCGAGCAGGTCACCGATGACGGCCGCGACCACCACATCGCGCTCGACGACCGTGGCGAAGGCCCGGATGACGGGGTAGAGGCCGCCTCGGGTGACCCGCGGCAGTTCGCGGCGGAAGCGGGTACGCAGCGACTGGACGAGCTCGCGGACGACCTCGGCGGCGAAGGAGACGGCGGTACGGGTCGCATTGGCCGGGTCGGAGAAGTAGGCGAAGTAGCCGGCGCGGGAGCGGTTGTACCTGCCGCGCCGGGCCGCCACCGACATCACCAGGGCGACCTGGTCGGCGCCGCCGCTGAAGAGGTTGCCGCGGCTGGCACCGTCGTAGGCGAGCAGTCCGCCGTCGCCGGTGCGCTCGATGGCGCGGCGCTGGAGTTCGGCGGCGCTGCTGGGCCGGTTGCTGACGACGACGGTGCGGGTGTCCTTCTCGTACCAGCGGAAGGCCGGTACGTCCTCGTTGCTGCCGTGCAGGAGGGCGAGCTGGCTGGCGCCGGTCTGGCTGGACCAGTCGGTGCGCCAGGGGGTGAGGCGGTGGCCGGCGCCGGTCCAGCGGGCGACGGTCGGCATCAGCGGCTGCTCGCCCCGGACGGCCTCGCACAGCAGGTCGTGGCCCACTCCGTCGAGCTGGAGGAAGACCGTGCCCGGGGAGGCCGGGCCGCGGGCGGGGCCGGCCCGGCGGCCGCGGCGGCGTCCGGCGAGCCGGACCAGTCTGCGGTGGTAGGCCTCGTCATTGCGCACCGCGAGGAAGGCGGAGGTGGCGGAGGAGGCCGCGGACATCACGGCCGCGACGATCACCGCGGTCTCCGGTGCGGCCTGCCCGCGCCCCTCGGGGATCAGATCGAGGGCGAGCAGCAGCAGGGAGCCGTTGAGGAAGAAGACCAGCAGTCCGAGGACGAGCGCCGGCACCAGCAGCAGGGCCCGCACGAGAACGGGCCACACCAGCGCGCTGAGCAGGCCGAACGCGCCGGCGCCCAGCGCGGCGGTGACGGCGGTACGGGTGAGGCTGTCGCCGCCCGGCGACTGCAGCCGGAAGTCGGGCAGCAGCGCGGCGAGCGCGAGCAGGGTGAGGCTGGACACGAGCCAGACCGCGAGCACCCGGAACAGGGCACCGCTGAGGGCCTTCCACCGCGGCATCCGCACGCCGTTCCACCTCACCCTCCGGCCCGCCCCGGCCGTGCGGGCCTGCCGCCAGCATGGCACCAGGTGCCGCGGGCACAAGTGCTGCCCCGTATACGGCGTTGCACGCGCATCCGCTGATACGGGGACGCGCCGCTCAGTCGCGCCGATACGGCTCTGGCGGCGCGCCCGGGACCGGGTCGGGGCACCCGGTGCGCCGGGCCGGTCGCTCCCCCGCCGGCCTTTTTCCGGGCCGGATGGTGGAGGATCGAGAGGACCGCACACGGGAAGCGGGAGGACCACACACGGGAAGCTAGGCGGCCGCCCGCGGAACGGGGCGGCGCGTCGGGACGGGAGGTGCTCGGTGTCGGTGGAGGTCACCTGGTGGGGGCATGCCACTGTGACGGTCGAGGACTCCGGGGTGCGGGTGCTGACGGACCCGCTGTTCGTGCGCCGGCTGGCCCATCTGCGGCGCCGACGGGGCGCGCTGCCGCCTGCCGAGGCCGCGCGGGCCGATGTCGTCCTGGTCTCGCATCTGCACGCCGACCATCTGCACCCCGCCTCGCTGGCCCGGCTCGCGCCGGGGACCCGGCTGGTGGTGCCGCACGGGGCGACGGCCGCGGTGCCGGGGCTGCGGCGGGTGGCCGCGGCCCGTGCGCTGCGGGTCACCGAGCTGCGGGCGGGCGAGGAGTGCGCGGCCGGCGCTCTGACGGTCCGTGCGGTGTCCGCCGCGCACGACGGGCGGCGGCTGCCCTACGGACCGCGCCGGGTGCCTGCGCTCGGCTATGTCGTGAGCGGCGCGGCCCGGACGTACTTCGCGGGCGACACCGGGCTGTTCGAGGAGATGGCGGAGGAGGTCGGGCCGTGCGAGGTGGCGCTGCTGCCGGTGGGCGGCTGGGGGCCGTTCCTCGGGCACGGCCATCTCGATGCGCGGCGGGCGGCGCAGGCGGCGGTGCGGCTGGCGCCGGGCTGCGCGGTCCCGGTGCACTACGGCACGTACTGGCCGATCGGGATGGATGCCGTACGGCCGCATGAATTCCATGCGCCGGGCCAGGAGTTCGAGCGGCAGATGGCGCTGCTGGCGCCGGAGGTGACGGTGCACCGGCTCGGGCACGGCGAGTCGGTCCGGCCGAAGGTCGTGTGATGACGCTCTTCGGTGAGCTGGTGCCGAGCGTGCCGCCGGAGTCGACGCAGCAGGTGGTCGGCTATCCGTCGCTGTTCCTGCTGGTGGTGCTCGGGTCGCTGGTGCCCGTGGTGCCGACCGGGGCGCTGGTCAGCTCGGCGGCGGTGGTCGCCTTCCATCACACCTCGCCGTTCGCCCTGCTGATGGTCTTCGTGGTGGCGTCGTCCGCGGCATTCCTCGGCGATGTGGGACTCTATTCGCTCGGACGGCGCGGCAGCCACTCCCCCCACGGTTCGCGCTGGCTGGCCCGGCTGCGCGCCCGCGCCGCACCGGAGCGGCTGGCCCAGGCGCAGCACAAGCTGCGGGAGCACGGCGTCCTGGTACTGGTGCTGTCCCGGTTGGTGCCCGCAGGGCGGATCCCGGTCATGCTGGCGTGTCTGCTCGCGGCGATGCCCCTGCGGCGGTTCGTCCGTGGCGATGTTCCGGCGTGTCTGGCGTGGGCGGCGACGTATCAGCTCATCGGGCTGCTGAGCGGCTCGCTGTTCCGCAGTGCGTGGCAGGGCGTGGCCATGGCGATCGCCCTGACCGTGGTGATCGCGGCGGCGCCGGCCGTCTGGCGACGCCTCGGACCGGCCCGTGGCGAGGGTGGGTCATAGGACCTCAAGTCCCGCCCGCGGTACGCCCGTTCCGGTCCGCGGACGCGCCCAATGCGCGGCCGGCACCCGCTCAGCATGCGACCGGCATCCGCTCAGCGTGCGGCCGGCATCCGCTCAGCGCGCGGCCAGCACCCGGGAGGCGCCGACGGGCAGGTCCCAGAGGTCCGCGCGGGGGCGTCCGGTGGCGGCCCAGGCGGCGCGGACCCGGTGCAGCGGTTCCAGGGGTGGCTCGCCGGAGAGCAGAAAGGTCGACCAGTGCATCGGGGCCAGGGCGCGGGCGCCCAGGTCCTGGCAGGCCTTGACCGCCTCCTCCGGGTCGGTGTGCACCGGCCGCAGCATCCAGCGCGGGTCGTAGGCGCCGATGGGCAGCAGCGCCAGGTCGATGCCGGGGTAGCGGCGGCCGATCTCCTCGAACCAGTGGCCGTAGCCGGTGTCCCCGGCGAAGTGGATCCGCCGCCCGTCGGGCGCGGTCAGCAGCCAGCCGCCCCACAGGGAGCGGCAGGTGTCGGTCAGGGTCCGCTTGCTCCAGTGGTGGGCGGGGACGAAGTCGACGCGTACGGGGCCGCCGGGGGCGGGCAGTTCGACCGCCTCCCACCAGTCGAGATCGGTGACCCGGGTGAAGCCGCGCCGGCGGGCCCAGGGCGCCATTCCGGCGGGGAGCAGCAGCGGGGTGTGCCGCGGCAGCCGCTTGAGGGTCGGGGCGTCGAGGTGGTCATAGTGGTTGTGGCTGATGACGACGGCATCGACCGGCGGCAGGTCTTCCCAGCGGACGCCCACGGGGGTGACCCGGGCGGGCGTGCCGAGGATCTTGCGGGACCAGACCGGGTCGGTCAGTACGGTCAGTCCGCCGATCCGGATGATCCAGCTGGCGTGCCCGGCCCAGGTGACGGCGAGGGTGGTGGTGTCGGCGGCCGGCATCGGGCCCGGTTCGAAGGGCAGTTGCTGGATCTCGGCGAGCGTCTCGGGCGGCGGGCGCAGTTTGCCCTCCCGGGCGATCCGGGCCAGGGCGCGGACGCCGGGCAGCGGCGCGGTCAGCCGGTGGGTGAAGTCCCGCGGCCAGGTGCGGGGTTCGCCCAGCGGGCGGGGTGCGGTGAGCGGGGGCGGGGTGGCGTGCGGGAGGACGGGCGCGTCCGTGGTGACCTGCGGGAGGACGGGCGCGTTCGCGGTGGCGTGCGGGAGGACCGGCGCGTCCGCGGTGGCCTGTCCGGGGGCCTGTCCGGGGGCCTGCCCAGTGGCCTGCCCGGTGGCCTGTCCGGTGGCCTGTCCGGGGGTCTGCCCGGTGGCCGGGCCCGGGGTGTGGCCCGCTCCCCCGCCCCGTTCAACGGCCTCGCCGAGTGCGGCGGGCGGGAGCCGCTCGGTGTCGGGGGGCTGCTCGGCGAGGGAGCGCTCGGTCTGTTCGGTCATCGAGGGGCTCCTTTCGGTGGACAGAACCGGGGCGGGTCCGGGGTGAGATGGGGCGCGGGCGGGCGCCGGGGCGGTCAGCCGTCCGCGGATGTCGTGAGCCCGGCCAGTGCGCGGGACAGGGCGGTCAGCACCTCGGTGATGTGCGGGAGTTCCAGCGGATCGGGGGCCGCCAGGGCGCGCCGCCGCTGCTCCCGGTCGGCGCCCAGCAGCGCCTCGGCGCCGAGCCGTACCCGCAGCGCGCCCGGCGCGTCACCGAAGTGGTGTCCGCCGCGCGCCGCCCAGGGCGCCAACTTCCGTTCCAGCGCATGGGATTCCACGATCCCGCGGGCCCCGAGGGGACGGCGCAGCGGCTCGAAGTCGGCGTACAGATGGCTGCCGGAGTGCGGCGGACGGCAGACGGCACCGGCCTCGGTGACGGTGTGGTGAAGTGCCGCGGCGAGGGCGCCGTACACCCGGGCGACGGTGGCCGTCCTGGCGCGCACCTCGTCGGACTCACCGAGCGCATGGGTGACGGCGCAGCCGAGCGGCCCCGGAAGCGGTGTACGGACCGCGGCGAGCGCGTCCAGCACGGCAGCCCGGAGGACGGTTCCCCGGTCGGTGCCGGGGAAGCGGGCCAGGGCGGCGGGCCAGGAGGCGGGGACCAGCGTGGCCCGAAGGTCGGTGAGCACCACGACGCCGTCGGGCAGCATCTCGGCGGGGCTGAGCACCACGGTGTCATGCGGATCGTGCAGCAGATCGCGGCGGCTCTCGTCGCTGATGACCCACAGCCCTTCGTCCGCCGCCGCCTCACAGACCTCGTGCAGCTGTTCCGGCGCGGGGCAGGTGCCGGTCGGGTCGTCGGCGACGGAAAGGACCAGCACGCGGGGGGTGTCGCCGTGCATCCGGGCCCGGCGGACGGTCTCCAGCAGCGCGAACGGGTCGGGCACCCCGCCCGATTCGGCGGGTACGGGGGCGAGGTGCACCGGCCGGCCGAGCAGCCGGGCGGGGGGTGCGTACGACGCGGAGCAGGGCCGCGGCAGCACCACGGCGCCGCCGGCCGCGGCGTACAGCGCGAGCAGCAGGGCCGGCGCCCCGGGGGCGGCGAGCACCCGGTCAGGGGTGGTGACCAGGCCGCGGCGTTCCCAGTAGCCGCAGGCCGCGGTGCGCAGCGGCGCGGCGCCGCCCAAGGGCTCGGGTTCGGTGCGGTCGGCGGCCGCGGCGAGGTGGGCGGCGAGTTCCGGGAGGACCGGCAGGCCCACCGGCGGATCCGGGTCCGGCTCAGGCCGCGGATCCGGGGCGGTCCGCTGCATCCGTTCCTCCACTCCACGACGGCGGGTCGATCGTGGGCCCATCACATGAAGGGCGGCCCCGTCCACCTTGGCAGATCACGGGGGTGGCGACGGGGGGCGACACGTCAGCGGAGGGTGGGACCGGCGCTCAATGCGCCGGGCGCGCCGGCTGCGCCTCGTAGCGATGCACCGTGACCACCTCGCCGGTGCCCCAGTCCTGCCGCTCGGTGGCGCGGCGCCGCCAGCCCAGCCGCTCGTAGAGGGCGATGGCCGTGGTGTCGGTGGTCTTCACCTCCAGTACGGGCCGCAGTCCGCGGGCCGCCGCCTCCGCCTCGACGGCGCGCAGCAGCCGTCCGCCGAGGCCCGCACCGCGGGCGGCGGGGGCGACATACAGCCGGCTGACCTCGGGGCCGCACAGCGCGGCATGGCCGGTGACCGTGCCGTCCGTCTCGGCGACCCAGGCGGCGGTCAGCCCGTCGGGGGTCAGCCAGCGCGCCGGATCGTCCGGCCAGTGGTGCGGATAGCCGTTGTGGGTGTGCACCTCGGCCAGGACGGCCACACAGGCGTCGAGGTCGCTGTCGTGACGTCTTCTGATCATCCGGGCATGGAAGCACGGCGGGCGGGGGGCCGGCAGCCCGTTGGCCGCTGGGGGCGCTCTCCCCGATCTCCGTGGGGCCGGACGCTCCGCTGCGCCGCGCGCGGGGCCCGCGCGGCGGGATCCTGCCTGTTCCGGGCCGTGTGGGGTACAAGGTGGCGCATGCGATCGCTACTGACCCATCTCGACCGGCGGACCTTTGACCTGATTGCCGCGCGCGAATGGCCGGGCGCGCAGCGGGTGCTGCCCCGGCTGACCCGGAGCGCCAACCACGGGCTGCTGTGGTTCGGCCTCGCGGCCGGTGCGGCCGCGCTGGGCGGCCGGCCGATGCGTCGGGCCGCGCTGCGCGGAGTGGCCTCGCTGGCCGTGGCGTCGGCGACGGTGAACACCCTCGGCAAGCGCTCCGTACGGCGGCAGCGCCCGCTGCTGGAAGCGGTGCCGGTGATACGGCAGCTGCACCGCCAGCCCATCACCTCGTCCTTCCCCTCCGGGCACGCGGCCTCGGCGGTGGCGTTCGCGACCGGTGTGGCCATGGAGAACAAGTGGTGGGGGCTGGCGCTGGCGCCGGTCGCCGCGTCGGTGGCGTTCTCCCGCGTCTATACGGGCGTGCACTATCCGGGTGATGTGCTGGCGGGTGCCGCGCTGGGGGCCGGGGCGGCGTTCGCGGTGCGCGGTTTCGCACCGACCCGCGCCCAGCTGGCGCCGCCCGCCCGGCCGCGCGCGGAGGCGCCCGCACTGCCGCGCGGCCGCGGTCTGGTCGTGGTGGCGAACCAGAGGTCGGGGCAGCGTTCGGGCCCCCGCCCGGACCGGGCCGAGGAGGTGCACGGGGTGCTGCCGCAGGCCGAGGTGACGGTGTGCGGGGATCCGGACGGGCCGTCGCTGGACAAGGCCCTGGAGGACGCCGCGGAGCGGGCCAGGACACTGGGCGGTGCGCTGGGGGTGCTCGGCGGGGACGGCACCGTCAATGCCGCGGCGGCGGTCGCGGTACGGCACGGACTGCCGCTCGCGGTGCTGCCCGGCGGCACGCTGAACCACTTCGCGTACGACCTGGGCATCGAGACCTATGCGTCGGCGGCACGCGCCGTGGAGACCGGTGAGGCCGTCGCGGTGGATGTGGCGCGCTTCCGGGCCGGCCCGCATCTGGAGGGGCGGCAGTTCCTCAACACCTTCTCGATCGGCGCGTATCCGGAGCTGGTGCGGATCCGCGAGCGGTGGGCGGGCCGGATCGGCGCCTGGCCCGCCGGGGTGCTGGCGGCGTGGGAGGTGCTGCGCACCGCCGAGCCGCTGACCGTACGGATCAATGGCGAGCGGCGCGCCGTATGGCTGCTGTTCGTCGGCAACTGCCAGTACCGGGGGCTGGGGTTCGCGCCGGTGCGGCGGCACGATCTGGCGGACGGGGTGCTCGATGTGCGGGTGGTGCACGGCGGGCGGCTGGCTCGCACCCGGCTGCTCCTCGCGGCCCTGACGGGCACCCCGCGCAGCTCTCCGGTACTCGGTGAGGCGCGGCTGTCCCGGCTGCGGATCAGCGACCTCCCCGAGGGCACCACACTGGCCTTCGATGGCGAAGTGGCCCCTGCGCCAAGCGAGTTGACGCTGGAGAAGCAGAACGAGGAGCTGACGGTCTACCGCCTGCTGCCCGAATGATGAGATGCCACTCTCATCATTCGGGATGGCGGCGTACGGTGTGGACACCACACCGAGGGGCGGCCGCGGCGCGGTTCGAGCGGTCGCCCGGGCGGCGGCCGGGGGTGCTGTGGTGCGCCGCCCGGCCGCCCTCCGACGCATGTGAAGGAGCCGGCCATGCCGCAGGAATCCGCCGTCTACACCCATGGGCACCACGAGTCCGTACTGCGCTCCCACACCTGGCGCACCGCCGCCAACTCGGCCGGATACCTGCTCGGCGCACTGCGTCCGCACATGCGGATCCTGGACATCGGCTGCGGCCCCGGCACCATCACCGCCGATCTGGCCGCACTGGTGCCGGAGGGGCAGGTCACCGGCCTGGAGCAGGCGCCGGACGTCCTGGAGCAGGCGCGCGCCACGGCCGACGCCCGCGGGCTGACCAACGTCCGCTTCGCGGTGGGGGATGTCCACGCACTGGACTACCCCGATGACACCTTCTGTGTGGTGCACGCCCATCAAGTCCTGCAGCACGTGGGCGACCCGGTCCAGGCGCTGCGCGAGATGCGCCGGGTCACCGAGCCCGGCGGGATCGTCGCCGTCCGCGATTCGGACTACGCGGCGATGACCTGGTACCCGGAGAGCGACGGGATGACCGAATGGCAGCGCCTGTACCAGCGGGTGGCCCGCGGCAACGGGGGCGAGCCGGACGCCGGACGCCGGCTGCAGGCCTGGGCGCGGCAGGCCGGTTTCGCCCCGGACGCGATCACCGCCACGGCCGCCACCTGGCTCTTCCGTACGCCCGAGGAGCGGTCCTGGTGGAGCGAGTTGTGGGCGGACCGTACGGTCAGCTCCTCGTACGCACAGATCGCGGTGGACGGCGGGCACGCCACGGCGGAGCAGTTGCACCGGATCGCGCAGGCCTGGCGGACCTGGGGAGCCGACGAGGACGGCTGGTTCGGCGTCCTGCACGGCGAGATCCTCTGCCGCGTCTGACCGCGGCGCACCGCGCCCGGCGCTGACGGACCGCTCACCCCGACACCGGCCACGCGGTCCCGCGGCCCCCACCGCCGCGGACCGCCCGGCCGGACCGGCCCTCCGCTCATCCCTCCGACGGCCCAGCCGCACCCCCTCCCCGGCAGATAAATCCTATTAATCCCGGTATGGATGGGGCGTGACCCCACAACGACGCCTGGCCGCGATAGCGGCGCTGACCCTCCTGGCGGCGGGCTGCGGCACCCAGCAGTCCGCCGGCCCCACACGCTCCGCGCCGCCCTCCCCGCCGGGCGGCGCGCGGGCCTCCGCCACGGCCGGCTTCACCCTCCTGGCCACCGGCGATGTACTGCCGCACAGCGAGATCATCCGGCGGTCCGGCGCCGATGCGCACGGCCAGGGCCATGACTTCCGCGCCATGCTCGCCGGGGTGAAACCGGTGGTCTCCGGCGCCGACCTGGCGATCTGCCATATGGAGACGATCTACGGCAGGGACGGCGGGCCGTTCACCGGCTACCCCAGCTTCAAGTCCCCGCCCCAGGTCGCGGCCGCCCTCAAGGACGCCGGCTACGACTCCTGCTCCACCGCTTCCAACCACACCCTCGACGACGGCGCCGACGGGGTGCACCGCACCCTCGGCGCCATGGACGCGGTCGGTCTGCGCCATGCCGGCTCGGCCCGCTCCGCCACCGAGGCCTCCCGGGTCACGCTGCTGCGGGCCGGCCCCGCGAAGGTCGCCCAGCTCTCGTACACCTACGGCACCAATGGCATCCCGCTGCCCGGCAAGGCGCCCTGGGCGGTCAATCTGATCGACCGGAAGAAGATCCTCGCCGATGCCCGCGCCGCCCGCCGGGCCGGTGCGGATGTGGTCGTCGTCAGCATCCACTGGGGCACGGAGTGGCAGCAGCCGCCGGACGAACAACAGCGCACCCTGGCCCGCGCGCTGACCGCGGCACGCACCGCGGGAAGGCCCGACATCGATCTGATCCTGGGCACTCATGCGCATGTCCCGCAGGCCTACGAGAAGGTCAACGGCACCTGGGTCGTCTACGGGATGGGCGACCAGCTCGCGGGCCATATGTTCAACCACAGCGACCGGCCGGACGGCCGCGGCAACCAGAGCTCGATGGCCCGCTTCACCTTCGCCGGACCGACCGCTCCCGGCGGGCGCTGGACGGTCCGCAAGGCGGAGTTCCTCCCCCAACTCACCGACGTCAACGACGGTTTCCGGGTCGTGAACCTCAACGCGGCGCTGGCCGCGCAGCCCGGGCGCAGCGACTACGCACGGGCCCGGGACAGCATCCGGGACATCGTGCTGTCCCGGGGCGCGGCGAAGAGCGGGCTGATCATGGCCAAGTGATCGCGCACCGGCAGGTCCCCCAACTAGGGTGGTCCGTATGGACATTCTGGGGACCTCATTGCGGGTGTGCGTCAGTGATCTGGATTCCGCGATCGGCGTCTACGAACGGCTGACCGGGGCCGAGGCCATCCGCTTCCAGCGCGGCGGGGTGGCGGTCGCGGCCGTCGGGTGCTTCTTCCTGATGAGCGGCCCCGAGGCGGAGTTGTCGGTGCTACGGAAGATCACGGCGACGCTCGCCGTCAAGGACGTGGACGACGCGGTGGCCGACCTGAAGGCGGTCGGCGCGGACATCATCGCCGGCCCCCTGCCCACACCGATCGGCCGCAACCTGGTGGCCCGCCACCCGGACGGTTCGGTCTTCGAGTACGTCGACCGGAAGCAGGACGCGGACGCCTAGGACGGGCAATTCCCAAGTCCTGGTCGGTGGTCGTAGGCGATGCCCGGCCTTGGTCAGGTAGGTGAATTCCGGCGGGGCTCATCCCACTCCGGTCGCCTCCTCCGGCCGGGCGAAGGCGAGGATGGCGGGGACCGCTTCGCGCAGGCTCGTGAAGTGACGGTGCACACCGGCCACCGCGGCCGCGGAGTTGACACCCCACACCGTCATGCCGGCCCGGAGACCTGCTTCGACTCCGGACGGGGCGTCCTCGATGACCAGGCAGTCCTCGGGCCGGGCACCGAGCTGCCCGGCGGCCAGGAGGTAGGGCACGGGTGAGGGTTTGCCCTCTTCCACCGCGGCGGCATCCACGATGACGGGCGGGACCGGCAGACCGGTCCGAGCGAATCGCCCGCGCACCTCCGCCGCGTCCAATCCGTATCGCCCGGCCCACGTTGCCCAGACCCGGCGCTGGTTGTCCACGGCGTCGATCAACGTGCCGTCGACATCGAGGAGGACACACTTCCTGGGGTCGGGCCGCACCATCTCACCGGTCACGCCGTGATCATGCCAGGTGACCCTGAAGAACATCTACGCGAATGTGGCGGGTGAGATGAGTGAGACGAGTAAGGCGAGTGAGGCAACGGTGAACGGATGCCCGAGGTCCGGGGGGTGCCTCTACCGTGCATGGGCCTGCTGTCCGGATGGTTCAGTGGACCTCGAATGCGCAGGCTGAACGGGTCGGATGCGCGAGGTGCCCAGCAGGGTGCACAAGGAGGGTTCCCCATGCTCGATCGTTCTCGTGGGGTGCGGCGTGTGCGTGTCTCAGCGTCCGGGCGGCGGCGGGTGATCGCGATGGGCGCCGTGATGGCTGCGGCTCTGGCCGTGGGCGGCGCACTGCCCTCGTCCGCGACGCGGGCCGATGGCTCCGGTGATGCCGTGCGGGAGGGGCTGGACCGTCTGGTGCACGAGGACCGGTACCCCGCCGCCCTGGCCTCCACCGTCGGGCGTGACGGGCGCGTCCACCACTTCACCGCCGGGGTCGCGGACTTGCGGACCGGAGCGAAGGTGCCGGTCGACGGGCAGGTGCGGGCGGGGAGCAACACCAAGGCGTTCACCGCCACGGTCGTCCTCCAGCTGGCCGGCGAAGGCAAGGTCGCTCTCGACGCTCCCATCGAGCGGTATCTGCCGGGCCTGGTGCGCGGCGAGGGCATCGACGGACGCCGCATCACGGTACGTCAGCTGCTGCAGCACACCAGCGGACTGCCCGACTACACCGACTTCATCCCTGACCCCACCGGCACGGCCCGCCACACCTACGTCCGGCCCCGCGCCCTGCTCGATACGGCGCTGGCGCACAAGGCGGTGTTCGCTCCCGGGACCAGCTGGGCGTACAGCAACACCAACTACGTCCTGGCCGGGCTGCTCATCGAGAAGGTCACCGGCCGCCCGCTCGCCGAGCAGCTCACCCGGCGGGTCATCGACCGGACCGGGCTGCGCCACACCTACTTCCCCGGCGTGGGCGACGAGGGCATCCGGGAAGCGCACCCTCAGGGCTACTTCGCCGCGAAGCCCGGCAGACCGCTGGAGAACATCACGGAGCTGGACCCGTCCTGGGGCTGGGCCGCCGGACAGGTCATCTCCACCCCGAGCGACCTGAACCGCTTCTTCACCGCCCTGCTCGACGGCGAGCTGCTCGAACCCGCGCAGCTCGCCCAGATGCGCACCACCGTCAAGGTCCCCGAGAGTGCCGGTATCGGGCCCGGCGTCCGGTACGGGCTGGGGGTGACCAGCGCGCCGCTGAGCTGCGGCGGCCGGTCGTGGGGGCATGGCGGGGACATCCCCGGCTACGCCACACGCACCGGTGTCACCGATGACGGCCGCGCCGTCACGGTCGCCGTCACCGCCGACGGACCGCCCACCGAGCAGGGGCCCGGCGATGTCCTGGCCCTCCTCGACGCCGCCCTCTGCACCTGAGGCCGACGGGTCTGTGACCGACGGGCCTGTGACCGACGGGCCTGTGTTCGACGGGCCTGTGACCGACGGGCCTGCGACGACGGGCCTGCGACGGTGCGGCATCGGTAGCCATGCCCGGCTCTGTCGGTCGCCGCGAAGCCGGCTGGTGAGCATGCGGGGGGCGAGGACGCTGGTGTCGCCCAAGGCGGACGACGGTGTGGCCCCCGCCCGCGGAGCCGGGGCGGGCGCCGTCACCTCGATGAGACCGGCTCACTCCATGGCCGGGTAACGCCCCCCGCCTCAGGACACGTCCAGCACGATCTTGCCGCGGGTCCGTCCCGTCATGCTCTGCCGGAATGCCTCGGCCGTTTCGGTCAGGGGGAAGGTCGCCGCGACCGGCACCGTCAGCTTGCCGGCGTCCGCGAGCGCGCCGAGGGCCGTCAGGTCGGCGGTGTCCGGACGGACCCACACCATGTGGCCGCCCTTCGCCTTCACCTCGCCGTCGGCGATGGAGGCCACCCGGCCACGGTCCTTGAGCAGTTCCTGCGAGACCTCCACGACGCCACCGCCGACGAAGTCCACGGCCGCATCGACGCCTTCGGGTGCCAGCTCGCGCACCCGGTCGGCGAGACCGTCACCGTATGTGACCGGTTCGGCGCCCAGGGACCGCAGGAACTCGTGATTGTGCTCGCCGGCCGTGCCGATGACGCGCGCTCCCTGCGCGACCGCGATCTGGACGGCGAGCGAGCCGACGCCGCCCGCGGCGGCATGCACCAGAACGGTCTCGCCCGCCGTCACACCGACCCGGCCGAGCGCCTGATAGGCCGTCAGTCCGGCGAGCGGAAGTCCGGCGGCCTGCTGCCAGCTGAGCGATGCCGGCTTGCGTGCCAGGGTCCTGACCGGGGCGGCGACCAGCTCGGCGAAGGTGCCGTGCTGGACCTCGTCCTTGCGGACATAGCCGATGACCTCGTCGCCGACCGCGTACTCGGTGGCGTCCGCGCCGACCGCCTCGACCACGCCCGCCACGTCCCACCCGGGGATGAGCGGGAAGTGGCAGTCCATCATCGGGTCCAGATAGCCCGCGAGGATCTTCCAGTCCACCGGATTGACGCCGGCCGCCTTGACCCGGATCAGGAAGGAGTCCGGGCCCACCTTCGGATCGGGGTGGTCGGTGTATTCGAGGACCTCGGGGCCGCCGTAGCTGTTTGCGATGATTGCCTTCATGGTCCGCTACAACGCGTGACGACCGGGGTTCATTCCACGGTCGCGCCGACGGTCACCGAAATGGCGTACGAAGCGCGCGGGGACCGGGCGGAGCGGGCTCGGCCGGTGTGGTCAGCGCTGGGCGCGGTGGGCGTGGTGGGCGCGGTGGGCGCGGTGGGCGCCGGGAGTGTGGCCGAAGGCCCGGCGGAACACGTCGATGAAGGCGCTGCTGGAGGCCCAGCCGCAGCGGTGTGCCACGACGGTGACGGGGGTGTCCTCGGCCAGCAGGCGCAGGGCGTGGTGCAGACGCAGCTGGGTGCGCCATTGCGGGAAGCTCATGCCGAATTCGGCTCGGCACAGCCGGGTGAGGGTGCGGTCGCTGACACCGGCCGTGGCGCCGAGTTGCGCCAGGGTCCGGTTGTCGGCCGGGTCGTCGCGGAGCAGGGCACACACCGCGACCAGCCGCGGGTCGGTGGCGGCGGGTACATGGAGGGGCTGTTCGGCCGAGTGGCGGAGCTGGTCGAGCAGGACGGCCCGGAGGCGGCGGCGTTCGGCGCCGCGGTCGGCGGGCCGCTCGGTGTAGGCGAGGATCAGCTCGCGCAGCAGCGGGCCGACCTTGAGGACCGCGGGCCGGTCCAGGCGCAGCGGGTTGTCCCGCACCGGCAGTGCCACCAGATGGAGGTCGGTGTCGCCATGGGCGTGGTGCTCGTGGACGGTGCCGGCCGGGATCCAGACGGCCCGGGTGGCGGGCGCGATCCAGCTGCCCGCCTCGGTGGTGACGGACAGTACGCCGCGGCCGGCGTAGACGATCTGGTGCTCGTCATGGCGGTGCGCGTCGACGCCGGTACCGGCGGGCAGGGGGCGCAGGCCCGTGGTCATGCGCGGGGCGTGGCGGCTTTTCGGCATTGCTTGTCAATTTATCGGAAGCGGACGGCTCCCCGCGGCGCCGATCATCGAGGAACTACGGCAGACCAGGCCCACCGTCAGGAGTCCCCCTCATGGGCAATCTTTCGATCCCCCCTCTCGCGGAACTGCGGAAGCGCCGGAGCGCGAAATGGCGGACCTTCCCGGACGACGTCCTGCCCCTCCCGGTCGCGGAGATGGACTTCCCGCTGGCGGAGCCGGTCGCCAGGGTCCTCCATGAGGCGGTCGACCGGTCGGACACCGGTTATGCGGCGCCGACCCGCGAGCTGGCGGACGCGGTGGCCAACTACGCCCGGCGCAGCTGGGATTGGCGGATCGACGCCGACGAGGTGCGCACCGTCGCCGATGTCGGGATCGGTATGGTCGAGGTCCTGCGCCGGGTCGTCAGCGCGGGTGACCGGGTGGTGATCAGCCCTCCGGTGTACGAGCCGTTCGCCTGGTGGATACGTGAGGTCGGGGCCCACGTGGTGGAGGCACCGCTGGCCCACGGACCACATGGGTGGCAGCTCGATCCGGACGCTCTGGAACGGGCCTTCGCCGACCACGCCACGGCGTATCTGCTGTGCAATCCGCACAATCCGGTGGGCCTGGTGCACCGGCGTGAGGAGTTGGCCGTGCTCGCCGAGCTGGCCGACAGATACGGCGTTCATGTGCTGTCCGACGAGATCCATGCCCCGCTCGTGCTGCCGGGGGCCGAGTTCGTCCCGTTCCTGTCGGTGTCGGACGAGGCGAGGCGCTGGGGGTTCTCGTTCCTGTCGGCCAGCAAGGGCTGGAATCTGGCCGGGCTCAAGGCGGCCGTCGTCGTCACCGCCGATCCGGCGCCGAGGCGGTATGTCGACCGCCTGTCGCCCCACTCGCTCTATCGCACCGGGCACCTCGGAGTGCTCGCCACGGTGGCCGCGTTCAACGACGGCGGCCCCTGGCTCGCCGACGCCCTGGAGGTGCTCGACCACAACCGGGGGCTGCTGGCGGACCTGTTGGAGAAGCTGCTCCCCGACGTGCGCTACCGGCAGCCGCAGGCAGGCTTTCTGGCCTGGCTCGACTTCCGCGCCCTCGGCTGGGGCGACGATCCCACCGCGCGTCTCCTTGCCGCCGCCCGGGTCGCCCTCAACGCCGGTCACCGCTACGGCCCTTCCGGCCACGGCTTCGCGCGGCTGAACTTCGGCTGCGCACCGCAGACGCTCACCGAGGCCCTCACTCGTATCGCCGCGGTCCGCTGAGACCTCGGAGACCGGGACGGGCGGCCGCCGCTCATGGTGGAGCGCGCTGCCGGCAGGCCGGAAAGCCTGTCCAGCGGCCCCGCCCCGGCCCCTCAGCCGGGCTGTGCCCCCAGGGCGCGCAGCAGGAACGGGAGGAGTTCGCTGATCGCCGCCTCACCGGAGGTGGGGCCGTCCGTAGCGCCCTGGTAGGTCACGTCGGGGGTCAGGAAGAGGCGGCTGACCATGGAGCCGACGACGAGATCGGCCAGCACATGGGCATCCTCCAGCGGCGGGATGTCGCCGCGGGCGACCGCGCGGCGCACCACCTCGGCGGCCCGGTCGCGGACCGGCTGGACGATCGCGGAGTCCAGGACCCGGGCCAGCGCCTCGTTGTGCGCGGCCTCGCCGATCAGGATGTGCAGCAGCCGTCCGCCGGGGCCCTCCAGCGTTTCCGCCTTGTCCCGGAGCAGGACGGCGAGGTCGCCTCTGAGGCTGCCGGTGTCCGGCTGCGGACCGAGGTCGCTCGCCCAGCTGACGGCGGTGCCCACGACCAGATCCTCCTTGGAGCGCCAGCGGCGGTAGAGGGTCGCGGTGGACACCCCGGCCCGCTTGGCGACGGCCGCGGTGGTCAGTCCGCCGTAGCCGCTCTCCTGCAGGACCTGGAGGGTGGCCGCCAGCAGTGCCCGGTCGCGTTCGGCGTCCCGCGGCCGGCCACGGGCGGGCTGCCCCTCGGGGGGCGCGGTCTGGTTGCTCTCGGTGCGTTCGGCCACACCGGGAGTCTACCGCCAGCATTACGAAACGAAATGTTTTCGTTTCGTGTAGCCTCGGCGTCATGGCCCCTCAGAACCACACCACCGACCTGGACGCCGCCTCCGTCGTCGGCCGGCTCCGCCGCACCTTCACGACCCACCGCACCGCCTCCCCGGAATGGCGGCGCGGCCAGCTGACGGCCCTGCGCACCCTGCTCACCGACCACCGCGACGATCTCCTCGCCGCGCTCGCCGAAGACCTCGGCAAGGGCCCCGAGGAGGCCTATCGCACCGAGATCGGCTTCACCCTCCACGAGATCGCCCACACCCTGGACCGGCTCGACGACTGGCTGGAGCCGCGGCCCGCTGAGCTGCCCGAGCGACTGCTCCCGGCGACCGCGCACACCGTCCGGGAACCGCTCGGCGTCGTCCTGGTGATCGCGCCCTGGAACTATCCGCTGCAGCTGGCGCTCGCCCCGCTCGTCGGCGCGCTGGCCGCGGGCAACTGCGCCGTCGTCAAGCCCAGCGAACTCGCCCCCGCCACCTCGGCCGCCCTGGCCCGGCTGCTGCCGCGCTATCTGGACAGCGACGCGGTGGCCGTCGTCGAGGGCGCCGTCCCGGAGACCACCGCCCTGCTGGCCCAGCGCTTCGACCACATCTTCTACACCGGCAACGGCACCGTCGGCCGGATCGTGCTGGCCGCCGCCGCACCGCATCTGACCCCGGTCACGCTGGAGCTGGGCGGCAAGAGCCCGGTCGTCCTCGACCCGGGCACCGATCTGGCCGCGGCGGCCCGGCGGCTGGTGACCGGCAAGTTCCTCAACGCCGGCCAGACCTGTGTGGCACCCGACTACGTCCTGGCGATCGGTGACACCGCCCGGGAGATCGAGCCGCATCTCGCCGCGGCGGTGCGCGAGACGTACGGAGCCGATCCGGCCGGCGCCGAGGAGTACGGACGGATCGTCAACGAACGGCACTTCGACCGGCTGACGGCCCTGCTCGACAGCGGCCGCACGGTCATCGGCGGTGCGCACGACCGCGCCGCGCGCTATCTGGCGCCCACCGTCCTCGCCGATGTCGCCCCCGACGCACCGGTGATGCAGGAGGAGATCTTCGGCCCGATCCTGCCCATCGTGCCGGTGCCCGACCTGGACGCTGCGATCGCCTTCATCAACGACCGGGACAAGCCGCTGGCGCTCTACGCGTTCACCGCGTCCGAGGACACCAAGCGCCGGCTGCTGGCCGAGACCTCCTCGGGCGCGCTCACCTTCGGGCTGCCGGTCGCCCATCTCACCGCGCCCGAGCTGCCGTTCGGCGGGGTCGGCGAGAGCGGGATGGGGCGCTACCACGGCGAGTACTCGCTGGACACCTTCAGCCACACCAAGGCGGTGCTCGACAAGCCGCTGGCCTGACGGCGGACGGGGCGGGGCGGCGGACGGTGCCGTCCCCCGGGCGTCGGGCGCTGTCCGCCGGGCGCCGTCCGCCGGCCGCCGGCTACACCGGCCGCATCCGGTACTCGTAGCGCTCCGGGAGCGGATGCGCGGACCGGGCCGCGGCGCGGACCTCCTCGGTGACCGGGCCGCCGCCCGCGACCAGTTGCTCGGCGATGGCGTACCAGGTGTCGCAGAGCACCTCGTCGCCCTCCCGCAGACCGGCGATCTCGAAACCGGCCTCGAAGATCTCCCGGGCCGCGACGGGCTGTCCCTGGGCGAGCAGCACCTGTGCGGTCAGCAGCTGGAAGCGGCCGTCGGCCGGGTCGGCCGGCCGCAGGTCCGCCAGCAGCTGCGCGGCCTCGTCGGTACGGCCGGCCGCGAGCAGCGCGGGCACCGCCTCCCGGGCGAGCGCCGGCAGCACCACCCGCCAGGCCCGGGCGGCCGGGTCCGGTGCCGAGGCCGCCCGGGCCGCCTCGGCGCAGGCCTGCGCATACCGGTCGGCGGCGCGCGCCGGCTCGCCCGCCGTGGCCTCGGCAACGGCCAGGCAGTACAGCGGCAGACAGCCGGCACCGTGCCCGAGGGCCCGCTCCCAGCTGCGGACGGCCTGGGCGCGGTCGCCCGCCTGCCACTGGGCGAGCCCCAGGTGGTAGTCGGTGGACGGGCCGGGAGGTGCGGACTCCAGCAGGTCGCGCCAGGCGGGTGCGGTCAGCACCGGTCCGGGTACGGGGCCGCCGGCCGGCAGGTCCCCGGTCCTCAGCAGCGTCAGCCACGGCTCCTGCTCCGCGCCCAGCGTGGCCGGGCCGAAGGGCGTACCGGGCAGGTCCAGACCCGTGCGGGCCACCTCCAGTGCGCCCCAGCCGGAGCCGGTGGCCAGCGACTCCTTCGGTTCCTGATCGGCATACGGCAGCCAGGCGGCGTACGCGGCCTCGACATCCGCCCGGGGCAGGGCCGCCTGCAGCCGGGCCGCGACCTCTTCGCGGGCCGCGCCCCAGTCCGCACCGTGCACCGTCGCGGGGTCGGCGTCCAGCGGCCCGTACGCCTCCAGCCAGGTGAACTCGCCGCCGGCGTCCAGCGGCAGATGCTCCAGCTGGGTACGGGCCAGACCGGCCTGGATCTCGGCGTAGCCGCCGGTGCCCGGCTCGGTGAGCCACTGCTGCCAGCGCCGCCCGGCCCGCCCCGCGCCCCACAGGAACAGCTTGCGGCCGCGCAGGGTGTCGGTGGAGGTCTGCACCAGACCGCGGCCGTCCGCGTCGAGGGAGGTGACCCAGCGGCGGGCGCCGTCGGGCACGTCGTAGAAGTAGTCGGCGGGGTAGGTGCTGCGCAGCGGGTAACTGCGGTCGGTGCCGTCGTGTTCGGGGACCGGGACGCGGCGCAGGGTCCGTTCGTAGCCGAAGTGCCAGGCCGCGTCGGCGGGCGCCAGGACGCGGGTGCGCTCACCTTCGGGCACGGCGGTGTTGGACCACCAGTAGACCGGCACGGTGTGGTGGTGCGGATTACGGATCCGCACGCCCACATGGAGGAAGTCGGAGCCCTCGGGCAGCCACAGGTCCACCTGGAAGGGCAGATCGCGCAGCCGCTCCCACTCCCACAGCCGCAGCATCTCCCCGCCGTCCGGCGCCGGGACGCAGGCGGCGTGCAGCGGGGCACAGGAGAGGGTGGTGTGGCCGGTGGCGCCGATGTTCCACTCGATTCCGCCGGAGAACCAGGCGCCGTTGAGGGCGAAGGCGGCGGGCTGGAACACCGGGTTGCGATAGAGGAGTTCACGGTCGGTGGGCTTGTGGTGCAGGGAGTACACCCGGCCGCCGAGGCCGGGCAGGACGGTGGCGCGCAGCCGGTCGTTCTCGATGACCAGCGCGTCGAGGTCGGTGCTGCGGCGGGCCCGGCCGTAGCCGTCGCGCAGCGGGGCGGGCAGGATCGAGCGCAGCGGCGCACAGCCGATCTGCCGCGCCATGTCGGCGGGCAGACCGGCGTCCCGGGGGACCTCGATGTGGTGCGGGTCCTGGCCGGCGCGCAGCGCGGGGAGGGGGTTGTCCGGGCCGAGGGGGGCGGCGGGAAGGGTCAGGGTGGTGCGTCGCACACTCATGGCCACGGCTGCCTCGCAATGCTGGACCGGGCCACCTCGGCTGCGGCGGCCTCCTGTTGACCATGGAACCGCGTGATCGCCGCTCTGCACAGGGCTCCCGGGGGCGGGGCGAGGTCAGGGTTGCGCAAAGACACTCTCAAGGAGCTCGGCGAGCAGCACCGCGCCGGTCCCCTCGGGGTCGCGGTCCGGGTCGTAGATGGTGACGTTGATGCCGACGCAGCGCGGTGAGGCGGCCAACGGGCCCAGCAGCGACCGGAGTTCGCCGGTGAGCAGACCGCCGGGGTCGGGGCTGTCGACGGCCGGCATGACGGACGGATCGAGGACATCGGCGTCGAGATGGATCCAGAAGCCGTCGAGGTGCGAGCGCTGGAAGTGGGTGAGGACCTCACGGGCCACCGCCTCCGGGCCGCGCCGCCGGATCTCGCCGACCGGGGCGTGGCTGATGCCGAGGCCGGTCAGCTCCTCCTGGTCCTCGTCCGCGTCGCGGATGCCGAGGACGCACACGTCCTCGTCGCGGACGTACGGCCGCAGCCCGTCGAGGTCCGTGAGATCCGCCTGGCCCCGTCCGGTGATCTGTGCCACGCCCTCCCCGGCCGCGGCCCCGACCGGGCCGGAGACCGCCGTGTTGCCGGGATGCCGGAAGTCGCCGTGCCCGTCGAGGTAGGCGACGCCGTAGCGCCCCAGCCGGCGCAGCGCGAGCACCGCGCCGAGCAGGATGCTGCAGTCACCGCCCAGCACCACCGGGAAGTCACCGCTGCCCACATGCCCCTCGATACGGGTCGCGAGCCGGCTCGTGTAGGCGGCGAGGGCCGCGGCGTTGAAGTCGCCGTCGCCCTCCTTCCACTCCCCCAGGTCGTAGCGCGGCGGGACCACCACACCGCCCTCCAGGGCACCGAGCCGGCGCAGCAGTCCCTGTTCACGCAGTGCGCCCGCGAGCTTGTAGCAGCCGGGAACGGTGCCGGGCGCGGGCGGTCGCAGCCCCAGGTTGGAGGGGGCATCGATCAGTACGGTACGGCGCATACGGTGATCGTCACATAGGCCCACCGGAAATTGGGAGGCCCCGGAAGATCCGGCGAAATAGCCTGGCAACTCGGCTCATTGACACCCGCGGAACGGAAAACGGCCCCCATGGCGACCCAGCACACCTACCGAGTCATCGTCCGCGGCAAGTGGGACGGTCTGACCGCCGGGTCCCGGGAGAAGCTGCTGGCCGAGGTGGACGAGCACGGTCTGGCCCAGATGCAGTTCACGCCTGAGGGCTCGCTGGCGTACGACACCGCGCTGCACTCCTTCAGCTACCGCTATGTCATCGTCTCGGACGCGGCGGACGGCGAGGAGATGGCGGCCGCGCTGGCCGAGGACAAGGCGGAGACCGCGCTGCGGGCCGCCGGACTGGGCTACCGGGACCTGCGGTCCACGGCCACCGACATGGACACCATGAAGATCAACCGCAAGTCCCGGTAGCCGGGGCCCCGTCGGACGGCTGCGCGGCGGCGCCCGGTTCGTTGAAGCGCAGCCGGTTGCCGAAGGGGTCGGTCAGCGTGAGCGAGGTCCCGATCTCGTCCTGCTCCAGACCGGGCCGCAGATACGGGTAGTTCTTGCCGGCGAGCTCGGCGTGCAGCGCACGCACCCCGGTCAGCTCCGTGTAGACCGTGGAGCCGGGTGTCGCATCGCCGTGGTGCTCCGACAGATGCAGTACGAGGTCACCGCGCGACACCTGGGTGTAGAGCGGCATACCGGGCTCGAAGCGGTGCTCCCAGTCGACCGTGCAGCCGAGGTAGTCGAGGTAGAACTCATGGGCCTTGGCCACGTCGAAGATCCGGAAGACCGGCACGGTGCGGTGGAAGTCAGGGGTCATGGCGGACATCGAATCACTCCGCCTGCCCGGAGACCATCTCGGCGGTGATCGCCCAGCGCTCGTGGTCGCGCCAGGCGCCGTCGATGAAGAGGAAGTCCGGGGAGAAGCCCTCCAGCCGGAACCCGGCCCGCTTGACCAGGGCGATCGACAGCTCGTTGGCCGGCTGGATGTTGACCTCCAGCCGGTGCAGCCCCATCGCCGTGAAGGCGTGGTGCAGCACGAGCCGCAGGCCCTCGCTCATCAGCCCGCGGCCGGCGGCATGCGCGAAGGCGCCGTATCCGATCGCGCCACAACGGAACGCGCCGTGCACGATGTTGTTGACCGTGAGGTAGCCGGCGATCCGGCCGTCGGCCAGCTCGCAGATCAAGAACCCCTCGCGCTGCGGCTCCTGGAGCCGCAGCAGATAGCTGTCGTACGCGGCGTCCGTGGTGGGCGGGAAGAGCCAGGGGCTGTGCAGCTCCGCGCTCTCCCGCGCCCGCGCGGTGAACTCTTCCCGGTCGGCGGCGGTGAAGTGCCGGATGCCCACCCGCGGTCCGCGCGCGAGGTAGCGGTCGTTGCTCGTCATCGGCAGATCGTACGAAGGGCGGCAGCGGCAGGCCAGCCGAAGCCCTGGCGGCGCGCCCGGACCCGTCCGGCCGTCACGGGCCCTCCCGCCACACCGGCGCGTCCGTTCCGCACAGACCGGGCGGGGTCGTCCAGGTGGCCGGTGCGCCGGCGAAGGAGACGGGCGGAAGGGCGTGGCGGAGCCGGCCCGCGGGGCTGTCGGTCTCGCGGAGGTGGTCCGCGGGGTCGTAGAGGGCGTCGCCGGGGGTCTCCGTTCCGGTCGTGAGCGGGCCGTCGTGCCCCGCCAGGCCGTGCGTCAGCCATCGCGCGGTGCGGGCCAGGGAGAAGGTCGCGAGGGTGGAGCCGCCCGTGCGGCTCTGTTCGGTCAGCGCGCGGAGCACCGCCGCGGCCATGAGGTAGCCCGTACCGTGATCCAGTGCCTGGGCGGGCAGTGCGCCGGGCGTGCCGCTGCGCTTCACTCCGCCTCTGCTCTCTTGTGAGTCCTCGGACGCAGAGCCCGCCTCGGCTTCGACGGCGGCGATCCCGGTGGCCACCTGCACCAGGCTGTCGAAGCCGCGCCGGCCACCCCACGGCCCGTCCTCGCCCCAGGCGGAGAGCCGGGCCACCACCAGCCCGGGGCGGCGTGCGGCCAGTTCCTCCGGAGTGAGACCGAAGCGGTCGAGGGCACCCGGCCGGTAGCCGGTCACCACGACATCCGCGCGGGCCAGCAGTGCCTCGAAGTCCGCCCGGCCGGCGGGCGAGCCGAGGTCGAGCAGCGCGGACCGCTTGCCGAAGCCGGTATCGCTGTGGGCGTCCTGGCTCTCCGGCAGCTGGGGGCGTCGATCCGCAGCACGTCCGCGCCGAGCAGTGCCAGGGTGCGGGTGGCGACCGGCCCGGCGATCACCCGGGTCAGATCGAGCACCCGCAGCCCGGCGGCCGGCCGCACCGGGTCGCCGGCGAGCGGCGGCAGCGCCCGGGGCGGCGCGTCGGCGCCGAGCGGTCCGAGGGTCAGCAGCGGCGGGGCGGCCGCCGCGGCGCCCTGGGGGTGGGCGGCCCACTCCTCGGGGGTGCGGACGGCGACGGCCAGCCCGCCCGCGGCGTAGACGGTTTCCTCGATCTCGACGGCACGGCGGCCGGCCAGTGCGGTCTCGACGTCCGGCACCCCGGCGCTGTCGGGCAGGTCCAGGGCGTGGAGCAACCGGGCGCGGTGGTGGGGGTAGTTGGCGTGGGTGCGTACCCAGCCGTCGGCGGTGCGCCAGAAGCGGGAGAGCGGGGCGAAGTTCGAGGGCGCCCGGCCGTCGGTCCGCAGATGGCGTTCGCTGACGAAGGCGGTGGCCACCGCGCCGTCGTCGACGCGTACGGCGGGCAGCGGACCGCCCTCGCGGCGGGCGGCGAGTTCGGCCGCCGCGAGGGCGCAGACCGCGACCGTGGAGCGGGCCAGCGACAGGGCCGGGAGCCTGGCCGGCAGCAGACCGGGCGGACCGCCGTAGGTGATCCGTTCCGTCAGGGCCGGGTCTCCTCCGAGCGCCGACCAGGCCTGCTCCGTACCGCTGTTGTGCCCGCCGGAATGTCGTTGTCCCATACAGGCAGTGTCCCACCCACCACCCGTGTCACACGGGGGCCGCCGCCCGCTCCCCCGCCGTCGGTGCGGCGAATGCCAGCCGGCGGTGGATGCGGCGCAGCATCAGACGGGCCATGAACGGGTGGACATGGCGGACGACGGCGAAGTAGAGGCGGCCGGCGGTGTGGTGGAGGCGGACGACCGTGCTGAGCGTGACCCGGCCGTCCGCGACCAGGATCGAGGCGCGGAAGTCCAGGTGCCGGGCGTCCTTGCCGAGCAGGATCTCGCCGTCCGCGCGCCCGGCGACCGGGAAGGACGCACCGCGCAGCACCCCCTCCCACGCCTCCGGCTCCTGCGGCATACCGGGCAGCAGATCCATCTGCCAGGCGTCCTGGAAGTCGGTCCGCGGGAAGGCGCGGTGCGCCAGCCGGGCCGCGGCGGGGAGCTCGACGGCCCGGGGCCGGTCCCAGAGCAGCCGGTTGAGCAGGCGTACCCGCGGGGACCGGCGGACCGGTGCCGACGCCCGGCCGGTGGCGGCCCGTTCGATGTTGTCGAAGATCTCCTCGACGACGGTGCCGTGCGCGGCGCGGATCGCCAGTGTCCACATCACTCGCCGACCCAGCGGGAGCCGGCTCTGCAGGACGTGCTCCACCCGGCAGCTGCCGGGCCCCAGGGGCCGGACGGTGATCTCGTGCCACCCGTCCTCACCGCCGGTGAAGTCGAAACGGACGCGGCGGCCGGGCTCATACGCCGCGACGCGGTAGCGGACGAAGCCGTGCCCGCCGTCGGCGCCGACACCCAGGGGGCGGTCGAAGCGCATCGGCGGCCAGACGGGCGTGGGGAAGAGCGGATCGTCCGCACCGCCGAGCCGGTCGAGCAGGGCGCCGACGGTGTCGGCCGGGGCCTGGACGGTGCGGGCATGAACATCGCGGACGGTACGCACAGGGCACCTCCATACGGTGGCGTATGTTTGACCGTACGGTACCGTATGGATATGGCGCAGCAGCGAGTGAAGGCACCCCGCGACAGCAGTGCACGGCAGCGGCTGACCGCCCGGGACTGGGCCGACGCGGCCCTGGCGGCCATGGGCGAGGGCGGCCTCGCCGCGGTGGCCGTGGAGCCGCTGGCCGCCCGGCTGGGCACCACCAAGGGCAGCTTCTACTGGCACTTCAGCAACCGGGACGCCCTGATCGAGGCAGCGCTGGAGCACTGGGAAGAGACCTGCACCGAAGCCGTGATCGCCGAGGTGGAGGCCGAGCCCGATCCGGGCAGACGACTGCGCCTGCTGCTCGTACAGGCCACGACACTGGCCGCCACGGACCCGCTGGAGGTCTCCCTGCTGGCGAGCGCGGCCGATCCACGGGTGGCCGCCGCGCTCGCCCGGGTGACCGACCGGCGCATCGGCTATGTCGCCGCGCTCTTCGAGGCGCTGGGCTTCCCCGGGGACGAGGCCCGGCACCGCGGTCTGCTGGCCTACACCGCCTACCTCGGACACACCCAGCTGGGACACGCCGTCCCTCAGAGCCTGCCGGCCGACGCCGCACGCGACCGGTATCTGGACGGCGTGATCGACACCCTCGTACGACCGCGAAACGGAGGTGATCGGTCCGAACTCGACCGAACCTGAACGAAGTTGGCCGAACTGCGCGTAGACATGCCCGGCATCCGAGGCATGAGGTGAGATCGGCGCGGCGATAACGGCGCGCCGCAGCATTGCCCACTCACACACGAGCAACGTGAGCCACTCAAGCCTCGTACGGGAGGAATTCCGTGACCGAAGCCATCCCCTACTTTCAGGACCGCACCTGTCCTTACCACCCACCCGCCGGCTATCAGCCACTGCGCGAGGCCGGTCCGCTGACCCATGTCACGTTCTACGACGGCCGCAAGGTGTGGGCGGTCACCGGCCACACCGAAGCCCGGGCGCTGCTGAGCGACCAGCGGCTCTCCTCCGACCGGCAGAACCCGGCCTTCCCGATTCCGTTCGAGCGCTTCGCGGCGATCCGCCGGGTCCGGACCCCGCTGATCGGGGTCGACGACCCGGAGCACAACACCCAGCGCCGGATGCTGATCCCCAGCTTCAGCGTCAAACGGATCGCCGCGCTCCGCCCGGAGATCCACCGGATCGTCGACGGGCTGCTCGACCGGATGCTGGAGCAGGGCCCGCCCGCCGAGCTGGTCTCCGCGTTCGCGCTGCCGGTCCCCTCGATGGTGATCTGCTCACTGCTCGGTGTCCCGTACGCCGACCATGAGTTCTTCGAGGAGGAGTCCCGCCGGATCCTGCGCGGCCGGACCGCCGAGGAGGCGGAGGACGCCCGGCTGAAGCTGGAGGAGTACTTCGCCGGGCTGATCGCCGCCAAGGAGAAGAACCCGGGCGACGGGCTGCTGGACGAGCTGATCGAGGAGCGGCTGCGGCCCGGCTCCCTCACCCACGACGAGCTGGTCCGGCTCGCCATGATCCTGCTGGTGGCCGGTCATGAGACCACCGCCAACATGATCTCGCTCGGCACCTTCACCCTGCTGGAGCACCCCGGACATCTGGACCGGCTCAAGGCCGAGGAGGACCTGATGCCGGCCGCCGTCGAGGAGCTGATGCGGTTCCTGTCCATCGCGGACGGCGTGCTGCGGGTGGCGAAGGAGGACATCGAGATCGGCGGGCAGATCATCCGCGCCGACGACGGGGTCCTGTTCCCCACCTCGCTGATCAACCGGGATGACACCGTCTATCCGTCGCCGGACGAGCTGGACCTGGACCGTTCGGCCCGTCATCACGTGGCGTTCGGCTTCGGGATCCACCAGTGCCTGGGGCAGAACCTCGCCCGCGCGGAGATGGAGATCGCGCTGCGCTCGCTGTTCACCAGGATCCCGGAGCTACGGCTCGCCGTGCCGGCCGCCGAGATTCCGTTCAAGCCCGGAGACACGCTGCAAGGCATGATCGAACTGCCGCTGGCCTGGTAGCAGCCATGACGGCAGACCAACGAAAGGGGTCCGGAATGCGGATCGCGATCGACACCGACCGCTGCATCGGCGCCGGCCAGTGTGCCCTGACCGCGCCGGGGGTCTTCACCCAGGACGACGACGGTTTCAGTGCGCTGCTGCCCGGCCGTGAGGACGGCGCGGGCGACCCGCTGGTGCGGGAAGCCGCCCGCGCCTGCCCCGTGCAGGCCATCGAGGTCACGGACGACTGAGCCGTCACCCTCGCGGACGCCCCGGCTGACGCGCCCGGCTCCCGGCTGACACCGGTGCCCGCAGCGCGCCCGAGACGTTCCGCCCCTCCACTTGTCCCTACGGCATCCACCCCATCCGCTACCGCAACACCCCTTGGGTGACGGGCAGTTCGAGGACCCCGGTGTCCTCGGGCGTACTGCTGACCGTCACCGGCTTCACGCCGCGATTGCCCGCATAGGCGTCGTCGCTCGCGGCGATCACGAAGCGCAGCCGGTGCCCCGGCTCGTAACGGTGCACGATGGCCGGCAGTTCCACGGTGAACGGCCGGGTCACATCGGGCACGCGGGCCGGGGCCACCAACCGGTGCACCAGCGTCTTCTTGCCGTCCGGCGCGACATCGTAGAGCTTGGCGAACAGCACCAGCCTGTCGGCCGCGTCCGAGGACTTCTGGGCCTGCTCGGCCCGCGGTGAGACGACCTTCAGCGTCGCCCTGGGCGCGCCCACCACCTCCACCGGCCCGCCCGCCACCGGCGCCGACGTCCAGTCCAGAAAGGTGCCCCTCGCGTCGTACGGCGCCACGTCCGGCAGCCCCAGCATCCCGGCCAGCGAACTCTCCGAGTGGCTGCTCGCCATCCGCAGATTGCGGTACGACCGGCTGCCGCGCGCCACCTCACCGCGGTGGCCGACGAGCTTGCCGTCCCCGGAGAGATACAGCCGCCGGGTGCCGCCCGCCGGGAAGGCGGGCGAGGTGGCGTAGGCGGACCCGTCGGTCACCCAGTCCCGGTGGTAGGCGAAGGCCGGGCCGGTGCCGGTCGCCGTCCGGTGCCGCAGATAGCGGTCGAACCACGCCAGGATCCGCTGTCCGACGTAACTGGTGTCCAGATTGCCCTGCCCCAGGTTGAGTTCGCCCTTCGCCGGCTTCTTCATCCCGCCGCTGTGGCCCCATGCCTGCCAGATCATCTTGACCGGGGTGCCCTGCGCGGCGAGGGTCCGGTAGGTGGCGGTGGCCTCGTTGAGGTTGAACAGGCTGTCGTTCTGGCCCTGCACGAGCAGCGTCGGCGCCTTGACCGACGGCAGGTACGAGACCGGGGAGACGCTGCGGGCATAGCGGAAGACGGCGTCGGTCTTCTCCGCCGGGTACTTTCCGGAATCCAGCAGCCGCTTGGTCTCGCAGGCCCGCGCGACGAAGTGCAGACAGCCGGAGCCGCCGGTGCGCGACGGGTCGAGCTCCGGATGCAGCAGCCCCTGCGCCTCGCCGATCAGGAAGAACCCGTTCGTCCACTGCCACTTGTAGGCGCCGGGCAGCGGGCCGGTGACACCGTGGGTCAGACCGGCGTTGTTCGGGTCGAGCGAGTAGGAGAGGTCGTTCCAGGTGATGAGCGGGACCAGCGCGTCGACCCGGTGGTCGACGGAGGCGGTGGCCAGCTGGATCGCGCCACCGTAGGAGCCACCGATCATGCCAACCCGCGGATCCTGTGCGCCGTCCTTGGCGACATAGTCGAGACGTGTCCCGTTGTCGGCCGTACGGGCACCGGCCAGCAGGTCGACCAGCCCGCTCGCCGCCCGGCCGTCGATCCCGGGGTCGTCGAGGGAGATCGGGCAGCCGGTCTTGCCGAAGCCGAGCCCGGAGTAGGCCAGCGCCACATACCCGCGGGTGGCGAAGGCCTTGGCGAGGGCGTCGGTGGAGCCGTCCGCCTTGCTGCCGCCGAAGCCGTTGGTGGTCAGCACGGCGGGCGCCGGGTGGGCGGCGTCGGCTCCGGCCGGGCGGTAGACATCCGCGTCCAGGGTGCAGTGGCGCTCGCCGGCCCGGACGGTGACCTTCAGAGCGGTGACGGTGTACGGGTCGGCGGCGGCGACCGCGGGACCGGTCAGGAAGAGCGGCGCGGCGAGGGCGGAGCCGGCCAGCAGGGCGAGGGACCTGCGGAGCACGGGGCGGGACACGGCTCGGGACACGCTGGGCACGAGGACCTCCACACAGGTCGTACCAACCAGTCGGTAGCGGCGCGCTCATGCTGTGACACGAGTAACGGCAAGTCAACGCTCCTGACACGCGTCGCCGTTAGGACGTGCGTTCAGGAGCGTCCCGGTCCAGGAGAGCGGGGGATTTCCCATGAGGCCCTGGAAGGCCGGGCGATGACACTCCGTCAAGACGGTTTGGCGCTCACACCGTCGCCGGCTCCTCGAAGGTCAGCGTGCCGGCCGTGGCGTCCAGCTCGGCGGGGAGGCCCAGCGGAACCGTCAGCGCGGAATCCCCGTGTCCGAAGCCGAACTCCTCGGCCACCGGCACCCCGAGCCCGGCCAGCCGGTCCACCAGCACCTCCCGCACCCGGTCGTAGGGACCGCAGCGGGCCCAGGAGCCGAGCACGATCCCCGCGACCCCGTCCAGCCAGCCGGAGCGCAGGAGTTGGGTGAGCGCCCGGTCGATGCGGTACGGCGGTTCCCCGACGTCCTCCAGCAGGAGCAGCCCGCCCGCCGCGCCCTGCCGGGCCCACGGGGTGCCCAGCTCGGTGGCGAGCATGGCCAGACAGCCGCCGACGGTGACCCCGCGGGCCCGGCCCGGCACCAGCGGCCGGGCGGACGGCGACACCAGGGTGCGGACGGTCTCCGGCGCGAACAGCGTGCGCCGCAGGTGGTCACGGGTGGCGTCGTCCTTGAGGAAGACCTCCCCCGCGACGGCCGGCCCGTGCAGGGTGGACACCCCGGCCCGCACCGCGAACGCCTCGTGCAGCACCGTCACATCGCTGAAGCCGATCAGCGGTTTGGGGGCCGCGGCCCGGAGGGCGTCCCAGTCCAGCAGGTCGACCATCCGCTGGGCGCCGTAGCCACCGCGCGCCGCGAACACCGCTTTGACGGACGGATCGCACCATGCCTCCTGGAGGTCACGGGCCCGCTCCTCGTCGGAGGCGGCGAGATGGCCCAGCGTGGGGTGGGTGCCGCGGGCATGGGGCGCGGCGACCGGGTCGAGATCCCAGCCGCGGAGCACATCCAGCCCGCGGTCCAGCCGCTCCGCCATGAGCGGGCCGCTGGGCGCCACGACCGCCACCCGGTCGCCGGGCCGCAGCCGCGGCGGCCGGACCGCCCCGGGCGGCGTCATCCGCGCAGCTCCAGCGTCGGGACATCGCCGCGGGTGATGCCGAAGGTCTGGGCGTAGAGGGAGAGTTCGGCCTCCACCGCGCGCACGATGGTCTCCGCGCGGCGGAAGCCGTGTCCCTCCCCGGGGAACGGCAGATAGGCGTGCTGTATACCGCGCCCGGCGACCTCGGCGAGGAACCGTTCGCACTGCGCGGGCGGGCAGATCACATCGTCCAGGCCCTGGAGCAGCAGGAAGGGCGCGGTGATCCGGTCCGCGCGGTGCAGCGGCGAGCGCTCGCGGTAGCGGTCGGGCACCTCGGCGAGCGGTCCCACCAGCGAGTCCAGATACCGCGACTCGAAGTCATGGGTCTCGCCGGTGGCCCAGCCGGTCAGGTCCAGGATCGGATAGCTGATGGTGCCGCAGGCGTAGAGGTCGGTGGCGGTCAGGGAGGCGGCTGCGGTCCAGCCGCCGGCGCTGCCGCCGCGGATGGCCAGCCGGGCGCGGTCGGCGGTGCCCTCGTCGGCCAGCGCGCGGGCGACGGCGGCACAGTCCTCGACGTCCACCACACCCCACTGGCCGCGCAGCCGCTCGCGGTACTCCCTGCCGTAGCCCGTCGAGCCGCCGTAGTTGACCTCGGCGACGCCGATGCCACGGGTGGTGAAGTAGGCGATCTCCAGGTCGAGCACCAGCGGGGCCCGGCCGGTGGGGCCGCCGTGCGCCCACACCACGAAGGGCGGCAGCTCACCGTCGGGGGCGCGGTGGTCGGGGTTGTGCGGCGGGTAGATGTGGGCGTGGATGTCCCGCCCGTCGGGGCCGGTGAAGGTCCGGTCGACCGGCCGGGGGTAGTAGGCCGGGTCCAGGACATCGGCATGCCGGCAGGCCAGCACCCGGGCGCGTCCGGTGCAGGTGTCCAGCTCGACGACCTCGTACGAGCTGTGCGGGCCGGCGGCGATGCCGAGGACACGGCTGCCGTGCACGGCGAGGCTGGGCGCCCATTCGGTCCACGGGCCCGCCGCGTCGACCAGCTCGCCGCTCACCGGGTCGAGGATGCCCAGGGAGGTGGCGCCCCGGCCGTGGATCACCGCGAGGGTGCCGTTCTCCAGGGGCAGGAACCAGCGCTGGCCGACGGTCCACAGCGGCCCGCCGAACTCCTCCTGCCGGGCGGGGCACAGCGCGCGGCTCGCCACCACACCGTCGTCCGCCGCGTCGGGGTCGATGCGCTGCAGCTCCCACCAGCCGCTGAGGTCCGAGACGAACAACAGGGAGCCGTCGGCCGCCCACTCGATCTGGGCGACGGACTCACCTGCCGCGCCGCCGTGCGGCGCGCCGGGGCCGAGGTCGCCGACCAGCGGCCGGATGTCCTCGAACTCGCCCTTCCCGGTGACCCGCGCCACCATCGCCAGCGTGCCCTCCCAGGGCATCCGGGGGTGGTCCCAGGCGAGCCAGGCGACCCGCCGTCCGTCCGGGGAGATCCGCGGACCGGTCACGAAGCGATGCCGGTCGTCGCTCAACTCCCTTACCGAGGCCCGGTGTTCGGCGGCGGAGCCGTCGAGCGGCACGGCCGCGATCACCCGGCGCACATCGGTCGGCCGGTCGCCCGTGAACTCCTCCAGGACGCACCACACCTCACCGAGCTCCGGGCGCAGCACCGGATCGGCCCAGCGCAGCCCGTCACCGACGCCGGAGTGCGGGGTGAGCGGGCGCGGGGCCTCGTCGCTGTCCGGTGCGTAGGCGTACAGCCGCTGGTCGGCGAAGTTGCTGAAGACGACCAGCGGTCCGCGCTCGGTGACCGCACCGGCCCAGGGCTGGCCGCCGTACTCCAGTACCCGGCTGCGGACGTTCCAGGGCGCGGGAAGTACCGACTCCTCGGCGCCGGCCGGCCGCCGGCGGACCAGCGCCCGCCGGCCGCCCTCGGCGGGCCGCGGCTCCGTCCACCACACCTCGTCGCCGACGACACCCACGAAGGCCGGCCGGCCGTCGTGCGCCGCGACCATCCGGGCATCTATCGGGGACGTCCAGCCACCGTACGGAGCCGTGGTCACCATGCTGCAGTTCCTCTCCACCACCGGTCGGGCCATGCGTTCGGCCGGTCAGACCGCACGCAGGAAATGATCGAGTACCCGGACACCGAAGTGCAGCCCCTCGACCGGCACACATTCGTCCACACCGTGGAAGAGCGCCTGGTAGTCGAAGCCCTCGGGCAGTTTCAGCGGCGAGAAGCCGTAGCCGGTGATGCCCAGCCGGGAGAACTGCTTGGCGTCGGTGCCGCCGGACATGCAGTACGGCACGACACGGCCGTCCGGGTCGAAGCGCTCGATCGCGGCCCGCATCGCGGCGAACGTCGGAGAGTCGACCGGGGCCTCGAGCGCCACCTCGCGATGGTGGTACTCCCAGCTCACGTCCGGTCCCGTGAGCTCATCCATGGTCGTACGGAACTCCGCCTCGCCGCCGGGGAGCACCCGGCCGTCGACATGGGCGACGGCGGTTCCCGGGATCACATTGACCTTGTAACCGGCCGCCAGCATCGTCGGGTTGGCGCTGTTGCGGACCGTCGGCTCGACCAGTTTGGCGGCCGGGCCGAGCTTGCCGAGCAGCGCGTCGACATCGAAGCGCGGCGAATCGACATCCGCCTCGATGCCCTGCAGCGCGGCGAGTTCGCGGAGCGCGGCCCGTACCGTCGGGGTGAGCCGGACCGGCCAGTCGTGCTCGCCGATCCGGGCCACGGCCGCGGCCAGCCGGCTGACGGCGTTGTCGCGGTTGACCTTCGAGCCGTGCCCGGCCCGTCCCCGGGCGGTCAGCTTCAGCCAGGCCGTCCCGCGCTCCCCCGCGGCGACCGGATACAACTGCATCCCGCCGCCGGCATGGAAGGTGAAGGCCCCGGACTCGCTGATGCCTTCGGTGCAGCCCTCGAAGAGCCCGGGGTGCCGGTCGGCCAGGAAGCCGGAGCCGTCCTCGGCGCTGGCCTCTTCGTCGGCCGTGAAGGCGAGCACGATGTCCCGCCGCGGCCGCACCCCGCTGCGGGCCCATTGGCGGACCACGGCGAGCACCATCGCGTCCATGTTCTTCATGTCGATGGCGCCGCGGCCCCAGACCACACCGTCGCGGATCTCCCCGGAGAAGGGGTGCACACTCCAGTCCGCGGGCTCGGCGGGCACCACGTCGAGATGGCCGTGCACCAGCAGGGCATCGGCCGCGGGGTCGGTGCCCTCGATACGGGCGACCACATTGGTACGGCCCTTGCTGCGCTCCAGCAGCGTCGGCGTCAGTCCGGCCCCGGCCAGCCGCTCGGCGACGTACTCGGCGGCCGGGCGCTCCTGACAGGTGCCGTCACCGGCGTTGCTGGTGTCGATCCGGATCAGGTCGGAGGTGAACCGCACCACCTCGTCGAGCGCCTGCCGGTCCACACCGGGGGCCTGCCCGGTCCCGGGCTCCCCGGCGGACTCCACCTCAGCCATATTGTTCCTCCACGGCGGACGAGACGACGGTGGTGACCGCCTTGAAGCACCGGATGGCCTCGTACATGTTCTGACTCGTATACGCGATGCGGCGCTCCCCGCATCGTTCCACGCCGGGCACGCAGGTGGCCGCGCCCACCAGATGTTCCGCGTCGAATTCCAGCTCGAACCGGAACGGCCCGCGCCGGGACGGTTCATGACGCACCGCCAGCGCCGCTCCCTTGTGGGCGGCGGCCCGGATGTCGGCCGCCGTACGGGCCGGCGGCCGGCAGACCGCCGCATAGCGCGACACATAGTCCTTGACCGCCACACCGGGCGCCTGCGGGGCGTACCCGAGCGCGTCCTGGCAGGTGCGGTCGTCACCGGTGACCAGCACCACGGGGACGCCGTACTCGGCGACCACCAGGGAGTTCAGATAGCCCTCGCTCGCGCGGGTGCCGTCGACCCAGACGCCGGTGAGGGTGTTGGCGAGGTAGGTGTGCGCGAGGACGCCTTCGGTGCCTGCCCCGGTGTGGTAGCCGACGAAGGCGATCCCGTCGACGTCGCCGTGCTGCACACCTTCGACCATGCTCAGCGATTTGTGCCGTCCGGTGAGCATCTGCGCACGCTCGTCGAGCTGTTCCAGCAGGAGATTGCGCATCGTCCAGTGCGCCTCGTTGACCAGCACCTCATCGGCGCCGCCGTCGAAGAATCCGGCAATCGCCGCATTGACGTCGGACGTGAACATATGGCGGCAGCGCTCCCATTGGGGCGTGCCCGGCAGCACATCGGCCGGCCAGGTCACACCCGTGGCGCCCTCCATGTCCGCGGAGATGAGGATTTTCACATGCACCAGTCCCGTCGCAGCTAGGAGGCGGTACGCACGACATCTCACGTCGCCCGGTCACCACAGTTTCGGCGATGCCGAACGGATTGCCCAGCCTAACCAGGGCCTTCTGCCTGACGCCCCGTCCAGCGCGCTCCAGGGCAGCCGCGTTGAGCGCAACCCGCACGACTTCTTCATCACAGCAACACGATTCCTTTCAAGCGGAAGCTGGGGGTACGCTCGTCTCCCACCGCATCTCGCACAGTTTCTGTCGCAAAGCGGAAGGACTTCTGACGGAATCCGTAAGGACTTCTGAACGAGTTCTGTCAGCTGCCGACGGCACATGCCAGGTGAGGTACAACAGGCCGGACCAGCTTCCCACGCGATGAAACAGAGGCAGAATGGTGAGCGAGGCACTCAATGGCGTCCGGTTACCGCAATGCGGTGACACGCGAGCCGACAGCGAAGCCCAACTCGCGATCTTGACCGAACTGATCGCGCAGTCTCTTTGCGATCGCAATCCAGGCTTCAAGGAAGTGATCGAGCGGGGCGGCCCGCAGCAGGTGGCAAGGCTGATCCAGGACGTCCTGCGGTCCGGCCATCCGCTGCCCGAGAAGGTGCGCGCGGTCATGCTGCGCACCGACACCGACATCCATCTGGTGGCGTCCGCGCTGGGCGACTGCCTCGTCAGCACACCGGGCGAAGCGCCGGGCCTGCTGATCCCCGCCGCGCTGGCCGACGGCAAGAGCGGACGGGCCCGGCTGAAGGGCGTCCTGCGCCATCGCGCCGCGGTGGTCGGTCATGCGGTGGCGCCGACGGAGGCCGAGGCCTCCGTGCGCGCCGCGTCCCGGCTGCTGGACCTGGCGTCCGCGCACGACGGCCCCGACGCCGGAGTGGTGTTCGTCGACGACCACCTCTCCTCCCTCGTCCTCCTCCAGGACGAGTCGCTGGCCCACACGCTGATCGCCCGCCGTCTGCGCCCGCTCGCGGGGCTGACGCCGGAGCGGTGCGAGCGCCTGGAGGCCACCCTGCTCGCCTGGCTCGGCGGCATGGGGGCCCCGGAGGTGGCCAAGGCGCTCAGCATCCACCCGCAGACCGTCCGCTACCGGATGCGCCAGCTGGAGAAGCTGTTCGGCCCCCGCCTCCGGGACCCACGGACCCGCTTCGAGATCGAGATGGCCCTCCGCAGCCGCCAGCTGATGGCCGCCGCACGCCGGCGCCGGACGGGCGCGACCCGCCGTCCGCGCGTCACCACCAAGCCGCGTAAGGCCCTGCCACGCCCCTAGGGGGCGTCTTCCCGATCCGGCCTGACCGGGAAGACGCCCCCTGGAGACATGCCCGCATTCGCCCCCGGATTTGGCGAATGTCACATCCCGATACACCCCCCAAATACGGACAATCCACCCATCACGCCCGGGATGTCCGCACCCCCGCCGCGTATCGTCACCGTGACCCATGAAGCGGGACACCGGCCGGCCGCACGGCCGCAGTGGCCCGACGCACATCCGGTCGCACGAGGCCGGCCGCCCCACGGCGGAGCCTCCGGTACACAGCGGGACAGGACACCTTCTCCATGCACGGATCACGCATATCGACCTCCGCGCGCCGCGGGCTGGCCGCGGTCGTGGCTGCCGGATCGCTGCTCACGGTGCTCACCACGGCGACCCCGGCCTCGGCCGGCTCCGCCAGCACGCCGGTGGGCGGCTCCAAGGTCGTGTGCACCTCGAAGAAGCCGGGCCTGGCGCCCGCGCTGTCCCAGGACATCGCCGACGCCCTCCACGGGCGGGAGGGCGCCTCGGCGCTGGCGGTCTACGACCGGCGCACCAGGACCCACTGTGAGTTCAAGGCCGGCGCCCACTTCGACTCGGCGAGTGTGGTGAAGGTCACGGTGCTCGCGGCCCTGCTGCGGCAGGCCGAGGAGGCCCACCGCAAGCTGACCCCGCACGAGAAGCGGCTGGCCACCGCCATGATCACCAAGTCGGACAACAAGTCGACCACCGCGCTGTGGCGCCGCGTCGGCCCGGCCGGCATCAAGCACTTCCTGTCCCTGGCCGGTATGCGGCACACCGTCCCGGGCACGCACGGTGCCTGGGGCCTGACCCAGATCACCGCCGCCGACCAGCTCACACTGATGCAGCTGCTCACCACGGACAACCGGGTGCTCACCGCCGCCTCCCGCGGCTACGCCCTCGACCTGATGCACCGGGTCGTCCCCGACCAGCGGTGGGGCGTCCCCGCCGGCGCCCCGGACCCCGACGCCGTCCACGTCAAGAACGGCTGGCTGCCGCGCAAGACCGACGGCTGGCGGGTGAACAGCGTCGGCACCTTCAACGGCAGCGGGAACGACTACGGCATGGCCGTCCTCTCCACCGGAAACCACACCATGGACGACGGCGTGGCCACCGTCGAGCGCGCCGCCCGGGTCATCCACCGCGATCTGACGCACTGACCTCCGGTCCCACGGCGCCGGGCGGCCGCCCGCATACGCGGCCGCCGATTGTCGTCCACCCGCAGGCAGAGGCGGGCCCCCTCCCTCATCTCCCGCTCGGGAAGATCCGCTGCCCCGGCAGCGCCGGACGGCCGCAGCCCCGGCGCTCGGCCTGGTCCCGGGCGAACGCGACGAGCAGCGGCCGCAGTTCACGCCCCGCGAGAGACCGGCCCGCGCTGTCCGGGTAGCTGCTCGCCTCCCAGTGGGCGGACTCGCCCTCGCAGCGGGCGAGGGCGGCGGTGCCGAAGTGCTCGGTCATCACCTGGCCGTCGTCCGGGAAGCCGCGCGGCAGCCGGACGTTGGCGCCGATCAGTGTGTCGAAGGACTTGTCCGTCCAGTCTCCGTACCAGCCGCTGAACTCGGCGTACTCCGCCCCGCTCGTGCCGTCCACGAGTGCGCAGCTGGTGACCGCCGCATGCGGGTCCGTACGCGCGATGACCCGCCAGTGCTTGCCTCCCGGCTTCTCGGGGAGCCGGGCACGGGCCAGCCAGCCACAGCCGGCGCCGCCCTTCTCCAGCGGCACGGCCGTCGGACGCAGCACCGCCCGCTGCGGCAGTGGCAGCCGCGGCGCACCGCAACCGGCCTTCTCCGCCGCGCCGTTGGCGAGCGAGACGGCGATCCGCAGGGTGGCGGGCGTGCCGTGCTTCTCGTCCCACTTGCCGTTCACCCAGGTGACCAGCCGCCGGTTGCGGCCGAGGGAATCCCGCCCGAGGTCCGGGCACTCCTGCACGAGGTAGTGCCCCAACCCGGCATGGAAGCCGGGGATTCCCGCGGGGAAGACGAACCGCGGCGGGGTGGGGATGGTGAATTCGCCGCTGAGCAGGCGGTCCACCTCTCCGGGATCGGATTCCACCCTCGCCATCAGCGAGAATTCGTGGTCCGACGTGTTCACCCCGCACTTCATCCGACCGTGGGCGAGATCCGCCTCCTCCTCAGCGGCCTGCAGCTGCTTGGTGGGGAGTACCTCCGCCAGGTCGTCCGCCGAGAGCAGTCCCGCGCAGACGTTTGTCGCGTACCACCACGGCTGCCACAGCGGTTTCGCGGCGTACCCACCTCCGGCGAGCACCGCCAGGACCACGACGAGGACGACCACCGCCCTCCGGCCCGGTACCCACTTGCGCCACCCCGCTGCCGCCATGACTCCCCCGTCCCCCTTGGTCCCGCGGCGGATTCCCGGGGAATCCGCGGCAGAAACCCTACGCGCCGTACGGGCACGGGCCGTTGGCGGGCCGCCACGGCCGCATCCGTCCCCTCCCGGCCGCCGTACCAGGCGGTACGACGCAGTACAAGGCGGTACGACTTTGCACTCCCCAGGGTGACCGGCACCCCGAACGGCCCCGTGCGGGGCGGGACCGGGATATCAACGCCGCATGAGCGAGGCAGCGCAGCCGGTGGTCCGCCGGGCCTGCGCGCCGCGGCTCACCGCCCCACACCGCACTCTGGGAGGAACTCGGTGCCAGGCCGCGTCAAGGCAGACCTCAAGGGAGTTCCCGAAACGGCGTTGTGGACGCTCTATCACCGCGCCGCCGAGGCCGCCCGCCCGGACACGGTGCTGCCCGATCCACGCGCCGTACAGCTCCTCACCGAGATCGAGTTCCCCTTCCGGGAGCGGATGGGCGCCGCCCGGCCCTGGCTGGCGCAGGCCATCGCCCTGCGCGCCCTCGGGTTCGACCGAGTGGTGCGCGCGTTTCTCGCCGACCGGCCGGACGGCACCGTGGTCGCTCTCGGCGAGGGCCTGGAGACGCAGTTCTGGCGGGTGGACAACGGCCGGGCCCAGTGGGTCACCGTCGACCTCAACGGCCCGTTGGCGCTGCGGAAGCGCGTCCTGCCGCACGGGGCGCGGCAGCGGCTGGTGGCCTGCGACGCCCGGGACAGCCAGTGGATGGCGGACATCGACCCCTCGCGCGGTGTCCTGGTGACCGCTCAGGGCCTGCTGATGTATCTGCAGCCCGCGCAGGTGACCCGTCTGATCGCCGCCTGCGCCGATGCGTTCCCCGGCGGCACGATGGTCTTCGACACCGTCTCGCGGCGCTTCAGCACCCGCACTCGCACCCGTACGAAGGGGCCGGGCGGTCATCGTCTGCCCCCGATGCCCTGGGGCATGGACGCGGTCGACCGGGACCTTCTGCGGCAGGCCCATCCGGCCATCAGCGAGGTGTCAGAGGTGCCGCTCCCCGCGGGCCGCGGCTTCATCGGCTATCTCGCCCCGCGCGCCGCCGCCCTGCCACTGCTGCGCACGGACCGCCCGCTCATCACCCGGCTGCGCTTCGGTGCGGCCCCCGCCTCCCTCACGGGTCAGCCCTGACGGTTCTCCACCACGCCGAGAAAGGTGTGCACCCGCTCCGCGAGCCGCTCCGGGTACTCCCCGTTGATCGCATGGGAGGCGTCCGGCCAGACCTCCACGGTGCTGTCGCGCAGGGTGCGGGCGCGGGCCGCGGCCTTCCCGGCGTCATGCGCGATGCTCTTCCCGGCGATCAGCGCGAGTACGGGGACGCCGAGGGAGCGCAGCGCGTCCTCGCCGGGCAGGGCCGGGGCCGGGAAGCTGACCTTGAAGTCCCGCATACCGGAGGCGATCAGCCGGCCCTCGATGTGCTCCGAGGCGTCGTCGATCCCGCCCGAGATCCAGCCCAGCAGCCGGTTGCGCAGCCCCTCCGGCATCCCGGGGAGCACACTGCCCAGCGAGACGACGATCATCTTCCAGCTCAGCGGCGCGAAGGTGTTCGCCGGATCCAGCGCGATCACCGACGCGATCCGCTCCGGACGGTGCAGAGCGACCTGCACCGCCAGCCAGCCCCCGATCGACACCCCGAGCACATGCGCCCGGGGCAGGGCGAGCCGGGCGAGCATCTCGTCGATCCAGGCCGCCTGGTCGGTGCCGGACGTCATCGGCGCCGACTGTGCGCTGCAGCCCGGCTCCCCGAGGCCGTCGACGGCGTACACGGGGCGTCCGCTGCGCATCAGCCCCGGCAGATTCGTCCGCCACAGCGGGGTGCACGACTGCCTTCCCGGCATCAGGACGAGCGGCACTCCGTCCCCCGTACCGAAGCGGTACACCCGCACCGCCCCGTACGAGGTGTCCACGGTCCGCTGCTCATCGGGCTCGGGCAGACCGTCCATCGCCTCCCGGTACACCGCCGCGAACCGCTCGAACGCCGCCGCGTCACGGAACGCCCCGATGCGCCGCCGCGCCCATTCCGGCCCGATGCGCGGCTCCGGAAAACTGATCTCCGCCATACGGGCATCCAACCACGGGGGCGCCTGCCGTAGGGGCCGCGGGGGACGGGCCACATCCCATCCCCCTTTAGCTGCGGCATATTTGACGAGGCATCAGATACAGCTGTTACGGCAACCGTCTCGGTGCGTTCAGTCCTCGTGCCCCAGCTGGAGGTCGCGTTCGGTGCGGCCGCCGCCGGCCACCTGGAGGACGGTGGCCACCGGCGGGTATCCGGCGGCGATGACGGTGTACTCGCCGGCCGACAGATCCACGAAGCGGAAGAGCCCGTCGGGCCCGGTGGTCGCCGTGTCGACGACATTGCCGGCGGCGTCGAGCAGAGTGACCCTGGCGTCCTCGACGGGGCGGCCACCGCCGGCCCGTACGGTCCCGCGCAGCACCGCGCCACCGGCGAGCTCGATGTCCTGGCGGGTCTCCCGGGAGGCCTGGACGGTCACCGGCAGCGCGGCGGGGCGGAACGCCGGGGCGCTGGAGGCCAGGGTGTACTCGCCGGCCACCAACTCCCCGATGACATAGCCGCCTTCGCGTCCGCTGCGGGTGGTGGCGACGACCTCGCCGCGTACATCGGTGAGGGTGACCATGGCATCGCGTACGGGCGTGCCGTCGGCGGTGGTGACGGTGCCCGCGAGCCGCCCGGCGCCGCCGAGCACGACATCCAGCTCGACCGGCCGTTCGCCGACCGTGACGGTCACCGCCTGCGGCTGGTGGCCGCCCGCCGACGCGATCAGCACATACGAGCCGGCGCCCGGTGTGCTCAGCGCATACCGTCCGTCCTCTCCGGTGGCGCCGCGGCCGATCTGCCGGCCGGCGACATCGATGAGGGTGAGCGCGGCGCGCGGCACGATGCTGCCGTCGTGGTGCTGGACGGTGCCGCAGACCGGGACGCCGGCCATGACGGCGGTGTGTCCGGTGGTGGTGTGGCGGTGTGCGCGGGTGTAAGGGGAGCCGGGGCCATGGGAGTTGACGGCGTTTGTGTCCGCCGCGGCACGGGCCTGCGGTACGGCGGCGGGGTCGGCCGGGTCGCCGTACGGCATCTGCGGGGACGGGGCGGCCTGCGGGGCAGGAGAGGCGTGGGACACCAGGGGTTTCCCTTTCAGGAAGAAGGCGAGCACAAGGCTCAGGACGAGCACCGGCACGAGAAAAAGGAAGATCCGCGGCATGGCGTCCGCGTACGCGGCGACAGGGCTGTCGCGCAGCGCGGCGGGCAGCGCCCGTACCAGTCGCGGGGTGAGCGACTCCGGAGCGGGCAGCCGCGCCGACCCGGGCAGCCGGTCGCCGAGCCGGCGGGCCAGCCGGTCGGCGAGGAGGATGGCGAAGAGGGCCGCGCCGACGCTGCCGCCGATCTGCCGGACGCAGTGGGTGGCGCCGGTCGCGGCGCCGGGGTCGGGGGTGCGTACGGAGTGCCGCACGGCGAGCACCAGCACCGGCAGGACGAAGCCGATCCCGAGGCCGAGCAGGGCCGTCCCGAGGCTGTAGACCTCCCACGCGGTGTCCTGCTGGCACCGCGACAGCAGCCACATCCCCACCGCGGCCGGCACACACCCCAGGACGGGGAAGACCTTGTGGCGGCCGGTGCGGCTGATGAGGCAGCCGGAGACTAGGGAGGCGATGACGAGGCCGCCCGTCAGGGGCAGCATCAGCAGCCCGGACTCGGTGGCCGTGGCGCCGTCGGCCCTCTGCAGGAAGGCCGGCAGATAGCTGACGGCGCCGAAGAGCGCGAGGCCGACGGCGGCGCCGGTCAGACCGGTGACGTGGAAGACCGAGTCGCGGAACAGCCGCAGCGGGATCAGCGGTTCGGTAGCGAAGTACTCGACCGCGAGGAACAGCAGGGCGGTGCCGAGCGCACCGGCGGCGAGGCCGAGGACGACCCGCGAGTCCCAGGCGTAGGTGGTGCCGCCCCAACTGGCCAGCAGGACCAGGCAGATGGAGAACGCGGCGAGCAGCAGCGCCCCGGCGAGGTCCGGCTTGGCGCGCCTCGTGGGGCGGGGCAGCTTCAGCACGCAGGCGATGACCAGGAACGTCAGCACACCCAACGGAACGTTGAGGGAGAAGCACCAGCGCCAGGAGGCATGGTCGGCGCAGAAGCCGCCGATCAGCGGTCCGGCCACGAAGCCGAGGCCGAAGACGGCGCCGAGCAGACCCGTGTAGCGGCCGCGGGCCCGGGGCGGTACGACATCGGCGATGATCGCCTGGACGCCGATGATCAGCCCGCCGCCGCCGACGCCCTGGACCGCCCGGAAGACGACCAGTTCGTCCATGGTCCGCGACCAGCCGGCCAGCGCCGAGCCGACGGTGAAGACGAGGAGGGCGAAGAGGAAGACGGGCTTACGGCCGAAGAGATCGCCGAGCTTCCCGTAGAGGGGCAGTCCGATGACCGAGGCGAGCAGGTAGGACGTCACCACCCAGGACATCGCGCCCGGACCGTGCAGCTCACCGGCGATCTCCGGGAGCGCGGTGACGATGATGGTCTGGCCGAGGGCGGCGAGCAGCAGCGTCAGCATCAGGCCGGCGACGACCGGCCGGAGACGGCGGGGGCCGAGCGGCGCCGGTGCACCGGGGTGGCCGGGCTCCTCGGGTTCGCCGCTCGCGACCGGAGCCGGGGTCGGGGTCGGTGCCGGAGCAATTGCCGGTGCCGGAGCAATTGGCACTGCCGTTGCCGGAGCCATTGCCGGTGCCATCGGCGCTGCCGTTGCCGTTGCCTTTGGCGTTGCCGTCGTCGCACCGGATACGGGCGGATCGGTTCGCCCGGCCCGCTCGCTCAGGGTGGTCCCGCCCACGTGCTGCTCCCCTCGTCACGCCTGTTGCCGCCCAAGTTCTCGCATTGGGCGACAACACCGATCAAGCGCGGCAAAGGGGGTCGGACGGGGCGGGACCGGGCGTCAAGTACGTTGCCCGGGAGGCCTATTGGGCTCCCATCAGGGCTTTCCGTACGGAACCGCTCCGGCGGGCCGCACACTTCGACTCGGCGGAAACCACCCGAACCGGTGAGTGTGACGGCATGCATGCCGGGTGACGGGAGTGACGGCCGCTCACTTCTCCACGTGGGCGGCGAGGTTGGCGAGCAGGCTGTCGTAGATCCGGCCGAGCCCCTTGGGGGCGAAGGTCCTCTCGAAGAAGCCGCCGATACCGCCGGCGCCCTGCCAGGTGGTGGTGACGACGACCTTGGCGCGCCCTTCACCGGCCGGGGTGATGACCCAGGTGGTCACCATCGAGGAGTTGCGGTCCTTCTCCACGAGCTGGCCGTCGGTCGGCTCGTCGACCTCCAGCAGGCAGTCACGCACCCGCTTGCTCGTGGCCTGGAGCTTCCAGTGGACGAGGGTGCCCTTGCCGTCGCCGCCCTCGCGGACCTCGTACTCGCTGAAGTGCTCGGGCAGCAGCTGCCGGCGCGTGCCGGTGTAGTCGGCGAGCGCGTCGAACACGTCCTCCGGGTCCGCCGCGATCTCGCGCTGCGTGATGGCCTCGACCTGCCCCATGTGCGTCTTCCTCCAGTAGTAGACCTGCCGGTCCTGCGGTGCGCCGCCAAGCCAACCACCCCTCGGCGGCACGCCCAAATTCAGGGCCGCCGGGCCGCAAGGGAACATGTGTTCTATTATTGCGAAGGGGGCTCGGCAGGATCCAGAAGGAGGCCCGATGCGCTGGGACAATCTCGGCGAAAGCCCGTCCGCGCTGTTCGGCACGGATGTCGTCAGCCGGACGATCGACAGCCCCGACTTCCGCGGGATCACCTTCCACGAGGTGCGCGCCCGCTCGATCGTGAACCGTGTCCCGGGCGCCTCCCGGATGCCGTTCGAATGGACCGTGAACCCCTACCGCGGCTGCAGCCACGCCTGCGTCTACTGCTTCGCCCGCAAGACGCACAGCTACCTCGACCTCGATACCGGGCAGGGCTTCGACTCGCAGATCGTGGTGAAGGTCAACGCCCCCGAGCTGCTGCGCCGCGAGCTGTCCGGGCGCCGCTGGCGCGGCGACCACATAGCGATGGGCACCAACGTCGACTGCTATCAGCGCGCCGAGGGCCGCTACCGCCTGATGCCCGGCATCATCGCCGCACTGCGCGATCACGCGAACCCGTTCTCGATCCTCACCAAGGGCACGCTCATCCTGCGCGATCTGCCGCTGCTGCAGCAGGCCGCCGAGGTCACCGACGTCGGCATCTCGGTCTCCGTCGGCTTCCTGGACCGCGAGCTGTGGCGCACGGTCGAGCCCGGTACCCCCGCCCCGGACCGCCGGCTGGACGTGGTGCGGACGCTCACCGCGCACGGCATCCCCTGCGGTGTGCTGATGGCGCCGGTGATCCCGTTCCTCGGGGACGCACCGGAGCAGCTGCGGGCCACGGTCCGGGCCATCGCGGAGGCCGGCGCCGGTTCCGTCACCCCGCTGGTGCTGCATCTGCGGCCCGGCGCCCGCGAGTGGTTCATGGCGTGGCTGGGGCAGCACCATCCGCATCTGGTACGGCGTTACACGACGATGTACGCGGACGGCGCCTACGCCCCCACGTGGTACCAGCGCCGGATCACCCGCCAGGTCCATGAATTCGCCGCGGAGTACGGCATCGGGCCCGCCCGGCCCGGCGAGGCCCGCCGCATCCCGCCACCGGACACCGCTCCCGGACCGGCCGGCAACCTTGGCGACCAGGCCTCCGACCGCCCTGCGGAACCGACCCAGTTGACCCTGATCTGACCCTGCCGCGGCCCTAAGGGGTGCCTCCGTTCTAGGCCTGGCCGGGCGGCACCGATTCCAGGGCCCGCGCCAGCCGGTCGCGGGCCTCGGTCTGGGCGGCGATCCGCTCATCGATGACCGCGAGCCGCTCGCGGGCGATACGCAGCCCCTCGGGCGACGGCGCGGCGGTGGTCATATCGCCGTCCAGACAGGGTGTGAAGCAGTGGACGTCGGCGAGCGTGAGCCCGGCCGCCAGGAGGTGGCAGATGTTGCGGACCCGTACGGCCGCGTGTGCGTCGTAGACGCGATAGCCGTTCGCCGCCCGCTCCGAGGTGATCAGCCCCTCGCGTTCGTAGTTGCGCAGTGCGCGCGGCGACGCCCCCGTCAGCTGCGCCAGCTCCCCGATCCGCACCGGATCACCTCCCCTGTCCGGCACCGTTTCTACCAGGGCGGGGCGCGCGGCCCCGACCCGGCCGCCGGTCCGTCAGCCGACCACCGCTCCCCCGTCGACCGGGAGGACCACCCCGGTCACGAAGGACGCGGACGGCGCGGCGAGCCGGGTGACGGCCCAGGCCACCTCCTCGGGGCGGCCCACCCGCCCCAGAGGGGTGTGCGCGATCTGCCACTCCCGTACGGCCGCCCGCTGCTCCGGGGACCACCCTTGGTGCCGTGCGATCGGGGTCTCGATCGCCCCGGGCGCGACCGCGACGACCCGTACACCGCGCGGTGCCAGCTCCACCGCCCAGCTACGGGTGAGGAGTTCGAGTCCGGTCTTCGTCGCGGCGTAGACCGAGTTGCCCGGCCAGCCCCGCTGGCCGACCGAGGTGCTGATGTTGACCACCACCCCGCCGGTCCGCTCCAGGTGGGGGACGGCCGCCTGGGTCATCAGTACCGGCGCGACGAGGTTCGTCGCCAGCAGCGGGGCCACCCCTTCCTTGGTGAAGCTGCCGAGCGCCCCGCTGCCCACCACCGCGGCATTGTTGACCAGCACATCCAGCCGGCCGTAGGTCTCGACCGCGTGGCCGACGAGTTCCTCGGGCGCCCCGTCCGCGGTGATGTCGGCGGCGTACGGCACGATCTCGCCGTCCCCGGTGCCGGCCCCCGCCGCCGTCTCCGCCAGCGGTCCGGGCCGGCGGCCCACCGCCAGTACCCGTGCCCCTTCCGCCGCGAAGGCGTGGGCCGTGGCGCGCCCGATCCCGGTGCCGGCGCCGGTGACGAGCACGACCCTGCGATGCGTTCCGGGCGCGGACGGCCCGGAGTTCCTTGCCTGTTCCATGCCGTGAGTCTCGGACCCTGTCCCCTGGGACAAGGTCAAACGGCGCCCCCCGCGCGGCCGGAGAAACCCCTTGACGGGCCCCCTAACCTCTCGGGCATGGATGGGACCGAGAGGACTTTTGCGCACGTATCCACCCGGCCACCGCGCCCCGTACGGATACGGGAGATGACCGAAGCGGACATCGAAGCCGTCTCCGCGGTGCGGGTCCGCGGCTGGCAGACGGCCTACCGCGGGCTGATGCCCCAGGCGTATCTGGACGCGATGAGCGTGGCGGCGGATGCCGAGCGACGGCGGTCGCGGTTCGGACGCCGGTCGCCGGAGGTGTCGGACCTGGTGGCCGAGCGGGACGGGGAGGTCGTCGGCTGGGCGTGCGTCGGTCCGGCCCGTGACCCCGATATCGCCCCGGGAGCCGGGGAGTTGCCCGCGCCGGAGCCGGCCGCGGGCGAACTGCTCGCCCTCTACGTGGCGCCCGGCCTGATCGGCACCGGCATCGGACGCGCCCTGATGGCCGCCGGCACCGCCCGCGCCCGGGCGCACGGCTTCCACACGCTGTATCTGTGGGTGGTACGCGGCAACACCCGCGCCCAGCGGTTCTACGAGCGGGCCGGCTTCGTTCCGGACGGTGCCGAGGAGGCGTACGAGGTGGGCGGGAGCAGCGTCCCGGAGCTGCGCTACCGACGCCCGCTGACGCCGGAGCCCTGAACCGTCCGCAGCGGTCCGCCGACGAGGAACCGGCCGGAGCGGCCTGCCGAGCGGGAACCGGCCGCAGCGCCCGCCGGCCAGGTACCGGCCCGGCAGAAGCCGGCCTCACGCACCCCTTGGCCGGACAGCCCGTTAGCCGGACAGCCCCTGACCGCCGCCCGGTCCCGCACCCCGCTCCGGGCCGGGGACCCGGCCCGCCGGGCGGGCTGCGCCGGCGTTCTCCCCGTCGTCCGGCCCGTCCGCCGCCGCTGCCCCGTCCGCCGCCGCTGCCCCGTCCGTCGCCGCTGCCCCGTCCGCCGCCGTCACGTCCTCGTGCACCCCCAGCCGCGCCAGGGACGCCGCCGCGGCGGCCGCCAGCCGTGGATGGGTGACGGCGGCGGTGAGTGCGGGGACGGCGCGCCGGTCGCCCAGCGCGCCCAGGCCCTCCACACAGGCGAGCGCCACCCGCCAGTAGGGGTTGTGCGGGGTGAGCAGCCGCTCCAGGGTCGCGATCAGCGCGGGGACGGACTGCGGTGCGCGGAGTTCGGCGAGCAGCCGGACCGGGTGCAGCGCGTAGGCGGTACGCAGCGGATTGGTGGCGAGCGCGGCCGCGGCGCGGGCGGTGCGGGGGTCGCCGAGCCGGCCCAGCGCATGCGCGGCGGTGGCGCAGCGCACCGGGTCGCGGTAGTTCAGTAAGAGCACGAGCGTCTCGAAGGCCCGCTTGTCGCCGGCGCAGCCGAGGATGAAGGCGGCGATCTCCCGGGCCCACAGCGGACGTTCGACGGCGATCAGCATCCGGGCCAGTTCCTCCCGCCCGGCCGGGGTGTTCTTGCGGGCCAGCCCGAGCAGCCGCTCGTAGGCGACCAGATCCTGTGGGGAGCGGAGTTCGGCCCGCACCCGGTCGGTCAACTCGTGGAATTCCTCTTCCATTTGCCGCTCCCCTCCCGCCGGGCCGCCCCGGTTCCCGCGACGTGGCCTGCACCACAGCCTAGTGACCCCCGCTACCCCTGGCGCTCTGGTTACTCACCGGTTAACCTGCTGGAACGAGCAGCACCACTGCTCGGGCGGCCTGGTGACGCAGCCGCCACAGAGTGAAGTCGGTTCGGCACAGCACGACACAGTACGGAGCACACGGCAGGGCCCCGGGACAGGGCTTCCGCCGCGTCTCCCACACCGCCGGCGCTGCCATGGCGCTGCGGCTCCTCGCGGCTTTCCGCCGCTGTTCTGCCGCTGCGATCGCAGGCCTCGCGTCCGCGCGGATACCCCTCAGTCGTCACTTCTCCCCTGCCCTCAGGGGAACACCCTCAGGAGTCTCGCGATGGGCACTCAGTCCACCCCTGATCTCTCAACTCAAGCCCCCTCACTGTCCCTTTCCACCGTGGCCGTCATCGGCCTGGGCACCATGGGCACCGGTATCGCCGAGGTGCTGACCCGGGCCGGCCGTGAGGTCATCGGTATCGACACCGACGAAGCCGCGGCCCGCCACGCCGTCTCCGCCCTCGAATCCGCCACCGCCCGCGCCGTGCAGCGCGAGCGGCTCACGGAGCGCGAGCGCCAGGACGCCCTGGCCCGGTTCCGTACCTTCACCGATCTGCAGGCCGCCGCGGACGCCGATCTCGTCATCGAGGTGGTGCCCGAGGACTACGAGCTCAAGCGGCAGGTCTTCGCCGAGCTGGACGCGGTGGTCCGGCCGGACACCATCCTGGCCACCGGCACCAACGCCCTGTCCGTGACCCGGCTGGCCGCCGATTCGCAGCGCCCCGAGCGGGTGCTCGGCGTGCACTTCTTCAACCCCGCGCCGGCCATGAAGCTGGTCGAGGTGGTCTCCTCGGTGCTGACCGCGCCGACCGCGGTCGCGGCCGTCACCGAGCTCGCCCGCGACCTGGGCAAGGACCCGATCGCGGTGGGTGACCGCCCCGGCTTCGTCGCGGACGGCCTGCTGTTCGGCTATCTGAACCAGGCCGCGGCGATGTACGAGTCCAAGTACGCCACCCGCGAGGACATCGACGCCGCGATGCGGCTCGGCTGCGGTCTGCCCATGGGCCCGCTGGCGCTGCTCGACCTGATCGGCGTGGACACCGCCCGTACGGTCCTGGAGGCGATGTACACCGAGTCCCAGGACCGCCTGCACGCCCCCGCGCCGATCCTGGGCCAGCTGGCCGAGGCGGGGCTGACCGGCCGGAAGGCGGGCCGCGGTTTCTACACGTATGAGGCTCCCGGAAGCGCCACGGTCGTGCCGGACGCGGAGAGCCCGGCGTCCGCCGACGAGCTCGCCGCCGGGCGTACGGTCACCGGCGTCGGTGTGGCCGGTTCCGGGACGATGGCGAGCGGTATCGCCGAGGTCTTCGCCAAGGCGGGCTACAAGGTCGTGCTGGCGGCCCGCAGCCTGGAGAAGGCCGAGAAGGCGAAGGCCAGGATCGCCAAGTCGCTGGGCCGCTCGGTGGACAAGGGCCGGATGAGCGCCGAGACCCGGGACGCCGCGCTGGCCGCGATCACCCCGGCCGGGTCGCTCGACGCGTTCGCCGATGTGGACCTCGCGGTCGAGGCGGTGGCCGAGGATCTGGCGGTCAAGCAGGAGCTGTTCAGGACGCTGGACAAGGTCTGCAAGCCGGGCGCCGTCCTGGCCACCACCACCTCGTCGCTGCCGGTCGTGGCCTGCGCCCGCGCCACCTCGCGCCCGCAGGACGTCATCGGGATGCACTTCTTCAACCCGGCGCCCGCCATGAAGCTGGTCGAGGTGGTCCGTACGGTCCTGACGGCCGACGACGTCCACGCCACCGTGCGGTCGGTCTGCACCAAGGTCCGCAAGCACCCCGTGGACTGCGGCGACCGGGCCGGCTTCATCGTGAACGCGCTGCTGTTCCCGTACTTGAACAACGCGATCAAGATGGTCGAGGAGCACTACGCAACCCTGGACGACATCGACGCCGCCATGAAGCTCGGCGGCGGCTACCCGATGGGCCCGTTCGAACTCCTCGACGTGGTCGGCCTGGACGTGTCACTGGCCATCGAGAAGGTGCTGCACGCGGAGTTCCGCGACCCCGGGCTGGCCCCGTCGCCGCTGCTGGAGCACCTCGTCGCCGCGGGCTGCCTCGGCCGCAAGACGGGCCGCGGCTTCCGTGAGTACGCCCGGCGCTGACGCGTGGCGGCACCCCGGCCCGGCCGGGGGAGGATGGGGTGGACTGCTGGAACCCGACGGCGGTCCACCCCCGCTCACCGGGGCGGAGGTGGCACCTCATGCCGCAGGTCGCGTAAATATGCAGTACCGTCCCCACATGTCCCAGCCCGCTCGTACGCAGCCCTCCGACCCCGACGCCGCCACTCCCGGGACCCGCCGGGCGGCCGCGCAACGGCTCAAAATGCGCCGTGAATTGTCGGCTGCGGCGATGGAGCTGTTCGCGACCAAGGGCTATGAGGCGACGACGGTCGATGAGATCGCGGCCGCCGCGGGCGTCGCCCGGCGCACCTTTTTCCGCCACTTCCGCTCCAAGGAAGAGGCGATCTTCCCCGACCACGACGACACCCTGGTCCGCGCGGAGGCCGTCCTGGACGCCGCCCCGCCGCACGAGAACCCGCTCGACACGGTCTGCCGCGGCATCAAGGAGGTCATGCGGATGTACGCGGCCTCCCCGGCCGTGTCGGTGGCCCGTTACCGCCTGACCCGTGAGGTCCCCACGCTGCGCGAGGCCGAGATCGCCTCGGTGGCCCGCTACGAGCGGCTGTTCACCCGCTACCTGCTGGGCCACTTCGACGAGGGCGCACACCGCGAGGGCGATGACGATCCGCTGCTCGCCGAGGTCGCGGCATCCGCCGTGGTCACCGCGCACAACCATGTCCTGCGGCGCTGGCTGCGGGCCGACGCCCAGGGCGATGTCGAGGCACAGCTCGACCATGCCTTCGCGATCGTCCGGGAGACCTTCGGCGCCGGTATCGGCGCGGGCCGCACCAGCGGTGGGGAGACCCCTCCGGCGTCCGTCTCACGGGAGGGCGAGGTGCTGGTCGCGGTGGCCCGTACGGACGCCCCGCTGGACGAGGTCATGCGCACCATCCGCAAGGCGATCAAAGAGCGGAAGTAGCGGCTCTCCGGCCACCACCGGACACGAGCGCGGCCCGGCACCCTTCGGCTGACCGGGCCGCGACCCGGATGGCGTAACGCCCTCCCCGCACACGCTGCGCACACATCACCTTTCTTTGTGTCACCTCCAGGCCTCCCATCGGCCCTCTTTTGCTCATGCGTGCCGACCAGATGACATCTGAGAGAAATTCTTGGCACTCAGTGTCTTGTCGCCTGGCACGCGGTGTCATACGTTGAAGGTGTCCGGGCGGCCGGCACGCTGATGAACCCACGCGTGCCGGCTGTCCCACCAGCCCTACGTGGCTGTCCGCCCGGATGCCTGCGTCACAGGCACCTCCCAGCTGCCGCTGGGCACCGCGCTCACCCAGCGCTGCCAGGCACCGCGGCCGACGGCTCTGCGACCCCCGCAGAGGCGAAGGCAACGGCGCCACCCCGGCCGAACCGACGGCACCACCTCCGCAACACCCCCGACGTTCCCTCAAGCCGTTCCCTCAACGGACTTCGCCGGAGGCACACCGTGAACGAAATCCTGGACGCAATCCTCGCGCCTGACACCACCAGCGCCGACTTCGCCGGCCTGACCATCCCCGAGTCCTACCGCGCGGTGACCGTGCACAAGGACGAGGCCGACATGTTCTCCGGCCTGGAGACCAAGGAGAAGGACCCCCGCAAGTCGCTGCACGTCGATGAGGTGCCGGTGCCCGAGCTGGGCCCGGGCGAGGCGCTGGTGGCCGTCATGGCCTCCTCCGTGAACTACAACTCCGTGTGGACCTCGATCTTCGAGCCGATGTCGACGTTCGGGTTCCTGGAGCGCTACGGCAAGCTCTCCCCGCTCACCAAGCGGCACGACCTGCCGTACCACGTCATCGGCTCCGACCTGGCCGGCGTGGTCCTGCGCACCGGCCCCGGTGTCAACGCCTGGGGCCCCGGCGACGAGGTCGTCGCGCACTGCCTCTCCGTCGAGCTGGAGTCCTCCGACGGCCACAACGACACGATGCTCGACCCCGAGCAGCGCATCTGGGGCTTCGAGACCAACTTCGGCGGTCTGGCCGAGATCGCGCTGGTCAAGTCCAACCAGCTGATGCCCAAGCCGAAGCACCTGAGCTGGGAGGAGGCGGCGTCGCCCGGTCTGGTCAACTCGACCGCCTACCGCCAGCTCGTCTCGCAGAACGGCGCCGGGATGAAGCAGGGCGACAACGTCCTGATCTGGGGCGCCAGCGGCGGACTCGGCTCGTACGCCACCCAGTTCGCGCTGGCCGGCGGCGCCAACCCGATCTGTGTGGTCTCCTCCGACCAGAAGGCGGAGATCTGCCGGAAGATGGGCGCCGAGGCGATCATCGACCGCAACGCCGAGGGCTACAAGTTCTGGAAGGACGAGCACACCCAGGACCCCAAGGAGTGGAAGCGCTTCGGCAAGCGCATTCGCGAGCTGACCGGCGGCGAGGACGTGGACATCGTCTTCGAGCACCCCGGCCGGGAGACCTTCGGCGCCTCGGTGTACGTCACACGCAAGGGCGGCACCATCGTCACCTGCGCCTCCACCTCGGGCTACAACCACGAGTACGACAACCGCTACCTGTGGATGTCGCTGAAGCGGATCGTCGGCTCGCACTTCGCCAACTACCGCGAGGCGTGGGAGGCCAACCGCCTGATCGCCAAGGGCAAGATCCACCCGACCCTCTCGAAGACGTACACCCTTGAGGAGACCGGACAGGCGGCGTACGACGTGCACCGCAACCTCCACCAGGGCAAGGTCGGCGTGCTGGCACTGGCCCCCGAGGAGGGGATGGGCGTGCGCGACGAAGAAATGCGCGCCAAGCACCTCGACGCCATCAACCGGTTCCGGAACGTCTGAGGCGACTCGGACTCCGGACCACGAAGATACGGGCCTGATATGACTGAGCGTCAGAAGGATCGTCCGTGGCTGATGCGGACGTACGCCGGCCACTCCACCGCCGAGGCGTCCAACGAGCTGTACCGACGCAACCTCGCCAAGGGCCAGACCGGCCTGTCGGTCGCGTTCGACCTCCCGACGCAGACCGGTTACGACCCCGACCACGTCCTCGCCCGCGGCGAGGTCGGCCGGGTCGGGGTCCCCGTGTCCCACCTCGGTGACATGCGACGGCTGTTCCAGGACATCCCGCTGGACCAGATGAACACCTCGATGACCATCAACGCGACGGCCATGTGGCTGCTGGCGCTGTACGAGGTGGTCGCCGAGGAGCAGGGCGCCGACATCTCCAAGCTGTCGGGGACCACGCAGAACGACATCGTCAAGGAGTACCTCTCGCGCGGGACGCATGTCTTCCCGCCGGGACCCTCGCTCCGGCTGACCACCGACATGATCACGTACACGGTGGCGCACATCCCGAAGTGGAACCCGATCAACATCTGCAGCTACCACCTGCAGGAGGCGGGCGCCACACCGGTCCAGGAGATCGCCTACGCGATGTCCACCGCGATAGCGGTGCTGGACGCGGTGCGGGACTCCGGGCAGGTGCCGCCGGAGAAGTTCGGTGATGTCGTGGCCCGTATCTCGTTCTTCGTGAACGCCGGAGTCCGGTTCATCGAGGAGATGTGCAAGATGCGCGCCTTCGGCCGCATCTGGGACAAGATCACCCGCGAGCGCTACGGCATCGAGAACGAGAAGCAGCGCCGGTTCCGCTACGGCGTCCAGGTCAACTCGCTCGGCCTGACCGAGGCGCAGCCGGAGAACAACGTCCAGCGGATCGTCCTGGAGATGCTGGCCGTCACGCTCTCCAAGGACGCCCGCGCCCGCGCGGTGCAACTCCCCGCCTGGAACGAGGCGTTGGGGCTGCCGCGCCCCTGGGACCAGCAGTGGTCCCTGCGTATCCAGCAGGTCCTCGCCCACGAGAGCGATCTGCTGGAGTACGAGGACATCTTCGCCGGCTCGCATGTCATCGAGGCCAAGGTGGACGCCCTGGTCACCGAATGCCTCACCGAGATCGAGCGGATCCAGGAGATGGGCGGCGCGATGGCCGCGGTGGAGTCCGGCTACCTCAAGTCGCAGCTGGTCTCCGCGCACGCCGAGCGGCGGGCCCGGATCGAGGCCGGCGAGGAGAAGATCGTCGGCGTCAACTGCTTCGAGGGCACCGAGCCCAACCCGCTCACCGCGGATCTCGACACGGCCATCATGACCGTCGACCCGGCGAACGAGGCGCGGGTCGTCCAGGCGCTGCACGACTGGCGGGACAACCGCGACGAGACGCGCGCCCAGGACGCGCTGTCGGTCCTGAAGAAGACCGCGGCGGGCGACGGCAACCTCTTCGCGGCGACCGTGGAGTGCGCACGTGCCGGTGTGACGACCGGTGAGTGGGCCTGGGCGCTGCGGGACGTCTTCGGCGAGTTCCGGGCTCCTACGGGCGTCTCCAGCGCCCCCCTGGCGGTCGCCGCCGAGGAGGGCAGCCCGCTCGCCGCGGTCCGCGAGAAGGTCGCCAAGACCGCCGCCGAGCTCGGCAGCGGCAAGCTGCGGCTGCTGGTCGGCAAGCCCGGCCTGGACGGGCACAGCAACGGCGCCGAGCAGATCGCCGTACGGGCCAGGGACGCCGGCTTCGAGGTGATCTACCAGGGCATCCGGCTGACCCCGGAGCAGATCGTCTCGGCCGCCGTCGCCGAGGACGTGCACTGTGTGGGGCTGTCGATCCTGTCGGGCTCGCACGCCGAGCTGGTGCCGGACGTGCTGGCCCGGCTGCGCCGCACCGGCGTGGACGACATGCCGGTCATCGTCGGCGGCATCATCCCCTCCGCCGATGCGGCGGCGCTCCGGGAAGCCGGAGTGGCGGCCGTCTTCACCCCCAAGGATTTCGGTATTACGGAGATCATCGGCCGTATCGTCGACGAAATCCGGAAAGCGAACCAGCTCGACCCTCTGGAGGTCCCCGCATGACCCAGGCTCACCGCCTGCGCCCGCGCCGCTCCTGTCTCGCGGTCCCCGGCAGCAACCCGCGCTTTCTGGAGAAGGCCCAGGGCCTCCCCGCCGACCAGGTCTTCCTGGACCTGGAGGACGCCTGTGCGCCGCTCGCCAAGGAGGGCGCCCGGCACCACATCGTCGAGGCGCTGAACGAGGGCGACTGGACGGGCAAGACGCGGGTCGTGCGGGTCAACGACTGGACGACGCACTGGACGTACCGGGACGTCATCACGGTCGTCGAGGGCGCCGGCCCCAACCTCGACTGCATCATGCTGCCGAAGGTCCAGGACGCCCAGCAGATCGTGGCACTGGACCTGCTGCTGACGCAGATCGAGAAGACCATGGGCTTCGAGGTCGGCAGGATCGGCATCGAGGCGCAGATCGAGAACGCCAAGGGCCTGGTGAACGTCGATGAGATCGCCGGGGCCTCGCCGCGCCTGGAGACCATCATCTTCGGCCCGGCCGACTTCATGGCGTCCATCAACATGAAGTCCCTGGTGGTCGGCGAGCAGCCTCCCGGCTATGGGGCGGATGCGTATCACTACATTCTGATGCGCATTCTGATGGCGGCACGCACCTACGATCTGCAGGCGATCGACGGTCCGTACCTTCAGATCAAGAATGTTGACGGTTACCGCGAGGTCGCCGGCCGCGCCGCCGCCCTCGGCTTCGACGGCAAGTGGGTGCTGCACCCGGGTCAGGTCGAGGCCGCCAACGAGGTGTTCTCCCCCTCCCAGGAGGACTACGACCACGCCGAGCTGATCCTGGACGCCTACGAGTGGCACACCTCGGAGGCAGGCGGAGCCAAGGGTTCCGCGATGCTCGGCGACGAGATGATCGACGAGGCGAGCCGGAAGATGGCGCTGGTCGTCGCCGGCAAGGGCCGGGCCGCCGGCATGATCCGCACGTCCAAGTTCGAGGCCCCGGAGGCTTAAGCGCGATGCAGTTCGGCCGCACCTATGAAGAGTTCACCGTCGGCGATGTGTACAAGCACTGGCCGGGGAAAACCGTCACGGAATACGACGACCACCTCTTCTGTCTGCTCACGATGAATCATCACCCGCTGCACATGGACAGCAACTACGCGGAGCAGACGACCGACTTCGGAAAGAATGTCGTCGTCGGTAACTACATCTACTCCCTGCTGCTGGGCATGTCGGTGCCCGATGTCTCCGGAAAGGCCATCGCCAATCTGGAGATCGAGTCGCTGAAGCATGTGGCGCCCACCTTCCACGGCGACACGATCTACGGCGAGACGACCGTGCTCGACAAGACCCCGTCCCGCTCCAAGTCGGACCGCGGCATCGTGCACGTCGAAACCAAGGGGTACAAGCAGGACGGCACCCTGGTCTGCGTCTTCCGGCGCAAGGTCATGGTCCCCACGGCCACCTACATCAAGGAGCGCGGCGGCGAGCAGCCCGGCCGCCCGGAGCTGCAGGCCCCGCCGGCCAAGAAGGAGAAGTAGCCATGACCCGTCTCGCGCAGACCGAGGGCCTGACCGACATTCAGCAGGAAATCCTCTCCACCGTCCGCGATTTCGTGGACAAGGAGATCATTCCGGTCGCCACGGAGCTGGAGCACCGCGACGAATACCCGTCGCAGATCGTCGAGGGCCTCAAGGAACTCGGTGTGTTCGGCCTGATGATCCCCGAGGAGTACGGCGGTCTGGGTGAGTCCCTTCTCACCTATGCGCTGACCGTCGAGGAGATCGCCCGCGGCTGGATGAGCGTCTCGGGCATCATCAACACCCACTTCATCGTGGCGTACATGCTCAAGCAGCACGGCACCCAGGAGCAGAAGGACTATTTCCTGCCGAAGATGGCGGCCGGTGAGATCCGGGGCGCCTTCTCGATGTCGGAGCCCGCACTGGGCTCGGATGTTTCGGCCATTTCTTCCAAAGGTGTGCGGGACGGTGACGAATACGTCCTCAACGGCCAGAAGATGTGGCTCACCAACGGCGGCTCGTCCACGCTCGTCGCCGTGCTGTGCCGTACGGACGAGGGCCACCCGGAAGGCACCGCGCCGCACAAGTCGATGACGACCTTCCTCGTGGAGAAGGAAGCCGGCTTCGGTGAGGTGCGCCCCGGCCTGACGATTCCGGGCAAGATCGACAAGATGGGCTACAAGGGTGTCGACACCACCGAGCTGATCATGGACGGGCTGCGGATCCCGGCCGATCGGGTGCTCGGCGGCGAGACCGGACGTGGCTTCTATCACATGATGGACGGTGTCGAGGTCGGCCGGGTCAATGTCGCCGCGCGCGGCTGCGGTGTCGCCCAGCGCGCCTTCGAGCTGGGTGTTTCGTACGCACAGCAGCGCCACACCTTCGGCAAGCCGATCGCCCAGCACCAGGCCATCCAGTTCAAACTGGCAGAAATGGCGACAAAGGTCGAAGCGGCGCATGCCATGATGGTTAACGCCGCTCGCAAAAAGGACTCGGGCCAGCGAAATGACCTCGAAGCGGGCATGGCGAAGTACCTGGCCTCCGAGTACTGCAAGGAGGTAGTGGAAGACGCCTTCCGCATCCACGGTGGCTACGGCTTCTCGAAGGAGTACGAGATCGAGCGCCTTTACCGCGAGGCCCCGATGCTCCTGATCGGTGAAGGTACCGCCGAGATCCAGAAAATGATCATTGGTCGACGGCTACTCGAGGAGTACCGGATCCAGGGGTGAACATCCCGTTTGGGCCGGTATGGCCTAGACGAAGATCACACCCCGTCATCGTTCTTCGGCCACGGATTGGCTCTGGCTCTTGGCCAGTTGCCGCTCGTAACCGATAGCATCCATGGAAAGCCGCCGTCCCCCGTATCCATAAGCGGCATCCTCCGCTACGAAGGTCATCCATGCCCCACAGCCAATCCTCTGCATCACGCGGTCGTGTCCGCCTCGCGCGCGGAGCGTCGCCGTGGCTCCTGCCGACCGTTGCCACGGCAGCGGTCAGCCTCGCCCGGTCCCGCCGGTCGGGCCGCTGGGCCGCCGTTGCCGTGCCCACCACCGCACTGGCGGCGGGCATGCTGTGGTTCTTCCGGGACCCCGAGCGGGAGATCGCTCAGGGCCGGGTCATCTCTCCGGCCGACGGCGTGGTGCAGAGCATCATGCCGTGGAAGGACGGACGGACTCGCGTCGCGATCTTCATGAGCCCGCTGAACGTTCATGTCAACCGTGCGCCGCTGGCCGGCACGGTGACCTCCGTGGAGCACATCCCCGGCGGATTCGTTCCGGCGTTCAACAAGGAGAGCGAGAACAACGAGCGGGTGGTCTGGCACTTCGACACCGAGCTCGGCGACATCGAGATGGTGCAGATCGCCGGCGCGGTGGCCCGCCGCATCGTCCCCTACGTGCCCCAGGGCACCAAGGTCGAGCAGGGCGAGCGGATCGGGCTGATCCGCTTCGGCTCGCGGGTCGACGTCTACCTCCCGGAGGGCGTCGAGGCCGCGGTCGAGGTCGGCCAGGCCACTACCGCGGGGGTGACTCGCCTTGACCGTGATTGATCCGGAAACACAAGCCGGCTGGGCGCCCGAGACCGACGAGGACGAGGACGACATGCCGCTGTCCACGCGGCTGTCAATAGCGGACACCCTCACCCTCGGCAACGCGATCTGCGGCTTCATGGCCGTGTACTTCACCACCACCGGCGTCCTCATCCCGCATCTGACGGGCAACGAGGACGGCGGGATGGCGCGGCACAGCGCGGCCATGGCCGTGATCCTGATGCTGCTCGCGTCGGTCTTCGACCTCTTCGACGGGCTGGTGGCACGCAAGCTGCGGGCCTCGGCGATGGGGGCCGAGCTCGACAACCTCTCCGACCTGATCAGCTTCGGTCTGGCGCCCGCGTACTTCGTGGTGACCTGGGGCATGGTCACCCAGGACGCGAACCAGCGGGTGTCCGTGGTCGCGGCCGTCGTGGTGCTGCTGGCGGTGGTGCTCCGGCTTGCGCGGTTCTCCTGCGTGCCGATGCGTGACGGCATGTTCCAGGGCATGCCCGGCCCGTTCGGCGCACTGACCGTCGTGGCCATCGTGCTGCTGGAGCTGCCGTTCGTGCCGACGCTGCTGGCGATCGTCGGGGTGGCCTGGCTGATGGTGAGCCGGGTCGAGTACCCCAAGCCGCGGGGCAGGCTCGCGGTGGCGATGCTCAGCTGGATCCTCCTCAGCATGGGCATGCTCACGGCCTGGGCCCTGGACGCCCCGGGCGGCCAGCTGCTGCTGCAGACCGGCTGCTCCCTGCAGGTGGTCCTGGGCGCGATGATCCCGCTCTTCGCGACGGCACGGAGGGTCAACACCTTCCGCGACAACCGCCGTGAGTCGCGCGCGGAGTCCCGCGCCGCACAGCTTCCCTAGCGGAACGCAGAACAACGCCGCGGGCCCCGAGCGAATCTTTCGCTCGGGGCCCGCGGCGTTGTGGTGGGTGCGGCCCGCGGCGGGCCGCACCGCGCCTCAGACCAGGAAGTCCCGCGCCAGCTGCTCCGCCGCCCGCTCCAGCAGCGGCCCCGCCTCGGCCATACAGCGGGCCGGGTCGGGCTCCAGATCCGCCAGGGCGTACGCACGGCGGATACCGGCCGCGGTGAGCGCCTCCTGGGACAGCTGGAGCCGGCCGCAGACCGCGACCACGTCCAGGCCGGCCGCCCGGGCCGCGGCGGCGACACCGGCCGGTGCCTTGCCGTGCAGGGTCTGCTCGTCGAGCGAGCCCTCGCCGGTAATGACGAAGGTGGCCTTCGCCAGCGCCGGGGCGAAGCCCAGGACGTCGAGCATCACGTCGATGCCCGGCCGGAAGTCCGCGTCCAGGCCGACCAGCGCGCCGTAGCCGATACCGCCCGCGGCGCCCGCGCCGGGCGCCAGGGCGTGTTCCGCGGCCCGGGGGCCCACCGCGCGCTCCAGCACCTCGGCGTAGTGCGCCAGGGCCGCGTCCAGCGCGGCCACGTCCTCCTCGCTCGCGCCCTTCTGCGGGCCGTAGACCGCCGGGGCGCCCTTCGGGCCCGTGAGGGGGTTGTCGACGTCGCTGGCGAGCACGATCTGTGTCGTCGCCAGCCGGGGGTCCAGCCCCGACAGATCGGCGGTGGCCAGGTCGCGCAGCGGGCCGCCACCGGGGGCGACCGGTTCGCCGTCCGCGTCCAGGAACCGCGCGCCGAGCGCCGCGAGCATCCCCGCCCCGCCGTCGGTCGTGGCGCTGCCGCCGACACCGAAGACGATCGAGGTCGCGCCCGCGTCGAGGGCGGCGAGCAGCAGCTCGCCGGTGCCGTACGTGGTGGCCGTCAAGGGCGCGAAGACGCCTCGGGGAAGGTGCTGGAGTCCGGACGCCTCCGCCATCTCCACCACCGCGGTGCCTCCCCCAGCTACCGCTGGGGGTGCCCCCACGCGCATGGCGAAGGTGGCCGTGACCGGCGCGCCCGTGGGGCCGGTGACCCGGGCCTCGTGGCGGGTGAAGCCGGCCGCGAGGGCCGCCGCCACCGTGCCGTCGCCGCCGTCGGCGACCGGGACGGCCGAGACCTCCAGACCGGGGGCCGCGCGCCGCAGACCGGCCGTGACATGCTCGGCGACCTCGACGGCCGTGAGCGAACCCTTGAATTTGTCCGCGGCGATCAGCACATGTGCTGAGTGTGTCCTTGATGCGTCCGCCACCGTGTGACCCCTTGCTTTCGAACTGGCAGTCGCGCCGCTGTGACCTTATCCGGCACGCGGCGCGGCGAACAGGGCACACCGGTCCGCGGTGCCGCCGAGCGCCCCCGGAGTGCGCCCCTCGAAGATCCGCCGGACGGGCGCGGCGCCGGAGCCGCTCCGTCTAGGCTCGCGCCGTGACGACCCTGGACTACGCCGCCTACATCGCCGGTCTGCCCCGTGTGCTCGCGGGCGCGGGCACCCTCTTCCGCGACGCGGAGGGCCGCCTGCTGCTCGTGGAGCCCAACTACCGCGACACCTGGATCCTGCCCGGCGGCACCGTCGAGTCGGACGCCGGTGAATCGCCCCGCCAGGCCGCGCGCCGCGAGACCGCCGAGGAGATCGGCCTGGACATCGAGCCGGGCCCGCTGCTCGCCGTCGACTGGGTACGCAGCAGGCACCGTCCGCCGCTGGTGTTCTACCTCTACGACGGCGGGGTGCTGGACGCCGCCCGGCTGGCCGCGATCCGGCTCCAGGAGGAGGAGCTGCTCTCCTGGCGGCTGGTGCACTGGGACGAGGCACAGACCCTGGTCAGCCACGAGATGGCGCTGCGGCTCGACGCCGCGCTGAAGGCCCTCGCGGCCGGCCGCGGCCCGGCAGAACTGGAGGACGGAATTCCGCAGAGCGGGGCTGACGGTCCGTCGTAAAAGAGATGGACGGCGGAGTGGCGGTGCTGCCTAGGGTGAGGTTCATGGACGAGATCGCAGCCGAGGTCGCACAGGTGCCGGGAGTTGTCGGGGTGATGCTCGGCGGGAGCCGGGCCCGGGGAACTCATCGGGCGGACTCCGACTGGGATCTGGGTGTCTATTACCGGGGTGAGCCGGATCTGGCGGCGCTGGAGACGCTGGCCGCGGAGGTGACCGGCGGTCCCGTCGAGGTGTACGGGCCGGGGTCCTGGGGTGCGTGGGTCAACGGCGGGGCCTGGCTGGTGCTGCCCGACGGCCGTCATGTGGACTGGATCCTGCGGGACGTCGACCGGGTGCGGCAGGTGTGGGAGGAGTGCCGCGCGGGCCGCTTCGAGATCGGCGTCCAGGCCGGCCACCCGCTCGGCTTCTGGTCCCCCGCCTACCCGGGCGAGGCGGCACTGGGCCGGGTGCTCGCCGACACCGACGGCGAACTGGCCCGCCTCCGCCACGAGACCCAGGACTACCCGGAGGCCCTCCGCAAGGCGCTGACCCGCGACGGGGTCTGGGACGCCGGGTTCTCGGTGGCGATGGCGGGCAAGTCGTACACGGCCCGGGACGTGCTGCACGCGGCCCTGTGCCTGTCCCGCGCCGTCGGCGACCTCGTCCAGGCCCTGCACGCCCACCACCGCGTCTGGTGCCTCAACGAGAAGGGCGCACTCGCGGCGGCCGCGGCGATGCCGGAGACACCGCCCGGCTTCGGTGCCCGCGCCACCGCCCTGCTCGGCGAACTCGGCCGCACGGACGAGGAGTTGCACCGGTCACTGACCGCGGCGGAGGGGCTGGTGGCGGAGGTACGCGCGGTGACGGGCGGCTAGAGTCGGCCGCGGGCTGCGGCGTGTCGGGTGTGTCCGCACGGGACCGCCGTTACCCGCACGCTTCTGCCGGGAACAGGCCGTCCTCCGTCCGTTCGAAAGCGAGCAGCCGGCGCTTGCGGTCGAGGCCGCCGCCGTAGCCGGTGAGGCTGCCGTTGGCGCCGACGACGCGATGGCAGGGGACGATGATGCCGACCGGGTTGCGGCCGTTGGCCAGGCCGACCGCGCGGGACGCCGACGGGGCGCCGAGCCTCTCGGCGAGCTGCCCGTACGAGACGGTCTCGCCGTACGGGATCGCGCACAGCGCCGCCCACACCCGCCGCTGGAAGGGCGTGCCGTGGAGGGCGAGCGGCAGGTCGAAGATGGTCAACTCGCCGCGGAAATAGGCCTGGAGCTGGGCGATGGTCTCGGCGAACGGCGGCTCGTCGGGGTCCGCCGGGTCGCCGAAGGTCTCCTGGGGCGGGCGGTGGCGCTGGTCGGTCATGTAGAGGCCGCTGAGGGCCTCGCCGGCGGCGACGAGGGTGAGCGGCCCCACCGGGGTGCCGTCCAGGACGGTGTGGGTGACGGGGGCGGCGGGTTCGGCTGCGTGAACGGTCATGGTGGTGGGCTCAGTTCTTCGGGAGGTGGTTGATGGGGTGGTCGTCGGTCGCCCAGAGGTACTGGACGGCGTAGGCGCGCCACGGGCGCCAGAGCGCGGAGTGCCGGATGAGGGCCGCCGGGGTGTGCGGCAGGCCGAGGCCGGCGGCCGCGCGGCGCAGACCGAGGTCGGTCGGCGTGAAGGCGTCCGGGTCGCCGAGCGCGCGCATGGCGATGCATTCGACGGTCCAGGGGCCGATGCCCGGCAGCGCCGCGAGCTGCGCCCGGGCGGCGTCCCGGTCGGTGCCGACGCCCAGTTGCAGCGCACCGGAGCAGAGGGCGGCGATGACGCCGGTGAGGGTGGCCCGGCGGGTACGGGGCATCGCCAGCTGCTCCGGGTCCAGCCCGGCGAGCGCGGCGGCGGACGGGAAGAGATGGCTGAGGCCGCCGCCCGGGTCGTCGATCTGTTCGCCGTGGGCACGGACCAGCCGTCCGGCGTGGGTACGGGCCGCCGCGGTGGAGACCTGCTGGCCGAGGACGGCGCGGACCGCTAATTCGTCGGCGTCGACCGTCCGCGGGACCCGGCGGCCGGGTGCCTTGTCGACGAGCGGGGTCAGTCGCGGGTCCTCGCGGAGCAGTCCGTCGACGGCTTCGGGGTCCGCGTCGAGGTCGAGCATCCGGCGGCAGCGGGCGATGGCGCCGGCCAGGTCGCGCAGATCGGTGAGGGAGAGGCGGCAGTCGATGTGGTCGGGGCGGGGCGCGAGGGCGACGATGCCGTGCCCGTAGGGGAGGTCCAGGGTCCGGCGGTAGGCACCGTCCCGCCACTCCTCGACTCCGGGGACGGCGGTGGCGGCGAGATGCCCGAAGAGGTTGTCGGGGTTGAGCGGCTGGCGGAAGGGCAGCCGCAGCGCGAGCGCACCGGGCACCGTCCCCCGAGGGCCGGGCCGTGCGCGTTGCCGCAGCTCCGTCGGGGACAGGGCGAAGACCTCCTGCACCGTCTCGTTGAAGGTGCGGATGCTGGCGAAACCGGCGGCGAAGGCGACCTCGGCCATCGGCAGTGCGGTGGTCTCCACCAGGAGCCGGGCGGTCTGCGCCCGCTGGGCGCGGGCCAGGGCGAGCGGCCCGGCCCCCAGCTCGGCCAGCAGCTGCCGCTCGATCTGCCGGGTGCTGTAGCCGAGACGGGCAGCGAGTCCGGGGACGCCCTCGCGGTCGACGATGCCGTCGGCGATCAGCCGCATGGCGCGGGCGACGAGGTCGGCCCGCTCGTTCCACTCCGGGGACCCCGGGCTGGCGTCCGGGCGGCACCGCTTGCAGGCCCGGAAGCCGGCCTGCTGGGCGGCGGCCGCGCTCGGGTAGAAGCGCATGTTCTCCGGCTTGGGCGGCACCACGGGGCAGCTGGGACGGCAGTAGATACGGGTCGTGAGCACGGCGGTGTAGAACCAGCCGTCGAAGCGGGCGTCCTTGGACTGCACGGCGCGCAGACAGCGCTCGGTGTCGGTGTGCATGACTTCAGGATTCCTCAGCCGGGGCCCGTTCGGCTGGCGAGAATCCGACATCGACGTCGGGTGACCAGGGAGGGCGCGATCCTCGTCGGTCCTCGTTCGGTGGAGGCGCCTGGGTCGCTTTCGCGGGGACGGCGGCAAGGACCCGCCGTCCGGCCGCCCGCCGCACCGTTAAGATGAGCTCCACTCAGGCGTCGTCCCGCGGCAGCATGTCATGGGCATGCTGCCCTTTCGGCGTCCGACGCACATGTGCGGACATCACAGAACACTCGGGGGAGCGATGGCCGGCCAGTCCGGATACCACGTCCAACAGGGCGGTATGGACGCCGAGGCGGACAAGCTCGACTCGGCGGGCGACGATACCGGCGACATCAAGTCCGCCATAGCCGACGCGGTCTGCTTCGACGACGACATACTCGGCGGCACCGATTCCGGCCCCGCCTACCGGTCGTTCTCCACCGCCTGGCAGGACGAGGCGAAGACGCTCGAAAGCGCGCTCCACGAACTCGCCGGCAAAGTCCGTGCCTCCCGGTCCAATTACGACCAGGCCGACCACGAAGTGATCGCCCAGGTCAACTCGGCGGGGAGCGCCGGAGATTCCCAGGTGTCGACGAGGCCTGCCGCCGTGACCGGCCCGTCCCCCTTCGGCTGAGCCCGGCCCGCGCTTTCCGTCCCCCGACCGCATCGCACACAAAGGCCTTTCCACACTCGATGGCTGAGCAGGGATCCACCACGGAGCGTCGCGCCAAGCTGGAGGAGTGCTACAAGCGGCTCCTCGACTGCGACGACAAGAACGAGATGATCGCCGAGATCAATACCGCCCTCGCCGTCCCGGCGCCGGTCGGCTCCCCCGGCACACTCGAACTGCTGGGCAAGCGCTACCGCACCCAGTCGAAGTCCGCCGAAGAGGTCGCCGTCAAGGTCGACCAGGTGGCCACGTCGGGCCTGCCGGAGGTCTGGGTGGGGAAATCCGGCGTGGCGGCGTCCGAGGTCGTCCAGGCCGCGGCCCGTGCGGCCCATCAGATGACCGAAGCCCTGCAAAAGGGGGGCAATGCGCTGCTGTCCCTGAGTGACGCGGTCGAGGACGCCCAGAAACTGGACGGGACCGGCCGCGGCCAATTGCGCGAGGCACTGTCCATTCTCGGTGCCGAGGACGGCTTCTTCGACAACATGGTGGACACCGACGAGGAGGAGGACGCGATCTGGCGGGCCGGCACGGTGGCCTGTGCCGGTGTCGACAAGATGCGCTCCGCGGCACGGTCCGCCGACGACGCGGCCCGCGCGGCCGCCCGTGACCTCAACAAGTTCGCCTCCGAGGCGCGGGCCGGCAAGATGCACACGAGTGGCCTCTCCGCCGCCGACAAACTCGCCCTCGCGGACACCGCGGGCCCCTCCGGTCCGGCGGAGATGAACGAGCTGCTCAGCGCGAACGACCTCGAACGCTCCGGTCAGTACATGGAGAAGATGAGCGCCCGCGACCGCGCCGCGTTCGACAGGATGCTCGCCGACTCCAAGTCGCCGCAGGAACGCGCCTACCTGGTCAAGGCATTGGCCGCGGGGTACGACCTGAACGCCGTGTCGGAATTCCAGGGAAAGATCCATGGCAAGGACCCGGCCTGGCTCCAGCGCCACCTCACCCCGGTGACCACCGCCGCGGACAGCATGGACAACGAGGGGCGCGCCAAGGACGGCAGGAACAACAACACCGACGACCAGGCCTTCAACGGCGAACGGTGGTCGCAGGACGGAAACACCTGCGTTCCGTCCTCCACCGTGAGCGCACGGGCCATGGTCGACCCCGTCTACGCCCTTGAACTCACCGGCGGCCCGTCCGGCCAGGAGGACGACCCCGGGGCGTTCCGCGACCGGTTGGGCGCCGAACAGCAGCGGGTGCACGACGAGGGCGACGGGAACTACGACTATGACTTCCCGTTCTCCCGGCACCCCAACGGCATGGACAACGACGGCAAGACCACCGTGGTCGACAAGGAGATCAGCCCGCACACCGGAGCGTCGTACGACTTCCAGGAGACCAGGAGCGCCGATGCCCGGCGCGATGTGCTGCCGGACATCGAGAAGTCCGTGGCCGAGGGCAAGCCGGTGCCGATCGGCGTCGAGGGGTACAACAAGGACGATGAGCGCTCCGGTCACGCGATGATGATCATCGGCCAGGAGGGCGACATGCTCCAGGTCTACAACCCCTGGGGCACCACCACCTGGGTCAGTGAGGACGACTTCGTCAACGGCCGCATGGACAAGGCCTCCGACAACCGCATGCCCGACGCCTACGCCGTCCACCTGCCCGCCGACTGAAGCGATCCATGATGCGTACTCAACTCCCGGGCACCGCCCTTCGCCGGGCACTCACACCGGCACTCACCGCCCTCACCACTCTCGCCGTCCTCACCGCCCTCACCGGATGCGGTCTCATGGGTCCCAGCACGTACGACACGGACGAGACCGCCATCGAGGCCGACTCCGGCGAGGAGTTCACGCTGTCCGTGCCCTCCAACGCCTCGCTCGGCGAACGCTGGTACGTGGCCGAGCCGAAGCCCGCCGCCCGTGTGGTGCGCGCGGCGGGCGAGGATCAGGAGAACTCGGGGAGCGAGGCGGACGGGGCAAGCGGCGGCAGCCAGCTCTTCCGCTTCAAGGCCGTCGGCCGGGGCAGCACCACGATCCGGCTGATCCACTGCCCCGTGCACGCCTGTATCGACCAGGGCGACGACTCGGCAACGGCTTCCCCGCCCCCGCCCGCCGGATCCACGGCCGCACCGGCATCGAGCCGTCCGACCTACCACACCTACACCGTCACCGTGAAGTGACCGATTCCGAGACAGGTATGCATCCCTCACCTCCCCCGGGCAGGACCGACGACGAACTCGCCACGCTGGATGTCACGGCGCTGCTGCGCTACGGCATCGGATTCGGTGGCTCGCACCGCACCACGCTCTTCGGGGACGGGGCGGTGGGCGCCGCCGTCGTACTCGACCGGCAGGGCGTCCTTCCGCGCGCGGTCGCCTTCCTCGCCGAAGTGGTCCGCAGCGGCGGGACCGCGTACGCCGCGACGCTCCCTGAGCCGGTGCCGGGCGACGCCGCGGCACAACTGGTACGTGACTGGCTGCAGTCGGCGGCGTCCCTGGTGCGTACCGTGGAGGGCGACCAGGACGTCGCCCGGTGGCTGGAGTCCGTCTCCGCCCTCATGGCGCTCCGGCTCACGTACCGGACCAGGACCGCCGGACCGGGCAACGACTGAGCCTGCGTTTTCGCAGGTCAGCGCCCATATCTTGGTACCTGTAGCTCAGCACCCGTCGCGCAGTGGAGGGGGGCTCAGTGGAGGTGGCTCAGTGCAGGGAGCAGGCGCCTTCGGCACGCGGCATCCGTTTCTGCGGCATCCGTTTCTGCCGTAGTCAGTCGACGAGCGCGGCGAACACCGCGTACGCCTGCTCGTCGAAGAGGACGAACCGCACCTCTTCCACCGCCGTCTCCGTGTCCCGCACGGTCTCCACCGCGATGCGGGCGGCCTCCTCCATCGGCCACCGGTAGACGCCGGTGGAGATGGCCGGGAACGCGACCGTCCGCGCGCCCAGTTCGTCAGCGATCCGGAGGGACTCCCGGTAGCAGGAGGCGAGCAGGGCGGAGCGGTCCTCGGTCTCGGAGTACACCGGGCCGACGGTGTGGATGACCCAGCGGGCCGGCAGCAGGCCGGCGGTGGTGGCGACGGCCTGGCCGGTGGGCAGGCCACCGCCGTACTGCGCGGCACGCAGGTCGCGGCACGCGTCGAGGATCTCCGGACCGCCGCGCCGGTGGATCGCGCCGTCCACTCCCCCGCCGCCGAGGAGCGACGAGTTGGCTGCGTTGACCACGGCGTCCACGGCTTGTTCGGTGATGTCGCCCTGGATGAGGGTGAGGGAGGTGCTCATGGTGGCTGAGCCTAGGCGGTGTCCCACGGATCCGCGGGTAACGACGAGCGGGGGCGGGGTGCGGGGCGGGGTTGCGGGGCGCCCGCCCGTGCGGCGGGGCGCCGAACGGGCCGTTGGTCAGCGGTGGTTGGCGCGCAGGCGGCGCCAGACCGCCTTGGCGGCGTAGTGGCCCGACATGCCGTGGACGCCGGGGCCGGGCGGGGTGGCCTGGGAGCAGAGGTAGACGGCGGGGTGCGCGGTTTCGTAGGGGACCCGGGCGAGCTTGGGGCGGATGAGCAGGCGCAGGCCGGCCGCGGAACCGGTGGCGGTGTCGCCGCCGACGTAATTGGCGTTGCGGGCGGCGATCTGCGGCGGGCCGGCTACCGCACGGGCCAGCACGAGGTCGCGGAAGCCGGGGGCGAAGCGCTCGATCTGCCGCTCGACGACCTCGGTGGCGTCGCCCTCCCAGCCGTGGGGGACATGGCCGTACGCCCAGAAGGTGTGCTTGCCCTCGGGGGCGCGGGTGGGGTCGATCAGGCTGGGCTGAGCGGTGATCAGGAAGGGGACGGAGGGGTCCTGGCCGTGGGTGGCGGCGTTGAGCGAGGCGCCGATCTCGCCGCTGGTGGGGCCGATGTGGACGGTGCCGGCGCGCCGGGCCTCCTTGGAGGTCCACGGTGCCGGGGCCGACAGCGCGTAGTCGACTTTGAAGACGCTGGGGCCGTACTTCACGTCGCGGTAGGCATTGCCCAGTCCGGCGATCCGGGCGAGCGCGGTCGGTGAGGTGTCGAAGACATACGCGCGGGCCGGCGGCAGATCGTCCAGCCGCTTGACCTCGAAGTCGGTGTGCACCACTCCGCCATGGGCGCGCAGCAGCCCGGCGAGGGCGTCGGAGATGGCCTGGGAGCCGCCGCGCGGCACCGGCCAGCCCTTGTGGTGCGCGGCGAGCGCGAACATCAGGGCCATACCGGAGGTCCCGAAGCCGCTGAGCGGGGCATTGGCGTGGGCACCGAGCCCGGCGAGCAGCCCGCGGGCCTTCTCGTCCTGGAAACGGCGGTTGAGGAGGCTGACCGGCTGCATCCCGACCAGGCCGAAGCGGGCGTAGGTCAGCGGGTCCTGCGGCAGGCCCAGCCACTGGGTGCGCAGGAAGTCGTGGGCCATGGTGTCCCACTTGCCGACGAAGGGCGCCATGAGCCTGCGGTAGGTCCCGGCGTCGCGCGGTCCGAGGGACATGGCGGTCTCGCCGACGGAGTGGGCGAGCACGGCGGCCGTGCCGTCCGGGAACGGATGCGCCATCGGGAGGTCGGGGTGCAGCCATTCGAGGCCGTGGCGGTCCAGTGGCATGGCGGAGAAGGCGGGTGAACCGATGCCGGTGGGGTGCACCGCCGAGCAGGGGTCGTGGCGGAAGCCGGGGAGGGTCAGCTCCTCGGTCCGGGCGCCGCCGCCGATGGTGCCGCGGGCCTCGAAGACTTCCACGGACATACCGCGGCGGGCCAGTTCGACGGCCGCCGTCAGGCCGTTGGGTCCCGCTCCGATCACCACGGCATCGAGCATCCTCGGCACCTGCGCCACTCCCCTCACGTCCGGCCCTCGTCCTTGAGGGTCAGTTGGCGGCTGCCAGCAGTCCGAGGATACGCCGCGCCGTTTCGGCGTCCCGCGCCGCGGTGAAGGGCAGCGCATTGCCGCCTTCGATACGGAACGGCCGGCCGGCTACCGTGCCGCTCGCGCCGCCCGCTTCATGGACCAGCAGCAGCCCGGCCGCGTGGTCCCAGGCGTTCTCCCAGCTGAAGGCGATGGCGTCGATCTCGCCGCGGGCTATGTGCAGATACTCCAGGCCCGCCGAGCCACAGGGGCGCGGGGCGATACCGCCGGTCTCCAGGGTGGCGAGGACCCGCTTCTGCTCGTCGTCGGTGAAGTCGTAGTGGGACGTGGCGACATCGAGGACCGCACCGGAGGACGGGCTGCCGGCCTGCAGCGGTACGCCGTTCAGCTGGGCGCCGGCGCCGCGGCGGGCGATGGCCATCAGGCCGAGTGCGGGGGCGTACGTCCAGGAGGCCAGCACCTCACCGCGGTGGGCGAGCGCCACGAGCGTGCAGAAGCCCGGGTCGCCGTGCACGAACTGGCGGGTGCCGTCGACCGGGTCGACGATCCAGACGGGGTCGTCACCGTGCAGTGCGTCGAGCACCCGCGGGTCGGCGTGCACCGCCTCCTCGCCGACCACCCGCGAGCCGGGCAGCAGGGCCGTGAGGGAGGCGGTGAGGTGCTCCTCGGCGAGGCGGTCGGCGACCGTGACGAGGTCGTGCGGCCCGTTCTTCTCGACGATGTCCTCGGCGGCGAGCTGCCGGAAGCGGGGCACGATCTCGTCGGCCGCTGCGCGGCGGATCGCGGTCTCGACGGCGGCCAGGTCCAGCGTGGACAGGTCGAGCGACGGCTCGCCGGGGGCGGTGGCCGGGGTCGCGGCGGGCGGGGTGGTGGCAGTCGGGGTAATCGCGGTCTCTCCCGAATCTTGGGTACGAAGTGCTTCGATCATGTGTCCATCGAAACACGAGCCACTGACACGACGGCTGGACTCCAGGTGAATTCCGGATGCCGCGGCGGGCACCGCCGGGCGCCGGGCCGCCCGGTGCGCACCAGCGGCGCACCCGCCCCCGGCCCCGGCGGGGCGCCTCAGCGCCCGACCGCGTACCCCTGCATCCCCCGCGGATTCGCCGCCGCGGACAGCACCCCGGACTCCGGGTCGCGCGCCACCGCGCACAGCCGGCCCTCGGACCAGGCGTCACCCACCGTGACGCGGTGACCACGCCGGCGCAGCCCGTCGATGGTCCCCTGCCCGATCCGGGACTCCACGGTCACGCTCCCCGGCCGCATCCCGCGCGGGAAGAAGGACCCGGGGAAGGAGTCGTTGTGCCAGTTCGGGGCGTCGACGGCGCCCTGCAGGTCGAGTCCGCCGCGGACCGCCCCGCGCAGCGCCACGGCCAGGAAGAAGTGCACCTGCCACTGGTCCTGCTGATCGCCGCCCGGCGTCCCGAAGGCCATCACCGGGACCCCGTCGCGCAGTGCGAGGGACGGGGTGAGAGTGGTGCGGGGGCGGCGCCCCGGAGTGAGCGAGTTGGGCAGGCCCTCCTCCAGCCAGGCCATCTGCAGCCGGGTGCCGAGCGGGAAGCCGAGCGCCGGGACGACGGGGTTGGACTGCAGCCAGCCACCGGACGGGGTGGCGGAGACCAGGTTGCCCCAGCGGTCGACGACGTCGATATGGCAGGTGTCGCCGCGGGTGGCACCGTTCCGGTCGATCTCGGGGGCGACATCCGCCGGTACCGCGCCGGGCCCGGCCGTCCCCGGCACCCCCTGTGCGACGGTCGGCTCGCCCGCTCCGCTCCCGGCGACTCCCAGCGCGTCGAAGCCGTCCACGCCCGCCGCTGCCGCCGCCGCGTGCTTGCTCAGCCGCGGGGTGCGGCCGTCCGGACTGCCGGGGCGCAGCTCGTACGAGGCCTGCGCGCCGATCAGGGCCCGGCGGTCGGCGTTGTACCCGTCGCTCAGCAGGGTGTCGAGCGGTACGTCGGCGGCGTCGCCGTACCAGGCCTCGCGGTCGGCCATCGCCAGCTTGCAGCCCTCGATGAGCAGATGGACGTACTCGGGGCTGCCGTACGCGGGCAACTCCGGTGGCAGCAAGGCGAGTTGCTGGAGGAAGGCCGGGCCCTGGGACCAGCCCCCGGCCTTGGCGACGGTCCAGCCGTTCCAGTCGTGGGTGACGGGCGCCTCGTAGGTGGCGGAGAAGGCGGCCAGGTCGTCGCCGGTGAGGGTGCCCGCATGGCGTTCACCGGAGGTGTCCATGGCGGGCCGGGCCGCGAAGCCGGCGAGGGCCTCACCGATGAAGCCCTCCCGCCAGATGCGGCGGGCGGCCTCGATCTGCGCCTCGCGGCCCGTCGCGGCGGCCTCCGCCTCGGCGGTCAGCCGGCGCCAGGTGGCGGCCAGCGGACGGTTCCTGAGCAGCCCTCCGGGGGCGACGGGCCGGCCGTCGGGAAGGTAGATCTCGGCGGAGGAGAGCCACTCCGTCTCGAACAGTGCACGGACCGTCTCGACGGTCTCACCGATCCGTTCGACGGCGGGATGGCCGTGCTCGGCGTAGCCGATGGCGTACCGCAGCACCTCGGCGAGGGACTTGCTGCCGTGGTCGCGCAGCAGCAGCATCCAGGCGTCGAAGGCGCCCGGGACCGCGGCGGCGAGCGGTCCGGTGCCGGGCACCAGGTCGAGCCCCAGTGAGGTGTAGTGCGCCACGCTCGCACCGGCCGGCGCCGGGCCCTGGCCGCACAGCACCCGCACGGGCCCGTCCGCGGGCGCCAGGATGATCGGCACCTCACCCGCCGGCCCGTTCAGATGCGGCTCCACCACATGCAGCACGAACCCCGCGGCCACCGCTGCGTCATAGGCGTTCCCGCCGTCCTCCAGGACGGCCATCGCGGACTGGGACGCCAGCCAGTGCGTCGTGGAGGCCATACCGAAGGTGCCTTGGAGGGTCGGGCGGGTGGTGAACACGGTGACTCCTCGGGTGCGGTGGGAAGGCGGTGCGGTGGGCGCGGGGCGGCCGCTCCCGTCGGCCGGGCCCTTCGCGATCGTACGTACGACCGTCCCGGCCGCGGGCCTTAGGCTCATGTCCGGTCCCGGTCCCGGTCCCGGTCCCGGTAGCCGGGCGTCCCGGACTCCCGGAGCCCCTCCTGCCCCCTGCCCCCCGAAGAAGCGAGGCGACACCCATGAAGCGCACCACGCTCCCCCGCTCCGCCGAGGGTGTCCGCTGGGAAGGGCTGGCACTGGGCGTGGACGGACCGGCCCGTCCCCCGCTCCGGGCCGAAGTCGCCGACGGGCGGCGGCTGGTGCTCCTCCAGGGAGACCAGGTCGTCCTGCTGGCGCGGCAGCGCGTCACCCATCACGGGGTGCACTATGCGCGCACCGGCCGGTACACCTCGCCGATACCTCCGTTGCGCGCCGAGACGGCCCGTACCTACCGGGAGGCCTGCCCGGACGACGACGCCTGGTTCGCCCGGTGGGCACATCACTTCGCGAGTGCGCTGCGGGAGAGCGGCAACGGGCCGCTGCATGAAGGGGATTGGCATCTGCGGCCGGGCATGTCCCCTTACGCGGTCGACGCCTACTGGGAAACGCTGGCGCAGCACGATCCGGACCGCGGCCATATCGCCTGGTTCTGCGGAAGCCCCGCGCACGACAGCCGGGACCTCCTGCCGTTGCGTCCGCTGTCCGCCCCGGATGCCCCACGGGTGAAGGCCTGCCGGCGCCAGTACCGCGAGGGGGTGCTGCCACCGGTGGTGCTGTGGGGGATCAGCGCGCTCGACACCAGTGTGGTGCTGGACGGCCACGACCGGCTCGCGGCCGCGCTCGCCGAGGGCGGCCGCCCGCCCGTGCTGCGGCTGAACCGCGCGGGACTGCCCGAGTTGCACGCCCTCCTGGCCCAGCCGGATCTCCGGGCCTACGAGGAACGCATCGCGTCTCTCCAGCGGCAGCGGGACGCCGGTGATCCCCTCGCGCCGTACAAGATCGCCAACGAGGGGCGGCGGCTGGCGCAGCTGCTGCACGAGGCCCACTCCGGCGGTCATCTCACCCGCGGCTGGCCCCTCCCCGGCGGCTCCCCCGCCTGGGACGCACTCGCCCGCCGGCACGCCCCCGGCTGGCACCCGGACACCGAAAACTGACACGACGCACCGCACAGGGACTGCGTACGCTCGCACCATGACCGGTACCGCCCCCTCCCCCGACCAGCCGCCCCGCCGCCCGCTCGTCGCGATCCTCACCGGAGCGGGTGTCTCCACCGACTCCGGGATCCCCGACTACCGCGGGCCGAACGGACTGTGGCGGCGGGACCCGGAGGCGGAGAAGCTGGTCACGTACGACACGTACATGGGCGATCCGGAGATCCGGCGGCGGTCGTGGCGGATGCGGCAGGAGAGCCCGGCGTTCCGGGCGCGGCCGAATGCCGCGCACGAGGCGGTGGCCAGGCTGGAGCGGTCCGGGACACCGGTGCGGGTGATCACGCAGAACGTCGACGGACTGCATCAGCGCGCCGGGATGCCCGAACGCAAGGTGCTCGAACTGCACGGCACGGTACGCAAGGTGATCTGCACCCGGTGTCATGCCCGGTCCTCGATGGAGGAGGCGCTGGCGCGGGTGGCCGCGGGCGAGCCGGATCCGGCGTGTCTGGTGTGCGGCGGGATTCTGAAGTCGGCGACGGTGATGTTCGGTGAGCGGCTGGACCCGCAGGTGCTCGGTACGGCACTGGGCGTGGCGAAGGCGGCGGAGATCTTCCTCGCGGTCGGTACGACACTGCAGGTGCAGCCGGCCGCCTCGCTCGCGGGGGTGGCCGCCGAACACGGCGCACGGCTGATCATCGTCAACGCCGCGCCGACGCCGTACGACGAGCTCGCCGCCGAGGTGATCCGCGAGCCGATCGGCAGTGCGCTGCCCCGGCTGCTGGAGGGGCTGGCGGCGCGCCCGTGAGAGAGCTCAGCGGTTCCGTGGGAGGGGGAGGCGACATGCAGGGCAGGCATCACGGTGAGTACAAGGTGCCGGGTGGCAAGCTCGTGGTGGTCGATCTCGCGGTGGTGGGCGGAGTGCTGCGCGGGGTCCGGGTCGCCGGGGACTTCTTCCTGGAACCGGACGAGGCGCTGGAGGCCATCAACGGCGCGTTGGAGGGTGCTCCGGCGGACACCGCGGCCCGGGACCTGGCGGCGCGGATCGATGCGGCGCTGCCCGCCGGTGCCGCCCTGTTCGGGTTCAGCAGCGAGGCGGTGGGCATCGCGGTGCGGCGGGCGGTCGCGGATGCCGCCGAGTGGACCGACTTCGACTGGCAGATCATCCATGCGGGCCCGCAACCCCCGGCGCTGCACATGGCGTTGGACGAGGTGCTGACGAGCGAGGTCGCGGCGGGGCGGCGGCCCCCGACGCTCCGGGTCTGGGAGTGGGACCGGCCCGCGGTGATCATCGGCAGCTTCCAGTCGCTGCGCAACGAGGTCGACGAGCGGGGCGCCGAGCGGCACGGTGTCACCGTCGTCCGGCGGATCAGCGGCGGTGGCGCGATGTTCGTGGAGCCGGGCAACACCATCACGTACTCGCTGAGTGTGCCGCAGTCCCTGGTGCAGGGCCTGTCCTTCGCGGAGAGCTATGCGTATCTGGACGACTGGGTACTGGCGGCGCTGGGCGATATGGGCATCAAGGCCTGGTACAAGCCGCTGAACGACATCGCAACGGAAGCCGGGAAGATCGCGGGAGCGGCGCAGAAGCGGTTCGCCTCGGGCGCCGGGGCGGTACTGCACCACGTGACCATGTCGTACGACATCGACGCCGGCAAGATGACCGAGGTGCTGCGGATCGGCAAGGAAAAGCTGTCGGACAAGGGCATCACCAGCGCCCGGAAGCGGGTGGATCCACTGCGGCGGCAAACCGGGCTGCCCCGCGCCGAGGTCATCGAGCGCATGATCGCGTCGTTCCGGGCACGCTACGGCGGTTCGGACGGCATGGCCTCGGACGCGGAGCTGGCACGTGCGCAGGAGCTGGCGGCGGGCAAATTCAGCTCGCGCGAGTGGCTCGGCCGGGTGCCCTAGGCCGTGTTTTAGGTAGCGGGTGAGTCTTGGGCGGATAGTTCTTCGGTCAGTTCCATACAGCGCAGGCGGGCTGGGGAGAAGTCGTAGGGCATCTTGCCGATGGCTTCGAACACGCTCATGGAGTCAGCCTCCCGCCTGCCAGAGCTGAGGTCGGCCTCGTCCTCGCCGTCATCGGCGGTAGCAGGGTGCAAAGTGTCCCAGGCGTCGAAGAGGGCATCGTCGTCCTTCCCCAGGCCGGACTCCTCGATGACGGCCTGCAGGGCGCTTTCGAAGGCGTGCCGCTCGACGGCCACTTGAGCCACCCGTGGATCATCGACGGCGACGCTGTCATCGAGTGCCTCCTCGGCGTCATCGATGCGGTCGGAGTCCTCCCGCAGAGTGGGATGCGTGGCCAGGACGACGAAGCGGGTGGCCTGGACGGCCGCGCCGAGCGGGCCGAAGATCCGCTCGGTGACCAGCAGACTGTCCAGGTCCGCCTGACGCAGAGAGCCCTCGGGCAGGCTCTTGAGGCGTTCGGTGACGAAGTCGGAGAGCAGACCCATCCGGCTTCCTTCGGTGCGCATCCGCTGCACGGCGGTCCGTTGCCGCCGCAATTCCGCCTCCTGCTCGGTGAGGGTTTCCTCCAACCGCTCCAGAATGCCCGCGATACCGTCTCCGCTGTCCGCACCGACGGAAGCCGTGCCGGTGGTAAAGGCGTCACGGATGTCGTCCAGGGCGATCCCGGCGTCGGCCATCTTGCGAATCCACAGCAGGCGGATCATGTCCTCGTACCCGTAGCGGCGGCGGTCATCGCCGCCCCTCTCAGGCTCGGGGAGCAGGCCGATCTCGTGGTAATGGCGAATCGCCCGTGGCGTGCTGCCGGCGAAGGCCGCCGCGTCACCGATCTTGACCTGGCGGGGTGGCATGAAGGACGAATGCATGAGCAGGGACCTTTCCTCAAGGGATCGGGACGTAAGTCCACCGGACCACATGCCGCTACGGAAGGTGCAACCCGATACACACCGCCCCGCGCCAATGCCAGGAAATGCGCCCTTCCTCCGTAATGACCGCAGGCCCGTCCTTTCCTGCCGGGGCATCCGCACGACGGCAGACTGAGGGTTCACAGCCACTGATGAATCGCCGCGACCTGAACCGTCGCCTCGAACCGAACCGCAAGTTTGTCGAACCGGGTCGCCACGGCCCGGTGCTGCTTGAGACGGCTGATCCCGCATTCGACCGCGTGCCGGGCCTGGCACCCCGATCGCGTTCAGGACCGGCTCGAACTGCGGACTGCCACCGCGCTGCCAGCGGTGATCAGCAGCGACAACGGCTTCTGTCCCTGCTCACACGCCAGATGAATCTTCGTGGTGAACCCGCCTCGCGACCTGCCCAGTCCATGGTCTTCAGATTCGGCGCTCACTCCGCCCGGCGGTTCCTTCTGCACAGCACCGCGTTGGCGGGCACCGGCAGCATGCCGGTGTGCCCGGCAGATGGTGGAGTCGACATTGACCTCCCAGAAGATCAGCCCGGCCGCATCAGCCCTCGCCTGCAACAACGTGAGCAGCCGGGCCCACACACCCCGACGCTGCCATCTCCGGAACAGTCCATACACCGTCTGCCACGGTCCGTACTCAAACGGCAGGTCCCGCCACGGAACTCCGGTCCGAACCCACCACCGCACACCGTCTACCAGCCGCCGACAGCCAGGCCACCTGCGACTTATGCCCACCGCAGGCAGCAACGACTCCAGCACCGACCACTGCTCATCAGCAGCATTCGAAGTATTGGGGGTAATAGGTGTGCTTCATTGCCACCTGCTCTGGCGTGAGGGCGTGTACGACCATGTTCCCCACGACGAGTGCGTGATGGTTTGACCAATCGACAACATCAATTCGGCGTTCTCCGGGTTCCATGTGCCAAGCGGCATGGGGCAGCTTCACAACGAGGTCGGCTTGCATGATGAAGGCGCGAGATGCTTGCGTGATGATCCATTGCGCCTTTTCGCGATCCTGCGCTGTCGCGCGACAGCATCGAGTCGCCATTTTCCACAGTTTCGGCCACCGCACGCCCGGCGTAAGCGGGCCGACATATGCAGTCTGACGGCCATCAACGAGTGTGGACGCATAGCCGAAAACCGGCCCGAACATCGAGAACGCCGTCACTCTGCCAGTGCCCTGATGGGATGCCGGCATGAAATTTCCTCTCCAGGGAAATGACTGGCGCCCGGGCTGAGAGCCCGGGCGCCGGCGTGAACTACCTAGCAGCAGGGGCCGTCACCACAGCAGGCGGGAGGATTGCAGTCGGCCGTGGTGCCCCACAGCCGCTCATCCACCTCGAACCCCTGCGCTTTGATGCGTCCGACCACATCGGCCATCAAGCCCTCCGTCCGAATCTTGCTGTTGGGCCTGTGGTGCAGGAAGTAGCCGAAGTTCTGCTGACACCAGCTGGCGTACTCCTCGGTGTGGAGCATGAAGGTGTGCCAGCCGGAATCCACCTGCTTGCTCGGGGCCATGTCGTCACCGGCCTGGGTAATGCCCATGACGTGGCACATCGCGATGGCCTCGCTCTGAACGCGCTCTGCGACGGAGCGTTCGAGGCCGTACTCGTCGGCGCAGAAGTCCACCAGGCGCTCAAACAGCTCCGGTGTAACGAGGTCGCGGCCTTGCCGGGCCTTGACCGGTTGCTCCAAAACGACTGTCATGGTGTTCCTTCCCTTCTCCGGGAGGGGCCGACCTGCGACGCTCAGGGGGTCGGCCGTGGATCACTTGCTCTCCGCCCCGGCTGCTCGACTGTCCAGGTTTCTGCGGCCGGGGTGGGAGTCATTGGCGCCCTTTGCCCATGCGCGACATGGCTTCGGATGTCCCGGGCGACGGCGCGTGCGACCGGCCAGTCCTTCCGCTTGAGCGCCCGAATACGCATTTCGTCCGAGGCAGCGCACTGTTTGTAACCGGGGGCTCCTAGCCCTTCCAGCAGCCAGCCGTCCAGGGGCAGTTCCACGAGTTGTTGGGTGTACCCGAATCGGGGTGCTCATGGCCCTCCGCCGTTCGCCTCGCACGTTGTCTCGGTTCAGTCAACGGCTGCGGGCAAGACGGGCTCAACGAGTGTGCCCGAACTTGCCCACGATCACCCGAGAGCGTCAATCGCTTGCGTGATGAGGCTGCGCGCCCCTGCCCCATATACGGCTTGCTCAGCAAGGGTGGTGAACGTATCCGCGTACAGGCCGATTTCATGTCGCTGCACGATGGTCAGATGAGCTGAGATCAGCTCGACGTTCGCTTGTGCGTCATCGAAGAGGAAAAAGCCTTCCACGGGCCACAGCCCTGAGCGATCAGCTGTCAAGGGAATGACGCCGAGGCTTACGGACGGCAGCGTTGAGACAGTGAGCAGGTGCCCCAGTTGGCCGGCCATCGTCTCGACTCCGCCGATCCGGTACCGGAGGGCAGACTCTTCCAAGATGATCGAGAATCGGTGATTGCCCTCGTGCACGATGTGCTGCTTGTCGAGGCGAACGCGCACTGCCTCCTCAACGTCATCGATGAGTTGGCGCCGGTCGCGGATCGAGGTCAGGAGGGCTCGAATATATGCCTCGGTCTGCACCGGGCCTGGGATGAGCCACGAGGAGTAGATGCGGTAGCGGAGCGTGCGCTCCCAGACAGGGAGCACCGACTCTTGGGCTCGGCGCAGTCCTGACCGTTCCAGTTGGCACCACTCGACGTACATGCCATCGATGCCGCGTGCGGTGTCGATCAGGTCGTTGGCGAGGTGCGGAACTCCGCAGTGTTCAGCGTAGGCACGAATGTCATCGAATGACGGTGGCCTGGTCCCGCTTTCGATCTTCGAGCACTTGGATTCGTGCCAGCCTGCGAGCGCGGACAGCGCCCGCGCGGTGAGTCCGGAGTCTTTCCGGATCTCGCGCAGGCGCCGGCCGAAGGATTCTCGTGCCTCTCTTACTGCGGAGGAGGAAGGTGGAGTGGCCACTGTGCTTCAGGCTGTCCCGTCGTCACACCAACCGGTACTGCGCGTGGGGGACAGCCTTGTCCCAGACCTTCTCGAACGCTGAGGAGAGGAAGGATGCCAACTGGGGGTCCTCGGTGTACTCGTGCTCCAGCGAGTCGCCATCACCATCGAAGTGGTTGACCAGCACCGCCTTGTCGTCGAAGACCCAGAAGTCATTGCCCGGCAGAGCCAGTTCCGTCGCCTGCTGGCGTGGCAGCCAGCCGACTTCTTCTCCCGCGTTGATGTTGAGCCCGTCGGTGACCGAGTGCTCGAAGCGGATGTAGTCGGAGACGGGCTCCGAGACGATGCGTGCGCGACGGACCGATACTCCTCGTCCTGTCGCCTCCTTCACGATGTCGAGCCAGCCTCGCCAACGTTCTGCGGGGTCGATGGCCTTCCCCGCGGCCCAGTCGATGAAGGCGGGATCGGACCTCATGTACCCGTCCCGCATCTCCAAGTGGACTGCCGAGCGTTGGCAGTTGCGGAACAGGGAATCAAACGTCGGGGCCTGCGTCACCCTTCACCTCCAAAAAGAACTGCACCATGCGTCGGGGGATCTCGACCACCGTCTCATGAGTGGGAAGGTCCAGTTGAGTCAGGCGGTCTGCGTCCTCGACCTTCAGCCCTTGGACCAGGTACGTATCTTTTGCGTCATCCAGGTAGATCGTGGGAGACCCCCCGCTGGGGCTCTCGGGGTCCTTGCCGAGTTTGTGCAGAGTCATGATGTCCTCCTCGGTCGGAGATGACGATCTCTGTGACAGAGCTTGCTATGGACGGCCCACGGGCAAAAGGAACTTGCCCAAACTTGCCCACTTGTCCGATGAGCAGGTGGCAGGGGCATCGGTGCACTCCCGGGTAGCCGGGATACGCCCGGACCTGTCAAGGCCCACCTTCCTTCGTGGAGGGCGGGTCCCTCGTCGTGTCCGCGGCCGTCCGCCCGCTGCCCGGCCGCATCAAGGCGGACACAGCCGGACAGGGGAAAGGGCCCCGCCCATGCACCACGCGGGCAGCACACGGACGGGGCAGTCTCAAAGAGCCCAGGAGTCGGCCGGATCGTCCAGCCACACCCTTTCGCCCTCGGCGGTCACGGTCAGGCCGAACCGGGTGTGGTCCGGCTTTCCGCGGTGGACCCACCAGCGGAACGCGTTCTCCACGTGATCCCAGAGCCGGCGGGGGCCTTGTTGCCACACACGGGCCGGCTTCCCGTCGCGGAACTGCACACACGCCCATGAGTTGTCACTCAGGCTGTAGAACCAGACCGGCCGTGCGCCGTCGCTCTTGTTCGCCACGACGTACGAACACTGGGGGACGCGGAGCCCCATGGCGAACCGCTCCGGGCCGAACTGGTCCCCGACGAACTCCGCTTCCGTGATCGTCGTGGATGACTCGTCGCCGTCCGCCACGCTCCCCTCTACGTAATCGGAATGCGCCCGCTGGGCAAACCGCTGGGACCGGAGCTTCATGAACTCCACGGGGCCGGTGAACTTCCCGGACGCGCTCGCTCCGTCCGGGGCCACGACCAGTCGGGCCACGGCGTCGGCGTGGCTGTAGTTCGTCCCCCACGGAACCACGATGCCCCCGCCGGGCCGGCACTGCTCCACCCACGCGAACGGGATGGACCGGAGACCACACGTAGCGATCACCCGGTCATACGGCGCCCCTTCCAAGTAGCCCTGGAACCCGTCGCCGTGGACAACGTGAAGGGGGATTCCCAGCCGCTCCACCGTCGCCATGGCGGTCGTGGCCACCGCCCGGTCCACCTCCACCGTGGTCACGCACGCCGGCCCCGCACGGTGGGCCATGAGCAAGGCATTCCAGGTGGTGGCGGTGCCGATCTCCAGTGCCTTGTGGCCCGGCTGGAGGTCCAGGTCCTGGAGCATCCGGAACACCACGGAGGGCATGGACGCTGAGCTGGTGGGGACGTGGCCCGGTTCGGTGCCGGTGTGCTTCCCGTCGTCCCACTGGGTGACGATCGGTACGTCGGAGTCCGCATACTCCTGCCACTTGGCGGGGTCGTCCGCCCTGGAAACGGCCACGCTCCGTCCGACCGCCATGTCGAACGGCCACATGAGGTCCGGCAACACGGTGGAGCGGGGAACGGCCGCGTACGAGGGGGCCCAGTCGGAGGAGAGGGCCCCGGAAGACATGAGGGCACGCCCCAACCCGTCCAGGCTGGGGCGCTCCTTGTGTGCGTCGGTGGTCACTGCTCACGCAACCTTGGGCGGGTTGGGGACGCCGGGGCCACCGTCCGGGGTCGGGGACGGCTGCGGGCCCGGCCACGGCTCACCCGGGAGCTTGTCGCCACCGTTGTTCGCAAGGATCGTGATCACGTTTCCTCCTGTTGATTTCCTGGTGATGGTTCGGCCTGCATCCGGCTTGCCGTGGATGCGCTCCCGCATCCTGGCCAACAGGGCGTCCCTTTCTGCGCGTTGTTTGCCCGCGTCACGGTCGTCCTTGGCCACGACTCTGGTCTTCTTCATGTCGCCCCGTGGCTTGCGGGCACCAAGCGGCCGGCTCGTTTCTCGTCGCCCCTCGTCCGCGGTAGCGCACCGATCTCCACGGCCACCCCGTCGTGCTGCGGGTGACGCCGGAGCAGCACTCGGCAGTCCACCGCCTTCGTCCGGTCACCGGCCCGTTCGGCCGCCTCCAAATCACGTTGCAGCTCTACACACTTGGTGCAGTTCACGGCATGCCCCGTCGCCGGACCCGCTGGAGCTTCGCCAGGGCCCGGAGCTGTCGCCCTTCGCGCTCCGACCCCGGTCGCAGACGGCCGTATGCCACGCCCCAGGCAAGGCCCGTGGGCCGTTCCAGGTCGACCATCAGGCCCTTCACGTCACGCACCACGGCCACCATGTCGGCGTCCCGGTCGAAGACGACGCTTCCGATCCTGATCTGTTGGGGCGATGTGTAGAACGCGCGTGGTGCCTCTACCTTGATCACGCCCGTACCTCCCTTCCGTGGGGATGGCCCGCGATCACCCCGTTGAGGCTCCGGACCTCCAGTGAACGGCCCGCCAGGCGGGCCACCTCCCGCTCCTTGTCGCAGGATTCGCACACGTCGCACCCCGGAACAGGAACGGGCTCCAGCTTCGAGCCGACCAACACCCGTCCCGCTGGCGCTCCAGCTACGGCGACACCCAGGACCTCTCCGCCGGTGGACGTTGATGCGCATTGCTCAGCCATCCGAACCCCTCACTGTGTGTGGCTGGTTGGTGACAAGAATGGGGCAGGAATCAGTACTGTGAGGAGGGATTCAGCGCCCAACCTGGGCGTTGGTCAGGCTGGCATATGCGTACGCCGCTGACCGGCCTAAACGCCGCTACGACCGTCAGTGACCAGGTCAATGGTCAGGGGGAGTTATGGACGCTATCGGAGACGAAACAGGGGGCGCAGAGGGCGCATACGACCCGCGCCGGCAGTTCGCGGAGGAGTGCCGGAGCGCCAGAGAGCTGCACCCACAAGGACCCCTGAACCAGACTCAACTGGCCAAGCTGGCCAGCACATCAAAGAGCACGATCAGCCGGTTGGAGACGTGCGTGGGCCTCATCCCGCCAGGGCTCCCTGCCCGGTTGGACCAGGTTTTCTCAACAGACGGACTGTTCAAGCGGCTCCATGAGGAGATCACCGCCCAGACTTTCCCGGTGCACTCCCGCCGACGGATTGAGCTGGAGCCAAAGGCGGTCAGCATTTCGGCGTGGTCGCCCACGGTGGTGCCTGGACTCCTTCAGACAGCGCCGTACGCGCGGGCCCTTCTCCGTGAGGGTGACCCGCGGGCCAGTGACGACGAAGTGGCCACGCTGGTCCGGGCGCGAATGGCGCGACAGGAAGTACTGAAGGGCAATTCCCCGCCGGACTTCTCCGTGGTCATCTGTGAGTCCGTGCTTCGGCGGAACGTCGGGGGCCCCGACGTGATGCGGGAACAGCTCTCCGCGTTGCTCACCCACGGTTCCAGGCGAACCACCGTGCTACAGGTAATGCCTTTAAGTGCGGAGACTCACGGGCTCATGGACGGATCCATGTCCATTCTGACCACCGCGGACGACCCGCCCGTGATCTACACGGAGGGCATCAGATCAGGAACGATCATCGAAGATCCCTCCACGGTGCGGCTCCTCGCACGGTCTTACGATGTCCTCACCGCTTCAGCTCTTTCGCGTGACGCATCCGCCAGCCTGATCCGCAAGCTTATGGAGGCATCGTGACCCCCCTGACTCACCTCTGGGTCAAGTCCAGCTACAGCAGCCAAGACGGTGGCGACTGCCTGGAGTGGTCCCCGGCGCACGTCAGCGCCCACGGCACCGTTCCCGTCCGGGACAGCAAAGACCCGAACGGCCCGGCCCTGATGTTCGAGCCGACCGCGTGGTCAGCCTTCGTCACCGGCGTGCAGACAGGGGAATTCCCCGCGTAGGTTCGTGCGCCGAAACGCAGTCGGCTCCCTCCGGAAGTCCAGACACTGTGGGTAAATCCGCCCCGCTGGATCTCACCAGCGGGGCGGAGTACTGCGAAGGGTGAGGTGCGCGTGCGGGCCAGGGGCCCGCCGCTGAGCCAGGCATCGAGGCGGGCGAGGTTGATGGCGGCGCCAGGGCCACCGTCCGGGGTCGGCGGCTGCGGCCCCGGCCACAGCTCACCGGCTGTTAACAACGCTCGTGATCAATACGCCCAGGGCCTTTACGGCTCCTCATGCCCGGCATCATCAGCACCGTATAGAGCGCCAGCGCCGTGGCGAGCCCCACCGCCCAGCCGTAGTCGGCCAGCGGTTTGAGGAAGGGGAGGAGACCGTCGGTGGGGAAGGGGCCCTTGCCGGGGTGCGAGTAGGAGCCGCCGACCGCCAGGAGTCCGCCGATGACGAAGGCGAGGACGGCTCGCCAGTTCCAGCCGGCCGTGTACCAGTAGTGGCCGCCGGGGCGGTAGAGATCGGCGAGGTCGAGGACGGTGCGGCGGATGATCCAGTAGTCGGCGATGAGGATGCCGGCCACGGTGCCGAGCAGTCCGCCGACCACTCCGAGCCAGGTGAAGATGTACAGCTCGGGGGTGGCGGTGAGCTTCCACGGCAGGATGATCACGCCGATCACGCCGGTGATCAGCGCGCCCGTACGGAAGTTGATGAATTTCGGCGCCAGATGGGCCAGGTCGTAGGCGGGCGAGACGACATTGGCCGCGATATTGACGGAGATGGTCGCGATCAGGACGGTGACCAGCGCGAAGAGCAGGCCGAAGACATTGTCGGCCTTGCCGGCCAGCGCGACCGGGTCCCAGATCGGCGCCCCGTACACCGCCTGCGAGCCCGAGGTGACCAGTACGGAGAGCAGGGCGAACGCGGTCATCGTGGTCGGCAGTCCCAGGGACTGTCCCCAGACCTGGGCCCGCTGACCGGCCCCGAAGCGGGTGAAGTCGGGGATGTTGAGGGAGAGGGTGGCCCAGAAACCGATCATGCCCATGAGGGACGGGAAGAAGACGGGCCAGAAGTCCTCGCCCCAGCCCAGTGTGCTCGGCTGGTCCAGCAGCGGGCCGAATCCGCCCGCCTTGGCCGCCATCCAGCCGAGCAGCGCCAGCGCGCCGACGATGACGAAGGGCGCGGCCCAGTTCTCGAAGCGGCGGAGGGTCTCCATGCCCCGGTAGATGATGGCGAGTTCGACGACCCAGAAGACCAGGAAGCACAGCCAGAGGGTCCAGGGGTAGCCGGCGATTTCCGTGACCCCGGCCCAGCCGCCGCCGAAGACCTTGCCCAGCAGGATGTAGATGCCCTGGCCGCCGATCCAGGTCTGGATGCCGAACCAGCAGCAGGCCACGGCGGCGCGCACCAGCGCGGGCAGGTTGGCGCCGCGCAGCCCGAACGACGCCCGTGCGAGCACCGGGAAGGGGATGCCGTACTTGGGGCCGGCATGCCCGGTGAGCAGCATCGGGACCAGGACGACGAGGTTCGCCAGCGCGATGGTCAGGACCGCCTGCTTCCAGTCCATGCCGAGCGCGACCAGGCCGGAGGCGAGGGTCCAGGAGGGGATGTTGTGGGCCATGCCGACCCACAGGGCCGCGAAGTTGTAGGTGGTCCAGCGGCGTTCGGCCAGCGGCACGGGGCGCAGATCGGCATTGACGTACCGGCCGTGCGGGGCGATGGCGCCCGGCGCCGGTTCGACGCGGCCGTCCGGGGCAGTGATCTGGCCCGCTGGTGTTATGGGGAGTTCCGGCGGCACGGGTGAGGAGGGCGCGGACATGCGGGGACCTTTCGTCCGGGTGCGGGCCGCCGGTCGCCGGCCGGCGCGGCGGAGGGCTCGGTCGCCGCGCCCGGCGGGCGGCCCGGGCGCGACGCGCGCAAGGCATCAACGCGCCGCGCACCGGGCCCCGTTCAGTCGGCGAACGCGGGAAGGACCTCTGCTCCGTAGGCGTCGATGGTGGATTCCTTGGCGTCGTGCATGGCGTAGAGCGCGAACTGGTCCACGCCCAGCGCCTGGAGCTGCCGCAGCTTTTCGATGTGCGCGGCGGCCGGGCCGAGCAGACAGAAACGGTCGATGACGGTGTCCGACACGAAGCCGGCGTCCGGGTTGCCCGACCGGCCGTGGTGGGCGTAGTCGTAGCCCTCCCGGGACTCGATGTACGCGGTCAGCTCGTCCGGCACCATGCCGGAGTGCTCGCCGTAGTGTGCGACGAGGTCGGCGACGTGGTTGCCGACCATGCCCCCGAACCAGCGGCACTGCTCACGGGCGTGTGCGAGGTCCTCGCCCACGTAGGCGGGGGCGGCGACACAGATCGTCACCTCGGCGGGATCGCGGCCGGCGTCCACCGCGGCCTGCCGTACGGCCTTGATCATCCACTCGGTGAGGAAGGGGTCGGCGAGCTGGAGGATGAATCCGTCGGCCAACTGGCCCGCCATGGCAAGGGCCTTGGGGCCATAGGCGGCCATCCAGACCGGCAGCTTGCCGTCCTTGATCCAGGGGATCTTGATCCGGTGTTCGCCGACGTACGCCTCCCGCCCCTCGGCCAGATCACGGATGACTCCGATCGCCTGGCCCAGCCGGGCAAGGGTGTTGGGCGGGCGCCCGGCCACCCGCATCGCGGAGTCGCCGCGCCCGATGCCGCAGACGGTGCGGTTGCCGTACATCTCGTTGAGGGTGGCGAAGGTGGAGGCGGTGACCTCCGGGGTGCGGGTGGAGGGGTTGGTGACCATCGGGCCGACGATCAGACGCTCGGTGTGTTCCAGAACGCGGCTGTAGATGACGAACGGTTCCTGCCACAGCACGGTCGAGTCGAAGGTCCAGCCGTAGCGGAACCCGTTGCGCTCGGCGCGGCGCATCAGGGACACAACGGCGGAAGCGGGCGGGTCGGCCTGCAGGACAACTCCGAAGTCCACAGCGGCGCTCCTTAGATGAGGTACTGGCAGGTGCCGCGCGGGATGTACTGCCCGTGTCCCGCGCGTCCGGTGAACTCCCGCCGGTCGAGGACGAGTTCACCGCGGGAGAGGACGGTTTCGACCTGTCCGGTGAGCTGTTTGCCCTCGTACGGCGAGTAGTCGACGTTCATGTGGTGGGTCTCGGCGGAGACGGTCTGCTCGACGGTGGGGTCGTAGATGACGAGGTCGGCGTCGGAGCCGGGGGCGAGGGTGCCCTTCTTCGGGTAGAGGCCGAACATCCGGGCCGGGGTCGCGCAGGCGATCTCGATCCAGCGGCGGCGGCTGATACGGCCCTCCACGACCCCTTGGTGGAGGAGGTCCATCCGGTTCTCCACGCCCGGCATCCCGTTCGGGATCTTGGAGAAGTCGCCGCGGCCGAGCTCCTTCTGCCCCTGGAAGCAGAACGGGCAGTGGTCGGTCGAGACCACCTGGAGGTCGTTGGTGCGCAGCCCGCGCCACAGCGCCGCCTGGTGCTCACGCGGCCGCAGCGGCGTGGAGCACACGTACTTGGCGCCCTCGAAGTCCGGCTCGGCGAGGTTGTCGGTGGACAGGAACAGGTACTGCGGACAGGTCTCGCCGAAGACGTTCAGGCCCTTGTCGCGGGCCTGGGCGATCTCGGCGAGGGCTTCCTCGGCGGAGACATGGACGACATAGAGCGGGGCGCCGGCCACCCGCGCCAGCTGGATGGTGCGGTGGGTGGCCTCGGCCTCCAGGAGGACCCGGCGGACCTCGCCGTGGTAGCGCGGATCGGTCCGGCCCGCGGCCAGCGCCTGTTCGACGAGGACGTCGATGGCGATGCCGTTCTCGGCGTGCATCATGATCAGCCCGCCGTTGTCGGCGGACTGCTGCATGGCACGCAGGATCTGTCCGTCGTCGCTGTAGAAGACGCCGGGGTAGGCGGTGAACAGCTTGAAGGAGGTGACGCCCTCCGCCACCAGGAGGTCCATCTCCTTGAGGGTGTGCTCGTTGACGTCCGAGAGGATCATGTGGAACGCGTAGTCGATGGCGCACTGGGCATCGGACTTGGCGTGCCAGGCGTCCAGGCCGGCGCGCAGCGACTTGCCACGGGACTGGACCGCGAAGTCGATGAGGGTGGTGGTGCCGCCCCAGGCCGCGGCGCGGGTACCGGTCTCGAAGTTGTCGGAGGAGAAGGCCCCGCCGAAGGGGAAGTCCAGGTGGGTGTGGGCGTCGACGCCCCCCGGGATGACGTATTTGCCGGTGGCGTCGATGACACGGTCCGCCGCCCCGGCCCAGCCGTCCGCGCTGGGGCTGCCGTGCGCCGCGAGGGCGGCGACCCGGCCGTCCTCCACCAGGACATCGGCGTGGACCTCATCGGCGGCGGTGATCACCAGTCCGCCCTGAACGACCGTACGGCTCACAATCCTGCTCCCTTCCACACCAGCGACATCGGCGGCACGGGAAGGCGGAGCTCGACGCGCACCATCCCCTCGGCAGGTCTGCTCCGCTGACGCCACGCCACAACCGGTCTACACCCGTAGATCACGGTCGAGAAGGAGACCGTAGAAGCATGTCACCCACGGTGGCAATACCGTGACCGTTAATCAGCGGAGACGTTCGTGTTGCACCGATGATCAGCTGGACGGTTCAACGCGGGGCGCGGAGGGGGTGGGCGCGGCGGCCGCGGGAGGGGTGCGGGAGTGGCGCGATGGGCAGATATCCGCCGACACCGGCGGGCGAACCCTGGGGGCGGCCCGGCATTCTGACGGACGGATCGGAAAGGCGGCGGGTTCATGGAACAGAGCACACCGTGGGAGTTCTCCGACGACCGGGGGCGCCTGGCGGTGGCCGGTGACCGGCCGCTTCGGATCGTGACGTACATACAGGCGGGGGCGACGCTGTGGGACCACGGCATACGCCCCGTGGGGCTCTTCGGGTCCCAGCACGACGGCGCCGCCCCCGATCCCGCCAAGGGCGGTGAGCTGCCGCTCGCGGAGATCCCCTACCTCGGTTCGGGCGGCGCGCTGCACCCGGACACCCTGCTGGAGGCGCGCCCGGACCTCGTGGTGGCCGTGACCTATGACGGCGAGCAGGTCTACGGGCTGGAGCCGAAGACCGCCCTGGAGCTGGAGGCTCATGTCCCGGTCGCCACCGTCGCGGTGGGCCCCGGCCGGAGCCTGGCCGAGGTGCGCGAACGGTTCGCGGCGCTCGCCGGCTCGCTCGGCCAGGGCGAACCCCTCGTCCGCGCACGGGAGTTGGACGCCGCGGAGGACACCCTGCGGCAGGCGACCGGCGGGGCGGTACGGCCGCGGGTGCTGGCACTGTCGCCCGCGGGCCCGGAGCGGGTGCATCTGGCCCGGCCCAGCTCCTGGCCGGATCTGCGGGCGCTGACCGAACACGGCGTGGGACTGCTGCAGCCGGCCGCGGGGGCCGGGGTGAACTGGTCCACCGTCGGCTGGGCGGACGCCGCGGCGATGGAGCCGGACATCGTGCTGATGGACGTACGGGCCAACGCCGCCCGGCCCGAACAACTCCGGTCCGACGCCCACTGGCGCGCGATCGAGGCCCGGTCCCGGCTGCTGCCGTGGAACCCGGAGGCCCCGTGCAGCCGGCGCGCCCACACGCGCTTCTTCACCCTGGTGGCCGACACGGTGCGCGAGGCCGCCGGGGCCGCATAAGACCTTCCGGGACCGCATGAGGCCTTCCGGGGCCGGGGCTTGCCCTGCGCGGTCCGGCCGGGCCCGTGTCGTCCGGCACCGCATACCCTGTTCCCCCCACGGACGTCGGCAGTGGGCAGGCGGGAGGCTTCGCGCCCGGTGAAGCCCCCGCCCCCGCCGTGTTCCTTATGCCGGGGCCGCCAGCCGCCCCTGTGCCGTCCGCAGTGCGTCCGCCAGCAGATCCGCGCCCTCTTCCGCCTCGGCGACGGTCAGCGTCATCGGGGGCGCGATCCGCAGCGAGGCGCCGCCCTGGCCGCCCTTGCCGATCAGCAGACCGCGCTCGCGGGCAGCCTCCAGGACCAGGGAGGCGGCCTCCGGCGAGCGCTCGTCGGTGCCCGGGCGGACCAGTTCGATGCCGATCATCAGGCCGCGGCCGCGCACTTCCCGTACGAGATCGAGGCCCGCCGCGACCGCCCGCAGCCGCTCGATGAGCAGACCGCCGACCCGCCGGGCGTTGCCCTGGAGGTCGTGTTCGAGGAGGTAGCCGAGGTTGGCCAGGCCCGCGGCCATGGTGACCGGGCTGCCGCCGAAGGTGGAAATGGAGTTCGCGGAGAGCGAGTTCATCACCTCGGCCCGGGCCACCACCCCGCCGATGGACATGCCGTTGCCGATGCCCTTGGCGAAGGTCAGCATGTCGGGCGGACCGTTGTCGGCGTGCGCCTGCCAGCCCCAGAAGTGGTCGCCGGTACGGCCCCAGCCGGTCTGCACCTCGTCGCTGATCCAGAGGATGCCGTGCCGGGCGAGCACCTCGCGGAACGCGGCGTAGAGACCGTCCGGCGGCATGGTGAATCCGCCGACGCCCTGGACCGGTTCGGCGATCAGCGCGGCGACCCCGCCCGCGGTCTGCTGGAGCATGTCCTCCAGGTCGTCGACGCAGGCCGCGATGTACGCACCGTCGCTGAGCTCCGCGTACGGGCCGCGGCTGCGCACCCCGCCGTGGACATACAGCGTCTGCAGGGGCGAGAGGCTGGTGGGCGACCAGCTCTGGTTGCCGGTGATGCCGACGGTGGAGAAGGACCGGCCGTGGTAGCTGTTGCGCATCGCCAGGATCTGATTGGAGCGGCGGTGCGTGGTGGCCAGCAGCAGGGCCGCGTCATTAGCCTCCGTACCGGAGGTGGTGAAGAAGACCCGGGCGTCGGGGATGCCGGAGAGCGCCGCGATCCGCTCCGCCAGGTCGACCATGGGCCGGGAGAGGTAGAGCGTCGAGGTGTGGATGATGCGGCCGGCCTGGTCGCTGACGGCCTTGGTCACCTCGGGCAGCGCATGCGCCGTCATGGTGGTGAGGATGCCGCCGAAGAAGTCGAGATAGCGGTTGCCCTCGGCGTCCCAGACGTGGCGGCCCTCGCCATGGGTGAGTTCGAGGGGCCGCTCGTAGTAGAGGCTGAGCCAGGAGGGCAGGACGGCCTGGTGGCGGGCGTGCAGGCCCGCGGGGTCATGGGTCACGGCTGCACCAGTCCGTCGTACGCGTCGGGGCGGCGGTCGCGGTAGAAGGCCCACTGCTGGCGGACCTCGTCGATGAGGGCGAAGTCCAGGTCCCGGATGACCAGTTCCTCCTTGGAGTCGCTGGCGACGTCGCCGACGAACTGTCCCCGGGGGTCGACGAAGTAGCTGGTGCCGTAGAAGTCGTTGTCGCCGTACTCCTCGACGCCGACCCGGTTGATCGCCGCGATGAAGTACTCGTTGGCGACCGCGGCCGCGGGCTGCTCCAGCTGCCAGAGGTAGGCCGACAGGCCGCGGGAGGTGGCGGAGGGGTTGTAGACCAGCTGGGCGCCATTGAGGCCCAACTGCCGCCAGCCTTCGGGGAAGTGACGGTCGTAGCAGATGTAGACGCCGACCTTGCCGACGGCGGTGTCGAAGACCGGCCAGCCGGCGTTCCCCGGCTTGAAGTAGTACTTCTCCCAGAAGCCCTTGACCTGCGGGATGTGGTGCTTGCGATAGGCGCCCAGGAACGTGCCGTCGGCGTCGATGACGGCCGCGGTGTTGTAGTAGAAGCCGGACTGTTCGACCTCGAAGACGGGGACGACGATGACCATGCCGGTCTCGCGGGCCAGGTCCTGCATCCGCCGGACGGTCGGGCCGTCGGGCACCGGCTCGGCCCAGCGGTAGTGCTCGGGCTCCTGGACCTGACAGAAGTACGGAGCGTTGAAGACTTCCTGGAAGCCGATCACCTTCGCGCCCTGCGCGGCCGCCGCTCTGGCGTACTCCTCATGCTTCGCGATCATCGATTCGGTGTCGCCGGTCCAGGTCGCCTGGACCAGTGCGGCACGCACAACATCGGCCATGAGCTGCTCCTTTGTCGATGCGTTCAGCCCTGCAGCCCGCGCGGGATCTACGCGTGTGGAGGTGACCGTAGGCCCCGTCACGCACCGTGGCAAGACCATCTCTCGCGTGGCGCGGCCCGGGGACCCGGTCCAGCTCAACAGGCAAACTTGCAAGTTTACCTGTCATTCTCCTACGCTGGCGGTATGCCCGAAAAGGACCACGAACGTCTCGCGACGGAGCTGAGCGCCACCGTCTCCCTGCTCATGCGGCAGCTGCGCGCCGCCTCACCGCAGGGAGAGCTCACCGCGACCCAGCGGGCGGTGATCGGCCGGATCGACACCGGGGGCGAGGCCACCATTGCCGCGCTGGCCCGCGCCGAGCTGGTCCGTCCGCAGTCCATGCGGCTGACCGTCGGGGCGCTGGAGGAGCGCGGCATCCTGGTCCGCAGCCCGCATCCGACGGACGGCCGCCAGGTCGTCTTCTCCCTCACCGAGGAGGGCCGGCGGATGCTCGCCCTCGTCCGGCAGGCCAAACACAACTGGCTGGCGGTGGCCATCGCCGAGCGGCTGACCGCGGAGGAGCGGCGGACCCTGGCGGCGGCCACCGAGCTGATGCGGCGGCTGATGCCGGAATGAACGCCGCCGAGCCGGAGCGGGAGGGTGCCGCACCGCAGGCGGCCGCTTCCCCGGCGGTCGCCACCGCGCGCGGGACCGGCCGGACCGCCGCTCCCGGTGCATCCGACGCCTCCGGCCGCCCGTTCGGCGCCCGGCTGATGACACCGCTGCTGCTCGGCTCGCTGCTCAACCCCCTCAACTCGACGATGATCGCCACCGCCCTGGTGGCCATCGGCCAGGACTTCCACGTCGGCCCGGCCGGCACCGCCTGGCTCGTCTCCGCGATGTATCTGTCCAGCGCGGTGGGCCAGCCGGCGCTGGGGCGGCTCGCCGACCGCATCGGCCCCCGCCGGGTGTTCGCCGCCGGTGCGCTGACGGTCTGCGCGGCGGGCCTCCTCGGGGCGCTCGCGCCGGGCTTCACGCTGCTGATCGTCTCGCGGGTCGTGCTCGGGATCGGCACCGCGGCCGCCTACCCCGCGGCGATGGCGCTGCTGCGCAGCGAATCGCGACGGGTGGGCCGGCCCACGCCCCGCTCCGTACTCGGGCGGCTCTCGCTCGCCGCGCTGGGCAGCGCGGCCCTCGGCCCCACCCTCGGCGGACTGCTCGCCGCGACCGCGGGCTGGCGCGCGGTGTTCGCCGTCAACATCCCGCTGGGGCTGCTCACCCTGCTCGGCGCACTCGCCTGGCTTCCGGCCGATCCGAAGGAGGCGGGTGGCGGACGGGCGAAGAGCGCCCCCGCCGGTTCGTCCGACCCGTTGGGCATGGTGCTCTTCGCCGCGACGCTGACCTGCGCGATGTTCTTCCTGCTGGGCCTCCAGGACCCGCGGTGGCCGCTGCCGGTGGCGGCCGGCGGGCTGGCGGGCGTCCTGGTGTGGTGGCAGCTGCGCCATCCGGCGCCGTTCCTCGATCTGCGGATGCTTGCCCGAAACGGCGCGCTGGTCCGCACCTACCTCCGGCACGGGCTGGCCTATCTCGTCATCTACTGCGTGCTCTACGGCTTCAGCCAGTGGCTGGAAGAGGCGCACGGCTTCTCGTCGTTCCACGCCGGTCTGATCTTGCTGCCGATGTCCGGCGCGGCGGCGTGCTGCTCGCTCGCGGGCGCCCGGACGAAGGGCATCCGCGCGCCGCTGACCGTGGCCGCTGTCTGTCTCGCCCTGGGCAGCGCGGCCCTCCTCCTGCTGCGGGGCAGCAGCCCGCTGGTCGCGCTGCTGTGCGCCGGGGCGCTCTTCGGCATCCCGCAGGGGCTGGCCGCCACCGGCAACCAGGCCGCCGTCTACGACCAGGCCCCGGTCGACGGCGTGGGCGCGGCCGCCGGACTGCAGCGCACCGCCCAGTACCTCGGCGCGATCACCGCGGCCGGCCTCATCGGGTTGCTGTACGGGGCGCGCGCCTCGGACTCCGGGCTGCATGCGATCGCCGTGACCGGCGTCGTGCTCGGTCTGCTGCTGCTCGCCCTGACCCTCGCCGACCGCAGCTTGCGGAACGGCGTCCCCCGGAACAGCGAGCCCCGGAAGACCGGCCCGCCCCGGAGCGGCGAGTCCCGGACCGGCGAGCCCGGGACCGAAGCGCCCCGGACCGGCGGCTGAATCCGGCCATCGATGCCCGGGGCGCCGCTCCGGCCGGAGCGCCACTCCGGCCGCACCCGCACCCTCCCTGATCCCCCGTCACCACCCCACTAGGAGCCCCACATGCCCGTCACCACCCTCGACGCCACGACCGCCCTGGTACTGATCGACCTGCAAAAGGGCATCGCGGGTCTGCCCACCGCGCCCCTGCCGGCCGCCGAGGTCATCGAGCGCGGCGCGCGGCTGGCCGCCGCGTTCCGGGTGCGCGGCCTGCCCGTCGTCCTGGTGAACGTCACGGGCGGCGCCCCCGGCCGTACCGAGTCCGCGCGGCCCGCCGGCGAGCCGCCCGCCGACTGGGCGGAGCTGGTGCCCGAGCTCGGCCGGCGGCCCGGCGACCTCACCGTCACCAAGCAGACGTGGGGCGCCTTCCACGGCACGGACCTGGACCGGGAGCTGCGCCGCCGCGGCGTGACCCAGCTCGTCCTCGGCGGCATCGCCACCAGCATCGGTGTGGAGTCCACCGCCCGCGCCGCGTACGAGCACGGCTACCACGTCACCCTCGCCACCGACGCGATGACCGACCTGGACGCCGACGCGCACCGCAACAGCCTGGAGCGGATCTTCCCGCAGCTGGGCGAGACCGGCACGACCGAGGAGGTCCTCACCCTCCTCGGCTGAGGCCCTGGCCGTCGGCCCCGGCGGCTCATGGCCGTCCGCCCTGGCGGCTCAGGGGCGGATGTCTCCGCAGCTCAGGGGCCGTCCGCCCCGCGACTCAGGGACGGTGCCGTCGCGGCTCAGAGACGGACGCCCCGCAGCTCAGGGCCGACCGCCCCCGCACCTCAGGGCCGGACCCCGTCGTACGGCACCGGATGGCCGGCCGGGCGCCGCTCGTGCCAGCGCAGATCGTCCTGCAGCTGGGCGGCCAGCGAGATCAGCTGCGGCTCGCCGTGGGCCGGGCCGAGCAGCTGGGCGCCCAGCGGCAGACCGTCCGTGCTGAACCCGGCGGGGACGCTCACCCCCGGCCAGCCGAGGACATTCCACGGCCAGGCGTACGGGCAGGCGGCGATCATGGCCTGATCCGTACGCCAGCCGCTGAGCTTGGCGAGGGTGCCGATCCGCGGCGGCGGAGTGGCCGTGGTCGGCGTCAGCAGCACGTCGTAGGGGCCGAACAGCGCGCCGATCCGCCGCTGTTGGCGCTTCTCGGCGGCGCGCGCCCGGCGCAGGACGGGCCCGCCGAGCAGCCGCCCCATCCGGGCCGCCTCCCGCGTCCGGCGGTCCAGGAGCGAGCGGTCGGGGACCCGGTCCGCCCACTCCCCCACCCCGGCCGTGGCACGCGGCACGAAGGCCAGCCCGACCAGCCCGTAGTCCGGCTCCGCCTCCTCGACGAAGTGCCCGAGGCGGGCCAGCGTACGGGCCACACCGGTCACCGCGGCCCGGACGTCGGGGTGCAGCGGCTTGGGCGTGAAGGTGAAGGCCGCCTTCCAGGACAGCGCGATCCGCAGCCGTCCCGGGTCGCGGCCGGCGGCCTCGCGGGCCGCGATGGCGGGCGGCCGGTGCAGATCGCCGTCGTGGTTGCCGCTGGCCACGTCCAGCAGCAGCGCCGCGTCCTCGACCGTACGGGCCAGCGGTCCGATACCGGTGATCCCCTGGAAGGCCTCGGGGTCCGGCCAGGTGGAGATGCGGCCGCGCTGGGGTTTGATGCCGACGAGATGGGACCAGGCGGCGGGGATACGGACCGAGCCGGCGCCGTCGGTGCCGAGGGCGGCGGGGACCAGCCCGGCCGCGACCGCGGCGGCCGAACCTCCGGACGAGCCGCCCGGGGTGTGGGCGAGGTTCCACGGGTTGCAGGTGTTGCCGAAGGCCGGGCCCTCGGTGAACGGCCACTGCCCCAGCTCGCAGGCGTTGGTCTTGCCGACGATGATGGCGCCGGCCGCGCGCAGCCGCCGGACGACCTCGGCGTCGCGCTCCTTGGGCGGGAACTCTCCGGCGCAGCCGAACGCGGTCGGCTCGCCCGCCACATCGGTGTCGTCCTTGACCGCGACCGGCACCCCGAGCAGCGGCAGCCGCTCCCCGGCCGCCAGCCTGCGGTCCGCCTCCGCGGCCTCCGCCATCGCCGCCTCGGCCCGTACCCGCCGGAAGGCGTTGACGGTGCCCTGGGTGGCCTCGATGCGCTCCAGCGACCGCCGTACCAGCGCGGTCGAGGTCACCCGGCCCTCGGCGAGCGCCCGTGCCTGCTCGGCGAGGCCCTCCAACTCGCCCGCCGTGGCACCGATGTGCCGGGCCGGGACCTGCCCGGTCTCGCTGTCCTGGCTCTCGTCAACGCTCACGCTGCGTGCCCTCCCTGGGACCGCTCATTCGAACGAACGGTCCCAGGAGGCTAATCGCCACCGCCATGACCATCAACGACGCCGCGCGGAGCGGAACATCGACGACACACGGACGGCACACAGCGGTCCGTCCGTGTCGGCGGTGTGACATCCGGCTCCCGCGCCGCGGGCGTTACGACCGGTGCACGACCCTCGCCGAGCCGCCGCCGCGCCGTACCTTTTCGGCCGCGGCCAGCCAGCGGCCGTCCGGCAGTCGCTGGACGCCGGTCGTCGCGCCGATCTCGGGGTTCTCCTTGAAGGCATGTCCGATCGCTTCGAGTTGCCGGCGGAGCGGGCTGTTCCACAGGCCGGGTTCGAGCTCGGTCCGGGCCGCGTTGCGCTGGCTGGCACGCGGTGCGGCGATGGCGTCGACCAGCGGCATTCCGCGGTCGAGGTGGTTGACCAGGGTCTGCAGCACGGTGGTGATGATGGTCGCGCCGCCGGGCGAGCCGAGCGCCACCACCGGCCGGCCGTGCCGCAGCACGATCGTCGGCGACATCGACGAGCGCGGCCGCTTGCCGGGCCCGGGCAGGTTCGGGTCATGCACGGAGGCGCTGGCGGGCGCGAAGGAGAAGTCGGTGAGCTCGTTGTTGAGCAGGAAGCCACGGTGCGGGACGACGATGCCGCTGCCGCCGGTCTGCTCGATGGTCAGGGTGTAGGCGACGACATTGCCCCACTTGTCGGCGACGGTCAGATGGGTGGTGTTCTCCCCCTCGTACGTCGTCGGCGCGGCCCGTCCGCCCGTACCGCAGCGCTCGGGGTGGCGCGGGTCGCCGGGCGCGAGCGGGCTGGTCAGCGCCTTGTTGTCGTGGATGAGGCAGGCGCGGGCATCGGCGAACCGCTGGGAGGTCAGGCCCTTGGTCGGGACGTCCTCCTGCGCCGGGTCGCCGACCCAGCGGCCACGGTCGGCGAAGGCGATCCGGGCCGCCTCGATGAAGCGGTGCAGGTACTGCTTCTCGCTCAGCCGGGAGACCTCACTCTTCTCCAGGATGTTGAGCGCCTCGGCGACGCTGGTGCCGCCGGAGGAGGACGGCGCCATGCCGTAGACGTCGAGCCCGCGGTAGCCGGTGTGGGTCGGCGCCTGGCTCAGGACCCGGTAGGCCCGCAGATCGCCCGCGGTCAGATCGCCGGGCCGTACCGTGCGCGGGGAGCCGGCGCGCACCGGCGGCTTGCGGACGGTGCGGACGATGTCCCGGCCGAGCGCCCCGTCGTAGAGCGCGCCGACGCCCTTCGTCGCCAACTCCCGGTACGTACGGGCAAGATCGGGGTTCTTCATCGTGGAGCCGACCACCGGGAGCTTGCCGCCGGGCAGGTAGAGGCGGGCGGACGCCGGGAAGTCGCGGAAGCGCGCCTCGTTGTCCGCGGTCTGCCGGCGGAAGGTCTCGTCGACCGTGAAGCCGTCCGCGGCCAGCCGCTGTGCGGGGCGCAGGACCTGGTGCAGGGACCGGCTGCCCCATTTGCGCAGGGCGGTGTCCCAGGTGGCGGCGGTGCCCGGGGTGCCGACGCTCAGCCCGCTGGTGACGACGTCGTCGAACGGGAGCGGGGTGCCGTTCTCCAGGAAGAGGTCCTTGCCGGCGGAGCGCGGGGCGGTCTCCCGGCCGTCGAGGGTGCGTACGGTCCTGGACCGGGCGTCGTAGGAGACGAAGTAGCCGCCGCCCCCGATGCCCGCGGAGTAGGGCTCGGTGACGCCGAGCGCGGCGGCGGTGGCGACCGCGGCGTCGACGGCGTTGCCGCCCTTCTTGAGCACCGAGATACCGGCGGCCGAGGCATCCGGGTCGACGCTGGAGACGGCCCCGCCGTGGCCGACGGCGACCGGGGTCTTCTCCGGTGTGACGGTGGTGGCGCGGTCCCGGTCCACGGGGGCGGGCCGCCCGGGGGCGGCGGATCCGGCGGCGGCCGGGACCACCACCAAGGAGCCGGCCAGCGCGGCCACTGCTCCCAGGACGGTGAGGCGTCGGGCTCTGGTCATACCGGGGTTTCCTCCAAGAGGGTGCACGGGGGCGGCAGGGGCCCGGAGCCTACTCGCGGCAACAGCGCGCCGACAGAGGGCATTTCGGGCACGGGCCCCTGGTGGCGGCCGGGATCAGCTGCCCGTTTCCGTACGGATCAGGTATGCCCGTACGGACCGGGACAAGCCGTCCCAGCCGCCCGCCCCGCCCTCGAACACCCACCCGGAATGCCGCTACGCTCCCCGCCCATGGACGACACCCTGCTGCTCCTGACCGTGGCGGCCGCGGCCCTGATCGTGGGGCTGGCCGCCGGCTGGGCCGTGCAATCCGCGGTGGCCCGCCGGAAGCTGACCCGTGAGCAAGGCTTCTTCGGGCTGCCGGGCGGTTCGGAGTGCGTCCTGGTCACCCACCGGGACAGCTCCTCGGCCCACTGGAGCATCCCGCGCCATGACGCGCTGGCGCTGCTGGGACTGGCCGCGGTGATCGAGAACTGCGGTGCGCACCCCGAGGTCGCCCCGCACGACACCGGTCTCCAGGGCTTCGGGGCGCGCACCGAGTTCTGCGTCGGCGACCCGACCGCGCACCGCCGGCTGGCGGCCCATCTGGCGAATCTGCTGCCGGGTGTCGCGGTGCACCCCGGTGACGAGTCCGGCGCGGGCCGCGGCACCTTCACGATCGGCGGCTCGACGTACCGGATGGAGCCCGGCGCCGTCGAATATGTCCTGCTGGCCCGGCTGACCGCCGGAGAGGGCGACCGCCCGGTGTTCCTGGCGGCCGGCCAGCGCCCGGTCACCCACCGGGCCGCGGTCCGGCATCTCGTCCGCAACCGGGCCCGGCTGACCCGGAAGCACGGCACCGATGGCCAGTTCTGTCTGCTGCTGAAGGTGGTCAACTCGCAGGCGTACGGGCCCGATGTCGTGGAGCTGGTCGCGGATGTCACCAAGGCCGCGCTCACGGCCGCGGAGCCGAAGGGGCACCGGGCGGCGGCCTGAGCCCGGCGGGGTGGCGGTGATCCGGCCCGCCAGCCGAGGGCGTCGCGCCGGCCCACGGCCCGTGCGGCCCCGGGCCCTCCCTCTACGCCTCCCCCTACGTCTCCCCCGGCTCCTTGCCGGACGGGAGCCGATAGGGCACGTTGACCACCGTCACGCCCGGCGTGAACAGCAGCCGGGCCTTCAGCCGCAGTGCGCTCTGGTTGTGCAGCGGCTGCTCCCACCAGCGTCCGACGACGTATTCGGGGATGACGACCGTGACGGCGCCGCCCGGATACCGCGCACAGACATCCAGGATGTAGTCGATCACCGGCCCGGTGAAGTCCCGGTAGGGCGAGCTGAGCGCCTGGAGCGGTACGTCGATGTCATGGGCGTCCCACTGCGCGCGCAGCTCCCGCACATCGCCGGGCTCGACCGCGACGGTCAGCGCCTCCAGCGAGGTGGGACGCATCGCGCGGGCATAGCCGAGGGCCTTGAGGGTCGGCGCGTGCAGGGAGTTGACCAGCACCCGCACATGGTTCCCGGCCGGTTCCCAGGGCCGCGCGCCGGGGGCGACCGCCAACTCCCGTTCGAGGCGCCCGTAGTGCTGGTGGATCGCGCGCATCCCCAGGAACAGCAGCGGCATGGCGATCACCACGATCCAGGCGCCGTGCAGGAATTTGGTGATCAGGACGATGATCAGGACCACCCCGGTGAGCACCGCGCCGACCGCGTTGATCGCCTGGGAGCGCCGGTGCCGCGCCCGCTCCCGTGACGGCAGCCCCGGCGCGGCGAGGACGGTCCGCCAGTGCCGGACCATGCCCGTCTGGGAGAGCGTGAAGGAGACGAAGACGCCGATGATGTAGAGCTGGATGAGGCGGGTGAGCTCCGCGTCGAACAGGATGATCAGCCCGATCGCGGCCAGCGCGAGCAGGATGATGCCGTTGGAGAAGACCAGCCGGTCCCCGCGGTTGTGCAGCTGCCGGGGCACGAACCCGTCCTCGGCGAGGATCGACGCCAGCATCGGGAAGCCGTTGAAGGCGGTGTTGGCGGCGAGGATCAGCACCCCGGCCGTGAACGCCTGCAGCAGGTAGAAGAGCGTGTCGAGGTCGCCGAAGGTGGCCCGGGCGATCTGGGCGAGCGCGGTGGAGGTCGGGGTGCCCGGCGGCAGCCCGAGTTCGGTGGGCTGCACCGCGACATGCACGTCGTAGAGCATGGCCAGAATCGTGATCCCGCCGAACATGGTGACCGAGAAGAACCCCATGACCAGCAGGGTGGTGGCGGCATTGCGGCTCTTCGGCCGGCGGAAGGCGGGCACTCCGTTGCTGATCGCCTCGACACCGGTCAGCGCGGTGCAGCCGGAGGCGAAGGCGCGCATCCCCAGCAGGACCAGCGCCAGCCCCGTGTAGGGCGAGACGGCGTGCAGCGGCAGGTCGGCGGACTCGGCGCGGATGTGCGCGCCGGTGGCCATCCGTACGGCCGCGAACGCGAACATCAGGTAGATGAAGAAGACGAATCCATAGGTGGGGACGGCGAAGACCCGGCCCGATTCCCGTACCCCGCGCAGATTCATCAGGGCCAGCAGTGCCACGAACCCGACGGACAGCGCCACGTCATGGCCGCCGAGGGACGGGATCGCGGAGGTGATCGCGGCGACGCCGGAGACGACGGACACCGCGACGGTCAGCACATAGTCCACCAGCAGCGCGCTGGCCGCGGTGAGCGCCGCGCTCCGCCCGAGGTTCTGGGCGCTGACGCGGTACGCCCCGCCGCCGCTGGGATAGGCGTAACAGGTCTGCCGGTAGGACGCCACGACCACGACCAGCACGAGCACGATGGCGGCCGCGGCGTACCAGGTCAGGTGGAGCAGCGCGATCCCGCCGAGGCCGACGACCAGCAGGATTTCCTCGGTGGCATAGGCGACCGAGGACAGCGGGTCACTGCAGAAGATCGGTAGCGCCAGTCGCTTCGGCAGCAGCGTCTCACCGAGCCGCGCACTGTCCAGCGGACGGCCCACCATCATCCGCTTCGGCCTGAAGAATTGGCTCATAGGCGGACAAGCTATGGGCCGCCCGGCAGCGGGAGAGGGAGGCTCGCGGGCCCGCGCCGCATCGCGGCCGGTGCTCCGGCGCCCTCCGGCGGCGGCTGCCGGGGCGGCCCGCGGGTGCGGGCCGATCGGGTACGGAACCCGCCCGCCCCGGTGTCGCTCCCGTCCCGCCGAAGGCCGCGTGAGAGCACGTGAGGGGTGGACTCCGATAGGCATACGCACACCCGGCGGAAGTTCCTGCAGGCCGCGGTCGTGGTCGGTGCGCTCTCCGCCGCCCGGGTCCTGTTCTCCTCCGACGGCGGCGCTCCGGAGACCGGTCCGCGGCCGTCGGCCCCGACCCGTCCGACGCAGCCACCTGCCACCTCGGCCGGGCCGCCGCTGCCTGCCGAGTACGCCGGCCCGGCGAGCGCCCCGGGCCCGTTCCGGCTCCGCCCGATGGCCGGCGAGACCTCCCGCTCCGGGCCGGGCGCCTCACCCCCGCACCCCGATGTCGCCTTCCGTCTGTCCACCGACCGCCGGGAAATCTTCCTCACCTTCGACGACGGGCCGCACCCCGCCCACACCCCCGAGATCCTGCGGATCCTGCGCCGCCACGACACCCGCGCCACGTTCTTCGTCATCGGCGAGAACGCCCTGGAGTTCCCCGACCTGCTGCGCGCCCTCGCCGACGACGGCCATGCCGTCGCCAACCACACCTGGACCCATCCGCAGCTCACCACGCTGCCGCCGGGCCTCGTCCGCAGCGAACTCGGCCGCACCAGCGACCTGATCGAGGACGTCCTCGGCACCGCTCCCGACCTCGCCCGCGCCCCGTACGGCGACTGGGACGAGACCTCGCTGAGCATCTGCAACGCCCTGGGCATGTCCCCCGTCGGCTGGGCGGTCGACTCGCAGGACTGGACCGTCCCCGGCGCGGAGACCATCGCCTACACCGTCCTGGACGAGATGCACCCCGGGGCGATCGTGCTGTCGCACGACGGGGGCGGCGAGCGCAGCCAGACCGTCGAGGCACTGGACTGGTATCTGCCGCGGCTGCTGGACGACGGTTATCGGCCGATCCGTATCGAGCCCTGACGAGGGGCCCGCGCGGGGCGGCGGGGCCGGTCACGGGTGAGAGCGGTCACCAGGTGGCCGAAAACCGACCCAATGGTTTATCGTTCAATTGGAAGCGGGTGCCGTCCCGAGGGTGCCGCACGGCCCTCTCCGGGAAGCCGGCCCACAGCCGCTCGGCAGCAGGCCCGGAGGCCACCGCCGTCGCCGCCCGCGCCCCCCGAAACCGCCCCGGCCGAATTCCCCCGTTCGGCCGGGGCTTCCCCGTTCTCAGCGCAGATGCGACGCCCCGTTGACGTCCAGCACCGCCCCGGAGGACCAGAGCGCCTCGGGCGAGGCGAGGTAGTGGACGGCGGACGCCACGTCCCGGGGGGCGGCGACCCGGCCGAACGGGCTCTGCTGCTGTACGTCCTCCGTGAGACGGTCCGCGACCCGCTCGGTCGCCACGAATCCCGGAGCCACGGAGGCCACACCGATGCCGTAGGGCGCCAGGTGGACCGCCAGCGACTGGCCCATCGCATGCAGCGCCGCCTTGGACGCGCCGTACGCCGGGTGATCCGGTTCACCGCGGAACGCGCCCCGCGACCCGATGTTGACGATCCGCCCCTCCACCTCCCGCTCGATCATGTTCCGCGCCGCGCAGTAGCTGACGTGCGCCGCCCCCAGCAGATTCACGTCCACGACCTGCCGCCAGGCGTGCTGCCAGTCCTCGAACGAGGTGCGGTCCAGGGGGTGCGCCACGTTCGCGGCCGCGTTGTTGACGAGCACATCGACGCCGCCCAGCCCGTCCACGGCCGCGTCGACCAGCGCCGCCGCGCCCTCGGGCGTACTCACATCCCCCTGCACCAGCACATGCCCGCTCCCCGCCAGCCCCGCGAACGCCTCCTCCGCGGCCGCCCGCCGCGACGCGTAATGCAGCGCGACCCGGTCCCCGTGCGCGGCGAAGATCTCGGCCACCGCCCGCCCGATCCCCCGCGACGCCCCGGTCACCAGCACCGCCCGGCTCATCGGGCACCCCCCGCCCCGGCACACGTTCCACGGCAACAGCCGGAACACCCAAGGGACATACCGAGCTCAACAGGCGCCCAGGAATGGTTCATCAACAGATCGGTCCTTACCTCGTGCCGTGCCACAAGTGATCGTAAGGAATCGTAAGGAGCCGCAGGGGAGCCGGCGTGGGCGGATGATCCTGGCGGGACTTTGCGTGCACGCCCTAGGTTCGGTGGATGCCTTTCGACCACAACGACCACTACCACCGTCTGCTGTTACGGCACCTGCCGCGCGGCTGCCGCACCGCCCTCGACGTCGGGTGCGGGACCGGCCGGTTCGCGCGCCGGCTGGCCGGGCTGGGGCTCGATGTCCATGCGGTCGATCCGTCGGCCGAAGTCCTCTCACAGGCCCGGGCCGCGGACGGGGAAGTCGCGGACGGGGGCGGACTGCCCCGCTATGAGCACGCGGACATCACCGAGCTGGAACTGCCCGACGGGCACTACGGGTTCATCTCCTGCCTGGCGAGCCTCCATCACATGCCGTTCGACACGGTCACCGCGCTGCGCAAGGCCCTCGCACCGGGCGGAGTGCTGGTCGTCCTGGGCTGCTATCAGGAGAAGTCACCGGCCGACTGGGGCTGGGGGCTGGCTGCCGCGCCGGTGAATGCGGGGATCAGGCTCGCCGTCGGCGCCTCGGAGAGGCTCCGTCCCTCCGGTACGGCTCCGGTGAAACCACCCGTCGCACCGCCGGGCATGCCGCTGCCCCGCATCCGCCGGGAGGCCGCCGCGCTGCTCCCCGGGTGCCGGATCCGCCGGCTGCTCTTCTGGCGCTATCTGCTGGTGTTCCGCAAGGAAGCGCTCCCCACCGGCGCTTGACGCCGGTGACGCACCCGTTCGGCCGACACCCGTATTCCCCGGTGGGCATGCCGCGGCGGCGGAACCGGCGTTGACTGCTGCCTGTCCGTATGTGCCAGGAGCGCCGGCCCGCATCGGGAGCAGCTATGTCGTTGCCGAGGAATCCGAGCGGGGCAGCCGCACTCGGCGCGTCCGGCGACAAGGGGCTGCTGCGCAGGACCGGCGAGTGGTGTGCCCGGCACTTCGTCGTCGTCCTGGTGCTGTGGCTGGTCGCCCTGGCGGGGCTGCAGTTCCTGCAGCGTACGTACGGCGGGGAGTACTCCGACGACTTCGCGCTGCCCGGGGTCCAGTCGACGCGGGGCCGCGAGGTGCTCCAGGAGCACGAGCCGAAGGCCGGGGGCTACAGCAGCCAGGTCGTGCTGCATGACGCGGCCGAGCCGCTGACGGACTTCCGCGACGAGATCGACGGCGCCGTCACCGCTCTCGGCAAGCTGCCGGATGTGCTGTCCGCGCAGAACCCGCTGCCGTCGCCCGGCGCACCGCCCGCCAAACCGCCGCCGGGGACGCCCGACGTCGGCCCGCTGTCCACCGACGGCCGGACCGCGTACATCACGGTGCGGTTCAGTGTGCAGCCGTCCACTCTGAAGCCGGACTATCTGCACGGGGTCGACTCGGCCGTGCGGCCGCTGCGTTCCGCGGGTGTGGAGGTGGAGTACGGCGGGCCGCTGGGCGAGCTGGCCCGGCCCGAGCCCGACGACCGGACCAGTGAGGTGATCGGCTTCGGGGTGGCGATCCTGGTGCTGCTGGTCGGCTTCGGAAGTGTCCTGGCCGCCGGTGTGCCGCTGTTGACCGCGCTGATCGGCGCCCTGTGCGGGCTGGCGTGTCTGGGGCTGATCGCCGCCGTCTTCGTCTTCGCCACCGTCTCCCCCACCCTGGCCACGATGATCGGCCTCGGCGTCGGCATCGACTATGCGCTCTTCCTGATCACCCGGCACCGGCAGAACCTCATGGACGGTGCGGATCCGGTCACCGGGGCGGGGCGGGCCGTGGCGACCAGCGGCCGGGCGGTGCTGGTGTCCGGCTGCACGGTCATCATCGCGCTGATGGGGCTGTGGGTCTCGGGCGTCTCCTTCATCGGCAAGCTGGGTGTGGCGGCCGCCATCACCGTGGTCTCGGCGGTGCTCGGCGCGCTCACCCTCGTACCGGCGCTGCTCGGGCTGATCGGCCGCCGGATCGACCGGCTCCGGGTCCGCCGCCCGATCGCCGAGACGGACGCCGGACCGGGTGAGGCGGCGCAGGGCACCTGGCACCGGTACGCACAGCGGGTGGAGCGCCGCCCGTGGTGGTATCTGGCCGGTGGGGTGGTCATCGTGGTCGTGCTCGCCATCCCCGTCTTCTCCATCCAGCTGGGGCACATCGGCGACGGCGCGGACCCGAAGTCGTTCACCGACCGGCGCGCCTTCGACCTGATGTCCTCGGCGTTCGGCCCCGGCTCCAACGGCCCGCTGACCCTCGTCATCGACGAGTCCGCTGTCCCGCAGGCGGACCGCCCGATGCTGGCGACACAGGCACGGAAGGTGCTCACGGATGTCCCGGGCGCGGCCTTCATCACCCCGCTGAAGGCCACCCCGGACGGCGCGGTGCTGACCGGGACCGCCTACTCCACCCAGGCCCCGCAGAACGCGGACACCACGGATCTGGTCAACCGGCTCAAGCACGATCTGCTGCCGGAGGCCGTGAAGGGGACCGACGCGCACGGCTATGTGACCGGTACGACCGCCGGCCAGGTGGACTTCCTGGACATCGTCTCCAGCCGGCTTCCGCTGATCATCGCCGTGGTCGTCGCGCTCGCCTTCGTCATCATCCTGGCCGTCTTCCGGGGCGTGCTGGTCGCGGTGAAGGCGGCGGTGCTCAACGTCCTGTCGATCGCCGCCTCGTACGGGGTGGTGGTGGCGGTCTTCCAGTGGGGCTGGGGCGGGCCGGCGCTCGGGGTCTCGGGCACGGTGCCGATCGAGAGCTATGTGCCGATGATGATGTTCGCGATCGTCTTCGGGCTGAGCATGGACTACGAGATCTTCCTGCTGTCGCGGGTGCACGAGGCATGGCTGCGCACCGCCGACGCGAAGGCGAGCGTGGCGCACGCCCTGGAGATCACCGCCCGGGTGATCACCTGCGCCGCACTGATCATGGTGAGCGTGTTCGCCGCGTTCATCATCAGCGACAACATCGTGGTGAAGATGCTGGGCCTCGGGCTGGCCGTGAGCGTACTGATCGACGCCACCGTGGTCAGACTGCTGCTGGTCCCCGCGGTGATGACGCTGCTGGGCCCGGCGGCCTGGTGGACGCCCCGGTGGCTGGACCGGATCCTGCCGCATGTCCGTACGGAGGGCGAGGAACAGCTGCCCGCGGAGGGACCGCCGCGCGGGGACGCCCCTCGGAGCGGGGCACGTCCGGGCGGGGGCGGCTGAGCACCCGGGAGGGACCGCCTCGCCCGGCCGCGTGCCGGTCTGCGAACGTCCCCGTATCGCCCGCCCGCATGCCGATCTGCGAACGCCCCCGGATCGCCCGATCATCGAACCATGGCCCCGTCCGCCGAGCGTGGCTCGGCCTCCTACCCCGTGATCCGGCCGATGCTGGCCACGGTCGGCCCGCTGCCTGCCGGGAACGAGGAGGCGGCCTGGGCGTTCGAGGCCAAATGGGACGGTGCGCGCTGCATCGTCAACACCTCCGGCGACGGCACGATCCGGCTGGTGACCCGGGCGGGCAACGACGCGACCGGCACCTACCCGGAGCTGGCGCCGCTGGGTGAGCAGCTGCGGGGCCGGACCGCGGTGCTCGACGGTGAGGTGGTGGTGCTGGACGCGCGCGGACGGCCCGACTTCGGGCTGCTGCAGCGCCGGATGGGTGTGGTGAACCCGCGCCGTACGGCCCGGCTGGCCATGGAGTACCCCGTACACCTCGTCCTCTTCGACCTGATGTATCTGGACGGCTCGCTGCTCGGGTCGCCGTATTACGAGCGCCGGTCCCTGCTGTCCGGGCTGGGGCTGCGCGGCCCGAACTGGTCGGCGCCCGGATATGTGGAGGGCCATGGGCAGCAGGCGTGGGACGCCTCGCTGCAGGCCGGTCTGGAAGGGGTGGTGGCAAAGCGGCTGACCTCGGCTTATCTGCCGGGTGTGCGGTCACCCGAGTGGCGCAAGACCAAGCATCTGCTGACCCTCGACGTGATCATCGGAGGCTGGACGGAAGGCCATGGCGGGCTGGCCGGACTCCCCGGTTCCGTCCTGGCGGGCGTGGCGGAACCCGCGGGGCTGCGCTATGTCGGTTCGGTCGGCTCGGGGCTGTCCGACCGGGAGCGCCATGAGCTGGCCCGGTACCTGGACGTGATCCGGCTCGACCGGTCCCCGTTCCTCAACCCGGTGGAGTTGGCGGGGGTGCGCTGGGCAGAGCCCCGGCTCGTCGCCGAGATCACGCTCACCGGCTGGACCTCGGCCGGCCGGCTGCGGCAGCCGATCTGGCACCGGCTGCGCCCCGACCTCACCCACCTCGGCTGAGCCGGGCCTCCCGTGGCCCGGCCGCGGCCGTGCGCCGGGCGGCTGACGCGGGGGAAAACCCGCCCCCGTCAGGGAAGGCTCGCCCTGAGGACCCGGAGCAACCGCAGACGGAAGGAGTCGGTGATGCCCCACCCCGATGCCGGCAACAACGGCGGCACCACGGGCGGCACCTCGGACGCCGCCACCGACGCCGCCACCGACGGCAATGTCGCGTACGGCAGGAAGCCCTTCAAGCGGTCCAGGAGCCACTTCGCGGACCGCGTCACGGCGGACGGCCGCGACGGCTGGCCGGTCGAGGCCGGCCGCTACCGGCTGGTGGTCAGCCGCGCCTGCCCCTGGGCGAGCCGCGCCGTCATCTCACGACGGCTGCTCGGCCTGGAGGAGGCGGTCTCGCTCGCCCTCACCGACCCGATCCAGGACGACCGCAGCTGGCGCTTCACCCTGGATCCGGGCGGCCGCGACCCCGTACTCGGCATCCGCTTCCTCAGCGAGGCCTACGACGCCCGCGAGAGGGACTACCCCGGCGGGGTCAGCGTCCCCGCCCTCGTCGACGTGCCCAGCGGGCAGCTCGTCACCAACGACTTCCAGCAGATCACCCTGGACTTCGCGACGGAGTGGAGGGCGCTGCACCGGCCCGGCGCGCCCGATCTGTATCCGGAGCCGCTGCGCGAGGAGATCGACATCGTCATGGCGGGCGTCTACCGGGACGTCAACAACGGCGTGTACCGGGCCGGTTTCGCCACCGGGCAGAGCGAGTACGACGCCGCCTTCCGCGATCTGTTCCGGCGCCTGGACCTGCTGTCCGAGCGCCTCCATGACCGCCGCTACCTCGTCGGTGACACCCTCACGGAGGCCGACATCCGGCTGTTCACCACGCTGGTCCGCTTCGACGCCGTCTACCACGGGCACTTCAAGTGCAACCGGTTCAAGCTGGCCGAGGACCCGGTGCTGTGGGCCTACGCCAAGGACCTCTTCCAGACGCCCGGCTTCGGCGACACCGTCGACTTCCACCACATCAAGCAGCACTACTACCGGGTACACACAGGCATCAACCCGACCGGAATCGTCCCGGACGGTCCGGACCTCTCCGGCTGGCTGACACCGCACCACCGCGAGGAGTTGGGCGGCCGGCCGTTCGGTGACGGCACCCCGCCGGGCCCGGTGCCGCCGGCCGAGGAGGTCCCGCCCAGCGGCCGCCCCGAGCATCTGCTGACCGGCTCCGATGCGCGTCCGCACCCCGGGGACGGACCTGACCCCGGCACCCCGGCCATGAGATCCTGAGAACAGACAGGGACAGACACGCACAAGCGGTGCACCGGAGCTTCCCGAGGAGGCGCCGAGCACCCGGGCTCCCGGTTCGCCGCCGCGCTCCACCCGCCCCACGCCCTCCACGCGAGGAGTGAGCCAGATGAGGATGGTTCTGACGGCCCGGATACCGACCGAGACAGGCAACGAAGTGATCCAGAACGGCAGTCTGCCGAAGATCATGGAGACGGCCATCGCCGCCCTGCAGCCGGAGGCGGCCTACTTCACCCTCGACGACGGTGAACGCACCGCCTACTTCTACTTCGAGATGACGGAGTCGTCGCAGATGCCGACGCTCCTCGAATCGTTCTTCATGGATCTGCACGCGAAGGTCTCGCTGCAGCCCGTGATGAACACGGCGGAACTGCGCACCGGTCTCGGACACCTGATGAGCGGCACCTGATGAGCGGCACCTGAGCCGCCGCCCGCCCGGCCCGGCGCCCCCTCACTCCGCCCCGGTGTCCTCCGGCGCCCCCTGCGCCAGCCCGGCCAGGACGTCGAGCGCCCCGGCCAGGACGTCGAGGGGCGGCGAGGCGAGCGCCAGACGTACGGCGTTGGGGGCGTGGCCCGGGCCGATGGCGAACGCTCCGGACGGGGTGACGGCGATCCCGTGGCGCGCGGCGGCGGCGACGAAGGTGTCGGCCCGCCAGGGGTCCGGCAGTTCCCACCAGCAGTGATACGCCTGTGGATCGGCCCGGACCCGGAAGCCGGCGAGCCGTTCGGCGGCGATCCGCTGACGTGCCGCGGCATCGGCGCGCTTCTCCTCCTCGACGGCCGCCGCGGTGCCGTCGGCCATCCAGCGGGTGGCCGCGTCGAGTGCGAAGCGGGAGGCGGTCCAGGTGCCCGTCCTGAGGGCGGTTGCGAAGTCCTGTGTGGCGCCGTCGGGCACCGTGAGGAATCCCAGTGACAGTCCGGGCGCGAGCCGCTTGGACAGACTGTCGATGACCACCGTGCGCTCCGGTGCGAGGGCGGCCAGCGGGGACAGGTCGTGGCGGAGGAACCCGTAGATCGCGTCCTCGATGGCGTAGAGGTCCAACTCCCGCAAGATTTCCGCGAGTTCCGTACGCCGACCGGCCGGCATGGTGTGGCCCAGCGGGTTGTGGAGGGCGGGCTGGACGTAGACGGCGCGCAGCGGAGGGGCGGTGCGCAGCGCCTCGGGGGTCGGGCCGTGCTCGTCCATGGCGAGGGGGACGAGCGTGACGCCGAGGCGGGCCGCGATGCCCTTCACGACGGGGTAGGTGAGCGCTTCGACGCCGAGCCGCTCACCGGCCGGGACCAGCGCGGCGATCGCGGCGGCCACCGCCTGCCGGCCGTTGCCCGCGAAGAGCAGCTGGCGGGGATCGGGGGCCCAGTCACCACGGGCGAGATGCGCGGCCGCGGCCTGACGGGCCACGTCCGTGCCGACGGCCCCCACCGGGCGGAGCGCGCCGGCCAGGGCGTCGGGGCGCAGCAGATGCCCCAGGCTCTTGGCGAGCAGCGCGGGCTGGCCGGGCAGTACGGGGAAGTTCAGCTCCAGGTCGACCCGGGCCTCGCCCGGCTCGGCCAGGGCGGGCTCGGTGGCGGGCGCGGCGGTGCGGACGAAGGTGCCGCGGCCGACCTCGCCCACCGTCAGCCCGCGTCGGCTCAATTCCCGGTACACCCGGGCCGCGGTCGAGCTCGCGATGCGCCGGTCACGGGCGAACCGGCGCAGCGGCGGCAGCCGGTCCCCCGGGCGGAGGCGGCCGGCGGCGATCTCCGCCGCGAGTTCCTCGGCAATCACGCGATAGTCGTCCATCGCTCACTCCCCCATGGCACCCGAAGCACATTGCACCGAGCGCAATATTTACATTGCACCGAGAGATTGCCCTCTATAGCATCGAGGCGTCAAGCCGCAGCGGAGGGGACGGTCCATGAGTTCGGTCTTTTGCCGAGAGATCACTGTCGGGTACGAGGACGAGGGCAGCGGTGAGCCGCTGGTGCTGGTGCACGGTCACCCCTTCGACCGCTCGATGTGGCGCCCGCAGACCGAGCACTTCAGCCGGGCCGGATGGCGGGTGATCGCCCCGGATCTCCGTGGCTACGGGGAGAGCACGGTCGTTCCCGGGACGACCCCGCTGGAGACCTTCGCCCGCGACCTCCTCGCCCTGCTCGACGGGCTCGGTATCGAGCGCTTCGTCCTCGGCGGCCTGTCCATGGGCGGCCAGATCGTCATGGAGTGCTACCGGCTCTTCCCGGAGCGGATACGGGGCCTGGTGTTCGCCGACACCTTCGCCGCGGCGGAGACCGAGGAGGGCAGGACCGCGCGCCGGGACATGGCGGCGCGACTGCTCCGCGAGGGCATGTCCGGCTATGCGCAGGAAGTGCTGGGCAAGATGGTGTCCCCGCACACCCTCACCCACCGGCCGGAGGTCGCCGCCCACGTCCTCGCCATGATGACGGCCGCGCCTCCCGAGGGTGCGGCTGCCGCGCTGCGCGGCCGTGCCGAACGCCCCGACTACACGCAGCTGCTGTCGCAGACAGCGGTACCGGCCCTGGTGGTGGTCGGCACGGAGGACGCCTACACCCCCGTGAGCGACGCCCGCGACATCCATGCGCGGGTCCCGGACGCCACACTGTCGGTCATCGAGCAGGCGGGCCATCTGCCGAATCTGGAACGGCCGGACGAGTTCAACGCCGCGCTGGCGGAGTTTCTCCACTCCCTGCCCGACAGCGCGGAACCGGCGGCGGCGAGCGGCTGACGCCGGACGGGACAGGGCGCGGGGGGCCGGCTACCTCACACGCCCGCCCACCCCTCAACGTCCTTCAACGTCCTTCAGTGCGCGTCGTAGATGCCCCGATAGTGGCCGAGCGCGGTCAGCCTCCTGGAACGGCACTTCGGCACTGTCACGGGTGGCGGACGGCTCCCAGGACAGGGGGCGGTGCGCATAGCTGCCCAGGCCGTAGCGGCGGCCGTGGCGGCGGGTGTAGACGGCATGGTCGGGGTAGCGCACGATCGGTGCGTCGATGGGGGTGTCGTCGAGCTCGGGCCGCTCGGCGGTGAAGACGTACGGATGCTGGACATCCACCATCGGCAGCCGCACCCCCACCCCGGCGGCCAGCACCGGGCCCCAGATGCCGGTGGCCAGCACGACCCGGTCGGCCCGCAGCAGTTCGCCCGTCGTGCCGGTGCGCACCCCGACGAGGCGCCCCCGGTCCGCCTCCAGCGCCTGTACGGGCGTCCGCCAGCGGAAGCGGGCACCGGCCGACTCGGCGGCGGCGACGAGGAGCCGGGTCAGGGCGGCCGGATCGGCGGCCCCGTCGGACGGGATGTGCAGCGCCCCCAGCGCCCGCTCGGCATCGACCAGTGCGGGAGCCAGCGCCACGGCCTCCGCCGCGTCGAGCACCCGCGCCTCGATGCCCAGCCCACGGCCGTGCGCGACATCCTGATGGGCCTGCGCGAGGCGCTCCTCGGTGGTGGCCACTTCGAGGCAGCCGACCTGCCAGAAGGCCGGTTCGTCCGCGGCGGCGGACAGCGCCCGGTACGTGGCCACGCTGTCCTTCGCCAGTACGGCCAGCTCCGGTGTGGCGCTGAGCTGGCCGACGAACCCCGGAGCCAGGCCCGTTGACCCGGGAAGCGCCTCCGGGCCCCGGGAGTCCAGCACGGTCACCCGCTCATGGCCGAGCCGCGTCAGGTGATACGCCACCGAAGCGCCCACCACACCGGCCCCGACGACCAGCACCTCTTCTCCCGCGGCCATACCGCTCCCCCACTCCCGATCGGTCGACGTCCGCGACGACGCTCTCGCCCCGGATCGTAAGCAGCCGGCCGGCCGGGCGGCCGCTCCGGGGCACCCCCTACCCCGCCCCCGACTCCCCCTGAACACACGGGCGTTACCCACCCGTAACCTACCGACGGGTTACCAGAGGTAAGGAGCGGACCTTACTCTCCAGTCACATTCGGGTCCGCCGCGCGCCCCACCTGTCCTCGGACAGCGTGCGGCGGCCCGCGTCCTGAGATCTGGAGCAGAAGATGACGCCCTCCCGTACGACGCCGCGCGTCGCGATCGGCACCGTCTCCGCGGCCGTCCTCGCCGCCACGGTCCTCACCGGCGCACCGGCCACCGCCCAGGCGGCAACACCGGAATCCGCCCCCGCGGCGGCGACTTCGGGCGGCTCCGCCTCCCTGCGATTCGTCGACATCGAGGGCGACGGCGGCATCACGCTCAAGGCCAACGTCTTCACCCCGGCCGGCGCCGACGACACCCGGCGCCACCCCGTCATCGTGCTGCCCACGAGCTGGTCGATGCCGCAGGTCGAGTACCTGGCGCAGGCCAGGAAACTCGCCGAGGCGGGCTATGTGGTCGTCGGATACAACTCCCGCGGGTTCTGGCAGTCCGGCGGCGAGATCGAGACGGCCGGCCCGAAGGACATCGCCGACGCCTCGAAGGTCATCGACTGGGCGCTGGCCCACACCCCGGCCGACCCGCAGAAGGTCGGCATGGCCGGGGTCTCCTACGGCGCCGGGATCAGCCTGCTGGCGTCGGCGTTCGACAAGCGGATCAAGGCAGTCGCGGCACTCAGCGGCTGGGGCGACCTCATCAGCTCGATCTACAGCGGCCGGACACAGCACAAGCAGGCGGCCGCGATGCTCGGCGGCACCGGCGAGCTGACGGGACGCCCCAGCGCCGAACTCCGCACGATCCTCAAGGACTTCCTCGCCTCCGACCTCTCCAAGGAAGAGGACATGATCGAGTGGGGGAGGAAGCGCTCCCCCAGCACCTACCTCGACAAGATCAACGCCAATGGCGCCGCGATCATGCTGGGCAACGCCTGGGGCGACTCCCTCTTCCCGCCCAATGAGTACGCCGACTTCTACGAGAAGCTGAAGGGCCCCAAGCGGCTGGAGTTCCGCCCGGGTGACCATGCCACGGCCGAGGGGCTCGGACTCTTCGGGCTGCCCAACGACACCTGGACCAACACCAAGCGGTGGTTCGACCACTACCTCCAGGGCGCGGACAACGGCATCGACCACGAGTCGCCGGTGCTGCTCAAGTCCCGTTCCACCGGCGCGTACGAGGGCTACAAGAGCTGGAAGGACGTGCCGTCCGCGCACCGGAAGATCGAGCTGGCCGACAGCAAGCGGATCCACACCAACTGGGACTCCGGCGCCAACGGCGGCCTGATCTTCCTCTCCAGCATGATGGACCAGTTCTTCCGGCTGCCGCCGATGGCCTCGATCCCGCTGCTGCCGCGCCCCCTCGCCGGCGTCTGGCAGTCCGAACGCTACGAGACCGGCCAGCGGGTGCGGGGAACCACCCGGCTGCACACCACCGTGACCAGCACCGCGGAGAGCGGCACCGCCATCGCCTACCTCTACGACGTGGGCCCGCTCGGCATCGGCAAGCTGGTCACCCATGCGCCGTACACCTTCCACGGCAAGACCCCGAACCAGCCCTTCGGCGTGGACCTGGAGCTGTTCTCCACGGCCTACGACGTACCGGCCGGCCACCGTCTCGCCGTGGTCGTGGACACCGTCGACCCGCTGTACATCGAGCACAACCCGTCCGGCGCCCGGCTGACGTTCTCCTCCCCGGCGAACGATCCGTCGTATGTGTCGGTGCCGGTGCGCGACTAGGGATTCTCCGCCGTGACGGGGTAATCCGGCGGGCCGGGGCAAACCGGTGGGCCGGGGCCCGGTCGTACGACCCGGGACCTACCGCCCCGGCCCGAGGCGGCGCAGGCGCATGATCGATAGCCTCCCGCCATGACGGGTTACCCACCGGCGCGCGAGGCCGGTCAGCGGAAGCGGGATGCGCTCAGGCGGCTGGAGACGGACGAGGATGCGTGGGTGTCATCGGCGTCCGGTGAGGGCCCGCCCCGCCTCGTGCCGCTGTCCTTCGTCTGGCACGACGAGCGGCTGTGGATGGCCACCAAGGCGAAGAATCCGACGGTCCGCAACCTCCGGGCGCAGGAGGAGTGCTGGGTCGCCCTGGGACCCACCCGCGATGTGGTCCTCATCGAGAGCACAGCGGAGGTGATCGCCTCGGACGGCCTGCCGGACGACACCGGGGACGCCTTCGTCAAGAAGCTGGGCTGGGATCCTCGGGGTCGCGACACCTGGGTGTTCCTCGCGTTCCGGCCACGCCGGATGCTGGTGTGGCGCGAGGAGAACGAGCTGGCGGAGCGGGAGTTGATGCGGGACGGGGTCTGGCGGGTGTGAGGGGCGGAGGAGCCGGGCCGGCCGGGCCCCTCCGCCGCGTATGGACAGTGCCCCATGAGGAATGATCACGGGCATGGGGAAATCCGATCCGAACCGGCACCCGCACCTGCCCACGACCGAGTCCGCCGTCTCCGCCATCCGTGACCTCGCGGACGAGTACCGGCTCGACCTGACCGTCACGGATGACATCGGCGCGGACCGGACCTCCCGCCGCACCTCCGCCGGGCTGTTCACCGTCCTGGACCCGGACGGCTCGCTGCCGCACGAGGCCTTTGTGGAGCTGGGCGGAGCGCCCGCGGTCAGCGTCCAGCTGTTCCCGGAGGACGATGCGAAGATCACCGTGGACGGGGTGGAGTTCGCCGATGTCCCACGGGATGCGGTACCGGCGTTTCTGCGGTCGGTGTACGGCGGTCTCGCCCACGTCAAGGGGCGGCTCTTCCCGCCGGGCGAGTGGCTGGTCGTGCCGCTGCCCGGCGATGAGACCTACAAGGAACTGATCTTCCGCGGCGCTCTCACGCCCTGGCTCGCGCGTATCGCCCGCTGAACCGGGGGCCCGGCCTCAGGCCGGCGGCTTCGGGCGGCCCCCCGGCAGCAAGGTGCCCGGTTCGGGGGCGGCCACCTCGACGGCCTCGACCTTGGGGTTGCGCTTCTGCCGCTTGGAGACCCAGTTGGCCAGCCAGGACAGCAGCATGCACATCCCGATGTAGATCGGCGAGATGATCATGACGACGGGGATGAACGGCAGGTCGTAGTCGAGGTTGGACGCGATGAGCTTGCCGGCGTGCAGGAACTCCTCGTAGGTGATGAGGAAGCCGAGCGAGGTGTCCTTCAGGGCGACCACCAGCTGGCTGATGATGGCCGGGAGCATCGCCCGGACCGCCTGCGGCACCAGGACATGCGTCATGACCTGGGTCTTGCGCATGCCCAGTGCGTAGGAGGCCTCCCGCTGACCGCGGTCGACGGAGTTGACGCCGGTACGGAAGACCTCGGCGAGCACCGAGCCGTTGTAGAGGGTCAGTCCGGCGACCAGGGCGGGCAGCGGCTCCACCTTCAGCGCGACATAGATGAAGAAGATCATGACCAGGACGGGCATGGCCCGGAAGAACTCCACCAGGAGGGTGCACACCCAGCGGGCGATCCGGTGCTCGGAGAGCCGGCCGGTCGCGAGCACCGCGCCCAGCGCCAGCGACAGCACCGCGGCGAAGGCGAAGGCCTTCAGGGTGTTGCCCAGGCCCCGGAGCAGAAGGTCCTGAATTCCCGTGTAGGTGAAGGGAGTCCACTTCGCGGCGACGAACTGGCCGGTGGCGAAGAGGAGATAGACGATCCAGGCGATCAGCGCGAGGATCACCACCGTCCCGCCGAGGCCGTAGAGCCGGTGCCGCTGCCGGGTCCGCGGGCCGGGGACGTCGTAGAGAGCGGTGGTCATCGGGCGACTCCGAAGCGCTTCTCCAGCACGTTGAAGATCGCGCTGATGGTCAGGGTCACGAGCAGATAGCCGACGGCGATCCAGACGAAGGTCCAGATGATGCTGTAACCCATCTCGTTGAGCGGCTTGTAGACCCCGAGCAGCTCGACGACGCTGAAGGCGCCGGCGATCGCGGAGTTCTTGGCGAGCGCGATCAGCGTGGAGCCGATGGGCGGGATGACGGACCGGAAGGCCTGGGGAAGGACGATGTCACCGAGGGTCTGCGGGAAGGTCATGCCCAGACTGCGGGCCGCCTCGCCCTGCCCGACCGGCACGGTGTTGATGCCGGAGCGCACCGCCTCGCAGATGAAGGCGGAGGTGTAGCAGCCCAGCGCGAGGATCGCGAACAGCTTGAAGGGCAGGACGAGGCCGAACCGCGGCAGCCCCAGCACCACGGCGAAGAACAGCAGCGTCAGCGGCGTATTGCGCAGCACCGTCACCCAGGCCGTGCCGAAGGCCCGCAGCGAGCCGACCGGCGCGACCCGGAACGCGGCCATCAGGAAGCCGAGGGCGAGGGCGAGCAGGGAGGCGTAGACGGTGAGTTCGACGGTGCCCAGCAGGCCCTCCCCGTAGAGGGAGAGGTTGTCCAGGAGAACGTTCATCGGTCAGTTCCTTGCCGGCTCAGGTCGCCGGGTAGCGGTCGATCGGGGGCGGCTTGGGGGCGGGCACCCCGGACAGGCCGAGGGTCGCGTCGTACGCCTTCTGCCAGAGGCCGTTCTTCTCAGCCGCGGCGAGGGCGTCGTCCAGCGCGAACCGCAGCGCGTTGTCGCCGCGGGGGACGCCGATGCCGTACGGCTCCTCGGAGAACGGTTTCCCGACCACCTTCAGCTCGTCGGGCACCTTGGCGGCGTAGCCCAGCAGGATCGCGTCGTCGGTGGTGACCGCGTCGACCTGGTAGGTGAGCAGGTTGTCGACGCACACCGAGTAGGTGTCGTAAGCGACCAGGTTCGCCTTGGGGTACTCGGCCTGGATGCGCTGGTACGGCGTCGAGCCGGCCGCCGAGCAGACCCGTTTGCCGGCGAGATCCTGCGGTCCCTTGATGTCGTTCTCGTCGGTGCGCACCAGCAGCGACTGGCCGGCCATGTAGTAGGGGCCGGCGAAACCCACCAGCTTCTTGCGCTTGTCGTTGATGGTGTACGTGCCGACGTAGAGGTCGATCTGGCCGTTCTGCAGGGCGGTCTCGCGGTTGGCGGAGGCGATCGTCTTGAACTCGATGGTGCTGGGCGGGAAGCCGAGGGCCGCGGACATCATCTTGGCGATCTCGATGTCGAAACCGGCGTAGAGGCCGGAGGCCGGGTCCTTCTCTCCGAGGTAGGGCTGGTCCTCCTTGACGCCGATGACGAGATGGCCGCGGCTCTTGGCCTTCATCCAGGTCGGGGACTCGGGCAGGGAGAAGTTCTTGGCGACCGGGTACTGGGGAAGTTCGCTGCCGGTGGGGCCCTTGACCGGCGGGCTGCCGGCCCGGCCACAGCCGGCGAGGGCCAGCGCGAGCACGGCGAGCGCGAGCGCCACGAGGGCGCGGCGCAGGGGCGAGGAGTTACTGTGCGGCATCGCGACGCCCCCGTTCAGTGCTTGAGGATCTTGGAGAGGAAGTCCTTCGCCCGTTCGCTGCGCGGCGCGGTGAAGAACTCCTCGGGGGTGCGGTCCTCGACGATGCAGCCGTCGTCCATGAACACCACACGGTTGGCGGCGGAGCGGGCGAAGCCCATCTCATGGGTGACGACGACCATCGTCATACCGTCCCGGGCGAGCTGCCGCATGACTTCCAGCACCTCGTTGATCATCTCCGGGTCGAGGGCGGAGGTCGGCTCGTCGAAGAGCAGCGCCTTGGGGTCCATGGCGAGGGCGCGGGCGATGGCGACGCGCTGCTGCTGGCCGCCGGAGAGCTGCGCGGGGTATTTGTCGGCCTGGGAGGCGAGCCCGACCCGGTCGAGGAGTTCACGGGCCTGCCGGGCGGCGTCGTCCTTCTTCTTCTTCCGGACCTTGATCGGCGCCAGCATCACATTGGCCAGCACGGTCTTGTGGGCGAAGAGGTTGAACGACTGGAAGACCATGCCGACTTCGGCACGCAACTGGGCGAGCGCCCGGCCCTCTTCGGGCAGCGGTCTGCCGTCCAGCTTGATGCTGCCGGACTCGACGGTTTCCAGGCGGTTGATGGCCCGGCACAGTGTGGACTTCCCGGACCCGGAGGGCCCGATGACCACGACCACCTCCCCGCGGCCGACGGTGAGGTCGATGTCCCGGAGGACATGGAGTTTTCCGTAGTGCTTGTTGACCCCGCGCAGTTCAATCAGCGCATCACCGGCCATATGCAGACCTGCCCACTCTCATCCGTACAGCGGAGAGCCCGCAACCTACCGGGGCACATGGGGCACTTCTCCACTGACACGCACGTATGCGCGGAGATGGGCGGATAAATCAGGGTTACCGATGAACGTCCCGCGGACCCGGTACGGGACTGCCACCCGGCCCTCTGACGCCGGTCTCAGGCCTCGGAACCGGTCTCAGGCCCGGAACCGGTCTCAGGCCTCGGAGACCTCGGCGCAGACCTGGGACAGTTCGGGCACCCCGGTGTCGGCCCATTCATGGCCCGCCGCCACCACATCGATCTCCCGCCCGGACGCCAGCCGGACCACCGGCTGTCCGTCCGGCCAGACATGCCAGACGGCGCCGCGCACCGTGCGGACCAGCACCGTGCCGAGGTAGAGGCCGGCGTCGTTGCCGAGCCAGGGCAGCACCTCCGGATCGTCCCGCCACACGGGCTGGAGCTGGTCCAGCAGCTCCAACGAGCGTACGGAGTCGTCCAGTTCCACACCCGCCGTGGCGGCCTGGGCCCGGAGCAGCTCGCACTCGGACAGCAGCTCGACGACGCTCTCGGGATCGGCCCGCACCGACTCCGCGAGCGGCACGGACCGGTGCGCCTGATGACGCTTGCGCCACTTGTCCAGGAAAGACATGTTCATGGTGTGCAGGGTCCCACCCGGCCTGCGGACCCGGCCACAGGCGCGCGGCGCCATCGTGCCCCGTTCGTCACCTTGACGCTCCCTCATCGTCTCCCTAACTTCATGGCGCTCGGATCGGATCTGCTGGATCCGCAGAAGCCCCCTGTCCTTCGCGGGACCGGCCTGGATCGCAGCGCACCACCTGCCCGTTGACGCCACCCGGAGGGATACGGACCGATGCGTGTACGACGATGGGGCACCGCCCTGACACTGCTGCTCACCACGACCGCGCTGCCGGCCACCGGCCCCGGCACGGCCACGGCCGCACCGGCCGGCCCGGCACAGTCCCCGCACCGCCCGCTGCCCTTGGCCCGGCACTTCGACAACCGGGCGGTCAGTGACAACTCCGCACCCGGCGCGGCCGACTTCGACGGTGCGGGCCGGTCGCTGTCCGCCCAGGACCTGGCGGCGGCCGGCTGGTCGCCGGGGAGCGTCCTGACGCTCGACGGTACGCGGCTCGGCCTGCCGCGTACGGCGCCCGGCGCGCCGGACAACGTGGTGGCGGACGGCCAGGCGGTGGCGGTCCACGGCCGGGGCGAGGCGCTCACCTTCCTGGTCGCCGGGACGGGCGGCACGGCCGCCGGCACCGGGACCGTGCACTACCGGGACGGCTCGCGCAGCAGCTATGAACTCACCGCGCCCGACTGGCGGTCGGGGCCGCTGAGCACCAAGGCCGTGGCGCTGCCGCACCTCAACACTCCGGGCGGGCCGTCGGACGAGTCGGCGCGGCTGTACGCGGTGACCGTACCGCTGCCGGCCGGGCGGGAGGTGGCCTCGGTGGTGCTGCCCACGGCGGACGGGGCGGCGGGCGCGCTCCATGTCTTCGCGGTGGCGGTACGTGACTCCGGGCGCAGGACCGGGAGTTGGGCGGCGAGCACCGCGGGCTACCGGGCGGTCGGGCCCTGGACGGACCGTACGCTGCGGCTGGTCGTGCACAGCGGTGCCGGCGGACCACGGGCCCGCATACGGCTCGCCAACACCTTCGCGGCCACGCCGGTGGACATCGGGGCGGCCAGCATCGCGGTACGCGGCGCGGGGGCGGCGGCGGACCGCGCGCCGGTGCCGCTGACCTTCGGGCGGGGGCACACCGGGACCCGTATCGCGGCCGGGGCCGAGGCGTTCAGCGATCCCGTGGACTTCACCGTTCCGGCCGGCGCCGATCTGCTGGTGAGCATCCATCTGCCGGGGACGGTGACCGCGGCGCCGGTGCACCAGGAGGCGGCCCAGCTGTCGTATCTGAGCGCGGCGGGCAGCGGGGACCGCACCGCGGACGCCGGGGGCACGGCCTACCCGGAGACGCTGACCGTCTGGCCGTTCCTGACGGGGGTCGAGGTCGAGGGCGGCCCCGGCTCGATCGTGGCGCTGGGCGATTCGATCACCGACGGGGTGAAGTCGACCAGCGGCACCAACCGGCGCTGGCCCGACGTCCTGGCCCGCCGCTTCCAGTCACAGCAGGCGCTGCCCCGCTACGGCGTGCTCAACCACGGCATCTCGGCGAACCGCATCGTCACCGACCGCTATCAGGGCGACGGGGTCAGCACCGACACCGGCGGGGTCAGTGCCCAGCACCGGCTGGAGCGGGATGTGCTGGCGCAGACCTCGGCGCGGACGGTGGTGGTGTTCGAGGGCATCAACGATGTGCGCTGGGGAACGTCGTCCGACGAGGTCATCGCCGGTCTGCGGGCTCTCGCGCGGCGGGCGCACGAGCGGGGGCTGCGGGTCGTGGTGGCGACCATCGCACCCTGTGAGGGCTACCACGACTGCACCCCGGCCGTGGAGGCCCGCCGGCAGGCCGTCAACGCCTTCGTCCGCGCCAACGCCGGCGCGGTCTTCGACGCGACCCTGGACTTCGACGCCGTGATCCGCGATCCGCAGCGGCCCCAGCGGATGCTGCCCGCCTACGACAGCGGCGACCATCTCCACCCCGGCGACGCGGGCCTCAAGGCGCTGGGTGAATCCGTGGACCTCCGGAAGCTGCTGCCTGGGAGGCACTGACGCGGCGGGGCCCGTCGCACGGACGGCGGCGGCAGGCCCCTGGGGGCGCTCCCCGGGGGCCTGCCCTCCACCTCACTCAGCCCTGGACGTCGAGGTCCACCACGACCGGGGCGTGGTCCGAGGCGCCCTTGCCCTTGCGCTCCTCGCGGTCCACATAGGCGTCCGAGACGGCCTTGGCGAACGGCTCGTTGCCGTAGACCAGGTCGATGCGCATACCGCGGTTCTTGGGGAAGGCGAGCTGGCGGTAGTCCCAGTAGGTGTACGGCCGGTCGTACTTGAGGGGGCGCGGGACGACGTCCGACAGGCCCGCCTCGCGCAGGGCCGTCAGGGCTGCCCGCTCGGCGGGGGTGACATGGGTGGCGCCCTCGAACACGGCCGGGTCCCAGACGTCCTCGTCGGTCGGTGCGACGTTGTAGTCGCCGAGGACCGCGAACGGGCGGGGGCCCGCCGCGTCCTCGGCGACCGCCGTCTTCAGCGCCTCGAACCAGCCGAGCTTGTAGGCGTAATGCGCATGGCCGACCTCGCGGCCATTGGGGACGTACACCGACCACACACGGGCCGGGCCGCAGGTCGCCGAGACGGCCCGCGGTTCCTGCGCCCCTTCGTAGTCCGGGCCGCCGGGGAGGCCCATGACGACGTCCTCGAGCCCCACCTTGGACAACAGGGCGACACCGTTCCACCGGCCGTTGGCGTTGACCGCGGCCTCATAGCCGAGCTCGCGCAGCTCGTCGTGCGGGAACTGCTCGGCGGTGCACTTGGTCTCCTGGAGGCATAGCACGTCCGTGCCGGTGCTCTCCAGCCAGGCCAGCAGCCTCGGGAGGCGGGCGGTGATCGAATTGACGTTCCAGGTCGCGATGCGCATGTCTGTAAACCTACAGCGAGGGACTGACAGTCAGGCCGTCAGCCGAGAGCGGCACGGGCGCCGGGGGCGAGCCGGCCGTGATCGGTGCCGCCCAGCTTGTCGATCATGGAGTCATAGATCGGGCGGGCGTGGTCCTGGAGCAGGCTGTCGTGGATGTCGATGGCCCGTTGGGGCGCGACCTCGCGGACGTAATCGATGATCTCGGCGACCTTGTTCCAGGGGGCGTGGACGGGCAGCAGGAGGGTGTCGACCGAACGGCCCTCCGGGACGGTCAGGGCGTCGCCCGGGTGGAAGACCGCACCGCCGTCGATGAGGTAGCCGACGTTGGTGATGCGCGGGATGTCGGGGTGGATGACGGCGTGCAGCTGGCCGTGTACCTCCACCTCGAACCCGGCGGCGGTGAAGGTGTCCCCCTCGCCGACCGTGTGCACCCTGCCGGGGAACGCGGCCGACAGCTGCTCGGCGACACTGGCCAGCGTCCAGATCTCGGCTGCCGGGTTGGCCTCCATGCCCGCCCGCAGCCGCTCCTCGTTGAAGTGGTCCATGTGCTCATGGGTGACCAGGATCGCGTCCGCACCGACGGCCGCGTCCGCTTCGCTGAAGACACCGGGGTCGATGACGAGTGCCCGCCCGTCCTTCTCCAGCCGGACACAGGCGTGCGTCTTCTTGGTGAGTTCCATGGGGCCATCTTGCCCCGCGCTCACGCCTCCGGCGTGGTCTCCTCCCGTATCACCCGCTGGGCGACGGCGAATGCGGAGTTCGCGGCCGGGACACCGCAGTAGATGGCGGTGTGCAGGAGTACTTCCTTGATCTCCGTGGGGGTGAGGCCGTTGCGCAGGGCCGCGCGGGTGTGCAGGACCAGCTCGTCGTGGTGGCCGCGGGCGACCAGCGCGGTGAGCGTGATGATGCTGCGGGTACGGCGGTCCAGGCCCGGCCGGGTCCAGGTCTCGCCCCAGGCGTAGCGGGTGATGAAGTCGTGGAAGTCGCCGGTGAAGTCGTCGGCGGCGGCCTCGACCCGGTCGACATGGGCGTCGCCGAGCACCTCACGGCGGACCTTGATGCCCGCTTCGTAGGTGGCCCCGCGGACCTGCTCCGGCTGTGCGTGGCCGGACTCTATGGCGGCGGGCGGCGCCTGCGGGGGCACCGGGGGCGCGATCTGCGGCTTGGGGGCGGCGGCACCGATGGCGGTCTGGCCACCGGGGCCCGGCTTGTCGTGCCAGGCGGTGCTGAAGTGCCGGATGAGCAGTTCGGTGACGGCCGAGGGCTGCTCGACGGGGGCCAGGTGGGAGGTGCCGGGCACCAGCGCCAGGCTCGCGTCGGGTATGCCGGCGACGAGGGTGCGGGCGTCGGTGGTCGGGGTGACCTGGTCCTCGGAACCGACGACAACGAGCGTGGGGACGCCGACCCGGCCGAGGGAGGACCGCACGTCGAAGGAGGCCAGCGCCTCACAGGCGGCGATGTAGCAGCCGGGGTCGGTGGTCCGCACCATCTGGACGGCCCATTCCACGATCGCGGGCTGGGCGCCGGCGAAGCCCTGGGTGAACCAGTGCTCGGGCGCGGTGCGGGCGATCGGGTCGAGCCCGTTCGTGCGGATGACCACACCACGCTGGCGCCAGGCGTCAGCGGTGCCGTAACGCGGTGAGGTGGACACCAGGGCCAGCGAGGTGACCTGGTGGGGGCGGGTGAGCGCCAACTGGACGCCGATGGCGCCACCGATGTTGCAGCCGGCGTAGCCGAAGCGGTCCACACCCAGTGCGTCGAGGGTGGCGATCAGCCGGTCGGCCAGTTCGGCGACGGAGGACGCCGCGTGCGCGGGCGAACCGCCATGGCCGGGCAGGTCGAAGCGGATGACCCGCCAGTGGCGGGTCAGCTCGGGGATCTGCCGGTCCCACATGTGCCAGGTGGTCCCCAGAGCGGCGCCCAGGACGAGTACGGGGGCATCGTCGGGGCCGTCGATCCGGTGCTGCAGGGTCTTCTCACTCACCCGGCCACGCTACCGACTCTCTGACAAGATCCTGACACCCGGGTCAGGAACAGCCCTCGGATCGCGGCCGCCGACCACGCCCGAAGCGGGGGTACACGCAGGTCAGAGCCTCATCGTGGAGACTGTGTGGACGATCGCGCGCCCCGGCTCGTCATAACTCACCGTGATTTGCTGATACGGATGCGGTGCCTTGCTCGTGCTCAGGACCGGGGTTTTCTGGCCTGGAGAAGCGGCGTTGCGGGGTGGGCGCGGACAGCTCACTCACGCCTTGCGCGCTCTCAAATCTCACCAACCTCGCCTGGCTCGGCGGAAACGCCGCAGCCCTCCTCACCGACTCCGGCACACCGGCTCCCTACCAGCCGACCGGAGCCCTACTGCACCCCGAACAGCTGTGGCCCGGCCTTCGACCACACCGCTCTGCTGATGGGCACCCGCATCACCCCCATCGCTGTGCTGCTCGCCCTCGCCTCCGCCGGAGCCTGGTGGTGGACGCGGCGCAAGAGCGCCTCCGGCGGAAGGAAGAAGCCCCTCCGGGGTCTGGCGCGCAAGAGGGACATCGAGCCCCTGCTCGCCAAGGCGATGACGGCCAAGGCCCAGTCCCTGCGCCCGAGCCTGAAGGACGCCAAACACATCGCTCCCCGCGAGACCGGCGATCACGGACCGCTCTCCGCTCCCCATCTTCCCCAGACAGTTCAAAGACCAAGGAAGTGGGGCGAGGAGCAGCCCCGGCCGTTTTCAAAGGTCCCCATCATCTCAGGCCGAGACCGAGAGGTAACGCCGCCTCAGATGGTCGGGGTGTCGTCAACGACCGGCCTGTGAATCTCAACGACCGGCTTCCACCCCGCGGAGAACTCGATGAAGTCCGCACGGGTGGGGTAGGTGTCGACCGCGCGACGGTCACGCTTGGGGCTGTCGCTCCCCTTGCGCCCCCGGGGAATCTGCTCCTCGAAGATGTCGACCTTCACGTCGGGAACCTCCTTGAGGCCCTGGCGCCAGATCTGCACGACGTCGGCGCCGAAGGCTTGCCGGGCTGCAGCGTAAAGGGCCGTGAGGGCCCCCTTGTCCCCACTAGGGACGAAAAGTGCCAGGTCCAGCACGACACCGGCGGACTGGAGGACCTCGATGGTCACCGAGCCGTTCTCGTCGGCCAAGTAGATTCCGGCTTCATTCTCGTCGTCGGGAAGGCAGGAGACCTCTTCCTGGAATACGGTTCTCGCCGTGACCGAGCCGCCCTCGAAACCCTCACCGGACTTGGTCAGAAAAGCAGGGACATAGCAGTCGGGAAGCTTGAGTTCTGCCGTGTCGGCGGAAATGAAGATCCTGTCTTTCACGCCGAGCTTCGCCACCTCTTCCAGCGAGAGGCGGCGAGCGGCGATCTTCTCCGTGTTCACGATTTCCCTTTCAGGTTGCATTGTCCCTCGAACAAGGACGCTACCACGAAACCCTGAGGTCAACTGCCCAGCAATCTTTGGGTAAATGGCCTTCGATGACCTGCACGGGAGGATACCGAAGCGAGTGCCACTCGGCCGGGAACACGCATCCGCCAGGTTGTGGCCCTCGCCGTGCTGTTGGGGATCAACTGGCGGCTGCATTTCGGTGCGTTGGGTAGTGCGGAGGAACCAAAAGAGAGCTTACGGTAAATATCACCCATATCACCTTCGGGAGGTGGCGGCGCGGTAAGGCGATCCATTCGTCGTGCATCTCGAAGAGTGCAGCGGAAACCAACCGGATGGTCCGACAACGCAACAACGGAGACCCCCATCGGCAACATCTGGATGAAGCGCCAACCGGAAGTCGCGTACTACCGCGCCCTCTTCGTTCAGGACTCGGCGTAGTCGACTGACGCCCGCTTGCTGACGTCTCGTCATGTTGAGCAGGGTTCGGTACACAGCAGGCACGGACGTCCGCGATCACGGGCGCGCCGGTGGGGAAGCTGGTCCGTCCCCGTGCTCTCGCCGACACCCACAGAGGCCGCGGAGCCCACCACGGGGCACCAGCACCCTGCATGGCGTCTTTTTGCTCTTGCCTCCGTGAGGCGTGGGCGGCACCGCGTGTGGCTCGCATCGGAGGGAGCGAACGCATGAGCAATCAGCGAAGGCTCGAAGGGCGCAGTGAACTGCTTGTGGCGGTCGAGGTGCTCTCCGGCGTCCACGATCGCAACGACGCAAGCATGTCCGACCCACCACCGGACGCCACAGGCGACACCCAGCCCGACGGTGACGGCCTGAACCACCCCGCCGGTTACACGTCGTTTCTCTTGGCTCCTGGCGTTCCAGTGAGTGGTGCCGCCGACTGAGGTGCAGCGGGGGCGGGCGTTGCGGGCCGGCGAGGACGCGGTCCTCTCGGCGCTCATCGGGATGCCGCTTGAGGTATACCAAACTAACTTGCAACGCTAATTTAGCGTCCTAAGTTGCCCATGTGGAGCGCAATCTGAGTTTCAACCTGCACGTCCTCACCGCCCGCCTCGACCGGGCAGCCAACCGAACCCTGCAGGCCGAGCACAACGTGTCCTACAGCCGCTTCCTGGCGCTAACTCTGGTGCGGGAGCTGGGAACCCCGACGCAGCGAGCCCTCGCCGACTGCCTCGGGGTGACCGAGCCGTCGGTGAGCCGCATGACCGCGGCCCTTGCCGCGGAGGGACTTCTCGACGCGCAGCCCGATCCGGCCGGCGGACGCCGCCGCCGGCTGAGCCTCACGGAAAAGGGGGTGCGGCTGGTGACCTCGGCCCAACAAGGGTTCGAGGAGCGGCTGGCTGCTCTCGTCGCACGCAGCGGCGTGCCGTACGACGAGTACGCCGAACACACCGCACGCCTCCTGGCGGCCTTTGAGGACCTGGAGAGAGGGGGAACCAAGTGAGCCAGAACTTCCAGACCCCACTGGCCTGCCAGCGCACGGCATTGTCGGCCGATGGGACGCCGATCAGCTATCGGACGATGGGCGACGGCCCGCACCTCATCCTGCTCGGCGGGGCTCTGCGAACCTCTGACGATTACCTGCCGTTGGCCTCAGTGCTGGCCACCTCGTTCCGGGTGCACCTCGTCGAGCGGCGAGGACGCGGTGCAAGCGGTCCTCAGGGCCCCCACTACACCCTGCGCAAGGAGGTGGAGGACCTTCTCGCCGTCCAGTCTGAGACGGGGGCGCGGCTGGCCTTCGGCCACAGCTATGGCGGGCTTGTCATCCTTGAGACCGCGCGGTCATACCCGGTGTTCGACCGCACTGCGGTCTATGAGCCTGGAGTGCCCGCAGCTCCTGTTCCCACCGGCTGGATGGGCCCATACCGGGAACGACTGACCGCAGGCGACTCCTACGGTGCTTTCGTTCACTTCATCCGAGGAGCGGGCGGCGCTCCGCCGATTTTGGCCAAGCTGCCGTACTGGTATCTGCGCTATGCCTTGCGCATTGGCTTCCGTGGGCCGAGCTGGCAGCGCATGCGGCCTCTTCTGGCAGCCAATCTGGCCGAGCACGAGCAGGTAGCCGCCCAACAGGGCAAACTTGCCGGATTCGGGGCTGTTACCGCCTCGGTGCTGCTCCTTTGCGGGAGCCGCAGCCAACTGGCGAGCAAGACGCAATTCGGCGCACTCCGCGAGATACTCCCCACAGCCGTCCAAGAGACCCTGAACGGTCTCAACCACTTCGGGCCGGAGGGGAAGACAGCAGCAGTTGTGGCGGAACGGGCTCGGGCATTTCTCCTCTGACGTCACAGCCCGCACGGCTTGCAGGAGCAGACTGGGCAGCAATGCAACAGGCATCTCGGGCATTCCTTACGACGTTGCCCTAGTTGGTGAGTCGGCGGAAAGCGATGAGGGCCGAGGCCATGCCGACGAAGGCAAGGAAGTGTTGCGCCTTGCGCTCGTAGCGGCGGTGCAGGCGGCGGCATCCGGCGAGCCAGGAGACCGTCCTTTCGACGACCCAGCGGTGGCGGCCCAGCCTGGTGGAGGACTCGATGCCCTTGCGGGCGATGCGGTGACGGATGCCTTTCTTACGGAGCCATCGGCGCAGGTGGTCGTAGTCGTAGCCCTTGTCGGCATGGAGCTTGGCTGGACGCCGGCGGCGCGGTCCGCAGCGGGAGCGGATGGGCGGGATCCCGCCCACGAGTGGTTCCAGTCCGAGGCTGTCGTGCATGTTGCCGCCGGAGATGCCCAGGGACAGGGGCAGCCCGTTGCGGTCCGTGATCAGGTGGATTTTCGATCCGCTCTTGCCTCGATCGGTCGGATTCGGTCCGGTCAGTGGCCCCCTTTTGCCGCCCTGACGCTGACGGAGTCAATCGCACACCGCGACCAGTCCAACGCTCCGCGGGCGCCGAGCTCGTCGAGGATGACGCGGTGCAGCCTGGCCCACACCCGGTCCCGGCTCCACTGGGCGAAGCGCCGGTAGACGGTGGGCCAGGCCGGCCCGAACACCGGCGGCAGTTGCCGCCACGTGCAGCCCGAGGTGGCCACGAAGATGATCGCTGCCAGACAGGCGCGGTCACCGGCCCGTCGGCGGCCGCCGCCTTGCGGGCGTATGACCTCCGTCGGCGGAACCACCCGCCGGAACAGCACCCACAACTCGTCCGGCACCACGCTCAACCAGATCCGTCATGCACGGCTCAACGAGCGATCACACCATCAGAAACGGCGTCTTACTCTGTACGAGCTGCGCTTCCGATTGGGCTTGATCACGTTGTCAGATGTGCACGGGCTGCCGGAGGCCGTCGGGGGGATCGTCAAAGTGAGAGACCCAAGCTGCATGGCTCGTGTCGGTGTGGGGTGCTGGGTTACAGCCCGCAGGAGCCGCGGTCGAGGTGGAAGTACCGGGCGTTGGCCCAGCGGCACAACCGGATACCGACGATGACGCCGACGATGGTGATCAGGGCAGGTAGGTATCCGCTGGCGACCTGGATGATCGGGATTGCCGGGCACCCGCCTGAGATCGCCCAGCCCGTACCGAACAACACCGCGCCGGGGATCACGCCGGCGTGGATGCGTCCCGGGGTGCGGCGGAGCCGCAGCAGAGCGAACGCGCACACGAGGATCACCACAGCACCCGCGAAGGAGAGGAACATGCGCAGGTCCTGGAAGGTGAACATGCGGTTCAGCTCAGCGAAGTCGCCGAAACCGATGTTGGTGACGGTGTAACCGAGAGCTAGTCCGGTGATGATGTTGGCCAGCAGAACCGCGCCCCGAGTGCGCATCAGATCACCTTCCACAGCAGGAACGACACCGCGACGGCGGTGCCGAAGAACACGGCGGTCGCGACGAGGCTGACCGGCCGCAGCCGGCCGCAGCCGCTGAGTCCGTGGCCGGAGCTGCACCCACCGGCCAGCCGAGTGCCGAAGCCGACCAGCACACCTCCCACGAACAGCATGGCGATCATGGTGGTCGAATCGGCGGTGACCAGGTCCCGAAAACCGGGGCCCATGTCGTAGCGGAGGTGGAACCGCCCGGAGGCGACCGCGGCGATGAACCCACCGAGGAAGATCGACATCAGCAGGGCAGCCTGAGTGACCAGCGGGGCCGGGCGCAGGCTCGTGGCTGCCGGGCGCTCACTCGCTGCCGATTCGGTGTCGGCTTCCCTTGACTGCGACTTCTCGTGCGGAGCCTGCGGCACGGTGGACGCGCCGGTGCCGGTGCCGAAGTGCTCCGCTGTGGCTGCGGCAAGCGCCTCGGCCAGAGCTTGATCGTCGGCGAACTCCTCGTCCATCCGTTCGAGCTCGCGTTCGCGACGCCAGTGCAGCACGCGGTCCCACGCGGCCGACACCCCGAGAGACCGATCAGTGATGAGGGTGTGGTTGATGGTGACCAGAGCGAGCCCGATAGCGCCCGCCCACCAGGGCCAGTAGGTACTCATGCGGGTCCTCTCATCCAATCGGCAAAACGAACCCACCAGCCGCGCTTCGGGGCGGGCGCGTGCCGTGATTGTCGAGCGAGGCTGTCTGAAGGTCGGTCGGCCTGTGGGGGCGGTGACGGCCGGTCATGCCAGACATCTGCTGGTGGAGGTGTGGCTCCGAACTGGGCCATGGCTCCCGGCGTCGCGGTTCCAGGCCACGACTGTGACTGCTCATGTGGCTGGGTCGGTGCCGGCTGGGGCCAGGACGCGGGCTCCGGTGGCCCCGGAGTGGGTCGTGGCGGCGGGGACTGTCGAGGGGCGGCCGCCCCGCTGGTGGCGTTGGATCGGCCCGCCTCGGCCGGGGCTTCGAGGTGTCGCGCGCTGGCTCCGTTGGGCAGCAGGCTGATCGGCACGCGCTCGCCGGTGAGTGACATCCGGTAGCGGGCACAGCCGAGCCATTGATCTGCGCTGTCGCAGTAGTACTCGCGCCAGCCTTGCAAGCTCGCTTTAAGTAGGGGGAAAAGGGGACATCCTGCGGTGTGTGAGCAACCCACGTTGCTCCCTCCTGACTGGCGTACCACCCGTTGGGGGAGAGCGGTTGCTGTTCTCGATTCCTGCCCACGCCGGCCCGGTCGACGGCCTGAAAAGCAATGCGGTGGCGGGCAGTGACAGAAGGCGCTGTGCCTCCCTTTCTCGACCGGGCGAGATGCAACCATTGTTTCGGTGTCCCGAGCAACTCCGGGAATTTTTTCAAACAGGTCACTTGGCGCCACTTAGTGAGATACTCTCCGCGACGGATATGCGGCGCCTGCCCCTCATGTCCGGATTTTTATGACCGCCGGCGAGGTAACTTGGATCGTGATTCGGCTCCACGAGGGCGGCCCACACCGGCGCAAGGAAGCTGCTTCTGAAGGAGTTGTAAATTCTGGAGTTTCTTGTGGTGATGGCGTGAATATCGTGGATCTCAAGCGAAGAACCAAGGAGGTAATCGTGTGCCAACGTGCCGTCTGTCCGTCGTGCCGGAAGTTGACCTTTGAGGGTTGCGGGAGGCATGTGGACCAAGTGCTCATGGGCGTACCAAACGCCCAGCGGTGTATGTGTGAGCCTGCGGAACGCAAGCGTGCGCGCCCAGTAAAGGCGGCGACTCGAACGGGATCGGCACCAGCCCGACAGGGCGAGTCGTCGCGACGCACACGCGCTCCTGGTGCCCCGGGGAGTTCACCGGGCCGGTGGAGGGGCGGCTGGTGGGCTCGGCTCATCGATTGGGTCAAAAGCCCGGCCTGAGGTAATCATCCGAGTGCGCTCGCTTTCGGTCCCTTGAGCCCAAGGCGTGGATTGTTGGGCCATGAGAACCCCGATTTCAGAACTCCGGGGTGCCAAGTGACACCGAGCACGGAGCCAGCACCGACACTCGCATCTCGCGACGAACGTCATAGGCGCTCTGCGTAACAGCATCCGCTTCTTCTGATGACCTCATCCTCATCCACTTTCCGCGGACCCGCTGCACCGAGGAATGGCGGAGCGCGATGATGCTCCGGATGTAGAGATGATGCTCCGGATGGAATACTGCCAGTCGCGCGTCGCCGACGTGAATGCCGGGCAGACCGTCGTGGACGCGTGCGAGAGGGCGAATATCCTGGCCGCCGGTGCCATCCGACGGCCTCTGAGGGATTCGCTACTGACGGCAGCCCGTGTGCCACTGCCACGTGGGACGCCCGGGCTGTCGTATGTGCGCGGGAGCGGGCCGGCACGGGGAACCACCCCGCTCCTGCGATCGGCGCCCGCGCACCTCTCCATGACGGTGAGCGCCTCGACCCTCGTGATCGGGTCACTCCTTCCTGCGCGCCATGTCCCTGAAAGACTTCTATCGCACATTCCTCGTCCGGTTCTCCCCACGGCGGCATGACGCGGTAGGTCGCCATGGTCGGCGCCTTCCCGCACACCGCCTCGGGCGCCGCAGCGTCAGCCTCGGTTACACAGAGCGGGATCTCGGCGGACCCAGGAGCAGGACGTGCAGGAAACTCTTGCGCCGCCACAGCCACTTGTCATCGAAGAAGTTGTCCTTCCTCTGAAGTCGGCACGTGCATAAGGGTGTTCGCCACGCCAGCGGTCTTCAGTCCGTCGTCGGATCCGGGCAGTCCGCTGGGCTGGCGGTGTCCGCGATCGCCTGCCAGTTGTCGACGCAGGCGATGCGCGGACGGGTCATCGGCGCGGCAGCTAACTCGCGCCTGTTACCTCAGGGCACCGCTGCATCATCCATGTAGCGGTTGCGCATCAAAATTGTGGAGTCGGCGTGATGATCTGTGGTTTTCAGCAAGATCGGTGCCAAGTGGTTCGCTGAGGTGCGGATCAGGGGGACGGGAGCGGCGTGCATGGCGGATACCCGGCGTCGTGCGGTCATCGCGCAGGAACAGAGGGGCGTGGACTACGCGTACGCGTGCCTCGAGCAGCGGCAGTCACAGGACACGGCGACCGCTGCCGTCTACCGCGCGCACAACGAAATGCCGGTACCCGGCGCGTCAAGCGGACAAGCCGACGCCCGGGCACAAGGCGATGATCCGTTGGTGATCATGCGGGTCAGCGTTCACGGCGGCGAGTCGTTCCTCATCGGGCGACAGCCTGTGTGGAACGACGAACGCGACCTGGTGGTCGTCTCATCCGCTGCGCAGCAAGCCATCGAGTGGCGACTGGCGACCAAGGAAGATCCCGGCGACCTGCTGCTGCGGCGAAAACTGGCCTTCCAACGCCGCAAGCCGCGGACCGTGACGACATACCTCGACGAGCTCGTACTGCGGCAGTACGACGTCGAGCTGGACGATGGAGCAGCGACTGAGGAACCCGCACAAGCCGACGTGTCGGACGTCCCGCCCGAGGAAGGACCGGGTCCCGCAGCCGGAGCGTACCCGGAAGAGGAGTCCGCGGCTCCGTCCCTGGAGGCGCTGCTCCTGGACGACCTGGACCTGCCTCGCGACGGGGCCATGCGCGACATCGTCGACACGGTGCAGCGCGAGCAACTGCTGCTGGTGGCCCATCAACGGCCCGGCGCTCTGGTCATCCAGGGCGGCCCGGGGACCGGCAAGACCGCAGTGGGCCTCTACCGCGTGATGTGGCTACTGGACAACCACCACTGCTCGGCCCAGGACGTCCTCGTCGTAGGCCCGCACCAAGGCTTCCTCGCTTATGCCGGACAGGTCCTGCCGGCACTCGGCGGAGGAGACGTCACCACCCTCACCCTCGACCGCCTCCTGGCCGGCGACCGTCCCACATCCGCGACGGGCACCGACTCCCCCGAGGCGGCCTTCCTCAAAGGTGACGACCGGATGGCTGACGTGCTGCGGCGAGCCGCGGAGGCGCACTGCCGACCCCACCGTGCCCGTGTTTCGCCGCTGCTGACGACCGGTGAGGACGACGAGGCGATCTTCCGCTTTGCATGTAACGGCCGCACCTACGAAGCCGACACCGATGCCCTGCTCGCCATCGCCCGCGAGGCGCTGCGTGAGTCCGGCCCCTTCAACGTGCGCCACGCCAACTTCCGTCTGCGCCTGGCGGGCAAACTCCTTCTCTCCGTTCCTGGCGCCACACCGGAGAACATCCTGTCGAGCCAGGAAATCGCCGCCTTCATCCAACGCGTTTGGCCTCGGCTGAACCCTACGGACGTGTACACGCGACTTCTGGACAGCCCCAAGACGCTGGAAGCTGCAGCAACACTGCTCACTGCCGACGAGCGGTCCGCACTGAGGCGATCGAAGCCCAGCAAGGCAGCGTGGACCGCCGCTGATCTTGTGTGCCTGGACGAGCTGGAATGGCTGCTCAACGGCTCGCACCAACGGCGTACCTACGCCCACATCGTCGTCGACGAGGCCCAAGACCTGACCCCGATGCAGGCACGGGCCCTGGCACGCCGATGCCCCTCGGGCTCCATGACCATCCTCGGCGACCTGGCCCAGGCCACTGGACCGAACGAGTATCACTCCTGGCGCGAGCTGGCAGGGCTGCTGACCGGAGGCTCGGCGTGGACGGTCGAGGTCCTCCAGGCCGGCTTCCGGCTCCCGCCCGAGGCCGCGGAGTTCGTCGAACCTCTGGCCCGGGCTGCCGCACCCCGCGTACCCGTCGCCCGATCCGTCCGGCTGGCCCGCGGGCACGCGGTGCACGTGCAGGGAGCAAGCAGCCTGGAACACTTGATAGAAGCTGTCGCCGGACGCGTCACAGAGCTCACCTCAGCACGGGACGGGCGGTCCACAGCGGTCATCGTTCCGGCCGATCAGAGCCTTCAAGACAGGCTCCGCACCGAACTCGGCACCATCCACGGCAGCACCGTACCGATCCTCCAGCCACACGAAGCCAAAGGCATCGAGTTCGACCACGTCGTAGTCGTGGAGCCCGCCGCCATCGCGGGTGAAACACGGTCGGGAATGCGTGGCCTGTATGTCGCTCTAACGCGCTGCACCCAGTCGCTCAGCATCGTCCACCACGCCGCGTTGCCTGCGCCCATCGACGGGGGCGCGACCTTGGCACCACCCTCCACCTCCCAGGAGACCCTTTCCACTGTGTCCTCGGCATCGACTACCACTTCATCTCCCGCACCCTCCCCGGACTTCGAGGGCTTCCTGCAGACCGCAGTGGCGGCCGACAGGCAGCAACCCATCCACGAACGACTCCGTCACCGGCTCCTGGCACAGCTCTGGGAAAACGGAGCACCTGAGGACGGAAACATCGCAGACATCATCCAGTCCGGTGAGAGCGGCACTCTTCTCTTCGAGGTGCTGCACTCCGAGGAGCCCACCTATCCCGATCTCCGCGCAGCGGCCACGCGGACCGCCGAGATCCGCTTCGCCCTCGGCCGCCCCATTGACCGGATCTTCCTCGTCTGCGCTGCTGAGCCGACCGAGCCCTGGGCGGTCTCCACCATTGAAGCCGTGTTCGGGGTCTCGGTGATCTGGTGGGATAACGGGGCATGGCACGGAGCCGACGTGGATACTGCGATGCCGCCGTCGAGCAGCACGTGAGCGCGAGCCCTTGCTCAGGGAGCTCCTGCGAATGTTGACCCGCGCCCTCGTATGTGCTGGCGAACGGGTATTCGTCACATTCACGCGCCCCTGCTGGGCGGGCGCGGTGCGGATTTCATGGGAGGGCCATTCCAGGGCGGCGATGGCACGTCAGCCCTTGATGGAGAAGAAGATCGTGTCCTGGGTGTACCAGTTGAGGTTCTTCGTGGCGAACTCCCACTCGGCGTGCTCGAATTCGAGCTTCTCGATGAGGTGTTGGGTGTCGTAGGTGAACCCGTCGTCCATCTGGCCCAGGACCGTGCGGTAGGCGTCTGCGGCGGGCTTGGCCTTGGCCAGCGGCCACATGCCGATGTGCGGGCCGTCCACGGGATACGGGATGTAGAAGGGGATCTCGTCGGGCGGCCCGGCGAATAGGTGGGCGTGGGGCAAGAGGTCGGCGCTCACCCCCAGGCGGCGAAGTTCGTCATCCAGCAGGCTGAAGAAGGTGCCGGGCTTGGAGTAGACGCCCAGGTCGGATGGGTCAGAGCCGTTGCGGTCGATGATGAGCTGGAGGGCGCTGTAGTAGGCGCCAGCCGCGTATTCAGCGTCTGAGCTGGCGTGGCCGGCTATGAGGTGGTCGAGCGCGTCCGGGATGGACAGGCCCCAGTCGAGGCCCTCGTGGTCGAGGTCACGTTGACGGGCCTGCGCGAGCTCGCGCATGACGCCGAGGTTGCGTTGCTGGTCAGATGTCAGGTTCCCCGCGGCCCCGAGAAATGCCACAACATCGGCTTTGTCTGCGGTGTTGAACGAGATGATTCGGCTCATGATCGCCATGCTGCCAGTCACCACTGACATCGGATCGTCCGGTAGATTCTCGCAGGCCTTGATGTGACTGGGCGAGATAGTTGTCACCTGGACGCGATACCTGTCACTGACGTTTCTCAGCGAGATGTCTACGCGGAACAGTGTGAACACCCCATGCATGAGCGGGGCGGAGGCGGCGTAGGCCGCTGTCGTGTGCCGAGTTGATTCGCGGGCTCGGGCGGCCGGCGGAGAAGAACGAGGTGGAGAAGGGGCGCCATCGCGCCTACACGCTCGAGGCGCGCGGCTGGCTGGTGCGCGAGAGCGGGCCGTTCATGCCGGCTGCGCCGGCACCTGCTCTGGTCGCTGCAGGCGCCGCTCCGGCCAGAGCGGAGCATCCCCGGCCAGGCGGCGGGTCAGCCTGATCGAGGCAGCCCACCACACCATCTGCTCGTGGTGGTCGCCGCGCCGCTCGTGATCGCGGTTGAGGCGACGTGAGTGGGACAGCCAGCTCAGCGTGCGTTCCACCACCCACCGCCGGGCCAGGACGGTGAAGCCGCGCTGCCCGTCACGGCGGCGCACCACCTCGGCACTGACACCGTGGCATCCGACACCTCCCACTCCACCCGACACCCGCCGTCACCTGCCTGCACCACCCACGCGACAGCCACACCCTGCTCTCCGTTTGCCTGCGCCATCGGTTACCTTGCCCTTCCGTCACCGGGTTCCGACGTCCCGTCGTCGCCGGGACCGTCGCATCCTGCCCGGCTCCAGCGGACCCATTACCCGCGTTATCGCGCTCCGTGCATTTCTAGTCACGCTCAGAGACGAATGGCTGTTCCACTGACGAAATGCTGTTCGCCCCCACCCAGAGTCTGAGCGTCCCGCAGGGCTCCTCCCCTGGAGACAGGGAGGCTTGACGTGCCGAAGGTCGGCCCCCCATCGGTATCTCCACTTCCGCCGGATGGACCACGACACCGACCGAGGCCGCCAAAGACTCGGCTTCACCACAGCGGCGATCCGCCGTCACACCACCAAGGACGATCGGAAGAACGCGCCGAAGAGGAAGCGATACGGTCCGGTCGCTGGAGACACAGGGGCCACGACCCTGACGGCTATCAGCGAGCAATGGCCTCGCTGCGTGGAAGATCTTGCTCATCGCCCACCACGCGATCCGGAAATCCGCAGGTCATTCAAGGCCAATTGGCCACGGCCGCGGGGAACCTACACCTGGAGTTCTAAGGGCTATCCCGTAAGTGAGGTTCGTTCAGGCGAAGCCCAGCGGTACGTGCTTCTCGATGCAGAGCCGCAGGACGGTCGCCAGCTTGCGACCGTCCTCGATGTGCTGGTGAAGCATGTCGTCGCCATCCTGTGCCCACTGATCGGTGATGGTCTCCAGGCGGGGCAGAATCGCCGCGCAGTCGGCGGGCGAGAGGTCGTCACCGCCGTCGTCCGGATGATCGAGGAGTGGCTCCAGCGCAGTGGGCACCTCGCTCCACGGCCGTTCGCCGCCGAAGCCCCACATCTCGGAGAGCGTGAAACCCTCAGCCTGAGCCAGACGCCGCCGGAACGCAGCAAAGCCGCTGTAGGACCAGGAGACATCAGGACTGCTCGTGTCTCCATCGCCCGGGAAAAGAACCAGCCCCATGCGCCCTCCCTGCCCTGCGTGCTGAGCACACAGGATCGACGAGATAGGGCAGGACCGGCAACCGAGATGATCTCCGCGTGGCTGCTGTGATCACTGCGTCGGAGTCGTCCTGGATAGCCGCGGTGCCGCGCATTGGAGGCGTTCTCGTGGACCGCCTTCAACCAAGCCCGGCCTCGGCCTCCAGGTAGCGGCGGCCGCCAGGGCCACGGACCTCCACAGTCTCGAAGCCCCAGCTGCGCAGCACCGCCTGGCAGCGCTGGAGCTGCTCCTGTTCCTGGTAGCGAGCGCCACTCCCCCGCGGTCCCACCCAGCGCACCTGGACCTGCCCGGCCTGGCCGCCTTCGCTGGTGCGGTATCCGGTCCGCGCCGGCTCGCCGGCCCGGTCGACGGCCGAGTTTCCAAGCGACTCAAGCAGCGACCAATCCACACTCGGTCGCTCACTCCATACGCCGTGCGGCCAACCACTGCACGCACGAGGTTCTACGCCCGAGAACGGTCTGATGACCGCAAGCAATGCGCCGTTATTGGACAGCTGCCCTGTGCCTTACCGCTCCCAGTACTTCGCCACCGCCTGTGCGTACGCGACGCGGTGATCGAGCCTGTCACCGCGGACGCGGAACCGGCCGCGCGCGGACTCGGTCAGGGTCGCCCGGCCGAAGAGTGCACCCGGCCGCTTCCAGGCCGTCCGCAACGGGGCGGTAAAGGTGCCGGCCGGGGAGTCGGAGAATGCCAGGGCAACCAGGTACAGCAGGACGAACGGCAGCTGCACCAGGCACAGGAGCTGCGAGGGCATCGTCCCCTCCCGCCCGCGCAGCACCGTCCCGTCGGGCAGGTGGATCTCGTACGAGGGCCGCCATCGCTTCTCGCGCGGTGGCAGGTGCAGTTCGGCCAGGTGCTCGTGGTTGGGGGTGAGCACGGCGAGGTGACCGCCGTCCTGCTGGACCACCACGGCGAGTGGCGAGGCGCCGGCAGGGTCATCAGCGAGGGTGAAGCGCGGCTTCCACCCCTCGGGAAGGGGCCGGCTGTTGGGGGCGCCACGGCGCACGTGGACGGGGGCGGCACCTCGGGGGCGCAGTTCGTCGCGCTTGTCGTCGCGGTGGCGGGTGAAGGTGAGGGTCATGGAGTATCCCGTCTCGTCGCATCGGTTCTGGCGCCGTTGCCGGCGGTGGAGTTCAACCCTCGGGACCCGCCCGGTCTCGAGAAGAGCACGACTCTGAGTGCCTGGACTACGCGGAGATTGGCGGCGTCTCAGTGCACCCGGGCGTGGCCCTCCGTTGTCCGTTTCCGGGTGGGACGAGGGGCCCCACCGTCCTTCGGTACCCACAACATGCGCACGGGGAATTCTGCCGTGTCCAGCTCGTAGCAGGCCGCGTGGGGCATCAGCAGAGGCTGCGGCCGTAGAGTTGAGCACTTCAGAGATGTCTACCTGGACCTGCTCGGTGGTTCCGGTAGTCCAGCACGGCCCCGCACGACAGCGTCAGCCGGTCTGCGCTGTCGGCCACGGCCCGGGCCAGACCGGCAGGTCCTCTGAGTGCTCGGAGCACAGGAACAGAAGCCACGCCGGAGCCTCGCCGGGCTCTGCGGCTGTGCCCTGGCGGAGCACGGTGGCCATGCCGTTGCAGGGAGCGGGCGGCGCAGGGCGGTGAGCTGCCGGTCGGCGCTGAGCTGGGAGAGTGTGGTCGGCACGCGGGCTCCTTGAGCAGCTAGACCGGGCGGTGTCGGTAGTCACCCGGGCGATTTTTCTCCATCGGGCCTGCTGCCGTGGCGCCGTTCCGGAGGTTGCTGACGGTGAGGTCGATCTGCCCGGACCGCGGGCGAGGAGAGCTGGCGGCCTCGGGCCCGGTGGTGGCGATCCGGGCCTGAAACGCCAGCTGGTCGGTGTTGGCGCCCAGGCCGAGGTGCCCGAGCCAGGTGTCGACGTCGGCCTGGGCGCAACGGCCGGGTGAACAAGGCCCGCTCGGCGTGCTTGAGCGCTTCACGGAAGCGGGCGCGCCGCCGCCGACCGCTGGCGGCGGGCTGATGTGGGGTGGTGGTGTCGTCCATCTACCATCCTCGCCATGACGCTGTGCATCCGGCCTGGCATGGCTGCTCACGAGCAGTCGTTTGCCGCGACGCAGCATATTCGGCGCATATGAACAGCTAACCTGTCGGCACGAACGCGCCCAGGGGGAGGCAGTGGCAGGGGTAGAAATCTTGGCGGCGGTTGCAGCTCAGGCTGCGAGTGTGGCGGCCCGGGATGCCTGGAGGAGACTTCAGGCCACGAAACAGGCCCAGGCAGCAACTCCCGCGCCAGAAGCCGATATTACGAAGGCAGGTCCGGAGAGAGCAGGCGAGGAATCCGGGCAGACAGTTCCCCTCCCGCTTCCGGTAGAAGTGCCGACGGCACGGCAAGACCCACTCTCTGACGTCCTGGAGACGTACTACAACAAGGTAGGTCGAAGGGCTGACGTCAGCTTCTTCGCAGCGATCATTGCCGCAATCCTGGGTTACGTGATCATCGCTGCCGGGATCGCGGTCGGCGTCTATCGCTCGGACGACATGGCGCTGGCTGTCGTCATGACCGCCGCCGGCGCCTTTTCGCAAGTGCTGTCGTTCTTCTTCTTCCGGAATCGGGCGGAAGAGAGACGCATGATGCTCCGAGTACTGGCTGACTTGCGTGACGACGCAGAGAAGAGTGTCCGAGCGGCACGGTCATTGGCACTCATCGAGCAGGTACAGCAGCCACTTCTCCGGGACAACTTGACGGCGGCCGTTGCTCTGGAGCTGAGCGGCGCTTCTGCGGACCTGAAGGATATTCACGACTCCATGAACCTCTTCAGCGACGGAAGCGCCCCCGACTCCCCGCGCTGAGGAACAGCAGCATCGGTCGGCGTCGGCCTTGACCGGCGTGAATCCGTGCCCGTACGGGTCGGCGGCCCGGGTGCGGGGAGCAGCTGCCGAGCGCTGCTGCGAGACGGCGATCCCGAGACCATCCCCGCGGGCACGGGGATGGCCCCCCGGCCGGACCGCGCGGTGACGTGCCGGGGCCTGCTCCCCGCGCCCGCGGGGCAGGTCACGACCTTCCATATCCCCGCCGTGGTGTTGTCTTGAGTGTCGATCCGCGGGTTCATGGTCAGGGTGAAGGTGCAGGTGGTCGTGGTGGCGCTGTGGGCCACGCCGTCACCGGTGCCATTGTCGGGGACCACGAACCCGTCGGGGTCGTCGGGCATTTTCTGGCCGGGCCCGTGCCACAGCGAGGAGACGTTGTAGTCCTCCTTTATGCCCGAGTCGTCGGTGGCGGTCACCGTCATGGTGAAGGTTTTCGTCTTCGTGGTGCCCAGGACGATGTCGGACCCGCCGTTGACGACCACCTTCATCGTGGTGTCGCCCACGACCTCGTCCGCCTGGGCGGCACCCGGAACAGCAAATGCGGACAGCGCCAGGGCGCTGGCAACGGCGGCCATGGTGGTGCGCTTATGCATAAGTGTGTTTCCCCCACACTCTGGTGGCCCCGGGGCGCCCCGGGGCCAAAGCTGGCAAGACGCGTCCGGCGCTGGGGAGTCAGATCACCCGGGTCAGGGCGGCTTGATCCGCCTCGGCGGCGGCGCGGACGGCACCGAAGACGACTGCCGAATCCCCGGGACGGTTGCAGCGCAGAGAGATCCATTCTGATGCGCCGCCACCACATCTGGCGGAACACCTGTCTTGCGGCCGAGCTGCCACCACCGTGCCTAGCTGCGCGACCTCTTACGGTGCGCTCCAAGCCACTGACCTGCTGGCGGGGGCCCGCCGCACCGGTTTCAGGCCCGGCGGCGGGCGTCCTCGAGGTAGTGGAGGACGGCGGCGACGCGCCGGTCCAGTCGGTGGGTGGGTGAGAGGCCGAGTTTGGCGAAGATGCTGCGGATGTGCTTGTGGACAGCGCTGTCCGTGACGACGAGCCGTTCCGCGATGGCGTTGTTGCCCAGCCCCTCGGCCATCAGGACGAGTACGTCCCGCTCGCGAGGGCTCAGCCGGTCCAGCCGGGTGTCCTGGCGGGACCGGGCGAAGAGCTGCGTGATGACCTCGGGGTCGATGGCGGTGCCTCCGGCCGCCACCCGCCGAAGGACGTCCAGGAACTCCTCCACCCGCCCGACCCGTTCCTTGAGCAGGTAGCCGAGGCCGCCCACGCCGCCGGTGAGCAGCTCCGTCGCGAAGGTCTGCTCGACGTACGCGGACAAGACGAGGACAGCCAGGCCGTGTTGCCTGCGCCGGGCCTCGACCGCCGCGACGATCCCCTCGTCGGTGTGGGTCGGTGGCATCCGCACGTCGAAGATGGCGACGTCCGGTCTGTGTGCGTCGATGGCGTCCAGTGCCTCGTCGGGGGCGCCCGCGGTGGCCACCACATCGAGGGACTCGGCGCGCAGCAGCAGGGCGAGCCCCTCGCGCAGCAACGGGTCGTCCTCGGCGATCACGATCCGCATGGAAGATCCACCTCAAGGGTTGTCGGGCCACCGGACGGGCTGGTCAGGGAGAGGTTGCCGTCGTGTGCCGCGATCCGGCGGCGGATGCCGGTGAGTCCGGAGCCGCCGTCCTCGTCCGCCCCGCCCCGGCCGTCGTCCTCGACGCACAGGTGGAGACGGCCGCCGCGGCTGCGCGCCATGACGGTGGCGTGGTCGGCGCCGCTGTGCTTGGCGATGTTGGTCAGGGCTTCGGCCACGACGAAGTAGGCGGTCGCCTCGACGGAGGCGGCGCACCGCTCGGGTACGTCGACGTCGATCCGGCAGGGCACCGGGCAGTTCGCGGCCAGCCCGGAGAGGGCGCCGGTGAGTCCCCGGTCGGCCAGCACCGGAGGCAGGATGCCGCGCGCGACCGCACGCAGTTCGGCCAGCGCCTGCTCGGCGGTGGAGTGTGCGCGTTCGAGGACTTCGTCGGCGCCGGCGAGGTCGCGGGCCACCATGCGGCGGGCGGCGCCGAGCAGGATGGTGACGGAGACGAGCCGGTTCTGGGTGCCGTCGTGCAGGGAGCGCTCGATGCGGCGCAGTTCGGTGGCATGGGCGTCCAGGGCGGCCGCGCGCGTGGCGGTGAGCTCGGCGACGCGCAGGGACAGGTCCGTCTCGGGGCCGGCCACCAGGAGTCGTCGTCCCGGGCGGGCCTGCAAGCGCGCCATGCCGGGGGTGAGGCCCAGGATGATGGCGGTCCAGCCGAGACCCAGCAGGCCGACGGCGACCGCGGCCGGCCAGGATTGCACGTTCCCGAGCCCCAGCGACGTAGTGGCCACCTCCTCGGGCGCGAACCGCCACCACAGCGGGAAGGTGCCGTCGCGGAGGGCTGAGATCGGCAGCAGGACGCCGAGCACGCCCAGGAGGAACCCCAGAGTGGCGTGGCGGACCAGCCAGCGCAGCTCCCGTCGTGTGGTGGGGTCGACGAGGGCGAGCCGCAGTTGCGTCGGCGGAGGTTCCGGGGCGACGACTTCGGGACCCCAGCGACCGAGCCGGTCGCGCTCCCGGCCGGCCAGAGCGTGCAGCGCGCGCAGTACGGCGGGTGCCATGAGCAGTCCCACCCCGATCGGACCGGTCACGACGGTGACGGCCAGCCAGAGCAGCACGAACAGGGCCGAGAGGGCACTACCGAGCCCGGAGGCGAGCTGTCTGATCGCGGCGGTCGCGGGCCGTACGACGATGTCTTTGAAACCCGCCCGCGGGCCACTGGCTGCCGCGTCCTCCCGGATCGCCATCAGGCCTCCCTCCCCTCCCCCGCCGCGCGGACGACCTTATGACGCGGCCGGCTCGCCGTCCGTCTCGGGGTCGGGGAGTACGGCCTGCTGTACCTCGAACCGGGCGGTCTGCGGGATCGGCCGGGAGGGGTGCTCATCCATAGCGTCGGCCGGCGGCTGCTGGTGGACTGCCCGCGACGCCGGGAACGAGGAGGCCGAGCTACCGTCGAAGCTGCCCGCGCCAAACAGGCCGACGAGCTCCTTGTAGTCGGTAGGCAGCGAGGTCCCCGGGCCGGCCTTCGGCAGCGGCCCGGTCGACGCTCCCGCGCGGCCGGGGGCGTTCCGGCGGACGGCACACAGGGGAGGCCGGCCTCCCCGTAGGTCAGGAAGCGTCGAGCGGCTCGTGCCGGGGCCTGGCCGTCACGGCATCCGCTTGTCTGCCTCCCGGACTTCGTGAAGGTGAATGAGGACGTCGAAGGACTTCGCGATCGCGACGTCGCGCGGCTTCACGGGGAACTGTGTGCCGACGCCGAGCGTGGGCCGGGCGACGTTCAGCCAGGCCCGCGCGGGGGCCGGGGCGTTGCGGACGTCGAGGTAGAAGTCCCGGTAGCGGACCTGGTCGAGGGTGTGCTCGTTCCTGCCGGGCTCGGCGCCGTCCACGGTGAACTTCTTCCAGTCGCCGCCGAGGGCGGCATCCTTCGACAGGAAGGAGCCCTGGTTGAAGGTGAAGCCGATGGGGAGGTAGTTCTTGCCCATCGTGTCGCGCAGGAACGACCCCTGCGTCTTGGGATACAGCTCGGCATAGCCGGCGACGTGGCCGACGTGGTCGTTCTGCGCCGACAGCAGGATCTTGTGGCCGGTGCGCTGCTGCCACCAGGTGACGTTCTGGGCCATCACCTCGTCGCGGAAGCGCTGGAAGGAGGGCAGCGTGCCAGGGTCGTCGGGGTTCATGGTGAGGAACTTGGCGGTCTGGGCGATGGAGCGGGCGTTCTGCTCTGCCCATTCGAACGCCTCTCCGCCGGAGCCCTTCTGGCGGCTGATCAGTTCCAGGGCCTGCTGTGCCTTGGTGGCGAGTTGCTGCCGTTGCGCAAGCGGCTTGCCCAGGTAGGCGAAGACGTCGTCGATCGGGCGCAGGCCGGTGTAGAGCTCGTTGAGCCGCGGCAGCGCCTCCGGGTGGTTCTGCCGCACGTAACCGGTCACCCGGCCGAAGAACTCGTCGCTCACCGCGGGGGCGCCGATGTCGTCGCCCATGAAGTGGACGGTGCGGCCGGGGTGGCGGCGGTTGTAGTCACGCATCCACTCGATGAGGCTCACGAACTCCTCATGGTCCCAAGGGGTGTTGGTCAGCATCTCCTCCGCGACCTTGCGGGCGTCGCCCTTGCCGGTCTGAAGGTAGTCGTCGATCTGGAGCCCGGCGGACCAGCTCAGTTCGAGGGCGAAGGTGGTGAAGCCCTTCTCCTCGACGAGGTAGCGGAAGACCCGCTCCTTCATGGTGAAGAACTCGTGGGAGCCGTGCGTGGCCTCGCCGAGGCCGACCACCTTGGCGTCGCCGATCATCGAACCCAGGGCCCGCAGGTCGGCCGTGCTCCTCCCGGGCTCGGTCGAGCGCAGCGGGTGGGCCGCCTGCTCCAGCGCGCGGACCGGGTTCTGCTTCCCGCCGACCGTGTCGGCCGGGGCCGCCTGGACCGCCTGGACCGCCACAGGAGCCAGGACCGCTCCCGTCGCGATCACCGCCGTGACCAGCAGCCCCCGCCGGCTGATGCGCTTACGGTGCCTCACCATGCCATTTACCCCTCAATTTGCGTACGGCAACTTGAGAAGGATCATCGCTCGCGATTCCCTCGCCCCGCGCTGGTGGCAGCCACCGAACTTCTCCGGGTGGCTACCGCCCGCTGGACGGGTAGTAGGGGGTACCAGAGCGGGGCGGACGTGGCCGCCCAGGCCCCGCACCGCGCGGCGCTCGCGCCTGGAATCTCCCCGGGTGCCGTATGGCCGACGACGGGGGAAGCCAGCGGCTCTTCGTCCTGCGCGGTCTGTTGCCTGACGACGCCGACCACCGCCTGTCGCTCCCGGCGCCGCAGACGCCGGGAGCGGCAGGCGGGCAGTGAGGTCAGTGCGACCCTGTGCTCGGGGTCGACCTCGGTGCTGACCGGATTGCGCTCCGCCCGGCTCGGCAGGTCGGTGAGGAAGACGCCGATGTCCCAGTCGCCGTCCTCCAGACCGGTGCCGACGAGTTCGGCCACGTCGGACACGTCGACCGGCTCGTCCGCCACCAGGGGCGCCGTCAGGTGTCCGCCCGCCAGCGGATGCCCCTGGCGATGCGGCGGCGCAGATCCTCGCGCCTCGCCCCTTCACCCAGGCTGCCACCATAGGGAGGTCCGCCCGTTCACCCGTTCGGCAGCACGCCGCGCCTGCGGGCCGGGGCACCCCTAGCATGCTGACTGTGCGCCCCATTCTCCCGAAGATCGAGGGCGGCCGGGTACAGGGCCTCCTGCAACTCATCGAGGACGGCATCCACCTCGTCGTCGCAGCGTTCCTCGTAGTGCTCGCGGGGCTCCTGGCCGTCGGGGTCGTCCACGACGTCATCAGGTCGATCCAGGGGCCGTACCGCGAGGATGTGGTCGTTCTCTCCGCCCTGGACAACGGCCTTGTGCTGTTCATCGTGGCCGAGCTGCTCCACACCGTCCGCCTCACCATCAGGAACCAGACCCTCGACGCGGAGCCGTTCCTCGTCGTCGGCCTGATTGCCGGCATCCGCAAGGTGCTCATCGTGACGGCCGAGGCGGAGAAGTCCTTCCGGTGGAACGTCGAGGGGATCGAACTCCTCATCCTGGCGGGGCTGATCCTCGTGATGGCGACAGCGGCGTACGTGTGGCGGCGCTCGACGCGGCCGGGAGACTACTTCCCGCTCCAGGAGGCGGGGCGCTCCCCGTCGCCGGCGCCGTCATCCACCCCGGTGCGCGGGTCCTGATCCGTCACCTTCCGCCTCCACGGCCGCCCGCACCCGTTGCTCTTCGCGAGCAGAGCCGACGTCCCGTTCCAGGGGTGTGCGGCTCACGGCCGTCGCGAGGTCCTCCAAGGCCCGTTTCTCCCGTGCCCTGGATGTCCGCCAGGTCCAGAACCTGTGCCTGGCCGTCCTCCACATCCCACCCGTCCAGCGCGGTGGGCGTGCAGGTCCCCGGAGACTCTCCGAAGCTGGATCAGGCGGCTACCTCTCACCGAAATGGAGACATCATGAGCATTGCCGTTGTGCCACGGCCCGGCATGGGTGGGTGCATCCGCCACATGAACGAGTGAGTTTCCGTGACCCTCGGGCTTGCGCCCAAGAAATCGCACCCCAAGGTCCCACGGCGTCACGGCGAGGGCGGAAAGTCCCACCTGACCGTGCTCCAGGGGCTGGCCGCCCTATCACTGGACGCCCTCAGCTCGGTCGCGTACGGCCCGGAGGCCATCGTCGTCGTACTGGTGGCCGCCGGTTCGGGCGCACTCACGGCGATGCTGCCGATCACCCTGGTCATCGCCGGGTTGCTGGCCGTCCTGGTCGTCTCCTACCGCCAGGTGATCGCCGTGCACCCGGACGGCGGTGGAGCCTACGCGGTGGCGAAGAAAGATTTGGGCAGAACGGTCAGTCTGATGGCCGCGGCCAGCCTCATCATCGACTACGTCCTCACCGTCGCCGTCAGTCTCGCCGCCGGCGCCGCGAGCCTCGCATCGGCCTTTCCCGTCCTTTCCGATCATCTTCTGGCCGTATGCCTGATCGCGCTGTTCCTCCTCACCGTCGTCAATCTGCGCGGCATCGCGGACAGCGCACGGGTGCTGATGCTGCCCACAGTGCTGTTCATCGTCAGCGTGATCGGTGTCATCGTCGTGGGGCTGTTCCGGGCCCATCCCGCGGCCACGGTCGGAACGTCCCAGTCCTTCCCCGCCGTCGAGGCGCTGGGCGTGCTCCTGGTGCTCAAGGCGTTCTCCGCCGGATGCTCGGCGCTGACCGGGGTGGAGGCCATCGCCAACGCCGTTCCGATGTTCCGCCAACCACGCGTCAAACGGGCGCAACACACCGAGCTGATGCTGGGGTTGCTGCTGGGCGCCATGCTCATCGGGCTGTCGTTGCTGATCCGCAGCCATCACGTGGTGCCACGCGGCGGTGTGACGCTGCTGGCCCAGCTGACCGCCGGCGCCTTCGGGACCGGCTGGCCCTACTACGCCATCAGCCTCATCGTCACTCTCGTGCTGGGCATCGCCGCGAACACCAGCTTCGGCGGCCTTCCGGTCCTGATGAGCGTCCTCGCCAAGGACGACCGTCTCCCTCATCTGTTCGCCCTCCGCTCGGAGCGGCCCGTCCACCGCTGGGGCGTCGTGGCACTGGCGGTGCTGGCCGGCGTCATGCTGGTCGTCGTCAGTGCCGACACCCAGCGCCTGATCCCGCTCTTTGCCATCGGCGTCTTCGTCGGTTTCACCATCAGCCAGATCGGCCTCGTCCGGCACTGGAGCGTGGAACGCCCCGACGGCTGGTTGCCCCGGGCGTTGGTCAACGGCGTCGGGGCTGTGCTGACCGCCGTCGCCGGAATCGTCCTGCTCGCCACCAAGTTCCTCGCCGGTGCCTGGATCGTCGTCCTCACCGTGCCGCTGCTGATGCTGCTGTTCTCCCGGATCGAGCGCTATTACACGCGCGTTCGCGACCAACTCGGATTGGACGGCACCCCGCCACGCCCCACACGAACCCACAGTCTGGTCATCGTCCCCCTGGGCAGGGTCGACATGATCGCCGCCGCCGCACTCAACGCCGCGTCCTCACTGGGCGATGAGGTCGTCGTGGTCGCCGTCTTCGACGACCGGACGAAAGCAGACGCCATGCGCGCCGACTGGGCGCGATGGAACCCCGGCCCACGGCTCGACATCATCGACAGCCCTCAGCACTCCCTGGTGCATCCAGTCATCGGCTACGTCGAGGAGGTCGCCCGCAACGGCAGGCAGGTCGCCGTACTCATTCCCCAGGCGGAACCCCTGCACGGCCGCTACCGGATTCTCCAGAACCAACGGGGCATTCTCATGGCCGGCCTGCTGAGTTCCCGCACCGACGTAGTCGTATGCCTGCTCAAACTCCAGTTGGACCTGTGACCCTGTCACTCACGTGACGGCGCCCCCGCCTCCAGTGGCACACCATCAAGTTCCCTCATCACGGAGAGCCATTGATTCTCCGAACCTGCCACGCATGGCGTCGCTGTCTGCCGTGCTGCGGTAGCCACAGCTGCGCGGCCGCCGCTCGCCAAGCCGGGCGGGGGCGGGTGGCTCTGGCCCCTGGAGGGGCGACCTGCGCAATCCGGGCAGGGCCGGCTACAGAAGCAGGTCGAAGATGGCGGTCGCGCCCTCCCAGTGCTTGGTCTGGGGGTTTTTGACGTCGGGGTACATGATCTTGAAGGTTTCGGCGAGTGCCACGCTCAGCCCGCCGATGATCTCCGGGTACCGGGCCTCGGTCTCCTCACTGGGTGCCCGGTCGAGCAGGGGGTGCGCGGCCAACTGCTCAAGGATCGGCTTGAGCTCGACCTCCTCGTCCAGCTGCCGGAACCGGTGAATGCTCTCCTGAAGCCCCTTGGTGATCGGTAGATCCCACGGTTCGACGATGTCCCGGTCGTTCGCCTTGGCCGCGGCCTGGGCGACGAGCAGGAGGTCGTAGAGCTTGCCGTCGACGAAGTCGCTGTACCGCTTCAGATCGTTCTTGTCCACGTCGAGACTTGCGGCGGCACGGAAGAACCTTTCGAACCTGGACACGCCCATCACGGTCATGCCTTTCGCCTCCTCGCCCTCGGTGACTACCCCACACCGGCGACTGTCCGCCCACCGGCGCGCAATGCCCAGTTCCAGGATTCCAGACACCTCCGGGGCACGCCTGCGCATGCCAGGCCGAAGCCGTGGCGCTTATTTCACCTGACAGGCCAAGCGATCGGAACGTCCCCGGAATTGGCCGTGAGAGCCGCCCGTCGGCGGCGTAGAATGGCGTGAACAAGAGGACGCGAAGCGTTACCTCGCCGTATGAGCCATGGACGCTCCGGACCGGCGGATACCGGCGGATCATCCGCCGCTGATACAGGGGCACACAGTCAGGCAACCGAGCGTTATCCCCTCCCCCCGGTGAGCGCCATTCCCGGAGGATTTCCCGCAGTCCTGTGGCACGGCAACGCGTGGGAGGTGTGAACCTCGTGGTGGTGAAGTTGAACGCACGAGCCTTTGAACACGCGAAGAAGCTGGTCAGGGAACGGCAGGTGGTCCTCGACGACCGGGACGAGTGGAGCGAACACCGCCCCTCGGCCGAGGAGGAGAACCGCTACCTTGAGCAGCACGGCTTCGCCGAATACCGGAAGTGGTACCTCGGCGAAGACGACGAACAAAACGAAGAGAACAAAGGCCGGTACAAGTTCCCCTATGGCGACTTCGAGAAAGTGCACCGCTGCGGAGTCCTCTCCGCGGAGTCACGCGCCGGGCAGTACAAGTACACCGACATAGAGGTTGCCGTGGCTCATGTGCACGGAATGCTGGAAGAACTTTCCTGAGCCGGACTCACGCCCCGCCTGCCGTCCCCGCACCGCCCTGGGCCAATGCACCCGCCCCGCGGTCTCACGTTGAACCGGCGGCAGTTCGGGAGCGAGCAGCCAACCGCTCCCCGTTCTACCGTGCCTCGCCGAACCGGAAGGCGGGCATTGGTGTCCCACAGTCCGATTCGCGCGACGCGCTCACCAGGCGGCGAACAGCCCGGGAAGTACTACGGCCTGGGCGAACACCCGGGACAGCGGCACCTGGATCGGCCCCGTCTGGTGGCCGGCGTTCCCGCCGGCCACCTCGGTTCGTTCCCGGGCGGCACCGCGTGGTAGCTCACGTGGACGGGTGCACGGTGCGGCTGACGGCGGTCGGCCCCGGCCTCGCCCTAAGCTCGGCGCCGTGACGTGGCTGCGGGCGCTGGGGCTGATCGTGCGCTCCGGACTGACCATTGAGAGGACCCGGCTCGAGCCGCTGGTCGCACTGCGCGCCGCGGCCGGAGTGGCAACCGTGATCGGGCTCGCGCTGTGGCTTGTCTCCCCGGCCTATGCCGCGTCCGCCGCGTTCGGAGCCTTCTCGGCCGGCACCGCCACGTTCCAGCGGAGTTGGCGCCCGCGCAAGGTGCTCGCGCTGGCCGCCGGCGCGGGCCTGGCGCTCAGCACCTTCCTGGGATATCTGGCGGGGGCGCACCCCGTGTCGTTCCTCCTGCTGCTCGCCGTGTGGTCCTTTGGCGCCGGAATGGCCTGGGCCGCGGGCTCGACCTCCGGGATCGTCGCGGCCACCACGATCGGCATCATGCTGGTGACCATCACCCTGCCGACCACCGTGGTGCAGGCGCTGGAGCACGCCGCGGTGATCGCCTTCGGCGGTGTGGTGCAAGCGACGCTGATCCTGCTGTTCCCGATCCGCCGCTGGGGAGCGCACCGGGATGCGCTCGCCTGCGCCCTCGCCGCCGTGGCCGACTACGCCCGGCGGCTGCGGGACGACCCGGTGGCCCCCTTCGCCCCGGAACCGATGATGACGGCCCGCGACGCCGCTGCGGTCACGCCGTGGCAGGCGCGCCGGCGGCCCGCCGCCTTGCACGGCCCCCGCGGCCTGGCCGAGCGCATCCGCCCGGTCCTCGCCTCCCTCGCCGACCCCCGGGTCGGCGCTCCGGCGGAGGGGCCGGAACGCGACCGGGCGCGGGAACTCCTGAAGGCGGCCGGCGAGGTGCTGGACGCCGCTGCCCACTCGATCCGCCGCGGTACCCCGGTCCGGGTGCCCTCCGAAGCCATGGAGGCCCTCCGAAGCGGGGAGGAGGAGGTGCTGCGGGGGCCGGCGCGGCTGGCGGCGGTGCGGCTGTTCGATCTGCTGCGGGAGGTCGTGGAGACCGCGGACAGCGGCGACACTCACGCGGCGAACGCCCCGGCACTGGTGCGTCCGACCATGTTCCGGATGGTGCCGGTCGTGCTGCGTGCGATGCGCCGCGAGCTCACCTGGGACTCGACTGTTCTCCGGCACGCGGTACGTCTCGCCGGGGTGGCTTGCCTCGGCTACCTGCTCGGCAATGCGCTTCCGCTGGGCCACGGCTACTGGGTGCCGATCACCTCCGTCATGGTGCTGCGGCCCGACTTCCACCAGACCTACTCCCGTGCTGTGGCCCGGTTCTCCGGCACTCTCGTGGGCGTCGGCCTGGCCACCGGAGTGGTGCAGTTGGCTCACCCGGGCGCATATCTGTCCGGCGGGCTGGCCGTGATCTCGGCCGGGTTGATGTACCTGCTGATGCGCACCGGGTACGCGGTCTCGCAGTCCTTCGCCGCAGCGTATGTCGTCTTCCTGCTCGGGATGGGGGGCGAGGAGTGGCACCAGACGGTGCGGGACCGAGTGCTGCTGACCCTGCTCGGCGGTGCGCTCGCGATGCTGGCCTATGTGGTCTTTCCGGCCTGGGAGACCCCGCGGCTGCTGGACCGTCTCGCGGACTGGCTCGCCGCGAACGGGCGGTACGCGGCGGCGGTGGTCGGCAGCTACGCGGATCCCGGCGGCGGGCATCGCGCGGAAGTGCGGCAGGCACTGCTTGCCGCCCGTAAGAAGGAGGCCGTGTGGGACGAGGCTTTCGAGCGGGCCAAGCAAGAGCCGGTGAAGCATCGTGGACTGACCCGCAGTGCGGCCCAGGACGCGTATGGGGCGCTCAAGTCGATGGGGCGGGCGGCGATGCTTCTGGAGGCCCATCTGCCGGGGCCAGGGGTGCGGCCCGTCCCGGAAGCCGCACTGTTCGCGGCGGCCCTGCGGGCGGACACCGCGCGGGCGGCCCGGGACGTACGCGAGCGGCGGGCCCCGGGATGGGAGCGGGTAGCGGCGGCTCTCGACGCCTGGGAGGGCGCGGACGACGGTGATGATCCGGTGGTGCGGCGTGGCGCGGAACTTTTGCTGGGGGCCCTGGAGGAGCTGACGGCCGCGCTGGGCACGACACCGCTGGAACGGGATGTCGAGCCGGTCCGGGAGGCGCGGGAGAGCCGGCAGGAGCGACCGGCGCCGGGGGAAGAGGCGGCAGACGCGGAAGAGGAACAGGAACTCCGGCGGGGGCGCGGTGACGGCTCGGCTCCGCCACCCAAGGACGTCGGATAGGCAGCGCCTACGTTCCGTGCGGCAAGCCGGGGTTTCGTGCCGGAACCGGACGGCGGGATGTGCGCACGGCCGGAGCCGTGAGCGGTGAGCGGTGAGCGGTGTCAGGTCTCCCCGGAGGCCGGTGGCCCGGTCTCCTCATCGGGATCGAGGAAGTACGGATTTTCCATGATCATGCCGTTCAGCCAGACCTTCGGATGGGCCTTGACCAGTGGGACGATCAGGTCACTGTGGAACATCTCCAGGTCGTACATGCACATCCCCACCTGCGGATACGACCGCAGCCACCGGGTCGCGCGCATCTCGTACCGGACCAGGTCCTGGACGAAGGCGGGCCGCACCAAGGGCTGGGCCCAGCTCATATCGGCGGCGAGCCGGGCGCAGGTGTCGTCGTCGGACGGGACCATCTCGTCCGACCATGCGGAGAGCCGGGCCAGTGTGCGGTCTCCGTCGAAGGTCCCGTCCCGCAGATACTCATCCGGGCCCCTGATCTGGAGGTTGTTGCCGCCCCGGCCCACCGCGGGGGCGTGCGAGGCCAAGACGTCGCGAAAAGTACGGCCGTCGCCCTCGGTGCCCAAGAGGAGGCAGATGTGCCCTGCACTCAGGCCCTCCGCCAAGAAGGGGGTCATGAACTGGTCCCGCTCGGCACGCCCCCGGTACAGGGCACAGATGTGGTCGCCGGGAGTCAGTGGTACTCCGCCCAGGTGAGCGACAGCGGCCACGGGAGCGTCCGCTGTCCGCCGGTGCATCGCTCGCCTCCTGGTCAGGGTCAGCCGCCCAGGACTTTCCACACCCGGGTGGCAACGTGCAGGTTCAGCCGGCTGTCGACGGCCCCGAGGTCACTGCCGCTGACCTCGCGGATGCGCTGGAGCCGGTAGCGCAGGGTGCTGCGGTGGATGGCCAGGGCGGCTGCCGTGGCGTCGTAGTTGCCGCCGCACTCGAAGTACTGGGAGAGGGTCTGGACCAGGTCCGAGTGGTGTGCGGCGTCATAGTCCAGGAGCGGGCCGAGCCACTCGCGGACGAACTGCTCGACCTCCCGGTAGCCGCCGCCCGGCCCCAGGATGCGGTAGAGACCCAGTTCGTCGAAGGTCGTGGCGCCGTGGGGGGACTGCGAGCGCTGGCGGACCTCCAGGGCGCGCAACGCTTCCTGGAACGAGCGGGGGATCTCGCTCGGGGTGTCGCAGCGGCCGCCCACACCGATCGAGCCGGTGGGCGAGCCGAGTTCGCGGCCCACCGCCTCGTGCAGGGCCTTCGCCTGGGGACGGCCTTGCAGTACGAGGACGGCCATCCCGGACCGTCTGGCCAGCAGTGACCGCATCCGCAGCCCGGCTGCCGACCTGCCGACCGCTTGCACGAAGGTGTCGTCGGCCGGCCTGCCCGTCCATTGCACGACGGCGAGATAGTGCGGACCGTGCAGGTCATGGCCGACGGCGGCGGCCCGGGCGTAGGCGCTCGCGTCGTCGGTGCCGGTGATCAGGTCGTCCACGAGTTCGCGTCGTAGCCGCAGTTCCACCTCGGCGAGGTTGCGCAGATGGGCCAGTTCCAGGGCCAGCGCGGTGCTGGCGTAATCGAGGGCGAACCGTTCTTCCTCGCCGGCGCCTGCTTCGGGGTCGATCAGGGCCACGGTGCCGAGGACCTCGCCACGGTGCTGGGCCAGCGCGATGACCTGTTCCGCCACCCGCACCGGCCGCTGTCGGCGGGCCGCATCCTGCAGAAGCTCTTCGTGCGGGGTCGCCTCGGGTTTGGGGTAGGGGTCGGGGCGGCCCGGGCCCGCCCAGGCCCGCAGATTGCCGAAGCGGTCCTCGATGGCGACCGGGTAGCCGGTGAGCCGGTGGAGGGCCTCGGCGATGCCCTGTACGCCGTCGTCGTTCGCGGAGGCGTCGCTGAGCATCTCGTGGACGGAGCGCTGATGCTCCAGTTCGGAGACGGACGTGGTGAGCCGGGCGTTCGTGGCCGCGCGGTCGTCGCTGAGCTGCCGCAATTGCTGTTCACGGTCGTGTTCCGTGCGCCGGGCCATGGCTTGCGTCAGGGCCGCCGCGGTCTGCTGAGCCAGGACCCGCAGCAGGAAGTACTCGTCATCGGTGGGCCGGGACGGTGCGCTGACCACCAGGTGGCCGATGGCGTCCGCCGTGCTGCGCAGCGCGAGGCTCCAGCCCCATTCCCGGTCCGGCACCGTGACCGGCCCACCCTGACCGCCCAGTCTCCGGACCTGGGCATCGAGGTGGGGGGTGGCGTCGGGCCAGTCGGCGGGTGTGCGGGTCAGGCCGTTGTCGAGCGTGAGGTAGGCGGCCTCGGCGCGGCACGGACCGAGGGCGCCAACGGCGGTGAGGGCCCGCGTCAGGACGTCGCTCTCGTCCGGCGCGTCATTCATGATCATCGAGAGCACGAAAAGGCTGTACAGGTTCGCCAGGTGCTCGCGGCCCCAGCTGGTCCGTGGGGACCGGCCCGTCGTGCCCGAGGTCGTGGCCATGGTGGGATCAAGGGCCTTTCTACGGGACTCGCCCGGGATCCACACTACCCAACGACGCAGATCTTGTCCGATATGTCGGCCTCGCAGCTCACCCTGGCAGACCGAGATTCCCTACGGATTTCGGCCTCGCAGGCGCAGGCCGCGGGTCGCCCGCGATGGCGAGACTGAAGCGGTCAGCCGTGAACCAGTAGCAGTGGCGTGTCGTCGGGAGGAGCGGACATGAGCCAGCAGGATCGTCGTCCCATCGCGTCCTACCCCACCTACGCGGAGGCGGAACGCGCCGTCGATTACCTGTCCGACCAGGAATTCCCGGTGGAACGAGTCGCCATCATCGGCCACGACCTGCAACTCGTCGAACAAGTTGTCGGCCGTGTCGGCCCTGGCAGGGCGGCGCTCAGCGGGGCCGCGTCCGGAGCTCTCCCCGGTGCACTGATCGGCTGGCTCTTCGGCCTGCTCAGTTGGCTCGACCCGGTGCTGTCGTCGCTGTTGCTGGCCCTTTACGGGCTGATCTTCGGCGCGGTGATCGGCGCGCTGCTCGGACTGCTTCTGTACAGCCTGCAGCGCGGGCGCCGCGACTTCGCTTCGGTCAGCGCGATGCAGCCGAGCCGGTACGAGGTCGTGGCGGACGCCGAGGTGGCCGATCAGGCCGCCAAGCTGCTCAACCGGCTCGGGAGCGCGGCGGCCGGCACCACCGCCACGGAGAAGTGAGACCCCGCGGCACAGGGCGCGCGAACACTTCCGTGGCTTCGATGAAGGAGTATCCCCATGGCTAAGGCAGTCGGCATTGACCTCGGAACCACCAACTCGGTGATCGCCGCGTGGGAGGGCGGTGAGGCGACGGTTCTCCCGAACTCCGAGGGCAGCCGCACGACCCCTTCAGTCGTTGCGTTCACCGACTCGGGCGAGCGGCTCGTGGGCCAGTTGGCCCGCCGCCAGGCGATCCTCAACCCCAAGGGAACCATCTACTCGGCAAAGCGCTTCATCGGCCGCCGCTACGACGAGATCTCCGACGAGGCGAAGGCCGTCGGCTTCGACGTGGTCGCCGACGACCACGGCAATGCGCGCTTCGAGGTACGCGGCAAGCTGTACGCGCCCGAGGAGATCAGCGCACTGGTCCTGCGCAAGCTCGCCGACGACGCCGCCAAGCAGCTGGGCGAGAAGGTGACGGAAGCCGTCATCACCGTCCCCGCCTACTTCAACGACGCCCAGCGCACCGCGACGAAGGACGCGGGGCGCATCGCGGGACTGGAGGTCCTGCGCATCATCAACGAGCCCACGGCGGCGGCCCTCGCCTACGGGCTGGACAAGAAGGGGCACGAGACCGTGCTCGTCTTCGACCTGGGCGGCGGCACCTTCGACGTCAGCCTGCTCGACGTCGGCGACGGGGTGGTCGAGGTCCGTTCCACCGCGGGCGACAGCCACCTGGGCGGCGACGACTTCGACCGGCGGCTGGTGGACCACCTGGCGGACAACTTCCAACGCGACAACGGCATCGACCTGCGGAATGACCCGCAGGCCCTGCAACGGCTCTTCGAGGCCGCGGAGAAGGCCAAGACCGAACTCAGCTCGGTCACCCAGACCCAGGTCAGCCTGCCGTTCATCACCGCGGACGCCGCCGGCCCGAAGCATCTGACCGAGACGGTCATGCGGTCCACGTTCGAGCAGATCACGTCCGACCTGGTCGAGCGGACCATGGAACCGGTCAAGCAGGCGATGGCCGACGCCAAGATCAGCGACAGCGATATCGACGAGGTCATCCTCGTGGGCGGCTCCACCCGCATCCCCGCCGTCCAGAACCTGGTCCGCCGGCTGACCGGCGGCAAGGACCCGAACATGAGCGTCAACCCCGACGAGGTCGTGGCCATGGGCGCCGCGATCCAGGCCGGAGTGCTCAAAGGCGACGTCAAGGACGTCCTGCTGCTCGACGTCATCCCGCTGTCGCTGGGCGTGGAGACCCGCGGCGGTGTGATGACCAAGATCATCGAGCGGAACACCACCATCCCGGTCCGCCGCACGGAGACCTTCTCCACCGCCGAGGACAACCAGGGAGCCGTCGACATCGTCGTCCTGCAAGGAGAGCGCGAGCTCGCGCAGGACAACCGCGTCCTCGGCCGCTTCCAGCTCAAGGACATCCGCCCCGCGCCCCGTGGCGAGCCGCAGATCGAGGTCACCTTCGACGTCGACGCCAACGGCATCCTGAATGTCACCGCACGGGACAAGGACACCGGCGCCGAGCAGGGCATCACCATCAGCGAGGGCTCCAACCTCGACCAGAGCGAGGTCGAGCGGATGGTCCAGGAGGCCGAAGCGCACCGCGGCGAGGACCAGGCGCTGCGCGAGGCCGTGGACGCCCGCAACGAGCTGGACGCCGTTGCCTACCAGGTCGAACGCCGGCTGAACGAGCTGGGCGACGCCGCACCCGCGCACGAGAAGGCACGGGCCGAGATGCTCGTCACCGACGCCCGGGAAGCCGTCAAGGGAGAAGCGCCGCTCGACAAGGTCAGGTCGCTGACCTCCGAACTCCAGCAGATCCACGCCTCACTGGCCTCCCACCAGGCAGGCGCGGGCCCGTCCGCGGAGGAGCGGGCCACGGCGGACGCCGGGGCAGGCGGTGCTTCGGGCAGCTCCGCCGGATCCGACGACGACGTGGTCGACGCCGAATTCGACAAGAGCTGAGGTGCGGCGATGTCCACCGAACAGGAGCCGACGACGCCCCAGGACGAGCTGAGCCAGGCCCTGCCCCCGGAGCAGCCGGAGGTGGACGACCACGCCGCGGCCCTCGACGAACTCCAGGACCGCTGGCGCCGCGCCCTCGCGGACCTCGACAACCTCCGCAAGCGCCACGCCAAGGAACTGGACGCCGTACGGAACGAGGAACGCGCCCGCACCGCGGCGGCCTGGCTGCCGGTGGTCGACAATCTGGACCTTGCGCTCACCCATGCCGGATCCGATCCGTCCGCCGTGGTCGAAGGCGTCAAGGCCGTACGCGACCAGGCCGTCGACGTGCTCCGCCGGCTCGGGTATCCCCGCTACGAGGAGACCGGAGTGCCGTTCGACCCGGCCGTGCACGAGGTCGTCGGCACCGTCGACGACCCCGCTGCCGAGCCGAACACCGTCGTGCAGGTGATGCGTCCCGGCTACGGCGAGGGGCGCCGGCAGCTGCGCCCCGCGGCCGTCATGGTCAGCAAGCGGCAGGAGTGACGCCCCATGGCACGGGACTACTACGACGTGCTCGGGGTGCAGCGCAACGCGAGCTCCGACGACATACAGCAGGCCTTCCGCAAGCTGGCCCGCAAGTACCACCCCGACATCAACAAGGACCCGCAGGCCGAGGAGCGCTTCAAGGAGCTCAACGAGGCGTACAGCGTGCTGTCCGACCCCCAGACGCGCAAGCGCTACGACCGCTTCGGCGAGGACTTCCGGCAGATCCCGGAGGACTGGGAAGAACGGGTGGGCGCGGGCGTGGGGGCCGGGGCGGGAGCCCGGGGCCGCGGCCGGTCCACCGGCGGCGGCCGGGTCCGGTTCACCGACTACGGCGAGGGATTCGACGGCTCCGGCATCAACTTCGAGGACCTGTTCGGCGGGTTGTACGGCCGCGGCGGAGGCGGCGGACGCTGGGGCCCGGTTCCCGGGGCCGACCAGGAGGCCGAGATCCAGCTCGGTGTCGAGGAGGCCTACCACGGCGGCCATCGCAGCATCACCCTCGCCGGACCCGGCGGACAGCGGACCTACGACGTCAACATCCCACGTGGCGTGGTCGACGGACAGCGCATCCGGCTGGCCGGGGAAGGCGGCAGGGGCAGCGACGACGGTCCCCCGGGAGATCTGTACCTCCGCGTACGGATCAAGCCCGATACGCGATTCCGCCTGGAGGGCCGGGACATCCACGTCGCGCTTCCCGTCACGCCCTGGGAGGCGGCGCTCGGCGCGACGGTACCGGTACCCACGCCCGGCGGCACCGCCAAAGTCACCGTTCCCAAGGGCTCGTCCAGCGGCCGCCGGCTGCGGCTGCGCGGCGAGGGCATGCCCAACCCCCGTGGCGCCAACGGAGATCTCTACGCGGAGGTCCGGATCATGGTGCCGCCCGAACTCGGCGACCGGGAGCGTGAGCTCTTCGAGGAGCTGGCTGCCGTGTCCACCTTCGACCCGAGGAAGCCAGGATGACCCATGATCCACGGCGCGCTGCCGCCGGGCCGGAGGCCGGGCATCGCCGGCCGACGGCGCCGGACAAGCAGCGGGCCCTGAACGTCGTTGTCCGCAACTACGCCCTCGCGCCCGTCGACAGACTCAGCCTGGACGTCGTGGCCCGGCGCTCCGGACTCCACCCCGATCTCGTCCGGCGGTTCGTCACCCTCGGCCTGGTCGACGCGACCCGCGACGACAGCGGCCGGCTGTGGTTCGGCCCGGGCGCGCCCGCAACTCTCGCCCGCATCCAACGGCTACGGGCCGGGCTCCCCCTCAACTACGCCTCCCTCGGTCTGGTGCTCGACCTGCTCGACCGGATCAGCGAGCTGGAGGCCGCGTTGAGACGCAGCAACGCCGGCTCGAGGAGTGATGAATCGTGGATATGAACCGGCTCACCCAGAAGTCCCAGGAAGCCCTTCAGGAAGCGCAGACGATCGCCGGCCGGATGGACCAGACCGAGGTCGACGGTGAGCATCTGCTGCTCGCCCTCCTCGACCAGCCGGACGGGCTGGTGCCGCGGCTCTTCGACCAAGCGGGCGCCGACACCAAGGCGTTGCGTGCCTCGCTCATGAGCGAGCTGTCACGCAGACCGAAGGTGACCGGACCCGGCGCCACACCCGGCCAGGTGTACGTCACCCAGCGGCTGGCCAAGCTGCTGGACACCGCCGAGCAGGAGGCCAAGCGGCTCAAGGACGAATATGTGTCCGTGGAGCACCTCGTCCTGGCACTGGCCGATGAGGGCTCCAGGACCGCGGCGGGACGGCTGCTCAAGGAACACGGCATCACCAAGGACGTCTTCCTGTCCGCGCTGACCCGCATCCGCGGCAACCAGCGGGTCACCTCGGCGACGCCCGAGGCCGCGTACGAGGCGTTGGAGAAGTACGGCCGTGATCTGGTCGCCGAGGCGCGCAGCGGCAAGAAGGACCCGGTGATCGGCCGGGACGCGGAGATCCGCCGCGTCACCCAGATCCTCAGCCGCAAGACGAAGAACAACCCCGTGCTGATCGGCGATCCGGGCGTCGGCAAGACGGCCATCGTGGAGGGCCTGGCACAGCGGATCGTCCGCGGCGACGTCCCCGAGGGGCTGCGCGAGAAGACCATCTTCTCCCTCGATATGAGCTCGCTGGTGGCGGGCGCCAAATACCGTGGTGAGTTCGAGGAACGACTGCAGGCCGTGCTGAGCGAGGTCAAGGCCGCCGAGGGGCGCATCCTGCTCTTCGTCGACGAACTCCACACGGTCGTCGGAGCCGGCGGCGGCGCCGAGGGCGCCATGGACGCCGGCAACATGCTCAAGCCGATGCTCGCCCGCGGTGAGCTGCACATGATCGGCGCCACCACGCTGGAGGAGTACCGCAAGCACGTCGAGTCCGACGCCGCCCTCGAACGCCGCTTCCAGCAGGTCCTGGTGGACGAGCCGAGCGTGGAGGACACCGTCTCCATCCTCCGCGGCCTGCGCGAACGTCTTGAGGTCTTCCACGGCGTGAAGATCCAGGACACCGCGCTGGTCGCCGCGGCCACCCTCAGCCACCGCTACATCTCCGACCGCTTCCTGCCGGACAAGGCCATCGACCTCGTCGACGAGGCCTGCGCGCGGCTGCGCACCGAGATCGACTCCATGCCGGCCGAACTCGACGAGATCACCCGCCGGGTGACCCGCCTGGAGATCGAGGATGCGGCCCTCGCAAAGGAGACCGACGCCGCCAGCCGTAAGCGGCTGGAGGAGCTCCGGCGCGAACTGTCCGACCTGCGCGCCGAGGCCGACGCCATGAACGCCCAGTGGGAGGCCGAACGCCAGGCCATCCGGCGAGTGCAGGAGCTGCGTCAGGAACTGGAACAGGTGCGTCAGGAAGCGGAGGAGGCCGAACGCAACTACGACCTCAACCGCGCCGCCGAACTGCGCTACGGCACACTCACCGAACTCGAACGCCGGCTGGCCGCCGAAGAGGAGGCGCTCGCCGCCAAGCAGGGCGATACCCGGCTCCTGCGCGAGGTCGTCACGGAGGACGAGATCGCCGAGATCGTCGCCGCCTGGACCGGCATCCCGGTGACCCGGCTGCAGGAAGGCGAGCGGGAGAAGCTGCTGCGGCTCGACGAGATCCTCACCGAGCGGGTGATCGGCCAGGACGAGGCCGTCAAGCTGGTCACCGACGCCATCATCCGGGCCCGCTCCGGCATCCGCGACCCGCGCCGTCCCATCGGCTCGTTCATCTTCCTCGGCCCCACCGGCGTCGGAAAGACCGAACTGGCCAAGGCGCTGGCCGCGGCACTGTTCGACACCGAGGAGAGCATCGTCCGTCTCGACATGAGCGAGTACCAGGAACGGCACACCGTCAGCAGACTGGTCGGAGCGCCGCCCGGATACGTCGGCTACGAGGAGGGCGGTCAGCTCACCGAGGCGGTACGCCGCAAGCCCTACTCCGTGGTCCTGTTCGACGAGGTCGAGAAGGCACACGCCGATGTCTTCAACACCTTGCTGCAGGTGCTCGACGACGGCCGGATCACCGACGCCCAAGGCCGCACCGTCGACTTCCGCAACACCGTCGTCATCATGACCTCCAACATCGGATCCGCCCATCTGCTCGATGCGGTGACCCCCGAGGGCGAGATCAAACCCGAGGCACGGGCCCTGGTCATGGGCGAACTGCAAAGCCACTTCCGCCCCGAGTTCCTCAACCGCGTCGACGACGTCGTGCTGTTCAAGCCGCTGGGCATGGACCAGATCAAGCGCATCGTCGAGCTGCAGTTCAACGACCTGCGCCGGCGCCTGGCCGAACGCCAGATCACCGTCGAACTCACCGAGCGGGCCCGCGAGCTCATCGCCCAGCAGGGCTTCGACCCCGTCTACGGGGCACGGCCGCTGCGCCGCTACATCTCGCACGAGGTCGAAACACTCGTCGGGCGGGCCCTGATCCGCGGCGATGTACAGGACGGCACGGCGATCCGGGTCGACGCCCAGAACGGTGAACTGGTCGTGACGTACGACAGGCCGGCCGAGGCCGACCACGGAATGGCTGCGTGAGCACGGTGACAACGAGCGGGAGCAACACGGTCGTCTGTGAGTCGTGCGGCCGCAAGAACCGGGTGCCGGCAGCGGGGGACGGGCGCCCCAAATGCGGAAACTGCGGTACCCCGTTGCCCTGGATCGTCGATGCCGGCGATGACGACTTCGCGGAGATCGCCGATAAGGCGGCGCCCATCGTCCTCGTCGACCTCTGGGCCACCTGGTGCGGTCCCTGCCGCATGGTCAGCCCCGCACTGGAACAGGTCGCCCGCGAGCTCGCCGGAAAGATCAAGCTCGTCAAGGTCGATGTCGACCAGGCCCCCAGGCTGTCCCAGCGATTCCAGGTGCAGGCCGTGCCGACCCTGCTCCTTCTCGACCAGGGAGAGGCGATCGCGCGACAGGCCGGCGCGGCCCCCGCCAACGTGCTGCGCCAATGGGTCGAGGAGACCATCGCGGGTCGCCGCTGAGCCCATCCGCCAAGGAAGGACGACCATCATGACTACCGAAAGCGACTGGCACCTGTCGCTCGTGCGCCCGGTGACGCCACGCACCCCCGAGGGCTGCGAGGAGTGCCTGCGCCTCGGCTCTCCCTGGGTGCACCTCAGGCTGTGCCTGACCTGCGGACACGTCGGATGCTGTGACTCCTCGCCACTCAAACACGCCCGTCTGCACGCCGCCAACGACGGCCACCCCATCGTGCAGCCCCTCGAACCGGGAGAGAACTGGCGCTGGTGTTACGTCCACGAGGCCGTGGTCTGATGACTGCCGCGGGCCCGGACGGGGTACCCACCGAAACCCCCGATCAGCACGGCGCCTACCCCCGGCTGACGCCGGAACAGCTCGATGAGCTGGCCCAGTACGGCGAGTACCGCCCCACACGGCGGGGCGAGGTGCTGTTCCGCGAGGGCGAACCGTGCGAGGAGTTCCTTGCCATCGTCAGCGGGATGGTCGAGATCATCCACGACTACGGCGGTCCCGACCAACGCACCGTGGCGGTACATGGCCCCGGCCGCTTTCTGGGGGAACTCGGTCTGCTCGAAGGGCAGACGGCGTTCGACACCGCGGTCGTACGCGAGCCCGGCCAGGTCCTCGCGGTCCCGGTGGAGCGCCAACGGGCCCTGGTGGCACGCGATCCGGCCCTCGGGGACCTGATTCTGCGCGCCTACCTCGGCCGCCGGTCCCTGCTCATCGGCCTGGGCGCCGGCTTCCGGATCCTGGGCTCGTGCTACTCGCCCAACACCCTGCGACTGCGTGAATTCGCCGCCCGCAACCGGCTACCACACCGATGGATCGACCTGGAGAAGGACAAGGAAGCCGAGGCGCTGCTGCGCCGGTTCGGCATCCGTCCGGACGAGACCCCGGTCGTCATGTGGAAGGGAGAGCAGGTACTGCGCAATCCCAGCATCGCGGACCTCGCCCGCCTCATCGGACTCCCCACCTCTGCGCACGGCGACGGTGAATACGACCTGGTGGTGATCGGCGCGGGCCCGGCCGGGCTCGCCGCCGCGGTCTACGGCTCATCCGACGGCCTCGTCACCGTAGCCGTCGACGCCATGGCCACCGGAGGCCAGGCCGCCACCTCCTCGCGCATCGAGAACTATCTGGGCTTCCCGTCCGGGATCTCGGGTGGCGAACTCATGGAACGCTCGGTGCTCCAGGCCCGCAAATTCGGCGCACAGCTCACCGTCCCCGCCGAGGCCACCTCGCTCGAACCGCGCGACGGCCGGTACGCCCTCACCTTCGCGGACGGCTCCGAGATCCGGGCCGCCACCGTCGTCCTGGCCTCGGGAGTGCGCTACCGCAGGCTCGACGTCCCCGGCATCGACCATCTGGAAGGCTCCAGCGTCTACTACGCCGCCACACTCCACGAAGCCAACCTGTGCCGGATGGACCCCGTGGCCGTGGTCGGCGGGGGCAACTCCGCAGGCCAGGCGGTGCTCTTCCTCGCAGAATACGCACCCAAGGTGTATCTGATCGTCCGCAGCGGCGACCTCGGCAAGGACATGTCGCGCTATCTGGTGGACCAGGTGACACGCCATCCGAAGGTCGAGGTGCTGACCCATACCGAAGTGCGCCAGGTCAACGGAGAGGGCACCCTGCAGTCGTTGACCGTGGAGGACAACGCCTCCGGCGACCGTCGCGAACTGCCGGCCCGCGCCCTGTTCGTGTTCATCGGCGCCCGGCCGCACACCGAGTGGCTGAAGGACGTGGTCGCGCTGGACCGACGGGGGTTCGTGCTCACCGGCGCCGACGCCCGGGCAGCGGCCGACGAGAACATCTGGGAATCGCTCGGGCGCGGGCCACTGATGCTGGAGACCACGATGCCGGGTGTCTTCGCCGCGGGTGACGTCAGGAGCGGGTCCGTCAAGCGGGTCGCCTCCGCCGCGGGGGAAGGCGCCATAGCCGTCCGACTCGTCCATGAACACCGGGCCCAGGAAGGCAATCTCGTCCGCGGCTCCGGCATGAGCGAGCCTCGGTCCGTGCCGGCCCAGTCGGTGTCCTGACGCCGGCCGTCCTCCTGCTGGTGGCCGGTGCGGCGCTGGAGTCGTGGCTCGCGCCGGCGAGCGGCTGGGGGCTCGCCTACGTATCGCGGCGGCTGAGCCGGGCCGAGTGCGCGGCGCTCGGCGTGCCCGGGATCGTCGGCGCTGTTCCTGGTGTGGCGGATGCGGCGGGTGCCCCGCTGAGGGGCCGGGGTCGTGCCTCCCTGACCGGGGATGCCGCCGCAGGCACAATGGCAGGCATGGCTGCACACTCTCTGACGGTCGGCTTCGACCTCGACATGACGCTGATCGACTCGCGTCCGGGCATCAAGGCCGTCTATCAGGAGCTGTCGGCCAGGACCGGCACCTTCATCGACGCCGACCTCGCGGCGAGCCGGCTGGGGCCCCCGCTGGAGCACGAGATCCGCCACTGGTTCCCCGAGGAGCGAGTGGCGGAGACCGCCGCTCTCTTCCGCGAGCTGTATCCGCAGTACGCGGTCGAGGCGTCGCCCGCCATGCCCGGTGCCCGGGAGGCCATCGACGCGATCCACGCCGCGGGCGGCCGGGCGATCGTGGTGACCGCGAAGTACGAGCCCAACGCCAAGCTGCACCTGGAACACCTCGGCCTCGACGCCGACGCCCTCTTCGGCTCCCTGTGGGCGGCGGGCAAGGCCGAGGCGCTGCGCAAGCACCATGCGCAGGTCTACGTCGGCGACCACATCGGTGACGTCGTCGGGGCGCACACCGCCGGCGCGCTGTCCGTCGCGGTCGCCACCGGCCCGTGCGACGCCACGGAACTGCGCAACGCCGGCGCCGAGGTGGTGCTCGCGGACCTGACGGAGTTTCCGTCCTGGCTGGAGCGCTATGTGGCCGACGGCGCGGACGGGGGCGACGGCGCCGCCCCCTGACGGCGCTGAGCGGTGGCGGAACGGATCACTCCGGCCGCGGCGATCAGAAAACCGAGGCCCATCAGCATGCACACCCAGCAGAAGACGGACGGCAGCGGTTCGGTCCCGAGAAACAGCGGCGTCACCCGTGGCGAGAGTGGCCACCGCGCCAGCTAGGAACATGATCGCGTCGATTCGGACCAGCAGAGCCCCGGCCAGGGGAGTTTCGTCGCGAGAGCCTCATCGAAGCGCCCTCGCCGTTCGGGGGCGGGGCTTCTCGCATGTGCCGGCAACGTGTGGCGTGGGTGGGGACTCAGGGCGCGATGACGAGGCGTTCGATGAGGCCGTCGCGGAGTGTGAACTGGTAGCGCAGATCGATGGCCCCGCCGGGGAAGTTGCCCTCGAGGTGGTGGGTGGCGATGTAGCGGGTTGGGTCGGTCCGTTGGGCGCCGGTGAGGTGGATGGTGTAGTTGAATTCGGTGGCGGATCGGTCGAGCCAATCCCCGATCGCCTCGGTGCCCTCGTAGGTGTTGCCGTCGTCGATCACTGTGGCTTCGCTGGTGAACGCCGTGATTGCGGTGGCGGTGTCGTGGGCGCGGTGCGCTTTCAGGTAGCGGGTGATCACCTCGGGCAGGGCGTCCGGGGTGCTGGTTCGGGGCTGGTTGTCGTGCATGACGCTCCCTGGGGTGGTGGCAGGTTCAGACGGTGGGGGTGGTGCCGCCGTCGATGACGTGTTCGGCACCGACGATGGCCGAGGCGCGGTCGGAGACGAGGAAGGCGACGAGCTCGGCGACTTCCTCAGGCCGGTTGGGACGGCCCAGCGGGATGCCGCCCAGGGAGTCCATGAGCCGGCCCAGCGCCGCTTCCTGGGTGATGTCCGCGTCGTGGGCGATCCGGGCGACGAGGTTGTCGGCGGCCGAGGTCTGCACGAAGCCGGGCGAGACGGTGTTGACGCGGACGCCGTGCGGGGCGACCTCGTTGGCCAGGCCCTTGCTGTAGGTGGTCAGGGCGGCCTTGGCGGCGGCGTAGGCCAGGGTTCCGTTCCACAGCGGCATGCGGCGCTGGATCGAGGTGACGTGCACGATCACGCCCTTGCCCGTGGCGAGCATGTGCGGCAGGAGTGCGCGGTCCAGGCGGACAGCGGCCAGCAGGTTCGTGTTCAGCTCCCTGGCCCAGTCGTCCTCGCCGAGCGCTGCGAACCCCCCAGCCGGCGACTCGGACCCGCCGAGGGTGTTGACCAGGATGTCGACGCCTCCCACGCGGGCGTCCACCTCGGCGGCGACGTGGGCTGCGCCCTGGGCGGTGGACAGGTCGGCGGTGATGAACGCATTCTCCTCGACGTCGTCGGGGCGGCTGCGGGCGGTGACCAGTACGTTTGCGCCGGCCTGGGTGAGCCGTCGGGCGATGGCGGCTCCGGTGCCCTTGGTGCCGCCGGTGACCAGAGCGCGTCGGCCTTCGAGGGATTCACTGATGGACGTGGTCACGGTGTGCTCCGTTCCCGGGTGCGGACACAGAAGGCACCGCTCCCGACGTTACTGCTAAAATAGCACCCACTAACTTCGATTTTAGCAGTAACCGAGGGGATGGTCGCCGTGGCAAGCCGGATCAGGCTGTCGGACCGAGAGTGCCCGCTGTCTACGACGGTGGAACACGTAGGCGAGTGGTGGACGCTGCTGATCCTCCACGACGCCTTTGACGGCTACACCCGCTTCGACCAGTTCCAGGAGAGCCTGGGCATCTCCTCCAGCATGCTCACCACCCGGCTGAAAACCCTCGTCACGGACGGGCTACTGGAGCGCCGGCCCTACCAGTCCAACCCCGTGCGCCACGAGTACGTCCTCACCGAACTCGGGCACTCCCTGCGACCGGTGATCGTCGCCCTGGCCGCATGGGGCAACTCCCGCCTCACATCGGCCGAACGCAGCATGATCCTCATCGACGCGCACAGCGGCGAGGAAGTCGAGCCCGTCGTCGTCGACGCCAAGACCGGCCGCCGACTCGACGACAGCGCCACCTACGTCTTCACCGCAGGCCCCGCGGCCAGCGACGCCATGCGCCACCGCTACGCGACACGACCGGCCACCCCCGCGGAGGCGTGAGGCTGGTCCGGACATGCACCGAACGGCCTTGAGCATGAGTCAGACCCCGCCCCGGACAGCACCCGCCCATTCTCCCAGCAGGACAGCCACGGCGTGGGCACGCTGCCACAGCACACCCATATCAACTGCGGGAGCAACAGAACGGGCACTCCAGGTCCGGTCTTGATGCAACAGTCGTGGCCGAACGGCAGAGCCGGAGCGCAGCAAGACCGTACCGAACACCTCCAGGCCGTCCCCGAACGCAGGACCCCCCGCCGGCAAGCCGACGGGGGTTCCTCACCTCTCACGCGGTATCACACTGCCCCTATGACGGAGAGCATGTCTGTACGGGCCTGACCAGGTGGAACACCTCACCGGCGGCGTAGCGTTCGAGGCATCGGACGATCTCGCGTCGCGTCTTGCCCTCCTTGGTGCGGCGTTCGTAGAGCGCCAACCCAGCGAACCACGCGGTCAACGCATTAGCCGGGCGAGAGCAATCGTCAATACCTGTGGATCAGCAGGGTCAGGAGAGTTCCTACGCACGGCCTCCCGCTCCTCAAGGCTGTGCTGTCAGAGTGGCCGTTCGGCAGCCGAGGTGTGCCGTCGTTGTCGTCATCACCGTCGCTGGGGCACCCTCCAATCGCAGCTCGCGAGCGCGGAGTCGGGTTGTTCTGCCGCGCTTCCTGCGCCGTGGTCTGCTGGATCACCGTGCCGATGCTGGAGCCGCCCTCACGGCCGGAGCCCCACCACTGGAATCCGCACGTGCCGCCAAACCCCTCGACTGGTCGGCCGACTCGTCCAGTTGGGCCACGGTGTGTTCCTCCCATCGCAGCAGACCAGGTGACGTGGGGTTTTCGGAGCCAGTCAGATCAGCCCGGGAGGGGGATGAACAGCAGGATGCCGTGGGCGGTGGCGGAGGTGTAGCAGGCAGTGCCGGGGAAGGTGGCGGTGTAGAAGGGGGTGGCGATGGCGAAGACGGGGACGACGGCGTTGTGGATGGTGGCGGTGCCGCTGGCGTCGGTGACGGCGGTGCCGAGATTGACCGGGCCGAAGATCGTGGTGGCGGTGAAGGTCACCGGCTGACCGGCCACCGGCATCCCCGAGGTGGTCTTCAGGGTGGCGCTGAGGGTGGGGATGTAGAACTCGGGCAGCGGGGTCAGCCGGAGCCGGATCGTGCCTGGCTGCGCGGTCAGCGTTGTGGGGGTGCGGTTCACGGTGACGGGGGTGCTGGTGGTGAAGCCGGTGAAGCAGCTGTCACCGCTGTAGGCGGCGGTGAGGGTGCCGGTGGTCAGGGCAGTGGTGGTGAAGCAGGCCTGCCCCGATGCGTTGACGGGGACCACCTGGGTCTGGCCGTTGGGGAGGGTGAAGGTGACCGTGCCGGTCGGCACTGAGGTGGTGCCTGGTGCCGGGGTGATGGTGGCGCAGACGGTCACGCTCTGCCCGCAGGTGGAGGGGTTCGGCGTCACCGACAGCGTCGTCGTTGTGGGGTTGGTGCTCACGGTGACGGAGGTGGGGTTGCCGTTCACGGTCGCGGTGAACGAACCGGCGGTGTAGGTGTGGGTGGTCTGCCCGCTCCCGGTGGCGTCCAGGGGGACGGTGACCGTGGGGCTGGCGTCCCCGAAGTTCACCACCGCTGTCCCGTTCGGAGTCCCCCCGGAAATGTTGAACGTCACCGGTTGCCCACACACCGGCGACGCCGGCGAGGTCGTCACCGTCAACGGCGAAATCTCCGTCACGTTGGCCGAATTGGCGTTGGTGACGTAGACGTTACTGTTCTGCGCCGCCGCCACCGAGAACGGGAACGCGCCGACGGGGACGGTGGCCAGTACGGTGTTCGTGGTGCTGCTGATCACCGTCACGTTGTTGGAATTGCTGTTGCCGACGTAGACGTTGCCGGTCGGCGCCACCGCCACCCCGAACGGGCCCCCGCCGGTGGGGACGGTGGCCAGGACGGTGTTGGTGGCGCTGTTGATCACCGTCACGTTGTTCGAAACGGTGTTGGTGACGTAGACGTTGCCGTTCTGCGCCACCGCGATCACCCCCGGGACCGTGCCGGCGGGGACGGTGGCCACGACGGTGTTCGTGGCGCTGTCGATCACGGTCACGTTGTTCGAGGTCTGGTTGGCGATGTAGACGTTGCCGTTCTGCGCCACCGCCGCATAGCCCGGGAAACCACCGGTGGGGAGGGTGGTCAGGACGGTGTTCGTGGCGCTGCTGATCACCGTCACGGTGTTCGCGTTCCGGTTGGCGACGTAGACGTTGCCGTTCGCCGCCACCGCCACCGCGTCCGGGACCGCGCCGACGGGGACGGTGGCCAGGACGGTGTTCGTGACGCTGCTGATCACCGTCACGTTGTTGGAAGTGCTGTTGGCGACGTAGACGTTGCCGTTCGGCGCCACCGCCAGCGCGAACGGGCCCCCGCCGGTGGGGACGGTGGCCAGGACGGTGTTCGTGGCGCTGCTGATCACCGTCACGTTGCTCGAGCTCTGGTTGGTGACGTAGACGTTGCCGTTCGCCGCCACCGCGATCATGGCCGGGTTCGAGCCGGCGGGGACGGTGGCCAGGACGGTGTTCGTGGTGCTGTTGATCACCGTCACATTGTTCGAATTGGCGTTGCCGACGTAGACGTTGCCGTTCGGCGCCACCGCCACCGCCAGCGGGGTCGTGCCCGCCGGGATCGTCACCGTGGAGAACGCCGCACTGAACGGCGCGGCCGCAAGCCGCCGAACAGCGGCCACCTCAGATCCACCGGCCGGTACAACCGGCCGAACCCCGGCCACCGCCGGAGCTCCCCACCAACCTGTAGTCAGATCCATGACAAACCTCTCTCAGCTGAGAGGGTCGCCCGAGAACTCCCCTCCGGGGCCCGCGTCACACGGCGCCGGTATACGCCCGCCGGACCACCGCCTACACACCGGGACAGAGAGAGACCCGCCGACACGTACCACGCGTCCGCGCACCACAGGGGTTGCCTCTCTCCCCGGAGAGATGGGCAACCCACCGGAAAACAGTCACCACCATTAACCCGAAATGGCCAATGGAACACCACCGTATTGACCGACTACCACCCGGACAGACCAACACACAGCCCCACCCGGGCACGTCGTTGGAGAGACGAACTGGCACGCAATGTGGCCCGGAACGTGGAGCTGAGCAGGGGGACGAGGTGAGGCGCGTTGACCGCCCGCCCGCCACCGCTGTTGGGCGGACTCGACAAGCTTGAAGACCACGGCCAGGGCTGCGGTGCCACGGGTCCGCAGCCGGACGGTGGTGAAGGTCGACTCGACCGGATTTGTGGTCCGCAGGGTGATCCAGTGCTCGGCCGGGAAGTCGAAGACCGCCACCCAGCGGGAAGGTGCGCCTCTTACCGGCAGGAGTGATCCACAGGCGTCGACCTTCGCTCCGCTGGTACCAAGCGCCGCGTCCCGGGGGCCGACAAGCCGGCAGGGGTTCCTCACCTCTCACACAACTGCCCCTATGACGGGGAGCATGTCTGTACGGGCCTGACCAGGTGGAACACCTCGCGGGCGGCGTAGCGTTTGAGGCGAGGTACTGCCGAGTACCCTAGCAGCGTTCTACGGGGCTGACCCCGCGCAGCGCGGCGAACGACGCCTCACTGTGCAGACGTTCCGGGATGTCCCCCATCGTGATCAGCAAAGTGACGGCCGTATCCAGACCGATGCCCACCACGGTCAGCAGCTGCGGGGCACAGCGTTCCACGAGCCGGGCCGGGCGGCCTTCCAAGTTCCTGGATCTGCTCGGTGAGCTGCCCGATTCGCTGAGCCAGCAGACACAGGGTTACGCGCGTGGCCTGCTGCACCGCGTCTTCACCGCCCTCGTCGCACTCACCATCGTCGGTGAACCGTGCGCAGGTGCGGCAGAGTTCCGAACAAGGTCACGCCCTCGCAGCGTAACGATCGAGTGTCCAAGATCGCGGGGAACTTCAGCCCGGGCGGCCATCAAACGCCGTACGGTGTCGCCTACTCCGCGATCCGGCTACGCAACTCTTTGCGGGACATCACGGCTTTCCCAGCGGAATCCAATACACTTTCAGGATCTGATCCAGGTTCGAGTCCTGAATGTTACCTCCGTCCGCTGCAAATCGCTCCCCCTTACGGACAAAGAGTAGCGTGGATGCAGATCCCCTGTGCTCCCACCAGACAGTCGTCTTCTTTGTGGAACCCACGATGGACAGCGTCAGCTGCCCATTCCGCCCAGTATCCTGAACATCCATTACCGCTAGAGCAATACCAGAAGATGCAACTGGACTGGATTCATAATAAAGCTGTGGGTCTTGCTTGCTGGATTCCCATAGCTTATGGGTATTCCCGACAAGGTCTGCGAGGACGGTTTGCCCGTAAGCCGTGAAGCTGGTGTGAACCGTGATGTCACGGGCCGCGAGGCCGCTAGTGGCGTGGAGGGCGCCATAGGCCATGAGGTTGCCACGGGTCGTGAGCGTCCCATCGACCTTTACGTCTGAGAGCTTGATCTCTTCTTTGTACTTCGGTTGGATATCATCCACCTTCAAGGAATCTCCAACTTCAAGCCTGTGGATATAGCCCTGCGAACTGATGAGCGTGCCCTCCGGGCCCATTTGAAGAGTGTCGTCGATTCTGGTGTAACCGTGGAGTTGGGTCGTTCCTTTGACGATGAGGGAGTTGTAGCCGGGGCGGAGGCTGTTGACCGTGAGGGTGTCGTTGGCCTGGATCGGGCCGTTGACGGTGAGGGATCCGTTGACGGTGCCGTGGACGGTGAGGTTGCCGATTTCAAGGTCTGGTTTTCGGACGGTGACCTGGGCGTAGAGGGTGCGGGTGACGGGGTTGGTGGGGTCGCCGGTGGTGCCGCGCAGGTAGAAGGTGGTGTCGGATTTGATGTTGGTGATGGTGCGGGTGGTTTCGTTGGTGACGTTGAGGTTGGTATCTCCGTAGAGCAGTTCGTAGGTGGCGTTGGTGGAGCGTTTCCAGGTCAGGGTGATCTCGCCGCCGTTGTCGATCCGGGTTTCGTCAGCCACGAATTCGATCATGTAGAAGTCGGCCGGGAATTTGCCGACGCTGAACACGGTGGACCTGTCCTGGAAGGCGCTCTTGCCGGTTCGGGAGTGTTCGGTCACGCAGATCGGTACGGTGCCGACCTTGCGGCTGATCGGGATCTGTGAGAGCTGGATAGTGAATCCGGTGTCGGGCCCGATCGTTTCGTGGCTTCCGGCCGGGGAGAAGACGAACTCCTTCGCCGTCTCGTCCAGTCGGGCTGTCCAGCCGTTGAGGGTGATCCGTGGGTTGACGCTCGACAGGTTCGTGGCCAGGTCCGGTGACATCGTCCCGGCCGGCACTTTCACCTTGATCCATTTCACATCGGCCGGAGTGCCACTGTGCCGCGAGCCGACGATGATCAGCTCACCGCGCTCCTCGGGTTCCTCGGGCTTTTCCGGGGAGGCCTTGAGCGGGTCGGGGCTGGTGGTCAGGTCGTAGGACAGCAGCGGTTCTTGGGCGGTGGGGTCCGTGGTGCGGGTGGGGGAGACCAGGGCCATGATGATGCTCCTCGGGCTGGCAGGCGTGCCGCAGCACCGTTGTCGGTGCGCTGGTGGTGGGTCAGCTGTCGGTGCTGCTGTGCAGTGCGGCGTTGTCGAGGGTAAGGAAGCCGGAGCGGATCTCGGGTTCGGCCAGCGGGAGGTCGGCGGGGTCCTGGCTGAGGATCGGGAGTTTCTCCCAGGTGCTGCCGCGCCTTTCGGTCCAGGTCCAGGTGCCTGTGATGCCGGCGGGTGCGGGCATCAGTACGGTCTCCTGGGCCTGTTCCTGGGCGCCGAGCAGTGCGGTGGTGCCGGCGAGCAGGGGGCCGGTGCGGAAGTTCACGGACATGCGGGCGAGGGCCTGGTCGGTGAATTCCTGGGGGATGAACACGCGCTTGGTGGCGAGGATGTCGGTCGTGGCGTGGACGGCGGCGCGCGGGTCGCACAGGACGGTGGCCACTGCGGTGTTGTGGCCGCCGAAGTCGAGTTGCAGGCTGGGCTTGTCGCCGATCGGCCGTAGGTAGTCGTCGCTGCCTGTGGCGGGGGTGATCACGGTCTCGAAGTGGGTGTAGTCGTTGTCGGCGACATATCCGACCAGTCCGTCGTCGGTCTGGGCTACCTCGCCCAGGCGGATCGTCCAGGGGTAGTCGGGCAGTTGCGGCTGCGGCGGGTCGAAGAGGGCCTGCCAGCTGACGTCGGTGCGCACGGGGCCTCGTAGTTGCATGGTCAGCCGGGTGCGGACCAGGGCGAGGGGGCGGCCGAGGAGGAATCCGAGGCCGGGGTCGGCCGGGCCGTCCGGGTCGATGGTCTCCAGGGTGCGGTCGACGGTGGCGCGGAAGGCGTCGAAGGTCTGCGGGCCGCGGGTTTTGATGGCGCTCAGCAGGCGGTAGGTGTGCGGGGAGCGTGTCTGCAGCTGCTCGAAGTCGTCGAGGTCGGAGCCGGGCAGTGCCGTCCAGGACACCTCGTGCTCGTCGTTGGGGCCCAGGGTGACGCGCAGTTCGCCGAGCGATGTGCCGTCGGGTGTGTGGACGACGAGGGATTCGTCGAGGCGGTTGTGGAGCAGCCAGGCGCAGACGGGGTTGGTGCCGGGGGTGAGGTCGGTGTCTTCTTCGTCGCCGGTGGCGGACAGGAAGGCGAAGTCGAGCCGGGCCGGCTGGAGCAGGCGGGGGCCGAGTTCGACCAGACGCCCGCTGTCGTAGCCGCTGACCGGGTGGGCGGGCCGCATGGTGTCGGACATCTCGGGCCGGAAGTGGCTGGGTTCTGCGATGAGGTTGACGGAGCGTCCGAAGCGGTCGACGACGGCCAGGTTGAGGAAGGAGAGTTGTCCGGCGCGCAGTTCCTGGAAGGTGGATTCGGGCCACGGATCCCAGTCGCTGGCCGGCATGCCGCCGGGGTCCGGCGGGGGGTAGCCGCCGTTGCCGATGAGGTCGGCGATGTCGTCGTCGGCAGGCTGGAGTCCGCCGTGGGCCCGGCGCTGGGCGATGGCCGCGCCGAAGCCGTCGAGGGTCTGGGAGAGCAGGTCGGTGGAGCGGATGTCGGCGCGCAGGCGCCGCAGGCTGTCGGCGGGCAGCTGGTCGCGGACGCGGGCATAGGCGCCGAGAGCACCGTCGAGAGTGTGCCCGGGGGCGGGGGTGAGGATCTGCCGTCCGGAGATGACCAGGGGGGTGCCGGGGGTGCCGGTGCCCTGCCACTGGTAGCGGGAGCCGTCGATGAACTCCCAGTGTGCGGTGGTGCCGTCGTGGAACGGCAGGGGGAAGTACTCGGCCTTCCACAGCAGATACAGCGGTTGCCAGGGCATCTGCCAGGCTGCCGTGCCGTACTCGGGCAGTGTTCCGGTGACCTCGCGGATCTGGCCGGTGGCGAGGGCCCGGTCGAGGATGAGGAATTCGGTCAGCAGCGCGTGGAAGCAGGCGGGCAGGTGGGTGAGGTCGACCTGGCGGACGAGGCCGGCCACGTCGCTGGTGGTGATGCCGGATGCGCGGGTGATCAGGCGATCGGGAGTGCGGCACGGTAGTGGGGTGCCGCGGGTGAGCGGTGCGTGCAGGTTGGCGCCTTGCAGGGCGAGTGCGGGGTCGGCGGAGTACTCGAAGTCCTGGGCGGGGACGCGGATGAGGCGGCGGTCGGCGCGTGCTCCGAAGGCGGGGTAACGGGTGGCGATGCTCGCGGACAGCTCCTCCTCCGTCCTGCCCCAGGGCAGGGTGCGGCGCTGCTCGGCCAGGCGCCTGGCCAGGGCGGTGACGTGACCGGCCGCGCCGTCGGGGTTGGCGGGGTCGAGTTCGGCGTCGATGCGCTCCCCGAACTCGTCGGAGTGCCGTTCCAAACGGCTGAGCCACCACAGGTGATAGAGGCGTTCGCGGGCGGCGTCCAGTTCGGCTTCGATGGCGTCATGTCCGGCTTGCCTGCGGTTGAGGTCGGCGATGGTCTCCGCCTCGGCCGCGCGGGCGGTGTGCCGGGCGGCTACGGCGTCCGGCGAGGGAATGTGGCCTGGGTCGCCGCCGCGTTCGCCGATGAACCAGCGGTAGCCGCCGGGCACGGGACCAAAAGCGGTGTCGTGGGCGCGGCGGTCGGTGAGGATGTCCGCTTCGGGACGGTCACGGTCCTCCAGGCCCTCGATGCCGCCGAGCAGGAAGGCGCGGAAGAGGTCGGCTTCGTCCGCGGAGAAGGCCCCTGTGCCGTCGGCTTGGGCACCGAGTTCGGCCGCGGCCTCGCCCATGGTGTTGGCGACCATCGTGGTGACGTCCTCGCGGCGGGGGCAAGGGGAGTCGGGGACCGGGCCGGTCAGGTCCCAGTCCAGGCCGAGGACGGTGCCGGTGTAGACGGAGGTGCGGATGCCGCTGCCGGAGCCGGCGGGCTTGGTCCACTCCAGGCGTCGCAGGAGGTCTGCGAGGTCCTCGGTGCCGGCGAGGATGTCGGCAGCCGGGTCGGCGTACCAGCCGGCGACGAAGTAGCTGAGTTGCTCCCGCTCCGCTACGCCTTCCAGCGTGTCGTGCAGGGAGAAGACGTTCTCGTTATAGGGCTGGAAGACGGAGAACGTGAGCAGCCCGGGACCGATCGCGGTGAGGAAGGGGGCGCGCCGGTCGGCGGGCTCCTGCCAGGGACCGGTGAGGGGATGGCACTTGCCGATGAGCGTGGCCTGGGGCGTGGCGCTTTCCGGGTCCTGGAAGGAGACGGTGCCGTTCGTCGGATCGAGGTAGTCGCTTTCGACGATCCAGGCGGTGAGCGTGCGGGTGCTGTCCCCGTGGCGGACGACCAGCCATCGGTTGGGGACGAGGGGGAAGTCGCCGACGCCCTCGTCGTCATCGTGCCGGCCGCGGGTGAGTGCGGCGGGCAGTTCCCACTGGAGATAGACGCCGAGGCGGTCTTCGCGCCCGGTCCACTCCTCGGCGCCGGTGAAGGGCTCCGGCTCGGACGGGACGCCCTGTCCGATGTGTTTGAAGTTGGTGTTCCAGCGGTGGATGACGTGGTGGCTTCCGGTGTCGCGGGTCTGTCGATTGACGGCGAGGGCGGCCACCTCGACCGGCACGACCAGGGTGTTGTCCACTGACATGGCCCATCGGTCCTTTCACGAGCGTCGCGGGATGGGGCGGGGTGTGCTGGTCAGGGCCGGTAGGAGAAGGTCTGCGCCTGCGGCGCGTTGATCATCTGCAGGGCGAACTGCGCCGAGGAGAGCCGCTCGACGCCGTGGGCCTGCGACAGGGCGGGAACCAGAGCGTCGCCGGTGCCGTAGACATTGAGGACGTCCGCGTCACCGGGGCGCAGGAAGCGACGGAAGCGGCCGTCGCCCTTTCCCGGTGGGAACTCCCCCTCGATCCCCTCGATGGGATAGCCGATGTGGTCACCGCTGATCTCGCGCAGCTGGATCGTGCCCACGTTGCCGATGCCGAAGCAGAGGCCGCGCGGCGGCTCGGCCAGTTCGAACCGGTCGATCACCCGCGGGTAGAGCATGAGGCGGACATCGGTGCCGAAGAGGGCGCTGCGCAGCGGCTCCACGACACTGGGACCCGCGTAGGCGGTGATGATGGTCTGGGGCCAGTGCGGTACCAGATCGGAGCGGAGCAGTACCGCGCAGGCCGGTAGGGGTCCGCCGGTGGTGGCCAGGTCGTTGAGGTCGGCGTCCAGGGCGTGGCCGACGCCGACGCTGAGGGCCCCGTCCACGGCGGCGCGGACCCAGCCGGCATCGACGTAGGCGAAGCGGATGCTCTCCGGGGGCAGCATCCGGCTGTTCGGGACCAGGTGCTCGAAGCCCAGCATCTCCAGCCGTCGCAGCCGGTCGAGCCAGTCGGCGACGGGCCGGAACTCGCCCTCGGCGGCCTGGGTGATGATGCTGGCGACACCTGACTGGGACAGCAGTGACCGCACATCGGCCGCGGTGCGGGCCCGCCGGGCACCGGTGGTCGTGGCACTACGGCGCAGGCCGGCACGCAACTGCGGGCCGGCCTGCGCCACGGCGCGGGTGAAGCGGTCGCCGTCGCCATCGAGGAGCATGCGGTCGAAGGCTTCGAAGGACAGCGGTGCGGTCAGCTGCCGGGCCGTCACCGCACGGGTACCGAGCTGAAGCTGGGGGTGGGAGGCCAGGCGGCGTACGGCGGAGCGTGCGGTGGAGCGGAACTCCAGCAGGGCGGTGCGGAATTCTGCGTCGGACAGAGCGAGCGTGCGCCCTGCGGTGAAGGCGGCGCCGTAGCTGGTGTCGAAGACTCCGTACTTCTCCAGGTAGATCAATGCCTCGCCAGGCGATTTCAGCCGGGGGGCAGCAGGCGCGGGCAGCGCGCGGGCAGGCCGGGCGGTGAGCGGCCCGCGGTGGAAGGCGGCGGTGCGCTCCCCCGTCTCCAGGCGCTGTGGCAGGGCGACGGCGCCGCCCTCCATGCGGTCGAGGGCTTCGCGCTCCTCGGCGTCCGGGTTGGTCGGGGCACTGACCGGCAGGCGCAGCCGCAGCCCGTCCGCGGAGCGCGGGGTTTCGCCGTCGGTGGTGGCCAACTGCTGGGCGAGGTCACCGAAGCCGATGCCGGAGTCGGCATTGGTGGTGAAGGCCCAGGAGGTGAGCGAGACCAGACGCACGCCCTGGGACGGGGCGGGCTCGGTCAGGTACCGGTCGAAGCCTTCCAACGACACGAGGTGGACCACATGCCGGCCGCCCGCGGCGGCGGGGAACCGGTTGGCGACCACGACGCCGTTGAGCTGCCCCTCGTCCGGCTCCGGGTCGCCGTCGGACAGGGTGGCGTCGGGTGGGCCGCCCTCGCGGACGTGGGCGAGGTAGCCCATCTCCACCGGCAGGGGTTTGACCTTGTCGAAGAGGTCGGCCGGGACCAGGACCGTCGCGCAGTGCTCGTCGTACTCCTCCGGCCGCATGCTCAGCTCCGGCAGGTCCGGCGGCTCCCCCGCGCCCAGGCCGCGGGTGAGGAGTCCCCGCACGGTGCCGGCCTTGACCAGGCCGACGGCATCGGGATCCTCGGGCAGTTCGTTCTCCCGGAACAGCAGCAGCGCCATCCAGGGCACCGCGCGCTGTGCCTCACGCTCTTCCTCGCTGGCACCAGGTACCAGGGGCCGGTTCCAGGGCAGGCCGGGGGCGTCGAGGTTGATGTGCGGAAGGATCTCACTGTAGGTACCGACGGCGTCGGGTACCGGGAAGCGGGCGTTGATCCCTCCCGGGTCGATGCTGAACCGCGGCTCGATGACGTCGAACGGCTGCGGCGTGGCGACAATCTCGCGGTCGGCGCCTTCGTCGACGTCCTTGAGGACCTGTCGGTTGCCGATCTCGTAGCGGCCGGCGTACAGCGAGGGGATGCGGTGGTCGAAGAACCGGGTGCGGTGCCGGGCCGTGGGCGCGGTGAAGGGCTGGGGCCCCGATTCGGGTGCGGTGGTCACGAGCGTGCCTTTCGACAAGGGGCGGCTGCAAGCGCGGGCAGCGGACCGGCCGGTGGAGGAAAAGGGGGGCCGGCCGGCGAGAAATGACGGGACGGCGCCGGATCAGCCGGCGGGCACCAGCATCGGATTCGCGGTGAAGGCGGTGCCCGCGGCCCGGGCGTACCCGCTCAAGTCCGAATCGAGTGTGCCGAGTTGCGAACCCAGCCTCCCCAGCGCGCTGGTGAGGGCAGACCGGTTGCTGCGGGTGCCGGCCGCGTCGATACCGTCCTGGATCTTCTCGATCACTCGGCCGGGGCGCTGCGGGTCGGCGCCGGAGGGTTCCTCGCCCGCGGACAGCGGCTGGTTGCCGTCCGGCGCGATCGGGTCGAACGAGATGCCCTTCTCGTCGATGAACCCGGTGGACTCGCCGTAGTCCACCGGGGGCGAGATCAGCCGGACCCCCAGAATGCGGTCGGGGATCAGCCCGTCACCGCCCGGATCCCGGCTCGTGCCCCACAGACCGTTGACGACATTCCCGCGGATCAGCGTCCGCCCCCAGTCCGTCAGGCTCTCGGTGCCATCGTTGTAGTCGAGCCACACGCGCAGCTCGCTGTCCCGGCCCTTGACCTGCATGGGCAGGATGTCCACCGTCCGGTCGGTCTCCACCGGCATGGTGCTGTCGCGGTCCAGGAACACCTTGCTGACCGGCGCCTGGGTGTCGGCGGTGAAGGTGAAGCCGCCGCTGTCGACCAACCACGGCTTGACAGCGCTCCGGGCGGCAGGAGCGGATGTGCCCTCACCGGCGTATCCGGAAATCGCGGTCGTACGGACCATGGTCGCGGGCGGTGGCAGCATGCCTTGGAATCCGCCCCAGTCCAGCGCGGGAGGCTCCCTGCGGCGGTCGGCGCCGAATCCGATGGTGAAGGAGATGAACCACAGGTGGACGGTGGCCTCCCCGCCCACCGCGGGCCCCCACACCCGCACGCTGACCCCGACCTCGATGGAGATCGTGACCTTGACGAACCACACCTTGATGGTGGCGGAGACACCGACCCGGACCCCGATGCCCACATCGAAGTAAAACGGGTTCCACTCCACGAGGGCATCCACCCTGGCGTGGAGCCAGGCCCGCAGCGGCCCGGCGTGGAAGGTGACATCGAGCCCGCCGCCCGCCATCAGCGACTTCGGCGTCAGTGCGGCGTAGGCGCTGCCGGTGATGTTGACCGTGTCGCCGATGCCCCAGGTCAGACCGGCGGGCTGCTGCTTCGGGTAGCGGGCAGGCAGCTCACGGCCCCGCGGGATGGCACCAAGGATCAGCGCGAAATCCCCGGCCTTGGGGTGCTTGCCGAACCAGAACTTCATCCCCACGCCACCGCGCAGCTTGCAGTTCGGGTCGATGAGGAAGGTCTTCTCGGTGAATCCGGCGCTGAAACTCAGCTCCCCGGCCATGGGCCGCAGCGTCGCCTCGATACCGATCTCCACCCGGGCGATCTTCTTGTCACCCTTCGTGGGCAGCTCGGCGCCACCCGCCCCGAGCAGACTGATCGTCAGATCCGATCCGGTCTGCACCAGAGCCATCATGCGGCCACGCAAGGAGGCGAAGCAGTCGAAGGCCAGGCCGGCGGCCAGCCACAGGTCTCCCTCCTGCGGCCGCACCCACGGGTTGGAGCCGCCGATCAGCTTGTTCAGCACGGACAGCGGATCGACCTCGTCCTCGTCCGCGCCGATCTCGCCCGGGTTGTCGAGGGCGACCAGGAACGGAAATTCGCCCAGGGCCTCCGCCGACGGGACCCGCACCCGGCTGTTCCACCCGAACCCGGCGGCGATACCCCGTACCTGGAAGCAGGGCAGACCGATACCGGTCTCGCTGCCCAGCGAGCCGTAGGCGAACAACGACGGCCGGGCCCCGTTTCCGTCGGGAACGACATACGCACCCATCAAGGAACCGTTGAACGTGCCGGTGTCCATCAGCAGCGTCCCGCCGATCACCGCCTTGTAGGGCGGGGAGGCCGGCAGGGCGGTCAGCGCCCCCGCGATCCGCAGCGGCGGGCTCTCGTAGTTGACGCTGATGCCGTTGCCGACGTCGCCGCCACCGGGTGTGCCGATCGGCGACCAGCCGCGCACCATCGGCGACTCAAGAACCCGCACGCCCGCGCGCCGGTACGCCGGCGGCCGGGGGACGAGGATGCCATGCTCTGTCACCAAGGCCCGTGGCCCGCGGTCCCGTTCACGTTCGGCGGCCGTCCGCAGGCGGACCGGGGGAAGGGACCGGCCCAGGCCGTCCAGCCGCCCGGCATCGGTCTGGGCTGCTGCGGGGCCCCGTCCGGTCAGCCGCAAGGCCCGTCCATCCGCCACCGCCCAGGCCCCGGGGGGAAGTTCGGCGCCGGCCGCAGCACCATCGATCAGCAACAGCCCGCGGCCCTCACCGAGATCGGCGGTTGCCAGCGTCCCAATCACCAGTTCACCGTCGCCGGTGAAAGCGACCCGCACCGGCACCAGGGCCGCACCAGCGGTAGTGGCGGCCTGACCGGTGACCCACAACTCCTTCGGATCACACACCGCGCCCTCGACCCGCAGCTCCCCGCCGCGGAACACCAGACCCACATCGGGCGCGCAGCCATCGAGCACAGAGGCCGGGATCTCGACCGCTCCCCCCGGCGCCGCCAGCTGAAGAATTTCCCGGATGTCACCCACACGTACTGACACAGAGACCCAGCCTCCGAACCGCAGCAAAAGGGAAGAGCAGACCAGCGCAGCGCCCTACTGGAAGCGACACCCCATACCCGGCATCGGACCTACCGGACCGTGATCGACCGATTACGGACAGTACACGGCCGCTGGCCGACATGGCGGACGACCAGGCAGTTTGCGCCAACGGGCCCGCGGCCAACACCCACCCCTTCCGTCACAGCAGAAGGCGGACGCCCGAAGCGCGTGCGCCGGTCGAGCACGCCGCGCACCACTGGCCGCCAACGACCGATGACGAGCCGTCCACCCATACCCAGAAGGCATCCACGGCCACGTCCGGTCGGCGTTCTGACAGAACGAGGAGCAGCGGTCCACGACAGATGCCGAGCGTCGCCACCACCCTCCACCACGACCCCACGCCCTTCGTTGTCCTGATCCAGCCGCAGGGCGCCGCGGACCGGGGTTGCCGCGCTCCCTTGACGACGTCGCGCTCGGCGAGAGCAAGCGAAGCCGATGAGGCGGATAGCCGACCAGAACACCATTGGGATGCAAGGAGCGGGTGCCGGCACACGGTCTCCGGCAGGAGTGCCAGGGCCGGGAAGGGGGACCTGCGGAGCCGGTATGCTGGGGCTGCTGCGGCACCTCCCACCCTCACCCACGTGGTGAGTTACGGCCTGCGGTGGTCGAGACGTCTCATGGCATGAGGATGAAACACAGGTGCTGATAGCGGGCCGGTATCGGCTGCAGGACGTGGTCGGTCGGGGAGCGGTGGGGGAGGTCTGGCGGGCCTTCGATGAATCGCTCGGCAGACCGGTGGCGGTGAAACTGCTGCTTCCCCAGGGCTCCGACCCCAGCGCCGCCTCCCGCTTCCGCCTGGAGGCGCAAACGGCCGGATGCCTCAACCACCCGCACGTGGTCGGTGTCCTCGACTTCGGCGAGCACGAGGACCGTCTGTTCCTGGTGATGGAACTGGTCGAGGGCGACAGCCTTGCCCGGCTCGCCGGTTCCGGCCCGCTGCTTGCCGAGCGCGTGGCCCTTATCGCTGCGCAGGCCGCGGCCGGGCTCGCCGCGGCTCACCGGCAGAACATTGTCCACCGGGACATCAAGCCTGCCAACCTCCTGCTGGACACCCACGGTGCGCTGAAGATCGGCGACTTCGGCATCGCACGGTTCGTCGACGACCCCGGTGCCGCCCTCACCGCCACCGGACAGATCGTCGGCACCAGTCTCTACCTCGCGCCCGAGCGCGCCCTGGGCCGGCCCGCCGGCCCTGCCTCGGACGTGTACGCACTGGGGTGCGTGCTCTATCAACTCCTCACCGGGCGGCCGCCGTTCCAGGCGGACACCGCCCTCGCGATCCTCCACCAGCACCTCGACGCCTCCCCCGTGCCACCCCGGCAGCTCGGCGCCAGCCTCCCGCCTGCGTTCGAGAGCTACCTGCTCGGGCTCCTGGCCAAGCAGCCCGAGGACCGGCCCACGGCCGATCAGGCGGCGGACTGGTTCGGGCGCGGAGCCTGGCGCGGGACGCCGGAGCCCCTGCCGCAGGAACTACCCAACCAGGGCCGCAGGCCCGCACCCTCCGCCGTGCGCGGGCCGCACATCACCGGCCCGGGCACCGCCGTCCCCGGTACCCCAATACCAGGCACCGCCGCACCTGCCCCCTCTGTCGGGGGTGTCTCTGTCCGGGCAGCAGAAACGGAGTGGAAGACGACGGTGCACCGGGCCGCGCCGCACCGCCCTCGCCTGCCCTTGACCCGCCGTTCCCGCCTGGTGGCGCTGCTGGGCGGTGCCGCCTTGTTCTCCGTGGCGCTGCTCGCCGGCTTGACGTGGTTCTCGCCCGACACCGGTACGGCGCAGGTGCCGCAGGCTGAGCCGTCCGCGCTTGTGAACCCTTCCCTTTCACCGTCCCCGGCATCGAGTGGCACGGCTCCCTCATCTTCGCCCACCCCCTCGCCCTCTTCGTCCGCTGCGCAGACCGCCGACAAGAAGACGGCGGCACCGGCCGACCCCAACAAGAGCCCCAAGGCAGCGGGCAAGCACGGAGGTAAGGGCAAGCACTGACCAGGGTGTACCGAGCGGTGTGGTGACGTGGTGCGGCTCTGACCGAGCGACCTCGGACGTACGGCGAAGGGCTCCCCCGATCTCAACGGCCTTTACCGCCTCGCGCGTTGAGTCCGGCCATTCCCGCCCATCACGGACTGCCCGTCAGTGCATCCATTTTCGTGTCGATCCTGTGCATCTTTGCAGTCGGGGGCATGGATTCCGGACGAGGCCGCCCATCTCGCTGCGTGGCGCATGTCAATGCCGTGATAGCACGGACTAATCCAATTCGAGGGAGGCTACAACCGCATGGGTATCTTCAGCCGTCGCCAGAGCGCGACGATCGAGCAGACGCAGGCTGTTGGCCCCCGTACGCCCTTCCCGGCGGCCGATGCCACCGGAGTCGCGCTCGACCCCGCACTTCGTGCGCTGACCGGGCAATGGACCATCGACCGCCCGCACAGTCGCATCGGCTTCTCCGTGCGGCACGCGATGGTCACGACGGTGCGGGGTGCTTTCGCCGATTACGACAGCACGCTGTATTTCGACGGAGCCCGGCCCTCCCAATCCCGGGCCGAACTCGTCATTCGGGTCGCCAGCGTCGACACGGGCGTAGAACAGCGGGACGCACACCTCATCGGCACCGACTTCTTCGACGCACACCGCTACCCGGAGATGGTGTTCCGCAGCACCTCCACGATCCACGAGGGCGCAGAGAGCTTCCGCATGACAGGGGATCTGACGATCCGCGACATCACCCGTCCGGTCGAGCTGCAACTCGACTACCTCGGCTCGGTCTTGGACCCATTCGGCTACGAGCGGGCCGGCTTTGACGCCACCACCACCATCGACCGCACCGATTGGGGCTTGGTCTACAACCAACGCCTGGAAGCGGGCGGCGCCATGGTGAGCGAGAAAGTCCGGCTGCAGTTCGATATCTCCGCGATCCGGTCCATGCCTGTGGCGTAGTTGCCCCGGAAGGCCCCCTCCGTTCGGCACGCCCACACCCTCGACGAGGCGAGCTGCGTTAACGCGCCTTCTGGCGTTGGTGCTGCATTACCGCTGGGAGGGGGAGAGCCAGCAGGGCTCCCATCGGCTGCTTGGGCCCCTCCTCCCGGGGAGGGGGTGGTGCAACTGACATGCTGGTGACTCCCTCCAACCCACCCTTGAGTTCAGGCCGAACAACATTCAGTTTCTGCGAACTCGCGGACCCCACTGACTTTTAGGGACAACAGGGCCCGAGCGAGATCAAAAAGTACGGGGCGCTGGCAGCGGCTGCCTCACGTACAACAATTCCGCGAATTCACCACGTGCGGGGATGGGTGCGCCAGTCGGGTGGGCACTCGTCTCGGCGCTCAGGGGGCACGGGAAGCCTGCGCCCCCTGAGCTCGGCGGAAGCGCAGTCAGAGGCGTCGCAGCCATGCGGCTGCGCCGTGGCCGACCGCGAGGTAAATCAGCGCGGGAAGAGCGTAGTTGAAGAATACGCGCAGCCCTTCCGTCTCCATGATGAAGATGTCCTGCGACCAGCCAGCGAGCCAGTCGGCCACACCGTGCACGAAGCCGACGAAGACATTAGCCTGATTCGCTTCGAGCAGATAGAGCAGGATCCACAGCCCGAGGAATGCCGCGGCGACATCCGCGAGGCTGTGAATGATCAAGGCGAGTCGATCCGCTCCGTGGCCTCGCCGGTTCCCTCTCCCACTCCTTCTGGCATCGGAGTTTGTGTTCGGAACGGCGTTGTACGGACCGGCTGGGGCGGGGTCGTAGGGCGAGGGTGAATTGCTGCGATGCGGGGCGGGCGCCTCGACAAACGGCAGCGGAGCCGTCTCACCGGGATCCGGCGAGTTCGGTCCGCCGTGGTAGGGAGAGTTTCGACCGGAGTCGTAGGGGCGATTTTGCGGTATGCCTTCATTGGGGTAACTCACGCTTCCGCGCATTTCCCGTCGGACGATTCCGAAACTCCCTTCACCGCCATTTCACATCGATGCCCTCGGACCGCCACCTCACAATCGACAGGTCAATGGCGCGGGCGGCCGACTGGGGGCCGCCCGCGGCAACTTGAGGCGGGGGGCCGCAGACATCAAGGCACCACGCGGCCGATAGCGATCGGCACTCCCCACTGCGGCGCGCCGGGCGAAAGTGTCACACCCGGCCGCGGCTGCCTCACCGCAGACGCCGCGACGCCTCGATGCCCCGATCGCACCACGTACGGAGTCAGTTCATCCGTGCTGCTTGGCCGTGACGGTGAACTTGCCTCGAATCCCGTCACCCACCATGCCTGGCTTGCATGCCGTGGCGTACGCCCCGGGCTCGGACACCTTCACGCTCATCGTGCGGGAGGTGCCGGGGCCGATGCCCTCGACCTCGCTGACGACCTTTCGGTCGGGTCCGTAGAGGTAGAACTCGGTGATCTTGCTGCCTTGGTTGGAGACCTTGAAGGCGATGGGCCCGGCCTTGGCAGAAGTCCTGGAGAGTTTGCAGGCGTCGTCGGTGGCCTCGACGGCGATGGCCCCCGACTTCGAGTCGCCGCTCTGGCTCTTCTCGGCGCAGCCGGTCAGGGCGGCGAGTGCTCCGGCGGCGAGCAGGGCCGCGGCCATGGGCTGGGACATGCGAAGCGTCATGAGGGTTCTCCCTGGGAGGGCGGAGGCGGGGGTAGGCGGACGCAGTGTAGGCAACAGAGCGGCCGAGTTGTCCAAATCCCGCCCAACCATCGGCACTTCCTGAGCGTCACCAACGGCTCGACTCTGCACAACTCCCACGAAAGCGGCGGTCCGTTCCCACGAATATCGCCCGCTTCACTCGCTAATGCCCGAATTACGAGAGGGGTTGACTGGAACGCTTCATATACTTAGGTTCGCCTAACCTCACCTCCAGCCCGAAGGGATTCAGCCATGCCCAGATTCGTACCCGCCGTGTGCCTCGCGGTGCCACTCGCTCTTGTCCTGACCGCCTGCGGTGGCGCCGATTCGGACAAGAAGCCCGCCGCCCGGAGCGAGTCGAAGGAGACAGCCCCGGCCGGCGTCGCGCACCAGCACACCGTGCTGGCGGCGGAGATCGCGGCCAGGGGCGGCAAGATGCGCGTGGGCGACTACAACGTCGGCTACATCGTCGAGGCGGCCGAGCCGTGGTTCCACGCGGAGCACGGCACACACGGCAAGCAGGTCCACCGGGCCCCGGCCAAGGACGAGACCCACCACATCGAGATCATCCCGATGGAGGCCAAGACCGGCCGCATCGTGCCCGACGTGCCCATCACGCTCGAAGTGGTCAACAAGGACGGCAAGGTCGTCCAGGCCAAGGAACTGAACTTCTACTACTCGGAGTTCTTCCACTACGCCAACAACTTCTCGATACCCAAGGCCGGTAAGTACACCCTCCGCGCGAAGCTCGACACCCCGACGTTCCTGCGGCACGGCGCCAGCGGCGAGAAGCCCGCGCTCGGCGAGGGGGCCACGGCCACGTTCCGCAACGTGGAACTCAAGCCGGAGAGCTGACGGTGCAATCCACCTCCGCCAGAGGCCAGGCTGCACTCGGACCCCGGCCGGCCGGGGAACCGGGGCGGCCGGCCCTCGCCGTCGAAGACGAGGGCCCCGACGGCGCTCCGACACCGCCGTGGGCGCTGGTCGCCCTGGGCGTCGTGGCGTGCGCGGTCCTGGCAGCAGCCTGCTGGACGGCCTCCCATGTCCACCCCGACCCGCCGTTGCAGGCCGCAGCCCGCTTCCTCCACCTCGCGGCGCTCATCGTCGGGCTGGGTGCCGTGCTCGCCGTCGACTGGTTCGCCCTGCTCTGGCTGCTCGGACGTCGCCGTCTGAGCGATGTCCTCCAGACCGCCTGTGCGCTGCACACACCGATCTGGCTGGGACTGGGCGGACTCGTCCTCAGCGGGCTGTTCCTCCGCCCGGACCTGTCATCCCCGCTGACCTTGGTCAAGCTCGGACTCGTCCTCGCCGTCATGCTCAACGGCCTCTACGCGCACTGGCTCGGCCAGCGCCTGAGGCATGTGCAGGAGCACCCCGGACGCGTACCTCGACGCCTGCTGATGCAGACGGGGATCGCCGCCACGATCTCCCAGGGCGGATGGTGGGGCGCCAGCGTCATCGGGTTCCTCAACAGCCACCCCTGAACCGACACCTCACGATCTTCATGATCTTCGCTAGGAGACCGGCGTGCTCGCCAACTATCTGATCGGCCTGCGCGAGGGCCTGGAAGCCAGCCTCGTGGTCTGCATCCTCGTCGCCTACCTCGTCAAGACCGACAACCGCAGCAAACTGCCGCCGATCTGGCTCGGTGTGGGCATCGCCGTCGGCCTGAGCCTGGCCGTGGGCGCGGTACTGCAATTCGGCTCCTCCCAACTGACCTTCGAGGCACAGGAGGCGCTCGGCGGCGCCCTGTCCATCGTGGCCGTCGGGCTGGTCACCTGGATGGTCTTCTGGATGCGCCGCACCGCCCGGCACCTCAAGGCCGAGCTGCAGGGCAAGCTGAACGAAGCCCTGGCCATCGGCACCGGCGCGCTGGTCGCCACCGCATTCCTTGCGGTCGGCCGTGAGGGCCTGGAGACGGCGCTGTTCATATGGTCTGCCGTCCAGTCGACGGGCGACGGCGCACAGCCGGTGCTCGGAGCCGCCCTCGGACTGCTCTCGGCCGTCACGCTGGGCTGGCTCTTCTACCGCGGCGCACTGCGCATCAACCTGGCGAAGTTCTTCACCTGGACCGGCGCCCTGCTGGTCGTCGTGGCAGCAGGCGTCCTCGCCTACGGCATCCACGACCTACAGGAGGCCGACCTCCTCCCCGGCCTGGACGACCGGCTCTTCGACATCAGCGCGACCATCCCTCCCGACAGCTGGTACGGCACCCTGCTCAAGGGCATCTTCAACTTCCAGCCCAACCCGAGCGTGCTCCAGGCCACCGCCTGGGCGCTCTATCTGGCACCCGTCCTGTACTGGTTCCTGCGCCCTCAGCCCGCCAAAGAGGCACCGGCCCCGGCATAAGCCCCTCGCCGGATGCGGACGGCCACGTCGCCCATCCGGTGTCGGAACTGCCCGCACCAGATAGACCCGACGCCAAGAGGAGCCGCCGGAGCGTGGCGCCGATCCGCCACCATCGTGCTCGTACGCCACCTGGATTCCAGCGAGCGCGGGGCGGACCGTCACACACTCGCTTCACCAGCGTCCAGCAACAGGCTTTGGCTAGCAGAACCAGCCTCGAAAGGCCCCCTCGCTCCCCTCCTCCGCGTTGGGGGCCCGCCGCGCCACCGCCGCCAGCAGCCGCTGAACCGAGCGCTGCCATACAGCGGACCTCGTCAGCGGCCCCGCCTGCGTCCACGACGGAACGTCACGCATGCGCCGCCGCGGCTGGTACGGAGGGCGGTCCGGGGCGTCGGCCGCCGCACCGAAGAAGTCCCCGCCCTTGCGCTTGAAGCCGTCCGTGCCCCACGCCTGCCTCTGGCGCTGCTCGGCCGACGCCTTCTGCAGGTGCGGAATGTGCTTGGCGCAGTGGATGTACGCCTCCTCAACCGTGATCTCGACCCACAGCTGGGCTCGGCGCCCGGGCACGGGGTCGACCGGCAGCTCGGGCTGGGCGCGGCGCATCTCCTCGTCGGAGACGATTCGGGCCCGCCCATTGACGTGCAGGCCGATCCGGTCCTTCAGAAAGTCGATCATCAGGAGACCGACATGGGGGTTTTCCTCGATGTTGCCGAGGCTGGCGAGCACGCCGTTGCCCCGGTACTCGGGGTAGACCAGCGTCCTGTCGTCGAGGACCTGGAGGAAGCCGGGCGGACCGGCCCGGAAAGTGCTGTCGCACTCACCGTGCCGGTCGGAGGTGGCCAGGAAGCACATCTCCTGGCGCGCCACGAAGTCCCGCATCCTGGTGTTGAGCCGGTCCAGGACCTGCTCGTCGTAGAACTTGTCAGCGCGTGCGGTGGTGCCCATGCGCTCCTGGAGTTCACGCTCGCCCTCGCTGCCGGGCGGGAGCCGGCAGTCTCCAGCGGGCATGGGATCCACCGTGGGCATCCAGCCTGCCGTGGACATCTGGTCCGCCACCTGGCCCTCCCTGAGCGCCGCCTCGACGCCACCTCTCCACGTACCGGTCCCGGCCGAGCGGGAGGCTCCAACCGCCGAGTTCCGGCTTCGGCGAAGCGGATGGCGTACCGATACCAAGAAGTAGATGCCGGACGCGAGCGGGGCTGAGCGGGGGGGCCACATCCCCGCCCGCGTCGGGCACGGATCCTGCAGCCGGGGGGACCTCGGATCCGTCGTGTGCCGACGATCATCGGCACACTCAGGTCTGCGCCGTCGGCCCATCAAATGTCACACCCGCAGGCGAGCGAATTCTCATGCGCGCCCGTATCGGACGAATGCGCTCGCTGCAGGTGAGCATCTTCGTGGAGTTTGTGAAAGGCGTGGCGGATGCGCCGACTTGGTGGTCACAGGACATTTTCACCATGCACACAGAGGGCGTAGGCGCCCTCCTCAATTACGCTCTGCCAGCCGTGATCCACCTGCTGGCCGGACAGGGAATAGCCGCACGAATTCGCCGCCGTTCACCCTGTTGCGTCAATCCGAACCTGTGAAGAAACGAAGGCGGTTCAGCAACAGTTCTCAAAGCGGGCTACTTCCACTCCAGAAAATGTCCGGGGCGCGCCGACTCGGCGGCTTCACCGCTCCGTGGAAGTGCTGCGAGAGGCAAGGCGCCGGGGCCTCCACGGCACCCGGCGCCACGACTGCTGGGCGCTACTGCACGTCGACGTAGTCGCCAGTCGCCTTGACGGCCGGAGTGGTCGAGGTGCCGGCGAAGTTCCAGCGCCAGTAGCCGTCCACGGACGCGGTGGCGGTGGCCTTGAGGTCACCGGTGCTGGAGGTGTTCACCGTCTGGAGGGTGTTGTAGGTGCTGGTGCCCGCTTTGCGGAACTGGAGCTTGACGGGCTGGGCGGTGTAGCCCGCGTAGGTGTCGGTGTCCCAGTTGGCCCGGGTCAGCCTTCCGGTGACCGTAAGGGGCTTGCCGGCGGCTATCGGCTCCGGGCTCGCGTTGACGGTCAGCTTGGAAAAGCGCTGGAGCCGGACGGTGGTGTAGGCGTCCCGCACCGCCCGGCTGTCGTCGTTCGCCCACACCTCGATGCCGACCTTCCAGGTTCCGGCGTCGGCGTTGGTCAGCCACGAGTCCGGTTCGAAGGTGAAGGTCTTCGAGCAGGTGGAGGTGGTCGCTGAGGAGGCGACGCAGTCCGCCGGGGTGGTGTCCTCGTTCGGCTTGAGGTAGCCGTCCGGGTTGTCCGGGTCGGTGCCGCGCCAGAGATGGAAGTCGGCGTCCCAGATGCCTGAGGGGTCGGTGGCGGTCACCGACACCGTGACCGTCTTGTCGGCGAGGCCCATCGCGATGTCCTTGCCGCCACTGACGGCGGCAGTGGTGATCTGGACGTCACCGACGGTCTCGTCCCCGTACGCGACGGCGGTGGAGCCGCCCAACGCGACGGCAGCGCCGAGTACAGCGAAGATTGCGCGCTTGCGCATGAATCTCCCCAGTGTGCAGAAGAAGCCCGCCGGTTGCACGGCGGGCGAAGAATGAGGCGCCAACTGTAAGCAGACAGCCACACCCGCACAACGGCTGGTCGATCACACCGGGCCCCGGGGGAACCCGTCCGCCCCGGGGGCGGACCCGTTCTGCCGCGTCACTGGTCAGAGGCGGCGCACCCGCCCGGCGATCAGGTGTCCGACCAGCAGATAGATCGCGGCAGGCAGACCGTAGTTGAGGGCGACGCGCAGCCCTTCGGTGTCCATGGTGAAGATGTCCCGCGCCCACCAGGCGAGCGAGTCCGCCACGCTCTTCACGAACTGGACGAAGACGTTGGCCTGGTTCGCTTCCAGCAGGTAGAGCAGGATCCACAGCCCCAAGAACGCGGCGGCTATGTCGGCAATCGTGTGGACGATCAGGGCTGTCCGCTGTGCGGGGGTGCCGCCCCCGCTACGGGAGTACCGATCATGTACAGGCACGGGTTCGAAGCTGTGGCTCATGGGAATCGCAATCTGACGCACGCAGCGCCTCGGCAGCGGGGCGCGAGCACGGCCAGGGTGGCCACCCCCCACAGGAGTCACCCTGACCGTAATCGCCTACGGGGACGACCATGCGCGCCCGTATGCCGTTCTGCGTCGCAGGGTGCTGTCACGTTACTCGGCCGTGCGATACGTCCGATACGTAAGGACATTTGCGCTCTTCCGGGCACCTGGCCGTGCGGGTGTAACGAGGAATTAACCGGTGACGCAGTAGAAGTAGCCGACTGGTCATCGGCCCATACGGATCCGACGGTTCCCCCCGTGCCGAGCGGATCCGCCGCCCGGCGCGGGCGGCGCTACTCCCCTCTGGAGCCCCCGCCCGCGCCGGCCTCATCCCTCGTGTGCGGTTGACAGTGCCTGTTGCGGCGGTGGATACCAGGTTCGCCACCGGCACCGAGTACATGGCGCGGGTGAAGCCCTCCCGGTTCGGCCTCCCCGCCTCCAAGCGCATTCACGAGAGCGTGTTGAGCTTCGGGCACGAGGTTCTTCTGGCACCGCTCAATGACATCGACGACATAGCCCTGGCGGTCGAGAAGGTCATCGTCAACGCCCGGGAACTCAGCGGCTGAGTGTGAGGCATTGCCCCCGAGGACATCTGTGTCGGCGGTGGTGGCCTGTGCGGTGTGCGCGATGTCGCGCCCCTGGGTGCGTGGTGGTAACCGACTGCCGTTCAACGTTAATTACCCCGCCGTATTGGGGCATTCAGGTTAGATTTGGCGGCGTGATCGATTCATTCTCCGCATTCCGGACGTTGCTGCATGCCAACCGAGACAGCGGCCGGTGGGAGCCCGTCACTGATGGCGAGTCCGAGGCCAGCGTCTTCCGCACGGAGGACGGCTCGCGATACGCCAAGTGCGTCCCTGCCGAGGGTGTGACCTCGTTGGAGGCAGAGCGGGACCGCGTCGACTGGCTCAGCAGGCAGGGGGTACCCGGTCCACGGGTACTCGACTGGCGCGTCGACACGGCCGGCGCGGCTCTGCTGACCAGCGCTGTCGCAGGAGTCCCCGCCGACCGTGTGTCGGCTCCGGCGCTCATGACGGCGTGGGAGCCGATCGCGGAAGCCGTGCGGCAGCTGCACGCCCTGCCCGCGCAGCAGTGTCCCTTCTCCCGCGACCTCACCCAGATGTACGCCGCAGCACGTGACGTCGTCGCGCGTGGTGCGGTGAAGTCAGAGTTCCTCCCCGTGGAGCAGCAGCAAACCCCTCCGGACGAGTTGCTCGCGCGCCTCGCCGCACAGCTCGAACACCGCCTGGCGCAGGAGACCGCAGAGACCGTCGTCTGCCATGGCGACCTGTGCCTGCCCAACATCATCCTCGACCCGGAGGCACTGACGGTGGCGGGCTTCATCGACCTGGGGCGCCTCGGACGGGCCGACCCCTACGCCGACATCGCGCTCCTGCTCGCCTCGGCCCGACTGGAGAAGTGGACGGACGATCAGCAGGCGGACTCGGCGGAGGAGACGTTCGCCGACCGGTACGGCATCACCCTCGACCGTGACCGCGAGCGGTTCTATCTGCACCTCGACCCCCTCACCTGGGGGTGAGCCCATTCCTCCGTGGTACGGCCGAGCGGCTGACAGCCCAGCCGGCCGGGCGTCGTGGACAGCCACCAGACCCAGTCGGCGAACACGTCCGGTACGGAGACGTGCAGGGTGGGCATCCCGAGCGCGGATGCGGTCCGCAGCACCGTGCGGCATCCTCGGCGCGGGGCTGGGACGCAGGCCGGCACACGTGCGCCGGGGAGTCGCCGGGCGGGGTGTGCTGGCTACTGACACTGCCGGCCGCGCGGCGCCACCGCTCCGAAGGAACGGCGGGCACCGCGTCGGCCACCGGCGAGGTGAGAGTCGCGGTTATCGGGAGACGAGCTTGCCCCAGCCCTGGGCGATGTCATCCTTGGCGTGGCCCAGCTGCGACTCGGTCGGGAATCTCGGCGTGCCGGAGACCTTCGGCAGCTTGGCGGCCGCGGTCTTGTCGAGCGTGCCGTCCTCCTCCATGGCGGCCATCAGAGCCGGGCGGGCGTAGCCCTTGAGCCAGAGGTTCTGGCCCTCGGCGCTGTAGAGGTACTCCTGCCACAGTCGGGCGGCCGCCGGGTGCGGGGCGTCCTCGTTGATGGCCTGCGAGTAGTACTGCGAGAACTTACCGTCCTCTGGGACGGTGACCTGCCAGTCGAGTCCCTTGCTCTTGAACTCGTCGGAGTACCTGGCGTTGAGGTAGTCCCAGTCGAGGACGATCGGCGTCTTGCCCTTCGTGATGGTGGCCGAGGTGGACTGGACGGGCGTGTAGTTGCCGTTCTTTTTGAGCTTGGCGAAGAAGTCGAGGCCGGGCTGGATGTAGTCGAAGGAACCGCCGTTGGCGAGGGCGGCCGCGTACACACTGCCGAAGGCCGAACCCGACTGGGTGGGGTTGCCGTTGAGCGCGACCTTCCCCTTGTATTCCGGCTTGAGCAGTTCCTTGAAGGTGGTGGGACAGGTCTTCACGCGATTCGCATCGCAGCCGATGGAGATATAGCCGCCGTAGCCGTTGTACCAGCGGCTCATCGTGTCCTTCTGGCCGTCGGGGATGTCAATGAAATCGGCGACCATGTACTGCGCCAGCAGATTCTTCTGGGCGGCGCTGTACGCGAAGGAGCTGCCGAGGTCGAGGACGTCGGGCGCCCCGTCCTGGCCCTTGCGGGAGGTGACGGCGTTGATCTCGTCCTGGCTGGCACCGTCCGGGTTCTCCACCTTGACCTTGATGCCGTACTTCTTCTCGAAGCCGTCGATCAGCGCACCGTAATTGGCCCAGTCGCGGGGAAGCGCGATGGCGTTCAGCGTGCCTTCCTCTTTGGCTGCCTTGACGAGCGCGTCCATGCCCCCGAAGTCCTCGGCCGTGATCGCGGTGGCCGCGCTCTCTCCGTCGGCGTTGGTCGACGCGTCGGAGCCCGCGCTACAGGCGCTGAGGGCGAGTGTGGCGGCGACGAGACCGCCGGTAAGGACGGCGGCTCTCGGCAGGATCTCGGTCACGGTCTCTCCAGAGGGGTACACAAGGGGGCACAGGGGACACACGGGATTCGCGTGGGGGGTGAGAACTTGTGCGAATAACTCGTCTGAACAAGTTGGCCATAGTAGGCACGCCGTCGATGTCTGGTCCGTAACATCTTCGAAACTCTTGGCCACCATTCCTGCACATTTGTGGCACGCAGGGACGTGTCACGGTGCCTCATCCACGCTGGTCGCGCTGCGCACATAGAGCACCACTCTGTGCGAGTGAGGGGATATGGCGGCACGACACGAGGAGATCGCCGAGGAGCTGCGGCGGGCGATCGATCGCGAGGACTACGCGGTCGGCAGTCCGCTCCCCACGGAGGTCGACCTCGCACCGCGCCACAGCGTCTCGCGCGGTACGGTCCGCCAGGCCGGGCCGTCGCGGCCCTGACCGTCGAGGGGCCCACCAGGATCACGGCAGGGCGTGCGCCGCGTAATCCTGACGAGCCGCCGCAGCCCCCAGACCTTCGCCGAGTTGAGTCCCAGCAGCGGTCCGGCTCGCGTTGGGCCCCTGCCACCGTCGGGCACTTCTTCCGCAACTCACCATCTGCCTATGGTGTCTTGAGACCGCAGAGCGCGGTCGAAGGGAGATGCTCATGCCTACGCAGACCAGCCGCGCATCGCACAACCTTCCTCGCTTCGAAGACGCAGAACCGCTCGGCTCACAGGACGCGGAGTTCGCCAGGGACATCAAGGCCGTGCTGGAGAAGCACGGCAACCTGGACCGGTTCGGTCTGGTCCTGTTACACGACCACTTCTCGGTCGGTGGCGACGAAGTGCTCGTCGAGACGAACGATCCGCAGGCCCGCACACTCCACGTCGAGGTGGAGAAGAAGGGAGAGACCAAGCACGCCCAGCCATCGCAGTGGCGGTTCGTCGCGGACTCCGAGGAGACACCCACCGCACAGAGCGACCGCACCCCCTACGAGGTGATGATGCTGTGCCTGACGCTCGCCTGCGAGGACCGCTGAGGTCAGGCGGCGCCCCCGGCTGATATGAGCGCACACATGAGGAGGGCTGTACGAGCTCCCTCGGGTACAGCCCTCGCTGCGCTTCGCCCCGCCTCGCTCGGACCGTGGCGCACAAAGCCCGGCGAGGCGACCGTTCACGCCAGGCCTGCGCCGGCTTCCTTGCGGAGCCCTCGAAGACGCTTCCCGACGCGAACACCAACCTGGCCGAGCTCGTCGTACTCGATGGGGCCGACATGAATGCCGGCCCCATCGCTCGCACCGTCCGGCGGGAGTGATGAGTGGCGTCAGCGACGTACAGCAGCATCGGCCCTGGGCCCGCCACGACGCAGAGGCGTGTGAAGGCGTGTGAAGGCGTGTCCCAGCACATCGGCCACCCGCGGATCGGTGGCCTGCGACTGAACCGGGACGGGCTGGATCTCGACGCCTCCGCACCGGATGCAGTCGCCGCTCAGGTGGTCGATTGCGGACAGCGGATGATCGCCGCCTGATTCGGATAAGGCGGAGCGCCGACGGAGCTTACGGTTTCGAAGAAATCGGGTGCTCTGGAGGCGTACATGAACGGCTATCGCGGTGCGCGTACGGCCATGATCGTGGGCGCGGGCGTCGCTGGTCTGACAGCGGCCACTGCCCTGGCAGGCGCGGGATGGCAGGTGGAGATCGCTGAGGTCAATCCGTCAAGAGCGACTTCCGGCTGGGGGTTGTGCCTGACCGGTCCCGCGCTGCGCGCGCTGGCCGAGCTGGGTCTCGCGGACGACTGTCTGACCGCGGGCTACGGCATGAGCGTGATCACGCACGTGGACGTGGACGGTGAACCCGCGGGCCGGGCCCGGCTACCGCGCCTGATCGGTGCGCGGCAACCGGCGATGGCCGGCATAGCGCGCCCCGTGCTGCACCGCATCCTGCACACGGAAGCCGAGCAGCGCGGCGTAGTCGTACAACAAGGACTGACCGTCACGGCGGTGGACCAGGAGGGGGAGCTGGTCCGCGTGCAGTTGTCGGACGGGACAGTCCGGCAGGTCGCGCTGTTGGTGGGCGCGGACGGGATCCGCTCATCGGCGCGGAGCCTGCTGGGCCTTGAGACCTCGCTCGGCTATCACGGGCAGATGGTCTGGCGGGCTCTGGTGCCCCGCCCGCAGTGGGCCACCGGGATCCACCAGTTTGCCGGGAAGGCCGACACGGCGGGCCTCGTGCCCATCTCGGCCGGCCAGGCGTACGTGTTCTTGACGGAGAACGGAGTGGAGCAGAGCGTCCTGCCCGAGGCCGAACTCGTCCCGCGCCTGCAGCAGTTACTGGAGGCCTTCCCGGGCCGGGTGGAGGAGATCCGCCCTCTGGTGTCCGTGTCGGAGTCGGTGGTGCGCCGCCCGGTGCTGACTGCGTTCCTTGAGGGCGCCTGGAACCGGGGCAACGGCGTCGTCATCGGTGACGCCGCGCACGCGCCCGCACCGCAGATGGCCAGCGGCGCGGCTCTGGCCATCGAGGACGGGCTCGTGCTGGCCGAAGAGCTCGGGCGGCACAGGTCGGTCGGGGCGGGGCTCGATGCGTTCGTGAGTCGGCGCGGACAGCGGTGCCGAACGCTCGTGGAGACCTCGGTGGCGATCGCCGGCCTGGAGCATGCGCAGCGCCATCGTGAGGCGTATCCGCTGACGGATGCCGGTCACCGGCTCATGGCCGAGCCCGCGTGACCGTCCGGCGCGAAGTGACCCACGAGACGCGGGAGTTCCGGCGGACTGCCCTTCGCGCGTCGGACGATGTGCTGCGGTTCCTTGTGGCACGCCTGGGGCAGTTGCCGATGCGCGCGGGCCGGGACGCCGGACGGCAAATGGGATCCCGCTTCGCCCCAAGACACCCGGATGTTCCCTGGCGGCCGCATGGGCAAGGGCCCGTGCCGCCCACCGTCCTCAACTGGACCACGGGACGCCCGAGCTGACCGAACGACCGAGCTGACCAGCGCGACCCAAGGGAGTTCACCATGAGCAACAGCGGCAGTCTGATCACCCATCTGCGGCACATCGATGTCGCCATGCCGAACTTCGCCGAGCAGCGTCAGTTCTACACCGAGCTGTGGGGGCTGACGGAGGCCGCCGGTGACACCGGTGTCTCGTTCCTGGCAGCCGAGGGCTCCCCGGAGCAGTACGTGGTGCGACTGCGCGAGGACGCCCACAAGCGCACCGACCTGATCGCCTTCGGCGCTGCCGGCGCCGGCGATGTCGACATCCTGGCCGCACAGCTGATCGCGCAGGGCGTGCGGCTGGTCCACGAACCGAAGGCGCTGGACACACCCGGGGGCGGCTACGCGGTCCGTTTCTTCGACAACGAGGGCCGCGTGGTGGAGGTCTCCGCCGACGTCGCCGCGCGCCGGCACCGCAGGATCGAGGCCCGCGAGCCGATCCCCGTGCGCCTCTCCCACGTCCTGATGAACTCTCCCACCCCCGAGGCCACGGTTGCCTGGTACATCAGGCACTTGGGGTTCTGCCTCTCGGACACCATGTGCCTCGGCGGCCGCGGCGGGATCATCTGGTTTCTGCGGTGCAACACCTTCCACCACAGCTTCGGCATCGTGCGCGGGCCGCACGCGGCCTTCCACCACGCCTCCTTCGAGATGCGCGGAATCGACGAGTTCATGCGCGGCACCGGCCGGATGCGGCGCATGGGCATCGAGCGGCTGTGGGGGCCGGGGCGCCACCGTGCCGGTGACAACTCCTTCAGCTACTTCCTCGACCGGGCCGGCAACACCGTCGAGTACACCACCGAGCTGGAAATCCTGGACGAGGACACCTGGCACCCCCACATCTACGACCTGCACGACCCCGCCAACGCGGATCAGTGGGGCACGGCCAACGAGATGGACGAGTTCATCGCCGTCAAGTCCCACAACGACGTGGACCCGGGGCTGTTCGTCGCACCGCCGATGTGAGCGCGCCCGCGGAACCACTCACAGAAGAACCGCGGAAGAAGATCCACCCCTCGGTCCGGTGCGCCCCCGCACCGTCCCGTTGGTCCTGCCGGACGCCGAACCGCCGGACCGCCAGCCGGGCAGAGGGCAAAGGGCAAAGGGCAAAGGGAAGATGGTAGAGGGCAGACCGCCATGGCTGAGACACTGACGCCGGAATCGGGCCGCCCGCCACATACGCTCCACGGCACCGCGGCGGGCGCACCAAGGGAGGTGAACGCCGTGCCGGAGCCGCTGCGCACCTACCTCATCAGCAAATCCCGGAACCCCGTCGACCTCCTGAACGCCGCCACCCTGCTCTTCGGCGGCTCTGTCGCCACATCGCCGCTGGACGGCCTGTGCGGCGGCGATCACGAACTGCGCGGCGTAGCCGCCCACGACTTCGCAGTGGGCTACTTCGCCTCACCGCTCGATGTGCGCGTCGCCTCGGCCGAGGGCCGCAGGTCCTACTTCGTCAACATAGGCGTCTCCGGCGCGATCTCGGCAGCGCGCGGCAGCCTGCGGGCGACCTTGGACATGTCGACGGCGGGAGTCGTCAACCCCGGCGACTCCCAGGAACTGCGGCCCGTGCGTGCCCGCGGGACGCGGTTCCTGGGACTGCGCATCGACGCCGCCCTGGTCGACCAGGAGTTCAGTGCGTTGACCGGGCACCCGCCGCTGTCCCCCATACGCTTTGACTTCGCCCTGGACCTGGCCACGTCCAAGGGCCGGGCGGTGCGGCTACTGGTCCGTTCCCTCCTCGAACAGCTGGATTCGGGAGACCCCCTCTTCCAGCGCTCGGACGTGCAGCGCGGCCAGCTGCGGTCCATCGTCACCGCCCTGCTCCTGGCCCAGCCGCACTCGCACACGGCCGAGCTGCGCGACGGTCCTCCACCCGGCCACCCGCGTGCTGTGCGCGCAGCCCTCGCGTTCATCGAGGCGAACCTCACCGAGCACATCAGCCTCAGTGACATCGCGCAGGCCGCCCACTGCAGCCCTCGCACCATCAGCTCGGCGTTCCGCAACCGGCTCGGCCTCTCGCCCCTGTCCTACGTCCGCAACCTGCGGCTCGACCGGATCCGTGAGGACATCCTCGCCTCCACCGACCCCATCGGCACGATCGCCTACCGGTGGGGCGTCTCCCACCTCGGCCGCTTCGCGAGCGCGTATCGCGACCGCTTCGCCGAACTCCCCTCCGACACCGCGGCCCGAAGGTAACCCCGGCCTCAGCGGTGAGCGACAGGGCGCAGCCGATGCATCACGCGGTCTCGTCGAGCGGCGGTGCGTGAGCCGGGTGCGCCGACGCGGGCGTTCTCCCCTGGCCGGACGCCGGTCGACCGGCGTGGGTGGAGGGCGTCACTTCATGGTCTGGGCGAATTCGTCGAGGTCGAGTGCGCGGTGGGGCAAGGGGGACGGGCCGCCCCTGTCGCGGCGTATGCCGTCCAGGATGAGGGTGAGGTAGCGCTTCCAGAGGTCCGGCGTGATGGTCCGGCTGTGCTGGGTGACGGCTCCGAGCATGATCTGGATGAGGGGGAAGTCGGTCCGTTCGATGTCATCGCGGAGCCGGCCGTCCTGCTGGGCGCGCGCGATGAGGGCGCCGACCGCGGGCAGGAGGCGCTCCCGCGCGGCGGCCACCCGGGGCCTGCCGTCCACGTGTCCCAGCAGGACTTCCCTCAGGCCGCGGTTCTCGGCGAACCGCTGGGCGGCGGCCAGGAAGTACTCCACGAGGCCGTCCCAGGGATCTTCGTGGGCGAGGGCCTGCTCCGCGAGTGCGACCACCCGCAGCGCCTCGTCCTCGAAGACGGCCTCGACGAGTTCCTCACGGCCCCCGAAGCGGCGGTAGACGGTGCCGACGCCGACGCCCGCGTGGTGGGCGACGTCGTCGAGGGTGACGTCCAGCCCTCGTTCGGCGAAGACCTCCTGAGCGGCGGCGATGATGCGTTGCCTGTTCCGTTCCGCGTCCGCCCTCAGGGCACGCGCCGGGGCGTTCTCGGAGGGCGTGGTGGAGGCGGTTCGGTTACTCATGAGTCCACCGTACCCCAGAAAGCGGAGATGACTTCTCCATTTTGGTGTTACGGTGGATCACGTAAACGGAGATGCCTTCTCCGTTTACTGTGCTGCGTTCCGAGAGGTCCGTGAGCGCTGCCGCGCCGCCGTGATCTCGCCGCTCCAAGAAGACCTCGATCCCCGAAGAGGACTGGAGAAACGACCGCCATGAACAAGCCGCGTGCCCTCATCGTGGGCATGGGTATCGGAGGCCTGGCCACGGCCCTGCGCCTCCACGACATCGGCTGGGAGACCCTGCTCGTCGAGCGCGCTCCCCAGCGCCGTCCCGCCGGATACTTCGTCGGGCTGTTCGACTCCGGCCAGCTCGCCGCGCAGCGGATGGGCGTGCTCGACGCCATCGGCAACCGGGCCGTCGTCGAGAAGGGCAGGTCCTACGACATCGACCGGGCCGGCCGCCGCCGGCCGGGCCTGGGATACGGCGACCTTCCCGGCTCCCCCCGCATGCTGCTCAGGGGTGACATCGAGAGCGCCCTCTACGATGCCGCCGAGCCCTTCACCGAGATCCGCTACGGCACGACACCGGTGGCCGTCGAGGAGCACCGCGACGGTGTGAACGTCACGCTGCGCACCACCTCGGGAGACAACACCACCGAAACAACGGAGGTGTTCGACCTCGTGGTGGGGGCCGACGGCCTGCGCTCCACGGTGCGTCGCCTGGCCTTCGGCCCCGACTCCGACTACTTCCGTCCGTTCCACCACATCATCGGCGCCACGATCCTCAAGGAACCCGTGCCCGGCTACGGGCTCACCGACGGCGTCGTCCTGACGGAACCAGGGCGTGCCGCCTGGGTCTTCCCCTTCTCCGACCACCGGCCGGGGCTGCTGCTCACCTACCGCACCGACGACGAGGACGCGGAGTTCCAGCGCCCGCCCATCGAGTCACTGCGCCGCGCCTTCGGCCCCGAGCCGACCGGACCCGTGCTGGACAACCTCCTCCGGCAGTTCGAGCAGGCCGACCACCGTCTCTTCGACTCCGTCCACCAGGTGGTGATGCCGACGTGGCACACCGGCCGAGTCGTTCTCCTCGGTGACGCGGCCTGGTGTCTGACGCTCTATTCCGGCATGGGCGCCTCCAGCGCCATCGCCGGCGCGGACCTGCTCGGCACCATGCTGCAGCGCAACCCGGGCAACCCCTCCCGGGCACTGCGCGAGTGGGAGCAGAGGATGCGGCCCTTCATCGCCACCATGCAGGAGCACGGCCGCAAGGAACTGGTGATATTCGTCCCCCAGACCCGCCGGGACAAGCTCACCCGCACCCTCACCAGGTCGCTGATGGGCAACTCGGTCGGCAGGCGCGTGATGAAGAGCCTGCTGGCCGGCTCGTTCAAGGACAAGTCCATCGACGTCGCCGCGGCCTGACCCTCCGGCCGTGACGGCCTCAGGATGCCCCGGCACCCACGCGGAACATCCGGATGCCAAGTCACCCGCCGGCACGAGCCGTTGAAGCCCTCACCACAGGCGGGAGCTCGTGCTCGCCTCCATCACCACCGACCAAGTAACCAACCCGGTAAAGGAAAAGAGGAAACTGCCTTGCCCAAGCACCATCGCGTCTCCATCAACGGCATCAGCCTGCAGATCACCGAACAGGGCGAAGGTCCGCTTGTTCTGCTGCTCCACGGCTTCCCGGAAACGTCGTACTCCTGGCGTCACCAGATCCAGCCACTCGCCGAAGCCGGCTACCGCGTGGTCGCGCCCGACCAGCGCGGCTACGGCGGCACCAACTGCCCCGAAGGCATCGACCACTACACCATCCTGCACCTCGTCGGTGACGTCGTCGGCCTCATCCATGCCCTCGGCGAGCGGCAGGCCGTGGTCGTCGGTCACGACTGGGGCGCCATGGTCGCCTGGAACACCGCCCTGATACGTCCGGATGTCGTACGCGGCGTGGTCGGCATCAGCGTCCCGCCCCTGCCGCGTGGCCCCGTCCCGCCCATGGCCGCCGCCCGTGAGCGCTTCGGCGAGGACTTCTACCAGGTCTATTTCCAGCAGCCGCACGTCGCCGAGGCCGAGTTGAGCAAGGACATCCCGGCAACCTTGCGCAAGGTCCTCGCGGGCACCCGGAAGGCCGCGGGCGAAGGCGCCGGCGGCTTCCTCGGCCCGTTCGCCGAACCGGACGTCCTGCCCGGGTGGCTCACCGAAGCCGACCTCGCCACGTTCGCCGGACAGTTCTCCACCAGCGGATTCACCGGCGGCCTCAACTGGTACCGCAACCTCGACCGCAACTGGGAACTGACCACCGCCTGGCAGGACGCCCCGATCACTCCGCCGTCGCTCTACATCAGCGGTGAACGCGACGCCGTCCGCGGCATCTATCACCCGGATTTCCTGGACAACCCGGACGAGATCGTCCCCAACCTGCGTGGGGTGGTCGACATACCCGACAGCGGCCACTGGACGCAGCAAGAACGTCCGGCCGAGGTCAACAAGGCTCTCCTCGACTTCCTCAGCGGCCTTTAGCGCCCACCCACTCCCGCTGCCTGACGGGCATTCCTCGCACGTCGTCGTGGCTCACCACGCACACAAGCCCCGCCGGAGATCCCACTCCGGCGGGGCTTGAACCGGTAGGCAACCGACGACGGAAGGCGTCCGCGGCCGGTCCCGGTGACCGTTCAGAACTTCACGGTCGAGACCGTGTAGACCACCGGGTGCCCCGGCTCGTCGTAGCTGACCATGATCCGCTGGTTCGGGTGCGGTGCCCGGTCCGTGGTCGTCGTGCCGGCCCAGGGCCCGTCGGTGTTGAGGTCCCAGCCGACCTTGGCCGCCTGTCCGGGCGGGATCGTCTTCTGGTCCTTCTTGAGGGCGGCGGTGCTGGTGCCGACCGCCGCGAGGTAGTGCTCCAGGCCCCACTCGTTGGTCCGGAACTGCACGAACAGCGAGCTGGTCTGCCAGGAGTTGGTCTCGTAGTAGTAGACCGGGGTGGAGCCGACCGGGACCGGGACGTTGTAGATCCGCTGCTGGACCTTGGAGGGGAAGGCGTTGGTCAGGCCGGTGGCGGCGGCCTCCAGCTCCTTGCCCTCACCGCTGTCCCGGCTCTGCTCGGCGGAGATGACGATATAGCCGGCCGGGATCGCGATCAGCAGAAAGATGATCAGCGCCATCAGCACCGGGCGGCGGCGTTTGGCGCGGGGCGGCGTGGACGGGTGGTGGTCGTCGTGCACGGTGTGCAGATCGGTGTCGGTCATCGGCGGCCGGCCCGTTCATAGCGCTCGTAGCGCTCGACGCGGCGCCGGTTGGCGCGCCGGAAGCGGCGGGCCACCAGACGAGCCAGGTCGGCGGCGCCGACCATGCCCGCCTCGGGGCCCAGCTGGGCCTTGGTGATGGTGGCCTCGGGACGGTAGCCGCGGCCGGTGAGATGACGCCGGAAGGCGTCCCTGGCCGGGCCGATCAGCAGGTCGTCGGCGGCGCTGACTCCCCCGCCGATGACGAAGCAGGACGGGTCGAGGGCGGCGGCGAGGTTGGCGATGCCGACGCCGAGCCACTGGCCGATCTCCTGGAGGAGCTCGACGCACATCGCGTCGCCCTCCCGGGCCAGCTCGGTGATCAGCGGTCCGGTGATGTCACCGACGCGGCCGCCGACCCGCTCGATGATGTTGTACGCGACCGGGGAGTCGGCGGCGGCCAGCTCGCGGGCCTCGCGCACCAGCGCATTGCCGGAGCTGTACTGCTCCCAGCAGCCGCGGTTGCCGCAGGGGCAGCGGTGGCCGCTGGGGACGACCTGCATATGGCCGAATTCACCGGCCACGCCGTACTTGCCGCGCTTGACCGCGCCGTCCTCCAGGATCGCGCCGCCGATGCCCGTACCGAGCGTGATCATGACGAGGTGGTCCTGGCCGCGGCCGGCGCCGAAGCGCCACTCCGCCCAGGCGGCGGTGTTGGCGTCGTTGTCGACCATGACCGGCACCGCGAGGCGGCCGGCGAGCCGGTCGCGCAGGGGTTCGTTGCGCCAGTTCAGATGCGGGGCGAAGAGCACCTTGCTGCGGTCCGCGTCGACCCAGCCGGCCGCGCCGATGCCGACCGCGTGGACGTCGTGCCGGTCGGAGAGGTCGAGCACCAGCTCGGTGATGGTGTCCTCGACGACCCGGGGGCTCTTGGACTTGTCCGGCGTCTCGGTGCGGACCTTCTCCAGGATGGCGCCGTCGGCGTCGACCACGCCCGCCATGACCTTGGTGCCGCCGATGTCGATACCGACGGTGGGCACCCGGGGGGCGGTCAGATGCGAGCGCCGCTCGCGGGTGCCGACCGTGCGCAGCACGGTGGCGCCGGCGGATCCTCGGTGCACCCGGTCCCGGTACATGCTCATCGACCCACCTCTTCGCCGGTACTCCCCCACTGCCCGGTGGGCGCGGGTGGTACCCCCATGCGACGGCTGTGTGCTCGCAAGAGTCGTCTCGTCCCTGCGGGTCTCGGGAGGCCGGGGCCTCGATGTGCTGGTTCGCTGCGATTGTGCATCACCCGCACCGTTCCGCGCACCGCGACGGAGAGTAACGAGCCCCGCGCGGCCGGGCGGCCTGCGCGGGGCGCGGTGGAGATCACTCGGGCCGGTGACCTCCGGGGAATTCCGGGGTCGCGGTGCGGGCCAGCTCGTGGCTGAGCTGTTCCAGCTCGCTGCCGCCCGCCATTTGACGGGTCAGCTCTTCCAGGGCGATCTCCGACTTGGCGTGACTGCCGGCCATCGTGCCCCGTTTGAGCAGCACGAAGCGGTCGCCGACGAGATAGGCATGGTGCGGATTGTGGGTGATCAACACCACGCCGAGCCCGGCGTCCCGGGCGGCCGCGACGTACTTGAGGACGACACCGGACTGTTTGACGCCGAGCGCCGCGGTCGGCTCGTCCAGGACGAGGACCTTGGCACCGAAGTAGACGGCGCGGGCGATGGCGACGCACTGCCGTTCGCCGCCCGAGAGGGTGCCGATGGGCTGGTCGACATCGCGCAGGTCGATGCCCATCCGCAGCAGCTCGCTGCGGGTGGTCTCGCGCATCGTGTGGACATCGAGCCGCTTGAAGGGGCCGGCGCCGGTGGTCGGCTCGGAGCCGAGGAAGAAGTTCCGCCACACCGGCATGAGGGGGACGACGGCCAGGTCCTGGTAGACGGTGGCGATACCGCGGTCCAGGGCCTCGCGCGGTGAGGAGAGGGTGGTCTCCTCACCGTCGATGGTGAAGGAGCCGGCGTCGTGCCGGTGCAGCCCTGCGATGATCTTGATGAGGGTGGACTTGCCGGCGCCGTTGTCGCCGAGCACACAGGAGATCTCACCCGCGTGCACCTCCAGCGAGACGCCTTCCAGGGCCCGGACGTTCCCGTAGTACTTGCTGACCTCGGTCAGCTCGACCAGCGCTGTCATGCCTTTTCCTCCGCCCGCTTGCGGACCCATGCGTTCAGGAGTGTGGCGAGCAGCAGCATCGCGCCGAGGAAGAACTTGTACCAGTCCGGATTCCACTGCGCGTAGACGATGCCCTTGCTGGCCATGCCGAAGATGAAGGCGCCGACGGCGGCACCGATCGCGGAGCCGAAGCCGCCGGTCATCAGACAGCCGCCGACCGCCGCGGCGATGATGTACAGGAACTCGTTGCCGACGCCGTCGCCGGACTGGATCGCGTCGTACGAGAACAGCAGATGCTGTCCGGAGACCCAGGCGGCGAAGGCGACGCCCATGTAGAGGCCGATCTTGGTCTTGGTGACCGGGACACCCACGGCCCGTGCGGCGTCGGCGTTGCCGCCCACCGCGAAGATCCAGTTGCCGACGCGGGTCCGCAGCAGGATCCAGGTGGCGACCGCGACCAGCGCCAGCCACCACAGGATGGTGACCTGGATGTCCACGCTGCCCAGGGTCAGGTGCGAGGCGAAGAGCGTGCGGGCCGACTCGAAGCCCTCCATGTCGGCGATGGTCTTCGTCGAGACGGTGCCGCTGATCAGCTTGGTGAAGCCGAGGTTGAGGCCGGTCAGCATGAAGAAGGTGCCGAGCGTGATGATGAAGCTGGGCAGTTTAGTACGGGTCAGCAGGGTGCCGTTGAACGCGCCGATGGCGAGGGTGACCAGCAGCGACACCCCGACACCCACCCAGGTGTTGGCCGTCATCTGGTAGCTGAACATCGACGAGATCAGCGCCGAGCTGACGACCATGACACCGGCCGACAGATCGAATTCGCCGCCGATCATCAGCAGTGCCACCGGCACCGCCATGATGCCGATCGTCGAGGACGCATAGAGCACGGTGGAGAGGCTGGAGGCCCGCAGGAACGGCTCGGCGGCGATCGAGAAGAAGAGGAAGACCGCGGCGGCACCGACGACGGAGCCCAGTTCGGGGCGGCCCATCAGCCGGCGGGCCAGGGAGCGGTGCAGCAGCCGTTCGTCGCCTCCGCTCTCGGACGGGCCGGCGGGCTGCAGCGGTGGGGCGTCCGTGTGGCTCATCGGGTCCCCCGCTTCGTGTACTCCTGCAGTGCCGCGGCGTCCTTCTTGGTGATCACCTGGGGTCCGGTGAGCACCGGCTTGCCGCCGCCGAGGACGTCGGAGTTGTACTTGTAGAGCCACAGCAGGTCGATGGCCTCGTAGCCCTGGAGGTAGGGCTGCTGGTCGACGGCGAAGCCGAGGGTGCCGTCCTTCAGGCCGGTCGCGACCTGGGCATTGAGGTCGAAGGTGTCGATCTCGGCCTTGCTGCCGGCCTGCTCCCTGGCCTTGACGGCGGTGGGGGCGAAGGGCGCGCCGAGCGTGACGACGGCGTCGATGGCGCTGTCCGACTGGAGCTTGGACTCGATGGAGGACTGCACATCGGGCATGTTGGTGCCCTCGACATACAGCTTCTGCAGATCACCCTTGAAGGTCTTCTCGGCGCCGTCGCAGCGCTGCTCATGGCCGACGTTGCCCTGCTCGTGCAGAACGCACAGGGCCTTCTTGCGGTCGCGCTTGTTCAGCTCCTCGCCGACCGCCTCGCCCGCCACCGTCTCGTCCTGCCCGATGTGGCTGAGCGCACCGAACGCCTTGGACTCCTCGGCGCCGGAGTTCACCGTGATCACCGGGATGCCGGCCTTCCGGGCCTTGGCGACGACGTCCTTCATGGCGTTGGGCTTGGCCAGGGAGACGATCAGCCCGTCGACCTTCTGGTCGATGTAGGACTGCACCAGCTGGCTCTGCCGCTGGGCCTCCTTGTCGTGCCCGTAGACGAACTTGATGTTGTCCTTGACGGCGGCCTGCTGGGCGCCGTTCTGCACGATGTCCCAGAAGGTGTCGCCGTCTCCCGAGTGGGTGACCATCGCAAACGTCCACCTGGGGGTGTTCACCGCGGCCTTGCCGCCGGCGGCCTTCGCGGCGCGCTCCTGCTCGGCGCGCAGCCCTCCGGTGCTGCTGCACCCCGCCAGGGAGGCGCCCAGCGCCGCCGCCAGCACGGCGCCTATGACGCGTCCCCTTCTCCGAACCCGTGCCACGAGGACTCGCCCTTCCCGCTGATCTTGCCGTGTCGGCTGCGTTGGTTGTATTCGCTGTCCGGCCGGCCCGGCCGGCCGCTGTGTGGTGTGGTGCATCGGTCCCGGCCGGCCGGGACCGACCGGCCAAGTATCCGTGACCGGTGATCTGTCCCGGTTCATGGGGTCCCGTCTTCCGTGTGGCTTCACCGGGTGCCTCGCCCGGTGTACTCGGTGAGCTTCGGTACGTCCTTCTCGGTGACCAGCGCGGGCCCGGTGAGCACCGGTTTGCCGCCGCCGAGGACATCGGCGTTGGTCTTGTGGAGCCAGAGCAGATCCACCGCCTCGTATCCCTGGAGGAAGGGCTGCTGGTCGACGGCGAAACCGATGTCCTTGGCCTTGAGCAGCTTGACGACGGCGGAGTTCAGGTCGAAGGTCGCGATCTGCGCCCGGCTGCCCGCCTCCTCCTTGGCCTTGAGCGAGATCGCCGCCATCGGCGCACCGAGCGTGACGATCGCGTCGAGGGACTTGTCGGACTGGAGCTTGGCCTCGATCGAGGACTGCGAGTTCGGTGCGTTGGTGCCGTCCACGTCGATGTTCTCGACCGTTCCGCGGAAGGCCTTGCGGACGCCGGCGCAGCGGTCCTCCAGCGACACATTGCCCTGTTCGTGGATGACGCAGAGCACCTTCTTCGCCCGCCGCGCGTTCAGCTCGTCGCCGACCGCGCGGCCGGCCACCGACTCGTCCTGCCCGATGTGGGTGAGCGCCCCGTACGCCGCGGAGAACTCGCCACCGGAGTTGACGGTGATGACGGGGATGCCCCGCGCCACGGCCTTGCGGACGGCCGCCTTGACGGCCTGGGGCTTGGCGAGGGTGACGATCAGCCCGTCCACCTTCTGGTCGATGTACGACTGGATCAGTGCGGCCTGCTGGCCGCCCTCCTTGTCGTGCGCGTACAGGAACTTCACCTTGTCCTTGGCGGCGGCCTGCTGGGCGCCGTTCTGCACGATGTCCCAGAAGGTGTCGCCGTCTCCGGAGTGACTGACCATGCCGATGGTCATGCGCGGGGTATCGGCGTCGTCGCCGGAGGCGTCCTGGCCGCCGGTGGCACTGCACCCGGTGGCCAGCGCGACGGTCGCCAGTAAGGCGGCTGCGCCGCGCACAGCGACGCTGCGGACAGTGAAGGAGCCAGTCGTACGCACGCCGATCATCGTGGGACCGCCTTTTCTCCCGGCCGCCGGAATGCGGTTGGAGGAGTTTGTAACGGCGCGCGCGGAGCCACGTCAATGGTTTGTCAGAACATTCTGACGAAGTGGGGTCTCGCGGGCCCTGCATAACGGGATATTCCGGGCGATAAATCCCGTCCGGCCGTGCTCAGGGGGACGCGATGACCGGTCCGGCGGCTCTCGGGGCGGTGGGGCCCGCCCGCTCCGCTCAGGGCCGTACCAGCAGCTGGAACTCGAAGGCGTAACGCGACGCGCGGTAGACGTGCGAGCCGAATTCGACCGCGCGCCCGGTGTCGTCGAAGGTCGTCCGCTGCATCGTGAGCAGCGGGGCGCCCTCGGGCTCATCGAGCCGCTCGCCCTCCTCGACGGTCGCGGCACGGGCCCCGACGGCCTGACGGGCACTGTGCAGGGTGATCCCGGCCGACCGCATCAGGCGGTACAGACCGGTCTCCTCCAGCTCGGCGGTCCTCAGCGCGATCAGCCCGGCGGGGAGGTGGTTGCGCAGATGCGCGACGGGCTCCCCATGGGCCAGCCGCAGCCGCTCGACCAGCGCGACCTCCGCCCCCTCGGCGATCCCCAGGGCGGCGGCGACCTCGGCGTCGGCCTCGGTGGTGGTGTTGAGCAGCACCCGGGTGGCCGGCTTCTGCCCGGCCGCCTCCAGGTCGTCGTAGAGGCTGCTCAGCTCCAGCGGGCGCTTGACCTGGCTGTGGACGACCTGGGTGCCGATACCGCGGCGGCGCACCAGCAGGCCCTTGTCGACCAGCGACTGGATCGCCTGCCGCACCGTCGGCCGGGACAGGCCCAGCCGGCCGGCCAGCTCGATCTCATTGCCGAGCAGGCTGCCGGGAGCCAGCCGGCCGTGCTCGATCGCGGCCTCCAGCTGCTGGGACAGCTGGAAATACAACGGGACCGGACTGCTCCGGTCCACGCTGAACTGGACGGGGCCGTCGGCGCCCAGGGCTTGTTCTGTCTCGCGTTTCCCCACGCTCGCGAGCGTATCCGCCCCGGCAGGTGACGGGAAGTCCGGAGGTCACATTGTCCGGACAAGGTGGGTGACGGGGGCCATCCGTTGCCCGCCCGGCCGGGAATCCGGGCGCGGGCTCAGGAGGTCTTGCCGTACGTCGGAGTACGTTGCCGAGGCCGGCCGTGACCGCACACCGGACCGGGCCCTCCCGCCCGTGCCCGACCGCCCGCACGTCCCGAAGGAGCACCCATGCCCGTACGCCGCGTCGTCCCCGACATCCACTCCGACGACCTGGACGGAAACCGCACGTTCTACGGCCTGCTGGGGTTCGAGGAGGTCATGAACCTGGGCTGGGTCATGACCCTCGCCTCCCCCGCCAACCCCACGGCCCAGCTCATCTTGATGACCCACGACAAGACCGCCCCCGTCACTCCCGACCTGAGCATCGAGGTCGACGACGTGGACGCGGTCCACGCCGCCGTCCTGGCCTCCGGGGCGCGGATCGTCCGGCCGCTCCAGGACGAGGAGTGGGGCGTCCGCCGTTTCTTCGTCGAGGACCCGAACGGCCGGGTCGTCAACGTCCTCAGTCACCGCGCACCGGCGCCCGGCACCGGGAACACCGCGGCCGCCGACGCCGGCACCGACGGCTGAGCCGCCGCGCACCGGCTACCCCTCGCCACCGCCGCCCGCCGGCCCGTTGAGCGGCATCGCCGTCCCCTGCGCCACCGCGCACACGCTCTCCGCCCCCTCCTCGTCGAGCACGGTCAGCTCGCAGCGGCACACGGCCTGCCGGCGCCCGGCCTGGACGACCTGGGCGCGGGCGCGCAGCGTGCGGCCGCGCGCCGGACGCACGTACTGGATGGAGAAGCCGCCGGTGACGATGGCGGCGCCCAGGGCCGTGGCGGCGGCGAAGGTGAGGGTGTTGTCGGCGGCGTACGACAGCACCCCGCCGTGCACGAACCCGTGCTGCTGCTGGAGTTCCTCGCGGATATCGATCTCCAGCGTGGCCGCACCACCCCCGAACTCGGTGATCCGCGCCTGCACCAGCCTGCTGAACGGCTGGGCCGCCAGGGCCTGTTGCGCCGCCGCAAGATCGAACTCCGCACTCGTCCGCCCCGAACCGGCCATCTCGTCCTCCGCCTCTCGCCGTGTGCCGTATGCCGTGTGCCGTGTGCCGGAAAGTCCGACCGACATTAGAGCCGACTCTCCAAAACGGCGGGCCGCCACCGGCCCGCTACTTCATCCATGCGTCCTCGTACTTCCGGTACGTGCCGTCGTGCGTGGCCAGGTGTACCCACTGGTCCACATACGCCTTGAACTCATCGTCGCCGCGGGGCAGTGCGTAGGCCTTCTCGGAGAAGGAGAAGGGCTTGTCCGGGTGGAGCGAGCAGAGTTCGGGGTGGATCTTGGCCTGGTAGCGGGTCTCGCTGGCGTCGGTCATCATCACATCGGCGCGGCCCGCGATGATCTCGTCGAAGATCGTGGTGTTGTCCGGATGGACCGTGAGGGCTGCCCGGTGGAGATGGGCGCGGGCGAATTCCTCGTTGGTGCCGCCCGGGTTGACGATGACGCGCGTGCCGGGCCGGTCGATCTGCGACAGGGTCCGGTACTTGTCCTTGTCCGTGCAGCGCACGATGGGCGTCTTGCCGTCGGTGCGGGTGGGTTCGCTGAAGTACACGGAGCGGGCGCGCGGGAGGGTGACCGAGACTCCGCCCATGGCGATGTCGCAGCGGCCGGCCGACAGATCGCCAACGAGCCCGGCCCAGGTCGTGGCCACATAACGCGGCCTGGCACCGAGGCTCTTGGCGAGATCCCCGGCCATCTTGATGTCCACACCGCTGTACGTGCCGGTCGCGGGGTCGAGGTGGCTGAAGGGACGGTAGTCACCGGTGGTGCAGACGCGCAGTACCTTGCGCCGGGGGACGGTGTCGAGGGCCGACTGCTTGCCCGCGGAGGCGGTGGTGGCTCCTCGTGCCGCGGTGGGGGTGTCCGAGGCCGCCGGGGCGGCGGCGGTGACGGCGAGCAGACAGGCGAGGGCGGAGAGGGTGACGGCGCGCTTCATGGGGGCTCCTGTGACTCCGGTACGCGGCGGCGTGGTCGCATGATCGAAGCGCTCAGGGTGGCAGAGCCCGGGGTGCGGGTGAACCCCTTGACCGGCCAGTGGGACGGCCGGTCAGGGGCCGGGAAGGCGGCGCACCGACGCACCGTCAGTCTCCGCACCGGACGCGCCGTCCGTCCTCTCAGAAGTCCGCGGTACCCCGGATCGTCGGACGGTCCGGGGCGGCGTCCTCAAGGCGGGTGAGCAGATCGGCGGCACGCTTGGCAACGGTGTCACGGTCGCCGTCGGAGAGCGCCGCGCCCATACCGACAGCCACGGCGCCCGCGGCGATCCACTCCGGCGCGCTGTCGACCGTCACCCCGCCCGTCGGCAGCAGCGGTACCTGCGGCAGTGAGGCACGCACCTCCGCCAGCCAGGACGGGTCGTGTGCCGAGGCGGGGAACAGCTTGAGCGCGTCCGCCCCGAGCTCCAGACCGCGGACCATCTCGGTCGGCGTCGACACCCCGGGGAAGACCGGGACGCCATAGCGGTGGCCCGTACGGATGACCTCGGCGTCCAGGCTCGGCGAGACCAGGAAACGGGCGCCCGCGTCGACCGCCATCCGGGCCGATGCCGCGTCAAGGACCGTGCCGGCGCCGATGACCGCGTCGTCGCCCAGCTCCCGGGTGAGGGTGGTGACCGCTTCCAGGGCGAAGGGGGTGGTGAGGGATATCTCCAGGCTGGTGATGCCCGCCGACAGCAGGGTGTCGGCGGTGGCGCTGGCCTCGTCATAGGTCCGGCTCCGGACGATGGCGAAAACACGCTGCGCCAGTGCGGCCCGGGTGATTTCCCAGCGATACACGGCAGTTCGCCGTCCTTCCTTGTCTCCGACGCTCCATGCCGCCTCGCCATGGCCTTCAGCGGATACGGCACTTTCCGGGGCGTGCCGCAGCAGCTGACCGCACATGGTCTTTTTCCGCCGATGCCCGCCCGCTCCTCGTTTTCACCGAAACGCTACCGGGAGCCACTGACAATCCTCTCTCGGGGGTGCGCCCCGTGCGCCCCTTCTGCCGAGAATGGGGAGAAGAGGGAGGTGGGAGGGGGCGCACAGCGCGGGCATCCAGCGCGCACGCACGGCGGCGGCCGGGGTGCGTGTGCACCCCGGCCGCCGCGGGTTCCGGGTCACGGGCCCACTCGGCCCGCTCCCCCTGCTGTTCCGTTGTCCTGACGGCCGGCCGGTGCCCTGACATCCGGCCGGCCGCTCACCTGCCCGGCCGTCTGCCGGTCGGCCGACGGCCCGTCGGTGCGGCCGGCCTCAGCAGCCTCGGTCGACGAGATCGAACGTCTTGTAGTGGTCGGCGGTGTAGTAGTCCTCCTCCTTCTTCTCGCCGGTCACGATGCGTCGCGCACCGCGGTCGGGCGAGCCGGGAGTGATGACGGTGAACTCGTGGTAGTAGCCGGTGCCCTGGGACGGGAGGATGCCCTCCCGGTTGTCGAAGACCGTGCCGTCCTTCGGATACGGGTAGGGCCCACCCTTCTCGATCAGATCGAGGGTGTCATGGGCCTGCGAAGGCAGCTTGGAGTAGCAGACCTTGCCGACGTCCTGGACGTGCACGGACGCCACATGCGCCGTCGCGGCGTACGAGGTGGCCGTGTGCGTCGAGGCGACGGCGGGGGTGGCGGTGACAGCGGTCCCGCCGATGAGAAGGGCCGAAGCGAGGGCGCCGACGGCGCCGAACCTGGTGATCCGTGGGGGGATTCTCATGCCCTCCAGAATGACGCGCGTAGACATGATCCTGTCAATGCCAACGGGCGGAAGTTTTCCGGGAGTTCACAAGACCGCCCCACCAACTGCCGCACATTTCCGCATATCGCGGCCACACCCTCAGAGCCGCACAGGGGGGTGTGCGATCCTGCCGCAGTGCCGCCTACGCCCCTCGCCCCGGAACCCATAACGCCGGCCCCCGTGCACACGACGCCGCGCCCTCTCCTCACTCAGTCGTGGCTGGATCTGGCCTTTGTGCACTGGGCCGTCGACCCCGCCGACATCACGCCGCTCCTGCCCGCGGGTACGGTCCCCGATACGCTCGACGGCGCCACCTACGTCGGCCTGGTCGCTTTCCGCATGCACCGCGTCGGATGGTTCCGGCTGCCCGGCGTGCCGTATCTGGGCAGCTTCCCGGAGACGAACGTGCGCCTCTACACCGTGGATGCCTCCGGGCGCCGAGGCGTGGTCTTCCGCTCGCTCGACGCCTCCCGCCTCATCCCCGTGGCGATCGCACGGACCTTTCTCCGACTGCCGTATCTGTGGTCCCGCATGAGCATCAGCCGCCGCGCCGACACCATCAGCTACCACAGCCGCCGCCGCTGGCCCGGACCGCGCGGCGCCCACAGCAGGCTGACGATACGGCTCGGTGAAGAGATCGAGGAGCCCACCGCGCTCGAACACTTCCTGACCGCACGCTGGGGCATGCACAGCAGCTTCTTCGGGCGGCCGATGTATCTGCCGAACACCCACCCGAGGTGGCCACTGCACCGCGCCGAGCTGATCGAGTGTCACGAGAACCTGGTGACGGCCGCGGGCCTGCCCGAGCCGTGCGGGACACCGGCGAGCGTGCTCTACTCGCCCGGCGTCCCCGTGCGCTTCGGACGGCCCGCCCGCCCGGGCGGCACCCCCGCCCCGGCGCGAGGGGGCGCTTTTGCCTCTGAGGCAAATCTTTTGCCCGAGAGGTGAAAGCTCGCTATACCGGGGATATGACCGAGCTCCCCGACGAGCCCGCCGGCGGTCCGCCGGACGAGCTGTCCACCGTTGCGCCGCGCCTGCGTGACCTGCGGCGACGCAGTGGTCTCACGCTGGAGGCCGCGGCCCGGCTGGTGGGGCTCTCGCCTGCGCATCTGTCGCGGCTGGAGACCGATCAGCGCCAGCCTTCGCTGCCGATGCTGCTGGCGCTGGCCCGTACCTATGGCACCACGGTATCCGAGCTGCTCGGCGAGACCGCTCCGGAGCGGGACCCGATCGTGCGGGCCGGCCGGGCGGAGGCGTCGGAGGCCGGCGGCTGGACGTACTGGACCGTGGGCGGTGCCGGGCGGGCGATGCAGGCGCTGCGGGTGCGGGTGCCGGAGCGGGCGCAGGGCGATCTGGTGCGGGTCCATCCGGGCGAGGAGTGGCTGTACGTCCTCAAGGGGCGGCTGCGGCTGACGCTCGGTGCGGCCGTACAGGTGCTGGAGCCGGGGGACGCGGCGCACTTCGACTCGCTGACCCCGCACCGTATCGCCGCCGCCTCGCCGGGCGGGGTGGAGCTGCTGTTCGTCCACACGCTGCTGCAGAGCGGGGCCGCCGAGCTGTGCCTCGGCGACGACACGAGGCGCCGCGGGCTGTGAGCCCTCGGCACCGTTCTTGAGGGAAGGACCCACGTCGTGCCCGATCAGACCATTCCTGCCACCCCCCCGCCGTCGGAACCGCTGTCCGAGGCGGTGCCCGCGCGGAAGTACGTCGAGAACAAGCCGCCCCGCGGGCTGTATGTGCGGGTGTTCATCTATGTCATTGCGACGCATGTGCTGCTGGCGATGATGAGCCTTGTGGTGATCGCCGCGAATTCCCGGTAGGGGGCGCCCCGCGGGTGCTCCGGGGAGCGGCAACGTCCATCCCTTCGGCCCGAAAGTCCATTGCCCCGGTGTGGTGGCCAGGTGAAGCCTGCTGGCGCGAAGAGGTCGCACGACCCTCGTCCCTGAACCTCGCTGCACCGAGGAGGACCGAAGGATGCACCGTAAGCGCACCGCGGCGGCCACCGCGTTGGCCATGGCCTTGGCCGTGCTCCCCCTGACGGGCATGGCGGGGCCGCCGGGCGCGGGAGGGAAGGCGGGGCGGGACGGCGCCCGGGACAGCCCCGAAGGCTCCGCCTCCCGTGCCCTCTCGCCCACGCCCCGGTCCGTCCACGGCCGGTCCGACCGGGTCACCGTCACCCCGTCCGTGACCGTCGTCGCCGGGCCGCGCGCCGATGCGCCGGCGCTGGCCGTCGTCGAGAAGTCACTGAAGGACGCCGGTGCGCAGCGGGTCGTGCGGGCCGGGCGGGCGCCGGACGGCCCGCAGCCGGACGGCCCGCAGTTGACGGTGTATGTGGACGGTGCGGGCGCGGCGCGGACGCTGACGGAGCTGGGCGCGCGGGGCCCCGGGGGGCTGCCCGCCGAGGGCTATGCGCTGGCCGTCGGCAAGGGGCGGATCGCGCTGTCCGGGAAGGACGCCAACGGCACGTACTACGCCGCGCAGTCGCTGCGGCAGCTGCTGCCGCAGCGGGAGCGGCCGGGCGCCCAGGTGCCGGGCACCGTCGTACGGGACTGGCCGGCCACCCCGCTGCGCGGCGTCATCGAGGGGTTCTACGGCACCCCGTGGTCGCACCGGGCCCGGCTCGACCAGCTCGACTTCTACGGCGCGCACAAGATGAACATCTATGTGTACTCGCCGAAGGACGACGCCTATCTGCGGGAGAAGTGGCGGGACCCGTACCCCGCGGAGCAGCTGGCGCAGATCAAGGAGCTGGTGGACCGGGCGCGCGAGCGGCATGTGGAGTTCACCTATGCGCTCTCCCCGGGGCTGTCCGTCTGCTACGGCTCCGACGCGGATCTCCGGGCGCTGACCGCCAAGTTCGAGACCTTGTGGGACATCGGTGTGCGGACCTTCGCGGTGCCGTTGGACGACATCAGCTACACGGACTGGAACTGTGCGGCGGACAAGGACCGGTTCGGGACCGGCGGCGGGGCGGCGGGTGCCGCGCAGGCGCATCTGCTCAACCGTGTCAACCGGGAGTTCATCGCCGGGCATCCGGGCGCCGAGCCGCTGCAGATGGTGCCGACCGAGTACTACGACGTGAAGCCGTCGCCGTACAAGAAGGCGCTGGCCACCCAGCTGGACAAGGAGGTGCTGGTGGAGTGGACGGGGGTGGGGGTGATCGCGCCGACGATGACCGTCGCCCAGGCCCGGCAGGCCCGGGAGGTCTTCGGGCACCAAATCCTGACGTGGGACAACTACCCGGTCAATGACTATGTGACCAACCGGCTGCTGCTCGGGCCGTTCAACGGCCGGGAGAAGGGGCTGCCGGGGCAGCTGGCCGGGATCACCGCGAACCCGATGATCCAGCCCGCGGCGTCCAAGCTCGCGCTGTACACGGTCGCGGACTACGCGTGGAACGACTCGGCGTACGACGCCCGGACGTCCTGGGGCGGGGCGATCGAGGAGCTGGCGGGCGGTGACGCCCGTACGGCACGGGCGCTGCGGGCCTTCGCGGACGCCCATTACTCCTCGTCACTCAACCCGCGGCAGGCGCCCGAACTGGCCGCCGCCATCGAGGAGTTCGGCAAGGACGGCGAGGCGCGGCGGCTCGATGCCGTGCTGCGGAACCTGCAGGACGCTCCGGCGGTGCTGCGCGACCGGCTCGCCGACCGCGGCTTCGTACAGGACAGCGAGCCGTGGCTGGACGCGACCCGGGCCTGGGGTGTCGCGGCGCGTACGGCACTGCGGCTGATCGAGGCGACCAAGGCGGGCAACGGCGCGCAGGCCTGGCAACTACGGCAGCAGATACCGGAGTTGGTGAAGAAGGCCAGGTCGTTCGTGTACGTGGACATGGCCGGGAAGAGGATTCCGGTCCTGGTGGCGGACGGGGTGCTGGACACCTTCGTCGAGGACGCGGTGGCCGCGCACGACCGGGCGCTGGGCGTCACCGGCCGCCCCAAGGCGTCGACGGATCTCTCCGTCTACCAGGACAACGCGGTCTCCCGTATGACCGACGGTGATGACGCCACGTACTTCTGGAGCGGCGCCGCGCCCAAGGCCGGTTCCTCCGTGGCGCTGGATCTGCGGGCCGAGCGTCCACTGGGCACGGTCACCCTGGCGATGGGCAAGAGCGGCAGCCCGGACGACTATCTGCGGCACGGTGTCCTGGAGTACTCGTCGGACCACGAGAACTGGCACAAGCTGGCCGCTTTCGACGGGAAGGCCGAGGTGCGGGTCGAGCCGCCGGCCGGTGCCCGGGCCCGGTACGTCCGCGCCCGGGCCACCCAGGCGCAGGACAACTGGCTGGTGGTGCGGGAGTTCGCGGTGGCCGGAGCCGAAGCGGTGACGGTGGCCGGAGGCCCGCCCGCGGCGGAGGGCAGCGCGCTGCGGTCGGCGGCGGACGGTGATCCGGCGACCGTCTACCACGCGGCGCGGGCGGCGCAGCCCGGTGAGGCGCTGGAGTTCACGCCCGAGGCGCCCCGTGCGGCGCACTCCGTGGTCGTGCTGCGGCCGCAGGGCGCGCCGGCCGGGGCGGCGAAGGTCGAGGTCCGTACGGGCGGTGCCTGGCGCACGCTCGGCACGCTGTCCGGCGCCTATACGCGGCTCGCGGCGGGCGATGGCCCGGTCGAGGGCGTCCGGCTGACGTGGCGTGAGGGGACGGCGGCGCCCGAGGTCAATGAGGTGGTGGTGCACTGAGGGGCGCTTGCTGCACCGGGGGTGGGGCCGCGCCGCCCCCGCCCGGTGCACGGAGGACGCGGCACGCCCGGCGGTGTGCCGCGTCTCCCGTGCGCGATGGGGTGGCGTCCACCCGGCGGCGTCGCGCCATCTCCCCCGCGGCCCCGCCCCGCGCCCTAATCTGAGGTGCTGGCCGCCGCCCTCGCCCCGGAGGAGACCGACCCATGGCCCGAACCGCTCCCGACGCCCCTCGCCCGACCGCGGCCGCCGTGCTGGACGACGCGGTCCGCGCGCTCACCCCGGACTCCGCCGCCAACCGGCTGGTCTCGCAGATCGAGGCGGGTGCGGCGCCGCGCTCCGTGTTCGCCACCTTCGCCCTCGAACAGCACCAGGTGATCGCCTCCGACCGCCTCAGCTTCCAGCATCTGGCGCGGCGGGCGGACGGTGACCCGCCCGTCGCCGACTTCTTCGATCTGCTCGCCCAGGGTGAGACGCGGGCGCTGAAGCGGCTGGCTGGGCTGGCGGACGCCTGTGGGCTGAGCGAGCGGGAGATCGCGGAGTACCAGCCGCGGCCCGGCTGTCAGGCGTACCCGTCCTATGCGGCGCGGCTCGCGCTGGGCGGCGAGCCGTCCGATGTGGCGATCGCGCTGACCGCCAACTTCGCCGCCTGGGGCGGCTATTGCGCGGTCGTCGCGGCGGCGATGCGGGACCACTACGGCTTCCCCGAAGCGGCCCGTGGCTTCTTCGGGTTCTTCGCCGAGCCGGCGCCGGCCGTCGACGAGAAGGCGCGCGAGGCGGTACAGCACGGCCTCGACACCGGCCAGGCGCAGCCGGCCACGGCGCATCGCTACGGCCGTCTGCTCCAGTCGTACGAGCTCATGTTCTGGAACTCCGTCGGGGAGTGAGCCGCCGGGACGGGCGCGCGGGTTCCCCGGCCGGTGCCGCCCATCCCCTCCGGCCGGGGGTGACCGCCCGGCACTTCTGACATGCCATCAGAACCGCTGGACCCGTCGTGGTCAGCCGCTCAGCTCCTCGTGGCGCGCGGCCAGGCGGCGCATACCGTCCGCGGTGAGTGAGCCGTGCAGGCGCAGCCGGGCGATGCCGCCGTCGGGGAAGATGTCGATCCGGACGTGGGTGACGGGCGGCGCCCCGGCCGGCAGGAAGCGGTGCACGGTGTCGGGCTGCAGGCGGGTGCGGGGCAGCAGTTCGGTCCAGTCGCCGCCCTCGCCGTCGCGGCCGAACAGGGCCGCCCAGCCCGCCGAGTTGCCCTTGAGGCAGCCGGTGTCGATCTCCACCGCGCGGATCACGGAGCGCTCGGTGAGGCGGTAACGGACCCAGTCGTTGCCGGTGCCGCGGCGGCGCCGGGTCTCCCAGCCCTCGTCCATCGTGCGGGAGCGGCCCGGCTGGATGGTGTGGGCGGGTGGGGAGTAGAAGCGGTCCGAGGCGTCCTCGACGCGGCCGCCGTTCTCCAGCGCGGCGACATCGAAGGTGCCCAGCGCGGCGAGCCAGTCCGGCGCCGGGACGACCTCTCCGTGGACCCGGAGGCGGGCGACACCGCCGTCGGGATGCTGGTTGAGGCGCAGATGGGTGAAGCGGCGGCCGGTATCGACGAGGAAGCCGTTGGCGGCGTGGCCGCCGATGGGGGTCCGCGGGACGAGGGGCGTCCAGGTCACCCCGTCGGCGAGGAGTCCGGCCGGTGACGGGGAGCCCTCGACGCAGGTGCCCTCGACGCTGACGGACCGCGGGTAGTTGCCGCGGAAGTGGGCGGTGTCGACGACGATGCCGTGGATCACGCCGGGGGCGCCGAGCCGGATCAGCGCCCAGTCGTGGTCCTCGTCCGCCGGGAACGGGTGGTCGCCGTCGGTGCCGCGCCGCCTGCGGGTCTCCCAGCCATCCATGATCTTGCCCTTGTGGCCGAAGGCCTCGGGGTCGAAGCGGGCGGGGCCGGGCGTGAGGAGGTTCTCCCGCTCGGCGAAGAACTCGTCGTTCGCCGCGATGACGCCCGCACCCAGCCGCCGGTCGGCCAGGTCGGGGAGCTGGGTGAAGGGGAAGCCGTCAGGGCCGGGGGTGCGGTAGTCGGCGTACGGGTCGCCGCCTCGGTACGGGGCGGCGTCGCCGGTGTAGCGGGGAAGGCCGGCGGCGGTCATGCGCGGTGCGGCCGTTCGAGCAGCTCGCCGGTGGGCTCGGCGAGGGTGGTGCCGTCGTTGATCCGGCGGCCGCGCAGCCAGGTGGACCGGACGACGCCGTACAGGGTCTTGCCGGCGTATGCGGTGATCTTGTTGCGGTGCTGGAGGGCCTGCGGGTCGACGGTGAAGGTCTCCTCGGGGGCGAGGACCGTGAAGTCCGCGTCCCGGCCGGGCTCGATGGCGCCCTTCCGGTCGAGGCCGACCAGCGCCGCCGGTGCGGTGGCCATCCAGCGCACCACGTCGTCGAGGGTGTGGCCGCGCTCGCGGGCCTCGGTCCAGATGGCGGGCAGGCCGAGCTGGAGGGAGGAGATACCGCCCCAGGCCGCGCCGAAGTCCGCGGTCTTGAGGTCGGCGGTGGACGGCGAGTGGTCGGAGACGATGCAGTCGATGGCGCCGTCGGCCAGCCCCTCCCACAGCGCGTCCTGGTTGGCGGCCTCACGGATCGGCGGGCAGCACTTGAACTCCGTTGCGCCGTCCGGGATTTCCTCGGCGGTCAGGGTCAGGAAGTGCGGGCACGACTCGACGGTGATCCGGACGCCCTCGCGCTTGGCGGCGGCGATCAGCGGCAGTGCGTCGCTGGAGGACAGATGCAGGACGTGGACCCGGGCGTCGAGGCGCTGGGCGAGCACGATCAGCCCGGCGATGGCGTCGTTCTCGGAGATGCGCGGGCGGGAGGCGAGGAAGTCGGCGTACTTGGGGCCGTGCGGCTCGGGTGCCGCGTCCAGGTGGCCCGGGTCCTCGGCGTGCACGATCAGCAGGCCGTCGAAGCCCGCGATCTCGCCGAGGGCGGCGGCCAGTTGTTCCTGGTCGACCTCGGGGAACTCGTCCACACCGGACGGCGACAGAAAGCATTTGAAGCCGAAGACCCCGGCGTCGTGCAGCGGGCGCAGGTCCTTGACGTTGCCGGGGATGGCGCCGCCCCAGAAGCCGACGTCGATATGCGCCTTGCTGCGGGCGACCGCGCGCTTGGTGTCGAGGTGGGCGGCCGTGGTGGTGGGCGGGAGGCTGTTGAGCGGCATGTCCACGAGGGTGGTGATCCCGCCGGCCGCGGCCGCGCGGGTGGCCGTCCAGAAGCCCTCCCACTCGGTGCGGCCCGGGTCGTTGACGTGGACGTGGGTGTCGACGAGGCCGGGCAGCAGGACGTCGTCACCGAGGTCCTCGACCCGTGCCTCGGCCGGAGCCGGGTCGTCGTACGGCAGCACCGCGGTGATCCTGCCGTCCTGGACGGCGACGGACGCGGCGCGCGTCCCCTGCGGGGTGACGACGCGCCTGGAGCGCAGCACCAGCTCTGTTTCGGACACCCGGTCCCCTCCTCGTAGCTGTTTTCATCGTGGCGTGCGGGCGCGTGGGGTGCACGGCCGCCGAAGTGGCCGCGCACCCGGAGCGCGTCGCGCACGCCGGAGTGACATGCGGTTTCAACAGTCTGTTGAATGAGTCTTCACTCCGGACCCCGGCCCGTCAAGACCCCTCGGCCGGGACCGGCACGACGACCGCCCCGGCCCCCTCGGAGGCCGCAGGATCCGTCGCCACGGCGGCGCTGACCTGCGACGGGATGATCTCGTCCGGCACCGGTGCGGCGATTGCGGCGGACCGGTCACGGCCCGAGACCAGGACGTAGAGCGCACCGGCGAGCCCCATTCCGAAGATCCAGGAGAACGGCGCCACCACGTCGAAGGCCGGGACCAGGGCGAGCGCGGCGGAGACCGCGGCCGCCGGAAGGAAGGCGATCACGGCCTTCGGGTTGTAGCCCCGGCGGTAGAAGTACGCCCCCCGGGCATCGGCCGAGAACAGCGCATCGACATCGATCCGGCCCCGGCGCACCAGGTAGTAGTCGACGAGCAGAATCGCCACCAGCGGCCCGAGGAAGGCGCCGAGGGCCCCCAGGAAGTACTGGATCACCAGCGCCGAGGAGTACAGCTTCCAGGGCATGACGACGATGGCCAGCACCGCGGTGATCATGCCGCCGCGCTTGAAGTTCAGATACTTCGGCGCGAGATTGGCGAAGTCGTAGGCGGGCGAGACGAAGTTGGCGACGACATTGATGCCGATGGTGGCGACGATGAAGGACAGCGCGCCGACGACGGTGACCACCGGGTTGTCGATCTTCTGGATCACCTTCACCGGGTCGTAGATCGCCTCGCCGAAGACGGAGATGGTGCCCGCGGTGACCAGCACGGCGACCATCGCGAAGGCGGTGAAGTTCACCGGCAGCCCGATCAGGTTGCCGCGCCGGTAGGAGCGGTGGTCGGGCGTGAAGCGGGCGAAGTCCGCGTAGTTGAGGACCAGGGTCAAGAAGGTGGCCACGGTCAGACTGACCGCGATGAGGCTCTGTTCGAGCTGCGCGGAGCCGCTGAGTCCGGTGAGGCTGCGGGTCAGCGAGATGTCACCGCCGGCCTTGACGACGAGGTACACCGCGAGCGCGAGGACCACGAGCCAGACCACCGGTCCGGTCGCGAAGTCCTGGACCTTGCGGATGAACTCCATCCCGCGGGTCAGCAGGACGGCCTGCAGCCCCCACATCACCATGAACGCGATCCAGCCCAGGGTGGACAGCCCCAGCACCGAGTTGTGGTGGTAGACCTCCAGGCCCGGCGCGAGCTGCAGGGTCAGCAGGACCACGGCGGTCGAGGCCAGCCAGGTCTGGATGCCGTACCAGGCCACGGCCATGACGGCGCGCAGCAGCGCCGGGATGTTGGCGCCGTAGACGCCCCAGCTCGCGCGGGCGAGCACCGGATAGGGCACACCGGTCCGGTGCCCGGCGTGCCCCATGCGGTTCATCAGCCAGTAGACGATCGAGATGCCGGCCAGCAGCGCGACGAACACCTCCCAGGCCGGCAGGCCCAGTACGAACAGGCTGGAGGCGAAGGCGTAATTGCTGATCGCGTGGGTGTCGGACATCCACAGCGCGAAGATGCTGTACGTGCCCCATTTGCGCTCGGGGGCCGGGGCGAGGTCCTCGTTGAAGAGACGTGGGTCCGGCTGCGGGGGCTTCGGGGGTGTGGACACGTGTCCTCCCAGGCAGGTTGGGTGGAGCTTAGGGGGTCAGTTGTCAGATGCCTGATGTCTGTGCGGAAAATTCAGTGGGGCGCGGGGAGCCCTGAGCGCGCCCCGGGGACAGATGGGCGCTCAGCGGCCAGGAGCCGATGACCTTGGGGCGGGGCGGCGCGAAGCTGCGGCCCGCACTGGTGGTCAGCCCGAGGCCGACGACCGCCTCCGCGAACTTCACCGCCGCGGCGACACCGTCCACCACCGGTACCCCCAGCGCCGCGGCGACCTTCTCCTGGAGCCCGGCCATCCCGCCGCAGCCCAGACAGATCACCTCGGCACCGGCCCGGACGGCGTCACGAGCGGTCTCGATGATCACCTCGACGGTGCGCTCCGCGTCCTCCTCCAGCTCCAGGACGCCGAGCCCGGTGCCCCGGACCGCGGCACAGCGCTGCAGCAGTCCCGCGGTCAGCAGCCGGTCCTGTATCTGCGGTACGGCACGGTCGAGGGTGGTGACGATGCCGTAGGCGTGGCCGAGCATCATCGCCATCTGGGCGGCGCTCTCGGTGATGTCCAGGACGGGTACGTCCAGCAGTTCCTGGGCACCCTCCCGGCCCGGTTCGCCGAATCCGGCCATGACCAGCGCGTCAAAGGCCAGGTCGAGGGTGGCGAGCCGGTCCAGTACGGCCGCGGCGCTGAGATAGCCCTCGAAGTGGCCCTCGATCGACTCCGGCCCCCACAGGGGTTCGGTGGCGATGATCTCGGTGCCCGGGGCGGCGGCTGCGGTGGCGGTGGCGCGGATCGAAGCGGTCATGGAAGCCGTGGTGTTCGGGTTCATGACGAGAATGCGCATGACGCTCCAGCGATTTGGAGGATTCCACAGAATGGACAGTAGGTTTCGCGCAGCAGAACGTAGCTATGGCCACTGGCACCGTCAAGAGATCGCGGCTAGGTGCCGGCCCAGCGGTTCACTCCATGGGACAAAGCAAGCCTGACCGGTGGGAACGAGTGTGCGAGAGTCCATGTGCGGGCGTACGGGGACCGGTAGGCTTCTCCGGTCGGGCCCGGCGCCCGCACGTGCCAGCCGAGACCGATCAGCCCCGCCCCGAAAGGAACGCTCCGTGCCGTCGTCCAGCGCCAGCACCTCCGCCGCCGAAGCCAAGCCAGGCGCCAGCGGCGGCGTCCAGTCCCTCGAGCGCGCCTTCGACCTGCTGGAGCGGATGGCCGACGCCGGTGGCGAGGTCGGCCTGAGCGAGCTGTCCACCAGCAGCGGGCTGCCCCTCCCCACCATCCACCGCCTGATGCGCACGCTCGTCGCCTGCGGCTACGTCCGCCAGCAGCCCAACCGCCGCTATGCGCTGGGCCCCCGTCTGATCCGGCTCGGCGAGAGCTCCTCACGGCTGCTGGGCACGTGGGCCCGGCCGTTCCTGGCCCGCCTGGTCGAGGAGACCGGCGAGACGGCCAACATGGCGCTGCTCGACGGCGACGAGATCGTCTATGTCGCCCAGGTCCCGTCCCGGCACGCGGTACGGATGTTCACCGAGGTCGGACGCCGGGTGCTGCCGCACTCCACCGGCGTCGGCAAGGCCCTGCTGTCGAACCACCCCCCGGAGGAGGTCCGCGCGCTGCTCGGCCGTACGGGCATGCCCGCCGCGACCGAGAAGACGATCACCGACCCGGACCGCTTCCTCGAAGCGCTCGCCGACGTCCGCCGCCTCGGCTACGCCGTCGACGACAACGAGCAGGAGATCGGTGTCCGCTGCCTGGCGGTGCCGGTGCCCAACTCCCCCACCTCGGCGGCGATCTCCATCTCCGGCCCGACGGGCCGGGTCACCGAGGCCTCGACGGACAAGATCGTGCCGGTCCTGCAGGACGTCGCGGCGCAGCTGTCGGTGGCCCTCGCGAATCAGACGCCGGCGTAGCGGGACGGGGCGGGGCCTTCGGGGGCGGGTGGCGTACGGGCCCTCCTCGCGGGCTGGGGGGGCGGCGTACGGCTCGCGGGCGGGCAGGCAGCCCGCATATGGCTCCTTCGGGGGCGCGCGCGGCGTACGGCCCTTCGCGGACGGGCAGGCAGCGTACGGGGCTGGTCCGCGCACGACTCTGCCGCGGCGCGCAACCAACCGGCTCGCGAGCCGGTCAGCGCACCGGTGCGCCGGACTCCGGTCCGGGCTGCGCGGTGGTGGTCACCAAGCGCGCGGCAGCTCGCCGAAACGGTCGATACCCTCGCGCACCTCTGCCAGCGCGGGTGACAGCGCGCTCACCGATCCGACCGCCCCGGCAATCAGCAGGAGCGAACGGCGCAGCCGGGGCACCTCGGGCATCCCGTGGCTCACCATCGCGTCCAATGCGGCCAGCTCATCATCGGCGGCCACCCGGTCCGGTAACTCCCCTGGAAGTACGGCCAGTTGGCGGCGCAGCCGGGCCACTGCCCCGCGCAATTCCTGGACCCGTGGGTCGCCCTCAACCCCGGTCACTCGTCTGTCCCTCTGCAGCTGTTCCACAACGACGGCGTCCTCCAAAGCCGTTGCCCGTTCCACAATGCGGGCCAGTTAACGCCACTCTGCGCTGATCGCGCCATACGGAGAGCGAAAAAACCGGATCACCGAGTGAATCCGGGGGGCGTGGCCCATGCCTGACGGCTCCTTAGGGCGTGGTGCGCGATTGAGGTCGGGGCGTGCCGGCCTGGCGGGTCGGCTGGTGGGTGATCATCTTTCGGCGGTGCGGTCGGAGATCAGGCCGGCGACGGCTCGGTAGCTCTCATCGAAGTACTCGCGGCGTCCGAGGAAGCGTTGGAGAGTTCGCCATTGCTTGTGCTCGGCGTTCGCGTGCTCCACGCAGGTGCGTTCCGAGGACTGCTGGTGGCGCTCGGCCTCCCAGGCGGTGACCTCCTTGGGCGGCGCGTCCTTCATCGGAACACCAGCCCATGGTCCGGGCCGGCCCCTGGCGCGCGCCGACGGTCGTGACCTCGGCGTTCACGCCGCCGGCCCTCCTCCGCGGCCGGCCCCCTTTCCCGTACAACCCTTCAGGCTCACCAGAGGTCATCTCCGAGTCCGCACGTATGTCCTGGAGAGGAACTCATGTCCCGGCCCCATCACAAGCGCTCCCGGCGTCCCGTCGTCCTGGGCGCCACCGCCGTCGCGGCCGCACTGGCCGGTGGCCTGCTCATCACGCTGCCCGGCGGCGCGAGCGCCGCCGCGTCGGGCCTCGCCGACGACTTCAACGGTGACGGCTACCGCGATCTGGCGACCGGCGCCCCGGGTGCTGTCGCGGGCGGGAAGGCGAAGGCGGGCGCCGTGGTCGTCAACTACGGCTCGTCGAGCGGTATCAGCGCCGCGCGCCACAAGACCACATCGCAGAGTTCCTCCGGCGTGCCGGGCGCCTCGGAGACCTCCGACCGCTTCGGCACCGAACTCGCGCACGGTGACCTCAACAACGACGGCTACGGCGATCTCGTCGTGGGCACACCGCTGGAGGACGTCAGCGGCGACGTCGACGGCGGTTCGGTCACCATCCTGTGGGGCGGCTCGTCCGGCCTGTCAGGCGGCACGACGATCAGCGACCCGAACGCGTCGGGCCACGACCGGTTCGGCCAGTCCCTCGCGGTCGGCGACTTCACCGGTGACGGGAAGGCCGATCTGGCGGTCGGTTCCACCGGCAAGGACGTGTGGATCTTCAAGGGCGGCTTCACCAAGTCCGGCGGCGCGGCCGGGAAGCTGCGCTTCGACGCGCAGATCGAGTCCGGCGCGTACCCCAAGGGCGCCGTCCAGCTGGCCGCCGGGGACTTCGACAACGACAGGACGGACGACGTGGTGGTGGGGTCCTCCGCGGGCAACTTCGTCTACCGGGGCGCCTCGACCGGGCCCACGCTGCAGACCGAGGCGGGCACGGGGTACGCGGGCGCGCTCACCGTGGCGGACTTCGACCGCGACGGGCACGACGACCTGGTCGTCGGCACCGACTTCGTCTCCGTCACGGACCAGACGGCGAAGGGTGGCTACGCCACCGTGTTCTACGGCGGTGCGGCGGGCGTCGACACCACTCGCAGCGCCGTCTTCAGCCAGGACACCGCGGGCGTGCCGGGAGCGGACGAGTCCGACGACTCGTTCGGTGGCACACTCGCCGCGGGCGACGTCAACGGTGACGGCTACCCGGACCTCGCCGTCGGCGCGAACTTCGAGACCATCGGCTCCGCGCCCCACGCCGGCAACGTCTGGGTGCTGCGCGGCGGCGCCTCCGGCCTGACGGGGACCGGCGCCCAGTCCTTCAACCAGGACACCTCGGGTGTCCCGGGCGCCAACGAGTCGTCGGACATGTTCGGCGACGCCATCCACCTCGCCGACCACAACAAGGACGGCCGCGCCGATCTGTCGGTGGGCGCGGGCGGCGAGAACAGCGACGACGGCGCCGTGTGGGTCCTGCGCGGCTCCAACGGAGGCGTCACGGGCACCGGCGCGGTGAGTTTCGGTGCGTCGTCCGTCGGCATCGGGAACTCGGGGGATGACCCCATGTTCGGGGATGCCATGTCGGGCTCCTGAGCACGTAGACAGACAGCCGGAAGGGGCGGCACCGGAGGATTCCGGCGCCGCCCCTTCCGTTGTGCTGACTTATGGCCGGCGACGTCGCCTATCGCGCACCAAGTCGTTAGGTTTTTTCCCCCGCCGCCCACCCCCCTTCGGGGGGTGGGCGGGTGTAGTGACGCAGGTGCCCACCCCTAACGGGGTGGGGGAGGAGGTGGCGAGGCGGGGAAGCCGGGAGCGCCCAGGCAAGCGGGGTACGGGCGGGAGGACGGGCGCGGGCGGCCGGGAAAGCAGGGAGGACGGGCGCGGGAAGGAGGTCCGAAGACAGCGAGAAGGCCCGAGGATGCCGCAGGCACGCGCAGGCGGCCGCCCGACGGCGCGCACAGGGCCCCCGACGGCACCAGAGCCCCCGAGGGCCCCCGGCGCCCCCGAGAGCCGCTCAGCGCCCCCACCCCGCCAGGCGCAGCCAACCCGTCTCAGGACTCCTGCTCGGGCTCCACCGCGTTGCGCCAGACTCGGACGTCGATGGTCATGTAGCTGCTGGGGTCCGTCTTCGGGGCGTAGCCCTTGAAGGTGATCAGCGCGACATGGCCGTACTTGGTGGTGAGGCACATCTGCGCGCCCTTGGAGAGCCGCTTGGTCAGGATGCTGTCGGTGAACCGGGTCTCGTTGCGGCAGGTGGCGAGCGTGCCCTCCTGGCCGGCGTTGAGCAGCACCAGCTTGCCGGTCTCGGTGTCGACCTCGTCGTCCGTGTAGGAGTTGTCCGTGTACGAGAAGTCGATGTCCGTGTCGTTGTCGGAGTCGGTCGGGTGGACCGGCTCGTCGGACAGCGAAATGTGGTAGTCGTCGGGCAGGTTGATGGTCTTGTAGTCGACCGGGGTCGGGTCCTTCACCGGGGCGCCGCTCCCGCCGTCACCGGGGCTCGCGGTCGGGTCCCCGGTGGGCGTCGGCGAGGAGTCCTTGTTCGCCGTCTTGCTGCCGCCGGCGGACTGGTTGCCCTTCTTCTGGCCCTCGCCCTTCATGAAGGTGTAGACGAGGGCGCCGCCGGCGCCCGCGAAGGCCAGCAGACAGACCACGGCCAGGACCGCGATCAGCCCCTTGCGCTTCTTCTTCGGCGGCTGCGGGGCGGGCACGGCGGAGGTCGGGCCGGTCACCGCCGGTCCGGTGGCCGTCGGTACGGCGGCGGTCGGTACTGCGGCGGTCGGTCCGGTGGCCGTCGGCGCGCCGGTCCCGGCGACGGTCGGCGCGTAGGCCGCCGGGCCGAAGCCGGGCGGCGGGGTCTGCGGGTGGCTCAGCTCGGTCGGCACCGGTGCGACCGGCGCCGTGGGCGGGGCCGGCGGCTGCGTCGGCCGGCCCGGCGACGGGGCGGGCGGGTTCGGCGGCTGGGCCGGAGCGGCCGCGGTGGGCGCCTCCAGCGGGGGCGGCGGCGTCTGTGCGGGCGCGGGCGCGGCGGCCCGTGTGGTGATGTCGGCGGCGACGGCGGTGGGCAGCCACTCCTCGGGGCGGCGCAGCTGCGTCTGGCCGGAGGCCGCGCCGCACAGCGCGATCACCTCGGCGACGGAGGGCCGGTCCGACGCCTCCTTGGACAGACAGCGGGTCACCAACTCCCGCAGCTCGTCGGGGAGTCCGGTCAGATCCGGCTCCTCGTGGACGATGCGGTAGAGCACTCCGTGCGAGGTGCCCTCACCGAACGCCGGGGTGCCTATGGCCGCGTAGGCGGCGACCTGGCCGAGCGCGAAGACATCGGTGGCGGGGCTGATGGTGCTGCCCGCGGCCTGCTCGGGCGCCATGAAGGTGGGGGTGCCGACGGTGACGCCGCTGCTGGTCAGGGACGTGGCGTCGGCGGCGCGGGCGATACCGAAGTCGATGACGCGCGGGCCGTCGGCGGCCAGCAGCACGTTGGACGGCTTCAGATCGCGGTGCACGATGCCCGCGCCATGGATGACCTGCAGCGCCTCGGCGATCCCGGCGACCAGCAGCAGCACGGTCGGCACCGGCAGCTTGCCGTGCCCGGCGACCGCCGCGGCGAGCGAGGGGCCGGGTACGTACGCGGTGGCGAGCCAGGGGCTGGGGCCTTCGGCGTCGCTGTCGATGACCGGCGCGGTGAACAGGCCCTGCACGCGCTGCGCGGACTGCACCTCCTGCTTGAAGCGGCGGCGGAACTCCGCGTCCTCGCTGAACTCGGGGCGGATCACCTTGATGGCCACCGGCCGCCCGCCGGGCGTGTAGGAGAGATAGACCTTCCCCATGCCACCGGAGCCGAGCCTCGCCGTGAGGCGGTAGCCCGCGATCGCCCGCGGATCGTCACCTTCCAGCGGCTGGAAGATTCCGGATCCGCCCGCATTGTTCACCACTACTGGGTCCCCCGACTCAAAAAGGCCCGCCACTTCGGCACGACGGCCACGATGTCCGCAACGGGGATGAACCTTATCCGGCCAGGCGCCACACCCTCACATCGCCGGTGACGAACATGGCGCCTTGTCCGAAGGGCCGGTTTCGCGACGGGATTTGGCGGCCGGGACCCTCCGCGTACCGCCCTGACGCGCGGTGCCCGGAAATGGCTTGATGACGCGTCGGCACATACGTTCCCCCGGACACCCTTTGGTGTGGGCAGACGTGATCCGATGCGTATGGCGGGACACGGTGGAGCATTCTCCCTTTCAAGGAAATATCCGGCATATCACTGGATCGGAGAATGCCATGGAGCCCAACTCCGGCCCCGGCAACGGCTCGAACCCCCGTCGCGTCAGCGTCGTACAACTCATCTGCCGCGCGTACGGCCTGTCCGACGCATCGGAAATCACGATGGAGCACATAGACCGCTATGTCGCCGAGCGCCGACGGGCGGAGGAACGCACACATCATCTGCGCGACCGGTTCCGACCGCACATCCCCCGGCCACGGGCCGCCGGTGACGCGGCCTGACCCGGCCGGCCACGCCCCAACGGGCCACGGGGCACGGTGCCATGGGGTAAGCAGTCCCCATGGCACCGACAGCACCGAAAGACCCACGAGAACAGCGGCACCGGGCCCGGCCGGACGCCCCTGAGGGGACGCGGAACGCCGGGCGGCCCGAGGGGAGGGTGGCGGGTCTGCTGCTCGCCGCGGGCGGCGGGCGGCGGCTGGGGGGACGGCCCAAGGCGCTGCTCGACCACCGGGGACGGCCACTGGTCGAGCACGCCGCACGGGCCCTGCGGGACGGCGGCTGCCACCCTGTGCACATCGTGCTGGGTGCGGCCGCCGCTGCCGTGCGCGAACGGGCCGAACTCGCGGCGTACGGCCTCTCGGAGAACCCGGACTGGGCCCAGGGCATGGGCTCTTCACTGCGTGTGGGCCTGGCCGCGCTGGCGGATTCCGAGGCGGACGCGGTGGTGGTGTCCCTGGTGGACCAGCCGGGCATCGGTGCCGCGGCGGTGGCGCGGGTGGTGGCGGCGTACGAGGGCCGCGCCTCGCTCGCCTCCGCGGCGTACGACGGCCGGCGCGGCCACCCGGTGCTCTTCGGCGCCGACCGCTGGGCGGACATCGCGGCGGGCGCGGAGGGCGACCGCGGGGCGCGCGGCTACCTCCAGCGGTATGCGGACGCCCTCACCCTCGTCGAGTGCTCCGACATCGCCGAGCCCTACGACATCGACACGCCGGAGGATCTTCACCGTCTGGAGTGAGAGCGGGCCTTGGCCGGCGGTCTCCGCACCCGGGGTGGAAGTAATGCAGAGTGACCGCCGTGGCACCGAGAGCCATTCGATCACCACTTCTGTCGACCCTGAGAATCTCGACGTCAACAAACCATTGAAGTTCCGCGATAAGGAAACTAGTCTCCACTGGTCAGAAGCGCCCTGAACCCAGTCGGCGCCCGCGACCGTATCCGGGAGCCCGCGGCACCCCGTGCCGCCCGGTGTCCCGGCGGCCGCCGGGCACCGCCGCTGAATGGAGTGACAGCTCATGTCCGCACCAGCGCCGTCCCCGCTGGCCATCGTCGAAGTCGACCCCGCGCACACCCCCGAACGGCAGGGCGAGGTCCTCACCGACGCCGCGCTCACCTTCGTCGCCGAGCTTCACCGCCGGTTCACCCCGCGCCGCGACGAGTTGCTCGCCCGCCGCACCGAGCGCCGCGCCGAGATCGCCCGGACCAGCACGCTGGACTTCCTTCCGGAGACCGAGCGGATCCGCGCCGACGACAGCTGGAAGGTGGCCGAGGCGCCCGCGGCCCTCAATGACCGCCGGGTGGAGATCACCGGCCCCACCGACCGCAAGATGACCATCAACGCGCTCAACTCGGGCGCCAAGGTCTGGCTCGCCGACTTCGAGGACGCCTCCGCGCCGACCTGGGAGAACGTCGTCTCCGGGCAGCTCAACCTGATCGACGCCTACGAGCGCCGCATCGACTTCACGGACGCCGCGTCCGGCAAGTCGTACGCCCTCAAGCCCGCCGAGGAGCTCGCCACCGTCGTGATGCGGCCGCGCGGCTGGCACCTCGAAGAGCGTCATCTGCAGTTCGAGGGGCGGCCGGTGCCCGGCGCCCTGGTGGACTTCGGGCTGTACTTCTTCCACAACGCCCAGCGCCTGCTGGACCTCGGCAAGGGCCCGTACTTCTACCTGCCGAAGACCGAGTCGCACCTGGAGGCCCGCCTCTGGAACGAGATCTTCGTCTTCGCCCAGGACTATGTCGGCATCCCCCAGGGCACGGTGCGCGCCACCGTCCTCATCGAGACCATCACGGCCGCGTACGAGATGGAGGAGATCCTCTACGAGCTGCGCGACCACGCCTCGGGACTGAACGCAGGACGCTGGGACTACCTCTTCTCCATCGTCAAGAACTTCCGTGACGGCGGCGCCAAGTTCGTCCTCCCGGACCGCAACGCGGTCACGATGACGGCGCCGTTCATGCGCGCCTACACCGAACTCCTCGTCCGCACCTGCCACAAGCGCGGTGCGCACGCCATCGGCGGTATGGCGGCCTTCATCCCCAACCGCCGTGACCCCGAGGCCAACGAGAAGGCGCTCGCCAAGGTCAAGAACGACAAGGACCGGGAGGCCGGCGACGGCTTCGACGGCTCCTGGGTCGCGCACCCCGACCTGGTCCCGGTCGCCCGTGCCTCCTTCGACGCGGTGCTCGGTGACAAGCCGAACCAGAAGGACCGTCTGCGCGAGGACGTCTCGGTGTCGGCCGCCGACCTCATCGCCATCGACTCCCTCGACGCCAAGCCCACCTATCAGGGCCTGATCGACGCGGTCCAGGTCGGCACCCGCTATATCGAGGCCTGGCTGCGCGGCCTGGGCGCCGTCGCCATCTTCGGCCTCATGGAGGACGCCGCGACCGCCGAGATCTCCCGCTCCCAGATCTGGCAGTGGGTCGACGCCGGTGTCGTCTTCGAGAACGGCGAGAAGGCCACCGCGGAGCTGGTGCGCACACTCGCCGCGGAGCAACTGGCCGCCATCCGCGCCGAGATCGGCGAGGAAGCCTTCACCTCGGGCAAGTGGCAGCAGGCCCATGACCTGCTGCTGAAGGTCGCGCTGGACGCGGACTACGCGGAGTTCCTGACGCTGCCCGCGTACGAGCTGCTGGTCTGAGCCGGCTCGGCGTCCGTCGTCCCGGTTGTGCCGCGGTTCCGTTGGGGAGCCGCGGCACAACGGCGTTCCGGCCGCCGTCGCGCGACAAGGCGGGTGCCCCCGGACGGTGTGGTGTCATGTGATCACCAAGTGGAGAGGCAGTCGGATGGATGACCGGCCAGGAGATCACGGTGAGCCGCCGGCCACGGGCGGGGACGCGGGCGGGGACGCGGGCGGGGACGCGAGCGCGGGCCAGGAGCCGGGGATGACGGTGGCCGAGCGTGTGCGGCGGGTCCAGGGTTCCCTGTCGCCCGCGGAGCTCAAGATCGCCCGCGCGCTGATGGCGCACTACCCCGCGGCGGGCCTGGAGTCGACGTCCGGGCTGGCCGGACGGGCGGGGGTGAGCCCGCCGACCGTGGTCCGCTTCGTCGCCCGGCTCGGCTTCGAGGGCTACCGGCAGTTCCAGCAGTCGCTGCGGGACGAGGTGCAGGCGCGCCGGGCCTCCCCGCTGACCCTGCGGCCGGTGATCAGCGAGACCTCGCCGACCTCGGACCTGGTCGAGGCGGCGGCGGAGGTCGGCCGGGGGGCCTTGAGCCACACCTTCGCCGCGCTGCCGGAGCAGGAGTTCGACCGGGCGGTCGAGCTGATCTGTGACCCGGCGAAGCGGATCGTGAGCTTCGGCGGGCGGTTCTCCCGTCTTCTGGCCGAGTACCTGGATCTGCATCTGCGGCTGCTGCGGCCGGGCACACAGGTGCACATACCGGCCCCCGGCGGGGACGGCGGCTTCCGGGTGGATCTCGGACGGCGCGAGGTGTGTGTGGTCTTCGACTTCCGGCGCTATCAGCGCGACACCGTGGAACTCGCCCGCTTCGCGCAGGAGCGCGGCGCGCGGGTCGTGCTGTTCACCGATCCATGGCTGTCGCCCGTGGCCGAGTTCGCCGATGTCGTGCTGCCCGTTCGGGTCGAGGCGCCCAGTCCGTTCGACAGCATCGTGGCGCCCGTGGCGGTGGTGGAGGCGCTGGTGGCCGCGGTGCACGTACGGCTGGGATCGGCGGCGGAGGAGCGGATGAGGGCCGCTGAGGAGGCGTCGGGCGACCGCACCATGGAATGACGCCACGCCATGAAATGAATATTTCATGCACTCCTATTGACGCGCTCCCTGGAACGTATGTTTCATGACGGGGCTCGGGCTGCTGTGGACTCAGCCCCGTCTCCTCCTCGGAGCGCCCTGTGTCGAATCCCCCTCGAACACGCAAGCTGCGCTTGTGGGAAGCGCTAACCCTCTCCGTCGGTCTCATGGGGCCGACACTCGCCATGGGCCTCAACGGGGCCGGAGTGGCAACCACGGTCGGCAAGGCCGTCCCCCTCGTCTTCCTGCTCGGCCTGCTCGGTGTCGGCCTGGTCGCCTACGGCTTCTGGCGGCTGACCCAGCACTTCAACCAGGCCGGTTCCGTCTACGCCCTGGCCGGGGCCACCATCGGCCCCCGCGCCGGATTCTTCGGCGGCTTCGCCCTGCTGGGCACCTACCTCGCCTTCCTCGTCTGCACCCTCGCCGCGACCGGTGTCTTCGCCCAGGCGTTCCTGCACGCGATGGGCATCCGGTCCACCGGGCCCTGGGTGGCCGTCGCGTTCCTCGCGGCCCTCGGCGTCACCGCGCTCAACTCCCGGGACGGCCGCACCACCGCCCGCACCCTGCTGATCGTGGAGGGCATCGGCATCCTCGCCATGCTGGTACTCGCCGCCGTCATCATGGGACGGGCCACCACGGGATCGGCGCCCCGGCACCAGAGCCTCGACCTCTCGGTGTTCACCGCCGGCGGCACCACGTACAGCGCGGTGGTGACGGCCACCGTCTTCGCCTTCCTGTCCTGGGCCGGGTTCGAGGCCTGCGCGTCGCTGGGTGAGGAGACCGACGACCCCAAGCGCAACATCCCCCGCGCGCTGGCCGGCAGTGTGCTGCTGACCGGCTGCCTCTACGTCCTGATGATGTTCGCCCAGACCATCGGCTTCGGCACCGACGCCCAGGGGGTGCGCGAGTTCGGCGCGGCGGAGTCGGCCCTCTCGACGCTCTCCGGGCAGTACATCGGCACCTGGTTCGCGCTCGTCATCGCCTTCACCGCGGTCGCCTCCGCCTTCGCCGCCGCGCTGTCCTCCTCGGCGGCGGCCGCCCGTATGGTCCAGGCGCTGGCCCGGGACGGCTTCGGGCCGCGCGCCCTCGCCCGCACCCACCCCGTCACCGGTGCCCCGACCACGGCCCTGCGGGTGTGCGGCGCCGTCGCGGCGGCGCTGACCGCGGTGATGTACGGCACCGGGGCCGCCGCCTTCGACACGTACTACTGGTACGCCACCATCGGCGTGCTGTGCGTCCTGGTGGTGTACGCGGTCGCCGGGGTCGGGGTGATCGTCTTCACCCTCTCCGGCCGGGGCCGCATCCCCCGCTGGGAGCTGGTGGTGCCGGTCGCCGGGCTGGGCTATCTGGGCTTCGTCTTCCTCCAGCAGTCGACCGGCCAGAGTGCGCCGTACACCTACTTCCCCTGGATCGCCGCAGCCTGGTGCCTGGCCGGTGTCGCGGTCGTCCTCGCGGCGCCCTCCCTCACCCGGCGCATCGGCGCCCGGATGACCAGCGTGCTGGTCGCCGACGCGCACCCGACCGACCGAAAGGTGCCCTCTTGAAACCTCCCCCTCATAAGCGAGGGGAATTCCTAGCTCACTTTGCCTGACGCCTAGCAGGTGGCAGGGCTTACAAGATCAGCACTAGCCGGGTTGAGACCACCCCGGAGCTGGGGGCACCTCCCAGCGGTAGCTGGGGGACATCACGCGGGCGGAGTTCTTATCCCGTGGCCGGGAGGCTCCGCATGCGGTGCAGGTATACGTTCGTTCGGAAAGGGGCAGTGCGTGCTTGGCTCTCGCTCCGCAGTCTGCGCAATCCATCGTGGTGTGTGCCGGGTGCACCAGGTGCACCTTCCGCGCGTGCTTACGGCCCATCTCGACCAGCGCGGCCTTCGTCGCACTGATCGCGGCATCCGCCGCCTTACGGGCCATAGTGGTCTTGGCGAGGAACTTCGGGTCGTTGCTGGTGGTCGTCGCGGTTTCCTTGACTCCCCAGTCAATGCCGATCACACACCCGGTTTCGGGCAGTGGCTCGGACCCGGTTTCGACAACGAACGACGCGTACCAATGGCCGAGACCGTCTCGGTACACCCGCACCGAGGACGGGTCGGACGGAAGGTCACGCGACCACACCACGGTCAGCACGATCCCGCCTGCCAGACGCAGACGGCCGTCCTTCAGACGGAAACCGCGCCGGGTGTATTCAAAGGTGGGAGAGGCGTCACGCTTCTTCTTCCACTTCGGCATGCCGGCACGCTGCCGCATCGGCAACCGGGCCTTGATGTCCTTCATCGCCTTCGCCCGGGACTTGCCGAAATCGCGTATCAACTGCTGCTGCGGCACCGAAGCGCCCTCACACAGCCACGGAATGCTCGGTCAGCATCGCGGACAGCTGCACCGGACCGCACGTCTGCCTGTCCTCGGGATGCACACGGTTATGCGCATGGACAGCCTTCGACTTGGCGACGCACTCATTCCACACCCACCGGCACCGGTCCCACTCCGCCAGCAGCAAAGCGTTCGCCGTCGACGACACACGCAACCGGAAGGTGTACCGGGCACGCCCGGTCTCCCCCCACGTCTGCGCTGCTGCCGTCACGATCACCAACTTACCCGAGAGGTACGACAGTTGAGACCGGGCGCTCAATCGGGACACCCTCACCATGACCCCGGAGGACGCCGTATCGCCTGGCGGCGATACGGCTTTCCCTGCCCTGCTCCGCAGGAGCTTCGTTTCCTCCCCCGGCCAAAGCCGGGGGTATCCACGAAGGAGAACCGATGACCCTGGTGCACACGACGGGGAAGGAGCCGGGACTCCTCGGCCCCGCCACCGTCCCCGGCCCCTCCCCCACCCTCCGCGCCGCACCCGAGGACCCCCCGATGACCGACGCCGCCACCGTCTTCGTCGCCACCTGCGATCTGGCCGGGCAGGTGCGGGGGCGGGCCGTGCCCTCCTCGGAACAGGCCTCCGCGCTGCGCTCCGGCACCGGATGGGTCCCGGCCGATCTCGCGATCTCGGCGTTCGGCCCGATCGCGCCCGACAACGTCTTCGGTTCACGGGGCGACCTGCGGCTGATCCCCGATCCGGCCACCGGGATCGACATCCCGGCGGACGGCGACACCCCGGCCCTGCGGCTCTACCTCGCCGACCAGACCCTGCCCGACGGGGAGCCCTGGCCCTGCTGTCCGCGCACCTTCCTCCGCGACACGGTCGAGGAGCTGCGGGAGCGCACCGGAATCGAGGTGGTCGCCGCGATCGAGCACGAATTCGTGCTCGGCGGACTCCCGTCGAGCCCGCCGTTCTCGCTGCAGCGCTTCCGCCAGGCGGAGCCCTTCGGCTCGGACCTCGTACGGCTCCTGGAGCAGGCCGGGCTGCAGCCGGAGAACTGGCTCCCGGAATACGGGGACGGCCAGTTCGAGATCACCCTGCGCCCCGGTACCGCGATGTCCGCCGCCGATCGCGCCGTGCTGCTCAAGGAGCTGGTGCGCGACCTCGCCCGCCGCCGTGGCCTGCCGGTCAGTTTCGCGCCCCTCCTCGACCCCGACGGGGTGGGCAACGGGGTCCATCTCCATCTGAGCCTGAAGGACGCCGAGGGCCGTCCGCTCCTCTTCGACCCCTCGCGCCCTGGCCGCCTCTCCGCGCTCGGTGCCCGGTTCTCCGCCGGCATCCTGCGCCATACACCGGCCCTGACCGCCTGGACGGCACCGAGCCCGGTCTCCTTCCTCCGGCTCACCCCCCACCGCTGGAGCGCCGGAGGGATCTTCCTGGCCGAGCGCAACCGGGAGTCGCTGCTGCGGATCTGCCCCACGACACAGCTCGCCGGGGGCGACGCCGCCGGGCAGTTCCACCTGGAGTACCGCGCGGCGGACGCCACCGCCAATCCCTGGCTCGCCCTGGGCGTCCTCCTCCGCGCCGGGCTGGAAGGGCTGGTCCGCGACTACGACGAGCCCACGGTGTGGCCGGAGGACACCGACGCCTCGGTGCTCGACGGTGTCCCCGCCCTCCCCTCCTCCCTCGAAGAGGCCCTGCACGCCCTCGAATCGGACGATGTCGTGCGGTCGTGGTTCGACCCGCGTCTCCTCGCCACCCATCTGTCCGTCAAGCGGTCCGAGCTCGCGCAGCTGGCCGGGCTGGACGACGCCGCACGTATCCGGAAGGTCGCCGATGTCCACTGATGCCCTGGCGGCGGCGATCGCCGAACTGCCGCTCGTGGACCACCATGTCCACGGCGCGCTCCGCGATGACGTCGACCGCGCTCAACTGGAGCTGATGCTCACCGAGTCCGACCGTCCGGTCCCGCCCTGGATGACCCAGTTCGACTCGCAGATCGGCTTCGCGGTGCGGCGCTGGTGCGCCCCGGTCCTCGGCCTGGCCGCGCACGCCGCGCCGGAGGCCTATCTCGCCCGGCGCCAGGAGCTGGGCGCGGCGGAGATCACCCGCAGACTGCTCGCGGCCTCCGGTATCGACCACTACCTGCTGGAGACCGGCTACGGGGGTGCGGAGATCCTCGGCACCGACGAGATGGCCAGTGCCTCCGGTCGCCCCGTCGACGAGGTCGTACGGCTGGAGTCCGTGCTGGAGGACGTGGCCCGCAGCGGTGTGGCCGCGGCGGAGCTGCCCGAGCGGTTCCGCGAGACCCTCGCCGCACGGACCACCGACGCGGTCGGCCTCAAGAGCATCGTCGCCTACCGGTTCGGCTTCGACTTCGACCCCGGGCGGCCGGCCGACCACGAGGTGGCCGCCGCGGCCGGGCAGTGGCTGGCCGAGTGCGCGCGCACGGGGACCGTACGGGTCACCGACCCGGTACTGCTCCGTTTCGTCCTGTGGTCCGGCGTCGACCGGGGGCTGCCCATCCAACTGCACGCCGGGTACGGCGATCCGGACGTGGAACTGCACCGCTGCGACCCGCTGTTGCTCACCGAATTCATCAGGAGCGTGCAGCCGTACGGGGTCGACCTGATGCTGCTGCACTGCTACCCCTTCCATCGCAACGCCGGCTATCTGGCGCAGGTCTTCCCGCATGTCTACTTCGATGTCGGGCTCGGGGTGAACTACACCGGCGTACGCTCCGACGCCGTGGTGGCCGAGTCGCTGGAGCTGGCTCCGTTCGCCAAGATCCTCTTCTCCAGCGACGCCTGGGGCCCGCCCGAACTGCACCATCTGGGCGCGCTGTTGTGGCGGCGCGGGATGCTGCGGGCGATGGCGCCGTGGGTCGGCAGCGGCGAATGGGACCTCGATGAGGCGGTCCGGGTGGCCCGCATGATCGGACACGACAACGCCCGCCGGGTCTACGGTCTGGAGGGCGGCGCATGAGCCTCGACCACACCCTGACCACCCTCGCCGCACAGCTCGAACGGGAGCTGGACGACGCCGTCGAGCTGCGCCATCAGCTCCACGCCCGGCCCTGTCTGTCGGGCGACGAGGCCGCGGCCCGCGCGCTGGTGCTCGCCGCGCTGCCCGGCGGGCACACCGCTGCCGAGGTCGCCGGCACCGGCGCCGTGGTCCGCGTCGGCGGCAGCGGTCCGGCCGTCGCCGTCCGCGGTGAACTCGACGCGCTGGCGGTGCACGAGGAGACCGGTGTGCCCTGGGCGTCGCAGCACCCCGGCGTAATGCACGCCTGCGGTCACGATGTGCACCTGGCCGCGCTGGTCGCCCTCGCGCGGGCCGTGGACCGGGCCGGCGGCCCGGCCCCGCTGCTCGCCGTGCTGCAGCCCCGTGAGGAGACCTATCCCTCCGGCGCACAGGACGTCACCGAGGACGGGATCCTCGAACGGGAGCAGTGCCGGGCGGCCGTCGGGGCGCATGTCCAGCCGCTGCTCGCGGCGGGCACCGTCGCCTGCACCGCCGGTGGTGTCAACGCCTCGGCGGACGAGTTCACCGTGACCGTCCGGGGCCGCGGCGGCCATGCGGCCTACCCGCACCTCACCCGCGACCCCGTCGTCACCCTCGCCCATGTCGTGGTCGCCCTGCAGAGCCTGGTGAGCCGCGGGATCGACCCGATGTCGTCCGTCGTGCTGAGCGTCACCACGCTCGCCGCCGGGACCGCGGCGAATGTCGTCCCCGGCTCCGCCGAGGCCAGCGGCACCCTGCGCGCGATGCGGACGGCCGACCGCGAGGTCATCCATGAACGGCTGGTGGAGACCGCCGAGTTGGTGGCCCAGGCGTACGGCTGCACCGCGGAGGTCCGGATCACCCGGGGTGAGCCGGTGCTCGACAACGACGCGACGCTGACCGCCGCGACCCGGCCGCTGCTCGCCTCACTCGGCCTGAAGGTCGACGCCGACCTGCGGTCCGCGGGCGCGGACGACTTCTCGTACTTCTCCGAGCGGATGCCCTCACTGATGCTGTTCGTGGGGACGCACGGCGGCACCGAGCAACTGCACTCCCCGACGTTCCTGCCGCCCGACGAACGGGTGCGGGACGTCGCCCACGCCCTGCTCGCCGGCTATCTGGCCGCCGCGGAGCAGTTCATCCCACAGCACTGACACCTCCATGCCCCTGGCACCTCCCGCACCGCCCACACCTCCCGCACCGCCCACACCTCCCGCACCCCCCGCACCCGCGTACTCAGGAACGAGGACCCGCACATGACCGCCACCGACACCGCCGGCGACCTTCCGCTCGCCCCCGAGGCCCGGGAGCACCTCCACCTCGCCGAGACCGCCACGGCCCGCAACTACCACCCGCTGCCGGTGGTCCTCACCTCCGGCGAGGGCGCATGGGTGACCGACGTCGGCGGCCGCCGCTATCTGGACTGCCTGGCCGGCTATTCGGCGCTCAACTTCGGCCACGGGCACCCCCGGCTGCTGGCCGCGGCCCGGGAACAGCTCGCACGCCTCACCCTGACCAGCCGCGCCTTCCACAACGACCGGCTCGGCCCGTTCTGCCGGGACCTCGCCGAACTCGCCGGGATGGACCTGGTGTTGCCGATGAACACCGGCGCCGAGGCCGTGGAGACCGCGCTCAAGGTGGCACGGAAGTGGGGCTACGAGGTCAAGGGCGTACCCGCGGACCGCGCGAACATCATCGTCGCCGACGGGAATTTCCACGGGCGCACCACCACGATCGTGAGCTTCTCGACGGACCCCGACGCTCGGGAGGGCTTCGGCCCGTTCACGCCCGGCTTCCGCACCGTCCCCTACGGAGACGCCGGCGCACTGGCGGCCGCGGTCGACGAGCACACGGTGGCGGTGCTGCTCGAACCGATCCAGGGCGAGGCGGGCGTGGTGATCCCGCCGCAGGGGTACCTCCCGGCGGTGCGTGAGCTGTGCAGCCGGGAGAACGTCCTGTTCGTGGCCGACGAGATCCAGTCGGGTCTCGGCCGGACCGGCACCACCTTCGCCTGCGACGCCGAAGGGGTCACCCCGGACATGTACATCCTGGGCAAGGCCCTCGGCGGCGGCATCGTGCCGCTCTCCGCCGTGGTCGCCCGCCGCGAGACCCTCGGCGTCATCCGGCCCGGCAATCACGGCTCGACCTTCGGCGGCAACCCGCTGGCCGCCGCCGTCGGCCACACCGTCGTCGAGCTGCTGCGGACCGGCGAGTACCAGGCCCGGGCCGCCCGGCTCGGCGCGCAGCACCGCGAGCGTCTCGAAGCGCTCATAGGCCACGGTGTGCGCGCCGTCCGCAGCCGTGGGCTCTGGAGCGGTATCGATATCGACCCGCAGCTCATGTCGGGGCGCGAGGCCTGCGAACGGCTCCTGGCCCGGGGCATCCTCGCCAAGGACACCCATGGCTCCACGATCCGCCTGGCCCCGCCCCTGGTCATCGCGGCCGACGAACTCGACTGGATGACCGAGCAGCTCGCCGAGGTGCTCGCCGCGCCCCGCCCCTGACGCGATCCGCCGTACCGGGCCGTCGGATGGACCGGCGGCCCGGTTCAGCCCAGCGCACCGCCGACCGTCATCGCGGTCCGCATCGCGGCGTTCCGCAGGCCGGGCAGCCGCCGGGCGTGGGCCATCCGGTTCATCAGCCGCGCGGTACGCACCAGCCGCTGGGTCGCCGGGCGCCGGGCGCGGTCGTACGCACGCAGCGCGGCCGGCGCATCCGGCGCGGCCGTCAGGGCCCGCGTCAACTCCACGGCGTCGACGAGCGCTTCGCAGGCGCCGCGGCCGAGGTCCGGGGTCCGGGGTCATGGCGTGGGCCGCATCGCCGATGAGGGCCGTACGGCCCTGGACGTAGGAGGGCAGCGGCGGATCGAGGTAGTAGAGGTCCAGGCGCAGCACCCCGTCCTCCGTCAGCCGGTCCACGATGTCGCGCACTCCGGTGTGCCAGTGGCCGAACCACTCGCGCAGGGTGGCGGCCTCCCGGCCCGGGTCGCGCTGCCCCTCGGGCACGACGGCACAGGCGAACCAGTTGGTCCGGCCGCCCGAGCTGGGCGTGATGCCGAAGCGGCGGCCCTCACCCCAGGTCTCGGTGATGCTCCCGATCTCCCCGTCGACCGTGCCGCGCCAGGAGGAGGCGCCGACGTACCGGGCGCGGTGGCGCGGGCCGAACAGTGCCGTACGGGCCGCGCTGTTGAGGCCGTCGGCCGCTATCACCACGTCGTACGAGCCGTCCAGCGCGCCGAGGTCCTCGATGCGTTCGCCGAAGGTGACCTCCCCCGCCGCTTCCTGCAGGAGGGCGAGCAGATCGGGCCGGGAGATGAGACGGCCCACTTCGCCGGTGCGCCGCTTCATGGCCTCGACGTCGAGGGTGGCGATCCGGCCGCCGTCGGGCCGCAGGAAGGCACCCGAGGTCTGCGGCCGGCTCAGCGAGCGCACCTGCGCGCCGACCCCGAGGGCGTCCAGGGCGCCCAGCGCGGTGGGCCACAGCCCGAGGGCGGTACCGGCCGTGGGGAGGCTGCGGGCACGTTCGAAGACGTGGACCGACCAGCCGCTCTCACGGAGGGAGAGGGCGGTGGCGAGCCCGCCGATGCCGCCGCCGACGACGGCCGCCGTGCGCTGTTTCCGGGTCATGCCGGCACGGTACTATGTCTGTAGTAGATCGGCACTACAAACATAGTAAAAGTCATGGCGAAGGGCGCTCAGGGTGGCACGACGGCGGGAGCAGGTACTGGACGCGGGAATCCAGGTACTGGGGAGCGAGGGCGCGCGGCGGCTGACCTACCAGGCCGTCGACGCGGCAGCGGGAGTGCCGTCGGGCACCACCTCCAACTACTTCCGCAACCGGGCGGCCCTGATCGACGGCATCGTCGACCACCTCCAGGCCCTGGAGCGCCGCGACTGGGAGAACTTCGCCGCGGCCGCCGCCCCGGCCGACGCCGGTGAACTCGCCGACGCCGTCACCCGGTTCCTCCGGTACGCGACCGGTCCCGAGCGGGCCAGGACCGCCGCCCGCTTCGCGCTCTACCTGGAGGCCACCGCCCGCCCCGAGCTCCGCCCGACGCTCACCCGCGGCCGCGAGACCGTCGTCGGCTGGGGGGCGGAGTGGCTGCGGCGCTTCGGCTCACCGGACCCGCGGCGGCACTGCGAGATCCTCTTCGACTACATGGACGGCGTCGCCTTCCACCAACTCGCCTTCCCCACCGAGGACTTCGACCCGGGACCGGGCATCCGCGAGCTGCTGCGCGGACTGCTGGGCTGAATCCCCGCGGGGCCGGCGGGGCGCGCCGGGCTCCCGGACGTGTTGACCGCCCCGGACAACTCGCGGGACGGGGCGGTCGGGGGCAGCCTTGACGGGTATACGACACCTCGCCAGCCTGGTAGGAAAGCTTCCTAACGATTGCGGAACCCACGGCCCGCTCCGACTGGAGGACTCCATGCGCACCCGATCGAGAGGCCGGACCCTGCCCAGGACCACCACCCGCGTCGCCCTGGGCCTCGCCCTGCTCGTCGTGCCGGCCACCGCCGTCGCCGCCACCACGCTCCGGGACGCCCCGCACCGTCCGGCCGCGGCGCACCACGCCCCGGCGCCGGTGCGCGCCGCCACGGACCTCGACGACCCGGCGAAGAAGGAGATCGCCATGCAGCTGGTCTCCAGCGCGGAGAACTCCTCCCTGGACTGGAAGGCCCAGTACGGGTACATCGAGGACATCGGCGACGGCCGCGGCTACACCGGCGGCATCATCGGCTTCACGTCCGGGACGCACGACATGCGCGAACTCGTCGAGCTCTACACCCGCCGCAAGCCGGACAACGTGCTGGCCAAGTACCTCCCCGCCCTGCGCGAGGTGGACGGCGGCGACTCGCACGACGGGCTGGACCCCGGCTACCCCGGGGACTGGAAGAAGGCCGCCCGGGACCCCGCCTTCCAGAAGGCCCAGAACGACGAGCGGGACCGGCTCTACTTCGGCCCGGCGGTCGAGCAGGGCAAGGCCGACGGCATCGGGGCGCTGGGCCAGTTCGCGTACTACGACGCGCTCGTGGTGCACGGCGGCGGCGACGACCGGACCGGCTTCCCCGCCATCCGCGAGCGGGCCCTGGCCAAGGCCGATCCGCCGTCCCGGGGCGGCGACGAGAAGACCTACCTCAACGCCTTCCTCGACGCCCGGGTGTGGGCGATGCGGCAGGAAGAGGCGCACAGCGACACCAGCCGGGTCGACACCGCGCAGCGGGTGTTCCTGAAGAACGGCAACCTCGCGCTGCACACCCCGCTGACCTGGAAGGTCTACGGGGACAGCTACCACATCGACTGACACCCGCAGGCCGCAGAACGCACGCCCTCACACCCGACACCCGCACACCCGCACACCCGCACACCGCCCGCGTCACGCCCGACGGCCCGTGGCGAAGCGCCGCATGCCGCTCCCCTACGGGCCGTCGGTCCGCCCCGGCGTCAGTGGGCGGGCGCCGCCGCGGGTGCGCCGGCTTCGTCCGTGGTGCCGGGGGCGGGTTGCGGTGGGGTCTCCGGGTCGCCATGGGCGGCCGCGGCCGTACCGTCCGCCGTGTCCTCGTGCGCCGTGTCCTCGTCCGCGGCGTCCCCCTCTGCCGTCTTCCGTCCGAAGTGGTTGAAGGCGAGGTTGAGGACGATGGCGACCAGACAGCCGGTGCTGATGCCGGAGTCCAGGACGACCAGCAGGTCCTTGGGGAGGTGGTGGTAGAAGTCCGGCGCGGCGATCGGGATCAGCCCGATACCGACGGCCGCCGCGACGATCAGGGCGTTGTCCCCCTTCTCCATCGCGGCGGAGGCCAGCGTCTGGATACCGCTGGCGGCCACCGAGCCGAAGAGCACGATGCCGGCGCCGCCGAGGACCGGCAGCGGGACCAGCGAGATGACCGAGGCGGCCACCGGGCACAGCCCCAGCACGATCAGGATCAGACCGCCGGTCGCCACGACGAAGCGGCTGCGCACCTTGGTCATCGCGACCAGGCCGATGTTCTGGGCGAAGGCGCTGTTGGCGAAACCGTTGAACAGCGGGCTGAGAGCGGTGCCGAGGGTGTCGGCGCGCAGTCCACCCTCGATGGTGCGCTCGTCCGCCGGACGGCCGACGATCCTGCCGAGGGCGAGCATGTCGGCCGTCGACTCGGTCATACAGACCAGCATCACGATGCACATGCTGACGATCGCGGCGATGTCGAACTGCGGGGCGCCGAAGTGGAACGGCGTCGGGAAGCCGACCAGGGACGCCTCCGAGAGCGCCGAGAAGTTGGTGATGCCGACGGGTATCGCGATCAGCGTGCCGGCGATCAGACCGAGCAGGATGGCGATCTGCTGGAGGAAGCCGCGCAGCACCCGGCGCAGCACCAGCACGATCAGGAACGTCAGCGCGGCCATCCCGATGTTCGTCAGCGAACCGTAGTCCGGGGCCCGGTCGTTGCCGCCCTGGGACCAGTTGAAGGCCACCGGCAGCAGCGAGACGCCGATCAGGGTGATGACGGTGCCGGTGACCACCGGCGGGAAGAACCGTACGAGCTTGGAGAAGTAGGGCGCGACGAGAAATCCCAGCACACCGGCGACGATCACCGCGCCGAAGATGATCGGGAGGGCGTTGTCGGGACTCTGGGCCTTGCCGATGGCGACCATCGGCGTGACACCGGCGAACGAGACGCCGTTGACGAAGGGGAGCTTGGCGCCGACCTTCCAGAAGCCGAGGGTCTGGAGGAGGGTGGCGATGCCCGCGGTGAAGAGGCTGGCGCCCATCAGGAAGGCGGTCTCGGTGGCGTTCAGCCCGCAGGCCGGGCCCACGATCATCGGCGGGGCCACCACACCCGCGTACATCGCGGCCACATGCTGGAGGCCGCTGGTGAACATCTTCAAGGGCGGGAGGGTCTCGTCGACCGGATGCTTCCGGTCCCCCTCCGACTTCTGCCCGGTCATTGCGGCCACTGCGGGCCTCCTTCGTTTTCTGCGTCGCCGGGGGCCGGCGAGCGAGGCTGTCACGGAGGGCTTGCCATGTGGTGCGTACCGCGGGAAGTTCGCCTGGTGAGCGTGGTGCGGCAGGGCGCGCTTGTGGCGCGTGGACGGTGGTGGCCGGGCCTACCGGCCCCGGGGGTACGGGAGTTCCCGCACCCCCGGGGTCCGGCGCTTGTGGATCCCGCTCGGATCCACAAGCCCGGCCGGGAGCCGTCCCTCCCGGCCGAGTCTGGGGTGTGCGCCGGTCTTGGGACCGCGCCGTGGGGGTCAGCCCTCGGCGGCGATCCGGGCCAGACGCTGTGCCTCCGCCCGCGCGGTGCGGGCGATGGCGTCCTCGTCGACGTTGCTGAGGTGGTTGTCCTCGACGACCGGCCGGCCGCCGACGAGGGAGAGGGTGACCGGCGCGGCGGCGCCGAAGACCAGCGCGGTGACCGGGTCGGCGATGGAGGAGTGGCCGAGGCCGTCCAGCTTCCACAGCACCAGGTCGGCGAGCTTGCCGGCCTCCAGCGAACCGATCTCGGCGGTCCGGCCGAGGACCTGCGCGCCGCCGTAGGTGCCCAGCCGCAGCGCCTTGCGGGCGTTGAGGGCGGCCTCCTTGTGGGCGCCGAGGCGGTTGATGAGCAGTGCGTTGCGCAGCTCGGTGTGGAGTTCGCCGGACTCGTTGGAGGCGGTGCCGTCGACGCCGAGGCCGACCGGGACGCCGGCCGCCAGCATGTCGGGGACCCTGGCGATCCCGGCCGCGAGGCGGGCGTTGGAGGACGGGCAGTGCGCGACGCCGGTGCCGGTGCGGGCGAAGGCGGCGATGTCGGAGTCGTTCATGTGGACGCAGTGCGCCATCCACACGTCGTCGCCGAGCCAGCCGGTCGACTCGAAGTAGTCGGTCGGGCCCATGCCGAACAGCTCGTGGCAGAACTTCTCCTCCTCCACGGTCTCCGAGCCGTGGGTGTGCATCCGTACGCCCTTGCGGCGGGCCAACGCGGCGCCCTCCCGCATGAGTTCGGTGGAGACGGAGAACGGCGAGCAGGGCGCGGCGGCGATGTGCACCATCGAGCCGAAGGAGGCGTCGTGGTGTGTGTCGATGGCCTCCTCGGTCGCCAGCAGCGCGCCCTCGGTGGTCTCGACGGCGAAGTCCGGGGGCAGCCCGCCGTCCTTCTCGCTGCGGTCCATGGAGCCGCGGGCCAGGGTGATCCGGGCACCGATCTCCGCGGCCGCCGCGAGCTCCGCGCCGACGAGGTCGCCGGAGCCCCGGGGGAAGACGTAGTGGTGGTCGGAGGCCGTGGTGACACCGCCCTTGACCATCATGCCGAGTGAGCCCTGGGTGGCCGCGGCGAGCATCGGGGCGTCGATGCGGGCCCAGGTCGGGTAGAGCGCGACCAGCCAGTTGAACAGGTTGTGGTCGGTGGCCAGGCCCCGGGTGATCCACTGGTAGAAGTGGTGGTGCGTGTTGATCAGGCCGGGCGTGACCAGGTGTCCGGTGCCGTCGATCCGGCGGACCACGTTCTCCAGGCCCTCGGGGGCCGGACCGGCGCCCACCGACTCGATGACGCGGTCGGCGACGACCACATGGCCGGTGGCGTACTCGGTGTCGTGGGCGTCGACGGTCGCGATGGCGCAGTTCTCGATGACGAGGCGCTGCTTCACCGCGCTGTCAGGGGATGCCGGTGCAGCCATGGTGCGGTTCCTTCTTTCGGTACTGGCGGTGGGCACGGCATGGCCCTAGGGGATTTGAGTGCCGGAGCCGGACGAGGCGGCTGACAGTACCGCTGCCCGTGGGGTGCTCCGGGTGCCGAGATGGTGGAAGAACAGGTTGAGCGCGACCGCGGTCAGGGCTCCGGCGCTGATCCCGGAGCCGAGCACGGTCTGTGCCCAGGCGGGGAAGTCGGCGTAGAAGGTGGGTGCCGCGAGCGGGATGATGCCCGCACCGAGCGACACGGCCACCAGGATGATGTTGGAGCTGTCGTCGAGACCGGCGGCGGAGAGCGTACGGATACCGCTGACCGCGATCGATCCGAACAGCACGATGCCCGCGCCGCCGAGCACCGGCATCGGCACCAGCGAGACCACCGCGCCCAGGACCGGGAACGCGCCCAGGACCAGCAGGGTGGCGCCGGCCAGCGCGACGACATACCGGCTGCGGACCCGGGTCAGCGAGACCACCCCGACGTTCTGCGCGAAGGCGCTGGTCGGGAAGCCGCCGAAGACGGGGCCGAGCAGAGTGGCCAGGCCGTCGGTGCGCAGTCCGCGGGTGAGGGTGGCGCCGGTGGCCGGGCGGTCGCAGATCTCACCGAGGGCCAGCATGCCGGCCGACGACTCCGTCATCAGCACCAGCATCACGATGCACAGCGAGAGGATCGCGGCGGGCTGGAACTCGGGGGCGCCGAAGGAGAACGGGGTGGGCAGCGCGACGACCGGGGCCGAGCGCAGCCCGTCGAAGCTCGCCATCCCGAAGGGGACCGCGGCGAGGGTGCCGGCGACCAGGCCGATCAGCAGCGCGATCTGCTTGACGAAGCCCCGGGTGAAGCGCTGGACGAGCAGGATCACCACCAGGGTGAAGGCGGCGAGCGCCAGGTACTTCATGGCGCCGAAGTCGGCGGCCTGTGCGTCGCCGCCCTGCGCCCAGCCGACCGGTACGGGCATCAGCGTGACCCCGATGAGGGTGATGACGACACCGGTGACCAGCGGCGGGAAGAAGCGGAGCAGCTTGCCGAAGAAGGGGCCGACCGCGAGGCAGAAGGCTCCGGCGACCATCACCGCCCCGTAGATCGCGGGGAGTTGATGGCCGCGGGCGGTGGTCTCGGCGATGGCCAGCATCGGGGTGATGCCGGCGGAGCTGGCCGCGTTGACGAACGGCAGGCGGTTGCCGGCGAACCGGCGGAGGCCGAGGGTCTGCAGCAGCGTGGCGAGCCCGGCGATGAGCAGGCTCGCGGCGATCAGCCGGGTCCGGCCCGCGGTGTCCAGGCCGACGGCCTGGCCGATGATGAGCGGAGGGGTGACGACACCGGCGTACATGGCCGCGATGTGCTGGAGCGCGGCCGGGACGAGCCGCCTGGCCGCCGGCTTCTCGTCCACCGGATGGACCGGGGACGCGGGGTGGTGCGGGTCGTGCGGGTGCTGTGCCATGGGTCGTTCCCCTCAGGATGTGCGCTCCCCTCCCCGCTGCGGGGTGGGGAGGGGAACGCACGGCACGGCGTTGCGTCGGAGCCGCTCAGAGGTTCGTCAGATCCACCGGGATCTTGGGCTCGACACCGTCGCGCAGAACAGTGGCTTCGATCAGGCCGTACGGGCGGTCCGCCGCGTAGTAGACCTCGTTGTCGTTCTTGAGCCCGAACGGCTCCAGATCCACCAGGAAGTGATGCTTGTTCGGGAGCGAGAAGCGGATCTCGTCGATCTCGGACCGGTTGTTGATGACGCGCGCCCCCATTTGGTACAGGGTCTGCTGGAGCGACAGGCTGTAGGTCTCCGCGAAGGCCTGCAGCATGTGCTTCTTGACCTGCTCGTACGAACGCTCCCAGTTCGGCATCCGCTGCTCGTCGTCGGTCCAGTTGAACCGCCAGCGGCCGGACACCTCGGTGGCGAGGATGCGGTCGTAGGCCTCCTTGAGGGTCGTGTACTTGTCCTTGATGTAGCCCCAGAACTCCGAGTTGGTGGAGTTCATCACCACGAGGTCCTTGAGGCCGGAGATGACCTGCCACCGCTCACCGTCATAGGTGATCTCGGTCAGGCGGGTCTCCTGGCCCTTGCGGACGAAGGAGTGCTGGACCTCGTCGGCGCCGATGAAGCGGGAGTTGGCGTCGGAGGTGGCGATCCGCTCCCAGGAGTACTCCTCGATGCGGATACGGGCCCGGTGGATCGGCTCCTGGCTGCTGACGAAGTGCCGGGCCAGGTGGATGCCGAACTGCTCGGCCGATTCGATCCCGTATTCCTTGGCGAAGGCGTACACGGTGTTCTTGGTCGTGTCCGTCGGCAGGCAGTGGGCGTTGGAACCGGAGAGGTGGACCTCTTCCAGGTCGCCGGAGAGCGACACCGAGACGTTCAGGTCCTTGATGTGGTGGGTGTCGCCGTCACGGGTGATCTTGACGACGCGGTTCTCCGCTTTGCCGTACTGGTTCTGGCCGAGCATCACCGGGCGGGCCGGGCGGGAATGGGCTGTCATGTCGGTGCTAGCTCCCTCGGTATACGGAGTAGCCGAACGGGTTGAGCAGCAGCGGTACGTGATAGTGCTCGCCCGGCTGGACGGCAAAGGTGATTGCCACCTCCGGGAAGAAAGCTCCGCTGTCCCTTACGCGGGGGGCGTCCTGCTGTTCCTCGGCTTGCTGGTGTGAAGCGCGGTGCTTGTTTGAAACGAAGTACTCCTCGACGGCGAAGTCGAGGCGCACATGGGTGGTGCCGTCCGGCAGGGCCGGCAGGTCCTTGCAGCGTCCGTCCGCGTCGGTCGTGGACGCGCCGTGGGCGGTCCAGGCGCCGTCGCTGCCGGAGCGCACCGAGAGCGTGAGGGCGACGCCCTCCGCGGGGCGGCCCACGCTGGTGTCCAGGATGTGGGTGGACACCGACGTCGGTGCGGCCGTCTCGCTGCTCATGCTGCGTCTCCTTCTGCGTGCTCCGCGATACGGGTCAGACGAATGCGGTTGATCTTGCCGAGTTCCGCACGAACGATCTCTCGTTCCTGTTCCGGCGTGTTGTCGATCCTGTTACGGACCGCGTCACGCATCTGTTCTCCGGTGCGGCCGGAGGCACAGATCAGGAAGACATGCCCGAACTTCTCCTGGTAGGCCAGGTTGAGTTCGAGCATCTCCGCCTTGAGCGCGTCGGAGGCGCCCGCCATGCCGCTCTGCTCGCGTCGCGAGGTCGGATCACCCGGCTTCGGCCGGCCTATGGGCGGGTGCCCGGCCATCGCCTCGGCCAGATCCGCCGCGGTCAGCTCGGCCATCGCGGCGTCGCTCGCGGCGAACAGGGCGTCGGTGGTGGCGTAGGGGCGCCGGGCGAGCATCCGCTCGCCCCATGCCCGGCTGGCGCACACCTCGTGCAGTGCGGCGCGCGCCGTACCGTCGTCGGCGGTGTTGAACCGGGTGAGCCCCGCGGGGGGCACGGGGGTGTCCCCCGTCGAGCGCGGTGAACTCGAAGACACGGGAAGCCTCCGTGGCCTGGTGGTGCTGGACAGCTCTGCTTGGCTGGAAACAGCTAAGACCCCTGGCAACATCACGTCAACACTTTGTTGAAAACTCGGCGACACAAAAGCCGCCGTCCGGTGCTGCGGGACGGCGGCTCCGGCGGCCGCGACGGGGCCGTGACCGACTGCCCTCAGTCGGCGTCCTTCGCGGCGTTCTCCCTGTTCAGGTAGTTGTACACGGTAAAGCGGCTCACCCCGAGAGCACTGGCGACCGTCTCCACTCCGTGCCGGACCGAGAAGGCGCCGCGGGACTCCAGGATCCGCACGACCGACTGCTTGGTCTTACGGTCCAGCTCCGCCAGCGGCACCCCGTGCCGGCGCTGGAGCTCGGCGAGGAGGTGATCGAGCGAGTCCGACAGATGCGGGAGCCGTACGGCCACCCGGTCCTGCCCCTCCCAGGCCAGGACGACATCGTCGCCCTCGGCCAGGTCCGGCGCGACCATCTGTCCGCCCATCGCGTCGACCAGCGGCTTGACCGCCTGGACGAAGGGGTGGTCGGCGGGATCCGTCATGTCGCGTCCCCCTCGCCCGGCCCGGCCTCACCGATGACATTGACCTGCAGGGAGACCCTGGTGGCACCCGCCTGCAGGGATTCGCGCAGCAGGGCGTTCACCGCATCGAGCACCCGGTCGGCGTCGCCCTCGGCCGTATTGCCGAACGGGCCGACGTCCACGGCGTCCAGCTCGGCGCCCGTGACGACGTCCCGCGCCACCACCGCATGCGCCGGCGCCTCGTCCAGATCGAACGGTTCCGTCGTGAATTCCACTCTCAATCGCACGCCGCTCAACCTACGCGCGGTTCGGCCCGGCCACCAGAAATTGCCCCGGGGCCCCCTTGACAGCCTCCGAGCCCGCCAGGCAGTGTTCCATTAAGCAGAAAAACAGTTCCACTATCCGGAAGGAGCGCCGCCGTTATGGGTTTCCCGGACACGCGCTTCAACGTCAATCTGTCGATCCTGTTCACCGAGCTTCCGTTGCTGGAGCGGCCGGCGGCCGCGCGGGCGGCGGGTTTCACAGCGGTGGAGCTGTGGTGGCCGTGGGTGGATGCCCCGGTGCCGGAGCAGGCGGAGCTGGACGCACTGCGCGCGGCGCTCAACGACGCGGGGACGCGGCTGGTGGGGCTGAACTTCTATGCCGGGCAGCTGCCGGGCCCGGACCGTGGCGCGCTGTCGGTTCCGGGTGAGGAGTCGGCGAGGTTCCGGGCGAACGTGCCGGTGGCGGTGGAGTTCGCCCGCTCGCTGGGGTGCACGAGCTTCAACGCCCTGTACGGCAACCGTGTCGAGGGCGTCGATCCGGCCGAACAGGACCGGCTGGCCCTGGAGAACCTCGCGTTCGCCGCGCGGGCGGTGGCGGAGGTGGACGGCACCCTGCTGATCGAGGCGCTCAACGCGCCCGAGTCGCCGCGCTGCCCGATCGTCTCGGCGCCGAAGGCGATCGAGGTCGTGGAGGCGGTGAACGCGGCGACGGGCCTGGACAACGCCCGTTTCCTGATGGACCTCTACCACCTGTCGATGAACGGCGAGGACCTGGACGAGGTCATCGACCGCTACACCGACCGGACCGCGCATGTGCAGATCGCCGACAACCCCGGCCGCGGCGCCCCCGGCACCGGCGACCTCGACTTCACCGCGCTGCTCGACCGCCTCGCCAAGGCCGGTTACGACGGCTGGACCGGCCTGGAGTACAAGCCCGGCGACGGCCCCAGCGCCGAGGCCTTCGGCTGGCTCCCGGCCGACCGGCGCGCAGCCCGCTCCTGACCCGTCGCAAGCCCTTCGAAAGAGACACTCATGAGCAATCTTCCCAAGATCGCGTGGATCGGTCTGGGCATCATGGGCTCGCCCATGGCCGAGAACCTGATCAAGGCCGGCTACTCGGTGACCGGCTACACCCTGGAGGCCGACAAGCTGGAGCGGCTCACCAAGAACGGCGGCCACGCGGCCGGCTCGATCGCCGAGGCCGTCACCGGCGCCGACGTCATCATCACCATGGTCCCGGCCTCCCCGCAGGTCGAGGCCATCGCCTACGGCCCCGACGGCATCCTGGCCCACGCCCGCCGCGGCGCCCTGCTGATCGACATGTCCTCGATCACCCCGCAGACCTCCATCGACCTCGCCCACGCCGCCGCCGACAAGGGCATCCGCGTCCTGGACGCCCCCGTCTCCGGCGGCGAAGCCGGCGCCATCGAAGCGGTCCTGTCCATCATGGCCGGCGGCGAACAGGCCGACTTCGACGCCGCCCGCCCCCTCCTGGAAACCCTCGGCAAAACCATCGTGCGCTGCGGCCCCCACGGCTCCGGCCAGACCGTCAAGGCCGCCAACCAGCTCATCGTCGCCGTCAACATCCAGGCCTGCGCCGAAGCCGTCGTCTTCCTGGAGAAGTCCGGCGTCGACCTGCCCGCCGCCCTCGACGTCCTGGGCGGCGGACTGGCCGGCTCCACCGTCCTGGCCCGCAAGAAGGACAACTTCACCACCCGCGACTTCACACCCGGCTTCCGCATCGACCTGCACCACAAGGACATGGGCATCGTCACCGACGCCGCCCGCGCCGTCGGCGCCGCCCTGCCCGTCGGCACCGTCGTCGCCCAACTCGTCGCCGCCCTCCGCGCCCAGGGCGACGGCGGCCTCGACCACTCCGCCCTCCTCCGCGGCGTCGAACGCCTCTCCGGGCACACCACCGAAAGCTGAGTCCATGGCGGTGCAGCGGATCCCCGCCGTTCGGGCGGCCGTCCAGATCATGAAGGACGAGGGTGTCGGGACCGTCTTCAGCTGCTCCGGTGCCGCCCTCCTCCCGCTGTATGCCGCGATGGAGGCCGGCGGTATCGGGCGGCTGCCGGTGCGCCGCGAAGAGGCCGCCGCACACATGGCGTTCGGCTGGGCCCGTACGAGCGGGAGGCCCGGCGTCGCCGCGGTGGCCGCGGGTCCCGGGGCGGCGCGGCTGGTCACCGGACTGGACGCGGCCCGGCAGGACGCCGTCCCCCTGGTCTGTATCACCGGCCGGGCGGACACCGGCCCGGACGGCTCGCCGCACCACGCGACCTGCCGGCCGCCGGATCTCGTCCGGCTGGCCGGTCCGGTCACCAAGCGCGCCGAGCGTATCGAGGATCCGGCGCGGCTTCCGGGGGCCTTTCGCGAGGCGTTCCGGATCGCGCGGGAGGGCCGCCCCGGACCGGTCCTGATCGATGTCCCGGCCGAGTGGGCCGTGGCGGAGATCGGCTACGACGCCGAGCGCGACGCCGGGGCCGGCTTCCGGCCGCCACGGGCCGGACCCGTGCGCGGTGCGGCGCCGCGGCCGCCTGTCCCGGCGTCCGGGGTCCCGGCGGAGATCGCCGGGCTCTTCGCGCCGGACGCCCATGTCGTCAGCGGTACGGCGGGCGCCTGCGCCCGCAGCGGCCCGCCCGGCTGGGAGGTGCCCGCCGCGATCGGCGTCCGCACGGCGCTGGACTCCCTGGGCGAGCGGGAGGCCGAGGTCGTGGCGGTCATCGACAGTCAGGATCTCCCGGCCCTGGCCGAGGAGTTGGCGACCGCGGCGCAGCACTCCGTCCCCTTCGTACTGATCATGCTCACCCCTGTGCTCACCCCACCCGGCCACGAGCCGGACTTCCCGGACCACGTGAAGCTCGTCGAGGCGTACGGCTGCGCAGGCCGGTACCTCGCGGGTCCGGCGGATCCGGCGGAGCTCCGCTCGGCGGCCGAGTGGGCACGCAAGGAAGCCGTCTCCACGCGGCGGCCGGTCCTCCTGGAGGTCCGGGCCGTCTAGAGGCTTCCCCTCCGCTTCCGGGCGGCGGCCGCGCCGACACTTGTCCTGTCGCGCCCAGGTGTGGCCGCCGTCCGGAACACCCTCGGACACCCCCCAGGTTTGTTTCAACAAACTGTTGACGTTTGGTCGGAGCGCTTCTTACGCTCCGACGTGCGGAAGCCAACTTCCGCGCTCTCGTACGGAAGGTCACCATGTCGAAGCCCACGCTGACGGCGCGCTTTCTCACTACGGAGGCTGGCGCCCCCGTCGCCGACAACCAGAACTCCGCCACCGCCGGCGTCGGCGGCCCGATCGTCCTCCAGGACCAGCACCTGCTGGAGAAGCTCGCCCGCTTCAACCGCGAGCGCATCCCGGAGCGCGTCGTGCACGCCCGTGGTTCCGGGGCGTACGGCTACTTCGAGGTGACCGATGACGTCACCGGCTTCACCCACGCCGACTTCCTCGACACCGTCGGCAAGCGGACCGAGACGTTCATCCGCTTCTCGACCGTCGCCGACAACCTCGGTGGCCCGGACGCGGCCCGGGACCCGCGGGGCTTCGCCCTGAAGTTCTACACCGAGGAGGGCAACTACGACCTCGTCGGCAACAACACCCCGGTGTTCTTCATCAAGGACCCGATCAAGTTCCCCGACTTCATCCACTCGCAGAAGCGCGACCCCTTCACGGGCAAGCAGGAGCCGGACAACGTCTGGGACTTCTGGGCGCACGCCCCCGAGGCGACCCACCAGATCACCTGGCTGATGGGCGACCGCGGCATCCCGGCCTCCTACCGCCACATGAACGGCTACGGCTCGCACACCTACCAGTGGACGAACGCCGAGGGCGAGGCCTTCTTCGTCAAGTACCACTTCAAGACCAACCAGGGCATCCGCTGCCTGGACGCCGAACAGGGCGCCGAGCTGTCCGGCAAGGACCCGAACAGCCACCAGACCGACCTGCTGCAGTCCATCGAGCGGGGCGTGTACCCCTCCTGGACCCTGTATGTGCAGATCATGCCGGCGGCCGAGGCGGCCGACTACCGCTTCAACCCGTTCGACCTGACGAAGGTGTGGCCGCACAGCGACTACCCGCTGCAGCGCGTGGGCCGCCTGGTCCTGGACCGCAACCCCGACAACGTCTTCGCCGAGGTCGAGCAGTCCGCGTTCTCCCCGAACAACTTCGTGCCCGGCATCGGCCCGTCCCCGGACAAGATGCTCCAGGGCCGGCTGTTCGCCTACGCCGACGCGCACCGCTACCGCCTGGGCGTCAACCACACCCAGCTGCCGGTGAACGCCCCCAAGGCGACCACGGCCGCCAACTACGGCCGGGACGGCCTCATGGCGACCAACGGCTACGACCGGTACGCCAAGAACTACGAGCCCAACTCCTACAGCGGCCCGGTGCAGACCGGCCGGCCGCTCTCCGCCCCGCTCGCCGTCAACGGCCACGTCGGCACCCATGAGGCCCCCGCGCACACCAAGGACGACGACTTCTTCCAGGCCGGTGAGCTCTACCGGCTGATGTCACAGGAAGAGAAGAAGCGTCTGGTGAACAACATCGCCGGCGGTCTCTCCCAGGTCAGCCGCGACGACGTGATCGAGAAGAACCTCGCTCACTTCCACGCCGCCGACCCCGACTACGGCAAGCGCGTCGAGGCCAGGGTCCGCGAACTGCGCGAGGACTGACGGGAGGTCAGTTCCTCGTGCGTCCGTACCGGCACGGCCCGTTGAGGGGTGGCCGGCCGGTACGGAGCGGGAGCGTGGGCTCCGCGGCATACGGGGAGCACGCAGTGCGGTGGCAGCGCTCGCCCGACAGGAAGGGTGAGCCGCTCCCCCGCCGCGGAGCCCGCCTCCCCCCCCCCCCAGTCTCCGTCCGGCGGTGCGATGTCCTGTCGCGCCCGATTGCCCGCGCTGCCGGACGGAAACCACTGCAGGGCCCGGCATCCGTACGGTCACGGACGCCGGGCCCTGTGCGATGTCACCCGTACGAGAACGATCCCTGTGCGCCGCGATGCGCTCCCTCCGTGCACCGTGGCTCCCCGGCGTTCTCCCCCGCCTGGGACTCTCCGCCCCAATTCGGCCCCCGCCGACCGGTTTTGGAGGGACCATGGAGCCAGCAGCAGATCCGACCTGTCTGCCGCCCGACCTGCCAGGAGCCGACCATGGCCGAGAGCGTGCCGGTGCGGTGCCCCACGTGCCGCCGCGAGAACGCCTTCACCCCGCCCACCTTCCCGTGCGCCTGCGGTGCCCCGCTCACCCTGCCCGTACTGCGCGGCGGGGTACCCGTCGAGATACTGCACCGCACCTGGCAGGCCTCCTGGGTGGAGGTGCGCTGTGAGGTCTGCGGACGTCAGGACGAGTGGCCGGCGCCGGAGTCCGGCTGCGCCTGCGGCACGGTCGTCCGGGTCCCGGTCGCCCCGGCGCCCCCTCTGCCGCCGCCGAACTTCCCCTCGTCCGGCCGCCCCGCGCCGAGGCCCGCACCACCGCCCGCCGCCGACCCTCCGCGCGCCGTCCTGCGGCCCGCGTTCCGCCCGGTCACGATCCGCACGGCCCGCGACTGTGTCACCGCCGCCGAGCAGTATCTGAAGTGGCTGGGCTACGCCGATGCCGCACGGACCCGGGAGCGCACCGCCTCCGGAGTGGATCTGCGCGGGACGGGTGTGGTCGCCCAGGTCGACCCGACCACCCACGCCACCAAGCTGCGCGAGATCGAATGCGTCTGGCTCAACGGCCTCAACGACTCGGCCGTCGCGGTCTTCTTCTCCCTCGCCGGCTACGCCCGCGACGCCCGTGCCCGCGCCGACGAACTGCACATCCCCCTGTTCGTCATGGACCTCACGGGCACCCCGCAGCCGGTCAACGACCCGGCCGACGAGCTGATCAAGTACGGCGCGGCGGGACGGTGACGGGGCCGTCCGCGGCCGCCGTCGTCAGCCGTCCCGGCTGGGTAGCCGAAACCCGCACCGGTCTGCGCCTCGATCCGTCCGACGGCACCCCCGCCGCCGAAGTGGCCCGCGAGTACGTCGCGCACCTCGACGCCCGCGCGTCGGACGGCCGGCTGCGGTGAGCCTCCGGGCGTCACCGCCCACGAGCAGCCCACCGGCCGCCCACGGAAACCGCTCGCCCCCGCCCCCGGAACCCGCGACACTGACCTCGTGATCATCCAGGTACCCGCCCTCGACGAACTGCCCGCGCTGCGCGCCATCGAGCGGGCGGCAGGGGAGCCCTTCCGCGCGCTCGATATGGCCTCGGTCGCCGACGACGAGCCGCCCTCACCGGAGCAGTTGACGGAGTTCCAGCGGGCGGGGCGGGTGCTGGCCGCGTACGAGGAACCAGGACCCGGCCGAGAGGGCCGCCGCCCGGTCGGCTATCTGCTCTGGGAGCCGGTCGACGGCTGCACCCATATCGAGCAGGTGTCGGTCCACCCGGACCGGGCCCACCGCCGCATCGGCCGGGCGCTCATCGACCGGGCGGAGCGGGACGGCGGCCCGGTCCCGCTGACCCTGACCACCTTCACCGAGGTGCCGTGGAACGCGCCGTATTACGCCCGTATCGGATTCCGGATCCTCCCCGAGGCCGAACTCACCCCGGGACTACGGGCGATCCGCGCCCATGAGGCGGCCCTGGGCCTCGACCGCTGGCCACGGACCGGGATGCGCCGGGAGCCCGGCTGGTCCGGCTGATCCGGCTGGTCCGGCTGGTCCGGCTGGTCCGGCTGGTCCGGCTGATCTGGCCGATGCGGCCGGTCCGGCCGGTCCGGCCGGTCCGGCTCCCGTCAGGGCCCCGTGTCCCCGCTGGGCCGGGCCGTTCGCCAGGGGGCATCGGCGCGGGTGGGACGTGCGTCGGCGGCGAGCCGGAGGGCGTAGACGCTGCTGTCGCCGTCGTCGACGCTGCCGTCCGCGTCGTCGAGGACGGGCCCGAGATAGTGATGGCCGGTCATATGGCACCAGGCCGGCAGATCGAGCGGAGCGGCCGGATCGGTCGTGATGACGTGCACGACGGTGCCCGGCCCGGCTCCGGCGATCGCGGCCCGCAGCCGCAGGAGGAGCGCGACGCAGAGCAGTCCGGTGCCGTCGACGGTGAGGTCCGCTTCCGGTGCGGGGCCGGGGGCCGCCGGGGAGGTGGCCGTCACGCGCGGGGTGTCCCGGTGTCGTGACATCCGTCCTCCGCACGTGCACGCGCCACGGCATCGCCTGCCGCTAACGCAGGGAACTCCGGGACATCCATCGCTTCCTCTTCTCTGTGCGGGCCGGCAGATTTTCTGTGCGGGCCGGCAGACCCTTGCTTCGCTTTCCGAAACACTACTCATTCTTCGGCGATGTGAGAATCGAAGCAATGAAGAGGCCGCGTCCGGCCCCCGGCCGCGAGAATGGCAGGATGATCGACGCGAACACCCTGCGGGCCGTCTGCCTGGACTTCAATGGCGCGGCCGAGGAATTCCCCTTCCCGCGACACCCGGATGTGTCGACGTTCAAGGTCGGCGGCAAGATCTTCGCGCTGACCACGCTGACGGACGCCCCGCTCACCGTGAGCCTCAAGTGCGAGCCGGAGCTGGCGGAGCGGCTGCGGGCGGCGCACCCCGAGGTAGTGCCGGGCTACCACCTCAACAAGCGGCACTGGAACACCGTTTCCCTGGACGGCGGCCTGCCCGACCGGCTCGTGCTGGACATGATCGAGGACTCGTACGACCTCGTGGTCGCCTCGCTGCCCAAGGCCCAGCGCCTGTTGCTCGACTGGCCGGGAGAGCGGCGGGCCTGACCACCGGCGGCGTAGGGCGTGTCCGCCGACCCGCTCTGGCCGCCCCGCCTCTCCGACCTGCTCGCACCGTGGCGGGGCGCGGCCGGCCCCGCCACGGCGCCCGGGCCGGTCGCCCTGGGGTACGTCCCGCAGGAGGCGGCGCGGCCGCGCTGAGCACCCCGCGCCCGGCATCCCGGGCGCGGGATCACTGCGGCACCCGCCCCAGCTCCCTCGCCAGCCGCTCGCGCAGTTCGACCTTGCGGACCTTGCCGCTGACGGTCATCGGGAAGGCGTCGAGCACCTCCAGGTAGCGCGGCACCTTGTAATGCGCGAGCCGGGAGCGGCAGTAGCGGGCCAACTCGTCGCGGGTGAGGGGGTCTTCGGGGTCGCGGAGGATGACGCAGGCGGCGATCTCCTCGCCGTACTTCTCGTCGGGGACGCCGACGACCTGGACATCGGCGATCTTGGGGTGGGAGTAGAGGAACTCCTCGATCTCGCGCGGGTAGACGTTCTCACCGCCCCTGATGATCATGTCCTTGATGCGGCCGACGATCCGGACGTAGCCGTCGTCGTTCATCACCGCGAGATCGCCGGTGTGCATCCACCGGGCCGCGTCGATGGCCTCGGCGGTGCGCTCGGGGTCCTCCCAGTAGCCGAGCATCACGCTGTAGCCGCGGGTGCACAGCTCCCCGGGGGTGCCGCGGGGCACGGTCACCCCGCTCGTCGGATCGGCCACCTTCACCTCGATGTGCGGCAGCACCCGGCCGACGGTCGCGGTGCGGTGGGCGAGGTCGTCGTCACGGCGGGTCTGGGTGGAGACCGGTGAGGTCTCGGTCATGCCGTAGCAGATGGAGACCTCGGTCATGTGCATCTCGGCGACCACCCGCTTCATCACCTCCTCGGGGCACGGCGAGCCCGCCATGATGCCGGTACGGAGGGAGGAGAGGTCGTAGGAGGCGAAGTCGGGGTGGTTGAGCTCGGCGATGAACATGGTGGGGACGCCGTAGAGGGAGGTGCAGCGTTCGTCCTGGACGGCCCGCAGGGTGGTGGCGGCGTCGAAGGCGGGGGCCGGGATGACGATGCAGGCGCCGTGCGAGGTGCTGCCGAGGTTGCCCATGACCATGCCGAAGCAGTGGTAGAAGGGCACCGGCAGACACACCCGGTCCTGTTCGGTGTAGGCGAGGGTTTCGCCGACCCAGTAGCCGTTGTTGAGGATGTTGTGGTGGGAGAGGGTGGCCCCCTTGGGGAAGCCGGTGGTGCCCGAGGTGTACTGGATGTTGACCGGGTCGTCGGCGGTGAGCGCCTTTTCGCCGTCGGTGAGCCGGTGCTGCGGGACGGTGGCGCCGGCGGCCAGCAGCCCGCCCCAGGTCGGATCGTCGATGTAGACCACCTCGCGCAGCGCCGGGCTCTCGGCACGTACCTGCTCGATCATCCGGCGGTAGTCGCTGGTCCTGTGGTGGGTCGCGGAGACCAGGAGGCTGATGCCGGCCTGCCGCAGGACATAGGCCAACTCGTGTACGCCGTAGGCGGGGTTGACATTGACGAGTATCGCCCCGATCCGCGCGGTGGCGTACTGGACGAGGACCCATTCGGCGCAGTTGGGTGCCCAGATGCCGACCCGGTCGCCCTTGGAGACGCCCTTGGCGAGCAGACCGAGCGCCACCTCGTCGACCGCACGGCCCAGTTCGGTGTAGGTCCAGCGGCGGCCGCTCTCCACCTCGACCAGCGCCTCGCGCTCGCCGAACCGGGCGATGGCGCGGGCCAGATCGGTGCCGATGGTGTGGCCGAGCAGCGGTCGCCCGGAGGCCCCGCAGGCGTACGACAGCTCCTGGTGCTGCTGGCTCATCGGTGGTTCTCCTCCCAGTACTCGGCACCGCCGTCGCCCTGCGCGGTGCGCTCGCGCAGCTCGATACGGCGGATCTTGCCGGAAACGGTCTTCGGCAGGTCGGCGAACTCCAGCCGCCGGATGCGCTTGTAGGGGGCCAGGACCGCGCGGGAGTGCTCGAAGATCAGCTTTGCGGTCTCCGGGCCGGGCGACCATCCGGCTGCCAGCACCACATACGCCTTGGGGACGGCCAGCCGCAACGGGTCAGGGGCCGGCACCACTGCGGCCTCGGCGACCGCCTCGTGCTCCAGCAGGGCGCTCTCCAGCTCGAACGGGGAGATCTTGTAGTCGGACGCCTTGAAGACATCGTCGGCGCGCCCGACATAGGTGATCCAGCCGTCGCGGTCGCGGATGCCGATGTCGCCGGTGCGGTAGTAGCCGTCGGCCATCGCCTCCGCGGTGCGTACCGGGTCCCCGTGGTAGCCGGTCATCAGGCCGACCGGCCGGGCGGAGAGGTCGAGGGCGATCTCCCCCTCGTCGGCCGGGGCGCCGCTGACCGGGTCGAGAAGGACGACGTCGAAGCCGGGGGTGGGACGGCCCATGGAGCCCGGCTTGACGGTCTGGCCGGGGGTGTTGGCCACCTGGACGGCGGTCTCGGTCTGTCCGAAGCCGTCCCGGATGGTGACGCCCCAGGACTGCCGCACCTGCTCGATGATCTCCGGGTTGAGCGGTTCACCGGCCGCGACGATCTCCCGCGGCGGATGGCGGAGGGCGGACAGATCGGCCTGGATGAGCATCCGCCAGACGGTCGGCGGGGCGCAGAAGCTGGTGACCTGGGCCCGGTCCATCTCCGCCATCAGCCGGGCCGCGTCGAAGCGGGTGTAGTTGTGGATGAAGACGGTGGCCTCGGCGTTCCAGGGCGCGAAGAGATTGGACCAGGCGTGCTTGGCCCATCCGGGCGAGGAGATGTTCAGATGCACATCGCCGGGCCGCAGACCGATCCAGTACATCGTCGCGAGATGGCCGATGGGGTACGAGGAATGGGTGTGCTCGACGAGCTTGGGGCGGGCGGTGGTGCCCGAGGTGAAGTAGAGCATCAGGGCGTCGTCCGCCCGGGTCGGGCCGCTCGGCTCGAAGGCCTCGGGGCTGTCGTAGGCCTCCTCGTACGCCAGCCAGCCGTCCGGCGCACCGCCGACCGCGATCCGGGTGTAGCCGCCGGGCACATCGGCGAACTTGGCGGCGTCCGCGGCGCGCACGATGACATGCCGGGCCCGGCCGCGGTCGATCCGGTCGGCGAGATCGGCGGGGCCGAGCAGCGGGGTCGCGGGGATGACGACGGCGCGCAGCTTCATCGCGGCCAGTGCGCTCTCCCACAGCTCCGCCTGGTTGCCGAGCATCATGACGATGCGGTCGCCGGCCCGTACCCCGTTGGCGGACAGCCAGTTGGCGGCCTGGTCGGAGCGGCGGCGCATCGCGTCGAAGCTCAGCTTCGTCTCGCTGCCGTCCTCCTCGACGAGGTGCAGCGCGGTGCGGTCGTTGCCGTGGGCGAGGGTGTCGAACCAGTCCAGAGCCCAGTTGAAGCGCTCCGGGCGGGGCCAGCGGAACGCCGTACGGGCCGCGTCATAGTCCTCCCGGTGCCGCAGCAGCAGGTCCCGCGCCGCCCGGAACTCCTCGGTGGCGTCCGGTGCGCGCCCCGTCGCCCCGGCTTCCGTGTCCGTCATATGTCCTCCTCATTGCCGCACCGCTACCTGCCATCGTGTAATCAGTGGCGCAGGTCTCACCACCCCCGAACGGGGGGAAGCGGAGGTTTCGGCGTGCGGCTCGACCCGGGAGCGAACGAGGCGGTGGACGTACGGGCGGCGCTGTCGCGGCTGCGGCGGGCCGGCGGCCTGCCGGTGGCGTTCGGCGGTCTGCTGGCCGGTGCGGGGCGCTACCGCATCAATGAGCTGGCCGGTACGGAGACCGCGGTGCTGCGCGGCCTGGACATCGTGCAGGGCAACGGGCTGGGCGGGAAGGCCGTGGCGCTGTCCCGGCCACTCGCGGTGACCGACTACAGCACGTCCTCGGTGATCAGCCATGAGTACGACGCCGCGGTGGCCGCGGAGGGGCTCCGGTCGGTGCTCGCGGTGCCGGTGATCGTCCGGCGGCGGGTGCGCGGGGTGCTGTACGGGGCGCTGCGCCGCCCGGTGCGGCTCGGCGACCGGACGGTGTCGGCGGCCATGGAGGCGGCACGGGAGCTGGAACAGGCGCTCCTGCTCCAGGACGAGGCGGCGCAGCTGCTGTCGCTGGCCCTCCCCCGAGCTCTTCATGAGCAGGGGGGACCCCCGTCCACCGCCGGCGACCCGGCGCGCTGGGAGGAGGTCCGGGAGGCGCACGGCGAACTCCGCGGGCTGGCACAGCGGGTCGGTGATCCCCTGCTGCGGCAGGAACTGCTGGCGGCGTGCGGACGACTCGCGGCGGCCTCCTCACGACGGCCCGGCGCGGAAGGTGACGCCCCTGCCCTGTCGCCCCGAGAGGTGGATGTACTGACCTGCGTGGCATCGGGCGCGACGAACGCGGAGGTGGCGGAGCGGCTGGGTCTGCGCCCGGAAACCGTGAAGAGCTATCTCCGCTCCGCCATGCGCAAGTTGGGCGCCCACACCCGCCTCCAGGCAGTGATCGCGGCACGCCGGGCGGGGGCGTTGCCGTAGGGCGGGGCGGCACGGCTTCGTCCGGCTGGCGACGCCCGGGCGCCCGGCCCTCCCCAACTGCGGCCGCCCAGGACTCAGATCCCGGAGCCTGCACATGGCGCATATGAGGCCCACGAGCGAGCCCGGTCAGCTCCGCTCTCGTGGGGTATTGCGTGCAGCATCACGTCACAATCAACCGGTAGACCACCGCACAACTGGCCACCAGCAGAACGACAATGACCCAGGCGGCGCCGGCCCGGGCCAGACCCATTCTGATGGCGCCTACGCACTCGACCAGAGCGATCACTGAGGCCAGCAAGCCGATGCCGCCGACCACCACGGCGGTCACATATGCCCACGCCTGGTCACCCAGAGTGTGCAACAGCAGCAGGGCGACAGCGAGCGGGACCACTGGCCAGGCATCGCCTCGGACAGAGGCCTTGGTCTCAGACCGTGCTGGATACGAACTGTCGCTCATGTCTTCCTTGGGTGTTTTGGAGGTGCAATATTGATGAAGCAGTTTCATACAGGAGCGCGGCCGGCGGAACAGTGAATCCCGCCAGCCGCTGATCACCTGCGGTGGCATTGCACCGGCTGACTCACAGGCCGATGAAGTCCCGCATGGCCGAGGAGATCTCGTAGACCGATGCACCGACCTCGATCGCCTTGCGGACGAGCCACGGCACGTACTCTTCCTATGCCTTCTTGAAGGCCTCGAAGCCGCCTCGGACAGGGCGGCACTCGTTAACGCACCCTGCTCAGCGATGTGCACGTCGGCGGCCGAGGTGACCGCACGATGGGTGTCCACGCCCCCGTCTCCCCGCGGCGCCCCCCGGGCCAATTCCCTTGCCGCCCCGCCGTCGTCCGGACATCATCGCCCCATGATCGATGCCACCGCACTCGCCGAGAAGCCGGTACTCACCGGCGTCCGGATCCGTCTCGTACCGCTGGCGATACGGCATGCGGCCGCCTTTCATGCCGCGTGCCAGGACCCGGAGACGCGTCGGCTGACCGGTACCCACCATGACTTCACACTGGCGGAGTTGGAGGCATGGTGCGCCGGCAGCGCCGGGCGGGCGGACCGTCTGGACCTGGCCATCGAGGACCGGGAAAGCGGTGACTTCCTGGGTGAACTCGCGCTGAGCCAGATCGATCCGCCGAACGCCCACGGGAGCTTCCGGATCGCCCTCGTCCCGGAGGCCACCGGCCGCGGTGTCGGCAGCGAGGCGACCCGGCTGCTGCTCGGCTACGCCTTCGACCGGGTGGGCCTGCACCGCGTCCAGCTGGAGGTCTACGACTACAACCCGCGTGCCCGGCGGGCGTACGAGAAGTGCGGCTTCGAGGTGGAGGGCCGGATGCGGGAGGCCCTCTTCTGGGACGGCGCGTGGCATGACGTGCTGGTGATGGCGGTGCTGCGGACGGGGCGGGGCGGGGGCGCGGGCGCGGGCGCGGGCTGAGGGCCGGGCCGCAGATGGGTCGGGGGCGGCCCCCGGCGGCCCCGGCCCGCCGCAGGCAGACGCCCCGGCCGGCCCGCGCCCGCCGGTCAGTCATTGCCCCCGGTGAAGGGCAGCCACTCGGTCTCCAGCGCGGCGTCCAAGCGGCGGACCGCGCCCGGGGTGTGCTCGGTGACCAGCCCGGCGTGGACGAAGCGGCGCAGAGGCGTACCGCCGAGGTAGGAGGAGGCCAACTCCCGTACGTCCAGGGAGAGATCGGGTGCGGCGTCGGTGGGCAGCCAGGTGGCGCCGTCGGGGTCGGCGGTCAGCCGGAAGCGGCCCGCGTTGGCCGGTAGCGCGGTGTCGCGCAGATCGAGGACGAGGTCGACGGGAGCCGCCCAGGAACGGGCGGTCAGCGCGGCCCGGACGTCCACGAGCCGGATCCACATGGAGGGTTCCTGGCCGGTGACGCGTACCTGGTCGCGGTCGGCGACGAGGCGCAGGAGCGGGTCGTCGGCGGGGCGGGCCTGGATCCGTACCGTCGAGGTGAGGTCGATCGAGGCGAGGTAGGACCACAGGGCGGCGGCGGCCGGTGCGGTATCCGCCTCCAGTTCCTCGACGAGGACCGCTCCGGGCCGGTCCTCGCCCGCGCCGCGGGTGCGGTAGACCGCATAGCCGGCCGGTACTTCACCGGGGGCACCGAGCACCACCACCCGCACCGCGCCGAAGCCGTCCCGGTCATCGCCGCCGCGCGCCCCGTCGAGGTCCAGCACATGGTCGCGCCACCACGCCGCGTCGCGGGTGAAGCGGCCGGCGCGCTGCGTCAGCGTGGCGTCGTAGCGCGGTGCGAGCAGGGCGGGCGCGTCCGCCGGTTCGATCAGCCGCAGCGGGCGACTGTCGGGGGTGACACGCAGGGCGAGCGGGCGCGAGGAGTCGATCTCGATGCGGTACGACTCGGTGGCGGCACCGAAGCCGAAGCGGCCGTAGATGCCGCTCTCGGACGCCCAGAGACAGGACACCGGCCGCCCCTCGGCGGCACAGCGGCGCCAGAGCTCGTCCATCATCGAGGTGAGGATTCCGCGGCGCCGGTGGGTGGGCGCGACCGAGACGAAGTCCAGTGCCGCACAAGGGAGTTGACCACCCGGGACGGAGAGGGTCAGCCGGTGCGCGGCGGCCACCCCGCTCAGCCGCCCGTCGTCATGGGCCCCGATACGGGAGCAGGCCCGCAGCAGCTCCCGGTGGTACGCGCGGGTCTTGTCGGCGGGTTTGAGGTGGAAGGCGAGATAGACCAGGTCCAGGGCCTGGTCGAGGTCGGACTCGGGGATGTCCCGGAGCTCCGTGGTCACACGCGCGTCGTCGTCACTGGTCACCCGGGGACGCTAACGCGGCGTCCGGGGAGCTTCATCTGTTTTTGCCGCCGCAGGCGCCGGCCCGGGTCGGCACCCACGACCCGTCCCGCGGCAATCAGCCGTGGAAGCGCCGGTCCGTCATGGTGTGCCGGACTCCGTGTCGCGCTCGTCGTAGGCGGCGCGGGCTGCCGCGATTTCCGTCTGGTGTTCCTCGGTCCACGTCACCAGGGCCTGAATGGTGTCGTGCAAGGTGACGCCCAACGGCGTCAACTCGTAATCCACCCGCGGCGGCACGACGGGGTGGACGGTGCGGCGGACGAGCCCGTCACGCTCCAGCTGGCGAAGGGTGACGGTCAGCATCCGCTGGCTGATGCCGTCGATCTCGCGACGGAGTTCGGTGAAGCGCAGCACCCGCCGGTCGAGCAGGGCGATGGCGAGCAGTGACCACTTGTCCGCGACCCGGTCGAGGATCTGGCGGACCTCGCAGCCCTCGCGGACGTCCCACTGGCGCGCATCGTTGTCGTGGTCGGCGGGGGCCGCCGCCTTGGTTCCCTCAGGGTGCGTCAGTGACTTCGAAGTGCCTTCTTCCATAGCTCTTCACGGTGCCGCACGATGCGGTCAGTAACAAGAGGTAACCGACTACGTGTCCAGCACCGAGCCCCCCATTGACCGAGGAGCACTGTGATGTCCCGATCCGCGGCACCGTCCTGGGCGTTGCTTCTCGTCCTGTGCGGGGCGGTCTTCCTGGAGGGGCTCGACATCGGCATGCTGAATGTCGCCCTCCCGCCGATCCGCGCCGAACTCGGCCTCGCCACCGGCGAGTTGCAGTGGGTGATGAGCGGCTACGTTCTGGGCTACGGCGGGTTCATGCTGCTGGGCGGGAGGGCCGCCGACCTGTTCGGCCGGCGTCGGATGTTCCTGGTGCCGCTGACCGTGTTCCTGGTCTTCTCCGGGTTGGGCGGGCTGGCGACCGAGGGCTGGATGCTGATCGCGGCCCGCTTCGTGACCGGCGTGTGCGCCGCGTTCATGGCGCCGGCCGGGCTGTCGATCATCACCACGGGCTTCCCGGCCGGACCACGCCGCGATCGTGCCCTGCTGGTCTACTCGGGCACCGCGGGCGGTGGCTTCTCGATCGGGCTGGTGGCCGGCGGGCTGCTGACCGCCGCCGACTGGCGCTGGGTGTTCTTCGCCCCGATCGCGCCCGCCCTGCTGGTGCTGCTCGCCGCGCTCCCGCTCGTCCCGAAGGACTCCGCCCCGCGGCAGCCCCGTCCGAGGGTGGATGTGGCCGGTGCGATCACCGTCACCGTGGCGGTGCTGCTTCTGGTCATGACCGTGGAACAGGCGGCTCACGCACCGGCGTTACGGACCATGGGGACCCTCGCCGCGGCCCTCGCCCTGCTCGCCGTCTTCGTCACGGTCGAACGGCGGACTCCCACGCCCCTGCTCCGTCCGGGCATCCTCCGCTCCCGGCCGCTGGTGCGCGCCGGCGTCATGGGGCTGCTGTTCACCGCCGGCTTCTTCGGCTTCCAGTTCCTCGCGGTGCTCTACCTCCAGGAGTTCCGCGGCTGGTCGGCCGCGGAGACCAGCTTTGCGCTGCTGCCGATGGGCGCCGACGCGGTACTGGCGCCGACGCTCACCCCACGCCTCGTACGGCGCTTCGGGCATGCCCGGGTGATCGTCGCCGGCCTGCTGCTCGCCGCGCTCGGCTATGCGTTGTTCCTGCCGGTCGGCGCGGACTGGACCTATGCCGCGATGTTTCCGAGCCTGCTGCTGGTCGGCATCGCCTTCGCGCTGGTCCACGGGCCGCTGGCGATCGTCGCCACGGACCGCGTCGCGTCCTGTGAACAGGGCCTGGCAGGTGGCCTGTTATACACCTCGGTCCAGTTCGGCGCGGCCCTCGGGCTGTCGGCGGTCACTGCCGTGACCACCGTCGCGAGCGGCGGCGACATGCCCCTCACACCGCTCGCGGGCTACCGCGCGGGCCTGATCGTCCCCACCGCGGCAGTCGTCATCGCCCTGCTCATCGGGGTGCTGGGGATGCGTGAACGGCGGCCCGGACGTGCGGTACGGAGCGGTCGGCGGGCGAGCGGCTCCAGCGAGCCGGCGGGCACCGGCTCGGTCACCCGGCCGAAGTAGGAGGAAGAAGGCGGTGGCGGGAAGTCGCCTCGGCCGGTCGCGGGCCGGACGGCCGCGGAGACGCTCTCCGCCGCTCCACCGGCCCCGGCGGTCTCAGCCAAGGCCCTGCCAAGGCCCTCACGCCACCGACCCGATCCGCCCCACCGGCCGCCCCGTGTCGTGGTGGATGGGGGTGTGCGCGCCGGTCAGCGGGGCGCCGGTGCCGCCTCGGCGGTTGGCGACGATTTCGGCGGCGATGGACAGGGCGGTCTCCTCCGGGGTGCGGGCGCCGAGGTCGAGTCCGATGGGCGAGCGCAGGCGGTTCAGTTCGAGCTCGGTCAGGCCGACCTCCCGCAGCCGTCGCTGGCGGTCCAGGTGGGTGCGGCGCGAGCCCATCGCGCCGACGTAGGCGACCGGGAGCTTGAGCGCGCGCTCCAGCAGCGGTACATCGAACTTGGCGTCGTGGGTCAGGACGCACAGCACCGTGCGGGAGTCGAGTTGCTGGGCGTCCAGGTAGCGGTGCGGCCAGTCGACGACGATCTCGTCGGCGTCGGGGAAGCGGGTCCTGGTGGCGAAGACGGGGCGGGCGTCGCAGACCGTGACGTGGTAGTTGAGGAACTTGCCGACCCTGACCAGCGCGGCGGCGAAGTCGATGGCGCCGAAGACGATCATGCGGGGCGCGGGGACGGATGATTCGACGAGGAGGACGACGGGCTGGCCGCAGCGCGACCCGCTGCGCTGCGCGTCGTTGTCGCTGTCCGCCGGGGCCTGGTCCTCGGCGTCGAAACCGGCCTCCGCTTCCTCCCCGGGTGCGAAGCCCGTGCCGATCTCCAGGCTGGTGGTGCGCCCGGCGTCCAGCAGGGCGCGGGTCTCCTCGACCGCGGTGCGGTCCAGGGCGGGGTGGCCGCCGAGGGTGCCGGTGTGGCTGCCGTCGGCGCGCACCAGCAGGGCGTGGCCGAGGAGTCCGGCGGGGCCCTGGATGACCCGGGCGACCGCCGCCGCCTCTCCTGAGGCCGCGGCGGCCAGCCCGGCGGCGAGCGTGGCGGCGGTGCTGTCCGCCCGCTCCCCCGCGAAGCCGCCGTCGTCGGCGGTCGCGGGGGCGCCCGCCCGGACCGGCTGGACGAGGATGTCGATGACGCCGCCGCAGGTCAGGCCCACGGCGAAGGCATCCTCGTCGCTGTAGCCGAAGCGCTCCAGGACCGGTTCACCGGTCTGCAGCGCCTGTTGGCACAGTTCGTACACCGCCCCCTCCACACATCCGCCGGAGACCGACCCGATCGCCGTGCCGTCACTGTCGACGGCCAGCGCGGCCCCGGGCTGGCGGGGCGCGCTGCCGTTGGTGGCCACCACGGTGGCCACCGCGAACTCACGGCCCTGCTCGACCCACCGGTGCAGCTCTTCGGCGATGTCCAGCATGTCGGTCTCCTCACGGACGGGGGGAAGCGGGCGGGCGGTTACTTGACGCCCAGCCACTGCTCGATCGGATGGAGCGAGAAATAGACGACGAAGATGGCGGTCAGCACCCACATGAAGCCCCCGACCTCGCGCCACTTGCCCTGGGCCGCCTTGATGGCGGCGTAGGCGATGACACCGGCGCCGACGCCCGCGGTGATGCTGTAGGTGAACGGCATCAGGGCCACGGTCAGGAAGACCGGGATGGACACCGAGCGGTCGCGCCAGTCCACATGGCCGGCGGCGCTCATCATCATCGAGCCGATGACGACGAGAGCGGCCGAGGCCACCTGGGCCGGGACGAGCTGGGTGACGGGGGTGAAGAACAGGCAGGCCGCGAAGAACAGGCCGGTGATGACGGACGACAGGCCGGTACGCGCACCCTCGCCGACACCGCTCGCCGACTCGATGAACACGGTCTGACCGGACGCGCCGGTGACGCCTCCGATGGCACCGCCCGCGCCGTCCACGAACAGCGCCTTGGACAGACCCGGCATCCGGCCCTTGTCGTCGGCCAGCTTGGCCTCGGTGCCGACGCCGATGATGGTGGCCATGGCGTCGAAGAAGCCGGCCAGCACCAGGGTGAAGACGATCATGCCGACGCTCAGCGCGCCGATGGAGCCCCAGCCGCCGAACTCGACATGTCCGAAGAGACCGAAGTCGGGCATCGCGACCGCGCCGCCGTCCAGCTCCGGGGGCGTACCGCCCCAGTCCTTGGCCGTCAGCCCGCCGATCCTGGTCACGGCGATGGACAGGACGCTGCCGACGACGATGCCGATGAGGATGGCGCCGGGCACCTTGCGGGCCTGCAGCATGAAGATCAAGATCAGCGTGACACAGAAGAACAGGACCGGCCAGCCGGACAGCTGCCCGGAAAGGCCGAGGGTGACCGGGCCGCCCTCACCCTTGCCCACGAAACCGGCCTTCACCAGCCCCAGCAGCGCGACGAACATCCCGATGCCCATGGTGATCGCGTGCTTGAGCGCGAGCGGGATGGCGTTCATGATCATCTCGCGCAGTCCGGTGACCACCAGCAGACAGATGACCACGCCGTACACCACACACATGCCCATGGCCTGCGGCCAGGTCATGTTCGGGACGACCTGGGCGGTCAGCGCGGCGGAGACGTTCAGGCCGGCTGCCAGCGCCAGCGGCACCTTGCCGATGAAGCCCATCAGCAGGGTGGAGACCGCCGCGGCGAGCGCCGTCGCGGTGACCACGCCCGCATGCGCGAGAGTGTGCTTCTCCACGTCCGGTGTCGAGAGGATCAGAGGGTTGAGCAGGAGGATGTAGCACATCGCCATGAAGGTGGTGATGCCGCCGCGCACCTCTTGCGCGACCGTCGATCCTCTGTCGGATATGTGGAAGTACCGGTCGAGCCAGGAGCGGCCGGCGGGCTGGCGCGAGCCGTCGCCCGCGTCTTCCGCCGTCGTCCTCGGCTCGGTGGACTGCTGGGTCATGGTGCCTTACTCCCAAGGTTCACAGGGGCACTCGCACCAGGTGCGAGATTTGGGATGAAACTTCGGCTGCACGACCCGGGGGACGGCCCGAGACGAACGTGAGGGGTGCTGGCTCCGCCGGGGCGGAGCAGCGACTGCGTACTGCGGGGTGGTGGTCTCCGGGCGGTGCGCGGAGGAGGACGGACAGGGACACCCCTGACACGCACCGCCCGGAGGCCGGTGTCCGGGGTCGCCCCGGACGGCTCTCTATGTGCCGGTGAGGTGCTCGGGGCGCACCGGCGTCTTGTTGAGCTCCAGCCCGGTCGCGTTCCGGATCGCCGCGAGGACGGCCGGAGTGGACGACAGGGTGGGGGCCTCACCGATACCGCGCAGCCCGTACGGGGCGTGCTCGTCGGCGAGTTCGAGCACATCGACCGGGATGGTCGGCGTGTCGAGAATCGTGGGGATGAGGTAGTCCGTGAAGGAGGGGTTGCGCACCTTCGCGGTCTTGGGGTCGACGAGGATCTCCTCCATCACCGCCACGCCCAGGCCCTGGGTGGTGCCACCCTGGATCTGGCCGACGACGGACAGCGGGTTGAGCGCCTTGCCGACGTCCTGGGCGCAGGCCAGTTCGATGACCTTGACCAGGCCGAGTTCGGTGTCCACCTCGACGACCGCGCGGTGGGCGGCGAAGGAGTACTGGACATGGCCGTGGCCCTGGCCGGTGACCAGGTCGAAGGCCTCGGTCGGCCGGTGCCGCCACTCGGCCTCGATCTCGACGGCCTCGCCCTCCAGGACGTCCACCAGGTCGGCGAGGACCTCGCCGCCGTCGGTGACGACCTTGCCGCCCTCCAGGAGGAGTTCGGCGGTGGCCCACGCCGGGTGGTACGTGCCCATCTTGCGGCGGCCCAGCTCCAGGACCTTCTCGCGGACGAGCTCGCAGGAGTGCTTGACCGCGCCGCCGGTGACGTACGTCTGACGGGAGGCCGACGTCGAACCGGCGCTGCCCACCTGGGTGTCGGCGGGGTGGATCGTCACCTGGGTGACACCGAGCTCGGTGCGGGCGATCTGCGCGTGGACGGTGACACCGCCCTGGCCGACCTCCGCCATCGCGGTGTGCACGGTGGCGACCGGCTCGCCGCCGATGACCTCCATGCGCACCTTGGCGGTGGAGTAGTCGTCGAAACCCTCGGAGAAGCCGACGTTCTTGATGCCGACCGCGTAGCCGACACCACGGACGACGCCTTCGCCGTGGGTGGTGTTCGACAGGCCGCCGGGCAGCTGACGGACGTCGGCGCCCTCGCTGGACTCCCACTGGCGCTCCGGCGGCAGCGGGCGGGCCTTGACGCGGCGCAGGATCTCGGCGACCGGGGCCGGCGAGTCGACCGGCTGCCCGGTCGGCATGATCGTGCCCTGCTCCATGGCGTTGAGCTGGCGCAGCTCGACCGGGTCCAGGCCCAACTTGGCCGCCAGCTTGTCCATTTGTGCCTCGTAAGCGAAGCACGCCTGGACCGCGCCGAAGCCGCGCATGGCGCCGCAGGGCGGGTTGTTGGTGTAGAGCGCGACGGCCTCGATGTCGACGTCGTCGATCACGTACGGACCCACCGCCAGCGAGGCGGCGTTGCCGACCACTGCCGGGGACGCGGAGGCATAGGCACCGCCGTCCAGCACGATCCGGCACTTCATGTGCGTGATCTTGCCGTCCTTGGTGGCGCCGTGCTCGTACCAGAGCTTCGCCGGGTGCCGGTGGACGTGGCCGAAGAAGGACTCGAAACGGTTGTAGACGATCTTGACCGGCTTGTTGGTGCGCAGCGCCAGCAGGCAGGCGTGGATCTGCATCGACAGGTCCTCGCGCCCGCCGAAGGCGCCGCCGACGCCGGAGAGCGTCATCCGGACCTTCTCCTCGGGCAGGCCGAGGACCGGGGCGATCTGGCGGAGGTCGGAGTGCAGCCACTGGGTGGCGATGTAGAGGTCCACCCCGCCGTCCTCTGCGGGCACCGCGAGGCCGGACTCCGGGCCGAGGAAGGCCTGGTCCTGCATGCCGAAGACATACTCGCCGGAGACGATGACATCGGCCTTCTTGGCGGCCGCGCCGGCATCACCGCGGACGATCGGCTGACGGTGGACGATGTTGGGGTGCGCCACGTGCCCGGCGTGGTGGTCGTCGCGGCCCTCGTGGAGCAACGGCGCGCCGTCGGCGGTCGCGGAGGCCTCGTCGGTGACGACGGGCAGTTCCCTGTAGTCGATCTTGATCTTGGCAGCCGCGCGCCGCGCCGTCTCCGGGTGGTCGGCGGCGACCAGGGCCACCGGCTCACCGTGGTGGCGGACCTTGCCGTGCGCGAGAACCGGGGTGTCCTGGATCTCCAGGCCGTAGTTCTTGATCGACGTGGGCAGGTCGTCGTAGGTCAGCACGGCGTAGACGCCGGACTGCGCGAGCGCCTCGGAGGTGTCGATGGAGACGATCTCGGCGTGCGCGACGGTGGAGCGGAGCGTGAAGCCCCACAGCATGTCCTCGTGCCACATGTCCGAGGAGTACGCGAACTCGCCGGTGACCTTCAGCGTGCCGTCGGGGCGCAGAGTGGACTCGCCGATGCCGCCCTTGGTCTGCGAACCCTGGGTGATCTTGGTCGGGGTGCCGGTGGTTCCCATGGTCAGACCACCTCTTCCTGGCCCTGACGGGCGGCCGCGAGCCGTACCGCGTCCAGGATCTTCTCGTAGCCGGTGCAGCGGCAGAGGTTGCCGGAGAGCGCCTCGCGGATGTCCGCGTCGGTCGGCTGCGGGTTGTGCTCCAGCATCTCGTCGGCGGCGACCAGGAGGCCGGGCGTGCAGAAGCCGCACTGGACGGCGCCCGCGTCGATGAACGCCTGCTGGATCGGGGAGAGTTCACCGCCCTCACCGGTCTGCGAGTCGGTGCCCTTGGCCTGCCACTGCTGCGCGGCCTGCAGGGAGGTGCCACAGGCGCCAGAGGGACAGCCCGCGCCGGGGTGGGCGTCCTCGCGGTGCTTGGCGTAATCGGCCAGGCCCTCGACCGTGACCACCTCGCGGCCCTCGACCTGACCCGCGGCGACCAGACAGGAGCACACCGGCACACCGTCCAGCCGGACCGTGCAGGAACCGCATTCGCCCTGCTCACAGGCGTTCTTGGAGCCCGGCAGGCCCATCCGCTCCCGGAGGACGTACAGCAGGCTCTCGCCTTCCCAGACGTCGTCGGCCTCCTGGCGGCGGCCGTTGACGGTGAATGTCACGCGCACTGTGCGCTCCTCTCGTTGCCCCGGTAGGACTCCCAGGTCCAGCCGAGGGTGCGGCGCGCCATGATGCCGACCGCGTGCCGGCGGTAGGTGGCGCTGCCGCGCACATCGTCGATCGGGTTGCAGGCGCCGGAGGCGAGCTGCGCGAACTGCTTGGCGACGGACGGCGGGATGGGGTTGCCGGACTCCCAGAAGCCGCCCTCGTCCAGCGCCGCGGTGAGGAACTCCTCGGCCTCACGGGCCCGTACGGGGGTGGGCGCGGCGGAGCCGATGCCGGTGCGCACCGTGCGGGTCCCGGGGTGCAGCGCGATACCGAAGGCGCACACCGCGATCACCATGGCGTTACGGGTGCCGACCTTGGAGAACTGCTGCGGTCCGTCGGCCTTCGGCAGATGCACCGACCGGATCAGCTCGTCGGGCTCCATGGCGTTGCGCTTGACGCCCACGTAGAAGTCGTCGACCGGGATCATCCGGCGGCCGCGTACGGACTCGACCTCGACCTCCCCGCCCGAGGCGAGCAGCGCGGGGTGCGCGTCACCGGCCGGGGAGGCGGTGCCGAGGTTGCCGCCGACGCCCCCGCGGTTGCGGATCTGCGGGGAGGCGACGGTGTGCGACGCCAGGGCCAGGCCCGGGAGTTCGGCCCGCAGATGCTCCATGATCTGGGTGTAGGGGACGGAGGCGCCCAGGCGTACGGTCTTCTCGCCGACCTCCCACTCGCTCAGGTCACCGATGCGGTTCAGGTCGAGCAGGTACTCGGGGCGCCGGTGGTCGAAGTTGATCTCGACCATCACATCCGTGCCGCCCGCGATGGGCACAGCGGTAGGGTGCTCTGCCTTGGCGGCGAGCGCCTCCTCCCAGCTGGCGGGGCGAAGGAAGTCCATGGTTGGCCTCTTCTACGAAATCGGTCGTTCGTTACTCATGGTGAGGACGCTGCGCTCACATCGCCATGGAGCCGTTCATGTCTCGTTAACGGTTGAGGCTTAGTGAACGCGCCCCTGACCCGCCCGGTGCAGTCACCGAAACCATGAAGCGGTTGGCTGGCCAAGCCACCTGTCTTGTAGATTCGAACGAAAGACGAGGCTCTGAAACCTCGCGGCATTCCACCGGCAACACCAGACAGCAAAGAACGGCGGGCGAGGTCATGCGGCTCCGCGCACTCCTGGACACCCCATCCCTGGGCCTTCGGCTGCTCGGGGGCGAGGACGAGCTGGACCGCACCGTACGCGGCGTGATGACCACCGACCTGCGCGACCCCAGCCGCTACCTCTCCGGCGGCGAACTGGTGCTGACGGGTCTGGCCTGGCGCCGCGCGCCCGAGGACTCCGAGCGGTTCGTCCGCATCCTGGCCGCCGCCGGGGTCGCCGGGCTCGCCGCGGGCGAGGCGGAGCTGGGCTCGGTCCCGGACGACCTGGTGGCGGCCTGTGTCCGGCACCGGCTGCCGCTGTTCTCGGTCGTCGAGGACGTCTCGTTCGCCTCCATCACCGAGCATGTCGTCCGCCAGGTCTCCAGCGAACGGGCCGGTGACCTCGCGGCCGTGGTGGACCGTCACCGGCGTCTGATGACCTCGGGCCCCACCGGCGGCGGCCCGGAGGTGGTCCTGGACCTGCTCGGCTCAGACCTGGACCTGCGGGCCTGGGTGCTCTCCCCCACCGGCCGGCAGATCGCCGGTTCGACGCTGGCCGGTGCCGGACCCGAGCTGTCCGCCGGGACGGCCGCCCGGCTCGCGGGCGAGCATCTGGCGGCCGCCCGCAGCGGACGCCGCGGCCCGCACCGCGTCACGATCGAGGCGGCCGGCGCACCGGGAGGCGCCACGTTCTCGCTGTTCCCGATCCGCCACGACGGCCGTGACCTGCGCCAGACGCTGCTCAGCGACTGGCTGCTGGCCGTCGAGGCGGACGCCGGCGACTGGCCCGAGGAGCGCCTCGACCTGCTGCACGGTGTCACCCAGCTGATCGCCGTGGAACGCGACCGGCGCGACGCGGCCCGTACGGTCCGCCGCCGGCTCGCCCAGGAGGTGCTGGAGCTCGTCCAGACCGGCGCGCCGCCCGCCGAGATCGCCGCCCGGCTGCGGGTGGCCGCCCCGGTGCTGCTGCCCGGGCTGGGCACCGCGCCGCACTGGCAGATCGTGGTGGCCCGGGTCGAGTGGGAGGACGGCGACGTCCCCGGCGGCCCGGTGGCACAGAGCCTGCTGGAGGAGATGCTGGTCGACCCGGGCACCTTCGGTCCGGAGCCCTCCGACCGGATCGCCGTGGCCCACACCGGCGACGAGGCGGTGGCGCTGGTGCCGCTGCCCGTCCCGGACGAGCCCGGGGACGCCTCGGCGGCCGGTCTGCACGCCGATGAGCTGCTCTCCGTCGTCCAGGAGCCGCTCGGCCGCGGTCTGGCGGACGACGGGCGGCTGACGGTCGGCGTGAGCGCCTCGGTGCACTCGGCGGAGGGGCTGCGCGGCGCGCTGGAGGAGGCCCGGCACGCCCGCCGGGTCGCCGCCGCCCGTCCGGGCCGGGTCTGCGCCGCCGGCCACGAGGAGCTGGCCTCGCATGTGCTGCTGCTGCCGTTCGTGCCGGACGACGTCCGCCGGGCCTTCACCGCCCGCCTCCTGGACCCGCTGCGCGACTACGACCGCCGGCATCGCGCCGAACTGATCCCCACGCTGGAGGCGTTCCTGGACTGCGACGGCTCCTGGACCCGCTGCGCCACCCGCCTCCACCTGCACGTCAACACGCTCCGCTACCGGGTGGGCCGGATCGAGCAGCTCACCGGCCGCGATCTGGCCCGCCTGGAGGACAAGCTCGACTTCTTCCTCGCGCTGCGGATGAGCTGACGGCGAGCGACGGGTGGCGTCGGCCGGCGCGGCGGGGCGCCACAGGTCCCGCCCCGGGTGCCGGAGGCGTGCGCCCGCGGGTTCCGCCGGCGGGTTCGACACGGCCGGCCCGGACTGCGCCGTTCGGGGTCATCCGATCGGGCGGCATCGCGTCCACGGCGTCCGGGCGCCGGCCGGGCGCGCCGCGCCCCGGCGCATCCGATCAGCGCCGCGCCCCCCGTCAGACCCGTGCCCCGAGTGATTGTGAAAACTTTCACCCGCCCCCTTGGCCCCGCTACGGAATCCGTGCTGAGATTCGCCCACGGTCTCCAATTTCCAGCTCAATGGCGCGCTCGGGGAGGGCAATGTGGCGGATACCGCCATGTCAGGATCCGCGGATCCCGTGGATCCGGTCAGTTCTGCGGATCCGGTACCGCTCGCGGTACCGGCACCCGCATCCGCACCGGAGGCAGCGGCACACGGCACGGTCGAGGGGGACACTCCCCTCGACCGTGCCGTTTGGCGTCTGCGCTCCCGCGGCTGCTGGGAGGACGCGGCCGCGCTGCTGGAGCCACACTCCGTCCATCACGCCCCGTCCGCGCTGCGTCGCGCCGCGCTTCTGGTGGAGCGCTGCATGTTCACGGCCACCGGCTGGGCCGCGGCGGAGGACGCGCTGCGCGCCGCCGAGGCACTGGCGCATGACGACGACGAGCGGGGCGGCGCGGCCTGCGAGCGGGGCCATCTCGCCTACGCCGCCACGGTTTTGAGCGTCCGCGACCGGGCCGACGAGGCGCGGTCGGCGCTCGGCCGGGCCGCCGCGCTGCTGGCGCCCACCGCGCCCGGCCGCCCGCTGCTGGACTTCCGCCGCGGGCTGATGGCCGAGCATGTCGCCGACAGCCCGGACGCGGCGCGCGCCGCCTACCGCCGTGCGCACGCCGGCGCCACCGCACACGGCGACACCCTGCTGCTGTCCTTCACCTGGCGCCATCTGGCCGGGCTGGCGCTGCGCGACGGCGAACTGGCGGAGGCCCGGCACGGTTTCGCCGAGTCCCTGCGGATCCGCGAGGAGCTGGGCTTCCTCATCGGCACGGCACCGGCCCTCGCGGCGCTGGCCGACGCCGTCCCGGACACCGACGCACCCCGGCTGCGCGCCGAGGCCGCCCGGCTGTTCCGCCTCATGGGCGGCGTCCCCACCTGGCTCGCCGACCATCTCTCCGCCGCCGTCACGGCGACCTAGGGACGTCTCCCCCGGGAAACCGCTCGCGCACCACGGCCAACCACCCGCCTGCTGCGGGTGGTTGGCCGTCGCCCGTTCGGCGCCTCCTTTGCCGCTCCGCCCCTCCCCGTCAACCCCCCGTAGTCGGCCATGCCCGCCCGCGCCGCGATTGGCTGGATCTGGACGGTCCCCGCGGCGGATCGGCCGGGGCGTGGTGGTTGCGGTACGCCCCAACGGTCGACGAGCCGGGCGAACCATGAGGTGGGACCATGGGCGGAGGCAGGGGGCAGTGGTGTTCCATCACGCCCCACTGGCCCCGAGAATGGCCGCAAGTCGCACTGTGAGGCGGCGGCAGGGACTTGGATGCTGGTCCGGGACCAGCCGAGACCCTCACCCACTGGCACAGCCTTTACAGGAGGCCATAGATGACAGCAGGAGTGACGAACACAACCGCTGGAACCGACTGGGGCAAGGCAGATTTCGAGGCGATTTACAACTGCCCGGATCCCCGTCGGTACTTCACCACACTGCACCCCCTGGACTACCAGATTCCGCACCACGGCCAAGCGGTCTTCCGCGCCGTGGCCGAGACCCTCCAACGGCACCGGAGCGACCGCCCGCCACTGAACGTCGTCGACCTGTGCTGCTCGTACGGGGTCAACGCCGCTCTGCTCAACCACCGGCTGTCCCTCTCCGACCTCTACGGCCGCTACGCCGCGCCCGGTCCGGGCATGCCGACCACCGGCCAACTCATCGAAGAGGACCGCACGTTCTTCGCCACCCGGCGGCGCGCCGAACCCTTCCGGATCACCGGCATCGACTCGGCGGACCGCGCGGTCGGCTATGCCCGGTCCGTCGGCCTCCTCGACCACGGCTTCGCGGAGAACCTGGAACTCGACGAGCCGAGCCCGGAGCTGCGGCGGGTCCTGTCCGGCACCGACCTGATCACCGTCACCGGCGGCGTCGGCTACATCACCGCGCGTACCTTCGGCCACCTCGTCGACAATGTGTCCGCACCGCCCTGGGTCGCCGCGTTCGTGCTGCGTACGGTGTCCTACCAGCCCGTCTCCGCGCTGCTGGCCCGTGCCGGCCTGGTGACGGAGAAGCTCACCACCCGTACGTTCCGGCAGCGCCGGTTCGCCGACGGCAACGAACGGCGGGCGACCTTCGACGCCCTGGCCGGCCTCGGCCTGTCCACCGCGGGCAAGGAATCCGACGGCTTCTACCACGCCGAGCTCTATCTCTCCCGGCCCGCCGCCGATGTCGCGGCACTGCCACTGGAGGAACTGCTCCCCGACTGAGCCGCACGAGAGGCCCCAGGGCCTGTCCCGCGGCCCCGGCCCCGGCCGCGGTCCGCCGGACAGGCCCAGGGCGTGTCGTTCGGATCAGCGAGCCCGCCATGATCCGAACGACACGCCCTAATGCGGATGCCGCGCCGCCGAGACATGCTCGCGCGCGATCCGCTCGACGACCGCGTACTCCTGGGCCACCAGGGCGTCGAGCAGCGCCGTGTGCTCGGAGGCGTCGGCCAGCAGCTCGGCCGTACGCAACCGGGAGCCGCCGACCGGCCACTGGGTGCGGCGCAGCAGATCGCCGGCCACCTCGGTCAGCCGGCGGTTGCCGGTGAGCGACATCAGGGCGACGTGGAAGGCGTGGTCGGCCTCGGCATAGCCGACCCGGTCCCCGCGGGCGGCGGCCGCCACACCCGCCGCGGCGAGCGGGCGCAGCTCCTCCCAGCGCTCCGGTGCCAGCGCCCGCGCCAGCCGGACGATCGCGGGCACCTCCAGCATCCCCCGGACCTCGGCCAGCTCGGCGAGCTCACGGGAGCTGCACTCGGCGACCCGGAAGCCGCGGTTGGGCACGACCTCGACGGCGCCTTCGCCCGCGAGCTGCTGCATGGCCTCACGGACCGGGGTCGCGGAGACGCCGTAGCGCTCGGCGAGCGCGGGGGCGGAGTAGACCTCGCCCGGGGTCAGCTCCCCGCCGACCAGCGCATGACGCAGCGCGGCCAGCACCTGGCCGCGGACGGAGTGCCGCCGGGGCGCGGCAGGTCCGGGCTGCGCGGGTACCCACGCCCGCGCGACCGGCTCCTGTTCCGCTGTGCCCTGTTCCATGACGGATCCTCCTGACGTATCCCAGCACCATAGGCGGCGCGGGCCACAGTACAAATCCGTCTCCCGGTCCCGGAACCTCGCCGGTCCGGCGGGACTGACGCCGATCGCGCGCGGGTAAAGTCTTCGAATAAGGTAAGGCTTACCTGTTAACGATCGCGATTCGGTGGTCTCCCCATGACTTCTGCTCTCGCCGCCCCGGCCTCGACCCACCCGGTCGCCGAGTCCTACGCCCGGCTCGCCGAGGCATTTCCCGGTCTGCAGGTGACCACCTGGGATGCGGCACCACCCAGCGGCGACGGCTGGGTCTGCGCGGCCGGGCTCGCGGCCGGCGGCGAGGCCCTCGATGCCTTTCTCTCCTGGGACGACGCACAGATCCTGCGGGACTACGGACAGCGGGGCCGGCCGGACGTGGTCGCGAGCTTCGCGCTGCACCGCTACGCCTGGCCCGCCTGCCTGCTGATCACCGTCCCCTGGTTCCTGCACCGCCGGGTCCCGCGACTGCCCGTACAGGACGTCTCCTTCCAGCGCGAACTGGGCCGGATGGCAGTGCGCATCAGCTCGTTCGCCTGCCTCCCGGACGATCCGGCGGCAACGCTGCCCGGTGCACGGGTCGTTCCGGACGAGGAGGCGCTGCGCGCGGAGGTCCGGGCGGCGGTGGCCGCGCACCTCGGGCCCGTCCTGGAGGGTTTCCGTACCCGGATGCGGCGCGGGCCGCGGGCGCTGTGGGGGATGGCGTCCGACGAGGTCGTCGAGGGCCTCTGGTATGTGGCGCAGCTGCTGGGCGAGGAGCCGCGTGCGATGGCCGCCTTGGAGCGCCTGCTGCCGGGCGCCACCGCTCCCTACGTCGGGAGCGCGGGATTCCGTGCGCTGACCGGCCCCTGCGGCGAGGCCCTGCCGACCCGGGACCGCGCCAGCTGCTGCATGTTCTACACCCTGCGCCCCGAGGACACCTGCGTCACCTGCCCCCGCACCCGCGACGAGGACCGCGTCAAGCGCCTCACGACAACCGCCTGACACCCAAGTTGCCGGCGCCGGCAGGCTGTTGCTTCCAGCTCAGCGCCCGAGCGGCAGCAGGGAACCGGCTCGCTTCACCGTGCGGAGGACGGGGGCCGTCTCCAGCGTGTGGATCGCGTCCAACGAGGCGATCCTCTCGGTCAGGTACCGCGCGAGGTCGAGGGAGCTGCGGCAGTTGACGGCCGCGAGCAGATTGGTCGGCCCGGTGGTCTGGGCCACGAGTGAGACTTCGGGATGGCGGGCCATCGCGGAGGCCACAGCGGTGAGCCGGGAGGGCCGCACCGACATCCACAGGCGGGCCTCGGAACGGAAGCCGAGTGCGGCCGGCGAGATGTCGACGAGGAAGGTGAGCACGCCGGCTCGGCGCAAGGTGGTGAGCCTCCGCCTGACGGTCGACTCGGACCATCCGGTCGCGGCGGCGAGTTCGGTGCAGCTCGCCCGTCCGTCCTGTGACAGGAGGTCGAAGAGCGAGCGGTCCGCGGGCCCCAGGGAGATGTCGCTGTCGTCGGTGGGTGGCGGGGTGAGCGGCGCGGCCTGTTCAGGGGTGAGGCGGGCGGGCCCGGCCCAGTTGTTGGGCAGGGCGTAGTGGCCGAGCAGGAGGTGGGCGGAGACGGAGGTGATGCGGCTGGTTCGGGGGAGCTTGTGCAGCAGCAGCGCTTCACTCTCGTCCGCGGTGGGTGTCTGGACGCTGCACGAGATCTCGGTGCCGCCGGAGAGCAGGTGGACGTAGGAGGTATCGGGGCGGCCGGCGAGGGCCTTGGCGATGGCGGTTGCCGCGTCCGGAGGGCACTGCAGCCGGATGGTCCAGGCGTGGTGGCCGAGGCGGGCGCCATTGAGGGTGCCGACCACACGGAGGACGCCGGCGGTGCGAAGGCGGCGGTAGCGGCGGGCGACAGTGTTCTCGGAGACCCCGAGGACTTCGCCGATGAGCCGGAACGGGGCGCGGCCATCGATCTGCAGGGCATGCACCAGCCCCGCATCGACGTCATCCAAGGTGACAGCATCCGTCTTCATCAGGGATGAGTGTGCCAGCATCCGCCGCACACAGCGGGCCAGATGGTGGGGACGAGGGGTTGTTCCCGACCGTGAGAGGCAACCGACAAACTCTTCGGAGGAAGCCTCATGCGCAAGTGGTGGCCACTGGTGGCCGTCTGTCTCGGCACTTTCCTGTTCCTGCTCGACACCACCGTGTTGTCCGTCGTCCTGCCCGGCACGGGGGAGGAGTTGGACGCCTCGCTGTCCGCTCTGCAGTGGGTGGCCAACATCTACACACTGGTCCTGGCCGTACTGATGCTCACGATGGGGGCACTGGTGGACCGGCTCGGCGCGCGCACGGTGTACGTCGTCGGCCTGGCGGTCTTCGGCATCGCCTCGCTGGTCTGCGGTCTGGCCCCCGACGCGGGTGTACTGATCGCAGCCCGCGGGGTGCAGGGCATCGGCGGCGCGGCGATGGCGGTGACCACGTTCGCTCTGATCGGCTCCGTCTACCGGGGCCCCGACATGGGACGGGCGATGGGTATCTTCGGCGCGGTGACGGGCCTGGCCGCTGCCGTGGGGCCGATGCTGGGCGGCGTCCTCACCCAGTACCTCAGCTGGCGGGCGGTCTTCTTCCTCAACCTTCCGCTCGTCGCCGTCACCGTCGCGCTGTCCCTGCGGGTCCTGGCCGCGGGGCGGCCGGGCACCGGGAGGCGTATCGACCTGCCGGGCATGGCCGCCTTCGCCGCGTGCGCGGGCTCGCTCACCTACGCCCTGACACTGGCCGCCGACGAGGGCTGGACCTCCCCCGCAGCGCTGGGGCTGCTGACGCTCGCCACCCTCTCCCTTGTCGTCTTCACCCGCATCGAACTCCGCAGCGGTGCGCCGTTGTTGGACGTGAGGCTGTTCTCCCGGGCGTCCTTCTCGGGGGTGATGATGTGCGTGGCCGCCTCCACCGCGGCGTTCGCGGCGCTCGTCTACACCTCGGTATGGCTGCAGTCGGGACTCGGCCTGGGGCCGGTACGCGCCGGCCTCGCCCTCATGCCCCTCGCCCTGGCCTCCTTCGCCACCTCCCTGATCAGCGGACGCAGGCTGCACGGAAGGTCCCCGCGCGCGATCCTCGCCACGGGCCTGCTGCTGAGCGGGATCGGCTGTGCGCTGCAGGCAGGGCTGGACGCGGACTCATCCGCCGGCTCCCTTGCGGCAGGGCTGGCCCTCACCGGCATCGGCGTGGGGCTGATGGGGCCTGCCATGGGAGCCGCGGTCTTCGCGGCGCTCCCGCCCGAGCGGGGAGGGATGGCCGCCGGCGCCATGACCACTTTCCGGCAGCTGGGACAGACCCTCGGCGTCGCGGCCTTCGGCCTGCTGTTCCAGCACCACGGTGGCGCCATGTCCGAGGGCCTGAACCGGGTCCTGATCGCTGCCGCAGCGACCGGGATCATCGGCTCCGCCCTCGCCTGCGCCTTCGTACCCAAACCGGCGGCGGCGAAGGCTACGGGCACCCGCCCCCGGAACCTGACCGGGTCCCGGTGATCCTCCCCCCTGCGAGCCGCTTCGTCAGGCGGCCCGCAGGGGGTGGTCACCCGCCGGACCCGGTGCCGATATACCGGGATCCAATTTGAAAATGATTTCCATAACCGTATTCTGAGGGTGCGGCCCCAAGGCCGTAAACCCGAGCCTCGACACCCCCCATGGACAGGTATGCACGAACGACGACCACAGCCGCACGGGATCGACACCTACACGGTCCGCCCGGCCGAACCCCAGGACTGCGACGGCGCGCGCAGCGTCATGCTGGACACCTTCTACCGCGAATTCGACTACGGATATGTGCCCGCATGGCACTCCGACGTCATCGACATCCAGGGCACATACCTGGACCACCCGCGCCATCAACTGATCGTCGCCCTGTCGGACGGTGAAGTGGTGGCCACCACCGGACTACTGTCCCGCGGACCGGCCCATCCCCCGCACCCCCGATGGCTGGCCGAGCGCTACGCCTCCGCGGCACAGCTCGTACGCGTCTACGTCCGGCCCGGGCACAGGCGGCACGGGCTCGCCCGCGCCATGGTGCGGAGGGCCTGCGAATTCGCCGCCGCCACGGCGGGATACGACTGCGTCTACCTCCACACCAACGTCAACATCCCCGGTGCACAGGGCTTCTGGAACAGCATCGCCAAGCAGGTTTTCGACGCCAGGCCCACCGGCGAACACGGAGCCGGCTTCGGCACCGTGCACTTCGAGATCCCGCTGCCCGGCTGACGACCGGAGACCCACCCTCGAATACGACTCCGCATCCAGCGGTACCGCGATCACAGCGCGTCGGCTGATGTCAGTCACAAACCGTGGCTGACATGACGCGGTTGATGAGAGCCCTGCCGTTCGCGTCCCACATCAGCGCGGTGACCATGGAGCACTGGACATACCTCCCGTTGCTGTTCTCGTACTTCAGAGGGCCCGCGTACCGGCTGTAGGTACCTTCATCGACCTTGCAGGTCGCACCGGTCTTGTTGGGGCACAGCTTGAGCTTCATGTGCTTCGCACTGCCGGTGTTGTTGTCGAACAGCACACAGACACCGGACGACCCCGTGGTGAACTTCGTGTAGGCGAACAGAGTTCCAAACCGTCTCGCGTCCGGAAGCCGCTCGGCGTAGTCCAGCTTGTAGCCGCTGCCGCAGAGCGTTGCGGTCGCTGCGACGGCATCCGGGTCCGCTTCAGCGATCGCACGAGTCCGGGCATCTTTGGCCCCCTCCTCGGACAGCAGGACGCCGGTGCCGGCGATGCCCGGGCCGCTCGACGGGGAGTCCTGGGCCGTCGCTTGAGGAGCCGTGAGGAGCGCCAGAGCGAGTGCCACTCCGGCGGCGGTGGCACGTATGACGTTACGCATGAGAAAGCCACTTCCTTCTTCGTGAGAACGCCCTACCCAGGAAGAACAATCCGGGTATCACCGGGCACAGTGAAGTTGCGTCTGGAAGATGCGCGATGAGCCTGGCCGTTCGAGCCGAATGACGGCACAGAACTCCTCGCGGGAGCAATACCGCGCGCACCGCGATCAGTTACATCCCCGCTCCGACTGAAGAGAGTCGGCGCCATTCCGGTGCGGCCTCGGCGCGACCCCGGCAGCACCGAACAGGGCTGCGAGTGGCCGCGCTCAGGCACAGTAGCCCACAGGTACCAGCGATGAACAGAGAGACCTCAGGCCTTATGTCTGAAATATCAGCCTTGAAGGGTGAGTCTCCCGATTTCTTGACTCAATTGCTGCGCCATGGCCGAGACATGCAGGCCTATCTGCAGCAAGAGTGACTGCAATCCAGCCGGTTTGGCCGGATCCCACATACGGAGAGCGCGGTTCAGCGGCAAGCCGCAGAGAACGGTTGACTGTCCGGGACGCATGGGATGAGATGCGTGCACTCCTCAGCCGGCAACGGCCGGCAGCCCGTGCCTTGCACTGTGCTTTTTTTTGGGGAGACCTTTCCGGCGAGGGGCCGGCGCCGGCGGAACGGCTGTGCCTTCGCAGCCGAATGACTGGGGGAAGTCATGCCATACACATTCACCAGGAGCTCGGGTTTCCGTGCGGTCATCCGCTATGCGACGCGGGTGCCCTAGCCGGGTTCGCCGGGCCAACGTGGCGCAATATCCCGCGTGTTGGCGTGAGTGGCTCAGATCAGAACGCCTGGAGGCGCCCGCGTGACAGGCGCGCCCGCCAAACCGGAAACCACTTCGCCTTGCCGATGCGCAGGCCATGCCCTCCATTGAGGCCGACTCACCAAGTCCTCGTCGAGTGACGCCAGGTTTGCTCCTACGCGCCGTCCCGCTCAGAACGCACGCCGTCAGTATCTGAGCAATTCCGCTTCCCTGATGGGCAATTCATGGGACCGGTGCATGGTTCGGGCGCCTCACTCGGCACCCTCACCGTCGCGGTGCCACGCTCATCCGCGACCGGTCCCCGCGCACCCACCACCGTCGCCGCCGCGGCCGCACTCGCCCTGCCCACCGGCTTGGCCGCCGGCCTCTACCCGGCCCGGCGAGAGCCACAGCCTGGCCTGTCGAGGCACTGCGGCGCCGGCATCAATACCGCAATACCGCCCGTCGCCCAACCGGGCTGCGGGCTCGCCCCGGAGTATCCCCACGAGAGGAATCAGCTGTGGCGGACGAGCAAGTTCTCAGAGCTCAGAAGTGGGTGAACTCCCACTACGGCAGTGTTGCGGGCTACATTCGCTGCCCCGAGGACGGCCGGACCGGATGGGGGACCATGACCTCCCTTGTCATGGCACTCCAGCACGAACTCGGTATCAGCCCGGTCGTGGCCTCGTTCGGTCCCACCACGTATGCGAAGTTCGCCGCCCTCGGGGACATCGGTTTCGAGTGGGACAAGAACCGCAACCTTGTCTCCGTCCTTGAGTACGCCCTGTGGTGCAAGGGCTACTGGGCCGTAGAGCCCGGAAGCGAGGGCTGGTTCACCGGCGTCACCCGTGATGCCGTCAAGAAGCTTCGCGGGAACATGGGCATCGGCGGCGAAGGCGTCATCAACGCCCCGATCGCCAAGGCCCTTTTCAACATGGACGCCTACGTCGTCGTGGCCGGCGGCACCGACGGAATCCGCTCGATCCAGCAGTGGCTCAACGGCCGCTATTGGACCCGCAGCGCCTACAACATCGGCCCCACCGACGGCATCTACTCCCGAGATGTCCAGAAGTCGCTGATGATCGCCCTCCAGTACGAGTTGGGCATCTCCGCGCCGACCGGCAACTTCGGCCCCGCCACCCAGGAAGGCCTGAAGTCCCACACCCTTGCCCCTGGCGACTCCGGGGTCTTCGTCCAACTCTTCTCTGCCGCATGCGTCTTCAATTCTCCGACCTACAGCCAGGAGGGCGACCCGGTCCTCACGACTTGGCGGTCCACCTACGACTCCGGCAGTTCAAGTCTCGCCGCATGGGTCAAGATCTTCCAGAAGTTCAACAAGCTGACCGACAACGGCAATGGCGACTATGCGACATGGGCCCAGCTCTTGGTCTCCATGGGAGACCCCGACCGCCCGGCGACCGGATCGGACACCCGGTACGAAATCACTGGCTCTCGCGCCAAATGGCTGCACGACCACGGGTATCGGTTCGTCGGGCGCTACATCTATGACCCGCCCGGCTCAACCCTCGACAAAGAGATCAAGCCGGGCGAGCTGGAAACCCTCTTCAGCAACGGCCTCAAGGTCTTCCCGATCTACCAGGACAACGCCCGCAAACTCACAGACTTCTCCTACAGCTCCGGCTACCAGCACGGGCTGAACGCACACAAACACGCCTCCGACTACGGATTCAACCGAGGTACCACCATCTACTTCGCCGTCGATTACGACGCGACCGGCGAAGAGATTCACAGCGCCATCGTTCCGTATTTCCACGGCGTGCAGGCCGCTCTCGCCAGCCAGGGCAAGAAATACACGCACGGGGTGTACGGATCCCGGAACGTTTGCAGCACCGTCAGCAACGAGACGTTCGCCCGCTTCTCCTTCGTCTCCGGCATGTCCTGGGGGTTCTCCGGGAATCTCGGCTTCCCCATCCCCAGAAACTGGGCGTTCAACCAGATCAAGGAATTCAAGGTCACCAACGGCTCCGATACGTTCGACCTGGACCGCGATGTGGTCTCCGGGATCGACCACGGCGTCTCCTCGGTGAACGACAAAGGTGGACCGGCGGACGGCTTCATCGCCTACGTCCAGCAGCTGTACGACCTGGCCGGCTCATACGGAGCCAGCGGCCAGAAGCGCAGCCAGCTCGTCATGGAGTACCTCCGCCACCGCGAGTACGGCAACAAGGGAACGGCCAACAAGCTCGGTTGGTGGTACCTCATCGGCTCGTACGACTCCGGGTTCGTCGAGTACTGCGACTCCAAGGGCATGAGCATCAGGAAGTCCTTCACCGACCCCTTCACCGGCTACCAACTCGGTGCCGAGCACATGATGGCCACGGCGAACGCGCACCTCCTCACGGATCAGCCGGGCAACAAGAAGGCCGCCAACGGCGGGGATGTCGGTGGCTGGGCCGGCGATCTGATGACGTTCTGGGCCGACTGGCGCAACTCCGAAGAGCAGTATGCGAATCCGCTGCAGTTCGCCCACGCCAAGCTCGCAGTCCCCGGCGTCGCATCGACCTTCAGCTTCAACGACCTGATCGAGGACGCCGACGGGTACCACCTCGCCCGGGCCGTGCGTGGCAACAAATCCATCGTCGACGCCATGAAGGACCACTACAACGGTGGCGGCGGCCTGCGACGCTTCAACAACTACTTCGCCCAGAGGTGGGGCAACGCCACGGACTGCAAGACCTCCGCCCACAACGCCCTGACTTCGCTGGACAAAACCCTCTCAGCCGCGCAGCTCTACCTCATCACCGGTTCCGGAGCCGTGCAGCCCGCGGACTACCAGAACCTCCCCGGCGGGAGCGAAAAGCTCAGCAGTTTCGAACAAGGCTTCGTCGACGCTCTGCTGGCCCGCATGGGTATGGAGAAGCGCAACCTGTCCCGGTACCGCGCGAACCACGAAAAGTACCTCAAGGCGGCCCGCGCCCGCTCCGCTCGATGACAACGGATAGAACATCGGCATGAAAGAAGCCTCGACCCTCGCCGTCGCAGTGATCCTCGCCGCATGGCTGGTGTGGAACCTGTGGAACCTCTTCCCACTCGCCATCGGCCTGCGAAACGGATCATGGCGGCGCGCGATGTGGTGGACGCGCTTGTGCTCCGTCTCGCTCTGCGCCGGCCTCGCATCGTGGGTCCGCGGAGTGTTCGGGGGAGGTCTCAACGTCCGCGAAACCTGCCTGTTCGTCCACCACGAGCGCTACGACGCAAAGTACTGGAACTCCCATGCCGAGGAGTTCCGGAGAATCTTCCCGCTGCACAACAAGTGCCATGCGCAATACGACTTGGTCCCCGCATGGATCAATCCGGCCATCATGACCTGCGCCCTCATTTCCTTGGCCGCCATGACGGTCCTCCTGTGGTTCGGCACCACACATCTCACCCGCTTGCTCAGAAAGGAGAACCAGTCATGAACCAGACTGGCCTGTCAAGACGCCGGTTCATAGGCGCCAGTTCCGGCTTTGCGGCTGCCGCGACACTGGTCAACCTCGGTGCAGCCCATGGCGCTTCAGCCGATACCCACGCGTGGAAGGGCCCGGTATCCAAGAACAGGTGGCCCGTCCTGGACGAGGCGACCAGCTTCACCATCGAAGGCAGCGGCCAGAAGGTCTCACTCGCCGAGGGGGACGCCGCCACAGTCCTCCTCAACGTGGCCCGCCGATTCCACTACGAGATCGACTCCCTGCGCGCCGGCGACGTTCACGGCTGGACGAGCGACCGTAAGGTGACCGAGGCGTACGAGTCGAACTATCTGTCCGGCAGCGCGATAGCGATCCGCCCCGTGGGGTACCCGGTCGGCGCAAAAGGCAATTTATACCCGAACGAACTGGTCGTCATCCGGGACATCCTCGCTGAACTCGACGGCGCCGTCGCGTGGGGCGGTGACTTCACCACACCGAAGGAATCTCACTTCGAGATCGCGCTCAGGCCCGGTCATCCCCGCTTGAAGGGTGTGGCGCGCAAGATCCGCGGGTGGGACAGCGGCCCGGGCGACGAGGGCGCAGGGGCAATCGACGCCTTCGACCCGAAGCGCCGAAGCGCTGCGCAGGCGTTTGCTCGGCGGGCGTCATAAGAGCTTGTGACACGTCGGCCCGACGAGCTCCTGCACGATTGGCCCGAGGCGTCCCGCCCGACAGGCCGATTTGCATCGAAATCACTTTCCCCTTGCGCGCAATAGTTCGAAGGCAAAGTATCTCCATCGCACCCCTTGGCGTCCTCTTGTTCTGAATGCCTCGGTTACGGCTGTGGTTTCCGCCAGGATGTCGCGGAAATCGCGTATCCGAGCCAAAGGGATCCCAGAATGAGAATGACCGACATACCGCTGGACTGGCTGGTTCCCGGCGCCCTGCTGCTCGTCGGCGTATGCGCGGCCTCGGCGCTGGTGGTGCGCGGGAAGCGTGCGGCCGCCCGGTCCGCAGGTGAGGACTCCTGGGAGCGCAGCGAGGAGCGCCGGCGGCGTAAGGAGACCCTTTTCGCCTCGGCCTCCTATCTGCTGCTGTTCTGCTGTGCCGCGGTCGCCGCCGCGCTGTCCTTCCACGGTCTGGTCGGCTTCGGCACACAGAACCTCAACCTCTCCGGGGGCTGGGAGTATCTGGTGCCCTTCGGGCTCGACGGTGCGGCGATGTTCTGCTCCGTCCTCGCCGTACGGGAGGCCAGCCACGGTGATGCGGCGCTCGGATCCCGGATGCTGGTGTGGACGTTCGCGGGCGCCGCGGCCTGGTTCAACTGGGTGCATGCGCCGCGCGGCCTGGACCACGCGGGTGCGCCGCAGTTCTTCGCCGGGATGTCGCTGTCGGCCGCGGTCCTCTTCGACCGGGCGCTCAAGCAGACCCGCAGGGCGGCGCTGCGCGAGCAGGGCCTGGTGCCGCGGCCGCTGCCGCAGATCCGGATCGTCCGCTGGCTGCGCGCTCCCCGCGAGACCTTCGCGGCCTGGTCGCTGATGCTGCTGGAGGGCGTACGGACGCTGGACGAGGCGGTCGAGGAGGTCCGCGAGGACCGGCGCGAGAAGGAGCAGAACCGGCACCGCCGGCGCGAGCAGGGCAAGCTCGACCGGGCCCGTATCAAGGCCATCAACCGGCAGCACCGCGCCTGGGGCATCGGCCGGGGTGGCGGCCGGCAGCTGGCGGTGACCCAGGCGGCGGCCGCGCCCGCGGAGGTGGCCGGCCCGGACCCCGCCATAGTCGGCGACTCCCCGCCGCTGCTCACCGGAGAGTCGCCGGTGCGCTCCCGCCCGGCCCTCAAGGCCGTGGCCGGCGCTGAGGCCGAGGGTGCCGGGGCCCTGGCCGGGCCCCCGCGGACCGTGGATCTCACCGCCGAGGACGACACCCAGACGATCCCCCGTCTGGACTCCCTCGAGGAGAAACTCGCCGAGATCGAACGGCAATTCGGCTGACCGGTGGCGGACCGCGCCGACCGACGCCCCCGCCCATGGGTCAGGCCGGTCCGCCGCCCAGCTCGAACCACACGCTCTTCCCGAGACTCTCGGTGCGTATCCCCCAGGCGTCGGCTAAGGAACGCACCAGCATCAGCCCCCTGCCGGAGGTCCCGTCGGTGGTCGGGGCGCGCGGTTCGGGCCGTCCGGGCACGAAGTCCCGGACCTCCACCCGCAGCCGGTCGCTGACCCTGGCCGTGACGACGGCGCCGCCCTCGGCATGCACCAGGGCATTGGTGACCAGCTCGCTGGTGAGCAGCGTCGCGACCTCCGCGAGCTCGCCGCCCCCCGGCAGCGTCCAGCGGCTCAGAAGCTGGCGCAGCTCCCTGCGCACCTCACCGACCGCCTTCAGATCCGCATGCCGCACCTTCCGCTCCAGCACTCTTGGTGCTCGTGCGGTGGTCCCCCCGTTCCGGCCCCCGTCGGCCGTTTGCTGTCTTTTGTCCCGCTCCTCGCGCCGCACAGGCTGACGCATTCTCTCCCCCGCCCCCAACGAACCTCGGCGCTCTGCCTCGAACAGCCTCACGGTCAGCATGCCCATCGGATCTGCCGCCATGCTTCCCCTTGACGCTTCGACGCGCCATGTGGCCGGTCCGCCGCCCGCGCGCCGGGTGGGCCGGGCCGCGCCTCAGTGGGTATGCCTGACCCGAGCCCGACCCGAGCCTGTCGCGGAACCCCGGCCGGTACCCGGATACGAGGGAGCACTCCCCCGGTTGCCGCCGGGGCAGCCCGCCCGCACCCCGGGGCGTGGGGAGTACGAGCGTGAGGAGCCGCTGTGCACGACGACCGACTGCTGGTGGAGGGGCGCCTGGAGCGGGCGCTGAGGCAGTTCATCAGGCCCGCTCAGTACGCGGCGCGGGTGCCGCTGCGGCTCGCCGTCTGGCATGCCCCCGGAGAACCGGTACCGGTGGGCGAGGCACTGCAGGCCGCGTACGAGCCGTTCGCGGTCGGCGAGCCCTGGGGGCCGCCGTGGTCCACCAGCTGGTTCCAGCTGGCGGGTGAGGTGCCGCGGGAGTGGGCGGGGCGGCGGGTGGAGGCCGTCATCGACCCCGGATTCAGCGGCGACGGCCCCGGGTTCCAGGCCGAGGGCCTGGTCCACGACGCCGAAGGGGTGCCGCTCAAGGGCATCCATCCGCGCAACCGGCATGTCCCCGTCGGCGCCCCGGTCATCGGCGGCGAGGAGGTGCGGCTGCTGCTGGAGGCCGCCGCGAACCCGGCGGTGCTGCGGGACTTCCGCCCCACCGACCTCGGCGACGTACTCACCGCTCCCGCCCGGCCGCTGTACCGCTTCGCCTCGGCGGACCTCGCGGTGCTCGACGAGACCGTCTGGCAGCTGATCCTCGACATCGAGGTGCTGTCGGAGCTGATGTACGAACTGCCCGCCGACGGCCCGCGCCGGCACGAGATCCTGCGGGCCCTGGAGGACATGCTGGACGCGCTGGATCTGCACGACGTCGGCGGTACGGCGACCGCGGGGCGGGCCGCGCTGGCGGACGTACTGAGCCGCCCGGCCGCCGCGAGCGCCCACCGCGTCTCGGCCACCGGGCATGCGCACATCGACTCCGCCTGGCTGTGGCCGCTGCGGGAGACCGTCCGCAAGGCGTCCCGCACCTTCGCCAACGTCACCCAACTGGCCGAGGAGTACCCGGAGTTGGTGTTCGCCTGCTCCCAGGCGCAGCAGTACGCCTGGGTCAAGGAGCACCAGCCGCACCTCTGGGAACGCATCAAGGAGGCCGTACGGGCGGGCAATTGGGCGCCGGTCGGTTCGATGTGGGTGGAGTCCGACGCCAATATGCCCGGCGGTGAGGCCCTGGCCCGGCAGATCGTGCACGGCAAGCGCTTCTTCCTGGAGGAGCTGGGGGTGGAGACCGAGGAGATCTGGCTGCCGGACTCGTTCGGCTACACCGCCGCCTTCCCGCAGCTGGCCCGGCTGGCCGGTGCGAAGTGGTTTCTGACCCAGAAGCTGTCGTGGAACCAGACCGACAAGATGCCGCACCACACCTTCTGGTGGGAGGGCATCGACGGCACCCGCGTCTTCACCCACTTCCCGCCCGTCGACACCTACAACTCCCGCTTCCACGCCCGTGAACTCGCCCACGCCGAACGCAACTTCGCCGACAAGGGCCGCGCCACCCGCTCCCTGGTCCCCTTCGGCTGGGGTGACGGCGGTGGCGGCCCGACCCGCGAGATGCTGGAGCGGGCCCGCCGGCTGCGGTCCCTGGAGGGCTCACCACGGGTCGAGATCGAGCCGCCGGCCCGCTTCTTCGCATCCGCCCATGAGGAGTACGGGGCGGCGGCGCCGGTCTGGTCGGGCGAGCTGTACCTCGAATTCCACCGCGGCACGTACACCTCGCAGGCGAAGACCAAACAGGGCAACCGGCGCAGTGAACACCTGCTGCGCGAGGCGGAGTTGTGGGCGGCGACAGCGGCGGTCCGGGCGGGCGCCGATTCCTCGTACGCCTACCCGTACGACGCCCTCGACCGCCTCTGGAAGACCGTACTGCTGCACCAGTTCCACGACATCCTGCCGGGCTCGTCCATCGCCTGGGTGCATCGCGAGGCCCGTGCCACCTATGCGGCGGTCGAGGCCGAGCTGACAGGGATCATCGAGACGGCGCTCGGGGCGCTGGAGAGCGCCGGTGCCGAGGCGGCCGAGGTGCCGACGGTGTTCAACGCCTCGCCGTACGCCCGGGACGAGATCGTCGCACTGCCGGCGACGGACCCGGAGCCGGGCGGGCCGACCGCCGTCGCGGTCCATGTACCCGCGCTGGGCTCGGCCCCCGTCCTCCCGCCCGGCCCGGACTCCCCCACGCCACCGCCCGCGCCCGTACGGGCGGACACCGGGCCCGAGGGCACCCTCACCCTCGACAACGGGCTGCTGCGGGTGCATCTCGACACCGACGGTCTGCTGACCTCCGTACGCGATCTGCACGCCGGACGGGAGGTCCTGGCACCAGGCACCCGCGGCAATCTGCTGCAGCTGCACCCCGACCACCCCACCCAGTACGACGCCTGGGACCTCGACCGGCACTACCGCCACCGGCACACCGATCTGACCGACGCCGAGTCCGTGGAGCTGGCCGCGGCCGGGCCGCTGTCCGCGACGGTACGGGTGACCAGGGCATTCGGCGCGTCCCGGCTCACCCAGGACCTGACCCTGCGCGCCGGCTCCCACCGTCTCGACATCACCACCGCCATCGACTGGCACGAGTCGGAGAAGGTCCTCAAGGCCGCCTTCCCCCTGGACGTGCACGCCGAACGGTCGACCTCCGAGGTGCAGTTCGGCCACGTCCACCGGCCCACGCACACCAACACCAGCTGGGACGCGGCCCGTTTCGAGATCTGTGCGCACCGCTGGCTGCGGGTCGCCGAGCCGGGCTACGGGATCGCGCTGCTCAACGACTCGACCTACGGCCATGAGGTGACCCGCGCCCCGCACCCCGAGGGCCTGGGCACGACGGTGCGGCTGACCCTGCTGCGCGCCCCGCACAGCCCCGACCCGGAGACCGACCAGGGCACCCACCGCTTCACCTATGCCCTGCTGCCGGGCGCCGGGGTCGGTGACGCGGTCGCCGAAGGGCTGGCCCTCAACCTGCCCCTCAGGCCGGCCGCCGCGCCGCCCGTGGCCCCGCTGATCCGCGTCGACCATCCGGCCGTCACCGTCGAGTCGGTCAAGCTCGCCGAGGACCGCAGTGGCGATGTGGTGGTGCGCCTGTACGAGTCCCACGGCGGCCGCGCGACCGGCATCCTCTCCCCCGGCTTTCCCGTCGAAAGCGCCACCGTGACCGACCTGTTGGAACGGCCGCTGCACGAGGCGGAGGAAGGCCCGACCTCCGATGTAACGGTCGAGCTGCGCCCGTTCCAGATCCTGACCCTCCGGCTCCGGCCGCAGCATCCGCCTGCCGGCTGAACCGGGGGTGCGTCGGGCTCACCGGCCGGTCAGAGGCGGCGGCAGAGGCCAGACAGCTCAACGGCCGGGACCCCGTGGTGGGGCCCCGGCCGTGTGCTGGTGAGGCGCGTGATCGTGGAGTCCACCGAACCCGCCCGGTTCAGGCCCTCATCGGCGTCGGCCGGGCCATGAGCGCGGTGAACGCCCGCTCGCAACGATCAGATGATCCGAGCGAGCGGCCTAGCGGTCGGCGCCGACCAGGCCGCCGCCGCCGGTGTGGATGCCGCCGGCCGGCTTGTGGTGGTGCTTCTTGGGGTGGTGCTTCTTGACGTGGACGTGCTTGACGTTCTTGACGTGCTTGTGGTGGTGGTGCTTGACGTGCTTGTGGTGGTGGTGCACCACACGGCGCTCAATGCCACCGTTGAGGCAGGTGTTACCGAAGGCCGGGTTCAGCAGCCCCACGATGTTGATGGTGTTGCCGCACACATTGACCGGAATGTGGATCGGGACCTGAATCGCGTTGCCCGACACCACTCCCGGCGAATTGGCCGCCCCACCGGCCGCGCCACTGTCTGCGAACGCTGCCGACATGCCACCCAGGGCTGTACTTGCCGCAAGCGCGGCCATGGCAGTCACCCGCGTGATCCGTGACATAACAATCTCCCGATCGCTCCAAGCGGCTCACTGCCGCTTCCTGTTACTCCCTTCGGCGCGTGCGGCCCCATACTGAGAGAATTTGCTAACATTTCACTCTTTCCGGGGATAAGTGTGGTTTAGAGATCGCGTGGGTGGGTCAGAGACATCGGCCTGGCCAGAACAGTGCACCAAGTACCCTTGGCCACGTGACGATGCACCAGGCCGTCGATGTGACCGTTGACGCGATGCTTGAGGACCTCAGGACGCTCATCGAGGTCGAGTCCCCCTCGCGCGACCTCGACGCCCTCAGGGCATCGGCCACAGCTGTCGCCGCAGTGATCGAGAACCGCCTCGGCGGGCAGGCCGTCCTCGTGGAGAGCGAAGCCGGGCCGCACGTCCACTGGTCGGCCGGGGGCGATCCCACCGTGCTGATCCTCGGTCACCACGACACGGTGTTTCCGCTCGGCACTCTGGAACGCCGCCCGTTCAGGGTCGAGGACGGGCGGGCAACCGGCCCCGGCGTCTTCGACATGCTCGGCGGCCTGGTGCAGGCCATCCATGGCCTGGCGGCGCTCGATGACCGTTCGGGCGTCGAGATCCTGGTGACCGCGGACGAAGAGGTCGGCTCCCGCTCCTCTCGCGCTCTCATCGAAGAGCGCGCCCTTGCCTGCGGCGCTGTCCTTGTGTTCGAGGGCGCCGCTGAGGGCGGAGCCCTGAAGACCGGCCGTAAGGGCTGCGGCACGTTCGAAGTCCGCGTCACCGGCCGGGCGTCGCACGCCGGCCTGGAGCCCGCGGCCGGGGTCAACGCCCTGGTCGAAGCGGCACATCAGGTACTGGACATCGCGACGCTGAACCGGCCCGAGGTCGGCACGACCGTCACCCCGACCGTCGCGTCCGCGGGAACTCTGGACAACGTCGTTCCCGCGGAGGCGACCGTCATCGTCGATGTCCGAGTCGAGTCGGCCGACGAGAAGGAGCGCATCGAAGCTGCCTTCGCGGCGCTGGCCCCGCATCTCGATGAGGCGGAGATCGCGGTTCAGGGAGCCATCGGCCGCCCCCCGATGCCCGAGTCTGCGGCCGCCGGGCTCTTCGCGGTGGCGCAGCAACTGCTACCCGGCATCGAAGCCAAGGCGGTCGGCGGCGGAAGCGACGGCAACTTCACGGCCGCGCTGGGGGTGCCCACCCTCGACGGCCTGGGAGCGGTCGGGGGCGGCGCCCACGCCGACCACGAGTACCTGGTGATCGACGCCATGCCCGAGCGGGCGAACCTTGTCACCGGCCTGGTGCACGCGCTCCAGCACCCGGAGGAGAACGGGCGCCTGCGCGGCCTGTGAGCGACCGCGCGAGGTCGTGCTCCGCGCTCACCTCACCGGCCGGCCGGCCGTGGGGTGCGTTCCGTGGAACGAATCGTGCTGCGCCTCTGACCGTTGCTGCCCGCAGTTCCCCAGGGCGGGGTCGATGATGTCGACCCCGCTGCCCCGGTGAGCCGGAAGTCGCCGTGCCTGGCTGTCTCTTGATTCCGGACCGGAACTCCAGAAGCCGGCCTCACTCATGAACGTCACCCTGACGAGGGCGACCAGGTGGCCAGGCCATGCCCTGTTTGCGGAAAACGCCTCAGAAGCAGGGGAGTTGGACGTTCGCGACGCCCGCCCGCACTGAGACGTGAGGGGCGGCGGACATTGCCTAATGCACTACACGCTAGCTTGCTAGGATCGCTGCTGTGAGTGACGAAGAGGTCAAGCAGTTCAACGTGTACTTGCCGGTCGGACTGATCAAGCAGGTCAAATATCGCGCCATCGAGTCGGGCTCGTCCCTCTCGGCGCTGGTCGCGGCCGCCCTGCGCGCCTACCTCGACGACACCCATGGGCAGCGGCAGGAATCGTCTGAGAAGGAGACCTGATATGGCGACCGAAGGCATCGAGGCCGTGTTCCTGGAGACGCACAACTGGGGCAAGGCAGCGCAGTTCTTCCAGGCACTGGGCTTCGAGCTGGAGTTCTCGACCGACCACAGCTCCGGCCAACTCCGCAAGGGAGACGGTCCCTACGTCTTCATCGCCGAGGTCCCCGAGGACCGGGAGCCCCGGACGCGGATCGTGCTGGGGGTGAGCGATGCGGAGGCGTTCCGTCCCGATCCTGCCGTCGAGGTGGTCACGCCGTGGGAGGACACCCATTACGGGACCACGGAGATGACGGTCCGTGACCCCGACGGACGTCTGTGGAGCCTGCAGGCTCCGGCCAAGAACTGACCGTGGGGGGGGAGGGACATCGTGGCAGACGAGCAGAGCGAGGTACCGGACGGCACCGCGGTGCGGGTCGCCCTCTGGCGGGCGATGCATGTGCAGGTCGACTCGCCGCCCCATGTGATCGAGGACGAGATCGGACTGCAGCTCGCGGCCCCTGAGGAGGGATGGCGGCGGCGCCCGGACATGGACCCGCGCGGCACGAGCCCGTTCCGGGCGGCCATTGTGGCCCGTGCCCGTTTCATCGAGGACCTGGTTGTCGAGCAGGCCGGTCACGGCGTCGCCCAGTACGTCGTCCTGGGGGCCGGGCTGGACACCTTTGCCCAGCGGAGGCCGGACATCGCCGCCCGCCTAAGGGTGTTCGAGATCGACCAGCCGGCCACCCAGGCCTGGAAGCGCCAACGCCTGATCGAACTCGGCTACGGGATCCCCGACTGGCTGCGTCTGGTACCCGTCGACTTCGAGGCAGGCGGGGACTGGTGGCGGCAGCTGTCCGACGCCGGCTTCGATCCCGGCCGGCCGGCGGTCGTGGTCTGCGCCGGCGTCACCATGTACCTCACCAAGGACGCCAACGCGGCGACCCTGCGGCGGCTCGCCGGGCTCTCCCCCGGCTCGACGCTGGCCATGACCTTCATGCTGCCGACCGACCTCGTGGACGACGCCGACCGCCCCGCGCTGGAGGCCACCAAGCCACAGGCGCAAGCAGCCGGAACGCCGTTCATCAGCTTCTACACCCCGCAGGAGATGCTGGCACTGGCCCGAGACGCCGGCTTCAAGGACGCCCACCACGTGCCGGGAGCCGCGCTGGCCGCACGCTACTTCGCCGAGCGGTCCGACGGCCTTCGCCCGTCAAGTGGCGAGGATCTGCTGGTGGCCACCACCTGACGGTCGTCGGGCGCCAGGGCGGACCCGCCCGGCGCTGTCCGGCGGATCATGCTTCGGGGTCGAGAGTCCGAAGGGCAGAGAGGCAGGAGCGGTCGTGCGTGCGTCGTGCGTGCCGCTCATTTCACCCAGCGGGGAGAGAACACCACATGGATGTGTTCCCGGTCGTGCGCATGCGGATTCTTCCAGACGTACAGACCCCGGCAGGTGTGGTAGTTGCAACCCGGGCCCGGAAGGTACAACTCGGTCGCGGCGGTGGGCGGACCCTCCTTCGTCACGGCGAAGACGGGCCGGGCCGATTCTCTGAACGCCCTCGTGGTGCCGGTAAGGAACAGCGTCTCGACGTGGACGCGTTGGCGGAGCAGGTCCCCGTTCCGCTGCCTGCCCAGAAGCCCCTGGTCGACCTCCTGGTCGGGCAGCACGTCGCTCTCCGGCACGCCGGCGGTCCGTAGCTCGCGGGGAGCGTTTCCCGCGGTGATGCGATCGCGCAACCGCTTCCAGCGGGAGGGCCGGAACTGCAACGACCGGTGAGCCAGCACGAGATCGAGCGGCTTCTCGTCCCTCCAGCCGGTTCCGGGCGCAGTCGGGGTGGCGCGCATCGGCAGATGGTCCGCCGGACAGCGCCTAAGGCCTGGGAATGTTGCGCAAGTTGGAGCGGGCCATCTGGAGCATGCGGCCGACTCCGCCGTCCAGGACCATTTTTCCGGCCGACAGGGCGAAGCCGGACACCATCTCGGCGCTGATCTTCGGCGGGATGGACAGGGCGTTGGGGTCGGTGACGATGTCGACCAGTGCCGGGCCCTTGTGGCGGAAGGCGTCGCGCAGGGCGGCGCGCAGATGCTTGGGCTTCTCCACCCGGACGCCGTGTGCCCCGGCCGCGCGGGCGATGGCCGCGAAGTCCGGGTTCTGGTTGGTGGTGCCGTACGACGGCAGACCGGAGACCAGCATCTCCAGTTCCACCATGCCCAGCGAGGAGTTGTTGAACAGCACCACCTTCACCGGCAGGTCGTACTGGACCAGGGTGAGGAAGTCGCCCATCAACATCGAGAAACCGCCGTCGCCCGACATGGAGACGACCTGGCGTCCGCGGTCGATGAACTGGGCGCCGATCGCCTGCGGCAGCGCGTTGGCCATCGAGCCGTGGCTGAACGAACCGATCACCCGGCGGCGGCCGTTGGGGGTGAGGTAGCGGGCGGCCCAGACGTTGCACATGCCGGTGTCGACCGTGAAGACGGCGTCGTCGGCGGCCTCCTCGTCCAGGACGGAGGCGACGTACTCGGGGTGGATCGGGGTGTGCTTCTCGACCTTGCGGGTGTAGGCCTTGACCACGCCTTCCAGCGCGTCGGCGTGCTTCTTCAGCATCCGGTCGAGGAACCTGCGGTCCGGCTTCGGCCGGACCTTGGGGATCAGACCGCGCAGCGTCTCGCGGACATCGCCCCAGACGGCCAGTTCGAGCGTGGTGCGGCGGCCCAGGTGTTCGGGCCGGACATCGACCTGGACGATCTTGACGTCATCGGGCAGGAACGCGTTGTACGGGAAGTCCGTGCCGAGCAGGATCAGCAGATCGCACTCATGGGTGGCCTCGTACGCCGCGCCGTAGCCGAGCAGTCCGCTCATGCCCACGTCATAGGGGTTGTCGTACTGGATCCATTCCTTGCCGCGCAGCGCATGTCCGACCGGGGACTTCACCCGCTCGGCGAACTCCATCACCTCGGCGTGCGCGCCCGCCGTGCCGCTGCCGCAGAACAGCGTGACCTTGTCGGCCTCGTCGATCATCCGGGCCAGCTTCTCGATCTCGGCGTCTCCGGGACGCACGGACGGACGCGAGGTGACCAGGGCATGTTCGATCGCGCGCTCGGGGGCCTGCTCGGCGGCGATGTCGCCGGGGAGGGAGACGACCGCGACGCCGCTCTGTCCAATGGCGTGCTGGATCGCGGTCTGCAGCACCCTCGGCATCTGCTTGGTGCTGGAGATCAGCTCGCTGTAGTGGCTGCACTCGGTGAACAGCCGGTCGGGGTGGGTCTCCTGGAAGAAGGTGGTGCCGATCTCGCTGGAGGGGATGTGGGAGGCCAGGGCGAGGACCGGGGCCATGGAGCGGTGGGCGTCGAACAGACCGTTGATGAGGTGCAGATTGCCGGGGCCGCAGGAGCCGGCGCAGGCCGCGAGGGAGCCGGTGAGCTGCGCTTCCGCCCCGGCCGCGAAGGCGGCGGCCTCCTCGTGGCGGACCTGGATCCAGTCGATGGCGGAGTTGCGGCGGATGGCGTCCACCACCGGGTTCAGGCTGTCGCCGACGACGCCGTAGAGCCGTTGCACCCCCGCCCGCACGAGGATGTCCACGAACTGCTCGGCCACGGTCTGCTTCGCCATGTCGTGCTCGCTCCTTCGACGGGTGGGTGACGTCCGCTGACGCGGTGGGGTCTGGTCCCATGAAACCCATGGGGTGCCCCGGCCGCCTCCGCTGCGCCGCTCCTGCCGGTCCGCACCCCGGGACCGCGTGTGCCCGCCGCTACGACTCCCACACCCCGACGGCCGTACGGTCCTTCGGGTGGCCCGCCACCCGCAGTTGGGCCGCGGCGAGGAAGGCCACCAGGCCCGGGGGCTCGGCTGACCACTGTCCGGCCAGCCGGGCGGCGAACGCGGGCTCCTGCTGCAGCGGCTCGGCGAGACCGGCGCTGCACAGCAGCAGAGTGTCCCCCGGACGGGCGAAGGCCGTCCGGAAGAGGAACGGCTCGGCCCCGTCGGAGCCGTCGGCCGGCGACCGGCCGGAGGCGGAACGGAGCCGTCCGCCGGTGCCGTCCGGTCCCTCCTTCGCGGACTGTTCCGGCAGCGGGGGCTCCAGGTCCTCCCAGGCACCGTCACGGAGCCGGAAGAGACCGCCCGCGCCGATACCGAAGAACACCCGGGTACGGCAGTCCGGGTCGGCGGGCAGCAGCAGACAGCGCAGCGCGGCCGTGTACCGCTCCGGTGCGACGTCCAGCTCCCGTGCCCGGCCGCGCAGCCTGCCGTAGCTACGGTCGGTGAGCCGCTGCAGCCCGGATTTGAGGGCGCTGCGGCGGTCCGTACGGATGTCCTCCGCCAGTCGGGTGTAGCTGCGGCCGACCGCGCCGCCGATCCAGGCGCAGGCGTCATGGGCGGCGCGTTGGGCGCCCTCGGCGGCCGGCCGGCCGGTGGCGACGGCGACCAGGATCAGGGCGTGCCGGCCGGCCCCGAAGCGGGCGGTGAGCAGGGCGTCGCGGCGTACGTCACCGCGGTGGCGGGCGAGGTCGCCGCGCTGGGAAGCGGCGAGCAGGGTCAGTGAGCCGTACCGGGCGCCGTCCAGCGCGGTGTCCGGGACCAGTTCGTCGAGTGCGGCCGGATCGGCGGCGGGCAGGGGGCCCAGTTCGGGTTCGGACAGCGGCGGCCGGTCGCCGCTGCCCCTGGTGGTGGCTGGTTCGGGGATATCGCGGGGTGGCTCGGGCGCGGACGGGGCAGCGGGCCTGGCACGGGACGCCGGGCGTGAGCCCGGCCCGGTGGCCTGGAGCGGGATCGGTGCCGACGGGGAGGCCGCGGGGCGGGCCGGGGGCGGCTGCGGTGCGGGGGCGCCCCGCCGTGGCGGGGCCACCGCCCGGAGCGCCGAGGCGACCCGGTCATCGAGGGTGTCCGGGGCGTCGGACGGCCCGGCATCACGCACCGCGGCGCGTCCCAGGGCCTCCTCTCCCCCTCCCTCGCCGTACAACTGCCGCCACCAGTCGTCCTCCTGGCCGCACCCGGCCCCCTGCTGGTTCATGCGCCGTATTGTCCCTGCGCGGCCGCGCCCTCAACAGGGCGCGAAAGAGCGTCCACCGGGCGGTCGGCCTCCCAAGAGTGACCGTCCGGCGGAGTCGGTGAGCAGCGCATGTCAGCGGCGTGGCCCACGGACCGGCTGACCGAATCGCCGTGAGCGGCGGTCAGTTCGGCCGCGGTGTGACCGGTCCGTCCGCCGCGGCCCCCGGCCACCCCGCGCTCCGGCCCCCGCCCGGCAAGCACTTCCGGGCAGCTTCCGGCACGCTGGGCCCATGAGAGTGTGCAGCGTACGAGCCGTCACGGGGCGTGCGCCCGCCGGGAGTGAGGCCGGCACGTGAGCGAGTGCGGCGAGCGGGCAGGGACGGGGTGCGCGCTTCGCGAAGGCAAGCGGGCCGGGCGAAGTGCGGTGCGGCGCATGAGCGCGTGCGGCGAGCGGACGGCGGGCAGGCCTGGGCGGAGCGAGGGTGGGCGGGCCGGGCGAAGTGTGGCCGCCGTATGAGTGTGTGGCAGCTGGTCGCGGCCGGTCTGGTGATGCTGCTCGGGCTGCTCGGGGTGCTGGTGCCCGGTATTCCCGGGCCGCTGATCGTCTGGGCGGGCGTGATGTGGTGGACGCTGTCCGAGAAGTCCGCGCTCGCCTGGGTGGTGCTCATGGCCGCCACCGCCCTGCTGCTGCTCAATCAGGTGCTGAAGTGGCTGCTGCCGGCCCGCAATCTGCGGGCCGTGGGGACGCCGTACCGGGCCCTGTTCCTGGCGGGGGTGGCCGGCATCGTGGGGTTCTTCGTGATTCCGGTCATCGGCGGGGTGCTGGGATCGGTCGGCGGTCTCTATCTGCTGGAGCGGATCCGGCTCGGCAGCCATGGCGATGCCTGGGCCTCGACCCGTACGGCCCTGCGCGCGATCGGGCTGAGCGTGCTGGTCGAGCTGTTCGCCTGTCTGCTGGTGGTCGGCGCCTGGATCGGGGCCGTGGTGGCGGGCTGACCGGACCAGGGCCGTGGTGACGGGCTGACCGGACCCGGGCCGTGGTGGCGGGCTGACCGGACCGGCCGGCCGTGGGGTGCGCGTGGGCTGAGGCGTCAGACGGCCCGGCCGGCGGTGGCGTACGTGGGTGGTTCCGCCGACGATGACGGGTTCTCTGCCCCGGGCATCTCCGCCGACGCTGACGGCTCCCTCGGCCCTGACGGCTCCCCCGCCCCGGGCCCCTCGTCCGGCCTGGGTGTCCCGTTCGGGATGGGTGTCCCGTCCGGGATGGGTGTCCCGTCCGGGATGGGTGTCCCGTTCGGGATGGGTGTCCCGTTCGGGATGGGTGTCCCGTTCGGCCTGGGCGTCCCGTTCGGGATAGACATCTCGCCGGCCGGCAGCAGCCCGGCGCGCCAGAGATGGTGCAGGGCGTAGGCGCCCCAGGGCCGCCATGCGGCCGGACCCGCCATCGCGCCCTGTTCCTGGTCGCTCCCCGGCGTCGTCCCCACGTCGGGGTCGCCCAGCGCCCGCATCCTGAGGTACGCGGCGGCGCGCGGGCCGACTCCGGGCAGGGCGGCCAGCGCCCGCTCGGTGGCGCCGCGGTCCGCGCCCGCGTCCAGCGTGACGGTGCCGTCGGCGAGTGCGGTGCACAGCGTGCGCACCGGTTCCGCGACCTCGGCGCCGGTCAGGTTCCCGGGCGCCGGGAAGAGGTGGGTGAGGCCGCCGTCCGCCGCGTCCAGCGGTTTGCCGTACCTCCGCACCAGCGCGGCGGCGTGTTCCGGCGGGCCGCCGAGCACGGTCCGTACCGCCAGTTCCTCGGGGTCCGCGGCGCCGGGTGACCGCAGGCCCGGCCGTTCGGCCACCAGCGGGCCGAGCAGCGGATCGGCGCCGAGCCGCTCGGCGACCGCATACGGGTCGGCGTCCAGGTCGAACAGACGACGGAGGCGCTGTACGGCCGTCGACAGATCCCGCAGGTCGGTCAGCCGCAGCCGGCACTCCAGCCAGCCGCCGTCCGTGCCGCGGGCCGCCGGGCACACCAGGCCCGCCGGTGGGCGACGCCGCCGGCGCGGCCCGGCGGGCTCGTCGACCTCGGCGATACCGCTGCCGTGGGTGAGCCGCAGCGTACGGCGGTAGGTGCGCTCCCCGCGGGTGCCGCGGATCTCCTCGACCCCCGGCACCGCCCGCAGCTGCAGAAAGTCGAAGATTTCTGCGGCCGCGTACGGGCCGCGGTAGGCGAGCCGGAGCGGGATGCCGGCGGGCGCGGAGCGGTCCGCGGAGCCGCCTGCGGAGCGGTCCGCGAAGCCGTCTCCCGGCCGCCCGGCCCCGGCTCCCGGCGCGGCCGCGGTGGTACGGCGGGCGACGGCACCCCCGTTCCCGGCCGCCGCCCGCAGCTCGCTGGGCGTGCCCGCGTAGATCTCCCGGATCGTGTCGTTGAACTGACGGATGCTGGCGAACCCGGCGGCGAACGCCAGCTCGGTGACCGGCAGCGCGGTGGTCTGCAGCAGTACCCGCGCGGTGTGTGCCCGGCGGGCCCGTGCCAGCGCCACCGGTCCCGCGCCCAGCTCCGCGGTCAGCTGCCGCTGCACCTGTCGCGGGCTGTATCCCAGCCGCCGCGCCAGTCCGCCGACGCCCTCCCGGTCGACCACGCCGTCCCCGATCAGCCGCACGGCCCGGCCGACCAGGTCGGCGCGCACATTCCACTCCGCGGACCCCGGCACGGCGTCCGGCCGGCAGCGGCGGCAGGCCCGGAAACCGGCCGCCTGCGCGGCGGCGGCCGACGGGAAGAACCGCACATTCACCCGCTTGGGAGTGACCGCCGGGCAGCTCGGCCGGCAGTAGATACCGGTCGTCACCACGGCGAAGAAGAATTCCCCGTCGAACCGGGCATCCCGGCTGGTCACCGCTTCGTACCTGGCCTCGTCGTCCCTCACGCCCTCAGTGTGCGCCGGGCGCGGCGCCCCGGCTGGCGGAAATCGGACGTGGCGTTCGGGCGGGGAGGGCCGGTGCCGGGCGGCCCTCCCTCCCCTCACCTCACCTCTGCGGCCCCCGCTTCCGCTCCATCAGGTGCCGGCCCAGCGCCTGCTTCTGCTTCCAGTCGCGGCGGAGCTCGGCGCGCACCCGGGCGTCCGTCTTCGCCACGATGCGCTGGTTCTCACGCTGCAGCTTCCGGTAGCTCTCCAGCCGACGGGCGGGCAACTCCCCGCATTCGACGGCCTCTTGGACGGCGCAGCCGGGCTCCGCCCGGTGCGCACAGTCGTGGAAGCGGCACTCCTCGGCCAGCGTCTCGACATCCGAGAACGTCCGGGCGAGCCCGGACTCGGCATCCCACATCCCGACGCCGCGCAGCCCGGGGGTATCGATCAGCACCCCGCCGCCGGGCAGCGCCCGCAGATCACGGGTGGTCGTGGTGTGCCGGCCCTTGCCGTCCCGGTCACGGTTGGCCTGCACCAGCTGGACGCTCTCGCCGAGCAGGGCGTTGACCAGCGTGGACTTGCCCGCACCGGACTGCCCCAGCAGGACGGACGTACCGCCCGCGAGTACGGCGGCGAGCACATCGAGCCCGTCCCCGGTCGTCGAGCTGACCGCCAGCACCTGTACCCCGGGCGCCGCGGCCTCGGCATCCTCGATGAGATACGCCAGACCGTCCGGGTCCCCGGCCAGATCCGCCTTGGTCAGCACGACCACCGGCTGCGCGCCGCCCTCCGTGGCGAGCCCGGAGGCGTGCGGCGGGCCCTCGGCGCCCGCGCTGGACATCGCCAGTGCGAGGAACCGCTCGATCCGCCCGAGGTCCAACTGGTCCGCGAGCGAGACACAGATGACGATGTGATCGATGTTGGTGGCCAGCACCTGGCCCTCGGAACGCTTCGACGAGGTCGACCGTACGAACGCGGTCCGGCGCGGCAGCAACGTCCGTACGACACCGTCGACATGGTCGCCGCTGCGCCCGTTCTCCAGGTCGATCACGGCCCAGTCGCCGGTGCACGGCACCCGCATCGGGTCGCGGGTCGCCACCAGCGCGGTGTCCGCCAGAACGGTACGGGTGCCGTCGCCGTGCGCCACGACGGCGTCCACCCGGCCGCGGTCCACACGGACGATACGGCCGGGCACCAGCCCCGGCCCGGCAAAGGGGGTGAAACTCCGCGCGAACCCGTCGTCCCAGCCATAGGCGGTCAGCGGGTGCGCAGCAGAGAGAGTGAGGTCGAACAACGGGATGGCCCTTCGAGAAGGAGCGGTCCCGGCCGTGCGCGCGAGGCGCACGCGAAGAAGAGTGACGTCGAGTCAGCCGGAGACCACAGGGAGGGAGTTGATGATCTTCTGGATGCGGGCAGCGCCCTGCGCAACGACAGTCATCAGTACTCACCTCCCGCATTTCTCCACAGCCGACGGCGACAGCCTCCGGCTGTCCTCCCGAACGCTGGAGACTGTAGACCGGTCCCGCGCGGCGGCGCCAGCGATTTTCTCGGCCCCGGTTTTCCGTGGTGCGCCACGCGCCGCCCGGACGCGGTGTCCGGGCGGCCGGGCAGCCGGGCAGCCGTGGGAGGTCATCGCTCAGCCGTGCCCCGGCGTGCCCCTCCCCCTGAAGCCCTCAGGCCTCCAGACCTCCAGACCTCAAGCGCCCGTGACACCGTCGATGCGCTCCCTGAGCAGATCCGCATGGCCGTTGTGGCGTGCGTACTCCTCGATCATGTGGACCAGGATCCAGCGCAGCGACACCCCCTGGTCCCCGACGAATCCGGCCTCCCGCTCCGAGAGGGTGCCGGAGTCGTCGAGCGAAGCGGTGGCGGTCAGCTCGCGGCTCCGGGCGACCTCCGCGCGCCAGTCGGCCAGCGCCTCGTCGATCCCGCGGTCGGGAGCGAGGGTGAACCCGTCGCCCTTCTGCGCCTCGTACACCGGCGGTATGTCCTGTCCGGCGAACACCCGCTGGAACCAGTTGCGTTCGACCTCCGCAAGATGCTGGACCAGGCCCAGCAGCGTCATGGTGGACGGGGCCACCGAGGCCTGGCGGACCTGCCGGTCGTCCAGGCCCGCGCACTTCAGCGGGAGCGTGGCGCGGTGGAACTCCAACCAGCTCTCCAGCATGGTGCGTTCATCTGCGTGCGGGGGCGGAACGGGCCGCCCGTCCGGTGTCATTCCCATGCTCCTCAGCCTTGCACAGGCCACTGACAACGACGCGGACGAGCGGCACGGCGCGACGGCTGGGTGCGGGCGCATCCGGAGCTCGTTCCGGATGCGCCCCCGGTTCACCCGGCGCGCAGTGCCTTCTTGAGGATCTTGCCGGTGGGGCCCTTGGGCAGTTCGTCGACGATGCGGATCTCGCGGGGGTATTTGTAGGCGGCCAGCCGCTCCTTGCAGTGGGCGGTGAGGTCCTCGGCGGTGGCCGTCGTGTCCCGCTTGAGGCTGACCACGGCGATGACCTCCTCGCCGAGCCGGTCGTCGGGGCGGCCGATGACCGCGGCCTCGGCGACGGCGGGATGGGTGTGCAGGACCTCCTCGACCTCGCGCGGATAGACGTTGTAGCCGCCCCGTATGACGAGGTCCTTCTTGCGGTCGACGACGAAGAAGTAGCCGTCCTCGTCGCGGTGTCCGAGGTCTCCGGTGTGCAGCCAGCCGTCGCGCAGCGCCTCGGCGGTCTCCTCGGGGCGCCGGTGGTAGCCCTTCATGACGTTGTGGCCGCGGACGAGGATCTCGCCCACGTGCTCGGGACCCGGCGGCAGTTCGGCGCCGGACGGGTCGACGATCCGGACCTCGACGCCCCAGATCGGCTTGCCGATCGAGAGCACCTTGCGCTGCTCCGCGCTGATGTTGAAGGTCGCGGTGCTGGCCGTCTCGGAGAGCCCGTAGCCCTCCAGGATCACCACGCCGGGGAACTTCTCCTCGAAGGCACGGATGACCTCGCCGGGCATCGCCGCACCGCCGGAGACACCGACGCGCAGTGCGCCGAGGTCCCGTTTGCCGGTGTCGGCCTGCAGCAGGGCCGCGTACATGGTCGGGACGCCGGCGAAGACCGTGCAGCGGTGCCGTTCGAGGGCCTCGAGCACCGCGTCGGTCCCGAACCGCGGTACCAGGGCGAGGGTGCCGCCGTGGCGTACGGCCATGTTGAGGACGCTGGAGAGACCGAAGACATGGAAGAGCGGCAGCACGGCGAGGGCGATGTCGTCCGGGCGGAAGCCGAACAGCTCGCCGGAGACGGTGCAGTTCATGTGGAGCTGGAAGTGGGTGAGCTCGGCGCCCTTGGGGCGGCCGGTGGTCCCGCTGGTGTAGAGCAGCACGGCGGTGTCGTCGGCGCTGGTCGGCGCGATCTCGCCGGTGTCGTCGGCGGCGTAGAGCTCGTCGTGGTGACGGGTGCCCGCGATCCTCCGGTCGCTGCCCGGCGGGTGGACGACATAGGTGCCGACGCCGCCGGCCAGCTCCGCCCCCTTGACGGCCTCCGCCGCGAACTCCTCGAAGGTGATGAGGAGTCGGGACTCGGAGTCCTGTAGGTGATAGGCGATCTCGGGGGCCTTCAGCAGGGGGTTGAGGGGGACCATGACCAGCCCCGCCTTGAGGATCCCGTAATACGTGAACAGGAACTGCGGGACATTGGGCAGGTGGACGGCGACCTTGGCGCCCGGCCGGAGGCCGAGCCCCCGCAGGGTGGCCGCGATACGGCCGGACGCCTCGTCGGCCTGGGCGTAGGTGGCGGTCCGGTCTGCGAGGTGGCACAGAGGTTTGTCGGGGTGGGACCGGCGGGACTCACGGAGGGCGGTCGCGAGGTTGAAGGTCATCCGGGCTCCTGGCGTGCGGCGGCTCGTACCACGGACTGCATCGGACGCGCCGAGCATAGAGAGCGGCTGAGCATCGCTCAATAGCGCAGGAGCGGGGCGTTGCGGAAGCGCACGGCGCCGGGACGGCCGATCACCCCGCGGTGGAGCACAATGCTAAATATGGGTCATGACGGAAATTTTCGGGCGAGAAGGTGACGATTCTCCGGCGTCACCACGCTCCCCGGGACAGCGCCTGCGCTCGCTGCTGACCGGTCACGGCGTCGCGGGCCGGGTATGGGTGCTGCAGCTCGCCCTCGCGGTGCTGCTGGTCGTCGCGGCCGTCCTGGCGCTCGTCTTCCAGGCACAGGACGCGAGCACCCGGGAGGCCCGTCAGCTCTCGGTCGTCGGGGCCGAGTCCTTCGCCCATGCGCCGGGCACCCGCGCCGCCATGCGGTCCGCCGACCCCGGCGCACTGCCGCAGCCGCGGGCGGAGGCGGCCCGGAACCCCGCGGCGCACACGACGGTCCCGGTGCTCGAACGCAGCGGCGAGCTCGTCGGGCCGGTGTCCGGGATCCGCGTCCAGCGGGCGAACGCGCAGGTGGTGGACCAGCTGCCGCTGCTGCTCGGTTCCGCCGCCGGGGCGCTGCTCCTGGTGACCGGCGGGGCCGCCCTGGTGAGCCGTCGGCTGCGCCGGCAGACGCGCGGACTGGATCCGGCCGAGATGCGGCGGAGGTACGACCACCACGACGCGGTGCTGCACGCCGTACGGGAGGGCGTGCTGATCCTCAGCAGTGACGGGCGGCTGCTGCTGGCCAATGACGAGGCCCGGCGGCTGCTCGAACTGCCCGCGGACGCCGAACGGCGCCCGGTCACCGATCTCGGCCTGGAACCGCAGCTGAGCGCGCTGCTCTCGTCGGGGCGGGAGGCGACGGACGAGGTGCTGCTGGCGGGCGACCGGCTGCTCGCGGTGAACGTACGGCCGACCGGCCCCCACGGCGGGGCCGCCGGGACCGTGGTGACGCTGCGGGACAGCACCGAACTGCGGGCGCTGGCCGGGCGGGCGGACGTGTCCCAGGAGCGGCTGAAGCTGATCTATGACGCGGGGCTGCGGATCGGCACCACGCTGGACGTGGGGCGGACCGCCGAGGAGCTGGCCGCGGTCGCGGTGCCGCGGTTCGCCGATGTGGTCACCGTCGAGCTGCTGGAGCCGGTGCTGCGGGGCGACGAACCAGCGGCCGGGGCGAGCGCCGAACTGCGGCGGATGGCGGTCGACGGGGTCCCCGAGGAAGCGGCGATCTACCGGGTCGGTGAGGTGCTCCGGTATGTGCCCGGTACGCCGATGGCGACGGGCCTGACGAGCGGCCGGCCCGTCCTCGTCGGTGATCTGCGCGGTTCGGACGCGTGGCGGCGGCAGGATCCGGAGGGCACCCAGCGGGTGCTGGACGCCGGTATCCGGTCGCTGATCGCCGTACCGCTGCAGGCCCGGGGCGTGGTGCTGGGACTGGTCAATTACTGGCGGTCCGCGGCCTCCGACGCCTTCGAGGAGGAGGACCTGGCCTTCGCCGAGGAGCTGACCGCGCGGGCCGCGGTCGCGGTCGACAACGCCCGCCGCTACACCCGCGAGCACACCACGGCCGTCACCCTGCAGCGCAGTCTGCTGCCGCAGACCCTGCCCGAGCAGTCCGCCCTGGAGGTCGCCCACCGCTATCTGCCCGCGCACGCCGGGGTCGGCGGCGACTGGTTCGATGTCATCCCGCTGCCCGGCGCCCGGGTCGCGCTGGTCGTCGGTGATGTCGTCGGACACGGGCTGCACGCCGCCGCCACCATGGGCCGGCTGCGGACCGCGGTCCACAACTTCTCCGCCCTCGACCTGCCGCCCGACGAGCTACTGAACCACCTGGACGAACTGGTCACGCACATCGACACGGACGAGGCGCGGGCGGCCGGCCTCGGCACCGGCGGCAGAGGTGCCGACGACGAAGGGCCCTGGTCCGGCGGCGCGGACGGCGACACCGACGGGGTACCGGCGCACCTGGGACGCACCGGCATCACCGGCGCGACCTGTCTGTACGCCATCTACGATCCGGTCACCGGCCGGGTCACCCTGGCCACCGCGGGACACCCCGGACCGGCCGTGATCCGCCCCGCCGGCACCGTCTCGTTCCCCGAGGTGCCCGTCTCCCCGCCCCTGGGACTGGGCGGCAGCGTGCCGGTGGAGACCACGGAGCTCACGCTGAGCGAGGGCTCCCGGCTGGTGCTGTACACCGACGGGCTGGTCGAGAACCGCGACCGCGATATCGCCACCGGACTGGAGCAGCTGCGCACGGCCCTGGCGGCCGGGGCGGACCGCACCCCGGAGGAGACCTGTTCGGCGGTCCTCGACGCGATGCTGCCCGACCACCCCAGCGATGACATCGCCCTCCTGGTGGCCCGTACCCAACTGCTGGAGCCCGCCCGGGTCGCCGAATGGGAGGTGCCCTCCGACCCGGCGGCCGTCGCCCCCGTCCGGGCGGGCTGTCTGCGCATGCTGGAGTCCTGGGGGCTGGCGGCGATCGACTTCACCACCGAGCTGATCCTGAGCGAGCTGATCACCAATGCCATCCGCTACGGCGCCCAGCCGATCCGGGTCCGGCTGCTGTACGACCGTGCCCTGATCTGCGAGGTCTCCGACGGCACCAGCGCCTCCCCGCATCTGCGCCGGGCCGCCACCACGGACGAGGGGGGCCGCGGTCTCTTCCTCGTCGCCCAGTTCGCCCAGCGCTGGGGCACCCGTTACACACCGGGCGGCAAGGTCATCTGGACCGAGCAGTCCCTCGACGGCGGCCGGCCGGAACCCGGACCGGACTCGGCCGAGGACGTCCTCGACCAGTGGGACGACGTCCCTGCGCTGTGACGGTGCGGGGCGGGGGCGCGGGGCGGTCGCCGGTCGCGGATGCGTCGTCGCGAGTCGCCGGTCGCGGGTCCCGGGTCGCCGGATGCCACCGCTTGTCGCCCGCCCTCGCCGTACCCCGCGCCGCGGCTGCCGGATGCAGCCCCCTTGCCCCCTGGCTAAGCTCGGTGAGGGGGCCGACTACTGATCTTGGAGGCTCCCATGGTGCAGTTGCCCGAAGCGCGAGACCTGGCTCCGCGTCTGGCCGTCGGCGCCTTCATCCTGGATTCCGGGCTGACGCTGCTGCGGGCCGACCGGGCGACCGCCGAGGGCGTGCACAGCATGGCGTGTGTGGGCTATCCGTTCCTGACCAAGATCCGCGCCGAGCAGTTCACCCGGCTGCTGGCATGTTCCGAACTCGCGGTCGGCGGTGCGCTGCTGGCGCCGCTCGTCCCCACCCGGCTGGCCGGACTCGCGCTGACCGGGTTCTCCGGCGGGCTGGTCGGGCTGTATCTGCGGACTCCCGGGATGCGGCAGCCGGGGAGTCTGCGGCCGACCCAGGAGGGCATTCCCCTGGCCAAGGACATCTGGATGCTGGGCATCGGACTCGGGTTCCTGGGTGCGGCGGGCCGGCGGCGGCGGGCCGCGGTGTCCCGGTACCGGCGCGCGGCCCGGCACCGCAGGTGCTGGTGCCGGGGCTGAGCCCTGCACAGCGCAAGCACCCCATGGCCGGTATACCGGACGGGCCGTCAGCCCGCCGGGTGCCGGCGGACGGCCCGTACGGCGGCCGCACAGACCGCGCCCAGCACGCCGGCGAGGAGGAGGACGAGCAGGCTCGTCCGGTCCTGCGGCTGAAAGGCCAGTTCGGAGCGCTGGTGGAGCACGAAGCCGTCGTAGAACATCCAGGACACCAGGGCCGCGAGGGGCACCAGAAGCGGCCGGGTGCGCAGCGACACGGCGGCGGTCAGCAGGGCGAACAGCGCCAGCACGGCTGATGTGTGGACGGTCTCGCCGGTCAGCATCAGGGCGGTCACCAGCAGCGCCGCCCCCACGGCACCGAGCGGCAGGGCGAGATCACGGGCGAGGGTGCGATCCGGCACCCGGCGGGCCGGGTGCGTGACGGGCGGCCTCACCCGCGGGAACGGTGTGGCGCGGGGACGGTACGGGCGGGGTACGGGCGCCGGGCGGTGAAGGGTGGTCACGGCGAACACCTCCTGCTGCGGCCTGATCGGCAAGACACCCCCAGCCGCCAGCCTGCGCCCCGCGAGTGGTGCGGGAGCGCCACGGTGCAGTCCTTAACGCCGTATGTACGGGCGGCGGATGCTTTCTGACACCGCCTTGACGCAGGGGTGCACCGGCCGATGTCGCCGGGCGCGGGGTGGGACGGGGCACCGCGCGCGCGGTGATGCATACTCGCTCCTCGTTGCCCAAACCGACGACCGATGATCGGCAGGACCTCCCCGCATGACCAGTGTCCAGGCTGACCCCCCACCCCCCACCACCACCGCCCGACGGTGGCGCGTCTGGCTCCTGGACGGGCTCAGCAGCAAGGCCGCCCGCCACCCCGGGCCGCACGGCACCCCGCCGGCCGAGCACAAGGGGCACTCCTGGTGGCGGGTCATGTGCCTCACCGGCGTCGACTACTTCTCGACCCTGGGCTACCAGCCGGGCATCGCCGCGCTGGCGGCCGGGCTGCTCTCGCCGTTCGCCACCCTCGTACTGGTCGCCCTCACTCTGCTCGGCGCGCTGCCCGTGTACCGCAGGGTCGCCAAGGAGAGCCCGAACGGCGAGGGTTCGATCGCCATGCTGGAGCGGCTGCTGCCCTGGTGGGCGGGGAAGCTGCTGGTCCTGGTGCTGTTGGGCTTCGCCGCCACGGACTTCATCATCACCATGACGCTGTCGGCCGCCGATGCCTCGGCGCACGTCGTGGAGAACCCGTTCGCCCCGCCCCTGCTGCACGGCGCCAACCTGTGGATCACCTTGGTGCTGCTGGCCGCCCTGGGCGCGGTGTTCCTCAAGGGATTCCGCGAGGCGATCGGCATAGCCGTCGGACTCGTCGGGACCTACCTGGCGCTGAACATCGTCGTCCTGGCCACCTCGGCCTGGCAGGTGCTGACGCACCCGGTGGTGGTCGGCGACTGGTGGGGGGCGATGACCGCCGGGCACTCCTCACCGCTGGCGATCGTCGGTGTGGCACTGCTGGTCTTCCCCAAGCTGGCGCTGGGCATGTCCGGCTTCGAGACGGGTGTCGCCGTCATGCCGCAGGTGCGGGGCGATGCCGCGGACACCGCTGCGCACCCGGCCGGCCGGATCCGCGGCACCCGCCGGCTGCTGACCACCGCGGCGCTGGTCATGAGCGGCTTCCTGCTGCTGTCGAGCCTGGCCACCACCCTGCTCATTCCGCAGCACGAGTTCGAGAGCGGCGGCTCGGCCAACGGGCGTGCGCTGGCCTACCTGGCGCACCAGTACCTCGGCGAGGCCTTCGGCACCGTCTACGACCTCTCCACCATCGCCATCCTCTGGTTCGCCGGCGCCTCGGCGATGGCGGGACTGCTCAATCTCGTACCGCGGTATCTGCCGCGCTACGGCATGGCCCCGGAGTGGGCCCGTGCGGTGCGCCCGCTGGTGCTGATCTTCCTGGCCATCGCCTTCGGCATCACCGTCCTCTTCAACGCCAGCGTCGATGAGCAGAGCGGTGCGTATGCGACCGGTGTGCTGGTGCTGATGCTCTCGGCGTCCTTCGCCTCCACCGTCGCCGCCCGGCACCGCCGCCACCGGGCGGCCGCCGTCGGCTTCGGCGCCATCACCCTCGTCTTCGGCTACACCCTGATCACCAATGTCATCGAGCGGCCGGACGGCCTGAAGATCGCCCTGCTGTTCATCCTCGGCATCCTGCTGACCTCGTTCGCCTCACGGGTCCACCGGGCCTTCGAACTGCGCGCCGTGAAGGTCGAGTTCGACGAGCCCGCGCAGCGGCTGATCGACGCCGCGCTGGCGGCCGGGCCGCTGCGGGTCATCGCCAACGAGCCCGATGAGCGGGACGAGGCGGAGTACCGGGAGAAGGAGTACAGCCAGCGCGAGGAGACCCATATACCCGACGGCCGGCCGGTGTTGTTCCTGGAGGTCACCGTCAGGGACTCCTCGGACTTCACCACGGATCTGCACGTCCAGGGCGAGGAGCGGTACGGGGCGCAGATCCTGCGGGTGGAGGGCGCCGGCGTGGCGAACACCATCGCCGCCGTCCTGATGGAGCTGCGCGAGCACACCGGCCAGGTCCCGCACGCCTACTTCAACTGGACCGAGGGCCATCCGCTCAGCCATCTGCTGCGCTTCCTGGTCTTCGGCGACGGTGAGGTCGCGCCGGTCACCCGGGAGGTCCTGCGCCGCGCCGAGCCCGTCCCGGCCCGGCGCCCCCGGGTCCACGTCGGCTGACCCACCACGTCGGCCGACCCGCCACGTCAGCTGACCCGCGACGGCCGGCACACCACGGCCGGTACCCGGAGACACGGGTGGGGTGCCCCGGCTCCCCCGCCCGCCGGCTGTGACAGGCTGCGCACAGATGCCCGGCCGGTCCGGACGCCGGGCCGGAGAGATCGGGAACCACCGTCCATGAACTCCTCGCACCCCGCGGGCCGGGCGGCCGTCGGACCCGCCGTGCACCGCGTCGCCGTCGCGACCGAGACCGCCGCCTTCGTGGCGGCGCTGGACGGCGCGGACCTGTCGGTCCCCGTCCCCGGCTGCCCTGAATGGACACTCCGCGATCTGGTCCGGCACACCGGGAGCGTGCAGCGCCTGTTCTCCGTCCTGCTGCGTCGACTGGTCCAGGAGCCGCCGCGGAGCCGGGAGGTGGAGCTGGACCTGCCGACGGCGGAGGACGGCTGGGCCGACTGGCTGTCGGCGAGTGCCGCGGAGGCGGCGGACGCGTTCGCCGCCACCGACCCGGATGCCCCGATGTGGGCGTGGGGCGTCGATCAGCACGCCCGGTTCTGGATGCGGCGGATGCTGTTCGAGACGCTGGTGCACCGCACGGACGCGGAACGCGCGGTCGGCCGCCGCCCGGTGATCGACCCTGCCCTCGCGACGGACGGGGTGGACGAGTTCCTGGCCAACCTGCCGTTCGCCACGTCCTTCGCGCCCCACGTGGCCCGGCTGCGTGGCAAGGACGAGACGCTTCGCTTTGGCTGCACCGACACGGACGGCGACTGGCTGGTCCGTCTGCGGCCCGACGGTTTCGTGGCCGAGCCGCGGACCGGGGACGCGGCGGCCCAATCCGCCGACGCCGGCGTCCGGGGAACCGCAGCGGATCTGCTGCTGCTCGTGTACGGGCGCCTGGACCGCGGTGCGGACACCGTCGAGACCACGGGCGACGAGGAGCTGCTGACGCGCTGGTTCACCAACTCCGCGTTCTGAAACCGGTGTCAGCTCCGCCGGCCGAGCGCCTTCGCCCGGGTGTGGGACCAGCCCGTCAGCAGCACGCCCACGGCGACCAGCGCCAGATGTACGGCCAGCGTGAGGGCGAAGCCACCGTCGAGCCAACCGAGGAATCCGGTGTCGGTGTGGTCGAAAAGCAGCCGGATCGCGCCCTGCGCGAAAAGCACCATCATGACGGCGCCGGCGATCTGCAGGATGTCGTACTTCATCGGTCCCCCACGTTCTGTCGATAAGCCCCCTGTTCCCCGGGGACGTTACGAACGTATCATTCAGAAAGTCGCTATTAGCGGCCTGATTACTGAGGAATTCGATTTACGTCACACAATTTAGGGCTTGGAAAGGGGAATTGTGCGTGCGGAAACAGGGCGGGCGGGAGGACCCGTGTGCCGGATGTGCCGCACGGCCCTCCTCCCGGCGGGGCGGGGCCGGCCGGCGCTCTACTGCTCGCGCAGCTGTCAGGCCAGGGCCTACCGGCGGCGCAAGCAGACACCGGTCCCGGCGGCCGGGCGGCCGACGGTGGGTGATCCGTCGGGCAAGCGGCTGCGGATCGCCGAGGCGCTCTGGCGGATCGCCGCCGAGCGGGGGCTGCACGCGGCGAGCCTGCGGGAGGTCGCGGCCGAGGCCGGGGTCTCGCTGCGCTCGGTCCAGTACCACTTCGAGAGCAAGCACCGGCTCCTGGTCGACGCGCTGCAACTGCTGCACGCGGAGAACGAGCGCATCGCCCGCTCCCGTATCCGGTTCGATACCGCGGAGCCCCGGGGTCTGCTGCGGGCGGTGCTGGAGGAATTCCTGCCGGTGGACACCCAACGGGCCACCGCGCTGCGGGTGTTCGCCGCGTACTACGCCCGCAGCCTGACGGACCCGGCCCTCGCCGAGGTCTTTCTGCCCGCCGAACAGCCGCTGGAGCGGCTGGTGGCGGATCTGATCGCCGCCGCACAGGCCGACGGGCGGACCGCGCCCGGTCTCGACCCGTGGCGCGAGGCCGATCTGCTGGTCGCCGGTGCGGTGGGGCTGGGCGGCGATGTGCTCCACGACCGCCGCACGCTGGACGATGTGCGCCGCACCCTGGACTACCACCTCGACAAGATCTTCGCCGGAGACCGGCGCACGGGGCGCTGATCTCCGGCGAGGACGAAGGTTCTGCCGGCCGCCGTCAGCGGGTGGCCGGCTCCGGGTAGAACTCCCGTGGCCGGCCGCGGTGGTCCTTGAGCCGGCCGAGCAGGCTCGCCGGATACTCGATGAGCCAGTAGCTCGCCGCCGCCACGGGCACCGCCACCAGGAACACGATCAGCAGGGCCAGCGGGAAGCCCGACTGGCCGGAGGGCAGCAGGCCGGCGTTGTGGAGCTGGAGCATGACCGGCTCGTGCCAGATGAAGAGGCTGTAGCTGACCAGTCCGACGGCGGTCAGCCAGCGGGCCGTCAACAGGCCCTGCCAGAAGGTCTGTTGACGTACGTGGAGGGTGCTGAAGATCAGCACCACCCACAGGGCCGAGGCGATCGGGTGGTAGAAGGTGAAGGTGAAGTTCTCCGGCGCGGAGTCCAGGGAGAGCGCGAACAGTCCGGCCAGCGCCAGCCCCGCCAACGGCAGTGCGGTGCGCGGGCCGAGGCGGCCCCGGTCCCCCAGGGCGGCCGTCAGCACGGCCAGCCCCATGCCGGCCGCGAAGCCGCCGAAGCGGGCCTGCGGGCCGAAGTACACCACCCAGTCGGTGTGCGGCACCCCGAACCGGTAGTGGGCGACGGCGATCCAGGCGAGCGGCGCGGCGTACAGGAACAGACATCCCGCCGCGCACACCGCCACCCGGGTACGGCGCCGGCGCAGCGGACGGCAGGCGCGGACCGCCAGCGGCCCGAGCGCCACCAGCACGAGGTAGAAGAGCACCTCCAGCGACAGCGACCAGGTGGGGCCCAGGGTGTAGAAGATCCGCTGCTGGTCGAAGACATGGGTGAAGGTGAGGTGCTCGACCAGGTCCCGCCAGTTGCCCGGCAGGGTGGGGTTGCGGCTCGCCCAGACGACCAGCACCGCCAGGAAGTACAGCGGCAGGATCCGGATCGCCCGCCGGAAGAGGAACACCCGGGCCGGCCGGGTCGAGCGCCCGTCGAGGGCGGCCCGGGCGTACGACAGCGTCAGCAGATACGCGGACAGCACGAAGAACAGGTCGATGACTTCGAGGGAGAAGGCGGCGCCGAGGACCGGGTTGTCGACCGGCGGATGACTGCCCTGCGCGTCATAGCGGAAGTACTGCTGCCAGACGTGGAAGGCGACGGTGCTGAGCGCGGCGAGCCCACGGAAGCCGTCGATGGCACTGGCCCGGCCCCGGGCCGGAGCGGTGTCCGTGCTGCTCATCGGCGGGCCACCGCCTTCGCGGCGGCGGCCCGCGGGGTGACCCGCCACTGCCGGTCCCCCAACGCCTCCTTCAGATGGGCCTGTCGGGCCACCATGTTCTTGAAGTGGCTGTAGAAGAAGGTCGAGACGAGCAGATAGGACCAGAACCACCGGCCGCGTGAACGGAGTTCGGGGACCGCCATCCGCCAGGCGAACAGCGCCTGCACCGGGCCGGCCGCCATGGTGAACAGCACTGCCAGAACGCACACCGGCACCGCCCAGTCCAGCCGCTGCAGCCCGCCGGCCTTCCAGGCCGAGTACAGCAGGATGGGCAGGATCTGCAGCGTCAGCCACGGCTGCACCTCCCGCCAGCCCAACAGGACGAAGAGCCCCAGTTTCTGACGGGCCGTGAACACCGGGGAGCGCAGGCTCCGCCACAGATGCTTGAGCGAGACCTGGAGCCAGCCCTGGGCCCAGCGGGAGCGCTGGTTCCACAGCGCCTTCAGGGTGGTGGGCGCCAGTTCACGGGAGATGAGGGTGCGGTCGACGGCGAACCGGGCGCCCTCGCCCAGGGCGCGCAGCGTCGAGTCGATGTCCTCGGTCAGCATCGAGCCGTGCATCCGGGTACGGGCGAGCAGATCCGTACGCCAGAATCCGTTCGAGCCGCCGAACACGCCGAAGCCGTACAGCCGGGTGCGGCCCGGGTGGCTGACCGCGTAGATCGCCTCGAACTCCACCGCCACCAGCTCGGCGACCCGGGAGCTCTCACCGTTGCGGATCACGCAGTGCCCCTGGACGACGTCATGGCCGTTGGACAGCCAGTGCCAGGCGTCCCGGAACGCGGTGCGGGCCGGGTGGTGGTCGGCGTCGAAGATACCGACGAACTCACCGCGGACCCGGGTGACCGCGGCATTGATGTTCTGCGCCTTGGAAGTGCTGCCCGCGACCGGCAGCAGCACCAGCCGGGGGTCCCGGGCCGCGATCTCGCGGAGGGTGTCCTCGACGGGCAGCGGATGCGGTGTGTTGTAGGCGAGCAGGATCTCCAGCTCGCCGGGGTAGTCGAGGCGGAGGAACGACTCGACGGTCTCGACGATGGTCGCGGCCTCATTGGGCAGATACGCGGCGATGACGGCACTGGCCGGCGGGTACGGCGCACCGGGTGACTCGGGCCGGGCGGCCGCGTCGAGGGAGAAGAGGCACTCCAGGACGATCAGCAGCGCGGACAGCACCAGCCCGGCCACCACCACCCAGTACATGGCGGAGCCGAGGTCCCAGCCCAGCGCGTACGTCTGCAGGTAGAGCACGAACGGCACCGCGACGCCGAGCAGCAGCGCCAGCACCGGGGAGAGGGCCGAAAGGGCGGGCCGGATCAGCGCGCTCAACGACGGGCGCCGGTGGCGGTGCGGTGTGCCGCGCATCCAGGGCGCGTACCGGACCGGGCGCAGATCCCGGTGGCGCAGCGCCTCTTGGACCGCGTCCCGGGCCTGGCCGGTGGCCCGGTCGCCGTCCGTGCAGCCGGCCAGGGGCAGCCAGCCGATGGCCGGGGTGAGGCGGACGTTCTCGTCGGCGACGATGAACCGGGTACCGGCGACGGTCGCGGCGAACTTCTCCAGCCCGCGGCGGGCCGTCTCCTCGTCGACACCGGGCAGCAGCATCAGCAGATGGCCGTCGTCGTCCCAGCCGAGCCGGTCGCAGAAGCTGCCGAGCCGCTCGGCGACGCCCGCCAGCCGCTCGGCGACCTCGCGGCGTATTCGCTGTCCGAGCCGGGCCTCCAGGGCGGCCATCTCGGCCACCCGGACCACGGCGAGCACCCCGCCGTTCCGGGCGGCCTCGGGGCGCTGCAGCTCGCGGTCGAGCTCGTCCAGGAAGTGCGCGTGGGAGTACAGGCCGGTGCGCGGGTCGCGCGGCAGGTTCTCGACCGGTACGGGTACCCGCCGGAGCTTGGCCTCGATACGGGCGGACAGCTCGACCGGGTCGGAGGCCTCCGGAACGCAGTCGTCGGCGCCGCGGCGCAGCATGTCCGCCACTCCGGAGGGCCCCGGGCCGTCGGTGACCATGAGCAGCGGCAGCGCCCGCCCGGCGGGTGCGGTGCGGACCTCACGGATCACGTCGGGGCCGCGGTCGTCGTGGGCGCCGGGTGCGCCCCGGTCGTCGAGGGCGACGATGGCGTCCGGCTGCGCCTGCGCCATCCGCCGGTCGACGTCGCCGGGCGGGGCGTGGCTGACCTCGTGGCCGGTGGCGCGCAGGGTCCGGGTGAGCCGCTCCCGGCGCGGTCCCGGAGCGCCGACCACCAGCACATGCCCGCCGCTGCGGGGGTCGTCGGCCGGGGCGGTGGGGACGGAGTGGTCCACGGCGTCGAGCAGGGCCGTGGGTGAGCCCTGGGAGGTGTTGCGGTGCGAAGTGAGCACCTGGGGATGTCCTTTCGTGCAAGGAGGCATGCGAAAGCGGGCCCGGACCGCCGCATCGGCGGCAGCGGTCCGGACCTCTAGCTGAATGTCAGATGCATGACGCGTGCGCGGGTCGCGGTCGCTCTTCGGGTCCGTCTCTGCGCGGTACGGACGCGGGCGCGCGGGCGCACTGCTGCTAAGGCAGGCTCCAAGCCTTGGAACGCATGGGCGCGTTCCAGCACTGATCGCATATGTGGGGTCCCATCCTGATCGGATCGTGGGGGGAGGACCGGATGTCGGTGGTGCCGTCGGCCGGCCCCGCGCGGCGGGGCCCGTCGACAACATCAGCCTCGACGGAGACTGTGACACCACACCTGCTTCTGCGTAACGCTCTCATTACGTCCCGCCGTCCGCACGGTCTCGACGCATGGCTACTGCCCGGTAAGTACCGAGGCATCGGCTATACCCAGTAAGCGAGTTGAGGTGTGAAATCGGACAGATAGCGCACAACTCCCAGCGGCCCGACCGTGCGGCCTCTCCCGCCTTCGAGTCCAAGGGGAACTGGAGATTCGTACCTATCGACCATCTGTTAATCTGCCCGCTCCTGGATGTTCCTCCATGTCGTCTCCCCCCAAGCACCCCTCGTTCGCCGGGTGCAGCGAGGTGCCCCGTACGTGTACAGCACTCCCTTCTCCCCCGCCGAGGCCAGATCCGCGCGGGCCCGGGTGGGCCTGAGTACGGCTCAGGTCGCCCAGGCCATGACGGCGTGCGGCACACCGGTCCGCCCCGAGCTGGTCGAGGCCTGGGAGTACGGCTCCCAGATGCCGACCGAGCCGCAGCTGTTCGTCCTGGCCGATGTCCTGTGGTGCCCGCCGACGGCGCTGATGGGCGTCGAGCCGCGGACCCTGGCCGAGCACCGGATGGCCCGCCAGCTGAGCGTGGAGCGGTTGTCACAGCTGATCGGCATGGACCCGGCCCTGTACTGGGCGGCCGAGTCGGCGCAGCAGTGGAGCGGCGACTACCGGCAGACCAAGGCGCTGGTGGAGGCGCTGGGGCTGTCGCTGCGGAAGCTGATCGGGGTGATGGGCCGGGATGAGGAGCTGGCCGGGCATCTGCGGGCGGCCATCGACGGGCGCTGGAAGACGCATGTCGGGCCGGTCACCAAGATCACCACGTTGAGCAAGACGCGGGTGGGGGACGCGCTGCGCACGATGCATGCGGAGTTCGCGGAGTTCTCCGAGCGCTACATGGGGCATGTGGTCGCGCGGAACGACGACTCCCGGCTCAAGGAGGTCGCGGCCGAGCGCTCGGCGTATCTGCGCCGGCTGGTCGACCACTTCTGGGAACTGATCGGGGATGCGGGCGAGGTGCCGCCGTTCAACACCGTGCCCACCCACTGACGCGGGCCGGTGCGGACACCGGCAAAAGCGGGCGGGGAGGGGACCGGACAACCGGTTCCCTCCCCGCCCGCTGCCGTTGACGGACTCAGTGGCCGGGTATCCCCCAGTCCGGCCCGCCCTGCGGGTGGTGCGGGCCCGGAGGGTTGGGCGGGCCCGGCCGGTGGTGCGCCTGCGGGGCGTACGGCTCCGCCGGACCGTGCGCGCCGAACGGCTCGTGCGCGTCCGCCGGTTCGTCGTCACCCTCGATCTCGTCCCAGTCGATCTCCATCGTCTTACGGCGCGTGAAGACGTTGAAGAAGAGGTTCAGCAGAACGGCGGTCAGGCTGCCCAGCGTGATCCCGCTGTTGAGGACCGCCCGGACGTCCTCCGGCATCCGCGCGAAGAACGGCTCGACCGCGTTGGGAAGGAGTGCCGCGGCGAGGCTGACCGCGAGGATCAGGGCGTTGCGCTCCTCGCGCAGATCCACCTTGCCGAGGATCTGGATACCGACCGCGGCGACCATGCCGAACATCGCGATCGCGGCACCGCCGAGCACCGGATGCGGAATGGCGGCCACCACACTGCCCGCCTTCGGCAGCAACCCCATCACAATCATGAAGCCGCCGGCCGCGACCACCACGAACCGGCTCATGACCTTCGACATCCGCACCAGGCCGATGTTCTCGGCAAAGGCCACGTAGGGGAAGGAGTTGAAAACACCGCCGAGGACGGTGGCGACACCATCGGCGCGCAGCGCATTGGCGACGGTGGCGTTGTCGACCTTTTTACGGGTGATCTCCCCGATGGCGTACACGTCTCCGGTGGTCTCCACCATGGTGATCAGCATGACGACGACCATGGCGATGATCGGGAACAGCTCGAACTTCGGCATTCCGTAGTGAAAGGGCGTGCTGACGCCGAACCAGTCGGCAGTCTTGACCCCGCCGAAGTCCACATCGCCGAGGAGCCAGGCGACGGCGGTACCGGCGACCAGGCCGAGCAGGACGGCGAGGCTGCTCAGGATCGGCTTCCCGAGCCGGACGACGAGCAGGATGAAGAGCAGGGTGCCCAGCGCGTAGGCGAGGTTCTTGGGATCGCCGTATCCGGGGTGTCCGATCAATTGCGCACCGCCGGCCGCGTCCTTGAGGCCCTGCGGGATCAGGGTGAGGCCGATGACGGTGAGGATCGTGCCGATGACGATCGGCGGGAAGTACTTCACCAGCTTGCTGAAGAAGGGCGCGAAGAGGAAGGTCGCTATGCCCGCGGTGATCACCGCGCCGTAGACGACGAGCAGCCCGGCGGTGCCGCCGCCCGCGCCCAGCCCGATGGCGATCATCGGGGAGACCGCGGTGAAGGTGACACCCTGGACCAGCGGCAGCCTGGCGCCGATCTTCCAGACGCCGAGAGCCTGGATGATCGAGGCGACACCGCAGGTCAGCAGGTCCGCGTTGATCAGATAGACGAGCTCCTCGCGGGAGAGACCCAGGGCGTTCCCGAGGACGATCGGGACGATCACCGCTCCCGCGTAGAACGCGAGGACGTGCTGGAAACCGTAGAGGGTGAGTTTGCCGACGGGGAGTACCTCGTCGACGGGGTGAGCCCGCTGCCGGGAGAACTGCTCGGGGTCGTGTCGGGAGACTCGTGCCATCTCTGCCTTGCCTTCGGGAGGTAGGTGAATAAGAAGGGACCGGCCCGTCGTGTCCCGGAGGACGGACGGACCGGCTGGGTCTTACAAAGCCGACGTTCAGCGGTGTTACCGACACCACGTAGCCCTGCACTGCAGTGTGCGTCCTGGGTTCCACAGGACTTCTTTCGACCAGTGCAGCAAATTCCGGCATTTCCATGGAATTTGCAGGTGGGACCAATCGGAGCGTTCACCCTAGTTGACCTGTGCCGTTTCTCGCGAGTAACCGGTCGTATTCGCTCGTATAAAGGGTGATCATGACCCGAAATGCCGTTTTGAGAAGGGGACTTTGTGTGCCGCGGGCGCTGCCGCGCCGACAGGCGGAGCCCGGCTCGCGGCCGTAGCATTTTGGTATGGCTGAGCGGCAGGATGCGCCCACCGCGCCGGAACTCGTCATCGAGTCCGACGGCAGCACCCAGGTGATGAGCCCCAGCCGCGTCTACCACGTCGGGCGGGACCCCGCATGTGAACTCGTGCTGCACGACGCCCGGGTTTCCTGGCATCACGCGGTGCTGCGCACCAAGTCGGGCCACTGGACGGTGGAGGACGAGGGCAGCACCAACGGCACCTTCGCCGACGGACGGCGGGTCCAGGAGACCGGTATCGGGCCGGGCAGTGTGATCCGGTTCGGCAACCCCGCGGACGGTCCGTGTGCGGTGCTCTCCAGGGTGTCACCACCGCCGGCGCCGCCTGCCGCTCCGGAACCGCCCACCCCGCCGGCACCGCCGACCCGCACCGAGCGGCCCTCCGCCGTCTCGCATCCCGCCGGCACGCACACCTTCCGCCAACCCAGCTCCGTACGGCCGCTGCCGGCCGCCCGGACCACCCGGATCGGCCGCGCCCCCGAGAACGACCTGGTCGTCGACGACCTCTCGGTCTCCCGCCGGCACGCGGAGCTGCGCGCCGGCGCCGAGGGCTTCGAGATCGTCGACCTGGGCAGCCACAACGGCACCTACCTCAACGGCCAGCCCGTGGGCCGGGCCCCGATGATCCCCGGCGATATCGTCGGCATCGGCCACTCCGCGTTCGCCCTGGTCGGCGACGAACTCCAGGAGTTCATCGATACCGGTGAGATCTCGCTGGACGTACAGGACCTGGCCGTACGGGTCGACAACGGCCGGAAGACGCTGATGGAGCAGGTGTCCTTCCCGGTGGGCGAGAAGACACTGCTCGCCGTGGTCGGACCGAGCGGTGCGGGCAAGTCGACGCTGCTGAACGCGCTGACCGGACTGCGCCCCGCGGACGACGGCACAGTGCTCTACGACGGCCGTGACCTCTACCGCGACTACGCCGAGCTGCGCCAGCGCATCGGACTCGTCCCGCAGGACGACATCCTGCATCTGCAGCTGACCGTGCGCCGGGCCCTCGGCTACGCCGCGGAGCTGCGCTTCCCCGAGGACACCGCGAAGGCCGAGCGGCAGGCGCGGGTCGACGAGGTGATCCATGAACTGGGCCTCGACCAGCGGGTGAACCAGCCGATCCACAGCCTCTCGGGCGGCCAGCGCAAGCGCGTGAGCGTGGCCCTGGAGCTGCTGACCAAACCGTCGCTGCTCTTCCTCGACGAGCCGACCTCCGGCCTCGACCCCGGGATGGACCGCTCCGTGATGCACATGCTGCGCGGTCTGGCGGACGACGGCCGTACGGTCATCGTCGTCACCCACAGCGTGCTGAGCCTGGACGTCTGCGACCGGCTGCTGGTCCTGGCACCGGGCGGCACCATCGCCTACTACGGGCCGCCGGGGGAGGCACTGGCCTACTTCGGGTACGAGCAGTGGCCGGAGGCGTTCGAGGCCTTCGAGAACGACAAGGAGCGTGACTGGGCAGGTCAGTTCCGTGCCTCGCCCCAGCACCGGCGCTATGTCGCCGCGGACTCCCATCAGCCGCCGCACGCCCCCGAGGCCCCGGCGGGCCCGGTGGCCGCGCCGAAGGCACAGAGCTGGGGCAAACAGCTGCACACCCTGGTCCGGCGCTATGCGGCGGCGCTGACCGCCGACCGGACCTTCCTGATCATCATGGTCGCGCTGCCGTTCGTGATGGGCGCGATGGCGCACGCCCTGGCCGGGTCCGCACTCACCCAGGACTCGGCGGTCAACGCGCTGCTGATCCTGTGCGTCGGAGCGGTGCTGACCGGCGCCGCCAACGCGGTACGGGAGCTGGTCAAGGAGCGGACCATCTATCAGCGGGAGAGAGCCGTCGGCCTGTCCCGCTCGGCGTATCTGATGTCCAAGGTGCTGGTGCTGGGCCTGATCACGGTCGTCCAGGCCGTGGTGCTGACCCTGGTGGCGCTGATCGGCGTCAAACTGAACGCGCCGGGCGGCAAAGGGGTGTTGATGCCACCGCTGATCGAAATCACCCTTGCTGTGGCGCTGTTGGCGTTCACCGCCATGATGCTCGGCCTGTTCGTTTCCGCGCTGGTGCGGAAGGAAGAGGTCACCATGCCGCTGCTGGTCCTGCTCGCGATCATCCAGGTCGTGTTCTGCGGTGCGCTGCTCAAACTGAACGGTGTGCTGGTGCTGGAGCAGCTGGCATGGCTGGTGCCGTCGCGGTGGGGGCTCGGGGCGATGGCGGGCACCATCGATCTGCACCACATCATGCCGCAGGGGACCGCGGATCCGCTGTTCCAGCACAAACCCGGGACCTGGCTGCTGAACATGGGCATGATGCTCGTGCTCTCCCTGCTACTCGGATTCGTGGTCGTCAAGCTGCTGCGGCGGCACGAGCCCGAGATCATGCGCAAGTAGCGCCGTGGAGCCGCCTGTGACCTCGCCGGAATTCCTCCCCAGCCATGTCGTCCCCCCGGAGGGTATGGCGACCTGGTCGGCCCCCGACACCACCCGGCCGTCCGCACCGCTCGACCCCCTGCTGCCGGTCCAGATCATCGACCGCCGCGGCGACTGGGCGCGGGCGCTGTGCTCCAACGGCTGGTCGGCGTGGGTCGACGGCCGGCTGCTGCTGGCCGTGCCGCGCGAACCGCCGGCCGCCGCGCAGCCCGGCGCCCGGACCGCGGACCCCCGTCCGCTGCTGGGCGCCGCGGAGGGCGAACTGATCCGGTACCGCAAGCTGATCGAGGAGCTCGCCGCCGGGCAGCTGGACGGCGAGTCCTTCGCCCGGCGCACCCGCGGCACCCGGCTGGGAGTCGTCGTGGACGGCGACGCGGTCTGGCTCTACGACGCACGGCACGAGCGCTGGTGCTACTGCGACGGGGTGTCGCTGCAGACGTACGCGGTGACGGCGGGGCCCTCATCGCGGTCCGGGGAGCGGGAAGGGGCCGGAGCGGGCCCGGAGGCACCGGACGAGCCGGGACCGGCGGCGGATCCGCCGGCTTCCTCGGGCGCCGGAGCCCCCGGACGGGAGCCGGGCCCCCCGGCCCCGGATCCCACGGCGTCGGGCCCCCCGGACGGGCCGTCGGCACCGCCCCCGGACCCCGACCGGACCCGCGCGCTCCACCCCGGCGAGCCGCCGCCCCCTCCGCCGAACCCCGTGGGTGAGATCCGGTGAACGGAGGGCCGGGCCGGCCTCATGAGCGCTCCACCGCTCCCGACTCCTCCGGGCTGCGCGGGCGGCGGATCGCCGAGTATCTGCTGCAGGAGGAGATCGGCCGGGGCGGGATGGCGGTGGTCTACCGCGCGGAGGACCTGCGGCTCGGCCGCACCGTGGCGGTGAAGCTGCTGGCGCCCGAGCTCGCCCGGAACGACACCTTCCGGCAGCGCTTCGCCCATGAGTCGCGGGTCGCCGCGGCGATCGACCACCCGCACATCGTGCCGGTCTTCGAGGCCGGGGAGACCGAAGGCGTGCTCTTCATCGCGATGATGTACGTCCGGGGGCGGGATCTGCGGGCCCTGCTCGACCGCGAGGGACCGCTGCCGCTGGAGACCGCCTGCCGGATCGCCCTCCAGGTGGCCTCCGCGCTGGACGCCGCCCATGCGCACGACCTGGTGCACCGGGACGTCAAACCGGGCAACATCCTGATCGCCGCCGGCACCGACAGCGACCGCCCCGAGCACGCCTACCTCACCGACTTCGGCCTGACGAAGAAGTCCCTGTCGCTGACCGGGTTCACCAGCGTCGGCCAGTTCGTCGGCACGCTGGACTATGTGGCGCCCGAGCAGATCTCCGGCCGCCCGGTGGACGGCCGCTGCGATGTCTACAGCCTGGCCTGCGTCCTGTTCGAGATGCTGACGGGGGCGCCGCCGTTCCGCCGCGATGACGACATGGCGCTGCTGTGGGCGCATCAGTACGATCCGCCGCCGGCCATGACGGAGCTGCGGCCGGATCTGCCGGAGGCCGTCGACGCGGTGTTCGAGCAGTCCCTGGCCAAGGCCCCCGAGAACCGCTACGAGACCTGCCGGGGTTTCGTCGCGGCACTGCGCGCGGCGGGACGGGCCACGGCCCCCCGGGTGGCGGCCGGCACCCCCCAGGCGCACCCCAGGACGCAGGTCGACGCCCAGGCGGACCAGGGCGGCCGGCGCAGCGCGGCGCCCCCGCCACCGCCGCGCTGGGCGACCCCGATGTTCCCGGGCCGCGCGGGGTAGGACGGGCAGGCGCTCAGGGCTTCCCCGCCTCGCGCGGCTCCCGTACCTCACCCGGATGCCGTACGCCCCGCGCCAGCAGGCTGCCGAGGAAGCCGAAGACCAGCCCCCACACGAGGCCCGCCCCCACCAGCCGGAGCAGCTGCGGTTCCAGGGTGACCTCGCCGCCCAGGTCGCCGCCGAGGTCGCCGACGCCGATCACGGAGAGCCCGTAGTGGGCGGAGATCCGGGTGAGCAGTCCGACGACGAACAGGGTGACCGCCAGCGCCACGGCCATCTCGACGGCGTGCCGCCAGGCCGGCAGCCGGGCCGGGGAGCGGACCGCCGCGGTGAAGGCGGCGGCGAGCAGCACCACGGCCGCCACCACCACCAGCAGCCAGGCCCGGCGGTCGTGCTCGGCGAGCGCGCCGAGGTCGAGGGTCCGCTGCCCGTGGGTGCGGAGCACCTGGTCGAGGAGGTGCGGCAGGGGCAGCCCCAGGGCCTTGTCGATGTGTCCCACCCAGGCGCCGCCGGTGCCGATGCCCAGCGCCATCCAGGCCAGGTTCGGCAGCCCGAGGAAGATGACGGCGAGGGTCTGGGACGGATGGTCGTTGGTGATGAGCTCGACGATGCCGGCGATCAGCCCGATCACGGCGTAGACGAGCAGCGTCAGCAGCATCGCGAACGCGGGTGGCCGTACGAATTCCTGGAAGTGCAGCAGCCGGGGCGAGAGCGGGGCCCGGCGGGAGACGAGGAAGGTCAGCACGAGCACCGCCAGCACCCACAGCAGCCCGACGCCGAGCGTGGCGGGCACATCGGCGCGGAAGCCCACGGTGGGGGTGGTGCCCAGTTCGGCGCCGAGCTGGTCGGCGAGGTCGTTGCCCACGGAGATCCGGAAGCTGTGCCGGGCGGCGAGCGCGATCAGCAGCAGAAGCACCAGCCAGCACACCGCCGTGCGGGCGATCCGGCCGAGCAGCTCCGGAGTGCCGGCCACCGCCCGGTGGCGCAGCGGCAGCAGGAAGACGACGGCGAGCACCAGCGCTCCGGCGAGCGTGACCGACAGCGGTACGACGTCCAGGGCGGCATCGGCCTCCGCGATGACCCCCGCGTCACCGGCCACCCCTACCGAGCCGCCGGCCGCGACGACCACGGTGGCCGCGACCACGGACGGGAACGCCCCGCCGGGGAGGTCTGCCGCGCCCGCCGCCCACAGGCCGAGGGCGGCGACCACGATCATGGTGACGAGGCCCGCCAGCGCGGCACCGAGGGCCTGGACCCAGGCCCGGACGGCGGGCGGTGCGCCATGAGCGCGCACCGGACCCGGGGAACCGGCTGACGCGGGGCCTCGCATCTGGCTCAACCTCTCTTCTGCCGGTCGCGGGACCGCGGTACCCACGGTCCGCCCGGGATGGACTCCTGCCCCGGCGGGTGACGGAAGCTGCTCTCCCCTCCCGCGGAACACGCAATTCCGTGCATCTGGCGCAGGGACGGCATGCACGCACCACCGTAAGCACCGACGTGCCGCCCCGCTTGCGGACGGCGCCGCTCCCGGACACACAATGTCCTTGACCTAGACAAAACGGGCAAAATTCGCATCGCCGGATGGCCCACACGCGCCGGAAGAGGCACCCGTGACATCTCCCCCGCCGCCTGACAGTCACCCGACAGGACCGCCGTCGGGCCCGCTCTCCGGTACGCCGTCCAGCCCCGGGCACGAGCCGACACAGGTGGGCTCGTGGCCGGGGCAGGCACAGCCGGAGGAGCCCACCGCGCCGGGCTACCGCCCTCCGCCGGGCGGTCCCGGCGAAGGCGGCGGAGGCGGCGGGGGCGGCGGCGGTGGGGGCGGTCGCGCCGGCGGGGGTGCCGGAGCCGGCGGGCCCTGGTGGCGGTCCGCGCCGCGGGTCGCGATCATCGCGGCCGTCGTGGTCGTGGCCGTGATCCTCATCGTCGTCCTCACCCGTCCGGGGGGCGGCACCAGCGAGGTGTTCGCCGAACCGGCCGCCTCCACCGGCCAGGACCCGGTCACCAAGTCGTCGGCCAACGACTCCTCCCCGACCGCGTCCGCCACGCCCAGAAAGCCGTCCGGCAGAGGGAACAGCGAGTTCTCGGGTGCGACGCCCGGTCTCTACGGCGGCACCCAGAACAGCGCGAGCTGTGATGTCGAGAAGCAGATCACCTATCTGATGGAGGCGCCCGCGAAGAACCGGGCGTTCGCCGGGGTCCTGGGCAAGCAACCGGGCGACGTCCCGTCCTATCTGCGGTCGCTGACGCCCGTTCAGCTGGCCTATGACACCCGGGTCACCAACCACGGTTTCAAGGACGGCAAGGCCACCACCTTCCAGTCGGTCCTGCAGGCCGGCACCGCGGTCATGGTCGACTCGTACGGGGTGCCACGGGTGCGCTGCAAGTGCGGTAACCCGCTGACGCCGCCGACGGAGCTCAAGGGAGACGTGAAGACGGTCGGCACCAAGTGGCCCGGCTACCAGTCCTCGAACGCGGTCGTCGTCAGGCCCTCGAAGGCCAAGATCAAGGAATTCACCCTGCGCAACCCGAAGACGGGCAAGTGGTTCAAGCGGCCCGAGGGCACCACCGGCGGCGAGGACCGTCCGACGAGCCCGCCGGCCGAGACCCCCAGCGGGCCCGCCTCGTCCCAGCCCCCGCCGGGCCAGTCGCCCGGCGAGACCAGCCCCGGGTCCACCGAACAGCCCACCGGGGGCACCGACACCTCGCCGTCGGAGACCGGCGGGACGGGGTCCCCCGGCGGCGGGACCGACACGTCCCCCACCGGTGGTGACACCTCGCCGGACGGCGGAACGACCGGCGAGACCACCGGGACCGCCACCGGCGAGAACACCACCGGGACCTCGACCGGTGCGAACACCACCGGGACCGCCACCGGCGACAACACCGCCGGGACCACCGCCGGCAACACGACCGGCGACCACTCCACCGGCAATCAGTCGGCCCAGGGCGGGTCCCCGGGCGGCGGCTCACCGCCGTCCACCTGACGAGGGCGGCAGCAGGTGCATGCGGCGGGCGGCCGGGAGGGCCGCCCGCCGCTTTTTCACGCCCCGATATCGAACTGTGTCCTATTCAACCCATGCACGGGACAACCACTTCAGCGGACAGACCCTCTGCTTATGCGGCGGGTGCATTGGCGGCCCCTGACGGCGACCCCCTCACGGGGCCGGGCCCCGCCACTGACAGTTGTTCTGCTTTGGAGGGATCCCCGTGCACGCCGGACCACGTCGCCACTCCGCCCGGTTGCTACCCGCCCTGACCGCGGCAGCCGCGCTGCTGACCGCGTGCGGGCCCGGTGGCGACGCATCGAAGGCCGACCAGCCCGCTGCCAAAGTAACCGTCACGCCGGCCGCCGGGAACGCCCCGGCCAAGCTCGGCTCGGAAATATCCGTACGGGCCGAGGGCGGCAAGCTCACCTCGGTCGAGGTCGAGAACAACAAGGGCGGCAAGGTCTCCGGACGGCTCTCCGGTGACGGCGCGTCATGGAACTCGGACGGCAAGGTCATGCCGGAGACCACGTACACCGTGCGGACGAAGGCCAAGTCCGACGGGGGCAAGGAGTCCTCGGAAACCTCGAAGTTCACCACGGAGAAGGCCGGCAAGGTCAACAAGCTCACCAACACCCCGTCCGGCGGGCAGACCGTGGGCACCGGCATGCCGGTCTCGATCCTCTTCGACAACCCGATAGCCAAGGACCGGCAGGCCGCGATAGAGAGGGCGCTGAAGGTCACCACCCAGCCGAAGGTCGAGGGCTCCTGGGGCTGGGTCAAGGACTACTCGGGCAAGGACCGCATCGACTGGCGGCCCAAGGACTACTGGCCGTCCGGCACCAAGGTCTCCGTGAAGGGCGCACTGTCCGGCATCAACTCCGGTGACGGCGGCTGGTTCGCCCGGGACTACGACTTCTCCTTCAACATCGGCGCCGACCACAAGGCCGTCATCGATGTCCCCTCGCACACGATGACCATGTACGAGAACGGCAAGAGCGTCGGCAGCATCCGCGGCTCCGCCGGTTCCCCGCAGGACCCGACCCGCGGCGGCGTGCACACCGTGCGCAGCAAGAACGCGGCCGAGACGATGGACTCCTCCACCATCGGCCATGGCGACGAGTGGAGCCTGGACTCCAAGTGGGTCACCCACCTCACCGCGTCCGGGACCTTCCTGCACTCCGCCCCGTGGAACAAGTCCATCGGTGTGGAGAACAACAGCCACGGCTGCTTCGGCATGACGACCTCGGACGCCAAGAGGGCCTACGACTTCCTGACGATCGGCTCCACCGTCGAGGTCAAGAACACCAGCAACACCAACAAGACCGACGTCGGCAACGGCCTGGAGGTCTGGCAGGAGAGCTGGGAGCAGTGGAAGCAGCGCAGCGCGCTGACGCACTGACCCGGCGGGCGCCCCTCCGCGGGGCCCGCGGCTGCGGATGACCAGCAGCCAAGAGACCACCGAACGCCGCCGCCCGGCCCCCAGGGGTGGCGGCGTTCGGCGTACGGGGCGAACCCGGCAGGCGCCGGGCGCCCGTGGCGCGGCGTCCGGTCAGCGGATCTCGCTCGCCGTACGGCGGTAGGTGGAGCGCCGGTCGTCGATCTCGGCCCAGCGGTCGCCGTAGACGTTCTCGATGATGCCCGGCTCCCGCAGGAAGTCGTGGGGGAAGCCCAGCGGCACCGCGCTGGTCCGGTCGAGCCGGGCCAGCGCGTCGGCGTCCAGCGTGACGCCGACGGCGCCGAGGTTGTCGAGGAGCTGGCTCTCCTTGGTGGCGGCGATGATCGGGATGATGTTGCCGGGCCGGCTGCGCAGCCACGCCAGGGCCACCTGCGCGGGGCTCCAGCCGCCCTGCTCGGCGATCTCCAGCACCGCGGTGACGGTCTCCTCCTCGTTGTGGTCCCGCACGGTGCCCGCGTCGACGGTGTCCAGCCGGCCCGTCTCGCCGCGGCGGTACTTTCCGGTGAGCTTGCCGGCCGCGAGCGGCGCCCAGGCCAGCACGGCCAGATCGAAGGCGCGGGCCTGCGGCAGCAGTTCGCGCTCCGGCGTCCGCTCCAGCAGGTTGTAGCGCAGCTGCGAGCCCGCGAAGGCGGTCCAGCCGCGCAGCTCGGCAAGGGTGTTGGCCTGCGCGATCTCCCAGGCGGGCCAGTCGGAGACGCCGATGTAGAGCACCTTTCCCGAGCGCACCACGTCGTCGAGTGCCCGCATCACCTCCTCCACGGGAGTGAAGTTGTCCCGTGCGTGCACCCACAGCACATCGAGGTGGTCGGTGCGCAGGCGGTCCAGGCTCGCCTCCACCGACCGGACCAGGTTCTTGCGGTGGTTGCCCGCCGCGTTCACCTCCCCCTTGCGGGTCGCGCAGGTGTACTTGCTGGCCAGGACGAAGCGGTCCCGGCGGCCTTCGAGCAGCTCACCGAGGATCCGCTCGGAGGTGCCGCCGGTGTAGTTGTTGGCGGTGTCGATGAAGTTGCCGCCCGCCTCCGCGTAGGCGTCCAGGATCCGGCCACTGGTGTCCTTGGGGGCGCCCCAGCCCCAGTCGTCGCCGATGGTCATGGCGCCCAGACTCAGCTCGCTCACCCGCAGACCGGTCCTGCCGAACAGTGTGTAGCGCACGATGTTCCCTTCGCTCAGCGACAGCTGCAGATCGTGCGCCCACGCTAGGAGCTGGAGCGCACTCCAGGGCAAGCGACGGCGCCGCGGGCGGGGCCGCACGGCCTCCCGGCGGTGGCCCAAGTCACCCGCGGGAGCCCCGGTCCCGGTGTCCGATCCGGGCGCCAGCGCCTAGGGTGGCCGGTGCAACTGGTTCGCCCTGCCCGCCAGGCAGGCGCGTCGCAAGAGGGAACCCGGTGGAAATCCGGGACTGCCCCGCAGCGGTGAGTGGGAACGACCGCCGTCATACGCACTGGGCCCGGCCGGGTCTGGGAAGCGACGGCCAGTAGATGTCCGCCTTCGGCGGACGTGCCCGCGAGTCCGAAGACCTGCCAGTGCCCCCGCGCCACCGGTGTGCGGGGTGATCTCGGTGACCTCGAGGGCGGGTCGGCGGACACATCGGGCGGGCACGGCCGGCGGCAGAGCGCCGGGGCCCGCCAGGTTTGCCGTCCCTTCGCGTCCTCGACCCTCCCGGGGTCCATGGAGACACACTCGCGAAGGAGAGTTCCGTGACCAGCAGGTCCGCAGCCGCGGCAGCACGAGCGACCGTGCACGGCTACCCCCGTCAGGGGCCGAACCGTGAACTGAAGAAGGCCATCGAGGGCTACTGGAAGGGCCGGGTCGGCGCCGACGCCCTCCGCACCACCGCCGCCGGGCTGCGCCGCGACAACTGGCAGCAGCTCGCCGGGGCCGGCGTCCACGAGGTGCCGACCGGCGACTTCTCGTACTACGACCACGTCCTGGACACCAGCGTGATGGTCGGCGCGATCCCGGCCCGGCACCGCGCCGCGGTGGCCGCCGACCCCCTGGACGGCTACTTCGCGATGGCCCGCGGCACCCAGGACGTGGCGCCACTGGAAATGACCAAGTGGTTCGACACCAACTACCACTATCTCGTACCGGAGTTGGGGCCGGACACGGTCTTCGCCGCGGACTCCGGCCAGCAGGTCGGCCAGCTGACGGAGGCGCTCGGCCTGGGCCTCGCCGCGCGCCCGGTCCTCGTCGGGCCGGTCACCTACCTCCTGCTGGCCAAGCCCGCGCCCGGCGTCGCGGCCGGCTTCGATCCGCTGACGCTGCTCGACCGGCTGCTGCCCGTCTACGCCGAGGTGCTCGCAGATCTCCGGGCGGCCGGCGCCGACTGGGTGCAGCTGGACGAGCCGGCGCTGGTGCAGGACCGCTCCCCCGCCGTGCTCAACGCGGCGGCCCGCGCCTACCGCGACCTCGGCACACTCACCGACCGCCCGCAGCTGCTGGTCGCCTCGTACTTCGACCGGCTGGGCGAGGCGCTGCCGGTGCTGGCCAAGGCGCCCGTCGAGGGCCTGGCGCTGGACTTCACCGGAGCCGCGGCCGGCAACCTCAAGGATCTCGCTGCGGTCGGCGGGCTGCCCGGCAAGCGGCTGATCGCCGGCGTCGTCAACGGCCGCAATGTGTGGATCAACCACTACGAGAAGTCGCTGGCCACCCTGGGCACGCTCCTGGGCCTCGCCGGGCGGGTCGATGTGTCGTCCTCCTGCTCACTGCTGCACGTCCCGCTGGACACCGGCGCCGAGCGGGACATCGACCCGCAGATCGCCCGCTGGCTGGCCTTCGCCCGGCAGAAGACCACGGAGATCGTGACGCTGGCGCGCGGTCTGGCCCGGGGCACCGACACCATCGCGGCCGAACTCGCCGCCAACCGCGCGGACCTGTCCTCCCGGGCAGGCTCGGCGCTCACCCATGACCCGGCGGTGCGCTCCCGCGCCGCGGCCGTCACCGACGCCGACGGCCGCCGTTCCCAGCCGTACGCCGAACGTGCCGCCGCCCAGCGCGCGCACCTCGGGCTGCCGCTGCTGCCGACCACCACCATCGGTTCGTTCCCGCAGACCGCCGAACTGCGCACCGCCCGCGCCGAGCTGCGGGCCGGGCGGCTCGACGCCGAAGGGTACGAGGAGCGGATCTCGGCGGAGATCCGCGAGGTCCTCGCCTTCCAGGAGAAGGCCGGTATCGATGTGCTGGTGCACGGTGAGCCGGAACGCAACGACATGGTGCAGTACTTCGCCGAGCAGCTGACCGGCTATCTCGCCACCCAGCACGGCTGGGTGCAGTCCTACGGGACCCGCTATGTCCGGCCGCCGATCCTGGCCGGGGACATCTCCCGCCCCGGACCGATGACCGTGCGCTGGACCCGCTACGCCCAGTCGCTCACCGAGCGGCCGGTCAAGGGCATGCTCACCGGCCCGGTCACCATGCTCGCCTGGTCCTTCGTCCGCGACGACCAGCCGCTGGGCGACACCGCCCGCCAGGTGGCGCTCGCCCTGCGCGACGAGGTGAACGACCTGGAGGCGGCGGGCACTTCGGTCATCCAGGTCGACGAGCCGGCGCTGCGCGAGACGCTGCCGCTGCGCGCCGCCGGCCACGCGGAGTACCTGGCCTGGGCCACCGAGGCCTTCCGGCTCACCACCGGCGGGGTCCGGCCTGACACCCAGATCCACACCCATATGTGCTACGCGGAGTTCGGGGACATCCTCCGGGCCATCGAGCACCTCGACGCCGATGTCATCAGTCTGGAGGCGGCCCGCTCCCATATGCAGGTCGCCTCGGAGCTCGCCACGGCCGGCTATCCGCGCGAGGTGGGGCCCGGTGTCTATGACATCCACTCGCCGCGCGTCCCGGACGTGGCCGAGGCAACGGCCCTTCTGCGCAAGGGACTTGACGCCATTCCGGCGGAGCGGCTGTGGGTCAACCCGGACTGCGGTCTGAAGACCCGCGGCTGGCCCGAGGTACGGGCCGCCCTGGAGAACCTGGTCGCTGCGGCCCGCGAGATCCGCGGCAGCCTGCCCGGCGGGGTCTCCTGACACCCTGAGGGCCGGGGGCCGGTGCCCGTAGGGGTGCCGGCCCCGGCCCGGGGCCGCCATACCGGGGCGGGGACGGCGGTGGCCGCTCAGGGCAGGTCACGGCGCATCAGATCCGCGTGGGTCTCGCGCCGTACGACGGGGCGGGAGCGGCCGTCGCGGCAGAAGACGACCGGTGGGCGGCAGGCCGCGTTGTAGTTGTTGGCCAGGGAGTAGGTGTAGGCGCCGGTGACCGGGACGGCGATCAGATCGCCGGGCCTCGGGTCCTGGAGGTGCACGCCCGCGCTGAGCACATCGCCGGACTCGCAGTGCGGGCCGACGACCCGGCAGAGTTCGCCGGGCCCTCCGGAAGTCCTGTGCACCCGGGTGGCCACGGCCGCCTCGAACCGCTGCCCGTACAGGGCGACTTCGAGGTTGTCCCCCATCCCGCCGTCCACGGCGACCATGGTCTCGCCGCCGGCCCGCTTGACCGTCACCACGCGGTAGAGCGAGACCCCCGCCTCCGCCACCATCGACCGGCCGGGCTCGATGATCAGCCGGGCGCCGGCCGGCAGCAGCGCGTCGACCGCGGCGGTCAGCGCGTCCAGGTAGGCCTCGACCGTCGGCGGCCGGTCGTCGTACGTATAGCGGGCCCCCAGCCCGCCGCCGAGGTCGTAGACGGGAAACCTGCCGAGCTCCGCCACCGCCGCGACCGCCCGGACGAACGGCTCGGTGTCGAGGATCTGCGAGCCGATGTGCACATGCAGTCCGTCCAGGCGCAGCCGGGCGCTGCCGCGCAGCCGGGCGATCGCCTCCCGTGCCTGCGGCGGCAGCAGCCCGAACTTCGAGCCGCGCTGACCGGTGGAGACCGCCTCATGGGTGTCGGGGCGGATGTCGGGGGTGACCCGTACGAGGACGCCCTGGGTCCGGCCGCCGGCGCCGTGGGTGCGGGCCATGAGGTGTTCCAGCCGGTCGATGTCGTCGAAGTTGTCGATGACGACCAGACCGGCACCGGCCTCGACGGCGGCCCGGAGGTAGTCCTCCGTCTTGGCGTTGCCGTGCACGATCACCTTGGCCGGGTCGGTGCCCCCGGCGAGCGCGAGCGCCAGTTCACCACCACTGGCGACATCGACGCCGAGGCCTTCCTCGGCGAGCAGCCGGTAGACGGCGGTGCACGGGAAGGCCTTGGAGGCGAAGGCGGCCATCGAGTCCGGCCGGCGTGCGGCCAGCCCGTCGGCGTAGCGGCCGGCCCGGTCCCGGAGGGCGCGCTCGTCGATGAACAGGGCGGGGGTGCCGTGGCGTGCCGCGAGCTCGGTCACCGGACATCCGCCGATGCGCAGCCCGCCGTCCGGCGCGGTCGAGGTGCCCGGCGGGAACAGTCCGAGCAGGGCGTCACCGGACGGGTCGACCGGCGCTGCGGTGGTGGTCCTGTGGGCCATGGGGTGCTCCTTGCTGGGTCGTACCGGGGGTGCGGGGCGCTCGGCGGGCCCGTCGGCCCCGGCCCGGGATCGGCTCCGCACCATGCTGCGTCCCACCCGCTTCCCCGTCGTTGGCGCGATCGCCTAGGGTCCGACCGTGGATCTGTCGGATACGCCGAACCCGCCGGACCTCGGTGGGACGAGCGAGGAGCTGTTCGCGCTGGCCAACGCCGTGGCCGCGGTGATCGGTGGCTCGGTGGCGATCGAGGACCTCGACCACCGGGTGCTGGCGTATTCGTCGGTGCCGGGCCAGCGGATCGACGAGCTGCGCCGCCGCGGCATCCTGGACCGGCGGGTGCCCGACGAGCCCGCACCGCAGCGCCAGTACCGCGAGGTGCTCGCCGCGCCCGGCGTCGTCCGGCCGCCGCGGCTCGCCCCCGGTGAACTGCCGCGCGCCGCGGCCGCGATCCGTGCGGGCGAGCTGCCGCTGGGCACCATCTGGGCGATCGAGGGGGATCCCGGGGCCGGTGCGGCCGGTGACCGGGCGCTGCTGGACGGCGCGCGGCTCGCCGCGCTGCACATGCTGCGCCGCCGCAGCTCGGCCGAACTCGGTCTGCGGGCCCGCGAGGAGGCGCTGCGGGCGGCGCTGTGCGGTGACGGCGGCGCGCAGGAGATCCGGTTTCGGCTGGGTCTGCCGGAGCGGCCGAGGCTGACGCTGCTGGGGTGTGCGCCGGCTGCGGGCGGGCCCGACCGGGCCGGGCCGGAGGTGGTCCGGCTGGGTGCGGCGGCCGCCCGTCACTGGTCCGCCGTGCACGGTGAGGCGGCCGTGGCCACCGTCGGCCGTACCGTCTACGTCCTGCTGCCCGGGGCCGGCCCGGACGAGGCCCGCCGGCTGGCCGGACAGGCGGTGGCCGCGCTCGGCCGCACCCTGGACACGGCGCTGCGCACCGCGGTCAGCCGCCCCGCCGACGACCCCGCCGGACTGCCCGCGCTGCGCGCCGAGGTGGACGACATCCTGCGGGTGACGACGGCGGACGCGGACGCGCCGGAGGTCGCGGCGCTCACCGATGTGCACGCCCGCGTCCTGCTGCTGCACTGCGCCGACGCGCTGGAGCGCCACCCCCGTCTGCGCCACCCGGGCATCGAGGCCATGCGCGCGCACGACCGCACCCGCCGTACCGCGTACGCCGCGTCGGTGGTGGCCTGGCTGGACGCGGCCGGCAATGTCGGGGAGGCCGCGCAGCGGCTGACCGTCCACCCCAACACCCTCAAGTACCGCCTCCGTCGCGCCCATGAGCTGTTCGGGATCGACCTCGGCCACCCGGATGTGCGGCTCTCGTGCTGGCTGCAACTACGGCTCGCTGACTGACCGCACGGGGCCGGCCGGGGCAGCGCAACGGGGCGCCCGCCGCTTCGGCGGGCGCCCCGTTCTCCGCCGGGACACCGGCGGAATGAGCGTGAGGGACGGAGCGTCGTGGGGACTCAGTCCGTGATGATCGCCGGGTCGCTCACACCCGCCTCGCCGGTCTCCACGTGGCCGGCGAACCGGCGCAGGAAGGTGCCGTCGGTGTCGGAGGTGACCGACAGGTCGTACCAGCGCTTGCTGGCGCGCAGGTCGAACGACTTCTTGACGGTGGCGCCCGCACGGACCGGGTAGGTCTCGCTGGCCCCGCCGTAGGCCTGGGTGACGGTGAGATGGCAGTCGGTGCGGCCGGGGTTGGTCAGGGTGAGCTCGACGCGGCCGGCGGTCGCGTCATGGCGGGCGGTCACCTCGGGCCCGGTCTTCTTGCCGGCGCCCTTGAAGGTGCGCAGGAAGCCGTTCGGGCCGTGGACCGTCAGGTCGTACACGTCCTTGGAGTAGGAGGTGTTCCAGGTGTCGGAGATCTTCTTGCCGGCCTCCGTGGTGTACGACCAGGGGCCGTCGGTGCGATTACCGGCGGTGACGGTGAAGCAGGCACCGGCCTTGTCACCGCTCTTGAAGGTGAGGGTGAAGCGGCCGGTGGAGGGGGTCGCGGACCCGTCGACGAGCGGTGCGTACGGCAGCGGGCGGGCGGGGCGGGAGCCCGGCTCCTGCTTGGGCAGCACGGGGTTGGCGGGCGGCTTCGCCACGAGGCCCTTGTGACGCTCCTTGTCCGGCGGCTCGTAGCCGTCGGTTGCGGGGAGCGAGGCCGGCTTGGTGTTCTCCAGGCCGAAGTCGAAGGCGGAGGTCAGGTCGCCGCAGATGGCGCGCCGCCAGGGCGAGATGTTCGGCTCGTGCGCGCCGAACCGGCGCTCCATGAACCGGATGATGGAGGTGTGGTCGAAGACCTCCGAGCAGACGTAGCCGCCGGTGCTCCAGGGGGAGACCACGAGCATCGGGACACGCTGGCCGAGGCCGTAGGGGCCGGCCGCGAACTTGGCGTCGCCGGAGAAGTGGTCGAGCGAGGTGTCCACGGTCGACTTGCCCCGGTCGGCGGAGGCCGGCGGGAAGGGCGGGGCGACGTGGTCGAAGTAGCCGTCGTTCTCGTCATAGGTGATGAACAGGGCGGTCTTGCTCCACACCTCGGGGTTGGAGGTGAGCGCGTCCAGCACCTGGGAGATGTACCAGGCGCCGTAGTTCGCGGGCCAGTTGGGGTGTTCGGTGAAGGCCTCGGGGGCGGCGATCCAGGAGACCTGGGGGAGCTTGTCGGCCTTCACATCGGCCTTGAGCAGGTCGAAGTAGCCGTCGCCCTTCTTGGCGTTCGTGCCGGTGCGGGCCTTGTCGTAGAGCGGGTCGCCGGGCTTGGCGTTGCGGTACTGGTTGAAGAAGAGCAGCGAGTTGTCGCCGTAGTTGCCGCGGTAGGCGTCCTCGATCCAGCCCCACTTGCCGTCCGCGTCCAGGCCGTCACCGATGTCCTGGTACATCTTCCAGGAGATCCCGGCCTTCTCCAGCCGCTCCGGGTACGTCGTCCAGCTGTACCCCAGCTCCGCGTTGTCGAGGACCGGGCCGCCACCCGAGCCGTCGTTGCCGACGTGGCCCGAGTACATGTAGTAGCGGTTGGGGTCGGTGGCACCCATGAACGAGCAGTGGTACGAGTCGCAGACGGTGAACGCGTCGGCGAGCGCGTAGTGGAACGGGATGTCCTTGCGGGTCAGGTGGGCCATCGTCCCGGCCGTCTTCGCGGATATCCAGTTGTCGTACTTGCCGTTGTTCCAGGCCTTGTGGCCGCCCGCCCACTCGTGGTCGAGGCCCTCGATGAACTGCATGCCGAGGTCTTCGGCTTCCGGGTGGTAGGGCAGCACCTCTTTGTCGCCGTCCGGCTGGTGCCAGACGGACTTACCGCTTTCGAGGACGAGCGGGCGCGGGTCACCGAAGCCGCGTACGCCCTTCATCGAGCCGAAGTAGTGGTCGAAGGAACGGTTCTCCTGCATCAGGACGACGATGTGCTCGACGTCCTTGATGGATCCGGAGCGTCGCTTGGCGGGGATGGCTGCGGCACGGGCGATGCTGCTCGACAGGGCCGAGGCGCCCGCGGTGGCGCCGGCGATCTGGAGGAAACGCCGGCGATTGAATTCAGGCATGGGCTGGGGAACCTCTTCAGGTGTGGGGGAGTTGGCGAAATGACGGTACTGGTGTGCGGTTGTGTGAGGAGTGGTGCGAAACCACGGTCAGCAGAGTGTTCCAAGAGGAACGAGCGCCAGGGAAGGGGGGGTGTCGCAGATATGGCACATCGGGGTACGGGCGACGAACTCCCTGGTCGGGAACGCCGTACAGCCAACTGCGGGCATTTCGAACAAGGGGGAGCAATGGGACAGGGCAATGATCAGGACGTGGCCGGGGGCGGCGGGACACCGCTGCCCGACGAGATCGCTGCGGACAACGCCGAACAGGGCGGGGCCTGGAACGGGGACGACGGACGGTACTGGGTCCAGCACCGGGAAAGGCAGGAGGCGAGGTATCGCCGGCTCACTCCGCACTTAATGGCAGCGGCCGGGATCCAGGCGGACAGCCGGGTGTTGGACATCGGATGCGGCAGCGGCGGTACGAGCCTGGAGGCGGCGCGGGCCGCGGCCGAGGGAGCGGTGCTCGGCGTCGATGTGTCGGCGCCGATGCTGGCCGAGGCCCGGAAGCAGGCCGCGGGCTCCGGACTGCCGCAGGTCACCTTCGAGCGAGGGGACGCACAGGTCCATCGCTTCGAGGACGGCGCCTTCGATATCGCGATCAGCCGTTTCGGGGTGATGTTCTTCGCCGACCCGGAGGCGGCGTTCGCAAATATCGCCCGAGCGCTGCGTCCGGGCGGGCAGTTGGCGTTCCTGTGCTGGCGGAGCGTGCGGGACAATCCCTATCTGACCGTGCCGATGGGCGCCATCGCCCCGTATGTACAGCTTCCGGAGCTCGAGGCGCCGGGCGCCCCGGGCCCGTTCTCCCTCGTTGACACCGACCGGATCGAGAAGCTGCTGGACAGCGCGGGATTCGACGAGATCACGATCAGCGCCGTCGACGAGCCGATGTGGATGGGGACCGATCCGGACGACGTGGTGGCCTACCAGCTCGGCATACCGGCCTCGCGCGCGATGCTCGCCGAGGCGAGTGCGGAAGCGCGGGCCAAGACAGAAACCGCGTTGCGGGATGCGCTGGCCGAACACCAGGGCCCCGACGGCGTCACGCTCGGCAGCGCGGCGTGGCTGGTGACGGCCCGCCGGCGATGACCGGCTCGGCAGCCCGGATCCGGTGCCAGGCGGGAGGTGGCCACCCCGCTCCTCGTGGACGGGGTGGCCACCGGCTCGCTCAGCCCATCGCCGCCGCCGGCCCGGCGACCGGGGCCAGACGGCCCGTGCGGTGCAGTCCGTAGAGGGCGGCACTGCAGGCGAGGCCCAGGACCGGCAGGGCGATCCAGGGCAGGGCGGGCAGTCCGGCCGACCGGGAGGCGTCCAGTGCGGCACCGGTGAGCAGATTGCCGAGGGTGATGCCGATACCGCAGATGGTGTTGTAGAGCCCGTAGTGGGTCGCCACCAGGCGGTTACCGGACAGCCGGACGATGGTGTCCATCTCGAACGGGTACGTGATCATCGTGCCGAGCGCGAGCAGCAGCGCACAGAGCGCCGGCGGGACGGCCGCGAGGGCCCAGCGGCCGGGGCCCTCGGCCGGCACCGGCAGCGCCGTGGCGGCCAGCAGCGGAACGAAGGCCAGCCCCATGGTCAGCAGACCTCGGGCGAGCGCGCGGCCCGCGGTCATCCGGGCCTTGCACCAGCGCGTCACCCTGGTCTGGCCCAGGATGGTGCTCAGCCCGGACACCGCGAACAGCCCAGCCACCGCCGCGGTGCCGAACTCCCCCTCACCGCCCAGTCGCCGTACCTCCAGCGGCAGCGCCAGATAGACCTGGAACGACAGCACATACGAGCCGATCATGGCTCCGGAGAACAGCAGGAACGGCCGGTTGGCCAGCACGCCGCGCCATGAGGACGGCAGGCCCGCCCGCCGGTCGTCACCGGCCGGAGCGGTCTCGTCCCCGCGGGCCGGCAGCGCACGGATCTGCACGATGCTCAGCAGCGCGAAGATCCCCGCCGAAACCAGGCAGGTGACCTGGAAGTTGACGCCGGTGAGCACCATCCCCACCAGCGGGCCGAGCAGGATGCCCGCCTGGTAGAAGACGTTGAACAGCGCAAACGCCTCCAGCCTCCGGTCGCCCGCCGCGGCGGCCAGATAGGCCCGGACCGCCGGGTTGAACAGCGCACCGGCCAGTCCGGTGGCCGCGGACGCCGCCAGCAGCGCGGGCAGCGAGTCCACCAGCCCGAGCGTCGCGAATCCGAGCGTCCGCAGCACACAGCCGGCCACGATCAGCGGCTTGTAGCCGAACCGGTCGGCCAGCGCGCCGCCGACCAGGAACATCCCCTGCTGGCTGAAGTTGCGGACGCCCAGGACCAGCCCGACCAGCCAGCCCGCCAGGCCGAGCGTCCCGGACAGATGCGCGGCCAGATACGGCATCAGCATGTAGAAGCCGAGGTTGATGGTGAACTGATTGACCATCAGCAGCCGGGCGCTGCGCTCGTAGGAACGGAACTGTGTGAGCATGCCGGTCACCGGTCCTCCCCCGCAGCGTGGGCGGGCGCGTCGCCGGTCGGGCCCGCCACACCGGACGTGCCGAGCGGATCGACGACCTGCGCGCACCGGCTCCAGACGGTGACCTCCCGCTCCCCCAGCCGGCTCAGGGTCTGCGGCCCGTCCGCCGGCGGGGCGTCGAGCAGGCCGTGTTCGGCGCAGTACTGGTCGTCGTAGACCGTGCTCAGATAGCGCTGCGGTCCGTCGGGGAAGACGGCCGCGATACGGGTGCCGGCCGGCTCGGTCCGGCTCAGCCAGCCCGCGACCAGGGCGACCGCGCCGACGCTCCAGCCGCCGGTGGCGTAGTGCGAGGACGCCAGCGTGCGGCAGGCCCAGACCGCTTCGGCGGGTGCGACCCAGTGCACCTCGCTGAACTGGTCGTAGGCGACATTGCGCGGGTAGATGCTCGATCCCAGCCCGCGCATCAGCCGCGCACGGGCGGGCTGTCCGAAGATGGTCGAGCCGATGGTGTCGACGCCGACGAGCCGCAGCTGCGGGTAGAGCTGGCGCAGCACCCGGGACACCCCGGCGGAGTGCCCGCCGGTGCCCACACTGCACACCAGGACGTCGATATGGCCCAGCTGGGAGGCGAGTTCGAGGGCCAGCGGCAGATAGGCGGTGGTGTTGTCGGGGTTGTTGTACTGGTCCGGGCACCACGCGCCGGGGTGGGCGGCGAGCAGTGCGCGCACCCGGTCACGGCGGGCCTGCTGCCAGCCGCCGCTGGGGTGCGGCTCGGGGACGAGCTCGACCTGGGCGCCGTACGCGGTCAGCAGCCGGGTCATCGAGGACTCCAGGCCGGGGTCGGTGACCAGGCTGACGGGATGGCCGTAGACCATTCCGGCGAGCGCCAGGCCGAGCCCGAGGGTGCCGCTGGTGGATTCGATGATCCGGGCGCCGGGCTGCAACTCACCACGGGCGCGGGCGCGTTCGACCATGTGGAGTCCGGGACGGTCCTTGATGCCGCCCGGGTTGCGGCCTTCGAGCTTGGCCCAGAAGCCGCGGCCGGGCGGGGTGAGCGGCTCGGAGATGTGCAGGACGGGGGTGTTGCCGACCAGGCCGGGGATACCGGAGGCGGGGGCCGGGCCGGGCGTCGGGGAGGCGGAGGCCGGGCCCGGCGTCGGGGAGGCGGGGGCAGCGGGAGAGACGGAACGGGCCGCCGTGGGGAGAGAGTGCATTTTTCGCTCTCGTTCGGTGGGTGGGGATATACGGGCGCTCCTCTCGCGCCGGCCGGGGTGGCCGGGCGCGACGGCGGGCTCCTATATCCGGCACCGGCAGAGGGCGGCGAGAGTGGACCGGCCGCCGCGTGCCGGTCTGTAGTGACCGGCCCCGCTCCCCGCGGCCGGGCGCCGGCCGGCCGCGACGCGCACGGCCCCCGCGAGGACGGCGGGCACCGCGGCGCCCTCCGTACCGGCGGCCGGCCGGCCCTGCGGGAGATGACCGGACGGGCCGGGCACACACGCGGGGTCGTGGTGCCCGCCGTCCGTCCCGGCGGTCGCCTGGACGGGCGCGGCGGCCATGGCGGCGGACCGCCCCGACGAGACCGCCGCCGGCACCGGCACATCGTGGTGGCCGTCCGCGCCGTCGGCGCACGGGAGCACCACGGACAGCAGTCCGGCGACCAGGAGCAGTAAGACGGCCGGCCGGCGGTGGCGTAAGCGGGCGCGCCTCGGTGAGCGGGCGCCGCTCAGGAATCGGGCGCCACTACGGAGGCAGGCGCCACCAGGGACGAGGAAACGGAACGGACGGCACAACGGAACGCGCAACGGCACAGGTTCTCCGTGAGACTGCCGCCGCGCCGGAGCAGCACACGCACACACGCATGCACACGGGCGGACGGCATCGGCAGGGGGTGATCCGGAATCGGCCGGAATCTAGACCTGCTGCACCACGGATCCCGTTGCGCTGCGCAACGGTGGGAGGGCGGCACGGGCGTTCTCGGACGCCTTGGACCGGCTCTGCGACGGCGGATGCCAGGAGGAGCCCGCAGCGGGGGTGGGGCAGGGCAGCGCCATGGCGGCACCCTGCTGGGGCTGGCCCGCGACACACAGCTCGTCGGAGTGGTGCCCGGGGTGCTCCGGTCCCTCGGAGTGACCGCTGTGTCCGGAGGCGAGCCAGCCGCCGGAGTCCGCGGCGGCGGACGCCGCGACCGGCAGGGCGTTCACCAGATGGCCTTCGGCGCTCTCCGCCCGCGCCCCATGGGCGACCAGCACACTGATCAGCAACGCGGCCAGCCACAGCACACGAAACGGAACCGCTGAACCGCGGTTCCGCATGCTGCTGTTGGCCGACCTGACCGTTGCCATACCGCGATCGTAACCGCGGCGGCTGCCCGTTGCCGGTTTCCCCGCGCCCGGCGCGACAGATATCAGCCGGTGGGCGAGGCGTGACGGGGGTGGGCGTCAGCGCCTCGCGCCTTCATTGACGGCGGGTCAGACCAGCGACACCGCGTTCGACGCCGCCGGGGTGGCCTCGGCAGCGGTCCCGGTGGCTTCCTGCAGGGGCTCGACGAGCGGCTCGACCGGTACGGCCGGAGGCACCGCCGGCTGGCCCTTCGCATCGGGCACGCTGCGCAGCGGGGTGCGGCTGGTCAGCGGCGACTTGCGGGCCGCCTCGACCCGGCGGGTGAACCAGATGACCTTGCCGTCCGGGGTGCCGCAGGTGCCCCAACTGTCGCTCAGTGCCGCCACTCTGGAGAGCCCCCCGCCGCCCGCGCTGAGCAGCTTCGGCAGGCGTGGCCCCTGGTCGGCGACGGAGGCCGTGAGGTGCCGGCCGGTCCAGCGGAGTTCGACGACGCACGGGGCGTCCGGGCCGATATGGCGATGGACGTTGGTCAGGAGTTCCGCCACTCCCCGGCACACGGGCGGGATATGCAGCTCAAGATCCCAGTACCGCAGGTGCGCGGCCAGGATCCGCCGGATCTGCGGCACACGCTCCGCCGAAGCATGCAGTTCGACCGTGTAGTGCCGGTCGCCGGGAAGTGTCATGTCGTGGCTCCTCACCGCGAGGCTCACGCCCTTCACCTCGTTGGACCAACGAACCCCGAAACACGAAGAGTGAGCATTAATCACGTATGGGTCATTTGTCATGGTGACCCGGCCGGGCGGGTTCCGCAACAGATCTTGGGTCAGTGGAGTCCTCCGGCGCGGTGCTCACCCCGGCCGGTCCGGCAGCCGCGGCAGGACCTTGTCCGGGGTGAGCGGGAGGTCGCGCAGCCGGACCCCGGTGGCGTGCCGTACGGCGTTGGCGAGGGCCGCCGCGGTGCCGACGATGCCGATCTCCCCGATGCCCTTGCTGCCCATGGGGTTGAGGTGCGGATCCTCCTCCTCCAGCCAGTGCGCCTCGATCAGCGGGACGTCGGCGCAGACCGGAACGTGATAGGAGGCCAGATCGCACTCGGCGAAGTCGCCGAACTCGGGGTCCAGACCGCTGCCCTCCGTGAGCGCCATCCCCAGGCCCATGGTCATCCCGCCGATGAACTGGGAGCGCGCCGTACGGGAGTTGAGGATGCGGCCGGCCGCATAGACACCCAGCATCCGCCGCGCCCGGACCTCTCCGGTGACGGTGTCGACCTGCACCTCGGCAAAGGTGGCGCCGAAGGAGTGCCGGGCGTACGGGGAGCGCTCGGACGTCTCCTGGCGGGTGTCGACGGCGGCCGTCAGCCCGTCGGCCGGGAGCGGTCCGACGTGGTCCCGCAGCCGGTGCCGCAGCTCCGTACAGGCCTTGTGGACGGCCCAGCCCCAGGAGGCGGTGCCCGCGGAACCGCCGGCCAGCATGGCGGGCGGCAGATCGCTGCTGCCGATCTCGATGCGGATCCGCTCGTCGGGCACGGCCAGCACACCCGCGGCGAGCTGCGCGAGGACGGTGCGGGCGCCGGTGCCGATGTCGGTGGCGTTCACCCGGATCCGGTAGGTGCCGTCGGCGGCGGCGTGCGCCTCGGCGGAGGAGGCGGCGATGAGGACGGGGTAGGTGGCGGCGGCGACACCGGTGCCCAGCAGCAGATCGCCCTCGCGCCGGACGCCCGGCCGGGGGTCCCGGGGCCGCCAGCCGAAGCGCTCCGCGCCCTCCCGCAGACAGCCGACCAGATGCCGGCTGCTGAAGGCGCGGTCGCTGTCCGGCTCGGTGTCCGGCTCATTGCGCATCCGCAGGTCGACGGGGTCGATGTCCAGGAGGACGGCGAGTTCGTCGACGGCCGACTCCAGGGCGTACATCCCCGGGGCCTCGCCCGGTGCGCGCATCCAGGAGGGCGTCGGTACGTCGAGCGGGACCACACGGTGCACGGTGCGGCTGTTCGGCGAGGTGTACATGACGCGTCCCGGGACCGCGGCCTGCTCGACGAACTCCGTGACGGTGGAGGTGTGGGTGGCGGCTTCGTGAGCGAGGGCGGTGAGGACCCCGTCGTCGCCCGCGCCCAGGCGCACCCGCTGGATCGTGGGTGCGCGATGACCGACGACCGCCGGCATCTCCCTCCGCGGCAGGGACAGTTTGACCGGGCGCCCGGTGTGGCGGGCGGCCATCGTGGCCAGGACGACCTGGGGGCGGGGCGTCCCCTTGGAGCCGAAGCCGCCGCCGACATGCTCGGAGAGGACGGTGATCTCGCTCCGGTCGAGCCGGAACAGCGCGGCGAGGTCCTCGCAGACCTTGGTGGCGCCCTGGCTGGAGTCGTGGACGGTCAGATGCCCGTCGCTCCACCAGGCGGTGGAGGCATGCGGCTCCATGGGGTGGTTGTGCAGCGGGGGCACGGTGTATGTGGCGTCGACGGTGACGGGCGCGGCGGCGAACGCCCCCTCGAAGTCGCCGCGTTCGCGGGTGCCCGGATAGCCGCCGTTGGCGGTCTCCGCGTCGTACAGCCCCGGATGACCGGCGGTCAGCCGTACGTCGTGTGCGGCGGTTTCGTAGCGGACGCGGACCGCCCTGGCGGCGGCGCGGGCGGTTTCGAGGCTGTCGGCGACGGCGAGGGCGACATACCAGCCGCGGTGCGGCACCCGGTCGTCCTGGAGCACCGCCAGCGTCGGGTCGTCAGTGGCCGCGAGGCGGGGCGCGTTCTCGTGCGTCAGCACCGCGTACACCCCCGGCAGGGCGAGTGCCGCCGCGACGTCCACGGCGGTGACCCGGCCGCGGGCGACGGTCGCGGGCACCGGCCAGGCGTAGGCGCAGCCCGGCGGGGTGTGTTCGGCCGCGTATCGGGCGGTGCCGGTGACCTTCTCCCGGCCTTCCCGGCGCACGAGCGGGGCGCCCACGGGGTACGGGGGTGGGCCGGGCGGGAACGAGTCGGGGCTCATGACGCGCGTCCTTGGGTCGGGGGCCGGTGCCGGGTCGGCAGTGGCGGTGGTCCTTGTCGTGGGAGGGGTCGTCAGTGGTCGTCGGCCGGGGCGGCCAGAGCGGCCAGTACGCCGACGGCCAGATTGCGGGCGAGCGTGACCTTGAAGCCGTTGTCGCGCAGCGGCCGGGCGGCGGCGAGTTCGGCGTCGGCGGCGCGGGCGAAGGTGTCCTCGGTGGCGGGCGACCCGTGCAGCACCTCTTCGGCCGCGCGGGCGCGCCACGGCCGGTGCGCGAGCCCGCCGAAGGCGAGGGCGGCCCGTCGTACGGCGCCGTCCCGCACCTCCAGTACGGCGGCGACGGAGACCAGGGCGAACGCGAACGAGGCGCGGTCGCGGGCCTTGCGGTAGCGCGAGCGTGCGCCCGGGGCCGGCGGCGGCAGCTGGACTGCGGTGATCAGTTCGCCGGGCCGGATCTCGGTGTCCCGCTCCGGGCTGTCGCCGGGCAGCCGGTGGAAATCGGTGACCGGCACGGTGCGCTCGCCATCGGGGCCGTGCAGATGGACCTCGGCGTCGAGGGCGGCCAGCGCCACCGCCATGTCCGACGGCTGGGTGGCGACGCAGTGCGCGGAGTGGCCCAGTACGGCGAGATCGCGGTGTACCCCCTCGCGGGCCGGGCAGCCGGTGCCGGGGGCGCGCTTGTTACAGGGCTTGGTGATGTCCTGGAAGTACAGGCAGCGGGTGCGCTGCAGCAGATTGCCGCCGGTGGTCGCGATGTTCCGCAGCTGCCCCGAGGCGCCGGCCAGCAGCGCCTGCGACAGGGCAGGGTAGCGGTCGCGGACCGGGACCGCAGCGGCGAGATCGCTGTTGCGGACCATCGCCCCGATCCGCAGTCCGCCGTCCGGCAGCTCCTCGATACGGTCGAGCGGCAGCCGGGTGACGTCGATGAGCAGCTCCGGCGTCTCCACGCCCAGCTTCATCAGGTCGACGAGGTTGGTGCCCCCGCCGAGAAAGCGGGCGCCGGGCTGCCCGGCCGCGGCCCGTACGGCCTCCTCGACGCTCGTCGCCCGCAGATACCCGAACGGCTTCATGACGCCGCCTCCCGTACCGCTTCGACGATCCGCGGATAGGCGCCGCAGCGGCACAGATTTCCGCTCATCCGCTCACGGATCTCGTCGTCGGTCAGCTCGACCGGAGCCGCGGGGTCCGCGGTGGGCGGGGTGACATGGGACGGGAAGCCGTCGGCCGTCTCGGCCAGCATCCCGACGGCCGAGCAGATCTGGCCGGGGGTGCAGTAGCCGCACTGCAGGGCGTCCCGCTCCAGGAAGGCCTGCTGCAGGGGGTGCAGCCGCTCTCCCTCTGCCAGGCCCTCGACCGTGGTGATCTCCCGCCCGTCCTGTGCCACGGCCGGCAGCAGACAGCTGTTGGCGCGCCGCCCGTCGACGAGCACGGTGCACGCGCCGCACTGGCCGTGGTCGCAGCCCTTCTTGGCGCCGGTCAGACCGAGGCGTTCACGGAGCAGGTCGAGGACCGTGGTCCGGTGGTCCACGGTCAGCGTCTGCGTCACTCCGTTGATGTGCAGCACCAGCGAGGAGCTCTGGCCGTCCGCCGACGGAGCACCGCCGGTGTCCGCCGGATGTTGGGTGGACTCCACTCCCTCATGCCTTTCCGGTCCGGGCCGCGGGGCGGCTGCCGTGAGCGGCCGTTTGATACGCCGTGCGCCGTGGCCGTGGTGGCCCCGCCGCTCAGGGGCGGCTGGAGGCCCGCTAGCGGGTCTCCAGCCGCAGCTCGACTTCCTTTTCCTGGTCGCCGGCGGCCGTCCCGAGGACGTGCACGGCGAACGCGGGCTCCAGGCCCTTGCACAGCTGGTCGACGGCCCAGTAGCCGCCCTGGAGGCTGACCATGACGGGCGCGGTCAGCCGACGGGGCTCGGCGGTGGCCTTGCGCTCACTCACGTCGAAGGTCGAGGTCCACACGGTCGACCCCGCACCGGCCACCTCCTCGGGCACATCGTCCGCCGCCCGGTCGGAGCTGAAGGAGGTACGCAGCGCACTGAAGACGGCGTGCGCGTCCTGCGTCGCGCAGCTCTCCAGCTCCACCATCACCTCGGCCGATACGTGTTCCGTGTGTGACGCCTGTTCCGCGCTGTTCACTGTGGGGCCTTTCCTCTGTGGGCCTTCCTCCGGGGGCTGAACGCTTCCAGGCTCGCCCCGCGGCCCGGTGTGTGCGACCGGAGGCACGAACGAGTGGTTTGAACGGGCGGCAACCGCATGGCACCGATCGGGGGATTACGCTGTGTAGTCAGCACGAGCGTTCTGTGACCGAAGATGCCTCATGCGCAGCGCTCGGCCCTCGCAGCAGCCATCGTCGACCTCAGCCAGAGGAGCCCTCGTTGACCAGCGCCACGATCGACCAGAAAGCCACCGGCTACAGCGTCCGCCATGCGCTCTGTATGGCGCGCGCCTCCGAACTCGCCTACAAGGACGAGCAGACCATCGAAGCCACCGCCCGGCAATGGGGCTTCGACCGGGTGCGCCATCACCACACCACGTTCCGCCCGCCGTTCCCGCTGCAGGACACCCAGGCGTACACCCTCGGCGGGCACAGCATGATCATCACCAGCTTCCGGGGGACGGAGCCGGTGAAACTGCGCGACTGGCTGTCCGACGCCACCACACCGCCGTGGCCCGGTCCTGGCGGCAGGGGGTATGTCCACTACGGCTTCGGTGAGGCGCTGGAGGCCGTCTGGCCGCAGGTCCGCGCCGCCGTCGACGCCTTCCGCGACAACCGCCAGACGGTGTGGTTCACCGGCCACAGCCTCGGCGGGGCGCTGGCGATGCTGGCCGGGGCGCGGCTGCATTTCGAGGAGCCGCATGTGACGGCCAACGGCGTCTACACCTTCGGCCAGCCACGCACCTGCGACCGGCAGCTGTCCAAGGAGTTCAACACGGCCTTCTCCGACCGCATGTACCGCTTCGTCAACAACAACGACATCGTGCCGCAGCTCCCCCCGGAGCCCGCCTTCCACCATGTCTCCGCCCTGCGCTACATCGACACCCAGGGCGCCATCCACCACACCATGCCGCTGATCAGCGGCCTGGTCGACCGCGCCCAGGGCCTCACCGCCGATGTACTGGCGCCCGCCTCCGACGGGGTCCGGGACCACTTCATGGACGCGTACATCAACGCATTGGAGAGGAACCAGAACTGAGCGTCCGGGGGGGACGGGGGGCGGCGGGGCGGCGGGCACCGGCTGGACGGGTACCGGCAGGGCGGGCACCGGGGCGGCGGGCACCCGGCCGGCCGGACCGGCGGGCACCGTGCCGGACTGGCCCGGCGGGCACCGCGCCGGCCGGGACAGCCCGGCTACCGTGCCGTCCCGTCCCGTCCCGTTCCGTCCCGTCCGGACCGGGTGCGGTGCCGGTCAGAGCGGCTGGGTGAGGTTGACCGCGTTGCCGTCCGGGTCCTGGATATGGGCGACCCGCTGCCCCCAGGGCATGTCGTTGGCCGGGCCGCGCGCCGTTCCGCCGAGCTGCCCGACCCGGTCGAGCAGGGCGTCGACGTCCTGGACGACGATGCTGATCAGGATCCGGGTGGGAGTGCCGGTTTCTACGTTCTGGTCCACCACGATGCCCAGCTCCGAGCCACCGATCCGCAGACCGACGAAGAAAGCCGGGCCCTCCTCGGGCACCCGGGTGAACTCCTCGGCACCGACCAGCCCGCTGTAGAAGGCCTGCAGCCGGTCGAGGTCGGGGGTGACGATCACCGGCTGGACGGCGGCAGGGGCGGGGGCGGCGGGTGAGGTGGCAGACATGGCGTCCTCCGGGTGTGTGGCCTGTGTGGTCGGTGAGGTAGACCGCGCCCGGAGTGCTGATTCATCGCTCGGGGCGGGAGCAATGCGCCGGTCGGGTTGGGAGCAGGTTCACCGACCAGGAGGCGGGAGGGGAGACGGCACACCGGCCGGGGCGGAGATGGCTCACCGGCCGGGAGGGGAGACGGTTCACCGGCCGGGACGGAGGGCGGTGAAGGTGACCTCGGCGGCCTGGGCGGGCGACGATTTCGATCTCGTCGCTCAGGGCCCATTCCGCGGCCCGCGAGGACAGCGCCGCGGGCACCCGCTCGCTGATGCCGGGGGCCGCCGGGATGTCGTGGATGGCGTGGGCGTCGTGCGGCAGGACGACAGGGAAGTCGCAGGCCAGGGCCGTACGGGCGGTCGCGCTGACGCACATCTCGGAGGGCACCCCGCAGAGCGCCAGGGCCTTGACCCCGGCGTCGTCGAGCAGGGCACCGAGCGGGGCGTCCTCGAAGCCGTCGTCCTGGGTCTTGCGGATCACCGACTCGCGGGGCCCGGTCTCCACGGGCAGATGTAGCTCCCAGCCCGGGGTGTGGGGCTCATCTACGGTTCCCGACTCACCGTCGTTCTGCAGATGGACGACCAGTGCCCCGGCGGCGCGGGCCCGGGTGAGCAGAGCACGGCTCCGGTCGAGCACCCGCGCCGCATCGGGCACCGCCTCGTCCCCCGCGACGAACGCCGACTGGAGGTCGACGAGCAGGAGGGCCTCGACGGGGCGGAGCGGACTCCCGGCCCCGGTCGGCGGTGCGACCTCGCTATCGGTCGCCGCGGCGCCCCCGGACGTCCCGGCCGCCGCAGCCGCCCTGGTCGTCTCTGCCATCCTTGTCGCCGTGGCCGCCCCGGTCGTCTCAGCCCTCCCTGTCGACATGGCCGCCGCAGCCGTCGGTCGTCTCAGCTATCCCGGCCGTCCTGGCCGCCGCAGCCGTCCCGGTCAGCCCAGTCATCCCGGTCATCCCGACCGTCCCGGTCGCCGCAGCCGTCCCGGCCGTCATCCTCGCCGTAGCCGCCGTAGCCGCCGTAGCCGCGGCAGCCGTGGTCACCGACGTCGCCACCGCCGTCGTCACGCTCTCCGTCACCCTCGCGTCCTCCGTCGCCGTGATGACGACCATGGTGCGGCCGGGCGGGCCATTGATCACGGTCGCGGCGGAATTCAGCCAAGCGCCCGCCCTCCTCGACCGCCTCGACCCGCCCCTTCGCCGCCCTCCCCAGCCGCCTCGCCCCGCCCATCCCCCGCCGCCTCCGGCCGCCTCGAATGCCGCTCCCCCGCTCCTCCCCCGCCCGGCCCATAGGTCGCGCGTCGTCCACGACGCCGCCGCTGAGCTGTCACAACGATCCGGACGCCAGACGGACGCCAGACAGAACGCCAGACGGACGCCATCTGGGCGCAGCATCCGACGCGGCCGCGAGGACTCGCGCCGCGGCACGCCCGTGCGCCCATGCGCCCAGTGCTCATGCGCCCATGCGCCCGTGCGCCGACGGCTCTCTCCGGACACGCGGGGCTGAGCCGTCCGGCCGCACATCGTTGCCACGGGCATCGACCTGGACGGATCATCCGATACGCACGCCGTACGCACGTACGGGGGGCCGGGATGACCGCACCGTGATGACCGCACCGGCACGACGCGAGGAGAGCCACTGTGGAGCCAGCCACCGTCAACGGCCACTGCGCACCGGAATTCACCGGCGTACGGGACGCGTTCGAGCGGAACTTCAGCGAGCACGGTGAGGTCGGCGCGGCGGTCACGGTGACCGTGGACGGCGAGGCGGTGGTGGACCTGTGGGGCGGCCACGCGGACGCGGCCGGGACCCGCCTCTGGGAGCGCGACTCTCTGGTCAATGTCTACTCGACATCGAAGGGGATGACCGCGTTGTGCGCCCATCTCCTTGTGGACCGGGGCGAGTTGGACCTCGATGCGCCGGTGACCCGGTACTGGCCCGAGTTCGGGCAGGCCGGCAAGCAGGACATACCCGTGCGCTGGCTGCTCAGCCACCGGGCCGGTCTGATCGCGCCCCGTGAGCCGCTGCCCGCAGGGCACGCCTATGACTGGGAGCGGGTGTGCGCCGTCCTGGCGGCCACCCCGCCGTGGTGGGAGCCGGGCACCGCGCAGGGCTATCACGCGGTGACCTTCGGATACCTCGTGGGCGAGGTCGTACGGCGGATCACCGGGCAGTCCCTCGGCGCGTTCCTGCGCAGCGAGATCACCGGGCCGCTGGGCGCGCGGGTGTTCATCGGCACCCCCGCCGAGGAGCACGCCCGCTGTGCCGACATGGTCGGGCAGCTGGACGAGGCGCGGATCGCCGAGCAGTTCCCCGGTGTACCGAAGCCGCCGTTCCGGTCGCTCGCCGACCATCCCCTGGCCATCGTGATGCTGGCGCTGACGTACATCCCCACCGGCGATGTCAACAGTGCCGCCTACCGGTCGGCCGAGATCCCGGCGGGCAATGCCCATGCCGGTGCCCACGGGCTGGCGACGGTGTATGGCGCGCTCGCGGGCGGCACGCTCGTGGGGCCCGGCACCCTGGAGGCGATGCGCCGGTCGCAGAGCCTGCCGGGTGAGCGTGATCTGACGATCGATGCACTCGCCCCGGCGGGGTACGAGCACCGCTGGGGTCTGGGCTTCATGCTCAACCACCAGGGCCAGGCCGGGCCCAATCCGCGGGCGTTCGGACACGGTGGCGCGGGCGGCTCGTTCGCCTTCGCCGATCCGGAGAACCGGCTGTCGTACGCGTACACCATGAACAAGTACGGCGGTGGCACGACGGGCCAGGATCCGCGCAACGCCGGGCTGATCAGGGCGGTGTACCAGGCGTTGGCGCAGCACCGGAGCTGATGCGGGGGCCCGCCACCCCTAAGGAGCCGACGGTTCGGGCGGCGGTGCCGGCCGCGGAGCCACGGGCGGTTCGTCCGCCGCGTCGGTGAGGGCACGCAGCGCCTCGACGAGCCCGGCGCGCCGGTCGGCCGGCAGCCGGGACACGATCGTGGCGATCTCCGCGTGCCGGTCGGCGAGCACCTGCGCGACCAGACCGCGGCCCCGGTCCGTCAGGCTCAGCACGACCTCGCGACGGTTGCCGGGGTTGGCCTGCCGGGTGACGCTGCCGGCCGCCTCCAGCCGGTCGGCCATCCGCAGCGCGGTGGACGGATTGACGCCCAGCGCGTCGGCCAGCGCGGCGAGCTTGACCGGGCCCCGGCCGTCCAGCACCACCAGGGCCCGCAGCTGGGGCAGGGTGAGCGAGGGCGCGGTCCGGCCGAGTGCCCGGGCGGAGACCCCGACCAGCATCCGGGAGGCGGTCAGCACCGCGGCGATCACCTCTTCGACCTCGTGGTCAAGAGCGTCGTCGCCGGACCCGGCCGCCCCGGCCGCCCCGGCCGGCCGCGGTACGCAGTGCGCGTCGTGCCCCATGGCGCCTTTATACCCGGCGAGGGCATCGTGCCTGGTGGCGAGCCCGGTGGCGGCCCCTCGGCGGCCCGGAAATCTGCCCCCGCCATCGCCGTTGCCGAGCGCAATAATGGAAGGTGCGGCAAGCATCCGGCCTGGCGCGAGCGCCGTGGCCCGGGGAAAGGGCGTGGTGATCATGGAACGGGACACCGAGACGGTTCACGAGGCGTATGCGTTCGTCTGTCTGCACTGCGGACACGGCTGGGAAGAGGAGTACGAGATCCGGCACACCACGGATCTGGCCGGCCACCGGCGCGCCGACTACTTCACCCGGGGCGTCCGTGTCGCCTCCCCGCTGACCCGCGCCGACTGCCCCTCCTGCAACCTCGGCCCGATCCGCATCCTGCGCCCCGGCCGGGTGAACTCGACCCGCCCCTACCTCGCCTGAACCCAACCCACCCCCTCCCAGGACCTGACACACCATCACCAGCCGGTGCGGAGAAGGTGGTTGATGGGTGACAGCTGCACGTCGGCGCGGGCGGGCGGACGGCAACCGCCTTACGCGGCAACCGCCTTACGGCCGTTCGGCGTGCGGGCTATGTCTGCTGCCCCGGCGGCGGTCCGGCGACCTCCGGGTCCACATAGGCGGGACCGGGCAGGCCCTTACGGCGCATGGCGATCCCGGTCAGCGCCTCGAAGATGGCCCGGCGGGCATTCATCGTCGTGGTGTAACCGGGATCGAGGTGGGGTGCGACCTCGACGACCTCCATGCCCACGACCGGCGTCTCATGGCAGATCCGGCGGAGGGCGGGAAGCAGTTCGCGGTTCGTCAGGCCGGGCGGCTCCGGTGTGCCGGTGCCGGGTGCGAAGGCCGGGTCCAGCACGTCGATGTCCAGCGACACGAACAGGTACTCCGGCCCGTCCAACGCCTCCTCGATGGCCTGCTGGAGGACCACATCGAATCCGCGCCGGTCGATCTCGGCCATGAAGTGCGCGCGCAATCCGTGCTCGCGCATCCAGGCGAACAGGGCGTCGTCGGGCGCGATCGCGCTGCGCAGACCGATCTGGATGAAGTTGCGCCCGGGGATGTGCTCGTCCTCGATCAACCGGCGGACCGGTGTGGCGTGTGAGACGGGATGTCCGAACAGGTCCTGAGAGCAGTCCGGATGCGCATCAAAGTGGATCACCCCGACCTTGCCGGCACCGTACACATCGGCCACCGCCGCGGCGTCCGGCCACAGGATCGAGTGGTCCCCGCCGAGCACGATCGGGATCGCGCCTGTTCCGGCGATCTCGCGGACCAGAGTGCGGATCGGTTCCATGGAGTTGTCGATGCTGAACGGGTCCACCGCGGCATCGCCGTAGTCGACCACCGTCAGTTCCTCGAAGGGCTTGATACGGGTGGTGGGATTGACGAGCATCTGCGGGGTGTGGGGCAGGATCCGCTCGTCGGCCCGGATCGCACGCGGTCCGTAGGCCGCCCCCCGGTGCCCGGTGGACATGTCCACCGGCGCTCCCACGACGGCCACATCGACATGGCCCGCACGCAGGTCGTCCGGGTTGAGGCACAGCGGCAGCCCGAAGAACGTGGCGATCCCGGCGTAGGCCGGTACGAACGCATACCGCTGGAGGTTGATCGGTCCGGGCTCGCGCTTCGGGTCGGGCGTACGGTCGACCGCCCATTTCCAGACGTCCGGGGGTACACCTTCCACAAGCTGCTCCTTTCCGTCCCGTCCGGACGGCCGCCCGGTACGGAGGGCGCCCGGCCGGCCACACCGCCGCCACTCAACCCGACCTGCGGTGCCTCGCCGGGCACCGCGGCGGGACAGGCCACAACAGTCAGTCGTTCGGACCGGGGGGCAGGAGCGCGGGGCGCCTTCCGGCCGTGCGTGCCACTGCAATTCGGTAACAGCACGCATTCGAGGTATTTCGGTACGGCATATGTTGCCTATGCTCAGGCCGGAGGTCGGGGGGCCGCTTTCGGACACTCCGACGGCCGACGGCCCCCTTGCCCGATCACTTCACCTGACACCGTCGGAGAACACCTTGGCCGTGGAGAACGGGGAGCAGCGCACCGGCTCCCGTGTGCTGGCCGTGCTCCCGTACGCGGTCATGGCCGTGGTCACCACGGTCGATCTCACCGCGGGTCCGGGCGTCGGGTTCCTGCCCCTGGTGTCGCTGGGGCCGGCGTTCGCGGGGCTGGTCGGCGGCTGGCGGCGGACGGCCGTGGTCGGGCTGGCGGCGTTCGTGCTCTGCCTCGGCCTGGGGGTCTACAACGGTCTGTTCGAGAGCCGGCGGGGCCTGACCGCCCTGCTGTCGGTGGCCGGGGTGACCGCGGCCGGAGTGGTCGCCGCGGTGATGCGGCAGCGCCGTGAGGCGGAACTGGCCAGTGTCCGCTCGATCGCCGAGGTCGCCCAGCGGGTGCTGCTGCGCCCGGTGCCGCGCGGCGCGGGCCCGCTGCGGATCGCCGTCTCGTACACCTCGGCGGTGGCCGAGGCCCGGATAGGCGGTGATCTGTACGAGGTGGTGACCTCGCCCGCCGGAGTGCGGATCATCGTCGGTGATGTGCAGGGCAAGGGCCTGGAGGCCGTGGAGAGCGCGGCGGTGGTGCTGGGTGCGTTCCGGGAGGCGGCGCACGACGAACCGGATCTGCCGGCCGTCGGCGTACGGGTCGAGCGGGCGCTGAACCGCCATCTGTCCGGCGAACGGTTCGTCACGGCGGTGCTCGCCGAGATCGGTGACGGTCCGCGGGCCACCTTGCTGAACTTCGGCCATCCGGCGCCGCTGGTGGTCCGCCCCGACGGCACGGTCGGCTTCGCCGCACCGCCCGACCGCGCGCTGCCGCTCGGCCTCACCCTGCACGGCGCGGTGGCCCCGGTCCCCTACGACGTGCCGTTCACACCCGGCGACCAGATGCTCTTCTACACCGACGGCGTGACTGAGGCCCGCGATGCGGCCGACCGCTTCTACCCCCTCGACGAACGTGCCGCGCTGCTCAAGGACCCCGACCCGGAGGCCGCACTGCGCTCGGTGCGCGAGGACCTGGTCGAGCATGCCGAGGGACCGCTGCACGATGACGCGGCGATGCTGCTGGTGCGCTACCGGCAGGAGCCGGTGAACGGGCCTCAGGGCAGCGGCAGCCCCGCGTAGTTCTCCGCCAGCTCGGCGGCGGCGTGCGGCGAGCCGGCGATCCGGTCGAGCTGGGCGAGCTGCAGCCGGGTGTCGAACGGGCTCTGGTCCGGGGCGGTGTGCAGGGCCGTCGTCATGAAGTACGAGAAGTGTTCGGCCCGCCAGACCCGGCGCAGACAGGTGTCGGAGTAGGCGTCGAGCAGTTCGGTGGAGCCGGTGCGGTGCAACTGGTCGAGGGCGCGGGCCAGAACGGTGACATCGGCGACGGCCAGGTTGAGGCCCTTGGCCCCGGTGGGCGGCACGATATGTGCCGCGTCGCCGGCCAGGAGGACCCGCCCGTACCGCATCGGTTCGGTGACCGAACTCCGCATGGGGAGGACGGCCTTGGCGGTGAGCGGCCCGCGCGCCGGTTTCCAGGGGGTGTCGACCGCGCCGCGGGCTTCCAGTTCGTCCCAGATGCGGTCGTCGGGCCAGTCGGCCGGGTCGGTGCCGTTGGGGACCTGGAGGTAGAGCCGGCTGACGGTCGGCGTCCGCATGCTGAACAGCGCGAAGCCGCGTGCGGAGTGGGCGTAGACCAACTCGTCGTGGGAGGGCGGGACCTCGGCGAGCACACCGAGCCAGGAGTAGGGGTAGCTGCGTGTGTACGTACGGCGTGCGCTCTCCGGTAGCGCCTGCCGGGCCACACCGTGGAACCCGTCGCAGCCCACGACGTAGTCACAGGTCAGGGTCTGCTCGCGGCCCCGGTGGCGATAGCGGATGCCGGGCCGGCCGGTGTCCGCGCCGGTCACCGCGAGCGCCTGCGCCCCGAACAGCAGCGGTGCCCCGTCCGTGAGTTGCAGCGCGATCAGGTCCTTCACCACTTCCGTCTGGGCGTAGACCATCACCCGGCGGCCGCCGGTCAGCGCGGGGAGGTCGAGGCGGTGGGCGCGCCGGTTCCAGCGCAGCTCGATGCCGTCGTGGACCAGGCCCTCGCGGTCCATCCGCTCCCCCGCCCCGCAGGCGCGCAGCACCTCGACGGTGCCCTGTTCCAGGATGCCCGCGCGCTGGCGCCGTTCGACGTAGGCGCGGTCCCGGCTCTCCAGGACGACGCAGTCGATGCCGGAGCGGTGGAGCAGCCGCGCGAGCAGCAGCCCGGCCGGGCCGCCGCCGATGATGCCGACGGTGGTGTGGCGGGGGTGGGTCACTGGGCTGTTCCTTCCGCGGGGTGCGGTGCGGGTGTGCCGACGGCGGTGGCCACGGGGCCGTTGTCCGGGTGTGCGGCGAGGTGGTCGAGGAGGGCGGCCAGCACCGGGGCGGGGCGTTCCACGTTGGCGAGGTGGGCGGCGCCGGACAGTTCGAGCAGGCCGGCGTCCGCGATGCCGTCGGCGAGTTCGCGGGCGTGGGCGGGTGGGGTGGCCGGGTCGGCGAGGCCCGCGACGACGAGTGTGGGGGCGGTGATCCGGGCCAGGTCTGCGCGCAGATCGAAGGCGGCGAGGGCGTCGCAGCAGGCCGCGTAGCCCGCGGGCGCCACCGACCGGCGCACTGCGTCGAGGAGCGCCGTGGCCTGCGGGGAGCTGACGAAGGCCGGGGTGAACCAGCGGCTCGCGGCGGCCTCGGCGATCGGGGCGAGGCCCGCTTCCCGTACCAGCGCGGCCCGGTCCTGCCAGCCCGCCGGCTCGCCGAACCGTGCGGAGGAGCAGATCAGGGCGAGCGAGGCGATCCGCTCAGGGTGGTGGGCGGCGAGCCAGGCCCCGACGGCGCCGCCGAGCGAGATCCCGGCGTAGGCGAACCGGTCGACACCGAGGGAGTCGGCGAGGCCGAGAACCAGTCGGGCCAGGCCGGGGACGGTGGTGGTGGGGGCGGGCCCCCCGTGGTCGCCCAGCACCCCGATGGGGGTGCCGCCGTGGCCGGGGAGGTCCCAGCGGATGACGCAGTGGTGCCGTGCCAGGGAGGGGAGTTGGGGGTCCCAGACGGCAAGCGAGGCACCGAGCGAGGGGCCCAGGAGGAGCGGCGGGGCGTCTTCGGGACCGTCCACGGTGTGGTGCGGGAGCGGGGTGGCGGGCGGGTGGGTCATGGCAACTCCTGTGCGGGGTGCTCGGGGCGTTCCAGTGCCCGGTCCACGAGGGCGCCGGCGGAGCCCAAGTATCCGGTGGGGTCGAGGAGTTGACGCAGGCGGGAAGGGGACAGGGCCGGGACTCCCCGTGGGGCGGGCGGGCCGTCGGACGGGGCGGGCCGGTCCTCGCACGGGGCCGTGGGCAGTGCCCCGCACGGGGCCATGGGCAGTGCCTCGTCCAGCGTCTCGTCCAGCGCCGCGGGCAGTTCGATGTCCCGCTCCGCGGTGCGCCGGGCCGCCGTGTCCAGGATGCGGCGGGCCTCGGCGCGGCCGGTCAGGGCCGTGAGGGCGGCGACCAGGCGTTCGGTGACGACCAGACCACCGGTCGCGTCGAGATTCTGCCGCATACGGCGCGGATGGACCCGTAGGTGCGCGGTGAGTTCGGCGGCGTCCCGGGCCGCGCCGCCGGTCAGCCGCAGGGCGTCCCGCAGCGGCTGCCATTCGGCGTGCCAGGCGCCGGCCGGGCGTTCGTCCTCGGCGGCCAGCGACCCGTACAGCACCGCGGCGAGGCCCGGGACCTGCCGGGCGGCGGCCGCGATCAGCGTGGCGCGCACCGGGTTGGTCTTGTGCGGCATGGCGGAGGAGCCGCCGCCGCTGCCCTCGGTGAGCTCGCCGAGCTCCGTGCGGGAGAGGGTGAGGACATCGGCGGCCAGCTTGCCGAGGGCGCCCGCGGTGAAGGCCAGCGCACCGGCGAGATCGGCGACCGGGGTGCGCAGGGTGTGCCAGGGCAGGGCCGGTGCGGCGAGTCCGGTCTCGGCGGCGTAGCGGGCGAGGAGCCTGCTCCCCAGGTCGGGAGCGGGGGGCGGCCCGTCCTCGGCCTCCGCGTACGCGTGGAAGGCCGCGAGGGTGCCGGCCGCGCCGCCGAGTTGCACCGGCAGTGCGGCCCGTACGGACGCCAGCCGGTCATGGGCGTCGAGCACGAGGCTGCGCCAGCCCGCCGCCTTGAGGCCGAAGGTGGTCGGCACCGCGTGCTGGGTGAGGGTGCGGCCCGCCATAGGGGTGTCGCGGTGCTCCGCGGCGGTACGGCGCAGCGCGGCGGCGGTGCGGGCGAGGTCCGGCAGGACGGTGTCCAGGGCGCGGGCGCAGACCAGCATCGTGGCGGTGTCCAGGATGTCCTGGCTGGTGGCGCCCCGGTGGACGTAGGCGGCGGCCCCGGGGTCGCGGTCGGCGACCGCGGCCGTCAGATCGGCGACGAGCGGGACCACGGGGTTGCCCGCGGTGCGGGCGCGCAGCGCGAGGGTACGGGCGTCGTGGCGGTGGGGCTCGGCGGCCGCGGCGGTGACGGCGGCGGCCGCCGACCGCGGTGCGAGCCCCAGGGCGGCCTGGGCGCGGGTCAGCGCGGCCTCGGCGTCGAGCAGGGCACGCAGATACCCGGCGTCACCGGTGAGGCCGGCCACGGCGGAGCCGGCCCAGGACGGCGCCAGCAGCCCCAAGTCGGCGGATTCGTCGCCTTGTTGGGGATGCTCGGTCCACGGCAGCTCATCGGAAGGCAAGGAAGACCGTCTCCTCGTGTGTGCCGTCCTCCGCTCGCTGCAGCCGGATGTCGAAGCGGTACCGGCCGGGGCCGTCGGGGCGGGCGAGCAGGGTGTCCGCGCGGTCCGCGGGCAGTTGCGCGAGCAGCGGGTCGGTGGCGCGGGCCGTCGGGTGCCCGGGGAAGTAGACGCGGGTGAACAGGTGGTGGAGCAGTCCGCGGGCGAAGAGGCACACGGAGAGGTACGGCGCGGCGTCCGGGCGCCCGGCGGGGGCGGTGGCCGGCAGGGTGCGGACGGCATAGCGTCCGTCGGCGTCGGTGGGGACCCGGCCGAAGCCGGTGAAGTCCACACCGCTGCGGCCGAGGAGCGCGCCGGTGGCCGGGTCCCGGCGCAGCGAACCGGGCGCGCCCGTGCGGCTGCCGTCCGGGGCCGCCTGCCAGAACTCCAGCAGCGCGTCCGGCACCGGCTCGCCGGCGCCGTCCCGTACACAGCCGTGCACGGTGACCGTTTCGGGGTGGCCTGCCGGGGCGAGCTGCGCGCCGTCCGGGAACGGGAGGGCGTAGCCGTAGAACGGCCCGATGGTCTGTGCGGGGGTCGGGGCGAGCGGCCCGGACGGCGTACCGGCCGCGGCGCCGGACCGGTCGGGGCGGGGGGTGGCGCGGGGCATCAGCGGCCTTCCTCGATCCAGGTGGCGGACGGGCCGTCCAGGACCACGTCCCAGCGGTAGCCCAAGGACCGTTCGGGGACGTTCAGTTCGTGATCGTAGGCGGCCACCAGACGGGCGCGCGCGGCGGGATCGGTGACCGAGCCGAGGATCGGGTCGTAGGGGAAGAGCGGATCGCCGGGGAAGTACATCTGGGTGATCAGCCGCTGGGTGAAGGCCGATCCGAAGAACGAGAAGTGGATATGGGCCGGGCGCCAGGCGTTGTGGTGGTTGCGCCACGGGTAGGCGCCGGGCTTGATGGTGGTGAAGGCGTACCGGCCCGCGTCGTCGGTCAGACAGCGGCCGACTCCGGTGAAGTGGGGGTCGAGCGGGGCCGGGTGCCGGTCCCGCCGGTGGGCGTAGCGGCCGGCGGCGTTGGCCTGCCAGATCTCGACGAGCTGACCGCGTACGGGGCGGCCGGTGCGGTCCAGGACGCGGCCGGTGACGGTGATGCGTTCGCCGAGCGGTTCGCCGGTGTGCTGCCGGGTGAGGTCGGCGTCCAGGTCGCTGACGTCCGTGACACCGAAGGCGGGCCCGCCGAGCTCCACGGCCTCCGGGTCGGCGCGGTGGTCGATCTCGACGGGCGGGCGGCGGGGGTGGCGCGCGGTGGTGCTGCGGTAGGGGGCGAAGTCCCTGGCGGGGTGGTCCGGGGCCGGTGCGCCCGCCTCCCGGTCCCGTTCCGCGGCGGTGTGCCGGGCGGCGATCTCGCGGCTGATGTCGGCCTGGCCGGGGAGCGGCGGGGCGCCGGGCGCGGGGCGGTGCGGGGGCGCGGCAACCGACGGAGACGCCGGGACAGGAGCGTCGTCGGACGGGGTGGGCGGGGTCAGGGCCATGGGCGGTATCTCCCTGCGGTGGGGGCGCGGTGCGGGTCCGGTGGGGCGGGCGGACGCGGGCCGCGGGGTGGCGGGACGTGGGCGGGGCGGGGGCGGTCGCGGCGGTCTCGGGGCGTGGGCGCTCCGACGACGTGGAGATGCCCCGTAGGCGGCCGATGAGCATCAGGCGTCGTTACGGGAGCGGAGGGAGGGGGCCGCCCGTAGGAGCTCGGGGGCTGTCGACCGTACGGGTCACCGGGGTCTCGACCCTGCGGGATTCAAGGGCCTCGCCCGCACGGATCCCGGGGGCCTCCCTGGGCGACTGTCCGTCCGAGGCCGCCGCCTTCAGGGCCCGCAGCGCGGCGAGTTCGGCGGCCGTGGGCGGGGCGGTGACGCCGATCCGGTCGGCCTCCTTGAGGTCCCAGCCGGTGGCCGCCCGGACCTGGTGGATCGTCACTCCCGGGTGGAGGTCGGTGAGGACGAGTTCCGCGGTGACCGGGTCGGGGCGCAGCACGCCGAGGTCGGTGATCACCGCGGCCGGACCGGCGCCGGGCAGTCCGAGCGCCGCCCGGTCCCCGGGGCCTGTGCCGTGGCCGAGGGTGGTCACGAAGTCCAGCGCACCGACGAAGCTGCGGGGGCTGTGCCGCAGGACCATCAGCACCTGCCCGCAGTTGGCGGCGATTTCGGGGGCGCCGCCCGCGCCGGGCAGCCGTCCCTCGGGCTTGCCGGGGCCGCGGTGGACGACGGTGGTGTTGATGTTGGCGAACCGGTCGACCTGCGCGGCGCCGAGGAAGCCGACGTCGATCCGCCCGCCCTGCAGCCAGTAGTTGAACATCTCCGGCACCGACACCACCGAGTCCGCGGTGTCGGCCAGTTCGCCGTCCCCGATGGACAGCGGCAGCTGGGTCGGCTTGGAGCCCAGGGTGCCGGACTCGTAGACGAGCACCAGGTCCGGATTGACCGTACGGCGGGCGAGGTTGGCGGCCGTACTGGGCAGCCCGATCCCGACGAAGCAGGTCCGCGCACCCGCCAGCGCACGGGCGGCGTTGACCTCCATCAGCTCGTCGGGGGTCCAGTCGGGGGCGTCCTCGGGGCCGGAGCCGGAGGCGCGCCGCTCGGCCACGTCCTCCCCGGCCGCTCCCCGCACCGGAGGCCCCTCCCCTCCCTGCACACGCTCCCCCCGCACGCACTCCGCCAGCCACCGCCCGAACGCCGCCCGGTCCCGTGAAATGCCGTCCCACTCCCGGTAGTAGGCGTTGTCACGGACCGAATAGCCGGCCGCGTACGACGGATGGGCGCCGCCGGGGACGGGCGCGACCGCGTCGACGACCCAGGTGGGCAGGACGACCGCACCGGGGCGCGGCTCCAGCGTTTCGACGATCTCCTCGACGGTGACCAGTACGCGCCGGGCGGCGAGCGCCGCCTCCTTCTGCACCCCGGTCAGGCCCCACAGCTGGACGTTGCCGGCCCGGTCGGCCTGCTGCGCATGGATGACCGTGACATCCGGGTTGAGGGCGGCGACGGCGGCCAGCTCCTCGCCGGTGAAGGGGCAGACGACGGTGGAGACCGTGGGCGTACGGGCCGGGATGTCGCTGCCGCGGTAGCCGCGGAGCACCGCGAAGGGGAGCCGGGCCGCGCCCGCGGCATAGCGGTTGGCCATCCCGGCGTGGCTGTGCTCGTCGATCTTCAGCGGGGCGGGCCAGCCGTGCTCGACCGCGTCCCGGAAGCGGTGCAGCGAACCGACGCCCGGATTGCCGCCCCAGGAGAACACCAGCTTCCGGGCCGCGCCCGCGCCGATCAGCTGGTCGTAGACCACGTCGGGGGTCATCCGGGCGAGCGTGAGGTCCTTGATGCCCTGGCGGATGATCTCGTGCGCGGCGGCGAACGGGATGAGGTGGGTGAACCCCTCCAGCGCCACGGTGTCGCCGTCATGGATCAGCTCCGCGACGGCCTCGTGCAGGGAACGGATGTCGGCCATGTCCTCACCCTCGGGTCGTACCGGAGCGTGGCCCCAGGGGCCGCCCCGCACCAGGTTGTTCGCACAGTGAACTTAAGTTCATAATGACGCCGCCTTGAGTTTGGCCCCGGTCCCCGGCCCTGTCAACGGTCCGCCGGGTACGGTTCCGACGAGATCGACGCACCAGGGAGAGGCCATGACCCACCCCGCCGCCACCGCCCCGTCAGCGCCGCCGCCACCGGAGGCGGTGGGGCCGCTGATCCGCAGCGTGTCCGTGCTGCGGGAGCTGGCGGCCGGCGGCGGCCGGCGGTCCGTCGGCGATCTGGTGCGCGGCACCGGCCTCGCCCGTTCGACCGTGGACCGGGTGCTGAGCACCCTCGCCCGGCTCGGTTACGTACGGACCGAGGGCCGGGACGCGGTGCTCGCGCCGCGTCTGCTGGAGCTGGGCAACGCCTACCTCGCCGCCTCCGAACTCCCCGAACGGCTCGGCCCGCTCGCCGACCGGCTGGCCGATGAGCTGGACGAGTCGGTCTCGCTGGCGGTGCCGGACGGCGACGGGGTGCGCTTCGTCCACCAGGCGACCCGCCGCCGCGCCATGTCACTGGCCTTCCGCATCGGCGATCTGCTGCCCGCCGAGCGGGGCGCGCCGGGCGCGCTGTTCGCGGACGGGTGGGACGAGGCGGACTGGCGGCGCTGGCGGGCGCGCCGGGCGGCCGACCCGACGGACGCGGGCTTCCCGGCCGTCCCGCCGCGGCGCGCCGAGGACACCTCGGAGACCGGTTTCACCGCACGGGTGGCCGCCGCGCGCACCGCCGGCTGGTCGCTGGACGACCAGCTCATCGAGCCGGGGCTGGTGGCCGTGGCCATGCCGGTCCTCGACGCCGCCGGCCGCACGGTCTGTGCGCTCAGCGTCGTCAGCCACACCAGCCGGCTGAGCGCGGACGCGCTGCCCGGCGCGGTACTCCCCCGCCTCCGCGAGACGGTCTCCGCCATGGAGGACGCCCTGCGCGCGCCCCGGGCCGGCACCCCCTCCGCGACGGTTACCGGCCCGTCCCACGCCACCTGGATGCGCGCGTCCAAGCAGGAACTGGGCCCGGAATTCGTCGAATCGATGGCCCGCGGGCTGATCACCCTCACCGCCTTCGGCACCGGCCGCGCCGCGCTCCCGCTCACCGCCGTGGCGGAGGCCACCGGCCTGGCCCGCGCCACCGCCCGCCGGGCCCTGATCACCCTGGAGCACCTCGGCTACCTCACCGCCGACGGCAAATTCTTCCGCCTCACGCCGAAGGTGCTGGAGCTGGGCTTCGCCCACCTCTCGGGGCTCACCCTGCCCGACATCGCCCAGCCCCACCTCGCCTCACTGGTCGAGCGGGTGCACGACTCCGCCTCGATGGCGGTCCTCTCCGGCGACGACATCCAGTACGTCGCCCGGGTCCCCACCGTGCGCATCATGAGCGTCAACATCACGCTGGGCACCCGTTTTCCGGCGTATGCGACCTCCATGGGCCGGGTGCTGCTCGCCGGACTGCCCCCGGCCGAACGCTCCGCACGGCTGGCGCGCACACGGCCGGAGCCGCTCACCCGCCAGACCGTGACCGACCCGGAACGGCTTCTGGCCCTCCTGGAAGAGGTCCGCTCCGCCGGTCACTCCCTGGTCGACGAGGAACTGGAGGAGGGCCTCCGCTCCCTCGCCGTCCCCGTCCACGACCGCACCGGCCAAGTCGTCGCCGCCGTCAACGTCTCCACCCACGCGGCCCGTTGCACCCCCGACGAGGCCCGCGAGGCCCTCCTCCCCGCGCTGCGCACCGCCGCCGCCGAGATCGAGGCCGACCTGGGTGTGGCGGGGCGGTACGCGCGGATTCCGGTGCGGTGACCGGCCCGGTCCTCCTCCCCTACGGGGTCTCCTGAGGGAGCATCAGCGCCGATCCCGAGTGCAGTGTGAGGTGGACCGGCAGGAAGCGGGTGGCCTCGGCCGACGGTTCGCCGGTGCCGGGGTTGCGGGCGTAGCGCGGATGGGCGCCTGCGCTGACCTGGAGGCGTATCCGGTGACCCGCGGCGAAGCGGTGGGCGGTGGCCTTCATCGCCACGGTGACCTCCGAGGGGGCCTGCCCGGTGGTCCGCAGCCGCACCAGCCCGTCGCACAGATTGGTGGACCGGTTCTCGGGGTCCACGTCGCAGAGGCGGGCGAAGACGTCGGCGTGGCCGGTGTCCGTGGAGATCCGCAGCCGCGCGGAGACCGGGCCGAGGATGTCGACGGGCTCGGTCAGCGGCGGGCCGGTGAACGTCAGCACGTCCTCCCGCGCTTCCCGGGCGCTGTTGTCGCGGGGACCGGCGCTCCGGGAGAGCAGCGGCCCGCCCACGGACGGGGCGGGGTCGGCCGGGTCGTGGCGGAAGGACGCCAACGGGCCGGATTCCACCGGGTCCTGCCGGCTGAGTGTCCCGTTCTCCGCGGGGAACCAGGCCGTGGTGGCGGGGGCCGGCGGCCAGTCGTCGAGGTCCCGCCAGACGTCCTCGCCGCCGACGTGGACGCGTACGGGGGTGGGGCGGAGGCCGGTGCGGTCGCCGCACAGGTGCGCGCGCAGCCAGGCGAGGCTCTCGGAGAAGACCTCGGGCCAGCCCTGTTGCAGCGCGGAGGTGTGTGTCCAGGGGCCGACGAGCAGGGAGGACTCACCTCCGGCCCGGCGCAGCCGCGCGAACTGCCGGAGGTTCTGGTCGGCCAGCACATCGTGCCACCCGGTGATCACGCTGGTGGGCACGGCCGCTTGCTCGGCCGCCGCGGCCATGGACGCACCGTGCCAGTACGGGTCGTCGGCGTCCGGATGGGTCATCACCTCGTCCAGCCACGGCACTTCACCTAGGGCGGACTCATACGCCCCGCGCAGCGGCCGCGCGCCGGTGATCTCGCGCAGCCGGCGCTGCAGCCGCAGCGTCGACCGTACGAAGGGCATCAGCCCCCGGTGCTGGTACGTCATGCCGGCGCCGACGGCGAGGGCGTTCTCCAGGAGCAGCGCACCACCCTCGTAGAAGAGGGCATGGGGGTCGTCCAGACCGACCTGCACCACCATCGCCTTGAGCTCCGGCGGCGGGTCCAGGGCGAGCGCCCATTGCACATAGCCCAGGTAGCTGGGGCCGATCGTGCCCAGCGTGCCGGTGAACCAGGGCTGCTCGCGCAGCCAGGACACGGCGGCCTGCCCGTCGGCGGCCTCGTTTCGCCACAGGTCGAACCGCCCGCCCGAGCCGCCGGTGCCACGGCAGCTCTGCAGGACCACATGGAAGCCCTGTTCGGCGAAGAGGATGCCGTACAGGGGTGACCACGGCACCCCCCGGCCGTAGGGCGAGCGCACGAGAAGCGTGGGGAAGTCGCCCTTCGTTCGGGGGAAGTAGTGGTCCGTACGCAGGGGACTGCCGTCAGCGGCCGGCACCACGAGCCCCGGCTCCCAGCCGACGTCGTGCTGCTTGGCCGGGAGTCCGCGCCATGTCGCCCGCATCATCCGCGAGGCCAACGGCGGCTTCCCGGACGGCGCGACCCAGCCGGAACGCGGTACGACGTCGTGCGTGTGCGGCGTCATCGTCTTCCCCTCCACTCATTCCCGTACGTTGCACGAGAATAGCGGACGCCGGGCCGCTCCTCACAACTCCGGGCGTCGGAGCGGGACATGAGGATGTTGACGAGGGCGCGCGCACCGGCGACCGGTGCGGGGCGCCCGGGGTCAGTCCAGGTCGTAGTGGAAGGTGTAGGGGAAGGAGGAGGCGCCGGGACCGGTGGTGAAACTGCCGCTTCCGCGCAGCCCGGTCAGCTCCCCGGTGCCGCTTCCTGGCACGACCTCGAAGGTGCAGCGCACGGAGCCGTCGGCACCGAACGAGCCGCGTTCCTCGACGACGAAGCCGCCTTCCCGACCGTCGAGCCGCCCGGCCAGCCTCTCCATACCGGTGAAGGTGCCGGTCTTCTCCGTGATGTAGACGATGCTGTATTCGCAGGTGGTATCGACGGCCTCGATGCCGCCGGAGAAGGTGTTGGTGACGGAGGCGTGGGCGAGCCTCGGGCTCGCTTCGCTCGAACCGACCGCCCTCTCCTCCCAGTTGGCGTAGCTGAAACGGCCGGTGGTCTGCACAGGCATGGAAGTCCTCTCGGTCGGCCGCACGGGGTCGTACGTGCGGTGCGTGACCAGCCTGAGGGCCGTACCTGACACCTCCTGTCAGGTACGCGGGACAATCTCCGTATGCGTGCCGACCGACTTCTCTCCCTGCTCCTGCTGCTCCAGAACCGCGGGCGGATGACCGCTCCCGAACTCGCGGCGGAACTGGAGGTGTCGGTCCGTACGGTCCACCGGGACATCGAGGCGCTCCTCGCGTCGGGAGTTCCCGTCCGCGCCGACCGCGGTCCCGCCGGCGGCTACCGCCTGATGGACGGATACCGCACCCGGCTGACCGGGCTCACCGACGCCGAGGCCGCCGCGCTCTTCCTCGCCGGGGCGCCCGGGCCGGCGAAAGACCTGGGCCTGGGCGCGGTGCTGGCGACCGCGCAGCTGAAGGTGCAGGCCGCTCTCCCGGCCGAACTGGCCGAGCGCACCCGCCGCATACAGGACCGGTTCCACCTGGACGCGCCGGCCTGGTTCCGGGACGCCGATCCGGCGCCGTATCTGGCGTCGGTCGCGCAAGCGGTGTGGGAGCAGCGGACGCTCCGTGTGCACTACCGGCGCTGGAGCGGTGAAATCCACCGGGAACTCCATCCGCTCGGTCTCGTCCTCAAGGGCGGCCTCTGGTACCTGGTGGCGCTCGCGGACGGGGCCGTACGGACCTATCGGATGGCGCGGTTCCTGGCCGTGGACCTCACCGAAGAGCACTTCGAGCGACCGGCCGGATTCGCCCTGGCCGCCTACTGGGAGGAGGCTGCCCGCCGCCTGGAGGCCACGCTGCAGCAGGGAACCGCGCAACTGCGGATCTCACCCCTGGCGCAGCGCCTGCTGCCGGTGCAGTTCGGTGCTGCGGGCGCACACGCCCTGGAGAGTGCCGGGCCGCCGGACCACGAGGGCTGGGTGCGGGTGGAGCTGCCGGTCGAGGCGCCCGCCGTGGCGGTCAGTGACCTGCTCAGGCTCGGCACGGAGGCAGAGGTGCTCGGCCCCTCCGCACTGCGGCAAGCCCTCGCCCGGGCCGTGGCCGTACTCGCGGACCGCTACGCGACGGCGCCCTGAACCCGCCCTGGGCGCTGCCCTCTTGGTCGTGTCAGCGGCGCCGGCATCGCGGACCGGATCGCGGACCGGCACACGGACCCGGCGCGGGCTCCCGCTCACGGCTCCGCGCCGGCCGTCTCCGGCAGCGAGGCCGTTGCCGGTCGGCGGCCGAGGCGGCGGGCCAGCGGTACCGAACCGATGGCGAGTGCGCCCAGCAGGCCGGCCAATGCGAAGGCGGTGAAGCCGAGTTGGTCGTTGGCGGTGGCGGCGAGGGTGCCGCCGAGCCAGGGGCCGGCCACCGCGCCGGTGCGGCCGATGCCGGTGACCCAGCCGAGGCCGGTGGCCCGTTCGGCGGCCGGATAGACGCGGTTGGCCGCCGCGTACACCATCACCTGCGCGCTGAAGAGCCAGACACCGGTGGCCGCGACCACCACATACGTGACGCCGAGCGGCAGCCGCGCCCCGAGGAGCAGTGCGCCGGCGGCGGTCAGCAGGAACCAGAGGGCGGAGACCCTGACCGGGCCGTAGCGGTCGGCGATGCGGCCCGCGATCAGCATGCCGGCGATCCCGCCCGCGTTGATGATGAGCAGGAAGCTGACCGAGGACGTGAGGCCGTACCCGGAGGCGCGCATCATCTGCGGCAGCCAGGTGCTGACGCCGTAGACCAGGAGAAGTCCGCAGAACGAGGCGAGCCACAGCAGCGGGGTGGCCAGACGGACGCCGGGGCGGAAGAGGGCGAGGACCGCGGCGAGGCGGCCCTTGGCCCCCTGGGCCGGTGCGTCGGCGGAGGCCGGGCGGGCCATGCCGTAGCGGTCGGCGACCGCTTCGGCCTCGGCGGTGCGGCCCTTGGCGAGCAGCACACCGGGCGACTCCGGCAGCAGGCGCAGCAGCAGCGGGGCGGCGACGACCGCGGGCAGCACGCCCGCCCAGAACACCCAGCGCCAGCCCAGCGCGGGGGCGAGCGTCAGGCCCAGGCCCGTCGCGAACATGCCGCCCGCGTGGTACGAGGTCATCAGCAGGCCGGTGGCGAGGGCGGCCCGGCGGGGCGGCGCGAACTCCATCACCATCGAGAGGCAGAGGGGCATCAGACCGCCGAGTCCCAGACCGGCGAAGAAGCGTCCGGCGCCGAACGGTCCCGGGGCGCCGGCGAGCGCGCAGACCGCCGACCCGGCGGAGAACACCAGCACGCTGACGACGAGGACGGGGCGGCGGCCGAGCCAGTCGGTGAGGGTGCCGGTGCCGAGCGCGCCGATCAGCATGCCGAAGGTGGTCCAGCTGCCGATCGCGCCGGCCGCTCCGGGGGTGAGGCCGAGGCCGGGGTCGTCGAGCATGTGCGGCATGACGGCGCCGTAGACGTTGACGTCCATCCCGTCGAAGAAGACGGCGAGCCAGCACAGCGCCAGGACGGGCGCGACGGAACGGAAGGTGTGACGGCGGCCGGTGGAGGGCGGAGGACCGGTGCGGGACATGCCGGTGGGAGACATGGGACCTCGGATTCACGGATCACGGTTCGCGGATCACGGTGCGCGATGCGCCATCAGTGGCGCGGGTTCGCCGGCTTACTGGTTCGCCTGGTGAACTTTCGTTCGCCGAACGATCGGCAAGGATCATCTGCCCGGGTTCGGTGAGTGTCAATGGCCCGTGCAGGGCTTCCTGCGCTGCCGTGCGCGGCGCACCAGGGCCGGACGAGGCGGGACGGGGTGCGCCGGCTCAGTCGTCGCGGGTGCCGCCGGCGTCGTGGCCCCCGCCCCGGTGCCCGTCGCCGTCACCGCGGTCAGCGCCGTCCGCCGGGGCACCGTCCGCGCCGCCGGTCTCCCACTCCGCACCGGGCCGCGCGGCCGTCCGCCGGGCGATCTCCTCGCGCGCCGCGGCCGTGGCGACCGAGGGCCACACCCGGTCGAGCGAGGCATTCATCGCGGCCCCGACCAGCACCGCGAAGGCGGACACCCCGATCCACAGCAGCACGGCGACCGGCGCGGCCAAGGAGCCGTAGATCGTGGGTCCCTCGACCGTCGAGGTGAGATAGAGCCGCAGCAGAAAGCTGCCGAGCAGCCACATGCCGAGGGCGACCACCGCGCCGGGAATGTCCTCCGGCCAGGGCGAACGGACCGGTACGGAGGCGTGGTAGAGGGTGGTCAGAAAGGCGACCGACAGGAGCAGGACGACCGGCCAGTACAGCGCCCGGATGATGTGCTCGCTGGCCGGCAGCCAGCTCACGACGGTGTCGGGCCCGGCGACCATCAGCGGCAGCGCGACGGCGCCGACCACGAGCGCCGCGAGATACAGCGCGAACGCCAGCAGCCGGGTCCTGACGATGCCGCGCCGCCCGTCGAGCCCGTACATGATGGTGATGGTGTCGACAAAGACGTTCATGGCCCGGGAGCCGGACCACAGGGCGATGGCGAAGCCGAAGGAGATGACATCCGGGCGGCGGCCGGTGAAGACATCGTTGAGCAGCGGCCGGGCGATCTCGTTCACGCCCTTGTCGGACAGCACGGTGCCGGCGCCGTCGAGGATGCGCTGCCGGACGCTGTCGATGGTGTCGTGGCCGATCCACGCGTCCGTATAACCGAGCACGCCCAGGAGCCCGAGGATCAGCGGCGGCAGCGACAGCAGGCTCCAGAACGCGGCCTCGGCGGCCAGCCCGGTCACCCGGTACTTCATGCAGGAGTTGACGGTGTCCTTGAGCAGGAGCCAGGCCAGCCGGCGCTTGGAAACATTGCGGTACAGCGCGCGGGCCTTGGTCAGACGGCCCGCGGGCCGCTCGGTTGGTTCGTTTGCGGGCTGCACCTCCTTACCGTATCTGCATGGCAGCCACCACTCACTCGGTCACGAACCAGCCCCCGCCGCTGGTCGGCTACGACGTCTTCGCGAACGATCCGGCCCTCACCGAGGGCATCACCCGGTACATCGCCGCCGAGCGGCTCGGCGAGGTACGCGAAGAGCTGGGCACGCTGGGCAAGGCGGCCGGCTCCACGCACGCCCAGCAGTGGGGCGAACAGGCGAATGCGCATCCACCGGTGCTGCACACCCATGACCGCTACGGCCACCGCATCGACGAGGTGGAGTTCCACCCGGCCTGGCACCGGCTGCTCGGCCACGCCGTCACCTCCGGGCTGAACGACGCCTGGTCCCGGCCGGACGGCCATGTCCGCCGCACCGCCGGCTTCATCGTGTGGACGCAGGCCGAGGCGGGGCACGGCTGCCCGCTGTCGATGACCCATGCGGCGGTGCCCGCGCTGCGCGCCGAGCCGGAGCTGGCGGCCGAATGGGAGCCGCTGCTGACCTCACAGGTGTACGAGCGGGAGCTGCGGCCGGTCGCCGAGAAGGGCGGCGCGCTGGCCGGGATGGCCATGACGGAGAAGCAGGGCGGCAGCGACGTACGGGCCAACACCACCCGCGCCGAGCCGCTGGCCGCACCCGGTGAGTACGTCCTGACCGGACACAAGTGGTTCTGTTCGGCGCCGATGTCGGACGCCTTCCTGGTGCTGGCCCAGGCGCCCGGCGGGCTCACCTGCTTTCTGCTGCCACGGGTGCTTCCGGACGGCAGCCGTAACTCCTTCCGCATCCAGCGGCTCAAGGACAAGCTCGGCAACCGCTCCAACGCCTCGGCGGAGGTCGAGTTCGACGGGCGGACCTGGGCGCGCCGGGTCGGCGAGGAGGGGCGCGGGGTGGCGACGATCATCGAGATGGTCGCGGCGACCCGGCTGGACTGCGTCAGCGCGTCCGCGGCGGTGATGCGGCAGGCCGTGACGCAGGCGATCCACCACAGCGCCCACCGGGAGGCGTTCGGCGGCCGGCTGACCGACAAACCGCTGATGCGCAATGTGCTGGCCGATCTGGCGCTGGAGTCGGAGGCGGCGACCACACTGGCGCTGCGCCTGGCGGCGGCGTACGACGGCGGCACCGAGCAGGACCGGCACTTCCTGCGGCTGGCAATCCCGGCGGCGAAGTACTGGGTGACCAAGCGGTGCACGCCGATGGTGGCCGAGGCGCTGGAGTGCCTGGGCGGCAACGGCTATGTCGAGGAGTCGGGGATGCCCCGGCTGCTGCGCGAGGCGCCGCTCAACTCGATCTGGGAGGGTGCCGGCAATGTCCAGGCGCTGGACGTCCTGCGGGCCCTGCGGCGCGAACCCGAGGCGCTGAACGCGTTCCTGACCGAGATCGGGGCGGCGCGGGGCGCGGACCACCGGCTGGACCGGGCGATCAAGGGGATGCTCACCGAACTCGCCGACCTGGAAGGCATCGAGGCACGGGCCCGGCGGCTGGTGGAGCGGATGGCACTGGTGCTCCAGGGTTCGCTGCTGGTGCGCCATGCGCCGTCCGAGGTCGCGGACGCGTTCTGTGCCTCCCGGCTCGGCGGCGACGCGGGCGCGGCGTTCGGCACGCTGCCGCACACGCTGGACCTCGCGGCGGTGGTGGAGCGGGCGCGGCCGGTGGTCGACTGCTGAGCCCCGCCGGCCCGGCCGGTTCGTGGCGCGGCGGCGGCTCCCCGTCACCTCTGGGCCGGTGGCCGCACCGAGGGGACGAGGACAGGGGGTTACCGCCGCCGCGCCGGTCAGGGAGCGGTGCCGCGCCGACCCGGCACCGCTCCCCGGTCTCAGGGGCGGCCGGGGCGCTCCGGCGGGTCCGCGAGGCGCCCGCGCAGCGCCGCATCGATGGCCACGACGAGGTCGCCGTCCGGCGCGTGGGGAGGGAAGGCGGCCAGCACACCGCGCGCCTCGTAGTAGCGCAGTACGCGACAGGCCTCGTCCGCGCCGTTCCACTCCGCACCGTGCAGCAGGACGACGAGGTCGGCGAAGGCCAGGGCGGGCAGCAGACCGCCGGTGCCGGCCATCCGGTCGAGGAGCTGCGGGGCTCCGTCGACGACATAGCCGTCGGCGGGCAGCGGCTGACGTCTGATCAGCAGGTCGACCGCGGGCAGCCGGGGGACCCCGTAGTGGTCCGCCAGACGGGCCGCACGCGCAATACGGACCCCCTCGTCCGCTCCGATCACGACGACGCGCGGGGCAGCGGCCATCATGGTGAGCCCCCTCCCCCGCACTGCCGACATCACACGACGGCCGATGGCATCCCCGGCCACCACCGGCGGTTCCCCGACGGGTGTCCGGCGAACCCGCGGTGGCGGGGCACCATCGGCCGCTCGGCCCAGATTCCCTGGAACGCGTCATAGGCCACAACGGTTGCAGTCCGTTGCAGTGCGCCGGTACGGACCTGGACAATGGCCGTGCCAGGACTGCCTGGTGACGGCACGAAGCGCACGGGCCCAAGGACAGTGCACATCGGAGAGCAGCGTGAGCGACAGACCGATCGAAAGTGCCATCTGCTCGTCCCAGGACATCCGAGCGACGGCACACCGCCTCGCCACGGTCCGGGAGGCCGTGCTCACGGGCGGGACACCGTCCGACGCCCCGTCCGACGCGCCCCGCGCGGTGATCGGCGAATCCTGGCGCCGGGTGCGGGTCTCGGGTGTGGACCCGGACCGGGACCAGCCGCAGAACCCTTTGCCCGTCGCGGAGTTGGAGCACCGCCGGCAGATGTCCCGACTGGCCCCGGTGCTGCCGGTGCTCAACGAGGGGCTGCTGGCGGCGGCCGACGCCGCGCAGCAGATCATGGTCGTCACCGATGCCGAGGGCCGGGTGCTGTGGCGGGAGGGCAGCGCGCCGGTCCGCCGGATGGCCGACCGGCTGGGCTTCGACAAGGGCGCCCACTGGGCGGAGGACGTCGTCGGCACCAACGCCATCGGCACCGCGCTGGTGGCCCGCCGGCCGGTGCTGGTGCACTCCGCGGAGCACTTCGTCCGCAGCCACCACCAGTGGACCTGTGCCGCGGCGCCGCTCCACGACCCGCGCGACGGGCGGCTGTTGGGCACGGTGGACGTCAGCGGTCCGGCGCCCGGCTTCCACCCCACGACGCTCTCGCTGGTGTCCGCGGTCGCCCGGCTCGCCGAGGGCGAGCTGCGCAGCCGCCATCACCTCTCCCTGGAGCGGCTGCGGTCGAGCGCGGCGCCGGTGCTGGCGCGGATCGGCGGACGCGCCCTGGCCGTCGACCCGAGCGGCTGGGTCGTGGGGGTGACGGGCCTGACCCCGCCGGACCGGGTGGCGCTGCCCAAGTCCCCCGAGGCCGGGCCGCTGTGGCTGCCGCGCTACGGCAGGTGCACCCTGGAGCCGTTGCCCGGCGGCTGGCTGATCCGTGTCGGGCAGCAGGAGCGGGACATCGGTCCGAGCCGGGTGGTGCTGGACGTCAGCGGCCGGGACGGCTCGACGGTCACCGTTACCGGACCGGCCGGCAGCTGGTCGCACGAGCTGACCCCGCGCCATGCCGAGCTGCTGTTCGTGCTCGCCGCGCATCCGCAGGGGCGCAGCGCCGCCGAACTCGCCCGGGACCTGTTCGGTGACGACAGCCGTACGGTCACGGTGCGCGCGGAGCTGTCCCGGCTGCGCCGCCATCTCGCGAGCGTGCTGGCGCACCGGCCCTACCGCTTCGCGGACGGCGTGGAAGTGGAGCTCCGGCTGCCGCCGCAGCCCGTGCATCTGCTGCCGCAGTCGCTGGCGCCCGCGGTGGCGGCGGCGCGGCGGGGCTGAGGGACGGGTCCGGAGGGGTTGCCGGAGGGGTTGAGGGTCGCCCGGCGGGCTGAGGGGGGCGGGCCGAGGGGGCTGCCGGAGGCCGGGGGACGACGGGTCGGCGGGACCGGGCGAAAAACCGGATGCGGCGCCGTGCTGCCCTCTCGTAAAGTGACCGCGCTCTGAATCAGCTCTCCAGAAGGCCGTCGCAGAACGGGAGCAGCCCGCGCGTACAGCACGCGCGGAGCCGAATGAGCGGGCGACACGACAATCCGTGATCACGCATGCCCGCATGCCCTTCTGGAGGACACCACCATGTCCGTAGGCCTTGGCCTTCCCATCGGCGACCCCGCACAGCTCCTGAGCTGGGCCCGGCGCGCCGAAGCCACCCCGTTCACCACCGTCGCCCTCCTCGACCGGCTGGTGTTCGGCAACCCCGAGCCCCTGATCACGCTGGCCACCCTGGCCGGCGCCACCTCCCGGATCCGGCTGCAGACCGAGGTGCTGCTCGCCCCGCTGCACCGCACGGCGCTGCTCGCCAAACAGGCCGCCACGCTCGATCTGCTGTCCGGCTCCCGCTTCACCCTCGGCATCGGTATCGGCGGACGCGATGACGACTATCTGGCCTCCGGCATCGATCTCCGCACCCGCGGCCGACGGCTCGACACACAGATGGCGACCCTGCGGCGCCTCTGGTCCGGCGAACCGCTCTCCGCGGACGTCGGCCCGATCGGCCCCGCCCCGGCGCGGCCCGGCGGGCCCGAGGTGCTGTTCGGCGGTTTCGTGCCCGCCGCGCTGGAGCGCGTGGCCCGCTGGGGCGACGGCTTTCTCGGCGCCGCACTGCCGCCCGGGCACATGGACGGACTGTTCCGTCAGGTGGAGGACGCCTGGGACCGGGCCGGCCGTACGGGCAGGCCGCGGCTGGTGGCCCAGGTCAATGCCGCGCTCGGCCCGCAGCCGACCCTCGACCGCGCCCGCGCGGAACTGCGCGCCTACTACGCACCGCACAGCTACACCGACCACGTGGTGAACGGTCTGCTCACCTCGGGGGACCAGATCCGTGAGGCGGTGGCCGCGTTCCGGGCGATCGGCGCGGACGAGGTGATGCTCTATTGCTGGTCCCCGGACCCGGACCAGGTCGAGCGGCTGGCGGGGGCGGTGTTCCACGGCGAGTAGCCGGCGGCCGGGCACCGCTCGGTCACCGTTCGGCGGGCGGCGCCCTCCAAGGGGGCGCCGCCCGGCGGCAGGGCCAGCGGCAGGCCCGGCGGGAACCGGCCACGGGCGCGCGGGCGGACCCGGGCCGAGGCCGCGCGGACGACCCCGGGCACGGCGGGCGACCCCGGGCAGGGTGCGCGGCCCCGGGCAGGGGCCGGCGGGCACAGGCAGGCCGGCGGGCTCCACGGCCCCCGCGCCGCCACCCGTTCGACCGGCTGCTGTCGCTGCCCGCTCGGGGCGGCCCTAGCCTGCCGACTGCGGACCATGTGCTCCCGGGCGCGCGGCCACGGGAGGTGAGTGATGAGCTCGACAGGCCCGCCGGAAGCGGCGCCCGGGAAGCCGGCGGCCCCGCGTCGGCCCAGGTGGGGCGTGCTGCTCCTGGCCGGTCTCATCGGCCTCGGCATGGTGCGCCAGGGCCTGACCGGTGAGGCGGACGGGCCTCCGCAGCCCGGAGCCGGTTCGGCGCTCTTCCCCGGCGACCTGCCGCCCGACGGCCCCGCACCGCCGCCGCTGCCCCGTTCCGCCCCCTCCCGGGTGGCGATTCCGTCGATCGAGGTGTCGGCTCCGCTGATGCCGCTGGGCCTGGACGCGGACGGCGGGATCGCGGCCCCGCCGGCCGAGGACCCCGGGCTGGCGGGCTGGTACGCGAACGCGCCGACCCCGGGGGAGAACGGCACCGCCGTCATCGTCGGGCATGTCGACAGCCGCAGCGGGCCCGCGGTCTTCTACGGGCTGGGCGCCCTGGAGAAGGGCCGGACGGTCCGGGTGACCCGCGAGGACGGGCGGACCGCGGTCTTCGAGGTCTACGGCGTCCAGGTCTTCGACAAGCGGAAGTTCCCCTCGCGGAAGGTCTACGGCACCACCGGACGCCCCGAGCTGCGCGTCCTGACCTGCGGCGGCGCCTACGCGGCGGGCTCCGGCTACGCGGGCAACGTGGTGGTCTTCGCCCGGATGACGGGATCCGGCCAGGGAGAACCGCCCGGCCGGTGACTCCGGGGAGCCACTCAGGCCCGGCAAGGCCCGAGATCCCCCACGAAGTGAACCGGCGTCTCACGATTCGGGACGGTCCGCTGCCACCCGCCCGACCCCTTCCCCTTCGACCTCCCCTGCCCCCCGTCCGGCACCCCCCTGCTCCCCTGTCGGTCTGAGCCCGGGGCCCGGGTCCCGGTGTGATGTGCTGGCCGCATGAGCATCTCGGTCACCACCTGGCACCTCGAACAGACCTCGCCCGCCGACCTGTCCCCCGCCCAGGCGCCGCCGGCCGAGCAGGACGTCCGTATCGTCCGCTCCGAGGTACCGTCGCCCGAATTCAGCCGCTTCCTCTATACGGCGGTCGGCGGGGACATCGCCTGGACCGACCGGCTGACCTGGCCGTACGCACAGTGGGCGGAGTTCCTCGGGCGGCCGGGGGTGGAGACCTGGGTGGCGTACGAGCGCGGTACGCCGGCGGGGTTCATCGAGCTGGCGGGGGAGGCGGACGGCTCCGTGGAGATCACCTACTTCGGGCTCGTCCCGGCGTTCCGGGGGCGCCGGATCGGCGGGCATCTGCTCGCGTACGGGATCGAGCGGGCCTGGGACCTGGCGGAACGGTGGCCGGGGCGGGCGCCGACCAAGCGGGTGTGGCTGCACACCTGCAGCAAGGACGGCCCGCACGCGATGGCCAACTACCAGCGGCGCGGCTTCCGGCTGTACGACACCAAGGTCGCCGAGGAGGACGGGATACCCGCCCCCGGACCCTGGCCCGGCGCGGGTCCGATCACGGGTCCGACCACGACCGGCACCCCCGCCGGAGAGTGACCGACAGCACACTGTCTCGCGATGCGGGACAGAGGTGTCCAAATCCTGGATGACGGTGGACTGGCCGGAGAACGGCGTGCCAGGCTTCCGTCATGTCTCGAGCTGGAATTGCCTTGGTGAGTCGGCGGCACGTCGACCTCGGCCGCATGTCCAGCGCCATTTGTCGGGCGGGCTGAGGCTGCATTCACCAGGGGCCTTCGGCCCCGGGCAGCACCCAGCAGCACGCATTTTCCACGCCGTCCCCATCGTCGCGGACGCGCCGACACCCCCTTGACCCGCAGACCTCCCCGACGCGTTGTCACGCGCCGCCTTTCGGTGTGTCTGCGCAGGCCATCGTGGTGCCCGGCGACCGTTCCGGATCCCTTGAGCCCGCCCAGAAGGACGTACACCCATGGCCGCCTCCTCCGAAGTCCCCGCAGCTGCCACGACCCGCCGTAAGGCCGGACGCCACCGCGGTGAGGGCCAGTGGGCCGTTGGCCACTTCACGCCGCTCAACGGCAATGAGCAGTTCAAGAAGGACGACGACGGTCTCAATGTGCGGACACGCATTGAGACGATCTACTCCAAGGCCGGTTTCGACTCGATCGACCCCAACGACCTGCGTGGCCGGATGCGTTGGTGGGGTCTGTACACCCAGCGCAAGCCCGGGATCGACGGCGGCAAGACCGCGATCCTGGAGCCGGAGGAGCTGGACGACAAGCACTTCATGCTGCGGGTCCGGGTCGACGGCGGACGGCTGTCCGTGGCCCAGCTGCGCGCCATCGGCGAGGTCTCCGAGGAGTACGCCCGCGGCACCGCGGACATCACCGACCGGCAGAACATCCAGCTGCACTGGATCCGTATCGAGGACGTCCCCGCCATCTGGGAGAAGCTGGAGGCCGTCGGGCTCTCCACGACCGAGGCATGCGGCGACTGCCCGCGCGTGATCATCGGTTCCCCGGTGGCCGGTATCGCGGCGGACGAGATCATCGACGGCACGCCCGCCGTCGACGAGATCCACGACCGCTACATCGGCAGCAAGGAATTCTCCAACCTGCCGCGCAAGTTCAAGACCGCGGTCTCCGGCTCCCCCGTCCAGGACGTGGTCCACGAGATCAACGACGTGGCCTTCGTCGGCGTCGTCCACCCCGAGCACGGCCCCGGCTTCGACCTCTGGGTCGGCGGCGGTCTGTCCACCAACCCCAAGCTCGCCCAGCGCCTGGGCACCTGGGTGCCGCTGGACGAGGTCGCGGACGTCTGGGCCGGTGTCGTCGGGATCTTCCGCGACTACGGCTACCGCCGGCTCCGCACCCGCGCCCGGCTGAAGTTCCTGATGGCCGACTGGGGCCCGGAGAAGTTCCGCCAGGTACTGGAGGACGAGTACCTCCAGCGCAAGCTGATCGACGGCCCCGCGCCCGAGCAGCCGCGCTCCAAGTGGCGCGACCACATCGGGGTGCACCAGCAGCAGGACGGCCGCTTCTACGTGGGCTTCGCCCCGCGCGTCGGCCGGGTCGACGGCACCACCCTCACCAAGATCGCCGAACTGGCCGCCGCCCATGGGTCCGACCGGCTGCGCACCACCGTCGAGCAGAAGATGATCATCCTCGATGTGACGCAGGACCAGGTCGACTCGCTCGTCGCCGGGCTGGAGGCGCTGGACTTCCAGGTCACCCCCTCGCCGTTCCGGCGCGGCACGATGGCCTGCACCGGTATCGAGTTCTGCAAGCTGGCCATCGTCGAGACCAAGGGCCGCGGCGCGTCCCTCATCGACGAGCTGGAGCGCCGGATGCCGGACTTCCAGGAGCCCGTCACCATCAACCTCAACGGCTGCCCCAACGCCTGCGCCCGTATCCAGGTCGCCGACATCGGCCTCAAGGGCCAGCTGGTCCTGGACAACGACGGCAACCAGGTCGAGGGCTACCAGGTGCACCTGGGCGGCGCGCTGGGCCTGGAGCCCGGCTTCGGCCGCAAGGTCCGCGGTCTGAAGGTCACCGCCGATGAACTCCCCGACTACGTCGAGCGGGTGCTGCGCAACTTCGAGGCGGAGCGCGAGGAGGGCGAGCGGTTCGCCACCTGGGCGGCCCGTGCGGAAGAGGGTGCCCTCAAATGAGCGAGCGCGCGGCGCCCTTCTACTGCCCCTACTGCGGGGACGAGGACCTGCAGCCCTCCGAGGAAGGCCATGGAGCCTGGGAATGCCGGTCCTGCAGCCGTGCGTTCCGGCTGAAGTTCCTGGGCCTGCTGGCCCAGGGGCTGACCGGTAAGTCCCCTGCCGCACCCGACGGAGGTGAGTCGTGACCACCGCTACCACCGCAGCCGACCTGCAGCAGCTGGCCGAGCAGGCGGGCCGCGACCTGGAGGACGCGCCCGCGCTGGAGATCCTCACGTGGGCCGCCGAGACCTTCGGTCCGCGCTTCTGCGTCACCTCCTCGATGGAGGACGCGGTCGTCGCGCATCTGGCCTCGCGGGCGTTCCCCGGTGTGGACGTGGTGTTCCTGGACACCGGCTACCACTTCCCGGAGACCCTCGGGACCCGCGACGCGGTGGCCGAGGTGATGGACGTCAACGTCCTGACCCTGACCCCTCGTCAGACGGTGGCCGAGCAGGACGCCGAGCACGGCCCGAAGCTGCACGACCGCAACCCCGACCTGTGCTGCGCGCTGCGGAAGGTCAAGCCCCTCGAAGAGGGCCTGGCCCGGTACGACGCCTGGGCGACGGGGCTGCGCCGGGACGAGTCGCCGACCAGGGCGGGCACCCCGGTCGTCGGCTGGGACCCGAAACGGCAGAAAGTGAAGGTTTCGCCGATCGCCCGCTGGACACAGTCCGACGTGGACGCGTACGTGGCCGAACACGGTGTGCTGACCAACCCGCTGCTGACGGACGGCTACGCCTCCGTCGGCTGCGCGCCCTGCACCCGCCGGGTGCTGGAGGGCGAGGACGCCAGGGCCGGCCGCTGGGCCGGCAGCAACAAGACCGAGTGCGGGCTGCACGGATGACCGAGCATCAGGAGATATCCATGACGGGCGCCACGATCTGGCTGACCGGTCTGCCGAGCGCGGGCAAGACGACCCTCGCGCACGAGCTCGCCGGACGGCTGCGCGGCGAGGGCCACCGGGTCGAGGTGCTCGACGGCGATGAGATCCGCGAATTCCTGTCCGCGGGCCTGGGGTTCACCCGCGCGGACCGGCACACCAACGTCCAGCGCATCGGCTTCGTGGCCGAACTGCTGGCGAGCAACGGCGTCAAGGCGCTGGTGCCGGTGATCGCGCCGTACGCCGACAGCCGCGAGGCGGTGCGCAAGCGCCACCAGACCGAGGGCACCGCCTACCTGGAGGTGCATGTGGCCACGCCCGTCGAGGTGTGCTCCGAGCGGGATGTGAAGGGCCTGTACGCCAAGCAGGCGGCGGGCGAGATCTCCGGGCTCACCGGCGTCGACGACCCGTACGAGGCGCCCGAGTCGCCCGATCTGCGCCTCGAATCGCACACCCAGACCGTGCAGGAGTCCGCGGCGGCGCTGCACACGCTGCTCACCGAAAGGGGACTGGCATGACCGCCACCGCTGCCGTGACCGGCGACCTCGACAACCCCTACGCGCTGTCGCACCTGGACGCCCTGGAGTCCGAGGCGGTGCACATCTTCCGTGAGGTGGCGGGCGAGTTCGAGCGGCCGGTGATCCTGTTCTCCGGCGGCAAGGACTCCATCGTCATGCTGCACCTCGCGCTGAAGGCGTTCGCGCCGGCCGCGGTGCCGTTCTCGCTGCTGCATGTCGACACCGGGCACAACTTCCCCGAGGTGCTCGACTACCGCGACCGCACGGTGGAGCGGCACGGGCTGCGGCTGCACGTCGCCTCCGTGCAGGACTTCATCGACCGCGGTGAGCTGCGCGAGCGCCCGGACGGTACCCGTAACCCGCTGCAGACCGTCCCGCTGCTGGACGCCATCGAGAAGAGCCGCTTCGACGCGGTCTTCGGCGGCGGGCGCCGGGACGAGGAGAAGGCGCGCGCCAAGGAGCGGGTGTTCTCGCTGCGCGACGAGTTCGGCGGCTGGGACCCGCGCCGGCAGCGCCCCGAGCTGTGGCAGCTCTACAACGGCAAGCACTCCCCCGGTGAGCACGTCCGGGTCTTCCCGCTGTCCAACTGGACCGAGCTGGACGTGTGGCAGTACATAGCCCGCGAGAAGATCGAGCTGCCCGCCATCTACTACGCCCACGAGCGGGAGGTCTTCGCCCGCAACGGTATGTGGCTGGCGCCCGGTGAGTGGGGCGGCCCCAAGGACGGCGAGAGCCTGGAGACCCGGCAGGTGCGCTACCGCACCGTCGGCGACATGTCCTGCACCGGCGCCGTCGACTCCGACGCGGACACCATCGAGGCCGTGATCACGGAGATCGCCGCTTCCCGGCTGACCGAACGGGGCGCAACGAGGGCCGACGACAAGATGTCCGAGGCCGCCATGGAGGACCGCAAGCGCGAGGGGTACTTCTAACCATGAGTACGAACACGGACGCGATCGACGTCGTGGACGCGGGTGCCACCTCGCTGCTGCGTTTCGCCACCGCCGGATCCGTCGACGACGGCAAGTCCACCCTGGTGGGCCGGCTGCTGCACGACTCCAAGTCGGTGCTCGCCGACCAGCTGGAGGCCGTCGAGCACGCCTCCCGCAGCCGCGGTCAGGAGGCGCCCGACCTGGCGCTGCTGACCGACGGGCTGCGCGCCGAGCGCGAGCAGGGCATCACCATCGATGTCGCCTACCGCTACTTCGCCACTCCGCGCCGCCGCTTCATCCTCGCGGACACCCCCGGGCATGTGCAGTACACCCGCAACATGGTCACCGGCGCCTCCACCGCCGAGCTGGCCGTGGTGCTGGTCGACGCCCGCAACGGTGTCGTCGAGCAGACCCGCCGGCATGCCGCGGTCGCTGCCCTGCTGCGGGTCCCGCATGTCGTCCTGGCCGTCAACAAGATGGACCTGGTCGACTACGCCGAGCCCGTCTTCGCCGCCATCGCCGAGGAGTTCACGACGTACGCGGCCTCGCTGGGCGTCCCGGAGATCACCGCGATCCCGATCTCGGCGCTGGCCGGCGACAATGTCGTGACGCCGTCCGCCACCATGGACTGGTACGGCGGCCCGACCGTGCTGGAGCACCTGGAGACCGTGGCCGTCGTCGCCGACCCCTCGGACGACCCCGGCCGCTTCCCGGTCCAGTACGTGATCCGTCCGCAGACCGCCGAACACCCCGACTACCGCGGCTACGCGGGCCAGATCGCCTCCGGTGTGCTGCGCGTCGGCGACGCCGTCACCGTGCTGCCCTCGGGCCGTACGAGCACCATCGAGGCGATCGACGCGCTCGGCCAGGCCGTGGACGTCGCCTGGGCACCGCAGTCGGTGACCGTCCGGCTCTCCGATGACCTGGACATCTCGCGCGGCGACCTGATCGCGCCGACGGCCGGCGCGCCGGGCGTCTCGCAGGACATCGAGGCGACCGTCTGCCATGTCGCGGACCGGCCGCTGACCGTCGGGCAGCGGGTGCTGCTCAAGCACACCACCCGCACGGTCAAGGCGATCGTCAAGGACATCCCGTCCCGGCTGACCCTGGACGACCTCTCCCAGCACCCGGCACCCGGTGAGCTGGTGGCCAACGACATCGGGCGGATCGTGCTGCGCACGGCGGAGCCGCTGGCGCTGGACGCCTACGCCGACTCCCGCCGCACCGGCTCCTTCCTGCTGATCGACCCGGCGGACGGGACGACGCTGACCGCGGGCATGGCGGGCACCGCCTTCGCGGAGGCGGCCGAAGAGGCCGCGCCGGCGGCCGCGGCGGACGACGAGGGATGGGACTTCTGAGCATGCTCAAGGACGTTTTCTCGACCTTCGCGAAAGAGGGCGGCCGCATCGGCAGCGGCGCCCTGGGCAGCGGGCAGGGCGGAGTCGGCCGATGTGTGCGCTGACGATGCCCGACTCCGTATCCCCCACACCCCCCTTCCGAAGATCCACAGCTTCGCCGGGCGCGCCCTAGAGGGCGTGCACCGCCCGGCCCTCCGAGAGGAACTCCTCCCGTGTCTGCCGTTCGTCACCGCCTGCTGGCGGCCGCCGCCACCGTCCCGCTCCTGATAGGCGCGCTGGGCGCCTGCGGCTACGGCTCCGAGGCCAAGAAGGACACCGCGGCCGGTGTCGCCCCGAAGGGCGCCAAGACCGACGGGCTCGATCACCTGACGATCGGGTACTTCGGCAACACCACGCACGCGACCCCCCTGGTCGGCCTCCAGAGCGGCCGGTTCCAGAAGGAACTGGGCGGCACCGAGGTGAAGTCCTCCGTCTTCAACGCGGGCCCCGCCGAGATCGAGGCGCTCAACTCGGGCGCCATCGACATCGGCTGGATCGGCCCCTCCCCCGCGATCAACGGCTACGCCAAGTCGCACGGCAAGAGCCTGAAGATCATTGGCGGTTCGGCCTCCGGCGGTGTCTCGCTGGTGGTCAACCCCAAGAAGGTCAAGGGCCTCCACGACCTCAAGGGCAAGACGATCGCGACCCCGCAGCTGGGCAACACCCAGGACGTCGCGCTGCTCAACTACCTGGCCGAGAAGGGCTACAAGGTCGACCCCACCACCGGCAAGGGCGACGTCACCGTCCAGCGCACCGACAACAAGGTGACGCCCACGGTCTTCCAGCAGGGCGCCATCGACGGTGCCTGGGTGCCCGAGCCCACCGCTTCCAAGCTCGTCGCCGAGGGCGGCAAGACGATCCTGGACGAGAAGAAGCTGTGGAAGGACGGGAAGTTCGTCATCACGAACATGATCGTCTCGCAGAAGTTCCTCAAGGAGCACCCGAAGGCCGTCGAGGCGGTGCTGCGTGCCTCGGTGAAGACCAACGCCTGGATCCGCTCGCACCCGGCCGAGGCGAAGAAGACCCTCAACGACAAGCTCGCCTCCGCGGACGTCGCCGGCAAGGCACTGCCGCGGAACGTCATCGACTCGGCGTTCAAGAACGTCGATGTCACCGATGACCCGCTGGCCGCCACCCTCCAGCAGGAGGCCGACCACGCCGTCAAGGCGGGCCTGCTCAAGAAGCCCGACCTCAAGGGCATCTACGACCTCACGCTGCTGAACAAGGTGCTCAGGTCCGAGGGCAAGCAGCCGGTCGACGACGCCGGACTCGGCAGCAAGTAGCTCCCGCCCGCAGCACCGCACTCCCCCAGGAGGTGACACCGATGACGACCACCACGCTCACCAAGCAGCAGCCCGCCACGGCGGACCCGGGCACCACCGTGCCGTACGCCGCTCGCATCGACCATGTCTCGAAGTCGTTCGGCCGCACCGGCGCACAGCAGCATGTCCTGGACGACATCACCATCGATGTGGCGCCCGGCGAATTCGTCTGCCTCCTGGGGGCCTCGGGCTGCGGCAAGTCCACCCTCCTCAACCTCGTCGCAGGCCTCGACGCGCCGTCCGCCGGCGCCATCGAGACGCCGGGCGGCCGGCCGGCCCTGATGTTCCAGGAGCATGCGCTGTTCCCGTGGCTGACCGCGGGCCGCAACATCGAACTGGCGCTGCGGCTGCGCGGGGTGCCGCGCGCGGAGCGCCGCGACGAGGCCGAGCGGCTGCTCGAACTCGTCCGGCTCAAGGGCGCCCACGGCAAGCGGGTGCACGAGCTGTCGGGCGGGATGCGCCAGCGGGTCGCGATGGCCCGTGCGCTCGCCCAGGACAGCCAACTGCTGCTGATGGACGAGCCGTTCGCGGCGCTCGACGCGATCACCCGCGATGTGCTGCACGACGAGCTGACCCGTATCTGGCGCGAGACCAACCTCTCGGTCCTCTTCGTCACCCACAACGTCCGTGAGGCCGTACGGCTCGCCGAGCGGGTGGTGCTGCTGTCCTCCCGCCCGGGGCGGATCGCCCACGAGTGGCGGGTGGACATCCCGCAGCCGCGCCGCATCGAGGACTCCGCGGTCGCCGACCTTTCCATCGAGATCACCGAACAGCTCCGTGGGGAGATCCGCCGCCATGGCCAGCACTGAGACCAAGGCCCCGTCCACCGCCGCGGAGGCGGGTGACAGCTCCGGCGACATCGCCGGTCTGGAGGCCGGGCTCGACGCCCTGGAATCCAGGGTCGTCGACCGGCAGCCGTGGCTGCGCACCGCCACCTCGAAGGCGCTCCCTCCGCTGATCGCCATCGCGATCGTGCTCGCCCTGTGGCAGCTCGCCTACCACTTCGAGCTCAAGCCGCACTACCTGCTGCCGAGCCCCGTCGAGGTCGGCCACTCGCTGCAGCAGAAGTGGCTGGAGGGCACCCTGCTGAGCTTTGTGTGGACCAGTGTGTCCCGCGGCGCCCTCGGCTTCCTGGCCTCGGTGGCGATCGGCACGGTGCTCGGGCTGATCGTCGCCCGGGTCAAGGCCGTACGGGCCGCGATCGGGCCGATCCTGAGCGGGCTGCAGTCCCTGCCCTCGGTGGCCTGGGTCCCGGCCGCGATCATCTGGTTCGGGCTGAGCGACGCCACGATCTACACGGTGGTGCTGCTCGGCGCGGTCCCGTCCATCGCCAACGGGCTGGTGGCCGGTGTCGACCAGATCTCCCCGCTCTACCTGCGGGCGGGCCGCACCATCGGTGCCACGGGCTTCGCCGGGGTACGGCATGTGCTGCTGCCGGCCTCGCTGCCGGGCTACATCGCCGGGCTCAAGCAGGGCTGGGCGTTCTCGTGGCGCTCCCTGATGGCCGCCGAACTCATCGTGAACGCGCCCGATCTGGGCACCGGGCTGGGCCAGCTGCTGGAGCAGGGCCGTGAGCTCCAGGACATGTCCTGGGTGCTGTCCGCGATCCTCCTCATCCTCATCGTCGGCATCGGCATCGAGCTGCTGATCTTTGCCCCCGTCGAACGCCGGGTGCTGCGCAGCCGCGGCCTCCTCGTGAAGAGCTGACCCATGGACACCCGCCCCACGCTTCTCGTCATCGCCCACGGCAGCCGCGACCCGCGGCACGCCGCGACCGTCTCCGCGCTCTGTGCGCGGGTGCGGGCGCTGCGGCCGGGGCTGCGGGTCGAGGTCGGCTATCTCGACTTCAACGCCCCCCGGGTGCCGCGGGTGCTGGAGCGCCTGTCGGCCGAGGGAGTGCGGGACGTGGTGGCGCTGCCGCTGCTGCTGACCCGGGCCTTCCACGCCAAGTCCGACATCCCGGCGGTACTGCGGGAGGCGGCCGTCCGGCTGCCCCTGCTGTCCATCCGTCAGGCCGACGTGCTGGGCCCGTCGTCCCTCCTGACCGCCGCGCTGGAGCGCCGGCTGGAGGAAGCCGGGCTGCGGCCCGGTGACCGTCGTTCGACCGGGGTCGTCCTGGCCTCGGCGGGCTCCTCGGACCCGGAGGCGAGCGCAGTGATCGCTGAAATCGCGCGGGAGTGGTGGCGCACCGCTGGTTGGTGTGCCGTGCGTCCTGCGTTCGCCTCCGCATCTCTTCCCCGCACCGCGGACGCCGTACGGGCGCTGCGTGCCGAGGGCGTCCGGCGGGTGGCCGTCGCCCCGTACGTCATCGCCCCCGGCTTCCTCCCGGACCGGATCGCCGCCGGCGCCCGCGAGGCCCGCGCCGACCTGCTCGCCCCCGTGCTCGGCCCGGCGCCCGAGCTGGCCCGTCTGCTGCTGCGGCGCTACGACAGCGCGGCCCTGGCGCACGCCCGTGGGGACCTGACGGCGCTGAGCGCCTGACAGGTCCCCGGGGCGCGGCCGGTCAGCGCGTGGTGCGCAGCCAGACCGTCGTCCACGGCGGCAGTTGGTCGCCGGTGACCGGCGCGGAGCTCAGCAGCAGCTCACCGGCCGGCAGCGGCCGGGGCTCGTCCGTCAGGTTCGATACACACTCCCAGCCGCCCGAGCGGCGGAAGTGCAGGATGCCCCGCTCGGTCGCCGAGGTGTCGTCGGCCCATTCCAGCGCCTCGTCGGCCACCAGCCGGCGGCGGGTGGCCAGCGCGGTGCGGTAGAGCTCCAGGGGCGCGGACGCCTCGTCCTGCTGTGCCTCGACGGACAGCGCGCCCCAGCCCGGGGGCTGCGGCAGCCAGGAGCCGCCGCTGCCGAATCCGTACGAGCTGCCCTCGCGACGCCAGGGCAGCGGCACCCGGCAGCCGTCCCGTCCCTTCAGCGCACCGCCGCTCCGGGTCCATACCGGGTCCTGCAGGCTGTCGCGGGTGAGGTCGGCGACTTCGGGCAGGCCCAGTTCCTCGCCCTGGTACACATAGGCCGAGCCGGGCAGCGCCAGCATCAGCAGGGTCGCGGCCAGGGCCCGGCGCAGGCCGAACTCCCGTTCCAGGGCGGGCTCTTGGCCGTCGGAGAGCAGCCAGGCCTCTTCGTCGCGGCCGGCCGGGAGGCCGTAGCGGGAGGCGTGCCGGATCACATCGTGGTTGGAGAGCACCCAGGTCGCGGTCGCCCCGGCCGCCCGTGCGTCGGCGAGCGCGGTGTCGATGGAGGCGCGCAGCTCCGCGGCGTCCAGGGAGGCCTTGAGGAAGTCGAAGTTGAAGGCCTGGCCGAGCTCCTGCGGGGTGGCGTAGGCGGTACGGCGGGAGCTGCGCACCCAGGCCTCGGCGACGGCGACCCGGGGCGGGTCGTACTCGTTGAAGACCTTGCGCCACTCCCGGAAGATGTCATGGACCTCGTCGCGGTCCCAGAAGGGGTGGCTGCCGTCCTCGGGCAGGTCGCCGGGCGTGTAGCCCTCGACGGTGCCGATGTCGCGGAGCGGAGCGGCCAGGTCCTTCGCCAGCCCGTGTGCCACATCGACCCGGAAGCCGTCGACGCCGCGGTCGGACCAGAAGCGCAGCGTGGTGCGGAAGTCCGCGCGGACCTCGGGGTTGTCCCAGTTGAAGTCGGGCTGCTCGGGGGCGAAGAGGTGGAGGTACCACCAGCCGTCGGGCAGCCTCGTCCAGGCGGGGCCGCCGAAGCAGGAGATCCAGTCGGTGGGCGGCAGTTCACCGTGCTCGCCCTTGCCCTCGCGGAAGACATAGCGATCCCGTGCGGCGGATCCGGGCTCGGCGCGCAGCGCCTCCTGGAACCACACGTGCTGGTGGGAGGAGTGGTTGGGCACGATGTCCACCATCACCTTGAGGCCCAGGCGGTGTGCCTCGGTGACCATGGCGTCGAAGTCGTCGAGGGTGCCCAGCCGCGGGTCGACATCGCGGTAGTCGGCGACGTCGTAGCCGCCGTCGGCCAGCTCGGAGGGGTAGAAGGGGCTCAGCCAGACGGCGTCCACGCCCAGGCTCGCGAGGTAGGGCAGCCGGGAGGTCACTCCGGGGAGGTCACCGATGCCGTCGCCGTCGGAGTCGGCGAAGCTGCGCGGGTACACCTGATAGACGACGGCCTGCCGCCACCAGTCGGTGGTGTCGCGGGCGGGGTCGAGGTGCTGTGCGGTCACGTGGAGGCCTTTCGGGGCGGGAGCGGACGCATGGGGGCACCTCCCAGCGGTAGCTGCGGGAGGGGTACGGCGCGGTGCGGCGCCGGGTCGGACCGGGTGCGGCGGGGGCGGCGGGGGCGGCCACGGGGCCGGCCGGCACGGGGGCCGGGATCATCCCTTCACCGCGCCGGAGGTCATACCCGAGACGATCGAGCGGCGGAAGATCATGACCAGGACGCCGATCGGTACGGTGGCGGCCACGGCCCCCGCGAAGAGCGTCCCGTAGGGGACCGTGTACTGGCTGGTGAACAGGGCGATGCCGACCGGAACGGTGCGGTGGCCGTCCTCGCTGTTGAAGGTCAGCGCCAGGAGGAACTCCGCCCAGGTCGCGGTGAAGGTGAAGATGCCCGCGGTGAACAGTCCCGGCCGGGCCAGCGGCGCGATGACGGTCAGGACGGTGCGCAGCGGTCCTGCGCCGTCGACGGTGGCCGCCTCCTCCAGCTCACGGGGGATACCGACCAGGTAGTTGCGCATGATCCAGATGGCGAACGGCAGATTGAGCGCGACATAGGGCACGATCAGGCCCGCGTAGCTGTTGAGCAGCCCCAGTTGGCGCTCCAGCAGGAACAGCGGCACGACCAGCGCGATCGGCGGGAAGACGGACAGCATCAGCAGCGTGGTCATGATGGCGCCGCGGCCGCGCAGCGGGGTGCGGGCCAGGGCGTACCCCGCGAAGAAGGACAGCCCCAGTACGGCGACGGTGGAAACAGAGGCCACCAGCACACTGTTGAGCAGATAGCGGCCGATGCCGTTGCGGACGAAGGCCTCCGCGTAGTTGCCGAACGTGGCCGCTTCCGGTACCAGGCTGGGCGGGGCGGCGCTGATCTCGCCCGGTCCCTTGAAGGACGACGCGATCATCCAGTACAGCGGCAGTGCCGACAGCACCACGATCGCCAGTCCGCCGAGGTTGACGGCGTTGAGGTACCGGCGGATGCCGGAGGCCGGTGCACGGCGGTTCATGCCCGCCCTCCTTCGTCGGCCTGCGTCTTGAAGACCCGCAGGAAGAGCAGACAGCAACTGATCACGATCACGGCGGTGGTGGTGGCCACCGCGGCGCCCCGGCCGATGTCGAGGTTCTGGAAGAGCGTTTTGTAGCCGAGCATCGCCAGGGATTCGGTGGCGGTGCCCGGTCCGCCCTGGGTCAGGACGAACGGCAGGTCGAAGATGCCGAAGGCCTGCAGGATGCGGAAGAGGACGGCGATGGCCATGATCGGCCGCAGCTGCGGCAGGGTCACCTTCCAGAACGTCGTCCAGGCGCCGGCGCCGTCGATCTCTGCCGCCTCGTAGACATCGCCGGGGATCAGCATCAGCCCGGCGAGGACGACAATCGCGACAAAGGGTGTGGTCTTCCATACATCGACCACCACCATGGCGCCCATGGCGGAGGCCGGCTGCCCGAGAATGTCCGGCTGGCGGCCCAGGATCTGCTCGAAGAGCCAGGTCAGCCCGCCATAGGTGCCGTTGAAGAGATAGCCCCACAACTGGGCGGCGACGACATTGATCAGCGCCCAGGGCAGCAGCAGCACCGCCAGCACCCAGCCGCGGGCGGCCCCCAGCCGTTCCAGCACGAGCGCCGCGGCGGTGCCGAGCACCAGCTCCAGCAGGACGGTGACGGCGGTGAAGCCGAAGGTGAAGACGAGCGCATAGCGCCATTCCGGGCTGCTCAAGACGGCGGCGTAATGGTCGCCCGTCAGGGACAGCAGACGGAACCCGCCGTATTCCAGGCGGACATCGGCGAAGCTGAGCAGCAGCGAGAAGAGCACCGGGAAGACCGTCACGGCGGCGATGACGATCAGCGCCGGCGAGGCGAAGAACCAGCCGGTGCGCGCCCGTCGGCGCCGGCTCATCCGGGCCGGTCCGCCGCCGCGCGGTCCGGGTCCGGCCGGCGGTCCGGCCGGCCGCGGGACCGGGCCCCGCGCGACGATCGCGGAGGAGGTCGCGGAGGAGGTAACGGCATTCACAGGGCCCTGCCTTCCAGCGCGGTCCGGATGTCGGCGCGGGCCGCGCGCACGGCCTGGGCGGGCGTGGCCCGGCCGCCGGTGACGGCGTTGGCCTGGGTGTAGAGCGCCTTGCTGACCTGGGGGTAGTACGGGGTCTGCACCGGCCGGGCGACCAGCCGCAGTTCATGGGCCCGGGTGAGCGTCGGATCGCCGACCCGGCGGGCCTCCGGCCGGGTCAGCACCCCTTCGAGTGCCGGAATCACCCCGGCGTGTTTCAGCAGGATCATCTGCGCCTCCTCTCCGGCGCAGAAGCGGGCGAAGGCGACCGCGGCCCCGAGGTGATGGGAGTTGGGATTGACGAAATTGCTCCAGCCGCCGGCGCAGCTCACCCCGCGCGGACCGTCGCCGTCGAAGCCGGGGCGGGGGACGACCCCGACCCGGCCGGCCACCTTGGAGACCGAGCGGTTGGCCGCATTGCCCCAGGCGTAGGACCAGTTGCGCAGAAAGACGCCGCGGCCGCCGGTGAAGGCGTCCTGGGAGTCCGCTTCCGCGTAGGTGGTGACCGTACGGGGCGTGACCCCGGTCTCGGTGAACTCCCGCATCAGCGCGAAGGCCCGCTCCGCGCCCGGCCCGTTCAGCGCCACCCGGCCCGCTTCGTCCAGTACGGGGGCCTCGGCGTCGGCCAGGAACTCGGCGACATTGCAGGTCAGCGACTCCGATACGGAGGCCTGCCAGAGAAAGCCGTAGGCGGCGTCCCCGGCCCGCTGGATCCTGCGCGCCGTGCGCAGCAGCTCCTCCCAGGTGCGGGGCACCGGCAGGCCGTGCTTGGCCAGCAAGTCCTTGCGATAGAAGAGGAAGGAGTTGTCGGTGTAGAAGGGCAGGGCGTACACGGCTCCGCGGTACTCGCTGACCCGTCGCAGGGCCGCCGGATAGTCCCCCCAGAAGTCCTTGGGCAGCAGTGTCTGCACCGGCAGGGCAAGGGAGTTGGCGCCGAACTGGGCCGGCCAGGTGGTGTCGCCCAGGTAGACGTCGGGGGTGGGTGAGGCTCCCGCGAGCTGGGTGGTGACCGCGGCGCGGTTGCCGTCGGTGGTGCTGAGGGCGTTCGATTTCCGGACACGGAGGTGCGGATGGCGGCGCTCGAAGGCACGGATGATCAGGTCGGCCACCACCGGACCGTTCCGGGAGGGGATTTCGGACACCCACCAGACGAGGGTGGCCGGGGTACGCGGGACGTGGGCAGCCTGGGTCAGCAGGGTGTCCAAGGGCTTGCCCGCGCAACCGCTGGTGAGCCCGGCTCCGGCGGCGAGACCGCCCGCGAGCAGGGTTCTGCGGCTCAAGGCCATGAGTGCTCCTCACGTCTTGGCTGCCATCGATGACAGCGCTTGCAGGCTAGAAGTGGCCTTGTCACCAGGTCAACGGTTCGTGAACAACAGATTTCCTTGTGGATCCACTGGCAACGCTGTCATCGTCATTTTGTGCTAGCGTCCCGGCATGTCCTCAGCTCGGAGCGAGGCCACGATGGCCGATGTGGCCCATCGGGCGGGGGTTTCGGTATCCACGGTGTCGCGCACTCTGCGCGGACTGTCGACGGTCTCGGACACCACACGCGCCCGTGTGGAGGAGGCGGCCCGCGAGCTCTCGTTCGCGATCACCCGCAGCGCTTCCAGTCTCGTGACCGGCCGCACCGGACGGGTCGCCGTACTCCTCCCGCACCTGGAGTCGTGGTTCCTGAGCGCGGCGCTGGCCGGTATGGCGCCCGCGCTGCGCGAGGCGGGTCTCGACTTGCTGGTCTACAGCGTGGCCGATGTGCGCGAACGTGCCGATTTCTTCGACCGGTTGCCCGCCCGCCGCAATGCCGATGCCCTGCTCGTGGTGAGCTTCTCGCTCACCCCCGCCGAGCGTGCCCGCCTGGACGACCTGGGCATGCCCCTCGTCTTCGTCAGCCAGCACTCCCCGGGGCGCCCCAGCGTCTACGTGGACGACGCGGACGCCGCGCTGCGGGGCACCCGCCATCTGATCAATCTCGGGCACCGGCGGATCGCGTTCCTGCAGACGGTCGACGCGACGGGCTTCCACTGGAGCAGCAAGAACCGGCTCGCCGGACATCTGCGGGCCCTCGACGAGGCGGGGCTGGAGCACGACGAGGAACTCGTCATGAGCGTGCCGGGCTGGAAGGGCAGCGGGATGGGCGCGGCGGTGGGCCGGCTGCTGAGCCTCCAGGACCCGCCGACCGCCCTGTTCACCGAGACCGACGATATGGCGTTCCGCCTGCTGGCGGCGCTGCGGGAGGCCAATGTCCCGGTCCCCGGGCGGGTTTCGGTCATGGGCTTCGACGACCACGTCATGGCCGGGGTCCTGGGCCTGACGACACTGGCCCAGCCCGCCGCCGACCTGGGGCGCACCGCCGTACGCCTGGCCCGGTCGGTGATCGACGACTCCGACGGCGCCCATCAGCGCCACATAGTCCTGCCGACCGAACTCGTCCCCCGCGGCAGCACGGGGCCGCCGCCTTCGGGAAGCTAGGCCGCTTCCTTGCGGATCAGCCCCCGCCCGGCCGATCCGCAAGACCCACCCCGAACCGTCCCCGTACCGGCCCGGCGACGTGCGCCCCGCGAAAAACCGCTCGCGGCAGGACGGCTGTGGCACCACGATGAGGTGCCCGGAGTGGGCATGACAGGGGGAGACGGATGTCGAAGGCGCATGGGTTCACCTATGAGGAGCTGGGCGACGGATCCGTGGTGATGCGCCATCACGGACGTCGGGCGGCGGTGGTGCGGGGCGGCCGGGCCGAGCGGTTCCTGCGGGAAGTGGCGTCCGGCGACGCCCAGTTGGTGATGGCCCGGTGGACGGGCAACTACCGGCGGGGCAACGAACGGTCGGCCCGGCAGCATCCGAGGAACGCCGGGTGACGGTGTCCGGGGCCGGTGTCAGGACGTCAGCTCTCCGGGTTGGTGGACGGCGAACACCGCGTGGGCGTCGGGCAGTGTCCGGACGATCCGTTCGCCCGCCGCCCGGCCGTCACACGTCAAGGCCGCCCCGCTCGACGAGCTGGTCGGCGATCACCTTGCGCTGGATCTCGTTGGTGCCCTCGCCGACGATCATCAGGGGCGCGTCACGGAAGTACCGCTCGACGTCGAACTCGGTCGAGTATCCGTAACCGCCGTGAATACGCACCGCGTTGAGGGCGATCTGCATCGCGGTCTCGGAGGCGAACAGCTTCGCCATACCGGCCTCCATGTCCACCCGCCGCCCGGCGTCCGCCTCGCGTGCGGCGTGCAGTGTGAGCTGGCGCGCCGCCGAGAGGGACGTGGCCATGTCTGCCAGGTAGTTGCCGATCGTCTGGTGCTGCCAGATCGGCTTGCCGAAGGACTCGCGCTCCTGGGCGTAGGCGAGTGCGTCCTCCAGTGCCGCCCGGCCTACGCCGAGGGCCCGTGCGGCGACCTGGATCCGGCCGGTCTCCAGCCCCTTCATCATCTGGGCGAACCCCTTGCCCGTGACGCCGCCGAGCACGGCACCGGCCGGCGCGCGGTAGTCGTCGAAGGAGAGTTCACAGCTCTCGACGCCCTTGTAGCCGAGCTTGGGCAGGTCGCGGGAGACGGTCAGACCGGGCCCGTGCTCGACGAGGAGGATCGAGATGCCCCGGTGCGCGGGGGTGGCGTCGGGGTCGGTCTTGCACAGCAGGGCGATCAGCCGGGACCGCCGGGAGTTGGTGATCCAGGTCTTCGAGCCATTGATCACGTAGCCGTCCGGGTCCCTGCGGGCAACGGTGCGCAGGGCCTGGAGGTCGGAGCCGCCGCCGGGTTCGGTCAGGGCCATGGTGGCCCGGATCTCGCCGGTGGCCATCCGGGGGAGGTAGCGGGTCTTCTGTTCCTCGGTGCCGAAGTGCAGCAGCAGCTTCGCGACCACGGTGTGGCCGCCCATGGCACCGGCCAGGCTCATCCAGCCGCGGGCGAGTTCCTCGGTGAGGAGCACATAGCAGGGCGTGGAGACCGGAGTGCCTCCGTACTCCTCGGGGACGGCCAGGCCGAAGATCCCGAGGCGCTTCATCTGCTCGATCAGGGCCGCGGGGTAGGTGTCGGCGTGTTCGAGCTCCCGGACCACGGGCCGGACGTCCTTGTCGACGAAGCCGCGCACCGTCCCGACGATGGCCCGCTCGTCCTCGGAAAGACTGTCGAGAGTACTCACGCTGTGCTGCTCCTTGCCGGCGGGCGCGGGGGTGGCTTCGTCAGATGACGTGGTCGGCGCGGAGGCTTTCGATCTCGGCGGTGCCGTGTCCCAGCTCGGCCAGGATCCGCTCGGTGTGTTCGCCGACGGCGGGGACGGCGTCCATGCGCGGGGCGGTCCCGGCGAGGTCGGCCGGCGGCAGGAGCGCCGGCACGGTGCCGCCGGGAATCCCTACGTCGCGCCAGCGGCCCCGCTGCCGGAGCACCGGGTGGTCGAGGAACTGCTCGACGCTGTTGACCCCGGCGTTGGCGATGCCCGCGGAGTCCAGCAGCTTCGTCACCTCCCGGCTGTCCGACCGCCGGAACCGCTCGGCCACGATCGCGTTCAGCGCGTCCCGGTGCGTCACCCGGTCCGGGCCGGTGGCGAAGCGCGGATCGTCCACCAGGTCCGGGCGCTCCAGGAACCGCTCGCACAGGGCGGCCCACTCGCGCTCGTTCTGGATGGAGAACAGCACCTCCTGCCCGTCGGCCGCGGTGTAGGCCCCGTACGGTGCGACGGTCGCGTGCTGGGTGCCGAGCCGCGGAGGCTGGGTGCCGCCGAACCGGGTGTAGTAGGCGGGCTGGTGCATCCATTCGGCCAGCGCCTCGAAGAGGGAGACCTCCACGGCGCGCGCGACACCGCTGACCGCCCGGGTGTACAGGCTGGTCAGGATGCCCGAGTAGGCGTACATACCGGCGGCGATATCGGCGACCGACACCCCCGCACGGGCGGACTCCTCGGCGGTTCCGGTCAGGGACACCAGACCGGTCTGACACTGGATCAGCAGGTCGTACGCCTTGCGGTCGGCCCAGGGCCCGGTGGTGCCGTAACCGGAGATGGTGCAGGGGATCAGCGTTTTGTGCCGCCCCGCAAGAGACGCCGCGTCCAGCTCCAGGCGGGCGGCCGCGCCCGGGGCCAGGTTCTGTACGAACACATCGGCGCCGACCAGCAGTTCCTCCAGGATCTCCCGGCCACGCGTCGACTTCAGGTCCAGGGTCAGGGACTCCTTGGACCGGTTGAGCCATACGAAGTAGCTGGACTGCCCCTGCACCGTGGTGTCGTACCGCCGGGCGAAGTCGCCTCCGTCAGGGCGTTCCACCTTGATCACACGTGCGCCGAGGTCCGCCAGTTGGCGGGTGGCGAAGGGGGCCGCCACGGCCTGCTCGACGCTGACGACGGTGATGCCGGAGAGCGGAAGCTCGGTCATACGGTGACCTCCAAGGCTGAGGGAGCGCGGCGGCCCGGCTGCTGCTGCTGCTGCTGCTGCTGCTGCTGCTGGAAGCATGCGATCAGGCGCCGGGTGAGCGCCACCCGGCCAGTGACATCATGAACATGCATGGCAGGGGCAAGGAAAGAGCGAGAACTGATGGTGCCATGCCGGATGAGCATGGCCGCTCAGGAGCGAGCGGTGGACCTCAAACAACTGGCCGCTTCGTCCAGGAAGACCCGAGGAGCCGCATGTCAGACCACCCTCAGCAGCTCCACGCCTCGACCCGTGCCCAGGACGGCACCGTCCTGGCCTATCAACGTCACGGCGCCGGACGCCCGTTGATGCTCCTTGCAGGACAGGCGAACAACCACCACTGGTGGGACGGAGTGCGCGAGGACTTCCACGCCACACACACCACGGTCACCATGGATTACCGCGGCACCGGGGCAAGCGGCAAACCCGACGGGCCCTACTCCACCCGGCTGTTCGCCGACGATGTGATCGCGGTCCTGGACGACCTGGGTGTCGAGCGGGCCGATGTGTACGGGACCTCCATGGGCGGCCGCGTCGCCCAGTGGGTCGCCGCCCGCCACCCGGACCGGGTCGGCCGCCTCATCCTGGGGTGCACCTCACCCGGCGGACCGCAGGCACAGGAGCGGGACGCCTCGGTACGGCGTGCCCTGGCCCAGGCCGATCCGACCGCGTCGCGGCAGGCCCTCCTCGACCTGATGTACTCCCCTGCCTGGCTGGCGGACCATCCCGGCCCGTACACGACGCTCGGCGACCCCGGGATGCCCCCGCACGCCCGCCGGGGCCATCTGGTGGCCAGCAACGAGCACGACGCCTGGGACGCGCTCCCCCGGATCGTGGCGCCCACCCTGGTGCTGCACGGCGATCAGGACCGGCTCACGCCCGCGGCCAACGCCCCGCTGCTCGCCGCCCGTATCCCCCGGGCCCGGATGCGCCTCTTCACCGGCGCACGCCACGCCTACTTCCAGGAATGCCGCCCCCGGGCCGGCCGCCTGGTCAGGGCCTTCCTCGCCGGCCAGGAGGACCTTCCGCTCCCGGAGGCCGGACACGGCTGACCGGGCGGGTCCCCGAACGCCCGCCGGCCGGGCCGCGGCTCACCTCGCGCCTCCCGTTCCGCGGGGCCGCCCGTGGCGTTCCGCCCACGTCACGCACCTGCCCCCACGCCCTCCGTGTCCGCGAGCGGGCCCTGTTCGAGCAAGCGCGTACGGAAGAGGTCGAGCACCCCGTCCAGCGCCGCGCGGGTCGGCTGGCCCGGTGCGTCGATGAGGTGCTCGGTCAGTACGGCGTGCGGCGACTGCACCGCGTCGGGACGCGCGGCGGAGTCGTCCAGTTCGACGGCGGTGAATGCCTCGCCGAGCTCGCGGCGCAGAAAGGCGAACCGGTCACCCGGTACCAGCCGGTCCCCGCGGAACCGGAGCCCCATGACCCGAAGGCCCTCGCGCTCACACCGCCCCCGGACGGTGGCGAGTTCCTCGGCGGAGATATCGGTGGTGCCGGCCCGGCTCTTGGTAACGGGCAGCGGCATGGACGGCTGGGACAGGACGGGGGCGAGAAGGCGCTCGTCGGTGGCCATGGCCAGGGCGAAGCCCCCGGTGAGACACATGCCGACGGCCCCGACGCCGGGGCCGCCGCAGCGCTGGTGCTCGTGCGCGGCCAGGGCCCGCAGCCAGGTCACCACGGGGGAGGACTTCCCGGTGGCCAGCACGGTGAATTCCCGGCTCACGCACACCTTTCCGATGGACGAGGCCATATAGAGTCCGGCCTTCAGCCGGCCGATGTGCGCGGGGTCGGCATCGCGGCCGGGCGTGCCGAAGAGCACCGGGAGCACGGCGGTGCAGCCGATGGCCGCCACGCGTTCCGCGAACTCCAGCACCTTGGGCGTGATCCCCGGTATTTCCGCCAGCACGATCACGGCGGGCCCCGTGCCACGCCGCAGAATCCGGCGGGTGGTGCCGTCGTGGGTGAAGGTGCCGCGGTCAAAACCCGTCAGGTCATGATCTGCCATGGAAGCCCCCGCTTCGGTCGGTCGCTGCTCGGACTGGTCCGGTGCGGCTCTCCGGCCGGGGCGTCTCGCCCCCGTCCGGCGCCGTTCCCGCGCCGAGACTACCCAGCGGACGCCGCTCGTAGGACCCCATTTAACGCGCCCTCCCCGCTCAACTGACCTGCGGGCGGCGGCAATACGGTGCGGCCTACCCCGCTCGCCAGACGGTGCCCCGGCGTTCGTACTCCAGCACCTCTTCGGCGACGAGGGCAGAGTGCGGTCCGTAGTGGCGCTCGACGAGCCACAGGGCGAGGTCGATACCGGAGGTGACTCCCCCACAGGTGACCAGGTCGCCATCGTCGACCACCCGGCCGGCGACCACCTTCCCGCCCGCTTCCGCCAGCTCCTTCTTGGCGATGTGGTGCGTGGTGCAGGGCCGTCCCCTGGTGAGGCCGGCGGCGGAGAGCAGCATCGTCCCGGTGCACACCCCCGCCAGGGTCAGACCGGTCCGGCGAGCCGCGGCCAGCGCCTTGGGCAGGGTGCCGAGGCGGATCTGCTCGCTCACCCCCGACCCCTTCCCGTAGCCGCCTCCGGGCACGATGATCACGTCGGCCGAGCGCGGCGACCACGGTGCCCGGATCACGATCTCCATACCGGACGACGTGGTCACCGTCCCCGGTCCGCCGGCGGTGACGAACGTCTGCTTGAGCCGGCTCGGCTCGATGATGCCGAAGACCTCCACCGGTCCGGCGAAGTCCTGTTCCTCCACTCCGTCGTAGAGCACCGTGTGCACCCGCAGCGGCCCACGACGTGGCTCGGCGGGTGACGCCGGGGCGGTCGTGACCGCCCCGAGGCCGAGGCCGGCCGTGGCGACCACGCCGGAGCGAAGAAGATTCCGTCTGTGCATGTCGTGCTCCAGAAAGTGTTCGGCGACGCGATGTGCCGCCAAGTCTGTCCACGCCGACGGCCGTCGAACAGTGGCATGACTGCCCATGGTCCGTAAGATCCGGCCAGGTGCGAGCGGCGTCGGCGCGGGCGGCCCGCCGCCGCGGGCCTGGGCACTCGGACGACGGTGCCCGTGAAGACCTGACCGAAGCGCAGCTCGCCTTGAACCCGCTCCCACTCCGCGTCCGTCACTTGCGCATCTTCACAGCTCAGCAGCTCTGGAACGTCGCGCGGTAGGCGGTGGGGGTGGTGCCGACATGCCGGGAGAAGTGGTGCCGGAGCGTTTCGGTCGACCCGAACCCCGCCGCCCGGGCGACCCGCTCCATGCTCAGGTCGGTCGTCTCCAGCAGCTCTCTCGCCCGCTGCAGACGCCGGTGGAGCAGCCACTGCAGCGGAGTGGTCCCCGTCTGCGCGCGAAACCGCCGGGACAGGCTGCGGCTGCTCATCGCGGCCCGGCGGGCGATGTCGGCGACGGTCAGCGGTTTGTCGAGGTTCTCCTGCATCCACTCCAGGACCGGCCCGAGGTGGTCGGTGTTGCTGGGGGGATCGCGGTGCTCGATGAACTGCGCCTGGCCGCCGGCTCGCTGCGGCGCCATGACGATCATGCGGGCGGTACGGGCCGCCGCGGCCGCCCCCAGGTCCCGGCGCACCATGTGCAGGCACAGATCGAGCCCCGCGGCGACGCCCGCGGAGGTCAGGATCTGACCGTTGTCGACGAACAGGACGGAGGGATCCACCTCCACGTCCGGGAAGCGCTGCGCCAGTTGGCCGGCGAACATCCAGTGCGTGGTCGCCCGGCGCCCGTCGAGCAGACCGGCCTTCGCGAGCACGAACGCCCCGGTACAGATCGACGCCACGCGTCCGCCCCGGTCGGCCACCTCGCGTATCAGCCGCAGGGCTCGCGGCGACGGCGCCCGGTCCGGGCGGACACCGGGCACGATCACCGTGTCGGCGTCGCGGGCGTCGTCCAGTCCGTACGGCGAGGAGATCCGGAAGGACGGATGCCGGCCGGCGGTCGCGGTGACCGTCCGCCCCGCACACACCCGCACCTCGTACGCAGGGCTGCCGTCCGGGCCGTGCGCCATGGCGAACACCTGGCAGGGGATGGTCAGATCGAAGGCCGCCACGTCCTCAAGAGCCAGGATGGCAACTGTGTGCATGTGTCCGGAGCTTAGCTCTCAGCCACCTGGAACTCGCTGCCGGTGCCGCCTTCTGCCGGGCCATCAGCCGTGCGTCATAGCCATGCGCCTTGACCGAGCGGCCCGGCAGAAAAGCGGTTGCCCACGCGGAGTGCGGCACCCAAGCTGCTCCCAGTACCCCCGCGCTGCCGTGCGGGCATACTCGGAACCGGGCCGGGGAGGAAGCGTGGGACGGCGGTACGTGGCCAGAGGAGTACCGGGCGGCTACCGGATCTGGGACAACAGAGGGCGCCGCTGGTGGGGCGACCACTACGAACTCTGCCCCGACGACCTCCTCAGTGAACTGAACGGCAAGGCGAACTACGAGAAGATCACCGCACTCCTCAAGCGGTACCGGGCGCAGAAACGCTAGGGCTTGTCCGACAACGCCAGGCCCCAACGCTAGGTCGCTTCCGACTCATCACGGTGCGGCGATCAAGCCCACGGCCACCCCATGGCCCTCGTTACTGGCCCACCCTTCCGTCGACGCACTCGCGCAACAGGTCGGCGTGCCCGCAGTGCCGGGCGTACTCCTCGACCCTGTGCACCAGCAGCTCCCGTACGGCGATCCCTTCCTTCCCCACCCGCTCGCCCAGGTCCGGGTGCTCGGCCAGCGCGGCATCGGTCGCGGCCTGCTCGCGCTCCAGATCGGAGTACGCCGAGTCGACCACGGCCTGCTCGGCCACCGCTCCATGGAAGTCCGCGTCCTTCGCGCCGTACAGCTTCGGCAGCGGGTCACCGTCGGTGATCCAGTTGCGCCAGTCCCGTTCCGTCTCGGCGAGGTGCCGGACCAGGCCGAGCAGCGACATCGTCGACGGCGGCACCGACCGACGGGCCAGTTGCTCCGCGTCCAGACCCTCGCACTTCATCCGCAGGGTCCTGCGGTAGTTCGTCAGGAAGTCCTGCAGCGTCGGAAGCTCGCCGTCCGGACCAGGTCCTTCGCTGCGGGGGTCGTCGTCCGGATCGGCCCACATGTCGGGGTAGACGGTTGCCTGGGTCCATCGCGCGGGTTGGTCACTCATGCATGGCATGTTCGTCCGTGACGGCCCGCACTCGCCACTGAATTCCCGCTTCGAGGTGACGTCATGGGGCGTTATGGGAGGGGCGTCATGGGGGCGTCATGATGAGGGGCCGGTCTGTGCGCAGGGGGGGCGCGTTCGTGCCGTCCATGCGATTGCCGGTGCCGGGGCGCGCACGCGGCGGCCACCCCCTTCCCGATCTGTAACGGTCCAGCCTCAAAGGGTGACTCCGACATTTGCTCAGATTGCTCTTGTGGTGCACTTGTTGGACGTGAGCTCGGCTCATGCGTGGGGGGAAGAATGACGCATTTGACGACATGCCCCGGATGTGGCCGGGAAGCGGTTCCGGGGGCCGCGTACTGCGGCTCCTGCGGAGCGGCCTTGGAGGCCACCGAGGCGACCGCGACGCTGCCGCAGCAGCCTTCCGGCCCTCCCTCACCTGCGCCGACAGCGCCCGGCCTGGCCGCCAACCGCCGCACCGCCGTGCCGCGTTGGGGTAACGGCCGGGATCTGACCAGGTATCTGTGTGCGGCCGCCTACCTGGACCGCGCCTACGCCGGGTCGCTCATCAAACAGGTCGCCGCCGAACCGCATCTGGGGGTGGCGGCGGCCCCGGCGTGCGACATCCCCGTGGTGCTCCGGCACGCCTATCTGGCCAACGCGCGCCGTCACGGCCGGGATCTCGTGCTCACCGTCCTGCTCCTGCTGGCCTTCGTCTTCACGTTCTGGGTCGCCGACGGGGGGATCACCCTGCTGGCGCTCTTCCTCTCCTGGGTGACGGTGCTCTCCTTCGAGCTCTCGACGAAATACGGTCGGCATCTGCAGAGCCTGCGCCCGGACCGGTTCGACCCGGCGGCCGCGCCCCCGCCGCTCAACGGCGATATCGCGACGCGTCTGCGCCAGATCGGCGAGTACGCCGACGGGAACGTCACCACCTACAGCGGCTATTCACCGTTCATCGGCTACGGGGCCGAGCTCGACTCATGGTCCCTGACCTTCGACGTCACCACATCGAGCCGGCCGGGGGGAGAGCCGCAGGAATTCGATGTGACGGAGCTCTACGCCCATATCGCCGAGCGCGTCAGCACCCTGGCGCTGCCCTGTCTGGAGATCGAGGAGCGGCTCTTCGCCGACGGGGCGACCCTCCTGGGGGACACCCGCTTCCTGCCCGAACCGCTCGGCCGGCCCGTCCCCCGGATCCCCTTCGATCAGCTGGACGCGCTGAAGCGGACGCCCGAGGAAGGCGCCCGCCCTTATCTGGCGGTGCACTCCACCGGCTGGGGCGGCGAGTTGGTCACCTCGCTGTTCCTGCGCTTCGTGCGGTCGGACTCCAACCTCTTCGTGGAAGCCGTCCCGACGGTGTTGTTCCCCCTGCTCGACCGCTACCGGGTCATCGACACCCTGATGCCCCGCCCGCCCCTGGGCGAGCTCGCCAAGCTCGTCTCGGAGACGGCGGTCAGCACCGTTTTCATTCTGCTGGCCTCGCCCGTGCGCGCGATCGCGGGATTCGCCCCCGACTACGGGATGTCCCGGCGGTTGCGCCGCCAGAGAAAGCTGATCACCAGGCTGCGCAGCTTCGACTACGGGGCGCGGCAGAGCGTCCGCCGGCAGGCCGCGGCCACCCGCCACCAACGGCATTTCCAGAAGGCCGACAGCGGCATGGTCCTGAAGACGGTCGAGAAGCGGGTTCTGGACGCACTCGTCGAATTCGCCGAGGCGCGTGGCATCGACGTGGGCGAGCTGATCCAGCGTCAGCAGACGATCATCAACAACGGCATCATCGCGTCCCACGGAGCGCGGGTGGACTCAAGCTCGGTCGCCTCCGGCGACAGGTCCCGGACCGCGATGAACATCATCAACAAGATCCCGCTGCTCAAGCTGGACTGACGAACCCAGAAGGAATGAGGAATCCGCATGCGCAGGAACGACGGGATCATCGCCACCGGCGGCTCGAATGTCGTCGGCAACGCCGTGGCCAGTGGCAGGAACGCCAAGGCGGAGGTCCGGGACAGCGGGCTGACCCAGTACGGCGACGGGCAGCAGCCGTCGCCCCAGGACCTCGACGCCCTGCTCTCCCGGCTGATCGACGAGCTCGGCCAGTCCGACCACCCCGAACGCGACGATCTGATCGAGGCCGCCGAGGATGCGCGCGAGGAGGCCTCCTCGGAGACACCGCGCAAGGGCAAGCTGAAGGTGTTCGCCAGGGCGCTCGTGGGCGCGGTACCGGGGTTCACCGCTCTGACCACCCTGGCGGTGGCGATCGAGCAGGCGATCCACGGGCTGTAGCCGGGGCCGGCGCGAAGGCCGGGTCCATGAACGCGAAGGCCGGGTCCATGAACACGAGGCCGGCTCCATGAACACGAGGGACATCGGGGGGAGATGACCATGCCGTCCTGCCTGCACTGCGGCGCGCTCCAAGAGGATGCCGCGGCGACATCCTGTCCGAGCTGCGGCATGCCGCGCGGGGGCGGGGTGTCCGCCGCCGCCGACCGGCCCGCCGGGACCGCCGGGCACGGCTACGTCCGTGTGGGGCCCACCATCCTCCCGCTGTGGCTGCTCTGGCTGATGGCCGGTCTGATCGTGGTGGGCGGGGTGACCGCCGTGGTTCTCGCCTCGTCCACCGGCTCCTCGGACGACGGGGCGGTCGACGTCATCTCGTCGGCCACCCCGACCCCGACCCCGGACCCGGCCATCGGCTCCATGCCGCCCACCGACATCGGCTCCATTGCGCCGACCTACCCCGAGACCATGCCGCCGACCGACCTGGAGACCCCCAGCCCGTCGGACCTCTCACCGTCCCCCGACAACGCGAGCGCCATCGTGGAGGAGTACTACCGGGACATCAACGCCGGGGACTTCTCAGGGGCCTGGGACCTCGGCGGCAAGAACATCGGCGGCAGCTCGTACTCGAAGTGGGTCTCAGGCTTCGACACCACGGCGCACATCGAGCTCAGCGCGGTGAACGACGGCAGCCCCGGGCAGGTCGGCGCCGTCCTCCGGGCGACCCAGACCGACGGCTCGGTGCGGGTGTACCAAGGGACCTACACGGTGTCCGACGGCGCGATCGTCAGCGCCGACATCACCCAGCGGTGACCGTCCGCCGGCTCGCCCCTCCCCCGCGGGGCAGGGCGCTCAGCGGAAGGCGGCGGCGTGCTCCGTGGCCCATTGCCGGAAGGGGGTGGCGGGGCGGCCGGTGAGCTGCGGGACGGTGTCGCGCACCTTCAGCAGTTCCTCGTTGAGGTCCCCGCCCATGAGGTCGAGCACCGCGTTCGCGGTCTCGTCCCCCATGAAGGAAGCCATCTGCCGGTGGGCCTGCTCCCGGCTGATCCCGACCAAGGACAGCTCTTGTCCCAGAGCCGCAGCCAGGGCCGCCACCTGCTGCCGTGCCGTGACGCGCTCCGGTCCGGTCAGCGGGTACGTCCGCCCTCGGTGGCCCGGCTCGACGAGCGCCGCTCGGGCCACTGCCGCGATGTCCGCGGGATGGATTGTCGGAAGCCCCAGATCCGCGTACGGCACATGGACCGTCCCGTGCTCGCGGATCGATGTCGCCCACCACAAGGTGTTGGAAGCGAACTGTGTCGGCCGCAGGATCGTCCAGGCCATACCGGAGTCCTTCAGCAACCGCTCGACGGCCGCATTCACCCCGGCGGCGGGCAGGTGCGGATGGGTCTGCACCGTGATCGACGACACGAGGACCACATGCTCCACACCTGCTTGCCGGGCAGCCTCAAGAACCTCACTCTCTGCCCCCATGCCCTGCACCAGGAACAGTGAACGCACGCCATTGAGCGCCGAGTTGAGGGATCCCGCCCGTCCGAGATCCCCCTCAACGGCTTCGACTCCTTCAGGGAAGGTGACCCGTGCGGCGTCCCGGGTAAGACCTCGCACCGGCCCTGCACCGCATGCGCGCAGCTCCTCCAGCAGAGCGCGTCCAATATTTCCGGTGGCTCCTGTCACGAGGATCACGGGTGCCTTCTCCTGCCGTCAGAGGGTGGTCAGCTGGAGAGCACGCTAGAACCTCAACTTTGCTTGAGGTCAAGAGGGTTCGCGGGCGATGCCGACCGGCCGCCGGGCGGGCGATACCGACCGGCCCTCCGGCTCCGCTCATGGCCTGCCGTCAGCGAGCACGCGCCGGGGCGAAGGGGATCCCCGACGTCATGGCGCGACGGCCGACCATCAGGGACTCGCCGAGGAAGCTCACGCCGATGGAGAGCTGGAGGGGACGTGCGTGCTCGTGCATGCCCATCTTCACCGCCAGGACACTGAAGCCGGCCGTGAGCGCCAGGGTGCCGATCACGGCGAGGAAGGTGCGGCCGGTGTACCGCTGCCACAGGACGCCTCCCTTGTCGACGAGTTGAACGGTGGCGCCGCGGAGTGCGCCGAGGGCCGCACCGAAGACGGCGCCCGTGATGACCCAGGTGAGGTCGGTGCCGGTCAGATCCGTCCTCTTGACGAGGGACAGGATGCCGATCCCGGTCAGGATCGCCGGGGCCACGAAGAGGTCCCTTGCGTTGACCGGTTCGCCGATCATCCGCTTGATCACGACCGCGATCACGACCACCGCGATGATCGCGGCGAGCAGCCAGGGGTTCACGCAGATACCACCCATCTTGATAGCACGATTGAGCTAAAAAAATGTTAGCCCGGTCGTGCTATAAAGGCAATGTGCCGAAGATCGTTGATCCCGTGGTCCGCCGCAGGGCGGTGGCGCAGGCCGTCCTGTCCGTCGCCGCCCGGCAGGGGCTGGAGCATGCGTCGCTGCGCAACGTCGCCGAGGAAGCCGGACTCGCCATCGGCTCGGTCCGCCACTACTTCGCCGATCACGACGAGTTGATGACCTTCACCATGCGGGAGCTGAGCCGGCGCATCGGCGACCGCGTCCGCCCCCATGCCGAGCGACTGCTGGCCCCCGACGGCCACACCGACCGCCGGGCCGAGACAGAGGAGCTCCTGGCCGAGCTCCTCCCCCTGGACGAGCCCCGCCGCCAGGAGGCGGCACTCTGGCTCGCGTTCACCGCCGCCGCACACACCCGCCCCGAACTGCGGCCCTGCGCCGCCGAGATGCAGGCCGACCTGCACAGCCTGATGTCGCGCGTACTGCACGAGGCCCAGTCCGCCGGCGGGCTGCCGGACGGCATGGACGTCGAACTGGAAAGCACGCGACTGGCCGCCCTCCTCGACGGACTCACGCTCCAGGCAACCCTGCTGCCGGACCGCTATCCGCCGAAGCTGCTCCGACAGGTACTGCGACGGCACCTGGAAGCCCTCAGAGCCGGCAGCTGACCTGATGCCGGCGCCCTCGGCCGGACGCGAGCCTCCTCGCCGTGACGGCAGGGTCACATGGAGCGGCTGCCCCGCCGCTCAGGCCTGTGGGTGGACGTGGAGGTCCAGTCCGGCAGTTCCCGGTGACTCCGCGCCCGGCAGCAGTCGCATATCGCGGCCGTAGTCGCCGCCGACGAGCGACCGGAACGGGACCGGCTCGTCCGTGAAGAGGCCGTCGAGCCGTTGTCCGTACGCCTGCTTCGCCGCCGTGAAACGGTCCTGCGGCAGCTCGTTCGCGTCGTACACCGCGAACGGTTCGAGCGGCGCCATGCCGGTGAACCAGAACAGGCCGTGCTGCACCGGGTGGAGGACGTCCGCCAGCCGGCCGTGAATGCCGCGGTCGGAGAACGCCGACTCCCGGGCGCCCATCGTTGCCGACAGCAGCGCACGCCGTCCCGCCAGGGCGCCTTCGCTGTAGGGCGGCGGCACCTCCGGGCCGTAGCCGAACCCGCTGGTGAACACCCGGTCGATCCAGCCCTTCAGGATCGCGGGCACCGAGAACCACCACATCGGGAATTGCAGGATCACCGCGTCCGACCAGCGCACCTTCTCCTGCTCCGCCGCGATGTCGGGCGCCAGCCGGCCCGCCAGCGTGGACCGCTCGGAGGCGGCCATCACGCCCAGTTGCCGGTCCGCCGGGTGGTCGGGGAAGTCGTCGGCGTCCACTGCTGCCTTCCACTTCATCGCGTAGAGGTCGGACACCCGCACCTCGTGCCCTGCCGCCCGCAAGTGCTCGACCGCAAAGGTGTGCGGCTTCGTTCATGTCCCCACGTTCTCCCGGGCGCGAGCGGGTAACCAGCACCCTGTTCGACCGGCGGAATGGCGGTCCTGGTACTGCGAGGGCCACGCATACTTGAGCCCATGGACGGCGTGGACCACATCGAGCGCATGGACGGCGTAGACGGCGTAGACGACCGGATCGAGGGCGGGGGCGAGGGCGGGGGCGGGGGCGGCGGTGCCATCGAGTGCGCCGAACGCGCCGGCGGGGTCGACGGGGTCGGCGATGCCCAGCGGGCGCTCGGGGGCTTTCTGCGTGCCCGCCGGGGGCGCGTCGCGCCGGAGCACGTCGGGCTCGCCGGGGGCCGTCGCCGACGGGTGCGCGGGCTGCGCCGTGAGGAGCTGGCCCAGCTCGCCGGGATCAGCGTCGACTACTACGTACGCCTCGAACAGGGGCGGGCCACCCAGCCGTCCACCGAGGTGCTCGACGCGCTCGCCGGGGCGCTCGGTCTCGACGCGGCAGAGCGCCGGCATCTCGCCACCCTGGCCGGTGCCAGGCGTGACCCCGCGCCCAGGGCCCGGGTCAGCCCCCTGCTGCAGCGGCTCCTGGACTCCATGGCGCCTTTCCCGGCCTTCGCGACGAACCACCGCCTCGACGTGGTGGCCTGGAACGGTCTGGGTGCCGAGCTGATCGGCGGGGTGGCCGACCCGGGCCGCCGCGACCGGAACAACGCCAGATACCTCTTCCTCGACCCCGCCTCCCGGACCGTCCACCCCGACTGGGAGGACCGGGCAGGCGAGGCCGTGGGCCAGCTGCGGGTCTCCGCGGGGCGTTACCCCGACGACGCGGAGCTGACCGCCCTGGTCGGCGAACTGTCCGCGCGCAGCGCCGAGTTCCGGCGGATCTGGGAGACCGGCGAGGTGGTGATGTGCGCGGCGGGGCGCAAGCGGCTGCGGCACCCGGAGGCCGGGCTGCTCACCCTGGACTACGAGACGCTGCACGTCCCGGCCGCGCCCGGTGAGACGGGTCTGGTGGTGCATGTGTTCAGCGCCGAGGAGGACAGCGAGGCGGCCGTCGCCCTCGGCCGGCTGGCGATGACCGTGATGGCGCCAGCCCAGCGGTCGGCCGGGGCGGATTCCGCCGAGGGTGGCGGCCCACGCTGACCACCCCGAGGGCCGCTCGTCGCGGGGCTCTACGCCGGCTGTGTGGCAGGGCGTGGTGGTGTGAGAAGCCGGAGGGCCAGGATTCCGCTGCCCAGTCCGATGGCGGCGGCGACGGCGAACACGGCGGTGAGGCCATGGGCGTAGGCCGCGTGGAGGCCGGTCCTGCCGGACGTCGTGGAGAACCGATGGAAGACGGAGCCGAGTACGGCGATGCCCAGGGCCAGGCCGAGTTGGCGGGCGCAGTTGGCCGCCGCGGAGGCGACTCCGCTCTGTGACGCGGGTGCGGCGGACATGGCGGCGGACGGCAGGACGGGCGAGACGATGCCCGCGCCGACCCCGGTGACCACCAGGCCGGGGATCAGCGCAATCCAGGACGAACCGGCGCCGATCGCCAGCATGAGTACGTTTCCCGCTCCGACGGCGAGCGCGCCGCCGCCGAGGGTCCGGTGCGCGGGCAGCCGGTGCAGCATGCTGCCGGCCACGGCCGAGGTGGCGAAGAAGGCCACCGGCTGCACGGTGATGACCAGGGCGGTGGACAGCGCGCTGAGCCCCGCGCCGTCCTGCAGCCAGAGGGAGATGACCGGCAGCGCCCCGAATCCGGCGAGGTAGTAGCCCATGGCCGCGACCAGGGTGCCGTTGAACTCCCGCTTGCGGAAAAGGGCCGGCGCGATCATCGGGTTGCTGCCGGTGCGTTCGGCGAGGAGGAACAACGCGAGCATCGCCGCCCCGACGGCGAAGCCAAGCACGGCCGGGCCGGAGGTCCACCCCTGCTCACCCCCGTTGATGATGCCGAAGGTGATGCCGAGGGCCGCCGGCGTGAACGTGACGATGCCCAGGTAGTCGATGCGGGTCGGGGTTCTGGCGTCGTCGGTCAGCACCGCTGCGGAGAGCGCCAGGGTGGCCAGGCAGACCGGCACTCCGACGTGGAAGATCCACTGCCAGGACAGAAACTGCGTCAGGATTCCCCCGGCGACATTGCCGATGCCGGCGGCGGCACCGGCGACCGCACCCCATACGGCGAAGGCCACGCCTCTGTCGCGGCCGGTGTACGTCAGTCCGATGAGCGGCAGCAGCGTCGAGAACATCGCGGCACCGGCCAGTCCCTGTACCGCGCGTGCCGCGATCAGCGTCATGACGTGGGTGCAAGACCGCAGGCGAGGGTGGCGAGGGCGAAGACGGTGAGGCCGGTCAAGTAGAGGCGTTTGCGGCCCAGGTTGTCGCCGAGTGATCCCATGCCGAGCAGCAGGCCGGCCAGCGCGAGGGTGTAGACATCGATGATCCATTGCAGGGAGCTGAAGCTTGCGTGCAGGTCGTCGGCCACGCCGGGCAGCGCCACCGTCACGATCGTCGAGTAGACGAGCAGCATGAACGTTCCCGAGCAAGTGGCAACCAGCGGCAGCCATTTGTGCATCAGTGCTTCCTTCCGGGGGCGGGGTGACTCCGGAAACAGCCTGCTGTAATAGGCTTGTGCAACAGAACCCTTACGGAGAAGATCCCGTACGGCTCATCGTCGATCTGGCGGCCGTACCGCCCCGCTCCCCCGAGGAATTCGCCGACCGCTGTGTGAAGGCGGGCATGGCGATCGACCGGCCGGTGGGTGAAGCCGATCTGGCGGAACTCCTGGCGTTCATCCCGCGCTGGCTGGCGGTGGTCGATGCCGAAACGCCCCGGCAGAGAGCGGCCGAGCTGAACGAACTGCTGACGATGTCATCGAGCCATCCCCGGCTCACCGACCATGCCGACGGCGGCTGGCACATCCACTACCGCGACGACGATCTGGGACTGGCCGGTGTGGTGCGGGCCGTGGTCAGCGTCGGTACGGCGCTGCACCTCACCGGACGCGGTATGGACCGGCTCAGCCGCTGCGCCCTGGCCGAATGCGGTCGCGCGTACGGCGACTTCACCAGGGCCGGCCGGCAGCGCTACTGCTCCCATGCCTGCGCGAATCGCGATGCCGTGCGCCGCTTCCGCGCACGGCGCGCGGAACGCAGCGGGTGAGAGCGGCGGGGGTGCGCGCACCCGTAGGGGCGGAAGCCGGCACCCCGCCGGACGCACCGGTCGGGGCGCGGCGGTATCCGGCGCGGAGGGGAGGATGGGAATGCTCCCCCACCCTCCCCCGCACCGTCGTTTCCCGCAGGCGCGCGTACGGATCCGGCCTACCCGATGTAGTCGAGCAGGGCCCGTGCCTCGGCCCGGCGCCGCTCCGCGGTGGCGTCCGGGCCGCTGCCGTCCTCGTCGCCGTAGTCGTCCAGGACGGCACGGGCGCGGGTGTCGGCGGCGGAGTTCCGGCCGAGGTCGGCCTCCAGCCAGGCGGCCATCAGCTGGGCGCCGGTGCGGTCGTGGCGACCGGTCTCGCCGAGCGGGGCCAGGACAGTGATCGCCTTCTCCGCGTAGCCGAGGGCTTCCTCGTAGGCGTGCCGCGCCGTGCCGTCGTGGTCCTCGTCGCCGGGCTCGGACGCGCAGCCGCGGACCAGCAGTTCGCCGGTCTGGCGGTAGGTGCCGGCGAGTGCGGTCCGCAGCATGGCGTGGCTGTCGTCGTCCGCCGGTTCGGCGACGGCCTCGGTGAGCAACTGCTCGGCGGTGGCCATCAGATCGCGGGCGGCCGGGAGGCCGCGCCCGGCGTCGCGCAGCGCGAGCCAGGCTTGGGCCCGCACGGCGCGGGCCGCATTGTGCGGCCGGCCGAGGCCGCGCCAGAGTTCCTCGGCGCGGGCGTAGGCAGCGGCGGCCTGCTCGTTGAGCCCGGCGCCGTTGAGTGCGTCGCCGGCGAGGTGGGCGAGGACGGCGTGGTCGCGCTGTCCGTCCCAGCCCTTGGCGATGTCGGCCGCGAACAGGAACTGTTCACTGGCCTGCCGGTGGTCGCCGAGCGCGTCCAGGCATTCGCCGAGCCACCAGCGGGCTTGCACGACCTGTCCCTCTTGGTGGTGCTCCTGGAGGTCCGGCAGCGCACTCTCCAGGACGGATGCCGCCTCGTCGAAGCGCCGGAGGCGGAGCAGGGCGCCACCGAGCACCAGCCGCGCCCAGGCGGCGAGCGCTTCGCTTCCGGCCGCCTCGTCGGCCCAGTGCGTGGCTTCGAGGGCGTGGCCGGCCACCTCGTTGTCGTCCTGACCGGAGGCGGCCAGGGCCTCGGCGAGGATGAGGTGGAGGTGGGCGCGGCCGAGGGGTTCGAGCAGCTCGGCGCCGTGGTCGAGGGCGGCGCGGGCGGCCTTCTCGGCCTGTTCCGGACGGCCCAGCGCGAGGGAGAGTTCGGCGAGCCGGGCCTCGGCCTCCGCGGCGAACCAGGGGGCGGCGGCCTCGTGGTACAGCTCCACCGCCCGGGCGAACAGCTCCGCGGCCTGCGGGGCGTCGCCGCGCCCGGCGAGCAGACCGCCCAGCAGACAGGAGGTGTCGGCGATGCGGGAGCGCATCCGCCGGTCCTCTGTGCGGTGCTCCTCGGCGAGACGGAGCACCGCACGGAGCTCCTCCGCGAGGGCTTCCGCGGCCGCCTCGGGGTCCGGCGCCGACGGGAGCGTGCCCCGCCGGACGCGGGCGGCAGCCAGGAGCGCCCCGGTCAGCTGCCGGGCGGTGGCCCGGCCGTCGGCGTGCAGGGTGCGCAACTGTCCGCAGAGCGCGTCGAGTTCGGCGAGCCCCTTCTCCGTACGGCCGGAGACCGCCGTGGTGTAGGCGGCCCGGGCCCGGCCGGCGGCGCCCTCGCCAAGGTCACCCGCGGCCTCGAACTGCTCGGCGGCCCGGCGGAACAGCGAGACGGCCGTGTCCGGGTCGTCGAGCGCGTCGACGGCGGCGTGGTAGGTCACCTCGGCGCTGGCGGACGCGTCCAGTCCGGTGCCGGTCCGTTCGGCGGTTTCGGCCACCGCCCGCCATGCGGCGCGTGCGTCCGGGTGCTGGGCCAGGGTGAGGCGCCGGGCCTCGGCCAGCAGTGCGGCGAGGTCCTCGGAGCCGGCCTCGGCCGCCACCGGAGCGGATTCCGGAGCGGATTCCGGCGTGGACTCCGGCGCGGACTCCGGCGCGGACTCCGGCGCGGACTCCGGCGCAGGCTTCGGCCGGGCGACGGACCCCGGGGCGAGCCGGGCGCCGCGGACACCGAGGGGGAGCCGGTCGGTGAACGGGGTGCCGGCCATCCGCGCGGCCACCCGTGTGCCGACCCGGTCGGTGGCGTTGCGCTCGTCAAAACGGCGGGCCAGGCCGTCGGCGGCTTCCCGCGTACGGGCCAGGAGCTGTTCCGCGGTGACGGTGATGCCGCCCGGCAAGGGCACCGGGCGGTCGGCGTGGCCGAGTTCCACCAGACGGCGCAGCAGCAAGGCCGCCGCGCTCAGTATCTCCAGCCGGGAGAGCGGTTCCCCGTCGTTGTCGAGATACGCCGCATGCTCGGCGAGGATCTCCAGGCCACGGGCCTCGTTGCCGGTCAGTGCGCAGAATTCGATGTGGCGGGCGAGGGCCGGTACGAGGCTGCCGTTGCCGCGGGCCAGGCGATAGCCCCGCAGATGGTTGCGGCGGGCCTCGTCGAACCGCCCGAGACGCAGCAGCGGCACCAGGGACAGGGCGAGGATGAGGTGCGGCTGCTCCGCACAGGACTGTTCCCCGTTCAGTACGGGTGCCCAGGTGGCGAGGGCGCGCTCGTCGTCCGCGTGGTCCGCGTGCCATTCGCCCTGCTCGTTGAGTTCGCAGGCCAGGCAGTCGCTCATCCGGTCCCGGTCGGCGCCGGTCCACTCCTCCAGCAGCCGGGCGGCCAGGGCGTCGTCTCCGAGGTGCTGGGCGAGGTAGAACTCGGCCGAGCGGACCGGCCGCAGGGAATACCCGGCGATGCGGTAGTGGCGCTCCATGTCCGGGAGCCAGCGGCGGATGGCGTCCAGCGGGATGTCGGGGTTGCCGGTGAGGCTGTAAATGATCCATTTGAATCGCCAGTGGAGCCGGTGGAGTGCCGGGCCGCTGAAATCCCCGGGGTTCTCGTCCCACATGCGCAGCAGCCGGGAGAACGGCACCAGCGTCTTGCCGCTCTCCGAGCTGAACTGGTAGGCGCTGATCAGATCCAGCAGTGCGTCGAGGAGCAGTTGCCGGTCGCCGGCCGTCTCGGCGAGGGCGACGAGTTCCTCGGCACGGTGGGTGCGGGCCGGCCCCTTGGGCTCGGCGTCGTTCTCCCACAGGGCCTGGCGGATCGACTCGACGGTGTGCGGCGTGCCGTTCTCGTACGTCATCGGCTTTCCTCCTGGCCGTCCGAGTGCGTGGCCCAGCGCAGCAGGTCCAGGAACGCACGGTTGAGCAGCGCCGAGTCGGCGGGCCGCAGCGGGCGCGGGGCCATCAGCAGGGCCTGGCCGTACAGCGCCTCGGCGGCGGTCCCGACGAGTTCCGGATCATCGATCCGGGCGATCCGGCGGACCAGCGGGTTGTGGTGGTTGAGGACGAGCCGGGCACGCGGTGCGCTGCCGCGCAGGCTGCCGAGGATGCCTGCCCACAACTCGTCCGCCTGCGATTCTTCCTCGGCGCGGGCCCGTTCCTGGCGGGCCGAGCGGTCGTCCAGGTGGAGGGCGGGGACGGACACCGGGTGGAAGGTGCGCAGCACCACGTCGCAGCCGAGCGGGTCGAGCTTGCTCCGGGCGGCGCCGAGGAATCCGGACAGGGCCAGTTCCTCAGCGGGGTCGACCGGGTCGAGGTGGGCGGTGACGGTGTCGGCGTCGAGTTCGGCGATATCGGTGCCGGGCCGTACCGACGGCAGCAGTTCGACGAGCTCGGCGTCGTAGGTGTAGCCGCCGTTGACGACGCCGATGCCCTGGGCGGCGGCGATCGCGGCGACCTGCCGGTACTCCTCGACGGTCCGCGTGAAGTGCACGACGGGGTGCCTGCGGGCGAACTCCTCCAAGGACAGCTGCCCGTCGGTGGTTTCGAACGGCAGCCAGGGCAGCATGGTGGTCAGCACGTCCCGGTCGTGCCTGGCCAGCGACTTCACGCCTAGGTGGTGCACGGACAGGAACTGTGCGAGCCGCTCGGGCTCTCCGGCGGCGAGTGCGGTGAACCAGTCCTTGATGCGCGCACCGAGGGCGTCACGGACCGCGGCGAGGGTCTCGTCGGCGTACAGGCTCTCGCGGGAGGCGGTGGGGCGCAGGCTGTCGGTGTCGATGACACAGCGGACGAAGAACGCCCAGTCGGGCAGCAGTTCATCGGCCCGCTCGGTCAGCAGCATGCCCTTGAGGTGGACCCGGTGCCCGGCGCGCTGGGCGGGGCTGACGGCGGACGGCAGGACGTAGGCGACACCGCGTACGCCCGCGACCGGCACATCGAGGTCGATGGAGTCGAGCGGGGTGAAACCGAAGAGCTCATGACAGTGGCGGGCGAGGGCGACACGGCGTGCGGCGGGGTTCGGGTAGCCGCGCTCCCAGACGGCCGGGCGGTCGGTGACCGGCTCCTCCCCCACCCGTACGTCATAGGGCAGAAGCGTCCCGAAGTCCTTGGCCAGGCTCAGTACCCGGTCCTCGGCGAGCCATTCGGCGGCGCCGGGCCGGGCCGTGAGGTGCACGGTGGTGCCGGGCTCGGGGTGCGCGTCTCCGGGCAGCGTACGCACGGTGTACGAGCCGTCGTCGCGGGCCGTCCACTCGACGGGCGGGGCGGTGAGGTCTCGCGCGGAGCGGCTGACGACGCGGATTTCCTCCGCGACGACGAAACACGCCAGCAGGCCGATGCCGAACTGACCGAGAAAGTCGGCACGGGCCGACTCCAGGCCGTCGCGCTTGGAGCTGCGGCCAATGGTGGCCAGCAGGCTGTGCACATCGGCCTCGGTCAGCCCGATCCCGGTGTCCGTCACGCGCAGCCCCCCGGCGTCCGCGTGCAGCCGCACCCGGGCAGGGCTGTCGGGCTGCTCGGCGCGGCGTGCGGTGACGGCGTCCACGGCGTTCTGCAGCAGTTCGCGCAGATAGACCCGGGGGCTGGAGTAGAGGTGGTGGGAGAGCAGATCCACCAGGCCCCGGAGATCGACCTGGAAGGTGTGCGGTATGTGATCAGCAGTCATTTAGGGGTGCGTCGACGGACATTCACTGCCCTGCCGCGCGGATAGTGCGGCCGTGGCCGCCAGTGGTCAGGGCTGGCCATCATAGGAGCCGCGCCGACGACCCGACCATGGAATTCCGCCCCGCCGGGCGCCCGGGTCACACCGCCCGACGGGACGCCTCGACCGCGCGCCGCCTGACGGGACGCCTCGACCTCGCGCCGCCCGACGGCCTGTTGGCACGTTCGATACCTCTCTTTGCACAAGGGGAAGGAGCAACGTTCGGGCGGGGGCAGGCCGACCCCCGGGCGGTGACCGCAGCCGGTCGGATTCGGCCCGGCCGGACGACCCGGCCGGACGACCCGCCCCGAGCACGGTAGGCGCGGCTTTCCCTGCCCCGCCCGTGACGCGTTCGTGGGCGGCGGGATATGGCCCCTCGGGGCCGCCGGAGTCTTTGTCGCCCCGGCGGCGCCCTCGGGTCATCTGCCTTGATTCCAGTGGCCGGCAGGACGCCTACCCGCGCCTCACCCCGCCCCGGCGAGAGCTGTCCGCGTCGGCCGGTGGTCGGCCCTTCCCTTCTCGTAGACGGTGAGGCCTCGTGCCAGGTGGAGGGGTACCAGCAGCAGTTCGACGATGAGGGCCTTCCAGGCGTAGACGAGGTTGACGGCCTTGGTTGCGTAGACGCAGGGGATGTTCAACAGCACTGTGGGCAGGGAGAGTTTGCGGCGGCGGGCGGCGTAGAGGAGTGGTGGGATCGTCAGGAGCAGTTCGGCGCCGGCCCACCAGGCGAAGGCGAGTGCGGGTGGCTGGTCGGTTGTTGCGACGAGCAAGAACGGAGTCGCCCACCACAAGGGCGCGGTGAGGATCTCCAGGAGGGCGAGCAGCACCCAGACCGCCAGCAAGGGTTTGTGGCGGATCAGCCGCCCGAGGTGGAGCCGGACGTTCTGGCAGAAGCCGGCCATCCAGCGCCAGACCTGTTTGCGGAGGTAGGTGAGGTCCTCGGGGTCGGCAGCCAGCGCGACCGCGTCGGAGACGTAGACCGCGCGTCTGCCCGCGATCTGCTGGGACCACGTGTAATCCATGTCTTCGACGATGGTCCGCTCGGGGAAGCCGCCGAAGGTCATCAGGTCGTCGCGCCGGAAGACGGAGCAGCAACCCGAGCACACCATGGGGCTGTTGGCGCGGGCCTGGATGGGGCGGTGCCAGTGGAACCCGAAGAGACACAGCAAGGCATCGTTGCAGGTCAGAGGGTATTTCGGGGTCAGCAAGTCAGTACAAAGTCAGCATCGGCGGCGCTACGCCGGGAAACGGGCCGACTCCCGGGGGTCATGCGGCACGCCGTGGTCCAGACCTCCGCAGACGTCCGGGGTCGAGACCCGATGCCAGTTGTCGCACCACAGTAACCCAAGTTCGAACAGCCCCCTGGCCCCCTGGAGTTGTGAAGTTCGGCCGTGCTGGGCGACGGGTTGAGTGGGACCTGGCTCCTCAGGCCGCCGACGCACCGACCACATCACCATGACCATGGCCAACAGAGCACCGGTGCGCCGACCCCACCCGCGAAAGGCACACCACCGTCCACGCGCTACTGGCCAAGGGCCACAGCAGGCGTGCCATCGGCAGCCAGCTCCACATGACCCACCGGACCGTCAAACGCCTCGCCGACTCCGCCGCCCCAGAAGACCTCTTCCAGGGGCAATGACAGAGCCGGCCCACGAAGCTCGACGACTTCAAGCCGTACCTGGACGAACGATGGGCCCAGGGCTGCACCAATGCCGGGAACCGGGGGGAAGATCATCGCCCGCGGCTACAAGGGTGGTTACGGTGCCGTGCGCGTACATCTATCCCAAGCGGACCTCGCCCAGCCGATCAACCCGCGGCCGCGGTCGCCACGCACCGTCGCCGGATGGATCCTGCGGCACCCGGACAACCTGCCCGAAGCTGAGCGCCTCCAGCTCAAGGCAGTACTGGCTCACTGCCCTGAGCTGGATGCCCTCACCATCGCCGCGCCCTCGCGCCGTTAGCCTCGGCGCCCTGGCCGGACCACTCAGCCACGCCACCTCTTCGCCCCGCTCGCCCTCGGTACCGCGCCCGCTGCCTGGGATGTCTGCTCAGCTCCCGAAGCACGGATCGATGGTCACGGCCTGCCAGCCCACCCCCTGAAGCCGACGGCGGCGTCGGCGGGCCGCCGAGCCGCCGACGGTGTACATAGGAGATGTGCGCCTGCGGCAGCCGCCATCGGTTCTCCGTCGGTCGTGGCGACCCCGTCATGTACTGGTGGTGTTCCCCCTCGGCCTGATCGTGGTCGTCACGGTGGTCGATATCCTCGCCCCGCCTGACGTTCACCTCGGCCCCTTGCTGGTCGCAGCCCCGGCAATCACGGCCGCTATCGGCGGGGCCGGGCTCGTGGCGTCGATCGGGGCCCTGGCCGTAGTGGCCCAACTGATCATCGCCCTGGTGCGTGGCGGATGGATCACGCTCAACCACCAGATGCAAATCCTCGCCCTCGTGATCGTCACAGCGGTCATCGTGATCTTCTGCGAGCTGCGCGAGCGCCACCACCAGCAGCTGACACAGGTGCGCTCGGTATCCGAGACGGCACAGCGCGTCCTGCTACGCCCGCTCCCTCGCCGCATCGGCCCTCTCAAGGTCGCCTCCGTCTACCTGGCCGCCGAGGCCGAGGCACACATCGGCGGCGACCTCTACGCCGCCGCCCGAACCGACGACGGAACCCGACTGATCATCGGCGACGTTCGCGGCAAGGGACTGAGCTCCATCAGCGACGCCGCACTACTCCTCGGCGCATTCCGTGAAGCGGCCCACCAACACGCCACCCTGGCCGAACTCACCCGCTACCTGGAGGAAAGCGTCAGCCGCGGCCTGGCAGAGCTCACCGAGACCGACCATGACGCCGACGAGGACTTCGTCACCGCCGCCCTCCTCGACATCCCCGACGACGAACCTGTCATCCATCTCATCGACTGCGGACACCCACCACCCCTGCTCCTACGCAATCACCAGGTCACACCACTCCAGGTCCGCCAACCCGAACCACCACTGGGCCTCGGCGAATTCACGGACCCCGGCTACCGCGTCGAAACCTTCCCCTTCGAGGCCGGCGACCTCCTGCTGCTCTACACCGACGGCGTCATCGAGGCCCGCGATCGCGCAGGCGCCTTCTACCCGCTCGCCGAGCGCATCGCATCGTGGGACGGCGACGGCGTCGAGGCGCTCCTCCGGCACATCCGCGATGACCTGCTCGCCCACAGCGACGGCAGCCTGGGCGACGACGCCGCCATGATCGCACTCTCACGCACCCCCGCATCCTCGACAGCACCGGCAGCCAAGTGAGCCGGAGAATCCGGCAGATGTCGCCGTCGGGACAGGTCTGGCGGCCAGTGACGGCAGCCTTCCCGGCCAGCTCCTGCGAGGCCGCCCGCCCGTCGGGGGCGCCCGGCCGCTTGGCGTTGGCGTACGCGCCGCTGCTCGAGGAACTCGGCCTCACCGACGTCTCCGTCGTCGTCAACTCCATCGTGCGCCCCGGCACCCACGCCAAGAAACACGCCACCAGCACCATCGGACCGTAACGCCCGAAACAGGGAATAAATGCCGGACGGCGGAGCACGGTCGCGACGGGCGCGGTCACGATCGCACGCGTTTTCCGACCACCGCCCCTAAAAACCGTTTGAGGTCGCCTGCAAAAAAATCCACGGCAAGAGGGAAACATCTGCCCGCAAGGGAAAACATCTCATCGATAGCGACATCTCATGTCATCTCAGCTCACCGGGAAGCCGCCGCCCGGCCGATCACCCGACCGCACATGCAGATATGCCCGCAGTGGGCATGTGGGGGGCTTTCCCCGGAAGGTTGTCCCGTAGAGGGCATGCGCGGTGATTCGCCACCCGGAGACGGACAAATTCGCAGGTCAGATGAATTTTTGCGGCGAATTTCCGGTAGGTAAAAAACCGGACGGTAAGTTGCCCGGCACTCCGCCCACGTGATTGCATCTTGCGAGCACGAACCGTCGCCATCGACACTATTGTCGAGTGGGCAGCGGCCGTGGAACCGGCCTTATTGACATTACCGTCACCCGGGTCGGTGCGAGTCCAAAATCCACAGCATTGAAGGGAAGGCACGCCATGCGTAACGGCTTCACCCCGGAGATAGACGTCTGCGAGATTTCCGACAGCGAGCTTGACGCCATTGCCGGCGGCATTGCCAGCGCCGGTGGCGAGGTCGCCGGTCACGGCGCCGCCGTAAGCGTCGGCGATGTCGCCGGGACCGCCCAGTCCCTCGCCCCCGCCCTGCCCACCTCACAGGTCGCCGGCCTGGTCACGGTGCAGACCACGGGTCTCTGACCGCGGCCATCTCTCCACGGCGTTCCCCGGGACCCATCGTCCCGGGGTTCACGCTTTCCGGCCCACGAGAGAATTCCGCCCGCACTCTCGACGAGGCTGAGGACATGGCGCGACGCCATCGTTGAAGCGCTGGGTGTTCAACCGGAGACGGTCGGCTTGACGCTGGTGGTTCCGGAGGTCGCCGCACTGTTGGAGAGTGTGCTGGCCGCACGCAGACAGCGCGCCGCGACCGAGGCCGCAGAGCACAAGGCACTCGCCGATGCCGCTCGCACGCTGTCCGAGGACCTGCGGGTAAGCCAGGGGGATGCCTGTCGACTGCTCGGCGTGTCTCAGCAGGCACCCGCGACAGCACCAGTCAGCACCACCGCCCCGCCTGGGCTGGGCGATTGCGGATGATGCCTGACCTCTGCGTGGCGGGCGCCTGAGGGCTGCCTGACAGGTGCCTGACGAACGGCAAAGGGCCCGTACGGCATCGAGTCGCACGGGCCCCAACACCGGCTATCTACTCATCGGTCAACTACCTGCTCAGAACAGCCCCTTGTAGCCCTGCCAGCCCGTCGTGATCTGCGCACGGGCACTGAACGACCCCTTGCCGTCGATGCTGTTGCGGTAGACTTTGCCGCTGGTGTCGCGGGAGACAAGGTCCGTCTTGCCGTCGCCCGTCGATGTCACCGACGCCCACGCCGGCGTTGCATGAGGAGCCTCGCTGCTGCAGTCGGTTCAGCACCGGGCAAGGGAGCCGCGCCCGTCAAGAACGCCCTGCCCCGGCCCGGCGTCCGGGCCTGGTCAGAGGCGGCGCACCCGCCCGGCGATCAGGTGTCCGGCGAGCAGATAGATCGCAGCAGGCAGACCGTAATTGAGGGCAACACGCAGCCCTTCGGTGTCCATGGTGAAGATGTCCCGCGCCCACCAGGCGAGCGAGTCGGCCACGCCCTTCACGAACTGGACGAAGACGTTGCCCTGGTTCGCGTCGAGCAGGTGGAACACGATCCAGAGCCCCAAGAACGCGGCGGCTATGTCGGCAATCGTGTGGATGATCAGGGCCGTCCGCTTTGCGGGGGTGCCGCCGCCGCTGCGGGAGTACCGATCACCTACGGACACGGATTCGAAACTGTGGCTCACGGGAGTCGCAATCTGACGCACGCAGCGTCTAGGCGGCGGGACCGATCGCGGCCAGGGTGGCCACCCCCCACAGGAGTCACCCTGACCGTGATCGCATACGGGGACGACCATGCGCGCCCGCATGCCGTTCTGCGTCGCAGGGTGCTGTCACGTTACTCGGCTGTGCGATACGTCCGATACGTAAGGACATATGTGCTCTTCCAGGCACCTGGCCGTGCGGGTGTAACGAGGAACTAACCGGTGACGCAGTAGAAGTAGCCGACTGGTCATCGGCCCATGCGGATCCGACGGTTCCCCCCGTGCCTGCGGATCCGCCGCCCGGCGCGGGCGGCACCGCTCCCCTCTGGAGCCCCCGCCCGCGTCGGCCTCATCCCTCGTGAGCAGATGACAGTGCCTGTTGCAGTGGTGGATAACCTGAGCCGCACAGCAGGTGTCGGGTCTCACAGAGGGGGGTGCGGGTACGTGCTGACCGCAGACCGCTATCGGCTGCTGCGCCGCAGGACCAATCAGCACCAATTCAGTGATCGATTCCGATCCGGGCACTAGCGTCTCCCTCAGGGCACTCCAACTTGCGCGCTTCTCCTCCCGGCCGGACGTAAGCAACGAAACCCGCAACACGGTCATTCGGAAGGCAATACGACGAGCAGGTGCTCAAGGCTGTACTGGCCACGCCCGTCGTCACGGCTGAGCACTTACTGACAGCCGCAGAGCAGCTGGGCCGACGAAGCTACTCCTGGAAGTGGCGCGGCCCCGCTCGGATCTACAGGACGCCCACTGCTTCTCATTCAGCAGCTGGGCCATGCCACCGCCCGACGCGTCGCCGAGCAATGGCAATACTGTGGACCGGAAGTGCGCATAGCCCTCATCGATGCCGCAATCCGTTCTCAGCCGCCGCAGCCTGACGACAGAACCCCTCACCCAACGCGGCCGAGAGGCCGAACGCGATGCTTGGCTGGCGAAGTGCAAGGCATGGCAGGACGACATCTGCCTCGACCCCATGATCAGGTCACTTGATCCAGCGTGCCGTGCCCCTGGAATGTCACTGGTGGAGAGAGGGGCACAAGTCCATCGCTCTTGTGGACAGCGCTACTTGAAGCCGCCGCGACCACGCTGCGAATCATGCACTTTTCTTCGTCCTCTGGTGAGCCCCACAGCAGCCGGGTCTGCGGCACCCCAGGCCGAGGAGTGCATGGGGTGCCGCAGGATGTCGGGGGGGGATCGCCAAAGCGAGAGCCCCTGCCTCCACGGCTCGTGTGGGTGGGCGTCCTTGGTTACAGCCCGCACGAGCCGCGGTCGAGGTGGAAGTATCGGCCGTTGGCCCAGCGGCACAGTCGCATACCGACGATGACGCCGATGATGCTGACCAGGGCAGGCAGGTATCCGCTGGCGATCTGGATGATCGGGATTGCAGGGCACCCACCTGAGATCGCCCAGCCCGTACCGAACAACACCGCGCCGGGGATCACGCCGGCGTGGATCCGCCCTGGGGTGCGGCGGACCCGCAGCAGAGCGAACGCGCACACGATGATCACCACAGCGCCGGCGAAGGAGAGCAACATGCGCAGGTCCTGGAAGGTGAACATGCGGTTCAGCTCCGCGTAATCGCCGAAGCCGATGTTGGTGACGGTATAGCCGAGGGCCAGTCCTGTGATGATGCTGGCCAGCAGAATCGCGCCCCGGGTACGCATCAGATCACCTTCCACAGGAGGAACGACACCACGACGGCGGTACCGAAGAACACAGCGGTCGCGACGAGGCTGACCGGGCGCAGACGGCCGCAGCCGCTAAGTCCGTGGCCGGAGCTGCACCCACCGGCCAGCCGAGTGCCAAAGCCGACCAGCACGCCTCCTACGAACAGCACGGCGATCATGGCGGTCGGATTGGCGGTGACCAGGTCCCGAAAACCCGGACCCATGTCGTAGCGGAGGTGGAACCGCCCGGAGGTGACCGCGGCGATCAGCCCGCCGAGGAAGACTGATATCAGCAGGGCAGCCTGGGTTACCAGCGGGGCCGGGCGCCGGTTTGTGGCTGCGGGGCTGTCATCCGCCGCCGCTTCGATGTCTGCTTCGAGCGGTTGCGATTTCTCGTACGGAGCCTGCGTCATGGTGGACGCGCCGGTGCCGGTACCGAAGTGCTCCGCTGTAGCTGCGGCGAGCGCCTCGACGAGAGCTTGATCGTCGGTGAACTCCTCGTCCATCTGCTCGAGGTGGCGTTCGCGGCGCCAGTGCAACACGCGATCCCATGCGGACGACACCCCGAGAGACCGATCGGTGATGAGGGTGTGGTTGATGGTGACCAGAGCGAGCCCGATAGCGCCCGCCCACCAGGGCCAGTAGGTACTCATGCGGGTCCTCTCATCCAATCGGCAAACCGAGCCAACCAGCCGCGCTTCGAGCTGGGAGCTTGCCGCGCTCGTCGACCGAGGCCGTTGGAGGGCTGGGGAATCTGGTGGGGCGGTGACGGTTGGTGATGCCAGACAGGTGCTGGCGGAGACGTCGCCCCGAAGTGGGCTGTGGCCCCCGGTGTCACGGTTCCAGGTCCTGACTGCTCATAGGGGCGGGCGGGCGCTGGCTGGTTGACGGCTCCGGACCGGGCCGCCTCGGTGACGTCTTCGAGGTGTCGCGCGCGGGCTCCGCTGGGCAGCAAGCTGATCGGCACGCGCTCGCCGGTGAGTGACATCTGGTAGCGCGCACAGTCGAGCCACCGATCGTCGCTGTCGCAGTAGTATTCGCGCCAACCTTGCAAGCTCGCCCTAAGTAGGGGGAAAAGGGGGCATCCTACGGCGTGTGAGCAACTCACGTTGCTCCTTCCTGATCGGCGCACACCACCCGTTTGGGAAGAGCGGTTGCCGTTCTCGATTCTTGCCCTTGCCGCGCCCGGTCGACGATCTGCAAGGCAACGCGGTGACGGGCAGCGAAAATAAAGCTCTGCGCCTCCATTCCGCGACCGTGCGGGATGCAATCACTGTTTCGATGCCCCGAGCAAATTCAAGGTATTTTTTCAATCAGACCACTTGGCGCTACTTGGTGAGATACTCCACGCGACGGATATGCAGCGCCTACCCCTCATGTCCGGATATTCATAACCGACAATAAGGTCACTTGGACCGCTATTCGACCCCATAGTCGCGGCCGTGCCGATATGAGCTAGCTGTTTGCGGATCGGGTGAAAGCGCTGGAGTTCCTTGTGATGGTGGCGTGAATATCATGGATATCAAATGAAGAGCTAATGGAGAAGAATCATGTGTCAGCGTGCTGTCTGTCGGTCGTGCCGGAAGATGACCTATGAGGGCTGCGGGAGGCATGTGGACCAAGTGCTCATGGATGTGCCGACGGCTCAGCGGTGCACGTGTGAGTCTGCGGAACGCAGGGGTGCGCGCGCAGTGAAGGCGACGACTCGATCGGAATCGGCGCCGGCCCGGCAGGGTGAGTCGCCGCGACACGCACGGGTCCCTCGGTGCTCAGAGGGTTCATCAAACCGATCGGGGGGTGGCTGGTGGGCCCGGCTAGTCGATTGGGCGAAAAGCTCGGCATGAGGTAATCAGCCGGCTATGTGCACTTCAGGCTCTTTGCGACGCCTCAGGCGTGCTGTGCCTGGGCTGACCACTCCCGGACCAGAGGACTACCTCACTCATGCGCGAATGCTGATGCGGTGTCGACGGGGTGCTGTGGTACCTAATGTCCTGATGTGACACGTTCCCGCCTCCGCGCGCTGACTTAAGGGGGCCGTCCAAACAGCGGCCCTTCCTGCTCCGAAGGACTGTCTTGATCGATGACCTCATCCACTTTCTGCGGGCCCGCTGCACCGAAGAACGCCAGAGCGCGATGGCGCTTCGGATGCAGAACTGGCAGTCGGTCGTCGCCGAAGTGAATTCCAGGCAGGCCGTCGTGGACGCCTGCGAGAGGGCAACCATCCTGGCCGCCGGTGCCACACGGCGGGTCGCGGAAATGACGGCGGAAGGTATTCCGGTGCAGACGGATGACCTCGTCGATGCCGCCCGGCTGGAGGGCCAGGCCGCTGCGTTGAGCCACGCCCTGGCACTGCTCGCGCAGCCGTATGCGCGGCATCCTGACTACCAGCAGGAGTGGCGTCCACGATGAAAGGGAGCTGCTGACAGTCGGCTTGTCAGGGGGCGGCCTATCAGTCGCCCCGCTAGCGACGGCAGCCCGGCGGGGCGACTGCCGCGTGGACACTCGGGCTGCCGTACGCGAACAGCAGCGAGCCAGCACCGAGGGATGGCTGCGCCGCCCAGAAAGGCCAGGTCGCAGGGCCGGTACGCTGGGGCAGCTGCGGCACCCCCACCTCCGTCGCCTACTTTCTGTGGTTCGGCGAGCGCTCGTAGCGGACGCGGGGGGCGGCGGGGCCGGCGTCGCGGTAGAGCTGACGGATGTCGCGGACGATGCCGTCGTGGTCGCTCAGGTCGATGTAACCGGGGTCGACCGCGTGTCCGATGAGGCCGAAGAGCATGTGCATCCGCTTCTGCTCCGCGGGGGTCGGCGAGGTCGCATCGGTGCTGTCTGGCAGGCACTCGGCGAGCAGGCCGGGCGACGGCATGGATGCGGGCTCCGGTGTGGGCTTGCCGGCCTTCGCGGCGAGTTCTGCGGCCTGGGCGTTGGCACTCGTCGCGTTGGCGGACCGGTCGGCTCGCTGCTGCAGATCGGGGATGGCCAGGAGCCGGCGGGCCAGGGCAACGATCTCGTCCTGGTGCCTGTCGGCCCACAGGGCCTCGGCGCGGCGGTCGCGCTGGGACCGGTAGTAGTCCACGCGGTCGGCCTGGTTCAGAGAGTCGCCGTACGAGTCATCGAGGTCGGTGCGCAGTTGCAGATAGCGGCGCTCGGCGGCCTGACGGGTGCGCATCTCCAGCGCGGTGGCCACTCGCGCCCAGGTGACTTTCTTGGCGCGCAGCGCGCCGATGATGCGTCCCTCATCGAGCTGCAGCTTGTCGCGCAGCGTCCGGATCACCAGCAGCGCGGCGAGCAGGTCCGTCTCCGTGGCTTCATCCGCTGCGTGCCGTTCGATGAGCCGGGTGACCTGGTCGTACTTGGCCGCCACTTCGCTCAGGAGTCCGCTGGTTCGCAGGGCCCCACTGCGGGCACGCCGGACGTCGCGCACGGATTCCTCCAACATTGTGCATAGTCGGTCAGTGACCAACTGAGTGAAGCGGTATGTCGGGGCGGTTGTCTTAATTGGGCAGTGGATCGCCTTGGAAGGCGACCGCTACCTCGGCATGTGATTCCGTGAGCGCACAGGTCTTGACCATTAGGCCGGATGCGCGGAATTCCGCCGACCGGCCGAGCTGCAGCACCTTGTGCAGGCCGGCGATATGGGGTGAGCCATCGATGATCTCGTTCGTGATGACGCGGCCGCTCACACGGGGCTGCCGCATCGAGATACCTTCAAAGTACATCGGATCACGGGTCTCATACTGGGGGTTGTGCCGTCGATACTCCAGACTCACATCTCCTCCAGCGACCGGCAGGAGCAGTTCCTGAACGCCGCTGGTGCCCAGCGCCCGAAGCTGGTAGGTGCCGGTGCGGGTGATCTTCACCGATTCCTGCCCGTTCCACCAGCCGTGGAATGAACGGTAGATGGTGGGATAGCGCGCCGTACCTCCGGCTCCCATGGTGTCGCCGGTATCGCCCCCACTGCCCTTGGACGTGCACCCGTCGACATCAACGACCTCGTCCTGCATCGGGCAGTCGATCCGCTCCCGGATGTGAGCGAAGCCGAGGTTGTGGCCGAACTCGTGGGTCCACACCGACAGGGAACCGCCATTTCCGTTGGCGATGGACCAGTTCCCCGGCATCGCCGCGAGCCCGCCCCAGTTGCAGGCGCTGCTGTAGGGCTTGGCGAAGAAGGTGTAGTCGTACTCGCGGTAGTCGTACCCGGCCTGCTGGGCCAGCCGTCGCGCGTTCGCCAGCTGATCCGAGTGGTCGCAGCTGGCGGGCCGGGCGCCGAGATCGAGGTCACCGACGAAGTCACCGACCACCCGCAAGTGGCCCCCGGTGCTCTGCCTGATGTAGTCGGGGAACCTGCCTGTGCCATCGCCCAGTGTCGTGTCGCGCACTGCCGCAGCCGAGGCGTTGTTCGAGGCGCCCTGCGACCAAATCCCGTGAATGACCAAGAACCGCTTCTCGCCGCTGACCCGCTCAACCATCCCCTCTGGGTGGGGCTCGGGAACGTAGTCGCTCTCGCTCGGGGTGAACTCCGCCGGCGCCGACTCGATTCGATCTGACATTCTCTTCTCCTCCAGGAAGGCCAACAGAGTGAGAAACGAGAAGAACCCGCGAATACTTCAACCGCCATCAGCCACCCTCCTCGGTTGATCAACTCCCCCCGTGGCAACCAAGAGCATTCACGTGGTTACGCTTAGTTGTCGATAGGGCGTCTGGTGACACAGTCCGAAACCAGCCATCGTCACCAAACGGCCGACCGGCGCCTGGCGGCACGGCCACCGCTGCCACCCCTCATGCAGCACCGCCTCGTGTCACGGCGGGCCGAGATCACGGCGTTCCTCAGTCGCAACATCAGCACCCCGGAGACCGCATGCCCCGCCGCGTCGACTCCCCCTCCGAAACCCGGGTCCGGGCAGCACTGGAAGAACTCAGCCAGCGAGCGGACGACAACGGCACCCCACCGAGTGTCTTGGCCCTGGCCAGCAAGTTCGGCATGAGCAATACGACGTTCCGCCGCCACTTCCCCGACATCGCCGCCCTCCGGTCAGCACCGCCGACGCCAGGCGCCCAGCCGAACCGACCCGCTACGACAGGCTCGTCGCCCGCAACGCCAAGCTCAAGCGACACAACCGCGAACTCACTCAGCTCCATGGGTCTACCCATCACGACGGGGCGCGTCAACTGGGGAACCGAAGCTGGGGCTCAGTCGTGCTCAGCCTGTGGTTGCTGGGCCAGGAAGTGTGCTGCTGCCTCGATCGCTTCTTTCTTGAGCTTTTCAACTGGTACGCCCCAGCTGTCGTGCCAGTCGTCGAGGTTGTAGGCACACACGACGAGCGGCTGCAGTGCGTCCGGGTAATCGAGGTCCCAGGCGACGTCACGCCAGATCCGGAAGGCGCCGGCCGCAGGGGCGAGGGAACCGTCCACCATTTGACCGGCGAGCCAGTAGGCCAGGGCCCACCTCGCTGCCCGGGCATCGGCGGGAACGTCGACGTCGAGCCCCAGCTCGTACAGCACCCGCTCGAAGAGTTCCGGCGCCTCGAGCTCTTCGTTGCGCCCGAGGCCGGCCAGCATCGCAAGGGACTCGCTCTCGACCCCTGCAAGCAGTGCGTCCAGACCGGCCTGAATCAGCGTGTCGGACCCGAAGTATCCGCCGAACGCTCGCTCGTGCGCGAGACGGCTCAGCTCCATGAGCGCCTCATCATGAGTCACCGGGGCTCCTGTCGACGGACTGAACCGCAGCCTCCTACAGCCGCGACAACTGACTTCCTGCCCCAGGCGATCGATCTCGTGGAGCTGGTGCCGTAGCGGCTTGCCGACTTCAGCTGGCCAAGCAGGGACACCTACGTGAGTTTATCGGGGCCGGTATGACTACCCACTCCCCCGAGTGACCGCCATCCGGATCCTGCACGGCGGTCAGCGCGCCGGCGCTATCAACAGACCGTGATCAAGACGACTGCCCACGCCCTCGCAGCTGCGGCCCTCGCACTGCTGCCCCTCGCTACCGCCGTCCCCGCGCACGCCGCCGAGACGCTCAGCCTCCACGACGCCATCGAAGCCCTCCCCCACGCCGCCGAATCCCGCGACGGTTACGAGCGCTCGAAGTTCAAGCATCGGATCGACGAGGACAAGGACGGCTGCAACACTCGGGCCGAAGTCCTGCTCGCCGAAGCCCTCACCCCGCCCGCCGTAGGTCCGGGCTGCAGGCTCACCGGCGGGACCTGGTTCTCCTACTACGACGACACCATCATCGATGGCCCCTCGGGCCTCGACATCGACCACATGGTGCCCCTGGCCGAAGCCTGGGACTCGGGTGCCTCCCAATGGACCGCGGCTCGCCGTCAGGCCTACGCCAACGACCTCGGCGCTGAACGCTCTCTCGTCGCCGTCACCGCCCGCAGCAACCGCCAAAAGGCCGACCAGGACCCCGCCGAGTGGACGCCACCGGCCGCAGACGCCCAGTGCACCTACCTCTCCGACTGGGTCGGCACAAAGCTCCGCTGGTCCCTGACCGTCGACCGCACGGAGCGCGACACACTGCGCCAACTCGCCGCTGGCTGCGAAGACACCGACGTCGAGTACGAGCGGGTCTAACAGTCGCAGTTGGCCGCGTCCAGGTCTCCTGGCGGGGCCGGAACTGGCGATGCGCCGCAGGCGGTGGACCTGCGGCGCATCTGGTGGCTGATGCGAGTGACCAAGTCTCACCAGCCCCTCAGCACTGGGTCAGTGGCGGTGGCCCTGGTGCGTGGCGCCCGCCGCGGCGGGCTGGCCGCGCGGAGCGCGTCTTCCTGGGCTTCGGGGTGTTGGTCGGCGTTCCCGGTGCCGAGGGCCAGGCCCTCCGGGCCCGGAACTCGGGCCGGCGGCCGTTGCAATAACGCCCAGAGCAGGGCGGCGATGCCAGTGGCGGTCTGCACCGAGGCGCCGACCAGCTGGCCGGTATCAGGGCTGTCCAGCAGCCAGTCAGTGATGTCGACACGACGCCGACCACCGCAGTCACAATGGCCGTGAGCTTCCAACCGACACGCTCACGCTCGCCCCTCCAACGTCCATCCCCGACAGCCCGTCAGCCCACAGCGTCACGTGAGGCCTTCACTGATGAAAAGAACGCATACCCGCAGCCATCGGTTGCGGCGACCTTCCCTCGCGGACGGCAGACGTTATGGCTGGGAGGCGTCAGACTTTGCACTCTAGCCACCTTGCGCCACCACAGATGTTCCTGGAGGCCGACAACCTTCCGTCAGGGCACTGCCGACCGCGGCCGCCGTGGGGCGTGGCAGCGTGGGTGGCCGATCGAGGGGATGCGGGGTGTGGTCCTACGCGTGTCAGGCCCAGGAGATGGTCCGCCAGGGGCTTTCGGCGTGGGTGGCCAGCACTTGATGGGCGTGGAGCATTTGCGTGTACCAGTGCCCGAATTGCTCGTCGTCGAAGTGCAGGCAGCGCCCGAGGATGTAGCCGGCCGCGAATTCTTCCCAGGAGTTGTAGGTCATCTGGCTCAGACGAGAGACGTGCACTACGGCTTGTTCAGCCTCCGGGATATCCGTGAAGCGGGCGCCGATTCCCCAGCGGGCCATGCAGGAAGCCCGTCCGTAGTCCCACGCCAGCGCGGACCGCACGCGACTGTTGGCGGCAAGGATGCCGTCCGCGCGAAATCGGCCTTCGTAGCGCGTAATACGGCCGATCAGCTGCTTCACCCCGGCAAGCTCGGCGTCGACCGTACCGCCTCTTTCGGCAGCGCTGCGGAGCAACACCTTTTCAGCCGTCTCCCGCCACAGTGCCGGATCGACCTGGCCCCCGAACTGCTGGGACAGGGAGCTGCGAATCTCCAGTACGAACTCCCATGGGCCCCTGACACCCCTGCCTTTGAGGAGGCCGTCCAGTGCACCTTGCCAGCTGCTTTGGTCGGTTACTCCCCACCACTGTTCCAGGCTTTTGCGCTCCAGGAAGTAGCCGTTGCCGTGGGTGCCCATGGCGTTCCACAGGGCTCCGTTGGCGACGTTCATCAGCGCCCCGCACCCCAGCCCGTGGGCGACGGGACCCTGGAGCGGGGCACCCACCCGTAGGGTTCGCAGAGTGCCACGCTGCACGTCCGACCCCTTCGCCCGGTCGGCATGTGCCTTCCACAACCCCGGATTGGGTGGGAAGTACGCCTCACATGGCGTGCCCGGGTTGACTGCCAGCCACCGCTCATCGCTGCCCCACGATTCGGCGAAGACGCCCAGGGAAATGAGTCCGAACACTGGATCGGGGACGGGGGCCGGCAGGACGCCTTCTGTCAGGACGACTTCGCACCACTGGCCGACGACCGGGCTCCAATAGGACATCGGTGGAACAGTCACCGCGCGCCTTTGCCTCGTAAAGCTTTCGCTCGATCTCGGTCGGCGCTTGCCAGACCGCTGAAGGCTGCGGCTGGGCCACGGCCGCTGGTGGGTTCCACATCGCCATGAACATGAACCTTACAAAGCGCGCAGGAGCAATAACACAGCGGGACAGCGTCCACATCCGGCCGAGGCTCTCTGGTCGCGCGCCCGGCCGCGCCTCCTTCTCAACAGCGGCACGGACTTCCGCCCCCCCATGTCGGCAGGGAGCACGCCTGCCCTTCTTCAGCTGGGCCAGGTTTTCCCGACCGACACAGTGGTGGGTCGCCCTGTCCGAACTCCTCCTAGGGTTCGGTGCGGAGATGCCGTCAGTTACGCGACAGTCGTAGCAACGGCCTGCACTTCGCCACCTGAGCCCGACGCGGCTATCGGCATCCTCGTGTAGTCGTGACTGCCCCTCCGTGTCGCTGTTTATCTGCCGCGGGGCGGATGCCTTCTGGGACGCCCCGGTGGCCTGAGTAGGGTCGCACTAGACCGTTCGAACTGGGAGGCAACGTGGTGCAGTTGGTGCGAAGGCAGGAGTTGCAGGTACATGTGGAGTACCACAGCTTCGCGCTGCAGGAGTCGGATGATGCGTCGCTCTCCGTGCCCTATCCGGACGGCAGCGAGTTCGGGAAGTATCTGAACGTTTTTCCGGGCCGTCTCGACTTCTACAGTGCCGGGCATACGCACACCGCTGCGGTCACGGTGGAGGTGTGGGATGGGCCCCCTGCTGCGTGGCCGGAGGCGGACTGGGAGGAGCAGGAGGAGGCGGTGGTCGAGACGGCTGGCGGCGAGCTGGCGGTGTGGGGCATGGAACGCGCGGACGACATCGTGCTTCTGGGAGAGACAGGGGGGCTTTGGCGGGTGCGAGTGGGGTCGGCGGGGCGAGCTGCGGTGGAGCGGATGACCGAGGATGTAGGTGTCGTCCACGGGGTGGAGCGTTGGCTCGTGCAGTTCTGGCCTGGACAGGCGTGAGGTGGTGCGGGGCACGCGACGGCGGGCCCCGCACCTTCTGCCTGTCAGTGGATCTGGACGAGGAAGCCGTCTTCGAGTCCGTCGATGATGCGGTTCTTGGCGTAGAAGCTCTTGAGCAGGGTTCCTGCGTCGCCATTCTGCTTCTTGTTGACCGGCAGCACGGAGTAGTTGTTCTTCATGACGTCGCCGGTGTACTCGAATTCCGCTGCGCCTTCGTAAGTGGAGGCGAAGGGGAACTCGTCGCAGTCCTTGGTGTTGTTCTCGGAGTACTTCGGACCGAAGTAGCGCTTGCAGTCCGCGATAGACAGAGTCCGGTTGCGGTCGCGGCGGACCGTGTCGGCGAACAGGCGGTGCAGCGGGTGGTCCGGGTCCTGACCAGCTACCCTCTTCCCCGGGTTGGTGGGTTTGGTTCGTGACGGTTGGGTGTAGGCGGTCTTTATGTGCTGGGCTACGCCCCGCTCGGGCGCGGTGGCCTTGGTGCTGTAGTGCAGGAACCCCAAGTAGGCGAAGGAGGCGGCCCCGCGCTTGGTCGGGGTGCCGCCACCGGTGGAGTTCTTAAGATAGGGAGCGGCGTCCCAGCGCGGTGCGAGCATGAACGGTTTACCGCTTTTCCCGTCGCCCAGCCAGCCAGGGGGCAGCTTGCCGCTGATCGTTGGTTCGTAGATGGCCGCGACCAGGTCGGTACGGCCGGAGTTGCCTTGACCTGGGTTCACGGTCACCGTGTGGGTGAAGTGGGCCGGCCTCATCCTGGCAAGTTGATCGTAACTCTTGGCGTTGGGCGTGGTGCCGCCATAGTGCACCTTGGCGTTGGCGGGCCAGGTTTGCGGCAAGTTTGCCTTGACCGTGTACATCAATCCGCTTGTCGGCGGGTTGCCTATCTTGGTGAAGTCGGTGACGTCCCAGTCGAAGTTGATGGTGCGGCTGGTGTCCTTGGGCACTGAGCCACGGACGTAGAAGGTCAGGTTGCTGGCACCCACCCTGCCCCTGGTGCTGGTCCACACCTGAGTGATCTGCAGGGCAGTGCATACGGAAAAGCGTGACTTGAGGTAGTACTTCGCGTCCCCGCCCATGTGGGCCTTGCACTCGGCCAGCGACATCGACCGCGGCGGATCCGGATACTCCAGTGCCGCACTGCCGGTTGCCGCCGCGCTACCCGCGGCAGTGGATAACGCGGGCCCAACGAGCGACGGCTTCACGGATTTGGCGGCATAACCGGCCGCCGGCCCCACGGTCTCGAGGGCGTTCCGCGCCCCGCCTGCCTTCGCGGCCGCCTGCTCGAGCGTGCGCAGCCCCTCCCCCGATTCCAGTTCCTCGAGCGTGGGTGTCGGTGTCCCCACAGGCAGCACATACGTCTCAACGCGCGGCACAGCCGAAGAATTGGCCGAGGACACCGCTGGCACAGCCCCCACTCCCAGCACAGCCGCAGTGAGCAGCGGTACCCAGCGGCGACCGTATCGCGTGGATCTCATGACATTCCCCCTTGCGCGCATCTACAGCACGTCATCCGTGATGGCGTGCGCCCCTACATTTATCGCGCAGCCTGAGAATTCGAAAGCACATTCCCATCTCGTGGCTGGAAATGTCAGCGGGACGTGTCCTCGCCGAGCAGAGACCGCTCAGCGACCCCCGGTGCATGCACGCGATGCGGTGTTCATCGTCCAGGATCAGGATGGGTATGTCATGGGTGATGATGACTCTGTGAGTCTGGACCTAAGAAGCTGTTGTCTTTCCGGGCTTGAGGACGGCGTTTTCGCTGGTCGGGCATAGGGTCGACGATCCTGTGGGAGTGGTGGTCTGTCGTGTCGCCGCTGCTGCTGTGGAGGTCATGGATGCCGTCGGTCGTGGGGCTGCTGGAACAGCGCGAGCTCGTCGCTCGCCGTCGCGTGGACGAGCTGCGGGAGGAGGCCGACCGCATCCAGGCTGAACTGGCCGTGGCTGAGTGGGACTGGAAGGAATGGGCCATCGCTCGCTCGCGGGTGGGCGAGGTGCTTGCCCCGGCGGATGAGACCGAGCATGGCCACGACCAGGCCGACCGGACAGCACCGACCGCCGACGGGCAGGCCGAGGAGGCATCGTCAACGCCGGCAGCGGCGAAGGCGAAGTCGCAGGTGCCGGTCTGGCGTGAAGGGCTTGCGTGGTCGGCGTTGTCAGTGGACTACCAGCGCATCCTCAAGGCGCTCGCGGACCGGGCCCGGCTCGGGCAGGGGCCGATGACCTGCCAGGAGATGGCCGCCTTGTTCGGCATGGACGTGGTTCCGGCGCGGGTGGAGGCGCTGCGGTCGAAGGCGAAACGCCTGGTCGCGCGCGGCTGGCTGGCCGAGCCGGCACCGGGCCGGTTCACGCTCGCTGCGGGCGTGAGCGGGCCAGGCGGCGGGTCATGAGCAGGATCATCGATCAGTAGATCATCGTTTCGGCGCTGGTGGTGCGGCGTTCGAAGTCGCGCGCCAGGCGGCGGGTGCGCATCAGGTGGGCGAAGAGACGCTCGACGATCCACCGTTTGGGCAGCACCACGAAGCCGCGCATGTCGCCGCTGCGTTTGACGATCGCCAGGACCAGGGCGAGCGCGGCCAGGCAGTACTCGACGAGGCTGCCGGTGTAGCCGCCGTCGGCCCAGACGAGGGCCAACAGGTGGTGGGCGTCGGCGACTTGGTGCAGCAGGACCTGGGCGGCGGCGCGGTCGCCGACATCCGCGCTCGTGACCATCACGCCCAGCAGCAGGCCGAGGGTGTCGACCACGACGTGCCGCTTGCGCCCGTTGATGTTCTTGCCGCCGTCAAAGCCGCGGCTGTCGCGCCCAAGGGCTCCCGTTCCATCCGGGAGTTACAGGCAAGGGGAATGAGTGGACGGGTGAATGCGAATGAACCCTTGACTATGCCTCGTAACTTCGACCCCCGCCGATGGGATGTTCCAGCGGGGTACAGGACTGGCCGCTGAGAAGCGGCAGGCGCCGGCTGGAGAGAAGCAGTCAGCCGGGAGAACACCGCCGTCCCGGGGTAGAAATGTACACGCGCCACTACCTTCTCCCAGGCAACGCAACCTTCAGCACTCCAGCGGCCACAGCGTGCGTACTTCTCGTCCTTCTTCCCGCTGGTCTTAGCCATCTCGTGGCTCATCTCCCGCCTTGTTGAGCACCCTGCGGGAACACACTGGTGCAGACCAGTTGCCACCTCTTCCGACACGTCCCCATCCATCACCCGGAGTTAAGCGGAAGACAGAAACCCAACCGAAGGCCCGTCGCGGCGATCCGCGCCGAGGGCCACCCCATCGGCGCGGACCATCTGGCCCAGATCAAGGACCAGATGAAGGCCGCACTCAACAAGCCTCCCCTCAGCAGACGCCAGAAGGCTCTCCTTACCGCCATGTGCAAATCAAGGTGTATTCCTGCCTTGATCTACACGGGAGGCCCCTCAGCCACTGGCACGGATGTCCACCGCCGCGGCGCGGGGCACGGATGCGTTCGAGAACCGGGATCATCTGCGGGGCATCCTCGCCCCACTTGACCTGGAGTAACGACGAGCGAGTGGTCGTCGACCACCCTCGCTCGATCTTGCAGGTGAGCCCGCCGAGGCAGCGGCCCAGCGCTTCATCGGAACAGTGAGCCTTTTCCAATCTGCCGCATCGGCATGGGCGTTGAGCTGACAGACGAGCGAAGCCCTGGTAGGTGGGTGGTACAGGAGGTCGGCGACCTGCTCAGTGCAACGCGACCGATTCGGCCTGGGTCGAAACGAACCGGCAGGCATGAAGGAGAAGCCGCAGGCCAACCGCGTCCCGGTCCGAGTCATCGTCTCGGACCGGGTACTGGCGGCCTGGCTCGCCGACTACGCGGCCCGGAACCCGAAGGTCAAGTTCGAGGTCCTCTACGTGCCCTGAGGATCACCGGTTCTTGAAGTCCTCGATGGCTGCCCGGACCGCCTCCTGCATCGCGTCGCTTCCGGCGTGCCCTGAGTCTTCGATGATGTGCAGCCGCGCGTCCGGCCACGCCTTCGCCAGCTCCCACGCCGTTTGTACCGGGCTGCCCATATCGTGTCGGCCGTGGACCAGCACTGCCGGGATCCCGGCCAGCTTGTGGGCGTTCCGCAACAGTTGGTCCTCCTCCAGCCACGCGCCGTTGCTGAAGAAGTGGGCGCAGATCCGTACGAACGCGATCTGCGCGTCGACCTCGCGATTGCTGTACATGCCGGGCACGCCGTTAGGCTCGTTCGAGATGACCGCGTCTTCCCAGGCGAGCCAGTCGGCAGCGGCCTTCTCCCGGATCGCCCGGTCAGGGTTCTCCATCAGCCGCGCATAAGCCGCGAGCAAGTCGCCGTCCCGCTCGTCCTCGGGAACACCGTCGCGGAACCGCTCCCACGCCTCGGGGTAGAACCGCCCGGCACCCCGGTAGAGCCAGTCGATCTCAGTGCGGCGGGTCATCGTCACTGCCGGGATGACCATCTCACTGACCCGCTCGGGGTGCTGTTGCGCATAGGCCACGATGAGCGTCGCGCCCCAGGAGCCGCCGTTCAGCAACCACCGCTCGATGCCGAGGTGCTCGCGCAGCCGCTCCATGTCGTCGATCAGGTGCTGCGTGGTGTTCAGACTCATGTCCGCCGCCGGGTCGCTTGCGTGCGGGGTGCTACGACCGCAGATGCGCTGGTCGAAGCGGATGACGCGGTAGCGCTCGGGGTCCCAAGCCCTCGTCGGCCGCTGCGGTGCACCCGACCCCGGGCCGCCGTGGACATTCAGGGCAGGCTTGCCTTGAGGGTTGCCGAGCTGTTCGTAGTAGACGCGGTTGCCGTCCCCGGCGTCGAGAAAACCATGGTCGTAGGGACTGATCGGAGGGTAGAGATCAACCATGACCGTCGATCCTAGGTGTGCAGTCCCGGCACGTTGGTGACAGGTGACAGGGCTTGGGCGATGCTTGAACGAGGCGAGGGCCTTCTGGCTCGGTGTGGATCTCCTCCTTCCAGGCCGAACCCCCGGCCTGGAAGGAGGAGCACAACACCTCCCACCGCAAGGTCCGTGCTCGCGTCGAGCACGTTTTCGCCCGCATGACGACCTGGAACATTCTGCGCGACTGTCGCCTCAAGGGCGACGGCGTCCATCACGCAATGCTTGGCATCGCCCGCCCGCACAACATCACCCTCGCGGTCAACTCAAGTCTAGGCAGCCCCCTCGGTCGTTACGTGGCGTGCCAGCCGATTGAGTAGATGTTCTTGTACAAGTTGTTGGTGGCGGTAGGAACCTTTGCCCCGAAGTTCTTCCCAAGACCTGAGAAGAGCGATTCCGGGGAGGATCCGATCGACTTGTCCCCGGGGAAGACGATCGGGAGCATGCTGACCACGTAGTGGTAGGCGTCCTTCCAGGTGAAGGTGTTCTTGACTCCGTTCGTGGTGTCGTTCCAGCAGTCTGTTCCGGGGTATGCATCCATTGCGACGGCGGCGTTGGACGAGCGGGCAGTGGTCCAGGCATAGCTGTTGCACAGGTTGCCGTTGGTGTGGACGGTCAGATCGGCATTCCAGCCAGCGATTGTGGTGGCGCCCATCGCGGCCCATTTGCCAGCACCCTCCATTTGGAGAACCGGGGTGACTGTGCCGGCTAGGTACCCATTCGGTGGGTTCACCTCGATGCACTGCCCGGCGGTGACGGTGCCGGACTGGTAGTGCCCGTCAGTGTCGACTCCTGTCTTATCGGTCGTGGTGTAGTCGAACACGAAGTAGGCGACGAATGCGCCCCAGTTGCACATGTGAACGGAGTTGCCCGATTGTGCCATGTCAGAGAGCGGAATCGAATCAACCTGAGCGTTCTCTACGGCTCTTCCTCCCTGTACCGGGAAGAAGTTCCATGTCAGGTCCGCAGACGCCTCATTGGCCTTGCCGCTGGTGGTGAGTGCGTCATGTTCATCTTGGCCATCGGAACAGCTCCCGAACTGTGGTGCCCAGGAACCCACCTCGGGCTCCTGCGATCGGACAGCCTTGAGGCATCCGTTCGGTCCCCTCAGCGGCCTGACGAAGTAGCCTCCGGGGTGCAGGCCCGGGGTCAGGTAGAACACTTGTGAGGACTCGTTGCACGGGGTCCATGTTGTCGGACCGCTGGGGGTGTTGTCCGCGGGAAGAGCGAGGCAGTTGTTGGTAGCTTTGCTTCTGATGCGAAAGTATCCGGAGCCCATGCGGAAAGCGTCGTCCAGCGCCACCTCATTCCCGGGAACCGATTCACGGTCGAGTGCGGCTTGCGCCTTCTCCAGCGGGTTGTCTGCTGGTAGGCCGGCCTGCATGATCGTCGGCGCCCGCTGGTCGAAGTTGCCAACTGTGAATGAGGTCCTGGCGAGCTCCGTGAAACCGCTCGGTGGCGAGGTGGCGACGCTCAGCGTTGCGTAGTAGCGTCCGCCTGTCCACGTCGCGACGGGCTGAATCGAGCCGTCGAATCTACCTAGCGTTGCGTCAGCGATCACTTGATCTTTTCCGGGAGTCGACCCGACCTTGTAGATCGTGATCCGACCTTGATCGCTGGGAGATGTGAAGGTGAAGTTCACCTTTGCTCCCAATTCATAGGTGCTCGCATCCGTTCGCAAGCTGGGCGAGGCCTCATTGGCGTCAGCTGGCAACGGGCCGAGCATCAGGGTGACGATCGCTGCACCAAGCACTGCCGTGAACGCCGCCAGGGACCGTCTTCGCGAGCGATAGTTGAATCCAGGTCTACGTGGCATTAGTTATTCCCTCCATGTCGAAGGCACTAGGGTGCGTGTTGGAAGCAGGGAACATGACGAGACGGACGTGCTGGCCAACGATTCGTGAACTACGTCTGAGTAGCCCGCCTAGAGCGTGTCTTTTTGATGAGTTGGTCAGTTGATCGGATGTGTCTGTCCGGTTAGTGATCACTGATGCGATGTAGGACCGGATCGAGCCGTTGATGTCGGCCGATCCGGTCCGAGGGCGACGGTGGGCCGACCATCGCCGGACCCTTGAGGCGATCGCCTGGAAGTACCGCACCTGCTCGCCTTGGAGGGACCTTCCCGACGAGCTCGGTTCCTTCCAGACCGCCCACAAGCGACTGCTCCGATGGGTCGTCGACGGCACGTGGGAGAGGATCTTCACTGCCGTCCTGGCCGCGGCGGACGCCGACGACGAAGTGGCCTGGACCGTGTCGGTGGACTTCACCGTCTGCCGGGCCCACCAACACGCCGCCGGAGCCGGCAAACAGGGGCGATCGGCCGGTCCGAACCCGCCGATCACGCACTCGGACGCTCCCGCGGCGGACTGAGCACCAAAGTGCACCTGGCCAGCGACGGCCGAGCACGCCCCCTTGCTCTCATTGTCACCGCAGGCCAGGCCGGTGATGCACCAGCATTCGAAGCCCTGATGGCCCGCATCCGGGTTCCCCGGACAGGACTCGGAAGACCCAGAACGGCAGGAAGCCGACCACCTCGATTGCCTTCACGCTGGGAAGGGGCAGATCTGCCAGATCACTGTCGCTGAGCACCACAATGCGGCCATCCGGGGCCTCGTTCTCTAGGGGTTCTCTGACGGTGGTGTGACGTCGTACTAAGAGGAGCTAACAGAAAGCCTTTGTGTGGCCATACCTCGGTCTGTGGTGGCTCGTTGGGTAGGTCATGGGGAAGGGGAAGCGTCCGCCGTGGGTGGTAACGGATGACTTGTGGGGGCGGTTCGAGCCTCTGTTGCCAGTGCGTGAGCGCAGATCCCGCAACGCTGGGCGTCTGCCGTTGGACGACCGGCGGTGTCTGCAGGGGATTCTGTTCGTGCTGCATACCGGTATTCAATGGGAGTGGCTGCCGCAAGAGCTCGGCTTCGGCTCAGGGATGATGTGCTGGCGCCGGCTGCGGGACTGGAACGAGGCCGGGGTGTGGGACCGGCTTCACCAGGTGTTGCTGACCGAGCTGCATCAGGCGGGGAAGCTGGACTGGTCGCGGGCGGTGATCGACGGCTCGCACCGGCAGGCACGTCGGGGCGGCCCAAAACCGGCCCGAGCCCGGTCGACCGTGCCAGACTGGGCTCGAAGCATCACGTGATCACTGATGCATGTGGCACCCCGCTGGCTATCGGGCTCACCGGTGGCAACCGGCACGATGTCACCCAGTTGCTGCCCCTGCTCGACGTGATACCCCACATCAAGGGGCGCACCGGCAGACCGCGTCACCGGCCGCGGCACCTGTTCGCCGACCGCGGCTACGACTTCGACAAGTACCGCCGCCTGTTGTGGAAACGCGGGATCAAGCCGGTCATTGCACGACGAGGCATGCCACATGGTTCCGGGCTTGGCGCCGTCCGCTGGGTCGTTGAGCGCACGAATGCCTGGATCCATTGCTTCCGTCGACTACGGATCCGTTGGGAGATCCGCGACGACGTTCACGAAGCCTTCCTCAAACTGGCCTGCTGCGTGATCACCTACCGACGCGTCCAAGCATTCTGTTAGCTCCTCTAAGCCCTCTCGTTGGGGACATTGCGGCGGTGGCTCTGCGGTGGATCGTTGCGATCGACTCGTGGAGTAGGGGTACCAATGCGTGCATTCCCAGTACAGCTGCCATCGGGCACCCGGTACTGGACCGTGGTGGATGACGAGCTGGGGGTGATTGAGGAAGCGGACCGTTTCCTGCGGGAGTTCAGGTTGGCCCGGGGGCGGGCGGAGACGACGACGAAGGCGTACGCCGAAGCTCTGGTTCTGTTTTTGCTCTGGTGCCTCAGCACCAAGCGGGACTGGCGGACCGCCGCCCGGGATATGGGGCTGTTCATGCTCTGGCTCAAGTGGACTCCTGGGAACGGCGGCCAGCGGCGAGTCGTGGTGCCGGGGCCGGGTTCGAGGCCAGTCCGGGGCGAGATTCGAATCAACAAGGCGCTGAGCGGGGTTCGGATGTTCCTCGTGCATGCCGTGATGAACAAGGCGGCGCCGGCCTGGGTGCTGGAACAGATCTACGAGCTTGGTGACGACCGTGGCCTGCCCGAGGAGGCTCGCGGCGAGAGCGGTGGGATGCGCTACCGGATGCGGGCCCGCCACTGGGTCCAGGAGCCCGAGACCGAGGTCGACCGGGCCAGCGACGAGGAGGTCGTCGCCATGTTCCTCAAGTGCCGATCTGCCCGCGACCGGCTGATCCTCCGGGCACGTCGCAACGCGCGACGGCGGAGAATCACCTACGGCTCCAGTGAGTTCGTTAAGTCCAGGATCCGCACCGCACTGCAATTCCTCAGCTGGCTCGGTACGCGGTGGCGGACGCGGCCCGGGCCACCGCTGAGATCCGACTGCCCCGGGCCCACGCGGCACGCGCGCGCGGCAGACTGAACCGCATGGTGGACGTTACCGAGCCCAGTCCAGTGCTGCTCTACTGATCTTTTCGTAAGTTCGGTGGGTGTGGTGGCTGGATGGTCAGGCCGGTGTGGGCGAGGTAGGACCATGGCAGGTGCTGGTTGTGGTTGATCCGGTGGACGCCTTGTTCGGTGGCGTCGGCAACGTCGGCGAGGTGGTCGCCGGCGAGGTTGGCGAGTTCGCGCTTCTTGAGCGACGACCAGAGCAGTTCCACCGGGTTCAGCTCGGGTGCGTATGCGGGTAATCGCTCGAGGGTGAGCCAGTCCTGCTCGGTGACCCAGGCTCGCATCGCCCGGCTCCAGTGGGCGGACAGGCCGTCCCAGACCAGGATCACTGGCTCGCCACGGTAGAACGCTTTGACCTGTTCAAGGACCTCGATGAGAGCGATGGTGTCGTAGCTGCCGGGCTTGAGGTGGAAACACAGGCGAGGACCGCGGTCGAAGTCGGTGGAGTGGTAGCCCAGAGCCGCAGCCATCGACGCACGCTTCCAGTTCAGCCGGTGCCGCAGAAGCGGCGTGCGGCCGCGAGGTGCGTAAGTACGGCGGATCTGGGGCAGCAACGAGACGCCTGATTCGTCGAGGAACACGATCCAGGCACGTGTGTTCACCGCCCCCTTTTGATGCGCGGCCACTCGTGCGTGATCCAGCGGGCGATCTCGGACTCGTCCCGCTCCACCGCCCGCCGCTCAGGCCGCTGCAGACTCCACCCCAACCGGCCGGTCAGCAAACGCCACACCGACGCCCGTGACAGGGACACTCCTGTCACCCGCTCGACGACCGCGCCGACTCGTTCCAGGGTCCACAGATCGGCCTCGAATCCATGAGCCTGGGCACCTCGCTCCAAGGCGGCCCGCACAGTCTCGACCTGGGCGTCATTCAGCTTGGGCGGGCGCCCGGTGGCCGGACGCCGGCGTAAGGCTGGAGCACCCCCTTCCTCCCACACACGCCTCCACCGCCGCACGCTCTCGGCACACACTCCCACCGCCCGCGCGATCTCCGGATTCGACCCGCCCTCCTCAAACAGCTCGACCGCCCGAACACGACGCGCCTCCGCCAACTGCGGCCGTGACAACGGAGGTACGGAAGAACCAGACGCACAGGACAAAGGTCGATAAGCCATCCCGACAGCCTCCCACCCACAAAGCCACCACACCCACCGAACTTACGAAAAGATCAGTAGGAGTTGTCTTCAAATGTCACGCCCACATCAGGAGCGATGCGAGGGTGACGGCTGCTTGGTAGGACTCGGCGGTCTTGTCGTAGCGGGTGGCGATTCCGCGCCATTGGTCGGGTAGCCGGGTCATGTTGCCATGACCCGGCCCCCTCAGAACCGGGCATGCCTGTTTCCAAGCACCGCGGCTCAAGCAAGCCCAATCGCTTCACAGGATCTGCTATTTGTTGCTGCCATCGCGTGCATGAAGCTGCTGGTGGCATTCGGAGTGAACGAGCCGAAGATTCTTGACTTCATCAGATCCGCCGTCTCGTCGGTAGGTGAAGTGGTGTTTGTGTAACCGCTTCTTCATCGCGTCGAACCAGTCGATCCACTCGCGTGGGCTTTCTGGCTCGTATTCCGCGCCGGCGATGAGTGCCTGACCGCAGAGCGGACAGAGTCCTTTCTGACGGGCTGCCAGAGTAAGGCTGATCCTGTCCATCGGTGGCGGTGTGCGCGTCTTACGGCGCTGGCTCCAGTAGTCGCCGAGTGCGGGATTGTCAGGTGAGGACTTTCCCTTGACTAGCCGATGCCTTCTAATGTTGGTCCAGGCGAACTTGGGAAGGTGTGCACCTGTGGTGCGGTCACCGAAGACCCAGTTGTTGTTCTTGGACCGGTTGAGTCTGCCGAAATACTTATTGACGATCCAGTGCTTCGACTTCTTCGGGTGGGTGCGCTTGGCCCACTTGTAGGTGAGCGTCCACACATAACTGTCCAGCGCTGAGAACGTTTTGCTGGATACCACCGTCCGGTAGTACGCAGACCAGCCCCTGACGATAGGGGAGAGTCTGCGGAGTACGACCGTGATGTTCTGCCCGAGGAGGGATTGCATCTCGGACCGCAGTCGATCCCGGATTCTCTTCACCGCATCCTTACTGGGCGTAATGATCAGGCTGTCGCCATGGCGTCGGACGTTGAAGCCGAGGAAGTCGAACCCTTCCGAAAGGTGGAGGATTCGTGTCTTCTCTTCGTTGAAGCGAAGACCTCGGGGTTCAAGCCAGTCGCCAAGCCGGGACTTGACCGTCTCAGCCTCTTCCTTGCTCGTACAGAACACGGCAAAGTCGTCGGCGTAACGCACCAGGATGGGCGTCCCCTTCGCGGCCCACATCACTTTTCCTTTGCGGGTTGCGAACCGAACGCCTGCGGCTTCCTCCATTCCGTGAAGTGCAATGTTGAGTAACAGGGGCCTGATCACTCCGCCTTGAGGTGTTCCCTCGTCGGTGCGAGTGAAGCGTCCGTTGTCGACCACTCCCGCCTTCAGCCACTGGCGGACGAGTTCCCTGGCAGGAAAGCCGCCGACACCGTCGAGCAGGTGGTCGTGGTCGATGCGGTCGAACGCTGCGGCCAGGTCGGCGTCGAGTACCCACTGACGCTTGGCCGCCTTGCCCTTCGCGGTGCTGAAGATCGCCTGGATGGCGTCGTGGCATCCGCGGCCCGGCCGGAATCCGTAGGAGCGTGATTCGAACCGGGCTTCCCACTCAGGTTCCAGCGCATTCTTCACGCGCGCCTGGATTACTCGGTCGCGCATGACTGGGATGCCGAGCGGGCGTTGCTTCCCATTGCTCTTCGGGATGTAGACCCGCTTGACGGGCCTGGCTCTCCAGGGTTGGGTTTGCTGGTCGATGTCGACCGCCATGCGAGCTCGCGCCTGGGGGGTGAGTGCTCGTTCCCCGTCGATGCCTGCCGTCTTGCGGCCCTTGCTCTGCTGCGTCACCCATTTCACGCTCACGAGCGTGTTACTGCGGCTCCGTAGCATGAGCTTTTGCAGATTGCGGACCTTCTTGAGGTCCCCTGCCTGTGTCGCTTTGAAGATCCGTTGTCTCAGACGCCGTACGTTTCCCTCAGTGCTGGCCCAGTCGATGCTGTGCCAGTCCAGTGGTTCGCCCTGTGGTCCGTTCACTCCGGAGGTGCGGCCAGCAGTAGGGACTGTCTGTCGCATGTTCCTCCTTTGCGTCTAACTTGTCCGACAGGTTCTGGCGTCGTTACTCGGGATGGTTCAAAGGCTCACCCGGCCCACGTGGGCACCCTTTCGGGTCAGGCCATTCAGACCTGTATCCGGCGAGTTATAGCCTGGGGTGAAGGACTCCAGGGTTTTCCTCCGACCTTTCGGTCGACCGGCGTTCGCTTTTTGGGCCATCCTGTTCCCGCTGGAGAGTTGGGCCTTCCTTGCGGTTGGCTCACCGGGCCTGGACCCGGACTCCAACGGGTTTTCCACGTTCCACACACGTAAGTTGCGGCTGGGGTGGGTGCCCCCTCTATCCCGGAACCGGCGGTGTCCTCCTCCCGACCTAAAGTCCTCGGGAGTCGCCTGGCGTCTCCCAACGCCGGGTTCTGTAGCCGCTGATAACGAACCATCGGGCGGCTTCAACCTTACGAGACATCGACAGGGGTTCACGCGGTTCACCCGTCCAGCCTTTCCCTCGCCTGTAGTTCCCCGATGGCCAGGGAACCCTTAGGCTTGAACGCTCAGCTTCATACCCCGCTGTTACCGGCGACGCATGTGAGCGCGGGAACGGATTGCGGACACTAATCCGGGGTCAGCACGTTTTCACTCCCTTCATGGCTTTCCCACTTAACGTGTGCGACTTCGTGTCGCACCTTCAGACGGTTGAAGCAGCGTTCGACCACGTTGCGCTGCTTGTAGAGCTGCTTGTCGAAGGCGGGCGGGCGCCCGCCGCGGCTGCCGCGCCGGAGCCTGTTGCGGATCTGGTCGGTCCGTTCGGGGATGGTGTGGCCGATGCCGCGGCGTCGCAGCCAGGTCCGGATGGCCTTGGAGCTGTAGCCCTTGTCGCCCAGGACGTGGGCGGGCCGGATCCGGGGCCGCCCCGGGCCGATGCGGGGCACCCGTATCGCCTCCATCACGGCGGTGAACTGAGTGCAGTCGTTGCGGTTCCCGCTGGTGACGGTGAAGGCGAGCGGGCGGCCCGCCGCGTCGCAGGCCAGATGAATCTTGCTGGTCAGGCCGCCCCGGGAGCGTCCGAGTCCGGGGCTTCGGAGCCCCCTTTTCGGGCCCCGGCGGCGTGCTGGTGGGCGCGGACGATGGTGGAGTCGATCGACACGAGCCAGTCGATGTCCCCGGCCGCGTCCGCCTTTGCCTGGGCAGCACGGAGCATCCGCTCGAAAGTGCCGTCCAGGGACCAGCGTCGAAAACGGGTGTGCAGCGTGGCCCACGGGCCGTACCGCTCGGGCACATCCCGCCAGGCCACCCCAGTCCGGAACTTCCACACGATCCCGTTGAGCACGGTGCGGTCGTCCAACCGCTTCCTGCCCCGCACAGACTCAGGCAGTAGCGGCCGGATGAACTCCCACTCAGCATCCGACAGTTCATGGCGACGAATCACCCGCCCATGATCCACCATCAAAGATCATTTGAAGACACCGCCTAGGACCAGGGAGGTCGGGGCACGCGCGCTGCGGTGTGCCTCTGTCGGTGCCCTGTCACGATGCGTGCCGCGCGCACGGTGGGTGCGGGCTTGGCGCACGGCCCGGCGCGGATGTTCCTCAACCGCACCCACGGCCCAGGCCCCGGGCGTCCGGTGCGGGTTTGGCCTGGTGTGCGAGGCCTTGCGCCGGTGAGCGTGCGGGCCTGCCGCGCTCTTTACCTTCGGATGAGGCCGAGTTCGGTGGCGGTGGCGACGGCGGCGGTGCGGGAGTCGACACCGAGCTTGGCGTAGATGCGGGCCAGGTGGGACTTGACGGTCCCTTCTGTGAGGTGGAGCCGGGCGCCGATGGCTTGGTTGGACAGGCCCTCGGCGACCAAGGCAAGGACTTCGTTCTCGCGGCGGGTCACGGCGGTGCCTGGGGTGCGCAGGCGGTTCATCAGCCGGTCCGCGACGGCGGGGGCGAGGGTGGTGCGGCCGGTGGCGGCGGTGCGTACGGCGGCGGCCAGGTCCTCGGGTGGGGCGTCTTTGAGGAGGTAGCCGGTGGCGCCGGCTTCGATGGTGGGCAGGGTGTCGGCGTCGGTGTCGTAGGTGGTGACGATCAGCACGCGGGGCGCTTGGGGGCGGGCGGTGATGGCGGCGGTGGCCTCGGCGCCGTTCATTCCTTTGCCGAACTGGAGGTCCATGAGGACGACGTCGATGTCGCCCTGGGCGGCTCGGGCGATGGCGTCCTCGGCGGTGGCGGCCTCGGCCACCACGGCGATGCCGTCTTCGGTTTCCAGGACGGCGCGGAGCCCGGCTCGTACGACGGGGTGGTCGTCGGCCAAGAGCAGGCGGATGGGGGTGTCGGTCACGGTCGGGCCTCGGGTGCGGGGTGGGATGGGGTGTCGGGGGTGGGGTCGAGGGGCAGTTGGGCGGCCAGGGCGGTGCCGTGGCCGGGGGCCGATTCGACGGAGAGCGTGCCGCCGAGGGCCTGAGTGCGGGCGCGCGTGGCGGCCAGTCCGAAGCCGCCGGCCTGCGGGTCGGCGACGGGCAGGTGGGCGGGGTCGAAGCCGCGTCCGTCGTCGACGACATCCACGGCAACGTGATCGCCGAGGTAGCTGAGGGTGACCTCGGCGGTGGCGGCCTCGGCGTGGCGGACGGTGTTGGCCAGGGCGGACTGGGCGATGCGCAGCAGCGCGACCTCGTGCGCGGTCGGCAGCGGTACGGGCTCGCCGGTGAGGTGGAAGCGTGCGGTGATCCGGTGGCGGGTGCTGGTGGTGGCGCACAGGCGTTCCAGGGCGTCGGCCAAGGTGGTGCCTTCCAGGGCGGGCGGGGTGAGGGCGGCGACGAAGCGGCGGGCCTCGGCGAGGTTGTCCACGGCGGCCTGCCGTGCCTGGTCGACGTAGCGGGCGGCGTTGTCGGGGGCGGTGGGCAGGGCGCGTTCGGCGGCGCGCAGCAGCAGCTGGATGCTGGAGAGGCCCTGGGCGAGGGTGTCGTGGATCTCGCGGGCCAAACGTTCGCGTTCGGCCAGCACCCCGGCGGTGTGCTGCGCGGTGGCCAGGTCGGCGCGGGTGGCGGTGAGTTCCTCGATCAGGCGCCTGCGCTGTTCGCTCTCCCGGTACAGGGCCTGATACCCCCACACCACCGCGACCGCCACGGCAGCGCCGAGGGCCGGTCCGATCGCCATCGCCGCGTTGAAGGAGCCCTGGTGTGCGGCGAAGCCGGCGATGGCGGCCACCGCGGTGGCCGCCACCGCGGCCAGTCCGGCGCGGCGGGGCAGCAGGTGGAGCTGGAGGAAGTACAGCGGGAACGCCACCCACACCCCGTCGGCGGACAGGGCCAGCAGCACCAGCCAGAGGGTGCTCACGGCGGCTAGCCACAGTGCGGCGGCCCGCCGTGAGCGGCTCACACGGGGCAGTACAGGGCCGGACGCATAGACCAGGCCGCACGCTACGGCCGTGGCGAGGACCCACCCGGCGTGCGGACGGTGATCGGCCACGGCCCGGCCGGCGGCCAGGGCAAGGAGACCGACGACCAGCAGGTGCAGGCACCAGGCCAGAGCGCGGGTGGTGGGGGTCAGGGTGGGGGCGGTGGTGGTCACAGTCCCTCCAGCCTATGAAGAAGTCCCCGGCCCGGCCTCCATCGAAAGTTACAACCGGCGTGCCGCCTTTCGGTGCGGCAAGTGCTGTCCTGGGCCAGATGTCTGGGCGGGTATCTGGCGGCGAGGGTGGAGACATACCGCTTCCCCCACTTGAAAGGGCAGGTCCACGCCGTGTTCGTCGCCTGGAGAGACCTCAAGTTCGCCAAGGGGCGCTTCGCCCTGATGGGCACCGTCATCGTGCTGATCACCCTGCTGGTCGGGCTGCTGTCCGGGCTGACCGCCGGCCTGGGCCAGCAGAACATCTCCGCGATCACGTCCCTGCCCGCAAACCAGATCGCGTTCAATGCGCCCGGCAGCGGCCAGGACATCTCGTACGCCAACTCCACCGTCACCGAGCAGCAGTGGCAGCAGTGGGCCAAGGCGCCCGGCGTGAGCAGCGCCGAACCGCTGGGCATCATCACCACCAAGGCGAGCGCCGGAAACAAGAGCACCGGGGTCTCCGCCTTCGGCGTGAAGCCCGGCTCCGCGCTCGCCCCCGACAGCAACAAGATCGACGAGCACGCCGCGGTGCTGTCCACCACCGCCGCCGACGACCTCGGCGTGAGCGCGGGCGACAGCTTCACCCTGGCCGGGAAGAAGGTGACCGTCGCGGCGGTAAGCGGGGATGCCTCCTTCAGCCACACCCCGGTCATCTGGACCAGCCTCGACACCTGGCAGAAGACCGCACCCCCTACCGGCAAGACCAACGGGCCGACCGCCACGGTCATCGCCTTGAAGACCTCCTCCGGCGCCGATGTGAAGACAACCGATGAGGCTGCGGGCACCAAGACGGCCTCTGTGGACGACTCGCTGTCCGCGATCGGCTCCTACACCTCCGAGAACGGCTCGCTGCAGCTGATGCGCGGCTTCCTGTTCGCCATCTCCGCCCTGGTCATCGGCGCTTTCTTCACCGTGTGGACCATCCAGCGCAGCGGCGACGTCGCCGTGCTGAAGGCGCTGGGCGCCTCCACCGCCAACCTGCTCAAGGACGCCCTCGGCCAGGCCGTCATCCTGCTGGCCGGCGGCACCCTGATCGGCACCGGCATCGCCGCCGGCCTCGGCGCCCTCGTCGCCGGCAGCGCCGTGCCCTTCCTCCTCACCCCCGCCACCGTCCTTCTCCCGGCCGCCGTGATGATCGCGCTCGGCGCGCTCGGCGCCGCCCTGTCCATCCGCCGCATCACCTCCGTCGACCCGCTGACCGCCCTGGGGAGCGCCCGATGAGCCTTAACCTGACCGACATCACCCTCACCTACCCCGACGGCGAGGACCGCCTCACCGCCCTCGACGACGTCACCGTGGACGTGCCCAAGGGCAGCCTGACCGCGGTCGTCGGCCCCTCCGGCTCCGGCAAGTCCAGCCTGCTGGCCGTCGCCGCCACCCTCATCACCCCCGACGCCGGCACCGTCACCATCGACGGCCAGGCCACCACCGGTATGACCCGCCGCGAGCTCACCGACCTGCGCCGTCACAAGATCGGCATCGTCTTTCAACAGCCCAACCTGCTGTCCTCTCTCACCGCCGCCGAACAGCTCCAGGTCATGGCACAGATCGACGGCCGCAAGCCCCGCACCGCCCGCAACCGGGCCATGGAACTGCTCGACGCCGTCGGCCTGGCCGACCAGGCCCGCCGACGCCCCCATCAGCTCTCCGGCGGCCAGCGCCAGCGCATCAATATCGCCCGCGCCCTGATGAACGACCCCACCGTGCTCCTGGTCGACGAACCCACCAGCGCCCTCGACCACGAACGCGGCGCCGCCGTCATCGACCTGATCACCCGCCTCACCCACCAACAGGCCACCGCGACCGTCCTGGTCACCCACGACCGCGCCCATCTCACCGCCGTCGACCAGATCGCCGAAGTCCACGACGGACGCCTGCACCTGCCCGCCCACACCTGACCCGACCAGGCGGCCCCCGGGAACCGCTTCCGGACCACCGGACACCCGCCGTGACCCGTGACCCGCCCCCTCACCGACAGCGGTTGGCCGCCCCCGCCTCACCCGGCTGTCGCAGCAACAAACCCCGCTGCCTGGCCGAAAGAGATCGACGCCTGTGAAGAAGCTCTACTACTCCGCAGTCATCTACACCGTCCTTGGCCTCCTCGCTGGACTCTTCTACCGGGAGCTGACCAAGGCACAGGACTTCACCGGAGACACCCAGCTCTCCGTGCTCCACACACACCTGCTCCTCTGGGCACACTGTTCTTCCTGATCGCCGTGGCTCTGGAGAAAATCCTGCATCTGAGCAGCGGCCGGTTCTTCAACGCGTTCTTCTGGACGTACCACGCCGGCCTGATCCTCACCACCGGCATCATGACCGCTCACGGCACCATGACCGTCCTGGGCAAGAGCGTCGGACCCGCGATCTCGGGACCGGCAGGACTGGGCCACATACTCCTCACCCTCGCCCTGGTCTTCTTCTTCCTCTGTCTCCACAACCGCGTGCGCCCCGATCTCACAGAATCCGCCTAAACCGACCAGCATCCCCTCCCCTGAACACCACCAGAAGTACTGCGGCCCTCCCGGTAGCGTCGGCGCTGCCGCACACGCGATGTTGCCCGCGCATGGCGGGTTCTGTTTCAGATATTGGCGTTCGGCTGAGGGGGCCGGTCTTCCCGCGCTGTGCTGGGGAGATGGGTGATACCAGGCTGGAGCCGTTGGCGTTAACGGGGGCCGAGCGGCTGATCTTGCAGAACTGGGCCAGGCGCCGCACGACCGCGCAGGGTCTGGCGAAGCGGGCACGGATCGTGTTGGCGTGTGCTGACGGACTGAACAACACCGCGGCAGCGCGGCTGGCCACCGACCGCAAAACGGTGCGTCGGTGGCGCACACGGTTCCTGTGAGACCGGCTCGACGGGCTGTCCGACGAGCCACGGCCAGGTGTCCCGCGCACCATCACCGACGCCCAGGTGGAGGAGGTGGTGGTGCGCACCCTGGAAGAGACCCCGCAAGGAGCGACGCACTGGTCGAAGCGGGAGATGGCCCGGCAGGTGGGGATCTCGCCCACGAGCGTGCTGCGGATCTGGCGGGCGTTCGGCCTCCAGCCATGGCGGACCGAGGTTTTCAAGATCTCCCCGGACCCGCTGCTGATCGACAAGATCCGCGACGTGGTCGGTCTCTACCTGGCTCCGCCGGCGAACGCGGCAGTGTTCGCGGTGGACGAGAGACCGCAGATCCAGGCACTTGAGTGGACCGCTCCGGTGCTGCCGATGCTGCCTGGAGTGCCCGAATGACGCAGCTTCGACTACGTCCGGCACGGCACCATCGACTTGTTCGCGGCGCTGAACACCGCAACCGGAAAAGTGATCGGAAAGCTCTCGGCCCAGCACCGGGCCGTGGACTTCCGCGACTTCCTCGACGAGATCGACCACCAGACCGAGCCCGGCCTGGCGGTCCAAGTCATCTGCGACAACCTCCGCACCCACAAAGCACCCGTCGTGCACAAGTGGCTGCTTGCGCATCCCCGGTTCGAGCTGGACTTCACACCCATGTACTCATCCTGGATCAACCAGGTCGAGCGGTGGTTCGCCGAACTGCAACGGCGCTGCCTCGAACGCAGCGTGTTCTGCTCACTGGACGAGCTGACGGCCACGCTTGAGGACTGGATCAAGACCTGGAACGACCAGGCCCGGCCCTTCAGATGGACCAAGACCGCAGACCAGATCATCGACCGCATCTGCCGCTACTGCCGCTACTGCCGCTACTGCCGCTACTGCGACAGGATCTCCGGACCAGCTCACTAGTACAGCAACGGTGTTTGTGCTGATGGGTGGGCAGTTCTATGGGCTGTGTCCGCGTCGTGTGTAGTGACTGATGCGGGCCTGGTGCTGGCGTCTGCGCCGCCAGTGCGACCAGTGCAGGATGTGGTCGACGGGTGCGGGTTGGCGGTGGGTGAGGCGGGTGATCAGGCGTCTGATCTCGGCGAGGCTGAGGTGGATGAGCTGGGAGGATCCGTTTCTGCTTTCCCGGCATCGAGTGCGCGAGCCCGCAGGACGGTCAGGCAGGCGTGGGCGGCCATGGCCAGAGTGATGTGGCGGTGCCAGCCTGGGTAGCGGCGGACTTGGTAGTCGTCCAGGCCACACTCCTGCTTCGCCGTCTGGAAGCATTCTTCGACGGCCCACCGGCTGCCGGCGATATGGATCAACTCGTCCAGCGTGGTGCCGGCCGGGCAGTAGGCGATGTAGTAGGAGATCTCCTCGGGCCGGCTGACACTGCGGCGGGCGACAACCCAGTGTTGGCGGTCCTCGCGGTGCCAGGGACGGACTTCGACGCGGGCCCAGTCGAACACCCGAAGTCCGTGGGCGCCGCGTCCGCAGGAGCGGCGTTTCCACTTCTGCCGCGCAAGGCCGGTGAACAGGTCGTGGACTGGGTGGTCGAGGGCCCAGCGGGTGACGACGGTGTTGTGCCTGGTGGTGGCCATGACGTGGAAGACATCGGCCTGCTCCAGTTCATACCGCCAGCCCTTGCTGAAGCCGTAGGCGGCATCAGCGGTCACCCACCGGAACGGGATCTTGTTCCTGATCGCGCGGCGGACCATCTTTTTGGCCATGACGACCTTGGTCTCGAAGCCGACCTCGTCGTCGATGCCGGCCCTGCGGCAGCGTTCGCGGTCGTCTGTCCAGGAGGTGGGCAGATACAGCCGGCGGTCGATCAGCGTCCGGCCGGATGAGGTTGCGTAGGCGAGAAAGACGCCGACCTGGCAGTTCTCCGTCCGTCCCGCGGTCCCGGAGTACTGCCGCTGGACACCTGCCGAACGGGTGCCCTTCTTCAGGAAGCCGGTGTCGTCCACGATGAGTACCGCGTCGGGGTCGCCGAGGTATTCGACGACGTAGTCGCGCACGTCCTCAAGCACCTCATCGGCGTCCCACTCGATCCGGTTCAGCAGCCGATGGATACGGTCCGGAGCGGCATGACCGGCCTGTTCGGCCAGTGTCCAGCCGTTCTTGCGCTCCAGTGGGGCGATCAGTCCCCGCATATAGGCAAGTGCCGACTCCCGCGGCTCTGACCTGGAAAACCTGTGCACGAACCGGTCATGCACAGCGTCCAGTTCACCGGCCCACACCCTGACATCAGCAAGGTCCCCACCCATACTCAGGCCAACGACCAGCCTGCCCAACCGTCACGACAAACACCGTTGCAGTACTAGGGTCCGTCTTCAAAGATCACCGGGTTGGTGGATCATGGTGGGGTGATACGCCGCCATGAACTCACCGATCAGGAGTGGCAGTTACTCGCTCCGCTGATACCGCGGGCCGCTACGGGACGGCCGCGTGTGTCGGACCGGCAGGTCATCAACGGCATGGTCTACAAGATCCGGACCGGGATCTCCTGGCGTGACCTGCCGGAACGCTACGGGCCGTGGCAGACGGTCTACACGCGCTTTCGCCGCTATGCCCTGGAAGGCGTGTTCACCCGAGCTCTCCAGCGCATCCAGGCCCGCGCCGACGCGGCCAGCGACATCGACTGGCTGGTCCAGATCGACTCCACCATCGTCCGCGCCCACCAGCACGCCGCTGCCACCGGCCGAAAAGGGGGATCAACCAGCAGGACCAAACGGACGATCACGCCCTCGGTCGATCCCGAGGTGGGCTGACCACCAAAATCCACCTCGCCTGCGACGGCAAGGGCCGCCCGCTCGCGATCCTGGTGACACCGGGGCAACGCCACGACAGCATCTGCGCACAACCTCTTCTGGAACGGATCCGTGTCCCTCGCGCCGGACTTGGCCGGCCCCGCTGCAGACCCGACCAGGTCATCGCAGACAAGGCCTACAGCTCCCGCGGCTTCCGCGCCTACCTGCGCAAACGCGGCATCGCACACACCATCCCAGAGAAGACCGACCAGCGACGGCATCGGCACAACCGCGGCCGCCGGGGCGGGCGACCACCGGCATTCGACCGGCAGATCTACCGCCAACGCAACATTGTCGAACGCTGCTTCAACCGGCTCAAAGGCTTCCGCGGCATCGCCACCAGATACGACAAGACCGCCACTTCCTACGAAGCAGCGGTCACACTCGCGTCGTTCCTGCTCTGGGCAAGATCCGTTTGAAGACGGACCCTACTGATCTTTTCGTAAGTTCGGTGGGTGTGGTGGCTTTGTGGGTGGGAGGCTGTCGGGATGGCTTATCGACCTTTGTCCTGTGCGTCTGGTTCTTCCGTACCTCCGTTGTCACGGCCGCAGTTGGCGGAGGCGCGTCGTGTTCGGGCGGTCGAGCTGTTTGAGGAGGGCGGGTCGAATCCGGAGATCGCGCGGGCGGTGGGAGTGTGTGCCGAGAGCGTGCGGCGGTGGAGGCGTGTGTGGGAGGAAGGGGGTGCTCCAGCCTTACGCCGGCGTCCGGCCACCGGGCGCCCGCCCAAGCTGAATGACGCCCAGGTCGAGACTGTGCGGGCCGCCTTGGAGCGAGGTGCCCAGGCTCATGGATTCGAGGCCGATCTGTGGACCCTGGAACGAGTCGGCGCGGTCGTCGAGCGGGTGACAGGAGTGTCCCTGTCACGGGCGTCGGTGTGGCGTTTGCTGACCGGCCGGTTGGGGTGGAGTCTGCAGCGGCCTGAGCGGCGGGCGGTGGAGCGGGACGAGTCCGAGATCGCCCGCTGGATCACGCACGAGTGGCCGCGCATCAAAAGGGGGCGGTGAACACACGTGCCTGGATCGTGTTCCTCGACGAATCAGGCGTCTCGTTGCTGCCCCAGATCCGCCGTACTTACGCACCTCGCGGCCGCACGCCGCTTCTGCGGCACCGGCTGAACTGGAAGCGTGCGTCGATGGCTGCGGCTCTGGGCTACCACTCCACCGACTTCGACCGCGGTCCTCGCCTGTGTTTCCACCTCAAGCCCGGCAGCTACGACACCATCGCTCTCATCGAGGTCCTTGAACAGGTCAAAGCGTTCTACCGTGGCGAGCCAGTGATCCTGGTCTGGGACGGCCTGTCCGCCCACTGGAGCCGGGCGATGCGAGCCTGGGTCACCGAGCAGGACTGGCTCACCCTCGAGCGATTACCCGCATACGCACCCGAGCTGAACCCGGTGGAACTGCTCTGGTCGTCGCTCAAGAAGCGCGAACTCGCCAACCTCGCCGGCGACCACCTCGCCGACGTTGCCGACGCCACCGAACAAGGCGTCCACCGGATCAACCACAACCAGCACCTGCCATGGTCCTACCTCGCCCACACCGGCCTGACCATCCAGCCACCACACCCACCGAACTTACGAAAAGATCAGTAGTTCGCTACGGGCGGCACAACCTGTGCTGATGAGGGCCGGCCAGTTCCGCCCCGGAAACCCCAGACGCGTTGAGGTTCTCCCAGTCGAGCTCCCTTCGACTCCCCCGCCGGCGCTTGGCCCACAGCGAGAACAAGGTGGCCTCACTATCAAGCAGGCCGTGAACCGGATGCTCAGTCTCGACAGGATGTGAGGCGACCCGGTCTGACGCGTCGCCGCGTGACATGGCATCGCCGGCCTGATCTCTCACCGTTGGTGGACGTACATCCCGGCGGGCTTCAGACAGACGACGAACTCGAACTGGCCCAGCAGCTGCTGGTCGGACTCGACCTGCGCGCCACCGGCCTCACCCCGAGTTCGCCATCCGCCCTGGGCAGTCGTCGCCGCCCTCAAAGAGACGATGCGGACGGCAGCCATGATGGTCTCCTTGTGCCCGTACAGCACGCCTGCACGTACAGCCAGCGCGGATCTCACCGCCCACCCGCTCCGCCCCGGCGCCGGAGATCATCGAGAAGCAGCGCCGACCACCCCTGGGCACAGCATCGACCAAGCCGAACATCGCCTCCACAGTGGCGAAGCCCACCACGCCGGCCGACGCGCCCTGCGCACCCGCCGTTCAGCCCACCGAACCCGCACCGGACCAACAACGGGGCAAGTGATCAACCGTACATCGGGACCCCGTCGTCCGCGTGCTGTTCAGAACACGTCATATCTGGGTCATAGCACGCAGGGCAATCCATTGCATGTGCCTGCACGGAGGGCGATACGACAGGTGGGTGGGCATCCGGTGCCTGGCGGACGCCCACCCTGCTCAGGGCCTCAGGGGCGTCGAGCGGCCGTTGCCCACACTGCCTGTCAGACCCCGGTCTTGTCCTTGATCCACTGGCGGTCCGTCTTACCGCTACTGTCCTGATTGAAAAGGTGAGGGCCAGCGCTAAACTTCTTGCTGTAGGGGCGGGGGCCGCCCCCGCCGGCCGTAAAGATGCCGACCAACTTCCGTTCACCGTTGACGATTTGAGTGGCCGGCCCGCCCGAATCCCCAGGGCCACTAGCGCCGTCGATGCCATAGCCCCCCATGTTGTTGGGGTTACGGCTCATAATGTTGCCGGAGTTATAGGCCGCTTCGTAGCGGTCGAGCTTGATGTCAGCAGACCTCAGCTCTCCTGTACTCCAACCGTAGATCTTCACGGTGTCGCCCACCTTCGGCTTCGGATCGGTTTCGTCCGCCAGCCTCACGTACCCCCTCCCAGTGCGCTGGCCGGGGGGCGCGGTTGGGGCCCAACCAGGCTCAACCGGCGTCTTTAGGTGCAGCAAAGCCATGTCAGCGCCGCTGGGCGCGTCGTAGTGTGCATCGACGTCAACCTTCGTCTCTCCCTTGCTACGCCAAACGTTGATGGCGCGATTGCAGTGCTTGGCGGTCAGGACCCACTGGGCGCTGATCAGTGATCCTGAGCAATGGAGGCCGACGACAGAGCTTGGCGTCGCCTCTGCGGAGCCGCCGTCGACTGCGTTCGCCGTACCACTGAACGCGAAGGTCGTGGCGGTGAGTACACCTATTGCCGCCATGACGGTGCGAGGTGTTTTTCTCATGGTCTTTCCTCTCGTGTATGGGGCGTACCGGCTCCCTGGTTTGGCAGCCAGGACAGGGCAACCCTGCGGTCTGCCGGGTTTGCTCCGCCATCGCCTCGATCGGTGACAGCCGTAGCTCGCTGGCCATGTTGGAAAACGTGACCAACGCGCCTTTGGTGTGCTATTTGTGGACCCTAGGATTTAAGTTGCTCATCAACAACTGAAGTTGAGTTCAACATGAAGAGTCCCGATGCGTTCCCGACGCTCAAGCAACTGAACCTGTTACTGGCCCTGGTCGACTCCGATGGGATTGCGAGCGCCGGGGCCAGGCTCGGCATGACCCCGTCGGCCACCAGTCACGCGCTGCGGGCACTCGAAGCCACTCTTGGGACGGCAGTCGTCAACCGCAACGCACCCGGCGTCGAGCTGACTTATGCCGGACAGCAGATCCTCCGCCACGTCCGCGATGTCTTCGCGGCGCTGCGGTTGATCCAGACCACTGCAGCCACCAGCGCGGGGCTGAAAGCCGGGCTGCTGCGGATCGGCTCGTTCGGCACCAGCTCCTCACTCACCCTGCTCCCGCCGCTGCTCGCTGGGTTCCAGGAGCGCTACCCGGGAGTCGAGGTGTCCGTGACCGAGAAGACCGACCTCGAAATCGAGCAGGACCTGACCGCGCGACGCATTGAGATTGGTGTGGTCACCCTGCCGAAACCGCAGTTCGACACCCTGCCACTGGCCGTCGACGACCTGGTCGCGGTCGTCCCGGAGCGGCACGAGCTCGCTGACACCGACCCCATCGACCTGCGTGACCTGGGGCGGCATCCCTTCATCCTCACCCACGCCGGCTCCCAGGAGCTGATCGCCTGCATGTTCGCCCGCGCAGGCATCCAGCCGAAGGTGACGCACGAACTGCAGCAGCTGAACTCACTCCTTGAGTTCGTGGCTCAAGGGCACGGCGTCTCGATCGTGGCATCGCTTGCTCTTCCCAACCGGCATGACGGCGCCGTCTACCGCAGGATCACCCCACGCTCGTCACGACGAGTCGGCCTGGCATGTCTCAACGAGGGACGGCTCTCCCCTGCGGGGGCGGCACTGTGGCGTCAGGCTCGAACCATGCACACTCGCGCGGAGTGAGCACCGAGCGAATGACTGCGCGGGCGCCAGCCGGTGGCTAGAACTCTACCTCCAGCAGTCCCTGGAACGCCTCGCCTCCTTCCTGCGTCACTTTCACTGCGCGCCCGGAGTCGACCCGCCGCACCCACTTCCGTTCCAGCGCCGTGGTGCACAGGGCCGCGCCCAGTGCACCGGCGAGATGGTGCTGGCTTCGTTGGTTTGTTGCGGCTCTGGCCCACCTGGCAAGGGCCTGTTGATACCACTCCTAGTCCTGTGCGCCCTGGCCCAGGGCTCGGGCCCATGGCGTTACAGAGCCATCAGACCGGCTGTCGTCGCCTTGAAACCGCACACATCGAAATAGAATGACCGCAGGTGCTCCTCGAAGTCGACGTGGAGCCATTCACACTTTGCGGCACGGGCTTCGTGGGCTGCGGTTACGACCAGCACGGCGCCAACACCTTTCGCCGGCGATGCTGTGCGACCACCGTGTCCAGAATGAAGGCATGGGCTCCACCGTCCCAAACGACGTTGACGAAGCCGAACAAGAGCCGCCTTCCCGGGCGCAGACCCAGCCAAGACTGTGGCGCTCAAGTCGTTCTCGCCAGTCAGTCTGAGCGACCAGATGGCCGAAGCCGTCAGCGTGTAGTGCGTTGAGGGCCGTGTTGTCGAAGTCGCCCCGCCACTCGTACTTGATCGTCACTCCGCGATCGTAATGTCCGTGCCAGGTCCAGTGATTTGATTACGTAGCGAGGAGAACTCGCTTGCGGATCAGGTCGAATCCGGCGCGGCCGAACATCTGGCGCTTGAGCATCTTGATCCGGTTGACAGGGCCCTCCACGAGACCGGACTTCCACGGGTGTGAGAGGCCCGCGATGACTGCGTCGAGGTCGCGTGCAAGGTGCTGGGCGAAGCGGTGGAGACTGGACAGTTCGATGGTGGCGGTGGCCGCTTCGATCCATTCGGGTAGTTGGTCGCCCTGCAGGTGGCTGAGCATGTGGGCGAAGGCGCGTACATGCTCGAAGAGTGCTGTCAGCTCGGGGCAGTTGGCCAGGCCGGCCTTGAGCTGGAGCCGATCGCCCTCGGTCAGGGCGTCGGGGTGGGTGAGGAACCAGCGTGTGACGACGCGGGCCGATGGCGGCCGGGGCCCGAACGGATTGGGCTTGCCGCGAAGAGTCCTGCTGACGTAGTTGCGGACGTTGCCGTACCCGTGCGGGTAGCCCTGCTCCTGGATCTCCTCCCACAGTTTCCAGGCGTTGGTGCAGCCTTCCTGCCAGCGTTCGTCGAGGTAGGGCTTGTAGGCATCGAGCTTGGTCGCGCGGCTTTGCCACTGGCCGGTGAACAGTTCCTCTGGCTCGGCGGCGAGGGAGAAGCGCAGGATGGTGTTGAGGGTCATGCCGAGCTGGCGGGCGACGGACCGCTTGCTGTGTCCGGCGGCCAGGAGCGCGTGGATGGTGGCGTGCTTGGCGCGGGTGCGTTCAGCGAACCGATGGCCCGTCGGCCAGGGCGAAACGCAGCCGGCTCCGCCTCGTCCTGCGGGTCGTCCGGCGGTGCCGCAAGGGTCCAAGTCGCTGGATGACCCGGCAGACGGTGGCCGGGGAAATTCCGAAGAGGGGGCGAGCTGCTGCATCGTGAGGTTGGTGCGGTAGTACACCGCCACCAGCAGCACCCGCTCGGCCAGCGGCAGGCACCACAGCCGACCGCCACTGGGCCCGTCGCCGCCCGCTCCCGCACCACCCTCAACAGGGCCTCGAAACCACTCATCCGCAAGGCCGTGAACGTCTCCACCCACAACCGCTCAGCCGCAACACCCCACCCAGACAGGGAAAATGCTCAGCAGACCACGTTCCACAACACCCTTTAGTCCCGGCCGAACCAGTCGACGCGCCCTACAGGAAAGCGCCACGGCCCATCCAGGACCGCGGGACATGGACCGCGCGTAGTGGGTCGACCAGCTCCGGGAACCAGCCCTCTTGACAGGCCCATTGGGCCGTTCTGCACAGAGCGCCTCTGTACGCCCTCTCTGCGTGCAGACACAACGTCAGTCGTCAGGCTGACTTAGACCGTGTCCTATGTGGTGAGGCGGACGTATCGCTTGTAGCAGCAGATGGCGGCGGCGAGTCCGAGAAAGGCCAGGTAGTTGCGGTGGTCGCGTTCGTAGCGGGGGCTGAGTCTGCGGTAGCCCGACAGCCACGACATGGTGCGCTCGATCACCCATCTACGCCGCCCTAACCGTTCGCTGGACTCGATGCCCTTGCGGGCGATCCGCACTCCAATCCGCTTACCACGCAGCCATTTCCGCAGGTCGGGCCGGTCATATGCCTTGTCGGCGTGCAGGCGCTCGGGGTTGAAGTACCGGCCGCGGTGCGGGTCGTGTCTCGTTTGGTGACCCTCAACCATCGGCTTCAGCCCTTGGCTGTCGTGGGTGTTCCCCGCCGAGACGCCGACGACCAAGGGCAGGCCGTTCGCGTCCGACAGGATGTGCATCTTGGAACCCGGCTTGCCCCTGTCCACGGGGCTCGGACCTGTGAGTTCGCCCCCTTTTTGGCCCTGACGTGGGCTGAGTCCAAGACCACGCGGGAGACGTCGAGCAAGCTGGCATCGTCGAGCCGGTGCAGGATCGCCTCGTGCAGCCGGCCCCACACGCCAGCCCGCGACCAGATCAGAAACCGGCGGTGGGCGGTCGACTTCGATATCCCGAAGCACGGCGGCAACGCACGCCAGGAACAGCCACTGACCAACACATAGATGATCGCCGCGAACACCGTCTCATCAGGCGTGTCCTGCGACCCACCGCCCTGCGGCCGCACCTTCGACGGCGGGATCAACGGCTTCGCGATCTCCCACAGACCGTCCGGAACAATCCAACTCCACGTACCCCGCCCCATACACAGGCCAACGTCTGCCTCACCACATAGGACACGGTCTTAACCGCCTAATACTTTTGGCAAGTTATTTCATCTATTACCAGGACTTTCACTTGGGCGTGGTGTCCGTTCAGGCTTGACTAGCCCCAGGGGGATTTCTGCCTATTTCTGGAGCATCCCTACCGAAGGGGTAGCCATGTCAAAAGCGCGTACCGCGCAATCGCTCACCGCCCTGTTGCTGGGCGGAGCACTGACCACCGCCGTCCTGACGGCCGAAACTCCTGCCCGGACCGACTTCCTGGCCCCGGCCGCTGACGCCGCACCCGTCACGGAGCTGACGAACGTTCCGATGACGGCCACCAAGGACACAGCCGAGCCGAACCCCCAGCCTTCGAAGGCCAACCAGGTCACCGTGCAGAAGAACTCCACGGAGCCGTTCCGGGTGATCGCCCTCAGCTGGGAGAAGGGCGCCCCTCTCGAACACGACGCGCGTGCCCTCGCCCGTTTCCACCATGACGGATCCTGGGGCCAGTGGCAGGAAATCCCGCTCGGCGGCGACCAGATAACGGACGACGAGGCCACGCGCGCCGGAAGCCCTATCTTCTTCTCCGACACCGCCGACGGCGTACAGTTGCGAATGACCACCCCCAAGGGGGAGCTGCCGGCCGATCTGCGGCTGTCACTCATCAACCCCGACAAGAAGGCCGAGGGCAGCGCTCCGCAGCAGACGCGCATCCACCCTGCGGCGTGGTCGGCGGGCGACGCCGACCGCCTGCGGCCCGAGGTCCACTCCCGGGCCGACTGGGGCGCGGACGAGTCCCTGGCCGATTCCGGGTACAAGGGCATGGACAGCGTGAAGGCGATGTTCGTCCACCACACGGTGAACGGCAACCAATACAGCCGCGAGGACGTTCCCGGCTTGCTGCGCGCGATCTACACCAACGGCATCAGGAACCTGGGATACGGCGACTTCCCGTACAACTTCGTCGTGGACCGCTTCGGCCGCCTTTGGGAGGGCCGCAAGGGAAGCACCGACGCGTCCCCCACCTCCGACCCGAAGGCGATCATGGCCGGACACGCCCTGGGCTTCAACCGGGACACTCTGGGCATCGCCACCCTCGGAAACTTCGAGTCGAACGTCGAAGGCAGCGGCCCCACTCCCCAGCCCAGCGAACCGATGATGGACGGTCTGGCCAAGCTCCTGGCCTGGAAGGGTGCCCAGTACGGCCTGGTCCCCAAGGGAAAGGCCGCCTTGATATCCGGTGGCGGCAGCGGCAATCGCTACCCGAAGGGGGAAAAGGTGTCCCTCGACGTCATCTCGGGCCACCGCGATGTCTTCAATACCCTGTGCCCCGGCGAGCACCTCTACGACAAGCTGCCCGATCTGCGCAAGCGAGTCGCTCAGCACATGGACGCGCACAACCCCGAGCAGCCTGCACCCCACGCTCCCCGGCCCAAGCCGCAACGCCACGCCTTCGCGGGCATGACCGAGCGTATAGCCTCGGCGAACTTCAACGGCGACGGCCGCACCGACGTCGTGGCCATCGACAAGGACGGCTCTCTGCACGTCTATTACAGCAAGGCCGACGGAACCCTGGGGTACGGCCGCAATCTCTGGCACGACAACAGCTGGGCCACCATGAAGCACATCGTGGCCGGTGACTTCAACGGCGACGGCCGCGGCGACATCGCCGCGACCTGGTACGACGGCTCCATCCACCTCTACACCGGCAACGACCGGGGCGCCCTTGGCGCGGGCCGCACGATGTGGCACGACAACTCCTGGACCACCATGCGCAAGATCGTCCCCATGAAAATCGACGGGACCCAGCGCGACGGCCTGCTCACCATCTGGGGCAATGGCAGCATCCACTCCTACCCCACCCGCGCCGATGGCACCCTCAAAGGCACCAGCCGCAACCTCTGGCACGACAACAGCTGGGGCTCGATGAAGCACCTGGTCACGGGGGACTTCAACAACGACGGCCGCATTGACGTCGCCGCTGTGTGGGAAAACGGCAGCTTCCGCCGCTACCTCGGCAGCGGCTCCGGCCCGCTGGCCAAGTCCGTCAAGCTGTGGAACGACTCGTCATGGGGCGATATGAAGACCGTCCTGCGCGGCGACTTCAACGGCGACGGCAAAGCCGACCTGCTCGGCCGTTGGTACGATAACCTCCCCTACCTCTACGCTGGCGACGGCAAGGGCAACCTCGCCACCGGCAAGCGTATGACCTGACGATCGCGGCAGTGCACCACCTCCCGATCACGGCTCAAGGGCCCGCGTGCCCCCTTGGGTTCTAGTGTTCTGCGCCAGTAGTTGATCGTTAGTTGTTGTGTGACTTCAGTGGCGTCGTCGTTTCCTCGCCGAGAGGCTGGACGGGCTGGTGGATGAACCACGGCCCGGCCGGCCGTCCACCATCGGCGTCGACCAGGTGGAGGCGGTCGTGGTCACTACGCTGGAGGCACTCCCGAAGAACGCCACGCACTGGTCGCGCAAGTCGATGGCGGAGCACAGTTGCCTGTCGAAGTCCACCGTCGGCAGGATTTGGCGGAAGGTCCAGCTCAAGCCGCACCTGACGGACACGTTCAAGCTGTCGATGGGACCCCTTGTTCGTGGAGAAGGTCTACGACGTCGTGGGTCTGTACTTCAACCCGCCCTATGGCGCGGTAGTGCTCTCGGAGGACGAGAAGTCCCAGATCCAAGCCCTGGACCGGCGGTCCCCGCCGACCGCGTCCGCAACCGCAACCGCCAGAAGCTCGGCTCCCGAAGCGGTCGGCCGCCGAAGTCCGATAAAACCGACTACCGCGAGCGGCATGCCGTCGAGTGCGGGAGCCTCAAACGCCACCGGGCCGTGGCCACGAGACACGACAAGCTTGCCGTCCGCTACGAGGCGACCGTGTTGGTCGCAGTCCTCAACGAGTCGCTGTGACCAGCACTTTCCCGGCCAGGCCCCATCGCTGTCAGGTCGGACGGCAAGGGACGAGGACGGCGGCGATGCATGTAGCAGTCAACGGCACGGCCGGGCCCGCAGCGGCGGCGATATCGGTGGCTCTGCTGGTCCCGCCGACTGCCACAGCGGCCCGCTGTCATGTCGCAACTGCGCGGAGCCTTCCGCGTCATTTCTGGCCCTCCCGAGTCTCAGGACTTACAAAGGCCCTCCTGCGTTTCGGAAGGGCTGGAATTGCCGCGCGGGGAGGAGCAGGATTCCATGAGCGACCTGAAGAGATCCGGCTGGGGTGGGGCGGGGGACGGCCGAGCCATCCGGGGCAGCTGGAGCGCCACCCGTGCCCGGGCACCAGCGACCGGGGCCGCGGTCGAGCCGGAGACCGTGCGGCTGCTTCGCCTCGGCCGGGACCCGTTTCCCCACACCCTGTCCACGGGCGTTCCGGCTGCACCCGCGCTCGCACCCGGCAAGGCCGAACTGGTTCGCCGCGCTAGGCTCGGGGAATGCGGCGCCGTTCACAGGCTCTGCATGTGGGCTTTGCGTCCGGCCAGAAGAATCGTCGAGCGTTACCTGGGTCCGACAGAGCGGGATGGGGCGGAGGAGTTGCTCTTCGGCTCCTGCCGGAGAGCCGTCCAGGCGCTGCAGCAGGCCCCCGAGGACGACCGGACCCTCGACTTCGAGCGAGAGGTGAGGATCGCAGTCAGGGTGGCCGCCGGCTGCCATGTGCTGCGCCGGGAGGTCTCGGGAGACGACAGGAGTACCGAGGAGACGCTTATCGCTTACGACGTCCTGGCCTCCCTCCCTGCACACCACGCCGACGTCCTGTGGGCGGTTGGGGTCGAGGGCGAACCGACGACGCGATACCCACCCGGCCTGCTGCAGACCAGCCGTGATGCCCTCGTCGACGCCTATCTGTGGCGTGCGCTGCGCCGCACCGGGACCGTGGAGACTCGGGGGGATCACCTGTCATATCTGACGGCCGCCTCATACGTGCGGTACGAACTGACAGCTGGCCGGAGGGCCGATGTCCGCGCCCATCTGCAAAGGTGCACGCTGTGCCGGTTACTGGCTGCGGAGGTCGCGGCCCCGGGCGCCAGTCTGCCGTCACAGCTCACGAGGGCGGTGACGACAGGCGGGCGTGCACCGGGATCGGGCTGGGCACGATGGGGCATCGGCGGGTCGGCCGGCCGCACCGCCCGCCGCCTGAGCCGACCGCGGCATCGGCCATGACGCTGCCTCGGACGACGCCCTCCGGCTGACAGGTCAGATGAGCCCAGTTCCGCGCCCAGTTCCGGTCGCGCGGGTGGCTTGCGTGGGCGGAAACAAAGATGATCACGAGGGCGAGGGCCATCGCGACAACGAAGCCGAAAGGTGAAAAGCGGCCGTGTGATAGCGAGGCGGCGGTATCACGGAGGTGGGGCGGGCTGCGGAGGCCGGTATCCTGTGTACAGGCGTCATGAAGCGGCTCTGTATTGGGGCTTGGACATGGCCCCCAACGCGGAGGACGACGTTCCGGGCTGGGTCTGCGGGCCCCGGCCGGGGACTCCGGGTTGCGGCCGACGAAAGCCAGCAGGAGGCCCGGCAGGCGGCGGGTTGGGCACCGCGCCCGGGTTTCGCACGATTGCCATGGCGAGGGTGAGGGTGGCCGCGCGAACGCAGACCGCGCAGCCGCGCGCATAGACCGGGTGGACCTGGCACGGACTCCACGCCTGCCGGAGAGCGCGAAGTACATGCTCCCGGTCGTGGTTCCAGACAGCGTCGACGTTCTCGGGCAGATAGCCCCTCTCAATGGCCGCGATGACCGCAAGTGCCCGGTTCTTGACCCCGAAGGCCGCGTAGATGGCTCGCAGGTGTGACTGCACGGTGGCACGGCTGATACTCAGTGCATCGGCGATCTGGCTCGCCGTGGCGCCGCTCAGCATGTAACGCAGCACCTCCTCCTGCCGCGGCGTGAGAACGCGAGGCGGCTGTGGTGACACGGGTGGCAGCGTGGGCATCGTCATGGCTGGGACCTCTCCCGTAGGGGGCAGGGCTGGTGCCGCTGTAGACAGACGGCACCTGGACAGAGACACCAGCTCCGCCCCTATGACGCCATCACGGACGAATGGCTTTGTAGGTTCTCAATCTTCTTGTCTGGCCGAACGACTGACCTGGGCGTTCGCGGAGGCTTCTCATCGTTCTGTCCGGGCGAAATTCTCACTACGGCGTCCAGTTCTTGACTGGGCCCGGGACAGTCGGCTGAGACGGAGGCGGCGGGCATCGCCGCCCAGGGGCTGGCCTCGCGTTTCTCATCAACTTGTCCGATCGGACACCGCGCTGTACACGTTGATGAGAAAGGGACAGGTCAAATGAGTCCCTACAGGCTTGCATCCTTGTCAGGGGCGGCCGAAGAAGGTGGGGTAGAAACTCCTGGACAGGTCCGAAATACGGACCTTCTTCCCTGGTCGGGGCGCCTCCACATAGCGTCGGTCGCCCAGGTAGACAGCCACGTGGTGGACACCCGACTGCCGTCCGTTGGACGACCAGAAGAGCAGGTCACCGCGGCGGAGGCTGCTCTGCGAGATCTTCGTGACTGCTCCGTACTGGTCGGAGGCGACGCGCGGCAGGAGGATCCCGGCGCGCCGGTACGCCTGCTGTACCAGGCCGGAGCAGTCGTAGCCGACGGGGCCGTTACCGCCCCAGATGTAGGGCTTGCCGAGCTGGGCAAGGGCGTAGTCCACAGCTCGTTCGACACCGGAGCTGCGGCTGGTGCGAGTGGGTGCCGTCTTCGGCTCCGAGGAGGTGGACGGGGAGCCGGCGGTATGCCTGCGCTGTACGTAGATGTCGTAGTGACTCGTCCAACGCCACTGCCCGTGGGACCGGAACCAGTACCTGGTGCCGTCCCACCCCTCGCGCTGCGGCGCCAGCCACGTCTGCTTGGTCAGAGCCTGCCGGGTGCGCTGGAGGTAGATGCTGTAGTGGCTCGTCCATCGCCACTGGCCCTTGGACTGGAACCAGTACCTGGTCCCGTCCCATCCCGCCTTGCTCGGGGCTGGCATGGCCTCGGCCGAGGGCGCGGTGGCCACCCCCAGGCCCACCACGCCCGTGGCGAGAGCGAGCACCACACCGGCCGCCCGCCTACTACGGGCGCCCTGGCGACTGTGCAGCGGTTGCTCGGTTCCCGCGGCCACGTCCAGGACACCGAGCTCCGTGGTGCAGTACTCGCAGTCGTCACATCCCTCAACAGCGCCTATTTCGACGAACTCTGTCGATCCGGCCATTGGCTTCCCCATTCCTTGAGGTTCGCGCTCGGGGTGAGCAGCGAAAGCACGAGCAGGCGCAGGAACGTGGGGTCCTGGCCTGCGGACTGTTGCTCGTCGGCGCCTTCCTTGGCCCTGATCTGCTCAAGGGCAGCCCAGGCGACATCGACGGCGTCACTGATGACAGTGCTGCGTAGTTCGGCGTTGAGCTCGGCCCGCTGCAGTCTGCGGATGTTCTCGGCGATCTCCGTGTCGTAACCGAGGGAAAGCTGTTGGACGGAGTAGATCTCCAGGCCCAGCGGAGCCATCTCGGCCACCAGGGCGCGGGTCATTTCCTCGCCGAACCACTTCCCGTCCCGCAGCGTCGGCCCGGGTGCGCCGAACCGGTCGCACGGCAATGTCGCGGCGACTTCGCACACCGTTGCCGCCGCCTGTTCGCGCAGGAACTCCTCGTGGTCACTGACCGCGAATGTGGCCCGGGCGGTATCTTTTACCCGCCAGACGAACAGTAGGCTGACGACCACCGGATGGCCGACGCGGTCCACGGCGGCTATGGAATCGCCCCGGAAGTGGCGCAGCCGTACGTCCACACGGTGCCGCCTGAGGAAGGGGTTCACCCACAACAGGCCGGTCCTGCGAACTGTGCCCCGGTATCGCCCCCACCGGGACAGCGCGACGGCGAAACCTGCCGGGTTGCTCATCAGGCCACTCACCGCGAACAGCAGGGCAACGCCGAGACAGATGAGGGGTACCGGAGCCGGATCGGGCGGGTTCACCCAACGCTTGAGGTAGGGGACCCTCCCCGCAATCACAGCGATGGCGGAACCGCACAGCAGCACCCATAGCAGCGCGATCCAGCCGGGCAGGACCAGACGCGGGCGGTACTCACGCACATCCGTTACGAGACGCGGTGTCCGCCGCCGTACCTCGCCGGGTGTCGCTGGTTCGGGAGAGAGGTCTGGGCCGGGATCCGGAATCGGCAGGAAATCAGCAGGGAACTCAAGCGTGCTCTCGTTGTGTGTAGCCAACTCCTCGGGCTGCTCCAGATCTTTGAATGGCGTGGTCCCCAGACGCTCAACGAAGAGGGGGAACTCACCGGCGGGCGGCACCGAGTTCACAGGCGGCCCTACACGTTCGTCCTTCAACCGCGGCTTCCTCTTCACCATGTCAGCCGGCCGCACTGACCGGACCTGGGTTGATGAGGCCCCAACTGGCGCTGCATGACGCAGGGAAATCGCGGATCTATGTGACGTACAACACAAGCAGTGTGCGGCGATCACTCCACGAGAGTGATTCCGCAGCTCAAACCGCCTCCACGGGAGCCCGGGTACGCCCACCCTCCAGGCATCACCCCATCAATCTCATGGAGGCCGGAACTGGGCGTTATTGACGCTTTAACTTACGGCTTTCTAACGTGTGACCACCCATTTCAGCCAAGGGTGCCGCGTTCCAGTAGCAGTCCCCCATCTCACCGCATGTAGAGGGCTCATGAGCGACAGACCTGCCACCCCCCATCCGTCCACCGAGGCCAGCGACGCCAAACTGATCGCCTCGGTGCGTGCCGGCGACAGCGCGGCATACGAGGTGCTGTACTCGCGGCACCGCAAGGCTGCCGCCGCCTGTGCCCGACGCTTCGCCTCTCGCGAGGCGGACGTCGATGATTTGGTCGCCGAGGCCTTCGCCAACGTTCTGGCCGTGCTACGCAAGGGGGCAGGCCCCACCGAGTTCTACCGCGCCTACCTACTGCGCACGATCCAGCACTGCGCCTTCCGTAGTACCAGGGAGCAGCAACGAACGGTACTCACCGACGTGTGGCACTCCAACCAGCTGGCCGAACCCATGAGGGATGCCGTGACCGAGGCATTCGACAGTCGGGCGGTCGGCGAGGCCTTCAAATCCCTGCCCGAGCGCTGGCAGGCAGTGCTGTGGCACACCGAAGTGGAGGGCGAGACACCGACGGTCATCGGGCGCCTACTGGGACTCCGACCGAACAGCGTCTCTGCACTGGCCTACCGCGCGCGCGAGGGCCTGCGCATCGCCTACATCCAGGCCCACATCACCACCATGCCGGACGAGGCATGCCGCAAGCACGCAGCCAAGCTGGGCGCCTACACGCGGGACAAGCTGAGCCCGACGGAGACAGCCCTCGTGCAGGAACACCTGGACAACTGCGAGCACTGCAAAAGCCTTTACCTCGAACTGGCCGATGTCTCGTCCTCGATCCGCACGGCCGTCGTCCCCCTGTTCCTCGGCCCGGCCGCGGCCACCTATCTGCTGCGCACCCCGGGGCACGTCGCCCAGGCGCACCATACTCGTATCCTCCACGAGGCCAAGTGGACGAGCGGCAAGGCCCTGATCGGAACGGCCACAGCCGGCGTCGTGCTGGGCGCCGGCGCCCTCGCCCTGACGCTCTCCGGTACCCACCACACCGCCGGACACAACACATATGCAGGAACGGTCGAACAACTCTGGGCGCCTGGCAAAGAGCCGTCGCCCTCGACGTCCCCCAGCGATCCCTCCGCCAGCCCGACGTTGCCCCGGCAGCGTCCTGTGGCCGACGCGCCAACCGCCGCGGCGGCGGAGTCGCCCGGCGCCATACCAGCTCCCCGAGAGCCGACGAGCCCGAGTGCCTGGCCCGCGCGGCACGACATTCGGTTGCCTGCCCGCGTCACTTGGGCTGCTGCGGCGCCCACCGCCGACGCGACGGCCAACCGCACCGTGGGACCGACCGCCGAGCCTGCACCGTCCGACGCGCCCGAATCCGCCTCGCCCGAGCCGTCCACATTGATGTCGACCGAGACCGCGAATCCGAGGGCGACGCCGCCCCCTTCCAAGCCCGCGGCCCCGCGTGAGACTCGGGCTCCGTCCGAGTCGGCATCGCCCACCGCATCCACGGCGCCGAGGCCCGCCCGGTCGGGCGGGGGCCAGACTCACCCCCTCCCCTCGACGACAGTCCCCCCCACGCTCATTTGTTGGGGGTTCGAGCTGGACGGCCTCAGCCTCACCATCGGAACGCGCTGCTCGACGACCACACCAACTCGCTTGATAGGTCGACCACTTCTTGAGGCCCGCCCGCAAGTGACAACCGACCGAGACAATCCTCTCCCGGTTCGCCCCTTGCCGACCAGAACTCCCAGTCCTCATGAACCATCAGCCGTACCGGCCCCCACGAGTCCGCCCGGAACGACGAAGCGGTAGTCACCACCGGGCGGCGCCGGACGGCCGAAGACCGAGCTGGTACCGACCGATGGCGAGGGCAGGCCGTAGAGCCTCGTTGCACCACAGGATGCTTCCCAGTCTCCGCGGCATCCCAGGCTGCATCGCCGCCCGTGGCCACTTTCTACGCCGCAGCCTTTTCGACCCTTGGCCAGCGCTTTCTGCTCGACGACGCAGGTATTTGAACAGGTAATTGGACGAGCAATCATCAGCGACTGAAAGATCACCGGCCCGTCAGCCGATGTGATCGCTGAACTCGTCGCCGAGGTCGGCGCGTTGTGGCACGAACGACACCAGGCGAGGCTTGCGTCCCGGCCCCGGAAACGGGCGGTGGGCGCCGGAGCGAAGCACCGGCTGGTGTTCGTCGACCGGGTCCTGGCCGCCCTCGTCCTCTCCCGCACGCCCGTCAGTTAGGGGTCGTCAAGCTCCTGGCCGATGGATCCGCAATGGAGATCCTCGCCGATGCTGGCTACCAGGGTCTGGGGGTACAGACCGGCGGACGCCTGGTGACATCACGCACCGCAAGTTCAAGGAGAACGCGCCGGACTGGTACGAGGGGATGTACGAGCGACAGCGCAAGGCGCATTCCTCGCGTCGCATCCGGGTCGAGGACGGCATCGCACACCTGAAGAACTGGCGAGCCCTGGTCCGCCACCTCGGTCCTCGCGAGCACATGGGCGACATCGTCCAAGCCGTCGCCGGTCTGCTGTCCCATCAGCAGATTACGGACCTGGCATCCGCTCAGCAGATGTGTGCATCGGGCCTCAGCGAAGTCTCGTCGCCTCACCGCCAACCATGCACGAGCTCGTTGGCGGGGAAGGCGCGGGTCCGCAGTCCGCGTGCGCGCGTCGAGAGGGAAAGTCCAACGCCGCCGAGAAGGAGCAGAACGAGGCCGGTTGCCTGGCTCCACGCACCGGCCGCTGTGATCGTGGCAGCTGCGGGAGTGCCTTTGCTGATGAGGATGCTGGAGAGAGACCCGTTGTACATTTCTCAGTCCTTCTTCTGTTCAATGAGCTGCTTGGTAGCCCAGGCGATCCGTGCTGCGGCAGTCCCGTTGCCATACGGGCAGGGCTCATTGGCCAGGCGGGCGACAAGTTTTCGGTGACGGGACAGGATTCCCGCGACCGCAGGAACGATCTGGTGCGGCGCAGCCAAGCGGGCGAAGCCCGCCTCCATCGACTCGGCTCGTTCGGCCGAGGAGCGGACGACAACCAGCGGCCGCTTCAGTACGGTCACTTCCTCAGCTACGCCGCCGGAGTCTGACACCAAAACGGCGGCGTGTGCGGCCAGCGACAGGAACTCGCGCGAGCCGACCGGATCGATGATCAGTATCCGGGAAAGCGCATCCTTGCAATCGGCCCTCTGCACCGCCCGCCTGGTACGCGGGTGCATCGGGAACAGCACCGGCATCCGGTCCACCAGACTGGCGAGGGCCTCGATGATGGCACGCAGCGTCCGAGGATCATCGGTGTTCTCCGGGTGGTGGATGGTTGCCAGAACGTAGGCATCCGGGAGCATTCCGTACCAACGCAGGAAGGCTAGCCGGTCCTCCCTGCTGGGCAGCTGCGACTCGACCGCCTCGACGATGGTGTTGCCGGTCAGTATGACGCGGTTGTTGGGTATTCCCTCGAGTGCCAGATTGGCGTGGTTGTGCGGCGTGGCAGCACAGCACAGGTCAGCCAAGTGGTCGGTGATGACCCGGTTGTGCTCCTCGGGCATGGTCCGGTCATAAGAGCGCAGGCCCGCGTTGATGTGGACCAGCGGTACCCCCACAGCATTGGCCGCGAGGGCACCGGCGGCGGCGGTGTTCGTGTCGCCCTGCACCAGCACGGCCGAAGGTGACAAGGCTGCGAACACCCGGCCCAGCTCGGCAGTCAAGTAACCGAGGCAGCCGGCGCGGGTCATACTGCCCGCCTCGAGCCTCACCTCCGGCGTGGGCAGGCCGAGCTCGCGCCACAACTGGCCGGACATGGACTTGTCGAAGTGCTGGCCGGTGTCGATCACGGCGCTGTCGTCATCGAGCAGAGCATTCACCTCGCCGATGACCGGGGCCAGCTTGATGATCTCCGGGCGGGTACCGACGACGACCGCCACCCGACGCCGGTCGGGGACGCGGCGCCCCTCCCCCGACTCGGCTTGCCGTGGGGGCGGGATCTGGGGCCAGTTCATACGTCGACCCGCGAAGCACGCCGCCGCCACCCAGTGATGCCGAGGGCCAGGCTCACGGCTCCGAAGGCGCCAACCGCGGCGGAGGAATCAATCAGCGATCCCCCCAGGCTCTCGTCGACGCTGGTCGTCACGGACGAGCTGTTGTTCGATGCGTCCCGATCGGTCAGCGGCCCCGTCACACGTGCGTTGCTGGTCAATGTGCTGTCGGCCGTGCCCGGCGCTGTTGCTTGCACTCCGATGGTCGCCGTACTGCCGACCGGGAGGCTCGTTCCGGTGCATGTGTGAGTGCCGGACGCTGTGGAGCAGCCCTGCGTGGTCGTGGTCGCTCCACGGAAATCCGGCGGCAGCTGATCGGTCACGGTGTAATCGACGGCCGACGGACCACTGTTGGTCACGTAGATGCGGTAGTCGACAGTGCCGTTCGGCTGCACAGCAGACGGGCCGTACTCCGAGATCTCCAGGTCCGCGCAGTTGGTGCTGCTGGCCTTTACATTGTCGATCACGACGTTTTTGACATAACCGGCGGAGACGTGGGACTCGTCCCTGTCCATGCCGAACTCCAGGTTCCCACTGGAGGCAACATCGTCAGGCAGCGTAACGGTGTACATAGTGCTCTGCCTCTGGGCCGGGCCGGTAGCCAGCTTGATCGAGGCGCTGTTGCCCGCTGCCACGGTCGCAGTCCGGGGCGAGACGTTGGGCCCGGGCCCAACGAGTTTCGCATGGACGGTACTGCCGTAGGAGACCGTGACCACGGCTGCCTGCGAAGCGCCGTCCATGCCAGCCCAGCTCCAGTCGAAGGGGAACTGAGCGCCGCTCGTCGGCAGGTTCGACATGGAACGGGACAACGACTCGGGGCTGAGAGACTCGCTTGAGTCCGCCCAGGTACTACCGCCGTCATCCGATTTCCACCCGCCGGTGTGGTCCCAGGCCGAGTCAGAGCTGAGTGACTGTTCGCAGCTCGGAGCGGCCGCGGAAGCGATGGTCGCCCCTACGGTGTTCAGAGCGAGCCCGCTCATGGAAAACAGCGCCGATGCGAATACGCCGCAAACCACCATTTCTGCTGTCCACTGCCGCGTCTCCATTTCCCTGCCTCTCTCGCCGCATCCACCGCGTCTGCCGGTCCCGGCGGCATGGGGCTGTGATGTCAACATCCTGTCCTCGATCTCTGCGAACACCGCCGAAACGAACCAGGCGATACAAGGGCCAGGTTTGGGTCTGTCTCTGCAGACGATCGAGGCGGTCTGCGATTGCACGCGGAGATCAACGCGGTTGTTCGCAGCAGGAGACGCAGTTGCACGCGCATTCAGGACCACGGCAGCCGTTCCCCTCGGACCAGCCTCCGAGAGTCAAAATCCCCATACGAGCGGCCGACTGACAGAGGAATCAAACGAGCTCGTGTGACTCTCCTCACATGCATGGCGTACGGCGTAAGCGATCTGGCCCCACTGTCTCTCGATTGCACACACCGCACTGTTGCTGCGGTCTAGACAGGAGGTACAGGCAACGATGGGGGCATTCCGCCAACGAAGTTGCGACAACTGGGCTCAGGCGACCGATAGCGAACTGGTGAAGGCCACCCGACAAGGGAAAATGGATGCCTATGCCGAGCTGTGGATTCGTTACGAGAATGCCGCCCTCAAGCTGTGCCATAGCCTCACCCAAAGAGATGTTGACGACATCGTGTCCGAGTCTTTCGCTCGGATCCTCCACCACCTGCGCGCAGGCAAGGGCCCGCACACCAACTTCCGGGCTTACCTGTTCACCACTGTCCGCGCCCTGATCATCGACGGCTGCCGGGCAAGGTCCGCCGATACGGTTCTGATCGGCGATCCAGAGCAGCTTGATGCGCTGGCTGGGACGACGAGGACACATGAGCCCTGCGACGTGGCTGACTTGGCCAAGTCTGCCTGGGACTCATTGGACGCGCGCGATCAATCCGTCGTCTGGGCAAGTACGGTCCAGGGCTACAGCACGACCGAGATCGGCGTGAAGCTCGGCATCCCCACACCCAAGGCCTCCGTCTGGCTGCACCGCGCCCGCAAACGGCTGCGCACCGCCTTCCTCACCGCCCATATCCCTGCAACCGATGACTCGGTGTGTGCTGCCTACCGGCGCTACTTCGCCCCATATCTCCAGGGCAAGTGCTCCGTACCACGCCGTACTGAACTCGCCAGCCACGTTGCGGCGTGCTCGCCATGCGCTGATGCCTTCGCGGCCGCGCGCCACATCTACTTCCGGATGGCGGCCAAGCTACGACGGGCCGGGCCCCATCGAAGAGACGGGCAGACCGATGACGTCCCAGAATGGCCGTCGGGCTGATGGGCTCCGCGGTTCTCCAGCCCGCCTCCGGGCAAGTGCCTCGCGTTCACCCCCGGTAGGCCGCATCGACGAGCCGACAAAATCCGCGTCATAGCGGCGGCACATCGGCCTTTCCCTGTCCAGCCATCAGGGCAAGCTCCCCGGCCTCCCCACGTCACCCCGGCTCTGCCATTCTTTCTCGCCCGTGGAGGGCCTTCGTGACTGTCACCAAGTCTCCATACGCCGACGCTCGTACGGCAACCATCCGTCCAGGCCGCCCCTGTCAGGGGTCATACATGTCGACGGCTCGAAGACCGCGACGCTCATCCTATTCGCTACAGCCGCCTCCACTGGCCGTCCCGTGAAGCTGGACACCGTGCCCGCCGGCGAGGACACACTGGCGATGCTCACCCTGATCAAAAGCTGCAGCTACCGCATCGCACGGCCGGTCACCGGCCCGGAAATGGTGGTGATGCTGCCCGCCCCCGGCCGATCGTCGGCCCCTGATCTCGCACAAGCACCGCAGTTCCGCTCCTCGTACTACCTCATCCCCGTACTACTGCCCTCAAGCGGCCAGGCGGCCTTGCCCTGGCCACCGGGCGGCGGTATCGGCGACCGCCGTATGGAGTTGCACTTCGGGGTCTACAAGGCGTTCAGTGACTCGGTGGTGGTTCATGAGTACGGCTACCGAGTGCGCGCGACCGACAACAACCGCGATGAACTTCAGATTCGTCTACCGTGCCGCTCCCGTAGCGCAAGCGTCGCAGCCGTGATGAGCCAGACTCCTCCGCGACTCCGCAACCACCAACCTCAGTCCGGAGGCACCAGTCTGCTCAAATGCCTCAGGAGTTGTGGATGGAGGGTGGGGTTCAGCAAAGACATGGCGACCGTCGGCCCACCATCGCACGGTCAGGACTGCGCACTTCCTTGGACAGTTCCGGGCGACAAGGCGGCGGCCGGGGCGCTGGCCTGTGCAGTCGCAGCCACCGGCGGGGTCGCTCGTATAGAAGGCATCCGCGGTCGAGACCTCGCACCTTAGCCTCGATTCACCGGTGGACTGCCGAGGTAGCTCGTCTGCCTCGCCGTCGCGAAAACGAGCAGGATGATGACTCCGGCGACGCGGCTCCGCAGCGGCCGGCTGTCGTCGGTGAGAAGCTGGCCGAGAAGGCTCGCGCTCGTTCTGAGAGAGCGGGGCTGCCCGGCGGGCCTGCGGGGGCGACAGCCCAAAAGCGCCGGGTGGGTTTGGTGGTCTGGCACCACAGCAGGAAGGGCCGCAACCGTCGATCCACCACGGTTGCCGTTCCCAGCACACCAGCTCCTCTGCCGTGGGCCGGTGGAAAAAGCCAGCCACAGCCAGGACTGGCATAGTCCCGCTGCACTGCTGAAGCCGATCAGGCCCTAATTCTACGTAAGATGACGGATGTAATGCCCCCTACGGCGCCTTAGGGTCAGAGGAGTCCCCGCGGTAAACCAGAGGGACGGAAGTGGGCGGCGGACGGGCCACATGTCACGAGCAGTCGCCTCAGGCACTGGACAGCAGTATGGGAGGCATAGGCAGCCGAGACGGACGCCAGGTGAATCCCGACCCTGAGTGGTTGCGTCCAGGCTCCGTCCCGAGGAACGACGTGTAGAAGACGGTTTTCAACGAGGCCGAGCGATACGGCACCGACTTCTGGGACGTCAATCGGGCAGCAAGGCCAGGTCGCCCGGCCCTCCCCCACATGATCTCGTGCAGTGGCACACCATTGGCGAAGATCCCCCGACAAACCTGCGGGCTGTCACGGAAAACTGTCAGCCTGCCAGACCTCCAAGGAGAAGCCCGAAGTGGCCGAGCTCTTCTACGACGACGACACTGACCTTTCCCTCATCGCGAACCGCAAGGTCGCGGTCATCGGCTACGGCAGCCAGGGCCACGCCCACGCTCTGTCCCTGCGCGACTCGGGCGTCGACGTTCGCGTCGGCCTTCCCTGGAGCTCCAAGTCGCGTCCCAAGGCCGAGGAGCAGGGCCTGCGCGTGGTGACGCCGGCCCAGGCGGCGGCCGAGGCCGATGTCACCGTGATCCTGGTGCCGGACCCGATCCAGGCTAAGGTCTACGAGGAGTCCATCAAGGACAACCTGAGGGACGGCGACGCGCTGTTCTTCGGTCACGGCTTCAACATCCGGTTCGGCTTCATCAAGGCCCCGGCCGGTGTGGACGTCTGCATGGTCGCCCCCAAGGGCCCGGGCCACCTTGTCCGCCGCCAGTACGAGGAAGGCCGCGGCGTGCCGTGCATCGCGGCTGTTGAGCAGGACGCGTCTGGCAACGCCTTCGCGCTGGCACTCTCGTACGCCAAGGGCATCGGCGGCACCCGCGCCGGCGTCATCAAGACCACCTTCGCCGAGGAGACCGAGACCGACCTGTTCGGTGAGCAGGCCGTGCTCGCCGGTGGCGCCTCGGCACTGGTCAAGGCCGGCTTCGAGACCCTGGTCGAGGCGGGCTACCAGCCCGAGATCGCGTACTTCGAGTGCCTCCACGAGCTGAAGCTGATCGTGGACCTGATGTACGAGGGCGGCCTGGAGAAGATGCGCTGGTCAGTCTCCGAGACCGCCGAGTGGGGCGACTACATCACCGGTCCCCGCATCATCACCGACCAGACCAAGGCCGAGATGAAGAAGATCCTCGCGGAAATCCAGGATGGGACCTTCGCCCTCAATTGGATGAAGGAATACCACTCAGGTCTGCCGAAGTACAACGAGTACAAGAGGGCTGATGCGAACCACAAGTTGGAGACCACCGGCAAGGAGCTTCGCAAGCTCATGGCCTGGGTCGAAGGCAGTGCCTGATCTTTCGCGTGCCCCTGGTGCAGCCGCCGGGAGGCCAAGGCGCCACGCCGTCGGGTGCGGGATCAATCGCTTCACACGGCATCAGGCCAGCCCGCTAAGCCTCGATCCACCGAGCAATGGCCGGTCCAGGGCTTGGACATGAAGACGCGGATGCCCTCTGAGCTGGGATGATGGGACTTCCTACGGTTCCACCTCCACAGAGCAAGAGAACATCCGCAAGATGCAATCTTCCTATACCGCTTCGGCGGTGTCCGCAGCGTTCGATGACACGAATCTGGTCGCGCATGCCGGGCTTGTCCCGGTGATGCGGCTGGGGGGCGGTGCGGGCTTTCCCGTCTGGTGGCGGAGAAGCTGAAACTGACCGGGGCGAAGAACGGCGCGGGTGCCGGGCGGACGCCAAGGCCATGAGCATCGTGGCCGGGATGGTCGCGTGCGGACAGCACCGAGGACCTGGACGTACTGCGGCACGGTGCGATGCCCGCGTTGTTCGGCGGTGTCCGTGCCCCGTCCACGCTGGGCACGGTCCTGCGCGCGTTCACCCACGGCCAGGCGCTCCAGCTCCATGCCGTGCACCGCAGATTCCTGGCCGCACTGGCCGCGTAAACCCCGCTGCTGCCCGGCGCGGGGCAGGTGGCGTTCATCGATGTCGACTCCACCCACAAACGCGTCTACGGCCACACCAAGCAAGGTGGCGAGTACGGCAGGTTCAAGGGCATCCGCACCCTGCACCCCCTGCTCGCCACCATCTGCACCCCGAATTCGCGGCCGGTGATCGCCGCCGTGCGGATGCGCCGCGGGAAGGTAGCCGACTCCCGAGGCGCTGGCCACCGCCCGCAAGGCCGGCTACACCACCCGCATCCTGCGCGCGGACTCCCAGTTCTACAACGCCGGGGTGATCGCCGCCTGCCGCCGGGCACGTGCCCGGCGGCCATCACCTGCGGCAGGAAACCGTCGGTCAAACGGGCCGTTCACAGCATCCCCGACACCGCATGGCAGCAGATCACGCCGTGCCCGGCCCCGACACCGGAGAGCTCATCTCAGAGCCGAAGGCGCCGAGATCCCCGCTTACACCGCCTTCGCGAGCCGAAAGAAGAACGAGCGGGTCACCGCCCGGCTGATCGTGCGCCGCGTCCGCGACCTGGCCAAACCCGCCGTCATGGGCGAACAGGGCGAGCTGTTCCCGGTCTGGCGGCACGGCCCGTTCTTCACCGACACCCCCGCACCGACCCTCCAGGCCGAACGCGAACACCGTCACCACGCCGTCGTCGAGCAGGTCATCGCCGACAGCAAAGCCTCCGCCCTGGCCCACGTGCCCTCCGCACACTTCAACGCCAACGCCGCCTGGCTCACCCTGTGGGCGATGGCCTACAGCCTGCTGCGGGCGGCCGGCTCGCTGACCTCCGCTTTCCACGCCAAGCCCACCACTGCCACCCTCCGCGCCCACCTGATCCATGTTCCGGCCCGGATAGCCCGCTCCGCACGGCGCATCACCGTGTGCCTTCCGCACAACTGGCGCTGGCAACACGCCTGGACGCACCTGTTCGAGACGGTCCACGGCCCACCCGCACCGGCCTGACAGTCCTTGTGTGTTCCTGTCTGCGCATTCAGGAATTGGGAGGGTCGGGCGGCGTCATGGACGGCCGAACACGACTCTCAGTCCATGGAGACAGATACGCGTTTAAATGGAGTGAGGGAGTGGATGTGTCGGTGAAGAAGCTTGACCTCGGTCTCGTGTCGGAGAGCATGTCGGCATACGAGGAGTGGACCGAGCGGGCGATGTGTGCGCAGACCGACCCCGAGCGGTTCTTCCCCGAATTGGGTGGCACCGCGGCGGCCGCGAGAAGGATCTGCAGCCGGTGCGAAGTCAAGGCGGCGTGCCTGGAGTACGCGCTGAAGAACAACGAGCCCTACGGGGTCTGGGGAGGGCTCACCCGGCAAGAGCGTCGCCGTATGAAGCGCAGTTCTTGATCCGCCGGTTCTCCGGCGGAATGCGACTACTGATCTTTTCGTAAGTTCGGTGGGTGTGGTGGCTGGATGGTCAGGCCGGTGTGGGCGAGGTAGGACCATGGCAGGTGCTGGTTGTGGTTGATCCGGTGGACGCCTTGTTCGGTGGCGTCGGCAACGTCGGCGAGGTGGTCGCCGGCGAGGTTGGCGAGTTCGCGCTTCTTGAGCGACGACCAGAGCAGTTCCACCGGGTTCAGCTCGGGTGCGTATGCGGGTAATCGCTCGAGGGTGAGCCAGTCCTGCTCGGTGACCCAGGCTCGCATCGCCCGGCTCCAGTGGGCGGACAGGCCGTCCCAGACCAGGATCACTGGCTCGCCACGGTAGAACGCTTTGACCTGTTCAAGGACCTCGATGAGAGCGATGGTGTCGTAGCTGCCGGGCTTGAGGTGGAAACACAGGCGAGGACCGCGGTCGAAGTCGGTGGAGTGGTAGCCCAGAGCCGCAGCCATCGACGCACGCTTCCAGTTCAGCCGGTGCCGCAGAAGCGGCGTGCGGCCGCGAGGTGCGTAAGTACGGCGGATCTGGGGCAGCAACGAGACGCCTGATTCGTCGAGGAACACGATCCAGGCACGTGTGTTCACCGCCCCCTTTTGATGCGCGGCCACTCGTGCGTGATCCAGCGGGCGATCTCGGACTCGTCCCGCTCCACCGCCCGCCGCTCAGGCCGCTGCAGACTCCACCCCAACCGGCCGGTCAGCAAACGCCACACCGACGCCCGTGACAGGGACACTCCTGTCACCCGCTCGACGACCGCGCCGACTCGTTCCAGGGTCCACAGATCGGCCTCGAATCCATGAGCCTGGGCACCTCGCTCCAAGGCGGCCCGCACAGTCTCGACCTGGGCGTCATTCAGCTTGGGCGGGCGCCCGGTGGCCGGACGCCGGCGTAAGGCTGGAGCACCCCCTTCCTCCCACACACGCCTCCACCGCCGCACGCTCTCGGCACACACTCCCACCGCCCGCGCGATCTCCGGATTCGACCCGCCCTCCTCAAACAGCTCGACCGCCCGAACACGACGCGCCTCCGCCAACTGCGGCCGTGACAACGGAGGTACGGAAGAACCAGACGCACAGGACAAAGGTCGATAAGCCATCCCGACAGCCTCCCACCCACAAAGCCACCACACCCACCGAACTTACGAAAAGATCAGTAGGGTCTGTTGCGAAAGTAGATCTTGGTCGTGGTTGATCACGCCCTGTGGGGCGTGGTGATCTGGCGAATGGACAGGGGGCCCGGCTTGAGCCGTTGTTGCCGCAGGGCATCAAGCCGGGCCGTCCGCCGGTGTGGACGCGGCGGCAGCTGATAGAAGGCATCCGGTGGCGGACCCGTGCCGGTGCTCCCTGGCGTAATGTGCCGGAACGCCACGGGCCCTGGGATCGGGTCTACGACCTGTTCCGGCGCTGGCAGCGCGACGGCACCTGGGCCAGGATCGTCACTCAGCTCCAAGCTCAGGCGGACGCGAAGGGCCTGATCACCTGGGACGTGAATGTCGACTCCACCGTCTGCCGGGCCCACCAGCACGCCGCCGGGGCGTCCAAGCCGCCGAGCCAGCCGCGGTCTCGGACTCTCCCGAGGCAGGCTGACCACCAAGATTCACCTTGCCGTCGAGCAGAGGCAGAAGCCGCTGAGCGTCGTGATCACAGCCGATCAGCGGGGTGACTCGCCGCAATTCGAGCCGGTCCTGGAAGCCCTCCAGGTACCTCGCCTTGGTCCGGGCAGGCCCCGCAGGCGGCTGGACCGGGTACAGGCCGACAAGGCGTAAACTCCCACCACAACCGGGCCCACCTGCACAAACGCGGGATCAAGGCGACCATCTCGGTCCCCGCCGACCGCGTCCGCAACCGCAACCGCCAGAAGCTCGGCTCCCGAAGCGGTCGGCCGCCGAAGTCCGATAAAAACGACTACCGCGAACGGCATGCCGTCGAGTGCGGGAGCAACCGCCTCAAACGCCACCGGGCCGTGGCCACGAGACACGACAAGCTTGCCGTCCGCTACGAGGCGACCGTGTTGGTCACAGTCCTCAACGAGTGGCTGTGACCAGCACTTTCCCAACAGACCCTTGGAGCTCCGTGGATGCCAAGTCTGTCATCTCTGGTGAGGTTGTCGTTGCTGAAGGCGCGTTCGCGCCTGGACGCCTGGGCGAGCTGACCCGGATTGTTCCGTTCGAGATGGTCGACGAGGTGCTGGTCCAAACCGGCAGGGTGCAGGCACGGATACAGGATCTACCCTCCCCGGTGGTGGGGTACCTGCTGCTGGCCGGGTGTCGGTTCCCCCAGCTGGGCGGGCGGCAGGTATGGCAGCGGCTGACGGCGGGGCCGGCGAGGATACCGGTCGCGGCTCCCACATGTGGTGCGCTGTTACAGGCCCGCAGGCGGGTGAGGGCCGCGCCGCTGCGGTGGCTGTGCGCGGTCCTGCCCCGGGGGTCGGTGCCGCCAGTGTGTGGTGGGGCGGCCTGCTGGTCTGCACGGTCGACGGCACGACGATGACCGTGCCCGACAGCTCGGCGAACCTGGCCGAATACACCAAACACCGCTGCAACAACGGCGGTTCGGGATATCCGGCGCTGCGCCTGCTGACGCTGGTGCCCTGCGGCACCCGCACGATCATTGACGCCGTCTTCGGACCGACCGCCAACGGCGAGACCCCCACGCAGCCCGCCTGCTGCACAGCCTGCGTGAGGGCATGATCGTGCTGCCGGACCGCAACTTCGCCGGCCAGACGCTGGTCACCGCCATCACCGGCGCCGACGCGCAGCTGCTGGTCCGGGGTCAGGAACGCCCGCCGCCTGTCCGTCCTGTGCCGCCACCGTGACGGCTCCTAACTGTCCAGGATCGGCCCCGTTCCCGTCCGCGTCATCGACTGCGAGATCACCATCGCCACCGCCACCGGCCGCCGAACCGGTCTCTCAGAGTGAAGAGATCCCATCACTCCGTTGATCATTCTGTTGGATGTGCAGCCGGACCGGTCACCTGTCGGCCGTGAGGCGGGCGAGCCCTTCGATGATGCGCCCGGTATCGGGGATGAGGGCCGATGCCAGAGCCGGGGCGGCGGGCATGCGCGCGTCAGGCACGCCGATCCTGGCCGGGCGCCCGCGGAGCACTCCCGCTTCGGCGACACGGGTGATGACCTCGGCGCCGAAGCCGGCGGTGGTGTTGGCTTCGTGCACCACGGCCAGTCGCCCGCCGGTGCGCTCGACCGACTCGATGACGGTGTCGGTGTCGAAGGGGTTGAGCCATGGGGTTTCGATGACGGCCACGAAAGTTCCCTGTGCGGCGAGTTGGTCTGCGGCCTCCAATACCCGGTGTGTCATGGCGCCCCAAGTGACGACCGTCGCTGCCTGCCCCGAGCGTCGCAGCACGCTGCCGCCAATGGGGGCAGGCGGGCGGCCGGTGACGATTTCCTGCTTCTGGCCGAAGTACAGCGTGCGGTTGTCGAAGACAATGACCGGATCGTCGCAGTGCACCGCGGAGACCATGATGTCGTACGCGTCCTGTGGGCTGGAGGGCATGGCCACCCGCAGTCCGGGGGTGTGCAGAAAGAGCGCTTCAAGGTTCTGGGAATGTTGGGCGCACGCACCGGGTGAGTTGCCCTGCTGAGTTCGTACGACGAAGGGCGCAGTGAGCTTGCCTTGAGAGACGTACCGAACGTTCGCGGCCTGGTTGATCATCTGGTCGAGCGCGACAAGGAAGAAGTCCGCCCACATGATCTCGACGATCGGCCGACGGCCCATCATCGCAGCGCCGACGGCCGAGCCGAGGATCGCGGACTCACTGATGGGCGTGTCGAAGACGCGGTCGCCGAACTCCTTCCACAGCCCCCGGGTCACGCCGTGCACTCCGCCGGGCTTGGCCACGTCCTCGCCGTACAGCAGGGTCTCGGGCACCTCGGCCAGGACGCGCTGCAGTGCAGCGTTGACGGCGCCGGAGTAGTTGACCTTGATGGTTTGCTCAGGCATAGACGTGCTCCCTCGCGCTGTCGCTGTCGGCCAGCGGGTCGGCGAGCGCAGCCTGCGCGGCCTGCTCGACCTCCTCGCGGGCGTTCTTCTCCACTGCCGTGATCTCTTCGGCCGCGACACCCGCCGCGGTCAACTCCCGCACAGCCCGTGCGATCGGCTCCTGCTCCCGGTCGGCGGCCAGTTCCTCGCGGGTGCGGTACTGCTGGGGGTCGCCAACGTAGTGACCGACCAGTCGCTGCGTGGCGAGTTCGACGAAGGCCGGGCCACCGCCCGTGCGGGCTGCCGCGGCCAGGTCGCCGATCGTCCGCCGGACCAGATCCGGGTCGTTGCCGTCGATGCGCACGGCGGTCATGCCCAGTGCCCTCGGGCGGTCGGCGAGGATGTCGCTGCCCACCGCGTCCTTGATCGGCGTCAGCTCCGACCAGCGGTTGTTCTCGCAGATGAACAGGACGGGCAGGCAGGTGGCGGCGGCGAAGTTCATGGCCTCGTGCACGGATCCCTGGTTCATCGCACCGTCGCCGAACACAGTGAGGGCGATCCGATGGGTACCGTCGTAACGGCCCGCGAGGGCGGCACCCACGGCGATCGGCGCGCCCGCGCCCACGATCGAGTTCTCGCCGTGGAAGCCGTACTCCGGGGCGCTCAGGTACGCGGAGCCGCCGCGGCCTCCGTTGACGCCGGTGGAGCGGCCGAGAAGCTCGGCCATCAGCGGACGCAAGGGCGTGCCGCGAGCAATGGCCCAGCCGTGCCCGCGGTAGGTGGCGAACAGGGCATCACTCCCCTCAAGAACGCCGCAGGCGCCGACCGGTCCGGCCTCCTGCCCGATGCACAGGTGGACCGACCCGCGGATGTCCCCCGTTCCGCAAAGAGCCTGCGTCTTTTCCTCAAAGGCGCGGATCCGCCACATCGCCCTCAGGTCGGCCATGAGCCGTTCATGCATCGCGCTTCACTGCCTTTCCGTTGCAGTCAATCGATTGTCCGGAATATAAGTCAGGCCAGGAGGCTAGACAAGGGATCGCCCTGAACGGACCGAATGGTGAGGACCGCCGGATCGCGCGGTTGCCGACGCACCCTTCCTGACCTACGTTAGGCAAACGATTGATTCGTGTGTCAGGTGCCGGGCGCGCCGCTGCCGGCGACAGGTGAGAGCCTGCAGTCGGCACTGGGCGGCATGGTATCCGGCGAGACAGTCGAAACGCTCAGCGCACTGGTGCCGGAGGACTACGTGGGCAATCCGCGTACAACGGTCGACGCGGCTCCGGCCGCGTGGCGCGACCGTGACTGCACGGGGCCGGACCCCACGGCGAAAGGGAGCAGACGATGGGACGCTTCGAAGGACAGACGGCGACTATCACCGGAGCGGGCGGCGGGATCGGCAGGGCCTGTGCGCAGTTGCTCGCCGAAAAAGGCGCAGGCGCCGCCCTGCCAGGCACTGAACGTCTGCGGCGGCATGCAGATGAACTAGCACCCAGGCAAAGGACATAAGACATGCTGCAAGGCGTATGGCACTTCAGCTTCACGGTCGCGGATCTCGACCGTTCCGTGGACTTCTACACCAGCCTGTTGGGCTTCGAACTCGTCCATGTCCAAGAGCAACGCGGCGACTACACCAGCCGCCTGGTGGGATACCCCGACGCACACCTGCGGATCGGCCAGCTAGCCGTCCCGGGCCGGGCTCCCAGCCATTCAACCCACGACCTCGAACTGGTGCAGTACCTGAGCCCCACCGGAACCCGGCAGGACCCGCAGATCTGCCACCCCGGCGCGGCCCACATGGCCCTGACCGTCGACGACATCCACGCACTGCACCGCACACTCGAACGCCGTGGCGTGCGATTCTTCTCCCCGCCCAACGCCATCACCTCCGGCGTCAACGAGGGCGGCTGGACCTGCTACTTCGAGGACCCCGACGCCATTGTCCTGGAGCTCGTACAGCCCCCCGTCCATCGGGTCGCGCAGGCCGCCACTGCCCCCAGCAGCCGCAGCTAGGCCATACCGCGATGTCCGCCCTCGACCGACCAGGAAGGAGTCCACCCCTCATGCTCGACGTACTGGCCCCCATCGCCGCTGCATGTGATATCTCCGTCGCGCCAGAGCACCGGCTCCCCCTCGCGATCGTCGGTGCCGGCGCCATCGTGGACGTTGCCCATCTGCCCGCGTACCGCTCAGCCGGTCTCGAGGTACGCGGACTACTCGATCTCGACACCGGCCGCGCCCGCGAGATGGCGGAACGGCACGGGGTGCCGACCGTCTACGCGTCGCTGGACGAACTGCTGTCCGACCCCGGCGTACGCGTGGTGGACATCGCCGTGGCGCCGCAGGCCCAGTCGGAGATCGCGCTGCGCGCCCTGGAGGCAGGCAAGCACCTGCTCTGCCAGAAGCCCTTCGTGTTGGACGAGACGACCGGCGAGCAGCTGGTCGCGGTCGCGGACCGGCTCGGCCTGAAAATCGCGGTGAACCAGCAACTGCGCTACGACGAGGGCATCGCCGCCGCCCGGGCCATGGTGCATGCAGGGTGGATCGGCGAACCCACAGCCATGACCTTTACCGTGGACATCGCCACCGACTGGACCCCGTGGCCCTGGCTCGTCCGCAGCGAACGCCTGGAGATCATGTACCACTCGATCCACTACCTCGACGCCGTACGTTCAGTGCTCGGCGAACCCGAGACCGTCTTCTGCACCGGCGGTCGCACCCCCGGCCAGGTCGTCACCGGCGAGACCCGCACCATCAGCACGCTGGTCTTCCCGGGCCACGCCCGCGCCCTGGTACACGCAACGCACGAGAACCGCACCGGCGACCCGCAGGCGCTCTTCCGCATCAACGGCTCCCACGGCAGCATCCGGGGCACACTTGGCCTGCTCTACGACTACCCCAACGGCCGGCCCGACACCGTCGAGGTCAACAGTCGAGCCTTGCCGACGGACGGATGGCTGTCCTACCCGGTGACCCACCGGTGGATTCCCGATGCCTTCCTCGGCCCTATGGCCTCGCTACTCCGTGCGGTCGCCGACGACGGCGAACCGTACCCCTCGGCCCGGGACAACCTTGGCACGATTCGCCTGGTCGACCGGCTGTACGCCTCAATGGACGCCGGCCGTAGCATGCCTATGGGAAGATGATCGTGATGACATCGAAACCAGCCCAGACCGGTAAACGAGCCGTCCCTGAGCGGACCAAGCGCGGCACACCGGCCACGGGCAAGGTCACGCTGAATGACGTCGCCCTGCTCGCCGGAGTGGACCGGTCCGTGGTTTCCCGAGTGATCAACGACGACCCGCGACTGAGCATCAGGCCCGACACCCGCAAGCGGGTACTGGAGACGATCGAGAAGCTCGGCTACCGGGGCAACGCAGCGGCGCGCAGCCTGCGTACAGCCCGGTCGCACATGATCGGGTTGCTTATCCCCGACTTCGCCAACCCCGTCTACGCCGAGATCATCAAGGGCGCCGAGGCCGAAGCCGGTAACCTGGGGTACGGGCTGATGACCGCCAGTTCGGAGGGCGTGCGTCAGAGCGTCGGGCACTACGTGGAACTGTTCGGGCAAGGGCGCGTCGACGGGCTGCTGTTGGCGGGTGAGGAGTCCGGCCGGGAGATGGAGCAGCTGCGGGCGCTGCGGGTCCCTTGGCTGCAGGTGAACCGTCGCATGGGGGGCACGGACCGGTATGTCGTGCTGGATGACGAGCACGGCAGCGGACTGGCCGTTGAACACCTGGTGGCATTGGGCCACCGGCGCATCGCGCACATCGCGGGACCAGAGACCGCCGATACTGCGCGCCGCCGCCGGATGGGATACACCGAGGCCATGAGCCGGGCCGGCCTTACGGCGGACCCCTGGCTGATCATCCATGCGGACTACACCCCCGCCGGGGGGCGCGCGGCGATGGACGAACTCCTCGCCGCACCGCAGCGCCCTACCGCGGTGTACGTCTCCAATGTCGCATCGGCCGTGGGCGTGCTGCACGCCCTCCACATCGCCCACGTGGCCGTGCCGGACGACATGTCGGTGATCGCCATGCACGACATGGTCCTCGCCGATCACCTCGTGCCTGCCCTGACCACGGTCCGCATGCCCCTGGGCGAACTGGGCGCCCGTGCGGTCCGCCTGATGGCTACTTGCGGCCCGGCGGACCCGATCGCGCAAGTTGTCACCGACCCCGTCGAGATCGTGGTCCGCGCATCGACCGCCCCCCCGTGCACAGACGACTGACCAGTGGGCGCCTCGCCGCCGTCCCCTCGCAGCACGGCCCTCAGTCCTCCGGTGGGCTGTCCTCCAGTGGGTGGTGGGCCAGTGCCGTTATGCGCGGCCCCGGTCGCGCTCCGCGGTCAGGAGCGCCTGCCCGGCGGCGAAATGGACCCCGCTGGCAACGCTGTCCCACTCCGCGGCAGCCGGGTCGACAACCCGGTGCGTGTGCCACAGGCCGTACAAAAACCATGCGGAGTCCAGGGCCTGGGGACTGTCCAGGGACAACCGGCCGTGACCGCCGGTGAGTCGGCGCTGCGGCTCCACAGCTGGTGAGGAAGTCGTACACAGTGTTGTGCTCATCTGGAAGCCCGCGGCGATCGTGCCGTAGCGCCCATGCTCCGGCCGGGTAAACCAGCGTGCCGATCCAGGTACTGCCCCCACGTGTCGGGCGCCGCCAGCTGGTAGCCGAACCGCTGAGCGAAGCCCGCCCGCTCCGCCGGGTCGTCGTACAGGTCCGCCCGATACAGCAGCATCATCGGCCCGACGTGGTAGGGCACGCCGTAGGTCGACCCGTCTCCGCACTGTAGCTCGCGCAATGCCGGATGCCAGACGTCCGGCCACCCGGCCGGCGGCGCCTGCGCGAAGAACCGGTCCAACGGCAGCAACTTGTCGTCCGCGATCAGGGCAGGCAGCCAGTCGGTGACCACCATCAGCAGATCGGCCTCCCCCTCGTCGCGGCGCCGCCGACCACAACCTGCTCTTGGAGATCCAGGATGTCGGGCAGCCGGTGCTCGGCCAGCCCGGCGGCCACCTGGGAAAGCTGGCGGCCAAGCGCGCGGTCAAGGCCGTCGAATGCGCGCCCCAGCAGTCGTAGGGGTTGTTGCGCTGCGGACATGGGCCTCCTCCGGGCAGCAAGTCCGGTCTACGGTCATCACACCAATAGGTCAATCGATTGCTTATCAGCATGTACCCGACCTCGCCCTAGGTCAATGTCCCGCACACGTCGACGACGGGCCGATGTTCCCTACGCGACCGCTGCCGGCGTCCTGGTCGCGAGTCATCGAACCCGCATAGGTCAATCGATTGGTTCCCGTTTTCGCCGCCTCGCGAGCCCAGGCCCGACGTCATCACCGCACCGAACGGACGCTGACCCGTCCGCCGTCAATGGCGCAACACGGTGCTCGTCTCACCCTGGCCGTGCCGCACCCCCATCACGTCGCGGCCACTCCGTGTAGGCAAAGCCTTGACACCAAGTTGCGCACATGTAGCATCCGGCATCAAACACGATCTGTGGAGGATGCGCCGTGGCACAGAAGAGCAACACTGCGTTAGCGCGTCATGAGCTGGTTGGTGCAGGCTCCGGCAGCCCTGACGGGCTTGGTTACCGCCTTGGCAGCCCCGTAGCGCATCGACGAGCCCAGTAGAACCTCTGGGTCGACCTCGGAGCCCTCGTCTCCGGCGGCCCGCCGCTCAACCCCGGCCGGAGCGACAGCCAAGCTGCCGCTCTACGCCCCAACGTGGCCATCGCAGGTCTGATTGCCACGATCTCCGTATTTCCCTTCTCTCAGCGCTTCCTGGTCAAAAGTCTGCTCGAAGCGCCCTCAAGGGCCGTTTGCGAGCGTGATTCTGTGCGGGGGCATCACCGGCCTTGCGTCTCGCATGTCTGGCGGGTGCCTTTCTGCTCCGCACAGAGGTCCACGGTGACGGGATCGTCGCCACCCACCTGTGCATGGTGGTCCCGAACACGTCCTACGAGTCCTTCACCCTGGCCAATCCCGTGCAGCGAGAAGCGGCCGTCGACTCTTGGGGTCTCGTCCACGCCTGCCCTGCACCGGGGACCGGCCACGAGGGGAAGCGGGAAAGCGCCGGTGCCCCCACCGGACACGACCGCTGCATCGCCCGAGCCATGGCATGAACCACCCCGCACACCCGCTCCACAATTCAGCAGCACAGGAGAGTGATCCACATGACAAGACGCAAGGTTCCGCGGGCTCGCCGAGCGATAGCCCGGCTGTCCGCGGCACTGATCGGAATGACGGCATGCTGGGGTCTGCAACCCACCACGGCGACCGCGGCTGTGCAGGCGACGTACTACGCCTCACCCGAGGCCAAGGGCACGGGCGACTGCTCGACGCCGGAGAACGCCTGCAGCCTGGAGGCCGCCAAAGAGAAAGTCCGGCCGCTGACAGCGGCCATGACCGGAGACCTCGTCGTCGAGTTGGCGGGCGGGACCTACGTGCTCCCCGACAAACTGACATTCGACTCAGGCGACTCGGGTACGAACGACCACGACGTCATCTACCGGGCGAAGGCAGGCGAGAACGTCGTACTCAGCGGCGGCTACACCATCCCGAAGGGCACGTGGACAGAGGACAAGGACAACCCAGAGAAGCACATCTGGAAAGCTAGTTTGCTGGACTCGAAGGGCGAAGTTGCCCTGAACAACACCCGGCAGCTCTGGGTCGACGGCCAGCGCGCCGACCTCGCCAGCGCAGCGGCCAGCGAAGTCTTCGGCACGATGGAAGAGGACACGGACAAGAAGGGATTCACCTTCACCAGTGACAAAACCAAGGGCTGGACTAACCCCGAAACGGCCAACGTGGTTTACTCGCCTGCCGGCAATCCGTGGAGGCATTCGGTCTGCCCGCTTTCCTCGGTATCCGACAGCCGAGTCATCGTGACGAACCCCTGCCAAGACAACGCGAACCATGGCAATCACTGGGGCGCCCTTGGCGTGCCCACGGCCGTGGAGAACCACAAAGAGCTGCTGAGCTCGCCGGGCCAGTTCGCCATCGACCCGGTCGCCCACGAGATCTACTACATCCCGCGCGAAGGTCAGACCATGAGCACCGCCACGGCCGTCGCAGGCAAGCTGCAGACCCTCGTCAACCTGGCAGGGACCCCGGACAAACCTGTGGAGCACATCCAGTTCACCGGCCTCGGTTTCAAGCACGCCACCTGGCTCCTGGACGACTATGGCGTGGTGGACGCCCAGGCCAACGTGCGCTTCACGAAATACGCGGCGGACCGGAAACCGTCGAGTACAGAGTTCGGCGCGGATAATGTTGGCTTGCTCCCGGCGAACATCACCTGCCACACCTGCAAAAACGTCTCGTTCAGCGGGAACACCTTTGAGCACCTCGGCGGAAGCGGTCTCGGCTTTGACGGGGGCGGCAACGACAACTCGGTGACCGGCAATGTGATCACCGATGTTTCCGGCAATGGCGTCCAGATCGGGGCCGGCGACATCTACAAGGAACCCGCCACGATCGAATCCAACTACGCAGTGAAGAACAATTACGTGCACAACGTGGCCAACGAATACATCGGGGGAGTCGGCATCCTGGCCACACGGGTAAAGCACACCAGCATCTCGCACAACAACGTCTTCAACGTGCCCTACACCGGCATCTCCCTGGGCTGGGGCTGGGGCTATAACTCCAGCACCATGGTCGACAACCACGTCGACAACAACTACGTCCACAACGTGCAGACCTCAGCGATGAGGGACGGCGGCGCGATCTATGTCCTGGGGACTCAAGGGGCGTCCCCGCGCTCGACCATAAAGGGCAACTACCTCGAGCAAAACTCCCAAGACTTCGCTTCGCTGTACCTGGACAACGGATCCAGCTACTGGGACGTGGAGAACAACGTTGTCGGCGGCTACACACCGCACTGGGCTTTTGTCCAGAACGGAGATCGCATCGCGCATGACAACGTCGTGCAGAACAATTACATCGGCTCTGACGCAGGGAGTTCCCACGAATCAACGGTGCCGGACAGCACAAGCGACCCGCAAAGCACCAACAAAGCCGGCCTGACGACCTGGCCGACGGAGGCACAGAACATCATCTCCAACGCCGGACTCGAGCCCGCGTACGCCGGGCTCCTGAACGGACCGGCACAGACGAATCTCGCGTACAAGAAGGAGACATTCGTCTCCAGCAGCTACTCGCCCAGCTATGAGGGCTCCAAAGCGAATGATGAGAGGGGGCTCGACAGCCAGGGGAACGCCAGCCTATGGTCCTCGACCGCCGATGACGCCAATGCCTATTGGGAGACCGACCTCGGAGCCTCACACAGCCTGTCGAGCGTGCAGATCCTCTTCCGCCAGGACCACGACGCTCCGACCCAGCGGCAGGACTTCGAAGTCCGAGTGTCGGACAAAAAGGACATGTCGACGGATTACACCGTTGCATGCAAGGTCGGCGGGACACCACTGCCCCACGCAAGCACCTACAACTGCCCGCTATCTGGTAAGTCCGGGCAGTACGTCGCAGTGGTCAGGACAGCCGGAAAGTCGTTTGCCCTGGAGGAGGTGAGGGTGTTCGGCCACTGAGCCGCCGCAGCGGCTGAGCACGCGCAGGATGCCTCGTCGGCGACGACGAAGCATCCTGCGCCCACGCCCCGGCGACGCGCGGCAGCCCCGGTGTCAAGCGGTCCGCCGAAACAGTTGACACCGAGCGCCAGGCGCAGCTGACCAAGCGCGGCGTATCCGGCGGCACCGCGACGGTACCGGCGCCGCCGGATACGCCGCCAAGGCCGAGACCGCGCGGTTCGCCTGTCAGTACGGTGCCGACGACTCCGAAAGTCCTGGATGGGCCGCCGCCCGAACCCGGGCGACCGGCCAACCTCATGCCCCGCTGCCACCTTGCCAGCAAGCAGTGGCGATGCGCCTTCCGGAGCCTGCGGGCGCACGCCGTGGTCGGCAGGTTTCTGCCGGCCGCACTGATCGTCGTGGCCGCTGGCACACTCACCGGCCACGCCCAGACCGTAAGCACCCCAAGGGCCCCTTGACCGGACGCCGCCCAGGCGCTCGAGCGCTACCGTGAGCATCCCAATTTTGTCGGCACCCGGCACTTGATCGCAGTCGAGCACCTGGCCGGCCCGTCCACTCACGCCTGCCGGGGGCGCTGCGGCCAGGGCTGCCCTTCTCGCGCTCGACGAGCCTGCGGCCGCTGTCGTGTTCTGTGACGCGGGACAGCTCGGTCAACCCCGGCAATCACGGTCCGTCGACGGTTCCCAGGCGCGCTACTCGACCAATGCCTGACGCAGCCGATCCAAGGCGCTCGTGAGGTGGTCCCGCATGGCTGTGGCTGCGGCATCCGGATCGCCCCGGCGTATCGCGTCGACAATGAGCTGGTGTTCCTCTCCTGTCTGGGTGGCGGCATCGTGACGGTTGTACAAGTTGTAGAGCCGCATGCGGGTGTATGTGCGTTCCAGATGGTCTGTCACGACGCGGTTGCCGGAGATCCTTGCCAGCCTGAGGTGGAAGTTGATGTCCCGCTGGGCCTTGGTGTCGCGCGCGTCATCTCCTGACAGGTCTGCGGGGGCGGCCGAGGGATCGCAGATCGAAGCCAGATCGGCGACGCCTTCCTGGTCGTTCCGCCGGGCAGCATTGGCAGCGGTGGGCGGTTCGACGAACAGCCGGTATTCATAGAGCTCCTCGATGCCGCGGGAGTCGAGGAGCATGGATGCTCTGAAGCCGCGGTACGGCTCGTTGGTCACCAGCCCCTCCGACGTGAGACGCGCGAGGGCCTGGCGGACCGGCGTATTGGAGACCTTGAGCTCGCGAGCGATCTGGTCAAGGTTGAGTCGCTCGCCGGGAGCGAAGCGGTTGGCGAGCAAACCTTCCTTGATCACCTCATAAATGTCGTCGGCCAGTATGTTGCGTGCCGGCGGCTGCCAAATCTTCTCGGCCCGGCCGACGCCCTTGGCCTGATGCGTGGCCACTGGGTACGTCTCGTCCGTCACTGCTCTCACCCTCCCGCTTCTGCTGCAAACCGCGCCGGCAAACCTTCGTCCACAGATCCCTTGACAGTGGGTGTCCTCGTCTGCACTCTAAACGGAATCGTACATGATGTTTTCGGCACGGTGCTCACACACATGGCCGACTGTGACTGAAGGAGTGTCCGTGATACCCGGTATTGCATCACGCCGCTGGCGCGTCCTAGCTCCTGCTTTTCTCGCTTCCGCTGCGATGGTCCTCTCGGCGTGCACCCCGTCCGGAGGCTCCGCGACGCCCCAGAGCGACCCGGACCGCCCCCTGCTGGTGTGGTCCGATTCCACCCGCCAGCCCGGCTTCGAGCAGTTCAAGAAGGCCCATCCGAACGTCAAGATGAAGATCGAGACGTACGACACCAGCGCGCTCCTGACCAAGATCCAGCTGTTCAACCGCACGGGCAAGGGCCACCCGGACGTCATCTTCAGTCCGCTGCCCACCCATGCCGCATCGCTCAGCAGCAAGCTCTTCGACTTTGCCGAGCCCTTGGACCACCTGGTCCCCGCAAGCGTGCAGCAGGGCTTCGGAAGTGCCAACGACACCTGCAAAATCGACGGCAAGCTGGTCTGCCTCAAGAACGACCTGGCGCAGTCCGTTCTCTGGTACAACAAGCCGCTCATGGACCGGTGGGGCTATGAGATCCCCACTACCTGGCAGGAATATGCAGACCTGGGACGGCGCGTCGCCAAGGACCACCCCGGCACCATCATCGGCTCGGCCGGGGGCCAATTCGTGTACTACGACTTCTTGTATTCCAGCGGCTGCCCGCTGCAGACCGTCACCGGTCCGGGCGCCGTGCACATCAACACCAAGGACCCCAAGTGCACTCGGGTCACCAAGCTGCTGGACCCGCTGATCAAGTCCGGCGCCGTCTCCCGCCACGGTCCCTTCGACCCTGAGATGATCAAGCTCAGCAAGAAGGGGAAGGTCCTCATGATGCCGGGCGCCTCGTGGTACGGAGACTTCCTCTTCAAGCCCGCCGCATCCTTCGCAACCCCCAACGGCAAGATCGCGGCGGCCCCCTATCCGAAGTGGCAGGGAGAGTCGAAGAACTACTCGGGTGCCACCGGCGGCGGCATCTACGTAGTCTCCAAGCGCTCGGCCAACAAGAAGGGGGCCGCTGCGGTCGCCCAGTGGATGGCCACCGCCAACAAGTACCAGGCAAATGCGCCGACCTACCCGGCCTACGGTCCCGCAGCGAAGGCATGGGGCGCCAAGCACGCGAGTGACACCTTCTATGCCACCGACCCCTTCCCCGTGCTGCAGAAGCAGGCCAACCTGATCAACCCCGCGGAAAAGCCCACCGTGTACGAGGTCGATGCCGCCATCACGTCGACCCTCGTAGCCAAGGTCCGCGCCGGCGGAAAGCTCGCCGACGGAATGGCGGACCTGCAGACCCAGCTCATTCAGCTCGCCCAGTCAACGGGCTACACCGTCAACTGACCCATGGTCGCCCGGCGGTCGTGCACCGGGCGCACTTGGCCGGCCCGGACGCACGGGCGCCCGGGCCGGCGCACCGAATGAAAGGAGAGACCGTGGTAAACAGGCTGGCCGCGCTGGCGCCGCGACGGCGGCGGTCCGACGCTCACGGATGGTGGTTCCTCGCCCCGTACCTCGTACTACTGCTGGTCTTCGGACTCCTCCCCACGGGCTACGCGATCTACGACTCCTTTGTCGTCGATAGCGCAGCCACCGCAGGCAGCAGTTTGGGCACTGGCAACTACCAGAACGTCTTCGCCGACTTCCGGTTCCTGCCCGCGCTCGCGCACGTCGGGATGTTCCTTCTGCTGTGGCTGCCCCCCATGGTGATCGGCGTCCTGTTCTTCGCGCTGCTGCTGCACGATCGTGTCAGCCGCGTCACCGGGGCCATGCGCCTGATCTTCTTCCTGCCCGGCGCAGTGACGGGGTCGGCCAGCGTCCTGCTGTGGTACTGCATGCTCCAGCCCAGCCTCAGCCCCTTCGCTCCGATGCTGAAGGCGATGGGCCTGACCAGTGACGCCGAGGTCTTCCAGGACGGCAATCTCACGCTCATCTTCGCGATCATGGCCTTCACCACCGGGGTGGGCCAGTGGATCGTCATCATGTACGGCGCGCTGCAGAACATTTCCGACGAGGTACTGGAGGCGGCGGCGCTGGACGGTTGCGGTCCCGTGCGCCGGGCTCTGCTCATCAAGCTGCCAATGGTCACGAAGTACGTCCTCTACATGGTGATCCTGTCCTTTGCCGCAGGCGTGCAGATCTTCGTCGAGCCCCAGCTCATCTACCAGATCACGCGCAGCGCAGGCAGCCCGTGGTGGTCGCTCAACCAGTTCGGCTACGCGCTGGCTTTCCAGTCGGGCGACTTCGGAGGTGCCGCGACCGTTTCCGTGATCCTGCTCGCCATATCCACTCTGGCCGCACTGCTCCTGATCTTTCGCACCGACTTCTTCAGTACGGAAATGGACCGATGACCACCGCCTCCGCCGAACATGCCGCAGGCCGTCGTCGGCGAAGCCGCTCCAAGCGCTGGACTCTGGGACGCACACTGCGCTGCGTCATCCTGCTGGGCTTCGCCGTCTACTGCCTCATCCCCCTGCTGTGGCTGCTGCTCGCCCCCACCAAAACCGATGCCCAGCTGGTTGGAGACCACCCGCTCAGCTTCGGCTCACTCGACCAGGTCGCCACTGCCTGGCACCATCTGATCGCCTATGACTCCGGCGTGATCTACCAGTGGCTGGTGAACTCGGTGCTCTACTCGGCGGGGTCCCTGGTGATCACTCTCGCCACATCCGTGCTGGCCGGGTATGCGCTGGCCACCACCCGAGTCCGGGGGCGGCGGCTGATCCTCGTGCTGACCCTGATCGCCATGATCGTCCCGCCCACCGCGCTGGTCCTGCCGCTGTTCCTGGAGATCAATGCGGTCCACCTCACCAACACGGCGATGTCGGTGATCCTCCCTGGGGCCTTCTACCCCTTCGGCGTCTACCTCGCCTTCATCTACTTCTCCACCTCCCTGCCGAGGGAGCTGATGGAGTCCGCCCGCCTCGACGGCGCCACGGAGATCAGGCTGTTCTGGAGCATCGCGCTGCCGCTCGCCAAACCCTTGGTCGGGCTGATCGCCTTCTTCGGCTTCGTGGCGAACTGGAACAACTACTTCCTCCCCTACGTCATGCTCAGCGAGCAGGAGATGTTCAACCTGCCTGTCGGACTGGGCGCGGTCATCTCCGGTACCCCTGCACTGAACCCCGCCATCGGGGGCAGCCAACTGCCCATCACCCGGCCCGAAGTCGCCCTCGCCGGCGTGATCGTGGTCCTGCCGATTGCGGTCATCTTCCTTCTCTGCCAGCGCTACCTGGTCCGCGGCATCCTGGCCGGCTCCGTCAAGAGCTGACCCCCGGACTGCGCGAGCAGTCCCGCCGGCCGCTCTGGCCGGCCACATCCCCCACCCTTTTTCCGGAGGAATCTGTGCGTATCACGTCTGTCGACGTCGTCCTTGTCGAAGAGCACGGCAACTCGCCGGCCTTCCGTTGGCGCAATGGCCTGCCCGGCTCCGACGGCCCCCATACAGCCGGCTGGCTCGTCGTGACCACGGATGAGGGTTTGAGCGGCTACGCGTACTGCCGACGCGGTCCCATCCTCGCGGACATCGTCAACCGGCGCATCCGCAGCGAATTCGTCGGCGCGGATCCGCTGCGCCGCGAGTGGCTGTGGCACCGGATGTGGGAACTCGACCGCATTGAGGAATTCCCCATCTACGTCCAGGGCGTGGTCGACGTCGCCTTGTGGGACATCGCAGGGAAGGCCGCGGGACTGCCGGTCCATCAGCTGATCGGCGGGTTCCGGGATGCCGTTCCCGCCTACGCCTCTACCGTCACGTTCTCCAGCATCGCGGAGTACCTCGATGTCGCCGACCAGTGTCTGGAGCTTGGGTACCAAGCGATCAAACTGCATGCCTGGGGCGATGTGAACCGCGACGTCGAGCTGTGCCGGGCGCTGCGTGAGCACGTCGGCCCCGATGTGGCGCTGATGTACGACGGCTCTGCAGGGTTCGACCTGCTCGACGCCATCCGGCTCGGCCAAGTCCTGACGGAACACGATTACCTGTGGTATGAGGAGCCGATGCGGGAGTTCAGTGTCACGGCCTACCGCAGACTCGCCGAACGCGTCGGCGTCCCGCTGCTCGTCGGTGAGACGAGCGACGGAGTCCATATGAACACCGCCGACTTCATTGCCTCCGGCTGTGCCTCCGCAGTACGCACCGGCACGTACTTCCGCGGCGGCATCACAGGGTCCCTGCGCATTGCCCACCTCGCGGACTCCTTCCGCCTGCGCGCCGAGGTCCACGGAGGCGGGCTGCCCAACACCCACCTGTGCATGGCGATCCCGAACACCACCTACTACGAGGACCTCGTCGACTCCAACCCTGTCCGCCGGACAGCCGAGGTGGATGCGAAGGGCCTGGTCCACGCACCGACCGGCCCCGGCATAGGCTATGAGGCCCTGTGGGCCGCAACCGGCGCCCCGGCCCCACTCAAGACCGTCCTGCCGCCCGTGTGACACCCACTGTGGGTGCAACGCGCCGCCACCACATCGCGAACTACTCGATCCATCTGCTCGGCGACCGGCTGTTCAGTTCCTTCGAGTACCACGGCGACGACCTGGCTGCGGACCTCGCCCTCATGGCCGCGGACGAGGCGACGCAGGCCTGGTGGAAGCTCACCGGCCCCTGCCAGCAACCCGTGCAGGAGACGGTGCCGGGCGAGTGGTAGGCCTCCATGGAGCAGGTGTTCCTCATGGAGTAGGCCACAGCACCCCCCTTCGACCTGCGTGCGGACGACCGTCCGCCGCCCCCCGGCTCCCTACGACAGCCACCGTGTTTTCGCCCCGTGAACTCGCGACCGCAAGGAGATCCACGTGAAACTGCTGCGCCTCGGCGCCCCCGGCAAGGAGCGCCCCGCAGTCCGCGACAGTGCCGGACGCATCTACGACCTCTCTGGGCTGACCGGCGACATCGACGGCCCCTTCCTGGCGGGCGGCGGTGTGCAGCGGGTACGAGCCGCCCTCGGCTCCGGCGAACTGCCGCTCCTGGATGCGGAAGGGATGCGCACAGGCGCACCGGTCGCTCGTCCCGGCAAGGTGGTGTGCATCGGCCTCAACTACCGGGACCACGCGGCGGAAACCGGGGCCGACGTGCCACAGCGACCGGTGGTGTTCATGAAGGACCCATCCACCGTGGTCGGCCCTCACGACACCGTCCTCATCCCGCGCGGCTCGGCCAAGACCGACTGGGAGGTGGAACTCGCAGTGGTGGTCGCCCGGCGCGCACGCTATCTCGCCTACCCCTCGGACGCGGCAGAGGCGATCGGCGGCTATGCGATCAGCAACGACGTGTCGGAGCGCGCCTTCCAGCTCGAACTCTCGGCGCAGTGGGACCTCGGCAAGTCCTGCGAGACGTTCAACCCGCTCGGGCCCTGGCTCGTGACCCCTGACGAGGTGCCCGATCCGCAGGCGCTCGGCCTGAGGCTGTCCGTCAACGGCGTGCAGCGGCAGGACGGCACGACCAAGGACATGATCTTCGACATCGCGTTCCTCGTCTGGTACCTCAGCCAGTACATGGTGCTGGAGCCCGGCGACGTCATCAACACCGGCACCCCCGCCGGAGTCGCCCTCGGCCTGCCGGACACGCCCTACCTCCGGGCCGGTGACACCACCGAACTCGCCATCGACGGTCTGGGCAGCCAACGTCAGACCTTCGAACAGGCATGAAGGGAAAGCAAACATGAACGGCTACGACGACCGTGACGCCCTGATCGGCGAATGCGCACCCATGAGGGGACTGTCCGGGCTGAACGCCCTGGTCACCGGCGGGGCTTCGGGTATAGGACTGGCCACGGCATGGCTGCTCGCTGCCTGCGACGCGGACGTCGCCGTCCTCGACCTCGACCCGTCGGCGGTGCCGGAGCCTCTGCGCGGCTACCGCGCGGACGTGTCGGACGACGACATGGTGCGGACCGCGGTGGATGCGGCGGCCTCGGACCTTTCGGGCCTCGACATTGTGGTCAACAATGCGGGCATCGGGGCCGTCGGTACCGTCGAGGACGGTGACGAGGGCCAGTGGCACCGTGTCTTCGATGTGAACGTCATGGGTGTGGTGCGCACGACCCGGGCTGCGCTGCCCCACCTCAGGGCCTCCGCTCACGCCGCTGTGGTCAACGTCTGCTCGATCGCCGCCACGGCGGGCCTGCCCCAGCGGGCGCTGTACAGCGCGAGCAAGGGCGCACTCCAGTCGCTGACGCTGGCCATGGCCGCGGACCACGTGCGGGAGGGCATCCGGGTCAACTGCGTGAACCCCGGCACAGTGGACACGCCGTGGGTGGGCCGCCTCCTGGACCAGGCCGCGGATCCGGCCGCGGAACGCGCCGCGCTCAACGCCCGCCAGCCCTTGGGCCGCCTGGTTTCGGCCGACGAAGTGGCCGCTGCCATCGTCTACTTGGCCTCGCCAGCCGCCGCCTCGGTCACCGGCGCCGCCCTCGCGGTGGACGGCGGGATGCAGGGGCTGCGCCTGCGGCCGGCGGGACAGTGACGGGCATGCACAACACCGCTCACGAACCGGTACTTCCGCGCCGCACCCTGGGGCGCAGTGATGTCGCCGTCACCGCCCTGGGGTTGGGCGCCGCCGCCATCGCCGGCCTCTTCACCCCTGTCGACGAGGACGAGGCCGGTGCCGCTGTCGAAGCGGCCTGGGGCGCGGGCATCCGGTACTTCGACACCGCCCCGCACTACGGTCTGGGTCTGTCGGAGCACAGACTCGGCGCCGTACTGCGGACCAAACCTCGGGACGCCTACACGGTCTCGACCAAGGTCGGGCGGTTGCTCGTACCCACGGAAGGCCGCGGGCGCGCCGGGGACTTCGAGGACGATCTCGCCCACGGTTTCGCCGTACCCGCGACCCACCACAGACGGTGGGACTTCAGCGCCGACGGCGTCCGCCGTTCGCTGGAAGAGAGCCTGACCCGGCTCGGCCTCGACCGCGTCGACCTCGTGCTGCTGCACGACCCCGACGACCACGAAGAGCAGGCGTTTGGGGAAGCGTATCCCGCGCTGGAGGAACTGCGGTCCGAAGGCGTGGTCGGCGCGATCGGCGCGGGGATGAACCAGAGCCGCATGCTGACCCGATTCCTTGAAGACACAGATGTCGACGCCGTGCTGTGCGCCGGGCGCTACACCCTGCTGGAGCAGACGGCCCTGGAAGAACTGCTGCCCGCCGCCGCGGCGCGCGGCAAGAGTGTGATCGTCGGAGGCGTGTTCAACTCCGGACTGCTGGCCGACCCGAAGCCCGGTGCCACATACGACTACACCACCGCTCCGGCATCCCTGGTGAGCCGTGCGCTGCGGATGCGGACAGTCGCCGAGGGGCACGGGGTGCCACTGCGCGCCGCCGCACTGCGCTTCCCCTTCGGGCACCCCTCAGTCGCCTCTGTCCTCGTGGGCGCGCGCTCGGCGGCTCAGGTCCACGACGCTGCCGCACAGATGAATCACGCGATCCCCGACGGGATGTGGCGGGCGCTGCGGAGCGAAGGCCTGCTGCCGCCGCACGTGCCGGTACCGGAGGGAACATAGTCATGCGCATCGCGCTGTTCATCACCTGCTTCAACGACACGCTGTACCCGCAGACCGGCAGGGCCGTGGTCCGCCTCCTCGAACGGCTCGGGCACACCGTGGAGTTCCCCCGGGCCCAGACCTGCTGTGGCCAGATGCACTTCAACACCGGGTACCGGCCCGAGGCCCTTTCGATGGTGCGTCGTTTCGCCAAAGTATTCGCCGGCTACGAGTGCGTGGTGACCCCTTCCGGTTCCTGCGCCGGCATGATCCGGGAGCACCACCGCACGATCGCCGGGCAGTACGGCGACGCGAAGCTGCAGGCCGCGGTGGAGACGGTGTCACCAAGGGTGCACGAACTCTCCGAGCTGCTGGTCGACGTGCTCGGCGTCACCGATGTCGACGCGTACTTCCCACACCGCGTGACGTATCACCCCACCTGTCACTCCCTGCGCATGCTGCGGGTGGGCGACAAACCACTGCGGCTGCTGCGTGCCGTGAAGGGAATCGACCTCATGGAGCTGCCCGAGGCCGACGGCTGCTGCGGCTTCGGCGGGACCTTCGCCCTGAAGAACCCCGACGTGTCGACGGCCATGCTCGCCGACAAGGTGCACTGTGTGCAGTCCACCGGCGCCGAGGTGCTGACGGCCGGGGACAACTCTTGTCTGATGCACATATCCGGCAGCTTGAACCGGCTGCGTACGGGAATCGGCAGCTTGCACCTTGCCGAAATCCTCGCCGCCACCGAAGGAGACGCACGATGAGCGGCACAACTGCGGACAGCCTCGTCTGGCTCGGCACTCCCTCCTTCCCCGAGGCGGCCCGCACCGCCGTCGCCGACGGCCGCCTGCGCGCCAATCTGCGAGGCGCCACCCGCACCATCCGCGCCAGACGCTCGACGCTCGCCGCGGAGCTGTCCGACTGGGAGGAACTGCGCACCTCCGCGGCCGCCGTGAAACGTAACGCGCTGCGCCACCTGGACACACACCTGATCCGTCTGGAAGCCGCCGTCACCGCCGCGGGCGGCACCGTCCACTGGGCGGCCGACGCCGCCGAGGCGAACCGGATCGTGACCGGGCTGGTGGCGGCCACCGGCGAGCGCGAAGTGGTCAAGGTCAAGTCCATGGCGACCCAGGAGATCGGCCTCAACGAGGCCCTGGCCACCGCCGGTATCCGGGCCTACGAGACCGACCTGGCCGAACTGATCGTGCAGCTCGGCGACGACCGGCCCTCCCACATCCTCGTCCCGGCGATCCACAAGAACCGTTCCGAAATCAGGGACCTGTTCCGCGACTCCATGGCCGCCTGGGGCAGGCCGGCGCCCGAAGGACTGTCCGACGACCCGGCCGCCCTCGCCGAGGCCGCGCGCCGCCACCTCCGCGAGAAGTTCCTGCGGGTCAAGGTGGCCGTCTCCGGCGCGAACTTCGCCGCCGCCGACACGGGCACGGTCGCCGTGGTCGAGTCCGAGGGCAACGGCCGTATGTGCCTCACCCTCCCCGACACGCTGATCACCGTCATGGGCATCGAGAAGGTGCTGCCCTCCTTCGCCGACCTGGAGGTCTTCCTCCAGCTGCTGCCGCGTTCGTCCACCGGCGAGCGCATGAACCCCTACACCTCCTTGTGGACGGGGACCACCGACGGCGACGGGCCGCAAGACTTCCACCTCGTGCTGCTCGACAACGGGCGAACCGCCACTCTGCGCGACACGGTCGGACGCCAGGCACTCGCCTGCATCCGCTGCTCCGCATGTCTGAACGTCTGCCCGGTCTACGAGCGCACCGGCGGCCACAGCTACGGCTCGGTCTACCCCGGCCCCATCGGCGCAGTGCTCACCCCGCAGCTCGCCGGGATCGAGCACGCGCCGTCGCTGCCCTTCGCCTCCACCCTCTGCGGCGCCTGTTACGACGCCTGCCCGGTGAAAATCGACATTCCCGAGGTGCTGGTGCATCTGCGCGCACGGGCCGTCGACAGCAAACGGGGCCCGGTACCCACTGCCGAGGCACTGGTCATGAAGGCCGCCGCGGCCACCCTCGCCACCCCACACACTCTGACCGCAGCGCAGTGGGTCGGTGCGCTCGGCGGCCGGCTGCTGTCCCGGCAGGGCGTCCTGAGGAGCCTGCCTGGCCCACTCGCCCACTGGTCACGGACGCGGGACACCCCAGCCCCCGCACGCGGGACTTTCCGCGCCTGGTGGCGCCGTACGCACCGGCAGGAGGGCCGATGAGTAGCAGGGAAACGGTACTCGGCCGCATCCGGGAGGCTCTGACCGACGTACCGGACACCGAAACGCATGACACCGTGACCGTGCCCTGTGCCTACCGGGACAGCCACGCGGACGCCGATGTGACGGGGCTCTTCATGGAACGCGCCGCGGACTACCGCGCCACGGTGACCCGTACCCACGACGCAAGGGCCGCGGTCACGGCGGCGTTCGAGCGGCATGCGCTCACACGGGTCGTCGTTCCGGCGGGCTTCCCCGACGAGTGGCTGCCCTCGGCGGGCACATGGCAGCGGCTCTGCGACGAACCACCCCTGGGAGTCCAGGAACTCGACACGGCAAGCGGGGTGGTGACCACATGCGCACTGGCGATCGCCGTCACCGGAACCCTCGTCCTGGATGCGGGCGCCGGGCAGGGCCGCCGGGCGCTCACCCTGCTGCCTGACTACCACCTCTGCCTCGTCCGGGCCGACCAGATCGTCGGGGACGTGCCCGAGGCCCTGCGCCGGATCGATCCGCGCCGCCCACTGACCCTCGTCTCCGGACCATCCGCCACCAGCGACATCGAACTACAACGCGTGGAAGGGGTCCACGGGCCCCGCACCCTGGACATCGTTGTTGTCGAACCGGAGGGCCAGGACATGGGGTGTGCGGAACCAAAGTGCGCCAGAGCCGAAAGACCTACAGTCCCGTTGTTCCCGGGTGGCCCTCAGGAACGTCCAGTGCGCACTCGGCCCAGATGACCTTGCCGTCGGTGGTGTAGCGGGTGCCCCAGGACTGCGCGAGCTGTGCGACGAGGAACAGGCCGCGCCCGCCCTCATCGGTGGAAGCCGCCAGCCGCATGCGTGGCGCGGTACTGCTGGTGTCGGAGACCTCGCAGATCAGGGTGCGATCGTGGATCAGCCGTACCTGGATGGGTTCCGCACCGTAGCGGATCGCGTTGGTGACCAATTCGCTGAGCAAGAGTTCTACGGCGAACGCGACCCCGTCCAGCCCCCACTGGCTCAGCCGCCGTATGGCGGCGGCGCGGACGTCGGAGACGCGGGCCGGGTCGGCGGGCAGCTCCCAGGAGGCGATCCGGTCGGGCGGCATGGCATGGGTGCGGGCGACGAGGAGGGCGATGTCGTCGCCGGGGTGCTCGGGCGCGACCGCGTGCATGACCGCGTCGCAGGTGTCCTCTGGTGTGGTGCCGGGGTGCGCCAGCGCGTCGCGCAGACAGTCGAGGGCCTCGTCGATGTCGCGGTCGCGGTCCTCGATGAGACCGTCGGTGTAGAGGATCAGCTGGCTGTGTTCGGGGAGTTGGACCGCGGCCGTTTCGAAGGGCAGGCCTCCCAGCCCGAGCGGGGGGCCGGCGGGCAGCTCGGGGAATGTCACGGTGCCGTCGGGGAGGACCAGCGCGGGCGGAGGGTGGCCTGCGCGAGCCATCGTGCATTGTCGCGAGGTGGGGTCATAGATGGCGTACAGGCAGGTGGCGCCGACCATGCTGGCACTACCGAAGCCGGCGTTGTCGCCGCCCTCCTCCCGATCCAGGCGCACCAGGAGATTGTCCAGGTGGGTGAGGAGCTCGTCAGGGGCGAGTTCCAGCTCGGCGAAGTTTCGTGCGGCGGTACGCAGCCGGCCCATGGTGGCCGCGGCGTGCAGCCCATGGCCGACGACGTCGCCGACAAGGAGGGCGACGCGGGTGCCGGAGAGAGGGATGACGTCGAACCAGTCGCCGCCCACTCCGGATTCGGCGGGCAGATAGCGATGGGCAACCTCGACGGCGTCCTGCTCGGGGAGGCCACGCGGGAGCAGGCTCCGCTGCAGGGACAGGGCCAGGGTGTGCTCGCGGGTGTAGCGGCGGGCGTTGTCCATGCACAGGGCGGCGCGGGCGGCAAGTTCCTGGGCCAGCGAGCAGTCGTCGTCCCCGAACGGCGCCGGCTCCTGCGAACGGTAGAAGCTGGCGATTCCCAGGACGACGCCACGGGCCAGCAGAGGGACCGAGATGAGGGAGTGGACGTTGCAGGCGAGGAGCCGCTCCGCATGCTCGGGGTCTTGGGCGATCCAGCCGGCGGCAGACCTTAGATCCGGTTCCAGCACTACCTGCCCGCTGGCCAGGCACCGCATATGCGGCGTCCTCGGGCGCAGGTCCACACGCTCGCCGACCGGGTAGAAGGGGCAGTCCTCGCGGATGCCGTGAACCACCGTACGGTGGAGATCGGTGCCGGGGTCAGCCGACTCCTCGCCACGCAGCACGGCCTCGGGCAGATCGATGGTGACGAAGTCGGCCAGCCGCGGGACCGCTGTCTCGGCCAGCTCCCAGGCGGTGCGGCTCACGTCCAAGGTCGTGCCGATGCGGGTGCTGGCCTCGGCCAGCACCTCCAGGCGGCGTCGTGCCGCGAGGGCGTACTTCCCCACCTCCGGCTCGCCCACCAGCATCAGCCTGCTGACCAGGCCGTCGCCCGAGTCACTGGTGCCACGCGCGCCAGGGGTAGGGGACAGCGCGTCGCTCCGGCTGGTTGCCGCGCCATTCAGGGGACCACGCGGCGGGGCGGGATGTGCCGGGAGTCTGCGTGGCTCGTCGGCGAGGTACGGGAGGGCGAGGCCCTGCTGGGACCAGTCGTGGGGAAGGAGCACCTCGATGACGACGCCCTCCACTCTGGATGGGGTCGTCACCGAACGGCTCAAGAGGGTCAGTCGCCGTCCACGGGACACAAGCACCTCGACGGCAGCCTTCTGGCCCAAGGAGATCAGCTCAGCGGCCTTCTCTACGAGGATCACGTGATCACTCGGGTTCACTCCGTAATGGCTCAGCTCCTCCATCCCGATCAGGTGGCCTCCGCCGGCCACCTCGCCGGTCTGCACGCTGGCCTTGACGTCGAGATACGCCTGCAGCAGGGCGCGCTCGCGCGCCGCGCTCTGCTCCAGCAGCCGTCGCTCGACGGCTTCGGCTGCCTTGCGAATCAGGCTTCCCATCGGCGGGTGCGTGTCGCTGCGAGAGCAGGCGCCAGCGAGAACACCCTCGATATGGCCGTTGAGGGGGTTGCGAATAGGTATGCCCGCGCAGGCGCTCGACTGATAGCACTCGGCGAAGTGCTCAGCGCCCTGGACGTGGCAGAGGCGCCTTTCCTCGATCGCGAGACTGATGGCGTTGGTCCCGGTGAACCGCTCGGCGAACACGAAGCCTGGCCTGCTGTGGATCGGGGGCAGCTCTCGGACCATCGACGCTTCGCCGAAGCGGCGTAGAAGCACCGCACCGCGTTCATCGGTAAGACTCACTCTTGCGCTGCTACCCGAGAGTACGGATTGCAGTCGGTCGAGCACGGGCTCAGCCGCGCGAACGAGGCGGCCGTCCACGTCGAGGCCCTGCCAGTAAGGAGGATCCGATTGGTCTGGTGAAAGCCCCATCAGCCGACAGCGCTCCCATGAAGTCAGGATGGGACTTCTCACACCCGCTTCGACCGGGTCTCCCTGCAGGAAATGCTCACGAGCGCGCCCGATGCTGAAATTCGCCCCGCGTGTCTCCGACCAGAACATTGCATTCACCGAGCCTGTCACCATCACCACATCACTGATCACTTCACCAGCTGCGCCTCATATAATTCTATTCGCAGCAGGGGCTGGTCGCGGTGAGTATCACGCCGCGTGCATGGATATGCGGCTATCGGCTTAGCTTGTCCTTAACCTCGATCTTTCGTGACGGCTCGTCGATGCATCTGGTGGGCGTTTCGGCTTGTTAAGTGGGGTGCGGGCAGGGTGAGGGGCCGGCTGTCGCGTCGGCATCCAGGCGAACAGGTCGAGGGCGGTCTGGACGATCTCCAGCCAGATCTGGTTCTGGGCGGTGTCGTGCAGGGGGGTTGCGCAGGCGGGTGGCTCGGGCGGCGCGGATGCGGTCCTCGGCACGGGCGCGTTGGCGGTGCCGTAGCTCCAGCGCGGTGATCGGTTGTCCTTGGCGTTGGTGGCGAAGCAGGTCAGCCGCATCCCGTCGGCGTCGGTGAAGCGCAACGGGCGCCCTGATGCGGGCGTTCTTTGCAGACGATCAGCCGCATCCTCTTGGGCCAGTTCTTGAGCACGTCACTGTCCAGCTCGGCCACCCAGGCGCCATCCCGGATCTCGCCGTCCGGTCCGATGGCCACCGTCCAGGCGGAGGTGGGAACCTTGAGGAGGGCCTGGTGGATGGCGTCGGTGATGGTCATGCCGACCGAGTGCGACAGCCACCGGCCCGGCTTTGCCAGCCGGGCCATGAACTCATGGGTGCCGCCGCCGGAATCGCAGCGGATCAGCCTCTGGCGTCCGCGCCGGTAGTTCTTCGGCAGCTGGGCCAGTGCGAGTTGCGCGGTGGTGATGTGGTCGGCAGCGGTGTTGGAGCCGGCATTGCCCGGCTCCAACAGGCCCGCGGCAGGCTCCCCGCTGCGTGGTCGACGAAAACCCATCAACGGGTGGTGCCCGAAGGTCTTCTTCCAGGTCGCGGCGGCGTCTGCTTCTCCGAGTGCGCGAGGACGAGCACCCGTCCAGGTCGATGATCACCTGTCCGCCGGCACCCGGAGCCGAGGCGCCGGCCAACTTCCATACGTATTCACGGAGTCGGCGCGTGCCAAGCGGAGTGCTGCCAGGGCCTTGTCTCCCGCCATGGCAAGGGTGTCGATCAGACGGGAGACGGTCGGGTCGGAGGCACCGGTCCGTACCCGCCCGGTTCGCGCCGCAGCATTCGCACGTCTGCGAGACAGCCCACACCGAGTGTGTGCCGCATCGAGCAGGACTTTGCCTGGGTCGTGCACCGCATGGGGCTTGCGCCACGGCGACAGCGCCGCCGATATCGCCTGGTGAAGAAGCCTATCGGGTCCTACCCGCGTGTCCGCGTCGAGGGCGGCGGCCGGCCGGTGGTCTCGTAGGCCGGGGCCGTGCGCCTCCGACACGTGCGGGTTGGACCTCAGCAATCCTCATTCTCGCTGGTCAGAGGAACTTTCTGCTGATGCGGCCGGGAAAACAGAAACACCCCTGACCTGTAACGATAGGACTTGCTGAGGGTCCTGTCCGTGGCAGCGAAAGAGGCTCTTCCCGGGTGAAGAAGAGTAGCGGATCGTACCCGTGTGTCCGTGCCGGGGGCGGTCTCGCAGGCCGGGGGCGGTGCTGCTGGTCGAGACGGTCCGCAAGTCCGGCCTGGACACCGCGATACCGGCGGCGCTGTCGCCGTGGCACAAGCCTCGGGTGGTGAATGTTCCGGGCAAGATCCTGCTGAATGTCGCGCTCGCGACGGCTCTGGGCGGGGACTGCCTGGCCGATGTCGCCATGCTGTGGGCCGAGCCCGACGTGTTCGGCCCGCTGCGAGCACCGCATCCAGGGCGCCCGCGACACCGGGCTGCGCAACCTGCCCGTGCACGACACTGCACAGAACCAGATCTGGCTGGAGCTCGTCTCCATCGCACTCGACCTGCTGGCCTGGATGCCGATGATCGCCCTGACCGGCGACACTCGCCGCTGGGGACCCAGACGGCTTCGCCTGCGGCTGCTCTCCGCCGCCGCGCAGCTCGTCAACACCGGCCGCCGCCGCTGGCTCCGCTTCACTACCGATGGCCCTGGACTGGCGTCATCGCCCTGGCAATCGACCGGCTGTAGAGCCTCCCCAACCTCGGTTCACCAGCCACTTCGACCATCCCGACGACCCGCACAACATCCCGGGAAAGTGGAACCCGGCGCCCACCGGGGCGACAACCGGGCCGTCCCCCTGCCTCGCCCCCCCGGAAAGGCACCACGCAAACACAGAGTCCCCGTCAGCCAACCGCCGGGGACTCATGGACGATTGAGGTTAGTGAGCTGAAGGCCTGTCATGCGTCCGATGTTCGTGACTCACTCGACCGGGCTGTGTGCGGTGTTGGTGGCGGCAGTGGCGGGCAATGGCCTGATGTCGTCCCGGCGCCAGCGGGCCAGGCGAGGGGGAGCCGAGGGGCACCAGGGCGTTTTGCTGGGGGCTGGATGCCCACGAGCCGTCGGATCTCTGCCACGGCGAGGGGTGTGAGGGCGTGCGGACCGTTTCTTCAGTTCCCAATATCGGTCATCTGCCGGATGTTACTGAGAGACCTCTGACGTCATCCTGAAGCCCGTCTGGCGAGTTCAACCGTTCAGACGCGCCCGAGTGGAGTACACCGAAAGAAAGGGAGGACGGCATGGACACGTCGCGAAATAAACACCGCGGCATAGTCTCCTTGGTCGCAGCATTGCTGATCGCACTGCTGGCTCAAGGTTTCCTCGCAACTGGCGCTTACGCCTATCCAAACGGCAAGCGTCCGCCGAACGTGGGGCCAGGATCGGCGCAATCCTGGGCTCGAACGCTCGCAAACGGACACGCCAGTAAGCATTTGCGTGATCCGGAGGCCCAGGGAACCACTGTCGGCGAGTTTCCTCGACTAATTCAAGAAACGCTGACTTCGCCGGATGATGCAGTGTACCTGCGCGCCACGCCCAGGCAAGACAGCATAGGCGTGACGGCGTATTACACGCGTCAAGTGCGAAATGCGGCGGGGAATCAAGTCCGGCTGCTGGTGATCATCAACGTAGATGGTGGCGGCCGGCCAGTCGTCACGCGAAATGCATCGACGGCCTACTTCTTCAACGGCTCGTTTGAAGAACGGATCCAGGCACAACTCAGGAGAGATTACCAGCGGCTGGAAGTTGTACCGGCCAACGAGCGCGGCAACGCGCCGATCACCGCCTTTGAGAACATCGTCCTGGCGTGCGGCGGGTCGACGGCTGCAGTGCAGAAGCGAAGCGCCGATCAGCAACCAGGGTGCACCGCCAAGGAGTTCAACCAGGACGAGATCGACAGAAACAAGAATATCCTGGCTCGGGCGGGGTGCCTGACGGTCGACGGAGAAAAACTCGACAATGGCACCGGCGTCACCCTTAAAGCATGCACCAGTGGCAGCAAAAGTCAGGCCTGGTTTCTTAGTCAGGGCCGGATCGCCATCAAGAACGACGGCATACAAAAGTGCTTGAATCCTCAGGGGGACGCCAAGGACAACAATACGCCGATCATCCTTTATGACTGCTCATGGAACCCGAATCAGGCCTGGGAGTACCGGGACGACGGAACCTTTCTCAATACAGCTTCCGGCAAGTGCCTGGACATTCCGAAATGGGATGAGAAGTTGATCATCTGGGACTGCAAAAACGACGACGAGATCGACAATCTCACCCAGAAGTTCGACGTTCCGAGTCAAGCTGTGAAGAATGAAGATGGTCAGTGCCTGGAAACCGTCGGCGGCAAGAACGACAATGGCACTACGGTCCGGGCCGCCGCCTGCAACGGCAGCAACGCTCAGAGGTGGAGCCACATCACAGGCCCTGACGAGACCGTTAAAATGGAGGTGTTGGGAAAATGTCTAAACATCCAAGGCGAGGGCAAGGGTGACGGTACGCCAGTCATCTTGTACGATTGCACTGGCGGTGGATGGAACGAGCTATGGAAAACTCCAATCTGGCCTCAAATAGAGAATCCAGAGACCGGCAAGTGTCTCCAAGTGGACGACACCAAAGCAACGATCCAAACCTGCAACGCCCGCCCGGAGCAAAAGTGGAGGCTGTAGCCTGCGCGGTGGACTCGGGGTCTGTGTCCGGATCATAAGCGGTAACGCGAAAGTGCTTTCCGGTCTGAGACGATGAACCTTGTCAAGGGGTTCTGTCAGTCCAGGCGGAAGGCGCTTTCTGCGCACAGGGTATCGGTTTGCGTCCCAAGCTCCATGTGTCGCCGACGGAGCGGGGGTGGTCGGGCACGCCGGGCACGGTTGAGCGCCGGTGAGCGCCGGTGTGGCCGATGCGTGCTCCACCGCGCTGCGGGCCCTGCGTCCTCGCGCAACCGGGAACGACGCGGGCCGGGTCGCGACCGACCTTGCAATGATGCGCACGGCCGGCGCGCGGAGGCCGGGCGACGCTTCGCCAACCTCGGCTTCCGTATCCGCACCCTGACCGACCGGGCCCCCGGCTGCCGGTATGCCGAGTCCGCCGACGAAGCGGACACCGGCACCACTACACGTGGCTGGGGTCGTGACCTGACCGCCACACCCCGGTGGTCGGTGCAGGTCCCGCATGCGGTCGCCGACTCTCACAGCGAGGATCTCGGCGTCGCCATACTGCGCGGGGCGCCCGTCGGGTCCTGGTCCTGGCGAGTGCCCACCGCGCAGGGGCCCGCCCGGGACAATGCGGCCGACCCGCGCCCGTCGGACGCAGTTTCCAGGTGAAGAAGCGCATCGGGTCCTAACCTCGTATCTGTGTCGACGGCGGTGGCCGGGCCGTGATGTCTCAGGCCGGGGCGGTGTTGTTGGTCGAGACGGCCGCAAGACCGGGCTGGGTCGGGCGATATCGGAGCCACTGGTGCCGTGGCGATGGCCGCGGGCGGTGCACGATCCGGGCAGGATCCTGCTGGATGTGGCTCTCGCGGTCGCACTGGGCGGTGACTGCCTGGCGGACGTGGGGTGCGAGCCGAGCCTGGCGTGTTCGGGCAGGTGGCCTCCGGTCCCACGTTGTCCCGGCTGATCGACACGCTGGCCGGCGCCGAACACAAGGCTTTGTCGGCGATCCGCTCGGCGGAATCCCAAGTACGCCAAGAAATCTGGAAGTTGGCGGGTGCCTCGGCCCGGACGCCGACGACAGGTAGTCGTGGACATCGACGGTGTGCTCGTGATCGCACACTCCGACAAGCAGGGCACCACCGCGACCTGGAAGAAGACCTTCGGCCACCATCCTCTGATGGGGTTCGTCGACCATGGAAGCAGCGGCAGCAGTGAACCGGTGGCGGGCCTTCTCCGGCCAGGGAACGCGGGCAGCAACGCAGCCGCCGATCACTTCGAGACCGCCCGGCTCGCTTTCGCGCAGTTGCCGAAGACCTACCGGCCCAGGTGCCGGACCCTGATCCGTACCGACTCCGGCGGCGGCACCCACGAGTTCGTCAGCTGGCTCGCCCAGCAAGGAAGGTGGCTGTCATACTCGGTCGGTAACCCTCACCCGATCTGTCCGCCAGGCGGTCTTGAAAGCTCCCGCCTCCACCTGGACAGCCGCGATCGAACCGGGCGGCGCATCCGCGACGGAGCCTGTATCGCCGGGATCGCCGGCGACGTGCTGGACGGCCGGCCGAAGGGGATGCGACTGATCGTTAGGAACGAACGGCAGCACCCGGCGCTCAGCTGCGCTTGACCGACGCCGATGGCATGCGCCTGCCTTGCTTCGCCACCAGCACCAAGAACACCCCGATCGCCACCCTGGAGCTGCGGCACCGCCAGCGCGCCATAGCCGGAGGACCGCATCCGGGTCGCCCGCACAGAACCAGATCTGGCTGGAGATCGTGCAGATCGCTCTCGACCTGCACGCCTGGATGCCGATGCTCGCCCTGACCGGCAAAGACCGGCCAGGAGCCCCGCCGCCTGCGGCTGCGGCTGTTCTCCGCCGCAGCCCAGCTCGTGACCACAGGACGGCGCCGCATCCTCCGCCTTGCGAAGCACTGGCCCTCGACTGATCTGATCACCGGTGCCCTCGGCCGGCTCCACGCCCTGCCGAACCCTGGCCGACCCGCGGCAACCCCGTCCCGACGAGCCGCACCACCCACCGGAGCCATGGAACCCGGCGCGCTTGCTCTCGTGCTCGGGCTGGCGGTCGGACCAGTCCACGAGGTCCGCATCCGCGCCGTGCAGCAGGAACTGAGCCGTGGACACGACGGCGTCCGCTGGCTGCTCGTCTTCGACAGCGCGGACGAGCCTGAGAGCATCCGTGACCTTTTTGCCCACCGGCCCCGGACACGTGCTGATCACCACACGTCAGCACAGCTGGAAGACGGGAGACACCGCGCATCACCATTACGCCGTACACACGGCAGGAGAGCATCGCCCACCTCCTCAGCCGTATTCCGGGTCGCACCTCCCGTGAGGCCCACGACGTAGCCGAGACGCTCGCAGACCATCCGCTGGCGATCACGCAGGCAGCCGCGTGGCTCACCGAGACCGCAATGCCGGCAGACGCGTACGTGTCTCTGCTGCAACGAGAGTCCGTGCGTCTGCAGGCGAAGCCCTCGGCCAGCTATCCGGCGTCGGTCAGTAAGGCGTGGACATTTGCCACGAATCGCCTGGAACGCACCCGATCCGAAGCGCTCATGCTGTTGAAACTCAGCACCTTCTTCAACTCCTCAGGATTCCGCTCGGACTGCTCCACCAGATCGCAAACACGGCGTGGAAAATCGGTCCGGTGGTTTGGCAGGACTCGCTGGCGGCCCTGCAGCACTAAGGCCTCATTGAGCACTTGCGGGAGGAGGGGGACGAGGTTGCCCCCGATGCTGGCCTCATGCGCACGCATCGCCTGGTACACGCGGTCGTGCGCGATACGCTCTCCGAGTACGATCAACGCACGCTGTCCGGGTGGGCGCGGCAGGCACTGGCGACAGTCGACCCTGGCAGTCCCTCGGACCCAGAACAGTGGCCGATACACGCAGAGCTGATCCCGCACCTGGACGCCTCGGGCGCCCTGGACAGCGACGAGCCGGAACTAGAGATCTTTAACGGTTGAGGTTACGGCGGGTGGAGGTCGAGCCGGGTCTTGGCAATGAGGCCCTCGATGAGGCCGGTCGGTACTGCATCCGATTCAGCTGTGCCTTCACCAGCGTGGTGAGCTGGTCGAGGCCGTGTTTGGTGAGGTTGGCCAGCAATCTCTTCAGGTGCGACGACACGCCTTCGACGGGGTTGAGCTCCGGAGAGTACGGCGGCAGCTGGTAGACGGTCAGCCATAATCGGGCGGCGATCAGCTCGCGCATGGTGCGGCTGACGTGCGTGGTGAAGTCGATCCGGGGCGCGGTTCTGGTCTCGTCGATCAGTCCGTTTCCCCGGACCGCTTCCCGCACCCGGCGTGCCCGTTTCCGAGCACCGGGCGCTCCACAAGTCCTGTTCGAGAACCGTGTGTTGTCCTCATTCCAGGCCGGGCCAAGGGGGCGGGATGACTGTTCCCCGGTAGCGGTAACGCGTGGTGGTTACCTTGGCCGGGTTGAACAGCGGCCTTTCCTCCGAGGCCGGCCACCATCCGACGTCGCAGTAGCGGCGGCGGAGGTCCTTCCAGGTGGACCGGCGGTGTTTGCGGCGTAACCAGCTCCCGACCTGGCGCCACGTGTAGTAGCTCAGGTAGGCGAAGGTCGCGCTGGACACGCCGGGCCGGAAGTAGACGCACCAGCCCTTGAGCGCCGGGTTGAGCTGACGCAGCAGGGCATCGAGCGGCTGGCTCGTGTCCGTTGTCCGACACATCGTCCTGACATTGCCGGTCATGGCCTTGACGGCCTTGCCTGACGGATAGGTGTAGATGTAGTGCCGGTTGCTGCCTCGTTTCCGGTGACGCTGGATGCGCCAGCCGAGAAAGTCGAGGCCCTTGTCGATGTGGGTGATCAGGGTCTTCTCCGGCGACAGGCGCAGGCCCATCACGGACAGGACTTCTGCCATCTCCTCCTTGAGGGCTTCGGCGTCGTCCTTCGTGCCTGCGACCATCAGACACCAGTCGTCCGCGTAGCGGACGAGCCGGTAGTTGGGCAGGCGATGACGACGGCGCTTGGCCCTCTCCGTCTGACTTGAAGCGGGCCCACCGGGTCCTCGGGCGATGTGCTCGTCCAGGACCGTCAGGGCCACATTGCTCAGCAGCGGTGAAAGGATCGAACCCTGCGGGGTTCCGGCGCGGTTTTCTCGCAGCATGCGGTCCTCGCCGAGGATGCCTGCCTTGAGGAACGCCTTCACCAGTGCCAGGACGCGCTTGTCCCCGACTCGGTCCCGCACCCGGTCCATCAGGGCCGGATGTGAGATCTCGTCGAAGCACGCCGTGATGTCGCCCTCGACGACCCACTCATAGGAGCGGGACGCGAAATAGCGCACCTCGGCCACGGCGTCATGAGCACGACGGTTCGGGCGGAACCCGTAGGAACACGGGTGGAAATCCGCTTCGAAGATCGGCTCCAGCACCAGCTTCAAGGAAGCCTGCACCACCCGGTCGGCGATGGTGGCGATCCCCAGGCGGCGCAACTTGCCGCCCGACTTCGGGATCATCCGCTCCCGTACCGGCAACGGGCAGAAGCTGCGGTCCTTGACCTGCGACCGCAACCCGTCGAGAAAGTCCACGACGCCCTGCCCGGCCTCGATGGAACGGGCCGTGCGCCCGTCCACTCCGGCCGTGCGTGCTCCCTTGTTGCCCCGCACCCGGTCCCACGCGACCAGAAGGAACGCGGGATCGGCGACGAGGTTGAACAGATCATCGAACCTGCGATGGGGATCATCACGGGCCCAACAGTGCAGCTTGGTCTGGATCTTCAGTACCCTGCGCTCCGCTCCGAACAGAACGGAGTCAAGCTCGTCGGTATTCACCGGCGACAGCCTCCTGACCTTCCAGTACGTCCACTACCGACTTGCTGGTCTCCTTCGCCATGTACGCGCCTCTCGCGCGCTCCGACTACTACGAGACCTCCGCCCCGCCCGACGGCCATCAGTCGGCAACGGACCTGCCCGCCGCCGGACCGGTTGTCCGGCGGGAAGGGCGACCGCAGGCGGTTCCCACGTTCACCACGGAATCGATCAAGGAGGGAGGTGCCCGCCTCTACCCCGACAGCTTCGCCATACCTACGCCGCAGACCTTCGGCATGGCCTCCCCACCGGACCTAAAAACCGGCTTCGGAGTTGAACCCCACCCAAATGAGTGACGGCTCACGCGCTGCAACCCGGCCCGTATCCGTCAGATTTGAGCCGAGCGGGACACTTACGGGGCGTCAGACAGTGGTTCCTCGCGTACACCTTCTCCTCACTGCTTGCCGGACCCGGGCCGTCTGACAGTGCCGACCCGTCCCGTACTTTGTCAGGGCTGCTTCCCGCCGCCACCTGCGTTCCCAGGCGGCGACTGCCCTCAGCTTCGCCGGGCGGCTGCGACCGCCCGGCGGTGGAGTCCTTTCACCCCCACTCGATTCCGTCGCGCCTCGTGGCGCACTTCAAGTTGTCCCAGACCAGGACGATGGGGCCGTCGAGCTGCTGGTGTGCGGCGTCCAGCAGGCGTGCGTAGCCCTTGCGGTGGCCCTTGGCGGGACCTCGGTCGAGGTGGGTGCGGTAGATCAGCCGGGGCCGGTGGCCGGCTTTGGTGCAGATCAGTGCTGCCATGGAGATTTGTTTGGTGCCTGTGGCGGTGACCCTCACTACCGGGGTGCGGCCGCGGCGGCCCCAGGTGCGGCCCTTCGGCGGCCTCAGGCACTGGCCGGCTTCGTCCTCGAAGCCGGCCAGGCGCCCAAAGTCCGCCGCCCTCTTTTTATGACGGGCACAGCTTGTCCTTCCAGGCGGCGATCTTCACCTCGTCCCACTCGGTGGCCTTGCGGGAAGGGACCTGCATGCTCCAGCCGAGGCGGTGCAGCAGCAGGTCCAGCCGGGCCAGGGTGTACTCGGTGCCGAACCGGCGACGCACGACTTCGGCGATCCTTGCCAGCATCCAGCACTGGTCAGGCCAGCCGAATGCGGCCGGGCCGGTATCCAATCTGGCGCGAGCTGAACCGGCAGGGGCATGTAGTGGCCCGCTGCACCGTCGAGCGCCTCATGCGCGAACTCGCCGTCACCGGCGCCGTCCGCGACAAGTAGGTGATCACGACGATCACCGACCCGCGCGCCGAGAGGACCCCGGACCTTCTCGACCGTCTTCGTCGCCAGCGCCCCAAACTGCTGCTGAGTTGCCGAGTTCACGCATGTCGCCGCCTGGAGCGGGGTCGTCTACGTCGCCTTCGTCGTGGAAACCTTCTCCCAGCGCATGGTCGGTTGGTCGGCCTCTGCCTCCAAGGAGACCCAACTCGTCCTGGAGGCAGTGCAGATTGCACTGTGGCAGCGCGACCACGAGCGCCGCCGGCACATTCCCGTCAGCTGATCCACCACTCCGATGCCGGCAGCCAGTACACGTCGTTCAAGCTCGCCGAACACCTCGACGCGGATGGCATCGCCGCGAGTATTGGATCAGTCGGGGACGCGTACGACAACGCTCTGATGGAATCGACGATCGGCCTGTACAAAACCGAGCTGATCAAACTCCAGCGGGCATGGAGGTCACTCCCAGGTCGAGTTGGCCACCGCCCAGTGGATCGACTGGTACGACCACCGCAGGCTCCACGGTGAGATAGGCCCACGTTCCGCCCGTCGAGTACGAGGCGAAGCACTACATGGAATCCACGAAGCCCCAGGTCACAACCACAACCTGAGATCTCTAACAAAGCGGGCGGTTCACCCGGTCCGGGCTGGCGCAGCAGGTACCTGGCACCGTTGATCCCCAGCCCGGGACCGGAGCAAAAAAAACCCGACAAGTCGCGTAAGGAACCCGAGTGTGGCGTGTCTCTTCCTTTCAAGTACCAAAGCACTGAGGTGAGACATGGAGCATTTCGTTGGCCGTCTCGTCGGCCGTGAGGTCGAGACGGCGACATTGAAGGGGCTGGCGGCATCGGCGGTGTCGGGGGCGGGGCAGGCAGCGTTCGTGGTCGGCGAGGCCGGGATGGGCAAGACGGCTGTGCTGGGGCTGACGGCGTCAATGGCAGAGCGTGCGGGGATGCGGGTACTGCACGGGGCGGCGCAGGAGCTGGAACAACAGTTCCCGTTCGCTTTGATGTCGGCCTGTCTGGGTGTGGACGCAACCTCGGCTGATGTGTCCAGGGCTCGGGTCGCCGAGGTCTTGCGTGGCGACGCCCGGTACGGGCTGCCGGGTGCGCAGGGCGCGTCGGCCGGGGCGGTGGACTTCGCCACCGTGGAGACGATGCTCGCTCTGGTCGATGAGCTGTGTGCACAGGGACCGTTGGCGCTGCTCCTCGATGATCTCCAGTGGGCCGACCCGGCGAGTCTGCTGGTATTGCAGCGGCTGGTGCGCACGGTTCAGCAGCTGCCACTGTTGGTTGTCGGGGCCTACCGGGCGGTGCCTGAGGCCAGGGACGTCGACCGGCTCTACCAGAGTCTGGGTATGCGCGGCCAGACCGTGTTGAAGCTGGCACCGCTGAGCCCCCCGGCAGTCTCAGTGCTACTGGACGACCTGTGTGGCGGCAAGCCCGGTCCACGACTACGGCGGATGGCAGACAAAGCGGCGGGGAACCCCTTGTATGTCAGGGAGTTGGCCGCCGCCCTGCTACGGGAAGAGGCGATCGACCTCTGCGGCGGCATCGCGGAGGTCACCGTCGGTTGTCCCGTGCCACCGCTCACCACACTGATCGCGCACCGGCTGCGCTACCTGCGCGAGGAGGTGCTGCAGGCGCTGCGCGTCGCCTCGGTGCTGGGAGCCGGCAGCACGGTCGCCGATCTCGCCACGGTCCTGGACAGGCCAACGCACGAACTGCTCAGCATCGTGGCGGAGGCCGAAGCGACCGGAATCCTGCGTGAGGTCGGTGACCGGCTAGTCTTCCGCCACGACCTCATCCGCCATGCCCTCTACAGCGCCGTCCCGGGCTCGGTCCGCGCCATGCTGCATCTGAAGACGGCACAGGCCCTGGCGGGAGCTGGGGCAGCACCCGAGCGGGTCGCCGAGCACCTGCTCGTCGCGGCACCAGCAGCCGGAGAGTTCCTGACCGCCTGGCTCGTGGAATCCGCGGCACAACTCACCACCCGGGCACCCGCCGCGGCTCTCCAACTCATCGACCAGGCCCTGGACTTGGCCGATCCCCACGATCCACGCCAGGACCACCTCCAATGGCACCGCGCCATAGCCCAGCTCTCCTGCGGCCACCTCGCCGAGGCAGAAGAAACCGCCCGATGCGCCCTGGCCAGGACCCATGACCTCACGTGGGAATGCCCCCTGCGCTGGATCATCGTCCACGCCGCATTCGCCCGCGGACGGCCCGACCTGGCGCTCATCGAGACCCGCCTCGCCAGCGCCAGCAAGGGCGTACCCGCGGCCGAGACGATCCGGTTTCAGGCGTTCAGCGCAATGTGCCTGTTCGCACTGGGCAAGCTCTCGCAGGCCGAGGAGGTCGCGGCAGCCACCCGGTGCGCGGCCGAAGCTGAAGACGACGGCCCCGCCCTGGCCGATTCCCTGCATATCCTGGCGGCCAAACGGTTCCTCGAAGCGCCCGGCACCCAAGCCCTCGAACTGGCCCAACAAGCAACCCGACTCACACCACGCACTATCCACCCCGCACAGCGCATCGGCCTGCAACTCGCCCTGGCCAACAGCTACATCGAACTCGACCGCAACGACGACGCACACCACACCCTCGCCACCACCCGCAAGGCAGCCGAACACACCGGAGGCGTTCTGCTGCCCTGGTACCACCTCTCCTGCGCCCTCCTCGCCTTCAACAGCGGCCGCTGGGACGACGCCCTCACCGAAATCGAGGCCGGACTCGAACCCGGCGAGCACTTCGCCATGAGCCGAGCACTGCGGGCGCTCGCTGCCATCATCGCGCTCCATCGCGGACAGCCGAACACCGCCTCACCCCACCTGACCGCCGCAGCCGCAGCCACCGACACCACAACGATCGCCTGGTTCTACGAGTACCTCCCCCTCTGCGCCGACGTCTTCGCCGACGAAGCCCAGGACAATCCCGAGCGCGCTTACACCCGGCTCAGAGCCGCCTTCAACCACGGCGTCGGCCACCTGCCCGGCCAATCGATCCTCTGCTTCTTGACACCCGACCTCGTCCGCCTCGCCCTGGCCCACGGCGACACCACCAACGCACACCGCTATGCTCGCGCCGCCCAGGCACGAGCCGACCACAGCAACGGCCCCTACCACGTCGGTGACGCCTACCGATGCCAAGGGCTACTGGCCCAAGACCCCGACCTGCTCCTGGAAGCAGCCCGCTGCTACCACCACGCACCACGGCCGCTGAACGAAGCACACTCCTACACCGACGCAGCCCACCTGCTGGCACAACGTCACATGCCCCGCGAGGCAAACACGCTGCTGGACAAAGCGCTGACGATCTACAACCGCCTGGACGCCGCCTGGCACGCGGCCCGCGCCACCTCCCGCCTGCATACCGTCGCCGTGCGCCAGACCACGCGCCGACCACGAGGCAGCTCGCGACAAGGCTGGGAGGCACTCACGAACACCGAACGCGTCGTCGCCGACCACGTCGCAGCTGGCCACTCCAACCCCGAGATCGCCGCCCGCATGGGCATCTCACGACGCACCGTCAGCACACACGTATCCCACATCCTGCGCAAGTTGCGGATGACCTCACGCGTCGAAATCGCAGCCGACGTCATCCGCCGACAGAACCAGGACCATCCGCACCCAATGGACTGAGTCGTATCCCGCCTTTGCAAGCACCGTGAAGCAACGACGCGGAGCATAGGGGAACAAGGCGTGCCCGCCCCACAATCCGGCCGGGCGGCCGGGACGGTCCACGCGCGCTCGGTCATCAACACGGTGATCGCCTGACCGGTCCCGAGGGGGTCGCGCCGTCACGCCGGGCCACCGGGGTTCGGCGTGACGGATCTGTCGCCGGTCGACCGGCGCAGCAGCACACACCGCCTGCCCTGCGACGCACGCGTCACCCCGCTCAAGGTCATCACGGCCGGCGCCACGTCAACGACGTCCCCCAGACCCTGGCCCTGGTGGACGGCAACCCGCCAGTCTCCGGCCGCATGGGACGCCCCGCATTTGCTGGCGACGCCTCAAGAAAACCAATCATGATCGTGTTACACGATGCGACTGATGGCGAATATACGTCAACTGACGGATGTATACCAATTCACTGCCTCTTACGGTTTTATTAGCGAGTTCAACCGCCAACATCCGAACGTGAATTCCGTAATTGCGGGAATTCGCCCCACGCGAGTGCCGCAATCACTCCTGTCGTGGTGGGTGGGGATGCTCTGGGGTGTCAGCGTGAAAGATGTCACGATATTTCAGCGGCGACATATTCTATCGCCGCTGAACGTGGAAATCAGAAAAACAGGAGACGTCGGACAGCCAATTCGATGAAACGCAAGTCCATCTGGCCGCAAAGGCCTACACTCATTGGGAGGTAATTCAGTGAAGCACCGCAGAATGAAACTGTCGAAGAGGAAGGCGGTTGTCCTGGCGAGTGCCGGTGCAACGTTGGCCGCAGCCAGCCTGCTCGTCAATAACTCCGCACATGCTGACCCGACCGCCCAGCCCGACCCTACGGGCGGCGTGCTCGCGGACTACCTTCAGAAGAATCCCGACGGCTCGCTCAAGACCAACGGCAAGGGAGGTTACTTCGTCCAGACGCCCTATTCGAGCAACAGCACTGCTCGTAAAGTTGGGCCGATTTACGTCGGCGACGTTTTCACTGGGTCCGGTTGCACGGCAAGTGTTCTGGATTCGCCTAGCGGGCAACTGGCCATCACGGCGGATCACTGCACAAACAACATTAAAGCCGGGAAGACGGTGAAATTCTCGCCGGCCGCCACCAGTTCAGCTGAGCCCTACGGGGGCTGGCACATCGATCAGTCATTCTCGCCCACGAACAAGGTCGACGGCGCGGTGCCGGACGTATCGGTCCTGGTCATCCGCAAGAAGGATGGCAAGACGATCTCTCAGGCGACTGATGGCGGGTTCAAGGTTCATTCTGGCGTAGCCAAGGACCAGAGGGTCCGTGGCACCATGCTGGGCTACCCGGGGCCGGATCCCTACCACGGGAAAACCATGTCGGCCTGCATCGGCGACTACACGTACCACCCGGACAAGGGCCGTTCGGCAATTAGCCGGGTCGATGGCCAGTCAGAGTGCTGGGTGGGCGGCGGAGCCAGCGGAGGGCCTTTCCTGACCCCCGGAGGGGGCGGCAAGCCGGAGATCATGACCGTCCTGAACAGCAGTGGCGGATCGGTCATCTCAGATTCCGTTCCATCACTCATCGAAAAAGCCGAGCAGTGGATCAAGGAAAACAGCCAATAGAATCCGTCAAGCCCACTCCCTGCCTCGCGCCGACAGAGTATGGGTAATGCGACCGAAAGGTCCGAGAGTCCCGGCTGGAATGTGTCGGGACTCTCGGACGTTCTCTGCGCCGTCATTTCGCCACTATCCAGGGCTGATTCAAGATCCGGGTGATCACGCAGGTTTAAAGCGGTGTGACGATCTGCCGGGAATCCGCCACGAACGAAACGAAGCCCCGGTTGACCGGGTGACCTTCCCAAGTCGCCCTCGCAACCAGAGCCTCGATGTGCCGCTACTGAGCTTTGTCCAACCTGCGGCAGCTGATGCTCAGTTGGGCTGACAGCACAGCGAAGCCCCTGGTAGATGGGTTTTGGACCGAGAGAACCGTCCACCAGAGGCTTCGCATGCTTGTGTACCCGTCCGGGATCGACGTGTCCAGCCACTCTGCGGTTCCTCGCCGCCCGGCTGCGGGCCCACCGCCAGCAACGCGGCACCCGCTGGCGCCGCTTGAGCACCAGCCGCCAAGCCCTGCTGGCCCTGGCCCACCTGCGGTGCGGCCACACCTACGCCCAGCTCGCCGCCGGCTTCGGCAGCACCACCGCCTACCGCTGCATCGTCGAATCCGTAGAGGTCCTGGCTGCTCTGGCTCCGGACCTGGCCACCGCGCGCGCCAGTTCTTCAGATGTGCGATGCCGTGCTCGACACGGGTGCGGCGTGAGGAATGCGCCTTGCGCTGACGCTCGTACATGTCCTCGTACCAGTCCGGGAACCTCCACCGCGGGCCCGCCGGCCAGGAGCTTGACCAGCTCCAGTTGCCGGGCGTGGGCAATGTCCGGGCCGCTTCCGGGCCGGGTCGGGCTGCACCCCAGTACGCGGCCTTCGCCATCCGTGACCACCATGGATTTGACGGCGTTCACCTTGCTCTTGCCGGAGATGAACTTGTCCCGGTCCTTACGTCCCGCGGCCGGCCGCCGGACCCGGATTTCGGTGCCGTCCATGAGCCGGTCTTCCCGCTGGCGCCGAGAGGATCGACGACCTTGGCCAGGCTCCGCAGCCGCACATCGGGGCTGATGGTGCACCCTCGCTCGGCGAGCAGGGGCGCACACCTCGCCGAGCGCGCGGGTGATGGTGGAGCGGTCCACGCCGAACCAGCAGACAGCACATCGTGCGGGTGGACGAGGGTGGCCAGCAGCCGGTCGACGAACACCAGCTTGTGCTTGGCGCCAGCGCCGACGGACCGCTTCCGCGGCCGTGAGGTCAGCTTGGCCTGGTGCCTTTGGTGCTATAACGGGCCAATCTCCGAAGTGAGTTCAGTAATCACCTCGAGCGACAGGCCCGTGATTCGCTGGTTCCTAACGATCAACACACCCTCCGCGTTCCCCATCACAGGCGGCTCAACGATCACACCCTCGACGCGCCACGGCCAACCATGCACGAGCTCGTTAAGCACGTCCATGCGCTTCGGCGGACGTCTCACCCGGGCTTGCCCTCCGAATTCTCGTTCCGAGTAGCCAGGGAAGCCAGCTCCTGACAGGCCCGCCTCAGCTCTCCCTACCCATAGTTTTAATGATTTGCGCCAGATCCACTATCCGGCAGACAAAGGGAGTGGTAGAAATATCCCCAGTGAAGGAAGTACTGATGGGATGTCCGGACTTCCAGCACTCACCAGCCCCTATGGTTCATTCCCCCCGGGACCTGGGGCATCCCGGCCCCGGCGGAATCTGCGCTTTCCGCCGGGGCCGATCCATGTTCTGAGCATGTTGAACTCGATCACCTGAATCGGTGCCGTGGCAACTGATCGCATGGCGAAAAGAGGCAACGATGGGAGAGGGTCGCCTCGACCGCCCTGGAAACCTTCCTGGATTTACTATCGACCGCAGGGAAGATATGGCGGTCGTCTCATGGAGAAATTCACGGACTTGGATCGGAGCACGATTGTGCAATACGCCAACCGTCGGGAAGGGCTGTCAGCCACCGGGCGCTGGAAGGTCTCTCTGCGAAAGGCCCGTTCACGAGAGCATGGTCGGGGCGTGCATAGCTGCAAGCGAGCCAGTCCGCTCCAGTTCGCCGGAACCTGCTGCCGGTGGGACTGGAGACACCTCGACTTCGAAGCTTGTCCCACCGGCAAGTTGACGCCCTCAATCGGAACTGCAATCCGGCTGCCTCATCCAGGGCAGGCCGAAGTGGGCCGGAGCGTATCCGGCCGCTGACCATGGAGACCCTGACGTTCCTGCCCGGTCGCGGCGCCTCGACGTATTCGCCGGCGCCGAGGCCCCGGGCAGCGACGGGGCCGGAGTTGATGCCTGGTCGTGACCACGGACACTCTCCCACCGGCGGTACCGCCACACCGGTGCGAGCCAGATAGATCTGGCGATGGCTGGTCCACCGCCACACACAGCACTGCTCTTGAACCAGTACCGAGAACCATCCCAAGCTACGTGGCTGGTTGCCGGTTCGACATTCGCCCCAGAGAGTGCACTCTTCAGGGCGCTCTCTGGGAAAGACGAAAGGAAATTACTGGAAGTCGCAACCAGGGTTGGCTGCATCCTGCGCCAACGGCGCACCGTGGGGCAGGACGTAGAGCACCTCCAGAGTGAGTGGTTCTGTGCCGAGGTTGCTGCCGATGTGCACTCGGTTGGCCCCAGGCGGCTCTCTCACAGTGCTGCCGGACTTGAAGGCCCCGTCCTGCTTGCACGTGGCGTCAAAGTGGCTCAGTGTGCCCTGCTTGACGAAGCCGTACAAAGGTCCGTTGTGATAGTGCCAGCCGGTGCTCTGACCGGGAGGGATTGTGATCTCTCGCAGGATGTAGTCCGTATTGCCGACCGTCATCTTGGATATCACCGTGCCGGTGACACCCGGGCCTGCCGGAGTGGCATAAGCCGTCCCAGCGCCCAAAGACATGCTGGCGATGGCAGCTCCCGTCAGACCTGCACGAAGTACTGCTTGCATCACGAAAACAACTTTCAGTGAGTTAGCACCTGGTGCTCCTCCGGCGGGAGCGCCATCGAGACGCCGTCTTAGGCAGCTGCTCTTGACAGCCAGTGACGACCTATCAATCGACATGACTCGTGCCGATATCAGACCGGGAGAGCCCCCCTGCGCTACTTCTACGGTTCAGGGGCTGACGCTTTGCTGTGCTGGGTCCAAGTTCGAACCTGGGAATGCGAAGCCACTTCGCCGTCCATATCGCCCGGCTCTGGGCGCAGTACCTCGACGATCACCTACATGGCTACGGAGTCATCTCAGGCCTTGCTACGCCCACCATTCATGGACAAGGTAGTCGAGTTGCCCCCTGGCCGACCGCAGCTTCTCCAGCATGGTGGCCTTATCCAGCGTGTTGGCCGTGCACGGTCCTTCAGAGGTGGCGGCATGGCCAGTACCGGCAACGGCCTCTGAACCCGCAGCTGAAGTCACCAGTGCGCTCTTCGCTCAGTCGAAGCGGAATCCTGCGGACCGAGAAAAACACACTACGACGCATACTTTCCCCTCCCTTCATACTGAATGGCGACTGCCGGAGTGACTGACACTCGCGTGAGACAGCTACCCGCAACTACGGGAACTCGCATTCGGACGTTTGGCGGTCGAACCCGCGCCTGCAACTGTAAGGAAGAGGAAGTCGATATACATCGGTCAGTTGACGTATATTCGCCGCCCGTCACATCGCGTAAGGCATTCATGATGGGTGTTTCTTGAGGCGTCGCCAGCAGAGGTATAGCTCCGGTGGGGTGTCGGACGCTCCGGCGCGGTGCCGTCCAGAGCCTGCTGTCGCAGGCTCTACGGAACTCGCCCTGGTGTCGAGACGATACGAGCGCTGGACTGCCTCAATTGCGCAGAAAGTACGAGCACTGGTATGGGCCGAGCGACTCGCCCTGAGAGCGGAGGGTGACCTGGACGTCGTCGGGACGGAGCTTGGGGTGGAGGACGGCCTGGGCGCGGGCCAGGCTGCACACCAGCTGACCGTTGCGGAGGCGTTTCTCGGCAGAGCGGTAGGTCTCCGGTACGTCGAAGGTGACGCGGTTGCCGCTTCCTGAGGCGTGGTAGGGGCCGTTGAATGCCACGAGGGTGGTGAGTCCGCTCTTCTGCTCCGACTCGTTCGGGCCGGCGAGAAGGAGTCTGACGACGAAGTCGAGGGAGCGCAGCTTCACGTCGGGCCGGGAGACACCGCGAAGGCCCGTGTCCGATGCGAAGTAGAGCCGCACCCCCTTGGTGAGTCCCGTTATGGGCTCACCGGCGTCGATCGCTCCCGTCGGCGTGATCCGGCAGCCGGCGACGGCCGACAGGAACAGGGTCACCACGACGCAGGTGCGCAGGGTCTTCATGGCACATCCTTCGGGCGGTGACGAGGGAGTCGGAGTGTGAAGACTGCGCCGCCTTCGGCGCGGTTGGCAGCCGAGATGGTGCCGCCGTGCAACTGGGCGTTCTCCAGGGAGATCGCAGTGCCGAGGCCGCTGCCCTCGGACCGTCGGCGGGCGGTGTCGGCCTTGTAGAAGCGGTCGAAGACGTGCGGCAGGGCCTCGGGAGGCAGGCCGGGGCCACAGTCCGTGACGTCGAGGGTGATCTCGTTGTCCGTGGCGCGGAGCACCACCGCCACGGGCTGGGCCCCGTGTTTCAGAGCATTGCCGACGAGGTTCGCTACCACGACATCGATCCGGCGCCGGTCGACCATCGCCCGCACCCCCTCGGCGAGGTCCGTGTTCACAGGGGCGCCCCAGCCTCGCCGGGTGAGCGTCGAGCGGACCAACTCGGCTAGGTCGGTCTCCACGGTGTCGAGCGACGCGGTCATGGCGTCGAAGCGCGAGATCTCGATAAGGTCCTGGACGAGCCGGGTGAGCTGGGCAATCTCCGCACTGACGGTGCGGGCGGCCAGGGCGGAGTCCGGCGGCAGCTGATCGGCGTCCTCGTCCAGCACGTTCGATACCAGGGTCATCGCGGCGAGCGGGGTGCGCAGTTCGTGTGAGACGTCGGCGACGAAGCGGCGTGCGCGCTCTTCCTGCGCCCGCAGTTCGGCGACCGACGTCTGAAGGCTCTCGGCGGTGTGGTTGAAGGTTTCTGCCAGCTGCGCGACTTCGTCCCTGCCCTTCACCGCGACGCGGGTGGAGAGTTCACCCTCGGCGAGCTTCCGGGTGGCCCGACCCAGGTCCCGTACGGGTCGGAGCACGGTGCGGGCGGCGAGCAGCGCGAGTGCCGCGGCCAGCAGCACGACCGGGACGAGTCCCCCGCGGACGGTGGCCACGAGTACGGCGATGTCCTCTTCCTCGGCCCTGAGCGGGGCGAGGGTGAAGACGTCGAGGTCTGAGGTGCGCCCGGTGTCGAAGGCCACGGACGCGCCGACTACCAGGAACGGTTCGCCCTGCCACTCGACACGCTGGAAGTGCATCCGGCCGGCGGTCCTGACCGCGGTCCGCAGCTCGGGAGTGATCCGCGTCTGGTCCGCCAGTGAGTCCGAGGTGGCGGTGAGGTCGTGGTAACGGGCGACCACGATGTCAGCGCCGAGTCCGCGCGAGACGCTCGCGGCGAAGCGGGTGAGGGTGCTCTGGTCGGGAGGGATGTCGATGTCGGCTGCGACCTCGCTCACCCGGTTGCGGAATTCGGTCATAGTCGTGTTCTGCGCCCGTTTAAGGACGGCGTTGCGGCACTCGCGGTGGGCGAGGGCGGCCGTGGTCACCGCGCTGAGCAGCGTGACGAGGACGAAGGTGACCACGAGTCGGGAACGCAGCCCGCCCACACGGAGCCTCAGGTGTCTCATCGGTGGCTCACAGGGGGCCGAACCGGTAGCCGAAGCCCCGGACGGTCTGGATGTACCGCGGCTTGGAAGGAAGGTCCTCGATCTTGGTGCGCAGCCTGCGCACGGTGGCGTCCACCAGTCGCGAGTCGCCCAGGTAGTCGAGGTCCCAGACAGATATCAGGAGCTGCTCGCGGCTGAATACCCGGCCCGGGGCGGCTGACAGCTCCAGCAGCAGTCGCAGCTCCATGGGCGGCAGCGGGATGGGCGTACCCAGCTTGGTGACGGTCAGGCCGGCTCGGTCGATGGCAAGCCCCGCCTGATGCTCTCCCGGCGTGGAGCCAGGCGCCGGCTCCGCGCGGCGCAGGGCTGCCCTGATACGGGCTTCGAGCACGGCGGCCGTGACCGGTTTGACCACGTAGTCGTCGGCACCCGCTTCGAGGCCCGTGACGATGTCGTGGTCGTCGCCGCGTGCCGTCAGCATGATCACAGGGATGGTGCTGCGGACCCGGATGCCGCGGCAGACCTCGAAGCCGTCCATGCCGGGGAGCATCAGGTCGAGGACGATGAGCTCGACCGGCTTCCCTAGATGGCCGTCCAGCATGAAGAGAGCTTCCTCTCCGGTGGCTGCCACGGATACGTCATAATCGTGTCGGCGCAGGACGAGTTCCATCCCGTCGCGTACGGAGGTGTCGTCCTCGATGAGCAGCACATGCGGCATGCCCCTGATTATGCGGGAGCGTTGCCTGTGTCAGATTGGTCGGTGGAGAGATTCGCGGCTCGCGGGCGATTGTTACGTCCCCGTCATCCGGGAATCCAGAGCTCATCATGTGACGGGCCGAGCATGACTGCATGAAAATCCGAAACCGATCCCGCGCCGTCGGCCGCGTCCGCCTGGCAGCACTTCTCGCACTCCCCATGCTGGTCCTCTCCACCGCATGCAGCGGAGAAAACGGCGGGGTCAAAACGGTCCAGGACGTAGCCTCCTCTCCCGGGGACGCGGCCTCCGGCAACAAGAGCTCCGGCAAGCAGGGCGGCACGGGCGACAAGGGCGCTTTCTACGACGCACAGGTGAAATACGTGCAGTGTATGCGCGGGGAGGGCGGCATCAAGGACTTTCCGGACCCGAAGCTCAGCGGCTACCTCGACTACACGAAGATCGAGGAAGTCGCTCGGAAATCCGGGAACGAGGAGATGTCCAAGGGCCCCAAGGACGGAAAGAAGGAGAAGCCCGTCTGCGGCAAAGAGAAGGCCGCTGCCGAGCGGGTGGAGCCGAAGCGTGACGCAGAGAAGGAGTACGAGTCACTGCTGTCGCACGCCAAATGCATGCGGGAACACGGCGTCTCGAAGTTCTCCAACCCCACGATGTCCGACGGCCATGTGATACCCGGCGGTGACGCCAACCCCGCCGCGTCGCCGATCGACCCCGATTCCCCCGCGTACCGGCAAGCCCGTGAGGCGTGCAAGGACAAGCTGCTCGACGGACTGGACGGCATGCAGTGAGGCGGCGCACGGCGCTTGTCGCAGCCGGCGCGGTAACGGCAGCTGCTGCGCTCGGCACCGGAACTGTGATCCTTTGGAGCGGTGACCAGGCCGCAAGAGTGGAGAAGAAGGGTGACCTTCCTCCCGCCACGGCCGAGATCGCCCGCACCGACCTCGTACAGAGCAAGACCGTCGACGGACACCTCGACTACGCACAGCGCCGCACCGTCAAGTCCCCGGCCGAGGGGACGGTGACCAAGGCCGCCGAGGAAGGCAGGACGGTCACTATAGGGCAGCGGCTGTACGAGCGGAATGCCCGGCCGGTGATCCTGATGTACGGGCCGACACCTGCGTTCCGGGCGATGAAGGTGGGTGACCGAGGTCCAGATGTCCTCCAGCTGGAGCGCAACCTCCGCGATCTCGGATTCGGCGCGAGCCTGTACGTCGACACCCGCTACGACAAGGGCACCGAAGCCGCGGTCAAGAAGTGGCAGAAGTCGATCGGCATCGAGAACGCGGACGGCAGGGTCAGCCGGGGCGACGTTGTCTTCCAGCCCGGTGCGGTGCGGGTGGTGGCGGCGGACGCCGCGCTCGCCGACCAGATCGGCCCGGAGACGACCGTACTGACCGTCGCCTCTACCAAACCCGTCGTCCGGGCCCAACTCGAGCAGACCGACGCGGCTCTGACGTCCAAGGGCACCAAGGTCAAGGTCACCCTGCACAGTGGCAAGACCGTCGACGGCAAGGTGACGGGAACCGTCAAGCCCCCGGTGACGGAAGGCTCCGCCGAGTCGAGCAACGAAGGCATCACGGTGGAGGTCACCCTCGACGGTCCCCGGTCCGCACTTGCCTCCGAGGACCTCAAGGCCACCACCAGCGTCAAGTTCGTCAGCGAGAGCCGCCGGAACGTGCTGGCCGTCCCGGTCGAGGCGGTCGTCGCCCTGCGTGGCGAGAACGGCGGCTACGGCCTGCAGATCGTCCAGGGCCACACCACGAGGATGGTCCAGGTCACGACCGGCATGACCGCCGACGGGCGTATCGAGGTCAGCGGCAGCGGCATCTCGGAGGGCATGAAGGTCGGAGTGGCCGAGCAATGACAGTGATCGAACTGCAGGCGGCCACCAAGTCCTACCCCGGCGGTGTACACGCCCTGCGCGGCGTGGACCTCCGCGTCGACCGGGGCGAACTCCTCGCGATCGTCGGTCCGTCCGGCTCGGGAAAATCCACCCTGCTCAATCTGATCGGCACCCTCGACCGGCCCACGTCGGGCACGGTCCGGGTGGCCGGGCACGACGTGAGTGCCCTCTCCGACAGCCGGCTGTCCGCACTACGGGCGCGGCACATCGGCTTCGTCTTCCAGCACTTCCACCTGAACCCCGGCCGGGACGCAGTCGACAATGTCGCGGACGGCCTGCTCTACGCGGGCGTGCCACTGAAGGAGCGGCGGGCACAGGCCCGCCTGGCGCTGGACCGGGTCCGCCTCGGCCACCGGCTCGCGCACCGGCCGAACGAGCTGTCGGGCGGCGAGAAGCAACGCGTCGCCATCGCCCGCGCCCTGGTCGGCGAGCCGGACCTGCTGCTCGCCGACGAGCCCACGGGCGCGCTGGACACGGCATCTGGCGAGCTCGTCATGGAACTCGTCCGCGAATGCCACGCGGCGGGCACCACCATCTGTGTGATCACCCATGACAACGAGATCGCCGGCTCACTGCCCCGCCGCATACGGTTCAGGGACGGGGCCGTGGTCTCCGACTCCCGTTCCGGCGAGGCGGCCTCATGACCGGCCCCGCGTTGAAGCCCGCACGCCTCCCCTCGGCCGACATCCTGCGTACCGGCGCCGTCGGACTACGCGCCCGCCGTGCCCGCGTGCTGCTCTCCGCACTCGGCATTGCGATCGGCATCGCCACCATGGTCGCGGTGGTCGGCCTGTCCACGTCCAGCCGGGCCGACCTGATGTCTCAGCTCGCCCGCCTCGGGACGAACCTGCTCACCGCCGAAGCGGGGAAGGACGCGCTGGGCCAGGATGTGAAGCTCCCGAAGCATGTGGTCGCCATGGTCGAGCGCATCGGCCCGGTGCAGCAGGCCACGGCCACCGCGCAGGTGGACGCCCGGATCCGCCGTAGTGATGTGGTCCCCGAGGAACAGCCGGCCGGAGTCACCGCGCAGGCCGCCCGGCCGGACCTGCTGACCACGCTGAACGCCCGGATGGCCAAGGGCCGCTGGCTCGACAGTGCCAATGAGCGGCTGCCGGTCACCGTCCTCGGCGCCGTCGCGGCCGAACGGCTGAGCATCACCGAGCCCGGCGAGAAGATCATGATGAACGACCGCTACGTCGTGGTCGTCGGCATCCTCAGCTCCATCGAGCTCGTCCCCAACCTCGACCGGGTGGCCCTGGTCGGCTTCCCGGCCGCGGAGAAGTACCTGGGATTCGACGGCCATCCCACAACCGTCTTCGAGCGGTCCCCGGACGCCTCGGTCGAGGGCGTCCGCGCGGTGCTCGCGCGGACGGTCATGCCCGGCAACGAAGGCTCTGTGAAGGTGTCGCGGCCTTCCGACGCACTGGCGGCGAAGACCGCCGCCGACAAAGGACTCACCGGCCTGATGCTCGGCCTCGGCGCGGTCGCCCTCCTGGTCGGCGGTGTCGGTGTTGCCAACACCATGGTCATCTCGGTCCTGGAACGCCGGCAGGAGATCGGTCTCCGTCGCGCGCTCGGTGCTACGAAGGGCGCGATCCGGCTGCAGTTCCTCACCGAGTCACTGTTGCTCTCGGCGCTGGGCGGGGTGGCGGGCGCGGTGCTCGGCGCGGCGGCGACGTTCGCCTTCGCCAAGGCGCAGGGCTGGCAGGTCGTAGTGCCACTGTGGTCGATCGGTGGCGGCCTGGGCGCGACGCTCGCCATCGGCGTCCTGGCCGGCCTCTACCCGGCGATCCGGGCCTCCCGGCTCCATCCCACGGTCGCGCTCCACGCGACCTGACTCCCCGCATCGAGGTACAGACCGTGGTCTCTTCTTTCCCCCGAAGGACACGGTGCTCGTTCCCTTGATGGACACAGTGCGCAGAGACATGGACATGGAACAGTGCACGAGTCGACTTTTCGGCCCGGACGGCATTCATCGTTGGGGAGGCCGGGCTGGGCAGGACGGGCCCTGCTGGGATCTGCCACGGTCACCGCGGAGCGAAGGTGACCAGCACAGATGGCCGGCGAGTTCTCCCCGGTGGTGGGCGGTTGCGGCAGATCAGCAGGTGGCGGCGCTGGTCCGTGCTGATGCCGATCCAGGCCCAGTCGCAGTAGCGCGGTCCGTCTTGTCGAAGCGCTCCGGCCCAACGGCCAGCCCCCGGCGAGGACAATGTGCAGCAGATTACGGCTCAGATGGCCGCCGCGAAGCGGCGCAGAGCCGTTGCCGTCAGCTCGGCGGCCGTGGGCACTGTCGGCGCGGTGCTGGCCGCGGTCTATGGCCCGGCGATGGAGGAAGTCCTCGAGATCATCGGGGCGAGCGGCGGCCTGTGGGGAGTCATCGACGCTGCCCGGAACAACAGCCCCCGCGAGCTTAAGGAGGACCGCTGGTACTACGTCTGGGCACTGTCATGCAAAGCCCAACTCTTGAGCTGAACCGGAGCCTGAGCGCGTGCCATCGAACCTTGGCGACCAACCAAGCTTTGCGGAGTTTGAGCCAGGCCAGTTGTCTACAGGCTGATGAGTGGGACCAGCAACCGACGGCCTTGGCCCGCTAGGTGTGCCATCTCATGAGGTTGGTAGCGCTCGTTGAGTAGCCGTTGTTCTTCCGATCTTGAGTGATGCGCGTCGAACGGGAGTCCCGATCGTGTGGTCGCGGGGCGCTTGGCGCATACGAACAGGGTCTCCTGAACAGCTCGTTGGTGTCTAATCACCGAGCTATATCAGGAGGCCCTGGTGCCGCAGTCTTCCGTGTTGGTGGCTCTGGGCCATCCAGTTCAGTCGCCCTGGAGCATGACTGCCTGGCTCACCGGTTCGGAAATGCCGCTGACAACGGGGTCCGGCGGCCACGCTACGCGTCGGATACCGCATGCGGAGTGGGCGGTCATCCGGCCGCTGCTGCCGGTGCCGGACTGGATGCCGGGGCGGGGTAGCCGGCCGGAGTCGTACTGCCACAGGGCCATGTTGGATGCGATCCGCCAACTGGTCGACAGCGGGATCGAGTGGGCGGTCGATGCCCGCTGACTTCCCGCCGTGGGACCGGGTCTACGCATTCTTCCGCCGCTGGCGCGACCACGCCCTGGTCAAGGAGTTCCACGTCCGGTTGCGCGGCCAGGTCCGCATCAGGCTGGGACGGGATGTGGAGCCGATGGCCGGCGTGGTCGACTCGCAGTCGGTCGAGGCGGACGCCGTCGTCGGCGCCGACAGCCGCGGGTTCGACGGCGCCAAGCTGATCAACGGCCGTAAGCGGCATGTCGTGGTCGACACACTTGGCCTGCTGTTGGGGGTCATGGTCACCGCCGCGGACACCGGTGATCGCACTGCCGCCCTCGTGCTACTTGAGCAAGTGGCAGGAGCGCACCACCTGTTGGCCCTTGTCTGGGCCGATGGCGGCTACACCGGCAGTCTCGTCGAATACTGCCTGCACCAGCCCGCGACCAGATCATCCAGCCCAGGGCGTGACCACCGACACCGTCATCGACCTCATCGGAAGGAGCCGGGGTTGGCGCTCGCCCTGGCGTCGAGGGCGAAGAAGTGCTCGGCGCCGAAGTCCGGTTCGACCTGTGCCCAGTCTGCGGCGGTGAATCCCTCGGCGTCGCGGCGTACCAGCATGTCCCACACTTCGTGCCGGTCGGGGTCATTGGGGCAACGGGTTCGCGGGCGTGGTCATGACGCGGTATATGTCCTCTGGTCGATGCGGTGTTCGGCGAGTGCGTCATGGTCAAGTGCGATGCCGAGGCCGGGGCCCTTGGGCAGCAGTATGTGGGGTGGGGAGAACTCCAAGGGTCTGGCGAGCAGGTCGTGGGAGCGGATGTAGCGGCCGAAGATGTCGCTGGGCCACAGGCATGAGCGGGCTGCGGCGCAGGAGTGCAGGTAGGCGGCCTCGAGGATGCCCAGGTCGATCTCCGAGCCGTGCCAGCAGGGCAGGCCGGCGACGTCGGCGATGTGGTCGAGTCGCTGGAAGTCGGCGAGACCGGCGCTGAAGTTGAATCCGCCGGCCTCATGGTTCTGCACCGCAGTGATCACGTCCTCGATGTGGTTGCCGGGTACGGGATAGGGCAGCGCGAAGTGCCGCACGATCGGCACTGGGCTCGAGTGGCACAGCTGCGCGTAGTCGGCGCGCATCCAGGGGAGGATCGGGTCTTCCAGGCAGAGCACGTTCCCGATGTCGGCCAGCTGCGCGGCCAGGCGGCGCGTCTCATGTGGCCGCTCGAAGCGCTCGTTGGGGGTCAGGACGACGTTCATCCCGGGAGCCGCCTCGGCGATGGCGGTGCACCAAGCCACGATGTCGTCATCGAGCGCGCACTTGAACTTCAGGCAGGTAAAGCCCTGCTGCTGGTAGTGCCGTGCCAGCGGGCCGACTTCGTCGTCCCGGCGCTGCCCGCTCCAGGCCCCCACCAGGACCCTGTCGCGGACCGGCCCGCCGAGCAGGTCGACCACGCGCAGGCCGTGGAGCTTCGCGACGGCATCCCAGAGCGCGATCTCGAAGCCGTCATGTTCGGGGACCTTGGCGAAGGGCAGGCCCTGCCGGAACACCTTACGCACGTCCTGGCCCAGGAGCGCCGCGGAGATGTGGGCGACCGTGGCCCAGTCGTGTCCCCGGTACAGCTCGCCGAGGCCCGTCGTTCCATCCTCGAGCTGAAGCTCGAGGATGACCTTGGGACATTCGTCGAACTGCCGCATCCAGCTCTTGCTACCGTGGTCGGGGATTTTGTGCAGCGGCTTGTTCAGGCCCGGGGATTCGAGGGCACCCGGGTGGGCACGGACGACGACCTCGGTGGCGGTGATGCGGACGATCTTCAGGGCCGCCCCTTCACAGGACGCCGCAAGCGGAAAATGCTGGGTGCTCGTCAACCAGCCCTCGATCACCCGGCGTACGAGGTTCTCAGCGGAGGCTTTCTCCATCTCGCGCTCGATCACTGCGTCCTCGACCTTCCGTGGGATGACGACCACGCCGTCAAGGTCGCCGAAAACGAGATCGCCGGGATTGACCTGGACTCCGCCGATCTCGGTGGGCACGCGATAGTCGATGACCCGGGTGCGGACGGCGGAGTCCTGCACGTACCGACCGCAGCTGAAGGGCCCCTTGGGGGTGTCGCGGTGGAAGCCGCCGATGATCGCGCCGCGGGTGCGCGCCGTAGCGGTGAGGATCTCCCCCCGTAGGCGCAGCGCATAGTACCGCCCCCGCACAGGTGGACCTCGCCTGCGGCCAGTTGGTCGATGCCTTCGGTGAGCACGCCAAACTGTTTGTCCTGCGGTTCGTATACGTCCGCCATGAGCACGGGCATCGCCCGGCCGACGACGGTCATCTCAGGCAGGGCCGGGTGGATCCGGGCCGGCAGGAACTGGTGGTATCGCCTGAGCTTGTCGAGCACGTCACCGACGACGGGCGAGTAGAGCTGGGCGGGGACGAGCGCTGAGCGGGTCTCGTCCGGTGTCGGCACTGCCATGGGTCTCCGTCTCGTCAGCTGCTGTACTGTCGTGGTGGTTGTACTCAAGAGCCTCGAGCGCTTGCCGAGGTCCGGTGTGTAGTGCTGGTGGCGACCCAGTGCCCGGCGGGTGTCATGCGGCGTTGGCACTGCCATTGACTCCTGCCGGAGGGACGGGCCCGCTGTCAAACGGGCGGGCAGGCCGGCGCCAACCACGAGGGTGTGTCCGGTGACGCACCGGCTCATTCAGGAGAGTCGGAAGACCGCGGCCCAGCCGCAGTCGACGGGATCAACCAGGGGCAGGACAGACCCACAGTTCGCCAAAGGCCTCCTAGGACTCCTGGCCACCATCGTCAAAGCCCATCCGCTCGGTGTGCTCGGCCCGCGCCGCACCCGCATCTTTGTAGATGAACCATCGGCATGGCCCTGCCGTGTCGCAACCGGACATGGGTCGCATGGGCGGTCGCCCTTCACGCATGTCAATCCATTCCATGACGATCGCCGAGTGCACGGCGTACCAGCCGACACCCAGCCTCCGCCAAGCCCAGTCGTGACGTTCTGTCGTGCCTTCGGGGCTGCATCCGGGCCGGCCGCTGTCCGGGTCACCGCGCCGAAGGACGCCGCAGCTTCCGCACGGATCGAGGATCATGGTGAAGCGATCCTCCTCTTCCACGATGCCGACGTCGCCGCGATGGCGTGGTCCGGACAAATGGCCGCGCATCCCCTCGACCGAGATCTGCAACTTCTCCAGCGGGGTCATGGTCGGCCAGACGGCGTAGCGCGGCTTCCACAGGTCCTCGTAGGCGCGCAGGACGACATCGAGCACAGCCTGCTCGCCGTCTCGATGCGCGATGTTCGTCAGCAGATGCTGGATCCACCACACGAGCTGGTCATGCACGGCCGCCATACGGATCCGCATGGTTTCCAGCCGTTCGCGGGCCACCTGCCGGTCACCCGCCTGACAGGCGCGAAGAACCGCTGTCAGGTCACCAGCTCCCGGGCCGAATCCACTCATGGCGTCGATGAGCTCTTCCGCATGGGCCAGCGCGGGACCAGTCGGCTCGGGGCCGGAGAACGCGATGATCACCTTCAACCACGTGTACAGAGCCGAGTTGATGCGTGTCATCTCGTCGAGGAAGTACTCGGCAAGATCAGCCGCAATCTCCCACTCGGACTCAGAGAGGTACTGCTCGGCCATGGCCTGCGTCGACACACCCAAGGTGTCGATGCCGTCGACTCTGATACGCCGACCAAGAGCGGGTGACCACTGGACGGGGCTTCCCATCGGGCCCGGGCGTGCGGTGACGCCGGGGTCCCCCGCCTCTGCTTGCCGAGGGTTCATCGCGTAGCTTCCATCCGGGTGAGGCCGGCATCGAACAGCTCGACGATGCGGTCAATCTCGCTTCCCTCGATGACAAGCGGAGGCGCCAGGAGGAACACGGTGCCCGGATGCACAGTCAGCGTCACGAGGCCCAGGTCGCGCAGCTCACGTCGCAACCACCCGCAGGCGGCGACGGCATTGCCGAGGGCGCCGGCTTGGTCGTCCGAGGGGAAGAGCTCCAGCCCCGTGAGCATGCCGACTCCCCGTGCGTCGACGAAGGCATCGTGGTGCCCGAGAGACCAGAGACCTTCGCGCAGGCGCGCTCCCATCTCCCTCGCCCTGTCCGCGAGGCATTCTTCTTGGAGGATCTTGATGTTCTCCAGCGCCACGGCGCAGGCGACAGGGTGTCCGCCGTAGGTGTGTCCATGCGCAAAGACCCGGTCTGCCTTTTCGGACTGAGCGATCTCGTCGACCACTCGGTCACGCACGACAGTCGCTCCGATCGGCATGTAGCCCGACGAGAGAGCCTTGGAGAAGGTCAGGAAGTCGGGTGTGACGCCAGATAGCTGATGGGCGAACATCTTGCCCGTCCGGCAGAACCCCGTGATGATCTCGTCGACGATGAGCAGGATGCCATGCTCGTCGCAGAGCTTTCGCAGGGCGACCAGGTCCTGGGGCGGGGCGGAGGCCACCCCGGAGGCCGTCGCGCACGCGTCGACGATCACAGCCGCGATGTTCTCGGGGCCCTCGCGCTCAATCGTCGCTGCGAACTCTGGCGCACCGGCGGCGTGTCGTGCCCCCATCCCCCAGCCAGGACCGGTGGCGGGCCCCTCGGCGACGACCCCGAAGCGGGTGTCTCCCAGGTAGATGTCGTTGCGCGTGGCGTAGTAGCGGCCATCGCAGTTCATCGCGCCGAAGGTCACACCGTGGTACGCGCCAAAGCGAGTCACCACCTTGCGGCGCCTGGTGTCACCTCGAACCCAGTGGTACTGAATGGCGAGCTTCAACGCAACCTCGACCGCCTCACTTCCGCCTGGCGTGAAGTGAACCTTCTTCATGCCTGCAGGGGTGAGGTCGATCAGCTTCTCTGCCAGCTCCAGAGCGGGCTCCGAGCTGTAGCGGAACACGTCGAGGAACGCCAGGTCCTGCATCTGTCGAGCGGCAACCCCGACCAGACGAGTGCGACCGTGGCCGACCGCCATGGCTTCTAGGGCGCCAACGCCATCGAGGTAACGCTTCCCATCCTTGCCGGTCAGCCAGACCCCGTCTCCGGACGTCAGGATCGGGAGACCTTGGGGGTCGAGCTCTGCTGTGGGCGGGCTGAAGGGCGGCCAGACGAAGCCCGGGCTGAGGTCGGCTCCGGTCCGGGAGTTCCAGGCTGTGGCGGTCAAGAGGGACTCCATTCAAACGATTGAATTGTTTCATACTAGGTCGCGCTGCCCGAGGTGCACAAGAGTGCACCGCACGTCAAATGTGTGCCATTCGCTGGCCAGCGGTTCCCTCGGAGAGGAGGAGCGGACGACCTCGGCGGTGGCCCCGGCATTGGTCCTTCGCGGTGGGGATCAGGCGGGTCAACGACCGCTTGGCTAGCTCGATGGCCTCGGCGAGGGGATGCCGTCAGGCGAACAGCCCGAAATCACCCGACCAAGTTCAGTAGCAGCTCCTACACCGAGGGAGCACGCCACAGCCTGGTGTTGCGCCAACCGGGACACTCGGTGCGCCGGAGTCTCACCAACGTGCCGTCCGTAGCGAACTATGCCGCTCGAGTTCGCGCAGCCGAGCGCACGGCTTCCAGCTCGTCGACATCAATCTCGTCGGTGCCCTCGAAACGAGATCTCCACCAGGAACTCGTTCAGGGCGCAGTCCCGGTCGAGTCTCGAAGGACGAGGCGCATCGGTTGCCCGACCACTTCGTTCACCTCTGCGGAAGGTGGGATCGTCGACAGAAGCTCGATGCCCCTGGCACCGAGCTGCGTCAGCGGCATCTGGATCGTCGTCAGGCGTGGCTGCACAATCTCGGCGATCTCCGCATCATGGATCGCCACGATCGAGACACGCTCAGGGACATGGAGACCGGCCTCCTGCGCCGCCTGAAGCGCGCCGACGGCCGAGGGCAGGTTCGCTGCGACGACCCCTGTGAAGGTCATTCCGGACGTAAGGATGCGTTGCATGGCCAGCCTGCCGCCGGCGACGGTGTAGTTTCCCGAGACGGGGTCTCCCAGGCTCTCGAGCCCGGCACGGATGCGGGCCGACTCGAACCCGGCGAGACGTCGGTTCGCGGTGTCCGCACCGGCGGGGCCACCTACGAACACGATCCGGCGGTGGCCCAGCTCCACGAGGTGGTCCACCGCCATCCGGGAGGCTTTCTCGTCGTCGAGCACAACCGACCGATCGATCCCCGGCACCGCCCGGTTGACCAGCAGGTAGGGAACCCGAAGGTTCGCCAGCTCGAGGGTTGGTCCTCCGGCGATCAGGAGCCCGTCGACTCGGCCACCATCGAGGGCCTCGAGCCAGTTGTTGCGGCTCCACCCCTCTCCGCTCGTCGTCATCATCACGCAGTTGAGCTGGGCGGCTGCGGCCTCGGCGCCCATGATGATCTGGGCGAACACCGGGTTGTCAAAGGTCGGGATGACCAGCCCGAATGCGCCGGCCTTGGCCGTCTTGAGGCTCCTGGCGATGGCATGGGGTCGGTATCCCAGGCGCTGCGCCTGGTCGAGAATCCGAGTCCGGGTCTCGTCGCGGACCTTGACCTGCTGCCCCCGGAGAACCCGCGAGACCAGCGAGACGTCGACTTCCGCCGCCCGCGCAACGTCGACGAGTGTCACCCGATCCGACATTCGCCATCGACTCCTCTCTCGCCAGTCAGGCTTGGCCATCGAACCGGTGGTTGCGCGAGCTCCAGGGTGATCTCGTCCGGATCGAAGAAGCGGCAGGTAAATCCTCCCTCATTCACTCCGGCGGTGAACGTCTGGGGGGCGAGACGAACCGTACGCCTTCGTCCACCAGGTTTGCGTAAACTCCAGCGCATCCTCGACGGCGAACGCGAGGTGAGGCGCACCAGGGCGGTTGTGGCTCCCGCTGTCTGGTCGAAGCCCACCAGCGAGAAGGTCCTTGCGACGGGGTGGGTGGTCTCGCTCATCCCTGCTCCTTCCAAGGATTTGGCACGGCCTCCAGGGCCGCGCGCCATTCGGATACTGCCGTCTCGCAGCACTGGACGGCCTGGCCCACCGCATGCTCGTCCACGATGACATTGATCGCCGGCAGGTGTGGCTGGGTCGCCAGCCACCGCTCCAGAACGGTCGAGAACGCCTCGTGCCCCTGACGCGACTGGCGAGCTAGCTCGTAGACCACGTCATGAGCGACCTCCCGGCCAAGATGGGGAGCGAGCTTGATCATCGCCGACTCGGCCATGATCAATCCCCCGTCGGCATGCAGGTTCTCGTGCATCCGCTCGCGGTAGATCGCCAAGTCGCTCACCAGCTCGTTGGCCAGTGCGAGCGCGGAGCTGACGTTGACGAACAATGCCGGCAGGAGGACCCATTCGACCTGCCACTCGCCGGCCGACCGCTCGTGCCCGGCTTCGGCAGCACGAGAGAGACCGACGACGGCAGTCCTCGCCGCAACGGCAAACCCGATGATCGACTCGCTGGTGATCGGATTCGTCTTCTGCGGCATCGTGGAGGATGCACCGCGATGGTGACCGACGGTCTCCCCCAGCTCGCCGATCTCCGTGCGGGCTAGGTCGGCGACCTCCCGTGCCAGGCGGGCTGCCGACGTGGCCGCGGCGACAGCCACCGAGCTCACATGGACCAGTGAGTCACGCGCCACGTGCCACGGGACCGCGGAGTCCACGAGACCGAGTCGTTCAGCCGTGAGTGCTCGGATCTTCCCAGCGTGCTCGCCGTACGCCGCCGACGTCCCTCCGGCACCGAACAGTGACACCCGGCGTACGTCGTCGCGACAGGCCAGGATCCGCGTCCGATGACGTTTGACCTCGTCGAGATAGACAGCCAGCTTGGCCCCGAGTGTCGTCGGAACCGCCTGCTGGCCATGCGTCCTCCCCGGCATGACCGTGAGCGCCTCGTCGGCGGCCTTGACCGCGAGCGCGTCACCGAGGGTTCGGAGTCGCGACTCGAGCAGCTGCATGGCCGAGTCGAGCTGGAGGGCGAGACCACTGTCCATGATGTCCTGGGTGGTCGCGCCGAGGTGGAGGCTGCCGCGCAGGTTCTCCGGGAGCGCTGCATCCAGCTGACGCACGAGCCCCAGGATCGGGTAGCCAACATTGCGTGCGCTCTCCCACAGCTCAGCTGGGTCGACACTCCCGGAATCGGCACAAACGGCAGCGATGGCGTCCGCGCGCTCCTGGTCGACGATCCCGAGGTCGGCCTGGGCTTGTGCCAGGGCTGCCTCGACCTGCTTCCAGGTGTCGATCATGCGATGCGGCGAGAAGATCTCGATCATGTCCGCGTCGCCGTACAGCTCCAGCAGCAGGTCGAACGGCGCCGGCCTGGGTGTCATCAGTCCATCTCCAATCCACCATCGACGTTGACAGCCTGTCCCGTGATGAACGACGCAAGGTCGCTGGCAAGGAACGCGACCGCGGCCGCGAGCTCGTGGGCCGAACCCGCCCGCGCCAAGACGGTTTTGGCTGCCACCTCGTTCAAGTAGGCCTGACCTGCGCCCTCGCCGAACTCTGCGTCGCGATCGCGGATGATTCCGGCCCACATGTCCGTCAGGAACATGCCCGGGCAAACGGCGTTCACCCGGATGCTCGGCCCGAGGGCCAACGCCGCCGACTTGGTCAGGGACAGAAGGGCCGCCTTGGTCGCCGCATAGTCGGCGGCGTTAGGACGACCGGAGCGGCCGGCGACCGAGGACAGGGTGACGATGCTGCCACCGTCCGTCATGCGTGCGGCCGCTGCCTGAATGGTCGCGAAGACGCCGCTGAGGTTGATCTCGATGGTGCGCGTCCACTGGTCAGCCGTGATGTCGGCGAACGGCGCCGTTCGCACCACGCCCACCGCGTTGACCAGCACGTCGAGCGACTCGACCTGTGCTGCCGCGCAGGCGAGCTCAGGCAACCGCGAGCAGTTCTCCCGATCCGAGAGGTCGAGCGGTACGAGGTGAAGCCTGCCCGCCTCTCCCACCGATCCGGAGACCAAGTCGTCGAGACGACCGGAAGGAAGGTCACTGACGACAACCCTGGCTCCTCCTTCGAGGAACATCTCCACGCAGGCGCGCCCGAGACCACCGGCACCGCCGGTCACCAGCACCGTGCGCCCGGAGAAGTCGAGGTTGATCACGCGCGCACCTCCTGAGCGCGGCCGGACTCCATCGACCGGTAGAGCGCCTCGACCAGGGCCAGAGTGCCGAGGTTGTCCTCGGCTGCCGTGGGAGCCCGCTCGCCTGTCTCGATCCAGCGAAGTAGGCCAGCCATCGGCCCGACGAAGGCGTCGGGCAGCCAGCGCGTCGCGACCGGGTATGGCAGCCAGCCGTCGGTCGGGATCCTCTCGCTGAACAGCTCGAGCGTATCGGGGCGGCCATGCGGATAGTCGTAGAGCAGCCCGATCGTGCCGCGGACCGCGCCCTCGGAACCGTCGAGACGGAACTCCGCTCGCGAGTCGTTGCCCAGGTTCTCATGGTTGACGTGCAGCGTCGCCGCTGCTCCGCTGTCGAAAACGAGGGTGCTCATGGTGCGGGTCTCGCCTCGGGCGAGCTGGCCTGGTCGCCTGCCACCAACGCTGAACACACGGCGTGGGTCACCCAGGATCGAGCGGATCGCGTCCAGGTAGTGGATGGAGTGGTAGTTGATCTCCAGCCTCTCGGCGGTGAGCAGCCAAGGCCAGGCCTGCCAGTCGGTGGCGATGGCTACGTTGAAGGACATCGCCGTGGGTGTGCCGATCCACCCGGCATCGAGAATCGCGCGAGCCGCGGCGATGCCCTCGTCGTACCGCATCTGCTGGTTGACCGCCATGAGGACTCCGGACTTGTCGGCCAGGGCGACTAGCTCCCGGCCGGTCTCGAGGTCCTGGACGAACGGCTTCTGGCAGAGCATGTGCTTGCCTGCTTCGATGCCGGCGGCCACGATGTCGGGCTGGGCGTTTGCCACGACGGCGATGTCCACGACCTCGACACGGTCATCGCCGAGCACCGCCTCCAACGAGTCGTAGACATGGGTCACGCCCATCTCCTTCGCCACTCGCTCGGCCCTGCCGCGGTTGAGGTCATAGAGACCGACGATCTCCAGGCCGGCGTTGCGATAGGCAGGCAGGTGAGCCACCTCGACGATCGACCCGGCGCCCACGACGGCGATCCGCCGCTTGTGATGCTCGGGGATCGTGATGTCGATGGCGTCCGCGATCGGCTTCCAGAGGTCGAGACCGCTCATGCGGGGCTCCCGAGGTTGTAGACGGTACGGGCGGTGCCACCGAGAACGGCGCAGCGTTCGTCTCCACTCAGCGGTTCGAGCAACTCGTGGATCGTCTGCCACCACGTCGCGTAGCCCCCCGCCAGCAGGCTGACCGGCCAGTCGCTACCGAACATCAGTCGGTCGGGTCCGAAAACCGCGAGAGCATGGTCGGTGTAACGGCTCAGGGCCTTCGCGGTGTAGTCGTTCGGGTCCGCGGCCGTGTCGAGGCCGGAGATCTTCGCAGACACGTTCGGGAACTCCGCTGCGGCAGCAATCAGGTCCGCCCACGGCTCCCATCCACCCGCCGCGATGGGCGGCTTGGCCAGGTGGTCGATGACAATGTTCATCGAGGGGAAGCACTTGGCCAGCGTGGGCACGTGCTCGAGGTGTCGAGGCAGTACGGCCACGACATCGTAGGAGAGCCCAGCTCGGGCTACGGCGTCGAGCCCCTGGACGACGTCCGGCCGGACGGTCCAGTCCGGGTCGGGCTCGGTGTGCATGAGGTGTCGGATCCCTACGATGCGAGGGTCAGCGGCGTACCGCTCGATGATCTCCCCAAGCCCGGTGTGGTCTGTGAGAGGAGCCCACGCCACGATGCCGGCGACGCGCGGCCACTCGTCGGCGATCGCGATCATCGCCTCGGTGTCCTCGAGGGTTGAGTCCGCCTGAACGAGGACTACGTCGTCGACTCCGGCAGCGGCCACGAACTCCTCGACGTCGGGCACGCCGTACGTCCGGTTGAGCACGCCGTACTCCGGACCCAACCAGGAGTAACCGCCCGCGCTCAAGTCCCAGAAGTGCTGGTGAGAGTCGACCACTCGCACTTTGTCCGTCATGACGTCACCTCTCGAATGTGTTGTTGGCTTGCTGCCGACGCATCGACCAGACCAGCCGCGGCGCCTCGAGCACTGGAATCTGAGTGACCTCGTCGAAGCGCTCGACGTAGACCGACATTTCCGCCTGCCACCGGTCGTTGACCGGATCGTCAGTCAGGCGCTCGACGAGCACCGCGTAGTCATCCACGTCGACCAGATGAAGCAGGGTGCGTCCGTCCCGCCAGATCGCCCAGTCACGGACTCCCCCGTCGGTGAGCGCCTGAAAGAGGTCATCGGGGATCTGCTTGTGTGCGCTCTCATAGGCCAGCTCCATGCCCTCACGCAGGAAGCTGACGAGGACCACCGGCCGAAACAAGGTCATTGGCGTGCCTCCCGCCTGACAGCCGCGAGCTCCGGGGCCGCAGGTACGAGCGTCGGTGGCGGCGGCAGCTCGGCAGGGGCAGGCTCTTCATGGGAGCCGATCCTCGAGCTCTGCTGGCGACGCAAAGCGATTGTGTACATACCAGCGGCCGTGATGAGGACAATGCCCTCGATCAGACCCTGGAAGTTCGCTCCAAGGTTCAAGATGTTGAAGCCATTGGCAAGCGTCACGAGGATGAGTGCACCTACCAGCGACTTGACGACGCTGCCCAGCCCGCCGAAGAGCGATGTGCCGCCCAGGATCGCTGCCGCCAATGCAGTCAGCTCGAAGCCACTCAAGCCGGTCGGGTTGATCGAGCCGAGGCGGGAGGCAAACAGCACCCCGACGAGAGCAGCCGCGGTCCCGTTCAAGATGAAGGCGACCACCTTGTACCTGTTGACCGAGACGCCCGACAGACGCGCCGCTTCTGCGTTGCCACCACAGGCATAGAGCCGCCGCCCGACGGCCGTATAACGCATGACCAGACCTGCCAGGGCGACGAAGACGAACAGGTAGACGGCACGCTCAGTGAGCTCCACCGTGAGAATGAGCACGGGGCTCAGTGCGGCGACCACGAGACCCGCGAGCGCTGGGGCAAGTACGGCTGGTGTCGTCCACCCGCCTGGCTTGCGCCGGACCGACCACGCCCGCACCCCTGCGACGGCAAAGAGCGCGAGGGCGACGACGAGGTAGAGGTTGGGTGTGACGAAGCGCCCGTCGTCGAGCGCGCGGAGAGCGTCGCGGGCCGATCCCTCGCCAGCCGTCACTGTGCGCCCGTCGGTGAGGATCAGGACCAGACCGCGAACGGCAGTCAGCGTCCCCAAGGTAACGATAAACGCGTTGATTCCTACGAACTGGACCACGATGCCGTTGAACAGCCCCACGCCCGCCCCGGCGGCCAACGCCAGGAGGAAAGCCCCCCAGAAGCCCAACGGCGGCATCGCGGCCAGACACACGGCGGCACCCAGGGCGGCCACCGAGCCCACGGACAGGTCGAAGTTGCCGGAGATCAGCACGATTGTCGACGTGATCACGAGGATGCCAAGGAGCGCCGTCTGGTCGAGGATGTTCGAGACGTTCGTCGGCGAGACATACGACGGCCGGCCCGCGCTCGCCGCGGCCACACTGAGAATGGTCACGAGGATGGCCAGGGCGTAGACCACACCGGCGTTGCTGGGGTGCAACCAGGACGGCAGGTATTGCGACCGCCTCGCTGCACGCGGTGGCCGAACAGCCGATCTAGACATGGGAAGCCTTTCGCGCGGTCGGGCCCAAGCCGTGTGTCAGCATGATGAGCTCCTCTTCGTTCGTCTCTTCGGCCGCCAGGTCGGCGATGACGCGCCCGCCTCGGATGACCAGAATGCGCGTGGCTACCGACAGCAGTTCCTCGAAGTCGCTGCAGGCGATGACGACGGCGCGGCCTTCGTCGGCGAGCCGCTTCACCAGGTGGAGGAGATCAGCCTTCGCTCCGACGTCGACGCCTGCGGTCGGCTCGTCAAGGAGCCAGACGCGTTTGTCGGCGTACAGCCACTTGGCGAAGGCGACCTTCTGGGCGTTGCCCCCCGACAGCTCTCGAGGCAGTGCATCGACACCTGACGCGACGATTCCCAGCTCGGAGATCGCGAGGGCGGCCCGGTCGCGCTCCTCCTGTTGCTTGGGGAACCAACGCCCGAGTGACCACCGTCCGAGGTCCGGCAGGCTGATGTTCTTCCAGATCGGCTGGTCGACGTGCAGCCCCTGCTGGACCCGGTCCTCGGGCACGTAGGCCACGCCGGCTTCGACCGACCGGAGGGGTGACGGTTTGATCCGGCGGCCGCAGATCCGCACGTCCCCGCGGGCTCGGCGATCTGCCCCAAAGACCGCGTTCAAGATCTCCGAACGCCCCGAGCCGAGCAGCCCCGCCAAGCCGACCACCTCGCCCGCAGCGACCATGAACGAGACATCCCGGACGCCGACGGGCGCGTTGAGGTTGCGGACGCTGAGCACCTCTTCCGTCCCCGTGCGACGGGTCGATCCCGCTCGCTCGACAGCGAGCAGCTCGCGGCCCGCGATTGACTGAACGAGCCGCTCCTCGCTCAGCGTCGCCGTGGTCTCGGAGAGGACGATCCGGCCGTCCCGAAGGACCGAGACATGATCTGTTATCTCCAGGATCTCGTCCAGGAAGTGCGAGATGAAGACGAACGTAGTGCCCGACGCCGCCAGTCGGCGCACTGCGTCAAGCACGATCCTCCGCTCCGTCTCGGAGAGCGACGCGGTCGGCTCGTCCATGATGACAAGGGCCGCACCCACGGCTAGCGCCTGCAGGATCGCCACCATCTGACGCTGCCCGATGGGCAACGTCCCAACCAGAGCGTCCGGGTCGATGCTGTACCCCAACCGCTCGACCAGCGCGCCGAACTCTGCGTCCATGGCCTCGGTGAGACGCCAGGGTCCGGGCCGCGAGAGAAAGACGTTCTCGAGCGTGGTGAGCGTAGGCACCAGCGGCACGTGTTGGTGGATCGTGGTCAGGCCGGCTTGTTGAGCCTGACCAGGGTCGCGCCACGAGCACTCCTCACCGCGCCAGGCGATCGAGCCGGACGACGCCCCCTGAACCCCACTGACACACTTGATCAGCGTCGACTTGCCGGCGCCATTGGCGCCGACAAGGCCGTGCACGCTGCCCTGGGTCACGCGAAGGTCCACGCCCCGAAGTGCGAGGGTGCCGTTGGGGAAACCCTTGGTGAGCCCTCGCACCTCGAGGATGGGAACGCCTTCATGCAGACTGGCCATCAGGACTCCTCAAAGGCCGTTCGTCTTACCACTGGGGGGCGCACTTGGCGACATTGCTCGCGTCGATTGCGGGAGTTTCGTACGAGACGAACTCCGCAGACTTCGTGTCCGTGCCCTTCAGATGGCCGTACAGCGTCTGCATGGCCAACTTACCGAGGTCGTAGGGCTTGTAGCAGACGGTGCCGGCCAGCTCACCGGACTTGACAGCGGCGATGCCCAGCTTCGAGCCGCCAATGCCGATGACCTTCGCGTGCGACTTCGCTGCCTTGACCGCCTTCGCGCACCCGACGCCCATGTCGTCGCTCTCGGCGTAGAACAGGTTGATGTCGGGGTTGCTGGACAACATGTTCTGGCACGCAGACTGGGCCGCCTCGGCGGTCCAGTCACCAGGCTGACGAGCAACCACTTTGAACTTCACACCCGCGACCTTGGCTGGGTCGAGGAACCGGGCGAACCGCGTCTCGACCTCAGCGAACCCGGCGGCGCCCTCCACGACGGCCATCTTGCCGCCCGAAGGGAGGGCCTTGAGGGCAAGCCTGCCCGCGGCCTTGCCGGCTTCGTACTCCTGCTGAGTCACCAAGGCCGCGAGACCTGAGTAGACGTCCTCCAGCTTGCGCTTCTTATGGTCGCCCACCTGCGACGCGACAGCGACGACCGGGATCTTCGCGGCCTTCAGCTGGTCGACGTACCCGACAGCGACGCCGGAGTCGACGGGAAGCAGAAGCACGCCGTCGGGCGACTGCCCGATGAGGTCCTGTACATCGCTTCCCTGTTTCTGGGCATCGCCCTTTGCGTCGAGTTGCACGATGTGGACGCCCAACTCCTTGGCCTTCGCCTTGATGCCCTCGCCGATGGCAGCGGGGAAGGGGAAACTCTCGCCCAAGTTGGAGACGCCGACGGTCATGGCCTCGTCCCTGGGACTTGCCGACTTGCCACTCCCGTTGGCCTGACCACAGGCGGATAGCCCGGATACAGCAGCCACGCACGCGACGGCAACAATGGTCCTACGCATTGTCCAGTTCCCTTCTGCCGTACCAGACCGAGATCCACAGAGGTGACGAGCGCCCCGACGCAGCTCTCCTCGTCGGTCAAACGTTTGACTTAGCGTACGTGGCACCAGCAGCGCCTGACAAGAGCCAGGTCAAACGATTGTTTTCCGATCGCGAGGGTGCAAGGCAAACGGGTGGAACAGAGGAACAACGAGGAAGATGCCCGGCTGCCACGAGTCAGCGATCACGGCGGTCGGCCGCGGCGACTGCTGTGGGCGGGGCGGGGGCACACCAAGCTTGTTCGCAGCCCATGCCGGGGCCTGTCATAGCGTGCACGAGACCGGCTGAGGTGGACGCTGCAAGGCTGTACGTCGAGCTGTCGTACGTGGACGCTGTACGTCAGCGTCGGCGGCGGTCCTTGCCGGGCTGTGCACAGCCCGGTTCGAGGACGTGACTCCGGTGCGCCGTTTCACTGGTTGCGAGGTGAGCGTCATTCGGCGGGCTGGTACCGGTCGGCGACGACCAGGCCCCACGTCGGCTTCGAGCCGTGGCTGGAGCGGGACCGGCTTCTGCTGACGGACTTCGATCCCGAGGCGGTGGGGATCGCCTCGCAGCCGTTCTGGCAGCACTGGCACGACGGCGAGCGGGAACGTCGGCACGCCCCGGACTACTTCGTGCGCCGCACGTATGGCTCAGCGGAGTCTTCGATGTCCGTGCGGACGACCGGATCGAACCGGAGGGCGCCGAAGCGTTCGAGGTGACGCGCCTGGCTTGTGCTCGGGCCGGTGGGACTTCGAGCGGTCGGGGTGCCGAACGCGGTTTTGCTGGCGAATGTCCGGGGGCTGTCGAGCTACCGGCATCCCCCATGCCTGCACGTCCGTGCCCTGGGCCGGCTCCGGGGCTGCTGATGGCCGGGGCGCACGCCGCTGGGGGCCGGCTGGCGACACTGCCGGTGCCCTCCATCTGCTCCCGCTCCGGGAGCTGTCCGCCGAGGAGATGGCGTGGGAGTTGTTGGGGACTCGCACCATCGTGTGCCTGGCCGAGGTGGTGGCCGGTGCCGGGGCGAAGAGGCGGGTGCCGCCGACGTCCAGGATCGCGGAGTTCCCCGGGACGTCTGCTGCGACCGTTCACCTCGACGAGCCGACAACGACCGTCGACAAGGCGCATCTCGACGTGGCTGATGCCGTCGGTGTCCCCCAGCGCGCCGATCGCCGCAGGCACAGCGGGGGCCCCGGGCGGCGTCCTCCTGGACGTCGAGCGCGTCGAGCAGGGGCTGGATAGCGCACTCAGCGTCTACAGGTCGCGCCAGGCGGGAGTGCTCGCGCCAGTGAGGCGACGGAGCATGACGTGGGTCATCGCCCAGCGGACGCGGGAGGCCGATGAGGAGGGGCGGTGATGCGACAGGGCCGGACCGGCTGCCAGTGGGCCTGCCGGTCGCCTACGCGATACCGCAGCGCCTTGCAGACGGTATCGCCGCGACGAGGTCAAGGAACACGACGCTCTGCTGGGCAAGCTAACCAAGGCCCACTCACCCGACCTGGTCGACGCCTTCGGCATCGGACCGGACACAGCCGCCGACGTACTCGTCACGGTTGGCGACAACTCCAAGCGCATACGCTCCCAGGCCGCGTTCGCCAAGCTCGCGAGCGTCGGGCCCATCCCTACGTCGTCCGCCAGGCGAACCGGCACCGGATCAACCGTGGTGGCCACCGGCGGCTGAACTCCGCGCTCCACCGCGTAGTGATCGTCCGCATGCGATTCCACCAGCTCACCATCGACTCCGTCACCCGAGCCCCGGGATCTTCCAGCTCATCATGCAGCCAGCCGTAACAGGGACTTGACGAACTATAGGAGCGTCAACACCCTGGCTGAGATCCTGTGGATGCCGAACAAGACCGCATGCGTCGGCGGCCGCGTCTTCGGCAAGAGGGCCGAGGCGAACCTGGGTCCTACGAGTACATCGACGGCTTCTACAACAGCCGGCGCATCCAGGAGCGGCTCGGCTTCCTCAGCCTGATCGAGCTCGAGGAGCAGCACTGCACCGACCATGCAACGGCCGAACAAGCGAAGTTGAAGCCCGTCAATCCGCCCTGAACCAGCTGATCAGCACCTCCCGTACAACGAAGGAACCTCAGACCTAAAACTTCAAGATGGACTATGCATAATCGTCTCCGGAACGACAGCACTCGCCCTACGCCTGCCACGCACCTGCACTGATCCAGCCATGAGGCCCGCCAAGCGGGCCCACCACACCGGCCCGGCCCGGCCGAGCCCCCCGCCGTTGCATCCGCGGAGACCAGACCCCGGCTGCACTGTTACCCCTCTGTCATGAAACCATCAAGATATCCTCATATGGGGGAATAATCCTGGCGTCATGAAGCATTCGAATGATCGTGCTGGAGCACGCGCGGTGGCTCCCGCGGCATCCTTGGTCAAGAGACATTCGGCCGGCGTAGCTGCCGGGTCGGTGGCTGGATTTCTCGTCACGTCACTCCTGGTCCCGCAGCACGCCTGGGCCGGCCCGAAGCCCACGACGAAGGCAGGCTCGGCGCAGACGGTCCGCTGGAGCGCCTGTCCAAAGCCAAACCCGCCGTTTCCCAGTCCGAGCAAGCGCACGGAGTGCGGCACCGTGCGGGTGCCGGTCAACTGGGCCAACCCGGACGGACCGACGATGAAGATCGCGGTGGCCCGCCAGAAGGCCACCAACCCCAGCAATCGCATCGGAGTGCTGCTCTCCAACCCAGGAGGCCCCGGAAACACGGGTCTGGACGATGCCTATTACGCCGATTCCCCGATCGACGGCTACAAAAAGAGCATCAGGGAGCGCTTCGACATCATCGGCTTCGACCCGCGCGGCATCGGCCACAGCGGACAGCTGCGGTGCGACGAGCAGCTCGCCGCGAGCATCCCCACCCGCCCGAAGAACGCCGCGGAATTCCAGCGCATGCGCGAGATGAACAAGCAGCTCGCGGACAGCTGCCGTCAGCACACCGGCCCGCTGGTCGACCACATGGACGCCGAAAGCGTCGCCCGCGACATGGACACGATCCGCGCAGCCCTCGGCGAGCAGAAGATCAGCTTCCTTGGCCACTCGTACGGCACGCTCATCGGCCAGCGCTACGCCAGCCTCTTCCCCCAAAGGCTCCGGGCGCTGGCCCTCGACAGCGCCATGGACCCCGCACGCCCTGATGCCAAGCGCTCCCTCATGGACGGAACCGCCGCCATTGAGGGCGTGGTGCAGCGACTGGCGGACTGGTGCACAAAGGACGCCTCGTGTGCCCTGAAGGGCAAGGACGTGAAGGCCGTTATCCGTCAGCTCTTCGCCCGCGCCGACAACGGCACGCTGGTTGAACCCGGTCCGCAAGGCCCCACGCGAAAGAAGATCACCGCTGATCAGTTGGCCGCCTTCCTCTACAACTCCCTGGGGTCGTGGGACCCGCAGAGCACCGCCCAGAGCCTGGCCGCATTGCGCAGCGGCAGGGGAACAGCGAAAGCCCTCTTCAGCGACCCCACCCCTGAGATTGCCTGGCGCCCGGTGCTGTGCCGCGACTTCGACTTCCGCCTGCGTGACTACGCCCACTACCGCACCCTGCTCCAGCAAGCCAAATCCGCCCACCCGCAGGTCCGCTACGACGCCCAGGCACTGGACATGATCCTCGGCTGCCAGGGATGGCCGACCGCTCCCAAGCCGCAGCCGGGCCAGAAGAAGGGCCCGCTCCCGCCAGTGCTGGTGGTCAACGCCAAGCACGACATCGCAACCCCACTCGTCGGCGCACAACGCATGGCACGCTCATTTCCCAAGGGAAGGCTCGCCGTCCTTGACACCGGTGGCCACTGGCTCTATCAAGACCGCCAGTCGCCCCCTGCACTGGCCATCGACACCTACCTCCTTACGCTGAAGACCCCGCCCCGCGGCACGGTCTACCAACCCTGAAATACGGTTGGCCTCCTTGCCGGATCACGCGTACACCCCGCCTGATTCGCAGAAGCCGTATTCATACCGATCACCGAGCTTGGGTCTGTCCAATCAACGGCTGATCTTGGTTGTTGAGGTTCAGTGGCTGGTGGGGGTGAGTCGGCCTTCGAAGGCGATTCGGGAGGTGTTGAAGTCTCGCCGAGCGCCAGGAGGCCTTGCTTGTCGCAGTTGTGAGCGGTTGAGGTCCCGGAGTTCAACGCGCCCGTCGTGTCGTGCGATTGCCTCGCGCACGTGTCCGGGAAGGCGGCGGATCAGCCGGAGCGGGTGCGGAGGTACCCATCGGACATGACCGATGCGGAGTGGGCCGGGGTCCGGGTGCTGCTGCCGGTGCTGGCCTGGCTGGAGGGACGGGGCGGCAGGCCGGAGGGCTACTGCTACCGGCAGATGTTCGACGCGGTGCGTTATGTCGTCGACAGCGGCGTCAAGTGCGCTCGGTGGCTGGCGTGGGACCGTGTCTATGCCTTCTTCCAGCGCTGGCGGCGCTAGGGGCTGACCGTTGGAATCCACGTTGCCTGGCGGTCCCTGAACGCACCCCGCCTCGTCGCCCTCGTCCGCGCCGGAGCACGCATCGAACCCGGCCACCTCGTCGAACACCCGCGCCTCGCGGCATGAACAACCTCAACCGAGTTCTCCCGCAACGGGATTCCTGATCTTGATCAACGTTCTTTCCCGATCGTTGATCCTCAAGGGTCCCGTTATCTCATACGACCCCTTGACCTGCGACGTCTCCGCCAAACGCAATGGTGTTTCTGCCGCGCTCGGGCGCGCCGGCGTCGAGGGTGGCGTACGCGGTCGAAGCGGCGACGGCAGCAGGAGCCCGGCCGCCGCGAGGGCCGCGCGGGTGCGGGTGAGGTGCACGTTCATGCGCCCATCCTTAGTGGGCTCAATCCTCCAGGTCGGGCAGCCGCGCCGGTGCCGGGCAGATGCGTTCGCCGTGCTGGTCGAAGACGAACAGGTGGGCGAGGTCCACGAGCAGTGGGACCTCCATGCCGTGGCGGAGTTCGATGTCCGGGGTGGTGCGCACCACCAGGTCGCCAGGCAGACGGCCCTCGGGTGGCGCGGGCTCCGCGAACTCGTCCGGCGGGTTGTCCGGGGCGACCACCGGGCCGGCCCGCAGGGCGCCCGCCCGTTCCCGGAGCCGGGCCAGGACCGCGCCCTCGCGGCGGCGCCGCCGGGGCGGGCGGCGGGCCGGACGCGGGGCCTCCAGGTCGGGTACTACGGCGGGGCGGGAACCGGTATTGAAGTGCACGAGGACCTCGTGCCCCTGGAACTCCACATGCCCTACCAGCCCGGTGAGCGCCACCTCTCCGGGCCGGCCGGCGGAGGGTTTGGCGATGCGGACCGCCTCAGAGCGCAGCCCGACGATCACCTCGCGGCCCTGCTGCACACGCAGCAACTGGTGGTCGAGGGAGAGGGGTTCGGGCAGCCGCAGATACTGCTTGCCGAGGCTGATGGCCATCGCGCCGCCGATCGGGGCGCGCACTAGTCCGCGCAGCAGGTTGATACGCGGGGTGCCGATGAAGGCGGCGACGAAGACGTTGCGCGGCAGGCCATAGACCGTACGCGGGGTGTCCAGCTGCTGGAGCACACCGCCGCGCAGCACGGCGACCCGGTCGCCGAGCGACATGGCCTCGGCCTGGTCGTGGGTGACGTAGATCGTGGTAACGCCCAACTTCCGGGTGAGGCTGGCTATTTCGGCGCGCAGGTGGTTGCGGAACTTGGCGTCGAGGTTGGAGAGCGGCTCGTCCATGAGGAACGCGGAGGGGTGGCGGGCGATCGCCCGGCCCATGGCGACGCGTTGGCGTTCGCCGCCGGAGAGCTGGCTGGGGAAGCGGTCGAGGAGGTCCTCGATGCCCAACATGCGGGCGGTGGCGTCCACGCGCGGGCGCGGATCGGCGCCGGGCGTCTCGAAGCGCAGCGGGAAGCCGATGTTGTCGCGGTTGGTCATGCTCGGGTAGAGGGCGAAGTTCTGGAAGACCATCGCCATGTCCCGCTCGGACGGCTGCAACTCGTTGGCGCGCTCGCCGTCCAGCAGCACTTCCCCTTCGGTGATCTCCTCTAGCCCCGCGATCATCCTGAGCACGGTGGACTTGCCGCAGCCCGAGGGGCCGAGCAGGACCAGGAACTCGCCGGGCGCGATGTCCAGCGAAAGACGGTCCACCACGCGGACACCCCGCGTGTAGCTCTTGCTCACGTCGTGCAGAGTGATGGCGCGTGTCATGAGGGGTGCCCCCCGGGGGCTCGTCTGGGCGCTGGTGCTCCACGGTCGGACGCCCCGTCCGGGTCGTACAGGCGAGTGATTCACGAAAGTTAACGGAATGTGCGCGGCCGGGGAAGAGGCCGGACGGGATCGGAGGCTCCGGACTCGAGTTTGTAGCGAATCGTGATCGTGGTGTGGGGTGCTCTACGCCGCGGCTGCTACCAGGCGCGGATGACCGCGGCGATTCTTCGGGGCCGGGTTGACCCGCGGGGTGCGAATATGACGTCACCGCCATTGTGTTGAGAGCGTCCACCAGCAGGTCATGTACTCGACGAAGTTGGCGGCATGACAGGCACGAATTTGATGATCATGGAGCTCTCTACGCTCTGTGACCATCTGGAGAGTTCGTGTCCGTCGTGCCTGCGTCCATCATCGCGCCGATCCGCGAGGAGTTCCTCCTCTTGCTGCCCGACCGTTCTGATACGCCCCCGTTGGGGTGTCACAATCCGCGGATCCCGGACGCGGTGGTCTTTGACAGGCTCGTGATGGCGCTGGTGTCGGGGGTGGGCGACGAGCGGGTCGCGGACGAGGCGTGCTCGACGACCACGACCACGACCCGGCGTCGGCGGGACTAATGGATCGAAGCCGGTGTCGCCGGCCACCTGGTCCTGGCAGTGCTGCGGGCCTACGACCAGATGGCCGGACTTCAGATAGAGGAACTGTCCGCGGACGGCTGCATCGCCACAGCACCCTGCGGGGGCGAATGCGCAGGCAAGTCCCCGGTCGACCGCGTCAAGCAGGGCATCAAACGCTCCCAGCTCACCGAGGGCTACGGCATACCCCTGGTCACCGTGCCCGCCGGCGCGAACACCCTCGACCACACCCTACTGCCCGAAACTCTCGACGAACTCACCAAGTTGACCGAACTCTTGGACCGCGCCCCACAACGCCCGGCGCTAAGCCTGGACGCCGGATACCGCTACCAGCCCGTCTACTGATCGCCGCGCCGCTGTGCGCCGTGCAGGCGTCCCAGGCGATGGCCCTGCAGGCGGGGCCTGTTCTGAGTCCGGATCACGGGGTGGTCGGCAGGCTGCGTGGCCAGAGGATGGATCCGCGCAGGTGCAGTCCTGCGGCGTAGCTCTCGGGTGTCTTGTCGTAGCGCGTGGCCAGCCCCCGCCGTTCCTTGAACTTGTTGATGGCGCGCGCGACGGTGTTGCGGTCTTTGTAGAGCATGGCGTCGTAGCTGATCGGGCGGCCTCCGGCGGTTCCCTTCTGCTTGCGGTTGGCGGCCTGGTGGGTCTTCTCCGGGATCACCGCCTTGATGTTGCGTCTGCGCATGTAGGCGCGGTTGGCACGGGAGAGTACGCCGATCCGCAGGTTGAGGCGGCCCATCCAGGACCTTCGGGGCCGTCGGCACCGTACTGACAGGCGAACCGCGCGGTCTCGGCCTTGGCTGCGTATCCGGCGGCGCCGGTACCGTCGCGGTGCCGCTGACCGCCGCGCTTGGTCAGCTGCGCCTGGCGCTCGGTGTCAACTGTTTCGGCGGACCGCTTGACACCAGGCTGCCGAGCGTCGCCGGGCGACGGCGCAGAATGCTTCCTCGTCGCCGACGAAGCATCCTGCGCGTGCTCAGCCGCTGCGGCGGCTCAGTGGCCGAACACCCTCACCTCCCCCAGGGCAAACGACGTTCCGTCTGTCTTGACCACTCTGACGTACTGCCCGGACTTACCGGACAGCGGGCAGTTGTAGGTGCTCTTGTTGGGCAGCGGTGTCCCGCCGACCTTGCATGCAATGGTCTTCCCCGACATGTCACTGTTGTTCGACACCCAGACTTCGAAGTTCTGCCGCTGGGTCGGGTAGTCGTAGCCGTCCTGGCGGAAAAGGATCTGCACGCCCGACAGGGTGTGTGAGGCGCCGAGGTCGGTCTGCCAATAGGCATTGGCGTCACCGGAGCCCGAGCTCCACAGGGTTCCGGCTCTCTCATCATTCGCCTTGGAGGCCGAAAAGCCGTCCGACCAGGAGGTGGAGGCGGAGACCGCCGCCTTGTACGCGAGATTCGTCTGTGCCTGACCGTTCAGGAGCCCGACGTACGCGGGCTCGAGTCCGGCGTTGGAGATGATGTTCTGTGCCTCCGTCGGCCAGGTCGTCAGGCCGGCTTTGTTGGTACTGTTAGGGTCGCTCCTGGTGTCCGGCACGGTTGAGTTGTGGGAGCTCCCTGCGTCAGAGCCGATGTAATTGTTCTGCACGTCGTTGTGATGCGCGATGGGATCTCCGTTCTGGACAAAGGCCCAGTGCGGTGTGTAGCCGCCGACGACGTTGTTCTTCACGTCCCAGTAGCTGGATCCGTTGTCTAGGTACAGCGAAGCGTAGTTTTGGGAGTCCTGCTCGACGTAGTTGCCGTTCATGGTCGAGCGCGGGGACGACCCTTGAGTCCCCAGGACATAGATCGCGCCGCCGTCGCTCATCGCTGAGGTCTGCACGTTGTGGACGTAGTTGTTGTCGACGTGGTTGTCGACCATGGTGCTGGAGTTATAGCCCCAGCCCCAGCCCAGGGAGATGCCGGTGTAGGGCACGTTGAAGACGTTGTTGTGCGAGATGCTGGTGTGCTTTACCCGTGTGGCCAGGATGCCGACTCCCCCGATGTATTCGTTGGCCACGTTGTGCACGTAGTTGTTCTTCACTGCGTAGTTGGATTCGATCGTGGCGGGTTCCTTGTAGATGTCGCCGGCCCCGATCTGGACGCCATTGCCGGAAACATCGGTGATCACATTGCCGGTCACCGAGTTGTCGTTGCCGCCCCCGTCAAAGCCGAGACCGCTTCCGCCGAGGTGCTCAAAGGTGTTCCCGCTGAACGAGACGTTTTTGCAGGTGTGGCAGGTGATGTTCGCCGGGAGCAAGCCAACATTATCCGCGCCGAACTCTGTACTCGACGGTTTCCGGTCCGCCGCGTATTTCGTGAAGCGCACGTTGGCCTGGGCGTCCACCACGCCATAGTCGTCCAGGAGCCAGGTGGCGTGCTTGAAACCGAGGCCGGTGAACTGGATGTGCTCCACAGGTTTGTCCGGGGTCCCTGCCAGGTTGACGAGGGTCTGCAGCTTGCCTGCGACGGCCGTGGCGGTGCTCATGGTCTGACCTTCGCGCGGGATGTAGTAGATCTCGTGGGCGACCGGGTCGATGGCGAACTGGCCCGGCGAGCTCAGCAGCTCTTTGTGGTTCTCCACGGCCGTGGGCACGCCAAGGGCGCCCCAGTGATTGCCATGGTTCGCGTTGTCTTGGCAGGGGGTCGTCACGATGACTCGGCTGTCGGAGACCGAGGAAATCGGGCAGACCGAATGCCTCCACTGATTGCCGGCAGGCGAGTAAACCACGTTGGCCTTTTCGGGGTTAGTCCAGTCCTTGGTTTTGTCACTGGTGAAGGTGAATCCCTTCTTGTCCGTGTCCTCTTTCATCGTGCCGAAGACTTCGCTGGCCGCTGCGCTGGCGAGGTCGGCGCGCTGGCCGTCGACCCAGAGCTGCCGGGTGTTGTCAAGGCCGGTAGGCCCGGTAGGCAGGGTGGCTTTCCAGATGCCCTTCGTGGCGTCCTCCACTTCCCACCCGGAGCTCGGGATGGTGTAGCCGCCGCTGAGCACAACGTTCTCACCTGCCTTCGCCCGGTAGATGACCTCGTGGCCGCTATTGCCGCCCGAGTCGGATGCGTCGAAGGTGAGGGTGGAGTCGAGCGTGTAGGTCCCACCCGCCAACTCCACGACGAGGTCTCCGGTCATGGCCGCTGTCAGCGGCCGGACTTTCTCTTTGGCGTCCGCCAGGCTGCAGGCGTTCTCCGGCGTCGAGCAGTCGCCCGTGCCCTTGGCCTCGGGTGAGGCGTAGTACGTCGCCTGCACAGCCGCGGTCGCCGTGGTGGGTTGCAGACCCCAGCATGCCGTCATTCCGATCAGTGCCGCGGACAGCCGGGCTATCGCTCGGCGAGCCCGCGGAACCTTGCGTCTTGTCATGTGGATCACTCTCCTGTGCTGCTGAATTGTGGAGCGGGTGTGCGGGGTGGTTCATGCCATGGCTCGGGCGATGCAGCGGTCGTGTCCGGTGGGGGCACCGGCGCTTTCCCGCTTCCCCTCGTGGCCGGTCCCCGGTGCAGGGCAGGCGTGGACGAGACCCCAAGAGTCGACGGCCGCTTCTCGCTGCACGGGATTGGCCAGGGTGAAGGACTCGTAGGACGTGTTCGGGACCACCATGCACAGGTGGGTGGCGACGATCCCGTCACCGTGGACCTCTGTGCGGAGCAGAAAGGCACCCGCCAGACATGCGAGACGCAAGGCCGGTGATGCCCCCGCACAGAATCACGCTCGCAAACGGCCCTTGAGGGCGCTTCGAGCAGACTTTTGACCAGGAAGCGCTGAGAGAAGGGAAATACGGAGATCGTGGCAATCAGACCTGCGATGGCCACGTTGGGGCGTAGAGCGGCAGCTTGGCTGTCGCTCCGGCCGGGGTTGAGCGGCGGGCCGCCGGAGACGAGGGCTCCGAGGTCGACCCAGAGGTTCTACTGGGCTCGTCGATGCGCTACGGGGCTGCCAAGGCGGTAACCAAGCCCGTCAGGGCTGCCGGAGCCTGCACCAACCAGCTCATGACGCGCTAACGCAGTGTTGCTCTTCTGTGCCACGGCGCATCCTCCACAGATCGTGTTTGATGCCGGATGCTACATGTGCGCAACTTGGTGTCAAGGCTTTGCCTACACGGAGTGGCCGCGACGTGATGGGGGTGGAAGCATTCAGACGGATGGCCGCGGCGCCGGGCTCGCTGCTTGTCCACCGGCCCTGCCGACCTCGTCCGGGCGCCACGTGCCGCCAGGCCCGGGCTGCCGGCGGCGTAGCGCGTTGGCGCAGCCCCTGCCCGAACTTCAACACCAAAGCCGGACTGTCTCGCAGGAGACGGTGACACCCCGCTGGAGCATGAACTCCTCGACCTCGCGGAGGCTGAGCGGGACAAAGTCGCCGACCGTTTCGAAGGCGGCGCATTCGACGGCGAGTTCGTCGACCGCGCCACCGTCCTGAGCGCCGCCGCCGAGACTGCCTCCGGCACACTGCGAAGCCTGCGGAGGCGCCCCGGAAGCATCCGCCTGCGCGGCGCCGGGCAGCGCACCTGGATGCAGGCCGGCTGCCGGCGCCTGCCGTGCCGTGCACCTGTACCCCTCCGCGCCGGTCGGCAGTGAAGCCCACGGCGACAACGCCCTTCCTCGACAGGGCCCATCGGGTTTTCCACGGCGGCGGCCTTGACGCTGCGGAAGCCTCCCGTAAAATCGTGCATGAAGTCGGAGGTCCTATGCTTCGTACCCGCCTCTTAGTCAGTGTGGGCGTCGCCTCGCCGATCACGATCTGCCTGACCGCCGTGTCCGGCGGTGCTGCACACGCCGTTGTACGTCGCACCCAATGGCTCGGGAACCATCTGCTCCCAGAGCGCCCGTGCACCGTCGCCCAAGCTCAGCAGGCTGAGTCCAGGCGCTCACCGCCACGATCGCCGGTGACATCGTGATCAACGTCGAGAGACTTTCAACCCGCTCGGACCCCGGCTCGTTACCGCCGAGCCGAACGTGATCATCGTGGATCTTTGAATCGGCACTCGACCTCACCCCCTCCTCACGCACCTGTCAATCCCCACGCCCAGGCCCTCCACGCTCCCTGCCCCGTGTGCAGGTCATACACCGTGTATAGGCCGTTGCCCCCAGCCGGCACCACAGCGATGAGCCGAGATCGCCTGGCGCCGGACACCCGCACCACACGCCTATCCACCACCGCTGCTAATGGAGCGCCATGCCCCAGATCAAGCACATAGAGATCCGCGCCTGCCGTGCTGACGCTGCGGACCCGGTCCTCGCCGCGACGCTTCCCGGCGGATCCACGCCGGACTTCCTCGTGGTGACACTGCGTACGCACGAAGGCCTCATGGGCACATCCTTCGGCTTCGGCGGCTTGAATGCCGTCGCTACCGGCGCCGTGCTCTCCACCGTGAAGCCGTTCTTCCTCGGACGCGACCCATTCGATCGGGAACGTAACTGGCAGGAGTTCCGCAAGTTCAACCGCAAATGGAACCACGTCCCGATCTACGCCTACGGGCCCTACGACAACGCCTGCTGGGACATCGTTGGCAAGCAGGCTGGACTACCGGTGTACAAGCTGCTCGGACCTGCGCGCGACCGGGTGCCCACGTACGCCAGCTCCATGTTCCTGCCCGACACGGCCGCCTACGCCGCCGAGGCGCTGTCGGTGATGCAGGCAGGTTTTCACGGCTACAAGCTGCACCCACCCGGCACCTTCACCGAAGATCTCGCCGCCTACCGTGCCGTTCGCGAAGCCGTCGGCCGGGACTTTGCACTGATGGCCGACCCTGTCGCCGCGTACCGCCTCGACGAAGCCCTACGCGTGGGACGCGTCCTGGAACAGCTGAACTACCTGTGGTTCGAAGAACCCCTGTGGGACGAGGACTTCCGGGGCCTGCGCACACTCGCCCAGTCCCTGGACATCCCGATCGCGGCCACCGAGACGCTCGCGGGCCAGCAGTACGCTTCCGCGCACTACGCCGCGGAGGGAGCTGTCGACATCATCAGAACCGATGTCTCGTGGCGTGGCGGCATCACCGCCGTCATGCGCACCGCGCACGTCGCCGAGGCACTCGGGCTGCGATGCGAGCTACACACGTGCATCTACCACGCCCTGGAAATCGTGAACCTGCATTGCGCACTGGCCATCTCCAACGCCGAGTTCTTCGAAGTCCTCTACCCCATGTCCGACTACGACTTCGGCCTGAAGACACCGTTGCGCATCGAAGACGGCTACATCTACCCGCCCGAGGGACCCGGTCTCGGCATCGACTACGACTGGGACTACATCGACGACCACACCGTAGAAATCTATTGATAGAGGGCAGGCTCTAGCACGATGTCCAATGAACCTATGGTGGTCGACGCAGACAACACGCCGCCTCTGAGCGCATGCCAGGTCTCCGACGTCTTGGACAGCATTGGGCTTCGACAACAGGTCGTCATGGCCGGACTGCGGCCGCTTCAGCAGGGCACCATGATCGCGGGTCGAGCGGCCACGGTGCAGTTCGTGCCCACCGAATCCGACAGCGATGCCCCATACGATGACATGATCGCGTTCATCGACTCGCTACGTCCGGGCGACCTCGTCGTGGCCGCCACCAACGCCGATCGCCGCACCGCATACTGGGGCGAGCTGTTCTCGGCCGCCGCCATGGGACGCGGCGCCGTCGGTACCGTCACCGACGGCTGCATCCGCGACACGGAGAAGATTCACCACCTCGACTACGCCGTCTTCTCCGTCGGTCACCGCCCGATCGACTATCGCGCTCGCATGCGGGTCGCCGCCGTTCGTTGCGCGGTGCGGATCGGTGGCGTCGTCGTCAACGACGGCGACAAGGTCGTCGCCGACGACGATGGAATCGTTGTCGTCCCTGCCACCGCCTGGGATGACGTACGCACCCAGGCGAGTCGGCGGCGATCCACCGAAAACGCCGTCCTCAGCGACCTGCTCGCCGGCGAGACCCTCCGCACCGTCTGGGACAAGTACCGCACACTCTGACCCAGATCCGCAGCCACAATTTCTGACCAGCTAACTACGCCCAGCGACAGGGTCGGTGGCCCGCAGCCGCCGCGCGTGCTCACCTGCCTGGATGGATTCGGGGGCCGAGGGCCAGTTGGTCGGAGTGTGGGCGATGTTCCATTGGCCTGGCGTCGCCGAGGGTTCTCCGGAGACAGCATTCAGACCGCTGGCCAGACTATTGCCGTACATGGCTCGGGGAGCCGGATCGGGCTTCTCCTCGCTGGTACGGGGAGCCGCAGGCTGGGTGAGGACGGGAACCGGCAGGAACTGGCGCATTTCGTCACGACCAGCCCGTGGGATCCGTCCCACATCCGAGCCCGGTTGGTCTGGAAGATGGAAGCGGTGATCCGGCCGACTGCGATGGTCTTCGATGACACCGGTTTCCTCAAGGACGGCGACGCCTCGGCTTGCGTGTCCCGGCAGTACACCGGCACCGCGGGCAAGGTCACCAACTGCCAGGTGGGTGTCTCGCTGCACCTCACCTCCCAACATGCCTCGGCGGCGATCAACTGGCGCCTGTTCCTGCCGCAGACCTGGGCGGCCCGCTCGCCGAAGGCGGATCCGGACAAGGTCGCCCGCCGCACCGCCTGCGGTATCCCTGACGACATCGGGCATGTGGAGAAGTGGCAGCTGGCTCTGGACATGGCGGATGAGACCCGCTCGTGGGGGATCGATGTGCCGCTGGCCATCGCAGACGCCGGCTACGGCGACGCCGCCACCTTCCGGCTCGGTCTGGCCGCCCGCGGCCTCAACCACATGGTCGGCATTTCCAGCACGCTGTCGGCCCAGCCAGGTGAGGCCGTCCCGGTCACCGGGGACTGCTCCGGGAGGGGACGACCGCCGGTGGCGGAGTACCCGGACAAGCCGCGATCGGTGAAACAGCTGGTCATCGCCGTGAGCCGGAAGGCGGCGAAACCTGTGCAATGGCGGGAGGGATCCCGCCCGGGCACGGGCCGGTCCGACCTGAAACGCATGTACTCGCGGTTCGTCCCCTGCGGATCCGGCCTGCCGGACGTGAAATCGCCCGCGCCACCGACGGCCCCGTGCTGCCCGAGTGCTGGCTGCTGGCCGAGTGGCCCGCCACCAACGACGAGCCGGTCCAGTTCTGGCTCTCCGATCTGCACGCCGACAACCCCGCTCACCACGCTGGTCCGACTGGCCACGCTCCGCTGGCGCATCGAACACGACTACCGCGAGCTGAAACAGGCCCTCGGCCTTGCCCACTTCGAGGGCCGCACCTGGAACGGCTGGCACCACCACGTCACCCTTGTTTCCGTCGCCCACGCCTTCTGCACCCTGCAACGACTGGCCAAGGACCCAAAAGGAACGGCGCTGGCCTGAGCCTCTACCAAGTGGTCCGTGAGTTACAGCTCCTGCTCGCAACCCGGACCGGTGCCTGCCCCACCTGCCACCGCGACATACCCACCACCGCACCAACCTGGCCAAGCACTACTAAGGGCTCGCAGAGAATCAACATGCGGATTTGATCTCGCGTTGGGCGGCTTCTGGGGTGAGGAAGGCCGCCACGTCCGCTGGTGTGCGGAACCTCGCGGTGGACGGCGGGATCGTGTGGCCGTGCTCGCCCAGGAGAGGCTGCACCTCCTGCACGGCTCTGGACATGGTGCTGCGGGTGACGCCGAAGAGTGCGGCGAGGAGGTCGTGGGTGCCGATCTTGCGCTGATGGAGGACGGTGGCGAGGATCCGGGCGGGTGCGGTGAGTGTGTCCTTGGCGCCGGCGCCCCGGGCCCGGAGCCGGTCGCCGCCGCGCTGCTGGTGCCGGAGACTCTCGCGCCTGTCCTCAAGGGCGGGGATCAGCGTGCGGGTCAGCTGGTCCAGCTGTGCGGTCGTCATGCCTGTCAGTTCCGGGTCGCGGAGCGAGGCGGGGCCGGGACGGGCTGAGGCCCGGGCGGGGACGGAGTCTGGCGGTGCGGCGGGGTCGGCTGCCCGGGGCGTCGGCTGTGCGTGGGCGGGGTTGAGGGTGTAGTTCCAGTCGCCGTGGAAGCGGTGGCGGTGCATCGGCAGGGCGTCGATCTCGGCGTCGGTGACCTTGATTCCGGTGTCGTAGGCGCCGGTGTCCAGATGGGCCTCGACCCGTAGCCCGGTGCGGGTGGTGGTCGCGGCGATGCTGTTCACGATGACGTCGTGGCTGGTCAACGGCCTGCCACGCCAGTTCATGCTGATATGGGAGAAGAGCCGGTGCTCGATCTTGTTCCACTTCGACGTGCCCGGAGGCATGTGGCAGACGGTGATCTCCAGTCCCGTCTCGGCGGCGAGCGCGGCGAGTTCGGTCTTCCAGGCGCGGGTGCGGTGGCCGTTGGAGCCGCCTGCGTCGGCGGTGATCAGAAGCCTGGTGACGGCCGGGTGGGCGTGCCGGCCGCGGGCCTGCCACCAGCGGCGGATGGAGGCGACCGCGAACGCCGCGGTGTCGTGATCCGTGCCGACATTCACCCAGCCGGTGTTCGCGGCGATGTCGTAGATCCCGTACGGGATCGCCTTGCCCGGTCCCTGCCGGTCGAGGAAGTCGTGCGTCCTGACCTTCACCGGCTCACCTGTCGGCCGCCACTCGCGCCCGGCGTTCTTGTACTCACCGACCAGCTCCTTCTTCTTGGTGTCCACGCTGATCACCGGCTGTCCGGTGTCCAAATGGGCCTTGGCCTGCTCGTTGATGTAGTGGAACTGGGCGTCGCGGTCCGGGTGTTGGGCACCCTCGATGGTCTTGGCGTTGGCCTGCAGGCTGAAGCCTTCCTCCCGCAGCAGGTCACCCACCGTGTCGGCGCCGACCTTGTGCCCCTGCCGGGTGAGTTCCTCGGCCAGTTTCCTGGTCGACTTCGTCGTCCAGCGCAGCGGTGACATCGGATCCCCGCGCGAGTCCGGCTCAACCAGGGCGAGCAGGGCCGGCCGGAGTCTCGGGTCTATATCGGCTGCTTTCTTGCGCCCGCCCCCGGGTCGGCGGACCCGTCCCAACGGTTCCGCCCCGGATTCCAGCTCGTCCACGCCCTTGCGGACCGTGGTCTCGCTGACCTGGGCCGCCTGCGCGACGGCCCGGATCCCGCCATGGCCCAGCAACCGGGCCTCGGTTGCCATCAGCAGACGCCGCTGCCGCTCGTCGAGGTGCGGGAACAACACCTCAAACTTCAGGGCGAGTTGGTCACGGATCGACTCGGAGATGCGCATACCACATCAACGAGCCGCAGGGCGGGAAGCAACACGTTGATTCTCTGCGCGCCCTTAGTCAGCGCTACGCCCAGAGTTGAGTCGGCACCCACGACACGCAGAACTTGACAGAGAAGGTACCTGGGACGACGACAGCACCGTCGCCAACCACGAATCACTCACCCCCCGGGCGCTCTTTGACCACGAGGCCCAGGGCCGTGATACCAAATGGACGCTCGCGGCGTACGAGACACCGGTCAGCGATCGCCTCTGGCACGCCACCGCCGCAGCCTCCACCCTCGCCGAGCTTGTGCTCGCCATGCTCAACTCCGCTGCAGGCGAGTCAGCATGGGGCCCGGCCGCCAGCCTTACGGAGACCACCATCACGCAGGCGACGCGTCCGCTCGCCGACGCGGGCTGGATGCAGACCATCGAGGGTCGCTACATCCACTGGGAAGCCCCCGGCGAAGGAGCCGCATGCATCCAGTTCGACGCCTTCGCCGCCAGACCGCGCTTCGGCAGCGCCCTGCCGACATGGACGGTGTGGGGCGGCAACGCCGTCCACCAGCCCACCTGGGCCCTGGAACTGTCCTCGCACTTTCCGACACCCCTTCTCCAGGATATCTCGTCCGAGCCGGTGACAGGGTCCAAGTCTGCGGCGGCGCCAAGCGACTGACCTTCCACGAGCGCGCAGAACCGAGCCTCCGAACGCTCCTGTCGGGCCACCCGGTCTACCTCGACGGCGCAACCGAGGACACCACCACTCTGGCCGACCTGCTGATCACGGAGGGGCTGTGCGAACCGCTGACGGAAGAATCGTCCTCGGGCTACACCGATCTGGTCACGCCCGTGACCTACTCGAAGCAGCCGCCGACCTCGGCATAGGACGCATCGACACCGCATCCAACTATCTTCGCCATCGCTCCCACGAGGTCCTGAAGACAACGGCTGGTGACCTGCTGGCGAACTTCTCGGTCTCCACCAAGGTTGGATTCTTCCCCGAGGGCCACAGTCTCGATCCCGCCCGACTGCAGATCGCCGTCGAGCGGGTAGCCAAGGACCTCGGGCGCGAGCCTGATCTGGTGTTCCTCCACAACCCGGAGCACTCGGCATCCGACACCGGGAGGCTCGGGCCGGCGTGCGCAGCCCTTGCCGACACTGCACGAGCGGGGCTCTGCGGTTCCTGGGGCGTCTCGACCTGGGATCCGCGCCCGCTCGTGGACCTCGACGTGCCGCGCCCTGACGTCCTCATGGTTCGGGCGGGGCTACTGGTCGGGGTCGACGTCCTCGAGGCAGCAGAGGCCCTGGCAACGCGGTGGCGTCCGTCGCAGGTCTGGGGGATGAGCCCCTTCGGCGGAAGTACAGCACAGGAGGTGTGGGAGCGGTTCGATCCAGGGGTCTTCCTGCAGGGATCCGCGTCAGTCACGAAGGCCCAGGCCGCGTTCCTCTCCTCATACGACCTGCCCCGGGTTGACGCAGTCGCGGTCGGCACGGACAACATCGAGCACCTGCGCGAGCTGGCCGAAGCCCTGTCGTACGAGGTCGACGAGAACGTGGTTAGGGAGTACCGGCAGCTCCTCAAAGCCCGTCAGCCTGCCTGAAGCTCCTGCAGCAACTGCTCCGCCGTCTTCCGCGCAGGGACCAGGCGGGGGTCCTCGGGATCAGAGTAGGGGCCGAGGATCTTCGCTGCGACGAACAGCGTCATCAGCTTGCCGTCCCGGCTCGCCAGATCGTTGCACCGCTCTCTGCGGACGCGGTCGGCCAGAGCCGGGACAGCAAGGGAGGCCCCCCACAGATTTGCCGCATCCAGGCCGCACGGGGCCATGCCCCAGTCCTCCCAGTCGAACACGCAGAACACCGGCGCCGTCACATTCGCCCAGTTGAGATCCGCATGGGCCGGACGCCAATCGGCCACCGCCGTATCGACGCCGGGAAAGACACTGTGGATCGTTCGCGTGACCAGTTCCTGCGTGAGAGTCTCGGTATCCGGTGTCGCGATCCTGTTCGTGTGCTGCGTGGCGAGGGCATCCAGCGAAGCATTCAGCGAAGCCCACCACTCCTCGGACAGATGCGGGTCCTCTGCCACCACGGCGCTCCCCACTGGTGCACCCGGCAGCAGTGCCGTCTCGTCCCCCCGCCACATCACCGGCTCCGCCTCGTCCCGCCACGCGACACCGGCGAGCCAGGCCGGCTGGGCGATCCCTCGCAGGGCCTCCGCGGACGCGGTGCCATCCCCGCCCTGAACCCCGATCCGGTCGAGCCCACGCCGCTCGATGCGCACCCACGTATCGCGGTCCGTACGCGCCCCCACAGACCGCCGCTTGCACACCACAGTCTCGCGGTCGAGGCGCACCCCCAGCATTCGCTCCGCACGATCCAGTACGGCTTCCACCGGCTCTTTGCGCAGATCCACCGAACGCAGCGTCATACGCCAGAACGTACCAAGCCCCAGCCACAGCAGTCCGCCCTTCAGACGTCGTAGGACTGCGTCAACAAGCTGTGCGTTGGCAGCCTCGGCCCTGCAGGTGGATTACCGCAGTCGCCCGACGGGGCTGCATGGTGGCAGGGTCCAGTAAGTACCCTCCTGACTAAAGGGGTTCGAGGTGTAAGGCGTGGCATGACTCCTAAGTGCGTGGCTCTCACGGCCCCATCCCCGCCGATCCCGGCGGCCGCGTTCGCCGCCTCCTGCGCCGCGCCCAGCAGCTCGTCGATGCCCCGGGCGCAGCGGTCTGGTACGGCGCGCGGCGGGTCCTCGCCTTCACCCTGATGATCCGCGACGGGATCCCCGCTGACGGGATCGAGCCGTACCTCCACTCCCGAGCCTGGCTGACCGAGGCTGCACGCCTCCCGGACGTGGCCCCCGAACCCCGCGCCACCGACCTGGTCACGACCACTCTCACCAGCGGTGCAATAGTCCTGCGCGACGGCCGCATCCACGCCACCGCCAACCACGCCCCCGTGGCGGCCGGACGCTGACTGTGCGCTATTCCCGAGCCTGGCCGACGACCGAACCGCACTGACGCTCGGTGAAACGAGGGGCTGGTGAGCGGCCTCCGGTAGCTCGCCCGCCCCTCACCTGTTCATGTCCGCAGCTCAACACGCAGAACCTGACAGGGAACGGACTGGCGAGACGACACCACCATCGCCAACCATGAATCTCTCGCAGCGCACGGGGAGTTCACCCACGAATCCAAACCACAGGAAATCACCTGGACCATCGCCGCCTACGAATCTCCCGTAGGCCCCAGGGCCTGGCACGCGACCGCCAACGCCGCCACGCCAGTAGAGATCGTGCGCGCCCTCCTCGACGAACTGGCCAGCGACTGGGCATACGCGGCCGGACACTGGAACACGTCCCTCCGAGCAGACCATCGCCGAGGCGACCAACCCGCTGACCGAAGCGGGATGGAAGCAGACCATGGAGGTCCCCGGGTCCAATGGACACCCCAAAGTGGCGCCTACGGGGTGCAGTTCGATGCCTCCGCAGCACTCGCCCCCGACGGCTTCCTGTCGACGTGGACCGTCTGGGGCGGCGGCAGCGTTGACCGACCCACCTGGGGCATCCACGCACTCCCCGTACACCCCGGCCGCAGTGCTACGGCCCCTCACCGTCGAACTCGCCCAAGCGCACTCCCCCGGCCAACTGGATTCCGAGGCTCCGTTGCGGCCACGAGCCCGCGCCCTGAGATGTCCAGGGGCGCATGAGGGATTCGGCTTGAGGGCCAACGCCTCGGCCCTCCTCCGCGCCAAAAGGAACCCAGCCCCGAAATGCGCCCACCAGTTCGACTGGGTAATGCGAAAGAGTGTCGATGGCGTGGCACTTACCAGCACGAAGAAGAAAAGAAAAGCGTCTTCTCGCGATATGGGCCTCACGCGTCGCGAAACCAACTCGTAAGGAGGTAGCGTCCGTTGATGTGCCCCGGCGGGCGGCAAACCAACGCCGGGGCGCTCAGCCGTCCATATCAGAAAGGACTTCGCATGGACGACCAGGACGCTTTGAGGGCAGTAGCTCTCTTCACGAACCGCTTCGAACGTAGCAGGCTCCTTCCCGCTGGTGTGGAAAGTGGCATGGAAATTGCCTGGGGTGTCACGCACCTGGGGTCTCTTCTAGCACTGATGGCTGTACCCACGCTGCTGGCTGGTCACGCTTGGGAGACTCCCTGGGGTGCCTTCACTCTGACAGCGTGCACGGGAATGGCTATGCGTTCCTATCTCGGCTTCCTGCGCGCCCGTCGCCGCTAGCTGCAAGGCGGCCCGGCGGGGCGGGGATCTCGTTCCGCCGGGCCGTCCTCTGCGGCGATGGCACTGTCATGGCGTCATCAATGAACTGCCCGGAAATCTGAAACAGCAGCGTCATTGCAGAAAATGACAGCAGGGAGGAATCCCCATGAGGGGAGCGCTGAACGCATGTTGCATGTGCGGTGTCGGGATCATGCAGAGGGAAGGGCCCGGCCGGAAGAGGAAGTACTGCTCGTCGGGCTGTCGGGACAGGGCCCGACGGGTGAACAACGGCGCTTCGCCTGATGTGCAGCCGAAGCGCCTGGGGCTGCACATGGCTGAAGGTCTTCCTCGCATGGCGCGGGAGCTGCTCGCCGGCGAGCACGCCGGCGAGGATCTGCCGACCTTGTTGGGACGCGCAAGGGAGCTTGTCAGAGCAGTCGAAAACTACAGTGCCGGTGCCGTGCTCGACGCAAGGCACAGGGGCACGAGTTGGGACGGGGTCGCGCGGGCTGCCCAGATCAGTTCCCCGACGGCGCGTGAACGCTGGAACGAATCGGTAACCGAGCACAGACTGAACCGGCAACTAAGCGAGCGCACCTCGCTCTCCCCTACTTTGCCCCTGCCTACGACGCACTCGTCTGCATTTAGGTCGTCGCAGTCGAGCCTAAGCGAGAAGGCATCGGCGGACCGTGCTGCGCGGCTTCTTGCCGATGCTCTGTCCTTCCTTCATGAAGCGAGTGGACTTGCTTTGCGGGACGTGGCGGTTTCGCTTGGGATGTCGTCGTCGTATGTCTCACGCATTCTCAGCGGCGACCGGTTGCCTGGTTGGTCCGTGGTGCAGGACATGATGGCCTGCTTCGGCGCCGATGCGGCAATTCTGCGGCATCTGTGGGAGACCAGTCACGGTATAGCGCCGTCCACCCGGCGGCCGGTCACACAGGCAGCCGATCGCGTGTTCCATGCTCTGCAAGGTCTTTACACGGCGGCCTGCAGGCCGACACCGGCCGACGTGCACCGTGACTGCTCCGGAGCCCTTTCACCCTCAATGGTGGAGCGGGTACTGGACGGCACCTATCTGCCCGACTGGCCGGAAGTCAGTGCGCTGGTCGCGGCGTTGAACGGATGCCCCGAAGAGGTTCGCCCTCTGTGGGAAGAGTTCCATTACGCCTGGCTGTGCACCTTCGAGCAGTCAGAGGAAGGGGTCAGCAACACCCCCGGGAGGACCGACGGGAACGGTGAACTGCACTGAGGGCACCCACCAAGCCCCCTTCCACCGCCCGGGCGAAGGCAGCCTGGCCCCCGGCCTCGCATGCAGCGCAGTGCGGCGGCATCCCTGGAGGCAAGGAGCTTCCCATTGAACTCTGTTCGGACTTCACAGCATTTTGCAGCGCATACCGCCTGATCTACCTCCGGTACAGCCAGGTGCGGCTGAGGTGCCAGGACGCCACGCAGCTGGTGGTGGACGGCGCTCTGGCAGAGCTGGCACGGAATTGGCAAGCAGCGCTGAGCAGCCCCTGCCTCCCCGCGGTGGCCTGGGAAATTCTCACAGGCCGTGTAGGGGCGCGCATCCGGAAACCGGATTTCCTGCGTCTCCTTCTGTCCGAGCAGCAGGCCGATGCAGTGATCCTTCGTCACCGACTTGGACTTGAACTTCGCGATGTGGCCCAGATCATGGGTGTTTCCCAGCCGGTGATCATCGGCCAACTTCGCTGGGCTCGAAGCGCCGTGCAACATGCGGCAATTGCCAGGTGAGACGTTGGGTCTTCCGCCCTGACGACCCTTCTCACTTGGCATGGGCATATGCCTAGTGGCTGAATGCCCGGGCATGAGGGGCCGTCTCATGCTTCGCACTCACGACTGGACTGCACCAGTGCCTACACTGAGCGCTTGCCATATCGGAGCGTGACTGCCGCGGGCGCGAGGTGCCGTATGAGCCAGGGGGAGCCACCCCAGCATGAAGTGCGTCCGGTCGACACGGAGAATCCCAGCGTCGCGCGAATGTACGACTATTACCTTGGCGGGCGCAACAACTATGAAGTCGACAGGGCCGCTTGCGCCGCGCTGTCGGCCCAGGCTCCGAGCACGGAGATCCTCGCGCAGAACAATCGCAGGTTTCTGCGACGTGTCGTGCATGTCCTCGCCGCCGAGTACGGGGTCAGGCAGTTCATCGACCACGGGTCTGGTCTGCCCACGCAGGACAACGTGCACGAAGTGGCGCAACGAGTGCATCCTGACGCACGGGTCATCTATATCGACAACGACCCGATCGTTCTCGCCCACGGGAAGGCACTACTCAAGACCGACGAGAACACGGATGTCATACGGGCCGACATGCGTGACACCGAGCGCATTTTCGCGCACCCGAGCGTCAAGCGACTGATCGACCCCACGCAGCCGACTGCGGCCCTGTTCGTCTCCGTTCTGCACTGCATCCCGGATGAGGACAACCCCGGCAGGCTGGTCCGTGATGTTGCCCGCAGGCTCGGCGCCGGCAACTTCATGGTGATCTGTCAGCTCGTCAGCGATGAGCCGCGCGTCCGAACCTGGGTTACAGAGTTCATGCGCGAGAGCACAGGCGGAAACTGGGGCCGTGTCCGGGAACGCTACGAGGTGGACCGCTACTTCGACGAGATGGAAGTCCTTCCGCCCGGTGAGCTGGTGGACGTCTCGAAGTGGCGGCCCGAGGACCTGGCGCCCAAGCAGCCCGGGGATGAATGGATCGAGTACGGCGGCGTGGCCAGAATCCTCGGATGATGGTCTGCCGGAGGCAGGAAGCTACTGGAGGCCCTTCAACACTTCGTCCAGGATCCGCGGTGTCTGCTCTGCATCGAGCGCGGAGGCTGCGAGCCGGTCGAACGTCATCTGGTACTCCTGGAGTTCCTCCTCGTCGTCGTAATACTTGGCCCCGGTCGGATCTTCGACGTAGACCTTGTCCGAAATCCCCTCCAGGTCGAAGCGAAGGTACGTGAACGAACCGCTGGGCCGCGAGACACCCAGTCTGGTCGGCAGGATCTGGACGGTGATCTGGGGGTAGTCTTCCAGCAGCTTCTTGAGGTGCAGAAGCTGTGCGCGAATCACGTGCGGTTCAGCGAACTGTCGGTCGAGGACGCCTTCTTCGAGCACCACCCACTGGGCAGGGCCATTCTTGCGCAACACCCGCTCCTGCCGCTCCTTGCGGAGCTTCAGCCGGCGCCTGGCAAGGTTTGTGGCGCCCATCGCATCACCTTCGACAATGGCCTGCGCATAGGGCTCGCACTGCAGCTGGCCGGGCACCGCGCGGTTCTCGAAGGACCGCAGTTCCTTGGCTGCCGGCTCCAGGCCAGCGAACAACTTGAACCAGCCCGGGAGCACATCAGAGCGGAAACTTGTCTTCCACTCCGACTCCGCGGAGGCACGCAGGAGACGCAGCGTGAGGTGGTCACCCTCGGGGCCCACGCCGTATGCACGAAGTGCACTTACAAGGCCCGTCTCCTGCCAGCGCCGCTGGCCGTTCTCCAGCCGGCTCATCTGCGACGCGTGGACACCGATGATCTTCGCAGCTTGCGCGGGCGTGAGCCCTGCCTCTTCGCGGAGCTCTTTCAGCGACTGGGCCAGCATGAGCCCCAGAGCGGTAGGACTTCGGTCGGCCTCCCCCAGGTATTCCTCTATCGACCTGACGTTTGAACGCATGCTGGCTCCTCGGTGGATACGTCGCCAGACAGTATCCACCGAGGAGCCAGGATTTTCGCAACAACCGCGATTACGAGACGAGTTGTGCCATGTTTCAGACGACGAGGTGGTCGAACTCGTTGCCCTTCACTCCATCGAGGAAGGCGACCATCTCCGCCCGGGTATATACCAGGGCAGGCCCGTCGGGCTCGCGGGAATTACGGATCGCCACACCGCCCCCGGGCAGAGCGGCGGTCTCCACACACTGCCCCTGCTCCATCGTCTTCCGGCTCTTCGTCCAGATGACGTTCGGAATCGAACTTGCCCGAACGCCGTTCGCGAACTCCTGCATATCGCCCACTCCCTACCTTGCTCAAACCTCCCGGCCAACCTCATCCCATGAGTTCACCGGAAAGTGATGTCCAGGGTTGGCAATTCCCGTGGAAATTGCCAACCCTGGGTAGGACCATACGCGGCGGCTCAGCGCCGTTCGATACCTGCAGCGGAACAGCCCCCGGGAGAATGAATAATGTGCAAACCCGGCATCGGAGGGGAAGGTCCCCCTGCCCGTCAGCCGACCATCGGCAGGTGGCCCAAGGACGTGGTGTGCGCCCTCAAGCGGGGCGGGCATGATTGGGCCGCGGCGATGGGGTTGGCCTCCGGCGGGCTGGTCTCACTCCGCTATGGCACAGAGGCGGAGAGCGTGGCCGGCACGCGCAGGCTCATGGAGGAGGCACTGCGTCGGTGGAGCATTCACTCCTCCCGCGACGATGTCGTGCTGGTGGCGACGGAGCTGGTGACGAACGCCATCCGGCACGCCCTACGGGATCCCGCCGAACGCGGGTGGCTCGCAATTGGATTGCGGGGCACGGGGGTGATCTGTGCAGTCACGGACCCCTCGGCTGACCCACCTGTCATCAGTCCCCCGCATTTGGTTGCGGAGTCGGGGTACGGGCTCCACATCGTGGAGCAGATGAGTGAGGCTTGGGGACACTTCGTCATGGCCGATTCAGGAAAGGTCGTGTGGGCCCAGATCCCCGTTGCCGCTGCGCAACCTGCCACCTGGTGATCCGTCGTCCAGCACAAGCTCGGATCGTCAAAGCTCGTCCCCGGAGCGGGCAAGCCCCGCCCCCGCACCCTGAACCGACACGGCAGTCAGCCACACGACGTAGCACCCTCGCCCACATGCCCTCCACGGGCTCGCTCCGGGCCACGGAGAGCTGTGCGGCCACGGGCCGTCTCACGATGCCGCGTAGCTCGCGCGGAACAGTTCCTGGGCGCGCTCCCGGTCCCTCCGGGTGCGCAACTGCACCTCCAGGTCGCCGGTTCCGTGGTGGCCGAGTCCGGTGACGTCGCGGGTGAAGCCGGGCACGAGGTCGACCTGCTTGGGGGCTGCCTTGAGGTAGACGAGCAGCTTGGTCTTCTGCGGCGGGCAGACGCACGCGAAGTTCCGCAACCGCTGATACGCGCGGTACTGCTTGCAGTCGTGGGCCCAGCCCCGGCTTTCGGAGATCTCGTCTGGCATAGCACCGGCCTCCGGATGAGACGCCCAGACCGGATGACCGGCCTGATGGCCACCGACTCCCGCTTTGCCCAGCACCGCGCCCAGACCGGCCCCTTCCCGCCGGGATCGTCCCCTACCTTGGCCGATTGGCATCGGTCAGCGAAAGCACCTCAACTGCCCATGGCAGACTGGCCCGCTCGCGTAGGCCGGGGGTTGCAAGCTTGTCTCTTCGTACGCATGCAGTGGACCTGATCAATTCCTCGTGGGGTATGCACACCCTCAACGAGCTGCTCATCGAGCTGGTGCTCGCGCTGATCAGGGAACTGGATGAGCAGGCCGGTATGGCCGGCGACGATGACGCTGGACGGGCCTTTGCCGCCCTGTACGACAGTGCTTCGAAGACGACGGTGAACCAGGCGGGCGAGGCCGCGCACGTCATGGGGCGAGGAAGCGAGTCCCTGCTGCAGACGGCCAACAACTACATGGCGACAGAGAGCAAGGTCGCGGAGGACATGCTCGCCGCGATCGGGCAGCGCAGCGCGTCCGAACCGTACTCCGGCAAGTCAGCGGACTGTGCCCCGGCGCCCCGGGGCCGCGGGAACGAACTGCCCGAGGTCATCGGGGAGACCTCCGCAATCGACAAGTACCTCGTCGGTGACCGCTTCCGCGGTGACCCAGACAAGCTCAGGTCGGTGGCACGAACCTGGCGAAAGGCGAAGAACATATCTGAGCGCGTCTTATCCGACGCGCAGGATTGCTGGAAGACGGCCGCCCGCAACCACGAAGGGAAAACCGCAGAAGCGGTCAACGCCTTCTTCACCAAGTTCGTGGGCCATGACCACCCGCCGGCCAAGGCCGAACCCTCGTGCACTCTGCTGGCAAATCTGCCAACTGCCTGCCAACAGCTCGCCAACGCCTGCGACAGGTACGCCGACCACGTCGAAGCCGCCAGCAAAAAGTCCTGGGGAGAAACCGCCTCCGACGCGTTATTCGACAGCGGCGGAGACTCCGTCTGGGACAACCCTGCCTTCGGAGGCAACGGTGAGGACGGGGGGCTCCACGCGGCAGTCTCTGGCGACGACCGCATCATGGCCCTCGCCAGCCTGGGCCACAGTCTGGACTCCTCGCAATCGCGCGTACGCGTTCCGCAGCCCGACCCGGCCCCCTGGAAACCCAGCCCGATCCTTCCGCCAGGGCTCCCCCTCCCGCTGCCTCCTCGAATTCCCATCATGATCCCGGCCGGCTACACCAAACCCGATCCGAGCCTCTACCGTCCCGCGATGCCACCCCCTGTGCCCCCCGACCCGCGGTTCCCGCCGCTGACGCCCACCGAGCGACAGAGCCTCAACCGATGGGCACACAGCCTTCGCGACGGGGGCTTCTCCGGTGGCACGAAAGCCGAAAGGGACTATCAACACCGCACCGCGGGCTACCCCGAGAAGGAGGTCCCGATCGATCCGCGCAAGTCAGCCCTCGGCACACTGATGGTGGACGGCCTGCGCGACACCGACGGCATGGCCGTGGAGGCCAAGTTCGTCAAGAGGCCGGGATGCACGTACCGGAACCTCGACGACCTGGAGAACAGCGACAACTTCCAGGAGAAGGTACTCCACAAGAAGGACGAGAAAGAGCTGTACAAATACAAGGCGGCGATCGAGTACCCAGCCCACGCGGGACGCTTACGCGGCGTAGAGGTCGCCACCAACGACCCCGACGCCGTGCCCTACTGGGATGCCCTGCTCGTCGCCCACGGGGTCAACGGCTACAGCAGGCACGTGCCCTGACCCAGATGCGATCGAAGAGGATTGGAAATGAGCGAAGACGCCGGCAACTTCCGAACCATGTTCATCTTCAGCCCGCCCGAAGGCGCTCCCCAGGGATGGGGCCTCACCTTCCCCTCCTTCGCCGACGCCTTGCGCGCGAAGGAGCCCGGGACGGTCGTGGAGGCGTGGAGCGGGCAGTACACAGGAGAGACGCTCTCCTTCCAGTTCCGCACATCCAGCGGTGAGATCAACGAAGGGATGATGGGAGTCGAACCGAACGGCGTAGCCATCGAGGACTGCACCGCCGCCGAAGCGGCCGACTTCGCCGGCTGGCTCCAGCAAGCCATCGTGCCGGCCGATAGCGGGCTCATGGTGAACATCCGCGAAGGCGTGGAGTGGGAGTTGCCACTGGTGGAACTTCGCAGCGGGACGCTGGCCGAGCTGGAACAGTGCCTGGTCGAACACGTTGACCAAGTCCTCCGGCATGAGGAGGAGCAGCTCGGTTAGACAGCAGTGCCCCCACCACCTGTGTCCACCGGTCCAGCTGCTACAAGGCTCCTCCCAAAGCCACCACGGTGGCGAGAGGAGTTCGTGTAGTTCCGCGGGGCTGGTTTCGCCGCCCCGGTACGACTAGCCACTCCCCCGAGTGACCACCACCCCTGTTCCCGGGCGACAACCGACGCTACGGCGCTATCAACAGATCATGATCAAGACGACTGTCCGCGCCTTCGCGGCCGCGGCCCTCGCCCTACTGCCCCTCACCACCGCCGCCACCCCCGCTCACGCGGCCGAGACGCTCAGCCTGCACGACGGTATCGAAGCCCTCCCCCAGGCCGCCGAGTCCCGCGACGGCTACGAGCGCACCAAGTTCAAGCACTGGATCGACGAGGACAAGGACGGCTGCAACACGAGGGCGGAAGTCCTCCTCGCCGAAGCCGTCACCCAGCCCACCATCGGAGCAAGCTGCAAAATCACCGGCGGAACCTGGCGCTCCTACTACGACGACACGACCGTCCAGGGGCCGTCCGGCCTCGACATCGACCACATGGTGCCGCTTGCCGAAGCCTGGGACTCCGGCGCCTCCCAGTGGACCGCAGCCCGGCGCCAAGCTTACGCCAACGACCTCGGCGCCGAACGCTCCCTGGTCGCCGTCACCGCCAAGAGCAACCGCTCCAAAGCCGACCAGGACCCCGCCCAGTGGATGCCGCCGGCTGCCGACGCCCAGTGCACCTACCTGTCCGACTGGGTGAGCACCAAGCTCCGCTGGTCGCTGACCGTCGACCGCGCTGAGCGCGACACCCTGCGCCAGCTCGCCGCCGGCTGCGAGAGCACCGACGTGGAGTTCGAGCGCGTGTAGCCAACGCGTCCGGTCCGGCTGGGATTCATCCCCGCTGTTTGCTGGGCCCCAAAGCGGACTCACGGGGCCCAGCAGCATGGGCAGAGGACGCGGTGTGGACACAGACCTGACTGTGGCCGTTCAGGAGGAAGTTGCCGAAGCGGTAGCCGTGGCCGGACTTGTCGGACAAGTTCTAGCCCATGATGGTGACCGCGTGGCACCCCTACGCCCAACCCAGCAGACGACACGATCACGGTGGGTGCGGTGCGTGCTGCGCCCATCGTCCCGGCCTGCCCTCGCAGGCCGGCGGCCCCTGAGTTGCAACCGAGCTCCATGGGCACGCCAGCCCGCCGTCCGTCACCGATGGCGATGACCCACCGGCCGCCTTCGCGTAGCAGCGGCAGGCCCTCACTCACCAAGCCCCCGGCGACGACGTCGAGTGCGACGTCGGTGCCCCTCGGAGCGGTAGCGCGCATCTGTTCGGCGACGTCTCGTGCCCGATCGACGAGTGCACAGGCAGGCCCTGGAGGGCGGCGCGTGCGTTCGGATGTCCGGTTGGTGGCCGACATCACGCGCTGGCTGTGCCGTGTACTCCTGGCCCGTGCAACCAGCTGCTCTCTCCTGGTGTGTTCCTCAAGTACCCAGGAGAGAGGACAACAGCCTTGACCACGCCCCCTGCCCCGGCCCCACCGACCGCCGCGCCGCGGCCCGGCTACCGAGACCGGTTACGGGCCCGCTACGCCACCGCCGCCGAGGAGCGCATCGAGAAGGCGAGAGCCGCCGCTGTCGAACTCGGGCACACCGGCCCGGTGCCTTGGGACGACCTCCGCGCCGCCTACACTCGGCCGTCTCGTACTCCGTGGAAGTCATGCCGGATGCTCCTGGCCGGATCCTTCGGCGCGGCCCTGATGATGGCGCTCGTGGTGGGCTTTCTCGCCATGGTCACGCTGGCCCTGGAAGCCGAGCAGAAGAGGGAGGCCACCGCGACAGCCAAGAAGGCACAGGTAGCGCCGTTGTCGGGCGAGGAGAAGAAGAAGGCCGACCGGGCCTTGGCAAAGGGTGGGGGGAAGGCCGCGGCGGTGGGGTTCGTTGTGACCTTCGCCTGTTCCTCCTATCGCCGAATGTCGGACAAGAGGGAGGGGCTGCGCAAGGGGTACGTCAAGGACGGTGACCAGGTGGTGACCGAAGCCCTGGACGCGCTCCCATCCCTTGCTGCTCTCGCCTTTGCCCCGGCGGGCCGTATGCGGACCGCAGCGTTGACCGACGTGCACGAGAAGGTCTCGGAACTGATGATTGCGGTGAGGAACAGCGCGGACGCCGCTGCGGGGCTGCGGGCCAAATACGCGGCTGACCAAAGGCGTCTGCGTGAGCACGGGCAGAAGGTCCGCACCGCGTTCGCCGACAAGCTCAGCGAACTTGTCGAGGACCGGGAGCGGGCGGCCCACGAGCTCGGCGCAATGGCGCTCACCGTGGCGGCCCGTCAGGCTCAGGCGGCATACGGGGCGCTCCTCGATGTGGAGACTCTGCCCGCCGAGCCGGGCCCGGAGGTAGAGGACGTGAAGGGGCTCGGCGGGGTGTTCGCAATCGCCGGTGTTGCAACTGCGGCCTCCCTCGTCATCGCGCCAGCAGCCGGGGCGGAGGGGGCAGGGCTGCTGTTCATCCCCCTCACGGTGTTCACTCTGGCCGCCTTCCTGTCGGCGGCCTACACGCGCAAGCTCCACCAGCTGGGACGGGTGGTCGCGTTGTTCAGCCGCAGGGGCCCCGGCGCCGGCGGGGCCTTGTAGCCCTGCGACGCAGCCGGCTGACGTACGAGCGCTGCGGCGGGCACGGTGCCCAGGACCGATGGCCGCCGCCTCGGACGCCTGTCGTCGGCTTCCCCCACGCGGACGGCAGCTCCCTCCGCCGCCACCATGGGCGGACTCCCGCGCCAGGCGCCCGAGGCCCTGGTCGGAGGCGGGCGGTCGCTCGTCCGCCCACCTCTGCTCATCTCAAGAACCAGTGCGATTCCGGACGATCGGACGTGTGATTGAGTGGTCAAGAGTGGGGTTCGGCAGGTGAGAATCGCGCTACTACGGGTAGGCTGATTTCAGGCAAGAGCCCCTAGGTGGGCTGCCGGGATCACGGCCGGAACCAGGGAACTGGATCCCTCCACCCTCCGAGGTGGTTGTGGCCCCCGGGAGTCCCCCCGGGGGCTTTGTGCTTTCACAGATTCTTGAGGTCCGGCCACCAGGCACGTTCAGTGATGAAGCGTTTGTCCCCGATGACCTTGATCCCATACCCCAGCAGCACACCGCGCAGCTGGTGGCTGATCTTTTGTAGGTTCTCGGCGCAGCTGGCGTCCCCGGGATCCCCGCTGAGCGCGCTGTTGAGCAGGCCGGCGTGGACGTCGGCGAGCTGAATGCCGTCGCGTACGGTGTTTTCCCGGGTGGGCGGCCATTTGATGAGTTCCCACGGAACGCCGAGGGTCTCGGCGTTCCCGTTGCGCACCCGGTCCAGGTAGCTCGCGGACGCCTCATGGTCCATGTGTTTGACCCGGCCGAGCCGGGCTATCGCCAGACGCTTCCCTCCGGGCCACTCCTTGGCGGTATAGGCGACGCGTTCCAGCAGCAGCCTGGTCGTGTAGTTGTAGAAGATGCCCTTGTCCTGCCGCAGGCCGGTGTCCTGGTGGAGGGTCTCCTTGTGCGCGATCACGTGGATGACTCGTGCCGTGGGTATGGAGGCGAGCACCTGTGCGGCACGGCTGCGCCGCTCGGGGTGCTTGGCCTTGAAGTGTTCGACCCAGTGGATGGGCTTGAGGTGCTGGTGCGGCTGGCCGCTGTGGACCAGGGCGCGCAGGCCGGCCGCGGTGTAGTTGACCGTCCACTCGTCTTCCTGCGGTACCACCAGAGCGGTCATGGCGAAGAACGGCGACTGGGACCGGGACCTTTCGCTGAAGCCGCGGTCACCTGTCTCGTCAATGTAGACGTGCAGTTTCGGCAGCTGGCCGAGGTGTTCGGGCGTGTGGAAAGCCGCCATCAGGCCCGCCGGGGGCGTGCGGGGACCGGGCACGGTGTCGCACCACGGTGAGAGTGCACCACGGGAGCTGTTCTCCTTTGGTCCTGCCCCGACGGTGCCCGCCGGGGTAGCTCTGCATTGTTACCGTCCGGTCACTCCCAGCTACACGTCCGGTTTGAAGACGGTACACCCGATGGTCGACATGTCAGCAATGCATATGTACAAGGCCAGTTGGCATGCTGACTTTCACTCAGCTCGTAGCCCGGCAGCCCTGGTCCGATGCCGTCAGGTCTTCCAGTGGTCGCGCCGGGCGCTGGCGGCGTTGAGGGCGTCCTGAACAGCACCATGTCGTGCAGACGAGCTGGCTTGGGTCGGCCTGCGAGCTCAGCGTGGCCGATGCGGCTCGTCGGGCCGTGGGCTGCCGGGCAGATCACGCCCTCTGATGGACACACGCTCAGTCATCGGACAATCACGGCAATGCCTGTTGGTCTGGCGGTGAGGGGGAGTTCATGGGCGTGTTGTGGAAGCTGGAGCCGGCGACGGCGGCGAAGCACCGGCTCTACCAGCGGTATCTGGACGCATGGTGGCCGACCGGCCGGCCAGCCGCGTACCCCACCGAACCACCCACGCGGACAAGAGCTGACCGAAGTAGAGCAGGCGATCCGGGACGCCGTGTGGGCGGACCGGGAAGCACACCGGCTCGGCGTCGACCACTAACAGCCGAGGCCCCGCCCTTGAAGGCGGGGCCTCCCTGCAGTGCCCGCAGACCGTCACCGCGTCCTCCCGCGGAAACACGGCCGGGCACTGCTGGCAGTACAGCGATCGCGCCCAACGCTCCCGCGCCTCCTCCGCAGCCGACATCCGCCGCGACAACCAGAAGCCGAGGCAGCACGGACCTGTCTGCGCTGCAGGCGTGCCACGGGGGAAGCATGATTGCCTAGCCCAGGAGACAAGCGGCCTCCGCTGGCGCATGCGTAGGCACCTGCGATAGACACTCCAGGGTGGACCAGGGAATAGCAGCACTACTCGGAGCAACTCTCGGCGTCTTAGGGACCGTCCTAGCCTCGACCGTCACCAGCTGGTCGAACCGCCAACAAGTTCAAGCGCAGCTCCAGTCCGAGAAAGCGCAATGGCACAGGCAAACCCGACGCGATGCCTACAGTGCCTTCCTGGCCCCAGCCAGCGAAGCGCAAACCGCGCTCAAAGCAGCCGGCCGAGCGTTCGTCGGCACGCGCGACACCCCGGAAGTAGAAGGACGACTCAGGGAAGCAGAAGACCATCTGCAGAACGCTCGGACGGCATGTGCACACGTGGCAATCGAAGGCCCTGAGACGGTGGAACGTGCCGCCCGCCGCGTCTACACGTCGCTACGTTCCATGCAGACGAACCTCCTGGCCTTGGCCGACTCGCCAGAGAACACGACCCACCGCAACGCCAGCTTCCTGGAACACCATGCCATCGAAGTTGCCGCACTTTCAGAGCGCACACGAGAGTTCACCGCCATAGCCCGTAAAGCCCTGACTGAGACAACAGAGCACCAGTCGGCCCACGGCAGAGGCGAATAGCCAAGGCGCCGCCCGGAGTGGGGGCCTGCACGCACCCAACGTCACACCGCCACCGCATCCTCCCGCGGGAACACTGCCGGGCACTGCCCGGCAGATCAACGATCGCGCTCAGCGCTCCCGCGCCTCCACCGGCGTCCGGCACGCCCCGCGACTTCCGGCGGGGCTTCTCATCTACGTGCTCTCACACGCGTCTCACAGACTGTGTGGACGCCCCCGGACTCAGGGGCTCCGACATGACCTTGGGAGCCACTCCCTGGTTCGGCTGAACGCCCAGGATACGGGTTACGACCTGTGCCAGGTGGGACCGTCAGCTCGGAGCGGGCGGCTGCGGCCAATCCAACAGAGCCGCAGCCCTAAGGTCTGCATCAGCCAAGATCCGGACCATTCCCGGGCCAGCGGTCCCGGCAACGTCCCCACCGCTGCCATACCCGCAGGTCAGCGAGCTGCTTGCGCTGTACCACCAGCAGGCCAAGAACCTACTGAGCGCACCGGACACCTGTACAGCCGACTTCCGTCAGCGCCTCGAACTCTCAACGCCCCACCGTACTCACGCAGCCAGCAGGGCGTCTGACCAGCGACACAGAGTACCTGACGACCCATCAGAACGAGCGTCAAATGAGCGTCACGAGCGTCATTTCAGCGTCAAGATATCGCCCGTAACGCCCACACCGCACATAATGCGCACGCGTAAAACCGCAGGTCAGACGCCCTTAGCCGCCTTCTCCAGCACCACGACGCACTCCACGTGGTGCGTCACAGGGAAATGGTCGAATACCTACTCCGGCAGCGACGCGCACCCCGCCTCGGCGAAGCACTTCAGGTCGCGGGCGAGAGCAGCTGGACCTCAGGCCACTGCCTGCTTACGTGGGGAACTCGCCGCACCAGTTGCGCCCCAGGAGGGTGGCGGGCAGGTACTCAGACTCAACCCCGATGGGGATGCCCGCGTCGTGCGCGAGGCAGGCCATGGCGAGCGGGGCGAGAGCTACGAGGCCCGAAGCCTGGAAGGCTCGGCTCACCTCGCTCCAGTACTCCTTGTGCCACTGGAGGGCGTTGGTGAGCGCCCGGTTGAAACCAGCGTTGTCCTTACGGATGAAGCGGTGGAACATCTCCATCGGCGGGTACAGCAGCTTGCCCGCCGTCTCTGGGTCCGAGGCAACCTCAGGGTCGGTGCCGTCGACCGCAGCCACCAACTTCGGAACGAGGTCCGGGCCGCCGAGCCAATAGGTCTGGAGCGTGTCGATCCAGTCGTAGTGGTACGCGTCAAAGCGCGAACCGTTCTCCCGCAGCAGGGGCAGCGGCACCCGGCACAAGGCTGCGATCCTGGCCTTTTCCCGGCATATCACGGCTAGGTAGAAGGCGGTGAGCCAGGATCCCGGGTTCACGTACCACTGTGGGCCGGTAGCCCGGAGCGTGCGGTCCTTGTGCGCGATGCGGCACTGCACATGCTCCTCGGTCGTAGTCGCGACGGCGAAAACGGCGGAGCCAACCTGCATTGCGTTCACCCAGGCATCCCACGTGGGGAAGATCGATGCCCTCGGGTCCAGCAAGCAGTGCGACTGGGCCAGGGTGAGCGTGACGCGCTGGGTGTCGCCCAGATCGGTGGAGTCCGCCTCAAGCCCGTCGATCAGCTCCTGCATTTCCTCCTGGAGCACGGCGAGGCCCGCTTGCGCGTTCCCCGTGGGAAAGGGGTGGCGGGGGATGTTCGAGACCAACGCGTTTCTCCTCAGAAGAGCGTGAAATGCTTGAGCTCGGCCCCAGCATACTTACCGGTGTTCTCGGCAGCCTGGACGAGGGCGTACCGCAGGGTCTTGTTCTTGATGGCCCTTCGTATCTCCCGGGCGTACTTGGCGTCGTCCGGTGACATGAAGGCGCGTTGCTCATATCGACCACGATCGTGCGGACGTACTCGATGGTTCCCTTTTCACCGTGGCGCGGCGCGTTCAATCCTGAAGAATGGTAGAGCAGCTGCCATGACTCGATCAATATGCTCTCTCGGCCCCTCCACCCTGTCACTGACCCCAACGCGGCACTCACAACAAGCAGTGACGTTGCTGCATTACGCAACTCCCCAGCGGCGTCGACGACTCTCTGAGGCCCCTCGTACTCCACTGACGCAATACTGGAATGGAGAGCCCGGGGTTTCCGCTCCCGCTCCCGCATCTCGTCACTCATCTCCACCTCCCGTCTCATCCGCGCGCCTTCACTCACTCGATCTACGGCCTTCGCGAATTCAATCCACGGATCACGTTGCGAGGAAAGACGCCACCGTCGGTGTCCTCCACGCGCCTGCTCAACAGCGGAGTCGCGCGTGACAGCGGCCTGGTGGCGACCAACCAAGTACGCAACACCGACAGCGGGCAACCCAATTAGCGCTGCAACGACTTCCGCCTGTAATTCAGGCCCCTCCCCACCCCCAAGGAAGCAAGCATCGCAGTTGCACACGGGGCGGTCGGCAGGGCCGCAGGCATTGCAACCATGACGGCGGGCTGCCTATCCCCGGCGCTGAGCGAATGACTGCGCTGTCGAATTCGGCGAGGGCGAGCGGTGTACGTCCCGTTGGGCCGCACTCGACTCCAATATCGCCTGACTGACCATCCGACGCCAGGCACACCGCTTTGCATCCACCGCGTGATGACGGTGGCGGCTGCGCCGACGACCGCACCAACAAGACCCGAGATAAGTTCCAACACGCCACTAGCGTTTCAGGTCAAGGCGGATAAGGAAGGCTAGTTGACCAATCCCCGCCATTGCCTTCGGCTGCCCCCCATCCGGCACAGGAATGCCCCCATAGGGCAGTTCGTGCGAATCTATGATCACAACCGGTATACGTGCCGACACCACGACAATCGCACCGTCCACCCGGCGGCCCTATGCATGCTGGCAACCGCCCGCCCCTGCGAGTTCCGCCGGAGCTGTCCGCGAGGGATCGACAGCTAATGCGCTAAGCACCCGAGGCCGTCCGCCGCCCGATTCAATGCAAGCGACGCGACCTGTGTGACGCCCCATCAGTTCAGGCTGACGGTGCGTCAGTCAACTCAGCATTGAGTCAGCATGCATCCTGCCAGAGGTGGTGACAGGTGGCGACACATGCACATGCACCAATCCCTTCTGCACCACCTCTGAGCTGCATAGATGCTGGCCAACCCCCTACATCGGCAACATAGCCGCCAACCCGGTGCCAGTGGAATCCGAAGAGATATTCGGTGGAGCGCCCGCGTTCCCAGAGTGTGCGGGTGTGGCGGGTGCGGACCGTGCCTGCCGCGACGGAGACGCCGGGGTCGTCGAAGACGGGCAGGACGGTCTCGATGTAGTCCGGCGCGAGGACGGTGTCCGCGTCGACGGCCAGGACGAGGTCGGTGGTGCACTGCGGAAGGGCGTAGTTCTGTGCCTTGGCCTTGCTGCCGAGATTGTGCGGTGGCCGCAGCACGGTCACGCCGTGTGAGGCCGCCACTTCACCCGTGCGGTCCGTGGAAGCGTCGTCGACTACCAGGACCTGGTCAGGCCGGACCGTTTGACAGGCGAGGGACTCCAGTGTGGCCGGCAGTCCCTCCTCCTCGTTGTGTGCGGGCACGATGACGGTGATGGTGTGCAAGTCGGTCTCCCCCTGTCTTGCGGATGGCGCTGACTACGACCGTGAGCAGTCCGATCACGCCGTAGACGATGGTGCTGATGCCGATGAACGGCAGTCCTCCGTGCATGTCACCGACGGTAGGGGAGGTGGCGCCCGGCGTGTTTCCGGAGGGCCCCTCCTGTGGATAACTCGTACAACGAGGCGGGACAGAGCCTGAGTTGGAGATGTCGAGTACCGGCCTTCGCCGCGCGGCGCGTGGCGGCGGAAGGGGGCGCAGTTGAGGCGCCCCGCTGGTGCGGGCCCCTCGGTCCGGGGCGTTGCTTGTCGGCGGGCCGGTCGGCTCGTCAGTCCCCGGACGTCACGGCCTTTGTCGCTGCGGCCGGGTCGCGATCGCGCCCGGTGATTGCCGGCGACTGCGGAGAGTCGCCACCGGCCGTGCGGCGGGGGAGTTTGGCCGCGGCCAGGGCGCCGGTCGCGGCGACGACGGCGAGGGTCAGGAGGGTGGGGCCCATCGCGGAGAGGAAGGCTTCGCCGGTCCAGTGCGGCCCGCCGGTTGGACGGTTTCCGGCAGCGGTGGGGGCCGTGAGGGTCACCAGCATGGTCGCCGTGGCGACGCCCAGTGCCGGGCCGATGTTCATCGCGGTCTGCTGGAGGCCGCCGGCCACTCCGGCGTGGTCCGCGGACACTTGGCGCACGATGACTGCCGTCGCCGTGACCATCACCGTGCCGAAGCCGGCGCCCAGCAGCAGGAATCCCCCGCTGATGGCCGGCGCCGTCGAGGTCCGGTCGAGTTGGGACAGCGCGAGGATGCCGAGGGTGAGCAGGGTCATCGCCGCCACGGTCGTCCGGCGGGGGCCGTACCGGCGCTGCAGTACGGCCGAGGCCGGGGCGCTCAGCACCATCATCACGGCGAGCGGCAGCACCCGCAGACCGCACTGCAGCGGGTCCATCGCGAGGACGTCCTGCAGGAAGTAGGTGCTGACGAACAGTGCGCCGAACAGGGCCGCCGACGCGGAGAGCAGGACCGCGAGGGCCGAGGCGACGGTCGTCGAGCGGAGCACGGAGAGGGGTACCAGCGGACTCGCGGTGCGGCGTTCGTGCCGGATGAAGGCGCCGCAGGCGAGCGCCGCCGCGGCCCCGCCCAGTGTGGTGGCCGTCGTCCAACCGGTCTCCGGGAGGGTGACGAGGGTGTGTACGAGACACACGAGGGCGAGCGCGAGGAGGCAGGCGCCCGGCAGGTCAAGTCGAGGGGCGGGGGCGCGGGTGCCCCCGGCAGTGGTGGTGGCTCCGGCCGTCTCCCGGTCGGCGGGGGTGGGTACGCGAACGGCCAGCGCCAGTAGGCCGATCAGGCCCGCGGGTACCACGTTGAGGAAGAAGACGGCCCGCCAGCCCCAGTGGGCGACCAGCGCGCCGCCGAGGACCGGGCCGGCGGCGGCCGCCAGCCCGATGGCGCTGGTGCGCAGGGCGAGGGGCATACCGAGCCGGTCGCTCGGATAGGTGGCGCGCAGCATTCCCAGGGTGGCCGGCTGCAGCAGCGCGCCGAAAACTCCCTGAGCCACCCGCAGTCCGATCACCCAGCCGACGCCGGGTGCCAGGCCGATCCCTGCCGAGGCGGCGCCGAAGCCCAGGATCCCGAGGGCGAAGATCTGTTGGTGGCCGTACCGGTCACCGAGCCGGCCGGCGAACACCAGCAGGCTCGCCACGGCGATGAGATAGCCGGTGCTGGTCCACTGGACCTGCCCGAAGGAGGCGTGCAGATCCCGCTGGAGGGCGGGCTGCGCCACGGTCAGTACGGTGCCGTCCAGGGCGACGATCACGGCCCCGGTGATACTGCCGGTGAGGACGAGGCGCTGACGGCGTCGGGCAGTCATCGGCCCTCCCGCCCGAGGTGTGCGTCCAGCGCGGCCCGGAGCAGCGGCTCGACTTCGTCGGCCCCTGTGGCGAGCTGCAGGCTGCCCCACCTCCACAGCTGGGCGATGCCGTGCAGATTGCTCCACAGGGCGCCCGCGACGACCCTGGCCGGCACATCGGACTGCGGCTGTACCCGGGCGACAAGATCGACGAGTACCTGGAAGAGCGGCAGGCTGGTGTCCCGCAGGCCGAGATGGCCGCTCTCCAGCAGGTCATGCCGGAACATCAGCTCGAACATGCCGCGGTGGGTCAGCGCGAAGTCGAGATAGCCACGGCCCAGGGCCATGAGCTGGGCGCGGGGGTCCGACGGGTGGGCGTCGATGTCCGCCGCGGCCTTCTCCGCCAGATCGGCGAACCCCTGGCGGGCGATGGCGGACAGCAGGGACAGATGGGTCGGGAAGTGGCGCCGCGGCGCCCCGTGGGAGACCCCGGCACGGCGGGCGATCTCCCGCAACGACAGTGCCTGCACTCCCTCTTCGGTCAACAGGTCGATGCCGACCTGGACCAAACGGGCACGCAGGCCCGCCTCTTGATCAGTCATGGACACTGTCTACCGTATGGAGTAGACAGTGTCTACGCGGGTTCCGTCCCGCGGGCCACTGAGGGGCGAGGGAAGCCTTCGGCCGGGAGTCCCGGAGCGCACAACAGCGCCGGCCGCCGCGCCCCGTGGGGGCGAGCGCGACGGCCGGCGGGTGGAGCTGAGGGAGTCAGGTGATTACTCGACGACCTTCAGCAGCTTGTTGGGCGTACCCTCGCTCGGGTTCGTGATCTTGTCCGGGGTGGCACCGTCGGTCAGGGCCTTCGCCACGTCGGCCGGCTTGGCGTCCTTGTGACCGGCCAGGTAGACCGCGGCGGCACCGACGACGTGCGGGGTCGCCATGGACGTACCCGAGATGGTCTTGGTGGCGCCGTCGTTCCAGTCCGAGGTGATGTCGGAGCCGGGGGCGTAGAGGTCCACGACCTTGCCGAAGTTGGAGAAGTCGGACTGCTCGTCATCCTTGGTGCTGGAGGCCACGGTGATGGCTTCCTTCACCCGCGACGGCGAGCCCTGGCCCGCGTCGGAGGACTCGTTGCCCGCCGCGACGGCGAAGGTGACACCGGCGTCGATGGCCTTCTTCACGGCCGCGTCGAGAGCCTCGTCCGCGCCGCCGCCGAGCGACATGTTGGCGACCGAGGGGCCCTTGTGGTTCTTGGTGACCCAGTCGATGCCCGCGACGACCTGCTCGGTGGTGCCGGAGCCCTCACCGTCCAGGACCTTGACGCCCACGATCTTGGCCTTCTTGGCGACACCGTGCTCGGTACCGCCGATGGTGCCCGCGACGTGCGTGCCGTGGCCATTGTCGTCCTCGGCCTTGTCGCTGCCGTCGATGGCGTTGAAGCCGTACGACGCCCGGCCACCGAAGTCCTTGTGCTTGATGTGGACACCGGTGTCGATGACGTAGGTGGTGACACCCTCACCCGCGGTGTCGGGGTAGTTGAACTTCTTGTCGCCCTTGGTGTCTTCCTGGTCGATGCGGTCCAGGCCCCACGACGGCGGGTTGGCCTGGGCTTCGCTGATGTGGAACTTCTTGTTCTGGACGACCTTGTCGACGGCCGGGTCGGCGGCGAGCTGCTTGGCCTCATCGGCGCTCAGACCGGTCGCCGAGAAGCCGTCGATGGCGGAGGAGTAGTTCCGCTTGACCTTGCCGCCGTACTTGGAGGCCAGGTCACCGCTCTCCATGGTGCGGATCGACTTCTTCATCATGACGATGTAGCTGCCGTTCACGGCGCCCTTGGCCTCGGCTCCGTAGATCTTGCCTTCGGCGGCCGGGGACGCGCCCGCGGTGACCGCGGTGACGGCGGCGATACCAGTGGCGGCGACCGCGGCGGTTATTGCCGTGATGAGCCGCTTCTTGCTGGAACGCTTGTGAGCCATTGCGAGGGTTCTCCTCGTTCGTGGTGTGGGGGGAAAGCGTTGCGCAATAGCCCGAACAGACAGGAAGATCTGCGTCGGACTGGTTCGAAACCCTGTCTGATTGATGAGTTCAATTCAAGGCCAGTCGGGGCGTGTGAGATAAGCAACAAGGGCTCTGAAATGGGAAATGTTTCAGAAGTGGTCAAAGCGACCCCGGAGTTGAACCGGAGGGACTCAACTCCGTTTACGTGCCCGCAATAGAGAGTGACGCGGCAGTGAACCGAACGCCGGGCGACAGGTATACCGGTGACGGTTCGTGTTCGGTGGCGGACGTGTGCGTACCGTCCATCACGGCTTCGGGCAGGGGCAGTTGGGGTGTACCGGCCCCCCAACAGCGCTGCTGCTCGGCCATCGCCGGCCTTCTGTGATGACCCGTACGGCTGCGCGCGCTTCAGCGCTGATAGCGGGCCAACACCAGATTGCCGTCCTCGACGAGCCGCTTCCGCAGGGTGTCCAGGCCGATGGCGCCGCTGTAGTACTCCTGAAGACCTGGGGTGGCTATCTTGTCCTTCCATTCCGGATATCCGCGGACGGACTGGGCCGGGGCGGAATGCAGCGAGCCCGCCAGGGCGGTGCCCGTCGCCCAGTCGTATTCGGCGGCCCGCAGCGCCGGATCCTTGAGCGCCTCCTGACCCGTCGGCAGCAGCCAGTCGCCCAGGGCGAGCCGGACCATGTTCGGCGGACTGAGGAGGAAGTCGATGAAGGCCATCGCCTCCTCCTTGTGCGGACAGTCCTCGGCGATCGACAGGGTCTGCGGGCTCACCCCCTGGTCCAGGGCGGTGCCCTTGGGGGCGGGCAGCACCGTCCAGTCGAAGCCCTTGGGCGCCTGCTGGGCGATCTGCTGACGGTAGGAGAAGCCGAGCGGCACCATCGCATAGCGCCCGGCGAAGAAGCCCGGGAGGGTGTCGGAGCCGCCCATGCCCAGGGTCGTACGGGAGGCGCTGCGGTCGACGTTGACCTGGTCGTGGATGGTGCGCGGCACCTGCTGGTCGACGGCGTCGAAGCGCACCTCCACCTTGCCGTCGCGGCGGCGGTGGAAGATCCGGCCGCCCGTGGACAGGGCGAGGTTGAGGGTGGCGGAGACGGGCTCCTTCAGTGGCCAGGCGACGCCGTAGGTGGTGCCGCGGGTCAGCCGCTGTGCCGCCTCCTCGAACTCCTGCCAGGTCCAGGGGTGTTCGGGGGTGGGGATGCGGACGCCGGACCGGTCCAGCTTCGCGCGGTTGGCGATCAGTACCCGTGGTTCCTGGAGGAACGGGACGCCGTGGATCCGGCCGGCGAAGGTGCCGGTCTCCCAGCTGCGCTGCGGGATGTCGCGCTTGAGGCGCGGCGGCAGGAGGGCGGTGAGGTCGGCGAGGTCCCCGCCGTAGGCGAAGTCCGCGAGGTCGTCGGAGGCGTCATGGATGATGTCCGGCGCCTCGCCGCCCTCGAAGGAGGTCAGCAGCTGGTCGTGGACGGTGGTCCAGGAACCCTGGACGTACTGCACCCGGACGTCGGGGTGTTGTCGGTTCCACTCGGCGACCAGCTGTTTGTTGGCCTTGAGCGAGTCCTGCTGCCAGGCCAGCGACTGGAAGCGCAGGGTGATCCGGCCGCCCGCCGTCCGCCGCCGGCCGTCGGAACAGCCCGGCAGCAGGGCCGCGGCCGGCAGTGCGGCGGCCGTCGTGAGCAGGCCCCGCCGGGTGAAACGGGGCGGGCGCCCGGGCGCGCGGTCGTGGCGCATCAGTTCTTCACCGCCCCGGCGAGCATCCCGCCCGTGATCCGCCGCTGGATGGCGGCGAAGAGCAGCAGGCTCGGGAGGGTGGCGAGGAGCGCGGCGGCGGCGAGCGGGCCGAGGTCGGCGACGCCCTCCGCCCCGAGGAAGTGGGTCAGCACGACCGGCAGCGTCTGTTTCTCGGGGGACTTGAGCAGGACCAGGGCGAAGAAGAACTCGTTCCAGGCGGTGATGAAGGCGAACAGCGCGGTGGCGACGAGGCCGGGCGCGAGCAGCGGGGCGGTGACCGAGACGAGCGTACGGAGCCGGCCGGCGCCGTCCACCGCCGCCGCTTCCTCCAACTCCCTTGGTATGGCGCGGACATAGCCGGTCAGCATCCACAGGGCGAACGGCAGCGACCACACCACATAGACCATGATCAAACCGATCCTGGAGTCCACCAGATGGAGGCCCTTCAGGATCAGGAACAGCGGGATGATCACCAGCACCAGCGGGAAGGCCTGGCTGATCACGACCCAGCCGGTGGCCGCCCGGGAGAGACGGTTGCGGAAGCGGGCCAGGACATACGCCATCGGGGTCGCCAGCAGGATCGCGAGCAGCGCGGAGACCGCCGCGGCCAGCAGGCTGTTGCCCGCCGCCGCAAGCAGCGGCTGCTGCGCGAAGGCCTGCCGGAAGTTCTCCAGGGTGGGCGCCTCGGGGATCCAGGTGGGGTGCATGCTGCTGAGTTCCCGCGGCGGCTTGAAGGCGGTGGAGAGCAGCCAGAGGAAGGGGAAGGCGAGGAAGGCGAGATAGCCGAGGAGTGCGGCGTACTGGCCGGCGCGGGTGGCGGTGCGTCGCGGGGTGGCGCGGCGTCGTGAGGTGGAGGTGCGTCGCGCGGTGGAGGTGCGTCGTGGGGTGCCGCGCGGGACGGGGGCGCTTCCCGCACCGCGCGGGGCGCTGCTGCGCTCGCTGCCGCCGGTGCTCTCCGTGGCCGTCACCGGTCGTCGTCCCCCTTCAGCCGGCCGGCCAGATAGACGGCCAGCAGGACCGAGATCACCGCAACCATCGCCAGGCCCATCGTGGCGGCGTATCCGAACTGCCCGTAGCGGAAGGCCTCTTCGTAGGCGAACAGCATCGGCAGTCGGGTCCGGCCGCCGGGGCCGCCGTCGGTCAGCACGAAGACCAGGGCGAAGGAGTTGAAGTTCCAAATAAAGTTGAGCGCGGTGACGGCGAGGGCGATGGGTTTGAGGGCGGGCCAGGTGACGGTGCGGAAGCGGCGCCAGGCGCCCGCGCCGTCCATGGACGCGGCCTCGTGCAGTTCGCGGGGCACGTTCTGCAGACCGGCCAGCAGGGTGACGGTGGTCTGGGGCATCCCTGCCCAGACGCCGACGACGATGACCGCGGGCAAGGCGGTGGCCAGTCCGCTCAGCCAGTCCCGGCCGTCGCCGGCTCCGGACAGGCCCAGGCCGCGCAGGGTCTCGTTCAGGATGCCGGCGTCCGGGTGGTAGACCAGCCGCCACATGATGCCGACGACGACCTCGGGCATCGCCCACGGGATGATCGCGAGCGCCCGGGCCAGCCAGCGCAGCCGCAGATCGAGATGGAGCAGCAGGGCGAGCCCGAGGGCGAGGAGGAACTGCGGGACGGTGACGCCGAAGGCCCATATCAGGCCGATCCGAAACGAGTCCCAGAACAGCGAGTCCTGGAACAGGTCGGAGAAGTTCAGCAGCCCCACGAAACGGGTGGCCTGGGTCCGGCCCGACTGGGCGTCGGTGAACGCCAGCCCGATGCCGTACAGCAGCGGCCCCACGCTCAGCACCAGGATCGGGAGCAGCGCGGGCAGCACGAGGAACCAGGCGCCCAGGTCGCGCCGGGGCCGGGCGGCGCCGTCCGCGGCCGGTGCGGTGGACCGCCGGGGAGCGGTCGTCAGGGTCATCGGAGGGGCTCCGCACGACGCGGTCCGGGCGGTCTGCCCCCGTATGCCCCCGCCGTTGGCACCGCTGCCATCGCTCCCCCTCTCCCCCGCCGGCCGTTCCCGGCCGCCGTCATCGTCGTGACGGCCGGCACCCCCGTCAAGGTCCCCGGCCGATTCCCCGGCGGAACTCCCCGCCGGGGATGTCCTACGGGGCCATGAGGCCGACCTGCGACACTGGTCGCGAACCGGCACCGCAGGAGGCACCCCGATGACCGAACCGAGCCCCGCCGCCTTCACGGAGGCGCGCGCCCGGGACGTGCTGGCCGCGGCCGGGCACCCCGAGGCGGCGGCCGATGCCGCGCTGCTCTCGCTCGGCGAGAACGCCGTCTTCGCCCTCGGCGACAACGGACCGGTCGTACGGGTGGGCCGCAGCGCCGAACTCCTGGAGCGCGCCGAGCGGGAACTGGGCGTGGCCCAGTGGCTGGCGGCCGAGGGCGTGCCGGCCGTACGGGCCGCGGAGCCCGTGGCGACGCTGGCCGACGGGCATCCCGTGACCTACTGGCAGCGGCTGCCGGAGGCCGTACGGCCCGCCGGTCCGGACGATCTCGCCGCGCTGCTGAAGCTGGTGCACGCGCTGCCCGAGCCGCCGTTCGCACTCCCCCGGCGCGAGCTGCTCGGCGGTGTCGAGCGCTGGCTGCGGCTGGCCGGTGACGCCGTGTCGGCGCCGGACGCGGAGTATCTGCGCGGGCGGCGGGACGCCTTCGCGGCGGCCGCCACCGCCCTGGAACCGCATCTGCCGCGCGGCCCCATCCACGGTGACGCGCTGGCCCGCAACATTCATGTCGGGCCCGACGGACCGGTGCTGGTCGACCTGGAAACCTTCTCCTCCGATCTGCGGGAGCACGATCTGGTCGTGATGGCGCTGAGCCGGGACCGCTACGGCCTGGCCCCCGACGCCTACGACACCTTTGTGTCCGTCTACGGCTGGGACGTACGGGACTGGGAGGGCTGCGCCGTGCTGCGCGGGTCCCGGGAGACGGCGAGCTGCGCCTGGGTGTCCCAGCACGCGCCCGGAAACCCGGCGGCGCTCAGGGAATTCCAGCGCCGGATCGCCTCCCTGCGCGACAAGGACGCGACGGTGCGGTGGTATCCCTTCTGAGCGGGGCGGCCTGACGGGCCGAGTCCGGCGAGCGGGCTATCGCTCGGCCCTGGCCTGGTACGGGATCAGCGGCCAGGCCGGCTCGACTATCGCCTGTGGGTCACCGGAGCGCCGCAAATACGCCTGGAACGAGGCGGCTTGATCAGCGGCCGCCTGCTCCTGGAGGGTGTGCAGCGCGCGCGGCGACGGGAGGGCGACGGCCGGGTACTTCTCCCCGATACGCCGGGCGACGCCGGCCGCGGCCGCCGCATCGGCGCCCGCTTCGTGGGCACCGTCCAGCCGGACGCCGTAGTGACCGCAGAGCGCCTGGAGGGCGCGCTTCCCCTTGCGGTAGCGGTCCACGTGCTTGTCCAGGACGAGGGGGTCGATGACCGGTGCGGGTGCGTGTCCGAGGCGTTCGGTCAGGGTGCGCAGGCCGTGGCGCCGGCACTCGCGGTCCAGGAGCGAGAGGTCATAGCGGGCATTCATCACCACCAGCGGGATCTCCGCGCGCAGGGCCTCGGCCAGCGCCTCGGTGATCTCCTCTATGGCAGTCGCCGGCGGACGCCCGTGTTCTTGGACATATGCGGTCGAAATGCCGTGAATGGCCGCCGCCTCGTCGGGAATCGGCACCCCCGGGTCGAGCAGCCACGTCAGCTTCCCGGCCGGCCGGCCGTCCCCCTCCAGCCGGAGCAGGGCCGCGGTGACGATGCGGTCCTGCTCGACGTCGGTGCCCGTGGTCTCCAGATCGAAGCTGACCAGCAGCCCCTGATGCCAGCTCATGCCCAAACCTCGCTTCGCCCGGCCCCGCACTCACTCGGCGCGCGCCCTCCCATGAAGATCCCCCGGCATTCGGCCGGGGGGACATCCATGCGGCACTCGCTCATGCGGGGCCTCCTTCGGTGGTACTTCCCCCGTTGCTCATTCACTCTCCCACGCACCACTGACAATCCACCGGCCACCTGTCGCGGCAGGGAGCCCACGGCCCGCCGCGCCCCTAGGCTGACCGCCATGGACCTACGGCTGGCAGGACACAGCGCGCTGGTGACGGGCAGCAGTGCGGGTATCGGGGCCACGATCGCCGAGACGCTGGCGGACGAGGGGTGCGACGTCCTCGTCCACGGGCGGAACGCGGGGGCCGCGGCGGCCGTCGCCGAACAGGTCGCGGCCCGCGGTGTGCGGGCCGAAGTGGTGCTCGGTGATCTGACGGAACCGGGCGTCGCCGAGCAGGTCGCCCTCACCGCACGGGACTTCGGGGCGCACATCCTCGTCAACAACGCGGGTCCGTTCGCCGAGCACGACTGGGAGAGCTCCCGGCCGTCCGACTGGCGGACCGCCTTCGAGGGGAACGTCCTGCCGACGGTGCGGGTCAGCCAGACGCTGCTGCCGTCGCTGCGCGCCCACGGCTGGGGCCGGGTGATCACCATCGGCAGCCGGGCCGTACGGACCCCGCTGCCCCACATGGTGGCGTTCTCCGCCGCCAAGGCCGCCGTGGTGAACATGACCACCAGCCTGGCCCGGCACCTCGCCGGGACCGGGGTCACCGCGAACTGTGTCAGCCCGGGGGTGATCCTCACCCCCTCCATGTACCGGATGTTCGAGGAGCGGGCGGCGGCGGAGGACGGCCCCCAGGAATGGCCGGACGAGGCGGACCTCGTCAAGGAGTATGCGCCGAACCCGAGCGGGCGGCTGGGGCGCCCGGCGGACATCGCGTCCGCGGTCGCCTATCTGGCGAGCCCGCTCGCGGACTACGTCAACGGGATCGAGCTCCGGGTGGACGGGGGGATCACGGGGACGCCGTAGTTCTCGCTCCCCGGGCCCCCGCGCTCCCCGTCGCTTCCTTCACCAGCACCTCCGGTGCCACCCCCGCGCCGCTCGCATACGCCGCCTCGTACGCCGCGTCGCCCAGGCCGCGGCGTGCCGTGGCCGTACTCCGGGCCACATCGCCGCGCTCCGCGGCCGGCTGGGGCGCGCCCGCGGTGGCGCGGGCCGCGGCCGCACACCCCAGCAGCCGGGCCGCGACGGCGCACCGGCCGGTCAGTGCCACCGCGCCGGCCAGCCCTTCCAGGGCCAGCGCGACGGCACGCGGGTCGGCGGTGGCGCGGGCCGCCACGAACCCGTCCAGGTGGTGACGGCGGGCGGTCTCCGGATCGCCCCGCAGTTCGGCGAGGAAGCCCAGCTCGCTCAGGACGAATGCGGTACCGGGGTCGCCGTCCCGGCCGAGGCACCACTCCAGCCAGGGCAGCAGATGCGCCTCGGCGTCGTCGAGGCGGCCCTCCCGCCGGGCGCCGAGGGCGAGTCCGCACTCGGCGAACATCTCGCCCCGCAGGTGCGACTGTTCCGCGGCCAGCCGCATCCCCCGCTCGTGGAAGTCGCGGGCGGCCGCCAGATCACCGGTCAGCAGCGCGATCCGGCCCAGTCCGGAGAGCTTGTAGGAGGCCTGGATCCAGAGGCCGAGCTCCTCGGCGATCCGCAGCCCGTCCCGGTGGAGCCGGGCCGCGCGGCCGTAGTCACCGGTGATCTCCGCAAGGGCGCCGAGCGCATCGGCGGCCTGCAACTGGCCCCAGCGGTCGCCCAGTTCACGGAAGAGCGCGGCGCTCTCCTCGGCATCGCGGAGCCGGGCCCGGAGATCTCCGCCGACGCTGCCCTGGGCGCGGCTGCTCAGCGCCGCGGCGATGCCCCAGCGGTCGCCCAGGGCCCGGAAGGCGGCCAGCGAGTCCGCCACCCGCTCCCTCGCCACTGCCGGTTCGCCCAGGCCGACTTGGGCGAAGCCCAGGAACCACTGGGCCCAGGCCCGGGCGCCCGGGTCGTCATGGGTCCCGTACTGCCGGAGCACGGCCGTGGCCCGCTCCACGGGGTCGGTGTCATCGCCCGCCAGTGAGGCCATGCCGACCTGCCAGGTGGCGGCACGCAGGCGGCGCCCCTCGGCGGCCGGGTCCCCGGCGTCCGCCGCCGTCGCGCGGGCGGCCTCGTACGCCGCGAGCGCCGCCGTCAGCGAGCGGCCCGCCTCCGCGAGCCGGCCGCGCAGGAACCAGTACCAGGCCAGCGCGTCGACCAGGCGCAGCGCGTGGTCCGCGGCGCCTTCCCGGACCGCGGCGTCCAGGGCGTCCCGCAGGTTCGCCGTCTCCTGGTCGAGCCGCTCCAGCCACTCGCGTTGGTCCGGCCCGTACAGCAACGGGGCGGCGCGCTCGGCCAGTTCGGTGTAGTGGCGGTGGTGTCTCCGGCGTACGGCCGTCAGTTCACCGGCCTCCCGCAGACGTTCGAGGCAGTAGGCGGCGACCGTCTCCAGGAGCCGGTAGCGGGGGCCGTACGGTGTCCGGGCCACCGTCACCAGGGAGCGGTCCACGAGACGGGCCAGCAGATCGAGCACCTCGTCCCGTCGGACGCCGTCGCCCGCGCAGACCGTTTCGGCGGCCTTCAGGGTGCAGCCGTCCGCGTGGACGGCGAGCCGGCGCAGCACGGTGCGTTCGGCGGCGGGCAGCAGCTCCCAGCTCCAGTCGATCATTGCGCGCAGGGTCTGCTGACGGGGCGGGACCCCGCGCCGACCGGACGCCAGCACCCGGAACCGGTCGTCCAGCCGGGCGCTCAGCTCCCGTACGCCCAGGGCCCGTACGCGGGTGGCGGCCAGCTCCAGGGCGAGCGGGATACCGTCCAGGCGGCGGCAGATCTCCGCCACGGCGGCCGTGGCGTCGGCGTCGAGGACGAAGTCCGGGTCGGCGGCGCTCGCGCGGGCCGTGAACAGCTCGACGGCACCGGCGGGTTCCAGCGGCGGTACGGGCCACAGCGTCTCGCCCGTCAGGCCCAGCGATTCCTGGCCGGTCACCAGCACCCGGAGGTCCGGGGCGGCGCCGAGCAGTTCGGCGGTGACCTCCGCGGCCGCCTCGACGAGGTGCTCACAGTTGTCCAGCACGAGCAGCAGGCGTTTGCCGCGTACCGCGCCGATGAGGCGCTCGGCCACCGGTCCGGCCGAGGCGCCCTCCCGGATGCCCAGCACGGCCAGCACCGCCTCGGCCACCTGGGCAGCGGTGCACTTGCTCCCGGCGCGCTCGGGGGCGTCCGGGCGGCTCAGCGCGGCCAGTTCGACCAGCCAGACACCGTCCGGGAAGGAGCCGGCCAGCCGGCCGGCGGTCTCCAGGGCGAGGCGGGTCTTGCCCACGCCACCGGGGCCGGTGAGCGTCACCAGGCGGTTGGCCGCCAGGAGCGCCTCGATCCGGCGTACGGCGTCCCGGCGGCCGAGGAGTGCGGTGAGGGGGGTGGGGAGGTTGGTGCGGGGGCGGGGGCCGGCCGGCGGTGCGGTGGCCAGGTCCGGTTCCGGCCGGTCCGCGGGGCGGGTGGCGCCGCCATCGTGCCGGGTGCCGCCGTCGTGCCGGGTGCCGCCATCGTGGCGGCTGCCGCCGTCGTGCCGGGCTCCGTGGTCGTGGCGAGTGCCGTCGTCGCGCTGGGCGCCTTGGCCCTGCCAGGCACCGCCGTCATGCCAGGCGCCCCCGTCCTGCCAGGCACCGCCGTCATGCGGCCGCCACGGCTCCTGGCGCAGGATCGCCCGGTGTACCGCGGTGAGTTCGGGGCCGGGGTCCACCCCCAGTTCGTCGGCCAGGCGCGCGCGGATCTCGTCATAGGCGGCGAGTGCGTCGCTCTGCCGGCCGGCCCGGTACAGGGCGGTCAGCTGCAGGGCGCGCAGCCGTTCCCGGAGCGGGTGCCGGGCCGCCAGACCGGCCAGCTCGGCGGTCAGCGGGGCGTGCTCGCCCAGCTCCAGGCGGGCCGCGGCCCGCTCCTCCAGCGCCGTCAGCCGCTGCTCCTCCAAGCTCTCGGCCACCGGGCGCACCAGGTCGCTGTCCGCGAAGCCGGCGAACGCGGGGCCGTGCCACAGTTCCAGGGCCTCGCCGAGCAGTCCGGCCCGTTGTCGCGGGGTGGCGGCGGCCCGGGCGCGGGCGGTCAGCGCCGTGAAGCGGCCGGCGTCCAGGGCGTCGGCGGCGATGTCCAGCCGGTAGCCCGGCGGGGTCGCCGTCACCAGTTTGCGGGCGCCGGGCTCCGCGGTGTCCAGGGCGCGGCGGAGCTGCGAGACCTTGCTCTGGAGGGAGGCCGTGGGACGAGCGGGCGACCGCGGGCCCCAGAGGTGTGCGACGAGCCGGGCGGTGGACACGGGGCGGCCGTGGTGCGCCAGCAGCGCGGCGAGCAGGGCGCGTACCTTCGTCTCCGGGACGGGAGCGGGGCGGCCGTCGGCGGACCGCACGTCCAGGGGGGCGAGTACACGGAAGTGCATTGCCCCACGGTAGTCGGGGGCCGGTCCGCGGTGCCGGGTGGCCCGTCGTGCGGCGACTACCGCCCCCGCGGGTGACGGGGGCGGCGTCCGGTTCAGGAAATCCGGCGTCCGGTTCAGGAAACCGGCCGCTCGAGGAAGACCGGCCGCTTCAGGAAACCGGCCGGGAATCCGCCCACATGCTCTCGAATTCCTCCCGGTAGGTCTCGAACAGGCCGTTGTCACCGTCGCGGGTGTGGGCGTCCTGGCGGACGACCTCCCGGCCGCCGCCGCGGAGGACGAGGACGGGGGATTCCATTCCGCGGCTCTTGCGCAGGTAGGGCTGGACGACGGCCACACCGTCAGGGCCATCGCCGTCGACGAGGTAGGCGGTGAAGCGCGGGGTCTCGTCGAAGACCTGGATCTCGAAGGCGCCGGGGTCGCGCAGCCGGGCCCGCACCCGCCGCATATGGAGGATGTTCATCTCGATGGAGCGGCTCATCTCGCCCTTCTTCAGGCCGATTTCGCGCTCCCGGCGGCGGACCGCGCTGCTGGCGGGGTTGAGGAAGAGCAGCCGGACGCGGCAGCCGGATTCGGCGAGCCGGACCAGGCGGCGGCCCGAGTAGTTCTGGACCAGCAGGTTGAGGCCTATGCCCACGGCGTCGAGGCGGCGGGCGTCGCCGAAGAGGTCCTCGGCGGGGAGCTGGCGCTGCAGGCGCACCCGGTCGGAGTGCACCCCGATGACATCGGCGTAGCGGTCGCCGACCAGGTCCTCCACCGCGTCGATGGGCAGCCGTCCGGAGATACGGGTGCCGGCGCCGGAGCCGAGGATGTCCAGGAGGCGGGCGGAGGCGCGCTCGGCCTGGGCGAGGACCGTCTCGGACAGGGCGCGGTTGCGGGAGACGATGTTGCGGGCGACCTCTAGTTCGTCGAGGGCCAGCTCGACATCGCGGCGGTCGTCGAAGTACGGCTCGAAGCAGGGCCAGTGCTGGACCATCAGTTCGCGGAGTTGCGGAAGGGTCAGAAAGCTGACGATGTTGTCGTCGGCGGGGTCGAGGAGGTAGCCCTTGCGGCGGCTGACCTCGCGGACGGCGACCGCCCGCTGCACCCACTCCTGACCGGCGGGACCGGCCGCGGCGACGACCCATTCGTCGCCGTGCACCGGCTCGTAGATGGGCCGCAGGACGGCGGCGACGACGGCCCGCAGCCGTTGCTCGACGAGATTCAGCCAGATGTAGGCGCGGCCGGCCCGGCGGGCGCGGGTGCGCACCTCGCTCCAGGCCTCGGCGCCCCAGTCCAGCTCCGCACCGATCTCCAGCGGTCGTGCCAGGGACACCGCGCCGGGCGGTGCGTCGACGGAGCCGCCCTCATGGCCCTCATGACTCTCGTCACCAGGGGGCAACTCCAGCCCGCCGCTCACCTGCCACCGCCTTCCGAACCCCCGTGCCAACGATCAAGGCAGACTACTGCGGTGCGGGAGGCGGTGCAGCAGGATGGGTGGAGTCGGTTATCAACTCCCCTTATCCATAGTGCCCGTTGTGCTCGGACAGCGAGGGGGGAGTGAGCGGATTCATAGCGGTGACATCGCGTGGGACCAGCTGGAAGCCCTGCCAGTGCACGGGCATCGGCTCCTGGTCCTCGTCCCTGGCGATGTGGTGGAACCCGATGTTGACCCACGCGATGGGGTGTTTCAGCGGCTGGCCGTTGACCCAGGTGTCGACGCTGTTGCCGGCCTTGGTGCCGCAGTTGGCCAGGTTGTTGCTGGCGAACTGTTCACATGTGTTGTACTCGGTGAAATAGACGTCATGTCTGGTGTAACTGCGCCCGGCGTATTTGCTGGTGGGGCCGGGGACGATCTCGTACGAGCGCGGGTGGCCGTCCTTGTTGCGGCCGGCGCCGACCACCCGCCACCAGCGCAGCGGGCCGGCGTCCCCGGCCAGCTCCTTGGTGACCGGCGTGCGGGTGGTGCGGATGGTGGGGGTGCGGCCGCCGCCCGGGACGGTGGTGGCCGAGTCGAACTGCTCGACCTTGTTGCCGGCGGAGCCGCCCAGGCCGAAGTTCAGCCGCCAGAAGACATTGTGGCTGTGGCTGGTGGCGTAGTCCTTGGCGCCCTTGCCGAGCGGCGCGCCCCGGCCGTCACCGGCGTCGTAGTCGGCGGGTGAGACGGTGCCGGTGGCGCCGACCTGCAGGGTCATGGTGCCGTCGCCGGAGAACCGCCATTCGCTGATGTACTCGTACCAGCCGACCTTGTTGACGGTGTAGAGCAGCAGGTCCGTGCCCTGGAGCTGGTAGATCTTGGCGCGCTCGCCGGGGTAGGGGCCCATGCGGTAGGCGTGGCCGCGGGCTCGGGTGGTGGCGCACAGCCCGCGGATGTCGGGGTGGGCGGGGTCCCAGGCGCCGGGCACCTTGACGGTCTTGAGGGTGCCGCCGGGGCATTCGGCGGGGTCAAGCTTCTGCAGGCCCTGGGCGAAGCCCTGCCCGGTGAGGTCGTCGTACTCGTTCCGGCCGTCGTCGTAGGGGACGTGGATCTGGGCGAGTTTGGCGGTGGTGAGCACCTTGACGGGGGTGCGTTCGCCCTTGGGCTGGTAGGAGATGTCGTCCAGGACGAGACCGGCGTTGCCCTCGTAGTGCCAGCACATGCGCCAGACGGTGCCGCCGTCGAGCGTCTGGGTGATGCGGTGGGCGGCACTGCAGTTCGGGGTCGGTACGGGTGCGGCGGGGGCCTCGGGGGCGGCCTGGGCGGCCGGGCCGGCCGTCAGGGCGGCCACGGCGAGCAGCAGGGGGGCGGTGGCGAGGAGCGCGGCGCGACGGTGCGGGCGGCGGGTGCCGGTGGTGCGTCTTCCGGGCATGGCGGAGGCTCCGGTGGGGTGGAGTGGCGGTCGGTGGGGGGCGCCGGTCAGCCCAGGTGGGCGACGGTGCGGGCGCTGAGGTCGATCACGAAGCGGCGGGTGTCGATCCACCGGCCGTTCTTGACCTTGGTGAAGAGGCGGATGCAGCGGTGTTCCCCGCAGTCGCCCAGGGCGCCCGGCGCGTCGCCTTCCGCGCGGCCGCGGTAGACGAAGCCGGTGACGGAGAGCGGATCCGGACCGGTGAGGTCACGTCCGGTGGCGTCGCGGTAGTCCTGGCGCAGACCGGATCCCAGCGGGGCGGCGATCAGCAGCCGGGCCGCCTCGACGGCCTCGGCGCGGCTGGGCGGCGGCTGGACGCCGTGCCGGGCGTCCGCCGACTCCACCGTCGAGGTGGTGAGGTTGACGGTCTTGGTGAGGTAGCTGTCGTCCCGGTAGTCGTAGAAGGTGACCGTCGCCCGGCGCGGCGGGTCGGCGAGCCCGGTCTCCGCGGGGGTGAGTTCGGCCAGGTCGGTGGTGAGGGGCTCGGGGCCCGGCCTCCCGGTGACGTTCCGGGCGGCGCCGCGCGGGGTGCGCGGCAGCGCCAGGTCCCGGGCGCGCCGGAGTTCGTCGTCGGTGAGCGGGTCCCGTCCCCGGCCGCGCTCCCCCTCCACGGGGGGTCTCTCGACGACGCCGGGTGGTGGCGGCCCCTGGTCGCGTCCCGGGCCGGGCGCGGCCGCCGCGGCGGGCCGGCTCCGGGGGTCCGTTCCGCCGGCGGCGCCGGCGTCGGACGGCAAGGTGACCGCGACCATGGCGGCGGTGCCGGTCAGGGCGATGGCGGCGCCCGCGACGGCCTTGCCGAGGTGGCGGTGCATCAGATGGTGCACGGTTCTCCCCTGCTGTCACCTCGTCGTGACATGCATGTCGGTTCCCCCGGTAGTCCTCCAGTAGGACGACCAGTAGGACGATCCGACATCGCGGCAGGTTGCCACCATTCAGCGGAGATCTCGCGAAAAGCCCTTTGTATGCGACAAGTTGCGCCATCCAGGGGGAAGTATGGCGAACCGTTCCGCGGACGTGTGTCGTGGAGTCGCCGCAGCGCCCGACGAGAAAGTGGAAGAGTCTACCCATGCAGGTCTGGCCGGGACAGATGTATCCGCTGGGTGCCACCTATGACGGGGCGGGCACCAACTTCGCGGTGTTCTCCGAAGCCGCGAAACGCATCGAACTGTGTCTGCTGCACGACGACGGTTCGGAGACCGCCGTCGAGCTGCGCGAGAGCGACGCCAATGTGCGGCACGCGTATCTTCCGGGGGTGATGCCGGGGCAGCGTTACGGCTTCCGGGCGCACGGTCCGTACGAGCCGGAGCGGGGGCAGCGCTGCAATTCGGCGAAGCTGCTGCTCGACCCGTACGCCCGCGCCATGAGCGGCCGGATCGACTGGGACGAGGCCGTCTACGGCTACCACTTCGGGCGTCCCGAGGTGCGCAACGACCTGGACTCGGCGCCGCACACCATGGCGTCGGTGGTGGTCAACCCGTACTTCGACTGGGGTGACGACCGCCCGCCACGCACCGCGTACCACGAGACGGTGCTCTACGAGGCCCATGTGAAGGGCCTGACGATGCGCCATCCGGAGCTCCCCGAGGAGCTGCGCGGCACCTATGCCGCGCTGGCGCATCCGGCGATCATCGATCATCTGACGAAGCTCGGGGTGACCGCGCTGGAGCTGATGCCGGTGCATCAGTTCGTCCAGGACCACCGGCTGGTGGACGCGGGGCTGACGAACTACTGGGGCTACAACACCATCGGGTTCTTCGCCCCGCACAACGCCTATGCGTCCTGGGGCGACCGCGGGCAGCAGGTGCTGGAGTTCAAGACGGCGGTGCGGGCGCTGCACCAGGCCGGTATCGAAGTGATCCTCGACGTGGTCTACAACCACACCGCCGAGGGCAGCCATCTGGGCCCGACGCTGTCGTTCCGGGGGCTGGACAACGCCTCCTACTACCGGCTGTCGGACGACAAGCAGTACTACATGGACACCACGGGCACCGGGAATTCGCTGCTGATGCGCAGCCCGCATGTGCTCCAGCTGGTGATGGACTCGCTGCGCTACTGGGTGCAGGAGATGCGGGTGGACGGCTTCCGCTTCGATCTGGCGGCGACGCTGGCCCGGCAGTTCCACGAGGTGGACCGGCTGTCGTCGTTCTTCGACCTGGTCCATCAGGATCCGGTCGTCAGCCAGGTGAAGCTGATCGCCGAGCCGTGGGACGTCGGTGAGGGCGGCTATCAGGTGGGGAACTTCCCGCCGCTGTGGACCGAGTGGAACGGGAAGTACCGGGACACCGTGCGGGACCTGTGGCGGGGCGAACCGCGCACCCTGGCGGAGTTCGGGTCCCGGCTGACGGGTTCCTCGGACCTCTACCAGGAGGACGGGCGCCGGCCGCTGGCCTCGGTGAACTTCGTGACCTGCCATGACGGCTTCACGCTGCACGATCTGGTCGCGTACAACGACAAGCACAACGAGGCCAACGGCGAGGACAACCGGGACGGGGAGCGCTTCAACCGGTCCTGGAACTGCGGTGCCGAGGGGCCGACCGACGATCCCGGGGTGCGGCGGCTGCGGGCGCGGCAGATGCGCAACTTCCTGGCCACGCTGATGCTGTCGCAGGGCGTGCCGATGCTCAGCCACGGGGACGAGTTCGGGCGCAGCCAGGGCGGCAACAACAACGCGTACTGCCAGGACAACGAGCTGTCGTGGGTGCGCTGGCCGGAGCGGGGGCGGGGCGGGGGCGCCGGGGAGACCGACCGTACGGACGCGGACGGGCCGGACGGACTGGACGGGCCGGACGCGGCGGCGGACGAGGACGCGGAGCAGCGGGCGCTGCTGGCGTTCGTCCGGCAGATGGTGTGGCTGCGGCGCGACCATCCGGTGTTCCGGCGCCGGCGGTTCTTCCAGGGCCACCCGATGGAGGGCACCCATGACGAGCTGTCCGACATCGCCTGGTTCACGGCGGGCGGCGAGGAGATGGGGCCGCGCGACTGGCAGTCGGTCCATGCGAAGTCGCTGGCGGTGTTCCTCAACGGCAGCTCGATCTCCGAGCCGGGCCCCCGGGGCGAGCCGGTCACCGACGACTCGTTCCTGCTGATGTTCAACGCCCACGACCAGGAGAAGGAGTTCATGGTGCCCGAGCACCTGGGCCGGCAGTGGCAGGTCGTGGTGGACACCGACCGGCCGCAGGCGGTGGCGGACGGCGGCGGCGCCAAGGTCAAGGCCGGCGACCGGCTGACGCTCATCGGGCGGAGCCTGCTGGTGCTGCAGCGGCCGGCGTGAGCGCGGCGGCCGGACGGTCCGTGCCCCGGGTGGTCAGGGCGAGGCCGAGGATCAGGACGGCGGCGCCGACGGCCACCGCGAAGGCGGCGGTCGGCCCGTGGGCCTCGGCGAGCCGGCCGGAGACGGCCAGGGACAGGGCCTGGCCGCCCACGATCGCGCTGGTCAGAAAGGCCATCGATTCGGCCAGCCGGCCGGCGGGCACCAGCCGTTCGGTGAGGCCGAACAGCGTGATCAGATGCGGGGCGAAGGCCGCGCCGAGGACCACGACGGCCAGGTAGAGCGCCCCCAGGGACCGTACGAACAGCAGCGGCACGGACAGCACGATCAGCGCCACGGCCGCCGCCCGCCAGCGTGCCGGCAGCCCGATCCGGGCGGGCACCAGCGCCAGCGAGAGCCCGGCGACCGCGCTCATCACGCCCATCGCGGCATAGACCAGCCCGGCCTGGGCGGGCCGGTGGAGGTCTGCGGTGAGCGCGGTGATACCGGCCTGGCAGGCACCGAAGAGGGCGCCCTGCAGCACCATCGAGGCGCGCATGGCATGCACCGCGCGGGGCATCCGGGCGCGGGCGGCCCGGGCGGCGGGGCGCCGGGCGCGGGGACCGTCCGGGGCGGGAGCCGGGCCGGAAGAGACCGGCGCCCGGGCGGACGGGGCGCCCGTGGGCCGCACCGCAGCGGCCGTGGGATGCAGGGCGAAGGCCGAGCCGCAGACCGCGAGCAGCAGCGCGGCCAGGGCGAGCGCCACGGCCGGGTGGGCCACCGTGGCGGACAGTCCCACCAGCGCCGGACCGAGCACGAACGACACCTCGTCCAGAGTGCCTTCGAAGGACAGCGCGGTGTGGACCAGGCGGTCGTCGGCCCGTGCGCGACGGGCCAGCGCAACGAGCCGGGTGCGGGCCAGCGGCCCGATCTGCGGCACCCCGGCACCGGCGAGCAGCGCGATCAGGGCGAGCGGCAGCGCCCCGGTCCGGGCGAGGGCGGCGAGCACCAGCGCGGTCACGGCGAGGGCGTCGAACCAGCAGGCGGCCAGCACCACCGGCCGCTGTCCGTGCCGGTCCGCGAGCCGGCCGAGCAGCGGGCCGCCCGCCGTCTGTCCGGCCGCCAGCGCACCGCCCACCAGACCCGCGGTGGCCAGCGAGCCGCTCGTCTCCGCCACCAGCAGCAGACTGCCGAACTGGCACATGGCGGTGGGGAGCCTGCCGAGGAAGGACAGGACGGGCAGCATCGGCCCGCCCAGCGCGAGCACCCGGCGGAAGGCGGCGGTGGCAGCGGTCATCGCCAGACGCTAACCGGCGGGCCGCCGCGCGCCCCACGCACCGGACCTACGAAGCTCCCCGCCCCCGGAGCCCACTCCGTCGGAGGAAACAACGACACCGTGCGGGAGGCGGATGACACAACGGGCCTCCGGCGGGGTACGGGTGTTCCCATGACGCAGCCCTCGAGTCCGTCGCCGACCGCCACCTACCGGCTGCAGCTCCAGCCGGACTTCCCGTTCGCCGCCGCCGAGCGGGCCGTCCCGCATCTGGCCGCGCTCGGCATCTCCCATCTGCACCTCTCACCGGTGCTGGAGGCCGTGCCGGGCTCCACCCACGGCTATGACGTCGTCGACCACACCGCGGTACGGGCCGAGCTCGGCGGTGAGACGGGGCTGCGGGCGCTGGCGGCGACGGCCCGCTCGCACGGCCTCGGGCTGATCGTCGACCTGGTGCCGAACCACATGGCGGTGCCGGAGCCGATGTCGCTGAACGGGCCGCTGTGGCAGGTGCTGCGCGACGGCCCGGAGTCCCCGTACGCGCGGTGGTTCGACATCGACTGGGACGCCGGGCACGGCGGACGGCTGCTGCTGCCGGTGCTCGGCGGCCGGATCGGCGAGGAGCTGCGGCACTTCCGCGTCGAGGGCGAGGTGCTGCGCTATCACGGGCATGCCTTCCCGCTGCGCCCCGGGACGGAGAAGCTGCCGCCGGCCCGCCTCCTGGACGCCCAGTGGTACCGCCTCGGCTGGTGGCGGCTGGCCCGCAGTGAGCTGAACTACCGCCGCTTCTTCACCATTTCGGAGCTGATCGGGGTGCGCGTCGAGGACCCCGAGGTGTTCGAGGCGACCCATGGCACGGTGCTGCGGCTGATCCGCGAGGGCGTCATCGACGGGCTGCGCATCGACCACCCGGACGGCCTGGTGGACCCCGGCGGCTATCTGGCCCGGCTGCACGAGCGGACCGGCGGCCGCTGGACGGTGGTGGAGAAGATCCTCTCCGGTGACGAGCGGCTCCCGGACAGCTGGGCCTGTGCGGGCACGACCGGCTATGACGCCCTGCGGCACATCGACGGACTCTTCGTCTGCCCGCAGGGCGCCGGACGGCTTTTCTCCCACTACCGGGACTTCGTCACCCCGCTGGCCGACGAGGGCGGCGACTGGGAGGAGACGGTGCGCCGGGCCGCGTACGAGGTCGTCACCCACGAGCTGGCCGCGGAGATCGAGCGGCTGGTGCGGACCGCGGCGCGGATCAGCGCACGCGCCCCCGAGCCGGGCGACCATGCGACCTGGGCGCTGCGGCACGCGCTCCGTGAGCTGCTGGTGCGGCTGCCGGTCTACCGTCCCTACGCGGCGGATCCGACGCGGACCTCACAGGACGCGGCCATGCTGGACGCGGCGGCGGCGCAGGCGCGTACCGCCTTCCGGGTGCCCGAGGAGGCGCGGGCGGTGGATCTGGTCCGCGATCTGGCGCTCGGCCGGCTGACCGACGCCCCGGACCAGGGCAGTACGGACTGCGCCGACTTCACCGCGCGGTTCGCCCAGACCGCGTCCGCACTGCACGCCAAATCCGTGGAGGACACCGCCTTCTACCGCTATCCGGTGCTGCTGTCGGCCTGCGAGGTCGGCGGCGATCCGGGGGAGCCGGCGCTCGCCCCGGAGGTGTTCCATACGTACTGCGCCCGGCTGCAGCGGGACCGGCCGCTGTCCGGCACGGTGCTCTCCACCCACGACACCAAGCGCAGCGCCGATGTACGGGCGCGGATCGCGGTGCTGTCGGAGTGCCCGGACCGGTGGCGGGATGTGCTCGGGGCGATGGCCGATGAGGCGGTGTGCGGGGTGGACGGCCTCGGCCCGGCGGACCCGATGGTGTCGTGGCTGGCCTGGCAGACCGCGTTCGGCCTGGGCGCGGCCGGCGACGGCGACGCGGCGGAGCGGGTGGTGCCCGCGGTCCTCAAGGCCGCGCGGGAGGCCGGGCTGCGCACCTCGTGGACGGAGCGGAACGCGGGCTACGAGGAGGCGGTCGAGGAGTTCGTCCGCAACGGACCCTGTGGTCCCACGGCCGCCCCGCTCGCCGCGCTGGACGGGGAACTCGCCCCGTTCCTGCGCGCGAACGTGCTGGGCGCGGCGCTGCTGCAGCTCACCATGCCGGGCGTCCCCGACCTCTATCAGGGCACCGAACTCGGCTATGCCGCGCTGGTCGACCCGGACAACCGGCGGCCGGCCCGCTTCCGCCCCGAGCTGCTCACCGCGCTGGACGGCGGGAGCCCGCCGCGCGATCTGTCCGGCGAGAAGCTGCGGCTGACCGCCGCGGCGCTGCGGCTGCGGCGCGACCATCCGCAGTGGTTCGGCGCCGCGGCGTCGTACGAGCCGGTGTACGCGGAGGGCCCGGCGGCCGAGCACTGTGTGGCGTTCTGCCGCAGCGGGCGGGTGCTGACGGTGGTGACCCGGCTGTCGCTGCGGCTGGTGGAGACCGGCGGCTGGTGGGACACCCTGCTGCGGCTGCCCTCGGACGGCCCCTGGCGCGAGCTGCTTTCCGGGCGCGAGCTGCCGGGCGGCGCGGTGGTGGGGCTGAGCGAGCTGCTGGCGGAGTCACCGGTGGCGCTGTTCGTCCGCGAGTGACATCGCGTCAGGTCAGCGCGTCCAGGCTGGGCTCGACGCTCCCGGCCGTGCGCAGCAGCTCCGTGAACTCCGCGGCCGCGCCGGTCGGTTCGACACGGGAGAAGACGGTGATCTCGCGGTGCCAGGGCGGGTCGGTGGGCACGGCCGCACAGTCGAGGCCGCGCAGTTCATGGGCCGCGGTCAACAGCACACCGACGCCCGCCGCGGCCATCCGGACGGCCGTGGAGCTGTGCTGGGTGCGGACGGCGGTACGCGGGGTGAAGCCGACGCGTTCGCACTCCCGGTCCAGCCAGCGCCGCCCGCTCCGCTGCGCTCCGCCTCTGCCCTGTTCTTGTCCGTCGGATGCAGAGCCGACCACCGGCTCCAGGCTGCAGCGCACCCACGGGCGGTCCGCCAGCTCCGCGAGGCGGACCGACTCCCGGGCGGCGAGCGGGTCGCCGTGCGGGACGACCAGCACCATCCGCTCCTGTCCCACGACAGTGACCGGCCCCGGCCAGTCCTTGGGGCGCGGCCCGAGCGCCAGATCGGCGACCCCGCGGGCCATCTGCTCGTCCAGCTCCTCGGTGGTGGCGTACTCATGGAGCACCAGCCGGACGCCCGGACGCGCGGTGGCCCAGCGGGCGCAGACCTCCGGGAGCACCCCGACCGCCTGGGAGTGCACCGTCGCGATATGCAGTTCGCCGCTCTCCGCGCCGCCCGCCGCGAGCGCGGCGCGGCGGGCCTGCCGGGCGCTGCGGACGGCGAGTTGGGCGTGCGGGAAGTAGGCCCGGCCCATCACGGTCAGCCGCACCCCGCGCGTCATCCGCTCCAGCAGCGGGCCGCCGACCGTCCGCTCCAGCGCCTTGATCTGGTGCGAGAGCGCGGACTGGGTGACGTGCAGCGCCTCGGCGGCGCGGGTGAAGGACTCCTGCTCGACGACCTCGACGAGGTACTCCATCTGCCGCAGACTCATGCCCGCCCCTCCCGGTGCACTCGGCCCCCCTCATGCAGCGCCAGCAGACAGCACCGCACATGAAGGTTCTTCATCACCTCCATGGAAACATTGCCTTGGACTCATCACCGCAGGTGGGCGGAGTCTGATCACATGAGTGAGACAGACCCGAACACGACGGACGTCCTTGTCATCGGCGGTGGCACCGGCGGCTACAGCACCGCCCTGCGCGCCGCGTCCCTGGGCCTGCGGGTGGTGCTGGCCGAACGCGATCTGATCGGCGGCACCTGTCTGCACCGCGGCTGCATCCCCAGCAAGGCCATGCTGCACGCGGCCGAGCTGGTGGACGGCATCGCGGAGGCCCGCGAGCGGTGGGGCGTCAAGGCCACCGTCGACTCCCTGGACTGGCCGGCCCTGGTGGCCACCCGCGACGGCATCGTCGAGCGCAACCACCAGGGCGTGGCCGGGCACTTGCGGACGGCGGGGGTGCGGGTCGTCAAGGGCACGGCGCGGCTGACCGGCCCCCGTACGGTTCATGTCGAGGGCGCCGGGGAGTTCACCGCACGGCGCGGGATCGTGCTGGCCACCGGCTCCCGGCCGCGGCTGCTGCCGGGCCTGGCCGCGGACGGCCGACGGGTGGTGACCAGCGACGACGCGCTGTTCGCGGCCGGACTTCCGGCGTCCGTCCTGGTCCTGGGCGGCGGTGCGATCGGCGTCGAGTACGCGTCCTTCCACCGCTCCATGGGGGCCGAGGTCACCCTCGTCGAGACGGCCGGGCGGCTGCTTCCACTGGAGGACGAGGACGTCGGCCGCCATCTGGCGCGCGGGCTGAAGAAGCGCGGCATCACGGTCCGTACGGGCTCGACGCTGACCGGCACCGAGCTGCTGGCGGACGGGGTGCGGGCCACGGTGCGCACCCCGAAGGGCGAGGAGCTGGTGATCGGGGCCGAGCGGCTGCTGGTCGCGGTGGGGCGGGCCCCGGTGACGGACGGGCTGGACCTGGCGGCGGCCGGGCTGGCGGCGGACGAGCGGGGGTTCGTCGCGCCTGCGGACTGGTCACGGCTGGAGACCTCCGTGCCGGGCATCCACGTGGTCGGCGATCTGCTGCCGCCGCCCTCCCTGGGGCTGGCCCACGCCTCGTTCGCGGAGGGCCTGTTGGTGGCGGAGACGCTGGCGGGCCTGCCGTCGCGGGCGGTGGACTACGCGGCCGTGCCGCGGGTGACGTACTCCTCGCCGCAGACCGCCTCGGTCGGCCTGACCGAGGCCGAGGCGCGCGCCCGCGGCCTGGACATCAAGGTGAACACCATGCCGCTGGCCGCCACCGCCAAGGGCATGGTGCACGGTCAGGGCGGCATGGTGAAGGTGATCGCGGCGGCGGACGGGGCGGGCGGCGATCGGGGTCTCCCTTGGTCGAACGACGTTGAGAGCTTGGGGAAGACCGGCGCGGTGCTCGGGGTCCATCTCGTCGGGCCGCAGGTCTCGGAGATGATCGCGGAGAGCCAGCTGATCGTGGGCTGGGACGCCGAACCGGCCGATGTCGCCCAGCACATCCACGCCCACCCGACACTGTCGGAGGCGGTCGGCGAGACCTTTCTGACGCTGGCGGGGCGGGGGCTGCACCAGCACTGAGCCGGGCGGGGGACGAGCGGGGCCGGGGGGGCCTAATTCGGTTGCGCCCCCGCAGTACGGCCGGAAAGCATGGCCGCGTACGTCGTTCTTCCCTCGTCAAGGAGCACGGAATGCGCCGATTCCTCGGAACTACTCATCGCCCCCACCGGACGACAGTTCTTGAGGACTCCACCTTCCATGCTTCCTTCGCGCACCCTGAACATCGGGATTCTCGCCCACGTCGACGCGGGTAAGACCAGCCTCACCGAGCGGCTGCTGTTCGACACCGGCGCCATCGGCCGGCTCGGCAGTGTCGACGCCGGTGACACCTTCACGGACACCGGCGAGCTGGAGCGGCAGCGCGGTATCACCATCCGCTCGGCCGTCGCCTCCTTCACCGTCGGCGACACCCAGGTCAATCTCCTCGACACCCCCGGCCACTCCGACTTCATCGCCGAGGTCGAGCGCGCCCTGGGGGTGCTCGACGGCGCCGTGCTGCTGCTGTCCGCGGTGGAGGGCGTCCAGGCCAGGACCCGGGTACTGATGAAGACACTGCGGCGGCTGCGGCTGCCCACCCTGCTCTTCATCAACAAGATCGACCGGGCCGGCGCCCGGGGCGAGGCGCTGCTCGCCGACATCCGCCGTCTGCTGACGCCCGCCACCGTCCCGATGACGTCCGTGACCGGTCTCGGCACCGCGCAGGCCACGTCCGTGCAGTACGCCCTGGAGGACCCGCGGGTCCGCGAGCGGATCGCGGAAGCCGTGGCCGAGGCCGATGAGTCGGTGCTGGCCGAGTTGACCGGCCCGGCCTCCGGCGGACCGGCCGCGGGCGACGGCGGGCCGCCGCTGACCGCGGACCGGCTCCGTGCGGCGCTGGCCGCCCGGACCGCCGACGGCTCGCTGCACCCGGTGTACTTCGGCTCCGCGCTCGGCGGCCAGGGCATCGGCGCACTCCTCGACGGCATGGTCCGGCTGGTCCCGCCGGCCCCGGCCGGCGCGGGCACCGGGCCGCGGGGCACGGTGTTCGCCGTCCATCAGCCGCCGGACGGCGAGCGCACCGCGTACCTCCGGCTCTACGAGGGCGAGTTGCGGCCACGGCAGCGGATCGAGCTGCACCGGCCCGCAGCGGACGGCACGAGCGCCACCCTGACCGGCCGGATCACCTCGCTCCAGGTCGTCGGCCGGCCGCCCGGCGACGACGGGCCGCTCACCCCGGGTCAGATCGCGGTGCTCCGCGGGCTGCCCGGCATCCGCACCGGTGACCGTCTCGGCCCGGCCGGTGACGCCCCCGCCGGCGCCGCGCTGTTCCCCTCCCCCACTCTCGAAACCCTGGTCCGGGCCCGCAACCCGGCACGGGCCGCCGCACTGCGCGCCGCATTGCTGACGCTCGCCGACCAGGACCCGCTGCTACAGGTCCGTCCCGCGCCCGACGGCGCGACCTCCGTGCTGCTGCACGGCGAGGTGCAGAAGGAGATCATCGCCGCCACCCTGCACCAGGAGCACGGCATCGAGGCCGAGTTCGCGCCGAGCCGGGTGGTGTGCGTCGAGCGGCCGTCCGGGGTCGGCGAGGCCTGTGAGGAGATCGCCCGGCGCGGCCACACCGGGCCCTGGGCCACGGTCGGGCTCCGGGTCGAGCCGGGCACCCGCCACTCCGGCCCGGTCTTCGCCTACGAAACCGAACTGGGTGCCCTGCCGCACGGCTTCCACCAGGCCATCGAGGAGACGGTACTGGCGAACCTGCGGTGCGGACCGCGCGGTCTGGCGGTGACGGACTGCCGGGTGGTGCTGACCCGGTCCGGGTTCGTCGGCCCGCTCAGCACCGCGGGGGACTTCCGTACGGTCACCCCCCGGGTGCTGCTGCGGGCCCTGGAGCGGGCCGGCACCCGGGTGTACGAGCCGTACCACGCCTTCGAGGCGGACGTCCCGCTCGCCGCGCTGGCCCCGGTGACCGCCCGTCTCGCGGCGCTGGGCGCCGAGTTCGCCGAGACCACCGGCGGCCGGCACTCCTGGCTGGTCAGCGGCTTTCTGCCGGCGCGCCATGTCCAGGAGTTCCAGGGGCTGTTGCCCGGTCTGACGCACGGTGAAGGGGTGTGGACGTCCAGCCCGTCGGGCGACCGGCCGATGCGGGAGGACGCGGGGCCGCGGCAGGGCGAGGCCCTGTGAGGCAGTGGTTGCCGTGCCGTCAGGCGGCAGCGGTCCGCGGCCGCCGCGCTCCGGTCCGGGCGGCGCGCGCCGCCCGGCTCACCGCTCCGTCAGGACGTAATCCACCTGTCCGAACCTGATGTGGTCGCCGGGGCCGACCGCGACCTCGCCCACCACCCGGCGGCTGTTGACGCAGGTGCCGTTGGTGGAGCCGAGGTCGCGCAGCAGCCAGCCCTTGCCGGCGCTGCGGAGTTCGGCGTGGGCGCGGGAGACCGTCTCGTGGTTGAGGCGCAGGCCCACACCGGGCGCCCGCCCTATGAGCAGCGGGAGCGGGCCCGGCTCGGGCAGCAGCAGCTTCGGCAGCCGCTCCGTACGCCAGGCGCGGCGCACCCGGAGATGGAAGGCCGATGCCCGGCCCACGACCCGCAGCAATACACCCTGGACCTTGCCGCGACTCGCCAAGTCGGCGGTGACGAGGTCGAGTTCGGACTGCTGTTGAGCGGTCAGGACGAGTTCCAGGCGCCGCAGGAAAGTGTCCTGGGACAACCGTCCCTGCGCCGCACCGTCGCGCAGCAGGTCGAGGGCGCGTTCCCGGTCGGCGTCCGACGGGCGCGCCGGACGCGCAGGGAACTCGAGCGAAGTCATACCGAGATTCTCCGGCCACCGCGAGCCGCTGTCCAGGCGATGTGTGTGCGGGGGACGGTCCAACCGCGCCCTCGGGCCTGTCGTCAAAGTCCCGAGGACTCGCCGGAACGGCCCACCGGGATGGCGCGATGTCGGTCCGTAGCGCCACGTCGGGCTGTCGGGCGGCGCGGCGGCGTGCTTGGGTCGGGGACCGGGACCGAACGAAGGAGGACGGCCGTGCTGTTCGAGGTGTGGGCGCCGGAGGCCGGGCGGGTCGCTCTCCAGTGGGCGGGGGACCGGGCGGCCGAGCCCGCGGTTCCGATGGAGCGCGACCCCGGCCGGGCGGGCTGGTGGCGTACCGAGGTACCGGCCCATGACGGGGACCGGTACGCCTTCCGGCTGGACGGCGGGCCGCCGCTGCCCGATCCGCGGGCCGCCCGGCTGCCGGAGGGCCCCGGCGGGCCCGGCGCGGTCGTCGCACACGACCGGTTCGTATGGCGGCATCCGTGGCCCGGCCGCCCGCTTCCCGGTGCGGTCCTCTACGAACTGCACATCGGCACCTACACCCCCGAGGGCACCTTCGACGCCGCGGCCGCGCGGCTGCGCCACCTCGCCGACCTGGGCATCACCCATATCTCCCTGATGCCGGTCTGCCCGTTCCCCGGCACCCATGGGTGGGGGTACGACGGGGTCGCCCCCTGGGCGGTGCACGAACCGTACGGCGGGCCGGACGGGCTCAAGCGGTTCGTGGACGCGGCGCACGGGTCCGGTCTGGGGGTCGTGCTCGATGTGGTGCACAACCACCTCGGCCCGTCCGGCAACCCTCTCCCCGCGTTCGGCCCGTACTTCACCGACACCCATCACACCCCGTGGGGCGCGGCGGTCAATCTCGATGCCCCCGGTTCCGACGAGGTGCGCGAATACTTCATCGGCAGCGCGCTCTCCTGGCTGCGCGACTACCGGCTCGACGGACTGCGGCTGGACGCCGTCCACGCGCTGCACGACGACCGCTCCCCGCACTTCCTGGCCGAACTGACCGCCGCCGTCGACGTGCTGGCCGGGCAGCTGCGGCGCCCGCTGTTCCTGGTCGCCGAGTCCGATCTCAACGATCCCCGCACCACCGCCCCCAGGGCGGGCGGCGGACACGGTCTGCACGCCCAGTGGAACGACGACTTCCACCACGCCCTGCACACCGCGCTCACCGGCGAGTCCCAGGGCTATTACGGCGACTTCGCGCGGGCCCCGCTCGCCGCCCTCGCCAAGACGCTGACCGGCGGCTTCTTCCACGACGGTACGCACTCCGCCTTCCGTGGCCGCAGGCACGGCGCCCCGCTCAACCTGCGGGTGACGCCCGCGTACCGGCTGCTGGCCTACGCCCAGACGCACGACCAGATCGGCAACCGCGCGCTCGGCGACCGGCTCGCCGCCGGGCTCTCCCCCGGCCTGCTCGCCTGCGCCGCCACGCTGGTGCTCTGTTCGCCGTTCACCCCGATGCTGTTCATGGGCGAGGAGTGGGGCGCGACCACCCCGTGGCAGTACTTCACCGCGCACACGGATCCGGAACTGGCGGAGGCGGTACGGGAGGGGCGGCGGCGCGAGTTCGCCGCGCACGAGTGGACCGGTGCCGCCGGTGACTGGCCCGACCCGCAGGACCCGGCGACCCGCGACCGCTGCGTCCTGGACTGGACCGAACCGGCCCGGGAGCCGCACACTGCGCTGCTGGCCTGGTACCGCACACTGCTGGCGCTGCGCCATGAGCTGCCCCCGCTGACCGACCCGGATCCGCGGCACACCGCCGTCCGCTACGACGAGGAGGCCCGCTGGCTCCTGCTGCGGCGCGGCCCGCTCCGGGTGGCGGTCAATCTCGCGCACGACACCACGGCCGCCGTCCCGGCCGTCGACGACGGCGGCGGGGCCGGGCTGCAGGCGCTGGCGGGCTGGCCCGGCGCCCGGCTCCCCGGCGCGGACGGCGTGCTCCATCTGCCGCCGGAATCGGCGGTGGTGCTCGGGCCTTAGGGCCTCCGCCGACGGGTTCTCAGTGCGAGAACTCCGAGACGAACGCCGCGCAGAAGGCCTCCAGATCGGCCGGCTTCCGGCTGGTGATCAGGGTGTTCGGTCCGGCGGTGCAGATCTTGACCTGCTCGTCGACCCAGGTGCCGCCCGCGTTGCGGATATCGGTCCGCAGGCTCGGCCAGGAGGTCAGCGTGCGGCCCCGCACCACGTCGGCCTCGATCAGCGTCCACGGTGCATGGCAGATCGCGGCCACCGGCTTCCCGGCGTCGAAGAAGGACTTGATGAACGCCACGGCCCGCCGGTCCAGCCGCAGCGCGTCCGGGTTGGCCACCCCGCCGGGCAGTACCAGGCCGTCGAAGTCCGCCGCGGTCGCCTCGTCCACCGTCAGGTCGACGGGGAAGGTGTCCGCCTTGTCCAAGTGGTGGAACGCCTGCACCTTGCCCGCGCTGGTGGAGACCAGCGTCGGGCCGCCGCCCGCGTCGGTCACCGCCCGCCACGGCCGGGTCAGCTCGACCTCTTCGGTGCCCTCGGGAGCCACCAGAAACGCCGCCTGCATACCGAGCTCACGTCCCTTCGTCGGGTCGAGAAGCGGGGAGGGTTCCCCGCTCCCACACTTCTCGACCATAACGCCACCGGGCCCGCGCCCTCCGCCGGACGGGGCGGCACCTCCGGCCCCGGACGGCGCTCCCCCCGGCAGCCGCGGCGGCACGTCGTAGCCGGCCGGCCGCCCGGACCCGCGTTGCCGGGCGATCGCCCGAGTGTCCATCGCGGGGCGATCTGCTGGACACTGTGTCTATGCCCCTGCACCTCTCCGACCTGCTGGCCCGGCCCGATCTCGGTCTGTCGGCCAGCTACGACGTGCCGCCGCGGCTGCTGGCCCGCACGATCGAAGCGGCCACGGTCTCGGATCTGCCGGCGCCGGGTAAGTGGCTGCAGGGCGGCGAACTCCTCATGACCATCGGCCTGTTGCTGCCGGAGGAGCCGGCCGCGTGCCGGGCGTACGTGCGGGACGTGGCCGAGGGCGGGGCGGCCTGTCTGGCGCTCGGACTGGGGCAGGGACTGCCCTACCAGGAGGCACCGGAGCCGCTGGTGACCGCGGCCGAGGAGGCCGGTCTGCCGCTGCTGACGGTGCCGGACGAGGTGCCGTTCATCGCCGTCACCAAGGCGGTCTTCGACGCCCGGGCCGAGGAACAGCGCGCGCTGCTGCAGCGGGCGTTCGCGACCCAGCGGCGGCTGACGGCCGCGGCGACCGGCGACGGGCTGCGGCCGATGCTCGCGGAGTGGACCGCCGCCACCGGGGTCGGCGCGGCGGTGTTCGACCCGCTGGGGCGGCTGCTCTCGGCGGGTGAGCCGGCGCACCGGACACCGCTGGCGCAGGCCCAGGACCTGATCGAACGGGTCGCCGCACGCGGACTGCGCGGCAGCGCCTCCAGCACGGCCGCCGGGCAGCAGCTGGAGGTGCAGCCGCTGGGGGCGCGCCGGCTGCGGGGGCTGCTGCTGCTCACCGGCCGTCCGGACGACGCCGCCCGTTCGGTCGTCCCCGGACTGGTCTCGCTGCTCTCCCTGGAGCTGGAGCGCCGTCACCTCCGCGATGAGCCGGAGCGCCGTCGCAGGTCGGCGCTGCTTTCGGAGCTGCTGGCGGACGAGGATCCGGCCGCCGGGCGGGCCCGGGACATCCTGCGCTCGGTGGGGCTGACGGCCGAGCGGGTGCGGGGTGTCGTGGTGGCGGCGGGGGGCGGTGCGGGCGGTCGTACGGGCTCCGCCGCGTCGGATGCCGGGGCCGGGGCCGCCGGGGCGGCGGACGGCGCCGCGCAGGAGATGGCCGCCGATCTGGCGCTGGCGATGCCCGGTGGCCTGGTCAGGGTCGTGGACGGGGCGCCGGGCGCGGTCATCGAGGCGGTGGTCGGCGAGGATCTGGACATCCGCGATGTGCTCGCCCGCTTCGCCCCGCGCTGCCCGGCCGGCATCGGCCCGGCCACCGCCCCCGAAGCGGTACGGGTGTCCCTGCGCCAGGCGACCGGCCTGCTCGCCGTCAGCCGGTCGAGCGGCGAGCCCGCGGAGGCCCGGCAGAGCCAGGCCAGCCGGCTCCTGCTCGACCTGGGCGACCGCCGTACGCTGCACGGCTACGCCGACACCGTGCTCGGCCCGCTCGATCTCGCGGACAACGGCGAGGAGTTGATCGCCACCCTCACCGCCTGGCTGGAGACCGGCGGCGCCTGGGACGCCACCAGCCGGCGGCTCGGCGTCCACCGGCACACCGTGCGCAACCGCCTCGACAAGGCCATGGACCTCACCGGCCGCCGCCTCGACGACCCCGACGACCGCTTCGACCTGTGGCTGGCCACCCGCATCCGCCGCGGCGGCGCATCCGCCACCGGGGCCGACGGACGGCCCGCCGCACTGCCGCCAGGGCGGTGACGCACCACACCTCCGCCCGGTCCGCGCTTCACTCTCGCGCCCGCACCGTCTTTACTTCGATGATGACCTACGAGATCCGCACCCTCACCCCCGGCGCCGCCGGACCCGCCGCCACGGGCTCCCCACACGGCGGCGGACGCGGCAGATTGGTGGCCGTCAGCGATCTGCACGTCCGCTACAAGGAGAACCGCGACATCGTCGAGGGGTTAAAGCCCGAGTCCGACGACGACTGGCTGCTGGTCGCCGGCGACGTCGGGGAGTTCGTCTCCGACATCCGCTGGGCGCTCTCGCTGCTCAGCAGCCGGTTCGCCAAGGTGGTGTGGGTGCCCGGCAATCACGAGCTGTGGACCCCGGCCCAGGACCCGGTGCAGCTGCGCGGTGTGGCGCGCTATGAGCATCTGGTGGACATCTGCCGGGAGTTGGGCGTCCTCACCCCCGAGGACCCGTATCCGGTCTGGGAAGGCGCCGGCGGCCCGGTCGTCATCGCACCGCTGTTCCTGCTCTACGACTACACCTTCCGGCAGCCGGGGTCGACGTCCAAGAAGGAGGCGCTCGCCCGGGCCGAGAAGGCCGGGGTGGTGTGCACCGACGAGCACTTCCTGCATCCGGACCCGTATCCGACGCGGGAGGCGTGGTGCCAGGCGCGGGTGGCCGCCACCGAGGCCCGGCTCGCCGCCGTTCCGGAGGAGTTGCCCACTGTGCTCGTCAACCACTGGCCGGTGGTGCGCGAGCCCACCCGGCCCCTGTGGTACCCGGATTTCGCGCTGTGGTGCGGTACCGAGGCGACCGCGGACTGGCCACGCCGCTTCCGGGCCGCCGCCGTGGTCTACGGCCACCTCCACATCCCGCGGCTGCTGATGCTGGACGGCGTACCGCACCAGGAGGTGTCGCTCGGCTATCCGCGGGAATGGCAGCGCCGGGCCGCCGCGCCGGGCCGACCGGTCCAGATCCTGCCCACCCCGGCCACGGTCGGCTCCGGCACCACCGGGGGCCCGGCGTGATCGACAAGCTGCTGCCGGCCCCGGTCAGGACCGCCGAGGCCTTCCAGGACGCGCCGCTGTCCGAGATGTTTCCCGAGGAGTGGGCGCAGGTGGCCAAGGCCGTGCCCAAGCGGCAGCATGAGTTCGGCACCGTACGCGGCTGCGCCCGCCAGGCACTGGCCGAGCTGGGCTTCGCCCCCGCCCCCCTGCTCCCCGGCCCCAACCGGGAGCCGCAGTGGCCGGCGGGCGTCGTCGGCGCCATGACGCACTGCGCCGGCTACCGCGCCGTGGCGGTGGCCCGTTCGTCGGAGGTGCGGACGATCGGCCTGGACGCGGAGCCCAATCTGCCCGTGAACGACCCCGGGGTGGTCGACCTCGTCACCCTCCCCGAGGAACGTGCCCAGCTCCGCCGGCTGGCCGCGCTGCAGCCCGAAGTCTGCTGGGACCGCCTGGTGTTCAGTGCGAAGGAGAGCGTCTACAAGGCGTGGTACCCGCTCACCCGCCGCTGGCTCGACTTCGAGGAGGCCCGTCTCACCCTCGACCCGACGAACGCCACCTTCACCGCCCAACTCCTCGTCCCCGGCCCCGTGGTCGACGGCAGGGAACTCACCGAATTCAGCGGCCGGTGGCTCGTCGGCTCGGGGCTGGTGGTGACGGCGATCGTGGAAATGGTCTGACGGGACGGCCGCGGGGAGGCATGAGCCCCGCGGCCGTCAGCGCTCCTCAGTTGTCACGCCGCATCAAATCCCTTCTCATCCGCACCGTCAGACGGCAACGACGGGCCGCCGGAGCCCGTCACGCCGTTACGGTGTGTTCTGTTTTCAATGATCGTCAGGACGTTGAAGGGTCAGTAGCCCACTCATGCAAGAGCAATTCGACACATCCGGTGGGACAGAGGCGTCCGATACCGAGTTGGTCCGGCGCATCCGTGCGGCCGCGGCCCGGCCCGGCGACCGCGCGGCGGCCGGGGCGGGCGAGGAAGCCCTCAACGAGTTCCACCGCCGGCACTACGCCGCCGTACTGGCCCACGCCCGCGACTGCTGCCGGTCCGCCCAGGCGGCAGCGGACCTGACGAAGGAAGCCATCAACAGCGTCCTGCACTCCCCCGGCCCCGGAGAGGGACCCGACGGGGCCTGGCGGGACACCTTGCTGGCGGCGGTGCGCCACACCGCCGACGCCTGGCACCGGACGTCCCGGAACACCGAGCTGCGCGACGACTTCGCGTCCCGGCCGTCCGGCCGGCCAGGACAGGGCCCCGGTCCCTCCGGGGCCGCTCCGCAGTCCTCCGCCGCCGGCGAACCCACCGCCCCCGTGCCACCGGTGGCGCCGGACCCGTCCGCCGCACCGCACAGCGCCCGGGGCTCCCGGTTCTCCCCGGCGCGCCTCACCCTGCTCGCCGTTGCCGTGAGTGTCCTGGCCGGCGTGGCCATAGCCGTCGGCCCCCTGTCCGGCCCGGAGGGCCAGGACACCTCGGCCACCGGCCCCGGCCGGTCCGGTCTCTCGTCGGCCCCTGATGAGGACGGGTCGCCGACGGATTCTCCCAAGGGGTCGGCAAGCGCCTCCCGCTCGGCGTCGGGCACACCGAGCACCCACCCCACCAAGGCGTCGAAGCGACCGAGCTCCCGGCCCTCGTCGCCGGCACCGTCGTCGCCCTCCGCGTCCCGGGGCAACAAGGGCAACAAGGGCAACAAGGGCAAGCCGTCACCCGCCCACACCACCGCGCTGGTCGCCCGGCCGTGGAGCTCCAACGCGAGCAGCTTTGCGCCGGCGAGGCTGAACAGCAGCATCGACGGACATGCCCTCACCATCCAGGGGACCGGCTACCCCCAGGGCCTGGGAGCCCACGCCAACAGCGAGATCACCTACGACCTCGGCGGCACCTGCTCCGCCCTGAAGGTGGACGTGGGCCTCGACGACGAGGTGGGCGCGAACGGCTCGGTCGTCTTCCAGGTCTACCGGGACGGCACCAAGGTCGCCGACAGCGGGCTGATGACGGTCGACCAGCCCGCGCAGCACCTCACCGCCGACCTCACCGGCGGCACCCAGCTGCGACTCGTGGTCACCGACGGTGGCAACGGGAACGACTCCGACCACGCCGACTGGGGCAACCCCGTTCTCACCTGCCGCTGATCCGGCCGCCCACAGCGGCCGGACCGAAGCTGCCCGCAGCCGTCCGGCCGCTCACTCCGCGTCAGGCTCCAGGCGCAGCGAGATCGAGTTGATGCAGTACCGCTGATCGGTGGGGGTGGGGTACCCCTCGCCCTCGAAGACGTGCCCGAGATGCGAGCCGCACCGGGCGCACCGTACTTCGGTGCGCACCATGCCGTGGGAGCGGTCCTCGATCAGCTCGACGGCATCGGAGTCCTTGGGGTCATAGAAGCTGGGCCAGCCGCAGTGGCTCGCGAACTTGGTGTCGGAGCGGAAGAGCTCGGCGCCGCAGGCGCGGCAGGAGTAGACGCCCGCGGTCTTGGTGTCGGTGTACTCGCCGACGAAGGCGGGCTCGGTGCCGGCCTGGCGGAGCACCTGGTACTCCGCGGGGCTCAGCTCGGCGCGCCACTGCTCGTCGGGCTTGTCGATCTCGTACGGCATCTGGGGCCTCCTCAGCTCAGCTGCCCAGGCGGGACAGGATGGCGGGGCCGAGGTCGGTCACATCGCCCGCGCCCATGGTGAGAACAAGGTCACCGGGCTTCGCCATTCCGGCGATGACGTCCGGGACGGCGGCCTGGTGGCTCTCGGGGGTGACATCGGCGCCCGCGGCGCGCGCGGCATCGATGATCAGGGTGCTGGTGACGCCCGGGATCGGGTCCTCACGGGCCGGGTAGATGTCCAGGACGACGGAGGCGTCGGCGAGGGCGAGCGCCTGGCCCATCTCCGTGCCCAGCTCCTGGGTGCGGGAGAAGAGATGCGGCTGGAAGACGACGAGTACGCGGGCGTCCTCGGCGGCGCCGCGGATCGCCTCCAGGTCGGCGGTCATCTCCGTGGGGTGGTGGGCGTAGGAGTCGATGACCTGCACGCCGGCCGCCTCGCCCTTGAGCTGGAGGCGGCGCTTGACGCCGGTGTACTTGCCGAGCGCGGAGGCGAGGTTGTGCGGCGGGAGGTCCAGGGCGACACCGGCGGCCAGCGCGGCGACGGCGTTGGAGGCGTAGTGCCGGCCCGGGACGGAGACCGTGAAGGTGAGGATCTTGCCGCTGGTCAGGGTGACGGTGACATCGCTGGTCAGGCCGCGGGGGTTGACCTTGAGGATGCGCACGTCGGCGTCCGCGGACTCACCGTAGGTGACGACCTCGATGTCGTAGCGGCCGGAGATCCGCTCGGTCAGCTCGCGGGCGCCGGGGTGGTCGGCGGAGATGACCAGGGTGCCGCCGGGGCGGATACGGCCGACGAAGGTCTCGAAGGACTCGTAGATCTCGTCCATCGAGGCGTAGTTGGCGTGGTGGTCCAGCTCCACGTTGAGGATGATGGCGACCTCGGGGGCGTACTTGTGGAAGCTGCGGTCGCTCTCGTCGGCCTCCGCGACGAAGATGTCGCCCGAGCCGTGCTCGGCGTTGGACCCCGGGGCGTCGAGGTCGCCGCCGATGGCGTACGAGGGCTTGAGGCCGAGGGCGCCGAGCGAGACCGCGAGCATGGAGGTCGTGGTCGTCTTGCCATGGGTGCCGGCCACGGCGATCGGCCGCGCGGCGTCCATCAGGGAGGCGAGGGCGTCCGAGCGGTGCACGACGGGGATGCCGCGCTCGTGGGCTGCCGCCAGCTCGGGGTTGTCGGGGCGGATCGCGGAGGAGACGACGACGCTGGTGGCGTCGGCGGCGAGATGCCCGGCGGCATGGCCGATGTGGACCGTGGCGCCGAGGGCGCGCAGGGCCTGGGCGGTCGCGGAATCCTTGGCGTCGCTGCCCGCCACCTGGGCGCCGCGCTGCGCAAGGATCTTGGCGATGCCCGACATACCGGCTCCGCCGATGCCGATGAAGTGCGGCCGGTCCATCGAGGCTGGGATGGCGGGTGCCATGGGCGGGTCTCCCTGATGTCGATCGTCGCGAGCGGTGGTGCGGTCGTTCTGTCGTGCTGTCGATGATTCTCGCACCCGGCACCGGCAGAGCCGGTCCACGGACCCCGGCCGGGTGCCGGCTCCGGCGCGAAGACCGGTGGTCAGCGGCGGATCAGGCCCTGTGCGGTGGCGGCGGCGACCGCGGACGTTCGGGAGTCCACGCCCAGCTTGGAGTAAATGTGGACGAGGTGGGACTTGACGGTCGCCTGGCTGAGGAAGAGCTGTTTGCTGACCGCCGCGTTCGACAGGCCGTCGGCGACGAGCTGGAGGACCTCGGTCTCGCGCCGGGAGAGCGCGGTGGCGGGGGTGCGCATCCGGTCCATGAGGCGCAGCGCGACGGTGGGGGCGAGCGCCGACTTCCCGGCGGCGGCGGTGCGCACCGCGGCGGCAAGCTCCTCCGGCGGGGCGTCCTTGAGGAGGTAGCCGGTGGCGCCCGCCTCGATGGCGGCGAGGATGTCGGCGTCGGTGTCGTACGTGGTCAGGACGAGGACGCGCGGGGCGCCGGGGGCGGCGGTGATCGCGGCGGTGGCCTGCGAGCCGAGCATCCGGCCGCCGAACTGGAGGTCCATGAGGACCACGTCGACGTCGAGCCGCGCGGCGAGGCCGACGGCCTGCTCGGCGGTGGGCACGTCGGCGACGATCTCGAAGTCCTCCTCGGTCTCCAGGACGGCGCGCAGTCCGGCCCGGACGACGGGGTGGTCGTCGGCGAGCAGCAGCCTGACGGGCGGGTCCGGCGCGGTCACGAGGCGGCCTCCGGCGCGGCGACGGGCGCGGTGGCGGGGCAGGGCAGGGTGGCGGCGACCGCGGTGCCCTCCCCGGGGGCGGACTCGACGGCGAGGGTGCCCTGGAGGGCGCGGGCCCGGGCGCGCATCGCGGCGAGGCCGAAGCCGGTGCCGGGGACCGCGGCGGAGCCCGGTGCGGGCACCTCGGCGGGGACGAACCCCGTGCCGTCGTCGACGATGTCCAGCGCGACCTCGGTGTCCATGTAGCTCAGGGTCAGCTCGACGCGGTCCGCGGCGGCGTGCCGGACGGTGTTGGCGAGCGCGGACTGGGCGATGCGCAGCAGGGCGACCTCGTGCGGGGTGGGCAGTGCGGTGGGCGCGCCGGAGACCTGGCAGTGCACGGCGAGACCGGAGGCTGCGGCCGTGGTGGCGCAGAGCCGCTCCAGGGCGGCGGGCAGCGACCCGGCCGCCAGGTCGGGCGGGCTGAGCGCCCGCACGAAACGGCGCGCCTCGGCGAGGTTGTCGACGGCGGCGGTGCGGGCCTGCCGGACGTGGCCGAGGGCAGTGCCGGGCCGCTCCGGCAGGGCGCGCTCGGCGGCCCGCAGCAGCAGCTGGATGCTGGACAGGCCCTGCGCGAGGGTGTCGTGGATCTCCCGGGCCAGCCGTTCGCGTTCGGCGAGCACTCCGGCGGCGTGTTCGGCGTCGGCGAGTTCGCTGCGGGTCGCGGTGAGCTCCTCGATGAGGCGGCGGCGCTGTTCGCTCTCCCGGTAGAGGGCCTCGTACCCGAGGACGACTGCGACCGCGACGGCGGCGCCCAGGACGGGGCCGAGCACCGTGCCGACGCTGAGGGTGTGGGTGTGCCGGCCGAATCCGGCGACGGCGGCGAGGGTGGTGGCCGCGACCGCGGGCAGGGCCCCTCGCAGCGGCAGCAGATGCAGTTGGACGAAGAAGAGCGGGAAGGCCACCCAGACGCCGTCCGGGGTGAGGGCCAGCAGGACCAGCCAGACCAGGGCGAGGGCGGCGAGCCAGAGGGCGGCGGCGCCGGTGGAGGTGCGCAGACGGGGCAGCCTGTGGCCGGTGACGTAGAGCGCGCACAGCGCCACCGCGGCGGCGAGCACGGCGGGGGCGTCCGGGGTGCGGTCGGCCACCGCCCGTACGGCGGCGAGCGCGAGCAGCGTGGCCACCATCAGATGCAGGCAGCTGCGCAGCGCCCGCTGGACGGGGGTGAGGGAGGGAGAGGTCACGGCTTCTTCGGTCACGGCGCCTCCAGGCTAAGGGCCCTGTTCACCGGCGGCATCAACCAAAGGATTGACCGCGGGACGCCCCTTTCGACGCCGGTGGCCCCCTCCCCGGCGCGATGCCACGGCCCCGTCCGGGAGGCGACGGTGGGGGCCAGCCGCCGGGCAGTGGGGTCCGGCGCCCGATCCGAAGAGGGCAAGCACTGTGTTCGTCGCCTGGAGAGACCTGAGATTCGCCAAGGGGCGGTTCGCCCTGATGGGCACCGTGATCGTGCTGATCACGGCGCTGGTGGGGCTGCTGTCGGGCCTGATGGCGGGCCTGGGCCGGGAGAACACCTCGGCGATCACCGGGCTGCCCGCCGACCATCTGGTGTTCGCGGCGCCCATCGACGGCAGCAAGCTCACGTTCACCGATTCGCGGCTGCCGGAGCGGACCGTGCGGGCCTGGTCGCGGGTGCCGGGCGTACGGCACGCCGAGCCGCTGGGCATCGCGACGGCCCGGGCCGAGGCGGGCGGCCGGACCGCCGCGGTGTCGGCGTTCGGGGTGCGGCCCGGGTCCCGGCCGGCGCCGGGGCGGGTCGGTGACGGTGCGGTGGTGCTGTCCGAGAAGGCCGCCGCGTCGCTCGGTGTGCGGGCCGGCGGACGGCTGACGCTGGGCGGGCGGAGCTTCGAGGTCGCGGCGGTGTCGGGCGCGGCGATGTACAGCCACACGCCGGTGGTGTGGACCTCGCTGGGCGACTGGCAGCGGCTCGCGGGCGGCTCCGGGCCGGCCGGTGCGGGCCCTGGTTCCGGCCGGAGCGGCCCCGACCGCGGCTCCGTCGGCGCCACGGTGCTGGCCCTGTCCACCACCGGGACGTCCGGTCTGCCGGCCGCCGACAAGGAGCTCGGCACGAAGACCGTCACCACCGACGACGCGGTGCGGGCCATCGGCTCGTTCACCGCCGAGAACGGTTCGCTGCAGCTGATGCGCGGCTTTCTGTTCGTCATCTCCGCGCTGGTCATCGGCGCCTTCTTCACGGTGTGGACGGTCCAGCGCAGCGGCGATGTTGCGGTGCTGAAGGCGCTGGGCGCCTCGACCGGCTCGCTGCTGCGGGACGCGCTCGGCCAGGCCGTCGTCCTGCTGGTGGCCGGGACCGCGCTGGGCACCGCCGTGGTGGCAGCGGTGGGCGCCGCGATCGGCGGCACCGTGCCGTTCGTCCTCGATCCGCCGACCGTGCTGGTACCGGCCCTGATCATGATCGCGCTGGGGGCCGCCGGCGCCGCGCTCGCCATCCGCCGCATCACCTCCGTGGACCCGCTGACCGCCCTGGGAAGTGCCCGATGAGCCTCGAACTGACCGATGTCACCCTCACCTACCCCGACGGCGACGCCCGGCTGACCGCGCTGGACCGGGTCTCGCTGACCGTGCCCGCCGGCTGTCTGACGGCGGTGATCGGGCCGTCCGGCTCCGGCAAGTCCAGCCTGCTCGCGGTCGCCGCCACGCTGATCGGCCCGGACCGCGGACGGGTGGTGATCGACGGCACGGACACCGCGGGACTCGGCCGCTCCGAGCTGACGAGGCTGCGCCGCACCACCATCGGCACGGTCTTCCAGCAGCCGAACCTGCTGCCGTCGCTGACGGCCGCCGAGCAGCTGGAGGTGATGGCCCGTCTGGACGGCCGCCCGTCCCGTACGGCGCGCGTCCGGGCGCGGGAACTACTGGCGGCGGTCGGCCTGGCGGAGCTGGCGGGGCGGCGGCCGCATCAGCTGTCGGGCGGCCAGCGGCAGCGGATCAACATCGCGCGGGCGCTGATGAACGAGCCCGCGGTGCTGCTGGTGGACGAGCCGACCAGCGCCCTGGACCACGAACGGGGCGCCGCGGTGCTCACCCTGCTGCGCACCCTCACCCAGGAGCGCGCCACCGCGACGGTGCTGGTCACCCACGACCGGGCGCATCTGGACGCGGCGGACGAGGTCGCCGAGGTGCTGGACGGCCGGCTCCGCCCGCACCGCTGCGCCCGCCGCTGACTCCCGCCCGCACGGGGCGGTTCCCGCCCGGCCGGGCGGGAACGCCGGAGCCGGTCCCTCCGGAGGGACCGGCTCCGCGGCGTCGGCTTCTCAGCTGCCGGAAGTGCCCTGGGGCTGGTCGTCCGGCGCGTGCGAGAAGAGCTTGAGGACCGGGACGCCGACCTTGTGACGGGCGCGGGAGGCCCAGTCGCGGTGGAAGAACTCCTCGACGAAGTGCGGGGTGGTCAGCACGATCACCTCGTCCGCTCCGGTCTCGTCGACGATGGACCGCAGCAGGTCCAGCGGTTTGTCCTCGACCACCTGCCCGACGGCCTCCGAACCGGCGTCGCGCAGCGCCTGCAAGGTGTGCGCCAGGGCGAGCTCGGCGGGGGCCTCGGCCTGGGAGCCGCCCGGTTCCTCCGCCTCCCGTACGGCATCGTCGAACTCGCCGAGGGCGACGTCGTCGATGGCCCGCAGCAGCACGTCCTGCTTACCGCGCGGCTGCATGAGCACGACGAACGAGATCCGGTCATCGCCGTGCAGGGTGGTCACAAACTCCACGTCGACGGGCGTCAGAGGCTTCTCGATCATCAATACGCTCGTGAACACGACGGACGCCCTTCTTCTCTTCGGGGCGCCGCATGGCACGGAGCCCGACAGACACCATCCTGCCCCGTCGTCACACGGGACCTGTTGGCTTTTAGTGTGCCCAACGGAAGCTAAGCGGAACAGATAGTTCCGCTGATTGTCAGGACCGACGGTAGCGAGTGAACAGGAACCCGGCCTCTTCCAACACCGATGCCAGGGCGAAGCGCTCCGGAACCGCGACGGCGGGACCGTTCATGATCCGCGGCGCGTCGCCCACGGCGACCACGGGAGCCAGCGACAGACACATCTCGTCCAGCGCATCGGCCGCCGCCAGCTGCCCCAGCAGCCTCGGCCCGCCCTCCGTCAGCAGCCGGCGGTGGCCCCGCCCGGCCAGCACCCCGGCCACCCGGGCCGGGTCGACACCCAGCCCCTCCCCCGCGAACAGCACCTCGGCGCCCGCCGCACGGGCCCGGTCCACCCGGTCCGCCGGCGCACCCGCACCGGTCAGCACCACGGTGGGCACATGCGGCTCGGTGAACAGCGGCAGGGTGAAGTCCAGCCCGAGGCCGGCGGTCACCACGGCGATGGCGGGGGCCGGGCCCTGGCCGGCGGCGGCCCGCCGGGCGGCGAACGCCTCCCGGGCACGGGCCGGCCGGTAGCCCTCCTGCCGCACCGTCTCCGCCCCCACCACCACGGCATCCGCGAGCCCCCGCAGCACCCCGAAGATCCGCATGTCGGCGGCGCCGGAGAGCGGCTGCGAGCGGCCCTCGTGATGGGCCGCGCCGTCCAGGGAGGACACCATGTTCGCCCGCAGCCAGCCGGGCCGCCCGGAGCGCGCCGGGTCGTCCGCAGCCGGGTACGCATAGGCCTCGGCGAGCTCGTCCAGCGTCCACTCACGGTCCGTGGGGTCGGTGCTCCCCGTTCCCCTGCGGTCGAGGTCAGGGGCCGGAACGGGTGGGGCGGGGAGCGGGAACAGGCGTCGCATGGCGGCAGTGTGACATGCCTCGCTGACCGGACCGGCGGGTACCGCACAGGAGATAGGCTGGACGGCTGTGTCGCCTTCCCAGCACTCCTCCCCGCAGCCCGACCCGACAGCCGCACCGCCGGCCGACGGGGACGACGCGGTGCCCGCCGCCCTCACCGCCCGCGCCCCGCAGGTCCCGGCCGACCGCCTGGTCGCCGAGATGGTGCCGCCGCCGCGCTTCCAGGGCGCCCGCTTCGACACCTACATCCCGGATGCCCAGCAGCCCAGCCAGGCCGAGGCCGTACAGGTCCTGAGCGACTTCGCGGACGGCATCGACGCCGGGCGGGCGGGCGCGGGCAAGCGGCGCTGGTTCGCCAGGAAGCCGGCGGCCCCCCAGGGCCCGCGCGGGGTCTATCTGGACGGCGGCTACGGCGTCGGCAAGACCCATCTGCTCGCCTCCCTGTGGCACGCCACCCCCGCTCCGGCCGAGCGCAAGGCCTTCGGCACCTTCGTCGAGCTGACCAACCTCGTCGGCGCGCTCGGCTTCCAGCAGACCGTCAAGACGCTCGGCGAACACAAGCTGCTGTGCATCGACGAGTTCGAGCTCGACGACCCCGGTGACACGGTCCTGGTCTCCACCCTGCTCGGCAAGCTGGTGGACGCCGGGGTGGCGCTGGCCGCCACCTCCAACACGCTGCCCGGCAAGCTCGGCGAGGGCCGCTTCGCCGCCGCCGACTTCCTGCGCGAGATCCAGGGGCTGAGCGCCCACTTCCGTCCGCTGCGCATCGACGGCGAGGACTACCGCCACCGCGGTCTGCCCGAGGCACCCGCCCCGTACGACGACGAGACCGTCACGCGCACCGCGTACCGCACCCCGGGCGCCTCGCTCGACGACTTCCCCTCCCTGCTGGAGCATCTGTCCAAGGTGCACCCCAGCCGCTACGGCGCCATGTGCGACGGCATCGAGGCGGTCTGCCTCACCGATGTCCAGGCGGTGCCCGACCAGTCCACGGCGCTGCGGCTGGTCGTCCTCGCGGACCGGCTCTACGACCGCGAGGTGCCGGTGGTGACCTCCGGCAAGGCCTTCGACGAGCTGTTCAGCGACGAGATGCTGCGCGGCGGCTACCGCAAGAAGTACTACCGGGCGATCTCCCGGCTCACGGCGCTGGCGCGCGACGCGGGTGCCCTGGTGGCCGAGGCCCGGTAGGGCCTGCCTTACGGATCAGGACGTATCAGCGGCAACACCCGGTTGGTGCCCGTCGGCCGGTTCCCGGCGGCCCGGCGGCATGGTACACACGAGCGGATCACGCCACCTGTCCGCCAACAGGGAGTTGCCCATGTCCGCGACACGACGTCAGATCCTGGCCCGCACAGGTGCTCTGGGGGCCGGAATCGCCTTCTCCGGGAGCCTCACGGAGCTCTTCGCGGGGACCGCGACCGCCCAGAGCATGGGACAGCGCGGCTACGGCCCGCTGGTGCCCGACCCGGACGGCCTGCTCGACCTGCCCCGGGGCTTCCGCTACCGGGTCCTGTCCCGGGAGGGCGACCCGCTGCCCTCGGGGGAGGGCAAGGTGCCCAGCAACTGTGACGGTATGTCGGCCTTCCCCGGCCGCCGTGGTGGCACCCACCTCGTCCGCAACCACGAGAACCGTACGGGCTCCCGCCAGGCCGTCCCCCGGGTCCGCGATCTGACCTACGACCCCGGTGGTGAGGGCGGCTGTACGGCCCTGGAACTCGACGGGGACAACAAGGTCCTCTCTGAGCGGGTCGCGATCGCCGGCACCTCCACCAACTGCGCGGGCGGGCCCACCCCCTGGAACACCTGGCTGACCTGCGAGGAGACCGAGTTCCGGGCCGGTGAGGAGAACTACACCAAGGACCACGGCTTCATCTTCGAGGTCGATCCGTACGATCCGCGGCGCACCGGAGCGGTCCCGCTGACCGCGATGGGCCGCTTCCAGCACGAGGCGATCGCCGTGGACCCCGGCACCGGCATCGTCTACGAGACCGAGGACGCCTTCGAGAAGCCGTTCGGCCTCTTCTACCGCTTTCTGCCCGAAAAGCCGATGGGCGGCCGCGGTTCGCTCCGGGCCGGCGGCCGCCTCCAGGCGCTGCGGGTCCCCGGGGTGCCCGACCTCTCCACCATCCAGCGGCCCGGCACCACCTTCGACCACGTCACCTGGGTGGATGTGCCCGATCCGCTCGCCCGGGAGACCCCGATCCGCTTCCAGGACTTCGGCCCCCAGGGGATCACCCACGCCCAGAAGCTGGAGGGCTGCTACTGGGGCGGCTCCTGCGTCTACTTCGTCTCCAGCTTCGCGCACCGCGAGGACGGCTCGGCGGCCGACCACTACGGCCAGATCTGGAAGTACGACCCGAAGAAGCGGCGGCTCACCCAGGTCGTCGTCTTCGGTCCGAAGACGGATCTCCAGCTCCCCGGCGAGTCCCCCGACAACATCTGCCTCGCGCCCAGCGGCGGCCTGATGGTGTGTGAGGACGGCGAGGGCGCCCAGCACGTCTTCGGCCTCACCCGGCGCGGCGAGGTCTATGCGATGGCGCGCGGCCGGCAGAACATCGGCACCCCGCAGAAGCCGGAGTGGGGCGAGTTCGCCGGGGTGACGTTCTCGCCCGACCACCGGACGATGTATGTCAATTGCTATACGCCGGGAACGACGTTCGCGGTGACCGGGCCCTGGCACCACTGAGGCCGACTGGGGTGGGGGGAGCAGGCGGACGGCCGCTCCTCCCCTCCCCCACCCCCGAACCCACCCCCGCCCCCTCCCCCGAAGGGGGAGGAGGGGGAGGGGGCGGGGGAGAGCCCTGGCCCTCGCTTGAACCGCGCCCTCCGCTTCAACCGCGCCCCGGTTGCGCCGCGCCCCGAAGCAGCCACAGCCGGCTCAGCCGCGCCGCGGTTCCGGCGCGCCCCGAAGCAGCCACACCCGGTTCTGCCGCACCCCGGTTCTGCCGCGCCCCGGTTGCGTCACGCCCCGCTTGCGCCGCGCCCTGGTTGCGCCGCGTCCCGCTTCACCCGCGCCGCGAGCTGAGGGCGCACGCGGCCGCTACGGCGGCGGCCGCGATCAGGGCGGTGGCGGCGAGCGGCAGCCAGGGGGTGCTGATCGTCCCGTGGGCGGAGCCGGTGACCAGGCCCGATACGGCGGCGTTGGCGGGCGAGGCGCCCAGCACCAACAGCAGCAGGGCGGCGAGCAGACCCGCCGGGATGCTCCAGCCGGTGCTGCGCAGCACCGGCCAGTTGCTCAGCGCGCCGACGGCGGTGCCCATCAGCAGACACGCCAGCGCGGCGAGCAGTCCGGCGAGCGCCGCGGGCAGGACGGGAACGGCGACCTGATGGTCGTTGGAGCGCGGGTCCGACAGCAGCACGACCACTGCCGTGCCGACGAGTGCGAGCAGCAGGGCGGTGCCGGCCGCGGTCAGTACACAGGCGAGGTGCACCCGTCCGGGCCCGGCAGCGGCCGCGGCGCAATTGCGGGCGGCCGGCGGCTCGTTGGTGACACAGACCCGGGTCAGCCATACGGCGGCCGGCAGCAGTCCGCCGGCCGCATAGCCGAACCCGTCGAGGATCGGGTCGCCGCTCCGGATGCCGAGGGCCAGCCAGGCGGCGTAGAGGATGACCGGCGGCAGCCAGCGGTGCGAGCCGATGAGCAGTGCCGCCTGATAGCGGAGGAGAGCGATCACGGGAGGGGGGCCTCGTGGGGTGCGGGGGCGTCGTCGGTCACAGGGACGGTGCCGGGGGCGTCGTGCGGCGGTGGGGCAGCGGTGACCGCGCGGATGTGCCAGGGCGGCCGGGCGGTGAGCAGGGCGCGCAGCAGGGCGTCGGAGTGCACGGCCGGAACCGTCAGCCGGGTCGTCCCGTCCGGTCCGGGCGCGATCTCCGGTCCGCCGGGCAGCTGCGGCGCTCCGGCAGGCGGCAGGCTCCCCGGTGCGCCCTCGGCCTCGATGAGCACGCGGGGACCGGCCGCGGTCCGCGCACCAGCCGCCGGGCCGCCCTCCTCCTGGGTCAGCAGCCGCCCGTCCGCTACCCGGTAGCGAGCATCGGCGGCGCCGGCCAGCCGCTGCGGGTCATGGTCGACGAACACGACGGTGCCGCCGTCCGCGACCCGTTCGGCGACCGCACGGTCGAGCACCTCGCGCGCGCCCCGGTCCAGACCGGTCCAGGCCTCGTCCAGTACCAGAAGGCCGGGCTCGGCGAGCAGCGCCTGGGCGACCGCGACCTTCTGGCTCGTTCCCTTGGACAGCTCGGCCAGCCGGGTGTGCGCATGACCGGCCGCCCCGAAGCGTTCGAGCCACTCGGTGGCGCGGCGGGCCGCTTCGGGGCCGTGCAGACCGTGGATGCGGCCGAGGTGGGTGAGGTAGCCGGCGGCGGTGAAGGGCAGGGCGACCGGGAAGCGTTCGGGCACATAGGCGGTGCGCGGGCGGCCGGTGATCCGTCCGGTGCTGGGCCGGTCGATCCCGGCGAGCAGCCGCAGCAGGGTGGATTTCCCGCTGCCGTTGGTCCCCTCGATGCGCAGCAGTGCCCGCGGGGGCACGTCGAGATCCACCTCCCGCAGCACCCAGGGGCCGCGCACCCCGTACCGCCGTCCCACCCCGTCGAGCCTCATGCGTTCCGGCACCTCCGCTGCCTCCTGGCGGCCCCCGCCGAACCCGACGGTAGCCGCAGCGACCGCCCGGTGCCTGCCTGGGGGCGCGTTCGCCCCCGGCCGTACGCACCCCAACCTCGCGCCGGGCGGGCGGCGTTGGCATGCACGGCTGCCGGACGGTGGCTGCGACTCTTCCAGACGGGCGACGCCTGATCTTGATGCCTGAAACCACCCTGCGAAACGCCGCAGCCACACCGGTTTTCTGCTGCGCCCGTTCCCGCGGACGCATCGCGGGGGACACCGTTCTCGGCCCCAACTCCCCCTTCCGCCTCAAATACCTTGAGCCCTACGCCGAGGCGGCCCGCGCCTGGCTTGTTGAGGCCCGCCCGCCACTCGAAAGCCGCGAGCGGGGCGGGGGCGCGGGAGCGGGGCGGGGGCGCTGTCGGTGGCGGCTGGCAGACTGTTCGGGTGACCAGCACCGAGACCGCCGGGGAGCCCGGCAACACCGCCACCAGCGCTACCGAGCACGCAGAGACCGACCGGGACGCGGCACCGCAGTTCGTGCTGCCGCTCGTCGTCCGTATCGAGCGGGAGGCGCCGCCGGCGCGTACGGACGCGCTGGAGACGGCGGCGCGGGCGGTGCTGGTGCTGCTGTCGGACGAGCGGTCGGCCGGGGACGGCGAGTGGGCCGCGGCGGTACGGGACTGGCAGGACGCCCGGATCCGGAAGGTGGTGCGGCGGGCGCGCCGCGCGGAGTGGCGGCGGGCCGAGGCGCTGCCGGGCATCACGGTCACCGGCCACGAGGCCGAGGTGCGGGTCTTCCCGCCGGTGCCGCTGGACGGCTGGCCGAAGGACCTGGCACGCCTGCAGGTCTCGGGCACGGAGCTGGACGATCCGCAGCCGCCCGGGCCGCCCTCCGCGGGCCCGGTGCTGTGGTTCAACCCCGGTCTGGAGATGTCGGCGGGCAAGAAGATGGCCCAGGCAGGACACGGCGCGCAGCTGGCGTGGTGGGAGCTCTCCGAGGAGGAACGGGCGGCCTGGCGCGCGGCCGGCTTCCCGCTCTCCGTGCGGTCCGCCGGGCGCACGGAGTGGGACGCGCTCACCCGCAGCGGTCTGCCCGTGGTGCGCGACGCCGGGTTCACGGAGATCGCGCCCGGGAACACCGTTGTGGTCGAGGGGGACGATCGCTTCTGTCCTCTCCCCCGCGTACGTCGGCCGTAGTCCCGCGCGTACGACGGCCGTAGGCGGACCACTGCGTCCCGATGCGATACGGGAGCGGCATGGGCGTGAGGTACCAGTACTGCCCGTTCCCCACGGGGAGGACCACGCGCGCGCCCGCCCCGACCGTCACACCAGCAGGGAAGGTTCCGCCTCATAAGCCCGGTGCAGCTGCTTCAGGAACAGCGGGGCGTCCGGCAGGGGGACCGAGCCGATGCGGTGTACCGGGATTCCGGGGGTCCAGGAGTTCATGACGACCGCTCCGGCCAGCGCGGGCAGGTCGTCCAGGGAGACTTCCTCGGTGCGCTGGGGAACACCGAGGTGTTCCAGTTGGCGGCGGATGATGCCCATCGTCGTGCCCGTCAGCATGTCGGCGGCAGGCCACACCACGCTGCTGCCGTCCCAGAAGGCAAGGTTCCAAATGGTGGCCTCGCTCAGCCGGCCCCGCCGGTCGACGAAGGCCGCATCGTCATAGCCCTGTTCGACGGCCTGGCGCAGGCGATACGTCTTGGCCACCTCGCCGACATGTTTCACGGCCGGGAGCTCCCGTTCGTGCTCGACCGCCGCCAGGGCCAGCGGTCCCTCGGGGCCGGTTGCCGCCGGTGCCGTACGGACCAGCAGCTCAGGCTCCACCTCAGGTCCGGCCACGGTGAACTCGCCTGCCGGGGAGTAGACCGTGGCGATCAGCGAGAGGTCAGCCGGACCGGCCCGCAACGCCGTCCGCAGGTAGGTACGGACCCGGTCGTCGGGCAGTGCCCGCCCGAACATCTCCAGGGAGGCGGACCGCAGCCGCTCCAGGTGGAGGTCGAGGCCCCGGACCCGGCCGTCCCGGACCTGCAGGGCGGTGAAGTGGGCGTATCCCGCGAAGGCGAGGGGCGCCAGCTCCTCTGCGGTCGCCGCCACACCGTTACGTTGAACAACGAAAGACATCGTGCATCACTCCAGCATCAGCCAGTCATCAGTCAGGCACCTGTGCGGAATACCCGTTCGGTGGAGGACGTTAAGGCTTGACATCGATGCGAAGGTCAAGCGCGAAGGTCAAGCGCGAAGGCCTGGCGCGAGGGTCAATCACGAAGCTCGGATGCGATGGGCGGGGCACCATGCTGATCGGGGAGTTGTCCCGGCGTACCGGGGTCAAGGCACGATTGCTGCGGTACTACGAGGCGCAGGGCCTCCTGGACGTCAGACGCGAGCAGAACGGCTACCGGGACTACGACGAGGACGCGGTCGTCACCGTGCGGCGCGTGCGCGCGTTGCTGGACGCGGGCCTGTCCACCGAGGTGATCCGTTCGGTGCTGCCATGCGTCCGGGGGGAGGCGCAGGAAGCGCCGGAGTTCGACTGGTGCGCCGATCTGCGGGCCGTCCTCCAGGGCGAGATGACGGCCGTGGACGAGCACATACACAACCTTCGACGCACCCGCGGCACCCTCGCCGGCTACTTGGCACAGTCGCCCGGCGGTCCCACCCGTGAGGCGCTGCCGCGCACCGGCTGAGAGGTGAGCAGGCCGGGGCACCGCCGGGCCCGGTGCCCGGTCCGATCAGGCCACCGTCGGGGCGCGGCTCCGGCCGGTCACCGTGGTGCGGCGGAGCAGGGCCCCCCGCGGGACCGTGCGGCCCCGCGGGGGTGCCGGTGAAGCTCAAATCAACCTCTGAACTCGGCCGGTGCAGGGTTCGGGCCGCCCTCACGCGGCATGAGTACCGACACCACGGAGCGAGAGGGGGAGCCATGGAGCGCCTGGGTACGGGAATCGGCTGGCGGCCGGAAATCGCCGCGGAGATCGCGGAGCTGCCCGGGGTGGACTGGGTCGAGGTGGTGGCGGAGAACATCTGCCCGGGCCATCTGCCGTCCGCCCTGCAGGAGTTGCGCGAGCGCGGCACGACCGTGATCCCGCACGGGGTCTCGCTGGGCCTCGGCGGTGCCGACCGTCCGGACCCCGGCCGGCTGACCGCGCTCGCCGAGCGCGCCGAGGCGCTCGGCGCACCGCTGGTCACCGAGCACATCGCCTTCGTCCGGGCGGGCGGGCCGCTCACCGCCTCGCCCCGTATGGAGGCCGGGCATCTGCTGCCCGTACCGCGTACGCATGACGCGCTGGACGTACTGTGCGAGAACGTACGGATCGCCCAGGACGCCCTGCCGGTGCCGCTGGCGCTGGAGAACATCGCCGCGCTCATCAACTGGCCGGGCGAAGAGCTGACCGAGGGGCAGTTCCTGGCCGAGCTCGTCGAGCGGACCGGGGTGCGGCTGCTCATCGATGTCGCCAATCTCCACACGAACCACATCAACCGCGGCGAGGACCCGGCGGTCGCCCTCGACGAACTGCCGCTGGAGGCGCTGGCCTACGTCCATGTCGCGGGCGGGGTGGAGCGCGACGGAGTGTGGCACGACAGCCATGCCCACCCGGTGACCCGGCCCGTGCTGGACGTCCTCGCCGAACTGTGTGCCCGGACCACCCCGCCCGGGGTGCTGCTGGAGCGGGACGACGACTTCCCCGAAGGCGGGGAACTGGCCGGCGAACTCGATGCGATACGCACCGTGCTGAAGGAGGCCCGCCATGACCGGGCGGCTTGAGGCGGTGCCGGACACCGCGCCGGAGCCGGACACCGCGCCGTGGCCGGACTCCACACCGATGCCGGAGACCGCACCGGTGCCGGACACCGCACCGGACGTGGGCACCCACCCGGACGTGGGCACCCACCCGGATGCGGGCACCCACCCGGACACCCCGGCCCAAGTGGTCACCACGGGTGGCGATGCGGGCACCGGCACAGGCACCGGCACCGGCACCGACGCGGCGCGTCAGCGGCTGGCGCTGGCGCAGACCGCGCTGCTGTCCGCGCTGGTCGCCGGAACGCCCGCCCCCGAGGGCTTCGACCGGACCCGGCTGCGGGTGCAGAGCCGGGCGCTGGCCGCCAAGCGGGCCGAGGTGGTCGCCAAGGTCGCGCCCGAGCTGCCCGAGATCCTCGGCGCGGACTACTGGGCGGCCTTTGCGGACCATGCCCGGAACCGGCCCATGAGCGGCGGCTACCGCCAGGACGCCCTGGACTTCGCGGCGCATCTGCTGACCCAGGGGCGGCCCGAAGACCCGGCCGCGCGGCGGCAGTTGGCGCGCTGGTGGCGGGACCGCGCGGGCCCGAAGCCGCCGTCCGCCCGGCCCGCGGCCCGGCTGGCACGCGCCCTGCGGCTCTTCCGGGGCCCGAGGTGACCGCGATGCCGTAGCCCCAAGCGGTGCGAGCTGTGGGAGGCGGCTCGTCGCCCGGTGGCAGCTCGTCGTCCCGGGGCGGTTCGAGCCGCGGCGGCGAACCCGGCCGCGGCGCCGAATCCGGCCGCGGCGGCGGTTCCGGCCGCCGGACAGCTGACGCCGGGCAACTGCCCGCATACTGAGAAACTTTGTGGCGGTCATCGTGTCGCCTCGCATAAAAATACCGACATGTGGCTGCTCTTCCTCCTCGTCGCCTGTTCGGCGGCGGTGCTGTCCTGTGCGCTGCTCTGCCGCGCGGCGGTCGCCGCCGCCCGCGCCACCTCCGGGCCGGCCCCGCAGCCGCCCGACACCGTCCCGGAGACGGCCGCCGTGGGCCGCCGTGGCCCCGGGCTGACCCTGTACGAAATGGCGTACCTCTCCGGCGGCCCGCACCGGCTCGCCGATGTGGTGCTGGTGCTGATGGCCCAGCAGCGACGCCTGCTGCTCGCCGACACCGGCTGGGCCACCGTCGTCGACCCGGTCGGCAAGGACGCCGTCGAGCGCGCCACCCTCAGCGCCATAGGGCCCGACGGGCAGCGCCGCATACCGGCCATACGGGACGCCCTGACCGGCGACGACGCGGTGCGGGAGGTGGCCGACCGGCTGGTGACCGACGGGCTGGCGCTGCCCGCCGCGGTCCGTCCGGGCGTCGCCGGTGCCGTCCGCCTGGTGCGGGGCGCCGCTCTCCTGGTGCTGCCGGCCGCCGCGGCGTCCTACTGGACGGCACCGGACGGCGCGGACGGCGGGCTGCTCCTGGCCTGGTTCTCGCTGCCGCTGATCCTCACCCTCGGCACCTGGGCCGTGGCCCGCTTCGAGCTCCACCCGTACAGCGACTGGGCCACCACCGCCGGCGAACGGCGACTGCCCGACATCGGCCACTCCCCCGCCACCGCTGCCACGCCCGCCTCCCTCGTCACTCTCGCCCTCCGCGGCCCCGCCGCCCTCACCGATCCCGCCTTGCGCGCGGCGCTCCACTCTTCCGGGGCATAGCCTCCGACACCGGAGCCAGGTGCTTTACAACGACAATCAGCGCCCCAACTATCCCTTTTGTATGCACACACGAAGGGACGGCCAGTGAGAGCACTTGCGTTGTACGGCACCATCGGGTCGCTGATGGTGACCGCCCTCGCCACTGCCCCGGCAGGCGGCGCCACGGGGGCCGCCGCCGCGCCACCCGCGCCCGTTGCGCACCGCATCGAATTCGGCCGCTGCGCGGCGGTGGAGCATCTGCCGTCGTCCGTCGAGTGCGGCCGGCTCGCCGTTCCTCTCGACTATGCACGCCCCGACGGCAAGAAGATCCACCTCACCGTCAGCCGGATCCGCGCCACGGCGCGCGGCGAACGGCAGGGCGCCCTGGTCTTCAACCCCGGCGGCCCCGGCGCGTCCAGCATGGAGTTCCCGCTCTACGGGGCGCTCCCCAAATGGAGCAAGCTCGCTCGCGCCTATGACTTCGTGGGCTATGCGCCGCGCGGCGTCGGCCGCTCGGCACCGCTGTCGTGCCAGGACCCCAAGGAGTTCGCCAAGGCGCCCTCCGACAGCCGGATGCACCCCGATGCGGCCTTCAAGCGCCAGAAGCGGGCGGAGGCCAAGGAGTACGCCCGCGGCTGCGTCCGCCGGGCCGGCGCGGACCTGCCGTACTACAACTCCATCAACAACGCCCGCGACCTGGACATGCTGCGGGCCGCGCTCGGCGAGAAGAAGCTGACGTTCATGGGCGCCTCGTACGGGACGTACTTCGGTGCGGTCTATGCGACGCTCTTCCCCGGTCACGTCCGGCGGATGATCTTCGACAGCGTCGTCAATCCCTCGCCCCGGAAGATCTGGTACCGCAACAACCTCGACCAGGACGTCGCCTTCGAGCGCCGCTGGGGCGACTGGCTGGGCTGGGTCGCCCGGCACGACAAGCAGTACCACCTCGGCACGACCAAGAAGGCGGTGCAGCACTCCTACGACAAGGCCGCGTACAAGCTGCGCCGCAAGCCGCTCAACGGGAAGATCGGCGCCGGCCAGCTGCAGTCGGCGTTCCTCAAGACCGGCTACAACGACGCCTTCTGGCCGATGCGCGCCGAGGCGCTCTCGGGGTACCTGCACGGTGACCCCAAGCCGCTGCTCGCCCAGGCCCTGCCCCGGGCCGCCGGCGCCGCCGCCGACGAGAACAGCAACGCCGTCTACACCGCCGTGGAGTGCAATGACGCGCCCTGGCCACGCGACTGGGGGACCTGGGACCGGGACAACACCGAGATCGCCCGGATCGCCCCGTTCGAGACCTGGGACAACGCCTGGATGAATCTGCCGTGCGCCTACTGGCCCGACCGGTCGGCGTCGGCCGCGGCCGAGCTCGACGCCGCGGTGCGCCGCGCGGACCACCCCGCGGCCGGGCAGGACCTGGTGGATGTCGCCGGCCATGCGGCCCGGACCCAGGTCGACGACGCGCTCCACGGGCGGCGCGGTCCTCTCGATGTCCACACGGAGCCCGGTGCGCTGCCGCCGGTGCTGCTGCTGGCGGCCGAGCGGGACGCGGCGACGCCGTACCCGGGGGCGCTGGAGCTGCAGCGCCGGCTGCCCGGTTCCTCGCTGGTCACCGAGAACGGCGCGGGCACGCACGGCGTCGCGTTCAACGACAACGCCTGTGTGAACAAGTACGCCGAGGCGTATCTGCTGCACGGGAAGGTCCCGGCGCACAAGGTCTACTGCGGACCGCGCGCGGAGCCGGTGCCGGGCCAGCAGGCGACCCGGGCGCAGCACGCACTGCCGGGGAAGTAGCCGAGGACCGGTGGTGCCGCGGGCCGTCCCCCAGGGGGCGGCCCGCGGCGCCGTGTCCGGGGTCCCCGGCCGGACGCGCGCGGTCCGGTTACGCCAGACCCGCGACCAGCTCGGAGACGGGCTTGCGCCGCCCCGTGTAGAACGGGATCTCCTCGCGGACGTGCATCCGCGCCTCGGAGCCGCGCAGATGACGCATCAGGTCGACGATGCGGTAGAGCTCATCGGCCTCGAACGCCAGCACCCACTCGTAGTCGCCGAGCGAGAAGGACGGCACGGTGTTGGCGCGCACGTCCGGGAAGCCGCGGGCCATCTTGCCGTGGTCGGCCAGCATCCGGCGGCGGTCCTCGTCGGGGAGGAGGTACCACTCGTAGGAGCGCACGAAGGGGTAGACGCTCACATAGGCGCGCGGCTGCTCGTCGGCCAGGAAGGCCGGGATGTGCGACTTGTTGAACTCGGCGGGGCGGTGCAGCGCCATGTTCGACCACACCGGCTCCAGCGCGCGGCCGAGACGGGTCCGGCGGAAGAGGTTGTACGCCTCCTGGAGGGCGTCCGAGCTCTCCGAGTGCCACCAGATCATCAGGTCCGCGTCGGCCCGCAGACCGGACACGTCGTAGGTGCCGCGAACCACCACGTCCTTGGCCGCGAGCTGCGCGAACAGCTCCTCGACCTCGTCGGCGTAGCCGCTGCGGTCCTCCGGGAGGACGTCGCGCAGCTTGAACACGGACCAGAGGGTGTAGCGGATGACCTCGTTGAGGTCCTTGGCCTTCTTGCCGGCGTGCGGCACCTTCTCGGGCGCCGCGGGGGTCTGCGGCGCGGAAGCGGGAGTGGAAGCGTCTGTCATGTTGTCCATTCTCACTCGGCGGGGACGGAGTCCGGCGTCAGGGTGCCGAGGAGCTCGTCCGCGGCGCGGCGCGCCGAGCCGACGCAGGCCGGGATGCCGACGCCGTCGTAGACCGCGCCGCACACCCGCAGCGCACCCGGCATCCGGGCGACCGCCTCGCGGATCCTGGCGACCCGCTCCAGATGGCCGACGGAGTACTGCGGCAGTCCGCCCTCCCAGCGGGTGACCGTGCTCGCCACCGGCCGGGCGGTCAGGCCGACCGCCGCGCCGAGGTCGGCGAGCGAGAGTGCGACGAGTTCGGAGTCGTCGCGCTGGAGGTCGGCGGCGTCGTGGTACCGGCCGAGGGAGGTGCGCAGCACGAACAGGCCGGGGTCGGCGGCGTCGATCCAGCCCCATTTGTGGCTGGCGAAGGTGGAGGCCTTGATGCGGTGACCGTCGACGGGAGGTACCAGGAAGCCGCTGCCGTCGGGCACCCGGTCCAGGTCGGCGCGGCGGAAGGCCATGGTGACCAGCGCCATCGAGGCGTAGTCGACGGTGTCCAGCGCGGTGGCCGCGGCGGGGCAGTCCGCGCGCAGCAGGCCCGCCGCCGCGCCCGCGGGCGCGGCCATGACGACCGCGTCGGCCGCGATCGTCCGGTCGCCGAGGCGGATCCGCCACCCCTCCCCGGCGGCCCATCGGAGCTCCTCGACGGGCGTCCCGAGGAGGATCTCGCCGCCGGCCCGGCGCACGGCGTCGGCGACGGCGGCCGGGAGTGTGCCGATCCCGCCGTCGATGCCCATGAAGACCGGCGGGGTCCCCTCCGGCGGGGCGGTGGCGGCGGCGCGCGCCTGGATGGCCCGTACGCCCTCGATCAGGGAACGCTGCGTCCGGGCGGCCTCGAAGAGCTGCGGGACGGCGGCGCGCATCGAGATGCGGTAGGCGTCGCCCGCGTAGACGCCGCCGAGCAGCGGCTCGACGAGCCGGTCGACGACCTCCCGGCCGAGCCGGGCGGCGACATACTCGCCGACCGCGACATCCTCACCGGCCTCGGTCCGCGCCAGCGTCTCGTCCTCGGCGATCCGCGCCATCCCGTCCGGCGAGATCACCCCGGAGGCGGCGAGCAGACCCAGATCCCCGGGCACGCCCATCACATGCCCCTTGGGCATCGGGCGCAGCGCACCGCGGGTCCACAGCGACGCGGTGGCCGTGGCGGGCGGCTGCAGCCGGTCGCCGAGCCCGACGGCGCGCGCGAGGTCCACCGCCTCCGGGCGCCTGGCCAGCATCGATTCGGCGCCGAGATCGACCGGGACGCCCGCGATCGCGCCGGCGTGCAGCTTGCCGCCGAGCCGGCCGGAGGCCTCCAGGACGGTCACCCGGGCGCCGCCTTCGAGCAGGCGGTGCGCGGCCGCCAGTCCGGAGATGCCTCCACCGATGACGACGGCATGACCGGGCTCCCGGCCCGTACGGGTGTGCGCTGCGCTCATGTCTCCACTCTCTCAGAGCCCACCGACACGACCGTGACCGGATCGCGATGCGGGGACGGCAACCCCGGTGGGCCGCGGTCCGTCGAAGGGCCAACAACGGCACGCCACTTCGAGGGGGAGCGTCATGCGGGGAGCGGTGCGGGCAGGGGGAGTGCAGGCGGGGTGGGCCGCGACGGGCCGGCGGGGTGCCACGGCGGGGGTGCTGCTCGCCGTCTCGCTGGCGGTCGCCGGGTGCAGCGCTTCGGGCGGCGACAGCGCCCGGGACGCGGCGGTCTCCGGCAAGGCGCCGGCCGCACCGAGCCGGGCCGCGGGCGAGCGGCAGAGCGGCGGGGCGGCCGCGGACGGCGGCACCGCGCGCCCGGACAGCCGGGCGGGCAGGGCCCCGAAGGCCGCGCCCTCGCAGATCATCCGGACCGCGACCGTCACCGTGCAGACCGAGGACGTCGCGGCGGCGCTGACCAGGGCGCGGTCGGCGGTCGACGGCGCGGGCGGTTACACCGCCGACGAGACCACCGACCGGGACGCCGACGGGCATGACCGGTCGCGGATCGTGCTGCGGGTGCCGCCGGCGGAGTACGACGCGGTGCTGGGGCGGCTGGCCGGGCTGGGCAAGCTGCTCTCCCGTGAGGTCTCGGCGAAGGACGTCACCGATCAGGTGGTGGACACCGACAGCCGGATCAGGTCGCAGCGGGCCAGTGTGTCGCGGATCCGGGCGCTGATGGAGAAGGCCACGACGATCGGCGACGTCGTCTCCCTGGAGTCGGAACTGAGCACCCGGGAGGCGAATCTGGAGTCGCTGGAGGCACAGCTGAAGTCGCTCAAGGAGCGCACCGGGATGGCCACCGTCACGCTGCTGCTGCGGCAGCCGGACGCCGCGTCCGAGGAGCGGAACGACGACCGGCCCGCCTCGTTCGGCGAGGCGCTGTCCGGCGGCTGGCACGCCTTCGTGACGGCCGTGCGGTGGGTGCTGGTGGCGATCGGGGCGGTGCTGCCGTTCGCGGTGGCCGCGGGCCTGGTGTGGGCGCTGTGGCGGCTGGTCCGCGACCGGCTGCCGGTGACGCGGCGCCGGCAACGGACGTCCGGCGGGCCGGCCCCGGCGCCGGCGAACCACTCGGCGGACGCGCCCGCGGCCACTGAGCCGGCCGGAGCGTCCGGCGCGGCCGGGGAAGGTGACCGAGAGCCCCGTTGACAGCGGGCGGTGTCGGGCAAAGACTCATGGTCGGCGGGCGGCGATCTTCGTACCGCCCCACCGACGTCGAGCCGGGACAGCGAGGACAGCGCCTGATGACCGACCCACGCGTACGGGATGTGTACATCGTCGATGCCGTACGGACCCCCGTCGGCAAGTACGGCGGCGCGCTGGCCGGGGTACGGCCCGACGATCTCGCCGCCCATGTGGTCAAGGCCCTGGTGGACCGCACTCCGGACCTCGATCCGGCGCGGATCGACGACGTCTGCTTCGGCGATGCGAACGGCGCGGGCGAGGACAACCGCAATGTGGCGCGGATGGCGGTCCTGCTCGCCGGGCTGCCGGTGACCGTCCCCGGCGTGACCGTGAACCGGCTGTGCGGCTCGGGTCTGGAGGCCGTCATCCAGGCGGCCCGTGCCATTGCGCACGGCGATGCGCATATCGCGGTGGCGGGCGGCGTGGAGTCGATGAGCCGTGCGCCCTATGTGCTGCGCAAGCCCGAACGGGCCTTCCCCGCGGGCCATCAGGAGATGTTCTCCTCGACGCTGGGCTGGCGGATGGTCAATCCGCGGATGAAGCCGGAGTGGACGGTCGCGCTGGGCGAGGGCGCCGAGCAGATCGCCGACCAGCACGGCATCACCCGCGAACAGCAGGACGTGTTCGCGCTGGCCAGCCACCAGAAGGCGGTGCGTGCCTGGCAGGAGGGCGCCTACGACGCCGAGGTCGTGCCGCTGCCGGATGTGGACCTGGTGCGCGACGAGACGATCCGGGAGGCGTCCTCCCTGGAGTCGCTGTCCAAGCTGAAGCCGGTGTTCCGTACGGCCGGCGGCACGGTCACCGCCGGGAACTCCTCGCCGCTCAACGACGGTGCGGCCGCGCTGCTGCTGGTCGACGAGGAGGGGCTGCGGGCCACCGGGCGGGAGCCGCTGGCCCGTATCCGCGCGAGCGCGGTGACCGGCATCGAGCCGCAGCTGTTCGGCCTGGGCCCGGTGGAGGCCGTACGGCGCGCGCTGGAGCGGTCCGGGCGCGGCTTCGACGACGTGGCGACCTTCGAGCTCAACGAGGCGTTCGCGGCCCAGGCGTTGGGCTGCATCGGGCAGTGGCCGGAACTCGACCCCGCGGTGGTCAATCCGCGCGGCGGCGCCATCGCCATCGGCCACCCGCTGGGCGCGTCCGGTGCCCGTCTCGCGGGCTCGGTCGCCCACCAACTCGCCGCCCTGGGCTCGGGTACCGGGCTCGCCGCGCTGTGCATCGGCGTGGGCCAGGGACTCGCACTGGTCCTGGAGCGCTGAGCACCCGCCCCGATGCCGGAGCGGCCGGTTTCCGCCGCGCGGCGCAGGCCCCGGCCGCCCCCGCGGACGCCGTACGGGCCGTAACGTGACGGACCCGGGCAGACGTCCAGCAGACGGTGGCACCGGCGCACCCACACGACGAGGCACCACCCGACGAAGGGGCACACGGCATGGCGGCGGAGCGGCTGGTGGTGGTCGGGGGCGACGCGGCGGGGATGGCCGCGGCATCGCAGGCGCGCCGGCTGCGGAAGCCCGGCGAGCTGGCGATCACCGCGTTCGAGCGCGGCCACTTCACCTCGTACTCCGCCTGCGGCATCCCGTACTGGGTGGGCGGCGCGGTCGACGGCCCGGACGCGCTGATCGCCCGTACGGCCGAGGAGCACCGCGCCCGGGACATCGATCTGCGGATGCGCACCGAGGTCACCGAACTCGACCTGGACCGCGGCCGGGTGCGCACCCGGGAGCTGGACAACGGCGGCCGGGAGTCATGGACCGGCTTCGACAAGCTGGTGCTGGCGACCGGCGCGCGGCCGCTCCGCCCCGATCTGCCGGGGATCGACGCGCCGGGGGTGCACGGTGTGCAGACCCTCGACGACGGCCAGGCCCTGCTGGACACCCTCGACGCGTCGTCCGGCCGGCGGGCGGTCGTCGTGGGCGCGGGCTACATCGGGGTGGAGATGGCCGAGGCTCTGATCCGTCGCGGCTATGAGGTCACCGTCCTGGAGCGGAGCGACCAGCCGATGTCCACCCTGGACCCGGACATGGGCGCGCTCGTCCATGAGGCGATGTGCGGAATGGGCATCGAGACGGTGTGCGGGACGACCGTCACCGGGGTGCTGACGGACTCGGACGGGCGGGCCCGCGCGGTCACCACCGAGGACGCCGAGTACCCGGCGGATGTGGTCGTGCTGGGCATGGGCGTCCGTCCCGAGACCACGCTCGCCGCCGCGGCCGGGCTGCCGCTGGGCGAGTCCGGCGGGCTGCTCACCGATCTCGCGATGCGGGTCCGCGGCCAGGACCACCTCTGGGCCGGCGGCGACTGTGTGGAGGTCCTGGACCTGGTCTCCGGGCGCACCCGCCATATCGCGCTGGGCACCCACGCCAACAAGCACGGGCAGGTCATCGGCGCCAATGTGGGCGGCGGTTACGCCACCTTCCCCGGTGTCGTCGGCACGGCCGTCAGCAAGGTCTGCGATCTGGAGATCGCCCGGACGGGGCTGCTGGAGCGCCAGGCGCACGCCGCCGGGCTGCGCTTCGTCACGGTGACCGTCGAGGCCACCAACCGCGCCGGCTACTACCCGGGCGCCCGCCCGATGCACGTCAAGATGCTCGCCGAGCGCCGTACGGGCCGGTTGCTGGGGGTGCAGATCGTCGGCCGCGAGGGCGCCGGCAAGCGGGTGGACATCGCGGCGGTGGCGCTCACGGCCGGAATGACGGTGGAGCGGATGACCGCCCTCGACCTCGGCTATGCCCCGCCGTTCTCCCCGGTCTGGGACCCCGTCCTGGTGGCGGCCCGCAAGGCGGCGGGCGCCGTACGGGACGCCGGAGCCTGACGCCGCACCACGGACGCCCGCGCGCCCCGGCTCAGTACGTCCCGGCTCAGTGCGCCCCGGCTCAGTCGTCGTCCTCGCCGTACCCGTCCTCCGCGGCCTCGTCCCAGGTGTCGCACCACTGCAGCCACTCCTCGGCGAGCGGCGCGAGGTTCCGGGGGCAGGCCCAGGCGTCCGGCTCCCGCGCGCCCTTCGGGGCGGGGAAGCTCTCCGGGGCGAAGAGGTGGGCGAGGTGCTCACCGGCCCCGCCGGGCAGACCGGCCCCCGCTCCCGGGTGTGCGTCCCCGTGCGGGCATGTCTCCGGCACCGCCGCGACGGCGCTCTCCAGGACGGGGCGCAGTTCGCGGTAGACGGACGGCGGCGGGTCCGGGTAGGCGCAGTCGAGGCTGTGACACACGGTCAGGAAGAGCACGAGCCGTTCGTGGGCGGCGCCGGGGCCGCGTACGAAGCGGCGTCCGGCCCACAGCCCGAGGTCCTCGGTCCGCTCCTCGCCCTCGGCAGCGCTCCGCAGCACCCCCGCCAGCCGCGCCGCGTCCCACGTCCCGTCAGGGCGCAGGCACTCCGCGTCCAGGTACTCCGTCCGGCGCTCGCCGAAGAACCGGTCGCGGGCCGTGGTGAGCGGGCCGAGGGTCTCGTGGGCGAGCGCCCGCAGATGGGCGCGGCAGGTCCAGGCGGCGGGTGGCGCGTCCGCGAAGCCGTCCTCGTAGCTCCGCTGGAGCCGGGCGCGGCCGCCCGGGGTGAGGAGGTGGTAGCCGGTGCCGGCGTCGGTTTCCGGGTCGCCCGAGAGCTCGGGGTGTGCGCCGTCGCCGTGGGAACAGGTCGCGCCCTCCAGCGCCCGCAGCGCGTCTTCCAGCGTCCCGATCATGTCGTCGAGCACCCAGCGCGGCCGGATCGTCCCGGAAGCGGCTTCCCAGCATGCGGCGTGGAGCAGGACGAGGTGCCCGGCGAGGGCCCCCGTGGTGGGGTGCGCGGGGAGGCCGGTGCCGGCGGTGATCTCGTAGGCGGGCTCGACGCCGCCGCGCGGATAGCCGTGCAGGACGGACGCGAGGTCATCGATGGCGTCCTCGTGGTGGTGCGGAACGCGCTCGGGAATGCCCTCCGGTGTGCCGGGGGCGATGATCTCGGCGGCGATCCGCGCGAACCCCGCGACGGCGTGCGGGCAGCGGTACTCCTCCTTGGTGCCCGGCTCCTGCCACTCCGGGTCCGCTCCGGTCGGCGTGCCGTTGCCGAGGAGCACCACGTCCGGAGCGCTGCCGGCCAACCGGAGCTCATCGAAATCGAGCTGCTCCAGGGCGCTTTCGCAGGGGTGCGTGCGGTGGTCGCAGGGCGGGCCGTCCAGGGCGCGGGCCGCCGTGCGCAGCGCTTCCGCGACCTGCCCGGCCGTCGCGTCGCCCGCCCTCGTGGCGAGGTAGCGGGTCATCGAGAGCAGCCCGTAGACCCACTCGGCGGCGCGTTCGCCGGCCGGGTCGGCGGCGAGCCGGTGGGCACAGTCGAGGACGAGGGGATCGGCCGTCGCGGCCGTGGAGCGGTGGTCGACCAGCTGCCAGGCGGCGGCGAGGCCGGCTATCGGGGCGTCGGCGGAGGCGTGCATGATCTCGACGACGCCCCGGGGGCGGGAGCGGTTCCGCTCAGCGCGCCGTCTGCGTGTGCACGTACTCGACCAGGCGGGTCAGCGCGTCCGGGTCGGTGGTGGGCAGGACGCCGTGGCCGAGGTTGAAGATGTGGCCCTCCAGGCCGGCGGCCGCGTCGAGGACCTCACGGGCCTTGGTCTCGACGGCCTCGCGGGGGGCGAAGAGCACGGCCGGGTCGATATTGCCCTGGAGCGCCTTGCCGGGGCCGACGCGGCGGGCCGCCTCGTCCAGCGGGACCCGCCAGTCGACGCCGACGACATCCGCGCCCGCCTCGCCCATCAGGCCGAGGAGTTCACCGGTGCCGACACCGAAGTGGATCCGCGGGACGCCCAGGCCCTCGACCGCCCGGAAGACCTTGGCGGAGGCCGGCATCACGGAGCGGCGGTAGTCGGCCGGCGAGAGCGCGCCGACCCAGGAGTCGAAGAGCTGCACCGCGCTCGCCCCGGCCGCGATCTGGACCTTGAGGAAGGCGGCGGTGATGTCGGCGAGCCGGTCCAGGAGGTCGGCCCACAGCTGCGGGTCGCCGTACATCATCGCCTTGGTGCGCTCGTGGTTGCGCGAGGGGCCGCCCTCGACGAGGTAGCTGGCGAGCGTGAAGGGCGCACCGGCGAAGCCGATCAGCGGGGTGCCGCCCAGCTCGCGGACGAGCATGCCGATGGCCTCGGTGACATACGCGACGTCGCCGGGCTCCAGGCGGCGCAGCTGCTCCAGATCGGCGCGGGTGCGGATCGGGTTCTCGACGACCGGGCCGATACCGGGCTTGATGTCGAGGTCGATGCCGATGGCCTTGAGGGGGACGACGATGTCGCTGAAGTAGATGGCGGCGTCGACGTTGTGGCGGCGCACGGGCTGCAGCGTGATCTCGGTGACCAGCTCGGGCCGCATGCACGAGTCGAGCATCGCGATGCCCTCGCGGACCTTGCGGTATTCGGGCAGTGAGCGCCCGGCCTGGCGCATGAACCACACCGGGGTGTGCGGCACCGGCTCCCGCCGGCATGCCTTGAGGAAAGCCGAGTCTTCCGTACCGGTCTGCTGCTGGCCCGCAGGGCTTTGGTTGGCGCTCACGCCCCAAATCTTCGCACGGCGGCCCACCCGCGATCGGGGCAGGTGGCCGATATCTCCGCATGCGCCCGGGGGCACCTCCGAATGGGCGACGCGCGCACCGGGTGTCCTCCCCGTATGCGGGCCCGGTTCCGCCTAATCTTCCGGGCATGGCTGCGGCTCATGAACACCTCGCGGACAGCGCGGACGAGGCCCCGATCCCCTTCCGTCAGGCGGTCGAAGCGCTCCGCGCGGCACGGCTGCGGCCGGAGATCGAGATCGATCCGACACCCGCCCCGAAACGGCTCGCCCCGTTCGCGTACGCACTGGAGGCGGCGGTCGTCGAGCGCGGCGCGGGTCCGGACGGCGAGGACCGGGACCTGGCGGACGGGCGGCTGGTGGTGCTGCACAACCCGGCCGGGGACGAGACCTGGCAGGGCACATTCCGCGTGGTGACGCTGGCGCGAGCCGAGCTGGAGCCGGAGATGGGCACCGATCCGCTGCTGCCGGAGGTGTCCTGGTCGTGGCTCACGGGCGCACTGGACGCGCGCGGGGTGCACTACGGCGCACCGAGCGGGACGGTCACCCGGGCCGGCTCGTACTACTTCGGCGGGCTCGCGGCGCGTGAGCCGGCGACCCAGATCGAGATCCGGGCCTCCTGGACGCCGGCCGAGGGCCCCGGCGGGGTGCCGGATCTGGCGGCACACCTGTCGGCCTGGTGCGATCTGCTGTGCCAGGTGGCGGGCCTGCCGCCGGCCCCGCTCGACATGACGACGCGCGGCGGGATCGTCCCGCTGCCCCAGCGCCGTGGCGCACAGCCGCGCTGACCTCGGCATTCCCCGCGACCGGGCCGCGGCGTGCGTGCTCCGGCACCGCCGGTCCCGGTGATCGTTCCGCTGCGCGGCGGGCGCCGCGCCCGCCGCGCCGTCTCCCCCTGACGAGGTCCGCTGTGGCGGTCCGGTCGGCTTCGCGTACGGCTCTGATCACCTCGGTGCGTACTGGGGACCGACCCTGATCGATCATGCATCCGATTTGCCCGAATTGCCCCTAACTAAATCGTGATCAAAGTCTAAAGTCCCGCCGGATTACTGCCGAAGAGGTCAGTGACCCTTCAAACACGGATCATTCCGGCTCCCCCCAGCCGGCTTCCGTCCCCCGCCACTCCCCCAGGAGGCCCGGTGTCTGTTCTCCTCGAGCAACCTTCGAGCCTGGTCGCCTACCGCCCGAACAAGCCGACGGCCATGGTCGTCGTGGCCGACCCTCGCGTCCGCTCCACCGTCACCCGCCACCTGTGGGCCCTCGGAGTGCGCGACGTGATCGAGGCGTCGTCCATCGCGGAGGCCCGTCCCCGCGTCGGCAACCCGCGCGACATCTGCGTTGCCGACGTCCACCTTCCCGACGGCTCCGGCCTCACGCTGCTGTCGGAGACCCGGGCGGCGGGCTGGCCCAACGGCCTCGCGCTGTCCGCGGCCGATGACATCGGTGCCGTACGCAACGCCCTGGCCGGCGGCGTCAAGGGCTATGTCGTCACCGGCACCCGCACCAACCTGGGCCTTCCCGGCCGCCCCGGCGCCTCACCCATCGGCGCCAACGCGGCCCGTATGCAGCGCCGTCCTCCGGGTGCCCCCGGTCACCCGGGCGGATACCGGGAGCTGTCGGGACGCGAGGTCGAGGTGTTGCGGCTGGTGGCGGAGGGCCAGTCCAACAAGGCCATCGGTGTCTCGATGGGGCTGTCGGCGCTGACCGTCAAGAGCCACCTCGCCCGTATTGCCCGCAAGCTCGGCACCGGCGACCGGGCCGGAATGGTGGCGGTCGCCCTGCGTACCGGCATCATTCACTGACCGTCCACACGACCGGCTCGCCCGTCGAGGGAACGTTCCCTCGACGGGCGACGTGCATACACAGATACCCTTGACTGGTGACCGACGCCCAAAAGACCGCAGCAGACACGACACTGCGAGCAGCCGGAGACTCGCCTCCGGACCCCCGACCGGCGCCGGTCCCTCTCCTGGAGCCCCGTGAGGGCATCCCCCCGGTGACCGCCACGGACGACGCACTCGCCGAGGTCGTGGCCGCCTTCGCGGCCGGTACGGGCCCGGTGGCCGTCGACGCCGAGCGGGCCTCCGGCTACCGCTACGGCCAGCGCGCCTACCTCGTACAGCTGCGCCGCGAGGGCGCCGGCAGCGTGCTGATCGACCCGGTCGGCTGCCCCGACCTGTCGGCACTGGGCGAGGCGATCGGCGACGCCGAGTGGGTGCTGCACGCCGCCACCCAGGACCTGCCGTGTCTGCGTGACATAGGGATGGTCCCCACCCGGCTGTTCGACACCGAGCTCGCCGGACGGCTGGCCGGGTTCGCCCGGGTGGGCCTGGGCGCCATGGTCGAGAACGTCCTCGGCTTCGCCCTGGAGAAGGGACACTCCGCCGTCGACTGGTCCACCCGTCCGCTGCCCGAGCCGTGGCTGCGCTATGCCGCGCTCGATGTCGAGCTGCTGGTGGATCTGCGGGACGCGCTGGAGGAGGAGCTGACGCAGCAGGGGAAGCTGGAGTGGGCGCGGCAGGAGTTCGCCGCGATCGCCGCCGCTCCCCCGCCGCCGCCCCGCAAGGACCCCTGGCGCCGCACCTCCGGTATGCACAAGGTCCGCCGGCGCCGCCAGATGGCGGTCGTACGGGAGCTGTGGACGGCCCGTGACCAGGTCGCCCAGCGGCGCGATGTCTCGCCCGGCAAGGTGCTCGGGGACGCCGCGATCGTGGAGGCGGCGCTGAGCCTGCCCCCGAACAGCCACGCGCTGGCGGGGCTGCCCGGCTTCGGGCACCGGATGGGCCGCCGGCAGCTGGAGCAGTGGCAGGCCGCCGTGGACCGCGCCCGGGCGCTGCCCGAGAGCGAGCTGCCGCAGCCCGGCCAGCCGCTCAACGGCCCGCCGCCGCCCCGCGCCTGGGCCGACAAGGACCCGGCCGCCGCGGCCCGGCTGTCGGCCGCCCGCGCGGCGGTCACCGCGCTCGCCGAGAGCCTGAATCTCCCGCAGGAGAACTTGATCACTCCGGACACGGTGCGCCGGCTGTGCTGGGAGCCGCCGGCCGAGCCGAGCCAGGAGTCGGTCGCCGAGGTGCTGTCGGGCCACGGCGCCCGCGCCTGGCAGATCGAGCAGGTCGCGCCGCTTCTCACCGAGGCGCTGCTGACGGACCCCAACTGACGCGGAGGCCCCGGGCGGAGAGGACTCCGGCCCGGGGCACGGTCGAACGGTCACTCAGTCCTGATCGATGTTCATCCACAGGACCTTGCGGTTGACCGCGTCGATCTCGTAGGTCGTCTCGTACCAGTCGTCGGTGGTCACCACGCCCACCGTCCAGGCCACGCTGTCGTTGTTGTTGCCGTGGTCGGCGTCGCCGAGCTCGATGGTGGTGACGGTGCCCTTCGTCTTCTCGGTGGCCGTCTGCGCGGCCTGCTGGGCCGTGACGGTGGCCTTGGTCAGCCGGGCGGCCAGCTCCTGCTTGTCCTCGGGGTCGTCCGACTGGGGGCGCGGCTGCTCCGCCTTGCCGGAGACCGCGTCGACCCGCACGGCGTAGGCCGCCCCGTCGGTCGTCGCCACCGCGGTGTCCCAATAGGGGCTGGCGGGCGTCCCCTTGAGCTCCGCGGCGATCGCCTCCGAGGACGGAACGGCCGCGATCGCCGCCTTCAGCGCCTGCCCGTAGTCCACCTTGGCCTTGGGGACCAGGGCCTTGCGCTGGGCCTGGTCCGCGCTGAGCGAGCCGGTCGGGGAGGCGGTGGCGGTGGCGGGGACCGCCCCTGAGGGGGCCCCGCTCTTCTGGGGGCTTCCCGTGTCGTTGCCGCTGCTTCCGCAGCCCGACAGCAGCGCGCCCGCGGCGGCGACGGCACAGACCAGTCCGATCGTGCGCGGCCCCGCCGGACGCCCGCGCCGGACCACGACACCACTCCTGTTCGTATCCATATGGGCACTTTAGGTGTGTGATGGGATGAATTGCTCCAAGACCCGACGGCATTCAGCCCTTTTCGATCACCGGTTTCCGCCGGTTGCGGCGTGGTTGCCCGGCAGCCGGGGCCTTCGCCGGGTGTGACCTTCAACGCTCCGGGCGGTGGGGGTGTGCAGCTTGGTTACCCGTAAGTAGCATGTCGGTGGGAAGCGCCCCGCGGGGCGCCCCGCAGCAGCAGTGCCATCCCGCACCTGGAGGAGAGCCAACGTGCCTCGTACCGCTAGGGACGTCGTCTTCGTCGACGGCGTCCGCACCCCGTTCGGCAAGGCGGGCCCGAAGGGCATCTACCACGAGACCCGCGCCGACGATCTCGTCGTGAAGGCCATCCGGGAGCTGCTGCGCCGCAACCCGGCCCTGGACCCCGCGAAGATCGACGAGGTCGCCATCGCCGCGACCACCCAGATCGGTGACCAGGGTCTGACCATCGGCCGCACGGCCGGCATCCTCGCGGGCCTCCCGCAGTCCGTCCCCGGCTACTCCATCGACCGCATGTGCGCCGGTGCGCTGACCGCCGTCACGGCGACCGCCGGCTCCATCGCCTTCGGCGCGTACGACGCCGTCATCGCCGGCGGTGTCGAGCACATGGGCCGCCACCCCATGGGTGAGGGCGTCGACCCGAACCCGCGGTTCGTGAGCGAGAAGCTCGTCGACCAGTCGGCCCTGTTCATGGGCATGACGGCGGAGAACCTCCACGACCGCTACCCGCAGATCACCAAGCAGCGCGCCGACGAGTACGCCGTGCGCTCGCAGGAGAAGGCGGCGAAGGCGTACGCGAACGGGAAGATCCAGCAGGATCTGGTACCGATCTCGGTGCGCAACACCAACGCGGAGGTCGGCGAGACGGGCTGGGGCCTGGTCACCGCCGATGAGCCGATGCGTCCGGGGACGACCCTGGAGAACCTCGCCGGCCTCAAGACGCCGTTCCGTACGCACGGCCGCGTCACCGCCGGTAACGCCGCCGGTCTCAACGACGGCGCCACCGCCTCGATCATCGCCTCCGAGGACTTCGCCCGGGAGCACGACCTCCCGGTCAAGATGCGCCTGGTCTCCTACGCCTTCGCCGGCGTCGAGCCCGAGGTCATGGGCTACGGCCCGATCCCGGCCACCGAGAAGGCCCTCGCCAAGGCGGGCCTGGGCATCGAGGACATCGACCTCTTCGAGGTCAACGAGGCGTTCGCCGTGCAGGTGCTCGCCTTCCTGGACCACTACGGCATCGCCGACGACGACGCGCGCGTCAACCAGTACGGCGGCGCCATCGCCTTCGGCCACCCGCTGGCCTCCTCCGGCGTGCGGCTGATGACCCAGCTGGCCCGGCAGTTCGAGGAGCAGCCGCAGGTCCGCTACGGCCTGACCACCATGTGCGTCGGCTTCGGCATGGGCGCGACGGTCATCTGGGAGAACCCGAACTTCGACGGAGGCAGCAAGTGAGCACCCCCACCACCGCCGAACTCCTGAAGGGCGCGGCCGAGCTGTTCCCCGACGAGGTCGTCACGTCGGCACACGTCCGCCACCTCGATCTGCCGTACGGCGCGGGCAGGTTCGCGCTGATCACGCTCGACAACGGCTTCGACCACACCAAGCCGACCACCTTCGGTCCGGGATCGCTGGCGAACCTCAACGCCGCGATCGACCAGGTCGAGAAGGAGGCCGCGGACGGCGACATCGTCGGCGTCGGCCTCACCGGCAAGCCGTTCATCTTCGCCGTCGGCGCCGACCTCAAGGGCGTCGAGCTGCTGAAGAAGCACGAGGACGCGCTGGCCATCGGCAAGGGCGGCCACGAGGTCTTCAAGCGGCTCGCGAAGCTCGCCGTGCCGACCTTCGCGTACTACAACGGTGCCGCCATGGGCGGTGGCGTCGAGGTCGGTCTGCACTGCTCCTACCGCACGGTCTCCAAGGCCCTGCCGGCCTTCTCGCTGCCCGAGGTCTTCCTCGGTCTCGTCCCGGGCTGGGGCGGCTGCGCACTGCTGCCGAACCTCATCGGCGCGGACAAGGCCGTCTCGGTCATCATCGAGAACTCGCTCAACCAGAACAAGCAGCTCAAGGGCCAGCAGGTCTTCGACCTCGGCATCGCGGACGCGATCTTCGAGGGTGCGGACTTCCTGGAGCAGTCGCTGATCTGGACCGCGGGCGTCCTCAAGGGCGACGTGGCCGTCGAGCGCGCCGAGGTCGACCGCGGTGAGGCCTGGGACCAGGCCGTCGCCAAGGGCAAGTTCATCGCCGACGGCAAGGTGCACGGCGCCGCCCCGGCCGCCTACCGGGCGCTGGACATCATCGCCGCCGCCAAGGACGGCGATCTGCAGGCCGGTTTCGACGCCGAGGACCAGGCCCTGGCGGACCTGATCATGGGCGGCGAACTCCGCGCCGGCATCTACTCGTTCAACCTGGTGCAGAAGCGGGCCAAGCGCCCCGCCGGCGCGCCGGACAAGAACCTGGCGCGTCCGGTCAGCAAGGTCGGTGTCGTCGGCGCCGGTCTGATGGCCTCGCAGCTGGCCCTGCTGTTCCTGCGCCGCCTGGAGGTGCCGGTCGTGCTGACCGACATCGACCAGGAGCGCGTCGACAAGGGTGTGGGCTATGTCCACGCCGAGATCGACAAGCTGCTCGGCAAGGGCCGGATCAACCAGGACAAGGCCAACCGCCTCAAGGCCCTGGTCTCCGGTGTCCTCGACAAGGCCGAGGGCTTCTCCGACGCCGACTTCATCATCGAGGCGGTCTTCGAGGAGATCGGCGTCAAGCAGACGGTGTTCGCGGAGGTGGAGGCCGTCGCCCCGGCGCACGCGATCCTCGCCACCAACACCTCCTCGCTGTCGGTCACCGAGATGGCCTCGAAGCTGAAGCACCCCGAGCGGGTCGTCGGCTTCCACTTCTTCAACCCGGTCGCGATCCTGCCCCTGCTGGAGATCGTCCGCGGCGAGAAGACCGACGACGCCTCGCTGGCCACGGCGTTCGGTGTCGCCAAGAAGCTGAAGAAGACCGCGGTGCTGGTGAAGGACGCCCCGGCGTTCGTCGTCAACCGCATCCTGACCCGCTTCATGGGCGAGATCCAGAACGTCATCGACGAGGGCACCCCGGTCGACGTCGCCGAGAAGGCCATCGAGCCGCTCGGTCTGCCGATGTCGCCGCTGGTGCTGCTGGAGCTGGTCGGCCCGGCGATCGGTCTGCACGTGTCGGAGACCCTGAACCGCTCCTTCCCGGACCGCTTCACGGTCTCCCCGAACCTCAAGGCCGTCGTCGAGGCCGGCAAGCGCGGCTTCTACGTCTACGACTCCGGCAAGCCGGAGCTGGACCCCGAGGTCGCCGCGCTCCTCAAGCAGGGCGACTCGGTGCTGACGGAGGACCAGGTCCGCGACCGTGTCCTGGACGCGGTGGCGCAGGAGATCGGCCTGATGCTGGACGAGGGCGTGGTCGCCGAGGCGCAGGACATCGACCTGTGCCTGATCACCGGCGCCGGCTGGCCCTTCCACCTGGGCGGCATCACGCCGTACCTGGACCGTGCGGGGGTCTCCGAGCGGGTGACCGGCAAGAAGTTCCTGGCCCCGGGAGTCGCGAGCGTGCCCGCGTAAGGGTGCACAGCTGACAGCGAAAGGCGCGGGCCGGCTCGGCGGAGCCGGTCCGCGCCTTTGTGTGCCGGGGGACGGCCGCGGCCCGGCGTGGGAGGGTGGCGGCATGGATTCCTTGGTCATTGTCGATGCCGCGAATGTCGTCGGCTCGGTGCCCGACGGCTGGTGGCGGGACCGGCACGGCGCGGCGGAGCGGCTGCGCGACGCGCTGCCCGCGTACGTCAGCCAGGGGCTGCCGGGGCTGGTGACGCCGCCCCTGGAGATGGTCCTGGTGGTGGAGGGCGCGGCGCGGCGGGTCGAGTCCGTCGAGGGCGTCCGGGTGGTGCCGGCGGACGGCAGCGGCGACGACCGGATCGTGCAGCTGGTGGCGGACGAGTGCGGCGGGCGGGACTGTCTGGTGGTCACCGCGGACCGCGGGCTGCGGGAGCGGGTCCAGGCGCTGGGCGCGCGGGTGACGGGGCCGCGGGCCGTATGGGGCCGGGGGCGCGGCGAGGCGTAGGTACGGCGAAGCCCCGTACACCGCGACGGGCGCGGCATACGGGGCCGGGCGGAGGAGCCGGGCGGGCCTCCGGCGCCGTCAGTCCTTGGCGGCCTTCCGCGTGCGGATGCCGAGGCGGCTGTGCGAGCGCCCGTACAGGAAGTAGATGACGAAGCCGGCCACCATCCAGAACGCGAACCGGACCCAGGTCTCCGCGGGCAGATTGAGCATCAGCCACACCGAGGCCGCCACCGAGAGCACCGGCACCAGCGGCACCAGCGGGGTGCGGAAGGAACGGGGCAGATCGGGCCGGGAGCGGCGGAGCAGGATGACGCCGACCGCGACCACGACGAACGCGAACAGGGTGCCGATGTTGACCAGTTCGGCGAGTTCGTCGATCGAGGTGAAACCGGCGACGACGGCGACGACGACACCCAGCGCGATGGTCGACCGGTAGGGGGTGCCGAACCGCGGATGGGACTTCGAGAAGACCCGTGGCAGCAGCCCGTCCCGGCTCATCGCGAAGAACACCCGGCTCTGGCCGAGCAGCAGGATCATGCTGACGGAGGTCAGGCCGACGGCGGCGCCGAAGCTGATCACGCCCGCGAAGAAGGGGTGCCCGAGGTCCTTGAAGGCATCGGCGAGCGGGGCGTCGGTGGAGAGCTTGCTGTACTTCTGCATACCGGTCACGACGATCGACACGGCCACGTAGAGGATGGTGCAGATGGCCAGTGAGCCGAGGATGCCGCGCGGCACATCGCGCTGCGGGTTGCGGGTCTCCTCGGCGGCGGTGGCCACGATGTCGAAGCCGATGAAGGCGAAGAAGACCACGGCCGCCGCGGCGAAGATGCCCATGGTGCCGAAGTTGGCCGGGGTGAAGCCGAACATCAGCTGGGCCAGCGGCGCGCCCAGTCCGCCACCGGCTTCAACGGGCTCGCTGGGCGGGATGAACGGCGTGTAGTTGGCGCCGTTGATGAAGAAGGCACCGGCGACGATGACCAGCAGGACGACGGTGACCTTGACCCCGACGACCACCGCCGTCACCCGCGAGGACAGCTTCGCCCCGAGCACCAGGATGCCGGTCAGCGCCAGTACGAGGAGGAAGGCGAGCAGGTCGAAGCCGAACTGCCCCTCATGGGTGCCGGACAGGCCGGCGGGCAGATGCAGCCCGGCGGAGTCCAGCAGGGAGCGCACATAGCCGGACCAGCCGACCGCGACCACCGCACAGCCCAGGGCGAGTTCCAGGATCAGGTCCCAGCCGATGATCCAGGCGGGCAGCTCGCCCAGTGAGGCGTACGAGAAGGTGTAGGCCGACCCGGCGACCGGCACGGTGGAGGCGAACTCCGCGTAACACAGCGCCGCCAGCGCGCAGACCACACCCGCGACGACGAAGGACAGGGCGACAGCGGGTCCGGCCTGCTCCTTGGCGATTTTTCCGGTGAGGACGAAAATGCCGGTGCCGATGACGACACCGACACCGAAGACGGTCAGATCGAGAGCCGACAGGGACTTCTTGAGCGTGTGCTCCGGCTCCTCGGTATCCAGGATCGACTGTTCCACGGACTTCGTCCGGAACAGGCCGCGACTGCGGCGTGAATCGTGTGGTGTGCCGTGCTGTGTGCTCATGGGCGAACCTCCGCCTGGACGACCCTCGCAACTCTCCTGAACTGACCGAGTCTCCGCAATGCCGGGAAACAGTCAGCTTCGGCGGGCCTCCGGACGGCGGGGATTCACCCGATGGGGTGCGGCCGTACGTATGCCGATGGGCCGGCCGGAACATCCGTACGGATGACCGGCCGGCCCATCGTGCCGTCTGCGGAATCAGTCGCGGGCGGCCTCGGCCGGCTCGGCCGCACCCTTGGCGCGGGCGGCCTCGGAGGCGTCCGCACCGCCGTCGGCCGGACGGAGCGGGGGCTGGGGCAGCCCGTCGATCTTGGAGACCAGGCCGGTCACCTGGCGGGCGATGTCCGGCGCGGTGAGCCCGATCTCCGCCATGACCTCCTTGCGGGAGGCGTGGTCGAGGAACTGCTCGGGGATGCCGAAGTCACGCAGCGGCAGATCGACACCGGCGTCGCGCAGTGCCTGGGCGACGGCCGAACCGACGCCGCCGGAACGGACGTTGTCCTCGACGGTGACCACGACCCGGTGCTTGGCGGCCAGCCCCGGCAGCGCCGCGTCGACCGGCTTGACCCAGCGGGGGTCGACGACAGTGGTGGAAATGCCCTGCTTGTCCAGGAGGTCGGCGATCTCCAGGCACATCGGGGCGAGCGCGCCGACGGACACCAGGAGGACGTCGGGCCGGGTGACGCCCTCGGCGGGCTCGCGCAGCACGTCCATGCCGCCGACCCGGCCGACGGCCTCGACCGCGGGGCCGACGGCGCCCTTGGAGTAGCGCACCACGGTGGGCGCGTCGTCGACGTCGACGGCCTCGCGCAGCTGGGCGCGGACCTGGTCGGCGTCGCGCGGCGCGGCGATCCGCAGACCGGGTACGACCTGCAGGATCGACATGTCCCACATGCCGTTGTGCGAGGCGCCGTCGGTGCCGGTGACCCCGGCCCGGTCCAGCACGAAGGTGACACCGCACTTGTGCAGCGCCACATCCATCAGCACCTGGTCGAAGGCGCGGTTGAGGAAGGTGGCGTAGACGGCGAAGACCGGGTGCAGGCCGCCGGTGGCCATGCCCGCCGCGGAGACCGCCCCGTGCTGCTCGGCGATGCCGACGTCGAAGACGCGGTCGGGGAAGGCCTTGGCGAACTTGTCCAGTCCGACGGGCTGGAGCATGGCCGCCGTGATGGCGACGATGTCCTTGCGCTCCTTGCCGAGCTCGACCATCTCGTCACCGAAGACGGACGTCCAGTCCTTGCCGCCCGAGGAGATCGGCAGCCCGGTGTCGGGGTGGATCTTGCCGACGGCGTGGAAGCGGTCCGCCTCGTCCTGGAGGGCGGGCTGGTAGCCGCGGCCCTTCTCGGTGAGGCAGTGGACGATGACCGGGCCGCCGAAGCGCTTGGCGCGCGTCAGGGCGGATTCCAGCGCCTCGATGTCATGACCGTCGATCGGGCCGACGTACTTCAGGCCCAGGTCCTCGAACATGCCCTGCGGGGCGATGAAGTCCTTGAGGCCCTTCTTGGCGCCGTGCAGCGTCTCGTAGAGCGGCTTGCCGACGACCGGCGTGCGCTCCAGCAGGTCCTTGCCGCGGGCCAGGAAACGCTCGTAGCCGTCCGTGGTGCGCAGCGTCGCCAGGTGGTTGGCGAGGCCGCCGATGGTCGGGGCGTAGGAGCGCTCGTTGTCGTTGACGACGATGACGAGCGGGCGGTCCTTGGCGGCGGCGATGTTGTTGAGCGCCTCCCAGGCCATACCGCCGGTCAGCGCGCCGTCACCGATGACGGCGGCGACCCGGTTGTCCGAACCGCGCACCTCGTTGGCCTTCGCGATGCCCTCGGCCCAGCCGAGCACCGTGGAGGCGTGGCTGTTCTCGATGATGTCGTGCTCGGACTCGGCACGGGAGGGGTAGCCGGACAGGCCGCCCTTCGCCTTGAGCTTGGAGAAGTCCTGACGACCGGTGAGCAGCTTGTGGACGTAGGACTGATGCCCGGTGTCGAAGAGGACCTTGTCCTTCGGGGAGTCGAAGACGCGGTGCAGGGCGATGGTCAGCTCGACCACGCCGAGGTTCGGGCCGAGGTGTCCGCCGGTCTTGGACACCGCATCGACAAGGAAGGTACGGATCTCCCCCGCCAGCTGCTCGAGCTGCTCCGGGCCCAGTCGGTCCAGATCGCGCGGTCCCCTGATACGGGAAAGCAACGCCACCCCTGCCTCCTTGCTGCTTGCTGCCGTGGATCGAGCTTGCCGATCAGACGAGTCTAATGTTGCGTCCGCCGCGGCGACGCCCGGGCCTTGCGATGTATGTCACTCGGGTGACATGGGGCCCGGCACTCCGCACGGCGTACGGCGCCGCACGCGGAGGGGCCCCCACCGGATGATGCCCGGTGGGGGCCGACGCCGTCGGACGACCGCCGCGGTCAGGTGCGTCCGGCCGTTTTCTGCGTCCGGCGGGAGACCGAGTCGATGACCACGGCGGCGAGCAGGACCGCCCCGGTGATCATGTACTGGATCTCACTCGCCATGCCGAGCAGGTTCAGGCCCTGCTGGATCGACTGGATGACCAGCATGCCCAGCAGCGCGGACCAGATCTTGCCACGTCCGCCGAAGAGGCTGGTACCACCGATGACGGCCGCCGCGATGACATTCATCAGGGTGTTGCCGGAGCCCAGGTTCTTGGTGGCGCCACCGGAGAGGCTGGCGATGAACAGTCCGCCGAAGGCCGCGAGCATGCCGGAGACGGCGAAGACGCTGATCCGGATCTTGTTCACATTGATACCGGCGCGGCGGGCCGCCTCGGCGTTTCCGCCGACCGCGAAGATCTGCCGTCCGTAGGTGGTACGGCGCACCACGAAGTCGGCGATGACCAGGACCGCGAGGAACAGCACCAGAGCCAGCGGCAGACCGCGGGCGCCGGCCGGCTCGTTCAGGACATAGGCGACGACGAAGGCGAGGACCGCGACCACGCCGGTGCGCAGCAGGATCTCGCTGAGCGGCCGGGACGGCAGCGCGGCGGCCTTGCGGCGCTTGCTGTCCAGCAGCAGCGATCCGGCGTAGGCGAGGACCGCGACCAGTGCGAGACCGTACGCGGCGGCCTTGTCCTCGAAGTAGTAGCCGGTGAGGTTCTCCACGACACTGCCGCTCGGCGTGTTGATGGAGCCTTCCTTGCCCATCATCCAGATCTGGAGACCGCTCCAGCCGAGGAAACCGGCCAGCGTGACGACGAAGGCCGGCACGCCGATCTTGGCGAAAAAGAACCCGTGCAGGGCGCCGATGACCACACCGGACGCGATGGCGATCAGCACCGCGAGCCAGTCGTTGACGCCATTGGTGACGCTGAGGACGGCCCACACGGCCGCGCCGACACCCGCCACCGAGCCGACCGACAGATCGATCTCGCCGAGCAGCAGCACGAAGACGATGCCGACGGCCATGATGCCGAGGCCGGAGGTGTAGACGCCGATGTTGGCGAGGCTGTCCGCGGACAGGAAGCTGCTGTTCTTCATCTGGAAGACGACCGCGATGACGAACAGGCCGATGATGACCGGCAGCGAGCCCAGCTCACCCCCGCGCACCCGGCGCTTGAAGTCGTTGAGATAGCCGGCGAAGCCCTGTTCGCGGACGAGCAGACGGGGGTCGACGGCGGCCGGCGGGGCGGCGTCCGGTGCGGGGGCCGGAGCGGCCGTCGTCGCCGCGGGCTCCTTGGTGAGATCGCTCATGCCCCGGCCTCCTTCTTCACCTGGTCCGTGCGCGCCTTGCGGCGGGTCACGGCGTTGTCCGAGGCGCCGGTGATGGCGGCGATGATCTCTTCGTGGGAGGTGCCCTCGACATCGAAGACACCGTTGTTGCGGCCCAGCCGCAGCACCGCGACCCGGTCCGCGACGGCCTGCACATCGGCCATGTTGTGGCTGATGAGGATGACGCCCAGGCCGCGCTCCCGCAGCCGCTCGACGAGGTCGAGGACCTGCGCGGTCTGCTCGACACCGAGTGCGGCGGTGGGCTCGTCCAGGATGACGACCTTCGGGTCGCCGATCAGCGCCCGGGCGATGGCGACGACCTGCCGCTGACCGCCGGAGAGCGCCGCGACGGGGATCCGGACGCTGGGGATGCGGATGGACAGGGTGTCCAGCAGCTCCTTGGCCCGCTTCTCCATGGCGATCTCGTCGAGGACACCGACGGTGCGGGTCTCGTTGCCGAGGAAGAGGTTGGCGACGACGTCGAGGTTGTCGCAGAGCGCGAGGTCCTGGTAGACGGTGGCGACGCCGAGTTCCTGGGCGTCGTGCGGCTTGTTGATGCGGACCGTCTCGCCCTGCCATTCGATGGCGCCGTCGTCGACCGGGTGGACGCCCGAGATCGTCTTGACGAGGGTGGACTTGCCGGCGCCGTTGTCGCCGACGAGGGCGACCACCTCACCGGGGTGGATCTCCAGGGTGACGTCCGTGAGTGCCTGGACGGCGCCGAACCGCTTGGAGATTCCGCGCAACGCCAGCACAGGCGTAGCGGACACGTGAATCATCTCCTTCGCCGCCGTCACAACGGCGGGGATGGTGGTGCGTGGAGCAGGGGGCTCGCGAGGGACGGTCCGGTGTCCGCGCCCGGGACGGGGTGTCGCGGGGCGGGCAGGGACCGGTAGGGACCGGTAGGGGTACGGACCGGGCCGGGGGCCGCGGGGCGGTGCCGCGCGGCCCCCGCCTGACCGGGGTCCTGGGGCCGGGGTTCGGGGACCGGGGCCGGGGCGTGGAGCCGGGGCCGGGGGTCCGGCGCCGGGGGTCCGGCGTCGGGGGGAGCCGGGGCCGGAGGGCCCGTGGCCCTACTTGATGCCGGCCGACTCGCAGGCCTTCTTGGCGTCGCCGGCGCAGATCTGGCTCGCCTTGTAGACCTTGTCCTTGAGGATCGTGGAGGCGATGTTGTCCTTGGTCACGATCTGCGCGTCGTACAGCTTGGCCGGGATGCCCTTGACCTCGCCGCTGAGGCTGTCGACCTTGGAGTCCGTCAGGGAGCCGATCTTCTCGCCCTTGAGTAGCTTGACCGCGATCTCGGCCGTGGAGTCGGCCTGCGGCTTGATCTGCTTGTAGATGGTGAACGCCTGGTCGCCCTTGAGGATCCGCTGCAGACCCGCGAGCTCGGCGTCCTGGCCGCCGACCGGGACCTCCACGCCCTTCTGCTTGAGGGCGGTGATGATGCCGCCGGCCATGCCGTCGTTGCCGGAGTAGACGCCCTGGAAGCCGTCCTTGCCGAGCGAGTCGAGGGCGGCGCTCATCTTCTTGTTGGCCTCGTCCGGCGACCAGTCCGGGATGTCCTGCTCGTACGCGATCTTCTTGACCTGCTTGTCGAGGACGCTGTGGGCGCCCTTCTTGAAGAACGGCATGTTCGGGTCGGTCGGCGAACCGTTGATCATGACGACATTGCTGTCCTTGGCCTTGTCGCCGAGCGCCTTGACCAGCGCCTCACCCTGCAGGCGGCCGATCTTCTCGTTGTCGTAGGACACGTAGGCGGAGATGTTGCCCTCGGCCAGCCGGTCGTACGCGACGACCTTCACGCCCTTCTTGGCGGCCTGGTTCACCCAGGACTTGGTGGCCTTGTAGTCGACCGCGTCCAGAATGATCACCTTCACGCCCTGGGTGATCAGCGCGTCGAACTGCTTCTTCTGGGTCTCGGTCTCCTGCGCCGCGTTGTTGTACTTCACCTTGCAGTCGCTGCACAGCGCCTTGATCTTCGCCTCCATGAGCGGGCGGTCGAAGGTCTCGTAACGCGTGGTCTTGTTCTCCGGCAGCAGCAGGCCGATCGTCTTGTTGTCGCCGCCGCCACCCTTGGCGCCGTCGCCGGCCTTGCCGCAGGCGGCCACGGAGAGCGCCATCGAGACAGCGGCTGTGCCTATGACGACGCGACGCGTCCAAACGTTCATGGGGTGCCTCCCTGACGAGGCCGCGTCCTTGCGGCCGAGGTGGCTGGAAGTCAACTCGGCCGCCAGCCGACCGTCAAGGAGTAAATCCTTAACGAGATGACAACGGTGCCATGCGTTAGCTGTGTGAACTCGGCGCTCTTATGCCGGGGCCGGCGCGTCCGCGGTCTGCGCACCGTCGAGCAGGGTCGAATCGCCCATCTCGCTCAGCACCAGCGCCAGGGCGCCGAGCACCTCCGCACGGCCCCCGAGCGTGCCCGGGACGATCCCCAACTGCCGTGCCGCGCTGGGGATCGCGTAGCGCGAGACCGACTCACGGATCGGTGCGAGCACCAGCTCACCGGCCTCGGCGAGATCCCCGCCGAGCACCACTCGGCTGGGATTGAGCAGATTGCACAGATTTGCCACACCACTGCCGATATGGCGCCCCACGTCCGCAATGACCCTGCGGCAGCCCGGGTCACCCTCGCGGGCCAGCTGGACCACCCGCGACATGGTCAGATCGGGCCCGTGGCTCGGCTGCAGCAGCGGGAGGACATACCGGGCCGCGGTGAAGGTCTCCAGACAGCCGCGGTTGCCGCAGCGGCACACCGGACCGGCCTCGTCCAGCGTGATGTGCCCGATCTCGCCCGCCGTGCCGCCCGGCCCGCGGTAGATCTGCCCGCTGATCACCAGCCCGGCGCCGACACCGCTGGCGACCTTGATGTACGCCAGGTCGGAGGCCCCGCGGCCACCGCCCCACACCAGCTCGCCCAGCGCGCCGAGGTTGGCGTCGTTGTCGACGTGCACGGGCACCCCGAGGCGCCCCGACAGCTCCTGACCGGGGTTCGTCCCCGTCCAGCCCGGCAGGATCGCCGTGGAGCCGAGCGTCCCGGATTCGACGTCGATGGGCCCCGGCACGCCCAGGCCGACGCCGACGACCTTGCCCGGGTCGATCCCGGTGGCCGCGATCAGCCGGTTGACCAGCTGTTCCGCCCGGTCGAAGCCCTCGGCGGCGGAGGCGTCCACATCGATCGGCTCGGCTTCCTCGGCGAGCACCTGGTGGGCGAGGTTGCCGACCGCCACCCGCAGATGGGAATGCCCGAAATCGACCCCTACGACGATGCCCGCGTCGCCGGAGAGCGAGACACTGCGCGCCCGCCGCCCGCCCGCCGAGGTCGGCGTCACCTCAACGGTTCCGCCGTCCTTCAACTCGCGAACGATGTTGGAAACGGTGGCCGCGGACAGCCCCGTGCTCCGGGCGATCTCCGCCTGCGTGAGTGAGCCCGCCATACGCACCGCGCGCACGACCCGCTCCAGATTGGCCCGGTGCAGCGAGGACTGCGACCCTGGAGTCTCCATCGACTCATCCACTCCCGTCTGGGGCCGGGGGTACCTCCCAGCGGAAGCTGGGGAGGCACGACGACCGCCCGCCGACCGCACCCACGTCCTCGGGGGGCGGCCATCGATTCAACATGTGAACCCTAAGCAGAACGCCAGCCGGGAAGTCTCGTCAAGGCGTTGAGCCCGGCATGATCGGATAGCGCCTGATCCGGGCACCCGGGGAGGCGGCCCCGCCGCAGCGGAGCCGCCCCGGAGGCCTGCCGGGCGGCACGCCAAGGTGGCTCAAATCTTTCGCCGGACCGCCGGACCGCCGGACCGCCGGCCGCCGGACGGGCTCGTGGCCCACTCCCCTACTTCAGCGCGCCGGCGGTCAGACCGGCCACCACCTGCCGCTGGAAGATGATGTACGCGGCGAGCACCGGCAGCATCGCGATCGTCAGCCCGGCGAACAGACCGGACCAGTCCCCCTTGTAGCCCTGACTCACCGCCAGGGCCACCAGCCCCTGGGTCAGCATCTTCCGGTCCGGGTCACCGACGTTGAGCACCGTCGGCAGCAGGTACTGGTTCCACTGCCCGAGGAAGTTGAAGATCCCGACGCTGATCAGGCCGGGCTTGGCCATCGGCAGCATCACCTGGAAGAAGGTGCGGGTGTGCGAGGCACCGTCGATGAGCGCCGCCTCGGCGACCGAGGTCGGCAGCGTCTTGAAGAACCCGCTGAGGAAGAAGACCGTGAACGGCAGCGAGTAGGCGATGTAGACCAGGATCAGCCCGTGGTAGGTGTCCAGCAGCGCCATGTTCTTCATGACGAAGAACAGCGGGACCAGCGCCAGGATGACCGGGAAGCCCATGCCGCCCACGAACAGGAAATACAGAAAGCGGTTGCCCGGGAAGTCGAAGCGGGCCAGCACATACGCCGCCATCGCGCCCAGCAGCATCGTGCCGATCAGCGAACCGCCCACGACGATCAGCGAGTTGAGGAAGTACTGGCCCATGTGCGCCTTGTCCCAGGCGCGGGCCCAGTTGTCGAAGTGCAGGACCGACGGCAGCCCCCAGGGCGAGCCGAAGATCTCGGTGTCGTCCTTGAAGGAGCTCACCACCGCCCACAGCAGCGGCATGGTGACCAACAGGCCCCAGATCACCAGGACTCCGTGCGAGAAGACATTGAGGACCCTGCCCTCGCCGCTTCCGCCGCCGGAGCCGGCGCCGTCCTTCCGTCCCTGTCCGCCGCGCGGGCCGGGCAGCCGCGACGCACCCGGAGGCGGTGGGTGCTCCTTCGTCACCCCCGGGAGGTCCGCGGGGTCTGTCTGCGCACTCATCAGAACTCCAGTCGCTCGCGCCGTCCCAGCCGCATGACGACGGCCGAGAAGATGAGGGTCACGATCAGCAGGGAAACGCCGATGGCGGTCGCATATCCGGCCTGACCGTCGCGGAAGGTCTTCTGGTACACGTACAGCGGAAGGACCTCGGTCGAATAGTCGGGGCCGCCCGGACCGACGCTCATGATCTGCACGAAGGCGAAGGCCGACACGTCCAGGGCGAGAATGCCCATATAGATCCAGCCGGTCTGGACGGTGTCCCACAGCAGCGGCAGGGTGATCCGGAAGAACGTGTTGAAGCGGTTCGCGCCGTCCAGCAGCGCGGCCTCGTAGAAGTCCTTCGGAATGGAGCTCATACCGGCCGAGAAGAGCACCACATAGAAGCCGACATTGGCCCACACCATCGCGGCCATCACACACCACAGGGCGATCTGCGGATCCCCCAGCCAGTCCGGCTGCACATTGCCGAGCCCGACCGCGTCGAAGAAGGCGTTGAGCGCGCCGCTCTCCGGGTTGTAGGCGAACTGGAACAGCAGCGCGACGATCGGGACCGACAGCACCTGCGGGAAGAAGTAGAGGATTTTATAGGTGCCCGAGCCGCGCACCCCGCCGATGACCGCCTTCTTCCGGCGACGGCCACCGACGTTGAGCATGAAGGCGAAGAAGAGCCCGAGCGAGAGCGTCACCACCGGCAGGAGCAGCAACAACGTCACACTGTTGCCCACGGCGGACCAGAAGACATCGTCCTGGAAGAGGCGCGCATAGTTGTCGAGGCCGACCATCTTCATGTCCGGACTCAGCCCGGTCCAGTCCGTGAAGGAGTAGTAAATCGCCTGCACGAAGGGCGAGATCACGAAGATCGCGTAAATCGCCAGCGGGAGGACCAAGAACCCCGCGATGAAACGGTACTTACCGTGTTTCATGACTACCGATCCCGTTCTCTCCCCGCGTGTGCCGCCGCCGGTGACGCGCCCCCGGCCGGCGCCGGGAGGTCATCCCACGCATTTCTCGGTCAGCGCTTGTACTTCTTCACGCTGGAGTCGTCGCGGGTGTCGTCCGCGTACTTCTGGATCTTCTTGATGGCCTCGTCGGGAGTCAGCCGGCCGGCCATCATCTCGCCCAGCGCACCGACCCCGATCCGCTCCTTCTGGAGCGCCACATACCAGTCCTGCAACCGCGGATTGACGATGTTCTGGCCGGCCTTTTCCAGCGCCACCTGCGCCGATGCCAGACCCGGCGGGAGCTTCAGCCCCTCGGTGCCGCCGTTGAGCGAGGTGAGGGAGGAGACCTGCCGGATGAAGTTCTGCGAGGACTTCTTGCTGAGCATGATGCGCAGCAGCTCCATGCCGCCCTCGGCGTTGCGGGCCTTCCTGGGCACGATGTACGGCTCGCCGCCCGAGGCCCAGATCGTGCCGTAGGGCATCTTGTCGGAGTCCGACAGGCTGGACGGGGCGCCGACCGCGAGATCGAAGTTCGGATTCTTCGCGATCTGCTTGGCCGACTCGTTCTCCACCCAGGAACCGTTGGGGATGAACAGCGCCTTGCCGTCGGCCCACGCCTTCTGCGACTGGAGGTGGTCCAGCCCGGGCGAGCCCTTGAGGACATAGCCCTTCTTGTAGAGCTCGTAGTAGGCGTCGAATGCCGCCTTGACCGCCGGGTCCTTCCAGGCGTTCGGCTCCAGATTGTCGATCTTCCGCAGGACCTCCGCACCACCGATCTTGGCGATGAACGGGTAGAGGCTGAAGGGAAGGTAGTACGGGTACTTGCCCGGGTACGTCCAGCCCGCGACGCCCTTCTTCTTGGCCTTCGCGCACAGGGCCAGCATGTCGTCCCAGGTCTCCGGATATTCCGCGTCCAGCTTCTGCAGATTACTCTTGGAGTACCAGACGCCGTAGACCGTGTACGCGTAGTAGAGAATCCAGGTTTCCTTGCCTCCGAACTGTCCCATTTCGACGACGCCGGGGCGCAGGGTGTCCCGCACCTTCTTGTTCGGGTCGTCGACCGAGGGGGCGTCGAGGAGCGCCGAGAGGTCGGTCAGCTGGTCCTTGCCCACCAGCGTGCCGAAGTCCATCTGTTCCGCACCGGAGTTGTCGACGAGGTCCGGGGGGTTTCCGCCGTTGAAGCGCGGCTGCAGTGTCGACTGGATCTTCTGGGTCGACGAGAGCTTCACCTTGCCGTCGGCCTTCGGGAAGGCCTTGAGGTACTCGCTCTGGGCGTCCTTGGCGTACTTGTCGCCGAATCCGCCGTCGAAGATGACGACATCCAGGCCGGCCGACTCATTGACCGCGAGCGGATTCTTGGCCGACTTCTTTCCCTTTTCGACCTTGTTGTCGCTGTCGCTGCCGCCGCCGCTCGCACACGCCGACAGCATTCCCATGGCCGGTACGGCGACGATCCCCAGGGCCGCGGCCCGCTTGACCAGATCGCGACGGTTGAATGCAGAGGTGGATCCCATGCTCAAGTCCTCGCCTTCTTCAGGACTCAGGCGGTGTACCGGAGCCACCCCGGCACCGCGGGTCAGATGAAGCTGAGTTGTACGGGATGTGCACCGGGCTCGCTAGGGAAATGCGGGGCAGTCATGCGTTCCCGCCTTCCCCCCGGATCCGCGGCCTGGGTCGTACGGCCGGTCGGACGCGACAGGTATAGTCCACTTCCGGCCGCAGGGGCAAGATCGAATGCAGGGTTGGACGGCAGTCTTTCCCTAGTTGAGACCTCCCCGGTATGCGCGGATTCGCCCGGCCGCCATCCGCCGGACCGCCCGGCGGCACGACCGGCGCACCGATCTCAGCGCCACCCTTGACACCAAAGTCCCCACGCACCTTACTTATCTCTGTTTATCTGGCGTCAGACAACTGACAACGATGTCAATCTCGTTGAGAGGGCTCGCGTGCGGCTCAGACACCGGCACAGTCCACTGCGGGGGATCGCCCGCCCCGCCGCCCTCGCGGCGGCCGCTCTGCTCGTCATCACCGCGCCCGGCCCGGCCCAGGCCGCGCCGCCCCAACCGCCCCAGGGTCCAACGGAGTTCCGCTCCTCGTTCGAATCCGGCGAACCGCAGCCGGACTGGACCGACACCGTCGACACCGGCGCCGACGGAAAGCCCCGGACCTCCGGCGTCACCCCGGAGACCGCCCCGGCGGCACCCGGGATGAACACCGGGACCGACACCGGCCCCCGCGACTCCCCCACCGCCAAGGCCCACGCCGGCTTCACCGGAGGGCATGCGCTGCGCTACGCCGGCACCCACACCGCCCCCGGCCGCGGCTACTCGTACAACAAGATCTTCGACGTCAATGTCCCGGTCACCGCGGCCACTTCGCTCTCGTACAAGATCTTCCCCGAGATGGCGAAGAGCGATCCGGCGTACCCGGCGACCCATGCCGCCGTCGATCTGGCCTTCACCGACGGGACGTACCTCAGCGAGCTGTCCGCCGTCGACCAGCACGGCGCGCCGCTGACGCCCCGGGGCCAGGCCGCCTCCAAGACGCTCTACGTCAATCAGTGGAACAACCGGGAAGCGCGGATCGGCGCGGTCGCCGCGGGCAAGACCGTCGACCGGATCCTGGTCGGCTATGACGCGCCGGAGGCACCGCGGACCGCACCGGCCTTCCGCGGCTGGGTCGATGACCTCACCCTCGCGCCCAAGGCACCGGACCAACCGCTCGACCGTCTCTCCGACTACGCCGTCACCACCCGCGGCACGCTCTCCAGCGGCAGTTTCTCGCGCGGCAACACCTTCCCCGCCACCGCCGTCCCCAACGGCTTCAACTTCTGGACCCCTGTCACCAACGCGGGCTCCGCCGACTGGCTCTACGAGTACGCGCGGAAGAACAACGCCGACAACCTCCCCACCCTCCAGGCGTTCAGCGCCAGCCATGAGCCCAGTCCGTGGATGGGCGACCGGCAGACCTTCCAGGTCATGCCGTCCGTCGCGGCCGGCACCCCGGACGCCTCGCGCACCGGACGGGCGCTGCCGTTCCACCACGCCAACGAGACCGCCAAGCCGCACTACTACGGCGTGACCTTCGACAACGGCCTCAAGACGGAGATCACCCCCACCGACCACGCCGCGCTGATGCGCTTCACCTTCCCCGGCGACCGGGCGAGCCTGATCTTCGACAACGTCAACAACAAGGGCGGGCTGAGCCTGGACACCGGGCGCGGGGTCGTCACCGGCTTCTCGGACGTCAAGAGCGGACTGTCCGTCGGCGCCACCCGGCTGTTCGTCTACGGGGTCTTCGACGCCCCGGTCACCGGCGGCGGCAGGCTCGACGGCGGGGGCGGGAAGGACGTCACCGGCTATCTCCGCTTCCGGCCCGGGGCGGACCGCACGGTGACCATGCGGATCGCGACCTCGCTCGTCAGCGTGGACCAGGCGAAGGCGAATCTGGACCGGGAGATCCCCGACGGCGCGACCTTCGCCGGCGTCAAGGAACGGGCACAGTCGCAGTGGGACGACCTGCTGGGCCGGATCGAGGTCGAAGGCGCGAGCCGCGATCAGCTCACCACCCTCTACTCCAACCTCTACCGCCTCTACCTCTACCCCAACTCCGGCTTCGAACAGGTCGGTTCGCGCAGCCGCTACGCCAGCCCGTTCTCGCCGCAGGTCGGCCAGGACACCCCGACACACACCGGCTCGAAGATCGTCGACGGTGAGGTGTACGTCAACAACGGCTTCTGGGACACCTACCGGACCACCTGGCCCGCCTATTCGCTCCTCACCCCGAAACGCGCGGGGAAAATGGTCGACGGCTTCGTCCAGCAGTACAAGGACGGCGGCTGGATCTCCCGCTGGTCCTCGCCCGGCTATGCGGACCTGATGACCGGGACGAGTTCCGATGTGGCGTTCGCCGACGCCTACGCCAAGGGCGTGGAATTCGACGCCGAGGCGGCCTATGCCGCGGCCGTCAAGAACGCCACCGTCGCCCCGCCGCAGCCCGGGGTCGGCCGCAAGGGCATGGCCACCGCGCCCTTCCTCGGCTATACGAGCACCGATACCCGTGAGGGCATGTCCTGGGCACTGGAGGGCTACCTCAACGACTTCGGTATCGCCCGTATGGGCAAAGCCCTGTACGAGAAGACCAAAAAGCCCCGCTACAAGGAAGAATCGGCCTATTTCCTGAGCCGCGCCCAGAATTACGTCAAGCTCTTCGACCGCAGGGTCGGCTTCTTCCAGGGCAAGGACTCCCAGGGCAACTGGCGGCTGCCGCCCGGCGCGTTCGACCCCCGGGTCTGGGGCCACGACTATACCGAGACCAACGCCTGGACCTTCGCCTTCACCGCGCCGCAGGACACCCGGGGGCTGGCCAACCTCTACGGCGGCCGCGCCGCCCTGGCCAAGAAGCTGGACGCGTACTTCTCCACCCCGGAGACCGCGTCCAAGGAATTCGCCGGTTCCTACGGCGAGGTGATCCATGAAATGACCGAGGCCCGCGATACCCGGATGGGCATGTACGGGCACAGCAATCAGCCCTCGCATCACATCGCCTATGTCTATGACGCGGCCGGCCGGCCCTGGAAGGCCCAGGAGAAGGTCCGCGAGGCGATGTCCCGGCTCTACCTCGGCAGCGAGATCGGCCAGGGATACCCGGGCGACGAGGACAACGGTGAGATGTCCGCGTGGTACGTCTTCAGCTCGCTCGGTTTCTATCCGCTGGTGATGGGCCAGGGCGAATACGCGGTGGGCTCCCCCCTCTTCACCAAGGCCACGGTCCACCTGGAGAACGGCCGCGATCTCACCGTCAACGCCCCGCGCAACAACGCGCGCAATGTCTATGTCCAAGGCCTCCGAGTGAACGGCAAACCCTGGAATTCCACCGCACTTCCGCACCGGCTCCTCGCCCGCGGCGGCACGCTGGACTTCACCATGGGCGACCGGCCGTCCGCCTGGGGCACCGGAGAGCACGCGGCCCCGACGTCCCTCACCAAGGACGACAAGGTGCCCACACCGCCGGCCGATGTGACCGATCCGGCGACCGGCCCGCTCTTCGACAACACCTCCGGCAGCTCGGCCGCACTGACCGGCGCCCCGGTGGACCTCGCCCGCCCCGCGCGGGTGACCTCGTACACCCTCACCTCGGCGGACCGTGCCACCGCACCGGCCGGCTGGACGCTGGAGGGCTCCCCGGACGGGCAGCGGTGGACACGGCTGGACCACCGCGACGGGGAATCCTTCACCTGGGATCACCAGACCCGCGTCTTCGGCATCAGCGACCCGGGCAGCTACCTGCACTACCGGCTGGTGCCCGACGGCCCGGGCACCCTCGCCGAGATCGAGCTGCTCGGGGCGCCCTGACCCCGTCGCCCCGTGACGACGGACGGGCCGCACCCCCTCGCCCGAGGGAGTGCGGCCCGTCCTGGTGCCCTGGGGGGACTTACTTGCGGATCAGCGAGCGCAGCACGTACTGCATGATGCCGCCGTTGCGGTAGTAGTCCGCCTCGCCGGGGGTGTCGATGCGGACGACCGCGTCGAACTCGACACCGCTGTCCGTGGTCACCTTGACGGTGCGCGGCGTGGTGCCGTCGTTCAGCTCGGTCACGCCGGAGAAGGAGAAGCTCTCCTCGCCGGTCAGGCCGAGGGACTCGGCGGACGCGCCCTCCGGGAACTGCAGCGGCAGGACGCCCATGCCGATGAGGTTCGAGCGGTGGATGCGCTCGTAGGACTCGGCGATGACGGCCTTGACGCCGAGCAGCGCGGTGCCCTTGGCCGCCCAGTCGCGGGACGAGCCCGAGCCGTACTCCTTGCCGGCCAGGATGACCAGCGGGGTGCCGGCGGCCTGGTAGTTCTGCGAGGCGTCGTAGATGAACGACACCGGACCGCCGTCCTGGGTGAAGTCGCGGGTGTAGCCGCCCTCGGTGCCCGGCGCGATCTGGTTGCGCAGGCGGATGTTGGCGAAGGTGCCGCGGATCATGACCTCGTGGTTACCACGGCGCGAGCCGTAGGAGTTGAAGTCACGACGCTCGACGCCGTGCTCGGTGAGGTACTGGCCGGCGGGGGTGTCGGCCTTGATCGCACCGGCCGGGGAGATGTGGTCGGTGGTGACCGAGTCGCCCAGCTTGGCCAGCACCCGGGCGCCGGTGATGTCGGAGACCGGGGTGGTCTCCATCGTCATGCCCTCGAAGTACGGGGGCTTGCGCACGTAGGTGGACTGCGGGTCCCACTCGAAGGTGTTGCCGGTCGGGATCGACAGCGCCTGCCACTGGGCGTCGCCCGCGAAGACGTCCTGGTAGGACTTGTTGAACATGTCCTCGCCGATGGCGTTCGCCACGACGTCGTTGACCTCGGCCTCGGAGGGCCAGATGTCCTTGAGGTAGACCGGGTTGCCCTCGGTGTCGGTGCCCAGGGCGTCCTCGGTGATGTTCACCTTCATGGAACCCGCGAGGGCGTACGCGACGACCAGCGGCGGGGACGCCAGGTAGTTCATCTTGACGTCGGGGTTGATCCGGCCCTCGAAGTTGCGGTTGCCGGAGAGCACCGAGGTGACGGCCAGGTCGTGCTCGTTGACGGCCTTGGAGACCTCCTCCGGCAGCGGGCCGGAGTTGCCGATGCAGGTGGTGCAGCCGTAGCCGACGAGGTTGAAGCCGACCTTGTCGAGGTACGGGGTCAGACCGGCCTTGTCGAAGTAGTCGGTGACGACCTTCGAGCCCGGGGCGAGGGTGGTCTTGACCCACGGCTTGCGGGTCAGGCCCTTCTCCACGGCCTTCTTCGCGACCAGCGCGGCGGCGACCATGACGTACGGGTTCGAGGTGTTGGTGCAGGAGGTGATGGCCGCGACCGTCACCGCACCGTGGTCGATCTCGTAGGTCGAGCCGTCGGGGGCGGTGACCGTGGTCGGGCGGGTCGGCACGCCGTCGGTGGCGGCCGGGGAGTCGGAGGCCGGGAAGGACTCCTGGCCCGCCTCGTCGGCGTCGGAGACGTAGTTAAGGACGTCGCGCTCGAACTGCGTGGCGGCCTCGGCGAGGACGATGCGGTCCTGCGGGCGCTTGGGACCGGCGATCGACGGGACGACCGTCGACAGGTCCAGCTCCAGCTTCTCGGAGAAGTCGGGCTCGGCGGCCGGGTCGAGCCAGAGGCCCTGCTCCTTGGCGTACGCCTCGACGAGCGCGAGCTGCTGCTCGCTGCGGCCGGTCAGCTTCAGGTACTTGATGGTCTCGTCGTCGATCGGGAAGATCGCGGCGGTGGAGCCGAACTCCGGCGACATGTTGCCGATGGTGGCGCGGTTGGCCAGCGAGGTGGCGGCGACGCCCTCACCGTAGAACTCGACGAACTTGCCGACGACGCCGTGCTTGCGCAGCATCTCGGTGATGGTCAGCACGAGGTCGGTGGCGGTGGTGCCGGGCTTGAGCTCACCGGTCAGCTTGAAGCCGACGACGCGCGGGATGAGCATGGAGACCGGCTGGCCGAGCATCGCGGCCTCGGCCTCGATGCCGCCGACGCCCCAGCCCAGCACACCGAGGCCGTTGACCATGGTGGTGTGCGAGTCGGTGCCGACGAGGGTGTCGGGGTAGGCCTGGCCGTTGCGGACCATGACCGTACGGGCCAGGTGCTCGATGTTGACCTGGTGCACGATGCCGGTGCCGGGCGGGACGACCTTGAACTCGTCGAAGGCGGTCTGGCCCCAGCGCAGGAACTGGTAGCGCTCCTTGTTGCGGCCGTACTCCAGCTCCACGTTCTGGCCGAAGGCGTCCTTCGTGCCGAACTTGTCGGCGATGACGGAGTGGTCGATGACCAGCTCGGCCGGCGCCAGCGGGTTGATCTTCGCCGGGTCGCCGCCGAGCTCCTTGACGGCCTCACGCATGGTGGCGAGGTCGACCACACAGGGCACGCCGGTGAAGTCCTGCATGATCACGCGGGCCGGCGTGAACTGGATCTCCTGGCTGGGCTGGGCCTGCGAGTCCCAGCCGCCGAGCGCCCGGATGTGGTCGGCGGTGATGTTCGCGCCGTCCTCAGTGCGGAGCAGGTTCTCCAGCAGCACCTTCAGGCTGTACGGAAGACGGGCGGACCCCTCGACCTTGTCCAGCTTGAAGATCTCGTACGACTCGTCGCCCACCTGCAGCGTGCTGCGGGCGTCGAAGCTGTTCGCCGACACGACAGTCTCCTTCATGCATGAATTCGCGCGTACCACCGCAATGCTGCCGTCACCGTCCTTGCCCCATCCGCTAAGGTGGGCCTAAGTTAGGTATGCCTTAGTTGCGCGGCAGCGGTACGCCTCTCGGCAGATATCTCGATGTCGAGATAACTCTAGTACATCGTTGCGGCCTGGTCATGCCCTGACCGGGATGACCGCGCTCACTACCGGGCCGTCGATCACACCCCGGGCGCGGAAGGTACTGCCGCGCCGAAGGATGCGCTCGACGCGAGGACGCATCACCGCGGCGCGTATCCCTGCAGGAAGGCCCGTACGCCCGACTCGATGATCGTGCCCTCCGCCTCCTCCGAGAGCGGCAACGCCCCGTGGAAGCTCCGGTCGTCGATCTCGGCCACCGTGAGCAGCAGCAAATGGCGGGCCGCCCGCGCCGGATCGTCCGCCGTGAGCAGCCCGTCGGCGGCCAGCCGCTCGAACCGCTCGGCCACCGCCTCGGCCGCTCGCTGCGGTCCGCTGCGCCGCCAGGCCGTGAGGAACTCCTCCGGCACATGGGCACTCTCGACCCGCATCTGCCGGACGACCGCGAAGTGATCGGAGAACCGGTGCAACGGGGCGACCCAGGCCCGTACGAACTCGACGAGGTCCTGCTCCAGGTCGGCCGCGGTCACCTTGTGCAGCCGTCGGTCGATCGCGTCGAGACGCGCCTCGACGACCGTTTCCGAGCCCTCGACCACCACGGCCCGGAAGAGCTGGGCCTTGCCGTCGGGGAAGTGGTTGTAGATCGTGCGGGTGGAGACCACGGCCTCCTTGGCGATCGAATCGATACTCGTGCGCGTATAGCCGTCACGCCCGAAGACCTTGCGCGCGCCCCGCACGATGGCCGCCCGCTTCTCCGCCATGCCCTGCCTCATGGGTGACTTCCCTCTCTGCCGCTGCCGCCCTGGTCAAGGTATCCGCCCGAAGAAAAAGTACAACGGGCGTTGCATTCACTGCCATACACGTTGTACTTTACTCTGCGTGACGAAGTGCGCGGGCACCGAGGCCGAGGAGCCGGCGGACAGCCGTCGCCGCTGAGAATGATCAACGGGGTGACCTCACCCCTGGCAGGGGCTGTGCACCGGCATCAGCCCAAGGAAAAGAGAGGAAGAGCTTGCCCACCAAGACACTGCAGATTCCCACCGCGGACGGCCGGGCCGACGCCTTCGCCGTCTTCCCCGACCACGGCGAGCGGCACCCAGGGGTGCTGATGTACGCGGACGCCTTCGGCATCCGGCCCGTGCTGCGGGAGATGGCCCGCGAGCTGGCCGAGCACGGGTATTACGTACTCATCCCCAACTTCTTCTACCGGCACGGCCCGGCACCGCTGATCGAACTTCCCGAGTACATCGGAGAAGAGGTCCGGCCCGCGGTCGTCGACAAGCTGATGCCCTTGATCGAGGCACACACCGCCGAACGTGTGCTGAGCGACGCCGACGCCTACCTCAGGTTCCTCACCAGCCGGCCCGAGGTCGGCGACGGACCGGTCGCGGTGACCGGCTACTGCATAGGCGGCCTGCTGGCGATGCGCACCGCGGCGGCCCACCCCGGCCTGGTGGCGGCCGTCGCCAACTTCCACGGCCCCGTGGGCGCCGACGGGCCCGACAGCCACCGTCTCCTCTCCAAGCTCACCGCCCAGGTCCACCTCGGCCACGCCGAAACCGATATGACGCCCGAGGCCCTCGGCGAGCTCAACCAGGCCCTGGACGCGGCGGGTGTCGACTACACCTCCGAGATCTACCCAGGCACCCTCCACGGCTTCACCATGTCCGACACCGACGCCTTCAACCCCGCCGCGCTGCAGCACCACTGGGACCGCCTGCTCCCCCTCCTCAACCGCACCCTGACCAACAACTGAGGCTCCGGCTCGGAACTCAAGCCTGAAAGGACACGGCTCCGGAGTGCTCGGCGCACACGCCGGCCGCACCGTAACGGCCTGCTCCTGGTGAGCTCGCGGCCTGGCTCCGCTTGACCTTGACACCGTGACAAGGTCTTCACTGGCGTCAAGGAGGTGGTCCGGACGACCATGCAGAAACAGGACACGGACACGACGCGAGCTCTCCAAGGGCTGGAGGACAGCCGCTCATCGGTGCGGCTGCGGGCAGCGCTTGCGGTCGGCACGACCCCTGACCCACGGTTCATCGACAAACTCATCGAACGATGCGCCAGCGAGCCCGAGTTCTACGTGCGCGAAATGCTGACATGGGCACTCACCCGCCACTCTCCCTCAATGACGGTTCCGGAGCTTCTCCATGAAGTCCGCTCGGAGCGTGCGCAGGCACGGAGCCAGGCGTTGCACACGCTGTCCAAGATCGGGGACCGGCAGGCCTGGCCGGCGATCACCCGGGCACTGCTGTCCGACGCCGACGAGGAGGTGGCGCGGAGCGCTTGGCGGGCAGCGGTCGTGCTCGTGCCCGAAGGTGAAGAGGCCGAGTTGGCCGCAGTGTTGACGACACAGCTCGGGCGCGGCGAACGGGAGACGCAACTGAGCCTCAGCCGGGCGCTGATCGCGCTCGGAGAGGTGATGTTGCCGGCTCTGCGCCCGGCGATGACGGATGTCGCCCCTCGTGTGCGGGCACACGCGATCGCCACGGAACGGCTGTTGCGCGACCCGGATGCGGGTTTCGAGTTCGCGATCGAAGAGGCGAAGCGCATCGTGGCCCTCGGCAGGACCGGCCAGGAGGAGTGAGAGGCAGTGTTGATCGGTGAGGTGGCACGACGGTCGGGGGTCAGCGCCCGCATGCTCAGGCATTACGACTCGCTCGGCCTCGTGCGGCCCACGGGACGTACCGACGGTGGCTATCGCGAGTACTCCGGCGAGGACATCCGGCGGATCTTCCATATCGAGAGCCTGCGGTCCTTGGGGCTGTCGCTGCGTGACGTCAGCCGCGCGCTCGATGATCCCGGCTTCACGCCATCGGAGCTCGTCGACGACCTCATCCGCCAGACGCGAGAACGCATCGCAGGGGAAACGGAGTTGCTCACGCGACTTCGCCGGATCGGTACCGCGGAACCCGACGGCTGGGAGGACGTCCTCCAGATCGTTGCCCTCCTCCAGGCGTTGGGGTCGAAGAGCGCCGGGACGCGCCAGCGCGCGGCCTTGTCCTCAGTGGAAGAGGTGGGGGTGCCAGTGGAGGCACTGGTCGAGGCAGCGCTGAACGAGACGGACGAGAACGTCGCCGGAGCACTTCGATGGGCTCTGGCGCAGTCGGGCGAGGGCGCAGCGGCGCTGCTGGCGGAGGGCCTCGGCTCACCGGTGGCCGAGGTACGGAAACGTGCCGTCCGCTCCCTCGCTGAGATGCCGAACGATGAGGCGACCGCGCTGCTGCAGGACGCCCTCGCGAACCCCGACCTCGTGGTCCGCAGGTATGCAGCGCTGGCGCTCGGGGCACGTGGAGTGGCCGATGCGGTCCCGACGCTCGTCGATATGGTCGTCGAGGACTCGAATGACGTCGATGCAGCCGATGCACTGAGCACGCTGGCGGGTGACCCCGTATTGGCGGAGCAGATCGCCACCGGGCTCATTGATTGCCTTGCCCGCGCCACCCTTGAACCGTCTGCGCGTCGACGGCTGACACAGGCGCTCGCGGACATCCCGGGAAGCACCACGTCATGTGCCCTCGCGGAGCTGTCCCATGACGAAGACCGTGTCGTTGCGCTGACTGCGGCCTACATTCTCGGGATACGCGAGTCTCATCGACGCGGCCACCACACACGAGCGAAGGTTGCTGCGGGTCGTGAGGGACCGGCAGCTGGCGCCGCACATCCGGAGCTTGGAGTGCGGGACACGGGACGGGAGAGGTGAGGTGACGATGAAGGCGGTTCAGCTGGTGGGCGGGCCCGTGGAGTTACGGGGTGCGCTGGACCTGGAGGTCACGGAGGCGGGGGTGATGCCGCGCCGGTTGCCCGCGTGGACCAAGGAGCAGTACCAGGACCCATCGGTCCACGGGGTGACCGTGATGCCTTCGGGCGTGCGGCTGGTGTTCCGTACCGACGCGCGCGAGCTGGAGTTCGAGGTGCTGACCTCCACGGGGCAGCTCGCCACCGACCCCCGGCCCCGCCCGACCGGGATGCTGGAACTGCTGGTGGACGGCGCCCCGGCCGGGCGACGGCAAGCGCCGGTGGGCAATGTGCTGCTGATGGCGGGCCCCGGGACCGTACAGCGAGTGATCCCGGGCGAGCCGGGGACCGTACGGTTCGCCGGGCTGCCGGCCGGTATGAAGCAGATCGAGCTGTGGCTGCCGCAGCAGACCCCCACGGAGCTGGTGGCACTGCGCGCCGACGGCTCGGTGCTGGCGCCGCTGCCGGACGGGCGGCGCCGCTGGGTGCACCACGGCAGTTCCATCAGCCACTGCCTCGAGGCGGACGGCCCGACCGGCACCTGGCCGGTGGTGGCGGCCGCGCTCGGGGGCGTGGAGGTGATCAACCTCAGCCAGGCGGGCAACGCGCTGCTGGATCCCTATGTGGCCCGGACGATCCGCGATATGCCCGCCGATCTGATCAGCCTCAAGGCCGGCATCAACATCGTGAGCCTGGCCGCCTTCCGGCTGCGGACGTTCGGCCCGGCGGTACACGGATTCCTGGACACGATCCGGGACGGACACCCGGACACCCCGCTGCTCCTGATGTCCCCGGTGAGCTGTCCGGCCCTGGAGGAGACCCCCGGTCCGACCGCGACGGGCCCGGACGGGAAGCTCACCGCCCTGGGCGACCCTGCCGAGGTGGCCGGTGGGGCGTTGTCGCTGACGGTGGTCCGCGCCGAACTGGCCCGGATCGTGGCGGCCCGGCAGACACACGATCCCCACCTGCACTATCTCGACGGACGCGAACTGCTCGGCCCCGACGAGACGGATGACCTGGCCGACGGCCTGCACCCCGGCGCCGCCGCGTACCGCCGGATGGGCAGACGCTTCGCCGCCCATGCCTTCGGGGACGAGGGTCCCTTTCACGGAAGCGGAGCCGAACCCGGGTGACTTGCGCGGGTCACCCGGGTGCCTGGGAACCCGGGCACCGGGGACATGGCACCGGCGATATGGAGCCGGTCTCAAGTGGCCCGTCCGATGCGGTCGTTGCGTCACCTGACCCGGTTCGCCGCGGGCGGGGGCAAAACGGCGGGGACAAACAGCAAGGACAAACGGCAGGGAGGAGCAGCAGGGAGGAGCAGCAGGGACAAAAACGGTGGACAGAGGTCACGGGAACCGCAGACTTGGCACATGACCGCATCGGGCCCCAAGGCCGACCTTCACCGCTACCTGCAGTCCGCCCGCGATGCCCTGCTGTGGAAGCTCGAAGGGCTTTCGGAGTACGACATCCGCCGCCCACTGACGCCGACCGGCACCAACCTCCTGGGCATGGTGAAACACGTGGCGAGTGTGGAGCTGGGCTACCTCGGCGACACCTTCGGACGGCCGTCCGGCGAGCCGCAGCCCTGGCTCGAAGACGGCGCTGAGCCGAACGCGGACATGTGGGCCACCGCCGACGAGTCACGCGAGCAGATGGTGGGGCTCTACCGCCGGGCGTGGGCACACGCGGACGCGACGATCGACGCACTGGCGCTGGACACCATCGGCAGGGTGCCGTGGTGGCCGAGCGACAAGAACGAGGTGACGTTGCATCACGCCGTGGTGCGCGTGATCGCCGATACCCACCGGCACGCGGGGCACGCCGATGTCCTCCGGGAACTCATGGACGGCGCCGTGGGGATGAACAAGGGCAAAGACGACATGCCGCCAGTCGACTCGGCGTGGTGGGAGAACTACCGCAGCCGGCTGGAGCGTGCGGCGCGGGAAGCCGACCGAGGGGCGTAACTCCGGGCCGGAGAGCATCGTGGGTTGCTTGCGCTCGGAGTGCACTGGCGGCGGCCGGGCGGCCCCCTCAATCGTGCTGAATACGGCCGCTCTCCGCCTCGGGTGTGTGATGATCACGCCTGTCCCAGCCGTCGCAGGGCCACGGCGCGGCGCCCACCGGCCTGCTCGCTGGTCCAGGTCGCCGGTCTGGTCCAGCCCGGCTTCCGGGTCGAGATCGAGGCGCTGGCCGTCCGCCCGGCGCCGGCGGAATCCAACGACCGGTGAGACCCGCCACTTGCCTGTGAGACCGGGCCTGTGAGAGCGGACAACGGGCGGGGCGCAACTCGCACACCCTCACCGGGGCTCCCCCGTGTCACGTTCGGCCCGTGACATCCGTCAGTGCGGTGACGGACACCGACGGGGAGGAATGAGGCCCATGAACGACCACGAGTGGCTGGCGGAACGCTTCGAGGAGAACCGCAGGCATCTGCGGGCGGTGGCCTACCGCATGCTCGGCTCGCTGAGCGAGGCGGACGACGCCGTCCAGGAGGCCTGGCTGCGGCTGAGCCGGTCCGGTGCGGACGACGTGGAGAACCTCGGCGGATGGCTAACGACGGTCGTCGGGCGGGTGTGCCTGGACCAGCTGCGGATGCGCAAGGCCCGCCGGGAGGACTCTCTGGAGGTGCATGTCCCCGAACCCCTCGTGAGCCGTCCGGACGCCCTCGACCCGGAACAAGAGGCACTGCTGGCCGACTCGGTCGGACTCGCGCTGCTCGTCGTCCTGGAAACCCTCACCCCCGTCGAGCGGCTGGCGTTCGTCCTGCACGACATGTTCGCGGTGCCCTTCGACGAGGTCGCGCCGCTCGTCGACCGCACCCCCGCCGCCGCGCGGCAGCTCGCCAGCCGCGCCCGCCGCCGTGTCCAGGGCGCCGCCCCGGCACCGGACACCGATCTCGCGCGCCAGCGGGAGGTGGTCGATGCCTTCCTCGCCGCCTCGCGCGGCGGTGACTTCGAGGGGCTGCTCGCGGTCCTCGACCCGGATGTCGTGCTGCGCGCCGACGCCGGTGGTACGCCCGAGGGACTGTCGAAGCTGGTCCGCGGAGCGCGCGCGGTCGTCGAGCAGGCGCTCACCTTCTCCCGGTTCGCCCCGTTCGCCCGCCCGGCACTGGTCAACGGCACCCCGGGGCTCGTCACGGCGCAAGGCGGGCAGCCGCTGTCCGTCCTGGGCTTCACCATCGCCCACGGGAAGATCGTCGAGATCAATATCCTCGCCGACCTCGCGCGGCTGAGCCGGCTGGATCTGTCGATCCTCGACGACTGACGGAGCGGGACCGGGGCGGGGCGGGCGAACCGGTCGGAGGGCGAGCGGGGCCGGGCGGCGGGGCGGCCGGGTTCAGCAGCCGGGGACCGGGCCGCCCTTCGCCAGTGCGCGCAACGCCTGCACCGCGCCCTTGAGGGTGCTGACGGGGACCAGCCGCAGCCCCTCCGGCGCGGGCCGCACCTGCGCGCACTCCGCCTTCGGCACGAGGAAGACGCTCGCCCCGTCGCGGCGGGCCGCCTGCATCTTGAGCGGCGCCCCGCCGACCGCGCCCACCGTTCCGTCGGCGTCGATCGTCCCCGTGCCGGCGATGGTGCGGCCGCCGGTGAGATCGCCGCCGCTGCCGTCGCCTGCCAGCTTGTCGACGATGCCGAGCGAGAACATCAGTCCGGCGCTGGGCCCGCCCACATCGTCGAGCCGCAGCCGCACCTTCACCCGGTCCGGGTCCCGGTGCAGAAAGCGGAGCGCGGCCGTGGTCGCGTCCCGCTGCGAGGACTTCATCTCCGCGACATTGTGCTGCGCGATCTCCGCATCGGACATGCCGGAGGGAAAGACCGCTTCCAGGGGCATCACCGCACGGTCCTTGCGGAACCACCCCTCGATCACGTCCCCCACGCGGATACCGGCGTCCGGCGCGGTCGCCTGGATCGCCACCATCCGCAGCTGGCCGGAGGTCTTGCGCACCGCGGCCCCGCTCGGCGAGATGACCTCCCCGCCGCCGTGCGTACCCAGCACATCCGTGGTCTGGCCCGGCCGCGCCACGGAGTACGGCAGCGGCGCGAACCCCGCGACGGCCAGCAGCGCCACGACGGGCACAGCGCCGAACACGAGGGCATGGGGGCGCGAGAGGGTGCGGCGGCGGGCCGGGGTTCCGGTGCGGGAGGGGCGCAGGGTCGTCACCCCGCAAATCTAGGGCAGGGCAATTGTCCGGCTTCATCCGACCCGGCACGGCCGCCTTGAGGGGGTGCCGGGGTCCGGCTGGCTTATCTTCCGGCACCACACGGCGAGTTCAGGCCGCACCGGTCGAATTGCCGGTCGTGCGGGCCCCGTTGAGGGTCGGGCGCGCGCCACAGACGGGCGAGCGGACCCGCCACCGCCTCCGTACGCCACTGCCCCGTTTGCCGTACACGTGCCGAAGGGCCGTACACGAGTGGCCCGTTGGAGCGGGCGGCGGTCAGCGCACACCGGACACCGGACCGGGCCTTCGGACGACGGTCAGCCGGGTGGGGCCGGAAAGGTGTGGCCGTACGTCGCCAGGGTGCGGTCGATGGCCGGGCCGAGGAACGCCCGGGTCAGGTCGGCGCGGCGGCCTAGCCGGTCGGAGGGGCGAGCGGGGCCGGGCGGATGGGGCGGTGCCGCGGGCCCGTAGCGGCGGTGCCGGATGTCGGCGATGACCTCGTCCGGGGCGCCGAGTTCACCGAGGACGGCCAGCGCCTCGCCCTTGCTGATGAGCGTGCCGTCGCGGAGGGTCACCGTGGCGCGGGCCAGGGTCAGCATGCCGAGGTCGACCCAGATGTCCTGGAGCCACTCTTCCGGCTCGTCCAGGGCGGGCCGCCAGAATTCCCGCAGGTCGGTGCGGATGAACGTGGCGAGCTCCGCGTCGGTCACCGGCGGGAGGAGGGTAGTGGGGGCGTCACCGTACAGGACGCGTCCGAACGTGTGGAGTTCGCGTCGGGTGACCGGAGTGACCGTGCGGCGCTTCAGTTCCCGGTGGGCCCAGGTGAGGTGGATATGTGCGGGGTCGGCCGTCTCGTCGGCCGCCAAGTAGCTGCAGTGCAGCTTCGCTGCGAGGGGGTCGGTCCGGTCCAGGGTCGCGTGCAGCTCGCCCAGTTGCCGTTCCTCCTCCGGCGTACACGGGCGGTCGACGATCGCGATCAGGTCGAGGTCACTGCGGCCCTGCTGGTAGTCGCCGCCTGCGAGGGAGCCGTGTGCCCAGAGCGCCCTGAGCGGGAGCCGGGGCCGGAGGGCGGCCAGAAAGCGGTCCAGGAGATGGGCCGTTGCCCGGTCGGTGGCCGGCCGGACAGGGGTGACTCGGTCAGGCGGGACTCCGTCAGGGGTGGTCCGGTCAGCAGGGTTCCGTTCGCCGGTGGCTTCGGCGGCCGCCCCGGGCGGGGCGGGCTCGGGGAGCGGGGCGGGTCCAGGGGTGGAGGTCATGACCGCAGTCTGGCCCTGACAAGGAGGCGGCGGCAGGAGGGCGGCCCCGTGCACCGCACATTCCCGGCCGATGTACGGAGTTCCGCGCGCGGCACGGACATCCGGCTCCTACGCTGACGCCGTGACGGCCACTCCGGAACCCGCGCCCGCCTGCCCGTCCCCGCCCGCCGCCACCGCCCCGCCATCTGCCGACCCGCCTCTCTGGCGTGACCGGCGGTTCGTCCTGCTGGCCGCCGCCCGCACCATCTCGGTCCTCGGGAACGGCTTCGCCCGGGTGGCGCTCTCCTTCGCGGTGCTGGCGCTGCCGGGGGCGGGTCCCGGGCAACTGTCACTGGTGCTGGCCTGTCAGGCGGTGCCCCAGCTGGTGTTCATCCTCGCGGGCGGGGTGATGGCGGACCGGATGTCGCGCTCCCGGCTGATGATCGTCACCGATCTCGTCGGCGCCGCCGCCTACGCCGGTCTCGCCGCCATGGTGCTGACCGGGCATGCCCCGTTGATGGCGCTCTGCGCACTGGCGGCGCTGGCGGGAACGGCCACCGCGCTGTTCTCCCCCGCGATGGACGGCGTCATTCCGCTGCTCGTCCCCGCCGGACGGCTGCAGCGGGCGAACGGGCTGCTGCGGGTCGGTATGAACAGCTCGATGCTGCTGGGGCTCGCACTGTCCGGTGTGGCCGTCGCCGTCGTCGGCGCGGGCTGGGCCCTGGCGCTCAACGCCGTGTCGTTCGTGGTGAGCGCGCTGCTGGTCCGGGGCCTCCGGCTGCCCGCGCGGGCCCGTACGGGGTCCTCGGGGTGGGCCGATCTGCGGGACGGCTGGCGGGAGTTCGCCGGACGGCAGTGGCTGTGGGTGGTCGTCGCGCAGTACTCGGTCGTCGTCGCCGCGCTCAATGCCAATGCCGGAGTGCTGGGGCCACTGGTGGCCGAGAACGAGCTGGGCGGGGCACGCTCCTGGTCACTGATCGTCGCCGCGCAGGCGCTGGGCACCATCACGGGCGCCGGGCTGGCCGCCCGTATCCGGGTGCGCCGGCCGGTGCTGATCGCGGTGCTGGCCACCTTCCCGCTGGCCCTCCCGATCGCGCTGCTCGCCGTGAGGGCGCCGGTGCCGTGGATCGCGCTGGCCATGTTCGGCTCGGGTATCGCCGCCGACATCTTCGGTGTGCTGTGGGCGACCACCATCCAGCGCGAGGTCCCGGAGGCGGCGCTGTCCCGCGTCAGCTCGTACGACTGGTTCGGCTCACTGGCCTTCGCGCCGCTCGGCCTGCTGATCGCCGGGCCGGTCGCGGCACGGACCGGCGTCGGCCCCGCCCTCGCCGGCTGCGCCGCGCTGATCGTCCTCGTCTCGGCGGCCGCCCTGCTCTCCCCCCAGGTACGCGGCCTACGCGCACCGGGGCCGGCGCCGACGGGCGAGGAGAGGGACGAGTGCGAAGCCGAGCGACCCCGCTGAAGTCCGGTGCGGGGAGGGGGGCGTCCCCAGGGGCGCAGGTATCCGCGCGACCAGCCACGACGCAGCCACAGCCGCATGACGCCACCTCTCGGCGCTTCCCACGAAGCACTCGGCAGTGCGGAGGAGCCTCGGCAATGCGGAGGCGCCTCAGCAGCGCGGCGGAGCCTCGACGGTGAGGTAGGTGGCATTGCCCGCTTCGCCTTACCGTCCCGCGAGCCCCACCCGTACCACCGTCACGATCTCCTCGTCGGAGAGCCCCAGCTTGCGGGCCTCGGCGATCAGCCGCTCCGCGGTTTCCCCGAGGCGGGCGCGGGCGGGAGCGGCCCCACCGATGACCACCGCACCTCGGCCGCGGCGGAGTTCGATCAGCCCCTCCTCCTTGAGGCGCTGATAGCCACGCAGCACGGTATGGACGTTCACGCCGAGGGACGCGGCGAGCTCGCGGGCGGCCGGCAGCCGCTCCCCGGTGTCCACCGTGCCGTCGGCGATGGCACCGCGGACCGAGGCCGCGATCTGGTCGCCGAGCGGGACGGACGACCCGGGGTCGACCCGGAAGAGCACCTCAGCCTCCTTGCCGCGCCTGCGCGCGGTCCGCATACGTGTTGAGCAGTGCGGCGGCCGTCGCGGCATCATCGACCGTCACCGCGAACTCCCTGCCGTTCGTCAGCCGCACCACGACGCCCTCCCCCGAGCGCAGTACGAGGCCGCTGGCGCCCGACCGGATGCGGTAGCCCCAGCCGCCGAACTCGGCGAAGCAGGCGATCCGGCGGCTGCCGGCCTCGGCGATACGGTCGACGGGGATGCGCCGCAGCCGGAAGCGACCGGGCAGCAGCGTCGGCGACAGGGCCAGCCCGCGCCGGTCCACGGTCACCCGCACGGAGGCCAGGGGCAGCACCACGGCACCGCCGAAGAGCAGTCCGGCGGCCGGGAACCAGCCGGCGAGGATGCCCACGACGAGTCCGGCGCCGAGCAGCAGGACACCCAGCACGATCAGCGGGGGTGAGCTGATGGTACGTGACCAGCCGGCGGTCGTGCCGGCGGGGACGTCGAGCCGGGACGTCGCACCGGGTGCCCGCCGGGGCCATGGGGGCGCCGCCCCGGCGAGCAGCCGCCCGAGCGCGCCGGCGAACAGCGCCACACCGAGACCCACGGGCAGTTGCCACCACGGTTCCCGGACGGCCGAGGCGTCGCTGGCGTCGGCGTTGGCGAGCAGCGTCCCGCAGAAGACGTAACCGAGCTCAGCGGAGGTGAAGTAGCAGCCGGCGATCAGCCACGGCACGTCGGGGGCCGGTACCCGCAGATGGATGAGCAGGCCGAAGACGGAGCCGAGGGCGAGGAGCAGGGCGAGGGACGCGGTCAGAAAGCCCGGAACCGAGGAGAAGCCGTCGGCGCGTTCGTCGCGGAAGTGGGTGGCCAGCGGATCGGGCAGCCGGTCGGCCACCCCCATATAGATACCGGCGAAGACCACGATCACGACAACGAAGGGGACGGCGGCGAGCCAGGTCCGCGCGGAGCCGTCCGAGGGCGGGGCGGAACGTAATGCACTCTTCATGACTACCTCTCAGTTGTTCGCATAGTAGTAGAACAACTCGGCATGTCGCAATACAGCTCCATCTCATATCTGAGATACGGTCACTCCATGGCAGACGACTACCTCGTACGCATCGGCAGGCTCATCCGTGACGCCCGGCAACACCGTGGCTGGACACAGACGCAGCTTGCGGAGGCTCTGGGCACCAGCCAGAGCGCCGTCAACCGCATCGAACGCGGGAATCAGAACATCAGTCTTGAGATGATCGCCCGGATCGGCGAGGCTCTCGACAGCGAAATCGTCTCGCTCGGCTACGCCGGGCCGATGCATCTGCGGGTGGTCGGCGGACGCCGGCTGTCCGGCAGCATCGACGTGAAGACGAGCAAGAACGCCTGTGTGGCGCTGCTGTGCGCCACACTGCTCAATGCGGGCCGCACAACTCTGCGCCGGGTGGCCCGTATTGAGGAGGTCTACCGCATCCTCGAAGTACTGGGCAGCATCGGCGTACGGACCCGGTGGATCAACGACGGCAACGATCTGGAGATCGTCCCGCCCGCGGAGCTCGACCTCGACTCGATGGACACCGAGGCGGCACGCCGCACCCGCAGCGTCATCATGTTCCTCGGCCCGCTGCTGCACCGCATGGACCACTTCAAACTGCCGTACGCGGGCGGCTGCGATCTCGGCACCCGCACCGTCACGCCCCACATGACGGCACTGCGCCACTTCGGCCTGGAGATCACCGCGACCGACGGCACCTACATCGCCGAGGTGGACCGCAGCGTCGCCCCCAAGCGCGCGATCGTACTGACCGAGCGCGGCGACACCGTCACCGAGAACGCGCTGCTGGCCGCCGCCCGGCACGACGGCGTCACGGTCATCCGCAACGCCTCCTCCAACTACATGGTCCAGGACCTCTGCTTCTTCCTGGAGGAGCTGGGCGTCCGGGTCGACGGCATCGGCACCACCACGCTCACCGTGCACGGCGCCGCACACATCGAACGCGATGTGGACTTCGCGCCGTCCGAGGACCCGGTCGAGGCAATGAGCCTGCTGGCAGCGGCAGTTGTCACCGAGTCCGAGCTGACGATCCGCCGGGTCCCGGTCGAGTTCCTGGAGATCGAACTCGCCGTCCTGGAGGAAATGGGCCTGGACCACGAGCGCAGCACGGAGTACGCCGCCGACAACGGCCGCACCCGGCTCATCGACCTGACGGTCCGCCCCTCCAAGCTCCAGGCCCCGCTCGACAAGATCCACCCGATGCCCTTCCCGGGCCTCAACATCGACAACGTCCCCTTCTTCGCGGCCATCGCGGCCAGCGCCCAGGGCCAGACCCTCATCCACGACTGGGTCTACGACAACCGCGCGATCTACCTGACGGACCTCAACCGCCTCGGCGCCCAGGTCAAACTCCTCGACCCGCACCGCGTCCTGGTCGACGGCACGACCCGCTGGCGCTCCGCAGAAATGATGTGCCCCCCGGCCCTGCGCCCGGCCGTCGTCGTCCTCCTGGCCATGATGGCCGCCGAGGGCACCTCCGTCCTGCGCAACGTCTATGTCATCAACCGGGGTTACGAGGACCTGGCGGAACGCCTCAATTCGATCGGGGCGCAGATCGAGATCTTCCGGGACATCTGAGGGGCGGATGCCGCCGCACCCTTCCTGAACCGCAGTGATGTGGGCCCTGGAGCGGGTGCGGCGGCATCTGTGGGGGGGCATGCGGCGATACGTGCACCACGTTCACCTTCCTGCGCGGCGGGGTCGGGACGCCCTGAGTCGTGGCGGCTTCTCTCGCGTTCTCGCACGGCGTGCCGTACCGCGATCCGAGCGTCCTGAGCCGTCAGGTGGAATGCGGCAACCGCCCCGCCGCGTTGGCCGGTTCGGTCTCGAAGGCCGAGAGGACCAGGCCGGTGACGTGCATGACGGCGTTCCATTCGTCTTGGTTCAGGTCCGGGAATTCCTCCAGCACAGAGCCAGGCACAGGACAGCCGTCGGCGCTCAGCAGTACCTGCCCGAGCGAGAGGCCCGAGCGGCTCAGGCACAGGCGTATCGCGGGCTGCGGTGGTGCTGTGGACAGTACTGCGATGTGGTGAGCGGCCTCCTGGTTGTCGGGAGTCTCCGACGCGAAGGCCAGAAGCGTGGTGCGCAGCCGGGCCGTGAGTTCGTCCTGCGGATTCCCGTGTTCCGCGAGGGCGGTCAGCGACCGGCAGAAGCTCTCCCTGCCCGGCGCTCGGGCCGGCCGCGGGAGGCGCTGCGGATGCGGTACGGCCTTATCACGTACGGGTTCGGGGGCGGGGTCGAGGTCGGGCTCCGACTCGAGCACTATGAGGATGAGCTTGCCGACCAGTAGCGCGGCTTCCCACTCGTCCTGGCACAGCGCCGGGTGCGTCTCCCGCACCCGTGTCGGGAGAGCGCTCCCGTCCGCTCTCCAGAGCAGGTTCGGCAGCCCCACGTCATGGTCGGCGAGCCGCAAACCGAGGTTCCGCCCCCAGGTGTGGTCCGCGCTGCCGAGGGTGACCGAGCCGACGCGGGAGCGCTCGCCCAGCATCTCCTCGGCCAGTTCGGACAGTGCGCATTCGAGGTCGGTACGGAGGTCGGCCTCGGGGGCGTGCCGCCCCGCTCCGATGCGCAGCAGCGCGTGGCGCAGGCGGGCGCGCGGCGATGGCGATGGCGATGGCGATGGCGAATTCATCGTCTCCTTCTACGGGAACGACCGGTTCCTACGGGAGCCGCCGGTCGGCGCCGTGTGGCACTCGATGATGACCGGGCATTTCCTGGCGTGTGCGTCCGGTGCCGGTCCTGGCTCCGTTCCGAGGGCCTGTGCGCTGATTGGCGTTGCTTATTGCACATTATTAGCAATAGCGAGAGGTAGGCAATTAACCTGCTCTCAGTAAGTGAGAGGAGCAGTGCATGCGTGGGGCACCCGTGGTGCTGGGCATTGAGTCGTCCTGTGATGAGACGGGGGCCGGGCTGGTGCGGAACGGCCGGCTGCTGGGGCATGCGGTGGCGTCGAGCATGGATGAGCATGCGCGGTTCGGGGGTGTGGTGCCGGAGATCGCGGCACGTGCCCATGTCCACTCGTTCAACCCGGTGGTGCGGCGGGCGCTGGACGAGGCCGGGCTGGGGATGTCCGATATCGGGGCGGTCGCGGTGACGACCGGGCCGGGGCTCTCCGGGGCGCTCCAGGTGGGGCTGGCCGGGGCGAAGAGCCTGGCGTACGCGCTGGATGTGCCGCTGTACGGGGTTCACCACCTGGCCGGTCATGTCGCCGCCGACACCCTCGCACACGGCCCGCTGCCCGATCCCTGTGTGGTGCTGATCGTCTCCGGGGGCCACACCTCGCTGCTCCTCGTCCGGGACCTGGCCCGCGAGCCGATCGTGCATCTCGGCGACACCCTGGACGACGCCGCCGGGGAGTGCTTCGACAAGGTCGCCCGGGTCTTCGGGCTGCCGTACCCCGGTGGCCCGGCCATCGACCGGGCGGCGCGCGAAGGTGATGCCCGCGCCGTGAGCTTTCCCCGGCCGCTGACCGGTCCGCGCGACGATCCGTACGGCTTCTCCTTCTCGGGGCTGAAGACGGCCGCCGCGCGGTGGGCGGAGCGGCACCGGGGGCAGGTCCTGCCGGTGGCGGACGGGGCGGCCTCGTTGCAGGAGGCGGTCGCCGATGTGCTGACCCGTAAGGCTGTTGCCGCCTGCACCGCCCACGGGGTCGGCACTCTCGTCGTGGTGGGCGGGGTGGCCGCCAACTCCCGTGTCCGGAGCCTTGCGGAGGAGCGGTGTGCCGCGGCCGGCATCGCGTTGCGGGTGCCGCCGCTGCGGCTGTGCACGGACAACGGGGCGATGATCGCCGCCATTGGGGATCTGCTGGTCCGGGCGGGTGCCGAACCCGCCCCGCTGGATGTTTCGATCGATCCGTCGGCGCCGTTGGAGTACGCCGCGCTGCATCCGGTGGCCCGCGCCGCCGCGGCGGTGTCCTGACGGCCGGAGGACCGGAGGGCCGGAGGGCCGAAGTCGCCGCTGGCGAGCGGCTTGCAGCGGATGCGGAGGGTGTCCCTGCCGTGTGCGCGGGTGCCTTGGCCGGCCGTCGTGGGAAGAGGGGCCGGTCAGGCCGTCATGCCGAGTGATCCGCCACCGGATACGGGATGAACGTGCCGCTGTTCTGGTCGATCTTCAGGGGTCGACCCAGGGGCGGGGCGGCGCGCTGGGGGCAGTCGAGGCGTTCGCAGACCCGGCAGCCCATGCCGATGGGTGTGGCGGCGGAGGCGCTGTCGAGGTCGAGGCCGTCGGAGTAGACCAGGCGTGCGGCGTGGCGGATTTCGCAGCCGAGGCCGATGGCGAAGGTCTTGCCCGGTTCGCCCCAGCCTCCTCGGTGGCGGGTGACCGCGCGGGCCGTCCACAAGTAGCGCTGCCCGTCCGGCATTTCGGCGATCTGGACGTGGATGCGGCCGGGTGCGGCGAAGGCTTCGTAGACGTTCCAGAGCGGGCAGGTGCCGCCGGCGCGGGAGAAGTGGAATCCGGTCGCGGACTGCCGCTTGGACATGTTGCCGGCGCGGTCGACGCGGACGAAGGAGAACGGCACCCCGCGCAGGCGGGGCCGCTGGAGGGTGCTCAGGCGGTGGCAGACGGTCTCGTAGCCGAGGCCGTAGCGGTCGGTGAGGCGTTCGATGTCGTAGCGCGCCTCTTCGGCCGCCTCGTGGAAAGGGCGGTAGGGCAGGATCAGCGCGGCGGCGAAGTAGTTGGCGATGCCGATGCGGGCCAGGGCGTGGGTGGGTGAGCCGGCCGGGAAGTCCTGGGCGGCCTGGCGGTCCAGTTCGTCGCCGTATTCGAGCAGGGCCAGCTGGGTCGCCATACGGAACGCGCGCTGTCCGGGGCGGAGGCGGCCGGAGAGGTGGAGGGTGCGGGACGCTTCGTCGTAGTGGTGCAGGTGGTTGCCGGTCCGGGCGGCCAGGCGCACGCCGTGGCCGTCGGCGAGGCGCGCCGTGAGGGCCCGTACGACGTCGCCGGGCCGGATGCCGATCTCCTCGGCCAGGTGCTCCGCCGCGAGGTCGGTGTCGTGCAGGTAGTTCTGGCGGCGGTAGAAGAAGTCCCGGATCTCTTCGTGCGGTGAGCGGGGTGCCTCCTGTCCGGTGTCCCGGCCGTCCGCGGCGTCGGCGAGCCGTTCGGCCAGGAGTTGGTTGCGGCGGCCCAGGTCGAGCAGGACCTTGGCGACCGCGGGCATCCGTGCGGAGAGTTCCGCGAGGTCGGCCGGGGACACCCGGGCTTCGGCGAGCTCCGTGGCCAGCGCCTCACGCAGATCCGCCACCAGGCGGGTCGTGTCGCGCTCCGAGAAGAAGCCGGGGTCGACGCCGAAGGCTTCGGTCAGCCGCAGCAGGACCGGCACGGTGAGCGGGCGGGAGTCGTGCTCCATCTGGTTCAGATAGCTGGGTGAGATGCCCAGGACCCGGGCCAGCTCGGCCTGGCTCATCCGGCGCTCCTCGCGCAGCCGTCGCAGCCGCGCTCCCGCGTAGGTCTTGCTCACCGCGCACCTCCGTAGTCCGGGACGGTCGTCAGCGTACGTGAACCATGCGTCGCAACACCCTTCGCAAAGTTGGCAAATGCGGCCATGAAGATTCGCAGAAGTTGGCACACGGCCATAGTTGTTGGCACTCAGTGCCGGTGCCAGAGTTCCTGTGCGGCCCGCCGGACCATGGCGGCCAACGCGCCCCACCGGGCCCGATTCACGGCCCTGAAGTCGGAGATCCCGGCAACGGCAGCAGGCTGACCGGCGGCATTGCTCAGCTCCACCCAGCGGCGGGAAGGCGGGCCGCATCCCAGACAGGACACCCAGTGCCATTCCCTTTCGCGGGCAGCGGGGAGATTGGCAGACCGGACAACCGAGGAGACGGTGACGACCATGGCAGAGGCAAGGACGACGGCGGCCGAGGAGCTCGCGCAGCGCTGGGCCACCGATCCCCGGTGGCAGGGCATCGAGCGCACCTACGGCGCCGAGGAGGTGGTCCGGCTCTCCGGCAGCGTCCGCGAGGAGCACACCCTGGCCCGGCGCGGTGCCGAGCGGCTGTGGCGGCAGCTGCACGAGCAGGACTACATCCACGCGCTGGGCGCGCTGACCGGCGGGCAGGCGGTACAGCAGGTCAAGGCCGGGCTGCAGGCGATCTACCTCTCCGGCTGGCAGGTCGCCGCCGACGCCAACCAGGCCGGCCACACCTACCCCGACCAGAGCCTGTACCCGGCCAACTCCGTTCCGCAGGTGGTGCGCCGGATCAACAACGCGCTGCTGCGCGCCGACCAGATCGCCACCGCCGAGGGCGACGGCGACACCACCGACTGGCTCGCCCCGGTCGTCGCCGACGCGGAGGCCGGTTTCGGCGGTCCGCTCAACGCCTGCGAGCTGACCAAGGCCATGATCGCGGCCGGTGCCGCCGGCATCCACTACGAGGACCAGCTCGCCTCGGAGAAGAAGTGCGGCCACCTCGGCGGCAAGGTTCTCGTCCCCACCGGCCAGCACATCCGCACCCTCAACGCGGCCCGTCTCGCCGCCGACATCGCCGATGTGCCCACCGTGATCGTGGCCCGTACGGACGCCCTCGCGGCGAACCTGCTGACCAGCGACATCGACGAGCGCGACGCCGAGTTCGTCACCGGCGAGCGCACGGCGGAGGGCTTCTACCGGGTCCGCAACGGCATGGCACCGGTCATCGCGCGGGGCCTGGCCTACGCCCCGTACGCCGACCTGATCTGGGTCGAGACCGGCACCCCTGATCTCGCACAGGCCCGGGAGTTCGCCGAGGCGATCCACGCCCGGTACCCGGACCAGATGCTGGCGTACAACTGCTCGCCGTCCTTCAACTGGAAGGCGGCGCTGGACGACGACCAGATCGCCAAGTTCCAGCGGGAGCTGGCCGCGATGGGCTACCGCTTCCAGTTCATCACCCTGGCCGGCTTCCACTCCCTCAACCACGGCATGTTCGACCTCGCCCGAGGCTATGCCGAGCACGGGATGACCGCCTATGTCGACCTGCAGGAGCGGGAGTTCGCCGCCCAGGCGCACGGCTTCACCGCCGTCAAGCATCAGCGTGAGGTCGGCACCGGCTACTTCGACCAGGTCTCCACGGCCCTCAACCCCGCCTCCTCCACCACCGCGCTGACCGGCTCCACCGAAGAGGAGCAGTTCCGCTAGGAGGCGTCTCCCTCTAGTAGGAGGCGTCTCCCCCTAGCCCGCCCTCGGGCGCCTGCCGTTCCGGCCCGTGACCGGGCGAGGGCCGGGCGACCGTCTCCGGCCGGCCCTCGCTCCGCTTCCCGATCAGGAGAACCTGATGTCCACCAGCGCACTGACACACCGCGTCCGGGTCCTCGCGGCGCCGGGCGACCGCCACGAGGAGATCCTCACGCCCGCGGCCCTGGACTTCGTCGGCCACCTGGCCGCCGCCTTCGGCGAGCGTCGCCTGGACGTCCTGCGGGAGCGCCGCCGCCAGGCGAGCCGTCTCGCGGCCGGCTCCCCGCTCGACTTCCGCCTCACCACCTCCGCCATCCGCGCGGACCGCTCCTGGCGCGTGGCGGCCCCGGCTCCGGGGCTGACCGACCGCCGGGTCGAGATCACCGGCCCGCCGGACCGCCGTATGACCGTCAACGCCCTCAACTCCGGTGCGCACGTGTGGATGGCCGACTTCGAGGACGCCACCTCCCCCACCTGGGAGCACATCGTCGGCGGTCAGCTCAACCTGCTCGACGCCATCGAGCGCCGGATCGACTTCACCACCGAGGCGGGCAAGGAGTACCGGCTGGGCGACCGGCTCGCCACCGTCATGGTCCGGCCCCGCGGCTGGCACCTGGACGAGGAACACCTGGAGTTCGACGGCCGGCCCGTGCCCGCCTCCCTCGTCGACTTCGGGCTCTACTTCTTCCACTGCGCGCAGCGCCGGATCGACGCCGGCCACGGGCCGTACTTCTACCTGCCGAAGCTGGAGAACCGGGGCGAGGCCCGCCTGTGGAACGACGTGTTCGTCCTCGCCCAGGAATTGCTCGGCATTCCCCGCGGCACCGTCCGCGCCACCGTACTCATCGAGACGATCACCGCCGCCGTCGAGATGGACGAGATCCTCTACGAGCTGCGCGAGCACAGCGCCGGGCTCAACGCCGGCCGCTGGGACTACCTGTTCAGCCTGATCAAGACCTTCGGGCACCGTACGGACTTCCTGTTGCCGGACCGGGCCAAGGTGACGATGACCGCCCCGTTCCTGCGGGCGTACGCGGAACTGCTGGTGCGCACCTGCCACCGGCGCGGCGCCCATGCGATCGGCGGCATGGCCGCGCAGGTGCCCGGCACGGACCGGGCCGCCCATGAGGCGGCGCCGGCCACGGTCCGGCTGGACAAGGAACGTGAGGCGGAGGACGGCTTCGACGGCTCCTGGGTCGCCCACCCCGGTCTCGTCCCCGTCTGCCGTGAGGTCTTCGACGGCGTCCTCGGGGACCGGCCGCACCAGATCGAGCGGACCCGCGACGATGTGGAGGTGACCGCCGCTGACCTGCTGTCGGTGCGCCGGATCAGCGGTCCGCCCACAGCGGAGGGGCTGCGCACCAACATCGCGGTCGCGCTGCGCTACTTCGACGCCTGGCTGCGCGGCAGCGGGGCCGTCGCCCTGTACGGCCTGATGGAGGACGCGGCAACCGCCGAGATCGCCCGTGCGCAGATCTGGCAGTGGCTGCGGCACCGCGTCGTCGACCGGGAGACGGTGCTGCGGATGCTCGACGAGGAGAGCGCCGCCCTGGGTGCCGAGTACCCCTGGGCGGATGTCGACGCGGTGCGGGATCTCTTCGAACGGACCGCCCTGGCACGGGAGTTGCCGGCTTTCTTCACCCCCGATGCCTACACCCGTCACCTGGTCCGGCACGCGGAGGCACGGTCATGAGCGGGAGCATCCAGCGCGTCGGGGTGGTGGGAGGTGGCCAGATGGGCGCCGGTATCGCCGAGGTGTGCGCACGGGCCGGACTGGACACCGTCGTGTGCGAGGTGGACGCCATGGCCGCCCGCGCCGCGGAGGAACGGGTGGCGGCCTCGCTGGACCGCGCGGTACGGCACGGAAAGCTGGAGCGGGACGCGGCGCAGGACGCCCTCGCGCGGACGGTCTTCACCGCCGGTCTCGACGGCCTCGCCGACCGGCAGCTCGTCGTCGAGGCCGTCGTGGAGAACGCGGACGCCAAGACCGAGATCTTCACCGCGCTCGACAAGATCGTCGAGGATCCCGGTGCCGTCCTCGCGTCGAACACCTCTTCCCTCCCCGTGATGCGCCTGGGGGTGGCGACGCGGCGCGCCGACCGGGTCGTCGGCCTGCACTTCTTCAACCCCGTGCCCGTGCTGCCGCTGGTGGAGGTCGTGACCTCCCTCCACACGGCGCCCGAGACGGTCACGGCCGTCGAGGACTTCGCCACCCGGACCCTCGGCAAGAGCGTCATCCGCTCGCAGGACCGGGCGGGCTTCGTCGTCAACGCCCTGCTCATCCCGTATCTGCTGTCGGCCGTGCGGATGACGGAGTCCGGCTTCGCCTCCGCCGCCGACGTCGACGCGGGTATGGAGCTCGGCTGTGCCCACCCCATGGGACCGCTGAAGCTCGCGGACCTGATCGGCCTGGACACCGTCGCCTCGATCGCCCGGTCCCTGTACGACGAGTTCAAGGAACCCCTTTACGCGCCGCCCCCGCTGCTCCAGCGCATGGTGGAGGCGGGCCTGCTGGGCCGCAAAACGGGCCGGGGGTTCCACACCTACCACCGGGGCTGAGGGGCCCCGGTCCGCCGCCGGGCCGAGGGACCCGCGCGGCTGCTGTGGAACGGGGTGCGGAGCAGAGGGGGGCCGGACCGAACTGCTCCGCACCCCGTTACGGGGCCGTCCCGGCCGCAGCTGATGGCCTGGTCGGTCTCGGAGAGGGGAGGTGGGTGGTGGTCGGCCCGTGGTGGTCCGCCCGTGGTGGTCCTCCTGCGATGGTCCTCCCTGTTGGCGCTCCCGCGGCGGTCCTCCCCCGTTTCTCCTCCCCGTTGGCCCTCCCGCGGCGGACGCCCAAATCAGGCACTCGCCGCTCAGGCCGGAACACGGGTCACGGCCCCGGCCGTTGCGGCGAGTTCGGGGAGGGTGCCGACGAATGTCGGGAGCAGCCGGAGGAAGACGGACCAGGCTTCGACGTCCGTGCCCAGATGTTCCCGGACGAGCGCCGCGGCCCGCTCCCGCACGGGCCGCCACATCTCTTCGGGGAACCGGTCGTCGCGGTGCCCGTAGCGGTAGCGGTGCAGGAGGTCGAGCGCCGCCTGGGCGGGGGCCGTGTGGTCGAGGAGGTCCTCCAGGGTGAGCGATCCGTTCCGCAGCGCGGTATCGGTCCAGCTTCCCCATCGCTCGGGGGAGTTGGCCAGCCCCGCCAGCAGCAGTTCGCGGGGGCAGTCCGGGTGCTCCGTCACGAGGGCGTTCACCAGGTCAGCGGAGAGCGGACCGGCGCGGTGCGCCGCCACCAGGGCTTCCCAGGGCAGCTCCATGCCCTCGCTGAGAAGCCGGTTCAGCCGTATGTCGGGCCGGTCGCCCGGCCTGGTGAGATACGCCGCCAGCCGCTCCGGCGCCGCTTCCTCGGCGAGCCGGGCCCGCAGCCGCTCCAGACCGTCGGGGACGTCCAGCAGTTTCTCGGTCCAGCGGCGGAGGGTGACCGGGAGGCGGTTCATGGCCAGGATCTCCCGTACGGCGTCCGGCCCGCCGCGCTCCCACACGGCGCTCAGCAGCCGCAGCCGGCCGGCCGGAAGATAGAGGCGCAGCTTGTCGAGGATCCGGCGGGCCACGTTCAGATCGCCGGATTCCAGGCCGTCCAGCAGCCTGTCGCGGTCCTGGCTGATGATCAAGTCGTCCAGCTCGGCGAGCAGTTCGCCGGACACCGGGCGGATGCCGCCGCCGCGCAGCCGGCCCGCGAGCAGCCGCGCGCGTTCGGACCGGTCGAGGAAGTGGTCGCGGAACAGCTTGGCGTCCACCGCCGGTTCGTCGAGACCGAGGAGGTACTCCAGCTTCTCCTCGCGGACGGTTCCGGCGGCCATCGCCAACTGGGCGGGAAGCCCGTGGGCGGCGACCACCGCCTCGCGGACCGCGGGGGACGGATTCCCCTCCCGGAGGAATTGCTGGACGGCCAGCGGATCGAGGGACGGGACGACGGCGATCTGGACCTCCTCCGGGGCACATTCGAGCATCCCGAGGAACGCGGCCCGGGACTCCTCGGGGGTGTCGCCCGGCGGGAACTGCGCGTTCCGCGGCCGTGGCCAGCTGGTGCAGCGCTTCTTGCGGGAGCCCGGGTCGGTGACGTCCGCGACCAGGGCGGCGACGCTGTTCCGGGGGAAGCGCCGCATCCGGTCGTAGTACGTCAGCCAGTTGACGGGGTCCGCGCCGAGCGGGGCCACGAGATCGGCGACGGCCTTGCGGGTCGGTTCGTGGTCGTACGGCAGCGCGCGCAGGATGTCCGCCGCCGGTGTCAGCTCGGTCAAGACCCGCTGCGGGGACAGCCCGCCCTCGCCGATGCCGCGCTTGAGGACGTGGCTCAGCGGGATGTCGTCCGCGGCGATTTCCGAGAGGAACTCGAAGGGGAGGTCGGCGGCCTGCCAGGCGGTCTGATAGGCGTTGTGACGGAAGCTCTCCCTCACCAGGTCGGCGGGGCAGCCCTCCCACCGGGTGAGCTGGAGCAGCCCCGAGCCGTAGTTGCCGGAGTGCCCCGGTGCCTTTCCCAGGGGCAGTCGTTCGTGCTCGCGCCGGATCAGGTCCCAGTCGAGGCCGTCGGGCCGCACGGCGGGGCCGTCACCGTAGCGGAGTTCCAGCATGGCGCGGAGGTGCTCGGGGTCGGCCCACTCCCCGTCGGGCCGGTGCGCCCTCAGGAGGGACTCCGGATCGGGGGCGTCGATGGCCTGCCGCAACAGCTCCGGCAGCCATGGATGCCCGGATTCCAGAGCCGGGATCTCCTCGGACAGCTCCAGGAGCTGGGTGAACGGTTCGGTGCTGCCCCAGAGTTCCAGGAGGCCGATGCAGGCGTCCACGACCACCGGCGGGGGCAGATGCACGCCGAACAGGGCGAGGCCGACGACGTTCACCCCGGGGAATCCGCTGGTGAGGAGGGGTACGAGCGAGGAGCCGACGCGCTCGTTGCAGAGGACCGGGAACAGGCCGTCGTCCTCGTACCAGCGCGGGTCCGTGAGGTCGGCGGCGTCCAGCAGCGCCGCCGGCAGGCCGGGGACGTGGTTCATCGCACGCCGGCGGTCCTCCTCGTCGTCGCGGAACACCGCGTACCACAACGCCCGGCCGACCGTCGGATCGCCGAGCTCGGCCGCCCCCAGGAGCCATTCCCCGGGCTCGATGAACAGCGCGGCCCGCATCTGCGCGGCGTCCCCGCCCAATAGCTCCTCGACCATCCCCTCCGGGAGCCCGAACCGGTCCGCGAGAACGGCCAGCAGCTCCGGGCGCAACCGCTCGGCTAGCCCCTCAGCGGTGGCCGGATCGGCGAGACTCAGCGCGAGGCGGAGCGCGAAGCGGTTGGTGTGGTTCACGGGTGGTTCCCTTCCCGAGCTGCGACCTGGCCGGTGGTCGCTGCGCGCACACCGGCCGTACCCGAGCGATCGTCACATGGACCACTGACAACGGCCCCTTGCCGCTGGGCCGATGTCCCCGCCGGGACCGACAGCCACTACTTAATGGCAGCCGCCACTTCGCGGCTCAGGCCCTGCCCACGCACTCGTTCCCGTCCCCGTCCCCGTCCCCGCCCCAGTCCCCGCCCTCGTCCCCGCCCTCGTCAACATCGAGATGGAGCAGCAGATCCCCGCGGCCGCCCTCGCGCAGATGCATCGTGCCGTGCGCGGCGAGCCGCAACGTCTGTCCCGAGCGCAGCCCGGCGGGGATCCGGACGGACTTCGGGCCGTCGAGCGTGGTCACCTCGATCGTGCCGCCGCTGCGTGCGAGCGCGCGCGGGATGCGCCGGGTCAGGTGCAGGTCGTCGCCCTGGCGCGCCAGCTCCGGGTGCGGGAGTTCGATAACCTCCAGGTAGAGGTCGCCGGGCGGGCCGCCGCCCGGTCCCACCTCGCTCTCCCCGGCGAACTGGATGCGGGTGCCGTGGTCGACACCTCCCGGGATCCGGACGGTGAGTGTCCGCCGTACGGGCACCCGGCCGGTGCCCGCGCACGGGGCGCACGGTGACGGAATGCGCACCCCGCTCCCGTCACAGGCGGAGCACTGGAGAGAGTTGCCGCCCGTCGGCCCCGGCCCGGACGTCCCGAGGCCGGAGCAGGAGTGGCAGGGGTATACCGGTGTGCCCACGGCGACGCCCGCGCCCTGGCACTGGTCACAGACCGCCGCGGTATCGATCTCGATGTCCTTGTCCGTGCCCAGCGCCGTCTCCGCCAGCGGGAACTCCATCCGGACCAGGGCGTCCTGGCCACGACGGGCGAGCCGGCGCGGGACGGAGGGGAGGCCGGTGCCGGGGTCCGCGCCGTTGAAGGCGTCCTTGAGCCGGGCGAAGATGCCTTGCTGCGGAGGCGCCGTCTGCTCCCGGACCGCGGTGGGGGTGTTCCGGGGCGCGCTCTCCGCCGACGGTGACGGAGCCTCGGGAGCGGGAGCGGGGGCCGGATCAGGGGCCGGATCGGGAGCGGCCGACCCGGCGGGCGCCCCAGAGGCCGTACGGACGGGTGTCCGGGCGAGGATGACCCGGTACTCCAGATCGGCCCACATCCGGGGGCGCTGGCGCGCGCCGGCGTGGTGCAGGTACTCGTAGACGTAGTCGTACAGCTCGGTGACCGTGATCCGGCCGTCCTGGTCGGCGTCCGCGTCGCCGCTGCGCAGGCCCTCGATCAGCGCACCGGTGAAGCGGGAGGGCTGCGGTGCGGCGGCCGCCAGATGGTCGCCCTCCCAGGCGTACTCCGTGCGGTTGGTCGCGGTGAGGATGGCGCGGCCGTGGCCGGCCAGCTCCTCCTTCACCTGGACGTAGTCGTCGCCCTTCGCGCCGGGGAGGAACGCACCGCTGTAGCAGCAGTCGAGCAGCACGACGATGGTCCGGGCCCGGCAGCGGGCCATTTGGTCGTGCAGGAAGGCGGCCGGGACCGCGGTGGAGGCCGGTAAGTCCTTGTCGGTGTCCTGGGTGGCGAAGTACAGGCGGCCCTCGTCGTCCTTGAGGCCGTGGCACGACAGATGGAGCAGCAGCAGATCTTCCCGGCCGCGGTTGCGGAAGAACTGCTCCAGTGCGCGCTTGACCTCGTACGACTTGGCGTCCACGAGCGGCTGGACGGCGAAGCCTCCGATGCCGGGATCGCGGAGGACGGCGGCCAGACCCTCGCAGTCCTGGCGTGGCGAGCGCAGCGGTGTGAGCGCCGGGCTCTCGTACTCGCCGGTGGCGATCAGCAGTGCGTCCCTGCGGCCGGCTGGGGAACCGGGCACCGGCTCACTCCCCGGACGAGGGGGTGCCGGCCTGCCGGGCCCTCGCACTCACGAACGCGTCGATCAGACGCCGCTGGTCCTCGGCGGAGGCATGCCCCAACTCGATGGTGTCACCGTCGAGTTCCACCCTTACGCTGCGGAGCGGGCGGTGGCGCAGCCAGGTGTCGACCAGCTGGAGCACCTGGCGGACGAACAACGGGGCGGCGGTGACGAGGAGCACTCCCGCCGCGATGGTCTCGCCGGGTTTGGCGCCCTCGGGGGCAGCTGTGCCGCCGCGGGCGAACTGCACGTCCTCGACGTCGAGTTCCAGCAGCGCGCGACGCAACTGCTCGGCGAGCGAGCGGAGTTCCTCCGCATCGGTGTCCGGCGCACCTGCCAGATCGAGGGTCAGCTTGCCGGCACCGTTCTTCATCCCGCCCCCTGCTCAGACTTGGAGCAGTCAGTGTAAGCGGGGGGTGCGACAAACAGACCGGAAACGGGAATGACCTGCTTCGCACCCGCTCCCCCGGCGCCTCCGGGCGGGGCGGGGCGACGGACGGGGGCGCCCGGGACAGCGGGCGGTTGTCACGCCGAGGGTGAGTCGCTCACAGCGTGCCCTGCGGCGTGAGCACCACGAACTCCGCGCCCGACGGGTCCGTGCAGACGGCGAGGCGGCCGACGCCGTCGGCGGTCTCCGGGCCCATCGAGAGGGTGCCGCCGTTGCCCGTCGCCAGGCCGACGGTGGCGTCGCAGTCCCGGGAGCCGAACACCGGGTGCCAGTACGGCTTCCCGCCGGGGCCGAGCAGATCCGCCGGGACGCCCATGAGGCCGCCGTGCATCCGCTCCTCGCCGCAGCCCGCGGGCGTCAGCAGGGTGTAGGTGCCACCGCCGCCGGGGAGCGGCATGTCCTGGGTGCTCCAGTCGAAAACGGCCTTGTAGAAGGTCTGCGCGGCGGCCGGATCGGTGGTGTAGAGCTCGGTCCAGACCAGTGAGCCCGTCCCGTCCGCGGCCTCGAAGCCCGGGTAGGAGGCCGGTTCCCAGACGGCGAACTCCGCTCCCTGCGGGTCCGTGAGCTGGGCGAACCGCCCGTCGTCCGCACCGGCCACCACCGGCGCCACGCGGACCGTTCCGCCCGCCCGCTCCACCGCCCGGACCGTGGCATCCGCGTCGGGGGTGTGGAAGTAGACCGTCCAGGCGGAGCGGGCGCCGTCCTCGGTGAGCGGGCCGACCGCGCCGACGGCCTTGCCGTCCAGCCGGAAGAGGGTGTATCCGCCCGTGTCCCGGCCGCTGTGCGGTTCGGCCTGCCAGCCGAACACGGCCCGGTAGAAGGCCGTTGCGACCTCGACATCCGGGGCGCCCAGATCGAGCCAGCACGGGGAGCCGGGAACGAAGTCAGTAGTGATCATGGCGATTCCCTTCGCGGATCCTCTCTGCAGTCAGCGTGACATCCGGCCACGACCCTCGCCCGTCGGCCGGAATTCGGCGTCCGCGCCCGCGCTTGCTAGCCTGACGCGCGCTCGTCAAGAACACCCGGCGAGCGCATCACCAATCGGTTGCGCGTATGGGTACGCGCACACAGCGGCCGTCCACAGGGGCGGCCGTCGTCACGGGGGAGAAATAGCTATGCAGTTTCGCCATGTCCGCGCTGTCGCCGCATGCGCACTGGTGGTCGTCGCGCTGACCGGTGCCCGGCATTCGCACGGCGGGGGCTGCGGCAGCAGCCACAGCTCCAGCAGCAGCTCCAGCAGCTCCAGCGGCGGCTACAGCAGCAGCGACGGCGGCTACAGCAGCTCCGGGAGCACCACCAGCAGCGGCACCACCACGGGCGGCTCGCCGACCGCCGGGTCCACCACGCCGCCCGAGTCGGACATCCGCATCACCGACTGCCAGGTCGACAGTGCGGCCGGCACGCTCAGCGCCAAGCTGAGCGTGACCAACGGGAACTCCGGGAGCACGGCGTCCTACAACGGCACCGTCCAGTTCACCGACGAGACCGGCGCCACCTTCGGCTCGGCGTCGATCTCCGTCAGCGGTGTGCCCGCCGGCCAGACCCGGCCCGCCTCGGTCTCCGGCACCTTCATCAAGAACCCCAACGACCAGGGACCGAAGTCCGGCAAGTGCAAGCTGGGCCAGGTCTGGAAGTCGAACATCTGAGGCGCCCAACGGGCCCACGCGGGCGCGGCGTTCAAGGCCGCGCCCGGTAGAGCTCCTTGGCGATGATCGAGCGCTGCACCTCCGTGGCGCCCTCGTAGATGCGCGGCGCGCGGACCTCGCGGTAGAGGTGCTCCAGCAGATGGCCACGGCGCAGCGCGCGGGCGCCGTGGATCTGCACGGCGGCATCGACGACGTACTGGGCGGTCTCGGTCGCCAGCAGCTTGGCCATGGCCGAGCGGCGGGCGAGGTCCGGGGCCCCGGTGTCGTACGCGGAGGCCGCCGCGTAGACCAGGAGGCGCGCGGACTCGACCCGGGTGGCCATCTCGGCGAGCTGGTGGCCGACGGACTGGAGGTCCTTGAGGGGGCCGCCGAACGCGGTGCGCGCGCCCGCATGCGTCAGTGCCGCGTCCAGCGCGGCCTGCGCCATACCGACCGCGAAGGCGCCGACGCTCGGCCGGAAGAGATTCAGGGTGGCCATCGCGACGGCGAATCCGCCGTCCACCTCGCCCAGCACGTCCGCCCTGGTCACAGGCGTGCCATCGAACACCAGTGTGCCGATCGGATGCGGGCTGAGCATGTCCAGGTGGGCGCCGGTCAGGCCGGGACGGTCGGCGGGGACGAGGAATGCGGTGACCCCGCGCGCACCCGCCGCGCCGCCCGTCCGGGCGAAGACCGTGGCGAAATCGGCCTCGGGGGCGTTGGAGATCCAGCACTTCTCGCCGGTGAGCCGCCAGCCGTCCGGGCCGTCCGGCTCGGCGGCCAGCGACAGCGCCGCGGCGTCCGAGCCCGCGCCCGGCTCGCTCAGCGCGAAGGACGCGACCGCGCGGCCGGCGGCCACCTCCGGAAGCCAGCGATCACGCTGGGCCGCGGTCCCGGACTGCACCACCGGATAGGCGCCCAGGCCCTGCAGCGCCAGCGCGGTCTCCGCCTCCGTGCACTCCTGGGCCAGGGACTCCCGCAGCAGACACAGGTCCAGGGCACGCAGCGCGCCCTGGGCGGGGAACAGACGGCGCAGCAGGCCCAGTTCGCCCAGGGCGGCGACCAGCGGGCGGTTGACCCGGCCCTCCTCGCCCTTCTCCGCCAGCGGGCTCAGCCGTTCGGCGGTCAGCGCGCGCAGTTCGGCGCACCATTCCTGCTCGTCCGGTCCCAGCGCGAATACGGTCACGAGGCGGCTCCCTGGTAGCGGTCCTCTATCGCGGTCTGTTGACTGCCGTCACGAACACGTTACGCTGACGACGGATCCGAACGGCAGTCCTCGACCGCAGAACGAGCAGCCAACCGAGCAGTCCCCGACCGGTTTCCGCACCGGCCTCCACAGTCCCCCATCCCTCTCCCGGCCGCCTGTCGGCCACCCGTCGGCCGCCCGTCGGCCACCCCCGGCCCACCGGACACGCCCTAGGGGGCACCCGTCATGGAGCTACGGTCCTCGGCCCACACCGACACCTTCGCGCGCGACCGGCTGCCGCCCCCCGAGCAGTGGCCGCACCTCACCGATCTGGGCTATCCCGACCGGCTGAACTGCGGCGCCGAGCTGCTGGACGGCACCATCGCGCGGCTCGGCGCCGACCGGCCCGCGGTCCGCGACGCGAGCGGACCGGTCTGGACGTACGGGCAGCTGCGCGCGCAGGTGGACGCCATCGCCCACGCACTCACCGACCGGCTGGGGGTGCTGCCGGGCAACCGCGTCCTGCTGCGCGGCCCCACCACGCCCTGGCTGGCCGCCTGCTGGCTCGCCGTGATGAAGGCGGGGGCGGTCGCGGTGACGGTGCTGGCCGCCCAGCGCCCCGAGGAGCTCGCCACGATCTGCGCCATCGCGCAGGTGCAGCATGCGCTCTGCGAGGTACGGGCCGTCGACGATCTCGCCAAGGCCGAGGTCCCGGGGCTGCGGATCACCACCTACGGCGGGGACGGTCCGGACGATCTGCGGCAGCTCGCCCGGCCGGGCGGCGCGCCGTACCCGGCCGTGGCGACCTCCGCCGACGATGTCGCACTGATCGCCTTCACCTCGGGCACCACCGGCCGCCCCAAGGGCTGTATGCACTTCCACCGCGATGTGCTCGCCATCGCGGACACCTTCTCGGCGCAGGTGCTGCGCCCGGAGCCGGACGATGTGTTCGCCGGCAGTCCGCCGCTCGGCTTCACCTTCGGCCTCGGCGGACTGGTCATCTTCCCGCTGCGGGCGGGCGCCTCGGCCTTTCTCGCCGACTGGGGCGGGCCGGAGCAGCTGCTCGGCGATATCGCGGCGCACCGGATCTCGGTGCTGTTCACCGCGCCGACCGCCTATCGCGCGATGCTGCCCAAGCTCGCCGGGCACGATGTCTCCTCGCTGCGCCGGTGTGTGTCGGCCGGCGAGAATCTGCCCGCCGCGACCTGGCAGTCCTGGCACGAGGCGACCGGTCTGCGGATCATCAACGGCATCGGCGCCACCGAACTGCTGCACATCTTCATCTCGGCCGCCGACGAGGCGATCCGGCCCGGGATGACGGGGCTGCCGGTCCCGGGCTTCCAGGCGCGGGTGGTGGGCGCGGACGGCGCGCCGCTCCCGGACGGCGCACCGGGGCTGCTGGCCGTGCGCGGGCCGACCGGCTGCCGCTATCTCGCGGACACCCGGCAGACGGAGTACGTACGGGACGGCTGGAACATCACCGGCGACACCTATGTCCGCGAGCCCGACGGCTACTTCCGCTATGTGGCCCGCGCGGACGACATGATCATCTCGGCCGGCTACAACATCGCGGGCCCCGAGGTGGAGGACGCGCTGCTGCGGCACCCCGACGTGACCGAGGCGGCGGTGGTCGGGCGGCCCGACGAGGACCGCGGGCAGGTGGTCGTCGCCCATGTCGTGCTGCGGGCCGGCGTCCCCCGGGGCGACGACACCGTCGCCGCGCTGCGCGCCTTCACCAAGACCCGCGTCGCGCCCTACAAATGCCCGCGCGAGATCGTCTTCCACACCTCGCTGCCGCGCACCCCGACCGGCAAGCTCCAGCGCTTCCGGCTGCGGGGACCCCATCTAGAGTGACCCGGTGAACGACCAGCAAACGCAGCGCACCCCACGGTCCCTGATCGTCACGTTCTACGGCGCCTACGGCCGCGGCGGCCCCGACACCCCGGGCGGAACGGCCGCCCCGGTGCCGGTGGCCGCCCTGATCCGGCTGCTCGGTGCGCTCGGGGTCGATCCGCCGTCGGTGCGCTCCGCGGTCTCCCGGCTCAAGCGGCGCGGGCTGCTGGTCCCCGCGCGGACGGCCTCCGGCGCGGCCGCGTACGGGCTGTCCGAGGCGGCCCGCCAGCTGCTGGAGGACGGCGACCGGCGGATCTTCGGCCGGCCCGCCGCACGGCTGTCCGACGGCTGGGTGCTGGCCGTCTTCTCCGTCCCCGAGGAAGAGCGGCACAAACGGCATCTGCTGCGCTCCCGGCTGGCCCGGCTCGGTTTCGGCACCGCCGCGCCGGGTGTGTGGATCGCCCCCGCGCAGCTCTACGAGGAGACCCGGCACACCCTGGAGCGGCTGCAACTGGACCCGTACGTCGATCTGTTCACCGGTACGCACGCCGGCTTCGCCCCCACGGCCGACGCGGTCGCGCGCTGGTGGGACCTGGACGCCGTCGCCGCACAGCACCGCGCCTTCCTCGCCGAGCAGGAGCCGGTCCTCCAGCGGTGGTCGCGGCGCCGCTCGGTGCCCCCCGAAGCGGCCTACCGCGACTATCTGCTGGCGCTGGACGCCTGGCGCCATCTGCCCTACGCGGATCCCGGACTGCCCTCTCCCCTCCTGCCCGAGGACTGGCCGGGCGGCCGCGCGGCCGAGGTGTTCGGCCGACTGCACACCACGCTCCGGGCCGCCGGGGCCCGTTACGCGCACGAGGCGATGACCGGGGCGTAGCGGCCCCCGCCCACCGGCCTCAGCGACGGCGCTGCTGGGCCCCCACCGTGACGCCCGAGCGCGGCCGGGCGGCGGCGATCACGGAGACCACGTCCTTGAAGGAGCTGCACATCCGGGTGCCGGCGACCGCGGCGAGCTCGCCGAACGTGCCGACGCCGTAGGTCACCGCGACCGGCTCCATGCGCGCGGTGACCGCCATCCTCATGTCCCCCACGGTGTCCCCCACATACGCGCTCTGCCAGGCCGCGACACCGAGCCGGCCGGCCGCCCGCAGCACCATCTCCGGATGCGGTTTGCCGCGCCGGACCATGTCCTGTCCGATGACCGGGCCGACCAGGTCACGGATGCCCATGACATCGAGCAGCGCCTCCGCACTGCGGGTGGTCTTGGACGTGGCGACGGCCAGCTCGACCCCATGGGCGCGCAGCGCGGACAGCCCCGCGGTCACACCGGGGAAGAGCAGCTGCGGCCCCAGGCACAGCACTTCGTAGGCGAACAGTTCGCGGTAGCGGGAGATGGCGGCCTGCACCCGGCCGTCGTCCTCGGGCTTGCCCAGCAGCCGGCCGAAGGCGGGGCCGGGAGGCTTGCCGATGGCGGCGGCCGCCTGTCGGGCGGTCACCGAACATCCCTGCTCCGAGGCCACCTTGATCAGCAGTTTGCTGATCGCGGGGAGGGTGTTGGCGAGAGTGCCGTCCAGGTCGAAGACGGCGGCCCTGATCGTCTCACCTCCGGCGCCCCGTACACCTCTCACGGGACGTTCGACTTCCGTTGCTACGCGCATGGCTGGAGACCTTTCCGGATTGCGATGGGGGGTGCAGGGGCTCTGGTGGCGTTGCTGGCTCGGCTGATGGGGCGGCCTGCGGTCGACGACTGGTAACGGCAGCGGCGGTCTCGCCATGGCGCACCGCCGTCCAAGGCGGTACGCAACCGTCGAGGCGGTGCCACGGAAGGGAACGTCCCGTTTACCGCCTTCGGAGATTTAAAAACCGCCTGCGCTGTTTGTCAATGCATCCTCGTCAGCCCTGACGGGTCGACAACATCCCCTGACGGAGCCAGACTGGGGGCACATGCCCCCCGCGAGGCACCGAGCGCCGGAACAAGCGGTTGATCGCCGCCTTCACGTCAGGGCCCACCAGTTCCGGCCAATCCCCTGAAGCATATCGAACCGCATGGTTGGTTTTCTATGTAGACTGCAATGAGCTCGCAGCCGTACTAGAGACGGGACGGACACCGTGCCCACCCAGCATCGCGCCATCCAGAGCCGCCAGGCACTCATCCGCTCGGCCGCAGAGACCTTCCTGGAGAAGGGGGTTCCCGCAGCGGGCATGGTCGAGATCAGCCGGCGGGCCCGGCTGAGCAAAGGGGCGCTCTACTTCCACTTCACCTCCAAGGACGACCTCACGCTCGCGGTGCGGGACGCCGCGCTGGAGGCCCTCCAGGAGCTCGAGGACGCCTTCACTCGCTCCCCGCAGCCGCTGACCACCGCCGTACGGGAGTTCACCGTCGAGCTGTTCGGCCGGGTGGAGTCGGACGCCGTACTGCGCGCCGGACTGCGGCTGCGGCCGGAGACCGCGCCGGGGCTCGGTATCTACGCCCTGGAGCAGCGCTGGTATGCGCTGTTTCTCGACAAAGCGGTGACCTGCGGTACCGGCGGGCCGGCCGGTCCGCATGCCTCGGACACCGAACCGCGGCGCACGGCCCAGCTGTTGACCTCGATCGTGGTGGGTCTGCTGCATCTGGGCAGCGAGGACGGGACGTGGTGGGACGAAGAAGCCATCGTCGGCCTGTGGGCGCTGCTGCCGTCCGCACCGGGCCGGATCCCGGCCGCGGTGCCGACTCCGGCGCAGCTCCCGGCGGCCGGCTGACCCGGCGCTCCCGGCCCGCCCCGGCCCTCGTGCCCCGGCCTCACAACTCGACCAGCACGGCCCCGATATGACGCCCCTGTGTCAGTTCACTCAGCGCCCGCGGTGCCTGCTGGATCCCCTTCAGAAGGGCGTGCGGGAAGACAAGCGAGCCCTCCCGCAGGCCCTGGCCGAACTCCTTGGTCCACTCCTGCGGCAGATCCGGATGCGCATGCAGCCCGAAGCCGCGCAGTGCCACCCGCCGCATGATGATCAGCCCCGGGTCGAGCTCCACCGGGGCGATGGCGCCGCTGCCGCCCAACTGGCTGGAGAGCGCGCCGACCAGTGCGAACCGCGCGTCGGCCCGGGCCACCGCGAGCGCCGCGGTGAGCTGCTCGCCGCCCACGGTGTCCAGCAGCACATCGATACCGTCCGGCGCCGCCCGCCGCAGCTGCCGCTCGATCGGCCCGGCGCCGCGCACGACCGTGTCGTCGTAGCCCAACTCGGCGCGCAGCCGCGCGGCTTTGCGCTCCGAGCCGGTGCTGCCGATGACCCGCCCGGCGCCCAGCCGCCGTGCGAGCTGTCCGGCCATGCTGCCCACGCCGCCCGCCGCGCCGCTGATGAACACGGTGTCCCCCGGTCTGACCTCGGCGGCCAGGCGCAAGGCACCCCAGGCGGTCGCCCCCTGCGACAGATGCGCGGCCGGGGTCGGCAGCGGATCCTCGGCGAGGCTCCGTACCCGCGACTCCTCGACCGCGGCGAACTCCCGCCATCCGTAGGGATGATGGACCAGTTCACCGGGTGTGAAGCCGCCTCCGGGCGCCGCCACCACCTCGCCGACCGCCGAGCCCCACAGCGCCTGACCCGGCACGAATGAGGCCATGGGCAGACGGATTCCGGTCATCTGCGTGCGCATCGCCGCGGTCACCGCCATGACGCGGTTGCGTACCAGCACCTGCCCTGGTTCCGGCTCCGGCACCGGCACCTCGGCGATCATGAAATGGTGTGCCGTCAGCTCGCCTTCGGCCCGGGCGGCAAGCCGGACCTCGCGGTGCAGGGCAGGTATGCCGGGAACGACGGTGGGGGACATCGGACAGCTCCTCGCGCTCGTAGCACTCGATGGCGCCGCCCCGGAGGGCCGCGCCGGTTCATACCCGCCGGGGCCCGCCTCCGGACCGGGCGCAAATTCAATACCGCATGGTTGGCTTCTTTATGATGCGGAAATAGACTGCGCGGCCACGGGCAGCGGGTCGCACTCAGGCACAACAACTCCAAGAGAGCATACGGAGGATGATCGGTGGTCAAGCAGGAACGCGCAGTGCGCACCCGACGCGCCGTCCTCGAAGCAGCGGCTCATGTCATCGGCACCCGCGGGTACCAGGCCGCCACGATGGCCGAGATCATCCAGCGCGCCGGGGTCACCAAAGGAGCGGTGTACTTCCATTTCACGTCCAAGGACGCACTGGCCCGCGCGGTCATAACGGAGCAGACCGATCCGTTTCTGCCGCAGGTCAGCGAGTCCCGGCTGCAGGACGCCATCGACTTCACCCACCAGGTGGCACTGGCCCTGCGCAGCGACCCGTTGCTGCAGGCCGGCACCCGGATCGCGGTGGAGACGACCTTCAGCGAGGATCCGCTGGTGCCGTACCAGGCCTGGACCGACATCATCACCACGATGTTCACCGAGGCCCGGGACAACGGGGAATTACTGCCCGGTGTGGCGCCGGACCGGGCGGCCGAGTTCTTCGTCGCGGCCTATATGGGCGTGCAGTTGTTCTCCCGCGCCGCGACCAACCGCGCCGATCTCCCGGAGCGGGTCACGGCCCTGTGGAAACACACGCTTCCGGGGCTCGCGTCGCCCGGAGCGCTGAGCCATCTGGATCCGCACGGCCGCTGCGTGAAGGTCCCGGTCTGACACCGGAGCCGCCGCCCTGGCAGAGCCGCCGGCTCTTTCGGCTCTGGAAAACAAACCACATGGTCCGTATCTTAGTGGCGGGCCGTTACCAAGCCTCAGCCCGTCAGGGCGCTGAGAGCCGCACCTCAGAAAGGAACCACCCATGGCCAGCGCCACGCTCACGCCGTACTTGCGCGATCAGCACCACAAGATCGAAGGCCGGTCCGCCGACGGAAACCGACCGTCGGCGCTCACCACCACCGTGCCGCGCGAGTACGTCCACCGCACGGCCGTTTCCGAGGTGTTCCTGACGAACTGGCGGCGCGGCGCGGCGGCCGACAGCTGGGTGGTCAGCGCCCAGTGGCCGCGCGCCCACACCTTCTACGGTCCGCTCCACGGGCTGCACGACCCGATCCTGCTGATAGAGACGGTGCGGCAGACCGGCATATTACTGAGCCATGTCGTGCACCGGGTTCCGCTCGACCACCCGATCATCTGGCAGCGGGTCCGCTACGACCTCGCGCCGCAGGCGCTGCGCACCGCGCAGCGGCCCGCCGAGGTCGAACTGCACATCACCGACCACGACATGGTCTTCCGCGGCAAGCGGCTGGTCAGTGCCCTCCAGGAGTTCCGGATCGTGTGTGACGGCGCCGAGCTGGCCTCCGCGACGCTCGACTACTCCTGTCACAGCCCGGCCGTCTACCGTCGGCTGCGCGGCGAGTACAGCGATGTGGCGCTCGCCAACTCCCGGGCGCTGCCGCTGCCCGGGGCCGTGAGCCCGCGGCTGGTCGCCCGGGAACACGACCGCGATGTGGTGCTCTCCCCCACCGACCGGCCCGACCTCTGGCAGCTGCGGGTGGACACCTCGCACCCGGTCCTCTTCGACCACCCCGTGGACCACGCCCCCGGCATGCTGATGGTCGAGGCCGCCCGGCAGGCCGCACAGGCGACGACGCCCGGCTTCACACTGCCGGTCTCCTTGGAGTGCTCCTTCTCGCGGTACGCCGAACTCGATGCGCCGTCCTGGGTTCAGGCGCGGACCACCGGCCGGGGCGACGACGACCGCCGGCAGGTCGAGGTCACCGTCGAACAGCACGGCCAGCTGGTCGTGTCGGCCCAGATCACCAGCGTGCCGACACCCTGACCGGCCCCTGACCGGCCGCCGCACCGGCCCGCCGGTCCCCTGACAGTTGCCCCGCCGGACCGCACCGGCCCGCCGACGTCCCCTTTCGGACCGGCCCCGTAACGGCCCCGCCCCGCTGCCCGTGCCTCCCCGTCACCGCAGCGTGAGGCGGGGCTTCGGCGCATCCGTGCGCCCGGTGGGCGGAGTGCGGCTGCCCGCCTGGTACGGCAGCGGCCAGGGTGCGCCCGGCCCGGCGTACCCCTGCTCAGCGGCGGCGTGCAGCGTCCAGTGCGGGTCGTACAGATGCGGTCGGGCCAGCGCGCACAGGTCCGCCCGCCCGGCCAGCACCAGGGAGTTGACGTCGTCCCAGGAGGAGATGGCGCCGACCGCGATGACCGGCACCCCGAGGGTGTTGCGGATGCGGTCGGCGAACGGGGTCTGGTAGGAGCGGCCGAAGTCGGGACGCTCGTCGGGCACCACCTGGCCGGTGGACACATCGATGGCATCGGCACCGTGCTCGGCGAAGGCCTCCGCCATCGCCACCGCGTCGGCCGCGGTGGTGCCGCCGTCCGCCCAGTCGGTCGCGGAGATACGGACCGTCATCGGGCGCCCGGCCGGCCAGACGGCGCGGACCGCGTCGAAGACCTCCAGCGGGAAGCGCAGCCGGCCGGTGAGATCGCCGCCGTAGGCGTCGGTGCGGTGGTTGGTGAGCGGTGAGAGGAATCCGGAGAGCAGATAGCCGTGGGCGCAGTGGAGTTCGAGCAGATCGAAGCCGGCGCGGGCGGCGGACGTGGCCGCGCGTACGAACTGCTCGCGGATGAGAGTGAGTTCGGACTCGGCGAGGGCGTGCGGGGTCTGGTTGACGCCGGGGCGGTAGGGCAGCGCGGAGGGTGCCACGAGGGGCCAGTTGCCGTGCGGGAGCGGCTGGTCGATGCCGTCCCACATCAGCCGGGTCGAGCCCTTGCGGCCGGAGTGGCCGAGCTGGACGCCGATGGCGGTGCCGGGGGCGGAGGTGTGCACGAAGTCGGTGACCCGGCGCCAGGCCGTCTCGTGCTCCGGCGCGTACAGCCCCGTACACCCGGGCGTGATCCGCCCCTCGGGGCTGACACACACCATCTCCGTCATCACCAGTCCGGCGCCGCCCATCGCGCGGGCGCCGAGGTGGACGAGGTGGAAGTCGCCGGGGGTGCCGTTGCCGTCCGCGGCGGAGTACATGTCCATCGGGGAGACCATGACCCGGTTGCGCAGGGTCAGCCCGCCCAGCCGGAACGGCGTGAACATGGGCGGTGTGCCGGCCGGGGTGCCCGCCTCGTCCTCGACGGCCGTGACGAATCCGGCGTCGCGCAGCCGCAGATTGTCATGGGTGACCCGGCGGCTGCGGGTGAGGAGGTTGAAGGCGAACTGGTGCGGCGGCTGGTCGAGGTAGGTGGCCAGCTCCTCGAACCAGGCGAGGCTGGCGCGGGCGGCACGCTGGGTGGACGCGACGACGGGGCGGCGCTCCTCCTCGTAGGCGGCCAGGGCGGTGGCGGTGTCGGGCTGCTCCTCAAGACAGGCCGCCAGCGCCAGGGCGTCCTCGACGGCGAGCTTGGTGCCGGAGCCGATGGAGAAGTGCGCGGTGTGCGCGGCATCGCCGAGCAGCACCGTATTGCCGTGCGACCAGCGGTCGTTGACGACCGTGCGGAAGGCGGTCCAGCTGGAGTTGTTGCCGCGCAGCGACCGGCCGCGCAGGGCGTCGGTGAAGACCTTGGCGCACCATTCGGCCGACTCGCGCTCGTCGCAGCGGTCGAGTCCGGCCGACCGCCAGACCTCCTCGCGCATCTCGACGATGACCGTGCTGGCGCCGGCGGAGCCCTCGGGCCCGGCGGACGGTGCCGCGGGATCGTGACCGGGCTCCGGACGGGCGAAGGGGTAGGCGTGGAGCTGTACGACGCCGTGCTCGGTCTCCGCGATCTCGAAGCGGAAGGCGTCGAAGGCGAAGTCGGCGGCGAGCCAGATGTAGCGGCAGCGGTGGGTGGTCAGCTGCGGGCGGAAGGCGTCGGCATGCGCGGTGCGGGTCGTGCTGTGCACCCCGTCGGCGGCGATCACCAGGTCGTACGCGCGCGCCAGTTCGGCGGCCGGCGGGGCTTCGGTGCGAAAGCGCAGCTCGATGCCGAGGTCGCGGCAGCGCCGGTGGAGCACGGCCAGCAGCCGGCGCCGTCCGAGCGCCGCGAAGCCGTGCCCGCCGGAGGTCAGGGTGCGGCCGCGGTGGACGATGTCGATGTCGTCCCAGCGGACGAACTCCGCCTGGAGGGCGCGGTAGACCTCCGGGTCGGCGTGCTCGATGCCGCCGAGGGTCTCGTCGGAGAGCACGACGCCGAAGCCGAAGGTGTCATCGGGTGCGTTGCGCTCCCATACGGTGATCTCGCGGGTGGGGTCGAGGCGCTTGAGCAGGGCGGCGGCGTACAGCCCGCCCGGCCCGCCGCCGATGACGGCGACCCGCATGGCTATTTCCCCTGCCACTTGGGGGCCCGCTTCTCGGTGAAGGCGGCATGGAACTCCGCGTAGTCGTCGCTGTTCATCAACAGCGCCTGGGTGGCGGCGTCCATCTCCACGGCGGCGGCCAGTGGCATGTCGAGCTCGGCGGTGAGCAGCGCCTTGGTCTGGGCGTGCGCCATCGCGGGCCCCTCGGCGAGCCGCCGGGCGAGCGCCGCGGCCGCCTCGTCGGCCCGGCCCTCCTCGGCCAACTCGCTGATCAGACCGAGACGTTCGGCCTCCGGCGCGCGGACGGTGTCGCCGAGCATCAGCAGCCGGGTGGCGTGACCGAGACCGATGACGCGGGGCAGCAGATAGGCCGCGCCCATGTCGCCGCCGGACAGTCCGACCCGGGTGAAGAGGAAGGCGAACCGGGCGGACGGGTCGGCGACCCGGAAGTCCGCGGCCAGCGCGAGCACCGCGCCCGCCCCCGCCGCGACCCCGTGCACCGCCGCGATCACCGGGAACGGACACTCCCGCACCGCCCGGACGACCTGCCCGGTCATCCGGTTGAAGTCCAGCAGCTGCGCGGTGTCCATGCCCAGGGTGGCGCCGATGATCTCCTCGACATCGCCGCCGGAGCAGAACCCGCGCCCCTCCCCCGCGAGCACCAGGGCGCGTACGGAACGCTCCCGGGACAGCTCCGCGAGCAGGTCGCGGAGGTCGGCGTAGGCCTCGAAGGTGAGCGCGTTGAGCTTGTCCGGGCGGGCCAGGGTGACGGTGGCGACCCCGTCCTGCCTCGTCACTCGGATGTGCTGCCAGGTCTCTGTACTGCGGGCGGATCCTGCGAACGGGCTCATCGGACTGCCTGCCCCCTTTGGCCGGTCGGCCGGTGGATGCTGTTCCGGATGCTCTTCGAAGTTATCACTCGTTCATGACTGTCGTCATGAGAACGCGATACGACTTCTGCCGTCGGGGCCGTCGGGGCCGTCGGGGTGACCCTGCCGAAGGTCCCGGCCGCCGCAGGACGTAGGTCATGCCGGCCCCCGGCCGCTCGCCCCTGATTCCCCGCCTCCGCGCTCTCTACGGTGGGGGTATCCGATCCGGCCTCAGGCCTCCGACCCGGCCCTTTGTGAACGGACGACCGCGCATGCTGGAACCGCCCACCCCTGCGACCTGGCGCATCACGCTGCCGCGCGGCGCGACCGCGGTGCCCATCGCCCGTGCGATGGTCCGGACCGCCATGCAGGACCTCCGGGCGACGGCCGACCGGACCACCGCACAGCTGCTGACCGCGGAGCTGGTCACCAACGTGCTCAAGCACACCCGCGGCGCCGACCCCATCGAGCTGGTGGTGGAGCTGCGGCCGGCGGGCTGCCGGATCGAGGTGCACGACGACAGTCCGCGGCTCGTCGAGGGACTCGGCGACCCGCTCCCCCTCGTGGAACCGGACGCCCCGGTGCTGGCGTTGGCACCGGCCGGTCCCCCGCCGGTCCGCACAGCGGACGGCCCCTCAGCGGCCGACGGCCATGTCCCGACGCAGCGCGCGAAGGACACCGGGCAGCAGGGCGGGCACGGCGAGGAATCCGACGGGCCCGAGGAGCACGGCACGGACGACGAGCACGACACGGACGGCCAGAAGGACGGGTACGAGCGTGCCGATCCCGACGGCTACACCGACACCGACGCCGACACCGACGCTCTTGCCGACACCGCCAACGATGCGGAGATCCGCGACGACTCCCACGGCGCGGGCGACGCCTGTGCCGCGATCGGCGTCGACGCCCCCTCCGCCGCCCCGGGCTGCGGAGGAAGCCACGACGGCCGTGGTCTGCTGCTGATCCGGTCCCTCAGCGCCGCCTCCGGCTGCCGTCCGACACCGCGCGGCAAGGCCGTCTGGTTCACCCTTCCCGAGCTGCGGCGCCCGCGCCGGCGCTGACGGTGGCCGCACCGGCCTCGTCGGCCCCGGCCGCCGGGTCCTGCGACGCCGGGTCCTGCAGCGCCGGGTCCTGCGGCGCCGGGTCCTGCGACGCCGCGCCGAGCCGCGAGCGACGGCGCCCGTAGCACGTGTAGAGCAGCGCACCGGCCACCAGGAACCCGGCGAACTGGAGCCAGGTCGCCGGGCCGGTGCCGTACATCAGGTAGAGGCAGAAGCCGACGCCGAGCACCGGGCTGACCGGGAAGAGCGGGACGCGGAAGCGGCGCGGCAGATCGGGGCGGGTGCGGCGGAGCACCATCACACTGAGGTTGACCACCGCCATGACCGCCAGCGTCCCGATGGTCGACAGGTTCATCACCGCGTCCAGCGGGACGACCGCGGCCGGCACGGCGAAGACGACCGCGACGATCCAGGTGTTGGCGACCGGGGTGGACGTCCGGGGCGAGACCCGCTCGAAGATCCGCGGGACCAGTCCGTCCCGCGACATCGACATCAGGATGCGGGTCTGGCCGTACATGACCGCGAGGACGACCGAGGCGATGGCCACGACGGCGCCGAATGCGATCACCCCGCCGCCCAGCGTCGAGTGGGTGACGTGGTTGACGATCAGCGACAGCGCGGCGGGCCGGCCGGCGACCTGGTCGGCGGAGAGCGCGCCGATGGCGGAGACCGCGACCAGGCAGTACAGGACGGTGACCACTCCGAGGGAGACCATGATCGCGATGGGGATGTTCCGCCGCGGGTCCCTGACCTCCTCACCGGCCGTGGTGATCGCGTCGAAGCCGATGTACGAGAAGAACGCGAGCGAGGCGCCGGAGGTGATGCCGGCGACGCTCTCCGGGGCGAACGGCGAAAGGTTGCCGGCCTGGAAGGCGCTGAAGCCGATCACGCAGAACAGGACGAGGATCGCGAGCTTCAGCACGGCCATCGCGGCGGTCGCGCGGGCGCTCTCCCGGATGCCGCGGACGAGCAGCAGCGCGGCGAGCACCATCACGACGACGGCCGGGATGTTGACGATGCCGCCGTCGCCGGGCGGCTGGGAGAGCGCGGCGGGCAGCTGCCAGCCGGTCAGGCTGCCGAGCAGTTCGTTGAGGTACTGGCCCCAGCCGACGGCGACCGCCGAGACCGAGATGCCGTATTCGAGCAGCAGGCACCAGCCGACGAGGAAGGCGATGCGCTCGCCGAGGGTGGCGTAGGCGTAGGAGTACGCGCTGCCGGAGACCGGTATCGCGCCGCCCAGCTCCGCGAAGGAAAAGGCGGTGAAGACGCAGGTGACGGCCGCCAGGACGAAGGACACGATGACGGCGGGGCCGGCCTCGGCGACGGTGTCGGACAGGCCGACGAAGATGCCGGTGCCGACGATGGCGCCGATCCCGAAGCAGATGAGCTGGAAGAGCCCCATGCTGCGCTTGAGGCCGTTGCCTTCGAGATCCGCGCCGGATTCGGCGACGAGGATATCGGGCGACTTGATGCGCAGTCCGGACGGACGGAAGACGGGCGGGCGCACGGTGGTTCTCTCTCTGGTGGTGCGGTGCGCGCGGCGGGGGTGGGCCGCACACAGAGCGGGGTCCGGACCGGTGGGTCCGAACCCCGCGAGCGCTCGATGGTAACCGCTGGCACCGTATGATCGCCCATTTGTGCGTATGGCTATGCAGTGTCCTGTTTATGAGTGCGCTGTTTGTGCAGTGCGCTGTTTGTGCAGTGCGCTGTTTGTGCGGTGCGCGCCCGGGCGGTGGGCGGCCCTATCGGGCGAGCGTCGCGACCAGCACCGCCTTGATCGTGTGCATCCGGTTCTCCGCCTCGTCGAAGACGACGGAGTGCGCGGACTCGAAGACCTCGTCGGTGACCTCCAGCGACGAGAGCCCGTGCCGGGCGTGGATCTCCCGGCCGACCGCCGTGCCCAGGTCGTGGTACGCGGGCAGGCAGTGCAGGAACTTCACCTCCGGCTTGCCGGTGGCGCGCAGCACGTCCATCGTGACCGCGTACGGGGCGAGCAGCGCGATCCGCTCGTCCCAGACCTCCTTGGGTTCGCCCATCGAGACCCAGACGTCGGTCGTCACGAAGTCCGCACCGCGTACGCCCTCGGCCACGTCCTCGGTGAGCGTGATGCGGGCGCCGCTGGCCTCGGCGAGCCGCTGCGCCTCGGCGATGACCGTCTTCTCGGGCCACAGCTGCTGGGGCGCCACGATCCGTACGTCCATGCCGAGCAGGGCGCCGGTGACGAGGTAGGAGTTGCCCATGTTGTTGCGGGCGTCGCCGAGGTAGGCGAAGGCGGTGTCCGTCAGGGGGCGGCCCCGGCCGTGCTCGACCATGGTCAGCACGTCGGCGAGCATCTGGGTCGGGTGCCAGTCGTCGGTCAGTCCGTTGAAGACGGGCACCCCGGCGTACGCTGCCAGCTCCTCGACGTCGGACTGACGGCTGCCGCGGAACTCGATACCGTCGAACATCCGGCCCAGGACCCGGGCGGTGTCCTTCACCGACTCCTTGTGCCCGATCTGTGAGCCGGACGGGTCCAGGTAGGTGGTGGAGGCACCCTGGTCCGCGGCCGCGACCTCGAAGGAGCAGCGGGTCCGGGTCGAGGTCTTCTCGAAGATCAGGGCGATGTTCTTCCCCTGGAGGCGAGGGACCTCGGTGCCGGCGCGCTTGGCTGCTTTCAGCTCGGCCGCCAGGTCGATCAGTCGGCGGAATTCCTCGGCGCTGAAGTCCAGCTCCTTGAGGAAGTGGCGGCCCGTGAGGTCTATCGCCATGGGTGGGCTCCTGGTTCGCGGCGGTCGGGACGGACTCGGACCCTGGAATTATATACGCACACCTGTATCTCTATACGGACTGCCTGCTGCCGTACGGGTCCGGCGCCTGCTCCCCGGCGGAGTACGGGTCACGCTCAGGCTGCCCCCGGCACCGCGTCCCTCGCCACCGGACAGCTCATACAGCGCGGTCCGCCGCGGCCGCGCCCCAGCTCGCTCCCCGGGATCGTGATCACCTCGATACCGCGCTTGCGGAGGAAGGTGTTCGTGGTGACGTTCCGCTCGTACGCCACCACCACGCCCGGCTCCACCGCCAGCACATTGCAGCCGTCGTCCCACTGCTCACGCTCGGCCGAGTGCACGTCCTGCGTCGCGGTCAGCACCCGGATGTCCGACAGGCCCAGCGAGGCCGCTATGGCGCGGTGCATATGCTCCGGCGGATGGTCGGTGACCTTGAGGTCCTGATCGCCCGAGCCCGGCTCGATGGTGTACGAGCGGAGCATCCCCAGGCCCTCGTACTGGGTGAAGGTATCGCCGTCGATCATCGTCATGACGGTGTCCAGATGCATGAACGCCCGGCGCTTGGGCATGTCGAGCGCCACGATCGTGCGCGCCGAACCCGCCGCGAACAGCCCCCGCGCCAGCAGCTCGACGGCCTGTGGAGTGGTCCGCTCGCTCATCCCGATCAGTACCGCGCCACTGCCCAGCACCAGGACGTCGCCGCCCTCGATCGTCGAGGGGTAGTCCGCCTGCCCCTCGGACCAGACGTGGAAGCCCGCACCGCGGAAGAGCGGATGGTGGCGGTAGATCGCCTCGTAGTGCACGGTCTCGCGCTGCCGGGCGGGCCAGCGCATCGAGTTGATCGACACCCCGTCGTAGATCCAGGCGGAGGTGTCGCGGGTGAAGAGGTGGTTGGGCAGCGGGCCCAGCAGGAAGTCGTCCAGATCCATCACATGGAAGCGGACCGAGATCGGCTCGGCATGCCGCTCCAGGAACTCCCGCTTGGTCATGCCGCCGACCAGCGCCTCGACGAGGTCCGGCACCGGCAGCTCGTCGAAGGCCGCCCGCAGATGGTCGGTGGCCAGCGGCCCGTATTCCTTCTCGTCGAAGACCCGGTCGAGGACGAGCTGCCGGGCCTCGGGGATCTGCAGGCTCTCGGCCAGCAGATCCCCGAAGAGGTGCACCTCCACCCCCCGGTCCCGGAGCACATCCGCGAACCCGTCGTGCTCGGCCCGCGCCCGGCGCACCCACAGCACGTCATCGAAGAGCAAGGCGTCCTTGTTGGACGGCGTGAGCCGCTTCAGCTCCAGATCGGGGCGGTGCAGGATGACCCGGCGCAGCCGCCCGGCCTCGGAGTCGACTTGGAATCCCATCCGTCCATCTTGGCCGCTCGGACGGCCCGGCGGAGGGAGTCGGGCGATGTCGGTCCGGTCGGACCGGAGCCCGGCCGGCTGCCGGCGGTCCTCCAGGGCGGCACGGGCGGGACGGGGAGGGGGATGGTCCGCCCCTCCCCGCCGGACGCGCCTACAGCCGTGGGTCCACCGGCTCCGACTCCAGGGCGAGCACCGCGAAGACCGCCTCGTGGACCCGCCACAGCGGTTCGCCGTCCGCCAGCCGGTCCAGCGCCTCCAGGCCGAGCGCGTACTCCCGCAGGGCCAGCGAGCGCTTGTGGCCCAGGTGACGGACACGCAGCCGCTGGAGGTTCTCCGGGCGGGTGTACTCCGGCCCGTAGATGATCCGCAGGTACTCGCGGCCACGGCACTTGACGCCCGGCTGGACGAGCCGTCCGTCGGCCTGCCGGATCAGCGCCTGCACCGGCTTGACGACCATGCCCTCGCCGCCGTCGGCGGTCAGCTCCTGCCACCAGGCGATACCGGCCGCGACCGAGGTCTCGTCCTCGGTGTCGACGAGGATCCGCCGGGTCGTGGCGAGCAGCCCCGGCCGGTCCGTGGCACCCCCGGCCTCCCGGGCCGCCACCGCACCCTCGGCCGCGATCAGCCGGTCGAGCAGGGCGAGCTGGTCGGTGTGCGGCAGCCCGGCGAGGCTGCGGCCCTGGACCGCGAGAATCTGGAACGGCGCGAGCCGGATGCCGTCCAGCTCACCGAGCCCGGCGCCGCCGTCCGGCTCCTGCGGTGCCTCGTCGGCGTCCGTCGTCGCCCCGACCCGCCAGCAGTAGCGCCGGTACGCCTCCGTGAACGCCGCCGCGTCCGCCGCCCGGTCCTGCTGCCGGCCGAGCAGCGGCGACACCTCGACGCCCCGGGCGGCCGCCGCCTCCAGCGCGTCGAGCACGCCCGGGAACGCCGCCCCGGACGCCGCGCCCACGGCCGCGTACTGCTTGCGCAGCAGACCGGTCGCCTTCAGGGACCAGGGCATCAACTCGGCGTCCAGCAGCAGCCAGCCGGTCTCCAGCCCGTCCCACAGACCGGCCTCCTCGGCGCATTCCCGGACCCGCCGCAGAAGACGTTCGGTCACCTCCGGGTCGTCGAAGAACGGCCGGCCGGTGCGGGTGTACAGGGCTCCCGACACCCCCTTGGGCACACCGAAGAGTTCACCGGCCACGGTCTCGTCGCGGCACACCAGGACGACCGCACGGGACCCCATGTGCTTCTCCTCGCACACCACTTCCCGTACACCGTCGGCGCGGTAGCCGGCGAACGCCTCCGCGGGGTGCTCCAAGTACCCCTCCTCCGCCGAGGTCGCGCAGGGCGCCATCGTCGGCGGGAGGTACGGCAGCAGCCGCGGGTCGATCGCGAAGCGGCTCATCACCTCCAGCGCGGCCGCGGCGTTCTCCTCCTTGACCGCGAGCCGGCCCATGTACCGGGTCTCCACGATCCGGCGTCCGGCCACATCGTTCAGATCGAGCGGGCGGCCGTCCGCCCCGCCGGGTGCCTCCGTCGCGAGCGGTTTCGCGGGCTCGTACCAGACCCGCTCCGCCGGTACGTCCACCAGCTCGCGCTCCGGCCACCGCAGCGCGGTCATCGCCCCGCCGAAGACACAGCCGGTGTCCAGGCAGAGGGTGTTGTTGAGCCAGGTGGCGCGCGGGGTGGGGGTGTGGCCGTAGACGACGGCGGCGCGGCCGCGGTAGTCCTCGGCCCAGGGATAGCGCACCGGCAGGCCGAACTCGTCGGTCTCGCCGGTCGTGTCGCCGTACAGCGCGAAGGAACGCACCCGCCCCGACGTCCGGCCGTGGTACTTCTCCGGCAGCCCGGCGTGGCACACCACCAGGCCGCCGCCGTCCAGGACGTAGTGGCTGACCAGCCCCTGGAGGAACGCCCCGACCTCGGTGTGGAAGGCCGCGTCCTCCTTCTCCAGCTGCTCGATGGTCTCGGCGAGCCCATGGGTGTGCTGGACCTTGCGGCCCTTGAGGTAGCGGCCGAGCTTGTTCTCGTGGTTGCCCGGCACACACAGCGCATGCCCGGCCCCGACCATGCCCATCACCAGCCGCAGCACTCCGGGGCTGTCCGGCCCGCGGTCGACGAGGTCACCGACGAAGACCGCCGTACGGCCCTCGGGGTGTACCGCGTCCACCGGCCGGCCGAGCGCGTCGCGCACCAGCCCATAGCCCAGCCTGCCGAGCAGGGTCTCCAGCTCGGAACGGCAGCCGTGGATGTCGCCGATGATGTCGAACGGGCCGGTGAGATGGCGCAGATCGTTGAACCGCCGCTCCGTGACGACCTCGGCGGACTCCACCTCCTCCGGGCCCCGCAGGACATGCACCTTGCGGAAACCCTCCCGCTCCAAGTGCCGCAGGGAACGGCGGAGTTCACGCTGGTGGCGCTGGATGACCCGGCGGGGCAGCCCGGCCCGGTCGGCGCGCGCCGCATTGCGTGCGGCGCAGACCTGCTCGGGCATGTCCAGCACGATCGCCACCGGGAGGACGTCATGCTCCCGTGCCAGCCGCACCAGCTGGGCGCGCGCCTCGGACTGCACATTGGTGGCGTCCACGACCGTCAGCCGCCCGGCGGCCAGCCGCTTGCCCGTGATGAAGTGCAGTACGTCGAAGGCGTCGCCGCTGGCGCTCTGGTCGTTCTCGTCGTCGCTGACCAGCCCCCGGCAGAAGTCGGAGGAGAGGACCTCGGTCGGCCGGAAGTGCCGCGCGGCGAAGGTGGATTTGCCGGAGCCGGTGGCTCCGATCAGCACCACGAGCGAGAGGTCGGGCACGGCGAGCGTGCGCGGCGCCCGCTCGGGCCGGTCCTGCGGCCGCTCCGCGTGCTCCTGAGGAGTGCTGCTCCCCTGCCGGCTCCCGCTCTCCTGCCGGCTCTCGTGCGGGTGCTGGTTCTCCTCGCCGTACCCCGTACGGGCGTCGTCCGTCATGCCGCGACCTCCTTCCCGCTCATCGAAGCGCCGCTGTCCGCAGCGCTGCTGCCACCTTCGGGTCCCCGGCCTTCCCGGCCGCTCCCGCTGTCTTCAGGCCTACCACTTCCGTCACCGGTGATACGGAAGTGCGCGAGCTGGGTGGGCGGGCCGACCTCGGGGTCGTCCGGACCCACCGGGCCGAAGCTCACCTCGTAGCCGTGCCGTGCGGCGACCCCGCGCGCCCACTGCCGGAACTCCTCCCGGGTCCACTCGAAGCGATGGTCCGCATGCCGCACCTGCCCGGCCGGCAGCGACTCCCAGCGCACGTTGTACTCGACGTTCGGCGTCGTCACCACGACCGTGCGCGGCCTGGCCGCCCCGAACACCGCGTACTCCAGCGCCGGCAGCCGCGCCGGATCGACATGCTCGACGACCTCGCTGAGCACCGCCGCGTCATACCCCTTCAGCCGGCTGTCGGTGTACGCCAGCGACCCCTGTACGAGCCGTACGCGCTCCGACTGCCGCTCGGACATCCGCTCCAGCCGCAGCCGGCGCCGCGCCTCGTGCAGCGCCCGCATCGACACATCCACGCCGACGATCTCGGTGAACTGCCCTTCCTTGAGCAGCGCACCGACCAGCTGGCCCTGCCCGCAGCCCAGGTCGAGCACCCGCGCCGCCTCGGCCGAGCGCAGGACCGTGAGGATCGCCTCCCGCCGCCGGACGGCGAGCGGCACCGGCTTGTCCTCGGTGTCCGCCTCCTCGTCCACGGCGTTGTCGAGCTCCTCGGCGGCCACATCGTCCGACTCGGCCAGCCGCTCCAGTGCCAGCCGCTCCATGGCCTGACGCGTCAGCGACCCGCGCCGCGCGAGATAGCGGCCGACGATCACTCGCTGCTCCGGGTGGTCCTCGAGCCAGCCCTCGCCGGCCCGCAGCAGCTTGTCGACCTCGTCGGGCGCGACCCAGTAGTGCTTGGCGTCGTCCAGCACCGGCAGCAGCACATACAGATGCCGCAGCGCCTCGGCGAGCCGGCACTCCCCCTCCAGGACGAGCCGCACATAGCGCGAGTCGCCCCACTCCGGGAACGTCTCGTCCAGCGGCACCGGCTCGGCCCGCACCGTCCAGCCCAGCGGCCGGAACAGCTTGTCCACCAGCTCCGTACCGCCCCGGGCGGGCAGCACCGGCACCTCGATGCGCAACGGCAGCGCCTGCGCCACCAGCTCGGGCCGTGCCGTGCACTGCCCCTTCATCGCGCTCGCGAAGACGCTCCGCAGCGCCACCGCCAGCAGCGAGGAGGCCGCGTACGGGCGGTCGTTCACATACTGGTCCAGCGCCGAATCCGGTGCGCCGCCACGGCCCTTGCCCCGGCTCCGGCGCACCAGGGCGATGGGGTCGACCTCCAACAGCAGTGCCGCGGTGCACCGTTGTGCGTCGGCCTCCGGATAGAGGACGTGTGCGGTGCCGTGCGACGTCGAGAACTGCTGCACCTTGTCGGGATGCTTGTGCAGCAGGAACCCGAGGTCGGTCGCGGGACGGTCGGCGCTGCCGGTGGTGGTTATCGTCAGGAACACCCGTCCGAGTATTGCCGCAAGACAGCCCGATCCCCACCGGTTTTCCGGAAGCGCCGCCCGGCGTCAGCCCAGCTGCGACTGCACCTGTGCCGAGATCAGTTCGAGGTGGTCCAGATCCTCCAGGTCCAGCATCTGCAGGTAGATCCGCGACGCGCCGATGGCCGCATAGCGACCGATCTTGTCGACGACCTCGGCGGGTGAACCCGCGAGGCCATTGGCCTTCAGTTCGTCCACGTTCCGCCCGATGGCCGCGGCCCGTCGCGCCACCTCCGCATCGTCCTTCCCGACGCAGGCCACGAGGGCGTTGGAGTACACCAGCTCATCGCCCTTCCGCCCGACGGCCTCGGCGGCCGCCCGCACCCGTCCGAATTGGCGCTCACTGTCTTCGAGCGAGGCAAAGGGAATATTGAACTCATCGGCGTACTGCGCCGCCAGCCGTGGCGTACGCGTCGCCCCGTGTCCGCCGACCAGCACCGGCACCTTGCCCTGGGCGGGCTTGGGCAGCGCGGGCGAATTCTCCAGCTGGTAGTAGGTCCCGTCGTAGCTGAACTCCTCACCTGTCGCGGTGGCCCACAGACCGGTGATGATCGCCAGCTGCTCTTCCAGCCGCGCGAACTTCTCCCTGGGGAACGGAATGCCGTACGCCTTGTGCTCCTCCTCGAACCAGCCCGCCCCGAGGCCGAGTTCGACCCGTCCACCGGACATCTGGTCGACCTGGGCCACCTGAATGGCCAGCACACCCGGCAGCCGGAAGGTGCCCGCCGTCATGAGCGTCCCGAGACGGATGCGCCGGGTCTCACGAGCAAGGCCGGCCAGCGTGATCCAGGCATCGGTCGGGCCGGGAAGCCCGTCGGCATTGCCCATCCGCAGATAGTGGTCCGAGCGGAAGAACGCATCAAAACCAAGATCCTCAGTAGCTTTGGCGACCTTCAGCAAGGTGTCGTAGGAGGCCCCCTGCTGGGGCTCGGTGAAGATTCGTAGGTCCATACCTCCATCCTGCACTCCGGGCGACGCCCCAATCGTCGGAGAGCGTTTGAGCGCATGGGGGCGGTGGGGCAGCCGTTGGGTCGATCCCGGCACGGGAGGGACAGAGGCGGGGCAGGGCGGGGCAGACCATCCCTTGTCGTGACACCGACGCTGTGGGCGGATCCACGGCGGAGGCGGCTAGGCAACGCGGAGGCTGCTTCCCGGGCGGCACAGGCGGCATGGGCAGTGCTGACGGTAGGTGGGTGGGCGTGAGTGCGTGCGGGTCCATGAATCGTGCGGGATACGCGGTGGCGCGCGCAGGGGCCGTCATGGTCGTGCGGTGAAACCAGTCGTGCGGTGAAACCAGCAGTGGCAGCCAGGGCCGACGCGACGGCTCGGGCATGTGCCGTCGGGATGTGAGGCGCGAGCGCTCCCGGCCCGCGGTCGGTGCGTCACCGCTCGGGGCTTGCCTACCGCGTGATCGCGGTCGGTTCGGGTCAGGTTTGCTCAGGCAGGGTTCCGGTCGCGCACCTCCAGCTTTTCCAGTATTCCGGCCACGCGGTCTCTCGATTCATCGACCGTGTCCATCGCCTCGACGCACGTCCAGTACATCCCCTCCTCGTCTGCCAGCAGCACCACTGCCACCAGCGCTTCGCACACCTCTCGCAGCAGTCGGCACAGGCCGGTTAAAGCCGCCTTGGCATCGCGCACTTCGGACAGCTGAGCCGCCCGCAGCCCGCCGGCGGCCGACGCCGGGCACAGCAGTCCCCCGCTGAACCGCCCGCCCGCGTCGCCCAGTCCCCGGGCCCTGGACCGCACTTCGTACGGCCCGAATATCGCGAGATGGCTACCGACCGCCTCCGCCAAGGCCTGCGCCTGCCATGCCTCGACGATCACTCCCTGAACCGTGTTCGCCTCCGCCAGCCCGCGCCGACTGGCCGCAATGATCCGCACCGCGTCCATCCGCTCCCTCCCTTCCTCTCCATTCGCATGCACCCTGCACTCTTTCCACTACCCAGAGTGAAGGTGAACACCCAAAAAAGCCAGGGGAATTCGCAAATCTGTGGACAAGCAAGGCGGTGTGGAAAGATCCATGACTCCGGAGAGTGACATGCGGCGGCCACGCCCCCGCTCCCTCCCCTCCCGCCCCAGCACCCCCACCCCTCACACGACCGGCACAAGCCACGCGAAACACCCGAAGGGAACGCCGGAACGGCCGCCGGGGAACGCCGAAAGCCGGAGAAAGCACGAGCGGGGCCGGCGCTCACACCCCGCCGGCCCCGCCCTGCGCCACTTGCCCCTCTCTCCTACTCCTCGCCCTCCCGCGGCCGGTCCGGCCGCGCCGAGCGGACCGCCGGGAACCTCGACTCATTGCGCTCGATCTTCGCGGCGAGGGCCGCCAGGGCGTCGATCCCCAGCGCCTCGCAGAACTGCAGCAGATACGCCAGCACGTCCGCGACCTCGTCCTCGACCCGGCCGGCCTTCCCCGGGTTCGACATCACCTTCGCCGACTCCTCCGGCGTCAACCACTGGAAGATCTCGACGAGTTCCGCGGCCTCCACGCTGAGCGCCGCGGCCAGGTTCTTGGGGGTGTGGTACTGCTGCCAGTCCCGCGCGGCCGCAAATTCGGCCAGGCGTCGCTGCAGCGCATGAAGATCCTCGCTCATACCCCTAGGTGTAGCACCTGTACACCGGGCAGCCCCTCGGCGACCGAGGGGTCCCGCACCGTCCCCAGCAGCCGCACATGCCCCCGGTCGGTCATCCGCAGGGCCAGCGACACCAGCTCGCGCGCCTGCCTGGGGTCCATACAGCGGTCCATCCCGTCCGCCATCACCGTCATCTGCTGATGAGCGGACGGGACCTCCCCGACCGGATCCATGGCCAGCACCTCCGGCCCGGTGAGCAGCACCAGCGCCAGCGCCAGAAACCGCAGCTCACCATCGCCGAGTTGCTCGACGGGCAGCTCGCCCAGCGCCCCCCGGTCGAGGACGGCCCGCACGCCCACCGCCCCGGCCTGCGGTGCCGATGAGCCGGCCGGCCCCGCCACTCCAGCGGCGTCAGCGGCCCCGTGTCCCGTACCGCCCGCCTGCCGTGGCACCGCACGCAGCCCCTCGACGGGACCGGCGCAGGCCTCCCGTACCGCCGCGACCAGCACCGCATGCCGCCGCGCACACTCCTGACTCGTACGCTCCAGCACCGCGGGCAGGTTGTCGCAGGACGACCGCAGCCGCCCCTCGCCACGTGCCCCCTCCGTATCGCGGCCCCAGCTGCCCGCCTCACCACCGCCACTCCCCATACGCTTCCGCGCCCCCCAGGCCCCGGCAGCCCCGCCGACCCCTCCCGGCTTCCCCGGCCCGCCCCCCGAGCCCGCTCCCCGGCCACTCCGCCGCGCCCCGGCACCACGTCCCGCACCACCGGCACCGTCCGCACCACATCCACCGTCCTGCCCGGCTCCCCCCGTACCACCCGCCCCCACACCCCGCATGACCTCCGGCCGCGGGTCGCACACAAAGGCCGACCGCAGCGCGACCACGACCTGTTCGGCGGCGGCGAGCACCAGCCGCTGGCCCTCCGTCTTGCCCGCGACGCGCAACGGCAGCAGTGAGGTGCCGAGCCGGTCGTCGGGCAGCGGGGCACGGGTCACCGGAGTCGCGCCCGCGGTATGCCAGGCCGCCTGGACGGTGGGGCGGTTCGGGTCGGTGAGCGCGGTGGTCAGCAAGGTCTCGCCGCCACCGGTCAACCGCTCGCCGACGATGCGCAGTTCGGGCTCGGCCTGCACGGCGAGATCGAGGCTGACGGGGCCCGCCGGACCGTCGACCGTGCAGCCGATACGGAACCCCCGCCGCCCCTGCTCATCGGGGCGCGCCCCCGCCGGCACACACGCCGCCGGGCTGCCCGCCACCTCCCCCACGGCCCGTGCGAGCGGCTCCCCGCTCCCGAGCCGGGCGAGGATCTCGTACGCCTGCAGCGCACTGGACTTGCCGCTTCCGCTCTCGCCGCTCAGCAAGGTCAGCCGGGTGAGCGGCAGGGTGACGCCGCGGTGGGTCTTGAAGGCGGACAGCCGTAATTCGGTGACCGCCGGCCGCACAGTGTCGGTATTCATGCAGGGACGCTATGCAGCGCCCCGACCGGAGAACCGTTACGCCCAACAGCTCTTCCTACGAACGGGGGACGCCCCCGAGCGCCGTTTCCGCGACCTCGGTGCCGACGGGTGCGAGCAGGAAGACATTGGTGTCGACGCGGTGCATCCCGCTGCCGAGCCCGAAGACGACTCCGCTGGAGAAGTCCAGGATGCGCTTGGCGACGTCGGTGTCGGCGCTGGTGAGGTCCAGCAGGACGGGGATCTGTGCCATCAAGTACTCGGCGACCTCGCGGGCGTCCGCGAAGGTCTGGACACGGATGACGATGAACCGCCGCGTCTCCTCCGTCGGCTCGTCATCCGGGAGGGCACGGTGGTCGGGCCATGAAGGCCATTCACTGCTGCCGCGGAGCGGGACGACCTCGGCAAGCCCTTCCCACTGCTCGTCGGTGGCATCGGGGCCGTTCACCGAATCACCTCACCCAGGGGAGCGCTGGCTGTCTGCGGTATCTGCATCGCACAATTCTAGAGATAAACATACAAAGCCCGGCGGACGCGACACACGCCGCGTCACGTCCGGTTCCATCCTGCACCATGGCCGCTGACCTGTGCTGACATCCTCGGCAGATATCCTGCGTCGAGATTCTGTGTGCCTGTTCATCCCCCTTGTGACGGAGGTCCGGTCTGCCGTGAGCTCTGAGCCTCCCGGTCGTCGGCCGCGTGGACTGCGTGGCCTGCGCAAACCCGCGAAGAAGCGGCCCGCCGGCCCCCCGCCCGCCGAGAACACGGACGACTCGGATACGACGGAAACGACGGCCGAAACCCCCAGCAGCGTCATCAGCGCCGCCCTCTACCGCGACGGACGCCGCGTCAGCACCCATGACACACTCGCCGACGCCTTCCGGCAGCAGCGGGCCACCTCCGGCACTCTCGCCTGGATCGGTCTGCACCGCCCCACCCGCGCCGAACTGGTCACCCTGGCCTCGGAGTTCGACCTCCACCCGCTCGCCATCGAAGACGCCCTGGAGGCCCACCAGCGGCCCAAGCTGGAGCGCTACGGCGGCACGCTCTTCGTCGTACTGCGCGCCGCGCGCTACCTCGACGACGCCGAGGCGGTCGACTTCGGCGAGCTGCACGTCTTCGTCGGCCGCGACTTCGTGATCACCGTGCGGCACGGCGGAGCCCCTGACCTCTCGGCCGTACGCCAGCGCATGGAGGACACCCCCGAACTCCTCAAGCGCGGCCCCGAAGCCGTCCTCTACGCGATCCTCGACGCGGTTGTCGACGGCTACGCCCCGGTCGTCGACGGTGTCCAGACCGATATCGACGAAATCGAGACCGAGGTCTTCGGCGGCGACCCCCGGGTCTCCCGCCGTATCTATGAACTCTCCCGCGAGGTGGTCGAGTTCCAGCGCGCCACCCGCCCGCTGAACGCCATGCTGGAAGGCCTGACCGCGGGCTTCGAGAAATACGCCATCGACGAGGAACTGCGCCGCTATCTGCGCGACGTCGCCGATCACGTGCTCCACACCACGGAGCGCGTCGACAGCTTCCGGCAGGCTCTGCAGGACATCCTCACCGTCAACGCGACCTTGGTGAACCAACAGCAGAACGCCGAGATGCGCGCCCTGGCCGAGGCCGGCTTCGAGCAGAACGAGGAGATCAAGAAGATCTCCTCCTGGGCGGCCATTCTGTTCGCCCCGACGCTGGTCGGGACGATCTACGGCATGAACTTCGACCACATGCCGGAGCTGCACTGGGGGTTCGGATACCCCTTTGCGATCGTCCTGATGGCGATTGTCTGCACCAGTTTGTACGTCGTCTTCAAGCGGCGGGACTGGCTCTGAGTAATCGACGTTCAAGCACCCACGCATCGGGCTCGGCGACGCGCGCCAGGCTCTCACGGACACCGCTCGAACCGTTGGAGAGAATCTGGGGAGAGGAGAAGGGAACGCGCGCCCCGCATCCTCACCCGACTGATGCGTGCAGTCCCGAGGAGGGTTGTCACCGCCGGCCGTTACGGTGGCCCGCATGCCCGATACCAAGTACTGGACTTCTGCCCCGGACCGGATAGTTCGCGGCTCGATGGGCCTGTGCCATCTCACCGTGGCTCAGCCGCCGTTCAACGTCGACGCCCGCAGCCTCCCGGCCAACGACCCCGATCAGGCCCACCTGTTCGTCGCGTCGTTCGGCGGCATCGAGGAGGTCCTGGAGGACCTCGGGCCGCGCTCCGTGCAGACGCCGCTGCCCTCGTCGGTGCGTTCCGATCTGGACATCGTTCATTCCGCCGTGTGGGGCGGCATGCGGGCCATCTCCACCCCTGTCTTCGCCGACGACGGCAACGGAAACCCGCTGTTGGCCGAATCCGAACGGATGCGGGAGCGCTTCCCCGCAGCGCGGATCGTGGGCCACGTCACCTACTACGGCGGAATGGAGCACACCGAAACCGTCGTGATGCTCCCCGACGGCGCCATGTTCCACGCCTCCGGCTGGCCCGCCGACGAACCGTTCGTCGTCCTGGGCGACCCCCACGCCGTCATCGCCTCACTCGGCCTGAGCAGTTGGATGCTCGCCGCCGCCGACATCGACATGGACCAGCCCCTCCACGAGATCGAATGGGCCTCCCTGGCCGGCCTGGCACTGGGGCACTCCGACCCCTGGGGATGGGAGGAGATGCAGACCACCGCCTTCCGAGTGCAACACAGCGATCTGTCCGTCTGCTCGATGGAGGGCCTGTACTTCGTCTAAGGCGCAAGGAAGCGGCGGCCACTGTCTGGAGGGACCGAGGATTTGCAATGTCGGCACTCCATCAACTCGGCTTTATCTGCGTGTAGTTGGGGCTATGGCGTCCGGGCGGCGGGCGCGCCTCTCCGGCGCCCAACCACTCGTGGCCCGATCTGCGCAGACGGCCCCGCCGCCACCTGGCTGGGGACATCGCACCAGGCCATACCCGTGCGCAGATGGTGAAACGGCCATCTACTGGGCGCGCAGATGGTCGTGCAGTGTCCGCGCGACCTGGGACATGAGTGCTTCGGCGGCCGGCTGGGTTGCCGCCGGGACCTTGGATTCGGTCAGTGCGGCGATGGCGAAGGTGCCGCCGTCGTCGTGCTCGACGACGCCCGCCTCGTGCCGGAGGTTCAGCAGGGTGCCGGTCTTCGATGACCACTTCGAGGCGTCCGAGCTGAAGTCGGGCGCGAGACGGTGCCGCATCACGTTGTGGGCCATGAGGGAGCGCAGAGGTGCGGCAACGCCGGACGGGAGCCGTACCGGGACCCACAGGGCTTCCAGGAGGTCGACGAAAGCACGGGCGGAACCCGAGTTGGCTCGGCTCACATCGAGCTGTGGGATCGGGTGGCCTCGTCCTGCCGTGCGTGAGCCGATCGCGAGGGAGTGGGCGAGGTGCACATCGCCCGGGTCGAATTGCTCGGCCGGGGTTTCGACAAGGTCACGCAGAGGGTTTCGCACCGCGATGCCGCTGATGCCGGCGTCGCGGAGGGTCTGGTTCACCTCGGCGGGCGGGACCAGGGCGAACAGTGCGTCCGCGGCGACGCTGTCGCTGAGCGCCGTACTGAGGTAGAGCAGGTCGTCGATCGCGATGCGTGCGGGGTGGCGGAATCTGCTGAGCCCCACCGGCCCCGGGGACGCGATGCGTCCCGGCTCGACGTCGATCACCGCGGCCCCGTCGAGGCGCCCGTCGTGGATGCGGTCCAGCACGGCGACGGCGAGCGGCACCTTCACCAGCGACGCGACCGGGAACTCGACATCAGGGTCGATGCCGATCTCCTCACCGGTGAACAGATCACGCACCAGGAAGGAACCCGACAGGCCCGCTCCGGCGAGAACACCGCGGAGTTCCTGTGTCACTCGCTCGGCGTTCATGCACGCTCCTTGCCGTCCGTGGGCGTTCCCAAGGCGCGGGCCACCTGCTCCCGGAAGCCGGCCCGCACCCGCTCCGCGTCGTCACCGGTCACCGCTGACACGCTGTAGCCGCGGGCAACGGGTGTTCCCGCCAGCCGACGCCACCCCAGCCCCAGCTCATCCGCCTGCGCCGCCGAGCACAGGAGAAAGTCGTCGGCGCGCATCGTCGCGGCCACGGCGGCGGTCAGTGATGCGGCCACCGCGATCTGTGCGGGCACGAGCGCGACGCGATGGCCGGTCTGCTCCACACGGTCCCGGATGTGCGGAACATCGTCTTCCGGCTGGATCCAGATGCGCCGGAACGATCGTTGTGCCCTGCCGGGCCGCAGGCTTTCGAGGTGGAGCGGCGCCGTGCCGTGGTCCGTCGGGGAAGCGACACCGAGCGGCACCGTCCAGTCGGCGTCTGCCGGCGGCACCGCCAGGAGGGCGGCCCGGACTTCACGGGACCGGAGAAGTTCCGCACGTTCCGCCGGGCCGGCGGAACGGAAGTCCAGGACGGTGTCCTTGTCGCGAGCGGCCGCGTCCAGCATCGCCAAGTGCCGTACCGAGCATGTCTCGGGCACCGCGAGACCGAGCGGCCGGAGCTTCGCCTGCTCGGCGTGGTACTCCAGCGCTTCCGCCAACTGCACGAGCCGCTTCGCGGACGGAAGCATGTCGCGTCCGAACGGGGTGAGCGCGGCCCGCCGCGTCGAGCGGTCGAACAGCCGCTCCCCGAAATGCTCCTCCAGCGCGGCAACCCGTCGACTCGCCACGGACTGCGGCACCCGGGCGGCCTCGGCGCCGAGCGTGAAGCTGCCACGCTCGCCCACTTGCACGAACACCCGACACGCAGCCACCAGATCCACAACGAGCACCGTATGCCAAAACAGCATGTGAAGCATCATTTGAGTCTTTGACCGCATGAACTGCTGCCGGAAGGCTGTTGGACGTGATCTCTTACAGGACAGCCATACCTGCGGTCGCTCTCGTACTCGCATCGGGCTTGGTGAGCGGATGCGCCGGGAGCGGCGACACCGGTCCGGCCCGGCCGTCGTCGTCCACCGCCTCGACACCGGCCGACCCGGACGCCTCGCGGGACCGCGCCGCCAAGGCCCTTGCCCAGGTAGAGCGCCGGTACCACTCCCGCCTCGGCGTCTACATGCTGGACACCGGGACGGGCCGCACGGTGACGTACCGCGCGGGCGAGCGGTTCGCGCACGCCTCGACATTCAAGGCGCTCGCCGCCGCCGTCCTGCTCAAGCGCAGTACGGACGACGAGCTCAACCGTGTCATCAACTACCGCGCCTCGGACCTCGAGGACTACGCACCGATCACCAAGCGGCACGTGGGCGAGGGAATGACGCTGCGCGATCTGATCAAGGCCGCAGTGCAGTACAGCGACAACACGGCCGCCAACCTGCTCCTGGACCGGCTCGGTGGACCGGCCGGGCTGCAAAAGGCGCTCCGCGGCATGGGAGACAGGACCACGCGGACCGACCGGACCGAACCGGCGCTGAACGAAGCGAAGCCCGGCGACCCCCGGGACACCAGCACTCCACGCGCACTCGGCACCGATCTGCGCCGGTTCGTCCTCGGAGACGTGCTGCCCGAAGGCCGCCGGCAACTGCTCACGCATGTGCTCCGCGGGAACACGACCGGCGGCCCCTACATCAGGGCGGGAGTCCCCTCCGGATGGAAGGTCGGCGACAAGACGGGCAACGGCGGCTACGGCACCCGCAACGACATCGCGATCGTCTGGCCGGCCGGCGGTTCCCCGATCGTCGTCGCCGTCCTGTCCGACCGCGGCTCCAAGGACGCGGCTTCCGATGACGCTCTGATCAAGGACGCCACGAAGACAGGCCTCGCCGCCCTCCGTTGAGCACCCGCCACCGTCGGATCCGCCGGCCTGCCCGCTCCTGCGAAGCGCGGCGTGCGTACGGACGTATGCGTGCAAGCCTGCCGCCCGGAAGCCACGACCACGTCACCGGGCCAGGCGCCCCAGGAGGGACGAGGCGGCGGCGATGCCGAGGGCGGCGGCGGCCACCAGGACGGTGTAGTCGAGGGCCAGGTGGGCGTGGGTGCCGAGGAGGAGGCCTCGGAGTGCGTCGACCTGGTAGCTCAGGGGGTTCAGCATGCTGACCGTCTGGAGCCAGCCGGGCATGATCGCCACCGGGTAGAGGGCGTTGGAGGCGAAGAAGAGCGGCATGGTGATGGCCTGGCCGATGCCCATCAGCCGGTCCCGGGTGAGCACGATCCCGGCGATCGTCATGGACAGACAGGAGAAGAAGGCCGAGCCGAGGACCACGGCGACGGCAACGGCGAGCAGCCGGAGGGGGTTCCAGGTCATGGCCACGCCGAGCAGTGCGGCGATGACGATCACCACCACGGCCTGGATGAGCGCCTTCACTCCGGCGGCGAAGGCCTTGCCGGCGATCAGGGCCGACCGCGGGGTCGGGGTGACCAGCAGTTTGGTCAGGATGCCGGCGTCCCGCTCCCAGATGATCATGATGCCGTAGAAGATCGCGATGAACATGGCGGACTGGGCGATGATGCCGGGCGCCAGATAGTCGATGTACGGGGTGCCGCCGGTCGGGATGGCGTTGAGGCGGGTGAAGGTCTCGCCGAACACCAGGAGCCACAGGGCGGGCTGGACGGCGCGGGTGTACAGCTCGGTGCGGTCGTGGCGCAGCTTTTGCAGTTCGACCACGCACATGGCGACGACACGGGCGGTCAGCACCCGCCAGCCGGTGCGGGCGCGCGGCGGGACCAGCAGCAGGTCCAGCCGGCCGTTGGCGGTGTCAGCCGACCCGGTTTGCGGTGCGGCGGGTGCTTCGGACATCGCGGAAGTCTCCTGACTGCTCGTCGAGGCCGCTGCCGGCGACGTCCCGGAAGACGTCCTCCAGGGTCGGTTCGGTGTCGGACGGGCGCGATGGGGCCGATGGCGGAGAGGAGGGGGTGGTGGGCGGCGCCGAGGCCGGGGCCGTCGTGGCGGGAGTGTCCGGGGCAGCGGCCGGGGTGGGGGTGCCCGGGGTGAGGGGTGCCGGGTGAGCGGCGGCCGGTGTGCGGGTGGCGCGGCGGCGGGCGCGCAGGGCGGACCGCAGTTCGTCGGGGGTGCCGAGGGCGCGGATCCGGCCCTGGTGCATCAGGGCGAGACGGTCGCAGTACTGGTCGGCCTCGTCCATGTAGTGCGTGGTCACCAGGACGGTCATGCCGGTGGCGGCCCGTACGGCGTTGATGTGTTCCCAGACGCTGGTACGGGCGATCGGGTCCAGGCCGATCGTCGGCTCGTCGAGCATCAGCAGCCGGGGCGCGCTGACCAGGGCCTGGGCGAGTTCGAGGCGGCGGATCATGCCGCCGGAGTACGTCTTGGCGAGCCGGCCGGCCGCGTCGGTGAGGCCGACCGCCGCCAGCGCCTGGGTGACGCGCGCGGCGCGCTCACGGCGGGAGACGTCGAAGACCCGGGCGAACAGCGCGACGTTCTCCCGGCCGGTCAGCCCGGCGTCCGCGGACAGCTGCTGCGGGACGTACCCGAGCAGCCGGCGCACCGCCATCCGCTCCTTCGCCGCGTCGTGCCCGAAGACCCGCACCATGCCCGCGGGGACGGGCAGGAGGGTGGTGATGCAGCGGATCGCGGTGGTCTTGCCCGCGCCGTTCGGGCCGAGCAGGCCGAAGACCTCTCCGGTGCGGACCGAGAGGTCGACTCCGTCCACGGCCTTGGTCTCGCCGAAGGCGTAGCGCAGGGCGCGGCAGGTCACGGCGTCGGGAACGGGGGCGTTCGGGCCGGGCGCGTCGGGAAGGGGCGCGTTCGGGCCGGGGGCGTCGGGAGCGGGGGCGGCCGGGGTGTGCGGCTCCTCGTCCGGCCCCGCGGGGCCGGTCAGCCGCCCCCGCCCTCCCTCGTCGTCGGTGGTCATGTGCCCTCCGGATCAGCCGCTGGACACCGGCCCGTTCCTCGGCGAGCGGGTCGGGAACTCCCCTGCGGGCATCTCCCGATTTTAGGTCCGAGGCGGGAACGGGCCCCGGGACGCGCGCGGGGCGGGTATCGAACGGCCCACCCGGGAGGGCCCGCCGGTCACGCCGCTTCGCCGCCCTCCACCGACGGAAGCGGCCGTCCGGGAAGCCGGTAGCATCGCGGCCCATGGCCCGGCCCAAGGAGTTCGACCCGCACGCCGCCCTCGGAGTGGCGATGGAGACTTTCCGCCGCCAGGGGTACGAGGGCACGTCGGTACAGGATCTCGTGGCGGCCCTGGGCATCAACCGCTCCAGCATGTACGCGGCCTACGGCTCCAAGCACGACCTCTACCTCAAGGCCCTGGAGCGCTACAGCGCGGCCGAGGCCGCCAGGGCGCGGGACGATCTGGCGGGCACCGGACCGGCGCTGCCCGCCCTGCGGGCCTTCCTGCTCTCGTATGTGGAGGCCGCGCTCGCGGATCCCGAGGGCGCCGGGTGCATGGTCACCCACGGTGTGCTGGAACTCCTCCCCGGTGACCCGGAGGCCGCCGCCCGGCTGCGTGCCGCGCTCGGGTCGCTGGAGGAGGCCTTCTTCGCCCTGCTGCTGCGGGCCCGCACGAACGGGGAGCTGGCGCCCGGTACGGATGTACGGAGCGCGGCCCGCTTCCTGGTTACGTTCACCCAGGGGCTGCGGGTGATGGAGAAGGCCGCCGACCGGGCCTATCTGACGGCGGCGGTGGAGCAGGCGCTCCGGGCGGTGTCCCGGGAGGGGTGAGCGGCCGCCCGGAGGGCGTGGGCTTCGGGACCCGTGGGATTCAGGACCCGTGGGGTTCAGGGCCCGTGGGGTTCGGGGCCTGGGCCCGGGGTGGCTGCCCGTCCCGGTGCGCGTGGCCTGCCGAGCCACGTACCGGGACGGGACGGGTGAGCAGCCCGGCGCGCGCGAGGCGTTCAGCTCCCCTCCGGAGGGGGCGGCGGAGTCGGCGCCCCCGGTGGTGGCGCGATCTTCGCGTGGGTCCGGACCACCGCCGTGGCCGGGCCGGCCGGCGCGGGTGCCTGGCGCGGCAGCAGGGCGTCACGGCGGGCGCCCGGGTCCCAGCCGGTGTCCACGACGCGCTTCTGGAAGAGGATCGCGGCGCCGAGCAGTACGGCACCGATCGCCGGCATCGCGATGGTGCCCCCGGTGGCGCCCGCCTTGGCGGCGTTGCCGAGCAAGGTCCCGAACCAGCCGAAGTCGGCGTCGCCGAAGGTGGTGTTCTCCTTGCCGAACGCGCCGAGCACCTTGAGCAGCAGCGCGGGCAGGAAGGTGATCAGCACGCCGTTCAGGAAGGCGCCGACGACCGCACCGCGCCGGCCGCCGGTGGCATTGCCGTAGACACCGGCCGCACCGCCCGTGAAGAAGTGCGGTACGAGCCCCGGCAGGACGAGCGCGAGGCCGAACGCCGGATGGCCGATCCAGGTGAGCAGCCCGAGGCTGACCAGGCCGCCGAGGAAGCTGGCGAGGAAGCCGATGAGCACGGCGTTCTGCGCGTACGGGAAGACGATCGGGGCGTCGAGGGACGGCACCGCGCCTGGTACGAGCTTGCCGGCGATGCCCTGGAACGCCGGGACCAGTTCGCCCAGGATCGTCCGGACACCGAAGAGGATCACCGCGACCGCGATCCCGAACTGCAGGCCCTGCATGACGGACTGCATGACGTAATTGCCGAGGTCCGTGGCGGCGCTGCCGCCCTCGGCCGCGAACGCCTTGAATGCCGTCGCCCGGCCGGCCTTGGCCAGATAGGCCAGCGACATGATGACGTAGATCAGCACCATGGACAGTGCCGTGGCGACCATCGAGTCCCGCAGAAAGCGCAGGCCCTCGGGCAGTTTCATGTCCTCGGTGCTGCGGCTGCGCCTGCCGACGAGCTGTCCGGCGGCGCCCGAGAGGATGTAGCCGGCGGTGCCGAAGTGGCCGATGGCGATGCTGTTGTTGCCGGTGATGCGCTTGGTCCAGGGGTGGGCGAAGGCGGGCATCGCCACCAGCAGGATGCCCAGCAGTAGTCCGCCGACGACCACCACGCTCACCGAGGACCGGCCGGAGGTCGCCAGGACCATGGTCAGCAGGGTGGCCATGAAGAGCATGTGATGCCCCGTCAGGAAGACATAGCGCAGCGGGGTGAAACGGGCCAGCACCAGGGCGACCGCGAAGCCGAGGATCATCAGCCAGGCGACCCGGGCGCCGAACTGCGCCTGGGCGATACCGACGATCGCCTCGTTGGTGGGGATCACGCCCTGTGCGCCGGTCGCGCCCTGGATCATGCCGCCCAACGGGGCGAGGGAGCTGACCACCAGTCCCGCGCCGGCGCCGATCAGCAGAAAGCCCAGCGTCGCCTTGAGGGCACCGCCGACCACCTGGCCCGCGGTCTTCTTCAGCGCGATCAGACCGGCCGCCGTGATCAGGCCGATCAGATACGCGGGTTGGCTGAGGATCTCGTTCACGAGAAACGTGGCGAGGGATATGAGCCAGTCCATGGTGCCGTCCGTCCTCCCGGCTCGTCGATGGGGCGTCGTGTGTCGGGGCCGGGCGCCGCCGCTCAGACGTCGTAGGTGGCGCGGAGTGCGCGGTCGACCTCGCGGCCGCTGGTGAAGTCCTCGACGACCGTGACCGGTACGCCGACCTCGCCCAGCGTCCTGGCGATCTCCCGGGAGGTGAGGATCGCGACGGCCTCGGAGGCCTTGCCCTTGGCCGAGATGGTGTCGGTCGCCTCCACCGTCACATGGCGGGCCCAGCCCCAGCGGTCGAGCACCTGCTCCAGGGTGTTCTTGAGGAACAGGCTGGTACCCACGCCGTTGCCGCACACCGTAAGGATCTTGTGGACGGCGGCCGCCCCGCCAGGCGGGCGCGCACCGCGCTCCCCCGCCACCCCTGTCTCCCCCGTCTCCGCCGTCTCCCCGCTCTTCCCCGTCTCCCCCGCGAGCACCGCACGCAGCGCCTCCGGATCGGCGGCCTCCTGGAGGGCCCGAGCCGCCGCCGGGTCGGCCAGAAGCTTCGCGAGGGCCGCCATCGCCGCCGTATGCGCCCCGGAGTCCTCGGCGGCCAGACCCACCACCAAATGCACCGGGTCATTCGACGCATGGCCGAATTCCACCGGCTGTTCGAGGCGGACCCATGACAGTCCGGTCCGGTGCACGGCGGGTGAGGGGCGGGCGTGGGCGAAGGCGAAGCCGGGCGCGATGACGATGTACGGCCCGTTCTCCTCGACGTTGCGGATCATCTCCGCGGTGTAGGCGCCGGCGGTGGCGCCCGTCTCCGTCAGCAGTCCGCCCGCCGCACGTATCGCCTCCCGCCAGTCCGCCGCCCGGACGTCGAGGCGTACGGCCGCCACGGGGAGAAGATCACTCAGCGCTGCCATGGCGGGGACTCTACAGAGGCGCAGGTGACCGGCGCACCGGTGCGGAAGAAGGAATTCCGGGAGATCTCCGCGCGGCTGCGGCCCGCGTTCAACTGCCGTGCCGCACAACGGCCTTGACAGCTCCTTGTGGGCGGAGAAGCCTGGTTCTTTCGGCAGTTGCCGGATGTCGGGGGATGTCGGGGGACACCGGGGGATTCGGGGGACTCATGGTGAGGTACACATCTGCGCGCACAACGGACCGGGCACCGGCGGATACGGACCGGACGGCGGCGAATACGGGTAGGACATCGGCGGATACGAGCAGGACATCCGCGTCCGACGGGTCCCGCACCGCGGCCGCCGCACTCCTGACGCCACGGTTCCGGCGGCCGCGCCGGGCGGGCCGGGCCACCGCGCTCGGTGCGGCTGCCCTCGCTCTGGCGCTGCCGCTGGCGGCCTGTTCGTCGGACGGGGGAAGCCATGAGCCGGCGGGCGGCGCCGGCAGTTCGGCGGCCGGTGCGGCACCGTCCCCCAGCCCTACGCCGAGCGCCGACCCCGACGCCTACCGCCGCGCGCTGACCGGCGCCCTCAGCCCCCTCGACAGCGCGCTGCGCACGGTCGACGGGGCGCGCGAGGGCACGTCGCTGAACAAGGCGCTGGAGACCGCCGCGACCCGGGCCGAGGCCGCCGCCGATGCCCTGCAGACGGCCGCCGCACCGGACGACGCCCTCGCGGGCAACAGTCAACTCGCCACCGCACTGCGCGCCTTGGGGCAGGATCTGCGCAGCGCCCGCGGCAACGGTGGCCGCTGCGCCACCTCGCCCCGCGTCGAACTCGACACGGCCCACGGCCCGCAGAGCGTCAAGGCGGCCGGCCGCGCGCTCAAGGCCCTCGGCTATGACGCCTCGCTGCGGCTGCCGCGTACGGAGCGGGCCCGGCACCGGCGGCCGGCGAACGGCACGTTCGTGCGCGACGGCAGCAGGGGCGGTCTGGGCCGGCTGACCATCAACAACGGCACCAGCTCCGATGCGGTGGTGACCCTGACCCGCGGCACCCGTACGGCGTTCTCCGTGTACGTCCGCAAGGGCGCCAAGGCGACCGTACGCAGCGTCAACAGCGGTTCGTACACGGTGTACTTCACCACCGGCGAGGACTGGAACGGCCGGAAGAGCTCCTTCACCCGCGGATGCAGCTTCGAGAAGTTCGACGACAGGGCGAACTTCCGGACGGTGCGGGTGGCCGGCGGGACGCAGTACACGGTGCTGACCTTCACCCTGAACAAGGTGTTCGGCGGCAATGCCTCCACGAGCACGGTGCCGCCGGGCGAGTTCCCGTCGTAGCGGCGGGCCGGTGCGCCGCGGCGGCTCGGTATTGTGGCGCCGCGTGGGCGACAGCACGGTATGGACTCTGGCAATCGCGGCGGTGACCGGCGGCACGGCGGTGCTCGCCAGCTGGGTCACCAGCCGCGGCAGCACCCGGGCCGCCAGGATCCAGGCCGAGATCGCCGCGCGCTCGCAGCGTGCCGAGCGACTGCGGGAGAGCCGCCGCACCGCCTATCTGGATCTGATCGAACAGACCCACCGGATGGGCGAGTTGTTCTGGGAGATCTCCACCGTGCTCCGGCTCCCCCGCTCCGAGGCCCGTACCTCCACACTCGGCGAACTGCAGGACCGGGAGGTCGCCGAGTACGCGAAGATCCGCCGCTGCGCACGGGTCGTCGAACTGGAGGGCCCGCCCGCGGCCGCCGCCGCGGCCCTCACCCTCCAGAAGGCCACCCGCCCCTTCTACGCCGCCATCAGGGCCGACCTGACCGGCGACCCCGGGGGTCACGACGCCTTCGACGCCGCCTACCGCCCCTTCTGGAAAGCCCTGGAGGACTTCGTGGACGCGGCGCAGGACGCCCATCAGCAGGACTGAGGCCGGCCACCGCGGTGGCGGCCCTGGGCTCACCTACGGAAGCCCGCTACACCTCACTTCCGTCGTCCGGTGCGAGGGCGAGGAGCGCGACGTCGTCGTGGAAGACGCGGGTGTGGCGCGGTAGATCCGTGTTGAGGAAGTCGATGACGTCGGCGGGGCCGGGGGCGGGGGCGGTCCGGCCGCCGAAGCGGTGGCGGAGGCGGTCGAGGAGCGGGTAGAAGGCGCCGGTGTGGTCGCGGGCCTCGATCAGGCCGTCGGTGCACAGGAGAAGGACATCGCCGTGGGCGAAGGGATGGGTGTAGGCGACGGGCTCCTCGTCGGCCAGCGCCCCCAGGCCGAGGGGCAGTGCGGGCGGCCCGATGAGCGGCGTCACCTCGCCGCCGGAGATCAGGACCGGCTCGATGTGCCCATGGTTGATGATCGTCACTCGGTGGGCGGCGGCGTCGTACTCGATCAGGGCGGCGGTGACGAACAGCTCGTCGTCGAGGAGGTCTTCGGCCTCGCGGGCCAGTCGCCGTTCCATCCGGGTGGCCACGGCCGGCAGATCGCCCTCGTCGTGGACCGCCTCGCGGAAGCTGCCGAGGATATCGGCGACCGTGCGGACGGCCTGGAGTCCCTTGCCGCGGACGTCGCCGATGATGGCGCGCTCACCGGACGGGGTGGCGCGGAGGTCGTAGAGGTCACCGCCCACCATGGTGCCGACCTCGCCGGACCGGTACAGACCGGCCGCGAGGAGATGGCCGACCCGGTGAGGCACCGGCCGCAGCAGGGTCCGCATCAGGGCCTCGGCGACCGAGTGGGCACGCACCAGGTCCCGCTCCTGGCGACGCCGGTGGGCGGCCAGCGCCACCCCGAGCGCACCGACCAGGCCGGTGGCGACATACGCGGCGACATGGTGGTTCTCCCACAGCATATGGATGTTGTGGCCGGTGCAGCACGGAGTGCCGGCCACCACACCCTCCAGCACGACCGCGAAGACCGTGGCCGCCGCGACCGCGACCGGGCCGAGGGTATAGGCGGCGATCACCGGCAGGGCGATGAGCAGAAAGCTCACCGCCCACGGCGTGGGGGTGACGGTTTCGAGCAGCAGGACGAACACCACGTAGGCGACCGGCAGCCAGCGCATCCACGCGGGCGGACGGGCCACCTCGAAGCCCCTGCTGTCGACGACCTCCGCCAGCCTGCCGGCCGCGCGGCCGCGGTCCGGCCCGCGGTCACGGCCGATCCGCTCGAGGATCCACTCACCCGATCTGTCCACACGGGCTCCTGACGCGACCGTGATCAAGAATCACAGCCTGACGCGGCCAAACAGACCAACCCGGTCATTACGCCGTCAGCGGCATGTCCCGCCCCTCAGACCACCGGCGGCCCAAGTCATGGGGTCCGTCCCTCATTCCTTCGAACGGACCTCGTCGACCGCCTGGGCCGCGGAGCCCGGCCGGCCCGAGGGACGGGAACGGTCATCTGCCGACCGAGCCGTCGGCCTGCTCCCGGAGGATGTCGGCATGGCCCGCGTGCCGGGCGGTCTCCTCGATCATGTGCACCAGGACCCACCGCATCGACCGCAGCGCCGCGGCTTTCCCGGCGGCCCGCGCACACGGGCGGTTCACATCGTCGCAGCGCTCGATGATCTCGTTGGACCGCTCGATCGCCACACGGTAGGCAGCGAGCAGACTCTCCGCACTGTCCCCCTCGGCGAGCTCCATGCTCAAGTCCGGCGGCGCGCTGCCGGCGCCCTCGAAGGCCCAGGCGAACCAGTAGACCTCCGCCGCGGTCACATGCTTGACCAGGCCGAGAATGCTGGTGCCGGAGGGCACCGCCGCAGCGCGTCCCTGCTCGTCCGCCAAGCCCCGCGCCTTCGCCGTCACGGCGTCCCGCAGATAGTTCAGGAACGCCAGCAACGTGGACTTCTCATCGGAGTCGACGCCGGGAGGACCTACATCGCGGCGCGCGGGAGTGGTGGTCACCGAGGCACCGTAGCCTGCCGCCCGGTGCGCCACACCAGAATTCGGCACGGTGCTCCGGCAACGGCACCTGGGGACGGGCGGCAGGACCCTGCCGGGCGCCCCGGCCTGCGGCATTAGGATGCGGGCATGGCAGACCCGGCCCCCTCCACCCCTCCCGCACGGGATCCGGAACTCGGATTCCCGCCGCCCGGCGAGGTGCTGCACCGGCTCCGTACTCAGCGGGGGATGTCGCTTCGCCAAGTGGCGGCGGAGTGCGGGCTGTCCGTGTCCTTCCTGGCCGGTCTGGAGCGGGGCGAGACCGATATCGCGCTGGAGCGGCTCGGGCGTCTGGCCAAGGTGTTCGACCACGATGTCGGCTCGTTCCTGGGGTTCTCCCGGGGCCGGGCCACCCCCTCGGTCTTCCCCCGGGAGAAGCAGGAGACCCTGAACCGGGCGCCGGGTGTCGTCTACCGGGTGCTGCGCTCCCCGGAGCTCGGATATCAGGTGGTGACCGGGGACTTCGCACCGCACAGCGGCCTCACCGAGGACCTCCAGCACGAGGGCTCCGACCTCATCATGGCGACCCGGGGCACCCTGGTGGCCCGGTACAACGGCCGGGACCACGAGCTGCGCGCCGGCGACTGCATCCAGTGGTCGGCCGGTCATCCGCACACCTTCCGCAATGACACCGATGAGCCGGCCCAGATGGTCGCCGTACTGTTCTCCAGCCTCTACTGAGCCTTCCCGCTCTCTCACTCCCCCCAACTGCCCTGCGGACGAGGGTCCGTGGGGCTTCTCGCCGTCCGGGCTCCGGCTCCCGTTCCCGTTCTCACCCCCGTTCCCCTTCCCGCTCCCGTTCCCGGGCGTGCGTCGTGACCATCGCTGCGACCCCGAGGGCACAAAACTGTCGCGATGGACGATATTTTGCTCTAGCGTGCATTTTATTGAACACGAAGAGAGGGAGTGTCAGCAGTGATCAGTCCCAGTCCGCCGCTCGGGAGTGGCGAGCGGTCCGCAGCCCGGAGCGGTGTGCCGGACACCGCCGCACGGCCCGCGGGGCGCCTTGCCGAACTGCCCGCCCGGGCGGCCCTCGTGGTCGTCTGGAGTTCGGGGTTCCTCTCCGGCACGCTCGGTCTGCGGTACGCGGCGCCCTACACCTTCGCGGCGTTACGCTTCGCCGTCGCCGGGCTGGCGCTGCTGGCCGTCGCCGGGCTCCGCCGTCAGCGGCTGCCCCGGGGGCGCCGGCTGCTGCATCTGGCCGTCGCCGGAGTGCTCGTCCAGGCCGTGCAGTTCTCCAGCATCTACGCGGGGATGGACCTCGGAGTGCCGTCCGGGCTGGCGGCCCTGATCATCGGGCTCTACCCGCTGACCGCTTCGCTGCTGGCGGTACCGCTGCTCCACGAGCGGGTCTCGGCGGGCCAGTTGCTGGGCCTCGTCGTCGGGCTCGGCGGGGTGGCCCTCGCGGTCGCCGAGGGGATCCGGCTGTCCCTCGACTCGCTGCCGGGACTGGGTTTTCTCACGCTGGGGCTGCTGGGCATCTCCGCCGGCACCGTCTACCAGAAGCGGTTCTGCGGGCAGATGGAGCCGGTGAGCGGCAATGCCGTACAACTGCTGGCCGCCTCGCTGGTGGTGCTGGTGCCCGCGCTCCTCGCCGAGGGCTGGGACGTGCAGTTCACCGCCGCGTACTGGCCGGTGCTGCTGTGGAGTGCGCTGGTCAACTCCGTCGTCGGCGTCGGTCTGCTCTACCGCCTCCTCCAGCGCCATGGGACGAGCCAGGTCAGCAGCCTGTTCCAGCTGGTCCCGATGAGCACGGCGGGGCTCGGCGCGCTGGTGCTCGGACAGCGGATCGGCCCGCTCACCCTCGGCGGGCTGGTGCTCGCCACGGCCGGCACCCTGCTCGCCCACCGTGTCCGACACTGAACTACCGGAGGCCCCTATGGACCAGTTGATGGACTCCATGAACCAGTTGACGGACACCGGCCGGCGCGCTCCGGCCACCGCTCCCCCGCAGGTGGCGCGCCTGCGCCGGGCGATCAGCCTGTTCTTCGCCCTCGACGGCTTTGTGTTCGCGGGGTGGGTGGTGCGCATCCCCGCCATCAAGGAACAGATCCACGCCTCGGCCGGAGCACTCGGACTGGCCCTGCTGGGGGTGTCGGTGGGATCGGTCGCCACGATGCTGCTGACCGGCAAGCTGTGCCGCCGCTACGGCAACCATCCGGTGACGGTGGTGACGGCGGCCCTGCTGTCGCTGTCGGTCGCCCTGCCCCCGCTGACGCATTCGGCCCTTCATCTCGGTCTCGTCCTGCTGCTGTTCGGAGCCGCGTACGGGGGCCTCAATGTCGCCTTCAACGCGGCGGCCGTGGATCTGGCCGAGGCGGTCCGGCGCCCGATCCTCCCCTCGTTCCACGCGGCGTTCAGTGCGGGCGGACTGGTGGGTGCTGGACTCGGCGGGCTCCTCGCCCCGCGACTGAGCCCGCTGTGCCACCTGTTGCTGCTGACGGCGACCGGGCTCGTGGTCACCGCCTACGCGGGCCGGGTGCTGCTGCGGACGCCCGGGCCGCCGGCCACCGGCCAGGTTCCGCGCCGCGACGGGACGGACGCGGTGCCGGGGTGCGGCCGGGCGGCGGTGGGCCGTACCCGGCTGTTCGTCACGCTCTACGGGCTGATCACCCTGTGCACGGCGTACGGCGAGGGCGCACTGGCCGACTGGGGCTCGCTGCATCTCTCCGCGGACCTGCGCACGGGGCCGGGTGCGGCGGCGGCCGGATACGCGGTGTTCGCGCTGCTGATGACGGTCTCCCGGATGTCGGGCACCTGGCTCCTGGAGCGGCTGGGCGACACCCCCGTCCTGGTGGCCGGTGGCCTCCTCGCGGCGGTGGGGATGCTGGTGGGAGCGCTGGCCCCGCAGCTGTGGCTGGTGTACCTGGGCTACGCGCTGACCGGACTGGGCCTGGCCAATGTCTTCCCGGTCGCGGTCGGCGGCGCCGGCGCCCTCGCCGGCCCCCATGGCGTCGCGGTGGCGTCGACCCTGGGGTACTCCGGCATCCTGCTCGGCCCGCCGTCGATCGGGTTCCTCGCCGAGGCGTACGGGCTGCCGGGGGCGCTGACCACGATCGCCGCGCTGGCCGCTCTGGCGGCGCTGCTCGGCCGGGTGGTCGGGCGCGGCCGGGTGGGCCGGCGCGGCCGACGGCGGGCGCCGTGCTGAAAGGCAGCGGCGGCCGGCGGGGCCGTCGGCCGGTCAGCCCGCGACGAGGGAGTCGCGCGTCACCCCGGCGCCGGGCATCCTGTGGCGGGCCGCCATCAGTGCCGCGTCCACATCGCGGGTGCCGGTGGAAACGCACAGGGTGGAGGCGATGTCATCCATCCTCCGGCGCACCTCGGCCTTGCCCTGCCGCGCGTGCAGCAACTCCAACGTCTCGTATTCCTGGACGAGTTCCCGCAGCACCGCAGGGTGGGCCATCGGCATCTTCCGGTTCCTTCCCGCACGAAATGGCGTGATGAAATGGCGTTTGTCGTCCCCGGATGCCCGGGCCCCGCATTCCCGCATACCGCGCAGGCGGTCTCAGCGTTCGGTGAGCATTCCGGCCCGAAGCTTCGACAGGGTGCGGGTGAGCAGCCGGGAGACATGCATCTGGGACACACCCAGCTCCTCGCCGATCTGCGACTGGGTCATCTCCTGACCGAAGCGCAGCTCGATGAGGCGCCGTTCCCGGTCGTCGAGCGTGCCGAGCAGCGGGGCGAGCACCTGGAAGTCCTCGACGGCCTCCAGCGCCGGGTCGTTCTCCCCCAGGACGTCGACGAGGGTGCGGCGCTGCTCCGACGGGTCGGGGTCGGCAGGCGTGTCGAGCGAACCGGCGGTGTAGCCGTTGGCGGCGACAATGCCCTCGATGACATCGTCCTCCGACAGATCGAGGTGGGCGGCCAGTTCGCGGACGGTGGGGTCGCGGTCGAGCTTGGCGGCGAGGTGCTCCTTGGCCTTGGCCAGGTCGCTGCGCAGCTCCTGAAGGCGGCGGGGCACATGGACGGCCCAGCCGGTGTCACGGAAGAACCGCTTGATCTCGCCCAGGATGTAGGGGACGGCAAAGGTGGAGAACTCCACCTCACGCGCGAGGTCGAACCGGTCGATGGCCTTGATCAGACCGATGGTGCCCACCTGGATGACGTCTTCCATGTCGTCGCCGCGATTGCGGTAGCGGCGGGCGACATAGCGCACCATCGACATATTCATCTCGATGAGGGTGTTCCGCGCGTACTGGTACTCGTGCGTGCCCTCTTCGAGAACCTGGAGCCGTTCGAAGAACTGCTTCGACAACTCCCTCGCGTCGCGAGGAGCCACCTTCTGCGGTTGCGTCACCTCCGGCAGTGCAGAGGCCGTGTGGGTCTGTCGCTGCTCGGTCGTGGTCTCGCTCACGATGGTGGTCATCTCGCCTTCCCGCGCGCCCGGCACCTGCGGACGCTGCAGCGGCCCGCCTACCCCGATCCATCCGGGCCATGCCTTCGGGGTGGACGCGAAATCAACAGCGGCCTGATAGGCGGCAGTTGTGAGGCCGTACGACCGCAGGAGCTGTGAGACCCGCACCGGCCGGAGGAGCCCGTACGCCCCGCACGCGGGCGTCTACGCCCCAAAGCGCCGGCACGGTGATTGCATTTCGGGGTAAGGCGCATCGGCCGCACGAATGTGCCCGGTTTCCCTCCGAAGAAACGTTGTGTGTGAGCCCCACGCCCGGGCACACGATGTTCCGGAGGTTGATAACCATGGTCCCCCTGATTGTCGTTCTTCTGCTCGCACTGCTGCTTTTCGGCGCCGGATTCGCCCTGAAGGCGCTCTGGTATGTGGCGGTGGCCGTACTCGTCATCTGGCTGCTGGGATTTGTCCTGCGTTCCGCGGGAGCCGGCGGCAAGCGCGGCCGGTGGTACCGCTGGTAGCGCCACAGCCCGCATATCCGGGGTGGGTCGGACAACGCCGTGTTGTCCGGCCCACCCCGGTTTTTGCGTCCACTGAGGCATCATCACCACGCCCCTGGAAACACGGAAAGTACGGCCCGGGGCGTGCACTGCTCCCGCAGGGGACTCACCTCCATCGCAGTGTGCGCTCCGGGTCATATGCACTCCCCCATATCCACTGCCTCACATCCTCCCCCTCATATCCGCTCCCCCCCTATCCGCTCCGTCGTTTGACAGCGCCATGCGGGGGCACGCGAACAATGCCGCCAACGGAAGGACCGGACCATGAGTGCCAGCGAAAAGGCCAAGGCCCTCGCCGAGCAGGCCATCGGCAAGGTCAAGAAGGAAGTGGGACGAGCCGTCGGGAACGAAAGCGCCACCGCCGAGGGTTCCGCAAAGGAATCCAAGGGGGATCTCCGCGGAGCAAAGGAGAAGGCCAAGGACGCCTTCAAGAACTGACTGATCGGGCGCGGCCGGCGCACGAAACACGAAAGGGGCCACCGCTCTCCTGCGGTGGCCCCTTCTCCCTGTTCTCCTTGTTCTCCCTGTTCTCGCTACTCCCCCTGTTCGGCCTGTTCGGCCTGTGCTCCCTGTCCGGCCTGTTCTCCCCGTTCTCCCTGTCCGGCCGCGTGGTGGACACCGGGGCCCGCCTCGCGAGGCCGGCGGTTCACCGTTCGACATGGTGCTGGAGAACGTCACAGGTGTACTGGAACTCCTCCATCAAACGGGCGGCCTCGATGACCAGCACTCCATAGGGGCGGCCGGGGTCCGTGAGCGGCAGGTCGTCCCGCTCCGCCTGTTCGGCCAGCCGTCGGCGGTAGTTCTGTGCCTCGTCGGCCAGTTGGTGCAGCTGGGATGTCTGGTCGCCGAGCCGGTCCTCGTCGAGGTCAGCGAAGACGCGGGTGATGTGGGAGAGGGATTCCAGGAAATCGGCGTAGCTCGCCAGAAAGGCGCCGTAGCGGTAACGGTCTTCGTCCGCACTCCATTTGTCCAGGCTGCGGGTCAGTGCGGCGACTTGCCGCAGGGTGCGCTCCAGCGCCTCCAGCACCGCGGCATAACCCTCGAAGTAGGTGTGTGCCCGGCCGCGGCGGAAGAGCCGGCGCGGATTGTAGTGCAGGCTCTCCCGGGCCATCCGCAGTCCCGTTCTGGCCTGGGTGACCAGTTCTCCGGTCTGTTCGGCCCGCGCCCGCCACCGCCCGGTGCGCTCCTCGTCGAGTCCCCGTTCACGCAACGCCGGGTAGATGTCGCTCACCAGGTCGCACAGGGCGTGGGCCAGGGTGCGGATGCCGTGTTCGGCGCTGCGGTAGCGCAGCGGCGGCAGCACGGTGACGTTCACGAGGACGCCGATCCCGCAGCCGATGAGGACCAGCAGGATGATCTGCCCCAGCTGGGTGACCTTGTCGAGCGTCGAGGTGGCGGAGACATAGGTGGAGAAGGCGAAGAACGCCGCGGTGGCCACCTGGGAGCCCTGCGAGCCGAGCGCCGGCCACCGTCCGATGGTGAGCGCCACCAGCGCCACCAGGGCGAACGCCGGCACGTCGGGCCCGACGAGAAAGCCCAGGGCGGCCTGCACCGCGACGCCCGCCACCACTGCGCCCACGTAGCGCGAGGACTGCAGCAGCGACTGGTAGACGGTCACTTGCATGATCAGCACTGCGGAGAACGGGGCAAAGGCGGGCGACTGTGCGTGCAGGAGGTGGTAGGAGATCACCCAGGCGATCGTCGCCGCCAAGGTGCCCTTGGCGATGAGGAGCACCGTGGAGCGCTCATGGCCCTCCGACCCCAGTGCCCTCCCCCACCACCGCCGGACGCGGGCCATCCGCCCCGTCCGGGCCGGTCGTGTCCGTCGCCCGCTGACTTCTCCGGCCATACCGCCCCTTCGTCTGCTGCCCCATCCGCGCGTCAGCGGATCTTCCGGAGCCCGGTACCCGGCCACAGCGGAACCATCCATGCCGTACGACAGCTGTGGTCCGGCCGACTCCGCTGCGGCGGCGCCTCCTGTGCAGGGCACTCCGCGCTGCACAGGAGTGGGCGGGCCCGGCACTGCGGGCGGCCTTCGTGACTCACCGTCGGGAGCCGTGCGGCCCGGGCGCCGAAGGCGGTCCCGGCGGGGTCACTGCTGGCCGAGCATGCCCTTGCGCAGCTGCTTGATGATGCGGGTGAGCAGTCGGGAGACATGCATCTGGGAGATACCGAGCACCGCACCGATCTGGGCCTGGGTCATCTCCCGGTCGAAGCGCAGATGCACGATCAGCCGGTCGCGCTCGTCGAGCTGTTGCAGGAGTGAGGCCAGGGCGTACCGGTCCTCGACGTGCTCCGTGGCGGGGTCGGTCGCGCCGAGAAGGTCGGCGAAGGCGGGTCCGCCGGCGCCCTGCGTCGACTCGCCGTCGCAGGAGAGGTGCAGGGAGACGGCCGTGTAGCCGTTGCCGGCCACGATGCCCTCGATGATCTCCTCTTCCGTGAGCTGCAGGTGCTCGGCCAGCTCTTTGACGGTGGGTTCCCGGTCAAGGAGGGCGGACAGATGCTCCATCGCCTGGGCCAGGTCGATGCGGAGTTCCTGCAGACGGCGCGGGACATGGACGGCCCAGCTGGTGTCGCGGAAGAACCGCTTGATCTCCCCGAGGACATGGGGAATGGCGAACGCCGCGAAATCCGTGCGGCGGGAGAGGTCGAACCGGTCGATGGCCTTGATGAGACCGATGGTGCCGACCTGGACGATGTCCTCCATCTGGTCACTGTGACTCCTGTACCGGGAGGCCACATAGCGCACCAGGGACAAGTTCATCTCGATGAGCGTATTGCGGGCGTACTGATACTCGGGGGTGCCCTCTTCGAGTTCCGCGAGCCGCTCGAAGAACAGCGGCGTCAGCGCCTTGGCGTCATGGGGAGTCACACTCCCGGTGTCCTCGATGCGCGGAAGCGTGGTGGAATATCTTCCGGCCCGCGGTGACGGCGCGTCATAAGGCGCCTGCAGGGGTGTGTCACATACGTCCTCGAAAACCGTGTTCATGCTCCACCTCCGGGATTCAGGTCGTTGAGCAGGCCTGTTGCCCGGCACTACGGTCCTTATGCGCATCGCTGGAACAATCACCCCGCTGAGTGGCGCAGCCGGTGGACCGGTGAGGACCATCTGCGGAATTCCTGAATGATTCATGAGAAATGTTTCCGTCGCCGCGGCGCACTCCCAACGAGGGCTATCGCGTCCGTTCCCGGACGCGCTGCGGCATCTGACGGCGGGGCCATACAGGGGACGGTCTTCGGCCTGGCCGAACCGGAGACCGCACTAGAACCTGTGCCCGAAAGGCATGGCATGCTGTCGCCCATGTACGTTCATACACCGGCTGTGGTGACCCACGCTGTCGAGGACGAGGCCTTTGTCGTCCGCGTCAGCGGGTCCCTCGATCACGACAGCGCCCCTCTACTGGAAGAGGCCTGCGCGCTGGCGGAGGATTCCGGCGCTCCACGTACCGTCGTCGATCTGTCGCTCACCGACTTCGCCGACTCCACGGTGCTGCACGTCCTGCTTGCCGCCCAGCGCGCCCATCACCGGCAGCAGCGCAAGCTCGTCGTCGCCGGCCCGTTCCACGAGGTCGTCCGCCGGCTCTTCGATGTCACCGGCACCGCCGGATACTTCACGCTGGCCGACGACATGCCGGGCGCGCTGGGGTCCTGAGGCCCACCGCCCTGCTCACCGGGGCCCGGAGCGGCGGACGCACCTGCCGCCGCCCACCCTCGCCCGGCATCGCGAAGCACCGCCGCCGATCGCCATGATCAGGCCAATTACGCGGCACCGCTGCCGGCCGCCCCGCGACGCCCGTCAATCGGCCTGCTTGTCCTGCGGAATGCGTTCCAGCAGCCCCCGCAGATCGTCCGCGTGCTCTTCCTCCTGCGCCAGCAGTTCTTCGAATACGCGTCGTGTGGTCGGGTCGCCGTCACCCAGCCACTTCGTGATTTCCGTGTACGAGGCGATGGCCACACGTTCGGCCACCAGGTCTTCCTTGATCATCTCCAGGAGGTCGTCGCTGGCGTCGTACCCGGCGTGCGCCCGCTGCGTCAGGGTTTCCGGGTTGAAGTCGGGCTTCCCGCCGAGCTGAACGATGCGCTGCGCCACCTTGTCGGCGTGTTCCTGCTCCTGTGCGGCGTGTTCCAGGAACTCCGCCGCGACCGGCTCCGAATAGAGACCGGAAGCCGTGTAATAGTGCCGCTTGTACCGCAGGGTGCACACGATTTCCGTGGCCAGCGCCTCGTTCAGCACCTGCAGAACGCGCTCCAGATCGGCTCCGTACGCTTCGGTGACCGGCCCCTTTTCGATCTCGCGGCGGGCGCGGTCGCGGAGGGTGGTGATGTCGGTGAGAAAGTCAGCCACGGTCTTTCTGCCCTTCAGTTTTCCTGGGATGGACAGCGCTTCGCTCCGGAAATTGTGCTCCTGCGGCACCGCCGGTCAGTATGCCCGCAGTCGAGTCGGCAACGGACTCCATTCCGTCAGCAGCGGGCGTTTCCCGCGCGGCGGCATCCGAGGAATCCCGGAGCCCGGCCGGTGGCGGGCGCGGTGGGCGCCCGGCGGCCGGGGAAGGGCGGCTCAGCCCATGAAGTCGTCCAGGCTGGTGGCCGCGCTGATCAGCGCGAGATGGGTGAGCGCCTGGGGGAAATTCCCCAGATGTTCGCCCGTCATCCCTATCTGCTCCGCGTACAGACCGAGGTGATTGGCGTAGGTGAACATCTTCTCCAGCGCCACCCTGGCTTCTTCGATCCGGCCGGTGCGGGAGAGCGCCTCGACCCACCAGAACGAGCAGATCGAGAAGGTCCCCTCCGTGCCGTCCAGGCCGTCGGGAGAGACCTTCGGGTCGTAGCGGAAGACCAGGCTGTCGGTGACGAGGTTCTCGCCGATGGCCTTCACGGTGGAGCGGAACCTCGGATCGTCCGGCGACAAGAACTTCACCATGGGCATCACCAGGAGCGAGGCGTCCAGAATGTTCTCCGGCGGCTGCCCCGGCTCCCCGCTGAGGCGTTGGACAAAGGTCTCTTCCTCCGCGTTCCAGCCCTGGTCCATGATCTGGTGATAGATCGTGTCGCGTACCGACATCCAACGTCCCAGATCACCCGGCACACCACGTTGCCGGGCCATTCTGATCATGCGCTCCACCGCCACCCAGCACATCAACCGCGAATAGGTGTGGCGCTGTTGTCCGGCACGGGTCTCCCAGATGCCCGCATCGGGGCTGTCCCAGTGCTCCAGCAGCCAGTCGAGAATGGCGCACAGGTCCATCCAGCTCTCATGTGAAATCCCGGCACCGTGTTTGTTGAACAGATAGACGGAGTCGAAGAGTTCGCCGTAGATATCGAGCTGGAGCTGCCCGGCGGCACCGTTCCCGACCCGGACCGGGGCGGATCCCCGGTAGCCCTCCCAGTGGTCGAGGACATGCTCGGTCATTTCGGCATCGCCGTCGATGGAATACAGCACCCGTAACGGGCCGTGGTCACCGTCGTGCGCAGGGCGCAGACACGAGGTCAGCCAGCTGATGAAGGCCTGTGCCTCGCGGGTGAAGCCCAGGCGAAGCAGGGCGTGGAGGGAGAAGGCCGCGTCACGGATCCAGACATAGCGATAGTCCCAGTTCCGTTCGCCGCCGAGTTGTTCGGGAAGCCCGAGGGTCGGTGCGGCGACAATGGCTCCGGTGGGCTCGTGGGTGAGGAGTTTGAGGGTCAGCGCGGAGCGGTGCACCATCTCGCGCCAGCGGCCGGTGTAAGTGGACTGGCTCAGCCACTGGCGCCAGAACCGTACGGTGGACCGGAACAGCTCCTCGGCGGCCCGGGTATCGACCAGATCGACGGCGGGTTCGGCGCGAGTGGGTTTGCCGGACTCCAGCACGAACAGCGCGGATTGGCCTTCCGCCAGGTCGAAGTCGCCGAGGGCATCCTGGCCTTCGGTCCGCAGGGTCACATTTGCCTGGAGCGAGAGTTCCAGCGCCTCACTGGTGAAACGCACACCGTGCGGCTGCGTTTCCACCTTGTGCGGATCCCGGCCGTAATTCATCCGCGGTGCGATGACGGTCCTGATACGCGAGCTGCCCCGCACACTGACCACCCGCCGCACCAGCCGTTGCCGATGATTCCGGTCCCCCTCCGCCCGTATCGGCATGAAGTCCTGGATCTCGACGATGCCGTTCCCGGTCAGCATCCGCGTCATGAGGATATTGGTGTCGGGAAAGTAGTACTGCTGGCGTTTGGCGACGTCCCCGACGGGGCTGATCTGCCAGTGTCCGCCGTCCGCGGCATCGAGCAGCGATCCGAAAATGCTGGGCGAGTCGAACCGCGGCGCACAGAACCAGCTGATCCGGCCGTCGGTCCCGACCAGCGCCGCGGTCCGCAGATCGCCGATCAGCCCGTGTTCGGCAAGCGGAAGATAGTCCTCGCCCGCCACTCCGTCCGACGGCTTTTGCCGGTCGTTCATATACCGCGGCCCCCTGACGCTGACGCTTCTCCTGCCGTGCGGTCGTCTCTCATCAACTGCCCCTCTCGGCAGGGGCGGTACGGCCGCGATACGGGGAATCCGAACGGCCCGTCCGTACGCATCCGCAGACAATTCGCGGGCACTTACGCCTCGTTCAGCGTCGGCCCTTGAGTACCCGCCCCAGCCCTGGTCGGGAAGGAGCGCTGAACTCGCGTATGCCCCGGCGGAGCAGGTTCATGAGCCGACGCCCTTCGGCAAGAGCCGCCGTTCCGTGGTGGCGCGCGTCAGCCCGTAGTGGAACTGCTCCGTCCCGGCGGGGAGGTGAGGGGGCCGAGGGTGCCGGTGACCGTCAGAAGGCGGTCCAGCGCGGGCGGGCGGTCGTCGAGATGGAGATGGATCCCGGCGGCGCTGGTCCGGCGGTGGAGGGCCAGCAGCACGGAGAGCCCCATCGGGTCGCAGGCCCGCACCTGCGCGCAGTTGAGGTGGAGGTCACGGAGACCGGGCTGCGCGGCGATCTGCCGGACGGCCAGGGCGAGCAGCTCGTCCGCGGTGGTGTGGTCGAGGTCCCCGGAGAGGTGGAGGTGGGCGGTGTGCCGGTCCGGGGTCGCGATGGTGGCGCTGCGGTCGTCGGACGGGGGCACGGTCATACGGAGGACCCGAGGCCGGAGCTGGGGCCGGTGTCGGTCCTGGTGTCGATCCTGGTGCCGGTGCCAGTGCCGGGGCCGGTGCCGGTGTCGACCCTGGTGCCGGGGCCGGTGCCAGGGCCGGTCCTGGTGCCGGTGTCGAGGCTGCGGCGGGCATGGCCGAGGATGCGCCGAGCCCGGGGGAAGTCCTTGAGCTGAGCCGAGAGTGCGTCCAGCGCCGGGTGCAGTGAGTGGGCGGGAACTCCGCGGGTCGTGAGGATCAACCGGGTCCAGGTGAGAAAGCCGGTGAACAGTTCGTCGTCGTCCGTGTAGAGCGCGGTGGCGAGGAAGTCGGTGATGTGCGCGAGGTCTTCCGCGGTGTGCTGCCGCTGCCGTTCGGAGTAGTCGCGCAGGGCGGGGAAGCGTTCCTCCAGCTGCGTCAGGGTCTCCTTGACCAGTTGGGGGGCGGTGCGGGCCACCAGGGAGTACTCCTGGTCGGACAGGTGCGGCAGGTCGTCGACGGGCTGGTGCCCGAGTGCGGGTGGCCTGGTGTCCGGCATACCGTGGGAGAGGAAGTCGGCGGCGGTGCGGGCGTCCGGCGCCCAGGCGTCGGCACCGAGCAGCCGGGCGTAGCGGCCGTCGGGACCGAAGGCTGCGCCGCCGACCAGGACGGGGACGGCCACGGCCTGGCAGGCGGTGATCGCCGCGTGTGCGGTGGGAAGCCGGGTGGCGATCGAGCTGGACAGCCCGACGGCCTGCGGCCCGGTCCGGTGCAGATGGGCGATCAGATGCGGCGCGGGCACCTGCGCACCGAGGAAGTCCACCCGCCAGCCCCGCAGCCGCAGCACCTCGGCGAGGAGTCGGGCGGGCAGCGCATGCCATTCACCGTCCACGCAGGCCACCGTGATACGTCCCCGCTCCGCCGCGGCGGCCGGTGGCCGGTGATGCGCGAGGGCCGCGATGACCCGGTCGTTGATGGCCGTGGCGGCGTGCTCCTGTGCCACCGTCATCCTGTTCGCCGCCCAGTGCTCACCGACCCGGTGCTGGACGGGGGCGATGATGTCGAGCAGCACGTCCTCCGGCGGAACCCCCGCGTCCACCGCGTCGAAAACCCCGCGGACGGCCGTGTGCTCGTCCACGGCCACGACCGCGTCCCACAGGTGGTCGACGTAGCCGGCCAGGCTTTCCGTCATCGGAGCGGGCGAGAGGGTCATGACGCACACCTACCCGGCGGCCGTCCGCCCATGGACCCCGGGCATACGCGGCGGAACGGGCCGGCGTCCGACTCCGACTCCGCCCCCGCCTCCGGGCCCTCGGCGGTCCTCGGCACACCCGCCGTGGCAGTAACGGTGTTCATGCCGTGTACCTGCCCCGGGTGTGGCCGTCCACGGCGCTGAGGTGCGCATGGTGGGGCGCGGTGATGGCGACCACGGCCATGTCGTCATGCCGGCCGGTCCCCACCCACTGGGCGGCGAGCATCCGGATCCGCTCCACGACCGCTTCGGCCGGCAGGCCCGCGCACTCGCTCAAAGCGGACCGCAGACGTTCCTCGCCGAAGAGCTCCTCGCCCATCGGCCCGCCCATCGCTTCGGTGATCCCGTCGGTGTACAGCAGACATGACTCCCCGGGCGCAAGGTCGAGCGAGGCCGTCTTGGAGGTCACCTCCGGCAGCGCGCCGACAAGGGAACCGCGGGTGTCGGCTTCCTCCACCCGGCCGTCGACCCGGACGACCAGCGGCGCGGGGTGTCCGGCGCTGGTCACCCTCAGCCGGACGGTGCCGCCCCGCCGCGCCACCGAGGCAAGGACCAGGGTGGCGAACCGTGTGTGGTCGGAATCGAGCAGCGCACCGTTGAGCAGCCGCAGCACCCGTTGATGATCGGTGGCCAGCGGCAGCAGCGCATGCAGGGTGTTGCGGATCTTGCCGGTCTGTACCGCGGCCTCCAGCCCCTTGCCGCACACATCCCCGAGGACGACCAGCGACTCCTCGTCGGGCCCGGCCCCCGCGTGCACGTCGTAGAAGTCGCCCCCCACGCGGTCGGTGTCGTTCGAGGCCCGGTATCCGCCGGCGAACTCCACTCCGCTGACCTGCTCCAGCCGGGGCGGCAACAGCTCCCGCATCAACGTCCGGGTGATGGCCGCCTGTTCCGCGTAGAGCCGCGCGGCGGACATCGCCGCTCCGGCGCGGGCGGCGAACAGCCGGGCGAAGGTCTCTTCGCTCTCGTTGAACGCGGCGTGGCCGGAACGCCTCATGAGGATCAGCGCGCCGGCCGCCACACCGTGCCCGGGGAGCGGGGTGACCACCACCGAGCCGATGTCACCGAGCGCGGACGGCTTGAACCGGTCCGGCACGGCCGCCGGGTCTATCCAGCGCGACGGTACGGGGGGAAACCCCCGCAGGGCCTCGGCCAGCCCCGGCACGGAGGCGGGGTCGGCAACGGCCTTGTCGCGCACCACCTGTCCGTCCGGGCCGCAGAAGCTCACCGTCCACCGCCGTCCGGAGGGCGGGGTGACCACGACGGCGGCGTCCGCCAGATGCTGCGCGGCCAGTCGGGCAGTGACGTCCATGCACCGGCCGGCATTCAGGGAGGCGAGAAGCTCCGTCGACGCCTGGGCGAGGAACCCGGTGCGCTCGCGCTCCGCGCGCAGGGCGTCCTCCGCCGACCGGCGGGCGGTGTCATCGACCAGCCACCACACCACGTCGCCGTTCTCCGCGCGGCTCGGGCGGGCTTCGAAGCTCCGGTCCCCTACGGGGCCGCGCACCGGATCGCCGTCCTCGGACCGCAGGGGGTCGGTGAAGCGCTGATGGGCGTCGGCGAGCCAGCGGGCCGGGGCATCATCGAACGGTGCACCCGCCCTCATGGCCGGGAACAGCGGCGCAGCGGCGTCATTGACCGCGCGCACCACACCGGACGGGCTGATGACCAGTACGGGGTGGGGTGCGGATTGCCAGGCGGCACCGACATCGACGCCGGCCACGGACGCGGTCGCTGTCGCGGTCGCGGCGGATACGCCGGAACTCTTCACCACGCGAGGCTCACCGAGTGCACCCCATCACCTCACCGAACCGGCAGAGACCGTTCCCCTTCGGCAACCATCCCGCACGGACACCGAGGATGGCAATCGTCGCCCGGGGCACCCAGAAGGACCGTGCCGCCCCGACTGGCCATAGGGGTAGCCGGTTTGGGGTGGCTGGGGTGACTGTGTCGCCTACCGTCCCAAGTCAGCCCGCCGGCTCACGAGCCAAGGAACAGGACGACGGCATCAGACGGCTTCACACGCGTCAGACGCGTCAGACAGCATCAAAGGGGCAAGGTGACGCGAATGGTCTTGCCGGTCACGGTCGCGGTGATGTCGACGCTGCGGGCCAGCCGTTGTATCAGGGGCCAGCCGTATCCACCCGTGGCTCCGGGGGCGCGCGGGGTGGCGGCGGTGGGGCAGTGCGCGCTGCCGTCCTCGACCGCCACTTCCAGGTACCCCTCGACGATCCGCGCGGTGAACCCGGTGAGCCCGCCCCCGTGCCGCTGGGCATTGGTGACCAGCTCCGTGGTCACCAGCAGGGCGTCGACGAGGGCCAGATCATCGACCGGGCTGCCTATCTTGTGCAGCAGGTCGTGCACGAAGTTGCGCGCCTCGGCCGCTCTTACAGGTACTCCCTGCATCACACTATTCCACCTCAATGCGCCCGAACCGCCATAGCGACGCTGCATCCCTCGCCCACCCTCCGGGCGGGCATTGCCGGTCGGGGCACTTCCTTCTCGCACGGCAGGACGGCAATACTCTCAGGCCTCATTGCGGACGTCACAGCGGGCGAACACTCAGCCGGCGGGCACCGAGGATGACGCATCGTCGCCTCGGCTTTACCGCACACCAAAACACCAAAAGGGTTGCCTTACGACGAGACGGACGGCCCCCTGGCACCCTTCATCGGCCCGCCGCCCTTCAGGGGTTGCCGGCATCGCGCCAGTGACAGTACCTACTGGTGCGCCAGGACCGGCGCACCACGAAATGCCGCTTCGACGGCAGCGCCTTCAGTCGGCCGTGCGGTCACACCTGAGAGGAACGGTGACGGTAATGGCCTTGCCGCCATCGGCGGGGACGATGACGACACAGGAGGTGAGTTTCTGAATCATCGGCCACCCATATCCACCGACCCCGAATTTGTCGCGCCCGATGGCCGTGGCGGGATGACGGGGGCTGTTATCGGCGACGGTCACTTCCAGAACACCGGTCGCGATCCGGGCGGAGAAGCCGGCGAGTCCAGCACCATGACGCTGGGCATTGGTGACCAATTCCGAGGTGACCAGCAGTGCGTCGATCATGGAGAGTTCATCGACCCGCGGACGGTGCGCGCTCAGCAGCTCCTGAACGCTGTCCCGCGCCTCCGCCGCCTTGTTCACCGGGGTCTGCTGCGTGCCCGTCACACCTCTCACCTCACGCCCGATCGACCACAACGCCATGGAGCTCACCCGCCACCCGTTGCGAGGGCCACGCAAAAGGCTACTTCGACGAGAAGGTTCTTTGACGGCTTCCCCGGACCGCGGAGTTCACTCTGCACTCTCCACGACTCGGTGCCGAAACACCGGCGCGGCCCCTGACCTCACCCTCAACGGCGTGCAGGAGCCGGCCACAGGACGGCTGCGGTGAAGGACGTCACAGGGAATGACACCGCGGCACGGAGCCCGACTGCGCACGGTATGTCCCACAACACGGGCGAGCGCGGACGCGGGCCGACCCACCGACCCACGGATGACAGCCGGCCCCGCCACCCGGCGCAACACGCCTCACACCAGAGGAAATCCCCCGAAATAGACCCCGACCTGGTGCAGGTAATCCGCACTGCTCTCGTGCCCGGCGCTCTCGAAGTCGGGTGCCCCCTTGATCTCGTCCTTGGTGCGGCCCACGTAGACCTTCTGCTCCTGCTGGTCAATGCCGGTCACGGTGCCGGCCGGCAGCACGACGCGCCGCCCGAGGATCCACGGTCCCGTATCGACGACAAGGTGCGCGGAATCCACCTCGTCGGAATGCTTGTCGACCTTGCCGATGCTCCCGTCGACAGCTTCGACGCCGTACCCCACAAGGACCGTGCCCGCCCGGTACCCGGAATCGGGAAGGTATCCCCAGACATTGGCACTCATACAACATCCCTTCCACACGACGCAAAAGAAGACCTGGCCTCGCCACCACTCCCCACCAAAGGGAAGCAATTCCGAAACCCTCCACCGTGCCGGTCACCCCGACAGTGCTCTGCTGCCCCCGCACCTGTCTCCAAAACAGCGACCAGCGCAGAGCCCCTCCCACCTCCGGGCCCTTTCCCAGGCAGAGGCAGCCCGCTCCCGACCACTTTTCAGCAGGCAATGCCACGGCCAGGAGGGCAGAAATGCCCCGCTCCTTCAGCCACCCGCTCAGGAATTCTCGCCGAACCCGATGCGGAGGAAGTCCTCCGAAGTCCTCCCGTCGGCCACGCCAATGGAGGACGCCAGGCCATGCCATCGGCCGACCGGCTGAGCGGCTGACCGGCTGACCGGCTGACCGGCCGAGGGCATCCGGGTTGCCATGGCCCCACCAACCCGCTCCGCGCCCCCAGCGCCCCTCCGTGTGCCAGTTCACGCGGCTGGGTAGTGTGCCGATCTGATTCCGGGCGGGGGGATAGGGGGGTACGTGGGGTGGCGTGAGGAGATCGCCGCGGCGCTCGGCGAGTGGATCGCAGTCGAGGGCGGTGCCGGCCGGCAGCCCCGCTGGCAGCGCGTCGGGCGGGCCGCCCGGACCGGTGAACCCGGTCAGTACGCGGTGGACCTGCGCGGCACCGATATCGGCCCGGACCAACTCGACTGCCTGCGGCTGGCCGGCCCGGACGACGACGGCATCGAGGAGAAGGGCTTCGCTGTCTCCGGGACAGTGCAGAAGGGCTCCCTGCTCACCCTGTGCGTAGCCGAATTCGCCGAGATCACGGATCCGCACCTGTGGATGCTGAAGCAGCCGCCCACGTTCCTCGTCGAGGCCCTGCGCGACGGCATCGCCGGTCTCGGCGAACACCCTCTGGCCGCCGCGCTGGCAGCCCGGGCCATCGGCGGAGCGCCGGCACGCGATGTGGACCCGCCCGGCTTTCACCCCGCGCAAGGGGACGCCTACCGGGCCTGCCTGGGCGAAGGCGTCCACCTGGTGTGGGGCCCTCCAGGAACCGGCAAGACCGCCGTGCTCAAGCGTGCCATCGGCGATCTCCTCGCTCGGGGCGCACGGGTTCTGCTGGTCTCCGCGACCAATATCGCCGTGGACAACGCCCTGCTGGGTGTGGTGCGGGAGAAGCGCCACGCCCCGGGTGACATCGTCCGCGTGGGCCCGCCGCACCTTCGGGAGGTGGCCGAGGACACGTCCGTCTCCCTGCCGCTGATGGTTCAGGCGCGCTTATCGGAAACTGCCGGGCGACGCAGCACGATCGAGGCCGAGCTCGTCGCGATCCGGGCCCGGGCCGAGGAGTTGGCGGCACTGGACAGCGCGCTGGCCGGTTTTGACTCCGTGTCGTACTTCGCCGCGCTGAAGCTACTGCGCACGCCCGGCCAGGACCTCGCGTCCGTGCTGGCGCGCGTGCCCCACGCCCGCAGCCGGCTCGCCGAAGCGGACCGCCGGCTGGATGACGCCGTATCGGTCGCCGAGACGGCCACCGCCCGCGTCTCGGCGGCGGAGCCGTCCCGCGCCCAGTGGCGGCAAGCGGACCAGCTCTCCGGGGAAGTCGTTCAGGTCCGGCAGGCCGCGGAGCACCGCGAGGCGGACGCGCTGATCGCGGAGGACCGCTGCCGCGCCCCGAGCGAGGAGTTGGCGCGGCTCGAAGGCCTGGGCACGATAGCCAAACGGCGCGCACGCAAGAAGATCGCCGAACTCCGGAGGCAGGTGGTGGAGGCCGAGGAGCAGGCCGCCGCGGCTCGGCTGACGGCGCGCGAAGCCCGCGCCACAGCGACCGCGCACGTGGCGACGCTCAGCGCCCGGATCACGGCCTTGACCGACAGCATTCCCCTCACCATGGAGCAGATCAGCACCCTAGAAGCGGACGCCGAGGCCAAGCGGACAGCAGCGGAGGACGCCCGGCAGCAGCGGGCGGCCCGCCAACAGGAGGCGGCCCGCGCCGGCCGGGCCGCAGAGCAGGCCCAGGAGGCCCAGGATCTGACCGAACGCGCCGGGCGGAGGGGCTGGCCGGCCCGGCACGACCGGGCCGAACGGCTACGCCCGGCCGTGGCCGCCGACACCGCCCGCCGTGGGGAGCTGGAGAGTCGGTACCAGGAGCTCCAGGAGGAGTACGAACGCCTCGCCCGCAACGCCCAGGGCGAGATCATCAAGGCCGCCAAGCTGGTCGCCACGACCCTGGCCCGGTTCCGCACGAACCGGGCGGTCTTCGAGGGCCCGTACGACGTCGTCCTCGTCGACGAGGCCGGCGCCGCCACCCTGCCCGAGGTGTTGCTCGCCACCGGCAAGGCCGACCGGGCCGCCGTCCTGCTCGGGGACTTCATGCAGCTGGGCCCCGTCATACCCGCCGCGCTCAAGGACCAGGACCGCGACGACATCAAGAGGTGGCTGCTCCCCGACGTCTTCCAGCACTGCGGGATCAGTGAGCCGGCGGACGCGCAGGCGCATCCGGCCTGTGTCACCCTCACCGAGCAGCACCGTTTTGGCCCGGCCGTGATGAAGCTGGCCAACGATCTCGCGTACGGCGGAGTCCTGCGGGGCGGGGCCCAGGCCTCGTACGAGCGGCCCGCCCACGACCCCGAGATCGTCCTGATCGACACCGACGGCCTGCACGAGCTGGCCCGGGCCCATCCGACCGGCAGCCGGAAGGGCTGGTGGCCGGCCGGTTCCCTGATCGCCCGGGCGCTGGTGGAGCTCCATCGCGAGCAGGGCGAGGAGGCGGGCGTCGTCACGCCGTACCGCGTCCAGGCCGACGCCACCCTGGAGGCACTGCGGGACGTGGAGGGCACGGGCGCGGCGCCGGCCGAGGTCGGCACGGCCCACAAGTTCCAAGGCCGGGAGTTCGACATCGTCGTCTTCGACACGGTGGAGGGCGGCGCGGACAGCCGTGAACTGTGGATGGCCCATGCTCACCGCCGGCCGGCCCCCAGCCCCTGGCCGCGCGACGGCGTGCGGTTGTTCAACGTCGCAGTGACCCGGGTCAGGACCCGCCTCTACATCATCGCCAGTGGCGAGCGGGTCAAGGGCGCACGGCCGGGAATGGCCCTGGCCCAGCTGGCGGCGCTGATCGGCACCCCAGGCGTCCGGGTGCTGCACGCCAAACACCTGATCACCCCGCCCCATGCGCCCACCCCCTCACGAGGGGAGTTCGGCACCGCGCTCGCCGAGGTGCTGAGCCGGCATGTGGAGGTGACGGAAGTCGATGACGAGCGGGACTTCTACGGCACGTTCAGCGGGGAGATCCGGCAGGCGCGGCAGTCGTTGTGGCTCTGGGCCCCGTGGGTCGCGAACCGGATCCGGTCCCTGCTGCCCGAACTCCGGGCGGCGGCGGACCGGGGTGTGCAGATCAAGGTCTTCATCCGCGACGACACGGACCAGCTCCAGCGGAAGGCCACCAGCCAGTCGCTCATCGCGGACCTGCGCGCCGTGGCCCACATTGTGATCCCGATGCACGTCATGCACCAGAAGATCGCGGTGATCGACGAGCGGACGGTGATGCTCGGCAGCCTCAACGTGCTCTCCCAGAGCTGGACCCGTGAGGTGATGCTGACCATGCGGGGCGCGTACTTCGCACGGAAGCTGCTGGCGCACGAACACGCGGAGACGTTCGCGCGGCCCCCGCGGTGCGGACGGTGCAAGGGCGCGGAGATCGAGATCCGGCGCCGGAAGAACGGCACCTGGTACTGGCGCTGCTACGCGGCCCCCTGCAAGACCACCCCGTCGGGCCGCACAGATGCCTGGACCCAGGACATCCGGCTGACATCCGGGCGCTGACTCCGGCGGTGGGTCACCGATGTCACATTCTCGTCGGCCCCGCCGCCCACACCCCACCCATCCGGCTTCGCCGGAGCAGCCGACGAATACGTCCGCGACACCTCTACCCAGGGGCTTTCCCTCGAGCCGCCCCCACCCGCTGCACCCGACATGACCATGACGCCCGAGCCCGGCATCCCACTCTCAACCGGGACCGTTTGAATGACTAAAGTGGCGGGGCGCTAGCATATGAGCACCGCCTAGCTCGAAAGATAAGCCTGTGACTGTCAATGACGACTCGTTCACCAACTGGAAAACCCGCGAGGAGATCGCGGAGTCGATGATCCCGATCATCGGGAAGCTGCACCGGGAGCAGGACGTCACGGTCCTGCTGCACAGCCGCTCCCTGGTGAACAAGTCGGTGGTCAGCATCCTCAAGACCCACCGTTTCGCCCGGCAGATCGCCGGCACGGAGCTCTCGGTCACCGAGACGATGCCCTTCCTGCAGGCCCTCACCACGCTCGATCTCGGCCCCTCCCAGATCGACATCGCCCTGCTCGCCGAGACGTACCGGACCGACGACCGCGGTCTGTCGGTGGAGGAGTTCACCGCCGAGGCCGTCGCCGGCGCCACGGGTGAGAACAAGATCGAGCGCAGCGAGTCGCGCGACGTCGTGCTCTACGGCTTCGGCCGCATCGGCCGCCTGGTCGCCCGCCTGCTCATCGAGAAGGCCGGCTCCGGCAACGGCCTGCGGCTGCGCGCCATCGTCGTCCGCGGGGGCGGCGACCAGGACATCGTCAAGCGCGCCTCACTGCTGCGCCGTGACTCCATCCACGGCCAGTTCCAGGGCACGATCACCGTTGACGAGGCGAACAGCAAGATCATCGCCAACGGCAACGAGATCAAGGTGATCTACTCCGACGACCCGACGTCGGTGGACTACACGGCGTACGGCATCAACAACGCCATCCTCATCGACAACACCGGCAAGTGGCGCGACCGCGCGGGCCTGTCGAAGCACCTGCGCCCCGGCATCGCCAAGGTCGTCCTGACCGCACCGGGCAAGGGCGACGTCCCCAACGTCGTGCACGGCGTCAACCACGACATGATCAAGCCGGACGACCAGATCCTGTCCTGCGCGTCCTGCACCACCAACGCGATCGTCCCGCCGCTGAAGGCGATGGCGGACGAGTACGGCGTCCTGCGCGGTCATGTGGAGACCATCCACTCGTTCACCAACGACCAGAACCTGCTGGACAACTACCACAACTCCGACCGCCGCGGCCGCTCGGCGCCGCTCAACATGGTCATCACGGAGACCGGTGCCGCCTCCGCCGTCGCCAAGGCGCTGCCCGACCTCAAGGCAACGATCACCGGCAGCTCGATCCGCGTCCCGGTGCCGGACGTCTCGATCGCGATCCTCAGCCTGCAGCTCGGACGCGAGACCACCCGCGAGGAGGTCCTCGACCACCTCCGCGACGTCTCGCTGACCTCACCGCTCAAGCGCCAGATCGACTTCACCACGGCCCCCGACGCGGTCTCCAGCGACTTCATCGGCTCCCGCCACGCCTCGATCGTCGACGCCGGCCCCACCAAGGTCGAGGGCGACAACGCCATCCTCTACCTCTGGTACGACAACGAGTTCGGCTACTCCTGCCAGGTCATCCGCGTCGTCCAGCACGTCTCCGGGGTGGAGTACCCGACTTACCCGGCTCCGGCGGTCTGATTCCGGAAGCTGTTTGTGCCGTCGTCCGCCCTGGTGGGCGGGCGACGGTGGGGTGGGACGGCAGCGGGGCGGGAACCAATCCCGGTCGGCGTCCCGCCTTCACGCGACGCACACACGCGACGGGCCCTTTCGCTGCATGACGGCGACGGGGCCCTTCGCCTATCGGCACCGAACTGCACCTTCCGGTCCGGCCGATCGGGGCCCGCACCCGCCCGCGTTGCGTCGGCCCACTGACCCACAACCCACCGCGCCTTTTAGCAGGGGTGTCCGCTACGGCATCGCCCGGATGACAGTCGTGCCGCAAAGAGAGACAGCGGGCCAGCTGAGTGACCTGCGCGGACATGTGCCCAATGGTGTGCCGGACCGCCAGGAGGTAGCGGTCCCATGGTGCACACGCCGAGCACCCAGGCTCCTTGACGCGCCTCGGCCACATGTCGGCCGTAGGGGTTCGAGTTATCGTTTCTCACCCTGGCCGGCGCCCAGGCTTACTGACGCCCCATCAGGGAAAATGCGTCATTGCCAGCGTCCCGCTCCAGCACCACCGACGACTCGCATGATGCGTCACGGGAATCGCGTCGGCCGGGCGGGGATCGGGAGAAACAGCAGTTCGGACGAGGTACTTCGGCCGAGCGGGCGCACCGTGGACGGGCCAAAGCGTCACGGCCGACGGCCGGCACTCTTCGACCGAGCCTCACCCCTATCCGGCGAGCATGTCACGACGGCATCGCCCCCGTGCACCGGTCACGGCATCGCGCGTCCTGCGCCGCCGCACTGCCACCGACTCCAGCAGCTGAAACTGTCGTAATCCCGCGCCTTTCCTCGTCCGTCGCCTCTGTCACGGTCGGTGAACCCTCGGCCGAACGGCGATCACGCGCCGACCGTCAATCGTAGGTACTTCCGCTCGACACTTCCGCGTCAGCCACAGCGCAGCCCCCTCGGTTCATCAATCACCGCCACACGCCGTGCATTTGCCCGGATGCCGCGTGCCGTCGCGTGTCGCCGCGCGGCCGCAATGCAACACCAGAGTCGCCTGGCGCTTGCTCAGGCTCCGGCCGGGCATCGGGGGCGTAGGTGAGGCCGCGACAGTTCTTCTGGGCACCACACCTGGGCGTACCAGGGGGCTGCGAGACTTCTGCGGTCTGTTCCACGTCGCCGGCCTCGACTGCCGTCCGTGCACTCCGGGTCCGTGATCCACCCCCTGTTCTAGGATGGTTGGGATAATCTCAGCGGCCCGACGGGCTTCCGCTCCGCTTCCGCGGAACTGAAGGACATGCCCCCACCCGCACGAGTCACTTCGTGCTGCCTGGGGGCATTTTCTTGCTGTTCCGTGAGTCCGCGGCATCGTTGGCCGACCGCACCCACCTCGAAGGACGGCTGGCGGAACTCCTGACCGAGAACTTCCTGCACAAGCACCGCCATCGGCCCCAGCCGGCGGAAGTGCGTTCCTGGGAACGCAGCATCCCCGCGCTGACCAACGCGTTGGTGGAGGCCGGGCTCGGCGAGGTCGAAATGCTACTGGAATACGGGCTGCCGCTGACCAGCAAGCGTGCGGACGTGATACTTGCCGGCGTGCATCCGGCCACCGGTGGGGCGTCTTACGTGGTGGTCGAACTCAAGCAGTGGAGCGAGGCCTACCCGGAGGACGACGATCCGCTGCGGTGCCGCATCCCCGCTTACCCGGCGCCGGTCCTGAATCCGATCGAGCAAGTACGCGGCTACTGCGACTATCTCGTGTCGTTCAACGGAGCATTGGAGCGGATCCCGGAGTCGATCGCGGGGGTGGCCTATCTGCACAACGCGACCGAGTTCGGGGTGGCAGGGTTGCGCGCGGTCTCCGAGGACCATCGGGGCCGGATGTTCACCGGTGATCAGCGCGGCGCGTTCCTGGGCTACCTGCGTTCCAGGCTGGCGGCGAAGCCGGGTGCCGAGGCAGCCGATGCCCTGCTGCAGGGCAAGGCCCGGCCGTCGCGGCAGCTGATGACCGTTGCCGCCGAAGAGGTGCGCAATCGGGAGCAGTTCGTGCTGCTGGACGAACAGCGGCTCGCCTACGAAACGGTCATGTCGGCGGTCCGACAGGCCCGGCGGTCCAACCGCAAGCAGGTCGTCGTCGTAGCCGGCGGCCCGGGCTCCGGCAAGAGCGTGATCGCCCTCTCCCTGTTGGGCGACCTCTACCGGCGCGGGGTGCCGGCCCTGCACGCCACCGGTTCGCAGTCCTTCACCAAGACGATGCGCAAGGTCGCCGGTGCCCGCAAGCCCGAGGTCCAGCGGCTCTTCCGATATTTCAACAGCTTCATGGAGGCCGAACCGAACGACCTGGACGTGCTGGTCTGCGACGAAGCACACCGGCTCCGCAAGACCTCCGCCAACCGCTACACCAAGGCGGCTCTGCGTACCGGCCGTCCACAGGTGGCAGAGCTGATGGACGCCGCCCGGGTTCCGGTGTTCCTGCTGGACCAGCACCAGGTGGTGCGTCCGGGCGAGATGGGGACCGTGGAACAGATCCAGGCGGCTGCGGCCGAACAGGACCTGGACTGCACGGTAGTGAGGCTCGACAGCCAATTCCGATGCGGTGGCAGCGACGCCTACCTGCGATGGGTGGTCGACCTGCTGGGACTCGAAGGCAACGCACCCACCGTGTGGGAACCGGACGACAAGGTACGACTTCTGACCGCCGACAGCCCGCAGGAGCTGGAGGACCTCCTGGCCGCCCGACGGGCCCAGGGCTACGGCGCGCGTATGTCCGCGGGCTACTGCTGGAAGTGGACGACGAAGATCACTTCGCGCATGCACTCCCTGCCCAGCGATGTGGTCATCGGCGACTGGGCCAGACCGTGGAACCTCTACGGCGACCGCGCCCTGCTCGGCGCCCCACCGGCGCCCCTCTGGGCAACCGACCCCGCCGGGTTCGGACAGATCGGGTGCGTCTACACCGCGCAGGGCTTCGAGTACGACTGGTCCGGCGTGATCATGGGTCCGGACCTCGTCTGGCGTACGGACCGATGGGTGGTGGACCGCAGCGCCTCCAAGGACCCGTCCTTCACCAAAGCAACCCCGGACGAGGACGTCGACCGCCTCGTCCGCAACACCTACAAAGTGCTGCTTACCCGGGGGATGATCGGCACGATCGTCTACTCGACGGACCCGGAAACCCGCGAAAAGCTCCGCTCACTGATCCCTCCAGCGCTCTAGCCCCCGACAGCGCCCGAAGCCATGCCTACACGGTCCGGGCGCTCCACCCCGAAATCCACACCCTCGGAGCCGACTCGCGGGATAGCATGATCGCGCTGCGCACCTTCCCGGAGGGTACGAGGCTGCGTTCCTGAGTTCGCTCCAACGAGCTGCGGGTGACGAATGGTTGTGCCCGTCGTGTGGTGACACGCGACGCGAGCGTGGATGCCCGGTAGGGCGTCCCCCTGCCATTCCGATCTCACTGCTTTGGAGTGGCCATGACCTCGGTCGAGTACAAGTCTGCGCGTCGTGAAAGGATCCGCGCGATCCTGATCGAGATCGCTGCCGAAGTCGTCTCCAACCTTCTGGTGACGGCCCTGGTGGCGGTTGCAAGTCTGCTCTTCTAGCGCAGACCGGTGGCGGGCCCGGTGAGCCCGCCACCTCACTCGTGCAACAGCGCTACTCAGAACAGCCGTAGATCAGGCGCCTGCGACCCCGCACCCTTACGACGTCTTCCCTTGCCCCGTCCTCGGCCCGGCCGAGGAAGATGCGGCATACGCGCCTCCACCGGCAAGTTCTCCCAGGTGGGACGCAATCCGTGGATCTCGGCCGTGCCGACGAGTTTCTTGAGATAGTCCCGGGTCTCCTTGTCCGTGGAATAGAGGACCGTGGCGCGGCTGGCCCGGGTCATCAGCACGTGATAGGCGTGCCGGACGAGCCGTGCGAATTCCTCGTCGTCGACACTGCCGGCTTTCACCTTCGGATCGAACGAACCCGGCTCGGCGACCCGCTTGATGCCTGGCTCCGCTGTCTTGCGTTCCTTGCCCCGTCGGAACACCCACCGGTCATCGCGGCGCACCATGTCCTCACCCATGATCACGCCGCACCAGTCCCATTCCAGCCCCTGCGCCGTGTACACACAGCCGATCTGGCCGAGGCCGTTCTCATTCACGGACCAGATCCTCGACGGCGGCGCCCCGTCCTCGCAGTAGCTTTCACTGTCCGCGTTCCACGGCCGGTACCACTCACCGATGCGGACGTCGGGCTCCAGCCTTCGCTCCTTGCCGAGCGGCTTCGTCCATGGCCAGCAATAGCCGGCGACCATGCGCGCGGACGCACCGGCGAGTGCTTCCGTACGAATGATCTGTTCGAGATCGTCCGGGGTGTCCGCCACTTCGATGTGCATCAGTCCGTCCGGTCGCCACTTACCGGGCTCCTCGTCCGTCACTCCGAGCAATGCCCGTACCCAGCGGACGTAGGCGTCACTGCCACCGCATCGGAATTGTTCCCGCAGCTTGTACGAAACGATCCGAGCGCCGCGCCGTTCGGCCGCTTCTCTGATCAGATCAACGGTACCGACATCGTTCGGTCGCACGGACTGACCCTCGTCCAGGAAGAAAACCGTCAGGCGGGACGCCGCGAGGAGTTCGTCCACCTGTGGGCCCGTGCCCCAGTCCTCGGGTTTCCAGAATCGGCTGGTCGACCGGTCCCGGAGACGATGTGCCTCGTCGCAGATCAGCACGTCCAAGAGCGGGTCGGGTGGGGTGACGAAGTTACTGAAATAGGTGAACGTCTCCCTGAACTGCCTATCTCCGTAGCCGACGTGCTCTTGAAGGGCCCCGTTGAAGGCCCGGCTGCCACTGGCGTACTTGACCGTACGGCCTTGGGCCTCCAACTCTGCCTTGATCTGTAGGCCGATCGCACTCTTGCCCGTTCCCGCACCACCGGTCACGAGAAAGATCACCCGCCGCTCATCCGGCACCAAGGCGGGGTGCCGGGGGTTCGGCAGGACCTTCGAAGCCGTCTCCAGCACTTGGTCGGCAACCTCCTTCTGGCGCCCGCGCAGGGTGAAGACGGTGTCGGCTCCTCGGGACCAGATCATGGCGTCGAGCAGCGGGGTGTTGCGCAGACCCATGCTCTGCAACATCCTCTCGGCCACGGAGGCCGCACCGTCCTCGGCAAAGTGCTTCCTGAGGTCGGACAGCAGCTGCTCGCGCCGATCACTCGTGTATATGCGGGCGTAGGAGCCAGTCGGTGCGTCCACGTCGATCAGGGTCCGAACGGAATCGTCGGTGGCATTGTGCAGGTAGGCGAAACCGCCACATTCGAAGTCGGCACCCTGGAACGGGCCGCGAGCGCTCGTGAACGCCTCGTAATATGCGCCCAATTGCAGCGCCGGATGCTTCTTCTCTCCTTTGATGCCCGGCACGTGCAACAGATCCGCGGTCGCCCGTTCCACCCGGCTCACCGTCGACCAACGCTTCAACTCGACCAACTGCACAGAGGCAACGTGACGCTTTGGATGCCGTCCCACCAGAACAACGTCGATAAGGCGGGGATCACCAGGGCAGATCGCCTCATCGAGCGTGGCAGCACACTCGACGATCATCTCCACGTTCCCACGTCCCGCCGCAACCAGGTCGTTCGCGAGGCTCACCAGGCTCTCCGCCCATGCGGAACGCTCCGACTCCGATGCGTCTGCTCCCCGGAAGTACCGCCACCGGGCAGCAAGGTGCGGCACCATCCGGTCACGCGAATCGAGAGTAAGCAGATCCTGCGCCGAAAGCTTCAGCAGGAGCATGGACACGAGGTGGTTCCCCCAAGGCACGAGAGACTCGTGCGGGTGGGGGCATGTCCTGTTCAGGAAGCCCGTCGGGCCGCAGTTCGGATGTGGTGATCTTAAGGGCTGTCCCGTAAATGATCTAAGACAGGCTGCTTGACCAGCCTGTTTTCCGTCACCGGCGAGGGTGAGGTTGTGCACGCGGGCGATGCCGAGCATGGCATGGCGCACGCCGTCGCCCTTGAGGCGGCAGTCGCGGAGGATCTTCCAGGTCTTCGTACGGGCGAAGGCGTGCTCTACGCGGGCGCGGACCTTGCGATGGGAGGTGTTGTGCTCTTCCTTCCAGGCCCGGGAGTTCGGCCTGACCACGCTCTCGACGGTGTGGGATGACCAGACCGGTGCCCGGTAGCCGCCATCCGCGATCACCGTTGTCTTGTCGACGGCAGCCTTGGCGCCGGAGATCTCCCACGCCTTGCAGCCGTTCCGATTCCCGGACACCGGCCGGCCGACAGCAACCACCAGCCGGGTGTCGGCGTCGATGACGACTTGATGGTTGGTGGAGTACCGATAGTTCTTCGACTGCTCGGCGATGCGGTGGTCTCGGGTGGATACCAGAGTGCCGTCCACGATCAGCACCGTGTCTTTGCGGAACCGCTGGCGAGGCTGGAGCGCGAGTGACGGCCCAAGGTGATCGACGACGCGGTCGGCTGCCGACTTTGAGACGCCGAAGAGCGGCGCGAGATGCCTCAAGGTCAAGCTGGTGCGCCAGTACGCGGCCACCATCAGGACCCGGTCCTCCAACGGCAGACCCCACGGCCGACCCTTACGTACCGGATCCACTCCCTCTGCGTACCGGATCCACTCCCTCGCGCCGCAGAGCAGTGACCAGATTGCCGAACTGCCGTGGGCTCAGCCCCCGGTGAACGGGGCTATCCAGGACGACTCCGACGCAGTGATCACAGCAGCCAGGCGGAGATCATCTCGGTTGCCGGTCCTGCCCTATCTCGTCGATCCTGTGTGCTCAGCACGCGGGGCAGGGAGGGCGCATGGGGCTCGGTTCTTTTTCCGGGCGATGGAGACACGAGCAGTCCTGATGTCTCCTGGTCCTACAGCGGCTTTGCTGCGTTCCGGCGGCGTCTGGCTCAGGCTGAGGGTTTCACGCTCTCCGAGATGTGGGGCTTCGGCGGCGAACGGCCGTGGAGCGAGGTGCCCACTGCGCTGGAGCCACTCCTCGATCATCCGGACGACGGCGGTGACGACCTCTCGCCCGCCGACTGCGCGGCGATTCTGCCCCGCCTGGAGACCATCACCGATCAGTGGGCACAGGATGGCGACGACATGCTTCACCAGCACATCGAGGACGGTCGCAAGCTGGCGACCGTCCTGCGGCTCTGCATCGAGAAGCACGTACCGCTGGGCTTCGCCTGAATGAACCCCACTTACAGGACAGCCCTTAGACACTTGGGCCCAAATTCGAGTCCGGCCGGCACGCTCTTGCCGTACTGTGTCCAGCCCGCCGTCACGGAGGGCTTTTTGCAGGACAGGGGTATCTAGCAGGGCGGCGTAGCAGTGGCATACGCAACGGAGCCGAATCCTAGCGGCGGGGCGGCCGTCACCTGCTCCCTCAGGAGCCCCTCTGTGCGCCCGGAATTCCTATCCGGTGCCCTTCCCTCCGACGGCCTCGACTGATGACCCTGTAAAGCCGGCGCAGGCTACCGGCGCATGGGAGGTGGCTGACGGGCCCTGAACGCAGAAAAGCCCCGCACCATAAGGTGCGGGGCTTTCCCACAATGATTGTTCGGCGGCGTCCTACTCTCCCACAGGGTCCCCCCTGCAGTACCATCGGCGCTGAAAGGCTTAGCTTCCGGGTTCGGAATGTAACCGGGCGTTTCCCTAACGCAATGACCACCGAAACACTATGAAGTTAACCAACCCGGCACAATCACAGGTCGTTACTTCAGAACCTACACAGTGGACGCGAGCAACTGAGGACAAGCCCTCGGCCTATTAGTACCAGTCAACTCCACCCGTTACCGGGCTTCCATATCTGGCCTATCAACCCAGTCGTCTACTGGGAGCCTTAACCCCTCAAAGGAGGTGGGAGTCCTCATCTCGAAGCAGGCTTCCCGCTTAGATGCTTTCAGCGGTTATCCTTTCCGAACGTAGCCAACCAGCCATGCCCTTGGCAGGACAACTGGCACACCAGAGGTTCGTCCGTCCCGGTCCTCTCGTACTAGGGACAGCCCTTCTCAAGACTCCTACGCGCACAGCGGATAGGGACCGAACTGTCTCACGACGTTCTAAACCCAGCTCGCGTACCGCTTTAATGGGCGAACAGCCCAACCCTTGGGACCGACTCCAGCCCCAGGATGCGACGAGCCGACATCGAGGTGCCAAACCATCCCGTCGATATGGACTCTTGGGGAAGATCAGCCTGTTATCCCCGGGGTACCTTTTATCCGTTGAGCGACGGCGCTTCCACAAGCCACCGCCGGATCACTAGTCCCTACTTTCGTACCTGCTCGACCCGTCAGTCTCACAGTCAAGCTCCCTTGTGCACTTACACTCAACACCTGATTGCCAACCAGGCTGAGGGAACCTTTGGGCGCCTCCGTTACTCTTTAGGAGGCAACCGCCCCAGTTAAACTACCCACCAGACACTGTCCCTGATCCGGATCACGGACCCAGGTTAGACATCCAGCACGACCAGAGTGGTATTTCAACAATGACTCCACAACCACTGGCGTGGCCGCTTCAAAGTCTCCCACCTATCCTACACAAGCCGAACCGAACACCAATATCAAGCTATAGTAAAGGTCCCGGGGTCTTTCCGTCCTGCTGCGCGAAACGAGCATCTTTACTCGTAATGCAATTTCACCGGGCCTATGGTTGAGACAGTCGAGAAGTCGTTACGCCATTCGTGCAGGTCGGAACTTACCCGACAAGGAATTTCGCTACCTTAGGATGGTTATAGTTACCACCGCCGTTTACTGGCGCTTAAGTTCTCAGCTTCGCCAACCCGAAAGTTGACTAACCGGTCCCCTTAACGTTCCAGCACCGGGCAGGCGTCAGTCCGTATACATCGCCTTACGGCTTCGCACGGACCTGTGTTTTTAGTAAACAGTCGCTTCTCGCTGGTCTCTGCGGCCACCACCAGCTCAGAGTGCAAGACTCATCACCAGCAATGGCCCCCCTTCTCCCGAAGTTACGGGGGCATTTTGCCGAGTTCCTTAACCATAGTTCACCCGAACGCCTCGGTATTCTCTACCTGACCACCTGAGTCGGTTTAGGGTACGGGCCGCCATGAAACTCGCTAGAGGCTTTTCTCGACAGCATAGGATCATCCACTTCACCACAATCGGCTCGGCATCAGGTCTCACCCTCAAGTCATCCGGATTTGCCTAGATGACGGGCTACACCCTTACCCCGGGACAACCACCGCCCGGGCTGGACTACCTTCCTGCGTCACCCCATCGCTTACCTACTACCACCTTGGATCGGCGGCTCCACCACGTCCCTTTGTCCGAAGACTCCAGGCCGGCTTCACGGCCTTAGCATTAATGGATTCGATATTGGGCGTTTCAAAGCGGGTACCGGAATATCAACCGGTTGTCCATCGACTACGCCTGTCGGCCTCGCCTTAGGTCCCGACTTACCCTGGGCAGATCAGCTTGACCCAGGAACCCTTAGTCAATCGGCGCACACGTTTCCCACGTGTGTATCGCTACTCATGCCTGCATTCTCACTCGTGAACCGTCCACAACTCGTTTCCACGGCTGCTTCACCCGGCACACGACGCTCCCCTACCCATCACAGCGGGCGTTGACCCTCATGCTGCAATGACACGACTTCGGCGGTGTGCTTGAGCCCCGCTACATTGTCGGCGCGGAATCACTTGACCAGTGAGCTATTACGCACTCTTTCAAGGATGGCTGCTTCTAAGCCAACCTCCTGGTTGTCTCTGCGACTCCACATCCTTTCCCACTTAGCACACGCTTAGGGGCCTTAGTCGATGCTCTGGGCTGTTTCCCTCTCGACCATGGAGCTTATCCCCCACAGTCTCACTGCCGCGCTCTCACTTACCGGCATTCGGAGTTTGGCTAAGGTCAGTAACCCGGTAGGGCCCATCGCCTATCCAGTGCTCTACCTCCGGCAAGAAACACACGACGCTGCACCTAAATGCATTTCGGGGAGAACCAGCTATCACGGAGTTTGATTGGCCTTTCACCCCTAACCACAGGTCATCCCCCAGGTTTTCAACCCTGGTGGGTTCGGTCCTCCACGAAGTCTTACCTCCGCTTCAACCTGCCCATGGCTAGATCACTCCGCTTCGGGTCTTGGGCACGCTACTCAACGCCCTATTCGGACTCGCTTTCGCTACGGCTTCCCCACACGGGTTAACCTCGCAACATACCGCAAACTCGCAGGCTCATTCTTCAAAAGGCACGCAGTCACGACGCAGAGACAAGTCTCTGCGCGACGCTCCCACGGCTTGTAGGCACACGGTTTCAGGTACTATTTCACTCCGCTCCCGCGGTACTTTTCACCATTCCCTCACGGTACTATCCGCTATCGGTCACCAGGGAATATTTAGGCTTAACGGGTGGTCCCGCCAGATTCACACGGGATTTCTCGGGCCCCGTGCTACTTGGGTGGTTCTCAAGCAAGCCGTTGATGTTTCAGCTACGGGGGTCTTACCCTCTACGCCGGACCTTTCGCATGTCCTTCGCCTACACCAACGGTTTCTGACTTGCCTCACAGCCGGCAGACTGCAAAAGAGAACTCCCACAACCCCAACCACGCAACCCCTGCCGGGTATCACACGTGACTGGTTTGGCCTCATCCGGTTTCGCTCGCCACTACTCCCGGAATCACGGTTGTTTTCTCTTCCTGCGGGTACTGAGATGTTTCACTTCCCCGCGTTCCCTCCACACTGCCTATGTGTTCAGCAGCGGGTGACAGCCCATGACGACTGCCGGGTTTCCCCATTCGGACACCCCCGGATCAAAGCTCGGTTGACAGCTCCCCGGGGCCTATCGTGGCCTCCCACGTCCTTCATCGGTTCCTGGTGCCAAGGCATCCACCGTGCGCCCTTAAAAACTTGGCCACAGATGCTCGCGTCCACTGTGCAGTTCTCAAGCAACGACCAGCCACCCGTCACACACCCTTACCAGGATGCTTCACCGGGGCCGGCATCGCGAAGGTCCAGACTCAAGTCCGTACCCTCAGATACCCAACAGCGCGCCCGGCCCACTCCATCAATCCCCACGTTCCACGCCGAAGCAGTACTAGTGACAACCAATCAAGTGCGCCGAATAGTCAACGTTCCACCCATGAGCTAACCACCGTCGAACATTTGCCGACGTAGTGGCTCTGGATCTCTTGCGAGATATAGATGCTCCTTAGAAAGGAGGTGATCCAGCCGCACCTTCCGGTACGGCTACCTTGTTACGACTTCGTCCCAATCGCCAGTCCCACCTTCGACGATTCCCTCCCACAAGGGGTTGGGCCACCGGCTTCGGGTGTTACCGACTTTCGTGACGTGACGGGCGGTGTGTACAAGGCCCGGGAACGTATTCACCGCAGCAATGCTGATCTGCGATTACTAGCAACTCCGACTTCATGGGGTCGAGTTGCAGACCCCAATCCGAACTGAGACCGGCTTTTTGAGATTCGCTCCACCTCGCGGTATCGCAGCTCATTGTACCGGCCATTGTAGCACGTGTGCAGCCCAAGACATAAGGGGCATGATGACTTGACGTCGTCCCCACCTTCCTCCGAGTTGACCCCGGCAGTCTCCTGTGAGTCCCCATCACCCCGAAGGGCATGCTGGCAACACAGAACAAGGGTTGCGCTCGTTGCGGGACTTAACCCAACATCTCACGACACGAGCTGACGACAGCCATGCACCACCTGTACACCGACCACAAGGGGGACCCTGTCTCCAGGGTTTTCCGGTGTATGTCAAGCCTTGGTAAGGTTCTTCGCGTTGCGTCGAATTAAGCCACATGCTCCGCTGCTTGTGCGGGCCCCCGTCAATTCCTTTGAGTTTTAGCCTTGCGGCCGTACTCCCCAGGCGGGGAACTTAATGCGTTAGCTGCGGCACGGACGACGTGGAATGTCGCCCACACCTAGTTCCCAACGTTTACGGCGTGGACTACCAGGGTATCTAATCCTGTTCGCTCCCCACGCTTTCGCTCCTCAGCGTCAGTATCGGCCCAGAGATCCGCCTTCGCCACCGGTGTTCCTCCTGATATCTGCGCATTTCACCGCTACACCAGGAATTCCGATCTCCCCTACCGAACTCTAGCCTGCCCGTATCGAATGCAGACCCGGGGTTAAGCCCCGGGCTTTCACATCCGACGTGACAAGCCGCCTACGAGCTCTTTACGCCCAATAATTCCGGACAACGCTTGCGCCCTACGTATTACCGCGGCTGCTGGCACGTAGTTAGCCGGCGCTTCTTCTGCAGGTACCGTCACTCTCGCTTCTTCCCTGCTGAAAGAGGTTTACAACCCGAAGGCCGTCATCCCTCACGCGGCGTCGCTGCATCAGGCTTTCGCCCATTGTGCAATATTCCCCACTGCTGCCTCCCGTAGGAGTCTGGGCCGTGTCTCAGTCCCAGTGTGGCCGGTCGCCCTCTCAGGCCGGCTACCCGTCGTCGCCTTGGTAGGCCATCACCCCACCAACAAGCTGATAGGCCGCGGGCTCATCCTTCACCGCCGGAGCTTTCCACCACCAGACCATGCGGTCGGTAGTCGTATCCGGTATTAGACCCCGTTTCCAGGGCTTGTCCCAGAGTGAAGGGCAGATTGCCCACGTGTTACTCACCCGTTCGCCACTAATCCCCTCCCGAAGGAGGTTCATCGTTCGACTTGCATGTGTTAAGCACGCCGCCAGCGTTCGTCCTGAGCCAGGATCAAACTCTCCGTGAATGTTTACCCGTAATCGGGTCAACACACACGAGAGCGGAACGAGCGGGCGGAATAAGCCCTCTCGTTCACAGCGTCCTCGCTGTGTGTGCCACCCCGACCGCTTGGGCCGTGGTGGGCTTTTCAAAGGAACCTCATCCTCCGGAAGTGTTTCCGGTGGACGGGGTATCAACATATCTGGCGTTGACTTTTGGCACGCTGTTGAGTTCTCAAGGAACGGACGCTTCCTTTGTGCCTGTTTCACCAGGCTCTCCGGGCGCTTCCCTTCGGTCTTGCGTTTCCGACTCTATCAGATCCTTGCGGGCCCGATTTTCGCCGGTGCGTTTCTGCCTTTCGGCTTCTTCGCGTTTCCAACCGTACCAGATCCGTTTCCGTCTCTGGCTCCCTGTTGGAGCGGGGTCGGCCGTTTCGCTTTCGCTTTTCGGCCTTTCCGACTCTATCAGAAGCGAATTCGGTCCGTTGCCGGTCTGAATTCGATTCCGATTACCTGTCGGAGAGGTTTCGCGCCTTTCGGCGTGATCACTACTTTAGCGGAATCCCTCGGCGGCTCATAATCGAGTCCCGGTCCAAATTTCGGCATGCCGAAATTGTTCCCGGTGAGGGGCCGTTCGGTAGTGGTGTGCCGCTGAAGCGGCGGGATGGCTGCCGTGGGGCCTGTCGGCTCCGTGGCAACTCGAATAAGTTACACGATCCTACGGGTGCGGCACGACTTGGGGGGGCACTTCCGCGGTGGTTCGGGCTGTCCCGGGCCGCTAGGTCGCCGGACCACCAGGTCACCGGGGCACCAGGTCACCGGGGCACCCACAAGGCAGGGGCACTCCGATGAGCTGTCCCGGGTCAGCGCACTCGCAGTGGTAGGCCGCCTGCGAGGGGGACTGCGAGGGACGCCTTGAGTGTTGGTGCTGTCCCCTCCCACTCCGCGGAAGGTTTCGGCGCTCTCGAGGAGTTGCGCCGAGGCCCGGCGTTGCGGCGGCGGCGACCAACAGCGCCTCGACGGTCTCGGCGGCCCCGTCAGAAGAGCCGGAGCAGGCAGACGAGGGAACCGCCTGAGACACCACAAGAGCCGGGCGTCGCGAGCGCCATTTCAGCGTCTCAATCACAAGACCGCAGGTCAGGCGCCCTTGGCTGCCCGTTCCAGCACCACAACGCACTCCACATGATGCGTCATCGGAAAGATGTCGCCATGAGAGGTGCCGGGGAAAATGCCAGGTCAGAAGCGGTTTATTGGTCGTGCGTCCTGCGTGAAGGGCGCTTGGAGCGTCAAACGAGCGTCATGACCGACGGCTTATCTCTCCTCCTTGAGTTGGTACACCCGGCTGTGCGCGGCTCTGATGCCCGTGATCGTCACGCTGCTGCTCGGACGGCAGGTCAGCTGTTGGAGCGGCTGCGGGATGATGCGTACGGACACGGGGGCGGTTCCAGCCTCCAGCCCGGAGACGATGACGAGAAAGAAGTCGTCGCTCTCCGTGGCTCGCTGGAATTCCGCGGGCGTCAGCTGCACCGTGTCCGGTTCGGCGCCTCCGTACGCTTTGAGTTCGTAGAAGCGCGACAGTGCGTCCACGGCGTCGGCGCCGAGACCATGCTGGGCTCGCAGGTCGCGCAGCCAGTCGTGGTCGCCGGCGAGTGCCTGGCGCACTACGTCCAGGGCCACCTTTTCCTGTTCCGTGCCTGAGTAGGGGCGCGGTGTCGTGTGCTGTTGGGGGATTGCCGATCCGGCACGGGGCTGCGGCAGTCCGGACGTACCCGAGGTGAACGCGCTCGGTCGTGCGACGGGCGCGCCCGCGACCGAGGACTTCGGCGGCGTGATGGCGCCGCTCGGGTCAACGAGCCGGAGCCTGTCGGGGTCGACGAGCCTGCGCGGTGGGGCGGCGGGTGTGCCAGGAGGGGCAGACGGACCCCTCACGGGTGGCGGGTTGTTGGGGGCAGGCGGGAGGGGCATCGATGTCCGTGGGGTGCCGGCCGCTACGCCGGCCTGCGCCCCAGTGGCGGTACGGCGTTCGTCCACCTCGTCACCGAGTTCCCTGAGCCGGCGTTCGCGTTCGGCCTCCGCAGCTTCCCGGTCGCGCCGCACCTGGTCGTCGGCAAGGCTCAGCTGTACGGCCGTACGGCCCTTCTCAGCCTGGTCACAAGCGGCTCCCCATGCGAGAGCCGCTTCCCGACTGCGGCCCGGAAACCGTGCGGCGATCGACCGACCGGCCCCGGACGTACGTGTCAGGGCAGCCGTGTCGCGGACGTACAACGTTCCCGAGGACCAGTCGATCCCGGCGTCCACGGGCACGGTGACCGACTCGCCCGTGTCCGGAAGCTCGACGCGGCAGGCCAGGTGAGGGGCAATGCGCACGGTCAGGTCCGCGAGCTCGTCCCAGGAGCAGTCCAGCGACCGGGCCACGTTCGCGGCGTTGCGCTGCAGGTCCTCACGGAGGTGGGTGACGGCCGACCGGACCAGCGCGGTCAAGTCCGGGTCCGCCGGAGCCAGGCTAGGGCTGTACACGGTGACGTGCTCTGCGGCCAGCTCGGTCACCCGCAGGTCCCGGATCAGCGGCCTGAACTGCTCCAGTTCGGCTCCCGGGCACCACATCGCACGTTCACGGCCTAACGCCTCAGCCACCACCGGGTCCTCGACGGCATACACGGGCCGCTTGCTCCGCCAGCCCTGGCTCGTCCACAGAGGGAGCCGCCCCAGGCGCTTGGCCGTCAACACACCTGGCTGGGTACGGCCCAGAACGGCGAGCATCTGCAGGGTCTGCAGGACGATGGACTGGGTCGTCCCGTCCTGCTCCTCCCGACCCTGCTTCCGGTCCCACTGTGCCAGCTCCTTGACCACGGCCGTGGCGTCGTCCACAGTCGGCGCCCGTACTCCGAGCCGCTGCCAGAACGCCTCGCTGCCCGGAAACGTCGGCGCGAACGCACGGAGCGGCCCGAAGAGCGGCGCCCCGCGCAGGCACTGGCCCGGCCTGCGCCAACCGGAGTCTGTGAGGACGAGGCCGTTCCCCTCGCCGAACGCCCGCAGCACGGCACGCAAAGGCATCTCCCCGAAGGCGCCGACACCACGGCCAACGGTGCGCTCGGCCAGAGCCTCGTAGAGGATCAGTGCCGCGGGCACGTCCCTATCCCCGCTTTCCTCCTCCTGTCGGCGCAGGCGTTGCACGCATTCCACTAGGTCCTCGGTGCGGGCCTCCTCCGATATGTCCAGGGCGCGCAGCACGTCGCTGCGCCTGCCGATCAGTTGCTGGATCTCGGGATGGAGGAATCGCGTGTTGTCCGCCCCGTACACGGCGACACTGCTGGTGGTTCGCATGCGGAGTCGGGCCGGGGCGGACGGCGTGCCGTTCCCGTTGTCCAGCCATGGTGTGTCGCGCAACTGCCAGAGCCAGAAGGCTGCGGTTTTGCCCCGGTCCTGCCACACGTAGTGGTCGTAGACGGCAGCGACCTCGTCGTGGTCGGAGAGGCGGCTCCAGGCCCGGCCGAGGACATGGAACAGGGCTACCGCCCGGTGCCTGCGGGCCTGGGGGTCCTGCTCCGCCGCGATGTTGGAGGCGACGGCACGTAGGTTGGGGCTGTCGTAGTCGTCGAGTGTGAACGTCGCGCCCTGAGCGCGCAGGGCATCTGTGCGTGCCCGGGGTCCCGACATGACGTTCGCCGGCAGCCCCTTGGGGCTCTGCGTGAAGCGCTCCCGCCCCCCTGGGTGCCTGCGCAACCTGGGTGCGGTCTCCGCACCCAGGAGTCTCAGGAATTTCCGGGCGCCCATCCCAGTGGCACCGCGCTGCAGGACCTCGGCGTACCGAGACCGCAGCCACACTGGCCCGGCCGTGCGGCCGGCGGCGAAGGCGAAGCTCTCCTCGCGTTCGGAACTGTCCAGTCGGGCGGGTAGGTAGGCCCTGGCGGGAGAGACGTCGATGGCCTCACGTTTTCCGGCATGGTCGTACCGATGCCCCTGCAACCGGATGGCGCGTCCCACATCCCGGCCCAAGGTCTCGCGGTCGGACTCTGGCAAGTGAGCGAAACCATCGCGCAGTTCGACGAGCTGGTCATCCGCCAGGCGCAGAACATTCGGGCCGCTGCCCCCTGCGGCGCCGATGGCGGCGAGGCGCCGGATGACGGCCACTGCATCCGCGTCGGTAAGCAGTGCCTCACGATTGCGGAGCCACGCCCTCACCGACCGTGCCTCGTCGGTGTCGGCGAGGAACGCCGAATGGATCTCCCGGGAGAACCCGAGACTGGCGCCCAGGCCCCGTGGGACGTCGGTGAACAGAGCAGGTTCCTCGCGCCGGGGCACAAGGTGGCGGCCCCCGGAGCTGTCCACGAGCCACCGGCTCGACAGCAAGGAGGTGTACATGTCTGCGGAAAGTCCCGCCGCGGCGAGGCGGACGTTCGCCTGCGGTGACCGGGTTTCGTCGTCGAGGAGGCGCAGCGCGTCGTAGAGGTCCACCGTCATGGGAACCGCGCCGTCGTGGTCCTCCCAGTCCGCCAGCACCTCACGCCACCGGCCGTCCTCGTCCCGTGCCACGTTGGGCAGTACGGCGGTGCACTGCGCGACGCGGGAGACCTCCTCTTCGGTGACCACGCCGGCCAGCGTCTCGTCCTCCACCGCGAGATCGCCCAGGCCGAGCGGCCCCTGCCCCGCGACGTCGAGGACGAGACCGTGGGACACTCCCGCCCTGGCCCGGTCGAGGAGCAGTCGCTCCAGCGCGGCGACCGGGTCACGGGAATCGCGCACGTCGTCGGGGAGCGGCACGGCGCGCCATGCTCGTGCCGGATCCCGCCGGAACTGCCGCAGGACAGCGGCCGCCCACAGGTCGCCGACCAATACGTTCAGGGCGCGGTTCCACGGGGTGTCGTCGAGCGCCTGTCGGCTGGCGATTGGGTCGAACTGGGCACTCACGCAGAGAGCCAGAGCCGTGTCCGCGACGGGAAGACTGGCGTAGATCCGCCCGGCATCATCGGGTCCCAGCGGAAGAGCCACAGCGAGTGCGGTGGTGGGCCCGCCCGCCTTGTGGGACCGGGTGATCCCAGAGGGGCTAGGAACGGTCGCACGGCACACCATCCACCGGGAGCCATCGCCAGCTCGCGCCACGCCTGTCTCGACTGCTACGCTCCGCCCGCCCACCTGGGCCTCGAATGCCTCGCCGACCTCGCGGTCGAGCGCCAGCCGGTGCCGGACCTCACCTTGCTCGTCCAGGTGCGTGACACTGCCGACGCTGCCGAGGAAGAGCAGCGCGCTGTCCCCCCACTCGGCAAGCCACGCGTCCACCTCGTCCGCACTGAGCACACCCCGCTCCAGTGGAACCCGCAGTACCGTCCAGGTGGCACCCGCGAACCAGTCGGGTACCGGGAACGGCTCGGCCACGGAGATGTCCGGATCCCCGACGCGGAACCGGTAATGCCCGCAGTGAACCTCCAGATGGGATGAAAGGGACTGCAGGGTCATCAAGCCGATCCCAAACCTGCCGGTGGATTCGGCCTGCTCCGCTTTGCTGGTCAGCCAGGGCATCGCCAGGGCCAGAACGTCCGGCAACCGTACGGGACTGCCATTGTGGGCGACGAGGAGTTCCCGTCCCCTTGTCAGAATGCGTACCTCCGTGGCACCGAGGTCCTCGGCGTTCTGGACGATCTCCGAGAGTCCCTGGAGACGATCGCTCGACAGATTGCCTGCGTGATCTCGGGTACGTCTCAGCGCGTGCCGTACTTGACCGTCCAGGCGGGCGAACCGGGTACCGAGTCGCTCGACCGCCGCCTCGGTCGCCGCCTCGCCCTCCGGCTCCGGTACGACGACTCCTTCTGGGATGCCCTCCAGAGAGAAGAGCTCATCGGCTGACGCAATCGCCCGCTCCACCACGGCCGTTCGACGCACCGCATCCCCCGTGGTCATGCCTGCCCCCGCTCGCCTCGGCCCCCAAGGACACAGGGTAATGAGCCCAGGGAAAACAGCATGCCAAATCAAGCAGTTGCCGCCTTACGAGACCCCAGAGAGACGCCCGGCACGCTCCTCTGCGGATCTCCAACGGGGCCAGGCCATACACCAGATGGTCATCGACATCCGCGGCCAGGCGCTCCCGCTTGCGATCACGGAGCGGACAACTAAGGTGCCGCATGAGTCGTCCACTCAGGAGATCCGCCAGCAGCAACGCAATTCCTGGACTCGTATCCCCAAGTACGATCACGAGTTCAACGGACGCCTCGAACTCGGTGCGCCCGCGGGGAGTTGGTACCAGCATTCGTACACGCACAGCGACGGCGCACGATGGACACTGGAGTCCCGCCTGGGACATCTTCTGCGTGATCTCGAACACCGTGCCGCGGCAGCCGAACGCCAACAGCAGCAGGAGGAACTCCGCATGGCCCGAACTGCGGCGCAGCTGGTACTCGGCTGTTGCGCAGGCTCGGGAGCGGCAAGTCGAACGCCATTGAGCGAAGGTCCTGGTCGAGCAGGTGGAAGCATGGCATCGGGCCGACGAGATCCGCGCCTTCTCCCGCGCGGCCCGCGTCCGAGCCGATGGCGCGTCCGCTTCGGCGGGGGAACTGGAGTGGCTGCAATGGGCCGAGGCGTACGCGGAACGGATTAATCCGCTGTCCGCGCCACTGCGGACTCCACCGGATCCCCCCGCCAGCCGTGAGGCTCTGCGCGAACACCTTCAAGGCGATCTCTATCCCCATCCCTGGCCGTTCGACAGCAAGGGATGCTGGACGCCGCCCGACGAGAAGGTCGCGCAGAGCCCCTGATCAGGCAGACGCCTCCGCCCTGTCCATGAGGCCCAGGGAGGAGGATCGTTTATGCGGGGATGTTCAACGGGACGTCCAGGCGCTCCCAGGCACCGAGGACGGCTTTGTGGGCGTCCGGTTGGAGGTGCGCATAGCGCTGGGTGGTCTGGAAACTCTCGTGGCCAAGGAGGTGCTGGACCTCATAGAGCGAGACTCCCTTCTGGACGAGCCACGAGGCGCAGGTGTGACGCATGGAGTGCGGCGGATAGTGCGGAACAAGTTGCTGCTCGCCGTCGGTGTCGAAGTAGTAGGCGCCCTCGACGGCGGGCCACCAGGTCTGCCGTCGCCAGTTGCCGTCATCGAGGCGGCGGCCAGCACGACCCTTGGTGATGGTGGTGAAGACCAGGGCGTCACGGTCGAGCCGATGGATGTGGCGTTCGAGTGCGTCCAGAACGTGAGGTGGGAGAGGGACTTCCCGGCGGCTCTTGGAGCTCTTGGGGTACTCCTTGATGCCGCTCTTGGCGTTGACCTCCACCACGAACAGGCGCGAGCGACGCCTGTCGATGCGGTGACGATGCAGGCCGGAGAGCTCTCCCCAGCGCAGGCCGGTGTAGAAGCCAAGCAGGCACATCGTCCGCCAAGCGGCGGGGAGTTCGTCCAGGATGCTCTGCGCCTGGTCGAGCGTGAACCACTGCGGCGGCTTGACCGCGATCTGAGGCAGGTCGATGCTGCGGCAGGGGCTCACCGCGATGACGTCATCGTCGACGGCCGCTCGCATGATGGAGGACGTGAGGTTGTACGCCCGCTTGATCGCGGCAGCTCCCGCGCCCTTCTCGACCAGGGAGCGGATCCAGCTCTGGACGTCCATGCGGGTGATGGCCCGCATCTCCCAGGCAGCCCAGTGGGGCATGACGTGATTCTTGATGCTGTAGGCGTCGCCGCGCAGCGTGTGTGGTTCGACAATGCGGGCTCCCCACCATCGGTCGTGCCACTCACGGAATGCCATTTCACCGGCCCGCGGGTCGCGCATGCCTCCGCGGGCGAACTGGGTCTCCATCTCCACGCCCCAGGCGCGGGCCTGCGCCTTAAGGGGGAACGACTCGCTGAACCGGTCTCCTAGCCGGTTGCGTACGGTCGCCTGCCACTTGCCGGACTTCAACTTGCGGAGGTACGAGGTCTTGCTCCTTGTTCAACGATGTCGGAGGCCGGGATGGGCCAAGGTCAGCGGCGGGCTGCCAACGGTGCGACGACGCGGCGGCTGATGAACTCATCGAGCTCCGCCGCAGGGACCCGGACGCGGGACCGGCCTGGTCCGGTACGGAGGTCGACGACAGGCAGATCTCCTGCGGCGATGAAGCGGTAGACGGTGCGGCGGTCGACGTCCAGGGCGGCGGCGACGGCAGGGATCGACAGCAGGCGTGCAGGCATGGAGGGGACCTTGAGTGATAGGGCGGGGTGGGGTGGGTGCCCGGCGAGTCGGCAGCTGGGCTAGCCGGTCCAATGCGAAGGTGAACCACCCGTGACAGGGCAGTGGGACCGCGCCACGGAGCGAGTCCGACCAGAGAGCGGCCGGTCTCGTGACGGCGTCGTTGGGGTTAGGACCGCCGGTGCAGAGGAGGGAAAGCTGGTGGCGCCCGTGCTCTGGTTGTCAGCCAGCACGGGCAGAATTACGACTTGAGCGAGTCCGGGAGGGCCATGACCTGGGCCAGATGGTCCCAGTCGACTTCGGTATCCTCCGCGCGGAAGCAGTGCGGGTATCGCAGCGCAAGCCAACTCGGGGTCACGCCCGCCCACTCGGCAACACCCCACACAGGAACGCCCGCATTGAGCCACTTCTCCAGGCAGGAGTCGCGCAGGCTGGTGACGTGCTCCCCCAGTCCTGCTTCCAGTTCGTCCGGTCGTAGGACCGCCTCGCGAGCCTGCTTCCAAACCCGCCGGCGCACCGAAGAAGACAACGGGACGCCGCGCTCAGAGGGGAACAGCAGATCGCCCGGTTCCAGGTCGGCCCTGCTGATCCACCCCCGCAGCAGGATGACGAGCTCAGGAGCGACAGGCACTTTCCGGCCCTCACCAGCACGGATCGACGCCTCGCCGAACTCCCCTTCCGGAAGCGTCATATCGTCCACTCGGAGAGCAACCGCCTCGCCGGGAGACAGGGCCGCCTCCGCTATGGAGACAAGGAACGGGTACACGGCACCCTCTACCGCGGCGTTTTCCCGCACCCATCCCAGCAGGAGACGGATCTGCTCCGAGGAAAGCAGCGCCGATTCGTCTATTGCAGGCTGCGACAAGCTACTTGACTCCTCAAATGGGTCGTCGGGACACCCAAGGCATCCCCTGGAAGATTCAAGGGTCTGCAGAATCGCCGGTTTGGCCAACCGGCGATCGTGGTCTATGTTGCGCGCCCACACAGGGAAATCCACGGACCGTTCCTAGCGGACGAAGCTCAGGCAGCCAGCCGGTACGACCTGAGAGCGGGAGTCGCGCCGTCCGAGACGACCACCAGGAGCCCGTCGGCGGCGAGTCGGTCAAGGTTGCGGGCCACGACACGTTCGGAAGCACCAACGGCTCGGGCAACGTGTCGTGTTGCGGCTCCGGGATGCACTGCAATGTGCGCGAGGACCTCTCGATCACGGCGGTAGCCGTTGCACCAGGTCCTCACCGAACAGCCCGGCCACACAGACACAGAGACACAGTGCCGTGGACAGGGCGCCGTAGTCGTCACGCTGCTGTGCGGTCCACGCGTTCAGGGAGCCGAGCGCCAAGAGGACAGGGGCAGTGAAGCAAACGGATCGGAGAGCGAGATTCGACAGCTGAGCCTCCTTGGGTCGGCCCTCGGCCACAAGTCCGAGCAGGTCGCGGGTACGGGCTGCCGGGCTGCCGGCCTGCTGCCGGTCGCCCCGGAGAGCCCGCGTCCCTCCGCCGACCTGGTGTTTTATGGGACGTTGTACGTTGACATGGTCCCGGAGGAGGTTCCAGTCCTTTGGGGCCCTTTCTCGTCTGCCGTGGGCGAATGCCGTGTGGATGCCCGGCGCGAGGCCCTCGCTGCCCCTGTTCTATCCGGTCGGGAGGAGGGCATCGGCGCCCCTGTCACGGAGTCGCTGTGCGACCTCGTCGCGAAAGAGCGCGCGGGGCGACAGAGCTGGATCCACAATGCCTGGAAGCCACGCCGACTCGGCGCTCTGCCTCCCCCGGGGCGAATTCGCTAGCTACGCGACCATCAGGCGCCCTATCTTGGGGACAACGCGACGACGGAGCCAAGTAGCCCGGGATCACGCGAGCCGAGAGAGCCGCCAGGCGCTGTGACGGCGGCCTCGCGCCCCGGAGTGAATCCCCTCCCGAGTGCGAGGAGGAAAGGCCACCCGCAGGCGGCCCAATGCCTCGCCGGCCGACCCCCGTGACCGGGTCATGATCGAGGCCGCTGCAAACGTGTCGGCGGCGAAGGCGCGGTGGCACCGCGAGTTGCCCCTTCTCGCCCGCGCCCCCAAGGGATCACGCCCATCTTGTGGGCCTGGTCGATCGGAGTTCCGGCAGATGCTGGACATCACGCTCATCCGCACCAACCCCGCCTACGTACTAGCGGCGCTGGCCAAACGCGCCGTGCACGTCGACATCGACGCCTTCCTCCGGCTGGATGCGGACCTGCGCCGGGTCCGCGGCGAGGTGGAACGGCTGCGCGGCGACCGCAGGGCGGTCTCGGGGAGGATCGCGCAGCAGCAGCGCGCGAACCAAGCCGTTGAGGACCTGCGCACCAAGGCCAAGACCGTCACCGAGCGGCTGGCCGCCGCCGAGCAGCGCCTGGCCGAACTGCAGCGGGCCCACAGGGCCTTCCTCGCCCCACTGCCGAACCTGCCCGACGACGAGGTGCCCGCCGGAGGCAAGGAAAACAACAAGGTTATCCGCACCGTCGGGCAGCCGCCCCGGTTCACCTTCGAGCCAAAGGACCACGTGGACCTCGCGCGAACTTTGGGGCTCGTCGACTACCAGCGCGGCGCCAAGCTCGCCGGGAGCGGATTCTGGATCTACCTCGGCCAGGGCGCTCAGCTGGAGTGGGCGCTGCTGAACTACTTCACTGAGACGCACTTGCGCGACGGCTACGAGTTCGTCCTGCCACCGCATCTGCTCACCTACGCGGCCGGGTACACCGCCGGGCAGTTTCCCAAGTTCGCCGACGAGGTGTTCACCGTGCGCCACGGCGAGGAGGGCCCCGAGCAGTTCCTGCTTCCCACCGCCGAGACCGCGCTGGTCAATCTGCACCGCGGCGAGACGCTGGCCGGCAGCGAGCTGCCCAAGAAGTATTTCGCCTATACGCCCAGCTACCGCAAGGAGGCCGGCGGCTACCGTACGGCAGAGCGGGGCACGCTGCGCGGCCACCAGTTCAACAAGGTCGAGATGTTCCAGTTCACGCGCCCCGAAGACTCGGTCGTTGCGCACGAGGAACTCCTCGCCAAAGCCGAGGAGCTGGTGGCCGGACTCGGCCTGCACTACCGCGTCACGCGCCTGGCCGCCCAGGACACGACCGCTGCCATGGCCAAGACCTACGACGTCGAGGTGTGGCTGCCGAGCGTAGGGGCGTACGTCGAGGTCAGCTCGGTATCGAACGCGCGTGACTACCAGGCCCGCCGCGGCAGCATCCGCTACCAGCCGAGCCAGGGCAAGACGGCCCTCGTCCACACACTCAACGCCTCGGGCCTGGCGACCAGTCGCCTGCTGCCCGCGCTGCTGGAGCAACGCCAGCGGGCGGACGGCACGGTCCCTGTACCCGAAGCTCTTGGAAAGTGGATGCCGTGCGAAGTTATGGCGCCGCCTCCGGCCCGATAGCAGGGATACCTCGCCACACCATCGGAGATCCGGCTACCGCTCCGAAGGATCCAGCCAACTCGACTCACACTCGGTCATGACACATTCGCACACTGTTACGGTGGTGGTTTGGCTCGGCTGCGATCAGGGATCACTGCTGCGGGCCAACCGACGACAGGCATGGAGGATGTAATGCCCCATCAGTTGACGGCCGTCGAAACCATAGAGGTTCAGGAAGATCACACCGAAGCACATGATCTGGCGCAGATCATGACGCGCACTCTCCCCGAGGCCGGCATGGACCGGATGACCAGCGCGCGGGTCGAAGAGGTGCTGGCTGTTCCTGCGCTGACAGCGCACATCTAAGCAGGAGCTGAGCACGTCAATGTTGAAAGCCAGGGAATGGAGTACGCGGTGAATAGCTGGGGAAACGTCACGCTTCTGTTTTCGGCTGGGGTGCGGCAGCCCAAGCCCATGGACAAACTGACGCTCGGTGAGCTTCTCCTGGCAAACCGCTTCCCCCCGTCGTTGTTCCAAGCGTATGAAGCGCCCGGCGACGGCACCTTAAAGGCCGTACCCATGTCCCTGGCCCTCAGCGAGATCCCCGAGGGGCGCAACGTCATCCTGCAGTGCATACGCAACACGGATATCGACGCACTGCGCCCCAACGAGATGGAGACGGTGCATCACAGTCAAGATCCGGTTGCCGCGATGTTCGACTTCCAGTGGGCGGACGAGGCCAAGAGCCCGACGCACCGGGTCCACTTGGTTGATGCCGAGGGCATGCGCGACATCATCTTCGGGAAGATCGCAGACTTCCTGACCCGGCAGGACGCCTCCCTCCCGCTGGTCGCCGGCATCTCAGGTGGCGGCGACAGCAACACCCTGGTGCAAGGCATGCACCGCTATGCGAGCAAGCAGAATCTGGATGCCTCCAAGATCACCTGCTTCACCCTGGTCATGCCCCCGATCTGGCCCGAGTCCGCGGCCGACCGAGCCCGAGAGCTGTGCTCCGAGGCTGGATTCGAGCACCGTGTCCTGTACCCCAAGGACATGGCCCAACTCCTGGGGATGAATGAGTCCCCCGAGCGCCTTTGGGAGGAGCTCTCCGACCGCTACACCGCCGATCTGGCCCACTTCTTCGGAACGTTCTTCATCAACCTTGCGGGCCGCGCGATCTGCGAGGAGGTCAACGGGTCACAGCTTCTCGTCGGCTACAACCGCGAAGACGTCATGGCGGAGCTGCTGTTCTGTCTCGTGAACGGGCGTCGCCCCATGCCGTTCCCAAAGCGACGGACTGGTTCGACCGACGTGCTGATGCCAGTCTGGGACGTGCCGAAGAACATGCTCGATTCGTGCTACCCGCACTACAGCGAGGCCAATTACAGCGAGCGCGTGGATTCCTCGGCTGTGCGACGTTCTTCGATCTATTACATGGCTCACTGCCTGGACGCGCTCGTCCCCCAGATGTCGATGTCATTGATGACCGGCACGGCACGGCTCATGGACGAACTCGGCGGGTGGCAGGAGCTGACTCCGGTCATGGGGACGCCGCTGCTGCACACCGGTTACGGAGACGCAGACGAGCAGAAGAAGCTGCTGGAGCTGCTGAATCGATACTTCCCGCAGTGGCAGCCAGTGACGGATCAAGCGCAGTAGGATACAGGCTGACCCAGACGCCGCAACTCGCCAGACACCGGGAGAACCACCAGCATGGGGCAGGCCGCTCAGACGCCGTCGGGTACCAGGGACCTCCTGGCCGATGAGGTACGCCGCCGGAGGGCAGCGTTCAACACGCTCTCCCAGATCTTCGAAAACTTCGGGTTCGACCCCCTGGAGACGCCCGCCTTCGAAAATCTGGACGTCATCACCGGTAAGTACGGCGAAGAGGCGTCGAAACTCATCTTCAAGATCCTCAAGCGCGGTGTGCACGAGGCATCGGGGCAGGCTGACCTCGCGCTGCGCTACGACCACACGGTGCCGCTGGCTCGCGTCATCGGCACTCACGGCGCGAAGCTGCCCACCCCCTACAAGCGGTACGCCATCGGCCCGGTGTGGCGTGCCGACCGCCCGCAGGAAGGGCGCTTCCGCGAGTTCGTCCAGTGCGACATTGACACGGTCGGATCGCACTCCCCGCTCGCCGACGCGGAAATCGTGCTGGCGCTCGCCAAGGGCCTCGACGGCCTGGGCGTGCATGAGTTCACGTTCATGGTGAACAGCCGCAAGGCGCTCTACGCCCTGCTGGATGTCTACGGCATCGACCCGGCCGGCGGCCCCGGCGTCCTCGGTACGCTCGACAAGCTCGACAAGATCGGTGCCGAGGCCGTCGCCAAGGAACTCACCGTGGACCGGGGCCTCACCCCTGAAGTTGCCGAGGCGCTTGTGGGTGACGTTGCCGCCGATACCCCGGACCGTGTCCGGGAGCGACTGGACGCAACGGAAGAGGGCAAAGCCGGGCTCGCCGAGGTCGACCGGCTCATTGAGCTGACCACCAGTGCCGGCCTCGCGAGCGAGCACATTGTCTACGCCCCCCGCATGGTGCGCGGCCTCGACTACTACACAGGCGTCATTTACGAGGTGGAGGCTGCCGGATACCCGGGCTCGATTGCTGCCGGGGGACGGTACGACCAACTTGTCGCTTCCCTGGGGGGGCCTGACCGCCCTGCTTGCGGCGGATCCATCGGTGTCGAGCGCATCCTTGCCATCCAGGGCTCCCAGCTCACCGAGCAACGTGGCCTCGACGTAGCTTTGACAGTGCTCGGCGGCGAAGAGGACCTCATGCGCCTGGCCGCCGAACTCCGCGATGAGGGCCTGCGCGTGGGCACCTACCTGGGCTCTTCCACGAAGCTCGCCAAACAGCTCAAGTGGGCCAACGAGCAGAACGCCCGAATCACCGTTCTGTACGGCCCCGACGAACAAGCCGCCGGGGAAGTCACGCTCCGGGACATGCAATCCGGTGACCAGACTCGGGTACCGCTCCCCAGGGCTGCCGCCCACCTCCGCAACACGCTTGAAGGACCCTGACCCCGACCGTCAGCGAGCGCCTTGGGCTACAGCGGCCGGATTCAGGGTGTTCGCTGCGGCGCCGATGCCTGATTCGCCCCGCCTCGCGGGCCGCGGCCCGCTTGGCGTGGTCGGCCAGCAGCATCTCAGTCAGCTCCAGCGTGGTGGACGTTTCGAACCACCATGTGGCGTAAGCCGCCCGCACCCAGGGTTCGGGGTCGTGCTCGTGAACCACACCCAGTGGTTGGAAGCCGCTCCAGTGCTCGGCCAGGCGCCGCAATTGGGTGGTCTTGCCGACGTTGTCGGGGCCGTTGAGGCTGACGGCGTCCGGCATGCGCTTCACAGCGCTCACGCCTTGCGGATCGGCATATCAAGGACGGAGGCGATTGCGTCGGTATTGGTGGCGATGAACTCGGCCAGCTCCGGCGGCATCAGGTTCAATCCGCGCACGGCCTCGGCGGTGAAGAGCACTCGTTCCACCTCGTAGCCGCCTCGTTCCGGCTTAGCGAACTCAGTGCCCGTCCGGGCCGCCAGGTCCATGGACTCCAGGCGGGCGGCGAAGATGTGCTCGACGCCGATGCCGGACTCCAGCTCGTCGGTGATCAGGTGGACGAGTTCGGCGCGGTCAAGCTTGCCGCCGAGTTCCTCGAACACCTCTCAGTGGAGGGCATCCTCGATGGTCGGATCATCATCCTCGACCCCGCCGCCAACCGACACCCGGTACGGCTCCCTGCCTGGCTTGGTGCGCTTGATCAAGACCAGAGCAAGCGCCCGCAGCAGCGCAGCATCAGCGCCGAGAAAAGATCGGGTATTGGAGTCGGGGTCAGGTAGTTGGCAGGCTGGTGGACGAAGATCCCCATTTCCGCCGGAGGCGTGTATGGCAGTGAGGGCGCAAGGTCAGACGACACCCGTACGGTTGCGCTCTTATACGCCTGGCGACGAAGAGGCGGTGCTGCTGTTGGTGGAGGCCGACCGGATCGCCGGGCAGCCGCGGGCCACGCCGGAGATGCTGGCGGAGGCGCTGGCGGGCCGATCCCCAGTGGACAGTGGCTGGTGGGGCGAATTGGACGCTCCGCGCACCGACGTTGCAGTTGACAGCGCTGGAAACCTGGTTGGTGTCATCTCCTATGCCACCCGCCCCTCCGACGCCGCGGGGATGGTGCTATGGCTCCACGCGCAGGAGAACATCGACGTCGTTGCCGCAATGATCAGGCATGTCCTCGACACCTTGGGGCCCCGTACGGTCTATGCCTTTGAGATGGCATCCGCGCTGACCCTTGGCATGGAGGGCCTACCGGTCGGGCACCGCCCAGTGACAGCACGGGTCCTGGTGGAGGCTGGGTTCACTGGCCGCGACCTGTGGCGCTACATGAGGGCGAGCACCCCCTTGACGGAACTGCCGCGCGCTGGCAACTACACCGTCAGCCCGTGCGACGAGCCGCTGGGGAAACGCTTGGAAGTCCGCGACGGCGAGGAACTGGTAGCCGAGGCCATCATCGGCCGGCCACAGGCGGGGATTGGCGTGCTGTGGTGGATCACCGTTGCACCCGCAGCGCGCCGCAGGGGGCTGGGGCTCGCTGTGCTGGGCTCCTCTGCGGATCTTCTGACGGGGCTCGGAGCCGAGCAAGTGATCTTGTACGTCGACGACGACGCACCGCCTGGGGACCCCGACCGGGATCGCACCGCCGCCAACCGGATGTACGACCAAGCTGGCTTCGTGCAGGTCGACCGGCTCCACTCCTACAGCCGACCCGCTTGACCGGTGGGCTGATGCCCATCCGCCCACCGGTACTTCGCACAGACCGGTGCACCGAGGCTGGGCGCACTCACGGGGTGTCGCTCAGCGCGCTCTCGACCTCGCAGGCGTCGTGGGCGACGATGCCGGCCTTCTCTCGTCGGCAGCTGTGTTGCATGACGTCGGGTACGCGCCGAGGCTGGCTAAGACGGGGTTCCACCCTCTCGACGGCGCTCGGTTCCTCCGCGATGCTCATGGTGCCGAGGAACGGCTGACGCGGCTGGTGGCGAACCACTCGTACGCGCTGCTCGAAGCGGAGGAGCGCGGCCTGCGGGAGGTGCTGGAGACGGAGTTTCCGCTGCTGGAGGACCAGCGGTTGGTGGACGCACTGGTGTGGTGCGACATGACGACGACACCCGACGGGGATCGGACTACTGCCAACGAGCGGGTGGCGGAGATTTTGAGCCGCTATGGGACTGGCAGTGTGGTGGGGTGGTTCATCCGTCGGGCGTCGCCGCAGATCTTTGCGGCCGTCGAGCGGGTGGAGGCGGCGCTGGCGGCTCAGCCGAGGTACGGATAGTTGCCGGCGAGGTAGTCGCCGATCTGCTGGCGCATGCTGGGGTGGATGTCGTACTGGTCGAGGTCCGCGGGATGGACGAAGCGGACGCCGTCCGCCTCGTCGTTGATGGTGGGCTCGCCGCCGACCGGCCGGCCGATGTAAGTGTTCTCGTACTGCTGGCGGATCTCGCCATCGGTGTAGGCGACGATGTGGTTGGGGTTGGTGTAGACGCCGAGGAAGCCGGTGATCTCGGCGATGATGCCGGTCTCCTCCAGACATTCGCGTACTGCGCACTGCGCCGCAGTCTCGCCGATGTCCTGGGCTCCGCCGGGCAGGGCCCACTGGCCGGTGTCGCGGCGTCGCTGCAGCAGGATGGCGCTGCTTTCGTCGACGACGAGCAGGTTGCTGGCGGGGATAAGAGTATTGGCCTTGGGAGCGGCGGGGTCGTTGTAGTACTCAGTCCTGCCCACTGTGGTGGTGCTCCTGACTCTCGGGCGCCCGGGGGCGCGCTGTGTTCCAAACCGCCTCAAAGCTCTCGCCGTACTCTCGAACCATTGTCAGGTGTCACCGCGCAACTTCAAGATCACTGATACGGCGCTGGCGGTTTCCTCGGCATCCAGGACGCGGCACAGACGGACGATCTGAGTCCAGTTGTTCGGTGCATCGCCTGCCTCCTGGGTGGCCGTGAGCGGATTGGGATCAGTCGCACAAACGACCCAGCAGGGCGCCCTGGCCGGACTGGAGAATGTGAGCGGCCTCCAGTGGGACCCAGAAGCACTCGAATTGCGTGGGCTCCTGCTCTCCGTCGTGGTCCTCCTGACTGGCCCACCGCTCCGTGGTGGCCTCGGTCAGCTCCAGGTGGAAGACGTGACGGCGCTGGACCTCGAACCGGTACGGGCTGATGTCGTACTCGGTCTCGCCGAGCTTCCGCACGATCTTGAAGTCCTTGAGGCCGGTCTCCTCGCGAGCCTCGCGCAGAGCCGCCGCCTCGGGCGTCTCACCCTCGCGGATGCTGCCGGCCGGAACCTGGATGCCGACTTCCTCGTAGCTGTAGTCGGTGTGCCGGAACACCAGCAGCTTTCCGTCGCGCACGACGTAGCACAGCACCTTGTCCTTGGTGACCTTCTCGGGCACGGGAACGCCCCTCTCTCTATTCGTTGGAGCCCGACGCGAACACAGCGGCGCCCGAAGCCATGGCGCACAGGCGAGTGCATGGCCCTAGGGCGGGCACCCGATGCCTGGCAGATGGAATTTGACTCTAGATGTTATGACTGGACGTCACGGAAGCTCGGAATTGGTCGATTCCGGGGGCCGAACCGGCTCGCGCCATAGATACTGACGGCTTCCGACCGTGACTGGCTAGAGCTCAGAGGATGCTGCGGTGAGGGAGCAGCATCCTCCGGGTCTGCTGGTCGGATCGCTTCACGGCATCAACGATGACGACGAGGGCGATACTGCAGAACGCCTAACCAGGCGGCCCCGGCACGCCGAAGGCGTCGGAGCCTTAAACCTCGTGATGGTCCACCCGACCTCGCGGAGGATCAGCCGTGAGCCTTCTCGATTGCCTCGAAGATGTCGGCGTCGGTCTCCCGTTGCCACTTCGGGAGGTCGGACCAGTCGGCGACGTAGCCCGGCTTGGGGTCCGCGAAGTGCTTGAACAGATGAGGCTTGGGCCAGCTGGGTGGCTTCCCGCCCGTACTCGACGACTTGTTCAGGGTCACCCCGCTTCGCACCGATGGCGGCAAGATCGGTCAGTACTGCGCCTCTGCGACGATACGACTGCCCGGAGGCGAGGACAGCCTGCTCCAGGGCTCGCTCTGCTGGGCTCCTTCGTGGATCTGCTGGCGAGGCTCGGAGCCGAGCAAGTGATCTTGTACGTCGACGACGACGCACAGCCTGGGGCCCCGACCGGGATCGCACCGCCGCCAACCGGCTATACAACCGGGCTGGATTCGTACAGGTCGACCGGCTCCACTCCTACAGCCGGCCTTCCTGATCGGCCGCCTGATAGTCGTCACACCGAGGACCCCGATTTGGCGGGAATCAGCCCACTTCGATGCCAGCCTCGTCGGCACCCGCCAACAGCGCCCGTCCTCTGCACCGCCTCCCAGCTGGACGAACTCCTATTCAGGGGCAAGTAGCTAGGCGGCCATCTCGCCGCGTATCCGATCCAGAGACTGAGAGGCAGCGGCATGTACGGCCGGCAGCCGCGTCCCTGCAGTCCGCATGATGCGTTGAAGCTGGTGGGGAAGGCGTTGCATGACCGCTTCTTGGGCCGCGACGTCCAGCGACTCGGCGGCTCCGCTGCGGTCGTCAGCGAGCAGCTGGACGTGCGCGACAGTGATCGACTCGATGACACGCCACTGCGGAGCCACGATCGTCGTAGGTACCGGACTGTGCTCCACCAGCCGCATGGCGATGTCAGTTCGTCCGGTGGAGACCAGACCGCGCAGGCGGATCTCGTGGAGGGAGAAGGGATTGAACAGGCTGGTGTGATCTACGCAGGAGAGCAGCTCTTCGGTTTCCCGCATCACCCGGTCGAAGAGGGGGCCGTTGCCCAGCGCGCCGGCTGCCCTGGCGAGGAGCGGCAGAACTGCGGCCCGTGCGTTGTGGTCGGGTGCTGTAGCTGCGGCACGGCACAGCCGCTGGACTGCCGCGCCCCGCAGGTTGGCCTTGCGCAGCTCGTTACCGTGCATGCGCAGTACGTACGAGGTCATGCCCCGGTCCTGGAAGTACTCGGCGATCTGCAAGCTCTTGCCGGTCCAATGGGCCGCCGTGGCCAGTCGCTCTTCGGGAAGCACGTTGCCCAGGGCAACACCGAGACTCACGCGGGCTCGCGCGAGCAGGTGCAGGACATCGCGCTCGGTGTGGCCATCTTCGATGCGTGCTTCGAGACGAGCGGCGAGCGGCCACAGTTCGGAGACGGCTTCGGCGGCATGGCCGGACTGCCGGGCGATCTCAGCGAGCCGGACGGTGGACTCGCCGAACTGCAGCATTGCGCGAAAGTCCGTGTCGGCGGGATCGGTGATCCCGAGGACATGGGGCGGTAACTGTAGGAGGTCGCAGACCCGGCGACGAGAGCCGACATCCTCGAGGACGCGCTTCCCCAGTTCGAGGGCGGAGATGTAAGTCTTGTCGTAACCGAGGAGTTCACCAAGCGCCGACTGGTTCAGGCCGTGCACCCGGCGGTAGAACCGCAGGATGCTGGACAGGTCCCCGGTGGCGAGGATGAGTTGGGCCTGTGGTGTAGCCCAGTGCCACTGGGCGTGCCGGGCCGAGTACCTCGGAACCGGGGACCCACTCACTTCTCCTCGTCGCGCGTTCTCGCCCCCGGCCATGTCGGCTACATCCGCTCGCAGTCGTCCAAGTCTGCCGGATTCGTGTTCCTGCGGCCATACCAGCCGGCGATTGCCTGCTTGTATCCGTCGGGCATGTTCAGGCCAGCCACCTCGCCGGCGGCGAACATCTCCAGCTGCTTGTGCTCGTGGCTGACGACCGGCGTCCGGTCAGGGGTCAGTAGGGTGCAGCCGTAGGTGACGATCAGCACCCTCCGCCCGGGGATGGGCTGGTAGATCCAGACGCCGCCGTCGATAAGGGGACCTGCCTTGACCTCCCAGCCGGTCTCCTCCTGGATCTCCCGTTCCAGCGCGGCCTCGGGACTGGTGTCCATCGGTACGGCGCCATCCACGCTGCCGATCTCCAGACGACCGCCGGGCAGCTCCCACTCGTCGCGCTCGTTCCTCAGCAGCAACACACGGCCCTGCGCGTCAAGAGCGACGCCCTTAACGGAGACGGGCCAGAGCGGCGGCTTGTACGTCATGACAGTCCTCGTCCTGCGGTGTGTAACCCGGGCCCTCGGAACGTAGCACGCGGCCCCCAACCCAGTTCCGTGGTAGGCGATTTGCCCGAGTCGACAAACAGTCGCTTTACCGCGCCCGCACAACTTCTCACCCTGGGCACATCGACTTCGATCGAAGGAGTACTCGATGCGCGATGCCGCAACGGACTGCGTGACGTTCTTCACTGACCACCACGTGAACATCGGTGCATCACAGGCCGACGGCATGATCGCCGCGCGACTTCGCGAGACGGGGCTCGCCACCGTCGACGGGCTACACACGCGGCAGGAGGTTCTGGCGTTGGCTTCACGACTGCTTGCCGTAGCACCGCACCCGCACAGTGCACCGGACGGCCTGACCCTGATCCGGGACACGGGTAGCCGCGCCCAGCGTGCCGGCTTGGCCGGACTCGGCAGCGGCGAACTGCGAGCGCATACCGAGCGATCCGGCATACCTAGGCCGCCACGCCTGATGCTCCTGGTGTGCCTGCGGCCTGCGCCCACAGGAGGCGACGTCCTCCTCGCCGACGGTCGGGATGTTCACGCGCGGCTCATAGACAGCTGCCGAGATGCAGCTGACACGTTCGCTCAGCCCCGAACTGCGTACTTCGGGGCCGGTGGCGGCCACGCCACCCAGGTCATCACCCCGCACGCCGCCGGACGGATCTCCATACGCCTGCGCCAGGACGTCCTGGCCCGGTGGAGTCCGATCGCCCATCCGTACCTCCCCCACCTGTACAGAGCCATCGTCGACAGCCAGCACCGCATCACCCTTCAGGCCGGGCAGGGCTATCTGCTCGACAACCACCGCTGGCTGCACGCCCGCACCCGCTTCTCCGGAGACCGCCAGCTCCTACGTGCGCTTGGTGAGCCTCGCTTCTTCCTCCCCGAGGGGTTCGCTCCATGCTCCTCGGCAGCCCCGTCGTCCTTCTGCCGAGGAGGTAGGACTGATCGAGGGCTCGCCCTCGATTGAGGACGGGCAGTCGCCGCTGGAGCCTCGGACCAAGCGAGGGAAAACTCTCGCGAATCCGGACCCACCGTGCCCTCTGAGCAGGGTGCTCCCCCTGTCCGCATCGCTCTCACCCGAACAGACCAACCTCGTATCACTGGTGTGATATCACTCGCGCAATTGCCGAATACCGGCTCGACGAGCACGCTGAATCGTCGGCCGGTCAACTACCAGGCGCAGTGTTCGCCAATGCGTATGCCGGACTACGGCGCTGTCCTTCCCTGGCCTTCGCAACGCTTCGCACACCACAAACTAGACATTGAATTGCCTGCCGAAGGGAGCACGGGAGTTGTCGGATTCGCCGCAAATCGCACGCCGCCGCGCCAGGTTAGAGAGAGGACCAAACGCGTCCCGGGATCCGGAGGCCAGGTTCTACGTACTCGAAGGGCTCAGCGCCGTGGGTAAGAGCACCGTGGCACCGATACTTGCAGACACGCTCAGGGCGACGCTCATCCCCACACTCATTCCCGCTTTCGAGAAAACCCGCGTGAGCCTCGATAAAAAGCGGCTCGTCATGCCGCGACTGCACTTCTGGATGATGACGAACTACTCGGCATCCGAAAAGGTCCGCGATGCTTTGAACGCCGGCCAGGACGTCGTCGTCGAGAGCTACTTTTACCGGACTCTGGCCACTCATGCAGCGCTGGGCGTTACTCAACCACCCGCAGTGGACTGGGCGCATGCGCTCGTACCGCACATGACCATCCTCCTCACGGTGGACGAAGCTGTACGGCAGAAGAGGCTCACCCAGCGCGAGCAGGAGCAGGGCCTGAGCTACTGGTCTCGACTGGAGGAATCCAACGTCGAGATCACTCGTCAAACGTACGAGTCCTTCGGCTTAACCCCGTTCAACACAAACGGTCTTGATGCTGTCGAAGTGGCCACGGAAATCGCCCGGTTCCTCAAACAGACGGAGACAGCACGTGGTTGATTCCTTGCACTCTCAGGCGTTCACCCTTGGCCGACAACAAGAAACGCCATTCTATATTTTTTCACAGGATCGGCTCTCCTCGGCGCTGCAGCGGTTCCGCCAGTTCACTTCCAGCCTGCCGTTCCCAACCGAGACCTACTATTCATATAAGACCAACTATCTCCCCGCGCTGTGCGACCAAATCGCGGAAGCCCGGGTCGGGTCAGAAATAACCTCACCCGCGGAGTGGGCGGCTGCCCGGCGGCGCCACGCCCCTGATCGAATCGTGGTAAACGGGATCGGGAAGTGTGCAGACGGACTTTTGCAGAGCATCGTCGACGAGGTTGCCAGTGCACCACGGCTGGTCAACCTCGAGACAGATACCGAGATCGGCATCGTCGCCCGGAGGGACCAGGAGGCGCAGCCACTCCCGATCGGCCTGAGAGTTACGATTCCTTCCGTTTCGGGAGAACTCGGTCGTGACCCATCCGAGCACTGGAAGCGTGGCGTCACCAAGTTCGGCTGGTCGTGCGACGGTGATGCGATCCTCGCGGCAGCCCGGACACTCGCCGGCAACAGGGCGGTGCGTCTGGAGGCACTGCATGTGCACTTCGGGAGTCAGCTGGTCTCTGCAGCACGGTACGACGTCGTGCTCAGCAAATTGTGCAACCTTCTGCGACGTCTCAGCAGTGCTGGCGTCACGGTTAACACTTTGGACCTCGGGGGCGGGCTCGCATCTGGATGGGTGACGAAGCGTCGTACGGGCCCGCTGTTCGACCTGGTCAAAGTCCTGGGGCTGCCCACACCGAGAAGTCAGCAGAAGGCACCAGATCTGGTCGGGATCACCACGGTCGTGCACAAGCATGCTGCTCGGCTCTCAAGCCTCGGCGTGACGCGCCTGATCTTCGAGCCCGGGCGCTATCTCGCGGAACCGGCGATGGTGGCCGTCGCGAAGGTGATCGCGGTACGCCGAGACGGCACCCGCCGGCACGCTGTGGTCGACCTTGGAACCAACGGACTGCACTGCTGGCGGAGCAATGAGACACGCCCCATCGCCTTCGACCTAGCAGGCAAGGGAGGGGCCGAGATGATGAAGCTCGTCGGCCCCCTATGCCACCGCAGCGACAGTTTCGGCACGGTTACCACCCCTGGGCGTCTGCAGGCTGGCGACCTCGTCTGCTTTGACGCCGTCGGTGCCTACTCGCTAGGCGACTGGGTCGCCAACGCGTGGCCGCGCCCTCCCGTTTTCAGTGAAGACGGGCATCTGCTTTGGGCGCCGCCCAGCCACGGCCTTCCTGCAAACTCACCTTCAGGAGGGCGCTGAAGATGGAGACTGCCCCCGCCCCCTCAGCACCTCCAACCGGATTACAGGCAATGGTGGACGCCTGCCGTCAGACTCTGCGGCACAGTGATCCAGATCGAGTGACAGTGGCCGCCGCAGTGCTAGCCCGCGATGGGCGAATCTTCAGCGCCGTGCACGTCCGGTCACGTAATTGCAGTCACTGCTCGGTGTGCGCCGAAGCCGTCGCCATCGGAATGGCACTCACAGCCGGTGCGGTCAACCTGGCAGCAGCAACCGCGGTAATGCGCGACGGCAACAACCTCTCCATCACGTCGCCATGCGGAGGCTGCCGTGAACTGCTACGTGATCAGCGCGTTGCCCATGTAGTCGTCTTCCAGGCGGAAGACGGCTCCCTCACCACTGCCAGACCCGCTGAACTTCTTCCTTGGCCGTAGCCCAGTCCCGTCCAACGTCGGCGAACGAAAACTGGTGGTCACCGCCTTCGTCAAAGGAGTTGAGAACCATGCTCGACCAGATCGCAGGAATCAGCCGCGTCCGAATGCTCTATCTGCAACTCTTGTATCGCTGCAACTTCTCTTGCAAGCATTGCTTCCACGGCGAACTCCTCAAAGATGCAGGGCAGTTCAGCCTCGATGAAGCCAGCGGGATTCTCGATCACTTCCGAGAGGTCTACAAACTTGAAGCCGTGACATTGCTCGGCGGTGAACCGCTCCTCTATCCGTACATCGACGACGTGTGCTCACACGCCAAGCACCTCGGCCTCCGGGTAGAGATCTGCACCAACGGCCACCGTGGATACCACAGCGCGCTCGAAGCAATCGCTCCGCAGCTCGACAAGCTGCGGATCTCCCTCGATGGCCTGAAGCCCAGCCACGATGCCATCCGGAAGCGTGGCAGCTTCGACGGCGCCATGGAGATGATCGATCTCGCGGTAACGCTTGAGATCGCGACCGGCGCGACCATGACCGTCACAGAGCACAACCTCAACGATGTGGTGCCACTAGCCCGTTTGCTCCAGGATCACGGTGTCACAGAGCTGAAACTCCACGCCTTACGGCTTGTCGGGAATGCGGCAGCAAACCCGAGCCTTGAAGTGAGTGACCCGGCCCGTTACAGAACGCTGCACCAGCAGATCAGCGACGCCGGCCTGTCGATCAGCATCCTCTACGACTCGGACCTGTCCCAAGAGTCGGCCGGCGAGAGGTGTTCCAACCTCGTCGCTGATGGCTGGCTCGACCGTATCGAGTCCGACCCGCGGGGCGGTCTGACCGTCTCCTGCAAGGCAGTGGGCCGTGACGTGAACGCGTTCCGCTGGGACAAAGCACGACACGAAATCCTCTACGAACCGCGGGCTAATGATGAGTTCGCGACGCGCATCCCGGACGTCATCTATGAGTCAACGAAAGCGAGTTGAGCGTGGCGCCTTCCCCCAGCCTCTGGCAGGAGACCCGCACATTCTTCCCGATCTTTCTCGACCTCGTGGTGAACCGGGGTATGCAGTCGGTGTGTGTCGTCGGTGCGTCGGACGGCAAGTTCGTCCTGCCTCTGGCCAGACTGGGGGTTCGCGTGCTGGCCGTGGAACGCAACAAGAGCGCTCTCGATGGAGGACCTGTCGTCCTACCCGGCCGCACCGAGGCATCGATGCCCGGGCTGCGCAAACGGCTGGCCGACGAGGATCTATCGGGCCGAGTTGAGATCGTCGAGGCCGATATCCTCGATCTGCCAGACGAGTTGGACGCCACAGATGCAGTCTGGACAAGCTGTTCGTGGCACTACAGCATCAATCATCGCCGCCCGCTCGGCGACTTCATCGCCGCGATGAAGCGCTCGTGCCGGCCGCGCGGAGGCGTCTTCGCTGCCGAGTACATGATGCCCGTCGAACCATGGCACCTGGCGTGCGAGCACTACCCAGAGGAAGGAGAAATGCGGCGCTTCTTTCCTGACTGGGCGATCGAATGGGAAACGTACACGCCTCCCTTCCTTGAAGCACCGCATGTCGAGCAACTTCACGAGCACACCCACCGCATGGGCTTGCTCATCGCGACTAACCAGCAGAAGGGCTGCGATGCAGACTGAATTCGAAGCACGGTTCCTCAACGTCGACGCGACCAAGATCGCTAATCAATTGGTTGCGCGTTCCGCCACGTGCTCCATGCCGCGTACGCTTATGCGTCGCATCGTTTTCAAGAATGACGACATTGAGGCCCGCGGCGGCTGGCTGCGTTTGCGGCAGCAGGGCGATAAGACCTTCCTCACCTACAAGCAGACTACATCGGAACTCTCAGCAATCGACACTACGCTCGAAAGCGAGGTTGAGGTCGGCTCATTCGATGCCACGAAGACCCTACTGGAAGCAATGGGCTTCACCGCCTTGCGTTACCAGGAAAACTACCGCGAAGAGTGGACGCTCGCCGGCGTAACGTTTGATATCGACACGTGGCCGGACCTGCCGACGTTCCTTGAGGTGGAAGGCCCTGACGAAGGCTCCGTACGCCGGGCCGCCGAGACACTGGGGCTCGACGTCTCTCATGCGTCCTACGGCAGTGTGGACGAGGTGTACCTCGCCGTGCTCGGGCGCGACATCCTTGCGGAACAGAAGCTCGTGTTCGCGGAGTAGCTGCTGATGGGCGGTCTCCGGTTCTGCAGCAAGAGACCGGAGACCGCCCCGCAGTCTTCAGGTGCTCGACTGATCGCTAGCAATTTCTTCACGCTGCATAGAGCCCTTCGGCCAGCCGACGCACGAAAAGGCACGCCCCTGGGGGAACTCGTTTAGAGCTACGGCCGTGAAATCCACCATCGGTTCGGGCAATGCATTCATGGGAAACCACGCAAGGTACGCACACTTGTCCGGTTCGGCATTGACCGGCTCGCCGTCCCAGGAACGTACATGGAAGAATAGCTGGAGGCGAGGTTCGTCTTCGGCCGTCCAGTGGTGCACCGTGTGCACGAGTTCGAGGTCCTCCTCTCGCAAAACCAGGCCGAGCTCCTCCGCAGCCTCGCGGACTGCGCCAGCCGTGACTGTCTCGCCGGCTTCCAGGTGGCCGGCAGGCACGTGAAAGTGGCCGTCCCGCCAACCCGTTCCTGACCGTAGCCCGAGAAGCACCTGCCCCGCGCGCTGCAGCACCAGGTGCACGCCGATCACGGACCGGTGACAGCCATCCGTGTAGGTAACGTGCTCAGTAGTCAGGTTTGGTTTCATGATGCGTTCCTTGAGCACGAGAAGACTGGATCAGGCTATACAGCGTATGTGCTGGCCTTGCCTCGCTACCAGGATGCATCGGGCAGATCTATGGCGGTACCATTTGCCCCGATCGATACCGGACCTAGCGGGGCTTGCTCCGGTACTCGTCGCCACCGAAGAGGCGCAGCCCGCCATCGCGCGGAGGTTCTGAACGGCCATTACCAGCACAGGGGGACTGCGATCCGCATCGGGCCTGCTGGAATACGTCGCCGGGGCTGGCACTCCGAATCCCGTTAGAGTCGTTCGCTCGGAGAAAATAGCTCCGAAAGTGCGTTCATTAGCCGCTGGATGTCGGTCAACCCATCGAGCACAACGTCGGCTCCTGCCCGCTGGAGCGCCGCTGCGGGAGTCGTGCCGGACGCAACGGCGATGACAGCTGCTCCGCCTTGAAGCCCCGTACGGACATCTTCGAGGGAGTCGCCGATGATCACGGTATTGGACCGGTCGAACGTGGTGCCGTGCTTAGCCTGAGCGCGGTTCTGGGAAATGGCAACGAGCGCCGGCCGGTTGTCGTTGTCAGAGGCGTACCCCCCGATCTCGACATCCACGAACTGGTCAAGCTCGAAGGCTTCGAGCTTCAAGATCGCGTTCGGCTTGAGGTTGCCCGTGAGCACCGTGGGGACCAAGCCGATGTGGGCACGCATTGCCCTCAGGGCGGCGACAGCACCTGGCATAAGTACGCCCTCGCTTCGGAGGTCTGCCATGTGATCGGCAAGGCGTCTTGGCAGCAATTCCGCTATGCGCGGCAATAGATTCGGCACCTCGCTGGCTGGCACGCCGTTCTCCCTAAGCAGGCTGCGGATCGCGAGGGGCATTGTCACCCCCGTGCCACGGGCGGGGAGTCGCTCAGCTGGGCGTCCAACCACTTCGAAGAAGGCTTCGCGGTATACCTGCCGGTCAATATTACCGACGTAGAGCAGGGTCCTGTCGATGTCCCAGAGCACGAGTGCCGACGGGGTCTCGGTCACCGCGGTACCGCCTTACCTGTGACGAGAACAGACCGCTCAATCAGCTCCCGAGCGTACGGGGTGTTGCAGGCCGTTCTGAGCTCGCCGGCCATGGAATAGACGTGCTCGTTCAGCCGAGCAGACTGCAGATGCTCGGCGAGGTCCATGGCTTCGTTGGCCGTGGCACACCCGGCTTCTATGTCGCCTTCTCGGAATTGGGCAGTGGCTGCGCGGGAGAGGAACAATGCTCGGGTCCGAACATCGGCCGGATTGAGCGCCCTTCTGGCTTGGGCGAGACTGCTGATCGCCTGCTGTGGGTTACCGAGGGCGAGGTGACAGCTGCCAGCTTGCCCTTGGATCTCCCCGTCATTGATCCAATACAGCCAGTGCGGGTCGTGCTCAGATCGCCCCCGTGTGCATAGTTCCGTCGCCTGTCCCAACGCCTTGAGGGCCGCCTGCTGCTCGCCGAGCATGGCGTGCCCACGGGCCTGCCGGGTGAGCAGCATCGCTTCCAAGGCCGGGGCATTCAGCGTCTTGACCTTGTCGAGGGCCGCCCGTGCAGCAGTGACGGCGTCTCGCGGGTGCCCTGTGGAATATCCGCGAATCGCCATGTACGACAGCGCGCCAGCGCCCAATCGCGGATCACCTGACGCGCCGGCAGCACGGAGGGCCGCCAGGAAGTAGGACTGGGCTTCGTCAGGCTCCCCAGAGTCGAAAGTGAACCATCCTGTTTGCGTCGCTGTATCCGCAATGATCCCGGCAAGCCTTCGGCCCGCAGCCTCGTCGTACGTACCGTGCTTGGCGATGTCTCGAAGAAGCCTCAGGTGATCGTCCCCGAGCTTCGCGACGGTACCGCTGCCAGAACTCGCGTCCATTCCCCGAAGATGGTTTGTCGTTTTTTGGAGAGACAGCAGCAGCTCGTTGGAGACCCTGCTGCCCTTCTGCAGCCGAACGAGTGGTTCCGCCTCAGCCACACTCCAGTTGTGCACGTATGCCGTCAGCGCGATTCCGCTCACTGCAAGGAAGCCGCGACGATCCATTGCCCCACCTCCTACCGCTTGGTTCAGTGCCGTCACCATACGGTCCACCGTCCACGGGAGATCGGGGTCTTGGTCGTCCGTAGCCGCAGTGACGGGGGACAGTTGAGGGGGACGAAATGGTGCAGCGGGCAGTGGGACCTTAACGAGCTCTGGTGGGGTGCCAAGCCCTGACAGGAACCTAATGATCTTGTCGATATGCGTCAGCCTGCGGGTCCCCCTCTCCATCATCGAGAGAAACGGCTGAGGCACCCCCGTGAGGAGGGCGATGTCCTCCTGCCGCAGCGATCCACGTTCGCGTACAAGGCGGCTGACCTGCCCAAAGTCCCAGGCCGCCAACGCTCGGTGTACCTGGGGATCTCGCCACACACGCGGCGGTACAGAAGGCCACGCGACCGTTGGCCGTGAACATGGTCCACATTTCGCTTCTGGGTTGTAACGGCTCAGGGTGGAGCCGCACCTGGTGCACCGCCGTTCGTCCCCGTGCATGAGCCTGCCTCCAGCTTGGTGTCCAGAACCTGGCCCCTTCAGCATCCCCCAAGCCGATATCACACGAGTGATATGACCGCCGCGGTGGGCACGGCCGTCGCGAGAGCGCACCCTGGCACACAGTCGATTGCTACGCGTGACTGTGCGAGTAGCGGGCGAACGAGAGGCGGTTGCCAGATGGCCGATGTAGTGGATGGCCTCCCACAGTGCCTGGAGGTGGCGCTTGTGGCCGACGCCGCCCTCGTGACAGAGGTCCGCGCCAGCGTACGTGAGGCTCTATCTATCTGGGGAGCAGGCGAACTCAGCGACACAGCCACTCTGTTGGTGAGTGAGTTCGTCTCTAATGCAATTCAACATACACGGGCGGCCCAGATTTCAGTCCGTGTCACATGGACATGGCCTGTGCTGCGGGTGGAAGTGCAAGATGGTGATCCATCCCCGCCTGCCACTCGGCAAGCCGACGCTGACCTCAACGGCACATGCGGAAGGGGCTTGTTTTTGGTCGGCAGCCTCGCGGAGCGCTGGGGAATGATTGCAATTCCTGACGGCAAGACAATGTGGTTCGAGCTCGTCGCCCAGCCCACTCTCTCTGTGGCACGATCTTGATCCGGTCGCGCAAATCCCACCAACCGGCGAAGGATAGCGCCGCAGTACGAGCAGCCCCCACAATCCGACATCCCAGACCGTAGAGGACGCCCGATCTGGTCAGCCGACCCGCGGAACGGCGCTCGGGCGCTGCTCTACATCGCCTTCTCGGAGAAGGTCCAGCGTGCGGACCACGTCCCATCGGTAAGCCGACGGCTCGCGCCGCAGCTCGACGATGTGCACCTGCTGCACCTCCGCCTCCACGGCGTCGAGGCCGCGCAAGGGTCTCACCATGTCCCGGACAGTGGCCGCAGGAATCGTGCGATTGCAGTAGCTGATACCGATGTGTGGGCGGAAGCCCGATGTCGGCTTCCGGAGCGGCAGGCCGACGCTATCCCCTGCCTCGGCGAGCATGATGCGGAGGTTGATCAGAGGTGTCCATGGCGCGACGCTGAAGCGGATCGCGCCACGGGAGGCGGTCATAGGCACTGCCTGCAGGGACATGGATGAGGAGGCGGCCTGGACGGAAGCGATCAAAAGATCCAGTTGGTCTAGCGAGATCTCCGTCGACGGCCCGATACGGCCAAGCGTCAGGTGAAGACTGTCATCGGCAATGTCGTCGAAGGCGAGGGATCGCAGCGCCTGCTGGCACTGCCGAGCGCGCTGGATCAGTGCGGAGGCACCAGGGAAGGTGATCATCCAGTAGTACGCCCGGGTGGATGCCGTCCACCCGGGCCGGTCCCAGTGATTCACCATCTCGCTCACATCGCCGAAGGCGGCCCAGTCGTGCCCTGCGATCACTGACGGATCTGCCAGAGACGGAGGCGGCGCTGGCGGAAAGGAAGCCTGTTCATACTGGAGTTGCTGCACCCGCTACTCCTCGATCGGTCACACGGCTGAGCCATCGTCGCAGACCTTGGCGATGAGCTGTGTCTGAGGGGTCGCCCTCCACGTCTGGAGCGCTTCGACGAACTCCCGTACCTCTGGCTGACCTCGCCAGCGTGCTGCAAATGCGTTCAACTCGCCGACACGTTGAACGACAGAACGGATCGGCGGGCCGCTACCGGCCGAGAGCACCTGCTGCCCAATCGCCATCGCGTGCTCAACCTCCGGACTTGCACCATTCAGGAGTGCCGTAGCCACGTCTAGACGGACCAAAGCGCGGCTCCATGCAGAATCGGACTGCTCCACTAAATCGTCAATCTGGTCGGCGCACTCCAGGACTCGCTGAGTGTCGCCGAGGGCAAGATGGGCAGTAGCAGCATTCGCCAACGTTCGGGCCGGACTGTACGGTGCGAAGGAGATGCAGGAGGTCAGCCCGCCAGGTAGCCGATGCCGCGCGGTCAGTTCCTCTGCCTCGGCGAGTGCTCGTTCGGCTCCCGCCCTGTCGCCCATCTTGCCCAGAGCCCGCGCCCGCCCATTGGCCAGCAACCGGATGGCCTGCGGATGCCCCGGCACGAGGTCTATGCCAGCGTCCGCCCAACCAACGGCCGTGACGAAATCGCCCGAGTAATAGGCGTTGAGGGATCTAGTGCCCGCGATCCACATCAAAAGCTCTTGATCGCCAATGGCACTCGCGAGTTCCTCGGCCTCGGTGCAGTACGCCTCCGCCAAAGAGGCACGTCCAGCATTCACCGCCATGTAGCCAAGCAGTCCGGAAGCTTGTGCCGCCAGGCGGAACAGCGCCTCCTGCTGACGGGGTGGCTGTCGGCCTTCCAAGAGTTCTTGCAGGTACCTGCGTAGCTCTTCTGTCTCGGGCGCCATTCGGTGCGGGCCTCTGGCCTCGTACTGCGCCACGATGTCCTCCACCGACCGGTGCAGCACCTTCACGGTCACGGGATCAGTGTTCGAGGAGGTGGTGGCGTTCATTCTCTTCGCGACAGCGAGTGGGCTCTCCCATTCGTAGGGCGGGATGTCCTCTGGCGCTGGAGTAGCGCAACCATCACCTGCCAACGTGCGAGGTGGGGCGGCAGAACGTGCAAGCGGCAGCCGTACAAGCTCAGGGGGAACTGCTAGTCCATCAAGCAGTCTGGTGATCTTGTCGATGTGCGTGAGAGACCGAGTTCCATTTTCCAGCATGGACAAGGCAGATTGACTCAGCCCCGTCATCTGCGCCATGTCCTCCTGCCGAAGAGAGGCCAGCCGGCGCACCAGGCCCAGCATCCTCCCCAGGTCCCATGCGGACAGGGCCTCCCGTACCTGGTGATCCCGCCAAACATGCTCCGGCACCCTCGACGACGGCAGACCCACGTCGCCGGCCCCAACGACACGAGCACAGGCCCCGCACCGCGGAGTGGCGTTGTACCGACTCAACCGGCAACCACACCGGCTACAGCGACGATCCTCCTCTCCGACCATCACGCCTCCTGTCCCCTGCCCTCGACCAACACACAGCGTTTGTTCGTTATCACTTCAGTGATATCACCGCCGGGATGTGCGGCGAGGAGGCCCGGCAGGCATCCTCAACCTCCCACCGACAAGCGGGAGCAGCCCGGTAGACGCCCCGCCACCTGCTCAATTGACCTGACCCGGCCCTGATTTCAGAAGGCATTGGCGTACTGCGGCTCTGTGCTCAGCCAGATGGAGTGCCACACCGATGCATTGTGTTGGCCGGATTCAGCCGTTGAGGCGACCGTTCGCGACCGGAAGGGGAGATGCAGCGATCGACAGGTTCACTCCAGCCAGCCACCTTCCCAGGCCGTGTACCTGCCGAGACCGCCCTTCTCGTTCCTGGCCAGCCAGACACCAAAGGAATTGACCAGAGAGGATCTGTTTTTACATGTGTTTGCACCGACCGCAGTGTCCAGGCCCCGACGCGACTGATCGCGAAGCCGCTCACGTGCGGGTTCAGCACCCGGAACAAGGTTGGTCGCTCCTCTGTAACGGCGTGGTGCTCCTCCACGACACCGGCGCGATCCTCCCCGATGGCCGAAGCGTCGCCCCCAACCGCATCGGCAACCGCAGGACGAGGTCCGGGCAGTCCGTCCTGAGTGGCGGCCATCAGCCCTCCGTCCGGTACGCGTGAAGCGATGCCAGCCACCAGCTTCGCGTCCGCCTCTTCGCGCGCAGAGCTCAGAACCACATTTCCGTGGTGGTGCCAATTTGGAGAGACACCTCACCCAGAGCCACTGCCCGGTCAAGAATGGGCAACTCTCTCCGTCCGCCCTTCGCTGGGACTGACGACCTTGGAGTCTCTGCTCGCGGATGGAGCGACTGTCGGGCCTGCGCTCGTGTGCCAGTTGCACCGCTGGCTGCACATACCGGTGGAACCGCAGGCGACGGACACCTTCCTCGGCGAGCGCCTGAGGGTGAGGGGGGCGGCATCTGGATTGTCCCTACGACGACCAGCGCTCTCAACGAGGCGGGTGCCAGTCCTTACGTCTATGGCTCCTCCCTCAAGATCCAACGGCTGTCACCGACTTCGGGGCTCTTACCGCGCAGCTGGATGCGATGCGTTCGTGGAGACCGCGGCTCCTAGCCGCGGCTGCCTGACCAGCACTCCGGTCTTCGCTCCGCCTGCACCGCTTCGGCCCGAAGGCGGACAGGCGATTCGACAGGCTGTCATCGAGGAGTGTTCATGAGCCACCAGGTGAACGTGATCGGCGCGCCTCTTGTGTTCGAGCACGACAACAGCGTGCTCCTCGGACTTCGTGCCGTCGGTGCCCTGTACATGGTGAGCACCTGGCAAGTTCCGGCCAGCCACGTCGAGTTCGTGAGCCCCCATCGGTACGCGGTTGGCGAGGCTGCGGAAGAGCTCGACGTTGATATCCGTGAGGAGTACCTGGAGCTGGTTCATACCGTGCACCTCCTCGATGCCGGCGATCACCAGCCCCGGATGCAGCTGTTGTTCCGTGTCCACCGGTGGCAGAACGCTCCGAAGGTCAACGAGCCGGACGACTGCGGCGACTTGGGCTGGTTCCCACGTCATGCGCGGCGCGAACCGCTGGTCGATGACACCCGCCCAGCGCTGGAGGGCATCGCCACCGGGCGTACCTACACGGAGATGGGGTGGACGCATTGACCGGCACCCCCGCGGCGGCCCGTCGGACGAGCATTCCCGGAGGCGCGCTCGATTGGGCTTCATGCGTGCTCGGCACGATCACGGTGGTGCGTGACGCCTCATGGGGCCGCGCGAGCTCCATGGTCTGGGAGCTGACCTGTGCGGACGGCACCCGGTTCTTCCTCAAGATCTCTTCCACCAAGGCGGCTTACGACCGCGAACTTCACGCTTACCGGTTCGCGGTACCCGTCCTTGGCCCCGGCCGCGCTCCGCGGCTCCAGGCCACCGATCCCGGCCAGCTGGCGTTGCTTCTTACCGCAGCCCCCGGTCAGACGGTGGCGATGGCGGCGCTGGCCATGAACGACCTCATCCAGGTGCACCGCCAGGCGGGCTACTTGCTGCGCGAGCTTCACGACGCTCCGGTGGTCTCCAGTAAGGCCAGAGTCGATGTCGTCGCGGAGGTCCGCGCACGAACGGCTGCCGCGGCCAAGGCCGTGGCTACCGCCCGTGACCTCCTCACGGACGCCGAGCAGGAGACGGTGCTCTGCCTGGCCAGGGAACTGCCTCATCTGGAGGCGTGCCCTACGGCTTTCGTGCACGGAGACGCGGAGGAGCACAACCTTTTGTGGGACGCCCCCAGCCGATCCACCGCACTGCTCGATTTCGAGCAGGCGCGCCCTGCACTGGCTGTGGACGATTTCGTGCATCTGGCCGCAGGACCGTGGGAGCGGCACCCGCGGCTCCGCCGGATGTTCTTCACCGGATACGGACGAGAGCTGACGGACCCGGAACGGAAGGTGCTGTCGGCCTTGGCGGCGATTGATGCCGCCGACAGCCTGGTGTGGGGAACCCACGTCCATGATGCCGAAGTCACCGAACGCGCCCGCACCACTATGAAGTTGCTCGCGAGCGGAGTGCGCCTGTGAATGCCCTGGACATAGCAGGCCAGCGAGGAACCCCAATGTCTACCTTTCCGCCCCCGCAGAGCGAGCTCGCGGCTGTGTGTGACCGCCGGAGTGTGCTGGTGGTCTCCCTGGCCTGGCACGTGAACGCGGCATCTGGGGCCGAGAAGGCCGCAGCGGCCCTGGCAGCCGGCCTGGCATCGGCCGGGCACCGGGCGGTGATCGTCACCGCAGCCCCACCCATATCCGGGCCTGGGCTCGCGGGTGTGGTCGTGGAGCAGATCGACCTGCCCATCAGCCTGCCCTGCTCGCCCGACAAGCTTCGCCAGGCCATCGACGAATGCACGTCGGGGCTTCAGCGCCAACTGTGGTTGCTGATCGCCCAGTACAACGCCGACACGGTGCTGTTCACGGACGCGCTGTGGGGCCTGGGCCGGTTGCGCGCGGACCTCCCGGACGGGGTGCGCCGTGTGCTGGCCGTGAACCGGCTGCCCGATGACCGCGATGCAGCAGAGGCGCTGCGGCGCGCCGATGCCGTGCTCGTCCCTTCGATGTCGGTGCTGTCAGCGGCACGCCAGCACGGCTGGGATACATCGACGTGGCATGTTGTCCCCCACGCTCTGCTCCATGAGCCTCCGACGCCGCGCCCGGTAAGTGTCCTGCGGCGTCAGCAATCGGGGAACCTGCGCATCCTGGCCTCGGTGGGCGAAACCTCCGACGGCATCCTCGCGCTGCTGAAGGCGGCCCAGCAGCAACCAACCTCCCAGCGGCAGTGGGAGTTGCCCGTCTGTGTTGCCGCGGCGACGCACTTTCTCAAGACAGGGCCAGCTGGCATCGCCCTGGTGGAAGCCTGCAGGCACCTGGCGAGCGACGGAGATCGGGCGCCGCACATGGTCTGGTCCGGTGAGTTCCCCTGGCACGCCGTCCCTGCGTGGCTGTCGCGGGCCGCAGTAGTCATCACCCCGTCACCACCTGGGTCGCTCGGAATGGCGGCCCTTGAGGCGATGGCCGTCGGAGTGCCGGTCATCGGCTACCGGACAGGGGCCATGCCCGAGCTCATCGGGCCGACGGAGCGCGGGCGGTCTCTGCTGGCCGGACCACGCCACGGGCCGCACACCCTCCTGGCCCTCGCACGGGCCCTCCTCAGCTCCCCTGGCACCTACCGCGAGACAGCACAGGCCGCCTACGAACGATCACTCGACTTCACCAAGGACCGCATCACCGAACGGTTCCTGGACGCTGTACCTCTCCCTGACCCGCGCCCACACAGATGATCGGATACGCCATGTCCATGCCCATCGAGGACTACGCACTCATCGGCGATATGCAAACTGCCGCTCTCGTGTGCCGGGACGGCACGGTCGACTGGCTGTGCCTGCCCCGCTTCGACTCACCGGCGGTCTTCACGAGCCTGCTGGGCACCGAGGAGCACGGCTTCTGGCGGATCAGCCCGGCCTATGATCCCGGCGTCGGCCCCGAGTCCGCCGGACGCCGCCGCTACCGGGGCGACTCCCTGGTGCTGGAGTCCGAGTGGGACACCCCCCACGGCACGGTCCGGGTGATCGACTTCATGCCGCCGCGGGACGGCGCGCCGCAGGTGATCCGCATCGTGGAGGGCGTCAGCGGACGCGTCCCGATGCGCTCGGAGCTGCGGATGCGGTTCGCGTACGGCTCGGTGGCGCCCTGGGTGCACAAGATCGACGGTCGCACGGTCGCCGTGGCAGGCCCGGATTCCATCTGGCTGGACACCTCGGCAGCCGCGAGAAACGACGGCGGGACGGTGTTCTCTGACTTCACCGTCTCGCCGGGTGAGCGGATCGCCTTCACGATCAGCTGGGAGCCCTCGTACAAGCAGCCGCCGACCGTGGCGGACCCGGAAGGGTCGCTGGAGGCCACCGAGGAGTTCTGGCGCGAGTGGGTCGAGCACTGCACGTACCACGGCCCCTACCGCGACGCCGTGGTCCGCTCGCTGATCACCCTCAAGGCCCTCACCTACGCACCGACCGGCGGCATCGTGGCGGCGCCGACGACCTCGCTGCCGGAGTGCATCGGCGGCGTCCGCAACTGGGACTACCGCTTCACCTGGCTCCGGGACGCGGCGATCACCCTCTCCTCCCTGCTGCGCACCGGCTACCGCGAAGAGGCGCGAGCCTGGCGGGAGTGGCTGCTGCGGGCAGTGGCCGGCGACCCGGACAACCTCCAGATCATGTACGGCATTGCCGGCGAACGGGAGCTGGGCGAGAACGACCTCAACTGGCTCCCCGGGTACGAGAATTCGCAGCCCGTACGGGTCGGCAACGGCGCCGCCGGACAGCTGCAGCTCGATGTCTACGGCGAAGTGATCGAGGCACTGTATGTGGGCTTTGAGAACGGTCTGGATCCGCACGATCATGCCGCCAGCCTTCAGTTGAAGTTGATCGAGTGGGTGGAGAGGCACTGGGACAAGCCGGACGAGGGCATCTGGGAGGTCCGCGGACCGCGCCGGCACTTCGTCCACTCCAAGGTCATGACCTGGGTCGCCGTCGACCGCACCATCAAGCTGATCGAGTCCGGCGATGTCGACGGCCCGCTGGAGCGCTGGAAGGACCTGCGCGAGACCATCCACCGGGACGTCTGCGAGAACGGGTACGACAAGGAGCGCAACACCTTCACCCAGTCCTACGGCTCCCAGGAACTGGACGCCTCGCTGCTGCTCATCCCCCAGATGGGCTTCCTCCCGCCGGACGACAAGCGCGTCATCGGCACCATCGAGGCGATCCAGCGGGAGCTGTCCACCGAGGACGGCTTCGTGCTGCGCTACCCGACGGCCGGTGAGGGCGTCGGCGTGGACGGCCTGGAGGGGGACGAAGGGGCGTTCCTGGCCTGCTCGTTCTGGCTCGCCGACGACCTGGCGATGATCGGCCGGGTGGACGAGGCCCGCAAGCTCTTCGAGAAGCTGCTCTCGCTCCGCAACGACCTGGGTCTGCTGGCCGAGGAGTGGGACCCCAAGCTCAAGCGCCAGGTGGGCAACTTCCCGCAGGCGTTCAGCCACATCGGACTGGTGGAGGGGGCGCTGCGGCTTGCCGCAACAGAAGTCGCCGCCGCGAGATGCCGGAGCGATGTCGGTGAGGCGTTGTGATGCGCTCCGGGTATCGCCCGGTGTATCACCCGGCCGGCACGGATGACGCGTTGCGCGTAGCCCTGGTGGAGCTGCAGGCCGGGCGGTGGAGGGCCGCGCAAGACCTGCTGCTCAATACCAGTACGAGGATGGCGAGGACGGCGCGCACGCAAGTACTGGCGGTCGCTGCTGCCGGATCGAACGTGGTGGATGTGTGGCTGGCCGAAGACCCGCAGTGCTACGACGCCCAGGTGATGCGGGCCCGGGTCCTCGTGGAGCGGGTTTTGCGTGCACACCGCCAACAGCACGCCGGGGCTGCTGAGTTAGAGTCCGCGGCCCGCCGGGCAGCGGAGCATGCCGCTCGCCGCGCTCCGCATGACCCGGTTCCGTGGGTGTGCCTGCTGGCCTTGGCGCAGATCGACGGGTCTCAGTGGCGCGAAGAGCACCGCGTCCCCTCGCCCGAGCCGTTGCTGCCGACGGGACCGTGGGGACTGCTGAATCAGGCGTGTCGACGTGATCCGCATAATCGGGAGAGCTTCCACCGCATGCTGCAGTTCTTGCTCGCCCGAAATCACCCTCCGCTCGGTTCGGTCGCGGCCGTCATCGACTTCGGGCGGTGGGTGGCCTCGTGGGCACCGTCGGGCTCCCCGCTGCTGCTCCTTCCGGCGTATGCGCAGGTTGAGCAGTGCCGACTCCAGACCGCCCAAGGCGGCGTCCACCCACTGTGGCGACGGGAGTGGGCTCAAGAGCACACCCTGGCCTATACACTCGCCGCCTTCCGCAACTGGTTCAAGGAAGCGGATCCTGCGCTGCGGTCCGTGCTGGACCTGAGCTATCTGGCCTACGCGTTGTGGGTCGGGCACCAATACATCGAAGCCGCGAGCGTCTTCACGGCGATGGGACCTTACGCGGCGCGCGAGCCGTGGGCATCGGTGCCGGAGCGCCCGCCGGGGCCCGACGGCGGTGAGGAGCTGATGCTGCGGGCGCGCAGGGAGTCGCTGGCCTACGCCCGCAGCCACACACGCGCCGGTCCCAGATGACGAAGAAAACCGGCGTCCTTCTCCCGGCCCTCTTGGCATGACCCCGACCATCTGCTCGATTCCTGACTGTTCTGGAGGTCTTCGTGTTCCGCTCGGGTCCGCCCCATCATTCCCTTCGTGCTCAACCCACCCCGGATGATGTCCACTTGCGAGAGTTGGGCTACGACCCCGTCCTCACTCGCCGGATGGGATCGTTCGGCAATTTCGCCATCTCCTTCTCTGTGATCAGCGTCCTGTCCGGCTGCATGACCCTCTACGGCTTCGGCCTGACCACCGGCGGCCCCGCGGTGATGATGTGGGGCTGGATCGCCGTCGGCATCATGGTGATGTTCGTCGGCGCCGGACTGGCCGAGGTCACCTCTGCCTATCCGACGTCGGGGGCCCTGTACTTCCAGGCGGAGCAGCTCGGCGGCCGCAAGTGGGGCTGGTACACCGGCTGGCTGAACCTGCTGGGGCTGTTAGGTGCGATCGCCGGCATCGACTACGGAGCCGCGCAATTCACCGGCGCCTGGCTGAACCTGCAATTCGGCTTCGAGCCGAGTGCGGGCAAGACCATGGTCATCTACCTGATCATCCTCGCGCTGCATGCCACGCTGAATCTGTTCGGTGTGCGGCTGGTCAGCATCCTCAACAGCATCAGTGTGTGGTGGCACCTGGCCGGCGTCGCCGTGATCGTCGGTGCCCTGGCGTTCGTCCCCTCCCACCACCAGTCGCCCGGCTTCGTCTTCGGCGAGTTCGTCAATGACACCGGCTGGTCCAGCCCGGTGTACGTCACGCTCATCGGCCTGCTGCTGGCGCAGTACACCTTCAGCGGCTACGACGCCTCCGCGCACCTGTCGGAGGAGACCACCAACGCCCAGGTCAGCGCCTCCCGCGGCATCATGCGGGCGATCGGCTGGTCGTGGGCGGCCGGCTTCGTCCTGCTGGCCGGCCTGACGTTCGCCATCCAGGACTATGCGGCGACCCGCGCCACCGCGACCGGGGTTCCGCCCGCCCAGATCTTCCTGGATGCCCTGGGTGTGGCGGGGGCGAAGGCGCTGCTGCTGGTCGTCATCATCGCCCAGCTGTTCTGCGGCAACGCCGAGACGGCCGCCGCCTCCCGGATGGTGTTCGCGTTCAGCCGGGACGGTGCCCTGCCGGGCTCGGGCCTGTGGCGGCGGGTGCATTCCCGAACCGGCACGCCCCGCAACGCGGTCTGGCTGGCTGTCGGTGCCGCGGCCCTGCTCGCCGTGCCGAGCCTGTACAGCCCGAGCGCGTACGCGGCGATCACCAGCATCAACGTCATCGGCATCACCCCCTCCTACGCCCTCGTGATCTACCTGCGCATCAGGCACCGCCGCCGGTTCAGGCCCGGCCCGTGGAACCTGGGCCGCTGGGGCGTGGTGGTCGGCACCGTCGCCGTGGTCTGGGTGGCGTTCGTGACCGTGCTGTTCTGCCTGCCCCAGACCAGCCCGGTCTCCGCCGAGACGTTCAACTACGCGCCCATTGCATTGATCGCCGTGCTGTCGCTGGCCTGGCTCTGGTGGCGGGCGGCAGGCAAGCGCACCTACGACGTACCCGCCCACGGCTTCGGCGGCTCCGCTGACCGCTTCGACCAGGAGATCGTGTGATGCCAGCAGCCTCCTCCGCCAACACTGCCGAGGCCCACCTCACCCTCGACCGGCTGCGGAACCTGGTCGGCTCCGGACGCATTGACACGGTGCTGCTGGCTGTCCCCGACCTGCAGGGCCGGCTGAAGGGCAAGCGATACGGCGCGCGGCACTTCCTCGACCGTATCGCCACGGGCGGAGCGGACATGTGCGCCTACGTGCTGGCCACCGACATCGACATGACCCCCGCGGACGGCTTCGCCCTGACCTCATGGGCCACTGGCTACCAGGACCTGGCCGTCACCCCCGCCCTGACGACGCTGCGCCTTGCGCCGTGGATGCCGAAGACCGTTGTGGTCCTCGGCGATGCCGTCGACCATGCGGGCGCCGCCATCGAGGTGGCCCCGCGCCAGATGCTGCGTCGGCAGCTGGCCCGCCTGGCCCGCCACGGCCTGGACGTCAAGGCGGGTCTGGAATGCGAGTTCGTGGTCTATCAGGGCACCCCCGAAGAGGCCGCCGATTGCGGCTACCAGGGCCTGCGGTCCCTGACCATGGGGAACCTGGACTACGCACTGGACCACCCGACGGCCGCGGATCGGTTCTTCCGTCGCCTGCAGGCAGCCCTCACCGGCGCCGGCCTTCCCGTTGAGGCGATCAAAACGGAAAGCGCCCCCGGGCAGGTGGAGGTCACCTTCCCCTACGGCGAGGCGGTAGCCGCCTGCGACGGGCACCTGGCGTTCAAACACGCCGTCCGTGCCATCGGCGGCCGGTCAGGTCTGACCCCCACGTTCATGGCGGCACCAGCAACTGGCATGGGCAGCGGACTGCACCTGCACATCTCGCTGTGGAAGGACGGCACAAACGCGATCGCCGACACCGGCAACGCCCTGTCTACGGTCGCCCGGCACGCCATCGCCGGACTGGTCGATGCGCTGCCGCAGATGGCTGTGCTCTACGCGCCGAACATCAACTCCTACAAGCGGTACGTTCCCGACTCGTTCGCGCCCACAACCGCCAGCTGGGGCTACGACAACCGCACCTGCGCCATCCGCGTCGTCGGCCGCGGCGAAGGCCGGCACCTGGAGATCCGCGTCCCCGGGGCGGATGCCAACCCCTACCTCGCGCTCGCCGCAGCCGTCGCCGCCATCAACCACGGAGTCGACAACGCGCTCACCCCCGGACCGCCAGAGACAGGCAACGCCTACCGGGAAGGAGGGCCACCCCTCCCGAGCACGCTGAAGCAGGCGCAGGTGGCCCTCCGCAACAGCTCCATCGTCCGCGACGCCCTCGGCCCCGACGTCGTCGAGCACTACGCCCACCTCGCCCAGCTGGAGATCTCCCACCACCAGCACATCGTCACCGACGCCGAACGCCACCGCTGGCTCACCCGCGCATGACCCCCAAGGAGGCTTCCGTGAAGAGCACCCTCGACGTGGCGAGGTGACCACCCTGCGATGACGCACCACCCCAACTGCCCTGATTGCCTACGCGCGGCGCACATACACGGCCATACCCCGCCGGAGCCACCAAAACCTGACCCGCCAATACGTGCCGCGACATTCATGCTCCTGTTCCTGGTCTTCGTCGTGATCGCCAGTGGATGGATGGGCCTCGTGTGGCTGCTGGCACAGGACATCGGCTGGCCTTAATCAACTCATCGGGCACCGCCCCTTCGGCAGCGAGCCGTTGCGCAGGCATGGCTGAAGCGTGGCGGGCACTTCATCCCGCTGGCCAGCTGCTCCGTAGCAACCTCCCAGCGGAGCCAGAACGGCTCGCCGGTAAGCGCGGATTGATCGCGCTCGCAGCCCGTACCCGGCTGAGATCACACCCCGTCAATCCCATTGCTGCAATACCTCAAAGGAATGATTTGAACTGTTCGAGCACCCGAAGCCACGCGCAGGCCAACGGCCACACAGCCCGAGTCGGCGATGGGAACTCATGTTCAGTATTTGCCTCCGAAGCGCCCGTTACGGGGGTGCGATCGGGGCCGTTCTTAGAGCACCTGTACTCATCAGCGACTCCCCTGGAGGAACCGTGCATCCCGTTGCCGTCCCCGTGATGCCCCCGACCGATATCGAACATCAGCTGCTGGAACCCCATCTGTCCATGGGCTTCTTGGGGCGCCTTGTTGACGCTGCCGCCCGCAGTGCCCGCCACTCATCACACCCGGATGGGGGGTGGGAGGCATGAGCGAACCCACCGATGCATCAGCCGACCGTGTCCCGGGGCCGCGCACCTCCCCTCAGCCGCCTCCGCCCGCCACGAAACCTGCCGCACCGCAGGACGGACATGACGTCCCCCCAGGAGCCAAGCCGGGCACAGCGGCAGAAGCGACCGATCCGGCTTCGCAGATGCGGTACGTGGACCTGACCGGCAGCCGTGAAGCGGCCGGCCGGTCGATCCGGATGAGCGACATGGCCAGGCGCCTGCCGCAGTTGGTGCGCCGGTCGTTGGCCCTCGCCTGGCGCGTCGACCGGGCAGCGACCGTCGGTCTCCTGCTGTGCCAGGGGGTCGCCGGTGTGATGCAGGCCCTGGGCCTGGTCGCGATCAGCGGGACCCTGACCGCGCTGCTGACCAGCGGGGACGTCTACCACCGGCTTCTGCAGGCGTGGCCGTCGGTCGTCCTGCTCGCCGGCGCATCCGGCGTGCGAGCGCTCCTGGGGATCACCGTCAACTGGCTCTCCTCCCGGCTGGGCCCGCTGATGTCGCGCGAGGCCGAGCAGATGCTGCTGACGGGCTGCGCCGAGGTGGAGCTGTGCGCCTACGACGAGCCCGACTTCAACCGCGACCGCGAGGCCGCTGACCGCGGAGCACAGGTCACCGGGGACCTGATTGACGAAGGGCAGGATCTCATCGCCTCGGCGGCCTCCTTCCTCGCCGGGGCCGTCGTGCTGGCCGGGGTGCACTGGGTGCTCCTGCCGCTCTTGGTGGCGGCCAGCCTGCCGCAGGCCCTGGCCCAGGTCAGCGCCGCACGCGCCCGCTACCTGGCGAACCTCCGCAGCAACGGCGACAACCGGATGCTGTCGGTGCTGCGCTGGCACATCTACACCCGCGAGGCCGCCGACCAGATCCGCGCCGGCACCATGGCCGGCTTCCTGTCCGGCCGGTACCGGCAGACGGTCGCCCGGATCAACCGCGAGGACCGCGCCGCAGCCGACAAGGGGGCGCGCATGTCCCTGGTCGGCGCGCTGTGCGGAGGGTTGGGCTCGGCCCTGGTGTGGGCGGCGGTCGTGTGGCTGCTGGCAACCAGCCGCATCAGCGTCGGGCATGCCGGTACGGCCGTCTTCGCCCTGCAGACGGTGGGGCAGTCGGTCCGCGGCCTGGTGGCCATCGGGGCGCGGGCGGTGCGCACGGGTCTGTACATGGACGACTGGAGCGGATTCCTGGACAAGGCCGGCGGGTACCGCATGCGCCGGGGCACGCACCGGCCCAAGCCGCCGCAGAAGATCGAGATCAAGGCGGTCTCCCACCGCTACGCGGGCAAGGACCACGACGCGCTGTCCGATGTCTCACTCACTCTGCGCCGTGGCGAGGTCACCGCCCTGGTCGGGTTCAACGGCTCGGGTAAGTCGACACTGTCGAAGCTGGTCAGCGGCCTGTACCTGCCCACGGACGGGCAGGTGCTGTGGGACGGCACCCCTGCCGGCGACGCCGACCCGCAGGCGCTGTGGCAGCAGGTGGCCCTGGTGCCGCAGGACTACGCGCACTGGCCCCTGACCGTGCGCGAGAACGTCACCCTCGGGCAGCCCTCGCCGCGCGGCGATGCGGCCGTGCGTGAGGCGTGCGAGGCTGCCGGCGCCGACGAAGTCGTCGACAAGCTCGGTGCCGGGTTGGACACCCTCCTCGCCCGCGAGTGGCTTAACGGCGAGGAGCTGAGCGGTGGGCAGTGGCAACGCATCGCTCTCGCAAGGGCGTTCTTCAAAGAGGCCGGGCTGCTGGTCCTCGACGAGCCGACCGCGAACCTGGACCCGAGGGCGGAGTACCGGATCTTCCAGCGGCTGCGGGACCTGGCACGGGACCGGGTGGTACTGCTGGTGACCCACCGCATCACCAACGTCGCCGTGGCCGACCGGATCGTGGTCCTCGACGAGGGCAGGATCGTGCAGGAAGGCACCTACCAACAGCTCTCCCAGCAACCGGGCCTGTTCCAGCAATTGTTGTCCTACCAGGTCACCTCTGAGGAATCCCAGTGTGACGGCGAGCACCGCGGGGCACGCACATGAGCCGCCGCGGTGGGCCGGAGACCGAAAGTCGGGTGCGGCGCCCGGGCACGGGAGCCCGGGCGCCCCAGCCGGGCATCGCGGTGGATCCGGATGCCGCGCGGGCGGCGATGGTTGCCCAGCTGGAGGCGGAAGGGGCGCTTGGCCCGGGCCTCGTGCGCGATGCCCTGCTTTCCCTTCCCCGGGAAGTGCTGATGCCGCAGGCGTACGTCCGGCGCAGCGCGCCGGAGGAGCGGACGCCGCGGTGGGACCTGCTGGACTGGGCTGTGCGCGGTGACCGCGAGGAGCTGCTTGGTGTGCTGTACGGCGGGGAGAGTGTGCTGATCCAGCACGACGGCGAACCCCTTCTCGGGCGCGTGCCCGGTGCGCGGTCCGGGGGGATGATCACGTCGATGTCCAGCACGGTCGGTATGACCGCCGGTCTGCTGCGGGAGTTGGATCTCAGGGCAGGGCACCGGGTTCTTGATGTCGGCATAGGCGCGGGCGTGACTGCCGCGGTCGCATGCTGGGTCTGCGGCGAGCGCGGCGTGGTCACCGTCGACCGCGATCCGCACGTCACCGAGGCGGCCCGCACACACCTGGCCGAACTCGGGTACCGCCCGACCGTGGTGACGGGTAACGGGGAGGCCGGCTGGGAGGAACGGGCGCCGTACGACAGGGTGTTCGTCTCGTACGCGGTTCCGTGGGTGTCGTGGGCGTGGGTGGAGCAGCTGGCCCCGGGCGGTCGGGTGCTGGCGAGCGTGACCGGCACGTCGCCGTCCTGGCCGGGCCTTGCTGTGATCACCAGGACCGCTCACGGTCGGGTGGAGGGCGAACTGCGGGCGGTGGAATTTGGGCACCGGCCCGGCCACGGCTTCCAGCGGATCTTCCTCTCACGGGCGTTCGTGGAACGGATCTCGGCCGCTGACGGCGGCCGCAGCTTCCACAGCCGCACAGCACCGCCGCCCGATGAGCCGCGCGGATTGTGGCTGGCTGTCGCGGCCCTCCGGCCAGGTTTGGTGCGGAACTGGGGTGCCGACCACCTGATGATCGGCGCCCCCGCGTGCGGCTCCTGGCTCACCGTCCGCCCCGGTGCCGCCGGCACCTGGACGATGACGGCCTGCGGGCCTCGGGACATCTGGGACGAGATCCAGACCGTCGCCGCCCGGTGGCGGGCCGCTGGTTCGCCGACCTCATACAGGCTCTGCCTCGACGCCCACGGCGAGCAGTGGGTCAGCGCGGGCAGCGGCGAGAAGGAGCTGGCCTGGTCCCTGCCCCGCCCGACCAGCCAGGAGCCGACGGAGGTCCGCGCATGATGCCTCTGCCCCGCCTTGCCACGCCCGCCGACGCCGGCGAGATCGCCCGCCTTCGGTCGGAGCTGATCCTGTCCGAACCGCTCGACGAGACCTGGCTTGCCAGATGCAGCGATCTCCTGGCCGCACGGGCACGCGTGACCATCACCTTCCCGCCGGACACGTGCTGGGGTCGCCTCCCGCCTGGTCGTTCCGTGGCCAGACCCACAGCCACCCGGAGCGGCCACCGCCGATACGGCCCCCTGGCACAGACGGGCATCGGCCGGTAAGCGAGCAGATCGACACGCCCTTCGGCGTCGGACCGACCACCTCGACACAGGGACCGCACGACCCACCCTAAGGAGAACAGAACCATGTTGACCGTTATGAGCCAAAACGCCCAGTACGGGGCCAACACCGACGGGCGCTGGGAGGGCCTGCTCGACGTTATCCGCGGCGTCGGTCCGCAGCTGCTCCTCCTCCAGGAAGTCGACTGGCTGGCAGACCCCGACAACGCCGAGGCAGCGAAACAGGCCCTCGGGATGGATCTGGCGGTGGCACCATCGAGGAACCTGAACACGGCGGTCGCCTGGAAGCCCGAGGCCCTGGAACTGCTGGGCACCGAGACGAAATACAGCGTCTCGGAGATGCACCATGGCTACTGCGCGCCCCGCTTCAAACCTCTGGGCCTCTCTCAGGACCTGCCGGAACCGCTGGTCGCGATCAGCACGCACCTGACCCCCTACTCCGCGGACGTCGCCGCCCAAGAGGCCCAACTGCTGTGTGCCCGCGCCTACCGGTACGGCGGGATTGCCCTGATCGGCGGCGACATCAACCACATGGCACTGGGCGACGAGGAACCCGACTGGGCCCTCGTCCAGCCCTACAACCGAACCTCTCGCTGCCTGCGGCGCAAGAAGCCCACCGATCCCTGGCGGGGCAATCGCGTGGTCGGCAAAACGTTCATGGACGGGGAGTTCACCGACGTCGCCGCCCACGTTGCCGCCCTCCGCAACGACGCCTCCCCGCTGGCACCCACCGGCAAGGCTGGCCTCCTACGAGTGGACCAGGCCCACGTCACCCCCACGCTTGTCCCCGCGATCAAGAACTACTGGATAGTGGACCCAGGCCCTCACGCGGACCACTACGGATTCGCCTTCACACTGGACCTGGAACGGGCCAACACGTCCCTGACACGTGACTACACCTGAACCCCGCTGGAGTACGGCTGCCGCCGATCTGCGTTGGGCGGCAGCCCGCCGAACACCAACCATGCGGCCGTATCCGATCAGGTCCGCGGACCATCTGCGGTCCCCGTTCTCCGTATGGCACGGCCAGCAGTGGGCAGACTGCGGCCATGGCCTTTGACCCCCATGCCGTCCTGCCCCGCTTCGCCGACGAGTACCGGGCCGCCCACGACGGCAGCGACCCCTACACCGACGCGTGGCCATGGGCGGAAGCCGTCGTCCGCTGGCACCAGGACCAGGATCCCCCCGTGCTGCCCGGCCGCGGCTTCCTGCTCGGAGACGACCCGCAGGCTCGCGACCACCTGGTGGCCGCGGTCGCGGAGTCCCTCCGGATCGCGATGGGATGGTCCGGCGCCACCATCGGCGACCTGGACCTGGATGGGCTCGGGGCCGAGCTGCGCAACTGGATCGAGGACGAAGACGAGGACGGGGCCACCCTCACGCCCGGCGGCACCGGGTGGCCGGCCCCCACCGGCCCGTACGCCGACCGCTGGCACGCCCTGATGCACGTGCTCGTCAGCGCCCCGGAGCAGTGGGCCCAGGTACGCCGCTCGGTGTACCGCGCGTTCGCATGCCTGTTGTGGCACGCCCGCAATGCGCCGCACCTCGCCGACGGCTCCTACAACACGGTGCAGGACTACCGGCTGCGGCAGGCCCCGGGCCGCAGAGGCGACTACCGGTCCCTGGCCGAAGTCGCCCCTTCCCTGGGGATGTCGCCTGTGCCCGTCCGCGATCCCCGCTGGTATGAGGGATACCTCCTCGTCACTACAGCTGAAGCTGGCTGAGTAGAGGCCGACGGAGGAAGACCGGCCCGCGCCCCGCCGCGCTACACGTCGGGCGCCTGATGCAGGTGCAGCCGTACGCCGAGCTCGTCAGGGTCCGGGGCGTAGGGTCTGCCGACGCGATCGCACATCGTGCGGCGAGCAACTCCTGGATGGTGGCAAGCTCTCGCCTTCCCGTTCTCAGCGCCATGCGGCGGACCCACCACTCACCTCGGGGGCAATCCCATCGTGCTCACCGCGAGGCGGTTCCGCGAACGGCCAACCCACCTTGGAGGAAGGGGACAAAGCAGTGCTGTCCAGGAACGGGCTATTCGGAGAGTTCTGATACCCGACTGCACCATTAAGAGGAGCTAACAGAAAGCCTCTGTGTGGCCATGCCTCGGTCTGCGATGGCTCGTTGGGTAGGTCATGGGGAAGGGGAAGCGTCCGCCGTGGGTGGTAACGGATGACTTGTGGGGGCGGTTCGAGCCTCTGTTGCCAGTGCGTGAGCGCAGATCCCGCAACGCTGGGCGTCTGCCGTTGGACGACCGGCGGTGTCTGCAGGGGATTCTGTTCGTGCTGCATACCGGTATCCAATGGGAGTGGCTGCCGCAGGAGCTCGGCTTCGGCTCAGGGATGACGTGCTGGCGCCGGCTGCGGGACTGGAACGAGGCTGGGGTGTGGGACAGGCTCCACCAGGTGTTGCTGACCGAGCTGCATCAGGCGGGGAAGCTGGACTGGTCGCGGGCGGTGATCGACGGCTCGCACCGGCAGGCCCGTCGGGGCGGCCCAAAACCGGCCCGAGCCCGGTCGACCGTTCCAGACCGGGCTCGAAGCACCACGTGATCACTGATGCCCATGGCACCCCGCTGGCTGTCAGGCTCACCGGCGGCAACCGGCACGATGTCACCCAGCTGCTACCCCTGCTCGACGCGATACCCCACGTCAAGGGACGCACCGGCAGACCTCGTCACCGGCCGCGGCAACTGTTCGCCGACCGCGGCTACGACTTCGACAAGTACCGCCGCCTGCTGTGGAAACGTGGGATCAAGCCGGTCATCGCGCGACGCGGCATGCCGCATGGTTCCGGACTCGGCACCGTCCGCTGGGTCGTTGAGCGCACGAACGCCTGGATCCATGGCTTCCGTCGACTGCGGATCCGTTGGGAGATCCGCGACGACATCCACGAAGCCTTCCTCAAACTGGCCTGCTGCGTGATCACCTACCGACGCGTCCAAGCATTCTGTTAGCTCCTCTAAGCGGAGAAGGCTCCTCTGGCGATGCCCAGCGTCTCCTTCACCGGGTGCGACCGAGCCATGCGCCCTTGCGTGTCGACGCCGTGTACCTCGTCGATGTCACCGCGGACGCGGAAGCGAAGACCATCACGTGGGAAGAACTGGCAAGGGTACCGCTCGGCGTGTCCAAGGGCTGACGCGCGCTATGGGCAGGTGCGGGCAGCGGAAGAGCACCCGTCGGCGGCGTTCCGATGTGCCGCGTGGCAGACTCAACTGCAGATCGTCACCCACCCGCCGTACACCTGTGGGCATCCCGCCGATCCGGAACAGTGGACGCAACATCCGAAGACAAGGGGCAAGCGTCTCGCCACCTTTGAACGGCGGGACGTCGTCCCCGAGCCCGACAGGGGTTACGTCAGCCACGGTCGGTTGTCACAATGAGATGCCTGAACCTGCGGGAGGATTGCGAGATGCTGTTGGGCCGCAAGAAAGCCCTGGTGCGGACAGCGGCATGGAACGCCCAGGTCCGACTTGGGTTGTATCCGCCGTTCTACATGACCGTTGCTCCCGCCCAGGATTGGCACCCCGACACGATGGTGGGCGGTTCGATTACGTTCAGCAACGAGGTTGCTGAGGCGTTGGGTCAGCTCGTGGTCGACGTCGGTCCGCATCATGAGCTGACACCCCTCGCGTCCCGTGCTCTTGCCGTAGCGTCGCGCCTTGGTGCTCTTCACCCGAACTGGGTGGAGTACTGCGACCGGGATGCGAGACCCGGCGAAAGCCAGGAGTCGCGTGCCATGTCGCGAGAGTGGCCTTTGCCTGAGAAGGTCAGGTCATGGCCGCATTTCGAGCAAGCGGCGAAAGACGTGCGGACCCTTGTCGACCTAGTGACCGAACTCCACCCGATGCTGGTCGCCTCCTGCGGGCGCGACATCACCCAGCCGGTGAATCTGCCGCTGGCTGCGTGAGCTGCGCCAGCCCGGCTAGGAGCAGCGCGCTCACACTGCCTGCGTCGGTGATCCGGCCGACGCGGACTGCCTCGATTGCCTCGGCGAGCGTCCACCATTGCACGGTCATGCCGATCTCGGTGCCGTCACGACGCACCATTCCCGGCCGCAGGCCGGAGGCCAGGAACAGGTGCGTCCTCGCGGCCGTGATCGCGGGCAGCGGATCGATAACGCCGAGCAGCCGCAGGTCGTCGGCGACCAGGCCCGTCTCCTCCTCCAGCTCCCGCAGTGCCGCATCAAGCGGGGCCTGACCTTCGCTGCCGCCTCCGGGCAGGTGCAGAACGCGCCGGCGCTGTAGGTAGAAGTCATCTTCCACCAATACGACCTGATCGCGGTCATCGAGTGCCACGACGCGCACCGCGTCGTCGACGGTGACGTGTTCGTACGCGCCGGCGCTGCCATCGGGGCGGAGTACCGAATCACGGTGAAGAGCGACGAATGGCCCTGCGTGCAGCACCTCGGTACCCGTTCGCTCCCACCCCATGCCTGGCCTCCTAATTTGAACTCGTGTTGTCGGTCAATCAGTTGGTGCCGGCAAGGTCCACTCGCTCGGTCACTGTTGCCCGGTCCCGGGACGGGCCGGCCAAGCTTCCAAGTCAGAGCAACTGCTCCAGGAGCACGTTCATCGGGTTGAAGCCTGCGGCCTGGTAGAACGCACGAGCACCCTCGTTGAAGTACCAGACGTCTGTCACGACGCGTCGGCAGCCTGCCGCGCGTCCCACTTCCCGTACGGCTTCGAGCAGTGCCGCGCCGACACCACCACGGGCAGCATCGGGGACTACGGCGATTTGGTCCAGAGACACGATGACGTCTGAATGTGTCAGAGCGCTGCCGGGCCGGTTCTTGATTCGGGCGAGGGCGTATCCGAGGGGCTGGCCTTCGGTCCCGCCGGCGAGGAGCACGGTAACTGATGGGTCGGCTATCTGAGCTCGGAAGAAGACTTCGACGGCATCCGGCTCCGGGGATTCGAGGAACAGGTCGGGGCGGTGTCGTTTGTGCAGGTCATGAACGACGTGGTTGAGGATTGCGAGCAGGGCGACATCGCCTGAGGAAGCGGTGCGAATCTGAATCACGTCGCCATCCTGGGCCGTTGCCCCTGTCGCTGCCACACGTTTTGGGGCCTGGGCCAGCGCACGTTCAGGCGTGCTCGTGCCATCCCAGGCCGGTGCTGGCCAGGCAGCCGTCAAGCACTTCCAGCCGGTATGCAGCATCGCCTTGCCATGCCGCCTCCCCGCTGCCCCGCAGGGAGCTTCGCTGGCCTCGACGACGTACCTGGGTCCGGGCTCTGGCTGGGCTACTCCATGCTCCTCCAGCCGCTCGCAGAAAGCGAGCCCGCTGTCCTGATCGAGTCGAACGTGATCCAACATCCACGAAACTTCCTCAACCTCGCCGACTGCGGCGCAACTCGTCGGCCGTCCAGGCTATTGCGAATTGGCTGGATCAAGCCCCTTGTGAGACGGGGGATTGATCGCACCTGGGGCGCTGTCAGCCCCTCCCTGTAGGTTGGAAGGTGATCAAGTTACACCTTCAAGGGGGGAGTCTGTGGCCGCTTCTGGCTTCAATATAGACACGCACCAGCTGAAAACTGCAGCGCCAACATTTCACAGGGAGTCAGTGGCGCTGCAGAAGGCCACGGAAAAGCTCAAGCACTCGCTGGCTGCGCTTGCTTCACCGTGGGGAGACGACGAGCAGGGGCAGAAGTTCCGGGATGCATATACCCCGCATCGCGACCAGATCGATCGCGCCGCCCGTGCACTGGTCCAGGGGCTGGCGAGCATCCAGAAATCAATGAAGGACATGGCAGACAACCATGAGGAGGCCGACCGCTCCAGCGCCTCCGGCTTCAAGGACGGCGGCCGCGGAGGTCCGCATTGAGCGCTTCCGACAAGGTAAAGGAGGTCGTGCAGGACCTCACCGGCATGTGGTGGCCGGAGGGGGACGAGGACGAACTCCGGGAAGCCGCCCGAGCCTGGCGCACCTTCGCCGACGACGTCGAGGACTGCACGGCGGCCTGCCACAAGCGGGCCCAAGACGTGATCGACAACAATAAGGGCCAGTCGATCGAGGCGTTCGGGGAGTTCTGGCGGCGCTACCACGGTGGCGGCAAGGGCTACCTCGACGATGTGGCCGCCGCAGCCCGGGACATGGCCAAAGCACTGGACAAGTTCGCTGACCAGATCGCCGAGGCCAAAAGCAAAATCAAGCACGAACTGGAGATCGCCGGCGCGGTCCTCGTTGCCGGTACTGCACTGGCTGTGTTCACCGGAGGAATCACCGAGGTCGCAGCCGTTGGTGCCGCCGAGACCATCGCCGCGGCAGCCGGTGCGGCCGGTGTCGCTGTGTCGGCGACGGTTGCCGAGATCGCCGGGACGGTCCTGGCGACCGCTGCCATCGGCGGCCTCGAAGCGATCACCGTCGATGTCGTCGTCGCACAGGGCGGAAGGAATCTGCTGGGCGATCAGCACGGCATCAACCTCGCCGAGATCAAAGACGCGGGCGTCACTGGTGTCCTCATGGGAGGCGCCGTCGGAGGCGCGGCCCGTACAGCGCGAGCTGTCGCGAGAGCCGGCGGGCTCAAGACCGTGCTCAGGAATTTCGACGGGGTACACCTCGAATCCCTGGGCTTCGGTGCCCCACGATTCGCCTTGCCCGGCGGCGGTTCCCTGCCGCGTGGCTCCGCCTCCCGCATGTTCCGCACGGGGAACGGGGACGAGGTCCCCGCCCTCCCGCCACCTCCACGGCGAGGGCAGCTAGCGAAAGGCAACGGCGGTCCCTCGCTAGAGCAGGTGCGGAAGATGCGCGACAAGCGCAAGCGCTGGTCCACAGGGGAAGACCACGTACGGAAGATGTACGGCGGCCAGTCCGAGACCCACTACCCCGTCCCCACGAATCAGGACCCCAAGTACCCCGTCACCGCCACTGGCGGGCGGAAGGTCGACGTACCCGTCCCGCTCCCCGACGGCCGGACACTCGGGGTCGAGGTGAAGACTTACCAGCAGTACCGCATGGTCGAGGTGGCCCCCGGCCAGCATGCGCCCCAGCATGTCGAGGTGCCGCTCAGCAAGCACATCAAGGAACAGATCCACAAAGACGTGGCGCTGCGAAGAATGGACCCGGGATTCGACCCGCGGTGGGTATTTCTTCACGCAGGACCTTCACAGGAATTGCGCGAATACCTCAAGGAAGCCGGTATCATATTCGTGGAACACCACTAGGGAGAGAAGGAATGCAGATTTCCGAGGCAGACCAGGCGCGGGCCAACCTCGAACAATGGGCCCAGGACGCGCACGAGAATGTGCTCGGGATCGCCGACATGCTCAACGTCCCTGCCGAGCAATACGAGCAGGACGCGCTGATCCTCATCGGCCCGCTGCAGGATTACGTATCCAAGCTCCCGCTCGACGAATTCGAGCAGGATGACTGGGTGACCCTGCACAATGACCTGGCCTCGTATGTGGCGGATGTCGGAATTCGCGAGCACGGGGCGTCCTGGAAGGTCCTGGACGACGAGACGACACCGCGCGGTTTCCGCTACATCATCGAAGGCACAGCACATGACGGCGAAGCCGGCCATGTAGACCCGTTTGACGTCGTCATGGAGGAGTTCGGAAACCTTCCGATCCAGATCGCGCGAATGCTGGCCAACGCAGAAGTGACGATCGGCGCGAATCCCCTGATCTGACGTGATCCTGAGCGGTCGCGGCCCGGTGCGTCGAGCACCGGGCCGCAGTTGTGCTGATCAGCGCAATCCTGTGTCGTTGATGTGCTGCTGGCCTGCGTGCCCCGATTCGGCGCTCCGGACGCGATCGTGACGGCGGCAGCCCGGAGCCGCGCGCTGTCGAGCTCATGGCCGGGGAACTGCGCCGCCCGGTCCTGCATGTATCGCAGCACAAGACCGGCCTGAGCCGACGGCCAGCGAGCACGGCCACGCCCCAAGGGGGCTTGACCAGGTTCCTTGCAGCCGCGGGTGACCTGCTGAAACGCTACCGTGCACAATCGATTTCGTCATCGCGGTGTGCTGCGGTGTGTGATCCATACGTGGGGGCTAAAAGCACATGCTGATCCAACGGGTCGAGTTCACCGACGCACGGGAGCTGACCAACGCGCTGTTGAGCGACCGGCCGCGGTGGACCACCAAGTGCTCTCTTCACCGAGGTCAGCGTGGTGCATGAGGTCGGCCGAGCTGCCAGCCTGCTGGTCGCATGGGCCGACATCCGTAGTCCGGCGCGGCACATCCCGGTCGCGCCAAGGCCCCTCAGCCCGAGAACCCGGGCTCCTTCTTGTGGGCAGGCCGCCAATCGCTAGCGTGGGATCAGCCGCGATGAGCAGTCGCAGTACCTCGCCGATCACGTACCGTGGACGGCCGGGCGCAGCGTCCCGTATCCGCGGCTAGGTGACATCGGGGCGAGAGGGGCACCGTGGGAACACACCAGCACGATCCTGTGGAACTGCCGGGCGGATCGACGGACTCGGACGGCCGACCAGTCGACCAGCAACTGCTCGGTGAGCTGATGGCGGCAGCCATCAAGGGCTGCACCGGGTGCGTGGACCGGCTGCTGGGCAAGGTTGCTGCCGATTCGGTCTGCGTGGCACGCCTTGTAGAGGTCTCCCGGCTGACCGCGCTCCGCGTTTACCGCGGTGAGTTGCCATCGTTCATGACCGACGATGACGATGGGTCCGGTCCGAGCTCGACGGAACTCCGGCGCCTTGTTCGGGCCGTGACCGCCGCTGAGCCGCTGTTCGAGGAGTGCGAGCAGCTGACGGTCGCCGAGCGGCGGAGCGCCGCCAGCACCGCCCTGGAGCTCTTGGTCGGACACTTGATGGTCGCGAACGAGGAGGGCCTGAATACCGCGCAGACCCTGTCGCAAGCATGCTTCGGGCTCAGCGCGCTGATGGTCAAGTGGTGGTTCGAGACCACCCCCCTCGCGGCCGGCGAATTCTCGGACCTCTGGAAGGAACACCACCTCGCGCGCCGGGAGGTGGGCCTGCCGCACGACGGCACCGACGCCGTGGGGCTACTGCTGGGCTCGGTGCTCCACCACCAAGCCATCCAGGATGGGCTCTCCGTCGAAGGGATCCGTGACCTCGTCTTCACTCGCGCGATCCCCACTCTGAAGGACACGGAGCAGGTCGGCAACATCCTGCGGCTGTACGCGGCACCGCCCGAGATCGACGACATCACCGTGCCCGTCAAACGCCTGGCACGAGCTGATGCCGGATTCCTCGCAAAACTGCGCCAGTTCGCCCGGCTCACGGTCACCGCCCACGCTGCCGACTGTCCGCACGGCCTGCGTCAGGTCGAGCACCAGTGCACCCTCGCGCACCGGGCCGCCGCGATCAACGGGGACACCCGCGCCCAGGTGGCCGCGCCCACGGCTGAAGAAGGACGACGCGTTGCCCTGCCCTACAACGGGTACAGCGAGGACGAACCGGTCGAAGGAGCCCCGGATGGCTACCCCGAAGACCACACCTGGCAGATCAATGTCGGCTGGATCCTCCTGGAGCGGTGGGATGCCAACGCGGCCCGCTGGAACGACACCATCTCCGAAGACTCCACCATCAGCGAGCCCAACTACCACCACGAGACCGGCCTGGAGACCCTGGCGTGCCCGGCCTGCGGCAATCAGGCCAACTTCCTCGTCGAGGGCCGCTGGGGCGACCCCCTCACCTTGCACTGCCGCTGCGGCGTCACGGTGATGTCTCCCCAGGACGACGCCCCCGGCAGCGAGCTGGGCCGCCGTCTCCTCAAACGGCTCATCTTGTGCGAAGCAGACCCCGCCTACGCGGCTCGCCGCCTGATGCCACTGGTGGCCGAGTACCAGAAGCAGGAGGCGAACTCCCGTACCTCCAGTTGGTACCTCGGCCCGGACGACAAGGACGTCGCCCTCGTCGAAGCGATCGACCTGACAGGAGAAGACCTCGCCCAGGCCCTGACCACGGTCCTGCGCCCGAAGCTGCCCAAGCGGCACGGCGGCCGCAAGCTCGCCCTCCTCCTTCTCCAGGTCGCGTACGCGCTGTCCACCCCAGGCGTCAAGGAAAGCCCGGACGGACACCGTCTGGAGTCGGAAGTCCGCGACCTCGTGGCCGACCTGAAGCAGGAAAGCGACCGTTGGGCACCGAGTCGGCAGCCCGTGCTGGACCGGCTCCAGGCATGGCAGGACGAGGGCGGGCCGGAGGCATGGCAGGCAGCCTGGACCCGCACGATGGAAGTAGCCGGTCCTTGGTTCAAGGGCTATCGCGTGGGCGATGGAAACCTGAGCGACGGCTGCGCGGCACTGACCCTCGCCCTGTACATCCTCTCCCGCGAGTCGGGCTCCGGTGTCGAACAGGTCGGGGTTGATGACGTCCGCGGCCTCATGCCCGCCAACACCACGGACGACTCCGCCAAGGAGGCCAGTGAGGTTCCGCAGCGGTGGGGCGCACGGCTTCAAGCGCTCGGACACGACCTCGATGCCCAGCATGATCCCGTCGCGGCGCTCTGGCGGCACCTGCGTTTCGACCGGCCGGCCGGTGTGCTCAGCAATCGCCGCGAACCGGCACTGGTGGCCGGCCTCGGCCGCATCCTCAACTCGGTCTACCCCATCCGCTTCTGACAGAGAAACCCGCACAGGCCGAGGCGGGCCGCAGGAACCCGCAAGTTCCTAGGCCATAGTCCGTCTCTAGGTTCACGGCCCGACCGGTCGACAGGAGTCCAAAATGCCCTCTCACACTCACAGTTCCAGTCCGTGGGACGACTCCGTACGTCGCGCCACAAACGCGACCGCGGCCAAGCGAGCCGGTGGGATGGATGAGAGCTGCTGGGACGACGTCGCGATGCGTGGCATCGTCGCGATGGTGCTCTACGCACTTCATCTGCGGGACGGCCGCCCGGTCCATAAGATCAGCTGGCAGACGGTGCTGTGGCAGCTCGGCGACGACAAGCGCGTGCACGCCCTCGTCACCGCCGTGCTACCGGGTGCCGGCCACAACGTGGCCCGCACCGCGCCGCCCGGCGATCCGGTGACCGAGTGCTGGCGTTGGCTCACCCGGACCTGGGACCCGAACGCCCCGATGGGGTCAGCCTTGGTGCAGCCGCCCGTGATGCACGAGTCGCACGGCGACTGGGTGCCGGATGCGCCGGAGCCCCGATGGGGCGGCATGAGCCGGGGCATCGGCACCGGCCTGCCCGACCCCGCGCTGGAAGTGTGCACGAACTGGGCGGCAGGCGTGGTCCAGCGGACGATCATCACCGAATGCCGTGGCCACCACACCCACGACCGGGTCGAGGTCACCTCCGGTCCATTCAACGGGCACCGCGGGTACGTACGCGACGTCGGCTGGTACTTCGACGATGACGCTGAATCCGTTGACGGGCCGGCCGGGTACGTGGTCGACCTCGACGACGTCGAGGGCACCGAACGCATCGACGCGGACCAGGTGAAACCATGCTCGGACCTCAGCTGGCCGCGCCGCCCAGAAGGGACGCTCAAGGACGGCCCGCCCCCTGGATGGAATGCTCCGCACCCGCCAGCAAAAACCTGCGAGGAGGACCTCGCGGAGCTCCTGTCCCGGGCCACCAATCCCGAGGCCGTACCGCAGGAGCTGCGCCGCACCATCGCCGCCGCCCACCATCACCATCACCTGGAGCTGGACTGGCAGGCCAGCCCCGGCCCACAGCGGTACACGTGGCGCGTGCTGCTGCACTGGTATCAGTTGACCGAGCACTACGCGGACGACCAGCGCGCTCACCTGTACGAGGTCGTCGTCAAGCGGCACCTCAACGACCCCGAGCCAGCCCATCATCTCGCGCTGAACGAGGACGACTTGCCCGCCGTGATCGAACGCTGCATCTCCACAACCTGACCGCGATTCACGAAGACGCCAGCGCACCCAGCGCTGAAGCGAGGATAGGTTAGTCACAGGCTCCAAGGCCGCTCTTCACACCGTGCCCTTATGCCGGTGCCGCCCGCAGGGAGGGGCTGCGCCGGCCCGGGGACAATCGCTCCCACCCCGGGCCCGCGCTACAAGACACCACCCGGGATCAGAGATGGAGGGCAAGGCCCGGAAGCGCCAAATGGCCGCCCCCCTCGCACCTGACCTCCGCTATCCCGAGGTCCGCTGGCGAGAGCACTCCGCGCAAACGCGCCTCCGCCACCGCCATCCGGGCCGCGGCTGCCGGCCCCTCGGCGCCGAGGCCGCAGAAGTCTCGTTGCCACCAGCCCATGATCCGGTCGCGCCACCCCCTCCCGGCCATGACCTCGCTCGGGGTGCCGCCGCGGACCGCTCGGTCGTCTACCAGCAACATAACGCCGTCGGTCTGCGAGCACAGGATCGACAGTGTGCTGAACGTGCCCTCGCGCTCCCCGCGGGGCACGATGTTGAAGCCTGCGACGTCCTGTCCGATCTGCGCCGGCAACTGCTCCCACCACGAGCGCAGCAGCGCCTTTAGCGACTCCTCCAGCCACCACCAGTCCGGCGCTGTCGGCACGGCTGGAAGGGCGGGTAGCGCATCGGCCTTCCCCTGCGGACTAAGCCGCCACAGGTACGGCAATTGGCGGAAGTACGACGCCGGATCAGCCTGCACACATTCGAACCCCGCCTGGTGCATGCCTTCGAGCTCCGCTGTGCGTCGAACCGACAACTGCAACCCTTCAACGCCGCGGGCCAGCATCACGGTTCGGTGCTCGTCGCGCCAGCGTATGACGGGGCCTGCTGACGATCCGCCGTACCACGTCGGCTGTCCAATTTGATCAACGATTGCGGTCAGCACCTCAGCTGTGGCAGCCCGGCGGACCTCAGGGTCCTCGCCATAAGCACCCAAAGCCGCTGGACCACGCTGGAGGTTGCTCTCCACCGGATCGGTGTAGAACCTTTCCGCCAGGTCCCCGAGACCTCCATTTGCCAGTCCAACGGGATTCGGCATATATCCATTTCGACTTGAAGGCACGATTCCGCAAACTGGGCCATGTTTCGTGACCGCTATTAACGGCATGCGGAGTTAGCGTCCGCGTCTTACTGTGGCGAATCGGCCGGAGGTCGGGGCGACCGAGAGTCGCCCCTCACCATGCAGTTCTCAGACCCAGTCAGCACGCCCAGCCGCAGCGACAGGGAGGGCGTCCCGACGCATCAGACGGCGATGGTCAGTTCCACGCCAGCGTCAGTGGCGCAGGTGGTGACAGCTGACAGGTCGGATATCACCACGTCGGCATCAAGGGCACTGGCGTCATGGGTCGTGGTGATAGCCACGGTGGCCATCCCCGCCGCACGCGCAGACGCAAGCCCCGCCGGGGCATCTTCGAATGCTACGCAGCGCTGGGGATCGACGCCCAACCGCTCCGCCGCGACAAGGAAGGGCTCCGGGTCGGGCTTGTGGTGGGTGATGTCATCCACCGTGATGACGTGAGTCGCGCGCACCCCCGCGGCGGCCAGTCGCGCGTCCGCGACCCGGCGCGTGCCGGAGGTAACCACGGCCCAGCGGTCTACCGGCAACGATGCCAACAGCTCCTGCGAGCCTGGGATGGGGACAACCCCTCCTGCGATGGCGTCGTCGACCTCTGCTTGTTCGAGGAGAGCCAGTGCCGGAGCGACCTCGTCGGCCGGCAGGAGGTCGGCCACGATGGCTGCGGCGGGCCTGCCGTGCGGTTGGACCTCCATGATCTCCGCGATTGTGAGGCCATGAGCGTCCGCCCATTGCGACCAGCACCGGAAAACCGACTTTATAGACGAAACGATCGTTTCGTCACTGTCGAACAGTAGGGCATCGGCCGAAAACTTCATGTTGATGGACGATACCGCGCCACTCACTCCACCTCCGACGTGAAGATCTAGTCCAATAACGTGCACCCCAGATCGGGCTTTAGGGCGACAAATGCCCGATGTAGGCAAGTAGATGGCCCCTGAATCGAGTGAGGCGTAGCGCACATTTCCAGCCACTCGAAGGAGTCCTGGGCGGGCCGCGAACTCGCCAACTCCCCCCACACAAATGGCGGTCGGGGCTACAGGCGGCGCGCGGCTCGATGAGAGATCACAGCGAGCACGTTCACTCGCGTGATCTATGCTCATCCCCACATCCCGAGGCGGAACCAGGTCTTCCGCTTTTGTTTTCAAGGTGTTACATGGGCTCGACCATGGAAGCTGTCGGGATCTGACGCTCAAGTCCATCGAAAGGTGCAGTGATGGGGCTCTCGCGCCTGGCTGGCGAGATGCGCCTGCTGCGCAAGCGTTGCGAACGCCAGCTGGCCGACCTCCCCATCCCATCCCCTTTCAGCCTCAGGGGACTCGTCGCCGAGATCGAGACGGCACGCGGATGCCAAATCCACCTCGTGCCCGTGGCGGATGCGCACGGAGACATGCGGACGGCTTGCGGTCTCCGCGTCACCGTAGAGCGCTTGAATTCGACTTTTATCCTCTACCGGTCGCGCCCCACGCCAAATCAGACTGAACACGTCATCATCCACGAACTGGCCCACTTGTGGTTTGGCCACGGGAAATCCCTTTCACGTGACGAGGAAGAGCAACTCCTCCCCCCGCTTTTCCAAACCTTCCTCTCCGACGTCCGAGATGAGAATCCGGTAGTGCAGGCACGAGCACACTACGAAAGCCACGAGGAGCGCCAGGCAGAGTTTTCCGCATCCCTCATCAAGCGCCTTGCGCGCAAGCAAGCAACATTCGGGACCGATCTCATCAGCGTGATGGAAGCAAGCCTCACGCACCCGCTGGCACCGCCGCGTGGGCGCCTGCCGTAAGGGCCTTCCTTGGAATATCTGATTCTCGCCGTTTCCGTAGCGATGACCACCGTAGCGATATGGCGTCTGCCAGGCGCCCTCCGATACGGGGACCCCCTCCGTCGCACACTGTGGGGCTGCAGTGCTGGCTTCGCCGCCTCGTTGTGGACTCGCTTCCCCCCATTCAGGGAAGCGCTGGGGCAGCTTGGCGTAGTCGACTTCGACGCGTTGTTCAAGTATCTGGTCTCCATTGCAGCTTGCCTCTCACTGCTCAACTACTCCGTGACCAGTTACTCGCTCGCCGGAGACGACGCACCGACACACATCGCCATCTCGCGGAAGGTTGCCCGGGTCGCTAGGCGATCGATCCTCGTTGTCGTTCCAACGATGCTATTGCTGTTCTTCTTCGCCATTGACCGGAGGCAGCCCAGCGCGGATTTCGCCGCCGATCACGCCGGCGAATGGGGAGCGGCGTCCTTCATGACCTGCTACTACCTCTACCTGGGGGCATCCGCCTGGACCGTCGCCTACCAGTGGACGCATGTCGCCTTCCGGGCTGAGACAGTAGTCTTCCGCCTCGGACTGGCCCTTGGCGCCGCCTCGACCTGGCTCTACACCCTGTACGCAGTAGTACGCCTGACGTACATGTGGATTGCGATGCTCATACCCACCCCCGCGAGCGTCGACCACACCGTCGAGATCCTGGGAAACGCGTTCAACGTACTGGCCGCGACTCTGTTCGCTACTGGGGCGAGCCTTCCTACCACCAACGTAGTGGCTGACCGCCTGCGAACCTGGCGGTCATTGTGGTCCCTGCACACCCTTCGACGTGAGCTGACCGAAACCTTTCCCGATATCACTTTCCAGCCGGCTGGTACCCGCCTCCGGGAAATGACTCGCCTGACTCCCCCTCTGGACGTCCGGCTGGACGGATGGATCCAGGAAATCGGCGACGCCGTCAATCGCCTACGGCACCACGCAGCGCCCGACCTGTGGCCCGCCGCCGAAGAGGCAGCCTTCAGCCACTCCGACCCGGATCCGGCCGCCGAGGCTCACTGGATCAAAGCCGCGCTTGCCTCTGCCACCCGCGGCTGCCGCTCCACGGCGCCGGCCGAGCCCCTGCCGGAGAAACCGTTCGGCACTGCCAACGGCGAGGCTGCCTGGCTGCGTCGAGTGCAGGCCGTCTACGCCAGAATCCGCCCGCAGGAGACGGAGGAGCTGCTTGCCGAGGCTGGCATGCCCTGCTGGCACCAGCAGGGCAGGTGTGAGGCGCACTCAGCCTGAACAGCACCGGAATGCCGAGCTGCGACGGCCATCTGGCCAGGACTCGATCGGGCGGGGTGGCCACCAGGACCGGCGATCAGCCGAGGCCGTCACAGGCCGGGGCGATTCGGTCTCTTCGCTTCGGGGGGGCCGAGAGCCAGGCTGCGGCGCCCCGTTGTTCGGGCGCCTACGGCGTGCCGGAGGGCTCAGTCACTCCTGGAGTCGACCGACGCGAGCTGAACGCTAGCCCTCTTCGGGGCGGGGTGCGCTCTCGTGGCGTACAAGGACCTCGCTGAGCGTCGCCAGCATGGCAGCCGAGACTCCCTCGCTGGCGCCGCGGGCAGCCACGCTTACGCCTTCGCTGCGCATGAGGCTCAGGAACTCCAGCCGGTCCAGGATCTGTCGCTCGACCTCTTCCCCGTCCGCGAAAAACCACGGCTGGACGCCGAAGGCCGCCCCCAGCCCCGCGAAAAGGCTGTCGGGGGGCAGACTGGCCTGGACTTCTGCGGACTCTTGGCTGTCCGTCCGCAGCGCCAAGATGCCCGCCGCATCGACAGCAGGGAAGCCTGCTGCGGTGTTGACTGCGTCCGCGATTTCCCCGTCTGAGAGCGGCTTGCGCTGAAGGAAGCTGGTGATCTTCTCGCCGAGGGTCTGAGGCGGCCGATCTTCTGGCTTGGGGGCGCCGGATTTGACGAAGGATCTCTCCTGCGCTTCCTCCAGCACTTCGACCTCCACCCGGTAGAGGTCGGCAAGGGGCTGGACGTAGTCGTCGTTGAGCCGACGGGTACCTGCCTCGGCGTTGCTCAGGGGAAGACGGCTGATGCCAAGGGCCCGCGCCGCCTCTGCCTGGGTGTGTCCGGAGTCGCAGCGCAGATCCTTTAGATCCGGCGGCCCGAGTCGTGGGAAGAGCACATTGAGGTCTTGCCCTAGGGCCTCGGCGAGGGCCGGCAGGCGCTCAGGGGAGGGGGCGCTGTCGCACCGTTCCCAGTCACCGATCGAATCCTTGCTCAGGCCGAGCATGCGCCCCAGTTCGTTTCGCTGGAGTTTCGCGGCTCGCCGTGCGGCCAGGACGCGCCGACCATCGAATTGGCGAACCGGCACTGCACTCTCCTTCTGGATCGCGGCCATCGACGGGGACAGTCTACCCGCGCTTGATGCACAGGCCCACCTAGCGTAGGTTTTGTGCATCACGGCAGGTGAGGGGGCTGCTTCGGCATCCGTCTTGGCGTTTTTCGCCTCAGCCTACTGGCTGATCGCGCCCGCCGACCGGACCGAGCCCATCGAGCATGAACGGAAGAACACGTTGCATTCCGCTCCTCACGCTCTGCAACTAGTACAGAGATTAAGAACCAACTCTGGATCTTGACACGGTCCCGTGCGTATGTTCGTCATCCCCGGGCGCCCCGCCCGGCAGCACGAATGCGAGGAGCACGGCAGGTACCGACAGACGTCGTAGGTCCGCATACAGCGGCGGCGCCCGAGAGCGGGAACTCCCGGACGCCGAACGCTTAACGGCATAACCCGCCCCGGCAAGGGCGGAGATTGCCCACCATCACCACGCTGATCCCATTCCACCGGGCGCGTCAGCGTGGCAACACGCAAGGGGATTGTTGCATGCCTCCTGCCCAGCGCAAAGGGCCATCCCACCTGGCCTGCGCGGCAGAAACCTTCATCTCGGCGCCACTTTGCTTCGCGCCGGAGCACCCCAGCACGGCCTCGGCGAACCGTCGGCCCCGCCCCATGAGCGGGAGCGGCCGATGAGCATCGACGCCCGCGAGTGGGTGTGGGAGAACAGCTCCAGCAAGGGAGCTGGGCGCCTGATCCTGCTGTCGCTCGCCGACCGAGTGACCGACGAGCAGTGCATCGCCTGGGCCTCCCTGACCAGCCTGGAGAAGCGCACAAACGCCTCACGGTCCACCGTGCGCGAAGCCCTCGACCGTCTGCTCGCCAGCGGTGAACTGGAGCAGCTGGACGACCTGGTCGGCCCGCAGCGCAGCACGGTATACCGCCTGCCCCTCGCCGCGAAGGCCATGGCCCAGGCCATGAGGGAGCAGGACGGCGACAACTCGTCGCCGGACGAGCCCGAGGCCAGCCTGGCGCTCCGAATATCGGCTCTGCGGCGGTACGGAATCCGCCCCCGCGAGGTACCGGAATCCCCCGGCACGGTCCGGAATCCGGCAGGTCCGGAATCCGGTACCTCACGACGGAAACCGGCACAGCGACGTGCCAGAAACCGGCACAGCGGTGTGCCGGAAACCGGTCCCCAGAACCGTAGTGAACCGAAGGTGAACCGTAGGTACAGCAGTAGTGGTACCGCCGTCACCCCGGCCAGCGAGTGGCAGGTCGACCCAGACACCCACACCTGGGCCCGCCAGCAAGGCCACCTCGACCGCCTCGGCCAAGAGGGCCTCGCCGCTGCCGACGCGAAGTGGCGTGCCCACCGCGCCGACTTCAAGCCCCGGTCGGCGGGTGCCTGGGCTGCCGACTGGCGCTCCTGGATCGCCAGAGAGCGCGCCCCAGGCGGCCCGCAGCTCTACGCAGTGCCCGGCAGCGGCCCCGCCCAGCCGAGCGGGATGACCCGCGCCGAAGCCCACACCGCAGCCCTGCTCGCCGCCCTCGACGAGCCGACCGGATCGGAGTAGCCATGGACCGCCGCGAACTCGCCGCCCTGTTGGCCTACATCGGCCGACTCGACCCCCGCACCATCCGCACCGACAAGGGCGAGGCCCGCGACCAGCTCGCCACGTGGCACGAGCTGCTCGGCGACGTGCCGATGACCACGCCGCACGGCTGGGATGCCCGCGCCGCCGCCCGGCAGCACATCAGGGTCTCGCCCTACCAGGTCCTGCCTGCGGACATCGCCCGCCCGTGGGAGAGCTACCGGCGCGACCGGCTGGCCCGGCACACCGACCCAACGCCGGGGGCTGATCCTGACGACCAGGCGGCCTGGACCGCCGAGCTGGTCGGCACCCGGCGCGCGGTGGCGGCCGGCAGCGCTCAGCCCGCGCAGTACCGGGCAATCACCAGCAGCCAGCTCGACCCCGACCTGAAGGCGCGGCTGCGGAAGAACGGCTCCTGCATACCGCCAGAGGCCCGAGTCGCCCTCGCGCCCTACCGGCCCGCTCGTGCGGCGCGCGAGGCGGCTGTCGCCCAGGGCCAGGCCGATGCCCTCAGCGTCAGGTGCGAGTGGTGCCAGGCCCAGATCGGCGAGCCATGCCGCCGCCGCCGGGTCGCCCCCGACGGCGGCGCACGCGGAACCGCACCACGAGCCACCCCCCACCCTGGTCGCCTCGACCTCGCCGCCGCCCGGCAGGCCCAGGAGACCGAGCAGGTCCAGCCCGCCCTGGCCTGACCGACCGCCCCGTCGGTGCACCCCATCCGGTGCCCCGACGCGACAACACCATCCCCGGCTGCGGCGCCCGCCCTGCGCCGCAGCCGGCCCCCGACACCGCGTCCATCCACCACCGGACCCGACCGGCCGACGCGGCAGCACATCGGAGACCCCCTTGCGCCACATCACCACCCACGACGCGCCAGCCACCGGCCTGCGCAGCATCGGCGACACCAGCTGGCACACCCGCGGAGCGTGCCACGGCATGGACGTCGAGGACGCCGACGCCGTGTTCTTCCCGCTCCCCAGGGACCACGAAGCCATCGCCGAGGCGAAGGAGCTGTGCGGCTGGTGCCCAGTGCGCCGCGACTGCCTCAACTACGCCTTGGAGAACGGCCTCAAGGAAGGCGTCTGGGGCGGGCTGACCGAAGCCGAGCGGCGCCCCTGGCACGACGGACTACCTCAACGCCTCGACTACAGCCGCGTGATCGCGTTCTTCAACGGACGCGACGTGCACCTGACCGAGTCCGAACGCCAGGTCGTCATCAACCACGCCTACGTCCGGGGCTGGCACACCGACCGGCTCGCCGCCGCCCTGCAGATCGGCCACAAGCACGCCCGTGACCTACTGCGGCAAGCAGCCCTCAAGGTCTTCGACCGCGACCGGACCCTCGGCGTGCCCCGCCGCAAGAAGAAGCGGACGCAGAACCCCCGGGCGACCAGGCGGCCCACGCCCACCAAACCCGAGACGAAGCAGCCCGTGTCCAGCCCAGTGACCTCGCCCTCGACGGGCGCCCCTCTCGGAAAGGCCGCATGACCCTGACCCACCTGCCCCTCGGTGCCGCCCCGGACCCATCCCTCCTCCTCGCCATCGGCATTCCCGTCGCCGCCCTCGCCCTGGCCCTGACCGGCTGGGCAGCCCGCCGCCGGAAAGCGCGTACGCCGAATCGTCTCGGCAGCCCGGCAGTCAAGGTCGCCGCTCTCGCTGCGGTCGGATGCACCGCTTACTCTGCCGACACAAGCTGGCGGTTCGCCGCCGACTTCTTGGACATGGCCGGCGTCGGCGAGCGGATCGGCATGTTCGCGGCAGCCGAACTCGCACTGTTCGCCACCGCGCTGATGGCCCGGCAGAATCTGGCGGTCCAGGGGGCACCCGGGCTGCCCGGGACGCTGGTCTGGGTCATCACCGGCGTGCAGGTGGTCCCTGCCTATGCCGAGAGCGGCCCCATCGGCGGTACGGTCCGCGCCTTCGTCGGCCCGATCATGGCGGCGATGCTCTGGCATCAGGCGATGGGGATCGAACTGCGTCTGCGCACCCCAGGCGCCGCCTCCCACGGCCTGCTCGCCGTCCTGGGGCGGGAGGCACGCGAACGACTGCTGTCCCGCCTTGGCATCGCCGCGCGAGATCGCGACGCTGCGCAGATCACCGCAGACCGCGCCACGGCACGCGCCGTCGCCCTCGTCGTCCGCCTCGCCGAACGCACCCCCAAGCAGCAGCAAGGCTGGCGAGGCCGAGGACTCACGCGGCGGCTGTCGAAGGCAATCGGACGGGCAGGAGTCGGCACCGACCCCCGTCAGCGCGCTGAGCTGCTCGACCAGCTCGCCGCCCGCCGGCACGCACTCGCGCTCGCCACGGTCCCGCTGCCCTCCCCCTGGTCCCCGCTCCACGACCAAAAGCCCGCCGCCACGGTCCCCTCACCGAAGGTCCAGCGCACCACGGTCCCCACCGGCAGCCCGCCCAGTGACACCGTATCGATCGGTGGCCGGGGACCACGCGGGGACCGCGCCCACCGGGGACCGGGGACCGGGGACCACACGGGGACCGGGGACCAGGTCGGGACCGGGGACCAGGTCGGGACCGGGGACCACACGGGGACCGGGGACCAGGTCGGGGCCGGGGACCACGCCGGGACCACGCCCACCGGGGACCGGGGACCGGAGACCAACACCGGGACCGGGGACCACGCCGGGACCACGCCCACCGGGGACCGGGGACCGGAGACCAACACCGGGACCGGGGACCACGCCGGGACCACGCCCACCGGGGACCGGGGACCGGAGACCAACACCGAGACCGGGGACCACGCCGGGACCACGCCCACCGGGGACCGGGGACCGGAGACCAACACCGAGACCGGGGACCACGCCGGGACCACGCCCACCGGGGACCGAGGACCGGAGACCAACACCGAGACCGGGGACCACGCCGGGACCACGCCCACCGGGGACCGAGGACCGGAGACCAACACCGGGACCGGGGACCAGGGACACAAGGTGCCCCTCCGGCGGAAGCCGACCCCCAGGACCACAACCCGTGGTAGCCGGTCCCGCAGTCCGCAGACGCAGCGTCCTCCGCGCGGGCCGGAGCAAACCGTGGAGCAACTCGTCCAGCAGCTCCGCCCCCACGTCCCGCCCCTGCTCGACCGGGACGGCAACGAGACCGTAACCCGGGTCCAGCTGCGGGAGATCCTCCGGCGCGAGGGCCTCGTGGGTGGCCGGAATGACCGACTGAGCCTCGTCCTGCAGCAACTGCGCAGCGAGACGAGCACGACAGCAAGGAGCCACACCCGATGAAGACCTGCCCCCGATTCGCTGCTCTCCGCGATGAGTACGAGCGGGAGATCGGTTTCCTGACCGCTCACTCAAAGCGCCATGTCGGGCGGCCGGCGGCCAAGTCCAGCGCGAAGCACGCCGCATCGGCGAAGGCGCGGATGGCCCGGGCTCTCAGCGGCCACGTCGGGCGCTGCCCCGAGTGCGGCTGAAACCACAAAGCAGCAGCTCAAAGCCCTGACCCGCCAAGGGTTGCCCGGCTCCACACCGGGCCACCGCCCCCTTTCCACGAAGGAGATCGCCATGACACACGCAACCGCTCCCGAACAGTTCGAAGACCGCTTGATCTGGGCGTTCCTGCACACCTTCCTGCGGTACGGACTGATCCATTCGGCAGTCGACGGCCCCGAAGGACAGTGGTTCGTCCAGATCGGCCCCGATCACCAGATCCATCATCTGACCGACACGGAGGATGCTTTCGACTTCGTCCTCGAAATCCTGGAGATCATCGACGGCACACAGGGCGGTGAACAGTGACGAACCCGAACCAGTCCCCCTCCACCCCGGAACCGTCTCGCGCCGTCAACTCGGTCTCGGGGCGGTCGGGTAGCCGGAGCGCATCACTGCGCCCCGGCCCCCTCAGAACCGGACGTGCGGCTTTCACCGCATCCGGCTCAAGCAAGCCCCGAGGGGCATCACCCGGATGGGCTACCCGGGAGTCCGCTTGCTGTCACCCGCATGATGCTGGCGGTGGCACTCGGCGTGTACCAGGCGGAGGTTGGTCCGTTGATCCGTGCCGCCGTCTCTGCGGTAAACGAAGTGGTGCTTGTTGAGCATCTTCTTCGACGCCGCGAACCAGTCGATCCACTCACGTGGACTGTCCGGTTCGTATTCGGCTCCGTCGATCAGCGCCTGTCGGCAGAGCGGGCAGAGCCCTTTCTGCCGGAATGCCAGGTACAAGCTGGACTTGTCCATCGGCGGCGGCGCTTTGAGGCGGCGGCGGGTACGCCAGTACCCGACAAGGGCCGGGTCGTCCGGAGACGAAGCCCCTTGAACGGGAATGTGCCTGACGTAACGGGTCCAGGCGAACTTTGGGAGGTACGCGCCGCTGGTGCGGTCACCGAATACCCAGTTGTCCCGCCTGGACTTGTTGAACCTGCCGAAATAGTGGCGTTTGATCCACAGCCCCGAGCGGTTCTCGTGGCCGCGCTTCGCCCACTTGTAGAGCAGTTTGAACATGTAGGAATCCATCGAGCAGAAGACCCGATGAGACACCGCGCTGCGGTAGTACGCCGTCCAACCCCGAACGATCGGGGCGAACTTCTTCAGCACGGCACCGGAATTCGCGCCCCGAAGGGCGTGCATCTCGGTCCGCAGCCGCTTCCGCAGCCTGTTGCAAGCCGCTCTGCTCGGCCTGATGACCACCCTGTCATCGTGCCTTTGCACGGTGAACCCCAGGAAGTCGAACCCCTTGGAAAGGTGCACGACATGAGTCTTCGCCTCATTGAAGCGAAGCCCTCTGGGGGCAAGCCAGTTCACCAGATCCTCCTTGACCCGATATGCCTCCTCCTCGCTGTGGCACAGCACCACGAAGTCGTCGGCATACCGGATCAGCGCGGGAACCCCGGGCAGGGCGCAGTTTTCGCGTCCTTTGCGCCCGTCGAGGCGGAATCCCGCGGCCTGTTCCATCCCATGCAGCGCGATATTCAGCAGCAGCGGGCTGATGACACCGCCCTGAGGAGTTCCCTCCTCGGTCGGCGCCCAGCGCCCGCCTTCCATCACGCCGGCCCGCAGCCATGCCCGGATGAGATCCCTGGCGGGGAACTGCCCGATCATGGCGGTCAGGTGGTCGTGACTGATGCGGTCGAACGCGCCTTGAAGGTCCGCGTCCAGCGCCCACAGGCGCTTGGCCAGCCTGCCCCTGGTGTAGGAGCGGATGGCCGCGATCGCATCCTGACAGCTGCGTCCGGGCCGGAAACCGTACGATTTCGGCTCGAACCGCGCCTCCCACTCAGGTTCCAGTGCGTTCTTCACGCGAGCCTGGAGCACCCGGTCACGCATGACCGGGATCCCGAGCGGGCGCTGTCTCCCATCGGCCTTCGGGATGTACACACGCTTGACCGGCTGGGCCTTCCACGGGACCTGCGACCGATGGACCTCGGCCGCCATCCGCCCCCTCGCCGCAGGGGTGAGGGCCCGTTCCCCGTCGATGCCAGCGGTCATGCGACCACTGCTCTGCTGGGTCACCCGCTTCACGCTCACCAGCGTGTTGCTGTGGCTTCTCAGCATGAGCTTTTGCAAGTTGCGGACCCTTTTCAGGTCCCGATCCTTCGATGCCTTGAAGATCCGCTGCCTCAGCCGCCGTACGTTCCGATCGCAACTGGCCCAGTCGATGCTGTGCCATTCGACCGATACGTCCTCCGGTCCGTTCACCTCGGGCACGCGGGCAGTTCCGACTGCCACTGTGGTACTCATGCACGCCTCCGGCATCCAACTTATCCTTCGGTTCCGGCGCCTTCGCGTTGGCGCTTCAAAGGCTCACCTGATCCACGTGGGCTCCCTTTCGGGCCGGGCCACCAGGACCCGTATCCGGCGGGTTATGCGTCAGGACGAGCGGAGAGGACCGCCCTGACGTTTTCCCCTGACCTTTCGGCCTACCGGCATTCGCTTCTTGGATCATCCTGTTCCTGCTGGGGAGTTGGTCCTCCCTCGCGGTCGGATTACCGGTCACTTCCGGTCGCCCGGTCATTTCCGGACCCCAACAGGGTTTCCGTGTTCCGCACGCTGAAGATGCGGCTGGGGTGGGCGCCCCCTCTACCCCGTGGCCAGCGGTGTCCAACTGACGGTGTTGCTTGCACCGAAAGCCGCCTGTGCCTTGCAGCACCGGGCCCTGCCCTGCCGAAAGCGAGCCATCCGCAGGGGGTACATATGACGAGGCATTAACCGGGGGTTCACACGTGTTCGCCCGTCCAGCCTTCCCCTTACCTGTGGCCCCTCGATGGCCGAGGCGCCCTTGGGCGTGAACGCTCAGCTTCACACCCCGCCGTTACCAGCGACGCATGTGAGCGCGGGGACGGATTCCAAGACACTAATCCGGAGGAATTGTCATGCATGAACCTCTCCACAAGACGGACCTCACTTCCGAGCGTGCGGCCTCACGTCGCACAGCAAGTTATCCCCCAAGACCGTCTTCCCCGTCGGGGAAGACGGCCTCGGGGCACCCCGCCCCCAGGGTGGCGGGGCCGGACCAGCACCGGGGGGCGCAGGTCCGGGCGGCAGCGACCGAGGGCGGATCGCAGCCGGAGGAGCAGCCGTCGCGACGCAAGCGCCGCGGCGCCACGAAGACCGTGCGCAAGCGCTCACCGAAGTCCGGCGGCGACAAGCGCGTGCACGTGATCTATGTCCGTCTCAATGACACCGAGAAGACGGTGCTCACCGCTGCCGCCACCACGACGCGAACCAGCCTGCCCGCCTTCCTCGCCCGCAGCGGTCTTGCCGCCGCGCACGACCTCGACAACACGGCTGCCGTCATCGCTGGCCATCGCGAGCTGGTTGCTGAACTGTTCGCCGCGCGCCGGCATCTCGGGCAGGTCGGCAACAACCTCAATCAGGCCGCGAAGGCACTCAACTCCGGTGGTTGGCCTGCCCAACTCGACGCCGTCCTCGTCGCGACTCACCGTGCCGTGCAGCGCGTCCAGGATGCGACCGATCAACTCCTCCAGCAGAACTGAGGCCGACACCGCCATGGTCCCCAGGATCCACAAGCGCGGGAAGCGCACCATCGGCATCCTCTTCTACCTATACGGACCCGGCAAGGCTGAGGAGCACACCGACCCGCACCTGGTTGCCTCCTGGGACCTCTGCGCACCCGACCCCGGCCGGGATGACACTGCCACCCTCAAGCAGCTCCAACAACTCCTGGACCAGCCGGTCGAGAACGTCGACCAGGCGGAACGACCGGAGAAGCACGTGTGGCACCTCTCCGTCCGCAACGGGCCCGACGACCGGATCCTGAGCGAAGAGGAGTGGGGGGACGTAGCCCGCCGTATGGTCGCTGCCGCTGGCATCGATGACCCCGAGGAGGGGGCTGGGTGCCGGTGGGTGGCCGTCCGGCACGCCGACGACCACATCCACATCGTCGCCACCGTCGTACGCGAGGACGGCTACCGCCCTCGCCTCAACAACGACGCAATCCGCGTCCAGGACGAAGCCCGCCTCCTGGAAGCCGAGTTGGGCCTGCGCCGTCTCAACACGGGCGACGGCACCGCAGCAAAGCGCCCCACCAGCGCCGAGCGTCACAAGGCCGAGCGGCAGGGCCGCGAGCGCACCGCGCGGGAGGAGCTGCGCGAAACCGTGCGCCGCGCGGTCGCCGGCGCGGCGGGCGAGACGGAGTTCTTCGACCGGCTGGCCGCCGCCGGCCTGCTGATCCGCAGGCGTGTAGCCCCCTCCGGCGACCTGCTCGGCTACAAGGTCGCCCTGCCCGACGACCTCAACAAGGACGGCGAGCCCGTGTTCTACCCCGGTGTGCGCCTCGCCCCCGACCTGTCCCTGCCCCGGATCCGGGAACGCTGGTCCGCCGACCACCCCGACCCGGCTCCCTCGCCAGATACTCCCGGCCGTGCGACCCCGGACAACAACCCCTCTGCCGCGCGTCGCCGGACCGCATCGGCCGCCTGGGCAGCGCTCCCGATCGTCGAGCAGGGCGACGATGCGGTCGCCGCAGCACACATCGCGGCGACCGGCGAGGTCCTGGACGCGCTCGCGAAGACCTCCGCCGCCCACACCCGCCATGAACTGCGCGACGCTGCCTTCGAGTTCGAACGAGCCTCCCGCTCTCACATCCGCGCCGAACGCGGGCACGACCGGGCTCTGCGGCAGGCCGCCCGCGACCTCGTCAACGGCGGCCCCGCCCTCGGCCGAGGCGAAGACGGCGCCACGACCGCGATGGCGATCGACATGCTGGTCTTCCTCATCACCGCCGCCATGCACTGGCACGCCAAGAAGGGCCACGCTCAGCAGGCCGAAGCCGCCCGCCAGGCCGCCGAGCACCTGCGCTCTGCCTACCAAGCCGCCGCTGCCCACCCCCTTGGCACGCTCTACCAGCGCGGCAGGCGGCGCCTGGGCGGCCCCCTGGTCCAGCGGCAGACGTCTGTGCTGCGCGAAGCGCTGCCGGAGCTGGCGGAACAGATCCTCGCGGAGCCCGGCTGGTACGCGCTCGCTGCCACCCTCGCCGACGCCGAAGCCGCCGGCCACGATCCGGCAAGCCTCCTCACCGACGCCGCCGGGCGACGGGAACTCGGCACCGCAGACTCCGTCGCGGACGTCCTCGTCTGGCGGCTGCGCCAGACCGCGGACCTGCCCGCCGACACCAGTGGCACGGCCGACGCGCACGCAGCAGAGCGCTCGCCACACCCGGCAGGACAGCGGGCACCGGGACGGTCCGGGCACCGGCGCGGATGACAGCGACTGTGGACTTTGTGAATTGAAGCAGGTCAAGAACTTGAGGCACGATCATGAAGCGAGCAGGACACGACGAGGGAGGGCCCCACGGTGTTTCACCGGATACGCCGCCGCCGTGCGGAGACAAACGAGATGCGGCGCCTGCATGACGAGGCATGGGCGCAGCTGGAGGGCCTGGTGCCCCCAGAGGCCGAACGAATACCGGCCGAACCACAGTCCTGCGAGCCGGCGTCGGTCGTGGACGACTTCCTCCCGCCGGAGCTGCGCATCCCGAGCCACGACCAGCTCGACGGCCGGATGATGCCCTGGCCACAGCCAATAGTCCTCGACGGAGATATGATCGCCTGCGCCGAGTGCAGTGCGTACCGGGACTGGCTCATCCTCTCCACCCGCGACCAGATCTGGCTGCGCTGCCGCCAGGGGCACCAGCAGCAAGAGACGCGCCTCGACACGGCCTGGTACAACCGCCATGCTGGCCCCGCGGACGCGACACATGCGACGTTCGAGGACTGCCTGCGGCACCTCGGCCACTGACCCCCACTCCTACGCCCCGGGCCCACGAGCCCGTACTGACCACCGTCACCTAGCACAAGGGGTCAGTTCCACCATGCGCGTTCGCATCGTCGCCGCCCTCGGCGTCACCGCCGCTGCTCTCCTCGCCCTGCCCGCCTGCTCGGCCAACAACACCGGGACCAAGCCAGCCACTCCCTCCTCCGCCCGCGGCAGTAAGCCGGCCCATGCTGGACACGGTGCGCCGTTGCCGTCGACCGCACTGAAGACGCGCCTGCTCGACGAGCACGACCTCGGTAGCGGCTACGCCCGCAAGCCCGAGCGTCCCACCCAGCACGACGACGTCTCCGTTCTTGGCTGTCCCGCCTTGAACGACATGGGCGGTGATGCGGCCATGGGCGGCTCGCTCGACTTCCCGCACAAGGCGAAGGCCACCTTCACCTATACAGCCAGCAGCTCCTCGGAGGTCTCCGAGGAGCTGTACAGCGACACCGCGGGGAAGCTCTCGACCGGCACCGGCCGGATCTTCGACGCCATGACCGGCTGCCCGCAGTACCAGGTCCTCGTCGGCAGCGCCAAGGTCGACGTGACGACGCAGAGGATGACCGCGCCCCGGCTCGGGGACGAGCGCTGGAGTCAGCTCCTCACCTTTTCCGCCGATGGGCGCGACACCGTGGTGAAGCAGACCGCGATCCGTAACGGCAGCATGCTGGTCATCGTCTCCGGCTCGCCGGCCCTCGTCGACCAGCACCTCGACGAGGCCCTCGCCAAGGCGGCAGCAACCCGCTGAAGTGCCGTATGCCGGTGCCCCCGACCGCATGGTCGGGGGCACCGGCGCGTCACCAGGGCACCTGGACGGACTGCCGTCGCCCCGATGGCCTTGCCCGGGTAAGTGCGCCCCAAGAGCTCGCAAGCCCGGCCACCCCTCTCGGGGTGGCCGGGCTTGCGAGCGTCTGATCGGGCGGTGAGCGGACAACGTGGGGGGCTGTGAGGCGGGCGGGGTCCGTGGGCGCCATTCCCACGTGGGGGCTCAAGGCCCGGGGTTGTCTTCGGGCGTACCACGGTCCGCCCGCCTCTCCCGCTCCGGCCGAGAGCGGGGGCCTTCACCACCGTACGGTGAACGCCTCCGCTCTCGGACCGAGCGCGCCGAGGGCCGGTCACCGTGGCCGGGGTCGGCCGAGTACGTGGCGGTAGACCGTCTGCGTGCTCACCCCGAGGGCCCGTGCCGTGGCAGTGACGGTGGCGCCTGGGGCGGCGAGCATTTCACGGGCGCGCACAATCTCCATCTCGTCCAGCGGCGCCTCCCGTTGGAGGGTGGGAGCATCGGCTGCTGCCGGGTCGTAGCCGAACGCGACGGCGTCGTCGTACGGCACGCCAGAGGCCATGCAGTAGTGAAGGCACAGAAGTATCTTGCGCCCCAGCTTTCTCAGCGCCGTGGCGTGCGCATCACCAGCCGCGCGACGCCGACGGTAGTACGCCTGCGCGCCCGGCGAGTGACTGACCATGGAGAAGGCCACCGCGTGAAGAGTGCTCCGCAGATGAGTCGACGATGCTCGGCGGAAGGCGACCCGCACCGTCTGGCCGGATGCCCAGGTAACGGGAGCCACTCCGGCGTATGCGGCGAGGGAGCGTCCGGTACCGAACCGCTCGACAGGCCGGTCCCCGATCTCCGCCAGGAGGTAGGCGCCGAGGGTCGTACCGACTCCCGGAACGCGGGACACCAGCTGGTGATAGCGGTGGGCGGCATAGCGCTGCTCCAGCTCCCCCTGTAGTGCGTCAGCCCGCTGAACGGCCTGGTCGAGGGCAGCGAGGAGGTGTCTGATGCGTACGGCCTCGGCGTCTTCCACACGGGGGTCGAGCAGCATCACCGGACGGCAGAAGAGCAGGCGGAGCCGCTCGGCCTCGCCCTCCACCGTCCGCGTCCTGCCTGCCGCCGTCAACAGCGCCGCCAGGCGCTTGCGGTCCAGCCTGGCTGCCGCCCGGGGGCTAGGGGCGGCAGCAAGGACGGCTCGCGCCTGGGGACTGCGCAGGCCGCCAACACTGGCCGGCCACGCCGATACGGCCGCCGGCCAGATCCGTACGAGAGCCGCCCGCAGCACGTGCAGGGCTTCGGCACGGCTGGCGACGGCCGACCGGTGAGCGTGCGCTACCACCCGAAGCGCCTCTGCTGTGGGGGAGTTCGGGACGATCGGGCGGCATTCCCCCGCACGAGTCATCGAGGCAATCAGCCTCGCATCGGCACGATCCGTCTTGGGGGTGCCGAACGCGGCCCGGTGGCGGGAAGCGCGGGTGGGGTCCACATGGACGACCTCCATGCCCGAAGCCGCCAAGGATCGGGCGAAGAGAATGTGCACGTCCTCGATCCCGGTGACGGTCGCTCTCCACCTGCGGCCCAGCGGTGCCAGGAACTCCCGGTAACGGGCGACCGGGTCCGGGCTGTCGGCGTAGACGATCCGCGTCTCCCCGAGGAGGGAGCCGGACCGGTCGAGAACGGCGACGTCCAGCCACCGATCCGACCAGTCGCACCCTGCGAACAGCAACTACCCACCTCCACCTGGTAGAAGGAAAATGATGTGTTGAAACGGGGACGGCACGCCGTCCCCGTCTCAGCTGGCCGGGGCCCGCAGGAGTCGCTCGCGCGTGCTCTCGGGCAGGACCCGGCGCAGGACTGGTGCGGTCGAGCTGAGCCCGTTGGCGAACACGGCGACCAGGTCGTGCGGCACACTGGCGCCGAAGGACGCGGCCCACAGGATCGGTGCGCCCAGCACGGGCTCGGCCCACGCCTGCCACCCGGCCGGCCCCGCCTCGTCGGCCTGAGCCGTCAGGGCGCGCAGGTCGGCATCCTGGATGAGAGGCGGCATCTCGCCGAAGCTGAGGTGCGAGGCGAAGGTCGGGTCGATCGCTCCCGCGTGGGGCTGATCGATGTCGCGGAGCCAGCCGTGTGCGGTGACCGCATCGAGGACCAACTCGGCGCCGCCGAGCGAGACATCGGGCTGGTCGCGGGCATCGAGTGCGACGAGGAAGTCGGCGAGGACTTCCCCCGGTATATCGGGCGTGAAGTAGGCGGACCACTGCGCGAGCGGGCTGCTCGCGTCCGCGCGAGCGGAGATCTGCCAGGCGATCGGCAGGTCCCCCAGGTGGAACGGCTCGTCCGCCAGAACCCATTGGGCCCAGCAGAGAGTGTCGGGGCTGATGTGCAGGACGGTGCTGCGCAGGACCTGGCGGTCCTCCGGTTGATCGTCCGGCTCCTGCCGTCCGCGGACGATCGTCAGGCTCGTCCAGCCGAGGCCGGCGAGCGTGTCGGCGACGGTGTCGTAGAGACGTCCGTCGTCACCGGCCAGGTGCCGGGGACCGACCCAGTACGCGCTCTGCCCCTTGTTCGGGGTGGGCGGGTCGAGCGGGTGCTCGGGGTACAGAGGCGCCTCCAAAGGCTAGGTGTGCGGTTCTACTTGCCGCTGGCGGTACGGCGGGGGCGGCGCGGGGGCGCCTGGACGGGCGACTGCCAAGCCAGCTCGACGGCGACCTCGGGCGGCAGATGACCGAGCTGCGTGTCCGCGTCCCGCCCTTCAGCGAGGTAGACGACGGGGCGTCCGGCCTCGTCCACGGACTGGATTACCTGCGCGAGTCGGTGCGCCATCGGGAAGAACGGGTTCATCGCCTGTCGCACCGGCGCATCCCGATCGCAGGCCATCAGCAGGTCGATGACATCGCCGACGGTCAACTCCGTGTGGTCCACGGACAGCCTCCTTGGATGTGGGTGGCGGATCGTGCCGCCGAGGTCAGGAGAGCTCGCGTGGAGGACTTCCGATCCGAGCCTTTGGCGTCAACAGCGCCGGGAGGTCTCCAGCACGCGTGCCACAGCGGCGGCGACCACGTCGGACGGCGTCTCCATATCGAAGGACATCTGGTAGCCGCGGACCTTGGCAGTGCCGGTGACGGCGATCTTCCAGCCCTCACCGTCGCCACCGGGGCGACCGAGCGGGAACCATCCGAGGTAGAAGCAGCCGTCCTTGCTGCTCACGTGCACGTCCCCACGGTCGTCCACGATCAGATTGAAGTCCTCGGCGGAGAACTGGTCCAAGACGAACGTGGGCTGGCCCGGACCGAGCTGCCACTCGCGCAGCCGCAGGGCTTCGGCAGTAGTGGAAAAGCCGGGGCTGACAGGGGCCACGCTCACGAGCAATCACCTCTCTGACCTGGGGTTTTCCGGGAAGATGTCTACGTTGACATGCCCCTGCGACCCTTGGCCAGTCTTTCGTGGATCTTTCGCGTCTGCCCCAGGCGAACTGGTGACCGCTGTCATCCAATCGAGGCGTGACAACGGGAAAATGCCAGCGCCCTCGTTTGCGGGGCCTTCATGCTGACGGGCATGCACCCTCGTGACGAAGAGATATGGCGGGCGATCGACCAGGGCTTCCGTGCGATGGGGAGGCTCGGTGTTCCAGGGGGTGTGAGGTCTCTGCTGGCCGACTCATCGTCTTCGTATCGGGGCTCCCTGCTGTGGACGCCGTGAGCCGGCCTAGGCGGCAAAGACGGAACCGTCTGGTGCCGAGCAGAATGGCCCCGCCATCGCAAGTGCCGGAGGACTGTACCGGTCCGCCATCGGAGCCGCTAAGGGTTCTGGTTGCCCGACCGGTGACGCTCATGTGCCCTGCGTGGTAACGCGATTGCTCTCTCGTCCCTCGCCGCGGCACCAGTCATGTCGTGGCGGCTCTCCAAGATGCGCCGAGTTCCACGAGCCGCCCCCGCAGCACGCCGCGCTGCTCCTCCAAGTCCTGCGAAGCGGGCGAGAGGAGAAAGATGTTGTCGCGGTACAGGCGATAGCCGATGCGCTCCCACCCTCGGGCGATCTTCGTGTTCACGCGGTCCCACTCGGTTCGGTCTTTGAGGCGGTGGTTGCTGAGGTCGGTGATGCCTGGTGCGCAGGCGATGGCCCGGCAGCCCGGCATGAGCCGGTGGATCGCCTCGGTGGCCAAGCTGACGGCCAGGCCATGGCCTCGCCACTGCCGGTCCAGGGTCACCCGGTCCATGACGAGCAGGCCGGTGCCGATGTACTCCAACAGCTCGCTGACCTCGCCGGTGAACGAGCCGGTCTGCGGGTCGAGGAGCACCTGCGCGATCTCGTACAGCTCCTCGGATTCCTCTTCCATGGCCCAGTAGGCATTCCGCCCGCGGTCGAGATGCACCCGGTAGAAGGTCATCGACCCGATCGCGACGTCCTCCACAGTGCACGAGGGACAGCCCGCGTGGACGCAGTCAGTGGTCGCCGCCGAGTCCTCGCCACCGTGATGCGTACGGCGCCGGTGGAGGACGGCCACATCCCACCGCTCCAGCGTGTCGGCCTGCGGAGTGTCGCACAGTCCGTCGTCATAGGAGATCCGCAGGCGCAGCTCGGAGGGGTCGCCGGGCAGCTCGGAGGGCTCGATCACTGCGGCAGCCTAGCGCGGCATAGACGGCGTGACGGGACGTCCACCAGGGTTCAGAGTGCAGCGCCAGAACAGCCGCCCGCCACGATCGGTGCTGCGGGGCAGGTGCCAGTGTGACCGAGCGCCGTAGTTGGCCCGCCTGGCCAGATGCGTGCTCAGTCGGGTATCACGCTCCGTCTGCGGCCCGACGATCTCGCAGCCGGCGGCCGTCAGATTCCGGCGGCCTGCAGTTGGGCGAAGGTGCCGACCTTCGCTGACCATGCCTGCTGACCATGTAGAGGACGCCAACCGAGCAGCGAGTCGGAGGTGGCCGTGTCAGGCCAGATCATGTAACCGAGCATGACGAGCTCGCACCCCGCCGCATGGGCTGCGTCGGCCGGGAATGCTGGCCAGTCAGGCCAGTGTGAAAGGTCCGTCTCGGCAAGGGGCTCGCGACTCCCCTCGCGAACCACTTGCAGTAGGTAGCCGCTGTCCGCAGCCTTGCAGATGGCATTGAGATCACGGCGGAAATCGTCAGTCGTCATGGCAAAGGACGCTAACAAGATCAGCGTGGCTGCGAAGTGTCGGGTATGTCAGGTACCGATGTGGACACTGGTCTGGGGCCTGGACCTCAGACATCAGCCACCACATGCGGCTATCGGCCCTTCCGTCGGTCTGGTTGGCTTGGGGATGCGGTGTTGTTGGCCCGCAGGCGTGATCTTCGGCGCTGGTTCAGATGCCGGTTCCTCGGGCCGATGGGACGCCGTGGACCAGCTCCACCGAGTACTGAGCGTGGATCTGGCCGGGCGGGCCAACTACGGCGCTAAGTCACAGCCAGAACCACATGCCCCACCTGCACAGATGCGCCGGAAATCGAACACGTGATGCAATAGCTGGTATGCGATGCCCTTCCTTCCCCGAGGATCTTCTCGCCGCGCAATGCGCCTGGGACCGTACGTACCGGGCCCTCGCCGATCCAGCGCGACGAGGAGGAACGACTGCGCTTCGGCGGCGTCTGCTGAAGCTGTCGGTGCAGGTGTGGTGGCACCCGCACTGGTCATCGCGCGATGCGGGATGCGGCGAGCGGGTGGCTCTGCGCGGGCGGGCGAGGCAGCTGGAGTCCGGAGCGCCGTAGATGGGCCGTGGCGCCGAGGACCAGGCGTCGGCCGGAACCGGGCCGGCCGAGATCACGCTGGTTTTGCCGGACGGACAGACCGTACGCGTACGGCTTCACGAGAGGTGTGAGACGCGGGGGCAGCACCAGTGGCGCTATCGCATCGGGGTGCCGTCCTGGGTGGCAACGCAGGCGGGCGTGGAAGCAGCCGAATACGGAGTTTGGGTCACATCCGATCAGCTCCAGCCAATCGAGGGGGTGGATCTGTCCCGCGTTCCGACGCACCGGCTCCCGCCAGAGCTCCCTCCGCCGCGGCCCTCGGGGTGGGTTGTGCGGCCCGATCCGGAGCGGCGCGGCGGAACGGTGGTGCATGACGCAGACTGCCGACAGGCTGGCGGAGGAGGGGTCGAGCTGGGCGCGATGGAGGCGCTCGACGCGCTGATGCGGCCCGGTGCACGGGCTTGTCACGACTGCGACGCCGCTGCCGTGCTCGTGCCCGCGCTGGAGCTGGGGCAGGGGTACGCGTAGCGGCCTGCGCCGGACCAGTGGCTCTCGGCCGAGGAGGGCATGCGCAGCAGGCCCCCGGAACGGGTTCCGGGGGCCTGCTGTTGGAAGGTGATCATTCGGTCATGGGGTGGCTCAGCGGGTGCGCCCCGCGCTGGGGGAAGCCGGCGGGGTCGGGGCCTGGTGAACGGTCCGGCCAGGGCTGCGAGAGGGCGTCGCCGTAGCCCACGCGCCGGGAAACCACACCTGGCTGTACTGCTCGATGGCGCGGCGCAGGCCGTCGAACTCGGCACCCTGCCAGGGCATTTCCCCAGCACGGTGGTACTTGTCAAATGTGCCGTGTTGGCTGTAGCCGGGCCGCTCGCTCTCGATCCGATCGCGGAGGAGGAAAGTCTCATGGTCGCTGAATGTCAGGACCGTGGAATCGACTTCGCCCGTGTGCGGATGGATGACCTGGACGCGCAGTCCGCCGTAGGTAAACGCACGGATGGTTGGGGAGAAATCGATCCGCAGCCGCCGCGGATCGCCGGGGATGGGCGTCGCGTAGTACGTGTTCCCGACGACGGTGCTGTTGGCGAAGGGTATTCCAAGCTCGGTAAAGAACTCACGGGCGTACAGGGGCATATGGGCCTCCAGTTTGCTAGCGATGGTGGCGCGGGGGCAGGGCGGGAGATGCAGGCGGAATGGAGCGCGCGCACCCGGCGGTCGGTGTGGCGGTGATCGGGCGCTTCGGTGTGGTGGCGTTGTAGTGGGAAGCGCGGTCGCGCCTTCGCGGCTTGGGCGGGCCGAGTTCCCTGAGCCTCTCGGGGGCGTCCGCCAGCTCTTCACCGAGAGCGGTGAGCGTGGTGGCGGCCTCCGTGAACCGGTGGTGCAGCTCCGAGCCCTCATCGCTGCCGGACGCCTGGGCCTGCTCGGCCGCAGCCTTGAAGAACTCGCTGAGCCGCGCCATCACGCCGAAGTCCGGGTGCAGCACCTGATCGGCGTGGTACTCGGCGCAGACATAGCTGTCGGCTCCGAGCATCCGGTCGGTCAGGTCCCGTATCTGCAACTGGGCGCTGTGGCTGTCCTGCGGTTCTGCCTCGTTAGCTGCCTCGGGCCCGCGGAGGGCGGGGTCGAGGTCCACGGTGTAGCGGGCGACGGTGAGCATTTGCGCCGCCGCACTGGCCATTGCGTTCTCGCGCTGTTCGCCGATGTTCAAAGGCAGGTGATACACGGCCCGGTCGTTCCACATCGACCGGAGGAAGCCGGCACGCCCGAGCAACTGGACGGCTAGGTCGTCACCGCCTTCGGCGTCGACGATGCCGAACACATCTCTGCTGATCTTGACGTCAGGTGTCTCAGGAATAGGCGGGTCCTGTCAGAAGCCGGGGTCTCAAGAGCTGATCGGTCTGCGGGAACTGCCTCGTCAGCGACGTGGTCCGGGCAGGGCAGGGCGGCTGGTGGTGCTCCAGCGCGGAACGCTGGAGGTGGGAAGGGCGGCCGGTCGGCTAGGGGCGGCTCTCCGGACTTCCAGCGGCGTCGGTGCCACAGGCTTGGGCGGTCGTACGGGGGTGAGCTGGGCCAGAGCAGCGAGCTGGGGATCAAGGCCATGCTTATAGCGGGGGACGGGGGCAGGGTCGGCCAGGGCGGCGGCAGTGGCTGCGATCAGGTGCGACGGGGTGTGGGCGGTGAAGTGTGCTTCCGCGCGGGTGCCCCAGCCGGGAGGTCCGGCCCACAGTGTGGTGGTCTCGTCGTCCGGGCCGTGGCGGCGAACGTCGATGAGGGCTCCCGCCTGCTTGTCGGGGGCGATGATCTCCACTGTGCCTCGTTCGGCCGCTCTGTATGTCCAGCCGGCTGTGAGCAGCGGCTTGATGCTGTCGGGCCAGTAGATCGACGGGCGTGCGAGGAAGGGGTCTTCGTCCTCGGCCCAGTCGCGGGCCAGGGCAGTGGTGAGACCGGCGACGATCTCGGCGGGGGTGTTCTGGTTGAACGTCGCCGTCCAGCGCGGCATGGATGCGGCGTCCTCGGAAGCGGTGATCTTCCACAGGTCGTGGTCGTCGCCGAACCAGCCGATCCGGATGCGGTGGTCCGGAGAGGTCACGACGAGCTGACACGGGCCGTCGTCCAGGTGGTGGTGCGGCCAGGCGGCGACCGGAGCGAACCCGGGGTCGCCGAATCCGCTGGATCCGGCGAGGTAGCGGGGGGAGACGAAAACGTCTCCGTCGATGGTGTGAGGGTGATCGGGGGGTGCCACAAGGTCCTGAGAGGTTGAGGGGTGGAGACGGTCATTCGGAGGGCAGCATGGCGGCTTCGAGGTCGGCAGGCAGGCCGGTGTAGTGCAGCGTGCGCAGTCCCAGTCGGCGGGCAGCGCTGCAGTTGTCGGCACGGTCGTCCACGAACAGCACGCGCTCCGGCTGGACGGATCCGAGGATGTTCAGGGCGTGTTGGTAGGTGGCGCCAGTCGTGGGTGTCGAGCACGTCGCTGAGGTGGGCGGGCGCGTTCGACAGGAGCACCATCGGCAGTCCTGTCTGGTGGGCGCGGTGCAGGACACGCAGGACGCGGTCGTCGGTGGTGATCCACATGTTGGTGTCAGCGACACGTAGTTCGCGCAGCAGGCGCCTGCTGGGATGGAAGCCGAGGACCTGAGCCCAGTACGCCTGGTCACTGAGCTGGCCGGCGTCGTAGAGGTCACGCGCGCTCCAAAAAGCGTTCTGGAATGCGGCGAGGTCTGCCTCCCAGGTGGCAGTGCGGGCGAGGCGGAGCCACTGGGTGATGGTGGGCTGGACGCCTAGAACGCCGTTGTAGTCGAGGATTACGGCGTCGGGGCCGGTGTGCGTGGTGGTGCGGGGCACGGGGCGGTGTTCTCCAGAGCGCGATGGGACAGGCCGGCAACGGCGGCAGCGAGCAGGGCGGGCAGCAGCAGAGCCGCGGGCAGGGCAGTGACGCTGGCGAGGGCGCCGATCAGGGCGGGGCCGGCCAGCAGGCCCACGTAGCCGATGACGGCGACCGTGGCCACGGCGCTGGGGCCACCGGCTCCGGCCGCGGTGATCAGCGAGGGGACGGTGGTGGACAGGCCGAGTCCGAAGACCGCCCATCCGGCGAGCGCCCACGGCACACTGGCGGCCAGGACGCCGGTGGCAAGCCCAGCCGCGGCGAGCACCGCGCCGGCCCGGACCACGACTGTGGCGCCGAAGACGGTGTGGAGACGGTCCCCGGTCAGGCGTCCGAGGGCCATGGCGGCGCTGTAGACGGCGAATGCGATGGCGCTTACGGCCGTTGTGGCATGCAGGCTGTGCAGGTGGACGGCCGCCCAGTCGGCGGCTGCCCCCTCACCCAACAGCGATCCGGCGGCCAGCGCCCCCAGCAGCCACAACTTCGCGGGCGACAGCGGCGGTCGGCGGTCGTCGGCCCCTCGGCAGGTGGGCGTCGTCGGTTGATCGGCACCACTCAGGGTCTGGGTCGCCGGTGCGGCGCCGAGCGCAACCACCGCCACAGCCAGGCCGGTTACGAGAAAGAGGCTGGTGTGCGCGGTGCGGGCGGTCGCGGCGGTCAGGGCGGCGCCACCGAGAGCGCCGAGGGAGTAAGCGGCGTGGAAGCCGGACATGATCGACCGGCCGTACGCGTTCTGGCAGCGCACCGCCGCTGAGTTGGCGGCGACGTCCAATACGCCGTGCGTGGCCCCGAACGCCAGCGCCACCGCAAGCAGCGAGGCAAGGCTGTGGCACTGCCCCAGGAGGGCAAGGCAGCCGGCGAGGCCGACGGCTCCGCCGGTGAGCAGGGTGGGAAGCCGCTCGGGGAGGGCTAGACGGCCTCCGAATTTCAGTCCGGCGACCATGCCGAGCGCAGCGGCCAGCAGCACCAGAGCCAGCTGTGCGGTGGTCAGGTGAGCGGCTTGCTGTACGGCCGGCATCCGGGCGCCCCAGATGGCCATCACCACTCCCATGCCGAGGAAGTAGCCGGTCAGCAGGCCCCGGCTGCGCCGGGCCGAAGCGGCTGTCGGACTCACGCGACCGGCCTGCCCCTCCGTGTCGGCTGCGGCGACGCCCAGGGCGACAGGACGGTCGGACAAGAACAGGCTCCTCGAAGGTCAGGACAGGTTCGGGTGATGGGATGGGGTGTTCACGGGCTGCGTCGGCGGCGGATCTCTATCACGGATGCCCACTGCGGGTGCTCGGCGAGCAGCCGTCTCGCGTACAGGGCCGTGTAGTTGTTGTTGAGTCCCCTGACCTTGTGCGGGTGGCGCCATCGCAGGGCCTCGAAGAGCGCTTTCATCCCGACCTTCTTCGCCCCAGCGCCGAGCCTCTCCTCGACGAGCTGCTCCAAGGCGCGGTAGATCCAGGGGTGCTGGGCATCGAAGGCGCGGAACCGGTCGGTGATCGTCGAGGAAGGACAAAGGCCCGGCAGTCGGTCCTGCGTGATGGTGGGCATGAGCGGTGAATCCTCTCTTTGCCGCGGGTCAAGAAGATGCGGCGGGCAGCGTGCGTAGCCGGGTGAAGGCGGTCGCGAGACCGAGGGCTTGCAGGAGGGCAGCAGCGGTGACGGCGTGTCCGAGCTGGGAGGGCGGAATCGCCGCGACGAGGAGTCCGGCTGCGGGGAAGGGCAGCAGGAGCAGCAGGATCGTCACCGCGAGGGTGCTGCCGAAGACATCGCGTGGGATGAGATGGGAGCGCATGGTGCGCAGGACGACGGTGAGTCCGCCTTCGCCGGCCATCAGGACGGCGATCAGCAGGAGGTAGCCGCGGTAGGAGTCGGCATGGGCGACGGCGAGGGTTGCCGTGGCAGCGATGGCAGCGGCGGCGGTGCCCACCGGCCACAGGCCCCAGCGGTCGATCGCCCGGCGGGCTGAGGTGACGGCGAGCAGGGAGGCGAGGGCTGCGGCGGACCAGATGAGTCCGGCATCGGATTTGGAACGCCCGAGTTCAGTGACCACGATCACCGGCATGGCCGCCTGGAGAAGGCCGATGGCCACGTTGGAAACGAGCAGGCCGCCCACCAGCCAAGCGAGCGCCGGCAGCGAACGTAGCGTCCGCCAGCCGGCCCCGAGCCCGCTCTTCTCCGACATAGCACCGATCGGGTGCAAGCGCTGGCGGGGGCTGAGGATGGCGGCGAGGAGCGAGAAGCCCGCGAGCGTGCTGAGCATCACTGCCGGGCCACCGTGCTCCAACAGCAGGCCCGACACCACAGGTCCGGCGAGCATGGCACTCTGGTCGATCCCCAGCAGAACGGACTGCACTCGGTGCGCCTGGCCTCCGGCTGTCCGGCTCGCCTCGCCGCCGGCGGTCTCGGCGGCGACGTAACTGAACTCGGTGAGGACGCCAGATACCGGGGCAAGCACCATGACGAGCACCGCCGCGAGCGCCCCGGCATCGTGGATCGTCAGCAGGAGCGCAGCGGTGAGGACGACCAGGGCCCGCAGGACGCACGCGGCGCGGAGGACGCGTGCGGTGCCGTGGCGGTCGACGAGGGTGCCGGCCACCACGAAGGCGCCCAGCCGGGGCAGCCATTCCAGTGCGAAGGCCAACCCCGTCAGCCCCGCGGACCCGGTAGTGGCCAGGACGAGGAGGGGGATGCCGTAGGTGGTCATCGCGAACGCGGCGCCGTCGGCCGCCCGGGGCAGATAGACGCCACGCAGCAAGGTCGGAGCGGTTGTGCCGGGCTGCCGGGGCCAGACGGTGGGGCCCGTCACTCGGCGGACTGGGACGCGCCGAGCTGGACGGCCTGGTTCGCGGCCAGCCACTGATCCAGCAGATCACGTGCCCCGGTCAAGTCGGCGTGAGCGTCCGCGGTCAGCTGGGAGTCGGCTGTTGGGTCACAGAGGCCGCGCTCCTCAGTGAGGGCGGGTGCCGCGGCCAGGAGTGCGAGGGTGCTCTGGATGCGGTGGGTGAAGTCGGAGGTGGTGCTCGGATAGGCGTGGCGGCGGGCCCACCGTGCTGTCGCGTCGTAGAGGTCCGCCAACTCCGATCCGGATGTGGTCAGTTCGAGGCGGCCTCCAGGCTGGACGTGGACGAGGCCGAGGTCGCGGGCCAGATCGGTGGCCCTGCGAAGGCGGTACTCGGAGAGATCAGCGAGGGTGCCGGCCAGTCGGCGCAGGGGTATGGGTCCGTTGTCGTCGATCTCGGAGATCAGGCGGATCAGGGCCGGATAGGAAAGCGCCGAGCAGGCATCCGGCATGGTGGCTGTGGAGGGGGAGCTGTTCATCGGCGCGGCCCTCCCGCCGCGAGTGCTGCCCGCGAACGAGCGGGTGTGGCATGGGAGAACAGGTCGCGGTGCTGCCACGTCAGTGAGGAGATCTGGCCGTTCGTGCTGGGTGCGGGCGTGGCGGTTGGGGCCGGTAGCCGCGACTGGTTGCTGACCCACGCCTTCGGAGCGGGCGCGGTGTCCGGGCGTCCCCAGAGCGGGTGCCGGGCAGCCTGGGTGAGGGGCTGCCCGGCCGACCACGCGGACAGAGCGCCGAAGACAGGCCCGAGAGCGTCGCCGGCACCGGACAGGCGGTAGGGCTTCCCGATGCCGGCGGTGTCGACCAAGCCGTCAGCCACGAGCTGCCTCAGGGGCGGGTAGACGTTGGTCCAGTCGCTGTCGGGCATGACCATCTTGGCCAGGGTCCGACCGCCGGTCTGCCCGCGGGACTTCAGTACCCACAGGATCGCGGCGGCGTGGCGCCGGGTGAGGAGGGTGAGGCTGTCCTCGATCTGCTCGATCGCGGGCAGCGGCCGGTCTGCCTTCTCCAGATGTTCCTCCGCCCAGGTGACGATCAGCGGCAGTACCGGCAGCAGGGCGGCGCCGCGATCGGTGTGGCCGTAGGTGACGTGCCGCGGGGTGTGCTCGGTGCGCTGGACGAGGCCGGCTTCGCACAGGGACTGAAGCCGGGGATGGAGCTGGCCGTTTTGCAGCCAGGCAACCTTGTCCGCGACTTCGCTGTAGCGCAGCGGACGGCCCAGCGCCAGCAGGATCCGCACGTGCCATCGCGGAGTGATCATGGCCAGGGCCTCGGAGACGCGGGCGATATCGGCGTCGGTGTCGGAGGGCAGACCGGTGGTAGCCAATGGAGGAACTTCCTGGGTGAGTGAACGGAGCCCGTGGGTCAGCGGCTTGGAGCAGGGCTCGCGGCCGGGACGGGTGAAGCGGGCAGGGCTGGCACGGGGGCGGGTGCCGGCTCGGGTGAGGCGGCGCGCCCCGGGGTCGGGGTGACGCGACCGAGGCTCGTGAGGACGGCGAAAGCCGTCTTGGCCTGGAGGTCGCGCACAGCGACTGCTTCGGCGAGCCGTCGGGCGCAGTCGAGAACGTGCGACACCTCAGGTCCGCCGATCTGCCGATCCGGGTGGACGAGTTGGGCGAGGCGGTCGCGGTGGACGGTGATGCTCTGCTCGGCGACGGCGAGGTCGCAGTGCATGCCGAGAAGGGCGGCGAGCATGCCGGGCGGCTGGTCCTGGCTGTATGCCTCCAGGTCGGCCAGCGGTGCGCCGTACAGGTCCTGGATCTGTCCGGCTATCTCGGGTGACGTGATGTGGTCAGGCAATCGGGGGCTTTCACGGTCGGGCCCGGGCCGCCCCGGCACGCTGCGGTGCCGGGGCGGCGGTGGGGAGGGTGGTGGTGGCCACCGGTTGTGCCATGCGGACGGGCCGGGGTTTCTGGACAGCAGTCGGCATGGTGCGCAGCAGGTCATCAAGCGCGGCTCGGTAGCCGTTGCGGGCATCGAGCGCGGCCTCCAGCCACTGCGCGTCAACCCGCAGGTCACCCGCGGACAGCTCGTCCATGTCGCGCTCGGCCGCCATGGCGTGGTGGACTCGGTCGCGGACACGGATGACCTGTTCCTCGGCCAGGGCGAGGAACGAACGCAGCTCCATGGCGCGGGTCACCGCGGCGGGGGCGTCCGGACTGGCGGCTGTCGCGTACAGGTCGGCGATGACGGCGTCGAAGACCTGCTCCAGCCGGCCGTCCAGGGTGCTGGGCTTGAGTCGGACGCTCACCGCAGGAACCTTCGTCCCGATGCCGGTTCCGGTGCAGTCGCTGGCCGGAATGGCGCGCTGGTCTGCACGGCCGGGCCCTGCCGGGCCCCGCGGCTGAGCCGGGCCAGCCGTTCCGCGGCCAGGCCCTGCTTTCCATACGCGGCGGGGTCGAGGAGCCACTGCACGACCATGGCTCGCCCGTTCCTCGCGGTTACGGCCATATTCACTCGGTGAGCCATTGCCATAGCTCGATCGTCGAGTTCAATCGGCTGGGTTTCGAGCACGGCAACGAGTTCGTCCTCAGCCCTTTCCAGTGCTTTCTGGGACTCTGCGAGCATGCCGTGCCAGCGGACGATGTCTGTGGCCTCACGGTTCGCGTGCGGAGCCGCAGTGACAGCCTTCTGCAGTTCCGCGAGGTTCATATCGAAGCGGGCTTCGATATGCTCGGTGATGACGCCCATGACGTCGTCTACGCCGTCAAGCACAACGGACTCCTTTCATCTGCGGCGGTTCCGTGAGAGGTCGCCGATAGCCATTGACGGCGCGGCGTGGTGTGGCCTTTTAGTGGAGGCAGGTGTAGACGGTCGGGTAGACGTAGACACCGGAGACCCAGCCCTTTACGCCGGTCTTCTTGTCCGTGATGTAGACCCACCAGCCGGACTTGGTCACCTTGTGGACGGTGAACTTGTGGCTCTTGTAGAGAACCCCGACGGCGGTCGACTTCGACGACGCCTTGGATCGGATGGTCACGGCGCTGGCGTGGACCTTGTACGGCCCGGACTTGTCACACGAGGCAGAGGCAGCGAAAGACGCCGGGGCTGCGGCGTTGGCGGCCGGAGCGGTGACGGCGGGCAGGGCGATGGCCGCGGTCACAGCTGCGGCAGCGGCAATGCGGGAAAGGCGCAAGGAGATTTCCTAACAGTTGATGGGAGGGAGAGAGGTGGGGCAGGCGGAGGCGGCTAAATCAGTCGAGGCACATGTAGACCTGCCGGTAGACGTAGGTGCCGGAGACCCAGCCCCTTTCACCGGTGTTCGTGTCGGTGATGTAGTGCCAGTTGCCGCGGGTCTTGTGGACGGTGAACTTGTGGCCGCGGTACAGAATCCCGACGGCGGAGGACTTCGACGACGCCTTCGAGCGGATGGTGACGGCCTTCGTACCGATCACCCACGGGCCAGGCCGGTCACACGGCCGGGCGACCTGGGCACTACTCGCCGCGGTAGCCGGGGCGGCCGTAGCCACCGCCGCCGAGGCAATCGGCAGGGCGAGAACGCCGAGCATCGCGGCGGATACCGCAATTCGGGTTGAGCGCATGCGAAATAAGCCTCCTTAGGGAAGGGGGAATTCGTGGAGAGGCGGCCAGATCTGTCGTCCCGGCGGCCATATAAGAGTCCGGAGAATCGCCGGTTTGGCCAACCGGCGATCGTCGGCTATGTTTCGCCGCGCACGGTGGCTTTGAGGCTTATCGTGATCGGCCCGGCGGGTGTGGAGCAGGCGCCTTCGGTGCGGGAGCGGTCCGGGCGAATGACGTGGCCGGCCTGACGGGTGGGAGCGGTCCGGCCGTGCCGCTGAGCCGGTCGTCACACCACTGGAGCGCTTCTTCGACCGTGTCGAAGCCGCCCTCGCGCAGGCTGTAGGTCCACGCGTTGGAATCGAGTTCCTCGGCCACGACGCGGTACTCGGACGGGGCCTGCTCGTCCAGGGCACGCAGCGCCACCACGATGACCGGGTCGCCCGGGTCGTCGCAGGTGTAGGAGTACCCGAGTGCGAAGTGGTCTCCGTCGGTCATGAGCCGTCGCTCCAGGGCCCGCGTCGCCTCGTCCGCGGGCTTCGGGCCCAGCTCCGGGTTGAGCCCGATGGACTGCGGCGGGCAGCCACGGTGGATCAGCCACGACTGCGCCATCGCGGGCAGTGGCAGCAGAGCTCGCTCGAAGCGGAACGTCTTTGACTCAAGGTCGCGTTGAAGGTGAAGAGCGACGTACTGGGGGTGGCCTGGTACGTCCCAGGTGGCCGAGGAGTCGTGCAGGACGTAGAAGCTGTGGACGCCATCGGCAGTGTGGTGCTCGCCGAGCGGGATGAGGTGGTCCTCGATCAGGACGATCTGACCGTAATAGTCCTGGGTGGTCTTCTCGTCGGCCCCGAAGCCGTCAAGCCGTGCATCCAGCTCAGGCGCGTGCCGACTTCGGTCGTCAGGCGGGTTTGATTCGGTAGCTGACATGGAGCCTTTCGATGGGGAATCGGCGCGGTCAGCGCCGATGAGCTGAGGTGGTGGGCCACGCTCCTGGCCGGGTGATCCTCGTGGCCGCCTCGGTCGCCGGCATGCGGCGGGCGGAGACCAGCGCGGTGCGCCCGGCTTCGGTCAGGGCGAGCGGCTGGCCGGCGTGGAGGGGATGGCTGGTGTCCCGTGAGATGAGCCCGGCCGATTCGAGCCGCTTCAGCTCGGGATAGGGGATGCGGATGCCGGCGGCAGTAGTTGCCGAGATCCGTCCGGTGTGGAGGTGCTGGTAGAGCTTGGCGCCGCCGATGATGGCCAGCAGCGCTGCCTGGTCGGCGGCTGGGATCGGTTCGCTTCTGGCCGCTGGCGCTGTGCGGGCGGCGGACTCGATCGGCTCAAGCGCAGCGATCACCTGCGGAGCGGCGGCGTCGCGTTCGTCGGCGGCGTTCTCCAGCTGTTCCACGGCTCTCTTGATGCGCTCGAACAGGGCTCCATCGATCGGGAACTCGCCGCTGGTCAAGCGGTGGAGGTGGGTGCGGTAGAAGGTCACGGCGGTCTCGGCCTGGGCCAGTTCGCGGTGCCGGTCGACCAGGCGGGCGTGCGGCTCGTCGAGAACGCCGCGGTCGCGGCGTTCTCGCAGGGCATCGACGTCGTGGCCGGTGCTGGACTCGATGCGGTGGTCGAGCTGGGAGACCGCGCGCCGGGCGGGTACCGGCGCGGGATCAGGAGGCATAGGCAAGGCTCCGTGTATTCAACGGGCGTGATGGTGCGAGGGTGCCTGTGGGAGGTGGGGCAGGCCCGGTACCGCGGAAGGCATGGGCGCCGGGCGGCAGGTCGTGAGCTGCGGGGAGCTGGAGCGGGCCGCGTGGGTGCGCGCGCTCAGCGGCCGGCTGGTCATCCCCAGGCGGCGTCCGACGGTGTCGTAGACGTCGTTGCCGGCCCGTGGCCGCACAGCGACGACGTGGATCTCCTGTCGGTAGGTGGATGTCTCGGGCGCCGGACGGAGGCCGTAGACGACGCGCCAGTCCTTCCGGGAGTCGACAAAAAGTTTGCGGTAGCCCTCCAAGTCACCCGTGAGCCGGAGCCCGAATCGCTCCGCGTTCACCACTTCTTGCAGGTACGCGAGGGTGAGGTCGCGGATGTCGGTGGGGGCTTGGAGGAGGTCAGTGAGGGCACGAGGATCGAAGCTCAGGCCGAAGGCCGGCTGATGCTGCCCCCGGGTCATGACGTCAGCTCGTGCTCACCGGACGCGGATGGCTCCGGCTCGGTCTCTGTCGCCTTCTCGGCTCGCGCCGATGGCGGAGGTCCGGGAAGCACCCGGTGCGCGGGTCGGTCCGGGGAAGTCATGCACGCCGACAGCGGACCGCCTGGCGAGCGGATCGCGGCGATGGTGTGGGTCAGGAAGTCCCGGTGCCATACGAGCATCCCCGACGGGCCCGCTTCTGGGTCCTTGTGCTGCTGGTAGGCGAGCCACAGGGCATGAAGCCAAGCGACGACGTCGGTGTGCTCCTGCCACTGCAGGCACCAGGGGGTCGCCGTGGTGACCTCCGTCCCGTAGGCGGGCAGGAGGAAGTCATCCACCCAGTCCGAGAGGCCGTCGAGTTCGTCCTCGTACGCCTCGCCCTCCAGTTCCAGGATGGGACGGGGCTCCGGCGGCGCTGCCGGGACCGGTCCGCCGGGCGCCGGCAGGCCGAACGCCGCGAACGGAGAGCCGCCCCCGGCGGCCGGGGTGGAGGAAAGGTGATCGAGCTGTTGGGCCTGCTGGGCCGACTGCTCCATCAGCCGTCGGACGCTGGCCTCTATCCCCTCCAATTGAGCATCTGGAATGCGGACCGGTTCCAACTCCCCGTCGACAGGGGGTTCTACGGATTCAGGCATGAAAGGAATGGCCTCCTACGAGCCGTGGAAATGGGGAAGCGGGAAGTGTGGTGAGCAATTCCGCCCTCGGACTCTCGGCAGGGCGCTATGGGGTGCCGCCAGGTCCGCGAAGGGTGTAAAACTCCGCCGCAGGTCGTGCCGTTGTGGCGTCAGGCAGTGAGCGTCACGTCGTCCTGGGTGAGGGTTGTGCGGATTGTCTCCGTCAAACGGTCGGCCGCGATCGAGGCGTAGTGCTGCGTCTTCTCTACGCCGATGAAGTCGCGGCCTTCCAGCAGGGCCGCCACCCCCGTGGAGCCGGAGCCGGCGCAGAAGTCGAGCACCGTGCCGCCCTCGGGGCTGATCTTGACCAGCTCGCGCATCACCTCGACGGGCTTTTGCGTGATGTGCTGGCGCTGTTTGCCCGACGGCTGCGAGGCTGAGTACAGCCCCGGCAGGTAGACCGGGTTACGGGAAGCGTCGATGGGACCGTTGCTAGCCCAGACGATGAACTCGCAGTTCTGGGTGAAGCGGCCCTTCTGGGGCCTGGCCTGCGGCTTGTGCCAGGCCAGCACACCCCGCCACAGCCACCCGGCCGCCTGGATCGCATCTGTTGTGACGGGGAGCTGGCGCCAGTCGGTGAACAGCAGGGCGGTGCCACCCGTCTTGGTCAGCCGGTGCGCCTCGGTCATGATCTGCGTCAGCCAGAAGCCGTAACTGCGCTGGTCCATGTTCTCGCCGGTGAAGTCGGCGAGGCCATGGCCGGCATCGGCGGATGTGTACTTCTGCTTCGCGCTGCGGGTGGTGCGTTCCTTCGCCGTGCGCCCGCCGGAGTTGTACGGCGGGTCGGTGATGACGGAGTCGACGCAGTCGTCTGGAAGGTCGGCGAGGACGCTGAGAGCGTCGCCCTGGTGAAGGGAAAAGGGCAAAGAGAACCCCGATTCGGGTGGGAGCTTGAGGTGGAATAGCTCCCCATCGCACGTGTAAGTCCCCGCGAGCCGGATTGGGAATGCAGAAACCCTGGGCTACGAGCGGGAGGCGAGGGGAGTCCCAAAACTGTAGAGGCGAATGCGCCGACGACCAAGAAGTGCCGTACTGAGGTGCCGGATTCCGACCCCTCACGTCGACTTTTTGGTCAGCTGCCGATCTGGGCCTACTGTTTTTGAACTGCCCGGCGCACACCGCCGCTGGCTGTCCCCCACCCTGCCTCACGGAGGTTCCCCCTGCCCCGGCACCCCTAACTCGCCTCCTGGCCGGCGCGGCGAGCGGCAACTCGCCAAAGCCGACCAACACCTCGACCGCCCACCCCGGCCGCCGCGCCCCCTCCACCACTCCAAGCGCACGCGGCACGCCGGAACTGCACCCGAAGGACACATTCATGACCTCTCGCTACCCACCCCTGCCCGAAAACGGTGATCTGCGAGCGGGCCGCACGGGTTGAAGGCGCTCGCCGCTGGCCTCGGCGTCGTCGTCCTCTCCCCCGTACTCCTCTTCGGCACGGCCACGATGATGGCCACTGCCAGCCAAGCCGCTCAGAACAGCGGCCAGTTCGGTGATTGCCTCCCCGCGGGTGACACCGGTGCGGTCACGAAGAAGATCACCAAGATCCTCGACGGCGCGGACAGCAAGCACGTCCACATCAAGGACCTCACGCTGCCCGCGACGCAGATCCCCAACGCCCAGACCATCGTCACCACCGGTATCAGCCTCAACGTGCCGGCCCGTGGCCAGGTCGTCGCCCTGGCCACCGCGATGCAGGAATCACGCCTGCGCAACCTGGACAGCGGCGACCGCGACTCGGTCGGGCTGTTCCAGCAGCGGCCCAGCCAGGGCTGGGGCACCGCCCAGCAGCTCCACGACCCCGTCTACGCCACGACGAAGTTCTACAAGGCACTGGTGAAGGTTCACGGCTGGCAGCAGCTGACCGTCGCCCAGGCCGCCCAAGCCGTCCAGGCGTCCGGCTTCCCCGAGGCGTACGCCAAGTGGGAAAGCCTGGCCACCGCGCTGGATAAGGCCATCACCGCGTCCCTCCCCCACTCCGCCCAGGGCAAAGACCCCAAGGGCGCGTCATCGGGCGCCTCCTCAGCGTGTGTCCCGGGCAAGGACGGCTCCAGCTGGGGCCCCATCCCCGAGGGCACCGTCCCGAAGGGCTACAAGATCCCCAAGGACGCCGATCCGAAGGCCCGCAGGGCGATCGAGTGGGCGATGCACCAGCTCGGCACGCTCTACCAGTGGGGCGGCACCTGCACCGCCGCGCACGGGCCTGACCCGATGCGCCGCTGCGACTGCAGCTCGCTGATGCAGCAGGCGTACGCGCACACCGGCGTAAAGCTCACCCGCACCACGTACACGCAGGTCCACGAGGGCAAGGCCGTCTCCGCCACGCGCCTTCGCCCAGGCGACCTGGTCTTCAGCCGCGGCACTGCCTCCCGGCCCGAGCACGTCGGCATGTTCATGGGCGACGGCCTCGTCATCGAGGCTCCCAGGACCACCAAGCCGGTCCGGATCACGCCGATCACGGACTGGACGATTCTCGCCGCCCGCCGCGTCCTCTGACGCCGCCTGCCTGGCTCGTCGCCTCTCCTCCCCCCCGGAGCGCGGCGCCTCCCCCCTTCTTTCTTCTCCCCTTCCCGCCGGGCCGGGTCTCACCGGGCCTGCGCATGCAAGGAGCTTTGCCATCACCACGTCACTCGTAGACCGCGGGGTCGTCTACCTCGCCTACAACCCTGGCATCACACCGCAGGGCGGTGGCCTGCCCGGCCTCTCCGTCCTGAAGTCCGTCGTCAACAGCATCAACCTCTTCGGCATCATCGCCGTGGTCGGCGCCCTCGCCGTCTCGCTCGGTGTGTGGGCCTGGGGCCATCACTCGGGCGGCCACCAGGCCGAGGCGAACGGCAAGAAGGGCGCCACCGTCTCCGCCGGTGCCGCCCTCGGTCTTGGCGCCGCGAACGGAATTGTGGCCTTCTTCAGCTCGCTGGGGTCGCAGATCCACTGATGCCCAAGCCCCCCTCTCCCCGATCCGCGTACGGCTTCGGCTGGCCGGTCAACCGACGCATCGCGATCGGCGCCCTCGCCCTGACCGTACTGCTCGCCATCGCCGCTGGCGTCGCCTTCCTCACCGGCAGCGGCGAGCAGCACCCGGACCACCCCACCCCGACGAACAGCTCGTCGTCGCCGGCCGACCCCGCGCCGGACCGGCCGGCGAAGACCGGGTCGGTGCCGAAGCCGCCGCGGACCGCTGAGCCGGTCGCCTACGCCAAGGCCGCCGCGAAGATGCTGTGGTCCTACGACACCCGGAATACCAGCCGTAACCAGCAACTCGACGGCATGCAGGCGTGGATGACCGGCGAGGCGAAGTACGCCGACTGGAACTCAGTGTCCGGCCAGGTCCCTGATCCGGTGCTGTGGTCGCGTATGGCCGACCAGGACCAGCACGCCACCGGCACGGCCGCCGAGGGCCACTTCCCGAGCACGTTCAAGCAGGCCCTGGCGGACGACCCGTCAGCGATCACCGAGGCGTACGTCTACGTCGTCACCGTTAACGGCAAGCAGAAGATCGCCTGGAAGAAGCACGGCGGCGGTGCCGAGGACCGCGCCATCACGCTCGCCGTGCAGTGCCGGCCCCACCACGACTGCTCCCTGGCCGCCATCGCCCCCCGCGTCGCGCTCTGACCGCCTGATCCCGAAAGGAGGGACACGCTCCCATGGGCTTTTGTGACTTGCCCCTGGCGGACAAGGTCTGCTCGGCCACCGACGCAGCCGGCGATGCGATCGACTTCGCCTCCAACCCTGGCAAGGCGATCGGCAGCTGGATCGCCAAGAGCGCCGGCGAACTCGCCGCCGCGGCAGCCGACCTCGCCGCGAAAGCCGTCAACTCCACCACCCATGTCGACCTGGGCGCCGGATGGTTCCGCGACAACTACGAGATGTTGCTGCCCATCGGACTGACCATCCTGGTCGCCACCTTCTGCGCGCAGCTCATCCGTGCCGCCGTCCGACGCGACGGACAAGCCCTCGCCCAGGCGTTCACCGGCACGATGAGCGGCGTCCTGTTCACCTTCGGCGCCGTCGCCGCCACCACCATCGCCATCGAAGTGGTCGACGCCCTGTCCGACGGGCTCTTCAAAGCCTCACACCAGTCCATCGAGACGGCCGTGCGACGCACCGTGAAGGTCTCGGAGATCGGCGCGCTCTCCAGCTTGGGCTGGATGGTCGCCACCGTGGCCAGCCTCGGAGTCGCCCTCGGCGCCGTCCTGTACTGGTGCGTGATGATGGTCCGCAAGGTCGGCATCCTCGTCATGGTCACCCTCGCCGTCTTCGCCGGCGCCGGTGGCGGCTGGGAAGCCGCCCGCCGCTGGCGTAAGGGCTGGATCGAAGCCACCGCCACCCTCGTGGTCTCCAAGCTGCTGATGACGATCATCTTCGTACTCGGCGTCGCCGCGATGGGCAACACCTCGCCCAAGGGTGGGCTCGGTGCGCTCGCCGATGTCTTGTCCGGCATCGTGATCATGGTCTTGGTCTTGCTCTGCCCCTATGCGGTGTTCAAATTCGTGCACTGGGCGGCCGAGGGCACAGACGGGGAGTCGATCCACCGCGCCGGTGGTGCCGGTGCGCAGATGGCCCGGCAGCATGCCGAGCGTGCCGGACGCAAGGGCGCCTCCATGGCCGCCACAGCCGGAACCGGCGGCGCAGCCGCCGGGGCAGGCGCAGCTCCCCAAGGCCCCGACGCAGGTTCCGGAGACTTCCCCGGCGACATCGCCGCCACGTCCTCCGGCGGAGACTCGGGGGTCTCGCCAGGCGGTGACGCCGCCAAGTCGGGTCTGGAGAAAGCCGTCCAGCCGCCGCCGACCAATGCCGCCGATGACACCAGCGGTCACGTAGGCGGAAGTTCAGCAGCAGGTGGCTCCGGACAGGGCGCCGCAGCCGGCCAGGCCGGCGGATGGCAGGCCACGCCGCCCACCACGACCCCGCCGCCACAGGGGGCACCGCCCCCCGGCTCACAGCCCGTCAGCGCCTCCCCGCCGCCGCCGACCGGCCCCTAACCCCTGCCCGACCCCTGGGGGCGGGAGGTCTCCGTCTCCCGCCCCCAGCCCCGCGCTCAGGACCACCGCTCCTTGTCTGATCTCTCCGTCGCCCCGGTCACGGTGAAATTTCCTCACCGGTCCCGCCGCGGCATCCTCCTCGGCCTCACTCTTCCCCAACTCACCCTTGTCTCCGGTGCGCTGGCGCTGCTTCTGGTGACCGTCGTGACGACCGGGCTGCTCGGCGCCATCGCCCTCGCACCGCTGTGGGCGGCCGTCGCCGCCCTGGTCATGATCCGTCGGCACGGCCGCTCATTGATCGACTGGGCCCCCATCGTGGCCCGCTACGCAAACCGCCGCCGCACCGGGCAGACCCTCTGGCTCGCCCGTCCCATCACCCGGCCCCGGCAGGACGGCGTCCTGCACCTGCCGGGCACCTCCGCCTCCCTCAAGGTCGTCACCCCCGGCGACTCCGCCACCGGCTCCGCCGCCATCCACGACCCACATCAGCAGACCCTCACCGCCATCGCCCGAGTCAGCAGCCGCGCATTCGCCCTGCTCGACCCCGCTACGCAGAACCACAACGTGACCGGGTGGGGCCGAGCACTGGCGGGCATCGCCCGCACCGGACACGTCGCCACCGTGCAGGTACTGGAGCGCACCGTCCCCGACAGCGGCGACACCCTCGCCCGGCACTGGACCCAGCACGGCCGGCCCGACACCCAGGTCGCCGGGCAGGTCTACTCCGAACTGGTCGCCGCCGCCGGACCCGCGGCAGCACCACACGAGACGTACCTCGCGATCTCCCTCGACCTCAAGGCCGCCAAACGCCTGATATCGCAGGCCGGCGGAGGACTGCCCGGCGCCTTCACCGTGATGCAGCAGACCACAGCCAGCGTCGCCCAGGCCGCCCGGAACGCCGGACTAACGGTCACCGGCTGGCTCAGCGCACGGGAGATCGCCGCCGTCATCCGCACCGCCTACGACCCCAAAGCCCTGTCGGCCCTGCAGCAGTGGTCCGAGACCGGCCGCGCGGAAGCCGACCCCGCCGCCGCCGGACCCGTCGTCCAAGTCGAAGACTGGGACCGACTGGCCACCGATTCCGCCCGCCACGCCACCTACTGGGTGGAAAACTGGCCGCGCGTCCAAGTCGGCGCCGGATTCCTCCACGGCCTGATGTTCACCGCCGGGGTCCGCCGCAGCCTGTCCCTGGTGTATGTGCCCCAGGGAATCGAGTCGGCGCTGCGCGACGTCCAACGCCGCAAATCGGCCATCATGGCCGACGCCAGCGAACGCGCCCGCCGCGGCCAGGTCGACAGCGAAGAGGACAGCGTCGAATACGCCGACGTCAAGCAGCGCGAGCGGCAGCTCATCGCCGGACACGCCGATGTCGCCCTGACCGGGCTGGTCACCGTCACCGCCGACACCGACGACCTCCTCGACGCCGCCTGCGCGCAGATCGAGACCGCCGCCGTCACCGCCGGTGTCGACCTGCGACGCCTCAACTACCAGCAGCCCGACGCCTTCGCCGTCACCGCACTGCCGCTGGCTCGCACCACCCTCTGACTCCGCCGCCCTCTCCACCGATACGGCGGCAGCAAGGACCCCGCCCCTTTGAACTCGCCTACGCATACCGACGACGCGCACCCCTACCTCCGCGCCGCCACCGCCGGGATCCGCCACCACACGCGCAGCCTCGCCTCCCGAGCCCAGCACACCCCCTCGTCCGCGGACCGCGTGCACCTCGACGTGCTGCACGCCCACCTGACCGCGCTCCACCAGCTGCTCGACCAGCTCGCTGAATCCTCCCGACCGCCACATCCCGCCGCCGGCCGACACCTCGCCACCGCCCACACACGGCTGTGGCAGACCGCCGCCGCCGTGCACGACGCCTTCCACCTCCTGCCCGTGGCGGACGAAACCTCGGCAGACACCGAGTGCCACCCCGAGCGGCTGCCCAAGGGCCCACCGGTCCTCACCATCTGCCAGCGCCATCTCGCCGCAGGTCACGTCGTCCGCCGCAAAACCACTCCGAGCGACCTCAACACCCCGCTGCACGGCCACACCGCCCCCAGCAGCCAGTAACCCACCACCGAAAGGCACCAAATGCGCGCCCTTAAGCGTTCCACCTCCACCGCGGCCATCCTCGCCGCGCTCGCCGGCACCGCCGCCCTGGCCACCGCCGCACCGGCCTCCGCCGCCAGCTACCACTGCACCACCAGCAGCTACACCGTCGACGACCCGTCGTTCAACCCCGACTCCGACAACTGGGACTTCGACGTGAAGCTGTGCGCCAAGAGGAGCGGCGGCTACATCTACACCACGGCCAAGGTCAACTGGGACGGCCCCTACTCGGCCCCGAAGAACCGGTTCAACAAGGCACGCTTCCACCTGCAGACCAAGCGAAGCGTGAAGGGCACGGACCCGGTCGTGAAGTACGCCAACTACACCGGCCTGGAGCGCGCGCTCGAACACAGCAGCAACAACGGCAACGGCTCGTACGAGACCGGGACCCTCAAGCACAAGGCGGGCTCCAGCCGTTACCTCGCCGACGGCTACATCGAGCTGGACTGGGCGGGCGATGGCAAGGGCTACCGGAAGCCGCTGATTTTCCGCGCCTCCCCGCGCGTCTGACCCCGCACCGCGTCCAGACCGTCATCACGTGAAAGCCGCCCTGCCATAAACCACCGACCCGCGCGCCGCGCCCGCCGCGCCAGCGCCAGCCCCCTGTTCACCCCGCATGGCACGGACCGCGCGTCCCGGAAAACCGCCCGCCGCCGCCTCGCCGAGGCAACCGCGAAGGCCCGCACCGAGGCCGCCGTCCACACGGCAGGCGCCGCACCCGTCGGACCCGCAACACCCGCGCCCCTGTACCCGCTCAGTGGGCGCCCCGGTCCCGCCTCTGCCCGCGGCAACCGTCTGAAACTGGCATCCCACCGCATGACCACCGCCATTGCCGCCGGCGCGTACCCCTTCCTCGCCGAAGGTGGACTCGGCGCGGAAGGCATCTACATCGGGCGCGACGTCCACGCCGAAGGCAGTTTCGTGTTCGACCCGTTCGCGCTCTACGGCCGTGTGGAGGGCTTCACCAATCCGAACGTTTTGCTGGCAGGGGTGATCGGCCAAGGCAAGAGCGCGCTGGCCAAGAGCTTCGCCCTCCGGTCGGTCGCCTTCGGCTACCGGGTCTACGTCCCCTGCGACCCCAAAGGTGAGTGGACGCCTGTAGCGCAGGCACTGGGCGGTACGTCCGTCGCGCTGGGCCCCGGGCTGCCCGGCCGCCTTAACCCCCTGGATGCCGCGCCCCGCCCGGAGAGCATCCCCGAGGCCGACTGGGTCGGCGAGATCCGCAAGAGGCGCCTCCTCCTGCTCGGCTCCCTGGCCCAGACCGTCCTCGGCCGGGACCTGCTGCCCATGGAGCACACCGCCCTCGACGTCGCCCTCAACGCCGTGGTCACCCGCGCCCAAGCCGCCCACCGGGCCCCGCTTCTCGGCGATGTCGCCGCCGCCCTCAACGACCCCACCCAGCTCGACGAAGCCGCAGGGATGATGTCCGGACGGCTCGGCGAGGCAGCGTCCGACCTCGCCCACGCCATGCGGAGATTGGTCCACGGCGACCTGGCGGGCATGTTCGACGCACCCTCCACCGTGCGCTTCGACCCCAGCACACCGATGCTCACGATCGACCTGTCCCGGCTCGGCGGAGGCGGTGACGACACCGCCCTCGTCCTCGCCATGACCTGCGCCTCCGCCTGGATGGAGTCCGCCCTCACCGACCCGCGCGGCGGCCGACGGTGGATCGTCTACGACGAGGCATGGCGCCTGATGGGCCATGTCGGGCTGCTGCAACGTATGCAGGCCCAGTGGAAGCTCTCCCGCGGCCTCGGCATCGCGAACTTGATGGTGATCCACCGGCTCAGCGATCTGCTCACCGCAGGCGACGCCGGATCACAAGGCCGGGCGCTGGCCGAGGGCCTCCTCGCCGACTGCTCCACCCGCATCATCTACCGCCAGGAGACCGACCAGCTCCACGCCGCGGCCTCCCTGCTCGGCCTGACCTCCGTCGAGATGGAAGCCATCGCGCACCTCAACCGCGGCAGGGGCCTGTGGAAGGTCGCCGGACGATCTTTCATCGTGCAGCACCTCCTGCACAGCCACGAGCTGGCACTCTTCGACACCGACGCCCGCATGCATTGAAAAGCAAGAGGCTCATGAATCCCGATGTCCAGCGCGAACTGATACCTCGCGACGACACCCTCCACCTTATCGCCGCGCTCGACGACATAAAGGCCAAACTCCTCGACGCCGCCCAGCAGTGGCAGCTGCTGGACGGCACCGGTCATGTGCCAACCACGCCGTCCTACGCCGAGCTGATCCAGCACGCCGCCGACGCCCAGGCCCTCTCCCGCTCCGTCGTCCAACTGACTGCCGACTTCGCCCGGACCGATCACAGCACGAACCGGGTCGGCAGCACCGTACTCGCCCACCTCTCGACGGCGGCCACCATGTCGAGCCTCGCCGCACCGCACTTCGCAGAGACGGCGGAGACCGCCCTCTCCCTGCGCCGGCCCTCCGGCCCGACCGATAGGCAGAACCAGGAATACCGCATGGTCATCGACCACGCCACGGCGCGCGCCTACCTGCGGCGCACATCGGAATCGCTCCGCGACGCGGCCAAGGAACTCAACAACCACCTCGACATCCACCGCTTCTTCCCGACACCTGCCTACCGGAAGAGCCCAGCGCCTCCACCGCCCAAGCCGAGCACACGCCACCGCTAACCCGAACCCCTCGGCCCCAAGGAGCCCATGCCCCACCACCGCGCAGACCTGTCCTCCTTCGCCTCCGCCCTCGCCGCCCGCCTGCCCGGCACCTGGACCAGTGAATATCGCCAGCACGCTGCCTACCGCGACCAGTTCCCCCTCGGGGAAGAGGTCTGGGACAACGGCCTCGTCAGCTGGGCGTTGTCCGAGTTCGTCCTCCGCCACCACGCGCAGCTCGACGGCCCCGCCGGCCAACGGCTCTGCGTCATCGACAGGCCACTGCACCGCCACCAGTTCCTCGTCGCCCCCCTCCGGCCCGATGACAGCCTCAAGCCGCACCACTTCGACCGTGTGATGGAGCCCAACGGCATCAAGGTCGCCAGGGACCCGCTGCGTGCCGCCGTCGCAGTCACCCGACGCCTCCTGCCCCACTACAGGTGCGCCCTGACCGCCGTACGCCGCAAAGCCCTGGCACAGCCCGAGCCGCCACTGCTTCACGTCCCGCCCGAGGCGGGCCAGGTCGTCACTCTGGTCTGGTACGAGGACGGAGTGCTGGGCACCCCATATGCGTCCGTGCCCGAGGAGGCACGGATGCACCTGTACGCGCACGGCTTCCAGTACCACCCGCACCGAGCGGCCTTCCTTCTGCCCACCGCGTACGGCGAGGCGGGTCGTGCACTTCGCATCCAGGCGGTAGCACACCAGCTCGCGACGCAGGGCATCGGCGTGAATCTCCGCCACGCGGCACCGGCCACCAACCAAGTCCCACCCGCGGCGCCGAGGACCGCTCCCGCCACTGCGCCGGGCAAGCCCCGAACTTCCGCACGCCGTTGACCCCATCCGCCCGCTCTCCGGAGATCGACCTGCCCGCACCCCGCATCACGATCGTCACCGCGACCCGCCTGCACGACGACCGTCTCGACTACCTGACCGCCATGCACGTCAGTCTCACCCGGCAGGCCGTGCCGTGGGAGGCGGTGATCGCCATCGACGGCGCCGACCCCGCCCGCCTGCCGGCGCCGCTCGTGACCGACCCGCGCATCCGCACCCTTGCCCTGCCCCGGCCCGTCGGAGCCGCCTGCGCCCGCAACCTCGCCCTCACCCAGGTTCGCACGCCCTATGTGAACTGGGCTGACGACGATGACGAATTCACCGACGATGCCATGGCGACGCGGCTCAATGTTCTTGAATCAACCGGAGTGGGTTGGTGCGCAGGATGGAGCGAGGACCGTCACCCTGACGGCTCGACCTCCCTGTGGCGCTGTCCCACGCCGCCCGGCCTGCACGAGGCCGGTGATGTGTGGACGTACTGGAAGCGCCCGTCGGACACCATTCCGATCGGTCCCACCACGATCCTGGCTCGCACCGAGCTGGTGCGGGCGGCGCCGATGGGCGGCCTCGTCCAGGGCGAGGACTACATGGCGGCCGTCGGCGTGACCAGCCTCGCCCCGGGCATCCTGCTGCCTGTCCCGGTCTACCGCTACCGCAAACACTCTGGTCAGATGACCAAGCAGGCCACTTACGACCAGTTGGAAGCCGCGTCCCGCGAGCACGCCTGGAACTACGGCCGCAGCCTGCGCGCCGCCCTCCAGACCGGGGAGGCCCTCGCTCGTGGCTGACGCCCAGATCATCCTCACCGACAGCCGGCACCACGGCGTCGTCGCCCTCGCCTCCGGCGAGAAGTACCCCTGGGCACAATCCGCCTTGGAAGAGAGCGGATTCCAGCGCGGCGAAGCCGGCGTCTACCGTCTGCCGGACAGCGAGTCAACCGCTACCCGTGCCACCGTGGCCGGTCTGATCCGGTGCGCTGAACGGCGCAACACCACCGTCAGCCTCAGCAGCCGGCAGTTCATCGGCGACATGGCTGACCACATCGCCCGCCTGCTGCCCGGCAATTGGCAGGCGCAGGTCGAGGTCTACTCCCATCCCCTGTGGCAGGAGGATCTCGTGCCGTGGCTGTGGGACAGCGGCGAACTCGGCCGCGCCGTACGCGCCACCCGCCTCCCGTACGCGGCCACGCTCACCAACGCCGATACCGGCACCGCCCTCCTACTCGCCGAGCGTCCCGGGCACCGACGCGACTACCTGGTCGGGGCCTTCGCGCCCATGCCTCTAGAAGAGGGCTACGGTGACCCGCACGCCCCGCGCAGCATTGTCCTGCCGCCCTCCCCCGGCCTGGCGGCACGAGCAATCATCGACCGGTATCTTCCCGCCTACGAGCGTGCCGTCCATGCCCGTAGCACTGACGCCGTCGCCGAGGCGCTCGCCCGCCTCCGCAGCCAGCGCAACATCTGGACGGCCATGGTCGCCTCCAGCCAGTACAGCGACGCCACCCCGCTCGGTTTCGATGCGCTCGGAACCTCGACGGAGGAGTTCCTGGACAACTCCTGGCGCGACTTCCTCACCGTGCTCGACCACGCGCCCGCGCTGCTGGACCGGTGCCAGCCCGCCACCACCCCGTGGCCCGAGGACGCCACCGCCCTCGCACGTCTGGCGGGCGCCCTGGCCGACGCCGAGGCCGTACACGAAGAACTGGCTGCCGGCGTTCCGTTCACCCGCGGCGAGCGCAACACGCGGACCTGGCCGCCCATCGAGACTTGGCTCATCCACGGCGAGGTGTTCCTCCGCCAGGCGCGCACCTGCGCACCGCGTGTGCGAAACGGCCTCACCGCCCCGGCCCTGCCTAGCGCCCTCCCGTCGGCTGCCCCCGCACCGCGCCGCTGAGCGCCCCCAAGGAACTTCATGACACCCCACGACACGGCTATGGTCGACGGCGCTTTCACATCAGCCCTCGGTACCTGACCGCTAACTGGCCGGCCCAACACCAGTCGTACCTCGTCGGCTTCGCCACCATTCGGGCGTGGCCGTCCCGCATGAGCGCAACCACGTTCACGGCCACGAGCCCCTGCGGGCGTCTCACCCTGCATCACGACCGCCGGGCCGAAGGCCGCGGGCTCGACCCCATCCTGGTCATCACCGCGCGGACGGCCCCGACGCAGCAATGGGTTGACGTCGATGAGCTCGGGCTTGCCGGTTTCCATGCCCGCGACGGTCATGCCTTCATGATCGGCGGTCCCGCCGGCTCCCCCGCGGCTCCGCTGCAGGGGACGACGAAACGTCCCGCCCAGGGCGTCCTCGGCCACCACCGCTGGCGCACCGTCGATGGGCCGCAGCCCAGCCCTCCGCACGGGCGGTGTCCCCCTCCCATCCGCTAAGGACAGCCGCCCGCCCATCGGTGCCCGCGCCCAGCCACGACAGAAAGCTCCACACCTTGGACTCATCCACCCACTTCACCTTCGGCACTCACCCCGACCACGGCTTCGTCGCCACCGCCACCGCAGCCATGCCCGCGCATCTGGCCCATTGGTTCCTGGTGCGGGAGCAGTTCGAGCCCGTCCCCGACCAGCCGGGCCTCTTCCGGCTCACCGAGCCCGAGCGCGATGGTCCGCGCCGCACCCGGCAGGCCGTCCACGACCTGCGTAGTCACGGCTACGGCGTGCAAACCGAGGTCGCCCTCGATCCGGCTGCCTCGGCCAGTCCGCCTCGCCCCGTCCGGTCCAACGGGCTGTCGGAGCGTAGCCGGATCGCGCAGGCCGCCGCCGGCCGGTCACCGCAGCACGGCATGACACCGCCGCCCGCACGGTCAGCCCTGCCGGAGCCCAGCTACACGCCCACCGCCCGATTTCCTACCTCTGCCCCCGGCCGGTTGCGATGACGGCCCGGCCCCAGCCGATGCGCCTCACCTACGGCGGGGCGCCCTGGTCCATCGGCGCAAACGAAGGACCGTCGCCTGACGTGACCGCCAAGATCACTCTCCACCGCACGGCCCGCAGCGCTCTTGCCGGCCACGCCTCCGGTGCCGGCCACCAGTGGGCCACGACCGCCCTGGAACTCGCAGGCTTTGCCCCAGCTGATGACGGCATCCATCACCTGTCCACGGACGATCCCGACCAGACCCGCCAGGCACTGCATCAGCTTCGCCAGTCCGCCCGCGACCTCGACGTCACGGTCACCCTGAGCCCCCAGCCCTATGTCGGCGACGTCGCCGCCGATCTCGCGCAACGGCTGCCCGGCCACTGGGAAGTGGACCTCGTGCCGCTCCCCGAATCAGACCAGCAAGAGGGCCTCCTGCCCTGGGTCTGGGGCCGGGGGCCCCTCACGAAGGCCCTGGAGTGGGATCGCATCCCCTGTGCCGCCCGCCTTACCAACGACCGCACCGAGCTGCTGCTAGTCCAGCCCTCCAGTGACAACCAGTACGTGGTCGGGGCCATGCTGCCCAGCCCGGACGATGTCGAGACCTTCGCCGACGGGCCCCGGAGCATCAGCGCAGCCACCAGCGATCTGGCCGCCGACCTCGTACAGAGCCAGCTCCTGCCGCAACGCCGGGAGGCGGTCTTCTCCTCACGCCTCGCCGAGGCCGACAACGACCTGCGCTGGGCCCAGCAAACCTACGAGCCCGGAGACGTTGTCGAACCCTATCCACAGATGCTGACCTGCGGTCTGCGCCGGTTCCTCACCCATGCCCCCGAGCTGATCGCATACCTGCGAGGACCAAAGACAAGGCACGCCCTGACCGCCCACGAGGCCGAGTTTCTCGACTACTTCGAGGCAGCCCTCGGCCACACTCAGAAGGACGGGGACGAGGCGATGGCGCTCTGGCTCACTGAGGGCGAGCAACTCATCGAACTGGTCAGGGCCGCTCCCGATCGCCCGACCACTGTTACGCAGCCGGCCACACCGACCGCTATGCCCGTTCCGCCGCCGGTGGCCGTGACGAGTACGGGACGGGCCCGTTGACCGCCCGGAAAAAGCAACCGATTCCCGGACCTCCCTCACCCTCGACAGCCGAACTCGCCTTCCGAGCCCTCGACTTCCGGCTGCGGATGGCCGTCATCGACCGCGAGGTGGAGACCGTGCTCGACACCACCCGCGACCGCTACGGCCGGACTGTCCACCATCACACCGCCACGGCAGCCCGGGCACGCCGGAACCACGCAGCCATCGAGGCATACGCCATGGATCTTGCCCCGCGCGCCGACGAACTGCTGACCGCCGCCCACCGCGCTCTCGACAAGCTGCCTCCCGCCCGGCACACCGCCGCGTGGCGAAGCGTCCTCGACAGCCTCGCCACGTCCCACGCCGAGATCGTCCGCGTCCTCGATGAGCCCGCCACTCCTGGCTCGGACGCTGAGCGCGAGCAGCACGCAGAGGTGTGGCCGCATCTCGCCGCCTGGGCCGACCACGGCTCCATCGCCGCCGACCTCACCGACCAGCATCACCAGCCTGCACCCGAACTGGCCGACGAGGAACGGCAGATGTGGACCGAAAGGGCCCAGGCTGCACAGAGGCATGGTGAGCTGGAGCTGATGGAGTCGTGGTACGCCGCCGACGGCCGACGGATCACTCTCGCCTATCTGGTCGAGGACGACACCTCCACCGTGGTTGCGTTGGCCGGTGACCCGGATGGGCCGGAGTGTCAGGTGATCGGGCACTACGACAACGAGTACGCGGCCGGGCAGGCGCTACCGCGCCCCGTTCCCCCTGGGGTGCTGCGGCCGGACGTCTCGCGCTTCAACCGCCCGGAGCCCGTGCCCGAGGTGTCCTTGCAGGAACTGCGCCGGGATGTCGTCGAGGCCCGCACCGCAGCGGACGTCTCCGAAGCTCTGCTCACCGCGGCCCAGCACGGCTACGACGCGGGCCCGCTGGTCCGCCTCCATGAACTCTTGGAAACCGCCAGCCAGTTCGCCTTCGCTCTGGAGAGCGTGCAGGGCCGCCAGGTCGCTGCCCGGCTCGCCGCGCTCGGCCGACAGGTCGAATTCCTCACCCGCGAAGTCCACGAGGCAGCCGAAGACCTTGGCGAGACCATCGCAGTCCTGCCGCCCCACCGCACCCCCGCACCGCGGATTCGACCGCGCCCCGCCCTGGACACCACACCGCCCGCACCGCCGCCGCGCACCACAGCAACCGCGCGCCATCGCTAGAGCCCCGTTCCGCCTCGGTCGACGCACCGACGCAGGCATGCCTGAGCAGGCACCCAACTTCCCGTCCTTTGCTCGTCTTCAAGGAGATTCACCTATGGCTGTCCGTACGCATTGGATCACCGAACACTCCTGTGGCCACTCGGTCACCCACGACCTGTCCGACCGCCCAGCCGACCGGCGGGCCGGCTTCGCCCGCTGGCTGTCGGGGAGGGACTGCACCGACTGCTGGAAGGCGGCGCGTGACGCCGACACCGCGTCCAAGGAGCAGTGGCTCGCCGCCAAGCGCGCCGAGGAGCAGCAGGCCGCCGCCGAATGGGCCGAGAAGTTCGACATGCCGCCGCTGGAGGGCCCGGACAAGGCCCTCGACTGGGGGCAACGCTCCCGTCACCAGCTGATGGCCGCCGCGCACACCGCGCTGGTCATCGAGGGCGCCTGGGATGAGGCGGACTGGGCGGAGCTGGAGGAGAAAGCCCGCTCGATAACCCGGGCTGGCTGGTGGATCGACCAGCGGGACGCGGACGGCTCCGACCTGCTCGAACTCCTCGACGCGGCCAGCGAGGCAGACCGCGGGACGGAGAACCCGTTCCGCTGACCGGGCGCAACATAGACGACGATCGCCGGTTAGCCAAACCGGCGATCCTCCGGACCATTGATCCTTCCACCGCCGCTCCTATCTGCGTGGAAGGACTTGCATGACATCGCCCTCCTGGACGCCCCCGCCCACACCGGCGTTCGCGCCGACGCCAGACCCGCTCACGCCCGCCCGGGACATCACCCACTCCCACTTCGATCCCGGAGACCAGGTCGTCATTCTCAAGGGCGTGGCGGGCGGGGAGCTGTGGGGAGATGCGGTGCACGTCGTCGCCCCCTCCTGGCACACGCCCACCGACGAGGACGGATGGCGTCTGCGCGACGCCACCGGAGGCGCGCAGACGTACATCACAGGCCACCCCCGCTACCTGGTGCATCTCTCGCGCCGCTGCCCGGAGTGCCTGATCCACCTGCGCGCCATGGAAGACCACCTCCTGCCGAAGTACGCCGACCACGACGCGCTGGTCGACTGCGGCTGGTACACCACCACCGCCCTTGGCCAGCTGGTGCACATCGCCGACGCCCGGAGCGGCCGGTGACCCTCCCCGTACGGCGCCCCGGCCGGGCCCTCGCCCTCCTCGACACGGAAGCCCGAGCCACCGCTCATCCGGCCGACCCGTCCTGGCCGGTCCGCCTGGCAGAGGACCTGCGCGAACTCGACGCCGACTGGCGCGAATCGGCTGAGGTATGTGCGAATGCCGCATGGGCAGCACGTTCCGCTGGGCACAGCGTCCTCGGTCTGCTGAGCCCGGAGCAGGTCACCGCCGCCGGCCCCGATCCGGTCACCACCCGCACCTTCCGGCACCTGTACCTAAGCGCCCTCCGGTTCGATTTCCGCTGCCCCACCCTCCAAGCCTTCATCGAACAATTCCCGAACTCCGCGCTCCAGTCGCTGGATTGCTACAGCCGCGCCCTGTACGCCTTCGCGCTGCTGGGCCAGTCCCGTCCCGAGGGCCTGGCATTGATGGACGAGGTACTCGCAGAGGCCGGGGAGCACACCAAGACGTTGCACGTTCTGCTTCACGGGCTGTGGCTGGGCCAGGACTTGGACCACGGCGCGGAGCGGCTCCTGGCTCTCAGCGCCCGACCGGGCTTCGACACCGACAGAGATCCGATCCTGCTCTTCCGCGTTGCCGGCGCCCTGCGTCGGCTGGGCCGATACGACGAAGGACTGGATGCCATCGACCGGGCCCTGGACCTCCTCCCGCCGGGTGACATCACAGTGCACGCCGACCTGGTGCGCGAGCGCTCCCTGATCGCCGCCGCCCGCGACCTGCAGCAACACAGTCCCAAAGGAGGAACGGCAACGTGATCACCCGCGTCAACGAACCCACCCACACGCCGCACGACCCGCTCAGCGAGGCGCTGGGATACGCGGTGCCCATCGCGGGCGGTCTGACCGAGCACGCCGTCGTCGCCTATTGGCCGGGACTGGACTCCTACCTCCTGGACGACGAACAGGCCACGTGGACAGCCAAGCAGTGGGCCGAGCACCTCGAAGACCCGCTCCTGGAGCATCCGTCCGCCGCCAGCCCACAAGACGACCGGCGGGCAATCTTCCATCTCGATGCGCGACTCCACCCCGACGACCGGGAGCTGTCCCGTGCGGAGTGGGCGGAGGCCGCCCACCGTCTCGCCCGCGCCGCCGGCATCGAAACACCAGGCGACACGAACGACTGCCACTGGATCGCCGTCCAGGGCAAGCACGGGCGGCTCGACCTGATCGCCAACCTCATCCGCCTCGACGGAACTTGGCAACGCCAGCCAACTGATCTCCTACGACGGCTCTCCGACGAGGCCCGCCTCATCGAAGCGGACCTGCGCCTCATTCCTCCACGGGCCACCTCCCAACGGCAGGGCAGCGCTCAGGAAACGCCGACAGCGTCATCGCAATTCGGCAGGGTTCTCGCCCCGCTCGCCCATGAACAGGATGGCCTGCTGGTCGCGGTGCGTGGCCTCGTCGAACAGACCGCTCACCGCATCGCCCACCAGTCCGGCGCCGCCGGCGCCGACACCGCGCACCGTCTGGAGCTGATCGCCCACCGCCTCTACGGCATCCAGCAGGATCTCCAAGCCGTCGCCACTCACCTGAACACCCCGCCCCCGCGCACAGCCATTCCGGCACCACCCGCGATCCAGGCAGCCACACGCCAACCACGCTAGGAGAAACGTTTCTTTGCCCCGTGCCGACCGCTTCCTAAGCATCCGACGCGATCCGCTCTCCGATGAAGTCCTCGCCCGCGGCGGCGACCCAGAGGCCCACAGCCTCCTCCAACGCACCGGGTTCGTCCCCGTCGCACGAGCCCACGAGACTTACCACCGCGTCCCCACCAACCTCGCGGAGCGCGACGAGGCCCGCCTCGCCACCGAAGCGGTCGGCCGGCTTCGTTCCGCCGGCTACCACGTCGACTGCGAAGGTGACTTCGACACCGACCACCGCCCAGTGCACTATCTGCCGCTCGGAGCTTCGGTCGCCCACATCGCCGAACGCATCCGCGAAGCCACCACGACCGACGAGGTGGCCGATGCCCTCACCGATCTGACCGCCGCGCACGACGGCGTCCTCGCCGCCGTCGACGAGGTGCTCGTCGCCCTCGCCGATTTCCACGAGGGGCTCGGTGACACGGCCGACCCGCATATCGCCCGGCGCCTGCGCTACCTCGCCGAAGAGCGCCTGGGAGTCATCACGAGCGACCTCTCCCACACCCGCAACGCCCTCGCCGACCGCCACGCCCCGCACCCCGGCCGCAGCACCTGCACCGAGCAGGTGCCGTCGAACGAGCGCGAGCGCTCCGCCGTGTGCGCCTGCCCGCCCCCGCCGCGCACGCTTCCGGCTCCGCCTCCCCCGCCCGTGGCCGCCGCGATGCGCCGCTGACCCACCCGCCCAAGGACACCATGCACGACCACGAAAACTCCGAGCGCCTCGCCTCGTACGCCGACGTCCTCGCCAGCGAACTCCCCGACAGCTGGACCAGCACCTATCACCCGCCCGAGGACAAGGACGACCTCGGCGAACTGGCCGATCGGATCTGGGACCTCGATCTCGTCGCCGAGTCCCTCGCCCATCACCCGCTCCAGCAGGCAGCCGTCCTGACCCGATCGGACGGTGCCCAGCTCGCCGTCCTCCACCGTCACGACGAACGCGACGGCTTCCTCATCGCCGCCGTCGCCCCCCGCGACCTGCCCGACGAGGCATACCGCGATACTCGCGAACCGAACGGCATCGCCCTGACCGACGACCCTTTCCTGGGAGCCGAGCAGGTCGCCGGTGACCTGCTGGCCCGCTACGACCTCGCGCTCACGCAGGCCCGACACAACGCTGCCCAGAGTGTGCAGCCGTCGCAGGCGGACCGGGTCGTTCTAACCTGGCAGCCCGACGGCGGCCTCGCCGCCTCCCCCGTCGGTGAGAAGGCCAGCTCCGTCCTGGCCGCCAACGGCTTCGTCCGGGACAGCGCGGGTGTCTACCGCCTCAACGGCGACGACACCCTCACCCAGGCTCGCGCCGTGCGCGAGACCGGCCGGCAGCTCGACGCTCTCGGCATCGACACCGCCCTTCAGCATCCCTCGGGCCTGATCGCACCCGCCGCCACGCCCGCCGTGGCGCCGCCGACGCCTGCTTCCCGCGCCTCAACGACCAGGGCTCGATGAATCACGCACTGGAACGGAGAACCTTATGGGCAATAGGGCCGACGAGTGCGGCACCGACGTCGAGATCTACCGCAAGCCCCTGACCAACACGATCCACGCCGACACTCCCAGCGGCGCCCCCGAGCAACTCCTCGACCTGCTCGACCAGCTCGGTCTGGAACGCCGGGAAGTCCATACCGCCGGCCCCGTCTACATCTGGCACGAGGTTCCCGAACACCTCGATGCCGGCGAGCAGAAACGTCTGGCGAACCGCGCGATCCCCGCTCTCCTCGTAGCCGGATACAAGGTCAACTGCACCCCAGACGTCTTCGACGAGGCCGCCTACCAGCAGGCCGTGCACGAGATCCGCTCCCGTCGAGCCCGACCATCTGCGACGCGCCCGGCTCCGGCCGCCCCCTCCTCTCGCCCCGAGCCGTCCCGGCGCACCCCGTAGGAGCGAACGGTGGCCCCGTACCGGCTGGGGCCACCGGGGCCTGCACCGCACAACCGACCGGAGAGTTCCGTAACACCCCGCACACCCCGACCGATCACCCACCACCTCAAGCCCAGACTCGCGACCGCACTGTTCCGCCGATACCTGCACGCCTGCGTCGTCCGCGACCGCGGCAGCCCGCTCGCCACCGGCGCACTGGGGGAAACCCACCGCCTCGGGACCCGCCCCTGACCACCTTGCCCCCTGCGCTCGGGAGGACCATGCCCGACTCCACCCCCTACGCCGTTGCCCTCGCGGAGGACATCGCACGCCGACTCCACCGACTGAGCGAGCACCTCGCCCAGGCCCCGCCCCGCCAGGCCGCCCAGATCCTGGGAAAGGTCCTCGACGCCGACGAAGGCGTCCTGGGCCGGATGACCGGACTAATGGCCACCGGCTCCCAGATCGCCCAGCACCGAGCCCAGGCCGGCTCCTTCCCGCCCGAGGTCTTCCTCGCCGTGGGCCGAGCCGCCAACGAACTCCACGACATCGCGCTCGACCTCGACGAGCACGCCGACGACATCCACCGCCTCGCCACACCGCCGACCGCCGCACACCCCGCGGTGGCCAAGCCGGTGGCCTCCGACATGGTCGTCAGGCGGCACCGGTGAAGAAACACAAGCAGCCAGCCAACGGCCCGCGCGAACAGGCCCAGCAGCACTACCTGGTCGAACCGCGGTACCTGGCCGGCGGCGGCGACCTGCGCCATGTCAGCGAATTCCTGCGCGCCTCGGGCTGGAAGGACCGCTCCAAGAGCGGCGGCCCGCTGGCCTTCGACAGCCCCGACCGCACCATCCGCGTCGCCTACGACCCGTTCATCCAGCCCGGCGGGTGGATGATCCGCGCCGAGGCCACACGTGGGCAACCGGCCTGGCACGTGACTTTGGGCCGTCAGACCCCGGTGGAGATCGTCGCCGGATTCACCGACTCCCTCACCCAGCCCCGCTCCGCACACGCCCCCAACCCCTGGGCCCCGCTTCACCAGCACGGCTGGACAACCGAGCAGCGTCGGCACCCCACGGCGACCAGCCCGGACGACAGCAGCTGGATGCAGTTCCACCAGACCGCCCCCGGCAAGGCGTTCTGGTGGGCAGGGGCACGCACCGAGCACGGCAGAACGTGGGAAGCCCATCTCTCCCCCACCACGCCGATGCACCTCGTCCAGGCGCTCACCGCAGCCCTGGCCGACCCGCAGCCGGTGATGCGGCCCCGCGGAAGCGTTCCGCCCTCCACCCGCGTCCGCACCACCTCCGTCTCCGTCCTGCCCTCCCAGCTCAGCGCCTGGCAGCAGACCCGCATCACCGCCGCCCGCGCCGCCACCTGGGCCCGCAACTCCTGGGCCGCCGCCCAACCCCGCAACCGCACCGCCCAGCCCCACGCAGCGGCCGGAAGCGCCCGCGCCCGCCGCTGAACCACCCCGCATCAACGAGGAGATCCATGCCTGCACCCACTCCGGACGACGTCCGCTCCGCAGCCGAAACCCTGGCTCAGCTCACCGAGCACCTGCGCGAGGACCCCGACCTCGACGAGGCCATCGCCCTGATGGAGCCCCTGCTCGACGAGTACACCGGCCTGCCCATGCAGCTCGGCGACTCCCTGCGCGCCCTTGCCCGCGCCGTACTCGCTCACCCGGACATCCCGAACCGTACGGCCGTGCACGCGCTGGTCGACGACCTGCGGACCGCGGCGTGGGAGCAAACCGACCAGCACACCCTCCACTACACCCTCGACAACCTGCGCACCCTTGCCCGGAGTGCGCCTTCCACCGCGGCGGGCTCCTAGCCGTGCCGGTGAGCGAACGACAACGCGAAGCGTTCGCCGACACGCACGCCTGGCGGATCCCGTTCGACACCAGCCCCCGCTACCTCGCCGGCCCCGGCGACGGCCGCCACGTCACCCACGGACTCGCCGCGGCCGGATGGATCCGCACGTCGGACCCGCTCAGCCCAGAAATCGTCCTGACGAGCCCGGACAAGCGGTACCGCCTGCAGTTCGACCCGCAGTCCGCCACCTCCGCCTGGTGGCGGCTGTGGGCCGAGCCCACCAACGCCAAGCCGTGGTACGCCGAATTCGGCGAACTCGTCCCCGCCGAGATCCTCGCTGGCCTCACCGACGCGCTCATAGGCCCGCCGCCCTCCGAACAACCCAATCCGGTCCGATCGTTGGGATGGGCAGGCTGGGTGATCGAAGCGCAGAACTCCGCCGTCTCACTTGACGGCATGTGCCACGTAGAACAGCGGACCAGCCGCGTCAACGGCAGCGCGCCGCACTGGCACATCGAAACGGCCGAGCCCCTCGCCGGCCGCCTGGGGGCCCGGGATCTGGCACGCCTCGTTCGACGGGCACACCCCCGCACACCTCGTGGACGCCTTCGTCACCGCGCTCGCCAGCCCCGCCCCGCTCCAGCGCGGCATGTACGACCGCACCGCGCACCACAGCGCCGTGCAGAAACCGAGCCACCCACCCACCAGGCAGCAGGCCCTCGACGCCCACACCACCCGCCTCGACGCGCTCCGCACACAGGCACGCGCCGCCCGCCGCCGGCAACAACCGGCCACCACCACAGCTCCAGCCCCACCCACGAGCACGTCCTCAGCCCTGCGGCGCTGACCACCGACGCCGCAGGGATACCCCCTCACCGCATGTGGCGTGGGGAAGACCCCCAAAGGATGCCCTTTGCCCCCATCCCCCCATGAGATCCACCCTCAGCGACTGGAGCAGCTGGCCGTCTTCCTCCGCGAACGCGACCAGATCCTCTCCGACTGGGACGCCGACCACGAGCAGCACACCGACCTCGACGACTGGCCTTACGATCCACCCGCCTACATCGAGCGCGCCGGCCACCGAGACGCCGCCATGTGGAAGGCGTTCAACCGGGTCCGTCCCAGCGCCAGGGAGCTTCTCGCTACTGCTGGGATGCAGTTGCAGCGCCTCCCGGCCAAATCCATCCAGTCCCGGTGGGTCTGGCAGCTCGGTGTCCTCCACAGCGCACTCGACCACCTGGCCGCCCTTCAGGAGGAGTGGCTCGCCACCCGTGACAGCCTGCCCCCGTCAGCCCGGCCCGGCACCATGCTCTACGACGGCGAACGAGCCGTGCGGAACGCCGAGGCTATGCACTACCTCGACGAGTGGGCGTCGGCCGGCGAAGCCCTCCTCGAAATCCACCGCGCCGCTCTGTGGGCTCCGTCAGCGCTGACCGCCACAGCTCCAGCGCGAGCCCCCGCGCCACCGGCGTCGGCCAGCCGCTCCGCCGCAGCCCGCCGGTGAGCGCGCCCGGAAACGTCGATGTGGCGCTGGTCGCCCCGCGCTACCTGGCCGGCGGCGGCGATCCCGCCTGGATCACCGCCCCGTTGCACCGAGCCTGCGACTGGAGTTCCCACCCCGACCCGCTGGTGCCGCGCGTGGTACTCACCAGCCCCGGCAAAAAAGCCGTGCTGCGTCTGGCCCCGGACCCCGACCATCCGTGGTGGACCCTCCAGCACGCATCCCTGGGCGACCAGCGAGCCTGGTCGGTGAGCTTCGGCGCCCGCGCTCCCGTCGAGATCATCGCCGGACTCACCGACGCCCTCACCGACCCGGCCGTCGTCCAGGCGCCCGCACCCGATCCGTACCAGCCCCTGCGTCAGGCCGGTTGGCTCGAAGGCCACGACGACGAGGGCCTCACCTCCCCCGACGGCCTCGCCCACGTCGAGCATTTCACCCACGGCACCACTGACTGCTGGTTTGCCAAGACCGCAGTCAGCGAGGACCCCGAGGGCCTGATCTGGCGCGCGTACCTCAGTGGCGACACACCTGCGCACCTGATCACCGGCTTCACCCGCGCGCTCGCCGACCAAGCCCCGCTCCCCCGAGACCCCTATCCGCTCCGCGTCCCGCTCAACTTCCGCCGCCAGGCCCGTGTAACCACCACGCAACTCCCGTCCTCCGCGGTCGGCCTCGCCCTGGAGCGCCGCGTCACAGCCCTCGCCAACCGCTCCAAGCAACCAGTGCCCACCCCCCTGTCAGCGAAGGCGCCGCCGCCCCGGCGTACCCGCTGAGGCCGCCCACCTCCCCGTCACCAATCCCTGGAATCGCCCTCCCTCTTGCCCACTTCCTCCCCCTCGCCGAACTCGAACGACGGCTACGACATTGCCTTCAAGGTCCTCCTCGGGATCGTCGCCGTCGCCGTCCCCCTGGCCAACCTCGCCTGGCTCGGCGGCCTCGGTGCCGCCTGGCTGACGGACTCCGGCACTCCGGCTCCCTACCAACCGTTCGGCGCCCTCCTCCACCCCGAACAGCTGTGGCCCGACCTCGACCACACCACGCTGCTGGTCGGCACCCGCATCGCCCCCACCACCGTCCTGCTCGCCCTCGCCGCCGTCGGCGCCTGGTGGTGGTCGCGGCGCAAGGGCGCCTCCGGCGGAAAGAAGAAGCGTCTTCGCGGGCTGGCGCGCACGAGGGACATCGAGCCCCTCCTTGCCAAAGCCATGACCGCCAAGGCCCGCTCCCTGCGCCCGAGCCTGAAGGGCACCAAGCACATCGATCCCACCGACACCGGAATCCTGCTCGGTGATCTGCAGGGCACCCGGCACGAGGTCCGGATGGGCTGGGAGGACGTCGCCGTGGCGATCATGGCCCCCCGCTCCGGAAAGACCACCAGCCTGGCCATCCCCTCGATCCTCAACGCCCCAGGCCCCGTTCTGCTGACCTCGAACAAGGCAGGAGGCGACGCCTACACCGCCACCATCACCGCGCGGGCGACGGTCGGCCGGGTCTGGTCGATGGACCCCCAGCAGATCGCGCACGCCGAGCGCGCCATGTGGTGGAACCCCCTGGCGGATGCCAAGACCCTCGAGGGTGCCGGCCGCCTCGCCGGCCACTTCCTCGCCGCAAGCGTGGACGCAAGCCAGCAGGGCGACTTCTGGTCCAAGGCCGGATCCAACATTCTCTCGCAGCTGTTCCTTGCCGCGGCGCTCGATGACCGCCCGATCACGGACGTAATGAGCTGGCTGGCCTTCCCCGCGGACCGCACCCCGCTGGACATCCTGCGCGACCACGACCACGCAGCGGTCGCCGCTCAGCTCAAGGGCACCGTGGAGGGCCCGCCGGAGACCCGCGACGGCATCTACGAAACGGCCCGCCAGTACGCCGCCGCCCTGCTGAACACGGAGATCGCCGCCTGGGTCACCCCGCAGGAAGGCATCGCAGAGTTCAAGCCGTCGGAGTTCGTGGACAGCACGGACACGCTCTACCTGCTGTCGAAGGACGGCGGTGGCGGTGCCAGCGCGCTGATCGCGGCGTGCGCGGACTCGGTCATGCGGGCTGCGACCGCCCGGGCCGAACGTGCCGGCGGGCGGCTCGACCCGCCGATGCTCGCGATCCTCGACGAGGCCGCCAACGTCTGCAAGATCAGCGACCTGCCTGACCTGTACTCGCACCTTGGCAGCCGCGGCATCATCCCGATCACCATCTTGCAGTCCTACCGGCAGGGCCAGAAGGTGTGGGGGGACGCGGGCATGGACGCGATGTGGTCGGCCTCCACCATCAAGATCGTCGGCCCCGGCATCGACGACCCCGACTTCGCTGACAAGCTGTCCCGGCTGATCGGTGACCACGACGTGGAGAGCACGTCCGTCTCGCATTCCGAGTCCGGCAAGTCCACCAGCGTGTCGATGCGGCAGGAACGCATCCTGGCGGCCGACGCCATCCGCGCCCTGCCCAAGGGCAGCGCCCTGTGCTTCGCCACCGGAATGCGCGTCGCCGCACTCGACATGAAGCCCTGGTACCAGCAGCCCGAAGCGGACGAGATCTCCTCCGCCTCCGCCCGCGCCTCGAAGGCCATCACCGATCGCGCCGTCGCCAAGACGACGCCGAGCCAGAGCAACTTCACAACGGCCGCGTAAGCACTCCGCCCCGCCAACCAGCCGCTCCTCCCCCGCGTGCCACTGAACCGCCGCGGCCGGGACGACACACACCGTCCCGGCCGCGGACGGACCACGGGACCGAGCAGATCGCCCACACGCTCTGGCAATCCCCTTGACAGGACAGCCTCATCGACACCTACGAACCCTGCGAACTCGACGACATGACGCCAGATGCAGCACTGGGCGCCGTCATCGCCGACGTTCGCTCTCACCCCGTCGACGTCGGCCCCGGCGGCTTCTTCACCGCCCTGCGCCACATCGACCTGCTCAGTCATCTCGCCCTGCGCTTCGCCGGCGACGCCCACTACCACCTCGACTCTGCCCACGAAACGGGCTCCGCCTGGCACCCGGTCGAGGAACTCACCAACGCGGCCGTCCCGCTCAGCAGAGCGCAGTACCACTACGCGCAGGCCATGGTTCCGCTCGCCACGCTCAGCAAACCGAACCCTGACACGTCCACGGCTGCACGGCTTCACGACATCGAGCATCACTGCGCGCTGCGCACCCATCTCCACGCCGCCGCACAGTCCCTCGACGAAGCCCGCAGCACCCTGCGCACGCCCACCCCGACGCGGCTTCCGTCCCCCTCTGCCCCGCCCCCGGTGCCAACATCGGAAAAGACCTCTTCGCGCCGAGCCCGCTGAGCAACCACCAAGTCCCTCCCCCCCAACAACCTCCCTGGACCGCCTTGTCTTTGTCTCTTCTGGACATCCCCGACGTGTTCATCGGGTCCACCGACGACGGGCACACCTTCGTCGTCCTCAACCGCCACATCCGCGACGCCGACCGGCTGCTGACCGACGCCGGATTCCTCGCCCGTGAACACCTCGGCCGCACGCTCTACCTGCTCCCACCGGGCACATCTCAGGACGCCCACGAGCGCGCCGGGGTCGCGATGTACGGGCTCCTGGCCCACACCCTCGACCTTGTCGACCTCTCCTGGACAACGCGCTGGGGCCCCGGCACTCCCGAAGCCACTCCGGACCTCCGCTTCCAGTTCACCGACGGCACCGTGACGGCAACAGCCCAGACCACCGCCGCCCGCTCACTCCTGGAGCAGCACGGCTTCGCCCGCGCGGCGGACGGCTCCTCCTATCAGCCGCCGCCCGGGCTGGAGCAACGCGGCCTGCTCGGCGCCGTCACGGCCGCCGAAACGCACGCCTACGCCCACGGCCTCACGGTCCCCGTCAGCCTCGCCATCCCCACCCCAATGGACATCCCGGCCGCACCCCGCCGTGCATCACCTGCGGCCCCCAGTCCGCCGTCCGGCCCGGCGACCCGTCGCCGCCCGCGCTGATTCCCACACCCGCCGCCCTTCTCAAGGACATGCCCCCGGAGCCCTGTTGACCACCGACATCGATCTCAACGAGCAGATCTACCACCTGCGCCACCTCGGCGACGACTTCATGGCCCTCCACGACCGGGTCCGCGGCCTCGCCGCCGCGCCTGGAACAGAAACCCTTCGGCAGCTCGCACCCCTCGTATTCAAGAGCCAGGAGCTTGTCGGGAAGGTGCTCCTGTCGCTGTCCGCCCTCGGCGGAAGCCCGTACGCAGCCGTGATCGGCAGCCGACAATCACTCAGGGGTCTCGGTGGCCTCGTTGCCGATGCGTCCCAGGCCAGTTGGGGCCTCGCGCAAGCGCTAGCCGTCAACCCCCTGGACGGCATCGGCTTTGGCGGACCGAGCCACGACGAGGACAACATCCGCAACGCCAGGCACGCCCGTGACACACCGGAGATGGCCGGCCACCTCGGCGACGCCGCCTGGGACCTCAACGTGTGCGCGGCCTCCTGCCACCAGCTGGCCACCGGCATCAGCCACGATCTAGAACGCGCATTGCCCACCACCCGACAGGCGCTACAAGGGATCAGTCCCACCCAGTACGAAGCACTGACCTCGCTCGCGAAGGGCGGGGCCACGATACAGACGCGAGACCGCGGCTCGACCATCGTCCTCACCCCCGACCACACACTCATCACCATCGCCACATTCCAATCCCTGGACAAGCGCGGCCTGGTCCACCTCGACACCTCCATACCGCTCCACCAAGGGCGGGGCATCACCGTGACCGCCGAGGGACACCGCGCGCTGGCCCAGCACCGGGCCCGTACCGGTGCGACCACAGTGCCGGCCGCCGCGTCAACAGCCGCGGCGGCCACCATGCCCACGGTTGCGGTGAAGCGGGAGGTGCGCCGATGAGCCCGTACGCACACGACGACCGGGTCATGGTTTCGCCTCGGTACATGGCAGGCGCCGGCGACCGGGTCGCCGACGTGATCGGCCCCCTGATCCACCTCTTCGGGTGGAAGCACGAGCACGATGCCGCCACCGGGCACGTCGCAGTCGACAGCCCCGACGCCAGCCTGTTCGTCGACTTCGCCCCACTGCACCCGCGCGGTCAGTGGCTCACCGTGGCCCACCATGAGCCGTACTGGGAAGCGAAGTTCAGCAGGCAGGCGCCCCTGGAGGCGGTCGCCGCCGTCACCCAGGCACTGCCCCAGCTGCTCGGCGATGCCCGTCATGCCGACCGCATCCCGATCACGGACATGCCCCTGGACCAGCTCGCCGAGCTGAACGACTGGTCCGCCGAGGACGGCGCCCTCACCTCGCCCGACCTGTACTGCCGACTGCAGCACACGCCCGGCGAGGAGATCGCCTGGCAGGTCGAGCACGTCTACTTCGAGGGCGATCCGCTGGCCACTTTCACGCAAGACACCCCTGAGTGCCTCGTCCGCAACTTCTTCGCCCACCTGACCGCGCCAATGGCGGTGGAGCGGGTCGTTGCCGACATCCCCCTCAGCACGCGGCATGGAAACAGCGCCTTGATCACACCGGTCCGCGGGTCCGGAGTGAATCCCCAGATCCATCACGCCCTAGCACAGCTCGACCGTCCCAACCGCCCCGGCCGCCGCCGCTGACTCCCCGATCGCCCCGGAGCCATCCCCCTGACCGAGAAGACCGCCTCCCTTGAGCCCGCCGAACAACTCCTCAATCTGGGGGCCGACTTCACCCGATTCAACGACGCTCACCAGCGGCACGTGCTCAACGGGCCAACCCCCGCCACCCTGCTGAACGCCCAGGCGGAATCTGCACAACACCTGGCCCGGTCCGCGCTCGCCATCGTGGACACCCTCAATGCCCAGCCGATGTACCACAGCCCCGCGATCCACGCGGTATACGCACGCGTGCGCCAACTCGCCCATCTCGCATCCGACGCAGCCGACCATCTCATCGACGCCGTCGACATCCTCGACAACACCCGCGCGGGGCTGCCCGTTGAGCTGGGCGACGGCTTCCTGGCGGTCGTGACCGAGCAGGAGGCCCGCCGGGGAGCCGGCCGGTGCTTCAGCCTCGTCGCGAGCCTCACCGCCCTGGGCTCCTCAGACGCCCTGGCGACCGCTGAACTCTTCGCTGTCGAACGCCGGCACCGGGGCCTCGTACCCGAATATCAGCCGCCCGCCCTGTCCCCCACCCAGGACACCACGCTGCGCGCGGTGGCGCGCGGCGACGTGGCGATCACCAGCGGCAAGCCCTATCTGCGCCGCGAGGACCTCCGCGTCAGCATTAGCACCATCCGCGCCCTGGAGAGCCGCGGCCTGGTGATGCGCGAGGACTGCCCGGGCTGGTTCCGCGACGAGCGCGTCCACCTCACCGCAGCCGGGCGCCGCGACCTCACCGCCTCCTTCGCCCGGCCCCGCTCCACCGCACCCGCCGCAACACGCCCACCCGCCCGACCAACCGCGACCGCGGCACGCGCCGCAGCCCGTTGACCTCAACTCCCGGAGCCCCACGACGCCTTCCGACACCCCGACAGCACACGATCTCGCCCGGGCCCTCGCCGACCAGATCTGCCCCGGCGCCGCACCTCGCGACGTGACCGTCAGCTTCGAAGCTCGCCGACAGGCCCCAGCCGAGTACCGTCACCGCGGCCGAGGCGGACCCGTGACGGTCTTCGCCCAGGCACTGCACGCCCACCTCTTCGGCCTCCCCGCGGACGACGAGCCGCTGCCCACGGCCCTCGATGCGCTCTTGCAGGCCACGCACACCGTGACCGCACCCGAGCAGCAGACCGCGATCCTGCAGCAGGTCGCCGAGCAGCTGCGCAACGGTGCCGAGATCATCCAGCGCTACCAGTACCGGGCCCAGTGGGACCGGCTCCCTGACGACGTCGCCGAGCAGCTCCGTGACGCCCACGACCAGGCCCAGCAGGTCGCCCAGACCCTCGACCTCGTCGCACCCGCCTTCAGCAGCCCTCCCGCCGCGCCCGAGCTGCCCGGCCCGCAATCGCGGCACACCGCCGCCCCGCCCGCACGCCCGACTCCACCGGCCGGTCGCCGCCGCTGACCTCCGGCGACAGCCCCGCCGGGAAAGGCCCCACCCTGACCACTGCCGATCCCCTCCACACCCTCCTCACCCAACCCCGCTGCTCGCTTGGCGTGTTCGTCCCCGCCGGCCTCCATCCGGCATCCGCCGAGCGCCGTCACCTCGACCAGCTCGCGCAGGCAGCCGACCTGTTCGAGATCGGCCTGGCCACCGAGGACGCCGTCCTCGACGGCCCCGTCATCCAGGCCGCCTACCACCGCGCGCTGCGACGCGGAAACGCCCTCGATGCCGCCGTCCGCGCCGTCGAGCATGCCGCCGGCCTCCGGCCGACCGTCGTCATGACCTACTGGGAGCCCGTCCGCCGCCACGGCCCCGAGCACCTGGCCCGCCTGTTCGCCGACGCAGGTGCCGCCGGCGTGATGGTCGTCGACCTGCCCGCCCACCATGCGGCCCGCTGGCACGACACCGCGCGAGACGCGGGCCTTCGCACCCCACGCCTCATCCCGCGCACCACCCCCGACACAAGCCTCCCCGCCGCGGTCGCCGGCGCCTCCGGATGGCTCTACGCACCCGCCAGCACAGCCCCGACCGGCTACCAAGGGCCGGTCGACCTTCCGGCGCTCGGCCACTTCACCCGGCGCCTGCGCAGCGTGAGCCCGCTGCCCGTGGTCTCGGGCGTGGGGATCTCCACCCCGGCCCTCGCCGCGCGCGTCGCCCCGGTCGTGAACGGCGTCGTCATCGGCACCCCGGTCGTGCGCGCCCTGGCCACCGACCCTGATCGAGCTGCCGAAGTGACTGCCGCGTTCGCCCAGGCCCTGCACACACCCACCTCCAGGGAGACCCGTGCCTGATCGCCCCGCACCGGCTCAGACCCTCGACCGGATCACCACCGACGCCCTGGCCCTGCACCGGGCCCTGCGCACCAGCATCACCGACGACGCGCATGCGCTGGCCGCGTGGATCACCGAGACCCAAGACCTCGCCGACACCGCCCTGTATCTGTTCCGCGTCCTCGCACAGCACACGCCGCACACCACCTCCGCGGACCTGCTGCTCCTCGAACGGGTCGCGCATATCGCCAAGGCCGCCCAGGACGCGGGCGCCGAACTGGCCGCCGCCCTCGCCCGGGCCGTGGAGAACCGGCGCCGTCGAGCCGACGCCGTGTCACAGCGGGTGGTCCTCATCGGGCCCTCACCGCAGCAGTTCATCGAGTCGGCCACCGACCTCCTCGACCGCATCCCCGCCCTTTACCACGCCATACACCGTGACCGGCTGGTCCCGCCCCACCCGCTAACACACCAGCCGCATTGACGGCGCGTTCCCCCATTCCCCACCCCAGGACAGACCATTTCAGATCAGCCCCGATTCCGCGCCCTTTCCCTGGGCGCGGGAGTTCAGTCCAGCACCCTCCTCGCCCTTTCCGCCGAGGGGACCCTCCCGAAGGTCGATTACGCGATTTTCGCCGACACCGGATGGGAACCCGAAGCCGTCTACGCCCATCTAGACCGCCTGGAACGGGAGATAGCCAAGCCCGCCGGAATACCCCTTCTACGTGTGTCGTCCGGGAACCTTCGCAGCGACGCCCTGAACCCGGACCACCGATTCGCCTCCATGCCCCTCCACATCCTGAACAAGGACGGGCGTCCAGGAATGACCCGCAGGCAGTGCACCGGCGAATACAAGATAAAGCCGATTAAAAAGAAGGTCCGTGAGCTACTCGGGCACCCCTACCCTTCGCGCATCCCCAAGGGGGTGTTCGTCGAGCAGTGGGTGGGGATCTCCACCGATGAGTTCCACCGGGCCAAGGACGCCGATGTGAAGTACATGCGCAATCGGCATCCGCTTCTGGACCTTGACTGGAGCAGGGCGGACTGCGTCCGCTATCTCACCTCGCTCGGGTTGGCCGAAACACCGAAATCGAGCTGCCTGGGATGCCCGTTCCACGGAAATGCGCAGTGGCGGCACATCAGGGACACATCCCCGTCGGAGTGGGCGGACGTCGTCGAATTCGACGCGGCCATCCGGCAGGGGAACGCCCGCGCCAACGCATCCGGTAGCCGGCTGCTCGGCGAGGCGTTCCTCCACCGCTCCCGTGTCCCGCTGAGCCAGGCGCCGATCGACCACGTCACCGCTGCCGAACGGGCAGCCCTGCGCCTCGGCGAAGGCGAGGCCGACGAGCTGGAGAACGGCGTCGCGGACGGCTGCTCGCCCTGGTCCTGCCGCGGTGACGTCGACGCCGCGGTGCAGGACGACTTCGGGCTGGCCGCTTGATACTTGACCTCTTCGCGGGGCCGGGCGGCTGGAGCAGGGCACTGGGCACCCTCGGCGCCCGGGACATCGGCCTGGAATGGGACCAGTGGGCCTGCAAAACTCGTACTGCCGCTGGGCAGTTGACGATTCAGACCGACGTGGCGATGTATCCGACGTGGCCCTTCCTCGGTCGGACCCGCGGACTGATCGCGTCCCCGCCGTGCCAGGCATGGTCGATGGCCGGCAAACGCCTCGGGCTGATCGACCAGCCCCTGGTCCACCAGGCGGTCGCAGACCTCGCCGCTGGTCGCGACACCCGCGAAGCGCTCCTCGGCGCCTGCCAGGATGTGCGTTCCTTGTTGGCCGCCGAGCCCATGCGCTACCTCCACGACCTGAATTCGGTCGGAGAGCCGGAGTGGGTCGCCATGGAGGAAGTGCCAGACGTCCTCCCGCTGTGGAAGCAGTACGCGGTGATCCTGCGCCGCTGGGGGTTCTCCGTGTGGACCGGCATTCTCAACGCCGCGGACTACGGGGTGCCCCAGACAAGGAGGAGGGCGATCCTGCTCGCCTCCCGCGTCCGCACCGCCCAGCCACCCCCACCGACCCACGCCAAAATCGAGGAGCCCGAGGGGCTGTTCGGGCCGGGCCGCGCCCGCTGGGTCAGCATGGCGCAGGCCCTGGGATGGGGAGCGACCGACCGGCCTGTGCCCACCGTCTGCGCCGGCGGCGGACCCGGCGGCGGCGCCGAGCCCTTCCCCTCCGGCTCCCGGAAGGCACTGTCCACCGCCCGCGACCGCGGCACCTGGACACCCCACCCAGACACCCCCCTCCAGCGCTCCAGCCGGGAAGGAACCAAGCCCGCCACCCGCCCCGGAGCCCAGGACGAACAGTCAGCAGACCGTCCCCTGCTGGAGCCTGACTGGTCGTGGTCCTTGCGGACAAACAACCAGGCCCACGCCACCGTCCGGCCCCTGTTCGAGCCCGCGGGAACGCTGTTCTTCGGGCACCGCTCGAACGAATGCACCTGGGTCGCTGAACCCGCTGCCCCGCTGGCCGGGGGCGCGGAATCGCCCGTCGTCCCGGAGCCGATCCGGATCACCGCCCAGGAGGCGGGAGTTCTGCAGACCTTCCCCGCCGACTACCCCTGGGCCGGCAACAAGGGCCAAGCCTTCAGCCAGATCGGCAACGCCGTACCGCCCCGCCTCGCCGCCCACCTCCTCGCCCCGCACCTCGGCAAGACCCTCAACCCCGACGACTTCACCCTGGCCGCCTAATGCCCCACCCCGCCGACCCGTACGAGGGCGACGACCTGGACGACCTGCCACCGCCACAACCCGTGCACTACGCCGAACAAGCCCTGCTCGGCGCCCTCCTGCTCGAACCACACCGGCTGAAGACCATCGGCCGCCTGGAGCCACACCACTTCGGCAACCACGCCCACGGCACCCTGTTCACCGCCCTGCTCAGCGTGCCGGCCCCCGACCCGAAACAGCACGCGAAGGACATAGCCTGGCTCAACGCCGTGCTGACCAAGGCCCAGCCCGAGGCGCCGGGGCTGACCGCCTCCTACTTGCACACCCTCATCCAGGTCTGCCCCCGGCCCGAGCACGCCGCGGCGTACGCGGGCATGATCCGCGCCGATCACGCCCGCCGGACGGTACGTGAGCACGCCGACCGGCTGTGCCAGATCGCCACCGACGCGACCCTGCCGAACCCTGCCGTGTCCGTCCTCGGGCAAGCCGACGCCCTGAGCCTCTACCTCGACGAATTGGGCACCCGGTTCGCCCCGCACCCCGGCTCTCTGCCTCGCACGCCCCTGCCGTCAGCGCCGCCCCGGGAGACCGGAGAAGAAGCCCTCGATGAGGAACGGCTGCTGCTCTCCACCGCCACCGCCCACTCAAACGAGGTGAAGGCCATGCGGTGGCTGCAGCCAGGCGACTTCACGCACCCACTGCACGCGGGGCTATGGCAGTGCCTGGTCGCCCTGACGCGGCGCGATACCCCCGTCGACCCCGTGACGGTCCTGTGGGAGGCACAGCACCGTGGCCTCCTCAGCACCGGAGCCGAGCCGAGTGAGCTGCTCGACCTCCTCGCCGGACCGGTCGGCTCCCCGGAGTCCTGGGGCGAGCGCATCCTCCAGCGCTCCCTCCTCCAGATCGCCCACCACATCGGCCGGCGCATCGAGGCGTTCACCCAGGACCCGGCCACCACGCCGTACCAGCTCGTCGTCGGCAGCCGCCGCGCGCTCGCCGACCTGACCGCCGTACGTACCCGGTGGCAGCACGCCACCTCACCCGCGACAGAGAGCAGACCCACGCGCACCAGCGCCACGGCAGCGCCCCGGGCCGGTCCACCGCGGACCACGGCCCCACCCGCGGCACGCATCTCCCGCTGACCCAAGCCCGCCGGTGACCGGCCCCCTTGGCCCGGACCCCGGCAGAAAGAGCACTCTTAGTGACACCCCCCTCCATCGACGCCCATGTCCGCCTCGACACCCACCCCACGCACCCCAGCGCTGTGATTGCCACTCTTACCGGCACCCAGGCCCACATCCCCCACGTGGGCCTGGAGGCCGCCGACTGGCACGTCGTCGCCAAGAACACCCTGGTCCTGGCCCGCATCGACCACGAGGAGCCCTACTGGGCCGAGGACGCCGCCCGGGAGCTGATCGCCGAGGGGATCGCCGTCGAGATCACACCCCGGCTCCGGGAAGCGATCGACGAGGAATGGACGTGGGCCGACTACCCGATGCCCTGGTGCACCCGCACCGAGATCCGGGAGGTCTCCGCCGAGGCCCAGAAGATCTTTGACGACATCCGTCACGGCCACCTCCTCATCCACGCCCACGCCCACGATGGCCACACCACCGTCGCGGTCGGGACCTACCTCAACACCGGCAAGAGCGTCTACCTGCACGGCCAGGACCACCTGCGGCAGGTCGCCGACACCTTCGACTCACCCGCCCAGGCTCTGGTGTCCTTCGAGCGGGTCCACGGCGACACCGTGCGCCCGGGGCCTGCACCGATGACCGACACCGAGCGCGCCGCTGCCGAAGCCCGGACCTCCCTCATCACACCGCCCGCCGAGCCGGAGACCGTACCCGCCTACGCCGCCGATCCCGGCAACCACGACGACCTCCTCGACGAATTCCTCGACGCACACGGCGACTGGTCGAAGTGGCGCACCTGGTCCGACGACACCACCCACGCCATCCACGAATCCCAGACCCTGCGCATCGAGCGCATCCACGACGCCCCCGCCCACGAGACCGCCTGGACCATAGCCGCCTACGAGACGCCCGTCTCAGACCGCACATGGCACCTCACCGCGACCAGCACAACCCCCGCCCCCGTGCTCCAAGAACTACTGCACCACCTCGCCGACGGTGACGGACTGGACACCGCCGTCAGCGGCGCCATGGACGAGAAGTCCGTCACCGCCGCCACCAAGCCGCTCCTTGAGGCAGGCTGGACGCACACAGTCGACGGACGCTGGATCCGCTGGACGAACCCGTCAAAGGACGCGGGGGTTCTATTCGACGCCTTCGCTGCCCAGAAGCCGAACAGCGCCCTCACCACCTGGACCATCTGGGCCGGCCCAAGCGTCGACCATCCCACCTGGGCGCTGCACACCTCACCACACGCGCCGGCTTCAATGCTCGCCGGCCTGGCCACAGAACTTGCACACGGCACCGGCACCCGACGCCCACTACATCCCGGCACGACCCAGCGTTGCACGCGCACCCCGGTAGCCACCACACCACCGGTCCGGTCAAGCCTGCCCGTCCAGACCCGAAAGAGGTGAACCCCCGGTTAGAAGTGTCGGCGAGCCACCCGGTGGGACGGGTGAGAAGGTACCCGGGGATCAGTCGTTGGCCCTCTGGACTCCGTGCCCCAAAGCCAAGGTGATCTCCGTATGCCGGGCCCGGATCGAGAGCGGCAGGCCCGCAGCCTTCCGGGCCCTGCGATAGGTCAGCGCCCACCCCATCTCATGCCGCAGCGTGCCGTCGGCCGCGCGCTCGACCCACCACCACAGCCAACCGAAAGGGTGCGACCGGCCCTCGGCGAAAGGGGCCGTGAAGGCATACGTCGGCTGGCCGCTCGTAGCCGTCAATGTCGTGGCCATTTGCGGGACGTTGCTCAGCTTGATCAGATCCTGCCGAGTGTCCGCCCGCGCCATCCGCGCCGCCGCACGGTATGCAGCGGCCACAAAGCAGCCGACAGCAACCACTACGAGAGCAACAAGCAGCAGCCACCCTCTGCTCATCGCGCGCCCCCTATCGCCGGATCGCGAAGCGGTACGACTCGGTCGTGGCGGCCAGGCTGTCCAGCAGTGCTCGTCCTACCGCTTGTCTATCGGAGCCCCGCAGAAGCCACAACGCGGGCCGATCACCAGCCACGATCCTGGTGGGACAGCTTGTGGTGCCACCCGCGGCGGCAACAAGCGACGCAGTCAACCGGGCACTCCAGGATGCACGATGACCTACTCCGGAAAGGCCCGCTCGTACCGACGCCCCGGTCGGCAGCGGCTCGAACCGTAGGCAGGCGACGCCTCGCCCACCAGCCCGAGCCGGGACCTTGCCCTCGTCAGGGCTGGTCAGCGACCCAAGGGGACCTCCGCTACCGGCTCCCACGACATGCGCCATCCACCGAGTTTTTCGTCGAACGTCCACGCCACGTCCAGCAGGTGTACCCGGTCGACGTACAGGGTGGCCCGGCGCGGCGTCACCAGGAGACGCAGATCCGTGTTGAGCGGATCGGACGACGCGGAGCCGTATAACGGTAGCGTCGGATATTGGATCTCTCGGAATGCCCGGAGTTTTGCCATAGTTCGTCCTTCCAGTCATCCGTGCTTGCCGAGTGTCGGCAGTCCGCCCGAGACCGTGCGGACACTACGTCCGCGCCGACTCGCCCGCTTGGCCATCAGCAGTTGGCGGGCCATCGCGCTCCACTGCGCTGCCTCGTCTTGGTTCCCTGCGGCTCTCTGCTCCCGGCCGGCCGCGAGCATGGCTGCTCGGGTCTTCCCGTACAGCGACTCTGCTATCGAGGACACGGCTCCGCTGATCCGGACCGCACCTTCCAAACCTCGCTGACAGAGCACCAGACGGTGGTCCGCACCGTCCTCCGTCAGGCGCGCGGCGTACAGGCCGGCACGGCTACTGCCGAGCGAGATCTTCCCGAGCTGTATCAGGAGCTCCGGGGTACACGGCAGCAGGACTTGATCCGCCGTGGCGCCGCGTGCGGGTGCCAGCGACACGAGGTTGAGACGCTCGCCGTCCCATCGAACCCACATGGCGAGCGTGGGCCAGGCGATGGCAGGGCCGAGGGCGGGGTGGGGCTCCGTCGCGTCCATGCTCGGGTCTCCCGGTCCTTGAGCTCGGTTTCGTGGCTGATCTGTCATGACGCGTTTGGCGGCTGGCCGAGCCAGAAGGCGGCAACGGAGGGCTGGTCGATTCCGGCGGTCGAGCCGTCGTGAGCAAGGAACTCGGTCGGAGCGATGTAGCCGTCGCCCGGATCGAGGCGGATGCGCAGGCAGCGCAACGGGTGTCCTGTGGCGACGTACCGGCGGATGTCCTCGGTGTGTGGGTGGTGCCGGTCCGGGTCGGCGTGGAGCGTGCGGCAGATCTGCTGGATGTCGTGGTCACCGATGAGCAGGTATCGCGGGCCGGGGCCGAGATTGAGGCAGAGCCGTCTGCGGCCCTGGTGGCGTCTGGGGTACGGCAGCCGGTCGAAGTTGTCGACGTGCAGGCCGATGCGTCGGCCGGTGGCGGAGTCTTCGGTGGTGGTGGCCCAGTTGCCGGGGCTGGCCGCGCAGCCCAGGAGTTCGGTGGGCCAGCGACCGTTGAGGGGGTCGAGGCGGGCGGCGCCTTCGAGGCGGCCCGCCAGGTCGTCGGAGGCGAGGTCCGGCAGCGGTCGGCGTACGAGCTCGATTCGGATGCTGTCCGGCGTCGAGTCGTCGGCCTGGTGCCGCTCGGCCTCCTCGGCGGTGAGGGGTACCCAGTCGTCGCTGGGGACGATGGCGCCGTGGTCGTAGCCGGGCTCGCTGCCGGTCTGCCGGACCGGTGCGGTGTCGCACCGGCCGCGTATGTCGTCGTACGTGTCGAATACGAGTCGCGGGCCCATGGCCGTCCTCCCGAGGGCAGGTGCGGGGCTACTTGTCGTCGAGGGCTTCACCGAAGGTGACGTCCAGCTCGGCGGCGAGTGCCTCGGCTAGCTGGAGTGTCTGGGCGTGGTCAATGACGACCTGCTTGAGCGAGGCCAGGCCGCGCAGCTGGGAGAGGTCGTTACCCCGGAGGTCCAGGCCGCGGTACTTCCCGCCGTCGAACTCGGTCAGCCGTAGATCGCAGTCATCGATCAGGGCGGCGCCGAGGTCAGCGGCGGTGAAGGTGGTCTCGCGCAGCGAACACTTGGCGAAGATCACGGGCCCGGCGGCCCGGACGCGGGTGAGGGTGCTGTAGTCGAGCTTGCAGTTCTCGAACAGGACGTTGTCGAGCGTGACGTCTTCGAGTGCGGCGCCCATGAGCTTGCAGTCACGGAAGACGGCTCGGGAGATCTTGCTGTCGGTCCACTGCAGGGAGGACAGGTCGCAGCCGGTGAACTCAAGGGAGTCGACGCGGAGCTTCTCCAGGCGGGTGCGCTGGGCCTTGAGGCCGGTGATCCGTCCGTCCATCAGGTGGGTGTCGGCCAGGTCGAGGTCCCGCAGGTCGGCGTCGGCGTAGTGGAACTCCTCCACCCGGCCACGGCCGCCCTCCAGTGAGGTGATGTTGGAGAGGTAGAGGCCCGGCTCGTTCAGGGCAGGGAGCGTGACGCTCGTACGGCGGATCGTGCGGGTGTCCATCAACAGCCTTTCAGCGCAGTGGCTCGGTCGCCGGCGCTGCTGGCACGCCCGGGGCGTGCCAGCAGCGGCGCGGCCTACTTCTTCTTGTTCCAGTTGTCCCAGGTCGGGCGGTTGTCGAAGGGGGCCGGGGTCTTCGCCCAGTTGTCCCACGTGGGCCGGTTGTCCCACGTCGCTTCAACGATCACCGGGGTCGGGACGTCGTGCGTGGCTGTCAACTCCATCACGACGGGGGTGTCGGATGTGGCGAGTCGGTCCAGGATCTTCATGCAACAGCCTCCTTGGTTGCGAGCGTGGACAGGGCCGTGACCAGGGCCTGCCGGGAGACCCGGCAGTAGTTGGTCTCGGTGGTCGTGAGGTCGCCGTTCTCGAAGTAGCGGTTGGCGGCCTGGGCGCCGCGGCAGAAGTCGAAGAACTCGCATTCGGCCTGGCAGCGGTCCAGGCCGGTGAGAAAGTCGCGTACGTAGCGCAGCCGGTGGGCATCACGGAGGATCTCGGGCAGGGAGCGGTCGAGGATGTTGCCGGCCACGAAGTCGCCGTACTCGGGCGCCGCCGTGTCCGCGAGTTCCGGGGAGAGCAGAACCACGTCGCCCTTCCAGGAGACGGTGGGGATCGGGTCGAGGCGGCGCCCGTCCCATTCAGCTCTCTGGCCGGAACGGATCAGCTGAAGATACTCGGCGAGGCGTTCGACTTCCCGGACCCCCGGGCCGCCAGGGTGCTCGCGGGTCCAGGTGAGGGTGCGGCGCCAGAACTCCTCGGCCTGGACCGCGGTGGGCGGCTGCCGGTCGGTGTTGACCCCTTCGATCTCCTCGATGTTGAAGCCCACCGAATGGCCGCCCAGCGAGGTCAAGAACTCCAGCAGCTCCTCCGGCATCGCGATGCCCAGGGTGCCGACCACCGAGATTACGGAGAACGGGATGCCGTGCTCGCGCAGATACGAGATGCCGCGCAGGATCCGGTCGAATGCGGGCTTGCCTCGCAGGTCGACGCGCTCGGCATTCAAGGCGGCCGGGCCATCGATGCTCACCCCGACGCGGACGTCGTACGCGGCCAGCAGGTCGCACCACGTCTCGGTGATCAACGTGGCGTTGGTCTGCACATAGTGGTGGACTCGGCCCGCCCGCCGCAGGGCCTCGAACGGCGCGAGCAGGGCGGCGAACTTCTGCTGGCCCACGGCGAGCGGCTCCCCGCCGTGCCAGACGATGCCGATCGGATGGCCGCTGTCGTCGAACTGGGCCACCGCCTGCGCCAGAGCCTCGGCCACCTCCAGGGGCATCTGGTGCTTGACCTTACGAAAGGGCAGGTAGCAGTACCGGCAGTCCAGATTGCACCAGGTCGTGGGCTGCACCACAACGGTCTGCGGAGCCGCGAACCGCTGCTGGTACCGGGCACGCCACGGGGACGGGCGAGAGCGCATCGGGGGTCCTCTCCTCAACGGACAGAGGGCATCGCCGGCCGCGAGCGGGAGCCGCGGGCCGGGGATACGACCACGATCCGTCCCGCCGTGACGTGTACGCGATGACATCGCGCTGTCATTGCCGATGACATGTCATCGGTGCGGCGCTGACACTGCGCTGAAGTGGCTTCACCTGCACGGGAGTTCGAGTGGTTCCCTGTGGGCTATCGTGGCGGGGTGCCTCGCTCGATTCTGATCCACGACGGCCAGACCGCCCGCGATATCGGTCTGGTGTACTGCTGCTCGGGCTACCTCGTCGAGCGTGGCAAAGTGCTGCTTGTGCACCACAACCGCTTCGACAAATGGGTTCCGCCGGGCGGTCATATCGAGCCCGGGGAGTCCTTCGCGGGCACGGCGGTGCGCGAGTTCAAGGAGGAGACGGGGCTGCTGGTGGAGGCGATCTCCAGCCAGCCGGCCATCCACCCGGCCGACCACAACGCCACTCCTGAACCCGTGCCGTTCTATGTGGACATCGAGCGCGAAGGCTTTCCGACGCCGGCGCTGGTCCAGTTCTTCTACGTCCAGCGGCAGCCGGGCACCCGGGAACAGGCTGTGGAGGCGCAGCTCGAAGAGGTGCACGGGGCCGCCTGGTTCGGCCTGGAGGACCTCGACACCCTCAAGACCTTCGACCAGGTCCGTTCCCTGGCGCGGTTCGCCCTGCTGAACTACCCGGTGGCCGGGGAGCGCGCCACGTAGTAGGCGGCGGCCTACCGCCCTGCGAGGCGATACCCGCTGGCCCCGTCCACCGTGCTGGCCAGCAGGAGCCGGGCCGGGGCACCGCCGAAGGCCGCAGAAACGGCCTGGTTGAGGCGCTGAACGTACTTGGGCACCGAGGACGGAGCGACGTAGAGCGTCGCCGCGATCCGCTCGGTCGACAGACCGGCCTCGGGGGCGTCGTACACGACCTTCACCACGTCGAACAGGCGCTCCGACAGCTCACACGCCACGCTTCCTTCGCTGTCGCATGCCCCGAGGAGGACGGTCCGGCCCGGACCGAGTGCGACATGGGCGATGACCATCTCGGCCGACGCCTCGCTGACGTCCTCGGAGGTGCTGTCGGCAAGGTTCATTCGGGCCAGACGCTTCATCGCTTCCTCGTAGGCCGACACCGTGTAGTACGCGGCCCGGATGGTGGCGCGCTTGCCCGAGGCGCCCGGCTCGTTCCACAGCCCGGCCTCCGGGTCCCACAGGTCGTTCATTAACTTCCACGCCTTGGCGAGGCGGGGATCGCGCGGGCTCGCGCCGGCCCGGATGGCGGCCTGGGTGCACAGCGCGTACGCCATGTGCTCCCAGGCCGTGCCTTGTACGTCCTTGTCGTCCTCGACGAACGTCTCCCACCGGTGGTGGTTGTGCAGCAGCCACTGGCCGGCCTCGACGACTACTTCGGACAGCCGCTTCTGCTGCACTGGGCCGTGCACCCCGCCCGCCTCCCTCGGGACGTCCCGGTAGGCGGGTTCGCCGCCGGGCCCGGTTCCGGCATAGACGGCCGACAGCGCGAGCAGGCACAGCGCGGTCTTGCTCGGGCTCGGGTCGGTGTCGATGTAGGTACGCCACCCCCATGCCCCGCTGGGGCGCCGGTGGTAGAGCAGGCCGTGCACTCCGTGGTCGATCAGCGGTTCGACGCGCTCCAGCAGGCTGTTGGTCTCCACCCCGCCGGGTAAGAGGAGTCCGGGGCCGAAGTCGTGGAGGGCATCTCTGAGCTCGGCGAGCCGGTGCACCACCAGGGCGGTCTGGTGCAGCGAGGTGTCGTCGAGTCCGAGGACTTCGGGCCAGCCGTGGTCGACCTGGTGGTCCTCCAGCCAGCCGACGCACCAGGCCGCGGTCTCCGCGACGCCGTTGTGGTGGAAGAAGCGAGGGTGGGACAGCAGGCCGGCCAAGCCGAAGGCGATGAACCGGGTGTGCTCACCACGACCGCCTTTGGGCCGGGGCCGTGAGTGCTCCGGGATGGCGCCGGTGAGGAAGTCGAGCCCCTGGCGAACCGGCTGTCCGGCGATGCCGGCGGCCCGCAGAATCGGCAGGACCTCGCTGGTGTTGACGATCGACGAGACCGAGGTCAGGGTGAGGCCCCACCCGCCGTCGTACCCCTGGTTGTGCAGCAGGGTCCGGGCAGCCTCGCCCGCTCTGGTCTCGAACGCCGCGAGCCCCACGTGCGCACTCTTCATGATTCGCCTCCGCCACCGAACGACCCGGACCGCCGGTCGGACCGTACCCAACTCGCCTAGTCCCGACGCGCGTTCAGGGTTGAGACGCTACGGTGCGTGGTCATGAAGCCGTTCGTGTTCCAGCATGCCCAGGACGTGTGGCCAGAGGGCGAGACCCTGCTCCACGTGTATCTCACCCCACACGATCAGGACCAAGAGCTGGAGGCGCTCGTCGCCCGGTGTAGGTCCGCAATCTGAATGTCCCGTTCCGCCGTGACGACCTGGGCTCCATGCGCCGTCTCATTCGAGGGACACGGCACTTCTGTCTCACGACCTTGTCCTTTGCGCTGCCCGGCTCGTTACAAGGACGTGCTGTATCCAGTGTTCGTTGCAAGGGACATGCGGCGTCCGATGCTGGATGTCAACGGCCATGCGCCACGGTGTTCCGGGGGACCGCGCGGCGGTTCATTCAGTGCAGGTCGCCCAACGGGTCGATGCGCTGGTTCGGCCCGCTGGGTGGCGGGGATGGCCATGTGGTGCGATAGGGCTGTTCCAGACGGACGCGGTGACGCTGTCCGCTCGTCCCGGAAATGTCCAGTGCGAGCGGAGGCGGGGGGAGATCACGGTATTTCGCGCTGCCGTCCAGAAGGCGCATGGCCTGTTCGGTCCACCAATCGGCCCAGCCCATCAGTGCGGAGGGATACAGCGCCACTGGCCCCGGGGCGGGGTCCTCGGCGGTCATGATGACCGTGAAGCCTGTTTGGTCGGACCAGCGTCCCGTCCGCATGCTGACCAGGCACGTGCGCGGGTCTACGATCACGCCGACCATCCGGGAGCTGTAGTGGATGGACATCTCGCGATCCAGGACTCGCGACGGCTCGTCTTTGTCCGCCCGGGTGACAATGATGTCCGAACCGAACGCCGCCCGTGCCCACTCTATGTACTGGAATTGCAGACGCCAGTTCTTGTGAGACAGGGATGCCATGGCCTCTGTCTCCCTTCTTGATGGGCATGCCGCCACTTGGTGCGTCACGTAGTGGTAGGTGAGCGCGGTCATGCGTTCACCTCGGCGTGGAATCGGGTGATTGGTGAGCCGGACCCGTACGGGGAGGTCCGGTCGGCCAGTGCCCACTGGGACAGCGACGACGAGGCCCACGGGTATCGCAAGTCCTGGGTAACGCTCGGCCAGCTGGTCTTGCGCCACGTCCATCCTGTCCTCCGCTCGGTCTGGTCGGTTGCCACAGCCGTCAGGGTCTGCGGACGCCGTCGCTCTAGCTGCACTGTCGCATGAGGTTGGTGACGTCTTAGCCATAGATCTCGACGTCCTCGGAGCGAGACGAACCCCCGAAAACGATCGCCTCCTGCACCCTCGCGATCGTGAGGCGGGGGTCCTGGGAGACATGGCTATCCGGGCAGACCACGCGGACGCTCCCAGCTTCGGCGTCGGCCTGGAGCGTCAATCCGGTGCGGGCCTGGCACCGAGTGCAGACGACGGGCAGACGGCTGAGACCGCCGTCGTAGACAACCCAGATCACTCCCGCCGCCCTCAGGAACTGCTGGCGGCTGCGGGCCTCTTCGACGTCCGCCCTGGCCCCGACCGTCTGGGCGCCGGCCAGCGCGGGCACGCGGTCCTTGATGGTCGGGTAGGGCTGCCCCGTCTGGCTGGAGGACCGGGCGTGGTGGGTGATGACCGCGACCGCCGTCTCCCGCGCGAAGTTGAACGTGCGGCTGCCGTACACGGCGAGCAGCTGCTCGCGCCCGGTGGCGCCCAGGGCCTCGTTCGGGCACCTCTGGAGCGCGGACAAAGCGTGGTGCAGCAGGACGCCTCGGACGCTGGCGGACCGGCGCTCATCGGGGCCGGTGAGCGGAAGACCTGCTACCTGGGGTCCTTCCAGGGAGATGCTGGAGGCGAGACCGTACACGGCGGCGCACGATCAGCGTCACCACCCGGAGGCGATCGGCTTCCGGGACGTCCTCCCCTTGCCGCAGGTCCCACAGCGCCAGCTCGTCGGCGGCGGAAAGGCAGTATTCCCACGTGGTTTGGGGAGGGCGCAGGGTGTCGGTCACGGCGCGACCGTATCGGAGAGCCCAGTCCGCCGGTATACGCAGCGTCCGCTGGCACAGAGCCCGCAGGTTGCGTTTCTGGCCGCACCAGAAGGCCAGCGCGACCGTAGAACCAACCATGCGACAGCACAGCGCACTGCCGCTAGGCCGCCCATCATCCCTGCCGTGTCGGAGACGTCGACGAGACCGGGATCCGCATCAGGCTGTCCGCTCTCCACCTCGACCCCCGCGAAGTCCCGGCGCTTTGGGAGGCCCGCCTGCGGGACCTGGGGCACGATCCTGAGGACACAGCCGACCCGCCACGGCTGTGGCGGCGCCTTCTGGATCGACCACCCCGGGCAGAACCGCCTTGCCACTTCCTCGACGCCCCGCGGAGCGGCCTCGCTGTCACCGATGGGATGAGAACCGCCATCAGGTCCCAGTTGCAGCTTCTTTCCCGATTCCTCGGAGGCGGCATAACACCCGACTCCCACGGCCTGACGTGCCCTTTGCCTCGGAGCCAGACGACGGCAGCAGACGGCACAACAAAGATGCTCATACCGCTCAGCGCGCGGGCTCTCGACGGAGAGGCCGCGCGCTGAGCGGTACTGCACCACCGTGACCTCCCGCTCCGGTTCACCCCCGGCAGACGGCGTCTTGGGTGACCATCAACGTCGGGGGTGAAAGGGTCTCCACGCCTCCCCGGACGGGCTCCCCCTACTACACCGGCCTCGGCTTCATCCCGAACCCGCGCCCGCGGTGACATCGAGATGCGAGTAGCGCCGGCACTCAGGCGTAAACGACGGCGGCCGCACGCCAGAAACCGGGGTGCGGGCCGCTTCGACTCCCGCTGGCACCCCCTCCCCCGACCGTTTTCTCCGCTAGCCTTGCTGACGATCGCCCACTGGGTCGGGACCGAGGCCGGGAAGAGAATTACATCGTGTCAGTCCTTATCGCCGGGGGAGCCGGCTACATCGGGAGCACCGTCGCGTCGGCCTGTCTGGATCGGGGCATCACCCCGGTTCTCCTCGACAACCTCGCCCGAGGCCGCGCCGAGTTCACTGAAGGGCGGATCTTCTACGAGGGCGACATCTCGGATGGTGCCCTGATCGACCGGATCCTCTCGGAGCACCCGGACATCTCTACTGTGGTGCACTGCGCGGCACTGATCGTGGTGCCGGAGTCCGTGGCTGACCCGATCGGCTACTACGAGGCGAACGTCAGCAAAAGCCTGGACTTCGTCCGCCATCTCCACCGCAACGGGGTTGGCCGCCTGATCTTCAGCAGTTCGGCCTCCATCTACCAGGCCGAGGACGGCTCCCCCGTCACTGAGGACTCGCCGCTGGCGCCGCAGAGCCCCTACGCGCGGACCAAGGCGGTGTGCGAGGAGATGTTCGCCGACATCGCCGCGGCCGGGAAGATGAGGGTGCTGTCGCTGAGGTACTTCAACCCGGTCGGCTCCGATCCCCTGCTGCGCACCGGTCTTCAGCTCAAGCGGCCCAGCCATGCCCTGGGGAAGCTGATCCAGGCCCACCAGGAGGGCACGCCATTCCCGGTCACCGGCGTGAACTACCCGACCCGCGACGGGACGGGCATCCGTGACTACGTGCACGTATCGGACCTCGCCGCGGCCCATATCGCAGCGATCGATGGCTTCGACTCCATCCTGACCGAGTCGAAGCCATCGATCGCTATCAATCTGGGCACCGGCTCCGGCACCACCGTCCGGGAGCTGTGCGCGGCATTCAACCGCGTCGTGAGCACTCCCCTGGCCACGGTCGACACCGACCCACGCCCCGGTGACGTTGCCGGTGGGTACACCCTGAGCGACCGGGCCGCGACGTTGCTGGGGTGGACGCCGAAGCTGTCCCTGGAGGAGGGCATCCGGTCCGCCCTGGACTGGATCCCGGTGCGCGACGAGATGCTGAAGGACTGAGCCCCCTCCCCGTCACCCCTGCGGAGGGTCCTGGCCTTCGCCTTGGTGGACGTGGGCTTCGAGGGCGAGCAGGTGTCGCATGGCCGGAGCGAGCCATGCGGCATCCCAGCGGTGGTCTGCCGGAGCATCCCGATAGGCGTGGTGGGGGATCTTGAGGGCTTCGAGGAGCTGGCGGCCGGCGATCCAGTCGGCCTCCAGCGTGCCGACGCCCCCCAGCGCGATGCGGCAGGCTCCGCGTAGGGCTTGCGCGTGGCGGCGCAGGTTCTGCCGTACGTCGTACTCGTCGAGCCGTGTCGTGCTGCCGGCGACGTCGATGAGTTGCGGGTGGGGCGGCCGGTCGCTGAGAAGCGAGGGGTCCCAGACGCTGGCGACGGCGAAGAGGTCGGGGTGCCGTGTCAGCAGGTTGAGGGCTGCGAAGGCTCCTTTGCTGAATCCCAGCAGGTGTACCGGTGGTCCGGTCTTTTCGCCGAGGACGGCGAGGACGGTCGGCACGACCACGCGGACCAGGTGGTCCTCCTGTCGGCTGTCGGGTCGGGTCTGGTGGTTGACCAGCCAGGGTGAGGCGCTGAAGGTCGGCGCGGCGAAGACGGTTCCGTCGAGGAGGTCCGCGGGGAGCCGTCCGATCTCGGTGAGGCTGTGGCCGTACTTGTGCCCGTCGCCCTGCTCGACGGGCAGGGCGAGCACGACCCTGCGCACGGGCTGCTTGGGAAGGACCACGGTGACCTGGGTGCCGGGCCTCTGAAAGGGGCTCTCCAGGGGAATCGTGATGGCCGTGGGGCGGGCGGTGTCGTCAGCGAGAAGCGCCCTGTTGTGTCGGGGCGTGGGGCGTTGATGCACGGAGGGTGGCGACGGCATCTGCGTAAGTCTCCCAGTTATCGCAGTTGAACCGGAATTCGGTCGGAAGAAGCGGCACAGCCCGGAGTTCGTTGCCGGCGCTAATCCAGCGCCGCACCGCGTCGATGAGGTACAGCTCGCCGTTGGAGCGAGGCGGGCATTCGCGGAGCGCCTCGAAGACGAAGGCCCCGAGGACCCAGCGGGCGGCGCAGGCGTGCACCCACCGCGCACCAGTGTGGTCCAGGAGGTCCTTGCCGAAGGCGACGTCGTACGGCCCGGTACCCGTGATGGGCGGGGCCGCCGCGCCCAGGAGAGTCTCGTGCGGGGGCACGTTGTCCGCGAGGAACAGGCGGGTCAGTACGGAGCATTCCGCCGAGCCACTGCGGACGAGGCGCCGTAGCGGTTCCTGGCCATCGGCGGCACCGCGGATCAGGTTGTCCCCGAAGGCGAGAACGAACGGCTGGCCCTGCGTCCATGTCTCAGCGTGGAGAACCGGTGCGCCAGGGCCGGCGCCGTCGTCTTGGATACGGTAGGAGAAGTCCATTCCGTACGCCGCGCCGCTGCCGAAGTACGAAGCGATCTGGCTCTTTCGTGAGGAGATCACGAAGAGGACGTCTGAGATTCCGGCCGCTCGGAGTTCGCCGACGAGGTGCTCCAGGATCGGCGTCCGTCCGACGGGCAGCATCTCCTTGGGGAAAATGCGGGTGATCGGGGCCATCTTGGTCCCCGCCCCGCCAGCGGCCACGACCGCCCTGGTGATCGTGCGCGTCACGGGTTGCTCGCTCCCTTCAGGTGCTCGGCCGGCTTGGCCAGCCAGTCGAGCCAGGTTCCGTAGACATCGCAGTAGGCGACGACGTCCGAACGGCTCACGCCGCTCTCGTGGCGGGCCATGATCATGTGGGGAGTGTCGTGGCCGAAGTGGCCGATGGAGATCTCGTGGAGCGGGCGTTGCCGGCTCAGCTCGGCGAGGGTGTCGACGAGGCGTTCCCGGCCGCCGGGCGAGCCGAAGATCTGGTAGATCGACCACGAGAAGACGAAACAGAGGTGCTGGTCAGCCGGGGCGGTGGCGACCACGTCGGCGAGGTGTTCTTCGGCGCGGCCGGCCAGGATCGTCGGCGGGGTCCGCGCTGCCAGCGTCAGGGCGCTGTTGAGGGTGCGCATCCGTGTGGTCTGCTCCGGCCAGGTGAGGCTGACCAGCCACTCGGTCGCCTCGGGGTCGGTGACGTCCACCGGGTTGAGCTCGATCCCGACCGGCCGGGCGAAGCGCGTGACGTCCAGGGACAAAGGCGGTGTTGCGCCCTTGATCTCGCAGGTGAGGACCGTGTCCGGGTCGCTGGCGGGCAGGCTGAGCCTGTGCCCGTCGTAGTCGTAGGTGTAGCGGTCCCAGAGCAGGTTCAGGCCGGCACTGGCGCCCACGTCGACGATCCTGATCGGGCGATCGTCGAGCTGCTGCTGGAGCGCAGCGAAGGCGGGGAGGAGGACAGCACAGCGGTTGACCTCGTTGGTCTGCACGGAGCGGGTCGAGATGGTTCGCGTGATCTGTTCGGCGTGCCGTCGGCAGAAGTCCGCGAGGAGGACGGCGGCGCGGTCCGCTTCCAGGGCTTCGTGGCCGGTGAAGTAGGAGGCCAGCGGGTGCTGCACCCCGCGGCGGAGGATGTGGTGGACGGCCCCGAGCAACATGTTGGGGGCCGGCTGGCCCGGCTTGGTGCCGGCCGCGAGGTCGAGCAGCTCAGGGGTGCGAGCGACCGCCTGGGAGAGCGTCTCGTACAACGGGGACTTACCTGCGGCCTGCTGGGCGGCGAACCGCTCGAAGGTGTCGGCGAGTTGGGCGTGTTCGGTCACGGAGCGCCCCTTAGATGATCTTGTAGCCGGTGTCGGCGAGCTGCTGGACGGCACCGAGGCTCTGGCCGCGGCGGGCCCACCACTTCTCGTCCTCGGCGGTCATTGCGGCCTGGGTCTTGGCGATGACGGCGGCGACCAGGGCGCGGGGGACGATGACGGTGCCGTCCTCGTCGCCGACCACGACGTCCCCGGGGGTGATGCGGACGCCGTCAATGTCCACGGGGACGTTGACCGCGCCGCCCTCTCGGCAGGCCGGGTAGTCGTAGTTGAGTGGGGTGGTGCCGCGCGCGACGGTCGGGAAGGCGATGCGCCGCAGCTCGGCGACGTCGCGGACCATGCCGTCGACCAGGACGCCGGCGATGCCCCGGCTTTGCATGTGCGCGGCGGTCACGCCCCCGAAGCAGGACCGTTCCTTGTTGCCGCCGGCTGCGACCACGACGAGGTCGCCGGGCTGAGCGAGGTCGATCGCCGCGCGGCGCACGGTCACGTCCGGGCCGAGGGCCGTGACGGCGCTGCCGCACAGGACCAGGCCGGGCGTCTGGAGCCTCAGGCAGTAGGAAAGGGCGCCGGTCTTGCCGAGAGCGTCCACGATCGACGCGACCGGGACGCGGGACAGGGCAGTGATCTCGCTTCGGCTGGGGCGGATGATCTCGGTGCGGATCTCGCGTACAGACATGTGTGGACCTTTCGTTCAGAGGGAGTGCGGGGCGTTGGAAAGCTGGCGCAGCGGCGCCAGGTCCTGCGCCATGAGGTCGTGAAGCGACAGCCCGTTGGCCGGGCCGCCGGGGTCCGCCGCCAACGTGGCGCGGGTGGTCCGGCAGACCAGATGGGCGATCGACTGCACCAGGGCGGCCTGCGCGAAGTTGTCGACCTGCGGCAGGGTGAGCTGGTGCTGCGCTGCGCCGGGTCGGCCGGGGCCGTCTCGGTGCAGGAGGAAGAGCCGCGTGCCCGCCGCGGCGGCGGCGCTGATGGCCTCCTGGGTTGTCCTGGAGGCTGAGTCGTAGGACAGGAGGAAGACCACGTCCTGCGGGGAGGCGCTGCTCAGCTGGTAGCGCACTCCGTGTGCGGGGTCGGGGTGGTCGTTGTAGATCGCGCTCATGTCGGCGAGCGACGGGTCGGAGACGACGAGCGGGGGTTGCACGCCCTCGACGCCGAGCGGGGCGTCCCAGCTGAGGTTGTGGGCGAAGTGCTCGCCGGCGAGGGCGAGGGGGCCGCCGTCGGGGCACAGCACGTAGATCCGGCGTCTACGGCGGATCGCGTCGGCGACGGCTTCGGTGGCCCCCTCCAAGAAGTCCGCCAGCCGGGCGGTGTCCACGGCGGCCAGGGCGTGCAGGTGCCGCTCCTGGCGGATTGGCAGCGGCTCATCGTGGGGAGCCAGCGCAGCGGCAGCCGTCAGCGTCAGCGCGGTCAGCATCGCGTCCTCGCTGATCTGCTGGTCGGTGGTCCCAGTCGCCCAGACCAAGCCGTTGACCAGCTCCATCTGGGTCCCGTCCCCGCCCACCAGCGCGAGCACCGGCACACGGTTTTGCCCGCAGAGCCGGACGGCTTCGCAGATGTTGGCCGATCGCCCGCTGACGCTGGCGACCACGACCAGGCCCACCTGGTCGATGTCCCTGGCGAGCGACTGGGCGAAGAGCGTGCGGTAGTCCTGCCTCTGAGCGCCGTAGGCCATGGCTGCCGGGCTCATCATCGAGTCACTGACCGGCAGGCCAGCGCGGGCGTGGAGTTGGAGGAGGGTCGAGCGGACGATCGCCGAAGAGCCGCCATTGCCGAAGGCACGGACCTGGGCGCCGCTGTCGGCGGCCTTCCGCAGCAGGGCAACGGCCTCGGCGCCGCGGGTGAGTATGTGGCGGACAGTGGTGCCCACCTCGGTCATGTAGGCGCGGGCGAAGTCCTCATACACAGGGGGCATGGAAGTCCTTGCGTAAGGTCGAAATGGGTTCGGCGGGGAGCAGCCAGGGCTCCACCACGGGCGGGAACTCGGTGGTGAAATGTCGGCGGACCGTGCCGAGGGCCTCGGGCAGGTCCCGGCAGTCGAGGCGGCAGTCGATCGGCCGGTCACCGGACACCGCGTCCGCTTCCCCCGGGCGGATGTGCCCGGCGGGCAGGCCGAAACGGTCCGCGATCAGGACGGCCATCTGGTACTTGGTGAAGCCTTGCTCCGCACTCCAGTGAGCAACGGCTCCCAGGCGCTGCCCCCGCACAAGGGCCCCGGCAAGCCAGCGGCACACCTCGGCGGCCTCGTCCGTGTGCGTCGGGTAGCGCACGCACACGTCATCCAGCTCGACCGGGGCCCTGGCGCCGACCTGGCGGGCGAGCTCGGTCAGGTTCGTCTCGGCGGCGAACTGCGCGGGCCCGTAGAGCACGGGCAGCCGCAGAATCGCCGCGTCAGGGCAGGCAGCGCGCACCGCATGCTCGGCCAGAAGTTTCCACCGGCCATAGGCATTCAGCGGGTTCGGAGGGCTGTCGGGCCGGTAAGGCGCTGCTTTCCCGTCGAAGACGTAGTCGGTTGAGATGTGCAGGAGCCGGGCCCCGCACTGCCGGGTGCTCTGTGCGAGCAGCCGGGCGGCGTCGACGTTTTTGTCCCGGGCCTGATCCGGGGTGGCCGCCCACCTCTGGGGCCGGCGCTCGCCCACGCAGTTGACGACGACGTCCGGCTGGGCCCGGCCGAGCAAGCGGTCGATGTCGTCGGCTGACGTGGCGTCGGCCCTGGCCAGCCCGGGGGCGGTCCGGCTGAAGCCGGTGCCCGTCACGGTCATGTCGTTGAATGCGCGCATCACGCTGCGTCCGAGCAGTCCGGAGGCGCCGAAGATCACTGCTCGCATCACTCACCTCCACACGAAGTTCTGCGATGCGAGACAGCCAAGCGGAGCCGAATCGGTGAGCGCGAGAGGTTGCTGCGGTGTATGAGGTGGATGCACCAACTCGGTTTACGTACACCCAATTTGCCACTTGGTGTATGTACACCAAGTCCTTCGTCCCACCTCCTGTGGGCACCCCTGACAGTGGGGTAATTTCCGGCCCAGGACCCGCCGGACTTGGAGTGCCCATGGAGCCAGCAGCGTTAGACGCCTCGCCGGCCAACGTGCTCGCCGCCCTTCTGGAGCAGTTGGGGATGCGGCCGGAGCACCTCATCGCCCGTATCAATGAACGGCGGGTCCATCGCGGCTGTACGCCCCTCAGCCTGAAGGCGGCCTACCCCTGGCTACGAGAGGTGCCCTCTCGCCCACAGCCCGACAACCAGGCGGACGCCCTGGCCGTGCTCACCGCCAGGGCCGGACGGTGCATCACCGCGTCCGACATCGGATGGGACCTGCCCCGTCCCCGCACTCGTCACAGCCATCTCGACGCACCCGGCGACGCACCCCTGGGGCCTCTGCTCCACGAGATCAGTCAAGGAGACATCATGGACCGCCGAAACCTGCTCCTGCTCACCGGAGCGGCAGCCACTGCGCCCGCTCTCACCCTCCTCCTCGGCCCGACAGAAGAAGCGGCAGCCACCACCGCCGCGCCAGCCACCACGCGCCTGAATGAGAAGCTCGTTTGCTCGATCGAGGGCGCAGTCCGGGACCTCCGGGAGATGGACGACTCCACCGGAAGCGCCAGCGGCGACCTCACCTGGGGCCACGGCATCTGGCAGAGCACTACCCGGGTGGTCGCGCAGGCTCAGGGGCGCGGACCTCTCGTCGAACGGCTCCAGACCGCCTACATCGAGCTGAGCGAGCAGGTCGGCTGGATGTTCTTCGACGCGCGCCGGCACCCTCAGGCACAACGCATCTACCACACGGGAATGCGGCTGGCCCGTGAGACCGCAACCTCGCTGACCACCCGTCACTCGACAGCGAATCTGGTTGCCTCCGCTGCATATCAGGCCGCATGGCTGGGCCACCACAACGATGCCGCCGCCCTCCTCGACATCGCCGCTCGCACACCGGAGCTGCCGTCTGCTGTGGCGGCGGTGATCGCCGAGCGGCGCATCTACGCGGCGGGGCAGCGGCACGATCCTGGCGCGGTCCTGCGGTTCCGTGACGAAGCGCTGCTCGATCTCGGCTCTTCCGACGAGCGCACGCCGTGGTGGGCGACCTGGATAACGCAGGGCTCCGTGGACGCGGCCACCGGCCGGGCCTGGCTTGCCTGCGACCAGCCGTCACGGGCTGTGCCCTTCCTGAACCGCCGCGTCGAGGCGGCTTCGCCCGACTACCCGCGCGATCACCTCCACGCCGTTCTCGATCTGGCTGACACCGTCCATAAGTGCGGCGACAGCGACAAGGCGCGGGAGTTGCTTGGCCAGGCCGAAGGGTTGATCGGCACCGTCAGTTCTCGGCGTATGGCTCATCGGTACGAGGCGCTGTCGGCGGCCGTCTCCGCTTGATCGCGGGAGCGAGCGGCGGGTCCTGGGCCGACTCCGGGCCTACGGCTGGCTGGCGCCTGATGAGGACGTGTACCGACCCGTCCAGATCATGCGAGCATCGAAGGCACCCCAACCCTCTGTCACGGTTCGGCGGAGGCCCTCAAGGGTGTCCGGGCTGGTTCCCAGGTCGGCCGCGAGGGCATGCACGATCTCCAGGACCTCGGCCAGTTGCTCAACGGCGCCCGGGACGCCGGGGTCCGCGGCAAGGAGCGCTGTCACCTCGTCCCGCAACTTCTCCCGCAGTCGCCTGCGGAATTCGCCCGTGTCCGCGTGGTACACCTCCAGCTCGCGCCCCTCAGCCTGATGCACCGCGTCGGGTACCCGGTCTCGGATCAGGCGGGGGCGCTCCCCCAGCACGTGGTCGATGGCCTCGACGACATCGACAGCAATGTGGGTTGGCCAGAACGCGGTCTCCGTCCATGGCCGGCCCCCGGACACCCAGACGCTGTGCAGGCCCAGGTCGACCGCTCCCCGCACGTCTGTGTGCCCGGCGTCCCCGATCACCCAGGTGCTGGCTCGGTCCAGGGCCGGCAGTCCGGCGGTGGCAGCGGCCACGTGGAAGATCTCCGGGTGGGGCTTCCGGGACCCGACCGACTCGGAGATCACCCAGCCGTCCACCAGGCGGTCCAGCCCGGCGGTTCGGATCTTCTCCTCCTGCTGGTCGGCACGCCCATTGGTGACGATCACGCAAGGCACCCCGGCGGCCCTGACGGCGAGCAGCGCGCGGCGGACCGGCTCGTCGAGGGCGACGTGGGCCGCTGGGCCGCGGTGCAAGAACTCTGCGATCGTTTCCGGCGAGACGGCGCCTCCCCAGTGCTCCGTCAGCTCCGCGACGACGACGGGCCGGGGGGTGTGTCCGCTCCGGTCGAGATCCATGATGGCCTCGACGCTCTCGGGAGGCAGGCCGTGCTCTGCAAGGAACACCTGAGCAGCTGACCGGAAGGCGGCGTCCCTGTTGATAAGGGTGTTGTCGAGGTCGACGGCGAGCAGCGAGGCTTTGTCGACAGGCAGCGGAACTGGAACATGCGGCATTGGCATCGGAATCATTTTGGTGAGGTTGACGTCGCGCCACTCAGCGCGAGGGTGGTCACCGCGTCGCCCACGCTGGGCCTCCGATCCTGGTCTGCGCCTGCCCGGAGCCGAGCGAGCCGGGAAGGCAAGTACATCCAACGCCCGGATCCTGGAACCAGGGTTCGAGCGTCATGCGGGGGTCATGCGGCTGTCCGCGTTCCGGCCCCCACGCAGGTCCTCAGATGCTGAGATGGAAGCGTGGACGCGCTCCCCCAACACCCGCTAGCTATCGCTCGGGACCTTCACGGCCTGTCCCAGAGCGGCCTCGCCGAGGAAATAAGGCAGGCGGCGCGCCGCCGCGACCGCAGGGCCGGCACGACCAAGCAGCAGGTGTCGGTCTGGGAGCGCCCCGGGGGCCGTGTGCCCGATGCCTGGTTTCAGCAGCTGATCGCCGACGTCTTCGGCGTCGGCCACGACCGTGTGACCGTACTGGGCTGGCCGTACTGGCTGCCCGGGAACGAGGCGCCTACGGCCCTGGGTTCAGGAACGACGGTCGCCGCACTCAGAGAGGCCCAACGCCGCGCCATGCTCAACCGCCGCACCCTTGTCGGACTCGCACCCGCTGCTCTCGCGGCGCTCGCACAGCAGTGGGCCACCCTCGATCCTGCCCTTGCCTCGTCAGCCGCCGACGGCCGGCCGGTCGCCCCAGAGTTCGTGACCTGGCTGGAGTCCAGCGTTAGGCACCTCACGGGCATGCCCACCGTCGACCGCCAGCACAGCGCCCAGCTCCTGGACAGCTACTACGAGACCGTGGTTGGCCTGCTGGAAAAGTCCCGCTGCGACCAGGTGACCGAAGCCCGCCTGTTCACACTGGCATCCTCCCTTGCACAGACGATCGGGTGGCACCGCTTCGACCACGACCACCACGCCGCCGCCGGCCACTACTGGAGCGCCGCCCTCCACGCCGCCCACCAGGTAGGCGACGCCGACCGCGGAGCAGGCGTCCTTTCTGATTTGGCGTACCAGAACATCTGGCTCGGCCAGGCGGGCACCGCCATCGACGTCCTGGACCATGCTCTGTCCCGCACCCAGGACGCCACCGCCCGCTCCCTGCTCCACCTGCGCAAGGCCCGGGCCTTGGCCATGAACGGGGATGCCCGCGCCTGCCGCCGCGACCTCGACGCCGCAGAACACGCCCTCGACTCCGCCACCACCGCACCCCCCGCATGGTGCTCCTGGATGAGCCCAGCAGACCTCGCCGTCGACTCCGGCCGCTGCCTCATCGACCTCGGAGAAAGCGGCCCCGCCCTGCACCAGATCTCTCAGGGAGTAGCCCTCCTGCCCGACGCCCGGGACAAAACCCGCGCGGTCTTCCTCACCTACGAAGCCGAAAGTCTGCTGCGTCAGGGCGAGATCGACCACAGTGCTTCCATCGCCGGCGAAGCCCTCGTGCTCGCCCAGCGGATCGGCTCCTCCCGCTGCGTCCGCCAGATCAGCGACCTCGCACCTGGCTACGAACCCCACCCGAAAGTGCAGGGTGTTGAGCAGTTCCTCAGCATCGTTCGGGCATGGCACCACCAGGAGGCCCCTCATGGACGACGAGCTAGCGCCAGCACCCACGCCCGGACCGCTGACCGCCGGGCTGCCCACGGCCCGAGCGGCAACGCCCTCAGATGCGGCAGGCATCATCCGGCTACGCTCTGAGTACGTTCTGTCCGAGCCGATGGGCGAGGAGTGGATCCGGCGGTGCACCGCCGAGCTGGCTCCACGGCTAGCGCCGGGGGGTGACGCACGGGCCTTCGTCATCGACGCCCCGGGCGGCTCGATGGCCGCCTGCGCCCTCGGGCTCATCCATCGCGTGCTCCCGGCACCGTCCTACCCCTGGGGGCTGGCAGGCCGCGTGCATGTGGTCGCCACACGCCCGGATGCCCGGCGCCGCGGCTACGCCAGAGCCGTTGTCCGCGCACTACTCGACGAGCTCCGTACCGAGCACGTCACCCTGTTCGAACTCCACGCCAGCCAGGAAGCGGCGCCCCTGTACCGCGAGTTCGGCTTTGCCGACAGTCCAGCCCTGATGAGGATGACGCACCTGGAGGAGCCGGGCGGTCGACTCCCTGACCGACGGACATAAGGGTGGCTCCGCAGACGGGGGATGCCGCGGAGCCACCCTCTCAGCGTACTGTCCGTCTGTCCCTTCCACAGGGCCTTGCGCCGGGCGACTATCCCCTGAGTGATCGCCAACGGCTGTTCGGGCACTCGGCGGTTCCGCAGTGCGATTGAGCAACCTCACAACACCAGCCAATTATTCATCTAATCGGAACTGGGAGCTTGAACCGCACTCTTTTAGGGACATGTCCAGCCGGAGGCATCCACCTATTCTTGCACCAGCGATGCATGCCTTTCCCATTCCCAACCGACGGGTGAACGTTCTGCCGTGACCTCTCCGGACGCGACGCGGACGCCACCTCACACGTCGGCGCCAGACGACGCGCCGCCTCTCCAGGGGTGGCGGAGCGGATGGCGCCACAGCCCCTCCTACCTGCGGAAGCGAGGGGGTTCACCTCAGCCTGGGCTGAGGGGAGTCGGTCCAGGGCTACTTCATTCCGCTCGACCTCGCAGCTGGTGCCAGACTTGGTCGCGGCTGCCTTATGCGCCCGCTCGGCCCGCCGAAGCAGATTAGGCCAGAAAGCGGCGCTCGAATACCGTTCCGGAAGTGGGGTCAGTCGGCGGCCGGTCATGCAGAACCTCATCGAGCATTCGCAATGTCACGACTTCCCTTGGGGTGAAGTAGCTGCTGGCCTGCGTATGCAGCTGTGTCAGGTCCTCGGTGTGTGCCGGGAGAAGAAGAGCAACGCGGACTTGGTCTTCCAACGCCCGCAGAGCGTCCGCGAGACCACTGTTGGACAGGGCGTATCCCGCGTTGGCGGCCTGCGCAAGGGCTCCCTCAGCCGCCGTTCGAAGCCCTTCACACTTCTCATCGAATTCCGCCAGGGTTGCTGGGCTGCCGGCCTGCCTGTCTTGCAGCGACCTGGACAAGTACAGCAACCACGCCCGGCACTGCACACCGACATCATTGACCAGGTCGACCTTCTTCGCCGTCTCTTCCTTCGACCTTTGGTGCCCCTCCGCCCGGTCTTTGTGCCTCTGCAAGAGCAACGGCCCGATAGTGGTTGCTGATCCAGTGACCAGGGCGCCGCTGATCGCCCCAAGAAGACCAGCCATCGCAGGATTCATATGGGCACGGTATCCAAGCCGTGTCGCGCACGAGCTTGAGACGCTCCATCAAGGTCCGAGCCCGAGCGCATACGCCCAAGCCCGCTCCATTGGGATGTACGGGCGCGCCGGCGCGGAAGCTGTACTTCCTGCCCCCTGTCGCCACGGTCGCGGTGGGCTCGGACGACGCCGAACACCTGCGTGAGCTGGTCGACGCACTGCACCTCAGTGCCAACGAGGCGACAGCGCGTCAGTACCGGAAGCTGCTGCACGACCACTCGCGTCGTCAACGGGCCTGAAGTTCGCCCACGATCCGTTCAGCCGCGATCCGGGCGGGCGCGAGCTTGGGGTCGGCCTCGTCGGCCCAGCGACCGACGACCTTCGTGCAGTAGAACAGCACCATCAGCCCGGCTGCGGCAGGAGTTGCCGAGGTTCTGACCACTCCCGCGGGCCAGGCCGGAGAACTCGTCGCGCTGGGTCAGCTCCTCCAGGCGTGCAGAAGAGGCGTACACCCCCACCTCACCCCGCTCATCGCACAACGCGCCGAACACCTCACCGGCACCCCCGTCCCCACGCCCTGACCACGGCGCCAGTCAGCCACACGACATGGCCTCCGCAATCGACCCTTCATGCCGCCGCATAGCTCGCCCGGAACAGCTCCTGCGCGCGCTCCACATCCCTGGGCGTGCGCAGCTGCACCTCCAGGTCACCGGTTCCGTGGTGACCGAGCCCGGTGACATCGCGAGTGAAGCCAGGCACGAGGTCGACCTGTCTGGGGTCGATCTTGAGGTAGACGAGCAGCTTGGTCTGCTGCGGCGGGCAGACGCACGCGAAGTTCCGCAGTCGCTGGTAGGCGCGGTACTGCTTGCGCTGGACCCGGGTGATGCCGTCCCCGAGGCCGAGCAGTGCCTCGTCGACCGCCACAGCCAGTTCCGTCAACGTCACGTCCTGCCTCCGCGTGCTCTGCACGCCGGCCACACGACGGCGGGCCGTCGCGGGTGCCGACCTCTGTCCGGTGTGCGAGGCCACGGTCTCAAGGGCGATGTGGTCGTCGCCGAAGAGGCGGTAGCGGACGAGGTCGATGCTGCGCCGGTGCTCGCGTACGGCGTGGATGTCGTAGCGGGTGAAGTCGCCGGCCACGCAGATCAGCCTTGGTGCGCTCCACAGCACCTGGGACGCGGCCGTGGCCCCGAGCCGGTCGCGGACCAGGTGTCCGAACTCGGCCCGGTGATCCATCAGCCAGGACAGATAGAAGAGTCCCTGGTTGATGACCTGTTGACTGAACTACTGGCGGAGTTTCTGCAGGTCAGTGACCTTGTGGTGGGGGCGTCGTTGAGCCGGCCGTGGAGGCATCGAGAGATCTGGCAGCCCTGTCCGTACCCCTGGTCGGGGAGCTGGTGGCCATGGATGATCCGTGGGATCCGTACCGGCTCATCGACCCGACCGGGGAATCGGTCGAGGGGGCTGGCGCCTTCCTGAGGGATCTGCAGGGAGCCGGTCGTTCGGCGGCGACTGCCCGTTCTTACGGGATGGATCTGCTGCGCTGGTTCCGCTTCTTGTGGGCTGTCGAGGTGCCATGGGACCGGGCGAGTCGGCTCGAGGCGAGAGACTTCTCCCGCTGGCTGCAGATCGCCGGCCAGCCGAGGCGTCCGCACTGGCGGCGCCCGAGTGAGGCGGGCCAGTGGTCTGCGGGCGGGACGCCGTACGCGCCGTCGGTGCGAGCGCACAGCGAGACAGTGCTGCGGACCTTCTACGACTTCCACCGCGACATCGGCACCGGTCCGGTCCTCAACCCGTTCCCACTGGACCGATCACGTCATGGGCGACGAGCGCACGCCCATCGCAACCCGATGGACCCGCCCCGCAACGAACGCAGTGGGCTCTACCGTCCGAGGGTGCCCAAGCGGGTGCCCCGCAGTGTCCCTGATGAGGAGTTCAACGAGATCTTCGCCCGGCTCCCGTCGCACCGGGACCGGGCCTTGGTCGCCTTCTACATCTCCACCGGTGCCCGGGCCAGCGAGCTGCTCAGTACATGGCAGGCAGGCGTGGATCCGGGGCGTCAGCTGATCTCGGTGGTCCGCAAGGGAACCCGGGAAGTCCAGGAACTCCCGGCCTCAACCGACGCGTTCGTCTGGCTGCGGCTCTACCAGGTGGAGATGGACGATGCGATCCCGTGCGGGCGGCGCCTCCCACTGTGGTGGACCCTGCGCTCGCCGTCGAGACCGCTGACCTACCACGCGGTTCACCGGATGTTCGAGCGGGCGAATGCCAAGGCGGGGACCTCTGCGACGCTGCATGCACTGCGGCACACCGCCGCCTACCGCATGGCCGAGGATCCCAGCCTGCCCCTCACCGATGTCCAATTCGTCCTCGGTCATGCCCAGTTGACCACGACACAGCTTTACCTCACGCCCCGCAAGGAGGTGGTGATCCGGCGGCTTCTGGCCCACCATGCCGAACAGACACGGCAGGCAGCAGCCCGCATCGCGCCTCCTCCCGCAGCCGACTACCGGCCGGAGAGTCTCGATGTGCTGTTCGGGACCGGTGCCCGGTGACCGCCACCTTGTCGGCACGCGCCGACCGCGCACCGGCACTCGGAGTTTCACCTGGGCGCACTCGCGCACTGGCCGCCCAGCAGCGCTTCCCCGCCCGGACCGTTCCCGAGAGCTGGCCGGGCACCGAGCGCTCGCGCGTCGAGGCGGCCCGGTTGCTGTCCCGTCCGCCCTACACGCTGAAGAACGCTGGCAGCGAACTGCACCACAAGCACGGCATCGTCATGGTGCTGGACTGGCTGGAAGACCAGCCCGGACAGACCTGGCAGGAACGGTGGCAGGCCAGCGGCATCGAGCAGGCCGGCGCCGCCTGGCGGCCAGTGATCAAGCAGTGGCTTCACGAGCGAGGCTTGAAGGTAGCCTGGCGTATGCCGGTAGTGGGCCGGGCTCTGACCACGGTGATCAGCGCTGAGCTGCTGCGGCCGTCGGTGGACTGGCTGGCCGCCGGAGCCAGCCGCCAAGGAGTGCTGGTCCGCTCCATGGCGCATAGCCGTGATCCGCGCGGATTTGAGCGCCTTCGTGAGCTGGGCTCTCAAGCCCAGGGCGTGCGGCCGGGCGCTGTCAGCACGACGCTCTGCCGCAGCGCCCTCATCCTCGCGGCGAAGGGCGGCACGTTGGCCGACATCACCATCGGCGACGTCCTGGAACTCCTCGATATCCAAGCCGTGGTGCTCAAGCGGGCGATGGCAGGGACCGAGGTGTTCTACCGTCTGCTGCACCAGTTCGGAGCCTTCGGAGAGGACGCCCCGCCGAATCTGCGCGCGGTCCGCAACCTGGGACAGCGCACTCCGGAGGAGCTGATCGACCGCTACGGACTGATCTGTCGTCCCGTTCGGGATCTGCTGGTGGACTATCTGCGGGAACGCCAGCCCGCGCTGGACCACAACAGCCTGAAGTCCCTCTCCTACCACCTCGGCAAGTGCTTCTGGCAGGACATCGAGCACCACCATCCCGGCGCCGACAGCCTCCGCCTCGCCCCGGACGTCATCGGGCAGTGGAAGCAGAGGATTCGCACCAAGGAAAAGACTGTCACCGACCCGGACGGCCGGCGCACGAGCACCAAGGTCGAGAGGCTCAATCACCGTGACACGCTCACCCAGGTGCGGGCCTTCTACCTCGATATCGCCCAGTGGGCACTGGAAGACCCCGGTCGCTGGGGCCCGTGGGTGGCACCGAGCCCGGTGAGGGCTGACGAGTTGGAGAACCGCAAACACCAACGACGACGCAAGGCGCGGATGGACGCCCGCACTCGCGAGCGCCTTCCGGTGCTGCCAGTCCTCGTCCGCTCGGTCGACCAGCGTCGCAGGGACGCGGCCGCGGTACTGGAAGCCGCCCGACAAACCCGCCCTGGCGAGGTGTTCACTGCTGCCGGTCAGCAACTCGTACGCGCGGTGGTTCCGCACGGAACGGCCGGCCGGATCTGGGCCGAGGCCCCGGGCACCAGCAAACGCCGCGATCTGGGGCTTGAGGACGAGCGGGCCTTCTGGACCTGGGCCGCGGTCGAGGTCCTGCGGAGCACCGGCATCCGCGTCGAAGAACTACTCGAACTCAGCCACCACAGCCTGGTCCAATACCGGCTGCCCACCACCGGTGAGCTCGTCCCCCTCCTGCAGATCGTGCCGTCCAAGACCGATACCGAGCGGCTGCTGCTGGTCAGCCCCGAGCTCGCCGACGTCCTGAGCGCGATCATCTGCCGAGCCCGGGACAGCACCGGCGCGGTTCCCCTGGTCCGTTCCTGGGACCGGCGCGAATGCGAGTGGCAGGCACCAGCCCCGTTGCTGTTCCAACGACGCATCTCCGGCGAGGACCGCGCGTTCACCGACGAAACCGTCCGCACGATGCTGGACCAGGCCCTCATCGCCACGGGACTAATCGACGCTACCGGCGACCCACTGCGTTACACACCGCACGACTTCCGCAGATTGTTCATCACCGACGCCATCCTCAACGGACTGCCACCGCACATCGCCCAGGTGATCGCAGGCCACCAGGACATCAACGTCACCCTCGGCTACAAAGCCGTCTATCCCGAGGAGGCAATTCAGGCGCACATGGCCTTCCTTGCCCGCCGCCGATCCCTCCGCCCCAGCGAGGAATACAGAGTCCCCACCGATGAGGAATGGCAGGAGTTCCTCGGCCACTTCGAACGACGCAAAGTCTCCATCGGCGCATGCGGCCGCGCATTCGGCGCTCCGTGCATCCACGAACACGCTTGCGTCCGCTGCCCGATGCTCTGGCCCGACCCCGCCCAGCGCGACCGGCTCGTCGAGATCCGCGACAACCTCCTCGACCGCATCGCCGAGGCCGAACGCGAAGGATGGCTCGGCGAGGTGGAAGGGCTTCAGGTGAGCCTTGCCGGAGCGGAGGAGAAACTCACCCAACTCGACCGGCGTCCCGCCAGCCGCAGCGTCGTCGACCTTGGCATCCCCTCCTTCGGCCAGATCGCGGACAGGCGGTCCTAGCAGGCCGCACTGTCAGTACCCTTCGACATGATGACGTGGTGACCACAAACGAAGCCCCAGATACGGCAGTTCAGAAGGCCCGGGAACGTCTCCAAGCTGCTATCGCTCATCATCCCCACCGTCCAGACCAGACAGACGAGGCAGATCGACGCCTACTCTCAGAGGCCACCTGGCGGAAGGTGAGGGAACTGGGATCGCCATGGGAAGAGCCCGGCGAGCGGCTCTATGTGCTTGGTTTCAACGGGCCGGTCCCATACGTCAAGGCAGGCCGGTCCAAACACATGAAGAAACGCCTGGCACGGCATGAGACCGATGCGGCCATACACGGAGCCTTCCTATACGACGGGTGGGCTTCGCCGCCATACCTCACTGTCCGGGACTGGGAGACCGCCGCCCTCAGAGCAATGCGACGTCTCCCTCATCCGGTCACTCGCGTCGGTGAATACTTCCACAATCTCGATTTTGAGCAAGCGGTGGGAGTCGCCCAACGCGCCAAACCTCTATTCATGGATATCCTGTCGATCTGGGATCGTGACGGCCTTTCTTAGTTCAGAGAACACGCCGGCGTCCGTGCCGCGCTTGTACTCCACGACGACGGGTGCCCCGTTCTCGTCAATCCCCAACGAATCGATGCGTCCGCCGTGGAGTCCCGTGCTGTACTCGCTCGCCAGGAACCGGACTCCCAGCATCGTCTCCATGTGTGCCTCGACGAGGCACTGGACATCCGCCTCGACCTCAGCAAGACGGGGCGCGACCTCGGTCACGCCGCTCTTCGTGTTGAACAGCTTCAGGCCCGACACCTTCCCCTCTTCGGCTACGTAGCCGCAACACGGAGGGGAGCAAGATTGTTTCCGCGAAGGTCTTCGGACCTGTGAAGATGGTGTGAGAGGCTACGAACGGTTCGCCGGGGACGCCCGCGTCCCACGGCCACCAGGGAATCGCACATCCCACATGCGTCCCACGCGTCAGCCGGGACCAGCGCTGGGAGGCCGCGTTTTCGCAGGTCAGCCCCCGTAGCTCAGTGGATAGAGCAGGCGCCTTCTAATCACCCCCCTGTTCAGCAACAACGACTGTCCCCCTGCTGGTTCACTACCGCTTTCAGCCTGGGATCACGGCTCTGCGCCTGGCAGAGGAGTGGATCTACCTCCGCCGTTCACTGGGCATCGGGGTCGCCCACGCCCGCAGGGCCCGGTGGCTCGCCACTACCGAACTGCCCTCTGCCATCAGAGCTCTGATGCGACCGATAGCCTACGGAGTCGACTGCGGCATGACCTGTCCATCGGCGAGCCGTAAATCCCTCGTCGGGTTCCCCAAACCGATGGCAGTCCTCGGCCCCGGCCACAGACTCTCCCTTCCTGCAGCGTCGCCCAACCGTTCCTACGCCTCATCTTCCCCTGGTGCATGATCCTGCGCCATGCCAGAGGATGCCTCACAACCTTCGGTAAAACTGAGCCCTGAAACACCAGCCTCCTTGCCGAGACGGGAAGTTGGCTAAGCATCGAGCTCCCACAAGACGATGTGCAGACCGTGTTGGAATGGGTGCCGCTGGGCAAAGTCCCCAGCGCCAACCTGCTCCCGTACGCATCCGCCAGCCCATCGCCAGCCTTGCCGAGGCATTCCCAACCCCCCAACAAGGGCAAAGTAACCTGACAGCGTCATGAAATGCTTTGGCGACCGCGTACCGCCCAAGGCGCGCGGAATCACCACCGGCCAGGCCGAAGGCACCGAGTTCTCATGCGATTTTGACACGGCCATTGAGCAGAGGGGCTGGCCCACACGCATCTCAGGCCGAAACCGTTTTCGCCATTCACACAGCGGATTACTCCCACCGCCATCGCTGACAGGCCGGAGCACACCGCAGTCAAGGTTTAGGCATCCAGCACCACCACGTGCGACCTCAAGGACTAACCGGAATTCCGGCCAGAAGCCGGGCAGGGCTGCCCGTCAGCCGCCCTGCCCTGAGATATACGGCTAGTTCTCCTCGACGGCGACGGGCAGCCGTCGCGCCAGTTCTTCAGCCACTACGGGATAGCGCTCGTTCTTCACCTGACGGTACCCGCGGATGGCACGGTCGATCTGCGCGCGGGAAGCCGGCGCAAGATGCACGAGCAGCAACTCGTACAGCGCTTGGTTGTTCTCCTTGGACGGAATCATCTTGCCCTTACGGGCGGCGTCCGGCGTCTCCTGCCACACCGCAGAGAACGGGGCGGAAGACATCGTCCAGTCCAACTCGCCCAGACGGCGTAGGAGCTCCGGCCATTCCAGGAGGCGCTGCTCGATGACGTGACGGGCAGCCCGGACAATCTGAACCTGGACTGCGGGGCGCATGAACGGGTGCCCCTCTCCATCCCGCCCCTTAGGTGCACGAAGATCCCTGGGCGCTGCGTGCGCCTCATAGCGATCTCGCATGTTTCCACAGACCGCAAGCAACTCATCCATGCGCTTGGCGAGTACCTCGTAACTCTCATCGAGGATCTCGTCTGTCGCGCGCTGAGAGGTCTTGTTCATGCTCTCGTGGAGGCCGAAGCCCAGGTCCGTGAGCAAGTCATACAGGACGCCGATTGTTGTCCAAGCGGTGCCAGTTACGCCGACCTGACGGGTGGCGAGCTTGAGTTCACCATCGTTCCCGACCTTGCTGAAGACCTGAACCACGCCGTCCTGCCGCAGGAATTCGTGGTCATCGAGCAGGCGGCGGGTGAGGATGGCGAAGCCGTCGTCCTCGTCGAGAGCGATGTTCTCTTGCGCGGTGGTCTTGACGGCGTTGCGATTGATGTTGGTGAAGAGACGGCGCGTCCTTCGGCGACCTGCTTCATCATCGAAGTGCGGGACAACGATCACGGTGATGTCTTCGCGCCCCAACTCCGGGTTTCGCTTGATGGCATCTTTGATCGCCTTGAGGCGGTGTTGGCCGTCCAGAGCGAAGAACTGATGGGTGCCGTCGAAGGTCAGCACCCCGAAGTTGCGGTCCATGCCTGCGAGTACATCGCTATTCTCGGAGCTCTTCTCCATTTCCAGTGGGATGTACTCCGGGGCTCCTCCCCAGGCTGCGACGATAATCGCGCCCAGGAAGCGGTTCTCGTTCGACAGAAGGTAGTTGGTGATTTCAGTGGTGCGTGTGCCGACACCCCTCTGAATCATTGTTCCCAAGTCTTGATTGCCGCCTAGCTCGTGCGCGAAGTTGATCTCACGGGCAACTGCTGCGTAGCTCATGAGGCATGAGTAGTAGGTCCAGTTGCCCACCTTTGCTTCAAAGGCGGGAACAAATGTCTTGGAGGGCATGGATACCTCTTCTTCGTGCGGGTGCGATCAGGCTGTCCAAGCTGCTCGGGGAGCACCGAGCCGTCCGCGCAGCTTGGGACGATCGGAGTCGTTGAGCGGGGGATTCCACAGGCGGATGAGCCTCTTCTCCAGGCCCCTGATCCTGTTCCGGTCCGTCACCGTGGTGCACCAGAACTCCATCGGACGCAGCGGGAGATAGCGGCTGAGCCGCTGCTCACGGGTCTTCGGCTCGCTATCGGTCCACAGGCTTTCGGGGCTGGCCCGCAAGTACCGGCGGTACTCCTTGTAGCGCTGACGGATGGTGTTCCCGCAGTCAGATTTCGAGGCGCCGGCCTGCCCGACGTAGAGGAGCTGGGGGAAACTCCCCTGTGCAGGACGGCCGTCGACCTGGAACTGGAACTGAGGTCGCCAGACGAACATGTACAGGCCGGGTTCGTCAGGGAGAGCCGGGGCAAGATTCTCCGTGGCCTGGTGGACCTCCCATGGCGAGGCGAACTCGCGGAGATCCTGGTCGAGTTGTTGGCAGTTGTCCGCGTCCAGCATCCGCAGCAGACCGACCTCGATGGGAAGCGCTGGGCTGTCCTCCTCACGGTGCCTCTGCACCATGCGGGTGAACGCGTCCCGGCCGACCACGCTTGAAATGGGCATGCTGAAGGACCCCCCGAACGGCTCTGCGGCTCTGGCATATCTAGTGTGACAGGCAGGACTGACAACCGATCAGGGAACCCAAAGACAGAGGCCCGCCCTGCGGAGAACATCCGCAAGGCGGGCCAGGGCAGTTGGGCACCCCAGTCGACCGTTCCTAGAGGTGGCAGACGGAGCAGCCGGCCTCGTCGTCGTCTGAGTCGAGTGCGTCGGAGAGGACCTCAAGCAGGGGCCGGTTGGGCTTAATGCGCTTGGCGGCCCGATCCAGGGCTGCCTGGTGCTTGGCCTCGATCTCTTCCTTGCGCTCTATGAGCTCCGGGAGAGACTCGCCTTGCGACCAGGTGTAGTTGCGGCCCTTCATGGCGGTGTGGCGGTATCGGACCTTGTCCTCATACTCCACGGCCTTGGCGTACAGGTCGGGGTGGCGTTCCTGGAGGCCGACCCACTCGTGCTTGCGCTGGAAGAAGCAGAAATAGCAGCCTGAGCGTGTGCGCCACTCGTAGTAGTCGGGCAGGCCGATGCCGGCCTCATTGAGGATGCGCATCACGCCGTCCTTATCGATGCCGTCCTCGCGGAAAGGGAAGACAGCGTCGATGTTCGGCTTGGTGCTGACGTAGCCGAGGCGGTTCTCGTCGGCCCGGATGGCGACGTAGGAGATGACCTTATCGTCGCCGACCCAGTCTTCCAGGGGCTTGATCTTGAGATTCTTGGTGCACCAGCGCATCTGCGGGCTCGGCAGCGTGCCCTGATAGACCTCCATCCAGTGGTCGAAGTCGCGGTCAGCGTTCAGCCGCACGATGGACTTGCCGAGGGCAGCCTCAAGCCGGTTGAGGTACTCGTAGGTCTCGGGCAGTTCGGCGCCCGTGTCGCAGAAGAAGTACTCCATCTCCGGGACCCGGTTTCGCATGTAGACGGCGAGCGCCGAGGAGTCCTTGCCGCCGGAGATACCGAGAACGTGCCGGGCCTTCTGAGTGTCGTCTCCGTCGGTCATCCCTGTGCCTTCCTTTCACTCGCCGCTGTCGCGGCCTCGGTCACGCGCTGGGCGAGAGCCGCGAGCAGGATCCTCGCTCCGTCCGGTCCGAGAGACTTCTCGGCCTGCTTCAGGACATCGGCCGCGAGGCTGTTGGCCTCGGTGCGAGCCTGTTCGGGCACGTAGATCAGGGTGCGTTGCTCCATGCCGGCGCTGTCAGTCAAGGTCAACAACTGCGCGTCGAGTTTCTCTTCCCGTCCACGTGCCTCGTTCCCGGCGTGGTGCAGGTGCCCGACTCGGTCAAGGGCCGCAGCCATCGACCGGGCCTTCTGCGGGAAGAGCTTGGCTTCGTGGTCGTCCCAGTCACCGAGGGCGGAGTTGGTCAGGCGCACGACGATGGGCTCAAGCCAGTCGTCGTCCTCAAGACTGTCGCTGAGGACGAAGTCGACAAAGCCGCGCAGTTCCGGAGTCAGCACCGCGCCGGCGAAGCCTCGCAGCCGTGCAGCCAGCTGCGCGCGCAGCTCCGGCAGTTCGGCCGGCAGGCGGAACTCCCGTGCGAGGACGCTCACAACTTCGGCCCGCAGCTGGCTGTCGATGGCCACGAGTTCGTCGGCCGCCGCGGTGAGACGTTCGACGTAGGTGTTCGCCGCTTCCGCATTGGCGCGCGTGTCGGCCGGGATCTCGGGCAAGCCGAGCGCCTTCGGCAGCGCATGGAAGACCAGATCGTCGGGGTCCAACGCTCCAGCGATCGTCGTGCGCACGGTGCGGGCGTCGGCGGAGATGCTCTTGGTGGTGCGGGCGTACTTGTGCAGGTCGGCCACACGCACAATCAGGGCACTGGCTACGGAGAGGAGGTCGGGGTTACGCAGGGCCTTCGAGCGCGGTGCCTCCACACCGAGCGACACCATCAGCTTCTTGATGACGCTGCCGCGCTGGCCGTCTCCGGCCGGAGTGTACTTCACCGAGAAGCGTCCCGGGCCCTTGACGAGTCGCTCGACCACGTCGATGGTCAGCCGGGGAAGGTAGGTGCCTTCTTCGAACAGGGCGACGTCGTGGCGGCGGATGACTAGGGCCGGGACCAGGAAGACCGGGATAACGCCAGCCTTGAGCCCGAACGGCGGGCTCTTCAGGACACGGATGACCTCTTCCATGTTGACCCGCTCAGTGGCGCCGGTCAGTACCTCGTTGAGGGCGTTCCAGGCGGGCTGGGCGTGCTCGTGATCGTCGCCGGGCGGGGAGAAGCCGTACGGGAGGAGGCTCTCTTGCTGGCTCTCGGCCTGGGCCACCCCGTTCTCTCGGTGCAGGCCGAGGTAGGCCAGGACGCCGCTGTAGATGGCCCGTTCGGCCCTGTACCCGATGAGACCAAGGTTCTCTTCGCCCGAGGCGGAGAGCATGGCTGTCAGCAGTATGCCGCGGGCCTGGGCGGCCTGGCTGGTCAGGACGTGGCGGCCGAGCATCTCATTGCGAATGTGCGGGGTGTGCGGGTACACCGACTCGCAGGCCAGGGAGACCAGGCCGCTCAGGCTGCGGGCCGTCAGGCCGGAGGCGGCGGGCTCTTCGCCAGGGGCGATCCCGGTGTGCCACAGGCTCCAGGACGCTGCAGCGGACGGCGGGTAGAAGGCGTCTTGCAGCAGCTCCAGGAGCTCGGCCTCGGCCTGCACGAGCCGCTCGATGACTTCCCGTCGGGCGACGTGGTCGATGTCCTGCTGGTTGCTGAGTTCCTTCAGTGCGACGAGGTAGGTGGCCGTGGTCATCACCACGTCGGGGTCGGGGGTCGTGCCGACAAGTACCGGCAGCGGCGAGTGGACGCTGGGCCGGTCGGCGTCGGTGCCAAGGTGGAAGACGACGAGGCCGTCGGCGGGCTCTTTCAACTCGTCCGGGGCAGCGACGGTCTTGGTCTCGGGGCCGCTGACGGCGGTGTAGAACACCCGCATCATGCCGGTGACCTGGCTGTGGCGGCCGGCCACGAATGCCTGCGGGACCAGGCTGCCGAGTCGGTCGATGACCGAGGCGTCATCGAAGTGGCTGATGATGTCCTTCAGCCGTCCGTCGATGTCGACGTCGGTGCCCTGCCAGACCCGGTATTCGCCGCTGAACTCACGGTGGACCACGAAGCCCCGGCGGACGAGGTCGGCGAGACGCTCTTCGAGTGCCGTGAAGGCGTCAGTGTCAGCGACGTCGGTGGGGTCGTGGAGGGCGAAGTGAATCATCGGCGCGGTGGCGCTGAGTGCCCCGTCGGAGTCGATCAGGTTGAGGACGCCAATGGTCTTCAGTACGTCCTGGTCGGCGTCCGGGAGACCGTTGGCGTCCCGGATGCGCGAGTCGACCTCGATCCACCGGCTCGCGTTGGCGGAGGCGAGCAGGGTGGTGCGCCCGGAGTTGAGGAAGTAGTCGTAGAGCTGTGGCAGGCGCACCGTGCTGGCATGGTCCGCCTTGTCGTTGCTGTGCCGGGACAGCAAGTGGCGGACGGTGTTGGGCTCCCCGCTGTTGAGGAAGCCTGACAGGCTGCGGTCGTGCTGGCCGATCTGAGCGGCAAGGATCGGCGCGGCCAGAGCCGTGATGGGGTGCAGCGGGTAGAGGTCCGCGAAGTGGGCGGGGCCGAGTTCGGCCAGAACGCCGAGACCGTGCTGAGTCCAGATGTCTGCGGACGCCTCGGCCGACGCAGTGATCAGGGCCTGCCCGGCAGAGTTGACGGCCGAGCGGTCGAGGCGGCGGCGCAGCAGATGCAGGGAGTCGCCGTGGTGCGGGACGAAGGTGATGTCTTCGAAGCGCCCCTGGATCTTGGCCCATTCGCGGGTCTTGAGTTCGCTGGACCGTGAGGCGTAGTCCATGAATGACAAGTGCTGCAAGGTCATCAGGTAGACGGGCAGCCCGTTGGAACCAGCCGCCTTCTCGGCGAGTTCCTGCAGCAGGAACAGGTCGTGCTGGGCGTCGGCGAATTCGTTGTGGCCAGCGAGGTGTTCCAGTGTCTTGCCGAACTCGTCGATCACCAGAAGCAGAGGCTGCTGCCTGTCCGCGGTCAGAGCCGTGACGGCGCTGAGGATCTCCTTGGCGCCGGCGCGGTCCGGGTCGGCACACGCCTCCAGGGCGGTGGCGATGGCCTTCGGGACGCGTTTGCCCCAGCGTCGCGCCGCCGCCGTGTGCAGGGCGCGGGAGAGGGTAGCGACGACGGATTCGCGGCGCGCGGTGGCCACGCCGCCGAGGAAGCCCTCAGGGGCGATGGCGTCGCGTGCTGCGGCAATGCGGTGGGCGAGGGCGGGGCTGGCTTCTTCGAGGATGCGCTCGGCCTCGCTGCGGCGCTTGGCATCCCGCCCCAACAGGGCGTCGATGATGTTGGACAGGGTCGACTTGCCGGAGCCGTAGGGGCCGGTGAAGGACCATGCGCGGGTACGGCGTTGGTCGGCCAGCGCGCTCGCGATGCGTTCCAGGACGTCGACGGCCCGGGCACCGACGTAAGGGTCGTGGAGGACGTCCTCGACGTCGCGCTCAAGGTTGGTCGAGCGCATTTGGGAGCCGACGAGTTCGATGCCGGCGGGAAACTGCGGGGCGGAACTCGAGGGGGCGTTCGATGTCCGCGTGGGGGTTGCGGTGGTCACGCGGCGGTCTCCTCGTCAAAGAGCGTGTCGTTGGTCTCTGCCGCGGCTGTGGCGTCCGTGGCCTTCGTAGCGAGTTCCTTCTCCTCGGCCTCGGCGAGCTCGGGGAACTCGGCGGCCCACTCCTCACGTGTGGGGAAGCCGGGGCGGCGGGTGACGAAGTCGTACTGCTCGTCCAGCACTTCCCAGGCCAGATCGAAGGGATCGGTCGTGAAGGCGAGGCTGCGCTGCCCCACCGCCTCGGTCAGGTTCAGCTGAGGGTGATCGGCGGCGGTCTTCTGCAGCGCCATGACGATCTCGTTCTCCCGGACACGGAAGGCACGCCCCGGAGAACCCGGCTCATTGGCAAGACGGGCCACGGAGATCGAATTGGCCTGGCGGGAGAACTTGGCTGCGTAGTCCAGGCAGGCGTAGGCCAGAACCCGAGGGGGCAGCGAGGTACGGTGCCCGCTGGTGAACTGCCACTCGGGCTTGCCGCGCGTCCCCACGAAGGTGAGCAGGTCCAGGTCACGGAAGGGGCAGGCGAGCAGATCCTCGTAGCTGCCCGGCGAGCCGGCCTTCTCCGGCGCGCTGCGCGCGTACATCTTGGTCAGGCATTCGATGTCACGGACGATCGACGCCTCTTCCGGGCTCTTGTCATAGGAGAAGTTCACGTGCCGGGTGACCACCTGTGCCATGTCCGCGACCGTGAAGCGGGAGAACGGGGCGAGGTGGAAGGCTGTGTACCAGGTTGGCGCGTGGCTCTTGGCTCCGGGACGGGATGAGACCAGCCACCAGTGCAGCAGCCACAGGCTGCCGTTCTCCTCCAGATACGGGTCTGCCCCGTCCTCGTCGAGGAGCCAGCGGGCTTCCCAGGTGGGGTAGGAGAACTTGGCCTGTGAGCGTGTCGTGGGCGAGTGCTCGCGAGTCAGTTTGAAGGCGCGGGACCAGTAGCGCATGGCGTTGACCATGTTCTTGCCCACGCCGAACAGCACCGGCGCGTTGTCTGCGAGAAATGCATCCTGGTCACGTTTGACCTGCATGTACGCCTTGTGCAGCCAGCCGAAACGGGGCGCGAATGTTTCGTGTCGCGCGAAGGAGTAAAGGGCGGCTTCCCCAAGCCGGCTGTCTGACATCCGGGACCTCTCTGTGGCCAATGCGTTTGCTCTAATGACGTGGTAAACGGGGTAACGGTCAGCGGGGACCATCGGCTTCGGCCAGCGCGGCACGAACCTGCGTTACGGCGCGTTTGACGGCCCTCGCGGCGTGCTCGATCTCGGCATCCGTGGTGGCGTAGCCCAGCGAGAAGCGGATCGTGCTGTCGGCGTCCGCCCGGGACAGCCCCATGGCCAGGAGCACGTGGCTCGGCGTCGGAGCGCCGGACGCGCACGCGCTGCCCTCCGAGGCGGCGACGTCGGGCATGGCCGCCAGGACCGCGTCCGCAGGCGCCCCGGGGAAGGTGACGCTCGTCACGCCGGGCAGGCGCTGATCGCGCCGGCCGTTGATCCGACAGTCGGGCAGGGCGTCGGTCACGAGGTCTTCAAGGCGGCCGCGCAGCGCCGCGATGCGCTCGGCCTCCTCGCTGAGTCCGCGCGCCGCAGCCTCAGCCGCGGCGCCCATGCCGATGATCCCTGCCACGTTCAGCGTGCCTGCGCGCCAGCCCCGCTCCTGTCCGCCGCCCACGAGGAGCGGCCTGTGCGGGAGGGGGGACCCGCGCCGTACATACAGGGCGCCGACTCCCTGCGGTCCGCCGAACTTGTGGGCCGACAGCGACAAAAGGTCGACGTCGAGTTCAGCGACGTCCACGGGGAGACGGCCGATGATCTGCGTGGCGTCGGTGTGGACGAGTGCGCCAACTTCACGGGCCGCCTTGGCCGCGACGCGGAGATCGGTGAGGACGCCGGTCTCGTTGTTCGCCGCCATCAGGGAGACCACTCCCCCATGACGCGAGGCGAAGACCTGATCGAGGGCGTCGAGATCCACCAGGCCGTCGGTGCCGACCGGCAGGAGTACAAGATCCTCGGGGCTTCCGGCGGTGACCGCGCGGGCCGTTTCCAGGACAGCCGGATGCTCAACGGGGCTTGTAACCAGGGGACTTCCGGCGCAGAACGAGGCCCGGAGGGCCAGGTTGTTCGCCTCGGTCGCCCCAGAGGTGAAGATGATCTCGCCGGGTGAGCAGCCGAGGAGGTCGGCTAGCTGCCGACGGGCGACGTCGACCCGATGAGCCGCCTGCCGTCCCGGTTGATGCATGCTTGAGGCATTGCCGACCGATTGCATGGCCTCGACGACGGCCGCAAGGACCTCCGGCCGGATCGGAGCGGTGGCATTGTAGTCAAAATAGGACGTATCCGGCCCATTCGGCTCGCTCATCGTCTGCCACCCCGCCTCGCTCGTGTCGCACACCAATGTACTGCTGGTGGAAACCTTCTCCCGCATCCGGGGTTCCACCAGTAGCTCGCCGTGATCCTAGCCGCGAGCCGAGATCCACTCTTTGAATCACCCCAACGCGTGGTGTCGCAAGCCATTTACCGAATACTTGTTCCATATTGCGCGCCTCGCGTGCAGGCCGCTCCCGATAAGGCCGTCTCGCGACGGGAAACGGGACGACTGTGTGGCCAAATGCCTTCGGTGGCTGGTCTTTTAGTCTGATGGTGCTCCTGTTGTCAGTGGCCCCGTCTAGGGTGGTCGACATGCTGCAGCGGCGCAGTATCTGCACGTTGAAGCGCTGCTTGGTGTGCGTCGAGCTGGGGGAGGAACTTCACGATGATGGTCGGTCCTGTGCGAGCGGCTCACGGCTTGCCGTCAGCCGCATCGGTCAGGTGAGGCTGTGACGACGTGGTCACCGGGAATGCCCTTCGAGGCAGTCCTGGCAAACGCCCCCATGGACTACATCCGCCGGCACCTCGGCAAGGAGCTGTGCGGCCTCCTTGACCTCATCAAAGGAGGAACGGCGGGTGATGAGCGGTTGCGAGCCGTCGCCGCGATCGCGATCGACGCTGAGCTCCTGGTGGCGGACGAGGACGAGCGCGCCGTAGTGCTCGACCTCGTTCCCGGCCCCAAGCAGGCGGAACTGGCGCAACGGCTCGGGTCGCTGGGGGACGAGCAGCCGCTGGAGTACCTGCAGGCACTGAAGTGGACGCCTGACGAGCGCAGGGCGCTTCTGGAGTTCTTCGGCTTCACCGTCGAGCGCGTACAGCCTCAACTGCCCTCCTTCAGAAGGGAGACGGCCCCCGACTACGCCCTGTTTCCTCATCAGCTCCGGGCGGCCCGGCGGGTCAAGGAGCTGCTGTATGACGGCCCCCGCCGGGCCGTACTCCATCTGCCGACAGGCGTGGGCAAGACGCGGACCGGCATGAGCATGATCTGCGACCACTTGCGGCAGCACGGGCCCACCCTGGTGGTGTGGCTGGCTCATGGGCAGGAACTGCTGGAGCAGGCCGCGGCCGAGTTCGAACGCGCCTGGGGCAGGATCGGCGACCGTCCCCTGCCGGTCCTCCGCGTGTGGGGCGGTGCTTCCCCGGACCTTGCGGATGTGACCGACGGACTGGTCGTTCTCGGGCTGGAGAAGGCCGTCGCAACCGCCAAGTCCGACCCGCAGTTCCTGCGCACGCTGGCATCCCGCGCCACTCTGACCGTGTTCGACGAGGCCCATCAGATCATCGCCCCCACGTTTCAGGGCGTGGTGGACGACCTGACAGTGCGCCACGACTCCAGCTTGCTGGGCCTCACCGCGACCCCGGGCCGCACCTGGGCGGACATCGCCAAGGATGAGGAACTCGCCGACTTCTTCTCCCGCCAGAAGGTCATGCTGCAGATCGAGGGCTACACGAATCCCGTGACAGCCCTCATCGACCAGGGCTACCTGGCCAAACCGATCATGCGCACGGTGGCCGCGGAAGCCGGCATGCATCTGTCAGCCCGGGATCAACAGAACCTGGCGCGAGCGTTCGAGATCCCGGACAGCATCATCGCCGAGCTCGCGAAGGACGAGCAGTGGAACCTCAAGGTTGTCCAGACGATCATGGAGCTGCTCGAGAAGCAGCACCGCCGCATCCTCGTGTTCGCGGCATCGGTGCAGCACTGCCGGCTCATCGCTTCGGTGCTGTCCGCGGCTGGCCTCCACGCGGTGTTCGTGACTGGGGAATCATCTCCACGACACCGCAGCGACGCCATCCGTAGTTTCAAGAGCGCGGCACGCCGGCCCATGATCCTGTGCAACTTCGGAGTCCTGACCACGGGCTTCGACGCGCCCGCAGCCAGCGCCGCCGTCATCGCCCGGCCGACAAAGTCCCTGGTGCTCTACAGCCAGATGGTCGGCCGGGTCATCCGCGGCCCCAAGGCCGGCGGAACCGAAACCTGCGAGATCGTCACCGTCGTCGACCCGGAGCTCCCCGGGTTCGGCGACGTCGCCGAAGCATTCACCAACTGGGAAGATGTATGGGAGACAGCGTGACCGGCGAAGGAAACAACTACCGGATCGTCAGCCCTTCGCTGACCGTCAAGGCCATGCGCGACAGTGGCTACAAGAACACCGCCTACGCGCTCGCCGAGCTGATCGACAACAGCATCGACGCGGAAGCCACGCTCGTACAGGTCTTCGCATGCGAGGGCCCCATCGCAGGCGCCACCCAGACTCGGTATCGGGTGGACAAGATCGCCGTCCTCGACAACGGCAAGGGCATGGACAGCGAACTCCTGCGCCGCGCCCTGAAATACGGAGACGGCCTCGGTGACAACCGCAACCGAATCGGCCGCTTCGGCATGGGCCTGCCCAACTCCAGCATGTCCCAGTGCACCAAGGTCGAGGTCTGGTCCTGGAAGAACGGCGCCGCGAACGCTCTGTACACCTACCTCGACCTGGACGCGATCACCAACGGGCAGGACGAGGTTCCCGCGCCTGTACCTCGCCGTGTGCCGGACGAGTGGGATGACCTGAGCGAGGCGCAGCTGGGCACCAGCGGCACCCTCGTCGTCTGGACGAACCTGGACCGCGTCAAGTGGCACAGTGCCGGGGCTACCCTGCGCAACACCGCCGAGTTGATCGGGCGCGTGTACCGGCACTACCTGCACGACGGCTCCGTGGACATCAAGATGGCCCCCGTTCGTGACGGGAAGGTCATCGAAAAGGTCACCGAAGGGGACAACGGCGCCTACTACGCCGAGCCCAACGACCCTCTGTACCTGATGGCGGAGACCGGCACGCCCGCGCCGTTCAGCAGCACTCCCATGTTCGAGCCCTTCCACATGGGCAACGACGCCGAACCCGGGGTCTACCGCTATCCCATCACGGTCGACGGCACCCAGCACACCGTCACGGTGCGCGCATCCATCGCCCGGCCCGAGGCCCGCCGTTCCGATGTAGCCGGCCACCCATGGCCCGACACCGCCATCCCCAACCGGGAGGGTGGTTTCCAGAAGTGGGGGAAGCACGCCCGTCGGAACGTCGGCGTCTCGCTGGTCCGCAAGGGCCGCGAACTCGATCTCGACACCTCGTGGGCGATCGGCTACGACCCCGTGGAGCGCTGGTGGGGCGTCGAGGTGGACTTCCCGCCCGAGCTCGACGAAGTGTTCGGCGTCACCAACAACAAGCAGACCGCCGTCGTGTTCTCCTCACTCGCCGACTTCGACTGGTCGGCCGAGCAGGACCCCGACGAGACCCCCAAACAGTTCAAGGACCGTCTCCGGGAACTGGGCGACCCCCGTCTGCCGCTGATCGACCTCGCCCAGTACCTCAAGGGCCTGCTCGGCAAGATGCGCAAGAAGCTGAAGCAGCAGACGCTCGGCGGACGCAAGGGCAAGAAGCGGCACGACGAGGACGTCGCCTCCAAGGCGACGGACGCCGTCAAGCGCCGCCAGGAGGACGGGCACACCGGCACGACCGACCGCCTCGCCGAGGAGGCGACGGAAGCCGACAAGCGCCAGGAGCAGTTCACTGCGCTGACCGAGCGACACCACGTCGACGATGACACCGCCCAGACGTTGGTCGACGAGGCCCTGGAGAACGACTGGCGAGTGCGATGGATCTCCAGCCCCCAGGACTCCTCGGCCTTCTTCAACATCGACCTGCTCGCCGGCATGCTCCAGGTGTCCTTCAACACGGAACACCCCCTGCACAGCAAACTGATGGCCGTCCTTGAGGACGTGCCCGAGGACGCGAACGACGCAGAGCTCCGCCAGCGGCTCGCCCGTGCGACCGAGACCTTCAAGCTGCTCATCTTCAGCTGGGCACGGATGGAGGACGAGATTCCCAGCAAGAAGGAGCGCCGGGTGATCGCGGATGCCCGCAGCGACTGGGGACGCTACGCCCGTGACTTCATCGAGGACGGGAGCGAAGAGGAGTGACGCAGCCGGACCATGTCTGGCAGCAGATCGCGGACCTGATGGAGGACGCCACCGAGGAGGTGGTCGTCATCGCCCCCTTCATCAAGAAGGCGATCTTCGAGGAGACCATCGCCTCGGTGCCCTCGTCAGTCCGGAAGATCACGTGCGTCACTCGTTGGACCCCGGCGGAGGTAGCCGCCGGGGTTTCCGACCCGGAGATCATCGAAGCTGCCCAGAACGACGACCGCATTTCCATTGCCTTGTGTCCGTCTCTGCACGCCAAGCTCTACTGTGCCAACGGCCGCTGCCTGGTGGGCTCCGCAAACCTGACTGGCAAGGCCACTGGGCGCGTGCCGAACGCCAACGTGGAACTCCTGCTGGAGGTGGCGGCTGATCACCCCGAGGTAGAGCGCGTCCTCGCTCAGATCGACGCCCTCTCAACAAGAGCCACACCCCATATGGCAGCCCTCGTACGACAGCAGGCAGAACTCCTGAGGAGCGAGCGCGTCACTCCGCCGTCTGAGGACGAAGCGGCCCCCTACTGGTTCCCCGAAACGAGGAGACCGGAGAACGTCTACGCCCTCTACAGCGGGCGGCAGAGCTTCACGTCGCGAGTGGAGGCTGGCATCGTGCGGGACCTGGCCATGCTCGATGTGACCGCTGGCCTTCTTGAAGACGCCTTCAACGCCGAGGTCGAGGCCCGCTTGCATGCGATCCCGGAACTCGGTCAGCTGACCGCAGAACAGCGTCTCAGCAACGTCGAGCTCCAGCGCGCCATCGCTGAGCGGACTGGAGATACGGAAGATCAGGCGCGCAGGACGACTGAGACGCTCGCGGCCTGGCTCCAGCACTTCGGCCGGTACTACACCGAAGTGGGCTCATGGGAGCTGCGACCTGGCATAGAGCACGCCTAAGATCAAGGCCACGGCGTGGCCTGCCAGCGCGTCGCCGACGCGCGCGGACACAAGGTGATGGGGAAGGCCGTTTCATGGCAGAGGTACGTGTCCCGTTCCTCCTCGGGCACACCGAGATCGCCTTCCTCTTCCACATAGAGCGGCAGACTTCCCAACGGTGGCGGACGGAAGGCACGCTCGACGAGCCCGATCTGATCGCATCGGGCAATCCGTACTGGCTGTTGAGCACCGTCATGCGACTCGATGGCGAGGGCGATCGCGCGGTCGACCGGGAACGGCTAGCGACGTACAAAGCCTGTATCCCTCTCGGCTATGACCTACCGAACAAGGAACAACTGCCGGTCGTCGTTGGCATCCAGGAGGCAGCACGCGTTCTCGGACAGGACGCGCAGGCGATCTCACGCTGGCGCAACCGGCAGCGGATCGCTGAGGCCGACCTTCTCCTTTCCGGCTCTCCGCTCTGGCTCCTTGAGACGATCCTGGACGACGGGCGGCAGCGACAGCGAACGATCGTTGCCGCCGAAGTCGCCGCCCTCCGTGCAGGACAGCGCCCTGCTCAGAAGCCTCGTGGCCGAAGGCTCACCGCCCCGGTGACGCGACCGCCTCGTCAGCCACCGCCCGCTCCACAAACCTTCACCAGCGCCGACCATGACGCCGCAGCCGAGTTCCTCGCGTCCGTCCTGGCCCAAGGCTATTCCGTCACTATCAAGCCTCAGCCGTAGCCCTCGCCCCTCTAAGGCTTCCTCCCCACTTCGGGTCCGCGTTCGCCGACAGCAGTGGTAGAAACACTTGCCCATCGACTGCTCTATCCATACTGTCTCTCACATGACGATCTTGCAGCAGACCTCCGGAGCCCATCACGCCGATCCCTCCGACTCCATTCCACGCGTCGCTTCCAGCGAGCCCAGCATCCGTCCGATGAAGGTCGTCTCCTACGGAGGCGGTGTCCAGAGCACAGCCCTTCTCGTGCTGGCCGCTCAGGGTGAGATCGACTTCCGCACCTTCCTGTTCGCTAACGTCGGCGACGACAGCGAGCACCCCGCCACCCTTGCCTACGTCCGCGAGATCGCCATCCCGTACGCCGCACGTGCGGGACTGGACGTCCACGAGCTGAAGCGGCGCCGCCGCGACGGGGCCACGGAAACGCTTATGCAGCGGCTGAACCGGCCGGACACCCGGTCGATCCCCATCCCGGTCCGCATGGCCAACGGCGCTCCTGGCCGCCGCAACTGCACCGCCGACTTCAAGATCAAGGTGGTCGGTCAGTGGCTTCGGGAGCATGGCGCCACCGCGGAGGACCCGGCAGCGGTCGGTATCGGCATATCGGTCGACGAAATCCATCGCGCCAACCGCCGGCGGAGGGAAGCCCACGAGGTCATCGAGTACCCCCTCCTCGACCTCGGGCTGCGCCGGGACGACTGCGAGCGCATCATCGCCGAGGCCGGCCTGCCAGTACCGCCCAAGAGCTCGTGCTTCTTCTGCCCCTTCCGCACCGTCGGCGCCTGGCGCCACCAGCGTCGGCACGAGCCCGAGTTGTTCGCTCAGTCGGTCCTACTGGAGGAGACGATCAACCGTCGGCGGGCCGCACTCGGGCGGGATGCCGTGTATCTCACGAGGTACGGCATCCCCCTCACCCAGGCCATCCCCGACCGGGGCCCGGGGGTAGATGGCATCAATGACGATGAGGGGGCCTGCGACTCCGGCTGGTGCATGACCTGATACCTGTCGAGCAGGCCGCGATGGGTGGGGATCGCAGCCATGGCTGCGGTCCCCACCCGTCATTTGCCCTGGCGTGCCGACGTGGCCGCCGCAGGGCACTTCTGGTGGCGGAGTCAGAGCTCGGGCGGCTCACCGGGCTGAAGGTGGAGGACGGCGAGGTACTCGCCGTAGGGCATCTCTTCATCCACCCAGCGGCTGCCGCCCGAGGAGTCGGGAATCCACATGCCGTCGAGAAGGTATTTGTCGTCGAAAACGGCGACGCGGTCCTCCTGCACCGCTGCCGCCATCAGCAGCTGTAGCCCCAGCAGCAGCACTGTGGAGGCTTCCTTGACCGCGCAGACCTCAGCGTGCCCGGTGGGAAAGACCTTCCCGTCCGCGTCGCTGTCCGGCTCGGGGACGACAGCACGGCCGTGAACGGCCATCTCGTGCAAGGCAATCGCCTGAGTCACCGCTGCCGCCACCGGCATGCCGGCGCCTGGCACCCCGTCCGGGGCATGTGTCCGCAGATGGTCGGCGACCGCGCGAGCGTGCACTGGCCATGCGTCGGCACGATGGTGCAGCCGCTGTTCCGCGGCCTCGACTGCCAGTCCGGGCTCCGCGGTGTCCGGGTGCAGCAGCCGGCCGAATCCTTCAAGTGCTGCACGCAGATAGCCGAGACGGACCTGATGCTGCTGCCACTCCTCCATCATCTCGGTCCAGACAGCGTCGAAGTCGAGGCCCGCCGAGCACATGCCGCCGTCGTCGTACGACATGTCCAACGTCACCGTGCGCAGGCCCTGGGCGAGTCGCAGCCACCTGTAGGCCGTATCCCAGCTGTTCTTTGCCCCGGGGAGGGCGGTAACGGCGGAGGCGTGCTCCACCCAGTCGGTGAGTTCACGGACGTGGTCCTCGGGCTCGGACAGCGCGAGGGCGGACAGCGTGCGGTATGAGGGCAGGCAGGGGCCCTCCATCCGGGTAGTGGTCATGGGTGGAGCGTGGCACACGACACTGACAATCGCTCCGGTGCCGAGAGCCGGTGCGACGCTCAGGTGCTGGTGGTGCGGCGTACGAGCCGGTGACCCCGCAACTCCCGCTCGCAGCGTACGAGTTCGCGCTCCCATCCCTCTTCCGTTCCGATCAGGTGCGGACTCTCATAGAGGCCGGCGCGCACCTCGGCCTCCGTGAGCCTCCGGTACTTGGGTGCGTCGGGATCGTCCTCAGCAAGGAACTCGTGCTTACGGTGCAGCAGGGGACGATTGGTGGATTCCGCGTACGAGGTGAAGGAGGACTTGAGGGTCTTCAGGTCGACGGCGTACGAGGCCGCGATCCGCGGGTGGGGATCCGTGTCGAACTCGGGGTAGTCGAGCCAGCTGACGCCGCGGCCCTGATGGCGGAGCTTGACGACGGACCACTCGCCAGGGCGGCCGGCAGCGATACTCGCGCACTGCTCGTACAGGCGCAGCACGGCCGGGATCCGGTGGAGAGCGCGGCGGTGCACGTACAGGGCGGTTGCGGTGAACTTGCCGGCGATCGATCCGTTCATCGCCCGACGGACGTATGCGTCGTCACGCAGCTTGAACAGCAGCCGATCCGCTCGCTGGCACGCCTCGGTGTACGAAGGGAAGAAGGCACGGATGTCCAGTTGAACTGGCAAAGGCAGACTGCTGACCGGGCCTCGGCCGTGAAACAGCTCCAGCGCGAGGAACAGCAGAGTGTCGAGGGCTCCACGCTCGGCGCTCCGCTCGACCTTCACGGGGTCGGCTTCCTGCTCGGCAAGGCGCTTGAGCTCAGCGGGACGCAGGTGGCCGAGGAGGCTGATGATGGGTTGCGGCATTTCCTCCAGCTGAGGCATCCTGCCGCGCTGTTCGAGATGATCGACGACCGAGGTGATCGCCGAGGCTGTATCCTCGGACGCCAGCCATCCCCCCTCGGGGGCGACCTGGCGGGCCAGGTAACTCAGGCGGGCCGCATCGTCCTTGAACGCGTAAACGATGCCGGGCGCCGCCGACACGCAGCGCACACCGGTGGCTTCCTCGACGTAGTCGCGAAGCTCGCCGGCGGCGTAAAGGTGCTGGAAGGTGCGGCGCTGCGTGAGGATGCCGTCGCCGTACTCCGTGCCTTTGATCTGGTTGCGCTCCCACCTCAACCGCGCGGACACCACGAGCGCCGATTTGGCGAGGTCCCAAGCCCGTAGAAGTGTCTCTCGTCGTTCGGCGGGATTCTCAATGACGTTCAGGACATAGGTGAGAAGGACTACCTCGGCCAGCTCGCGCCGCCCATCCGGAAAGTGCACCGGGTCCCACCCCGCGGCATCGAGGCCGAGGTACTGCAGTGCCCGTACATCGCCGCCACGCCCGCACCCGTAGTCCAGTACTCGCATGGCGGGTTCCAGCTGTAGGTCGCCGAGGGCGCGACGGGCCGGCATCGAGAGGCCGACTCGGCCGATCGCGGTCTGATGCCTCCGGCTGCTCCAAAGCTGCTGTGTCATCGGCGTCCCCTGAATCCACGAACAGGCCAGCATGCGACAGCACCGAACCATACGGGACACCCGAGCCGATGACCGGTAGAAGCCACTACCTTTCGGATCTTGAGGGGGTGTGCTCCAAGGCGGGTGGGTCGGGTAGCCCCATCGCCATCGTGCATGAGATCTGTACCTCTGGCACAGTTCGAAGTTTCTGGGAAACCGAGCGCCAGGCGGCCCTGTTGTCGCCCTTGGAGTGATGGTTCCGGCGGTCACGGCATCCGGGGTAGCCGCCAGCTGTTCGAGCTGATCACTGGCGGGCAAGATGTGGGGCAACAAACAGCGCGGGATGACCGGTTGGCCGAACCGGCGATCCCGCGCACCATAGATAGTCCACCGCCGTACCCTGCCCCCACGTCGCAGGCTCCACCCACGACCGCACACGACACGAAGCGCAGCCCGCTACGAAGCAGGCAGCGGCAGCTGATCACGCCGCCGCATAGCTTGCCCGGAACAGATGCTGAGCCCGCTCCACGTCCCGCGGGGTACGGAGCTGCACCTCCAGATCACCCGTCCCATGGTGACCGAGACCGGATACGTCTCGGGCGAAGCCCGGAACGAGGTCGACGTCCTCCGGGTGGCAGCGGGGAGTCTGCTCGGGTGGCTCATTCCCGCCCGTTCCCGGTCTGGAGCACGCCATCAACCCCGTCCTGGGCACCATGAGCCGACGCTTGCGCGCGAAGCTCAGTAGCTGAAGGCTCTGACCGAAGCCCCCGAGGTGACTCGCCAGCAGCTCACGGAGGCCGAACAGACGGCAACGGCTGAATTCGCCGCCCGCACGGACATCCAGTTCGCCCGCTCAATGGCAGCTCATCGCTCCCTTCGGCGAAGAGCCGGCCACGCACCGGTCGGCGTTACGCCGCCATCGCCGCGTACACACGGCCCGCGTCAGCCCCAGTTCGTTCGAGCGAATTGTTTCGAACCGCCCGTCGCTTACAAACGGAACTGACAACATGCCGCCGTCGTATGTCAACCTCAAGTCGAAGGCGGACCATTGGAGCGACAGGTCAATGAGCGGCAACTGTCAGTGCTGCAGTGGGTGGGAGCCGGGTGTCCCGCTGGCGTTTGGGCGACCAGCTCCTACAAGACCACGTGTCAGGCACTGCAGAACCGGGGCCTGGTCACTGTCTCCCGGAAGGGCGGGCAGTGGAGCGTCGCCCTGACGGGTGCAGGCCAGCACTACCTGGCGCACGGCACCTACCCTCCCCGCGGGTCACACCCGCGCAAGTCCCAAGCCACCGCTCCACGACCCCGGTCCCCCCGAGCGCACGAAACCCCGGCCGCCGGGCGGTCGCCAAGCCCTCCGTCACAGCCTCGTGTGACGTTCACGGAACAGCTGCTGCAGGAGCTCGCGGACGCCGGCGGCCGGATCGTCAAGAGCGGCAGCGGTCCGGACTTGGAGAAGTGGCCGTCCCGCGTCGCCGCGGCACGTAGGTCCGGAAGGGTCCCGGAGACGAAGGAGCTATACGGGGGTTGGTGCCGTGGTGGGTACGAGATCAAGCTCGTCGACATCCCCGCCTGGCGCCTTACCGTCCTCAAACCCATCTCCGTGCCGTCGCGGCTCGCGCGTCCGCACACCGTGGTACGGGTCATGCAGAGCGAAACCCAACCGCTGGGCCTCACGAAGCCCGTCCAAGGACGTGCCCTCCGGCTCATCCAGGCGCTCATCACCGCTGCTGAGGCCGTAGGACATTCCACTTCTGCTGGACGGACCGGCTTCGCTCCCCCGTCTCATCGCCGCCGCAGAGCATCTCCCCACTTCACCATCACCGCACGGGGCCAGGCCGTGGGGTTCCTTGTCCTCCAGGAGCAAGACCGGACCGAGCATGTCGCCACCGAGAAGGAACTCGCCGCGGCCAAGAAGGACTCTTGGGTCAGGATCCCCCGCTTCGACTACACCCCGTCCGAACGGCTCCGTTTCGTCCTCAGCGGCGGCCAGCCGCACCGGGCGAGCGAATGGGCCGACACCCCCGGCCGCTCCCTGGAAGAGCAGCTCGCCGAGATCGCCCAAGAGGTCACTCTCCGCGGCGAGGCCGCTGAACGCAGACGCCAGGACGAGATCGAAGCGGCACGCCAGAAGCGCATTCGCTGGGAAGCTGCCATGGAAGAAGCCCGCATCCGGTACGCGGAGGCGTACCGCATCAGGCACTTCGAAGCGCAGGAAGAGGCTTGGCGCCACGCCACCCGATTGACCGAGTACGTGAGCGCTGTGCGCACGCGAGTCGAGGCCATGCCGCCGGGGCAGGCCAGAACCGACGCCGAAGCATGGATCAGCTGGGCAACGACCACCGTCGAGCGCCTCGACCCGCTGAGCTCACCACCCCGGTTGCCCGACGTCCCCGAACCGCAAGCCGACGACCTAAGGCCCTTCCTCGGCCACTGGAGCCCTTACGGACCGACCTATTGAGCGCCCGCTCCGCCAACGTCCGGCCCGCCGAACTACGGCATGCAGGAACTCGGCCGAGTTTCCTTCAAGTTCCTGCAAAGACAGCCCGCAGGAACACGCCCTCCACCTGGCACGACCTGCACGATCGCCAGGTGACGTCCCGTCAGAACGAGCGTCATTTGAGCGTCACGAGCGTCAATTCAGCGTCAAGATATCGCCCGTAACGCCCACAACGCACATAATGCGCACGCACGAAACCGCAGGTCAGGCGCCCTTGGCCGCCTTCTCCAGCACCACAACGCACTCCACATGATGGGTCATAGGAAACAAATCAAACGCCCGCATCCGGCGCGGTGCATACCCCGCCTCGGCGAAGTACTTGAGGTCGCGGGCGAGGGCGGCCGGGTCGCAGGCTACGTAGGCGATGCGGCGGGGGGTGAGGGAGGCGAGGTGGGTGACGGTTTTCTTGCCGGCGCCGGCGCGGGGTGGGTCGAGGACGACGAGGTCGACGTCGGTGATGCCGGTGCGGGGCAGGATCTGGTCGACCTTGCCGTGTTCGATGCGGACGCGGTCGAGGTCCTCGAGGTTGTGGCGGGCGTCCTCGACGGCGCGCTTGCCGGATTCGATGCCGAGGACCGCGCCCTTGTCTCCGACGCGTTCGGCGAGGGCGCCGGCGAAGAGGCCGACGCCGCAGTAGAGGTCGAGGGCCATGTCGCCCTTCTTGGGCATCAGGCCCTGCATGACGGCCTCGACCAGGAGGTCGGCGGCCTTCGGGTGGACCTGCCAGAAGCCGCCGTTGCCGACCCGCCAGGTGCGGCCGGCGGCACGTTCGCGGACGAAGGGGCGGCCGTGGACGCGGTGCACGCCGCCGTCCTTCTCCCCGACCCTCATGACCGAGACCGGCTTGTCGAGTTCGACGATGGGGAGGCGGCCGCCGGGGCGGGGGGTGAGGATGACCTGGCGGTCGTGGGAGCCGGTGGCGGCGATCGCCTCGACGGTGGCGATCTGCGGCCATTCGCGCTGCTCGATGCCGAGTTCGGAGACACCGGGGGCGGCGATCATGCAGTGGGTGACCGGCTCGATGTCGTGGGAGCGGTGCTTGCGCAGGCCCGCGTGGCCGTCGGCGTCCACCGCGTACTGGACGCGGGTGCGCCAGGCGGGTACCTCGCCCTTGGCGACCTTGTCGCCTGGGGCGGGCTCGACGGTGCCGTCCCAGCCCGCTTCCTCGGGCGAGAGGCCGGCCAGCCGCTCCAGCTGTTCGGCGATGACCGAGGACTTCAGGCGGCGCTGGGCGCCGGGCGCGGCGTGCTGCCAGTCGCAGCCGCCGCAGCGGCCGGGGCCGGAGAAGGGGCAGGGGGCCTCGACCCTGTCCTTGGAGGCCTCCAGGATCGAGACGGCGTCGGTGCGCAGGAAGCGGGCGCCCTCCTCGCCGTCGGTGACGCGGGCGATGACGCGTTCGCCGGGCAGCGCATGCCGTACGAAGAGGACCTGGCCCTCGTCGGTGCGGGCGACGCAGTGGCCACCGTGGGCGACCGGGCCGACCTCGACCTCGTACTCCTCGCCGACCAGCGACTTCTTGGGTTCTGCCTGCATGGCGGGAGGGCTCCTGGGGTGGGGTGGTGCCGGGGCGGTACGGCGGGACGCCGACCGTCAAGTCTACGGCCCGGCGTGCGGTGCCTCGGTCGGTGCGGTGCCCCGGTCGGCACAGGACCTGCCGTGTGGTTCCCGGTCCGTGGGTGCCCGGTCGGCACGGTGCCCTGGGCGGCACGGTGCCCCGGTCCGTGCGTGCGTGCAGTTCCGTGCGGCACCCCGGCCCGTGCGGTGCGTGCCGACCAGGCGGTTCCCCGGCCCGTGCGCCGTCGGGGGCGCCGAGGCCCCGCCTGGTCGGCACGGACGCCGTCGCCCGCCCGGCCGGCACGCCCGCTCCCTCCGGCCAGGGCGGTGCCGTAGCCCCAGCCTCTCGCCCCGTAGCAGCCCCTACTTCATGGTGGCTGCCTTCTCCTTCTTCGGCTGGGCGACCGGGCCGCGGCGGACCGCGCCCGGAGCGTTCCACTCGGCGCGCTTGCGGGCGCGCTTCTTGGCGGCCTCGGAGGAGTCCAGCTGCCAGGGCACGGAGGTGACCATGACGCCGGGGGTGAAGAGGAGGCGTCCCTTGAGGCGGAGTGCGGACTGGTTGTGGAGGAGGTGTTCGTACCAGTGGCCGACGACGTACTCCGGGATGTAGACGGAGACGGCGGCGCGCGGGCTCTGCCGGCGCAGCGACTTCACATAGTCGATGATCGGCCGGGTGATCTCGCGGTACGGGGAGGCCAGGACCTTCAGCGGCACCTCGATGCCGCGGCGCTCCCACTCCTCCCGCAGGGCCTTGGTGTCGGCCTGGTCGACGTCCACGCTGACCGCTTCGAGGGTGTCGGAGCGCATCAGCTTGGCGTAGTTCAGGGCGCGCAGGGTGGGCTTGTGCACCTTGGAGACCAGGACGAGGGAGTGCACCCGGGAGGGGCGGACCACATCGTCGTCGGGGGTGTCCTCGGCGGCGATCTCGTCGGCGACCCGGTCGTAGTGGCGGCGGATCGCTGACATCGTCACGAAGAAGATGACCATGCCGAGCAGGGCCACCCAGGCACCGTGGGTGAACTTCGTCAGGAGGACGACCACGAGGACCAGGCCGGTGAAGAAGGCGCCGAAGGCGTTGATGGCGCGCGAGCGGTGCATACGGCGGCGCTTGGCGGGGTCCTTCTCGGTGATCAGATGGCGGTTCCAGTGACGGACCATGCCGATCTGGCTGAGTGTGAAGGAGACGAAGACGCCGACGATGTAGAGCTGGATGAGGCGGGTGGAGTCCGCGCCGTAGAGGTAGACCAGGATCGCGGCGGCGCCGGCCAGCAGGACGATGCCGTTGGAGAACGCCAGGCGGTCACCGCGGGTGTGCAGCTGGCGCGGCAGATAGCGGTCCTGGGCGAGGATCGAGCCGAGCAGCGGGAAGCCGTTGTAGGCGGTGTTGGCGGCCAGGAACAGCACCAGCGCGGTGGCGGCGGCGAGCACGACGAACAGCAGGCTGCCCTTGCCGAAGACCGCCTCGGCCACCTGCGAGATGACCGGGTTCTGGGTGTAATCGGCGCCGACCGGCTTGCCGTGGTCGAGCAGGTCCTTGGCGGGGGTCTCGGCCATCCTGACGTTGGTGGCCATCGCCAGGCCGATGATGCCGCAGAACATGGTGACGGCCAGCCCGCCCATGAGGGCCAGGGTGGTCGCGGCGTTCTTGGACTTCGGCTTGCGGAAGGCCGGCACACCGTTGGAGATCGCCTCGACGCCGGTGAGCGCGGCACAGCCGGAGGAGAAGGCGCGCAGCATCAGGAAGATCAGCGCGAAGCCGGCCAGGCCGCCCTGTTCGGCGTGGATGGTGTAGTCGGCGGTGGGGGCCTTCATGGTGTCGCCCATGACGGCGCCGCGGATCACACCCCAGATGATCATGATGAAGACGCCGGCCACGAAGACATAGGTCGGGATCGCGAAGAGCTTGCCCGATTCCTTGACGCCACGCAGGTTCATCAGCGTCAGCAGCACGATGATGCCGATCGCGCACAGGGTCTTGTGCTCGACGACGAACGGGATCGCGGAGCCCAGGTTCTCCACTCCGGAGGAGATGGAGACCGCGACGGTCAGCACATAGTCGACGAGCAGGGCGCTGGCGACGGTGAGACCGGCCTTGGGACCGAGGTTGGTGTTGGCCACCTCGTAGTCGCCGCCGCCGCTCGGGTAGGCGTGCACGTTCTGCCGGTACGACGCGACGACGGTGAACATCAGCACCACGACCGCGACCGCGATCCAGGGGCTGAAGCTGTACGCAGACACACCCGCGACGGACAGGACGAGCAGCACCTCGCCCGGCGCATAGGCCACGGAGGACAGCGGGTCGGAGGCGAAGACGGGGAGTGCGATGCGCTTGGGAAGCAGGGTTTCCCCGAGCTTGTCGCTGCGCAGTGCGCGCCCGATCAAGATCCGTTTGGGCACGTCGGTCAGTTTGGACACGCAGAGGATGCTAAGCCTTCGTCAAGGTCTGCGCCCACCCGCTCCCCGCACGGTCTGTGGCGAGGAGGAGCAGAGCGGGGCGGCCGGGGCGCGTACGGCCTGCTGAGGGGCGCGCGCCAGGCCACGCCTCCACAGGATCCGCACGTCACACGCACGCCACGACCCCGTCAGGGCGCCGTGAGGAAGCCGTGCGGACGCCGTCAGGGCGCCTTCGTGGCATTCGTCACGGGGGCGTCGGTGCCTTCACAGGGCGCGACTCCGGGGTGACAGCGGGGTGACAGCGAGGTGGCGGGGCGGGCGGTCGGGGCGGGTGAGCAGGGGCCCTCGTGCCCGGGCGTGCGGTGGGCGCCGCGGCGTCGACCGGCGGTAAGCGCGTCACCCCCGCCCCGGCCGCTCCTGCCGGGCGGGTCACCCCTGCCGGACGCCGCTCGGCCGGGCCGCGGCCGCCGGCGGGTTACGGACGTGCAGATCGCCCAGTCCCTGCCGGGTGGCGACCAGCAGCACCCGGTCCTGCGGCCGCAGGACATAGTCGTCGCCGAGCTCGTGCACCAGCCGCGCCGGGGTGCGCTCCTCGGCCGGCGAGGGCGTGGCGGCGGCGCCCGCGACGTCCGGCTCCGGGTCGTCGGGTGCGGAGGTGTCGACCGCCAGCACCCGTAGCCGGCCCGGCCGCAGCACCTCGGCGACCGTACGGCCCTCCAGCGCGGCATGGCCCCGTGCCTCCACCCGGGCGATCAGCAGGACCCGGCGCTCGACCGGAATGGCCCCGAGGATCTGGCGCCCCATCATCGCGCCGGCGAAGGCGGGTGCGGCCAGGTAGGTGACGCTCCGGCTGCGGGTCAGCGCCCCTGGGTGCGCGGCGCGCAGGGTGCGGTAGACGGCGGTGGCGAACCGGTCGTCGAACAGCCGCAGTGTCACCCGTAGGCGGGGACTGACCGAGCGGGCGTAGAGGGCGGCCTCCAGATTCGTGGTGTCCTCGCTGGTCAGGGCGAGCAGAGTGGCCGCCCGGTCGATCATCGCGGCTTCCAGGACGCCTTCCTGTGTGACGTCCCCCAGGACGGTCGGCACCCGCAGCCGGCGGGCCAGGGCAACGCCCCGTGCCTCCGGGTCCCCCTCGATGCACACCACGGGGATGCCCATCTCGTGCAGCCGCGCCAGTACCCGGGTGCCGACCTTGCCGAGGCCCAGCAGCACCACATGGCCCGACAGCCCGCGCGGCGGACGGCGCAGCGCCGAGGCGCTGCGGAAGGTGCCGAGCCCCTCGAACGCCGCCGCGACCAGCACCGGCAGCAGCAACAGCCCGGTCAGCCCGGACAGCAGCTGCAGCACCTTGCGGGGCGCCGGATCGTTGATCGCCGGCTCGTTGATCGCGAAGAGGTCCAGCAGCGAGAGGTAGACGGCGTGCACCGGGTCCTCGCCCAGGGTCAGGGAGGACGCGACGGCCAGCGCCAGCACCGCACCGACGACCCCGCCCAGGGACCAGCGCAGCCGCCGGGAGAAGAGGGACGCGAGCGGGGCGCCCCGGCCCCGGAGCCATCGGCGGCGTACCGGGCGGCCCGTATAGGAGACGGTCTCCAGGACGACGGTGCCGCAGCCGACGGCGGCCGCGGCCGCCGCATCGTCCGGCAGGAGGACGGGCCCCTCGTCACCGGCCGCCGAACCGGGCGCGTCCGCCGGGTCGTTGGCGGACGCGGAGAGCAGCGCCAGGGTGCACAACCCGGGGGCGCCGGGCCGGCCGGGCGGCACCGGCGTACGCTCCGCGGCCCGCAGCAACAGCCCGTCCGCCTCGATGACCTTGCTGGTACCGGCGACCGCGGCGCCCGCCAGCGCGGGGGCCACGGTGTCGGCGTCGGACAGCACGGTCGTGGAGGCGTCGACGCCCTCCGCGTCCCCGCCCTCTTCTAAGTCCAGCGCGGCGACCGCCGCCGCCTGGTCGAGCAACTCCTCCAGATGCTGGCCGAGTTTGCGGTTGTAGAGCCGGATGACCAGCCGCAGCCGGGGGTTGAGACGGCGGGCGCGCAGCGCGGCATGGATGTTGAGCTCATCGTCGTCGTAGACCAGTGCCAGCGCGCCCGCCCCGGCGATACCGGCCTCGCTCAGCGCCGCGTCGTCCGGCTGCGCCGCCTCCAGGATCCGTACGGTCTCCTCCGGTGGCTCCCCACCGTCCCCGGGCGCCTCGGACCCCGGTGACGACGGACGCACCATCGCCGCCGACATCCGGCCCAGCAGCGCGCCGGCCCGGCCGAGCGCGCGGGCCGGGGGCGGAATGCGGGGGCGGTGCGGCTCCCGGGCGGAGGGGACGACGAGCGTCACCCGTTCGCCGTAGACGTCCCGGAGTTCGGCGGCCAGACGATGGGCCAGCGCATCGTCGCCGCAGACCACCATGTGCGAGGTGTAGGAGCCCTGTTGGGGCTGGAGAGGCAGGTTGGGCACACCTCGTAGCGTGCCTTACGGGCCCGGCGCGGCGCAGCCCGGCGCGGGATGCCGTCGCACCGGCGGTGCGGATCCGCTGTGGACCGCTGCCCACCGCGCCCCTTACCGGAACCGCCATTACGGCTACGGTTGTACCGGACCACGGTGCGCCCGGCGCTCCCGCTGACGCACCCGGTCCTGTCACGAGCCGTGGCTTCGTGTCGCCGGTACTGGGAGAAGAAGGTAGTGAGCAGGGTGTTTGTGCAGGTCAGCGCGCTAGTACAGGGCACGGGGTAATCAGCATGCACATCGTCATCATGGGGTGCGGGCGGGTGGGATCCGCGCTCGCGCAGACCCTGGAGAGCCAGGGTCACACCATCGCGGTGGTCGACCAGGACCCGACCGCGTTCCGCCGCCTGGGCTCGTCCTTCGGCGGCCGCCGGGTGACCGGCGTCGGCTTCGACCAGGACACCCTGCGCGAGGCCGGTATCGAGGAGGCGGGTGCCTTCGCGGCCGTCTCCAGTGGTGACAACTCGAACATCATCGCCGCCCGGGTGGCCCGCGAGATGTTCGGTGTCGAGAATGTCGCGGCCCGTATTTACGACCCTCGCCGCGCCGAGGTCTACCAGCGCCTGGGCATCCCCACCGTCGCCACCGTCCGCTGGACGGCCGACCAGATGCTGCGCCGGCTGCTGCCGTCGGGCGCCGAGCCGCTGTGGCGCGACCCGAGCGGCGGCGTCCAGCTCGCCGAGGTGCACACCGCCGCCTCCTGGGTGGGGCACAAGATCAGCACCCTGCAGGAGGAGACCGGCGTCCGCGTCGCCTTCCTCACCCGACTGGGCGAGGCGATGCTGCCGACCTCACAGACGGTGCTGCAGGAAGGCGACCTGGTGCACGTGATGATGCGCACCGACGAGGTCGAGAAGGTCGAAGCGGCATTCGCCACGGGTCCTGAGGGGGCGCACGCATGAGGGTCGCAATCGCGGGCGCCGGCGCGGTGGGCCGTTCCATCGCCGGGGAGCTCCTGGAAAACGGGCACGAGATCCTGCTCATCGACAAGGCGCCGACCGCCATCTCGGTCGAGCGGGTGCCACTGGCGGAGTGGCTGCTGGCCGACGCCTGTGAGATCACCTCGCTCGACGAGGCGGCGCTGCAGCGCTGCAACGTCGTCATCGCGGCGACCGGCGACGACAAGGTCAACCTCGTCGTCTCGCTGCTCGCCAAGACCGAGTACGGCGTGCCGCGGGTGGTCGCTCGGGTCAACAACCCCAAGAACGAGTGGCTGTTCAACGAGTCCTGGGGCGTCGATGTCGCGGTCTCCACACCGCGTCTGATGTCGGCCCTGGTCGAGGAGGCGGTGAGCGTCGGCGATCTCGTACGGCTGCTGCGCTTCAGCCACGGTGACGCCAACCTCGTCGAGCTGACGCTGCCCCCGGAGGCCGCGCTGGCCGGTACCCGGGTCGGCGATGTCGAGTGGCCCGAGGACACCTCCCTGGTCACGATCATCCGCGGTACGCGGGTGCTCACGCCCAACAAGGAGGACGCGCTGGAGGCCGGCGACGAGCTGCTGTTCGTGGCGGCGCAGTCGCGCGAGGAGCAGCTGGAGGATCTGCTGTCGATGCGGCGCGAGGACGCGTAGCGACGGCGGCGGCGCCCCGGCGCGCGGCGGACGGCCGGCGCGGGGGCGCACCCACCGGTGGCAACGACGCCGGGGCCCGGGAACCAAGCGGTTCCCGGGCCCCGGCGTTCGTGTGGGTGCCTGCCGTCAGCGGCGGTGGCGCGGTCCGCGCGGACGCTCCGTGGCGGCCTCCGCGGCGCTCCCGGCCGTCAGATCCGGAGGCAGGTCGACGGCGGCCCGGTCGAGCGTCTCGCGCTCGCCACGGCGCCGCTCCTCGGCCTCCTGCTCGGCCTTCTCCTTCGCCTCCATCTCCGCGAAGACATCGATCGGCGCCGGCGCCTTCGCCAGGAAGACCCAGGTGAGATAGACCGCCAGCAGGAACGGCGGGATCTTCAGCGCGATCAGCACCCAGCCGAGCTGGGTGGTGTCCGCCCACCAGTACAGCGGGAAGAGGATCGCGCACTTGGCGAGCAGGATCAGCCCCCAGGCCCAGCTGGCCTTCGCGTAGGCCTTCTTCCGGCCCGGGTTACGGGTGCGCCAGGAGAGGTTCTCTTTGAAGACCGGTCCCAGGATCAGCCCGATCAGCGGGACGCCGGCGAGCGTGGTGAGGATGTAGGCGAAGGCCAGCCCGAGGGTGTAGAGCATGCCCGGCAGGTAGAAGTCCTTGGCGTTGCCGGTCATCATCGCGAAGACCACACCGAAGGCCACCCCGAAGACACCGCTGAAGGCGTGCTTGACGGTGTCCTTGCGGATCAGGCGGGCGGCTGCCAGCACCAGCGAGACGGCCAGCGCGGCGATCGCCGAGAGGTGCAGGTCCTTGTTGATCGTGAAGATCGTGACGAACAGCAGGCCGGGGACGACGGTCTCCACCATGCCCCGTACCCCGCCGAACGCCTCGAACAGCGCCGCCTCGGTCACCTGCCTGCCGTCGGCGGCTCCGTCGGCGCCCTGGTCGGGCGAGGCGGGTGGGGGGCCTGCGGAGGCGTCGTGATCGGCCTGCGCGTCAGTCGTCGGTCGGTCGTAAGACGTCACCGGCTACTCCTGTCCGAGCGGTCGGAGTTCGTACTTCGGATTGAAGAGCACCCGGCGTCCGTGGCTCAACGAGACCCGGCCCGAGGCGATGAGCTTGCGGCCCGGCTCTATCCCGACGATGGAGCGGCGTCCGAGCCACACCACGTCGAGCGCGGCGGTGCCGTCGAACAGCTCCGCCTCGAGCGCGGGCACACCGGCGCGTGGCCGCAGCGTGACATGCCGCAGAGTGCCGGTGACCTTCACTATCTGCCGGTCGTCACAGTCGCAGATACGGGTGCATCCCGCGTCTTGCGCATCCTGTTGCAGCTCGGCGGACTGCAACTCCTCCTCGGAGGAGGACAGCCTGTCGAGCAGCCGGCGGAAGCGTCCGGCCGGCTTCTCGGATCGGGTCCCAGCACTCATGGCCCCAGCGTACCGGTGGCCGGGTCCCGGGATCACGGCCCGCACACGGAGTTCGTCCCCACCGCACAAAGCCGCGGCCGGCCGCCGGGCGCTACTGCTCGAACCGGTAGCCCATCCCCGGCTCCGTGATGAAGTGCTTCGGATGCGAGGGATCGCTCTCCAGCTTGCGGCGGAGCTGGGCCATGTACACCCGCAGATAGTTGGTCTCGGTGCCGTACGAGGGCCCCCAGACCTCCTGGAGCAGCTGCTTCTGGCTGACCAGCCGGCCCGCGTTGCGGACCAGGACCTCCAGCAGATGCCACTCGGTGGGGGTCAGCCGGATGTCCCGGCCGCCGCGGTTGACCTTCTTCGCGGCGAGATCGACGGAGAAACCTTCCGTCTCCACGATCACCTCGTCCTCGGCCGGCCCGGTCGGCTCGGCGCGGCGCACCGCCGCCCGCAGCCGGGCCAGCAGCTCGTCCATGCCGAACGGCTTGGTGACGTAGTCGTCCGCGCCGGCGTCCAGCGCCTCCACCTTCTCGTCGGAGGTCTGCCGGGCGGAGAGCACCAGGATCGGCACCCTCGTCCAGCCTCGCAGCCCCTTGATCACCTCGACCCCGTCCATATCGGGCAGACCGAGGTCAAGGACGATGACATCGGGGTGGCGGGCGGCGGCGAGTTTGAGGGCGGTGGCCCCGTCGGGGGCGGCGTCGACCTCGTACTTGCGCGCCTTCAGGTTGATCACGAGGGCGCGCACGATCTGCGGCTCGTCATCGACCACAAGCACCCGGTTCACTGGCGTTCTCCTCGTGGTGTCGTCTCCCGGCGGGCCGGGCCCGCCGGGCGTGGGATGAGGGGGATCCGTGCGGCCCGGCTCATGTGGTGGCCTGGGCGGGAAGATCGGGCCTGGCCGGTGGACGGCCGGGCGCGGCCCGGAGGGTCAGGACCATGGTCATCCCGCCTCCCGGGGTGTCCTCGGCGGCGAGCGTGCCGCCCATCGCCTCCGCGAAACCGCGCGCCACGGCCAGTCCCAGGCCCACCCCGGCACCGCGCGGAGCGTCACCGTAGCGCTGGAAGGGCTCGAAGATCCGGTCCTTGGCACTGTCCGGCACACCGGGGCCACGGTCGGCGATGCGCAGCTCCACCCGGTCACCGAGCGCACTGGCCGAGACCAGCACCACCGCACCGTCCGGGCTGTACTTCACGGCGTTCTCGACGAGATTGGCGACCGCGCGCTCCAGCAGCCCCGGATCGACGGCGACGATCGGCAGCTCCTCGGGGATGTCGAGGGTGACACTGCCCTCCGGGACGCCGCCGAGCGCCATCGGCACCACCTCGTCGAGGTCGATCTCCCTGATCAGCGGGGTGACCGTGCCGGTCTGCAGCCGGGACATGTCCAGAAGATTGCCGACGAGATGGTCCAGCCGGTCGGCGCCCGCCTCGATGCCGGCCAGCAGCTCCGCCTCGTCCTCCTGGGACCAGGCGACGTCGTCGGAGCGCAGGGAGGTGACGGAGGCCTTGATGCTCGCCAGCGGGGTCCGCAGGTCATGGCTGACGGCGGCCAGCAACGCGGTCCTGATGCGGTTGCCCTCGGCCAGCTCCCGGGCCCGCTCCGCCTCGCCCACCAGCCGCTGCCGGTCCAGGACGACGGCGGCCTGGGCGGCGAACGCGGCCAGCACCCGGCGGTCCTCGGCGGGCAGCACCCGGCCGGTCAGCGCCAGCGCCATGTGGTCACCCACGGGCATGTCGACATCGGCGTCCTCGGGGCGCAGCAGCGGCTTGCCGTGGTCCGTACCAGCCCGGCCCGCACAGGTCCACGGCTCCACGTCGCCGGCCCGCTCCAGCAGCGCCACCGTCTCCATCCCGAAGGTCTCGCGTACCCGCTCCAGCAGGGCGTCCAGGGTCGTCTCACCGCGCAGCACACTGCCCGCCAGGAAGGAGAGGATCTCCGACTCGGCGCGCAGCCTGGCGGCCTGGTGGGTGCGGCGGGCGGCGAGATCCACCACGGAGGCGACCGAGACGGCCACCGCGAAGAAGATCACGATGGCGACGAGGTTCTGGGGGTCGCTGACCGTGAGGGTGTGGGTGGGCGGGGTGAAGTAGAAGTTCAGCAGCAACGAGCCGACCGCGGCCGACGCCAGCGCCGGCAGCTGCCCGCCGAGCAGCGCGGCGACCACCGTCAGGAAGAGGAAGAGCAGGACGTCGTTGGCCAGGCCGGGCCCGTTCGCCATGCTGGTCAGCAGCAGCGAGAGCAGGACGGGTCCGACGACGCCGACGAGCCAGCCGGCGATGATCCGGGTCCGCCCCAGCCGCGCACCGCGCGCCACCGGCAGTCCCCGGCCCTTGGCGACCTCGTCGTGGGTGACGATGTGCACATCGAGATCGGGCCCGGACTCGCGGGCGACCGTCGCGCCCACCCCCGGCCCGAAGATGTACTGCCAGGCCTTGCGGCGACTGGAGCCCAGCACGATCTGGGTGGCGTTGACCCCCCGCGCGAACTCCAGCAGCGCGCTCGGTATGTCGTCGCCGATGACGTGATGGAACGTCCCGCCGAGATCCTCCACCAGGGTGCGCTGGACGGCGAGTTCCTTGGGCGAGGCCGAGGTCAGCCCGTCGCTGCGCGCTATGTAGACGGCGAGCACCTCGCTGCCCGAGCCCTTGGCCGCCATCCGGGCCGCGCGGCGGATCAGCGTGCGCCCCTCCGGCCCGCCGGTCAGTCCGACGACGATGCGCTCCCGCGCCTGCCAGGTGGAGCGGATGGAATGCTCCGCGCGGTACTCCTGCAGATACTCGTCCACCCGGTCGGCGACCCACAGCAGCGCCAGCTCGCGCAGCGCCGTGAGGTTGCCCGGCCGGAAGTAGTTGGACAGGGCGGCGTCCACCTTGTCGGGCTGGTAGATGTTGCCGTGCGCCATCCGGCGGCGGATCGCCTGGGGCGACATATCGACAAGCTCGATCTGATCGGCCCGCCGGACGATCTCATCCGGCACGGTCTCCCGCTGCCGGACACCCGTTATGGACTCGACGACGTCCCCGAGTGACTCCAGGTGCTGGATGTTGACGGTCGAGATCACATCGATCCCCGCTTCCAGCAGCTCCTCGATGTCCTGCCAGCGCTTGCCGTTGCGCGAACCCGGGACGTTGGTGTGCGCCAGCTCGTCGACCAGCGCCACGGCCGGCCCGCGTTCCAGGACCGCATCCACGTCCATCTCGGTGAAAACCGTGCCGCGGTACTCCAGCTCCCGGCGCTGGATCTGCTCCAGCCCGTGCAGCATGACCTCCGTACGGGGCCTGCCATGGTGCTCGACGAACGCCACGACGACATCCGTCCCCCGCTCCACGCGCCGGTGCGCCTCGGACAGCATCGCGTACGTCTTGCCGACGCCCGGTGCCGCGCCGAGATATATCCGTAGCTTGCCGCGTGCCATGGCCCCATTGTCTTACGTGAAGGCCGCCCCCACCGGGCTGAACCTGCTGCGACCCTACCGACCGAACAAGGGGACAAAAGGTGCAGTTGGCTACTTCGGGTTCGGTCTTGACGCGACTCTGATACGGGGGGTGGGGGATGGGTGAGGCCTGGGGGCGTGGCGGGTGGGGGGCTTTGGGGGAGCGGGGTGGGTGGTGCGTCGGGGGGCGGTCGGGTGCGTGGGGCGAGTGGGGCGAGTGGGGCGGCGCATCAGGTGGCGGCGAGCGGGGTGGCACGTCGGGTGAACGCGGACGGGTCCGTGGGACGGCGCATCGGGTGGCGGCGAGCGGGTGGCACGTCGAGTGAACGCGGACGGGTCCGTGGGCCCGCGCATCGGGTGGCGGCGAGCGGGATGGTGACTCAGCGCGTCAGGTGGCCGCCATCGGGGTGCGTGAGGTGGTGCGCCGGGTGGCCGCCGTCGGGTGCGTGGGATGACGCGTCGAGTGGCGGCAATCGGGTTGGGGGCGGCGCGTCAGGGGGAGTCGCCCAGGGATGAGGGGGAACGGCCGACCCGGAGGCCGATTCGGCCGGGGCGCGCCCCGTACGGGCAGATGCAGGCGGGCGCCGCGCGAAGAGGTACGCGACGCCCGCCGCGCGTCCGGCTGACGGGCCGGACCCGGGCGGCGCACACCACGCGCCGCCGTCGGCGGCTGCCCCGGCGGCGCAGATCGCCCGGTCATGCCCCCATGACACCGGCCGGTGCGGAGGCACACCAGCCCAAGACGCCTTCTCTGACGCTTCCCTGACGCCGAATACCCCCCGAGGAAGGTGTGGACCGTGGCCGGAAATATGCCGTCGCCCGGCCACCGGCCGCCTGCAACGATGCCCCACATGACCGAGGCACATCTGACGACGCCCCGCATGACCGACGTACGCATCGCCCACACCGCCGACCTGGACGCCGCCACCCTCAAGGCGGCCCGCACCCTCCTCTACGACGTCTTCGACGACATGACCGCGGAGGACTGGGAACACTCACTCGGCGGGCTGCACGCCCTGATCCACGAGGACGGCGAACTGATCGGCCATGCGTCCGTCGTCCAACGACGCCTGCTGCACGACGGCCGGGCCCTGCGCTGCGGATATGTGGAGGGCGTCGGCGTACGCGCGGACCGGCGCGGCCGCGGCCATGGCGCGGCCCTGATGGACGCCCTGGAGCGGGTGGTGCGCAGCGGCTACGACCTTGGCGCGCTCGGCGCCGCCGACGAGGCCGCGACCTTCTACGCGGCCCGTGGCTGGCAGCAGTGGCGCGGCCGCTCCTGGGCACTCACCCCGGACGGCATCCAGCGCACCGCCGACGAGGACGGCTGCATCTACGTCCTGCCGACCGCGGCCACCCCGCTCGACCTCGACACCGACCTCACCTGCGACTGGCGCGACGGCGACGTCTGGTGACACCCGGGAGGGGCGGGTGGCGTGGGTGGGGCGGGTGGGTCATCGGGTCCGGCGGGTTGGGCGGGTTGGGCGGGTTGGGCGGGTTGGGCGGGGGGATGCCCCCGGGGCCGGGCGGGGCCCACCGTCCCCGGCGCGGCGTGGGATGCCCCTGGGGGCCCTCCCCTCCCCCACCCCACCCCCTCCTCACCCCGCCCCCGGCCCCGCACCCGCCTCCGTGATCACGCCATCGCTCAGCTCCAGGACGCGGTCGGCCAGGCCCAGGAGGTTTGCGTCGTGGGTCGCCACCAGGGCCGTGACGCCCTCGCTTCGGACGACGGCGCGCAGCAGGTCCATCACCTCCATGCCGGTCTCAGCGTCCAGTTGCCCGGTCGGCTCGTCGGCTATGAGCAGGGCAGGTCGGTTGGCGAGTGCACGGGCGATGGCCACACGCTGCTGCTGACCGCCGGAGAGTTCGCCGGGCCGCTGCTCGGCATGGTCGGACAGGCCCACCAAGGACAGCAGGAGCGCAACGCGGTCCTCACGCTCGCGCGGTGGGACCTTGCGCAGCCGCAGCGGCACCCCGACGTTCTCCGCGGCGCTGAGTATCGGTATCAGCCCGAACGACTGGAAGACGAACCCTATGCGGTCACGGCGCATCTCCAGCAGCCCGCTCTCGCCGAGGTCGGCCAGCGGTGTCCCGCCGACGGTGATCCGTCCGGAGTCGGGGGTGTCCAGGCCGCCGATGAGGTTGAGAAGGGTCGTCTTGCCTGATCCGGAACGGCCGCGCAGGGCGACAAGTTCGCCCCTCGGGACGCTGCAGGACACCCCACGCAGGGCGTGTACGGCACCGGCATCGCTGCCGTAGCTGCGGTGCAAGTCCTCGACGACGACCATCGGACCGGCCGTCGGCGGACCGGCGACCGCCACTCCCGCCCTCGCCCCCTCCCCAGGCGCCTCGTGCACCTTGTGTGCCTCGTGTGCCTCGTTCCGAGCCCCGCTCCTGCGTCGGCTCCCGCCCGACGCGCTTCCCCCGCCATTCATGGTCTGCTCCCCCACTCCGTTCACGCACCACTTCCCCGCACCGGCCCAGCCACCGCTCTCGGAGTAGCCCCTGCGGCGCCAACTTCCCCCGCCTGCCTACACCTTGACCGCCTCTGTCGCGGACCGCGGTTTGCCTGCCGGTGGCGTCAGTATGCGTACCGCGCGCTTCGGCGGGCAACGCCTGTGGATAACTCTCGGACCAGCTTCGCCTCACACCCCGGACGGTCCGGATCAGCGCCGCATCAGCCCCGGATCAGCCCGGGTTCTCCGCGTGGGCCAAAGGGTCTCCCGGCCGACAAAGAGATCGAGACCTCGTCAGTCACCCTGCCCACAGCGGCTTTCACCGTCACCCCTGAGCAGAAAAGGCCGAGCGACCCCGGGAAGTCTCCCCAGGGCCGCCCCTTCGCACCCCGCAGCGGCAACGCGGCCATCCGGTGCGGCACCGCCGCCCCGCACCGGCCGGCTCAGCCGCGCCCGCGCTCCGTCACCCGCGCTCAGCTCTTGCCTTCGCTCCGCACCAGCTCCTTCAGTGCGATGTTCAGCTCCAGGACGTTCACCCGCGGCTCCCCCAGGAAGCCGAGGGTGCGTCCGTCGGTGTGCTCCTTGACCAGCTTGTCCACCGTGCCGGCGGGGAGGTGGTTCCGCCGGGCGACCGTGGCCGCCTGCAGTTGGGCGTAGGCCGGGGAGATGTCCGGGTCGAGGCCGGAGCCGGAGGAGGTGACGGCGTCCGCCGGGACCTCCGACTCGGGGACTCCGTACGTGACGGAGACCCATTGCCTGCGCTCCTTCACCGCCTTGATGAGGTCGGTGTTGGTGGCGCCCAGGTTGGAGGCGCCGGAGACCTGGAGGTCGTACTGGGTGTTGACGCCGTTGGCCTTGTTGCTGCCCAGTCCCGCCGAGGGGCGCGGCTGGAAGTACCTCAGGTCGGGGACCGGATTGCCGTCCTTGTCCTTGCCCTTGTCGTAGCGCTGGCCGATCAGCGAGGAGCCGACGACCTTGCCTTGGTGGCTCACCTCGGAACCGTTGGCCTTATGGGGGAATGCCGCCTGCGCCACTCCTGTGACCACCAGCGGATAGAGGACGCCGCAGACCACGGTCAGTACGAGCAGGGCGCGCAGGCCCGCCCCGATCAACCGGGCGGTGTTGCGTACGGAGTTGTTCACGGCGGTCACCCGATTCCGGGGAGGAGAGAGAGCAGCAGGTCGATGAGTTTGATGCCGATGAAGGGGGCGATCAGGCCGCCGAGTCCGTAGACCGCCAGGTTGCGTCGCAGCATCTTGTCGGCGCTGACGGGGCGGTACTGCACGCCCTTGAGGGCGAGCGGCACCAGGGCGACGATGATCAGGGCGTTGAAGATGATCGCCGAGAGGATCGCGGAGTTGGGGCTGGACAGCCGCATGATGTTGAGGGTGTCCAGGCCCGGATAGGCCACCGCGAACATCGCCGGGATGATCGCGAAGTACTTCGCGACGTCGTTGGCGATGGAGAAGGTCGTCAGCGCGCCCCGGGTGATCAGCAGTTGCTTGCCGATCTCGACGATCTCGATGAGCTTGGTCGGGTTGGAGTCCAGGTCCACCATGTTCCCGGCCTCCTTGGCGGCCGAGGTGCCGGTGTTCATGGCCACCCCGACGTCCGCCTGCGCCAGCGCGGGGGCGTCGTTGGTGCCGTCGCCGGTCATCGCGACCAGCTTGCCGCCGGCCTGCTCGCGCTTGATGAGCGCCATCTTGTCCTCGGGCGTGGCCTCCGCGAGGAAGTCGTCCACGCCCGCCTCGTCGGCGATGGCCTTCGCCGTCAGCGGGTTGTCGCCCGTGATCATGACGGTCTTGATGCCCATCTTGCGCAGCTCGACGAAGCGTTCGCGCATCCCGTCCTTGACGACGTCCTTGAGGTGGATGACTCCCAGGACGCGGGGGCCGCTCTCGTCCTCCAGGGCGACCAGCAGCGGGGTGCCGCCGGCCTGTGAGATCGCGTCGGTGAGCTGCTGGGCGTCCTCGGCGACCGTGCCTCCGCGCTCCTTGACCCAGGCGAGGACCGAACCGGACGCGCCCTTGCGGACCTTGCGCCCGTCGACGTCCACACCCGACATCCGGGTCTGGGCGGTGAACGGCACCCACTCGGCGTCCGTCAGCTCGCCCTGATGGCGCTCACGGAGACCGTACTTCTCCTTGGCGAGGACGACGATGGAGCGGCCCTCGGGGGTCTCGTCGGCCAGTGAGGACAGCTGGGCGGCGTCCGCGACCTCGGCCTCGGTGGTGCCGCGTACGGGGACGAACTCGGCGGCCTGGCGGTTGCCGAGGGTGATGGTGCCGGTCTTGTCGAGCAGCAATGTCGATACATCGCCTGCGGCTTCGACGGCGCGGCCGGACATGGCCAGGACGTTGCGCTGCACCAGCCGGTCCATGCCGGCGATACCGATGGCCGAGAGCAGTGCGCCGATGGTCGTCGGGATCAGACAGACCAGCAGAGCGAGCAGCACGATCATGGGCTGTTCGGCGCCCGCGTAGATCGCGAACGGCTGGAGGGTGACGACCGCCAGCAGGAAGACGATGGTGAGCGACGCGAGCAGGATGTTCAGCGCGATCTCGTTGGGGGTCTTCTGCCGTGCGGCGCCCTCGACGAGGTTGATCATCCGGTCGATGAAGGTCTCGCCGGGCTTCGTCGTGATCTTGATGACGATGCGGTCGGAGAGCACCTTGGTGCCGCCCGTCACCGCGGAGCGGTCACCGCCGGACTCGCGGATGACCGGGGCCGATTCGCCCGTGATCGCGGACTCGTCGACGGACGCGACGCCTTCGACGACATCACCGTCACCGGGGATGATGTCACCGGCCTCGCACACGACCAGGTCACCGATGCGCAGTTCGGTGCCGGGTACCTGTTCCTCGCTGCCGCCGCTCACACGGCGCGCCACCGTGTCGGTCTTGGCCTTGCGTAGGGTGTCCGCCTGCGCCTTGCCGCGGCCCTCGGCGACCGCCTCCGCCAGGTTGGCGAAGATGACGGTCAGCCACAGCCAGACGGCGATCGCCCAGCCGAACCAGTCCGACGGGGAGGTGCAGGCGAAGACCGTGGTCAGCACGGAGCCGACCTCGACCACGAACATCACGGGGGACTTGGCCATCACCCGCGGGTCGAGCTTGCGCAGCGCGTCCGGGAAGGACTTGACCAACTGCTTGGGGTCGAAGAGACCGCCGCCCACACGGCCGTCGCCGGGCTTGTGCCCACTTGGGACGTCCTGGTGGGGAGCGCGGGTCGGAGTGGCGGTGGACATGGAGCCGGGCTCCTCCGGTTTCACGGGGGCGGTCATGACAGACCCTCCGCCAGGGGCCCGAGGGCCAGCGCCGGAAAGTAGGTCAGACCGGTGATGATCAGGATCGTGCCGACGAGCAGCCCGGCGAAGAGCGGCTTTTCGGTACGGAGGGTGCCCGCGGTCTCCGGTATCGGCTTCTGCTCGGCGAGCGAGCCGGCCAGGGCGAGCACGAACACCATCGGCAGGAAGCGGCCGAGCAGCATCGCCAGACCGATCGTGGTGTTGTACCAGGGGGTGTTGGCATTGAGGCCGCCGAACGCGGAGCCGTTGTTGTTGGCGCCGGAGGTGAAGGCGTACAGCACCTCGGAGAAGCCGTGCGAACCGGCGCCCAGCGCCTTGGTGTTGAGCATCGAGCCCAGCGCGTCGGGCAGGACCATCGAGGCGGCGGTGAAGCCGAGGACCAGCGTCGGGGTGATGAGGATGTAGCAGGCGGCGAGCTTGATCTCGCGGGTGCCGATCTTCTTGCCGAGGTATTCGGGCGTGCGGCCCACCATCAGTCCGGCGATGAACACCGCGATGATCGCCATCACGAGCATGCCGTAGAGGCCGGAGCCGACACCGCCGGGAGCGATCTCGCCCAGCATCATGCCGAGCAGCTGGATCCCGCCGCCGAAGGCCGTGAACGAGGAGTGGAAGGAGTCGACCGCGCCGGTGGAGGTGAGGGTGGTGGCCACCGAGAAGATCGAGGAGCCGCCGACCCCGAAGCGGGTCTCCTTGCCTTCCATGGCGGCGCCCGCGGCCTGCAGGGCCGGGCCGCCGTGGGCGAACTCGGTCCACAGCATCAGCGCCGTGAAGCCGAGCCAGATGATGCCCATCGTGGCGAGGACGGCGTAGCCCTGCTTCACGTTCCCGACGAGCTTGCCGAAGGTGCGGGTCATCGCGAAGGGGATGACGAGGATCAGGAAGACCTCGAAGAGGTTGGTGAAAGCGCCGGGGTTCTCGAAGGGGTGGGCGGAGTTGGCGTTGAAGTAGCCGCCCCCGTTGGTGCCCAGTTCCTTGATGACCTCCTGGGAGGCGACCGCACCGCCGTTGGTCTGCTGGGAGCCGCCCATGAACTGGCCGACCTCGTGGATGCCGGAGAAGTTCTGGATGGCACCACAGGCCACCAGGACGACAGCGCTGATGACGGCGATCGGCACGAGTACCCGTACGGTGCCGCGGACCAGGTCGGCCCAGAAGTTGCCGAGATCGCCGGTGCGGGAGCGGGTGAAGCCGCGGACCAGGGCGATGGCGACGGCCATGCCGGTGGCAGCGGAGACGAAGTTCTGCACCGCGAGGCCGGCGGTCTGCACGACGTGGCCCATGGCCTGCTCGCCGCTGTAGGACTGCCAGTTGGTGTTGGCGACGAAGGAGGCGGCGGTATTGAACGCCTGGTCCGGGCTGATCGACGCGAAGCCGAGGGACAGCGGCATCCCGCCCTGGAGGCGCTGCAGCAGGTAGAGGAGGAGCACGCCCACCACGGAGAACGCCAGGACGCCGCGCAGATAGGCCGGCCAGCGCATCTGGGCGTCCGCATTGGCGCCGATGCAGCGGTAGATGACCTTCTCGGCACGGAGGTGCTTGGGGGAACTGTAGACGGCGGCCATGTAGTCGCCGAGGGGGCGGTACGCCAGGGCGAGCGCCGCGGTGAGCGCTATCAGCTGGAGCACACCTGCGAGAACGGGGCTCATACGGTGCTCAGAACCTCTCCGGGAAGACGAGGGCGAGGACCAGGTATCCCAGCAGGGCGACGGCAACGATCAAGCCGACGATGTTCTCGATGGTCACAGCTTCGTCACCCCCTTGGCGACGAGAGCCACCAGCGCGAAGACCGCGATCGTGACGACGACGAAGGCCACGTCGGCCATCGTGTGCTCCTAGATGGATGGGGGATGAGGACCCCCAAAGCAAAGCGTCCTTCCCACGCGGCTTGAACGCTGTTGACGCCTCCCTTACGGCCATTAGCGCTCCGTTGACGGACTTCATACGCGTCTGGATCTGACCTGCACAAACAACAAGGGCTCGCGCCCCCTCAAAGGGGGCACGAGCCCTTACGACCGTCGGCATCCGGCCGAGATGCGGACGCGTTCGCACCGCTTCGCGGCGCGAGGTGCTCAGCGGATCTCGGTGATCTCCGGTCCGCGCTCCAGACGCTCCACACCGCCGCCGAAGCGCGACTGCTCGACCTGCTCCTGCTGCACACCGTCCGGCACCATCTGGGCGTCGTCCGGCAGCTTCAGGACGATCGGGTCGCGGGGCGCCATCGGGGCATCGCCGCGGATGATCACGGTGTCCCGGAAGATGTGCTCCAGCACACCCGCGGCCTGCGGCTGCACCGCGCCCTGGCCGGAGATCACACCACGCAGGAACCACCGCGGACCGTCGACACCGATGAAGCGCACGACCTGCACCCCGTTGGTGCCGTCCGGCAGCTGTACGGGTACCTGGGCGCGCAGCTCCCAGCCCAGCGGGCCCTCGACCTCGTCGATGACCCCGCCCTGCTGGGTGATGCCGGAGGCGATCTCCTCACGGACCTCGCCCCAGATGCCCTCGTTCTTGGGAGCGGCGAAGGCCTGCAGCTGTACGGCGCTGTCCTGCAGCACCACGGTCGCGGCGACGATGGCGTCACCGGCGACCTCCACCCGGAGTTCCATGCCCTCGACACCGGGCACGAACAGCCCGCCGAGGTCCACCCGGCCCTCGCCGGGCTCGGAGACCTCCGACGCGTCCCAGGGACCGTCGGGACGCGGCGCGGGCGGAAGACTGAGCCGCTGCTGCGCCGCCTCGTCCTCGTCGGCGTCGCCCACCGCTCGCTCGTCGGCGAGCGCGGTGTCCTTGGCCGACTCTTCAGGAGCCTCGTTCTTCTTGCGACGTCCGAACACGTCACTGTCCTTCCCGGTCGGCACCGACCGATGCGTATTCATTCCCGCCCGTGGAGCCGCCCACCGCCGCATGACCGCCGGTGGAACCGAATCCCCCCTCGGCCCGCGCCGAGCCGGGAAGTTCCGCCACCTCGTGGAAGCGCACCTTCTCGACCTGCTGGACGACCAGTTGGGCGATCCGGTCGAATCGTTCGAACCGCACACTGTCGCGCGGGTCCAGATTGACCACGATCACCTTGATCTCTCCACGGTACCCGGCATCCACCGTCCCGGGGGCATTCACCAGCGCCAGTCCGCAGCGCGCGGCCAGCCCCGACCGCGGGTGCACAAATGCCGCGTAGCCGTCGGGCAGCGCGATCGACACCCCGGTGGGCAGTACGGCGCGCTCGCCCGGCGCCAGCTCGGCGGCCTCGGTGGTCACCAGATCCACGCCCGCGTCGCCGGGATGCCCGTACGACGGCACGGGCACGTCCGGGTCCAGCCGGCGCAGCAGCACATCCACCGGATTCCGTACCTGACTCACGGGTTCACCTCGAAGGCACGCGCTCGTTTGACCTGGTCCGGGTCGGCCATCGCCGCCTGGATCTCCTCGGTCCTTCCGTTGTCGATGAAGTGGTCGACCTTCACCTCGATGAAGACGGCCTCGGCACGCACCGCGACCGGGCCGTCCGGGCCGCCTATGCGCCCCACGGCCGTCGAGTAGATCTTCCTGCCGTGCACGGCGGTGACCCGCGCGTCCAGGTGCAGCACGGTGCCCAGCGGCACCGGCCGTACGAAGTCGGTCTCCAGCCGGCCGGTCACCGCGATCACCCGCAGCAGCCAGTTCAGCGAGCCGAGCGTCTCGTCCAGCGCGGTGGCCAGCACGCCGCCGTGCGCCAGGCCGGGCGCGCCCTGGTGGGCCTCCTTGACGGTGAACTCGGCGGACACGCTCACGCCGTCACCGGCCCGCGCCTCCAGGTGCAGACCGTGGGGCTGGCCCGTGCCACAGCCGAAGCACCGGTCGTAGTGCGCGCCGAGGAGTTCTCCGGGTGCCGGCGCCTCGGCATGCCGGACCGGAGCGACGGCGTCCGCCGGTGGCGTCAGCCGTGCTCTGGGTTCGTCAGTTCCACTCACGAGTGCAGACCCTACCCGCGCGCGTAACGGGCCCGCGCCGCCGTGCCAAGCTGGAGCCATGCAGTCGTACGAAGAACGTCTCACCGCGCCCCGGTCCTGGTGGGTGATCGCCGCACTGGCCGGCGTCGCCTGTGCCGTGATGCTGCTGCCGGTGGGGACACTCCCGATGCTCGGCGGACTGATCGGCGGCACGGCGCTGTCCGCGGTGGCGGTGAGCGCGTACGGCTCGGCACGGATCCGGGTGGTGGGCGGCGCCCTGATCGCCGGTGACGCGAAGATCCCGGCGACGGCGCTGGGCGAGGCACAGGTGCTGGACGCGGACGAGGCGCTGGCGTGGCGTACGCACAAGGCCGATGCCCGTGCGTTCATGCTGCTGCGCAGCTACATCCGCACCGCGGTACGGGTGGAGATCACGGACCCGCAGGACCCGACACCGTACGCCTATCTCTCGACGCGGGAGCCGGAGCGGCTGGTGGCCGCGCTGGCGGCCGTACGCGCCTGACCGCTGGCCGGCGGAGGCGGCTTCAGCCGCCTGCCGGGGGCGGGGGCTGTCCGGTCCGCTCGCCGTCCGTCAGGGCGGCCGGGGCGGAGCCGGGGAGGGCGTCCCAGGGGACCTGCTTCGTGCGCAGGTCCTTACGGATCTTGTCCGCGAGTTTCCGGGTGTCCCTGCGGTTCATGAACGCGCCGACGGAGGCGCCGATCATGAACGGGATGAGGTTGGGGAGGTTGCGCAGCGTGCGCTTCATGATCTGCTGGCGCAGTTCACGCCTCATCTGCATACCGAGGGCGAAGTTCAGCGTGGCCGGCTTGGTGATCTCGACGCCCCGCTCCTCCGTCCAGGACGCCAGATAGGCCATCCCCCGCTGCCGGAAGTTGCCCGCGGGCCTGAGGCCGTAGACCTCGTGGAGCTCGGCGATCAGCTTGATCTCGACCGAGGCGACGCCGGTGACCTCGGCGGCCAGCTCGGCCGGCATGGCGGGCGGTACGGGCAGCATCGCTGCCGCGCCGACGCCCGCTCCGACGGTGGCGGTGCCGTTGCAGGCGCCCGCGACGAGCTTGTCGGCCAGGTCCTCGGGGGTCAGTCCGGGGAACTGGGCGCGCAGGGTGGCGAGGTCGCGGACCGGGATCCGCGGGGCGAGGTCGATGATCCGGTCGGCGATCACGGCGAGCCCCGCCCGCACCCTGCCGCCGCCTCTTCCGGCACCGCGGCCGAGCATGGCCGCGAGCGAGGCCGTGCGGCCTCGCTCCTGTGATGCACCGGTCGTCCGCTCCGCGGGGAGGGCGGTCGGGTCGGCGGGCACGGGCGCGGTTTCCTCGCGTGATCGTGCGCCGGCCGCCGGGCCTTCGGCGCCCTTGGGTCCCTTACGGAACGGGTTCACGCCTGCCACGGCGCAGCCCGGTCTCAGGCCGCGCAGTCGCGGCAGATCGGCTGCCCGTTCTTGTCCTCCGCAGCGAGCTGGCTGCGGTGGTGGACCAGGAAGCAGCTCATGCACGTGAACTCGTCCTGCTGCTTGGGCAGCACGCGCACGGCGAGCTCTTCGTTGGACAGGTCGGCGCCTGGCAGCTCCAGGCCCTCGGCCTGCTCGAACTCGTCGACGTCGACGGCCGAGGCGGACTTGTCGTTCCGCCGCGACTTCAGCTCTTCAATGCTGTCCTCGTTGAGGTCGTCGTCGGTCTTGCGTGGGGTGTCGTAATCCGTAGCCATTTTCGCTCTCCCCCTCTGGGTGTCTGCGGTGTCTCAGCGCTCGTAACGCGTGAGAGGCCGGACTTGTGCCCGACCTGAGGCGGAGATTTTGCCTCACATCAAGGTCTGTTACTCAATCGACACCCAACCGCACCCCTGAAGAGGTGATCGGTTTGGATGGCGATCAGGACCGTACACGGTCCGAATGTCGCACCTCGCGCAGCCCATCACCTGTACTTCCCGTGATCTGACCCCCCGGAAACCCGGACTTCCCCGGCATTCCGGAGGGCGTTTTGATCACAGAGGGTAGATGGCCGGAATTTCGCGCCTGTGAGGGATCACACACACAAAGGCCGGCGGGCGGACCGGTTCAATTCCGCGCAAAGCGAACTCGGCGAAGGATCCACGCCGACCCCCCTTCTCGTCAAACCGGGAGGCGAGGCGGTGTACGGCCACGAGACGAGCGATCGTACGCACAGATGTCCGACGACTGCCCACGGGGGCGCACAGGGGCTCCAGCGGGCGTACAACCGCCCTCTGGCCTGCATCAGAGCGGCAGGACGACCCTCATGACGAGTCCGCCGCCCTCGCGTGGCTGCGCGGTGATGGTGCCGTCGTGGGCGCGGACCACCGACCGGACGATGGACAGGCCCAGACCGACGCCCTTGTCGCTGCCGGTGCGCTCGGTCCGCAGCCGCCGGAAGGGCTCGAAGAGATTCTCCACCTCGTACGCGGGAACCACCGGCCCCGTATTGGCGACCACCAGCACCGCACACCCCGGCTGCGGCTCGGTCACCACCTCGACCCACCCCTCCTCCGGCACGTTGTAGCGCACCGCGTTCTGCACCAGATTCAACGCGATCCGCTCCAACAGCACACCATTGCCCTGCACCAGCACCTGATGACGCACCCCCCGCAGCTCCACCCCCTTGGCGTGCGCCTCCTCCCGCGTCTGGTCCACCGCCTGCGCCGCGACCTCCGACAGATCGACCGGCTTCTTGTCCACCACCTTGTTCTCACTGCGCGCCAGCAACAACAACCCCTCCACCAGCTGCTCACTGCGCTCATTGGTCGCCAGCAGCGTCTTGCCCAGCTGCGCCAGCTCCGGCGACGCCGCCGGATCGGCCAGCTGCACCTCCAGCAACGTCCGATTGATCGCCAACGGCGTCCGCAGCTCATGCGACGCATTCGCCACGAACCGCCGCTGCGACTCAAAAGCCCGGTCCAACCGGTCCAGCATCTGATCGAACGTGTCCGCCAGCTCCTTCAGCTCATCATCCGGACCCCCCAGCTCGATCCGCCGATGAAGATCCGAACCCGCCACCCGCTGCGCCGTCCGCGTGATCCGCCCCAACGGCGACAACACCCGCCCCGCCATCGCATAACCGAAAGCGAACGCCACCACCGTCAGGCCGAGCAGGGCCAGCAGGGAGCGGTTGAGGAGGCTGTTGAGCGCCACTGCCCGCTGATGCTGCAGACAGCTGTTGACGGCTTCCTGGAGCAGCTGCCCGGACGTCTCGGTGGGCAGGTCACAGATGTCACTGGTCGACTGGAACTTGCCGCCGAGGATCTTCAGCGGCAGCGCGCTGCCGTCGTGCAGCGCGTCCGCGGCCAGCATGTAGATGATCGTCAGCAGCACGATGCCGGCCATCAGGAACATGCCGCCGTACAGCAGCGTCAGCCGTATCCGGATCGTGGGGCGCAGCCACGGGAAGGGCCGGACATTGACCGGCCGGGGGTCCCACGTGGGCTTGGGCGGAGCGGACGGCGGGGGGCCGGCCGCCTTGGAGAACGAAGGCAGGGAGGGCATTCCGTCAGATCCGGTATCCCGAGCCCGGGACGGTGACGATCACCGCGGGCTCGCCGAGCTTGCGCCGCAGGGTCATGACCGTGACCCGTACGACGTTGGTGAACGGGTCGGTGTTCTCGTCCCAGGCCTTCTCCAGGAGCTGCTCGGCCGAGACGACCGTACCCTCGCTGCGCATCAGGACCTCCAGCACCGCGAACTCCTTCGGTGCGAGCTGGACCTCCTTGCCGTCGCGGAAGACCTCACGGCGATTGGGGTCGAGCTTGATGCCGGCCCGCTCCAGTACGGGCGGCAGCGCGACGGTCGTACGGCGTCCCAGGGCGCGCACCCGGGCGGTCAGCTCGGTGAAGGCGAAGGGCTTGGGAAGGTAGTCGTCCGCGCCGATCTCCAGGCCCTCGACGCGGTCGCTGACGTCGCCGGAGGCGGTGAGCATCAGGACGCGGGTGGGCATCCCCAGCTCGACGATCTTGCGGCAGACGTCGTCACCGTGGACGACCGGAAGGTCACGGTCGAGCACCACGACGTCGTAGTCGTTGACCGCGATCCGTTCCAGAGCGGCAGCGCCGTCGTAGACCACGTCGACCGCCATGGCCTCCCGGCGTAGTCCGGTGGCCACCGCATCGGCGAGCAGCTGCTCGTCCTCGACGACGAGAACACGCACGTCGCTAGTCCTTCCTCAGGGCCCTTGCGGGCAGCAAAAACATGTCTGAAAGCTCTTCCATCCTGCCCCCAAGAGCCATAAACCGGCGGTAAGAGGGGTGCGGGGTGGGTGGAGGGCGGGGCCGAGGGCCCGACGGGCAGGATTCCCGGGCGGGTTGAGGTTTCCCTGAGGTGGCGGATGGGGAGGACGACTGCACACCCGCGATCACGCCCTGTTTCTCCGGCTACTTGCCATGGACTGATCCATCGCAGGGACCACGCCGTGATCGACCCACCCGTCGGCACACCCCCGTGCCCACCGACCCACGACGAGGGGGCGCACATGGACGCGTTCACCGCAGGCATTTTGCAGCGCATACAGAACACCGAAGCCGATCTGGACCGGGCCCGCGCTGCGGGCGATGACTTCCTCGCCGAGGTCGAGCAGGCGGAGCTCGAGGACCTGCAGCGACTGGCGACCGAGCACGGCGTGCGTTATGGAGCGGTCAGCAACGCCTGACCGCTCCACTGCGCACGACGACAGCGCCCCGGCATCCAGGGGATGGTGCCGGGGCGCTGTCGTGCCCGGACGGGGGTCCGGTCAGTCGTGCCAGGCGCCGAGCTCGTCCAGAAGCGGCTGGAGCTGCGCGAAGAGGTCCGGGGAGGCGGCGAGGGTCAGCTCCAGGGAGACCGCGCGGCCGGGGCGGCCGCCGGTGAGCGCACCGGCCTCGCGGGCGATCAGGGCGCCGGCCGCCATGTCCCAGGGGTTCAGGCCACGCTCGTAGTAGGCGTCGAGCCGGCCGCAGGCCACATCGCACAGGTCGATCGCGGCCGAGCCGCCGCGCCGGATGTCGCGGACCTGCGGCAGCAGCGTGCGCAGCACCTCGGCCTGTGCGGCCCGGCGCTCGGCGAGGTAGGAGAAACCGGTGCCGAGCAGCGCCTGGGAGAGCGGCGGGGCGGGCCGGTGCCGGATGCGCTCGCCGTTGTTGAACGCGCCACGACCCAGGACGGCGTGGTAGGTCTCCCCGCGCATCGGGGCGGCGACGACCCCGACGACCACCTCGCCGTCCTTCTCCGCCGCGATGGACACCGACCAGGACGGCAGCCCGTAGAGGTAGTTGACGGTGCCGTCGACGGGGTCGATGACCCAGCGGATACCGCTGGTGCCGTCGGTGCTGGCGCCCTCCTCCCCCAGGAAGCCGTCGTCGGGGCGGCGCTCCCCGATGAAGCCGGTGATCAGCTTCTCGGAGGCGATGTCCATCTCGGTGACGACGTCGATGGGGCTGGACTTGGTGGCGGCCACACCGAGGTCGGCGGGCCGGCCGTCGCGCAGCAGGGTCCCCGCGCGGCGGGCGGCCTCCAGGGCCAGTTCGAGAAGTTCGTCGTACAGCGCTTCGGTCTGCGCCGGGTCGGTCTGCGGGGCGTCGGGGTGCAGCGGATCGGGCACGATGCTCCTTGCTCGGGCGAGCGGTGGTCGGGCGGGCGTACGGGCTTACGCGGGGGCCTCGGCGACCGGGCCCCGCCAGTCGGCGCCGGCCGCGGCCGGGCGCGGTGCGCGCGCGGGGCAGCAGCCGACCGGACACAGGTCGTGGCTCGCGGCGAGGGCGCCCAGGGCGCAGCGCTCCGGGGTGCCGCCCCGTTCGGTGGCGGCGCGTTCCAGGAGGAGGTCGCGGACGGCCGCGGCGAACCGGGGGTCGGCGCCCACGGTGGCCGACCGGGCGACCGGCAGTCCCAGTTCGGCGGCCTTGGCGGTGGCCTCGGTGTCGAGGTCGTACTTGACCTCCATGTGGTCGGAGACGAACCCGATGGGGGCCATGACGACGGCCGGGACGCCCGCGGTGTGCTGCTCTTCCAGGTGGTCGCAGATGTCCGGCTCCAGCCAGGGGATGTGCGGGGCGCCGCTGCGGGACTGGTAGACGAGCCGCCAGGGGTGGTCCACACCGGTCTCCGCACGGACGGCGTCCGCGATCGTCCGTGCCACGTCCAGGTGCTGGGCGACATAGGCGCCGCCCTCGCCGCCCCGGGTGTGGTCGCCGGGTGTGCCGGAGGTGTCGGCGGCGGCCGTGGGGATGGAGTGCGTGGTGAAGGCGAGATGGGCGCCGTCCCGCACGTCCTGGGGCAGTTCGGCGAGGGACGCCAGCACCCCGTCGACCATGGGGCGGACGAAACCGGGGTGGTTGAAGTAGTGCCGCAGTTTGTCGACCTCCGGCACCGGCAGGCCCTCGGACTGCAGGGTGGCGAGCGCGTCGGCGAGGTTCTCGCGGTACTGCCGGCAGCCCGAGTACGAGGCGTAGGCGCTGGTCGCCAGGACGGCGATCCGGCGGTGGCCGTCGTGCACCATGGTGCGCAGGGTGTCGGTCAGGTAGGGCGCCCAGTTGCGGTTGCCCCAGTAGACGGGCAGGTCCAGGCCGCTCTCGGCGAAGTCGCTGCGCAGCGCGTCCAGCAGTTCCCGGTTCTGTGCGTTGATGGGGCTGACGCCGCCGAACAGGAAGTAGTGCTGCCCCACCTCCTTGAGGCGCTCACGGGGGATGCCGCGGCCGCGGGTCACGTTCTCCAGGAACGGGACGACGTCGTCGGGGCCTTCGGGGCCGCCGAACGACAGCAGCAGCAGGGCGTCATAGGGGCTGGGATCGCGCTGTTCGGGCATGCCATCGATCCTGCCACCCTTCCCCTGGGGGCGGCGGCCAGGGCCCGGCGCGGACCGGGCCGACGGGCACGGAGGCGTCGCCGGGAATCCGGAGGCGGCCGGCGGCCCACCACCCGTAAGCTGTATCGGCCACAGACGTCCCTTACCGATCTTCGGTCCTCACCGGCGGAGCCTCCCCGTTGCCCAGTCCCTACCGCGCCATATTCGGCCGCCCCGGCACCAAGTCGTTCTCCACCGCCGGGCTCCTGGGCCGGATGCCCCTGTCGATGATGGGCATCGGCATCGTCACGATGATCTCCCAGCTGACCGGCCGCTACGGCCTGGCGGGCGCGCTGTCCGCGACGCTCGCGCTGTCGGCCGCGGTCCTCGGCCCGCAGATCTCCCGGCTGGTGGACCGGCACGGCCAGAGCCGGGTGCTGCGTCCGGCCACCCTGGTGTCGATCGCCGCGGTCGCCGGTCTGCTGCTGAGTGCGCAGCAGCGCTGGCCGGACTGGACCCTGTTCGTCTTCGCGGCCTGTGTGGGGTGTGTGCCGAGCGTCGGCTCGATGATCCGGGCGCGCTGGGCGGAGATCTACCGGGGCTCCCCGCGCGAGCTGCACACCGCGTATTCGTGGGAGTCGATCGTCGACGAGATGTGCTTCATCTTCGGGCCGATCCTGTCCATCGGCCTGTCCACCGCGTGGTTCCCGGAAGCCGGTCCGCTGCTGGCCGCCGTTTTTCTGGCCGTCGGGGTCTTCTGGCTGACGGCGCAGCGTGCGACGGAGCCGGTGCCGCATCCGCGGGAGCAGCACGCCAAGGGGTCGGCGCTGGGCTCACGGGGGCTGCAGGTGCTGGTGGTGACGTTCGTGGCGACCGGCGCGATCTTCGGGGCGATCGATGTGGTGACCGTGGCGTTCGCCGAGGAGGTCGGGCACAAGGCAGCGGCCAGCCTGGTACTGGCGGTCTATGCGCTCGGCTCGTGTCTGGCCGGTGCCGTCTTCGGGCTGCTGCACCTCAAGGGGCATGCGTCCCGGCGGTGGGTGGTGGGGGTCTGTGTGATGGCGGTGAGCATGGTGCCACTGCAGCTGGTGGGTTCGCTGCCGCTGCTGGCCGTCGCGCTGTTCGTCGCGGGGCTGTCCGTCGCCCCGACGATGGTGACCACGATGGCGCTGATCGAGGAGCATGTCCCGCGGTCGCAGCTGACCGAGGGCATGACCTGGACCAGCACCGGCCTGGCGGTGGGCGTCGCGCTGGGGTCGTCGGCGGCCGGCTGGGTGGTGGACGCCGCGGGGGCCGCCCGCGGCTATCTCGTGCCGGGAGCGGCCGGACTCCTCGCCGCGCTGGTGGCGTTCGCCGGCTACCGCAGGCTCCGTCCGCAGCCCACCGCTCCGGTGGCGGGCCCGGCCGCGGCCGGCGGGCTGCCCGGCCAGGGCGACCCGGAGCGGCAGGGCGAGGAGAGCGTGGGGGCGTAGGGCCGGTCCGGCGGAGCTCGGGGCACACAGGGCCGATCCGGCGCACGTTGGTGAACGGCCGCCGCCCGCTTGCTTGTTACCGGCGGTACGACATGTCCGGGAGCCGGTTGATTCCGACCGGTTCCCCGCCCCTGTGATTCCCGTCACCCCACCTGGATGTCGCGTCGGTGACTGACATCATGCGCTCACACCAACGGCGGCCGTACGCGGCCGGCCCGCGCGGAGGGAGGGGACGTCACCATGGCAGTCAGCAACGCCGTCGGCGGCTCGGGAGGGCGTGCTCCGACCAACGGACCCTGGCGCAACTGGGCGGGCAATGTCACCGCCCGCCCTGCCCGGAGCGTGGCCCCGGCGAGCACCGAGGAGCTGGCGGCCGCGGTCCGCTCCGCCGCCGCGGACGGACTGACGGTCAAGGCGGCCGGCACCGGGCACTCCTTCACCCCGGCGGCCGTCACCGACGGACTGCTGATCCGCCCCGAGCGGCTGACCGGAATCCGTAACGTCGACCGCGGGGCCGGGACGGTGACGGTGGCGGCCGGTACGCCGCTCAAGCACCTCAACGAGACGCTGGCCGCGCACGGGCTGTCGCTGACCAACATGGGCGACATCATGGAGCAGACCGTCTCCGGGGCGGCCGGCACCGGCACCCATGGGACGGGCCGCGACTCGGCGTCGATCGCCGCCCAGATCACCGCCCTCGAACTGGTCACCGCCGACGGCTCGGTCCTGACCTGTTCCGCCGAGGAGAACCCGGAGGTCTTCGCGTCGGCGCGGCTGGGCCTGGGCGCGCTCGGCGTGATCAGCGAGCTCACCTTCGCCGTGGAGCCGGAGTTCCTGCTGACCGCCCGCGAGGAGCCGATGCCCTTCGACGAGGTGACGGACCGGTTCGACGAGCTGGTCGCCGAGAACGAACACTTCGAGTTCTACTGGTTCCCGCACACCGGCAGCTGCAACACCAAGCGCAACAACCGCAGCCAGGGCCCGGCGGCGCCCCCCGGGAAGGTCAGCGGCTGGATCGAGGACGAGCTGCTGTCCAACGGGGTCTTCCAACTCGCCTGCGCCGTCGGCCGGGCGGTGCCGGCCGCCATACCGGGCATCGCCAAGATCTCCAGCCGCGCGCTGTCGGCCCGTACGTACACCGACATCCCCTACAAGGTGTTCACCTCGCCGCGGCGGGTGCGGTTCGTGGAGATGGAGTACGCGCTGCCCCGTGCGGCCGCGGTCGCGGCGCTGGGTGAGCTGAAGGCCCTGGTGGAGCGCTCCGACTTCAAGGTCAGCTTCCCGGTGGAGGTGCGCACCGCGCCGGCCGACGACATTCCGCTGTCCACCGCTTCGGGCCGGGACACCGTGTACCTCGCCGTGCACATGTACCGCGGCACACCGCACCAGGCGTACTTCGCGGCCGCCGAGCGGATCATGACGGCGCACGAGGGGCGTCCGCACTGGGGGAAGCTGCACACCCGCGACGCCGCCTCGCTCGCCGATGTCTATCCGCGGTTCGGTGAGTTCACCGCGGTGCGCGACCGGCTGGACCCGGAGCGCCGGTTCGCCAACCCGTATCTGCGGCGGGTCCTGGGGGACTGACCGACGACGACGGATGTGCCCCGGCACCCATAAGGGGCACCGGGGCACGTCCGTCGCGGGGTCCGCCCGAGCGAGCGGTCCGTTCCTTCGGATCCTTCGGACCGCCGGCCGGGGTCAGGAGGCTCCGGGGACCGGGTCCTGCGCATCGGACTCCTGCTGGTTCTGCCGGTCCCCCTGGTCCTCGCCGCCGGTCGAACCGTCGTCGTTGCCGGTGCCACCGTCGCCGGCGGAACCGCTCGGGGACGGGTCCGGGGACGAGGGCGTGCCGGGGTCCGGCGACGTCTTGTCGCCGTCGGACGGGCTCGGGGCCGGCGACGGGGCGTCGCCGTCCTTCTTCTTGTCCGTGCCGGGGTCCTCCGACGTGCCCGGGTCCGGGCTCGGCTCACCGTCGTTGCCGTGGCGCTTGCCGTGCTCCGGGGAACCGGGACCGGGCGACTGCGGCGAACCAGGCTGCTGTCCGCCCCCTCCCCCGGTGTGGGTGAGGTGGCTCAGCGTGGTGCCCTTCTCGCCGCTCGGCGTCTGCCCGGTGACCAGCTCGGTGGCGGTGACCGCCCCCATCGCGAGCACGAAGACCGCGAGCGCGCCGAGCGCCGGCCGCTTCCAGCCGCGCAGCCGGGTGCCGTACGTCGTGGTGCCGAGCTCCTCGGGCGGTCCGGCCGGGTGCCGCGCGGGCGGACCGGCCGGACGGGCGGGCGCCATGGTCCGCTCGTCGAGGCGCGGCACCAGCTGCGTCCGGTCGGCGGGCCGCCCCCGGCCCGCGCCGTCCGCCGTACGCGGGGCGCCGATCGCGCCATGGCCGGCGGCGCGCAGCATCCGCGTCGCGTCGTCGGACTGCGGGTGGGCGCTCGCCGGATCACGGCGGCGGGCCTCTTCGGCCCGCGGGATGAGCTGGGTACGGGCGGTGTCGCGCCCGGGTGTCCTGGCGGCGACGGAGGTGACCTTGTCCTCCGTGCCCTGCTTGTCGAAGGTCGGCAGCACCATCGTGGGCTCGGCCTGCCGTGCGTGCGGTGTGGTGGATCGAGTGCGGGTGGAGGAGGAGCGGCGCGGCTTCGGCCGAGTGGTGACCGTCGCCTCCTTGAGCTGTTCGCCGGTGCGCCGGAACAGGTGCTGGAATATCGAGCCGCCGGTGGTGGCCACGACACTGACCAGACCCGCGCCGATGATCGTTCCGTAGACGCCGAGCCGGCCCGCGAGGTACGCGGCGGCGGCCGCGGCGAGCGCACTGCCGGCTACCTGAGCCACGCTCAGGTCTATCCGCCTCTCCTTCTTCTTCGTGTCGGTTTCGGTTTCTTCGTCCATCTCCAACCTTTGATAGCCCCTTCGATCCATCTTGCATGGAGAAGTGACCATTCGGCGGAGCCATTAGTTCCGATTTTGGGGAATCTGTGAAACTCGCCACCTGAGTGCCAGGTAGAGACGTCGACAAGACGACCGAACACCCTTGCCCACCCAGAAGTTCGGCGGCGCGGCGGTCCACCTAAGTGGTCCAAATGGAGTACTGTGGCGAGCCCTGGCCCCGGTTCCCGTCCGGCTGCCCGGAACCCGCGGGAGGGGCCCTGAAGGCGGCACTCACCCGGGGCGCCGCCGCTCCGCACGGGTGCACGGCGGCAAGGCAAGCGACATGGTCACTGAGCGTGGCGAACTGGTAACCGTGTCATAACGGCGTTTCAGGGCCAAGCCCCGACACGCCGGGCAACTCGGCAATGTTGTGGCAGGCTGCACCCGGGCAGGCCACACTCGACTAGCGGAAGCAGCGACGCACGTGACGTCGGCAGGCACCACCCGGGAGGTCCCCATGCCCGAACTGCGTGTCGTGGCCGTCTCCAACGACGGCACACGGCTGGTGCTCAAAGCTGCGGACAGCACCGAGTACACGCTTCCGATCGACGAACGGCTGCGCGCCGCCGTCCGCAATGACCGCGCGCGCCTCGGCCAGATCGAGATCGAGGTCGAGAGCCACCTGCGGCCGCGGGACATCCAGGCGCGTATAAGAGCCGGTGCCTCCGCCGAAGAGGTCGCCCAGCTCGCCGGCATCCCCGTCGACCGGGTGCGCCGCTTCGAGGGTCCGGTGCTCGCCGAGCGTGCGTTCATGGCCGAGCGGGCCCGTAAGACCCCGGTGCGGCGCCCCGGCGAGAACACCGGTCCGCAACTCGGTGAGGCGGTCGCGGAGCGGCTGCTGCTGCGCGGCGCCGACAAGGAGAGCGTCCAGTGGGACTCCTGGCGCCGGGACGACGGCACCTGGGAGGTGCTGCTGGTCTACCGCGTCGCGACCGAACCGCACTCTGCGAGCTGGACCTACGACCCGCCGCGGCGGCTCGTCCAGGCCGTGGACGACGAGGCCCGGGCGCTGATCGGCGAGAGCGACGACACGCCCGAGCCGAGCTTCCCGTTCGTGCCGCGGATCGCGCGGCTGCCGCGCGACCGGCCGCTGGACCGCGCCCTGGACCGGCAGTCGTCCGAGCGCGGTGAGCGCGCGGCGCAGTCCGGCGGTGAGGACGACGAGCCGCGGGTCGCGGAGGAGGCCACGGGTGAGCGGGAGCGGGATTCGCTGACCAGCCTGCTGGAGGCGGTGCCGAGCTTCCGTGGCGACATGGTCGTACCGGAGAGCGTGAAGTCGCCGCAGAGCGATGAGGAGTCCGAGGCCGAGGTCGAGGAGCCGCCGGCCCCGGCGGCGAGCGCGGGTGCGGGCGCGGGTTCCGCGTACGCCGATGTGCTGATGCCGCGCGCGGTGGCCGGGCATCGTGACCGGCTGACCGGGACGACGGACCGGCAGGCCGAGGCGGACGGTGTACGGCCCGGGCGCCGTGCCGCGGTGCCCAGTTGGGACGAGATCGTCTTCGGCACCCGGCGCAAGAAGCCGGAGTAACGGGGCCGCTGCCCCCAGCGCGTAAAGCCGTCCGCCCGCCCCGGAAGCAAGGGGCGGGCGGACGGCGTTGTGCGGGGCCTCGTGACGGGGCCCGGCGGGGGCTCAGCCGGGCTGCGGGCCGGTGGCGACCGGACGGGACGGGTCGGCCGACCACTCGCTCCAGGAGCCGACGTACAGCGCGGCGGGGATGCCCGCGACCTCGAGGGCCAGCACCTGATGGGCGGCGGAGACCCCGGAGCCGCAGTAGACGCCGACCTCCACGTCCGCGGTGGCACCCAGCGACGCGAACCGCTTGGCCAGGTCCGCGGCGTCACGGAAGACGGTGTCGCCCTCGACGACGTTCTCGGTCGTCGGCGCGGACACGGCGCCCGGGATATGGCCGGCGACCCGGTCGATGGGCTCGACCTCGCCGCGGTAGCGCTCGGCGGCGCGGGCGTCCAGCAGGAGTCCGCGGCGGGCCAGGGCGGCCGCGTCGTCCGCCGTGAGCAGCGGCACCGCACCGGGCAGGGGTGTGAAGTCCCCGGCCGGCGGCGCCGGTTGCTCGGTGCTCAGGGCGCCACCGGACGCCTTCCATGCGGCGAGACCGCCGTCCAGCACCCGCACATCGGGGTGACCGGTCCAGCGCAGCAGCCACCAGGCGCGGGCGGCCGCCCAGCCCTGACCGCCGTCGTAGACGACCACGGGGCGGTCCGCGCGGACACCCGCGGCCCGCATGGCCCCGGCGAAGACATCGAGATCGGGGAGCGGGTGACGGCCGGCCGGGCCGGGGGGCGAGGCCAGCTCATTGTCGAGATCGACATAGACCGCGCCGGGGACATGGCCGGCCGCGTACTCGGGGCGGCCGGGCGGCCCGCCGAGCTGATAGCGGACGTCCAGGAGCACCGGCGGGGTGGGCCGTGCCAACTCGCTCGCGAGTTCGGTAGCGGTGATGATGGCGTTCATGGGACTCATCCTTGCGTAGCGACGACTACGTACAGAAGGTGGGTGCCCACCCTCCGTATGGCGCAGTTACACCCTGCCGCAACCGCGCCGAAACGGATGGCGGAACATCAAAACGGGCATTCTCCCTCGCGAACGCGCCATCGACGGCGCGGCCGGGGCGCACACCAGGTCACCGGGTGCGAGCATCTGGACGGGACCCGCGCCCGTACCGCACATGGTCAGCACCCGACGCTCCGAGGAGAGAGTGACAATGACGACCGAGGCAGCGACCCGGCGGATGCCCGGCGCGCCCTGCTGGGTGAGCCTCCTGGCCCACAGCCTGCCCGCGACGCAGGAGTTCTACGGCGCGCTGTTCGGCTGGGAGTTCCGTCCGGGGCCGCAGCACTTCGGTCCGTACGCCCGGGCCTTCCTCGACGGCCGGGAAGTCGCCGGGGTCGGCGAGCTGGCCCCCGACCGCCATCTCCCGGTCTCCTGGACCACGTATCTGGCCAGCGACGACGCGGATGTGACCGCCGAACAGATCCGTTCCTGCGGTGGGACGGTGGGCGTCGGGCCGCTGGACGCCGACGACGACACGGGGCGGATGGCGATCGCCTCCGACCCGCAAGGGGCGATCTTCGGCGTCTGGCAGGGCAGGACGATGATGGGCACCGCGTTCACCGGGGAGCCGGGCACCGCGGTGTGGAACGAGCTGGTCACCCGGGACACCGGCTCCGTCGGGCCGTTCTACGAGCATGTCTTCGGCTTCGAGACGGAACCCCTGTCCTCGGACGACGACGCCGGCTTCGACTATCTGACGCTGCATCTGAAGGACCACCCCGTGGCCGGCATCCACGGTGTGGGCGGCGCCCTGCCGCGTGACCGGGGTTCCCACTGGATGACGTACTTCGCGGTCTCCGATACGGACGCGGCCGCCCGCCGGGTGGCCGAGCTGGGCGGACGGGTGCTGGAGGGCGCCAGGGACTCCGCGCACGGCAGGCTGGCGACCGTCGCCGACAGCGAGGGCGCCGTCTTCACGATCATCCAGAAGGGCTGAGCACCGGTCGCACCGGGCCGTGTCCGCCGTCCGGCGCGGGCCTCCCCACGGCCGTGTGGAGGCGCATAGGGAGGCCGTCGGCGCCGGGGGTCGCCGGTCGCCGCCTCAGCCCGCCCGCGGCTCCTCCTACCGCGCGCCGCCGACCGGAAGGACGTCCGGGGAGAGCGCGGCCGCGCGGGCGGTCGCCGAGGTCTGGCGGCGGCGGTGGTGGCGCCGGCACAGCACCTCGTAGCCGACCTCGGCGGACGGGCCGTCCACGTCACCGACGACATCGCCGACCACGACCTGCGCGCCCTCGACGACCATCCGGTTGCCGACCGTGCGGGCGTTGTGCGTGGCGCGGGCGCCGCACCAGCACAGCGCCTCGACCTGCAGCACCTCCACCCGGTCGGCCAGTTCGACCAGGCGCTGGGACCCGGGGAAGAGCTTGCTGCGGAAGTCGGTGGATATGCCGAAGGCGAAGACGTCCAGTTCGAGTTCGTCGACGACCCGGGCGAGCTGGTCGATCTGTTCGGGAGCGAGGAACTGTGCCTCGTCGGCGATGACGTAGTCGACCCGGCCGCCGGAGGAGAGATGGCCGACGACATGGGCGTAGAAGTCCATGTCGTCCGCCGCCTCGACGGCCTCGGTGACCAGCCCGAGGCGGGAGGAGAGCTTGCCGTGGCCGGCCCGGTCGTTGCGGCTGTAGATCATTCCCTGCAGTCCGCGGGAGGAGCGGTTGTGCTCGATCTGCAGAGCCAGTGTCGACTTTCCACAGTCCATCGTTCCGGAGAAGAACACCAGCTCGGGCATGGGAAGTTGCGGGCCTTTCGGGCTCGTGAGGGGGCTGGGCGAGGTGCGGGCGAGTTGACTACGGGTCAGGTGCGGACTTCCAGGAGCGGCACCAGCTGCTCCACCGGGGTCATGGAGCCGTGCATTCCGACCATCTCCGACTCCCGGGGCTCTCGTTCCGTCGCGATGATCACCATGTCGGCATGGGCGGCCGCGACGACATCGCCGATCCGGGCACGCACCCGGTCGTCGACCCGCGGCCCGAACCACCCGGCGGCGATGGCCTCTTCACGGCTCGCCACCCACATCTGCTCGCCGACCACCTCGCGCCATACGGCGAGCACATCGGCGGCCGCGCCCTGGTGGGCGTACACATGCCGGGCCCGGCCCTCGCCGCCCAACAGGCGTACGCCGGCGCGCAGTTCCCAGTCCTCGTCGAAGTCGATCCGCGACTCGGGGTCGAAGGGGATGTCGATCATGCCGTGGTCGGCGGTGATGTAGAGCGCGCTGCGCGGCGGCAGCTGCTCGGCCAGCCGCTGCGCGAGCCGGTCGACGTACATCAACTGGCCGCGCCAGGCGTCGGAGTTGACGCCGTAGCGGTGTCCCTTGCCGTCGACCTCGGAGTAGTACGTGTAGACCAGCGAACGGTCGCCGGCGGCGAGCTGCTCGGCGGCGAGGTCCATCCGCTCCTCGCCGGAGAGCCGGCCGTGGAAGGTGCCGCCGCTGAGCGCGACCTTGGTGAGCGGGGTGTGCTGGAAGTTCGGTGCGGAGACCTGGCAGGTGTGGATGCCGGCGGTGTCCGCCAGCTGGAAGACCGTCGGATACGGCTGCCAGACGTAGGGATCGGTCCACGGGGACCAGCGCAGCTGGTTCATCAGGGCGCCGGTCGCCGGGTCCTCGCAGGTGTAGCCGGGCAGGCCGTGGGCGCCCGGCGGGAGTCCGGTGCCGACCGAGGCGAGGGAGGTGGCGGTGGTGGACGGGAAGCCCGCGGTGAGCGGACGGCCGCTGCCGTTGAACGACGTACCCAGGAGCGAGGTGAGGAACGGTGCCTCCTCCGGGTGGGCGCGCAGCAGCTCCCAGCCGAGGCCGTCGATCAGGAAGACGCAGGCCCGGTCGGCGGGGGCCAGCTCCATCGCGCCGGTGAGGCCGGATATGCCCAGCCCGGCGGCGATGGTGGGCAGCAGATCGGCGAGTGAGGCGGTGCCGTACCGGGGCACCGGGGCGCTGAGCGGGTCGAGCGGTTCGGGTTCCGGCCAGGCGGGGGCGGTGTGGACCATCAGCGGGTGGTGGTGGCCGCGGTGGCCTCGGAGAGCGCCTGGGCGAAGGTGAGCGTCTCGCGCACCGAGTCCGGTCCGTCCCCGGCCTCACTGACCCGCAGCGAGAGGTCGTCGGCGGTGGAGGAGCCCGTGTAGCCGTGGTCCGCCTCGCAGTTGGGGTCGCCGCAGGCGGCGGGCTCCAGGTCCAGGCGGGCGACCGCGCCCCAGCCGATGGTCAGCACGACCTCGCGGGGCAGCTGCCCGGGGGTGTACGACTCCGGGTTGGCGACCACCCGGCTGAGCACCACGGAGGAGATCCGGCCCAGCTTGACGGACTCGGTGGAGGTGGTGGCGTACGGCGACGGGGAGGTGGCGTCGGCGGCCTGCTCGTCGGTGTGGCTGACGATGAAGCGGGTGCCGGTCAGGACCAGGACCGTGACATGGCGGCGGACCTCGTTGGCGTCGAAGGTCGTCTCTTGATGGACGAGGTACGACACCACCGGCTCACCGCCGACCGCGGCCTGCACCGCCTCGGCCACGAGCGTCGGGTAATAGCCACTGCGCTCGATCGCCGCGCGCAGCCCCTGGGTCGTCGTACCGGTCTTAGCCATGGGGTCCATCTTACGGGGCGTACCGGGCCGCGAGAGCCTCAGTAGACGGGCAGTCGGCGGGGGCCGAGGTCAGTCGTGGCGGGCGGCCGGGCCAGCCGGACGGTGGCGCCCAGGACGGAGAGGCCCTGGGCGGCGACGACGACCGGTTCGAGGTCCACGCCGACGACCTCGGGGTGGTCGTCGACGAGCCGGGAGACGCGCAGCAGCAGCTCCGCCAGGGCGGCGGTGTCCACGGGCTGGGAGCCGCGCCAGCCGAACAGCAGCGGGGCGGCGCGGATCGAGCGGATCTGCTCGGCGACCTCGCGGTCGGTGGCGGGGATGAGGCGGTGGGCGATATCGCCGAGCAGCTGGGAGGGCGCCCCGGCCAGGCCGAAGGAGAGGACGGCGCCGGCGGCGGGGTCGATGGCGGCGCGGACGACGGTGTCCACACCGCGCGGAACCATTGACTGGACGACCGGGCGCAGCTCCTCCGGGGAGCCGAGGTAGTCGGTCAATTCGGCGTAGGTACGGCGGAGTTCGGCCTCGCCGGCGATGTCCAGGCGTACGCCGCCGAGGTCGGGGCGGTGGCGCAGATGGGGTGCGGTGGTCTTGAGGGCCACCGGGTAGCCGAGGCGGGCGGCGGCGCGGACGGCGGTGTCCGGGTCGGGGGCCGGGAGGACGGGGAGCGTGTGGATGCCGTAACGGGCGAGCAGGGCCTCGGCGTCCTGGGGCGGCACCGGGACGGAGCGGCTGGTGGGGACGTCAGGGCCGAGCCGGTCCAGGAGGCGCTCGATGTCGGCGCCGGCCGCGGCCTCCTGGATGTCGTCGTACTCCGGCACCCGGCCCGGGTCGGCGGCCTCCCGGCGCCAGGCGGCGTAGCGGACGGCCTCGGCGAGCGAGCGGACGGCGCGCTCGGCGGCGGGGTAGGCGGGGATCCGGAGGGGCTCACGGCGGGGCCGGCGCGGGATGCCGGCCTCGGCGTCGCGGGCCGGGGTCGCCTGGCGTGCGGCGAGGGTGGGCGGCGGTCCGGTGGGGGCCGGGGGGCGTGGGAAGTGGGACGGGGCGGGCGGGATCGGCGGGGGCGGCGGGGCCGGGGCCGGGTTGATGGTGCGGGCCGCCGGCTCGGGGCGGGCCGCCTGGTCGCGCGCGGGAGCTGAGGACTCGGCCGACGGTGCCGGTGCCGGTGCCGGTGCCGCGAGCGTCTGCGCCAGGTCGTCCATCGCGAGGTGGACGACCGTGACCGGCTTCTCCGGGTGGGCGGCCGCCGCGGTGCGCAGGGCGTCGGCGAGCGCGGCGCCCTCACTGCCGCCCGGGGAGACGGCGGCCCCCTCCCCCACCCAGGGGATGGCCGTGACGACCACGGCGTCGCAGCCGTCCGCGGACAGCGCCTCGGCGAGCGCTGCCCGGAAGTCGTCCGGTGTCGCGGCGGAGGCCAGCACACGGGGGCGCTGCGGGCGCAGCCCCTCGGTCAGGCAGGCGTCGTACGCCAGCAGCGCCAGCGACTCGGAGTTGCCGAGGATGGCGATCCGCGGGCCGGCCGGCAACGGCTGGGAGGCCAGCAGCAGCCCGGCGTCGATCAGCTCGGTGACCGTGTCCACCCGGATCACTCCGGCCTGGCGCATCAGGGCGGCGACGGTGCTGTCGGGGACCCGGACGGTGGGCACGGCATGGCCGGGCGGAGCGGTGCCGTTGTGCCGGGCGCCCTTGGCGACCACCACCGGTTTGACGGCGGCGGTGCGGCGGGCGAGCCGGGCGAACTTGCGGGGGTTGCCGATGGACTCCAGATAGAGGATCACGACATCGGTGTCCGGGTCCTCGTACCAGTACTGGAGCAGGTCGTTGCCGGAGACATCGGCGCGGTTGCCGGCCGAGACGAAGGCGGAGATACCGGCGATCCCGCCGTCACCGGGGCCGCGCGCATGCAGTCCGCTGAGCAGGGCGATGCCGATGGCGCCGGACTGGGTGAACAGGCCGATGTGGCCGGCGCCGGGCATCTGCGGGGCGAGGGAGGCGTTCAGCCGGACGTCGGGGGCGGTGTTGATCAGGCCGAAGGCGTTGGGCCCGATCAGCCGCATGCCGTACGAGCGGGCCTGGCGGAGCAGGGCGCGCTGCCGCTCCCTGCCGTCCGGGCCCGCCTCGGCGTAGCCGGAGGACAGGACCAGCACGCCCTGGACGCCGTGTTCGCCGCAGTCGCGGATCACGTCGGGGACGCTGTCCGCGGGGACGGCGATGACGGCGAGGTCGACCGGGTCGGTGATCTCCCGCAGGGTGCGGACGGCCGGTACGTCTTCGGGGTCAAGCCGCTGCAGGTCCTCGGGGAAGGCGTGGTTGACGGCGTGCACCCGGCCGGTGAAGCCGGAGTCCAGGAGGCTGCGCAGGGCGGTACGGCCGACGCCGCCGGGGGTCCGGCCGGTGCCGATGACGGCGACCGAGCCCGGCGCGAGCAGCCGCTGTACGGAGCGGGCCTCGGCGCGCTGCTCACGGCCGCGCATCACGGCCATGGACTGCTCGGTCGGCTCCAGATCGAATTCGAGGCGGACCACGCCGTCCTCGAAGGTGCGCTTGTGGGTGTAGCCAGCGTCGGTGAACACCTTGATCATCTTGGAGTTCGCGGGGAGTACCTCGGCGGCGAACCGGCGGATGCCGCGTTCGCGGGCGACGGCCGCGATGTGCTCCAGGAGGGCGGAGGCGACTCCGCGGCCCTGATGGGCGTCCTGGACGAGGAAGGCGACCTCCGCCTGGTCGTCCTCGGGGTTCTTTGCGGGCAGCCCCTGCTCGTTGATCCGGTCGTAGCGGACGGTGCCGATGAACTCGCCGCCGATCGTGGCGGCGAGCCCGACCCGGTCGACATAGTCGTGGTGGGTGAAACGGTGCACATCGCGGTCGGACAGACGCGGGTAGGGCGCGAAGAAGCGGTAGTACTTCGACTCGTCCGAAACCTGCTCGTAGAAGGAGACCAGCCGCTCGGCGTCATCGGTGGTGATGGGGCGGATCCGCGCCGTGCCGCCGTCACGCAGCACCACGTCGGCTTCCCAGTGGGTCGGGTACGCGTGCTCCGGCGGCGTCTGCATGCGGACAGCGTACGACCGGCCACCGACAACCGGCCCGGCGCGCGTACGCTCGGGGTGCGGGGCAGGCCGGTGCGCCGTAGGGCGTACGGCCTGCCGGGCCTTCCCCGGGCCCCACAGCCGTAAAGGCCAGGACGAAGGGCTGGCGGACCACACACCGCAGCGTGAGAGACTGGTCTAGACAACTGTCACGACTTTGAAGGGCAACACCATGGCAGAGCGCCGCGTCAATGTCGGTTGGGCCGAGGGCCTGCACGCCCGCCCCGCGTCGATCTTCGTCCGTGCGGCCACCGCCTCCGGCGTCCCGATGACGATCGCCAAGGCTGATGGCAACCCCGTCAACGCGGCCTCCATGCTCGCGGTCCTCGGCCTGGGCGCCCAGGGCGGCGAGGAGATCGTGCTGGCCTCCGACGCCGAGGGCGCCGAGGCGGCGCTCGACCGTCTGGCCAAGCTCGTCGCCGAGGGTCTCGAGGAACTGCCCGAGACCGTCTGAGTCCGCCAGGACTTCTGCCGTCTGCGGCGGCCCCGCCGTGGTGACCGGATCGGTTGCCGCGGCGGGGCCGTTTTGCTGGGCCGGCATGCGGGACTCCGGCGGGGGTGACGGTCCGCCGTGCCCGGTGGGTTTGCGCGGCGATGCCGCATGCGCCGCTGTGCATTCCGCGGGACAGGGCGCGGAATTGCGGGGTGGCCGCCGACCAGGAGCCGTCATGAAAAGCGCACGCCATTAAGCGAACGCGGTGCGATAAATATAGGCACGGCAAATGCAGGCTCGGACCGAATAAAGCATCGCTCTGCTGAAGCACCGCTCTGCACGGCCGCAGCAAATTTCGCGCTTCTTTGTATACGGGGCGATTGTTAAGGGCGGACGCGTGCCGTGTTGACGGGCGGTTTCGGATCCCTCACCTCGGCCTTGGCGGGGAGCCGCAGCCGGTAGACCGGAAGTGAGCGCTCGACATGAGCCGCCATCAGGGCGCGCGCCCGTTCGGCGTCCCCCCGGGCCACCGCGTCCAGCACGGCGCCGTGTTCGTCCCAGGACTCGCCCGCCCGGGGCGGCAGTTCCACCGCGTACATCCACTCGATCTTGCGCCGCAGCTGGGTCAGCAGCGCCGTCAGGCTGGGACTGCCGGCCGCCTGGGCCAGCGTTTCGTGGAACCAGCCGTCCAGTTGGCGCAGATCCGCGGGGTTGCCGTGCCGGGCCCGCTCGCGGCCGAGCCGTACCAGGCCGCGGAGCACCTTCAGGTGGGCCGGGCTGCGGCGGGCGGCCGCGCGGGCGGCGCCCAGCGGCTCCAACAGGGCGCGGACGTCGAGGAGATCGGCGGCCTCCTGCTCGGTGGGCTCGGCGACGCAGGCGCCCGCGTGGTGGCGGGTGGTGACGAAGCCCTCGGACTGCAAGGTGCGCAGTGCTTCGCGGACCGGCACTCTGGAGACGCCGTAACGGGCCGCCAGGATCTCCTCGATCAGCCGGCTCCCCGGCGCCAGCGCACCGGAGACAATGTCGTCGCGAATCGCCGTGCACACCGCATGCGCGGAAATATGGCCTCGCATCTTCCGTGCCTCCGCCGTAATCCCCTGGAAACGCCGCCGGTCGGCGACTTTTCCGTGACTCTATTCGACCGGCACGGCTTTTCCGATGGCCTCGGGATATTCATGGATATTTTTTGGCTGGAAGTCGCGGGCCACCGGCGTATCCGGTGCGTACCCACCACAATCCGGATACGCCGAAGCCCCGGCCGTGGGACCGGGGCTCCGGAAGGACGATCGGCGTAGGGCGCACGCCCCCGTACGGGCGGCGCCGACGAGGCCGGGAATCAGACGTTGACGCCGTGCCCGCGCAGGTACGCGACGGGGTCGATGTCCGAGCCGTAGTCGGCGCCGGTGCGGGCCTCGAAGTGCAGGTGCGGGCCGGTGACGTTGCCGGTGGCGCCGGAGAGGCCGATCTGCTGGCCCGGGGTGACCTGCTGGCCGACCGAGACACCGAGCGACGACAGGTGGCCGTACTGGGTGTACGTGCCGTCGTTCATCTTGATCACGATGTTGTTGCCGTACGAGCCGCCCCAGCCGGCCTCGACGACGGTGCCCGAGCCGACGGCGTGGACGCTGGTGCCGGAGGCGGCGTGGAAGTCGATGCCGGTGTGGCTGCCGGAGGACCACAGGCCACTGGAGGCCTTGTAGGCGGTGGAGACGTAGGAGTCGCCAATGGGGGCGACGAAGGCGTTGAGGCGCTTGCGCTCCGCGTCGCGGGCGGCGCGCACCTTGGCCTCATGGGCGGCCTTTGCCTTCTTCTTCGCCGCCTCGGCACGCCGCTTGGCCTCATCGGCCTGCTTCTTGGCGACGGCCTCGGCCTTCGCCCGCGCCGCGGCGGCCTCGGCGTCGGCCTGCTGCGCGTCGGCCTGGGCCTCGACACGGTTGGCGAGCTCGTCGCCCAGCACGACGGCCTGCTGCAGTCCGGTGTCGTGGAGGCGCGCCTCGTCCGTCGCGGCCAGCGCCGGCGAGGCCACGGAGGCGACCACACCGCCGGCCGCGAGGGTGGCTATGCCGGCGACGTTGCGGGTCGTCCGAACGGGACGGCTCGCGCGACGGTGCTTCCCGGTGGCACGGATGAACGCCATGTGCTGGCTTGTCCTTTCCCTCCTTCTCGCCTACCGGGTTAGCTGACGGGTTCGGAGCAGGAAGGTCTCCTACGGCCTCCTCGGAGAGGAGTCCGATTCACCCCAAGGGACGTGTGGGTCCCCGGCTCCCCTGGCTCGCGCCGTACGGGGACTCGGCGATGGCTGTCCGGTGCCACTGTTGTGGCGGACTTGTGACGAACAGCCGGACCGACGCTAAACGGGGCAACTTTCAATCGGCAAACAGAACCGCTTTTTTGTGCGGGATGCCACAAGAACCGAGGCACCAGCCGCAATAAACCGGACATACGGCGGCTCCCGTGGCTGAGAAGCACCACGGGAGCCGCACGGTCTGCATATGACCTTCCGTCACACGGGGGCTAGCCGCTGACGACGGTCACCTCACCGATGCCCAGCGCCTTGACCGGCTCGGCGATCTGCGCCGCATCGCCCACCAGGACCGTCACCAGCCGGTCCACGGGGAAGGCGTTGACCGCCGCCGCGGTGGCCTCGACCGTGCCGGTCTCCGCGAGGCGGGCGTACAACTGCGCCTGGAAGTCGTCCGGGAGCTGCTGCTCCACCTGGTCGGCGAGGGTGCCCGCGACGGCTGCCGCGGTCTCGTACTTCAGCGGCGCGACCCCGACGAGGTTCTGCACGGCGACATCCCGCTCCTCGTCCGTCAGCCCCTCTGCCGCGAGGGTGCGCAGCACCTTCCACAGGTCCTCGAGCGCCGGAACGGTGGAGCCGGTGTCCACCGAGCCGCTGATGGCGAGCAGCGCGGCGCCCGTGGATCCCTCGGGGGAGGTGGGGGCGGTGGAGCGGAGCACCTGGCCGAAGGCGCGCACCCCGTAGGTGTAGCCCTTCTCCTCCCGCAGCACGCGGTCCAGACGGGAGGTGAGGGTGCCGCCCAGGCAATAGGCACCGAGGACCTGCGCGGGCCACACCCGGTCGTGCCGGTCGGCACCGATACGGCCGATGAGCAGCTGCGTCTGGACGGCGCCGGGGCGGTCCACGATCACCACCCGGCCGGTGTCGTCGGCGACGATCGGCGAGGCCTTCAGCGGCTCGGCCGTGGAGCCGCTCCAGGCGCCGAGAGTGTCGGCGAGCGCCGCGCCGAGGTCGACGCCGGTGAAGTCACCGACGATGACGGCGGTGGCCGTGGCGGGCCGTACATGGGCGTCGTAGAAGGCGCGGACGGCCGCGGCGTCGATGCGGGCGACGGTCTCCTCGGTGCCCTGCCGGGGCCGCGACATGCGGGCGGTGGCCGGGAACAGCTCCTTGGACAGTGCCATCGCGGCGCGACGTGCCGGGTTGGCGAGCTCGTGCGGAATCTCGTCGAGGCGGTTGCGTACCAGCCGCTCGACCTCGCTCTCCGGGAAGGCGGGCGCCCGCAGCGCGTCGGCGAGCAGGCCGAGCGCACGGGTCAGCCGGGACGCCGGCACCTCCAGGGAGACCCGTACGCCGGGGTGGTCGGCGTGCGCGTCCAGGGTGGCGCCGCAGCGCTCCAGCTCGGCGGCGAACTCCTCCGCGTCATGCGTGTCGGTGCCCTCGGACAGCGCACGCGCCATGATCGTGGCGACACCGTCCAGGCCCTCGGGTTCGGCGTCCAGCGGCGCGACGAGGTTGATCTCGACGGCGACGACCTGCTGGCCGGGGCGGTGGCTGGTCAGGAGGGTGAGCCCGTTGGGCAGTTGGCTGCGCTCGGGGGCCGGGAAGGCCCACGGCTTGGGCGCGCCCCCCTGGGGCTGCGGGTGGAAGTCCATGGGGCTCACGGGGGAATCGGCGTGGGTGGTGGCGTCGCTCACTGGTCCGCCTCCCCTTCCTCGGTGTCGGCGTCGGACGGCTCGGTGGGCTCGTAGACGAGCGCCGCGCGGTTGTCGGGGCGCAGCCGGGCCTTGGCGACCGCCTGCACCTCCTCGGGGGTGATGTCCAGGACGCGCTGTACGGCGGACAGTGCGAGCTGCGGGTCGCCGAACAGGACGGCGAAGCGGCACAGTTCGTCGGCGCGGCCGCTGACCGTGGCCAGCCGGTCCAGCCATTCGCGCTCCAGCTGGGCCTGCGCCCGCTCCATCTCCTCCGGGGTCGGGCCCTCGGCTGCGAAGCGGGCCAGCTCCTCGTCGACCGCGCGCTCGATGTCGGGAACCTCGACCCCGCCGGACGTCTTCACGTCCAGCCAGCCCAGCGAGGGGGCACCGGCCAGCCGCAGCAGGCCGAAGCCGGCGGCGACGGCGCTGCGGTCGCGGCGCACCAGCCGGTTGTACAGGCGGGAGGACTCGCCGCCGCCCAGGACGGTCAGCGCGAGGTCGGCGGCGTCCGCCTCACGGGTGCCGTCGTGCGGCAGGCGGTAGGCCGCCATGAGGGCGCGGGAGGGCACGTCCTCCTCAACGACCTCGCGCAGCTCGCCGCCGATGACGTCGGGCAGGGTGCCGTCCCGGGGCGGCTGCTTGCCGTCGTGCGAGGGGATCGAACCGAAGTACTTCTCGATCCAGGCCAGCGTCCGCTCGGGGTCGATGTCGCCGACGACCGACAGGACGGCGTTGTTGGGCGCGTAGTACGTACGGAAGAACGCCCGCGCGTCCTCCAGGGAGGCCGCGTCCAGGTCGGCCATCGACCCGATGGGCGTGTGGTGGTACGGGTGGCCCTCGGGGTACGCCATGGCCGTCAGCTTCTCGAAGGCCGTGCCGTAGGGGACGTTGTCGTAGCGCTGGCGGCGCTCGTTCTTGACGACGTCGCGCTGGTTCTCCAGGGACTCGTCGTCCAGCGCGGTCAGCAGCGAGCCCATGCGGTCCGCCTCCAGCCAGAGCGCGAGCTCCAGCTCATGGGCGGGCATGGTCTCGAAGTAGTTGGTGCGCTCGAAGCTCGTGGTGCCGTTGAGCGAACCGCCGGCGCCCTGCACCAGCTCGAAGTGGCCGTTGCCCTTCACCTGCGCGGAACCCTGGAACATCAGATGCTCGAAGAGGTGAGCCAGGCCTGTACGGCCCTTGACCTCGTGGCGGGAGCCGACGTCGTACCACAGGCAGACCGCTGCAACCGGGGTCAGGTGGTCTTCGGAGAGCACCACGCGCAGGCCATTGGCCAGCCGGTGCTCGGTCGCTGTCAGGCCGCCGGAGCCGGCTTGTTCTGTGGCCGTGTGACCCATGGGCATGTACGTCCCTTCGATCCGCTTGCGAGGAAGTTCTGTCACTGTATGCAAGCGCGTCGGCATCTGGCGAAGTTCCCGTCCGACCGGCCCCGAACGTGCCCCGCGCTCGGCCCGGTGGGAGCTGAAGGGGGAGTCGCGGTCGGCGTTGTCAGTGGGGCGGTCCACAATGGTCCGCGTCAGACTCAGACATACTCGCGGGTTGATCCCCCAGCTGGTTGACCCGCCTGGTTGACCCGACGCTTTCCCGACATCGGCAGTAGACGCAGCAGAAGGAGCCGCAGCCGCGATGGCCCGCCGCAGCACGAAGACCCCGCCGCCGGACGACTTCGAGGAGAGGATCCTCGACATCGACGTCGTCGACGAGATGCAGGGTTCCTTCCTTGAGTACGCGTATTCGGTCATCTACTCGCGCGCCCTGCCGGACGCCCGCGACGGTCTCAAGCCCGTACACCGCCGCATTCTGTACCAGATGAACGAAATGGGGCTGCGCCCCGACCGCGGGTACGTCAAGTGCGCCCGCGTCGTCGGCGAGGTGATGGGTAAGCTCCATCCGCACGGCGACGCGTCGATCTACGACGCGCTGGTGCGCATGGCACAGCCGTTCTCCATGCGGCTGCCCCTGGTGGACGGCCACGGCAACTTCGGTTCCCTGGGCAATGACGACCCGCCCGCCGCGATGCGGTACACCGAGTGCCGGATGGCGTCCGCCACGTCCCTGATGACGGAGTCCATCGACGAGGACACCGTCGACTTCTCGCCGAACTACGACGGCCAGGAGCAGGAACCGGCAGCCCTCCCCGCCGCGTATCCGAACCTCCTCGTCAACGGCGCCTCCGGCATCGCCGTCGGTATGGCGACGAACATGCCGCCGCACAACCTGGGCGAGGTCATCGCCGCGGCCCGCCACCTGATCAAGCACCCCAACGCCGATCTCGACACGCTGATGCGCTTCGTGCCGGGTCCCGATCTGCCGACGGGCGGCCGGATCGTGGGCCTCGGCGGCGTACGGGACGCGTACGAGAAGGGCCGTGGCACGTTCAAGATCCGTGCGACGGTCACGGTGGAGAACGTCAGCGCCCGCCGCAAGGGCCTGGTCGTCACCGAACTCCCCTTCACGGTCGGCCCCGAGAAGGTCATCTCCAAGATCAAGGACCTGGTCGGCTCGAAGAAGCTCCAGGGCATCGCGGACGTCAAGGACCTCACGGACCGCGAGCACGGACTGCGGCTGGTGATCGAGGTCAAGAACGGCTTCAACCCCGAGGCCGTATTGGAGCAGCTCTACAAGCTCACGCCGATGGAGGAGTCCTTCGGCATCAACAACGTCGCGCTGGTGGACGGCCAGCCGCTGACGCTGGGCCTCAAGGAACTGCTGGAGGTCTATGTCGACCACCGCTTCAACGTGGTGCGCCGGCGCAGCGAGTTCCGGCGGACCAAGCGGCGCGACCGTCTGCACCTGGTCGAGGGCCTGCTGACGGCCCTGCTGGACATCGACGAGGTCATCCGCCTCATCCGCTCCAGCGAGAACAGCGCGCAGGCCAAGGAGCGGCTGATCGAGCACTTCTCGCTGAGCGACATCCAGACGCAGTACATCCTCGACACCCCGCTGCGCCGGCTGACCAAGTTCGACCGTATCGAGCTGGAGTCGGAGCGTGACCGGCTGCAGGACGAGATCGAGAAGCTGACTCAGATCCTGGAATCGGACACCGAGCTGCGCAAGCTGGTCTCCGGCGAGCTGGCCGCGGTCGCGAAGAAGTACGGCACGGACCGGCGGACGGTCCTGCTGGAGTCGGCGGGCACCTCGGTCGGCGCGGTGCCTCTGGAGGTCTCCGACGACCCGTGCCGGGTGCTGCTGTCGTCGACGGGCCTGCTGGCACGTACGGTCACCGGGGATGTGCCCTTCGACGCCGATGCCAAGCGCGTCAAGCACGATGTGATCGTCTCGGCGGTGCCGGCGACCACCCGTGGCGAGGTGGGAGCGGTGACGTCCCTGGGACGGCTGCTGCGGATCTCGGTGATCGATCTGCCCCAGCTCCCGGAGACCGCTGCGGCGCCCAACCTCTCCGGTGGCGCGCAGCTCTCCGAGTTCCTCACCCTGGAGGACGGCGAGGAGCTGATCTGCCTGACCACGCTGGACGAGTCCTCGCCGGGTCTGGCGCTCGGCACGGAACAGGGCGTCGTCAAGCGGGTGGTGCCCGACTACCCCTCCAACAAGGAGGAGTTGGAGGTCATCACCCTCAAGGATGGCGACCGCATCGTGGGCGCGGTCGAGCTGCGCACCGGTGAGGAGGACCTGGTCTTCATCACCAACGAGGCGCAGCTGCTGCGCTATCCGGCGTCGCAGGTGCGGCCGCAGGGCCGGCCCGCGGGCGGTATGACGGGCGTCAAGCTGGGCGAGGGCGCGAAGGTGATCTCGTTCGCCGCGGTGGATCCGGCCGCCGACGCCATGGTGTTCACGGTCGCCGGCTCGCACGGCACGCTGGACGACTCGGTGGCGACGGCCAAGCTCACCCCGTTCGACCAGTATCCGCGCAAGGGCCGGGCGACCGGCGGTGTGCGCTGCCAGCGGTTCCTGAAGGGCGAGGACTGTCTGACCCAGGCCTGGGCCGGGCCGGCTCCGGTACGGGCCGCGGATGCCAAGGGTAGCCCGGTCGAGCTCCCGGAGGTGGACCCGCGCCGGGACGGCTCGGGAGTGCCGCTGATGAAGCCGGTGACGGCGCTGGCGGGGCCGGTGTAACCAGCAGCCGCGGTGGCAGAGGTGGTCGACGCCGTCGGTCCGGTGAACAGCCGGCCCGGCGGCGTCACTCGTCTTCCGCCTCCTCGCGTGCTGCCACGTACCGCAGTACGCCCCACATGCTGTTCGGATCGGCCTCCGACGGTGCGCTCTGCCGGCAGTTCTCCAGCTCCTTGCGCAGGGCCGGGGCGTCGATGCCACTGCCGATCATGACGAGCTGGGTGCACCGCTCCTCGCCCTTCGGCCACGGCGCGGGGTAGAAGCGCAGGAAGTCACCGACGGCGTGCACCGTGAACTTCTGGCGGTTCTCCGGTACGTCGAAGTGGACGAAGCCCTTGATGCGGTAGAGACCGGCCGGGCGGCTGTCGAGGAAGTCCATGAGACGGCGCGGGTGCATCGGCTCGGCGGAGGTGAACTCCACGCTCTCGTAGGCGGCGTGGAGGTGGCCTGCGTGGTGGGTATGACCGGGGTGGCCGCAGTCGCCGGGGTGACCGCAGCGGTCGTCGGCGTCATGAACATCATGGGCGTCGTGGGCGTCGTGGGCGGCCGCCCCGTTTGCCGCGGCCTCACGCAGCAGGTCCTCGAAGGACAGCTGGCGGACGGCCGCGTCGTGGTCCTCGCCCGGCCCGCGGTCGAAGAACAGCTCGGGATCGACGCGCCCGTATGCGGTGCAGATCACCGGGCGGCCGGGAGCGAGGCCGGCGAGCGTGTCCATGAGTGACTGCCGCGCCGCGTCGCCGATGCGATCGGCCTTGTTGAGCACCACGATGTCGGCGATGCCCACATGCCGGTCCAGTTCGGGATGCCGGGCCCGGGTGTCCTCGAACTCCGCGGCGTCGACGACCTCGATCAGCCCGCCGTAGACGATCCGGTCGTTGTCGCTGGCGAGGATCATCCGGATGAGTTCCTGGGGCTCGGCCAGCCCACTGGCCTCGATGACGATCACGTCGATACGGGCGGAGGGGCGGGCCAGCCGCTCCAGGTAGGTGTCCAGCTCGCTGGTGTCGACCGCGCAGCACAGGCAGCCGTTACCGAGCGAGACCATCGAGTCGACCTGCCCGGCGACGGTCATGGCGTCGATCTCGATGCTGCCGAAGTCATTGACGATCGCGCCGATACGGGTGCCGTCGCCGTTGCCGAGCAGATGGTTGAGGAGGGTGGTCTTGCCCGACCCGAGGAAGCCCGCGAGCACGACGACCGGGATCTGTTGCGTGGCCAAGGGGGGCGCCTCCATGGTGCGGGTGGCGGGCCGCGCGGACCGGCGGCGGACGAGCTGTCGATCGTAACGGACCGCCGGCGACGCGGGCCCGGCCCGGCTAAAGGGGCGCGACGACGGGCAGCGGCTGTGGCGGCGGAGGTCCGACATACCGCGCCGCAGGACGGATGATCTTCGAATCCTCGGCCTGCTCCAGGATGTTGGCACTCCAGCCGACCACCCGGGCCGCACAGAAGGTGGGCGTGAACATCTCACGCGGCAGTCCGCACAGCTCCATGACGACACCCGCATAGAGCTCCACATTGATGTGCAGCTCACGGCCGGGCTTGAGCTCGGCCAGCAGCTCTTCGACCCTCGCCTCCACTTGGACGGCGAATTCCACCAGCGGTCCACCGAAGCGCTCGGCGATACCTCGCAGCATCCGGGAACGCGGGTCCTCGGTGCGGTAGACGGAGTGCCCGAACCCCATGATCCGGTCACCGCGCCGTACGCGGTCGCAGATCCAGGAATCGATGCGGTCGGGGGTGCCGATGGCGTCGAGCATGTCCAGTGCCCGGCTGGGCGCACCGCCGTGCAACGGCCCGGACAGCGCGCCGACGGCGCCTACGAGGCAGGCCGCGAGGTCGGCGCCGGTGGAGGTGATGACGCGCGCGGTGAAGGTCGAGGCGTTGAAACCGTGGTCGATGGTGGAGATCAGATACGCCTCGATGGCGCGGACCTGTTCCGGCTCCGGCTCGTCACCGGTGAGCATGTACAGGTAGTTGGCCGCGTGGCCGAGGTCGGCGCGCGGCTCGACGGGTTGCAGGCCCTGGCCGAGCCGGTGCAACGCGGTGATCAGGGTCGGCACGGCGGCGCAGGCGGCGAGCGCGTCGGCGCGGCGCCGGCCGGCGTCGATGTCGTACAGCGGCCGGAAGCCGGCCGTTGCGCCGAGCAGCGACAGCGCGGTGCGCAGCCCGGCGAGCGGACCGGAAAGTGCACCGGCTCGGGCAAGGGCGGGCAGCGCGTCACGTACGGCCGCGGGCAGTGTGCGCAGGGCCGCGGTCTCGGCCCTGAATGCCGCCAGCTGCGCGGCGTCGGGCAGCTCCCCGTGGAACATCAGGTACCAGACGTCCTCGAAGGTGCGGGCCGTGGCCAGCTCGACGGCGGAGTACTGGCGGTAGTGGTAGAAGCCCTCGGTGCCCCGGACGTCGCCCAGTTGGGTCTCGGTGACGATGACGCCCGCAAGCCCCCTGGGAGCGTCGATCGGTGCCTTCACCTCGGTGGTCGGCATGGCTGATCTCCTTGCTCTTCCTCACCCGAACATTGATCCGACTGTCTATGCTTGACTCAATAGTTGTCAATGTTGATTGAATCAATATGGACGGGTCTGGATACGGTGGCCTCATGGCGGATCGAGAAACGGCGCAAGGTACAGGCGGGCAGCGACTGAGCACCCGGGAAGCAGCCGACCGGCTCGGCGTGAAGCCGGAGACGGTGTATGCCTACGTCAGCCGCGGCCAGCTCACCAGCCGCCGCGAGCCCGGCGGCCGCGGCAGCACCTTCGACGCAAAGGAGGTCGACGCACTCGCCCGCCGCGCCGGACGCCGCGAACCTTCCACCTCCGGTGGCGAGTTGGCGATCCGTACGGGCATCACACTGATCGACCGCGACCACTGCTACTTCCGCGGCGTCGACACATCGGAACTCGCCGCCCACTACAGCTACGAGGAAGTCGCCGAGTGGCTGTGGACCGGTGACATGCGGCCCGGCATCCACTTCACGACGCCGCAGGACGCACTGTCCGCCGCCCGCCGAGCCGTGCAAGCACTGCCGGCCCACAGCGGACCGATGGACCGGCTACGGGTAGCCGCGATCGCCGCCGCGGCAGCCGACCCCCTGCGCTTCGACCTGTCCGAGGACACCGTCGTCGACACCGCACGCAGCCTCATCCCGACCCTCGTCGACGCCTTGCCGTCCCACGCCCCGCAGCAAGGAGCTGCCGACTCACTCGCACCACGCCTCTGGTCACGGCTGACCGCCGAACAGGCCGACGCCGCGGTGCTCCGCGTCCTGGACGCCGCTCTGGTCCTGCTCATCGACCACGACCTCGCCGCCTCGACATTCGCGGTCCGGGTCGCCGCCTCCGCACGCGCCCATCCGTACGCGATCGTCTCGGCCGGCTTCGGGGCACTGGACGGCGTGCTGCACGGCGCAGCAAGCGGGCTCGCCCACCGGATGCTGTTGGAGGTGCTGGACCGGGGCAGCGCAGCCGCCGTGGTCGCCGACCACCTGCGGGCCGGTCGCCAGGTACCGGGCCTCGGCCACCGCCTCTATCCGGGCGAGGACCCACGAGCCCGCACCCTCTTCCAGCTCCTGGAGGACGTACCGCGGGCCCGCCCCGCCCTGGAAGCAGCCCGTCAAGTGATCACCACCACGGCCCGCCATACGGAGCTGCATGCCAACGTCGACCTGGCCTTGGCCGTACTGACCGTCTCGACGGGCATGCCGACCGAGGCGGGCGAGACCATCTTCGCCATCTCCCGCACGGCAGGCTGGATCGCACACGCCCTGGAGGAATACGCCGAACACCCTCTCCGCATGCGCCCCAGCGGCCAGTACCACGGCCCCCGCCCGCCACAACCGTTGCCGTGACAGGCGGCCTGCGAGCACAGGGATGGGAAACGGAGCCAGCCTTGACATCGCTGGCACCGGCTCGGTCGGCATCGACATCGCCGAACCTCACACGGAGCGGCGCCCCCTACGCCTCGGGGCGCTCCGCTCGTCATCGTCCCTGGACGCACACCCAAAATCCGGCGCCGAGCGGATGAGGTTAGGCTCACCTATGTGAGTACTTGCGCCACCGCTTCCCGTGAATCGGCTGAATCTCTCGCCGGCACCGCGGCACCTGCCCGGACCTGGCTGCTCATCGAGCAGACAGGGCCCTGGGGAGCCCACGCGCTGACAGACAGCCACCTCGATCCTGACGTCGGCCGGGCCCTTGAGGCCGCGGCAGAGGGGACGGGCGTACGCGTCGCCCTGATCCGGCGGCCGGGACGCCACGCCGACTGCCACGGCACCTCCAGGCGACGCCTTTTCCTCGCGCACACCGCCCCGGGCCGCTCCTGGATCCGCACGACCACCGTCACCGACCCCCGGGCCGCCCTCAGCCTGGACTTCGCGGCCCTGGGTGCGGGAGAGCATGACGGCCTCTGGGAGACGTACATCGGTGAACCGCTGGTCCTCGTGTGCACCAACGGCAAGCGGGACCGCTGCTGCGCCCTGCTCGGCCGCCCGCTCGCAGCCGAGCTCGCCGCCTGCGGAACCGAGACCTGGGAGGTCACCCACATCGGGGGCCACCGCTTCTCCCCCACGCTTTTCGTCCTCCCCTACGGCTACGCCTACGGACGGGCGTCGGCCCCCTTGGTCAAGGAGGCCGTGGAGGCGGCGCGCGACGGACGGATCACGGGCGACCACTGCCGTGGGCGCTCGGCCTGGGACCGGCCGGGCCAGGCCGCTGACCTTGCCGTCCGCAGGCTGATCGGGGAGGATCGGGCGGACGCACTCGACGTCATACGGACCGACACGGTGTGGCTCGAACCCAAGCCTGCCGACAGCCGGACGCCTGGCAGCTCGGCGGTCGCGGAAGCCTCCCCTGCCTGGGCCGTTACCGTCGCGCACTCCGATGGGCGCACCTGGCTGGTCACCGTCGAACAGCGGGCCGATGGTGCTGCGGCGCCCGCTAGCTGTGGTGCGCCGCTCGGTCCACCGGCGCGCATGGCGGTTGTCTCTGTCACCGCTGCGAACGTCATGCTTCACGGGACGCCCCTGGCCTCCATTAGGTGATCTCGCGAGCCTTCTCCGACCGTCGCCGAGTCCTTCCGCAGCCTTCGCGTGCACCACACGCGGCCGGTGCGGGACCGCGCGCCCGCCGGACCGATAGCCGTCTGGGAGCCGATGGCCGTCCCGGCCCCCTGACGCATGGCCCGATCCGACGCGGCTATCCGGAAGGGCGGGGCCATCCCAGGACCAGGTGAGGCGGCAGAGGAAACGCACTGACCAACTGCGCCGAGTCCCCACAGCCCCGCCTCGACGGCCGAACGCCACGCTGCCCGCCCTCTTCCACCTCTCACGCCACGCCCCGCAGCCATCCCCCGTCGACCCCATGCCCGCTCCCTTCTGCGCACCCGTCGCGCGACTCACCCTCGCCCTGGCAGCCCCCTGACCGCCCCGCGCAGGGCCTTTCGGTTTCACCATGCGAGGCTAAGCGTGCACACTCCGCAGCCAAAAGGCCTGTGGATAACTCCCATCACCTCTCCCCCGACGCACTGATGAGCGCCTGACCTGCGCCTTCGCTGCGATGTACGGCCTCCGGGCCAATCAGCAGGCCGACGACGACTCCGGCGCATCAGTAACCTCCTATTCGGGGGATCGCATGGACGAACCGGAGATCAACAGCCCCGAGCAGGACGAGCCGACCATGGCGGCTGTGAGTCGCGCCATCATCCTCGTGGTGGCTGCTGGCGTCGTGACATGGGCGATTGTGATGGCGTGGGGGATCTTGGTGTTCGCCTTGGGCTAAGACGCCAGCAACAGGCGGGGCATGCACTCGACCCCAGGTTCCCAACTCCGGGCTGGACGGAGTCACATCCGAGTCGCCGCCCGGACACCCTCCGAATTCCCCCTGTCTGGGATTCCCGCCCGACCGCCGCCACGCTTACTGTTCGTTCGTATGGGCGAAAAGGAAGAGTCGGTTCCACGCCCGAGCGGCGCAGAGCCCTCGGGTTCCGCGCCGTTTCCCGCCGATACTCCGGTCTCCGACGCCGCCGGCAAGCCGGGCAGCGCCTCGCGCACGGCCGACAGCCGACCGGCCGTCGAGGCCACGGCCCGGGCCAACCACGGGTCGGCCGCCCCAAAGCTGCCGCGCCGTACCCGGCCACGCCTGGGCTGGCCGCGGCGGGTGTTCTCCCAGGTGCTGATGGTGCAGCTGGCCATCGCCACCGGTGTCACAGCGCTGGCGACCGGCCTGTTCCTCGCCCCACTCAGTACGCAGCTCGACGACCAGGCGATGCGCCGCGCTCTCGCCATCGCACAGACCACCGCGGCCGAGCCTCGCCTCGACGATGCCCTGGAGGCCTCCCGTCCGACGCGTCATGGTCCCGTGCAGAACGAGGCGGAGCGGATTCGCGCCGCCACCGGTGCCGAGTACGTGGTGATCATGGACAAGCGGGGTGTGCGCTGGTCTCACACCGACCCTGATGAGATCGGGCGCCACGTTTCGACCGACCCGAGCGCCGCGCTTTCCGGTCAGGACGTCATGCAGATCGACGAGGGCACCCTCGGCCGGTCCGCACGCGGCAAGGTCCCGCTCCGTGACGAGGACGGCACGGTCGTGGGCGCCGTCTCCGTCGGCATCGCGTACGAGAGCGTGCAGGAACGGCTGCTCTCCACCGTCCCCCAGTTGCTCGCTTACGCGGGCGGCGCGCTCGCCGTGGGCGCGCTCGCCGCGTATCTCGTTTCCCGCCGCCTCCAGCGCCGCACCCACGATCTGGCCTTCTCCGACATCTCGGCGCTGCTCGCCGAGCGGGAGGCCATGTTGCACGGCATCCGCGAGGGGTTCCTCGCGCTCGACAAACACGGCCGCATCCGTCTCATGAACGACGAGGCGCAGCGCCTCCTGGACCTCCGCACCGAGGACACCGGGCACCGCTTGGAAGCAGCCATGCCACCGGGCCGCACCACCGACGTTCTGGTTGGTCGTGTTTCGGGGCCGGACCTACTGGCCGTCAGCGGGCAGCGGGTCCTGGTGGCGAACCGTATGCCGACCGATGACGGCGGTGCCGTGGTCACCCTGCGCGACCGCACCGAACTGGAGCGGCTGGGCCGCGAACTGGACGGCACCCGTGGCCTCATCGACGCCCTCCGCGCCCAGGACCACGAGCACGCCAACCGGCTGCACACCCTGCTCGGACTGCTCGAACTCGGGTTGCACGAGGAAGCCGTGGAGTTTGTGACCCAGGCGGTGGGCGTGCATCGCGCGACCGCCGAGCAGGTCACCGAGCGCATCCACGATCCGCTGATCGCCGCCCTCCTGGTGGGCAAGGCCACCGTCGCCACCGAGCGGGGCGTCTCCTTGAGCATCTCCCCCGAGACGCACCTGCCCAACCGCGTCGTCGACCCGCCCAGCCTGGTCACCATTCTCGGAAACCTCGTCGACAACGCCCTGGATGCCACATCGGGCAAACGCGACGCCCAATTGGAGGCGGAGATCCGCGCTTACGGCCGAACCGCCATCGTGCGCGTCAGCGACAACGGGCCGGGCGTGCCCGAGGAACGGCGCGAGGAAATCTTCACCGAAGGATGGACGACCAAGGAGCCGCCTGCCCACGGACAGCGCGGCATCGGCCTGGCACTCGTATGCCGACTGGCCGAGCGCTACGGAGGTAACGCCGAGGTCGCCGAGCGCCCCGGTGGCGGTGCGGTATTCACCGTGACGGTCCCCGACGCACTCTCCGATGAGCTTCCCGAGCCCCGTGCGGTAGCCCCGCAGGAAGCAGTCACCGGCATTCACACCACCAGTCGGGCCACAGCGGGCACTCACCGCCCCCGAGGCGCCACGGAGGCCGGCCGATGATCGATGTACTGGTCGTGGACGACGATGTGCACGTCGCGAAAATCAATGCGGCATACGTCGCCAAAATCGAGGGATTCCGCGTCAGTTGCCTCGCGCACACCGCCGCAGAGGCCCTTACCGCCCTCAAGACCCACCCCGTCGACCTGATCCTCCTGGACCACTACCTCCCCGACAGAACAGGGCTCCAACTGGTCAGCGAGCTCCGGCGCCGTGGTCTGCTCACCGACGTGATCATGGTGACTGCGGCTCGCGATATCGCCACCGTGCAGGCGGCGATGCGCCACGGTGCCCTGCAGTACCTGGTCAAGCCGTTCACCTTCGCGGGCCTGCGCTCCAAGCTGGAGGGTTACGCGGCGCTGCACCGCACATTTGCGGGCGGCGGGCAGGCGGAGCAGTCCGAAGTGGACCGGATCTTCGGGGCGTTGGGAGCCGCCAACGCCGGATCGGCCGAGTTGCCGAAGGGGCACTCCACCGCAACCGCCGACCGTGTGCGCTCAGTGCTGCGCTCCGCGGAGGCCCCGCTGTCCGCACAGGACGTTGCCCTGCAGGCGGGACTGAGCCGGCAGACCGCCCAGCGCTACCTCAAACTCTTGGAACGCGCCGGGCGGGTGCGCCTCACGCTCAGGTACGGCGAGACCGGCCGCCCCGAGCACCGCTATGAGTGGGTCTAGAGGCTCTCCGACGGATCCCGTGAATCCCTTATCGGGCCGCTCCTTTGTCCTACCCCGCGAGTGGACCACCCGCCGATCATCGGAGATCACCGAGGGTGCAAAATGCCCTATGTGCCGATAACCAACATCCCGAAGATGGCAACGCTCGACGACGCTCAACTGGTCAGCCGCACGCTGGCATGCGCCTTCGACGATGACCCCATGATGCGCTGGTTCTTCCCCGACGATTCCTCTCGCGAGGCAGGGCTGGGCCGTTACTTCACCACACTCTTCACCCGGCAGTACGTCCACCACGGCGTGTGCGAGCGCACCGACGCAGGGGCCGCCTTATGGGTGCCGCCAGAGGGCCAGGCAAAGGCCGTTCCTGACGCGGAGACCGTCCAGGAGCTCCAGGACATCCTCGGTGACCGGGCTCTGCTGTTCCGCGATGCCGTCGAGTCAGCGGCCAAGCACACGCCGAAAGAACCTCACTGGTACCTGGCGGTGATCGGCGCAGACCCGGCCGCCCAGGGCCAGGGACACGGAGCAGCCCTGCTGCGCTCGGGGCTGGCCAAGGCCGACGCAGCGGGCCTGCCCACCTATCTGGAGTCCTCCAAACCGTCCAACCTCCCCATCTACGAGCACTTCGGCTTCACCGTGCGCGAGGAGGTGCGACTGCCGGGAGGCGGGCCGGTGCTGTGGGCCATGCGGCGCGAGCCCTGCCCCCCCGCCTGGCGTCTAAGAACCGTCCAGGAGGAGCAGACGGGGCCGGCCCCGTCTGCTCCTTCGGTCTCAGAGCATGTCCGCCACTGCCCCATTGGGTACGCCCTAAGCCGCCCCCGCCCCCGTGAGCGCCCGTACCTCCGTTTCCGCGTGCCGTGCCTTGTCGGCGGCCTCCGGGGAGAGCACCGTTCCCAGCCAGCCCATCAGGAAGCCCAGCGGGATCGATACGACGCCGGGGTTGTCGAGCGGGAAGACGGCGAAATCCAGTCCGGGGAAGAGCGACTCCGGACTCCCGGAGACCACCGGTGACAGGACGACCAGGGTGATCGCAGGAATCAGACCTCCGTATACGGACCACACCGCGCCGCGGGTCGTGAAGCGTCGCCAAAAGAGGGTGTACAGCAGGACCGGCAGATTGGCCGACGCAGCGACGGCGAACGCCAGCCCTACCAAGAAGGCCACGTTCAAGTCCTGGGCAAGCAGGGCGAGACCGATGGCGACTGCGCCGACGGCCACCGCTGCGATACGCGCCACGGCCACCTCGGCGCGCTGGGCGTCCTGTGCTGTGCCACGTGGGCGCCGTAGGGAGGCATACAGGTCGTGTGCCACAGAGGCCGACGACGCGAGCGTGATGCCTGCGACCACGGCCAGGATGGTGGCGAACGCGACTGCGGCCACCACGGCGAAGAGCACAGTCCCTCCGGTCGAACCGGCGCCGCCTCCCAGATCGAGAGCCAGCAGCGGAACGGCGGTGTTGCCGGCTGTATTGGACGCCCGGACAGCGTCGCTGCCGAGTACTGCAGCGGCACCGAACCCGAGCACGATGGTCATCAAGTAGAACCCACCGATCAGACCGATGGACCAGACGACGGAGCGACGGGCGGCGCGCGCCGTGGGGACGGTGTAGAAGCGGGAGAGGATGTGCGGCAGTCCGGCAGTGCCCAGGACGAGCGCGATGCCGAGGCTGATGAAGTCGAGGCGCGAGGTCCAGTCGCCGCCGTATTTGAGGCCGGGCGCGAGGAAGTCGCGGCCGTGGCCGCTGCGTTCGGCGGCGGTGTTCAGCAGCTCGTTGATGTCGCCGTGGAAGCGGGCCAGTACCAGGACGGTCAGCGCGACGGCGCCGCCCATGAGGAGTACGGCTTTGACGACCTGGATCCAGGTCGTGGCCCGCATGCCGCCGAAGGCGACGTAGACCACCATCAGGGCGCCGACCCCGATCACCATCCAGGTACGGGCCTGCTGGCCCGCGCTCCCCACGAGCAGGGCGACCAGACTGCCGGCACCGACCATTTGCGCCACCAGGTAGAGCACGGACACGGTGACGGAGGCTGCGCCGGCGGCGATACGGACGGGGCGTTCCCGCATCCGGGCGGCGACGACATCGGCGAGGGTGAACCTGCCGCAGTTGCGGACCAGTTCGGCGACAAGGAACAAGACGATGAGCCAGGCAACGAGGAAGCCGACCGAGTACAGCAGGCCGTCGTATCCGAAGAGGGCGATCAGTCCGGAGATGCCGAGGAAGGAAGCGGCAGACATGTAGTCCCCCGCGATGGCGAATCCGTTCTCCATGGGCGAGAACAGTCTTCCGCCCGCGTAGAACTCCTCGGTGGAACCGCGCCTGCGGCGGCTCACCCAGGTGGTGATCGCCAGGGTGACGACGATGAACACGCTGAACAGGAGCAGCGCGAGGGTCTGGTGGTCACCGGTCACCGGATGTTCCCTCCGGTCAGTTCCTGGGTTTCCCAGCGGATGTCGAGCGCCGCACTGTCCCTGCGCAGCCGGGCATGGCGCGCGTACGCCCAGGTGAGCAGGAAGGTGGTGGCGAACTGGCCGAGTCCGGCGAGCATCGCGATGTTCAGGGCACCGGCGACGCGGTGGGCCATGAGGTCCGGCGCGGCGGTCGCCGCGATCACATAGGCGAGGTACCAGCCCAGAAAGACCACCGTGCCGGGCAGGACGAACCGCCGGTAGCGGCGGCGCACCTCCTGGAAGGCCGCGCTTCGCTGCACCGCCAGATAGACCTCGTCGTGCGGCGCAGACTGCGGTTCCGGTACCGGCGGCGGTGGCTGCGTGCCACCCCACACGTCCGTTGTCTCCGCCGCGTCGTCCCGTTCGCCCCACCCGGAGGCGAGAGCGTCGTACCAGGGGTCTTCGAGCCGTAGGGCCCCTGGCTCACCGACCGAGCGGCCGTCCTGCTTGTCCACCGAACTCTCCTTGATGCACAGGTCTGTTGTCCGTGCGGCCCAAGGGTGGACAGAAAGGAAGATCCTGGACTCTTCATTGCGAATCCTTCACCCCATCAGGTGATGGGCTGCCCGGGCGGCTGTGCGAGGCCGTGGCGGCACACGTAGTGGATGGCCTGGGCCCGGCCCCGTAACCCCGCTTTGCTGGATCCTGGGCGCAGACCGGCCTCGCCCGAGAGCACATCGTCGATGGCACGGACGAGCTCGTCGCCGTCGGCGTCCTTAGTCAGGTAACCGCGTGCGCCGGCCTGGAGAGCGGGAAGACATGCGGGCACCCGCAACCTCGCTACGAAACCGCTCGATCGGAGCCGGACTCCAGCGTTCCGCTGAGGAGTTCCGCGCGCCCCCGCATCCCGAGCAGAACACACCCGGAGCCGCTCTTGGCGAGTTCACCAGGCGTGCCACGGCCACCGAAGTCGCGCGCCTCGAGCCCCACGTCGTCCGTCCCGTACTCCAGCCGCACGCTCACCCGGTCGCCCGGAGTGTGCTTGCGCACGTTCGTCAGCGCCTCCTGGGCGACCCTGCGGACGCGAGGCCCGCTTCGCCCGGCACGGCGCGGACCTCGCCCGTCACATGCCGCTGAGCGCCTCAGCGGCGGCCAGACGGCGCGGAAAGCCCTCGACCGGGATCATCTCCCCGCGCAGCGCAGAAAGCGCCTCACGGGTACCTTCTAGCCCTTCACGGGCCATCCCCGGCACGCCGCCACCGCTCCAGGAGCTGGTCGCGGTCAGCCTCGAGGTCGGTGTTGCGCTGAATCAGCAGCCGCGCCGCCTCCAGGTGCACCAGTTGGGCTGAGGCTGTGGGCGAGCACATCGCGGATCTCTCGTTGCGATCCGCCCGCGTTCGACGAGCGCCGCCGATTCGGCCTCAGTCTTCCTCGCCACCCGTTCCTGAGCCAGAAGCCGCTGGGCGCAGTTGCCGCGCGCCTCGGCGTCCAGCCGTACGACATAGCCCGCCAGCGCCAGGCCCCAAGCCGGTGAAGGCCGGCCCCGCCAGGGTGGTCCACACCAGCACCGCGACCATCAGGAGACACACTGCCCGGCGGATCCACATCCGGGCGCCGCTGAAGTCTTGACGGGACAGCGACTCGCGCAGCGGTCAGCTCGTCCAGGCGTTCAGCGGCACGTGCGCGGCCCTTTCGCGGCGCGTTCACGGCCCCAAGCCGGCGGCAGGACACCGTACGTGTGCTGCACCGCCCGTGCCCGCCAGGTGGTGGCCCCCGCGCAGATCAGCAGCATTGCGGCCACGGAGAGCATGGTGGCCGCGCTGCCCCGATGGATGCCCATGGCCGCTGCGATGCCCATGAGACCGATGCGCAGCACCGGACCGCAGAGCCACACGCCGGTCGCCGCCCAGCCGCCCGTGGTCCACACCGTGCCACCTCGTCCGCCCAGATACACATCGTCCAGGCCCAGCCGGCGCCGCAGACCAGCCGATCAGGATCTCCAAGCCGAGCAGTGCTGCCGTCCGGGTCGGAGCCAGGGGTGGCGTCAGGGTGGAAACGGCGACGGGCGCCTCTCCACCCAGGGGTGAACAGGCGCCCGTCGGGAGCTGCAGCCCCTTAGGTGTCGATACGCGAACGGTCCAGAGTGGACGCGGAGTTGGTGATGAACTCCTTACGGGGGGCGACTTCGTTGCCCATCAGGAGGTCGAAGGCCTTCTCCGCCGCTTCGAGATCGCTGATGTTGATGCGACGCAGGGTGCGGTGGCGCGGGTCCATGGTCGTCTCGGCGAGCTGGTCGGCGTCCATCTCACCCAGGCCCTTGTAGCGCTGGATGCTGTCCTTGTAGCGGACCTTCTTGCGCTGGAGTTCGAGCAGGGTCTGGCGCAGTTCGTTGTCCGAGTACGTGTAGATGTACTTTTCCTGGCCCTTTTTGGGGTTGATCAGTTCGACGCGGTGCAGGGGTGGGACGGCGGAGAACACTCGGCCCTGTTCGACCATCGGGCGCATGTAGCGCTGGAAGAGGGTCAGCAGCAGGCAGCGGATGTGGGCACCGTCGACGTCCGCGTCGGCCAGGAAGATGACCTTGCCGTAGCGGGCGGTGTCGATGTCGAAGGTACGGCCGGATCCGGCCCCTATGACCTGGATGATGGCGCCGCACTCGGCGTTCTTGAGCATGTCCGAAACCGATGACTTCTGGACATTCAGAATCTTGCCGCGGATCGGCAGCAAGGCCTGGAACTCCGAATTCCGTGCCAGCTTGGCGGTACCCAGCGCCGAGTCTCCCTCGACGATGAACAGCTCGCTGCGGTCGACATCGTCGCTGCGGCAGTCCGCGAGCTTGGCCGGCAGCGAGGAGGACTCCAGCGCCGTCTTCCGCCGCTGGGCCTCCTTGTGCTGACGGGCGGCGATGCGGGTACGGGCCGCGGCGACGATCTTCTCCATGACGGAGCGCGCCTGCTGCTTGTCGTCCCGCTTGGTGGAGGTCAGGAACGACTTGAGTTCCTTGCTCACCACCTGGGCGACGATCCGCGAGGCGGCGGAGGTGCCGAGCACCTCCTTGGTCTGGCCCTCGAACTGGGGCTCCGCGAGTCGTACGGTCACGACGGCGGTGAGCCCTTCCATGGCGTCGTCCTTGACGACGTCGTCCTCGGCGACGCGCAGCAGCTTGCTCGACCGCAGCACCTCGTTGACCGTCTTGGCGACCGATCGCTCGAAGCCGGAGACGTGGGTGCCGCCCTTGGGCGTCGCAATGATGTTGACGAACGACTTCACCGTCGCGTCGTAGCCGGTGCCCCAGCGCAGCGCGACATCGACGCCCAGTTCCCGGGTGACCTCGGTCGGTGTCATGTGACCGCGATCGTCGAGGACCGGCACGGTCTCCTTGAAGGTGCCCTGGCCGCTCAGCCGGAGCACATCACAGACGGCCTTGTCCTGCGCGAGGTACTCGCAGAATTCGCTGATGCCGCCGTCGTAGCGGAACGTCTCTTCAGTCTTTCCGGCACCGTCGATGCCGCGCTCGTCACGGACCACGAGGGTCAGGCCCGGCACGAGGAAGGCCGTCTGGCGGGCGCGGGCGTGCAGCGTCTCCAGGGAGAGCTTGGCGTCCTTGAGGAAGATCTGCCGGTCGGCCCAGTAGCGCACCCGGGTGCCGGTCTTCGTCTTGGCGATCCGCTTGCCCTTGAGCAGGCCGTTGCCCGGGTCGAACGGGGCGTCGGGGCCCGATTCGGTGAAGATGCCGGGGACGCCGCGGCGGAAGCTGATCGAATGCGTCTTGCTGCTGCGGTCCACCTCGACGTCCAGCCGGGCGGACAGGGCGTTGACGACTGAGGCGCCGACACCGTGCAGACCGCCGGAGGCCGCGTACGAGCCGCCGCCGAACTTTCCGCCGGCGTGCAGCTTGGTCATCACGACCTCGACGCCGCTGAGACCTGTCTTGGGCTCGACATCCACTGGGATGCCGCGGCCGTTGTCCCTGACCTCCACCGACCCGTCGTCGTGGAGGATCACCTCGATGTGGTCGCAGTAGCCGCCCAGTGCCTCATCGACGGAGTTGTCGATGATCTCCCAGAGGCAGTGCATCAGTCCCCGGCTGTCCGTCGAGCCGATATACATGCCGGGGCGCTTGCGGACGGCTTCGAGCCCCTCGAGGACGAGCAGATGCCGCGCGGTGTAGTTGGAACCGTCCCGGTCTGCCCCGGTCAGCACTGCGGTGGACGGCACGGACATCTCGGCGGTCACGCGGTTCGCTCCTCGCTGAATTTCTGGCAGTCCGCATTCCGCGGACTCGGTTGTGGCGGTGTCGCCGGTCAGAGGGTACCGAGGCCTGGTAGAGCCGATGTGACGCCACCCGTAAGCACGACCATGGTAGTAGAATTTCGCTCGTACGTTCGATCCCTCGTTGGGGTGACGTCCGAGTGACGTGCACATCACGTTCCCTTCGAGGCATGAACCATTTAGGCTCCGGGCACGTCCTCATCAACAACCGGCAAGCCGGCCGGGAGGACAGACCAACAACCAACGTGAATCAGACCACCAAGCAATACGGCTCATTCGCCGCCACCCGGCAGCACCCGGCCCCCTCGAAGAATTTTTTCGAGGAAAAGGCACGAGCGGGAACGTTTTCGGCCTGGTTGGATGTTGACCCTGGTACGACAGCTCGTCGAGCTAGAGAAGAGGCGACGTGACTACTGTTCTGACACCCGCGAGCCCGCTGACGGCCGCTGACCGCTGCGACCGCTGCGGCGCCCAGGCATACCTGCGCGTCGTCCTGATGTCCGGCGGAGAACTGCTCTTCTGCGCCCACCACGGTCGCAAGTTCGAGCCAGAACTCAAGAAGATCGCCGCGGAAATACAGGACGAGACGGAGCGGCTGACCGCTTCTCCGGCGTCCGCGTCCGAAGAGGAACGCTGACACTTCGCATCCACGACGAGCGAGCAGCGGCCCAGCGCCGTATCGCGGGCGGTCTCCCCGGCACCACCGGGGAGACCGCCCGCACTCGTACGCTCACACACGCCCGACAGCTCCTCGCGCCGCTCAGCCGGCCCCGTGTGCGGACACGGCCGGGAGCAGTGCTGAGGCGCGCGTATAGACCCCCGGACTGCCCGCCTGACCGCAGCCGGTCCCCCACGACACCAGGCCCACCAGCCGCCCGTGCACGACGAGCGGCCCGCCACTGTCGCCCTGACAGGCATCCCGGCCGCCGGCCGGCTCCCCCGCGCACAGCATCGATTGCGCCCTGTATTTGCCGTCGGCACTGCCCGGATAGGCCCGCGCACAGACCGCATCACGCAGCACATTGACGTGCGCCGCACGCAGGCGTGACGCATAGCTGCCCCCGCCTGTGGTGTCGCCCCACCCGTACACGGTGGCCGCATTGCCCGGCCGGTAGGCGCTGTCATGTCGTCCAGCCATCGGGATGGGCCGGTTCGGGAGCGGCTTGTCGAGCGTGAGGACAGCCATGTCTCCGTCGTTCGTCCAACTGTTGTAGCGCGGGTTGACCCAGATCTTCGCAGGCTTGAGCTCCTGCCCGCCGCCGCCGGCAAGGTTGTCGCGTCCGACGACGATCCTCAGGTCCCGCACCTGGCGCCAGGGGACGCCCAGCACCTCCTTGCTCAGGCAGTGCGCCGCCGTCACCACCGTCGAATGCCCGACGAGTACGCCGCCGCAGAACTGTCCCGAGCGCTGGGCCCCGAAACGCTCATGGGAAGCCAGCGCCACCGCCCAAGGACTGTGCGACAGCGGTGCGGGCTTTCCACCGATCACCGACTCGTCCGCGGCCGCCGGCGTCGGCAGCGCGAGGGCCAGCGCAAGGGCTCCGAGGGCAGCGGGGACGAAACGCATTCGGACTCCTGACTCTGAGGCAGTACGCGCATACCCAGAGTGACCCAATCGGCCGCCCCTCGCACCCGGACGGGCGCGAGCCCGGCCCCTCCGACTAGGAGGGACCGGGCTCGTGATGCCGTCCGGACGGGTGGGACTAGTCGAGGTAGTCGCGCAGCACCTGGGAGCGCGACGGGTGACGCAGCTTCGACATCGTCTTCGACTCGATCTGGCGGATCCGCTCACGCGTGACGCCGTAGACCTTGCCGATCTCGTCCAGCGTCTTGGGCTGGCCGTCGGTGAGTCCGAAGCGCATGGACACGACGCCGGCCTCACGCTCGGAGAGGGTGTCCAGCACCGAGTGCAGCTGCTCCTGCAGAAGCGTGAAGCTGACCGCGTCGGCCGGGACGACCGCCTCGGAGTCCTCGATGAGGTCACCGAACTCGCTGTCGCCGTCCTCGCCCAGCGGGGTGTGCAGCGAGATCGGCTCACGGCCGTACTTCTGGACCTCGATGACCTTTTCAGGGGTCATGTCGAGCTCCTTGGCCAGCTCCTCCGGGGTGGGCTCACGGCCCAGGTCCTGGAGCATCTGGCGCTGGACGCGCGCGAGCTTGTTGATGACCTCGACCATGTGGACGGGGATACGGATCGTACGGGCCTGGTCGGCCATGGCGCGGGTGATGGCCTGGCGGATCCACCACGTCGCGTAGGTCGAGAACTTGTAGCCCTTGGTGTAGTCGAACTTCTCGACCGCACGGATCAGACCGAGGTTGCCCTCCTGGATCAGGTCCAGGAAGAGCATGCCGCGGCCCGTGTACCGCTTGGCCAGGGAGACGACCAGACGGAGGTTGGCCTCCAGGAGGTGGTTCTTCGCCCGGCGGCCGTCCTCAGCGATGATCTCGAGCTCGCGCTTGAGCTTCGGGGCGAGCTTGTCGGAGTTCGCCAGCTTGTCCTCGGCGAACAGGCCCGCCTCGATGCGCTTGGCGAGCTCGACCTCCTGCTCGGCGTTGAGGAGCGGGACCTTGCCGATCTGCTTGAGGTAGTCCTTGACCGGGTCGGCGGTGGCGCCGGCCGCGGCGACCTGCTGCGCAGGGGCGTCGTCCTCGTCATCGTCGGACAGGACGAAGCCGGCGTTCTCCGCGCCCTCGGCGGCCTCGGGTGCCTCGCCCTTACCGGGCGCCGGGGTCTCCTCGGTCACGTCGTCGTCGAGCAGCTCGTCGACGTCCTTCTTGGACGTCGTCTTCTTCGCGGTGGCCTTCTTGGCCGTGGTCTTCTTCGCGACCGTCTTCTTGGCGGTCGCCTTCTTCGCCGCAGCCTTCTTCGCAGGCGCGGACTCGGACTCACCGGCCGACGGGTCCGCCACGGGGGCGGGCGCCGCGGCTGCGGTGGTCTTCTTGACCGTGGCGGCCTTCGCCGCGACGGTCTTGGTGGCGGTGCGCTTCGCCGGACTCTTCGCTGCGACGCTCTTGCGGGTGCGCTTGGGCGCCTCTGCGGCACTGACCATCAGCGTCACACCCTCCTCGTCGAGGATTTGGTTGAGGCTGCGCAGAACGTTCTTCCACTGGGTTGGCGGAATCTGGTCAGCCTCGAAGGCCCGACGCACGTCATCGCCGGCGATCTGCCCATCTGCCTTTCCCCGCTCGATGAGCGCCATCACAGACTCGGACTCGGCGATCTCCGGCGGGAGCGTACGGGATGTGCTGGCCGACACGAACAACCTCTCGGAACGATGGAAACGGCTTCCGACCCCGTCCTGTGTGGATCGGAGCCGACGACCGCCGGTGGGGATGGACCGACGGCGCAGGGGCAACCGGGGAGTTGAACAGCGTCACGAACGCCGCTCGTATTCCCTCCTCGGCTATCACCTCTTAAGTCATCGCGCTTCCCTGAAGAGCGTTACGCCCAATCTGCGTGGCCCGAGTCACACCCCATAACGACCCATTCCCAGTCATATGACATGCAACCCTCCCAAGGTCTCTCGCCGGATCCGGTCGACGACCCGGATCCGGCGATCTCGTGCGCCATCGCCGCGTACGGCGTGCCCTGCCCGGAGGGGTGTGCAGGGCACGGGGGACGCGCGGCGCCTACAGTCCGTACGCGGTCGGGTACGGCCTTCAGTGCTCGCGGGGCGCGGGGACGACGTGGTCCACGGGCGTCCCGGAGCCCTGGCCAACGGCCTCGCCGTGGGCGGCGAGGAGCTGCCGCATCGCGGATTCGGCCGCCGTGGCGTCGCCGGATCCGATGGCGTCGACGACCCGCATGTGCTGGCCCACGGACGTCTCGACCGGTCGCTCGCAGCCGCCACCGGGGCCACCGGAGACGTGCAGGGCGGCGGAGACGATGCCCGAGAGGTGCTCGAGCATGCGGTTGCCGGCGAGCTGCAGCAGCAGCGAGTGGAACTCGGCGTCGGCGCGGGAGAAGGTCATGGTGTCGCCCTGGGCCGCGGAGTGGCCCATGATCTCGACCATGTCCGCCAGCCGCTGCTGGATGTCCTCACGGCCGTGGCCGGCGGCGAGCCGGGCGGCGAGGGGCTCGATCGTCCAGCGCAGCTCACACAGCTCACGGCGCTGGTCGTCGCGCTGTGGCCCGTAGGCCCGCCATTCGATGATGTCGGGGTCGAGGAGGTTCCAGTCGCTGACCGGGCGCACTCGGGTGCCCACGTTCGGGCGGGCGCTGACGAGGCCCTTGGCCTCGAGGACTCGCAGCGACTCGCGGACGACGGTGCGGGAGACCTCGAAGCGCTGGCCGATCTCCTCGGGGACGAGCGGGCGGTCGGCGCCGAGATCGCCGGAGACGATCATCTGGCCGAGCTGCTGGACGAGTTGGCCGTGCAGGCCGCGGCCGCGACTGCCGGCCGCGCGACGGCCGACCCGGCCGATGTCTGCTTCGGAGCCGTCCCAGACCTGCGAAACCCGCTCGGCACGGTCCTGGCCGGCTGCGTTGTTGGCGTTCGCGGCGTTGGCCGCATTGGCGTAGGGGTAGCGGTCGAGCTCGCCCGGGCCTGCGAGGCCGGTGTCGCCGGGGCGAGCCGCGGTCATCATGGTGTGCGCAAGGGTACTCACGCATCTTTTGTCGGCGACACCCTGAACACCCTTGAGGTCTTTGGTGAAAAGCACACGAAAGGGTGATCGCCCCCCATCCCCGAATTGACGCTTTATCGGAAAGAAATGCGCTCTCCCAGGCGAGTTGTGGACAGCAGCCACAACAACAGGACGCCAAAACATATGCATTTCCCGATCAGCAGCTGAAGCCACCCGGCACCGCGGAGACATCGCCGCAGACCAGACCGGTCGACGACAACACCGTTGCACCGCACACGGGTTGGCGCGTGAGTCGCATCACGAACAGAGGCACCTTGGTCGATTCCGAACGGACTCTTGACGCGACCCCTGAACGGCAGGACGACCCCAGGAGGGGCGTTATGAGAGGCGCCACAGGCAATCCCATTACGGGGGAACGGAATACGCCGATACCCCGCACTCGCGGTGGGGCCCAGCCGGTCGGCAGCGTGCCCAACTGACGCCACGAAAAGGCCACTCGATGGCACCGGCGACGCAGACCACCCAAGGGGGACGTCGGGGCCGAGGGCGGGTGAGCAGGAAGCAGGGGCGAGCGGGGCGACGCGTCAGGGTCGTCGGACGCAGTTCGCACGGGCCGGGCGCCAGAGAGGTGGCGCCCCGGTCGAGCGGCGTTGGACGACCGGGCGCGCGGCCGGCAGCCGGCCGCAAGCCATGGGGATCGCCGGGCGGCTCGGCAGTGCGAGGCATCGCACCCCTCGTGGGGCGTGAGGCCGGTCGGGAGCTGTGGGGGACACGAGAGGACTCACCCGGCCAAGGTACCGCAATATGTCCTATTGTCTCGCAATTGTTCCAATTTGACGGTTCGTCGTGTCACCGCGGGTGAACTTCGGCCCCACAGTGCCTGGAGCCGCACCCCGGCCTCAGACCTCAGGGCGCAGCATCGGCGGGTTGAGCAGCGTCGCCCCACCGGCTCTGAACAGTTGTGCGGGGCGGCCACCCTGACGCGTCGTCGTGCCGCCGGTGGGAACCAGAAACCCGGGGGTACCGGTCACCTTGCGGTGGAAGTTGCGGGGGTCGAGGGCGACGCCCCAGACCGCCTCGTACACCCGGCGCAGCTCGCCGACGGTGAACTCGGGCGGGCAGAAGGCCGTGGCCAGCGAGGAGTATTCAATCTTCGAGCGGGCGCGCTCCACGCCGTCGCCGAGGATCCGGGCGTGGTCGAAGGCGAGCGGGGCCGCCAGCTCGCCCTCCCGGGTGTGGATGTCGTCCTGCTCCAGGAGGGTCTCGACCGGTGCCCAGCGTGCGCTGTGTGCGTCGCCGCCGGCCTTGGGAGCGGGCAGGTCGGGGGCGAGGACCAGGTGCGCGACGCTGACCACCCGCATCCGGGGGTCCCGCTTGGGGTCGCCGTACGTGGCGAGCTGCTCGAGGTGTGCGCCGTAGACGGGCGACGAGCCCGCCGGGGACTGGGGGTGCAGGCCGGTCTCCTCGGCAAGCTCCCGGGCGGCCGCGCCCTCGAGATCCTCATCGGCCCGGACGAATCCACCGGGCAGGGCCCAACGGCCCTGGAACGGCGGCTCACCGCGGCGCACGGCCAGCGCGCACAGGGCGTGGCGGCGCACGGTGAGCACGACCAGGTCGACGGTGACAGCGAAGGGCGGGAAGGCCGACGGGTCGTAGGGAGGCATGGGCGTGATCATAGTCGTCCGCCTGACGATAAACAGGCCCGAAGCACCTCACGAGCCCAGCTGCAGACCGTCCGCCGCCGTCTCCACCACCCCCATACCGAGTCTGCTGATCCGTACGGCGAACGGCTGCTCCGCGACGCTCAGGCCAGTCAGCTGCAGTGCGCCGAGCGGGGCCGTGGCGGGCGGGCGCACGGACACTGTCCTGGCGGGAACATCGGGGCGCAGGCCGGCGAGCGCGACCAGTATGTGCACCGCGCCGGCCGCCGCCACGGCTGCGGGGCGGCAGGCCGCCGGATGCGGCACGGGGGCACCGCCGGCGGTGCGCTGCTCCCCCGCGTACATCTCGGGGAGGCGGTACCCGAAGCTCTCCGCGGCGTCGAGAACCCTTCTGGTCAGGGCGCCGGCTGTCCGCTCATGGCCGGCCGCGGCCAGCCCGACGGCGGCGATCGCCGTTTCGTGGACACGGACCGCGCCGCTGCGGTGCCCGAACGGGTTGTAGCCGCTCTCCTTGGCGCCCAGTCCGCGCAGGCCCCATCCGGAGTCCATGGCCGGGCTGCCCAGCAGTCCGGCCAGTTGGTCGGTCTGTGCCGTATCCAGCAGGCCGGGGGCCAGAGCGCCGCCGCCGAGCAGGCCGGTGTCGAGCAGCGAGACGGTCGTGGAAGCGAGGTGTGGAACAGGTCGCCCGTCCGCGGTGAGCAGGGCGGCGGGGCGGCCGCCTGCGCAGTCCTCCAGCCAGAAGTCCCTGCGGAACCGGGTGCGCAGGTCGTCGGCCCAGTCCCGTAGCGCCGCCGCGTCGGAGGATCCGCAGGCATCGAGGAGATCGGCGCCCAGGAGGGCGGCACGGTGGGCATGGGCCTGGGTCTCGCAGCGGTACGGGCCGCCAGGAGCCGGGTCGGGGACGTAGCCTCCGGAGCCGCCGCCCGGTGGGTCGGTGACGATCCTCAGCCATCGCAGACAGCGCTCCGCGGCGGGGAGCAGCCTCTCCGTCTCTCGTTCGGGCAGACCCCAGCGACGGGCCTCCGCGAGAACGGCGGGGAACAGAAGGGTGGCCTCGATGCCGGTGCAGCTGGGTGGGGCGTGTGGTCCGGCATCCCTGAGCGGCCCGGGGATTCGGCCGAAATCCGCCCCTGGTGCGGCTTGTTGACCACGGGCGAGCGCGCGCAGCGTGCCCGCGGCGAGCCGGGTGCCCAGGGGAAGCAGCATCCGGGCCGCCCACAGCGCCTCGACCGGTGCGAGGCCGCAGCGCCAGGGGAATCCGCCGGCGACATACAGGTCCGCGGTGGCCGCCGGGTCGCGCATCACCAGGCCGTGGAGATCGTCGAGGCTGCCCGCCATGAGTGCGTCGGCCCGAGGGTCGTCGCACTCCACCCGGGCCGCCGTCCACGGACGCGGCGGCCGGTCGCTGCGCGCCCGCGGGGCGACCGGCCCGGTGCGCGGACCGGGGATGCGGGCGGTACCGGGGCGCCGGTGGTGCCCTGTAGTCCCGCCCGGTCCGCCCTTGTCGTGTTCCAGTCCGGCGCGCAGTTCGATGGTCCGGCGGGCACCCGGCGGCAGATCCAGCTCCCAGCGCAGCAGGCCCGCCGATGCCAGCACATCCGCGGGACCGGGCGTCGCGGACACCACCGCGTGCACACCGGGTGTGGACCAGCGGAGTCCGGAGCCGTGTACGGCGGCCCGCAGGCCGGGGCCCGGGAGGCCGACGGCGACGGCACCGAGCTCCGCGAGATCCGTGCCCAGCCGGATCTCGACCGGAAGCCGGACGGGCCGGGTGGCACTGCTGCGGAAGGTGATCTGCTCGGTGCCGTCGGCGGACCGCACCCTCTCCACGTGGATCTCCGGATCCGGCCCGCGCTCGCCGATCCTGCGGATCGTCCCGATGAACCGGGCACGGTCCGCTCCGGCCAACCGGCCCTGGACGACGAGCGGTTCCTCGCCCGCGACCAGCAGTTCGCAGCGGGACAGGACCCGCCGGCCATCGCGGTAGAAGCCGTCCATGCCCTGGCCGGTCAGCTGCCCCGACACCGGGGAGACGGCGAGGGACGGGAGGGCCACACAGATGAGTGAGGAGTGGACGGGTTGCGGTTGTGGGGCCCGGGGCGGTGCCGTGCGCCGCGCTCCGGGCAGCCGGTGCGCCGGCTGAGCAGTGGGGACGATGCCTGGCACGCGCTGTGCTCCCTGGTGAGGTCGGGACTCCCTACGGATTACGCCACTCGGGTGAACGCTCCGACCGGCGCCCAGGTCACGCCGGCCGCGCAGAAGCGGCCCGGTCACCGTCGGCTCCGGTCGCCGTCCCGGCCGGCCCTGCGCCTGCTGCGCCCGTCGGTCGTACGGGAGCCCGGGCCCGTGGTGCCGCGCGGTCCCCGGGGACGGCCGGCGGGGCCGGGGCGGGCCGGCCCGGGGCGTTTCGTGGGCCGCGGCGTCTCCTCGGCGGCCGGAGCGGCGGAAGGCGTGGGCGCCTCGGTGGCGGCCACCGCCTCTCGGTGCTGCTCGCGCAGGCAGCGGCGCAGCGGCTCCGGATCGAGGCCTTCGTTGATGGCGCGGTGCAGCAGCTGGGCGAAGGTGTAGTCGGGGTCGATGGCCAAGGCGCAGCTGAGGGCGACGCGCGCCGAGGGCCCGTCCTCGGTGGACCAGCACACCCAGCCGGCGAGGGTGAGTGGTGCCACCGCGTGTTCGGCATAGCCGCCGGCGCAGCGACGGGCGAGGGCACGCCAGAGCCGGAGGGCCGGCGCGGCGGCGGAGCCGTCCATCCACTCCGCCGCCCGGTCACGGGTGACCCGGTCCTGGAGGCCGAGAATCAGGTCGGCGGCCTCGGCGTCGGTGATCAGCGCGTCGTCGCAGGCGTCCCTGGCCCGGTTACTGCCCGAGGGGGTGTCCTGACGGAACCGGTGGATCATGGCGCCGGCCAGCTCGACGGTGTCCCGGCGGACGGCCGCCGCACCGTCCCGCCGGAGCATGCGCGGCACCAGCGCGCCGGCTGCCGTGTCCAGCACCTTTTCCTGTTCGGCGGCCCTCGGGCCGGTGCGGGGCCTCAGCCTCGCCTCCATCTCCTTGAGGGAGCCGCGCACCTGCATTCCCGCGTATGCGGCGGCCGCGGCCATGACGGATGTGCCGGGCATGACCAGGGGTGTGCCCTCGGCGGGGCAGCAGCGGAAGTCGGGGCAGCAGTAGGACCAGAAGCGGCCGTTGGAGAGGCAGAGGGCTTCCAGGACCGGTACGTCGAGCGCACCGCAGGCGGTACGCAGCCGCTGGGCGAGCGGGCGGAGCCGGTCCTTGACGTCCTTGCCGCTCTCGCCCGCCCCGGGCTCCTGACAGAGGTAGACGATGATCGCCGCGGGCCGTTCGTCACGCTCCTGACCTGCCGAGATCAGACAGTCGGCGAGCTGGTCGGCAACGTCCGGCCAGTGTGCGCGGTCGGTGGGGATGCCGAGCCTGACCCGGCCGCCGAAGCGTCCGCGCTCGCCGTGCAGCGCGACCAGAACCACGCTGTCGTCCGGATAGAAGCCCAAAAGATACGGCAGGGCGTCGGCGAGCTCGGCCGGACTGCGCAGGGTGACCTGGGCATCGGCGGACGGTCCGGTGGCCGCATCGGTGGGGGCGGTGGAGTGGGAGGGGTCGGACGGGGTCGGGGAGCCGGCGATGTAGGCGGGGTGGGAGAGGGCGGAAGGGTTGGTGGCGTCCGCGGGGCCGGGCGGGCCGGCCGGTTCTGCGGTGCTGTTGGGGTCAGTGGCACCAGTAGGTGCGATGCGCGGGGAGGGCCTGGCGGCGCTCGGCGGGTTGGCCGGGGGCGACGGCTTGGGCGGGCGGGGAGAGTTCGAGGGGTTCGGGGTGGACGAGTCGGAGGAGGTGGCGGCGGGCTTGCTGTCGTCGCTGCGCTTGCTCGGTTCGCTGTGCGGATTCATGGCTCGAAGATCCCGCGGCCGGCCGCTGCGCCGCGACCCCTGTGGATAACTCGCGGGCGACGAGGTTATCCACAGGTTCGGGCGGGGGTTCGCGCGATGTCAGTGGCATCGGGTTGCATGGGGGCATGAGCAACGAAGATCTGCGTGCCGCAGCCGATGCCGTCCTGACCCGCCTCGTCGGGGATCCCGGCGGCGAGGTCAGCCTGCGTGAGGATCAGTGGCGCGCGATCGAGGCCCTGGTCGCCGACCACCGCCGTGCCCTGGTCGTGCAGCGCACGGGCTGGGGCAAGTCCGCGGTCTATTTCGTCGCGACGGCGCTGCTGCGCGAGCGCGGCAGCGGACCGACCGTGATCGTCTCCCCGCTGCTCGCCCTGATGCGTAATCAGGTCGAGGCGGCCGCGCGGGCCGGGATCCGCGCGCGCACGATCAACTCCGCCAACACCGAGGAGTGGGACACCGTCCAGGCCGAGGTGGCGGCCGGTGACGTGGATGTCCTGCTGGTGAGTCCCGAGCGGCTCAACAACCCCGATTTCCGCGATCAGGTGCTGCCCAAGCTCGCCGCTGCGACGGGTCTGCTGGTGGTCGACGAGGCACATTGCATCTCCGACTGGGGCCATGATTTCCGGCCGGACTACCGACGGCTGCGCACGATGCTCGCCGATCTCCCGCCCGGTGTGCCGGTGCTCGCCACCACCGCGACGGCCAACGCGCGGGTGACCGCCGATGTCGCCGAACAGCTCGGGACGGGCGAGGGCTCCACCGAGGCGCTGGTCCTGCGCGGGCCGCTGGACCGGGAGAGCCTGAGCCTGGGTGTGCTTCCGCTGCCGGATGCCGCGCACCGGCTCGCCTGGCTCGCGGACCATCTGCACGAGCTGCCGGGCTCGGGGATCATCTACACACTCACCGTCGCCGCCGCCGAGGAGGTCACGGCGTTCCTCCGGCATCGGGGTCACACGGTCTCCTCGTACACCGGCAAGACGGAGAACGCGGACCGCCAGCAGGCCGAGGAGGATCTGCTCGCCAACCGGGTCAAGGCGCTGGTGGCGACCTCGGCGCTGGGCATGGGCTTCGACAAGCCCGACCTGGGGTTCGTGGTGCATCTGGGCTCGCCGTCGTCGCCCATCGCGTACTACCAGCAGGTGGGCCGGGCCGGCCGTGGCGTCAAGCACGCCGAGGTGCTGCTGCTGCCCGGGCGGGAGGACGAGGCGATCTGGAAGTACTTCGCTTCGCTGGCGTTCCCGCCCGAGGAGCAGGTGCGGCGGACCCTGGACGTCCTGGCGGCCGCCGGCCGGCCGGTGTCGCTGCCGGCCCTGGAGCCCCAGGTCGAACTGCGCCGCTCGCGCCTGGAGATCATGCTCAAGGTCCTCGATGTGGATGGCGCCGTGCAGCGCGTCAAGGGGGGCTGGACGTCCACCGGCCGGCCATGGGCGTACGACGCCGAGCGCTATGCGTGGGTGTCACGCCAGCGCGAGGCCGAACAGCAGGCGATGCGCGAGTACGCCACCACGACGGGCTGCCGGATGGAGTTCCTGCGGCGGCAGTTGGACGACGAAGCGGCTGTGGCGTGCGGCCGCTGCGACAACTGTGCCGGGGCACGGTTCACCACCGAGGTGTCCGCCGCCTCGCTGGACGCGGCGCGCGGTGAGCTGGGGCGGCCGGGCGTGGAGGTCGAGCCGCGGCGGATGTGGCCGACGGGGCTGCCGGCCGTCGGTGTCGATCTCAAGGGTCGGATCCCGGCGGGCGAGCTGGCCGCGACCGGCCGCGCCCTGGGGCGGCTCTCCGACATCGGGTGGGGCAACCGGCTGCGTCCGATGCTCGCCCCGCAGGCTCCGGACGGCCCGGTCCCCGACGATGTGGCGAACGCGGTGGTCACAGTTCTCGCCGACTGGGCCAAGGGGCCCGGTGGTTGGGCCTCGGGGGCGGCAGAGGCACCGGCCCGCCCGGTGGGCGTCGTCGCGCTCTCGTCGAGCAGCCGTCCGCAGCTGATCCGGTCGCTGGCCGAGCGGATCGCCGCGGTCGGCCGGATGCCGTTCCTGGGCACGGTGTCCTCGTCCGACGACGGTGCCGACGGCAGGATTCCGCGCAGCAACAGCGCCCAGCGGCTGCGGGCCCTGCACGGTTCGCTGGGCGTGCCGCCCGAGCTGGCGCAGGCTCTGACCGCGGCAGGTGGCCCGGTGCTGTTGGTGGACGACTACGCCGACACCGGCTGGACCCTGGCGGTGGCCGCCCGGCTGCTGCGCCGGGCGGGAGCAGAGGGGGTGTTTCCGCTGGTCCTCGCCGTACAGGGCTGAGCGCGGTACGCCCCGCGGCGGCGAGCGGGGATATTTGGGATAGTTGCGGCGATTCCGGTCATGGGCGGGAATTGCTCGTTGCCGCATGGGTGTGCGACCGCGAGAATTGGAGTTGCTTCCCCTTACCGGCCGTCCGTGGTCAGGCAGGGCCATGTCGTGGTGCGTACCCGCGCCCCGCCCCCGCCTGATATGCGGACGCGTAGACGAAGGGAGGAACGTGACCTTCGGCTTCGCCTCGCCCCCGCATATGTCCCCGCCCGCGTCCGCCGATTCCGCCCGACTGGGACGGATGCTGGAGCCCGCAGAATGGGCCTCGGCCGGCATCCCGTTGCTGCGCAACCCCCGTGAGGTCGTCGCCGGCCTGCACGATCGTCATCGCCCGAAACCATCGACGGCCATCGTCGCGGTGCTCGATCCTCAGGAGCGGGTGACGGCCAGCGCTTCGTTCACCGAGCTCGCGGCCGCTCCCGACGGCTGGGAGTTCCGCAATGTGCTGCTGGCGCATCTGCGCCGGGTCATCCCGCACGACCTGCGGCTGCGTGCCCCGGTGCGCACCGCCGTACTGCTCTACTGCCGTGAGGGCGAGTCCCGTTGGACGGAGACGGACGGGGCGTGGATGTGGGGGCTGCGTGACGCCTGCACCCTGCACGGGCTGCGCTGCGGGGCGTACATCACGCTGACCCCGGACCGCTGGCAGGTACTGGGAGAGGGCCGGGGCGGGCGCCGCCCCAGGCCTTCCGCGACGGACGAGCCGCTCGGACAACCGGGCCCCTCGGGGGTGCGGCGCACGGAGATGCGGCGCACGACGGCAGCACGTCCGGAGACACCGCGCGCGGCCATGAACATTCCGGTGCAGAGCCGGTCGGTGCCGCGGCGCACCGGCGGCGGCGCCCCGGAAGCCCATCGGCACACGGCAGCGCGCTGAGCGGACCGAGCGGGTGGGCTTGCCCGTTCCCGCATGCGGCGGGAGAGCAGGCCGCCTGCCCGGCACCGCCGTACCGTCCGGTGTCCGGGCCTCGCCCGTGGGGAGCGCAGCGAGCCCGACGGCCTCCAGGGCCGACGGGCTGTTGCGAACCGGCAGCGGTCAGGCGTTGGCGCCGAGCACGGCGTTGATCCGCTGCGGGTCACCGCAGACGACCAGCAACGTTCCGGCACGGGCCATCGCCGCGGGCAGCGCCTTGGCGGTGACCTCGTCCGAACCACCGTTGACGGCGACGACCACGACGGGCCGGCCGGTGGCGCGCTCGGCCGCGGCGTCCGCGTAGAACACATCGTCCGCGGCGTTGTGTTGGGCCCAGTAGGACGCCTCACCGAAGGACAGTTCATGCGCGGCCCACGGATGGGTTTCGCCGGTGGTCAGCACCAGGATTTCGCCCGGCGCACGCCCGGAGTCCAGCAGCAGGTCGACGGCCTCGTCGGCGGCGTCGACGGCGCCGTCGGCGGGGGCCGGGATCAGCTGGAGCTGCGCTCCCGCAGCGGTGCCGGGCTCACCGGCAGGCGGCTGCGGGGAGTTGGTGCGCTGCGCCGGCGGAGCGGCGACAGGCCCACGCGGCGGGGCAGCAGGTCCGGGCTTGCCCGGACGGACACTGGACGCGGGAGCGCCGCGCGGAGGCGCGGGGCGGGGACCGGGACCAGGAACGGGACGGGGGGTCGGCGCGGTACGGCCGGCGGCCGGAGTTGCGCGGGGACCCGGGACACTCTCGTGAATCTGAGGCTCCTCGGGGATGAGAGGCATAAAGGGATGTCTATCAAACGTAAGTGCGGAACATGTCATCGGGTACCGAATTCATGTCCACACCGCTCAGAAGTCGAAGCCGAGTTGGCCACCGGCTTCCAGAGCGGCTGCTTCGGGGGTGATGCGCACCTTCTTCAGATGCCGCCACCGGGGCAGGGCGTCCATGTAGGACCACGACACTCGGTGGTGCGGCGTAGGACCGTACTCCTCCAGGGCGATGCGATGGGTCGGCGAGGGGTAACCGGCGTTGGCCGCAAAGTCGAAGTCGGCGTATGCCAGGCCCAGTTCGGTCATCATCGCGTCGCGTCGCACCTTGGCGATCACGGACGCGGCGGCAACCGCGATACAGGACTGGTCGCCCTTGATGACCGTGCGGACCCGCCATGGCGCGCCCAGGTAGTCGTGCTTGCCGTCGAGGATGATCGCGTCCGGCCGGACCGGCAGCGCCTCCAGGGCGCGTACGGCCGCGAGCCGCAGGGCAGCGGTCATGCCCAGCTCGTCGATCTCCTCCGGTGAGGAGTGCCCCAGGGCATACGACGTGACCCACTCGCCGAGCACCTCGCACAGTTCGGTGCGGCGCTTGGGGGTCAGCAGCTTGGAATCGGTGAGTCCGTCGGGCGGCCGGCGCAGACCGGTGATGGCTGCGCAGACGCTGACCGGACCGGCCCACGCTCCGCGTCCGACCTCGTCGATACCTACAACGATCTTGGCGCCCGTCGTGGCGCGCAATGATCGCTCGACGGAATGTGTGGGGGGCTCGTACGGCATGGCGCCAGCCAGGTTACGCCTATTCGGCCCAGCCGTCCGCATCGGATCCGGACCTGGCGGCAAACGGCGGCGGCGACCGTGTGAGCGGGACCGGACGGTGCCGCTACCGGCGGGTATCCCGAAGCGGGCGCGGGTGGGCCAGGGCCGGTACCGGACGCCGCCGTTCCGTTGACTCACGCACCCCCGCACGGAGCCGAACTCACCGGTCGGCGCCGCCTGTTGGAGGGCATCGGAGCGCACGGAAGCGGGCGCGGACGATCGGCTCGCGACAGGTGAGGAGAGCAAAGGGTCGAGCGGTACGGCGGTGATCAGTCGGCGAGGGCCGGGGACCACGACGGGAGGGGCTCGGTGCCGTCCAGCCACGCCTCGGGCGGGGCACCGGCGTGTCCGGCGGCGGCGACGATGCCACCGACGATGGCGCAGGTGGTGTCGACGTCACCGCCCGCCTGCACCGTGGTCCAGAACGCCTGCTCGTAGTTGCCGAGATGCTGCGCGGCGGCCCACAGGGCGAAGGGCACGGTGTCGTGGGCGCTGGTGCGTCGTCCGCAGCCCAGGACAGCGGCGACGGTGCCGGAGTCGGCGTAGTCGAGCATGTCGCGAGCGCGGCGCAGCCCGGCCTGTACGGCGCTGCGCGGGATCAGCTCCAGCACCCCGTCGAGCAGCTTCTCGGGGCCGGTGTCGCGGGTCGGGTCGGCCACCAGGGCGGCCGCGGCGGCGACGGCCATGGCGCCGACGACGGCCTCGCGGTGCTGGTGGGTGGTGTAGGCGGAGATCTCTGCCTGGTGGGTGGCCTGCTCGGGGTCGTCGGCGTACCAGGCGCCGAGGGGAGCGATACGCATCGCGGCTCCGTTGCCCCACGAGCCCTGGCCGTTGAAGAGCCCGGACGCCAGCTCACGCCAGTCGCCGCCCTCGCGGATCAGCCGCAGCATGCGGTTGACGGCCGGCCCGTAGCCACGGTCGAAGTCGTGGTGGTCGGCGAAGGAGCGGGCCAGGGCGTCCTGGTCGATCCGTCCGTGGGTGGTGAGGACGGTCAGGACGGAGCAGGCCATCTCGGTGTCGTCGGTCCACTGCCAGGGGGCGGGAGGCAGCTCACGGCGCTTGAGGGAGGGGTAGTTCGCGGGGACGAAGAACTGAGATCCGAGGGCATCACCCACGGACAGTCCGCGCAGGCTCGCCAGAGCCCGCTCACAGCGGTCTGCGTCACGGTGGTCGAGGGTCATCGGTGTGCACTCTAACCGGTGGCCCCATAAGGCACGGGTTCACACCAGCGCTCGAAGGGCCGGTCGAGGGTGTAGCGGCCGTCCGGGCCGAGCAGCAGGGTGCGCCATTCCGCGTTGCCGGGGTTGGACAGCGACTCGAAGTCGGCCACCGTCCAGTGGAACCAGCGCATACAGAACAGCCGCATGGTGAGCCCGTGCGTGACGATCAGGACGTTCGGCGGGTGCTGGGGGTCCTCGAAACTGCGCCACAGGCTCTCCAGGAACGCCCCGACCCGGTCGTAGACGTCGGCTCCGGACTCCCCCTGGGCGAAGCGGTAGAAGAAGTGGCCGTAGGCGTCGCGGTAGGCCTTCTGTCGTCGTACGTCCTCGCGGTCCTGCCAGTTGCCCCAGTCCTGCTCGCGCAGCCGGGGTTCCTCGCGCACCCGGACCCTGGCCGGGTCGAGGCGGAGTTCGCGGAAGGTCTGGTGGGTGCGGCGGTAGGGCGAGACATAGGCGGAGACCCGCTCGTCGCCGAACATCTCGCGTACCGCGCCGCCGGCGTCCGCCGCCTGCCGCAGCCCGGCCCTGGTCAGAGCGAGCGCATGATCGGGTTCCCGCTCGTACACGGTGTCGTCGACATTCCCCTCCGACTCTCCATGGCGGATGAGAACGATGCGTCGGGGCCGAGCCATGCCGCCAGCCTAGATCGGGTGCCTTGTACATGTCGCACGCTGTCGCGGTCGCAGCTCTGTCGCACATCCGTCCGTTGCCCTTCCCGTCTCCTTCTGCGTGTTTCTGCGCGTTTGTGCGGTGCGGATGCCAGGGGCACGGCCGTGGGTCCGTCGCTGTCGGGTATCCCTGGCCAGCCCCTGTGGTGGCTCGACGCCCGGGGGAAGCGGCCCGCTGGATGCCACGCCGGGCCGTAGAAGTGCTACCGGCCGATGAGCGCCGGTCAGTGGGCTGACAGGACCGGGCGGCCGTCGCGTATCTCGTAGGAACGGCCGCCGAAGCGTCGCCGCAGCAGACGGTCGTGGGAGACGACGACCAGGGCGCCGGGCCATGCCGACAGCGCGGCTTCGAGTTCTTCGACGAGGCCGAGCGCCAGGTGGTTGGTCGGTTCATCGAGCAGCAGCAGGTCCGCCGGGCGGGCCAGCAGCCGGGCCAGCGCGAGCCGGCGTCGCTGACCCGCGGAGAGCGCCCCGACGGGCACATGGAGGTCGCACTCGCGGAACAGGCCGAACGACAACAGCAGGGCGGTGAGCTCCTCCACGTCTCCGGCCAGCCCTCGGCGGAACACCGAGAGCAGCGGCTCGGCGGGACGGGAGACCGGTATTTCCTGCGCGAGGAAGCCGATCCTCCCTCGGCGCAGCACCGTGCCGCGGTCCGGTGTGGTGAGCCCCGCCAGGACACGGAGCAGAGTGGTTTTACCGGCGCCGTTGGCACCGTGGATCAGCAGGCGTTCACCGGCGGCGACGGCGAGGGAGTCCACCGCGAGCCGGTCCTCCACCCGCACGCCGTCGAGCCGCACGAGGGTGCCCTCGGCCTCGCCGACGTCCGGCGCGGCACGGAACCGGAGCGGATCGGGCGGCCTGGGGACGGGATTCTCCCGGAGCCGGCGCAGCCGCTCCTGGGCGTTGCGCACCCGGCTGGACACGGATGCCTGGACGCGGCCCTTGTCCCGGTCGTACGCCATCTTGTTGCCGTCCTTCATGGGCCGGCCCTGGGCGACGCTCCGTGCCGCGCCCTCGGCGAAGTCGGTGAGCTGTGCGATCTGTTCGCACCACCGGGCATGGTCCTGCTCCCAGCGACGGCGGGCAGCGTCCTTGGCCGCGATGAAGGTGCCGTATCCGCCGCCGTAGCGGACCAGGCCCCGGCGGTCGGCGTCGACCTCGACGAGGGCGGTGGCGATGCGCTGGAGGAAGAGCCGGTCGTGCGAGACGGTGAGGACCGTGCCCCGGTGGGCGAGCAGGGCGCCTTCCAGCCAGTCGAGGGCGGTGGCGTCGAGGTGGTTGGTGGGCTCGTCGAGGAGCATGATCTCGGGTGCCGCGGCGATCAGGCAGGCAATCCCCAGCCGGGCCTGCTCGCCTCCGGAGAGGCTGCCGAGCCGCCGGTCGTGGCCCAGCCGCGCCAGGCCCAGGGCGTGCAGTGCCCGGTCGACGCGGGCATCGGCTTCGTATCCGCCGCGCAGCTCCAAGACGGTGAGCAGATCGCCGTACTCCTCCAGACCGGCGGGAGTGGCCCGGTCGAGCCCGCTCTCCAGCGACCGGAGCCGGCGCTCCATCTCCCTGAGGTCCGCCAGAGCGGCGTCGATCGCGTCCTGGACGGTGCGGTCCGGCGGCAGGTCAGGGGTCTGACCGAGGTGGCCGACGCCGCCGTCGGCCCGGAGGACCACCTGGCCTTCGTCGGGCCGCTCGGCGCCTGCGAGGATGCGCAGCAGCGTCGACTTCCCGGCGCCGTTCTCCCCCACGATCCCGATGCGCTCGCCGGGGCGTATCGACAGGGAGACGCCGTCGAGCAGCAGGCGGTCGCCGTAGGACTTGGTGATGTCGTGCAAGGAAATCTGAGTGGGCAATCATCCCCCCAAGGTAAATGCAACCCTCGTTGCATTACGATGATGATGACAGACGGAACCCGCTAATGCAACTGGAGTCGCAATTGCCTGAGCAGACGGTCCCCGGCAACGGCCGCGAGTGCGGCGGCCCCGCACCCACCCCCGGCACCCGGCGCCCCGGCGGCCGCACCGCCCGCACCCGCGCCGCCGTCCGCGACGCCGTACTGGCCGGCCTCACCGAGCACGGCTATCCCGGCCTGACCGTCGAATACGTCGCCGCCCACTCCGGCGTGCACAAGACGACGCTCTACCGGCGCTGGAAGGACGTCGAGGGCCTGGTGGCGGACGCCCTGGACCTTGCGGGCGAGGACAGCTGGATCCCGCCCGACACCGGGTCCCTGGAGGGCGATCTGCGCGCCCTGGCCCAGGAGGTCGTCACCTCGTTCACGGACCCGGCAGTGGCGGCGTCGGGCTCCGCGATGATCGCCGCCGCCTTCCAGTCGGAGCGGGCGGCCGAAGCCCTGCGCGACTACTACATCGAGCGGTTCGCGCGCTGCGAGGCCCTCGTCGAACGCGCCGTCCGGCGCGGGGAGTTGCCGGCGCCCCCGGACGCTGCGCCGGAAATCCCGGCGGACGCCGCCTCCGACGCCACTGCGCACCGCGGCATCGACGCCGGAGCGCTCGTCCGCTCCGTCTCCGCGCCGCTCTTCTTCCGCCTGTTCATCACCCGGGAGCCGGTGGACGACACCGTCGCCGAGCAGGCCGTGGCGGCAACGCTGGCGGCCGCCCACGCCGGGGCGTTCACGGCCGCCGGCAAGGCCGGAGCCTCCCCCGGAGCGGCCCGCTGACCACGCCGTCCCTCACACCGTCCACGACGGTTCGAGCTGCACCACGTCGCCCGCGATCGCCCGGACATCCGCGGCTATCTGGGCGCGCAGCGCCAGCCGCTCCACCCGCTCGGGCCGGTACTTCCCCCGCTCGGCCGCCGACTGCCACATCGACAGCACCAGGAACTCCTCCCCCGGAGCCCGCCCCAGCATCCCCCGCAGCATGCCCGGCGAGCCCGCCATCGCCGGGTTCCAGACCTTCTCCTGCATCAGCATGAAGTGATCCACCCGCTCCTGGCGCACCTGGCAGTGCGCCAGCCGCAGGACGTCCACATCGCCGAAGGACGGGCGGAAGCCCACCTTCACATCAAACTCGTGCTCGAAGAGCCGGACTTGGGCGTCCTTGTACGTGCCGACCTGCGCGGCCGCCAGCCGGTCGTGCGAGCGCGCCATGAAGGAGTCGTAGAACGCCCGGCTCTCCCAGAAGGCGACCAGATGCGCGACGCCCGGCCGCGCCCGGCTCCATCCGCCGCCCTGCCCTCGGAACCCCGGCTCACCCAGCAGCCCCGCCCATTTCCGCTGCCCCCGCTCGAACCCTCGACGGTCCACGACGGTGAGGCGAATCCACTTGACCAGCACCGCGCCATCGTACGGCCCAAGAACGGACCGGGATCACTGCGCGTCACATTCCCACCACCCCGAACTTCCTTACGGGCGCGGATCGATGGGCGTGCGGACACCGAGCCGCCGCTCCACCGCCTCGGCCGCCTCCAGGCACAGGTCCTCCCGGTAGGAGCGCCCGATCAGTTGCACTCCGTACGGGAGCCCGTCCACCACCCCCGTGGGTACGGCCACCGCGGGCACGCCGACGAAACTGGTCGCGGTGCACAGCCGCATCGCGTGCTGCACCCTCTGATAGCTCTCCTCGTCCCGTACCTCCTCCCCCGGCGCGAACGGCGGATCGGTGAACACCGGCCCCAGGACCAGCGGATACTCGTCCAGGAAGGCCGCCCAGTCCCGCTGGATCCCCATCCGCACCCCGGTCAGCCGCAGATACTCCGGCAGCTCCACCGGGGCCGACCTCGCCATCCCCCACTCGACATAGCGATGGCCGCCCTCCCCGAGCAACGGCTTGACGGCCGGCCAGGTGGTGGCGAACTCCGTGAGCGTCATCCGGGCGTAGGCGTCGAGGGCATCGTCCAGCCGCGGTACGTCCGCCACTTCGCTCACCTGGTACCCCGCGTCCCGCAGCGCGTCCGCCGCGCCTTCCACGGCCCGGCGCACCGCGGGATGCACGCCACTGCCTCCGGGGTCCGTCACCATCGCCACCTTGAGGGGACGTCCCGGCGGCGTCCCATAGAGCGGCACCGGCACGGCCCGCGGGTCGCACGGATCCGCCCCGGCCAGCACCTCGTACGCGAGCCGCAGATCATCGACCGTGCGGGCCAACGGGCCGTCGACCACGAGGAACTGGGCGGCGAGCGAGGGGTCGTCCGGGCCGATGCGGTGGTCGGCGGCGAACCGCCCGTAGGTCGGCTTCAGACCCGCGACGCCACAGAAGGACGCGGGAATGCGCACCGAACCCCCGGAGTCGTTGCCGAGTCCGAGCGGGGCCATACCGCTCGCCACGGCCGCGCCGTCGCCGCCACTGCTGCCGCCCGGCGTCACCGCGGCACTCCAGGGGTTCACGGTGTCCCCGAACAGCTCACTGCGGGAATGGACGCCGGCCAGGATGAGCGTCGGCATATTGCTGTGCCCGACGGGGATGCCGCCCGCCGCTCGCAGACGCGCCACCGGGGGCGCATCGGAGCGCGCGACAAAGTCACGGAAGCGCTCCGCGCCGTAGGTCGTCGGCACACCTTCGATGGCCGTGGTCTCCTTGACGGTGAACGGCACACCGGCCAGCGGCCCCAGCTCCGCGCCCGCCGCACGCCGGCGGTCGACCTCCGCCGCCTCACCCCGCGCCCGCTCGGCGAGCAGCTGGGTGACGGCGTTGACGGCCGGGTTGACCTCGGCGATCCGCTCCAGATGCGCCTCGACCAGCTCCACCGCCGACACCTCCCCGGTGCGTACCGCCGTCGCCTGGGCGCGGGCCGTCATCTTCCACAGCGCGTTGCGCATGTCCTCCCCTTTTCGCGGCCCGGCCGGCCCTCCTGGGCCGCTCAGGCCGTCTTCCAGCCGTTCCGATGCACCTGCATCGCTTCGGCATCGTAACCTTGTCACCGATACACACGCATCGAATAATCGGAGCGCAGGGCATGCCCAAGCAGGTCGACCACGAGAGCCGCCGGCGGCAGATCGCCGAGGCGGTGTGCCAACTCGCTGACGAGAGCGGCCTGGAGGGCGTCACGCTCCGCGACGTGGCGGCCCGCGCGCAGGTGTCCATGGGCGCCGTCCAGCGCTGCTTCGGCACCAAGGAGGAGATGCTGGTCTTCGCGCTCGGCCACATCGGCGAACGGGTCACCGCGCGCGTGTCGGCCCGGCTCGCCGCCTCACCCGCCCAGTCGGCCCGTACGGCGCTGGGGCACGCCGCGACCGAGGTGTCGCTGCTCCAGGAGGAGCATCGCGCCGAGGCACGGGTCTGGCTGGCCTTTGTGGCTCAGGCCGCCGTCAGTCCGCCCCTGGCCGGAATTCTGCGCACCAACTACGCCGGTCTGCAGACGGTGTTCGCGCAGCTGATCGCCGAGGCGTCCGACACCGCCGACCCGGACCGCGCGGCCCGCACCCTCCTCGCCCTGGCCGACGGCCTCACCACCCATGTGCTGATCGGCCACCTCTCCCCCGCCGACGCGCTGGACGCACTGGACGGCCAGCTCAACCGCCTCTGGGACGCGCGGACAAGCTGAGCCGGCGCCCGGCGGCACCCCTGGCCTGACGGCACTTTTCAGCCACCCGAGTTGGATGCAAACCACGTGTGACCAGGGGCAGTTCACTCCGCCCACGGGGCGTCGGGCGTGGCACGATGGTCAGCCAACGGGAAGCCCTGGGGAGTTGTCCGCGTGACCGCGCAGGCCGCGCCACGCCCCCGGGAGATGACGGGAGGGAAGTCCGGTGAGCACGCTCAACAAAGGGATCGAGAAGGTCGAGGTAACGCTCAAGTGGGACCCGAGCCCCATCGGAACGCCGGACAATGACCTCGACATCGTCGCGGCGACCTATACGGCCGACGCGCCGCACGGCGAACCGGCCTATCTGGTGCACTTCGACAGCCGGTCGCCCGACGGGACCATCACCCTCAACCGGGACAGCAGGACCGGCCAGGGGTTCGGCTTCGACGAGATCATGACGCTGGAGCTGGACCGGCTGGCCGAGAACTACACCCGGGTGATCGTGGGGGTGGCCATCCAGCAGGGCGAGGGCCGCAAGGTCTTCGGCGATATCGCGAACACCGCCGTACGGATCCGCGAGGGCTACACCGATCTGGTGGAGCACGACTTCACCGAGATCGCGGGGGCGACCGCCGCGACGGTCGCCGAATTCACCCGGGACGAGGCGGGACAGTGGCGCATCCACCCGGCACTCCGGGGATTCGACACCGACCCGAACGCGTTCACCTCGGAAATGGGCCACTGACGCACCCCTGCCCGGCGCCCCCGGACGGGCACCACGGCGAAGTACGCGGGCCTACCCGGGGTGGCAATGCGGAAGAGGGTGCCGACCGGTGGTCGGCACCCTCTCTCACGTGCGGCTCAGCGTCCTCGGCAGATGCTCAGAGGTGCGTCGGACGCCTTCCGGGCGGTGTCAGCTGCAGCCGCTGGTCGACCCGCAGCCCTCGCACAGGTAGCAGCTGCCGGCCCGCTGCATCTTCGTCCCGCAGGAGAAGCACAGGGGAGCGTCGGCGTTGATGCCCAGCTGCATCTCGACGAGTTCGGCGTTGGTGTGCGCCTGCTTGGGGGCCGGGGCGGCGGCGTCCTCGACGATCTTCACCGCCGGGGTGGACTCCGTCACGGACTCCGACTGCCGCGGCGCCGACTGGGCCAGGCCCTCGACGTCGACCTCGTCCTCGGACGGCTCGTACGAACCGGTCTCCAGGTGGCGCGTGCGCTCCTCGACGGAGTGGATGCCGAGCGCCGAGCGGGTCTCGAACGGCAGGAAGTCCAGCGCCAGGCGGCGGAAGATGTAGTCGACGATCGACTGCGCCATCCGCACGTCCGGGTCGTCCGTCATACCGGCCGGCTCGAAGCGCATGTTGGTGAACTTCGAGACGTAGGTCTCCAGCGGCACGCCGTACTGGAGGCCCACCGACACCGCGATGGAGAAGGCGTCCATCATGCCCGCGAGGGTCGAGCCCTGCTTGGACATCTTCAGGAAGACCTCACCGAGACCGTCGTCCGGGTAGGAGTTGGCGGTCATGTAGCCCTCGGCGCCGCCGACCGTGAAGGAGGTGGTGATGCCGGGACGGCCCTTGGGGAGGCGGTTGCGGACCGGGCGGTACTCGACGACCTTCTTCTCGGCGACCGGCTCGGCCTTCTTCTCCTCCTCCTTCTTCTTGGCGGAGAGCGGCTGGCCGACCTTGCAGTTGTCGCGGTAGATCGCCAGCGCCTTCAGGCCGAGCTTCCAGCCCTCGAAGTAGACCTCCTCGATCTCCTCGACGGTGGCCGTCTCCGGGACGTTGACCGTCTTGGAGATCGCACCGGAGAGGAAGGGCTGCGCGGCGGCCATCATGCGCACGTGGCCCATGGCGGAGATCGAGCGCACACCCATGGCGCAGTCGAAGACCTCGTAGTGCTCGGTCTTCAGGGCCGGGGCATCGACGACATTGCCGTGCTCGGCGATGTGGGCGACGATCGCCTCGACCTGCTCGGGAAGGTAGCCGAGCCGCTTGAGCGCCTTGGGGACCGTGTTGTTCACGATCTGCATGGAGCCGCCGCCGACCAGCTTCTTGAACTTCACCAGCGCCAGGTCCGGCTCGACGCCCGTGGTGTCGCAGTCCATCATCAGGCCGATGGTGCCGGTCGGGGCCAGCACGGAGGCCTGGGCGTTGCGGAAGCCGTTCTTCTCGCCGAGGCGCAGGACGTCCTGCCAGGCCTCGGTGGCCGCCGCCCACACCGGGTTGTCCAGGTCGTCCATGCGCACCGCGGCGCCGTTGGCGTCGGAGTGCTGCTTCATGACGCGCTTGTGGGCGTCGGCGTTACGGGCGTAGCCGTCGTACGGGCCGACGACCGCGGCGAGTTCCGCCGAGCGCTTGTAGGAGGTGCCCGTCATCAGGGAGGTGATGGCACCGGCCAGCGCGCGGCCGCCGTCCGAGTCGTAGGCGTGACCGGTGGCCATCAGCAGGGCGCCGAGGTTGGCGTAGCCGATGCCCAGCTGGCGGTAGGCGCGGGTGGTCTCGCCGATCTTCTGGGTCGGGAAGTCGGCGAAGCAGATGGAGATGTCCATCGCGGTGATGACCAGCTCGACGACCTTGGCGAAGCGCTCGGCGTCGAAGGACTGGTTGCCCAGGTCGTCGTCGCGCAGGAACTTCAGGAGGTTGAGCGAGGCGAGGTTGCACGAGGAGTTGTCCAGGTGCATGTACTCGCTGCAGGGGTTGGACGCGGTGATCCGGCCCGACTCCGGCGAGGTGTGCCAGTGGTTGATGGTGTCGTCGTACTGGATGCCGGGGTCGGCGCACGCCCAGGCTGCCTCCGCCATCTTGCGGAAGAGTCCCTTGGCGTCGACCTCCTCGATGACCTCACCGGTCATCCGGCCGCGCAGCCCGAACTTCGAGCCGGTCTCGACGGCCTTCATGAACTCGTCGTTCACCCGGACCGAGTTGTTGGCGTTCTGGTACTGGACGGACGTGATGTCGTCGCCGCCCAGGTCCATGTCGAAGCCCGCGTCGCGCAGCGCGCGGACCTTCTCCTCCTCCTTCACCTTGGTCTCGATGAAGGCCTCGACGTCGGGGTGGTCCACGTCCAGAACGACCATCTTGGCCGCACGGCGGGTGGCGCCGCCCGACTTGATCGTTCCGGCGGACGCGTCGGCGCCGCGCATGAAGGAGACCGGACCGGAGGCGTTGCCACCGGAGGAGAGCAGCTCCTTGGAGGAGCGGATGCGGGAGAGGTTCAGGCCGGCGCCGGAGCCGCCCTTGAAGATCATCCCCTCTTCCTTGTACCAGTCGAGGATCGACTCCATGGAGTCGTCGACGGAGAGGATGAAGCAGGCGCTGACCTGCTGCGGCTGCTGGGTGCCGACGTTGAACCACACCGGCGAGTTGAAGCTGAAGACCTGGTGGAGCAGGGCGTACGCCAGCTCGTGCTCGAAGATCTCGGCGTCCGCCGGGGAGGCGAAGTAACCGTTCTCCTCGCCGCTCTTCCGGTAGGTCTTGACCACACGGTCGATGAGCTGCTTGAGGCTCGCCTCGCGGGTCGGGGAACCCACCGCGCCACGGAAGTACTTGCTCGTGACGATGTTGACCGCGTTCACCGACCAGAAGTCGGGGAACTCGACGCCACGCTGCTCGAAGTTGACCGAGCCGTCGCGCCAGTTGGTCATGACGACGTCACGAGACGCCCACTCCACCTCGTCGTACGGATGCACGCCGGGTGTGGTGTGAATGCGCTCGATACGCAGACCCTTGCTCGCCTTGCTGCCCTTGGCGCGGGAGCCTCGTGCCGGGCCGCTCGTCGTCTCTGTCATGCCGCCTCCCTGTATACGGGCAAACGCCCATATGTGCGCACGCATTCCGTGGCACGGTGTATGTCTTTCTGATACCGGGGCGCCCTGCTCTCGCCCCGACACAGGTCCTGGATGCGCGCCGAGCTCAGTCGGCGGCGGTGGCGGGGACGGGGACGGCCGGTCCGCCGGCCTCCCCGTCGGTCCCGCATTCCTGCCCGGGCGGCCCCTGCTCGCGCTGCTCCCGCAGCTCGGCGATGGCCGCCTCGAAGTCCTCAAGTGAATCGAAGGCCCGGTAAACGGACGCGAAGCGCAGGTACGCGACCAGGTCGAGTTCCTGCAGCGGCCCCAGTATGGCGAGCCCCACGTCATGAGTGGACAGCTCGGCACTGCCGGTGGCACGCACCGCCTCCTCGACCCGCTGGCCGAGCTTGGCGAGGGCGTCCTCGGTGACCGGGCGCCCCTGGCACGCCTTGCGCACTCCCGCGATGACCTTGTTGCGGCTGAAGGGCTCGGTGACCCCGCTCCGCTTGATCACCATCAGTGACGCCGTCTCGATGGTGGTGAAACGGCGGGAGCAGTCGGGGCACTGGCGTCGCCGGCGGATCGCCGTCCCGTCATCGGTGGTGCGGCTGTCGACGACCCGGCTGTCCGGGTGCCTGCAGAAGGGGCAGTGCATGGCTCTCCACCCTCCTCACCCTTTGATATACGGACGTACGTACGCCAACGAGCCCGGCGTACGGCGACAGACCTGCAGCCGGTCCGTACGGGCCCTTCGGAGCAGCCACCAGCATAGGCGATTCCCGGCCCCCGAGGGACCAGGCACCACAACTTCTGGGTGACCGAACGCATCTAACCACTAGATGTGGTGTCGGCCCGCTTACATCTGCCTACCGCGTGTCGCGGCGGAGACGGGCCGGGCGGTCGCCCATGAGAGTACGGGAAGCCACCCGGCCGGCGGCGCGGTGGGGCCGGGATGACAGAATCACCCGGGTCGGAACGGCCGGCCGCCGAGGCCTCCGTACGACGACGGCCCGACCCCCGTCCACCCGCACAACCCGGGCGGACGCATGCGGCCCAGGGCCCGAAATGCCGCTCGGCCATACACCCAGCCACTTGATCCGGGTAGGCAATCAGCGAATATTTCACTCGAACGTGTGTTTGGCGCAACCTTTCGAAAGCAACTACCGTTGGCTAACTAGGGAGAACATTTCGAGAGGGGCCGACGTGACCACCACCGCAGACAGCGCGACCATCACTGCACAAAGCCACTCCCAGAGCCGGTTCGAGCACCCGCAGAAGGCACAGCGGCCGATGGACGACGCCACGTTGGACTCCGAAGAGCAGAAGCCCGCCCGCGCACTGCCCGGCCGGCCCCCAGGGATCCGGGCCGACAGCTCCGGGCTCACCGACCGCCAGCGCCGGGTGATCGAAGTGATCCGGGATTCCGTGCAGCGGCGCGGCTACCCGCCGTCCATGCGCGAGATCGGCCAGGCCGTCGGCCTGTCCAGCACCTCCTCCGTCGCCCACCAGCTCATGGCGCTCGAGCGCAAGGGTTTCCTGCGGCGCGACCCGCACCGCCCCCGGGCGTACGAGGTCCGCGGTTCGGACCAGGCCAGCAGCGCCGCGACGGAGACCGCGGGCAAGCCCGCCGCGTCCTACGTCCCGCTCGTCGGCCGCATCGCCGCCGGCGGTCCGATCCTCGCGGAGGAGTCGGTCGAGGACGTCTTCCCGCTCCCCCGCCAGCTCGTCGGCGACGGCGAACTGTTCGTGCTGAAGGTCGTCGGCGACTCCATGATCGAAGCCGCCATCTGCGACGGCGACTGGGTCACGGTCCGCCGCCAGCCGGTCGCCGAGAACGGTGACATCGTCGCCGCCATGCTGGACGGCGAGGCCACCGTCAAGCGCTTCAAGCGCGAGGACGGCCATGTGTGGCTGCTGCCGCACAACTCCGCGTACCAGCCGATCCCCGGTGACGAGGCGACCATCCTCGGCAAGGTGGTGGCGGTACTGCGCCGCGTCTGACCCACCCCTCACGGCCGAGCCCCGGAACCACTGCGCCGGTTCCGGGGCTCTGTGTTGTGCTCCGCGGCCAGGGCCTGACCGGCCGCGGCCCCGGGGGTCCGCCGGACAGGCCTCAGGCCTCCGCCGTTTTCGCCGCTGCGTCGATCGCCGCCAACGACCGGCGGACCTGGTTGCGGTCCGTCGTGTACCAGAACTCCGGCATCGACTTGCGGAGGAAGGAGCCGTAGCGGGCCCGCTCCACCCGGGGGTCGAGGACGGCGACCACACCGCGGTCACCGGTGGCGCGGACCAGACGGCCGGCGCCCTGGGCCATCAGCAGAGCCGCATGGGTCGCCGCCACCGCCATGAAGCCATTGCCGCCGCCTTCCTCCACGGCCTTTTGCCGGGCGCTCATGAGCGGGTCGTCCGGACGCGGGAACGGCACCCGGTCCATCACCACCAGCTGGCAGTTCGCCCCCGGCACATCGACGCCCTGCCAGAGCGAAAGGGTGCCGAACAGGCAGGTACGCGCATCCTCGGCGAAGGCGCGGATCAGCTCGCCGAGGGTCTCCTCACCCTGGAGCAGGATCGGCACGTCCAGACGGCCGCGCAGCTCCTCCGCGGCGGCCTGGGCGGCGCGCATCGAGGAGAAGAGGCCGAGAGTGCGGCCGCCCGCCGCCTCGATCAGCTCGGTGAGCTCATCGAGCATGTCCGTACGGCTGCCCTCCCGGCCCGGCTGGGCCAGATGCTTGGCGACGTACAGGATGCCCTGCTTCGAGTAGTCGAAGGGGGAGCCGACATCCAGGCCCTTCCAGGGCGGGACGTCCTCGCCCTCCGTGCCCTCGGGGGCCAGGCCCAGGGACGCGGCGACCCCGTTGAAGTCGCCGCCCAGCTTGAGGGTGGCGGAGGTGAGGGTCACCGAGCGGTCGTCGAAGAGCTTCTCGCGCAGCAGGCCCGAGACGGACAGCGGAGCCACCCGGAGGGACGCGCCGAAGCGGTCATGGCGCTCGTACCAGACGACGTCGTACTCGGAGCCGTTCGCGATGCGCTCGGCGACGGCATGGACGTTCTCCACCGCGGCGAGGGCCTGCTTGCGGACGGCGTCCTCGTCCTGGACCGACTTGTCGCGGGTCGAGCCGAGCGCCGAGATGACCGTACGGGCCGCGTCCCGCAGCGCCATCAGGCAGTAGCCGAGATCTTCGGGGATCTCCTCCAGGCGGCCGGGCAGGGCCAGCTCCATGAGGCGCTCGAAGGTCTCCGACGCCGTCTGGAGCTGGTCGGCGGCCTTTTCGTTGACGAGCTTGGCGGCCCGGCGGACGGCGCGGTTGACCTGGCCGGGCGTGAGCTCGCCGGTGGCGACGCCGGTGACCCGGGAGACCAGCTCATGGGCCTCGTCGATGATCAGGACCTCGTGCTGCGGGAGGACCGGAGCGCCCTCGATCGCATCGATGGCGAGCAGCGCATGGTTGGTGACGACCACATCGGCGAGCTTGGCGCGCTCCCTGGCGGCCTCGGCGAAGCACTCCGCCCCGTACGCGCACTTCGAGGCGCCCAGGCACTCCCGGGAGGAGACCGAGACCTGGCCCCAGGCGCGGTCGGAGACCCCGGGAGTCAGCGCGTCGCGGTCGCCGGTCTCGGTCTCGTCCGCCCAGTCGCGCAGCCGCAGCAGGTCCTTGCCGAGCTTGCTGGTCGGCGTCGCCTGCTCGAAGACGTCGAAGAGGCCGTCCTCCTCTTCCTGCGGGACGCCCTCATGGAGGCGGTGCAGGCACAGGTAGTTCGAGCGGCCCTTGAGCATGGCGAACTCCGGGCGGCGGCGCAGCAGCGGATGCAGGGCCTCGACCGTCCGCGGCAGATCGCGCTCCACGAGCTGGCGCTGCAGCGCCAGGGTGGCCGTGGCGACCACCACTCTTTCGCCGTGAGCGAGCGCCGGGACCAGATAGCCGAGGGACTTGCCGGTGCCGGTGCCGGCCTGCACCAGCAGATGGGCCTGTTCGTCCACGGCCTCGGCGACGGCTTCGGCCATCGCCACCTGGCCGGGGCGCTCGGTGCCGCCGACGGCGGTGACGGCGGCGTGGAGCAGATCGGGGAGGGAGGGCTTTGTCATAGCGCTGCAAGCCTACGCGGGACCACTGACAGCCGGGTCCGTCACGGCATGTGGAGCGGATTGGGGACGGTGCCGTGCACGGCCGCGTGCGGGCGGTGGGTGCGGTCCCGGTAACCGTCCACGTGCAGACGGTTGCGGTTCAGACACAGCCGCTCGATCCGCGGGGTGAGCAGGTCGAAGGTCTCGTGCCGCTCCTTGAGGGAAGGGAAACGTTCGTGGTGGCGCAGGATCTCCGCCCGTACGAGTGACCAGAACTCGGCCTCGGGCACGCCCAGTTGGTCCGCGCACAGCGGCGCGAGGTAGCGGAAGACGCCGACGAAGAGGCCGGAGTGGATGAACTGGGTGAGGAAGGCGGGCGGTTCGGTCAGCAGCACCGCCCGGACGTCGTCCGGCATGGAGTCGTGCTCCGGGAGCGGCCGGGAGCTGGTGTTGACGTCGTCGACGAAGTCCTTGACGGCGAGGCGGGTGGGGACGTCCTGCTCGTCGAAGACGACGATGGCGTTCTCGCCGTGCGGGGAGAAGACCGTGCCGTACCGGTAGAGGAAGTGCAGCAGCGGCGGCAGCAGCGCGGCGAACAGCCGGGCCAGCCAGGCGCGCGGGGCCAGACCCGAGCGGCGCACCAGCTCCGCGGTCAGGGCGCGGCCCCGGGGATCGGTCTGCAGCAGCGCGGCCAGGGTGCGGGCGCGTTCGCCGGGGTCCAGATGGCCGGTGACCGGCTCGCGCCAGATACAGCCGAGCAGCTCCTTGAACTGGTACGGGACGCCGGGCAGCCGGTCGTAGAGGGGGTGCTCGACCGTGACGGACGCGGTCTCGCCGAGCAGGATCACCCGGGTCTCGTCGCGCAGATAGGGGTCGGCGTCGCGCAGGCCGTGGACCCAGCGGGTGACGGCGGGCGCGGCGAGGGTGCGTTCGGTGGGAAGACCGCGCCAGACGAGGGTGTTGAGGATGGACAGCGGCAGCTTGACCGTCCGGGCCTCGGGCCGGCTGAGGTTGAGGAAGGTGCGGATCGACTGCTGCGGCAGGCGGAGGTCGTTGTCAGTGGGCAGCGCGATGATGGATCTGTCCGCGAGCTGTGGGGCGAAGAGGGGGGCGATGGTCTCGTCCCATTGCCAGGGGTGCACGGGGAGATAGAGGTAGTCGGCGGGGTCGAGGCCCTGGTCGCTGATGGTGCGGGCGAAGGAGTGCCGGGTGGCGGGGGCGAGTTCCTCGCCGTAGAGACGATCGGGGGTGGCGAGGGTGGGGATACCTCGGTAGTGGGCGATGCTGTGGTGCGCGGCGAGCCAGGGCAGGCGCCTGGCGGTGCGGGCCTCGGGGGCCCAGGTCGCCGCGTCGGTGGCGGAGAAGCCGAGCCGGCCCTTGTTGGCGACGAGCCAGGGATGGCCGGTCTGGTGGCCTTCGAGGGAGGCGTAGTCCAGGTCGGCGAGTTCGGCGGCGCTGAGCGCGCCGGCGTCGAGGCGGGTGTCGGCGGCGAGGGTGGCGGTCAGCTCGCGGATGAGGTGGCCGGTGGTGTCGCCGGACAGGCCCAGCACGGTGTCGTGGGCATGCGTGAGGAAGTGGAAGGGGTCCGTGTCCGGGGTGATCGAGTCGGGGTCGACGCGCCAGTGGCCGTAGGCGCCGCGTCGGGCGCGGAAGCGGTAGACCAGTGTGTCCGTGACCGGCAGGCGGTATTGCGGGGTGCCGTCGGGGGCGGTGCCGTCGGGCTCGGGGGTGAGGACTTCCTCGTAGGCGAACTCCGCCAGGGTCTTGGCGAACAGTCGGCGCGCGGCGTGCTGCCAGGCGCGGTGCGAAGGCTGGGGCTCAGGAGACAAGGCGGGACTCCTCGAAGCGGGACCGCCCCGGCTCGTACGGGGGACAACCGGGGCAGCGCGGTGGACGGCGGACCGGAGCGGGGCCGTCGGGGGACGGCCCCGGGGTCAGAGCAGGTGGCGTCGGGCTCGGTCGCGGACCATCAACGCCGCGCGTTTCCCGGGCAGTTCGATCTCGTCGGCGTAGCGGAACCCCGCACTCAGGAAGGCCGCGACGGAGGCGGTGTTGCGCAGATCGGGCTCGGCGATGACCCGCGTGCACTGCGGGCGGTGGTCGAGGACGAGATCGGCGGTGGCGCGCAGCAGTGCGCTGCCCAGCCCGCGTCCCCGGTCGCCGGCCCCGCCGATGAGCAGATGGAGACCGGTGTCCTGGGGCCGGGCGGCGTAGTGGCGGGCGAGGGGGTCGAGGTCGGCGCGGTAGATCTCCCAGTAGCTCATCGGGACCCCGGCCAGCACCCCCAGGCAGGGCACGCTGCGGCCGTCGCCGTCGAGCTGGCCGCGCAGATGGGCGGCGGTGGTCTCCGGCGGGCCCGCCAGCTCCCAGAAGGCCGCGACGGCCGGATCGTTCATCCAGCCCGTGATCCGGTCGAGATCGCGGTCCGGCCGGACGGGCACGAGCGCGAACGGCCCGGCGGGGGTGTCGGCCGCTCCCCAGCCCGCCAGGTTGTCGAGCAGCGGGCCGGAGGCCGGGGCGGGCGGCCGCCGGTCGTCGTCGGACAGCGCGCGGCATTCCGGCGGCAGCTGCCGGCCGAGGATGTCGGCGGAGCTCAAGCTGAGGCCGGGGTCGGTGGGTGGCACGGCGACGCTCTCCTCTCGTGGCCGCGTGCCGCGTGGCCGTATGGGTCGCGGGGCGCCGGCGCCGGGGGCTGGATGCGGGGGTCTGCTGTCGGGGGTCGTGAGGGGCGGCTACGGGGCGAGGGGGCTGGGGAGGGTGATGTAGACGGACTGGGTCTCGACCGGGCCGACGAGTTCGTCCAGGCCGTGCAGCCGGGTCGCCAGATTGGCCTTGCAGCGCAGGGTGCGGGCGGCCAGCAGCTGCTCCGGGAGCGGCGAGCGGTGCGCCGGCGGGGCCGCGGCGGCATCGGCGAGGAACCGGCGGAAGGCGGCGAGCAGGATCTCCTCGCGGACCAGGCGCTGGGAGCCGAAGGCCCCGATGAGGCCGAGGACGTTGTTGATGCCGAGGTAGTAGGCGAAGCGTTCGTCGGTGACATCGTCGGCGACGAAGGTGTCGCTGGCCGCGCCGATGCCGGGCAGCCGTCGTTCCAGTTCGGCGCGGCGCGAGGTGCGGAAGTAGTAGCCCTGGTTGTCGCGGTAGCGGCCGCCGACCGGCCAGCCGTCGGGGTCCAGCAGGACCACGGTGTTCTGCTGGTGGGCCTCCAGCACGATGCCGGCCGTGCCGTCGAGCCACAGCACGGGCCGTACGACCGCTTCGAGGTAGCGCAGGAACCACTCGGTGGCCACCGCGCCCAGGGGGCGGCCGGTGCGGGCGCTGAGCGTGCAGACGAGATCTTCGAGCCGGGAGCGCACGCCGGAGCGGCCCGGCCAGGGCCGGGGGGAGGTGAGGCCGGCGATGCAGACGGCGTCGTCGGTGGTGCTGAAGGGGTTGTGGCGGATGACGACATCGAGGCCCCGGACGGGTGCGCCGTCGAAGCCGTCGACGGCGAGATAGGCCGGGTCACGGACGATGTCGAAGCCGGGGTGCACGGTCTGCCACTGCTTGGCGAGGCCGGTGCGCAGCAGCCGGTGCACCTCGACGCCGCGGGCCAGTTCCTTACGGAGGTTCTCCCGCCGGGAGTTGGTGATGCGCAGCCCGAGGGAGAGCTTGAGCATGGCGTCCGCGTCAGGGCGGTAGACGGTGCGGACGGAGGAAGTGGGGTGCCAGAGCGGGCCGTGGACGCCGAGGTCGTGCAGCAGACCGGCCTCGCGGAGGGCGGCGATGTCGGGGCGGTCGGCGAGTTCCCTGGCCTGCCAGGGGTGCAGCGGCAACGGCACGGTGTCGTCGGGGAGCCGGCAGCCGCCCCCAGCGAGGCCCCTGGTGAGCTGCTCGGCCGGTACGGGCTTGCCGCGCTCCGTCCAGGCGGAGTCGGCGGCCAGGACGGAGCGGTGCACGGCCATCCAGTGCAGCGGGAAGGCGCCGCGCAGTTCGGGCGAATAGGCGCGGGTCTCGGCCTCGGAGAGACCTTCGCGGCTCTTGGGTGTGGGGTGCAGCGGGTGGCCTAGTAGCAGGGACTGCTCGGCTTCGAGGAAGAGGGCGCCGTGGTCGTCGGCGGGCCGGGCGCGCCGGTCGGTGAGGAAGACGGCGACATTGCGGACGGAGTTGGCGACCCGGCCGACGAGTTCGGCCCCGTCGCCGTCCGGTGCCTGCTGCGGCACTCCGGCCGGCTCCGGCCGCTGCTCGCCGTCCGCCACGCGGTGCTCGCCACCGTCGGAGACCCGCCGGTCGCCGTGCGCGGCCTCCCTGCGCAGCAGCGCGGCGAGGGTGACGGCGTCCAGCGGGGCGGCGCCGGCCGGGGCGCCTTCGAGGGTGGGGGCGCCCAGGCGGTGCCAGCCCGTGGGGGACCAGTAGCGGACGGGGATGATCAGGGCGCTCGCGGCGGCCTGCAGCGGGAGGCGCAGCCGGCCTTCGGCCGGGTGGTGGGGGCCGCTCTCCCGGAGCCAGCAGCGCAGGAGGTGCTCGATGCCCGCGGCGTCGGCGGCGACCGCCGGATCCGGGTGGTCGAGCGGGTCGTGGTCACCGCCGCGGGCGCGGTCGGCGGGGGCGCCATGAGGAACGGCCCGGTCCGGGGCCTCGTGGGGCTGCTGGTGGCAGGTCTCGTCCGGGGCGCGCCGCTGCTGGCGCGGTACCGATTCGATGGTGCCCGCGCCCTGGTGGGCGGGGACGCGCTCGGCGGGCTGGCCGCCGTCGGGGCCGGGGCGTTCGTTCATGGGGTGGTGCCTCGCATTGTCGTGGGGGACGAGCCCGTCGGCCCGGGGGTGGTGCTGACCGCCGCCGTGAGGGCGTCGGCGAGGCGGTCGAGGATCGCGTCCGCCTGTTCGTCGGTGATGGTCAGGGGTGGCAGCAGCCGGACGACGGCGGAGTGGCGGCCGCCCAGTTCGACGATCAGGCCGCGGTCCAGGCAGGCGTCCCGGACGGCGGCGGCGAGCCCGGGGTCGGCGGGGCGGGCGCCCGTGGCGTCGGCGTCGGCGTCGCGGTCGACGAGTTCGACGCCGAGCATCAGGCCGCGGCCGCGGACCTCGCCGATGCAGTCATGGGCGGCGGCGAGGGAGTCGAGCCGGGTGAGCATCCGGGCTCCGAGCTCCCCGGCACGCCGGTCGAGGCCGTTCGCCCGGACGTAGGCGAGGGTGGCGGCCCCGGCGGCCATGGCGAGCTGGTTGCCGCGAAAGGTGCCGGCGTGGGCGCCGGGCTGCCAGGAGTCCAGTTCCTCGCGGTAGACGATCACGGCGAGCGGCAGACTGCCGCCGATCGCCTTCGACAGCACGATCACGTCGGGCACGATGCCGCTGTGGTCCACCGCCCAGAAGGCGCCGGTGCGGCCGACACCGGTCTGCACCTCGTCCACGATCAGCGGGATCTGCCGGGCGGCGGTGATCTCCCGCATCCGCCGCAGCCAGCTGTCCGGCGCGGGGATCACCCCGCCCTCCCCCTGGACGGGTTCCAGGATCATCCCGGCCGGGTGGGGCACTCCGCTCTTGTGGTCGTCGAGCAGGCTCTGGGTCCAGCGCGCGGCGAGTTCGGCGCCGCGCTCGCCGCCGGTCCCGAAGGGGCAGCGGTAGTCGTACGGATAGGGCAGCCGGACCACGCTGGAGTGCTGTGCTCCCCCGGAGGCGGCGAGCGCCTCCGCGGTCATGCCGTGGTAGGCGCCGGAGAAGGCCATCAGACCGTCCCGCCCGGTCGCGGTGCGGACGAGTTTGAAGGCGGCCTCGACGGCGTCCGTGCCGGCCGGGCCGCAGAACTGGATACGGGCCTTTTCGGCCAACTCTCGGGGCAGCGTGGCGAAGAGCTCGGTGGTGAAGGCGTCCTTGACGGGCGTCGCCAGGTCGAGGACGTGCAGCGGCGCGCCGGAGTCGAGGACCGTGCGGATCGCTTCGAGCACCACCGGGTGGTTGTGGCCGAGCGCCAGGGTGCCGGCGCCGGAGAGACAGTCGAGATAGCGCCTGCCGTCGGCGCCCTCGATGGTGAGCCCGCGGGCGCGCACCGGGACGATGGGCAGCGAGCGCGCATAGGTGCGGGCAGCGGACTCACGCAGGGACTGCCGGCGCAGGATCCCCTCGTGGGCCGGTGCCGCCGGCACGGTTTCGGTCAACGCCACGGCAGTTGTGTCCTCCTGCTGGTGAGCTGCTGAAGGTCGCGGGCCCTGCGGGCGGCCCGGCCGTCCCCCGTCCGTACCAACGACGGCGGCGACGCGGGATCACGGTTGTCGCCAAGATCCTTGGCGGCCTGGAACCGGGGACCCGAGTACCGCCGTCCCCATCGTCACCGGCATAGTGGGGTGTCGCGCCGGGATCTTGAGGTTCATGACAAAGAACGGGACCGGCGCAGCATCAGCTCACGTCACACGGCTCAGTCCGATTCACCAGGGGGAACTCACCCATGCGATCCATACGTCGGCCAGTCCTGGCCGCCGCCGCTCTCACCGCCGTCATGGCGCTGACTGCCACCGGCTGCGGGCCGGAGGGCGACAACGCGGGCGCCAATCCCAGCCAGTCCGCGGCCCAGGACACCACGGGCGGGGGTGACTTCAAGATCCCTCAGGAGATCCAGGACAAGCTCAAGGAACACGGCGTCGACCTGGACAAGTGGAAGAACGGCGAGTGGAAGAACTGGGACCGGGACAAGTGGCTCCGCGAGGCCGGTGAGTTCATCAACCCGATCATCAAGGACTTCTGGGACAAGGACAAGATCGACAAGGTCAAGCCGCCCCAGGACCCCAGCAAGCCCGAGGACATCTCCGAGGACCAGGGCAAGACCGACCCCGAGCCCGCCGCCGTCCCGGCCCAGGCCGTCAAGACGCCGTACACCTCCACCGCCCCCGGCGTGGGCCTGCTGCTGTTCAGCACCCCGAAGGGCGAGTCGCGTTGCTCCGCCACCGTCGTCAAGGACCCGGCGCACCCCGGTAAGTCCAACCTCGTGTGGACCGCGGCGCACTGTGTGCACGCCGGCAAGAACGGCGGCTGGTACCGCAACATGATGTTCGTGCCGAACTTCAACAAGACCGGCGGTTCCGCGGGCCAGTTGAAGAACAAGCCCTTCGAGGACCGGGTCCCGTCGGGCAAGTGGTGGGCGGACGACATGGCGACGTCCCAGCAGTGGATCAAGGACGGCGGCGCCGTTCCGGGTGTCCCGATGGCTCCCTACGACTACGCGCTGATGCATGTGAAGCCGGAGCAGAGCACCGGCGGCAAGTCGCTGGAGGAGATGGCCGGCGGCGCCTACAAGGTCGACTTCAACGCCCCGGCGATGGCCAAGATCCCGAGCCTGACCGCGCAGGGCTACCCGGCCGAGCCGCCGTTCGACGGTGCGGCGCAGCAGCAGTGCACCGACAAGCCGACCCGGCTGTCGATGGACGCCAAGAAGCCGACCATGTACCGGATCGGCTGCACCATGACCGGTGGATCCTCCGGTGGCCCCTGGTTCGTCAAGGGCGCGGACGGCAAGCCGGTGCTGGTCTCCAACATGTCGATGGGGCCGCGTCCGGCCCGCTGGTCGGCCGGCCCGCACCTGGGCCCCGAGGCCAAGAGCCTCTTCGACAACATGAGCAAGAAGTGGGCGAGCAAGCAGTAGCCGCATGAGGTGGGTGGTGCCGGGACGGCGCCACCCACCGCGCCCATGGGCAGGACGAAGGCCCGCCCCCGGTCTCCCGGGGGCGGGCCTTGTGTCTGCTGTGGCGGGTCCGTCAGGCAGCCGGCACGAACGGCTGGAACTCGGCGGCCAGCTCCTCGTGCACCCGTGCCTTGAGGACCGTGCCGTCCGCGGTGTGCTCCTCGGAGATGACCTCGCCCTCGGCGTGGGCCCGCGAGACCAGGGCGCCCTGGGTGTAGGGCACCAGCACCTCGATCTCGACCTGCGGGCGGGGAAGTTCCTCGTCGAGCAGGGTCAGCAGCTCTTCCATGCCCTGGCCCGTACGGGCCGAGACGGCGAGGGCGTGCTTCTCCTGGCGCAGCAGTCGCTGCAGCACCAGTGGATCGGCCGCGTCGGCCTTGTTGACCACCACGATCTCGGGCACGTCCGTCGCGCCCACCTCGCGGATCACCTCACGGACCGCGGCCAGCTGCTCCTCCGGCACCGGGTGCGAGCCGTCGACCACATGCAGGATGAGATCGGACTCGCCGACCTCCTCCATCGTGGAGCGGAACGCCTCGACGAGGTGATGCGGGAGATGCCGGACGAAGCCGACGGTGTCGGCGAGGGTGTAGAGCCGTCCGCTGGGCGTCTCGGCCCGCCGGACGGTCGGGTCCAGGGTGGCGAACAGGGCGTTCTCCACCAGGACACCGGCGCCGGTGAGGCGGTTGAGCAGGGAGGACTTTCCGGCGTTGGTGTAGCCGGCGATGGCGACCGAGGGCACCTTGTTGCGCCGGCGTTCCTGGCGCTTGATGTCCCGGCCGGTCTTCATCTCCGCGATCTCCCGGCGCATCTTCGCCATCTTCTCGCGGATCCGCCGCCGGTCCGTCTCGATCTTGGTCTCACCGGGACCACGGGTGGCCATACCGCCGCCCGCCGAACCGGAGCCACCGCCACCCATCTGCCGGGAGAGCGACTGACCCCAGCCACGGAGCCGGGGGAGCATGTACTGCATCTGCGCCAGCGAGACCTGCGCCTTGCCCTCCCGGGACTTGGCGTGCTGGGCGAAGATGTCGAGGATCAGGGCGGTCCGGTCGACCACCTTGACCTTGACGACATCCTCCAGGTGGATCAGCTGGCCCGGGGAGAGCTCACCGTCACACACCACGGTGTCCGCCCCGGATTCGAGCACGATGTCCCGCAGCTCCAGGGCCTTGCCCGAGCCGATGTACGTGGCCGGGTCGGGCTTGTCACGGCGCTGGATGACACCGTCGAGCACCATGGCGCCGGCGGTCTCGGCGAGGGCGGCGAGCTCGGCGAGCGAGTTCTCCGCCTCCTGGACCGTGCCCGTGGTCCAGACACCGACGAGCACCACCCGCTCCAGGCGGAGCTGCCGGTACTCGACCTCGGTGACGTCCTCGAGCTCGGTGGAAAGGCCCGCTACACGGCGTAGTGCGGCACGTGCCGAGCGGTCGTACTGGTCGCCGTCACGCTCCCCGTCGATCTCGTGGCTCCAGGCGACGTCCTCTTCCATCAGGGCGTTGGCCCGAAGGCTCTCGGGGAGGCGCTGCCGGTCCTGCGGAAGGGAAGAAGAGGAGGTCATTTGATCCTTCGCGTCGTTGGGAAGCCCTCACGGGGACCTCGCGGTCCCGCCGGGACTGTCGTCATGGCGGCCGTCGCGGTGGTCCCGCGGCCGTCGCTGGTGTCAACGTCCGAGCCGTCCGGGAGATTCCCGGGCCGGGCCGGTGCCGACCTGACGATGGTCCCACGGCCGGAAGGGGCCGTCACGCGGGTTTTCCGGGGTTTCCGGCGGCTCCCTTGGGTCCGCCGGGGGTCGGGGCGGCTCCCTTGGCCCCGTGGCCGGGGGCGGCCCCCTTGGCCCCGGGCTTGTCCGCGCCCTTCCTGGGCGCCCATTGCGGATGCCCCGGCATCGGCGGCGTCCGGTCGCCGTAGAGCCATCCCTGGAAGAAGGCCGTGAGGTCCTCTCCGGAGATCTGGGAGGCCAGCTGGACGAAGTCGGCGGTGTCGGCCACACCGTCGCGGTGCCGGGTCACCCACTCGCGTTCGATCCGGTCGAAGGCGGCGGGGCCGATCTTCTGGCGGAGCGCGTAGAGGACCAGCGCGCTGCCGTCGTAGACGATCGGGCGGAAGATGCTGATCTTCTGTCCCGGGCTGGGAGTCTTGGGCGCGGCGGGCGGCCCGCCCTCGGCGCGCCAGCCGTCGGACTGCTCGTAGGCGTGGCGCATCCGGGCCTCCAGAGAGGCCCGGTGGTCGCCCTTCTCCTGGGCGTAGAGGGCCTCGTACCAGGTGGCGTGGGCCTCGTTGAGCCAGACGTCGGACCAGCGGCGCGGGCTGACGCTGTCGCCGAACCACTGGTGGGCCAGCTCGTGCACCATCACGGACTCGACGTACCAGGCGGGCAGATGGTCGGAGGTGAACAGGGCCTTCTCGAAGAGCGACAGGGTCTGGGTCTCCAGCTCGAAGCCGGTCCTGGCGTTGGCGATCAGCACCCCGTACGCCTCGAAGGGGAAGGGGCCGATCTTGCGCTCCATCCAGGACACATGGCCCGGGGTCTTGGCCAGCCAGTGCGCCAGCGCGGTGCGGTGCGCGGTCGGTACGACATCGCGGAGCGGCAGGCCGTGCGGCCCGTGGCGCAGCAGCACGCTGGACTTCCCGATGGAGACCTGCGCCAGCTCGGTGGCCATGGGGTGGGTGGTGCGGTAGGTCCAGGTGCGGCGCCCCGCGCGGGTGCCGGGGCGTAGGGGCAGCCCGTTGGCGACGGCGGTCAGCTGCTGGGGCGCGGTGATGTGGAAGGTGAAGAGCGCCTTGTCGGAGGGGTGGTCGTTGCAGGGGAAGACGCGGTGTGCGGCGTCGGCCTGGTTGGCCATCGCCAGCCCGTCGGAGGTGCGGATCCAGCCGCCGTCGTTCTTGATGCGGGGATCGCTGGTGTGCTCGACGGAGATCTTCAGCTCCTGGCCCTGGGAGATGTGGGAGGGCGGGGTGAGCACCAGGTCCTCGCCGTGCTGCTCGTGCCGGGCGGCCAGGCCGCCGATCTTCACGGAGCGTACGGCGCCGCGGGCGAAGTCGAGGTTGAGGTGGTCGAGCTCGCTGGTGGCGCGGGCGGTGATCTCGGTGGTGGCGTTCATCGGCCGGTCGTTGTGGCCGGAGTAGTCGAGGGTGACGTCATAGGACGTGACGTCGTAGCCGGTGTTGCCGAGGGTGGGAAAGAGGCGGTCGCCGAGGCCCTGCGGCCCCACGGCCGGCGGCTCGGCCACGCCGAGGGTGACCAGGCCGGCCAGCCCGAGAGCGGCGGCCCGCAGGCCGGTCCGCCGGCCCCGCCTGCTCGGGCCACGGGGCAGGGCGGGAACGGGGCGGTCGGGATCGCGGGACGGACGGCGCAAGGGAAGGGACATGAACTACGGCTACCAACGCGGCCCCCTCCCCCGCGGGTGACGGGGCAAACGGCACCCGAACGGGCGGCGGATCGGGCACCCGTCTTACGCCGCCGGGCGGAGCAGCTTCCGACGGGCCGTCAGTTCCCGGTCCCCTGGGCCCTTCAGGGGCGCAGGGCCGCGGGCTGCCGGGCCCGCCCGGCGCGCAACACATCGAAGACGCCGGGCACTTGACGCATGGCCCGCATCAGGGACGGCAGTCCGGCGGCGTTCGGCAGATGCAGCGTGTAGGTGTGGCGGACCCGCTGCTGCTGCGGGGGTTCGACGGCGGCCGACACCACGGCGGCGCCCTGGGAGGCGATGGCCTCGGTGAGGTCGGCGAGGAGATGCGGCCGGCTGAAGGCCTCGGCCAGGAGGGTGACCCGGAAGCCGTGGCCCCCCTGGTCCGCGCCGCGCCAGCGCACCCCGACCGGCGGCCGGCCGGTGGCCGCCATCCGCGCCACGACGGGGCACAGGGCGCGGTGCACGGTGACCGTTCCGCCGCGTACGGCGAAGCCGGTGACGGCGTCCGGCGGCACCGGGGTGCAACAGCCGGCCAGCCGGACCGCGGCACCGGGCAGATCCGCCACCGCGAGGACCGAGGCGGGGGCGGCCGGTCCCGCTCCGGGGCGGTCCAGCCCCGCGGCGCCGCGGTCGGCGGGAGGCGCAGCGCCGAAGCCCTCGCCGGGGCCTGCCGGGCGGGCGCAGGACTCCCGCGGCCCGGCCAGCCACCGGGCGATGGCGAGCCGGGCGGCGGGGGTACGGACGTGCTCCAGCCATTCGGGCGAGGGGCCGGTGGCGGAGTCCGGAGCCATCAGCAGCTGCAGGCTGTCGCCGTCGTGCAGGACGGTGGAGAGGGTGGCGAGCCGGCCGTTGACCCGGGCGCCGATGCAGCAGTGCGCCGCCTCGCCGTGCCGTTCGTACGCGGCGTCCACACAACTCGCGCCGGCGGGCAGACCGATGACACCGCCCGTGCCGCCGGACGGACCGTCCGGCGGGGCATCGGTGCAGAAGACCGTGATCTCCCGGTCCTGGGCGAGATCGTCGCGCAGCGAGGTCCAGAACGTGTCCGGGTCGGGGGTGGTGCGCTGCCACTCCAGCAGCCGGGAGAGCCATCCGGGGCGGGTCGGGTCGGCCCGCTCGCCCTCGGGGGCGTCCACACCGTCCGTGGGGGCGTAGGGGTTGCCGAGCGCGATCACCCCGGCCTCGGCGACCCGGTGCATCTGGTGCGTACGGATCAGGGTCTCGGCGACCTCCCCGGACGGGCCGGTGACCGCGGTGTGCAGCGACTGGTAGAGGTTGAACTTGGGGGCCGCGATGAAGTCCTTGAACTCGGAGATCACCGGGGTGAAGCAGGTGTGCAGCTCACCGAGGACGGCGTAGCAGTCGGCGTCCTCGGCCACCAGCACCAGCAGCCGTCCCAGGTCCGCCCCGGTCAGCTCACGGCGCGCGAGGCGCACCCGGTGGACGGAGACGAAGTGCCGGGGCCGGACGAGGACTTCGGCGTCGATACCGGCCTCGGCGAGGACCGAGCGCACCCGCCGCGCGAGGGCGGCGAGCGGATCGGGCCGGGCGGTGTACTCCATGACCAGGGCCCGGGTGGTGGCGTACTCCTCCGGATGCAGGATCGCGAAGACCAGGTCCTCCAGCTCGGCCTTCAGCGCCTGGACGCCGAGGCGTTCGGCGAGCGGGATCAGCACATCGCGGGTCACCTTGGCGATCCGGGCCTGCTTCTCGGGGCGCATCACGCCGAGGGTGCGCATGTTGTGCAGCCGGTCGGCGAGCTTGATGGACATCACCCGGACGTCGTTGCCGGTCGCCACCAGCATCTTGCGGAAGGTCTCCGGCTCGGCGGCCGCACCGTAGTCGACCTTCTCCAGCTTGGTGACCCCGTCGACGAGATAGCAGACCTCGTCGCCGAACAGGTCCCGCACCTGATCCAGTGTCACTTCCGTGTCCTCGACGGTGTCGTGGAGCAGGGAGGCGGTCAAGGTCGTGGTCTCCGCGCCGAGTTCGGCAAGGATGAGGGTCACCGCGAGCGGGTGGGTGATGTACGGCTCGCCACTCTTGCGCAGCTGGCCGCGGTGCGAGGACTCGGCCAGCAGATAGGCCTTGGTGAGGGTGTCCAGGTCGGCGTCGGGATGGTGGCCGCGGTGCACCTTGGCGACGTGTTCGAGGGCGTGCGGGAGGCCGTCGCGCGGGGCCGGGCCGAGCAGCGCGGCGCGGCCGATGCGGCGCAGCCCTCTGAGTTCCAGTCGGCGGCGGCCGCGCTTGCGGCCCGCTGCTCCAGGATTACCAGGGTTAGTGGCCTCTGCGCTCATGGGCACCTCCGGCAGCGTCGACCGGCGGTGGAGCGCGTCAGTTCGGGCGTCCGGGCCGGTGCTTGATGCTACCGAGCCCATCACGCACCGCTGTCCACCTCTCGCTCAGCGTGATACGGATCACCCGTTCGAGCGAATCTTTTGGCCGGAACCGTTTCTCGAACAAGGCCCGGGAACAGGGAACGCCGCAGGTCGCGTCAGGCGAGGGCGGCGGCCAGCCAGGCGGCGTCGAAGGTGCCCTCGGCGACGATCTCGGCCGGGCCGGTCATCTCGACCGTGCCGTCGGGCTGCTCGGTGATCGAGAGACTGCCGCCGAGCACATCGACCGTGTATGTGACGGGCACAGCGGTCTCGGCGGGGTCCAGACCGTCCCGGCGGGCGGTGGCGACGGCGACCGCGCAGGCGCCGGTGCCGCAGGAGCGGGTCTCGCCCGAACCGCGCTCGTGGACCCGCATCGCCACATGGCGCGGACCGCGGTCGACCACGAACTCGATGTTCACGCCCTCGGGATAAACCGACGCTGGGCTGAACGGAGGTACGGCCCGCAGGTCGCCGGCGTGGGCCAGATCCTCGACGAAGGCGACCGCGTGCGGATTGCCCATGTTCACGTTGCGGGCCGGCCAGCTGCGGCCGTCCAGGGTGACGACGACGCTCTCCTCGGGGAGTTCGGCGCGGCCCATGGAGACCGTGACATCGCCGGTCTTGGCGACGTGGACGCGGCGTACGCCGGCGCGGGTGGCCACGGCGAGGTCGCCGGCCTCGACCAGACCGGCGTGCAGCAGATAGCGCGCGAAGACGCGGACGCCGTTGCCGCACATCTCGGCGACCGAACCGTCGCCGTTGCGGTAGTCCATGAACCACTCGGCCTCGTCGGCCTGGTCCTGGGCCTCGGGGTGCGCGGCGGAGCGTACGACGTGCAGCAGGCCGTCGCCGCCGAGGCCGGCCCGGCGGTCGCAGATCCTGGCGACGGCGGTGGCGGGCAGATCGAGCCGGCCGTCCGGGTCGGGGACGATCACAAAGTCGTTCTCGGTGCCGTGGCCCTTGAGGAAGGCGATGCGTTGCGTGCTGGTCACCCTTGCATCGTACGGGGAGGGCGGGCGGGGCGGCTGTAGGGGGCGTGGGGATGATCTCTATCCGCTCGGCGAGGTGCCGGGTCCTTGCGCATCCGCCGGGGGCTCGCCCTCATCTGCGCGTCCGGGGAGGTGCCCGGCCTCGTCTGCACCCGCACGGGAGGTGCCCGGCCTCGTCCGCACCCGCACGGGGAGGTGCTCCGGTTCATCTGCGCCCGCCCAGGAGACGCACACCTATACCCGCCCACCCCCCGAAGGGGGGTGGGCGGCGGGGAACAAACGGGCCGTATGAAGCCGTATGAAAGAAGCCGTATGAAGGGGCGCTGCCTGAAACAGGAGAAGGGCCGCCCGAAAGCACGCGGCCCCTCGTGAAACCGAACGACCTCACAGCCGTCCGCCCGGCCCAGCCGGGCCGGGCCTCAGCGCAGCCGGGCCACGCGCCAGATGGCCAGCGATGCCGGAATGGCCACCAGGACGGCGTAGATGAGCACCACGCGCCAGCCGACGCGGCAGCCGGAGCCCTGCGCCGGGAGGCCGGGCCAGGTGTAGCCGACACGGCGGGCGGCCATCATGCCCCAGCCCGCGGCGCAGCAGCACAGCAGCAGGCCGAGCATCGCGATCATCGCGCCGCCGTCGCCGCCGAGCTCGAAGGCGAGGGGGAAGGCGAACATCAGCGAGCCGAGGGCGGACAGTGCGACGATCGGCGCCAGCTGCCACAGCCGCAGCCGGCGCGGCGGGCGCAGCTCCCGGAAGGACTCGCCGCCCTCGCCGGGGCCGTCGGCTCCGGAGTCCGGGGCGTCGGAGTCGTCCAGGGCGTCGGGGTCGTCCAGGGCGTCGGTGAGCGGTCCGCTGCCGGCACCTTCGGCGCCGGACAGGCCGTCGTCGGTGTCCGGACCGTCATCGGTCAGGGGTGCCGTGTCGGCGCCGCTGTCCGGTTGCTGCGCTCCGTTGCGAGGGCCGGCCTCCATTGCCACGCGCCCTCCCCACTGCAGACTGCACGCCTCGATCGAAGGTCGATGATGACACGCCCTCAGGGGCCCGGATGACGGCCGGAGCGTCCCGATGCCATGACGTGATCAGGCTGTGACCGGTCGTTCGAGCAACGCCAGCGCCTGCCCCGGAAGTTCCCCCCGGTGCTCGGCGGCGCCGCTGAGCCAGTGGACCCGCGGGTCCCGGCGGAACCAGGAGTCCTGGCGGCGCGCGAAGCGCTTGGTGGCGCGCACCGTCTCGTCACGCGCCTCCTGCTCGGTGCACTCCCCCGCGAGCTGGGCGAGCACCTGCTGGTAGCCGAGCGCCCGGGACGCCGTACGGCCCTCGCGCAGCCCCTCGCCCTCCAGCCGGCGCACCTCGTCGACCAGGCCTGCCTCCCACATGCGGTCGACCCGCTGCGCGATCCGCTCGTCGAGCTCGGGGCGGGCGACGTCGACGCCGATCTGCAGGGTGTCGTAGACCGCTTCGTGGCCGGGGAGGTTGGCGGTGAAGGGGCGGCCGGTGATCTCGATGACCTCCAGGGCGCGCACGATACGGCGGCCGTTGCTCGCCAGGATCGCGCGGCCGGCCTCGGGGTCGGCGGCGGCCAGCCGGGCGTGCAGGGCGCCGCTGCCCGATTCGGCCAGTTCGGCCTCCAGGCGGGCGCGTACCTCGGGGTCGGTGCCGGGGAAGTCGAGCGCGTCGATGGCGCCGCGTACGTAGAGGCCGGAGCCGCCGACCAGGACCGGGGTGCGGCCCTCGGCGAGCAGCCGGTCGATCTCGGCGCGGGCCAGCCGCTGGTACTCGGCGACGCTGGCGGCGCGGGTCACGTCCCAGATGTCCAGGAGGCGGTGCGGAACGCCCTGCTGCTCCTCGGGCGTGAGTTTGGCGGTGCCGATGTCCATGCCGCGGTAGAGCTGCATGGAGTCGGCGTTGATGACCTCGCCCCCCGTGTGCTGTGCGAGCGCGACGCCCAGATCGGACTTTCCGGCCGCGGTGGGACCGACGACGGCGATGACCCGCGGAGCGGGAACGGCGGTGTTCACCCCGTCAGTCTCGCAAACATCACGCCCCCATCTCGAACGAGCGACGTGACGGGCCACCGACGACCTCGTTGCCTGTTGCGAGGTCCCGAGAGCCGGAGCAGCACCCGGCGCCCGCGGGCGGCGCAACGGTCCGCTCCCGGGCGGCCGGGGATTTCGCCATATGAAGAGCGTAGGAGCAGTTATGGGCGTGTTTTCGCGGTTTCGCCGCCGTAAGTCCGAAGCGATGACGGAGGAGAGCGCCGCTACGGCGGTGACGGCCGAGGCGGAGGAGCCGACGGCGACGGCCGTTTCGGCGGACGCCGTGGGCGCCGGGGAAAACGGGGACAACGCGGACGCCAACGACGCGGACGACGCCGAGCGCCCGGCAGCGGCCGAGGCCGAAGCGGAGGAGGCTGCGGCTCCGGAGGCGTCCGGTGACACGGCGGCGGGGGCGGCGGACGCCGGGGCGCAGCGCGCGGAGCAGGCCGGCGAGAGCGCCGGGATTCCCCGGCAGCAGTCGGCGGAGGCCGCCGCGGACAGCGAGAGCACCCGGCACCAGGCGCGCTGACCGGAGCACCGCCACAGCGGCCGCGGGGCACAGCTCCTCGCGGCCGTTGCCGTACCCGTCGTGCGGCCGCGCTACGACCAGGCCGCCACGAAGTAGCCCACGCCGTAGGGGGCTTCCTCGCGGAGCAGCCGGCCGCTCAGGCCCGCACCCTGCGCCGCACCCGCCAGGACCTGCCAGCAGGCCCGTCCGGAGGCCTGGAGGCCGGCGGCCGGCTCCTCGCCGAGCGCGGCCAGGGCGTCGGTGTCGGCGTCGCCCAGGGCGCGGGCCACCTCGGCGTCGAAGGCCTCGGCCCGCTCGTCGAAGTAGCCGGGCGCCTTGACCGTCCGGCAGGCGCTGCCGTCCCCCAGCACCAGCAGGGCGACCCGGGGAGCGGCCGCGGCGATCTCCTGGCCCATCGCGAGACAGCGGTCGCGGGGCAGCGACCGTGCCACCCCCAGCGCCTCCACGGGGGCGTCGTCCCAGTCCGTACGGGACAGCAGCCAGGCGCCGACGGACAGCGACGGCGGGAGTTCCCGGTCCGGTGCGGTCTCCGCGGCGCCCAGCGGCACTTCGAGGTCCACCCCGAAGCCGCGGAAGGAGCCGATGGCGCCCTGGGGATACGGGCCGCCGCCGGCCTCGTCGACGGGACCGAGGACGACCAGCCGGTCGGGACGGGCCGCCGCGAGCACGCCGATCGCGTCCAGACAGGCGGCGCGCAGCGCATCGAGTTCGGGCGCCGCCCCGGCGGCCACCTCCGGGACGAGCAGCGGCGGGCAGGGGCAGAGGGCGGCGGCTACGAGCATGACACGCAGCGTAACGCCCCTGGTGCGGGGCCGTTCGCCATGCCCTGCCGGCCGCCCGGTGCGGGCCGGGTCAGTCGCAGCCGCAGCCCGCGGCGGGCGCCGGGCTCGGCGCCGGGGCCCCGATGGTGGGCAGGCCCAGCAGCACGCCCTGGGGCTTCTCCGCAGGGGCGGCGTTGCGCTTCTCCCAGGCGTCGCCGGCCCGGGTGCGGCGGACCGCCTGGGCCGGGCCCTCCGCCAGGAGGTGGTGCGGAGCGGCGTAGGTGATCTCGACGGTGACCACGTCGCCGGGGCGGACCGGCTCGTCGGGGCGGGTGAAGTGGACCAGACGGTTGTCGGGGGCGCGGCCGGACAGGCGGTGGGTGGCCTCGTCCTTACGGCCTTCGCCCTCGGCGACCAGGACCTCCAGGGTGCGGCCGACCTGCTTCTTGTTCTCCGCCCAGGAGATCTCCTCCTGGAGGGCGACCAGGCGCTCGTAGCGTTCCTGGACGACGGCCTTGGGGATCTGGCCGTCCATGTCGGCGGCCGGGGTCCCGGGGCGCTTGGAGTACTGGAAGGTGAAGGCCTGGGCGAAGCGGGACTCGCGGACCGTGTGCAGGGTCTGCTCGAAGTCCTCCTCGGTCTCGCCCGGGAAGCCGACGATGATGTCGGTCGAGATCGCGGCGTCCGGCATGGCGGCGCGCACCTTCTCGATGATGCCGAGGAAGCGCTCCTGGCGGTACGAGCGGCGCATCGCCTTGAGGACGGTGTCCGAGCCGGACTGGAGCGGCATATGGAGCTGCGGCATCACGTTCGGCGTCTCGGCCATGGCGGCGATGACGTCATCGGTGAAGTCGCGGGGGTGCGGGGAGGTGAAGCGGACCCGCTCCAGGCCCTCGATCTTCCCGCAGGCGCGCAGCAGCTTGCTGAAGGCCTCGCGGTCGCCGATGTCGGAGCCGTAGGCGTTGACGTTCTGGCCGAGCAGGGTGATCTCGCTGACGCCCTCGGAGACCAGCGCCTCGATCTCGGCGAGGATGTCGCCGGGCCGGCGGTCCTTCTCCTTGCCGCGCAGCGCGGGCACGATGCAGAAGGTGCAGGTGTTGTTGCAGCCCACGGAGATGGAGACCCAGGCCGCGTAGGCGCTCTCCCGCCGGGTGGGCAGGGTCGAGGGGAATGCCTCCAGCGACTCGGCGATCTCGACCTGCGCCTCTTCCTGGACGCGGGCGCGCTCCAGCAGCACCGGCAGCTTGCCGATGTTGTGCGTCCCGAAGACCACATCGACCCAGGGGGCCTTCTTGACGATGGTGTCGCGGTCCTTCTGGGCGAGGCAGCCGCCCACGGCGATCTGCATACCGGGCCGCGCGGCCTTCTTCGGGGCGAGCTGACCGAGGTTGCCGTAGAGCCGGTTGTCGGCGTTCTCCCGCACCGCGCAGGTGTTGAAGACCACGACGTCGGCGCCCTCGCCGTCCTTGGGAGCGGGGACGTATCCGGCCTCTTCCAGCAGGCCGGACAGCCGCTCGGAGTCGTGGACGTTCATCTGGCACCCGTAGGTGCGGATCTCGTAACTCTTGTTCACGCCCACTGCCTGGCTCCGGTCGCTGCTGCTCATGCCACAAGGGTAGGCGGTGCCGGAAGTACCTCCCGACGCCGGAGGCCCGGGAGGGATCATCCGGCTCCGGGCACAGGAGGGCGGGGCGGGGGCCAGCTCACAGGGCCAGCACGAGGGCGGCGCCGAGACCGCCGGCCACCAGGGCGAAGGCCGCGCTGCGCCAGCCGCCGTGCCCCCAGCGGAAGGGCCGGTCGAGCGCGAAGCGGCCGGGTCCGGTGGCCGCGACGGTCAGTGCGACGACGGCGATGGTCAGCGGATATTCGAGGCCGCCGGTCTCCGCCCAGAGCCCCTTGGGCGCGGCGAGAGCCATGGCGTTGATCATCACGCCGATCAGTGCGGCGGCTGCCAGGGGGGTGAGCAGCCCGGCGGCGAGGCCGAGGCCGCCGAGGACCTCCGAGGCTCCGGCGAGGCCGGCGAAGAAGGTGCCGGGGCGGTAGCCGAGGGCTTCGAAGCCCTTGCCGGTGGCTTCGAGCCCGTGGCCGCCGAAGAGCCCGAAGAGCTTCTGGGCGCCGTGGCCGGCCAGGATCAGTCCGACGGTCAGCCGCAGGAGGAGCAGCCCGGCATCGGCGGCGACCGGGGGCGGGCGAACGGCTTCGGACCGGGCACGGGTGTCGGGCCGCAGTTCGGTGGGCGGTTTCATGAGGTGTCGCTTCCCGCACCGGCGCGTCAGGGGGCCGCGGTGTGGGGCACCTGGCGCCGGTGCGCTCAGGGTGGGGGGATTCTGCGGGCGTGCGCGCCGCCGGGCGCGCGGTGGGGACGTGCCGGGTCCCCGCTGTGTGAGAGGTGAGGAGGGGCCGCCGCTGCCAGCCGGAGCGGACCGGGCGCCACTTCGCCACCGTAACCCCTGCTGTTCTGCGTGCAAGCCACGGTCCGTGCCGCGGCGCCCGGCCTCTCCCCGAGCGAGAGCAGCAGGCGTCCGGCCGTGCCGCACACCGGCAGTCGGGAGAGCCGGCCGGGCCACGTGTGACATCACCGGACCGGCCCACCCCTCCCCTTCCCGGCGTGGTCCTGGCAGGATCCCGCCCATGGTCACAGCACTCCCCCGCACCGGCCGCCGGGCCGTCCAGTCGGCGATCGCGGCCCTGGTCGTCCTCGGGCTGGGGCTGTGGTGGCTGCTGTCGATGGGCACTACGCCCGCTCCCCGGGGACAGGTGACGCTGTCGACGGGCGTGCCGACCGGCGTCTACGCGCGCTACGGGGAGCTGCTGAAGCAGGATCTGGCCCATGACCTGCCGGAGGTGGATCTGCGGCTGGCCCGCAGCGAGGGCTCGATCGACAATCTGCGGCAGCTGGTCGCCGGGCGCGCGGATTTCGCCATCGCGACGGCGGACGCGGTCGCCGAGTACAAGGTGCGGGGCGAGCCGGGCGCGGACCGGCTGCGGGCCTGCGCGCGGCTGTACGACGACTACATGCAGCTGGTGGTGCCGAAGGGCTCCGCGGTGCGCTCGACGAAGGATCTGCGGCGGCTGCGGGTGGGGGTCGGGGCCGACGGCTCCGGTGTCCAGCTGATCACCCGGCGGCTGCTGGAGGCGGCCGGGCTGGACTTCAACAAGGACATCGAGCCGGTGCGGGTCGGCATCGACCGGATGCCGAAGCTGCTGGAGCAGGACAAGCTGGACGCGTTCTTCTGGTCCGGCGGACTGCCGACGACGGCGGTGCAGCGGCTGGCGCGGCGCTTCCCGGTGCGGCTGGTCCAGCTCGGCGATCTGAGCGAGGCACTGCACCGCCAGGGGGAGCGCACCCGCTACTACCGTGCCGCGGTGATGCCTGCTGATGCCTATCCGATGGCCCAGGGCGGGCAGGCGGTGAAGACGATCGCGGTGGCGAATCTGCTGGTGACCACGGACCGCGAGGACGCGGCACTGACCGAGGGCATCACCCGGACCGTCATCGACAGCCGGGACTGGATCGGCCGCCAGGTGCATGCCGCGCAGAAGGTGGATCTGCGGACGGCGGTGTTCACCGACCCGCTGGAGCTGCACACCGGTGCCCGGCGCTATTACGTGTCCCAGAAGCCCTGAGACGTCCGGCCCCGGGCCGGAGGGGTGCCCGCGAACGGACCGGGGCCCGCACCGGACGTGCCGGTGCGGGCCCCGATCGCGGGACGCGAGGTGCGTCAGGCGGCGACGATGTTCTCCGCCTGCGGGCCCTTGGGGCCCTGGGTCACGTCGAAGGTGACCTTCTGGCCCTCGAGGAGCTCACGGAAGCCCTGCGCGGCGATGTTCGAGTAGTGGGCGAAGACATCGGGGCCGCCGCCGTCCTGCTCGATGAAGCCGAAGCCCTTTTCCGAGTTGAACCACTTGACGGTGCCGGAAGCCATGTTTTTCTCCTTCATGGGGCAAGCCGGAGACCACACTGCGCGGCCTCCTCGTCGCCGAGATGATTGCCCCACACCGGAACAGGTCCGGATAACAAGGAACGCCCGGGGCTTCCAGCCACCGGGCGCGCACAAAGTTCATGGGTACCACAACTGCAACGCCGTTCACGTTAGCACAGTCGGCCGGGCTGTCCAGCTCCCCTCACGGCTCGGTGCGCGGCACGGTGACGGTGACCTTCAGGCCGTGCGGCGGGTGCGGGGCATAGGCGATGGTGGCGCCGCCCGCGGTGAGCAGGGCACGGGTGATCGACAGGCCGAGTCCCGAGCCGGAGACGTTCTGGTGCCGGCCGCTGCGCCAGAAACGGTCACCGACCCGGGAGAGCTCGTCGTCGGTGAGGCCGGGGCCGCGGTCGGCGACGGTGACGTGAACGAGCTCGCCGTCCGGTGCGACGCCGACGGTGACCGGACGGCCCTCCGGCGTGAACTTCAGGGCGTTGTCGATCACGGCGTCCAGGGCGCTGGAGAGGGCCACCGGGTCGGCCCAGCCGGTGACGGCGCTCTGCCCCTCGTAGGTGAGGCCGACGCCCTTGTCGTCGGCCAACGGGCGCCAGGAGTCGACGCGTTCGGCGGCCAGCGCAGCGACATCGGTGAGCTGGAGGTCGGCGGCGGTGTGTTCGGCGAGGGCCAGATCGAGCAGATCGTCCAGGACCCGGGCCAGCCGTTTGCCCTCGGTGCGGACCGAGGCGATCTCCGCGTTGCCGTCGGGGAGTTCGAGGGCCAGCAGCTCGATCCGCAGCAGCAGTGCGGACAGCGGGTTGCGCAGCTGGTGGGACGCGTCGGCGACGAAGGCGCGCTGCTGCTCCAGGACGTCCTCGACGTTGTCGGCCATCTCGTTGAAGGAGCGGGCCAGCCGGCGCAGTTCGGGCGGGCCCGCGGTGGCGGCGACCCGGGCGTTCATCCGGCCGGTGGCGATGTCGTGGCTGGCCGCGTCCAGGACCCGTACGGGCCGCAGCACCCAGCCCGTGAGGCGGAAGGCCGCGGCGACGGCGACGAGCATGGCCGCGCACTCGCCGGCCGCGATCAGCAGCCAGCCGCGCAGGACGTGCGCGCGCATCTGGTCCGTGGGCGAGTCGGTCATGACGACGGCGACCACATCGCCGTCGCGGATCACCGGTGAGGCGACCGGGATGCGGCCGGTGTCGTCCCAGGGCCAGACCTGGTGCGGGTCATGGCTGCGGCGGCCGGCCAGTGCCTCGCTGAAGGCCCGTGCGGCCTCACCGTCCTGGGGTACCGGCAGACCGGCGGGTGCGGCGGCCATGGGGGTGCGATCGCGGTAGAAGACACCGGCACGTATGCCGTAGAGGCCGTAGTAGCGCGCGAGCTCGGTACGGAGGGTGGCGCGCCGCTCGTCCTCCTCCGGGGTTTTGTTCCGGGCGTCCGCGTCGGGACGGGCGGTGACGAACTGGGCGAGGGAGGCGAAGCGGGCGGCGTCGTCGATCCGGTCGACGACCACCCGCTGCTGCTCCACCCCGGCGGTGATGACGCCGAGCGGGATGCCGAGCGCGAGCAGGACACCGGCCATGAGGACGATGAGAAGCGGGAGGAGTCGGGTGCGCACCTGGTCGCGGCGGCCTTCAGGAGGCCGGGGCGGCGGACGTCCGCACCCCCGGGCCGGCGGCCGGGACGACCAGGCGGTAGCCGACGCCGCGCACCGTCTCGATCAGTGCGGGCATGCGCAGTTTGGCGCGGAGTGAGGCGATATGCACCTCCAGCGTCCGGCCGGTGCCCTCCCAGCTCGTGCGCCACACCTCGCTGATGATCTGCTCCCGGCGGAAGACCACACCGGGGCGCTGGGCGAGCAGGGCCAGCAGGTCGAACTCCTTGCGGGTGAGCGGGACCGCGGCACCGTCCACCGACACCTGGCGGGTGGAGAGTTCGACGGTGACCGCGCCCAGACACAACGCCTCCTCGGCGGTGCCCTCCTCGGGGGGCTGCTCACCACCCCCGGGCGCCGTGCGCCGGCTCACCGCGTGGATACGGGCCAGCAGCTCACCGGTGTCGTACGGCTTGACGACATAGTCGTCCGCGCCGAGGTTGAGCCCGTGGATGCGGGAGCGCACATCGGACCGCGCGGTGACCATGATGACGGGGGTGGCGCAGAGCTTGCGGATCCGGCCGCACACCTCGAAGCCGTCCTGGTCGGGCAGCCCGAGGTCGAGCAGCACCACCGCGAACGGCTCCGCGTCGTCGGGCAGCAGGGCCTTGAGCGCGTCCTCGCCGTTGCGCGCGTGCACGACGGCCAGGCCGTGCTTGGCGAGCACCGCGGACAGGGCCGCGGCCACATGATCGTCATCCTCGACGAGCAGCAGTCTCATCAGGCCTCCTCCCGGGTGCGTGCGTACAGGCCACAGGGCATCTACGGCGATAGGAGGCCTACGCGTCAAGAGGCGGCCACCTCCGCGCCGCCATCCGTTACCCAGCCGGTACGCCCAGGACACCACCATGGCGGTGTGTCCACCGCGGGAGCCGCGCCGCGCACACGGCCGTCCCGCCGCAGCCGGATCGTTATGCTCAAGTTCCCCTCAGATGTAATGACGCTGGTCGAAGGGCGTTACTAGGGTCCTCCCCAACCGAGGAGGACGGAGCTACACGCCGATGAGCGAAGTATCGGTGACCAAGAACGCCGAGGGTCCCGCGCCGGCAGGGGACCAGCTGGTCGTGCTGGACAACGTGAACAAGCACTTCGGCGCGCTGCACGTGCTCCAGGACATCGACCTGACGATCAACCGCGGCGAGGTCGTCGTCGTGATCGGGCCTTCGGGCTCCGGCAAGTCGACGCTCTGCCGCACGATCAACCGCCTGGAGACCGTCGACAGCGGCAGCATCGCGATCGACGGCAAGCCGCTGCCGCAGGAGGGCCGCGAACTGGCCCGGCTGCGCGCCGATGTGGGCATGGTCTTCCAGTCCTTCAACCTTTTCGCGCACAAGACAGTGCTCGAAAACGTGATGCTGGGCCAGATAAAGGTCCGCAAAACGGACAAGGCGGAAGCCGCGAAGAAGGCCCGCGCCCTGCTCGACCGGGTCGGTGTCGGCACCCAGGCGGACAAGTACCCCGCACAGCTTTCCGGCGGTCAGCAGCAGCGTGTGGCGATCGCCCGCGCGCTGGCGATGGACCCGAAGGTGATGCTGTTCGACGAGCCGACCTCCGCGCTCGACCCGGAAATGATCAACGAGGTGCTGGACGTCATGCAGCAGCTCGCCCGGGACGGCATGACGATGGTCGTGGTCACCCATGAGATGGGGTTCGCGCGCTCCGCAGCGAACCGGGTCGTCTTCATGGCGGACGGCCGCATCATCGAAGAGGCCGAGCCGAACCAGTTCTTCAACAACCCGCGCAGTGACCGCGCGAAGGACTTCCTGTCGAAGATCCTCCATCACTGAGGCCGCAGTTGGGCCACCATCATTGCCAACACCTGTTGAACCAAAGGATGTTCACCATGAGGATTCGTAAGACGGCTGCGGCCGGTGCGGTGGTGCTCGCGCTGGCGGCGACGGCGACCGCCTGTGGCGGCGAAAAGGGTGCGGCGGGCGACAAGCCGGCCGGCGGCGATGTCTTCAGCGGCAACTACAAGGTCGCCTCGGCGCCGAAGATCGACTCGGCGGTCCTGAAGAAGGCGCAGAAGGCCAAGAAGATCGTCATCGGCGTCAAGGCCGACCAGCCGTTCCTGGGGTTCAAGGACACCACCGGCAAGTACTCCGGCTTCGACATCGAGATCGCCAAGATGGTCGCCGCCGACCTCGGCTTCTCCGAGAAGCAGATCGAGTTCAAGACGATCGACTCCAACGTCCGTGAGACCACCATCTCCAACGGCCAGGTCGACTACTACGTCGGTACCTACACGATCAACGACGAGCGCAAGAAGCAGGTCGGCTTCGCGGGCCCGTACTACACGGCCGGCGCGGACCTCCTGGTGCGCAAGGACGAGAAGGAGATCACCGGACCCGACACCCTCAAGGGCAAGGAGGTCTGCTCGATCGTCGGCTCCACTCCGCTCCAGGAGATCAAGAAGAAGAAGTACGGCGCCAAGACCAGCGAGCAGTCCAAGTACTCGGACTGTGTGAAGTCCCTGCTGGACGGCCAGGTCGACGCGGTCACCACCGACGACGCCATCCTCAAGGGCTACGCCGCACAGCGCCCCGAGAAGCTCCGGGTCGTCGGCAAGTCCTTCACCAAGGAGCCTTACGGCGTCGGCATGAAGAAGGACGACAAGGCCCTGCGCAACGCGATCACCGATGCGCTGGAGAACCACATCAAGAACGGTGACTACAAGAAGGCGTACGACGGCACGCTCGGCAAGTCCGGGTCGAAGTTCGTCGCCCCGGAAACGCCGCTGCCCCGCTACTGAGGCGCTCGCGGACCGACCGGACTCTGCCGCCCCGTACGCCCGCCGCGGCGGGCGTACGGGGCGCAGTGTCTTCGCCCGCCGCTGACTCTTTTCCCGCCGTCGACCCGATGACCGCTACCGCGGAGACCCCATGAACGTACTCCTCGATTATCTGCCCGAGTTCCGGGACGGATTCCTCGGAACCCTGGCGATCACCGCGTCCAGCGCCCTGCTCGCGCTGGTACTCGGCGTGCTCATAGCCGGGTTCCGGGTCTCTCCGATTCCGCCGCTGCGCGCCTTCGGGACGGCCTGGGTCACGGTGCTGCGCAACACACCGCTGACGCTGCTCTTCCTCGTCGCCTTCTTCGTCGTACCGCAGGTCCTCTTCCAGGGCGCGAGCCCGTACGTGCTGGCCACGCTGGCACTCGGCTTCTACACCTCCTCCTTCGTGTGCGAGGCGGTGCGGTCCGGCATCAACACCGTGCCGCTGGGACAGGCGGAGGCCGCGCGCAGCCTCGGTATGACGTTCACCCAGACGCTGGGCCAGATCGTCCTCCCGCAGGCCACCCGGACCGTACTGCCCCCGCTGAGCAGCATCTTCATCGCGCTGACGAAGAACTCCGCGATCGCCGGAGCGTTCGGCTACGGCGAGCTGTTCAACGTCTCCAAGCTGCTCAACGACAAGGGATACGCGATCGCCTGGATCTTCCTGTGGACCGCGCTCGCCTACCTCATCATCACCTTCGCCCTCAGCGCCCTCTTCCGGCTGCTGGAGCGCCGTATGGCGGTCGCCCGATGAACGGACGCGAGGGGCGGATCAGCACGACGTGGGTGCCACGCGCAGGCGGGGCGGAACAAAGCGAGGTAAGGGCATGAGCGGCGCCAGCGTTCTCTACGACGTACCAGGACCGAAGGCGAAGGCACGTAACCTCGTCTACAGCGTTGTCGGCTCGCTCGCGGTGCTGGGGCTGATCGCCTTCGTCGTGATGCGGCTGAACACCGAGGGCCAGCTCGCGCCCGAGGTGTGGAACATCTTCAACAACGCCGGTGTGCGGACCAACATCCGCGACGGTGTGCTGACGACGCTTCAGGTCTTCGCGGTCGCGGCCGTGCTGTCGCTGCTGCTGGGCGTGCTGCTCGCGGTGGCGCGGCTCTCGGACCACAAGCCGGTCCGCTGGCTGGCGACCGGGTTCATCGAGCTCTTCCGCGCCGTTCCGCTGCTGATCACCATCTACGCGCTGTGGGTGATCCTGCTGACCAACCGGGAGGCCATCGGTCTGACCGGGGACCAGCCGCAGTTCTGGGCACTGGTCATCGGACTGACGGTCTACAACGGCTCGGTGCAGGCCGAGGTGCTGCGGGCCGGCATCAACTCCGTGCCCACGGGGCAGCGGGAGGCCGCGTACGCCCTGGGCATGAGCAAGACGCAGGTCATGACGACCGTGCTGATCCCGCAGGCCGTGCGGGCCATGCTGCCCACGATCATCAGCCAGCTCGTGGTCACCCTGAAGGACACCTCCCTCGGCTACATCATCACCTTCGAGGAACTGCTCTTCACCGCCCGCCAGATGAGCACCAACATCATCGTCAACGGCAATGACACCTACGTGCCGTTCATCATCGTCATCGGCACCATCTACGTCGCGATGTGCCTGGCGCTGTCCGCCCTCGCCAACTGGATCGAGCGGCGCGGCCGGCGGGCCAAGACGGGCATCGGTGTCGCCACGGCCGGCGAGCCGGTCACGGCCGCCGACGCGATGGAGGCCGCCGACGCGACGCCCGACGGAGCGGCCGGCACGAAGGACTGACGGCACAGCAGGCCGCCCCGCGGCCGATATCGATCCGTCCGGAGGCGGTGGCACCCTCGCCACCGCCTCCGTCACTTGACGCGAGCGGTCGCAGTGGGTTGCATACGCTGTGTGATCACGCACCGGGCTCCAACTGCCAGTTCCCGCATGTCCCGTACGTACCAGCGGCCCCGGGGAGCTGCGCCGTGGACCCGGTGATCGTCGTCGGGGCCGGCCCGGTCGGCCTCTCCCTCTCGCTCGCCCTCGCCCGCCTCGGCGTCCCCACCGTCGTCCTCGACGAGACCACCGGCCAGGAGGAAACCCGGCCCGCCCGCACCGTCGTGCTCCGCCCGGACACCGCCGCCTTCGTCGCCCGGCTCGGCTGCGCCGACACCCTGGAGAGTGCCGGCACCCACTGGACGGCCTGGCGCACCATGCGCCGCCGGCGCCTGCGGGAACGCGTCGCCTTCGCCCCGCGGACCCCGGACGGCGCGGCCGCCCCCGCCACCGCGTCCCCGGTCCACCTCCCGCAGCACGCGCTCACCCGCGCCCTGCGCACCGCACTCGCCCACGAGAAGCTCGCCGAGGTCGTCACCGGCAGCCGGCTGGCCGATCTCGAACAGGACGAGCACGGCATCAGCGCCCACACCCGCGGCCCCAACGGGACGTGGTGGCGCGGGAGTTACCTCATCGGCTGCGACGGCCCCCGGTCGACCGTCCGCAAGCTGCTGGATGTCCGCTTCCCGGGCCGTACGGCCGTCGAACGGCATGCGGTGGCCGCGCTGCGCTGCGAGCTCCCCTGGCCCGGCGAGGCCCTGCTGCACCGCTCTCCGCCCCGGCAGGGCGGCGGACCGGGCAGCGAGGTCTCCGCCCGCCCGCTGGCCGGCCATGTCTGGCGGCTGGACTGGCTGCTGCCGCCCGGGCGTGAACTCGTCACACCGGACGCCCTGGTCGCCCGGATCCGCGACTCGCTGGCCGGCTGGACCAGCGAGTCCCCGGCGGGCCAAGCCGACGAGACCGGCACGGAGGGCGACGGCACGCTCCCCCGGGGACGCGGCCACGGCCGGCTGGTCCCGCCGTACGAACTTCTCGACACGGGTGTGCACACCGTCCACCACCGGCTGGCCCGGGACTGGCGGCAGGGCCGCGCCTTCCTCGCCGGGGACGCCGCCCATCTGCTGGGCGCGCTCGGCACCCAGGGCCTGGACGAGGGGCTACGGGACGCCGAGAACCTCGCCTGGAAGCTGGGGCTGGCCTGGCATCACGGTGCGTCCGACGTACTGCTCGACAGCTACCAGGCCGAGCGCCGGGGCGCGGTCGCGGCCCGGCTGCGCGCGGCGGACCAGGCGCTGCCGCTGCTGCGGGACGGCCGCGCGGTCCGCTGGCGGACGGTCCTTCCGGGCGCGGCGCGCGGCCGCAGCACCCTGCTGACCGACGGCCACCTGGGCCGCGGCCCGCTCGGCGCGCCGCCGGTCTATGCCCGCACCCCGCTGGCGCCGCCCGACGGGCAGAGCGGCAGCCTCCTCGTCGAGACGCCGCCCGGCGCACCGGTCACGGATGTGGCGGTGACCGCGTCGGACGGCGCGGTGGTACGGCTGCGCGACCGGCTCGGGCGCGGGCTGCTGGTGGTGCTGGTGGCCCCCGGCACCGGCGTCTGGGACCGTCGGCACTGGCAGTCGGCGGGCCTGATGCCCCAGCTGGCCGACGCGGTCGACGCGCTGCCGATGGACGCCGAGGTCCTGGTCACCGAGGCCTACCCGGGCGCGGCCGCGCACACCGTGCTGCTCGTGCGGCCGGACGGCCATCTGGTCACCGCGCTGTCCGGCGTCCGTCCGGCCGAGATGGCGGCGTGCGCGAACGCGGTGCGGGGCGGGGCACACGGGCCGGTGACCGGGTCCGGCCGGGCCCGGCGGTCCGGGGACGCGGCGGCGTCCGGGGGCGGCGAGGCCGGGGAGGAGGAGGCTTCCGCGGTTGACCCTGTGGGAAGCTCCATGCTTCACTCCGAGAGTGACTGATCACAGCTCGCGATTCTGGCGGAGGGTCCATCTCGACCTGGTCCGCTATGCGGGCTGCATGTGTCGTCCGTCCTGTTGATCCGCATCTCCTTCCCCGCGCGGCCGCCCGCCCCTGTCCGGCAGCCGCGCCTCTTCGCGATCACTCAGGACGGTTTCCGTGCCCGACGTAGACACCCCTGCGCGCCCGCCTGCCACCGGCCATGACGGCGGGCCCAGCGCCTCCGAACTCCTCGACTTCGCCCGCCGGGCCGCCACCGACCCGGCCCTCGTCGCCTCGCTCCCCCTCGACCCCGAAGGCCGCACCTGGATCCGGCTGGACGGACCGGGCGGCAGTGAGGCCTGGCTGATCGGCTGGCCGCCCGGCACCGGCACCGGCTGGCACGACCACGGAGGCTCGCGCGGCGCCTTCGCGGCGGCCGCGGGTGAGCTGACGGAACAGTCGCTCGCCGCCGCACTGCCCACCGAGGGCTGGAAGACCCTGGAACTCGCCGACGGCGTGGACCGGGAGCGCCGGCTCAGCGACGGGCGCGGCCGGGCGTTCGGCCCGCACCATGTGCACCAGGTGCTCAACCTCTCCGCGGACACCCATGCGGTGTCGGTGCACGCCTACTACCCGCCGCTGCCGCTGATGCGCCGCTACAGCCGCACCGGGCCGGTGCTGCGGCTCGAAGCGGTCGAGCAGCCGGAGGAGTGGGCATGAGCGCGATCGACGCGCTGCTGGCGCAGGCCCGGCGCGAGCTGGGGCACCGGGTGGATCCCCGGGAGGCCGCCGCCGTCCAGGAGGCGGGCGGGCTGCTGGTGGACATCCGCTATGCGGAGCTGCGGGAGCGCGACGGCACCATCCCCGGCGCGCTGGTCGTCGAGCGCAACGAGCTGGAATGGCGGCTCGACCCGACGGGCGACCACCGCGCCCCGGAAGCGACACATCACGACCTCCCGGTCGTGGTCATCTGCAACGAGGGCTACGCCTCGACCCTCGCCGCGCTCTCCCTGCGCCAGTTGGGACTGCACCGGGCAACCGACCTGGCGGGCGGGTTCCAGGCTTGGCGGGGGGCCGGGTTGGGAGTTGAGCTTGGGGGTTGAGCTTGGGGGCGGGGGCTGAGGTTGGGGGGACGGTGGGGCTGCCCGGCGTCTGCGCCCGCACCCGGCCCCGGCACCCGGCACCCGCGGCGAGGAAGTTGTCGTTGCCCTCGCCGCCGCCCCTCATGCATCCGGCAGATAGTGCTCCTCCAGGAGATCCGGGTCCTCGCCTTCCTCCTCCAACGCCTGTTTGACGACGCGGAGGGCGAGGCCCTCCGGGTACCCCTTGCGGGCCAGCATTCCGGCCAGTCGGCGAAGGCGCTTTTCGCGGTCCAGGCCTCTGCTGGCGCGCAGTTTGCGATCGACCAACTCGCGGGCGGTGGACTCCTCCTGCTCGGAGTCGAGGCGGCCGACGGCCACCTCGATGACGGCGGAGTCCACACCCTTGGTGCGTAGTTCTCGGGCCAGGGCACGGCGGGCCAGGCCGCGCCCGTGGTGGCGGGACTCCACCCAGGCGTCGGCGAAGGCCGCGTCGTCGATCAGACCGACGTCCTCGAAGCGGGACAGCACCTCTTCCGCGGCCTCCTCGGGGATGCCCCGTTGGCGCAGGGCGTCCTCGAGCTGCTTGCGCGTACGCGGATTCCCGGTGAGCAGGCGCAGGCAGATGGCCCGCGCCTGCTCCTCGGGCGTACGCGGTGGCCCCGACTCGGCCCTCGACGAGGAGGGGCCACCGCTGTCCTCACGGCCACGACGGCCCCTGCGGCCGCTACGGGTCTCGGCGTCGCCGGCAGCGCTGTGGGTCTCTTCCTCGCTGCCCGGCCATTCCGTTCGCCGCGTCATGGCGGGCTAGCTCTTGGCCGCGGCGGCCTTGGAACCCTTGGCGCCCTTGGCCGCCGGCGCCGGAGCCGCGGCAGCCGGTTCGGCCGCCGCCACCGCGGCGTCCGCGCCGGGCTCCACCGCCGGGTCCTGCGGCTTCACACCGATGCCGAGCTTCTCCTTGATCTTCTTTTCGATCTCGTTGGCGAGATCCGGGTTGTCCTTGAGGAAGTTGCGGGCGTTCTCCTTGCCCTGACCGAGCTGGTCGCCTTCGTAGGTGTACCAAGCACCGGACTTGCGGATGAAGCCGTGCTCCACGCCCATGTCGATCAGGCCGCCCTCGCGGCTGATGCCCTGGCCGTAGAGGATGTCGAACTCGGCCTGCTTGAAGGGCGGGGAGACCTTGTTCTTGACGACCTTGACGCGGGTGCGGTTGCCGACCGCGTCCGTGCCGTCCTTGAGGGTTTCGATGCGGCGGATGTCGAGGCGCACCGAGGCGTAGAACTTCAGCGCACGGCCACCGGTCGTGGTCTCCGGCGAGCCGAACATCACGCCGATCTTCTCGCGGAGCTGGTTGATGAAGATCGCGGTGGTCTTGGACTGGTTGAGCGCGCTGGTGATCTTGCGCAGTGCCTGGCTCATCAGCCGGGCCTGGAGGCCGACATGGGAGTCGCCCATCTCGCCCTCGATCTCGGCCCGCGGCACCAGGGCGGCGACGGAGTCGATCACGATGAGGTCGAGCGCGCCGGAGCGGACCAGCATGTCCGTGATCTCCAGCGCCTGCTCGCCGTTGTCCGGCTGGGACAGGATCAGGGAGTCGGTGTCCACGCCGAGCTTCTTGGCGTACTCCGGGTCGAGGGCGTGCTCGGCGTCGATGAACGCGACGGAGCCGCCGGCCTTCTGGGCGTTCGCGACGGCGTGCAGGGTCAGGGTCGTCTTACCGGAGGACTCCGGGCCGTAGACCTCGATGACGCGGCCGCGGGGGAGGCCGCCGACGCCGAGCGCGACGTCGAGGGCGGTGGAGCCGGTGGGGATGACCTCGATGGGCTCCTTCGACCGCTCCCCCATGCGCATCACGGCGCCCTTGCCGAATTGCCGTTCAATCTGTGCGAGTGCGGCGTCCAGCGCCTTCTCGCGGTCAGTGCCTGCCATGGGTTCCACCCGATTTGCTTGAGTCGATCGCTTCACGTCCATGACGCTAACGCCTGCCACTGACAATGCGCCCGGACCCGGCTGCGGCCTGTGGATAACTCCGCGAAAAGCCCGAGAACAGAGGCCGGATCTCCCATGAGAATGGATGTTCGATTTTGGTGTCAAGCGGCATCACCCGTACGTCGCCGACGGGGAGCGCCGTCCCGTGCCGTCAAAGGTTGATCGTTGTCGTGGCCTCTCGGCAGGGGGCCGTGAACGCCGTCGCCCGGCCCCGCCGTGGCGGGAGGGAAGACAGAGGTCAGGCGTTCATGTCACATCCTGCCGAGCTGGGCCGTCATGGGGGTGCAAGCATCAAAAACGCAGAGGAGATCACCATGAATGCCCGTTTGGACGCCTTCAGCAGCCCGACCGTGGGCAAGGTCTTCAAGCACATCATCGCGGCGGGCAAGGTGCTCGAGGACTCGACGCTGCCGCTCGCGACGCAGGAGCTGGTGAGGCTCCGCGCCAGTCAGATCAACGGGTGCGGCTTCTGCACCGACATGCACAGCAAGGACGCCGCCGCGGCCGGGGAGACCTCGGTACGTCTCCACCTGGTCGCGGCGTGGCGGGAGGCCACGGTCTTCACCGAGGCCGAACGGGCCGCGCTGGAGCTGACGGAGCAGGGCACCCGCATCGCGGATGCGGCCGGCGGGGTCACGGACGAGGCCTGGGCGAACGCCGCCAAGCACTACGACGAGGAGCAGCTGGCCGCCCTGGTGTGCGCGATCGCCCTCATCAACGCCTTCAACCGGGCAAACGTCATCATCCAGCAGCCCGCCGGCGACTACCGGCCCGGCCAGTTCGCCTGACCCGGAGAGCCTGGCCGGACTGCTGCCGCCCTCGCGGCTGCGGCATCACACGCCCCGGGACCCCTCGCCGGGTCCCGGGGCGTCACCATGATCCGGCCCGTGCGAACGCCGCCCTGCCCCTCCGGTGGTGCGCCCCTCCGTCAGCGGACCTCCTCACCCTCCGCCTGGGTGCCGCCCGCCTTCCGGTCCTCCAGAGGAGCCGACGGCTGCACGTCGTGCAGGTTCCGCCGCATACGGGCCAGGGCCCTGACGCCGCGCCCGCGCCTGCCGTGCACCCGCAGGTCGTCGGTGACCTCGTACCGCTTCACGTACGCGCCGAGAAAGGCCTGCAGTGTCGCTGTCGCCGGGATCGCGATCAGTGCGCCCACCGCGCCCATCAGGGCCGTGCCGGCGACGACCGAGCCGAAGGCGACGGCGGGATGGATGTCCACCGTCTTGGCGGTGATCCGCGGCTGCAGGACGTAATTCTCGAACTGCTGGTAGATCACCACGAAGCCGAAGACCCACAGGGCGTACCAGGGGTCGACGGTGAACGCGATCAGGATGGGCAGGGCGCCCGCGAGATAGGTCCCTATGGTCGGGATGAACTGGGAGACCAGGCCCACCCATATGCCCAGCGCCGGGGCGTACGGCACTCCCAGGACCTCCAGCAGCACATAGTGCGCGATACCGGAGATCAGCGCCATCAGTCCGCGCGAGTAGAGATACCCGCCGGTCTTGGCGACCGCGATCTCCCAGGCCCGCAGCACCTCCGTCTGGCGGTGCGGCGGCAGCACCGAGCACAGCGTGCGGCGCAGCCGGGGGCCGTCGGCGGCGAAGTAGAAGGAGAACAGGGCCACCGTCAGAAGGTTGAACAGGCTGCCCAGCACCGTCGCCGAGACGGCCAGCACATTGTTGGCGCTGTCCGTGACGTACTTCTGCAGCCAGTCCGACTTGAGCAGGTTGTTCTGCACCTCGACCCGTGAGAGATGGGTGTGCAGGGTGTTGTTGACCCAGCTGATCACGGAGTCCAGGTACTGCGGGAACTCCTCGACCATGTTGGTTATCTGGCCGGCGAGCATGGAGCCCAGGAGCGCGAAGAATCCGGCCGCGACGCCGAGGATGCCCACGAAGACCAGACCGGTGGCCAGGCCGCGCCGCATGCCCCGGGCGGCCATCCAGTCGACGGCCGGTTCGACGGCCAGCGCGAGGAAGAACGCGATCAGCACGTTCAGCAGCAGGTTGATCAGCTGGTGGAATCCCCAGGTGGCGAGCTGGAAGCAGGCCACCAGGGCGAGCGCGAGCACCATGGCGCGCGGCAGCCAGCGCGGCATCCGCGCATCGGTCCGGTCCTCGGAGCGTGGGACGTCGTTGCTGGTGATCTCATCTGACTCGGGCACGGAGCCAAGTGTCGCGTACGGTCATGACACTCCCGGTCCGGGGCCGTGCCCCGAGCGGCGATTCCCGGCCATCGCGCCCTCTTCCGCCCAGGTCAGAGCCCTGCGACAGCCCCGTTCAACGTTTGTCGGACGGCACATCCATGACCGAGCAGACCACCCGCCACACCTCTTTGGCGCTCCACCCCGCGTCCAGTGCCTCGTGCACGGTCCGGCCGCCGAGGCCGGACATCACATGATCGCGCGCGAAGGAGTCGGCATACGCCGCACCGAAGTGATCCGCCATCCGCTGCCAGAAGACCGTCAACCGCATGCCTTCAGTATCCCGCCCTGGGAGGGCAGCGGTCGCGAGCCGGTGCCACCGGGGGAAAACCGCCCTACGGTCAGCCCATGGCCGAAAACGTAAGCTCACCTTCGACTCCTCTGGCGCGTGCCGAGCGATTCGTCTGGCTGACCGCCCGGGTGCTCGAGCAGCGGCTCTTCGAGTACCACTTCCTCGGCGGCGGGGCCGACCCCGTGGAGACCGCGCTCGCCGCGTACCGCAATGACGACGACGGCTTCGGCCACGCGCTGGAGCCCGATCTCCGTGGCCCGGTCAGCCAGCCGCTGCACACCGCGCACGCCCTGAAGGTCCTCGATCTGATCGGGCGGTGCGACGGCCGCCAGGTGGAGCGGATCTGCCGCTATCTGACGAAGATCTCCACCCCGGAGGGCGCGCTGCCAGCGCTGCACCCTTCGCTGCGCGGCTATCCGGCCGCGCCCTGGATCCCGGTGGTCGACGATCCGCCGAGCGCGCTGCTGGCCACCGGTCCCGTGGTGGGCGTCCTGCACCGTAACGAGGTGTGGCACGCCTGGCTGTTCCGGGCCACGGACTACTGCTGGGCGACCGTGGAGTCGATGGAGGAGACCCACCCGTACGAGGTCGAGGCGGCGGTGGCCTTCCTGGACGGCGCCCCGGACCGGCCGCGGGCCGCCGCGGCGGCGCAGCGGCTCGGCCGGCTGGTACGGGACCGGCGTCTGGTGCTGCTGGACCCGGAGCAGGCCGCGGACGTCCCGGTGGCGCCGGGGTACGCCCCGGGGGAACACCACCTGGCGTACGACTTCGCGCCCGCGCCCGGCTCACTGGCCCGCGACTGGTTCACCGACGAGGAGATGGAGCGGGCGCTGGACCACCTCGTCGCACTCCAGGAGGAGGACGGCGGCTGGCCGGTCAACTGGCGGGTGTGGGCACCCGGGACGGCCCTGGAGAGCCGCCCCATGGTGACGCTCAGGGCGCTGCTGACCCTCCGAGCGTACGGGCGTCCCCTCTAGCGCTCACCCTCCCAGGGCCCGCACCCCTGCCGTGACCGCCACGGCGACGCCGACGACCAGGAGGAACGGCGCCCGCAGGACGAGGGCGACGGTCGCGGCGGCCACCCCCGCGGCCTTGGCGTCGAGCATCAGGTGGCTGCCGTCGCTGAAGGTCTGCTGGGCGGTGAGCGCGGCCAGCAGGGCCACCGGCAGCAGCGCGGCCAGCCGCTTGACGAGCGGGCGCTCCAGAACGCCGGCGGGCGCCGCCAGGCCGAGGTACTTGACCAGGTAGCAGCCGACGGCGGTGACGGCGATCGCGATCCAAACGCTCATGCCCGGTCCTCCTTGGTGGCGGTGCGGCTGTCGGGGGCCCCGTCCGGGCGCGCGGGCGGCGCGGCGGGGCCGGCCGGGACGGCGCCCGGCTCCTGCGCCGTGCCGGCCTCCTTCGCCCGCTCCCGGCGCCCCTGGACAACGAGGACGGCGGGTGCGGCGAGTGCCGAGATCAGCACCGGTACACCGGTGGGCAGCAGCGGCAGCGTCACCATGACCAGCACCACGGCGAGACCGGCCGCGACCCGTTCCACGGTGTCCTTGAGCATCGGCGCCAGCAGCGCCAGGAAGACCGCGGGGCCGGCCGCGTCCAGTCCCCAGGCCTCGGTGTCGCCGAGCGCCTCGGCACCCAGGGCACCGACGAGGGTGGTGAGGTTCCACAGGACGTAGAGGGTCAGCCCGGTGACGGTGAAGCCCAGACGGGCGGTGCGCCGGTCGGGCTGGGCCAGGGTGACGGCCGAGGTTTCGTCGATGACCCAGTGGGCGGCGAAGGGTTTGACCGTGGACCGGTACCCGAGGACGGCGGACAGCCGCAGCCCGTAGAAGGCGTTGCGGGCGCCCAGGAAGAACGCGCCGGCCGCGGCGGTGAGCGGGTTGCCGCCCGCCGCCAGCGCGCCGACCAGGGCGAACTGTGAGGCACCGGTGAACACCAGCAGGCTGAGCGCGCAGGTCTGCAGGAGGCTGAGCCCGACGCCGGCCGACGTCACACCGAAGGCGAATCCGGAAAGGCCGACGGCGACGCCGACGCCGAGTGCGTCCCTGATGACGGCGGCGTCGGATGTCGCGGGCGGTGCCGGCGGCGGTGGCGCGGCCCGCTCCGTGGTGCGTATCTCTGTCTGTTCTGGCACGTCCCGGACCTTAGGGTCCGGCGACCTCGCACGTCTTGTACGTTCTTGCGCCCGGGGCACGCACCGCCGCACGGCGCTCACAGGGCCCGTCCCCCTCCCGTACCGCCCGCCCCTAGGCCGAGCGCTCCCTCCGGTACGCGCCGGGCGGTACGCCGACGATCCGGGTGAAGTGCCGGTTCAGATGCGGCTGGTCGGTGAAGCCCACGGCGACGGCCGTATCGGCGGGTGTGCGGCCCGCTTCCAGGAGCCTGCGGGCCCGGCGCACCCGGGCGTCGGTGAGCCAGGTGTGCGGCGGCATGCCGTACGCGCCCTTGAAGGCCCGCAGCAGCGCGAACGGGCCGGTACCGAGTTCCTGCGCCAGCCTCTCCAGGGAGGGCGGGTCGGCCATCCGCTCCTCCAGGACGGCCCGGGCGCGGGCGGCGGTCCGGGCTCCCGCGGTGCGAGGCGTACGCGCCGGGAGCGGGCCTCCGTAGCGGCGCAGCAGCCGGGCCACGGCGATCCGCAGCAGACTGTCGGCGGCCAGCGCGTTGCCGGTCTCGGCGGCCCGGTGGATCTCGGTGATCACGCCGGCGAGCTGCGGGTCCTCGGCGACCGTCCGGTCGAACCCCGCGGTGCCGCGCAGGGCCGTGGTCTCCTCGGCGATCTCCGCGACGACCTCGTAGGACGGGTAGAGCGTGGCGTAGGCCCAGCCCTCGGGCACGCCCGCCCGGGCGGTGTGCGCGACCTCCGGGTTGAGCATGATGACGCCGCCGTGGCCCGCCCGGACGGTGCCCTCCCGGAGCCCGACCTCCTCGATGCCGGCCGTCACCGCGCACACGACATAGCCGTCGTGCGCGTGACGGGGGAAGGAGTGCCGGACGTAGCGGGCACGCAGCAGGTCGAGGCCGGGCAGCCCGTCGTAGCGCCAGTGGCGCGCCCACTCACCGCGCGCCCGCGGCACGGCGGCCGCACCGGGCCCGCCGCCGGCCGCCTGCTCCCCGCTGACCATGACCATGCCGCCATTGTGCGTCCGCCGGGTGGCCGCCGACCTGCGCGTCCGCAGCGTGGACGGCCGGGGAGGGCCCGGCCGTCGCGGCGTGCGGGACCGCGTTGTCAGTGGTCCGGTGCACGATGGGGAACATGGCCAAGGCAGCGCTCGACTCGTTCTCCGCCGCGACCCGCGGCTGGTTCGCCGGGGCGTTCAGCGCGCCCACGGCCGCGCAGGAAGGCGCCTGGCGGGCGATCGGCGCGGGCTCCGACGTCCTCGTGGTGGCGCCGACGGGCTCCGGCAAGACGCTCGCCGCCTTCCTCGCGTCGCTGGACGCGCTGGCGAGCACCCCGCCGCCCGCCGAGCCGAAGAAGCGCTGCCGGGTGTTGTACGTCTCCCCGCTCAAGGCGCTGGCCGTCGACGTCGAGCGCAATCTGCGCAGTCCGCTGACGGGCATCCGCCAGGAGTCGGTCCGCCTCGGGCTGCCGGAGCCGGACATCACGGTCGGCATCCGCTCCGGGGACACCCCGCCCGCCGAGCGCCGGTCGATCGCCAACCGCCCGCCGGACATCCTCATCACGACCCCCGAGTCCCTGTTCCTGATGCTGACGTCCTCGGCCCGGGAGGCGCTGGCGGGCGTCGAGACGGTGATCCTGGACGAGGTCCATGCCGTCGCCGGCACGAAGCGCGGGGCGCATCTGGCGCTGTCCCTGGAGCGGCTGGACGAGCTGCTGGACCGCCCGGCCAGACGGATCGGGCTGTCGGCGACGGTCCGCCCGGTGGAGGAGGTGGCCCGCTATCTGTCGCCGCGGCGCCGGGTGGAGATCGTCCAGCCGCCGTCCGGGAAGCGCTTCGATCTCTCGGTGGTCGTCCCGGTGGAGGACATGGGCGAGCTGGGCGGCTCGCCCGTCCAGGAGGGCGACACCGGTGAGAAGCCGTCCATCTGGCCGCAGGTCGAGGAGAAGATCGCCGATCTCGTCCAGGCCCATCGCTCCACGATCGTCTTCGCCAACTCCCGCCGTCTGGCAGAGCGGCTGTGCAACCGCCTCAACGAGATCGCCTACGAGCGGACCACGGGTGAGGCGTTGCCCGAGCACCATTCCCCCGCGGAGCTGATGGCCGAGGCCGGTGCCGCCAAGGGCGCGCCGGCGCTGCTGGCCCGCGCCCACCACGGCTCGGTGTCGAAGGAACAACGCGCCCAGGTGGAGGAGGACCTGAAAGCGGGCCGGCTGCCGGCCGTGGTCGCCACCTCCAGTCTGGAGCTGGGCATCGACATGGGCGCGGTCGATCTGGTCGTCCAGGTGGAGTCGCCGCCTTCGGTCGCCTCCGGGCTGCAGCGCGTCGGCCGGGCCGGGCATCAGGTCGGCGCGGTCTCGACGGGCATCGTCTTCCCCAAGTACCGCGGCGATCTGGTGCAGGCCGCCGTGGTCACCGAGCGGATGCGCTCCGGCGCCATCGAGGCGCTGCGGGTGCCGGCCAATCCGCTGGACGTCCTCGCCCAGCAGCTCGTCGCCATGACCGCGATGGACACCTGGGACGTCGAGGAGCTGCTGGCCCTGGTCCGGCGGGCCGCCCCGTTCGCCTCCCTTCCCGAGTCGGCGTTCACGGCCGTGCTGGACATGCTCGCCGGCCGCTACCCCTCCGACGCCTTCGCCGAGCTGCGGCCGCGCCTGGTGTGGGACCGCGTCGCGCACACCGTCACGGGCCGCCCCGGGGCCCAGCGGCTGGCCGTCACCTCCGGCGGCACCATCCCCGACCGCGGCCTGTTCGGGGTGTTCCTGGCGGGCGGCGACTCCGGGAAGGGCGGGGGCGGGCGACGGGTGGGGGAACTCGACGAGGAGATGGTCTACGAGTCCCGCGTCGGCGATGTCTTCACGCTCGGCACGACGTCCTGGCGCATCGAGGACATCACCCGTGACCGGGTGCTGGTCACCCCCGCCCCCGGGGTGCCGGGGCGGCTTCCCTTCTGGAAGGGCGACCAGCTGGGCCGCCCCCTGGAACTGGGCCGCGCGCTCGGCGCGTTCCTCCGCGAGATCGGCTCGCTCGCGCCGGAGGACGCCGGGGCCCGGCTGTCCGCCGCCGGGCTGGACGACTGGGCGGTGTCCAATGTGATGGGCTATCTCGCCGAGCAGAAGCAGGCCTGCGGCCATGTCCCCGATGACCGCACGATCGTCGTGGAGCGGTTCCGCGATGAGCTCGGCGACTGGCGGGTGGTCATCCACTCCCCGTTCGGTGCGCAGGTCCACGCCCCCTGGGCGCTGGCCCTCGGCGCCCGTCTCGCCGAGCGCTACGGCATGGACGCCCAGGTGATGCACGCCGACGACGGCATCGTGCTGCGGCTGCCCGACGCCGATCTGATGAGCCTCGATCTCCTCGACGGCGACGGCGGCTTCGACCCGTCCGCCGGCCCGCTCGGCCGCGGCACGGAGTACGACCCCGAGCAGTCCCCCGTGGGGGCCGCCGATGTCGCCTTCGACCAGGGCGAGGTCGACCAGCTCGTCACGGACCAGGTCGGCGGGTCCGCGCTGTTCGCCTCCCGGTTCCGGGAATGCGCCGCCCGTGCCCTGCTGCTGCCGCGGCGCAGCCCCGGCAAGCGCACCCCGCTGTGGCAGCAGCGCCAGCGGGCCGCCCAACTCCTCCAGGTGGCGAGCGAGTTCGGGTCCTTCCCGATCGTGCTGGAAGCCGTCCGCGAATGCCTCCAGGACGTCTTCGACGTCCCGGGTCTGGCGGAGCTGATGGGGGACCTCGAGGCCCGCCGGGTCCGCCTGGTGGAGGTCACCACCCCCGAGCCGTCCCCGTTCGCCCGCTCGCTGCTCTTCGGCTATGTCGCCCAGTTCCTGTACGAGGGCGACTCCCCCCTCGCCGAGCGCCGCGCCGCCGCGCTCTCCCTGGACTCCCGGCTGCTCGCCGAGCTGCTCGGCCAGGCAGAGCTGCGTGAGCTGCTGGACGCCGAGGTGCTGGCCGAGCTGGAGCGTGAGCTGCAGTGGCTGACGGAGGACCGGCGCGTCAAGGACGTCGAGGGCGTCGCCGACGTCCTGCGGCTGCTGGGGCCGCTGACCGACGCCGAGCTGGCCGAGCGCGGTGCGGACCCGGCATGGCCCCGGGAGCTGGCCGCCACCCGCCGCGCCCTCTCCGTGCGGATCGCCGGCGCCGACCACTGGGCCGCCGTCGAGGACGCCGGCCGGCTCCGTGACGCGCTGGGCACGGCACTGCCGGTCGGTGTCCCGGAGTCGTTCACCGAACCGGTCAAGGACCCCCTCGGCGATCTGCTGTCCCGCTACGCCCGCACCCACGGCCCGTTCACCTCCGAGCAGGCCGCCGCCCGCTTCGGCCTCGGCACGGCCGTCACCGACGGGGCGCTGCAGCGTCTCGCCGCCGCCGGCCGGGTCGTCCAGGGCGAGTTCCACCCCGCGGGCATCGGCCAGGAGTGGTGTGACGCCCAGGTGCTGCGCAGACTGCGCCGCCGCTCCCTCGCCGCACTGCGCGAGGAGCTGGAGCCGGTGCCGCCCGCCGCACTCGCCGCCTTCCTCCCCCAGTGGCAGCACGTCAGCGCACCGCGCCCGGCACCGGCTGCCGGCGGGATGCCGGCACCGCTCGGCGGCGCCTCGCACAGCCTGCGCGGCATCGACGGCCTGGTGCGCGCCATCGAGCAGCTCCAGGGCGCTCCGGTGCCCGCCTCCGCCCTGGAAAAGCTGGTGCTGCCGTCCCGCGTCGGCGGCTACACCCCCGCCCTGCTGGACGAGCTCACCGCCACCGGTGAGGTGCTGTGGGCCGGCGCCGGTGCGCTCCCCGGCAAGGACGGCTGGCTCTCCCTCCATCTCGCCGACTCCGCCCCGCTGCTGCTCCCGCCTCCGCTCCCGCTGGAACTGACCGCGCTGCACGAGTCGTTGCTGACCGCCCTCGCCCCCGGATACGGCCTGTTCTTCCGCCAGCTCGCCGACCAGGTCCGCGCCACCACCCACCCGGACGCCACCGATCCGCAACTGGCCGACGCGCTGTGGGACCTGGCCTGGTCGGGCCGGCTGACCAACGACACCCTCGCCCCGCTGCGCGCCCTCCTCGGCTCGGGCCGTACGGCCGGTTCGACCGCCCACCGCGCCCGCCGCGCCGTCCCCCGGGGCCGGTACGGCTCCCTCACCGCTGCCGCGGGCCGCGGCGGCCGGCCCACCGCCTCCCGCTCCGGTCCGCCGACGGTGGGTGGCCGCTGGTCGCTCCTGCCCACCGCCGAGCCGGACCCCACCCACCGCGCGCATGCCCTGGCCCGTGCGCTCCTGGACCGGCACGGCATCGTCACCCGGGGCGCGGTCGCCGCCGAGGGGGTCGAGGGCGGGTTCTCCGCCGCATACCGGGTGCTGGCCGCCTTCGAGGAGTCCGGTCAGGCCCGTCGCGGCTATGTGGTGGAGGGGCTGGGCGCCGCCCAGTTCGCGATGGACGGCGCGGTGGACCGGCTGCGCGCGGTCAGCACCCAGCGGGAGCGCACCGCCGGTGACGCACTGCCGGACAGCGGCCCGGCGCAGTCCCGGCGCGGCGGCCCGCAGCGCGCCGTCGTCCTCGCCGCCGCCGACCCCGCCAATGCCTATGGCGCCGCCCTGCCCTGGCCCGAGCCGCCCGAGGGCTCGACGCACAAGCCCGGCCGCAAGGCGGGCTCCCTGGTCGTCCTCGTCGACGGTGAGCTGACGCTCTACATGGAGCGCGGCGGCAAGACCCTGCTCCTCTGGCCGCTCGGCCACGAACCTGACCGGGCCGCCATGGACCCGCGCCTCCAGCTCGCCGTCGAGGCACTCACGGATGCCGCCCGCGCGGGCGCCCTGGGCACCATCACCACCGAACGCATCAACGGCACCGCGGCCCTCACCTCCCCCTTCGCCGCCATCCTGGAGACCGCCGGCTTCCACCCGACCCCACGGGGGCTGCGCCTGCGCGGGTGACCGCAACGACGCCCTGCCCTGCCCTGCCCAGGCCCGGCTCCCGGCTCCCGGCTCCCGGCTCCCGGCTCCCGGCTCCCGGCTCCCGGCTCCCGGCTCCCGGCTCCCGGCTCCCGGCATGATGGTGGCATGCCCGAAGGTGACACCGTCTGGCGCTTGGCCCAGCGGCTCCACGACGCGCTGACCGGTGGTCCGCTGACCCGCTGCGATCTGCGCGTCCCCCAGCTGGCGACGGTGGATCTGACCGGCCGCGGGGTGCTGGACGTCCTCCCCCGCGGCAAGCACCTGCTCACCCGCTTCGAGGGCGGTCTCACCCTCCACTCCCATCTGCGGATGGACGGCGCATGGAAGATCTACGCCCCGGCCGAGCGCTGGCGCGGCGGCCCCGCCCACCAGATCCGGGCGATCCTCGGCACCGCGGACCACACCGCCGTCGGCTACCGCCTCCCCGTGCTCGATCTACTGCGCACCGCCGACGAGTCCCGGGTCGTCGGCCATCTGGGACCCGATCTCCTCGGCCCGGACTGGGACCCCGCCGAAGCCCTGCGCCGGCTGCTCGCCACCCCGGAGCGCCCCCTCGGCGAGGCCCTGCTCGACCAGCGCAATCTCGCCGGGATCGGCAATGTCTACAAATCCGAGCTGTGCTTCCTGCTGGGCGCCTCGCCCTGGCTCCCGCTGAGCGCGCTGCCCCGGCCGGAACGTGTGCCCACGCTCGCCAAGAAGCTCCTCGAAGCCAATAAGCGACGCCCCGCCCGTATCACCACGCCCAGCGCCCGCCCCGACCGACGGCTGTGGGTCTACGGCCGGGCCGGCCGCCCGTGTCTGCGCTGCGGCACCGAGGTCCGCACCGCTGACCAGGACCCCACCGCCGAGGAACGCGTCACCTACTGGTGTCCCGCCTGCCAGCCGGACCCACCGGACGGCCACCGCGCCGGCTGACCCGAAGCACCTCCCGCACACCAATTGACGCCCCGTCAGATCTCTCCCTACCCTCGCACCATGCCTCTCCCGGCGTACGACCTCACGGGCCGCACCGCGCTCGTCACCGGCGCGGCGAGCGGTATCGGCCGCGCCACCGCCACCCTCCTCGCCACGGCCGGAGCCACCGTCCACTGCGCCGACCTCGACGAACAGGGCGCGAAGGCGACCGCCGCGGCCATCACCGCGGCAGAGGGCTCCGCACACGCCCATCGGCTCGATGTCACCCGGCGCGACCAGGTCGCCGCCGTCGTCGACGCCGCCCGCAGTACCACCGGCCGCCTCGACGTGATGGCGAACATCGCCGGAATCATGCACTCCGCCCCCGTCCTGGAGACCGAGGACGCGGATCTGGACCGGGTCTGGAACACCAACTTCAAAGGCGTGCTGTACGGCTGCCAGGAGGCCGCACGCGCCATGATCGCCACCGCCACCCCGGGCTCCCTCGTGAACATGGCCTCCGGCGCGATCGACACCGGCGCCCCGGGGCTGCTCTCCTACGGCGCCGCCAAGGCCGCCGTCGTCCAGCTCACCAAGACCCTGGCCACCGAGGTCGGCCGGCACGGCATCCGCGTCAACGCCGTCGCCCCGGGCTGGATCCGTACGGCGATGACCGACCGCCACACCGCGGAGGCTCAGCAGCAGGCGGAAGGGCCGATGATCCGGATGCCACCGCTGGGGCGGGTGGGAGAGCCGGAGGACGTCGCCCACACCGTGCTGCATCTGGTGTCGGACGCCTCGTCCTTCATGACCGGCCAGGTCCTCCGCCCGAACGGTGGCGTCGCCATGCCCTGGTGAGCGCCTTCCGGCCCGCCCGGACCCGCAGGCCCGCCCGTGCCATGGCGCGAGGAGAGTTCCCGTAGTCCCGCCTCGCCCGCGGAACGCAGTGCACCGGCAGCAGACTGAGCCCCCAGCCACCCAGCATCACGGCCCCTTCGACCACCCCCGCCGACTGCGGCCAGACCACCAGCCGGACCGCGGCCCACCACCACAGCCCCCCGACCACGACTCCGGATATCCAGCGCCCGGGCACGGTGCGCGGACGCCGTCCGGCCGGTCCGCGGGCCGCGAAGTCACGCCCCCTCATGGCTGCCTCCTCCGGCCGACGCTAGACGGATCCCGCCGCCCGGCGGGAGAGCGCACCGGGGCATTTCCGGCGCGCAGCCGGCCGCGCAAGCCCCGGAACGGGACCTCGACGCCGCCGCCCCCGGAAGGCACACTCGCGATCCCGGAGCCTCAGCGCCCTGCGCCGTCCGTCACTGGGCCTCGGCCTGGAACATCCAGCGGTGCTTCTCCAGGTCGGCGGTCAGACCGATGAGGATGTCCTGGCTGACCGGGTCCGGGTCCGCGGTGGCGGTGATCCGCTCGCGCATCCGGCCGATGACCGCGCCCAGCGCGTCCACCATCGCCCGCACCACGTCACCGTCCTTGATCCAGCCGTCCTTGACCTCGCCGATGCCGCTGGTCTCGGCGACGGTCACCGCCCGCCCGTCCGGGGACACCCCGATCGCCGCCGCCCGCTCGGCCACCGTGTCGGCGTGCTGCCGCCCGCTGGCGACCACCTCGTCGAGCTGGAGATGGACGGAGCGGAAGCGCGGACCGATGACGTTCCAGTGCACCTGCTTCGCGACGAGGGAGAGATCCACCAGGTCGACGAGCGCTCCCTGCAGGGCGTTCCCGACGATGCCGAGGTCCTCGTCGGAGAGTGTGCTCTTGACGACAGACATCCAGATACTCCTGTTCGGGCGATTTATCCGATTTAGTCATCGTACAAATGAATCGCCCGTTCCGAGCTGCCCGGACGGTCCGGCCGGGCGCCCGCCGGGGCCCCGGCCCGCCGCACACACCCGCCCCCGCGCGGGCAGCACGAAGCCCCGGCAGGCTTTCGCCTACCAGGGCTTCGATGCGTACGAACAGGGGTGTCAGGCCGCGACGACATCCACGACGTCTGCCGGGGACTTGATGGTCACGCGGTCCTCCGGCACACCGGCCAGGGACGTGACGGACACCGAATTGAGCTTCGGCCGCACCGGTGCGGGCACCGGATCGCTCGCGGCCGCGGACGCTGCCAGCTCGGCGAGCGCCAGCTCATCGCTGACCTCCCGCATGAGCTCGGACATGCGCACGTCCAGCGCGTCACAGATCGACGAGAGCAGTTCGGAGGAAGCCTCCTTCTGCCCCCTCTCGACCTCGGACAAATAGCCGAGCGATACCCGGGCGGAGGAAGAGACCTCGCGCAGGGTTCGGCCCTGGCGCTGACGCTGTCGGCGCAGCACGTCACCCAGCAGGCGACGAAGCAGAATCATCGCTGGCTCCCTCCTCGGACCTCGGATCCGGATCCTTCTCGCCCCACCGTACCGCCTCGGGCGGTACCAGTGCCGGGCGCAAGTACGTGTTCACTCAGGGCTGCAAACATCCATTCCCCCCGTGTTGTTCCGTATCCTGTGCCCGCGTATTTTCTGTCAGTTCGCTCAACAACAGTGCGAGCACGGCGCGAATGGTGTCCTGGCGGATCCGGTCGCGATAACCCGCCAGCGACAGCCGGCGCACCGCTCCGGCACCGTCCGGTCCCTGGACCGCCACGAAAACGGTGCCCACCGGATGCCCGTCCTGAGGATCGGGGCCGGCCACCCCCGTGGTGGCGAGGCCCCAGTCGGCACCCAGCACCCGCCGCACACCGCTCGCCATCTGCCGGGCGACCTCGCCGTCCACGGCCCCCCGCGCGGCCAGCAGGGCGCCGTCCACGCCCAGCACCTCCCGCTTGACCTCGGTCGCATACGCCGTGACCGAGCCCCGGACCACCCGTGAGGCCCCCGGGACCGCGGTCAGCGCGCCCGCCACCAGTCCACCGGTCAGCGATTCCGCCACGGCCAGGCTCTGGCCCCGCCCGGCGAGCATCTCCAGCACCCCGGCGGCGGCAGAACCCGGCCCGCTCACCCGGCCGCGCCCCGCTCGGCGCGCTCGGCCCGCTCCCGGGCCAGCCCGGCCCGGCGCAGCACCACGGCCTGCCGGACGTAGTCGAGTCCGGTGATGACGGTCAGCGCCACCGCCACCGCCATCACCCACCAGCGGAAGGTGGCCAGCGGGCCGGTCAGCACCAGGACGTACATACCGACCGCGGTGCCCTGCGCCAATGTCTTGATTTTGCCGCCACGACTGGCCGGAATGACTCCATGCTTGATCACCCAGAACCGCATCAGCGTGATGCCGAGCTCCCGGAAGAGGATCACTCCGGTCACCCACCAGGGCAGATCACCCAGCACCGACAGACAGACCAGCGCGGCACCCATGATCGCCTTGTCCGCGATCGGGTCGGCGATCTTGCCGAAGTCGGTGACCAGGTTGTAGGCGCGCGCCAGATGCCCGTCGAAAATGTCGGTGATCATGGCGACGGCGAACGCGGCCCAGGCGAAGACACGCCAGACCGGATCCGTTCCGCCGTCGTGCATCAGCAGCACCACGAAGGCCGGGACCAGCACCAGCCGCAGCATCGTCAGGACGTTGGCGATGTTCCACAGCCCGGCCTGCCGGACGACCGGCGCCGTGCGCGGGCCACCAGCTGCGGATGCCGGGACTCCGGTCATCTGCCCGCCTCCTCGGTACACCCCGTGCCCTCCACCGACAGCACCTCCGCGACGAGGTCCACGCCCTCGCTCGCGACCACCTTTGCTTCGACCATACGACCGGGCGCCAGCTCCTGGTCCGTCGACAGCAGGGTGACGCCATCGGTCTCCGGTGCCTGGTGCGCGGCCCGCCCGACGACACCGTCCTCGTCGTCGGTCCGGTCCACCAGCACCCGCAGCGTCTCGCCGATCCGCTCCTCGGCGCGCTGCGCGGTCAGCTCCTCGGCCAGCCGCGACACCCGCGCCAGCCGCTCGGCGACCACGTCCGGGTCGACCTTGTCCTCGTACGAGGCGGCCTCGGTGCCGTCCTCGTCGGAGTAGCCGAAGACGCCGATGGCATCGAGCCGGGCCTCGGTGATGAAGCGCTCCAGCTCCGCCAGGTCGCTCTCGCTCTCCCCGGGGAAGCCGACGATGAAGTTCGAGCGGGCACCGGCCTGCGGCGCCTTGGTACGGATCGTCTCCAGCAGCTCCAGGAAGCTGTCCGTGCCGCCGAAGCGCCGCATGGAGCGCAGCACACCGGGCGCCGAGTGCTGGAAGGACAGATCGAAGTAGGGCGCCACCTTGTCGGTGCCGGTCAGCACGTCGATCAGGCCGGGCCGCATCTCCGCGGGCTGCAGATAGCTGACCCGGATCCGCTCGATGCCGTCGACGGCCGCCAGCTCGGGCAGCAGCGTCTCCAGCAGCCGGATGTCGCCGAGGTCCTTGCCGTAGGAGGTGTTGTTCTCGGAGACCAGCATGATCTCCTTCACGCCCTCCCCGGCCAGCCAGCGCGTCTCCCCGAGCACATCGGAGGGCCGGCGGGAGATGAAGGAACCACGGAAGGACGGGATGGCGCAGAACGAGCAGCGCCGGTCGCAGCCGGAGGCCAGCTTCACCGAGGCCACCGGGCTGCTGCCGAGACGTCGGCGCAGCGGGGCCCGCGGCCCGGAGGCCGGTGCGACGCCCTCCGGCAGATCCTCGGGCGGGTCCGCCGGCGGAGTCGGCTCACCGGAATCGGTCTGGGCGTGGCCGGGCAGCGCGACCGCGGCGTCCTGGCGCTCGGCGGGGCTGATCGGCAGCAGCTTGCGGCGGTCGCGCGGGGTGTGCGAGGCGTGGATGCCACCGCTCAGGATGGTCTGCAGGCGGCCGGAGATATCGCCGTAGTCGTCGAAGCCGAGCACCCCGTCCGCCTCGGGCAGCGCCTCGGCGAGCTCCTTGCCGTAGCGCTCGGCCATGCAGCCGACGGCCACTACGGCCTGGGTTCTGCCGTGATCCTTCAGATCGTTGGCTTCCAGCAGGGCATCGACGGAGTCCTTCTTGGCGGCCTCGACGAAACCACAGGTGTTGACGACGGCGACATCGGCATCGGCGGCTTCCTCGACGAGCTCCCAGCCGTCCGCTGCCAGGCGGCCTGCGAGCTCCTCCGAGTCCACCTCGTTACGGGCGCAGCCAAGAGTGACAAGGGCGACGGTACGGCGTTCGGGCATAGGCCTCAGCCTACTTTGTCCCGGCCACCCCCTTGGCGCGCAGGTCTCCGCCGCCGGACCCGGGCCCCCGGGCCGGGCGGCGGACGCCCCCGGGGAAGGGCACTCAGCCCGCCTGGGGGTCCCCAGGCGTGTAGCTGAGCCGCTCGACGGTGCCCTTCTCGCCGACCCGCTTGACCTCCTTGCCGTTGACGTACAGCTGCACGGCTCCGGCGTTACCGAGGACCAGGTCGATCCGCTTCTTGTCGGTGATGGTCTTGGACTCGCCCTGCTTGAGCAGTCCGTCCTCCAGGAGCTTGCCGTTGGCGTCCTTGGCGGAGATCCAGCTCTGGCCGTCGCGGGCGGTCACCTTGATCGTGACCTTGTCCTTCGGCAGCCCGGCAACGGCGCTGTCGGACGGCTCGGGGTCGGGCTTGATGGGCGGCTTGATGGTGGAGGGGTGGCGAGTGGGCGCCGGCGCCGGCTTGGCATGGGCGTCGCCGGCCGCGATCGGGCCGCCGTCGCTCTTGTCGCCGCCCGTGAAGAGCGTGAAGCCCGCGAAACCGACCACGGCGACGATCGCCGCGACCATCGCCGCGGTCCAATTGGGGCGGCGCGGCTCGGAGCGGATCCGTTCGGCTTCGAAGAGGGGCGCGGCGGGGGTCGGCGCGGGCCGGCCGCCGTGCTCGGCGTCGAACTGGTCGATCAGGGGTCGGGAATCGAGGGATACGGCGCGGGCGAGCGCCCGGATGTGCCCCCGGGCGTAGACGTCGCCGCCACAGCGGGAGAAGTCGTCCTGCTCGATCGCGTGCACGAGGGGAATGCGCACCCGTGTCGTCGTACTGACCTCTTCGACGGTCAGTCCCGCTCCGATACGGGCCTTCTGGAGGGCAGCACCGACGGAAGGCCGGTCTGCTTCGGGGGAGTTGCCGATGGACACGGAGGCGCCTTTCGAGCGTGTAGCCACCTGCTGGAAGTTCAGTCTAGGGGTGGGGCGAAAGGGTCGGGCAAGCGGGAGAGCGGACTTTGTACGCCATCGGAACGCCGTCGGCGGTGCCCTGGGGCTCGATGGTGAAGCATCGTTCCCTCATCTCCCTCAACTTGACGTATCGGCAGGAGAAACGGTTGCCTTCTTCTTTCCTGCGGGTGACCCGGATGTCTGTGCTACTCCGTAGCCTCCCCCCGGATCACCGCCAGCACTCCGTCCAGTTCGTCAGGCTTCACAAGAACGTCACGAGCCTTCGACCCCTCGCTCGGCCCGACGATGTTCCGCGACTCCATCAGGTCCATCAGCCGCCCGGCCTTGGCGAACCCCACCCGCAGCTTGCGCTGGAGCATGGACGTCGAACCGAACTGGGTGGAAACCACCAGCTCAGCGGCCTGGCACAGCAGATCGAGGTCATCGCCGATGTCCTCGTCGATCTCCTTTTTCTTGGCCGTGCCGACGGTGACGTCATCGCGGAAGACGGGCGCCATCTGGTCCTTGCAGTGCTGGACGACCGCCCCGACCTCCGCCTCGGTCACGAACGCGCCCTGCATACGCACCGGCTTGTTGGCGCCCATCGGCAGGAACAGGCCGTCGCCCTTGCCGATCAGCTTCTCGGCGCCCGGCTGGTCGAGGATGACCCGGCTGTCGGCGAGCGACGAGGTGGCGAACGCGAGCCGGGAGGGCACATTGGCCTTGATCAGACCGGTGACCACATCGACGGACGGGCGCTGGGTGGCGAGCACCAGGTGGATGCCTGCCGCACGGGCGAGCTGGGTGATGCGGACGATCGAGTCCTCCACATCGCGCGGCGCGACCATCATCAGGTCCGCCAGCTCGTCGACGATGACCAGCAGATACGGGTACGGCGCCAGCTCGCGCTCGCTGCCCTCCGGTGAGCTGACCTTGCCGCTGCGCACCGCTTCGTTGAAGTCGTCGATGTGCCGGAAGCCGTAGGCCGCGAGATCGTCGTAGCGCAGGTCCATCTCGCGCACCACCCACTGCAGCGCCTCGGCGGCCCGCTTGGGGTTGGTGATGATCGGCGTGATCAGATGCGGGATGCCCTCGTACGCGGTCAGCTCGACGCGCTTGGGGTCGACCAGCACCATCCGGACGTCCTCCGGCGTGGCCCGCATCATGACCGAGGTGATCAGACAGTTGATGCAGGAGGACTTGCCGGAGCCGGTGGCGCCGGCCACCAGGATGTGCGGCATCTTCGTCATGTTGGCCATGACGTAGCCGCCCTCGACGTCCTTGCCGAGCGCCACCAGCATCGGATGATCATCGTCCGCGGCGTCGGCCAGCCGCAGCACATCGCCGAGGTTGACCATCTCGCGGTCGGTATTGGGGATCTCGATGCCGACCGCGGACTTCCCGGGGATCGGGCTGATGATGCGGACGTCGGGGCTGGCGACCGCGTAGGCGATGTTCTTGGCCAGCGCGGTGATCTTCTCGACCTTGACGGCCGGGCCGAGCTCGACCTCGTAGCGGGTGACCGTCGGGCCCCGGGTGAAGCCGGTGACCGCGGCATCGACCTTGAACTCCTGGAAGACCGTGGTCAGCGAGGTCACTATGGCGTCGTTCGCGGCACTGCGGGTCTTGCCGGGCCCGCCCCGCGACAGCAGGTCCAGCGAGGGCAGCGAGTAGGTGATGTCACCGGACAGCTGAAGCTGCTCGGCGCGGGCCGGCAGCTCGCCCGAGCGCTCGGGCGGGGCCTTGGTGAAGTCCGGAACGGCGGGAGTGTGCTCGGCCGCGGGCGGCTCCGGCTCCGCGTCGCGGGCCGGCGGCACCGTGCCGCTCTCCCCCGCGGTGTCCTCGCCGTCGTGGCCCCGGCGGTCCCCGGAGATGCTGCTGCTGAGGCCGGCGACGAGCGGTGAGGGCTGGACACCGTGCAGCACCGCGCCGTCCAGGGCGGCGGCGGCCGCGGCGGCGACATCCACCGCGTCCATCGGCCGGTCCGGGGCGGGCTGTGCGGAGGCCCGGCGCGGCCGGCGCCGCTTGGCCAGGGCCGCTTCCTCTATCGCGTCCGGATCGTTCGCGGCCGGTGCGGCGGCGGCGCTGCGGCGCGGCCTGCGGACGGGCTGCTCACGCCACTCCTCCGCATACTCCTCGACCTCGTCGTAGTCCGCCTCGTCCGCCACCGGGTGCACCACGCCCAGCTTGATGCCGAGCGCCCGCAGCCGCTGCGGGATGGCGTTCACCGGCGTCGCGGTGACCACCAGCAGCCCGAAGAGGGTCAGCAGCGCCAGCAGCGCCACCGCCAGGGTCTGTCCGACGGTGAAGATCAGCGGCTTGGACGCGACCCACCCGAGATAGCCGCCGGCGTCCTGTATGGCGGCCAGGCCGTCGTCCCGGCCCGGAGAGCCGCAGGCCATCGCGACCTGTCCGAGGACGCCGACGACCAGCGCGGAGAGCCCGATGACGATCCGGCCGTTGGCCTCCGGCTTCTCGGGGTGCCGGATGAGGCGTACGGCGATGCCGCCCAGCAGTATCGGTACGACCAGATCGAGCCGGCCGAACGCGCCGGTCACCAGCAGCTCGACGAGGTCGCCGACCGGGCCGCTGAGGTTGGACCAGGTACCGGCCGCGATCACCAGCGCCAGCCCGAGCAACAGCAGCGCCAGCCCGTCCTTGCGGTGCGCCGGATCGAGGTTCTTCGCGCCGCGGCCCATACCGCGGAACACCGCCCCGATGCCGTGCGCGAGCCCCAGCCAGCAGGCGCGGGCGAGGCGGTAGACACCACCGGTGGGTGACGGCGCCGGTTTGGGAGCGGCCTTCTTGGCGGGTGCCCTCTTGGCCGGTGCCTTCTTCGCGGCCGCGGCCTTCTTGGCCGGTGGCTTCGCGGGCGCTTTCTTCGCGGCGGTCTTCTTGGCGGCGCCCGCGGTCCGTCCGGCGCGCTGCTTCGAGGGGCCCGCCGTGCTCTGGGTTCCCTTGCCGGACGTACGTGAGGCCATGGCGACGAGATTACAGGCGAAAGCAGGCATGACACGAGCGCACGGCGCTTCACCCGAACGTGTCGCGCGCCCGTCTCATGAAGGGGTGTCAGTTCACCCCGCGGCGCTTCCCGACCCCGGCTCCAGGGCGTCCAGTGCCCTGCGCAGTCCGGTCAGTTTGCGCTCCAGATGCGCCGCGGTGGCGACCGCCGCCGCATCCGCCGTCTCGTCCAGCTGCTTGGACAGCGCCTCGGCCTGCTCCTCGACCGCGGCCAGCCGCGCGGAGAGCTCGGCGAGCAGCCCCGCGGACTCCCGCGCCTCGTCGGCGCTCGGCCGCCCGCCCTCCAGCTGCAGCCTCAGCAGGGAGGCCTGCTCCCGCAGTTGGCAGTTCTTCATGTACAGCTCGACGAACACCGAGACCTTGGCGCGCAGCACCCACGGGTCGAACGGCTTGGAGATGTAGTCCACCGCGCCGGCCGCGTATCCACGGAAGGTGTGATGCGGGCCGTGGTTAATGGCCGTGAGGAAGATGATCGGGATGTCGCGGGTCCGCTCGCGCCGCTTGATGTGCGCGGCCGTCTCGAAACCGTCCATCCCCGGCATCTGCACATCGAGCAGAATCACCGCGAAGTCGTCCGTGAGCAGTGCTTTGAGCGCTTCCTCCCCGGACGATGCCCGCACCAGTGTCTGATCGAGCGCAGAGAGGATCGCCTCCAGCGCCAGCAGATTCTCCGGCCGGTCATCGACCAGGAGGATCTTGGCCTTCTGCACCATGGCCCGTCCTCCTCGCCCCGGCATGGAACCGGACGCCGCCCCAGGGGACGACTCCGTCACGCCGCCCGTCCTTGTGCCGGTCATGGTAGCTGCACCCCGCCTGTCGCCACACCCTGTCACCGCGATGTCACTGTGCACGTAGCAGAAACGCAGACAGAGACCAGAAGGTTCCCCGTATCCCACGCTTCCACACGTCCGCGGCAACACTGAGTCAGCACGCGATGATCCCCTTTCGCCTCCATACTGGACGCTCCGTCACTCCGCGCGCATCCATTGCTCCATGACCGACAACAGATGATCGGTATCCACCGGCTTGGTCACGTAGTCGGAGGCTCCGGAGTCGATGCTCTTCTCCCGGTCGCCCTTCATCGCCTTCGCGGTCAGCGCGATGATGGGCAGTCCGGCGAACTGCGGCATCCGGCGGATCGCCGCCGTGGTCGCATAACCGTCCATCTCCGGCATCATGATGTCCATCAGGACCAGGACGATGTCGTCGTGCTGCTCCAGCACCTCGATGCCCTCGCGCCCGTTCTCCGCGTACAGCACCGACAGCCCGTGCTGCTCCAGGACACTGGTGAGCGCGAAGACATTGCGGATGTCGTCATCGACGATCAGCACCTTCTCACCGTGGAATCCGCCTTCGAAGGCCGGGTCCACCAGATCCTGGCCGTTGCCGATCCAGGGCTCCTCAGCGGGCTGCTGCGGGACCGGCTGCGGCGTCTGCTGCGGCGGCGCCTGCGGGACCTGCTGCGGCGCCTGCTGGGGCGCTGCGGACGGCTGCCGCCCGGAGAGCTCGAAGCGCCGCGGGGTCCCCGAAATCGCCCGGCGCCGACGCCGGCTGAGACTGCCTCCGACGCCCTGCTCGTGGTCCGGCTGCTCCTCGGCCTCCTGCTGCCCGACCTCCGACTCGCGCGCCTCCGCGTCCATCGCGATCCCGCCGGCCACCAGCTGCGGGTAGCCCTGCGGCGGCAGCCCGCCCGGGTTGTGCGGCAGGTAGAGCGTGAACGTGGAGCCGCGGTTGGGCTCGCTCGCGGCATGGATCTCGCCGCCCAGCAGCCGGGCGATCTCCCGGCTGATGGACAGGCCCAGGCCCGTACCGCCGTACTTGCGGCTGGTCGTGCCGTCCGCCTGCTTGAACGCCTCGAAGATGACCCGCATCTTGCTGGACGCGATACCGATACCGGTGTCGGTCACCGAGAAGGCGATCATGTCCGCGTCCGGGTCGCGAAGCGAACCGTGCTCCAGCAGCTGCTCCCTGATGGCCACCGGCACATCCGCACCGGCCGGCCGGATCACCAGCTCGACGGCGCCGCTGTCGGTGAACTTCACCGCGTTGGACAGCAGATTGCGCAGCACCTGCAGCAGCCGCTGCTCGTCGGTGTGCAGTGTCGCCGGCAGCTCCGGGGAGACCCGTACGGAGAAGTCGAGTCCCTTCTCCGCGGTCAGCGGCCGGAACGTCGCCTCCACGTAGTCGACGAGCTGGACCAGCGCGATCCGCGTCGGGCTGACATCCATCTTGCCGGCCTCGACCTTGGACAGGTCCAGGATGTCGTTGATCAGCTGGAGCAGGTCGGAACCGGCGCCATGGATGGTTTCGGCGAATTCGACCTGCTTCGGGGAGAGATTCCCCTCGGCATTATCGGCCAGCAATTTGGCCAGAATCAGCAGGGAGTTGAGCGGCGTACGCAGCTCGTGCGACATGTTCGCCAGGAACTCCGACTTGTAGCGCATCGAGACCGCGAGCTGCTCGGCACGCTCCTCCAGGACCTGCCGCGCCTCCTCGATCTCGGTGTTCTTCACCTCGATGTCGCGGTTCTGCGCCCGCAGCTGCTCGGCCTTCTCCTCCAGCTCCGAGTTGGACAGCTCCAGCGCCTTCTGCCGGCTCTCCAGCTCGCCCGAGCGCTCCTTGAGCTGCTCGGTCAGCTCCTGCGACTGCTTGAGCAGCACCTCGGTCTTGGTGTTCACCGAGATGGTGTTGACGCTGGTCGCGATCATCTCGGCGATCTGGCTGAGGAAGTCCTTCTGGATCTGGGTGAACGGCTGGAAGGACGCCAGCTCGATCACCCCGAGCACCTTGTCCTCGAACAGCACCGGCAGCACGATCACATTCGCCGGCGGCGCCTCACCAAGCCCGGAGGCGATCTTGAGATAGCCGGACGGGACGTTCTCCACCAGGATCGTGCGCCCCTCCTCCGCGGCCGTGCCGATCAGCGTCTCGCCCGGCCGGAAGGTCGTCGGCATCCCGCCCATGGCGTAGCCGTACGAGCCCATCAGCCGCAGCTCGTACGCGCCGGCCTCGCCGCCGTCCGCGCCGATCTCCTGGCTGTCGGGCTGCGCCGCGAGGAAGAACGCGCCGTGCTGGGCGGAGACCGCGGGCGAGAGCTCGCTCATGATGAGCGTGGCGACGTCCTTGAGGTCGCGCCGGCCCTGCATCAGACCGGAGATCCGGGCCAGGTTGCCCTTGAGCCAGTCCTGTTCCTCGTTGGCGAGGGTGGTCTCCCGGAGCGTGGAGATCATGGTGTTGACGTTGTCCTGGAGCTCCAGGATCTCGCCGGCCGCGTCCACATCGATACGGACGTTGTGATCGCCGAGGGTGACCGCCGCGGCGACCGCGGCGATGGCCCGCACCTGGCGGGTCAGGTTGCCCGCCATCTCGTTCACCGACTCGGTCAGGTCCCGCCAGGTGCCGGCCACGCCGCGCACCTGCGCCTGACCGCCCAGCTGGCCTTCCGTACCCACCTCGCGGGCCACCCTGGTGACCTGTTCGGCGAAGGACGAGAGCTGGTCGACCATCGTGTTGATGGTGGTCTTCAGCGCCAGGATCTCGCCCCGCGCATCGATGTCGATCTTCTTGGTCAGATCGCCCTTGGCGATGGCGGTGGTGACCATGGCGATGTTGCGGACCTGGCCGGTCAGGTTGTTGGCCATCGAGTTCACGGACTCGGTGAGGTCCTTCCACGTACCGGCGACGCCGGGGACGCGGGCCTGACCGCCCAGGATGCCGTCGGTGCCCACCTCACGGGCCACTCGCGTGACCTCGTCGGCGAACGACGACAGCGTCGTGACCATCGTGTTGACCGTGTCGGCGAGCTGCGCGACCTCGCCGCGCGCCTCGACCGTGACCTTCTTCGTCAGGTCTCCGTTGGCGACCGCCGCCGAGACCTGGGAGATGTTGCGCACCTGGATGGTCAGGTTGTTGGCCATCAGGTTCACGTTGTCGCTGAGGTCCAGCCAGATACCGGTGGCACCCGGCACCCGCGCCTGACCGCCCAACTGGCCCTCGGTACCCACCTCACGGGCCACCCGGGTCACCTGCTCGGCGAAGGACGACAGCTGGTCCACCATCGTGTTGACGGTCGTGACCAGTTCGAGGATCTCGCCCTTGGCGTCGACGGTGATCTTCTTGGACAGATCACCGCGGGCCACCGCGGTCGTCACCTCGGCGATGTTGCGCACCTGCGAGGTCAGGTTGTTCGCCATGAAGTTGACGGACTGGGTGAGGTCCTTCCACGTACCGCTGACGCCCTGCACCTCGGCCTGGCCGCCCAGGATGCCCTCGGTGCCCACCTCGCGGGCGACTCTGGTGACCTGCTCCGCAAACGAGGAGAGCTGGTCGACCATGGTGTTCAGGGTGTTCTTCAGCTCCAGGATCTCGCCCCGGGCGTCCACGTCGATCTTCTGCGACAGGTCACCGCGGGCGACCGCCGTGGCGACCTGCGCGATGTTGCGGACCTGAGCCGTGAGGTTGCCGGCCATGCCGTTCACGGAGTCGGTCAGATCGCGCCAGACACCCGCGACGCCCGGCACCTGCGCCTGGCCGCCCAGCCTGCCGTCCGTACCGACCTCCCGGGCGACCCGGGTGACCTGCTCGGCGAAGGCGGAGAGCTGGTCCACCATCGTGTTGATGGTGTTCTTCAGCTCCAGGATCTCGCCGCGCGCGTCCACGTCGATCTTCTGCGACAGGTCACCACGGGCGACCGCCGTCGTCACCTGGGCGATCTGCCGCACCTGTGAAGTCAGGTTCCCCGCCATGAAGTTGACGGAGTCGGTCAGTTCCTTCCAGGTGCCGCTGACGCCGTCCACCCGGGCCTGACCGCCCAGCCGGCCCTCCGTGCCCACGTCCCTGGCCATCCGTGTGACCTGGTCGGCGAACGAGGACAGCTGGTCCACCATGGTGTTCACGGTGTTCTTCAGCTGCAGCATCTCGCCGGAGACATCGACGGTGACCTTCTGCGAGAGGTCACCGTTGGCGACCGCCGTCGTCACCTGGGCGATGTTGCGCACCTGCCCGGTCAGGTTGCGGAAGGCGGTGTTCACGGAGTCCGTGAGGTCCTTCCACGTCCCCGCGGCACCGGGCACCGCCGCCTGGCCGCCCAGCTCACCCTCGACACCGATCTCCCGCGCAACGCGCGTCACTTCGGCGCCGAACGAGGAGAGCTGACCCACCATCGTGTTGACGGTGTTCTTCAACTCCAGCATTTCACCGGCGACATCGACGGTGACGGTCTGCGAGAGGTCACCGTTGGCGACCGCCGTCGTCACCTGCGCGATGTCCCGCACCTGCGCCGTCAGGTTGCGGAAGGCGGTGTTCACCGAATCGGTGAGGTCCTTCCACGTACCGGCCGCGCCCGGCACCTGCGCCTGACCGCCTAGCTGGCCCTCGGCGCCGACCTCGTTCGCCACCCGCGTCACTTCGTCCGCGAAGGTCCGCAGCGTCTCGGTCATGGTGTTGATCGTGTCGGCCAGCTGCGCGACCTCGCCGCGTGCACTGACCGTGACCTTCTGCGACAGATCGCCGTTCGCGACGGCGGTGGTGACCTGAGCGATCCCGCGCACCTGCGCGGTGAGGTTGCCGGCCATGAGATTGACCGAATCCGTCAGGTCCTTCCACACCCCGGCGACACCGGGGACCTGTGCCTGACCACCGAGTTCGCCCTCCGTACCGACCTCGCGGGCGACGCGCGTCACCTCGGAGGCGAACGAGGAGAGCTGGTCGACCATCGTGTTGACGGTGTTCTTCAGCTCCAGCATCTCGCCGGAGACATGGACGGTCACCTTGCGCGACAGATCACCCTTGGCCACCGCCGTGGTGACGAGAGCAATGTCACGGACCTGGGCCGTCAGCCGGGACGCCATGGTGTTGACGGATTCCGTGAGGTCCTTCCACGAACCCGACATTCCGCGCACCCGCGCCTGGCCGCCGAGCTTGCCCTCCGTACCGACCTCACTGGCCACTCTCGTGACCTCGTCGGTGAATGCGGAGAGCTGATCCACCAGCCCGTTGACCGTCCGGCCGACCTTCAGGAATTCACCCCTCAGAGGGTGCTCCGAAGAGCTGTCCGAACTGCGCGAGCGCAGATCCATCCGCTGTTCCAGGTCGCCCTCGGACACCGCCGACAGCACCCGTCCCACCTCGGAGACCGGCCGTACGAGGTCGTCGACCAGCGCATTCGAGGCGTCGATGGCCGCGGCCCAGGAGCCCTCGGCGGCGCCGACCTCCAGCCGTTCCGTGAGCTTTCCCTCACGGCCGACGACCCGGCGCACCCGCGTCAGCTCGCCCGTGAGATGCAGATTGCGGTCCGCGACCTCGTTGAAGACCGCCGCGATTTCCGACATGACGCCGTCGCCGGAAACCGTGAGCCGTTTGCGGAAGTTCCCGTCCCGCATCGCGACCAACGCGACCAACAGCCGATTCAGCGCAGCCGTATCCACCTCGGTCGTCCCGTTGTTCCGGGATCGTCCGCCTTTCGCGCGTGTGCTTGCGCCCCGCGCCGCTGCGCCAGACTCCACGTTGTCCCTCCCGCAGGGTCGACCGTTCTACCCGGGCTTTCTCTTGATACTTGCCCAGTGTTTCACCATGGCTCAACCAGGCCATAACAGTTCGGCAGCATCGCACACCGTCCCGGTGCACGATTGGGGCGGAAACACACGTGACCGGCATCCTTGGGTGCGGCGAAGGTAAGTAACCTGGCATACGGCTGTCCACCGCCCCGGCCATCGAGCACGGGCGGTGGGGCGAGCACAACAGGTATTCGGAGGGGCGCCGCGACCATGGGGGAGCAGATCACCGACACACGCATGAGGAGACCAGTGATCACCGCGCGGGCCGCCGCAACCTTCGAGCCGGTCGGGCGCTCGGTCGCCACTGCCCGTGCATTCGTCCGCGACACCCTCCAGGGCTGGGGCTGCGCCGACATCGTCGACGACGCCGTCGTCCTGACGAGTGAGCTGGTCACCAACGCCGTGGTGCACGCCGGCACCGCCGCCGATGTGCTGTGTCTGCGCAACGACGGCGGAGTACGGATCTCCGTCGCCGACCGTTACCCCGAACGCGAGATTCCGCTCCAGAACGCCGGCCAGGTCGTCGTCCACCCTGACCGCGAGGGCGGCCGCGGCCTGCTGCTGTGCGGCGCGCTGGCCGCCCGCTGGGGCGTCGAGTACACCGCCGCACAAAAGCACGTGTGGTTCCAGCTCGACCTCCCCGAGCGCCCCGCCGGCACCCGCTCCGCAGGCCCCGCGCTGCCCGTGGACGCCCTCCCGGTCACCGACACCCGCGTCCGGGTCGCCGTGATCCAGATCGACCGCAGCGGCTGCATCAGCTTCTGGAACGAGGACGCCCAGGACCTCTTCGCCTACGACCCCGAGCAGGTCATCGGCAAACCGCTCACCGACTTCGCCGCCTGGCCGCACACCCCCGGCACCGGCACCGGCATCGCCGAGGCACTCCAGCTGTCCCGCTGGGAGGGCTCCTACGGCATAAGGGGCGCCGACGGCCGGGTCGTCCCCGTCTACGCCTCCCACCTGCGCGTCCGCGACGCCGACGGCGAGGCCTCCACGGTCTGCCTCCTGGTGCGCGACCACGAGCGCGCGATCCTGCAGAGCCCCCAGCGCACACCCGCCCCGGACGCCGCCTCCCAGGCCTCGCAGTCGGAGGGACGCCCCTCCGACCCGTTCGAGGTCTTCATCGGCTCCCCGGCCCCGGACGACCTCGACGGCCTGCTCCAGCGCACCGTCGAGCGCGCCCGCGACATGCTCGACGGCGACGCCGCCTACCTCCTCCTGGCCACCGACGACGAGACCGAGCTGGAGGTCCGTGCCTCCACGGGCCTGCCCTCCGCCCGCCAGCGGTTCGCCCGCGTCCCCGTCGAGGCCGGATCCGGACGCTACGGCTCCGCCCGGATGCCCGCCGTCCACGAGGACCTCACCGCCGTCCCCGGCGCCGTCCCCCTCCTCAGCGGCACGGGCATGCGCTCGGTCGTCACCGTCCCGCTGAAGGTCGAGGGCCGGCTGACCGGCTCCCTCGGCGTCGCCGCGGAGGGCGCCGGCCGCTACACCAACGAGGAAGCGCTACGGCTCCAGTTCGCCGCCGACCGCATCGCCCTCGCCGTCGAACGCGCCCGCCTGACCGAGCTGGAGAAGCTGCGCCGCGGCTCCCTCTCCTTCCTCGTCGAGGCCTCCGACCTCCTGGCCGGCACCCTCGACCGCGACCAGACCCTGGCCCTGATGGCGCAGATGACGGTCCCCACCCTCGCCACGTGGTGCGCCGTCTACACCGTCGCCGACCAGACCTCCGAACCCGAACTCTCCTACGTCCTGCACGAGGACGAGGACCGGATCGACGGCCTCAAGACCCTTCTGATGAAGGTCGATCCGCCCGAGCCGGTGCCCACCCCCGGCGCCCGGGTGTGGACCGCTCCCAGCGACGCCGCCCACGACGCCGCGCTGCGCACCTCGATGCGCAGCCTGGGCCTGGGCAACTCCGCCCGCCCGTCCACCGGTCCGGGCGCCACGCTCGCCACCGCCTCCGCCGTCGGCGGGGAGACCGTCGTGCTCCCCCTCGTCGCCCGCAACCGCGTCATCGGCATGCTCACCCTGGGCAAGCCCACCGAGGAACACTTCCGCCAGGAGATCCTGGAACTCGCCGAGGACCTCTCCCGCCGGGCCGCGCTCGCCCTCGACAACGCCCGCCTCTACTCCGAGCGCACGGCCATCAGCCAGTCCCTCCAGCGCAGTCTGCTGCCCCCCGAGCAGCCCGAGATCCCCGGTGTGGAGGTCGAGGTCATCTACCGCGCGGCCGGCGAGGGCAACGAGGTCGGAGGCGACTTCTACGACATCTTCCCGATCCGCGACGGCGTCTACGGCTTCGCCATCGGCGACGTCTGCGGTACGGGCCCGGAAGCCGCCGCCGTCACGGGCCTGGCCCGGCACGCGCTGCGGCTGCTCGCCCGCGAGGGCTTCGGCGGTCCCGCCGTCCTGGAGCGGCTGAACGCCGCCATCCTCGACGAGGGCGCCCGCAGCCGCTTCCTGACGCTCCTTTACGGCGAGCTCTGGCCGCAGAACGACGGCAGCGCCGTCCTCAAGGTCGTCTGCGCGGGCCACCCCCTTCCGCTCCGGCTGCGCCAGGACGGCACGGTCGAACCGGCCGCCGAACCCCAGCCGCTCCTCGGCGTCATGGACGACCTGGAGCTCTACGAACAGACCGTCACCCTCGACCCCGGCGACGTCCTGCTGTGCGTGACCGACGGCGTCACCGAACGCCGCGAGGGCACCCGCATGCTCGGCGACGACGGCCTCACCGACGTCCTGACGACCTGTACGGGACTGACCGCCGGTGCCGTCGCCACCCGCGTGCTGCGCGCCGTGGAACGCTTCGCCGCCGAACCGGCCTCCGACGACATGGCCATCCTCGCCATGCGCGTCCCCGAATTCCAGGCGGGCTGACCAGGGGGGCAGCGGCCCGTGTGAACCGGATCACAGCCCACTGGCCGCTCCCCCCAGCACCACCTGCGTCCTTGCGTACGGTGCAGGGCACCCTTGCCCGCACCGCACTGGAGTCACTCCCCACGGCCGCCCACGATACGGACCATGACTTCCACACCCGCCGGCTCGCCCGGCGACCTGCTCGCCGTCGTCAGCCAGACCGGTCCGACCGTCACCTTCTTCGACGCCGCCACCCACGAACGTCTTGAGGTGCTGCAACTCCCGCCGCAGCCGCACGAACTCTGCTTCGACCCGGACCACCGGCTGCTGTACTGCGCCAGCACCTACCGCTCCGGCTTCTACCACGCCCACGAAGGCCGGGCCCACCGGATCACCGTCATCGACGTCGACACCCGCACCATCGTCGACACCCTCGACACCAGCCCCGACCACGCCCCGCACGGCCTGGCCCTCGACCGCGCCCGCGGCCGCCTGTACGCCAGCGTCGAGGCCACCGACACCGAGCCCGGCGGCGTCCTGGTCATCGACACCCGCACCCACGCCCGCCTCGGCCGCATCTCCACCATGGCCCCCGGCCCGCACTGGTTCGCCATCACCCCCGACGGACGGTACGGCTACGCCACCAACAAGGAAGCCCCGTTCGTCTCCGTCGTCGACCTCGACCGCGGCGAGTGCACGGGCCGCATCCCCGTCCCCGGCAGCGAAGGCCTCACCATCGCCCCCGACGGCCGTCATGCCTATGTGGCGGCTCCCAAGGCCGACTTCGCCACCCCGTCCTCGGCGCCTACGGGCATCCACGTCATCGACACCGCCACCCACGAAATCATCCGCACCCTCCCCACCAAGGGACAGGTCATGCCGGTCCACGCCACGTCGACCGGTCTGCTCCTCGCGGGCGAACTGCGCCCGGACACCACCCCCGGCGGACCGCTCGGCGCCCAACTCCCCGGAGCCCTGACCGTCTTCGCCGCCGATACTCTCGCCCCCCTCGGTGAGGTCGAGGTCGGCCGGCTCCCCCTCACCATCACCTCCTCCCCCGACGGCCGCCTCGGCTATGTCTCCGGAAATGTCTCCGGCACCGTGACCGTCGTCGACCTCTCCACCCTGAGCCCGCTCGCCGCCCTGGAAGTCGACCGCACCGACATATCCGGCGCCCACGGCCTGGCCTATATCGAAGCCCCGCAAAACTGACGCGTACCGCGGCACCGCGTCCCGATACGACAAAGGCCCCCGCCACTTGGCGGGGGCCTTTCTCCTCTGGAGCCCCAATACGGAATCGAACCGTAGACCTTCTCCTTACCATGGAGACGCTCTGCCGACTGAGCTATTGGGGCGCGGCAGCGGAATAGATATTACCCCAACTCGGCGACAGGTTCGAACCGCCCGGGCACCGCTCACTAAAAAGCGGGCTGCAGCAATCCGCCCAGCGCGTTGCACGCACCGACCATCTTGTGCAGCTCCCGCCGCGACATCCCCGCGTGCACGGGCAGCGCCAGCGTCTCGTCCACCGCCCGCTCGGTCTGCGGCAGAAACACATCCCGTCGCAGCCCCGGCATCCGGTACACCGGCGCCAGCACGGGCACACTGCACGCCACGCCCTTGGCCCGCAACGTCCGCGCGAACGCGTCCCGGTCCGGCCGCCCGTTGCCCGGCACCCGCACCACGTACTGCTCGTAGGTGTGCCCCGCCGCCGGCGTCGGCGTCCGGACCCCGTTGAGCCTGCCGTCCAGATACGCCGCATGCGCCCGCCGCAGGTCCGCGCCCGCCGGGTCCGCTCCGGGCTCGTCCTCCACCAGCACCAGCAGTCCGTGCCGCTGGCCCACTTCACGGATCCAGCCGGCGTCCGCCCGCCGCCCGAAGCGGTTGACCGCCACGACGGCGGCGGTCTGAGTCGTCACCACGTCCGCCACCGCGGCCGGATCGAGGCAGTAGCTGTCGCCGTCCACATCGGCGAACACCGGCACCGCGCCCAACTCCACGACGGCCCGGGCCACTTCGGCGCTGCCATACGCCGGCACCACGACCTCATCACCCGCACGCACACCGGCCGACTTGAGCGTTCCTACTGTCCGCATACAGCGGATCCTGGTCAGCTGAGATGAACTTCGAGTTACGCCCATCACCCGGGGGGCAGAACAAAAAAGCTCCGGTCCCTGAACCAGAGGTTCAGGGACCGGAGCTGAATAATTGTTCGGCGGCGTCCTACTCTCCCACAGGGTCCCCCCTGCAGTACCATCGGCGCTGAAAGGCTTAGCTTCCGGGTTCGGAATGTAACCGGGCGTTTCCCTAACGCAATGACCACCGAAACACTATGAAGTTAACCAACCCGGCACAATCACAGGTCGTTACTTCAGAACCTACACAGTGGACGCGAGCAACTGAGGACAAGCCCTCGGCCTATTAGTACCAGTCAACTCCACCCGTTACCGGGCTTCCATATCTGGCCTATCAACCCAGTCGTCTACTGGGAGCCTTAACCCCTCAAAGGGGGTGGGAGTCCTCATCTCGAAGCAGGCTTCCCGCTTAGATGCTTTCAGCGGTTATCCTTTCCGAACGTAGCCAACCAGCCATGCCCTTGGCAGGACAACTGGCACACCAGAGGTTCGTCCGTCCCGGTCCTCTCGTACTAGGGACAGCCCTTCTCAAGACTCCTACGCGCACAGCGGATAGGGACCGAACTGTCTCACGACGTTCTAAACCCAGCTCGCGTACCGCTTTAATGGGCGAACAGCCCAACCCTTGGGACCGACTCCAGCCCCAGGATGCGACGAGCCGACATCGAGGTGCCAAACCATCCCGTCGATATGGACTCTTGGGGAAGATCAGCCTGTTATCCCCGGGGTACCTTTTATCCGTTGAGCGACGGCGCTTCCACAAGCCACCGCCGGATCACTAGTCCCTACTTTCGTACCTGCTCGACCCGTCAGTCTCACAGTCAAGCTCCCTTGTGCACTTACACTCAACACCTGATTGCCAACCAGGCTGAGGGAACCTTTGGGCGCCTCCGTTACTCTTTAGGAGGCAACCGCCCCAGTTAAACTACCCACCAGACACTGTCCCTGATCCGGATCACGGACCCAGGTTAGACATCCAGCACGACCAGAGTGGTATTTCAACAATGACTCCACAACCACTGGCGTGGCCGCTTCAAAGTCTCCCACCTATCCTACACAAGCCGAACCGAACACCAATATCAAGCTATAGTAAAGGTCCCGGGGTCTTTCCGTCCTGCTGCGCGAAACGAGCATCTTTACTCGTAATGCAATTTCACCGGGCCTATGGTTGAGACAGTCGAGAAGTCGTTACGCCATTCGTGCAGGTCGGAACTTACCCGACAAGGAATTTCGCTACCTTAGGATGGTTATAGTTACCACCGCCGTTTACTGGCGCTTAAGTTCTCAGCTTCGCCAACCCGAAAGTTGACTAACCGGTCCCCTTAACGTTCCAGCACCGGGCAGGCGTCAGTCCGTATACATCGCCTTACGGCTTCGCACGGACCTGTGTTTTTAGTAAACAGTCGCTTCTCGCTGGTCTCTGCGGCCACCACCAGCTCAGAGTGCAAGACTCATCACCAGCAATGGCCCCCCTTCTCCCGAAGTTACGGGGGCATTTTGCCGAGTTCCTTAACCATAGTTCACCCGAACGCCTCGGTATTCTCTACCTGACCACCTGAGTCGGTTTAGGGTACGGGCCGCCATGAAACTCGCTAGAGGCTTTTCTCGACAGCATAGGATCATCCACTTCACCACAATCGGCTCGGCATCAGGTCTCACCCTCAAGTCATCCGGATTTGCCTAGATGACGGGCTACACCCTTACCCCGGGACAACCACCGCCCGGGCTGGACTACCTTCCTGCGTCACCCCATCGCTTACCTACTACCACCTTGGATCGGCGGCTCCACCACGTCCCTTTGTCCGAAGACTCCAGGCCGGCTTCACGGCCTTAGCATTAATGGATTCGATATTGGGCGTTTCAAAGCGGGTACCGGAATATCAACCGGTTGTCCATCGACTACGCCTGTCGGCCTCGCCTTAGGTCCCGACTTACCCTGGGCAGATCAGCTTGACCCAGGAACCCTTAGTCAATCGGCGCACACGTTTCCCACGTGTGTATCGCTACTCATGCCTGCATTCTCACTCGTGAACCGTCCACAACTCGTTTCCACGGCTGCTTCACCCGGCACACGACGCTCCCCTACCCATCACAGCGGGCGTTGACCCTCATGCTGCAATGACACGACTTCGGCGGTGTGCTTGAGCCCCGCTACATTGTCGGCGCGGAATCACTTGACCAGTGAGCTATTACGCACTCTTTCAAGGATGGCTGCTTCTAAGCCAACCTCCTGGTTGTCTCTGCGACTCCACATCCTTTCCCACTTAGCACACGCTTAGGGGCCTTAGTCGATGCTCTGGGCTGTTTCCCTCTCGACCATGGAGCTTATCCCCCACAGTCTCACTGCCGCGCTCTCACTTACCGGCATTCGGAGTTTGGCTAAGGTCAGTAACCCGGTAGGGCCCATCGCCTATCCAGTGCTCTACCTCCGGCAAGAAACACACGACGCTGCACCTAAATGCATTTCGGGGAGAACCAGCTATCACGGAGTTTGATTGGCCTTTCACCCCTAACCACAGGTCATCCCCCAGGTTTTCAACCCTGGTGGGTTCGGTCCTCCACGAAGTCTTACCTCCGCTTCAACCTGCCCATGGCTAGATCACTCCGCTTCGGGTCTTGGGCACGCTACTCAACGCCCTATTCGGACTCGCTTTCGCTACGGCTTCCCCACACGGGTTAACCTCGCAACATACCGCAAACTCGCAGGCTCATTCTTCAAAAGGCACGCAGTCACGACGCAGAGACAAGTCTCTGCGCGACGCTCCCACGGCTTGTAGGCACACGGTTTCAGGTACTATTTCACTCCGCTCCCGCGGTACTTTTCACCATTCCCTCACGGTACTATCCGCTATCGGTCACCAGGGAATATTTAGGCTTAACGGGTGGTCCCGCTAGATTCACACGGGATTTCTCGGGCCCCGTGCTACTTGGGTGGTTCTCAAGCAAGCCGTTGATGTTTCAGCTACGGGGGTCTTACCCTCTACGCCGGACCTTTCGCATGTCCTTCGCCTACACCAACGGTTTCTGACTTGCCTCACAGCCGGCAGACTGCAAAAGAGAACTCCCACAACCCCAACCACGCAACCCCTGCCGGGTATCACACGTGACTGGTTTGGCCTCATCCGGTTTCGCTCGCCACTACTCCCGGAATCACGGTTGTTTTCTCTTCCTGCGGGTACTGAGATGTTTCACTTCCCCGCGTTCCCTCCACACTGCCTATGTGTTCAGCAGCGGGTGACAGCCCATGACGACTGCCGGGTTTCCCCATTCGGACACCCCCGGATCAAAGCTCGGTTGACAGCTCCCCGGGGCCTATCGTGGCCTCCCACGTCCTTCATCGGTTCCTGGTGCCAAGGCATCCACCGTGCGCCCTTAAAAACTTGGCCACAGATGCTCGCGTCCACTGTGCAGTTCTCAAGCAACGACCAGCCACCCACCACCCCAACCCGAAGGCTGAGTTCACTGAGGCCGGCATCGCGAAGGTCCAGACTCAGTCCGTACCCTCAGATACCCAACAGCGCGCCCGACCCACTCCATCAATCCCCACGTTCCACGCCGAAGCAGTACTAGTGACAACCAATCAAGTGCGCCGAATAGTCAACGTTCCACCCATGAGCTAACCACCGTCGAACATTTGCCGACGTAGTGGCTCTGGATCTCTTGCGAGATCTAGATGCTCCTTAGAAAGGAGGTGATCCAGCCGCACCTTCCGGTACGGCTACCTTGTTACGACTTCGTCCCAATCGCCAGTCCCACCTTCGACGATTCCCTCCCACAAGGGGTTGGGCCACCGGCTTCGGGTGTTACCGACTTTCGTGACGTGACGGGCGGTGTGTACAAGGCCCGGGAACGTATTCACCGCAGCAATGCTGATCTGCGATTACTAGCAACTCCGACTTCATGGGGTCGAGTTGCAGACCCCAATCCGAACTGAGACCGGCTTTTTGAGATTCGCTCCACCTCGCGGTATCGCAGCTCATTGTACCGGCCATTGTAGCACGTGTGCAGCCCAAGACATAAGGGGCATGATGACTTGACGTCGTCCCCACCTTCCTCCGAGTTGACCCCGGCAGTCTCCTGTGAGTCCCCATCACCCCGAAGGGCATGCTGGCAACACAGAACAAGGGTTGCGCTCGTTGCGGGACTTAACCCAACATCTCACGACACGAGCTGACGACAGCCATGCACCACCTGTACACCGACCACAAGGGGGACCCTGTCTCCAGGGTTTTCCGGTGTATGTCAAGCCTTGGTAAGGTTCTTCGCGTTGCGTCGAATTAAGCCACATGCTCCGCTGCTTGTGCGGGCCCCCGTCAATTCCTTTGAGTTTTAGCCTTGCGGCCGTACTCCCCAGGCGGGGAACTTAATGCGTTAGCTGCGGCACGGACGACGTGGAATGTCGCCCACACCTAGTTCCCAACGTTTACGGCGTGGACTACCAGGGTATCTAATCCTGTTCGCTCCCCACGCTTTCGCTCCTCAGCGTCAGTATCGGCCCAGAGATCCGCCTTCGCCACCGGTGTTCCTCCTGATATCTGCGCATTTCACCGCTACACCAGGAATTCCGATCTCCCCTACCGAACTCTAGCCTGCCCGTATCGAATGCAGACCCGGGGTTAAGCCCCGGGCTTTCACATCCGACGTGACAAGCCGCCTACGAGCTCTTTACGCCCAATAATTCCGGACAACGCTTGCGCCCTACGTATTACCGCGGCTGCTGGCACGTAGTTAGCCGGCGCTTCTTCTGCAGGTACCGTCACTCTCGCTTCTTCCCTGCTGAAAGAGGTTTACAACCCGAAGGCCGTCATCCCTCACGCGGCGTCGCTGCATCAGGCTTTCGCCCATTGTGCAATATTCCCCACTGCTGCCTCCCGTAGGAGTCTGGGCCGTGTCTCAGTCCCAGTGTGGCCGGTCGCCCTCTCAGGCCGGCTACCCGTCGTCGCCTTGGTAGGCCATCACCCCACCAACAAGCTGATAGGCCGCGGGCTCATCCTTCACCGCCGGAGCTTTCCACCACCAGACCATGCGGTCGGTAGTCGTATCCGGTATTAGACCCCGTTTCCAGGGCTTGTCCCAGAGTGAAGGGCAGATTGCCCACGTGTTACTCACCCGTTCGCCACTAATCCCCTCCCGAAGGAGGTTCATCGTTCGACTTGCATGTGTTAAGCACGCCGCCAGCGTTCGTCCTGAGCCAGGATCAAACTCTCCGTGAATGTTTACCCGTAATCGGGTCAACACACACGAGAGCGGAACGAGCGGGCGGAATAAGCCCTCTCGTTCACAGCGTCCTCGCTGTGTGTGCCACCCCGACCGCTTGGGCCGTGGTGGGCTTTTCAAAGGAACCTCATCCTCCGGAGTGTTTCCGGTGGACGGGGTATCAACATATCTGGCGTTGACTTTTGGCACGCTGTTGAGTTCTCAAGGAACGGACGCTTCCTTTGTGCCTGTTTCACCAGGCTCTCCGGGCGCTTCCCTTCGGTCTTGCGTTTCCGACTCTATCAGATCCTTGCGGGCCCGATTTTCGCCGGTGCGTTTCCGCCTTTCGGCTTCTTCGCGTTTCCGACTCTACCAGATCCGATTTCGTTCCGTTTCCGGCCCGAATTCGTTCCGATTTTCCGTCGGAGGGGGGTGCCTTTCGGCTGATCCGACTTTATCAGATTGCTCTGGGTCGGAATTCCGCCCGGCCTTCCCGGGGCGCTCCGTACGCACGGCGTGCGGCGCTTCCCGTTCAGGCGGAGCCGTAAACGTACTGGAGCGGGGCGCCCGGATGCAAATCCGGGCGCCCCGCTCCTACTTGAGTACGTTCGTACGACTCTGTGCGTCAGACCTCGATGACCACGGGGAGGATCATCGGGCGGCGGCGGTAGTTGTCCGACACCCACTTGCCGACGGTGCGGCGGACCAGCTGCTGGAGCTGGTGGGGCTCCGTGATGCCGTCCTGGGCCGACTTGGCCAGGGCCTCGTCGATCTTGGGGATCACGCCGGAGAAGGCGCCGTCGTCGATGCCCGAGCCACGGGCGTGGATGTCCGGGCCGCCGACGATCTTGCCGGTGGTGCTGTCCACGACCACATAGACCGAGATGATGCCCTCGTCGCCGAGGATGCGGCGGTCCTTGAGGTGGGCCTCGGTGACATCGCCGACCGAGAGGCCGTCGACATAGACATAGCCGGCCTGGACCTTGCCGACGATCTTGGCGACGCCGTCGACCAGGTCGACCACCACGCCGTCCTCGGCGATGACGATCCGGTCCTTCCGTACGCCGGTCAGGGCGCCCAGCTCGGCGTTGGCCCGCAGATGGCGCCATTCGCCGTGCACCGGCATGAGGTTCTTCGGCTTGCAGATGTTGTAGAAGTACAGCAGCTCGCCGGCCGAGGCGTGGCCCGAGACATGGACCTTGGCGTTGCCCTTGTGGACCACGTCCGCGCCCCATCGGGTGAGGCCGTTGATCACGCGGTAGACCGCGTTCTCGTTGCCCGGGATGAGGGACGAGGCCAGGATCACCGTGTCGCCCTGGACGATCCTGATCTGGTGATCGCGGTTGGCCATCCGGGAGAGGGCGGCCATCGGCTCGCCCTGGGAACCCGTGCAGACCAGCACGACCTCGTCGTCGGGAAGATCGTCGAGCGCCTTGACGTCGACGACCAGGCCGGCGGGGACCTTCAGATAGCCCAGCTCGCGGGCGATGCCCATGTTGCGGACCATCGAGCGGCCGACGAAGGCGACCCGGCGGCCGTACTCATGGGCGGCATCGAGGATCTGCTGGATGCGGTGCACATGGCTGGCGAAGCTGGCGACGATGATGCGCTTCTGGGCGTTGGCGAACACCGTGCGCAGGACGTTGGAGATGTCCCGCTCGGGCGGGACGAAGCCCGGGACCTCGGCGTTCGTGGAGTCGGAGAGCAGAAGGTCGATGCCTTCCTCGCCGAGTCGCGCGAAGGCGGGGAGGTCGGTCAGACGGCGGTCCAGCGGGAGCTGGTCCATCTTGAAGTCGCCGGTGTGCACGACCATGCCCGCGGGGGTGCGGATCGCGACGGCCAGGGCGTCGGGGATCGAGTGGTTGACCGCGACGAACTCGCAGTCGAACGAGCCGATCCTCTCGGTGTGCCCCTCCTTCACCTCAAGGGTGTAGGGGCGGATGCGGTGCTCCTGAAGCTTGGCCTCGATCAGGGCGAGGGTCAGCTTCGAGCCGATGAGGGGGATGTCCGGCTTCTCGCGCAGGAGGTAGGGGACAGCACCGATGTGGTCCTCGTGGCCGTGCGTGAGCACGATGCCGTCGATGTCGTCGAGGCGGTCCCTGATGGACGTGAAGTCCGGAAGGATCAGGTCGATTCCGGGCTGCTCCTCCTCGGGGAAGAGCACTCCGCAGTCGACGATCAGCAGCCGGCCGTCGAATTCGAAGACCGTCATGTTGCGGCCGATTTCACCCAGGCCGCCGAGGGGGGTGACGCGCAGGCCACCCTTGGGAAGCTTCGGCGGAGCGCCGAGCTCAGGATGCGGATGACTCAAAAGACTCTCCTCACCACACGCGCCACGCTGCCGTCGAGGGCACGTGGCGCGCATGACATTCGTGCACTTGCTGTAGGGCGATTGTTGGTCCGTATTCAGTTATGAAGTCTGTGATCAGAGCTGTACCCCGCCGGCGGCGAGATCGCGCGTCAGCTGCTCGGTCTCCTCGGGGGAGAGCTCGACGAGCGGCAGCCGCAGCGGGCCGGCGGGCAGACCCTGGAGGCCGAGCGCGGCCTTGGTCGTGATGACGCCCTGGGTCCGGAACATGCCGGTGAAGACGGGCAGCAGCTTCTGGTGGATCTCGGTGGCCTTGGTGACATCGCCATTGAGATGGGCGTCCAGGAGCGCGCGCAGCTCGGGGGTCACGATATGGCCGACCACGGAGACGAAGCCGACGGCCCCGACCGAGAGCAGCGGGAGGTTCAGCATGTCGTCGCCGCTGTACCAGGCCAGGCTGGAGCGGGCGATCGCCCAGCTGGCGCGGCCGAGGTCGCCCTTGGCGTCCTTGTTGGCGACGATCCGGGGGTGCTCGGCGAGCCGGACGATGGTCTCGGTGTTGATCGGGACACCGCTGCGGCCCGGGATGTCGTAGAGCATCACCGGCAGCTCGGTGGCGTCCGCGATGGCCGTGAAGTGGCGGAGCAGGCCCTCCTGCGGGGGCTTGCTGTAATACGGGGTCACCGCGAGCAGGCCATGGGCGCCGGCGTCCTGGGCGGCGCGGGCGAGCTCAAGGCTGTGGTGGGTGTCGTTGGTGCCGGCTCCGGCAACGACAAAGGCGCGATCGCCGACCGCATCGACCACCGCGCGGACCAGCTGCGCTTTCTCCGCATCGCTGGTGGTCGGGGACTCTCCGGTGGTGCCGTTGACGACGAGGCCGTCATTGCCGGCGTCCACCAGATGGGCGGCGAGCCGCTGCGCGCCGTCGAGATCGAGAGCGCCATCCGCCGTGAACGGCGTGACCATGGCGGTCAGCACCCGCCCGAAGGGGGTCTGCGGTGTGGAAGTCGGAGCCATGGGTCCCACGCTACTCGTAGCTCACCGCGGGATGCGCCTCTGGGGAGCCGGGATGTGGACACCGGCACTGCCTGCTCGGGGGTTCAAGCAGTGCCGGGTCCGTCTGTTCAGCGTAGATGAACTTCTCAAAATGCCGCAATCCGGACACTTCGCACGTCTGTCCTGCGCGCTCCGTCATCCGGCCCGCAACCTGGGCCTTACGGAGCGATCCGGCCATTCGCATTGAATGCGCCGTACGTGAGCGGCATGAGCTTGGCCCAGTGGGCCTCCATCTGCTCGCCGACCATCTCGATCTCCCGCTGAGGGAAGGAGGGCACCTTCGCCTGCTCGTGCTGCGTGCGCAGACCCAGGAAGTGCATCAGGGAGCGGGCATTGCAGGTCGCGTACATGGAGGAGAACAGGCCAACGGGGAGCACCGCGCGGGCGACCTCGCGGGCGACGCCGGCAGCGAGCATCTCCTGGTACGCCTCGTAGGCCTGGCGGTAGGAATCCTCCATGACGCGGCCGGTGAGCTCCTGCTGCGCCGGGGTGCCCTCGACGAATTCGTACTTGCCGGGGCGGCCCTGCTGGACGAGCTTGCGGTCCTGGCCGGGGACGTAGAAGACCGGATCCAGGCGGCGGTAGCGGCCGGACTCCTCGTTGTACGACCAGCCGACGCGGTGCCGCATGAACTCGCGGAAGACGAAGATCGGCGCGCTGATGAAGAACGTCATGGAGTTGTGCTCGAAGGGGCTGCCGTGCCGGTCCCGCATGAGGTAGTTGATCAACCCCTTGGAGCGCTCCGGGTCCTTCTGGAGCTCCTCCAGGGACTGCTCGCCGGCCGTGGAGACACGGGCCGCCCAGAGCACGTCGCTGTCCGCGGCGCTGTGCTTGACCAGCTCGACCGTCACCTCGCTCCGGAAGCTGACGGCTGCACTGTCGGGGCTCTCAGTGCTCTCGGCAGGGGTCTGGGACACCGGCGGTTCCTTCCATTCGTTCCTCGTGCGCGCCCAGCCTACGACCCGCCGGTGACAGTCCGGGAAATGCGACGTGATGCCGCGTTAGCCGCAAAACGGGCGGCTCTGTAGCAGCCTGCGGAGCGGCAGTTGATATTTTTCACAGAAGTCCCTGAAAACGGGCACCAACCGGACGCCGCAGACGTCTAACCCTGTGACAGTGCCCACCTCGAGGTTCCTAGGAGAGCCCGCTCATGTTCCGCCGGCGAGAGCCCGTCCCGTTCGCCTTCGTTGCCGAGGCAGACCGGTTCCGCAGCAATGTCACTCCCCCGCCGCGCCAGCGCGCTTCCCGCGCGCAGCTCCTCGGCCAGTCTCTCATCACGCTGACAGTCGTGGGCGGCCTGGCCGGCGCCCTGCTGTTCGGCCTTCCTGCCCTGCAGCAGGACAGTTCCGGTCCGAGCCGGGTGCATCAGTCCGAGGCGCATCGCTGAACGGGCGGGCGGGGCGTGCCGCAAAGTGGTTCCGCTCCGCCGGTCCCGATAACCTCACCGGTCACAGCTTCCGTCAGCGTGCCCATGAGTGAGGATCAGCCGTGCCCCTGCCCTTTCTGACGGCCGACCGCGACCTCGACCTCGACACCGGTGCCGCGGATACCGCCGCACTCCCGCATGACGAGCCCGACCACTGGCGCCGTCCCTACCGCCCCGGACCGTGGCGCGTAGGGGCGGCGGCGGTGCTTTTGCTGCTCGCCTCGTTCGTCCTGATCTCCGCGATGATCATCGCGATGGCCGGCTCGCTGCCCGGCGCCGCGGCCTGTGCGGTGGTGGGGGCACTGATGATCGCCCTCGCGCTACGGCTGCTGCGCGTCGGTCTGTGGGTCAGCTCGCACGGTCTGCGCCAGGTGAACCTGCTGCGTACGGCGACCGAGCCGTGGAGCGCCATCGGCTCCGTCCGTACCCGCCAGCAGCCGGTGCGCTGGCTGGGGCTGCCGCGGACGGTGCAGGGCCAGGCCCTGATCATCGAGCGGTCCCAGGGTGAGCCGCTGCGGACCCTGATCACGGACCACAACGGCGACTTCCTGTCCCGTCCGGAGGCCTTCGAGCGGGCCGCGGACGTACTGGAGGCATGGGCGGCGGAGTACCGCGCCTGAGTTCCGGGCCCGCATCCGCCCCGGGCGCCGCCGCGCCTACGGATCAGGATCCGGCCGGCCCTGATCCGTAGGACGGCCTAGGCGGCCGGTACGGGCTTGTTGTCGTGCAGGGCGATGGCGCGCTGCATCGCCTTACGGGCGCGCGGGGTGTCCCGGGCGTCGTGGTAGGCGACCGCGAGCCGGAACCACGTACGCCAGTCGCCGGGGGCTTCCTCCGTCTCGGCCTGCCGCCGGGCGAAGGCCTCGTCGGCCGCGTCCCGGTCGATCCGGCCGCCGGGGGTGCGCCGCAGCTCGTCGGCGGGCAGTCCGCCCTCGGCCTCCAGCGCCCGGGACAGCCGGTGGGCGTCGCGGGCGAAGCGGGTGTTGTGCCAGAGGAACCAGCCGCCGACGCACGGCAGCAGGAAGGCCACCGCTCCCATGCCCATGGCTGCCGGCTCACCGGTCAGCAGCAGGAGTACGCCCTCCAGCGCCACCACGCCGAACACCAGGACCAGCACGGTGGCGAGGAAGAAGTACGTGATCTTTCCGCCCATACCCGTCAGCCCAGGTCGAGGAAGTTTTCCAGGCCCACGGTCAGGCCCGGAGTGTTCACCACCCGGCGCACACCGAGCAGGATGCCCGGCATGAAGCTGCTGTGGTGGAGGGAGTCATGGCGGATGGTGAGGGTCTCGCCCTCCCCGCCGAAGAGCACCTCCTGGTGGGCCAGCAGACCGCGCAGCCGTACGGAGTGCACGGGGACGCCGTCCACGTCCGCGCCGCGGGCGCCGTCCAGCGCGGTGCTGGTGGCGTCCGGCTGCGGGGCGCAGCCGGCCTCCTCACGGGCCTTGGCGATCAGCTGGGCGGTGCGGGCGGCGGTGCCGGACGGGGCGTCCGCCTTCTTCGGGTGGTGCAGCTCGACGACCTCGACCGACTCGAAGAAGCGGGCCGCCTGCTGGGCGAACTGCATGGTCAGCACCGCGCCGATGGAGAAGTTCGGGGCGATGAGGACGCCCGCGCCGGGCGAGGCGGCGAGCGAGGTGCGCAGCTGCGCGAGGCGCTCATCGGTCCACCCGGTCGTGCCGACCACCGCGTGAATACCGTGACGCACACAGAAGTCGAGGTTGCCCATCACCGCGCCGGGGTTGGTCAGCTCGACCACGACCTGGGCACCGGCCTCGACCAGCGTCTCCAGCTTGTCGCCCCGGCCCAGCCCGGCGACCATCTCCATGTCCTCGGCGGACTCGACGGCCCGTACGGCCTCGGAGCCGATGCGCCCCTGGGCTCCCAGTACGGCCACGCGCAGCTTGCTCATCGTTTCCCGTCTCTCTCTTGGTGGTATCGCAGCGGGGCCTATGCGACGACGTCGTCCAGCCGGGCCGCCTGCCGGTCCTTCAGCGGGCCGATGACGGACAGCGAGGGGCGGGTGCCCAGGACGTCCCGGGCCACCTCGCGCACCTCGTCCGGGGTGACGGCGGCGATCCGCGCGAGCATCTCGTCGACCGACATCTGCTCGCCCCAGCACAGCTCACTCTTGCCGATGCGGTGCATCAGCGCGCCGGTGTCCTCCAGCCCGAGGACGGTCGAGCCGCGCAGCTGGCCGATCGCGCGGCGGATCTCGTCGTCGGTGAGGCCCTGGGACGCCACCTGGTCGAGTTCGTCGCGACAGATCTTGAGGACGTCGTGCACCTGGCTCGGGCGGCAGCCGGCGTAGACGCCGAACAGCCCGCAGTCGGCGAAGCCCGAGGTGTACGAGTACACGCTGTAGGCCAGGCCGCGCTTCTCGCGGACCTCCTGGAAGAGGCGGGAGCTCATCCCGCCGCCCAGGGCGGTGTTCAGCACCCCCATCGCCCAGCGCCGGTCGTCGGTGCGCGCCATCCCGGGCATCCCGAGGATCACATGGGCCTGCTCGGTCTTGCGGTTGAGCAGTTCGACGCGGCCGGCGGTGCGGATGGCGCGGGCGCCGGAGCGCGGCGCCATCGGGGTGGCGTCCGTCCGGTCCAGTGCCCCGGCCTGCTCGAAGGCGCGGCGGACCAGGCGGACGACCTTGGCGTGGTCGATGTTGCCGGCGGCCGTGACGACGAGGTGCGTGGGGTCGTAGTGCTTCTTGTAGAAGCGGCGGATGCGCTCGGGGGTGAGGGCGTTGACGGTGTCGACGGTGCCCAGGACCGGGCGGCCGAGCGGGGTGTCGCCGAGCATGGTGTGCGCGAACAGGTCGTGCACGCAGTCGCCCGGGTCGTCCTCGGTCATCGCGATCTCTTCGAGGATGACGCCGCGCTCGGCGTCCACGTCCTCGGCCTCCACCAGCGAGCCGGTGAGCATGTCGCACACCACGTCTATGGCGAGCGGCAGATCGGTGTCGAGCACCCGCGCGTAGTAGCAGGTGTACTCCTTCGCGGTGAAGGCGTTCATCTCGCCGCCGACCGCGTCGATGGCGGCGGAGATGTCCAGCGCGCTGCGCCGCTCGGTGCCCTTGAAGAGCAGGTGCTCAAGGTAGTGCGTGGCGCCGTTCAGGGACGGGGTCTCGTCACGGGAGCCGACGTTCGCCCAGATCCCGAAGGTGACGGAGCGGACCGTCGGCAGCGTCTCGGTGACGATGCGCAGGCCGCCGGGGAGGGTGGTCCGGCGGACCGTACCGGCGCCCGCGGTGCCCTTGAGAAGCGTTTGGGTACGGGCGACGGCCCGCCCCTCCGTGGAGGTGCGGGCCGTCGTCGTGTGCGTACGAGACGTCACTTGGCGGCGTCGTCCTTCGTGTCCGCGGCCGCGTCCTCTTCCTCGATCACGGGGATCAGGGAGAGCTTGCCGCGCTGGTCGATCTCGGCGATCTCGACCTGGACCTTGGCGCCGACCGCGACCACGTCCTCGACGTTCTCCACCCGCTTGCCACCGGCGAGCTTGCGGATCTGCGAGATGTGGAGCAGACCGTCCTTGCCCGGGAGCAGGGAGACGAACGCACCGAAGGTGGTGGTCTTGACGACCGTGCCCAGGTAGCGCTCGCCGACCTCCGGCATGGTCGGGTTGGCGATGCCGTTGATCGTGGCGCGGGCGGCCTCGGCGGCCGGGCCGTCGGCGGCACCGATGTAGATCGTGCCGTCGTCCTCGATCGTGATGTCGGCGCCGGTGTCCTCCTGGATCTGGTTGATCATCTTGCCCTTGGGGCCGATGACCTCACCGATCTTGTCCACCGGGATCTTGACGGTGATGATCCGCGGGGCGTTCGGGGACATCTCGTCCGGAACGTCGATGGCCTCGTTCATCACATCGAGGATGTGCAGACGGGCGTCGCGGGCCTGCTTGAGCGCGGCGGCCAGGACGGAGGCCGGGATGCCGTCCAGCTTGGTGTCCAGCTGGAGGGCGGTCACGAAGGTCTTCGTGCCGGCGACCTTGAAGTCCATGTCGCCGAAGGCGTCCTCCGCACCGAGGATGTCGGTGAGGGCGACGTAGTGGGTCTGGCCGTCGATCTCCTGGGAGATCAGGCCCATGGCGATACCGGCGACCGGGGCCTTGAGGGGCACACCGGCGTTCAGCAGCGACATGGTCGAGGCGCAGACCGAGCCCATGGACGTCGAGCCGTTGGAGCCCAGCGCCTCGGAGACCTGGCGGATCGCGTAGGGGAACTCCTCGCGGGTCGGCAGCACCGGCACGATGGCGCGCTCGGCGAGCGCACCGTGGCCGATCTCCCGGCGCTTGGGCGCACCCACGCGGCCGGTCTCACCGACGGAGTACGGCGGGAAGTTGTAGTTGTGCATGTAGCGCTTGCGGGTCACCGGGGAGAGGGTGTCCAGCTGCTGCTCCATGCGGAGCATGTTGAGGGTGGTGACGCCCAGGATCTGGGTCTCGCCACGCTCGAACAGGGCGGAACCGTGCACCCGCGGGATGGCCTCGACCTCGGCGGCGAGCGTACGGATGTCCGTGACGCCGCGGCCGTCGATGCGCTTCTTCTCCTTGATGACGCGCTCACGGACCAGGCTCTTGGTCAGCGAACGGTACGCGGCGGAGATCTCCTTCTCGCGGCCCTCGAACTGCGGGAGCAGCTTCTCGGCGGCCACGCCCTTGACGCGGTCCAGCTCGGTCTCGCGCTCCTGCTTGCCGGCGATGGTCAGCGCCTGGGAGAGCTCGTCCTTGACCGCGGCGGTGAGCGCCTCCAGGACGTCGTCCTGGTAGTCGAGGAAGATCGGGAACTCACCGACGGGCTTGGCGGCCTTGGCGGCGAGGTCCGACTGGGCCTTGCACAGGACCTTGATGAAGGGCTTGGCGGCTTCCAGACCGGCGGCGACGACCTCTTCGGTCGGGGCCTCGGCGCCGTCCTTGACCAGCTGGATGGTCTTCTCGGTGGCCTCGGCCTCGACCATCATGATCGCGACGTCGCCGTCCGGGAGGACGCGGCCGGCCACGACCATGTCGAAGACGGCGTTCTCGAGCTCGCTGTGGGTCGGGAACGCCACCCACTGGCCGTTGATCAGGGCGACACGGGTGCCGCCGACCGGGCCGGAGAAGGGCAGGCCGGCCAGCTGCGTGGAGCAGGAGGCGGCGTTGATGGCGACCACGTCGTAGAGGTGGTCGGGGTTGAGCGCCATGACCGTCTCGACGATCTGGATCTCGTTGCGCAGGCCCTTCTTGAAGGAGGGGCGCAGCGGCCGGTCGATCAGGCGGCAGGTGAGGATCGCGTCCTCGGAGGGGCGGCCCTCACGGCGGAAGAAGGAACCGGGGATCTTCCCGGCTGCGTACATCCGCTCCTCGACGTCGACGGTCAGCGGGAAGAAGTCCAGCTGGTCCTTCGGCGTCTTGGAAGCGGAGGTGGCCGACAGCACCATGGTGTCGTCGTCCAGGTACGCCACGGCGGAACCGGCGGCCTGCTTGGCCAGGCGGCCCGTCTCGAAGCGGATGGTGCGGGTGCCGAAGGAACCGTTGTCGATCACGGCTTCGGCGTAGTGGGTCTCGTTCTCCACCAGGAATATCTCCTCGTATGTGTCCGCTGCCCGTGTGGCAGGGGACCGTCTTCGGTGGAGCGCCGGAACGGGCCGGTCTTCGATCGAAGCACCCGGAGCGAGGGCCATGGATCTCCATGGATCATCCGGGGGCCACTACCGAGGACCGGCGGCCAGGTGGCGCTCCTACCGCGTTCGCTTTTTGCGATATGGCACCAGACTACAAAGCTTCCGTCCACCTCGCGGCGGGGCGGAGATCCGGTGCATATGGCAAAGGGAGCGGCCCCCGGTGGGAACCGCTCCCTCTACGGCGTCTTACTTGGCGCCCGCCGCGCCGCGGCGGATGCCCAGGCGCTCGACCAGCGCACGGAAGCGCGTGATGTCCTTCTTCGCCAGGTACTGCAGCAGGCGACGGCGCTGGCCGACGAGCAGCAGCAGACCACGGCGGGAGTGGTGGTCGTGCTTGTGGGTCTTGAGGTGCTCGGTCAGGTCCGAGATGCGACGGGAGAGCATCGCGACCTGAACCTCGGGGGAACCGGTGTCACCCTCCTTGGTGGCGAACTCGGCCATGATCTGCTTCTTCGTGGCGGCGTCGAGCGACACGCGGTACTCCTCTTGGTTTCGGCCCGTGAGCGCCCCTGGATTTGCTTCACAGGGAATCTTGGATGACTCGACCGGGCCGTCACACAGCGTACCAGCTGGCAACGGCCCCCCGACCGGCTGGTCGGGGGGCCGCGGAAAAGCCCGGTGAAGCGGGGGTGCTAGCTGCCGGTGAGGCCGCGCACCGTGGCGTACACGTCCAGGACCGCCAGGCACAGCGGCACCAGGGACAGCAGGATCAGACCGTCGAAGAGGTCGAAGATCCGGCCCCAGAAGGGGGTGACGCCCTTGCGCGGGACGACCAGGCCGACGCCCACCAGGAGGGCGGCGCCCGCCGCGATGCTGCTGGAGAACCAGACGGTCCGGATGTTCAGCGGACCGGAGTCCTGGAAGCGCTGCAGCTCGACGAAGATCTCCGTCGGCGGGTTCAGCGCGATGCCCAGGATCAGCAGGACGATCGTCAGGATGCCCGCGATGGTCAGGCAGGCGACCTGCGCGGTGTAGTCGAAGAGCCGGGCGCGGAGCATGATCGTGATGCCCGCGGCCATCGCCAGCAGCTGGGCCCACATGTTGTCGGAGAAGCCGAGGACGGCACCGGCCGAGCCGACGACCAGGGCGGCGCAGCCGGCGACCAGGCCGAGCAGCAGCTCGTGCCCGCGCTTGGCCTGGTTGCCGATCTTGACGAAGTCGACGGACTCGGTCTCGCCGCTGTTGTCGTAGGAGCCCTTGGCGATCTGGTCGGGCGACTTGTAGCCGATGGGCAGCCGGGCGAAGCGGGCGGAGAGGCCGGGCAGCCAGGCGACCAGGGCGATGGCGACGACGGCGGTGACGGCGGCGACCTCGCTGGGCCCGGCGTCGGTGAGGATCGCGGCGAAGACCGCGAGGGTGCCCATGGCGGAGAGGAACGCGGCGGCGACGAAGGGTGCGTCACCGCGCGGCAGCAGGACCACCAGGAGCGCGGAGGCGATCAGCACGGTCACACAGCCGACGAGGAGGTGCAGCCGGCCGGGGCCGGCGCCCTCCTCGACGGGGAAGATGCCGGAGCCGGCGAGCAGCAGATGCGGAAGTGCGGCCAGGCCCAGCGCGATGGAGGAGCCGTGGTCGTCGTAGACGCGGGCGCGGACGCCGGCCAGGGCGACCAGGACGATGCCGACGACACCGGCGATGATGCCGGGCAGGCGGTGCATGTCGCGGTCGATGGGGTTCGAGAACCACAGGGCGAACGCCATCATGACGAGCAGGAGCACACCGGCGGTGAGGCCGACGACATGCATGAGGTCGTCGCTCCAGCGGCTGCGGTTGCGCTTGACCGCGGAGGCGACGGCGTCGGAGACATCGTCGAAGACCGGGAGCGGCAGCGACTCGGCGAACGGCTTCAGAAGAAGGAGGTCGCCGTCGAGGATCTGCTGCTGCGCGAGCGACTGACCGGCGTCAAGTACCGTGCCGTCGCGGCGTACAAGGTGATAGCCGGTCGGGGCGCCCTCCGCCTGGGACTGACCGGAGAGCCGCAGAATCTCCGGATAAATGTCCACGAGTGCGACGTCCTCCGGCAGAGCCACGTCGATCCGTGCGTCCGGCGCGGCGACTGTGACCCGGCAAAAGCCGGTGCCAGTGCTCGTGCTCACCTGGCGGTTCCCCCTATCCGTTGGGCGTTTTGTCGCGTCGCGCGCCCTATATATAGAGCCGTCTCCACGGGGCTGGGGCACGCTCGCGAGGCGTCAGCGTACCGTCCAATTCAGCGGCCGCCCCACCCGCCCCGAGACTTGACGCTTAACAGTAGGATCAACGCCTGCGTCGGGCCAAGTACTTGGCCCGGGGGACCGTCGAATCCAACGGGGGCGGTCCGAGACTGCGAGATGCATGAAGGACTGATGCCTCGGTGAGCGTTGTCATCGTCAAGCGCCCGCCCCGCGCGCTGCCACCCGAAGTCCCCTCGGAGGAGGTGACACTCGAGGCACCTCCGGAGCTTCCGCGTGAGGGTGAATCAGAGAACATGCTGATGACCCTTATGCCCATGATGGGCATGGCGTCCTCAGCGGGATTCTTGTTCATGGGCAATCAGCCGTTCATGAAAATCATGGGCGGCTTTATGGTGGCGTCCACTCTGGCAATGGCGATCGTGCAGATCGTCAAGGCCCGCCAAGGGCCTTCCGGGCAAATGCTCCAAGAGCGCCAGGATTACCTCAAGTACCTTACGCAGAAGCGAAAAGAGGTACGGCGCACCGCGCGCAAGCAGCGGGACGCCCAGCTGTACACCCACCCCGACCCGAGCCAGTTGTGGTCCATCGTGGCCGAGGGCAAACGGGTATGGGAGCGCCGGTCGGGCGATCCGGACTTCGGACAGGTACGGCTGGGGCTCGGGCCGCAGCAGCTGGCCACTCCCCTGCGGGCTCCGGAGACCGCTCCGGTCGACGAGCTGGAGCCGCTCACCGCGCATGCGATGAAGGAGTTCCTGGACAAGCACGGGCACTTGGACAACCTGCCGCTGGCGGTCTCGCTGCGTGCCTTCTACCACCTGACCGTCTCCGGTGACCCGGACACGGTCTACGGCGCCTCGCGCGCCGTCATCGCCCAGCTGTGCACGCTGCACTCGCCCGAGGACCTGATGGTCGCGGTGGTCGCCGCGCCCGGTGCGCAGGCGGAGTGGGAGTGGACGAAGTGGCTGCCGCACGTGCAGGACAAGACCACGGACGGCGCCGGTTCGCGCCGGCTGGTCGTCGGCGACCTCGGTGAGGTCGAGGAGCTGCTCGCGGACGACCTGGACGGCCGTGGCCGGTTCAACCCGCAGGGCACTCCGGTGACCGACTCCCCGCATGTGGTGATCGTGCTGGACGGCGGCGATGTGCCGATGGACTCGGTGATCGCCGGAGCCGAGGGCCTGCAGGGCGTCACCATCCTGGAGGTCGTACCGGGCGATCTGGACGAGATCCGGGGCGGTCTGGCCGTACAGGTCCAGCCGGGCAAGCTGGTGCTGGAGTCGGCCAGCGGCGCGGTCTACCACGGTGTCTGCGACACCCTGTCGATCGCCGAGTCGGAGTCCCTGGCGCGCCAGCTGGCCCCGCTGCGGGCGGGTTCCGGTGCCGACGGCGAGGAACCGCTGCTGTCGAACCTGGACTTCACCGATCTGCTGAACCTCGGTGACGCCGGTTCCGTCGATGTGTCGCGTACCTGGCGGCCGCGCACGCTCCACGAGCGGCTGCGGGTGCCGATCGGTGTCGACAAGGACGGCCAGCCCGTCATGCTCGACATCAAGGAGGCCTCCCAGGAGGGCATGGGCCCGCACGGTCTGTGTGTCGGTGCGACCGGTTCCGGTAAGTCCGAGGTGCTGCGCACCCTGGTGCTCGCGCTCGCGGTGACCCACTCCTCGGAGACCCTCAACTTCATCCTCGCGGACTTCAAGGGTGGCGCCACCTTCACCGGTATGTCCGAGATGCCGCACGTCGCGGCCGTCATCACCAACCTCGGTGAGGACGTCACCCTGATCGACCGCATGCGCGACTCGATCACCGGTGAACTCCAGCGCCGTCAGGAGCTGCTGCGCTCCGCGGGCAACTACGCCAACATCACCGACTACGAGAAGGCACGTGCCGCGGGTGCGCCCCTGGACCCGCTGCCGTCGCTGGTGATGGTGCTCGACGAGTTCTCCGAGCTGCTGACCGCCAAGCCCGACTTCATCGACATGTTCATCCAGATCGGCCGTATCGGCCGGTCGATGGGTGTGCACATGCTGCTCGCCTCGCAGCGTCTGGAAGAGGGCAAGCTGCGCGGTCTGGACACCTTCCTGTCCTACCGGCTGGGTCTGCGGACGTTCTCCGCGGCCGAGTCGCGGACCGCGATCGGTGTGCCGGACGCCTACCACCTGCCGAACGTCCCCGGTTCCGGCATCCTCAAGTACGACACCGAGACGATGGTCCAGTTCAAGGCCGCGTACGTCTCGGGTCCCTACCGCGGTCCCGGTGCCGGCGGCGGCGCCGGCGGCAGCCGGACGCGGCGGCTGCCGGTGCCGTTCACCGCGGCCCCGGTCGTCGAGCAGATCATCGAGGACCCCACGCCGGTCGAGCCGGTCGCCCCGGAGCAGGACGACGCGCTCGCCGACACCGTGCTCGATGTCATCGTCCAGCGCATGCAGGGCCAGGGCCCGCCGGCGCACCAGGTGTGGCTGCCGCCGCTGGACGAGCCGCCGACGGTCAACCAGCTGCTGCCGACGCTCGCGGTCACGCCCGAACGGGGTGTGCACGCACCGGAGTACACCGCGCTCGGCAAGCTCGTGGTGCCGGTCGCGCTGGTGGACAAGCCGTTCGAGCAGCGGCGTGACGTGATGTACCTGGACTTCTCCGCCGGTGCCGGTCACGGTCTGGTCGTGGGTGGTCCGCAGTCCGGTAAGTCCACGCTGATCCGGTCCGCCATCGCCTCGTTCGCGCTCACCCACACCCCGGCCGAGGTGCAGTTCTACTGCCTCGACTTCGGTGGCGGCGGCATGCTGTCCATGGAGGGCCTGCCGCACATCGGTGGTGTCGCCTCGCGTCTGGACGCGGAGAAGGTGCGCCGTACGGTCTCCGAGGTCGTCGGCATCCTCAACGAGCGTGAGGAGTTCTTCCGGGCCAACAACATCGACTCGATCGGGACCTACCGCCAGCGGCGGGCCGCGGGCACCTACCCCGACCAGAAGTGGGGCGACGTCTTCCTGGTCATCGACGGCTGGGCGACGTTCAAGACCGACTACGAGCAGATGGACCCGGTGATCCTGGATATCGCCGCCCGGGGTCTCGGTTTCGGTGTCCACCTGATCATCGCCGGCGCGCGCTACACCGAGGTGCGTCCCGCGCTGCGCGACCAGCTCCTCAACCGCGTCGAGCTGCGCCTGGGTGACCCGATGGAGTCGGAGTTCGACCGCAAGCGCGCGGAGAACGTCCCGATGGGCAAGCCCGGTCGCGGTATGTCCCCCGAGAAGCTCGACTTCCTGGCGGCGCTGCCGCGGCTGGACGGGATGAGCGACCCGGAGACGCTCAGCGACGGCATCGCGAACCTGGTGTCGACGGTCAGCGAGCACTGGCAGGGCGACCCCGCCCCCGCGGTGCGGATGCTGCCGACGATGCTGCACGTCAACGAGCTGCCCAAGGGCAGCGACTACCCGGACCACGGGATCGCGATCGGTGTCGACGAGACGACGCTGTCGCCGGCGTTCATCGACTTCGAGACCGACCCGCTGCTGGTCATCTACGGCGAGAGCGAGTCCGGCAAGTCGTCGCTGCTGCGCCTGCTGACCAAGCAGATCGCCGAGCGGTACCCGTCCGACAAGGCGCTGATGGTGGTCTCCGACTACCGTCGTGCGCTGCTCGGCGAGGTTCCCGAGAGCCACCTGTACAAGTACTGCGCCGCGGGGCCGCAGTTGCAGGAGGTCATCAGCGGTCTGGCCGGTTCGCTGGGCCGGCGGATGCCGGGCCCGGACGTCACGCCGGAGCAGCTGCGCAACCGCAGCTGGTACGACCTGCCGGACGCGTTCGTCATCGTGGACGACTACGACCTGGTGGCGACCAGCAGCGGCAACCCGCTGCAGCCGCTGCTGGAGTACCTGCCGTTCGCCCGTGACCTGGGTCTGCGCCTCATCATCGCGCGCAGCTCCTCGGGCGCCGGACGGTCGTCCTTCGAGCCCGTGATGCAGCGCACCAAGGAGCTCGGTGCCCAGGGTCTGATCCTCTCCGCCGATCCGGCCGAGGGTCCGCTGATGGGCAACATCAAGGGCCAGAGCCTGACGCCCGGACGGGCCACGTTCATCACGCGTAAGCGCGGTGCGCAGCTGGTCCAGACGGGCTGGCTGCCGGCGAACGGCCGCTGACCGGCCGGACACGGAACGGCGGTGGGGCGTCCCTCCTGGGAGGGGCGCCCCACCGCCGTTTTTCTTCGGTGCGCGGTGCGTTCGCGCCGGTGCCGGCCGGTGGCCGGGCGCGGTCAGCCGAACGCGCCGTGCTGGGTGACGTCGGGAGCGGGCTGGCCCGGAGCCTCGCCGCCGGACGCCGGGGCGCCCTTGGCGCGGGCGTCGCCGCCGGTGGCGGCAGCGGCGGCGGGCTCGGCGGCCGTCCCCTTCTTGTCCTGCCCGGCCTTCGGGGCCCGCTCCTCGCCGGGGGCCGGCTCCGCGACGTCCGGCTGGGTCCGTGCGCCCTTGGCGATGCCCTCGCCGCCACGCGTCTTGGCGTCGCCGTGCTTCGCCGGTCCGAACGGGTCGGGCCCCTGCGCGGCCGTGGAGGTCTCCCAGGTGTGCCGTACGACCGGTCCCCGCGACTGGCCGCCGCCCCCGCCGCGCTTGCCGAACGCGCCGCCGAGGCCGTTGGCGAGCTGGCCGAGCGCCATGAAGCCGTAGGCGACCTCGGGGCCGGACGACGACTGCGTGGTGGCGGAGCTCTTCACCGGCGGTGCCTCGTGGTGTTCCTCGCCGCCCTTGTCCTCGGGGGGTGCGGCGGCCGCGTTCTCCAGGTCGGCGGCGGCCAGTTCGAAGGCCGGCAGGGCGTCGTCGACGGACCGCTTGAGGCGGTGCCACTCCCCCGCGAACGCCTCACCGGCCGGGCCGTGCCAGTTGGCCGCGGCGGCGGTGCCGACGTGCCGGTCCAGATCGCGGACGAGCCCGTCGAGGTGCTTGCCCATCTCCCGCCAGCCGGCCGCCGCTTCGTGCAGGGCTTCGGGGTTGCGTCGCTCGCTCACTTGACGCTCCGCATCATCTCGACCAGCTCTTCCTCGGCCGCCTGCGTATTCGCGACGGTCTCCTTGATCCCTCCGCCGACCTCGGCGAGCCGCTGCTGCAGCTGGACGAGCGCCTGCTCGGCCTGTTCGTACAGCTCACGGAACGGCCGGGCCTCCTCCTCGCTGCCGAAACCGTCCCGAAGGGCCTCGGCATCGGCCCGTCGTCTGAATGCGGCAAGCTGCCGGCCCAGTTCTTCCGCGCGTATCTCGAAGGTCGCACCGAGCTTGTGCAACTCCTCTGTACTGAGCCGGACTTCGTCGGACATCATTTCTCCCCGAATTGAATGACAGCTACCTGCCAACATCGCCTCAGGTCTAGCACACCCGCAATAGGCACGAAGCCCTCTCCGGAGCGGGCGGACGGCGAACCGCGGAATGCATACGGAGCAATATGCGGCAATACCGACAAGCCCCTCCTTGACGACCTGTTCACATCCGTCATTAGACTTCAGGACGCCGGTGCAGCACACGCGGTTGCTGTGCCATCACGTTCAAGGGGGCAGGGATGAGCAACGAACGGCAGATCCAGGACGAGGACCTGATGGACGTCGCCCAGGATCCGGAGCAGGCACACCGGCTGCGTAAGGCACTGAAGGTCCTGGCGGAGAACCCCAACGTCGGCGGCAAGCTCCAGGAGATGGCCCAGGAGGTGCTGTCCGGCCGCATCGGCATGAAGGACGCGATCGAGACGCCGCGGTACATGGACGCGCTGGGCGACCGGATGAACGAGATCCGGCGGGCCGCGGAGAACCAGACCATGGCGGAGCGCGAGGAGTCGCGCGAGAAGTTCGCCGCCTGGCAGAAGGAGCAGGAAGCCAAGGAGGACGAGGAGCGCGCCGAGCGCGACGGTCCGACGGGCAACATCGTGTCCACTCCGCGGCGCGGCGGCCGGGGCGGCGGGCACCGGGGCTGACCGGCCACCGCCCGCGCGATGCCGGGCGGCGGTGCGGCGGGAGCGGCCGATCTTTTCCGCCGCCGAAATCAGTTCAAAGAGTCCATAGAGGCGATACGGAAGAAAGCAGATCGGCCGCCGGATTCCTCGGGCAGATCTGCTTCCTTTCGGCACAGGGCATTCCCGCTTTCTCCACATCACACCCAGGGGACAACTCACTTAACGCGCGACTCGCGAGCCACCTGACGCAGTCGCCCGGCAAGGTCCCGGCCTGCGTGTTCCAGTTCCGGCACAGCCACCCCCGCGCCGTCCCGTGCGCGCGGTCCGGATCATAGGATCGAGCCGGTACACGCAGGAATCCACAAAGGTGGAGGCGGGATTGATGGGGGACGAGGAAGCCATGAGCGCCTCAGATGAAGGAAACGCCGCAGCGGCCGGATACGCACCTCATCCGTTTGTCGGCGGCCGCACCGCGGCGCTCCGCGCGCTCGCGGCCTGGCGGATGCGGTGGCCCGGCGCCCCGCGCGTCGTCGTGCTCACCGGAAACCCGGGCAGCGGGCGCTCGCGCCTGGTCACCGGCTTCCTGATGATGTGCGATCCCGGCTACCGCAAGCAGCTGCCGCTGGACGACCTGGACCCGGCGACCGTGCCCCCGGACCTGCCGGCGCCCGCCGTACCGAGCCCCTCGGGGCGCACCGCGGCACAGGTGTTGTGGCTCATCGCCGATCATTTCGGACTGAGCGCGGACCGCCGTGACGACATCTGCCCCGAACTCGCCGCTCGTGAAGAGCCGGTGACGATTGTGGTGCCGGATGTCGACCGGGCCGGCCCGGTACGTGCCGCCAACGAGCCGGCCCGCCTCGTACGGGAGGTGCTCAAGCCGCTCGCCGCCGCCGAAAAGGTGCAGCTGCTCGCCGATGTGCCGCGCGAGCTGGCCGCGGAGCTGGCCGAGGCGCTGCCGCCCGGCCAGGTGCAGATCATCGATCTCGATGCGCCCGAGTGGGCCGACCCCGAGGGTCTGGTGCTGCACGCCCTGACCGCGCTCGACCCCGACGCCGGGGCGCCCGGACTCCCCTTCACCACCGACCCGGCCGTGCGCCGGACGCTCGCCGAATCCCTCGCCCGGCGCGCGGACGGCAGTCGGCTGACCGTCCAGCTCGCCGTGCAGTCCCTGCTCATGCAGCCCGAGGGCTTCGACCCGGCGGACGAGACCCTGCTGCCCGGCAGCGTCGGCGAGGCCCTCGATCTGCATGCCCGCCGGCTGGGCGCCGATCCGCAGACCCTGCGGCTGCTGCTGGCTCCGCTCGCCTTCGCGGAGGGCGAGGGGCTGCCCGTCCAGCTGTGGGGTGCGCTGGCGAGCGCCGTGGCCGGACGGGACATGAGCCAGGACCTCGCCGACGGCATGCTGCTGGCCGCGCCATTCATCCAGCCGGTCGAGCAGACCGGGGACGCGGACGACGAGGACGGGGCCGGGGCCGGGGCCGACGGCGGCCGTACGCTGCTGCGTCTGCAGCACCCGGGGATCGCCGAGGAGATCCGCTCCGGGCTGCCGGACGTCCGGGACGCCCAGACCAAGATCGCCATGGCGCTGCTGGAAGCGGTGCCGCAGCAGAACTGGTCCAAGGCCGATCCGTACATCCGCGACCATCTCGCCGCCCACACCCTCGACGCCGGTCTGCTGCCCCAACTCCTCACCGACCCGGGCCTGTTCGCCCACGCCGACCCGGTGACGATGCGGGCCGCCATCGAGGCCGTACCGCTGGAGCAGCTGGGCGCCCCGGCCCGTACGTACCTGCGCACCGCTCCGCTGCTGACCCGCTCCCAGGCCCCGGCCGGCATGCGGGCGGCGTTTCTGGAGACCGCTTTCGTCGAGGACGGGCTGGCGCCGTACGCGGAGGCGCTGCACACCCTCGACTTCGCCCTGCCGTGGCGCACGCTGTGGAGCGTGCCACTGGCCGGCGTCCGCGCCGTGACCACCGGTTCCCTGGCCCAGGAGGGCGGGGACGGTACGACCGCGACGGCCCCGGGCGCGGACGGCGCCGGGGCGGCCGGCGGGGAAGGACCTCTACCGGCGTCCGGCGCGGCCGCTCCCCGTCCCGTTGCCGCCCTCGTCGTCCCCGAGGGCACCCCCGGCTCCCGTACGATGCCCGGCCCGGACGGCGACTCCTCCGAGGCCGGCGGCTCGGCGCTGCTCCTGCACGATCTGCTGCGGCCCGGATATGTCGACGCCGACCCGGCGCAGGTGCGGCTGCCCTCCGAGGAGGCGAAGGCGGCGGCGCCCTTCGGGTTCAGCCGGGGCGCCGACTATCTGCGGGTCTGGGACCGCGCCGGTCAGGAGGTGGTGGCCGCGCTGCTCTCGGACACCCCGCTCACCGGCGCCGATCTCTCGCCCGACGGGGTGCTTGTCGTCGCCACCGCACGCGGGGTGACCGCCCGGCAGATCCTCGCCGCGGCACCCGCGGCCACCCCCACCGTGCCGGCCCAGCGCACCGGCTCCGCCGACTCCGACGCTTCCGACGGCCTCGAAGGAGACCACTCGTGATCAACCAGGCGCAGGCACATGCCACCGCCGCCCGCTGGCTCAACCCCGAGGGACATCAGGGTCCCCCGCGCGAGGTGGCCATGCAGGAGTTCGACCTCGGCTGGGTGGTGTGGGCCGTACCGCCGCCCCCGGAGGTCGACCCGCAGACGGGGCAGCGGCGCCCGCCCGCCGAGGTCGGTGCCGCCTGCGGCGTCGTGGACCGGACGTCCGGCGAGCTGACGGTGTGGCCGTCCGTACCGGTCGACGAGGTCGTGCGGATGTACCAGCAGAAGCACGGTGCCGGCGCCGCCGCGGCTCCGGCGGCACCCGCCGAGCCGCCGGTCACCGGCCCCGGCAACACCGCCGTCGCGACCTACCCCGACCCGGCGACCGGCGAGGAGACCAGCCTCGCCCGTGTCTCGGCGCCCGGACTGCCGCCCGCCGAGTTCCAGCTCTTCGACGAGCTGCAGCGGCTGGGGGTGCACCCCGCGAACGTCCGCGCGGTCCACACCGATCTGCGGTCGGCACTCCTGCCCGGCGGCTACCCCGGCGACTTCATCCTCCGCACCTTCCCGAACGCCACGTTCTCCTGCACCCAGGGCTACGGCATGCGGCCCGAGGAGCGCGCCGAGGGCATCGCCGGACTGCTGCAGCACGTCGCGCTGATGCACCAGTTGGCGGGACAGCAGCCACCGCCGCGGCCGCACCGGCTGCCGGTGCCGCAGCGGGTCGAGGCCGCACCGCCGATGCGGGACGTGGCGCTCGGCAAGCACCTCGTGGAGGTCTTCGGGCCCCAGGGCGTCACCCGCCCGGACGCCGATGACCTCGCCACCGGCCGGCTGCCCGAGGCCACGAAGAACACCCTGGTCTGGGCCGGTCTGCCGGCTCAGGTGCCGTACTTCTTCACCGCCGACCGGCCGGACTCCCCGCCCGCCGGCGGACTGTTCCCGGATGTGGCGACCTACCTGCGGGAAACCGGCACCGAGGCCCAGGAGCAGACCCTGGCCACCCTCGCCGGCTACGTCCGGATCGGCAGCGACGGCCTCTACACGCTCGCCGTCCAGTGCACCGCCGCGGAGGAGAACCAGAACCTGGTCGGCACCGTCTGGGCGGTCCAACCGTCCTCGGGCGGCGGCCGGTTCGTCAACCGCACCCTGTCCGCCTACCTCCGCTCGCTCGCCCTGCTGGTCACCACGCGCCGGCAGATGCAGGGCATGGACCCGTACGCGGCGGGAACGGCGGTCGCCACCTTCCAGGACCAGATCGCGGCGATCGACTCCTGGGCCCTGGACGATGACAGCAACTGGTGGTCGCTGGTCATTGAGCAGATGTGGCACGGGTTGTTCTGAGGGGCTGGGGGTCTGGGGGTCTGGGGGTTTTGACCGGGGGCTGGGGGCTTTGATCGGGGGGGCTGGGGCTGCCCTCCCTTCTCCCCGGTCCTCCCCGGCCTCACCTCAGGGCAACAGCAGCCAGTCCGAGGCGAGGGCGGCCGCCAGGCCGATGCCCAGCAACCAGGTGCCGAGCCGGGTGCGCCCGTTACGGCTGAGTTCGATCACCACACCGCAGAGCACCAGTGCGGCTCCGTACACCCCGACCACCAGCACCGATGTGCGCGACGCCAGGCGCACCACGAGCACCCCGGCCATCGCGGCCATCAGCACCGAGGCCAGGACGATGCGTATTCGCCGGGCCTGACGAGGCGTCAGTCCCACATAAGTCTCAGAGAGGGGCTCTTCATCGCCGGGTACGTCCATGAGCGGGAATGCTACGGGACGAGTGATCGCCGGTCCGCCCCGATCCCCGAGCCGAGCTTCAACTCGCTCCACGAAGGGGCCCTTTGGCCCGCCGACGCCGGACACTCAACACCGAACACCTAACACCGCACACCGAGAACTCACCACCCGTCACTCCGCCCCGGAAATCCAAATGATTGACCAACGGCGTACCAATATTTAACCTTCCCTTTCAATACGCCGTCGCGGCACGCACATCCATGCCGCCCCACAAGATTCACCAATGCCCCAGGTGGGTCAATTCCCCCGAATCCAAACGCTGTTGATGCGACAGGACTCCCACATTCCCTCCACACCCCTCGCCTTGACATGTCTGCGTTCAGATCGCCTAATGTGGAATCGTTAAGGATGCGACAAGTATCTGCGCGGGACATCCCGCAATACGGGGGCAGTGGTGGCAGGCAAGGCGTTTGATGTAGAGCCGGATGTGCTGCGCACACAGGGCAACGCGTTCGTGCACATCGGCAGCGATTTCTCCAAGGCGTCGAAGAAGCTCCAAGACGATCTTGAAGGCCTTGGCAGCCCCTGGGAGAACTGCGACTTCGGCGATATTTTCGAAACGATCTACACGCCCATCAGGGACGGCATGTTCGAGTCGATGGACTCCCTGGGCGAACGCCTCGAAGGTATTGGCGACAAGCTCCAGAACATGGCCGTCTCGTACACCGAATCCGACGAGCAGGGCATTCACACCATCAGCGCGGTCGGCCGCCCGGCCATCTGACGCCCGTCCCGCCACCCATGAGCCCGGGCCGGCCCTTTGAGCCCCGCGCCCCGCCCCCTGATGCGCGCCATCAGCCTCTCTTCTCCTTCTTCTCCACCACCATTGCACTCCGCAATCGGCTACAACTGCACGGGGGACGATTACTGTGTCATTGACGCTGCCAAGCGAGGTAGCTTGGGTCCTGGACCTCCTCGGCTACAACTGGCCGGACGCCGACGAGGACAAGCTCCACGAATGCGCGCAGGCCTGGCGCAACTTCGCCGAGTCGGTCAATCAAGCATCCTCGCAGGGCTCTTCGGCAGCCAATGAAGTCGTCTCCGCCAACTCCGGTGATGCGATCGAGGGCTTTGCGAACGAATGGGGAACCTTCTCCGGCGGCGGAGACAGCGGGGACAACTACCTCCGCGACGCCGCCGCGGCCGCTGAAGTCATCGCTCTCGCCTTCGACGCGGCCGCCCTCGCCGTTCTCGCCGGGAAAATCGCGGTCATTGTCCAGCTCGTGATTCTGGCCGCCGAAATCATCGCGGCACAGGCCGCCGCGCCCTTCACACTCGGTCTGTCCGAGATCGGTGCCGCAGGCGCCACTCAGGCGACGCGAGTGATCGTCCGTCAGATCCTCGACAAGATCAAACGCGAGGTCATGGAGGCGGCCACCAAGGCCATGGAGCATGCCACCATGGACGCCATCAAGAAGATGGCGAAGAAGGCCGTGTCCAAGGAAGCCCGCAAGATTGCGGCGGACTATGTGAAGAAGACGGTCAAGGAAACCGTCAAGGACAAGGTCGTCGATCAGGCGAAGGAAATCGCCCGGGACAAAATCGTCGAAGAGGGCAAGGCCAAGGCCCAGGAAGCCGCCACGGAGATGGCCCAGAACGTCGCGCAACAGGGCATCGAGAGCCACTTCGGCGCCCGCGACGGAATCGACTGGGGCGAAACCACCGACATCGCCAAGGACAAGGCCGGCGAATACGTCGACGGCATCAAGGAAGGCGCCCAGGAGTACAAGGACGGCGTCACCAGCCTCACCGACCCCGGCACCTACATCGACCACGCCAGGCAAGACCTCACCAACCGAGGCCTCGACGCCGCCCAGCGCCACACCGACCGCCACACCGGCGGCGCGGCCACCCGCAACCAGGGCGTAACGGACGAGGTCCGCTCGGTCTTCGGCTGATCCGGCGTCCCACGGTCACAGCAAAAGGGCCCACAGCCTCCTCGGCTGTGGGCCCCATCCGATTGCCCGGAACTGCGACTGCGCGGTGGCCCGCTACTACACCAGGCGCCTGCCACCAGCTCGTTTCGAGGAGAGGTGCCCTAGCGAATTGCGGCGGTCCGGCGCCTGATTACCACCCGGAGATCTCTACAGCGAAGACGAGGAGATCTCACTGCCCCGGAGGCTGAGTGGGAGGTGCCGACGGGTAAGCGCCAGGCGCTCCCGACTGCGGGTAAGCACCAGGTGCTCCCGACTGCGGGTAAGCACCAGGGCCTCCCGGCTGCGGGTAGGCACCGAACTGCTGCTGGGGCGGAACTCCGGAGCCGCCACCCGGACCACCGAAGCCAGTGCCACCAGGAGGCGGACCATTGCGGCGCTTCTTCGCGGCAACGACCACACCGATGACAATTCCCAGCACGACAACCACGCCGAGAGCAATACCGGCGAGCGCGAGGGGGCTCAGGCTGCCCGCTTTGTCGCTCGCGCTCTCCTGAGCTTCGTTCCCCGGAGCATCCGCACCCGCGCCGGCAGAAGGCTCAGAATCCTTCGGCATCGTGAGCGGCCCGTTCTTCGACCCGTCGGGGATGTCCTCCGAGAGGGCCCGGTACGGACGAATCACGCCGTAGCCGTACTTGGGGTCGGGCGACGTGATGCCCGTCTTGCCATCGGGAGTGATCGCCGTCTTCGTGAGCCGATTGGCGACCTGACCCGCGGTGAGATCCGGGAACTTCGAACGAACGAGGGCCGCGGCGGCGGATACGTAGGCCGTGGCGTCGGAGGTGCCCGTACCTTGCCGATACTTCGGGGAAGTTCCGGCTGAGTAGATCTTCTCACCCGGAGCAATCAGGCGGATGTGGGGGCCATAGTTCGACAGACCAAGGACCGTGCCGTCCTTGGCCACTGCCCCTACCCCCAGCACGCCAGGCGCTGCAGCCGGATAGAGCGGCTTACTTGACCCCTCATTGCCGGAGCCACCAACTAGCAGCACATCCTTCTTTACGGCGTAGTTGATCGCGGCTTTTTCCTGCTCATCCAAGCGAGGAGTCACAAAGGACATGTTGATGACCTTTGCACCGTGATCAACTGCGTAGCGGATAGGACCGTCGACGCTGTTGGAGGAACCACCAATCGTGTCATTGGTCTTGATGGGAAGAATCTTGGCATCCGGCGCCAGACCCATGATTCCGTCGCCATGGTTAGGTCCGTGGCCGTGGCCCGCGATCAACGCGGCCATGGCCGTTCCGTGATCATCATCAGTCTCGTGGTCTGCCGTACCGCCCCCGTCGGCAAAGCTCTTCCCTGGAAGCACATTGCCCTTGAGGTCGACGTGATCCCCATTGACACCGGAGTCGATGACCGCAACGGTGACGTTCTTACCGGTCGACTCTTTCCACACCTTCTGCGGATTGAACGCGTCAAGCGCCCACTGTCCGTCCCTGATGTAGTCCGCCGAAGCGGTAGGCGCGGCGGTGAAGAGCAGCGCTCCTGCCACCGCTACGCCACCCACCGCACGCAGCGTCCGCGTGAAGCCCATGCTGTAACACCTCTCCTCAACAGGTTGCGGCCCGCAGCCCGAAGGACTGCGGGCCCACCTCGTTTCCGCCGCTGTCACACCCGAAGGCTAGCTACTCAATGACCTTCGGAGCCACATTGCGCTCGGGCGTCCAGGTCTCTTCGTCCTCGACCAGGTAGTCCGGGCGCTCGCCGTTCTGCCCCTTGTCGTCCTTGGCCTTGGCACCGTGCATACCGTGCGCCCCGGGCATCCCAGCCGGACGCCGGCTACCGGAAGCCCCTTCACCCGACTGGGCGCCGCCGCGGCTGCGGTGCAGACCCGAGCCGCCCTGGGTGCCACCGACTCCCTTGCCTCCGGTACCGCCGCCGACGAGGCCACCCTTCTGGCGGGCGAGACCACCGCCACGGCCTGCCGCACCAGCGCCCGTGGCGCCGCCCTTGGCGCCCGCCGCACCGGCACCAGCCATACCGGGCATGCCCGGACGGCCTGCTCCACGGCCGGCTGCCCCAGCTCCGGCGGACGTACCACCAGGGCGACCACCAACGGTCCCGCCGGTGCGTCCGCCGGGCGTGCCGCGGCCGGCCATACCGCCCGGCATACCGGGAACGCCGCCCGGGCCGCCCCCGATACCGCCGGGACCGCCACCACCACTCAGGCCTCCGGTACCAGGGCCACCACCGGCGCCACCTGGGACACCGACACCGCCGCCTGGACCAGTGGGCGCTTGCGGCAGAGTGACGCTGTCAAGCCCCGTACCCACACTCGGCGGCGTGAAGGAGCCCTTGCCCGGCATCGTGTTTCCGATGCCGCCGTTGATCCCCGGCGTCTTCAGGCCGTCGCTCGAGAACCCCGGCCCCTGCCCCAGGGGCTTCATTGAACCCTTGGACATCCCCTTGGGCTTGGTGACGCTTCCCGGGAGAGGGTAATGAACCGGCGGGACTCCCGGGTTGTCCGGCGGCTGGATCTCGTTCGGGTCGTCAACGCGACCATTGGGCTTACCAATGGCCACAGCGTTGGTCCGGTAGGCGGCACCCAGGTACTCCATGGTCGCCGCAGCCTTCAGCTGGGTCTCCTTCTGGGCCGACAGGTCATCTTCGTTGTCCTCGACGACCTGAGTCGCGCTCTTACCGCTGGCCAGCTGCGAGTCCGCCTTCTCGTCCTGGCGGGCGATGTTGTCGGTCGCCCAGTCCCAGGCCCGGTCGCCGAAGTCAGGCATCTCCATGCCGTCAAGGTGCTTCTTGTACTCGCTCAGGGCCTCATGTGCACGGCCCATGCCTGCGCTGACGTTCTTGGCATACAGAGCGCCGTTCCCGATGTTTTCGCTGATCCTCTTGGCGCGCTTGCGGAACGCCTCCGCAGCGTCGCCCTCCCAGTGCTCCAAGACCTCGTCGATGGCCTTGTCGAAGTACGCGCGGATGCCACCGCCGTTGTCGGCCACCATCGCGTCGTGTACCTGTTTCCACGCGTGGGAAACGCCGGCGACCGTCTCCGGCTTCGCATCGGCCACCATGGCCTTCAGCGTCGTGAAGTCGATCTTGTGAAACTTCGTGGTGTTCTCGATGGCATAGCACTTGTCCTGTGGTGCGTACTTACTGTCCGCGTAACTACCCACGCCCCTGCCCCCTCTTCCTCTGCGAACTCATTGCCGTCGATCAGGAGTACTTGTTCTGCGTTGAAGACTGGCCGTTCTTCAACGCATTGCTCGTGCTCTGCTCCTGGTCCTGATAGGCACCATGAGTCCTCGTAGTCTTCTTCTGAAGATCGTCGATCAGGCCCTCGAGCTTACTGAGCACAAACTCCTCGATGAATTCCTTCATCTCGCGATGCGTCTGCCGAAGTTCGCGCTCTTCCTCGAAGCCCTTGCCCAGCGCGCCGTCCGGCAGATGCGTCCCGCTCTTGGCCTTGCCCGAGGCGCTCTGCATGTCCTTGAGCACGTTGTTGAGCTTCTTGACGACCTCATCGAGTCTGTCGAGATCAACGCGATAGGAATCGTTAGCCATACCTGGCCTCCCCGTGTGTGCTATGCGTTCTTCCGACGCCAGTCGCGGAGCGCGATGGCGGAGCCGACGACCGCGGCGACGGCAAGAAGGCCGCCGCCGACAATGTAGATGGAGATGCGGGCGCGTCGTTCCTCGGCGGATTCACCGATGGTGACGGCGGCCGGCAAGATGTTGGAGCCGTCAGCCGCGTTGGAGGGCTTGTCCGGCTGGGGTTCGGCGGTGGGCCTGGTGTCGTCGTTGAGGGCGGCCACCGGGTCGACGACGCCCCAGCCGATGTTCTGGTCCGCCTTCGGGCGCACACGCTCCGCGGTCTGCTCCAGGTGCCAGATGACCTGCTGCGGGGTCCACTTCGGGACCTCGTTCCGGTGCTTCGCGATCAGGAGGGCCGCGGCGCCCGCGGCGTAGGGTGCGGCGAAGCTGGTGCCCTGGTCGACGCAGTTGCCGCCATCAGGGACGGTGGAAACCATGTTCACGCCGGGCGCGGCGATGTCGACCCATTTTCCGGGCTGGGAAAAGGGGGCGCGCTCATTGTTGCGGTCCGAGGCGGCAACGGACAGGACGTTGTCGAACTCCTGGAACGCGGCGGGATACATGTTCTTTTCCTTGCCGCTCGCGCCGTCGTTTCCGGCCGACGCGACAATGAGGACGTTCTTCTGGGCGGCTCGCTGGATCGCCGCCCTGAGGGGCACCAGCTTCTCCCGGCCGGCGTCCGTGCCCTGGGAGATGTTGATGATGTCGACCCCCAGCCCGACCGCGTGGTCGATGGCGGCGGCGAGGCTCGCGGCGGTGCCGGCCTTCTCCTCGGTAGTCTGCTGCAGCGGAATGACGGTCGCTTCAGGGGCGATTCCGTGGAAACCCGAACCCGGCTTCTGAATGGCGGCGATGATGCCCGCCACCTTGGTGCCGTGGCCGACCCGATCGTCGGTCGGCTTGCCCTCGCCGGGGACGAACTTCTTGCCGCCGCCTCCGATGTTGGGCTTGATCTGCGAGTTGCCCGCGTCGATGCCGGTATCGATGACGGCGACCTTGACGCCCTTCCCTCTGGTGTCGGCCCACATCTGGTTGGTCAGGAGGCGCTGGAGCGACCAGGGGGTCTCTTTGATGTCGTTGGTGCCGAACTTGCACTCACCACTGTTGAGCGGCACGTTCGGGTCCGCGACCGCCGGTGCGGCGGTGGCACTCGACAGGCCGACGATGCACGCCGCCGTGACCAGTGCACCCGCCGCTCGGCGGCGGTGCCCGGCTCGGTGACCAATGGCGCGAGATCCCACGGGCTTTCAGCTCTCCATGTGTGGCGAATTAGGCAGGAATGAAGGGTGAGAGGAAGGAGGCGGAGGAGTGAAGGGGTGGTGGACGGCAGAAGGGCGAGCGCACTGATGCAGCGCGCTCGCCCTCATGGACCACTGTGCGAGCAGCCGGGCTGCTCAGGTCTGGCCGTATCCGGCTCGACTGACCGAAGGTCAGCCTCCCCAGATGCCGGAGTTCTTGTGCTCAGTGGCCTGGTAGTTCTGAGCGGCCTGGTCCAGCGCCTTGGCGATGGCCTCGAGCGTCGAGTGCAGGGAAGCGGCACGCTGGTCCCACTCGCGCTGGCGGGCCTGGTAGCCCTCCTGCGCCGCACCTTCCCAGCTCGCGGCGATCTTCTTGACGCCCGCCTCGAGGTCGTCGAGCTGCTGACGGATGTTGTTGGCCGTTCCGCGCACGTCGGAGCTGGCCTGCGAGATCGTCGCGAAATTAACGAGGATCTGGCCTGACATGGTGTCTCCTCAGGAGTTGATGATGCTGGTCGATTCACGCACCACAGCGGGCCGGCGGTACGACCGGCGGGCCCGGGCTGCGGCGGCTGGGCCGTGCGCCGCGGTCAGCGGCGCGGCCCCATCATCCGAACGGGGAAGCCGAGGCGGAGATGTGCGAGATCGACTGCGCCTGCTCCTCTTCGGAGGCGGAGTAGTTCTTGGTGGTCTGGTCGATCGCTTCCTTGATCTCACCCAGGAGCTGGTTGAGACGGGTGGCGTCCTCGTTCACCTTTGACTGGAGCTGGTTGTACGAGGAGGCCGCAGCACCCTTCCAACCAGACGTGATGGTGTCGACGACCGTGTTCAGGCGCGAGATCTCGCCCTGGATCGACTGGTTGACCGAGGAGATCTTGCCGCTGAACGCGACCATCTCCTCCTCGGTGGTTGTGTACTGCTGACCAGCCATAGTCAACGTCCCCCATGAGACTTGTACGTCGTACCGCACCGGGCAGCCACAGGCGCTCGCGCGGCAGGCATCTCCTGCTGACGCCTTTGGCTACTTTAACCACTCGATATGGCTGTTCCCAACAGGGGGAGCGCTGTTGTGACGGGATCACAACAATGTCAACTGGCCGTCAGTGAAACGTTGTTCACGAGAAACGGACAGATGTACCGCTATCGGTCATTCGCCAACAGGGCCGGACCGGCGAAGATCACATCGAGAAGTCCGTCGCGGCCCCGGAAGAAAAGCGGGAGCGGGGGAATCCGGAGTACGCCGAAGGCCGCACCGAATGCCGGTTTCCCCGGGACTCGGTGCGGCCTTCGCTCATCTCAGGACGACTGCGGCTTCTTGGCGCTCTGAATGTCCAGCGACGGGCCGGCCGAGAGGAGTTCGGACCAGGCCTTCAGGATCAGCGGCGGATGCGTGCCCTCATAGCCGAGGTGGATCTTCGCCTTGTCCTGTTCGTCGTCGGCCTTGCCGGACTTGCTGTCGCTGTCGTTGTTCCTCGGCAGCGGATAACGCAGTCCGGTGTCGGTGATCAGGAACTGGCTGCCGGTCTTCGTCTTGGGGTTGCGCACCTCCGTGTACAGCAGGCCGCTGCCCGGAGTGACGTACGAGTTGGCGCCGGTGGCGATCTTGACCGGGTAGTCGTCGCCGACCCAGGTCTGCATGTCCGGCACACCGTTCGGGTAGCCGAGCTGCTTCTCCTCGCCGCCCGGGAGCTTGATGTTCTTGCCGTTGTAGACGCTGCAGGACACACCGTTGCGCGTAGGCCTGGTCAGCCCGCCGGTCATGGAGCCGTGTTCGAAGTCGTTGGCCACCGAGAGGCTTTCGGACGGCCACGGGCGGGGGAAGCCGCTGGCGATCTCGCCCATGAAGTTCGTCGCGTTCCCCGCGTCGTCCGACTTCGGGTCGACGGCGTTGACGGCGATGGGCTCGGGCTTGATCGGCGAACCGTCGCCGTTCACCTTGTCCGCGTTCGCCCCCTCCTCCAGGAGGTTCGCGATGAAGCCCGACACCTGCTCGACGCCGTCCCGCTCGACGACGTACTTCTGGCCGGTGCTGTCCTGGAGGATCGAGCCGATCTTCTTGGCCCGCTCCGGGACCTTGGGGTCGGTGGTCTCTCCGCCCGCGCCGGAGACCACGGGCATGGTGATCCCGAGCTGGCGCGGGAGGACGAGGAGGGTGTCCATGAACTCCTGCGACACCTGCTGCGGCTGGGCGGAGCCGAAGATCATGCGGCGCAGCCTGTCGTTGACCGCTTCGCTTCCGCCGTTGAACTCGAAGGCCTTGCCCTCGCTGTCGACCAGCCACCTCTTCTTCTCGGGGTCCTCGACGTACAGCGCCTGACGGGGGGCGACCCTGTTCTTGCCCTCGACGGCCTTCTTGTCCTTGTCCCCCAGGACGAACACGGCCTGCTGGGGCTTGCTGTTGAGGCCGCTGCCGGGGCGGTTGCACACCGCCCAGGTCTTCGGCTTGTCGGCGTCCTCGGTGGAAGGCAGCCGGTCGGGGGCGTAGGGAATACCGATGGCCGGACCGTGCGGGATCTTTCCGTCCAGCTCGGATTCCTTGACCTTGACCACCTTGAACTTCGGGTCGATAAGCAGCCGGGCGGAGGAGAGGTTAAGGATGGGGTGCAGCAGTTTCTGCTTGTCCTTGCCCTGCAGGACGATATAGCGCGTGGTGGATTCGTCCCCGACGATGACATTCTTCCCGATCTCGTCCCAGCCTTGCGGGGCAACCGGCTTGAGAATGCCACAGGCACCGAATCCCACGAGGATGACAACGCCCATCACGATGCTGGGTACCACCGCCTTGAGGGGGCGGGGGGCGCTCTCGATCGAACCGTTCGGCAGCGGCTTCAGAAATGCCGCATTCGTGCGCTTTCGAGCGAACGAATACGCATTCAGCTCGTCCCGACGTGATGCCATTGTTGCTTTCTCTCCCCGCCTGTCGGATCCACATCGACCGCCCCCGGCACTCACGCCGTAGCGCCCTCTACTATGCCGTGTGTCGATCGACCCGTACGGTACGGGTGCCACCTTCCAACGCACCAGTCTCAGCGGCGGCCGATACGCCTAGAGGCCACACCACCAGTAGAGGAGCAGGCCGGGGGATGTCCAGCGCCACCAGGGCTCGACGCCGCAACGGGCGGCAACAGCAGCAACAGCCTTCCGCTGCACCGCAATACGCGGGAAATGCTGGCCAAAACGGCACAGCTCCGGGCAACAGAGAAAATGGCGGCCGGGGTTCCGCGGCCCGCCCGGCAGGTCCGGTGGCACCGCGGCTGCGCCAACAGGCCGGAACCATCGGCGGGGTGCGCGTCCAGCAGCTGGCCATCATCGAACTCGCCGCGGCCCTGGTACTGGTGGGCTGGTCGATCCACCCGGCCGCACTGACCGCGGCCATCGTGATCGCGGCCATTCTGGTCATTTTCGCGCTCGGCCGGCGGCGGAGGATTCCGCTGCCGGAATGGATCACCACCGTGCGCGCCATGAAGCGCCGCGGCAAGGAGAGCGCCGCCGCCCTCGCGGCCACGCAGGGCGTCGACCCGGCGATCGCCCCCGTCGTGGAGTGCGAACCGGCGCTGCGGACCTACGAGTTCACGACCGAGTCGGATCAGCGCGCCATCGGTTTCGTCGGTGACGGCACGTTCCTGACCGCCATCGTCCAGGTGGACGCCCGCGACGAGCCGCTGCGCCCGCAGCGCGGCAGCCACATGCTGCCGCTCGAGGTGCTGCACACCGCGCTCGACATCGAGGACATCCACCTGGAGTCGGTGCAGTTCGTCCAGTACACCCAGCCCGCACCGGCCCCGCATCTGCCCGAACAGGCCGTCGCGGCCCGCTCGTACGCGCCGCTGCAGGCCCAGTCGCAGACCCCGGGCCTGCAGTTGACCTGGATCGCGCTCAAGCTCGACCCCGAGCTGTGCGCGGAGGCGATCGAGGCCCGCGGCGGCGGGGTGGAGGGCGCCGAGCGTTCGCTGCTGCGCGCCGCCGACCAGCTCGTCAGCCGGCTGACCGCGCACGGGGTGCGCGCCAAGGTGCTCGCCGAGCGCGAGGTCGTGGCAGCGATCGGTACCGCGGTGTGCGTCAGCCCGCGGGCCGCCAACGGTGCGATGGGGCGCGACGGCCGGGCGGCCCGGCGTACCCAGGAGACGACCCGGGCGATGCGCTGCGACGACCGGTGGCACTCCACGTACTGGATCGGCCGGTGGCCCCAACTGGGCGAGGGCGGTGCGCCGCTGGCGGCCGTCACCCAGCTGCTGACCAGCACCAGGGCGATGGCCAGCACCTTCGCGCTGACCGCCACCCACGGCGGCGGCCGCGCCCCGGCGATCTCGGGTTACATCCGTCTTTCCACCCGCAGCGAGAACGAACTCTCGGCCGCACAGAGCGAGTTGGAGCGCCGTTCCGGTTCCGTGAAGGTCGGCCTCGTACGGCTCGACCGGGAACAGCTGCCCGGCCTGCTGGCCACGCTTCCCCTCGGAGGTACCCGCTGATGGCCTCTCCCACCTATCAGCCCCGTGTCAACACCAGCGGCAACGGCTGGCGCAATCCCCCTCTCGGCGGCGACGCCGGCGGCCGCCGGCTCTCCCACCAGCCGCGCCCGGACGAGGACCAGTCGGGGCCGACCGGTCCGAAGCCGCGGCCCGGTTACGGTCTGCGCGGTCCGCGGCGCAGCCCGCATGTGCTGACGGCGGAGTCACTCGCCTCACTGACCCTGCCGGTCGGCGACGACGGCGTGATCATCGGCATCGACCCGCAGAACCAGCCCGCCGTACTGAGCCTGCTGCGGCCCGCGCCGATGGAGATCGCGCTCGTCGGCAGCATGTGGATGGCGCAGGTGCTGGCCCTGCGTACGGTCGCCATCGGCGCCCGGGTCGCGGTCGAGACGGCGCGTCCGCAGGCCTGGGGCCAGATGGCGCAGGCCGCGGGCGGCGGACAGCAGTGTGTGTCCGTCCACGACGTGCGCCAGATCGCCCCCCAGGGACCGTCGGTTTCCAGCCCCGTGCTGGTCGTACGGGACATGGGCGCACGCCCGCCGCGCAATCAGCTCGCCCCGAGCCCCTGGCAGTCGGTGCTGACCGTGCTGCCGTTCCTCGGACCGCGGTCGCCGCAGATGCTCGGCCGCGCCGATGTGGTCGGTCTGCAGCGGCTTTCGCCCGAAGAGGCGGACGTTGTGACGCGAATCATGCGGCTGCCGGAGCAGGTCGGCGCGGTGCTGCCGACGCTCAGCGACAACGCCATGCTGTGGTGCTCGCGCGACGGCCACCAGTTCGTCATGACGCAGCCCACGGAGGCCGAGACCAACCTGCTCGGCGGGCCACGCCGGATGGACTGACCGTCATTGCGGGCCGGTGGCCCGCGGAGCGCTGTGCGCAGCGCGTCCGCAACCGGCCGCGGGGCACGACTTACGGGCGCATCCACGGGTGCGCCCGTAAGCGTGCCGAACGGTATGAAGACGACATGACATCGACTGCCGTTATGGCCCGACTCTTGATTAGGCTGTGTGGGAGAGCCGCAGGAGCACAGCACGACGGCAGTCGATACGGGGATGGAGACAGTTAGTGTTGGCGCAACCCCGGGTGGTGTGTTCCGACTTCCGCTACATCCGATCGATCCGCCTGTATCCGGTCCTGCCGTTCAGGTGCGTTGCAGTACACCAGGAGGCACAGTGAACGAGCAGGAGGCTTTCCGTCCGGACGGAAACGATCCTGACGACGACCAGTCCGAGTTCGACCTGACCGGTGAGTTCAAGATCGATTTCGCCGCACCGGCCTGGTACGCGAGCAACGACACCAGTGGTGGCGGCACCAGTGCCACCGCTTCGTCCGCGGCTCCTCCTGCGTCCTCGCCCGCCACTCCGACCGCCGAGGCCCAGCCCCCCGTCGGGCCGCCCCTGGGCCAGCCGCTCCCCGGGCCCGCGGAGGCCGCACCGCCGGGATTCCCGACGCTGCGCCCCCAGGAAACGGGCAATGACGCCCCGGCCGCCGCCACTCCCCCGGCCACCACGCCGGAGGTGCCCACGGAGGCCGCACCGGCCGCGAACGAGGGTGCCGTTACCGGTAATCAGCGCTCGGGCACGGGCGTCGATCCGTCGGTCTCCCTCTGGGGCGACGACGATGACACCGAGCCGGAGGCGGAGAGCGCGTCCGAACCCGAGGTCACGCCCACCGACGCGGCACCGCAGCCGGAGACCTCGGCTGCGCCCGCCCCCGTCGAGGACGGTGCACCGGACGCTGAGGCCGCGATTCCCGCGCAGCCCGCGCCCGAGGCCGCCACACAGGGCGCACAGCCCGCACCGGCCCAACCGCAGCCGCAGCCGCAGCCGGTTGTGCCCCAGCAGGGCGTGCCCGTGCAGGGTGTTCCGCAGCAGGAGGTTCCCCAGCAGACGGCTCCGCAGCAGCAGGACGTTCCGCAGCAGGCGACGCCGCATCAGGCAACTCCGCCGCAGGGTGTGCCCCAGCAGGGCGTTCCGCAGCAAGGAGTTCCTCAGCAGGGTGCTCCTTGGGGCACCGCGGCGGAGGGTCAGCAGCAGGGTGTGCCGGGACAGGGCACGCTGCCGCCGCTGCCCCCGGAGTACCAGCCCGCGGACCCGCGGACGGCACAGGCACAGGCACAGGCCGCTCAGCAGTCGCAGCAGGGCCAGCAGTCGGCACCGGCCCAGCAGCAACCGCAGGCGCAACCGCAGCCGCAGCCGCAGGCCCAGCAGCCACAGGCCGGGTACGCCCAGGGACAGCCCGCACAGCAGGCCGGCTACCCGCAACAGCAGCAGGGCGCGCCCGCGCAGCAGCAACAGCCCGCGTACGGCTATCCGCAGCCCGCGTACGGCTACCCCCAGCAGGCCCAGCCGCAACCGCAGCCGCAGGCTCAGCAGCAACCCCACGCGGCCGCGCAGCAGTCGGGTTACGGCTACCCGCAGACCGGTGCGCAGGGCTATCCGCAGCAGGGCCAGGCGCAGGCCGGGTACGCCCACCAGCAGGCCGCCCAGCAGGCGGCGCAGGCTCAGGCCGCCCAGGCGCAGGCCCAGGCCCAGGCCCAGGCGGCGCAGGCACAGCAAGCCCAGCAGGCGCAGCAGGCCCAACAAGCCCAGCAAGCACACCAGGCCCAGCAGGCCCAGGCTCAGCAAGCCCAGGCCCAGCAAGCGCAGCAGTACCAGCCGCTGCCCGGTCAGCAGACCGGCGACCCGAACGCCGCGGCCAACTACGCGTCGTACTCGCAGCCGGGTCAGCAGCAGCCGCAGCAGCGGGCCGCTCCCGGCGCACCGCTCGGCTACAGCGCTGCCGTCGAGCTGACCTCCGACCGGCTGCTGCGCAACCAGCCCAAGAAGCGCAAGCCGGGCGCCAATGCCCAGCCGTCCAAGTTCAAGCTGGGCGCGAAGAAGGAAGAGGCGGAGCGGCAGCGCAAGCTGGAGCTGATCCGTACGCCGGTGATGTCCTGTTACCGGATCGCGGTGATCAGCCTCAAGGGCGGTGTCGGCAAGACCACCACGACCACCGCACTGGGCTCCACGCTCGCGTCCGAGCGGCAGGACAAGATCCTGGCGATCGACGCCAACCCGGACGCCGGCACGCTCGGCCGACGGGTGCGCCGCGAGACCGGTGCGACCATCCGTGACCTGGTGCAGGCGATCCCGCATCTGCACAGCTACATGGACATCCGCCGGTTCACCTCGCAGGCTCCCTCGGGCCTGGAGATCCTCGCCAACGACGTCGACCCGGCCGTCTCGACGACCTTCAACGACGATGACTACCGGCGGGCGATCGATGTCCTCGGCAAGCAGTACCCGGTCATCCTCACCGACTCGGGAACCGGTCTCCTCTACAGCGCGATGCGCGGAGTCCTCGATCTCGCCGACCAGTTGATCATCATCTCCACCCCGTCCGTGGACGGCGCGAGCAGCGCGAGCACCACCCTGGACTGGCTGTCCGCGCACGGCTACGCCGACCTGGTGCAGCGCGGCATCACGGTCATCTCGGGTGTCCGTGAGACCGGCAAGATGATCAAGATCGATGACATCGTGTCGCACTTCGAGACCCGTTGCCGCGGTGTCGTGGTCGTCCCGTTCGACGAGCATCTCGCCGCCGGTGCCGAGGTCGACCTCGACATGATGCGGCCCAAGACCCGCGAGGCGTACTTCAACCTCTCCGCCCTGGTGGCCGAGGACTTCGCGCGGGCGCAGCAGGCGCAGGGCATGTACCCCCAGCAGCAGATGGGCGGGGATCCGTACGCCCAGCAGCAGATGGGCGGCGACCCGTACGCGCAGCAGCAGTACGCCCAGCAGGGCCAGCCGCAGCAGCCGCAACAGGGCCAGCCGCCGGCCGGCTACCCGCCGCAGCAGGGTGGCTGGACCCAGCAGCCGCAGCAGGGCCAGCCGCCGGCCCACTGGCAGCAGCAACAGCCCGCTCCGGACGCACCGCAGCCGGACGGGCCCGGTCTGGCGCCCGGGTGGCAGCAGCAGCCACCTCCGCAGTGAGGCAGGCGTAGCGCAGAACGGGGCGGGGCCCGGCACTTGTGAAGTGCCGGGCCCCGCCCCGTATCACGTCATCCCCCGGTCGAGTGAACCGATCCCGGCCGAACTCCACCTGATATCAGCCGAGTTGGCACGGCGGGACCGCTGAATCCGCCCACCCCGAAGCTGCCGCACCTCACCTCCTACACCCGCCCACCCCCCGAAGGGGGGTGGGCGGCGGGGAAACAACTAGCGGGGGGGTGGGGGTGGAGGGGGAGTTGGGGGTGGGGGGGAGTAAGGCGGCAGCCCCTGGGGGGAAGTAACGCGGCAGCCCCCGGAAGAACGGCGGCAAGGAGCAACCCAGGGGCAAAGGAAAACCCCGGCAAGGTGAACACCCCAGAGGCAAGGGAACACCCCGGCAAGGGAACACCCCGGCAAAGGAACACCCCAGAGGCAAAGGAACACCCCAGAGGCAGGAGAAGCAGAGGGAACTAACCCACCCCTGCCCTCACCCCGCCGCCGCGATCAGCCCCCGCGCCAGCTTCACGTCGACCGCCATCCGCTCCAACAGGGCGTCCAGCGTGTCGAACTTCTCCTGGCCGCGGATGTAGGCGAGGAAGTCCACCCCGACGTGCAGGCCGTACAGGTCCAGGCCGACGCGGTCGATGGCGTATGCCTCGACGGTGCGCGCCTTGCCGTCGAACTGCGGGTTGGTGCCGACCGAGATGGCCGCGGGCATCGCCTCGCCCTCCACCTGCAGCAGCCCCGCGTAGACACCGTCGGCCGGGATCGCGGTGTGCGGCAAAGTCTCCACATTGGCCGTCGGGAAGCCCAGTTCACGGCCGCGCTGGGCACCGCGTACGACGACGCCCTCGACGCGGTGGGGCCGGCCGAGGACCTCCATCGCACCGGCCACATCGCCCTCGGCGACCAGGCGTCGGGTGAGCGTGGAGGAGAACGGCTCGCCGCCGCCCGCCGCACCGCGCTCGAAGAGGTCGATGACCTCCACGGTGTAGTCGTAGGTGGTCCCGAGCTCGGCGAGGGTCTCGACGTTGCCGGTCGCCTTGTGCCCGAAGCGGAAGTTGGGGCCCTCGACGACGACCTGCGCGTGGAGCTTGTCGACCAGCACCTTGACCACGAAGTCGGCCGGGGACAGCTTCGAGAACTCCTTGGTGAACGGGAGGATCAGCACCGCGTCCACCCCCAGACCGGCCATCAGCTCCGCGCGCCGGTGGTGCGGCGCCAGCAGCGGCGGGTGGGTGCCGGGCCGCACGACCTCGCTCGGGTGCGGGTCGAAGGTGACGACCACCGCGGGAATCCCCAGCTCACGGGCGCGCGCGACGGCCTTGCCGATGATCAATTGGTGGCCGCGGTGCACTCCGTCGTACGAGCCGATGGTGACGACGCTGCGCCCCCAGCCCTCGGGGATGTCCTCCAAGCCACGCCAGCGCTGCACTGTGCCCGCTCCTCGCCCGAACCCTTGTCCGTCCATTGCGCCACGTCGGCATGGCGCAGGTCTAAGACTGCCATGCCGTGGGTGGTGCTCCGCGCGAAGGGTGGCTCAGGACGGCCGTCCACCGCCGGCGCGCGGGACGGCCGGCAGGTGCGAGCCGGTGCGTCCACGCGGGCCGGGCGGCGTGTCCGCCCGCTCGCCCGCCGGTCAGCCGAGGGACCCGGCGAGCGTGGCACGGGCGCCGGGGCCCACCACTGCCGCCCACTCCCCCGGCTCGTCCGCCACCCAGTCCTGCACCCGCCGCGCGAAGCCGGGCACCCGCCGCCCGAGCTCCACCAGCCGCCGGTCGAAGCATTCCGCGCCCTCGGGCGTACGGGCCAGCAGCATCCCGGTGCGGTGCACCAGCTCCCGGGTGCGCTCGGCCGGCCGCCGCTCCGCTCCCTCCGCGGCCGCCTGCAGCAGCGCCTCCAGCACACGGGTGTCCCGCCCGGTCTCCTCGTACCCGCCGTGCGGTGCCGCGTACGACGCCTCCTGCGTCAGCAGCACCTCCAGCAGCTCACGGCGCAACGGGGCCGAGTCGCCGGAGCCGACCTCGGCCACCACCGCAGCGAGCGCGCACCGGACCGGTACGGGGTATCCGGTCAGCAGCTCGGCGGCGAGCGGGCGGAGCGCCGCACGGGCGGCCGGTCCGCGTTCGAGACGGCGCTCGACGAACTCCGCGACCGGCCGCGCGGTGCGGTCCGGGCAGTGCCGGGCACAGTCGCGGACCAGACCGTCGATACGGGCGGCGAGCACCGGCTCCTCGGTGCGGGCGAGCATCCGCAGCAGCCCGGCGGCCACCGGCGGACCGGCGCCTCCGACCAGCCGGGCCCGGAAGGCGTCCAGCACCGGCCCGGGATGGTCGGTGAGGGCGGCCCGGAACGCCGTGGGCGGCAGCTGTGGATCCCCCGCCACGAAGCGGGCCAGTGCCCGGTCCAGGAAGCGGGCGCGGGTGGCCGGATCGCCGATCAGCAGGGCGAGCGCGGAGCCGTGATGGGCGCTGTCGGCGGTCCGGGCCAGGAGGCAGAGGGCGGCGTAGCGCAGCAGGGCGCGGTCGGCTGCGGCGGTGACGTACGGGGCGGCCCGCAGGCCGTAAGACGCGGCGGCGGCCCGGCGCTCGGGGCGTTTGTCGTGCGCCCAGCGGTCCACGGCCCGGCACACCGCCGCCGGATCGTCCTCGGCGAGCGCGTCCATCAGCTCGTCGCCCTTGGGGTGCGCGGCCTCCACCAGCGCCTCCGTGAGGGCGTCGAGCGCCTGTCGGCGGTGGGTGTGCAGCAGGGCCTGCGCGGCGGCGGCCACGGTGATCTCGCGGGGCAGGGCACGGCGAGCCGGGCCGCCGGCCTCGTCGCCACCGGGGCGCTGCAGCGGGCGGGTGTCGTCGAACCAGGCGCACAGCAGCGGCTGCATCCGCTCCGGGTCCGCGCACAGCAGCTCGGCCGCTGCGTCGAGGAAACGCGAGGAGCGCGGTGCGCCGGCCTCGGTCATGGATGCTCCGGCGGCCTCGTCCTCGCCGGACGGTCCGTCGCCGGTGTCCGCAACAGGAGTGGGGCGGGGCGCTCCGGCCGGGTGCGTCCGGCCCCGCGAGGTCTCGCCGTCCCACCGGCCGGCGGACGGGTCATCGGTGGGATGGACACGTACGCGCGGGGGTGGGGCGAAGGCACGGCCGGAGCACGGCCCGCCGTCGGACGGCACCGGATCACCCGACGACGCATCACGCGACGACAGGTCACCCGACGACGGACCGGACGACGCCAGACCGGCCGATGACGAGCCGGACGACGCCAGACCGGCCGATGACGAGCCGGACGACGAGGGTCCGGCCGGAGGAGCGACGGCAGCGGACGAGGACGCGGACGACCGGCTGCGTGGCACCGACGGACCGGCCGGCGCACCGGCCGTGGCGCCCGCCGCCCCTGCCCGCTGCACGCCACCCCGCTCCCCACCACCCGGCACCCGCCCCGCCCCCGCCGGTGGCCCGTCGGCCGGGAGCAGGCGGCGCAGCAGATCCATCCGGTCCTCGTCCGGCAGCGCCAGCCGCTCCCAGAACCACGGCCCGAAGGCCTCCAGCCCGGTGTGCGGGAAACCGCCCGCCCGGAGCGACCGTTCGGTGATCCGGTCGGCGAGCAGCCGCAGCACGCCCGTGTACGGCCTCGCGTCGGGGACCCGGAGCAGCACCCCGGAGAGCACGCGGGCGGCCCACCAGCGGCCGTCCACGGCGTGCGGGGCCGGTGTACCGGCGGCGGGGGCGGTCGCCATCGGCACCAACTCCGCCAGCCGGAAGGTCAGTTGTACCGAGCCCTCCCGGGCGGCGAGCCGCAGCAGCGCCTGGACGACCGGCCCGGGGCGGCGTCCGGGGACGGGCAGCAGATCGAGGTCGGCATGGGCACCCTGCAGCCACTCCGCCAACTCCTCGTGCGCGAAGCGGTATCCCGTGCCCGCCGGGACCAGCAGCCCCTCGGTGAGCACCGCAGAGGCCCAGCCGGCCGCCCGCGGAAAGACCTCCTCGAAGGACGTACGGTCCAGCGCGCCCGGGCCGGGGCCGAGACAGCGGCGGGCCGCCTCGTGCACCTGGCCGGCGACCTGGGCGGCCAGCCTGCGTACGGCGGTGCCGCGCAGCACGGGCCGGTGGGCGGCCGCGATCCGTACGGCGATGCGCAGGCACACCAGGTCCAGGTAGGCGTCGAAGATCTGGTGGCGGTCCGGAGTGCCGAGGCCGGTGTCCCGTCCGGATGTGTCCCCCTTGGGCAGCGCCGCCCGGACCTCCGCGAGCAGCCGCAGGGCCAGCGGATGGCGGGCGTCCGGCGCGGCCGGTGTGCCGGGTGGCAGGCCGTAGCGGGCGCGGGCGCGCTCCGCCGCCTCCTGGGGGAGGTCTCCGAGCTCCACGCAGGCGGGCAGCGCGGGCACCGGACGGTGCGGGCGGTGCAGCAGGCCGGGCGGGAAGAGCGCACCGGCCCGCTCCCAGTACTCGGGACGGCAGGCGATCACCAGCCGCACCCCGGCCGTACCCAGCCAGTCGGCCGTCGCCCCGGTCCACTCGGCCAGCCGCCGCAGCAGGCCCGTCGGCATCTCCTCCGGCCCGTCGAGCAGCACGAGCAGCGGACGTCCGGCCGCGGCCGCCGCGCGGGCCACGCCCTGCGCCGTGATGTCCGCCGGATCACCGGCCGTACGGCCCGCGTCGGCGACGGTCCGGCCCGCGGAGCGCAGCGCGCGCTCGACCGCGCTGCGGATGCCGTCGTCGCCGGGCCGCAACTGCGCACCGCGCAGCCAGACGGTCGGCGCGGGGGCCGGACCCTGGGCCCGGCGGCCGGCCAGCCCGGCCAGTCGGTGCTCCGCCCGGTCCCCGGCTCCCCCACCAGTGCCAGTACGCGTGCGCCCGCTGCCCCGTCGTCGTCCCCGAAGCGCGTGAACTCCGCCGCCACGTCCGGCCGTTCGACCGGCTCGCGCCACAGTCGTGGCCGCGCGGCGGAGCCCAGCGCCACCTCGGCGAGGTGCCACGCGCCGGCCTGGTTCAGCTCGCTGCCGTAAGCCGGTACGTGCGCCGCATTGCGCTCCAGCAGCGCGGCGAGCGGGCCGCGCGGTGCGGCCTCGGCGACCGCGCGCAGCGGGATCGCGAAGCCGTCCGCCCGGCGCCCTGGGGTCTGCCCCGCCCGGACAGCGCCGGGGGCCTGGGGGTGCAGCGCGGTGCCGAGGACCCCGAGCACCGCCCCTGTCCGTGCGTCCAGCACCGGTCCGCCGACCGCGGGACCGCCCAGCCGCAGCGCCTCCCGGCCGCCCGCGCAGAGGCCGAGTTCCAGCGTTTCGTCGAGCAGGTGGACGCGGGCGGTGGCCGTGTACATCACCCCGGAGCCCGGCCCGACGACCGTGCCGTCCAGCCAGCCGCCCGCCCAGAGCCGGGCGCGGGTGCCCGGCGCCGGCCGGCCCGTGGCGAGGGGCAGCGGCGCGAGCCGGTGCGGTCCGAAACTGTCGGTCCGTACGAGGGCGAGCCCGGCCTCCGGAAGGGGCGTGATCGCATCGGCCGCCACCAGGCAGGTCCATCCGCCGCCCCCGGCCGCACCCCCGCCCGCGCCGTCCGCCATGGGCTGCAGCACCAGCTGTGCCGCGCCGTCCACCGCTTCGTGGCTGGTGACCACGGTGCCGTCGTGGTCCGCAAGGAAGCCCGTACCCCGCGTCCGACCTGCCAGATCGCGGATACGCACCAGTGCCACGTCCGCATCGGCATCCAGCAATGCCATCGCCGGTCCTCTCGCCCTGTCCGTCCTCCGAACGGTAAGCAGGCGGTGATCGTCCCGACAGGGAGCGCTGCCAACGCGCCCCCGTCCACTCCTTGATTCACTCCGAGCGCCTCACCGAATGAGTGAATGGCCGGAACCTGTCGGAGTGGAGGGGCAGGGGCGGGTGGCGCGCGGGCCGGCGCCGGTGCCGGTTGCGGCGGCACCCGCATGCCCTCGCCGCCGCCGGGTGGCCTTCGGTGTCCCGTGTGCGGCCATGCAGAAGGCCGGGTCCCGAGCGCGTCTCCACGCTCCGGACCCGGCCCTCGATATCAGGCCACGAACCCGCCCTAGACCGCGAACACCGCCAGGCTCTTGGCCTTCCCGCCCTGATTCTCCACCAGCGCCAGGAACCGGCCGTCCGGCCCGAACGCCGCGACCGGGCCGCTGCCCTCGAAGCGGGGCATCGGGATCCGCGCGCCGTTGAGCAGCAGCCGCGCCTGCGGCTCGGCGACATCCCAGCGGGTGAACGCCGCGGCCGCCGCGTCGCCGAGCGGCATGACCGGCAGGCCCTCGCCCTCGGTGTCGTCCACCGCGGCCTGGAGCTGTTCGAGCGTGCGCGCCCGGTCCAGCTTGTACGGGCCGACGCGGGTGCGGCGCAGCGCGGTCAGATGGCCGCCGACGCCGAGCCCGGCCCCCAGATCGCGGGCCAGCGCGCGGATGTAGGTACCGGACGAGCACTCGACGGAGACCAGCAGATCGGTCACCGGGGTGCCGTCCTCGGCCTCGGCCTCGTGCGCGGAGTGCACCACGAACGAGGAGACGGTCACCGGACGGGCCGGGATCTCCACGTCCTCGCCCTCACGGACCCGCGAGTACGAGCGCTTGCCGTTGATCTTGATGGCGCTGACCTTGGACGGGACCTGCATGATCGCGCCGGACAGCTCGGCGACGCCCGCGTCGATGTCCTCACGGGCGAGGCCGTGCGCCGGCTTCGACTCGGTGATCTCGCCCTCGGCGTCATCGGTGACGGTCGTCTGGCCGAGCCTGATCGTGCCGACGTACTCCTTCTCCGTCAGCGCGAGGTGGCCCAGCAGCTTGGTGGCCCGCTCGATGCCCAGGACGAGTACGCCCGTCGCCATCGGGTCGAGGGTGCCGGCGTGCCCGACCCGGCGGGTGCGCGCCATACCGCGCATCTTCGCCACCACGTCGTGCGAAGTGAAGCCGGACGGCTTGTCGACGATGACGAGCCCGCCCGGCTTGTTGCTCTCACGCTTCATTCTGCCGCGGTGCCCTCGTCGTCCTCGTCCTCGCCCGGCTTGCGGTACGGATCGGCCTCGCCGGCGTACTGCGCGCCCGAGGAGACCTCGCGCACCTTGGCGTCCGAGGCCCGTGCCTTGTCGAGCAGGTCCTCGATGGTCTTGGCGGTCTCCGGCAGGGCGTCCGCCACGAACGCCAGGGTCGGCGTGAACTTCGTGCCGGCGGCCGCACCGACCGCGGAACGCAGGATGCCCTTGGCGCTCTCCAGTCCGGCGGCGGCGCTGGCGCGGTCCTCATCGTCCCCGTAGACCGTGTAGAAGACCGTAGCCTCCCGCAGGTCGCCGGTGACCCGGGTGTCCGTGATGGTCACATGCGAACCGAGCCGCGGGTCCTTGATACCGCGCTGCAGCTTCTGGGCGACCACCTCCCGGATGAGGTCCGCCAGCTTCTTCGCCCGCGCATTGTCGGCCACTGGTCCGTCTCCTTCTTTCTTCCACAATTGTGCTTCCGCCGGCGGCGGGATGCCTGGTCATCAGGTCAGTCCTCGTCGCCGTGCAGCCGTCGGCGTACCGACAGCAGTTCCACTTCGGGCCGTGCGGCGACCAGGCGCTCGCAGCGGTCCATGACATCGGTGAGATGCCCCGTGTCCCCGGACACCACCGCCAGGCCGATCCTGGCCCTGCGGTGCAGATCCTGGTCCCCGACCTCGGCGACGCTCACCGCGTATTTGCGGTGCAGCTCGGCGACGATCGGGCGGACGACGGAGCGCTTCTCCTTCAGCGACCGTACGTCGCCGAGAAGCAGGTCAAAGGACAGCGTCCCTACGTACATGCAAGACGGGTCAAGCCACCCGCGAGGCCCTGGGGTCACCGCCCGGCGTGCGCCGGAGGGTCATTTCGAACCGTACACGGAACGGCCGGGGCCGATCGACGGAAATTTCTCCGCCGACCGGCCCCGGCCGGCCACCCGCCCGTCGCCCGGCCACCACCTCGGGTGGACCGCGCTACGGGCGGGCCGCTGCACGATCAGCCGCGCGGCTTCTCGCGCATCTCGTACGTCGCGATGACGTCGTCGATCTTGATGTCGTTGAAGTTTCCGAGGTTGATACCGCCCTCGAAGCCTTCGCGGATCTCGGTGACGTCGTCCTTGAACCGGCGCAGACCCTGGATGTTGAGGTCCTCCGCGACCACCTTGCCGTCGCGGATGAGGCGCGCCTTGGTGTTGCGCTTGACCTCGCCGGAGCGGATGAGCACACCCGCGATGTTGCCGAGCTTGGACGAGCGGAAGATCTCGCGGATCTCCGCGGTACCGAGCTCGACCTCCTCGTACTCCGGCTTGAGCATGCCCTTGAGGGCCGCCTCGATCTCCTCGATCGCCTGGTAGATGACCGAGTAGTACCGGACGTCGACGCCCTCGCGCTCGGCCATCTGCGTCGCACGGCCTTCGGCGCGCACGTTGAAGCCGATGACGATCGCGTCGGAGCCGGACGCCAGGTTGATGTCGGTCTCCGTGACCGCACCGACGCCGCGGTGCAGCACGCGGATGTCGACCTCTTCGCCGACGTCGAGCTGGAGCAGCGAGGACTCCAGGGCCTCGACGGAACCAGAAGCGTCACCCTTGATGATGAGGTTGAGCTGCTGGACCTCGCCGGCCTTGAGCACCTTGTCCAGGTCCTCGAGGGACACCCGGCGGGTGCGCTTGGCGAAGGCGGCGTTGCGCTCGCGCGCCGCGCGCTTCTCGGCGATCTGACGGGCCGTACGGTCCTCGTCGACGACCAGGAAGTTGTCTCCGGCACCCGGGACGTTGGTCAGACCCAGGACCAGGACGGGGGTCGACGGACCCGCTTCCTCGACGTTGTTGCCCTTGTCGTCGAACATCGCACGGACTCGGCCGTACGCGTCGCCGACCACCATCGTCTCGCCGACGCGCAGCGTGCCGCGCTGGACCAGGACGGTCGCCACGGCGCCACGGCCACGGTCGAGGTGGGCCTCGATCGCGATGCCCTGCGCGTCCTGCTCCGCGTTGGCGCGCAGGTCGAGCGAGGCGTCCGCGGTCAGGACCACGGCCTCGAGCAGCTGCTCGATGTTCAGACCCTCACGGGCGGAGATGTCGACGAACATGGTGTCGCCGCCGTACTCCTCGGCCACCAGACCGAACTCGGTGAGCTGGCCGCGCACCTTGGTCGGGTCGGCGCCCTCGACGTCGATCTTGTTGACCGCGACCACGATCGGCACCTCGGCCGCCTTGGCGTGGTTCAGGGCCTCGATCGTCTGCGGCATGACACCGTCGTTGGCCGCCACCACGAGGATCGCGATGTCGGTCGACTTGGCACCACGGGCACGCATGGCGGTGAACGCCTCGTGACCCGGGGTGTCGATGAAGGTGATCCGACGCTCTTCGTCGTTGACCTCGGTCGCGACCTGGTAGGCACCGATGTGCTGGGTGATGCCGCCGGCCTCGCCCGCGATGACGTTCGTCTTGCGGATCGCGTCGAGCAGTCGCGTCTTACCGTGGTCGACGTGACCCATGACGGTCACCACCGGCGGACGCGCGACGAGCATGTCCTCGCCGCCCTCGTTCTCACCGAAGTCGATGTCGAAGGACTCGAGCAGCTCGCGGTCCTCCTCCTCCGGGCTGACGATCTCGACGACGTAGTTCATCTCTTCGGCGAGCAGCTGCAGCGTCTCGTCGGAGACCGACTGGGTCGCGGTGACCATCTCGCCCAGGTTCAGCATGACCTGGACCAGCGACGCCGGGTTGGCGTTGATCTTCTCGGCGAAGTCCGTCAGCGAGGCACCACGCGACAGGCGAACCGTCGCGCCGTTGCCGCGCGGCAGCATGATGCCGCCCACCGACGGGGCCTGCATGGCCTCGTACTCCTGACGCCTCTGCCGCTTCGACTTGCGGCCACGGCGCGCCGGACCGCCGGGACGGCCGAACGCACCCTGCGTGCCACCACGGCCACCGGGACCGCCGGGACGGCCACCGAAGCCGGGACGACCGCCGAAGCCGCCGCCACCACCGGGACCGCCGCCACCGGGACGACCGGCGAAACCGCCGCCGCCACCCGGACGACCGCCGCCACCACCGGGACGGCCGGCGAAACCGCCGCCACCACCGGGACGACCGCCGCCACCACCGGGACGACCGGCGCCGCCGGGACCACGGCCACCGCCACCGCCGGGGCCCGGACGCGGGCCGGCAGCGGGACGCTGCGGCATCATGCCCGGGTTCGGGCGGTTACCGCCGCCACCACCGGGACGCGGGGCGCCACCGGGGGCCGCACCCTGCGGACGGGGCATACCGCCCGGGGTCGGACGCGCGCCGCCCTGACCACCCTGGGGACGGGGGCCGCCCTGGCCGCCGCCCTGCGGACGGGGACCGCCGGGACCACCCTGGCCGCCGGGGCGCGGAGCGCCACCGGGACGGGGGGCCTGCGGACGGGCCATGCCCGTGGAGCCACCGGACGTGAAGGGGTTGTTGCCCGGACGGGGGCCGGACGGACGGCCGCCGGGACGCGGGCTCGGACGCTCGCCACCGGGACGCGGAGCGTTACCGCGGCCCTGACCACCCTGACCGCCCTGACCGCCCTGGCCGGACGCCGGACGGGCCGGACGCGGGGCGGGGGCACCGGGACGGGGAGCCGACTGGCCGGCGGCGGGAGCGGCCGGCGCGGACGGCGGAGCCTGGAACTCGGGCTGCGCGGGGGCGGCCGGAGCGGGCTTGGGCGCCGGAGCCTTCGGGGCCGGCGTGGGCCGCGGACCCGGGGTGGGGCCGGCGGCGGGAGTGCTCTTGGGAGCCACCGGGGCCTCGGGGGCCTTCGGTGCCTCGGGGGCTGCCGGAGCCGCGGGGCCCGGCTTGGGGGCGCCCGGCTTCGGGGCAGCAGGACGCGCCGCCTGCGCCGGAGAGGGCGCGGACGGCTTCGCGGGGGCCGACTTCCGCGGCGCCGCGGGCTTACCGGCGGCGCGGCCATTGCCGCTGCCTGCCTGGAAAGCGTCGGTCAACTTGCGAACAACCGGCGCCTCGATCGTCGAGGACGCCGAACGGACGAATTCACCAAGTTCTTGGAGCTTGGCCATGACGACCTTGCTCTCAACACCGAACTCCTTGGCGAGTTCGTATACCCGGACCTTAGCCACTTCGCTCCTTCTAGGTCCGGGTTTGTCCACCGGACCGTCGCTACTTCATGGGCGTACTCATCGCGTACTCATCGAGTGCTCATCGCAATCTCGACCTACTTCCGACTCGCGAGGTACCTGACCGCACGGTTTTCCGTGCGCTGTGCATTTCGTGCTGTGCGTTATTGCAGGGGCTGCTCGGCGCGTTCGACGTACTGGCGCAAGGCCGTCGTGTCGAACGGTCCCCGGGCCCGGTAGGCCCGGTTGAACGCCCGGCGGCGAACCGCCGGGTCGAGGCAGACCAGTGTCGGGTGCACATAAGCACCCCGGCCGGGCAGCGTACCGCGAGGATCGGGGACACACTCACCCTCGATCTCCACGATGCGCAGCAAATCGCCCTTGGCCGCTCGCTCCCGGCATCCCAGACAGGTGCGCTCAGGGCATGCGCGGGCATGCGTCCGGCCAGACACTGCTTAAGTCTACCTCCCCGCGCCGGCCCGGCCCCGCTGGGGTGAAGGCCGGAGCGCTGCTCAGAATTCCCGGCGGAGCGCCGCGGCACCACCGATTTTTCGGGGGCCGCGGCGTAGCCGGCTGCCTCGGACGGTCTCAGTCCTGCGGCGTGTGCTCGGTGTCCGGACGGATGTCGATCCGCCAGCCCGTGAGGCGGGCGGCGAGCCGGGCATTCTGCCCTTCCTTGCCGATGGCCAGTGACAGCTGGTAGTCGGGCACGGTGACCCGGGCGGAGCGTGCCGCCAGGTCCACGACCTCGACCTTGCTGACCCGGGCCGGCGACAGCGCGTTCGCCACCAGCTCGGCCGGGTCGTCCGACCAGTCCACGATGTCGATCTTCTCGCCGTGCAGCTCGGCCATCACGGCGCGCACCCGGCCGCCCATCGGGCCGATGCAGGCGCCCTTGGCGTTCAGGCCGGAGCGCGTCGACCGTACGGCGATCTTGGTGCGGTGGCCGGCCTCGCGGGCGATGGCGGAGATCTCCACCGAGCCGTCCGCGATCTCCGGGACCTCCATGGCGAAGAGCTTCTTCACCAGATTGGGGTGGGTGCGCGAGAGCGTCACGGACGGGCCGCGGACGCCCTTGACCACCCGTACGACGTACGAGCGCAGCCGGGTGCCGTGTGCGTAGTCCTCACCGGGGACCTGCTCCTGCACCGGCAGGATGGCCTCCAGGCGGCCGATGTCGACCAGGACGTTCTTGGGGTCCTTGCCCTGCTGGACGACGCCGGTGACGACATCGCCCTCCCGTCCGGCGTACTCACCGAACGTGATCTCTTCCTCGGCGTCCCGCAGCCGCTGCAGGATGACCTGCTTGGCGGTGGTCGCCGCGATCCGCCCGAAGCCGGAGGGGGTGTCGTCGAACTCGCGGGGCTCCTCGCCCTCCGTGAGGTCCTCGGGGTCTTCCTTCGCCCACACCGTCACATGGCCGGTGCTGCGGTCCAGCTCCACCCGCGCCCGCCGGCGGCTGCCTTCGGTGCGGTGGTAGGCGATGAGGAGGGCCGACTCGATCGCCTCGACCAGCAGGTCGAACGAGATCTCCTTCTCCCGCACCAGACCCCGCAGGGCACTCATGTCGATATCCACGGCTACGCCTCCTCCTTGTTCTCGTCGATCTTCTCGTCGTGCTGCGCGTCGCGCTTGTCGGACTTGCGGTTGAACTCCAGCTCGACGCGCGCCTTGGCGATCTCGTCGAAGGAGACCCGGCGTGCGGTCGGCTTGCGGCCCTTGACGCCCGGCACCTCGAGGTCCAGTCCGGACTCGTCGACGGCGGTGATCCGGGCCACCAGCTCGCCGCCCTCGTGGAGTTGGGCCTTGATGAGGCGGCCGACGGCGCGGCGGTAGTGCCGCAGCTCGGTCAGCGGGCGGTCGGCGCCGGGTGAGGTCACCTCGAGGGTGTACGGGGCGCCGCCCATCACATCGGAGTCGTCCAGGACCTCGGAGGCCTCGCGGCTCAGCGCGGCACACTCGTCCAGCTGGACGCCCTCGTCGGAATCGACCACGATCCTCAGCACCCGCCGCTTGCCTGCCGGTGTCACCTCGATCTCTTCCAGATCCAGGTCGCGCGCGGCGATGAGCGGTTCAAGCAGTCCGCGCAGCCTCTCGCTCTGGGTGGTGCTCATCCGGGTGACTCCTCGGCCGCGTGTGCTGTTGTGGGTAGGTCGCGTGTCGGGTCAAAGCCTATCGGTTCCGGCGGGGTACTGACGATTCGGTGGGTGGTCACGGATACTCTCGCCTGCGGTGATCACTACGGAAGACCCCGGGAAGTGCAACGTGCCGAAAGTGGCGTACGCGCGTAGAAGGACCCTGCTGGCCGGCGCCGCCCTCGGGGGCGCGGCCCTGCTCACGGGCTGCTCGGAGGACTCCGGCCCCGAACGGGCCGAACACTCCTCCGCCGCCGAACGGCTGCGCAAACGCTCGGCCCGCGACAGCACCACCCTGCTGGCGCGCTACGACGCGACACTGGCCGCGCATCCGGCACTGGAGTCACGGCTGCGCCCGCTGCGCTCCGAAGTCGCCCGGCACGCCGAGGCGTTCGGCGACGACCGCACCTCGCCCTCCCCCGGCGGCGCCTCCGACGGCCCGGCGCGCGACGCCGGAGCGCCCGCGTCCGGTCCCTCGCCGCACGGCGACCGGCCGTCCGGCCCCCCGGTCCCCCAGGACGAGCGGGCCGCCCGCTCGGCGCTCGCCGACGCGGAACGCCGGCTCGCCGACGTCCGCACCAAGGCGCTGCTCGCCGCGCCCCCGGAACTGGCCCGGCTGCTGGCCTCGGTCGCGGCGGCCGGTGCGGTGCATGCGTATCTGCTGGCGGAGCGGGCCGGATGACGGGCACGGCGGGACACCGGGCAACGACCAGCGAAGGGGCGTGCGGATGACGGCCGGAACGGCTCGCGGCAGCAGGCGCGACAACGACGACAGCGGCCACGAGGAGCTGACGGCGGTGCAGGCGGCACTGGCCGCCGAGCATGCGGCGGTGTACGGCTACGGGGTGGTCGGCGGGCGGATCGCCGGTGACCGGCGCGAGGAGGCCCAGGCGGCGTACGACGGACATCGCGCCCGCCGGGATGCGCTGCGCCGCGTGGTGCGCGACCTGGGCGGTACACCGCAGGCCGCGGCCGCCGCCTACAAGCTGCCCTTCCCGGTGCCGGACGCGGCAGCCGCGGCCCGGCTGGCGGCGGAGCTGGAGGACCGGCTGGCCGCCGTGTACGCGGATCTCGTACGGGCCGGCGGCTCGGTCAGGCGGCGGGAGGCGGCGGCCGCGCTGCGCGAGGCGGCGGTGCGGTCGGTGCGCTGGCGCGGCGGCGGCGTAGCCTTCCCTGGGCTCGTGGAACGGGCCGCGGACGCCGCTCCGTCCGGCTCCGCGAGCGCCCCCGCGGGCGCGCTCTGAACGACCGGCCGCCTTTGCGGTCCCGGCCCCCAGGAAAAGGACAGCTCAAGCATGGCAACGGCACCCATCGAACCGCCGCAGCGGTTGGTGAGTTCGCTGAGCAGCGATCCGGAAAGTCCGGTGCGGCAGTGGCTCACGGCACTCCCGACGCTGGTTCAGCAGCGGCTGGAGGCCTGGGAGCTGACGCTGGAGCGGGTGCACGCGCCCGGTGGCCGCAGCAGTCTGCTCGCGCTCGTGCGGCAGCAGGACGGAACGCCCGCGGCGCTGAAGTTCCCGGTGCCGGGGCGGGTGTCGGCGCACGAGGCGGCGGCGCTGGAGGTGTGGGACGGCTGGGGCGCGGTGCGGCTGCTGCGGTCCGACGACAAGAGCGGTGCGCTGCTGCTGGAGCGGCTGCAGGGCGGGGTGTCGCTGCGTTCGCTGCCGGAGGCCAAGGCGCTGCTGGAGGCGGCCGGTACGGTGCGGCGGCTGTGGGTGCAGCCCGGCCCGGGCCATCCCTTCGAGACGCTGGCCGCGCGTACGGAGGAGGCCGTGGAGGGGCTGCGCACCGCCGGGGCCCTGACCCGGGCCGCCGGGCCGCTGGTGGAGCAGGCACTGGAGCTGCGGCGCGGTCTGCCGGACGGGTCCGACGAGCAGTTTCTGCTGCACGGCGCGTTCCGGCAGGGCAAGGTGCTGGCCGGTGCGCGGGCGCCCTGGCTGGCGGTCGGCCCGGCGCCGGTGGTCGGCGAGCGGGCGTACGACCTGGCGGCGCTGGTGCTGGACCGGTTCGAGGATCTGCTGGCCGGTTCCGGCGCGGCCGCCGCGGCCCGCCGCCGGGTGGCCAAGCTGGCCGACTCCCTGGAGGTGGACCGGGACCGGCTGCGCGACTGGACGCTGTACCGGGCCGTGGACACCGGCGTGCGGGAGGCGGCCGTGGGCGACCGGCAGCGCGGTGAACAGCTGCTGGAGTTCGCGGCCTGGCTGTAGGGCCGTCCACTGGGGCGGCGTGAGCCCGTGTCCCTCCACCGGACCGGCTCGGTGCGCATGCGAACGGGCCGGCCGGGGCGTACCCCTGGCCGGCCCGTTCGTCGTGCGCCGGTTACGCGCTGAGGCGGGCGACGGCCTCCTCGACCGTCAGCTCCTCGCGCTCGCCGGTACGGCGGTCCTTGACCTCGACGACGCCCTCGGCGGCACGCCGGCCGGCGACCACGATGGTCGGGACGCCGAGCAGCTCGGCGTCGGTGAACTTCACGCCCGGCGAGACCCCGGCCCGGTCGTCGACGAGGACCCGCAGGCCCGCGGCGCCGAGCTGCTCGCCGACCTCCAGGGCGAGCTCGGTCTGCTTGGCCTTGCCGGCCGCGACGACATGCACATCGGCCGGGGCGATCTCGCGGGGCCAGCACAGACCCTTGTCGTCGTGGGTCTGCTCGGCGAGGGCGGCCACCGCACGGGAGACGCCGATGCCGTAGGAGCCCATGGTGACCCGGGCGGGCTTGCCGTTCTGGCCGAGCACATCGAGCTCGAAGGCGTCCGCGTACTTGCGGCCGAGCTGGAAGATGTGGCCGATCTCGATGGCACGGTCGATCTTCAGGCCGGTGCCGCACTCGGGGCAGGGGTCGCCCGGCTCGACGACGACCACGTCGAGGTAGTCGTCGACCTCGAAGTCCCGGCCCGCGACGACGTTCTTGGCGTGCTTGCCCTCCTCGTTGGCGCCGGTGACCCAGGCGGTGCCGGGGGCGACGCGCGGGTCGGCGATGTAGCGGAACGCCTTGCCGGCCAGGCCCTGCGGGCCGACATAGCCGCGGACCAGGTCCGGGCGGTCGGTGAAGTCCTCGGCGGTGACCAGCTCGACGGTGGCCGGTGCCAGGTGCTCACCGAGCTTGCCGAGGTCGACCTCGCGGTTGCCGGGGACACCGACCGCGACGATCTCGCCGTCGACCTTGACCAGCAGGTTCTTCAGGGTCGCGGCGGCCGGCACACCGAGGTACTCGGCGAGGGACTCGATGGTCGGGGTGTCGGGGGTGTCCAGCACCTCGACGGGGCCGTGCGCGGCGCCGTCGACCGGCTCGACCTTGACCGTGACGGCCTCGGTGTTGGCGGCGTAGTCGCAGGCCGGGCAGTCGACGAAGGTGTCCTCACCGGCGGCCGCGGGGGCCAGGAACTCCTCGGAGGCGGAGCCGCCCATCGCGCCGGAGACGGCGGAGACGATGCGGTAGTCCAGGCCGAGCCGCTCGAAGATCTTGGTGTAGGCCTCGCGGTGCAGCGCGTAGGACTGCTCCAGACCCTCGTCGGTGGTGTCGAAGCTGTACGAGTCCTTCATCTGGAACTCGCGGCCGCGCAGCACACCGGAGCGGGGACGGGCCTCGTCGCGGTACTTGGTCTGGATCTGGTAGAGGATCACCGGCAGGTCCTTGTAGGACGTGCACTGGTCCTTGACCGTGAGGGTGAAGATCTCCTCGTGGGTGGGGCCGAGGAGGTAGTCGGCGCCCTTGCGGTCCTTGAGGCGGAAGAGCAGGTCGCCGTACTCCTCCCAGCGGCCGCTGGCCTCGTAGGGCTCCTTGGGCAGCAGGGCCGGCAGCAGGACCTCCTGGCCACCGATGGCGTCCATCTCCTCGCGCACCACGCGGGAGACGTTCTCCAGGACCTTCTTGCCCAGCGGCAGCCACGTCCAGATGCCGGCGGAGGAGCGGCGGACGTAACCGGCGCGGACGAGCAGCTTGTGGCTGGCGGTCTCGGCGTCGGCCGGGTCGTCGCGCAGTGTCTTGATCATCAAGCGGGACATGCGCTGGACCTGTGCGGCGTGGGCCATGGGAGATTCTCCTGCGTAAGAAAGGTGACTCCCTGGAGGTTAGCTGGAGGGGTATGGCACAAGGAAATGCGATGCCGCTGCGCTTGGGCTTCCTTCCCGCGTTTTCGGCTTTCCCGCCGTGGGGGTTGCTCGCCGTTTGTGGCCCGCTGCGCGGTGCCCTCGCCGTTGCGCCTGGCGGCGGGCCGGCGTCCGCTGCGCGGGGCTGTCGGGGTGCGGTGACGGGCCTCCGCGGGTGGGGGTGTCCGGACTGCTTCGCTTTACGTCCGGACACCCCCACCCGCTCCGGCCCGTCCCCTCCCGTTGAGGGGTGGGTAAAACGGTGGGTGGGGGTGCACGCCGGTGGTCCCGTGCACGTCGTAGGGAGCAGTGAATCGTCCTACGGACGCCCGCCCCCACCCACCTGTAGTCACTCCCCCAACGGGAGGGGACGGGCCGGAGGGGCAGGGTTTCCGGACGTAAAGCGAAGCAGTCCGGAAACCCTGCCCCGGAGGCCCGTCACCGCACCCGACACCCACCCAGCCCGCCGCAGGCGCAACGGCGAGCAACACCCACGGCGGGAAAGCCGACAACGTGGGAGGAAGGTCAAGGCCGCTTCAGAGGGAGGGGCGCCCCCATCACCGCGTACGGCGTGGGGGCGCTGGGGAAGAGGACGCGGCGGGCCAGGTCGTGGTAGCCGAGGGAACGGTAGAGGCGGCGGGCGGGGCTCTCCGTGTCGATGGCCGAGAGGATGGAGCGGGGTTCGGTGGCCTCGTCGGTGATGCGGGTGATCAGTGCCCGGCCGATGCCGCGGTGCTGGTAGGCGGGGTGGACATGCAGCTCGGTGATGGTGAAGGAGTCGTCGAGCCAGTGGTCGAGGCCCTCGCTGCGGAGGTAGGGCTCGACGACGGTGGACCACCAGTGGGCGCGGTCGTTGGGCATGCCGTAGACGAAGCCGGTCAGCCGGCCGTCGGGGGTGGTGGCACCGAGCGCCCGGGCGCCGGGGCAGCGGAGGTGACGCAGCACGATGTGCCGGCGGACGGCGATCTCCTCGTCGCTGAGGCCGAAGGCGAGCGCCTGGACGGCCAGCGCGTCGTCCACGCGGGCAGCGAGATCAAGGGGGCCGACCGCGACGTCATCCATGCTCGGAGCGTACAAGGCGGTGCGTCAGAACAGTACGCTCATGAACGCCCCGACTTCCTCGAAGCCCACCCGGCGATAGGAGGCGCGGGCCGCGGTGTTGTAGTCGTTGACGTAGAGGCTGACGACGGGGGCGACGTCGCTGAGGGCGTAGCGCAGTACGGCGGCCATCCCGGTCTCGGAGAGGCCCTTGCCGCGGTAGGCGGGGTCGACCCAGACGCCCTGGACCTGGCAGGCCCGCTGGGTGGCGGCGCCGATCTCGGCCTTGAAGATGACCTTGCCGTTCTCGATACGGGCGAAGGAGCGGCCTGCGCCGACGAGTTCGGCGACCCTGGCCTGGTAGAGGAGCCCGCCGTCGCCGGCCATCGGGGAGATGCCGACCTCTTCGGTGAACATGGCCACGCACGCGGGCATGATCAGGTCCATCTCGTTCTTGCGGATCCGCCGGACGTACGGGTCGGGGGCGATCTCGGCGGAGGGTGCGGTGGTGACCATCAGGGGCTGGTGGGCGCGGATTTCGCGGGCCGGCCCCCAGTAGGGCTCCAGGAGCGACCACAGTTCGGCGGTGGCTTCCGCGGGGCCGACGATGGACGAGCAGCGGCGGCCCTGGCGGCGGGCGCGCTCGGCGAAGCCGCGGATGGCTTCGGAGGTGGCGCAGACGGGGACGAGGTTGGCGCCGGCGTAGCAGAGCGACTCCAGGTGACCGTCCACGTACCAGCCCCACATCTCACCGCCGAGCCGCCAGGGGTCGAGGCCGGCGATCTGTACACGGGCGGCGACAAAGGCATTGGCGACCGGATCGCGGTCGAGGACCGCGAGGGCGTCGTCGAGCTCCCCGGGCTCGAGGACCTTGATGGCGGTGGTCGTCAGCACGTGTCGGAAAGCCTCACCGTTACGGGCCTGGGAGGCCAGGCGGGAGCAGGTCCTGGCACTTTACCTCGCGCCTGCGGGGAGCACCCGGCCGCTGCGGGACGGATTGTCCGGGCAGCGCGGAGCCCCGCGGCCCGGGGCGGGCGGCGGGGCTCGGCGGCGGTGCGGTGGGCCGTGGGTCAGCCGGCGATGGCCACGGTCGGCTCGCCGGAGGCGATGCCGTCCTTCTCCATCTGCTCGGCGATCTTCATGGCCTCTTCGATGAGGGTCTCGACGATCTTCGACTCGGGGACGGTCTTGATGACCTCGCCCTTGACGAAGATCTGGCCCTTGCCGTTGCCGGAGGCGACACCGAGGTCGGCCTCGCGGGCCTCGCCGGGGCCGTTGACGACACAGCCCATGACGGCGACGCGCAGCGGCACCTCCATGCCGTCCAGACCCGCGGTGACCTCGTCGGCGAGCTTGTAGACATCGACCTGGGCGCGGCCGCAGGACGGGCAGGAGACGATCTCCAGCCGGCGCTGGCGGAGGTTGAGCGACTCCAGGATGGAGATGCCGACCTTGACCTCTTCGGCGGGCGGCGCGGACAGCGAGACCCGGATGGTGTCGCCGATGCCCTCGCTGAGCAGCGCGCCGAAGGCGACGGCGGACTTGATGGTGCCCTGGAAGGCGGGGCCGGCCTCCGTGACACCGAGGTGGAGGGGGTAGTCGCACTGGGCGGCGAGCTGGCGGTAGGCGTTGACCATCACGACCGGGTCGTTGTGCTTGACCGAGATCTTGATGTCGCGGAAGCCGTGCTCCTCGAAGAGGGAGGCCTCCCACAGCGCGGACTCGACGAGCGCCTCGGGGGTGGCCTTGCCGTACTTCTGCAGCAGGCGGCGGTCCAGGGAGCCGGCGTTGACGCCGATCCGGATCGGGGTCCCGGCGTCGCCGGCGGCCTTGGCGATCTCCTTGACCTGGTCGTCGAACTGCTTGATGTTGCCCGGGTTCACCCGGACCGCGGCGCAGCCCGCGTCGATCGCGGCGAAAACGTACTTCGGCTGGAAATGGATGTCCGCGATGACCGGAATCTGCGACTTCCGGGCGATCACGGGCAGCGCGTCGGCGTCGTCCTGCGTCGGGCAGGCGACCCGGACGATCTGGCAGCCGGAGGCCGTCAGCTCGGCGATCTGCTGCAGCGTCGCGCCGATGTCGGACGTGCGTGTGGTCGTCATCGACTGCACCGAGACCGGTGCGTCTCCGCCCACGGCGACCGGCCCGACCTGGATCTTGCGGCTGACCCGGCGGTCGGCAAGCTTGGTCGGTACGTCCGGCATTCCCAGTGAAATGGCAGTCATCTGGCGAGCAACCCCAAGGTGTGGATCTAGGCCCCGCAGCGGCGGGCTCCGGTCTTCGAGATTACGGCACAGGAGTCGCGGCAAGCACATCGCGCCCGTGTGGCGCCACGAATGGGGACGGCCGGGCACCTCCAAACGCCACAGAGGTGCCCGGCCGCCGCCAAACGTGCTTTCTAGGTCAGCTTCACCGGATTCACCACGTCGGCGACGAGCACCAGCAGCGTGAAGCAGATGAAGATCCCGGCGACGACGTAGGCGACCGGCATCAGCTTGGCGACGTCGAAGGGGCCGGGGTCGGGTCGCCGGACGATCTTGGCGAAGGCCCGTCGGACGGACTCCCACATGGCGCCCGCGATGTGCCCGCCGTCCAGCGGCAGCAGCGGCAGCATGTTGAACAGGAACAGCGAGAGGTTGAACCCGGCGACCAGGAAGAGCATGGTCGCCACCCGCTGCTCCGGCGGGATGTCCAGGGAGAAGACCTCGCCGCCGACCCGGGCCGCGCCGACCACGCCCATCGGGGAGTCCTGCTTGCGTTCGCCGCCGTTGAAGGCCGCGTCCCACAGGTCCGGGACCTTGGCGGGCAGGTTTATCAGCGAGGAGACACCCTGCTCGACCATGTTGCCCATGCGGTCGACGGACTGGCCGAAGGACTGCTGGACGACGCCGCTGGCCGGGGTGAAGCCGAGGAATCCGGCGGTGACGAATTCGCCGGGGACATAGCCGCCGCGGCCGTCGGTCTTGGCGACCTTGTTCTCGATGAGGTCGGCGTGCAGGGTCGCGCGCGCGCCGTGCCGCTCGACGACGAGGGTGGCGGGCCCGGTGGTGTCACGGATCTGCTGCTGCAGGGCGCCCCAGTCCGGCACGGGGTGGCCGTTGAACGAGACGATCTTGTCGCCGGCCCGCAGGCCCGCGGCCTTGGCCGGGGAGTCCTTGGCGCCGGCCGGGCACTTGTCGGTCTTGGCGGCGGCCGAGATGACGCACTCCGAGACCGAGCCGACCTGGGTGGTCTGGGTGTTGATCCCGAAGCCCATCAGCACGCTCATGAAGATCACGACCGCCAGGATCAGATTCATGAACGGCCCGGCGAACATCACGATGATGCGCTTCCAGGGCTTACGGGTGTAGAAGAGCCGCTTCTCGTCGCCGGGCTGCAGCTCCTCGAAGGCCGCCGAGCGGGCGTCCTCGATCATGCCGCGGAACGGCGAGGTGGAGCGGGCCTGCAGCTTTCCGTCGTCGCCGGGCGGGAACATGCCGATCATGCGGATGTAGCCGCCGAGCGGGACGGCCTTGATGCCGTACTCGGTATCGCCCTTCTTACGGGAGAAGAGCGTCGGCCCGAAGCCCACCATGTACTGCGGCACGCGGATACCGAACATCTTGGCCGTGGAGAGGTGGCCGAGCTCGTGCCAGGCAATGGAGAACAGCAGGCCGACGACGAAGACGACTATGCCGAGGATGGTCATCCAGGTCGTCATGCTCGAGCCTCCGAAGGTGTCCGTGCCGCACGGGCGGCCAGTTCGCGGGCGCGGGCGCGCGCCCAGGTTTCCGCCTCCAGGACGTCCGCGACCGTCAGGGAAGTTCCCCGTGCGGGCGTGCCGTGCTCGGCAACCACTGCGGCGACCGTATCCACAATCCCTGTGAACGGCAGCCCGCCCTTGAGGAATGCCTCCACACATTCCTCGTTCGCCGCGTTGAAGACGGCGGGGGCGGTGCCGCCCAGATCACCGACCCGGCGGGCGAGCGGGACGGAGGGGAAGGCCTCCTCGTCCAGCGGGAAGAACTCCCAGGTCTGCGCCTTCGTCCAGTCCACGCCCGGGGCGGCGTCCGGGACCCGCTCGGGCCAGCCGATGCCCAGGGCGATCGGCATCCGCATGTCGGGCGGGCTGGCCTGGGCGAGCGTGGAGCCGTCGGTGAACTCCACCATCGAGTGGATGTAGGACTGCGGATGGACGACGACCTCGATGCGGTCGAAGGGGACGTCGAAGAGCAGATGCGCCTCGATGACCTCCAGGCCCTTGTTGACGAGGGTCGCGGAGTTGATGGTGACGACCGGGCCCATCGACCAGGTGGGGTGGGCCAGCGCCTGCTCGGGCGTGACATCGGCCAGCTCACGCTTGGTGCGGCCGCGGAACGGGCCGCCGGAGGCGGTGACGACCAGCTTGCGGACCTCGGCCCGGTCGCCGCCGGTGAGCGCCTGGAAGAGCGCGGAGTGCTCGGAGTCGACGGGGAGGATCTGGCCGGGGCGGGCGATCGCCTTGACCAGGGGCCCGCCGACGATCAGCGACTCCTTGTTGGCCAGCGCGAGCACCCGGCCCGCCTTGAGGGCGGCCAGCGTGGGGGCGAGCCCGATGGAGCCGGTGATGCCGTTGAGGACGGTGTGGCAGGGGGAAGCGGCCAGGTCGGTGGCGGCGTCGGGGCCAGCCAGGATCTCGGGCAGCGGCTCGCCCGCGCCGTAGCGGTCCGCCAGCGCCGTACGCAGCGCGGGCACCGCGTCCTCGCGCGCCACGGCGACGGCGTTCACCCGCAGCTGGTGCGCCTGATCGGCGAGCAGCTCGACCCGGCCGCCGGCCGCGGAGAGCGCGGTCACGCGGAAGCGGTCGGGGTTGCGCAGCACGATGTCGATCGCCTGGGTGCCGATCGACCCGGTCGAGCCGAGGATCACGATGTCGCGCGGGCCGTCCGGGCCGGTGGCGGCCGGCTCGAAACGCAGATGCGGGTGGGCGAGGGAGTCCGTCATGTGGTCCATTGTGGCCGGTCGCCGAGGGGGCCAGGACACCTAGGGGGCGTCTTCCCGATCATGTGCCCCGTGCACTGCGCACGGGACATGCTCCAGGGCCGGTCCGGTGGATCGCTGCCGGACCGGCCCTGGGCGTGCGGCCGAGACGTTCAGCGGATGGGGCGCCGGACGTTGTCGGTCATGCTCGGGCCAGGCGTGGCGTCGGCGATCCAGGGGCCGTCTCCGCTGGGGTCGATGATGCCCTCCTCCAGCCAGGCGTAGCTGCCGTCGAGGACGCCGGAGACGACCTTGCGGTCGAGTTCGTCGGTGTTGGTCCACAGCCGGCCGAACAGCTCCTCGACGCGGATCCGCGCCTGCCGGCAGAACACATCGGCCAGCTGCTGCGCCTCACGGCCGTGGTCATCGGTCTCCCGCAGGTATTCGGCGCGTACACAGGCGGCGCTCATCGCGAAGAGTTCGGCGCCGATGTCGACGATCCGGCCGAGGAAGCCCTGTTTGGTCTCCATCCGGCCCTGCCAGCGGGACATCGCGTAGAAGGTGGAGCGGGCGAGCTTGCGGGAGGTCCGCTCGACATACCGCAGATGACCCGAGAGGCGGCCGAACTCCTGGTACGTACGCGGGAGTTGGCCCGGACCGGCGACGAGCTTGGGCAGCCAGCGGGCGTAGAACCCGCCGGCCCTGGCCGCCGCCCGGCCCTTGTCGGCGAGGGTCTTGTCGGGGTCGATGAGATCGCCGGCGACCGACAGATGGGCGTCCACCGCCTCGCGGGCGATCAGCAGATGCATGATCTCCGTGGAGCCCTCGAAGATCCGGTTGATGCGCATATCGCGCAGCATCTGCTCGGCGGGGACCGCGCGCTCGCCGCGGGCGGCGAGCGAGTCGGCGGTCTCGAAGCCGCGGCCGCCGCGGATCTGGACCAGCTCGTCGGCCATCAGCCAGCCCATCTCGGAGCCGTAGAGCTTGGCGAGGGCGGCCTCGATGCGGATGTCGTTGCGGTTCTCGTCGGCCATCTGGGAGGACAGGTCGACGACCGCTTCGAGGGCGAAGGTCGTCGCCGCGATGAAGGAGATCTTGGCGCCGACGGCCTCGTGCTTGGCGACCGGCCGGCCCCACTGCTCGCGGGCCCCGGACCACTCACGGGCGATCTTCAGGCACCACTTGCCCGAGCCGACGCACATCGCGGGCAGCGACAGCCGGCCGGTGTTGAGGGTGGTCAGGGCGATCTTCAGTCCGGCGCCCTCGGGGCCGATGCGGTTCGCGGCCGGGACCCGTACCTGGTGGAAGCGGGTGACACCGTTCTCCAGGCCGCGCAGGCCCATGAACGCATTGCGGTTCTCGACGGTGATGCCGGGCGAGGCCGCCTCGACGACGAAGGCCGTGATGCCGCCCTTGTGGCCCTCGGACGCGGGCACCCGCGCCATCACCACCAGCAGATCGGCGACCACCCCGTTGGTGGTCCACAGCTTCACACCGTCGAGCACATAGTCCGTGCCGTCCGGGACGGCCATGGTCGCCAGCCGGGCGGGGTCCGAGCCGACATCGGGCTCGGTCAGCAGGAAGGCCGAGATGTCCGTACGGGCGCAGCGCGGCAGGAAGGTTTCCTTCTGCTCCTTGGTGCCGAACAGCTTCAGGGGCTGCGGTACGCCGATCGACTGGTGCGCCGAGAGCAGTGCGCCGATGGCGGGGCTGGCCGTGCCGACCAGGGACAGGGCCCGGTTGTAGTAGACCTGGGTGAGGCCGAGGCCGCCGTACTTGGGGTCGATCTTCATCCCGAACGCGCCGAGCGCCTTGAGCCCGTCCACGGTCTCGTCCGGGATCTGCCCCTCGCGCTCGATCCGGGCGCCGTCGACCTCCGCCTCACAGAATTCGCGCAGCGTGGCCAGGAACTTCTCGCCGCGGCGTACGTCGTCGACCGCGGGGGTGGGGTGCGGATGGATGAGGTCGAGCCGGAAGCGCCCCAGGAACAGTTCCTTGGCGAAGCTGGGCTTGCGCCAGTCCTGCTCGCGTGCCGCCTCGGCGACCTGGCGTGCTTCGCGCTCGGAAACGTTGCGGATGGATGGAGCGGTCATCAGGAGCTCACCTCGCCGCTGGGTCGGGAGTTCAGCGCCGGCGGCCGGTCGGCCGCTGGACAGCGCTACTTGTGAGAGTTACCCGATCCGCACGGGTTGCACCACTGGAGCTACCGGGCGCGGGGAAGTGTTCGGGCCACCGCAGACCAAGCGGGACCTGCCTCCCGGCACCGGACCGGTCCGGCCGGACGCCCTCCGCCCTTCGGGGGGTGCGGCATACCGCGGGAGTTGTACGCGCGGCGGCGTCTCCCCCCTGGGGCAGCGCCCCCCGGCTCCCCCTCAGACAGGAGGAAGCGGAGGGGGCGCGTCCCGTACCGTCAAGATCCGGCATGGCGGTGCCGGAAAACGGGGGACGCGGCGCGCTCCGGAACAGGGTGCCGGAGCGCGCCGCGTCGAGGCCGGCGCCGGGGGGTGCGCCGGCCGGGGCCCGGACGGCGATACGGCCCAAGGGATGGCCGTCGCTGTCCACCGGTCCGGGCCGGGCCGGGTGTTACAGGGCCAGGCCGGTGAGGACCAGCACCCGCTCGTAGGTGTAGTCGTCCATCGCGAAGCGCACGCCCTCGCGGCCCACACCGGACTGCTTGACGCCGCCGTAGGGCATCTGGTCGGCGCGGTAGGACGGCACATCGCCGATGATCACGCCGCCGACCTCCAGCGCCCGGTGGGCGCGGAAGGCGGTCTGCACGTCGTGGGTGAACACCCCCGCCTGCAGGCCGAACTTGGAGTCGTTGACGGCCGCGAAGGCCTCGGCCTCCCCGTCGACCTTCTTGAGCGTGAGCACCGGGCCGAAGACCTCTTCGCAGGCGAGGGTGGCGTCGGCGGGCACATCCGCCAGCACGGTCGGCGCGTAGGAGGCGCCGTCGCGCTTGCCGCCCGCGAGCAGCTTCGCCCCGCGCTCCACGGCCTCGTCCACCCAGGACTCGACGCGCTTGGCGGCGTTCTCGTCGACCAGCGGGCCGACCTCGGTCGCGTCGTCCGACGGGTCGCCGGTGACCTGCGCCTCGACGGCCGCCACGATCTTGGGCACCAGACGGTCGTAGACGGAGGCGTCGGCGATCACCCGCTGCACCGAGATGCAGGACTGGCCGCCCTGGTAGTTGGAGAAGGTGGCGATGCGCTGCGCCGCCCAGTCCAGGTCCGCCTCGGAGGAGAAGTCCGGCAGGACGACGGCCGCGCCGTTGCCGCCGAGCTCCAGGGTGCAGTGCTTGCGCGGTACGGAGTCCAGGATCGCGTAGCCGACCTTCTCGGAGCCGGTGAAGGAGACCACCGGCAGCCGCTCGTCCTGGACCAGCGCCGGCATCCGGTCGTTGGGCACCGGGAGGATCGACCAGGAACCGGCCGGCAGGTCGGTCTCGGCCAGCAGCTCACCGAGGATCAGGCCGGAGAGCGGGGTGGCCGGGGCGGGCTTGAGGAGGATCGGGGCACCGGCCGCGATCGCCGGGGCGATCTTGTGGGCGCAGAGGTTCAGCGGGAAGTTGAACGGGGCGATGCCCAGGACCGTGCCGCGCGGGAAGCGGCGGGTCAGCGCCAGCCGGCCGGCGCCGCCGGCGTCGGTGTCCAGGCGCTGTGCCTCGCCGCCGTTGAAGCGGCGTGCCTCCTCGGCGGCGAAGCGGAACACGGAGACGGCCCGGCCGACCTCACCGCGCGCCCACTTCATGGGCTTGCCGTTCTCGGCGGAGATCAGCCGGGCGATCTCCTCCGTACGCTCCACCAGCCGGCGGTGCACATGGTCCAGCGCGGCGGCCCGCACATGCGCGGGGGTCGCGGCGAGCTCGTCCTGGACGGCGACGGAGGCGGCGATGGCCTCCTCGACCTGGGCCTCGGTGGGGACGCTCACCGTGCCGACGAGACGTCCGTCCCAGGGGGAGGTGACATCGAAGGTGGCCTCGCCGGTGGCCTCGCGGCCGGCGAGCCAAAAGGCGGTGGGGGCTGCATCAGTGGGGATCGGCACAGTGGAACCCGGCCCTTCAGAAGTGGTGGGTGGTGCGCATGGCTCAGGGAGCGTCTCTGCGGTTTTGACTCTGGACCCACGGTAGGGGTGCGGCGCCGTCGTGGCGTTTGTCCGAAGCGTAGTAATCACCGCCCCCGTCCCTCCGCGGTGGAGGGGGCGTACGAGGCGGATCCGGGGCGCGTGGAGGTACGGGCCCCAGAAGCGCCCGCGCCCGTCCGCCCAGGGGCTGCCACCTGCGGGGAACGAGCAGGAGGCGCCCCGCCCTCACTCCCCCTGGGGCGCCGAGGTCGCCTTGAGCGCCAGCCACAGCTCCATCCGCACATCCGCGTCGTCCAGCGAACGCCCCAGGATCTCCTCCACCCGCCGCATCCGGTAGCGCAGGGTGTGGCGGTGCACTCCCAGGTCGGCGGCGGCCGCGTCCCACTGGCCGTGCCGGGCGAGCCAGGCCCGCAGCGAGGCCACCAGATCACCGCGCCCGGTCGCGTCGTGCTCGCGCAGCGCCCGCAGCAGCCCGTCCGCGAATGCCCGGACCGCGTCGTCGGCGAGCAGCGGCAGCACGGACCCGGCCGCCACGTCCTCGTGCTCGACCAGCGCACGGCCGCGCCGCCGCGCCACCGACAGCGCCTGTTCGGCCTGGCGATAGGCGTTCGCGGCGGCGATCGGCCCGGTCGGCGCCGACAGCCCGACGGCCACCCCCTCGCCATGGGCCGCCTCCGTCCGCCCCGCCCGGCCCCGCGCCCGCGGCCGCGCACCGGCGCGGGCCTCGGTCTCGGCGGCGTACGCGGCACAGGCGTCCGCGGCCGCCCCGCCGTCCGCGACCAGCACGATCAGCCGGTCGCCGTCCGGGACGGCCAGCACCGCCTCACCGGTCCGCGCGGCCGCCGAGTCCATCGCGTCGGCGAGCCCGTCGAGCACCCCCACGCCCCCGGCGCCCGCGGCCACGCCCGACGACGGTTCCTCACCGGCCACCGGCTCGGCGACCACCACCCGGAACGGCGCGTCCAGCAGCCCGCCGTAGAGCCGCCCCGCCACCGCCCGCGCATGGTCCGGCTCCCCCGCGAGCAACATCTTCAGCACCGCGTCACCCAGCCGCTGCTCGGCGTCCTGCAGTGCCCGGGACCGCTCGGTGGTCAGGGTGAGCAGCGCGACCGCGGAGTGCACGGCATAGCGCCCGGCCGTGCCGAGCGGCGCACCGGTCCCCACCGCGAGCACCCCGCGGGCCCGGCGCCCGGTGCCCAGCGACTGCAGCTCGACCCGGTCATCGCCGTCTGTGTCGCTGACGACCGAGCTGGCGGGCGCGGGCCGCTCCCGCAGCCGCCCGACGTCGTCCGACAGCCGGGCCGCGCGGCGGGCCGCCCAGTCGGGAGCGGCGGCCACCACCGCACCCGACGCGTCGTAGAGAGCGGCCCAGCCGTCCAGATGGGCCGCGAGCCGGGCCAGCAGCTCGGCCGGCCCCTCGGCGCTGAGCGCCGCCCGGGTCAGCTCCCGCTGCGCCTCGAACCCCGCCGTGACCGCGCGGTACTGGTCGGCGGCGACGGCCGCCGACACCGCCTTGCTGATCGCGATGAACGGCGTCCTCCGCGGCACCCCGAGCAGCGGCAGCCCCTGCTCCCTGGCCGCCTCGACCAGCGGCTGCGGCACACCCTCGTAATTGACCCCGACCGCGAAGCCCAGCCCGACGACCCCGGCCTCCGCGACCCGCCGCACATACCTCCGGGTCGCCTCCGCGTCCTCCGCGTCCAGCTTGAGCGCGGTGATCAGCAGCAGCTCCCCGCCCTCCATGTACGGCACCGGATCGATCAGCTCACTCGCATGCGCCCAGCGCACCGGCGCCTCCAGCCGCTCCTCGCCGGCGAGCACGGTCAGCTTGAGCGCGGTGTGATTGACCAGGGAAGCCAGGGTGTGCGGCATGGGACCTTCATGACGTCGACGACTACGAGGGCGGCCGAACGACAACCGGCCACGAACCGGCCGATGACCGCTCGCCACCCGATTGTTTACGCCGCCTCGTATGAACGGCCAGTGCCGATTCTGCCTCAGCGGAGGAATCGGGGGGACCCATGGCACCGGATAGCCCGTCCGGCCACCGGTCCCGGGCCCACGACCAGGCAGCAAAGGCGGCACCGCGCCGAAACCCACTGGCCGTGCCCGCCGGACACGGCTTGGTGGCGACCACGGCGGCGGGATTCCGGGCGCTCCCCCGCCCCGCCGGTCAGGAACGCAGGTCGATGAGGACGGGCGGGGCATGCTCCCCCGCTACGGATGTCACTGAGAGCACCGCGTGCCCGGCCGGCACGGAGTTGGCCAGGTCGGAGGCGGACCAGCGCTCCCGTTCGACGGTACGGACGGTGACGGCCTTGGCGGTGGCCGCCTTGCCGGTGACCAGTTGGCGCACCATGTGGAACGCCTTCCCCGCGGCGCTCTCCGCGATGATCTGGCGGTCGGTCACATCGCGGGTCTCCACCCACTCCTTGCCCCACACCTCGGCGAACCGCGCACCGTCCCAGGTCGTGACGCCCGCGAACGCCATCCGGCAGCCGACCGCGCCGAGCAGCGTGCCGCGCAGCGCGTCGGGGACCTCGTCCAGGGAACGCAGGGTCAATACCGCGCCGGCATTCGCCGAGCGCAGTCGCTGCAGCCCGCGCAGGGCCTCGGCGGTGATCGTGTGCGCGGCCTCGTCGACGACCAGACACGCGAACAGCGAGCGGTCGCCGCGGGCCACCGCGCACTCGGTGAACTGCGCAAGAACCAGCCGGGCGAGAATCCGCGAAGCCTCCGCATGCCCGCGCTCCGGCAGTTCGATGCGGACCCGCAGAGGGTGGTCGAGGGCCCGCAGGGAGACCTGACGGGTGTTTCCCGTGGGGTCGAAGAAGGCGGCGAAGGCCGGCCGGTCGAGCAGCGCGATGCGGTCGGCGAGCAATACGGCGACATCACCGGGGCGGTCCGACTGGCGTACGCGGGCGTCCAGTTCACGCAGCAGGGTGTGGGCCTCGGCATCCTCCAGCGCGGTGCGCAGTGCGGCCAACGCCCGGGGCGCGCCGTCCAGCAGTTCCCGTAGTTCGGGCACCGTGGGGAAGCGGTCGTGGGCGGCCCGGAACGGACCGAGCAGCTGGGACAGCGCTGTCGCCGCGCGCCGGCTGTCACCGCCGGGCAGCTGCTCGGCAAGGTCACCGACCAGCGCCTCGGCGAGGATTCCGGACGCCTCGTCGGGGTCGGTGGTGCCGCCGTACAGGTCGAGATCACACTCCGGTTCCGGGCGGCCGACCCTGACCACCACGTCGAATGCGTCGTCCGGCCCGAGGTCCGACCCCGCCGGGCCGACGGCGATCACCGCGCACTGCCCGGCCAGCGCCTGCAGACACATCGACTCCACGACCGGCTTGACGATGCGGGTGGTCTTGCCGCTTCCGGCGGGGCCCACCGCCAGCAGCGAGGTGCCCAGTACCTCGGGCGACAGAGCGCTCCCCGCGCCGCGGTGCTGATACGGATTCCGCGGGTGTTCGGCGGCGGTGCCGATCCGGACCTGGTGGGCGAGCAGATCGTGGTGGGCGGCCCTGCGGGACAGATCGCGCCGCCCCGAAGGGTGCGCACAGGCCGCCGCGCCGTGCCGGAGCACGGTGTCGGTGAAGGAGGCGGTGGAGTTCTTGCCGGACCGCACCGACTGCCAGGCGCGCTCGATCCTGGCCACGTCCACATCGTTCATCCGGCCGGCACGTGCCTCGGCCGCGAGCTTGTCGGCAGCATCCGAGGCGCCATGGGAACGCAGCTCGGGCCACAGTGCCCGGTCGGCGGCGGGCTCGGGCTTGGGGACGGGGGCGCGCTTACGGCGGAAAGCCGGGAGCACGTACCGGCGTGCCACCTCCGCCCACCGGCCGAGGCGGCCGAAGACGACCACCAGGCCGGCGATCCACAGGCCGTAGTAGACGCGGGAGGCAATGGCATAGGCGAGCTGGTCGCCGGAGGTCGCTCCGAGCACCCAGGAGTCGGGGAAAAGAACTGCCATGGGCCAGGCCCAGTACGGCCCGAGGTAGCCGTTCCACAACAACGACCACAGCAGCCACCCGCACAGGAACGAAATCACCGCCCCGATGATCAGCTGCCGTCCGGGGACCCGGTCGGGATCCTCTGCCGCCCGGGGCCGGTGGCCGTACGTCCAGATCCCGGGTGCGGCGGAGGGGCGGGGGGTGCGCAGCCAGCCCAGCAGCGGCGGTTCGGCGGCGGAGCCGGTGGGCGCGGTGCCCGGCGGGGTGGCGGGCATGGCCGGCAGGGCGGGCGGGGCGGCGGGTGATGGCGGGGTGTGCGGCGCCGTGGTCGGTGGGGCGGGCGGTGCCGCGGGGCGCGGCACGGTGGGTTCGGGTCGGTGCGCTCCGCCGGACGGCTGGGGAGCGGTGTGCTGTGCGTCGTGCGTGCCCTCGGTGTCCATCCGGTGCCCCTTGTCCCCCTTGAGCCGTGGCCTGCTGCGTGGTGGTGCGGCGGCCGGGGTGTGCGGCCGCGTGTCCATTGTCATGCCCGCGCTGATGGCCGCCGTTGCCGGGCGGGCCGTCGTTCAATCTACTGGCCGTGGGGCGTCGCTATGTCCGGTGCGGACAACGCAACACGCGCACTTCTCCCGAACGGAACATGCCAGACCCGCCCGGCCGCCCCTAGCCTGCGAGAACAACACCTTTGTACGTCCCGTTCCACCCCCAGGAGACTGCCATGACCGAACTGTCCGGAGGCCCCGCCCTCCCCCAGGAGCGTCGCGTCGTCACTGCGATTCCCGGCCCGAAGTCGCAGGAGCTGTGGGCCCGTAAGCAGGCCACGGTGGCCGGTGGCGTCGGCGCCGTGCTGCCCGTCTTCGTCAAGCGCGCGGGCGGTGGCGTCCTGGAGGACGTGGACGGCAACTCCCTGATCGACTTCGGCTCCGGCATCGCGGTGACCTCGGTCGGCAACAGCGCGGAGGCGGTCGTCCGCCGGGCCACCGCGCAGCTGGCGGCCTTCACCCACACCTGCGCCATGGTGGCGCCCTACGAGCCCTACATCGAGGTCTGTGAGCAGCTGGCCGAGCTGACGCCGGGCGACCACGCGAAGAAGTCGGCGCTGTTCAACTCGGGCGCGGAGGCCGTGGAGAACGCGGTCAAGATCGCCCGTGTGCACACCAAGCGCCAGGCGGTCGTCGTCTTCGACCACGGCTACCACGGCCGGACGAACCTGACGATGGCGCTCACCTCCAAGAACATGCCGTACAAGCAGGGCTTCGGACCGTTCGCGCCCGAGGTCTACCGCGTGCCGGTGGCCTACCCCTACCGCTGGCTGACCGGCCCGGAGAACTGCGCGCAGGAGGCCGCGGACCAGGCCATCTCGCAGATCACCAAGCAGATCGGCGCGGAGAACGTCGCGGCGATCATCATCGAGCCGGTGCTCGGTGAGGGCGGCTTCATCGAGCCGGCCAAGGGCTTCCTCCCGGCGATCGCGAACTTCGCGAAGGAGAACGGGATCGTCTTCGTCGCGGACGAGATCCAGTCCGGCTTCTGCCGCACGGGCCAATGGTTCGCGTGTGAGGACGAGGGCATCGTGCCCGACCTGATCACGACCGCCAAGGGCATCGCCGGCGGTCTGCCGCTGGCCGCCGTCACCGGCCGCGCCGAGATCATGGACGCCGCGCACGCGGGCGGCCTGGGCGGCACCTACGGCGGTAACCCGGTGGCCTGCGCCGCGGCGCTGGGCTCGATCGAGACCATGCGCGAGCAGGACCTGAACGCCAAGGCCCGCCGGATCGGCGAGGTCATGAAGGCCCGGCTGAACGCCATCGCCGAGAAGTACGACATCGTCGGCGAGGTCCGCGGCCGTGGCGCGATGATCGCGATCGAGCTGGTCAAGTCCGGCTCCAAGGAGCCCAACCCGGAGGCCACCGCCGCCCTCGCCAAGGCCTGCCACCAGGAGGGCCTGCTGGTGCTGACGACCGGCACGTACGGCAATGTGCTGCGCTTCCTGCCGCCGCTGGTCATCGGTGAGGACCTGCTCAACGAGGGCCTGGACATCCTCGAAGGCGCCTTCGCCGCGCTCTGAGCGGCACCCACCGCGCTCACCGCGCTCCGCGGGAGGGACCCCGGCACGGCCCGGGGCACGGCTCATGCCGCGCCCCGGGCCGTGCGCCGTTCCGGGCCGTGCCCCGTTCCGGAACGGCGTGAGTCCCCTTTCCTGCCCCTTTCCGCTCCTCTTTCCGGCCCCGTTCCGTCCGCCGTTCTGTCCGTCTTTCTGCCCTCATTTCTGCATGGACGCGCGTAGCTGGAGACATGGCGTGAAGAAGATGTGCGGGGCCGATGGCGGCCGGGTGATGCGCCTGTCGGGTGCGCTCCCCGTGCCGTACGGTTTCTGCAGATGAGAGAAACACCCCGCTCGCAGGGGACTGCGGGCGACGCCCGGTCGGCGCTTCCCCGGCTCCGATCAGGCCGTGCCCTCGCGCACAACACCGGAACCCCCGGTTCCGGGAATCCTCACCGATCGGATGTCCGCCCGCCCCAGACCCCCCGGGGCGCGCGGGACACCGGTCAGCGCGGCCGCCTCGGAACCACCCCCCCTGTTCCGAGGCGGCCGACCCTTTTCCCGGGCTCCGACGGGCCATCCGATGGCCCATCCGACGGCCCGTCCCATGGCCCGTCCACCAGCGGCTCCCGGCGCTTCTCCCCCTGGTGGATCTGTCTGGCCGGTGCGCTGCTCTTCGCCGCGCTCACCTGGCAGGTGGCGGACCACGGCCCGCTGCGCGCCCTCGACGAACGGCTCGGCCGCGCCGTCGCCGCCAGTGAACTCCCCGTCGGGCCGGCCGAGTTCTGTGCCGATCTCGGCAATACGGCCGTGGCGCTGCCGGTGTTGTGCGTGGTGATGGTGTGGGCGGGGTGGCAGGGGTGGCGCCGCCGGAGCCAGGAGGCGTCCGACGGGGGTGCTCCGGTGCGGTGGTGGCTGCCGCCGTTCGCCGCCGGCCTCGCCCTGGCCGCGGTGCCCGCACTGGTCGTCCCGCTCAAACTGTGGCTCGCCCGGCCGGGCCCGCCGCAGATGGCGGGCGGTGCGCACGACGGCTTCTATCCGTCGGGGCATGGCGCCACGGCGGCGGTGGCGTACGGGGTGGCCGCGCTGCTGGTGATCCGCGGTCGGCGGCGGATGCGGGCGGGCCGCCCCGCCACAGGCCCGGTCATCCCGACGGTGATCGCCGCGGTGGCGCTGCTCAACGCGGCCGTCGGCATCGGTCTGGTGCGTCGTGGCTATCACTGGCCGCTGGACGTGGTCGGCAGCTGGTGTCTGGCCGGGGTGCTGCTCGCGGTGTGGTGTGCGGTGTGCGACCGGTGGTCGGGGACGGGCGGCGGGCAAGCACCGGGGCGCTGATGCTCGCACGGGGGCGGGCGGCTTCCCGGCCGCCCGCCCCCTCCTGTGCCGGGCGTCAGCTGTCGAAGCCCAGGCCCACCTTGTCCATGGCCTTCAGCCACAGGTTGCGGCGGCCGCCCCGGGTGTCGGCCTGGGTCATCGACCACTGGGTGATCCCGATGCCGGCCCAGCGCAGCGGCTCGGGCGGGAACGGCAGCGGCTTGCTGCGGACCATCTCCAGCTCCGTACGCTCGGTGCGCTCGCCGGAGAGCAGGTCGAGCATCACCTCGGCGCCGAAGCGGGTGGCCCCCACGCCGAGGCCGGTGTAGCCGGTGGCGTAGGCGACCCGGCCGGCGTGCGCGGTGCCGAAGAACGCGGAGAAGCGCGAGCAGGTGTCGATCGCGCCGCCCCAGGTGTGGGTGAAGCGCAGCCCCTCCAACTGCGGGAAGCAGCGGAAGAAGTGCCGGGCGAGCTTCTCGTACGTGGCCGGGTGGTGGTCGTACTCGGCCCGCACACCGCCGCCGTAGCGGTAGACGATGTCGTAGCCGCCCCACAGGATGCGGTTGTCGGCGGTGATGCGGAAGTAGTGGAAGTGGTTGTTCGAGTCCGACAGGCCCTGGCGGTTCTTCCAGCCGATGGCGGCGAGCTGTTCGTCCGAGAGCGGCTCGGTCATCAGCGCGTGGTCGTAGACCGGGACGATGTACGGGCGGACCCGCTTGACCAGGGACGGGAAGGCGTTGGTGCCGAGCGCGACATGGCGGGCGAAGACCCGGCCGTAGGGCGTGCGGACGGCCATGCCCGTGCCGTCGGAGGCGAGACCGGTGGCCGGGGTGCGCTCGTAGATGCGGACGCCGAGGCCGAGGCAGGCCTGCTTCAGGCCCCAGGCGAGCCGGGCCGGGTTGAGCATGGCGACGCCGTTGCGGTCCCACAGTCCGGCGCGGAAGGTCGGCGAGTCGACCTGGGCGCGCAGCTCGTCCTCGTCGAGGAAGGTGTGCCGGTCCAGGCCGATTGTGGCGGCGTCCTCTGCGAACTCCCGGAGTTCGGCGATCTGGTGGGGCTCGGTGGCGATGTCGATCTCGCCGGTGCGCTCGAAGGCGCAGTCGATGTCGTAGCGGGCGACGGCCTCCTCGATGGCGTCGAGGTTGCGGATGCCGAGCTCTTCGAGGGTGGCGAGTTCACCGGGCCAGCGGGCCAGGCCGTTGCCGAGGCCGTGGGTGAGGGAGGCGGCACAGAAACCGCCGTTGCGTCCGGAGGCCGCCCAGCCGATCTCGGCGCCCTCGACGAGGACGACCTCGCGCTCGGGGTCACGTTCCTTGGCGATCAGCGCGGTCCACAGGCCCGAGTAACCGCCGCCGACGACCAGCAGATCGCAGGTCTCGTCGCCGACGAGGGCGGGCCGGGCGGCCGGCCGGTCCGGGTCGGCCAGCCAGAAGGGGGTGGGTTCGGCGTCCGCGAGCGCATGCGCGGCGGACGGGGTCATGGCAGCTCGTGCCATGGTTCTCAGCTCCTCTTGCTCCTTTTGCGGGCCCCGGCCAGCTGGCCGACGACTACACACAACACGGCGACCAGGAACATCGCCGTGCCGATGACGTTGATCTGAACGGGCGTGCCACGCTGCGCCGAGCCCCAGACGAACATGGGGAAGGTCACGGTGGAGCCCGCGTTGAAGTTGGTGATGATGAAGTCGTCGAAGGACAGGGCGAAGGAGAGCAGCGCGCCGGACGCGATGCCGGGGGCGGCGATCGGCAACGTCACCCGCAGGAAGGTCTGGAGGGGGGAGGCGTAGAGGTCCTGGGCGGCCTGTTCCAGACGCGGGTCCATGCTCATCACCCGTGCCTTGACGGCGGTGACGACGAAGCTCAGACAGAACATGATGTGCGCGATGAGGATCGTCCAGAAGCCGAACTGGATGCCCATGTTGAGGAAGAGGGTCGCCAGCGAGGCGGCCATGACGACCTCGGGCATCGCCATCGGCAGGAAGATCAGGGTGTTGACGCCGGAGCGGGCCCGGAAGCGGTAGCGGGCCAGCGCGAAGGCGATCATGGTGCCGAGGACGGTCGCGCCGACGGTGGCCCACAACGCGATCTGCAGGCTCAGGCCCAGCGAACCGCACAGGTCGGCGACGCCGCACGGATCGCTCCAGGCGTCCGTGGAGAAGCGCTGCCACTGGTAGTTGAAGCGGCCGTTGGGCTTGTTGAAGGAGAAGACCATCACGACGATGTTGGGCAGGATCAGATAGCCCAGCGTGCACAGGCCCGCGATCGCGATGATGTTGCGGCGCAGCCAGCGCAGGCCCCGGTTCGGGGTGCGGACGGCGGTGGCTTCGGTGGTCCCGTGGACGGCCATCAGACCAGATCCTCCGTCCCCGACTTGCGGATGTAGAGCGTGACCATGGCGAGGATGGCCGCCATGAGGATGAAGGAGAGGGCGGCGGCGGTCGGATAGTCCAGGACCCGCAGGAACTGCGACTGGATGACGTTGCCGATCATCTTCTGGTCGGTGGAGCCCAGCAGTTCGGCGTTGATGTAGTCACCGGCGGCCGGGATGAAGGTGAGCAGGGTGCCGGCCACGACACCGGGCATCGACAGCGGGAAGGTCACCCGGCGGAAGGTGGTGGCCGGGCGGGCGTAGAGGTCCCCGGCGGCCTCGTGGAGGCGCGGGTCGATGCGCTCCAGCGAGGTGTAGAGCGGCAGCACCATGAACGGCAGGAAGTTGTAGGTCAGTCCGCAGACCACCGCGAGCGGGGTGGCCAGCACCCGCTGTCCCTCGGTGAGGCCCAGCCAGCTGGTGACGTCCAGGACGTGCAGCGAGTTCAGGAGGCCGACGACCGGCCCGCCGTCCGCCAGGATCGTCTTCCAGGCGAGCGTACGGATCAGGAAGCTGGTGAAGAACGGGGCGATGACCAGGATCATCACGACATTGCGCCAGCGGCCTGCCTTGAAGGCGATGAGATAGGCCAGCGGGTAACCCAGGAGCAGACAGAGCGCGGTGGCGGTGGCGGCGTAGCCCACGGAGCGGAGGAACTGCGGCCAGTATTCGCCGAGCGCGTCCCAGTACGTCGCGAAGTGCCAGGTGACCTTGAAGCCCTCTTCGAGGGAGCCGGTCTGGATCGAGGTCGACGCCTGGTAGACGAGCGGGGCGGCGAAGAAGACGATCAGCCACAGGATGCCGGGCAGCAGCAGCCAGTAGGGGACGAGCCGTTTGCGGGCGGGGGTCCTGCGCACCTCCAGGGGCGCGGCCCCGGCCTCTCCGTCCGGTGGCGCGGGCTTCTCGGTGGTGGTCACGCGGCCTCCTCGTCGAGGTCCGCACCGGCCTGGATGTCCTGTGCGGCGTCGAGGCCGAAGGTGTGCGCCGGGCTCCAGTGCAGGACGGTCTCGGCGCCGGGGACGAGGCGCCCGTCGCGCTCGACGTTCTGCTCGTAGACGGCGAGTTCGCCCAGGCCCGGCACCGTGACGACGTACTGGGTGGAGACGCCGATGAAGCTGGCGTCCTTGATGCGGCCGGGCAGCCGGTTGCGGCCGTCGGCGACCGAGCCGGCGTCGTCGGCGTGCGTCAGGGAGACCTTCTCGGGCCGTACCCCGGCCAGCACCTTCTCGCCCTTGCGGGCCGCGGCGCTGCACCGGGCGGCGGGCAGCCGCAGGGTGGCGTCCGCGGCCTTGAGGAGCAGCTCCTCGCCGCCGGCCTCGACGACCTCTGCCTCGATGAGGTTGGAGGTGCCCAGGAAGTTGGCGACGAAGGTGGTGGCGGGGTTCTCGTAGAGGTCGGCGGGCGCGCCGAGCTGTTCGACCCGGCCGCCGTTCATCACGGCCACGGTGTCGGCCATCGTCATGGCCTCCTCCTGGTCGTGGGTGACATGCACGAAGGTGATGCCGACCTCGGTCTGGATGCGCTTGAGCTCCAGCTGCATCTGGCGGCGCAGCTTGAGGTCGAGGGCGCCGAGCGGCTCGTCGAGCAGCAGCACCTGGGGGTGGTTGATCAGCGCGCGGGCGACCGCGACGCGCTGCTGCTGGCCGCCGGAGAGCTGCTGCGGCTTGCGGCGCGCCATCGGGCCGAGCTGGACCAGGTCGAGCATCTCCTCGACCTGCTTCTTGACGGACTTGATGCCGCGGCGGCGCAGACCGAAGGCGACGTTCTCGTAGATGTCCAGGTGCGGGAAGAGCGCGTAGTTCTGGAAGACGGTGTTGACCTGGCGCTTGTACGGCGGCAGGACGGTGACGTCCTGGCCGGACAGCTCGACGGTGCCGGTGGTGGGTTCCTCCAGCCCGGCGATCATGCGCAGAGTGGTCGTCTTGCCGCAGCCCGAGGCGCCCAGGAGCGCGAAGAAAGAGCCCGCGGGGACGGTCAGGTCGAGCGGATGGACAGCGGTGAAGGAGCCGTAGGTTTTGCTTATCCCGTGGAGGCGGACGTCGCCGCCGCTGCTCTGGGGGGTCGCGGTGTGGGTCATATCGGTCGTCCCGTGGGTCGGAGGGCGAAGCGGCTCGGGCAGGCCTGGGAGGTGGGGGCTCAGGCGCCGGTGAGGTCGGAGAACTTCTGCGTGAACGCCTTGTTCTCCTTGGCGGACAGGGCCCGGAAGGAGTGCGACCGCTCGGCCATCTCCCGGTCCGGAATGATCAGCGGGTTGTCGGCCGCCTTCTTGTCGATCTTGGCGAGTTCCTCGCGTACGCCCTCCACGGGGCAGACGTAGTTGATGTACGCCGCGATCTTCGCCGCCACCTTCGGCTCGTAGAAGTAGTCGATGAGCCGTTCGGCGTTCTCCTTGTGGCGGGCCTTGTTCGGCACCATGAGGTTGTCGCTGGACGTCATGTAGCCGGCCTCGGGGATGGCGAAGCCGATGTCCGGGTTGTCGTTCTGGAGCTGGACGACATCGCCCGCCCAGGCCACACAGGCGGCGAGGTCGCCCTTGTCCAGGTCGGTGGTGTAGTCGTTGCCGGTGAAGCGGCGGATCTGCTTGGAGTCCACGCCCTTCTGGATCCGGGCGATGGCCGCGTCGAAGTCGTCCGCGGTGCAGTCCTCGGGCCGTTTGCCCATGTCCAGGAGGGTCAGTCCGACGCTGTCGCGCATCTCGGAGAGGAAGCCGACCCGGCCCTTGAGCTTGGGGTCCTCCAGCAGCTGGCTGATCGAGTCGACCTTGCGGCCCCCGGTGGCCTTCTTGTTGTACGCGATGATCGCCGGGATGCCCTGCCAGGGGTAGGAGTGCGCGCGGCCCGGGTCCCAGGCGGGGCTGCGGAACTGCGGCGAGAGATTGGCGTAGGCGTGCGGCAGGTTGGCCGGGTCCAGCGACTCGATCCAGCCGAGGGAGATCATCCGCGCGCACATCCAGTCGGTGAGCACGATCAGATCCCGGCCGGTGTCCTGGCCCGCCGCGAGCTGTGCCTGGATCTTGCCGAAGAACTCGTCGTTGTCGTTGATGTCCTCGGTGTATTTGACGGCGATGCCGGTGCGCTTCGTGAAGTGCTCCAGGGTCGGCCGGTGCTTGCCGTCGTCGCTGACGTCCATGTACTCGGTCCAGTTGGAGAAGCTGATCCGCTTCTCCGCCTTGGAATGATCCGTGGAGCGGCCGGCGTCCGTACGGCCCGCGGGCGGGATTCCGCAGGCCGACAGGGCACCGAGCCCGCCGACCGTGGCCGCCATGGCACCGCTCGCACGCAGCAGGGAACGGCGGGTCATGGCGAGCCGGCCGTCGGTCAGGCTACGGCGCATGGCGGTGAGTTCGGCCGGGGACAGGGGTTCGGGCTGCTCGTGGTGCTCCATGCGCAGTGCCCTTTCAGGGGTGAGCCCGGCGCTCGGCCGGTGGTGACGATGCCGCGCGGCGCTGGCCGCTGGGTGGGCCCATGGGGTGGGACCGGTGGGGGGCTCGGTGGTGCTCGGTGGTGCTCGGTGGTGCTCGGTGATGCTCGGTGATGCTCGGTGGTGCTCGGCGGGGAGCGTCCCTTACGGGCGGTCCCCGAAGATCGTGCGGTGCCAGTCCTTCCGCACGACCGCGGTGTTGTCATACATGACGTGCTTGACCTGCGTGTACTCCTCGAAGGAGTAGGCCGACATGTCCTTGCCGAAGCCGGATGCCTTGGCGCCGCCGTGCGGCATCTCGCTGATGATCGGGATGTGGTCGTTGACCCAGACACAGCCCGCGTTGATCTCGCGGGTGGCGCGGCCGGTGCGGTAGACGTCCCGGCTCCAGGCGGAGGCGGCCAGCCCGTAGGGGGTGTCGTTGGCCAGCGCGATGCCCTCGTCGTCGCTGTCGAAGGGCAGCACGACCAGCACCGGACCGAAGATCTCGGACTGCACGACCTCGCTGTCCTGCGCGGCCCCGGCGATCAGCGTCGGCCGGTAGTAGGCGCCCTTGGCCAGCTCGCCGCCGGGAGCCTCGCCGCCGGTGACGACCGTGGCATAGCCGCGCGCCCGGTCGACGAAGCCGGCCACCCGGTCGCGCTGGGTGTGCGAGATCAGCGGTCCCAGGTCGGTGGACGGGTCGAAGGGGTCGCCGAGCCGTACGGTCGCCATCAGGTCGGCGACGCCGCTGACGAAGGCGTCGTAGAGCGGGCGCTGCACGTAGGCGCGGGTGGCGGCGGTGCAGTCCTGGCCGGTGTTGATCAGCGATCCGGCGACCGCTCCATGGACGGCGGCCTCCAGATCCGCGTCGTCGAAGACGACGAAGGGGGCCTTGCCGCCGAGTTCGAGGTGCAGTCGCTTGACCGTGCCGGTGGCGATCTCGGCGACCCGCTTGCCGACGGCCGTGGAGCCGGTGAAGGAGGTCATCGCGACGGAGGGGTGGCCGACGAGACGCTCACCGGCGTCCCGGCCCGCCCCGGAGACGATGTTGAGCACCCCGTCGGGCAGGCCGGCGCGCTGGGCGGCCTGGGCGAACAGCAGCGAGGTGAACGGGGTGATCTCGGCCGGCTTGAGGACGATGGTGTTGCCCGCGGCGATGGCCGGCAGCACCTTCCAGGCGGCCATCTGCAGCGGATAGTTCCACGGGGCGATGGAGCCGACGACGCCGAGGGGCTCACGGCGGATGACGGAGGTGTGGTCGGCGCTGTATTCGCCGGCCGCCTTGCCCTCCAGATGGCGGGCGGCGCCCGCGAAGAAGGCGGCGTTGTCGATCGAGCCCGGTACGTCGAACTCGTTGCTGAGCTTGATCGGCTTTCCGCAGTTCAGCGATTCCGCGTAGGCGAGATCGGCCGCGTCCTCGGCGAGCGCGGCGGCGAAACGGTGCAGGGTGTCGGAGCGCTCCCCCGGAGTGGCGCCGCCCCACTCCGGGAACGCCTGCCGGGCGGCCTCCACGGCCGCGTCGACATCCGCCGTTCCCGCGAGTTCATAGGAGTACACCGTCTCGCCGGTCGCCGGGTCCACGACGTCCTGGGTACGGCCGGAGCTGCCGCCGCGGAGACTGCCTGCGATGAATTGCGCGCCCTCGGCGAACCGCTCGGTGACATCGAATCGGTGATCCATGGTGCTCTCCTCCGCCGGGCGCCGGCGCCGCTCAGCGGCTCTGCCTGGCGTAGCTATTTCCGGAATCGATGGCTGATCTTGACAGAGGAGAGGAGCCTCAACAAGGGATTCCGTTGTTGCCTTTTGGTTACGCGACGGATTACGCGATTTCATCCGCAGGGACCCCGACACGTTGTCAGTGCCCGCTGACAGAATCCCGGCATGATGCACGACGGCACGGGGATCACCACAGGGGACACCGCCGGGCGCACCGCGGACGGACCGCGTTCGGTCGAGGAAGCGCGGCAGGCCACCGCCCGCGGGAAACGGCTCAAATACGTCTATTTCTGGGGCCACAGCCCTCGCCGCGACGGCAGCCTCGGCGCGAGCTGCTTCAGCCAGTGGTGGCCCGCCCCCTTCACCGTCGACGGCGTCCGGTACGCCACCGCGGAGCACTGGATGATGGCCGGCAAGGCCCGGCTGTTCCATGACGCGGAAGCGGAGCGGCGCGCGATCGCGGCGACCCACCCGAAGCAGGCCAAGGACGCCGGGCGCCGGGTCCGCGGCTTCGACGAGGAGACCTGGCAGCGGCACCGCTTCGGCCTGGTCGTCGAGGGCAGCGTCCAGAAGTTCGGCCAGGACGCCGCACTGCGCGAGTACCTGCTCGGCACGAACTCCCGGGTGCTGGTCGAGGCCAGTCCACTGGACCGCATATGGGGCATCGGCCTCGCCGCCGACGACGAGCGGGCCGCGGACCCGGCACGCTGGCGGGGTCTGAATCTGCTGGGCTTCGCGCTGATGGCGGCCCGGCAGCGGCTGCAGGAAGAGGCCGGAGCGGCGTCGTAGGACAGGCCGTGGGTCCGGCCGGGCGCTTGGGAGAGGTCCGCAAACCGGCACCCCTGGCCGCCCCCGCCCGGCTTAGCATGGCCAGGCCGTTCCCCGCACCCCGGCGCACCCTTTGACCAGGAGGAACCGTTGTCCGATCTCGATGCCTTCATCGCGGGCCTGCCCAAGGCGGAGCTGCACGTCCACCACGTCGGATCGGCCTCGCCGCGCATCGTCTCCGAACTGGCGGCGCGGCACCCCGACTCCGCCGTCCCCACCGACCCCGAAGCGCTGGCCGACTACTTCACCTTCCGCGACTTCGCGCACTTCATCGAGGTCTATCTCTCCGTCGTGGACCTGATCCGCGATGCCGAGGACGTCCGGCTGCTGACGTACGAGGTCGCCCGGGACATGGCGCGGCAGCAGATCCGCTACGCCGAGCTGACCCTCACCCCCTTCAGCTCGACCCGTCGCGGCATCCCCGACGCCGCGTTCGTCGAGGCCATCGAGGACGCCCGCAAGGCGGCGGAGTCGGAGCTGGGCGTGGTGCTGCGCTGGTGCTTCGACATCCCCGGGGAGGCGGGCCTGGAGGCCGCGGAGGAGACCGCCAGGATCGCCTGCGATCTGCAGCCCGAGGGACTGGTCTCGTTCGGTCTCGGCGGCCCGGAGATCGGGGTGCCGCGCCCGCAGTTCAAGCCGTACTTCGACCGCGCCCGCGCGGCCGGTCTGCGCTCCGTACCGCACGCCGGGGAGACCACCGGCCCCGGCACGATCTGGGACGCCCTCAACGAGCTGGGCGCCGAGCGCATCGGCCACGGCACCAGCGCCACCCAGGACCCCCGGCTGCTGGCCCATCTCGCCGAGCACCGCATCCCGCTGGAGGTCTGCCCCACCTCCAACATCGCCACCCGCGCGGTGCGCACCCTGGAGGAGCACCCCCTCAAGGAGATGGCCGACGCGGGCGTGCTGGTCACCATCAACAGCGATGACCCGCCGATGTTCGGCACGGACCTCAACACCGAATACGCCGTCGCCGCCCGGCTGCTGGGGCTGGACGCCACGGGCCTGGCCGCCCTGGCCAAGAACGCCGTCGAGGCCTCCTTCATGGACACACCGGCCAAGGCCCGCCTGTCGGCCGAGATCGACACGTACACGACGTCATGGCACTGAGCAGTGGCACTGAGCATCACGCAGCACCGCATCACTCAACACGAGGGAACTGACTACTCTCCGTAATCGTTGCCGGAATATAAGGAGGCGCCTCACGGCAGAGAACACCGCAGGTTGGGGCGGGCGCAGCGGACACCGCACAGCCGGCGCAGCCGACATGCTCACAGCCCCACGATCGCGTTCCACTCCTTGGCGAACGCGGTCCGCTCCTTCGACGTGATGTCGCGGGCGATGACCAGCCGCTTGCGCATCGCGTCATCGGGGAAGATCAGCGGGTCCTCGGCGAGTGCGGCGCGCTCCTTGTCCTTGGAGGCGGCGAGGACCTCACGCGCGGCCGGCACGGGGCAGACATAGTTGACCCAGGCGGCCAGGTCCGCGGCCACCTCCGGGCGGTAGTAGTAGTCGATCAGCCGCTCGGCGCTGCGCTTGTGCTCGGCGAGGTTGGGGATCAGCAGGCTCTCCGCCCAGAGTTCCGCGCCCTCCTGCGGCACCACGAACTCGATGTCCGGGTTGTCCGCCTGGAGCTGGATCACATCGCCCGAGTAGGCCTGGGCGGCGAGCACATCCCCGGAGTCCAGGTCCTTGATGTAGTCGTTGCCGGTGAACCGCCTGATGTGGCCCTTGCTCACGAGGCGGCGGATCTGGTCGGTCATCCGGTAGAAGTCGTCGGCCGTCCAGCGGGTGATGTCCACCCCGTTGCCCTGCATGAGCATCGCGAATGATTCATCGAGCCCGGAGAGCAGGGTGACCCGGCCGCGCAGATCGTCCTTCCACAGGTCGGCGGTGTGCTTGATCTCCCGGCCGAGCTTCTTGCGGTTGTAGGCGATACCGGTGATCCCGGACTGCCAGGGAACGGAGTGCTTGCGGCCGGGGTCGAAGTGCGGGGAGCGCAGCAGCGGATCGAGATGCCGTGCGACATGCGGCTGGGCGGCACGGTCCATCTCCTGCACCCAGCCCAGCCGGACGAACCGGGCGCACATCCAGTCGCTGATGACGATCAGGTCGCGGCCGGTGCTCTGGTGGTTCATCAGCGCCGGGCTGATCTTGCCGAAGAACTCGTCGTTGTCGTTGATCTCCTCGGTGTACGTGACGGAGATCCCGGTGCGCCGCGCGAAGGCGTCAAGAGTGGGACGGCGCTGCTTGTGCTGGTCGTCGACGTCGATGTAGAGCGGCCAGTTGGCGAAGACGAGCCTGCGGTCCCGTGCCGAACGGTCCGGGCCTCCGCGGTCCGCCGCCTCGACATAGGCCGGCGGCACCCCGCATCCGGTCATGGCGGCCAGCGCCCCCGTCACACCCAGTCCGCCCATACCCCGGAGCAGCGCCCGCCGCGAAAGATCAGCCATGGCGAGCACTCTCACGCGCCACGGGCGGAGGCGGCAAGAGACAGAGCGTCAGTTGCCGGGCCTCCGCCCGCGACGGTGTGTCGAGCGTTCCGTGGCGCCCGACGGGAGGGGGTCCCCCGGCTCAGCCGTCGAGGGAGGTCATCACGTGCTTGATCCGGGTGTAGTCGTCGAAGCCGTAGGCCGAAAGGTCCTTGCCGTAACCGGACTTCTTGAATCCGCCGTGCGGCATCTCGGCGACCAGCGGGATGTGGGTGTTGATCCACACACAGCCGAAGTCGAGGCTCTTGGACATCCGCATGGCGCGGGCGTGGTTCTTGGTCCACACCGAGGACGCCAGGGCGTACTCGACGCCGTTGGCCCACTCCACGGCCTGCTTCTCGTCACTGAAGGACTGGACGGTGATGACCGGGCCGAAGACCTCCTGCTGGACGATCTCGTCGTCCTGCTTGAGGCCCGAGACGACGGTCGGGGCGAAGAAGTAGCCCTTGTCGCCGACCTGTTCGCCGCCCGCCTCGATCTTGGCGTGCGCGGGCAGGCGCTCGATGAAGCCCTTGACCTGCTTGAGCTGGTTGGCGTTGTTCAGCGGGCCGTAGAGCACGTCCTCGTCGTCGACCGCGCCGGTCTTGGTCTCCGAGGCGGCCTTGGCCAGCGCGGAAACGAACTCGTCGTGGATGGACTCGTGGACGAGGACGCGGGTGGCGGCCGTACAGTCCTGGCCGGCGTTGAAGTAGCCGGCGACCGAGATGTCCTCGACGGCCTTGGGGATGTCGGTGTCCTCGAAGACGACGACCGGCGCCTTGCCGCCCAGCTCCAGGTGGACCCGCTTGAGGTCCTTGGAGGCGGACTCGGCGACCTGCATACCGGCCCGCACGGAGCCGGTGATCGAGGCCATCGCCGGGATCTTGTGCTCGACCATCAGGCGGCCGGTCTCGCGGTCACCGCAGATGACGTTGAACACGCCTCGGGAGTGGCCGAGTTCGTCCAGCACGCTGCCGATGATGTCGGCGATCAGCACCGTGGAGGCCGGGGTGGTGTCGGACGGCTTGATGACGACGGTGTTGCCCGCGGCCAGCGCCGGGGCGAACTTCCACACGGCCATCATCATCGGGTAGTTCCACGGCGCGACCTGGGCGCAGACGCCGACCGGCTCGCGGCGGATGATGGAGGTGAAGCCCTCCATGTACTCACCGGACGCGCGGCCCTCCAGCATCCGGGCGGCACCCGCGAAGAAGCGGATCTGGTCCACCATCGGCGGGATTTCCTCGGACCGTACGAGCGCGATCGGCTTGCCGCAGTTCTCCGACTCGGCGGCGATCAGCTCCTCCGCCCGCTCCTCGAAGCGGTCGGCGATCTTCAGCAGGACCTTCTGGCGCTCGGCCGGGATCAGGTCACGCCAGGCGGGGAACGCGGCCTCGGCGGCAGCCATCGCGGCGTCCACGTCGGCGGCGGCCGAGAGCGGGGCGGTGGCGTACGCCTCACCCGTAGCGGGGTTGACCACCTCCGTGGTCCGCCCGTCGGCGGCGTCCCGGAACTCCCCGTCGATGTAGTTGCGCAGACGACGCAGTGCGGTGGTCACTGTGCGCCCCCTTCAGTCAGAAGTCTGGTGGTTTGGACATCCACCCTAGCCATGGTTCCCACGTTTTCAACACACCCGCCACCCAGGAACAACGGAATCAGTGAAATTTCGATCGCGACACGACTAATTTCATCGCTTTGGGGTTGCAAGACAGACGAGGCTCGTGCACAGTGAACGGCGTGGCCACTCGTGACAGAAACGGCACCCCGTCGATTGACTCCGTCTCCCTGGCGATCATCGAGCAGCTCCAGGAGGACGGGCGCCGTCCGTACGCCGCGATCGGCAAGGCCGTCGGCCTGTCCGAAGCGGCGGTACGCCAGCGCGTACAGAAACTGCTCGACCAAGGCGTGATGCAGATCGTCGCGGTCACCGACCCCCTCACGGTCGGTTTCCGGCGGCAGGCAATGGTCGGCATCAACGTCGAAGGTGACCTCGACCCCGTGGCCGACGCCCTGACGACCATGGAAGAGGTCGAGTACGTCGTCATGACGGCAGGCTCCTTCGATCTCATCATCGAGATCGTCTGCGAGGACGACGACCACCTTCTGGAAATGATCAACAAGCGGATCCGCACGCTTCCCGGCGTCCGATCCACCGAGAGCTTCGTTTACCTCAAGCTCCGGAAGCAGACCTACACCTGGGGAACGAGATAGCAATGAGCGGCGACCTCTCCAAGACGGCATACGACCACCTGTGGATGCACTTCACCCGCATGTCGTCGTACGAGAATGCCCCCGTGCCCACGATCGTGCGCGGTGAGGGCACCAACATCTACGACGACAAGGGCAAGCGCTACATCGACGGCCTCGCCGGCCTCTTCGTGGTCAATGCCGGCCACGGCCGGGTCGAGCTCGCCGAGACCGCCTACAAGCAGGCGCAGGAGCTCGCCTTCTTCCCCGTGTGGTCCTACGCGCACCCCAAGGCGGTGGAGCTCGCCGAGCGGCTGGCCAACGAGGCCCCCGGCGACCTCAACAAGGTCTTCTTCACCACCGGTGGCGGCGAGGCCGTCGAGACCGCCTGGAAGCTGGCCAAGCAGTACTTCAAGCTCGTCGGCAAGCCGATGAAGCACAAGGTGATATCCCGCGCGGTGGCCTACCACGGCACCCCGCAGGGCGCCCTGTCCATCACCGGTCTGCCGGGCCTGAAGGCCCCCTTCGAGCCGCTGGTCCCCGGCGCGCACAAGGTCCCGAACACCAACATCTACCGCGCCCCGATCCACGGTGACGACCCCGAGGCCTTCGGCCGCTGGGCCGCCGACCAGATCGAGCAGCAGATCCTCTTCGAGGGCCCGGAGACCGTCGCCGCGGTCTTCCTGGAGCCGGTGCAGAACGCCGGCGGCTGCTTCCCGCCGCCCACCGGCTACTTCCAGCGGGTCCGCGAGATCTGCGACCAGTACGACGTGCTGCTCGTCTCCGACGAGGTCATCTGCGCCTTCGGCCGCCTCGGCACGACGTTCGCCTGCGACAAGTTCGGCTACGTCCCGGACATGATCACCTGCGCCAAGGGCATGACCTCGGGCTACTCCCCGATCGGCGCCTGCATCATCTCCGACCGCCTGGCCGAGCCGTTCTACAAGGGCGACAACACCTTCCTGCACGGCTACACCTTCGGTGGCCACCCGGTCTCCGCGGCCGTCGGTGTCGCCAACCTCGACATCTTCGAGCGCGAGGGCCTCAACAAGCACGTCCTCGACAACGAGGGCAACTTCCTGAGCACCCTGCAGAAGCTGCACGACCTGCCGATCGTCGGCGACGTCCGCGGCAACGGCTTCTTCTACGGCATCGAGCTCGTCAAGGACAAGAACACCAAGGAGTCCTTCAACGAGGAGGAGACCGAGCGTGTCCTGTACGGCTTCCTCTCCAAGGCGCTGTACGACAACGGTCTCTACTGCCGCGCCGACGACCGTGGCGACCCGGTCATCCAGCTCGCCCCGCCGCTGATCGCCGACCAGTCGGTCTTCGACGAGATCGAGCAGATTCTGCGCACGGTCCTCACCGAGGCCTGGACCAAGCTCTGACCCTCGCGGCACCTCCCGGCCCACTCGTACACAATTGAATATCCAGCGGCTCAGATTCACTCACTTCAAGCCATACGAGTGAATCTGGGCCGTTGTGCTGCCAAGCGGCGAATACCGGGGGTCACCAATCCTTACCGTGCTTGTGACCGATACCCTCCATGGTCGTTCACCCGGTCGGGGGAACGATTCGACGCCTACAACAAGAGGTGCGCAGATGGTGGCCCCGCCTGACAACGACGTTCTCTGGGCCCGCGGCCTGCACCACACGTACGGCGGCACCTCCGCCCTCGCCGGAGTCTCCGTCGGCGTCCGCGAAGGCGAGATCCTCGCCGTCACCGGCCCGCGCGGCAGTGGTAAGACCACCCTCCTGAAATGTCTCTCCGGTCAACTCGTCCCGGCCGAGGGCGAGGTCTGGTTCAACAGCGCCCCCGTGCACACCCTCTCCTCCCCCAGCCGCGAACGGCTGCGTCTGGACCGGTTCGGCTGGATCGACACCGAACCGCACCTCGTCGGCGAACTCACCGCCTGGGAGAACGCCGCCCTCCCCCTCCTGCTCCGCGGCACCGGCACCCGCTCCGCCAAGCACACCGCGATCGAATGGCTGGACCGCCTCGACGTCGGTATGTGCGCGAGCCGCCGCCCCGCGCAGCTCGACCAGTCCCAGCGCCAGCGCGTCGCCATCGCCCGCGCCCTCGCCACCACCCCCCAGGTGCTGTTCGCCGACGAGCCGACCGCCCCGCTGCACCGCGCCGACGGCACGCAGGTGCTGCGCACCCTCACCACCGCGGCCCGCTCCCATCAGATCACCGTGGTCCTGGCGACCCATGACCCCGATGTCGCCACGCTGGCCGACCGGTCCCTCGCGCTCCTCGACGGCCACCAGTCGACCGGTGCGCCCGCCGGCACCGGTTCCTCCGATGAGGAAAGCAGGGCAGCGTGCTCGCTCTCCGTCTAGCCCGCGGCTCTCACCCCCTCGTCCTGCTGCGCCGCCTCTCCGTCACCGCCGCGGCGGCCGGCACCGGCTTCCTCCTGCTCTCCACCGTCGGCCATGCCGCCGGTCATCCGTCCGCGGCCGACGAGTCGTTGGTGCGCCTGTTGTGGTGCGCGGCCCCGCTCGCCGCCACCGCCCAGTTCGCGGTGTCCACGGCGCGTACGGACCCCGCCGCCCGTCTCCAGCGCGGGATGACCGCCGCCGGCCTGGGACCGCTCCGTCTCACCCTGCTCGCCACCGCCTCCACCGCATTGACCTGCTTCCTCGGCGTCCTGCTGTCCTTGCTGGTGTTCTTCCGGCTCCGCGGCGACCTCGGCGGTCTGGGCCACCTCGGCCGCCCTTCCTCCCTCGGTATCGACGCCGACCTGCTCGGTGCCGGCCACCCGGTGCCGCTCGTCGGCGCCCTGATGCTGCTGGCGACCGTGCCGCTGACCGCCGCCGCCGCGACCGCCGTTTCCCTGCGCCCCCGCGACGAGGCCGGCTCCCCCGAGACCGGGACCCGCCTCAGGACCGCCCCGCCCTCAGGTCTCCCCTGGGGCATCGCCCTGGCCGCGGCCGGCCTGGCGATCGAGGCGTACACCAGCCGCGGCGCCCACGCCGCCGGCGGACTGCTGCCGCTCCCTGGCCGATTGGTCGGCAGCCCCCCTGGTGTACTCGCCGGCTGGGCGATGTCGGCCTTCGGTCTCGTGCTGGCCGGTCCCGGTCTGGTGCATCTGTGCGGCCGACTGCTCTGCGCCGGCCGCCCCGGCGCACTGCGTCTGCTGTCCGGGCGCGTACTCCAGGAGGAGTCGCACCGCCTCGGCCGCCCGCTCGGGGTCCTGTGTGCGGTCGGCTCCGCCGCGTATGCCGCCGTGAAGGTGTACGAAGCCTCTCCCTCCCGTCCGTTCGGACCGCTCACCGCTGTGGGCGCGGCAGTCGTCCTCGCCTGTGTCACGGCCAGCGCGCTCACCGCCGCACTGGAATCCCGCTCGGCCCGCGCCCACACCACGGCAGCCCTCCGCCGCCTGGGCGCGTCCGCCTCCGTCCTCCACCGCGCCGCGGCCCTGCGCTTCCTGGCTCTGGTCCTCGTCCTGGCCCCCCTGACCTGGACCGTCGCGGAGATGGCCACGCTTCCGCTGGTGCATTGAGGGGTGTGGGTGTGGGGGGAGGGGCGGCCCGTCTCCCTGACGGCGTCGACCATGTCAGCGCGGCCGGCGGGCCGACCGGCCGACCGGCCGACCGCCCCACCGCCGAGCGACCACCCCGCCGCCGAGCGGCGGCCCCGCCCGCCCGGGACTGCACAACAGCCCGCGGCACCACCGGGAATGAGCTGCCCCCGGCGCCCCCGTCCGTACCACCGCGTGATCCGGTGCGGCGGGGGCGGCGCTCCTCAGCGCGCGAGCGCCGTGGCCTCCACCTCTATCCGCCATTCCGGCTGGGCCAGCGAGGACACCTCCACCAGCGTCTCCGCGGGATAGGGCTCGGACAGGAACTCCTCGCGCAGTGTGAGGAGCTGGCCGACGTCGGCAGCCATGTCCGTGATGAAGACGCCCACCTTCACCACATCGGCGAGCGAGGCACCCGCTGCGGCGAGCACCCGCTCGACATTCGCGAACGCCTGGCGCCCCTGCGTCAGGAAGTCGTCGGCGACGGTCCGGCCCCGCTCATCGATACCCGCCTGGCCCGAGACATGGATCAGTCCGCCCGCCCTGATGGCCTGCGAGATCTTGTGCGGCTCATACCAGTCGGGAGTCGTGGCGATCCGCTCGATGTCTCGCCGGCCCTGCCCTTCGACGGCAACGTCCACCGACATCGTCATCACTCTCCCCCTCACGTCCATGCACACACATTCCTTGCATGCGCATACATAAGTTTCTGCTGCATGTACGCTGCTGTCAAGAGCCCGGCGACGCACGGCGAAAACGCAGAAGAGAGCGGCAGAAGGCAGAGGGCGATGGACGCGGAGCACTGGGACCGGCTCGGCGCGCTGCACACACGCGTCGAGCAGGAGCTGGCGAAGGCCCTGCAGCAGCACCACAGCATCGGGCTGTCCGAGTACCGCGCGCTGGCCAGGCTGGCCGAGGCGGACGACGGCGAGCTGCGGATGCAGGAGCTCGCCGACCTCATCGGCCTCAACCAGAGTTCCGTGAGCCGGCTGGCCTCCCGCCTGGAGTCGTCCGGGCTGACCCGCCGCGATCTGTGCCCCGATGACCGGCGCGGCGTGTACAGCGTGATCACGGACGAGGGCCGGGACGTACAGCGACAGGCGCGCCCGACCTACGACAGTGCGCTGCGCGCCGCACTCGACGCGGCGGCCGCGGACGGACACCTCGGCCCGCTGGTGGCCACACTGCGGTCCTAACATGACGGACGTGCAGTCGAATTCACAGCCCTCAGCGTCCCGCCGCACCCACACCCACCACGACCACGACGACCGCGAGATCGAGTCCCTGGAGGAGTTCGACCAGGTCGTCGCCTCGGGCAGCCTCGCCGGACATCGCATCCAGTCGGTCGATCTGACGGACCGTACCTTCGCGCTGCTCAGCGCGGACACCACGGAGTCCGTGTTCCTCGGCTGCGTCATGGAGCCGGACGCCGCCGCCAAGATACGCGCCGGTGGCGCCCTGGTCTTCCCTCCCGTACCGGGCCTGCCGTTCGATCCCTACCGGGGCGGCCTGTACGGCCCGGACGAGCTCTTCGACGGGCTGGCCGGCACCGGCTTCGACGCCACGCCGGACGCCCGCACCTACCGCTGGTATCAAGACACCAAGTCGGACGGCGACATCTTCGCCTCGATGCTGCGCAGCATCCATGACGACGCCGTCTCCGACGCCCTGGACGAACACCTCGCCGGTACCCAGGTGGTGGGCGTCATGGGTGGCCACGCCCTGGAGCGCGGCTCCGCGGCCTATGCGGGCGCGGCCCGGCTCGGCCGCCGGCTCACCCGCGACGGGCTGACCGTCGCGACCGGTGGCGGCCCCGGCGCGATGGAGGCGGCGAACCTCGGGGCGTACGCCGCGCCCTTCGAGGACGAGATGCTCGACTCGGCGCTGGAACTCCTCGCCAAGACACCGCACTTCACCCCGTCCGTCACGGACTGGGCGCGGGCCGCCTTCGAGATACGGCACAGCCGGCCGGGCGGCGGCGCCTCGGTCGGCATCCCCACCTGGTTCTACGGCCATGAGCCGCCGAACGCCTTTGCGTCCCACATAGCGAAGTACTTCGTCAACGCGGTGCGCGAGGACGGCCTGCTGGCGCGCTCCACTGCCGGCGTCGTGTTCCTGCCGGGCGCGGCCGGGACCGTACAGGAGATCTTCGACAATGCGACGCCGAACTACTACCAGTCGCGGGGCGAGCCGACCCCGATGGTGCTGGTGAACCGCGCGCACTGGACAGAGAAGCTCCCCACCTGGCCGCTGCTCCAGGCACTCGCCGCGGACCGGCCCATGGCGGCCCGGATCGCCCTGGTCGACTCGGTGGACGAAGCCCCGGACGCGCTGGCCCGCCTCCGCACCCAGGCGCCGTCCTGATCCGACGGTCGCCCTCCGCCTCTCCTGCGCCGAAGGCCGGACGCCGCCTCCCGTAGGCCGACGACTCGATGTGTTGGCCACCGGAGGCAACTCCCGTCCCCAAATGCACGTCTGCCAGGAAGGTAATGAACAGGTAATGCAGACAGCGGGCGAACGGAGCTCTTGGTGATCATCGGTCTTCTGACGGCCGTGGCGGCGTCGGCCTGCTACGGCACGGGATCGGTCCTGCAGGCGGTGGGCTCCCGCAAATCCGCCCGCCGGGAGGCGGCCAAGTCCTCCGCCTCCGGTGTCACCCAGCATGGCGGGCCCAGCCTGTCTTCGACCGCGAAGGCGGCCGTGACCTGGGAGTTCATGGTGGGCACGGTGCTGGACTTCGTCGGGTTCGGGCTGGGCGCGCTGGCGGCCCGGCTGCTGCCGCTGTTCCTCTCCCAGACCGTGATCAGCGCCAATCTCGTGATCACGGCCGTACTGGGCATCAAGCTTCTCGGCATCCGGCTCAGCCGGGCCGAGTGGTCCTCCATCGGCGTGGTCTGTGCGGCACTGGTGCTGCTGGCCACGGCCGCGGGGCCGGAGGGCAGCGGCCACACACCGATCGCCACACACTGGTGGCTGCTCGTCGCCACCGTCGTGCTCATCGGCGGCGGCACGCTGATCGTGCGTCTGCTCGGCGGACGGGCCGCGATCCTGGCGGGCCTGCTCTCCGGTCTGGGGTTCGGCGCGCTCGGTGTCGGCGTACGGGTGCTGAACGGTGTGGACCCCTTCCACCTGCCGTCCCTGCTCGGCGACCCCGCCCTGTACGCGATTCTCGTCGCCGGTATCGGGGGCATGTATCTGCACACCGTCGCCCTGCAGATCGGCTCGGTGAACGGCGCCACGGCGGCGCTGGTGGTGGGCGAGACGGTGGTACCCGGCATTCTCGGCGTGCTGTGGCTGGGGGACTCCTCCCGTCCGGGCTTCGCCTGGGTCGCCGTCCTCGGCTTCGTGGTGGCGGTGGCCGGCGCCGTCGCGGTCGCCTGGTTCGGCGAGCCGGAGCCGGAGCCCGGCGCGCCTCAGGCCGGGTCACCGGAGGCCGACGAGCTGCCCACGGAGGTCGCGGCCCGCTGAGGCCGCCTCCGGTCCTGCACGACACAACTGGCGGACGCGGGGCGCCCGGTAGCGGCCCACGGCCCGGCGCCCCGCCGGCCGCCCCTCCGCGCGGTCAGCCCGCCGCGGCGGAGGCGTCCAGCACCACCACGTCCTGCGCATGGAAGGCGATGCCCACCCGCTCGCCCACTTCGGGCGCGTCCCGCAGCGCGCAGGCCGCCTCCACCTGCGGTCCGCCGGACGGCTGGAGCAGCAGCGCGACATGCGTGCCGCGGAAGGTACGGGCGGCGACCGTGCACGGCAGGCCCTCGGGGGCGGCCGTCAGCCGTACCCCGGCCGGACGGACGAGCAGCCGGCACGGCCCGTCCGGGGTGGCCGCCGGGACGGGCACCTTCCCCCAGGGGGTGGCGGCGGCCTCGCCCTGCACCGTCGCCTCGACCACGTTGTCGAAGCCGAGGAAGCGGGCGACGAATTCGGTGGCGGGCCGCTGCCAGACCTCCAGCGGGGTGCCGGTCTGTGCGATCCGGCCGTCCTGCATCACCACGACCCGGTCCGCGAGCGCGAAGGCCTCGCCCTGGTCGTGGGTGACGGCCAGCACGGTGGTGCCCAACTCGTGGAAGAGCCGTCGGAGTTCGACGACCAGCCGTTCGCGCAGTCCGCGGTCGAGCTGGCCGAGGGGCTCGTCCAGCATCAGCAGACGGGGGCGCGGGGCCAGGGCGCGGGCCAGGGCGACCCGCTGCTGTTCGCCGCCGGACAGGGACGCCACGGCGCGCCGCTGGGCGCCCGGCAGCCCGACGAGATCCAGGAGTTCGGCGACCGTACGCTCCTGGTCACCGCGCGGGGAACGCCGCATCCGCAGCCCGAAGGCGACATTGCCCGCGACATCGCGCTGCGGGAAGAGCTGGTGGTCCTGGAACATCAGGCCGACCCCGCGCCGGTGGGTGGGCGCTCCCGACTGGTCCCGCCCCTCCAGCAACACCTGTCCCGCGTCGGCCTGTTGGAGCCCGGCGACCACCCTCAGCAGAGTGGACTTACCGCTGCCGCTCGGCCCCAGGACGCACACGATTTCGTGGGCGGCGACCTCCAGATCCACCGCGTCCAGCGCGGGGCGCCCACCCGCGTGGAAGCGGACGGTCACCCCGCCCAGCCGCAGCAGCTCCTGTGCCGTGCTCCCGGCCCGTGCCGTCATCTAGAACTCCCCGGATCGGTCGATGGGGCGGAGGCGCTCCAGTACCAGCAGGGCGGCGGCGCACACCACCATCAGGATGGTCGACAGGGCCATCGCCTGCCCGTAGTTGAGCTCCCCCGCACGCCCCAGCAGCCGCGCCACGGCGACCGGCAGCGTCGGCTGGTCCGGCCGCGCGATGAAGACCGTCGCGCCGAACTCACCGAGCGACACGGCGAAGGCGAAGCCCGCGGCGATCAGCAGGGCCCGCCGCACCATCGGCAGGTCGACCTCGCGCCACACCCGCCAGGGCGAGGCGCCGAGCACGGCGGCCGCCTCCCGCAGCCGGCTGTCGACCGCCCGCAGGACCGGCAGCATCGTCCGGACCACGAACGGCACCCCCACCAGCGCCTGGGCGAGCGGGACCAGCCACCACGAGGCGCGCAGATCGAGCGGCGGTTCGTCGAGGGTGATCAGGAAGCCGAAGCCCACGGTCACCGCGGAGACCCCCAGGGGCAGCATCAGCAGCACGTCGAAGCCGCGGACGAACCGGCTGACCACGGGGGTCCGCCCGGACGGGCCGCGGCGCAGCCTGGGGAGGGTCAGGGCGGCGGCCGCCAGTCCGCCCACCACCAGCGCGATCACGGTGGCCGCGGCCCCGTAGGCGAGGGAGTTCCACAGGGCGTCGAGGGGGGCGACGGCGAAGGTGCTGTCGGCGCTCGCGGCGGAGGCCAGCGAGGCGTAGAAGACCGCTCCGTAGCCGTCCGGCCCGGCGAACGACCGCTCCACGAGCACCACCAGCGGCACGAGCAGCAGCACGGCGATGACGGCGAACGTCCCCCACAGCAGCGCCCACTGGCCGCGGCCGCGCGGCCGGCGGGCCGTCTGCGACGCGTCCACGAGCCGGAGCGCGGATTCCCGGCGGCGCACGGTCCAGGCGTGCAGCGCCAGTACGCCCAGCACCGCGGCGAATTGGATCATGGTGAGGACGGCGGCCGTCGGCAGATCCAGGAAGTCCGCGGTCTGCCGGTAGATCTCCACCTCCAGCGTCGAGAAGGTGGGGCCGCCCAGGATCTGCACCACCCCGAAGGAGGTGAAGGTGAACAGAAAGACCATCAGGGCGGCGGCCGCGACGGCCGGCCCCAGCGCGGGCAGGGTGACCCGCCGCCAGGCCTCGAACCGCCCGGCTCCCAGCACCCGCGCCGCCTCTTCCTGACGCGGATCGAGCTGTCCCCAGAGCCCGCCGACGGTCCGTACGACCACGGCGTAGTTGAAGAAGACATGCGCCAGCAGAATCGCCCACACCGAGGTGTCCAGGCGCACGCCCCACAGGTCGTCCAGCAGTCCGCCCCGCCCGACCAGCGCCAGGAAGGCCGAGCCGACGACGACGGTCGGCAGCACGAACGGGACCGCCACGACCGCCCGCAGCAGTTGTTTGCCGGGGAAGTCGAAGCGCGCGAAGACATAGGCGCCGGGCAGCGCGATCAGCAGCGTCAGCCCGGTCGAGGCCGCCGCCTGCCAAACGGTGAACCACAGCACATGCACGACGTCCGGGTCGCTCAGCACGGCACCGAACCGGCTGAGCTGCCACTGTCCGCCGTCCTTGAGGCCCCGTCCGACGATCGCCACTACGGGATAGGCGAAGAACAGCGCGAAGAAGGCGAGCGGCACCGCCATCAGGCCGAGCCGCACCGCCGTCCCCCGCGCGGGCCTGCCGCGCCGGGCGCCGGTGACGTCCGGAGGCGTTACTTCAGAACGAGCGAGGACCACTGCTTGATCCACTGTTCGCGGTTCTTGGTGATCTTCTCGGGGGCCAGCGTCGCCGGCTTGTCGATCGTCGTGCCGTACTTGGTGAACAGCTCCGGCACCTCGGCATCCTTGCGGGCCGGGTTGACGAACATCTGCAGCGGTACGTCCTCCTGGAACTCCTTGCTCAGCAGGAAGTCCAGCAGCGCCTTGCCGCCCTTCTCGTTCTTCGCGCCCTTGAGCAGACCGCCGAATTCGATCTGCCGGAAGCAGGTGCCGGCCGCGACACCGGTCGGTGCCTCCTTGGGCGCGGGCTTCTTGCCGAGCACCTCGGCGGGCGGGCTGGAGGCGTAGGAGACCACCAGCGGCTTGTCGCCCTTGCCCTTGCCCGCCGCGGAGCCGGAGAACCGGTCGTTGTAGGCCTGGTCCCAGCCGTCGACGACCTCGACGCCATTGGCCTTGAGCTTCTTCCAGTAGTCCGGCCAGCCCTTCTCGCCGTACTTGGCGATGGTGCCGAGCTGGAAGGCGAGCCCCGGGGAAGAGGTGGCGGAGTTCTCCGTGACGAGCAGCCCCTTGTACCGGGGCTTGATCAGATCGTCGAAGGTCTTCGGCGGCGCGATCTTGTGCCGGTCGAAGTAGCCGCGGTCGTAGTTGACGCAGATGTCGCCGTAGTCCAGCGGGGTGACCCGGTGCTCGCCCTTGTCGAGCTGCAGCCCCGCGGGGACCTTGTCCAGCCCCTTGGCCTGGTAGGGGCTGAAGAGGCCCTCGTCCAGACCGCGCGAGAGCAGGGTGTTGTCGATCCCGAAGAACACATCGCCCTGGGGGTTGCCCTTGGACAGGACCGCCTGGTTCACGGCCTTGCCGGCGTCCCCGCCCTTGAGCATCGTGACCTTGTAGCCGCTCTCCTTCTCGAAGGCGGCCAGCACGGACTTCGAGACGCGGAACGAGTCATGGCTGACCAGCGTGACGGTTTTGCTGTCCGCGCTCCCGCCGCCCGAGCTGCCGCACCCGGCGAGGGCGGCGATACCGACCGCGGCGACGACCGCCGCCGCGGTGATCCTGCTGGTGGTGCTCACTGATTTCCTCCTGGCTGGCCAGGAAGAGACGCGGCCCTGCCCGATGTCCACGGCTTCCGACGTCCGGGGACGTACGGAGGGGACTTCGGGCAGGGCGCAACAGCATGAGTGACGACCGAACTTCCTACCCGGAATGACCCGGGCGAGGTTCAAGGGTCTGCGGGCACCGTAGGACTACGACGCTTCCGCACTCTCAGCGCTGTGGCGCTCCCCTGTCGGAATGTGCATTTGTTCGACCACACCGTACCAGCGGGCGGTCAGCGCTCCGAGGCCGCGAGCTGCCCGCAGGCGCCGTCGATCTCCTGGCCGCGGGTGTCGCGGACGGTCACCGGCACCCCGTGCGCCTCGATGGCCTGGACGAACGCCCGCTCGTCCTCGGGACGCGAAGCGGTCCACTTCGAGCCGGGCGTCGGGTTCAGCGGAATCAGGTTCACATGGACCCGCTTGCCCTTCAGCAGCCGGCCCAGCAGATCACCGCGCCACGCCTGGTCGTTGATGTCCCGGATCAACGCGTACTCGATGGAAATCCGCCGCCCGGACTTCTCGGCGTACTCCCACGCCGCGTCCAGCACCTCCCGCACCTTCCAGCGCGTGTTGACGGGCACCAGCGTGTCGCGCAGCTCGTCGTCCGGGGCGTGCAGCGACACGGCCAGCCGGCACTTGAAGCCCTCGTCGGCGAACCGCAGCATCGCCGGCACCAGCCCGACCGTGGAGACGGTGATCCCCCGCTGCGACAGCCCCAGCCCGTCGGGCTCGGGGTCCGTCAGCCGCCGGATCGCGCCGACCACCCGCTTGTAGTTGGCGAGCGGCTCGCCCATCCCCATGAAGACGATGTTGGACAGCCGCGCCGGCCCGCCCGGCACCTCACCGTCGCGCAGCGCACGCATCCCGTCGACGATCTGGTGCACGATCTCGGCGGTCGAGAGGTTACGGTCCAGCCCCGCCTGCCCCGTGGCGCAGAACGGGCAGTTCATACCGCACCCGGCCTGCGACGAGATGCACATGGTGACCCGGTCCGGGTACCGCATCAGCACCGACTCGACGAGCGTCCCGTCGTGCAGCTTCCACAGCGTCTTGCGCGTGGTGTCGTCATCGCACGAGATGTGCCGCATGACCGTCATCAGCTCCGGCAGCAGCTCGCTCGCCAGCTTCTCGCGCGCGGCCGCCGGGATGTCGGTCCACTGCGCCGGGTCATGCGCATAGCGGGCGAAGTAGTGCTGCGACAGCTGCTTGGCGCGAAACGGCTTCTCCCCGATGGCGGCCATCGCTTCGCGACGCTCGACGGGGCTGAGATCGGCAAGGTGCCGCGGAGGCTTCTTGGCCCCGCGCGGCGCTACGAAAGTGAGTTCTCCGGGTGCAGGCATGGTGCGTCCAGTGTGGCAGATCGTCTACGGCGGCCCAGGCCACAGCGGGGTGGGGCCGGTCACCTCCTGTGGCCCTCTGCCACTGGCGGCCGGCCTCACACGGCTCGGGGACGGCCCAGGGTTCGGGCCGGGGTGCTACTCGTACACGGTGGCTGCGCTCAGCGCTCTGGCGAAGAAAGCCCAGTCAGCGTTGTCAGGTAGGTCATGGCCGGTGTTCCTGTACCAGCCAGCCGCATCGTCGATCCAGGCGGCGAGAGCCTCCAGGAAGTCACCGAGATCGGCGTTGTCCCACGCGGCGGCATTTTCGGCATGGTCACGGTGCAGGGAGCGGACAAACGACGCCAGCGCTTCCCTGCTGTCCACACGATCAGGAGACGAAGTCATGGGCGTGGACGTTACTGCCCTCGGGACGACTGCTTTGTAAGCCTGGTGGTGGCCTCTTTGTAAGCCTGATGGCGGCCTCCAGCGCATCCGCGGTGGTCACGCCACGCGTCGTCTCCTCCCGTCGGCAACGCAGTCGCTGAACTTCGATGAACCTCGTTGGCCGTGGCCGACCGCCCGACCAGGCCGGCGCCGCAATGGAATATTTCCCTGATTCGTAGAGCCGCCCCAACAAATCAAGGAATCACAGCGTTCAGCTCCCTGCAGCGCTCATAGTGCTCTAACCTGATTCAGAAGATTGCGAACGATCATAGGTGTCGCACAAGGGGGCGATTCTTATCAGCTCTTTCATGGAGCCATTCTCCAGTCACTGGAGAATGGCGAAAGGGGAACTTTCACAGGCACTTAAAGAGTCGCTCGTCGTGATCGACTCCAGTGTCCTACTGGACCTCTATCGCGTCACACCGATCGCCAGAAAGGAAATGATCGAGAGCCTTCTCACAGTCAAGGAAAACATTTGGGTTCCACATCAGGTTGCACTTGAATTTCATCGCAACAGAGTCGAAGCTGCACGCGATCAGCTTGCCTTCTACGACGAGACGTGCAAGTCGCTTGAGACAGCACAAAATCAGGCCCTGCAGCGTCTTAATGAGTTTGCAAATCGCTCGGCCCTCGATGGCAACGAGAAGAAAAGACTCAAGGAGCCACTTGAGGATGCCTTTCGCGCTGCCATCGACCGAGTTAAATCCCATCAAGGAGTGTTCGACCTGACAATCAGTAGAGTGCTCAATGATGACCCTGTATTGAGGGCACTAGCAGAGCTTCTTGACGGGAGGGTCGGACAGCCCCTTCCCGAGGACGATTACGTTAAGGCACAAGCTGAGGCTGCCCACAGGAGAGACAACCGGATACCGCCAGGATATAAGGACAGGGCCAAGAGGACTAACCCTGATGGGGATTACCTGTGGTGGGAGCAGACTCTCATCAAGGCGGCCGACGTGCGTAAACCCGTACTCATTATCTCCAACGATGAGAAAGAAGACTGGGTCAACAAACGACTCGACTTCTCCCTGGGGCCACGTGAGGAGTTGGTGGAAGAGATTAGGCGGCGCGCAGACGTTGCTTTACGGATCGTGAATTTCGCTACCTTCTTGGAGAGCGTAAAGGTCGGCACCGCAGTTTCAGTAAGCCGCGAAACACTATCTCAAGCAAACATCGCGAGACGGCAAAGCGAGAAGCGGTCCAGGAGAATCATTGTGAGCCGTGCCGTCGTTGAAAGCTTTGAGGAATTCGCTGTGCGGGCGCTTGAGGGAAGAGGGCAAGAGCTCAGTGAGAGTATGGCGAGGCAAGCCAAGGCGGCTGACGATCCAGACATGAAGGAGCTACTGGACACTGAGGTCGCCCGCCACCAGGACGCAATCGAGATGTACCAAAGGTGGCTACAACAGCTGCGAGAGGCCGTCTCTCGAGCATCCAGGCTGAAGGATGACCTAGTTATTCATCTCGAGGATGACGCTTTGCGGCGTACGCTTCTCAAGCGCGTGTATGAGGCGAGGGAGGGGGGCGCAGACAATCCGTGAGTCGGTGGAGCGGTTTTGGGCGGGAGCTGCTTTGGGGCGAGTGATCGTGGCCCCGCTCGCGGTCGCAGCCTGTCCCCTCCCCCGTGGATGCCGCTCCTGCGCGGCCGTCGCTCACCGAAGAGACGAACCATGCGTGTCCGCAGCCCGGTGCCTTCGTTGGCCACCGCGCCATGGTGGCTGGTGTGGGGTACGTCAGGAGCGTGGAGCAGTGGCTGTGACCCGTTGGATCGTGATCAACCTCCCTCCCTGGTTGCTGCTGACAGGGCTCGTCGTCGTGATCGCGGGCGGGACCGCAATCGTCCAGGCACTCGTCCGGCACCGTGTCCCCCGCATCAAGCAGGGCGAGCAGAACGAGATCGCGCAGTTCCTCTTCCCCGTGATCGCGGTCGTCTACGGGTTCCTCATCGGCTTCATCGTCCTCGCGCTCTGGGGTCAGGTGAACACGGCGGACCAGACGACACGGACCGAGGGCGCCGCGGCGACGGAGCTGGCCGGAGGGCGCGATGTGTTCGGCAGGGCCGAGAGCGCGCGGATCAGGCAGAGCCTGTTGGCGTACGGACGGGCGGCGGCGGCCGAGTGGCCCAGCGCCGCGGTCGGCGAGACCACGCCCGAGGCCGAGAACGCGCTGAGCCGCCTGTACCACACGTACGAGAGCATCCGGCCCCGCAACGACACCCAGCGAGCCTTCCTCGCCAGCTCGGTCGCGTCCCTGAAGGAATTGAGCCTCGCACGCACGGAACGGCTGCTCGAGGCACGCACCAACATCGGCCCACCCCTGTCCCTGTGGATGGCGATCCTTCTGACCAGTGGACTGGTCCTCGGATTCTCCGCCACCTTCGGCTCCGAGCAGGCTCTGATCCACTACGGGATGGTCGCGGCGGTGAGCGTCCTCGTTGCCACCAACCTGTTCCTGGTCACGGAACTGTCGTATGCCTTCCTCGGCGAGTTCGCCACTTCGCCGGAGCCACTGCGCGCGGTGGTCGACGCCCTGTCGCCGCCTCGGTAGACGGCAGGCGGACACGGAAGAGGGCAGGGAGAGGAATCCCTCTCCCTGCCCTCACCTGCGAGGACCCTGCGCTCAGCCGGCTCCCACGAAGACCACGAACAGCAGCCAGACGACAGGCGCGGTCGGCAGCAGGGAGTCGAGGCGGTCCATGATGCCGCCATGACCGGGGAGCAAGGTGCCCATGTCCTTGATGCCGAGGTCACGCTTGATCATGGATTCGCCGAGGTCGCCGAGGGTCGCGCTGGCCGCGACGGCAAGGCCGAGCAGCAGGCCCTGCCACCAGGCGCCGTCCACGATCAGGAACTCCATGCACAGCGCGCCGGCCGCCATCGCGAAGAGCACCGCGCCGACCAGTCCCTCGCGGGTCTTGCCGGGGCTGATGCGCGGGGCGAGCTTGTGCTTGCCGAACCGCCAGCCGACCGCGTACGCCCCGGTGTCGCTGACGACCGTCAGCAGCAGGAACGTCAGCACCCGCAGCGGGCCGTCGGCCTCGGCCGCGAGCATCAGCGCCACGAACGTCGCGAGGAAGGGCACATAGAACGCCGCGAAGACTCCGGCGGTGACATCCCGCAGGTAGTTCTCGGGCGCCTCGGTCATCCGCCAGACGAGCACGGCGAGCGCGGTGAGCGCCATCGCCACCCAGGCCCCCTCGGCGCCGCGGACATATCCGGCGACCACCATGGCGGTGCCGCCGACCGCGAGCGGCACCAGCGGCACCTTGATGTCCTTGCGCTCCGCCAGCCGCGAGGTCAGCTCCCACAGGCCCACGACAACGGCGATCGCTATCACGCCGATGAAGACGGGCTTGTAGACGAAGAGCGACGCAACAATGATCGCGCCGAGGCCGACACCGACCCCTATGGCAGCGGGCAGGTTGCGGCCCGCGCTCTTCTTCTTCGGCTTCTCTGAGTCCGGCGAGTTGTCGGACCCGGAAAGAGAGGTGGGCATGGGCTCCTGCGGCTTTTCGTCGCGGAACAGGGGGCCGCTCCGTCGAGCAGCCCCCCGGTCGTCCAGGTGGTCCCGGTTATCCCGGATGTCCCGATGTTCCCGGTTGTCATCCTGGTATCCGCCTTGCCCGGGCACAAAGGGCATGGGCCGAGTCTGCGCCGCATCGCCCCAGTCGTACACCGGACCCGCCGGGGCGGGGGGCGCCGCACCGCGAAGCGAGGAGGCCGGTCCGTGGTCGGGCGGTCCCCATTGACCGGCGCCGGGCGGGGCCCCCCAGGAAGACTCGTTCATCAGACCTCGAGGAGCTCGGATTCCTTGTGCTTGAGCAGCTCGTCCACCTGCGCGACGTACTTCGCGGTGGTGTCGTCGAGCTCCTTCTCGGCGCGGCGCACCTCGTCCTCGCCGCTCTCCTTGTCCTTGACCAACTTGTCGAGGGTCTCCTTGGCCTTGCGCCGGACGCTGCGGATCGAGATCTTCGCGTCCTCGCCCTTGTTCTTGGCGACCTTGATGAACTCCTTGCGGCGCTCCTCGGTCAGCTCCGGGAACGTCACTCGGATGATGTTGCCGTCGTTGCTCGGGTTGACACCGAGGTCGGAGTCGCGGATGGCCTGCTCGATGTTGCGCAGCGCGCTCTTGTCGAACGGGGTCACCACGGCCATCCGCGGTTCGGGAACCGAGAACGACGCCAGCTGGTTGATCGGCGTCATGGCGCCGTAGTAGTCCGCCACGATCTTGTTGAACATCGCCGGGTGCGCACGCCCGGTGCGAATCGCGGCGAAGTCCTCCTTGGCGACCACGACGGCCTTCTCCATCTTCTCCTCGGCCTCGAGGAGGATCTCTTCGATCACCACTTGCTCCTGGTCTTTTCGGTAAGAAGCAGAGCCTCGCCCCTGCCGCGCGTCTTCTCCTGCACGGTGTCCGACCGGCAGGCAGTTGTCCATCCCCGTACCGAGGTCTTCCCCCGGCCGGGAGTTGCCGCCCGTACGGGGCGATGCCCGTACGGAATCGCGGCAGTTGAGGCCGTCAGGCCCGGGTGTCCTGATCGCTGACGAGCGTGCCGATCTTCTCACCCTTCACCGCTCGCGCGATGTTGCCCTCGGCGAGCAGCTCGAACACGAGGATCGGGAGCTTGTTGTCCCGGCACAGCGTGATGGCGGTGGCATCGGCGACCTTCAGGTCGCGGGTGATCACCTCGCCGTATTCGAGGGCGTCGAACTTCACCGCGTCCGGGTTCTTCTTGGGGTCGGAGTCGTAGACGCCGTCCACCCCGTTCTTGCCCATCAGCATGGCCTCGGCGTCGATCTCCAGGGCGCGCTGGGCGGCGGTGGTGTCGGTGGAGAAGTACGGCATCCCCATACCGGCGCCGAAGATGACGACCCGGCCCTTCTCCAGATGGCGCACCGCGCGCAGCGGAATGTACGGCTCCGCGACCTGGCCCATGGTGATGGCCGTCTGGACGCGGGAGTCGATGCCCTCCTTCTCCAGGAAGTCCTGGAGGGCCAGACAGTTCATGACCGTGCCGAGCATGCCCATGTAGTCGGAGCGGGCCCGGTCCATACCGCGCTGCTGGAGTTCGGCGCCGCGGAAGAAGTTGCCGCCGCCGATCACGATGGCGATCTCGTAGCCGTCGCGCACCACGGCGGCGATCTCGCGGGCCATCGCGTGCACGACGTCGGGGTCGACGCCCAGTCCGCCGCCACCGGCGAATGCTTCGCCCGACAGCTTCAGCAGGAAGCGTCGCCGGCCGCCGTGGCCGGCATGGTCTGTGTGCGCGCCGTCGGCACCGTGAATCATTGAGCTCTCCTCGTGCACATACGAAGAAGGCCATTGCCGTGGGTCTGGTTCAGATCCCTCTGCGGCAATGGCCTCCTCGTCACATCTGCGGCCGGCCGTTGAGCGGCCGACTGCGTACGACCCTAGCGGGGTCGTAGGTCATTCGCTGCCTTCGCGACAGGCTCAGATGCCGACCTTGATGCGCGAGAAGCGCTTCAGGGTGACACCGGCCTCCTGGAGGACCTTCTCGACGGACTTCTTGTTGTCGAGCGCGTACGGCTGACCGAGCAGCGTCGCGTCCTTGAAGAAGCCGTTGATGCGGCCTTCGACGATCTTCGGCAGAGCGGCTTCGGGCTTGCCCTCCGCGCGGGTGGTCTCCTCGGCGACACGCCGCTCGGCCTCGACGACCTCGGCCGGGACGTCGTCCTTGGCGAGGTACTTCGGGGCGAAGGCCGCGATGTGCTGCGCGATGCCCTTGGCGACCTCGGCGTTCTCCTTGTCGAGCTCGACGAGGACACCGATCTGCGGGGGCAGGTCAGGCATGGTGCGGTGCATGTACGCCGACACGTAGCCGTCGGAGAACTGCGCGAAGCGGTCCAGGACGATCTTCTCGCCGAGGGTGGCGTTGGCCTCGTCCACGTACGCCTGGACGGTCTTGCCGGCCTCGATCTCGGAGGCGAGCAGGGCCTCGAGGTCGGCCGGGGAGGTCTTCGCGACGTGCGCGGCGATCTCGTTGGCGACGGCCTGGAACTTCTCGCCCTTGGCGACGAAGTCCGTCTCGCACTTCAGCTCGACGATGACGCCGGAGGCGTTGTCGCCGGCGATGAGGGAGACCACGGCGCCGTTCTCGGCGGAGCGGCCCTCGCGCTTGGCGACGCCCTTCTGGCCCTTGATGCGCAGCGCCTCGACGGCCTTGTCGACGTTGCCCTCGGCCTCGTCCAGGGCCTTCTTGCAGTCCATCATGCCGGCGCCGGTGAGCTCGCGGAGCTTCTTGACGTCAGCGGCGGTGTAGTTCGCCATGGTCTGTGAATCTCTTCTCGAAATCTCGAAGTCGAAAGATCTACGGGTGGACGGCGGGGGCGGCGCTTGTGGCGCCCTCCCCCGCCGTCATCAGCCGGATGCTGCGGGTCAGGCCTGCTCGGCGTCCGCGGCCGGCTTCTCGGCCTCGGCGGCGGGGGCCTCGGCGGCCGGGGCGGCCTCCTCAGCGGGCTTCTCCTCGGCCTTGGGGGCCTCGTCGTCAGCCTTCTTCTCGCCCTCGAGCAGGTCGCGCTCCCACTCGGCCAGCGGCTCGGCGGCAGCAGCCTTCTCGCCGGGCTTCTGGTCGCCGGTGGCGGCACCGGAGCGGGCGATGAGGCCCTCGGCGACGGCGTCGGCGATCACGCGGGTGAGCAGGGTGACGGAGCGGATCGCGTCGTCGTTGCCCGGGATCTTGTAGTCGACCTCGTCCGGGTCGCAGTTGGTGTCGAGGATCGCGACGACCGGGATGTTGAGCTTGCGCGCCTCACCGACGGCAATGTGCTCCTTCTTGGTGTCCACGATCCAGACGGCGCTGGGCACCTTCTGCATCTCGCGGATACCGCCGAGGGTCTTCTCCAGCTTGGCCTTCTCGCGGGAGAGAACCAGGAGCTCCTTCTTGGTGAGGCCGGAGGCGGCCACATCCTCGAAGTCGATCTGCTCGAGCTCCTTCAGGCGCTGCAGGCGCTTGTAGACGGTCGAGAAGTTGGTCAGCATGCCGCCGAGCCAGCGCTGGTTCACGTAGGGCATGCCCACGCGGGTCGCCTGCTCGGCAATGGCCTCCTGGGCCTGCTTCTTCGTGCCGACGAACATGACCGAGCCGCCGTGGGCGACGGTCTCCTTGACGAACTCGTAGGCGCGGTCGATGTACGACAGCGACTGGAGCAGGTCGATGATGTAGATGCCGTTGCGCTCGGTGAAGATGAAGCGCTTCATCTTCGGGTTCCAGCGGCGGGTCTGGTGCCCGAAGTGGACGCCGCTCTCCAGCAGCTCCCGCATCGTGACGACGGCCATGGCCGTACTCCTTGTTGTTCTCGGTTCCACTGCGGCCGGTCGGCCGCGGTGCCTGACGCCCCGACGCGCCTGCCGGGGATGACACCTTGCGGAGCCGTCCGAGGACCGAGGGGCGCGGCCGTCGTGCTGCCCGAAGGGGACTGGTGCACTGACGGCGGGGCGTGCGAAGTCGACCCGGTGACCCGGATCGCCACCAGAAGTGTACGGGACGGCCGATGCACCGGGCGACACGCTCCGTTTCGAGCCCCGGGCGGGTGACACCGTTGTCCACAACCGGCCGGTCATCCACAGCTTCGGACCAAGATCCGCACGCCGCGACGGACTGCGTCACCGTCAGCACATGCGACGAATCACGCGACGAAATCCCGGCCCGCCGAGAACCCTCCACGCCTTCACCGTCCTCCGCGGACGCCTCCCCCGACCGGCAGACCGCAGGCGGCCCAGGCCCAGGCCTCACAGCCAACCGGGACGCGGGCCGGGCCCCCTTCCTCCTCCCCGGTTCCGGTCCCCGTCCTGGCCCCGGCCCCCGTCCCGGCTCCGGCCCCGCTCCCGGTCGCGCACGCCCCTCCCGCCGGCACCGCGCCGGCAGCCGAACGGATACGGGCCGAGCTGCTTCTTCCCCGCCCACGCGGCAGGTGTCCTCCTGGCGCCGACCGCGGCTGCGGCTGCGGTCCTCACGCTCTTCACCCCGGCGCTCGCGAACGCTGCTGCCGTTTCGTCCGTGAGCGCGACGGCAGGGCATGGGGTGGCACGAGGGGTGGAGCGCGCGGCGGAGCACGGGGTGGGGGTCGTGGCGGGTCGGCGGGTGGAGGTGATGGATCGGGTGGCGGGTCGGGCTGCGGGTGTGGAACGTGGCGAGGTTGCAGGGCGTGCCGAGGGTGTGGAGCCGGTGGTGCGTGCCGTGCCACCGGCCGAGGGCAGATCCTGGCCGGTGGGAGGAGCAGGGGGCATACGGCCCACCGTGGTCAGAGGCTGGGAGCCGCCTCCTGCCCCGTGGACGGCCGGACACCGCGGGGTGGACCTGGGCGCACCCGCCGGTGCCGTGGTGCGAGCGGCGGCCCCTGGCCGAGTGGCCTACGCCGGGACCGTCGCCGGGCGTGGCGTCCTGACCCTCGAGGTGTCCCGCTCGGGCCGCCCTCCCTTACGCACCACCTACGAACCCGTACGCTCCACTGTCCGGAAAGGTCAGCGCGTCACGGCGGGCCAGCCGGTCGCCGAGCTGCAACACGGCGGCCCGTTCCACTGCCGGGAACCCTGCCTCCACTGGGGCCTGCGCCGTGGCAAGACCTACCTGGACCCGTTGTCGCTGCTGCCCCCGAGCATGCTCGGCGGCGGCCCCTCGCGACTGCTGCCGATTTTCGGGGTTCCCGTACCTGCGGGCGGCCACACACTTCCCCCGCCTCCGGAACCATCGGAGCCCACAGCTCAAGCGAGCAGTCCGGCCCCGACGACGACTGCCCTCGCAGAGGCGGTCGGTCTCGCGGCGGTGACGATCTGGGCGCTCGGCCGGCTTTCCTCGGCTCGGTCTGCGCTTAGCGAGGAAGGCACGCGACGACGGTGGCGGGGTTGGGGTTGGCGCCTCCTCGGGCGAGGTGGTGGCTGAGCGCGAGACGGCCATGATCACGGCGGAGGAGTGAACGCGACACGGCGAGAACAGCCAGGTCAGCGGGGTGGTGGTGCGGGCCCGCTCGTGCAACAGCGCACGCCCCGGCCCAGGCACAGGCGGCGGGAAAGCCGCACAGCGCACGGACACAACACGCCACAGGAGCCAGCCGGGCTGCGGGCTGCGGGCTGCGGGCTGCGGGCTGCGGGCTGCGGGCTGCGGGCTGCGGGCTGCGGGCTGCGGGCTGCGGGCTGCGGGCTGCGGGCTGCGGGCTGCGGGCTGCGGGCTGCGGGCTGCGGGCTGCGGGCTGCGGGCTGCGGGCTGCGGGCTGCGGGCTGCGGGCTGCGGGCTGCGGGCTGCGGGCTGCGGGCTGCGGGCTGCGGGCTGCGGGCTGCGGGCTGCGGGGCCAACGAGCGTGGAGGTGGTGGAGGTGGGTGGGTGGGCCGGGGGCCCGGGGGGGGAGGGCCCCCGAAGTCAGCCGCGAACCCCCCGGAGCGCCATCGCCACCGCCGCCTCCGTGATCTCGCCCGGGTCCTCCGCGGCGCCCAGTTCGATGCGGCGGACCGCGGCGTCGACGACTCCCTGGAGGAGCATGGCCGCGAGCCGGGGTTGTTCGTGGCCGAGGGCGGCGAGCGCCTCGACGATCATGGCGATGAGTCCGCCGTGCGCCGCGCGGATCTTCTCGCGTGCACCCGCGTCCAGCTCGCCGGCCGAAATGGCCACGACGGCACGGTGGCGCCGGTCGCCGACCAGCGCGAGTTGCCGGCGCACATAAGCCTCGATCTTGTCCTCGGGCGTGTCGGCACGCTGCATCGCCGCTTCGACCTCCGCGGCCCAGACCGGGAAGTCGACGGCACACAGCTCTTCGACGACGGCGGCGCGCGAGCGGAAGTACTCATACACGGAGGAGCGCGCGAGACCCGTGCGCTCGGCGAGGGCGGGGAAGGTCAGCGCTTCCGTTCCGCCTTCGGACAGCAGGGTGCGGGCGGCGTCCAAGAGGGCGCCGCGCTGCATCGTCCGGTGCTCGGCCACAGAGGCCGCTCGAATCCTGGGCACGTCACCACTCTACGGATGGCGCGCCCGCCGTGGCACTCCGCATGGCGACACCGAAGGGGAAGAACCGTCACCCGCAGCCCGTGACTCAGCGTCCGACGTCGGCGAGCTTCGCCCTGAGCTGGAGCACGGATTTGGTGTGGATCTGGCTGACTCTGCTTTCCGTGACACCGAGGACATTGCCGATCTCGGCGAGCGTGAGGCCTTCGTAGTAGTAGAGCGTGACCACGGTCTTCTCGCGTTCGGGGAGGGTGTTGATGGCGCGTGCGAGCAGCCGCCGCAGCTCACGGTCCTCGGCGATCTCGACGGGGTTCTCGGCGGCCGTGTCCTCGAGCGTGTCCATCAGGCTCAGGCGTTCGCCCCCCTCGCCGCCGACGTGCAGCAGTTCCTCAAGCGCCACGACGTTCGCCAGGGACAGCTGGCTGAACACCCCGTGGAGTTCCTCCAGCCCGATGCCCATCTCCTCGGCGACCTCCGCCTCGGACGGGGTGCGGCGCAGTTGCGCTTCGAGGGTGGCGTAGGCGCGCTCGACGGCGCGGGCCTTCTGCCGTACGGAGCGCGGGATCCAGTCGAGCGCGCGCAGCTCGTCGATCATTGCGCCGCGAATACGGGTGATGGCGTAGGTCTCGAACTTGATGGAACGTTCGGGCTCGAACTTCTCGATGGCGTCGATCAGTCCGAAGACCCCGGAGGAGACGAAGTCGGCCTGTTCGACGTTGGGAGGCAGGCCGACGCTGACGCGGCCGGCGACGTACTTGACCAGCGGCGAGTAGTGCAGGATCAGCTGCTCCCGCAGCCGGCCGTCGCCTGATGCCTTGTAGGCGCGCCACAGCTCGTCGAGCGAGGTGGGCGGAGCGGGGCGCACGCTGCCGCGTGCGGCGGGTGGTACAGCCGCACGGTCAGACCCGGAGGTGTGCTGGGGCATTCGTCGCCTTGAGCCGTTCTGCCGAGACGCGGGTGGATGGATGTATGAGGGTTGAATTGCCTGTGAGCGTAGCGTGACCACAGTGTCGCGGTGCGCGAGGAAGGCAGGTTCGGGGGTGCGCAGATACGTTCCGCTGCCCGCACCCCAGGGTTACCTCGTACGGCGTGGCGACATCCGGACACGGTGCCGGGCGCGGGCTTCCGGAGGGCCGTGCGGGCGGACGCGGTGACATGACGGGCGGGGCCTCGTGCGTCCCCTGCGCCACATCGCCGTCTCCCCACGGGTCGGGCCCGCGCCACGAAGCACGGCAAACCTGGATTCTGCGGTCATTCCCCTCACCCTTTCACCCGTTCGCCCCAGGTCAAGTACCGCCTCGCCGGGAACCTCCGGTCGCCTCGGCGCGTCGCGCCAACTCCCAGCGGTCACCGCACCTTTGAACGAATCCGAGGGACAGCAGCTCGAAGAGTTTGGCGCGGGTGACCTCGCGGGGCGTGCCGGCTTCCTGGGCCAGATGGCCGGTGTCCGCGGTGCCGCGCGCGGGCAGCGCCTCGAGTACGAGGGCCGCGACGGGGTCCAGGAGGTCGCGGATGCGGGTCTGCCCTTGTCGTTCGGGGGCGAGGTCGCCGATGCTGCCGACGAGTTCGATGACCTCGTCGGCGTCGGTGACCACCGCGGCCTCGCCGCGCAGGAGTTGATGCACTCCGGCGGACAGGCCGCTGGTGACCGGGCCCGGCATGCCCATCGTGAAGCGCCCGAGGGTCTGCGCCCGCCGGGCGGTGACGAGCGAGCCGCTGCGGAGTTCGGCCTCTACGACGACGGTGCCTCTGGTGAGTGCGGCGATCACGCGGTTGCGCTGGATGAAACGGCTGCGGGTGGGGTGGTCGCCGGGAGGTAACTCGGCCACCACCAGGCCCTGTCCGGCGATCCTGCCGATCAACTCGGTGTGGCCGCGCGGGTAGGGGTGGTCGACTCCGGAGGCCATGACGGCGATGGTCGCGCCGTCCGCGGCGAGCGTGCCGCGGTGGGCGGCGCCGTCCACGCCATAGGCGGCACCGGAGACGACGGTCCAGCCGCGGTCGGCGAGTCCGGCGCCGAGGGTGGCGGCGAGGTGGGCGCCGTATTCGGTGCAGGCACGGGCGCCGACGACGGCGACCGAGCGCAGCGCCCACAGTCTGAGGTTGGCCGTCCCGCGCACCCACAGGCCGATGGGGCGGGCGTCGCCGAGGTCGTCGAGCTGGCCTGGCCATTCGTCGTCCCCCGGGCAGATGAACCGGCCGCCGAGCGCGGTGACGGCGTCGAGGTCCGAGGTGGGGTGTGCCCGGGTGGCGCGCAGCCGCAGGCCCGCGATCTTGGCAGGGCTTGCGCCCGTGGGCAGGTCCGCATCGTCGTCGGACAGGGTGTGCCACAGGGCTTCCGGACCCATGTCGCGCAGCCAGCGGCCGGTGGTTTCGTCGCCTGGTTCGAGGATGCGGGTGAGGGCCGCGCGGGCGGTGCGCTGTGGGTCGGGTGCCTCGCAGGCTGCGGACCGTGGGTCAGCGGTCGCGGGGCGTGGCGCGGTCCTCGTGGGCGTGGCGCGGCCCGGCCCGGCCGTCGGGGCGGGTGTGCGGTCCCGGTGTGTCCCGGCCGGCTCCGGCCCGTCGGTGGCGAAGCCCCATGCGTCGATCCCGTTCATGGTCACCTCTGCTCGTGCGGCGGCCGGGCGGTCGCGGTTTCGTGGCGGTCTCCGCCCCCACCGGCCGCCGTCAGCGCGCCGCGGCGTACGCCGGTGCGGAGTTCCAGGGCCCAGTTGACGTCTTCCCTGGTGGGGCGGTCGCGGCCGGCGAGGTCGGCGGCGGTCCAGGCGACGCGGAGGACCCGGTCGAGGCCGCGGGCGGTGAGGAGGCCGCACTCGAGGTCGCGTTCCGCCTGGGCCAGTGCACCGGGGTGGACCTGCCAGCGGGTGCGCAGCTCGTGCCCGGGGATCTCGCTGTTGGTGTGCCACGGCGTGCCGGCGAAGCGGGCCGCGGCGCGTTCACGGGCGGTCCGTACGCGTTCGGCCACTGCCGCGGTGGTTTCCGCGCCGCGGCCGAGTGCGATCAGTTCGGCGCGGGCGACCGGTTCCACGGCGATCCGCAGGTCCACCCGGTCCATCAGGGGCCCGGAGAGCCGGGCCCGGTAGCGGCGGATGGTCGACGGCCGGCATTCGCAGCCGCCGCCGGTGGTGCCGTGCCGTCCGCAGGGACAGGGGTTGGCCGCGAGGGCGAGGAGGATGCGGGCGGGCATGCGCATCATGCCCGCGGCGCGGGCGACGACGACATGACCGGACTCCAGTGGCTGGCGCAGTGCGTCCAGGACGCGTGGGCTGCACTCCGCGGCCTCGTCCACGAACAGCACACCGTGGTGGGCGAGGGATACGGCGCCGGGGCGGGGCAGTCCGGTGCCGCCGCCGACGAGGGAGGCCATCGTCGCGGAGTGGTGTGGGGCGCAGTAGGGCGGCCGGTGGACGAGCGGCTGGCCCGGCGGGAGGGTGCCGGCCACCGAGTGGACGGCGGTGACCTCCAGGGATTCCTTGGGCGACAGGGGTGGCAGCAGCCCGGGGAGGCGTTCGGCGAGCATGGTTTTGCCGGCGCCGGGCGGGCCTTTGAAGAAGATGTGGTGGCGTCCGGCGGCGGCTACTTCCAGGGCGCGTCGGGCGCTGTGCTGACCTGCGACGTCGGCGAGGTCGGGTGTGTGGTCCCCGGGTGGCAGGCCCGCACCGACGCCGGTTCCGGGCACGACCAGCCCGGCGAGCGAGGGGTCGGGGCGGCCTTCGTCCCGGGGGTCTTCCTCGTCGGGCACGGGTTCGTCGGCGAGGACGGCGATGAGCTGGCGCAGGGTGCGGACGCCGAGGACGGAGATGCCGGGGACGAGCGAGGCCTCGGCAACGGTCTGTTCCGGGACGACGACCTGGCGGTATCCGGCGTCGGCGGCGGCGAGTACGGCGGGCAGCACTCCGCGTACGGGGCGGACGCGGCCGTCCAGGCCCAGTTCGCCGATCATCATCAGGTCGGTGAGTTCGCGGGGGTCCAGGCGCTCGGCGGCGCCGAGGACCGCGCAGGCCACGGCCAGGTCGAAGCCGCTGCCGCCTTTGGGTACGGAGGCCGGGCTGAGGCCGACGGTGAGCTTCTTCTGTGGCCATTCGGCGCCGGAATTCACGACGGCGGCGCGCACCCGCTCCCGGGACTCGATGAGGCTCTTGTCGGGGAGGCCGACGAGGGTGAAGGCGGCGACACCGGGTTCCAGGTCGGCCTGGACCTCGACGACGACGCCTTCGACGCCCACCAGGGCGACGGAGCAGGTGCGGGCGAATCCCATCAGGCCACCCCTCGCGCGTGCTGGACGACCGGGGCGCCGCGGGCCGGCAGCAGGACGCCGATGACATCGATCCGTACGCCGCCGGGTGGCGGGCCGCCGTGTCGTTCCAGCCAGCGTTCCGCCAGCAGCCGCAGCCGGGCGGTCTTCTCGGGGCGTACGGCCGCCATGGGGTGTTCGTACCAGCCGGCGCGGCGGGTTTTGACCTCGCAGACCACCAGGGCGTCGCCGTCGGCCGCGACGATGTCGATCTCTCCGTCACGGCAGCGCCAGTTCCGGTCCAGGATCCGCATTCCGGACTCGATGAGCCGCCGGGCGGCCAGGTCTTCGCCGTAGCGGCCGAGGGCGCGGCGCCGGGTGTCGGCCGGTTTGGCGGCCGTGGGGCCGGTACCTGGCGGGTCGGTGCCCGGTGGCCCGGCGGCGGTCCGCTCGGCCGTAGGGGGCTTACGTCCTGGGGGTGGCGCTCCGCCCTTGCGGCAGTTGGCCGGCGTGACCTTCGCGGCCTGCCCCGGCCCCGTGCCCGCCTTCGCTTCGCCGACCGGGCCGGAGCCGATTCGCGCCTCGTCCTGACCACTCGTCGAGGCCGGCCCGAGCGCCTCGCCCGGCCCGCCTCTCGAGCTCGTCGCCCGTGCCGCGTTCCGGTCCCTTGCGGAGCGCGTCCTCGGCGGAGCCTCCGTGATCGGTGCGTTCTTCCCGGCCTGCCGGCCGGCGTGCATGGCGTTCATGCAGTACCACCTCCGGCACCGACTGTGACGCCCCCGACACGATCTGTTGGATCTTGGTGGACAGTGAGCCGGTTGTGGATAACCCGCTCACCCGTCCGGGGCACGGTGGGCCGGCCCGGGGGGCCGGCCGCGCCGCAGCCTCCGGCCGCCTCAGCTCCCCGGAAGATCCAGATCGCTCTTGTTGAGCTCCTCGATATTCACGTCCTTGAACGTGAGTACCCTCACCTGCTTGACGAAGCGGGCCGGACGGTACATGTCCCAGACCCAGGCGTCAGCCATCGACACCTCGAAAAAGACCTCGCCCTGGACCGAGTGCACCTGCATCTCGTAATCATTGGTGAGGTAGAAGCGACGCTCGGTCTCGATCACATATTTGAACAGCCCGACGACGTCGCGGTACTCCCGGTAGAGCTTCAGCTCCATCTCGGTCTCGTACTTCTCGAGGTCCTCGGCGCTCATGGCAGATCCCCTTCAGCCGTGCGTCCCCCCATTGTGCGTCAGACCCGCTCGGTCTCCAGGAGCACCGGCGCATCGGGGGGCCCTTCGTCGAGCAGCGTGCGCAGCAGCTCGGCGAGTCTGGTCGGATACACCGTCTCATGGGATGCGGACAGTTCCTCCGAAGTCCACCACCTCAGTCCCGAGACGCTGCGTCGCTCCAGGTCCGTCTGCCCGCCGGTGTGGGTGGCAGTCCGGTCGGTTCTTCCCAGGTAGTACCACTCATCCTGCTCCCAGCGCCGCCCGTCGAAGGGGAAGGCGCAGTGACGCTTCCACAGGACGGGGCCGAGGACGACATCCGTGATGCCGGTCTCCTCGGCGAGCTCGCGGCGGGCCGCCTCTTCGCGGCTCTCCGTGCCTTCGAGGCCGCCGCCGGGGGTGAACCACCAGGTGTCAGTGGGGCGGTCCGGTTCGAAGCCGTGGAGCAGCAGGATCCGGTCGTCGGGGTCGAGCAGCACGACGCGCGAGACCTGGCGCACGCTGGTCGTCTCCGGTGCGTCGTCGGCCGCGCCCTCTTGCCCGTCGGCCGTCGCACGGCGCTCGGAGGCCTCCTCAGCGGCCGCACGGCCCCCGTCGGCCCCGGCGCCGGCCGCCGCCCCGCGCCCCGCGGGCTCCTCGGCGCCCCCTCCACGCGCCCGTCCCTCAGCCACGCTTGCGCGCCGTACGTCGGGCGACGGGCCCGTAGGCCGCACCGGCAAGGATGAGGACCGCACCGGCGACCACGGCGAGGGTGATGGGCCGCACCGGGCCGGGCTGCGAGATACCGCCGGGGAGGTCGGAGAAGCTGGTCGGGCGCTGCATCACCCCGACGCTGCCGAGCGGCCAGGCGCGCGCGTCGACCCGGGCGTCGACGGCGCTGCGCGGCACCGAGCCGTGGTCGCTGTCGGTGAGGTGGACGCGGGAGTCGAGGGAGTCATTGCGGTGGTCGCCGAGCAGGAAGAGCTGTCCGGCGGGGACCTTGGCCTTGAAACCGACGGGTGAGGCGGGCCCACTGCCCTGCAGATACGGTTCTTCGACGGGGGTTCCGTTGACCGTCAGCAGGCCCCGCTTGGTGCAGCAGGTGACCTTGTCGCCGCCGACGCCGACGACGCGCTTGACCATCGGCATATCGCCCCAGACGGAGTCCTTGAAGACGACGACATCGCCGCGGCGTATCTCGGAGCCTTCCACCCTCTCGGCCAGGACCCGGGCACCGGCCGCGATGGTCGGCGACATCGAGTCGGTCGGCACCGTATAGGGGCGGTAGATCAGCGCCCCCCATACGAAGCCGCCCAGGAACAGCACACAGCCGACGGCCACGGCCAGACCGGACAGCACACTGCCCGTCGTCCGGCCGTGGCCGTCGGTCCTGCGTTCGGTACTGCTGCTCATCCCAGCGCTCCCACCCCGCGGACCCGGCCCGCGTCGAAGATCCGGGACGGCACCTTACCTGGGGTTACGCGCTCCGGTCAGCCTCCGGCGGCGCCACAGCACGATCGGCACCGCACCGGCCAGGCCCAGGGCGGCCGGAGCCACCCCCATTGCCTTGTTGATCCCGGGCTGGTCGAAGGTGTCCGGTACCGGCAGGGTCGACCAGCGGTTGATCGGCCACGCGATGGTGAACGCCCGGCCGACGACCTCGTCCTCCGAGACCGTGCCGTTGCCCTTGAGGTTCTGGTGGTAGCGCGAGTCGAGGGAGTCGTCGCGGTGGTCACCCATCACCCAGATCCGCCCCTTGGGCACGTGGATCGGGCCGAACGCGCGGTCACCGCAGGGGGTGTTGCCGGGGAAGATGTACGAGTCTTCCTTGAGGGGCTTGCCGTTGACCTTGACCGGGCCGGTGCCGTGGCACTCGACGGTGTCGCCGCCGACCGCGATGACCCGCTTGATCAGGTCCTTCTCCTCGGCCGAAGGCATCAGCCCGATGAAGCTGAGGACCTTCTGGACGGGGTTGGGCTCGGGGGTCGGCGTCTCGTTCAGCCAGCCGCCCGGATCGTGGAAGACCACGACCTCGCCGCGCTCCGGCTTGGAGCCGAACCACGGCGTCAGCTTGTCGACCAGGACCCGGTCCCCGCGCTGCAGGGTGTCCTGCATCGAGTCGGACGGGATCGAGAACGCCTGCACCAGGAACGTCTTGATCAGCAGCGCCAGGAGCAGAGCGATGCCGATGAGGATCGGCAGCTCTTTCCAGAAGGCACGCGGCTTCTTGGCCTTCTTCATGCCGCCGCTCACTTCCTCGCCCACTGACCTGTCCAACGTATCGGATGTGTCCGATTCGTCGGCCGGAGCCGAACGCTGCGACTGTGTCCCTGACTGCGCTGGTGACTGATGCACGGAACTCGTCGCCGCTCCCGCGGTCTCACCACGCCCTGCCGGCTCTTCGGGCTCTTCGGTTCCGGACCGCGCGCCGACCGCCAAGTCCCCCACATCTGCTCCTCACTCCACGCACTCGCCCGCCCGTCAACCGGTGCAGGCCCACCACTCCCATAACGAGCGGGAGTTCCGCAGGGGTCGGGAGTACGGACAAACTCTCGGATGACACCTTATGCGGCGTACCTGCCGAGGACGCCTTGGCGCCCGGCGCGTCGCGCACGGTCGTGAAGGTGTCCGGCTCTTCGAGGCGCCGCCAGTGGCTGAACGGCCAGGCGATCACGACGGCCCGGCCCACGACATTGTCCTCCGAGACCGTGCCACGGTACGGCTCGTCCAGGTGGAAGCGCGAATCCGCGGAGTCGGAGCGGTGGTCGCCCATCACGAAGATCCGGCCGGTGGGGACGGACACCGTGAACTTCAGTGTGGAGGGCGGATTGCCCGGATGGACATACGGTTCGGTCAGCGGTTCGCCGTTGACGGTGACCCGGCCCTGCTTGTCGCAGCACTTGACGGTGTCGCCGCCGACCGCCACGACCCGCTTGATCAGGTCCTGTTCATCGGCCGACGGCAGCAGCCCGATGAACGTCATGGCGTCCTTGACCGGCTGGAAGGCGCCCCCGCCGGCATCGGGCTTGATCTGCTCGCCCTTGAGCCAGCCTCCCGGGTCCTTGAAGACGACGACGTCACCGCGCTCCGGCTTGGAGCCGAACCACGGCGTCAGCTTGTCGACCAGCACCCGGTCGCCGATCTTGATCGTCTGCTCCATGGAGCCGGACGGGATGACGAAGGCCTGGACGAGGAAGGTCTTCAGGACGAGGGCGATGGCCAGCGCCACGCCAACGAGGATCGGGATTTCCTTCAGGTAGGAGCGTTGCCTGCGGCGCTTGATGCGCTTCGCCTGGCGCCGCCGCTCGGCACGCCCGCCGGCCGCGGTGCGGGCCGACCGCCTACCGCCGTGCCCGACAGCGTTCTGAGGGCCGCCGCGCGGACCGGTGTCGCTGTACGGTCCCTCACCGCTGCGCGCACCGGAGTCGCTGTACGGGGCCTCGCCGCCGCGCGCACCGGAGTCGCCGTACGGTCCCTCACCGCCGCGCGCACCGGAGTCGCCGTACGGGGCGTCTCCGTACGGGGCATCGCCCTCCCGTGCCGGCCGGTCGGTGCCCTGCGCCCGGCTCCGCTTCGGCCGGCCGGTGCCCGGGCTCCCGTGGCGGGGGCGTCCGCGGCTACCCATGGGGGCCTGCCGCGGCGGGTATCCGGTCGAAGGTTCCTGGGGCGTCGAAGGTGCGCCAGCGGCTCACCGGCCAGGTGATCAGGTCCGCGCGGCCGATGACCTTGTCGAGCGGGACCGTGCCGCCGCCCGGCTGGCCGAGGTGGTCGCGGGAATCGCTGGATCTGGCGCGGTGGTCCCCCATGACCCACAGCCGGCCCTCCGGCACCACGATGTCGAAATCCACCGAGGAGGGCGCGTCCCCGGGGTGGAGATACGCCTCGCTCACGGGCTCACCGTTCACTTCGATCCGCCCCCGTTTGTCGCAGCAGGTCACATGGTCACCGCCGATGCCGATCACACGCTTGACGTAGTCGGTCTCGGCGGGCCGGGCCAGACCCAGCGCCGCTCCGGCGCCGCGCACCAGTCCCGTGACGGGATTCTCCCCCTGCTCCCTGTGAACGAAGGACCCGGTGCCGTCGAACACCACCACATCGCCCCGCGCCGGCTCGCTGCCGAAACGGTACGCCAGCTTGTTGACCAGCACCCGGTCACCGATCTGCAGGGTGTTCTCCATGGAGGAGCTGGGGATCAGAAAGGGCTGCGCGATGAACGTACTGAGCAGCAGCACAAAGGCCAGGCAGAGCGCGAGCAGGGTGACCGGCCGGTGGCGCAGACCGGCCGCACGGGCGCGGAAACGCGCGAAGCGCGACCCCTGCTCCGGCCCCTGGTCGGGGGTGGGAGAGGGGTCGCGCTCCGTGAGCTGTGCGTCGGTGTCCATCGGGCCCTGAGCCTATCCGGCCGGATCCGGACACCGTACGCGAGCGTCGGTTTGCGTTGCCCCGGCACAAAAAATCGTGCCCCGGGGCGGCCCGGCTCAGTTGTCGCGCTTCTCCTTGATCTTCGCGGCCTTGCCGCGGAGCTCACGGAGGAAGTACAGCTTGGCGCGACGGACGTCACCGCGGGTCACGACCTCGATCTTCTCGACGATCGGGGTGTGCACGGGGAAGGTGCGCTCGACGCCGACGGAGAAGCTGACCTTGCGGACCGTGAAGGTCTCGCGGACGCCGGCGCCCTGACGGCGGATGACAACGCCCTTGAACTGCTGCACACGGGAGCGGTTGCCCTCGATGACGCGGACGTGGACGTTGACGGTGTCACCCGGGCGGAAGGCCGGGATGTCGCTGCGCTTCGACGCGGCGTCGACGGAGTCGAGAAGGTGCATGACCTACTGCTTTCTTCGCTGATGCCACAGGTCATCAACGGGATATGGGAAGGATGTTTCGGATGCCGTTCCGCCGGGCGGGCGTCGTTCCCCCTGTGGCAGGGGCGCGCGCCGGACGCACACAGCAGCGGCCTATTCTTCCACGGCCCCGCTCGTCCGCCCAAATCGGCCGTCGTCGCCCGTCGACCAGCCCAGGGCGGCGAGTATCGCGCGGTCGTGTTTGTCGAACGCGGCGGGGTCGGCCCGCTCGATCAGATCGGGGCGGTTGCGGTCCGTGCGGCGGAAGGCCTCGTCCCGGCGCCAGCGGGCGATCTTGCCGTGGTGGCCGCTGAGCAGGACCTCGGGGATACCGCGGCCGCGCCACTCCGGGGGCTTGGTGTAGACGGGGCCTTCCAGGAGGTCGGCCATCGCGCCGGGGGCGAAGGAGTCGTCCTGGTGGGAGGCGGCGTTGCCGAGGACGCCGGGCAGCAGCCGGGCCACCGCCTCGACCATGACCAGGACCGGTGCCTCGCCGCCGGCCAGGACGTAGTCGCCGATGGAGACCTCGCGGACGTCGACGCGGTCGCCGTACTCCTCGATGACGCGGCGGTCGATGCCTTCGTAGCGGGCCGGGGTGAACACCAGCCAGGGCTTGGCGGAGAGTTCGACGGCGAGCTGCTGGGTGAACGGGGCACCGCTGGGGGTGGGGACCACGATCACCGGTTCCCCGTCACCGGACGCGAGGATCTCGTCGAGCGCCTCGCCCCACGGCTCGGGCTTCATCACCATGCCGGGGCCGCCGCCGTAGGGGGTGTCGTCGACGGTGTTGTGCTTGTCGTGGGCCCATTCGCGCAGGTCGTGGATGCGCACATCGAGCTGTCCGCGGGCGCGGGCCTTGCCGACGAGGGAGACGTTCAGCGGCTCGAGGTACTCAGGGAAGATCGTGACGACATCGAGCCGCATCAGCTGTCCTCACGGCTGCTGGCGATCTCGGCCTGGCTGTCGTCGAGGAGGCCGGGCGGCGGGTCGATGACCGCGCGCTGCTCCTCGAGGTCGATCTCCGGGACGATTTCGGCGACGAACGGGATCATGACCTCGCTGCCGTCGGGCCGCTGGACGATCAGCAGGTCCTGGTAGGGCAGGTGGGAGACCTCGGAGATCCGGCCGACGTCGGTGCCGTCGCGGGTGACGACATCGAGGTCGATCAGCTGGTGGTCGTAGAACTCCTCGGGGTCCTCGGGGACTTCCTCGGGGTCGACCTCCGCGATCAGCAGGGTGTTGCGCAGCGCCTCGGCGGCCGTACGGTCCGCGACGCCCTCGAAGCGCAGCAGCAGCCGGCCGCTGTGCACCCGGCCGGTCGCGATGGTCAGCGGTCCGACGGAGGACGGTTCGGTGGCGAGGACGGCGCCCGGGCCGAGCCGCAGTTCGGGCTCGTCGGTGCGCACCTCTACCGTGACCTCGCCCTTGATGCCGTGGGCGCGGCCGATCCGCGCCACTACCAACTGCACGCTGTCTTCTCCCCTTTTGTGCTGAACCGCCGCCGCTGTCGCGGAGGTGGCCGAGGACCGTTGTGGTTCCTCAATGAATGGTGGCGGTCGTGGATCAACGATCGCCAACGAACTCGGGCCGGGGACGGCCCGAGGGCCCTCCCCGGCCCGAGCCGGTGTTCAACTTGTCAGCGGACCTGGTCCACGTCGACGAGGTCGACGCGGATGCCACGGCCGCCGATGGCGCCCACGACGGTCCGCAGCGCGCGGGCGGTCCGGCCGTTACGGCCGATCACCTTGCCGAGGTCGTCGGGGTGGACCCGGACCTCGAGTACGCGCCCGCGGCGCAGGGTGCGCGAGGCTACCTGCACGTCGTCGGGGTTGTCGACGATGCCCTTGACGAGGTGCTCGAGGGCTTCCTCGAGCATGCTCAGGCCTCGGTCGACTCAGAGGTGGACTCGGCCGCAGCCTCGTCCGCCTTCTTGTCAGCCTTCTTCGCCTTCGGGGTGATGGCCTCACCCTTCGGCTCGTCGCCGGAAGCCTTGGCAGCGGCCTCGAAGAGGGCGCGCTTGTCGGCCTTCGGCTCGGCAACCTTCATCGGCGCCGGGGCGGGCAGGCCCTTGAACTTCTGCCAGTCGCCGGTGACCTTGAGGATGGCCATGACGGGCTCGGTCGGCTGCGCGCCGACACCCAGCCAGTACTGGACACGCTCGGAGTCGACCTCGATGCGCGAGGGGTTCTGCACCGGGTGGTACAGGCCGATCTCCTCGATGGCCCGGCCGTCACGGCGGGTACGGGAGTCGGCGATGACGATGCGGTAGTGAGGCGCGCGGATCTTGCCCAGACGCTTCAGCTTGATCTTGACTGCCACGGGAGTGGTGTCTCCTGGTCTTGACGTGGTGGGGCACAACGGGATGCCACGTGGGGTTGCGGTACTCGGGGTGCCCGATGGACGCGTCAGCCGGAGGAGAGAGGGGTCCTGTGCGACTGTCGAGTACAGCTAGCCATTGTGCCACACGCCCCCGGGTCAGCCGACCGCGGCCACCTCGGGGATACGGAAGGGCTTGCCGCAGCCGCCGCAGACGATCGGCGCCTGGGCGAGCACGGACGGCACGACGCGGACGTTGCGCCCGCAGTCGCAGACGGCCTTGACGCGGACGCCGCCTCCGGAGGAGCCGTGCCGGGCGGCGGGGCCGCGGAAGCTGCGGGCGGTGTCGGTGGCGGTGGCGGCGGTGTGCGCCTTGAGGGCTCTGGCGAGGCGTTCGATGGTGGAGCGGTAGCGCCTCCTGGCTTCGGGGTTGAGCGTGACCAGGGAGAAGCCGCTGCTGGGGTGCGGCTCGTCGATATGGTCCAGGCCCAACTCCTCGGCGATCGCCAGGAATCGGCGGTTGTGGTAGCGGCCTGCACGGGAGGTGTCGCGGACGCCGCGTGCGGCGGCGATGCCATGGACTGCCTCATGGAGCAGCCGTTCGAAGGAGAGCTCCGCGCCACAGGCGGACGAGGACTCTCCGATCAGGGACTCGGGCGCGGCCAGATCCGGCAGCTCGGGGTGGTGCCGTTGAATATCGGCCCAGGCGAGCGCCAGTTCGGCGGCGAGGACAGGCGGTGTCGTGCTCACGTCGTGACAACGAGCCGGGGTCGCCGAGTGTTCCGATTCCGGGGCATCTCAAATAATTTGCACGTACCAGTCAGTTTCTGGTCATGAGTCGTGCCGAGGGCGGGGTGCGCAGATCTGCGCAGAAGGCGCCCAGCAGCCCTCAAGCCGGTACGTATCCCCGCGTACGCCGCATGGCGTAGCCGGTCGTATACCGGGGCAACGATCTTCGCGGCGATGGTACGGGGCGTTCCTGTGCCCGGCCGCACCGGCTCGGACCCCACCGTAGACCCGGCGGGCGCGGACGTCCGGGCCTCCGGGTGGCGGGCATTGCCGTGGCGGAACGGCGCCGGCCGGGGCACCCTGGAACGGCGCTCCAGGGAGCGGGCCCGGCGCACACGGGGGCGCGCGGGAGACAACCCCGGCGCATCCCCTGGACGCTTGGGCGAATGCGCAGTTGTCTGGATTGCGGGGGCGCACAACGCGCGAACACGGGGGCGATCGGTACGGAACAGCTTCGGGTTCTCGGCGAATAGGGGCGCTATCGATGTCACCGACGCTCGTGCGGCACCAGCTTCCGCACTCCGGATCCACGCGCTGCGACGACCCGCCCGCTCCGGCCCGGTCGCGGGCGCGTACCCGCGACTGGGCCGAGATCCAGGAGCGGATGCTGGTGCCGCTGTACGAAGCCGCGTACGACCGTTTGGGGGTCGGTCCCGGTACCCGGCTGCTGGGGCTGGGCTGTGGGTCCGGTCTGGCGCTGCTGCTCGCGGCGGCGCGCGGCGCGCAGGTCAGCGGGGTGGATGCGGACGAGTCCCGGCTGGAGCTGGCGCGTGAGCGGCTCACACCTGACGGCATGCCGGAGCACACCCGCGTGGTCAGCGGTGGCCTGGAGGCCGCGGCGCCCGGGGACGCCGCGTTCAACGTGGTCACGGCGTTCCACCCGGTGGGCTGTGTGAGCACCGTCGAGGGGCTGACGGCGTCGCTGACCGCGGCGGCCGGGCTGGCGGAGCGCGGCAGCGCGGTGGTGCTGGGCGGCTGGGGTCCGGTGGAGCGGTGCGCCACGGCCGGTGTGCTGCGGGTGGCGGAGCGGCTGGCCGATGCCCCGGGCGATTACGTCGTCGGCTCCGCCGGGTGGCGGCCCAGCGGACGGGACGATCTGGAGGACCTGGCGGACCGGGCCGGGCTGCGGCCGGACGGTTCGGGGCGGGTGTCCTGCCCGTTCGGGTACGCGGATCCGGCGAGTGCGGTGCGGGGGCTGTTGTCGACGGGGCTGTTCGATGCGGCGCTGGAGGCTGCCGAGCAGCGCCAGGTGGAGAAGGAGCTCGCGGAGGCGCTGCATCCGTATCAGCGGGCGGACGGGACGGTGTGGATGCCGAATGTGTTCCGCTATCTGATCGCGCGGACCAGGTAGGGGGGCGGGAGGGGCGGCAGGCCCCGGGCAGCAGACCCCGGGCGGCAGACCCCGGGCAGCAGGCCCCGGGCGGCAGACCCCGGGGGCGGCGGCAGACCCTGGAGCGGCGGGGGGCGGGCGTTCGGCGGTATTCGGATCCGGTGTCCTGGATTCTCCCGGCTCGTATCGCTCGTATCCCCCGCCGGACTTTCCCCCTCCGGTTTTTACCCGCCGCCCACCCCCCTTCGGGGGGTGGGCGGGTAAGGATGCTCGGTTTCGGCACGCGCGGCAGAAACAGGCGGGCAGAGATGCCTCGGTTTCGGCATCCGCGGCGGGGATGGGCAGGTAGGGATGCCCGCCCCCGGCACGCGCGAGCCCCCGGCCGCGGTGTGAGGCCGGGGGCTCGCGAAGCGGAGCTGTGGGGGGTCAGCCCATGAACTTCTTGAATTCCTCGGGGAGTTCGAAGTTCTGCGGGTCCTGGCCGCCCTGCGGCAGGCCCAGCGGGTTGCCGGACTGGGCGGCCTCGCGGCGCGCGGCCGCGGCCTCTTCCTCGGCCTTGCGCTTCATCGGGTTGCCGCTCTTGCGCTTGCCCTTGGCCTGCTTGACCTGCTTCTTCTTGCGGGCACCACCGCCCATGCCAGGCATCCCCGGCATGCCGGGCATCCCGGGCATGCCGCCGCCCTGGGCCATCTTCGACATCATCTTGCGGGCGTCGAAGAACCGCTCGACGAGGCCCTTGACCGCGCTGACGTCGACACCGGAGCCCTTGGCGATACGGGCCCGGCGCGAGCCGTTGATGATCGTCGGCTCCTGGCGCTCGGCCGGGGTCATCGACTTGATGATGGCGGCGGTGCGGTCGACCTCGCGCTCGTCGAGGTTGTTGATCTGGTCCTTCATCTGGCCCATGCCGGGCAGCATGCCGAGCAGCTTGGAGATGGAGCCCATCTTGCGGACCTGCTCCATCTGGGCCAGGAAGTCGTCGAGGGTGAACTCCTTGGGGCCCTTCGCCAGCTTGGCCGCCATCTTCTCGGCCTCGGCCTGGCTGAAGGTCTGCTCGGCCTTCTCGATGAGCGAGAGCATGTCGCCCATGCCGAGGATGCGGGACGCCATGCGGTCCGGGTGGAACGCGTCGAAGTCGTCCAGCTTCTCGCCGTTGGAGGCGAACATGATCTGCTTGCCGGTGACATGCGCGATGGACAGCGCGGCACCACCGCGGGCGTCACCGTCGAGCTTGGAGAGCACCACACCGTCGAAGCCGACGCCGTCGCGGAAGGCCTCGGCGGTGTTGACCGCGTCCTGGCCGATCATCGCGTCGACGACGAAGAGGACCTCGTCGGGGCTGACCGCGTCGCGGATGTCCGCGGCCTGCTGCATCAGCTCCTGGTCGATGCCCAGACGGCCGGCGGTGTCGACGATCACGACGTCGTGCTGCTTGCCGCGGGCGTACTCGATGGAGTCCTTCGCGACCTGGACCGGGTCGCCGACGCCGTTGCCCGGCTCCGGCGCGAAGATCGCCACACCGGCGCGCTCGGCGACGACGGAGAGCTGGTTGACGGCGTTGGGGCGCTGGAGGTCACAGGCGACCAGCATCGGGGCGTGGCCCTGGCCCTTGAGCCAGCGGCCGAGCTTTCCGGCGAGGGTGGTCTTACCGGCACCCTGCAGACCGGCCAGCATGATCACGGTCGGCGCGGTCTTGGCGAACCGCAGCCGGCGGGTCTCGCCGCCGAGGATGCCGATGAGCTCCTCGTTGACGATCTTGATGACCTGCTGGGCGGGGTTCAGCGCCTGGGAGACCTCGGAGCCGGTGGCACGCTCCTTGACCTGCTTGATGAAGGCGCGGACGACCGGGAGGGCGACATCGGCTTCGAGCAGCGCGATACGGATCTCGCGCGCCGTGGCGTCGATGTCCGCCTCGCTCAGGCGGCCCTTGCCCCGGAGGTTTTTGAAAGTACTCGCCAAGCGGTCGGAAAGCGTATCGAACACGGCGGTCGTCGATCCTCGGGGTCGGGGGCGGGGTGCAGTCGGGTTCTAGGGTATCGGCCTCCGCAAGCAAACCATTCCTGCCCTGTATTCCCGGCCGCTCATTCCCGGCCGCTACTGAAGGGCGCGCTCCACGGCCGCCGCCACTTCATGGGCCGCGGCGTCCTTGAGGGGAGCCCCGTCCTCCCCCGTGACATAGAACGCATCCACCGCGTTCGCGCCCAGGGTGCTGATGTGGGCGCTGCGGACGGCGACGCCGGCCGTCTCCAGGGCGCGGCCGATGCGGTGCAGCAGGCCGTGGGCGTCCTGGGCCCGGACCTCGATGACGGTCGCGGTGTCGGAGCTGCCGCCGGCGACGGTGACCCGGGGTGGCGGGGCGAGCACGACCCGGGAGCGGCGGGCGTAGGCACGCTCGCGTTCGGCGAGGCGGGCGGGGACGTCGAGGGAGCCGTCCAGGGCGCGGAGCAGGTCGGCGCGCAGCCGGTCGGCCTGCGGCAGTGAGCCGTATTCGGCGGCCACCCGCCAGCTCAGCAGCAGGACCGGCCCGTCGTCGATGGGGTCGAGGAGGAGCAGGTCGGCGGCGCGGACGGTGAGCCGGTGCAGGGCCAGCACCCCGGCCGCGGCGGGCAGGACGCCCGGCTGGTCGGGGACGGCGATGAGCAGTTCCACACCGACCGGTTCCTGGGCGGGCGCCGGCGTCTCCGGCCCGGTGCCGGCGTCGGTGGGGGCCTCGGCGCGCGCGTGCAGGGCCAGGACCGGACCGCCGGTGCGCCCGGCCTCGATCGCCAGCCGTTCCTGTTCCGCGGTCGGCTCGCCGGCGCCGCGCACCTCCGTGTCGGGCTCCCCCGCGAGCCGCGCGGCGACCCGTTTGACCAGGTCGGCGACGAGTCCGCCGCGCCAGGCGCTCCAGGCGGCGGGCCCGGTGGCCAGCGCGTCGGCCTCGGTCAGGGCGTGCAGCAGCTCCAGGGTGCGGGTGCTGCCGACCGCCTCCGCGACCGCGCCGACGGTGGCCGGGTCGTCCAGATCGCGTCGGGTGGCGGTCTCGATGAGCAGCAGGTGGTGTCGTACGAGGGTGGCGATCACCGTGGTGTCGCGGGCGTCGAAGCCGAGCCGGGCCGCCACATCGCGGGCGATGGTCTCGCCGGCCACCGAGTGGTCGCCGGGCCAGCCCTTGCCGATGTCGTGCAGCAGTGCGGCGACCAGCAGCAGGTCGGGGCGGTGCACCCGGCGGGTCAGAGCGGAGGCCCGTACGGCGGTCTCGACCAGGTGGCGGTCGACGGTCCAGGTGTGGACGGGGTTGCGCTGGGGGCGGCAGCGGACGCGCTCCCAGTCGGGCAGCAGCCGCGTGATGATGCCTTCGGCTTCCAGGGCCTCCCATACGGGCACGGTGTGCGTGCCGGCGCCCAGGAGCGTCACCAGCTGTTCGCGGGCCTCGGCGGGCCAGGGCACGGGCAGTGGCTTGGTGGCGGTGGCCGTGGCGCAGCGGCGGATCGCGTGGGTGGCCAGCGGCAGCCCGGCCTGGGCGGCGGCGGCCGCGGCGCGCAGCACCAGTACGGGGTCGCGCTCGGGGCGCGCGGTGCGGGCCAGTACCGCCTCGCCGTCGAGTTCGACGACGCCCTCGGCGAGCGGGGAGCGCTCGCCCTTGCCCGCGGTACGGCCGTGCAGCAGCCCGCGCAGCATGGGCTTGAGGGAGCGGGCGCGCAGCACCCGGCCGACCTCGCGCCAGGTGACATCGGCCGCGTAGGAGATGGTGCGGGCGGATTCGTAGGTCTGCCGCAGCAGCGCGTCCGCGTCGAGCATGCCGAGGGCGGTGGCGACCTGGTCCTGTTCCTGGAGGGAGAGCCGGTCGGTGGCGCGGCCGGTCGTCAGGTGGAGCGCGTCGCGGGCGTCGAGCAGCCGGGTGCGGGCGGCTTCCAGGCCTCCGCGCGGGGCGTCGGCGAGCCAGGAGGCGGCGACGGCCCGCAGCGCGGTGGCGTCCCGCAGCCCGCCCCTGGCCTCCTTGAGGTCGGGTTCGAGGAGGTACTGGAGTTCGCCCTGCCGCTCGGCGCGCTCCTGGCACAGGTCGTGGAGTTCCGGGAGCCGTTTGGGGGCGCTCTCGCGCCAGTCGGCATAGGCGGTGGTGCGCAGTGCGGCGGTCAGGTCGGGGTCGCCGGCCAGGTGGCGGGCGTCGAGCAGGCCCAGCTGCACCTTCAGGTCCTCGCGGGCCGCTTTACGGGCCTCGGCGGGGGTGCGTACGGAGTGGTCGAGGGCGAGGCCGAGGTCCCAGACGGGGTACCAGAGGTGGTCGGCGAGCGTGGCGAGGGCGCCGGCGTCGGCGCGGCCGTCGTGCAGCAGGAGCAGGTCGAGGTCGCTGCGCGGGGAGAGTTCGCCGCGCCCGTAGCCGCCGACGGCCACCAGGGCGGTGCCGGACAGGCCGGCGGCGGCGCCGTGCCGGGCCAGCAGGCCGGCCAGCCAGTCGTCGGTGAGCCGGGCGAGGGCGGCGCGGCGGTCGGGTCCGGTGGGGGCCTCGTCCTGGAGGAGCCGCAGCCGGGCCGCCGGATAGCCCCCTTCCGGCGCGGGAGTGTTCCCCGGACTCCGTGCTCCGGCCGGTCCTGCCGTTTCCTCGACGCTTTCCGTCACCTCGCGCGCTCCTTGGTCGTGGTCGTCCCCCGCCGTCACCGTCATCCCCGTGCGGCCGTCCCCGTGCCGGCCGGGCCCGCAGGCCCAGTCTGTGCCGCTGCGGGGCGGTCGGCCATCCGCCGCTCGGGCGGCCGCGCCCCGGCTCCGGTCCCCGACGGCGGACAGCCGCCCGGGGCCGGAGCCGGAGCCCGGCCGTGGCGCCTCACAGGGCGTCCGGCCCCCGCTCGCCGGTCCGCACCCGTACCGCGTCGTCGACGGGGATGCTCCACACCTTGCCGTCGCCGATCTTGCCGGTGCGGGCCGCCTTGACGATGACGTCGGTCAGTTCCTCGGCGTCGGCGTCCTCGACCAGCACCTCGATGCGGATCTTCGGGACCAGGTCGACGGTGTACTCGGCGCCGCGGTACACCTCCGTGTGCCCGCGCTGCCTGCCGTATCCGCTGGCCTCGGTGATGGTCAGTCCGTGCACACCGAATGCCTGCAGGGCGTCCTTCACCTCGTCCAGCCGGTGCGGCTTGATTACTGCCGTGATGAGCTTCACGCGTCCACCTTCTTTGTCAGGGCCTCGCCGAGTGCCGGTCCCTTGCGGCCGATCGAGCCGCCGCCCGCGCCGGTGAAGTCGTATGCGGTCTCCGCGTGCGCGGCCTGGTCGATACCGGCGACTTCCTCGTCCTCGCCGACCCGGAAGCCCATCACCAGGTCGATCACCTTGGCAAGGACATACGAGACGACCAGGGAGTACAGCAGCACACAGACCACACCGACGGCCTGCCTGCCGAGCTGGTCGAAGCCGCCGCCGTAGAACAGGCCCTTGGCCTTGCTCTGCACCCCGCCGGTGGCGAACAGGCCGACCAGCAGCGATCCGGCGACACCGCCGACGAGGTGGACCCCGATGACGTCGAGGGAGTCGTCGTAGCCGAACTTGTACTTCAGGTTGACGGCCATGGCGCACAGCACACCGGCGATCGCACCGACCGCGATGGCCCCCAGCGGGCTGACCGCGCCGCAGGCCGGGGTGATCGCGACGAGTCCGGCGACCGCGCCGGAGGCCGCGCCGAGCGTGGTGAACGAGCCGTGCCGGAGCTTTTCGTACGCCAGCCAGCCGAGCATCGCGGCGGCGGTGGCGACCTGGGTGTTGACGAAGGCGACCGCACCGATGCCGTCGTCGTTGCCGAGCCAGGAGCCGGCGTTGAAGCCGAACCAGCCGAACCACAGCAGACCGGCGCCGAGCATCACCAGGGGGAGGCTGTGCGGCCGCATCGGGTCCTTCTTGAAGCCGATGCGCTTGCCGACGACGAGGAGCACGCCGAGCGCCGCGGCACCGGCGTTGATGTGCACGGCCGTACCGCCCGCGAAGTCGATGACCTGCAGCTCGAACAGCCAGCCGCCCTCGCCCCAGACCCAGTGGGCGACCGGGAAGTACACGAGGGTGACCCACAGCGCGATGAACAGCGCCCAGGCGGTGAACTTCACCCGGTCGGCGAGCGCACCGCTGATCAGCGCCGGCGTGATGATCGCGAACATCAGCTGGAAGACCGCGAAGACATAGACCGGGATGGTGGTGGCGCCCCACAGTTCCGTCAGGCCGATACCGCTGAGTCCGGCGAAGTGTCCGTCCCAGCCGATGAAGCCGCCCTTGTCGGTGCCGAAGGCGAGTCCGAAGCCGTACAGGACCCACAAGATCGTCACGATGCCCAGGCTGATGAAGCTCATCATCAGCATGTTGAGCACGCTCTTGACCCGGACCATCCCGCCGTAGAAGAAGGCGAGACCGGGTGTCATGACCATCACCAATGCGGAGCAGATCAGCATGAACCCGGTGTTGGCCGGGCTCAGTGTCGCCTTGTCTGCTGCGAGCGTCAGGATGCCTGGGGGCATCGGCGTCTCCTCGTCGTCGATGCGGCCCGTGCGGGCGTGTTTCTGGTGGGCCGACTTCGCGATGAGGTTGTCGCAGCGTGGTTTCGGCCAAACCTTGCGGGTGTTTCACCCCAGTGACGAAGACGGCCTCCGTGTTACGCCCCGATGAACTGCCAGATCAGCCCGGCATCACCCGTTCAACCCACAGAAACCACTAATTGAGCAACCCCGACGGCGGCCAACCACCTCCGCGAGAGCGGCGCCGGTTTAGGCGCAAGGGGGAGCCGCAAAACACGAGCCCGGCCGCGGCTGCCGCCCGCGTGACCTGGCATGGGGGAGCCGAGTCGGGCTGTACGGGGCGGTGGCCGCGGCCGGTGTTCTGGGGTGGGGTGCCGTCAGACGGCCTCCGCGGTTTCGGGCAGCTGGCGGCTGAGCTCGTCGCTGAGCCGGATCACCTCGGCGACGCCGCCGAATTCCCGCGCCGCGTTGTCGACGGTCTTGCGCAGCCGGGTGTTGACCCGCTCGGAGCGGACCTGGCGGGCGAACGGGATCGCCTGCTGCGCCATCGCCGCGCAGGCCTCGGGCTCCTTCTGCAGCAGGTGCACGGTGGCCATCCCGATCAGGTTGAGCGCATACGAACGCTGGTGCTCGGGGTCCTTGCCGAAGAGCTCCACGGCGCGCTGCATGACGGGCTCGGCGAGCGAGGCGTAGGTGGGGCTGCGGCCGGCGACATAGGCGAGGTCGCGGTAGGAGTGGGCGTTCTCGGCGTTCAGCTCGGCCTCGGAGAAGAAGCGGATCCAGTCCGGCTCGGGCTCGCCGGGCAGGACGTCGGAGAAGGTGTCCTCGGCCATCCGGACGGCCCGCTTGACCTTGCTGGGCTGGCCCATGCCGGCGTAGGCGCGGGCCTCCATCGCATACAACATGGCCTGGGTGCGGGGGGTGGCGGTTTCGCGGCTGCCGTACTGGGCGAGGTGGATCAGCTCCAGCGCGTCGTCGGGGCGGCTGAGGTGGATCATCTGCCGGCTCATGCTGGAGAGGATGTACGAGCCCAGGGGACGGTCGCCTGCCTCCTTGGAGGCGTGCAGGGCCAGCACGAAGTACTTCTGCGCGGTGGGCTGGAGCCCGATGTCGTAGCTCATCCAGCCGGCGAGTTCGGCGAGTTCGGCGGCGACCTTGAACAGCCGCTTGGACACCGCCTCGGGCTGCGGCTCCTGGAGGAGGTCGGTGACCTCGTGAAGCTGGCCGACCACCGCCTTGCGCCGCAGCCCGCCGCCGCACTGCGCGTCCCACTGGCGGAACATCGCGGTCGTCGACTCCAGGAGGTCCAGCTCGGGCTTGGACAGCCGCGCGGGGCGCCGGGCGCGGTCGGGTTCCTCCGCGCCGCCCTGGCCCGCGGGCACCGGGACCAGCCAGCGCTGCATCGGCTCGATGAGGCTGGGTCCGGCGGCGAGCGCGAGGGAGGTGCCGAGGAAGCCGCGGCGCGCCAGCATCAGGTCACTGCGCGAGAACTCACTGATGAGGCCGACCGTCTGGGCCCCGGCCCAGGGCAGGTCCACACCGGAGACGGACGGGGACTGGTGCGCGGAGCGCAGGCCCAGCTCCTCGATGCCGACCACACAACCGAAGCGTTCGGAGAACAGCTCGGACAGGATCCGCGGGATGGGCTCGCGCGGCTGCTCACCGTCGAGCCAGCGGCGCACCCGCGAGGTGTCGGTGCTGATGTGGTGGGCGCCCATCTGGCGGGCCCGGCGGTTGACCTGCCGGGCCAGCTCGCCCTTGGACCAGCCGCTGCGCATGAACCACGAACCCAACTGCGCGTTGGGTTGCTTGACGGCGTCGGTGCCGCCCGTGCCGCCGTTGCCGCCCACTGGAAGCCCCCATCCCGATAGCTGGCTTGGTGCCTGGTGCCTGGTGTGTGCCGCGAACTACCCACAGGACGCCGTCGGTTACGACGCCTGTCCGGGGTACATCTACCCGATCACGGTTTCCGGCCACACCTTTTGGCCTGTGCTCGACCTGTGCGTTGCCACCGGCATACCCGTGCGAAGGGTGCCTCTCCGGGGTTCGCGCACCGAAAGTAATCCTACGATCACGCCCGCCGCGAGGGCGATCGCGGAAACGCCACCATTCGCCACCCCTTCGAATGAACTCCCCGCCCAGCTCTCGCGATTGACTTGACACAGGCCGAAGAACGCCGGGCGGAACGAAGCGCAGAAGGGCTCACGCGGCACACCGCACCACCCGGCACACCACGTCACACCACCGCACCACGGGCCGCCGGCGGAGCGTGAACGGCGCCGGACCGTCAACCCGCCGACTCGTAACCACTGGCACGCACCACCCGTTGGAGGGGGCATGGGCTTCACGATCGGCGGCATCCGAGAGATGCGTTCCAGCTCCCGGCGCCGCGCCCGCTCGACCGAGATCTCGGCGGTGGCGGAGTACACGGGACTGTGGGGCTGGGACGTCGTCCCCGGCGCCCGGGCGGTGCGCGCGGGCAGCGGCCGTACGGACTGCTCGTGCGGCGCCGCCGACTGCTCCTCCCCCGGTGCGCATCCGCTGGCCTTCGGCGAGGAGCTGGCGGCCGGTGCCGGCTGGGAAAAGGCCGCCGTGGCGTGGGCCGAGACCCCGGGCGCCGCCATCCTCCTCCCGGTGGGCCGGTCGTTCGACCTCCTCGACGTGCCGGAGGCCGCGGGCCGCAACGCGCTGGCGCGGCTGGAGCGGATGGGTCTGCCGCTGGGCCCGGTCGCGGTGACCCCGACCGGCCGTGCGCTGTTCTTCGTCGCGCCCGGCGCGGCCGGACAACTCCCCGATCTGCTCTACCGGATGGGCTGGGACGACGCCTCGCTCGACCTGCGCCCCCTGGGCCCCGGTGACCATCTCACCGCGCCCCCCTCCGACCTCGGCGGCCACGGCCCGATGCGCTGGCTGCGCCCGCCGTCCCTGGACACCGCCGACCGGCCGCCGCAGGCACGGCTGATGGTGGGCACCCTGGCGTACGCCTGCAACCGCTCGGTGGTCTGAGCTCTCCTGCCGGCGCGGCGCGGCTCTCGTCCGCCGGAGGGCGTACGGGTCCCCGGGCGAGGCGGTGCGGGGCCGGCCACCCCGGGCCGGGAGGTGGCGGGCGGACATGGACCGGCCCCCGGTACCCGCCGTGTGCGGGTCCGGGGGCCGGTGACGGTCCGGGCGTGGTGCCCTGGTGGCGGCGTCAGTCGATCAGGGCGTCGACAAAGGCCTGCGGCTCGAAGGGCGCCAGGTCGTCCGCCCCCTCGCCCAGGCCGATGAGCTTGACGGGAACGCCGAGTTCGCGCTGGACGGCGACGATGATGCCGCCCTTGGCGGTGCCGTCGAGCTTGGTGAGCACCACTCCGGTGATGTCCACGACCTCGGCGAACACCCGGGCCTGGACCAGGCCGTTCTGGCCGGTGGTGGCGTCCAGGACGAGCAGTACCTCGCCGACCGGGCCGTGCTTCTCGACGACCCGCTTGACCTTGCCGAGCTCGTCCATCAGACCGGTCTTGGTGTGCAGCCGGCCCGCGGTGTCGATCAGGACGACATCGGCGGCCTCGGCGATGCCTTCCTTCACCGCGTCGAAGGCGATGGAGGCGGGGTCGCCGCCCTCGGGTCCGCGGACCGTACGGGCACCGACCCGCTCGCCCCAGGTCTGGAGCTGGTCGGCGGCCGCGGCGCGGAAGGTGTCGGCGGCGCCGAGGACCACGGACTTGCCGTCGGCGACCAGGACCCGGGCGAGCTTGCCGGTGGTGGTGGTCTTGCCGGTGCCGTTGACGCCGACGACCATGACGACGCCGGGGATCTCGTCGCCGCCGTTGCCGATGCCGTTGGCGGTGTGCACGGTGCGGTCGGCGTCCGTGCCGATGAGGGCGAGGAGCTCCTCACGCAGCAGTTCGCGCAGGCCTTCGGGGGTGCGGGTGCCGAGCACCTTGACCCGCTCGCGCAGCCGGTCGACCAGCTCCTGGGTGGGGGCGACGCCGACGTCGGCGGTCAGCAGGGTGTCCTCGATCTCCTCCCAGGTCTCCTCGTCGAGGTGTTCACGCGAGAGCAGGGTCAGCAGGCCCTTGCCCAGGGTGTTCTGGGAGCGGGAGAGCCGGGCGCGCAGCCGGACCAGCCGGCCCGCGGTGGGCTCGGGGACCTCGATCGCGGGGGCGGCGGGCGCCTCGGGCTCGGCGGCCGGTGCTTCGGCCACGGGGGCCTCGGCGGTGGGCAGCGTGACTTCTTCGATGGTGCGACGCTCTTCGTCGCGGGGGGGCTCGGCCTCCTCGCCGACATGCGGTTCGGCGGGGGGCGCGGTAACGGAGGGCTTCGGGGCAGCCGGCGGGGACGGCGGCAGCTGCTTCTTCTTGCGGCCGCTGACGACGAGCCCGCTGATCGCGCCGAGCACGACCACGGCGATGACTACAGCAAGGATGACGATGTCCATAACTCCTCCAGTATCAGCCACGCTCCGCCCGTGGGGACTGCACGCGCCGAACCTGGATGAGCAGTGTCCTGAATGAATTCTAGATGTGTAGTATCCGGATTCACTCCCCGGGACCGCCCCGCGGAGCATCAGGAGGGGAATCCGGATGATTGATGTCCTGGTTTTGGGAGGCGGCTTCGCCGGTCTGTGGAGCGCCGCCGCGGCGACCCGGCTGCTGCGCGCCCAGGGGAGCGCACGCTCCGTGGCGCTGCTCACCCCCCACCCCGACCTGGTCCTCCGCCCGCGCCTCTACCAGGCCGATCCGGCCCGGATGCGGGTGCCGCTCGACCGGGTGCTGGGGCCTGCCGGGGTGCGGCGGATCGCCGCCACCGCGACCGCCGTGGACACCGCACGGCGCCGGGTCACCGCCCTGACGTCCGACGGCAGCCGCACCGAGGTGGCCTACCGGAGCCTCGTACTGGCCACCGGGAGCGCGGTGGTGCGGCCCGAGCTGCCCGGCGCCGCCCTCCTGCACGACATCGACACCCTCCCGGCCGCGGTCCGGCTGGAGGAGCATCTGCGGGGGCTGCCCGAGGCACCGGCCGGGCCCGGGCGGTGGACCGCGGTGGTGGCCGGCGCCGGTTTCACCGGGCTGGAGATCGCCACCGAGCTGGTGGGCCGGCTGCGCGCGCAGGCCGCCCCGTACGGTGCGGCGGACGAGGTGCGGGTGGTGCTGGTCGAGCGCGCGGCCGTCGTCGGGGCGGGGCTCGGCGCGGCGGCCCGGCCGGTGATCACCCGGGCGCTGGACACGCTGGGCATCGAACGGCGTCTTGGCACCACGGTCACCGGTCTGGACGCGCGCTCGGTGCATCTCGCGGACGGCAGCACCGTGCCGGCCCGTACGGCCGTATGGACCGCGGGGATGCGGGCGAGCGCCCTGACCGCGCAGATCCCCGCGCCCCGGGACGCGCTGGGGCGGCTCGCCGTGGACCGCGGGCTGCGGGTGCGCGGTATCGAGGGCCTCTACGCCGCCGGGGACACCGCCGCGGCCCTGGCCGAGGAGGACCACCCCGTCCTGCAGAGCTGTCAGCACGCCATCCCGCTCGGCAAGGTGGCGGGCCACAACGCCGCGGCCGCTCTGCTCGGCCTGCCGCCGGTGGACTTCGCGCCCGACCCGTACCGCACCTGTCTCGATCTCGGCGAGGCCGGCGCGGTGGCCACGGCCGGCTGGAACCGGACACTGCGCGAGGGTCCCGAGGGCTTCGCCAAGGACCTCAAGCGGGCCATCAACGAGACATGGATCTCCCCGCCGGTCGACGATCCGCAGGAGCTGCTGCGCCGGGCCGACCACCGGGTCGGCACGCGGCAGGAATCGGCGCCTTCTGCCTGATCGGAGGGGCCCGACTGGACCCTTCGACGAGGTTCGGCGACACTCTTCCTCGTCGTGGGGTCCAACAGTGCGTACCGGCACAAGTTGGATCAAAGTACGATGGTCGACGGCCGCGCAACGCGCGTAGAGTCCTGGCAATCAATTCTGGCCAGGCATCACAGCCGCTGCCTGCACCCCCTCCCCCGTGGGGGTGCGTCCAGATCCCCGCACGGAGATACCTGCACCAATGGGCACCACGTCCTCCACTTCCGCTCCCGCACCCGAGGGCGCCGTCGAGACCCGCGGCATCGAACCCGTCCCCGACAACGAACGCCAGGGTCGCGTCCGCGAGCTCTTCCCGACCTGGGTCGCCGCCAATATCAGCGTGTTGTTGCTCACCATGGGCGCCTCGCTCGTGGTCAACAACGGGCTGAACTTCTGGCAGGTCCTGTTGGTGGCCGCGGTCGCCGCGGCCGTCGCCTTCGGCATGGTGGGCGTGCTGTCGGTCTCGGGCAAGTGGGGCGGCGCGCCCGGCGCGATGCTCTCCCGGGCCGCCTTCGGTGTCCGCGGCAACTACTTCCCCGGCGCGATCCTGTGGGTCGCCCGCTTCGGCTGGGAAACGATCAACGCGGTCACCGGTGCCTACGCGGTGCTGACCGTGCTGCATCTGCTGTTGGGCGTCGAGAGCAACAACGTCCTCGTCGTCGTCACCCTGCTCGCCTTCGTGGCCGTCACGTATCTGGTGAGCGGTCTGGGCCGCAAGGCGCTGAACGTCTGCAACAAGTACTCGACGTATCTGTTCGGCCTGTTCAGCATCATGGTGCTGGTCTACCTGGTCGCCACGATGGACTGGGATGCCGTCTTCGCCAAGAAGGCCGGCACCACCGCCATGGTGATCGCGGGCATCGGCACCATCGCGGCCGGCGGTATCAGCTGGGTGCCCACCGGCCCCGACTTCGCGCGGTACCTCCCGCACTCCGCGTCCGGCAAGAAGATCGTCGGCGCCACCGTCTCCGGCGCGGCCCTGGTGCTGCTGCCGATGGTGCTGATGGGCGGCGTGATGGCCGTTTCCAGCCCGAAGCTGGCCGGCCAGAACACCGACCCGATGTCGTTCCTCGGCAGCATCCTGCCGTCCTGGCTCGCGGTGCCGTACCTGATCACCGCGCTGGTCGGCATGGTGCTGATCAACAGCCTGTCGATGTACTCCGCGGGCTTCACCGCCCAGACCATGGGCGTCAAGCTGCCGCGTGCCCTCGCGGTCAGCATCAACGCCGTCATCAGCCTGGTCGGCGGCCTGTTCATGATGCTGGTGGCCAAGGACTTCATCGGCCAGTTCATCGCCTTCCTGACGCTGCTCGCGGTCTCCTTCTCCGCCTGGATCGGCGTCTACGGCATCGACATGGCCCGGCGGCGCAAGCTGGCGGTGCGCTATGACGCCGACAGCCTGATGAACACCGACCGCACCAGCCGCTACTGGTACGTCGGCGGCTTCTGCTGGCAGGCCATGACCGCCTGGGGCGTGGCGCTCGTCGCGGGCCTGTGCTTCACCAAGGTCCAGTGGTTCACCGGCCCGTTGGCCACCACCTGGATCGGCGAGAACGGCCTGGGCTGGGCGGCCACGATCGCGATCGCCGCGCTGGTCTTCGCCGTACTGCCGTCGCCGAAGGAGACCACCCCGGCGGCCGGGACGGACGAGGCGGCCGAGGTCCGGCAGCCGGTCGAGGTGGGCTGACCCGCCCCCCGGCCGACCGGATCCCGCCTCTAGTGATCTGACGCAACGTCAGCTAACGTCCCCTTCGCCAACCGCCTTGGCGAAGGGGACATTTGCGATGATGTCGGTTCTGCGGATCAACCTCGTCGACCCCGCACCCACACCCGCCACGCTGTCCGCGCGCTACCGTGCCGCCGTCGAGATGGCGGCGTTCGCCGACGACCGCGGTTTCACCATGGTCCAGACCGAGGAGCACCACGCCACCACCAACGGCTGGATGCCCTCCCCGCTCACCTTCGCCGGCGCCGTCTTCGGCGCCACCCGCCGGATCGGTGTCACCGTCTCCGCGCTGATCACCCCGCTGCACGATCCGCTGCGGCTGGCCGAGGACCTCGCCTCGCTCGATCTGCTCGGCGGCGGCCGGCTGGTCACGGTCGCCGGCCTCGGCTACCGGCCCGAGGAGTACGCGGCGCACGGCAAGGACTGGCGGGGCCGGGGCCCGCTCCAGGACGAGGTGCTTCAGACCCTGCTGTCCGCCTGGACCGGCGAACCGTTCACGTACCAGGGGCGTACGGTCCAGGTCACCCCGCGCCCGTACACCCAGCCGCATCCGCTGCTGCTGATCGGCGGCAGTTCACGGGCCGCCGCCCGGCGCGCGGCCCGCCTGGGGCTCCCCTTCTTCCCCAGCGCCCACCTCCCCGCACTGGAGGCCTACTACCACGAGCAGCGCGCCGCCTTCGGCACCGACGGGTGGGTGATGCAGCCACCCGAGCGGACCGCGCTCCTCCACCTCGCCGAGGACCCGGACCGCGCCTGGGCCGAGTACGGCGGCCATCTGCTGCACGAGGCCCGGATGTACGCCTCCTGGCAGTCCGCCGGTAGCCGCTCCGCGGTGCGCTCGTCCGCACAGGACGTCGGGGCGCTGCGCGAGGAGGGCGTCTACCGCATCGTCACCCCCGACGAATGCCTCCGGCTCGCCCGGCGGACCGGCGACGGGGGCGCGTTGATCCTCCATCCGCTGTGCGGCGGAATGCCCGTCGACGAGGGCTGGCGCTCGCTCCATCTGTTCGCCGAGCAGGTGCTGCCCCGCCTCAAGGGCTGACGGGTTCAAGGCCTGACAAGCTGACGGGCTCAAGGCCTGACGGGCCTCAGCCTTCCGGGTAAATGACGAAGAGCCGGCAGGCAGGCGGACGGCGGGCCGGACCGCCGCGGCACGCCCCGCCCCACGACCCCCGCATCGCGCGCCGCCGCCGGCGCGCCCGGCCCCGGCCGGCAACTCGGGCACAAAAAAGGGGTACTGCCCGGGGTCCCTGATGACCCGGGGCAGTACCCAGTGCTGAGGAGAAGGACTGGCGGGGGGTTAGCCCATCTCCTCCAACGCCTTGCCCTTCGTCTCCTTCACGAACTTGAGCACGAAGGGGATCGAGAGCAGGGCGAAGACTGCGTAGATGACGTACGTACCCGAGAGGTTCCAGTCGGACAGGCTCGGGAAGCTGGCCGTGATGGCCCAGTTGGCGATCCACTGCGCCGAGGCGGCGACGCCCAGCGCGGCGGCACGGATCTTGTTCGGGAACATCTCGCCGAGGAAGACCCAGACCACGACGCCCCAGGAGAGGGCGAAGAAGAGCACGAAGACGTGGGCGGCGATCAGCGCCACGGTGCCTTCGGTGGGCGGCAGGGTGCCGGCCGCGGTCTTGGCGGAGAAGGCCCATGCCTCCAGGGCGAGCGAGACGGCCATACCGGCCGAGCCGATCAGCGCCAGCGGACGGCGGCCGATCTTGTCGACGAAGACCATCGCGATCACGGTGCCGATGATGTTGATGATCGACGTCGTGAAGCTGTAGAAGAACGAGGCGCTCGGGTCGATGCCGACGGACTGCCACAGCGCCGAGGAGTAGTAGAACGCGACGTTGATGCCGACCAGCTGCTGGAAGACCGACAGGCCGATACCGACCCAGACGATCGGCAGGAAGCCCATCTTGCTGCCGAGCAGGTCCTTGAACGACGACTTGTGCTCGCGGCGCATCGCGTCCTGGATCTCGGTGACCCGGGTGTCGAGGTTCACGGTGTGGCCCTCGACCTCGGTGAGCACCTCCTTGGCGCGGGAGACCTTGCCGACGGAGATCAGGTAGCGCGGCGACTCGGGGATCGCGAAGGAGAGCAGACCGTAGAGGACGGCCGGGACGACCATCACGCCGAGCATCCACTGCCAGGCCTCCAGGCCGGCGAGGGTGCCGCGCTGGTTGCCGTCGGCGAGGTTGAGGATGCCCCAGTTGACGAGCTGGGAGATGGCGATACCGACGACGATCGCGGCCTGCTGGAACGAGCCGAGGCGGCCACGATAGGCGGACGGCGAGACCTCGGCGATGTAGGCCGGGCCGATGACCGAGGCCATACCGATGGCGAAGCCACCGATGATCCGCCAGAAGGCGAGGTCCCAGAGGGAGAACGGCAGAGCGGAGCCGACGGCGCTGATGGTGAACAGCACCGAGGCGATCTGCATCACCCGGATGCGGCCGATGCGGTCCGCGATCCGGCCCGCGGTGGCGGCACCGACGGCACAGCCGATCAGCGCGACGGCGATCACCTGGGCGAGGACGGCGGACCCGACGTCATAGCGGCTGCGGATCGCCTCGACGGCACCGTTGATGACGGAACTGTCATAGCCGAACAGAAAGCCGCCCATCGCGGCAGCCGCGGTGATGAAGATGACATGGCCGAGATGGTCGGGATGGGCCTTACGGCCTTCCGGAACCGTCGGCTGCGCGGTGCTGGTCAACGTGAACTCCAGTGGCCCGGCTGCGCTGCCGGGCGTAGGGGGCTGGCCCTTCTAGTGGTGCATAGGTTGGGGGTACCCACCACTTGAAGGTAAAAGCAACGTTGCAGAGACTATGCCTTCAAGTTTCGAAGTCAATAGGGCGTAATGAATTTGTTTCTCGGACGCCTTGGGGGCCGTTCGTTCAAGTTGTGAACTGATGGGGTATCGGACACTCCGGGCGATCAACAGCGGGGCCGAGTGCGGACGCCATGCCCGCCGGCACCGGCCCGCGGCCGCCGCGGAAACCCGCCGCGCGAGCGCGGTCAGTGCAGTCGCTGGCTGATGACCTTCGAGACGCCGTCACCTTGCATCGATACCCCGTAGAGCGCGTCCGCGACCTCCATCGTCCGCTTCTGATGCGTGATCACAATCAGCTGGGAACTCTCCTGGAGTTCCTCCATGATCCGGATCAGCCGCTGGAGATTGGTGTCGTCCAGCGCGGCCTCCACCTCGTCCATCACGTAGAACGGGCTGGGCCGCGCCTTGAAGATCGACACCAGCAGCGCCACCGCGGTCAGCGACCGCTCACCGCCCGACAGCAGCGACAGCCGCTTGACCTTCTTCCCGGGCGGACGCGCCTCCACGTCCACCCCCGTCGACAGCATGTCGTCCGGATCGGTGAGCACCAGCCGCCCCTCACCGCCCGGGAAGAGCCGCGCGAAGACGCCCTCGAACTCGCGCGCGGTGTCGTGGTACGCCTCGGTGAAGACCTGCTCGACCCGCTCGTCGACCTCCTTGACCACCTGCATCAGGTCGGCCCGGGTCTTCTTCAAGTCTTCAAGCTGTTCGCTCAGGAACTGGTGCCGCTCCTCCAGTGCCGCGAACTCTTCCAGCGCCAGCGGGTTCACCTTCCCGAGCTGCTGATACGCCCGCTCGGCGGCCTTGAGCCGCTTCTCCTGATCGGCCCGTACATAGGGCACCGGCTGGTTGCGCGGATGCTCCGGATCGTCCGGCAGCACCTCGCCCTCGGCGGGCGGCGACGGCGGTACCAGCTGTTCGGGGCCGTACTCGGCCATCAGCCCGGCCGGCTCCACCCCCAGCTCCTCCAGCGCCTTGGTCTCCAGCTGCTCGATCCGCAGCCGCTTCTCCGCGCCCAGCACCTCACCGCGGTGCATCGAGTCCGTCAGCTTGTCCAGCTCGGACTTCAGCTCCCGGCCCTGGTTGCGCTCGGCCACCAGGGCCTGTTCCCGCCCGGCCTTGGCCCGCTCCGCGGCGCCGCGCTCCTCCTCGGCCCGTACGGCCGACACCTCGACATGCGCCAGCAGCTGCCGGGCACCGGCCGCGACCGCCCCGGCCACCGCCGCCTCGTGCCGCAGCCGGGCGCGCCGCCGCTCGGCCCGCGCCCGCGCCTCGCGCTCCGCCCGCGCTCCCCGGTCCAGTGAGTCCGCCCGCCCGGCGAGCGCCTTCACCCGCTCCTCGTGCGTACGCGCCTGGAGCCGGGCCTCCATCTCGGTCTGCCGCGCATTGGCGCCGTCGGCCGCCAGCCGGTCCCGTACGGAGGTGTCGGGCTCCTCATCGCCGACGCCCGGCTCCTCCTGTGCCACCGCGAGGCGCTCGGCCAGCTCCTCGGCCTCCTCGGTGGCCCGCAGCAGCGCCTCCTCGGCCTTGGCCGCCGCCGCGTCGCAGCGCTCGGCCTCGCCCGCGGCCGCCCGCGCCTGTCCGCCGAGCCGGCCCAGGTCCCCGGCGACCTTCGACTTCTCCCGGTCCGCCGCCCGCCGCCGCTCGGCCAGCTCCTCGACCAGCTCGGCGCCCGCCGTACGGCGTTCCGCCGCGGCCCGCTGTGCCTGTGCCAGCTCCTCGCAGCGCGCCGCCAGTTCCTCCAGCTCGGCCGCGGCCTCGTCGACGGACGCCTGCACCTCCAGCAGGCTCGGCGCACCGGCGGAACCCCCCTGCGCGAAATGCGCCCCGAGCAGATCGCCCGCACCGGTGACGGCCATCAGCTCCGGCCGCGCGGCCACCAGCTCCTCGGCGTCCTCCAGCGTCCCGACCACCACGACATCCCGCAGCAGCCGGGCCACGGCGGCCGTCAAATCCCCGGGTCCCCGGACCAGTTCCGCCGCCGGTACGGGCTCCGCACGCGGCCCGGGGACACGGTGCCCGGCCGGCCCGGGCACCCCCGGCGCCCCGGCCGCCCCCGCACGGACGCCCACCACGGCCCCCTCGGCCGCTCCAGCGAACCCTTCACCCCCACCGGTCCCACGAACCTCACCAGCCCCCTGAGACCCGGCGGCTCCAACAGCCCCGACAGCCCCAACAGCCTGACTCCCCGCCGACACCCCAGCAGCCCCAGCAGCCCCAACCACCTCACTCGCCGCCGACACTCCAGCCGCCTCAACAGCCCCAACGGCTTCCGCGGCTCCCCCGCCCTCCGTGGCCTCCACGGCCCGTGCGGGCGCAGGCACCCTTCCCGTGCCGCTCCGGCCCCCGCTTCCCCCCAGCACCATCGCCGCCCGCCCCGCGTCCTCCTTGCGCAGCAGCCGGATGGCCTCGGCGGCGGTGGCCGGGCCGGTGACGGCGACGGCGTCCGCGGCCGCGCCGAGCGCCGCCGCCACCGGGACCTCGAAGCCGGGGGTGACGGTCAGCAGTTCCGCCGCCGGCCCGAGCAGTCCGGTCAGGCGGTCCGCGGCGGCCAGCAGCGCACCGGTACCGTCCTTGCGGCGCAGCCCGAGCGCCAGCGCGTCATGCCGTGCGGCGGTCGCGGCCCGCTCGCGCTCGGCCGCGGTCAGCGCCTCGCGGGCGGCGGTCAGCGCGGTCTCCGTCTCCGCCAGGTCCCGGCGGGCCGCCTCGTGCCGCTCCGCGATCTCCTCGTCGTCCGCGTCCAGCCCGTCGACCTCGGCCTTGAGCTGCTCGTACTCCTCCTGGGCGGTGTCCGCCCGGCGCCGGGCGGCGTCCCTGGCCTCGGCGAGCCGGCCGATCTCCGCCTGCGCCGAGGCGGCCCGGCCACGGGCGGCGGTGACCTGGCCGCTCAGCCGGGCCAGGCCCTCGCGCCGGTCGGCGATGGCGCGGGCCACGTCCCGCAGCCGCCGCTCCTCGTCCGCCAACTGCCGCTCCAGCCCGGCACGGTGTTCGACGGTGTCCTCCAGCGCCCGGCTCGCCGCCTCCAGCGCGGCCGTCAACTCCGCCTCCTGCTCGCGGATCCGGGCCGCTTCCCGCTCCATGTCCTCGGGGTCGCGCCCGTGCCGCTCCTCCGGCGGGGCCGCCGTGGCGCTCTTGACCCGCGCCTCGGCCAGCGAGATCGTGCCGCGCACCCGCTCCGCGAGCTGCGACAGCTCGTACCACGTCTGCTGCGCGCGCTGCACCCGCGGCGTCAGCGTACGGACCTCCTCCTCCAGCGCCGCCTCGCGCTGCTGGGCGGTGCTCAGCCGGTCCTCGGCGGCCTGCTTGCGTTCCTTGAGCGCCGCCTCGTCCGCGATCTCGGCCTCCAGCGCCCGGCGCAGGGTGACGAGATCGTCGGCGAGCAGCCGCAGCCGGGCGTCGCGCAGGTCCGCCTGGATGACGGCGGCGCGCCGGGCGACCGCAGCCTGCCGCCCCAGCGGCTTGAGCTGGCGCCGCAGCTCATCGGTCAGATCCTGGACCCGGGCGAGATTGGCCTTCATCGCCTCCAGCTTCCGCAGCGCCTTCTCCTTGCGCTTGCGGTGCTTGAGGACGCCGGCCGCCTCCTCGATGAAGGCCCGGCGCCCCATCGGGTCGGCATGCAGCACGGAGTCGAGCTGGCCCTGCCCGACGATGACATGCATCTCCCGGCCGATACCGGAATCGGAGAGCAGTTCCTGGATGTCCAGCAGCCGGCAGGTGTCACCGTTGATCTGGTACTCGCTGCCGCCATTGCGGAACATGATCCGGGTGAGGGTGACTTCGGCGTACTCGATCGGCAGTGCACCGTCGGAGTTGTCGATGGTGAGCGAGACCTCGGCGCGGCCGAGCGGCAGCCGCCCGGTCGTCCCGGCGAAGATGACGTCCTCCATCTTCCCGCCGCGCAGCGACTTGGCGCCCTGCTCGCCCATGACCCAGGACAGCGCGTCCACGACATTGGACTTGCCGGAGCCGTTGGGACCCACGACGCAGGTGATGCCCGGCTCGAAGCGCAGCGTCGTGGCGGAGGCGAAGGACTTGAAACCTCGCAGGGTCAGACTCTTGAGATGCACGCCTTTGGACTCTACCGGCCGCTCCTCGGCGGGTGACCCCAACATTCCGGGGCGCCCCGGCCCCGTACGGCCCCCGGGTATACCGCGCCGTTCATTTTCGGTTTCATTGCCGAAAGTGCAGGGCACATCATGCGGTAAGGGAGGGCCGGTAAGGCTGAAGTGAGCACGTGGTTCGGGGGAAAGCCGCAGGAAGAAGAGCCGGGAAACGACGAAGGGACGCCGAAGCGTCCCTTGCAGATCTTGAAGAGAGCGGTGCCTCAAGCGGCTGGCGAGCAGCCCTACCGGCCCTGGGGTTGGGGTCAGGTGAGCGCGGGCTCCGCCTGGGGTACGTCGATGTCGAGCATCGAGTCGTCGCGACGTGCGGCAGCGGACAGCATGTCGTTTTCGGCCTGCATCCGAATAAGCTCGGATTCAAGGTCTTGGACGCGCTGCTGAAGCCGTCGCATCTCGGAGAGGACTCGGGGGTCGGAGCCGCCGACGTAACCGAGAAGCGCCTTTGCCATGATGGATGGTCCTCCACAATGAGTGACCGACCGAAGCGGTGTGGGTCGTGAGGGATTCGCACCCGCGGTGCTTGTCATTCTCTGGTGTACTCAATGCCAAACAGCTAAGGTGCGCGGGGATTCCAGAGTCTCACCAAACGGTTTGACGGTCAACACGATCACACCCCGTATCCTCGGGCACCTGAGAGTGCGCGGCCGCGAGGGCGCTGCGCCGACTCCCCAGAAAGGTCCCGCGGGGGCGTGGAGATCATCCGTACAGCGGCAGCCTTGCACGGGTCGGCCGAGTTGGCAACCACCAGGCCTTATCTCCCGTAAGCAGCTGACAAAGACACATCCGCAAGATCGCCTTTGACGGCCGTTCGGACCGTTCCGGCGGGTCGGATCAGCGGATCTCGAAGCCGTCATAACCCCCGCGGGGCGTGTCCCAGATCTCAGTGACTCCGTCGACCCGCCCGGGCGTGTCTCCGGTGCGGAGCCAGTCGAGCAACTGGTCGCAGTGATCCTTCGGGCCCTCGGCGACCACCTGGACGCGGCCGTCACCGAGATTGACGGCAAATCCGGCGAGTTCGCCGATGCGAAGAGCGTTGGCCCGGGTGAACCAGCGGAACCCGACACCCTGGACCTGACCACGTACCCACGCGGTCACTCGGACAGCTTCATTCATGTGTGCACGCTAACCGGCCAATTGCTCAGTGGTCACTTCTGCCCCTTGCGCCATGGCGTACAGTCCCCCGACAGCGAGGCTCACTCTTATGGGTGAGCCATGTTGACGCTGAGGACGGAAGGAAGACAGCGGATGGGCCGCCATCGACGCTCTGCTCCCCACGCTCCCGAGGCCCCCGGTGCGGGGCCTGTTGACGCTCCGACGGCTGCCCGGCCCGGCGCGCCGGACACCACGCGGCACCGTGGGCATCGCGCGGCGCGCGGCCGCGGTATGACCCCCGTCCGCACCGGACTGCTCGGCGCCTCGGCGGCGGTGGCGATGGGAGCCGTGGCGGTCGCCTCCGGACTGATCCCCGGCAACGGCCAGTTCGACGGGGGCCCGGGCGACCAGGGCGACCGCGTCCGGGCGGGTGCGCTGCCGGAGGCCTCCCGGCCGCTGGGCGGCATCTCCGCGTCCCCGACCGACCGCAGCACGGACGAGGTGAGCCGCGGCAGTGCCCGCCCCAAGGCCCCCGGCACCGGCCATGCCTCCGCCGTCACCACCCCTTCGGCGTCCCCCTCACCGCAGCGGCCGTCCAAATCCCCCACCGGGAAGACCGGTTCGCACCGGTCCGCCAAGCCCGCCGACCGCCCGTCCTCGGCCTCGCCCGAGCGCACCGCGGCAGCGTCGAAAACCCCCGACGCCCAGTCGTCCGCGGAGGCCCAGGTCCTGTCCTTGGTCAATCAGGAGCGCGCCCAGGCCGGCTGCTCCCCCGTGACGGCGGACAAGGAATTGGCCGGTCTCGCACAGGATTTCAGTGACGACATGGCCCGGCGCGACTTCTTCGACCACACCGACCCGGACGGCGACACGCCCTGGGACCGCGCCCGTGACGCGGGCATCGACGACCTCGGCGGCGAGAACATAGCCCGCGGCCAGGCCAACGCCCAGTCCGTCATGGACTCCTGGATGAACAGCCCCGGCCACCGCGCCAACATCCTCAACTGCGAGTACAAGACCCTCGGTGTCGGCGCCCACTTCGGGTCGGGCGGCCCGTGGTGGACGCAGGACTTCGGCTTCTGAGGCAGCCCGTCCGGCGGTGACACCGCCGCACCCGGATGAACGCCCGCGCCGCCCCGTGACGGATCACGGGGCGGCGCGGGCGTTCCGCGTACCGGGGACCGGAGGCCTGTGGCCCGTAGTACGCCGGTCAGGCGGCGAGGGCGGCGCGGCCCGCGACGACGATGCGGGCCTGCTCGGTGATACGGCGTCCGAGGTGCTCGGCGGTGGCGATATCGGCCTTGTGGACCCCCTCGGCGCCCTGGTCGTTGGGGGACTGGGCTGCGGCACCCAGGAAGAAGCCCAGCCGGTTCAGATCGTTCTCGGACGCGGTGGAGGAGTTCCAGCCGGGGAGCAGGTTGAGGCTGACCCAGCTCATGCCGTGCTGGGCGGCGAGCACCGTGAAGAACTGCAGGGTGTGCAGCTTGTCGCCGCTCTTGGAAGCGGAGTTGGTGAAGCCGGCGGCGAGCTTGTCCTGCCAGGCGCGGGTCGCCCAGCGCTTGGCGCTCGCCTCGGCGAAGGTGTGGAAGGCGCCGGAGGCCGTCCCCATGTAGGTCGGCGAGCCGAAGACGATCGCGTCGGAGGCGTCGAGCTGCTCCCACTGGGCTTCGGTGATCTCGTCGACCTTGATCAGGTGAACGGTGGCACCGGCCTCGACGGCGGCGGCGCGTACGGCCTCGGCCAGTACGGCGGTGTGGCCGAAGCCGGAGTGGTACGCGAGCGAGACGACGGGGGCGGGCAGGGCAGGCGTGGTCACGGCGGTTCTCCTCAAGGTCACGGCATCCCGGGACGGTCGGTGCCCGGGAACGCCGGGCTGCGATGAGGAAAAGAGAAGCACTAACTTTTAGAAAGCGCAACCTAATGGTTAGCGCTGCGCGAGGGTATGGTGTGTCTATGGCGACCGAAACCACCGGCGAGACGGCCGATGAGCCCACCCCCGGCTGTACGGACGGCCTGGCCTACGACGTCTTCGGGCGCGACTGCCCGTCCCGCGACGCGCTCCGGCACATCACCGACCGATGGGGCAGCCTGACGCTCGGCGCCCTGCTCGACGGGACCTTCCGCTTCAACGAACTGCGGCGCCGGGTGGCCGGGGTGAGCGAGAAAATGCTGGCCCAGACCCTGCACGCACTGGAGCGGGACGGACTCGTGCACCGCGAGGCACAGCAGACCAACCCGCCCCGGGTGGATTACGCGCTGACGCCGCTGGGCGACCAGATCGCCCGTCAACTACGGCTGCTGATCGACCTGGTGGAGGACCGGATGCCGCAGGTCCTCCAGGCCCGCGAGCACTACGACGCCCAGCGCACCGCGGAGTGAGCCGCCGGCCCGCGCTCAGGCGCGCGGCGGCCGCTGGCAGCGGGGGCAGAAGTAGCTGGAGCGGTTCATCCAGGGACGGCGGCGGATCGGGGTACCGCAGCGGCGGCAGGGCTCGTCCTCGCGGCCGTAGGCGTCCAGGGAGCGCTCGAAGTAGCCGGACTCACCGTTGACGTTGACATAGAGGCTGTCGAAGCTGGTGCCGCCGACGGCGAGCGCGGCATTCATCACGTCCCGTACGTGGCCGAGCAGCTCGGCGGTGCGCGGGCGGGTGAAGGTGGCGGTCGGCCGCTCGTAGTGGAGCTTGCTGCGCCACAGCGCCTCGTCCGCGTAGATGTTGCCGACGCCGCTGATCAGCGTCTGGTCGAGCAGCGCGCGCTTGACGGTGGTCCGGCGGCGGCGCAGCGCGTCGTGGAACGCGGCGTCGTCGAAGGCGGGATCGAGCGGGTCCCGGGCGATGTGCGCGATGACGTCGGGCAGGTGGTCGGCGTCGCCGGGGACGGTGTCGTGCAGCGACAGACCGCCGAAGGTGCGCTGGTCGACGAAGCGGAGTTCGGTGGCCAGATCGTCGGCGAAGCGGATCCGGATCCGCAGGTGCTTCTCCTCGGGGGCGTCCTGCGGCTGGACCAGCAGCTGGCCGCTCATGCCGAGGTGGGCGAGGATCGCCAGCCCATGGGTGACGGAGGGCGTGACCATCGGGCTGATGCCCTCGGCCGCGGTCTGGGCGGCCGGACCGCCACCGGTCACCGGGAGCCAGAGGTACTTGCCGCGCCGGCGCGCCGTACCGAGGCGCAGCCCCTTGAGCCGGGCCGCGAAATCGGCCGCCCCGCCCGTGTGCCGGCGGATCGCCCGCGGATGCCGCACCTCGACGGCGTCGATCGTGCGGCCGCTGACCCAGCGCTCCAGTCCGCGGCGTACGACCTCGACCTCGGGCAGCTCGGGCACGGAGGGCTCCTTGGGAACGACGGTGGGGCGAAAGACTTCTGACCCCGTCCGGGGCGACGCGCGGCCGCCCCGGACGGGGTCAGAATCGGTGCTTCAGTGTGCCGACGACGAACCGTCGCCGGCGGCCGGAGCCGAGTTCTCCGCTTCCGGCGACACCTCGTCGCCGGAAGCTGCCGCCTTGGCCGCCTCGTCCGCCGCGGCGCGAATCGCACGCCACGCGGACTCGGCCGCCTGCTGCTCGGCTTCCTTCTTGCTGCGGCCGGTGCCGGTGCCGTACGAGACACCACCGACGCGGGCGGCAGCAGTAAAGGTCTTCTCGTGGTCGGGGCCGGTCTCGGTGACCAGGTACTCCGGAACGCCGAGGCCTTCGGTCGCGGTGAGTTCCTGGAGGCTGGTCTTCCAGTCCAGGCCCGCGCCCAGGCTGGAGGACTTCTCGATCAGCGGGTCGAAGAGCCGGTGCACCAGCTCGCCGGCCGCGTCGAGACCCTGGTCGAGATAGACCGCGCCGATCACCGCTTCAAGGGTGTCGGCGAGGATGGAGGCCTTGTCCCGGCCGCCCGTGCCCTCTTCGCCCCGTCCGAGGCGGATGAAGGCGCCGAGGTCGAGGCCGCGGCCCACCTCGGCAAGCGCACGCGAGTTGACCACCGCGGCCCGGAGCTTGGCCAGCTGGCCTTCCGGGAGATCGGGGTGGATGCGGTACAGCGTGTCCGTGACCACCAGGCCGAGCACCGAATCCCCGAGGAATTCGAGCCGCTCGTTGGTGGGCAGACCGCCGTTCTCGTATGCGTACGAGCGGTGCGTCAGCGCACGCACCAGAAGGGCGGACTCGAGCTGGTACCCGAGCCGCCCTTCCAGAAGCGTGTGGGACGAGGCTGTGTCCGCCGGAGTCGGTTCATCCCCGCGTTTGCGGGAAGTCGAGTTGGCGTCTGACATGGAGCCTGTCACCAGCCGCTCAGACCTCGAGGACCTGGCGCTTGTTGTAGGTGCCGCAGCTCGGGCACGCGATGTGCTGCTGCTTCGGCTCGTGGCAGCGCTCGCACGCCACCAGGGTGGGGACCGCAGCCTTCCACTGCGACCGGCGGTGGCGCGTGTTGCTGCGCGACATCTTCCGCTTCGGAACAGCCACGGCTACTTCTCCTGCTTCTCGTCGACGCCCGCTTCGGCGCCGCCCATGTTGTCCTTCTCGCCGTCCTTGACGGTCCCGGCGAGTCCCTGCAGTGCCGCCCAACGGATGTCGACGGCGTCGTGGTGGTGGTCCGGGTCGTCCGCCAGCCGCACTCCGCAATCGGAGCACAGACCGGGGCAGTCGTCCTGGCACACCGGCTGCATCGGCAGTGCAAGCACCACCGCGTCACGCAGCACGGGTTCGAGGTCGAACAGGTCGTCCTCGAGGAAGAGGGTGTCCTCCTCATCCTCGGCGTCGTCGCCGGCGTCCGCCTCGCGGACCCGGGCATCGGCGTCGGGGTAGGTGAACATCTCCTGGAAGTCCGCGTCGAGCTCTCGCTCCAGCGGCTCCAGACACCTTACGCACTCCCCCTTGACGGTTGCACGGCCGGTGCCTGTGACAAGCACCCCGTCCATGACCGATTCCAGGCGGAGGTCGAGCTCGATCGGTGCGCCCTCGGGTACGCCGATGACCTCATTGCCGAGGTCCCGGGGGGCCTCGGCGGAGCGGGAGACCCTCTTGAGCGCACCGGGACGCCGGCCCAGCTCGCGCGTATCGAACACGAGAGGGGAACGGTGGTCGAGGCGGGCGTTGATGGCTTCCTGCTTTCTACGGGGATTGCGTGCCGCCGTTTGCCAGAGGTACTGGATTAGGGCAGCAGAGATCGCGGGAATACGCGCGACCGAAGAGCCAGGATACTGGACGGGCCCCGATAGGCCCAATCCGCTACCGGCCCCCGCCCCGGCCCCGCGGGCAGGGCCGCCTACTGGCGCCTCTCCTCGTACTGCCGGAGCTGGTCCAGGTCGATCACGCTGGTGTCGAAGAGGCTGGTCTCGTCCAGCGCACCGGGCCGGGCGGCGGGGTCGTGCGGGGCGTGCTGGGGCTGCTGGGGCACCTGCTGCTGGAGATACGCGTGCGGGTCGTATCCCTGCTGCTGGGCCTGCTGCTGCCAGTCGTAGCCGTACAGATTCTGGTGCTGGGCGTCCTGGGCGTAGGCCGCCTCCTGCGGCTGCTGCTGATAGCCGTAGACGTCCTGCTGCTGCGGGTAGGCCGCGGGGTCGTAGTAGCCCTGCTGCTGAAGCTGGGGCTGGAGGGGCTGCTGGTGCTCCTGAGGCTGCTGGTGCTGGGGCTGCGTCTGGGGCATCGGGGGCACCTGAGGCGGCTGTGGTGCCTGGGGCTGCTGTGGTGCCTGGTCGGCGCCGATGTCCGCCAGGCCGGCGAGGTAGTCGGCGTCGGCCTGCGGATGCTGGGAGCGCGGATCACCCTGCGCCGCCAGATGGACGGCCAGCTCATCGATCGCCTGGGCGCCCTGGAGCTTGTCGCGGCCCCGGCCGACCGCCTCCAGCGTCTTGGTCAGCACGGCCTGGAACGCCCCGAACTTGGCGTCCACATAGGCATCGGCGCGCTGCCTGAGGGTCTCCGGGTCGCCGCTGCGCTCCGGGGCCTCGGTGTCCTCGTAGCCCTGCTCGTCGAGCCCCGGGCCGCGGCCGAGCAGCTTCTCGCGGCCGCGGTCGACGGACCCGATGGTCTTGGTGAGCACGACCTCGAAGTTGGCGAGCTTGCTGTCCACGTAGTCGTCGGCCTCGGCGCGGATCTCCTCCGCCTCCCGGCGGGCCTCCGCCAGGATCCGGTCCGCCTCCTCCTGGGACTGCCGGGCGACCTCGGTGTCGGAAATCAGCGATCCGCGCTGGGCGTGCGCGGTCTCGATGATCCGCTCCGCTTCCGCCCGTGCCTCCTCGACCATCTGCTCCCGCCCGCCGAGCAGCTCCTGCGCCTGTGCGAGGGAGCCCGGCAGCGCCGCGCGCACCTCCTCCAGCATGGCGAGCAGCTCGGCGCGGTTGACCACGCACGAGGCCGACATGGGCATGGACCGGGCACCGCCGACGGTCGCGACGATGTCGTCGAGCTTCTTCTGCACGTCCACCTTGGACTCGCCACTCTCTGAAGGGTTTTGAACGACGGAACGGGACGACTGTACGTCCACCGGCCCTCCGCCCGACACCACCTGACGCCCCATCAGTCCGGCATCGCGCGGGGTGCGCCGAGTGCGGTGATCAGTCCTTCTTCCGCAGGCGCTCGGTGAGGGCTTCGAGGACGAACGGCGGGACCAGGTGGGAGACATCGCCGCCCCAGGCGGCGACCTCCTTCACGAGGCTGGAGGAGAGGAAGCTGTAGGTCGGATTGGTGGGGACGAAGAGCGTCTCCACCCCGGACAGGCCGTTGTTCATCTGGGCCATCTGCAGCTCGTAGTCGAAGTCGCTGACGGCCCGCAGTCCCTTGACGATCGCGGGGATGTCGCGCTGCTTGCAGAAGTCGACGAGGAGTCCGTGGAAGGCCTCGACCTCCACGTTGCCGTACTCGGCGGTGGCCCGGCGGATGAGGTCGATCCGCTCGTCGACCGTGAACAGCCCCTGCTTGGACTGGTTGATCATCACGGCGACGTGGACGACGTCGTACAGCTTGGAGGCACGGGCGATGATGTCCAGGTGCCCGTTGGTGATGGGGTCGAATGACCCCGGACAGACGGCGCGGCGCAACTCGGTTTCCTCGCTCTCCGATCCGGTCATGACACGCTTGCTGACGTCGATACGGCGGACGCCGAAGCGGCGCGACCGTACCAAAGCGTCCCCTCGCCGTAGCGACGGGCCTTGATCGCTTCGAAACCGTCCGGCCATGGGAACGTGCCGCCTCTGGTGCTGCGCTCCACGGTGACGAGTGCCTGCTCCGCAAGCCACCCCTGACCACGGAGTGTGAGCAGGATCTCGCAGAGTTCCGCGTCGGACACCACGTAGGGCGGGTCCAGGAAGACGATGTCGTACGGCTCCCCCGGTGCGGGGGCGGCGGCGGTCTGCTCGGCCTTGCCGGCCCGGACCTCGACGCCGGGGAGGCCGACCGTACGGACGTTGTCCCGGATGGTGCGCACCGCGCGGGCATCGGCCTCGACCAGCAGGACGTGCGCGGCACCGCGGGAGAGCGCCTCCAGGCCGACCGCACCGGAACCGCCGTACAGATCGAGGACCCGGGCACCGGCCAGCGGTCCGTCGAGCGACTCCCAGGTGGAGAACATGCCCTCGCGCGCCCGGTCGGAGGTGGGGCGGGTGCCGTTTCCCGGTGGTACGGCCAGGCGGCGGCCGCCGGCCGTACCGGCGATCACGCGGGTCATGGGCCCGTCCTTACGTTGCGCGTGGTCGGTGTGCTGAGGGGGAGCCGGGCAGGCTCCGCACCTCCACGATATTCCGTCAGCCGACGGCCGACGTCCGGCCGGAGCTTCCGGGAAGCGCGGTGCACGGTGATCGATCTCACGTGGCGGCGGGCCGCCGGACCCTGCCCGCCGCGCTCCACTCTCGCCGCGGCGTCTCTCACCCCTTGTCCAGATACTGCTCCCGTTCGTCGTCCAGCAGGGCGGACAGGGCGATCCGCAGCTCCGGATATCCGGACAGCTCGGGGTCGGCGGTGACGAGTTCGGTGGCCTCGTCGCGGGCGGCCGCGATCACCTCCTCGTCCTCGATGACCGCGAGCATCCGCAGCGAGGAGCGGACGCCGGACTGCGCCTGGCCGAGGACATCGCCCTCGCGCCGCTGTTCCAGGTCGATACGGGAGAGTTCGAAGCCGTCGAGGGTGCCGGCCACGGCGGCGAGCCGGGCGCGGGCCGGGCTGGCCTCGGGCATCTCGCTGACCAGCAGGCACAGACCGGGCGCGGAGCCACGGCCGACCCGGCCGCGCAGCTGGTGCAGCTGGGAGACGCCGAAGCGGTCCGCGTCCATGATCACCATGGCGGTGGCGTTCGGGACGTTCACCCCGACCTCGATGACGGTCGTCGCGACCAGCACATCCAGCTCGCCGGCGGCGAACCGGCGCATCACGTCGTCCTTGTCGTCCGGCGCCATCCGGCCGTGCAGGACCGCCACCCGCAGGCCGTCGAGCGGGCCGGCGGTGAGCTGCCCGGCGATGTCGAGCACCGCGAGCGGCGGCCGCTTCTCCTCCGCGTCCTCCGGTGAACTCGCCTTGGCCGCAGCGCCCTTGGAGCCTGCCGCGCCCTTCTTCGCCCCCTTGGGCGCGTCCTCCTCGTCGCCGATCCGCGGGCACACCACATAGCCCTGGTGGCCGGCCGCGACCTCTTCGCGGACCCGCTCCCAGGCGCGCGCGAGGAAGTGCGGCTTGTCCTTGGCGGGCACCACATGGCTGGCGATCGGTGAGCGTCCGGCGGGGAGCTGGTCCAGGACGGAGGTCTCCAGATCGCCGAAGACGGTCATGGCGACCGTGCGCGGGATGGGCGTCGCCGTCATCACCAGCAGATGGGGCGGCTGTTTGCCCTTGCCGCGCAGCGCGTCCCGTTGCTCGACGCCGAACCGGTGCTGTTCGTCGACGACGACCAGCCCCAGGTCGTGGAACTGCACCTTGTCCTCGATCAGGGCATGGGTGCCGACGACGATCCCGGCCTCGCCGGTGACCAGGTCGAGCAGCGCCTGGCGGCGGGCGGCGGCCCCCATGGAGCCGGTCAGCAGCACCACTTTGGTGCCCCGCTCCGCGCCGCCGAGCATCCCGCCCTCGGCCAGCTCCCCCATCATCTCGGTGATCGAGCGGTGGTGCTGCTGGGCCAGGACCTCGGTCGGCGCCAGCATCGCGGCCTGGCCGCCGCTGTCGACCACGCCGAGCATGGCGCGCAGCGCGACCATGGTGTTGTGCGTGACGGTGAAGTGGTCGGTCACATAGGCGTGGCCGGGGTGCCGGACGCTGATGCACTGGACGGGTTTGCGGCCGGCGTACTCGATGGCCCGGATGGCGCGCCGGAAGCCGGTGCCGTCCTCCGGGCAGCCGGCGGACCCGCCGGGCACCGCATGCTCACGGCCCGCGTCGCGGAAGGGCGGATACCCGGCCGGCAACGCCACCGAGACGTCGTACGCGCCGTCCCGTACGGGATGGAGCCGGGCCCCGCCGCCCAGGGAACGCACCAGCCAGGCCAGGTCCTCAGCCAGGGGGCCGGCCGCCGCGCGGTACACCGCGGCGCCCCCCGCGCGCATGCCACCGGCGTCCATCAGGCCCTGCACCACGGCCAGCCGGTCCTTGAGCGGGGCGTTGCGGTACGCGGACGGCACCCGGTCCGCCGGGCGGCCGGCGCCGGCCTCGCCCAGCGCCCGCCCCACCTCGTAAGGGTCGAGCGGCCGGGCCTCGCCGCCCTCCAGGTCCACCGGCGTGGCCGGGGCGATGGACCACTTGGGGCGGCCGTCGGCCCGCAGCAGATCCCCCCGCAGTTCACGGGTGGTCAGCACCTGCTCCCCCGTACCGCGGGTCCCGACGATCCACAGATGCTCGTCATCGCACTCGACGGTGCTCCCGTCGGACAGCACGAGGCGCCACACCTCCCGCTCGCCCTGCGGGAAGACGCCGTCCACCACGGCGAGCTCGCCGCTCGGCACCACCACCTCGGTGCCGACGGTCATCTCCCCCATGGGACGGAAACCGCGCGGCGTCAGCACCAGTGCGTCCAGCGGCTGCGCCTTGCCGGAGCCCACCTCGCCCTGGAGGAGGCGGTGCATGGGGTGCTCGGTCGCCAGGTCGTCGAAGATCTCCTGGCTGACCTTCTGCTGGCCTTCGGTGAGGGTGAAGGGCAGCTTGGCGTCGAAGGCGTCGAGGATGCCGCCCTCGGTCAGGGTCCGTGCCACGGCGGGGAGTTGGGTCTCGGCGCGGCGGCGCCGGGCGAGCGCGACCTGGAGGACGAAGGCCTCGTCCCACTTCAGGCGGGCCCGCGCATCGGCGATATCGGCCTTGGTGGCCGGACGGTGGATCTTCAGCAGCGCCTCGGTGAGCGGCACCAGCGCCCGCCCCTCGCGCAGCGATTCCGGCAGCGGGTCGATAGCGTCCCGCGCGCTGGGCAGCACCGCGTCGACCGCCTTGGCGATCTTCCAGGACGCCATCTGCTGGCAGGCCGGATAGATCGGCATGAGCTGGTTGGCGAAGGCGCTGACGGCGTCCTCCCCGTCGTCGGCCGTGCGGTCGAGGAGCTCGTATTCGGGGTGGGCGAGCTGCAGTTTGCGGTTGAAGACCGAGACCTTGCCGGCGAACATCGCGCGGCGCCCCGGGAGCAGGTCCTTGTGGGGCTTGTGGATGCCCTTGCCGAAGAAGACCAGCCGGAGCCGCCCGCTGCCGTCGGTGAGCGTCACCTCCAGGCGCTGTCCCCGGCCGCCGTTGAACTTCAGCACCCGGGCGTCCGCGACCTGCGCGACGACCGTGACGTGTTCGTCCAGCGGGAGGTCCGCGAGACGGGTCAGCTCACCGCGCTCGGCATAGCGGCGCGGATAGTGGTGCAACAGGTCGCCGACCGTATGCAGGTCGAGATGCTCGGCCAGCACCTTCGCGGTGGTGCCACCGAGGATTTTCTTCAGGGGTTCGTCGAGCGCTGCCACGCATCCATTGCACACCACACCTGTGACAATCGGGGTTCACCCACCGGTCCGGTGCGCTCACTCCACGCCGATGAGCAGCGGCGCCGCGTGCTGTCCGCCCTCGTAGACGACCGTGTCCACGGCGAGATGGCGCTCGCGGACATGGCGCTCCAGCCGCTCTGCGAGCGCGCCGGGCGCGTCCGCGCCGAGGACCAGGGTGACCATCTCCCCGCCCGCGGACAGCATCCGGTCGAGCACGGTCATCGCGGTGCGGGTGAGGTCGGAGCCGATCACCACGACATCGCCGTCGATCAGGCCGAGGACGTCCCCGGCCTGGCAGACCCCGGCCATCGTCCACGACTGCCGCTCGGCGACCGCCAGCTCGGCGTAGCGGGTGGCGCCCGCCGCCGCGGTCATCGCGACCACGTCCTCGTCGAAGCTGCGGCCTGGTTCGTGCACGGCCAGCGCCGCGATGCCCTGGACGGCGGCGCGGGTGGGGATCAGCGCGACCCGGACGCCTTCGGTGCGGGCCTGTTCGGCGGCGGCCGCCGCGGTGTGCCGCAGATCGGGGTCGTTCGGCAGCAGCATCACCTCACGGGCGTGCGCCTGCCGGATCGCCTGCACGAGTTCGCCGCTGGCGGGCGGCTCCCCGGGGCGTACGGCGACCGGCATCGCACCGGCCTCCGCGCACAGTCCGGCGAGCCCGGCGCCCGGCACCACCGCGACCACGGCCCGCGCCGTCATGGCCGGCTCCTTGGTGCGGGAGGCGCCGCCGAAGTGCGTGATGCGGACCCGGTAGGGGCGGCCCGCCTCGATGCCGGCCTCCACCGCGGCGCCCGCGTCGTCGACATGGACATGGACGTTCCACAGGCCGTCCCCGCCGACCACCACCAGGGAGTCGCCGAGCCCGTCGAGCCGGGTCCGCAGCCGCGCCACCGCGGCGTCCCCGGCCTCCAGCAGGTAGATCACCTCGAAGGCGGGCCCCTCCGGGTCCCCGCGGCCGTCCGCCACCGCCCCGTCCGCGACCTCGCAGCCGGCGGCCTCGGGGAGCGGGGCGTCGGCCCGTACGGCGACCGGTGTCACCGAGACCTCCCCGGACAGCGCGTCCGCGAGCGCCCCCAGCAGGGCGACCAGTCCACAGCCGCCGGCGTCCACCACACCGGCCCGGCCGAGGACCGCGAGCTGGCCGGGGGTCGCCTGCAGCGCGGTGCGGGCGCCCTCGTGGGCGGCGCGGGCGACCTCGGCGGCACCGGCAGCACCGGCGGCGGCCCGCTCCGCGGCGTCGGCGGCGGCGGTCGCGACCGTCAGGACGGTGCCCTCCACGGGGTGGGCGACGGCCTCGTACGTCGATGCGGCGGCCCGGCGCAGCGCCCGCCGCAGCGCGTCGGCCGAACCGTCGGTGGCCGCGAGCACCTCCGTCATCCCGCGCAGCAGCTGCGCCACGATCGTGCCGGAGTTGCCGCGCGCCCCGATGAGCGCGCCGTGGGCCATGGCGCCGATGGCGTCGGCGAGGCAGGGGGCGGTGCCGGCCGAGGTGTGTCCGTCGAAGGCGGCCTCGACCGCGCGGGCGGCCGATTCGAGCGTCAGATAGAGGTTGGTGCCGGTGTCGCCGTCGGCCACCGGGTAGACGTTGATCGCGTCGATCCGCTCGCGTTCCCGGCCGAGCGCCTCCAGAGCCAGCCCGCACCAGGAGCGGACCGCGGCGGCGTCGAGCGGGTACGGCACGTCGTCCTCCTGGGTCGCGGGATGCACCGCACAGTAGCCGCGCTCCGGCAGGGCGGCCGGGGCGGGGGCCCGGGGGTGCGTGGTAGTTTCGTTCTACGGGAGCGGTCGTTGTATGCTGCTCCGGTTGCCCGATGAGAATCGGGCCATTCCTCTCCTGACGGTGCCGGTAGGGCAATGCACTCGGCTCGTCGGGATTTCACCGTAAGTGCATCTGAAGTCTTTGGAGTGACCCGTGGCTGCCAACTGCGACGTCTGCGGCAAGGGGCCGGGCTTCGGCAAGAGTGTCTCGCACTCGCATCGCCGTACCAACCGTCGTTGGAACCCCAACATCCAGACGGTGCGTGCAGTGATCGGGCGCACGCCGAAGCGGCTGAACGCCTGCACCTCGTGCATCAAGGCCGGCAAGGTCTCGCGCTGACGTCTTAGCCGTAGCGCAGCCCAGCCGGTTGCTTGTGAAGCCGGTCCACCTTCGTGGTGGGCCGGCTTCTGCCGTTCCCGGAACCGGACACGGACCCGGCGGCGCCCCGCCGTGAGCGCCGTCAGTGCGCGCCGCGCCAACGCCAGCCGTGATCCACGGGCCCGATCCCCGCGCCCAGCCGGAAGCCGGCCGCGAGGGCGCCGGTGACGTAGGCCTTCGCCGCCGCGGCGGCCTGCGGGACGGTGTCCCCCTTGGCGAGCTGCGCGGCCAGTGCGCTGGCGAGGGTGCAGCCGGTGCCGTGGGTGTGCCGGTTGTCGTGGCGGGGGGCGCGCAGCCAGTGCTCCTCGGTGCCGTCGGTGAGCAGATCGACGGCGCTGTCGCCGGACCCGCGGCCGGCCGTCAGATGGCCGCCCTTGATGAGGGCCCAGCGCGGCCCGAAGTCCAGGATCGCCCCGGCCGCCCGCCGCATGTCGGCCTCCTCCTCGACCCGTACGCCGGTCAGCTGGGCGACCTCGTCCAGGTTGGGGGTGGCGACGGTGGCGGTCGGCAGCAGCACGCCGCGGACCGCGTCCAGGGCGGTGGCGGCGAGCAGCGCATCGCCGTGCTTGGAGACCCCTACGGGATCGACGACGACCGGGACCCGCAGTCCGGCGAGCAGTTCCGCGACGGTTTCGACGAGTTCGGCCGAGGAGAGCATCCCGGTCTTCACCGCCTGCGCGCCGATGTCGTCGACGACGCTGCGGAACTGGGCCCGTACGGCCTCGGCGGGCAGGTCCCACGCGCCCTGCACGCCCAGGGAGTTCTGGGCGGTGACGGCGGTGAGCACGCTCATGCCGTGGGTGCCGAGCGCCAGCATCGTCTTCAGGTCGGCCTGGATGCCCGCGCCGCCGCCGGAGTCGGACCCGGCGACGGTCAGGACGCGTGGAGGTATGTGCATACCGCCGAATCTACCGGCGGCACACCTCGGTCCTGCGGGCGCCCGTCCCGGGCGGCCCGTATCCCTTGAGGGACTATTCGGCGTCCCCGTTGTCGCCGAAGTGGTCCCAGCCGGCCTTCACCCACGGGGCGCCGTCCACCGTCACCTGGGGCAGCGCGGAGGGGTGGAGCACCTCGCCGATGACCTTCCACCGGGCGGGCAGCTTCACATCGGGCGGGAAGGTGGCCACGATCGCATGGTCCTCACCGCCGTTGAGCACCCACTGCATCGGGTCCACGCCCACGGCGGTGCCGATGTCGGACATCTGCGTGGGGATGTCGATGCCCGCGGACCGCAGATCGATCCGGACCTTGCTGGCCTCGGCGATGTGCCCGAGGTCGGCGACCAGGCCGTCGCTGACGTCCGTCATGGCGGTGGCGCCGAGTCCGGCCGCCGCGGGGCCCGCGTGGTACGGCGGCTCGGGGCGGCGGTGGGCCTCCACGAAGGCGCGCGGCGAGCGGAAGCCGCGGGAGAGGACGGCGTGCCCGGCGGCGGACCAGCCGAGCCAGCCGGTCACCGCGACCACGTCGCCGGGCTGGGCGCCGGCCCGGGTGACCGGCTCCTGGTTGCGCAGATCGCCGAGCGCGGTGATGGCGACGGTGATGGTGTCGCCGCGTACGACGTCCCCGCCGACGACCGCGGCGCCCGCCACCTGGCACTCGTCGCGCAGCCCGTCCATCAGCTCGGTGGGCCAGGTCGCGGGGAGTTCCGCGGGGACGACCAGGCCGAGCAGGATCGCGGTGGGCACCGCGCCCATCGCCGCGATGTCGGCGAGGTTCTGCGCTGCGGCCTTGCGGCCGACGTCGTAGGCGGTGGACCAGTCGCGCCTGAAGTGCCGGCCCTCCAGGAGGATGTCGGTGCTGGCGACCACCCTCCGGTCCGGCGCGGTGACCACCGCGGCGTCGTCACCCGGCCCGATCCGTACGGCCGGGGTGGAGGTGAGCCGGGAGGTGAGCTCCCTGATCAGCCCGAACTCCCCCAGCTCGCCCACGGTGCCCTTCATGCTGTTGCCCTTCCCATGTGTACGGACGGTCCGTACGTGGCTGACGACTGTGCCGCACTTGCCGAGTTCACCGCGCGGGTCTCCCCGCTCCGCACGGTGACGCGGTACCGTGGCGTCCCTTCTTCCCACATGATCCTCGTAGCCGCCCTGGAGGTTCCGTGGTACAGGCCTACATCCTGATCCAGACCGAGGTCGGCAAGGCCTCGGCGGTAGCTGAGGTGATCTCCAAGATCCACGGCGTGCTGCAGGCCGAGGACGTGACCGGGCCCTATGACGTCATCGTGCGCGCACAGGCCGACACCGTCGATGAGCTGGGCCGCATGGTGGTCGCCAAAGTCCAGCAAGTGGAAGGCATCACCCGCACCCTTACCTGCCCGGTCGTGCATCTCTAGCTCCCCCGTATCCTCGGCCGGGTGATCTCTGCGCGCCGTCGGCACCTGGCCCTGCCCGCGCTCACCGTGCTGTTCGCCGCGGTGAGCTGTTCGCCTTCCGAAGACGTGGCCGTCCCCTCCCCCGAGGGTGCGGCCGCGCGGTATTGCAAGGCGCTCCACCAGGAGTTGCCGGACACCGTGGACGGGCTGAAGCGGGCCACCGCCGAGCCGGTCTCGGACTTCACTGCCATGTGGGGCGATCCTGCCGTGAAACTGCGCTGCGGGGTACCGAAGCCCGACGTCCTGACGCACGGGAGTGAACATTACAACCCCTACGCCGACGCGGCGGAAGTCAACGGGGTCCGATGGCTCTTCGAGAAGCAGGACGACGGCTACCGCTTCACGACCGTGCTGCGCAAGGCCTATGTCGAGGTGACCGTGCCCGGGAAGTACGCCCCCGAGGTCGATGCGCTCACCGACCTCGCGGGCGCCGTGAAGAAGACCGTTCCCGTAGGGGTCTAGGGCCTGCCCTCGTCCAGGGCCTGTTCAGGGAGAGGCCGGATCAGGGCAGGACCGTGCCCGGGAACCCGCGTGGCTCAGCGCAGCCCCGTGGAGCGGTGCAGCGCGGCCTGGAGCAGCCGGTCGATCAGCTCCGGGTAGCTCACCCCGCTCTCCTGCCACATCCGCGGGTACATCGAGATGGGCGTGAATCCGGGCAGCGTGTTGATCTCGTTGATCACGAACTCGCCGTTGTCCTGCAGGAAGAAGTCCGCGCGCACCAGGCCCTCGCAGGACGCCGCCTCGAAGGCCGCGACCGCCAGCTCCTGGACCTGCGCGGTCTGCTCGGCGGTCAGCGGCGCGGGCACGATCCCGTCGGCCGAGTCGATGTACTTGGCCTCGAAGTCGTAGAAGTCGTGGGCGGTGACCGGCGGGATCTCGGCCGGCACGCTGGCCCGCGGGCCGTCCTCGAACTCCAGCACCCCGCACTCGATCTCGCGGCCGCTCAGCAGCGACTCCACGAGGATCTTGGGGTCGTGCGCCCGGGCCTCCTCGATCGCCTCGTCCAGGCCGCCGAGATCGTCGACCTTGGTGATGCCCATGGACGAGCCGGCCCGGGCGGGCTTCACGAAGAGCGGCCAGCCGTGCTCCGCGGCGAAGTCCACGATCTTCTTACGGGCGGCGGCAGGGTCCTTTTCCCACTCCCGCGGGCGGATGACCTCGTACGGGCCGACCGGCAGCCCGAAGGAGGTGAACACCCGCTTCATGTAGTCCTTGTCCTGGCCGACGGCGGAGGCGAGCACGCCCGAGCCGACGTAGGGCACCCCGGAGAGCTCCAGCAGGCCCTGCAGGGTGCCGTCCTCCCCGTAGGGGCCGTGCAGGACGGGGAAGACGACGTCGACCTCGCCGAGCGCCTTGGGCACCGAGCCCGGCTCGCTGTAGACGACCTCGCGGTTGGTCGGGTCGACGGGGAGCACCACGCCGCCCTCGGTGGACTCGGCGAGCGCGGCCACGGTGGGCAGCTGCCGGTCCGCGATGGCCATCCGCTCGGGGTCGTCGGCGGTCAGCGCCCAGCGGCCGTCCGTGGTGATGCCGATGGGCAGCACGTCGTACTTCTCGCGGTCGATGGCACGCAGCACGGCGCCGGCCGTGAGCACGGAGATGGCGTGCTCGGAGCTGCGGCCGCCGAACACGACGGCGACGCGGGGCTTGTGGGAGGAGGTCTCGCTGCTCATATCGGGTTGAGGGTACCTGCTGACCGGCACGGAGTCAGTGCTGCGGCGGCCGTTGGTGGCGTCGCGCCGGGGTGCCGTGTGCCACGGGACCCCGGCGAACGGCGCCGGACCGGGTCATTCGGTGCCGATTTCAGTGCCGCTCGGATCAGTGCCGCTCGGACTTGGCGCTGCGCGACATCAGGTCCTTGAGGGCGACCATCGGCGGCTTGCCCTCGTGGACGATCTCCACCACCGTCTCGGTGAGCGGCATGTCGACGCCGTGCCTGCGGGCCAGATCCAGCACGGATTCGCAGGACTTGACGCCCTCGGCGGTCTGCTTGGTGACCGCGATGGTCTCCTGGAGCGTCATTCCCCGGCCGAGGTTGGTGCCGAAGGTGTTGTTGCGCGACAGCGGTGAGGAGCAGGTGGCGACGAGGTCGCCCATGCCGGCCAGGCCGGCGAAGGTGTGCGCGTCGGCCCCCATGGCGAGGCCGAGCCGGGTGGTCTCGGCGAGACCGCGGGTGATCAGGGACGCCTTGGCGTTGTCGCCCAGGCCCATGCCGGTGGCGATGCCGACGGCGAGCGCGATGACGTTCTTGACCGCGCCGCCCAGTTCACAGCCCACCACATCGGTGTTGGTGTACGGGCGGAAGTACGACGTGTGGCAGGCGGCCTGGAAGCGCCGGGCGACCGCCTCGTCGGCGCAGGCCACGACCGCGGTGGCGGGCTGCCGGGCGGCGACCTCCTTGGCGAGGTTGGGGCCGGTCAGCACCGCGACCCGCTCCGCGGGCACTTTGGCGACCTCCTCGATGACCTCGCTCATGCGCTTGGCCGTGCCCAGTTCGACGCCCTTCATCAGGGAGACCAGGACCGTGTCGGCGGGCAGCAGGGGCGCCCATTCGGCGAGATTGGCGCGCAGCGTCTGGGCGGGGACGGCCAGCACGGCGAACTCCGCGCCGCGGGCCGCTTCCGCCGGGTCGGTGGTGGCCCGTACGGCCGCGGGGAGCTCGACCCCCGGCAGATAGTCGGGGTTCGTACGGCCGTTGTTGATGGCGTCGACCAGGGCCTCGCGGCGCCCCCACAGGGTCACCTCGCATCCTGCGTCGGCGAGCACCATCGCGAAGGCGGTACCCCAGGACCCCGTGCCGTAGACGGCGCAGCGCGTCACTTGCTTTCATCCTCCTGTGCCTGCTGGGTGCTTCGGGCCTGCTGCGGGCCGACGGCCGGTTCGGTGGCGGCGGCCGGTTCGGCGGGGGTCCTGTCCGCTCCGGCGCCCTGGGTGGCCTTGGCGGCTTCCCGCGCGGCGCGGCGCTCCCGGGCGATCGCCTTGCGCCAGTCGTACGGTTCGGCCGGCGCGGGCTCGCCGCGGACGACGGCCAGCTGCTCGGTGATCGCGGCCATGATGACGTCGGTGGCGGCCCGCAGCACCTCGGCGGTCGGCTCCCGGTCGTAGAAGGCGCTCAGGTCGACCGGCGGTCCCGCCTGCACCCGCAGCGTCTTGCGCGGGAAGAGGCGGAGCTTCTTCTCCTTGGCGTACGGCGGCATCGCGTCGTTGGCGCCCCACTGCGCGACGGGAATGACCGGCGCCTTCGTCAGCAGCGCCACCCGCGCGGCACCCGTCTTGCCCTGCATGGGCCACAGCTCGGGGTCGCGGGTGAGGGTGCCCTCGGGGTAGAAGGCCACGCATTCGCCCTTGTCGATGGCGGTGACGGCGGCGCGGAACGCGTTGGCGGCGTCGGTGGTTTCCCGGTAGACGGGGATCTGTCCGGTGCCGCGCATCATCAGGCCGACAAAGCCGCTCCGGAAGAGTCCGGCCTTGGCGAGGAATCGGGGGACCCGCCCGGTGTTGTACTGATAGTGCGCATACGAGAGCGGATCGAGATACGAGTTGTGGTTGACCGCGGTGATAAATCCGCCGTCGGCCGGAATGTGGTCCATTCCCCGCCAGTCCCGCTTGAACAGAACCAAGAGCGGCGGTTTGCAGATGACCGCGGCCAAGCGGTACCAGAAGCCGATTCTGCGGCGGGACACTGGGACACCCTCCTTGTGGGGACCTGCGAAGCTGCTGCGGGCCGGCAGCCGCACAAGTGTCGCCCCAGGTACCCGCTCTGTCGAGGACACCGTAACCCCGACGCTCCCGCGGAGCGGCGGCAGCAGGTGAGAATGGCGGCGATGCGACGAGACGGAGCGGATGTGGGATGGAGCCTGGTGGTGCCGCTGAAACCACTGGTGCGGGCCAAGAGCAGGCTCTCCCGGGCCGCGGGGGAAGAGTTCCGGCCACGGCTGGCCCTCGCCTTCGCCCTGGATACCGTGACAGCGGCGCTGGCCTGCGACGACGTCCGGGATGTGGCGGTTGTCACGGATGACCAGCTGGCCGGGGAGCGTCTGGCGGCGCTGGGCGCGCGGATCGTGCCCGACACACCGGCCCGCGGTCTCAACGCGGCACTGGCCCATGGAGCGAGCGTGGTCCGGGCGCGTCGCCCGGGCGCGGCGGTCGCCGCGCTGAACGCCGACCTCCCGGCACTGCGCCCCGCCGAACTGGAACTGGTGCTCCATTCCGCTTCGCTATTTCCCCGTGCATTTCTCGCGGATGCGGCGGATATCGGGACAACACTTCTGACCGCGACTTCCGGAGTGGAATTGGAACCGGCATTCGGAGGTGCGTCGCGGGCCCGTCACCTGGCATCCGGAGCGCGGGAGATCACCGGCCCTGAGGTGCCCTCGGTACGCCGGGACGTGGACACCGGCGAGGATCTGCTGGCCGCCCTGGCGCTGGGCGTGGGCCCGCACACGGCGCTCCAGGCGCCGCGTCCCGCCGCGGGGGCGGCCGCGCCGGAGGGGTCGGAGCGGCCGTCGCCTCCGCAGGTCAGAGCGTCTGGAGCGTGATCAGGACGATCCGGCGGGCGTCGCCTTCGCCGGTGATGTCGATACGGACCCGCTGACCGGGCCGCAGCAGCAGCAGACCGCCGGCGTCGAAGGCCGCCGCGTCGAAGGGCAGCGGGGTGCCGTCGTCCAGCAGCACGCTGCCGGAGCGGGTCTCGGAGTCGTACGTATACGCGGTGGCCTGCATGGGAGAGAGCCTAGACGAGGAGGTCCCGGGCCCCTTCGGCCGCCCGTACGGCGAGCGAAGGAGCCCGGGACCTGCTCGCCGGACGGCGGCCGAACGCACCGCGGGCCGGGCTCCCCGAAGGGAGACCGGCCCCACGCGTGGCGTCGCGGTCGCTGAATTACCGCTTGCGGGCGGTGGTCTTCTTGGCGGTGGTCTTGCGTGCGGTGGCCTTCTTCGCGGGGGCCTTCTTCGCCGTCGTCTTCTTCGCGGGCGCGGTCTTCTTCGCCGTCGCCTTCTTCGCGGTGGTCTTCTTGGCCGTGGTCGCCTTCTTGGCGGCGGCCTTCGCCGGGGCCTTCTTCGCCGTCGTCTTCTTGGCGGTGGCCTTCTTCGCCGCGGTGGTCTTCTTCGCCGCGGTCTTCTTCGCCGTCGTCTTCTTGGCAGCGGCCTTCTTGGCGGTGGCCTTCTTCGCGGCTGCCTTCTTGATGGCGGCGCCGCCGGTGAGGCTGCCCTTCGGGGCCTTCTTCACGGAGACCTCGCCGCCCTTGGGGAGCTTCTTCGAGCCGCTCACCAGGTCCTTGAAGCCCTGACCGGCGCGGAAGCGCGGCACCGAGGTCTTCTTGACCCGCACGCGCTCACCCGTCTGCGGGTTGCGGGCATAGCGGGCCGGACGGTCGACCTTCTCGAACGAACCGAATCCGGTGACCGAAACGCGGTCGCCGGAGACAACTGAACGGACGATTGCGTCCAGTACAGCGTCCACCGCGTCCGCGGCGTTCTGACGGCCGCCGAGCTTGTCGGCAATGGCTTCTACGAGCTGCGCCTTGTTCACGTCTTCCCCTTCGGAGACATTGCTGGAACGAAAGTTTCCAAGCTTTTTCGCACGTTAGGCAGATATATACCGCAAATCAAACACGAAACGGGCTAATCACCCTTGTGCCGCAACGAACTCGACCTTCACGGACTTCTGTCGGCGTGCACATCTTCGGGATAACGACCTTCGTCGAGGTCATCCATGAACCACTCCAGACGCCTTGCCGCGTCCGCAAGATCGTGTTTAGCCGCGGCCGTGATGACGAGCAGCTTCCGGGTCAGCGCCATCCGTACGCCCTCCGGGACTTGCAGTGTCCGCACTCTTGTATGTGCGTCCTTGAGCCGGTCGGCGACGAGACCGTAGAGCTCGAGTTGGTCGTCGCGTTCCATGCGCTAATTGTGCCATCTGCGGCGAGTTGTCGCTTCACGGGGCCTCAACAGCCGCCTCAACACGGCGATGCGCCCCCTGCCAACTGCACAGGGGGCGCATCGTACGCAATATAGCTTTGAGCCATAAAACCCGAGGTCAGACCTCGATGGTACGCGGCTTGAACGGCGGCCGGTTCGCCTCGTACTCCACGATGGACGACTCCTCCCGAAGGGTGAGGCTGATGTCGTCCAGCCCCTCCAGCAGGCGCCAACGCGCGTTCTCGTCCAGCTCGAAGTCGGCGGTGACACCCTCGGCGCGAACCTGCCGGCCGACCAGGTCGACCGTCACCTCGGCGGTCGGGTCGGCCTCCAGCAGCGTCTGCAGCCGGTCGACGGTCTCCTGCGGCAGGACCACCGTCAGCAGCCCGTTCTTGAGGGAGTTGCCGCGGAAGATGTCCGCGAACCGCGAGGAGATGACGGCCTTGAACCCGTAGTTCTGCAGCGCCCAGACGGCGTGCTCACGTGAGGATCCGGTGCCGAAGTCGGGGCCGGCGACCAGCACCGTGGCGCCCTTGTAACGCTCCTGGTTGAGGACGAACTGCGGGTCCTTGCGCCAGGCCTCGAACAGCCCGTCCTCGAAGCCGTCGCGGGTGACCTTCTTGAGCCAGTGGGCCGGGATGATCTGGTCGGTGTCGACGTTGCTGCGGCGCAGCGGGACGGCCCGGCCGGTGTGGGTGGTGAAAGCTTCCATGGTTCAGACTCCCGCGGGCGTGGCGACGGCGACGTCGGACAGATCGGCCGGTGAGGCCAGATGGCCGAGAACCGCCGTTGCGGCGGCGACCTGCGGCGAGACCAGGTGCGTACGGCCGCCCTTGCCCTGCCGGCCCTCGAAGTTGCGGTTCGAGGTGGACGCGGAGCGCTCACCGGGCGCCAGCTGGTCGGGGTTCATACCCAGACACATCGAGCAGCCCGCGTGCCGCCATTCGGCGCCCGCCGCGGTGAAGACCTTGTCCAGCCCCTCGGCGACGGCCTCCAGGGAGACCCGCACCGAGCCGGGGACGATCAGCATCCGTACGCCGTCGGCGACCTTGCGGCCTTCCAGGATCTCGGCCGCGGAGCGCAGGTCCTCGATACGGCCGTTGGTGCACGAACCTACGAAGACGGTGTCCACGCCGATCTCGCGCAGCGGCTGACCCGCCGTCAACCCCATGTATTCCAGGGCCTTTTCGGCGGCGTACCGCTCCGAGGCGTCCTCGTACGAAGCCGGGTCGGGGACGTTCGCCGAAAGCGGCGCGCCCTGGCCGGGGTTGGTGCCCCAGGTGACGAACGGCGCCAGTGCGGAAGCGTCGATGTGCACCTCGGCGTCGAAGACCGCGTCGTCGTCGGTGCGCAGCGTCTTCCAGTACGCGACCGCGGCGTCCCAGTCCTCGCCCTGGGGGGCGTGGTCGCGGCCCCGCAGGTAGTCGAAGGTGGTCGCGTCCGGGGCGATCATGCCGGCCCGTGCGCCCGCCTCGATCGACATGTTGCAGATGGTCATCCGGGCTTCCATCGACAGCTTCTCGATGGCCGAGCCACGGTATTCCAGGACGTAGCCCTGGCCGCCGCCGGTGCCGATCCTGGCGATGATCGCCAGGATCAGGTCCTTGGCGGTGACGCCCTCGGGCAGCTCACCGTCGACGGTGATCGCCATGGTCTTGAAGGGCGCCAGCGGCAGCGTCTGGGTGGCCAGTACGTGCTCCACCTGGCTGGTGCCGATGCCGAACGCCAGCGCGCCGAAGGCTCCGTGGGTGGAGGTGTGGCTGTCACCGCAGACCACGGTGGTGCCGGGCTGGGTCAGTCCCAACTGCGGTCCCACAACGTGGACAACGCCCTGCTCGACATCGCCCAGCGGGTGCAGCCGGACCCCGAACTCCGCACAGTTCTTGCGCAGCGTCTCCAGCTGGGTGCGCGAGACCGGGTCGGCGATCGGCTTGTCGATGTCGAGGGTCGGGGTGTTGTGATCCTCGGTGGCGATGGTCAGGTCCGTACGGCGCACCTGGCGGCCGGCCTTGCGGAGGCCGTCGAACGCCTGCGGGCTGGTGACCTCGTGCAGGAGGTGGAGATCGATGAAGAGAAGGTCGGGCTCGCCTTCCGCGCGCCGGACGACATGGTCGTCCCAGACCTTCTCCGCGAGTGTCCGTCCCATCGCTTTCCCTCCGGCCGGCCTCAGTGCCGGCTTTTCTCGTCCGTGCGCGATGCCCGTAGAAATCCCCTTGCCGGGCCTTGCGCCGTGCCCTGGTCCAGGGCCACACCTACAGATTGACGACTTCCCTGGAAAATTGAACTTGCGTTTCACAGTGTGAGACGCGAGTATCGTTGCATGGACAACTCTAGCGGCGTCGGCGTTCTCGACAAGGCAGCTCTGGTTTTGAGTGCCCTGGAGTCCGGTCCGGCCACCCTCGCCGGGCTGGTCGCGGCGACAGGGCTTGCACGACCCACGGCCCACCGGCTGGCCGTGGCTCTGGAACACCACCGGATGGTGGCGAGGGACATGCAGGGCCGGTTCATCCTGGGCCCACGGCTGTCCGAGCTGGCCGCGGCGGCCGGCGAGGACCGCCTGCTGGCCACGGCGGGTCCGGTACTCACCCACCTCCGCGATGTGACGGGCGAGAGCGCCCAGCTCTATCGCCGGCAGGGCGATATGCGGATCTGTGTGGCGGCGGCGGAGCGGCTGTCCGGATTGCGGGACACCGTCCCGGTCGGCTCCACGCTCCCCATGAAGGCGGGCTCGGCCGCCCAGATCCTGATGGCCTGGGAGGAGCCCGAGCGGCTGCACCGCGGTCTGCAGGGCGCCCGCTTCACGGCCACCGCGCTGTCCGGCGTACGGCGCCGCGGCTGGGCCCAGTCGATCGGCGAGCGGGAGCCGGGCGTGGCCTCGGTCTCCGCCCCCGTGCGCGGCCCCTCGAACCGCGTGGTGGCCGCCGTATCGGTCTCCGGCCCGATCGAGCGGCTGACCCGCCACCCGGGCCGGATGCACGCCCAGGCGGTCATCGACGCGGCGGCCCGCCTCTCCGAGGGCCTGCGGCGCACCGGCTGAGCACCCGGCGGCGGGGCGGGCCGGGGCGGGGGCCGTTGCCGCTTGCGGTCACCATGCCGAAAAGGCCGCGCACCGACTGAGCACCCCGCAGTGGGGCGGACCGAGGCAGGGGCCATCGCCGCCCGCGGTCACGATGCCGAAAAAAGGCGGCCCCGTGCGGACCGTCCGCACGGGGCCGCCCCAGGCCCTCAGGCCGCCATCCGGTCCACGGCCCGCTCCCCGCGGCGGCCGACCGGCACCGCTCCCAGGGCCTCCCCCAGCCCGAACGACGGCATATTGACGTAGATGCTCTCGTGCGAGCCCGCCGGGACCACATAGGTCTCGTGCCAGAAGCCGACCTTGTTCCGCCCCTCCCGCACCCGCCGGTTGAACGCAGCCCAGGCCGGCCGGTGCTCCCCGCTCTGATCCGCGGCGTAGGCGAAGAGCTTCTCCTTCGAGTCCCAGTACTGCAGGACGGCGAAGTTCCTCGGCAGTCCGGGAAGCAGCCGGTAGCCGATCATCCCGCTGTCCGGATCCCGGGCCAGCTCCTTGATCATGCGCGGCATGGCGAGGAACACCGGCAGCCAACTGCGCACCGCGCGCCAGCTGTTGAAGCGCATCCCGATGAGGAAGACCACCACCTCCCGGCCACCGTCCGCCGTCATCCGTCCCTGCACCGGCTTGCCACTCATGACAGCCCCCTTCCGACATTGGATAGCGTCGCTATCCATGATTAGATAGTGACACTCTCCAATGGAAGGTGCAAGGGGTATGCGACTGGCGGAGCTGAGCGAGCGCAGCGGGGTGTCCACCGCCACGATCAAGTACTACCTGCGCGAACGGCTGCTGCCGCCGGGCCGCCGGGTCACCGCCACCCAGGCCGAGTACGACGAGGAGCATCTGCGGCGGCTGCGACTGGTCCGGGCCCTGATCCAGGTCGGCCGGATCCCGGTGAGCACCGCCCGGGACGTCGTGGCGGCCGTCGAGGACGACTCCCGGGACCAGCTCTCCCGCCTAGGGATCGCCGTGGAGGCACTCCCCCACGGCCCGGAGCCCGACGAGAGCGCCCCCTCGACCGCGGTCGCCCGGCGCACCGCCACGGAGCTGCTGAGGCGGCTCGACTGGCACTTCAACCTGGAGATCGCCGACAGCTCCCCGGCCTTCGGCATGCTCGTCACCGCCATCGCCGCACTGCACCGCCTCGACTACGCCTGCGACCTCCCGCATCTGCTGCCCTACGCCCGCCAGGCGGCACAGCTCGCGGTCGTCGACCTGGATCTGGTCGAGGAGTTCGGGACCCCGGCGGAGCAGGTGGAGGCGGCGGTCGCCCTGACCGTGCTCTACGAGCCGGTGCTGCTCAGCCTGCGCCGGCTGGCGGAGGCCGAGGAGTCCAACAGGCGCTTCGGAAGCGACAGTTGACGCAAGAAGGCCCCCCGCATGATGCGGGGGGCCTTCTCTTCCTGTACCCCCGACCGGATTCGAACCGGCGCTACCGCCTTGAGAGGGCGGCGTGCTAGGCCGCTACACAACGGGGGCAAGTTTTCCTGCAGTTGGACGTGTCACGAGGACACACCGCGCTGGGCTACCAGGACTCGAACCTAGACTAAATGAACCAGAATCACTCGTGCTGCCAATTACACCATAGCCCATGGTGGTTTAGACCAGTACCCCCGACCGGATTCGAACCGGCGCTACCGCCTTGAGAGGGCGGCGTGCTAGGCCGCTACACAACGGGGGCCCTAGCGATCCTGCATGAGTGACAGTGGGTGCGACCCGGACTGTCCCCCTGGGAAGGATCTGTACCCCCGACCGGATTCGAACCGGCGCTACCGCCTTGAGAGGGCGGCGTGCTAGGCCGCTACACAACGGGGGCTTTGCAGATAAGCTCTGCGAGCTGGCCTACCAGGACTCGAACCTAGACTAACTGAACCAGAATCAGTCGTGCTGCCAATTACACCATAGGCCATCAAAGCGCAACCCCCCGTGGGGGGTTTCATTTTGACTTACGCTTCCCGGCCGGGCCTTTCGGCCCTCTCGGGCGGCGCAGGAAGAACATTACCTGATCGTGGACGGCGCACCAAAACCGATAACCCCGTGCAACAGCTCGGGGAGCTCCGCCAGGCTCGCGATCCGACGCACCCCCGCGGGCGGCTCCTCCCCGGTGCCCGCACGGTCCAGCCATACGGCCGTCAGCCCGGCGTCCCGCGCGCCGAGGGCGTCGATGTCGAGCTTGTCGCCGATGTGGAGGACCTCGTCGGGGGTTAGGCCGAGCGCCTTACAGGCCCCCTTGAACGCCTCCTCGGCCGGCTTGGCGTGCCCCAGTCCATCGGCGCAGAACACCGCCTCGAAGTGCGTACGGATCCCCAGGGCGGCCAGCTTGCGCTCCTGGTTGGCGGTGGCGGCATTGGACAGCACCGCCTGCCGTACCAGCGGGGCCAGGGCCGCCAGAGCGGGAGCGGAGTCCGGGAAGAGCGCCCAGGACGCTTCGTAGTGTGCGAGGTACCGGCCGAACCAGGCGTCCGCCTCGGGGTCGGAGAGCGGCGTCCCCAGAAACGTCCGGGTCCGGCCCCTGCGGTGATCGAGGAAGCCCACCTCGCCGGCGAGGAAGCGGGCGAACTCGGTCTCCATGGCCGTCCGCCAGCGCTCCAGCGCCACCTCCTCTCCGCCGTACGCGTCGAGGATCCCTTCGGTCCGCAGATGCCGCAGCACCCCGGCCCGGTCCGAGCCGGTGTAGTCAAAGAGGGTGTCGTCGAGGTCCCACAGGACGGCGCGCAGGGGCATGGCCGCAATCTAGCGAACCGCACCGGATATGCCACGGGCCCGGAAGCCGTGCGGCATCCGGGCCCGTAGGGGTGCGTACGAGGTCAGCCGGCCAGCTTGGCCAGGGCCGCGTCGATGCGCTGGAGGGTGCGCTCCTTGCCCAGGATCTCCAGGGACTCGAAGAGGGGCAGGCCGACCGTGCGGCCGGTGACGGCCACCCGGACGGGGGCCTGCGCCTTGCCGAGCTTGAGACCGTGCTCCTCACCGGCGGCCAGGACGGCCTCCTTGAGGGGCTCGGGGCCGGAGGTCCAGTCGGCGGTCCCGAGCTTGGCGCGGGCGGTGGTGAGCAGGCCCACCGGGTCGCCCTTCATCGCCTTCGTCCAGGACGCCTCGTCCTCGACCGGCTCCTTGAGGAAGAGGAAGTCGACGTTGGCGGTGATGTCGGAGAGGACCGTGAGGCGGGTCTGGGCGTGCGGGGCGATGGCGCGCCAGGCGGCCTCGTCGAAGTCCTCGGGGGCCCAGTTGGCGTGCGGGGCCTTCAGCCAGGGCTCGCAGGCCGTGATGAAGGACTCCAGGTCCAGGCGCCGGATGTGGTCGGCGTTGATCGCCTCGGCCTTCTTCAGGTCGAAGCGGGCCGGGTTGGCGTTGACGTCCGCGATGTCGAACTTCTCGATCAGCTCCTGCACCGAGAAGAGGTCCTGGTCGGCGGAGAAGGACCAGCCGAGCAGCGCGAGGTAGTTGAGCAGGCCCTCGGGGAGGAAGCCGCGCTCGCGGTAGAGGTTGAGGTTGGCCTGCGGGTCGCGCTTGGAGAGCTTCTTGTTGCCCTCGCCCATGACGTAGGGGAGGTGGCCGAAGGCCGGGATCTCCTTGGCCACGCCCAGCTCGATCAGGGCCTGGTAGAGGGCGATCTGGCGGGGGGTGGAGGAGAGCAGGTCCTCGCCGCGCAGGACGTGGGTGATCCCCATCAGGGCGTCGTCGACCGGGTTGACCAGGGTGTACAGCGGGGCGCCGTTGGCGCGCACGATGCCGTAGTCCGGGACGTTCTCCGGGGTGAAGGTCAGCTCACCGCGCACCAGGTCGGTGAAGGTGATCGGCGCGTCGGGCATCCGGAAGCGGACGATGGCGGCGCGGCCCTCGGCCTCGTACGCGGCCTTCTGCTCCGCGGTCAGCGCACGGCAGGTGCCGTCGTAGCCGGAGGGCCTGCCGGCCTTGCGGGCGGCGTCGCGGCGCTCGTCGAGCTCTTCGGTGGTGCAGTAGCAGTGGTAGGCGTGGCCGGCGGCGAGGAGCTTGTCGGCGATGTCCTTGTAGAGGTCCATGCGCTGCGACTGGCGGTAGGGCTCGTGCGGGCCGCCGACCTCGGGGCCCTCGTCCCAGTCGAAGCCGAGCCAGTGGAAGGACTCCAGCAGCTGCTGGTAGGACTCCTCGGAGTCGCGGGCCGCGTCGGTGTCCTCGATCCGGAAGACCAGGGTGCCCTTGTTGTGCCGTGCGTAGGCCCAGTTGAACAGGGCGGTACGGATCAGGCCGACGTGGGGGTTACCGGTCGGGGAGGGACAGAAACGGACGCGGACGGGGGTCGCGTTAGCCACGCTTGATCACCTTGTTGGTGAGAGTGCCGATGCCTTCGATGGTGACGGCGACCTCGTCGCCGACGTTGAGGGGGCCGACCCCGGCCGGGGTGCCCGTGAGGATGACGTCGCCGGGGAGCAGGGTCATCGCCTCGGTGATGTGGACGATCAGGTCCTCGACCGGGCGGACCATGTCGCTGGTGCGGCCGAGCTGACGTTGTTCGCCGTTGACCGTGCACTGGACGGCGAGGCCCGCGGCGATGTCGGCGGGGTCCAGCCCGGTCTCGACCCAGGGGCCGAGCGGGCAGGAGCTGTCGAAGCCCTTGGCCCGCGCCCACTGCTTCTCGCGCTGCTGCACATCACGGGCAGTGACGTCGTTGGCGCAGGTGTAGCCGAGGATCACGTCCTTGGCGCGCTCGCGGGGCACCTCACGGCACATCCGGCCGATGACGACGGCGAGCTCCGCCTCGTGGTGCACCTCCTGGGAGAAGGAGGGGTACGCGATGGGGTCGCCGGGGCCGATCACCGAGGTGGACGGCTTGAAGAAGGTGACCGGGACGTCCGGGACGGCGTTGCCCAGCTCGGCGGCGTGTTCGGCGTAGTTGCGGCCGATCGCGACGACCTTGTTGGGCAGGACCGGCGGCAGCAGCCGGACCTTGTCGAGGGGGACCTTCTGGCCCGAGCGCTCGAATTCCGCGAAGGGATGCCCCTTGATGACGTCGAGTTCGTCGCCTTCGAGGACGCCGAAGCCGACGTTGCCGTCGATGGAGAATCTGGCGATGCGCACGGGTTGCTGTTGCCCCTCATTGATCACTGGCCGGAGTTGACACTCCAGGCTATCGCGGGGCTGCTGCCGGTCCGTCCCTGATTACGCCAGGACGTCCTGCTGGGGAGCCTCCATCAGGACCGTACGGCGGGGGTTGGCGGTCTGGGCCGGCAGCTCGACGGTGTGCTCCGGTGCCTCGATGCCGAGCTCGTCGGCGTCGGTGAGGTGGGCCAGGGTGGTGCGCCGCGGGTTGGCTATGTTGCGGAACATCGTCGTCGTCTTCACTGCTGCATGCCTCGCGTCATCGAAGTCGGGAAAGGGCTTGCGGAAAGCTGCCTTGTCATTCTTGGCAACTGTGTAAAGCGTCAGGCTAAGCGCGCTATTCCCTGCGAAGTGCGGGGAGACTCAATGATCTTCCTGTGAGTTTGCTCACGAAGTGTGTGACAAATGCCGCATTTCCCATGATCAACAACCTTGGGCGAATCGGACAATGGCGGATTGAAGTGCACGTTCCGCTCCCGATCACCGCACCTGGGACAGCCTGGAGGGGCGGACGACTCGCGGATAAAAGTCCGTTATCGACGGGCGAACCTTCTACAAGTCGTGACGCCGTCCGTACATTGCGTCACCCAAGTCACAGTGCGGGACTCCGCTCTTGTTGGAGATCCTGCACTGTGCTGGAATTCCACGGACCGCCGCACGTTTCAGCCGGCGCGCAGGGCGCAACGAAGCGCCGCGCGGTGGTGCCGTTCTCTTCCACCGGAGAGATCAGCCCGCCGGTCATTCACGACCGCCATGGGGGGACTTAGCGGTCCCCCATACGACTCGACACCGTCCCGCCGAGGTGGGACGCCTGGTCCAGAGGTTGCGACGCTAGTGCAGGGACGTTTCAAGAGGGATGGCAGCGCTGCGGCGGACCCGGAGCTGCGCGGCGGAACCGACCGCGCCTCCTCGCCCCAGCGCGCCCAGGGCAACGGTTCCGCCGGGGGCAGCACGCTGCCCGTCGACGGAGGCGGCCAGGCGCCGGGCAATGACGCCGCGGACAGCGGTAAGCCCAAGGCGTCGAAGGGGGCCAGTGGCCCCGGTTCGCGAATAGCGCTGCGCAACTGGCGCATCAGCACCCGTCTGGTCTCCCTGCTCGCGCTGCCCGTGGTCGCCGCGACCACCCTGGGTGGCATGCGCATCGGCACGTCGCTGGAGAACATCGACCAGCTCGACAAGATGCAGCTGCTCACCGAGATGACCCGGCAGGCGACCGAGCTCGCCGACGCGTTGCAGGTGGAGCGGGACAAGTCGGCCGGTCCGCTGGCCGGCAGCGGGAACGCCAAGGACGACGCCAACGTCGTCGCCCCCCGGGAGGCGACCGACCGCGCCCGGCTGTCGTTCAACCAGGCCACCGATGACATCCGGGGCCAGGACGCCACGATGACCGGTGTCCGGGCGACCGTCCTGGAGATCACCCGCCAGCTCAACACCCTCAACGAGATCCGCAACGGCGCCTACAAGGACGAGGACAACTCGGCGCGGACCATCACCAGCTACAACCAGCTGATCAACTCGCTGCTGTCGCTCTCCCAGGACATGGCGCAGGCGACCAGCAACCCCGAGATGATCCGCAGTACCCGTGCGCTGGCGGCGTTCTCGTCGGCCAAGGAGTACGCGTCGATCCAGCGCGCCCTGGTCAGTGCCGGCCTCGCCCACGAGGGCGGCCCGCAGCTGTCCTCCAACGACCGGCTGGCCGGCCGTAACGCCGAGGACAACGAGAAGGCGGCCCGCGACCGCTTCTCGCAGATCTACACCAGCAACGGCGAGAACAGCGCCGGCGCGCTCACCCGCGGTCTGGACGGCAACAACGACGAGATCAAGGCCGCGGTCGCCTTCGCGCACCGCGCCTTCGCCAGCGGCTCCGGCATCCGCAGCCAGGACTACCGCTACCTCGACTGGTACGACTCCGACACCGTCAAGGTCGACGAGATGTCCCGGATCGAGACCACGCTGCTCTCGGAGATGGAGCAGAAGTCCCGCGAGCTGCGCAACGAGGCGACCCAGACCGCGATCATCAGCGGTGCGCTGATCCTGCTCGTCCTCGGTGTCTCGCTGGTCGGCGCGTTCGTCGTGGCGCGGTCCATGGTCCGCTCGCTGCGCCGGCTGCAGGACACCGCGCAGAAGGTCGCCCAGGACCGGCTGCCCGAGCTGGTCAAGCAGCTGTCCGAGTCCGACCCGCAGGACGTGGACACCTCCGTCGAGTCCGTCGGTGTGCACAGCCGGGACGAGATCGGCCGGGTGGCCGCGGCTTTCGACGACGTGCACCGCGAGGCGGTCCGCCTCGCCTCCGAGCAGGCGCTGCTGCGGGGCAACGTCAACGCGATGTTCACCAACCTCTCGCGCCGTTCCCAGGGTCTGATCCAGCGTCAGCTCTCGCTGATCTCCGAACTGGAGTCCCGCGAGGCCGACCCGGACCAGCTGTCCTCCCTCTTCAAGCTCGACCACCTCGCCACCCGCATGCGCCGTAACGGTGAGAACCTCCTGGTCCTCGCCGGTGAGGAGCCGGGGCGCCGGTGGACGCGGCCGGTGCCGCTGGTCGACGTGCTCCGTGCCGCCGCCTCCGAGGTGGAGCAGTACGAGCGGATCGAGCTCAACGCCGTACCGCAGACCGAGGTCGCGGGCCGGGTCGTCAACGACCTCGTGCACCTCCTCGCCGAGCTGCTGGAGAACGCCACCTCGTTCTCCTCGCCGCAGACCAAGGTCAAGGTCACCGGCCACGCCCTGCCCGACGGCCGGGTGCTGGTCGAGATCCACGACACCGGTATCGGCCTGTCGCCCGAGGACCTGTCGTCCATCAACGAGCGGCTCGCCAGCCCGCCGACCGTGGACGTCTCGGTCTCCCGGCGCATGGGTCTGTTCGTGGTCGGCCGGCTGTCGCTGCGGCACGGCATCCGTATCCAGCTGCGGCCCTCCGACTCCGGCGGCACCACCGCGCTGGTCATGCTGCCGGTGGACCTCGCCCAGGGCGGCAAGAAGCCGGCGCCGAGCAACGCCAAGGGCGGCTCCGGCGACCACGGCGGCGGGCAGTCCAGCCGGCTCGCGGGGCTGCAGCCGCGCGGTCAGGTCGGTTCGGGCCCCTCGGCCGGCGGGCGCCCCGCGCTGCCCGGCCGCGGTGGCCCCGGCGGCGGTGCGCCGAACGCCTTCGGTGCCCCGGCGCCGTCCGGCCGTACGGCACCTCCCGGCGCGAACCCGCCCGGTGCGGGCTCCCCCGGTGCCCCGGCGCAGGGCGGCGACGCCCGCCCGGCCGCCGGCCGCCCCTCCGGCTCGCGTCCCTCGCTGCCCACCCGCGGCGCGGACAACGGCCCGGCGCCCACCGTGGCCCCGCCGACCGGCGCACCGCGCCGCGAGGAGCGTCCGCAGCTGCCGGCACGCGGTGCCGCGGCCGAACTGCCGGGCGGTCCGCCCGTCGGCGGTCAGGGCGGTCAGGGCGGCCAGGGTGCACAGCAGTCGGGCGGTACGAGCTGGGGTGCGCGCCGTGACCGCGGCGCCTCCGACGACTGGCCGCTGGCGCCCCGCGAGACCCAGGACCGGCCGCGTGGCCACGAGGAGCCGGAGACCACCGGCAGCTTCGAGCGGCCCGCGCCGGGCGGCGGCCCCGGTGACACCGCGGCGTTCGCCCGTCCCGACTTCAACGGTCCGCCGCCCGCCGCGGACGGCTCCCGGGGCGGACAGCGCCCGCAGGACGCACGTCCGGCCGGCCAGGGCGCGGGCAACGGCCCCGGCGACACCGGGCAGTTCGCCCTGCCGGGCGGCAGCACGGGGCAGTACGAGACCGGTCAGTACGAGACGGGCCAGTACCGGCGCCCGGACAGCGACACGGGCCAGTACCAGCGGCCCGATAGCGACACCGGCCAGTACCAGCGGCCCGACAGCGACACCGGCCAGTACGACACCGGGCAGTTCGACACCGGCCAGTACCAGCGGCCGGACGCCGACCGCGGCGGGTACGCCGACGAGTCGCAGGGCACCGGGCAGTTCCCGGTGCAGCAGCCGCAGGACAGCGGTGCGCCGTCCGCCGATGTGCTCGGCGACGCGGACGCCGGTCCCGGTGACGGCCGTACGCCGATCTTCGACACCATCGAGTCCGACTGGTTCAACCACCCGGCGGCCGCCGCTGCCGGTGTACCGCCCCAGGGCGCCGCCGAGCCCGAGGCACCGCGGCTGCCGCGCCGCGGGGCCGCACAGGACGGCGAGGCACGCAACGACACGCGCAACGAGGCCCCGGTCAACGGTGCGCGTCACGACGCACCGGTCAACGGCGCGCGCAGTGCCGCGCCGGCCGAAGCCGCCTCCCAGTGGCGCAGCTCGCCGAACGACGAGACGTGGCGGCAGGCGGAGCAGATCCGCCAGCCCGCCGCGGGCGGTATCACCACCTCCGGACTGCCCCGCCGGGTCCCGCGCGCGAACCTCGTCGCGGGCACCGCGCAACAGCAGCAGTCCACCCAGAGCGGTCCCCAGGTCTCGCGTGCGCCCAGTGATGTGCGCGGGCGGCTGACCAATCTCCGTCGGGGTATTCAGCAAGGCCGGCAGGCCGGGACGTCGTCCACCGGCACCCACGGCATTGTCGATCCCACTCACCAGCAGGAGCGTTAGTTGAGTCCGATGAGCCAGGCGGCGCAGAACCTGAACTGGTTGATCACCAACTTCGTGGACAACACCCCCGGGGTGTCACACACGGTGGTGGTCTCCGCGGACGGTCTGCTCCTCGCCATGTCCGAGGGCTTCCCCCGCGACCGCGCCGACCAGTTGGCGGCGGTGGCCTCCGGCCTGACCTCGCTGACCTCCGGCGCGTCCCGCATCTTCGAGGGCGGGACGGTCAACCAGACCGTCGTGGAGATGGAGCGTGGCTTCCTCTTCATCATGTCCGTCTCCGACGGATCGTCGCTGGCCGTACTGGCGCACCCCGAGTGCGACATCGGCCTCGTCGGCTACGAAATGGCTCTCCTGGTCGACCGCGCGGGGACGGTACTGACGCCGGATCTGCGCGCCGAACTGCAGGGCAGCCTGCTGCACTGAACGGCGTCCGCAGCGCCGCTCCGTCCAGCACCAACCATCCATGTGCCGCACCCCCCACCGGCCCAACCCGACGACAGTCAGTTGTCCCGCCCGGAGGATCCATGACCCCGCCACCCGCCACTTCCGACCCGTATGGCGCTTATGGCCAAGCGCCGTACGGGAACGAAGGTGACCAGCCGCTGGTGCGCCCGTACGCCATGACCGGAGGCCGGACCCGGCCGCGCTACCAGCTCGCCATCGAGGCGCTGGTCAGCACGACCGCCGACCCCTCTCAGCTGCCCGGGCTGCTGCCCGAGCACCAGCGGATCTGCCACCTGTGCCGTGAGGTGAAGTCGGTCGCCGAGGTCTCCGCCCTGCTGCACATCCCGCTGGGTGTGGCACGGATCCTGGTCGCGGACCTGGCGGAGGCCGGGATGGTGGCGATCCACCAGCCCGGCGGCAGTGGCGAGGCCGGTGGCACGCCGGACGTGACCTTGCTCGAGAGGGTGCTCAGTGGACTTCGCAAGCTCTGACAGCGGTTCGGACGGGAATACGGCCCGCGCCACGACCTCCGCCAAGATCGTGGTGGCGGGTGGCTTCGGCGTGGGCAAGACCACCTTCGTCGGGGCCGTATCGGAGATCAACCCGCTGCGCACCGAGGCCGTGATGACCTCCGCCTCGGCGGGCGTCGACGATCTCAGCCACGTCCAGGACAAGACCACGACGACCGTGGCGATGGACTTCGGCCGGATCACCCTGGACCAGGACCTGATCCTGTACCTCTTCGGTACGCCGGGTCAGGACCGCTTCTGGTTCATGTGGGACGACCTGGTCCGTGGTGCCATCGGCGCGGTGGTGCTGGTCGACACCCGCCGTCTCGCCGACTGCTTCCCGGCCGTCGACTACTTCGAGAACAGCGGACTGCCGTTCGTCATCGCCCTCAACGGCTTCGAGGGGTACCAGCCCCATACGCCCGACGAGGTGCGTGAGGCGCTGCAGATCGGCCCGGGGACGCCGATCATCGCCACCGACGCCCGGCACCGCAACGAGGCCAAGAGCGCGCTCATCACGCTCGTGGAGCATGCGCTGATGGCGCGGCTGCAGTAGCCCGCGCACCGGCCCGCACCGGATCCGGTGCGGGCCGCACGGCAGTTGCCACCGGCGGGGCTGCGCCCGCCTGCCCCGGACCGGATTCCGGCATCCGTGAGTGGATCTGTGTCCTTCGACACGCCCACAATTTTGCTTCATAACGTTTCGACAGTGAATCAGCTGGGTTTCGACACCCCGTGCGCACATCCGGCTTCGCTGCGCTCACAATTCTCCTGCATTTTGGCGCGGCTCGCCCTTAACGCCCCTTTTATCTCAGGCCCTTTCGCGCCTCCTCCGCCTTTACCCAGTGTTTGGAACGCACCGCCCTGACGTGCTGAAATTCGCTGAACTCCGGAGTAGGAACGCCCAGAAGAAACGGCACAGCAAGACAGTGCCGGCGCCGAGAGGTTGTTGGTCGAGTGAGGCGAAGCAAGGCGAGCCCCGAGCCGCAGGAACCGCGGCGGGGCAACTTCACCCCGCCACCCAGAGGTGGCCTACCGGCTTCCGACGCGCCCGAAAATACGGTCGCGAAGCCTCCGGTCAGTGGCGGAAAGTACTCCCCGCGCAACTGGCGCGTGGCGACCCGCCTGAACGCCATTCTGCTGATCCCCGTGGGGCTCGCCCTGGTCTTCGGCGGTCTGCGGGTGGACAGCTCGTTCGCCACATGGCAGGAAGCCCAGGACGCGGAGAACACCGCGAAGCTCGTTCGCGCCGCGCTTTCCTACAGCAATGCCCTGATCGACGAGCGGGACCGCACCGCGGCGCCGCTGCTGAAGGGCAAGAAGGACGACCCGGCCGTGCTGGGGGCGCGTGACGCCACCGACGCCGCCGCCGACAAGTTCCACCAGGCCGCCAAGTCCATGCCGGACAAGCCGGGCCTCAAGCGCCGTCTCGCCTCGTTCGAGAAGGCCGAGCCCAAGCTCCAGCAGCTGCGCCAGGCCGCCTACACCTCCAAGCTGCGCGGTGTGCAGACCGAAGAGGGCTATGTCGAGGTCCAGCACCCGCTGATGGAGTTCGCCAACGAACTCGGCCTGGGCACCGGCAACATCACCTCCTACGGCCGCACGGTCTACGCCGTGGCGCTGGCCAAGGCGGCGGAGTCGCTGGAGCGCTCCATCGGCACCCACCTCCTGGTCGACCCGGCGTCCCCGCAGGGCGGCAAGGAGCACAAGCTTCAGCTCACCGCCTTCGCGTCGTACCGCTACCTGGAGGGCATCGCCATCGGCGAGTACACCTCCGGCGGTACGCCCGAGGACGTCGAGCGCCTCAAGAAGGACGCCGCGGGGCTCAAGCAGGCCGCGCAGCAGAAGGTCGCGCGGGCGAAGGAGCAGGCCCAGGCCGCCGGCCGGCCGTTCCGCGCCCCGCCGTCGATCGACCAGATGGGCACCCAGATCGCCACCGGCGCCGCGCCGGAGTCGCTCGGTCTGCGCGGCATCACCTCCGACACCTACTTCGCTGCCGCGACCGGCAAGTTCGACATGTACCGGTCCATCGAGAAGGACCTGTCGGACAAGGCCGTGAACGAGGCGGCGCAGATCGCCGAGGACGCCCGGCAGTCCACCTTCGTCGACTCCGCCATCGTGCTGGCCGCGCTGATCATCGCCTTCGTCGTGGCCGGTCTGATGGCCCGCCGGATGAGCCGCAACATGCGCGAGCTGCGCACCGCGGCCTTCGGCATCGCCGAGCAGCGGCTGCCGATGCTGGTCGACCAGCTCTCGCGGACGGACCCGGGCCGGGTCGACACCCGTGTGCAGCCCATCCCGATCTCCACCACCGACGAGATCGGCGAGGTCGCCCGCGCCTTCGACCAGGTGCACCGCGAGGCCGTCCGGCTCGCCGCCGAGCAGGCTCTGCTGCGGGGCAACGTCAACGCGATCTTCACCAACCTGTCCAGCCGTAACCAGGGTCTGATCGAGCGCCAGTTGGAGCTGATCACCGACCTGGAGAACAACGAGGCGGACCCGGACCAGCTGGAGAGCCTCTTCCGGCTCGACCACCTCGCCACGCGTATGCGGCGCAACGGCGAGAACCTCCTCATCCTCGCGGGCGAGGAGCCCGGCCGCCGCTGGAACCAGCCGGTGCCGCTGGTCGACGTCCTGCGGGCGGCGATCAGTGAGGTCGAGTCCTACGAGCGAATAGACCTCACCGGCGTCCCCGAGAGCGAGATCCACGGCACCGCCGTGACCGACCTCGTGCACCTGCTGTCCGAGCTGCTGGAGAACGCCACCACGTTCTCCTCCCCGCAGACCAAGGTGCGGGTGGCCGCGACCCGGCTGCCCGACGGCCGGGTGATGATCGAGATCCACGACAAGGGCATCGGGCTCACCCCCGAGGACTTCGCGGACATCAACCACAAGCTGGCGAACCCGCCGAGCGTGGATGCCGCGATCTCCCAGCGCATGGGCCTGTTCGTGGTCGGCCGGCTGGCCGACCGGCACGGGATCCGGGTGCAGCTGCGCCCCTCCGGCGAGCAGGCGGGCACCACGTCGCTGGTCATGCTGCCCGAGGCGATCACCCACGGTGGTGGCGGCGAGGAGCAGTTCGAGGACGACTTCACGGTGTCCCGGATCGTGCCCGAGCACCAGCACGCGGCGTACGAGAGCCAGCAGCGCACCGCCGCCGAGCTGGGCTTCGACGACAGCCGCTACGGCCGTGCGGACGGCGCGGAGCTGGACATGATGGGCCGCTCGATGCTCCGCGAGGAGCGCCGGGCCGCCCTGGAGGCCCAGGCCTCAGGTGAGCAGGGTCCCGAGTACCAGCAGGACGAGCGTCCGCTCTTCCGTGACGAGGTGTCGTCCGGCGGCGCGTACCAGGACTACCCCGCCCAGGCATATGCGGAAGCCGATCAACCGCTCTACGACGACCGGTCCCACGGCAACCAGGCATTCGGTGAGTCGAGCTTCGCGGAGACCACGGGCCAGCAGCCCTACGTCTCCCACGAGACGGCACAGCCGGACGAATGGGCCGAACGCCCCGCATTCGGGGGCTACTTCGGGACCGAAGCGGAATCTGACCGGAATACAACTGCCGCTCCCGCTGGCGCCGCTGAGCGCGTACCATTCGAGCGTCCGGGCCCCACACCGAGCGACGCCTCATCGCTGACGGACGCCGGCCTTCCGCGCCGCGGAGGCCGCGACCAGCAGGCACCCCAGGTGCACGAGCAGCGGAGCGCGCCGGAGACCGGCCAGGACGGCTCGGACTGGCGCAGCTCCAACGACGAGCGCTGGGAGCGGGCGGAGCAGCTGCGTGAGCCGAAGGCGGGCGGAGTCACCTCTTCCGGCCTCCCCCGGCGGGTGCCCAAGGCCAACCTGGTCGAAGGTGCAGCGGAGCAGACCCCACAGGGCGGCCCCCAGGTCTCCCGCGCCCCGGAGGACGTCCGCGGCAGGCTGAGTAACCTGCGCCGCGGTGTCCAGCAGGGACGCAACGTCGGCACGGACTCCTCCGGGGTCCCCCAGAATGACCAACAGGGCTTCGGCCCCGGCAGCACCTACGATCAGGAGCGTTAGTGTGAGCCCGATGAGCCAGGCGGCGCAGAATCTGAACTGGTTGATCACCAACTTCGTGGACAACACCCCTGGGGTGTCCCACACGGTCGTGGTCTCCGCGGACGGTCTCCTCCTCGCCATGTCCGAGGGTTTCCCTCGTGACAGAGCCGATCAGTTGGCGGCGGTGGCCTCCGGCCTGACGTCGCTGACCTCCGGCGCGTCCCGCATCTTCGAGGGCGGTAGCGTCAACCAGACCGTGGTGGAGATGGAGCGTGGTTTCCTCTTCATCATGTCCGTCTCCGACGGATCGTCGCTGGCCGTACTGGCGCACCCCGAGTGCGACATCGGCCTGGTCGGCTATGAGATGGCCCTGCTGGTCGATCGCGCGGGCACGGTACTGACGCCGGATCTGCGCGCCGAACTGCAGGGAAGTCTTCTCAACTAAAAGACAGGCAGTGCGTTTCCCGCCACCGCGCCTTATGGTTCGGTGGCGCGACCGGCGTCAGACAGGCAAGTTGGAGGAGGAGACGTGGCAACGCCCCCGAGCGGATACCCGTATGGTTCCGGGCAGGAGTCCGGGCCTGTGGGCGAGACCCATAACAACCGCTTCAACTTCCCGTCTGCGCCGAGCCGCCGGCCGCAGCGGCCCCCGCAGCAACAGCCCCGGCCGTACGACTCCCAGCCGTACGAGCCGTCGGTGTACGACCAGCCCCAGGCACCGCGCATCCAGCCGGTGCAGCCGCGGCGGCGCGCGCCCGAGCCCGCCCCCACCGGCGCGAACAACCCGCTGGTGCGCCCGTACGCCATGACCGGAGGCCGGACCCGGCCGCGCTACCAGCTCGCCATCGAGGCACTGGTCAGCACGACCGCCGACCCCTCCAAGCTGCAGGGCCAGCTGCCGGAGCACCAGCGCATCTGCCACCTCTGCCGTGAGATCAAGTCAGTAGCCGAGATCTCCGCGCTTCTCTCCATCCCCCTCGGCGTCGCCCGGATCCTCGTCGCCGACCTGGCAGAGGCCGGACTCGTCGCCATCCATCAGCCCGGCGGGGACGAGACCGCCGGCGGACAGCCAGATGTGACACTGCTCGAAAGGGTGCTCAGTGGACTTCGCAAGCTCTAGCGGTGCAGCCCGCTCCACCACCTCCGCGAAAATCGTGGTGGCGGGCGGCTTCGGCGTGGGCAAGACCACGTTCGTCGGGGCCGTCTCAGAGATCAACCCGCTGCGCACCGAAGCCGTGATGACCTCCGCCTCGGCGGGCATCGACGACCTCACGCACGCGCCGGACAAGACGACCACCACCGTGGCCATGGACTTCGGCCGGATCACCCTGGACCAGGACCTGATCCTGTACCTCTTCGGTACGCCGGGTCAGGACCGCTTCTGGTTCATGTGGGACGACCTGGTCCGTGGTGCCATCGGCGCGGTGGTGCTGGTCGACACCCGCCGTCTCGCCGACTGCTTCCCCGCGGTCGACTACTTCGAGAACAGCGGACTGCCGTTCGTCATCGCCCTCAACGGCTTCGACGGACATCAGCCCTACACGCCCGACGAGGTGCGTGAGGCGCTGCAGATCGGCCCGGACGCGCCGATCATCACCACCGATGCGCGGCATCGCAGCGAGGCCAAGAGCGCGCTCATCACGCTCGTGGAGCACGCGCTGATGGCGCGGCTGCGCTAGCAGGACGCGTCCGGGCTCCCCCGTGCCCGCACGCGCGCAACGACGAAAGGCCCCCACACCGTTTTCCGGTGCGGGGGCCTTCGTCGTGCCGTTGGGGCCCGTTACGCACCGGTGTACGGGCCCCTGGGACGGTCCCCCGGCGTCAGCGGCGCCCGGGGCACTCCTTCCATGCGAAGTGGTACAGGGTGTTGATGCTGCCGTCGGTGGAGTCCATGGCCATGTAGCTGGTGGTCTTGGGGTCCGCGGACTTGGCGTCCACCCTCATCTCGGTGTTGATGTTGAAGTAGCGCTCCTCGCCGCAGGGTGCGTACACCAGCGCGTCGATGTCGGTCTCGTCCGAGGTCTGCCAGTTGGAGTCGTAGGGGCCGGTGAAGCTGTGGCTCTTACGGGCCGTCTGCTGCTGGCCCTGGAAGTAGTAGCCGGCCGTCTCCAGCCCCTTGGCGCCCGGGGCCAGGGAGGCGTAGCCCCGGTAGTCGGCCCGGGCGATCGCGTAGGTGAAGCCCTGCGGGACATGGACGTTGAGCGCGATCTGGCAGTTCTTGCGGGAGTCGGTGGGCTTGCTGCCGCTGCCCGCCTGGGCGAGGTATTCGCTGTACGTGACGGTGAAGGCGGTGTTGTCGGGGGCGATGGCCACCGCGGCGCTGCCGGGTCTGCAGCCCGAACCGTTGACCGTGGCGACGGTAATGGTGATCTTTCCGGTCGGCGGATCGTCGCCGAACCGGGCTGTGGTGGTGGGGGATGCCGATCCGGTGAGGAGCAACGATGCCACTGCGGCACCAGCACTGAGCGTGCTGAGCATGGGCTTTCCTTCCGGTCGTCCTAGGCCCGCGGGGCGGGAACACCAGGAGATGGGATGACGAGCGCATGCCAGCATGGGGATCGCGGCTTGAACAGCTCTGCTCCCCAGGGTTGAGGCGAACCTACGCCTTGATCCGGACGCGACATGCCAAACCGGAACACCACGTCCGAAAAAGGGGGTTGCCTTTGGCTGGGGCCGGTTCGCTGTCGCTTGGTGGGTGGTGGGTCGGAGGGGACGCCCGGTCACCCTCCCCCAGCCTTCGGCCGGGAGGTGCCCCCACGGCGCGGGCGACGCGGGTCCCGGAGGTTCTTCACCCCGTTGTTCGCTCCGGGTCCTGCGGGCGGCTCACCGGACATCCCCTCCGACCGCCGTACGTGCGCGGCCGACCCGCCGTACCGATCACCGTTACGGCCATGCGCGGCAGGTCTTGGCAGGGAACTGGCCATGCCGCCCGCAGGTTGGGCGCGGCCGGCATGGAGGTCGTGACGGGCGGTGTCACCGGCCGGCAGTCGGCAACGCTGAACGGTTGGAGGGGATGTACCGGTGCCCGCCCGCAGGACTGGAGCGAACGCCGGGGCAATCAATCCCACGTAGCCGCGTCGCCCGCGCCGAGGACGGGTACCGGTGCGTCCCCTCCGACCCCCGCGGCAACCACACAACCCGCAAAACCCCAGCCCCCACCAAGTCGCACGGCCCGAGAAGCAGGTGACGGATCGGCCACGCCACCCCAAACAACCGCGAGGGACCCCGCACCACCGCAGGGCCCCTCGTCGGAAACAGCGCGCGTCAGCGCGTTACCGCTGCCAGCTGGTCGCCCCATGGAAACCGTTCTGACGCTCCAGGCGACGCCAGCGCGCCGCGGTGGCGTGCGGACGGGCAGGGGCGGCCGCCGGCTGGTGGGCGGCGCGGGCCAGCAGGACGGCGGTCAGGGCGGCGAGCTCTTCCTCGCTGGCCTGGCCCTTCTCCACGCGGATGGGATCGGTGCGGTGGGCAGGATTCACGGTGTCTTCTCCGTCGTCGCGGTGGGCGTGGTGCCGGGTGCGGGTGCGGGGCGTGGCTACTGGGGCGGGTTGCCGTGCTTGCGCGCGGGCAGGTCCGCGTGCTTGGTGCGCAGCATCTCCAGGGCGCGGATGAGGGTGTGGCGGGTTTCCGCCGGGTCGATGACGTCGTCGACCAGACCGCGCTCGGCCGCGTAATAGGGGTGCATCAGCTCGGACTTGTACTCCTTGACCATGCGCACCCGCATGGCCTCGGAGTCGTCCGCCTCGGCGATCTGCTTGCGGAAGATGACGTTGGCGGCGCCCTCGGCCCCCATCACCGCGATCTCGTTCGTCGGCCAGGCATAGGTGAGATCCGCACCGATGGACTGCGAGTCCATGACGATGTAGGCGCCGCCGTAGGCCTTGCGCAGGACGAGGGAGATCCGCGGGACGGTCGCGTTGCAGTAGGCGTAGAGCAGCTTGGCGCCGTGCCGGATGATGCCGCCGTGCTCCTGGTCGACGCCGGGCAGGAAGCCGGGGACGTCCAGCAGGGTGACGATCGGGATGTTGAAGGCGTCGCACATCTGGACGAAGCGGGCGGACTTCTCGGACGCCTCGATGTCCAGCACACCGGCCAGCGACTGCGGCTGGTTGGCGATGATGCCCACCACGCGGCCGTCGAGCCGGGACAGCGCGCAGATGATGTTGGTCGCCCAGCGCTCGTGGACCTCCAGGTACTCGCCGTCGTCGACGATCTCCTCGATGACCTTGCGCATGTCGTACGGGCGGTTGCCGTCGGCCGGGACCAGGTCCAGCAGCGCGTCACCGGAGCGGTCGGCGGGGTCCTCGCAGGGCACCGTCGGCGGGTTCTCCCGGTTGTTCGCCGGCAGCAGCGAGAGGAGGTAGCGGACCTCTTCCAGGCAGGTGGCCTCGTCGTCGTACGCGAAGTGGGCCACGCCCGAGGTCTCGGCGTGCACATCGGCGCCGCCCAGGCCGTTCTGGGTGATCTCCTCGCCGGTCACCGCGCGCACCACGTCGGGGCCGGTGATGAACATCTGCGAGGTCTCGCGGACCATGAAGACGAAGTCGGTCAGGGCCGGGGAGTAGGCGGCACCGCCGGCGCAGGGGCCGAGCATGACGGAGATCTGCGGGATGACACCCGAGGCCTTGGTGTTGCGCTGGAAGATGCCGCCGTAGCCGGCGAGCGCGGAGACACCCTCCTGGATACGGGCACCGGCGCCGTCGTTCAGCGACACCAGCGGCGCACCGGCCTGGATGGCCATGTCCATGATCTTGTGGATCTTGGTGGCGTGGGCCTCGCCCAGCGCACCGCCGAAGATCCGGAAGTCGTGCGCGTAGGTGAAGACGGTCCGGCCGTGGACGGTGCCCCAGCCGGTGATCACGCCGTCGGTGTAGGGCTTCTTCGCCTCCAGGCCGAAGCCCGTCGCCCGGTGCCGCCGCAGCGGCTCGACCTCGTTGAACGAACCCTCGTCCAGCAGCAGCTCGATCCGCTCGCGGGCCGTCAGCTTGCCCTTGGCACGCTGCGCTTCGGTGGCACGCTCGCTGGGGCCTCGCCGAACCTGCTCACGGATGGCGTGCAGTTCGGCGACGCGCCCGCGGGCGTCGTTGGCGCCGGCGGGCACATCTTCGACAGTGGTCATGTATCGACGGTACGTGGGCGAGGCGCCGCACACCGATGTCGGTTTCGTACAACGTCGCATGCGATTTGGTGGGCAGGCAGCACAGAACCGTGCTGTACGCGCCCTGCGTCCCGGCCTCCGTTCGGGTGGCGGAGCCGTTCGGCATCTGTATGGGCCCCACAAACAGCGACGGCGCGATGTTGTCGTGACCGGCTGGTCGGGCGGGCCGGTTTCCGGTCACCGCAACCGCACGGTGCAGGTGTGGGTGGCGCAGCTCGTACCGGGGGTCAGGCGCAGTCGCAGGGCCCGCCCGGTGTCCAGTACCTCGATCGCCGGGTCGTGGGTGAGCACCGCGCGCACCGGCCGTGACCAGGTGATCTCCAGGGTATCGCCGGAGCGGTCGGGGGCGGCGAGGCACAGCCGGGCCGTGCGGCCGCGGCCCGCCGGCCGCCCGCCCGGCCGCTCCCGGACCAGCACGCTCGCCGGGCCGCTGCTGGTGAGCGGCCCCGCGCCGCCCGCCCGCCAGAAGTTGGCGGCCGTTACGCCGAGCGGGTCGACGGCGATCGCCTGCCGGCCCGCGTCGTTGGCGAGCACGGTCAGCCAGCGCCGGTCGGCGGCGCGGGCGGCGAGGGTGCGGGCGGTGGCGCCCGGCATGAGGAGGTAGGCGTAGCCGGCGTCGGTGGGGTCGGTGCCGTGGTCGTGCCAGAGGGTGAGATAGCGGCGGGTGAAGGGCTGCGGGGAGGAGGTGCTGTTGATGTCGTGCCAGGAGCCGGTGCGGGCCTCGCGCAGCGCCTTGAGGGGGGCGCCGCCGGGGGATCCGAGGAAGACCCAGCCGCCGTGTCCGGCGAGGTGGGCCCAGTGGGCGCGGCGGAAGGCGGTGGTCTCGCCGAGTGTGCCGGGCTGCGGTACGCCGTCGACGGTGAGCGCCGCGGTGCCGGACTCGCCCAGGCAGCGGTTGTCGACGACGGTCTCGGCGGGCACCCCGTCGCGGGCGGTGATGCCGGCGCCCAGGCAGATGACACAGTCCGCGAGCGCGAACCAGGACTTCCGGGCGGTGAGGGTCGAGGCCAGACCGCGCAGGTCCTGTCCGAGGGCGGCGAATTCCCCATCGGTGGTGCCGCCGACCCAGCGCGCGGCGGGTTTGGGCTCGCCCCAGCCGCCGCCCTCGTTGTCGGCCAGCCGCTTGGTGGAGACGGTGGTGCCGGGGAGCCGGTAGGGGTCGACGGTGGGCCAGAAGGCATCCGTGTACTGGTCGCCCCCGAAATCCGCGCCCCACCAGGAGAGCATGCCGGCGCCGGTGTGCCAGCCGCGCGGGTTCTCGCCGTTGCCGTTCTCGTAGTACGCGATGCGGTCGGAGGCCATGGCCAGACCGGCGGCCCAGCCGGGGCGGCGGTGCACGGCGCGGTCCATGGCGGGGAACAGCCGGTGGCCGACGGGTTCGGGGGCGGGGGCCGCGGAGCTCGCGGCGATCGTGTGGAGCCGGGCGAGGTCGGCGACGGTGTACTGCCGGTCGGTGAGCACCGGCAGCGTACGGTCGCGGGCGATCCAGCCCTTGATCATGGCGTGCCAGCGGTCCCGCTCGGCGCTGCTCGCGCTCCGGGCGAGCAGCCCGACGGCGGCGATCAGCGCATGGCCGTGGTAGTGGTCGCTGCGCAGCACATGCCGTTCGTCGCTGCGCAGGTAGCCGCGGCTGATGGCGCGGCCGTTGACGAGGTCCATCATCAGGCCGTTGTGGAGCAGCGGGGCCCAGGCCCGCTCGACGCTGTCGAAGATGATCTGCCGGGCCGGGTCGGTGATCTGCCAGGACGAGCCGCCGAGCAGGGTGAACAGCCGGCCGAGGCCGTCCAGCAGGACATAGCCGTAGGTACCGGAGTAGGCCACCCAGGTGTGCTGGATGAAGGAGCCGTCGGCGTAGAGGCCGTCGCCCTTGGTGACGTACGGGAAGACCGGTGAGAGGGCGTCACGGGCCAGGGCGATCTTGCCGGGGGCGCGGCCGAGGACGCCGCGCAGCGCGACCACCCGGCACAGGTCGACGCGGTTGGCGCCGGTGCTGGTCCCGGTGTAGTCGCCGAGCAGGGTGTCGGGCACGAAGTGGTCGACGGCGGCCAGACAGCGGCCGCGCAGTGCGTCGCCGAGGCCGCCGGGCAGCCGCTCGTCGAGGAGCGCGACGGTGTCGAGCAGGAGTCTGGGGCTGCCGATCTGCCACTCCCACCAGTTTCCGTAACGGGTGGTGGCGGTGTTGTAGACGGTGGCTTCGAGGTGGCCGAGGCCGGTGACGAGGGTTTCGGCGAGGCCGGGGTCGCCGGTGCGGCCGGTGCCGGGCTGGGCATGGGCCTGGGCCATGGTGTGCAGCCGGCTGTAGCTCTGGGTGATGCCGGACGGCGGGTCGTAGCGGCAGTCGGGCCAGAGGGAGCCGGCCTCCGGGCGCATGCTCGCCTGGAAGGTGCTCGCGAGGGCGCCGGTCTCCTGGAGGGCGGCGGCGTAGGGCGGGGCGGTGGGGTCGAAGCCGGTGCCGAGGGCGAGCTCGCACCAGCGGCGGCGGAGGGTGGCGAACTCGTCGTCAGCCGGTGCGGCCGTCCCGGGGGTGGCGTGTGCGGGGCCGGCGGCGAGGCCGAGCGCACCCGCGGTGGAGGCGGCGAGAAACCCTCTGCGTGACCAGACGGGCAGGGCGGGGACTGGTGGCACGGTCGGTCCTCTCCACGGCGTCAACTGGGCGGTGGCGCTGCGCACTTGGGAGTTCCCGATGGTCTAGCACGGGCCGCTGCCGAGCGGCAATGACCGCGCCGGACCACCGGCCGCCACCCGTCCGGCCGAGCCCAGCCGAGGAGAGAGGTTGAATGTTGAACCAGATGAGGTTACGGTGAATCTCGTTGAAGCTTAAACAAAACGTCGCGCACACCGAGTGCACCGTCTTTGAGGAGGAGCCATGGCTCTGTTCAATCGCAAGCGCACCGCCGACACCGCCGGCAACACTGCCCCCGCCGCCACCGCTGCCGTCCTCGACGCGGACCCCGCGCTCGCGGCGCTGACCGGCGACTACACCATCGACCCGGCCCACAGCAGCATCGGCTTCACCGTCCGGCACGCCATGGTCACCAACGTCCGCGGCGCCTTCGGCACGTACGAGGGCGCGCTCCGCCTCGACGGCGCCGACCCGTCCCGCTCCACCGCGTCCCTCGACGTCACGATCGCGAGCATCGACACCGGGATCGCGGACCGCGACAACCATCTGCGCAGCGCCGACTTCTTCGACGCCGAGTCCTTCCCGCTGATGACCTTCCGCAGCACCGCCGCCGAGCGCGTGGACGGTGACCGCTACCGCATCACCGGCGACCTCACCCTCCGGGACGTCACCAAGCCGCTCACCATCGACCTGGAGTTCCACGGCTCGGCCACCGATGTCTACGGCGCCGAGCGGGTCGGCTTCGAGGGCAGCGCCGAGATCCTGCGCTCCGACTGGGGCCTGACCTGGAACGCCGCGCTGGAGACCGGCGGCGTCATGGTCAGCGACAAGGTCAAGCTCCTCTTCGACATCTCGGCCGTCAAGGCGGCCCCGCAGGCCTGAACGGCTCCGCCACATGACCGCGGCCCCGTACGGCCCCTCCCCCGAGGGCCGTGCGGGGCCGCGGTCACACCGTCGCGGGCGTGGTCACTCCTGCGGCTCGACCCCGGCCCGCAGCAGCCCGTACGCATAGGCGTCGTCCAGGGCCTGCCAGGACGCGGCGATGACGTTCTCCGCGACCCCGACCGTGGACCATTCGCCCCGGCCGTCGCTGGTGGAGACCAGGACCCGGGTGATCGAGCCGGTGCCCAGGGCGCCCTCCAGGATGCGGACCTTGTAGTCGACCAGCTCCATGTGCGCCAGCTGCGGATAGATCCGCTCCAGCCCCACCCGCAGCGCCCGGTCCAGCGCGTTGACCGGGCCGTTGCCCTCGGCGGTGGCGACGATCCGCTCCCCCTTGGCCCACAGCTTCACGGTCGCCTCGTTGGCGTGCGTACCGTCCGGGCGGTCCTCGACGATCGCCCGCCAGGACTCCACCGTGAAGTAGCTGCGCGGCCGGCCGCCCTCCGCCCGCTGCAGCTCGGCGCGGAGCAGCAGTTCGAAGGACGCGTCGGCGGCCTCGTACGTGTAGCCCGCCAGCTCACGCTCCTTGACCCGCTCGACGACCCGGCCGACCAGCTCGCGGTCGCCGCTGAGATCGATGCCCAGCTCCTTGCCCTTGAGCTCGATGGACGCCCGGCCGGCCATGTCGGAGACCAGCATCCGCATGGTGTTGCCGACCAGCGCCGGATCGATGTGCTGGTAGAGATCCGGGTCGATCTTGATGGCGGAGGCGTGCAGTCCGGCCTTGTGGGCGAAGGCGGAAACCCCCACATAGGGCTGGTGGGTGGAGGGCGTGAGATTGACGACCTCGGCGATGGCGTGCGAGATCCGGGTGGTCTCGGCGAGCTTGCCCTCGGGCAGCACCTGGCGCCCGTACTTGAGCTCCAGGGCGGCGACGACCGGGAAGAGGTTGGAGTTGCCGACCCGCTCGCCGTAACCGTTGGCGGTGCACTGGACATGGGTGGCGCCCGCGTCCACCGCGGCCAGGGTGTTGGCGACGGCGCAGCCGGTGTCGTCCTGGGCGTGGATGCCCAGCCGCGCGCCGGTGTCCGCGAGGACGGTCCGTACGACGGCGGTGACCTGCGCCGGGAGCATCCCGCCGTTGGTGTCGCAGAGCACCACGACATCGGCGCCTGCCTCGCTCGCGGTGCGGACGACCTGCTTGGCGTAGACCGCGTCCAGGGCGTAGCCGTCGAAGAAGTGCTCACAGTCGAGGAAGACCCGGCGGCCCTGTGCCCGCAGATACGCGACGGTGTCCCGCACCATCGCGAGGTTCTCCTCGGGGGTGGTGCGCAGCGCCAGTTCCACATGCCCGAGATGGGACTTGGCGACCAGCGTGATGACCGGGGCCTGGGACTCCAGCAGCGCGGCGACCTGCGGATCGTCCTCGACGCGGACGCCGGCCTTGCGGGTGGCGCCGAACGCGACCAGCTGGGCGTGCCGGAAGTCGATCTCCTCGCGGGCGCGCTGGAAGAACTCGGTGTCCCGCGGGTTGGCGCCGGGCCAGCCGCCCTCGATGAAGCCGACGCCGAATTCGTCGAGGTGCCGGGCGATGGTCAGCTTGTCGGCGACCGTGAGGTTGATGCCCTCGCGCTGTGCACCGTCGCGGAGCGTGGTGTCGAAGACGTGGAAGTCGTCGGACACCGCGCCGGCGGGCCGGGGGGAGGGTTCGTGTGCGTCCGTCATGCTGGTCTGGCTCCTGTCGGGATCTCGGTCTACCGGAATAACCGGTTCCACCGTCCCTCCATGATCCCTCGCGCTCCGCCTCCGGTGGGTGTGGGCCGGAAACGAAAAAACCTCTCGCGGGTGCGAGAGGTCTGCGCGCGGGTCTGGGACGACGGTGGCCACGCCGTACTCGGTTCGTACGGGGCGGTCACTGCGGACCGGCGCGCCTGCTGCCAATAATCATGGCGAACGAGAGCACGGTCCGCAGTGTGCCACACCCCCGGGCCGGACACGCGGAAGTCTCACGATGCGGGCGGACTGTCCACGGCGGCCCAGCGACGGAGCGCGGCGGTGGCCCGTGCGCGGTCCCGGGACGCCAGCTTGTCGATGCTCGCGAGGTGGTTGGTGTGCGGGGCCAGGTAGACGTGCGCGTCGCGGCTGCCCTTGCCGGTACGGAAGGGCTCGGCCCGGGTGGGATCGTTCTCGCCGTACACGAAGAGCAGCTCACTGCCGTGCCGGCGCACCCAGCGGTCGATGTCGGGCATGGCGTCCGGCTGGAACCGCAGCGGAATGCTGCGCGGCACGTAGGTGCGCATCTCCTGGAGTCCGGGGTGGCGCAGCATTCCGGCCAGGTGCGGGGAGGCGAGCGAGACGAAGCCGAGCTGGGTGCCCAACTGGTAGTAGGACGCGGTGACGGGGGCCAGGTGGCGGTCGGCGTAGGCCGGGAGACGGGTCACGCCTTCGAACCAGGTGTACAGCGCGTCGCCGGCGGCGGAGGGCCGGGGGATGCGGCCGCAGTCCTCCACCTCGTCCTTCTGCATCCAGAAGTGCAGGGGCAGCTGCAGCGCGGCGAGTTCCAGTACCCGGTCGGCGCTGCCCATGGTGCGGAACGTGTAGCCCTGGCCTGCGGCCCAGCGGGTGAGGCGGCCCGCCATCTCCGCCCGCCGGGTGCCCAGCATCGCGCGCTGCACCGCCGTGAGCGCGCTCCGGCAGGCGGGGTTGCCCACCCGCCGCAGGAAGCGGTCCTCGGCGGTGTCGTCCCGGTCGTCGGTGTTGTCGGGTGCCGAGTACGCGACGGAGCCGGCCACGTCGTGCGGGTGGAAGCGCCGGTGGTAGACGGTGGCCATACCGCCCTTGCTGCCGCCGGTGGAGATCCATGCGGCGCGGTAGACCTTCTTGAGGGCCCGGATCAGCCGGTGGTGATCGCCCGCCGCCTGCCGGATGTCGAGTTTCGACCAGTCGGTGGGGCGGGGGCGGGACGTGCCGAAGTACCGCTGCTCGACGCTGATCTGGTTGCCGTCCACGATCCGGGTCGGCTCGGCCCGGAACCCGGGGTCCTGGTAGGTGAGGTCGTAGCCGTTGGTGTACAGCACCATCGGCCGGGCGGTGGACCGGTGGAGCAGCGACAGCCGCTGCTCGAAGCTGCCCCTGCCGGGGTGCCGGTGGTCGACGGGCTGGCGGTAGACCAGCGCGAAGGAGCGGTAGCCGGCCGGGGCGGGGTTCTCCTTGATCACCCGCATCCCGGGTACGGCCGCGAGCCTGGCACGGAGGTCGTCGGCGGCCGGGCGGGACGCGGCCGGGGACGCCGTGGCCGGGTGCGCCCCGGCGGGCCGGGCGGCCGCCACGGGCGGCGCCGCGACGCCTGAGGCCAACAGCCCCGTCAGCAGCAGCGGCAGCGGCAGAAGTGAACGCCTGGTGTTCTTCATGCCGTCCAGCCAAGCCGCCCGGCGCCGGACACGGATCCCCCGAGAACGGCAAACGGCCTCCCCCGGGCAGGGGAGGCCGTTTCGGCCGGGACAGAATCCTCAGTCGGCGACGGGTGCCCCCACCCGCCCCCGGTCGGTTCCCGCGGCCTCGTCCTGCTTGCCGACCCGGTGCAGATCGATGGACCGGGTCTCGCGCATCGTGACGTAGACGATCAGCGAGACCGCGGCGCAGCCGGCGACGTACCAGTAGTAGCCGGACTCGATACCGCCCTCCTTGAACCACAGGGCGACATACTCCGCGGTGCCGCCGAACAGCGCGTTGGCGATGGCGTACGGCAGGGCCACCCCCAGCGCGCGGATGCCGGTCGGGAACAGCTCGGCCTTCACACAGGCGTTGATCGAGGTGTAGCCGGTGACGACGACCAGGGCGAGCAGCGAGAGCCCGAGGGCCGGCCAGAAGCTGCCGGCGTGCTTGAGCAGCGTCATGATCGGCACGGTCAGGAACGTCGAGCCGACCGCGAAGGTGATCAGCAGCGGACGGCGGCCGATCCGGTCGGACAGCTTTCCGGCGAGCGGCTGGATGCACATGAAGATGAACAGGGCGCAGAAGCTGACCAGGGAGGCGGTCGGCTTGGGCAGTCCGGCGCTGCCCGAGAGGTACTTGGTGAGATAGGTCGTGTACGTGTAGTACGCGACCGTGCCGCCCATGGTGAGCGCGATGACCAGGAACGCCTCGCGCTTGTGGGCCAGCAGCGCCTTGAGGGTGCCGCGTGCCGGGTCGGCGTTGGCGCTGTCGTCCGCGGCGTACACCTCGGTCTCCAGCATGTTGCGGCGCAGGTAGAAGACGATCGCGGCGCCCAGCGCACCGATGATGAACGGGATCCGCCAGGCCCAGCTGTGCAGCGCGTCCTCGGACAGGGTGCGCTGCAGCACGATCTGCAGGCCGAGGCCGAGCAGCTGCCCGGCGGTCATCGACACGTACTGGAAGCTGGAGGCGAAGCCGCGGCGGCCGGGTGCGGAGGCCTCGGTGAGGTAGGTGGCGCTGGCCGCGTACTCGCCGCCGACCGACAGCCCCTGCAGCATCCGCGCGATGAGCAGCACGGCCACGCCGCCGTAACCCGCCACCCCGTAGGTGGGCGCGACGGCGATCAGGACCGCCGAGGCGGACATCAGCGTGACGGTCAGCGTGAGCGCGGCCTTGCGGCCCCTGCGGTCCCCGACCCGGCCGAGCACCCAGCCGCCCACCGGGCGCATGAAGAAGCCCACGGCGAAGATCCCCATGGTGTTCATGAGGTTGGCGGTGTCATTCCCCTTCGGGAAGAACGAATCCGCGAAATAGACCGCAAAGCTCGCATACACGAACCAGTCGAACCACTCGACCATGTTGCCGGCCGAGCCGACCCAGATCTTCTTCCATTGCTCTCGTCCCATAGCCGGTTACGGTCGCGGACCCGGAGGCCCTGGGCAAGAGCGCGGGCGGCAACGATCGTGGGTACTTACGTGCGTTGTGGTCATGGGGCGGGCGCGACCCCGGCCCGACGGGGGGCCGTGCCGGGGTCAGCTCTCCCGGGCGGACAGTGACTCGTCCAGGAATTCCCGTATGTGGCCGCGCACTTCTTCCCGTTCCGTGCCGGGGAGGCCGACGACGAGCTGGGAGCCGAAGCCGTCGAGCAGGGCGCGGGTGCGGGTGGCGAAGCGTTCGGCGTCGACGGGGCGGAACTCACCCTTCGAGATGCCCTCGACGAGCAGGGCCACCAGGTCGCGGTGCCAGGCCAGTTCGAGTTCCAGCTGGCGTTCGCGGGTCTCGTCGTCGGCGTTCTGGGAGCGGTTCCACACCTCCAGCCACAGCGTCCAGCGCGGGTCGCGGTGGCCTTCGGGGAGGTAGAGGTCGACGAGGGCGTCCAGCCGTTCGCGGGCCGGGACGCGGCGGGAGAGGGCGGCCCGGCGCTCGGCGCCGAGCTGCTCCTCGCTCCACTGGAGGGTCTGCAGCAGCAGCTCGTCCTTCGTACCGAAGTAGTAGAGGATGTGGCCGCTGCTCATGCCGACCTCGCGGCCCAGTCCGGCCATGGTCAGCCGGTCCAGGCCCTCCGCGGCGATGGTCGCCATCGCCGCGGCCAGGACCTGCTCGCGGGGCTGGTTGAGCCGGCGCCGGGGACGGCGCGCGGGACCGGGCACGGGGACCTCCGGGGTCGGCTGGGGCAGGTCTGCGGATCAGACCTTCGGCTGCTGCTGGGTGATGCAGTGGATACCGCCACCCGCTGCGAAGATCGTACGGGCGTCCACGAGGGTCACCGTCCGGTCGGGGAAGAGCCGCCGGAAGATCGCGGCCGCCTCCTCGTCGCGCGGGTCGTCGAAGCCGCACAGCACCACGCCATCGTTGCAGAGGTAGTGGTTGATGTAGGAGTAGTCGACCAGCTCACCGTCCTCCTCGATGACGGTCGGGGCGGGCACCTCGATGACCTCCAGCTGCCGGCCCCTGGCGTCGGTGGAGCCGCGCAGCAGCTTGGCGATCTCGGAGCAGATCGCATGGTCGGGGTGGTCCGGGTCGGGCTGGGTGTGGACGAGCACGGTGCCGGGGCGGGCGAAGGCGGCGACGATGTCGACATGGCCGCGGGTGCCGAACTGCCCGTAGTCGGCGGCCAGTCCGCGCGGCAGCCAGATCGCCTTGGTGGTGCCGAGGTGGGCGTGGATCTCGGCCTCCACCTCCTCCTGGGTACGGCCGGGGTTGCGGCCCGGGTCGAGCTGGACGGTCTCGGTGAGCAGGACGGTGCCCTCGCCGTCGATGTGGATGCCGCCGCCCTCGTTGACCAGCGGGGTCGCGTAACGGCGGGCGCCGGCCAGTGCGCAGACCTGCTCGGCGATCTTCTCGTCGAGGTCCCAGCGGGCCCACTCCTGGGCGCCCCAGCCGTTGAACACCCAGTCGGCGGCGGCGAGTTGTCCCGTGCCGTCGGTGAGGAAGGTGGGGCCGATATCGCGCATCCAGGCGTCGTTGAGCGGGCGTTCGACGATCTCGATGTCCGCACCGAGCAGCGCGCGGGCGCCTTCCGACTGGCCCGTTCCGGCGACGACGGTGACCGGCTCGAAGCGGCGGACCGCACGGGCGACGGCCGCCCAGGCGCGGCGGGCCCCGGCCAGCGTCTCGCCGCCCTCCTCGCCGAAGGTGAAGCTCGGGCCGGGCCAGGCCATCCAGGTGCGCTCGTGCCGGGCCCACTCCGGGGGCATACGGAAGCCGTCGGCGACAGGGGTGTTCATGCGGAGGTCCTCAGGTCTGTGTCGGTGTGACAGGCGGGGTGTTCACGAGGTCGGCCACGGGGGCCGTTCCACAGGGCGTGGTCACAGGAAATAGAGCCGGGACAGCGACACGGTGTCGGCCGGTTCCGAGCGCATCGGATCACCGTCGAGGGTGACCAGCCCGCTGTTCCCGTCGACCTGGACCTGCCCGACCCGGGAGTTGTGGACGAGGTTGCCGGGGCCGATGCCACGGGTGCCGCGGACGGCGACCCGGCGCCGGCGGGTGGGCATACCGTCACCGCCCTGTTCGGCCGCGGCACGCGCGACGAAGGCGACGGAGATCTCGGCGGGGGTCGCGCCGTACGCCCCGAACTGCGGGCCGAGCACGAGCGGTTCGCAGGTGTCGGTGGCGGCGTTCGGGTCGCCGGTGACGCCGTAGGCGGGGAATCCGGACTTCAGCACCAACTGCGGTTTGGCGCCGAAGAACTGCGGCTTCCACAGCACGATGTCGGCCATCTTGCCGACCTCGATCGACCCGATCTCGTGCGAGAGGCCGTGGGCGATGGCGGGGTTGATGGTGAGCTTGGCGACGTAGCGCAGCACCCGGGCGTTGTCGTCGTGGGCGCCGTCGCCCTGCATCGGGCCGAGTTCGGCCTTCATCTTGCCCGCCATCGCGAAGGTGCGGCGGACGGTCTCGCCCGCGCGGCCCATGCCCTGGGCGTCGGAGGAGGTGATGCCGATCGCCCCGAGGTCGTGCAGCACGTCCTCGGCGCCCATCGTGCCGGCCCGGATGCGGTCGCGGGCCATGGCGGCGTCACCGGGCAGATCGGTCTTCAGGTCGTGGACGGAGACGATCATGCCGTAGTGCTCGGCGACCGCGTCCCGCCCGAAGGGGAGGGTGGGGTTGGTGGAGGAGCCGATGACGTTGGGGACCCCGGCCATCTTGAGGACGTTGGGGACATGACCGCCGCCGCAGCCCTCGATGTGGAAGGCGTGGATGGTCCGGCCGTCCAGGACGCGCAGGGTGTCCTCGACGGTGAGGCACTCGTTGAGGCCGTCGCTGTGCAGCGCGACCTGGACGTCGTGGTCCTCGGCGACCCGCAGCGCGGTGTCCAGGGCGCGGGCATGGGCGCCCATGTCCTCGTGCACCTTGAAGCCGCAGGCGCCGCCCTCGGCGAGCGCCTCGACGAGCGGGGCGTCGCCCGAGGAGGAACCGCGGCCGAGGAAGCCGATGTTGACCGGCCAGGCGTCGAAGGCACTGAAGGCGTGCCCCAGCGCCCAGGGGGAGTTGACGCCGACGCCCCAGACCGGCCCGAATTCCTGGCCGATGATGGTGGTCACGCCGGAGGCCAGCGAGGCCTCCATGACACGCGGCGAGAGCAGATGGACATGGGTGTCGACGGCGCCCGCGGTGGCGATCATGCCCTCGCCGGAGACGATCGACGTACCCGTGCCGACGACGACATCGACACCGTCGAGCGTGTCGGGGTTGCCGGCCCGCCCTATGGCGTGGATGCGGCCCTCGCGGATGCCGATGGACACCTTGCGGATGCCCTGGACCGCGTCGATGACCAGGACGTTGCTGATCACCACGTCGCAGGTCTCGCGGACCGCGGCGGCCTTGAGGAGCAGCCCGTCGCGGGCGGTCTTGCCGAAGCCGGCGAGGAACTCGTCACCGGGCTTCTGGGCGTCGGACTCGACCCGGACGACCAGGCCCGAGTCACCGAGGACGACCCGGTCACCGGCCCGCGGGCCGTGCACCGACGCGTACTCGTGGGGGTCGATGCTGCCCGTCATGCCTTCTCCTCCGCTCCCAGGTAGCCGCAGGCGGCGGCCCGCCGCAGCGCTTCCGTCCTGGCCCCCGGCGCATCCAGCGGGCCGTCGACGAGACCGGCGAAGCCGATCGCGATCCGGTCGCCGCCGATCGGGACCAGACCGACCTCCGAGGCACCGCCGGGGTCGAACCGCACCGACGAGCCGGCCGGGACGCACAGCCGCATGCCGTACGCGGCGCCGCGGTCGAAGTCCAGCCGCGGGTTGGCCTCGAAGAAGTGGAAGTGCGAGGTGACGCTGATGGGCACCGTCGCGGTGTTGCGCACCGTCAGCACCACCGCGGGCGCGGGCTCCGGGTCGGCCGGGCCGGGGAGCACCGCGCCGGGCGCGGGGGTCTGCTCGCTCCGCCCGGCCGACGGGCCGGCGCCGATCGGGTCGCTGACCACCGCGAGCCGGGAGCCGTCGTCGAAGACGGCCTCCACATGCACCTCGGTGACCACGTCGGCCACGCCCGGCAGCACATCGTCCGGGCCGAGCACACCGCGTGCCGCCTCGATGGCCTGAGCGAGGCGGCGCCCGTCCCGCGCCGCCTCGCAGACTGTGTCCGCGATCAACGCGGTCGCCTCGGGCACATTCAGCTTCAGTCCGCGGGCCCGGCGCGTCCGCGCCAGCTCGGCCGCGCCGAACAGCAGCAGCCGGTCGCGTTCCGTCGGGGTCAACCGCATCCCGCCACACCTCCAGCTCGATTTGAGCATCACTCTAACCATGAAAATCGCCAAGAGGAAAGCATTGACCGATGGCCTAGGCATGAGTCACATTGAGCGCTGCTCTAAATATGCGGCGAGTAGAGCGCCGCTCCAATAGATCTCGCTGCGCGGCACGGCCCCGGCGAGCACTGTCCACAGCCCGGAGCACGGCGCACGGAGCGCTGCTCACACACTGTTGTCCGGCCTCTCAGGGGAGCCCTCATGCCGATCGAACAACGCGGAGTCGACACCATCCCGGACGAGGAACGCACCAGCGGCCCTCGCGACCTGATCTCGATCCTGCTCGGGTCGAACCTCGCCCTGGGCGTGGTGATCTTCGGTTGGCTCCCGGTCTCCTTCGGGCTCGGCTTCTGGCCCTCGGTGACCTCCCTGGCGGCCGGCACCCTCGTCGGCACCCTGCTGACCGCCCCGCTCGCGCTGGTCTCGCTGCGCAGCGCCACCAACCTCTCCACCAGCAGCGGTGCCCACTTCGGTGTGCGCGGCCGGCTGATCGGCTCGGTCATCGGCCTGCTGCTGTCGCTGGGCTACACCGCGCTGACCCTGTGGGTCGGCGGCGACGCGGTGGTGGGCTGCCTGCACCGGCTGACCGGACTGCCGACCGGCGGCGCGACCTACGCCCTGGTCTACGCCCTGCTGGCGGGCGCCACCGCCGTCGGCGCGGTCTACGGCTACCGGGTCCTGCTGCGGCTGAGCAAGGTGCTCGCCATCGGGCTGACCGTCCTGCTGGCCCTCGGCGTCGTCGCCTACGCCGACACCTTCACCACCGCCGCACCGCACGGCAGCTCGTATCTGCTCGGCGGCTTCTGGCAGACCTGGCTGCTGGCCGCCGTCTCCGCGGGCCTGAGCGGCCCCATCGCCTTCATCACCCTGCTCGGCGACTACAGCCGCTACATCTCCCCGCGGCGGCACAGCTCCAGGAAGGTCTTCGGCGCCACCTGTCTGGGCCTGATGGTCGGCCTGCTGGTGCCACAGCTCTTCGGGACGTTCACCGCGCTCGCGGTCGGTGCGGGCGCGGACTACGCGGGCCCGCTGGTGGCCGGCGCGCCGCTCTGGTACCTGGCGCTGCTGCTGCTCAACGCCTCGGCCGGCTCCGTCGGCAACGCCGGTCTGATGCTCTACAGCATGGGCCTCGACCTCGATGCGATCCTGCCGCGCGCGACCCGCACCCAGGCCACCTATGTCGTCGCCGCGACCGCGACCACGCTGGTCTACGCCGGCCACTTCCTGTGGGCGGCCCAGGAGGCGATGACCTCGTTCGTGCTGCTGATGACCGCCGTCGGAACGCCCTGGGCGGTGATCACCGTGATCGGCTTCGCCCGCTGCCGCGGCGCCTACGACCCGGAGTCCCTGCAGGTCTACAACCGCGGCACCCGCGGAGGCGTGTACTGGTACCGGGCGGGCTGGCACGTCCGGGCGACGCTGGCCTGGGCGCTGGGCTCGGCGGTCGGCCTGATGGGTGTGGACACACCGCTCTACCAGGGGCCGCTGCTCCCGCTGACCGGCGGCATCGACCTCAGCTTCCTGCTCGCGGCGGCCGTGGGCGGGGCCGCGTACCTGGCCCTGACCGCCCGGGACCCCCGTCCGGTGGCGGCGCTGCGCACCGCACCGCCCGCTCCCCCGGCCACCGCGGCGGAAATCGCCGCGGAGGCCGGCTGAGCCGGCCCGGACAGGACCGAGGCCGCCGCCGACGCGCTGTTGGGGGCGGCCTGGGTCATGTCCGGGCCCGCATACGGGGGCGGGCTCAGCCCAGCTCGTGCATCCAGCCGTGCTTGTCCTCGGCGACACCCCGCTGGATGTCGAGGAGCGCCTCGCGCAGCTTCAGCGTGACCTTGCCGGGCTCACCGTCGGACTGGGTCCACTCGCCGCCCGCGCTCTTGACCGTGCCGACCGGGGTGATCACGGCGGCCGTGCCGCAGGCGAAGACCTCGGTGAGGGTGCCGTTCGCGGTGTCGGTCTTCCACTGGTCGATGGAGACCCGGGCCTCCTCCGACGCGTAGCCCAGGTCGCGGGCGACGGACAGCAGGGAGTCACGGGTGACCCCGGCGAGCAGCGAGCCGGTCAGGGTGGGGGTGACGATCTTGTCGCCGTAGACGAAGTACAGGTTCATCCCGCCGAGCTCCTCGACCCACTTGTGCTCCACGGCGTCGAGGTAGGCGACCTGGTCGCAGCCCTGCGCGGCGGCCTCGGCCTGCGCGAGCAGCGACGCGGCGTAGTTGCCGCCGGTCTTGGCGTCACCCATGCCGCCGGGGACGGCGCGCACTCGGTTCTCGGACAGCCAGATGGAGACCGGCTTGACGCCGCCGGCGAAGTACGCGCCGGCGGGCGAGGCGATGACCACGAAGAGGTACTCGTTGGCGGGCTTCACGCCCAGGCCGACCTCGGTCGCGATCATGAACGGGCGCAGGTAGAGCGACTCCTCGCCGCCGTGCGCGGGCACCCAGCCCTTGTCCTGCTGGACGAGAAGGTCGCAGGCCTCGATGAAGGTCTCGACGGGCAGCTCCGGCATGGCCAGCCGGCGTGCGGAGGCCTGGAAGCGCCGGGCGTTGGCGTCCGGGCGGAAGGTGGCGACGGAGCCGTCGGGCCGGCGGTACGCCTTGAGGCCCTCGAAGATCTCCTGGGCGTAGTGCAGGACATTGGTCGCCGGGTCGAGGGAGAGCGGGCCGTACGGCACGAGCTGTCCGTCGTGCCAGCCGCGGCCCTCGGTCCACTTGATCGTCACCATGTGGTCGGTGAAGTGGCGGCCGAAGCCGGGGGCGGCCAGGATCTGCTCCCGCTCCGCGTCGGACAGCGGGTGCGAGGAGGGCTTGAGCTCGATCGTGGGCGTCGTCATGAATGCATGTCCTTCACTGCGTGTGCGATACCTGGGGGTACCTCCCAGCGTCGGCTGGGGAGCATCACCGGCCCAGCCCTCCGGCCGGGGGTAAGGGGTTCGGCCCCCACCGTGCGGTTGTGGCGGCCGCGCCCATGAGGGCTCTTGAACGTACCGGTCGTTACTGGGACGTCCGAGTTTCCTCGCGGGCAACGATGCCACGTCCGATTATCGCCCGTGGGTCCGCGCCGCCGGAACCGCGTGCGCGGTACGGGTCCGATGGTCGCACCCGACCGTGCCGTGCCCCCGGCCGGGCCCACGCGAACAGCGCCGGGCCCTGGGAGGCCCGGCGCTGTCCATGGTGCGTGAGTGCGCGAGGGGCCTCAGCCCGCTACTCGTGCGGCCAGCGCGTCACCGATCTCGTCGGTGCTCCGCGCCGATCCGTCCCTGGCCTCCAGATCGGTGGCCACGGCCTCCTCGATGCGGGCGGCCTGCGGCTCGTAGCCGAGGTGGCGCAGCAGCAGCGCGACGGAGAGGATCGTGGCCGTCGGGTCGGCCTTGCCGGTGCCCGCGATGTCCGGCGCGGAGCCGTGCACCGGCTCGAACATCGAGGGGAAGTCGCCGGTCGGGTTGATGTTCCCGGAGGCGGCCAGGCCGATACCACCGGTGACGGCAGCGGCGAGGTCGGTGAGGATGTCACCGAAGAGGTTGTCGGTGACGATCACGTCGAACCGCTCGGGCTGGGTGACGAAGAAGATCGTCGCGGCGTCGACGTGCAGGTAGTCGGTGGTGACCTCGGGGTACTCCTGGCCGACCTTGTCGAAGATGTTCTTCCACATGTGACCCGCGTACACCAGCACATTGTTCTTGTGCACCAGCGTCAGCTTCTTGCGCGGGCGGGCGTTGGCCCGCTCATAGGCGTCGCGGACGACCCGCTCCACGCCGTAGGCGGTGTTGAGGCTGACCTCGGTGGCGACCTCGGCGGGGGTGCCGGTGCGCAGGCTGCCGCCGTTGCCGGTGTACGGGCCTTCGGTGCCCTCGCGGACGACGATGAAGTCGATGTCGGGGCGGCCGGCGAGCGGCGTGGAGGTGTTCGGGAAGAGCTTCGACGGGCGCAGGTTGACGAAGTGGTCGAAGGCGAAGCGGAGCTTGAGCAGCAGACCGCGCTCCAGCACCCCGGAGGGTACGGACGGGTCGCCGATCGCGCCGAGCAGGATGGCGTCGTGCTGCTTGAGCGCCTCCAGCTCCGCGTCGGGGAGGGTCTCACCGGTCGCATGCCATCGCCGGGCACCGAGGTCGTACTCCTTGGTTTCCAGCTTGACGTCCTGCGGGAGGACCGCGGTCAGGACCTTCAGGCCCTGGGCCACGACTTCCTGGCCGATACCGTCACCGGGGATCACTGCGAGGCGAATGCTGCGAGACATGTCTGGACCCTACTCTCCGTCCCATTGATTGACACGTAACGTCCGCCATACGGACACATGGGGAGCCGGTCAGCTGCCGTTCACCCCATGTCCCCACTGAGGTCGGGTCACGCTGAGAAATTCGGCGGCATGACTGGAAATCCCCGTGGGGCCGCCCCCCTGCCCTCGCACACCCCCCGCGTCGGCATCCCGGAGCAGTTGGCGGCCCGGATGAGCATGCCGGAACAGCATGACTACCTCCGTACGAAGCTGAGCCGCAGAGGCCTGCTGCGTACCTCGGCCGCCACCGCGGGAGTCGTCGCGGGCTCCGGACTGCTGGCCGGTTCGGCCCAGGGCGTCTCGCCCACACTGCTGTCCTCGCCCACCACGGCCGCCGTCGACGGTTCGCTGGTCGCCCCCTTCGGCCGCCATCTGGCCTTCGGTGCCGACCCCAAGAGCCAGATGCGGGTGAGCTGGCAGGTGCCGTTCGCGGTCAAGCGGCCGTATCTGCGGGTGGGAATCGAGCCCTGGGACCTGGGGCGCAAGATCGAGGCCGAGGTCCGCGATCTGCACACCCCGTCGCTGTCCGCGAAGCTGCCGGCCGTGCAGCAGTACTACCTGCACGCCGCGCTGGACGGACTGCGCCCGGGAACGACGTACTACTACGGCGTCGGCCACGAGGGCTTCGACCCGGCCGACCCGCGCCACTTCTCCACCGTCGGCACCTTCCGTACCGCCCCGGCCCGCCCCGAGGCCTTCGTCTTCACCGCCTTCGGCGACCAGGGAGTGAGCTACCACGCCCTGGCCAACGACCAGTTGATCCTGGGTCAGAACCCGTCCTTCCACCTGCACGCGGGCGACATCTGCTACGCGGACACCGACGGCGACGGCTCCGAGCACGACGCCTACGACGCCCGGGTCTGGGACCAGTTCCTCGCGCAGACCGAGTCGGTGGCCAAGTCCGTGCCGTGGATGGTGACCACCGGCAACCACGACATGGAGGCCTGGTACTCCCCCAACGGCTACGGCGGCCAGAACGCCCGCTGGACGCTGCCCGGCAACGGCCCGGACGCCAAGAACGCCCCCGGCGTCTACTCGTTCACCTACGGCAACACCGCGGTCGTCGCCCTGGACGCCAACGACATCTCCTACGAGATCCCCGCCAACCAGGGCTACACCGACGGCCGGCAGACCCGCTGGCTCGACCGCCGCCTGGGCGAGCTGCGCGCCGCCGACGGCATCGACTTCCTCGTGGTCTTCTTCCACCACTGCGCCTTCTCCACCACCAACTCCCACGCCTCCGACGGCGCGGTGCGCGACGCCTGGCTGCCGCTGTTCGAGAAGCACCAGGTGGACCTGGTCGTCAACGGCCACAACCACGTCTACGAGCGGACCGACGCCCTCAAGAGCGGGCGGGTCGCCAAGAAGATGCCGATCGGCGCGAGCGTGGACACCACCCGCGAGGGCATCGTGTACGTGACCGCGGGCGGCGCGGGCCGGGCCCTTTACGACTTCCCCGTGCCGGACAGCTACGAGGGGCACGTCAAGGACCTCGACCACGTGGACACCTACCACTGGTCCAAGGGCCAGAAGAAGACCAAGGAAACCGTGGAGTGGTCCCGGGTCCGCTACACCGGCTACTCCTTCATCGCCGTCGAGGTCACACCGGGCCACCGCCCGCGGATGAAGGTCACCGCCCTCGCCGAGTCCGGCGAGCGCATCGACCACTTCGAGGTGACCCGCTCGCCCGCGCGGTAGCCAGGGGACGATCGCCTGTAGGGGCGCCCGGGATCCGGGCGCCCCGCACGTTCAGGACGCGTTCAAGAGAGAAAGAGCCACCGGGCCACGGACAGCCGGATCCGCCAGCAGCAGCGGCAGGGCATCGACGCCGGCCTGGACAGGACCGACCCGGGTCGCGCACGCATCGGCTCAGTGCCCGGTGGAGCCGCCGTTGTCACGGCGGTCGAGGGCACGCTGGAGGGCGGCCGCGGCATTCCTGCGGTCGGCGTCGCCGGTCGTACGGGCGGAGTGACGGGTCCTGCGGACGGCAGTCTCAGCCATGATTCACGTCTCCTAAGCCAGAGCCCCGAGATGAAATGGGATGCGTCGATCCACAAGCGGCCGGAAGAGGCGGGGGCCTCGGCACGGCAGGGGTCACCTGCGCTTGCGCACCGGGCCGCATCCGCACTCGCTCGATGGAGCGTTACGTTCGGCTCCTACAACGCTAGGACAGCTCGGCCGTGATGTCTGCACAATTACTTGGGCTTCCTACTATCTGAGACGGCAGGCGTGTGCTCGAACGAGTGATCCGGGAACATTCGCTGGTCATGGCGGTCCCGGCGCTCCCTAGCGTGGCGGTGTCGCTTGTGCCACCAGGCCGAGCCCGCCCGCACTGAGGAGGTGCTGCACCATGACCGCGCTCACGCAGGAAAAGCCCGTGACGACGCCAGAGGCCACGACACCCGGGCCCGATCTGGATGAGGTCCTGTGGCAGGCATGGAAAGCCATGGAACCCCCCGAGGGCCTTCACGCCGAGATCTTCGAGGGGTCCATCAAGGTGTCGCCCACCGGACGTTTTGCACACGGCCAGATCGCCAACCGGCTTCGCCGGGCCGTCGACAGGCACCTGGACGAGGGTGAATGGGCCGCGTACCAAGACATCAACGTCGTTCACGATCGCAAGGTCTGGATCCCTGACTGCTCATCGCGCCGGAAGACTCCGAGGCGCATGTCACCGATGACGGCATCGGCATCAAGGCGTCCGCCGTCCACTTGATCGTGGAGGTGCTCTCGCCAGGTCACGATGGCACCGAGCGTGACCGGGAGCCCAAGCGCCGTGCCTACGCAGGCGCCGGCATCCCCGTCTACGTCCTCATCGATGACTACGACGGCCACGGGACGGTCACCGTGCTCGCCGCACCGCGCCCCGACGAGGCGGTCTACACGGACGTGCACCGCGTGGCGTACGGCATCGACGTGATCATCCCCGAAGGCCCCGCCAAGGGCTTCGTCATCGGCGAGGCGATCACTGGCCCGGCGCGGGGCGCATGAAGCAACGCCGAACGGCCCGGCGCCCCCGGGGAGAGGGGAGCCGGGCCGTCGGCGTGCGGCCGGTCGGACGTCAGCCCATGTGCGGGTAGCGGTAGTCCGTCGGCGGGACCAGGGTCTCCTTGATGGAGCGGGTCGAGGTCCAGCGCATCAGGTTCTGCTTGGCGCCGGCCTTGTCGTTGGTGCCGGACGCGCGGCCGCCGCCGAAGGGCTGCTGGCCGACGACGGCGCCGGTCGGCTTGTCGTTGATGTAGAAGTTGCCGGCCGCGAAGCGCAGCACCTCACAGGTGCGGGCCGCCTCGGCACGGTCCTGGGCGATGACGCAACCGGTCAGGCCGTACGCCGAGGCGGACTCCATCTGGGTGAGCATCGCGTCGTAGTCGGCGTCGTCGTAGACGTAGACGCCGAGGATCGGGCCGAAGTACTCGTCCTTGAAGATCTCGTTCTCCGGGTCGGTGGAGACCAGGACCGTCGGGCGGACGAAGTAGCCCTCGCTGTCGTCGTACGTACCGCCGGCCACGACCTCGACGGTCGGGTCGGCCTTGGCACGGTCGATCGCCGCCTTGTTCTTGGCGAACGAGCGCTCGTCGATGACGGCGCCGATGAAGTTCGACAGGTCGGAGACATCGCCCATGGCGAGGGCGTCGACCTCGGCCGCGAACTCCTCCTTGAGGCCGCTGTTCCACAGCGAGGCCGGGACGTAGGCGCGGGAGGCCGCGGAGCACTTCTGGCCCTGGAACTCGAAGGCACCACGGGTCATGGCGGTCTTCAGCACGGCGCGGTCGGCCGACGGGTGGGCGACGATGAAGTCCTTGCCGCCGGTCTCGCCGACGAGCCGCGGGTAGGTCTTGTAGTTCTCGATGTTGATGCCGACCGTCTTCCACAGGTACTGGAAGGTCTTGGTCGAACCCGTGAAGTGGATGCCCGCCAGGTCGGGGTGGGTCAGTGCCACCTCGGAGACGTCCTTGCCGTCGCCGGTGACGAGGTTGATGACGCCCTTGGGCAGCCCGGCCTCCTCCAGCAGCTGCATCAGCAGCACGGCGGCGTAGGTCTGCGTCGGGGACGGCTTCCAGACCACGACGTTGCCCATGAGCGCGGGCGCGGTCGGGAGGTTGCCGGCGATCGCGGTGAAGTTGAACGGCGTGATCGCGTAGACGAAGCCCTCAAGAGGACGGTGGTCCGAGCGGTTCCAGACACCCGGGGAGTTCGCCGGGGGCTGCTCGGCGAGGATCTGGCGCGCGAAGTGCACGTTGAAGCGCCAGAAGTCGATCAGCTCACACGGGGTGTCGATCTCGGCCTGCTGGGCGGTCTTGGACTGGCCGAGCATGGTGGCGGCGGCCAACGTCTCGCGCCAGGGGCCGGAGAGCAGGTCGGCGGCCTTGAGGATGATCGCGGCACGGTCGTCGAAGGACATCGCGCGCCAGGCCGGGGCGGCGGCCAGCGCGGCGTCGACCGCGTCCTGGGCGTCCTTGACCGTCGCGTTGGCGTACGTGCCGAGACGGGCGGAGTGGTTGTGCGGCTGAACGACGTCGAAGCGCTCGCCGCCGCCCATCCGGTGCTCGCCGCCGATGGTCATCGGCAGCTCGATCGGGTTGCCGGCCAGCTCCTTGAGCTTGGCCTCCAGGCGGGAACGCTCCGGGCTGCCGGGGGCGTAGGTGTGGACCGGCTCGTTCACCGGCACGGGGACCTGGGTCACAGCGTCCATAGCGGCCGTGTCTCCTTCGATTTCGCTCGTCGGTTTTCGTACGTCGGTGGTGCGGCCGCGGCCGCTTCGGGTGGGCGGCTGCGGGCGGCGCCGTCCGGGAGCATCCCCCGGCTTCCAGCATCCACCCGCGCCCGCCTCCGCGGGGCGATCAGGCGCGAGGCGATCAGCCGCGGGTCGCCAGCGACCTCAAGAAGAACGCGAGGTTCGCGGGGCGCTCGGCCAGGCGGCGCATGAAGTAGCCGTACCAGTCGGTGCCATAGGGGATGTACACCCGCATACGGTGTCCCTCGGCGACCAGCCGCTGCTGCTCGGCCTCGCGGATGCCGTACAGCATCTGGAACTCGTAGTCGGCCGGCTTGCGGCCGTTGCGGTGCGCCAGCTCCTGGCCGATGGCCACCATCCGCGGGTCGTGCGATCCGATCATGGGGTAGCCCTCCCCCGCCATCAGGATCTTCAGGCACCGCACATAGGCCTTGTCGACCTCCCGCTTGTCCTGGAAGGCGACGGTCGCGGGCTCCTTGTACGCACCCTTGACCAGCCGCACCCGGGAGCCTTCCCCGGCGAGCGCATGGCAGTCGTCCTCGGTGCGGAAGAGGTAGGACTGCAGCACCGCACCCGTCTGGGGAAAGCGTTCCCGCAGGTCGGCGAGGATCGCGAGGGTGGAGTCGACCGTGGTGTGGTCCTCCATGTCGAGGGTCACGGTCGTACCGGCCTCGGCGGCGGCCTCGACCACCGGGGTGACGTTCTTCAGCGCCAGTTCGTGGCCGCCGGCCAGCGCCTGACCGAAAGCGGACAGCTTGACCGACATCTCGGCCTTGACGCCGAGTCCGTGCTCCTTGAGGGCCGCGGCCAGCTGGAGGTAGGCATCGCGGTTGCGCAGCGCCTCGGCCGGGTCGGTGATGTCCTCGCCCAGGTGGTCGAGGGTGACCTCCAGGCCTCGCGCGGCCAGGGACCGCACGGCCGCCATGGACTCGTCCAGACGCTCTCCGGCGACGAACCGGTCCACCACGGGCCGGGTGACCGGAGCGGCCGCCACAAGCCGGCGGATGCTGTCACTGCGCGCTGCGGCCAGGAGCACGGGACCCAGCATGGGCACCTCCACGATTCAGAGTGACAAGTACCGGGCGGACACCGGGCGGGCGAACGCGTCGGCAATATTGAGCCACCTGAAACTTAAGGATCGCGCTACTTCCCGGCCATCGACAGCTGTCACGCCTTCGTGGTCGGGATCTCAGACAGATGTATGAGAATGAGGGTGAGGTGACCGTGCCAGTGGTGACAGTGGTGTGAGAGGTGTCCGAGACACCGGCGATGCCGGTGGTGTGACGACAGGAGAGGAGCCGGGCGGCCGATGCGGGGCGATTACCAGCAGCTCGTGGACGAGATCTCGGCGGCGCTCGGCGCACCGGCGACGCTGGAGGACCGGGATTTCGGACTGATCGCGTTCGGCGCGCACGAGGGCGACGACGACGAGGTGATGGACCCGGTCCGCACCCGCTCGATCCTCCAGCGCCGCTCCTCGGCGGCGGTACGGGCCTGGTTCGAGGCCTTCGGCATCGCCCGCGCCAAGACCGCCCTGCGCATTCCGCCGGACCCGGCCGCCGGGGTCTTCAAGGGCCGCATCTGTCTGCCCGTACGCCATCGGGGCATCGTCCACGGCTACGTCTGGCTGCTGGACGACGGGCATCTGACCGACCTCGAACTGGGCAGCCGGGGCGCGCCGCCCGACCCGCGGATCGCGCAGGCGATGGAGACCGCCGCCCGGATCGGCGCCCTGCTGGCCGACGAGGCCCGCGCCGGGTCCGAACTCGGCGATCTGCTGCGGGAGTTGCTGGCCGCCCCGCCCGACGGACAGCCGGCCGCGGCGGCCGCGCTGCGCGATGCGCTGCGGGACAGCCTGCGCTTCACCCCGGGCGCCCCGCTCACCCTGGTCGCGGTGGTGCCCTGGGACACCTCGGACACCGACGCGGCGCCGCTGCCGAGCCTTCCGGGCCTGCTCGCGGCGTGTGCGCTGCCGGCGGGCGGCGGCCCGGCGGACGGCCCGGCCGCGGGCGCGGACGAGCCGGAGCCCGCGGCGCGCCCCGGCTCGGGACGCAACGGCCGCGCCGGGTCCACAGTCCTCCCGCACCCCGCTGCGCCCGTGCCCGCCCTGGCCGCGCTGGTGCGTCTGCGCGCGTCCGGCGCGTCCGCCCCGGCCCACACGGTGGCCGAACATCTGCTGCGCTCCCCGCGCGCGTCCGCCGGACCGGCCGAGGGGCGGGCGCCGCGCGGTGGCGCGCGCGGCGGCTCCGCGCATCCCCCGCCGCCGCGGCCGGGCGCCGCCGGAATCGGCCTCGGCACAAGGGAGTTGACCGACCTTCCGGCCACCTGGCGGGAAGCGCTGGACGCGGCCCGCGCGGCCCATGCCGAGCCCCGGCTGGGCCCGATCACCCAATGGGACGCCATCGGCCCGTACCGCATGCTGACCGCCCTGCCGGGCACCGCACCCGACCCGGCCATCGGCCCGCTGCTGGCCCCCGCCCACGCGGAACTCGCGCGCACCGCCGAGGTGTTCCTCGACTGCGCGGGCCAGGCGAGCCGCACCGCACACGCCCTGGGCATCCACCGGCAGACGCTCTACTACCGCCTGGGCCGGGTGGAGAAGCTGACCGGCCTCGATCTGGACGACGGCGAGCACCGGCTGCTGCTGCACATGGCGCTCAAGGCGGCGCGACTGTGAACGGTTCAGGACGGTCCGCCGTGAAGGGCGCGGGACGGTCCGCAGCCCCCTGCACAAGCCTCTGACCTCGGCCTTCGGGCCCGCGGAGAGCGTCCGTCCCCTCGCTCACCCGGCTCAGCGCTCACTCCGGTAGCGAGGCGGCCGGCGGACGGGGCGGGCGGAGCCGGTCCTCGGGGTCGGTGATGACCAGCGTGGTGGCCATCTTGTCCCACAGCTCCTGCCGGTTGCGGTCCCAGAGCAGCCAGAAGTAGGGGATGAGGAGAGTGACGGAGGCGAGGAGTCCGATGATGCCCTTGGCGATGAACTCACGGAAGAACATCCGCCACCAGCGGGCCGCGCGGGCCTCCGGAATGTAGATGACCCGCATGTGCAGCAGTTGCTTGGCCGGGGTCTGACCCCGCGGGAAGACGAGGAAGGCCCAGATGAGCCAGCCGATGTACAGCGTGCAGATCATCAGGAGGTTTTCGAGCAGGAACCCGCCGAACCGGAGCCCCACGGTGGACAGGTGTATCCCGTGCGGAAGCACCATGACCTGCCCGCAGAACTGACAGGTGAGCTCACCCTCCACCGGGCCCCCGCAGACGGGGCACACGGTGGGCGCGGCGACCGGGGCGTAGGCACGTGCGGACGCCGGTCCCCGCTGCGACCATCGCGGTGCCGGCCGCGGGCCGGTCCGAGGCGGGTGCTCCGCGTTCTTCTGCTCCGCCTTCTTCTGCTCCGCCTTCTTCTGCTCTGCCGACTTCTGCTCTGCCGGATCGTGCGGATTCTCGGTCATGCGCAGGCCCTTCGTCACCGGCATCCAGTGAGCAGGGACTGGCGTGCCGTGGAGGGTGGATCGGCCGCTCAGCACCCACGGGCGCCGGCCGGGTGGAGGGCCGGCCCTGTACTGACGGCCGCTCAACCACGGTTCACCACGCCCGCGGGCGTCGACTGCGCAACCTCTTCACTTCAGGACAGCACGCAGGACAAGCCGCCGCAAATCTCCACCGGACGGGCGCCCGGGGCCTCCGTCACTCCTTCTTCCCCAGCACCTCGCCCGCGGTGACCCGGCGCAGCGCGGTCGCCAGGTCCCGGCCGGAGGGCATGGCCTCCGGTGTGAGCAGCGACTGGACCATCAGGCCGGTGAGCAGGGCCTGATAGAAGGAGCCGACGACACGGGCCGCCTCCGCGTCGACCTCGGTGTCCGGCACCCCTTCGAAGACCGCGACGAGCCCCTCGCCGCCCTCCGGGAGCACCTCACCGATCGCCTCGCGCAGGGCCGCGTCGCGCGGCAGCAGCCCCAGCACCTCGACCTGCGCGGCGATGAACTCCCGTTCCGTGGCGATCCGTTGCAGGAACAGGTCCCAGACCGCGGCGAACCGCTCCAGCGGAGCGGCGTCCTCCGGCACCGCCTCGTCGGCGCCCGGCACCTGGGCGACACCGGCCCCCCACTCCTCGCTGGACGCGATGATCGCCTGGCGCATCAGGGCGTCCTTGGAGCCGTAGTGGTATCCGATGGACGCGAGGTTGGCGCCGGACGCGGCCACGATGTCGCGGGCGGTGGTGCGCGCGTATCCCTTCTCCAGGAGGCAGCGCTTGGCGCCCTCCAGAAGATCTTCACGGTGTCCCATGAGGGCAGCCTATCGCCGCACATACGCTCGTACCAGACACCCGTTTTAGACGTACGTATACGTCGCTTGTCGCGCCCCCGAAGGGCCGTGGCCGGAGAGCGGATGTGCGACCGCGGCCTTCGCCGCTCCCCGGGCCGGGCGCCCGACGCGGGTCAGCGCGGCCGGTCCGGTCCCTCGCGCCCGCCGCCCGTACCGTCGTCGCGCCCCTTTTCCCGCTCGCCCGGGTGGCGGCCTCTCTCGCGCTCCTCGGCGCCGGTCTCGGGCATCTGCTCCTTGCCGCGCGCGGTGTCGCCGGTGTCGCCCGCCTGCGGTCCGGCCCGGGTACCGGCTCCCGCGCCCGCGCCCGCGCCCGCCCCGGCCATCGGCCCCTCGATCAGCTTGTTGCGCTCGCCGCCCGTGGGGGTGGGAGGCCCGGTGTCCCCGGTCGCCCGGGGGCCGGGCCGGGACGTGGGGCCGGCCGCATCCGGGGCGGCCATGCCCGGCCGGGTCATCCCGTAGTGGCGGTACAGCTCCTCTTCCTCGGAGGGGTCGAGATGGCCGTTGGCGTCGATCCGCGGTGCATTCTTGATCGTGGCCTTGGCGTGCGGAACATGCAGTTCGTCGCCGGTCCGCCGGGCGCCGGCGAGCGGGATGAAGGTCTCCTTCATGCCGAACAGCCCGGTGCGCACCGTGATCCACTCGGGCTCGTTGGTGGCATCGTCCCGGTAGACCTGCTGGACCGTGCCCACCTTTGCACCGTCCGCATCGACCACGTGCAAGCCGGTCAGACTCTGCGGGGCGTCCCCCAGGGGTGCGTTCATGGCGTCTCTCTCCTTCCGCACGCACCGGCGGGGGCACGCGCAGTTCCCATTGCGCGACGCGAACATCTCCCCAGCGACTCGGGAGGACCGGCGGCCGACGGCCCCGGCGGCCCCACGACCGCGCCGACGGCCCCCGCGACCTCACCCTCGGATAGGCCATTCGGGTGAATGGTTGAGGTGTGAGACCTCGCCGGGCGCCCGGTCGCGGACCGCGACGGCGCCCGTACGATGCGGGCACGCAAACGGGCCCGGACCCCGCACAAGCGGGGCCCGGGCCCGTTGACCTGCGAAGACCTGGCGGTCAGTCGCCGAGGTTCACCGCGCGCACCGAGGTCGCGCCGATCTCCTCGGCGATCTCGCTGAGCACGTTCGGCGGAATGGTGTCGTCGACGGTCAGCGCGACCAGCGCCTCACCACCGACATCGGCCCGCGAGACCTGCATATTGCCGATGTTGATGCCGGCCTCGCCCAGGATCTTGCCGACGGTGCCGACGACACCGGGGCGGTCGCTGTAGCGCAGGAACGCCATGTGGTCGGCGAGCGCCAGGTCGATGGAGTGCTCCCCGACGGCGACGACCTTCTGGATGTTCTTGTGACCGGCGAGCGTGCCGGAGATCGACACCTCGTCGCCGCCCGCGAGGGTGCCGCGCACCGTCACGACGTTGCGGTGCTCGGGCGACTCGCTGCTGGTCGTCAGCCGCACCTCCACGCCGCGCTCCTGCGCGAACAGCGGGGCGTTGACGTAGGAGACCGTCTCGTCCACGACGTCCTCGAAGACGCCCTTGAGCGCGGAGAGTTCCAGCACCTTGACGTCGTGCTGGGTGATCTCGCCGTACACCTCGACATCGAGGCGCATGGCGACCTCGCCGGCCAGCGCGGTGAAGATCCGGCCGAGGCGCTCGGCCAGCGGCAGTCCGGGCTTGACGTCCTCGGCGATCACCCCGCCCTGGACGTTGACCGCGTCCGGCACCAGCTCGCCGGCCAGCGCCAGCCGCACCGACCTGGCGACCGCGATACCGGCCTTCTCCTGCGCCTCACCCGTCGACGCACCGAGGTGCGGGGTGGCGACGACCTGGTCGAACTCGAAGAGCGGCGAATCGGTGCAGGGCTCGGTCGCGTAGACGTCCAGGCCCGCGCCGGCCACCCGGCCCTCCTTCAGCGCGCTGGCCAGCGCCGCCTCGTCGACGATCCCGCCCCGCGCGGCGTTGACGATCCGGACCGACGGCTTGACCTTGTGCAGCGCCTCGTTCCCGATGAGACCGACGGTCTCCGGGGTCTTGGGGAGGTGCACCGTGATGAAGTCCGAGACCTGGAGCAGCTCGTCGAGCGTCAGCAGCTTGACGCCCATCTGCGCGGCACGGGCCGGCTGGACGTAGGGGTCGTAGGCGACGACCTTCATGCCGAACGCCGACATCCGCTGGGCGACCAGGACGCCGATCCGGCCGAGGCCGACCACACCGAGGGTCTTCTCGCTGAGCTCGACGCCGGTGTACTTGCTGCGCTTCCACTCGCCGTTCTTCAGGGCGGTGTTGGCCTGGGGGATGTTGCGGGCCGTGGCGACCAGCAGACCGCAGGCCAGCTCGGCGGCGGTGACGATGTTGGAGGTCGGGGCGTTGACGACCATCACGCCGGCCTTGGTGGCGGCGGAGACATCGACATTGTCCAGGCCCACACCCGCGCGGGCGACGACCTTCAGCTTCTTGGCGGCGGCAATGGCCTCGGCGTCGACCTTCGTCGCGCTGCGCACGAGGATGGCGTCGACATCGGCAATCGCGGGGAGCAGCTCGGCGCGGTCCGCGCCGTTGCAGTGCCGGATGTCGAAGTCCGGACCGAGGGCGTCGACCGTGGCGGGCGACAGCTCTTCGGCGATCAGTACGACAGGTTTCGAGCTCACGTGGTCTTCAGTCCTCACTAGTCCTTCGCGGACGGCCGTCCCGACGGCCGAAGGCGGTGAAGGGGGCATGCCGCGTGGAAGACGCACGACGCTGTGAGCCTGACGCGCTTGTGCTTGGCAGTGTAGTGGCGGTGGGGGGCGCGTCCTGTGCCGATGCGGAAGGATCACCCGTGCGTGGTTCTACGCGGCGGACAAGGCGCCGCGGGGCGCCATGGACGAGGGGGCCGCAGCATCGCCGCGACCCCCTGTCCCCGGGCTTACGCCTCGTCGTCCACCCAGCTCATCAGCTTGCGGAGCTTCTTGCCCGTGGTCTCGAGCAGGTGGTCCTCGTCGGCCTTCTTGTACTCGTTGTACTTCGGCAGACCGGCGTTGTACTCGGCCATCCAGTTGTTGGCGAAGGTGCCGTCCTGGATCTCGGCGAGCACCTTCTTCATCTCGGCCTTGGTCTGGTCGGTGATGATGCGGGGACCGGTGATGTAGTCGCCCCACTCGGCGGTCTCGGAGACCGACCAGCGCATCTTCTCCAGGCCGCCCTCGTACATCAGGTCCACGATCAGCTTCAGCTCGTGGAGGCACTCGAAGTACGCGATCTCCGGCTGGTAGCCCGCCTCGACCAGGGTCTCGAAGCCGGCCTTGACCAGCGCCGAGGCGCCACCGCAGAGCACGGCCTGCTCACCGAACAGGTCGGTCTCGGTCTCCTCGGTGAAGGTGGTCTTGATGACGCCGGCGCGGGTGCCGCCGATGCCCTTGGCGTAGGAGAGCGCCAGCTCGAACGCCTTGCCCGAGGCGTCCTGCTCGACGCCCGCGATGCACGGCACACCGCGGCCTTCCTCGTACTGGCGGCGGACCAGGTGGCCCGGGCCCTTGGGGGCCACCAGCGCGACGTCCACGTTGGCCGGCGGCTTGATGAAGCCGTAGCGGATGTTCAGACCGTGGCCGAAGAACAGCGCGTCGCCGTCCTTCAGGTGGTCCTTGATGGACTCCTCGTAGACCTTGGCCTGGATCGGGTCCGGCACCAGGATCATGATGACGTCGGCCTCGGCGGCCGCCTCGGCCGGCGTCACCACGCGCAGGCCCTGCTCCTCGGCCTTGGCCTTGGACTTGGAACCCTCGTGCAGACCGACCCGCACATCGACGCCCGAGTCACGCAGCGACAGCGCGTGGGCGTGGCCCTGGCTTCCGTAGCCGATGACCGCGACCTTGCGGTTCTGGATGATGGACAGGTCGGCATCGTCGTCGTAGAACAGCTCGGCCACTTCGGGTATCTCCTTGGATCTAGCGGGGTGCCCACACAGTACGTCGGGCGGGGCGGGGAAAGGCGGTGGGTCTCGCCATACGGTCCGGTCGGACCGCGGCGGTCAGGCCGTACGGTCCAGTGCGCGCAGCGAGCGGTCGGTGATGGACCGGGCGCCTCGGCCTATGGCGATGGTCCCGGACTGCACCAGTTCCTTGATGCCGTACGGCTCCAGCATCTTGAGCATCGCCTCCAGCTTTTCACTGGATCCGGTGGCCTCGATGGTGACGGCCTCGGGCGAGACGTCCACCGTCTTGGCGCGGAAGAGCTGGACGATCTCGACGATCTGCGAGCGGGTCTCGTTGTCGGCGCGGACCTTGACCAGGACCAGTTCGCGCTGGATGGCGGAGCCCGGCTCCAGCTCGACGATCTTCAGAACGTTGACGAGCTTGTTGAGCTGCTTGGTGACCTGCTCCAGCGGCAGCGACTCGACGCTGACCACGATGGTGATGCGGGAGATGTCGGGGTGCTCGGTGACCCCGACCGCGAGGGAGTCGATGTTGAAGCCGCGGCGGGAGAACAGGGCGGCGATCCGGGCGAGGATGCCGGGGGTGTTCTCCACCAGGACGGAGAGCGTGTGCTTGGACATGGTCTTCTCTCTTCTTCCGTGCGTCCGTGACGTCCTGGGCTCAGTCGTCTTCGTTGTCGCCGAAGTCGGGACGCACGCCCCGGGCGGCCATGACCTCGTCGTTGGAGGTGCCGGCGGCGACCATCGGCCACACCTGGGCGTCCTCGTGGACGATGAAGTCGATCACGACCGGGCGGTCGTTGATGGCGTTGGCCTTGGCGATGACCGCGTCCAGCTCCGCCGGGTCCTCACAGCGCATCGCGACACAGCCCATCGCCTCGGACAGCTTCACGAAGTCCGGGACGCGGGTGCCGCCGCTGGCCTTGCCCGCCGTCACCAGGCCGTTGGACTCGGGGCCGCTGTGCAGCACGGTGTTGGAGTAGCGCTGGTTGTAGAACAGGGTCTGCCACTGGCGGACCATGCCCAGCGCGCCGTTGTTGATGATCGCGACCTTGATCGGGATGTTGTTGAGCGCGCAGGTGACCAGTTCCTGGTTGGTCATCTGGAAGCAGCCGTCGCCGTCGATCGCCCAGACCGTACGGTCCGGCTGCCCGGCCTTGGCGCCCATCGCGGCGGGGACGGCGTAGCCCATGGTCCCGGCGCCGCCGGAGTTCAGCCAGGTCGAGGGCTGCTCGTAGCCGATGAAGTGGGCGGCCCACATCTGGTGCTGGCCGACGCCCGCGGCGTAGATGGTGTCGGCGGGGGCGAGCTCGCCGATCCGCTCGATGACCTGCTGCGGGGAGAGACTGCCGTCCTCCGGCAGGTCGTAGCCGAGCGGGTAGGTGTCGCGCCAGCGGTTGAGGTCCTTCCACCAGGCGCTGTAGTCGCCCCGGTGGCCGGCGTCGTACTCGGCCTGGACGGCGACGATCAGGTCGGCGATGACCTCACGGGCGTCACCGACGATCGGCACGTCCGCGGCACGGTTCTTGCCGATCTCCGCGGGGTCGATGTCCGCGTGCACGACCTTGGCGTACGGCGCGAAGGAGTCCAGCTTGCCGGTGACCCGGTCGTCGAAACGGGCGCCGAGGGTGATCAGCAGGTCCGACTTCTGCAGCGCGGTGACGGCGGTGACCGCACCGTGCATGCCCGGCATCCCGACGTGCTGCGGGTGGCTGTCGGGGAAGGAGCCCAGCGCCATCAGGGTGGTGGTGACGGGGGCGCCGGTCAGCTCGGCGAGCACCTTGAGCTCGGCGGTCGCGCCGGCCTTCATCACGCCGCCGCCGACGTAGAGCACCGGGCGCTTGGACTCGACGATCAGCCGGGCGGCCTCACGGATCTGCTTGGCGTGCGGCTTGGTCACCGGGCGGTAGCCGGGGAGCTCGGTGTGCGGCGGCCAGGCGAAGGTGGTCTGTGCCTGGAGCGCGTCCTTGGCGATGTCGACCAGGACCGGGCCGGGGCGGCCGGTGGCCGCGATGTGGAACGCCTCGGCGATCGTCCGGGGGATCTCGGCGGGGTCGGTGACCAGGAAGTTGTGCTTGGTGATCGGCATCGTGATGCCGCAGATGTCCGCTTCCTGGAACGCGTCCGTGCCGATCGCCTTGGACGCGACCTGACCGGTGATCGCGACCAGCGGGACGGAGTCCATGTGGGCGTCGGCGATCGGGGTGACGAGGTTGGTGGCACCCGGACCCGAGGTCGCCATGCACACGCCGACCTTGCCGGTGGCCTGCGCATATCCCGTGGCGGCGTGACCGGCGCCCTGCTCGTGACGCACCAGGACGTGCCGGACCTTCGAGGAATCCATCATCGGGTCGTACGCCGGAAGGATCGCACCGCCGGGAATGCCGAACACGGTGTCGGCCCCGACCTCCTCGAGCGAACGGATGAGGGACTGCGCACCCGTGACGTGCTCGACGGTGGCGGGCTGCTGCGGTCCGCCGGCGTTACGGGCCCGCGGCTGCGGATGGTGGGCCCCGGAGGCCTGCTCGGTCATCTGCGTCTCTTCTCGAAGCTGAGGGTTTTGACGGGATTTGTGAGGTTGCTGTGCAACAAAAAACCCCCCGTGCCAGGTGGCAAGCGAGGGGAGCGCGTCGGTGCGATGAGCTGGTTTCGTCAGGGACCAGCTTCAGCCGACGCGCTTTCCAAGTACGAGAATTCGGGTGCGCATGGCACTGACCCTCCCCCCGCCGTGCACCGAGTGTCAAGTGGGTGGGACGGAGGTCTCACTATTTGAGCGCAATGGCGGATGCACGAGCGATTCCGGACCCACGGGGCCGCCCTGCCGGGCGGGCAGACCGCTGCCGGTGAGCACCACCGCGCGGCCCTGGCCCGCCACGTCCGGCACCGGATAGTGGGCGTGTGTCAGGGACCGCCGCAGCCGGTGTTCGTCGAGCGGCCCGGAGAAGGCCGCGCCCATGCCGTGCGTACAGCCCATGGAGCGCAGCGCGAGGACCTGCTCGGGCAGATCGACGCCGTCCGCGACGGACTGCATGCCCAGGTCGCCGGCGATCCGCAGCAGCCCCGCGGTGATCTTGTGCAGCCGGGCGGACTCCACCACACCGTCCACCAGCCCGCGGTCCAGCCGCAGTACGTCGACCGGGAGCCGGCGCAGCGCGCTGATGGCGGCGTACCCGCTGCCGAAGCCGTCGAGGGCGATCCGTACGCCCAGCCGGCGCAGCGCGACCAGCCGGCGCTCCAGGTCGTCCAGCGGGATACGGGGATCGCTTTCGGACAGCTCCACGACGAGCGCGCGCGAGGGCAGACCGTGCCGGGTGAGCAGCGACTCGACACCCTTGGGGGACAGCGCGTGGTCCAGCAGCCGGCGGGCGGAGAGCCGGACGGCGACCGGGACCGGATAGCCGGCCCGGTGGCGCGCCGCGGCCTGCTCGACGGCCTCCTCCAGCTGCCAGCGGTCCAGCTCCGCGGCGCGGTCGCCGTCCTCGGCGAGCCGGCCGCGGTCGCCGACCCGCAGGAATTCGGCCGGGGTGAAGAGAATGCCCTGGGCCGAGCGCCAGCGGGCGTGTGCCGCGACCGCGGTGACCTGTCCGGTCGCCAGCTCCACCACCGGCTGGTGCAGCAGCGCGAACGCGCCGTCGGTCAGGGCCGTACGGAGTTTGCCGGCGAGCTCGGCGCGGTGCGCGACCTCGTTCTGCATCTGCGGGGCATAGAGCTCCACCCGGCCCTTGCCGGCCTGCTTGGCGCGGTACATCGCGAGGTCGGCGTTGCGCAGCAGGCCCGCGGGGGTCACCCCGGGGTCGGCGAAGGCGACGCCGATGCTGGCCGCCACCCGCACGTCCCGGCCGTCGATGCGGTACGGCTCGGAGAGCTTGATGCGCAGCCGGTCGGCGATCTCGTGGATACGGAACTCCCGGGCGGCCCGGTCGCGGGTGCCGTCGCCGGTGATCAGCGCGGCGAACTCGTCGCCGCCCAGCCGCGCCGCTATGTCGCCGGAGCGCACCGAGTCGGCGAGCCTGCGGGCCGCCTGCACCAGCAGTTCGTCGCCCGCCTGATGGCCGATGGTGTCGTTGACCTGCTTGAAGCCGTCGAGGTCGATGTAGAGCACGGCGGTGTCGTGGTCGCTGGCCCGGCGGCCGGTGACGGCCTGGGTGACACGTTCGGTGAACAGCGCGCGGTTGGGCAGGTCGGTGAGCGCGTCGTGTGAGGCGTTGTGCTGGAGCTGGGCCTGCAGCCGGACGCGTTCGGTGACATCGCGGGAGTTGAAGATCAGGCCGCCGTCGTGGCGGTTGACCGTGGATTCGACGTTCAGCCAGCCGTCGCCGCCGGAGCGTTGCTCACCGGCGCGGAAGCGGCATTCGATGCGGGTGGTCGGTTCCTCCTCGGGGGACGCGGCGAGGAATCTGCGGACCTCGTGCACCACCCGGCCCAGGTCCTCGGGGTGGATCAGCGAGGCCAGTTCGGAGCCGACCAGTTCCTCGGCGTCGCGGCCGTAGACACCGGCGGCGGCCGGGCTCACATAGCGGAGCACACCGGTCGGGGCGGCGATCATGATGACGTCGCTGGAGCCCTGCACCAGGGAGCGGAAGTGGTTCTCCTTCTGCGCCAGCTCCTGGGTGAGGGTGATGTTGTCGAGCAGCATGATGCCCTGGCGGACGACCAGCGCGAGGACGACCGTGCAGCCGGTGAAGAGCACCACGCGGTCGATGCGCCGCCCGTCCAGGACGTTGGTGAGGATGCCCAGCGTGCAGACGGCGGCGGCGAGATACGGGGTGAGCGCGGCGAGCGAGCCCGCGATGGGGCGGCTGCCGTGCGGCTGGAGCCGGCGGGCCGCGGGCTTGGCCTCCTCCGCGGTGCACTCCTCACCCGCGCGGCGGGCGACCCAGGGCGCGTACGCGAGCAGCATCGAGCCGGCGAACCATCCGGCGTCCAGGATCTGGCCGGAGCGGTAGTGCTCGCGCAGCAGCGGCGAGCTGAACACGGCGTCGCACAGCACCGTCAACGCCAGCGCCGCGACAGCGGTGTTGATGGCGGAGCGGTGCACCGAGGAGCGCCGGAAGTGCAGCGCGAGCACCATGCTCACCAGCACGATGTCCAGCAGCGGATAGGCCAGCGACAGTGCGCTCTGGGCCACGCTGCGGCCCTGGAAATGGGCGGTGTGCGCGAGCGCGAGGCTCCATGAGAGAGTGACCAGCGACCCTGCGATCAGCCAGGAGTCGAGACCCAGGCAGACCCAACCCGCCCTGGTCACCGGCCTCTTGGCGAGCACCAGCAGGCCCACGATGGCCGGCGGTGCGAACAGCAGGAAACAGAAGTCGGCGAGGGAGGGGCTGGGTACCGTGATCCCTTCGATGACCTCGTACCAGCCCCATACGCCGTTGCCGAGGCCGGCCATGCAGGAGGACGCGGCGAACAGCATCCAGGCCGGACGGAACCGGCTGCGGCGCTTGCGTGCGTACAGCCCGCAGGAGACGGCCGCCAGGAACGCCGCGAAGCTGAGGCCGAAGTCCCCCATGATGGCCGCGACTTCGGGCGATCCCCAGCCGAACGCGGCGCCGATGGCATAGCCGCCGCAGACCACGGCCAGCACGATCTGGGGCACCGCGCTCGGTGGACTGCCGGCCGACGCCGGCGGCCTGGAGAGCATCGCCCCGGGGGCGCTCACCGGATTCTCCCGCTCACCCGCACCGGGCGCCGTCGCGAGCGATGCTCCTGGGGTCCTCGCAGTATTCCCGCGGGCGCTCGCGGATCGTGCTTCTCGCTACTCGTCCATCGGCCGTACATCGCCCGTCGCCCCCCTCGAGTCCCGGATCGTTCGCACGCGCCGCGTCTTTCCCGGCGTCGTCCCCGCTCGGGACGATACACCAGTTCCGTCACTCAGGGACATAGCGTCTCTACGGAGCGTGACTAAGAGCGAAGGGCGAACACTCCTTGCAGTCGTACGGCCTCGTAGCGCTACGCGCAACTGCTCTCAGTGGGCGGTGGCGACCACGTTTCGCAGGGGCTCTCCGGCCGCGAAAAGCGTCAACTGGTCCCTCAGCAGCCGCTTCGCACGGGGCAGAAAGGCAGAGCTGGGGCCGGCGACGTGTGGAGTGATGAGTACGCCGGGAGCGTGCCACAGCGGATGTCCGGCGGGCAGGGGTTCCGGGTCGGTGACATCGAGCGCCGCGTACAGCCGTCCGGATTCCAGCTCGGCGAGCAGTGCGTCGGTGTCGACGACTCCGCCGCGCGCGATGTTCACCAGCAGTGCGCCGTCCTTCATCCGCCCCAGGAATCGGCTTCCTACCAGGCCACGGGTGGCGTCGGTGAGCGGAGTCGCCAGCACGACGACGTCCGCGTCGGGCAAGAGGGCGGACAGGTCGGAGAGTGGATGCACAGGACCGCGCACTGTGTCACGCGCGGTGCGTGCGATGCGCACGACCCGCGCACATTCAAAGGGTGTGAGCCGGTCTTCGATGGCACTGCCGATCGAACCATAGCCCACAATGAGGACCGACTTGTCGGCGAGCGCCGGGCGGAAGTCCGGCCGCCACTCCCCCGCGTCCTGGGCCCGGACGAAGCCCGGGATGCCGCGCAGCGCCGCGAGGATCAGGGTGAGCGCCAGCTCCGCGGTGCTGGCGTCGTGGAGCCCGCGGGCGTTGCACAGTTGGGCACCGGACGGCATGTCGGACAGCCCCGGGAGTATGTGGTCGATGCCGGCGGTGAGCGTCTGCACCGCCCGTACCCGGCTCATCCGGGCCAGCGGGCTCAGGAGGATCTCCGGGCTCTTCATATAGGGAACGGCATAGAAGGCGCACCGGGCGGGGTCGGCCGGGTAGTCGGGGCCGGCGTCCCAGTGGACGTAGTGGAGACCGTCGGGGAGGCCCTCGATCTCGTCGGGCGGGATCGGGAGCCATACGTCGCGTGCGTCGGTGCGCTGGTCCGGTGTTGCCATGCCCCGAGGCTATGCGAAGAGACGTTCTGTTCAGACGTTAGTTTGGTCTGGCCCTTGACCGGGGGCGAGGGGACGGAGGCACAACCAGGTGGAGCGCAGGACAATCGGTGCGGCGGCCCTCGAAGTGGGCGCCATCGGACTCGGCTGTATGCCGATGAGCTGGGGGTACACCGAGTCGCAGCGCAGCTTGGACAGCTCGCTGCAGGCCGTGCACACCGCGCTGGACCGGGGCTGCAGCCTGCTGGACACCGCCGACATGTACGGCCCGTTCACCAATGAGCTGCTGGTGGGGCGGGTGCTCAAGGAGCGGCGGGCGGACGCGTTCGTGTCGACCAAATGCGGACTGCTGGTGGGTGAGCAGCACATCGTCGCCAATGGGCGGCCCGGCTACGTCAAGCGGGCCTGCGATGCCTCGCTGCGCCGGCTGCAGACCGACCGTATCGACCTCTACCAGCTGCACCGGGCCGATCCCGAGGTGCCCATAGAGGAGACCTGGGGGGCGATGGCGGAGCTGGTGGCGGCCGGGAAGGTGCGGTCGCTGGGGCTGTGCGCGGTGGGCGCACGGGCGGTACGGCCGGCCCGCACGGCCCGTACGGAGCGGCGGCCGGCCGGCGCGGGGCGTCGCCGCTCCCGGATGCACGACGGCACGCTGGCCCAACTGGAGCGGATCCAGCAGGTGTTCCCGGTCAGCAGTGTGCAGGCCGAGCTGTCGGTGTGGTCGCCGGAGGCGCTGGAGGCGCTGCTGCCGTGGTGTGAGTCGCGGGGTGTCGGCTTCCTTGCGGCGATGCCGCTGGGGAACGGCTATCTGACCGGCACCCTCACCCCGGGGCAGGGCTTCGAACGGGAGGACATACGGGCCCGCCACCCCCGCTTCACCGCGGAGATGATGGCCGCGAACCAGCCGGTGGTGGCCGGGCTGCGGCGGGTCGGCGCCCGCTACGGTGCGACGCCGGGGCAGGTGGCGCTGGCGTGGGCGCTGGCGCAGGGCCGGCATGTCGTCCCGGTACCGGGCACGAAGAAGGAACGCTGGGCGGCGCAGAACGCCAAGGCGGTGGATCTGACGCTCACCCGCGAGGATCTGGCGGAGATCGCCGCGCTGCCGCCGGCGCGCGGGTCCTGGTACTAGGGGGCGTCTTCGCCTGAGCCCGTTCCCCCGTCCGGCCGCGGCGAGGCGTCGCCCCGTGAGCCCGACGCGCCCGCCACGGGACCTGCCGCGCCCGGTCCGGTCCGCGGGCCCGCCCCGCTCGCGGCCCGGCCGGCCGCGCCGGATCATGGCAGGTGGGAGTGGCTCCGGAACGCACAGGGCGCGGCGCCGCGGCGCGCGATGTGGTGTTCTTGTCCACGCCCTGCCGACGAGAGGACCCTGCCGTGCAACGCCGTTCCCAGACCGCCGTGTTGGCCGCCGCTTCGCTGCTCCTGGTAGCGGGCTGCTCGTCCGGCGGCGCGCCCCAGGGCGGTGACAACTCCGCCGCCGCCCCGTCGAAGAGCCCCGGCGCCGCCGCTTCACCGGGCGCCAAGCCGTCCTCCACCGCACCGCCCGCCAAGGGCTCGGTCAGGGTGACCAGGACCCTGACCACCGGCCTGACGTCGCCGTGGGGTGTGGCGGTGCTGCCGGGCGGGGATCTGCTGGTCGCCTCCCGTGACACCGGAAAGATCGTCCGGGTCTCGGCGGACAACGGGAAGAAGACCGAGCTGGGGTCGGTGCCGGGTGTGGACCCGGGGGGCGAGGGCGGGCTGCTGGGGATCGCGGTGTCCTCGACGTTCGGCGCGGACCACCAGGTGTACGCGTACTTCACCACCGCGTCCGACAACCGCATCGCCCGCATGAACTACGACGAGAAGCGTCCGCAGGGCAATCAGCTGGGCGCGCCCGACACGATCTTCAAGGGCATCCCCAAGGGCCAGCTCCACAACGGCGGCCGGATCGCGTTCGGCCCGGACAAGATGCTCTACGTCGGCACCGGTGAGACCGGCGACAGCGGGCTGGCCCAGGACAAGGACTCCCCGGCCGGCAAGATCCTGCGGATGACGCCGGAAGGCGAGCCGGCGCACGGCAACCCCGAGGCGGATTCGGTGGTGTACGACTACGGCCACCGCAATGTGCAGGGGCTGGCCTGGGACCGTGACAAGCGGCTGTGGGCCTCGGAGTTCGGGCAGGACACCTGGGACGAGCTCAATCTCATCGAGCCGGGCAAGAACTACGGCTGGCCGGAGGTCGAGGGCGAGGCCAAGGGCGGATCGAAGGGCCCCGGGTTCGTGGACCCGGTCGAGCAGTGGAAGACCGCGGACGCCTCGCCCAGCGGGATCGCCTACGCCAAGGGCTCGATCTGGATGGCCTCGCTGCGCGGCGAACGGCTGTGGCGGATCCCGCTGAACGGGACGAAGCCGGTGGCCGCTCCGCAGGCCTTCTTGAAGGGCACCTACGGAAGGCTGCGGACCGTCGTGGCGGCCGACGACGGGGCGTTGTGGCTGGTCACCAGCAACACCGACGGACGGGGCACCCCGCACAAGGGCGATGACCGGATTCTCCGCCTCAAGGTGAGCTGATCCGGCAGATCCCCTTTTCGGATGTCCTGCCTACACTCGGGTGGCAGGGGGACGGGTGCGCTCACGCCGAAGAGGGGGCAGGGCACCATGTTCAACATCGCGGAGGAACTGTTCGCACCGGGGCGCAAACACACCGACGAGGAGCGGCAGAAGATGTCGCTCGTCGTCGATGACGTGGGTGACGGCGACCCCGGCAGGGGCCCGATCGATCTCTCCTCGGGCACCGTCGTCGTCAGGACGCCCGGGCGGCCGCGGGGCCATGACCCATCGGACCCGGCCTAGCCCGGCGTCGGCTCGCCGAACAGGCGCAGGCGGTGCGCCACCGCGCCCGCCTCGCCCCGGCCGGAGACGCCCAGCTTGGCGAGGATGTTGGAGACATGGACGCTGGCGGTCTTCGGGGAGATGAAGAGGGCGTCGGCTATCTGGCGGTTGCTGCGGCCGTCGGCTACCAGCCGCAGCACGTCGCGTTCGCGCGGGGTCAGGCCGAGGGATGCGGCGGGGGCGGTGTCGGAAGGGGCAGGCGCCTGGGTGGCGGCGCGGCCGTTACCGGCGGGCGTACCGGCCGTCCCGGCGGCGTCAGCCGGTGTCAGGCCCGGCAGCGGGATACGGGCCCGCTGGGCGAGGAGTTCGAGTTCGTCGGCGAGCGGGCGGGCGCCCATCGTCACGGCGGCGGTGTGCGCCTGGGTGAGGAGGAGGACGGCGGCCTCGCGCGGGGTGCGGCCGTGCAGTCCGGCGGTGGCCCGCTCGCTGCCGTGGAGGAGTGATTCGGCCCAGCGGTAGCAGGCCCGGGCGAGTTCGTGCGGGCGCTCCAGGGGCTCGAAGGCGGCGACCGCCCCGGCCCAGGCGTCGGGGGTCTCGCGGCCCTCGGCACGGCGGAGTTCGGCGTCGACCGCGAGGCCGTACGCCGACCAGACCGGGCTGAGCTGCGGCAGCCGCTTGGCGGCGTCCCGGATGCGGGCGAGGATCACGGCCCGGCCGGGCTCGGCGGCGGGCAGTCCGCGGGCGTCCGCTTCGGCGGTGGTGGCCGCCCACAGCAGCGGCCAGGCATAGCGGTGGGTGCCGGGCGGGAAGCCGGCGTCCAGGGCCTGCTGGAGGATGCTGCGGGCGTCGAGGAGGCGGCCCTGGCGGGCGGCGACGCGCAGGGCGTGCTGCGCCATGACGATGGCGTGCTGCGGCTGGGGATCGTGGGTGCCGTAGTGCTCCTGGGCGACGGCCAGTTCGCGCTCGGCCTCGGCGAGGTCTCCCTCGTTCAGCGCGAGATCGATACGACGGCTGGCGGCCAGCGCGATGGCCCGGTGGCTCTGCGCGAGGCGGCGGGCGTCGGCGACGGCCCGGCCCGCCTCCTTCCAGCGGCCCAGCGACTGCAGGGATTCGGCGCGGTTGCCCAGCACCCAGCTGGTGCTGTCCTTGAGGCCGTAGCGGGTGGTGAGTTCGACGCCCCGCTCGGTGACCTCGACGGCTTCGCGGGAGCGGCCGACGCCTTCCAATGCGGAGGGGAGGTTGACATGGCCGCGGGCGATGACGGCGAAGTAGCCGCGGCAGACGGCGCGGTCCAGGCTCGTACGGAAGTCGGCGAGGCCTTCCTCGACCTCGCCGGAGTCGACCCGCAGCCCCGCCAGGGTGAGCCGGGAGTTGAGCTCGGCCTCTTTGTCGCCGACCAACTGGGCCAGCTCCACCGCGCGTTCGGCCGTCGCCAAGGTGTCGGGTCCCGGCTCGTGCAGCACCGCCCAGCTGGCGACGGCGGCCATCACCTCGGCGTGTACGGAGGACGGCGGCAGTCCGCGCACCAGCTCCTGTGCGGCGCCCAGGTCGGCCCAGCCGTTGCCGCGGCCGGTGCTCTGGCAGAGCCGGGAGCGCTGCACCAGGAACCAGGCCTTGCGAAGGGGGTCCCCCCTGCTCGAACCGTGTTGAGAGCTTGGGGGAGGGTCGTTCTCGTCGCGCAGCGAGCGCAGGGCGCGCTTGGTGATCGTGAAGGCGCGTTCGTTGTCGCCGGACAGCCGGGCGGCCACCGCGATCTCGGCGAGCAGGTCCAGGAAGCGCAGGGCGTCGCCGTCGTCGCATCCGCAGGCCGGATACGCCTCGGCGTAGTCGACCGGGCGCACGCCCTGGCGGACCTCCTTGGGCGCGTCGTCCCACAGCTCCAGGGCGCGGTCCAGCAGCCGCAGCTGCTCGGCGTACGCATGGCGACGGCGGGCCTGGACGGAGGCGGCGAGGACGGCGGGCAGGGCCTTGGCGGCGTCATGGGCCTTGTACCAGTAGCTGGCCAGCCGGGCGGCGCAGACCTCGGTGCGGACCAGCGAGGGGTTGGCCTCCAGGGCCTCGGCGTAGCGGCGGTTGAGGCGGGTGCGCTCGCCGGGCAGCAGATCGTCGACGACCGCCTCGCGGGCGAGGGCGTGCCGGAAGCGGTAGCCCGTGCCGTCCTGGGTGGGCACGAGGGTGTTGCTGCCGACGGCCGCCCGGAGCGCCTCGATAAGGTCGTCCTCGGGCATCCGGCAGACGGCGGCGAGGAGTTCGTGTTCGACCGTGGAGCCGCCCTCGGCGGCCGTGCGCACCACCCGCTGGGCGTCCTCGGGCAGCGCCTCGACGCGCACCAGCAGCAGATCGCGCAGGGGGTCGCTGAGCCCGTGCAGACAGCCGTCGGCGAGGCCGCGGGCCAGTTCCTCGACGAAGAAGGCGTTGCCCTCGGAGCGCTTGTAGACGCGGTCGACGGTGTCCTCTTCGGGTTCGCTGCCGTTGATCCCGGCGATCTGGGAGCGGACCTCCTCGCGGTTGAAGCGGGCCAGCTCGACGCGCCGGACCGTGCGCATCCGGTCGATCTCGGCGAGGAAGGGGCGCAGCGGATGGCGGCGGTGGATGTCGTCCGAGCGGTAGGTCGCCACCAGGAGGACGTTGGCGTCGTGCAGGGCCTTGAGGAGGTAGGCGAGCAGCTCGCGGGTGGAGCGGTCGGCCCAGTGGAGGTCCTCGACGACGAGGACCAGGGTGCGGTGCGCGGCGAGCCGCTCCAGGAGGCGGGCGGTCAGCTCGAAGAGGCGGGCGCGGCCGATCTCCTCGTCATGGGCCTCGCCGGGGGTCTCCCCCAATTCGGGCAGGATGCGGGAGAGTTCGCCCTCCTGGCCGGCGACGGCGGCGGCGAGCTCGTCGCGCAGATGCCAGTTGAGGGTGTGCAGGATCGCGGAGAACGGGGCGAAGGGCAGGCCTTCGGAGCCGATCTCGATACAGCCGCCGAGCGCGACGAGCGCGCCGCGGGCGCGGGCCAGCTCGCCGAACTCCTCGATGAGACGGGTCTTTCCGACCCCTGCCTCCCCGCCGATCAGCAGGGCCTGGGGCTCGCCGGACGCCGCGATGCGGTCGAGCGCGTCCCCCAACACGGCCAGCTCGGCCGCGCGGCCGACGAACACGGGACTGACGGACCTGGTCTCCACGCTGCTGAGCATCGCACAGGGGTCTGACAATCCGGCAGGGGGTTTCACTGCGCGCAGCGAGTGGCCCGGTACCCGGAACGCCCGGCCCGGTGCGGTGAGCACCTGGGGCCGGGCGTGGGGCGGTCGGGCCGGCTGCGGGGCCGGCGTGTGGTGTGGCACGGGGGCCTCGGGGTCAGGCGGTGGCGCGGCGTACCCGCGCCCGCCGGCCCCGTGCACTCACCCGCCCCTCGGGTTCGTTCGCCCCGGACCGGGCGGCGCCGCGGATCCCGGTGCGCCGGGCCTCGGTGGCCTCGCGCACCAGGCGCTGCCGGTCGGCGGCGCGGCGCAGCTCTTCGTAGCGGACGCGCATCTCCAGTTCGGAGTGGTACATGGTGTCTCCCCTGACGGCGGTGAGGTGCTTCCCCGACGGTGTGCCGAGTGGTTCCAGCCTCGTCGCCAAGGAGGGTCCGCCGCATCGGGAGACTTCCCGATCTTCGTGCCCGTACGGTCCTTAGGAACTGGTGGCGGCATACGGACGGATGCCTAGGGACGGTGTCCGGGGGCCGTAGGGACCCCGGAAAACGGATGCGGTGAGGGTCAGTCGCGGCAGGGCGAATCCTGCTGCTTCGGTGCCGTCAGGCTGTACGCCCCGCAGGCGACCACCGCTTCGGGCTCGCCGGCCGACTGCCGGAGGATCACCAGGGTCTTCCGCTTCGGGGGCCCGCTGCTGAACTCGGAGAAACTGACCACCCCGGTGGCACCGTCGAAGGTGATGTTGTTTCTCAGGGCGGTCAGAACGGATTCCCGCCGCACGGTGCTGCCCGCATTGTCCACAGCCCTGGACAGGACGTGGAAGGCGTCGTAGGAGACCGCGGAGTGCCCGTCCTGCCTCCAGGGGTCCTGCGGATACTGCCGGTTGTACTGGCGCACGAAGTCCTTGGTCTTCGCGCTGGCGCGGCTGTCCTCCTCGGGGAGGCGGTGCGCGGAGTGGTACAGCCGCAGCCAGTCCTTGTCGGCATACTGGCCGGTGAGCGCCACATTCGTCAGCTCATTGCCGCCGAGCACGGTGAGATCGTTCTCGATGCAGGTCCCGTTGGTGTCCATGGCCCTGACGAAGGCCGTGAAGTCCTTCGCCCGTGCGGTCCAGTAGACGGCGGTGTCCGGTTCGGCCTTCAGGGCCTGGCACACCTGGCCGACGAGCTGGTCGGCCGTGGTCGCCTTCTGCGTACCCGCTTGCGTGGCGAAGGGCTGTGAGTCCTGGCGGAAGCTGATGACCGTCTCACCCCCCTTGAAGGCCTGCTGGAACCTGTCGGCGAGGCTCTCGCTGTAGAGGTCGTCGGGGGTCCGTACGATCACCGCGTGCCCGGCGGGAACGCATTCCACCGGCGCGTGCGGGTCCGTCTGCCCCGGCTTCGCCACGAGGGGGGAATGGGCGGCGAAGGCGGCCTCAATGCCTGCTTCCGTGCTGTTGGCCGGCGTGAAGGGCCAGTAGGAACCGCTTTGTTGCATCTCGTCCGCCGTCGCGGTGGTGCCGACCATCGGCATGCCGATGGCGCCCAGTTCCTTCACGGCCTCCTGGGTCTCCTTCGTGCTCTGCGCGAAGCCCAGGACGCCGACGATCTGCTCGTACGCCTTTCGGGAGTTCTCCTGCCCGACTTCCCGGATAAGGTCATGCACGGCGCGGACGGCTTCGCGGAAGCCCGCACCGGCCTTCCGCACTTCCACCCGCAGCGGTACCCGGGAGGCGTCCGAAGCGGCGTCCTCTATCAGCCGCTGCTGCCACATGGCGACCCCGCGCAGTTCGGGGATGGCCCCGTCGAAGATGGTGTCCTCGGCACTCGTCGGAGGGGTCGATTCGAAGAGCACGACAGTGCGCACCGCGCGGGCGTCGGCGTACTTCTCGGCCTCCTCGTTCTGCTTTTTGATCCGGTTCAGCACATCCTGGTACCACTCCTTCGGCCTGACCTCGACGCGCTCGGTCTGGCTGCCGGCCGCGGCCGGCCGGTCCCCGCCCACGCACCGGGTGTCCGGCGGCGTTTCCCAGAAACCGGGCGCGAAGGCGCCGCCGACCAGGAGCGTGGCCAGCGCGGTCAGTTCGACGACGGTCACGGCGCGCCAGCCCATCGTGAACTTCCGCGGCTGTACCGGGGGAATCTGCAGTCCGGGGCGCTCGAAGGGCTCGTCCTCCAGGGGCACCAGGACCGGCCGCGGGTTGCTGGAGTGGAGCAGGCTGCTCGCCCGGCGGAGGTTGGTGCGCTCCACGCCCAGATCGGCCTGCAGGGAGCCGGAGGGATGGCCGACCGCGATGACGAGCGGACCGGGCCCGTCCAGCCCGGCCTGCAGGGTGTGTAACGCGCGCAGGAACCGCTCCGCCGCGTCGGCTCCCGGGGCGCCCTCCGGCGGAATCTCCACCAGCAGTACGGGGCGGGCCACCCTGCGGCGGCGCTTGGGCAGCAGCCGTCCGACGGCGGGTTTGCGCAGGTCCTCCAGCAGGGCGCGCAGCAGCAGGAGTTCGAGGGCGGCGAGGCCCTCCTTGTGGCGCGGATGGCTGGGCTCCAGACTCAGCCGGGGCGACTGGCGGGCCCCTACCTGGTCGAGGAGTTCGAACACCGGCGCCCCGCCGGCGGTCGCGTTGAGGTGTTTGCCGAGCCAGCCGCTGCGCTTGGACCTGACGAGGCGGCGGTTCTGCCGCCGGGCCCAGATCCACCGGGGCAGGGTCCGGGTGAGGGAGTGCCATACGAGCCCGACGAAGAAGCCGTACACCCCGCCGATGGGCGCGGTGTCCGTGCCGCCCATGTGCCACAACAGGCCGGGGAGGCCGCCCCGTTCGGCCCGCTGGCGGTAGACGTGGTCGCGTAACTTCCGCGCCCCCAGGCCGCCGCCGCCCGGACGGCTTTCCTGTATCTGGGCGATGACATCCGCCATCAGCCAGAAGTTGGGGAAGCGGTCAGGGGTCGAGCGCCGCGGGATGTCGAATCCGAGGCCCGTGCCCGCCTGGACGGTGAGCAGGGGCACGTCGCCCTCGGCGTACAGCACCGTGTGCGGAACGCGCTTGTATTCGGGTCCGAGTGCCCAGCGCAGCGCTTCGAGGACCCGGTGGGTGTGGGACTCCGGGGCGTCCGCCGACGTACTGAGGAGGAGCAGCGGCGGCTTGTTCTCCAGGAGGTCGCGCCGGGCGGGGTTCACGGCGGTGCGGTACTCGCGGATGAAATAGTCCGCTCCGGAATCATCCGGAAAGGAGGAGGGTTCGACGGAGTTGTTCGCGGATCTCACCTCATCGGCCGACTAGCGGCCTTCCGGCCAACTAATGATCTACACAGGGTAGTTACCCATGTTAGTTCGGTGACTGTGAGGGCTCAATCAACTTGCGGCTTCCGGTGTGACACGGGGTGGTAACTGTCGCTTCGGCCACCGGAGCGGAGGCAGCGGGGCCGCCGCGCCCCCGCCGAACGGCAAAGACCCACCGGACGGACCGGTGGGTCTTGGGCGGGCGTCGGCTTCCGTGTTACGGAGCAGCAGGTCCGCCGGCCGGCATCTTGGGGACGGTGGGCATGCCGCCGAAGAGGTCGAGGTACATGCCCGCGGAGATCAGGATGCCCAGCGCGCCCAGCGCCAGTCCGCCCCAGGCCACGGCCCGCACCCAGGTGGCGCGCGAGCGGGTGAGCACCACGGCGCCGGCGATCACGGCGAGGAGCGCGAAGAAGCCGTTGACCATGGCGTTGGTGTGCCAGGAGGCGCCGTAGACGGCGGAGATCTGCTCGGCGGCCTGGGCCTTGCCCGACTGGAGCTTGATCTGCCCCAGCAGGTTGGCCCGCTCGGCCATCGTCGTGCCGAGCCAGGTGCCGGTCACGGACGCGAGGCCGAGCCCCGCGGCGACGACGGCACCGGCGCCGGCGGCGATCCCGTTGGAGGTCGCTGCGGGGGTGGTGTCCGGGCCGGGCTCGTCGGTGCCGTCGCCCGCGTCGAGGTCACTGGCCTCGTCCTGCGCGGCGAGGGCGGCGTTGTCATCGGTCTGCTCGTCGGCCTTGGCGGCGGCCTTCCCGGCCGCCTCGGCCTCAGTGGCCTCCGGGATCGCGGCCGTCTCCGTGGCGGTCTGCGCCGGCACGGTCTTCTCGTCGTCGGTCTTCTTCTCGGTCGTCCTGGTACCCATGGGCGCGACCGTAGGCGCCGCGTCTGAGAGTCGGATGAGAACGGCGGCGGTGAGCGGGCGACAGTCGGCGACACGCCGGTCGTGGACATCGCGCACCGGCGGCCCGGGACCGGGGTCCAGGTACCGGCCCTAGGCCCTCACCAGCGGCTTTTCCCCGTCCTGGGGGCCGGGCAGCCGTACCGCGCCCGGCTCCGGCGGCGGCTCGATGCTGATCCGGGGCAGCCACCGGTCGAGCCAGGACGGCAGCCACCAGTTGGCGCCGCCCAGCAGATGCATCAGGGCGGGCACCAGCAGTGTGCGGAGTACGAAGGCGTCCAGGGCGACGGCGGCGGCCAGGCCGATGCCGAACATCGCGATGATCCGGTCGCCGCTGAGGACGAAGGCCCCGAACACCGCGATCATGATGACCGCCGCAGAGTTGATCACGCGGCTGGTCTCGGCGAGGCCGACCCGTACCGCCCGGCGGTTGTTGTGCGTCAGCTGCCACTCCTCGTACATCCGGGAGACCAGGAAGACCTGGTAGTCCATGGACAGTCCGAAGAGCACCGACACCATGATGACCGGCAGGAACGGTTCGATCGGGCCGGCGCTGCCCAGCCCCAGCAGTTCGCTGCCCCAGCCCCACTGGAAGACCGCGACCACGATCCCGAAGGACGACGCCACGGCCGCGACATTCATCAGCGCGGCCTTGAGCGGGATGCCGATGCTGCGGAAGGCGAGCAGCAGCAGGACCGAGCCCAGGGCGATCACCACGCCGATGAAGAGCGGCAGTTTGCCGACGATGAGGGAGGCGAAGTCGTCATAGCTTGCGGTGATCCCGCCGACCTGTACCCGCAGCGTGGCCGCGCCCCCGGCCTCGGGCAGCACCTCCGTCCGCAGGCGTTCCACCAGGTCGGAGGTCTGCCGGGACTGCGGTGAGCTGGTGGGTACGACGGTGATCACGCCGGTGCTGTGGCCGCCGTCGAACACGGGACGGCTGACCCGGGCGACGCCGGGGGTGTCCCGCAGCCGGTCCGGCAGGGCGTCGAACGCGATCCGGTCCTTGGCGCCGTCCAGGGTGCCGACGAGCGTCAGCGGCCCGTTGGCGCCGGGGCCGAAGCCGCTCCCGTGACCGTCGCCCGCGAGCAGGTCGTACGCCTTGCGGGTGGTCGACGTGGCCGGGTTGTTGCCCTGGTCGGAGGTGCCCAGATGCAGACCGAAGGCCGGCAGCGCCAGGGCGAGCATGACGGCCGCCGCGACGGTGCCCAGCAGTTTGGGATGCCGCTCGACGAAGCCGGACCAGCGGGCGGCGATACCGGTGGTCCGCTCGGGCCGCGGCCCCTGCTCGGCCAGCCGGCGGCGCTCGCGACGGCTCAGCGCCCGCATCCCGATCAGCCCGAGGAGCGCCGGCAGCAGGGTGACGGCGGCGGCCACGGTCAGGACGACGGTGAGCGAGGCGGCGAGGGCGACTCCGTTGAGGAAGCTCAGCCGCAGGATCAGCATGCCCAGCAGGGCGATACAGACCGTGGCACCGGCGAAGACGACCGCGCGCCCGGACACCGCGACGGCCCGGGTGGCCGCCTCGTCGACCGGCAGGCCCTCCCGGAGGCCCTTGCGGTGCCGGGTGACGATGAACAGCGCGTAGTCGATGCCGACGCCGAGCCCGATCAGCATGCCGAGCATGGGGGCGAAGTCGGCGACGGTCATGGCGTGGCTGAGCAGGGTGATACCGGCCGAGGCGGTGCCGACGGCGGCGAGCGCGGTGATGATCGGCAGGAAGGTCGCGGCGAGCGAGCCGAAGGCGAGGAAGAGCACCACGGCCGCGGCGCACAGCCCGATGATTTCCGGGAGCTGGGCCCGGGGCGCCTCGGTCAGCGCGATGCCGGCGCCGCCCAGCTCGACCTGGAGGCCCGGGCGGGACGCGGTCTGCGCGGTGTCGACGACCTTCTGGACCTGGTCGACGTCCAGGTCGTCGGTGCGCCGGTCGAAGAGCACGGAGGCGTAGGCGGTGTGCCCGTCCTTGCTGATCTGCCGTGCGCCGGGGCCGTCGGCGTGCCTGCCGTAGGGGCTCTCCACCTCGGAGACACCGGGCAGGGCGGCGATCTTCTCCAGGGTGTGCCGCATGGTCTTCTTCACGGCGGCGGAGCGCACCGTTCCGGAGTCCGTGTGCCACACGAGGGTGTCGCTGTCCCCGGAGCGCTCCGGGAAGGCTTTCGCCATACGGGCGCTCGCCTGCCCGGATTCGGTCCCGGGCACCTCGTAGTTGTTCGAGTACGCGGCCCCCGTCACTCCCGCGGCCACGGCGACCCCCGCGAAGGCGGCGAGCCAGAGCACGATCACCACGATGCGGCGCCTGAGACACCACCGAGCCAGAGCGGTCACGGACCTCGTCTGCTTCCCGGGTTGTGCGTCGATATCTCCCAGGGACGGGCGGTGCCGAGCGCGGATGTACGGGGACGGGGCGGGCCGTCGCCCGCCCGAAAGCGGAAGCGCCCGGTCCGCCTCTCCGGAGCAGAATCGCAGCCGGAAGAGATCCTTTGACCTCTTTGTGGACTTCCCCACAAAGAGGTCAGAAAAGGACCTCGTCCCCTTCCCCGCCCCGTACACCGCGTCTCAGCCGGTGACCGACTCCTTGCCGTTCTCGACATGCCCCATCAGCCGGCGGCGGAAGGACGGGTCCTCGGCGACCGTGAGAGCGAGGTCGTACCAGCCGTGCGCGGCCGCGGCGGGATGCGCGACGGTGCGGCTGCCGCCGGCCTTCACCTTCACCGTGCGCGGCGCGGCGTCCGTATAGGCCAGCGGGGCGAGGGTGAAGGTCAGCTCGGTACGGCTGTGGTTGAGGACGGTCAGATGGAGCTCCTGCCGCCCGGCGTCGATCCGCGTGCTGATCGTGACGGCCGCGGCCGCGCCCCTACCGGTACCGGCGAATTCCCGCCGGAAGCCGTTCGGCCCCGTCACCGCGAAGCGGTACCTGCCCTCCTTCACCGGCACCTCCCACTCCCCCTTCCCCCGCACATCCCGGTGCTGCGGCGCGTCGAATTCCTTCGCGTACGGATAGAGCGCCAGATGCGCGGAGGCCTTGCCGGCGTTGCGGACGGCCATGCGGAAGACCGCGGCGCCCGGGTCGAGGCCGCCGTCGGCGTCCGGCTGGTAGGGCAGCGCCCTGGCCGGGCGGCTGCCGCGCTCCTGCCGCGGCAGCGTCTGCCGGGCCGGGGGCCGCGGCGCCCAGCGCCCGCTGAACGCCGGGACCGGGCCGGGCTGCCGGACCGACGGCTGCCGACGCCCGCGGGAGAAGTCGAAGGCGGCGGTCAGATCGCCGCAGACGGTACGCCGCCAGGCGCTGATGTTGGGCTCCTCGATCCCCGTCCAGCGCTCCAGGAACCGGGTGATCGAGGTGTGGTCGAAGACCTGGGAGCAGGCGTAGCCGCCGACCGTCCACGGCGAGATGACGATCATCGGCACCCGGATGCCCAGACCCGTCGGCCGGCCGTCCCAGAATTCCCCGTCGGTCCCGGCGGGCGGCACCGGCGGCGGCACATGGTCGAAGAACCCGTCGTTCTCGTCGTAGGTCAGGAAGAGCGCGGTGTGCCGCCAGACGTCCGGGTTCCTGCCGAGCGCGTCCAGCACCTTGTAGACGATGGTGGCGCTCTCGACCGGGGAGGACGAGCCGGGGTGCTCGGAGTCCGCCGCGGACGGCACGAGGTAGGACACCTCGGGCAGCGTGCCGCGCGCCACGTCCGCGGCGAACGCGCTCGCCGTGGTGTCCGGCTCGCCCCGCCGCAGCGCCCGCTCGCACAGGCTCCGCTCCGCGCGGCTCAGCCCCTTGACGCCCTCCTCCAGCAGCCCCTGCAGCCGCCTGCGCCCGGCCTCGTCGGCGCCCGCCACCTTCCCGTAGAAGGCGGTCATGTTCTGCACCCCGTCCACCTTTGCCAGGGCCTTCTTCGCGACCGCCTTGAAGGGGGCGTAGAACTCCAGGTTGTTGTCGGTGAAGTTGTCCCACTCCTGGTAGACCCGCCAGCTGCGGCCGGCCTGCTCCAGCCGCTCGGCGTAGGTGGTCCAGGTGTAGCCGGAGTGGGTGTCCTCCTCGTAGGCGTCGTTGCCCACCGCCCGCTTCCCGTTGGGCTCGTAGCCCGTCCAGCCGCTCACCAGGTGGTTGCGGTTGGGGCTGGTGGAGGAGTGGATCGAGGAGTGGTAGGCGTCGCAGACGGTGAAGGTGTCCGCGAGCTCGTAGTGCAGCGGGACGTCCTGCCGGTCGTAGTGGGCCATGGTGGCGGCCGTCTTGGCGGTGACCCAGCCGTTCATCCAGCCGCCGTTCCACGCCACGGCCCCGCCGAACCAGCTGTGGTCCAGCGCGCCGATGTACTGCAGGTCCTTCTTCTGCGCGGCGGCCGCCTCACGCACCGGGAAGGGCAGAACGGTCCCGAGGCCCAGCAGCCCCGGCTGCTCGTAGACGCTCCGGCCGCCGGGCAGCTCGATCGCGTTGCGGTCGGCGTAGCCGCGTACTCCGCGCAGCATCCCGAAGTAGTGGTCGAAGGAGCGGTTCTCCTGCATCAGCACAACGACGTGCTTGACGTCCTCGATTCCGCCCCCGCCACGCACCGGCCGCGCCGCGTCGTCCGCCAGCGCCCGCTGCAGCGACGGCGGCAGCAGCGACCCGGCCATCGCCGCGCCCGCCGCCGCGCCCACTCCCAGTACCCGTCTACGCGATACCTCAGGTGCCACGCCCGACCTCCCAGTCGACGGTCCATCAGTCAGCCAATGGTCTGCACTCAATCCATTGCGATGGGGCGACGGGGACGCTAGCGGACTCCCGTGACCGGCGATAGGCAGCGGGGTGACAACTCCGGGAACCGTCCACAGGCGGTTGCGGCGTCAAAGGACCACAACCTAGGTTCAGTTGGCATGGGGGAAGTCGAACATCCGGCGAACACGGGAGGCCGCACGCCGCGCCTCAAGCAGCTGTGGCCAGCGGTCGCCCTGGCCACGGCCGCGCTGCTCCTCGCCGTCTGGGGCACGGTGAACGACAAGTGGCCCTGGAGCGGCGCCCTGCCCGACCGGGCGTGCTGGAGCTCCCTGGACCGCTCGCTGCTGACCAAGGCGGCCCCGTCCGGCGACGCCCCCTGGGAGGTCACGGAGACGAAGGACCGGTGGGGCGACCCGGATTGCACGGTACAGCGGGGCGATTGGCGGCTCGACGCCACCGTCATGAAGACCCCGCTCAAGGCGCACCTGTGGTGGGGCCTCGGCACCGTCCCGCTCCGCCACGGCCTGCCCGGGATGATCAAGCCGAACCGCAACCGGGTCGACGGCTGGCTCCGCCTCCCCCAGTGCCACAACAAGCTGGCGCACATCAACGTCCCCAGCGCCGGGGCGGACCGGCACACCGCCTCGGACTTCGCCGCCAGGAGCCTGCTCGCCGTCGGCAACGCCCAGATAGCCCGGTGCGGCGGCAAGCCCTTCCCCGTCCCCCGGAGCTTCACCTGGCCCGCGCCGAAGCCCGTGCGCCTCTCGCGCGGCGAGACGCCCTGCGGCGTGGCGGACGCCAGGACCGTACGGAAGTGGGCCGACGGGAAGGTGTACCGGTTCGGCGGCTTCAGCGACGACCCGGTCAGCAGGTGCTCCGCCCTGGAGGAGGGCGACGACGCGCTCGACCTGGGACTTTTCTCGGCGCTCGTGCTGCGCGACCGGGCGACCCTGGACGCCTTCTCGCCGACCGGCGTCCGGGCCCGGGTACAGGTCTCGTCCGCCCTGCCCTTGAAGCTGACGGACAAGGACCTCCGCTTCGACCGCGACGCGGCCACGGCACTGGAGTGCGCCAAGGGCCCGGGCAGCCGCTATGTGCACGTCATAGCCACGGGTTCGGACGCACAGTACGCGGCGATCAAACGCGCCGTCCTGACCAAGGTCGCCGACACCATGGGCTGCCGCTGACCCGCACCGGCCGCCCGCGCCCGGTCACCGCGGACCGCCCCCGAACTCCGGCCACCACTCACACCACACGACCTTGCCCGGATCGCGCTCCCCGACCCCCCACTTGTCCGCGAGCGCGGACACCAGCAACAGCCCCCGCCCGCACTCCTCTTCCGCCGCGCCGCGCACCGGAACCCGCGGCTCGCCGCCCCCGCTGTCGTGCACCTCCGCACGCAGCAGCCCGTCCTCGTACAGCGACAGACACAGCCGGTACTCACGACCGGGCGGCACACCGTGCAGCAGGGCATTGGTCGCCAGTTCGCTGACGCAGAGCAGAACGTCGTCCGCCCGGCTCTCCAGGTCCCAGTCGGCGAGCGCATGACGGGCGAACTCCCTTGCCAGCGGCACGGATCGGCGCTCCCGCCGGTAGCGCACCCGTTGGCGGTCGCGGTGGCGAAGGTCCCGGAGCGGGAGAAGCTGCCGGCGTTCGTGCAGGACTTGGTGGAGCACGAGGAGGAGGCGCTGACGCTGCTGTCGTATCAGAACCAGGTGGTGCCGGGGCTTTTGCAGACCGAGCCGTACGTACGAGCAACCTTCGACTCCCTCTACCCACCACTGGACGAGGAACAGGCCGAGGAATGGGTTTCAGGACGCATCAGCCGACAGAAGCTGCTGGAGCGTAAGACGCCCCGCCCCATGCTCAACTTCATCCTGGAAGAGGCGGTCCTCCATCGACCGATCGGCAGTCAGGGACTCCTGCGCGCACAGCTCCGCCATCTCCGCTCCTGCGCCGAACTCCCTTTCTTAGGGCTTCAGATCATGCCGACGGCCCGATGCACCCATGCCGCCCTGGACGGCCCGCTGGTCCTGCTGGTCCTGCTGGTCCTGCTGGTCCTGCTGGTCCTGCTGGTCCTGCTGGAGAAACCCGATCATGAGTATCTCGCCTACATCGAAGCGCAACGGATCAGCTTCCTGGTCGACGATCCAGATCAGGTCAGCGTGTATCAACAGGTATATGGGATGCTGCGGTCGCAGGCCCTCACCCCTGAGGAGACGAAGAGCCTGCTGGACGACTTGCTAGGAGAGTCATGACCAGCACAGCAGCCCAGCACTTCTCTCGCGGTCTTAACTGGTTCAAGTCCAGCTACAGCGGCAGCGCAGGCGGCAACTGCGTAGAAGTGGCCAGCTGCCCCCACGCCATACACATCCGCGACTCCAAGAACCCCGGCGGCCCGATACTCACCCTGAGTGCCGCCGCCTGGTCCGCCTTTCTGGCCGACGTCGCCAACTGACGTTCACAGAGGTGACGATGAAGGTCCGCCAGCTGGGCGCCCACGGCCCAACCGTCTCCCCGCTCGGCCTCGGCTGTATGGGGATGTCCACCTCGTACGGCGTCCCGGACGACGCCGAGTCGCTCCGTACGCTCGACCGCGCCGTCGAGCTCGGCGTCACGCTGCTCGACACCGCGGACGCCTACGGGCGCGGCGCCAACGAGGAGTTCCTCGGCCGCTGGCTGCGCAGCCGTACCGCCGCGCAGCGGGACGAGCTGGTGCTGGCCACCAAGTTCGGGCTGCGGCACGACGCCGCCACGGGACGGGTGAACGAGGTCGACACCTCCGCCGCCTGGGTGCGCGAGGCCTGCCACGCCTCGCTGCGCCGCCTCGGTACGGACCACATCGACCTCTACTACATGCACCGCCGTGATCCGGCCGTCCCCATCGAGGAGACGGTCGGGGCGATGGCCGGCCTCGTCGCCGACGGTGCCGTACGCCACCTCGGCCTCAGCGAGATCAGCCCGCAGACGCTGCGGCGGGCGCATGCCGTCCACCCCATCAGCGCCGTGCAGTTGGAGTACTCCCTCTTCACCCGCGAGGTCGTGGAGGGCGAGATGCTGGCGACCTGCCGGGAGCTCGGCATCGGCATCGTGGCGTACTCACCGCTCGGGCGCGGGATGCTGACCGGCGCGCTCGCCGCACGCGACGATCTCACCGCCGAGGACGCCCGCCGCCGGTGGCCGCGGTTCGCCGAGGAGAACATCGACCGCAATCTGCGCCTCGTCAGGGCCGTGCGGACCACCGCCGAGTCCTTCGGCTGCACCCCTGCGCAGGCCGTCCTCGCCTGGCTGCTCGCCCAGGGCGAGGACATCGTCCCGATCCCCGGCACCAAGCGCCGCAGCTACCTGGACGAGAACGCGGCGGCGGCCGGGATCACCCTGACCCCCGAGCAGACGGACCAACTCCGCGCGGCCGTACCCGCCGACGCCGTCGCCGGCGAACGCTATCCACTCGCCGCGCTGGAACGACTGGGCCACTGAGCGGGACCCGGAACGACGAAGCGGCCGCCCCTCCGTAGAGGGACGGCCGCTCGGCCTCACGCACAAGAAGCAGCGCGCGTCAGCCTTCGACGCCCAGCTTCTCCAGGATCAGCTCGCGCACCCGGGCCGCGTCCGCCTGGCCCCGCGTGGCCTTCATGACCGCGCCGACCAGGGCGCCGGCCGCGGCCACCTTGCCGCCGCGGATCTTGTCGGCGATGGCGGCGTTGGCGGCGATCGCCTCCTCGACGGCGGTGCCCAGGGCGCCCTCGTCGGAGACGACCTTCAGACCGCGCTTCTCGACGACGGTGTCCGGGTCGCCCTCGCCGGCCAGCACGCCCTCGATGGTCTGGCGGGCCAGCTTGTCGTTGAGCGAGCCGTCGGCGACCAGCGCGGTGACCCGGGCGACCTGCTCGGGGGTGATCGGCAGGGCGGCCAGCTCGACGCCGTCCTCGTTGGCGCGGCGCGCCAGCTCGCCCATCCACCACTTACGGGCCGAGGCGGAGTCCGCACCGGCGTCGACGGTGGCGGTGATCAGGTCGACCGCGCCCGCGTTGAGGATCGACTGCATGTCGTGCTCGGAGATGCCCCACTCCTCGCGCAGCCGGTTGCGGCGCACCCGCGGCAGCTCGGGGAGCGCCGCGCGCAGTTCCTCGACCCACTCACGGGAGGGGGCCACCGGCACCAGGTCCGGCTCGGGGAAGTAGCGGTAGTCCTCGGCGTTGTCCTTGATGCGGCCGGCCGTCGTGGAGCCGTCCTCCTCGTGGAAGTGCCGGGTCTCCTGGACGATCGTGCCGCCGGAGGAGAGCACCGCGGCGTGCCGCTGGATCTCGAACCGGGCCGCACGCTCCACGGAGCGCAGGGAGTTGACGTTCTTGGTCTCCGAACGCGTACCGAACTTCTCGGTGCCGTTGGGGCGCAGCGAGAGGTTCACGTCGCAGCGCATCTGGCCCTGCTCCATGCGTGCCTCGGAGACGCCCAGCGCCTTGATGAGCTCGCGCAGCTCGGCGACGTACGCCTTGGCGACCTCGGGGGCCCGCTCGCCCGCGCCCTCGATGGGCTTGGTGACGATCTCGATGAGCGGGATACCGGCACGGTTGTAGTCCAGGAGGGAGTGCCGGGCGCCGTGGATACGGCCGGTGGCGCCACCGATGTGGGTGGACTTGCCGGTGTCCTCCTCCATGTGGGCGCGCTCGATGTGCACCCGGAAGATCTCCCCGTCCTCCAGCTGTACGTCGAGGTAGCCGTCGAAGGCGATCGGCTCGTCGTACTGGGAGGTCTGGAAGTTCTTGGGCATGTCCGGATAGAAGTAGTTCTTCCGGGCGAAGCGGCACCACTCGGCGATGGAGCAGTTCAGCGCCAGGCCGATCTTGATCGCGGACTCGACGCCGATCGCGTTGACGACGGGCAGCGAGCCGGGCAGGCCCAGGCAGGTGGGGCAGGTCTGCGCATTGGCATCCGCGCCCAGGGTGGTGGAACACCCGCAGAACATCTTGGTCTTGGTGCCGAGCTCGACATGGACCTCCAGGCCCATGACGGGGTCGTACGTCGCGAGGGCGTCCTCGTACGACACCAGGTCAGTGACAGTCACGGTGAAACTTTCCCTCTCAGCCCAGCAGGACGTCGTCGTCGCCCAGGCGCTTCAGTTCGCGGTAGAGGATCGCCAGGCCGGTGACGATCGCCGCGGCCGAGACGGCGGCGTCGATCAGTCGGAGCGTGTCGTTCTCCTGACGGGCCAGCTTGGCCTGCTTCGCGACGCTGAGGGCGCCGAACGCGGTGCTGCCGATCGACAGATACAGGCCGCCCTTGGACTTCTTGAAGTTCTTGGCCTTCTTGGTCATGGCGCTCACAGTGCAGGTGCCTCCTCAAGCAGCGGGTGGCCCCACTTGGCGGTGAACGCGGCCTCGACCGCGGCACCGACCTTGTAGAGCCGGTCGTCGGCCATGGCAGGAGCGATGATCTGCAGGCCCACCGGCATCCCGTCCTCGGGGGCCAGGCCGCAGGGCAGCGACATCGCCGCGTTGCCTGCCAGGTTGGTGGGGATCGTGCACAGGTCGGCGAGGTACATCGCCATCGGGTCGTCGGCGCGTTCGCCGATCGGGAAGGCGGTGGTCGGCGTGGTCGGCGAAACGATCACGTCGACCTGTTCGAAGGCCTTCTCGAAGTCGCGGGTGATCAGCGTCCGCACCTTCTGGGCGGAGCCGTAGTACGCGTCGTAGTAGCCGGAGCTGAGCGCGTACGTACCGAGCATGATCCGGCGCTTGACCTCGGGGCCGAAGCCGGCCTCACGGGTCAGGGCCGTGACGTCCTCGGCGGACTTGCTGCCGTCGTCGCCGACCCGCAGGCCGTAGCGCATGGCGTCGAAGCGGGCCAGGTTGGAGGAGCACTCCGAGGGCGCGATGAGGTAGTACGCGGACAGCGCGAGGTCGAAGGACGGGCAGTCCAGCTCGACGATCTCGGCGCCCAGCTCCTTCATCAGCGCGACCGACTCGTCGAAGCGCTGGATGACACCGGCCTGGTAGCCCTCGCCGCGGAACTGCTTGACGACGCCGACGCGCATGCCCTCGACGCTGCCGTTGCGGGCCGCCTCGACGACCGCCGGGACCGGCGCGTCGATGGAGGTGGAGTCCAGCGGGTCGTGGCCGGCGATGACCTCGTGGAGCAGCGCCGCGTCCAGGACCGTACGGGCGCAGGGCCCGCCCTGGTCCAGGGAGCTGGAGAAGGCCACCATGCCGTAGCGGGAGACGCCGCCGTAGGTGGGCTTGACGCCGACCGTGCCGGTGACGGACGCGGGCTGGCGGATGGAGCCGCCGGTGTCCGTGCCGATGGCGAGCGGGGCCTCGTAGGAGGCGAGGGCGGCGCTGGAGCCGCCGCCGGAGCCGCCGGGGATCTTGGTCAGGTCCCAGGGGTTGCCGGTCGGCCCGTAGGCGCTGTTCTCCGTCGACGACCCCATGGCGAACTCGTCCATGTTGGTCTTGCCGAGGATGACGACGTCGGCGGCCTTGAGCTTCTTGGTCAGCGTCGCGTCGTACGGCGGCAGCCAGCCTTCGAGGATCTTCGAGCCGACGGTGGTGGGAATGCCCTCCGTCGTGAAGATGTCCTTGAGCGCGAGCGGGACACCGGCCAGCGGGCCGAGCTTCTCGCCGCGGGCCTTCTTCTCGTCCACGGCGCGGGCCTGGGCGAGCGCGCCCTCACGGTCGACGTGCAGGAAGGCGTGCACCTTCTCGTCGACGGCCTCGATGCGGGCCAGGTGGGCCTCGGTCACCTCGACGGCGGTGAGCTCGCCGGAGGCGATCTTCGCCGCGATCTCGGCGGCGGTGAGCTTGATCAGGTCTGCCATGTCGGTCACTCCTCCCCCAGGATCTGCGGCACCTTGAAACGCTGCTGCTCCTGGGCCGGGGCGCCGGAGAGCGCCTGCTCGGGGGTCAGCGACGGACGGACCTCGTCCGGCCGCATGACGTTGGTCAGGGGCAGCGGGTGGGAGGTCGGCGGTACGTCTTGATCGGCGACCTCGGAGACGCGGGCGACCGCGCCGATGATGTCGTCGAGCTGTCCGGCGAAGTGGTCGAGCTCTTCGGCCTTCAGCTCCAGACGTGCCAGCCGGGCGAGGTGAGCGACCTCCTCGCGCGTGATGCCAGGCATGCAGCGATCCTCTGGTGTTCTTGGGCGGAGTGTTCCGGGCGGAATGTCCAGGCGGAGTCTTCTCGGTGAATGCTCCTGTGAACTTTTCCGGCCCAATCCTATGGCGTACGGAAGAGCTGCCGCGAAACCGTTTCGCCGGGGGCGGCCGCGGGCGCCGCGCACGGACCGTTTTCAAGATCCCCCGACGCACACCGCGGCCTGCTAGGGAGCCTCCGGCGGGGATGGCTCATCGACGTCTTCCGGCACGTCGTCCGGTGCCTCGTTCGGCACGTCGTCCGGTGCCTCGTTCGGCACGTCGTCCGGTGCCTCGCCCGGCTCCTCGTCCGTCGCCTTGGGCTCGTCCGGCTCGTGGGACGGGGCGGGCCTGGCGGGGTTGTCGGGCGAGGCGGGGTCGCCGGGCCGGGTGGGCTCGGTGGGATCGTCGGGCGAGGCGGGCTCGGTGGGCCGGGTGGGCCGGGTGGGCTCGATGGGATCGTCGGGCGAGGCGGGCTCGTCGGATGCGACGGACTCGACATGCGCAGCGGGCTCGTCGGACGCGCCGGGCCCGTCGGGCGGGGCGGGCACCGCGGGCGGGCCGTTCGTGCCGGGCTCGACATGCGGGGCGGGCTCGATGGGCGCGTCGGACGTATCGGACCCGGACTGCCCGGACGGCGGTCCGTGCTCTTCCTCGTCGGGCCGGTCCTCGGCCGTGGGCGGCTGCGCGGGTTCTTCGGAGCGGGGACACGGGACGGCCGGTGGCCGGGTCAGTTCAAGACCTGTCCCGAAGGGCGCTCGGCGGCCTTCTCCGCCGCAAGGGCGGCCGTCTCCGATTCGCGCTGCCAGCCGCGTTCTCCGCGGGCTCTCAGCCAGGCCGTGGTTTCGTCCGGTGGCATCGCCGCGGCCACCAGCCAGCCCTGTACGGCGTCGCAGCCGAGGTCGCGCAGCCGCTCCCAGGTCTCGTCGTCCTCCACGCCCTCCGCGACGACCAGGAGGCCGAGGGAGTGGGCGAGGTCGAGGGTGCAGCGGACGATCTCCGCGTCCTCGGTGTCGACGGCCAGCCGGGCCACGAACGAGCGGTCGATCTTGAGCTCGCTGACCGGGAGGCGCCTCAGGTGGACGAGGGAGGAGTAGCCGGTGCCGAAGTCGTCGAGGGACATCTTGACGCCGTGCGCGGTGAGCCCGGCGAGGGTGTCCGCGGCCCGCTGCGGATCCTCCAGGAGGACATGCTCGGTTATCTCCAGTTGGAGGGCGCCCGGTGGGACCCGGTGCCGGGCGAGCCGCGCGGCGACCGCTCCGGCGAAGCCCGGGGAGTGCACGTCCCGCGGGGAGACATTGACGGCGACCGGCACCTCCAGGCCCATCGCGCGCCAGCGCGCCACCTGGGCGAGCGCGGTCTCCAGGACGTACTCCGTCAGCCGGGGCATCAGTCCGGAGGACTCGGCGATGGCGATGAACTCGTCCGGTGGCACCCGGCCGCGGTCCGGGTGCACCCAGCGGACCAGTGCCTCCAGTCCGGCGACATGCCCGTCGAAGCCGACCTTGGGCTGGTAGTGCAGCTCGACGTCGCCGGCGTCCAGGGCGCGGCGCAGATCGCCCAACAGGCCGAGCCGGTCGGGGGTGTTGCCGTCCCGCTTGGCCTCGTAGAGCTCGACACCGCTGCGGTCGCGCTTGGCCTGATACATCGCCACATCGGCGCGGCGCAGCAGCCCCTCGGCGTCGAGGGCGTGGTCGGGGAAGACGGCGACCCCCGCGCTGGCTTCGAGCACGAGGGTCAGTCCGTCGAGGTCCAGCGGGGAGCCGAGGGCGGCGACGAGGTTGCGGGCCGCCCGCTGGGAGCTGGTGAGGGAGTCGGTGGTGGGCAGCAGGACGGCGAACTCGTCGCCGCCGAGCCGGGCCGCCTCGGCGCCGCGCGGGAGGGCGTGCCGCAGGCGGTCGGCGATCTGCAGCAGCAGGCGGTCGCCGGCGAGGTGGCCGAGGGTGTCGTTGACGGAGCGGAAGCGGTCCAGGTCGATGAGGACCAGCGCCGAGCGGGCGCCGACGCGCTCGGCGTCGTCCAGGGCGGTCCAGGTGCGCTCCAGCAGCCACTGGCGGTTGGGCAGGCCCGTGAGCGGGTCGCGCAGCTGCTCCTCGGCGCGGGCGCGGGCTATCCAGAGGGTGGAGTCCAGCGCGATGAGCGGGACCGCGAACAGCGGCAGCAGCAGGGGGGCGTGGATGGCGCAGACGGCGATCAGCGGGGAGATGCCGAGCAGCGCGATACCGACGAGTGCCTGACGGACCACGGCCGTTCGGGGGATGGCGGGCAGCTGGCCGGTGCGGGGGGTGAGGCTGACCCAGAGCAGACCGCGGCTGACGAAGAGGTAGCCGGCGGCGGTGACGACGACTTCGGGGAGGACGGCGAGGTTCCAGGACGGCGGGGCCCAGGGGTGGCGGACGCTGGAGACCACGCCGAACGCGGCGAGGCCGAGCGCCGCGGTGCCGAGGCCGAGGATGTCCACGGCACCGTGCACCACGGCCTGTCGCCAGCGGTGGCGCCGGGCGGCACCGACCAGGACGACCACGGAGAGGCTGACGAGGACGGCGGGCATCCAGCCGTACAGCAGCAGGACGGCGAGCGCGAGGGCGGCGCCGGAGCCCGTGCCGCCCCACCAGCGGTCCCGGCCGAGGGCGACCAGGTGGCCGACGATGATGCCGGTGAGGATCGCCAGCGACCAGCCCACGGAGCCGCCGGGGAACAGTGCCTCACCCTCCCCGAGAGTCACGATGACGCCCGTGGCGAGCGCGAGGCCCGCCACGGTGACGATGGTCGCGGGCAGCGCGGGCACGACGAGCCGCCGGAGCCGCGACGCCGGAGCGGCGCTGTCGGTCGGTTTCATTCCGATCCCTCTCACAGCCGGCTGTGCCCGCGCCACGGCAGGCGCACTCCTCAACAGTAGGCCGCGGAAGGCCGCGACGGGCAGCGATCGACGACGGTTGCCCGAATGCGACCCGGCGTCGCGGATCAATCTGGTATGCGCCGATGAGGTGACACCTCACTCCTCCTCAGGTGGAGTGACAGCTACCGCTCGCGCTGCGTCAGGACCCTGCTCCAGCAGCACCGCGAAGCCATCATCGTCCAACACGGGGACCTTCAACTGCATGGCCTTGTCGTACTTCGAACCAGGGTTGTCGCCCACCACTACGAATCCGGTCTTCTTCGAAACGGAACCGGTCACCTTCGCTCCGAGGTTCTGGAGGGCCTCTTTCGCGCCATCTCTGGTGTGTGACTGAAGTGTGCCCGTTACGACGACGGTGACGCCTTCCAGCGGCCGCGGGCCCTCTTCACCCGTTTGCTCCTCCTCCATTCGGACGCCCGCGGCCCGCCAGCTCTCGATGATCTGCTGGTGCCACTCCTCGGCGAACCACTGCTTCAGCGAGGCGGCGATCGTGGCCCCGACACCGTCGACGGCGGCCAGCTCCGTCTCGTCCGCCTCCCGGATGCGGTCGATCGAGCGGAACTCCCGCGCCAGCGCCTCGGCCGCCACCGGGCCCACATGCCGGATCGACAGACCGGTGATGATCCGGGCCAGCGGGCGCTGCTTGGCCGCCTGGATGTTCTCCAGCATGGCCAGGGCGTTCTTCTTCGGCTCGCCCTTCTGGTTGGCGAAGAAGGTGACGACCTTCTCCTCGCCGGTCTTCGGGTCCCGCTTGGGCAGACCGGAATCGGGGTCGAGGACATAGGACTTGATGGGCAGCAGCTGTTCGATGGAAAGGCCGAAAAGATCGCCCTCGTCCTTCAGCGGCGGCTCCGCGGGCTCCAGCGGCTGGCTGAGTGCCGTCGCCGCGACATAGCCGAAGTTCTCGATGTCCAGACATTTGCGGCCGGCCAGGTAGAACAGCCGCTCACGGATCTGGGCGGGGCAGGCGCGGGCATTGGGGCACCGCAGGTCGATATCGCCTTCCTTGGCGGGCTGCAGCGCCGTCCCGCACTCGGGGCACTCGGCCGGCATCACGAACTCCCGCTCACCGCCGTCCCGCAGATCGACGACCGGTCCCAGGATCTCCGGGATGACATCGCCGGCCTTGCGGATCACGACGGTGTCCCCGATCAGCACCCCCTTGGCCTTGACCACGTCCTGGTTGTGCAGGGTGGCGAACTCCACCTCGGACCCCGCCACCGTCACCGGCTCGACCACGGCATACGGCGTGACCCGTCCCGTACGGCCGACGCCGACGCGGATGTCGACCAGCTTGGTGTTGACCTCCTCCGGCGGGTACTTCCAGGCGATCGCCCAGCGCGGCGCCCGCGAGGTCGAGCCCAGCCGCCCCTGGAGCCGGATCTCGTCCAGCTTGACGACCACGCCGTCGATCTCGTGCTCGACGGCCGTACGGCGGGTCTCGGCGTCGCCGTAATGGTCGATGAACTCCCGTACGGACTCCAGGGAGTCGACGACCCTGTTGTGCGTGGCCGTCGGCAGGCCCCACTCCTTGAGCAGGTCGTAGGCCTCCGACAGCCGGTCGATCTCCAGGCCGTCGCGGGCACCGATGCCATGGACGACCATGTGCAGCGGGCGGCTGGCGGTGATCTTGGGGTCCTTCTGGCGCAGCGAACCGGCCGCGGCGTTACGGGGGTTGGCGAACGGCGGTTTGCCGTCGGCCACCAGCCGCTCGTTGAGCGCGAGGAACTTCTCCATCGGGAAGAAGACCTCCCCGCGCACCTCGACCAGATCCGGGATCGTGTCGCCCTTCAGGCGGTGCGGGATCTCGGCGATCGTACGGACGTTGGGGGTGATGTCCTCGCCCGTACGGCCGTCGCCGCGGGTGGCGGCGCGGGTCAGCCGGCCCTGCTCATAGGTGAGGTTGACGGCGAGACCGTCGACCTTCAGCTCGCACAGGAAGTGATACCCCGCGCTCTTGGGATCGCCGCCCAGCTCACCGGCGATCCGCTCGGCCCAGCCCGCCAACTCCTCGTTGTCGAAGGCGTTGTCGAGCGAGAGCATCCGTTCGCGGTGCTCGACCTCGGTGAACTCCGTGGCGTAGGCCCCGGCGACCTTCTGGGTCGGGGAATCGGGGGTGCGCAGCTCGGGGTGCTCGTTCTCCAGGGCCTCCAGGGAGCGCAGCAGCTTGTCGAACTCCGCGTCGCTGACGACCGGGGCGTCCTTCACGTAATACCGGAAGCGGTGCTCCTCGATCTGCTCAGCGAGCTGCGCGTGCTCCTCCCGCGCCGCGGCGGGCACCTTGGATTCCGCTGCGTGCTGTTCGCCAGCCACCGTCTTGTCCTCCCGTGGTCCTTGAGTGCGGTCACTCAGGGTTGTCTGCGAGTGATCTCGCCGCCCGGACGCAGTGGGCGAGAGCAGAGCGGGCATAAGCGGGCGAAGCGCCCGCCAGACCGCACGACGGAGTGATGACCACGGACTCGCTCAGAGTCCCCGGCGCCAGCCCCAGCCTGCGCCACAGCGTCCTGACACCCATGACGCTACCGGCAGGGTCTGACAATCGGCTGTCCACGCCCGGCACCACGCCCGCGAACAGCGTCGTCCCGCCCTCGACGGCCTCCCCGATCGTCTCCTCCTCACGCTCGGTGAGCAGCGAGAAATCGAACGAGACGCCCGTGACACCGGCCCGCCGCAGCAGCCCGAAGGGCACCTCGGGCGCGCACGAGTGGACGACCACGGGGCCGCCCTCCGCCACTGCGACAAGATCACGCAGCGCGCCCTCGACGACCGCCCGGTCCACCGCCCGGTGGGTGCGGTAGCCGCTCGCCGTCTTCACCCGCCCCTGGAGCACCGCCGTCAACGACGGCTCGTCGAGCTGCAGCACGACCCGGGCGCCGGGGATCCGCCGCCGTACGTCCGCGAGATGGCCGCGCAGCCCCTCCGCCAGGGACGCCGCAAGATCCCGGCAGGCACCGGGGTCACCGACGGCCGCCTCGCCGTTGCGCAGCTCCAGGGCGGCGGCCAGGGTCCACGGGCCGACCGCGGAGACCTTCAGCGGGCCCTCGTACCCCTGGGTGAACTCCTCCAGGGCGTCGAGATCCTCCCCGAGCCAGGAGTGCGCCCGCCGGGTGTCCCGGCCCGGCCGGTCGCTGATCCGCCAGCCGCTGGGCTCCACATGGCCGTAGACCTCGACCAGCATCCCGAGGGTCCGGCCGATCATGTCGGCACCGGGCCCGCGGGCAGGGAGCTCCGGCAGATACGGGAAGGTCTCCAGCGATCCGGTGACGGTCTTGGCCGCCTCCCGCGCGTCACCGCCCGGCATCGATCCGATCCCGGTCGCCGCGCCCGCGGTCCACTTCTGCGTGCTGTTCTCGCTCACTCAGGCAGGGTATGCGCCGGTGGGCGGGGCAGGGTGCGGCAGGTGTGCGGGGCAGGGTGCTGCGGTGGGTGTGCGTGCGTGAGGTGGCGCGGAACGCCGCGGTCCGCCCCGCCCGCGAGCGTACGGCGGTCACGCTCCGGTGCGTACGCCCGCCACACCAGGCGGGGTACGGCCCGCACGCCGGGCCGTGGACGCCGCTGATGCCCGGGGGCGTATGCCCGCCCGCCTCACGCCCGGGTGCGTATGCCCGCCCGCCTCACGCCCGATACGGATGCCCATCCGCCTCACGCCCGAGCGCGGATGCCCATCCGGCCGACCACCGCCGCGACGGCCAGTGCGCCCGCCGTCAGGGCGAAGGCGAAGGCCGCGCCCTGGTAGCCGTCGCCCGCCCCCGTCAGGACCGCGCCCATACCGGCGATGCCCACCAGGGAGCCGATCTGGCGGTTGGCATTGAGGGTGGCGCTGCCGATATCGGTGTGCTCGCGGCCCGCGGCCGCCATCAGGACCCCGGTCAGCGCCGGGGAGCTGACCCCGCCGCCGATGTTGGTGAGCGCGAGCACCACCGCGAGCGCCCAATACGGCAGGCCGGGCGCGAGGATCAGGAACAGCAGGACATAGCCCGCGGCGGAGAGCGCCAGAGAGGCGGTGAGCGCCGTCCGGTTGCCGATCCGCGGGCCGAACCGGGCGTAGAGCATGTTGCCGAACGGGAGGACCAGCACGGCCGGGAGCATCTGCAGCCCCGCCGTCACCGGGCTCGCCCCGCGCGCGGTCTGGAGGAAGAGGCCGAGGACGAACAGCGCCCCGTAGAACGCGAAGTTGAAGAGGAAGCCGACCGCATTGGCCGCGGCGAAGCTGCGGTCCGCGAAGAGCGAGACCGGCAGGATCGGGGCGCGGACGGCCCGTTCACGGACGAGGAAGCCGGCCAGCGCGACCGCCGCGACCGCGAACGCCCCCAGGACGACCGGTGCGGACCAGCCCCTGTCGGGCCCCTCGATGAGCGCGTAACTCAGCGCCCCGAGGGCCAGCAGGCCCAGGACATGGCCACTGCCGCCGAGCGCCGAGCCGCGGGCCGGGACCGCCGCGATCACCCGACGGGTGAGCAGCAACCCGGCAAGGCCGATGGGGAGGTTGACGAGGAAGATGCTGCGCCAGCCGAGCGTGCCGACCAGGAGGCCGCCGACGGTCGGCGCCAGCCCTACGGAGGTGGAGACGATCGCCGACCAGATGCCGAGGATCTTCGCCCGGCGCGCCGGTTCGGGGAAGGCGTGCATCAGCAGCGACAGCGAGCTGGGCATGAACAGCGCCGCGCCCACTCCCTGGACGAAGCGGGCCGCCACCAGGACCGCCCCGTTCGGCGCGACGGCGCCCAGCAGGGACGCGGCGGTGAACACGGCGAGCCCGACGAGATAGATCCGCCGGGCGCCGAACCGCTTCGCCAGCGATCCGGCGAGCAGCAGCAGCGCGGCGAAGGCGAGGACATAGCCGTCGACGACCCAGGTGAGGCCGGACATGGTCAGTCCGAGCCGGGCCCGCAGATCGTTCGCGGCGACGTTCATGATGCCGGTGTCCAGGCTCGCCATCACGAACCCTAAGGCCAGGACGAGGAGTTGGACGCCGCCGCGGGACCGGCCCGGAGGGGAAGCGGGCGCCTGCGCCTGGCCCTCACCCTGCCCCTGCCCCTGGGTGGCCGTCCCGGCCTCGTGCGCCGTCGCGTGCGGCGCAGCTTTCTCAGTGATCATTGTTTTAGTTAAAGCTGTAGCTATCCATGGGGGCAATAGTTACAGCTATAACTTTACTGAACGCATACGAACGGAACGCATACGAAACCGCCGGGGCCCCGGGATGCAGTGTGCATCCCGGGGCCCCGGCGGCGCGTTGCTCCCGCGAGCGGATCAGTCGCCCCGCCCCAGCGCCTTCAGCAGGTCATCGCGCAACGCTGCCCGCTCCTCGCGCGAAAGATGATCGAGCGGCGAGGCCGTACCCATCCGCCGCAGCAGATCGAGCCGCAACTCCCGGCCCGCATCGGTGAGTACGAGCTGCTTGGCCCGCCCGTCCAGAGGATGCGGCCGGCGCACGACCATGCCCTGCTTCTCCAGCTTGGAGATGACATAGGTGACATTCGGCGGCTCACAGCACAGCACCGCGGCCAGCTCCCGCGCCGTCTTCGGCTCGCCGAGCTCCTCCAGCGCCTTGGCCTGCGTCGGCGTCAGATCGAGCTCGGCGATCCGGCTGCGCTGATGGGCGTCGAGCCGACGGCTCAGCTCCGTCACGAGCCCCCGGATCTCCCGGAACCCGCACCCCGCCGCCGCGGTCGACTTCGCTTCAATGGTCACTCATGCAGCGTACGTCGCCGCGGCGAAAGCAGCAGCGCCCGTACGGAAGCTGTGGAAAACCGCCAAAGAGGCAGCCCGGGCCTCAGCGTCCGGGCCGCACCGACACATCGTTGATCTCCGCGTCCCGCGGCAGATCGATGGCCGTGAGGATGGCCGTCGCGACCGACTCCGGGTCGATCCAGCGGGACGGGTCGTACTCCTTGCCCTCCTGGCGGTGGGTGCTCTCCTGCATCGGCGTGGCCGTACGCCCCGGATAGACCGAGGTGACCCGGACGCCATTGTCGTGCTCCTCCGCCCGCAGCGAGTCGGCCAGCGCCTTCAGACCGTGCTTGCTCGCCGCGTACGCACCCCACTGGGCACGCGCGCTCAGCCCGGCACCGGAGTTCACGAAGACGACATGCCCCTGGGCGACCCGCACCAGCGGCAGCAACAGACGGGTGAGCTCGGCGGGCGCGACCAGGTTGGCGGCGAGCTGCCGCTGCCAGGCCTTGGCCGGCAGATCGGCGACCGCGCCCAGCTCGATCACGCCCGCACTGTGCAGGAGGGAGTCGATACGGTCCGGCAGCGGCTGCTGCCCGAAGGCCCACGACAGCTTCTCGGGGTTGGCGAGATCACCCACGAGCGTACGGGCGCCGGGGAACTCCGCGGCCAGCTCCTTCGCCCGGACCGCGTTGCGCGCCAGCAGCCACAGGTCCTCCCCGCGGTCCGCGAGCCGCCGTGCGACCGCCGCTCCGATGCCCGATCCTGCGCCCGTGATCAAGTGCGTACCCATGGGGCCGATCCTAACGAGCGGGACGGCCGGACGCGGGGCGCGGCGGCTCAGGCCTGGAAGCCCGCCTTCTCCTCCAGGTAGGCCAGCGCACCGACGCCGTCCGCCGCGAAGAAGACCAGCTCGGTGAGGGGAAGCGGCAGGAAGCCCTCCGCCTCCATCCGCTCGAACTGCTCCTTCAATCCGTCGTAGAAACCAGCGGTGTTGAGCAGCACCACCGGCTTGCTGTGCATCCCGTGCTTGCGCAGCTCCAGGATCTCGGTGGCCTCGTCCAGGGTGCCCGTGCCGCCGACCATGACGACGACGGCATCGGCACGCACCAGCATCTGCGCCTTCCGCTCGGCGAGGTCCTTGGTGACGACCATCTCATCGGCGCCTTCGCGCGCCTTGTGCGCCAGGAACTCCACGGAGACGCCGATCAGCTTCCCGCCGGCCTCCTGCACCCCGTCGGCCATGACCTTCATCAGGCCGGCGTCCGAACCGCCCCAGACCAGCGCATGCCCGCCCCGGCCGATCAGCTCGGCGAACTCACGGGCAGGGGTGACATAGCGGTCGTCGAGATCGGCGGCGGAGCAGAAAACACAGATATTCATGCGGTCACCATACGATCGGCCGGCCGGGCGGTCCGGTGCGGACCGCCCGGCCGGCCACGGCCTCCGGCTAGATCAGCCCCTGATCCAGCATCGCCTCCGCGACCCGCTCGAAGCCGGCGATGTTGGCGCCGGCGACATAGTCGCCCGGCAGCCCGAAGCGTTCCGCGGTCTCGTAGCAGCGGTGGTGGATCCCGCGCATGATGGCCGCGAGCTCGCCCTCGGTGCGCTCGAAGGCCCAGGCCTCGCGCGCGGAGTTCTGCCGCATCTCCAGCGCGCTGGTCGCCACACCGCCCGCGTTGGCGGCCTTACCGGGGCCGAAGGCCACACCGGCCGACTTGAGGAGCGTCACCGCCTCCGGTGTGGTCGGCATGTTGGCGCCCTCGGAGACCACCTTGACGCCGTTGCGGACCAGGATCCGGGCAGCGTCCGCGTCCAGCTCGTTCTGGGTCGCCGACGGCAGCGCCACATCGCACGCGACATCCCACACCCGCCCACCGGGTACGTATGTGGCCGACACTCCCCGCCGCGTGGCGTACTCGCTGATCCGGCCGCGCTCGACCTCCTTGATCTGCCGCAGCAGGTCCAGATCGATGCCCTTCTCGTCGACGACATAGCCGCCGGAGTCCGAGCAGGTCAGCACGTTGGCGCCGAGCGCCTGTGCCTTCTGGATGGTGTAGATCGCGACATTGCCGGACCCGGAGACCACCACCTGCTGCCCGTCCAGCTCCTCACCGCGCTGCTTGAGCATCTCCTCGGTGAAGAGGACGTTGCCGTAACCGGTGGCCTCCGTACGGGCCTTGGAGCCGCCCCAGGCCAGCCCCTTGCCGGTGAGCACACCGGCCTCCCAGCGATTGGTGATCCGCCGGTACTGGCCGAAGAGAAAACCGATCTCCCGGCCGCCGACGCCGATATCGCCGGCCGGTACGTCCGTGTGCTCGCCGAGATGACGGTGCAGCTCCGTCATGAACGACTGGCAGAATCGCATGACTTCGGCGTCCGACTTGCCGTGCGGATCGAAATCACTGCCGCCCTTACCGCCGCCGATGTTCAGCCCGGTAAGAGAATTCTTGAAGATTTGTTCGAAGCCGAGGAACTTCACGATCCCCAGGTTCACGGACGAGTGGAAACGCAGACCGCCCTTGTACGGGCCGAGCGCGCTGTTGAATTCCACCCGGAAACCGCGGTTGATGTGAATCGCCCCGGAATCGTCCTGCCAGGGGACCCGGAACATGATCTGCCGTTCCGGCTCACAGATCCGCTCCAGGATCTTCGCCTCCGCGAACTCCGGACGGGCCGCCAGCACCGGGGCCAGCGTCTCCAGCACCTCCAGTGCCGCCTGGTGGAACTCGGGCTCCCCGGGATTCCGCCGGACCAGCTCGGCGTACAGGGCTGCCGCCGGCCCGGCCGTATGAATACCGGGCTTGACCTCAGATTGAACAGTCGACATTGACTTCCGTTCCCTTCGTGGCCGCGGAAAGGCCGCCTGCGGTCCGGACCCTGACGAGTCCTCACAAGGCCTATAACTCCTTGCCAGTCCTTGTCGTCACCATTTCCCGGTCCGACTGCCGCCGGCGTTCCTTCGCTTTGCCGACCCTATTTGGCGGCACCCCGCTGATCGACTGTGGGATATACGACACGTCGTTCCCGTACGCAATCGCCCGACTCCTGCGTTCCGCCCTTCCCCGCCGCATGCCCGCAGGTCAGCGCACCGGTCACGGCTGCCGCGCACCGGTCGCCCGCACCGCACGCTGTGCGGGACCTCACAGTTGACCAGCCATTTTCCCGTCGTTGCGCACGACGCCTGTGCGCCGGCGCGCAACGCCCGGGTCTCCCGTCAGGGCACCCGAGTGGACCGCGACCTCGGCTTCGACCAGGACCTCGGCTCCGACCTCGGCCTTGACCATCTTCTCCATCGGGTCGGCGCAGCTGCCCCCGGCGATGAGCATCGCCGCCAGGACGGCCACCACGGTCAGTACCGTGCCCAGCCAGACCATGGTGTGGACCGGCACGGTGTAGGCACCGATGACCTTGATCACGCACTCGGTCAGCAGCGCCGTCCCCCATATCGCCGAGAACCGCCGCTCGGCCCGCCGGAACCGCTCCGATCCGGCCATCAGCCGGTCCCAGGCGGCGTTGCCGGCCGCGCTGCCCTTGGTGACCCACGGCTTGAGCCCCGCCGTCATCAGCGGCCGCTTCGTCCGCACGGAGAGGAGGATCGCGATCCCGACCACGCTGCTCACACCGCTGTCCTTGGCCATCATCAGCCGTGGATCACCGGCCACCGCGCTCAGCGCCAGGCCCACCGCATTGACGGCCAGCATCAGCAGTGCGAGGCCGTTGACGCTGCGGCTCCTGACCAGGTCCCACACCGTCCGCAGCGCCGGTACCACGCTGCTCCAGCCCAGTGCGGCCATCGTGCTGAAGCCGAAGCCGTCGCTGAGGACGTAATACAGGGCCACCGGAATGCCCGCGTCCACGATCAACGGCGTAAGGCTCTTCAGCAGCGGATTGCCGCGCTCCCCCTCGGCCACCGGCCTGCTCCGACTCACGGCGCACTCCCCCATGTTGCTGTGCACTGATGCTCTCCGCGCTGCTTTCCGCGCTGCGATCAGCTTGGTGCACAGCCGTGGCCGGCAACAGTTTCACCTGTCCCGGGATCGCCATGACATTTGTCAGTTCGGCGCGACGCCCGTTGTCCGTTCGGCGCGACGCCCCGTGGTGGCTCGCGCCTCCCCCGGAGCACCTCCGGGAGGCCCGGCTATGCCTCGGCGCGCACCGCCCGCTCCGTGGTGGCGATGGTGGCCGAACCGACCACGCGGGTGCCGTCGTAGAGGACGATCGCCTGGCCGGGGGCCACACCGCGGACGGGCTCGGTGAAGGACACCTGGAGCTCGGCGTCGCCGATCAGCTCGGCGGTGACCTCGGTCTCGCCGCCGTGGGCACGGAGCTGGGCCGTGTACGTCGCGGGACCGGCCGTCGGGGGACGGCCGCACCAGCGGGGGCGGATCGCGGTCAGCGCCATGACGTCGAGGGAGGCGGCGGGGCCGACGGTGACGGTGTTGTCGACCGGGGAGATGTCGAGGACATAGCGCGGCTTGCCGTCGGCGGCCGGGTGGCCGATGCGCAGGCCCTTGCGCTGGCCGATGGTGAAGCCGTACGCGCCCTCGTGCGTACCGAGGCGGTTGCCGGACTCGTCGACGATGTCGCCGGGAGCCGTGCCGAGCCGCTTGGCCAGGAAGCCCTGGGTGTCGCCGTCGGCGATGAAGCAGATGTCGTGGCTGTCCGGCTTCTTGGCGACGAACAGACCGCGGCGGGCGGCCTCTTCGCGGATCTCCGCCTTGGTGGTGAGGGTGTCGCCGAGCGGGAACATGGCGTGCGCGAGCTGGCGGTCGTCGAGGACGCCGAGGACGTACGACTGGTCCTTGGCCATGTCGGAGGCGCGGTGCAGCTCGCGGGTGCCGTCCTCGCGCAGGACGACCGTGGCGTAGTGGCCGGTGCAGACGGCGTCGAAGCCGAGTGCCAGGGCCTTGTCCAGGAGCGCGGCGAACTTGATCTTCTCGTTGCAGCGCAGGCAGGGGTTCGGGGTGCGCCCGGCCTCGTACTCCGCGATGAAGTCGTCGACGACGTCCTCACGGAAGCGTTCGGCGAGATCCCAGACGTAGAAGGGGATACCGATGACGTCGGCGGCGCGGCGGGCGTCGTGGGAGTCCTCGATCGTGCAGCAGCCGCGGGCGCCGGTGCGGAACGACTTCGGGTTCTCGGAGAGCGCGAGATGCACACCGGTCACGTCATGGCCGGCCTCGGCGGCGCGGGCGGCGGCAACGGCGGAGTCGACGCCGCCGGACATGGCGGCGAGTACGCGGAGGCGGCGGGGGGCGTCATCAGTCATAGCCAGTCCAGAGTAGACGGAACCGCCGACAGGGCCGAAAGCGTTATGCAGCGCATGGGGAAGAGGGACGGGGAGAAGGGCGGCGGCCAGGAGGCCACATCCGCCGTCACGCGGCGCCGGGCCTTGTGGATCGGGGGTGGTGGGGCGGTCGCCGCCGGGACCGCGGCGTTCGCGGGGCACGATGTGCTGGGGCAGTGGTGGTGGCGGCTGCCGGGGAACGACAAACCACGCAAGGCCGGCGCCGTCGATCACCGGGGTGCGCAGTGGGTCGCGGCGTCCCCGGAGAACTACCGGCGGGCGGACCGGCCGGCGGATTACGGGATCGACCGGGTGGTCATCCATGTCGTCCAGGGCAGCTATGCGACCGCGCTGGACGTCTTCCAGGACCCGGATCACGAGGCCGGCGCGCACTATGTCGTTCGCAAGGACGGGCATGTCGCGCAGCTGATCCGCGAGCTGGACGTGGCGTTCCACGCGGGCAACCGCGGCTACAACGAGCGGAGCATCGGGATCGAGCACGAGGGGTTCGTGGACCGCCCGGAGTCGTTCACGGATGCCATGTACGCGTCGTCGGCGCGGCTGACGGCGGGGATCTGCCGGCGGTACGGCTTCCCGGCCGACCGGGAGCACCTCGTGGGGCATGTGGAGGTGCCCGGAACGGATCACACCGATCCGGGGCCGCACTGGGACTGGGACCGCTATCTGCGGCTCGTCCGGGCCGAGCTGCGCAAGCCCGTACGGACGGGGGAGAGCCCGCCCGCACGGAAGACCTGAGGCGCACGGGCCCCGGCGCCGGGCGCCACGGGCCCACACCACCCCTCGGACAGGCCCTCGGAAACCCCCTGGCTCAGGCCCGCACTCCTAGCTCACAGTCCCGCACTCCCAGCTCTCAGGAGCGCGCTCCTAGCTCAGGCCCGCGCTCCGTGCCCGCTCGACGACCGGCCCGATGGCCTCGGCCAGGGCCGCCACGTCCTCCGCGGTGGAGGTGTGCCCCAGGGAGAACCGCAGAGTGCCGCGGGCGAGGTCCGGGGACATGCCGGTGGCCAGCAGGACATGGCTGGGCTGGGCGACGCCGGCGGTGCAGGCGGAGCCCGTGGAGCAGGCGATGCCCTGGGCGTCCAGGAGGAGCAGGAGGGAGTCGCCCTCGCAGCCGGGGAAGGAGAAGTGGGCGTTGGCGGGGAGCCGGCCCGCGGGGTCCGGATCGCCGCCGAGGACGGCGTCGGGGGCGGCGGCGCGGACGGCCTTGACCAGGTCGTCGCGGAGCGCGCCGATGTCGCGGGCGAAGTCCTCGCGGTGGGCGACGGCATGGCGCCCGGCCGCGGCGAAGGCGGCGATGGCCGGGGTGTCGAGGGTGCCGGAGCGGACGTGCCGTTCCTGGCCGCCGCCGTGCAGCACCGGCACCGGGGCGTATTCGCGGCCCAGCAGCAGCGCGCCGATGCCGTACGGCCCGCCGATCTTGTGGCCGGAGACCGTCATCGCGGCGAGCCCGGAGGCGCCGAAGTCGACCTCCAGCTGGCCGACGGCCTGCACCGCGTCCGCATGCAGCGGAATGTCGAACTCCGCGGCGACGTCGGCCAGTTCACGCACCGGCTGGATGGTGCCGATCTCGTTGTTGGCCCACATGACCGTGGCGAGTGCGACATCGGCGGGGTTGCGGGCAATGGCCGTGCGCAGCCCCTCGGCGTGCACCCGGCCGTAGCTGTCGACCGGCAGCCACTCGACGCGGGCGCCTTCGTGCTCGGCGAGCCACTCCACGGCGTCGAGGACCGCATGGTGCTCGACGGGGCTGGCGAGGACGCGGGTACGGGCCGGGTCGGCGGCCCGGCGCGCCCAGTACAGGCCCTTGACCGCGAGGTTGTCGGCCTCGGTGCCGCCCGCGGTGAAGACGATCTCGCTCGGGCGTGCGCCGAGCGAGACGGCGAGGGACTCGCGCGCCTCCTCGACGGTACGCCGGGCCCGCCGGCCGTCGGCGTGCAGCGAGGACGCATTGCCGGTGACGGTCAGCTGGGCGGTCATCGCCTGCACCGCCTCCGGGAGCATCGGGGTGGTGGCGGCGTGGTCGAGGTAAACCATGGTGCGCACGATTCTACGAGCTGGCGCGGTCGGCTCCGGGGGCGCATCCGCAGCGCGCGGGAGCGCCGTACGCCGGGGAGCGGGACGACAGCCCACCGGCCGGCTTCCCCTGGCGGCCCATGGGACGACCGCCCGGCCCCTCGACGAAGCCCGACCTCTCGACACCCCTGTAAGGAGTCACTAGCCTGACACTCATGACACAGTGGCTTCTGGACCGGACATTCCGCAGCACGTCGGGCGACGAGGTGCGGTGGGCCGTGCTCGGGGAAGGGCAGGAGGACACACCGGCGGTGGTCCTGCTGCACGGGACGCCCTTCTCGTCGTACGTCTGGCGGGGTGTCGCCCGCGCCCTCGCCACACGGCACCGGGTGTTCGTCTGGGACATGCCGGGCTACGGCGCCTCGGAGAAGCACGCCGGCCAGGACGTCTCACTCGGCGCTCAGGCCCGTGTCTTCACGGAGCTGCTCACCCACTGGGGCCTGGCCACGGAGGCGGCCCGGCCGGCCGTGGTCGCGCATGACTTCGGCGGCTGTGTCGCCCTGCGGGCACATCTGCTGCACGGTGCGCGCTATGCGCGGCTGGCCCTGGTCGACCCGGTGGCGCTGGCCCCCTGGGGCTCGCCCACGTACCGGCTGCTGGGCGCGCACCCCGAGGTGTTCGGACAGCTGCCGCCGGACCTCCACCGCGCGCTGGTGCGGGAGTACGTCTCCTCCGCGAGCCACCCCGGCCTGCACCCGGCCGTCCTCGACCGGCTGGTCGAACCGTGGTGCACGGACGAGGGCCGGCCGGCCTTCTACCGCCAGATCGCCCAGAACGACCAGCGCTTCACGGACGAGATCGAACCCCGCTACGGCGAGCTCACCCTGCCGACCCTGATCTGCTGGGGCACCCAGGACACCTGGATCCCACCCACCAGGGGCCACGAACTGGCCTCCCGCATCCCCGGCTCCCGTCTCCACCTGATCGAACACGCGGGCCATCTGGTCCAGGAGGACGCACCGGCGGAACTGGGGGCGGTGTTGGGGGAGTTCGTGGGGGGTGGTGGGTGAGCGCTCCGGCCCTCCTACGGATCGATGCGCCGTGCGAGTTCGCGGACCGCTGTGGCGGCCTCGGTGATGGCGGGTGACGAGGGTGTCGGCAGGGCCTCGGGGGAGGTGAGGGATTCCAGGGAGGTGCGGAGGCGGTGGAGGTCGGGGCGGGGGAGGTGGGTCGTGGGGGTGAAGTCGGCCAGTTTGGTGGTGAGTTCGGCTTCGAGGGTGTCGAGGGCGGGGAGGGGGGTGGGCCGGCCGGAGAGGTTCTGGCCGGGTTTCTCGTCGGCCGGCTGGAGGCGTAGTTGGTCGGTCAGGGTGCGGACGGCGGCGGTCAGGTCGCGCAGGGCGGTGCCGGTGCGTGCGGTGTCCGCGGTGCGGGAGGGGCCGGGCCGGCGGGGGCCGGTCGTCGGCGTTCCCGTCTTGTCCCGTAGCAGCGCGCGGAGGGTGCGGGCCTCCGGGGCGCCGAACGCCTCGTGGACGGCGAGTGCTTCGCGCCAGTGCGCCTGGGCGCCCTGTTTGCGGCCCAGGGCGGTCTCGGCGTGGCCCAGGGCGGTCAGCGCGTCGGCGCGCCACCGTTCACCGCCCGGCACCAGCAACCGTTTCGCCGCGTCCTCGGCGGCGGTCACCGCCTCGCCGGGACGGATCAGGGCGACCATCGCCTCGGCCATCCGGCAGCGGGTACGCCCTGCCCAGAGCCGCTGTCGGTCCTCCTCGAAGAGGGGCAGAGCCTGCAAGAGTTCACGGAGCGCCTCGGCGGGCCGGCCGGCCGCCGACAGCGCTTCGGCCAGGGCGTACCGGCCGTGCGCGAGCCGCGGGGAGCCGCGGCCGACGCGGTGGTGGAGGGCTACGCTCCGCTCGGCGAACAGCACAGCTTCGTTGCTGTTGCCGGTCGCCGCCCAGAGCCGGGCCAGTGCGCCGAGTGCGGCAGCCTCGCCGAGTTCGTCGCGCTCGGTGCACTGCTGCCATGCCGCGACCAGATGCCGCTCCGCGGTGTCGTGCCGCCCCTGTTGGAGGGCGACGATGCCGCGCGCATACGGTGCGCGAAAGCGCGTCAGAGGGTCGCCGCAGCGGCCGGCCAGCTGCTCCGCGCGCCGCGCCTCGGGCTCGGCCTCGGCGCACTTGCCCAGCGTGAGGTACGCCTCGGCGAGCGCGACCCGGGCCCGGCCTTCCGCCCGTGCGTCGCCGTCCCGGGCCGCCCGCGCCGCCACCGTCCGGGCGGCCGGCTCATAGGCGGCGGACAACGCCCCGGAATCCGCCGTCACCTGGGCGAGCAGAAGGAGATCGGCGGCCTGGCGGACGATCCCCGGTGTGCGGAGCGCGGCCCGGCGGACGAGTGCGAGCAGCCCAGGGGTCTCCTCGGCCCAGACGGCCAGGGCCTCGGCCCGGTCCTTCGTGGTGGGCAGGGGGCCGGCGGAGGGGACGCGGGCGAGGTCATGGAGCATCCGGTCGCCCGGGCACCGGAGGGCGTGCACCTGCCGGCCCAGGGCGAGATACCAGGTCAGCAGCCGGGTCAGGGCCTCGTCGCGCGCCGCCTCGGGCAGCTCGTGAGCGGCGGACCGGGAGGCGAGGCGCCGCAGTTGGCCCGTATAGCGGTAGTGACCGGAGCCCGCTTCACGGAGCGCGCCGACGGCCAGCAGCTCGTCCAGCAGGGCGCGGGTCCGCTGTGCCGTGGCATCGAGCAGTGCGGCCGCGGCGCCGGACGGGAAGGCGGCGGACGAGAAGGCCTCGGACGAGACCTCGGCGGGGTCCGTGACGGCGAGCAGGCGGAAGGCCCGTCGTGCCTGCTCGGAGAGTTGCGCGTCGAGCCACCGGAGCGTCGGGGGGCCGGGGTCGGTGAACAGCTCCTGCGCCTCGGCGGTGGTCAGTCCGGCCAGCTCGACGGCTTCGGCGGGCGGGGGAAGCGGCGGGCACCCACGGCCGGTGAGCAGGACGGCGCCGCCCCGGCCTCCGGGCTTGCCCGTGTGACCGGGGAGCAGGGGGGCCAGGGCCAGGTCCGCCGCCTCGGACGCATCGGACGCGGCGGACGCATCGGCGTCAGGTGCGTCGTCCAGCACGATGAGGACGCGGCGTTCGGCCAGCAGCGAGCGGTAGAGGGCCGCCCGGCCGTCGCGCCACAGGGGGATGTCGCCGGCCGGCACGCCCAGCGCACGCAGCAGCGCTTCGAGGGCACCGGTCGCCGTCACCCGCTCCCCCGCCTCGTCGGCGCTGCCGCACAGATCCAGGAACACCTGTCCGTCCGGGAAGTGCTCCGCGACCTCGTGCGCGACCCGCAGCGCGAGGGCCGTCTTGCCGGCCCCGGCCGGCCCGTGGACGAAACGGCAGGCCGGGGCGTCGCTCGTGCCGCCCGTCAGTCCGGCGGCCAGCCGGGAGAGCGGCCCGCTCCGCCCGGCGAACGGCTCCGGCGCCGCCGGCAGGGCCACCGCGTCGGCCCGGGGCCCGGCCGGATCCCGCGCGGGCTCCTCGGCAAGGGGGCGGTAGATCTCGTCCAGGAGATCGCTGCGCCAGCGTGCCAGCCGGGTCCGCCAGTCCACGGCGAAGGGCCCCGGCAGCCCGGCGAGCGGTTCGCCGTCCCACAACGCCAGTGCCTCGTCGCGCAGTCGGCGGGCCGCGGCCGGCTTCACGGCGCGGCGGGCCCGGTCGACCAGCTGCTCGGCCCGGTCGAGATCGACGTCGAGGACGGGCGCGCTGCCGTCGGGGCGGCGCAGGGCATAGCCCCCGTCCTGCTCCCTGACCAGGAGGTCCGCGTCACCGGTGGTCGCCCCGGTGTCGGCGCCGAGCGCCGTGTTCAGCCGGGTGGCGCAGGCGTACAGCGAGGAGAGTGCGCCACGCGGCGGCTGGTCGCCCCAGAGGTCGGGCAGCAGCTCGCTCGCGCTCGCGGAGTGTCCCGGCCGCAGCAACAGGGCGGCCAGCAGCGCCCGTTCCTCCGGGCCGCCCAGTTCGAGCGGTGTCGCACCGCGCCAGGCGCGCACCGGACCGAGGACGCCGAAGCGCGGTGACGGCGGGGGCGGGGGCGTGGGGCGGCGCTGCGGGGGCACCGTGTGGTCCGTCTGCTCCGGCACCACACCGCCCATCCGCTCCAGCACCGGACTGGCCAGCACCGCGAAGGCCCGCGCCGACGCCTGGAGCCGCAGCTCCCCTTCCTCGTCCCCCATCAGGACCGGGAAGTCCGGCAGCCGTCCCATGTACGGCTCCAGGGACCGGCCGACCGCCTCGACGACCTCCACGGCCTGTTCGGCGCCGAGCCCGCTGAACAGCAGCTCCCGTACGCCGGGCCGGAAGTCGTAGACGGGCTGGGTGAGTTGGCCCGGTGGCGGCGCGCCCAGGGCACGGTCCAGGGTGTGGGCGGCGGCCGCGCCCCGTGCCTGGTCGGTGCGCTCCAGCAGGCCGCCGAGCAGGATCTCCGCGACATGGGTGGGCCCGGCGTCCCGCATCGTGGCGGCCCGTACCAGCTGCATCAGGGGTGTGGTCAGGGGACGGATGGCGGAGAGGCGGACGGCGAGACGGTAGGCCTCGGGGGAGAACGCGCCCCGGAAGTGGGCCAGCAGCTCCTCGGCCGTGCCGTGTGGTGCGGCAGGCCGCGCCGACGCGGGGGGCGCCTCGTCCAGCAGCACCGTTTCGATCAGATGCGGCACGCCGGGGCGGGTGAGCAGCCCGGCCCACTGCTCCAGCGCGGAGGCGGTCGGATGCAGCACGGGCAGCGCGAGGAGGCCGTCCGCCTCCGGATCGCGCTCACCGCTCAGCCCGTCGCAGACGATGAGCCGTCCGAGGGGGTCGAACTCGCCCGGTGCGGCGAGGAGCCGGGGCCGTGCGTCCAGGGCGGTGCCGCGCCACAGCCGCCGGGGCAGCGGGTTCAGTACGGCCAGCGGGCCGCCGCGGCCCCAGGCAGCCAGGGCGCGTACGGCCTGCGGGGTGCGCCAGCCCGGGCTCGTACCGTCGGTCAGCAGAAAGGTCACCGCCGCGCCCGCGGACCGCCGGCGCCCCGCCGGGCCGCTCGGGTCCTGGGGGTCGACCGGAAGGATGCGGACGGAGCGGAAGACCGTGCTCCGGGCGAGCAGCGCGCGCAGCTCGGCCGCGAGCGGCCCCCAGACCTGCATGGACGGTGAGCAGTCCACGAGCAGCACGGCCGACCAGCGCCGCTCCTGGTCCGGGCGGGAGACGACATCGAGGAAACCGGTCTCGGCGGCGAGGCGGACGGTGGCCTCGATATCGGTGACGGTGCGGTGCGGGTGGTCCCGGGACCTGCGCAACGGGCGCAGCGCCCGGCCCAGTTGCTGGGCGTCGGGCAGCGCTCGCCCGCCGGGGACCCGCGCGGTCCGGGCCCGGTCCGCGCCCGGCTCACCGCCCTGGCTCCCCATGGCGTACAGCGCGCGACGGGGCGGGACGGCGGGCGTCAGCGGGTCGCAGGGCCCGGACGAAGGCTCGTCGCCGGGCGCGGCCGTGCCGCCGGGTCCGGCGGTGGGGGTGGGGTCGGTGCGATCGGTGTGGTCGGCGAGGTCGCTGCGATCGCCAGGACTACGGGCCGGGTCGGCGTGATCCGAGGACTCGCCAGGGCCCTCGGAGCCTGCTCGATCGGCGACCGTATCGGCCGCATCGTCCGCATCCACCGTCCCGGCCCCGGCCCCGGCCCGCCCGTCGGACGAACCGCCGTCCTCGGCAACGCCTTCCCCCCGCGACTCCTCCGGCACCCCGGCCCCTTCGGCCCCGGCACCGCTCCCACTCCCCGTCCCACCCACACGCTCCCCCGACTCCCCCGCGTCCCCCGGCGCCTCGGCCGCCGTACGTCCCTCCATCGCCCTCGACAGCCACAGCACATCGAGGAGTTCCGTGGCCCCGAGGTCGTAGCCGGCGGCCGACATCGCCTGTCGCAGTCGGTCGATCATGGCGACATGGACTCGTCGAGGCGGTGCAGCACGGCGGCGAGGAGCTCTTCCTTGGTGAGGTCGGCGCCGCTGATGCGCAGATGGACCGCGGCCAACAGCTGGTCGGTGGCCAGTGTCTGGGTCTTCGCGCGCTGGTGGAAGACCTCGATGAGGTCCTCCGCCGCGGCGACCGCGTGCTCGCCCAGGTTGTGTTCGATGATCTTCCGCAGCCGGTCGCCGGTCGGCTCCGGCAGATCCAGCCGTACGCAGCGGCGCAGGAAGGCAGGCGGGAAGTCGCGTTCGCCGTTGCTGGTCATGATGACGACCGGGAAGTGGGTGCAGCGGACCACTCCGCGGTGGACCGCGACCCGCTTCCGGCTTCCGCTCAGCAGGACCTGGACCTCCTGTTGGTGCTCGGGCAGCCGGGCCAGCTCCGGGATCTCGAACTCGCCCTCCTCCAGCACGACCAGCAGGTCGTTGGGCAGATCGATATCGGCCTTGTCGAGTTCGTCGACGAGCAGGACGCGGGGGCGGTCGGCCGCCAGCGCGCTGCCGAGCGGGCCGAGGCGCAGGTACTGCCCGATGTCGCCGGCCGCGGTGGCGCGCCGTGCCCGGGGGCGGCGCGCGGAGCCGTGCGGGACCTCGCGCTCACGGCGCAGTGAGGCCTCCCGGAGGCGGCCCACGGCGTCGTAGCGGTAGAGGGCGTCCTGGAGCGTGGAGCGGCTGTTGACCGACCAGCGCAGTACGTCACCGAGCCCGAGCTCCTCGGCGACGGCGCGGGCCAGCGAGCTCTTGCCGGCGCCGGGGCGGCCGGTGACCAGCAGCGGACGGTGCAGATGCAGGGCGGCGTTGACGACGGAGATCTCGTTGCGCTCCAGGAGGTACGGGGCGCGGGGCGCCGTCCCGCGGCCGGAGGGCAGGTGGCGCCAGGGCGGCGGGGCGGGCAGCGGGGCGGGCCCGCGGAACACCCACCAGTCCTCCGGCTCCGCCCCCGGGTCGTCATGTGCGCCTGCTGCGCTCTGTCCGGTCACCGCACGTTCTCCTCGTTCATTACTGCGTCCACGCTCCGGTACTCAGGGCTGGGTCAGCACCCAGGCGTCCGGGGCGAGTTGTGGGGGCCGATGGTCGGGCGCGTCATAGAGCAGGGACAGCCGGCGGCCGTGGTGGACCACGCTCTCCGGCTCGGCCATCGCCTTGGCCCGCTCCAGGCGCACCACCTCGGGTACCTCGGCGTGGTCGGTGCCGTCGACCAGGGCCAGCAGGTCCTGGGCGATGTGGGCGCCGTGTTCGGCGCGGTGCCACAGCACGGTGTGGACGCCTGCCTGGACGCACTGGCGCAACAGCGTTCCGTGGTGGTCCGGTTCGCAGCACACGATGACCGTACCGGCGTCGCGGTGCACCTCCAGTTGGGCGCGGGCCACCTTGCGGTCGGTGTGCCGGTGGTCGAGGACCAGGCGTTTGGCGTGCGGCAGGGCGGCGGTGCGCTGTTTCCAGCCGGCGTAGCTCTCCCGGGAGCGCTCGGTGGTGCGCACCACGACCCGCCGGGTGATCCCGGGCGCGAACGGCCCGTCCTCGTCGCTGTCGGGCGACTCCCAGGAGTCGACGTCCAGACCGAGCCAGGCGGACGGCAGGAAGTACTCCACCAGGGCGGTCTCCGGGTCCTCCCGGACCTCGGTGCGCAGCACCCGGCGGATGTCGTCGACCACCTGCTCGCTGCCCGCCTCGGCATCGCGGACCAGCGCGAGCCGGTGCGGCTGACGGTCGGCGAAGGTCCAGATCTGGTACGTGAAGCGGCGTCCGGTCGGGGTGGGCAGCAGCTCCACCTGGACGCGGGGGGCGGTGGCCGGTGTTCCGGTGGCCGGCGGGCCGGCCGCCGGGGTGCGGACCGGGGCCGCGGCCGCCGTGACATCGGCACGGAACTGGCTGACCGCCGCCTCGTCGACCCCCGACCGGGCGGCGATCCGCTCGACCCAGGCGTCGAGGTCCTCGGCCGGATACGCACCGGCCGCGCGCTCCTCGACGCTGATCCGCACCACGCCCTGCAGCAGCGGGGGCACCGGCGCCCCGGTGGTGGAGCTGAAGCCCTCCAGGGCGTCCATCGCGTCGGCCAGGCCGGTGACGGCGGGCAGCTCCGGGGCGTGCGGCAGGACGCGCTCCAGGAGGGTGCGGGGGTCCGTACGGGTGCAGTGCGCCAACAGGCCGGAGAGGTCGCGGCGCTGGCGGGTGGTCAGGTACTCGCCGGGGCGGACCGTACGGGCGGCGCGGCGCAGCCGCTCCCAGTCCTCACGGGCCCCGTAGAGGCCGGGCCTGGGGTGCGGGTCGTAGGGGTCGGCGGCCGGCGGCTCGTGGTCCCGTACCAGGTCGAGGAGTTCGGGGATGCCGCGGCGGACGCTCACCGCCAGGCCGGCCAGCCGTTCCAGGTCGGCCGCGGGGCCCGCCGAGGGCCGGCCGAGCCGGGCGGCGAGCCGCTCCTCGCAGGCCAGGACCGCCTCGCGGCCCTTCAGTACGCGCTCCAGCGCGGTGAGCAGCTGCTGGACCCCGCGCCGGGCGGTGGGCACCGCCGAGGGCGGGAGCGTGGGGAGTTCGGCCTCGATGGCCGGGACGCTGATGGCGTACATCGTCGTCGGCCGGCTCCCGGGTGCGGCCCCTTCGGGGGCGCGGTGCACGGCCGCGACCAGGCCGACCACGGCCTGCCGCTCGCGGTCCCACAGCGGCCCGCCGCTGAAGCCCTCGGTGACCTGGGCGCCGCCGAGCACGTCCAGGGCGATCCAGGGCGGCGCCGAGACCCGGGGCACGGCCCGCACCGTGGGCAGCGGATTGCCGCTCGCCCATAAAGCGATGGTCTCGTTGGCGTAGCTGTGCTGGAGGAACGGAGCCGGTTCGGCGCCCTCGGGGGCGGCGCCGGTCAGCTCCAGGACGGCGAGATCGCCGTGGTAGGGCACCCGTCCGGGCTCGACCGGGGCGCTCCCGGCCGCCGTGGCCCGCGGCGGCACCCACATCTCCCGTAAGACCCGTGCGGTCAGGTCATGGCCGGCCGCGACATGGGGCAGCCGGAGGGTGACGGTGTCGCCGGGCCCGGGGGTGTCCTGGGCGAAACGGTCCCTGCCCAGTGCGCTGTTGACGACATGGGCGCAGGTCAGGACGAGGCGGTCGGCGACCAGCACCCCGGCGCCGATGGCGTGGTCGCCACGGCGTACGGAGGCGAAGGACTGCTGGAGCGGGGTGTCCGGGCCTGCGCCTGCGATCACGGGGCCGTCCCGCCGGGCTCCCCCGTGCCGCTGCCGAGATTCCAGGTGGCCGAGACCTTGAAGCTCGCGTCTCCCTTGCCGGAGAACACCCCGAGGCTCAGATCGGAGCCGAGGGTGACGCCGAACTCCACGGTGACCTCGTCGGGGCGGTGGCTGCCGCTGGAGATCGAGCGATGGATCTGGCCGAGGACGCCGCCGAGCGGCCGCAGGGCCTCTTCGAGGGCCGCCCCGCCGCGGGTCAGCGCCCGGCTCATCCGGCTGTCCACGCTGACCGGCTGGGCGGAGCCGAACTCCTCGGGCAGCTCCAACTCGCCGTCGGTGTCGGACTGCTGCCGTCGGCCGCCGCCGGACGGCGGCTGTGCGCCGGACTGTTCGTGCGTGTCCGGCCGGCGGGTGGCGGCCGGGTCTTCGGCCCGCAGCCACACGACGGTCGCATCATCAATTCTGAGAGCCACGTCCCCCATGCCGCTCAGTCTGACACGTTCCGCAGGGCCACCGCCCGCACTTTTGCCGCCCATTTTCCGTCTCCGTACCCGGAGTCACCTGCGAAAAGGAGACGGAAGCGGCATCCGGGGCGACCCGTTACCCCTGCAGGACCGCGCGCGCCAACTGCCGTGACTGGGCGACGAGTCGGTCCTCGGAGTCCCAGACCTCCGCGTCCTCCTCCAGGAAGCCGCCCGCGAGGTTGCGGGTGGTGATGGCGACCCGCAGCGGGCCGGGGGCCGGGCGGTGGCGGATGTGGGCGGTCAGTTCGACGGTGGGGACCCAGCCGGACAGGCCCATCTCGAAGGCGGTGGGCGGTAGCGCGTCGACCGTCAGCAAGAGGGAGAGCGGGTCGGGTTCGCGGCCGTCGGCGAGGCCGAACCAGGCGCGCATCTCGCCCTTGCCGGAGGGGGCGCCGACGGCCCAGCCCGCGGTCGCCGGGTCCAGGCGGAGCGCGAGCCGCTCGGCGATGGCGGTGCTGCCGGGGATCGCGGGGCGGCCGCCGGGGGAGCTGTCCGTGCCCAGGCAGTGCTCGTACGGCGGGATGGCCGGGGGTTTGGCGGTGGTCCGCACATCGTCGGGCAGCGCGCCGAGGTCACCGTACGCGGCGAGCACCCGCAGCCGCTCGACCTCGCTGCCGTCCTCCGCGAACTGGATGAGGCTGGCGGTGCCGGTCGACATCGTGCGGCCGGTGCGGACCACTTCGGTGCGGATCACCGCGGGGCCCGGGACCGAGGCCGTCAGATAGTGCGCGGTGACCGACATCGGGTCAGGGTGCGGGAGGGCGTCGCCCAGGGCGCGGCCCATGAGGGCGAGGAGGTAGCCGCCGTTGACCGCCTGGATGATCGTCCAGCCGGCGGAGAGGTGGGCGTCGTACACGCCGGGGGCGCGGCGGGTGACCGCCGTATCGCGGTCGAACTCGCTGTTGCCGTGGGTCACCAGAGCCATGGGTTGCACGCTACACCGGATAGTTACCGACCGGTAGTGTCAGTTTTGACGGCCTCGAACGGAACCGTTCCTTCCGGGCCTGCGATGATGAGCGCCATGCTTCACGTCCTCTACCTGGTCGGCGTCGCGGCCTTCGCGGCGAGCGGGGTGCTGGCCGCCTACCGCGCCAACATGGACCCCTTCGGCGGCCTGGTGCTCGCCTTCGCCGCGTCCATCTCCGGCGGCACGCTGCGCGATCTCATCCTCAACCGGCAGCCGCTGTACTGGACGCACGACTGGGTGCTGCTGACCGTGATCATCTGTGTCGGCGTCGGCACCATGGCCTATCTGCGGTTCTGGCAGCTGCCGCACAAATCGCTGCTGGTGGTCGACGCGATCGGGCTGTCCGTCGTCACGGTGATCGGCGCCCGCGCCGCGATCGACGCGGACGCCACCCCGCTCGCCGTGATCATCCTGGCGGTGCTGACCGGAGTCGCCGGTGAGGTCATCCGCGATGTGCTGTGCGGGGAGTTCCCCCCGCTGCTGCTGCGCGAGGACGTCTACGCCATCGCCGCGCTGGCCGGCGGCTGCTGCTATCTGCTGCTGCACCACCTCGGCACCGCACCCACCCCCGCCGCGGCGATCTCGGCGGGGGTGGTGTTCGGCCTGCGGATGGGGGCGGTCTACCTCGGGCTGCATCTGCCGCGGCCGCAGCAGCTGCGCCCCCGGGGCGGACGGCCCGACGCCGACTGACCGGGGGCCGGGGCCTACTGCGGCAGCGCCGGCCTGCTGTCCGTCTTCAGCCAGGCGTCGAAGAGGTCGTCCAGCTGCTGCCCGGAGATCTTCTCGGCGAGCGCGATGAACTGGGAGGTCTCCGCGTTGCCGTAGCGGTGGCGGGCGGTCCAGGCCGGCAGCAGCTCGAAGAACGCCTTGTCGCCGATCCGCTCCCGCAGCACCTGGAGCGTCATCGCGCCCCGGACGTAGACCGCCCCGGCGAACATGGTGTCCCGCTGCGGATCGGCGATCTTCACCTTCCAGAAGTCGTTGCCGGCCGGGATGTCGGCGTACTGCTGGCGGAGGGCGTCATGGGCGCTGCGGGTGCCGCGGTGCTCGGCCCACAGCCACTGCGCGTAGGTGGCGAAGCCCTCGTTGAGCCAGATGTTCTTCCACCGCTTCACGGAGACCGAGTCGCCGAACCACTGGTGCGCCAGCTCGTGGACGATGGTCGACTCGCTGCGCACGGCCGAGTAGACCGGCTTGGACTGCACCTCCAGCGAGAAGCCGGCCTGCGGCATGTCGTCGACGATCGCCCCGGTCACCTCGAAGGGGTACGGGCCGAAGACCTTCGACCAGTAGTCGGTGGCCTCCGCGGTGATGCCGTAGACGTCGACCTTGCCGGTGGGCAGGGTGGGGTCGGTGGCGACGTAGATGGGCGTGCCGCCGGGCGTGGTGCCCGTACGGACGTCGAACTTCCCGATGGTGGCGGTGGCGAGATAGGTCGCCATCGGACGGTTCTCGCGCCAGTGGGCGTACGCGCGGCCGTGTGCCTCCCCGGAGCTGATCAGCCGGCCGTTGGAGACACCGGTCAGCCCCTTGGGGGCGTCGATGCGGATGTCGTAGGTCGCCTTGTCGTCCGGGTGGTCGCTGGAGGGGAACCAGGTCGAGGCGGCGTTCGGCTCGCAGGCGACGAAGACCCCGTCCTTCGTCTTCATCCAGCCGTAGTCGGAGCCGAAGACGATCGGGCCGCTCAGCGGCTTGGGGACACCGTGGTAGGCGACGGTGACGGTGAACTTCTTGCCGCGGCGCAGCGGGAAGTCGGGGCGGACGGTTATCTCGTCGCCGGATCTGCCGAAGTGGGCCCGCCGGCCGTTCACCCGGACCGTGTCGACCGTCAGCTTCTGCAGGTCGAGGTCGAAGGCGGAGAGGTTCTGGGTGGCGCGGGCGGTGAGCTTCGTCCGGCCGTCGAGCCGGCCGCTGCCGGGGTGGTAGCTGACCCCGAGGTCGTAGTGCAGGGCGTCGAAGCCGCCGTTGCCCAGCCCGGGGAAGTAGGAGTCACCGACGCCGGGGGCACCGGGGGAAGCGCCGGGGGCGGCGGCGAGGGTGGCGGCCGAGGCCACGGCGGTGGCCAGGGCGAGCCAGCGGGAGGTGCGACGCGCAGAACGGGAGAGTGCCATGAGCCGTCCTTTCGGACACACGAGCGGATGGGGAACAACCGCGCCGACTCTGCACCCTCCCGTCCCGCTACGTCCGGGACTTTGCCAATTCCTCGGTGTTACTTACCGGTTGGCGCCTTGCCGGCCGGGCCGCCGGACGCCGTGGCGGCGGCCGGGGCCTGGTCGGGCGCGTTCTCGGGGTGGTGGCAGGCCACCTGATGGCCGGTCCGCAGCGCGACCAGCGGCGGCTCGGTGGTGGCGCACACCTCGGTCGCCTTCCAGCAGCGGGTACGGAACCGGCAGCCGGACGGCGGGTTGATCGGCGAGGGCACATCGCCCTTGAGCAGGATCCGGTCGCGCTGGGTGCGCCGCTTGGGATCGGGCACCGGTACGGCGGACAGCAGCGCCTTGGTGTACGGGTGCATGGGTGTCTCGTAGAGCGCCTTGCGGTCGGCCAACTCCACGATCTTGCCGAGGTACATCACCGCGATCCGGTCCGACACATGCCGGATGACCGAGAGGTCATGGGCGATGATGACGTACGTCAGGCCCAGCTCCTCCTGGAGGTCGTCCATGAGGTTGACGACCTGGGCCTGGATCGACACATCCAGCGCGGAGACCGGCTCGTCGGCGACCACCAGCTTGGGCTTGAGCGCCAGCGCACGGGCGATGCCGATGCGCTGCCGCTGGCCGCCGGAGAACTCGTGCGGATAGCGGTTGTAGTGCTCCGGGCTCAGGCCCACCAGCTCCAGCAGCCGCTGCACCTCCTTCTTCACCCCGCCCTCGGGCTCGACGCCCTGGAGGCGGAAGGGGGTGGAGACGATCCCGCCGATGGTGTGCCGCGGGTTCAGCGAACCGTACGGGTCCTGGAAGATCATCTGCACGTCGCGGCGCATCGGCCGCAGCCGGCCCTGGGACAGATGGGTGATGTCCTGGCCCTGGAACTCGATGGAGCCGCCGGTCGGTTCGTCGAGCCGGGTGATCAGCCGGCCCATCGTCGACTTGCCGCAGCCGGACTCGCCGACGACGCCGAGCGTCTCCCCCGGCCGTACGTCGAAGTCGATGCCGTCGACCGCCTGCACCGCGCCGACCTGCCGCTTGAGCAGGCCCTTGGTGATCGGGAAGTGCCGGACCAGACCGCGGACCCTGAGCAGCGGCCCGTCGTCGGAGGGGGCGGCGGCGGAGGTCTCCGCCCCCTTCTGGAGCGGGATCTTCTTGTTCTGGTCGTCAGTCGTCTCGGTCACAGCTTCGGCGCAATCTCTTCGGTCCAGATACGCTCCCGCTCCTCCTGCGACATATGGCAGGCGGAGGAGTGCCCGCCGCCTGCCTCGCGCAGCTCGGGGCGGACCGTACGGGTGAGGTTGTCCTTCGGCACGTCCGCATACGGGCAGCGGGGGTTGAAGGCACAGCCGGACGGGACGTTGATCAGGCTGGGCGGGGAGCCCTTGACCGGGATCAGCCGGTCCGTCTGCTCACGGTCGATGCGCGGCATGGACCCGAGCAGACCCCAGGTGTAGGGGTGCTGCGGCTCGTAGAAGACCTTCTCGGCCGGGCCGCGCTCGACACACCGTCCGCCGTACATCACCAGCAGGTCGTCGGCGAGCTCGGCGACCACCCCGAGGTCGTGGGTGATGATGATGACCGCCGAGCCGAACTCCTTCTGCAGATCGCGGATCAGGTCCAGGATCTGCGCCTGGACGGTGACGTCCAGTGCGGTGGTCGGCTCGTCCGCGATCAGCAGCTCGGGGTTGTTGACCAGCGCCATCGCGATCATGGCGCGCTGGCGCATACCGCCGGAGAACTGGTGCGGATGGTCGTCGACCCGCTTGTCGGGCTGCGGGATGCCGACCCGGTCGAGCATCTCGACGGCCCGCTTGCGCGCGGTCTTCTTGTCCACGTCGTTGTGGACGCGGTAGGCCTCCATGATCTGGTTGCCGACCGAGTAGAAGGGGTGCAGCGCGGACAGCGGGTCCTGGAAGATCATCGCCATCTCGCGGCCGCGCAGCCGGCGTACCTCGTCCGGATCGGCGGAGACCAGCTCCTTGCCGTCCAGCCAGATCTCGCCGGACATGTCGACCTTGCTGCGCTGCTGGCGGGAGGCGCGGTGCAGACCCATCACGGCGAGCGAGGTGACGGACTTGCCCGAGCCGGACTCGCCGACGATGCCGAGCGTCTTGCCCTTCTCCAGGCTGAAGTTCAGGCCGTCGACGGACTTCACCAGCCCGTCGTCGGTGCGGAAGTGCACCTTCAGATCCCGCACCTGGAGGAAGGCCGCCGTCTGCGGTGCTTCCTTTGCGGTGGCCGCGGCGGGTTCGGCCACCGCGGTCTCGGTCTTGTCCTCGGAGGAGTCGGTCACGAGAGCCTCACCCGCGGGTCGACGGCGGCGTACAGAACGTCCACCACCAGATTGCACATGACGATGAAGAACGCGGCGAGCAAGGTGACGCCGAGGATGTTCGGCAGGTCGTTGGCGGTGATCGACTGGACCGCGAAGGCACCGACTCCCTGGAGGGAGAAGACCTGTTCGGTGATCAGCGCACCACCGAGCAGCAGGCCCAGGTCCATGCCGAAGACCGTGATGATCGGGGTGAGCGCGGCACGCAGACCGTGCCGGACGACCACCTTGCGCTCGCGCAGGCCCTTGGCGCGGGCCGTACGGATGTAGTCCTCGCTCAGCGTCTCCAGCATGCCCGCCCGGGTGAGCCGGGCGTAGAGCGCGGAGTAGAGGAAGGACAGGGTGACCCAGGGCAGGACCAGGGTCCGGGCCCACAGGAACGGATCCTCCAGCAACGGTACGTAGTCGCTGCGTTCGAAGATCGGCCACTGGTAGGTGAACAGGGCCAGCGCCAGGGCGCCGGTGAAGAACATGGGGAGGGAGACACCGGCCAGTGCGACGCCCATCGCCATCCGGTCGAAGAGCGAGCCGGGGCGCAGTGCGGAGAGCACGCCGGTGGCGACACCGGAGACGACCCACAGCACGGCCGCACCGGCGGCCAGCGAGAGGGTCACCGGGAGCCGGGACTGGATCTCCGGCCAGACCTCGATATGCGTCTTGAAGGAGTAACCGAAGCACGGCACATGGCACTTGGCCGCTTCCGGACCGAATTTGTAGTCGACGCCGACGAAAATGCCCTTGAGGAAGTCCCAGTACTGCTCGTACACGGGCTTGTCCAGGCCGAGGTTCTTCTTCACCGCGGCGATGTCCGCGGGCGTGGGGGCCTTTCCGATGTACTGCTGGGCAAGCTGGTCGGTGCTCTGCCCGGCCAGCTTCGGCAGCAGGAAGAAGATGCCGAAGGTGACCGCGCTGACGATCAGCAGCAGCACCACTGCGCTGATCAACCTGCGGATGATGTACGAGAACACGGGGATGCGGCGTCGGCGCCGCGGACCGGCCGGAACCGGCCCGCGGACACCAATGCCTTCACCTGCCTTCCAGGGCTGCTACTTCTTGACGCCGATGTTGAGGTAGTCGTACTGACCGCTGAAGGCCGAGGTGGACACCAGGTTGGTGGCCTTGGGCGAGCGGTACATCAGGACCTTGAAGTAGGTGAGCGGAACGATCGCCGCCTGCTCCATCGTCTTCTTGTCGATCTCGGCGTACGCCTTCTCGCGGGCCGCCTTGTCGGTGTTGGCGATGGCGTTTTCGAGCAGCTTGTTGATCTCCGGGTCGTCCAGCTCCGACAGGTTGGTGTTACCGGACTGGCTGATCGCCTTGCCGTTGAGGATCTGCTGGAGGTAGCCGTAGCCGGTCGGGAAGTCCGAGCCCCACTGCATCATGATCAGACCGACGTTGTTCTTCTTGTTGAACTTCGGCACACCGGCGTAGTCCGAGAAGTACTTGCTGGTCGGGTAGGACTGGATCTTGGCGGTGACGCCGATCTTCTTGAGCGAGTCGATGACCGTGGTGGCCGCGTCGACCTCGTCCTGGCGGTCGTTGCGGGCCAGGATCGTGGTCGTGGTCTTGCCGGCGCCGCACTTGTCCCAGTGCTTCTTGGCCTCGGTCAGATCCAGCTTGTCGCCGTCGTACTTCTGCGGGTACAGGTCGTACTTCTGGTAGCCGTCGATGTCGGTCGGCAGGACCGTGGAGGCCAGCTCACCGCGTATCGGGCCGCCGAGCGAGGTCTGTACGGCCTTCTTGTCGATGGCGTACTCGACGGCCTTACGGCACTCGATGTTGTCGAACGGCTTCACCTTGGTGTTGAGCGCCGTGTAGACCAGCCGCTGACCGAGCGTGTTGTCGGTGTTGGCCTTCTCCTTGGGGTCGGTCAGGAGCTGGGCCTGCGTCTGCCCGTCGACACCACGGCCGGCCAGGTCCACCAGGGTGTTGCCGGACTTGAGGTCCTTGTCGATCGTCGACTGGGCGACCTTCAGGTTCAGGACGATCTTGTCCGGCAGCTGCTTGCGCAGCGGGTCGGTCTTCGCCGACCACTGCGGGTTGCGGACCAGGGTGAGCTTCTTGCCCTCCTGGTAGCTCTCGAACTTGTACGAGCCGGTGGACAGCACGGACTTGGTGTAGTCGGCGCCCTTGTCCTTGGCCTGCGGGACCGGAGCGGTCTGCGGGGCGCTCACCAGGTAGTCGAACTCGGCGAACGGCTTCTTCAGGTGGAAGACGACCGTCTGCTCGTCCGGGGTCTCGATGGACTTCAGACCGGCCTTGCTCTTGTCCTTGTAGGGGCCCTTGTAGCCGCCCTCGTTGTCCTTGAGGAACTGCTGGAAGTAGTTCGGGCCCAGCGAGAGGGTGTCACGCGCGAAGTTGCTCCGCTCGACGGCGTACTTGACGTCCTGCGAGGTGACCTCGGAGCCGTCGTCGTACTTGACGCCCTTGCGGATCTTGTACGTCCAGGTCTTGCCGCCGTCGCTGGGCTTGCCCATCGACTCGGCGAGGTCCGGGACCAGCTCGTTGCCCTTGGTGCCGGGACCCGGCTTGAAGGTGGTGAGCGGGCGCGCGTAGAGCCGGCTGAAGTTGTAGATGAAGGCGTAGTACGTGTTGCCCGGGTCGAACGACTCGGGGGCGTCACTGATCGCGTAGGTGACCGTGCCGCCCTTCTCGTCCGAGGCGTTGACGATGCCCTTGGTGGCGGCGTTCGCCTCGCCCGAGCCTTCCGAGGAGCCCTTGCCCCCGCTGCAGCCGGCCAGCAAAAGGCCCGCACTGGTGATGGCCGCGACAGCCGCGACCGGAACTGACCTTCGCATGATGGTCGGTGTCCCCTTCGTTCGTCGAGCAACGGCGTTACTCGATGCGTCGAAACTTCAGAACTGCGAAAAACGCGGGTGAGACTTCTGAGCGGGTGCCAGGCACGGCCGTCAGCGGCTGCGCGGGTCCAGCGCGTCCCTCAGACCGTCACCGAGCAGGTTGAACGCCAGCACGGTGACGAAGATCGCGAGGCCGGGAACGATCATGTACTGAGGGTCGACCTCGTAGTACTTGACCGCCTGGTTGAGCATGCCGCCCCAGGACGCCTGGGGCGGTTGGATACCGACGCCCAGGAAGCTCAGCGCCGCCTCGAAGAGGATGTTGGAGGGGATCAGCAGCGTCGAGTAGACGATGATCGGACCCACCAGGTTGGGCAGCAGCTCCCGGAAGAGGATGAACGGCCCGCGCGCTCCCATGCCGCGGGCGGCGTCCACGAATTCCCGCTCGCGCAGCGACAGCGTCTGCGCGCGCACGATCCGCCCCATGTACGGCCAGTTGAAGAAGCCGATCACGAAGATCAGCACCGAGATGTGCAGCGGCAGACCCTCCAGACCGAAGGCGCCGCCCTGCAGCGAGGCGGAGATCGCGATGGCGAACAGCAGCAGCGGGAAGGCCAGGAAGACATCCATCATCCGGCTGATGAAGGCGTCCACCCGCCCGCGGTAGAAGCCGGCGACCACACCGAGGACGGTGCCGATGGCGACCGACAGCAGGGTCGCGCCGAACGCCACGATCAGCGACACCCAGGAGCCCTCCAGGATCCGGGCGAGCAGATCGCGGCCGAACTTCGGGTCCACACCCAGGGGGTGGTCCCCGCTCATGCCGCCGAAGTCGCCCTTGGGGAGCGTGGTGTTGGGGTCGATCAGCGACTGGTTGGGGCTGTTGGGGTCCAGCCCCAGCAGTGACTGGAGGGGGCGGGAGAGGGCGGCGATGGCGATGAGCAGGATGACAACGATGGCACCGGCCACCGCGACCTTGTCCCGCCGAAAGCGCAGCCAGGCGATCTGACCGAGCGAGCGCCCCTCGATCCGCTTTCCTTCCACGCCTTTCAGCACCGCTTCCGGCTGCGCCTCAGCAGCTGCTCCGGTGGTCTCGATCGGTGCGGTCACGGTGCCTTTGACCCCTCTCGGCCGACGGTGGCCGGCCCATGCGACGCCGCGGTAGCGGCCTGATTCACATCACTGGTGCAAGTCCTGCAGGCATCGCGGAAGTTCGCGTATATGGAATTTCGAGAAGGTGCGCGCGACGCCGTTCCGGGATGACGCTCGGACAAAGGGCCGAGACCCTGTGTTGCGGGAGTCTTCATCCGATTCGCGATCAGTCACCAGCCCTGAAGGGGAAAGGATGCGTAACTGTGATGTGATCCGCGGCATTCCGTTATACGGACAAGAGTTCGGGCTGAGCGGAGTGCATACCCACGGGAAAGGGGCTCAACTGCGGGGCGCCTGGGGCGAATTCACCCCAGGCGCCGACGGCGGAGCGGCACCGTCAGGCGTCAGTAGGGACGCGGGTAGCCGTAGCCGTAGGAGGGCGCGGGAGCCTGCGGCTGGACATAGCCGTCACGGTCGAAGAAGGGGCGCGTGGAGGCCCGCATCCACATGCCGACCGGGTCGTACTCGTCGTTCATCGCGACCGTGGAGACGGGCAGACCGTCCGGAACCGCGCCGATCGACTGCTGGATCATCAACCGCACCGAATCCACCGCTTGTTGGCCGGTGTCGTACAGATCCAGACCGATCGCCAGATATGGGGCACCGAGCGCGGGCTGGACCCAGGCCCGGCGCAGCGACCGTACGGCGGGCGTGCGATGGGCGTTCTGGGCGAGGAGCGCGTAGAACTGCGGGATGTCGATGACCGGTTCCGAGATCCGCAGCGGCCCGGCGGGCAGCCGGTCGAGGCCGCCGGCGATACGGCGCAGGTCCAGCCAGGGGATGCCGACGCCGCCACCGGGAGCATGCGGATTCAGCCACAGGCCCCAGCGGTCGGGGAAGAGCGCGGCGGCGATCTCGGTGCCGGTGACGACCTCGTGGTCGCGGTTCCAGCCGGAGGCGGCGAGCTCGGGCGCCGAGGTCACACACGGCGCATAGCCGAGGCCCTCGACCTCCATGTTTCCGTACTGCGCATCGGGCATACCGGCCCGGCCGTGCCAGAGCAGCATCCAGACCTGGCCCGCGGCGAGCGCGTGCAGCAGTGCCTCATAGGCGTCGTAACGGCCTGGCGAGACCTGCTGCAGCAGCTGCTCCAGCTGTCCGGCCGCCGCCGGCCCCTGATGCGCACCCGCGCTCACGTGGTCCGTCCCTTCTCTCAGCAGGGCACGTGTGGGTGCGCCCGCCTGTCATCCAACCAGCTTAGGGCTTGCCCTACGAGTGGTCCCGAGAGTAGAAGGGGCGCACACGCTCCAGCATCCAGTCGGCGACCGGGTCACCCTGGGCGAGGTCGAGCATGACGAGCTGTACGGGCCAGGGCAGCGGTACTGCGCCGAGCGCACGTCCGAGGGCTGACAGTACCCTCTCGCGCGCGGTGCCGTCCTGCAGCGCCGTGGGATCCGCCGCGACCTGAACACCGACGAACAGTGCGGGCGTGTCGCCCTCGACGCTGGCCAGGGCACGCCGGGCAGTCAGGACAATTCCGGCGCCGGAGAACTCCAGCCCGGCGGAGGCCAGGAAGTCCACCGGCTCGTCCTGCCAGTCCGGTTCGAAGAGCCGCACCCGGCCGCCGCTCGGCAGCCCGTCGAACTCCTGATGTCCGTGATGCCGCTCCCGGCACAGTTCGGCCACCGCGGGCGGCGGCAGCGGGACGCCGACCGTCCCGTCGGGGTTGACCGCGATGCCGATCTGCGGCGGCAGTCCGCGGGCGAACTCCCGGGCCGGGGCGACGGTGAACGACATGTGCGAGCCGACCACCCGCAGGAACTCCTGCTCGGAGCTGTAGACCGGGACATAGGGCGCGCCGTCGAGCTCGACGGTGGGCAGATCGAGGCCGCGGGCGCCGAAGCCCGCGCTCTCCGGGCCGCCGCCGCTGGGCAGCGGCACCCACAGCCGGCTGCGGCCGAGGATCTCGACGATCCGGCCGCCGGCACCCGGGTGCCCGACCGACGCGGACAGCACCTCTTCGAGCTCGTTCGCCGGCCACGCCAGCTGCGGTATCCCCTGCTCCGGAAATGTCATGTGCACCCACCCGTTCCAAACCGCGCCATCTGGCCAAAGACCCTAAACGAGAAGGCGCGCGGTGCGGTGTGCGGGGGCGTGCCCGGCAACACACGGGACAGCCCTCAGTGGAAGCTGACCGTCTCCAGCGCGCTCGCCGCCCGCCGGTCGAGGAGGACGGCCGAGCAGAAGCCCTTCGGCAGCCGGGCCGACTCCGCGGCACCGACCAGCCGGCCCACCGCCCTGCGGTGCCGTGCGAAGGCGTACCCCGACACCCCGCGGCCCCGTGACTCCTGGCCGGAAAGCGCCACCTCGGGTGCCACATCGAGCAGCACCAGATGCGCCCCGCGGCCGCCGCGCAGCGCCGAGCGCGCGATCCAGCGGCGCACCCACGCCAGCGTCCCGCAGTCGTGCACCACCACGCTGTCGCCGGAGCGCAGCGCACGGCCCAGGGCCAGATAGTGGGCGGCCCGGACCAGCGGGCGGTAGAGGCCGTACGGCAGCCGGTGCAGTCTGCCGCGCTCCCAGCGCTCGCGGACGTCCTGGGAATCGATGCGGTGCACCGCGGCGCCGTGCCCGTCCAGGGGCGGTACGACACGGTGCATGAGGGTGCTCTTGCCGCTGCCCGGCAGCCCGGAGACCACGACCAGGTCACCGGCCGGAAACCGCAGCTCGGCGGCGTCCGGCGGCCGGCCGTCGCTCCGCAGGTCCACGACCTCGGTGCGGCGCCCCGGCCGGATGACGGGCCGCGGCGCACGGCCGGCCCGGGACATGGCGGCGGACGGCGCCGACCGCACGGCGTCCGGGGGCACGACCCCTGAAGTCGCCCCGAATGCCGCTTCGCTGTGCACCGTGATCGCCCTCCCCGTCCGTTCTGGTCCGGTTCGAGTCCGTCCCCTACCCGCAGAGTGTCAAGAAAAGGTAATGCCCATCAAGGCGATTGTCCGATCTGCCCACGTCGTGGGCGGGGCGGCGGTGGGGGCTCCTTTTCTGGCGATCCCGTGCAATGATGTGGCCGCCACGTGCACATCGGAGCTCATCCGTGCACCGCCAACTGCATACCGGCCGCTTGAACCCGTGCGGGAGAGTCCCCGGCCGCCATGGCGGGGCGCCGAAGGAGCAAGTCCTCCCTTGAATCTCTCAGGCCCCTATACCGCGCGGGCGAGGCAGATCTGAAAAGCGAGCCACTGCCCGGCCTACGGGGCGGCTCCACCCAAGGTGCAAACCGGGTCCGTTCGCGGGATCCCGGTGAACCTCTCAGGTTCCGATGACAGATGGGGAGAACGTCTTGTCACCCCTGCCTGGGAGCCCAGAACCATGACTGATGCCCCCCGTCGCACCGCGCTGGATGCCACCCACCGCGCGCTCGGCGCGACCATGACCGACTTCGCCGGCTGGGACATGCCGCTGCGCTACAGCAGCGAGCGCGACGAGCATGTCGCCGTCCGTACCCGCGCCGGCCTCTTCGACCTCTCCCACATGGGCGAGATCACCGTCACCGGCCCGCAGGCCGCCGACCTCCTCGACTACGCGCTGGTCGGCAACATCGGCGGCGTCAAGACGGGCCGCGCCCGTTACACCATGATCTGTGAGGCCGGGGGCGGCATCCTCGACGACCTGATCGTCTACCGCCTCGCCGACCAGGAGTACATGGTCGTCGCCAACGCCTCCAACGCCCAGGTGGTGCTGGACGCGCTGACCGCGCGGGCGGGCGGCTTCGACGCCGCGATCCGCGACGACCGGGACGCCTACGCACTGCTCGCGGTGCAGGGCCCGGAGTCCCCCGGCATCCTCAAGACGCTGACGGACGCCGACCTGGACGGTCTCAAGTACTACGCCGGGCTGCCCGGCACGGTCGCCGGTGTGCAGGCGCTGATCGCCCGTACCGGCTACACCGGTGAGGACGGCTTCGAGCTGTTCGTCCGGCCGGCGGACGCGGTCGCCCTCTGGGAGGCCCTGACCGAGGCCGGCAAGGACGCCGGTCTGGTGCCGTGCGGGCTCTCCTGCCGCGACACCCTGCGCCTGGAGGCGGGCATGCCGCTCTACGGGCATGAGCTCACCACCGCGACCACGCCGTTCGACGCGGGCCTGGGCCGGGTCGTGAAGTTCGAGAAGACCACCAACAACGGGGACTTCGTGGGCCGTGAGGCCCTGACCGCGGCCGCCGAGCGGGCCGAGACCCGGCCGCCGCGCAAGCTGGTCGGTCTGGTCGCCGAGGGCCGCCGGGTGCCGCGTGCCGGATACCCGGTCGTCACGGCCGACGGCACGGTCATCGGCGAGGTCACCTCCGGGGCCCCGTCCCCCACGCTCGGCAAGCCGATCGCCATCGCCTATGTCGACGCGGCCTACGCCACACCGGGCACCGAGGGTGTCTGCGTGGACATCCGTGGAAGCCATGAGCCGTACGAGGTCACCGCTCTGCCGTTCTACAAGCGGCAGAAGTAGCGGTTCCCCCGCGGCAGACACGGCGGCGGCGCGCGCCCGCGCGTCTCACTGCGCAAGACCCCATTCACGATCACACCCTCGCGTACAGGAGAATCGAGCCATGAGCAACCCCCAGCAGCTGCGCTACAGCAAGGAGCACGAGTGGCTGTCGGGCGCCGAGGACGGCGCCTCGACGGTCGGCATCACCGAGCACGCGGCCAACGCGCTCGGCGACGTCGTCTTCGTGCAGCTCCCTGAGGTCGGCTCCACGGTCGCGGCGGGCGAGACCTGCGGCGAGCTGGAGTCGACGAAGTCGGTCAGCGACCTCTACTCGCCCGTCGACGGTGAGATCACCGAGATCAACGAGGATGTCGTCAATGACCCCTCGCTGGTGAACTCCGCCCCGTTCGAGGGTGGTTGGCTGTTCAAGGTGAAGATCAGCGGCGAGCCGGGCGAACTGCTCTCGGCCGACGAGTACGCCGCCTTCATCCAGAGCTGAGCCCCGGCTCTCCCCCGCTTCCGGCCTCGCCCGGACGGGGGACCTCCGACCCGCCACCGCCCGCGGGGAAGCTCCTCCGGATTCCGTCCCGGGGGATCCCCTCGCGCCCCTGACTCCCCAGGAAGACTCATGTCGCTTCTCAACAGCTCCCTCCATGAGCTCGACCCCGACGTCGCCGCCGCCGTCGACGCCGAGCTCCACCGCCAGCAGTCCACCCTCGAAATGATCGCGTCGGAGAACTTCGCCCCCGTCGCCGTCATGGAGGCCCAGGGCTCCGTCCTCACCAACAAGTACGCCGAGGGCTACCCCGGCCGCCGCTACTACGGCGGCTGCGAGCACGTCGACGTCGTCGAGCAGATCGCCATCGACCGCATCAAGGCCCTCTTCGGCGCCGAGGCCGCCAACGTCCAGCCGCACTCGGGCGCGCAGGCCAACGCCGCGGCCATGTTCGCGCTGATCAAGCCGGGCGACACCATCCTGGGTCTCAACCTCGCCCACGGCGGGCACCTGACCCACGGCATGAAGATCAACTTCAGCGGCAAGCTCTACAACGTGGTGCCCTACCACGTCGACGAGAAGACCAACCTCGTCGACATGGAGGAGGTCGAGCGCCTCGCCAAGGAGCACCGCCCCAAGCTGATCGTGGCCGGCTGGTCCGCCTACCCGCGCCAGCTCGACTTCGCCGCCTTCCGCCGCATCGCGGACGAGGTCGGCGCCTACCTCATGGTCGACATGGCGCACTTCGCCGGTCTGGTGGCGGCGGGTCTGCACCCCTCCCCCGTGCCGCACGCCCACGTGGTCACCACCACCACGCACAAGACCCTCGGCGGCCCCCGCGGCGGCGTGATCCTCTCCACCCAGGAGCTCGCCAAGAAGATCAACTCGGCGGTCTTCCCGGGCCAGCAGGGCGGCCCGCTGGAGCACGTCATCGCGGCCAAGGCGGTCTCCTTCAAGGTCGCCGCCTCCGAGGACTTCAAGGAGCGCCAGCAGCGCACCCTGGACGGCGCCCGCATCCTGGCCGAGCGCCTCGTGCAGGACGACGTCAGGCAGCACGGCGTCTCGGTCCTGTCCGGCGGCACCGACGTCCACCTCGTCCTGGTCGACCTGCGCGACTCCGAGCTGGACGGCCAGCAGGCCGAGGACCGCCTCCACGAGGTCGGCATCACCGTCAACCGCAACGCCATCCCGAACGACCCCCGCCCGCCGATGGTCACCTCCGGCCTGCGCATCGGCACCCCGGCCCTGGCCACCCGCGGCTTCCAGGCCGAGGACTTCCGCGAGGTCGCCGACATCATCGCCGAGGCCCTCAAGCCCAGCTACGACACCGACGCCCTCAAGGCCCGGGTCACCGCGCTCGCGGACAAGTTCCCGCTCTACCCGTCGCTGTGACGCGTCTCATGCAGTGAGATCCCGGACCGTCCGCGCAGGGCGGTCCGGGAGTGAACGGGCCGTGAGCCCGGGGCCGTTGGCCCCGGGCTCGTGGTCTGCGGGGACCGGTGCGCGCCGGTGCTCCGGCAGCGCAGTGCCATTCCCGTCAATTGGCCGAAATAAGGTGTCGGCGGCACACGTCAACGGCCCTTCGGCAGCGAGGGGCATGCGGCACCAGCAGGACGGACGACACTTTCCATGGACATGAGCGCCGGCGGGCGCAAGGGGCTCAGCCTCTTCGCCCTCATCATGATCGGCATAGGTTCGATCTTCGGCTCCGGATGGCTCTTCGGGGCCGGCGCAGCAGCCCAGGTGGCAGGCCCCGCGGCGCTGGTCGCCTGGGTGATCGGTGTCGTCTTCATCGGCATGATCGCGATGTCGTACGCGGAGGTCGGCTCGGCCTATCCGATCCCCGGCGGGATGGCCCGCTACGGGCATCTCTCGCACGGCCCGGTCCTCGGCTTCCTCACCGGCTGGGCGGTGTGGATCGCGACCGCCTCGCTGATCCCGATCGAGTCGATCGCGGCCACCCAGTACATGACGTCCTGGAGCTTCGACTGGGCGAAGGGCCTGGTCGATCCGGCCACCCACCAGCTGACCCTCTCCGGCACGGCGGTGGCGCTGGTCCTGACCCTCGCGCTCTGGCTGACCTGCTTCTGGTCGGTCCAGCTGCTGGCCCGCGCCAACACCGTGCTGACCCTGGTCAAGTTCGCCATCCCGGTGCTGGCGGTGCTCGCCCTGATCGGGTCCGGCTTCCACACCTCGAACTTCACCGCCCACGGCGGCTTCGCCCCGTACGGCTGGCCGGCCGTGCTCACCGCCGTCACCACCTGCGGTGTGGTCTTCGCCTTCAACGGCTTCCAGGCCGTGGTCAACCTCGGCGGCGCCGCCAAGAACCCGGGCCGGGCCATCCCGCTCGCCCTGGTCGGCGCGCTCTCGCTGGGCCTGGTGATCTATCTGGCGCTGCAGGTCGCGTACCTCGGCTCGGTGCCGCCGGAGCTGCTGGAGCGGTCCGGCGGCTGGCAGGGCGTGAACCTCAACTCGCCGTTCGCCGACCTGGCGGGGCTGCTGATGCTGCACTGGGTGGTCACCATGCTGCAGTTCGGCGCGTTCATCTCGCCGGCCGGGTCCAACATCGCCAATGTCGCCTCGGCCGCGTACATGGTCACCAACCTCGCCGAGACCGGGTTCTTCCCCCGGAAGCTGGCGGCCGTGCACCCCCGCTACGGCACCGCGCGCCCCGCGATGTGGCTCAACCTCGGCTTCTCCGTCCTGCTGCTGCTCACCGTCGGCCGCAGCTGGCAGGCGCTGGCCGGTGTGGTGTCGGCGGCCATGGTCATCTCGTATCTGATCGGCCCGGTCGCGGTCGGGGTGCTGCGGCGGACCCGCCCTGACCTGCCCCGTCCCTTCCGGCTGCCGGCCGCCGGGGTGCTGTGCCCGGTCACCTTCGCCTTCGCCGCCTGCGCGCTGTACTGGTCGAAGTGGCCGGAGACCGGCAAGATCACCGTGCTGACGCTGGTGGCCGTTCCGGTCGCGGCGCTGGTGCTGTGGCGCCGGGGCGAGCTCGCACAGGGCGGTGCGGCGTCCGGCAGGGGCGGGCGCGGGGCGAGCCTGCTGCGGCAATTCGCTCCGGCCTGGTGGATGGTCCTCTTCCTGGTGTGGACGGCCACGGTGTCCGCGCTGGGCGGCCGGGAGTTCGGCGGCCGGGGCCTCCTCCCGGGCGAGCTGGGCACCGCTGTGATCGCGGTCACCGCCCCGCTCTTCTACTTCTGGGCGGTGCGCTCCGGGGTCAGGGCCCACGCACGGGGCCTGACCGGCACCCTCTCCCCCGCCGAAACCACCCCGGCACCCACTGTTACCGCCGACGACGGACGCCCGATGGTTTCCGTCTGAGGGCACCGCGCCGGGTCCGCGTTACGCTCGAAAACCGGCGCAAAATCTCCCCTCACCCCCAGCTCCACCGTCCACCACGAGCAGACAAGGGAGTCCGCCCCCGTGGCCATCTCCGTCTTCGACCTCTTCTCCATCGGCATCGGCCCCTCCAGCTCCCACACGGTCGGCCCGATGCGCGCCGCCCGGATGTTCGTCGGACGCCTCAAGAAGGACGGCCTGCTCTCCGGGACGGTCCGCGTCCGCGCCGAACTCTTCGGCTCGCTCGGTGCCACCGGCCACGGCCACGGCACCCCCAAGGCCGTGCTCCTCGGTCTGGAGGGCCACTCCCCCCGTACCGTCGACGTCGAATCCGCCGACGGCGAGGTCGAGCGCATCCGCTCCACCAAGCGGCTGCGGCTGCTGGGCGCCGAAATAGGCAGCGCCCACGAGATCGACTTCGATGAAGCCGGCGAGCTGATCCTGCACCGCCGCCGCGCGCTGCCGTACCACGCCAACGGCATGACGCTCTTCGCCTACGACGCGGCGGGCACCCCCCTGCTGGAGAAGACGTACTACTCGGTGGGCGGCGGCTTCGTCGTCGACGAGGACGCCGTCGCCGGCGAGAACCCGATCGTGCCCGACGACACCGTCCTGACCCACCCCTTCCGTACCGGCGACGAGCTGCTGCGGCTGGCCCAGGACACCGGCCTGTCCATCTCCGCCCTCATGCTGGAGAACGAGAAGGCCTGGCGCACCGAGGACGAGATCCGCACCGGGCTGCTGGAGATCTGGCAGGTCATGCAGGCGTGTGTGAGCCGCGGTACGAGCCGCGAGGGCATCCTGCCCGGCGGTCTGAAGGTCCGGCGGCGGGCCGCCCACTCCGCCCGCCAGCTGCGCTCCGAAGGGGACGCGGCCGCCCGCGCCATGGAGTGGACCACCCTCTACGCGATGGCCGTGAACGAGGAGAACGCGGCCGGCGGGCGGGTGGTGACCGCCCCCACCAACGGTGCGGCCGGCATCATCCCCGCCGTCCTGCACTACTACATCAACTTCGTGCCCGGCGCCGACGAGGACGGGGTCGTCCGCTTCCTGCTCGCGGCCGGTGCCATCGGCATGCTCTTCAAGGAGAACGCCTCCATCTCCGGCGCCGAGGTCGGCTGCCAGGGCGAGGTCGGCTCGGCCTGCTCCATGGCCGCCGGCGGCCTCGCCGAGGTCCTCGGCGGCTCCCCCGAGCAGGTGGAGAACGCCGCGGAGATCGGCATGGAGCACAACCTGGGCCTGACCTGCGACCCCGTCGGCGGTCTCGTCCAGATCCCCTGCATCGAGCGCAACGGCATGGCCGCCGTCAAGGCCGTCACCGCCGCCCGTATGGCGCTGCGCGGCGACGGCCGCCACCACGTCTCCCTCGACAAGGTCATCAAGACCATGAAGGACACCGGCGCCGACATGAGCGTCAAGTACAAGGAGACGGCGCGCGGCGGGCTCGCGGTCAACATCATCGAGTGCTGAGGAGCTGACGGGTCCGGGCGCGGTCGTCGACGACCCGCCGGCCCGGCAGTCGGGGTCGGGGCGCCGTGTGGTCACGGCGCCCCGACGCGTACCCGGGGGCTATCTGCCGATCTCCCAGGCGAAGGGCGGCAGTTCACGGGCCCGGGAGTAGACGTCCAGGGCCTGGGGCGCGGGGACGAAGGGGTGCACACGGGCGCCTTCGAGGCCGGCCAGCAGGCGGGCGCAGTGGTGGACACAGCCGGCGGACTCCCGGCCGTGGCGGTCGACGATGGTGGCCGCGTCCCGCGGTCCCTCGCAGGGCGTGGGGTCCTTGGCGGCGGCGGCCGGGCAGCGGCCGTGGGGCGCGGCAGGCACGGCGGTCGTGTCGGCGGCCCGCCGCGGCGGCGGGGTGTCGAGTGGCTGGTTCATCGGTGCGTTCCCCCTGATGGTGCGGTGGTACGTGCCGTGAGGTGCGGTGGTACGTGCCGTGAGGTGCGGTGGTACGTGCCGTGAGGTGCGGTGGTACGTGCCGTGAGGTGCGGTGGTACGTGCCGTGATCGTGCGGTGGTACGTGCCGTGAGCGGCGCCGTGGCGGGATCGCTTCGCCGTCCCGGCGCCCAGGACAGTGCTGCTCGGCGCGGGACGCGTCCATGCCGCCTTGGGGAAGACCTGGACCGATCGTCAGCTATTCATGGGAATGTGCGCCGCGGGGGCGCGTACGGGCCCGGTCAGGAGCGGCCCGGGCGGCCGAGGGCGAACGGCTCCAGGAGCAGCGCGAGGGCGAGCAGTCCGGCCGCCAGGAACCAGCCGCCGAGGACATCGCCGGGCCAGTGGACGCCCAGGTAGATGCGGGTGAGGCCGACTCCGGCGGCCCAGAGGGCGAGCACCGCGCACCAGGTGCGGGCCAGGGCGGGGCGGGCGCGCCGGGCGATGCCCCAGGCGAGGATTCCGGCCGCCAGCACCGAGGTGGTGGCGTGGCCGGAGGGGAACGCGTATCCGGAGGCGGACCCGGTCCAGTCCCCGGCCGGCGGGCGGGGGCGGGCGAGCAGCTCCATCAGGCCGTAGCGGATCGCCTGGCCGGCGGCGAGGACGGCGACGGCGCAGCACACCGCCCGCAGCCGGCCGCGCGCCCGCTCACCGGCCAGCAGCCCGGCGAGGACCGCCATCAGATACGGCACCGGACCGCTGCCGGTGGCGGTCAGGGCCCCGGCCATGGAGCGTGACGGCTCCCCCTGGTGCGCGCCGGACCAGCGGACGGCGGCCTGTTCAGCGGCGAGCGGGGTGCCGTTGCGGAGCGACACGGTCAGGGCCGTGGCGGCGAAGAGCGCCGCGCAGACCGCGGCGAAGGTGAGCAGCGCGGCGGTGCCGGGGCGGGGGCGCGTCCCATGGCCCTGGGCCGGCTCCGGCTGTGGCCCGTTCGCCGCCGGTCCCGGTTCCGGCCCGGCCGCCGTCACCGCGCGGCCGCCAGGGGGCGGGTGGCGGGGAGCCGGCCGGCGGCGGGGGCGGCACGGCGGGCGAGTGGGGTGGACAGCCGGGCGGCCGGGGCGAGGCCGCCGTCGGTCCGGTGGGTGAGGGGCAGGGATCCGGCACCGCGCCCGTCCACGGCCTGGAAAGCGCCCGTCACCTGCGCAGATGCGGCGGCTGCTGCCATGTCGGCGGGCCCTCCCATAATGGGTTGCGGGCCTGCCGTGAGGCCGGCCCGACCGACTACAGTCACGTAGACGGTCTACGGCACTGTAGGCGACGAACAGGTGGAGGGCGTGCCATGTCGGAGACATCACCCGTGCAGCGGCGCCCGTCCGGTGAGCTGGAAGCGAGCGTGCTCGCGGCGCTCTGGGCGGCCGAGGGTCCGCTGAGCCCGGCCGAGGTGCAGAGCACGCTGGGCAGGCGGCTCGCGCGCACCACCGTCACCACGATCCTCACCCGGCTGCACCACAAGGGGGCGGTGTCCCGCTCCCGGGCCGGCCGCGGGTTCGTGTACTCGCCCATACAGGACTCCGCGGGGCTGACCGCCCGGCGGATGCGCAGTGAGCTCGACAAGCAGGACGACCGCGGCACCGCGCTCGCCCGCTTCGTCTCCCAACTGACCAGCGAGGACGCGCAGTTGCTGCGGAGCCTCCTGGAGGGGGCGGGGGATCGCGCCCCCTAGGAACCGAGCCCGGTCTCCGCATGTGCCCCGCCGGAACCCGTGCTGCTCCCCGTCCCCGTCCCCGCCCCCGTTCCGGTGCCGACCGTGAAGCCCAGGGTGGCGCCCCCTCCCGGGCGGTGGGTGGCGAAGGCGTGGCCGCCGTGGGCGGTGGCGATCTCGCGGACGATGGCGAGGCCGAGGCCGGAGCCGGGCAGGCCGCGGGCGGCCGCGGCGCGGTAGAAGCGGTCGAAGACCCGGGTGAGATCGGCGTCCGCGATGCCGGGGCCGCGGTCGAGGACCTCGACCCGGGCGCCGGTGACCACGACCTCGATCGGCTCCGTGCCGCCCGCGTCGAACTTGGCGGCGTTCTCCAGGAGATTGGTGAGCGCACGGTGCAGCGCGGCGGGGCGGCCCTCGACCACCGCCGGGCGCACGGTCCGTACGGTGATCTCGCGGCCGGTGCGGCGGCGGGCCGAGGCGGCCGCCTTCTCCGCGGACTCGGCCAGGCCCACCTCGGCGAGCGGGTCGTCATCGCGCTGTCCGGCGGCCAGATCGACCAGCTCATTGACCAGATCGCTGAGTTCACGGGCCTCGCCCGCCAGATCGGCCAGCAGCTCCTCACGGGCGTCCGACGGCAGTTCGTCGAACCGCTTCAGCAGCGAGATATTCGTACGGAGCGAGGTCAGCGGGGTGCGCAGCTCGTGGCCGGCGTCCTGGACGAGGCGCTGCTGGTCCTGGACGGCGCTGGCCAGCCGGCCGAGCATGTCGTCGAAGGCCCGCCCGAGCCGGGCGACCTCGTCGCGCCCGGCCACCGGGACCGGGACGTCCAGCCGCCCGTGCTCCGCCACGCTCTCGGCGACCGCGGTCAGCCGCACCAGCCGGCCGGTGATCCGGCGCGCCAGCCACCAGCCGCCCGCCCCGGCCAGCGCGATCACCGCGGCGGCCAGCAGGGCGGTGCGCTGCTGGAGCGCGGAGAGCAGATCCTCGGTCTCGCTGAACTTCTGGGCGACCTGGACCGCCCCGCGGCCGCCGCCGAGCGCGACGGTCGCGACGTGGTACTCCTCGTCGCCCATGTCCGCCTCCCGCTCCGCGTGCTCGCCGGCCCGTTCGTCGTCGGCGATCCGGCGCTCCGCGGGACCTGCCGGGAGCACCGGGCGCCCCCGCTCCACGATCCGGCCGCCGGGCCCCAGGATCTGCACCTCGGTGCGGCTGGGCCGGGTGAGGTCGTCGCGCGGCCCGTCGTGGTCGGGGTCGGCGGTCGCGTAGTCGGCGGGCCCGAACGGCTTCTCCTGGACCTGGATCCGCAGATCCCGTACGACCTGCGAGAACACCGACTTCTCATCGACCCGCACCAGCCGGGCCGCCGCGTCGTAGCTGAGGAACCCGACGAGGACGGTCACCGCGGCGGCCCCGGCGGCGAACGCCACCGCGAAGGCGGTGCGCAGACTGGCGGGCCTGCGGGTGCGCAGCCAGGCCGCCGACCCGCCGCGCCGCCAGGACCGCAGCCAGGCCCGGAGCCGGAGCCGCAACCGCCGGCACCCGGCGCGGGGCCCGGTCCCGGCGCGGTCGCGGGGGCCGGGCATCTCAGTCCTCCCGCAGCACGTAGCCGACGCCACGCACCGTGTGGATCAGCGGACGGCTGCCCGGGACATCGACCTTGCGCCGCAGATAGCCCACGTACACCGCGAGGTTCTTCGATCCCGGCCCGAAGTCGTACCCCCAGATCCGGTCGTAGATCGTCGAATGGTCCAGCACGATCCCGGCGTTGCGAGCCAGCAGCTCCAGCAGCTCGAACTCGGTCCGGGTCAGCTCCAGCTCCCGCTCGCCGCGCCAGGCACGGCGCGAGGGGCCGTCGATCCGCAGATCCGCGGCCTCGACGACACCGCTGTCCGCCACCCGGGCCTCATACGCCCCGCCCGCTTCCGCGCCCCCGCCCGCCTCGCCGGGCTCATCGGCACCGTCGGGACCGGTCCCCGGCCCTCCGCCGTCCTCCGCCCCGGCCGAGCCGGCCGTCGTCCGGCGCAGCAGCGCCCGCAGCCGGGCGAAGACCTCCTCGACCTCGAACGGCTTGACCACGTAGTCGTCCGCCCCGGCGTCCAGACCGGCGATCCGGTCCGCGGTCTCGACCCGGGCGGTCAGCATCAGGATCGGGGTGCGGTCCTGCTCGGCCCGCAGCACCTGGCACACCTGCAGGCCGTCGATCCCCGGCATCATCACGTCCAGCAGGATCACATCCGGCCGCTCGCGGTGCGCGGCGGCCAGCGCCTGGATGCCGTCGGCGACGGCGGTGACCTGGTACCCCTCCAGGGTCAGGGCACGCTCCAGCGCGGTGCGGATGGGGCGGTCGTCCTCGGCGAGCAGTACGGAGTGGGTCACCCGGCAAGTCTGCCAAGGGTCCGGCGGTGCGGTGACGGGCGGCCGGTGGGACGGCGGCTTTCTTACCCGGCTCTCACCGCCGGTTCTTACCGGGCTCTCACCCGGGCCACGCCCTCGGCTTACCCCGTGGCGACACGGTGGCCCGGTGCCGGACGGGCCGAGTCATCCCGACCGGCCGCGCAGGTACCGGCCGGTCGGAATGACTCGGCACATCTCGGGGAAGACACCACACCGCATGAAGATCACCCTCCTGCTGCACAACGCCTATGCCATCGGCGGCACGGTCCGCACCACCCTCAACCTCGCCGCCGCGCTCGCCGACCGGCACGACGTCGAGATCGTCTCGATGCTGCGGCACCGCGAGGTCCCGCGGTTCACCGTGGACCCCCGGGTGCGGCTGGTGCCGCTGGTGGACACCAGGGTCGGCAGCGAGGACATGGCCGATCCGCTGTTCGGTGAGCCCGCGCAGGACTTCCCGCTCGCCGAGAAGCGGCACCACCAGTACAGCCGGCTGGTCGACGTCCGCGCTGCGGAGTTGCTGCGCGCCACCGACGCGGACGTGCTGATCGGCACCCGGCCCGGCATCAATGTCTACCTGGCCCGGTTCGCCCCCCGCCGGGCCCTGCGGATCGCCCAGGAGCACCTCCGGCACGACGCACACAGCAAACGGCTCCGCACCGAACTCGCCCGCCATTACGGGACGCTGGACGCCGTGGTCACCACCACCGAGGCGGACGCCGCCGTCTACCGCGCCCGGATGCCGCTGCCCGGCGTACGGGTCCTGGCGGTGCCCAACATCGTGCCCGCGCCGGCCGGGCCGCCGTCCGAGGGCACCTCGAAGGTGATCGCGGCGGCCGGCCGGCTGGTCCGCGGCAAGCGCTTCGACCTGCTGATCGAGGCGTTCTCCGCGGTCGCCGCCAAGCACCCCGAGTGGCAGCTGCGGATACACGGCGGCGGCACCGAGCGGGCGCGGCTCCAGGGGCTGATCGACGGACTCGGGCTGAGCGGGCAGGCGGAACTGACCGGGCCGCGCTCGCCGATAGAGGCGGAGTTCGCCAAGGCGTCGATCGTCGCCTCGGCCTCGGACGCCGAGTCGTTCGGCATGACCATCGTCGAGGCGATGCGCTGCGGAGTGCCCGTCGTCAGCACCGACTGCCCGCTGGGCCCGGCCGAGATCATCCACGACGGTACGGACGGGCTGCTGGTGCCGCCCGGCGACGGCCGGGCGCTGGCCGGTGCCCTGCTCACCCTCATCGAGGATCCCGGGCGCCGCCGCACGATGGCCGAGCGCGCGCGGGAGAGCTCGCACCGCTACGACCCGGAGCCGATAGCCGAGCGCTATCAGGTCCTCTTCGGGGAGTTGCGGTCGACGCGCGGACGGCGGACCCGGCAGCGCATCGCGGCGCGTGTCCGCGCCCGCGCACGACGGCTGCTGCGGCGCGCCCTGCGGCGCTGAGACGCGCCCCCGGGCGGCGGGGCCGGTCCTGTCGGCGGGACCGGCCCCGCCTCAACTTGACCGCGGCACAAGGAACTTCCCGTCCCGAATCTGGCGTCCCCGGTAGCGAACATGCTGAACTGCTGGAACGAAACTGAATCGCACGGAACGCAGAAACGCTGGATCACAGCACCGGATCACAGCGCCGGATCACCGAAACGCCGCATCACGGAACACCCGGGACGCGCGGCAACGCAGTTGACGCTTCGAGCAGTTGACGCTTCGCATCCGCAGGTCCGACCGGCAGGAGGCCACTCATGCTGCACGGTGTCGATGTCAGCTCCTACAACACCTCGTATTCCACCGCGGGGCTGGACTTCGTTTTCGTCAAGGCCACCGAAGGCCGCTCCTACATCAACCCGCATCAGTCCGCGCAGGCGTCAAAGGCCCGTAAAGCGGGCTGCGTGGTCGGTTTCTACCACTTTCTGTGGCCGGGGAATATCGCCGCCCAGGCGAAATACTTCGTCGAGAAGTGCGCCTCGGTGCAGGGCGACCTGCTGGCCTGCGACTGGGAGCGCACCGGCGAGGGGACCTATGCGAGCAATGCGCAGAAGGACCAGTTCCTGGTCGAGGTGAAGAAGCTGCGCCCCACGCACCGGGTGATGCTCTACTGCAACCGCGATTTCTGGCTCAACCACGACACCACGTCCTACGCCGCCGACGGCCTGTGGATCGCCGACTACGTCTCCGCCGGGCATCCGCGGATCAAGGCGAAGTGGCGCATCCATCAGTACACCGACCGGCCGCTGGACAAGGACGTCGCGGACTTCTCCAGCAAGGCCGCCCTCAAGAAGTGGGCGCACCCGGCATAAGGTTCCTCCTGGCACGCGTGTTCGTGTCGCCAGGTACCGCTCGTACGCGGCAGAGGAACGCTGCGTACGCGGCTCAGGAACAGCGCGTCACCGCCCCCGCGCGACGCAGCACGAGAACAAGAGGAGCAGCCGTGACCGACCCGGCGTCCAAGGCCCTGCAGCAGGAGATCGCCCGGGATCTCCAGGTGACCGCGTCCTTCGACGCCGAGCAGGAGATCGAGCGCCGGGTGAGCTTCCTCACGGAGCGGCTGACCTCCACGGGCCTGCGCTCGCTGGTCCTCGGGATCAGCGGCGGCGTCGACTCCACGACCACGGGCCGGCTCTGCCAGCTCGCCGTGGAGCGGGCCCGCGCCGCCGGGCACGAGGCGACGTTCTACGCGATGCGGCTGCCGTACGGCGTCCAGGCGGACGAGAAGGACGCCCAGCGCGCGCTGGAGTTCATTCGCGCCGACCGGGAGCTGACCGTCGACATCCGCCCGGCGAGCGACGCGGCGCTGCAGGCCGCACTGGACGGCGGGCTCACCTTCCGCGACGCCCACCACCAGGACTTCGTCCAGGGCAACATCAAGGCCCGGCAGCGCATGATCGCGCAGTACGCGGTCGCGGGGGCCCACAACGGGCTGGTCGTGGGCACCGACCACGCGGCCGAGGCGGTCTCCGGCTTCTTCACCAAGTTCGGGGACGGCGCGGCCGATGTCGTGCCGCTCACCGGGCTGACCAAGCGCCGGGTACGCGCCGTGTCGGCGGCGCTGGGCGCCCCGGCAGAACTGGTCCAAAAGGTTCCGACTGCCGACCTGGAGACGCTGGACCCGGGCAAGCCGGACGAGGACGCGCTCGGCGTGAGCTACGACCAGATCGACGACTTCCTGGAGGGCAAGCCCGTCGACGAGGCGGCCGCCCAGGCCATCGTCCGCCGCTACCGCCTCACCGAGCACAAGCGGGCACTGCCGATCGCTCCCTGAGCGGGACCGGACCGGGTTCGGGGTTCGCGCCCCCGCCTCCTTCCTGGAGCTCTCCGCCGCCCCGTTCGGGAGAGCTCCGCCGCCTCCTCCCTGGCCTTCCTGGAGCTCTCCCCCGCCCCCCTTCCTGGCCTTCCTGGGGCTCTCCCCCGCCCCGTTCCTGGCCTTCCTGGGGCTCTCCCCCGCCCCGTTCCTGGCCTTCCTGGGGCTCTCCCCCGCCCGGTTCCGGAGCTCTCCCCCGCCCCCTCCCCCTCTCCCCCTTCGGGGGAGGGGGCGGGGGGTGGGTTCGGGGGTGGGGGGGAGCGGCATGCCCGACAGCGGCACCCCGGCAGCAGCGCCCCTGTGCCGGCGGCACCCCGCCGACAGCGCCCCCGCCGGCGGCACCCCGGCGCCCAGCGCCCCCACCCCGTCGCGCCACCCCACGCACCGCCACTCCACGCACCGCCGCCCCACCCCGTCATGTCATGACCCGGCTAGGGGACCGTCACCATCTCGGTGCTAAATCGTGGGTGTGAGCGGGCATGCATCCGGCCATGGGAAGCCGCGAAATGCGATCGGAAGATCAACTGTCAGTGGGGCCGCCTACGCTCCGAGACATGGGTTACGCAAACCTGCGCGAACTCCAGACCGCGCTGACCACCGCCTCCGACCTTGCCTCCGCCCTGCAGTCCGCGCCCACCCGGCGCGATGCGGACCAACTCGTCGACGTCCTCCGCCAAGCACTGACCGCTGCCGGCTCGCTGGGCGCGGAGACCGGCCCGACCGGCTGCGCCCTGCATCCGCACGGTGCGGTCGACCCGTTGTACGGCGACCCGGAAGATCCCCTTCCGCCGGGCTACGGGAAGTGCCTGCTCTGCAACGACCGCCGGCGCCGGGCGGACGCCCACCCTCCGCACACCCGCCCGTATGCCCGTCCGCATCCGCGCTGGCGGCGACGGCTGAGTGCCTAGGGGGGCGAGCCCCCGGGTGCCCGGGGCGGGCCCCGGCGGGCCGGGCAGGACTACCATCCGCGCATGCGACCTGCCAGATACAGCGATGAGGATCTAGAGCAGCACTCCCTGCGGCGACGGGTGCCCGACGACGGGCAGCGGTCCGGGTTCGAGCATGACGTCGACCGGATCCTGTACTCGACGCAGTGGCGGGCGCTGGCCGGCAAGAGCCAGGTGGTGGCGAGCGCCGAGCTGGGCGCGTACCACACCCGGCTGACGCACTCGATGAAGGTGGCTCAGCTCGGCCGGCGGATGGCGGAGCGGCTGGAGCGGCAGTACGGCGGGCCGAATCCGGCGCTCGTCGAGGCCGCGTGCATGGCTCATGACATCGGCCATCCGCCCTTCGGGCACGCGGGTGAGCTGGCACTGCGCGCCACGATGGACGAACTGCACTTCGCCGACGGCGTGCTGGACAGCTTCGAGGGCAATGCGCAGACCCTGCGGGTGCTGACCTTCCTCGCCGCCCACAAATACCCGGGCCATCGCGGGCTGCATCTGACCCGCGCCTGTCTGGACGCCTCCACGAAGTACCCCTGGGAGCGGGCGCCCGTCGACCAGGACCCGGCGCGGCATGTGAAATGGGGCGTGTACGTCGCCGACCGGGAGGCGTTCTCCTGGGTGCGGGCCGGCCGTACGGACTCCGCCGTTCCGGTCGAGGAGCAGGTCATGGACTGGGCGGACGATGTCACCTACGCCTGCCATGACGTCGAGGACTTCTATCGCACGGGCCTCATCCCGCTGGCCGCGCTGTTCCCGCCGGACGGTGCCGCGGGCAGCGACACCGAGCGGGAGACCTGCCGTTTCCTGGACTATGTGCAGGCCAAGCGGGCGCGGTCGGGCGAGGCCTTCGACCGGGCGGCCGCGCTGGTGATGATGGAGGACATCGGCAAGCGGCTGGCGGTACCCGCCCCGTACAGCGGCAGCCATGAGGACGCGGTGGCGGTCAACCGCCGCACCGCCGATCTGATCTCGTACTTCACCCGTGGCATCGAGCTGGAGGTGGGCGGCGCGGCGGCGATCCGCTACGGGGCGCAGCTGGTGATCCCGCCGGACCGGCGGGCCGCCTGCGATCTGCTCAAGGAGCTGGTGTGGTGCTATGTCATCGACCGCCCGGCGCTGGCCACCCAGCAGCACGGTAAGCGGCGGGTGGTGAGCGAGCTGCTGCGCTGGAGCCATGACGCACCCGAGCTGCTGCCGCCGGACCGCGCCGAGGAGCTGGCGCTGCACGGCGACCGGCTGCGGGCCGCCGCGGACCATGTCGCCTCACTGACCGAGGATCAGGCGCTGGCCCTCCACCGGCGGCTGTCCGGCACCGGCCTGGGCTCGGTCAACGACAACGTGTGGCTGTGAGGCCGGGGAACACCGCGGGACGGTGAGCCCGCGGAGGCCTTGGGACGGTGAGCCCGGAGAACGGGCAGGAGGCCGGGGAACGGGCGGGAGGCCGAGGCACCACGCGCCCCGTCCTCCCGGTCGTCCAGGAGCGCTCCGGTGCGCCCCTCGACGGCCCGTTCCCGCCCCGCGGCCATGGTCCCGCCCCGGCTATTCGGTGCCGTCCCGCTGCTTCTTCTCCGGCCGTAGCGCGAACCGGGCCAACACCCCGGCGACCACCAGCGCGGCCACCGCGATCAGCACGGCGTCCGGGACGCCGTTCCCGATCCGCGTCGCCCATTCCTCGGCCCGGAATTCGGCGTCCGCGTCGAGAATTCCGGGCAGCGCACTGGTCCCGTTGAAGCGCAGGAAGAGCACGCCGATACCGATGAAGAACACCCCGGACAGCAGCGAGGTGGTGTGCAACCGCAGCTTGCCGAGGGTGAATTCACGGCCCCGCAGCCAGCCCCGGGTGCCGAGCTTGCAGCGGTCCCACAGCAGCGCCAGCACGAACAGCGGCAGCGCCATGCCCAGCGCGTAGACGGCGAGCATCGAGGCGCCGTACGCCGGTGAGCCGCTGACCGCCGTCACCGTCAGCACCGCGCCGAGGATGGGGCCCGCGCAGAAGCCGGCCAGGCCGTAGACACAGCCGAGCAGAAAGGTGGAGACGGCCGACCGCGGGGTGATCCGCGCGGCGGCGGCCTGGGCCCGCCGGGAGGCGAAGCCCAGGCCGAGGATCTGGGCGAGACCCATGGCGATGACGACCCAGCCGCCGACGGCGATCAGCAGATCGCGGTGGCCGTTGAACAGCCTGCTGGCCGCCGTGCTTGCCGCGCCGAGCGGCACCAGTGTGGTGGCCAGTCCCAGATAGAACACACCGGTACGGGCCATCAGCCGCCCGGGCGTGGCCAGGGAGTACGCGAAGAAGGCCGGCAGCAGCAGGGCGCTGCACGGGCTGAGCAGCGCGAGCGCGCCGCCCAGGAACGCCGCGAGGTAGCCGATGTCGGTCACTTGGTCCCCTTGGCCGCCGGTCCGTGCCCGGCCCGCTCGGCGGCCTGCTCGACGGCCTGTGCGAAGACCTCGTAGGGCTGGGCCCCGGCCACCGGCCTGCCGTTGACCAGGAAGGACGGTGTGGACTGCACTCCGAGCTGGTAGCCCTCGTCCTGATCCTTCTTCAGCGCCCGCTCGGCGTCCGCGCTCTTCAGATCGGCACGGAACTTGTCGAGGTCGTCCACACCGCTGGTGCGGGCCAGGTCGACGAGCTTGTCCTCGGCGAGCGCCGCGCCCTTGCGGGTCTTGGAGTACAGCGCGTCGTGCAGCTGCCAGAACTTGCCCTGCTGCCCGGCGGCCCAGGAGGCGCGGGCGGCCCGCTCGGAGTCCGCGCCGAAGACGGTGAAGTTGCGGAATTCGATGCGCAGGGTGCCGTTGTCGACGAACTTCTTGATCAGGCCGGGCTGGGTCTCACGGGTGAAGCGGCCACAGAACGAGCACTGGTAGTCGGCGTATTCGACCAGGACCACCGGGGCGTCCTTCTTGCCGATGGCCAGCGGGTCGCCGTCCGCGCGCCGGCTGGTCCGCTTGGCGAGGTCGTCGAACATCTTCTGCTGTGCGGGGTCCTCCTGGGGACCGGCGGAGGCGGCGGCCTCGGGGGCGTCGGCGCGGCCGGTGTCACGGTCACCCTCGACGGAGGTGCCGATGGCGACACCGATGGCGATCACGGCGACGACGAGGGCGATGACCGCGCCGATGGCGGCCAGTTTGCGGGTGGGAGAGGCGGAAACGGGCATGCGGAAGCTCCAGACGTACGGAGGGGGAATTCAGGCCTTGTGCGTCGGGGCAGCGGCCTATATCCGCAAGACGGGGAGGAGCGCGGTGTGGTCGACGGCGGACGCGGTGTCCGTCGGTGGCCGGGCCAGCGCGTACTGCGCGGGCAGATCCGCGGCGAGCGGCCCCGGGCCGGTGGTGGCGGGGGCGAGGGGCTCACCGCGGTGCGGTGCGGGCGGCGGGGCGGATTCCTCGGGCCCCGGCGCATGCCGGTCCGAGCACCTCTTGGGCGCATGGGCGGCGGCAACGGGGGCGTCGGGGCCGAGCCGTGGGCCGCTGTGGGCGGCGGCCGGCCGCGCGGTGGCGGTGCGGTCCGCCGGGCCCGTGGCGTCCGCGGCAGCCGCGGGAGGCACGTCGGCCGCCCGCCACGCCGCTGCCGCCGTGGTCGTGGCCGTGGTCGCCCGGCCCGCCGGCCAGGCCTGGCCGCCGCCGGTCCGGCACAGCAGCGGCCCGAAGGTGACGGCGAGGAGGAGCAGCAGCGACAGCGCGGCCGACCGGCGCAGCTGGTGCATGTCCCTCCCTCTCCGTACCTGGCGCGAGCATGAACAACCCATCCTACGGATCGCCGCCACGCGAGCGGAGCACCGCAGGGCCCCGGCGCCTGTCGCGGGTCCCCAAGAGTGCGGCGCTCAGCGGTCGGCGATCCGCATCTCGAACCAGGTGGTCTTGCCGCGGGGCAGCAGATCCACGCCCCAGCGTTCGGAGAGCTTGTCGACGAGGAAGAGCCCGCGGCCGCTGAGGTCCATCTCCTGGACCGGCATCAGACACGGCAGACCGCGGGAGGGGTCGCGCACCTCGATCCTGAGCCAGCCACGGCGGCGGAGCATCCGCAGGCCGAAGGTGCGGGCGCCGGTGTGCCGTACGGCGTTGCCGACGAGCTCGGAGACGAGCAGCACGGCGTGCTCGGTGAGCTGGGGTGTCAGGGACCACTGCTTGAGGAGGACGGCGGCGGTCAGCCGGCGGGCGATACCGGCGGACTGGGGGCGCGAGGGGAGCCGGACCTCGCCGAGGGCCGGATCGCCGGCTGGTTCGGGGGCCGCGGACACCGGTCTGCGGGGTGCCGGCGCCCGGTCCCGGTCCGCGCCGGGGATGCCCCGTCGTGCGGCGGCCGGATCGCTCCGCGGCCGCGGCTGCTCCATTCCTTCGAGGCCCGCCATGCCCCCCATCATGGCCGCTACTTGACGGTCACGGGGGTGGAACCGACGGAATCCGCTGCCCGGAATCGCCGGTTCCATCCCCTCGCCGAGACATATGCCAAAGGCAGTTAAGGTTCCGGCTCGCACCGGCTGACCTGCAACGACATCCGGCAGTCGCGAGGCCGCCGGGAGTCGTCAACAAGGTTGCCTTAAGGCGCAATTAAGTTTTGCACCATTCCCCCACAAGGGGCATCACGTCCCGGCCAAACCTCAGATGTCCCGTCAACACCAGCTGTTTCAGCGGAACTTGGCCTTGCCGGGACCTTCCTCGACGAAGCTGCGCATGCCGGTCTCGCGGTCCTCGGTCGCGAACAGCCCCGCGAACCAGTTGCGTTCAATGGTGAGACCGGTGTCGATGTCCGTCTCCAGGCCCGCGTCGACGGACTCCTTCGCGGCCCGCAGCGCCAGCGCGGGGCCCGCCGCCAGCCGCGCCGCCCAGGCGTGCGCCTGCTCGTAGACCTCGGCGGCCGGCACCACCCGGTCGACCAGACCGAGGGTGAGCGCCTCGTCGGCCTTCACCTGACGGCCGGTGAAGATCAGGTCCTTGGCCTTGGACGGACCCACCAGCCGCGCCAGCCGCTGGGTGCCGCCGGCGCCCGGGATGAGCCCCAGCAGGATCTCCGGCTGGCCGAGCTTGGCGTTGTCGGCCGCGATCCGGATGTCGGCGCAGAGCGCCAACTCACAGCCGCCGCCCAGCGCATAGCCCGTGATCGCGGCGACCACCGGCTTGGGGATCCGGGCCACGGCGGTGAAGGAGTCCTGCAGGGCCTTGGACCGCACGACCATCGCCGCGTGGTCCATGACCTGCATTTCCTTGATGTCCGCGCCGGCCGCGAACACCTTCTCACCGCCCCAGATGACGACGGCGCGGACGTCGTCGCGGCGGGTGGCCTCCTCGGCCAGCTCGCGCAGCCGGTCCTGGGTGGCGATGTCCAGTGCGTTCATCGGCGGACGGTCCAGGCGGATGGTGCCGACGCCGTCGGCGACCTCGAGATTCACAGTCATGCCGGAAGGTTAGTACGCGTTAACGCCGTCGGGCCCGGTGCACTCGGTCACAGTGCAGCGGGCCCGGTCGCCTTCCGGCCGCCCTACTGAGCGGCCTTCCACTTCTCCCAGGAGAGGTTCCAGTCGCTGAAGCCGTTGTCCGGCTGGATCGTTTCGTCATGCGAGTTCTTGACGACGACCACATCGCCGATGACGGAGTTGCGGAAGAACCACGCCGCCGGGGTGGACCCGTCGCCGCCACCGCGCTGGTCGAACAGGCCCACACAGCCGTGGCTGGCGTTCCGGGTGCCGAAGGCCGCGCGGCCCGACCAGTAGTTGCCGTGGATGAAGGTGCCGGACGTGCTCAGCCGCATCGCATGCGGCACGTCCTTGATGTCGTACTCCCCGCCGAAGCCGACGGTGTCCCCGTTCATCCGCGTCACGAGGTGCTTCTCGCTGATCACCATCTTGCCGTTGTACGTCTCGGTGCCCGGCGCGCCCGCGGTGATCGGGATGGTCTTGACCGTCTTCCCGTCGCGGACCACGGTCATCTTCTTCGACTTGGCGTCGACCGTGCTGACCTGGCTGCGGCCGACGGTGAACGAGACCTCCTTGGCCTGGGTGCCGTAGACACCGGGGCGGCCCTCGACGCCGTTGAGGTTGAGCTTGAGGGTGACCTTGGTGCCCGGCGCCCAGTACTTCTCGGGGCGGAAGTCGAGCCGGTCGTTGCCGAACCAGTGGCCCTCGATCGGCACCGACGGCTCGGCGCTGACCTTGATGGCGTCCTCAACGGCCGCGGGGTCCGTGATACCGCGGGTGAAGCGGATCGAGACCGGCATGCCGACGCCGACCCGCTGGCCGTTCTCGGGGCTGTACTGGCCGATGAAGGTGTTCTTGGGGACGAGTGTGGTGAAGCCGGAGTGCTCGGCGGCCTCCCGGCCCTGGCCGTCCACCGCTATCGCGTCGACGGTGTACTTCGTCGAGGCGCCCAGATGGCCGCTCGGCTTCCACACGGCGCCGTCGCCCGATATCTTCCCGTCGACCTCATTGCCCTTGCCGTCCTTGACCTTGACGGACTTGAGCCTGCCCTTCTGGGCGGTCACCTTCAGCGCGCCGCTGGTGGCGACGTCGTCCGCGCCGTCCTTGGGCGCTATCGTCACGGCCGCCTGCGAGGCGTCCTTGCCCCCGCCCGCCTTGCCGGCCTTCTTGTCGTCACCGTCATCGCCACCACACCCCGTCACCAGCAGCAGCACGGCGGCGAGCAGCACGGCGAGCGGGCCCCCGCCCTGGTGGCGCCACCGACGCCGGCGAGCCGGCACCCCCGAATTCGGCTGGACGTTCACGACTGGCCCCTTTTCCCCTCGCACGGCCCGCGGTCCCCCGCACGCGGATGCGGACAGCCGCGCGCTTGCCGTTAGATAACCACACCGCGGTGACAGTGAACTCCCCGTGAATGTCACTGTTTAGTCCCAAGTGCGGGGGTGGTGCGGGGCACTCGTTCCGGCGGGCCGCGCCCCGGATCAGCGCAGCGCGGATCCGGCCCGCCACAACTGCCACGGCATGTTCCAGCCACCGAGGCCGTTGTCCGGCGCGACCGTACGCTCCGGGGAGTTGTGCACCACCACGGTGTCGCCGACGATCGACTGGCCGAAGAACCAGCCGGCCGGGGTGTTCGGGCCGCCGCCCTTGATGTCCTTCAGCCCGACGCAGCCATGGCTGGTGTTGACGCCGCCGAAGACCTCGGGCGGCGCCCAGTAGTTGCCGTGGAGGAAGGTCCCCGACCTGGTGAGGCGCATGGCGTGCGGCACGTCCGGGATGTCGTACTCGCCGCCGAAGCCGACGGTGTCACCGTCCATCCGCGTCATCGAATGGCGCTCCAGGATCACCATCCGCCCGTTATAGGTGGGGCTCTCGGCATCGCCCGCGGTGACCGGCAGCACCGCCACGACCCGGCCGCCCCGCCGCACGGTCATGGTGTGCCGGGCGGCGTCGATGGTGCTGACCTGGTCCCGGCCCACCCGGTAGCGGACGGTTCTGCGCTGGGTCCCGTAGGCGCCCGGTGCGGCCTTCACGCCGCGCAGCCGCAGCTGCACGGTGATCTCGGTGCCCGGACGCCAGCGTTCACGGGGCCGGAAGTCCAGCCGCCGGGGGCCGAACCAGTGGGCGGCGATCTCGACGCCGGGGCGGGCGCTGACCCGGACGGCGCGTTCGACGGCCGCACGGTCGGCGATCGGGCGGTTGAAGACCATCGAGAAGATCAGGCCGGTGCCGACGGTGGCGTCGCGCTGGGGCGAGAAGTGGCCGACGAAACGGCGGGCGGGCGCGGAGGTGGTGAAGGTGGTGTGGCGCGCGGAGCGATGGCCCGCGCCGTCCAGCGCCACCGCGTCGACGGTGTACCTCGCGCCGAGTTGGAGGCGTCCGGGCGCGGGCCGCCAGGTCATGCCGTCCGGCGAGATCCGCCCGGCGACGGGCTGCTGGCCGGCCTCACCGGTCCGGCTGACCTCGACCCGCTCCAGCCGCCCCGCCGGCACTCGGACCTCGAACCGCCCGTCGGCCCGTACGCCGTGCGCGCCATTGTGCGGGACGACTCTGATCGTCTCCTCCGGGGAGCGTGGTTTGCCGCCGACGAAGGCCTCCGGGCCTCCGCAGCCGGCCAGCGCCGCCGCCCCGGTGAGCCCGGCCAGGACGACGAGGGCGACGCGGGTGCGGCGGGCCGCCCGCAGCGCCGCGCCACGGGGTGCCCGGCCCGCCGCCCGGTCCGGCAGCCGGCCCCGCACACGGGCTCGGCCGCGGCGCTTCGCTCGGTCCTCTGCTCGGTCCTGCTGATGGGCGGTCATATACCGGATTGTGACGGATAAGGCTTGCATTAGGAGGTATGCCGCGTAACGGAATGTCACGGACAGAACGGAGCGGAGCGAGGAGCCGCCCACGGGAAGCGTGAGGCAACGGCCGGTTGCGGGAAGAACAACGGGGAGGGCGGACCCCCGCACGGCCGGAACTCCCAGCGCACGTTGGGAGGCCCACCGTGCCGGGGACCCACCGCCCGACCGAGCCATGAGCCGCAGGAGGCGGGCACGTGTCGAGCGCACCCGAGCAGGAGGCAGTGGCGGACGAACCACTCGCCCCACCTGCGGACATCCGTCCCGGCAGCCCCACGCCGCTGGGAGCCCGGTACCGCACCGCCCCCGATGGCACCGCCGGCACCAACTTCGCCCTGTGGGCGGGTGGCGCCGAGGCCGTCGAGCTGTGTCTCTTCGACGACGCGGAGCGCGAGACGCGCCATGCGCTGACCGAGCTCACCCATGAGATCTGGCACGGCTTCCTGCCCGGAGTCCGCCCCGGGCAGCGCTACGGCTTCCGGGTGCACGGCCGCTGGGACCCCTGGTCCGGCGCCCGCTGGAATCCGGCGAAGCTGCTGCTCGACCCGTACGCCAGAGCAGTGGACGGCGACTTCGGCACACGGACGGAAGCGACCGGCTCCGGGGCCGCGCTGCCCGCCCAGCTCTACGGGCATGTCCGCGACTGGCCGCAGCAGCAGGCCGCCGACACCGTGCGCGACGACCGGGACTCCGCGCCGTACGTCCCCAAAGGCGTCGTGGTCGGTGACGACACCGGGGACGAGGGCGGCGCCGACGAATGGCGGGACGACCGCCGGCCCAAGACGCCCTGGCCGGATTCGGTGCTCTACGAGCTGCATGTGCGCGGTTTCACGATGCGTCACCCCGGTATCCCGGAGCGGCTGCGCGGCACGTATGCCGGGCTGGCGCACCCGGCGGCGCTGGAGCACCTCGTACGGCTCGGTGTCACCGCCGTCGAGCTGCTGCCGGTCCACCAGTTCGCGCACGAGGACCATCTGGTGCGCCGGGGGCTGCGCAACTACTGGGGCTACAACTCCATCGGCTACTTCGCGCCACACGCCGGATACGCCGCCACCGGTACCCGGGGGCAGCAGGTCGGCGAGTTCAAGCGGATGGTGCGGGCGCTGCACGACGCCGGTATCGAGGTGATCCTCGACGTCGTCTACAACCACACCGCGGAGGCCGGTGAACTGGGCCCGACGCTCTCCCTGCGGGGCATCGACAACCGCGGCTACTACCGTCTGGCCGGCGACGCCCGCCGCTATGCCGACTACACCGGCTGCGGCAACACCCTGCATGTCGTCCAGCCCCATGTGCTGCGGCTGATCACCGATTCGCTGCGCTACTGGGTCACCGAAATGGGCGTGGACGGCTTCCGCTTCGACCTGGCGGCCGCGCTGGCCCGCTCCATGCACGACGTCGACATGCTCTCCCCGTTCCTCGCCGTGATCGCCCAGGACCCGGTGCTGCGCCGGGTCAAGCTGATCGCCGAGCCCTGGGACGTGGGCAACGGCGGCTACCAGGTCGGCGCCTTCCCCCCGTTGTGGACGGAGTGGAACGACCGCTACCGCGACACCGTCCGGGACTTCTGGCGCGGCGCCCAGCACGATGTGCGCGATCTGGGCTACCGCCTCTCCGGATCGAGCGACCTCTACGCCTGGGGCGGCCGCCGCCCGTACGCCTCGGTCAACTTCATCACCGCACACGACGGCTTCACCCTGCGCGACCTGGTCACCTACGAGCACAAGCGCAACGCCGACAACGGCGAGGGCAACCGCGACGGCACCCACGACAACCGGTCCTGGAACTGCGGCGCCGAGGGCGAGACCGACGACCCGGCCATCACCGCACTGCGCCACCGCCAGCTGCGCAACCTCCTGACCACCCTGCTGCTGTCGACGGGCGTGCCGATGCTGGTCGCCGGCGACGAGATGGGCCGCACCCAGCACGGCAACAACAACGCCTACTGCCAGGACAACGCGACCAGTTGGCTCGACTGGTCGCTCCTGGACGACCCGCAGTGGCGCCCGCTGGCCGGTCTCGTCGCCCGTCTCATCGCCCTGCGCCGCGCCCACCCGGTCCTGCGCCGCCGGGCGTTCTTCTCCGGCCGGCCGCAGCAGCAGGGCGGTCTGCGCGACCTCGCCTGGTTCACCGCGGACGGGACGGAGATGACCGAACAGGACTGGTACACCCCGGGAGCCACACTGGGCATGTACCTCTCCGGGAACGACATCTCCCAGCGCGACGCCCGGGGCATCCGGATCGTCGACGACAGCTTCCTCGCCGTGCTCCATGCCGCCGCCCAGCCACGGCCGTTCACCCTCCCCGGGCCGCCCTGGGCCGGTGGCTACGAACTCCTCGTCGACACCGCGCGGGAGGACCAGCCGGGGGCGGCGGAGCCGCCGTACGCGGCGGGCGGCCCGATCACGCTTGCCGGGAGGTCGGTGACGCTCTTCCGGGCGGTGCCGGGCTGAGGCGTACGCCTCGACGTGAGGCGTACGCCTCGACGGCACGGGGCGGGGCGGGGCGGCGCGGGGCCTGGCGGGGCGAGACGGCGCGGGGCGGGGCGGGGCGGGGCCGTCGGCCGAAATCCGCATGAGCGTTGTCAGTGCCGCGCCTTACGCTCGCGAGTGATGGCCGATACCGCGCAGACGACGACCCGTACCGACCCGACCGACTTACCCCAACGCTCCGCCGTGCGCTCGCTGTTGCGCCTGTGGCCGTTCGCCCGGCCCGTGCGGGCGCGGCTGTTCACGGCCGCGTTCGTGGCGGTGCTCGCCTCGTGCGTCAGCCTGGTCATTCCGCTGGTGCTCAAGTGGCTGGTGGACGGGCCCGTGGCGGAGCGCGATCCGGGCGGGGCGTGGCTCGGCGGCGCGTATCTCCTGCTGCTCGGGCTTGCGGAGGCGCTGCTGTTCGGGCTGCGGCGGTGGCTGGTGGCGCGTCCGCTGGCCGGGGTCGAGGCGGCGATGCGCGAGGCGCTGTACCGCCATGTGCAGCGTCTTCCGGTCTCGTTCCACGACCGCTGGTCGTCGGGCCAGTTGCTGTCGCGCGGCACGACCGATCTGCAGCTGCTGCGGATGTTCCTCGCCTTCCCGCTGACCTTTCTGCTGGTCAACGGCGTCACCATCCTGGTGGGCGGGGTGCTCCTGCTGGCCCAGCGGTGGTCGCTGGGGCTGGTGCTGCTGGCGCCGGTGCTGCCGCTGATGGTGCTGTGCTCGGTCTTCGAGGCGAAGTACGGACGCGCGGCGCGACGGACCCAGGACCAGCTCGGCGACCTGACGACGGTGGTCGAGGAGTCGGTGCTCGGCATCCGCATCATCAAGGGCTTCGGGCGCCATCGCAGCCAGGCCGACGCCTTCCGGAAGCTGACCCGCGCGCTGCGTACGTCCGAGCTCCGCAAGGCGCGGCTGCTGGCGTGGATCTGGGGGTGCAACACCACCCTGCCGGAGCTCGCGATCGGCGCGGCGCTGGTGCTCGGCACGCTCCAGGTGGCCGACGGCGCGCTGTCCGCGGGCACCCTCGTCGCCTTCCTGTCCACCGCCCTGGCGCTGCGCTGGCCGGTGGAGTCGATCGGCTTCCTGCTGGCCATGAGCAACGAGGCGGCGACGGCCACCGACCGGTACTTCGAGGTCCTGGACGAACCGGCCGTGGACGCACCGGCCCGGGCGGCCGTGGCCGTGGACGCAGCGGCCACAGACACACCGGCGCAGGACGCAACGGCCGCGGACGCCCCCGCCCGGGCCGCACCGGCTCCCCCCGGCCTGGTCTTCTCCGGTGTGCAGTTCCGCTACCCCGACGCGCCGCCGGACTCCCCGCCGCTGCTCCGGGACATCACCCTGCACATCCGGCCCGGCGAGACGATGGCCCTGGTCGGGGCGACGGGCAGCGGGAAGACCACACTCACCGCGCTGGTGCCGCGGCTGTACGACCCCACCGCGGGCCGGATCAGCCTCGACGGGCGCGATCTGGCGACCCTCGGCCGGGAGGAGGTCCGTGCGCTGGTCGCGGTGGCCTTCGAGGAACCGACGCTCTTCTCGGCGACCGCCGCGGAGAACGTCCTGATGGGCGGGGAGGATGCCCAGGAGAGCGATTTCCGGCGGGCGTTGGAGGTGGCGCAGGCCGACGGCTTCGTCGACGCCCTCCCCGAGGGCGGTGCCACCCAGGTCGGCGAGCAGGGCCTGAGCCTGTCCGGCGGACAGCGGCAACGGCTCGCCCTGGCCCGTGCCGTGGTCGGCCGGCCGCGCTTCCTGATCCTCGACGATCCGCTGTCCGCCCTCGATGTGCACACCGAAGCGCTGGTGGAGGCGGCGCTGCGCCAGGTCCTGGCGACCACCACCGCGCTGGTCGTCGCCCACCGGCCGTCCACGGTCCTGCTCGCCGACCGGGTGGCTCTGCTGTCCGGCGGCCGGATCACCGCCGTCGGTACCCACCACGCACTGCTCCGGGACCACCCCGAGTACGCCACGCTGATGTCCGGCGAGGGAGAGGGCGCCCGATGACCACCACCACGACCGGCCGCCCGTCCGACGGCCCCGAGGACCACCCCGGCGCCCGGCCGCGGCCCGCGCCGCACCCCCCGGAGTCCGGGGACCCCGCCCCCGACGCGTTCGCCCAGGATGCCCTGCCCGCCCCCAAGGGCGCCTCGCGCTCCCTCCTCGCGTCCCTGCTGGCCCCGCACCGGCGCCGCGTCGGTGCGGTGGCCGTGTTGCTGCTGCTCCAGCAGGCCGCCGTGCAGGCCGGTCCGCTGCTGGTCGCCTATGCGCTCGACCGCGCGGTGCCGGCGCTGCGGGCCGGCGACCACGGGCCGCTGCTCGCCGTGGCGGTGGCCGGGGTGCTCTGTGCGGTGCTGTCCGGCGGGCTGCAGTTCGGCTTCATCGAGCTCGCCGCACGCGTCAGCCAGGACGTGCTGCTCGACCTGCGCGGCCGGATCTTCCGGCACGGGCAGGCGCTGAGCCTGGACTTCCACGAGCGCTATACGTCCGGCCGGCTGATCTCCCGGGTCACCACGGACGTGGAGTCGCTGCGCGAACTCCTCGACGAGGGGCTGCAGGAGCTCATCACGATCGTCCTCTCGACGGTCTACATCACCGTGACCCTGGTCTGGCTGGACTGGGGCCTGGGCACCGCCGCCCTCGCCTCCGCCGGGCCGCTCGCCCTTCTCGTACGCTCCTTCCGGCGCCGTTCACACCAGGTCTACAGCGCGAAGTCCACGGCGATGGCGGCCGTCATCGTGAAGTTCACCGAGACCCTCAACGGCATCCGCCCGGTGCAGGCGTTCCGTCGCGAGCGCCCCAACGACGCCGCCTTCGCCCGGCTGAACCACCGCCACGAGCGCATCAACGGCGACACCCTCCTGGAGATGGCGCGCTATGTCGTCGCCTCCCGGCTGGTGGCCAATATCGCGGTCGCCGCGATCGTCCTGTGGGGCGCCTACCGGGTGGCCACGGGAGGTCTGGCGCTCGGCGTCCTCGCCGCCGCGGTGCTCTATCTGCGCCGGCTGTACGACCCCATCGACCGGCTCGGGATGTTCCTCAACTCCTATGAGTCCGCGGCCGCTTCCCTCCAGAAGATCGCCGGACTGCTCGCCCGGCGCCCCGGTGTCCCGGAGCCGGCCGTATCCGCCGCGCTGCCGCCCGTCGCGGGCGGCCGGCCGGGCCGCGAGGTCACCTTCCGCGACGTCCGCTTCGCCTACCGCACCGGCGGCGAGGTGCTGCCCCGCTTCGATCTGACCCTCGCGGCCGGGACGACCGTGGCCGTGGTGGGCGCCACCGGCGCCGGCAAGTCGACCCTCGCCAAGCTCCTGGCCCGCTTCTACGACCCCACCGAGGGCCAGGTGCTGCTCGACGGGGTCGATCTGCGCGAGCTGTCCACGGCCGTCCTGCGCCGTGGTGTCGTCATGGTCACCCAGGAAGCGTTCCTGTTCTCCGGCACGGTCGCCGACAACATCGCCCTGGGCCGCCCGGACGCCACACGCGCTCAGATCGAAGGCGCCGCGAAGGCCATCGGCGCCCATGACTTCATCACCGCCCTGCCGGACGGCTACGACACCGATGTCCGTAAGCGCGGCGGCCGCATCTCCGCAGGCCAGCGCCAACTGGTGGGCTTCGCCCGGGCGTTGCTCGCCGACCCGGCCGTTCTCCTCCTCGACGAGGCCACCAGCTCCCTGGACATACCCGGCGAACGGGCGGTACAGCGCGCCATGGACACTGTCCTGGAGGGCCGTACGGCCCTGGTGATCGCCCACCGCCTCTCGACCGTCAACGTCGCCGACCGGGTGCTGGTCATGGCCGACGGCCGGATCGTCGAGGACGGCCCGCCGGACGAACTCATCGCCCGCCGGGGCCGGTTCGCGCAGCTGCATCAGGCGTGGCGGGACAGCGTGGGGTAGGGCGGACGACGCCGCAGCGGCGGTCGCCCACCTCGCGTCAGTCGACGCGGCGTGTGTCACCGACATCCCCGTCGATGGCGCGGTGCTGATCGCCACCACGGAACTGCACAAGGCATTGCGGGGCGGCTGAGGGGTGTTCAGTCGCCCGGTTGCGCGAAGACAAGCGCAACTCCGCTGGCTGTGACCATACTTGACGGTACGTACAGAGAGTTCCGCCTGACCGGGACCGACGGGGGAGCCGCATGGAGCCGACTGGTTTAGCAGCGCTGGCGATGCAGTTCGTCACGGGCATGGCGTCGGCCGCGGGCAGCGCTGCGGCGACGGAGGTCTCGGGGCTGGTGCGGAACAGGCTGAGCAGCAGCCAGGACGGGGATGCGGCGCTGACCGCGCTGGATGAGGAACCGGCGGCTGACGCGCGGCAGGCGGCGGTGGAGAGCGCACTGGCGGCGGCACTGGGCGACGATCGGGAGTTCGCCCTCCGACTGACGCGGGCCGTGCTTGCCGCGACCGCCGCGAGCCCGCCCCAGGTGCCGTCGGGACCGGTCACCCAGATCAATCATGGATCAGCGAGTGGCAGCGGCAGCCTGATCAACTTCCTGGTCCACGGGGATGTGAACGGCGGCACCATCCAAGTGGGGCCAGTGAGCGCCCCGGCCACACCCGGTACCCGCCGGGCACTGCTCGCCGTGGCGGTGGTGCTGCTCCTGATGGTGGGCCTTGGGGTCTACGGGGCCACGCATCTGATAGGGGGCCGGCCCTCAGCACCCGCCGTCGAGGGGGCGAACGGCCGGCCCGCCGATCAGCCCGACCGCCGACTGGCGAGCGAGGATGCCGTCATGGGGGTGTTGCCGGACCTGGGTGACCTGCCCACAGGGTGGACGGCGGACCGGCCGAAAAAGACCTTGGACCGTAGCAAGGACCTGCCGGACGAGTTGCGGCTCGGTGAGGTGCAGTACCTCTCGCCGGGCGGCGGGGACAGCGTGCTGTTCACCGTCACCTCGCACTCCGACGAGGACGCGGCCCAGCATGACGTCGACTATATGCAGCGGCACTGGACCGACAAGCTCGGCGGGAGCGTGGTGGACCTGCCGCAGATCGGGTCCGGGAGCGCTGCCGTACGTACGCGCAAGGACGATGTGGTCAACCTATTCGTGATCTTCAAGTCGGGGCCGGTCACCGGCCTGATCAGGTTCGCCGGCCGCCGGCCCTCGTCGACGTACGAGAACGCCGTGGGCAATGCCGTCCAGCCACTGCTGGAACGCATCACGCAGGCGCAGCGGGGCGACCGGCCCACGGCGAGGTTCACCACCCTGAGCCTGACCTGAAGGGCGGACCACACATGGCTGATGAATCCCCGTTAGAGAAACCGCAGCCCCGAGACAATCAATAACCCAACGTGGCCGACCTGTCCTTGAAGGAACATCCGATTGCTCGACATCCGCCGACAGACCGACTGCTCACCGAGCCCGGATCCCAACGTTTGCCCAGGAAGCGGTGCGCACGAAGTTGCGGACGCCACAGACGACGCGAGGGGGCGGGATGACCACGACCGCAAGGGGACCGGGGATCCCCGACCACCGCGGTCCCGGATGGTATGTGTGGTGGCTGGTGACCAGCCAGCGGGGGCGGGTGGCGGCGGGTGCCTCGTACGGGAGCCTGTGGATGGTGGGGCTGATGCTGCCGCCCTATGTGCTGTCGCGGGCCATCGACGAGGGGCTGGTACCGGGCCGGATGCCGGTGCTGACCGGCTGGGTGGCGGTGCTGCTCGGGGTCGGGGTGGCGAACGCCTGGCTGGCGGTCATGCGGCACCGCACCATGACCAGGATCCGTATGGACGCCACCTTCCGCACCGTGCGGGTCCTCGTGGCGCACACCCTGCGGCTGGGGGCGGCGCTGCCCCACAAGACGACGGCCGGGGAGGTCGTCACGATCGGGATCGGCGATGTCGCGGTGATCAGCCAGACGCTGACGATGACCGGGCCCGGGGTCGGCGCGGTGCTGGCGTACGGGGTCGTCGCCGTCCTGCTGCTGTCCGTCTCGCCGCTGCTGGCCACAGTGGTGCTGCTGGGTGTGCCGCTGCTCGCGGTGCTGGTCGGGCCGTTGCTGGGGCGGCTGCAGGGGGCCGAGACGCGCTACCGCGAGCGGCAGAGCGGGCTGGCGGCCCGGCTGACGGACCTGGTCGGCGGGCTGCGGGTGCTCAACGGCCTGGGCGGCAAGGAGGTGTTCGCCGACCGCTATCGGCGCGATTCGCGGGCGCTGCGGAGCGAGGGCTACCGGGTCGGTTCGGTAACGAGCTGGGTGCAGGCCCTCGGGGTCGGCCTGCCGACGCTGTTCCTGGCCGCGGTGACCTGGCTCGCGGCCAGGATGGCGGCCCAAGGGACGATCAGCGTCGGCGAGTTGGTGGCGGTCTACGGTTACGCGGCGGCGCTGGTGGTGCCCGTGTCGTTCTTCATCGAGGGCGGCTACGACCTCACCCGCGGGCTGGTCGCCGCCCGCCGGGTCGTCCGGTTCCTGCGGCTGGAGCCGGATGCCGCGGACGGCCCCGGGGACCCGGCCGGGGACGCCCCCGAGGCCGCGTCCGCGCTGCGTGATCCGGCGTCGGGCGTCGAGGTGGTGCCCGGGCTGCTGACCGCGCTGGCCGCCGCCCGGCCGGCCGAGTCGGCGGCGGTGGTCGACCGCCTCGGCCGGTTCGCGGATTCGGCCGCGACCTGGGGCGCGGTCCGGCTCGACGCGATCGCGCTGTCGCAGGTCCGCGACCGGATCGTGGTCGCCGACAACGAGGCCGAGCTGTTCGCCGGGACGCTGCGCGAGGTGGTGGGCGGGCGCCGGGACCGGACCGAGGAGGCGATCGGCCGCGCCGTCCGTACGGCCCTGGCCGAGGACATCGTCCGCGGTCTGCCGGACGGGCTCGACTCGGCGGTCGAGGCGCAGGGCCGCAATCTCTCCGGCGGGCAGCGGCAGCGGCTGCGCCTGGTGCGGGCACTGCTGGCCGACCCCGAGGTACTGCTCGCGGTGGAACCGACCTCGGCGGTCGACGCGCACACCGAGGCCGGTATCGCGGCCCGGCTGCACCACGCGCGGGCCGGCCGTACGACCGTCGTCACCAGCACCTCACCCCTGCTGCTCGACCGGGCCGACCGGGTGTATTTCCTCGTCGACGGCCGGGCCGTCGCCGTCGGCAGCCATCGTCAACTCCTGGACGAACAGCCCGGATACCGCCGTCTGGTGTCCCGCGGCGAGGACGGGGACGGCGCGGACGACGGCACGGGGCCCCGGCCCGCGGGGATGGCCGAGGCGCCCGTGACGCAGGAGGACGCACGATGACGGCGGCCGCCGCCCGTCCCGGGCGGTCCGAGGACGCCCCGCCGGACGGTGCGGCGCTGCCGGTGGCCGGTCCGGCCGCGACCCGGCGGGCGGCGCTCCGGCTGATCCGACGGGACGGCCGGGCCTTCGCCCTGATGCTCGCGCTGAACGCCCTGGCGGCCGGCGCCGGTCTGGCCGGCCCCTGGCTGCTCGGCCGGATCGTGGACACGGTGCGGGCCGGCGGCGGGGTGCGCACGGTGGACCGGCTGACGCTGGTCATCCTGGCGTGCGGGCTGGCTCAGCTGCTGCTGGCGCGCTATGCCCGGTACGTCGGGCACCGCTTCGGTGAGCGGACCGTGGCGCGGGTCCGCGAGCAGTATGTGGACCGGGCGCTCGCGCTGCCGGCCGCGGTCGTGGAGCGGGCAGGTACCGGTGATCTGACGGCCCGCGGTACGTCGGACGTCACCTCGGTCGCCCGGACGCTGCGGGACGCCGTGCCGGAGGTGTGTGTCGCCGCGGCGCAGGCGCTGTTCCTGCTGGGTGCGGTGGTGGTGCTCGATCCGCTGCTCGGTCTGTGCGGGCTGGGGGTGCTCAGCGGTGTGTTCGTGGTCCGGTGGTATCTGCGCCGGGCGCACGGCGCGTATCTGGCGGAGGGCGCGGCGACCTCGGCGCTCGCGGAGCTGCTGGCGGCCACCGCCGCGGGCGCCCGGACCGTCGAGGCGCTGGGGCTCCAGGAGCGCCGGACGGCGGCGGGCGAGGAGGCGGTCGAGCGGTGCCGCCGCACCCGCACCCGCACGCTGTTCCTGCGCAGTGTGCTGCTGCCCGCCGTGGATGTCGCGTATGTCTTCCCGGTGGCCGGTGTCCTGCTGGCCGGCGGGGCGCTGCACGGGCGGGGCGGGATCAGCCTGGGCGTGGTGATCGCCGCGGCGCTGTATCTGCGGCAGCTGTCCGACCCGTTGGCGACGGTCCTGTTCTGGGCGGAGCAACTGCAGAGCAGCGGCGCCGCGTTCGCCCGCGTCGAGGGGCTGGGCCAGGCCCCGCGGGCCCCGCGGACCGTCCCCGCGCCCCTCCTGCCCCGTCCCTCCCCGGAGGCCTCCCCCGCCCCCGCCACACCCGTCGACGACCGCATCGATGTCACCGGCGTCCACTACGCCTACGGGGACGGCGGCCGGAGCCCCGCCGCGCACCGCGACGTCCTGCACGGAGTGGACCTGTCCGTCCGCCCCGGCGAACGCCTCGCCCTGGTCGGCCCCTCCGGCGCCGGCAAGTCCACCCTGGGGCGGCTGCTGGCCGGGGTCGATGCGCCACACCGTGGCTCGGTGACGGTCGGGCGGGTGCCGATCGCCGCGCTGGACCCGGCGGTGCTGCGCCGTCAGGTCGTCCTCGTCACCCAGGAGCACCATGTGTTCCTGGGCACGCTCCGGGACAATCTGCAGATCGCCGCGCCCGAGGCCAAGGACGCCGCGCTGTATGCCGCGCTGGCCGCCGTGGGGGCCGACTGGGCCGCGGAGCTGCCGGCCGGCCTGGATACCGAGCTGGGCGCCGGCGGCCACCGCCCCGACGGCTCGCAGTCCCAGCAACTGGCCCTGGCCCGGGTGGTGCTGGCGGATCCGCACACGGTGATCCTGGACGAGGCGACCGCGCTGCTCGACCCGCGGACGGCCCGGCACACCGAGCGCGCCCTGGCCGCCGTCCTGAAGGGCCGTACGGTCATCGCCATCGCGCACCGTCTGCACACCGCGCACGACGCGGACCGGGTGGCCGTCATGGAGGAGGGCCGGCTGACCGAACTCGGCACACATGACGAGCTGGTGGCGGCGCGGGGGGCCTACGCCGCCCTGTGGCACTCCTGGCACAGCCAGGGGCCGTCCTAGGGCGCGCACAGCCCTTGGGAAGCGTCAGACGGATCTGCGCGGCCGTGTACGGCGGGCCGGCCCCGGCCGCCCGCCGTGCCGGGTCGTGATCCGGACAGCTGTGAACTGCTGTCCGGGCGGTTTCCGGCGGCGGGAGGGGGCGGGGACCGTTCCTGCCGCCGATCACGGGCCGTCCGGCTTCCGGACACCGATTTCGCGCAACGGACGGATTCCGGCCAATTAGTTGAACGGAGCCTGACAACAAGCCACTGGTGGTGGGACTCTTCCCGGCAACCGCCGCACGGATCCCCACAGCACCAACTCCCTGCGGCCGGAGGCTCCACGCGCACCACCCGTTCCACCCGTAACACCGAGCACCCCACGTACGTCTCCCCCCACACGCTCCAAGAGTTCTGCCTCGCTCTGCCCGGACGGCCGCTTCGCCGCCCGGTCCCCCTCGGCCGCAGCGTCATGTGGCGGCCACCGCAGAAGGAGTCAGTGTGAGACGCACCCCCCATGGACGCGCCGTTGCGACCGGCGCACTGGTCGCCGTCACGGCGATGCTGGCCGTCGGCGTTCAGGCCGGTACCGGCACGGCGGCCGCCCCGCGGCCGGGCACCACGCATGCCACCCCCGATCCCGGCGCACTGCCGGCCAAGCTGTCCCCGTCCCAGCGTGCGGAGCTGATACGGGCAGCCGGCGCCACCACCGCCGAGACCGCGCGGCAGCTGAAGCTCGGCGCGAAGGAGAAGCTGGTCGTCAAGGACGTCTCGAAGGATGTCGACGGCACCGTGCACACCCGCTACGAGCGCACCTACGACGGGCTGCCCGTCCTCGGCGGCGACCTCGTGGTGCACGAGAGCAAGGGCGGCACCCTCAAGGGCGTCACCAAGGCCGTCCGCTCCCAGCTCAAGGTCGCGGGCACCACCGCGAAGGTGAAGCCGGCCACGGCCGAGGCGAAGGCCGTCAAGGCGGCGCAGGCGCTCGGTTCGAAGAAGACCGAGGCCGCGAAGGCGCCGCGCAAGGTGGTCTGGGTCGCCGACGGCAAGCCGGTGCTGGCCTACGAGACGGTGGTCGGCGGGCTGCAGGACGACGGCACCCCCAACCGGCTGCACGTCATCACCGACGCCACGACGGGCGCCAAGATCTTCCAGTACCAGGGGATCGAGAACGGCGTCGGCAACACCCAGTACAGCGGCAAGGTCACCGTCGGATCGTCGGGCTCGGCGCCGAACTTCTCGCTGACCGACCCCACCCGCGGCAACCACAAGACCTACGACCTCAAGCACGGCTCGTCCGGCACCGGTTCGCTCTTCACCGACGCCGACGACACCTGGGGCGACGGCACCCCGCAGAACGCCCAGACGGCGGGTGCCGACGCGGCCTTCGGTGCCCAGGTGACCTGGGACTACTACAAGAACGTGCACGGCCGCAGCGGCATCAAGGGCGACGGCGTCGGCGCCTACTCCCGGGTGCACTACGGCAACAGCTACGTCAACGCCTTCTGGGACGACGGCTGCTTCTGCATGACGTACGGCGACGGCAGCGGCAACTCCGCCCCGCTGACCTCCATCGACGTGGCCGGCCACGAGATGTCGCACGGTGTCACCGCGGCCACCGCCGACCTCACCTACAGCGGGGAGTCCGGCGGCCTCAACGAGGCGACCTCCGACATCTTCGGCACGGCGGTGGAGTTCTACGCCAACAACACCTCCGACCCCGGTGACTACCTCATCGGCGAGAAGATCGACATCAATGGCGACGGCACCCCGCTTCGCTACATGGACAAGCCGTCCAAGGACGGTGCGTCGGCCGACTACTGGTCGAGCAACGTCGGCAACAAGGACGTGCACTACTCGTCCGGTGTCGCCAACCACTTCTTCTACCTGCTGTCCGAGGGCAGCGGCCCGAAGGACATCGGCGGCGTCCACTACGACAGCCCGACCTTCGACAACCTGCCGGTCCCGGGCATCGGCCGGGCCAACGCCGAGAAGGTCTGGTTCAAGGCACTCAGCCAGTACATGAGCGCCAACACCAACTACGCGGCCGCCCGCACCGCCACTCTCAAGGCCGCCGCCGACCTGTTCGGCGAGGGCAGCGCCTCGTACAACACGGTCGCCAACACCTGGGCGGCGGTCAACGTCGGCTCCCGCGTCCCGGACAGCGGCGCGGTCTCCGTCACCAACCCGGGCAGCCAGACCAGCACCGTGGGCCAGGCGGCGAGCCTGCAGATCAAGGCGAGCAGCGGCACCGCGGGCGCACTGTCGTACGCGGCGACCGGGCTGCCCGCCGGGCTGTCGCTCAACGCGACCACCGGTCTGATCTCCGGTACGCCGACCACGGCCGGCACCGGCAGCGTGACGGTCACCGTCACCGACGCCGCGAAGAAGACCGGTACCGCCACCTTCACCTGGACGGTCAACCCGGCCGGCGGCGGCAATGTCTTCGAGAACGCCGACGATGTGCAGATCCCGGACGCGGGTTCCGCGGTCACCTCGCCGCTCAACGTCGGCCGCAGCGGCAACGCACCGAGCACGCTGAAGGTCGGGGTGGACATCGTGCACACCTACCGCGGTGACCTGGTCGTGGACCTGATCGCCCCGGACGGCACGGCCTACCGGCTGAAGAACTCCAGCGCGTTCGACTCGGCGGCCAACGTGAAGACCACGTACACCGTCAACGCCTCCTCGGAGAAGGCGAGCGGCACCTGGAAGCTGCGGGTCCAGGACGTCTACTCCCAGGACTCGGGCTACATCAACGGCTGGAAGCTGACCTTCTGATCCTCCGGCAGCACCCAGCGGTCACCTTTGTGTGACACAGGCGGGTCGACAGATCACGCCACCGCACAACTGGCACAAGGGGCACATGCGTTGGGCGTCGTTCCCGGGAAATCCGGGGGCGGCGCCCAGCTCCGTTATGCGAACGGCGATCACCTCTCTACGGACAATTTTCAGCCAATCCGTTAACACCCTCCTGACATGCACGCGTTCGAATGGCAGTCTTCCCGAACGCACGTCACACCCGCATCGCTTTGCACCCCCACCACTTGGCAAAGTTGAAGGAGCACGCGTGACCCCCCGCATATCCCGTAAGACCCGTGTCGCCGGTACCGCAATCGCCGCCGCGGCCCTCCTGGCCGCCGGCATCACCGCAGGTACCGCCGGCGCCTCCCCCGCCTCGGCCCCCACGCCGGACGGTTCGCCCCTCAAGCTCACCGCCTCGCACCGTGCGGAACTGCTGCGCGACGCGAGCGCCACCAAGGCGCAGACCGCCAAGGAACTGGGCCTGGGCGCACAGGAGAAGCTGCTCGTCAAGGACGTCATCAAGGACGCCGACGGCACCACGCACACCCGCTACGACCGCACCTACGCCGGCCTGCCGGTGCTGGGCGGCGACATGATCGTGCACACCGCCAAGGGCGGCGCGATCAAGGACACCACCAAGTCGACCGAGAAGTCGGTCAAGGTGGCCTCCACCACGGCGAAGATCGCCCCGACCGCCGCCGCGAAGTCGGCGCAGGGCACCGCGGTGAAGTCGCTCAGCGCGAAGAAGGCCGACGCGCAGACGCCCAAGAAGGTCGTCTGGGCCGCCTCCGGCACCCCCGTCCTCGCCTACGACACCGTCGTCAAGGGCGTCAAGAAGGACGGCACCCCCAGCCGGATGCACGTCATCACCGACGCCAACAGCGGCAAGAAGCTGTTCCAGTACGACGAGATCCGTACCGGCAAGGGCGAGAGCGAGTACAGCGGCAGTGTCGAGCTGGGCACCTCCAAGGAGGGCAACGGCTTCACGCTGACCGACAAGGAGCGCGGTGGCCACAAGACCACCAACCTCGAGAACGGCGAGTCCGGTGACGGCAAGCCCTTCACGGACGAGGACGACAAGTGGGGCACCGGCAAGCCGGACGACCCGCAGACCGCGGCCGTTGACGCCCACTACGGTGCGGGCGTGACCTGGGACTACTACAAGAAGGTCCACGGCCGCGACGGCATCAAGGGTGACGGCAAGGGCGCCTTCTCCCGCGTCCACTACGGCAAGAGCTACGTCAACGCCTTCTGGGACGACGACTGCTTCTGCATGACGTACGGCGACGGCGAGGGCGACAAGGCCCCGCTGACCGCGCTGGACGTCGCGGCGCACGAGATGTCGCACGGTGTCACCTCCGCCACCGCCAACCTCACCTACAGCGGTGAGTCCGGCGGCCTGAACGAGGGCACCTCGGACATCTTCGGGACCTCGGCCGAGTTCTACGCCAAGAGCGAGAAGGACCCGGGCGACTACCTCATCGGCGAGAAGATCGACATCAACGGTGACGGTACCCCGCTGCGCTACATGGACAAGCCGTCCAAGGACGGTCAGTCGCAGGACAACTGGGACTCCAAGACCGGCGGTCTCGACCCGCACTACTCCTCGGGTGTCGCCAACCACTTCTTCTACCTGCTGTCCGAGGGCAGCGGCCCGAAGGAGATCGGTGGCGTCAAGTACGACAGCCCGACGGCGGACGGCAAGAAGGTCGAGGGCATCGGCCGGGACAAGGCCGAGAAGATCTGGTTCAAGGCCCTGACCGAGTACATGACCTCGAACACGGACTACAAGGCCGCGCGCGAGGCGACCGTCAAGGCCGCCACCGACCTGTACAAGGCCGGCAGCGCCGAGGTCAAGGGCGTCGAGGCCGCTTGGACCGGTGTCGCCGTCAAGTGACGCAACGTGCGGGAACGTGCTGATCGTCCCGGGGTAACGTAACCCCGGAGCGGGCGGTGTCCGGAGAACCTCCGGGCACCGCCTTCGCGCGCGTGGGGGGTCCCGATGAACCACAAGACGACAGTGCTGCTGGCCGACGACGAGACGCTGATGCGGGCCGGTGTGCGCGCGATCCTCGGCGCGGCACCCGATATCGAGGTCGTCGCGGAGGCCGCCGACGGCCGCGAGACGGTCGACCAGGCGCTCCGGCACCGGCCCGATGTCTGTCTGCTGGACATCCGCATGCCGCGCCTGGACGGCCTGGGCGCCGCCGCGGAGCTGGCCAGGGTACTGCCCGCCACCGCCGTCGTGATGCTGACGACGTTCTCCGAGGACGAGTACATCGCCGGCGCCCTCGCCTCGGGCGCGGCCGGTTTCCTGCTCAAGTCCGGCGATCCGCGGGAGCTGATCGCCGGGGTCCGTGCCGTCGCCGAGGGCGGCGCCTGCCTCTCGCCGTCCGTCGCCCGGCGCGTCATCTCCCACCTGGGAGGCGGGCAGTTGGGCCGCGGGGTGGCCGCCCGTGCCCGGGTCGCCGAGCTGACCGGGCGGGAGCGCGAGGTGCTCGGGCTGGTCGGCGCCGGGCTGTCCAACGCGGAGATCGCCCAGCGGCTGTTCCTGGTCGAGGGCACCGTCAAGGCGTATGTCAGCGCGATCCTCGCCCGGCTGGGCTTCAAGAACCGCGTCCAGGCGGCGATCCTCGCCCACGAGGCGGGCCTGGTCCCGGCGTCATGACGCCGTGGAGGCGCCCGGACGCCCGGCAGTTGCACGCCCGGCGGTTGTACGCCCGGGCCCCCGGGCTGGTGCTCTGGCTCCTGGTGTGCGGTCCGCCGGCCCTCGCCTTCGGCTCCCTCGCCCACACGCATCTGTGGGCCACCGCGGCCGCCTTCCCGCTGCTCGGCGTCTGTGTGCTGCTGCGCAGACGCCGGCCGCTGACGGCGCTGGCGCTGCCGATCGCGCCGAGCCTGGTGATCTCGCTGGATCTGTTCACCGTCGCCTACTGCGCCGCGCTGGCCGTGTTCGGCTATCTGGCCGGTATCCGGATGCCCCGGGCCCGCCCCGCGCTGTGGTTCTTCTCGGCGGTGGCGGCCGGCGGGCTGCCGCTGTCCGCGGTCGTGGGCCGCACGGTGTGGCCGTGGTTCTCCCTGCTGCTGACGCTGCTGCTCAATGTGATGCTGCCGTGGCTGCTGGGCCGCTACCGCCGGCAGTACGCCGAACTGGCCCGTACCGGCTGGCAGCTCGCCGAGCGGATGGAGCGCGAACAGCAGGCCGTCGCCGACCGCACCCGGCTGCGCGAACGCGCCCGGATCGCGGGCGACATGCATGACTCCCTCGGCCATGACCTGGCCCTGATCGCCCTGCGGGCCGGGGCGCTGGAGGTCGATCCGCGGCTGGACGCGGACCGTCAGGCCGCGGCCGGTGAGCTGCGGGCCGCCGCCGGGACGGCGACCGAACGGCTGCGCGAGATCATCGGCGTGCTGCGCACGGATGACGAGAGCGCGCCCCGGGTACCGGCCGACGAGAGCGTCGAGCGGCTGGTGGACCGGGCGCGGGCGTCCGGCATGACGGTGACTCTGGAGGAGGCGGACGACACCGGGGCCAGGACGCTTCCGGCCATGACCGGACACGCCCTGCACCGTGTCGTCCAGGAGTCGCTGACCAATGCCGCCAAACACGCGCCCGGCGCGGCCGTCCGGGTGCGGATCGGACGGGCCGCCGGGCAGGTGCGGGTCACCGTGGCCAACACCGCACGGCCGGACGGGCCGGCGGCCGATCCGGTCTCCGGCGGCAGCGGGCTGGTGGGCCTGGACGAGCGGGTACGGCTGGCGGGCGGCACGCTGCGGGCCGGCCCCGCCCCGGAGGGCGGCTTCACGGTCTCGGCGCGGCTGCCGACGGCCGGCGGCACCCCGGCAGAACCTCTTGAGCGACCCGAACCCACCGCGGCGGAACGGGAGTTGGACCGTGCCCAGCGGCAGGTGCAGCGAAGGCTCCGGCAGACGGTGATCGTCCCGCTGGCACTGCTGGCGGCCCTGGTGGTGCTGACCAGCACCTTCCACCTGGTCAGCCCGTCCTGGACGGTACTGGAGCGGGAGCACTACGACGCGCTCCGCCTCGGCGCCGACCGCTCCCGGATGGATTCCCTGCTGCCGTTCTTCGCACTGGACGCCCCACCGGACGGCACCCCGCCGCCCCCGCACGGCTGGACCTGTGAGTACTACAGCGTCCGCCCCGGCTCCGACACCGCCTACGAGCTCTGCTTCACCGACGGCGACCGGCTGGTCAAGAAGAGCGTGGTGCACCGGCGGGACCGCTAGGGGGTGTCCGGCGGGCCGGCGTCGGCCCGCCCACCGGCCGGGCCCTGGGCCGTGCCGTCCCGCAGGCCGTCCCCCCGGCCCCACAGTTCCCGCAGCGCCGCATTGACCTCCGCCGGCCGCTGGGTGTGCGGGTAGTACCCGGGCACCACGAGATGGCCGGCGCCGATCGCCTCGGCGAGGAACTCCGCGCAGGCGATCAGCGGTTCGCCCGCGTACTCCTTGTAGAGCGGGGGCGCGCCCGCCCAGTCCCCGGAGATCAGCAGTTTCGGCCAGGGCGCGGCCGCCAGCGGCTCCAGCGGGATCTCGGCGTCCCAGCAGGGGCGTTCGGCCATCGACGAGGCGGCGGCCCGCAGCCGCTGCGGGGTGGGCTCCGGCGCGGGCATGCCGAGCGCCTCGGTGGAGGCACGCAGGAATTCCTCCGGCGGATAGTCCTCGGGCAGCTGTGTGGTGGCCTTACGGGCCCGCTCCAGTGCTGCCGCGACCACCGGGTGGCCGGCCGCGGGCCGTAAGGCGCCGGGCTGGATGAGGGTGAGCGAGCGCACCAGATCGGGCCGGCGCGCGGCGGCGACCAGCGCGCTCACCCCGCCGTACGCATGCCCGACCAGATGGCCGCCGTCGCCCAGCAGCCGGATGAGGTCGTCGGCGTCCGCCTCGTAGTCGCTGTGGGCGATATCGGGGCTGCGGCCGTAGCCCCGGCGGTCCATCAGCAGCAGGCGGTAGCGGTCGGCGAGCGGACGTTGCGCCGCGAAGCCATAGCGCTCGTCGTCGCCCCAGGTCAGAATCCCGTGGGCGAACACGGCCCGCGGCCCCCGTCCCGCCGTCCCGTCCCATTGCGTCACATGTACGTCGTCCATGCCCGTCCCCTCCCCACGGCCACCGGCCGCCATGCCGTACCCACTCGCCCGGACCGGCCCCCTCCGAGGCCGAATCCGCAGACGACATCATCAACTGAGCCGATATTCAGGGCAGTTGAGCGTTTCCCACGCCACCCGAGACCCTCCCTACCGAGGCGTCCGCCGATATGGCCGATTCCACCCCCTCATGCGCTCTTGTACGGACCACCTCCTGGAGAGAGGCTGCGGTGTGGCGCCGATGGGCCCCGGCGCGGCACCGGACATCCGCACACCGCAACTCCGCTGTGATCACACCGAGTTGAGGAGGCGAACGCCGACCGTGTCAGCGCAGCGCCGCAGTCGCCCGCGCGGGGGCGGGAAGGCGTCCGCCGGGCCGCGGCGGAACCGGGATGACGGACCGGTGGGCAGCCTTCCGCCCCATTTCCCGGCCGTCACCCGCGGGAGAGGTTCTCGGGTACGCCCGTCACCCGCACCGCACACCCGCACAGGATTCATCGGGGGAACCACCGACCGGAGGCCGGGGGAGCACCGACCCGCCCCGCCGTGCCATCCGCCAGCCGAGTGAAAGCGGACAGGAGCGCCCATGCCCGCACCCGGTCCGCCCGCTGCGGAGCGGATACAAAGGACAAAACCCCGCAAAGCATCACAAGCCCAGGTGAGCCCATGATCGGTCGCATTCCTGTTCTGGACATCCGCCCGCAGATCGATTGCGGCCGCCGCCCGGCGAAGGCCGTGGTGGGTGAGACCTTCGAGGTCTCGGCCACCGTCTTCCGCGAAGGGCATGACGCCGTCGCGGCGAATGTGGTGCTGCGCAACCCGGCGGGCCGCTGCGGCCCCTGGACACCGATGCAGGAGCGGGCTCCCGGCTCCGACCGGTGGAGCGCCGAGGTCACCCCCGCCGTCGAGGGCCGCTGGACGTTCACCGTCGAGGCCTGGTCCGATCCGGTCACCACCTGGCGGCGGCATGCCGCCATCAAGATCCCGGCGGGGATCGACACCGAGCTGATGCTCGCCGAGGGCGCCGAGCTCCATGAGCGGGCGGCAGCGGAGGTCCCCAAGAGCGACGGGCGCGAGGCGGTGCTCGCCGCCGTGGACGCACTGCGCAACGCCGGGCTGCCCGCCGCGACCCGGCTGGCCGCCGCGCTCTCCCCCCAGGTCACCGAGGCGCTGGCGCGCCATCCGCTGCGCGAACTGCTCACCGTCTCGCGCCCGATGCCGCTGGTCGTCGAGCGCCGGCGGGCCCTGTACGGGTCGTGGTACGAGCTCTTCCCGCGCTCCGAGGGCGCCGCCGTCACCCCGGACGGCACGGCCGTCAGCGGCACCCTGCGCACCGCCGCCGAGCGGCTGCCGGCCGTCGCCGCCATGGGCTTCGACGTGGTCTATCTCCCGCCCGTGCACCCCATCGGCACCGCCTTCCGAAAGGGCCCCAACAATGCGCTGTCGGCCGGCCCGGACGACGTCGGCTCCCCCTGGGCCATCGGCTCACCGGCCGGCGGCCATGACGCCCTCCATCCGGACCTGGGCACCTTCGACGACTTCGAGCACTTCGTCCGCACCGCCCGCGACCTGCGGATGGAGGTGGCCCTGGACTTCGCGCTGCAGTGCTCCCCGGACCACCCCTGGGTCACGCTGCACCCCCAGTGGTTCCACCACCGCGCGGACGGCTCGATCGCCTACGCCGAGAACCCGCCGAAGAAGTACCAGGACATCTACCCCCTCGCCTTCGACACCGACTTCCGCGGGCTGGTCCGCGAGACCGAACGCCTGCTGCGCTTCTGGATGGCCAAGGGCGTACGGATCTTCCGGGTGGACAATCCCCACACCAAGCCGGTGGCCTTCTGGGAGAAGGTGATCGGCGAGATCAACCGCACCGATCCGGACGTGCTCTTCCTCGCCGAGGCGTTCACCCGCCCCGCCATGCTGCACACCCTCGCCCGGATCGGCTTCCACCAGTCGTACACCTACTTCACCTGGCGCAACACCAAGGAGGAGCTGACCGACTACCTCACCGAGCTGACCGGCGAGAGCGCCTCCTATCTGCGGCCGAATTTCTTTGTGAACACCCCGGACATCCTGCACGCCTACCTCCAGGAGGGCGGCCGCCCCGCCTTCGAGGTACGCGCCGTACTGGCCGCCACCCTCGCCCCCACCTGGGGGGTCTACGCCGGATATGAGCTCTGCGAGTCGGTGCCGGTACGCCGCGGCAGCGAGGAGTACCTCGACTCGGAGAAGTACCAACTCAGGCCGCGCGACTGGGATGCGGCGGCCAGGGAGGGGCGCACCATCGCCCCCCTGATCACCGCGCTCAACCGCATCCGCCGCCGGCACCCTGCCCTGCAGCAGCTGCGCAATCTGCAGTTCCACCACGTCGACAACGAGGCCGTCATCGCCTACTCCAAGCGCGAGGGGCACGGCGACCGGGCCGACACGGTGCTCACGGTGGTCAACCTCGACCCGCACCACACCCACGAGGCGACGGTGTCGTTGGACATGCCGGAACTCGGCCTCGGCCGGCACGAGTCCTTCCCGGTGCGCGACGAGCTCACCGGCGATACCTACCACTGGGGCAGGGACAACTATGTGCGCCTGGAGCCGGGCCGCTCGCTCGCGCCCGCCCATGTGCTGTCGCTGCGACCGTCCTCACCGATCGGAGGGTCACCCAATTGATCGTCAATGAGCCTGTCCCCGACACGTTCGAGGACACCCCGGCGAAGGACCGCGATCCCGACTGGTTCAAACGGGCCGTTTTCTACGAAGTCCTGGTGCGCTCCTTCCAGGACAGCAATGGCGACGGAATCGGCGACCTCAAGGGCATCACGGCCAAGCTCGACTATCTGCAATGGCTGGGGGTGGACTGCCTCTGGCTGCCGCCGTTCTTCAAATCCCCGCTGCGGGACGGCGGTTACGATGTCGCCGACTACACCGCGGTGCTCCCCGAATTCGGCGATCTGGCCGACTTCGTGGAATTCGTGGACGCCGCGCACCACCGCGGTATGCGGGTCATCATCGACATGGTGATGAACCACACCAGCGACCAGCACCCGTGGTTCCAGGAGTCACGCACCGACCCCGAAGGGCCGTACGGCGACTATTACGTCTGGGCCGACGACGACAAACAGTATGCCGACGCGCGCATCATCTTCGTCGACACCGAGGCCTCCAACTGGACCTTCGACCCGGTCCGCAAGCAGTACTACTGGCACCGCTTCTTCTCCCACCAGCCGGACCTCAACTATGAGAACCCGGCGGTCCAGGAGGAGATGATCTCCGCCCTGCGCTTCTGGCTCGACCTGGGGATCGACGGTTTCCGGCTGGACGCGGTGCCGTACCTCTACGCCGAGGAGGGCACCAACTGCGAGAATCTGCCCGCCTCGCACGGCTTCCTCAAGCGGGTCCGCGCCGAGATCGACGCACATTACCCGGACACCGTGCTGCTGGCCGAGGCCAATCAATGGCCCGAGGACGTCGTCGACTACTTCGGTGATTACGGCGTCGGCGGCGACGAATGCCATATGGCCTTCCACTTCCCGGTCATGCCGCGCATCTTCATGGCGGTACGGCGCGAATCGCGCTATCCGGTCTCGGAAATCCTCGCCAAGACCCCGGCGATTCCGTCCGGCTGCCAGTGGGGCATCTTCCTGCGCAACCACGACGAGCTGACCCTCGAAATGGTCACGGACGAAGAGCGCGACTACATGTACGCGGAGTACGCCAAGGACCCGCGGATGCGCGCCAATATCGGTATCCGCCGGCGACTGGCCCCGCTGCTCGACAACGACCGCAATCAGATCGAGCTCTTCACGGCCCTGCTGCTGTCCCTGCCGGGTTCGCCGATTCTCTATTACGGCGACGAGATCGGCATGGGCGACAACATCTGGCTCGGCGACCGGGACGCGGTGCGCACCCCGATGCAGTGGACGCCGGACCGCAACGCCGGCTTCTCCTCCTGCGACCCGGGCCGGCTCTTCCTGCCGACCATCATGGATCCCGTCTACGGCTACCAGGTCACCAATGTCGAGGCCGCGATGAGTTCGCCCTCCTCGCTGCTGCACTGGACCCGGCGGATGATCGAGATCCGTAAGCAGAATCCGGCGTTCGGGCTCGGCAGCTATACCGAGCTGTCCTCCACGAATCCGGCGGTGCTGGCCTTCCTGCGGGAGGCGCCGGGCACCGGCGGCGCGGACGACGACCTGGTGCTGTGCGTGCACAACTTCTCGCGCTTCGCCCAGCCCACGGAGCTGGACCTGCGGTCGTTCAGCGGCCGCCATCCGGTGGAACTCATCGGCGGGGTGCGCTTCCCGGCCATCGGGGAGCTGCCGTATCTGCTGACCCTCGCGGGCCACGGGTTCTACTGGTTCCGGCTGCGCAGAAACGCGGGTTAGCCGGTGCCCTGACCGGCACGGGCGCCGGGACGACGCCCGTACGCGGCCACATGGCGCGTACGGGCGTTTTTTGACCTTTCGCTCGGGCAGTCTCCCTACTACCGCACGGGCCGGGTGAGCCTCGTCGGCCCCCCGGGCCGGGAGGGGACCGCCGCGCAGCGGAGCAGCGCACGCCGGAAGACCGCTGCCGTACGGACGATCCCGCCCGAGGGTCCCCGGACTCCGTCTGGGGGTACCCCCACCGCGCCGCCGCACAGTCAAGGCCGCATTCCGGGACACTTTGCCCTATATGTCGTGTGCCCGGGGAAAGGACGCGACGCCATGTCGGACACCGCCTCGACCCGTGCCACCCGAAACACCCCTGATCGACGCCCGCTCGTCTCCGCCCCCGATCTGCTGTCCTCGCTGGCCCCCCTGCTCGCCGACTGGGTGCCACGCCAGCGCTGGTTCGCCGGCAAGGGACGGCTGATCACCGGCTTCACGCTGCTCTCGGCGACCGAGCTGCTGCCGTGCACGGGCGACGGCACCGCACCGGGCCTGCTGCAACTGCTCGTCCGCGCCCAGCAGAGCGCACCACCGAGCCGTACGCCGTCCGGCGGCGACTGCTACCAGCTCCTGCTGGGGGTGCATCCGGCGCCGCCGCCCCAGCTGGCGCCCGCGGTGATCGGACGCCCCGGCGGGGGCCCACTGCGCGGCCGCACCGTCTATGACGCGCTCCTCGACAGCCGGCTCTGCGGGCTGCTGCTGGAGCGGCTGCGGGTCCCTGGCCGGCTCGGCGCGCTGCGCTTCTGCCGTGAGCCCGACGCCGACATCCCCTCCGGGCTGCCGGGCCGGCCGATCGCCGTCGAGCAGTCCAACTCCTCGATCGTCTACGGCGATTCCTTCATCCTGAAGGTCTTCCGGCGGATCGAGCCGGGCATCAACCCGGACCTGGAACTGCCGCGGGCGCTCGCGGACGCCAAGTGCGCGCGGGTGCCCGCGCCCGCGGCATGGTTCGAGTCGGCGGCCGCCGACGAGGACGGCGAGCCGACGACACTGGGCGTGCTGCAGCCCTTCCTGCCGGGCTCGGCGGACGGCTGGAAGCTGGCGCTGAACGCACTGGCCGTACGCGCCGACTTCACCGGCTCGGCGCGGGCACTCGGCCATGCCACCGCCGAGGTGCACACCGCGCTCGCCCAGACGCTGCCGACCACCGAGCTGCGCCGCCCGCAGCTGGAGGTGATCGCCGCCCAGATGAACGAGCGGCTGGCGGCCACCGCCCGCGCCGTGCCCGTGCTGCAGCCCTACCGGGCTCGGCTGCGTACCGCCTTCGACGCGCTGGCCGCGGTCGGCCACGACGGCCGCAGCTGGGCCGCCCAGCGCATCCACGGCGATCTGCACCTGGGCCAGACGCTGCGCTCCGCCGACGAGGGCCGCTGGTCGCTGATCGACTTCGAGGGCGAACCGGCCCGCCCGCTGACCGAGCGGCGCCGGCCGCAGCCCGCGGTGCGCGATGTCGCGGCGATGCTGCGCTCCTTCGACTACGCCGCGCGCAGCGGACCGGCGGGCGGCGACCCCTGGTCGCTGGAGTGGGCGCGGCGCACCCGCGACGCCTACTGCCTGGGATATGCGGAGGCCGGCGGGCTCGATCCGCGCTCCGCGCCCGAACTGATGCGCGCCTATGAGACCGACAAGGCCGTCTACGAAGTGCTCTACGAGGCCCGGCACCGGCCCGACTGGCTGGCCGTCCCGATGGCCGCCATCCGGCGCCTGGCGGCGGGCGGGGAGCGGGCCGTGGGACTGGACGGGACCGGCCCGTCCCGGTCCGCCGGGCCCGACGGCCGGGGGTGAGGGGCCTGGGCCGAACCGCCGCACCACCGCCCGCCCCTGAGCTCCGACCGATTGCCCCGCCCCGAGGAGGCCCTCTCGTGACCGCCCGCCCGTCACCCGCCAATCCCCCGGCCGGAATGGCTCCGCCATCCCCCTCCGGCTCCCCGTCACCCCACACCCCGGCCGGAACGACTCCGTCATCCCCCTCCGGCTCCCCGCCTCCCCGCCCCACCGCTCCCGGCACCGCGCCCGCCCGGGGCGCGGCCGACGACCGCGCGGCGGGGCGGTCCGGCCACGCGGCCACGCCCCGGCCGCCGGCCTCCGGCACCGCGCCGACGGGCCGGAGCACCGCCGGTGCCACCTTCGCCGCCCGGCCGCCCGGCCTCCGGGACACGGCCGCACCGCCCGGCCGGACCGCCGGGCCCGCGGGCCCGCCCCGCGCGGAGCGGCCGAACGGCAGCCACGGGGTCCGGGCCGCCACACCGCTCTCCGACGAGGACCGCGGCCGGCTGCTGGGCGGTGCCCATCACGATCCGCACGGCCTGCTCGGCGCCCACCCCGTACGCGGCGGGCTGCTCATCCGGGTCCTGCGGCCGTATGCGAAGGGCGTCACCGTCCTGGCGAAGGGGCTGCGCGCCGATCTGCCCGCCGAGGGGGACGGGCTGTTCGCCGGGGTGCTGCCGCTGCGCACCGTCCCGGACTACGAGCTGCTGGTCGACTACGGCAACCACACCGTGACCGTGCAGGACCCCTACCGCTTCCTGCCCGCGCTCGGCGAGCTGGATCTGCATCTGTTCGGCGAGGGCCGGCACGAGCAGCTGTGGCAGGCGCTCGGCGCGCGGATCATGGAGCACCAGGGCGTGACCGGCACCCGCTTCACGGTCTGGGCGCCCAACGCGCAGGGCGTGCGGGTCGTCGGCAACGTCAACTACTGGGACGGCACCGGCTTCCCGATGCGCTCGCTGGGCTCGTCCGGTGTCTGGGAGCTCTTCCTCCCGGGCCTCGGCGAGGGCGAGCTGTACAAGTTCGAGATCACCCGGCCGGACGGGTCACGGACCCTACGTGCCGACCCGATGGCCCGGCGGACCGAGTGCCCGCCGGACACCGCCTCGGTCGTGGAGGCGTCGCACTACCGCTGGATGGACGCCGACTGGATGGCCCGGCGCGGCGCGCGCCCCGTGCACGAGGCCCCGTTCTCCGTCTACGAGGTGCATCTCCCCTCCTGGCGCCCCGGCCTCACCTACCGTCAGCTGGCCGATCAGCTCCCCGCCTACGTCAAGGACCTGGGCTTCACCCACGTCGAGTTCATGCCGGTCTCCGAGCACCCGTTCGGCGGCTCCTGGGGCTATCAGGTGACCGGGTTCTACGCGCCCACCGCCAGGATGGGCACCCCGGACGACTTCCGGTTCCTGATCGACGCGCTGCACCGGGCCGGCATCGGGGTGCTGATGGACTGGGTGCCGGCGCACTTCCCGCGCGACGACTGGGCGCTGGCGGAGTTCGACGGCCGCCCGCTCTACGAGCCCCAGGATCCGGCCCGGGCCGCGCACCCGGACTGGGGCACCCTGGAGTTCGACTACGGCCGCACCGAGGTCCGTAACTTCCTGGTCGCCAACGCGGTCTACTGGTGCGAGGAGTTCCATATCGACGGTCTCCGGGTGGACGCCGTCGCCTCGATGCTCTATCTCGACTACTCCCGCGAGGACGGCGGCTGGACCCCGAACGTCCACGGCGGCCGGGAGAACCTCGACGCGGTCGCCTTCCTCCAGGAGATGAATGCGACGGTCTACCGCCGCTGCCCCGGCGTCGTCACCATCGCCGAGGAGTCCACGGCCTGGGACGGCGTCACCCGCGCCACGCACCATGTGGGGCCCGGCGGCTTCGGCGGTCTGGGCTTCGGCCTGAAGTGGAACATGGGCTGGATGCATGACTCCCTCGGCTATGTCTCCAAGGAGCCGGTGCACCGGAAGTACCACCACGGCGAGATGACCTTCTCCATGATCTACGCCTACTCCGAGAACTATGTGCTGCCGATCTCCCATGACGAGGTGGTGCACGGCAAGCGCGCGCTGGTGTCGAAGATGCCCGGTGACTGGTGGCAGCAGCGGGCGAACCACCGGGCCTACCTCGGCTTCATGTGGGCCCACCCCGGCAAGCAACTCCTCTTCATGGGGCAGGAGTTCGCCCAGGGCGCGGAGTGGGCGGAGAGCCATGGACCGGACTGGTGGCTGCTCGATCCCTCGTACGGGGCGGAGGCGGACCACCGGGGCGTACGCGATCTCGTGCGCGAGCTGAACCGCCGGTACGCCGCCACGCCCGCGCTGTGGGAACGCGACACCGATCCGGCCGGTTTCTCCTGGATCGACGGCGAGGCGGGCGAGGACAATGTCTTCCCCTTCCTGCGCTTCGCCGCCGACGGCTCCCCGCTGCTCTCGGTCACCAACTTCTCCCCCGTCGTCCGCCATGCCTACCGGCTCGGCGTCCCCGACCACCTCCCCGCCTGGCGCGAGGTCCTCAACACCGACGACCCGCGCTACGGCGGCAGCGGCGTCGGCAACCCCGGCGTCCTCACGACCGAACCGACCCCCTGGAACGGCCGCACCGCATCCGTCTCCCTCGTCCTCCCCCCGCTGGCGACCCTCTGGCTACGACCGTCCTGACCGCCTCACGGCCGATGGTTGTCGGCGGTCGCGCGGTCGCCCGCCGCACGGTCACGCCGAAGGGGCGGGCGCCTTCTGCGGCACCCGCCCCTTCTCCCCTCCTTGGGCCTGGGTCAGACCTTGGCGGACGTCTTCTCCAGCCCGCCGTCCCGCGGCGCGACGACCTCCGCGGCGACCGGCTCGGCGGGCGCGTCGTCCACCAGCGTCTTCTCGTCGAACGGCACCTGTCCGGCGAGCACGTCCGCCGCCCGGGCCTTGTCGATCTCCTTGGTCCAGGTGCCGATCAGCACGGTGGCCACCGCGTTGCCGGCGAAGTTGGTCAGGGCGCGCGCCTCGCTCATGAAGCGGTCGATGCCGACGATCAGGCCGACGCCGTCGACCAGTTCGGGGCGGTGCGACTGCAGTCCGCCGGCCAGCGTCGCCAGGCCCGCGCCGGTGACCCCGGCCGCCCCCTTCGACGCGATGACCATGAACACCAGCAGCGAGATCTGCTGGCCGAGCGGGAGCGGCTTGCCCATCGCCTCGGCCACGAACAGCGAGGACATCGTCAGGTAGATGGCGGTGCCGTCGAGGTTAAAGCTGTAGCCGGTGGGGACGGTGATGCCGACCACCGGCTTGCTGACGCCCAGGTGCTCCATCTTCGCGATCAGCCGCGGCAGCGCCGACTCCGAGGACGAGGTGGAGAGGATCAGCAGAAATTCCCGGCCGAGGTACTTCAGCAGCAGGAAGATGTTGACACCGGCGACCAGCCGGAGCAGCGCGCCGAGCACCACGATCACGAACAGCAGACAGGTGATGTAGAAGCCGACCATGATGACGGCCAGCGACTTCAGCGCGTCCAGGCCGGTCTCGCCGACCACCGCAGCGATGGCGCCGAAGGCACCCACCGGCGCCGCCCACATGATCATGGCCAGGACCCGGAAGACCAGCTTCTGGATGTGTCCGACACCGCGCAGCACCGGCTCGCCCGCCGAGCCCAGCGCCTGCAGGCCGAAGCCGACCAGCAGCGCCACCAGCAGCGTCTGGAGCACCTCACCCTGGGTGAAGGCGGAGACCAGCGTGGTGGGGATCATGCCCAGCAGGAACTCGGGCAGCGACTCCCCGCCGCCCTCGGTCTGGGCGTGCCCGGCGTGCTTGACGGTCTCGGTCAGATGGAGGCCGGAGCCGGGGTCCAGCAGATTGCCGACGACCAGGCCGATGGCCAGTGCGACGGTGGACATCACCATGAAGTAGCCGAGGGCCAGTCCGCCGACCGCGCCGACCTTGGCGGCCTTCCGCACCGAGCCGACGCCCAGCACGATGGTGCAGAAGATGACCGGCGAGATCATCATCTTGATCAGGTTCACGAACCCGGTGCCGAGCGGCTTGAGCTGGACGGCGACACCGGGGGCGGCGAAGCCCACGATGATGCCGAGCAGCACCGCCCCGATCACGGCGATGTAGAGGTAATGGGTCCGGTCCCGCTTCACCGGCGCGGTCTCCTCGGTGGTGCCCCCACGCGGCGGGGTCTGTGCAGCCACGGCTGCCTCCTCGGTCTACGGCTGTGCGCTGATCTGCGGCTCTGTCACACAACAAGTCCCGGCGACTATGCACGTCGCTGTGGCGCCCGTCACCCTTACGTACATTTCGTTCACGTAAAAGTGACCGTGCAGACGGTTCTTCGGTAACCGTGCAGACTGTTCTGCATGCGACTCCCCCGACCCCGGCCTCCCCGTCGGCTGCGCGGCCCCCGCAGCCTCGCCGGGCAGCTCTTCGCGATGCAGGTCGTGCTGGTCGCGGTGGTCGTGATGGGCTGCGCCGTCTTCGCGTACGTCAGCGCCGGCCGGCAGGCGGAGGAGACCGCGCGGCGGCAGGCGACCGCGGCGGCCACCGCCGTCGCCGACTCCCCGGCGGTCGTGGCGGCGGCCCGCAGCAAGGACCCGACGGCCGCGCTCCAGCCGTACAGCGAACGGCTGCGGCGCGACGCCGGGGTCGACTTCGTGGTGATCATGTCGCCGAAGGGCATCCGCTGGACGCACCCCGAGCCCTCCGCGATCGGCAAGAAGTACTTCGGGCACATCGGCCCGGCGCTGCGCGGCGAGATCTTCCCGGAGACGCATCTGGGGGTGCTCGGGCCGTCCGTACGGGTCGTGGCGCCGGTCCGGGACCCCGGGCACGGCGGCCGGATCACGGCGCTGGTCAGCTCCGGGATCACCATCAAGACGATCAGTGCGCAGCTGCGCGACCAGGTGCTCGCGCTGGTGGGCGTGGCCGCCGCGGCGCTGGCGCTCGGCGGCCTGGGGACGTACGTCATCAACGCCCGGCTGCGGCGGCACACCCACGGGATGAACGCCCAGGAGCTCAGCCGGATGCACGACTACCACCAGGCCGCGCTGCACGCCGTGCGCGAGGGGCTGTTGATGCTCGACGGGCAGCGCAGGGTCGCCCTGATCAACGACGGCGGGCGGGAGCTGCTGGGGCTTTCCGACGACGCGGTGGGCCGACGCGTCACGGAGCTGGGGCTGCCGGAACCGCTGACCGAGACACTGCTGGCGCCCGGCCCGCGGGTCGACGAACTGCAGCTGACCAGCGAGCGGGTCCTGGTGGTCAACTCCGCGCCGGTCTCCGGCGGTGAGCGGCGCGGCAGCGTCGTCACCCTCCGCGATCACACCGAACTCCAGGCGCTCTCCGGGGAGTTGGACTCGGTACGCGGTTTCACCGAGGCGCTGCGCTCACAGGCCCACGAGGCCGCCAACCGGCTGCACGCCGTGGTCTCGCTGATCGAGCTGGGGCGGGCCGAGGAGGCCGTGGAGTTCGCCACCACGGAGCTGGAGCTGGCGCAGGCGCTCACCGACCAGGTCGTCGGCGCGGTCGCCGAGCCGGTGCTCGCCGCGCTGCTGCTCGGCAAGGCGGCCCAGGCCAACGAGCGTGGTGTCGCCCTGATCCTCACGCCCGACAGCCGGATCGACGACGGGCTGCTGCCGCCCGGTCTGCCGGCCCGCGATCTGGTGACGGTTCTGGGCAACCTCCTCGACAACGCCATCGACGCCGCCGCGCCGACCCAGGAGCACGGCGCCACCGAGCCGCCTCGGGTGCAGGTCACCGCACGGGTGGCCGACGGCGAGCTGCTGCTGCGGGTGGCGGACAACGGGCCGGGGGTGGCCGCGGACGCCGCCGAGGAGATCTTCCGACGGGGCTGGACCACCAAGCCGGGCACCGGCGCGCCCGCCCGGGGCCGCGGTCTGGGCCTGGCCCTGGTCCAGCAGGCGGTACGCCGCAACGGCGGCACCGTCACGCTGGACCGGGCACCGGAGGGCGGCGCGCGGTTCACCGTGCGGCTGCCGCTGCGGACGGGGGCCGCGAGATGAGCGGGGTGCCGCCCTGCGCGGGCCGTCCCGCGGGGAGAGGATGGAAGCGGTGACCCCCTCCGACATCCGGGTCCTCGTCGTCGAGGACGACCCGGTCGCGGCCGACGCCCACGCCCTGTACGTCGGGCGGGTGCCCGGCTTCAGCGTCTCCGGCACCGTGCACTCCGGCGCCGACGCCCGCCGCCATCTCGAACAGCACGCCGTCGATCTGCTGCTGCTCGACCTCTACCTGCCCGACGGCCACGGGCTGCAGCTGGTGCGTACGCTGCGGGCGGCCGGGCACACCGCCGACATCATCGCGGTCACCTCGGCGCGGGATCTGACGATGGTGCGCGAGGGCGTCTCGCTCGGCGTGGTGCAGTACGTCCTGAAGCCGTTCACCTTCGCCACCCTCCGCGACCGGCTCACCCGCTATGCGGAGTTCCGGGCCGCCACCGGCGAGGCCAGCGGGCAGGACGAGGTGGACCGGGCGATCGCCGCCCTGCGCGCGCCGCGTCCGGCCGCGCTGCCCAAGGGGCTGACCGCGGCCACCCTCCAGGCGGTGACCACGGTGCTGCGGGCGGCCGGGAGCGGGCTGACGGCGACCGAGGCGGCGGCCGACGTGGGCATCTCACGGATCACCGCCCGCCGTTATCTCGAACATCTCGTGGAGAGCGGCCGGGCCGCCCGCGCCCCCCAGTACGGCCAGGTCGGGCGCCCCGAATTGCGCTATCGCTGGTCGGGCCATTGACCCACTGTGACCGGTGACTTACTTTCAGCGGGCAGGACACCGTGGTTAGTTGGAGGTCGTGCCGTGCGCCCCATCGCCCCGCTGATGCTTCTCACCGCCACCGTCGTGGCCGCCGGCACGCTCACCGCCTGCGGCGGCGGGTCCGGGAGCGACCCCGGCACCGTCAAGGTCGCCTTCATCAAGGACACCAACAGCAGGGTCACCGTGCGGGACGACTATGTCCGGCTGGTGGCGCGGCAGTTCGAGAAGGACCACCCCGGCAAGAAGGTCCGGCTCATCCCGATCCAGGCGTCCGAGAACGACTACTACACCAAGATCCAGCAGATGATGCGCTCCCCGCGGACCGCACCGGACCTGGTCTACGAGGACACCTTCCTGGTCAACTCCGACATCACCGCGGGGCTGTTGCGGCCGCTGGACGACCACCTCCGCACCTGGGACGCCTGGCGGCAGTTCGAGCCGGCCGCGAAGGCCGCGGCCAAGGGGCAGGACGGCAGGACCTACGGCGTCCCGGACGGTACGGACACCCGCGGACTGTGGTTCAACAGGAAGATCTTCAAGAAGGCGGGGCTGCCGGCCGACTGGCGGCCCAAGGACTGGGACGAGGTCCTGGCCGCGGCCCGGACGATCAAGCGCAAGGTCCCCGGCGTCATCCCGCTGAACGTCTTCACCGGCAAGGGCGCGGGCGAGGCCGCCGTGATGCAGGGCTTCGAGATGCTGCTGTACGGCACCGGCGAGCATCAGCTCTACGACCCCGGCGCGAAGAAGTGGGTCACCGGCACCCAGGGCTTCAAGGACAGCCTGGCCTTCCTCGACACGGTCTACAAGGAGCGGCTCGGTCCCGATGTCTCCGATGCGCTCAGCCCCAACATCCAGACCAATGTGGCCGCCGAGCTGCTGCCCGAGGGAAAGCTCGCCATCGATCTCGACGGCTCCTGGCTGGGCCAGCAGTGGCAGAAGACGGGCGGCGGCAACCCCTGGCCCGAGTGGTCGGCCACCCTGGGGCAGGCACCGTTCCCCACCCAGCACGGCGCCCCGCCCGGCCGGGTCAGCCTGGCCGGCGGCTGGACCTGGTCGGTACCGCGCAAGGCCCAGCAGCCCGATCTGGCCTGGAAGTTGATCGAGACCTTCCAGTCACGGCCGAACGCCCTCGAATGGTGTGTACGGGGCGCGCAGATCGCGGTGCGCAAGGACGTCGCGGCCGACCCCCGCTACCGGAAGTCGGTGCCCGGCATCGGTTTCTTCACCGGCCTGGTCAAGATCAGCCAATACCGGCCCGCGCTGCCCGAATACCCCCGGGTGGCCGCGGCGATCGGCGAGGCGATGGAGGCGGTCACCGCCGATGACGCCTCGCCGGACAAGGCGGCCGCGGACTATGACGCGACGCTGAAGTCCCTGGTCGACGGCCGGACCGTCGCCAAGCCATGACCGGCGTCCTGGCCCGGACCGCGGCCCGCGCCCGGACACCCGGTGCCCCGTCGGTCGGCTTTTGGACCCGGCTGCTGCGCTGGTCCCCGCTCGTCCCGGCCACCGTCCTGCTGCTGCTCTTCCTCGTCGGCCCGATCGGCTACTGCGTCCTCATCGCCTTCACCGACACCCAGCTGACCGGCCAGGAGTCGGCGTCCTTCGTCGGACTGGCCAACTTCCGCCGGGCGTTCGGCGATCCGGCGTTCCGCAACGCCGTGGTGCTGACCCTGGTGTTCACCGTGCTCTCCTCGCTCGTCGGGCAGAACACCCTGGGCCTGGCGCTGGCCGGTCTGATGCGCCGCGCCTCACGGCCCGTACGGTCCCTGACCGGTGCGATGGTGATCACCGCCTGGGTGCTCCCGGAGATCGTCGCGGGCTTTTTGCTCTACACCTTCTTCGAGCGGCGCGGCACCCTCAACGCCCTGCTGGAGTGGCTCCAACTGCCCGCTCAGGACTGGCTGTTCACGCTGCCCATCATGGCCGTGTCGTTCGCCAACGTCTGGCGCGGCACGGCCTTCTCGATGCTGATCTACTCCGCGGCGCTGGCCGGGATCCCCCAGGAGGTCACCGAGTCCGCCGAGGTCGACGGGGCGGGCGGGCTGCGGCGGCTGTGGCACATCACGCTCCCGATGATCCGCCGCTCCATCGGCACCAATCTGATGCTCAACACCCTCCAGACGCTCTCCGTCTTCGGGCTGATCTGGGTGATGACACGGGGCGGTCCGGGCAACCGCAGCCAGACGCTGCCGGTGTTCATGTACGACCAGGCGTTCCTGAAGTCCCTGATCGGCTACGGCACCGCGGTGGCGCTGCTGTTGCTGCTGGTGGGGGCGCTGTTCTCGGTCATCTACCTGCGTCTGCTGCGCGAGGAGGTCTGAGCCGTGCCGCTCCCCCGCCACCGCCACCACCGGCACCACCGGCACCGGCACCGGCTGGCCGCCGACGCCGGGCTGCTGGTCGTCGCGGTGGCGTTCGCGGTTCCGCTGGTCTGGCTGGTGCTGGCGTCCCTGGACGCGGAGGCGACGCTGCGGGTGCGGCTGCCCGAGTCCCCGACACTGAACAACTTCTCGGCGGTGCTGACCGACGAGATCACCTTCACCCCGATGCTCAACAGCCTGCTGATCTGCGGCGGCGCGACGCTGCTGACGGTGGTCTGCGCGGCATTGGCCGCCTATCCGCTCTCCCGCTTCCGCTCGCGTCTGGCCCGCCCGTATCTGCTGACCGTCCTGTTCTCCACCTGTCTGCCGGTCACCGCGGTGATGGTCCCGGTCTACGGGCTGTTCGTGCAGATCGATCTGATCGACACCCGGTACGGCACCGCGCTGTTCCTGGCCGCCGCCCAACTCCCGTTCGCCATCTGGCTGATGAAGAACTTCATGGACGGGGTGCCGAAGGTCCTGGAGGAGGCGGCGTGGACGGACGGCGCCTCCTGGCCGCAGACCCTGCTGCGGGTGATTCTGCCGCTGATGGGACCCGGTGTCGCCGTCGTCGCGATCTACACCTTCATCATGATGTGGGGCAATTTCTTCGTGCCCTTCATGCTGCTGCTCTCCCCCGAGCAACTGCCCGCCTCGGTGAGCATCTTCACCTTCTTCGGCAATTACGGCGCCATCGCCTTCGGTGAACTGGCGGCCTTCTCGATCCTGTACTCGACACCGGTCGTCGCGCTGTACATCCTTGTCTCCGGACGGCTCGGCGGCGGCTTCGCGCTCGGTGGCGCCGTGAAGGGCTGAGGGGATGCCGCCGGATGCCGCCGGCGGAAAGCCCCCAGACGGGACCGGGAAACCGGCCGGCTAGTAGCTTCCTACGACTTTCCGGCTTGGGTATCCGAACGATAGGTGTGGCCGCACCCCGTCACTTACCGTGTGCCGGTGAACACGCAAGCCGGGGAGCCCCGCCGGCCCCCTTTCAACGCCGAGGCCGCCCGCCGGCTCCGCGAGGCCCTCGGCATGACCCCGGCCCATGTCGCCTACGGCATATGGGCCGCCTTCGGCATGCGGACAGCGCCCGAAACGGTGGCGTCCTGGGAAAGGGGGGAGAGCAGCCCCTCGGAAGCCGAACTGACCGCGCTGGCCGGCGCCCTGTGGTGCACACCGGGCGAACTTCTCGGCGCACCGGGCACCCTGCGTGAATACCGTCTGGCGCTCGGCCTCGCCCCGGTGGACCTCGCGCGGCGGATCGGCATGGAGGCGAGCGCGTACGAGCGTCTGGAGGCCGGCGGGAAGTGGCGCGGCAACGACCGGCAGGCCGCGGCGCTCGCCGAGGTGCTGCGGCTGCCGCTGCCCGCACTGCTCCGCTTCACCGGCCGGGACGAGAAGCTGGCCGAGCTGCTGACCAGCGCGGCCACCACCCGCTGGCAGGCCTATGTCCGGCCGGTGGGCAAGCTCGTCCCGCTGCCCAGGCAGCAGATCCAGGGCGTTCTGCGGGATCTGCACGGCGAGTACCAGGCGACCATGACCGCTACGCTCAACTGGGGCGACGGGGGCAGCGCCGAGGAGTCCGGCAGGGCGGGGCGCGCCCTTCTCGACGACATCGTGGCGGAATTCTGGGCCCGGACCGGCAGGCAGGACCCCTGAGCGCGGGCGGCGGCCCTGTCCCCTCCCGTCGGCCGCTGGGCGGACGGCCGTCCGTCCAGAGGATGACACCGGGTCCGGTGATGGCACTTCCGGCCGGTCCGGCTTTCGGTCCCTGCGGGTGAGGACCGGCTGACCTGCGCCTTCAAGAATAGGAACGTCGAAAACTTCCGTTCCTTCTCCAGGAGTCCCCGTGTCCCACGCGGCCGCCCTTCCGGGTTTCCCCGGTTCCCCCGCCCCCGCCCGCGCCACCGCTGCCGTCGCCGCCCGCGCCACGGATCTGAGCAAGGTCTACGGCCAGGGGGACACCCGTGTGGTCGCGCTGGACTCCGTCTCGGTCGAGTTCGGCAAGGCCCAGTTCACCGCCATCATGGGCCCCTCGGGCTCCGGCAAGTCGACGCTGATGCACTGCATGGCGGGTCTGGACGCGATCTCGTCCGGCTCGGCCAGGATCGGCGATGTGGAGCTGGCGTCGCTGAACGACAAGCAGCTGACGCGGCTGCGCCGGGACAAGATCGGCTTCATCTTCCAGGCGTTCAATCTGCTGCCGACGCTGAGCGCGCTGGAGAACATCACGCTGCCCATGGACATCGCGGGCCGCAAGCCGGACCGGGAGTGGGTCAGCCGCGTCATCGAAACGGTCGGCCTGTCAGGGCGCCTGGCGCACCGGCCGGCGCAGCTCTCCGGGGGCCAGCAGCAGCGGGTCGCGGTCGCCCGGGCGCTGGCCGCCCAGCCGGAGATCATCTTCGCGGACGAGCCGACCGGCAACCTCGACTCCCGCTCCGGCGCCGAAGTCCTGGGCTTTCTGCGGGAGTCGGTGCAGGCCATGAGCCAGACCGTGGTGATGGTCACCCATGACCCGGTCGCCGCGGGCTACGCGGACCGGGTGGTCTTCCTCGCGGACGGCCGGATCGTCGAGGAGCTCCACCAGCCGACCGCGGACACCGTCCTGGACCGGATGCGGCTCTTCGACTCCAAGGGCCGTACGAGCTGACACCGGCGCACCGCCCTCCCGCGCTCCCCGGCGCGCTGCCCTCCATCCCGAGCCACCGGACCCAGGACTGACACCACCACCATGCTGCGAACCGCCCTGCGCAACGTCCTTGCGCACAAAGCCCGATTGATGATGACCGCGCTCGCGGTCCTGCTCGGCGTCGCCTTCGTCGCCGGCACCCTCATCTTCAGCGACACCGTCGGCTCGGCCGTCAAGAAGGCGTCCGAGAAGAACCTCGACGGGGTGGCCGTCTCCGTCCAGGCCGAGGCCGCCGACAACTCCCCGGACGTCGGCAAGGACGGCAAGCGGACCACCCTTGTCGACGAAAAGCTGGCGGACACCATCCGCGCACTGCCCGGCGTGGAGTCCGTACGCCGCAACGTCAACGGCACGGCCACCGTCGCCGGCCCGGACAATGTGCCGCTCGGCCACGACTGGCAGAACCTCGCCGCCAACTTCCAGCCGGGCAAGGACGGTCACGACCCCCGCTACCCGCTGCTGAAGGGCCGCGGACCGGCCGCCGGCAACGAGATCGCGCTGGACGAGGCGACCGCGAAGGCGTCCGGCCGCAAGATCGGTGACTCCGTGCGGCTCGCCACCGACGGCCCGGTGCTGACGAAGAAGCTGGTCGGCATCGTCTCCACCGACGACCCGCAGGTCACCGCGGGCGGCAGCCTGACGCTCTTCGACACCGCCACCGCGCAGAAGCTGTTCCTGCACCCCGGCCAGTTCGACGAGCTGGTGATCGGTGCCGCGCCCGGCGCCGATCAGCAGGCACTGACCGCCAAGGTCAGCGAGGTGCTGCCCAAGGACCGCGCCACGGCGACCAGTGGCACCGATCTCGCCGCCGAGCAGTCCAAGATGGTCGCCAGTCAGAACGAGGCCCTGAGCCAGACGCTGCTGACCTTCGCCGGGATCGCGCTGTTCGTCGGCGTCTTCATCATCGCCAACACCTTCACCATGCTGATCTCCCAGCGCAGCCGGGAGATCGCCCTGATGCGCGCGATCGGCGCCTCCCGCCGTCAGGTCGTGCGCTCGGTACTCGCGGAGGCGGCCCTGCTGGGCCTGATCTCATCGGCCGTCGGATTCGCGCTGGGCACCGGCCTCGCGGTGGGCCTGCGGGCGGTGCTCGAAGCGAATGGCGCGGGTTTCCCGGACGGACCGGTCGTCATCAGCCCGGCCGCGGTGCTCTCCGCTCTCGGTGTGGGCGTCGTGGTGACGGTACTGGCCGCCTGGCTGCCGTCCCGTAAGGCGGCGAAGATCGCCCCGGTGGAGGCGCTCAACACCGTCGAGGCGCCGCCGGCACTGCGCAGCCTGGTGCTCCGCAACTCCCTCGGCGCGGTCATCACCGGCCTCGGCATCGCGACCATGTGCTACGTCTCCACGCTGAAGGACGCCGACGACCTGCCGATCGCGATGGTGGGCGGAATGCTGACGCTGACCGGCGTCATCATCCTCGCGCCGCTGCTGTCCCGGCCGCTGGTCTCGCTGGCGGGCGTCGTCACCACCCGGCTCTTCGGCATCAGCGGCAAGCTGGCCAAGGAGAACACGCTGCGCAACCCCCGCCGTACGGCGGCGACCGCCTCGGCGCTGATGATCGGCCTCACCCTGATCACCGGTATGACCGTCGTCGGGAACTCGGCCGGGCAGGCCATGGACAAGATGACGGCCCAGGGGCTGAAGGCCGACTACAAGATCGGGGCCACGTCGTCCGGTCTGGACCCCAAGCTGTCGCAGAAGGTGGCGGACGTCCCGGGCGTCGAGGTGGCGGCTCCGCTGCGCAATACGGGCTTCGAGACCCCTGATTCCATCATGAGCCTGATGGGCACCGACCTCAGCAAGATCGGCAAGGTCGCCCAACTGGACTTTACCAGCGGTTCGTTGAAGGGCGCCGGAGGCAACGACATCGCGGTCTCCGAGAAGATGGCCAAGATGAAGGGCTGGCACACCGGCGACACCCTGGACGCCACCTTCTTCGACAAGAAGAAGGCGAAGCTCAAGATCGTCGGAATCTATGCGGACAACCAGCTGCTCGGCGACTCGATCGGCGCCACCTCGCTGGCGGCGCCGCACCAGCTCGTGCCGATGGTCGAGTCCCTGCTGGTGAAGGCCCAGGACGGCCCGTCGGAGGGGCTGGAGAAGCAGATCCGGCACGCCCTCGGCGACAGCCCGCTGCTGAAGGTCCAGGACCACGCCGACCTGCGCAAGGAGAACGCCGCGGACATCGAGATGGTGCTCAACGTCTCCTACGGGCTGCTGGGCATGGCCGTCATCATCGCGGTGGTGGGCGTCGTCAACACCCTCGCCATGTCGGTCTTCGAGCGGACCCGTGAGATCGGGATGCTGCGGGCGATCGGCCTGGCACGCAGCGGTATCAAGCAGATGGTCCGGCTGGAGTCGGTGGTCATCGCGCTGTTCGGCGCGGGCCTGGGCATCGCGGTGGGTGTCTTCTGCTCCTGGGCCGCCGGCAACCTGGTCAGCCAGGGCCTGCCGACCTACGAGCTGCTGCTGCCCTGGGGCCGGCTCGCGCTGTTCGTACTGCTCGCGGCGGCCGTGGGGATGCTGGCCGCGCTGTGGCCGGCCCGCCGGGCGGCCCGGCTGAACATGCTGGAGTCCATCGGCGCACAGTGACCGCGCAGACGAACGAACGGCGGCGCGCCTTCCCTCGGCCGAGGGGAGGCGCGCCGCCGTTGTGGTGGGTGCGGAACCGCCGGGGCTCAGAAGACCGACTCGGCCTCGTCCATCCGCCACTCGGGCACCGTCTTGAGCTCGGTGACCGCCTCGGCGAGCGGCACCATCGTGATGTCGGTGCCGCGCAGCGCGGTCATCCTGCCGAAGTCGCCGCGGTGGGCGGCCTCGACGGCGTGCCAGCCGAAGCGGGTGGCGAGCACCCGGTCGTACGCGGTGGGGGTACCGCCGCGCTGGACATGGCCGAGAATGACCGGGCGGGCCTCCTTGCCGAGGCGCTTCTCCAGCTCGATGGCGAGGTGGTTGCCGATACCGGAGAACCGCTCGTGACCGAACTGGTCGATCGCGCCCTTCTTGTAGTCCATGGTCTCCTCGGCGGGGTGGGCACCCTCCGCGACACAGACGACCGCGAACTTCTTGCCCCGGGCGAACCGCTCCTCGACCATCGTGACCAGGTCGTCGACGTCGAAGGGGCGCTCGGGCAGACAGATGCCGTGGGCGCCGCCGGCCATCCCGGACTCCAGCGCGATCCAGCCGGCGTGCCGTCCCATCACCTCGACGACCATCACCCGCTGGTGCGACTCCGCGGTGGTCTTGAGGCGGTCGATCGCCTCCGTCGCGACGCCGACGGCGGTGTCGAAGCCGAAGGTGCGGTCGGTGGAGGAGATGTCGTTGTCGATGGTCTTGGGGACGCCGACGACCGGCATCCCGGCGTCCGCCAGCATCCGCGCGGCGGTGAGGGTGCCCTCGCCGCCGATCGGGATCAGGACGTCGATGCCGTAGTCCTTGGACATGTCCTTGGACTTCTCACAGGCCTCACGGAGCCGGTTGCGCTCCAGCCGGGACGAGCCGAGGATGGTGCCACCGCGGGCGAGGATGCCGCTGACCGCGTCGAGGTCGAGCTTGCGGAAGCGCCCTTCGAGCAGCCCCTTGAAGCCGTCCTCGAAGCCTATGACCTCGTCGTCGTGCCCGGTGAGGGCACGGTGGACAACAGACCGGATCACAGCATTGAGGCCGGGACAGTCGCCGCCTGCGGTGAGGACTCCGATACGCATCGTGCTGTGTCTCCTGTGCTCGCTGTTGGTTCGTGTGAGCCGGTCCGATTGTTTCACGGGCCGGCCGGCCCTCCCCGCACACAGACCTCACCCCTACTGTCCCCGTACCGGCTCCACAAGGGAAACTGGGAGAGCGGCTTATCCACCGCCGCAGGTATTGTCAAGAGGGGCAAGCCCACGATAACGGCTGATTTTGTCCTTGCGGCCCACGGAATGGATCGGAGAGCACGCGTGACGCGCAGCGTGTACGTGACCGGGATCGACCGCGGCGACGGCCGCCAGGTCGTCGAGCTGGGAGTCATGGAGCTCCTGACCCGCCATGTCGACCGGGTGGGGGTCTTCCGCCCGCTGATGCACAGCGACGGACCCGACCGGCTCTTCGACCTGCTGAGGGCCCGCTACCGGCTCACCCAGTCCGCCGACACCGTCTACGGCCTGAGCTACGACGAGGCGGCCACCCTCCAGGCCGAGCGCGGCACCGATGAGCTGGTCTCCCGGCTCGTCGAGCGCTTTCACGCCGTGGCCAGGGACTATGAGTACGTCCTGGTCCTCGGCTCGGACTTCGCGGCCACCAGCCTCCCGGACGAACTGGCCCTCAACGCCCGGCTCGCCAATGAATTCGGCGCCTCGGTGCTGGCCGTCGTCGGCGGCCAGGGCCAGGAGGCCGAGTCCGTCCGCGCCGAGGCCCGCAACGCCTACCGCGCCTACGACACGCTGGGCTGCGACGTCGTGGCCATGGTCGTCAACCGGGTCGCCCCCCAGCACCGCGAGGCCATCGTCGACCGGCTCTCCGCCCGGCTCCCCGTGCCCTGCTACGCGCTCCCCGAGGACGGCTCGCTCTCCGCGCCGACCGTCGGCCAGATCGTGCACACCCTCGGTGCCGAGGTGCTGCTCGGCGACGACTCGGGGCTCGCCCGGGACGCCCGGGACTTCGTCTTCGGCGGCGCCATGCTGCCGACCTTCCTCAAGGCACTCACCCCCGGCGCTCTCGTGGTGACCCCCGGGGACCGGGCGGACCTGGTCATCGGCTCGCTCGCCGCGCACAGCGCCGGTGCCCCGCCGATCGCCGGTGTGCTGCTCACCCTCGACGAGCGGCCCGGCCCCGACATCATGGCGCTGGCCGCCCGCCTCGCGCCCGGCACCCCGGTGATCTCCGTACCCGGCGGCTCCTTCCCGACCGCGGGCGAGCTGTTCGCGATCGAGGGCAAGCTGAACGCCGCCTCCCCGCGCAAGGCGGAGACCGCCCTCGGCCTCTTCGAGCGGCATGTGGACACCGTGGAGCTCACCAACCGCATCTCCGTCGCCCGCTCCGGCCGGGTCACGCCGATGATGTTCGAGCACGAGCTGATCGAGCGCTCCCGCGCCGGCCGCCGCCGCGTCGTCCTCCCCGAGGGGAGCGAGGAGCGGGTGCTGCGCGCCGCCGACGTCCTGCTGCGCCGCGATGTCTGCGATCTGACGCTGCTGGGCGAGGAGGAGGCGATCCTCAAGCGCGCCGCCGACCTGGCCATCGATCTGGCCGGCGCCCAGATCATCGACCCGCAGACCTCCGAGCTGCGCGAACGGTTCGCCGAGCGGTACGCGCAGCTGCGCGCCCACAAGGGCGTCAGCGTCGAGCTGGCCTTCGACGTGGTCGCGGACGTCTCCTACTTCGGCACGCTGATGGTCCAGGAAGGCCTGGCCGACGGCATGGTCTCCGGTGCGGTGCACTCCACCGCCGCCACCATCCGCCCCGCCTTCGAGGTCATCAAGACCAAGCCGGGCGCCCAGATCGTGTCCTCGGTGTTCTTCATGTGCCTGGCCGACCGGGTGCTGGTCTACGGCGACTGCGCGGTCAACCCGGACCCGAACGCCGAGCAGCTGGCGGACATCGCCATCCAGTCGGCCACCACCGCCGCCCAGTTCGGCGTCGAGCCGCGGATCGCGATGCTGTCGTACTCGACCGGCACCTCCGGCTCCGGCGCGGACGTCGACAAGGTCCGCAAGGCCACCGAGATCGTCCGTGAGCTGCGCCCCGATCTGCTGGTCGAGGGCCCGATCCAGTACGACGCGGCGGTGGACGCGGCGGTCGCGCGCACCAAGCTCCCCGAATCCGATGTCGCGGGCAAGGCCACCGTGCTGATCTTCCCGGACCTGAACACCGGCAACAACACCTACAAGGCCGTGCAGCGCTCGGCCGGTGCGGTCGCCGTCGGTCCGGTCCTGCAGGGTCTGCGCAAGCCGGTCAACGACCTCTCGCGCGGCGCCCTGGTCCAGGACATCGTCAACACCGTGGCCATCACCGCCATCCAGGCCCAGGGTGCCCAGCCCGGCGCCGCACACACCGCCTGACCCAGGCCCCCGCCCGTCTCCCCCACCCCATCGGAAAGCGCTACATGACTGCCACCGCCACCCGCGTTCTCGTCCTCAACTCCGGCTCCTCGTCGGTGAAGTACCAGCTGCTCGACATGAAGCCGGATTCGGCCGGCGGCTCCGCCGCGGGCACCCGTCTCGCCGTGGGACTGGTCGAGCGGATCGGCGAGGAGACCTCGCGCCTGGCCCACACCCCGCTGGCCACCGGCGGCGACAAGCGGGAGACCGAAGGCCCGATAGCCGACCACGAGGCCGCGCTGAAGGCCGTCGCCGCGGAGCTGTCCGCCGACGGTCTCGGCCTCGACTCCCCGCAGCTGGCCGCGATCGGGCACCGGGTGGTGCACGGCGGGCTGAAGTTCACCGCACCGACCGTGATCGACGACGCGGTGCTCAAGGAGATCGAGCGGCTGGTGCCGGTCGCCCCGCTGCACAACCCGGCCAACATCACCGGCATCAGGACCGCCCAGGCCCTGCGCCCCGACCTGCCGCAGGTCGCGGTCTTCGACACCGCCTTCCACACCACGATGCCGGAGCACGCGGCCCGCTACGCCATCGACGTGGCGACCGCCGACGCCCACCGCATCCGCCGCTACGGCTTCCACGGCACCTCGCACGCGTATGTCTCCCGCAAGACCGCCGAGCTGCTGGGCAAGGACCCCTCCGAGGTCAATGTCATCGTGCTCCACCTGGGCAACGGCGCCTCCGCCTCGGCGGTGGCCGGCGGCCGCTGTGTGGACACCTCGATGGGGCTCACCCCGCTGGAGGGCCTGGTCATGGGCACCCGCTCCGGCGACATCGACCCGGCGGTGACCTTCCACCTCAAGCGGGTCGCGGGGATGTCGGAGGACGACGTCGATGTGCTGCTCAACAAGAAGAGCGGTCTGGTCGGGCTGTGCGGCGACAACGACATGCGGGAGATCCGGCGCCGGATCGACGAGGGTGACGAGCGCGCCCGGCTCGCCTTCGACATCTACATCCACCGGCTGAAGAAGTACATCGGGGCCTACACCGCGGTGCTCGGCCGGGTCGACGCGGTGGCGTTCACCGCGGGCGTCGGGGAGAACGCCGCCCCGGTGCGCGCGGCCGCCGTCGCCGGCCTGGAGGAGATGGGTCTGGCCGTGGACGCCGACCTCAACGCCGTGCGGTCCGGCGAGCCCCGGCTGATCTCGCCCGAGTACTCCCGGGTCGCGGTCGCCGTCGTACCGACCGACGAGGAACTGGAGATTGCCCAGCAGACATACGCCCTGGTCAACGCCTAGACATTGGTGTTTCCACCTACCGGAATATTCCGCTCTGAAACAAACCGATAGGATTCCGCCATGCGCCGTTCCAAAATCGTCTGCACCCTGGGCCCCGCCGTCGACTCCTACGACCAGCTGAAGACGCTGATCGAGGCCGGTATGAACGTGGCCCGTTTCAATATGAGCCACGGGACCCAGCCGGAGCACGAGGAGCGGTACCACCGCCTCCGCAAGGCCTCCGAGGAGACCGGCCGCGCCGTCGGTGTGCTGGCCGACCTCCAGGGCCCCAAGATCCGCCTGGAGACCTTCGCCGACGGCCCCGTGGAGCTGGTGCGGGGCGACGAGTTCGTCATCACCACCGAGGACGTCCCCGGTGACCGGACCATCTGCGGGACGACCTACAAGGGCCTGCCCGGCGATGTGTCCAAGGGCGACCCGGTCCTGATCAACGACGGCAATGTCGCCCTCCAGGTCGTCGAGGTCGACGGCCCGCGCGTGCGGACCATCGTCATCGAGGGCGGGGTCATCTCCGACCACAAGGGCATCAACCTGCCCGGCGCCGCGGTGAACGTCCCCGCGCTGTCCGGGAAGGACATCGAGGACCTCAAGTTCGCCCTGCGGATGGGCTGCGACATGGTCGCGCTGTCCTTCGTGCGGGACGCCAAGGACGTCCAGGACGTGCACCGCGTCATGGACGAGGTGGGCCGCCGGGTCCCGGTCATCGCCAAGGTCGAGAAGCCGCAGGCGGTCGCCAACATGCAGGAGGTCGTGATGGCCTTCGACGCCGTCATGGTCGCCCGTGGTGACCTGGCGGTGGAGTACCCGCTGGAGAAGGTCCCGATGGTGCAGAAGCGCCTGGTGGAGCTGTGCCGCAGGAACGCCAAGCCGGTGATCGTCGCGACCCAGATGATGGAGTCGATGATCACCAACTCCCGCCCGACCCGCGCCGAGGCGTCCGACGTCGCCAACGCCATCCTCGACGGCGCCGACGCGGTCATGCTCTCCGCCGAGTCGTCGGTGGGCCAGTACCCGATCGAGACCGTCAAGACGATGTCGAAGATCGTCGAGGCGGCCGAGGAGGAGCTGCTCTCCAAGGGCCTGCAGCCGCTGGTGCCCGGCAAGAAGCCGCGGACGCAGGGCGGTGCGGTGGCCCGTGCGGCCTGCGAGATGGCCGACTTCCTCAACGGCAAGGCGCTGGTGGCCTTCACCAAGTCCGGTGACACCGCCCGCCGGCTCTCCCGCTACCGCGCGGCCCAGCCGATCCTGGCCTTCACCACCGAGGCGTCCACCCGCAACCAGCTCACGCTGAGCTGGGGCGTCGACGCCTTCATCGTGCCGCACGCCGACAACACCGACGCGATGGTCGACCTGGTCGACGCCGAGCTGCTCAAGCTCAAGCGCTACAGCAAGGGCGACACCATGCTCATCACCGCCGGTTCGCCCCCCGGCGTCCCCGGCACCACCAACATGGTCCGGGTGCACCACCTCGGCGGCGAGCAGGTCTGACGCACCGGCGCACGAAAAGGCGGTGGGCCGCCCCTGTGGGGGTGGCCCACCGCCTTTTCTGCGGCTCCCGAACGGGCCGGTGGCCCGGGGCATTCCTCAGGTCATGAACTGGTGCAGACCCGGGACGTGGAGGTTGCCGCCGAACTGGCCCGCCTGGTCGATCTTCACCTTGGTGAAGTAGGCGAACGGGACATTGAGCGGCGGCGGGTGCTCGGGGTCGAAGACGATCGGGATCAACCCGAAGAGGTTGCCCTGCAGCCGCTCGGTGTACATCGTCACCTTGCCGCCGCGGATCGTGGACGTGGACCCCTGGGACGCCTGTACGTGGTACTTCTTGCCGGACGCCCGGTCGTCGACGGTCTGGTGCAGATCACCGATGTCGACGCTGTCCGCGGTGAACTTCAGGGCCTGCTTGGTGTGGCCGTTCTGGGTTTTGACATTGACGACGCCCTCGTAGTTCAGACCGCGCAGGGTGAGCGCGCTGGACTCCAGGTGCCAGGGGTCGTCGGGCAGGGTGACGGGCGTCTGCTCGTCCTCGCCCTTCTGCTTGTTCTCGACGACGCAGGGGTACGCCTTCTTGCCGTCGGCGTCCTTGCCGTCGACGCCACCGCCGGGCAGGGCGTTGTCCGCCGCGCCCACCGCGCCGTGGACGGTGTCGTTGACCGTCTTCGACCCGTTCTTGACGGTGTCACCGGCCTTGTCGGCGCCGTCCTTGAGGCCGTCGACGGTGTCCGTGACCGGCTTCGTGGCCTTGTCGGCCGCGGAGCCGGCGTCCTTCGACGCGGACGCCGAGGGGCTCGGGGAGGCCGTCCCGGACGCGGAGGGGCTCGGCGAGGCGGCCGCCTCCTCGTCCTTGTCGTCCCCGCCCAGGAGACCGCCGAGCGCATCACCGATGCCGCCCAGCAGGCCCCCGTCGTCCTCCTTCTCCTCGGAGGGAGACGGCGACGGGGTCGCGGAGCCCGAGGGCTCGTCGGTCTCCGCGGAGCCGGACGGTTCGGGCTCGGGCGTCTTGTCCGTGTCCTTGCCGGCCGAGGGGGAGGGCGAGGCGGAGGGCTCGTCCGACGGCTTGGCGTCGTCCTTCCCGTCCTTCGCGCCGTCCTTGGACGCGCCGTCCTTCTGCTCCACCTTGTCCGGAGCAGTGACGCACGGGCCGTCCTTGAAGGGGCTCTTGGGCGCCGGCTTGGCTATCGCCATCTGGGGCGTCAGCCCCATCCCCATGAGCACGGCGGACGGCATGGCGGCGATGGCTATCGCCTTGCCCGCGGGCACATGGAACCGAGTCAGCAGCGGCTTCTTGGGCGCCGCGTGCCTCGGCCCGGTTCTCGCCCCGGTAGCTGCGTTCTCCTCGTGCAGCTCATCACCCGGCACGGTGCCTCCTGTTGGTTCCGTTGGTCGGGCTCGTTCCTGACAGGTCGTCCAGTCCATTGCCCGACCCGGGACCGGCGGCAGGCGCCGGGTGCGTGGCGACCACCGGTCCGGCGACCGTGTGACGGGCCGGCTCCTCGGTGTCGTTCCCGCCCTGAGAGGTCCTGCCCGGCGCCCAGGAGACACCGAGCGCACCGCCGATCAGCCCCAGAAGGAAGCCGATCAGGAAGGCGCCGAAGTTCGAGACGACCAGGGAGACCAGGGAGAGCAGAATCGCCGCCACACCCGCGAAGACACGCGAGGCGGGCTGGAACCACATGGTCAGACCGAGCACGACCAGCAGTACGCCGATGATCAGCGAGCCGGCGCCGGCGGTGGTCGCCATGCGGACGGTCAGGGAACCGATCGTGAGATTCGCGTAAGGGATGTACATGATCGGGATGCCGGCCAGCAGAGTCAGCAATCCGCCCCAGAACGGGCGGTGTCCGCGCCACTCCCGGAACGAAATCCGCTTCCGGCCGATGGTCTCGATCAGCCGTGGTCGCGTTTCGGCGCTCATGTCGTACAGCTCCTCGGGACTGGCAAATCGGTGGTTCTGTGCTGGGTGTCCTACTGAGCGCTACCCGCGTACGGGCACGGGGAACGGCAACTGCCGTACAGCTCGCCCCGCGCCCGCACGCCTAGTGCGTCAGAAGCACTCGCTCTTGCCCTTGGCGACGCTCATCTTGAGGCCGCTGAGCTTGAACGTGCCGGCCGTCGTGGCCCAGGCAGTCTGCTTGACGTGGGTCAGCGTGGCCGAGTCGGCCTGCTGGGCGAACGAGCCCGGGTCGGCCTTGTCGCCCTTGTGCATGCCCGGACCCTTGGTCGTCGAGCCTGCAGCAACACCGATGTCGATGTTGTTGAAGGTCGCGTCCGCGTCCAGCTGGTCGAGGTCGATGTAGAGGTTCTTCGCCTCGACAGGCGTGGCACCGCCACCGGCCGACAGCTTCATCGACACATCGCCGAAGACCGGGACCGGAACAACTACCGACTGGCACAGGTTCTTGATCTTGGCGTTCGAGAACCCCGAGACCGCCACCGGGACCTGCTTGCCGCCCTTCTGGGCGTCAATGGCTCCGTACTGAACAAAGCCGGTGCCGTCCAGCCGGTCCGTAGTGACCTTGAACTGCTGACCGGACACACTGAACGATGCCGCGAGCGCACCCTGCGAAAGGGCGACGCCGATCGCGGCGGTCGCCGCGACGCTGGGCACCATGACGACGGCGAACCGCTTCCATCTGGTCCCGCCACGAGCCAGGGACTCCATGACTTTCCTCCTTCTCGGACGTACATCTCCGGTACCGGCCGCCCGAGTTGGGAGCGGTACCTGGGATGGGAGAAGTGCTACGTCCTCGGGAAGGAGAGCGCCTGTTCTCGGAGGCACATCGTGTTCCGAATACCGGCGATCACCCCCGAGCGACAACCACTGGCCACGCTCTCGCGCAACCTCCTGGACAGGCCCTGCCGGGTGGGGCAGAGACCCCCCTGTCCACGGCCGGCGCCACTGCCGCCGACCACTCGGTGGGGACCCAAGTGCCCCGCCGCACCGACCGGATGCCGGGCTGCGGGAATGGACCGAGCGTGGCCGATCGTGGTCCATTCACGGCCGCCGCACAAGGGGCTCGTTACTTGCGGGTAACGGCCCGATAAACACGCCACGACACGGCGAAATCAACTGGACACACACCGTCGCCGTTAACAGCGAGGGGACATGAGGCAATTGCGGACACAGTGCCGCAAGAGGGTCGCCAAGACTTACTTGAAGTAACAGCGGCCACGTTTACCAAGTTTTGGTAAAACGTGGCCGCTGCTCCGTTTGTTTGGTCAACTCGCGGAGGCCGTACTGGTCAGAAGCGGGCGAGTCAGAAGACAGCGGGTCAGAACAGCACCCGGGCAAGCGCCGTACGGGCCGCCGTCACCCGCGGATCGTCCGCGCCGATGACCTCGAAGAGCTCCAGCAGCCGCACCCGCGCGGCCTCCCGGTCGTCCCCCGCGGTCCGCTTCACCGCGTCGACCAGCCGCCCGAAGGCGTCCTCGACATGGCCGCCGACCAGGTCGAGGTCCGCGGCACGGATCTGCGCCGGCACATCGGCCGGGTTCTCCGCGGCCTCCTTGCGCACCGCCTGCGGATCCAGGTCCTGCACCCGGCGCAGGAGTTCGGCCTGCGCCAGACCGAGCTTGGCCTCCGGGTTGCCGGGGTCGTCGGAGAGCACGTTCTTGTAGGCCTGGACGGCACCGCCCAGGTCGCCGGAGTCCAGCGCCTGGTTCGCGGCCTCCAGCAGGGCGTCATAGGGACCGGCCGGAACCTCGGCCTCGGCCTCCGCCGGCTCGCCCGCGGCCTGCGGGTCGACGGGCGCCCCCACGATGCCGAACTGCTGCTCGGCGGCCTGCACCAGCTGGTCGAGCACATCGCGGATCTGCGACTCGGGGGCCGCGCCCTGGAACAGCGGGATCGGCTGGCCCGCCACCACCGCGAAGACCGCCGGGATGCCCTGCACCCCGAACTGCTGGAACAGCATCTGGTTGGCATCGACGTCGATCTTGGCCAGCACGAACTTGCCGGCGTACTCCCCCGCGAGACGCTCCAGCAGCGGACCGAGCTGCTTGCACGGCTCGCACCACTCGGCCCAGAAGTCGATGACAACCGGAACCTCGGTGGAGCGCTGCAGGACGTCCTGCTGGAACCCCGCCTCGTCGACGTCGAACACCAGGCGGGCACCGCTCGTCGGCGCCCGGCCCGTACGGGCGGCCTCGGCGCGTGCCTGCTCCGCCTTCTGCTTCGCTTCCCCGGCCGCCTTCACCGCTGCGAGGTCGACGACTCCACTCATGGACATATTGCGTGGCTGCATGGGTCCATCCTCCCCCCTGGGCGGCCCGTTCCGAAAAGCGATCCGGAAAGCGGTGCGGTCGGCGATCTGATCGGTACTGCGGTCGGTGGTGCGGAAGGCGGCTCCGGCGGCGCAACCGGGCCTTTCGCCGGGCACCGCACCCCGTCCGCACACCCCGCCGGAATGCCGGTGTACGTCCGGGACCGCTGCCCCTCCGGTCCCGAGGAGGACCGTCGTTCAGCCCCGAGGAGGGCCGTCGTGCGCGGCCATGGGTCCCCACCCACGGCCAGTGGTTATCGCTCTTACGCTACGACCCGTAGCGTAACTCCCCGCCACCCCCGCGCAACCACCAGTTCCGGCCCCACGCCGAGTGATCTCCCTCACGGAGGGCGCCGTCCGGCCTCGTACTGGCCGGTATGGTCGCCCGCATGCACCACTCCGCCAGCCCCCGCAAGGGCCGCACGGGCCGCCCCCGCAGCGCCGAGACCGACCAGGCGATCCTCTGCGCGACCCGTGCGGCGCTCGTCGACCTGGGCTGGGGGCGGCTCACCATGAGCGATGTGGCGGCCCGCGCCGGCGTGGCCAAGACGACGCTCTACCGCCGCTGGGCCAACAAGAACGAGCTCGTCGTGGACGCCGTGGCGGTCCTTTTCGACGAGCTCGAACTCCCCGACCGGGGCTCTTTGCGGTCCGACATCGAGGGCGTGGTGCTGCAGTTCGGCGCACTGCTGGCCCGGCCGGAGACCAAGACGGCGCTGATGGCCGTGGTCGCCGAGTCCACCACCGACGAAGCGCTGCGCGAGCGGATCCGCTCGGCGATCGTCGACCGCCAGAAGCGGCTGGTCCTGCTCGGCCGTTCGCGCGCCCAGACCCGCGGCGAACTGCCCCCGGACACCCCCGGCGAGGAGGGCGAACGGGCGGCCACCCGCAACATGGACCTGATCTTCGATGTGATCGCCGGTGCGATCGTGCACCGCACCCTGGTCAGCGGCGAGCCCGTGGACGCCGCGTGGGGGCGCGACTTCACGGCCCTCTTCCTCACCGGTCTGGGCGGTCTGGGCGAGCACGACTGAGGCCGGGCGCCCCGCCGCGGTGCGGCGGCGGACACCCGGCCCCGGTGCCGGTCAGACCTGGTAGCGGTCCACCGCGAAGAGGTGCAGGTGCTCCGCCACCCACTCCGACGTCCGCTTCAGGCCCTGCTCCAGCGAGACCTCGGGCCGCCACGAAGCCCACTCGCGCGCCCGGGAGTTGTCCGACAGCAGCCGCTCGACCTCGCTGCCGGCCGGCCGCAGCCGCTCGGCGTCCACCACCACCTCGGCCTCCCGGCCCGACGCCGCGATCAGCGCCTCGGCGAGCGCACCGATCGCGATCTCCCGGCCGGTGCCGAGATTGACGACCTCGCCCAGCGCCCGGTCGCAGTCGGCCATCGCCAGGAACCCGGCCGCGGTGTCCGTGACGTAGGTGAAGTCGCGGGTCGGGGTGAGCGAGCCGAGCTTGATCTGCCGGGCGCCGGCGTGGAGTTGGGCCAATATCGTGGGGATCACGGCCCGCGCAGACTGCCGCGGCCCGTAGGTGTTGAACGGCCGCACCACGGTCACCGGCAGCCCGAAGGCGTGCCGGTGCGACAGCGCCATCATGTCCGCGCCGATCTTCGAGGCGGAGTACGGCGACTGCGGCTGCAGCGGGTGGTCCTCGCCGATCGGCGCGGTCAGCGCCGTCCCGTAGACCTCGCTGGTGGACGTGTGCACCAGCCGGCGCACCGCATGGCGCCGGCAGGCCTCCGCGACGTTCTCCGTCCCCACCACGTTCGTCTGCACATACGCGCCCGGGGAGTCGTAGCTGTACGGAATGCCGATCAGCGCGGCCAGATGGAAGACGGTGTCGCAGTCCGCGACCGCGTCCATCACCCGGCCCGCGTCGCGGACATCGCCCGCGATCATCTCGACCGGACCGCCCGGCACGAGATAGCGCGCCAGATTTCCCTTTTCGGCGTACGGCTTGTAATGGACGAAGGCGCGCACCTCGGCGCCGGCCTCCACCAGCATGTCGACCAGGGTCGAGCCGATGAACCCCTCGGCCCCGGTCACCAGGACCTTGCGGCCCGTCCACTGCTGCGTCGTGCTGTTCATGCTGTCTCCTTCAGGGTGAGGGGGTGTGCGGTCTGCGGGTGGCCGGCCAGCGCCAGCACCTTGGCGGCCAGCAGGTCGGCGGCCTGCGCATGGGTGCCGGGGTCGGCGGCCGCGCCCATCGCGGCGAGCCGGCCGGGATCGTCGAGAAGCGGGGTGACCAGCGCGTCCAGCCGCTCGTCCGAGGTCTCCGGGTCGGGCAGCAGCAGCGCCGCCCCCGCGTCGGAGAGCACCCGCGCGTTATGGGTCTGGTGGTCGCCCGGCGCATGCGGATACGGGACGAGGACGGCCGGCATCCCGATCGTGGCCAGCTCCGCCACGGTCGCCGAACCGGCCCGGCACACCACGAGATCGGCGGCGGCATAGGCCAGATCCATCCGGTCGAGGTACGGGACGGCCTCGGCGACCGCGTCCCCGCCGTTGGCCGCCAGCCGGGCCCGGGTCTCCTCCAGGGCCGTGGGCCCGGTCTTGATCAGCAGCCGGAGATCCTTACGCGACCGGTAGCGGCCGGCCAGCCCGACCGCCGCCTCGGTCAGCCGGGCCGCGCCCAGGCTCCCGCCGTTGAACAGCAGCAGCCGCGCGTCGTCCGGGACGCCGAACGCCTGGCGGGCGGTGGGCCGCAGCCCCGTGCGGTCCAGTTGGGCCAGCGGGCCGACCAGCGGCATCCCGACCGTCTCGGCCCGTTCGCCGCCCGCCAGATGCTCCCGGCTGCGGTCGAAGGCGAGGGCGAGATGCGGGGTGAGCCGGGCCGCGAACTTGTTGGCCCGGCCGGGCACCGCGTTGGACTCATGGATCAGGCTCGGCAGCCCGGCCAGCCGTGCCCCGACGATCACCGGGGCGCTCGGATAGCCGCCCATACCGACCGCGACCTGGGCGTTCTGTTCCTTGAGGAGCGCCCGGCACTGGCCGCCCGAGCGCAGCAGCGCGGCCGGCAGCAGATAGCGTCGGGCGCCGAGTGCGGGATCGAAGGGGATCATGTCAACGGTGTGCAGCCGGTATCCGGCCTGCGGGATCAGCCGCGTCTCCAGTCCGCGTTCGGTCCCGACGAAGGAGATCACCGCCTCGGGCACGGCCCGGCGGAGCGCGTCGGCAAGAGCGAGACCGGGATAGATATGGCCGCCGGTGCCGCCCGCACCGATCACGACAGAGAGTGGTGTGCGCATGGCCGCCACGCTCGCGATGTGCCCTAAGAAGCTTCTAAGAGAGGTGTTTGGCAGCCTATGTCCATGCCGCCCACCCCCGGGAACACCCCAGCCCCCAAGATCCTCGTCGTCGACGACGAACCGGAGGTGCGTGCCGCCGTCGAGGACGGCCTCGCCGTGGAGGGCTATGCGGTGCGCGGCGCCGCCGACGGCCTGGCCGCCCTCTCGGAGGTCGCCGCCTGGCAGCCGGACGTCCTCGTCCTGGACGTGCTGATGCCCGTCCTGGACGGTCTGGCCGTCTGCCGCCGGCTGCGCGCCCTGGACGACCGCACCCCGATCCTCGTCCTGACCGCGCTGGACTCGGTCAGCGAGCGGGTCGACGGGCTGGACGCCGGCGCCGACGACTACCTCGTCAAACCCTTCGCCCTGGACGAACTGGTCGCCCGGGTCCGGGCCCTGCTGCGCCGGGTCTCGGCCACGACCGTGGAGGACACCCAGCTCTCCTTCGGCGATCTGGTCGTCGACCCGGTGACCCGCACCGGCCACCGGGCGGGCCGTCCCCTGGAGTTCAGCCGCACCGAATGGGCGCTGCTGGAGCTGCTGTTGCTGCACCCCGGGCAGGTGCTGCCGCGCGAGGTGATCCTGGAGCGCGTCTGGGGCCGCGACTTCGGCCCGGACTCCAACTCCCTGGCCGTGTACATCGGTTATCTGCGCCGCAAACTGGAGGCGGGCGGCGAGTCCCGCCTCGTCCACACCGTGCACGGGGTCGGCTACCGCCTGGACCACGCGGAGGGCACATGACCGGCACCCGTGGCCTGGGAGCCCGCTGGCGGCGCCGCCGCCCGCTGCGCGCCCGGCTGGCGCTCGCGGCCTCCGCCGCGGTGGCGCTGGTGGCGGTCGGTGTCTGCGCCGCGGCGTTCACCATCATCGACTACCAGATGACCCGTCAGCTGAAGCTGACCCTGACCCAGACGGCCACCCAGATGATCCGGGACCGCCACGACTGGGGCCCGACGCCCAGTGACACGCTCTGCCAGTACCCGGCCTCGTCCTGTGTCCAGATCGTGCCGTCCGACCCCTCCAAGGATCCGCGCAAGCCGTATGTGCTGCGTGTCTCCGACGCCACCCGGCAGGTCGCCGACGGACGGCGCGCGGCGTTCTACGAGAAGCGGGAAGTGGCCGGCCGGCCGGTCCTGATGCTCACCACCCGCCTGGGGGAGAAGGACGAGGCGGTCCAGGTCGCCCAGCGCTCCGACACCGTCGACCGGGGCGTGGAACAGGCCGCCTGGGCGCTGGCCGCGGTCGGCGGCGCCGGCGTCCTGCTGGCCGCCGCACTGGGCTACTGGGTGTCCCGTACGGGCCTGGCCCCGGTCGCCCGGCTCACCGCCACCGCGGAGCGCATCGCCGCCACCCGCGACGCCCGCCACCGCATCGAACTCCCCGCGGGCCCGGCCGCCCGGGAGGACGAGATCACCCGGCTCGCCACCAGCTTCAACACCATGCTCGGCGAACTGGAGCAGTCCGTCACCGCCCAGCGCCGGCTGGTCGCCGACGCCTCCCACGAGCTGCGTACCCCGCTGACCGCGCTCCGCACCAACGCCGAACTCCTGGCCCGCGCCGACCGTTTGACCGACGCCCAGCGCGACCGTGCCTCAGCCGCCCTGGGCCGCCAGCTGCGCGAGGTCACCACCCTCGTCAACGATCTGATCGAACTCGCCCGCGACGAGGAACCCCAGCCGCTGGTCGAGCAGGTGCGCCCGGCCGCCCTCCTGGAGCATGCCGTGGGCGCGGCCCGGGAGCACTGGCCGGAGCTCACCTTCACCACCGCCATCGACCCCGCGGCGGCGGACACCGTGATCCCCGGAGTACCGCCCCGGCTCGCCCGGCTGCTGTCCAACCTGCTCGACAACGCCGCGAAGTTCTCCCCGCCGGGCGATCCGGTCGAGACCGGTCTCTCCTGCACAGCGGGCGCGTTGGAGCTGTCCGTACGCGACCACGGCCCCGGTATCGAGGCCGGTGATCTGCCCCATGTCTTCGACCGCTTCTACCGGGCGAAGGCGGCCCGTGCCCTGCCCGGCTCCGGTCTGGGCCTGGCGATGGCCCGCCAGATCGCCCGCGCCCACAACGCCGACCTCACCGCCGAGCAGGCACCGGGGGGCGGGGCGCTCTTCCGGCTGCGGATTCCGCTGCCGTAGCCCGGCCGGCGGGCTGCGGGGCGGCGGATGCGGCGCCGGGGTCCCGCGCAGAGGGGCGGGGCGGCAGGCAGGTCGCCCGCCGCCCCGCCCCGGGCCGCTCGTCCCGGCCGGACGTCAGAACCCGGCGGGCTCGGTGTAGATGCCCCACTCGTCGCGCAGGGCCCCGCAGATCTCGCCGAGGGTCGCCTCGGCCCGTACGGCCTCCAGCATCGGCTCGATCATGTTGCTGCCGCCCCGGGCGGCCTCCAGCATCGTCTTGAGGGCGGCCTGTACCCGGGCGTCGTCCCGCGCCGCCTTCCGCGACCCGAGCACCCGCACCTGCTCCCGCTCGACCTCGTGGCTGACCCGCAGAATCTCCAGATCGCCGGTGACCGAGCCGTGGTGGCAGTTGACGCCGACGACCTTCTTGTCGCCCTTCTCCAGCGCCTGCTGGTACCGGAAGGCGGACTCGGCGATCTCGCCGGTGAACCAGCCGTCCTCGATGCCGCGCAGGATGCCGGAGGTGATCGGGCCGATCGGGTGCTCGCCGTTCGGCACCGCCCGCCTGCCGCGCTCCTTGATCTGGTCGAAGATCTTCTCGGCGTCCGCCTCGATCCGGTCGGTCAGCGACTCGATGAACCACGAACCGCCCAGCGGGTCCGCGACATTGGCGACGCCGGTCTCCTCCATCAGCACCTGCTGGGTGCGCAGCGCGATCTCCGCGGCCTGCTCACTGGGCAGCGCCAGGGTCTCGTCCAGGGCGTTGGTGTGCAGCGAGTTCGTGCCGCCGAGCACGGCCGCCAGGGCCTCGACGGCGGTGCGTACGACGTTGTTGTACGGCTGCTGGGCGGTCAGCGAGACACCGGCGGTCTGGGTGTGGAAGCGCAGCCACTGCGCCTTCTCGCTCGTGGCGCCGTACACATCGCGCATCCAGCGGGCCCAGATCCGGCGTGCGGCGCGGAACTTGGCGATCTCCTCGAAGAAGTCCAGATGCGCGTCGAAGAAGAAGGACAGGCCGGGGGCGAAGGTGTTGACGTCCAGCCCGCGGGAGAGGCCGAGCTCCACGTAGCCGAAGCCGTCGGCGAGGGTGTACGCCAGCTCCTGCGCGGCCGTCGCGCCGGCCTCGCGGATGTGGTAGCCGGAGACCGAGAGCGGCTTGTACGCGGGGATGCCGCGGGCGCAGTGCTCCATCAGGTCGCCGATCAGGCGCAGATGCGGCTCCGGCTGGAAGAGCCACTCCTTCTGCGCGATGTACTCCTTGAAGATGTCCGTCTGGAGCGTGCCGTTCAGGACACCCGGGTCGATCCCCTGCCGCTCGGCGGCCACCAGATACATGCAGAAGACCGGTACGGCGGGACCGCTGATCGTCATGGAGGTCGTGACATCACCCAGCGGGATGTCCTTGAAGAGGACCTCCATGTCGGCGGCCGAGTCGATGGCCACGCCGCAGTGCCCGACCTCGCCCAGCGAGCGCGGATCGTCGGAGTCGCGGCCCATGAGGGTCGGCATGTCGAAGGCGACGGAGAGGCCGCCGCCGCCCGCCTTGAGGATCATCTTGTAGCGCTCGTTCGTCTGCTCGGCGTTGCCGAAGCCGGCGAACTGGCGGATCGTCCAGGTCCGCCCGCGGTAGCCGGTCGGGTACAGCCCCCGCGTGAAGGGGAACTCGCCCGGCCAGCCGATCCGCTCGAAGCCCTCGACCGAGTCGCCGGGCCGGGGTCCGTACGCCGGCTCGACAGGATCACCCGAAAGCGTGGTGAAGTCCGCATCCCGCTTACGGGCGGAGTCGTACCGAGCCTGCCAGCGGCGGCGGCCCTCATCGATCGCGTCAGCGTCCATACCCCTGAATTTACTAGGACGTCCTAGTAGTTGTCGACGGGAGGGGCTGATGAGTCGCCTTATGCGTCACGATGCTCACTTTCCGTCACGATCAGGAGTCACGCAAAAGCGCCCGCCCCTCGAAGGGACAGGCGCGTTCCGCGGGGGTTTCCGGGGTGGCCGGGGCGGCCGTCAGGCCTGCACCGGCTCCGGGGCGTCACCGGCGATCAGCGGCTCGACCTCCCGCACCACCTGGCGCTCCACGAAGAACGCCGCGGTGGGGATGGTGCCCGAGATCAGCACCCACAGCAGCTTGCCGAACTTCCACTTGGCCTTGGAGCCCAGGTCAAAGGCGAAGACCAGGTAGATGATGTAGAGCACGCCGTGGATCTGGGAGACGACGAGGGTGAGGTCCTTGCCCATCCCGAAGCCGTACTTGAAAACCATGCAGGTGCAGAGCACCAGCAGCATCACCGCGGTGACGTAGGCCATCGCCCGGTAGCGGGTCAGGACGCTTCGCTTCATGCCCCGAGCGTAACCAGCCGTTCCGGGGCGATCTTCGCCGCCCCCCTGCGAACGCCGGGACCTACTCGTCGGTGAAGTCGTCCGCCGCCACCCGCAGCGGCCGCAGCAGCGCGAAGATCTCCGCGCACTCCTCGGCGTCATAGGCCCCGAGCCCGAAGTCCATCGCCATCAGGTCGCGGGTGGCCGCGTCACACACCTCGCGGCCCTTGTCCGTGATGGTGGCGAGGGTGCCCCGCCCGTCGTTCGGATTCGGCCGCTTGGCGACGAGCCCGGACTTCACCAGCCGGTCGACGGTGTTGGTCACCGAGGTGGGGTGCACCATCAGCCGCTCGCCGATCTTCGACATCGGCAGCTCACCGGCCTTGGAGAAGGTCAGCAGCACCAGCGCCTCATAGCGCGCGAAGGTCAGTCCGTACGGCTTGACCACCGCGTCCACCTCGGACAGCAGGATCTGATGGGCGCGCATGATCGAGGTGATCGCGGCCATCGAGGGCACGGCGCCCCATCGCTGCTGCCACAGTTCATCGGCGCGCGCGATGGGATCGAAAGCAAGGCTGAGCGGCTTCGGCACGCCTCCGACACTACCCGGCGGTCATATGGTGGTCAGCCGCGTCTCATTTTCCGGTCTCCGGAACCGGCCCGTCCGTTCCGCGCACCGCTCCGGCGCACGCCCGGTCCGCTCCCACCGGCCCCCGCTCCGTCCGCCGCACCTCGAAGATCACCGCGAGCACGCAGACCGCCCCCAGCACCCCCGCGGCCGGCATCACGACCCGCAGGGGTGCGTACTCCGCGCCGACCCCGGCCAGCCCCATCGCCAGCCCCATCACCGTCATCCGCCCCGCCTGCATCACCGTCATCGCCTGGCCCAGCAGCTCGTCGGGGACCGCGGCGACGAACCAGCGGTCGACCCCGAAGTTGTACGAGATCCCGGTGCCGGTCAGCACCAGCAGCAGCACCGCCCAGCCGAGCGAGGGCTGCGCGGCGAAGCCCAGCGAGGGCAGCACCGCGAAGACGCCCATGGGGAAGGTGAGCCGGGCACGGGCCCGCGGTCCCAGGAACGTGCCCACCAGGCTCTCGGCCACCACCGCGCCGACGGGCATGGCGCACATCAGCAGCCCCGTGCCGGCCGGCCCGACGCCGAGCAGACCGGCGTAGGCGACCAGCAGCGCCTCGGGGATCACGACGAACGCCGGCGGCAGCCAGGTCAGCAGCAGCAGCGCCCGCACCCGGCGGTCGGCCAGCAGCCGCCGGATCCCGCCCAGCGAGGCCGCCAGCAGCGCCCCGCGCTCCGCTCCCCGCGCCCCGTCCCGCGCCGGCCGCGCCAGGGTCCCCAGCCGCAGCAGCAGCGCCGACCCGAGGAACGCACCGGCGGTGAGCGCGAGCACCGCCCCCGGCGACACCACGACGAGCAGCAGCCCGCCCGCGGCGAACCCGGCGAGCTGCGCGCTCTGGTTCACGATGCGGATCACCGAGCGCCCCAGGACGAACAGCTCCCCCTCGCCGAGGATCTCCCCCAGCGTCGCGGCCCGGGTCCCGGCGAAGACCGGCGCGATGGCCGCGAGCACACAGCGCAGCACCAGCAGCACCACGACCGGGGTGCCCGGCACCACCATCCCCGCCGCCGCCAGCGCACACAGCACATCGCAGCCGACCAGCACCCGCCGGGCCGGATACCGGTCGGCGACCGCCGACAGCAGCGTCCCGCCGACGACGTACGGCAGCAGCCCCAGCGCGAACGTCAGGGCGCTCAGCAGCGGCGAGGCGGTGAGCCGGAAGACGAGGACGGACAGCGCGATCTCGCAGACGACCACGCCGAGCGACGACAGCAGATGCGCCGCGAAGACGAAACGGAACTCGGGGACCGCGAAGACGGCGCGATAGCCGTCCGGGCGGGCCGGTCCGCCCTGTGGTCCAGTGTCGGCGGCGCCCGTATCGGGGCAGACGGGGAGGCGGCCCGACGGCGCGGGCCCGGAAGGCGAGGGCATGTCGGCAGACTGCCGGACCCCGGTGCCGCCCCGTAGTCTTTCGGCTACAGCCGAATCCTGTGTCCGGGGGGAGCGTGCGGCCGTGCCGGTGAACCTGCATTTCGGCGCCGATGACCTGCTCCGCATCCGGTTCGCGGTCTCCCCGCTGTGCGAGACCCATGAGGCCGTACGGACCCTGCGCCACGCCGACCGGCACGGCTATCACACGCCGTGGCTGCGCCGGATGCGCGAGACACTGGCCGGGCTGGACCTGACGCCGCTGTGGCTCTTCATGCCGTCGTCGCCGCCGGGGGGCTACACACCGGACTTCCTGGGCCGCCCGCCGGACACCCCGATGGCCGGCTTCGACGAGGAACTGGCGCAGCTGCGCGCCACCGACCCGGCCCTGGCCCGGGCGGAGATGGCCAAGTCACTGGCGGGCCGGCCGGAGGCCGCGGAGTCGGCACGCGGCCGGGCGGCGCTGGCCGATCCGGCGCGGGCGGTCCAGGAGCTGGCCGATGTCACCGAACGGGCCTGGCGGGCGCTGCTCGCCCCGGACTGGCCGCGGCTGCGGGCGCTGCTGGAGGCCGAGATCGCCTACCGGTCGCGGCAGTTGGCGGGCGGCGGACTCCAGCGGCTGTTCGCCGATCTGCATCCGCGGCTGTCCTGGTCGGGTGACACGCTGACGGTCCGCACCCGTACCGACTTCGCCCAGATGCAGGATCTGGACGGCCGCGGGGTGCTGCTGCTGCCCAGCGCCTTCGTGTGGCCGGACGTGGTCAGCGGTTTTGATCCGCCGTGGCAGCCCACCGTGATCTACCCGGCGCGCGGGATCGGCGGGCTGTGGACCGAGCCGGAGACGGGTCCGGCGCTGGCGCGGCTGCTGGGGGCGAACCGCGCGGCCGTGCTGGCCGCGCTCGACGCGCCGTCGACCACGACGGCCCTGGCCCATCGCCTCGGCCTTGCGCCGTCCTCCGTCTCGGGGCATCTGTCCGTGCTGCGCGACGCCGGTCTGCTGGCCTCGCGCCGGCACGGACATCAGGTGCTGTACGAGCGCACCCCCCTGGGGATCACCCTGGCGGGGGGCGGCTGACGCCCCGAGGGGTGCTCGGGGGTGTCGGGGACCGGTCAGGTCCGGGGGTTGCCGCCCTCGGTGAGATACCGCTCCACGGTCTCGACCTTCGAGGTCAGTCCGTCGGTGACGCCGGGCCGTATGTCGGCCTTCAGCACCAGCGAGACCCGCCCGGCGCGGGCCTCGACCGCCGCGACCGCGCGCTTGACGACGTCCATGACCTCGTCCCATTCACCTTCGATGGAGGTGAACATGGCGTCCGTACGGTTCGGCAGCCCGGACTCGCGGACGACCCGGACCGCGTCGGCGACATACTCACCGACGTCCTCGCCGACGCCCAGCGGGCTCACCGAGAAGGCGACGATCATGCGCTGACGACCCCTTCCTTACGCGCCCGGGCCGCGATCACTCCGGCCTCCTCCTCGCGCTTGAGGATCCGGTCCCCGAAGAGGCCGCCGAACGGCAGGATCGCCAGCACGAAGAAGAAGGCGACGCGCTTGAAGGGCCACTTGGTGCGGTTCCACACGTCCAGCAGCAGCACCACATAGGTGATGAAGAGCAGACCGTGGATCATGCCGAGCGGCATCACCAGGGAGTCGTAGTCGAAAGCCAGGCGGAAACCGGTGCCGAAGATCAGCAGCGCCGGGAAGGAGATCGCCTCCGGGATGGAGGCCAGGCGCAGTCGGTGCAGGGCGGCGGCGGTCTTGATGTCCACGGGAACCTCGTTCGAGTGGCGGGCGAGGAGCAAACTGCTTGTGCAAGAGTTCACAAGCTTCGCCCTATTGTGACAAGTCACCCCTGCGGTCAACGCGCCGGGGGGCGGCAAGGGCCACCGACCGGCGGCCGGGAGGAGATTCCGGGCCATGTCAGGGACAAAGGGCCTGCCCCGCGCGGCCCCGGCCGACTACCGTCTGACCCGTGGCTCAGTTTCGGCTCCAGGGGAGCAAGGTGCTCGCCGTCGACATGACGGGCGATGCCGTCAAGGCGAAAAACGGTGCGATGGTCGCGTACGACGGCCAGATGGCGTTCAAGAAGATGTCCGGCGGCGGCGAGGGCCTGCGCGGCATGGTCACCCGTCGGCTCACGGGTGAGCAGATGACCGTGATGGAGGTGAAGGGCCACGGCACCTGCTACTTCGCCGATCGCGCGAGCGAGATCAACCTGGTGCAGTTGCAGGGCGAGAAGCTGTTCGTGGAGGCCGGCAATCTGCTGTGCACGGACGCCGCGCTCCGTACGGGCACGACCTTCACCGGACTGCGCGGCGCCTCCCAGGGCAACGGCCTGTTCACCACCACCGTCGAGGGAAGTGGCCAGGCGGCGATCACCTCCCACGGTCCCGCGGTGGTGCTGCGGGTCACCAAGCAGTACCCCCTCCAGGTCGACCCGGGCGCCTATGTCGCCCACACCGGCGACCTCAAGCAGCACCTCCAGTCCGGGGTGAATTTCCGCACCTTCATCGGGGAGGGCTCCGGCGAGGCCTTCCAGATCCGCTTCGAGGGCGAGGGCCTGGTCTACGTGCAGCCCAGCGAGCGCAACACCGTGGGCGGTGAGGTCTGATGCCGTTCACCCTGCTCAACTCCCGCATGGTGGAGGCCAGGATCGGTCCGGGCCAGCGGATGTTCAGCCAGCGCGGCGCGATGCTCGCCTACCGCGGCGAGGTCTCCTTCACCCCGAACATCCAGGGCGGCCAGGGCGGCGTCGGCTCGATGATCGGCCGCCGGATCGCCGGCGAGGCCACGCCCCTGATGACCGTCGAGGGCACCGGTACGGTCATGTTCGGCCACGGCGGCCACCACGTCCATGTCGTCGACCTGACCGGCGAGACGCTCTACGTCGAGGCCGACCGGCTGCTGGCCTTCGACGGCTCGCTGCAGCAGGGCACGATGTTCATGGGCTCGCAGGGCGGGGTGATGGGCATGGTCCGCGGCCAGGTCACCGGCCAGGGCCTGTTCACCACGACCCTCAAGGGCGTCGGCTCGGCCGCGGTGATGGCGCACGGCGGGGTGATCGAGCTGCCGATCACGCCCCAGCGCCCGGTCCATGTCGACCCGCAGGCCTATGTCGCCCACCGCGGCGACGTCCGCAACAAACTGTCCACGGCGCTCGGCTGGCGCGACATGGTCGGCCGCGGCTCGGGCGAGGCCTTCCAGCTGGAGCTGTCGGGCCAGGGCACCGTCTACGTACAGGCGTCGGAGGAAAAGCTGTGACCGGTCCCGTCGTCCACGACGTCCATTCGCTCCCCGCCGACGACAACGTCCATGCGTACGCCTTCAGCGTCGAGCTGGACGGCCAGTGGTTCCTGCAGAAGGGGAAGATGATCGCCTACTACGGGCAGATCGACTTCCACGGCATCGGACACGGCCGTCTGGACCGCCTGATCGCCGGAAGTTTCCATTCGCCACTGCACGCCGCGGACTGGGTCGTTGCCGAGGGCCGCGGAAAGATGCTGCTCGCGGACCGTGCCTTCGATGTGAATTCCTTCGATCTGGAGGACGGCAATCTGACGATTCGCTCAGGCAACTTGCTCGCATTTCAGCCATCTCTGTCGCTGAAGCAGTCGATCATCCCGGGCTTCCTCACCCTCATCGGCACGGGCAAGTTCGTGGCCGCGTCCAACGGCCCGGTGGTCTTCATGGAGCCGCCGATCCGGGTGGACCCGCAGGCGCTCGTCGGCTGGGCGGACTGCCCCTCCCCGTGCCACCACTACGACCACCAGTACCTGCAGGGATTCCTGGGCGGACTGCGGGCGCACACCGGGATCGGCGGGGCGTCCGGAGAGGAGCACCAATTCGAGTTCGTCGGGGCCGGCACGGTCCTGCTGCAGTCGACGGAGCAGTTGATGCCGGAGCTGGAGACCGGTGCGGTACCCACCGAAGCGGGCGTTCCGGGCGGCGGCGGACACGTCCCGCAAAGTGGCTCACAACTGCCCCAGCTCCCCGGCAACCTCGGGAGCCTCCAGCGCCGCTTCGGGCTGTGAGCGGTACTCTGCGGACGGTGACCTCGAACGTCTGACCAACAACCGGCCCCCCGCCGGACGAGGCACCACCCCCGGCCTGATTAATTCACTATTCAACTTTTACGGGTAGAATTCACTCCATGACGACCGACAGCGACACCCCCTGGCTGACCGACCAGGAGCAGTGTGCCTGGCGCACCCACCTCGATGTCAGCAGGCTGCTGATGCACCAACTCGAGCGCGATCTGCAACCGTTCGGCCTGACGAACAACGACTACGAGATCCTGGTCAACCTCTCCGAGGCCGAGGACCGACGCCTCCGGATGAGCGACCTGGCAGCCAGCACCCTGCAGTCCAAGAGCCGTCTCTCCCACCAGATCACCCGGATGGAGAACGCCGGCCTGGTGCGCCGCGAGAGCTGCGAGTCGGACCGCCGTGGCCTCTACGCCGTCCTCACGGACGAAGGCTGGGACACCATGCGCCGGGTCGCCCCGCACCATGTCGCCTCGGTCCGCAAGCACTTCATCGACCTCTTCACCTCCGAGGACCTCCAGGCGCTGCGGACCTCGCTCACTCCGGTGGCCGAACACCTCCGCAAGGAGCGCGGCGGCCTCTGACCGGCCGGCCTCGGCCCCGGACCGGGCCGAGGCCCCGTCGCCGGGCCGCCACGGGCTCAGCCGGCCACCGGCAGCCGCAGTTCGAACACCGATCCCGTGCGCACGGCCAGCGAACCGCCGTGCCGCACCGCGACATCGCGCGCGATGGCCAGCCCCAGCCCGGCCCCGCCGTCGTCCCGTGCCCGTGCGTCATCGAGCCGGACGAACCGCTCGAAGATCCGCTCCCGCTCGCTCTCCGGCACCCCGGGCCCGTCGTCCTCAACCCGCAGCACCGCCCACTCCCCCTCGCGCACCACGGCCACCCGCACGGACGAGACGGCATGCCGCTGCGCGTTGTCCAGCAGGTTCCCCAGCACCCGCCCCAACTGACCGCGGGATCCGGCCACTTCCGCACTCGCCAGCTCCCCGGCCCGCACCGGGATCCGGTCCGCGACCCGCTGCGAGCTCTCCTCGCGCACCATCGCCGCCAGATCGACCCGGGCACCGGCCGGCCGCTCCCCCGCGTCCAGCCGGGCCAGCAGCAGCAGATCCGCCGCCAGCCGCTGCAGTCGCACGGTGTCCTCCACCGCGCCCGGCACATCCAGCAACTCCGGGTGCGCCACCCCCACTTCCAGCTGCGTCCGCAGACTCGCGATCGGGCTGCGCAGCTCGTGCGAGGCGTCCGCGACGAACCGCCGCTGCCGCTCCACGGACGACTCCAGCGCCGCCAGCGTCTCGTTGGTCGTCCGCGCCAGCCGGCCGATCTCGTCCTTCGACGACGGCACCGGCACCCGCCGGCTCAGATCCGTACTCGCCGTGATCGCGGCCATCTCCCCGCGAATCCCCTCCACCGGCCGCAGTGCCCGCCGGGTCACCAGCCAGGTCACCCCCGCCACCACCACGAGCAGCAGCGGCAACCCCACCAGCATGGCGTCCCGCACCGACCCGACGGCGTCCCGCTCCGGCGCCAGCGCCGACCCCGCGCGCACCGTCGCCTGCTCACCGCGGATGTCCTTGGCCTCGACCACCGCGAACCGGTAGTCGGCCACCGTCCCGTCGACGTCCGCCGTCCCGTCCCGGTACACGACATCGTCGTCGACCTCGCCCGACTTGAGCCCCTGCTCGTCCTCGTCCTCGCCGTCCTCGTCATCCCCCGACGGCGCGACGCTCCCCGCGCCCTGCGACGTCTTCGCCACACGCTTCCCATCGACGGCCCGCACATCCTCACCGACCGCCAGCACCCGCCCGTTCTCGGCGGCGACCACCACCGGATGGTCCTCACCGTCCGGCAGATCCAGCTGGTCGTACGGCTTGCCCGTCGCAATCTGCTCGGCCACCGAGCGCGCCGCGACCTGCGCCTGCAGACCGGCCTGGTCCTGCAGATTGCCCTGCAGCACCAGCAGCACCGCCGTACCCGCCGCGATCAGCGCCAGGGCCACCACCACGGTCGCCCCGGCCGCCGCCCTGGCCCGTACCGAGCCCAGCACGCTACCCACCGGCCACCAGCCGGTATCCCGCGCCGCGCACCGTCACGATGTGGCCGGCGCCGAGCTTGCGCCGCAGTGCGCTCACGTACACCTCGATGATGTTGACATCGCCCTCATAGGCGAAGTCCCAGACGTGCTCCAGGATCTCCGCCTTGGAGACCACCTCGCCCGCCCGCACCGCCAGCTGCTCCAGCACGGCGAACTCCTTCGTCGTCAGCGTCACTTCGACGCCGTCCCGCTCGACCCGACGCGCCCCCTGGTCGATGGCCAGCGACCCCACCTGCAGCACCGGCGGCGCGGTCCGGCCGCGCCGCCGCAGCAGCGCCTTCACCCGCGCCACCAGCACCACATACGAGAACGGCTTGGTCAGATAGTCGTCGGCGCCGGTGTCCAGCCCCTCGGCCTCGTCGTACTCGCCGTCCTTGGCGGTCAGCATCAGAATCGGCACCTCATGGCCGGCCGCACGCAGCGCCCCGCACACGCGGTAGCCGTTCATGCCCGGCAGCATGATGTCGAGCACGACCAGGTCGTAGCTCTCCTCACTCGCCTGATGGAGCCCCGCCAGACCGTCGTGCACCACATCGACCGCGTACCCCTCGGCCATCAGCCCCTTGGCCAGTGACAGGGCCAGCCGCTTCTCGTCCTCCACGATCAGGAGACGGTAGGGAGGGTGAGCGGCGGATCCGGGCGGGCGGTGCTGCGTGACGTGCGGGTGCATGCGCTCACCATGTCATCCCCTTCCTGAAGCTCCCTTCAGGCACCTTCAGGTCCCCTTCAGCTTCGTTCGGCCAGTGTGTGGCCACAGCCGATCGCAAGGGGAGACACCATGAAGCGCCAACTGATCATCGCCACCGCCGCCGCGGCCGCCCTCGTCGCCGCCGGCACGGTCACCGCCGTCGCGGTCAGCAACGACGGCGCCGGCACCGCCCGGTCCGGCGCACCGGTCACGGCACAGCCGGCCGCCCATGACGCGGGCTCCGGCACCGCCCAGGTGCAGGACCGCCGGTCCAGCATCCGTATGCAGGACGACGACGCCAACGGCCAGGAGGACATCCGCGAGGCCCGCACCGCCAAGGTGACCGCGTCGGACGCCGCGGCCGCCGCCGTCAAGGCCGTCCCCGGCACCGTGGCCGGCCTCGACCTGGACGCGGACCGTCCCGGCCTGGTCTGGGACGCGGACGTACTGGGCAAGGACGGCAAGTGGCACGAGGTCACCCTCGACGCCGGCAACGCACGGGTGCTGAACCAGCACGTCGACCAGGACGAGGACGACGACACCCGCGAGCGCGCCGCCCTCCACAACGCCCGGACCGACGCCGGGGCCGCCGCCCGTACCGCCGCGGCCTCGCACGGCACCGTGACCTCCGTCGAACTGGACGACGACCGGGCCAAGGCGGTCTGGGAGGTCGAGACGGTCACGAACGACGGCAAGGAGCACAAGCTGCTGGTCGACCCGCAGTCCGGCAAGCTGAGCGCCGTTCCGGCGCATGACGCCGACGACGACAACGACGACGACGGCGCGGACGACTGACGCCACGCCACCACCTGGGCCCCACCCACCTCACCGTGGGCGGGGCCTTCGGCTGTGGCTGGGGCCGGTGCGGGTTTGCCGTGGGCTGGGGCCGTTTCGCCTACGGGTTGTGGGTGGTGGGTCGGAGGGGACGCCCGGTAAGCCGTCCTCGGCGCGGGCGACGCGGGTCCCGGAGGTTCTTCACCCCGTTGTTCGCTCCGGGTCCTGCGGGCGGCTCACCGGACATCCCCTCCGACCGCCGTACGTACGCGGCCGTCCCGCCGTACCGATCACCGTCACCAACCCCATACGGCACCCCTTGGCAGGGACCTGGCCATTCCACCCGCAGATTGGGCACGACCGAGGTGGGGGCCGTAACGGACGGTGTCACCGGCCGGCAGCCGGCAACGCTGAACGGTTGGAGGGGATGTACCGGTGCCCGCCCGCAGGACTGGAGCGAACGCCGGGGTGCTCAATCGCACGTAGCCGCGTCGCCCGCGCCGAGGACGGGTACCGGTGCGTCCCCTCCGACCCCCGCGGCAACCACGCACCCCGCAAACCCCCAGCCCCCACCAGCCCGCAGAAGTCAGGCAACGGATCGGCCGCGCCACGCAGGGGCGCGGGGAACTGCGCGACCAGCCACAACGCACCCGCAGACAAACAACGCCACCCCCCGGGCGGCACCCGCCTCAGTCCCCGTTGGTCAGCCCATCGACCAGCTCATCGGCCGCCCGATAGGGATCCGTCTCGCCGGAGACGATGCGCTCGGCCAGCGCATCCAGTCGGCGATCGCCACGCAGATCGCCGATCCGCTCGCGGAGCGCCGTGACCGCGATCGTCTCGACCTCGTGGGCCGCGCGGGAGCGGCGCCGCTGGGCGAGGACGCCGTGCTCCTCCATCCAGGCCCGGTGCTTCTCCAGCGCCTCGACGACCTCGTCGACACCCTCGCCACGCGCCGCGACGGTCTTGACGATCGGCGGCCGCCAGTCACCCGGCGCACGGGATTCGCCGAGCCCCAGCATGTGGTTGAGCTCGCGGGCGGTCGCATCGGCCCCGTCCCGGTCCGCCTTGTTGACGACGTAGACGTCGCCGATCTCCAGGATCCCGGCCTTGGCCGCCTGAATGCCGTCGCCCATGCCGGGCGCGAGCAGCACCACGCTCGTATCGGCCTGGGAGGCGATCTCCACCTCGGACTGGCCGACGCCGACCGTCTCGACGAGGACCACGTCGCAGCCCGCCGCGTCCAGGACGCGGATCGCCTGTGGTGCGGCCCAGGCCAGGCCGCCCAGATGGCCGCGGGTGGCCATGGAGCGGATGTAGACGCCGGGGTCGGAGGCGTGCTCCGACATCCGGACACGGTCACCGAGCAGCGCGCCGCCGGAGAACGGGGAGGACGGGTCGACGGCGAGCACGCCGACCCGTTTGCCCGTCTTGCGATAGGCCGTCACCAGCGCGGAGGTGGTGGTGGACTTGCCCACACCGGGCGAGCCGGTCAGCCCGACCACATACGCGTTGCCGGTGAGCGGCGCCAGGGCCGCCATCACCTCGCGCAGCTCCGGCGACGCCCCCTCCACGAGGGAGATCAGCCGTGCCACGGCCCTCGGCCGGCCCTGCCGTGCCTGTTCCACCAGCTGGGGGACGTCCACCATCGCCGCTCGGCTCCTTCGGCTCGCTCGTATCGCGATTCGGCCCGCTCGTACGCACCGGCGTACGAGCTCCCGCTTACTTACCCGGTACGCGGATGATCAGCGCGTCGCCCTGACCGCCGCCACCACACAGCGCGGCGGCACCCACGCCACCGCCCCGCCGGCGCAGCTCCAGCGCGAGATGCAGCACGATCCGGGCGCCGGACATCCCGATCGGGTGACCCAGCGCAATGGCGCCGCCATTGACATTCACCTTTTCCGGGGACACCCCCAGGTCCTTCATCGACTGCACGGCGACGGCCGCGAACGCCTCGTTGATCTCGATCAGGTCAAGATCGTCGACGGCGAGGCCGTCCTTCTTCAGGGCGTGGTTGATGGCGTTGGAGGGCTGGGACTGGAGCGAGTTGTCCGGGCCCGCGACATTGCCGTGCGCACCGATCTCCGCGATCCATTCCAGGCCGAGCTCCTGGGCCTTGGCCTTGCTCATGACGACGACCGCGGCGGCGCCGTCGGAGATCTGCGAGGAGGTGCCGGCGGTGATCGTGCCGTCCTTGGCGAAGGCCGGCCGGAGCTTGCCGAGCGACTCCGCGGTGGTCTCGCCGCGGATGCCCTCGTCCTGGCTGAAGACGACCGGCTCGCCCTTGCGCTGCGGGATCTCCACGGGGGTGATCTCGGCCTCGAAGAGCCCGTTCTTCTGGGCGGCGGCGGCCCGCTGGTGGGAGCGCGCGGCGACCTCGTCCTGCTCCGGTCGGGCGATGCCCAAACGGGTGTTGTGCTTCTCGGTCGACTCGCCCATGGCGATGCCTTCGTAGGCGTCCGTGAGGCCGTCGTGCGCCATCGCGTCGAGCATCTCGACCGCGCCGTACTTGAAGCCCTCACGGGACTTCGGGAGCAGGTGCGGGGCGTTGGTCATGGACTCCTGGCCGCCGGCGACGATGACATCGAACTCGCCGGCGCGGATGAGCTGGTCGGCCAGCGCGATGGCGTCGAGGCCGGAGAGACAGACCTTGTTGACGGTCAGCGCGGGGACGTTCATGGGGATCCCGGCCTTGACGGCGGCCTGGCGTGCCGGGATCTGCCCTGCCCCGGCCTGGAGCACCTGGCCCATGATCACGTACTGCACCTGGTCGCCGCCGATGCCCGCCCGGTCGAGTGCCGCCTTGATGGCGACGGCGCCCAGGTCGGCGCCGGAGAAGGTCCGCAGGGATCCCAGGAGCCGGCCCATGGGGGTGCGCGCTCCCGCCACGATCACTGAGGTGCTGCCGTTCGTGCCGTTCGTTGCAGACATGCGGTGCGGCCTTCCTTTGCAGGGAAGTTAACGAGGGTTTCCGTCAATGTACTGAGCGGTACCCGCCGGGTCACCGGCAAGCGGGTGTGATCGCGCGCACGTTGCGTAACCAGCCGTGTGGGCGGTGCACTGGAGCCATGCTGACGCGAATCGACCACATCGGGATCGCCTGTTTCGACCTCGACAAGACTGTCGAGTTCTACCGTGCCACGTATGGCTTCGAGGTGTTCCACACCGAGGTCAACGAGGAGCAAGGGGTCCGGGAGGCCATGCTCAAGATCAATGAGACGTCGGACGGCGGCGCCTCGTATTTGCAGCTTCTGGAGCCCACCCGCGAGGACTCCGCGGTGGGCAAGTGGCTTGCCAAGAACGGCGAGGGGGTGCACCACATCGCCTTCGGCACCGCGGATGTGGACGGCGACTCCGAGGCCATCCGCGGCAAGGGCGTCCGGGTCCTCTACGACGAGCCCAGGACGGGTTCGATGGGGTCCCGGATCACCTTCCTGCACCCCAAGGATTGTCACGGAGTGCTCACCGAACTCGTCACCGCGGCGCCCGCCGGCTCGGCGGACCACTGACCTTCACCTTCCCCGGCCGGTAGAGTGCAGCTTCGGCCGGGGTAAGGGAGTGGGGCTCGGTCCATACCCTGCCGATGATCTGACACCATTTCTTCGGAAGGGTCAGCTCCGATGGGCGCGAGTCCGGTACGACGTGACGTGTACGGGACGAGCGCCGCAGGACCGGAGACGGCCGCCACCATGACCAGGGGACGGATGGGACCGCGCAGTGCGGGGCAACGACCGCTACGAGGCTGACGACCACCTCTCGCAGTTCGAGGCCGAGATGGAGCGGCTGAAGACGGAGCGGGACAAGGCCGTTCAGCACGCCGACGACCTCGGCTATCAGGTCGAGGTGCTGCGCGCCAAGCTCCATGAGGCGCGCCGCAACCTCGCGACCCGTCCTGCCTACGACAACGTCAGTCATCAGGCCGAACAGCTGCTGCGCAATGCGCAGATCCAGGCGGACCAGCTGCGTACCGATGCCGAGCGTGAGCTGCGCGAGGCACGGGCACAGACCCAGCGGCTGCTGCAGGAGCAGGCCGAGCGGCAGTCCCGGCTGGAGGCCGAGCTGCACGCCGAGGCGGTCAGCCGCCGGCAGCGGCTCGACGAGGAGCTCAACGAGCGCCGGCAGACCGTCGAATCGCATGTCAACGAGAACGTCGCCTGGGCCGAACAGCTGCGTGCCCGTACGGAGTCGCAGGCCCGCCGGCTCATGGAGGAGTCCCGCCGGGAGGCCGAGCAGGCGCTGGCGGCCGCGCGGGCCGAGGCACAGCGGCTGGCCGAACGCGCCCGTGAGCGGCTCGGCACCGAGGCCGAGGAGGCCCGCGCCGAAGCGGAAAGCATCCTGCGCCGGGCGCGTACGGACGCCGAGCGGCTGCTGAACGCCGCCTCCAGCCAGGCCCAGGAGGCCACCGACCAGGCCGAGCAGCTGCGTACCAGCGTCGGCACCGAGTCGGAGGAGGCCCGCCGGCAGGCCGCGGAGCTGACCCGCACCGCCGAGGCCCGCGTCCAGGAGGCGGACAAGGCGCTGCGCGAGGCGCGCGCCGAGGCGGAGAAGCTGGTCGACGAGGCGCAGCAGAGCGCCACCAAGCGGCTGACGGCGGCCGAATCGGACAATGAGCAGCGCACCCGTACGGCCAAGGCGGAGATCGCCCGGCTGGTCGGTGAGGCCACCAAGGAGGCCGAGGCGCTCAAGGCCGAGGCCGAGCAACTGCGGTCGGACGCCCGCGCGGAGGCCGACCGGCTGGTCGCCGAGGCGCAGGAGTCCGCCCGGTCCAAGGCGGCGGAGGACTCCGCGGCACAGCTGGCGAAGGCCGCGCGCTCCGCCGAGGAGGTGCTGACCAAGGCGTCGGAGGACGCCAAGGCCACCACCAAGGCCGCCGCCGAGGAAGCCGAACGGCTGCGCAAGGAGGCCGAGTCCGAGGCGGACCGGCTGCGCGAAGAGGCCCACGACACCGTGGCGCAGCTCAAGGGCGCCGCGAAGGACGACACCAAGGAGTACCGCGCCAAGACCGTCGAACTCCAGGAGGAGGCACGGCGGCTGCGCGGTGAGGCGGAGCAGCTGCGCGCGGACGCGGTCGCCGAGGGCGAGCGGATCCGCGGTGAGGCCCGCCGGGAGGCGGTCCAGCAGATCGAGGAGGCGGCCGGGACCGCCGAGGAGCTGCTGGCGAAGGCCAAGTCGGACGCCGAGGAGACCCGTTCGGGTGCCGTCGCGGAGAGCGAGCGGGTGCGGACGGAGGCCATCGAGCGTGCCTCGGCACTGCGCCGGCAGGCCGAGGAGGCGCTGGAGCGGTCCCGTTCGGAGGCCGAGGAGCTGCTCACCGAGGGCGCCCAGGCCGCGGAGATGGTGACCACCGAGGCGGAGGAGTCCGCCGCACGGCTGCGCGCGGAGGCCGAGCAGGCCGCCGAGGAGCGGCGCGCCGAGGCGCAGGACGAGCTGGACCGGCTGCACAGCGAGGCCGAGGAGAAGGTCACCGCCGCCGAGCGGTCGCTGCGCGACGCCCGCGCGGAGGCCGAGCGGCTGCGCCGGGAGACGCAGGAGGAGGCGGCCCGCCTCAAGGCGGAGTCGGCGGAGCGGCGCCGGACGCTGCAGCAGCAGGCCGAGGAGGAGGCCGAGCGGCTGCGCACGGAGGCCGCCGAGGACGCGTCGTCGGCGCGTTCCGAGGCCGAGTCGGTGGCCGTACGGCTGCGCACCGAGGCGTCGGCCGAGGCGGAGCGGCTGAAGGCGGAGGCGCAGGAGACCGCGGACCGGGTCCGGGCCGAGGCGGCCACGGCCGCCGAGCGCACGGGTGCGGAGGCGGCGCAGGCGCTGGCCGCGGCCCAGGAGGAGGCCGCGCGGCGGCGCCGGGAGGCCGAGCAGCTGCTGGGCGAGGCCCGCGAGGAGGCCCACCAGGAGCGCACCGCGGCGCGCGAGCAGAGCGAGGAGCTGCTGGCGTCGGCCCGTACGCGGGTGGGCGAGGCGCAGGAGGAGGCCCAGCGGCTGGTCGAGGACGCGGACCGGCGGGCGGGCGAGCTGGTGGCGGCGGCCGAGCAGACCGCGCAGCAGGTGCGGGACTCGGTCGCGGGGCTGCACGAGCAGGCCGGTGAGGAGATCGCCGGGCTGCGTTCGGCGGCCGAGCACGCCGCGGAGCGCACCAAGGCCGAGGCACAGGACGAGGCGGACCGGATCCGCAGGGACGCCTACGAGGAGCGGGAGCGCGCCTCGGAGGACGCGGCGCGGGCCCGTGCGGAGGCGCAGGAGGCGACGGAGGCCGCGAAGTCCCTTGCCGAGCGGGCGGTTTCCGAGGCCATCGAGGAGGCCGACGGGCTGCGCGCCGAGGCGGCCGGGGTGGTGGACGAGGCGCGCCGGGAGGCCGACGCGGCGCGGACCGAGGCCGCCGAGCAGGCCGACCGGCTGGTGTCGGAGGCGACCGACCGGGCCGAGAAGCTGGTGGCGGACGCCACGGCGAAGGCACAGCAGCTGCGTACCGACGCCTCGGACGCGCTGGCGGCCGGCGAGCAGGACGCGGCGCGGGCCCGTGCGGAGGCGCGGGACGACGCGAACCGGATGCGCTCGGACGCCGCGGAGCAGGCGGACCGGCTGATCACCGAGGCGCGTGCGGAGGCCGAACGGATTGTCACCGAGGCCACCGAGCTGACGTCTTCGGCGCAGGACGACGCGGACCGTACGGTCCAGGAGGCCCAGCAGGCCGCCGAGCGGCTGCGGGCCGACGGCGAGCAGCAGGCGCAGCGCCTGGTGGCGGAGGCCACCGAGACGGCGGAGCGGCTGCGGGCCGAGGCGGCCGAGGCGCTGGAGGAGGCCCGCAGGGACGCGGACCGCACCGGCGACGAGGCGCGCAAGGCGGCCAACAAGACGCGCTCGGACGCCGCGGAGCAGGCCGACGAGCTGATGTCGGAGGCCGCGACCGAGGCCGAGCGGCTGCGCACGGAGGCGGCGGAGACGACCGCGGACGCCGAGCGGGACGCGGACCGTACCCGGGCCGATGCCCGTGAGCAGGCCGACCGGATGCTGGCGACGGCCACCGCGGAGGCGGACCGGCTGCGGACGGAGGCGGCCGAGACGGTCACCGCCGCGCAGGAGCACGCCAACCGCACCCGTAACGACTCCGCGAAGCTCAAGGAGGACGCCGAGGCGGCGGCCGAGCAGACCCGGAACGAGGCCCAGCAGGAGGCGGACCGGCTGCTCGACGAGGCACGCAAGGAGGCCGCCAAGCGCCGCGGGGACGCGGCCGAGCAGGCGGACCAGCTCGTCGCCAAGGCCCAGGAGGAGGCGCTCAAGGCGGCCACCGCCGCCGAGGAGCAGGCCGACACCATGGTCGGGGTGGCCCGCAAGGAGGCCGAGCGGCTGGTCTCGGAGGCCACCACCGACGGCAATGCCCGGGTGGAGAAGGCCCGTACGGACGCGAACACGATGCTGGAGGAGGCCCGCCGCGACGCCACCGGTATCCGGGACCGCGCCGAGGAGCTGCGGCAGCGGATCGAGTCCGAGGTCGAGGAGCTGCACGAGCGGGCCCGCCGGGAGTCGGCGGAGACGATGAAGAACGCCGGCGAGCGGGTCGACAAGCTCATCGCGCAGGCCACCGCCCAGCAGGTGGAGGCCGAGGAGAAGGCCGACCGGATGGTGGCCGACGCGAACAGCGAGGCGAGCAAGGTCCGGATCTCGGCGGTGAAGAAGGCCGAGGGCCTGATCAAGGAGGCCGAGAACAAGAAGGCCGAGGCGGTGCGCGACGCGGAGCGGATGCGCACCGAGGCCGAGGCGGAGGCCACCCGGATCGTGGACGAGGGCAAGCGGGAGCTGGAGGTGCTGGTGCGCCGCCGGGAGGACATCAACGCCGAAATCTCCCGCGTTCAGGACGTTCTGGAAGCCCTGGAATCGTTCGAGGCACCCGGCGGGGGCGGGGAAGGAAAGGGCGCTGGTGTGAAGGCGGCCGCGGGGGCGGGCGCAACTCGTTCGAGTGGCAAGCAGTCTGAGGGGTAGCCACTCAAATGAGGGGTCATTCTCCAGATCAAACGGGCAATGACTCGATGACACGCCGTTGTGACCCCTAGGATTCTCCTTATCACCTCACCGGTCTCTTCGACAGGAACCCCATGAGCGACACTTCCTCCCCCTTCGGCTTCGAGCTCGTGCGGCGTGGGTACGACCGCGGTCAGGTGGACGACCGCATTACGAAGCTCGTCGCCGACCGCGACAGCGCGCTGGCCCGCATCACGTCGCTGGAAAAGCGGATCGAGGAGCTGCACCTCGAAACGCAGAACGCCCAGGCGCAGGTCAATGACGCCGAACCGTCCTACGCGGGCCTCGGTGCACGCGTGGAGAAGATCCTCCGGCTCGCCGAAGAGGAGGCGAAGGATCTGCGCGAGGAGGCCCGGCGGGCCGCCGAGCAGCACCGGGAGCTGGCCGAGTCGGCCGCCCAGCAGGTCCGTAACGACGCCGAGTCGTTCGCCGCCGAGCGCAAGGCGAAGGCGGAGGACGAGGGCGCCCGGATCGTCGAGAAGGCCAAGGGCGAGGCGTCCACGCTGCGCGCCGAGGCGCAGAAGGACGCGCAGTCCAAGCGCGAGGAGGCGGACTCCCTCTTCGAGGAGACCCGCGCCAAGGCCGCGCAGGCCGCCGCGGACTTCGAGACCAACCTCGCCAAGCGCCGTGAGCAGTCCGAGCGCGACCTGGCCTCGCGTCAGGCCAAGGCCGAGAAGCGGCTCGCGGAGATCGAGCACCGCGCCGAGCAGCTCCGCCTGGAGGCCGAGAAGCTGCGTACGGACGCGGAGCGCCGGGCCCGCCAGACGGTGGAGACCGCGCAGCGCCAGGCCGAGGACATCGTGGCGGACGCGAACGCCAAGGCGGACCGGATCCGCAGCGAATCCGAGCGTGAGCTGGCGGCGCTGACGAACCGCCGCGACTCGATCAACGCTCAGCTGACCAACGTCCGCGAGATGCTGGCGACGCTGACCGGTGCGGCGGTGGCCGCGGCCGGTGCCCCCGGTGAGGACGAGACGGTCTCCCGCGGCGTCCCCGCCCAGCAGAGCCGCTGACCTCCCCCAGCTATCGCTGGGAGGTACCCCCGGGCAGGCTCCGCTTCCGCCCAGCTGTTGCGCGCGCCCCCGTACCGCCCCTGAGGCGTTGCGGGGGCGCGGTGCGTACCGGGGGTCAGCCGGGCGGCCCCGCCCCGGTGGCAGGGGCCCCCGGGCGCGCCTAGCGTGCTCTACATGATCGAGCTCGAGGGGCTGACCAAGCATTACGGCGACAAGGTCGCCGTGGACCACCTCACGTTCACGGTGCGGCCCGGTATCGTCACCGGCTTCCTCGGCCCGAACGGCGCGGGCAAGTCGACGACCATGCGGATGATGCTCGACCTGGACAACCCGACGGCGGGGACGGTCCGGATCGACGGCAAGCACTACCGGCAGCTGAAGGATCCGCTCACCTATATCGGGGCGCTGCTGGAGGCGAAGGCGGTGCACGGCGGCCGGAGCGCCGCCAACCATCTGCTGTGTCTGGCACAGAGCAACGGCATTCCCCGCAGACGGGTCGCCGAGGTGCTGGACACCGTCGGGCTGAGCGCGGTCGCCAAGAAGCGCTCGAAGGGCTTCTCACTCGGTATGAGCCAGCGGCTCGGTATCGCCGCGGCGCTGCTCGGCGACCCCCAGGTGCTGCTCTTCGACGAGCCGGTCAACGGGCTCGACCCTGAAGGCATCCACTGGATCCGCAATCTGATGAAGAACCTCGCCGGCCAGGGCCGTACGGTCTTCGTCTCCTCGCATCTGATGAGCGAGATGGCGCTGACCGCCGAGCATCTGATCGTGATCGGGCAGGGCCGGCTGATGGCCGACACCTCGATGAAGGACTTCATCCACCAGAACTCGCGGTCGTACGTCCGGATGCGGTCCCCGCAGCAGGAGAAGCTGCTGGATCTGCTGCACGACGAGGGCATCGACGCGGTGGCCGTCGGCAACGGGTCGCTGGAGATCGACGGGGTCCCCGCCGACCGGCTGGGCGAACTGGCCGCCCGGCATCAGCTGGTACTGCATGAGCTCAGCCCTCAGCAGGCCTCCCTGGAGGACGCGTTCATGCAGCTGACGGCCGAGTCGGTGGAGTATCACGCGCACGACGGCGAACCGGTGCCGGACCGGCCCGCCGCACGGCCCGCGGGAGAACCGCAGCCGGCCGGGGCACGGCCGGGCAAGCCGCAGCCGACCGGCTGGGGCGCGGACTGGCAGAAGAAGAGGAGCTGACGGATGGGGGCGCTGGGGCAGGTCATTCGGTCGGAGTGGACCAAGATCAGGTCGGTGCGGTCCACGGTGTGGACGCTGGGCATCGCCGTGGTGGTCACCATCGGGCTGGGCGTGCTGATCTGCACCCTGGCCACCAACGACTTCAGCTCGATGCCGGCCCGGGACCGGCTGGCGTTCGACGCCACCAACATCAGCTTCGCCGGGATGGGCCTGGGCCAGCTGGCGATGATCGTCTTCGGGGTGCTGGTGGTCTCGAACGAGTACAGCACCGGCATGATCCGCGCCTCGCTGGCCGCCGTACCGCAGCGCGGCACCTTCCTGTTCTGCAAGCTGCTGGTGGCCACCGCGCTGGTCTTCGTCGTCGGACTCGCCACCAGCTTCGTGACGTTCTTCGCCGGCCAGGCGGTGCTCGGTGACCTCCGGGCGCACCTCGGCGATCCGGGCGTGCTGCGCGCGGTGATCGGCGGCGGGCTCTACATGACGCTGATCGCGCTGTTCTCGATGGCGGTGGCCACGATGCTGCGCAGCCCGATGCTCTCGCTGGGCATCCTGATGCCGTTCTTCTTCCTGATCTCGAACATTCTCGGAAATGTCTCGGCGACCCGGAAAATCGGCCGCTATCTGCCGGACCAGGCGGGCTCGAAAATCATGCAGGTGATCCCCCGGGCCAACGACGAGGTGCCGTACGGCCCGTGGGGCGGGCTCGGCATCATGATCGCCTGGACGGTGGTCGCGCTGGTCTGCGGGTTCGTGTTGTTGAAGAAGCGCGACGCGTAGCGCTGCGCTTTGCCTTTGCCGTACGTGGTTGGGTGCCGGTCCGCTGCGCTTTGCCTGCGGCGTACGTTGCCGGGGCGGCGCCGTTTCGCCTGCGGCGGGCCGGTCCGCTGCGTGGGCTGTTGGGTGCGGCGCCGATTCGCCTGCGGCGGGCTGTTTGTCCGCTGCGCGGGGCTGTTGGGTGCGGTGACGGGTCTCCGGGGCTTGGTGTGTGGACTGCTTCGCTTTACGTCCACACACCAAGCCCCGGAGACCCGTCACCTCCCGTGGGTGGTAAGGGTTGGGGTGGGTGGGGTGGGTGTCACCTGTGGCGATTGACGGGAACCGTCAATGTCCGGATAGCCTCCTAACCCTCACGGGGGTACGAGGGCGCCTCTGCCCCGACCATCTTGCGAGGGGCGGAGAATGATCGAGGCAGTCGGCCTGACGAAGCGCTACGGCGCCAAGACGGCCGTGTACAACCTGTCGTTCCAGGTACGGCCGGGCACGGTGACCGGCTTCCTGGGGCCCAACGGCTCCGGCAAGTCCACGACGATGCGCATGATCCTGGGCCTGGACGCACCGACCTCGGGGCGTGCCACCATCGCTGGCCGTCCCTTCCGCAGCCTCCCCAACGCTCCCCGCCAGGTGGGCGCACTGCTCGACGCCAAGGCCGTGCACGGCGGGCGCAGTGCGCGTCAGCATCTGCTCTCGCTCGCCCAGGTGTCCGGCATCCCGGCCCGCCGGGTCGACGAGGTGCTCGGCGTGGTCGGTCTGCAAGACGTCGCGGGGCGGCGCAGCAACGGCTTCTCGCTCGGGATGGGCCAGCGGCTCGGTATCGCCGCGGCGCTGCTCGGCGACCCCCAGGTGCTGCTCTTCGACGAGCCGGTCAACGGACTCGACCCCGAAGGCATCCTGTGGGTGCGCAATCTGATGAAGCAGCTGGCGAGCGAGGGCCGTACGGTCTTCGTCTCCTCGCATCTGATGAGCGAAATGGCGCTGACCGCCGAGCACTTGATCGTGATCGGCCGGGGGCAGCTGCTGGCGGATATGTCCGTGAAGGACTTCATCTCGGCCAACTCCGCCGATTTCGCCCGGGTCCGCACCCCGGACACCGAGCCGGAGCAGCGCGAGAAGCTGACCGCCGCGATCGGTGAGGCCGGCGGGCAGACCGCGCCCGAACCGGACGGTGCGCTGCGGGTGACCGGGCTGCCGCTCCCCCGCATCAGCGAGCTCGCGCATGAGGCCGACGTCCGGCTGTGGGAGCTGTCGCCGCACCAGGCCTCCCTGGAAGAGGCGTACATGCAGATGACGCAGGGCGCCGTGGACTACCGCTCGACGGCGGACGCGCGGGCCGGCCTCCAGGAGGCCCCCGCCGGGTACGCCCCGCAGGGTGGCGCACCGCAGGGGTTTGCGGGCGGCCCGGGGTACCCGGGTGGTCAGCCGGGTCTTCCCGGCCAGGTGCCGGCCGGTGTTCCCGGTCAGGGGCAGCCGAATCCGTACGCCCAGCAGGCACCGGGCTATCCGCCGCCCGCGCAAGGCCACCCGTACGGGGGACCCGAGCCGTACGGTGCGCCTCACCCGTACGGGCAACAGCCCGCCGCGCCGATGCCGCCCGCGGCTCCCGCCGCCCCCGCCGCCCAGCCCACGCCGCACCACGAGGACGCCCGATGACCAGCCCTCAGCAGCCGCAGCCCCAGCCGCAGCCTGAGCCCGGCCCCCACGACACCGGCGCACAGGAGCAGCCGGCACCGGCCGCGCCGCCGATGCCGCCCGCCGCGCCGCAGGGCATGCCGCCACAGACGCCGCCCGCCCAGCAGCAGCCCGCCCAGCAGCCGGCACCGGAGCAGCCCGCGCCCGCCAAGGAGGCCGGGACGATGATGCTGCAGGCCCAGGCGGCGCCCGGGCAGCCCGCGCCCGCCAAGGAAGCGGGCACGATGATGCTGCAGGCCCAGGGCCAGCCGCCCGCTCAGGGGCAGGCGCCCCAAGCGCAGGCCCCGGCTCAGGGCGGGCAGGCACCCGCGCCGGCCCAGGGCCAGGCCCCCGCGCAGCCCGCCCCGGCCAGGGAAGCCGGGACGATGATGCTCCAGGCCCAGCAGTACCCCGAGCCGCGGCCGCTCGCGGCGCACGGGCCGGGCAAGGAAGCGGGCACGATGATGCTCCAGGCCCAGGCGCCCGCCCAGGCCCAGGCGCCCGTCCAGGCACCGGCACCGCCCCAGGCCCAGGCACCGGCCCAGCCCCAGCAGCCCCAGAACCAGCCGCAGCAGCCGCCGGCCCAGCCGCACCCCCAGCAGTCGTTCGCCGGTGCGGGCGGCTACGTCTCGTCCATCCCCGTGCGCCCCACCCACCTCGGCCATGCGCTGCTCTCCGAGTGGACGAAGATCCGCTCGGTGCGCTCGACGATGTGGACACTGGGCGTGATGGTCCTGCTGACCGTGGGCATCGGTCTGCTGACGGGCGCGGTCATCGCCGGGCACAGCGACTCGCTCGGCCCCGAGTCACCGCTGAACTACGGCACCTTCGGCATGATGATGGGCCTGATCCCCCTGATCACGCTGGGCGTGCTGGTGATCTCCTCCGAGTACAGCACCGGAATGATCCGCACGACCCTCACGGCGAGCCCGGCCCGCGCCCGGGTCCTGACCGCCAAGGCGATCGTCTTCTTCGCCCTGAGCTTCGTCGTCACCCTGGTGACCACGACCGTGGTGGCCGTCGCGCAGTACTCCATGCTCAGCGACATGGCCAAGAGCGCACCGACCGGCGCGGAATGGTTCAAGGCCACGGTGGGTGTGAGCCTCTTCACCGCCATGATCGGGCTGCTCGCGCTGGCCGTCGGTGCCCTGCTGCGCCACTCCGCGGGCGCGATCACCCTCATGGTCGGCGTCTACCTGCTGCCGTTGGTGCTGGCGATCTTCATGCAGGCGGAGAGCCTCAAGGACATCCAGACCTGGCTGCTGGAGTACGCGCTGCCCAGCCAGCTCAACGTGATGTACGACGTCGCCCTGACCTCGTCCGGCCCGTCCGGCTGGGAGCCCCTGTGGATCGTCACGGGCCTCGCGGCCGTCACCCTCGGGTCCGCCTACGCGGTCATCCACAAGCGCGACGTCTGAGACAGCCCGCCCCTAGTAGCGGGGCGCATTCCGGGACCGCTGGAGCCGCGCGCTCCGGCGGTCCCGTGCGTTCCAGCACGCCTTGTGCCAGTGCCGGCGGTCGTCGACATCGCCGTGCTGCGGCCAGGCGACGACATGCGGCACCCCAGGCGGGATCTCCTGGTCGCAGCCGGGGCAGCGGTAGTGCTTGGCGGCGCCGCCGCCCCCGACCATCCGGACGACCCACTCCTCGCCGCGCCACTCCTCGGTACGTTCCAGGCCGTAGCGGTCACCGCCCATGCGGTCAACGGGCTTCGCGCCGCCGTGCTGGCGGTTTCGACGCGGGGACACAGAGCACCTCGGAGAGTTACGGGGTCACGGGCTGTCACCAGCGTACGCGGCGCGGTCACGGCCGAACGCCCCTCGCCAGGATTCTGCGATCATCAGGAAATTTACCGTCAGGCCGTGCCCTTGGCACGTGTCACACGTTGTTGCCTGTAAGGGGGAGTCGCGTCGGCTGCGAGGAGGCAGAGAGCGATGCGCGTTGGGGCTTTCATCCTGGCCGCTCAATTCCCCGGTCAGGGACAGGGGGAAGCACTGCACCGCGCGGTGCGCTCCGCGGAGGTCGCGGAGGAGGCCGGACTCGACGATGTCTGGCTCGCGGAACACCACTTCGTACCGTACGGCGTCTGCCCGAATGCGGTGACGCTGGCCGCGCTGCTGCTGGGGCGGACCCGCCGGATCGGTGTCGGGACAGCGGTGAGCGTGCTGCCGACCCAGCATCCGGTAGCGCTCGGTGAGCAGGCGGCGTTGCTGCACCTCACCTCCGACGGCCGGTTCACGCTCGGCGTCGGCCGGGGCGGGCCCTGGATCGATCTGGAGGTCTTCGGCTCCGGGCTCGCCGCCTACGACCACGGCTTCCCGGAGTCACTCGATCTGCTGATGCGCTGGCTGCGGGAACCCCGGGTCGGCGCGCAGGGCGAGCGCTATGCGTTCCGGGAGGTGGCGGTGGTGCCCCGGCCGGCCGAGGCACTGACCGATCCGGACGGATCCGGCCCGCCGGGCCCGCCGGTGGTGGTGGCCTGCACCTCCGCCTCGTCGGTCCGGACTGCCGCCGAGCGCGGACTCCCGATGCTGCTGGGGATGCACTGCGGCGACGAGGAGAAGGCGGAGATGGTCGCGCTGTGGCGGTCGGCCGCCCTGGAGGCCGGCCGGGACGGCGACGAGGTGGCCGCGGCCGCGCACGTCTCGGCAGGCGTGGTGCAGATCGCCGACGACCGCCAGGCGGCGGCGGAGACCCTCATGAAGGCGATGCCCGGCTGGCTGCAGCAGGGCCTGGGGGCGCATGTGACGGTCGACGGCCGCTATCGCGCGATGCGTGATCCGCTGGCCTATACGGAGCTGCTGTGCGGGCTGCATCCCGTCGGCCCGCCGCAGCTGTGCGCCGACCGGCTGGCGGCGACCTCGGAGCGTACGGGCATCACACGGTTCGCGCTGCTCGTCGAGGGCTCCGGCGACCTCGCGGCGACGGAGGAGAACGTACGCCGACTGGGCACGGAGGTCCTGCCCCAGCTGGGGTGACCGGTCCGGGTACGGCGGCCGCCTGCGGCTGCCGGGGACGGGTTGACCGTGCCTGTCGTGCGGTGGGCCTGTCGTGCGGTGGTGCGGTGGCGCCGTACTCGGAGGTCGGCGTGCTGTGGGTGGTGCTGCCGCTGGCGCACCGGCACGGTGCGTATCACAACCGTGTGCGGGCAGCGGCAGCAACTCCGTTCAGCAGTCGCGGAGTTCGGGCGACTGGTTCAGCAGCTGACCGCGGATGGACGTGAAGCGGGCCAGACGGTCGTCCACCGCCGGGTCGAGCGGGAAGACCGCGACCCGGTGGCAGTTCTGAAAAGCGAGCCGCACACCGAAGTGGCGCTCGAGCGAACCACGGATGGCGTCACTCGCCAGCGCGCGCAGCAGCTGGCCGCGCGCCTGCTCGTCCGGCGGCGGCGTCTGATTGTCGGCGAACTCTCCGCCGTCCACCTTCAGCTGGGCCACCAGAGAGCTGATCATCCCCCATGCGAAGGGCAGGGAGGTCCGGACGCAGTCGACAAATGCGGCTTCGTCGACCTCGCCTCGCTCGGCCTGTTCGAGGAGGGCCGGTGAGACGTCGAGCGACATGAGGTTCTCCTCTCGCGGCCCCGCCGGGACGGACGGGGCCTAGGGACGGGACAAGGGGCTTTGCGACGGAGCGTGTTCGCCTCACAACCCCCCGCTTCAACGGTATGCCGCGCAAGAGGCCCGCACCAGGAGATTGCACATACAACCGGCCATTGGCGAACGCCGGGGGTGCGGGGATTTCCCCCGTAAAGGCACCGTGATCCAGGGCGAATCGCGTAGGTGGCCCCTGGTCGAGTAGCGTGACGCCCCATGCGTCTCGTCATCGCCCGCTGCTCCGTGGACTACGCGGGCCGGCTCACCGCCCACCTCCCTTCCGCCCCTCGCCTCATCCTGGTGAAGGCGGACGGCTCCGTCTCCATTCACGCGGACGACCGGGCCTACAAACCCCTCAACTGGATGTCGCCGCCCTGCACTCTCAAGGAGGGCGACGGTGATGTGTGGACGGTCGAGAACAAGGGCGGGGAGAAGCTCATCATCACCCTTGAGGAGGTCATGCACGACTCCTCGCACGAGCTCGGCGTCGACCCGGGCCTCATCAAGGACGGTGTGGAGGCCCACCTCCAGGAGCTGCTCGCGGACCGGATCGAAACCCTTGGGGAGGGATACTCCCTGATTCGGCGTGAATACCCCACTGCCATTGGCCCGGTGGATATCTTGTGCCGGGACGCCGACAACCAGACCGTCGCGGTCGAGATCAAGCGACGTGGTGAGATCGACGGTGTCGAGCAGCTCACCCGCTACCTCGAACTCCTCAACCGCGACCCGCACTTGGCGCCGGTGAAGGGTGTCTTCGCGGCTCAGGAGATCAAGCCGCAGGCGCGGGTACTGGCCACCGACCGCGGTATCGGCTGCGTCGTGCTGGACTACGACGCCCTGCGCGGCATCGAGGACGACAAGCTCCGCCTGTTCTGACCCCGCCGGCCCTTCAGAGGCGGCACACAGCGCAACGGCCCGGCAGATGACCGGGCCGTTGCGCTGTTCCGTGCTGCGCCGCTTCCTGCGGGGCCGTCAGGTGACCGGGGCACTCTCCGTGCCGGAGGAGGTGGCCGTAGCGTCCGACGGGGTGCCGCCGGAGGGAGTCGTCCCGGACGTACCGCTCGCGGAGGGGCTGCCGGCCGACGGGCCGGAGGCGGACTGCGAGGGGCTCTGGGTGCTCGGCTTGTCCGTCGGCTCCTCGCTGGGCGTCGGACCCGTCGGCGTGGAGTCGGTCGGCTCGTCCGTCGGCGTCGGGTCGGTCGGCTCGTCCGTCGGCGGGTGCGTGGGGCGGGTCGGCCGGCCGGTGGGGCTGGTGGGCCGCTCGGTCGGCTCCGTCGGGCCGGCCGTCGGGTCCGCCGACCCGGTGCCGGGGGCGCTGGGCGAGCCGCTGGGGGCGGTTCCGCTGGGCGACGGGGACGGGCGGTCCGACTGGCCGGCGGTGCCGGGCCGGGACGTGCCGGGGCCGGTGGGCGGCAGGCTGGAGTCCGTGGCGGGCTGTTCGGCCGGCAGGTCGGTGCCGTCGCTGTCGTCCGTGGTCTGTTCCGTGTTGACCTTGTCGTTGGGGGTGTCGTCGCCGCCCGTCGCCCCGATGGTGACGACGGTGCCGAGGACGGCTGCCAGCAGCGCACCGGCGCCCGCGGCCACGACATTGCGCCGCGCCCCGCCGAAGACCCGCCGGACGCCCTTGCCGGCTCCGGCACCGCTGTCGGTCGCGGCCGGGACGCCCGTGGTGGCGGTCGTCGAAGAAGCACCCCGGGCGATGAGCGTCTGCGCGGTCTGCTCGGTGCGCGACTTGCGCAGCTTCGGGGCCGAGGCGGCGTCGAAGGGATTGGCGGCCGGTTCCTTCGGTGCGTCCCGCCGCGATGCGGAGGCCGCGCCCGCCGCCTGGGGCAGGGCCGTGGTGGCCGCTGCCGCGGAGTCGGCCCGCGTACGGTCGGTGACCAGCGCCAGGGCGCGCCGGCCGGCCACCGCGCCATTGCGGTCGGAGAGCACCCCGCGCAGCCCGATGGACGCCTCCAGTTCGGCGCGCGCCCGGTCGAGGTTGCCGGTGCACAGGGCCAGCACTCCCAGCTCGTGGTGGAAGTAGGCCTCCTCGGCGACCTCACCGGCGAGCCGCGCGGCCTCCTGGCCGTGCCGCAGGCTGCGCTCCCAGGCGCTCCAGTGCAGTGCCGCGGCGAACGCCGGGGCGGCCGTACGGGCGAGCAGCACGGCCGCGCTGGCGTGCCCGCTCTCCCGGCTGCCGGTCAGTACGCCCATCGCGGCCAGCGCCACATCGGACTCGGCGGCGGCCCGCTCGGGCGTCACCGAGGGGTGCCCGGCCCACCAGGCGTAGTGCTGGGCGACGGTGTGGGCCCGTGCGGGGGCGCCGTCCGCGTAGCCGGCCGCCGTCAGCTGGTCCTGGACGGTGGCGGCGAGCCGGTAGTGGCTGCCGGCCGGGGTGATCAGGCCGCAGGCCAGCAGCTCGCCGAGGGCGGCGTCGGCGTGGGTGTCCTGGGTGAGGGCCGGCAGATGCGCCTGGTGCGGCAGCTCGCCGCCGAGGGCGACGGCGAAGCGCAGGGTCTCCCGGGCGGCCTCGGTCAGCCGCGAGGCGAGCAGCGGGGCGGGAGCGGCGGCCTCGCCGAGGGACGGCAGCGGCACCTCCGGCTGCTCGGCGGGCTCGGCGTCCTCGGCGGCCGGGTCGGCCGTGGCCTGACCGTCCTCGGGGAAGAGGCCGTAGCCGTCGTCGAGGGCGCCCGGTGCGGCCCGCAGCCGGTCGTACTGCCGCAGCAGGGCGGCGGCCTGGACGAACCGCAGGGGCAGCCCCTCGGACTCGAACCAGAGGTCGGCGGCCCAGGACTCCTCGTCGTCGGTGAGCGGCCGGTCCACGGCGCGCTCCAGCAGCCGGCCGCAGGCGCCGCGGCCGATGCCGCCGAGGAAGACCTCTTCGAGGTGCGAGCCGGCGCTGGGGGCCGCGACGTCGGGGGTGGCGGCGATCAGGAAGGCGCATTCGGGGGTGGCGTCGAGCAGCTCGTCGAGCGCGGCGCCGCCGAATTCCAGGTCGTCCAGGACGACGATCGCGCCGATCTCGGCGACCATGCGCAGCATCTCGGCCCGCTCGGGGCGGTGCTGCGGGGCCCGGTAGACGGCCGCGAACAGCGCGTACAGCAGGTCGGTGGAGGTGTGGTGGTAGCCGGAGAGCCGGACGACGCCGTCGGGGGCGAGGTCGGCGCAGGCGGTGGCGACGGCGTCCAGCAGCCGGGTGCGGCCGGAGCCCGAGGGGCCGGTGACGCGGACGGAACGGCCGCGGGAGAGCAGCCGGACCAGGCGCTCGGTGTCCTCGGTGCGCTCTTCGAGTGCGGTCTCGTGGCCGGCGAATCCGGACGGGCCCGGCGGCAGCGGGGGTGCGGCGGCGCGGGCGGCCGCGGCGCGTTCCTCCGGGTCGAGCCTGCCGGGGGCGGCGGGGCGCTCACCGGGCGGGCAGGGCTCTATTTCGCTGCCGTCGACGGGGTTGACGGTGACGAGGTAGGGGCCCGAGACGAGCCGGACGACACGGGCGAGCCCCGTGGAGCCGCTCTGCGCGCCGCCGAACGCGGGGGCCGGTGGCTCGGCAGGGCTGCCCTGCTCGCCGTACTCCTCGGGTCCCCGGTGGGTGTTCGGGTCCATGCTGCAAGCTCCCAGATGCTTCGTTCCGCTCCGCCTCCGCCAGGCGTCCTCGGCCCAGGAGTCGGAACGGCGTGCCGACTGCGCTTCCGGCCGTCCGCACTCCCCCGGCTCCGGCAGGTCGTCCTCAGCCGTCGCGTCTGGTCCGGTACCCGCCGCGGATGATGGCATACGGGCGGGAACCGAACCTTAGACCTGCACAGCGGGCGGACGCACTGCCGGGGGCCGGTCCTGACCGGAACTTCCGGGATTGTGCGGTATCCCGCGCTTTACGACATTTCCGTCGCTCAGCTCTGCATCTTTCGGCACTCTTTGTCCTGCAAGCCTGATCGCCCCGGGGGCGCCGTGAGGCCGTCGGGCGGCGCACCGCCCTTGCCTCACACCCGGGGAATCGATTCCGCTTCGATACCGCCCTCGATCGCGAGGATGCGGTGCAGCCTCGTGGCGACCAATAGGCGCTGCATCTGGGGCGGCACTCCGCGCAGCACCAGCCTGCGGTTGACCCGGCCGGCGCGACGGTGCGCGCCCATGATCACGCCGAGGCCGGTGGCGTCCCAGGAATCCAGCTCGGTCAGGTCCAGCACGAGATCGCCCCGACCGGAGTCGACGGCGGCGTGCAGGGCCGTACGGGCGTCCGCCGCGCTGCGGACGTCAAGGCGGCCCCCGACGACCAGCTCGGCGTGGTCGCCCCTGATGTGCATATGCGCTCCCCGGTGTCATGGGTGGTGATGCCTGGACGTCTACAGATCTGACTGCCTCTCGCGCGGCGAAGTTGCCGCCTGTAAGCGAACCGATACCGAATTCACCCCACAGGGTGACGCCATCAGGCCGATGGGCCTGACGCGGTATCAGTGCTCGTAGAAGCCCTGCCCACTCTTGCGTCCGATATCGCCCGCATCGACCATCCGACGCATGATCTCCGGCGGTGCGAACTTCTCGTCCTGGGACTCGGTGTAGATGTTGTCGGTGGCGTGCAGCAGGATGTCGACGCCCGTCAGGTCGGCGGTGGCCAGCGGTCCCATCGCGTGGCCGAAGCCCAACTTGCAGGCGGTGTCGATGTCCTCGGCGCTGGCCACGCCGGATTCGTAGAGCTTGGCGGCCTCGACGACCAGCGCCGAGATCAGGCGGGTGGTGACGAAGCCGGCCACATCGCGGTTGACGACGACACAGGTCTTGCCGACCGACTCGGCGAACTGCCGGGCGGTGGCGAGGGTTTCGTCGCTGGTCTTGTAACCGCGGACCAGCTCGCACAGCTGCATCATCGGCACCGGCGAGAAGAAGTGCGCACCGACGACCCGCTCGGGGCGGGAGGTGGCCGCGGCGATCTTGGTGATCGGGATGGCGGAGGTGTTGGAGGCCAGCACCGCCTCCTCCTTGACCAGCTTGTCCAGCGCCTGGAAGATCTCCCGCTTGATCTCGATCCGCTCGAAGACGGCCTCGACGACGATATCGGCGTCGGCGACGGCCTCCAGGTCGGTCGTGGTGGTGATGCGGGCCAGCGCCTGCTCGGCGTCGGACGCCGCCAGCTTGCCCTTGGCGACGAACTTCTCGTACGAGGCCTCGATGCCACCCTTGCCCCGGGCCAGCGCCTCGTCCGTCACATCGCGGAGGACCACGTCCCAGCCCGCCTGGGCGGAGACCTGCGCGATACCGGACCCCATGAGTCCGGCGCCGATGACGGCGAGCTTCTTTGCCACTGCTGTCCCCTCACACCCTGTGCATTTGACGGTCCTGGGTGACGTTAGCGGTCGTGAGCGATCCTTTGGAGGGGAAGAGATGCGCGTCACGTCTCAGATGACGGACGTCACACTCGCGAGGTGTGCGCCCGTGGGACCTATCCGGACAGTCCGCCGTCAGTCGGCCGTCCGTACGGCGTAGTTGAGGACCTTTTCGCCCAGTAGCTCTTCCATCTCGTCGAGCAGGACCAGGGCCTCCCGGGAGACCTCGGCGGGCTTGCGGCCGTCGAGCATCTCGTGTGCGATCCACCCCATCAGACTCTGGTGCACCCAGCTGATCTGGCCGGCCATCAGGCCCGGCAGCGGATCGCCGGCCGCGGCGCCGGTCTCCTCCCGGAGTGTTTCCTCCAGGTTGAGGTGGATCTCCTGCTGCATGTACCAGAGGCGCGCCTTGAGGGTGGGCGCCCCGTGCACCACCCGCATGAACTGGTCGTAACCCTCGATCAGACCGACCCTCGGCGAGACCGCCTCGACCTCTTCGCGCAGTTCCCGCAGCACGGCGGAGGCCGCGGACTCGCCCGCCGTCCGGCCCCGTACGAAGCGCGAGAGGCGGTCCACGAGGCCCTTGCTCCGGTCGAAGAAGAGGTCCTCCTTGGCCGGGAAGTAGTTGTAGACGGTGTTGACGGAGACCTCGGCCGCGTCGGCGATCTCCGCGATGGTCACCGCATCGAAGCCGCGCGCCAGGAACAGGCCGGTGGCCACGTCCGAGATGTACTGGCGGGTCTGCCGCTTCTTCCGCTCCCTGAGTCCCTCTGCCATGCCCTCACCCTATCCCTCGATGGGCACACTGTATTTTTGGGTACGTTGCAATTTTTAAGTCCCTCTGTTTTTCTGTGGGCATGCCAGTCCTCAGCGCGTCCGGACTCGCCCGGACCTTCACCACCAAGCGCGGCGCCGTCGAGGCCGTCCGCGGTATCGATCTCACCGCCGAGCGCGGCGAGATCCTCGGCTTCCTCGGCCCCAACGGCGCCGGGAAGACCACCACTCTGCGGATGCTCACGACCCTGCTGGCGCCTACCGGCGGCACCGCGACCGTCGCCGGCTGCGACCTCGTCCGCGACCCGGCGGGCGTACGACGCGCCTCCGGCTACGTCGCCCAGTCCGGCGGCGTCGACCCCCACGTCTCGGTCCGCGAGGAGCTGGTCACCCAGGCCCGCCTCTACCGCCTCGGCAAGGCCGAAGCCCACGCCCGTACCGAGGAGTTGGCCGCCGACCTGGGCCTCGACGGGCTGCTCGACCGCAGGACCGCCACCCTCTCCGGCGGCCAGCGGCGGCGGCTGGACATCGCGATGGGGCTCACCCACCGTCCCCAGGTGCTCTTCCTCGACGAGCCCACCACCGGGCTCGACCCGGGCAGCCGCGCCGACCTGTGGGAGCTGGTCCGCCGGATCCGCGCCGAGCACGGCACCACCGTCTTCCTGACCACCCACTACCTCGACGAGGCCGATGCGCTGGCCGACCGGCTGGTGATCGTCGACAAGGGTGTGGTGGTCGCGGAGGGCACCCCGGAGGCCCTCAAACGCGCCCATGCCGGCTCCCCCGACGCCTCCCTCCAGGACACCTTCCTCGCCATCACCGGGCGCGGTGCCACGCCCCACGACCAGGCCCCCGTCGCCGTCTAGGAGCTCCCCTTGTCCACCCTGCTCTCCGACATCGCGCTGATCTTCGGGCGGTACGCCCGCCAGACGCTGCGCTCCAAGCTCCAGATGCTCTTCGGCGTGCTGATGCCGCTGCTGTATCTGCTCTTCTTCGGTCCGCTGCTGACCGATCTGCCGCTGTCCTCGTCCGGCAGCTCCTGGCAGGTGCTGGTGCCCGGGCTCCTGCTCCAACTCGCCCTGTTCGGGGCCTCGTTCTGCGGTTTCGGCATCATCGTCGAGAAGCAGTACGGGGTCGTGGAGCGGATGCGGGTGACGCCGGTGAGCCGGCTGGCGCTGCTGCTGGGACGGGTGCTGCGCGACGCCCTGCTGTTCGTCTTCCAGGCGGTGCTGCTGGTGCTGGCCGCGCTGGCCATGGGACTGCGCGCACCCCTGCCCGGCATCCTCATCGGCTTCGCGTTCGTCGCCGTGCTGACCGTGGCGCTGGCCTCGCTGTCGTACGCGCTGGCGCTGAACGTCAGCACCCCGCAGGAGTTCGGGCCGGTCATCAACGCCGTCACCATGCCCTCGATGCTGCTGTCCGGGCTGATGCTGCCGATGGCGCTGGGGCCCAAGTGGCTCGATGTGCTCTCGCACTTCATGCCGTTCCGCTATCTCGTGGACGCGGTCCGCGCGGCCTTCGTCGGCTCCTACGCCTCCTCGGCCATGCTCTACGGCGTGCTGGTGGCGGTCGCGTTCGCCGCACTGTCCGTGACCTATTGCACCCGGGCTTTCCGCAGGTCCGCGGCGTAGGCTCGCTCCTATGGTGAATCTGACGCGCATCTACACCCGCACCGGCGACAAGGGCACCACCGCCCTCGGCGACATGAGCCGTACCGCCAAGACCGACGCACGGATCGCGGCGTACGCGGACGCCAACGAGGCCAACGCGGCGATCGGCGTGGCCCTGGCGCTCGGCTCGCTCCCCGAGGACGTCGCCACGGTGCTGCTGCGGGTGCAGAACGACCTGTTCGATGTCGGCGCGGACCTGTCGACGCCGGTGGTGGAGAACCCTGAATTCCCGCCGCTGCGCGTCGAGCAGGGCTATATCGACAAGCTGGAGGCCGACTGCGACCGCTTCCTCGCGGAGCTGGAGAAGCTGCGCAGCTTCATCCTCCCCGGCGGTACCGCCGGCGCCGCGCTGCTGCACCAGGCGTGCACGGTCGTCCGCCGCGCCGAGCGCTCCACCTGGGCGGCCTTCGAGGAGCACGGCGAGACGATGAACCCGCTCACCGCCACCTACCTCAACCGCCTCTCCGACCTCCTGTTCATCCTGGCCCGTACGGCCAACAAGGAGGTCGGGGACGTGCTGTGGGTGCCGGGCGGCGAGCGCTGACCGGGCCCAGGGGGCCTCTCCCCTAGCGCAGCGTCTTCTGCGGTGGCCGGTCCGCTTCCCCGGTGACGGCGGTCCGGCCCGGGTCCTTCTTCTGCCAGATGAGGTAGCTGAGCGCGATCACCCCGTGGAGGGCGACGATCCGCAGCGTGGTGAGCTGCCACTCGTGCAGCGACCCGGTGTCGCCGCCGTCACCGACGTACCAGATCGCGATCTGCAGCAGCGCCGCGGCGACCACGGCCATCGCCACCGTGCGCACCCACAGCTTCCCCTCGTGCTGGGCGCGGGCGAGTCCGTAGCGCGGCGCCTTGACCGGCGGCGGGCCGCCCGCGAAGCGGTGCGAGAAGTGTCCGTCGACCCACTTGATCGTGTAGTGGCCGTAGGCGACCGTGAAGCCGATGTAGACGGCGGCCAGGCCGTGCTTCCAGTCCGCCGGCGCCCCGTTCTTCAGGTCGATCGCCGTGACGATCAGCAGGATCAGCTCCAGCAGCGGCTCCATCAGCAGCACCGCTGCTCCGCTGCGCGGCATCCGTGCCAGGTAGCGCAGTGCCAGACCGACCGCCAGCAGTACCCAGAAGCCGACTTCGCAGGCGACGATCAGCACGACGATCACGGCTGTCTCCTTTCAGACCTTCCACCGAACACCTCAAGCCTTCCAGCGGCCGCCGGCCGGTTCCTCGTCGCACGCGATGATCCGGGACTGCATCTTTCGATGTAGCGCAGGCCGTACGGGGATGACCCGGACGTGGAGGCAGCGGTCCCCGGCGCCGTGTTTGATGGTGGGGTGACCGCCAGACCCCGCGCCGCCGTCGGCCGCCCGCCCCGCTTCGACGTGCTCATCGCGGGCGGCGGGCTGCTCGGCGGACTGCTGCTCTGGACACTGGATCTGCACGGCGGTCCCCCGCGCCTGGGACTGCCCGCCGCACTGACCCTGGTCTCGCTCACCACCATGTCGGCGGCGGAACTGATGCGCCGTACGGCCCCGATGGCGGCGCTGGCCCTCGCGGTGCCGGCGCTGGCGCTGGACCTCTGCGCCGGCACCCTGGTCGCCACCGTCCTGATGTTCACGGACGTGGTCTATGCGGCGGTGCTCTACGGCCCGGCGCCCGTGGCCCGCCGGATCCCGCCGCACTCCGTCCTGGTGACGGTCCTGGCGGCCATCGCGCTGGCCGCACTGTGGCAGAAGCCGCAGGTCGTGATGGCCGTCATCGGTATCGCGCTGATCACCATCGCCCCGGCCTGGACCGGCATCATGCTCCGCAACCACCGCGACGCCGCCCAGGCCGCCCGGCTGCGGGCCGAGCAGATCGCGCTGCTGGCCGAGCGGGACCGGGACCGGGCGGTGGCCGGCGAGCGGGCGCGGATGGCCCGCGAACTGCACGACATGGTCGCCAACCATCTGTCCGCCATCGCGATCCACTCCACCGCGGCACAGGCCATCGACGACCCGGCGGCGACCCGGGAGGCGCTCGGGGTGATCCGGGAGAACAGCGTGCAAGGTCTGGCCGAAATGCGCCGTCTGATCGGGCTGTTGCGGGGCCCGAGGACGGCCGAAGGGGACGCGGAGCCCGCCGCGACCCCCACCCTCGACGGACTGGAAGCGCTGATCGAGCAGGCCCGTACGAGCGGCAGGAGCAGCGGGCTGGCCTTTGTACTGGAGGACGCCCGGAGCCCGACCGGCCCCGGGACCGGGCCGCATCGGGCGGCGCCGGCCGAGCTGGCCGCCTACCGCATCGTCCAGGAGTCCTTGACCAACGCCCTCAAGCACGCCGCGCCCGGCGAGGTGCTCGTCCGCCTCGCCCAGGACCGCGGCGGGGCCCTCACCGTCGCCGTCCGCAGCCCGTTCGCCGACCGCCCCGGCCCCCGGGCGCCCGGCACCGGCACCGGTCTGGTCGGGATGCGGGAGAGAGCCGCCCTGCTGGGCGGAGCCTTCGAGGCCGGTCCGGAGAGCGGGCCGGCCGGCAGAGTCTGGCTGGTGCGGGCGGCGTTGCCCGCCGCCGGGGAGGAAGTACGACGATGACAGGTGCCGACGCACAGCCGATCCGGGTTCTCGTCGCCGAGGACCAGTCCGCCGTACGGGCCGGTCTGGTCCTCATCCTGCGCTCCGCCCCCGACATCGAGGTCGTCGGGGAGGCGGAGGACGGCGCGGAGGCGGTACGGCTCGCCCGCGAGCTGCGCCCTGACCTCGTCCTCATGGACATCCAGATGCCCCGCCTCGACGGGGTCTCCGCCACCCGCCAGGTGGTCGCCGAACAGCTGGCGGATGTGCTGGTGCTGACCACCTTCGACCTGGACGAATATGTCTTCGGGGCGCTTCGGGCGGGCGCCGCGGGCTTTCTGCTCAAGGACAGTGACGCGGCCGCGCTGCTGACCGCGGTGCGCACCGTGGCGTCCGGCGAGGGGCTGATCGCACCGGCGGTGACCCGGCGGCTGATCGCGGAGTTCGCGAGCCCGCGGACGGCGGGGCGGCCCGCGCGCAGCGGTGCCGGGCCGGACCGGGCGGTCCTGGACGCGCTGACACCGCGCGAGCTCGAAGTGCTGGGATGTCTGGGGCGGGGCCTGTCGAACGCCGATATCGCGCTACGGCTGGCGATGGCGGAGGCCACCGTGAAGACCCATGTCAGCCGGCTGCTGGCAAAGCTGGAGCTGCGCAGCCGGGTACAAGCGGCCGTACTGGCACAGGAGTTGGGGGTGGACGGGCCGTAGGGGGTGGATGGGCCGTAGGGGGCGGCCGAACACATCCCGTAGGGGACACACGGCCCCCTTCGGGGCCACAATGCGGCGGGGGCCGAGGCTATTCCCGGGGCCCCCTCGGTTCAGGTCGGTTCAGGCCACATTGACTCTCTGCCCTGGCGGCGCCGCCTCCAGCCAGGCGAGGAAGCCGGTGAGTGCGTCCTCGCTCATCGCCAGTTCCAGGCGGGTGCCGCGGTGCCGGCAGGCCAGCACGAGGGAGTCGGAGAGCAGCGCCAGCTCCTCCTCACCCTGGGGGGTGCGGCGCTCCAGGACCTCGATGGCGGAGCGCTCCAGGAGGTGGCGGGGCCGGGGCGCGTACGAGAACACCCGGAACCACTCGATCCGGTCTCCGTTGTAGCGGGACACGCCGTAGATCCAGCCCTTGCCACCGGCCTCGTTCTCCGGGACGTTCCAGCGCAGGCTGCAGTCGAAGGTGCCACCGGACCGCTGGATGAGCCGCCGCCGCAGTCCGAAGACGAACAGCCCCAGCAGTACCAGCACCACGACGATGCCGCTCACAAGCAGAGCGAGGAACATCTCGACCGACCTCCTCGCCTCGATGGGGGTCCCCCCGCGCCGTTCGGGCGCGAGGGACGGAAACGCACCTGCATTGCCTCAGCCGCGGGCCGCTCCGGAGAATTCCGGGCAGCCCGCGGCTGAGGATCGATCTCGTCGGTGGCGGGGCTCAGTGAACGCCCGTCACCGCACGCAGCCGGACATCGGCGCGACGCTCGGCGGCCGCGTCAGCGTCCGACTTCGCTCGCTCCAGGGCCCGCTCCGCGCGCTGGACATCGATCTCGTCCGACAGTTCCGCGATCTCCGCGAGCAGAGACAGCTTGTTGTCGGCGAAGGAGATGAAGCCGCCGTGCACGGCGGCGACGACGGTGCCGTCCCCGCTCTCGCCGGTCGTACGAATCGTCACCGGGCCCGACTGCAGCACGCCGAGCAGCGGCTGATGTCCGGGCATGACGCCGATGTCGCCCGACGAGGTGCGCGCGACGACCAGGCTGGCCTCGCCGGACCAGACCTGACGGTCCGCGGCGACCAACTCGACGTGCAGCTCAGCCACGATGGCTCCTCGGGTCTCCACCTGCCTGGCATGGCAGATGTTGGGTCAAATACTAGTGGTCGTACGGGCCGGGGGCGGCCAGGGCCGCCCCCGGGACCGGTGCCGGGGTCAGGAGACGCCCAGCTCCTTGGCATTGGCCTTCAGGTCCTCGATGCCACCGCACATGAAGAACGCCTGCTCGGGGAAGTGGTCGTAGTCGCCGTCCGCGATCGCGTTGAACGCGGTGATCGACTCGTCGAGCGAGACGTCCGAGCCGTCGACACCGGTGAACTGCTTCGCCACGTGGGTGTTCTGCGACAGGAACCGCTCGATACGACGGGCGCGGTGGACGGTGAGCTTGTCCTCCTCGCCGAGCTCGTCGATACCCAGAATCGCGATGATGTCCTGGAGGTCCTTGTACTTCTGCAGGATCGTCTTGACGCGCGAGGCGCAGTCGTAGTGCTCCTGCGTGATGTAGCGGGGGTCCAGGATCCGGGACGTCGAGTCCAGCGGGTCGACCGCCGGGTAGATGCCCTTCTCCGAGATCGGGCGCGACAGAACGGTCGTCGCGTCCAGGTGGGCGAAGGTGGTGGCCGGCGCCGGGTCGGTCAGGTCGTCCGCGGGGACGTAGATCGCCTGCATCGAGGTGATCGAGTGACCACGCGTCGAGGTGATGCGCTCCTGGAGGAGACCCATCTCGTCGGCCAGGTTCGGCTGGTAACCCACCGCGGAGGGCATACGGCCGAGCAGGGTCGACACCTCGGAACCCGCCTGGGTGTACCGGAAGATGTTGTCGATGAAGAAGAGCACGTCCTGCTTCTGCACATCGCGGAAGTACTCCGCCATGGTCAGACCGGCCAGGGCGACGCGGAGACGGGTGCCCGGGGGCTCGTCCATCTGACCGAAGACCAGCGCGGTCTTGTCGATGACGCCGGAGTCCGTCATTTCCTCGATGAGGTCGTTGCCCTCACGGGTGCGCTCGCCGACACCGGCGAACACCGACACACCGTCGTGGTTGTTGGCCACACGGTAGATCATTTCCTGGATCAGAACGGTCTTGCCGACACCGGCACCACCGAACAGACCGATCTTTCCACCCTTGACGTACGGGGTGAGCAGGTCGATGACCTTGACGCCGGTCTCGAACATCTCGGTCTTGGACTCGAGCTGGTCGAAGGACGGGGCCTTGCGGTGGATGGGCCAGCGCTCGGTGACCTCGACCGTGGACGGGTCCACGTTCAGGATCTCGCCGAGGGTGTTGAACACCTTGCCCTTGGTGACATCGCCGACCGGGACGGTGATCCCGGCGCCGGTGTCGGTCACCGGGGCCTGGCGGACCAGACCGTCGGTGGGCTGCATCGAGATCGCACGGACCAGGCCCTCGCCCAGGTGCTGGGCAACTTCGAGGGTCAGGATCTTCTTCGCCCCGGCCTCGGCCGGGTCGGCGACCTCGACGGTCAGCGCGTTGTAGATCTCCGGCATCGCGTCGACGGGGAACTCCACGTCGACGACCGGGCCGATGACCCGGGCGACGCGGCCCGTGGCGGCGGCCGTCTCAACAGTGGTCGTCATTACTTGTCACTCCCCGCGGTCGCGTCGGCCAGGGCGCTGGCGCCACCGACGATCTCGCTGATTTCCTGGGTGATTTCGGCCTGTCGGGCCGCGTTGGCAAGCCGCGAGAGCGACTTGATGAGCTCTTCTGCGTTGTCGGTCGCCGACTTCATCGCACGACGCGTGGCGGCGTGCTTGGAGGCGGCGGCCTGCAGGAGGGCGTTGTAGATCCGCGACTCGACGTACCGCGGAAGCAGGGCGTCGAGGACGTCCTCGGCCGACGGCTCGAAGTCGAACAGCGGAAGGATCTCGCCCTTGGCCGTTTCCTCCGACTCCGCCAGCGTCTTGTCGAGGCTGAGCGGCAGCAGACGGTCGTCGATCGCCGTCTGCGTCATCATCGAGATGAACTCGGTGGTGACGATGTGGAGTTCGTCCACCCCGCCCTCGGCAGTGTCCTGCTGGACAGCGCCGATCAGCGGTGCGGCGATCGCCTTGGCGTCCGCGTACGTCGGGTTGTCGGTGAAACCGGTCCACGACTCCACGACCTTGCGCTCGCGGAAGCTGTAGTACGACACACCCTTGCGCCCGACGATGTAGGCGTCGACCTCTTTGCCCTCGGCCTTGAGCCGCTCGGTGAGCTGCTCGGCGGCCTTGATGACGTTGGAGGAGTAGCCGCCGGCCAGACCGCGGTCGCTCGTGATGAGCAGCACCGCGGCCCGCGAGGGCTGCTCCGCCTCCGTCGTCAGCGGGTGCTGGGTGTTCGAGCCCGTGGCAACCGCTGTCACCGCGCGGGTCAGTTCACTCGCGTACGGCGTCGACGCCGCCACCTGGCGCTGCGCCTTGACGACGCGCGAGGCGGCGATCATCTCCATCGCCTTGGTGATCTTCTTGGTCGCGGTGACGGAGCGGATGCGACGCTTGTAGACCCGGAGCTTGGCTCCCATGGATCAGGTCCCTTCCGTCGTCACTTGCTGGTGCCGGCCGGGGCGTCCTCGCCGAGCAGCTTGCCGTCCGAGGTCTCGAACTGCCGCTTGAAGCCTTCGACGGCCTCGGCGATCGCGCCGATGGTGTCGTCGGACATCTTGGCGCCCTCGCGGATGCTGGTCAGGAGGTCCTTCTTCTCCCGGTGCAGGTGGTCGAGGAGCTCCCGCTCGAAGCGGCGGATGTCCTCGACCGGCACGTCGTCCATCTTGCCGTTGGTGCCGGCCCAGATGGAGACGACCTGGTCCTCGGTCGCGTACGGCGAGTACTGAGGCTGCTTGAGCAGCTCGGTCATCCGCTTACCGCGCTCCAGCTGCTGCTTGGAGGCCGCGTCCAGGTCGGAACCGAAGGCGGCGAACGCCTCCAGCTCGCGGTACTGGGCGAGGTCCACACGCAGACGGCCGGAGACCTGGCGCATGGCCTTGTGCTGGGCCGAGCCACCGACACGGGAGACGGAGATACCCACGTTCAGCGCGGGACGCTGGTTCGCGTTGAAGAGGTCCGACTCCAGGAAGCACTGGCCGTCGGTGATGGAGATGACGTTGGTCGGAATGAACGCCGACACGTCGTTCGCCTTGGTCTCGACGATCGGGAGGCCGGTCATCGAGCCGGCGCCCATCTCGTCGGAGAGCTTGGCGCAGCGCTCCAGCAGACGCGAGTGCAGGTAGAAGACGTCGCCCGGGTAGGCCTCACGGCCCGGCGGACGGCGCAGGAGCAGGGACACGGCGCGGTAGGCGTCGGCCTGCTTCGAAAGGTCATCGAAGATGATCAGGACGTGCTTGCCCTGGTACATCCAGTGCTGGCCGATGGCCGAGCCGGTGTAGGGCGCCAGGTACTTGAAGCCCGCCGGGTCGGACGCCGGGGCGGCGACGATGGTGGTGTACTCCAGGGCGCCGGCCTCCTCCAGCGCACCGCGCACGGACGCGATGGTGGAGCCCTTCTGGCCGATGGCGACGTAGATGCAGCGGACCTGCTTCTTCGGGTCGCCGGTGCGCCAGTTGTCGCGCTGGTTGATGATCGTGTCGACGGCCAGGGCGGTCTTGCCGGTCTGGCGGTCACCAATGATCAGCTGACGCTGGCCACGGCCGATCGGCACCATGGAGTCGACGGCCTTGTAGCCGGTCTCCATGGGCTCGTGGACCGACTTACGGACCATGACGCCCGGGGCCTGCAGCTCCAGGGCGCGGCGGTCCTCGGACTCGATCTCGCCGAGGCCGTCGATCGGGTTGCCCAGCGGGTCGACGACGCGGCCGAGGTAGCCCTCGCCCACGGCGACCGAGAGCACCTCACCGGTGCGCTGCACCGGCTGGCCCTCCTCGATGCCGCTGAACTCACCGAGGACCACCGCACCGATCTCGCGCTCTTCCAGGTTCAGCGCAAGACCGAGCGTGCCGTCCTCGAACTTCAGCAGCTCGTTCGCCATCGCCGAGGGAAGGCCCTCGACCTTCGCGATGCCGTCTCCGGCCTCGCTTACCGTGCCGACCTCCTCGCGCGAGGCCGCGTCCGGCTTGTACGCCTGGACGAAGTTCTCCAGCGCGTCCCGGATCTCCTCCGGCCGGATCGTGAGCTCCGCCATCTGGGTTCCCTGCTCTCCTTGTTGGGCCCGAAGTTACTTGCGGGTGTCCGGGGGGGCTGTCCCCCGGGGGGTTTCCGCTTACGGCCCAACTCGGGCCGCCGTCATGCTTGTGCTGGTCCCCGGGGCTTCTTCCGGACCTCAGCCGGACCTCGTGGTCCGGCCGGCGGGTCCGGCGCCTGACCGCCGGTTGTGCAGCTCTTGAGTTGGTGTGGCTGGGTCAGCCGGCCATCCGCCGGGCCGCCTCGTCGAGGCGCTCCGCGATGGTCCCGTTGATGACCTCGTCGCCGATCCGGACCTGGACTCCGCCGAGGACCTCGGGGTCCACGTCGAGGTTCAGGTGGACCTGCCGTCCGTACAGCTGCGCCAGGGAAGCGCCCAGGCGCTGCCGCTGCCCTTCGCTGAGGGGCACCGCGGAGGTGACCACCGCGACCATCCGGTCCCGGCGGCTCGCCGCCAGCTTGGAGAGGGCGTCGAGCCCCGCTTCCAGGCTACGGCCCCGCGGCTGTGCGACAAGACGGATCACGATGCGCTCGGTGACCGGGTTGGCCCGGCCGCCCAGCAGCGCATGCAGCAGCTCCGTCTTGGCCGCTACCGTCGCGTTCCGGTCGGTCAGCGCACCGCGCAGCTCGCTGTTGGAGCCGACGATCCGGCCGAACCGGAAGAGCTCGTCCTCGACGTCGTCGAGCTGGCCGGTCCGCTGCGCGGCGACCAGGTCGGCGCTGTAGGCCAGCTCCTCGAGCGCGTCCGTCAGGTCGCGCGAACGCGACCAGCGGGCGCGGACCATGCCGGACACCAGGTCGACGGTCGGGCCGCCCACCTGGGTGCCCAGCAGTCGTCCGGCCAGTTCGGCACGCGCCTCGGCGGCCTGCGCCGGGTCGGTCAGGACCCGACGCAGCGACACCTCGCGGTCGAGCAGAGCGGTGACGGCAGCCAGCTCCTCGGCGAGCTTCGCGGCGTCGACGGAGGTGTCGTCCGTCAGCGCGTTGAACTGCTCGCGTGCGGAGGCGAGTGCCTCGCGGCTCGCTCCGTTCATCGTCCGGCCTCAGCCTTCGTCGCGTCCGACGCCGCCTTGGCCTCGACGTCGTCGAGGAAGCGGTCGATGGTCCGGCTCTGCCGGGCGTGGTCCTCAAGGGACTCCCCGACGAGCTTGCCGGCCAGGTCGACGGCGAGCTTGCCCACGTCCTGGCGCAGTGCCTGCGCGGCCTGCTTCCGGTCCGCCTCGATCTGGGCGTGACCGGCAGCGATGATCTCCTCACGCTGCCGCTGGCCCTCGGCGCGCATCTCAGCGATGAGCGTCGCGCCCTGCTCCTGCGCCTCCTGGCGCAGTCGCGCGGCCTCGTGGCGGGCGTCAGCCAGCTGTGCCCGGTAGTCCGCGAGCACCTGCTGAGCCTCGGCCTGATTCGCCTCGGCTTCCTCCATGCGGCCTTCGATGAGCTGCCGGCGCTCTTCCAGAACCTTGTTGATGTTCGGGAGGAGCTTCTTGGCCAGGATGCCGAAGACGATGAAGAAAGCGATCAGGCCGATGACCAGCTCTGGAATCGGCGGGATCAGGGGGTTCTGAGGAACCTCCGCCGCCATGTTGAAGCCCAGGGCGTTCACATCAATGCCTTCCGTCGGTGATTGCAGCAGTCCGTCAGGCCTTGAAGAGGAAGCCCATGACGATGCCGATCAGGGCGAGCGCCTCACAGAAGGCGAAACCCATGATCTGGTTGGTGCGGATCAGGCCGGCGGCCTCGGGCTGACGGGCCAGGGCCTGGGTGCCGTTACCGAAGATGATGCCGACGCCGACGCCGGGGCCGATCGCGGCGAGGCCGTAACCGATCGAACCGAGGTTGCCGGTGACGCCGGCGGCGAGGTTGACAGTCTCGAGAGCAGCGGACATGCCGTTACTTCCTTCTCTTTCACGGACCGGTGGGGGTTGGCCACCGGGCGTCTATAGGGGCGGGGAAAGCGGGGGCTCAGTGGTTCTCGGCGAGCGCGCCCTGGAGGTAGTTCGCGGTCAGGAGCACGAAGACGTACGCCTGCACGGCCTGGATGAACAGCTCGAACGCGGTCAGCAGGATGGTCATGATGAACGAGGCGCCGGCGTAGACGACGCCGATGCCGTTCAGCAGGTACCAGGTACCGATCGTGAACATCAGCAGCAGCAGGTGGCCGGCGAACATGTTCGCGAAGAGCCGGACCGCGTGAGTGAAGGGCCGGATGATCAGGTTCGAGAGGAGCTCGATGACGATCAGCATCGGCAGGACCGCGCCGAGCGACTTGTCGTAGCCGCTGAAGTTCTTCAGCGCACCGACGAAGCCGTGCCTCTTGAAGGTCAGGGTGACCCACGTGATGTAGACGATGGCGGCCAGACCGGCCGGGAAGGCGATGACCGACGTCACCGGGAACTGGGCGACCGGAATGATCGACCAGATGTTCATGATCCAGACGAAGAAGAACAGCGAGACGATGAAGGGGACGTACTTCTCGCCCTCCTTCTTCCCGAGGGCGTCATAGACGATCCCTCGGCGCACGAAGTCATAGCCCGCTTCGCCGATCATCTGCAGCTTGCCCGGGACCACCTTGGCCTTGCCGAACGCCGCCCAGAAGAACCACACGACCACGACGGTGCTGAGCAGCGCCAGCAGCATGATCTTGTTGAACTCGAAGCCGTTGATGGTGAACAGCGGCTTGAAGACGAACGAATGAAGCCCGGGAGCAGGGAAGCCGCACCCGGAAAAGATGTGGCAGTCGGTCTCGAAGGCGAGCATCGTTTCAGCACTCACCGCGAGCTCCTTCAGCGTGGCGCATGGGTACGGCAACCTCGTTGTGTCGGCGCGGCGTTGAGCCACGGAGCGGCACTGGACTGGTCTTACGGATTAGGGGGCGGCTGGCGGGCGCTGGGCCCGGCCACATCACAGGCATCGGCCGCGGAAACCGCCCGTTCCATCGAGTGGAACTCGGGAGCTCAGCCGCCTGCGCCAACTGTGCCGCAGTTGGAACCGGACGATAGCAGGCCCGCAAGTGGGCGTTTATCTCGGCCCTACGTGTCACGTCGGCGACCCCGCCGTCTCCGCCTTCTTCATCTCGGCGGAGTCGGGTTCCACGTACAGGATCTTCGCCTTCATGTGGCCGCGGGTCTGTGCCGCGATCCACACGAGAGTGGCGCCGAGCAGGGTGAACGCAAATGCCTTGGTGTCGAAGAACGTGGTGTCCTTGAACACGATCAGGAAGACCGCCACGAACAGGATCTGCACCGTGTACAGCAGCAGCCCCATCATCTGGAACAGCTGCGGGTGGTTCTTCGCGGTCTTCTGCAGGACGACCAGGCCGGCCCCCATGACGAGCAGCACCAGCACGGTGCCGACGACGGCGCCGAGCGCTCCTGTCACGCCCGCGACCGCACCGCTCACGGCAACGGCGACAGCGCCGATGGCGAGGGTGGGCACAACGGCGTGAAGGAGTAGTCGGGCGTCATTCGACTGCATGGCGGCGCTCCGGCAAAAGATGTGGGGTGTGTGTCGTCATGGACGAGCGTAGACCCGGCCTGAGGCGGAACCTGCGGCCCAAGGACAGTCGCACTACGGCCCTTCGGCTCTGTCGCCGGGTTTCGTGAACGGTATCACAAACTATTTGATGAGGTCTTTACCTGGTTCGTGTGGACCCTGTCACACCTGAGCGTGAACGTGCGCGTTGGTGCACTGACGGACGCCTTTATGTCTGGTATGGAGTCAACCGCCCCGATTCCTGATGCACGTTCGGGCGAGCGAACCCCTGGATCAGCGGTGACTGTCCGCCTTCCGGCGACCCACGAAGCGTGAGCGGTCCCCGATCGCGGTGGCACCGTGGATGCCCGCGGGGACCGGTTCCCGCTCCTCCTCCGGCTCGACGGCGCTCTCGTCGTCCGTCGCCGGGGCCGTCGCGGCCGTCGCCGCGGGGGCGACCCGGCGGTACCGCGGCGGAACCATCCACTCCGCCCAGAGCGGTGCCCGCGGTGTGAAGCGCGGCAGCAGAAGCAGCACCAGACCCACCGCGCTCAGCAGCACGATGCCCAGCACGATCCACATGCTGGCGTTGTTCGCGGAGTAGGCGACCGCGCCGAAGGCGATCAGCGCCGACCAGAAGTACATGATCAGCACGGCCCGGCTGTGCGAGTGCCCGATCTCCAGCAGCCGGTGGTGCAGATGGCCGCGGTCGGCGGCGAACGGCGACTGGCCCTTCCACGTACGGCGCACGATCGCCAGGATCAGGTCGGCGACCGGCACCGCGATGACCGTCAGCGGCAGCAGCAGCGGGATGTAGACCGGCACCATCGCGTGGGTCGCCTCACGCAGACCGCCCGCCTTCAGGTTCAGCAGGTCCGGGTCTACCTGGCCGGTCACCGAGACCGCGCCCGCGGCCATGACCAGGCCGATCAGCATCGAGCCCGAGTCGCCCATGAAGATCCGCGCCGGATGCATGTTGTGCGGCAGGAAGCCGAGGCACATGCCCATCAGAACGACCGAGAACAGCGTTGCGGGCGCGGCCGCCTCGATGCCGTAGCCGAACCACATCCGGTACGCGTACATGAAGAACGCCGCGGCCGCGATGCACACCATGCCGGAGGCGAGACCGTCCAGGCCGTCCACGAAGTTGACCGCGTTGATGGTGATCACGACGAGGGCGACGGTCAGCAGGGTGCCCTGCATCGGAGTGAGGGAGACCGTGCCGACACCGGGGATGGGGATCCAGAGAATCGTCAGGCCCTGAAGGACCATCACGCCCGCGGCGATCATCTGGCCGCCGAGCTTGACCAGCGCGTCCACGCCCCACTTGTCGTCCAGGACGCCGAGGATCCAGATCAGCGCGGCGCCGGAGAGCAGTGCCCGTGGCTCGTTGGAGTTCTCGAAGACGCTCTTGAGGTTGGTCAGATGCGAGGCGACCAGAAGGCCGGCGCACAGCCCGCCGAACATCGCGATGCCGCCGAGCCGTGGCGTCGGCTCGCGGTGCACATCACGCGCGCGGATCTCCGGCATCGCCCCGGCCGCGATCGCGAACTTCCGCACCGGGCCGGTCAGCAGGTAGGTCACCGCGGCCGTGACGCACAGCGTCAGCAGGTATTCACGCACGGGCTGCCCCATTGGTATAGCTGGCCATCACAGCCCCACACCCTATGCGGGTCAGCCCCCTGGCCGTGAATACAGGAAAAGACGCCTGGCGTCAGCGGATGGTTCCCGCCGTCATCCGTGATCGGGATAAGGCGGAAAGCCGTGGACCAAAGCGACGGTCCGGGAACGGACCGCGCCGTCCTCCTCCAGCGCCGCCACGATCAGCTCGGCGACCGACTTCATCTCGGCCTCGCCCATGCCCTGGGTGGTCACCGCGGCGGTGCCCAGGCGCAGACCGGTCCGGCAGGGCACCGGGTGCTCGGCGCACGGCAGCGCGCAGGTGTCCAGCACGATACCGGCGGCGGCCAGCCGGCCCCGGGCGGTGCGGGCGTCCAGGCCGAGCGGGGCGGTATCGGCGGTGATCAGATGGGTGTCGGTACCGCCGGTGGTGATCGTCAGACCGTGTCCGGCAAGCGCCTCGGCGAGCGCGCGGGCGTTGGCGGTGACCTGATGGGCGTACGCGCCGAAGGCGGGCGTGGCGGCCTCCGCGAAGGCCACGGCCTTGGCGGCGACGGCGTTCATCTGTGCGCCCCCTTGGGTGAAGGGGAACACCGCGCGGTCGATCCGCTCGGCCAGCTTCGTGCCGCACAGGATCAGCCCGCCGCGCGGTCCGCGCAGCACCTTGTGTGTGGTTCCGCACACCACATGGGCGTACGGGACGGGGCTGGGCGCCGCTCCCCCGGCGATCAGCCCCAGGGGGTGGGCGACATCCGCGATCAGGTAGGCGCCGGTCTCGTCGGCGATGTCACGGAAGGCGGCGTAGTCGAGGTGGCGGGGGTAGGAGATCGAGCCGCAGACGATGGCCTTGGGGCGGCGGGCGCGGGCCAGGTCGCGGATCGCGTCGTAGTCGAGGAGGCCGGTCTCCTCGTCGACGCCGTAGCCGACGAAGTCGAACCAGCGGCCGGAGAAGTTGGCGGGCGATCCGTGGGTGAGGTGTCCGCCGTGCGGGAGGGACATGGCCAGGACGGTGTCTCCGGGGCGCAGCAGGGCGGCGTAGGCGGCCAGTACGGCCGAAGACCCGGAGTGGGCCTGGACGTTGGCGTGTTCGGCGCCGAAAAGGGCCTTGGCGCGCTCCACCGCGATCCGCTCGGCGAGGTCGACGATCTCGCAGCCGCCGTGGTGCCGGGCACCCGGATAGCCCTCGGCGTATTTGTTGCCCAGAGGGGACCCGAGGGCGGCGAGGACGGCAGGTGAGGTGAAGTTCTCCGCGGCGATCAGCTGCAGTCCGTCGCTCTGCCGGGCGCTCTCCCCGAGCAGTACGCCGGCGATCTCCGGGTCCTGGCGCAGCAGGGCGGCGAAGTCCGGGGCGCCGGCCGGCCGGCTGCCGGCGTCTCGGGCGGCGGCCCGCGCCCGCTCCTCGATGGTCGTCCCGGCCGGGTCGGCGCCGGGAGCCGGTCCGGTGGCCTGGGAACGGGTGTCCGGGGTCTCGCTACGGGGTGACGCGGTGGTGGCAGGCATCGCTTGCTCCGGGCCTCGTACGGGGACGTAGTCCCAATGTAGGCGCGGCAGGGCGATCGGGCGCGGTGTGCGGGCCGCACGGGGGCCCGGATGCCCCGTCCGGGGCCCGGACGCCCCGAACGGACGCGGGCCCGCCCTAGGCCCGCGCCGGGAGGCCCGTGAGTGCGGTGACGACCGGGTCGAGCGCCTGGTTGATCTCGTCGCCGATGGAGCGGAAGAAGGTGATGGGGGCGCCGTAGGGGTCGTAGACCTCGTCGGACTCCGGGTTGGGGGCCAGCAGCCAGCCGCGCAGCGCCGCGGCGGCGCCGACCAGCGCACGGGCGCGCTCGACCAGCCCGCCGTCCGGCAGGTCCGGATCGGGCTCGGGCAGCGTGGCGGGGTCTATGGCCCGCACCAGCCGGTTGAACTCCTTCAGCGTGAAGGTGCGCAGACCCGCCGAGTGGCCCATCGAGATGACCTGGGCGCGGTGGTCGCGGGTGGCGGTGAGCACCAGGTCGGCGCGGATGACGTGCTCGTCGAGCAGCTCACGGCCGAGGAAGCCGGCCGGGTCGGCGCCGTAGTCGGTGAGCACCGTGGCGGCGTGCGTCTCCATCGGGGCGCCCTCGTGGCCCCAGGTTCCGGCGCTCTCCACGAGCAGCCCGCCGCTGCGGGCCTCACCGAGCCGCAGTTCCAGGGCATGGCGGTGCAGCCGCTCGGTGATCGGCGAGCGGCAGACGTTGCCGGTGCTGACGTGGAGAATCCGAAAAGGGGAGGAATGGGGTACCGAGGTGTCGTCGCCTGGTCCCGCTATGCCACGCCCCAGGGGCGCCATCAATTGGCCACCTCGAGCTCGGGTACCACCTTGCGCAGTTCTTCCGCGCTGATCGCGCCCTCGCGCAGCAGGACCGGGGTCCTGCCGGTGACATCGACGATCGAGGACGGTACGGCGGCGGGCGTCGGGCCGCCGTCCAGGTAGACGGAGACCGAGTCACCCAGCATTTCCTGTGCGGCGTCGCAGTCCTGCGGGGACGGGTGGCCGGTGAGGTTGGCGCTGGAGACGGCCATCGGACCGAAGTCGGTGAGCAGCTCGATCGCGACCGGGTGCAGCGGCATCCGCACGGCGACCGTGCCACGGGTCTCGCCCAGGTCCCAGGTCAGCGACGGCTGGTGCTTGGCGACGAGGGTGAGCGCGCCGGGCCAGAAGGCGTCGACCAGCTCCCAGGCCTGCTCGGAGAAGTCGGTGACCAGGCCGTGCAGGGTGTTGGGGGACCCGACGAGGACCGGGGAGGGCATACCGCGGCCGCGGCCCTTGGCCTCCAGCAGGTCGCCGACGGCCTCGGCGCTGAAGGCGTCCGCGCCGATGCCGTAGACGGTGTCGGTCGGCAGCACGACCAGCTCACCGCGGCGGACGGCCGAGGCGGCCTCGCGCAGACCGGTGGTGCGGTCGGTCGCGTCGCTGCAGTCGTATCGCCGTGCCATTACGGGACCTCCTCGTGCGAAACGAATACTTCGGATGCATCGGCTGCATCAGGCGCCGAAGCGGGCCACGTCATGGCGTCGCCCGGCGCGCGGTGGCGAAACGGGGCCTGTTGTTGAGGTCCGGGTGATCGGCCGCATCGGCCCAGCCCCGCTCCTCGGTGAAGATCCACGGCACCTGCCCGCCCTGGGTGTCGGCATGCTCGATGACGACCACACCTCCGGGCCGCAGCAGGCGGTGTGCGGTCCGCTCGATGCCCCGGATGGTGTCCAGGCCGTCCTGGCCCGAGAACAGCGCGAGCTCGGGGTCGTGGTCGCGGGCCTCGGGTGCGACGTACTCCCACTCGGTCAGCGGGATGTACGGCGGGTTGGAGACGACCAGGTCGACCTGCCCGTCCAGTTCGGGAAGCGCGGTCAGCGCATTGCCGTGATGGAGAACGACGCGGGACCCCTCGACGTTCTTGCGGGCGTAGTCCAGGGCCTCTTCGGACAGCTCCACGGCGTGCACCCGCGAGCGGGGCACCTCCTGCGCCAGGGCGAGCGCGATCGCCCCGGAGCCGGTGCACAGGTCGACGATCAGCGGCTCGACGACATCCATGGCCCGTACGGCGTCTATCGCCCAGCCGACCACCGACTCGGTCTCCGGGCGGGGGACGAACACCCCTGGCCCCACGGAGAGTTCGAGGTAGCGGAAGAACGCCCGGCCGGTGATGTGCTGGAGCGGCTCCCGGGCCTCGCGGCGGGCGACGGCCTCCCAGTAGCGGGCGTCGAAGTCCGCGTCCTTGACGTGGTGCAGCTCACCCCGTTTGACGCCGTGCACGAACGAGGCGAGTTCCTCGGCGTCGAAGCGCGGCGAGGGCACACCGGCGTCGGCCAGCCGCTGGGTGGCCTGGGCCACCTCGGCGAGCAGAAGGTTCACGGGGCCTTCCTCCTAGTGCGCTGCGTCTTCATGGTGCGGTTCGCCGTCGATCGGCCGGGGGTCCCCCGGGGGGATTGCTGTCTCCAGCCGGTGCGTACAGGGTCGTGCGGGCTTACTGGGCGGCGGCGAGCTTGGCGGCCGAGTCGGCGTCGACACACGCCTGGATGACCGGGTCGAGCTCGCCGTCGAGCACCTGGTCCAAGTTGTACGCCTTGAAACCGACCCGGTGGTCCGAGATCCGGTTTTCCGGGAAGTTGTACGTACGGATGCGCTCCGAACGGTCTACCGTGCGGACCTGGCTGCGCCGGGCGTCCGACGCCTCCCGCTCGGCCTCTTCCTGGGCGGCGGCCAGCAGCCGGGAGCGCAGGATGCGCAGCGCCTGCTCCTTGTTCTGGAGCTGGCTCTTCTCGTTCTGGCAGGAGACGACGATGCCGGTGGGCAGATGCGTGATGCGCACCGCGGAGTCGGTGGTGTTGACCGACTGGCCGCCGGGCCCGGAGGAGCGGTAGACGTCGATCCTCAGGTCGTTGGGGCCGATCTCGACCTCGACCTCCTCGGCCTCGGGCGTGACCAGCACACCGGCCGCGGAGGTGTGGATCCTGCCCTGCGACTCGGTGGCGGGCACCCGCTGGACGCGGTGCACCCCGCCTTCGTACTTCAGCCGCGCCCAGACGCCCTGTCCGGGCTCGGTGGCGCCGCCCCCGCCCTTGGTCTTCACGGCGACCTGGACGTCCTTGTAGCCGCCGAGGTCGGACTCGTTGGCCTCCAGGATCTCGGTCTTCCAGCCGGCCCGCTCGGCGTAGCGCAGATACATCCGCAGCAGGTCGCCGGCGAACAGCGCGGACTCCTCGCCGCCCTCACCGGCCTTGACCTCGAGGATGACGTCCTTGTCGTCGCTGGGGTCACGCGGGACGAGCAGCAGCCGCAGCTTCTCGGTGAGCTCCTCGCGCTGCGCGTCGAGCTCCTTGACCTCGTCGGCGAAGTCCGGGTCGTCCGCGGCGAATTCGCGCGCGGTCTCCATGTCCTCGCCGGTCTGCTTCCAGTCGCGGTACGTCGCGATGATCGGGGTCAGCTCGGCATAGCGCTTGTTGAGCCGCATGGCCTCACGCTGGTCGGCGTGGACCGCGGGGTCGGCCAGCCGCTTCTCGAGATCGGCGTGCTCGCCGATCAGTTCTTCGACCGCCTCGAACATCGTGGAGTTCCTCTGCTGGCTGCTGGGGTGACGGGTACCGGGGCGCCGGCCCGTCGGGTGCTGCGCCGCGGGCCCCGGGCCCCCCGTACGGGAGCCAAGGGCCAGGACGACAAAACGCCGGTCCGGTCACCCCTGAGCAGGGGCGACCGGAGACCGGCGCCTTGAGGGTCGCTACTTCTTGGCGGCTGCAGCGCCCTTGCCGAAGCGGGCCTCGAAGCGGGCCACGCGGCCGCCCGTGTCCATGATCTTCTGCTTGCCCGTGTAGAACGGGTGGCACTCGGAGCAGATGTCCGCGCGGACGGAACCGCTGGCGACCGTGCTACGGGTGGTGAAGGACGCGCCACAGGTGCAGCTGACCTGGGTCTCGACGTACTCCGGGTGGATGTCGCGCTTCAAGGGATTCTCCTAGGTTCGGGAGTGCACCGGGTCGTGTCGCGGGTTGCGTCACGTGAACCGGGGCCGACGGTCCAGTCTGCCAGGACTAGCCGTATCTCCCAAAACCGGGGTAGGTCCGCAAGTATTCCCCCGGCCCGTTCCGGGGCGGCCGGGCCCCGGAACCCCGCCTTCCGGCTACTTCACGTACTTGTCCGTGCCGCCCTGGTCACCGGCCGAGCCCTTGATCGCGGACTTGGGGATTTCCTTGTCCACCCGCAGCGCGTCCCAGACCTGATCGCTCTTCTTCGTCAGTGGCACCACACGGTCCGGGTTGGCCGGGTCGTACGTCACCGGCAGCGTCACCATGTCGATGTTCTCCGACCCGATGTTGCCCAGGCTCTTGGCCAGGCCGGTCAGTTCACTGACCGAGTTGAGCTCGGTGTCGGTGGTGATGGCCTTGGTGGCCGTATCGGCGATGTCGTAGAGCTTGGTGGGGTTGGTGAGCACCCCGACGTTCTTGACCTGGTTCATCAGGGCCTTGATGAACGCCTGCTGCAGCTGGATGCGGCCCAGGTCGCTGCCGTCGCCGCCGGGCACGCCGTGCCGGGTCCGGACGAGGCCGAGCGACTGCTCGCCGTTGAGGGTGTGCTTGCCGGGCTGCAGATGCAGATGGCTGTGGTCGTCGTCGATCGCCTTGCTGGTGGTGATGTCGACCCCGCCCAGCGCGTCGATGAGCTTCTTGAAGCCGGTGAAGTCGACCTCGACGAAGTGGTCCATACGGACGTCGCTGATCGACTCGACGGTCTTGACCGCGCAGGCCGGCCCGCCGACCTCGAACGCCGTGTTGAACATCGCCCGCTGCGCGCCGGGGACGTCCTTGCCGTCCTTGGTGCAGTCGGGGCGCTTGATCATGGTGTCCCGGGGGACGCTGACCACGCTGGCCTTCTTGTGGCCCTTGTAGACGTGCACGATCATCGCCGTGTCGGAACGCGCGCCGCCCTCGTCCTTGCCGTACTCACCGTTCTTGCCGGCGCGGGAGTCGGACCCCATCACGAGGATGTTCATCGAGCCGTCGTCGATGTTCTTCGGGCGGTCGTGTCCGAGGGCGGCGTTGATGTCGACGCCCTTCAGATTGCCGTTGAGCTTGAAGTAGACGTAGCCGAGTCCGGCCCCACCCAGCAGTACGGCGCTGGTCAGCGTGCACAGGGTGATGGTCACTGCTCGGCGGCGCCTGGTCGGGCCCTTGCGCCGGCGGCCCGTGGCACGTATGCCGCGGGCACGGCTTTCGGCCGTCTTCGCGGTCCCGCTGCTGTCCGCCATCTGCTCCTCAGTCCTCGGTTCGCTCGGCTGCCCCTCGCCGCCGCCGTGCTGTGTGCTGCCACGGCCTTTTGCTCCATGTCAGACGGGAGGTCGACGGGAAGGGTTGCACAGCGGGTCATGAGCGCTTTCTTAGAAATCCGCGGCGGCCCGGCGGGCGGGCCCGGGACCTTCGCCTCCCCCACCTGCACTTTCGGCACCTTTTCCGGCATGGCTGGAACCGTGTGGGTTGCACGGATCTGTGCGGAAGGTCTCAAGCGCGGCAGCGGTGCGGCCCATGGGGCGCGGCCCAGGTCACAGATCACCCTCGCGCCCGTGCCGTACGGGGCGCCCAGCACGAAGCCCCCCTCACCCGTGAGGGCGAGGGGGGCTCGGTGGACGGCGCGGCGCGCCCGGCGGGCGTCAGTCGTTGCCGTTGCCCGCGGTCGGCGTCGTCTTCTGGATCTGCAGCAGGAACTCCGCGTTGGACTTCGTCTGCTTCATCTTGTCCAGCAGCAGCTCGATGGCCTGCTGCTGGTCCAGGGCGTGCAGCACCCGGCGCAGCTTCCACACGATGGCGAGCTCGTCGCTGCCCATGAGGATCTCTTCCTTACGGGTGCTGGACGCGTCCACGTCCACCGCCGGGAAGATGCGCTTGTCCGAGAGCTTGCGGTCGAGCTTGAGCTCCAGGTTTCCGGTGCCCTTGAACTCCTCGAAGATCACCTCGTCCATCCGCGAGCCGGTCTCGACCAGCGCGGTGGCCAGGATGGTCAGCGAACCGCCGTCCTCGATGTTGCGCGCCGCACCGAAGAAGCGCTTCGGCGGGTAGAGCGCGGTCGAGTCGACACCACCGGACAGGATGCGGCCCGAGGCCGGGGCGGCGAGGTTGTACGCACGTCCCAGACGAGTGATCGAGTCCAGCAGGACGACCACGTCGTGACCCAGCTCGACGAGGCGCTTGGCGCGCTCGATGGCCAGCTCGGCGACGGTGGTGTGGTCCTCGGCCGGGCGGTCGAAGGTCGAGGAGATGACCTCGCCCTTCACCGACCGCTGCATGTCGGTGACCTCTTCCGGACGCTCGTCGACGAGGACGACCATCAGGTGGCACTCGGGGTTGTTGCGGGTGATCGAGTTGGCGATCGCCTGCATGATCATGGTCTTGCCGGTCTTCGGCGGAGCCACGATCAGCCCTCGCTGGCCCTTGCCGATCGGCGTGACCAGGTCGATGATCCGGGTCGTCAGGCCGCCCGACTCCCCCTCCAGACGCAGTCGCTCCTGCGGGTAGAGGGGCGTCAGCTTCCCGAACTCCGGCCGTCCGCGGCCCTGTTCGGGCGCCACGCTGTTGACCGTGTCGAGCCGGACCAGCGCGTTGAACTTCTCGCGCCGCTCGCCGTCCTTGGGCTGGCGGACCGCGCCGGTGACGTGGTCACCCTTGCGCAGACCGTTCTTCCGGACCTGGGCGAGCGAGACGTAGACGTCGTTCGGGCCGGGCAGGTAGCCCGAGGTCCGGATGAACGCGTAGTTGTCGAGGATGTCGAGGATGCCCGCGACCGGGATCAGGACGTCGTCCTCGGACACCTGCGGCTCGTTGCCGAAGTCCTCACGGCCGCCGCGACGGCCCCGGCGGTCGCGGTAGCGGCCGCGACGGCCCCGGCGGCCGCCCTCGAAGTCGTCGTCGTCATCGGTACGGCGGTCCCGCTGGCGCTGGCCGCCCTGACCGCCCTGGCCGCCGTCGCCGGCGTCGCCGCCCTTGCGGCGGTCCCCGCGGTCACGGTCACGCTGGCGCTGGCCGCGCTCACCGCGGTCGCCACGGTCACCCTTCTGGCCGCGGTCCTGGCGGTCGCCGCGCTCCTGGCGCTCGCCTCCCTTGCCGGGCCGGCCCTCGCCGGTCTCCTGCGGGGAGGTCGCGGTGTCGGTCTTGGCGTCCGCCTTGACCTCGGTCTTCGCCTCGACCTTGGTGTCGGTCTTGAGGTCGCCCGAGGCGGCCTCGGGGCTGCCCGCGGCGGCGGTGGCGCGACGCCGGCGGCGCTCACCGGCCGGCTGCTCGTCGCTGACCGGCTGACCGGGGATGTCGATCTGCTGCTGGGCCGCGGCCTGGTCAGCGGCCTTGGCGCCCTTGTCGGACTTGGCGGCCTTGCCGGCGGCCGGCTCCGCGCTGTCGTCGCCGGTGCGGGCCTTGGAGGTCGTCCGGCGCTTGGGCTTGGTCTCGGTGTCGGCGGGCGCGTCGGCCTTGGCGGCGGAGCCTGAGCCTCCGGCCTGCTTCTCCTTGATGACCTCGATCAGCTGGCTCTTGCGCATCCGCGCGGTGCCCTTGATACCGAGGCCGGAGGCGACCTGCTGCAGCTCTGCCAGGACCATGCCGTCAAGGCCGGTGCCGGAACGGCGGCGCCGCGTAGGCGCGGCGGGAGCGTCCGTGGCGGGCGCGGTGGCACTGCCATCGGTGCGCGCGCCCATCAGATCGGTGGTGTCGCTCACGAAGGGTCCTTCCCTGGAGCGGGCGTCGGCCTGTCTGGCTCGGCGACCGGTTGTGCTGTCCGGCTGGGTCCTTGGTCTTGTGGACCGGTGCCGGGGCGGTGGTCCCGCCGGAAGTGGCGGAGAGATCAGTTCATGGCGCCGGCGTGAAGAGATGCAGAGTGGCCCATGTCGTCACGCCGATTCCGGAGCGTGCTCACTCCTGCTCAGGCCATTGCTCCAAGCAGTTTGGGAGGCTCCCGGAAGAAAGTGGTCCCTATGGGGGACACGAAGCACCGCGCCACTCAGGCGTCGAGTACTGACTTGAGGTTAACACTACCGGGTCCAACAAACATTCCCCCTCTCCAAGACCGGCAATCGTCGATCACCCGCGTGATCACCCGGCGAGCGGCAGTACGCAGGTGCCTGCCGCGTCGAGGGTCAGCCGGTTGGCCGCCCACCCCTCTCCCGCCAGTGCCGCGACCTTCTCGGCCGCCGCGTCCTCGACCAGTGCGAGCACCGTGGGGCCCGCACCGGACACAACTGCGGGGACGCCGTCCGCACGCAGTCGGTTCACCAGGGCCACGCTCTCCGGCATCGCGGGGGCGCGGTACTCCTGGTGGAGTCGGTCCTCGGTCGCGGCGAGCAGCAGCTCGGGGCGCCTGGTCAGGGCCTCGACGAGCAGTGCGGCGCGGCCGGCGTTGGCCGCGGCGTCCACATGCGGGACGGTGCGCGGCAGCAGTCCTCGGGCGGTCTCGGTCAGCACCGGCTTTCCGGGCACGAAGACCACCGGAACGATGGAATCGGCGGGATCCATCCGGATCGCACGCGCGGTTCCGGTGTCCATCCAGGCGAGCGTGAAACCGCCCAGCAGACAGGCGGCGACATTGTCGGGGTGGCCCTCGATCTCGGTGGCCAGCTCCAGCAGCGCGGTGTCGTCGAGCTTTTGCTCACCGCCTATCGTCACGGCGCGGGCAGCCACGATGCCCACGCTGATGGCGGCCGAGGAAGACCCCAGGCCGCGGCCGTGCGGGATGCGGTTGGCGCAGACGATTTCCAGGCCGCGCGGCTGCCCGCCGAGCAGCTCGAAGGCGGCGCGCATCGACCGTACGAGCAGGTGGCTCTCGTCGCGCGGCAGGGTGTCGGCACCCTCACCTGCGATGTCGATGTGCAGCCCGGAGTCGGCGACGCGCACCACGACATCGTCGTACAGGCCCAGGGAAAGACCCAGGGCATCGAAGCCGGGACCGAGATTGGCGCTGGTAGCGGGGGTGCGCACCCGGACGGCGGCGGCGCGGAACGCGGGACCGGCCATCGCTCGATGACTCTCCTTGATTGATGCTGCGGTACTGCCCCGGAGCGCCGCGGCACCGAAGTGCCCGGCCGGCTTCCTGGGGTCTGTTCTGACCTGCCCTGAACACCACTGCGTTATGCCGTGGGGAGGGGAGTTGGCTGCCAGCCTATCGAAGGAAGGTTCTGTCGCGACATAGGGCGCACAGGAGGCGCACGATGCGTGTCGCGCGCCTTCCCGTGCCTCGACGCTGTCTTCCGTGATCTTTGCAGCCTTTGCACAGTTTGCTGTGCGTGGGGTGACGGGACGTGGGCCGCCCCGTCACCGTGTGCCGTACCCGCGTCTCCGCCGGTACGGCCGCCGGGTCCTAGGCGAGGCCCAGGCGCTCGGCCGCGGCGTCCGCGTCGATCGGGACCGTGACCGGCTGCGGCGCTCCGGCCACCGCCCAGTCCGGGTCCTTGAGGCCGTTGCCGGTGACCGTGCAGACGATGCGCTGGCCCGGGTCGACCTTGCCCTCCTCGGCGGCCTTGAGCAGACCGGCGACCGAAGCGGCCGAGGCGGGCTCCACGAAGACGCCCTCCCGCGCCGCCAACAGGCGGTAGGCGGCCAGGATTTGACGGTCGGTCACGTCGTCGATGAAGCCGCCGGACTCGTCCCGCGCCTGCTGGGCGTACGACCACGAGGCCGGGTTGCCGATGCGGATCGCGGTGGCGATGGTGGTCGGGTCCTTGACGACCTCACCGCGCACGATGGGCGCGCTGCCGGAGGCCTGGAAGCCCCACATCCGCGGGGTGTGCGTGGCGATGCCGTCCGCCGCGTACTCCTTGTAGCCCCTCCAGTACGCCGTGATGTTGCCGGCGTTGCCGACGGGCAGCACATGGATGTCGGGGGCGTCGCCGAGCATGTCCACGATTTCGAAGGCCGCGGTCTTCTGGCCCTCGATCCGCACCGGGTTGACGGAGTTCACAAGTGCGACGGGGTAGTTGTCGGACAGGCTCCGGGCCAGCGTCAGACAGTCGTCGAAATTTCCGTCGACCTGCAGGATCTTCGCGCCGTGGACCAGTGCCTGGCCCATCTTGCCGAGCGCGATCTTGCCCTGCGGGACGAGGACGGCGCAGACCATGCCGGCACGGACCGCGTAGGCCGCGGCCGAGGCGGAGGTGTTGCCGGTGGAGGCGCAGATGACCGCCTTGGCGCCCTCCTCCTTGGCGCGCGTGATGGCCATCGTCATGCCGCGGTCCTTGAAGGAACCGGTGGGGTTGGCACCCTCGACCTTGAGGTGCACCTCGCAGCCGGTGCGCTCGGAGAGCAGCTGCGCCGGTACGAGCGGGGTGCCGCCCTCGCGGAGGGTGACGACCTCGGTCGTGTCGCTGACCGGCAGCCGGTCACGGTATTCCTCGATGATTCCGCGCCACTGACGGCTCGCGGTGGAATTGGCAGACATGGGTTCCTTTACTCCCCTTCGACCCGCATGATGCTGGCGACACCGCGCACGGTGTCCAGCTCGCGCAGTGCCCCGACGGTCGACGACAGGGCCGCGTCCGCCGCTCGGTGGGTGACGATGACGAGGGATGCCTCGCCGTCCTTGCCCGACTGACGGACCGTATCGATCGATACGCCGTGTTCGGCGAAGATGGTCGCGACCTGCGCGAGCACGCCGGGCTTGTCGGCCACATCAAGGCTGATGTGGTACCGCGTGATGACCGCGCCCATGGGGCTGACGGGCAGCCGGGTGTAGGCGGACTCGCCCGGTCCGGTGGCCCCGGCGAGCTTGTTGCGGCAGACCGCGACGAGGTCGCCGAGGACCGCGGAGGCGGTCGGCGCACCGCCCGCACCCGGCCCGTAGAACATCAGCTGGCCGGCCGCCTCGGCCTCGACGAAGACCGCGTTGTACGCCTCACGGACCGAGGCGAGCGGATGCGTCAGCGGAATCATCGCGGGGTGCACCCGCGCGGTCACCGACGCGCCGTCCGCGGCCCGCTCGCAGATGGCCAGCAGCTTGACCGTGCAGCCCATCCGCTTGGCGGAGGCGATATCGGCCGCGGTGACCTCCGTGAGGCCCTCGCGGTGCACATCGTCGATGGTCACGCGGGTGTGGAAGGCGATACCGGCCAGGATCGCGGCCTTGGCGGCGGCGTCGAAGCCCTCGACATCGGCGGTCGGGTCGGCCTCGGCGTAACCGAGCGCGGTCGCCTCGTCGAGCGCCTCGCTGTAGCCGGCCCCGGTGGAGTCCATCTTGTCGAGGATGAAGTTGGTGGTGCCGTTGACGATGCCGAGCACCCGGTTGACCTTGTCCCCGGCGAGCGACTCGCGCAGCGGCCGGACCAGCGGGATCGCACCGGCGACGGCGGCCTCGTAATACAGGTCCGCGCCATTGGCCTCGGCGGCCGCGTGCAGCGCCGCACCGTCCGCCGCGACCAGCGCCTTGTTGGCGGAGACCACGCTCGCACCGTGCTCGAAAGCGGTGGTGATCAGCGTGCGGGCCGGCTCGATCCCGCCGATGACCTCGATCACGACATCAATGTCGCCGCGTTTGACGAGCGCGGTCGCATCGGTGGTGACCAGCTCGGCCGGGACGCCCTCGCGCACCTTGTCGGGGCGGCGGACGGCGATCCCGGCGAGCTCCACCGGCGCACCGATGCGGGCGGCGAGGTCATCGGCGTGCGTCGTCATGATGCGCGTCACCTCTGAGCCGACAACACCACAGCCCAGGAGCGCCACTTTCAGCGGACGCGTACGCATCATTCGACCTCTGCTTCTCATCGATCAGCGAATTCCAACTTGCTCATGCACAAGTCTCACGCACCGGACGGCAGTTTCCGCCCATCGTCCAGATGCCGAGACATTTATTTCATCCGGGACGGGGATCCGGCGATCCGGCCCTACCCGACATCCAACCGCAGGAGATCTTCCTCCGTCTCCCGCCGGACGATCACCCTGGCGGCACCGTCCTTGACCGCTACGACCGGGGGCCGCAGCGAGTGGTTGTAGTTGCTCGCCATGGAACGGCAGTACGCACCGGTCGCCGGCACCGCGAGCAGATCCCCGGGCGCCACGTCCGCCGGCAGGAAGGCATCGCGCACGACGATGTCGCCACTCTCACAGTGCTTGCCGACCACGCGCGAGAGCATCGGCTCGGCATCGGAGGTGCGCGACACCAGCGCCACGCTGTACTCCGCGTCGTAGAGCGCCGTACGGATGTTGTCCGACATCCCGCCGTCCACGGACACATAGGTCCGCAGCCCTTCCAGCTCCTTGACCGTGCCGACCTCGTACAGCGTGAAAGCCGTCGGGCCCACGATCGCGCGCCCGGGCTCGACCGACAGCCGCGGCATCCGCAGCCCCGCCGACTCGCACTCCCGGCGCACGATCTCCCCGAGCGCCGTCGCGATCTCATGCGGCTCGCGCGGATCGTCGTCCGAGGTGTACGCGATGCCGAGGCCGCCGCCCAGGTCGATCTCGGGCAGCTCGATGCCGTGCTCGTCCCGTACCTCGGTCAGCAGCTGCACCACCCGGCGGGCCGATACCTCGAATCCCGCCATGTCGAAGATCTGCGACCCGATATGGCTGTGAATTCCGATGAGCTCCAGGCCGTCCAGCTTGAGCGCCCGGCGCACGGCCTCCGCGGCCTGTCCGCCCGCCAGCGCGATGCCGAACTTCTGGTCCTCGTGCGCGGTCGCGATGAACTCATGCGTATGCGCCTCGACACCGACCGTGACGCGGATCTGCACCCGCTGCCGCTTGCCCAGCCGCTCCGCGATATGCGCGACCCGCACCATCTCCTGGAACGAGTCGAGCACGATCCGCCCGACGCCCGCTTCCACGGCCCGGGTGATTTCCTCGGTGCTCTTGTTGTTCCCGTGCAGGGCGATCCGCTCGGCCGGCATTCCCGCCGCCAGCGCGGTGGCCAGTTCGCCCCCGGAACAGACGTCGAGATTCAGTCCCTCTTCGTTCAGCCACCGCACAATGGCCAGGGACAAAAAAGCCTTTCCGGCGTAGAACACATCGGCTTCCGGCCCGAAAGCGTCCTTCCAGGCCCGGCAGCGCGCCCGGAAGTCGTCCTCGTCCAGGAAATACGCCGGTGTACCGAATTCCTCGGCGAGCGCGGTGACGTCCAGCCCGCCGACGGTGACCACACCGTCGGCATTGCGCCCGACCGTACGGGACCAGACCCGCGGGTCGAGGGTGTTCAGATCGGCGGGCGGCCCGGCGTAATGGCCCTCGGGCAACACATCGGCGTGCCGGGGCCCTGCGGGGTGCGCGGAACGGCTCATGACAGTGGAGATCCCCTCAAAATCGTTCAGAGGTGTTCGGGAGCGGAGATGCCGAGCAGACGCAGGCCGTTGGCGAGCACCGTCCCGCCGGCCTCGGCAAGGGCCAGCCGGGCGCGATGCACGGCCAAGGGTTTCTGCTCCCCGACGGGCAGCGGCGGACAGACGTCATGCCACCGGAAGAACGCGTCCGCCGTCGCTTCCAGATGCCGCACCACCCGGTCCGGCGCCCGGAGCCGCGCGGCGGTCTCGATGGCGGAGGGGTAGGTGGCGAGGAGGGTGTGGAAAGTCTGCAGGTTCTGAGCAGCGGATACGGACCCGTCCGACGGGCCCTCGCCCACGGCTTCACCGCGCGCCGGAGCACCCACGTCCCCCGGCTCGCTCCCGAACCCCAGCTCCTGCGCATAACGCCCCAGCGCCCGCGCCCGCGCGGCCGCATACTGCACCCGGAACCGCGGATTGCTCTCCCGCTGCACGGGCCGCTCGGGCACCCGCACCGGATCCTGCGCGGCAGGCCGCAACAACACCCAGCGCGCTTCATCGACTCCGAGACGGGCGATGAGGGCAGTCAGGTCGGGCGGGGTGGCCACGGGGGCGGCCTGACCACCGTCGACGGCCGCCACTCGGGCGGCTGCCTGGATGCGGGCCAGCGCCTCGGCGACGACGACGTCACGGGCGCTGGGGGCAGGGCCGCGGTCGGGGTCGGGGCCGCGGCCGGGCTCACGGTCGGGGGCGGGCTCACGGTCGGGGCTGGAGCCCGGGCCGGCAACATCGCCTGCGCCCACGCCGCGGGCACTCCGTACACTCCGGTCCCCGTAACGGTCCCCCTGCGCCAGCACCTCCCGCACCAGCGCGGCCTGCGCCCCGTCCCCCAGCGTGAAGTTCAGAAATCCCGGCCCGGCGATCTCGACCCGGGTGATCCCGGCGCTCCCGATCAGCCGCTTCCGCAGGATCTCGGCGACCTCCCGGGCCGGCCGGCCCGCCTGCCGGGCGAGCTGCAGCGCGACATTGGAGGCGTAGTCCCCACACCCCGGCCGCGGCGGCGGCTGCACCACGATCCGCGCAGGTACGGGCACGGAGAGCTCCTGCTCCTCCACCGCACCACGCACGGAGCGCAGGACGGTGCGGGAGAGCTCAGCGGGGGTCACAGGACAAGCGTATGGGAGACCAGGGGTACCTATGCGACCCGGTTTCGCCCTGTGGACATCCGCACAGCGATCCAGGGCGCCCGGTCACCTCTCCGGCTATTCCCCGCCCGCATCCACCATGCCGACCCCACCGGACGCCGCGACCTCACCGGACGAGGCACCGCGCCCCGCCCCTCCCCCGCCCCCGTCGCTCTCCCCGTCCTCTTCCTCGGCCCCACCCGCGGGCCCACGCTCCCGCTGCCGCTGCCGGCCCTCACGCACCAGCATCCCCACGGTCCGTACCAGCTCGGCCGGCTCGAACGGCTTCGCGAGGAAGGCGTCCACGCCCACCGTCTCGCCGTTGTCCACCTCGCCCTGGGTGCACGCGCTGACGATGGCGATCGGGATGTCCCACGTCCGCGGATCGGAGCGCAACCGCGCCGCGGTGTGCAGACCGTTGAGCCGCGGCATCACGACATCAAGGGTCACGACATCAGGTCTCACGTGGTGCACGACATCCAGACATTCGGCACCATCAGCCGCGGTCACGACCTCGAAGCCCTCCAGCTCGAGATTGACCCTGATCAACTGGCGGATCACCTTGTTGTCGTCGACAACAAGGATCCGACCGGACAAGCCAGGCACACCATGAGACTAGGACCCCGCCTGTGACTGCGTCCCGGTTTTCCCCACTTCCGCCCCCGTGCGAGGGACCTTTCCCCGAGCGTCACGCACCACGGCCCTCAGATGCGCTAGGACCCCCGGCCACCCCTTCCAGCCCCTCACCCGCCTCCCGCGAAACCTGTTCATGAACACCCCATCAGAGCTGGTAGTGTTCTACCCGTCGCCACGAGAACACAGGCGGCAACGCCCCCGTAGCTCAGGGGATAGAGCAACGGCCTCCGGAGCCGTGTGCGCAGGTTCGAATCCTGCCGGGGGCACTTCGCAGGAAGTGCCCGAAGGACCCTCTGTCCAGTGAAAACTGGGAGAGGGTCTTTTCGCGTTCGGCTTCTCTTTACTCAGTGCGCACTTCTCCATTCATCCTTCTGTCCGCGCTTCTCCGCGAACTGTGTGCGCACTTCTCCAAGCGCCGAAGGGCCGGCATCGCCTCGCTCCGCGGCCCCCGTTGCGGTCCTCTTCACGTGCGGGCGGCGGGAACGTCGCCGTCGGGCGTTCGGTGCGCGGTCGCGAGCACCACGGTGTGGAGGAACCATTCCAGTACCGCGGAGATGTCGTCCCCCTTCTCGGCGAAGACCTCGACCGGGAAGGACGGGCGCAGGTCGAGTTTCGCTTCGGCCAGGTCGATGCCGTCGATGTCGTTCAGCCGCGTCATCAGCTCGCGGCGCAGGGGCTCGTCGTCGAACGGCGGGCGGCGCTTCAGATGCTGGAAGACCACCTCGACGGTTCCGGTCACGGGGTAGATCGCGATCGGCCACAGGGCCGGTGCCCCGGGTGCGTTGCCCACGGTGATCAGAGGGGAGCAGCTGGTCTCGCTGGCCCTGCCGTATGCGCGGTGGCCGCCCTGACGTTCCCAGAACCGGAGGGCGGTCAGGACCCCTTCGACCGTCTCCGGGGTCTGATTGTCGCGCAGCAGCGTCTCGAAGCGGGTCGCTGCCTGCGGCTCGTCGTCCGCGCGGGCTGCCGGTGGCGCCTCCTCGGAGCCGTCCTTTCCCACCAGAGCCGCCAGGTCGGCGGTGGTCAGGCGGTGGGCGCGATCGGCCCGGCGCTTGTCGTCGAAGGGCACCCCTTCCGCCTCCAGCAACACCTGCGGGTCGCCCGTGTGCTGGTCGTCGGCCCAGCGAAAGCCCTCCGCGATGCGGCCGTCCGAGGTCATGACGCGGTAGGAGCAGTGCAGACCGGGCTTGGACGCGACATGGCCGGCGACCGAGATGGCGGCGGTGCCGATGAGCGCGGCCAGATCGCCGTACGACGTCCATGTCCCGGCCGGCATGGCGAGCAGGGCGGTACGCAGTTCACGCCAGCCCGGCCATTCGTCATCCGCGTGGACCATGCCCTCGATGGGGCCGGGCCACAACTGCACGGCCTTCTCGGCGAGCTCGGCGGCCCGAGTGAGGATTTCCGCCCGGCCCCAGCGCTGCTGTGCCGCGATCTGCTGGTTCATGCGCAGGGCGCTGGAGTCGAGGATCTGCTGCTTGCGGCGGAAGGGGTGGTTGGACAGCCGGGCGTTGTCCGCGGAGAGGGTGAGGTTGCCCAGGGTGTGCACCAGCAGGCCGTGGAGCTCGTCCGCGCTCTGGCCGTCCTCGGCCTCCTCGGCGAGCAGGTCGAACCACTGCTGTGCCGGGCGCTGCGGCAGGACGTGCTCCACCGTGAGGTGCGCCTTGTCGTAGTCGACGGGCTCGGTGGGGCAGTAGCTCTCTTCCAGCCGGCGCAGTACCTGGAAACGCTGAGTGCTCCGGCCCGCCTTGTAGAAGGGCCGGGTGCGGATCGCTTCGCGGACAGCTTCGTCGCCGGGCCAGACACGGGCTCCCGTCTTGTTCCTGGACAGGAACCGGCGTACGGCTTCAGCCGGTGAACCGCCCTTTTCCAGTTCCTTGGGGAGCTCCATGAAGACCCGGTTGCTGCCGGTGGTCGACAGTCCGGTGATCAGGCGCCGGACCATATAACTCTCCGCGTACGCCAGGGCATCGGCCGCCTCGCGCGCCGTGGTCCGGCCGGTGTCGACCAGGTCGAGAAGACCGAGTGCGAGCGGGTAGTGCGTCTGGCCGCCCCAGCGGGACAGCCGCTCCAGGACCGCCCGCAGTTCCTCATCGGTCTCACGCGCCGGTTCGAGGATGCGCATGAGCCGCTCCGCCCGCTGTGCCAGCTGACCGATCTCGGCCTGGAGCGCGTCCTCGTCACCGCTGAGCGGCTCCAGGCGCTTCTTCTGGTCTCGGTAGATCTCGCTCTGCTTGGCCCTGCTGTTCCCGGCGACGACGAGGTCGAGCCAGACCAACAGCTCCAGGTTCTCCGGGCCGAGGAGTTCCTGCATGGGCAGCCAGAGATGCCGGTAGACCGATTCGCCCCGGTTCGGTAGGCACATGAAGAGGTAGTTGCGCAGCAGATCGCTCTGGCTGAGGCCCACACCGGTGTTGTTGATCGATTCGAAGATCCGGTAGACGTTGTCGCCCTCGGCCGCGGTGATCTCGACGATCGACAGCAGGCCGCCCAACACCGTCTCCACCGCGTCCGTCCACGCCTCGCCTCCGTTCTCCTCGCCCTCGGTCAGGGCTCCGAAGAAGAACCGGTAGGCGGCACCCACATTGCCGGGGCCGCCCGCTTTCGGTGAGGACTCGACGCAGGCGGTGAATGCGTCGCGGTCCGCCTGGGTCGGCAGCAGCCGGTAGCGGTCCTCCCCGTCCCGGTAGCTGTTGACCAGCAGGAGGTCATGGATGCGCGCGGCCTTCTTGTCGGCGCCGCGCTCCCGGTGCCGGTCGCGCAGGGCGGTGAAGGCGAGCATGAGCGTGGTGAGCCGCTGCTGGCCGTCGACCACGAGCCAGCGCTGTATGCCACCCGCAGTGATCCGGCCCGGCGCAAGGACCACCGATCCCACGAAATGCGCGGCCGGCTGCCTGCCGTCCAGATGGTCTTCGACCAATTCCAGTACGTCGTCCCACAGTTGCCGCAGCTCTTCTCGTTGCCAGCTGTAAGTGCGCTGATACAGCGGAATCTGGAACTGCTTCTCACCCTGGACGATTTTGCTGAACGTGGTCTCCTGCGCGTGCACGCGTCCCCTCCCGACGTGGTCCCGCTGACAGCCATGGTCTCGTAGCTGCGTGCCGCGGTCAGGGGAACCGGGGACGTCGTCCGCTTTGCCCGTGACGGAATGTGCCGGGCCGTGTGTCGGTCTTCTGGCTAGGAGGTACCGCCTTCCCGTGAGGGAGGTACCGCGCGTGTCGTCATGGCGTGGCGTGGCGTTCGGCGCTCGGTGGCCGGGGGGGGGGAGCGCGTGCGCGTCCGTCGGCGGGCCGGACAGCCAAAAACCGGGCACCAAGCCGCTCGGCCAAGTGCCCGGTCAGTGGGGGACGCGGAGCCGGTGTGGGGTCAGCCGTTCAGGCGTACCGGCAGGGATTCGATTCCGTAGACGATGGAGAGCTTGCGGAATTCCAGGTCCTCCGGATTGGCGGCGAGGCGCATGTTCGGGAAGCGGCGCACCAAAGCGGGGTAGGCGGCGCGGAGTTCCATGCGGGCCAGTTCCGCGCCTACGCAGCGGTGAATTCCGTAGCCGAAGGCGAGATGGGAGGGGACATTGCGGGTGGGGTCGAACTGTTCCATTTCCGGGCCCAGTTTGCCGTCCCGGTCCGCACCGCTCAGTGAGCACAGCACCACATCTCCGGAGGCGATCTGGACGCCGCCGATTTCCAGGTCCTCGCGGGCGAAGCGCGGGAAGGCCACCTGTACGACGGTCAAGTAACGGAGGAGTTCCTCGACGTAGCTGTCGACGACGTCATCGCCGTCGTGAAGGGCCGCGAAGTGCTTCGGGTCCTGGAGGAGAACCAGGGCGCCGAGCGCCAGCATGCTGGCGGTGGTCTCGAAGCCGCCGGTGAGGACACCGTCGGCGAGACCTGCCAGTTCTTCGTCGCTGACCGAGTCGCCGTGTTCCTTCACGATCATGCCGAGCAGGCCGTCGCCCGGGTTTTCGCGCTGCTTCTTGACGATGTCCCGGAAATAGGAAAGCGATTCGGATATGGCGCCGAAGGAGGCGTTTGCTCCGCTGAAAAGGTCGAAGCGGGCGGCGCTGAGTCGTTCGAAGTCGGCGCGGTCCTCGTAGGGGACGCCGAGGAGTTCGCAAATGACGAGGGAGGGGATGGGGAGGGCGAATGAGTGGACGATGTCCACCGGGTCACCGTCTTTGCCCGCCTTTTCCATCGCGTCGAGGCGTTCCTCGACGATCTCATGGATGCGGGGCGTGAGCCGCCCGAGGCGCCGCATGGTGAATTCGGGGGTCAGGAGCCGGCGGAGACGGGTGTGCACGGGCGGGTCGGCGAATCCGAGTCCGCCGGGATTCTGTTCGGCACCGGCGCCGGCCTTGCCGACGAGGTTGGTGAAGTCCGAGCTGAAGGCATTGGCCTTTCCCAGCACCGCCTTGACCTCGTCGTAGCCGGTGACCAGCCAGACGTTGGCAGCTATCGGCACGGGAAGCTTGCTGACGGGCTCCCGCTCCCGGACGGCCGCCAAATCGCCCACAGGGTTGAGGCCGTCGCGCCGCAATGGCATCAGGACGGACTCGGGCAAGAAAGACATTCGAGACAGGTCGAAGCCTTTCTTCTGTGTTCTCGCCAGATACATACGGCCGGCCCAGGCGATGATCCGGGAACGGAGAGTCGTCATGACGCTAATACTGCCTTTCGTCGAGGGGGACGGTCACCCGCGCTCGGCGGCCCAAGACGGCCGGTGCAGCACGGAACCTCCACTCGGCGTGCACGGGTGTGACGTACGCCATAGCCCCTCGCTTACGGTGGTCATGGCACAGGTCCATGCCATCGACCGGAGTCTTCGGTCGTCCGCATCAGCGTGACGAGCTCGGCCTCGGCCTTCTTCTTCTATTCGGTCTGGACGAGTTTACAAAGTGCCATTGTCCGCGTTCACGGAACAACCCGGGATGCCCCTGGGGGACCCCTGGTTCATCCCTGACACTTCCCTTAGACATGTCCCCGCCGCTCCACGCGCCCGCCGCCCTCGCGCACTTCCTCGCATGACGGCGAACTGGCGCTCCCAGTAGGCCGGCACCGTCGCCATTGATGCCATACAGCCGCTTGCCGTTGCGGCGGGGGGCGGGCCTTGTGGGGTTGTCGCTCGATGGTGGGTGCGGTGGGCGGGCGCTCGGGGTGCCGCGCGGGGTGCCGCGCGGGGAGGTGAACGGCACTTTGGGGAGGATGAGTTAAGGCGGCGGGGCGGCGGGCCTCCGTGAGTCTCGGGCGGGACGTCGGGACGTCAGGGCGTCGGGGCGCTGCGGGCCTCATGGCGGTGTCCCGTCGGCTCCGGCTCCGACCTCGGGCCCAGCTCCGGCTCCGACTCCCCGACCTCGACCCCGACTCCGACCCCGGCCCCGGCCCCGACCTCGGGCCCAGATCCGACTCCGACCCCGGCCCCGGCTCCGGCCGGGATTCCGACGCGGGCCCGACCCCAATCCCCGACCCCCACCTCACCCCCCACTACAGAGCGTGATGAGTTGCGGACTCTCCGCGGCCTCCTTAGCGTGAGAGGGGAGCGAGGTAGGCGGCACGGCGAGCGCGGCGTGAGAGGGCGGCGCGCGGCAGAGGGAAGCCGCACTCGCAGCCGGGGAAGGGTGCGCCAGGCACCGCACCGGCGGGGCTTCGGCCCCGGCCCGTCCGTCCAGTGACGCCCGGCAACTCCGCTCGATTCACCCCACAGGGACTCCCCTGGGACTCTCCCCTTCGCAGGAGGAAGCGCATGTTTCCGAAGTCGAAGTCCGGCAAGTTCGGCACGTTCGCCCTTTGCTTTCTGACCGGTGCGCTGGCCGGGGTCCTCGCAGCCGGCCCTGCCCTGGCGGCCGACGACGGCGAGGACGACGAGCTCGTCGAGTACGAGGGCCGGGTCGTCGCCAAGGAGGGCCTGGTGCTGCGTACCGGGCCGAGCACCGAGTACAGCGCGATCGGCATGAAGGAGTACGGGGCCGTGGTGGGGATCACCTGCCGGGTCAACGGGCAGCGCGTCGAGGGCAACCCCGTCTGGTTCAGGCTCAGCGATGCCTCGTACGTCTGGTCCTCGACGCGCGACATCGTGAACGACGGGGAGGACCCGCGGTGGTGCTGAGGCGGGGCCACCTGAGGCGGAACCGGCATGCGGGGGCACGTACGCCCCGAACGTCGCATCCGGCATAACGGAAATAACGGTCGCCGCTTGCTACGTTGCCAGGCATGACGGCAATGGCAAGGACGGCGGCCGCACGCCCGGCGGACACTCCCCCACCCTTGCCGCTGCTGCCCAAGCGACGGGGCATCGAACTGGCCCTCCTCGTAGGCGCGGTCCTGATCAGCGTCTGCGGATATGTGGTCGTGGGGCTGGCCAAAGGGCATGCGCTGCCGGGCGGCGCGGTCCGGTACGGGGCCGGGCTCGGCGCACTCGCGCTGCTCGCGCATCTCGCCGTCCGCTTTCGCGCCCCGTACGCCGATCCGCTGCTGCTGCCCACCGCCGTGCTGCTCAACGGGCTCGGGCTGGTGCTGATCTTCCGGCTCGATCTGGAGACCCCGGCCGACCATGCCGCGCCCACCCAGCTGATGTGGTCGACGGTCGGCGTCGGGCTCTTCATCACGGTGGTGGTGCTGCTGCGCGACCACCGCATGCTGCAGCGGTACGCCTATGTCTGTGCGGCGCTCGCGCTGCTGCTGATGGCGGCGCCGATTCTTTTCCCCGCCATCAACGGGGCGAAGATCTGGATCCGTATCGCCGGATTTTCCATTCAGCCGGGCGAGTTCGCCAAGGTTTTGATCACCGTCTTCTTCGCGGCCTATCTTGCCGCCAACCGCAGCGCGCTGGCCCACACGGGACGCCGGGTGGGGCGGCTCCGGCTCCCCACCGGCCGGGTGCTGGGACCGATCGTGGCGATCTGGCTGATCAGCGTCGCGGTGCTGGTCCTGGAGCGTGATCTGGGCACCTCGCTCCTCTTCTTCGCCATCTTCGTCGTCCTGTTGTACGTGGCCACCGGGCGCATCGGCTGGATCGCGGTCGGGCTGGTCCTGGCGGGCGTCGGGGCGGCCGCCGTCGGCACGCTGGAGCCGCATGTGCACAGCCGGGTCGAGGACTGGCAGCATCCGTTCGCCGGTATCGCGGCGGGCCGGGGGCCCGGGCAGCTCGCCCAGTCGCTGTTCGCGTTCGCCGCCGGCGGGATGCTCGGCACCGGCCTCGGCCAGGGCCACTCCTCTCTGATCGGCTTCGCCATGAAGTCCGACTTCATCCTGGCGACCTTCGGCGAGGAACTCGGGCTGGCCGGGCTGACCGCGCTCTTCCTGCTGTACGCGCTGCTGGTGGCCCGCGGCTACCGGGCCGCGCTCGGTCTGCGGGACCCGTTCGGCAGCCTGCTGGCCGTGGGGCTGGCGGTGCTGCCCGCCCTTCAGGTCTTCGTCATCGCGGGCGGGGTGACGGGACTGATTCCGCTGACGGGGATGGCGATGCCGTTTCTCGCGCAGGGCGGGTCGTCCGTCGTCACGAACTGGATCATCATCGCGCTGCTTCTGCGGATCAGCGACCGGGCGCGGACGCCACGGCCGGAAGGGAACGGCACGGGGAGTGGGACGGCGGGCGGCACGGGGAGCCGCGGTACAGGGAGCGGTGTGGGGGGCCGTATGGGCAGCCGTGTCGGGGCAGGGGCGGTCAGCTCGTCGGGCACCTCGTCAGTCGCCTCGTCGGGCAGCGCTTCGGGGAGCCCTCCGGGGGGCCCGACGGCGAGCCCGGCGAGGGGCCAGGGGGCACATGAGGCCGGAAGGGAGGCACGGTTCGGGGCGGGGAGCTGGGTGGTGGGGTTTCTGAAGCCGACGCGGTCCCAGGACCAGATGCGGTCCTCGGACCAGACGCGATCCCAGGGCCAGACGCGGTCCCAGGCCGGGAGACAGGGGCAAGCCCCGACACAGCCGCAGGGACAGACACAGTCGCAGGGGCAGGGTCAGAGGCAGGGGCAGACGCAGTCGCAGTCGCAAACGCAGGCGCACGCCCAGACCCAGTCGAAGGCCCGCCCCCAGGCTCAGGACCGGCCCCCGGCAGCCCCGCCGCCGGCCGTCGCCGATGACGCCCCCTCCCCGGAGGCCGGCCGTTGATCCGCTGTATTCGGCACACCGCGGCGTTCTCCTTCCTTCTCCTCGTTGCGCTGCTGGTCAACGCCGCGCGGGTGCAGGTCGTCGAGACGGAGAGCTACGGCGCCAACCCGGCCAACCGCCGGGGGCCGATCGCCCGTTACGAGCAGCCGCGCGGCGCCGTGCTCGTCGCGGGCCGGCCGGTCACCGGTTCCCGGGACAGCGGCGGGCGGCTGCGCTACGAGCGCACGTACACCGAGGGATCGCTCTATGCGCCGGTCACCGGCTACTCCTCGCAGATCTACGGCACCTCGCTGCTGGAGAGCGCCGAGGACGGCGTCCTCGCCGGCTTCGACGACCGGCTCGCCACCTTCCCCTGGTGGGACCAGCTGACCCGCACCCACCGTCCGGGCGGCAGCGTCCACACCACCGTCAACCCCCGGATGCAGCGCGCCGCGTTCGACGGGCTGGGGGGCAAGAAGGGCGCGGTGGCCGCGATCGAGCCGCGTACGGGGAGGGTCCTGGCGCTGGTGAGCACGCCCTCGTACGACCCGGGTGAGCTGTCCGGCAACGACGCCGCGGTCAGCGCGGCCTGGCACCGGCTGAACCGTGCCGGGCCGCGGCCGATGCTCAACCGGGCGCTGCAGCAGACCTACCCGCCCGGCTCCACCTTCAAGGTCGTCACCGCGGCGGCCGCGCTGGAGAGCGGCAAGGTCACCGATATCGAGGCCCCTACGGACTCGCCCGATCCCTACCCCCTGCCCGGCACCGCCACCCTGCTCGGCAATGACGCGGAGGGCTGCGAGGACGCCCCGCTCAAGGACGCCTTCCGGGCCTCCTGCAACTCCGTCTTCGCGCGGCTGGGTGCCCGGATCGGGCTGCGGGACATGGCCGCCATGGCCCGGCGGTTCGGCTTCAACGACCCTCGGCTGCGCATCCCCTCGCCGGTCGCGCCGAGCAACTTCGATACCCGGATGGATGCCTCCCAGGTCGCGCTGTCCGCCATCGGGCAGTACGACACCGCCGCCACGCCGCTCCAGATGGCGATGGTCTCGGCGACGGTCGCCAACGGGGGCCGGCTGGCGCCGCCGTCGCTCGTCGACAAGGTGACCGATGCCAGGGGTGTCATGATCGCGGCCGGTCCGCCCCGTCCCACGCGCCAGGTGATGGGGCCGGTCACCGCGCAGCAGCTGCAGGAGATGATGATCGACGTCGTCGCGCACGGCAGCGGCAGACGGGCCGCCATCAAGGGCGTCACGGTCGGCGGCAAGACCGGCACCGCGCAGCACGGTGTGCGCAACGAGGGGACGCCGTACGCCTGGTTCATCTCCTGGGCGAGGGCGAAGGACAGCTATGAGCCGGCCGTGGCGGTGGCCGTGGTGGTCGAGGACGCGGCCGCCGACCGTGCGGACATCAGCGGCGGGGGGAGCGCGGCGCCGATCGCGCGGGCGGTGATGGCGGAGGCGGTGCGCTGAGGCCCTTGCGCGCTGACGCCCCTCCCGGCTCCTGGGACTCCGGCCGCTTGCGCATCACCACGGTCCGCCGAACGTCACCAGGACCGCCCCCGCGTCACCACGGTCCGCCGAACGTCACCAGGGCCGCCCCCGCGTCACAATGGCCGTATGGCTGACGCGATCCCGCCCATGGAACCCGCCCCGCCCCCGCTGCTGTCCCTGGCCGAAGTGGAGGCGCTGGCCCGGCGCGTGCACTCGGGGCAGACCGACAAGGCGGGCCGCCCGTATGCCGAGCATCTGGCGGCGGTCGCGTCGGGCGTGCGCGAACGGGGCGGCAGTGACGAGCAGATCGCCGCGGCCTGGCTGCACGACGCGGTCGAGGACGGGGCGCTGAGCGAGGAGTGGCTGGCAGGTGCGGCGCTGAGCGGGGCGGTCAAGGCGATGGTCCTGGCCGTCACCAAGCGGGCGGACGAACCGGTCGAGGCGTACACCGCACGCATTCTGGCCACGCCGGGGGCGCTGTTGGTCAAGGAGTCCGATCTCGCGCACAACGCCGATCCGGACCGGCTGGCCGTACTGGACGCGCCGACGCGGGAGCGGCTGACGGCGAAGTACGCCCGGGTGCGGGCGCTGTTGGGACTGTCCGAGCCGTAACGGCCGCCGGGGCCCGGCCCGCGCGGGCTCGTCCGCCGGGGACGGGCCCGCCGCACTCGCCTGCCGGGCCCGGCCCGCGCGCTCGTGCGCCGGAGCCCGCCGCGCTCATCCGCCCGACCCCGCCCGACCCCGCCCGACCCCGGCCGGCCGCGCTCGTCCGCCGGGTCCGCACCGCGGACACCCACACAGAAAGATGCCCTACGCAGCTAATCTGCGGCGATGAGCCCTACGCAGCCTTCGCAGCCTTCGCCGCCCCGGGAGCCCGCGCAGTCCGCACCGTCGTCCGGACGGACCGCACCTCATCCGGCTCCCGAAGCCGCCCGCGTGATCGCCGCCCTGGAGGGTGTCGGCGTCCGCCGCTACACCACCGGGCAGGTCATCCTCGACGCGATCGACTGGACCGTACGGTCCGGTGAGCACTGGGCGCTGCTCGGCGCTAACGGCGCCGGCAAGACCACCCTGCTGCGTCTCGTCGGCGCGCTGATGTTCCCCACCGTCGGCACCGTCGAGGTGCTCGGCCACCGCCTCGGCTCGGTGGACGTCCGCGAGCTGCGCGCCGTCATCGGGCTGGTCTCCGGCGCGCAAAAGGTGCCGCAGGACGCGACGGGGCACACGGTCGTGCTGACCGGCGCGACCGGCACCGTCCAGCCGCTGTGGCGCAAGTACGACGAGGCCACCCGTGAGCGCGCCCACGAGCTGCTCACCGAGCTGGACTGCAAGGAGCTGGCGGACCGCCCGTTCGGGGTGTGCTCGGGCGGCCAGCGGGCCAGGATCCTGATCGCCCGGGCGCTGATGGCCGAACCCCGGCTGCTGCTGCTCGACGAGCCGTTCAACGCCCTCGACCTGCCGTCCCGCGAGGATCTGATCGATGCGCTGCACCGACTGGCCGTGGGGCGCCCGGAGTTGGCGACCGTGACGGTCACCCATCACCTGGAGGAGCTGTCCCCCGCCATCGGCAACGCCCTGCTGCTGCGCGACGGCCGGGTGCAGGCATCCGGCCCGGTGGACGAGGTGCTGACCGGTGAGCGGATGACGGCCTGCTTCGGCCGTCCTATCGAGGTGTCCCGACACGAGGGGCTCTGGCTGGCGCGGTCGGGCAAACGCTGAGGGTTCCGGGGAGGTGCCGGGAGGTGCCACTCAGCGGCAGGCGGCCCAACGCCCCCACCTAGGCCCCCTCCCAGGCCTTCCCTACGCCCCTTCCTCCCTCACCTCGTCCCGCACCCCGCTCAGGAACCGCCGGACCGCCGCCTGTTCGCCGGCCTCGAAGGTGGCGAGCAGGGCGAGGGTGCGGTCGATCAGCGGGCCGAAGAACGACTGCCCCAGGGCGAGCGCACGGTCGTCGACCTCCAGCAGGACGCGGCGCCGGTCGCGGGTGTCGCGGACCCGGCGGACCAGACCGAGCCGCTCCAGGCGGTCGATGAGCGCCGTGGTGCCGGCGGAGTTCAGGCCCAGCCGGTCGCCGAGCCGGCCGGGGGTCGACTCGTCGCCGGCCCGCGCCGCGTCCAGCAGGCTGATCAGGGCCCGGAGATCGGTGGGGTGCAGGCCGTTGCGTCCGGCGAACCGCGCTCCCGCGAGATCGAGTCGCAGGGTCACCTCCCGCAGCAGATGAACCAGGTCCATCCCCGCCGGTTCCTCCGCCAGTTGCTCCCCCGATTCCTCCGCCGGTTCCTCCCCCGGTTCCCCCGCCGGTTCCTCCGCCGCTTGCTGCCGCGCCATCCACCGCCGCCCTTCTTTCCCGTCTTTCCGGACTCCCGCATTATTACCTCGCTCAGCGAGATACTTGCCGAGCGAGGCAGTAGCCATGGGCCTCGTGCGTCTCTTCGTCCCGTTCCGGAGGTGCACCATGACAGCAGACACCCCTGCGCACACCCCCACCGCGGCCTTTCGCGAGGCCTACGAGCAGGCCATGGCGCTGTGGCCGGTCCCGGTGGAACGGCTCGATCTGCCGTCGGAGTTCGGCAGCACCCGGGTCAATGTCTGCGGCCCGGCCGACGGCCCGCCGCTGGTGCTGCTGCACGGCGGCGGCACCACCTCGGCCGTCTGGTACGCCCTCGCCGCCACGCTCGCCCGTACGCACCGGGTCCACGCCGTGGACCAGATGGGCGGGCCGGGGCTCAGCGCGCACACCGGGCGGGCGCTGCGGCGGCCGGAGGATCTGCTCGACTGGCTCGACGGCGTGTTCAGCGGGCTGGGGCTGGCGTCGGCCGCGCTGCTCGGGCACTCGTACGGCGGCTGGCTCGCGCTGAGTTATGCCGTCCACACCGCCGGCGGGGGTTCCGCCCCAGGAGCCCGGGGGCGGGTGAACCGGCTGGTGCTGCTCGATCCGACCCAGTGCTTCGCGGGTTTCCGGCCGTCGTATCTGCTGCGGGCGCTGCCGCTGTTCGTACGGCCCGGGGAGCGGAGCACCCGGCGGTTCCTGGAGTGGGAGACCCGGGGTGCGCCGCCGGCGCCCGCGCTGGTGCGGCTGATGGGCCGGGGCGCCGTCGAGTTCCGGGCCGCGAAGGTGGTCACCGGGCCGCGACCGGACGCCGCGCGGGCCGGAGCGGCCGTGCCGACCCTGCTGCTCCTGGCCGGGGACAGCCGGACGCACGATCCGCGCCGGGTCGCGGCGCGGGCCGAACGGACGCTGGCGGGCGTACGGATCGCGACCCTCGCGGGGACCACGCACCACTCCCTGCCGTACGCCGACGCCGACGAGCTCGGCCGCCAGGTGCTCGGCTTTCTGCCCACCCAGCTTCCCGGCGGGACGCCCTGACGGCCGGGCGCGGGGCCGGCCGCCCCGGAGGTCAGCCCTCGGCCCCCTCCGCGATGGCCGCCGCGACCTCCGCCGTACGGGCCTCCTCCTCGGCCGCGAAGCGCTCCGCGTCCAGCTTCTCGGCGAGTTCCTCGTCCTGGGCCATCAGCAGATCGAGGTTGGAGTCGCCCATCTCGAAGACGCCCATGTCCACATAGGCCCGCTGAAGGCGTTCGCCCCACAGGCCGATGTCCTTCACACACGGCACGATGCGGCTGAACAGCAGCTTGCGGAAGAGATGCAGGAATTCGGAGCGCTCGGTGAATTCGGCGGCCTCGTCATGCGGAATGCCGAAGTTCTCCAGGACTTCCAGACCGCGCAGCCGGTCGCGCATCAAATAGCAGCCCTCGATGACGAATTCCTCGCGTTCGCGGAGTTCGGCATCGGTGAGCTGCTTGTAGTAGTCGCGCAGCGCCATGCGTCCGAAGGCGACGTGGCGCGCCTCGTCCTGCATGACATACGCGAGGATCTGCTTGGGGAGCGGCTTGGTGGTGGTGTCGCGGATCATGCCGAAGGCGGCCAGCGCCAGGCCCTCGATCAGGACCTGCATACCGAGATACGGCATGTCCCAGCGGGAATCCTTGAGGGTGTCGGACAGCAGCGCCTGGAGATTGTCGTTGACCGGGTAGAGCATCCCGATCTTTTCCTGGAGGAAACGGCTGTATATCTCGGCGTGCCGCGCCTCGTCCATGGTCTGGGTGGCGGAGTAGAACTTCGCGTCGAGATCCGGCACGGATTCCACGATCCGCGCCGCGCACACCATCGCGCCCTGCTCACCGTGCAGAAACTGGCTGAACTGCCAGGAGGTGTAGTGCTGACGCAGCTCGCCCCGGTCCTTCTCGGTCATTTTGTCCCAGTACTTGGTGCCGTACAGGGACATGGACTCATCCGGGGTGCCGAGCGGATCCTGGGGGTCGACCTCCAGATCCCAGTCGATCCGCAGATTGGCGTCCCACTGCTTGTCCTTGCCCTTCTGGTAGAGCGCGAGCAGCCGTTCGCGGCCGTCGTCGTAGTCCCAGCTGAAGCGGGCCGCGCCGGAGGCGGGCACCTTCCACACGGGGTCGCCTGGGTCCTGTACGTAGAGATCTCGGGTCGACACGGACGCCTCCTCGGCTCGCCAAACGCCTTGTCATGGGCGGTCGTTGGCAGGCTCACACGTTTCTTACCGAAGGGTCAATAAGTCGTGCGCAGGGGATTGACGAGCTTGCTGACGCGCAGTCTCATAAGAGTTGACCGCGGGTAGGACCGGCCCCGACCCCAGTAGCGAGGTAGCCACAGCCATGACGAGCGCGCCCACCGCAATGACCGAGACGGACACCGACGTGCTGCGGGACGCCCTCGGTCTGCTCAAGGACCGCGAGCAGGTCGCCGAGCGACTGCTCGACTCCTCCGCCAAGCACTCCTTCGACCCCGACACCGAACTCGACTGGGACGCGCCCCTCGAAGAAGGCAAGTGGTTCTGGCCGCCGGAGCTGGTCTCGCTCTACGACACCCCGCTGTGGCGGAAGATGTCCCTGGAGCAGCAGCAGGACCTGTCGCGGCACGAGGCCGCCTCGCTCGCCTCGCTGGGCATCTGGTTCGAGATCATCCTGATGCAGCTGCTCGTACGGCACATCTACGACAAGCCGGTGACCAGCGCGCACGTCCGCTACGCGCTCACCGAGATCGCCGATGAGTGCCGGCACTCCAAGATGTTCGCGCGCATGATCCAGAAGGGCGGCGCGCCGGCGTACCCGGTCTCCCGCCTCAACCACAACCTCGCCCGCATCCTCAAGACGGTCTCCACCACCCCGGGGTCGTTCGCCTGCACCCTGCTCGGCGAGGAGATCCTGGACTGGATGCAGCGGCTGACCTTCCCGGACGAGCGGGTGCAGACCATCGTGCGCGGAGTGACCCGTATCCATGTCGTCGAAGAGGCCCGGCATGTGCGCTACGCCCGCGAGGAGCTGCGCCGCCAGATGGTCACCGCGCCGCGCTGGGAGCGGGAGTTGACCCGGATCAGCTCCGGCGAGGCGGCCCGGGTCTTCTCCGTCGCCTTCGTCAATCCCGCGGTCTACACACAGGTGGGCCTGGATCGGCGCGAGGCCGTCGCCCAGGTCAGGGCCAGTGGCCACCGCCGCGAGGTGATGCAGTCCGGTGCCCGGCGGCTGACCGACTTCCTGGACGAGATCGGCGTACTGCGGGGTGTGGGCCGCAGGTTGTGGCGGAGCTCGGGCCTGCTGGCCTGAAGCGGACGGCATGGACCCGGTAGACCCCGAGCACCTGTACGAGCCGACATCCGGGCCGGTTACGCTGCTGTTCATGAACGGCAGCGGCACCGCCCCAGCAGTACCCCGACCCGCCTATCGCAGGCTGAGCGTGGAGCAGCGCCGCAGCCAATTGCTCACCGCCGCGCTGGACCTGTTCGCACAGCGCGCGCCCGAGGACGTCTCCCTGGACGATGTCGCCCTCGCCGCCGGGGTCTCGCGGCCGCTCGTCTACCGCTACTTCCCCGGCGGCAAGCAGCAGTTGTACGAGGCCGCGCTGCGCAGCGCGGCCGACATCCTGGAGCGCTGCTTCGCCGAGCCGGACACCGGGCCGCTCACCCAGCGGCTGTCCCGCGCGCTGGACCGGTACTTGGCGTTCGTCGATGAGCACGACGCCGGGTTCAGCGCGCTGCTCCAGGGCGGCAGCGTCGTGGAGACCACCCGCACGACCGCGATCGTCGACGAGGTACGGCGGGCCGCGGCCGACCAGATCCTGCGGCATCTGGGCGAACCGGAGCCGGGCCTGCGGCTGCGGATGACCGTCCGGATGTGGATCACCGCGGTCGAGGCCGCCTCGTTGATCTGGCTCGACGAGGACAAGCAGCCGACCCTCGACGAGCTGCGGAACTGGCTGGTCGACCACTTCATCGCGCTGCTGACCGCGACCGCGGCCGGGGATCCGCAGACCGCCCGGGTGACCCGGGCGGCGCTGAAGCTGGAGACCTCCGACGGCCCGGCCGGCGATCTGGCCCGCCGCACCCTGCCCGTCGTGAGCGACGCCGCGCATCTGCTCTGAGCCGCCGGGCCGGGACGGTGTGACACTGAGACCGTGAGAAGCGAGAACACCCTCTTCGTCGGCGGCCCGCTGGACGGCCGGGTCCTGCCCGTCCTGCTCGGCATGACCGGCCAGCCACCCAAGACGTACGAGGTGCCGGTGCCGAACGACAACGACCGGCCGCCGACGGTCCACGTCTACCGCCGCGTCCCGGCAAGGGTGAACCGCCTGGGCCTCCCCAGCGGCTGGAAGTACGAGTACGACCCAGCCGGCAAACCCTCCACCGGCCCTAAGTGGCCCTGGCGAAAGCCCCACTGACCACCGAAGCCCCGCAGAAACTCACCGGCCGCCACCCCATATGCCCCACTCCCCCACCAGGGACAGCCGCGGCAACCACATGAGGTGGCGGGCCGGAGGGGGTGGTGTGCGGGACGTAAAGCGAAGCAGTCCCGCACACCACCCCCGGAGGCCCGCCACCGCCACCGCCACCACAACGAACCCGCGCCGCGGCGGCATCCCGCAAAAAACAACCCTCCCCACCGAAGGTGGGGAGGGCCAAGCACGGCGGTGCCACCCGCCCACGCGGGAAGAAAGCCCCCACCGCAGGTGGTTTTCAGCCGGTCAAAGACCCCAAATACGCATTCGTCTTCTCCGGCTCATAGAAGAAGTTCTCGAAGTCGGACGGATCGTTGAACCCGTTGGCGAAGCGGTCGGCGACCGGCTGCAGCTGACCGGCCGCGCCGATGAGATTGAGAATGTGCTCCGGCGGCGGCGCCAGCATCGCGTTCGTCCACTTGGTGACGTGCTGGGCGGTGGTCCAGTAGCGCTCGAAGGTGGTCCGCATCCAGTCCCCGTCGAAGGGCCGGTCACCGCGCTCGACGATGGAGGCGAGGTAGGAGGCGGCGCACTTGGACGCCGAGTTGGAGCCCTGGCCGGTGATCGGGTCGTTGGCGACCACGACATCCGCGACACCGAGCACCAGACCGCCGGAGGGCAGCGTGCCGACGGGGTTGCGCACGGTGGGGGCGTAGCGGCCGGCCAGCGTGCCGTTGGCGTCGGTCAGTTCGACCTTGGTGGCGCGGGCGTACTCCCAGGGCAGGAACTTCTCCATCAGTTCCAGCGTCGTGGCGAGGTGCTCATCGGGGTCCTTGACGCCCTGGAAGACATCCAGCGGGCCGCCGGGTATGCCCTCCCAGAAGAGGATGTCGGCGCGGCCGGAGACCGTGTACGTCGGCATGACGAACAGCTCACCGACACCGGGCACCAGGTTGCAGCGCACCGCGTCGTAGTCGGGGTGCTCGGGCCGCGGGCCCAGCCCGTGGACGTAGGCGACGGCCAGTGCGCGCTGCGGGGCGTCGTACGGGGAGCGCTCGGGGTTCCGGCCGAACATGGACACCAGCTCGCCCTTGCCGGCCGAGACCAGCGTCAGGTCGTAGCGGCTCGCGAAGAAGTCGAGGTCGGAGACGGCCGCGCCGTGGATGACGAGCTGGCCGCCGCGCTGTGCGAAGGTCTCCATCCAGCCGGCCATCTTCACCCGCTGGTCGACGGACTGGGCGTAGCCGTCCAGCTTGCCGACCCAGTCGATGGCCCGCTGCGAGCCCTCGGGCGACTCGTGGCTGCCGGGCGCGGCGACCGAGACGCCGAGGCCCTCGATGCGCGGGGCCTGGCTCTCCCAGAAGTTGATCTGGAGGTCGCGCTCGTGCTGGAGCGCGGTGTCGAACATGCACTGCGTCGACATGACCCGGCCGGCACGGATCTCGTCGGCGGTGCGGTTGGACATGAGGGTGACCTCATAGCCCTGCGACTGGAGACCCAGGGCGAGCTGGAGACCGGACTGGCCGGCTCCGACGATGAGTATTTTCCGCATGGCGGGCTCTTCTCTATTACTGCTGGTTGTTCGGAGGTGAGTGTGGGGAGGGGGAGGGGCGCGACCTGACGGGTCCGGTTACTCCGGTGCGGTCTCCAGTGCGTGGCCGACCAGTGCGAGCAGCGACTCGATCACCGTGGTCCGCTTCCGCGCATCCATGATCACTACGGGTACCTGCGGCGGCACGGTCAGCGCGTCGCGGACGTGCTCGACGGCGAAGGACTCGGTCCCCTCGAAGTGGTTGACCGCGACGACGTACGGCAGTCCGCAGCTCTCGAAGTAGTCGAGCGCCGGAAAACAGTCCTCCAGGCGGCGGGTGTCGGCCATCACGATCGCGCCGATCGCGCCGCGCACCAGGTCGTCCCACATGAACCAGAAGCGCTGCTGTCCGGGCGTGCCGAACAGGTACAGCACCAGTTCCTGGTCGAGGGTGATCCGCCCGAAGTCCATCGCGACCGTGGTCGTGGTCTTCTCCGGGGTGGCGGTCAGATCGTCCGTATCGGCGCTGGCCTGCGTCATCACCGCTTCGGTCTGGAGCGGGGTGATCTCCGAGACCGATCCGACGAACGTGGTCTTGCCGACACCGAAGCCGCCCGCCACCACGATCTTGGTGGCGATCGGTGCCCGCGAACGGTCCGTCTGCCAGCTCTGCAGCCCCGCGTCGGCGGCCGTGGCCGCCGGGTCGGCCTGACCCACGGAACCGGCGGTCGCCGTCGATCCGGCCGATATCGTGTCAGAGCCTGTGAAGTCCACTCAGCACCCTTTCGAGCAGCGCGCGGTCGGGCCGGCCGGTGCCGTGCCCGGTGCCGTAGACGCGAATCTTTCCCTGGTCGGCGAGGTCGCTGAGCAGTACACGGACCACGCCCAGCGGCATCTTGAGGAGCGCGGAGATCTCCGCGACCGAGCGCATCCGGCGGCACAGCTCGACGATCGCCCGCATCTCCGGCATCACCCGGTCGCCCCAGCCACCGGAGGTGAGCTCGCGGCGCTCCTCGGGCGCCTCCAGCGCGGCCACGAACGTCTCGACGAGCAGCACATGGCCGAACCGTGTCCGGCCGCCGGTGAGCGAGTACGGCCGCACGCGCGAGGGTTTCCGGTCCCCACGTACGGGGAGTTTTGGACTACTACTCACTGGGCGCTCTCCATCGACTTGCGCAATTCGCTGCGGAGTTCGGGGGTGAGGACATGGCCGGCCCGGCCGACGAACAGCGCCATGTGGTAGGCGATGACGTTCATGTCGCAGTCCGGGGTGGCATGCACACCGAGCAGCGAACCGTCGCTGATCGACATGACGAACAGGCTGCCCTCGTCCATCGTGATCATCGTCTGCTTGACCGACCCGCCGTCCATGAGCTTCGCGGCACCGTTGGTGAGACTGCCGAGCCCGGACACGATGGTGGCCAGATCCGCGCTGGATCCCCGCGGGCCGTCAGTCCCCGGCTGTGCCACCTCGTCCGCCCGGCCGGGGTCGGACGACAGCAGCAGCAGGCCGTCGGAGGAGACCACCGCGACCGAGCGGATACCTGGCACCTCGTCCACCAGGTTGGTCAGCAGCCAGTGCAGATTTCGTGCCTGGCTGCTCAGGCCTTGTCCGTAAGCAGTGGGCGCTTGCGCATTCAATCGCGTGCCTCCTCGACAACGTGGCTCTCTCCCGGGGCCCCCGCTCCGTCGGTGTCCGTCTGTGGGATGGTCTGCTCCGCTGTACTTCCCGCAATCTCGGCCTCGACTTCACGTCGGCCGACTCGCGCCCCCGCCTGAAAACCGCCGAGCCGGCGCCGCAGCGCCTCGGCGTTGGCCGCTCCGCTCTTGCGCGGGGCGGCGGGCGCCTGTTGCTGCGCCACGACCTTGGGCGTGCGCTTGGGCAGCCCCATCTCGGTCGTCCGCTGCTTCCCCGCGGGCGGGGCGGCAGCGGTCTGTGGGTCGGCCGGTGTGCCGGCCGGGGACGCGTCGGCCGGTGCCGCCGCGTCCGTGGGTGCCGCGTCCGTCCCGGCGCGCGTGTGCTGGTCCGGACCGATGGCGTACGGATCGGCCGCGGGCGCGTCGGACGTGTCGGGCCCGGAGGCCGGGGCGGCATGCCGTCCGGTGTCCGCGGGCGCCGGTTCCCCTGCCGGGAGCGGCTCCTCCTCGGGGCGCACATGCTCACCGCTGCCGCTGGTGGTCGCGCCGTACGGGCCGGGCGACCGCGGGCCGTACGGGCTCGGTTCGGACGCGGCGTACGTGGTGGGGCCGGACGGCTGCTGCGCGGCGGGCGCCGGTGCCGGTTCGGCCGGGGCGCCGAGCCCGGCGGCGTCGATCGCGCGTTCCGCGGCGGCGACGAACGGGTCGGCGGCGGGCGTCGGGTCCGCGTCCGCAGTGCCCTCCTGGCCGCTGCCCGGTACGGCGTCAGGCCGCTCACCGGCCCGGGGGGTGTCCTGGGCCGGGACCGCGGCGGGGGCCGCCGCGCCGTCCACCGCGGCCGCTTCGGCCCGCGACGCCCGCGCCGGCAGCGCGTTGGAGTTCGCCTCGGCGACCGAACCGGGCAGGCTCGGGGTGTGCGTCACCTCCCGGGACGCGGTGGCCGAGGAGGCCGTCGGACCCGGGCGGGTGGGCAGGATCGAGCCGGGCAGCACGATGACGGCGGTGACGCCGCCCTGCTTGGCGTCCCGCAGCTGGACCCGGACGCCGTGCCGGGCGGCAAGCCGCACCACGACGTACAGCCCGAGTCCCAGCGCCTCGTCGATAGTCTCCGAGGAGGAGGCCGCGTCGACGTCCGCCAGCCGCTCGTTGAGTTCGGCCATCCGCTCCGAGGTCATCCCTATGCCCTCGTCCTGGACCGAGAGCATGACCTCGCCGCTCTCCAGCAGCCAGCCGGACAGCTCCACATGGGCGTTCGGCGGCGAGAACGCGGTGGCGTTCTCCAGGAGTTCGGCGACCAGGTGGCTGAGGTCGTCCGCGGCGAACCCGGCGACCTGGGAGTGCGGCGGCAGCGACTGGATGCGCACCCGCTCGTACCGCTCGATCTCGCTGATCGCGGCGCGCAGCACATCCAGCAGCGGCACCGGGCCCTGGTGGTTGGTGCTGTGCTGTTCCGCGCCCGCGAGGACGAGGAGGTTCTCGCTGTTGCGGCGCATCCGCGCGGCGAAGTGGTCCAGCTTGAAGAGGGTTTCCAGCCGCTCCGGGTCCTGCTCGCTCTCCTCCAGCGACTCGATGACGTTGAGCTGGCGCTCCACGAGACCGAGGGTGCGCAGCGAGAGGTTGACGAACCGGCCGTGCACACCGTTGTGCAGGGCGGCCAGCCGCTCGGTGAGATCGGCGATCTCCTCCTTGAGCGTCTCGCCCTGCTCCTGGAGCACCTCGCGCTCGGCGACCAGCCGCTGCCGGCCGCCGATCAGCCGCTTGCGCTCGCCCTCCAGTTCGGTGGTGCGCCGCGCCAGCTCGCCGACCTGGGCGTGCAGCGCGTTGACGGACCGTACGGCGACGGCGAATTCGTCGTTGCGGCCCTTGTAGGTGATGGGCTCCTCGTGCGCGGGGTCCGCGGCCACCCGCTTGGCACCGATCCGCAGCGCCGCGAGCGGCTGGGTCAGGGAGCGGGCGGCCCAGACACCGACACCGACGGCCAGCAGCAGGCACAGCGCTTCCAGACCGATGCGGATCTCCAGCTCCGCCACCTCGTCGTCGCGCAGCGCGCCGAGCCGCTGGATGTCGGCGGTGGCCATGGCGGATTCGACGCCCCGCATCAGTCCGACGCGGGTGGTGAGGGTGCTCTGGACCCGCTGGCGGCTGAGCCGCAGATCGAGGGCGTCCAGACGGGGCTGGTCGGTCAGCCGGGTCAGATAGCGCTCGGCGGTGTTGACCTCCGCGCCGTTGACGGTGCGGTCGTAACGGTCCTGGCCGGCCTGGCTCGCGGTCTGCCGGAAGTCGCCCAGCGCGCCCTGTTCCCGGAGGTGGGCGACCTGGGCGAGGGTGGTCAGCCGGGGCTGGCTGCCCCCCGCGTTGAGCCCGGCGAGTAGCAGGGCACGGGTGCCCGCGGCCTGTTCGGCGGCGCGGCCGAGGGCGGGCAGCGCGCGGGTGTCGGCGTCGGCGGAGTCCGCGCGGGCCGGCAGTCCGCGGGCGATGTCGTCGCTGATCGCACCGAGTGCCTGAAGGGCCTCGGTGTAGGCGTTATAGGTCTGCTCGGCCGATCCGGGCCCCGACAGCGCCTTTTGACGGGTTTGCGGCAGTGCGGCCAGCAGCTTGGCGGCGGTCCGGTAGACGGCGGTGTCGCCCGAGGCGTCCTGGGCCTCGGAGCGCAGCTCGTCGATCTGCCGGTCCACACGGGCGCGCTGGGGCCGGGCGGCCGCGGCGCCGTCGGTTCCGGTGCCGCCCGTTCCCGCGGCGGTACGGCTGCCGCGTCCGGTGGCGGCATACGCGGTCATGGCGTCGCGTTCATCGGCGAGGGAGTGCGCGAGCGCGATGGCGCGGGCGTTCAGCTCGGCGAGATCGACCAGTTGCTGGCCGGTGTTGGCGTGGTCGGCCGTCGCCGCCAGACCGGGGGCGCCGGCGCCGATGACGGCGGCGGCCACCACGGCCACCGCCCCGACCAGCCGGTTGCGCACTCGCGCGGGACGCCGTCCCGTGGGCTCCTCACTGCCCGTCGTGTCCGGGCCCTTACCAGGAGCCGAGCCCGTGCCCGTTCCCGGGATCGAACCGGCCGGTGAACCCGGCTTCCCTGCGCCGCCTCGAAGCCGCATCTTCCGCACCGCTGCTCGCATTCCTGTCTCGCCTGCTCACGCCCTGTGGCGTCGCGGACCCGGCTCGCTCTCCGCTCGCGGAGCGGACCTGCGCGAGGACCGCAGCAGCGCACACTTCCGCGAAGGGAAACAGCCCGGCTCTGCGCGTCGCGACGAATGTCCTGACCTCACCCCAATGATCCGGGCAACGACCATTCCACCGGCGCCGCGCAGTGGCTCGGCAACACATGCCCGGCCACCTGAAGGAGTGAACATCACTCGGAGTTTGACCATCAACTTCCGCGCACCCGCGATTTCTGCCGCAACCCCTAGCAACCCCCGAACGGGTTTGGAGATGCGTCCCGGTCCTGGAAGGATGCGCGCCCGCATGCCGCCGGCCCGCTGACCCGTACTCCCGGTAAGCCCCCCGGCCGACCGGGCGCCGACGCCGACGCGGGCCCCCGCCGACCGGGGCGGGACCACCGCCTCCGGCAGACTTCCGGGTATGCACATCGCACTCGCCACCGAGCCGGGCGATCCCCAACGCCCAAACGAGGACTACGCATCGGTAGCCCTGCCGGCCTCCGGTCAGGGCGGAGCTCTGGTCCTGCTGGACGGTGTGACACCGCCGGAAGGGGACTACGGATGTGCGCACGGGGTGCCGTGGTTCACCGCGCGGCTCGGTGGCGCAATGCTCGAACTGTCGGTTTCACACCGGGATATGACGCTCCCTGAGGCTCTCGCCGCGGCCATCTCCCGGACAGCTGACGGCCACCGGGGCACCTGTGACCTTTCTCACGTCCGCACTCCGCAGGCAACCGTGATCGCCGCGCGGTGGTCCGGGGTCACCGTGGAGTACCTCGTCCTGTCCGATTCGGTGCTCCTTCTGGAGCGGGCGGACGGCTCGGTGGATCCGGTGCTCGACTCCCGGCTGGACGAACTGCCGCCCGCGGTCCGGGACCTGCGGGCCGCCGTACGGGCGCTGCCCCGCGGCTCGGCGGAACGGGCCGCGGCGGGGCGGGAGTACGGCCGCGCGGTCGAGGCGCTGCGCAATGCGGAGGGCGGCTTCTTCACCGCGGCCGCCGATCCGGCGGTGGCCGCCCGCGCGGTGACCGGCAGCACCCCGCGCGCCGGCCTCCGCTCCCTGACCGCCCTCAGCGACGGCGCGAGCCGCTGGGTCGAGGTCTTCCGGGAGGGCTCCTGGGCGGACTGTGTGGCCCTGGTGTCCCGGCAGGGTCCCCAGGCGCTGATCGACCGGGTGCGGGCCGCGGAGGCGGCGGACCCGGCGTGCGCGGCGTTTGCGCGCGGCAAGGCGAGGGACGACGCGGCGGTGATTTTTGTGGCGCCGTGACAATCACCGGCGGGCGGGTTTCTTTTCCCGTCGCGGGGGAACGGCCCCGCGGCGGTCGCCACGGCTGCGACCAGGGGTTTCCGCGATGTCCCGCCGCTCTTGCGGGGCTGACGCGGAACCCGGTGAAACGGCGGCCGCTACGCCTCGTCGCCCTCCTGCTCCGCGTTCAGCCGGTGCAGCAGCCGGGCGAGTTCGGCGACCTCGCCGCGGTCCCAGGAGGCGAGGCGGCGGGCGTACCGGGCGCGGCGGCCGGTGCGGACGCGGGTGAAGCGTTCGCGGCCCTCGTCGGTGATGCGCACCAGGACCGCGCGGCCGTCCGCCGGGTCCGGTTCGCGGGCGACGAGTCCGAGCTTCTCCAGGGCGTGCAGCTGGCGGCTCATCGTGGCCTTGCCGACCCCGAAGTAGCCGGCGAGGTCGGTGGCGCGCTGGGAGCCGGCATCGGCCAGCCGCACGAGGAGGCCGTATGCGGCGGGCTCCAGATCGGGATGCACCTCTCGTGCCAATTCGCCGGAAGAGGCACGCGCCCGGCGGAGAAATACCGCCAATTCACGTTCCAGGGCGAGAAATACGTGGTCCACACCAGTCGGCTCGCCGTCCGCCGTCGTCCCGTCGGCTCCGGTGTTGTGCACGTCAGCGCCCATTCCCGTGTTTCCTCACCTGAAAGTTTCCGCCATCGGCGGCCGAAGCCGCAGCTCGGCCAGTATTTCGCAGGATTAGACCAACGGCAGCCCAGCGACCCTCTTTTGTCACGTCGGTCTACGCGCGTACCGTGATTTCTGGCATGGCCATACCAAGCGGCCCGGGTATCCGCCGCGCGTCATGCACCTCGCACATCGGTGTCTCTGCACGCCTGCGCCATGCCGTCAGCTCCTCCCTCCGCTCCTCCCCCCTCAGGTCATCCCCACCGAGATCTTCGGAGGCACGTATGTCCGTGCTCAGATCCGGCTGCCCCCACCGCCCCGCACGCTCCCTCGCGACCGTGGCCGGGATCCTGCTCACCCTCGTCTCCCTCCTCCTCGGCCTGCCCGGCACCGCCGGCGCCGCGGCCGTGAAGCGCGCACCGGAACCCACCCACCCCGGTCAGGACTGGGCCGGTTCCCAGATCGCCCGGCACGAGGGCACGGCGGCCGGCGGCGCACCGCCGGCCGCCTCGCTCGCCTCCGTCGAAGGGGTGGACGTCAGCAGCCACAACGGCAATGTCGCCTGGTCGACCCTCTGGAACAGCGGCGTCCGCTTCGCCTATGTCAAGGCGACGGAGTCCACCAGCTACACCAATCCGTACTTCGCGCAGCAGTACAACGGCTCCTACAACGCCGGGATGATCCGCGGCGCCTACCACTTCGCCACCCCCAACACCTCCAGCGGCGCCGCCCAGGCCAAGTACTTCGCCGACCACGGCGGCGGCTGGTCCAAGGACGGCAAGACCCTGCCCGGCGCGCTCGACATGGAGTACAACCCCTACGGCGCGACCTGTTACGGGCTGAGCGCGGCCGGCCTGGTCAACTGGATGAAGGACTGGTTCGCCACCTACAAGGCGCGTACCGGCCGGGACGCCGTCCTCTACACCTCCACCAGCTGGTGGAAACAGTGCACCGGCAACTCCGCCGCCTTCGGCGCCGTCAACCCGCTGTGGATCCCGCGCTACGGCTCCTCGGCCGGTGAACTCCCGGCCGGCTGGGGCTTCCACACCATCTGGCAGTACACCTCCACCGGCCCGACGGTCGGTGACCACAACCGCTTCAACGGCTCGATGGACCGGCTCCGGGCGCTGGCGAACGGCTAGCACACCCCGGCGAACGGCCAGGACGTCTCCGCACACGCGGACGCGCCCCGAGACCGGCGCGGCGGCCGGTCCGGCCCCTCTGCGGGAGCCGGACCGGCCGTCGTCGTCCTCACGCCGCGGCCGGGACCTCAGACGCCGCCCCGTTCGACGCCGGTGTCAGCGCCAGCTCCAGCACCTGGCGGACATCGGCGACCGGGTGGACCTCCAGGGAGGCGAGGATCTCGGCCGGCACATCGTCCAGGTCCGGTTCGTTGCGCCGGGGGATGATGACGGTGCCGATGCCGGCCCGGTGCGCCGCCAGCAGCTTCTGCTTGACCCCGCCGACGGGCAGCACCCGCCCGGTCAGCGAGACCTCACCGGTCATCGCCACATCCGGCCGGACCTGCCGGCCCGACAGCAGCGAGGCCAGCGCCGTCGTCATCGTCACGCCCGCGCTCGGCCCGTCCTTGGGGACCGCGCCCGCCGGTACGTGCAGATGCACTCCGCGCTCCTTCAGGTCGGCGACCGGGAGCTCCAGTTCCGCGCCGTGGGAGCGCAGGAACGACAGCGCGATATGCGCGGACTCCTTCATCACGTCACCGAGCTGGCCGGTCAGCTGGAGCCCGGACGCGCCGGTCTCCGGATCGGCGAGTGAGGCCTCCACATAGAGCACATCGCCGCCGGCGCCGGTGACCGCGAGGCCGGTGACCACACCGGGCACCGCGGTGCGCCGCTCGGCCGGGTCCTGGGCCGACTCGGGGGTGTGGTGCGGCCGCCCGATCAGCGGGCGCAGCTGGTCCACTCCGACCGTGAACGGCAGCTTCCGCTCCCCCAGTTCGTGCTGTGCGGTGACCTTGCGCAGCAGCCTGGCGACCGTGCGCTCCAGATTCCGTACGCCCGCCTCGCGGGTGTATTCGCCCGCCAGCTTGCGCAGCGTCCCGTCCTCCAGGGTCACCTCGCCGGGCTCCAGACCGGCCCGCTCCAGCTGGCGCGGCAGCAGATGGTCCCGGGCGATGACCACCTTCTCGTCCTCCGTGTAGCCGTCCAGCCGGACCAGCTCCATACGGTCCAGCAGCGGCTCGGGGATGGCTTCGAGGACGTTGGCGGTGGCCAGGAAGACCACATCGCTGAGGTCGAGTTCGACCTCCAGGTAGTGGTCGCGGAAGGTGTGGTTCTGCGCCGGGTCCAGGACCTCCAGGAGGGCGGCGGCCGGGTCGCCCCGGAAGTCGGAGCCCACCTTGTCGATCTCGTCGAGCAGCACCACCGGGTTCATCGACCCGGCCTCCTTGACGGCCCGGACGATCCGGCCGGGCAGCGCGCCGACGTACGTACGGCGGTGGCCGCGGATCTCCGCCTCGTCCCGGACACCGCCGAGCGCGACCCGGACGAACTTGCGGCCCATGGCCCGCGCCACGGACTCGCCGAGCGAGGTTTTGCCGACCCCTGGCGGCCCGACGAGCGCCAGCACGGCTCCTCCGCGACGGCCGCCGATGAGACCGAGGCCCCGCTCGGCCCGCCGCTTGCGGACGGCCAGGTATTCGGTGATGCGCTCCTTGACGTCCTCCAGGCCGGCGTGGTCGGCGTCCAGGACCTCCTTGGCGCCGGCGATGTCGTAGGCGTCCTCGGTCCGTTCGTTCCAGGGCAGTTCGAGGACGGTGTCCAGCCAGGTGCGGATCCAGGAGCCCTCGGGGCTCTGGTCGCTGGACCGCTCCAGCTTGTCGACCTCCTTGAGGGCGGCCTTGCGGACGTCCTCGGGCAGGTCGGCGGCCTCGACCCGGGCGCGGTAGTCGTCGCCCTCGTCCTCCGGATCGCCGTTGAGTCCGGCGAGTTCCTTGCGGACCGCCTCCAGCTGCCGCCGCAGCAGGAACTCCCGCTGCTGCTTGTCGACGCCTTCCTGGACGTCCTTGGCGATGGACTCGGCGACGTCCTGCTCGGCGAGGTGCTCACGCAGCGCCTCGGTGGCGGACTTCAGCCGTGCGACCGGGTCGACGGTCTCCAGCAGCCGGACCTTCTGTTCGGTGGTCAGGAACGGCGAATAGCCGGAGTTGTCGGCGAGCGTCGGCACGTCCTCGATCTGCTGGACGCGGTCGACGACCTGCCAGGCGCCGCGCTTGCGCAGCCAGCTGGTGGCCAGCGCCTTGTATTCCGTGACGAGTTCGGCCACCGCTCCGGGCAGCGGATCGGGGACCTGCTCCTCGACGGTGGTGCCCTCCACCCAGAGCGCGGCACCGGGCCCGGTGGTGCCCGAACCGATCCGCACCCGGCCCAGGCCCCGGATCAGCGCGCCGGGATCACCGTCGGACAGCCGCCCGACCTGCTCGATCCGCCCGAGCGTGCCGATCCCGGCGTACTCCCCGTCGATGCGGGGCACAAGCAGCACCCGCGGTTTGTTACCCGAGGAGGCGGCGGCCTGTGCGGCCTCCACCGCCGCCCGTACGTCCGCGTCGGACAGGTCCAGAGGCACCACCATGCCGGGGAGCACGACCTCGTCATCGAGGGGCAGCACGGGCAGAGTGAGCGATGTGGACGTCGAAGCCATGATCTCCCCTTCGGCAAGCAAGTTGAGCTTTACTCACTCAATGCCGCCGGGCCGGGGGATGTTCCCCCGGGTGCGTTCGCTGTGAGCGATCAGGGAGTTGCCGCCGCCGGGCGGGGCCGCGGCGATCCGGGGGCACGGCCGGGCGCGCACCCGTTGATCAACGACGGTCCGGCGGGGAGCGAGCCGGACCGCAGCGGGACCGCTACCAGTGAGCGGGGCGGGTCAGGGTCTGCGGCAGCTCGGTGGCGGCGTCGCCCTTGGCCGCGTTGAGCTGCGACTGGGTGAGGAAGAGGGCGCCGGTGAGATCGGCGCCGGAGAGGTCGGCGGCGCGGAGATCGGCGCCGATCAGGTCCGCGGTGCGCAGATCGGCGCCCTTGAGGTCGGCGGCGATCAGGTAGGCCCCACGGAGGTTGGCGCCCCGGAGGTTGGCGCCCTTGAGGCGGGCCCCCACGAGGTCGGCGCCCCGCCGCTCCTTCTTGCGGCCCGGGATCCCGGCCCGTACGAGTTCGCTGGTGCGCAGCAGGAGGGCGTTGACCTCGCCCCGGTGGGCGGGCACGTCCAGCCCCGTGAGCTCCTCGGCGCCGGCGCGGGTGAGGCGTTCGGTCTTCTCCAGGGCGGCGCGCAGGTCGGCGTGGACCGGGCGGGCCGCCGGCCGGGTCAGCGCCTCGGCCAGGTACCAGAGGAGTTCGTGCAGCTGCCGCATGACGGGGAAGACGTCGAACATCTGCCGGGCGGTCCCCGGGGCCTGCCGCCAGTCCTGCCCGCCGAAGGTGACCTGGGAGACCTTCTGCCCGGCGCCGAAGCAGTCGAAGACGGTGCAGCCGGAGAAACCGCGCGGGCGCAGCTCGCTGTGGATACCGCAGCGGAAGTCCGTCCGCAGGTTCGGGCAGGGCCGGCCGGCGTCCTTGTCGATCGCGAAGTCCGCCGAGGCCGCGAACGGCAGCGCGACACAGCACAGCCCGAAGCAGCTGCCGCAGTCGGACTGCAGGCCGAGTTCCCCGACGTCCGGAATCGATGGCTTGCGTTCTGGGGACAAGGTGCGTGTACTCCTGCGACCGGCGGGCACCGCACGAGCCGTGCCCGGAAGGGACCGCCATTCTCCCAGCCGGCGCAGAGCCGCCGCGCCGGGCCGGTTCCTCTCGCTGCGGCCGGGGCCTTCCCGGCGCTCACCGGGCGTTGTCAGTGGTCGCCCCTAGCCTCGGGACCATGAGCATGATCGGAGAGTACGCGCGTGTCACTCCTGCCGAACTCGACCGCGCCCTGGGCGATCCGGAGTGGGCGCTGAAGCTGGTCAGCGGGCGGATGGAAGCCGAAGCCGCACAGTGCCCGGAGCCCGCGCCGGCGCGCTGCCTGGACATCGACAAGGCCTGGGACGCCCTCGGGTTCCTGCTGCGCCGCACGTCCTTCCCGGTGGACATCGTCCATGGCGAGGAGGCCGTCCCGGAAGCCGACGACTGGGGCTACGGTCCGCCCCGTTACCTCACCCCCGAGCAGGTGCGAGGCGCCGCGGAGGCGCTGGCGGGGATATCCGCGGAGAGCCTGACGGCCGGTGTCGGCCCGGCGGACCTCGCCGCGGCGGAGGTGTATCCGGTGATCGTCTGGGAGCGGGGCGAGCCACTGGACTATGTCAGCGCGCACTACGAGCTGTTGCGGCCCTTCTTCCGCGCGGCGGCGGACGAGGGGGACGGCATGCTCATGTGGCTCGGATAGCGGCGGACGGTCCGGGCGGATCCGCGGGAAAAGCCCGTCGCGACCGTCCTCACACCCCGTCATGACTGCTACCTTCACCGCATGTTGCAGCGGATGTCCGGAGTTTTCATCGGCGCATTCTTCGGGACGGTCTTCGTGGTCGCCAACGCCCACGACCCGCTGAATCCGGCGATCGGTATCGCCCTCCGGGTGCTCGCGGTGCTCACCTTCGCCGGGCTGCTCACGCTCGCGCTGCTGGCGGGGCGCCGCGGCCGGCCCGCGCCGGACGATGCCGAGGCACCTCAGGCGGACTGGTTCCGGGGGAAGTTCGCGTTCGTCGTGGGGGCCGAGGCGGTGCTGCTGATCGGCGGCAATCTCGCGCTGCGGGCGGCGGGCGCTCCCGAGCAGACCGCCGTGGCCTGGATCGCGCTGATCGTCGGTCTGCACTTCGTCGCGCTGATGGCGGTCTGGAAGCGGCGCAGCATCGCCGTCCCCGGCGCCACGCTGACCGCGCTCGGCGCGACCGGTCTGGGCATGGCGGCCACCTCCGCCGTGGCCTGGGTGCCGTTCGTCAGCGGAGTGCTCTCCGGTGTGGCGCTCCTGGGCGGCTGCGCCTACGCGATCACCCACACCTACCGGTCGACGGCGCGGCCGTAGCTCCTGCCGTCCGGACCGGCCGAGCCACGGGACGCCCGGCTTCCTCATGCTGCTGTCAAGCCGCCGGAATACGGCTCATTCGCCCAGGTGAGTACGGAGCCGCGTGCTCACCCGGCGTCGTTGTCTCCGGCCATGTCGTACTCGTCGACGTCGAGCGCGGCGCCGGTGGCACCGAGGAAGTCCAGGACCCTGCGGTCCAGATGCCAGCCGAGGAGGTTGGGGACATCGGCGGTGCCGGGCCGGGCGCGGTCGGTGTCGTTGAAGCGGCGCACCACTTGAAGCACTGCTCCGCCGCCGGTGCCGGCCAGATGCCGGGTGAGATCGGCGATGCGGTCCGTGTGGGCCTGGAGCCTGTCGAGAATGCGGGTGATCTGCTCGTCGACGCGCAGGCCCGGTTCCCGGCAGACGACCATCCACGAGTGATCGACCGGAACCGTCACCGGCTCGGTGAACCGGCTGCCGCGAACGGTTACCTCGTCAGGACTGATGCCCAGCTGGGAGGTCATGTCGTCCGCCGAGGTGTGCCGGCTGAACAGCGCGAAGTAGGCGTACTGGTCCAGTGCCATCCCGCAGAGGATAGCCGCGCGGGAAGTGGGCCGCCTGTGGTGATACGTGCCCCGGCAGTCAGGCAGCCGCGGTGACCGGAGGTGCGCGCCACACCCAGCCCCCTGGGCGACCCCACCCTGCGCAGAGCTCGGCCAACTCGCACAAGGCAGAGCCGCCTGACGCTCAGTACGTCCGCGCGCCCCGCAGGGCGGGGTGGCCCAGATCGCCGAGGAGCGGCGCGGCCGCGGCACGGTGGTCGCGCCAGCGGCGCAGCAGCGGCCAGCTCGCCACGCCCAGGGCGAGCGAGAGCAGATGCCCCCAGTCGCTCAGCGGGTCCACGTAGGCGAGCAGATCCGTCAGGGCCACATAGCCGACGCCGGCCAGCAGCGGCCAGCGCGACCAGGCGGGCAGCAGGCCGGCGAGGGCTCCGGTGCAGGTCATCACGCCGAAGCTGATGCCGTAGTCGAGGCGGTGCAGCGAGCTCTCCGGCAGCCGGCCGACGGCGACCGAGAAGGCGACGGGCAGTTCGGTGGCGAGGGTGGCGAGCACATGGCCGCCGAAGAAGACCGCGACGGTACGCAGCGCGCCGACCCGCCGCTCCAGCGCCGTCAGGACGAAGAGGAAGGCGACGGCGTACCCGGAGGCCATCCCGCCGGCGATCCACAAGGCGCTGGCGACCAGCACCAGCAGCGGGGCCTGGGCGAGATGGACGACATCGGTGCTGGAGCCGCGCAGCAGTTCGGAGACCAGCCCAGGGTCGGCGTACTCGGCGAAGAGCGAAGTGGCCGCGAGGAGCACGGCGTAGCCGAAGGTGAAGGGGGTGCCGAGGGGGGTGGGGAGCAGCCTCCAGGGCCGCCAACGCACCGCCGCATCAGGGGCGTTCGGCCCTTCCGCAACGGCGTCGGCCCGGGCCGTCCGGCCCCCGCGCTGCCGGGGGATGCCGGCCAGCAGGCCCGGCGTCCCGCCCCGACCGGCCTCCGGCCCCGGCGCGGCGGCCGGTTCACGACCGGTCCGTATTCTCTCTGCGGTTCCCAGCCAGCTCACAGTCCGAGGCCCCTTCCGTCCTGGCGCATCCGGTGAGCCACGCCCGTGTCCCTCGGCCGTGAATCTCTGCCCTGCTCTACGTCCCGGACCACCCTGCACGCTCAACCCATGAAGAACCTGTGAGAGTGATATCCATCACACGGGGCAACCGTCAGCAGACACTTCACGTCCGGGTATCCGGCGGCGAATACCGCCCAAAAGCGACCACCGAAGCGGCACCCGAGCGACCGCCCCAAAGCGTTGGACCGGCGCACCCCGTATTGGCCACCATGGCGCCATGGCTCCCGTGACACCGACGCAGGCAACGACCGGCGCCCCCGAGGCCCCGCGCACGCTCGACCGCCGCGAGGGTCCGTACGGCGAGGTGGTGCTGCGGCAACGGGCCGAACCCCCCGCAGCCCCCGGAACCGACGGCTCCGGCACCCCCGGGTCACCGGTGATCTACGAGATCATCGCCAACGGCTGCTTCCTGATGGACACCTCCGACGGCCGGTCCGAGCGGCTGCTGATCGACGCCGCGCTGGACGCGCTGCCGGCCGGCCGCCCCCGCCCCTCCGTGCTGATCGGCGGCCTCGGCGTCGGCTTCTCCCTGGCCCGTGCGGCCCAGCAGCCGCACTGGGGCCGGATCGTCGTCGTCGAGCGCGAGGAGGCGGTCATCGACTGGCACCGCACGGGCCCGCTGTCGGCCGTCTCGGCGGCCGCGCTGGCCGATCCGCGCAGCGAGATCCTGCACACCGACCTGGTCGCCCATCTGCGGACGGACGCGGGCCAGGACACCTACGACGCCCTGTGCCTGGACATCGACAACGGCCCCGACTGGACCGTCACCGAGGACAACGACAGCCTCTACTCCCCCGACGGGCTCGCCGCCTGCCGCGACCGTCTGACGCCCGGCGGAGTGCTCGCCGTCTGGTCCGCGCAGCCCTCGCCGGCCTTCGAGGACGCACTGCGAAATGCCGGTTTCAGCGGGGTACATACGGAAGAGATCCCCGTTGTCCGAGGCGTCCCCGACGCGGTCCATCTCGCGCGGAAGGGCGCGTAGCCGACAGTCACACCATGCCCGTACGCTGCTGCCCAGCAATACGCGACCACGCAGGGGACATGCAGGGGCGGGCGATGGACCAGACTCAGACAACGCAGGGCGGCGCCGCCGCGGCCACGCCGGGAGCCCAGCGCCGGGTCCTGGTCGTGGAGGACGACCCGACGATCGTCGAGGCCATCGCGGCCCGGCTGCGCGCCGAGGGCTTCCAGGTGCAGACGGCCACCGACGGCCCGGCCGCCGTGGACACCGCCGAGGCCTGGCAGCCCGATCTGCTGGTCCTCGATGTGATGCTGCCGGGCTTCGACGGCCTGGAGGTGTGCCGCCGGGTCCAGGCGCAGCGCCCGGTGCCGGTGATGATGCTCACCGCCCGGGACGACGAGACCGACATGCTGGTGGGCCTCGGCGTCGGCGCCGACGACTACATGACCAAGCCGTTCTCGATGCGGGAGCTGGCCGCCCGGGTGCATGTCCTGCTGCGCCGGGTCGAGCGCGCCGCACTGGCCGCCCACACCCCCCGCAGCGGCATCCTCCGGCTGGGTGAGCTGGAGATCGACCACGCCCAGCGCCGGGTGCGGGTGCGCGGCGCTGACGTCCATCTGACGCCCACCGAGTTCGATCTGCTGGTCTGCCTGGCGAACACCCCGCGCGCGGTGCTCTCCCGTGAGCAGCTGCTGGCCGAGGTGTGGGACTGGGCGGACGCCTCCGGGACCCGTACGGTCGACAGCCACATCAAGGCGCTGCGCCGCAAGATCGGCGCCGAGCGGATCCGCACGGTCCACGGCGTCGGATACGCCCTGGAGACCCCGTCCGCATGACGCGGTGGCCATGCACCCCCCTGCGCGAGCTGTGGCAGCGGGTCTGGGAGGGCCTGCGCCCGCTGGACCCGTACCGCTCGGTCAAGGCCGCGCTCGGGGCACTGGTCAGCGTCTCGGTGATCATCACCACACTGCTGGTGTTCGTCGCGATGCACTCGGCGACCGAGCTGCGGGTGATCACGATCTTCTCGATCATCGCCTCGCTGCTGATCACCCAGTTCGTGGCCAACAGCCTGACCGCCCCGCTCGACGAGATGACGGACGTCACCCGGTCGATGGCGCACGGTAACTACAGCCGCCGGGTCCGCTCGGAGCGCCGTGACGAGTTCGGCGACCTGGCGAACGCCTTCAACCGGATGGCCGCCGACCTGGAAGCGGTGGACACCCACCGCAAGGAACTGGTCGCCAATGTCTCGCACGAGCTGCGCACCCCCATCGCCGCGCTCCGTGCCGTCCTGGAGAACGTCGTCGACGGCGTCTGCGAGCCGGACCCGGAGACCATGCGCACGGCGCTGAAGCAGACCGAGCGGCTGGGCCGCCTGGTCGAGCACCTCCTGGACCTGTCCCGGCTGGACAACGGCGTGGTGCCGCTGCACTCCCGCCGCTTCGAGGTCTGGCCGTATCTGTCCGGGGTGCTCAAGGAGGCCAACATGAGCCGGGGCGCCGCCACCCTGTCGGGGCTGTCAGGGGTGGCCGGCTCCGGCACCCACACCCGTACGGACGTCCATCTGCACCTCGATGTCTCGCCGCCGGAGCTGACCGCGCACGCGGACGCCGAGCGGCTGCACCAGGTCGTCGCCAATCTCATCGACAACGCGATCAAGCACAGCCCCCGGCACGGCCGGGTCACGGTGCACGCACGGCGGGGCGAGGGGCCGCAGAGCCTGGTGCTGGAGGTGCAGGACGAGGGCCCCGGCATCCCCGAGGCGGAGCGCTACCGGGTCTTCGAGCGGTTCAACCGCGGCGGTCCGGCCCCCTCGGGCCCCGGCACCGACGGCGGTACGGGCCTGGGCCTGGCGATCGCGCGCTGGGCGGTGGACCTGCACGGCGGACGCATCGGCGTGGCCGAGTCGCCGCGCGGCTGCCGGATCCGGGTCACTCTTCCGGGGCTGGAGTCAGCTCGAAGCTGACGGCCGCTGACGTAGGGTCGATGGTGGAAACACTCCGCAGCGGGTGTGGTGGCGATCACTCGTACCCGCACAGAGGCAAACTTCGTGTGTTTCCCGCCAAGTCATGCCCTGAAACCCGACCGGGAATGTGACGTACGCGACGAGTACCCCTCCCGGCCTGCACCAAGGGTCACAACAGGCGTAGCCTTTATTCCCGCTGTCCACCACCTTAGGAAGCGGAAGAGGGCGGTTGCCGCCGTGTCGCTACAGTCCCCCAACAGCTCGAGCATCTCGACCGACCAAGAGGGGCAGGGTAAGAACCCTGCTGCTGCGTTCGGTCCCAATGAGTGGCTCGTCGACGAGATCTACCAGCAGTACCTCCAGGACCCGAACTCGGTAGACCGAGCCTGGTGGGACTTCTTCGCCGACTACAAGCCGGGCGGCGCCACCGCGCCGAGCCAGCCGGCGGAGGGTGCTGCCCCCGCTCCGGCCGCCCCGGCGCAGGCGTCCGCGCCCGCAGCGGAGCCGAAGCCGGCTGCCGCCGAGCCGGCCACCCCGGCGAAGCCCGCTGCGAGCGCTCCGGCACCGGCCAAGGCCGCTCCGGCCAAGGCTCCGGCGAAGGCGGCTGCGGCCAAGCCCGCCGCGAAGCCGGCCGCCGAGGAGGGCCAGGCCCCCGCCGGTCCCGAGTTCATCACCCTGCGCGGCCCCTCGGCCGCGGTGGCGAAGAACATGAACGCCTCCCTGGAGCTGCCGACGGCCACGTCCGTCCGCGCGGTCCCGGTGAAGCTGCTCTTCGACAACCGCATCGTGATCAACAACCACCTCAAGCGCGCCCGCGGTGGGAAGGTCTCCTTCACCCACCTCATCGGGTACGCGATGGTGCAGGCCCTCAAGGCCATGCCGTCGATGAACTACTCCTTCGCGGAGAAGGACGGCAAGCCGACGCTGGTCAAGCCCGAGCACGTCAACCTCGGTCTGGCCATCGACCTGGTGAAGCCGAACGGTGACCGCCAGCTCGTCGTCGCCGCCATCAAGAAGGCCGAGACGCTGACCTTCTTCGAGTTCTGGCAGGCCTACGAGGACATCGTCCGCCGGGCCCGTGACAACAAGCTGACGATGGACGACTTCACCGGAGTCACCGCGTCGCTGACGAACCCCGGCGGCATCGGCACCGTCCACTCCGTGCCGCGTCTGATGCCCGGCCAGTCCATGATCATGGGCGTCGGCGCGATGGACTACCCCGCGGAGTTCCAGGGCACCTCCCAGGACGCCCTGAACAAGCTGGGTGTCTCCAAGGTCATGACGCTGACCAGCACCTATGACCACCGGGTGATCCAGGGCGCCGCCTCCGGCGAGTTCCTGCGCATCATGAGCCAGCTGCTGCTCGGCGACAACGAATTCTTCGACGACATCTTCAAGTCGCTGCGGATTCCGTACGAGCCCGTCCGCTGGCTGCGGGACATCGACGTCTCCCACGACGACGACGTCACCAAGGCCGCCCGGGTCTTCGAGCTGATCCACTCCTACCGGGTCCGCGGCCACGTCATGGCCGACACCGACCCGCTGGAGTACCACCAGCGCAAGCACCCCGACCTCGACATCACCGAGCACGGCCTCACCCTGTGGGACCTGGAGCGCGAGTTCGCGGTCGGCGGCTTCTCCGGCAAGTCCATGATGAAGCTGCGCGAGATCCTGGGCGTGCTGCGTGACTCGTACTGCCGCACCACCGGCATCGAGTTCATGCACATCCAGGACCCCAAGCAGCGCAAGTGGATCCAGGACCGGGTCGAGCGCTCGCACAAGTCGCCCGAGCGCGAGGAGCAGCTGCGCATCCTGCGCCGGCTGAACTCCGCCGAGGCGTTCGAGACGTTCCTGCAGACCAAGTACGTCGGCCAGAAGCGCTTCTCGCTGGAGGGCGGCGAGTCCGTCATCCCGCTGCTGGACGCGGTCATCGACTCCGCGGCCGAGTCGCGCCTCGACGAGGTCGTCATCGGCATGGCCCACCGCGGCCGCCTCAACGTCCTGGCGAACATCGTCGGCAAGTCCTACGCGCAGATCTTCCGCGAGTTCGAGGGCAACCTCGACCCGAAGTCGATGCACGGCTCCGGCGACGTGAAGTACCACCTGGGCGCCGAGGGCACCTTCACCGGTCTGGACGGCGAGCAGATCAAGGTCTCGCTCACCGCCAACCCCTCCCACCTGGAGGCCGTGGACCCGGTCGTCGAGGGTGTCGCGCGCGCCAAGCAGGACATCATCAACAAGGGCGGCACGGACTTCACGGTCCTGCCGATCCAGCTGCACGGTGACGCCGCGTTCGCCGGCCAGGGCGTGGTCGCGGAGACGCTGAACATGTCCCAGCTGCGCGGCTACCGCACCGGCGGCACGGTGCACGTGGTCATCAACAACCAGGTCGGCTTCACCGCAGCGCCGGAGTCGTCGCGTTCGTCCATGTACGCCACCGACGTGGCCCGCATGATCGAGGCGCCGATCTTCCACGTCAACGGTGACGACCCCGAGGCCGTCGTCCGTGTGGCCCGTCTGGCCTTCGAGTTCCGCCAGGCGTTCAACAAGGACGTGGTCATCGACCTGATCTGCTACCGCCGTCGCGGCCACAACGAGTCGGACAACCCGGCCTTCACCCAGCCGCTGATGTACGACCTGATCGACAAGAAGCGCTCGGTGCGCAAGCTCTACACCGAGTCCCTCATCGGTCGTGGCGACATCACACTGGAAGAGGCCGAGCAGGCGCTGCAGGACTTCCAGGGCCAGCTGGAGAAGGTCTTCACCGAGGTCCGCGACGCCACGACGGCCCCGGCCGTCCCCGAGGTGCCGCAGCCCAAGGCCGAGTTCCCGGTCTTCGTGGACACCGCGATCTCCCAGGAGGTCGTCAAGCGGATCGCCGAGTCCCAGGTCAACATCCCCGAGCGGGTCACCGTCCACCCGCGTCTGCTGCCCCAGCTGCAGCGCCGCGCGGCCCAGGTCGAGGACAACGCCATCGACTGGGGCATGGGCGAGACCCTCGCCATCGGCTCGCTGCTGATGGAGGGCACCCCGGTCCGGCTCGCCGGCCAGGACTCCCGCCGTGGCACCTTCGGCCAGCGGCACGCCGTGCTCATCGACCGGGAGACCGGCGACGACTACACGCCGCTGCTCTACCTCTCCGAGGACCAGGCCCGCTTCAACGTCTACGACTCGCTGCTCAGCGAGTACGCGGCGATGGGCTTCGAGTACGGCTACTCCCTGGCCCGCCCGGAGGCGCTGGTCATGTGGGAGGCGCAGTTCGGTGACTTCGTCAACGGCGCCCAGACGGTCGTCGACGAGTTCATCTCCTCGGCGGAGCAGAAGTGGGGCCAGACGTCCGGCGTCACCCTGCTGCTCCCGCACGGCTACGAGGGCCAGGGCCCGGACCACTCCTCCGCCCGCATCGAGCGGTTCCTCCAGCTGTGCGCGCAGAACAACATGACGGTCGCCGCGCCGACCCTGCCGTCGAACTACTTCCACCTGCTGCGCTGGCAGGTCCACAACCCGCACCACAAGCCGCTGGTCGTCTTCACCCCGAAGTCGATGCTGCGTCTGAAGGCGGCGGCGTCGCGGACGGACGAGTTCACGACGGGCGGCTTCCGCCCCGTCATCGGCGACTCCACGGTCAAGCCCGAGGATGTCCGCAAGGTCATCTTCTGCTCCGGCAAGGTCTACTACGACCTGGAGGCCGAGCGCGAGAAGCGTGGCGCGCACGACACCGCGATCGTCCGCATCGAGCGCCTCTACCCGCTCCCCGGCAAGGAACTGCAGGCGGAGATCGCCAAGTTCTCGAACGCCGAGAAGTACCTGTGGACCCAGGAAGAACCGGCGAACCAGGGTGCCTGGCCGTTCCTCGGCCTCAACCTGATCGACCACCTCGACCTGGCCGTCGGCGCCGATGTCCCGCACGGTGAGCGGCTGCGCCGGATCTCCCGGCCGCACTCCTCCTCGCCGGCCGTCGGCTCCGCCAAGCGCCACCAGGCGGAGCAGGCACAGCTGGTCGCGGAGGCCTTCGACGCCTGAGGCGTCGGGGCCGCCGGATGACCGGTGGTGAAACAGCGGAAGGGCCCGTCCCCGGTGGGGGCGGGCCCTTCCGCGTGCGTGGGGCGCCTGCGCGGCTCACTAGACGGGCTGCGGTTCGAAGTCCCAGTACGGGCGCCGGCGACGCCGCGCTGACAGGGTGTGCGGGTGCTCGGCGCCCAGGGTCTCGGAGAGCTGCTGGATCGCCTCCTGTTCGAGCTTCGCCGCCTCCTGGCCGCGGCGGAGCGCCCGCAGGTCCTCGGACAGCGCCGTCTTCGCGGAGAGGGTCAGCGGATGGGTGTCGCCCAGCGTCACCTTGGCCCGCTCCAGGGTGACGCGGCCCAGCTCCACCGCGCCCTCCTCGTCGTCCACCCGGTTGCGCGCGGCGGCGGCGTTCAGCGCACAGCCCAGCGTCCAGGGATGGCCGGAGCCCATGGCCTCGGACATCCCGCTCAGCGCGCGCTCGGCGATGTCCAGCGCGTCCGCCGGGTCCCCGAACTCGCCACGGACCAGCCCGACGTTCGCGAGGGTGCCGACGGTGTACGGGTGGCGCTCGCCGGCCAGGGCGCGATAGCGCTCGGCGACCTCCTCCGCCAGGTCGCGGGCGTGCCCGAGATCGCCGTGCTCCCGCAGGAAGGTGGCGTGGTCCGCGCGCACCATCAGGGTCTCGGGGTGGCGGGGCCCCAGCACCCGGCGGGAGCGCTCGACGAGATCGGCCAGCAGGGTGGCGGCACGGGTGACCTCGCCGGAGCGGCGCAGGCACAGCGCGAGATTGTGCTCGGCGCGCAGGGTCTGCGGGGTGTGCGGGCCCATCACCTGCAGATGCAGCCGGGCGTTGAGCTCCTGGCTGGAGGTGGCGTCGCGGTAGCGGCCGAGCAGGCGCAGGGTGCGGGCGTGGGCGGTGCCCGCGTTGAGCGTGAGGTGGTGGCGGGCGCGCAGCTCGCGCTCCCGGAAGGCCAGCACCTCGCGATGGGTGACCAGCGCTTCTTCGTACCGGCCGAGCAGCGCCAGGACGCTGCCGAGGTTGTGCCGCGAGGAGAGGGTGCGGGGTGCCTCCGGGCCGAGCAGCTCGGTGTAGGCCCGCCAGACGGCGTCGAAGAGGTCGTAGGCCTGCTCGTAGGAGCCCAGCGCGATCAGCGTGCCGGCCAGCCCGTCCTGCGCCCGCAGCAGATCGGCGTCGGAGGGGTCCCGCTCGGCGGCGAGCTGGTCGACGACGGCGCTGCCGACCGCCTCGGCCTCGCGGTAGCGGCCGAGCCGGCGCAGCATGTTGGCGTGCTGGTGGGTAAGGACGAGCATGGTGCGCTGGGTGGCCGCGAGGCGGGTGCGCCAGCGGGACATGAACTGTTCGCACAGCCGCAGGCCCATGCGGTACTCGCCGCGGACCCGCAGATACTCCACGCAGTTGAGCAGCAGCTGCTGGACCGCGGGCTCGGGGCTGTCGAGGACGCCGGCCGGCTCCAGATGCGGGATGAGCTCGGCGTAGCGCTCCCAGTAGCGGGTGTCGGCGGGGTTTTGCGGATCGGCGGTGACCAGCACCCGGCAGGCGCACGCCGACATCAGATCGCGCTCGTCCTCGGCCATGTCGCTGCGCAGGAACCGGTGGTAGAGCCGGTGCATCAGCGCGGTCTCCACGGCCGGGTCGGAGTCCTGGGAGACCTGGTAGTCGAGGCGTACGGCGGTGGACTCGGTCAGCCGGCGCAGCGCGGTGTTCCAGCTGATCGGCTCGGCGGCCAGGTCGGCGAGGTGTTCGGGCAGGTCGCCGCGGCGGGCCCGGGAGAGCATCGGGACGGGGATGGTGTCCGGCGCGAAGAACGCGAACAGCTTGAGGAGTTCGACCGCGGCCGGGCTGCGTTCGCGCAGCGTGTTGAGAGTTATGGCCCAGCTCGTCTGGAAGGCCATGGGGTAGTCGGAGGAGATCCGGATGCCGACGAGGCTGGGCTCACCGCGGCGGATCAGCTCGATGTACTCCTTGGGGGACATCGGGTTGGCGTCGAGCCAGGCGGCGGTCTGGGCGAGCAGCAGCGGCAGGTCCTGGACGGCGTCGGAGAGCAGATCGGCTTCCATCGGGGTCAGCCGTGGGGCGCGCCGCCGTGCGTAGGCGACGCTCTCGACGCGGTTGAAGGGCAGCACCTCGATCTCCTGGGCGCTGCCGGAGCCCGACCAGTCGCGGGTGAGGGTGGTGATCAGGACATGGCCGCGGCCGTCGGGGACCAGGTCCTCGATCTGCTCCATGTCGTCGGCGCTGTCGAAGATCAGCAGCCAGCGGCGGTAGGGGCGGCCGACGCGGAGCGCTTCGTGGACGGCGCGGATGCGGTCGCCCAGCTCCCGCCCCACGGGGAGGCCGAGCCGGGTGGCGAGTTCGGCGAGCTGTTCGCGGGCGGCGCCGCGGTTGGTGGCGCTGATCCACCACACCACGTCGTAGTCGTTGCCGAAGCGGTGGGCGTATTCGGCGGCGATCTGGCTCTTGCCGACGCCGGAGGTGCCGTACAGCGCGATCCGGGTCTCCAGCGGCGGGCCCGCGCCCGCACCGGAGCCGGCCAGCTTGCCGTGCAGCGCTTCGAGGACGTTGTCGCGGCCGGTGAAGCGGTTGTTGCGGCGCGGGATGTTCCACACCTCGGGCGGGTTGTTCGGGAAGCGGGGCGCGCCCGGCGCGTCCTCGTCCACGGCCCGGCCCGGTCCCCCGATGCCGAGGCGCTGCAGGACCCGGCGGTTGGCCTCCTGGGCGTCCAGGTCGCGCAGGTCGGCGGGGCGCAGCAGGGACGCCGTGGCGGGCAGGCTCTGGGTGGCCACGCTCACCGCGGCGAACCGGTCGGCGTGCGCGGGCACCACCTCCCGCAGCGCGGCCGTCCACTCCTCCTGGGTCTTGGGGCCCAGCCGGAAATACCAGTCGTCCAGCACCATCAGCAGCCGGCCCTCGGCCTCCAGCAGCCCCGACAGCTCCTCCACCAGCGCGGTGTCCACCTTGGGGTCCCAGCGCAGCATGGTCGTGCCGTGGCCCTGCTGCTCCAGCTGATGGGAGATCCAGGCGGCCCAGGGCCGGGTGAACCCGGCGTAGCTGATGGTGATGTGTTCGTTGGAGCCGGTGGGACCGGAAAAGTGGGCCTGATCGACCATGCGACCGTCTCCCTGAGATGCGATGGTGCGCGCGTGGAGAGGCTGTCTCATCAGGCACGCCCTGGCTTTTTGGCACGATAGCCCAAGTGTCCCTCCATATGACGACAGTGCGTCAGGTCATCTCGGACGCCCGTCAGTTGAGGGCGACCGTGGCCTCCAGGCGGGCCGCGATGTGCCGGATCAGCCGTTCCAGGTCGGCGCAGTAGACGGACGGATTGCTGAATCCGCCGGCGTCCGCGCGATAGCGGTGGGCGTAATTGCCGCCGCCGCACACCTCCACCAGGGCGCAGCCGCGGCACTGTGCGCCGAGGCCGTCCCGGCCGCTGCGGCGGGCGGCCATGCCGGGGTGCGCCAGGGCGTCGTCGAAGCTGTGGTGGAAGACGTCGAGGCCGGTGGCGGCGGCGCCCTCGTAGGTGGATTTGAGCGAGTCGACCTGCTCGATGGCGCCGTCGGTGTCGACGACCAGGGCGACGACCGGGGAGAGCCCGACCGCCTCGCTGGAGCTGGGGCGGCCCAGGAGGAGGCCGAGGATCTCGGTGAAGACCCGCACCCGGGGACCGGAGCCACCGTCCCACCACAGGTCGAAGACGGTGCACAGCCAGTCGCCGTACGGGGCGCGGCCGGCCGGTCCGAGGGGGGCGGGCCGGGGGCCGGCGGCAGCCGGTGGAGGGCTGGACCAGTTGGCGTGCGGGAGGAGGAAGTCGACCATCGGGGGGTCCAGGGCGCGCAGTGAGCCGTAGACCTCGGCGGGGCCGGCGGTGATGTCGATGGTGCACAGGATGCCGGCGAACACCTCGGGCCGGTCGCGGAGCAGGCGTACGGCGCGGGAGACCGCGGGCCAGGAGGGCCGCCCGGCGTGATCGACACGGCGGCGGTTGAGGCCGGGGGTGCCGCCGTCGAGGCTGAGGCCGAGCCGGAACCCCGCGGCGCCGAGGGTGTCGATCATGTCCCGGGTCAGGAGCGTCCCGTTGGTCTGCACCCCGAATTCGGCGGTGCAGCCGGCGGGCAGCGCGGCGCGGACGGCGGCGGCCTGGTCGAGCAGCGGTCCGGGGCCGGTGAGCAGCGGCTCGCCGCCGTGCAGATCGATCCGGACCTCGCGCAGCCGGTGGGTGCGGGCGTGTTCGGCGATGCGCAGGGCGGTCTGGCGCATGGTGGCGGCCGGAACCGTCGGCGGGCGCGCGCGCCAGCTGCGGTCGGGCCCGGCGTAGATGTAGCAGTAGGTGCAGGCGAGGTTGCAGCGGCTGTGGACCTTGAGCACGAACTGCCGGAAGGGCACGACAGCGGTCGGGCCGGTCTTCTCCCCCGCCACGGGTCGCCCCCTGCTCTCGTCTGCCTGCGTCGAGGTACGGGCTCGCCAACTCCCGCCCGTTGTCTGGTACATGGCTCCGCACCCGGGCGAAGAACCGAATTCCCCCAGCAACTGGCCGGTTCCCTTGCACGTTTGCCCAAAAACAACCGTTCTCGACGGTCAGCGCAAGACCTTCTCCGGACCGTCCTCGTAGTACGCGACGGCGTCCTCCGCCGACGGCCAGTTGCGCAGCAGCAGCGCCGCCACCTCTCCCAGCACCGCATGGTCCGTCCGTGCCGCCAGAACGCCCACGTCGACCCCGGCAAAATCCGGCAGCCGCTCGGCCGACGGCCCCGGCGGGGCGGCCACAGCCGGTTCGGTGCGGGGGGTAGTCGCCACGCTGCTCTCCTCAGGCCGGCTGGACGGGTGTGTTCCCGAACTGCCGTCCACAGAAACACGTCCCGCTGCGGACGGCCAGGCAGCCGGACGGGTGCTCGGGGCGGTCAGGCGGTGGATTCGAGGGCGCGCATACGGGCGCGGGTGCGCTGGGCCTCGGGGCCGGTGTCCTCGCCGGCCCGCTGCCACTGCTCCCAGCTCTCGCGGTAGGCGTGCAGCGCGGAGCGGGGGCCGGCGGTGACCTCCAGGACCTCGCCGCGGCGGTGGTGGGCGCGGGCGGCCGGCAGGGCGCTGTCGGCCCGCCGGGCGGCCGCGGCGGCCCGGCGGTAGCAGGCGGCGGCCCGGTCGTGGCGCTCACGGGAGTCGAAGCGGCGGTCCAGCAGCAGCTGCACATCGCCCACTTCGAGCCAGGCCTCGGCCGACACCGCGTCCGGTACGTCCGCGCCGCGGGCGGCCAGCTCCAGGATCCAGTCGGCCTCGTGCAGATCGGCGAGCGAGGGCTGGCGTTCGTAGCGCAGGCGCAGGGCGCGGCCGAACAACAGACGGTGGCTGCCCAGGTCGGGGTCGTGTGGCGCGACCCGGCCCAGTGCCTCGCGGAGCACGTGCACCGCCTCGTTGGCCAGCCGCTTGCCCGGCTCCTCGGCGGGCTCCAGCCGGGCGCGCAGCAGCAGTGCCGCACCGCGCTCGGCGAGCAGCGAGCTGTGCTCGGTCGAATCGGGGGTGGTCAGCCGGAGGGCGGCGGCCAGCGCGGCGATGGCGGCGTCGAGCGCGGTCAGGTCGCCGGTACGGGTGTGGACGGCGCGCTGGGCGGCGGCCGTACGGCGCAGGCTGTCCGCTTCCAGGGCCCGGTCGTCGAGTTCATGGGCCAGCGCACGGGCGCGTTCGAGGGTGGGCAGCACGGACGGACGGCCGGCGCCGCCGTTGAGCTGGCGGGCCGCCGCGAGGTCGAGCAGGGTCTCGCAGACCAGCCGGTCGGCCGCGCCGCCGCGGCGGCGCAGCAGGACGGCGGCGGTGTCGAGATCGTCGGCGGCGCGGACCGCGAGCGCCTCGGCGGGGTGCGGCCCCGCGGTGTCGCCGCGGGCGGCCCGGCGGGCCTGGTCGAGGAGGACACCGCCGCGGGCGGCATAGACCTCGCCGGGCACCTGCTCCCCGCTGGGCCACTGGTCGAGGAGGGTGGTGAGGGAGCGTTCCGCCTCGTCGAGGGGGTCGGGGTCGGTCGCTCCGTCGGTGTCCGGTACGGCCGGCAGGGCGGCCAGGCGGCGCAGGACCTCGGTGCGTAACACCATGCTCTCCAGGACGCGGGGGTCCAGCAGGCTCATCAGCCCGCAGGCGGCGTGCAGATGACGGGCGGCGTCGGCGAGCGCGGTGCGCTCCTCGGCGGGGGTGCCGGCCGTCCGGCGTTCCCGGGCGCGGGCGTGGCCGACCCGGCCGAGCACGATCAGCGCCCGGGTGCGCTCGGCCTCCCGGCCGGCCGTGGCGCCTTCCTGGTCGTCGGCGGCCGGCTCGCCCGCGGTGGCCCGTTCCGCGGCGCGGGCCGCGCGCTCCGCCTCCTCCAGGGCGTCCGGCTGGCGCCATGTCGCCCAGGCGTGCAGCAGCGCGCGGGCGAGGTCGGTACCGGCCACCGGCAGGCGTTCGGTGGCGGCGCGCAGCAGTCGGACCGCCTCGATCAGATCCCGGACGGCGCGGTCCTGTTCGTAGCGCTCCAGGAGGGCCGCGCCCTCCGCGGCGGGTCCGTCGGAGGCGTACGGCCGGCGGACGGGCGGGCGCAGCGCCGGTTCGAAGCGGCGCAGCACGCGTTCCGAGACCCGGGCGAAGGGTTCGGGGACGGCCCGCCGGCCGGTCTCGGGCTCCCGGCCGCTGCCGGAGAGCATGGCGACCGCGACGGCCGGGAAGTTGCGGGCGCTGCGGCCGAAGGTGCGCTCGACGTAGAGCGAGCAGTGCTTGAGGACCAGGGCGGCCTCGCCCGCGCTGAGCCGGGCGAGGAGTTCGTCGCGCACCCCGGGCACGAAGTCGTACCAGGGGCCGCTCACCCCGGCCTGCTCCCCCGACGGCCGCTCGTCCGGCGGGAGTTGGGTGACCAGCCCGCTGAGCAGCACCTCCGCCAGCTCGGCCGGGCCGGTCTGCGGCAGCATCGCGCGCTGGACGAGCTGGATGACGGGGAGGGCGAGCGGGACGGCGGAGAGGTGGACGGCGAGCAGCCGGGCGGCGGGCGAGGCCTGCTGGTCGAACTCGCGGACCATACGGGCCGGCGCGGCGGGCCCGGGCGCGGGCGGAGGACCGGCCGGATGCTCGGTGCCGTGGTCGGCGCGTACGACGGAGGCCGCGCCGCGCAGCGCGAGACCGGCGTCGGCGGCGGCCAGCCGGGCCCAGGAGCCGAGCGCGGAGGGGGTGGCGGAGAGGACCGGAACGGCGCGCTCGCGGGGCGCCTCGGACGCGGTGCCCGGCGGCCCTGCGGGACGGCGCCGGCGCCGGGCCGGCCGGAAGTCGAGCGCCTGGTAGGGGCCCTGACGGCGCACGAGGGTGCCGGCGACGGCGGGCAGGAGGGTGCGTGCCCACATCCGCTGCGGCAGCGGCTGGACGACGGCGAGCGGGGCATCGGCCGCCCAGCGGTAGAGCAGCCGCTGCATCCGGCCGTCCCGCCAGAGGGGGCCCGCGCAGTCGCTGACGACGAGGGTGAGGTGATGGCCCGTCGGGTCGTGCAGCTGGTCGACGGGGCGCAGCGGGCGGCCGGGGCCGGGGGCCGCCGCGACCCCCACGTCCGGGCCGTGCGGATGGAGGTAGTGCACCGTGACGTCGCGGAAGGCGCCCACGCGCTCGCAGACCTGGCGCAGGTCGTGCAGCATCTGCTCCCAGACGGCCATCGAGGACGAGCCGTCCATCAGGAGCCGCAGTCCGGCCGCCCGGCGGTGCACCCCGCGCAGCACCGGGATGATCATTTCGGCGTGGGCGGAGAGCTCGGCGGTGGCGGGCTCGTCCAGCTTCCGGGGGACCGGGGCGACCGGCGGGCGGTAGCGCTGGATGGGGCGCAGCGCGCGCTGCAGCGGCAGCAGTCCGGGGAACGCGGAGGCGATCGGGACGGCGACCTCGCCGAGGCGCTGCCGGTCGGGGTCGGGGAACCTCGTGGGCGTCTCGCCCAGGGCGTGGCTGGGCAGCAGCTCCGCGACCCGGCGCCGGGCGCCGTCCTGGAGCACGGACGGCGAGGGGTCACCGTCCGCCGGTCCGTCCCCGCCGGCGGCCGCGGCGGTCCCGCCGGCGCCCGCGGGGTCGGCGGAGGCGGCCGGTCCCACCCGGAAAGTGGCCGGATCTGTACGGTCCGGACGGTCCGCGGGGGTGGGAACGGTGTCCGCGGAGCCCTCGGCCCGCGGTTCACCAGGAGTGATCCACTGGGCGAGCCAGAGGGCGTCGGCCATCCCGCGGGCGTCGGCCGGCAGCCCCGCCGCGGTCAGCCGGGCGACGAGTTCGTCGAGGGGGCCTGGGCCTGGCTCCCCGGGGGGCACCGGGCTCACCTCGTCCGGTCAAGGGGCCGCATCAGCTCCGCCGTCAGACGCCGTCGCGTCTCCTCCTCGTCCTCGTCCGTCCAGCCCGCTCTCTGCGTCAGGTGGATGGCGTTGAAGAGCTGGTCGACGGCGCGGACATCGCCGGGCTCGCGGTCCAGGAAGCGGTCGATCACCGCCTCGTAGCGCTCGGCGGCGCCCTCGCCGAAGTGCGCCCGCACCATGGCGGCGAGCCGCTCCTTGTCGGGCACCGGGATGTGGAGGTGGATGCAGCGGCGCAACAGGGGCGCCGGGAAGTCCCGTTCGCCGTTGCTGGTGAGGACGATGAAGGGGAAGGCACGGCAGCGCACCCGGCCGTCGCGCACCGTCACCCGTGCGCCGTCGTCGCTGAGCACCTCCACCTCGGGGGCGGATCCGGCCAGCCTCTCCAGCTCCGGAATCCGGAACTCCCCTTCCTCCAGCACATTGAGGAGGTCGTTGGGCAGATCGATATCGCTCTTGTCGAGCTCGTCGACGAGCAGCACCCGGGGCCGGGCGGCCGGCAGCAGGGCCGTGCCCAGCGGGCCGAGGCGGATGTAGCGGCCGATGCCGCCGCCGGGTTCGTCGGTGGGGTCCGGGCCGGGCGCGGCCCCGCTCTCCGCGGCGGCCGGGGCGGCGCGGGCGATCTGGAGATCCTGGAGGCGGCCGATGGCGTCGTAGTCGTACAGACCGTCACGGAGCGTGCTGCGGCTGACGACCGGCCAGCCGAGCACCCGGCCGAGGCCGAGTTCATAGGCGACCGAATGGGCCAGGGTGCTCTTGCCGCTGCCCGGTGCGCCGGTCACCAGCAGCGGCCGGCGCAGATAGAGGGCGGCGTTGACCAGCTCGCGCTCGGTCTCGCCGGGGCGGTGGTGGCTGGCCTCCCGGTGCTGCACACCGAGCCTGCGCTCGGAGGAGGGGTCGAGGGCGGCCGGCGGCGCCACGAGGGGGCCGCCGTCGAAATCGCGCCAGGGGGGTGGCGGCGGAAGATGCTCAATTCCGTCGTGCGGTGCCCCCGCGCCACGGTAGATGAGCCAGTCGCTCACGTCGGAACTCCTCGTCGCCGGCCAGGCCTCGGTCAGGAGCGATGGTCATGGCGGAGCGCCGGGGACATCGGCATCCGCTCGGCCTCCCCCCGCGTCCGCCACCCACAATCACGCAGTCGCGTCATCACGAACAAGTCTTCCACGACGCTATGACAGTACCCAGCCGGACGGAAGCGCACGGGGCGGTTTCCGGTCTCCCCCGCGGGCACCGTGGGCGCCCAAGTGCCAGGTACGGGGCGCGACTTGCAGCGGGAGGGGCGGATGCCGCGGGGGTGGGCACCGGGCGCGTGCGAGGCGTACGGGGGCGTGCGCGGCGCCCGGGAGGTCAGGGGGCGGCGCCCCGTACCGCTCAGCGCGGCGACACCTGGGGGCGGTCCGTGAAGAGCGGCGGAATCGGGTCCTCCGGGTCGTCGTAGAGGAGCACCAGATCGCGCGCCCAGTGCGTGCCCTCCTCCGCGGCCTCGGCTGCCTTGGCCCGCAACTGCCGGACCAGTTCGGGGAGCCGGGCCACCCCGCCCGACCCCTGGAGCAGCTCCCGCACCCCGCGGTGGAACTCCTCGCAGCCGGCATCGCAGTCCCGCTCCTCGCCGTGCCCGTGTGCGGGCCACAGCCCGGCCGGGAAGCCGGTGTCCAGGGCGACCCCGACCGCGTCCCGGCCGAACCCGTCGATGACGGTGTGGCACAGGGCCGGCAGCGCACCGTCCCCGGCCGTCTCCAGCAGCCGCCAGATCGCCTCGGCGGAGCCGCGCCGGGCATCGGCACCCGGCCGCGGCGGGATGCGCAGGGCGTGCAGTTCGCGGGCGGCGGCGAGGCCCTGCCAGCGGCGCAGCCACGCCGGGTCGACCTGTTCCCGCCGCCCCTGGTCCCGCAGGATCACCGCGCGCCCGGGGCCCACCGGCCGCAGCCGGGCGGTGCGCCGGGTCGAGGCCGCGACCTCCCACTGGCCGGCGGCGGTGTCCCAGTGGCCTTCGGGGACGGCGACCTCCAGGCGTACCCGGGCGCCCGGACCGGCATCGCCGTCGGCCCGCAGCAGCCGCCCGCCGAGCCGCCGCAGCACCTGCTCCCGCGCCTGCTCGAACGGCACCCCGCCGGCCGACTCCTGGACGTCCACCCGCAGCCACTGCCCTTGGCCGTAGCCCTCGCTGACCGACCAGTTGAACAGCTCCTGCCCGCCCTCGTCGTAGAAGAGCGGCTCGAACTCGACGAGCACGGAGCGCGGCCGGCGGCGCACCGGGCCTATCCTCCGGCGGTCCTGCGGCTGCAGCACCACTGCCTTGGCCTGCACGAACTCCGCGAGACGGGCGGCCTGTTCGCGCACCCCGGCGGCCTCGTCGCCCGGTACGTCGCGCACCTCGTCGGCGGTCAGCTGCGCCACGATCCGCAGATAGTGCACAAAGGCGCGCAGCTCGGTGTACGGGTCGCTGCCCTGGTAGAGGGCGCCGTGACCGTCCCGCCAGGTACGCAGTGACCAGGCGCCGGGCCGGTCGCCGCGCTCCAGCACCTCGCCGACCGCGGCCTCCACGACCAGCGGATCGCGCGGTGCGGGCAGCCGGGCGAGCAGGTCCAGCGCCTGCAGCCGCTCCTGTACGCCCCACAGCCGGCCCCGGCCCGCCATGATCGCGTGCTGGGCGTCGAACCAGGTCGGGCCGACGGCGCTGCCGAGGTCCTGACCGGCCCAGTGCCAGCGGTCGTGCAGGCTCATCAGTGCGTGGTACGGGTCGGGCCCCAGGCCCTCGGCGCCGGCGACCAGGTGTTCCGGCCCCAGCCCGCGCAGCGCGGTGACCGGCACCGCCAGCCCGACGTGGTCCTGCTGGTGGCGGCCCTTGACGATGCCGACCACCTCGCCGCGGTCACAGTCGAGCAGCGGCCCGCCGGAGGCCCCGGGCGTGACCCGGACATCGCTGCCGAACTGCAGGCCCCGGGCGTCCCGGGCGCCGAAGCGGACCGCGATGAAGGGGTCGACGGGGGTGGTGGGGGCGCGCGGGCCGGTGGGCGCGTGCGGGCCGGTGGGCGCGTGCGGGCCGGTGGGCGCACCGCGTCCCTCCCCCTCCCCCGGCACCCGGGGGCCGCCGGGCCTGTCGCCCCGCTCGGGCACGGTGCGCCCGTCCCGTGGGCCGCGAACGTCACCCGGGTCACGTACCGCGCGTTCCCCCCGGCGGCCCGCGGCCGCGCCCTCGCTCACGCCACCGTCACCGCTCGCGCAGCCGTCGCCGCTCACGCCACCGTCACCACTCGCGCAGCCCTCGCCGCTCGCGCCGCCCTCCCCGCTCGCCGCGCCGTCCCCCTCGGTGCCCGCGCCCGGCCGGTCGTGCCCGCGGAAGATGTACGCGTCCTCCAGGAGCGTCGCCGGCTGATCGCTGAGCCAGGCGCAGGGGTGCTCGGTCTCCGGGTCGAGCAGCCGAACCAGGGCGAGATCGGCGCGGGCGGCGGCAGGCCCGGCGTCCGGGTCGGGCCGGCTCAGGTCGTAGGCGAGCCGCGCGGGCACCACCCGGCCGCCGAAGGTGACCCCGAAGACCCCGTCCGGACCCGTGTCACGGCGCCGCCCGTCGCTCGCCGCGAGCACATGGGCGCAGGTCAGCACCCATCCCGGAGCGATCAGTACCCCACTGCCCCACGGCCGGGCGCCGGCCCTGCCCGGCACGGCGCACAGTCCGACGGTGGTGCGTCCGGCGTGGTCGAGAAGCTGTGTGTAGCGGGCGCGGTCACCGCGGCCGGCGGCCCGGCCCTCGGAGGTCGACATCAGCGGCTCGAATCGTCCGGCTCCCGGCGGTCGGCGGTATGCAGCCCGTGCGGTTCGTCCCGGGCCGGCGCCCCGTCCTCGCGCCGCCAGGTGAGGGTGACGGAGAGGTTGGTCTTCGCCTCGCCGTCCGCGAGCAGGGCGACGGCCTTGCCCGGCTTGGCCGACAGCTCCACGCCGAAGGTCACGCTGGTCTCGTGCGGTGCGACCCGTTCGGTGGCCTGCCGGACGCTGGCGGCGACCCCGCCGATCACCTCGCGGAGCCCTTCGACCCTGGCCCCGAGCGCGTCCCAGGCACCGACGTCCTCGAATTCCCCGTCCGCGTCGTCCGCCCCGTCGGGTCCCGGGGCGTCGAGCCGGGAGACCCGGGCCCAGACTTCCGTACCGTCGGGAAGTTCGATGCGCTGTGCGCGATCTTGCATCACGGCCTCCTGCGCCCCGTGGGCGGCAATTTCCCAATTGCCGCAGGACCGTTGACAGGTGATCAGGCTAGCCGTCGGGCGTCTGTGGCGCGAGAGGTCCGTGAGCCTGCCTATCCTGGCTGGGAATGACCCATGACCCCTGGTGGAGAGCGCGTGTATTTCACTGACCGTGGCATCGAGGAGCTGGAGAACCGGCGCGGCGAGGAGGAGGTCACCCTCGCGTGGGTGGCCGACCAGCTGCGTACGTTCGTCGACCTCAATCCGGACTTCGAGGTACCGGTGGAGCGGCTGGCCACCTGGCTGGCCCGCCTGGACGACGAGGACGAGGACGAATAGGCCACCGAGGAGCGCTCCCGGGAACGGGGCCGCGGGGCTCCCGCTCCCAGGCAGCCGGGTCGTGCGCGGACGGCCCGCTCCCGGAAGGCGGCGGACCGTCGTGACCGATCCGGAGATCAGGAGTAGTGCAGCGCCTTGCGCAGGCGGCGCCGCACGTCGCACTCCTCGTTGAGGGCCGCCCGCCCGGCCCGCCGGTCGTGCTCGTTGTACGCCTTCTTCTCGATGTACGCCTTCTTGTTGTGGTGCTCGGCGGCCTCGGTCCCGTTGGCGGCGTCGTCGAGGGCTCCGCGGATCTCCTCCGCGGGGCGCGCGTGCGGCACACACCCCCGGCATTGACGATCTTCCCCCGAGCCGAGTGGCTGCACTTCGCGGCCTTCTTGTAGCTGCGCCCCCGGTCGGCCGAACTGGCCGTCTCGTTCAGCGAGTTGGCCTTCACGATCAGCCCGTGGCACGACGCGGCGGCGAAGGCGGGGCGGCCCTCCCCCTGCGACCGGTTGCGCCCGGGGAGCAGCGGCTCCCCTCGGCACCAAGCGCTTGACTTCCCCCATCCGCGATATATCGTGTCTTCAAGAGACGCGATATGTTGCGTTGTACGGCTATCCAGGGGAGGCCAGGAATGTCAGCCCGGAGCGAGTGGTCGCAGCAACCGATACAGGTGGCCGAACCACGCACGCTGGAGATCTCCGACCCCCTCGACGCCCTGCACGTACGCGTGGTCGGCGGCACCGTCAACGTCGTCGGCACTTCGGACGGCGGTCCGGCCCGTGTGGAGATCAGCGAGCTGCACGGCCCGCCGCTGACCGTCTCGTGCGAGGACGGCACCCTCGCGATCGCCTACGAGGACCTCCCCTGGAAGGGCTTTCTGAAGTTCCTGGACCGCAAGGGGTGGAACCGCAGCGCGGTGATCTCGGTGACGGTGCCGGCCGCCACCCGCGTCGAGGTCGGCGTGGTCGGGGCCGGCGCGGTGATCTCCGGGATCTCGGGGCGTACGGACGTCCGCGGTGTCTCCGGTGACTCCACGCTCGTCGGACTGACCGGCAGGGTGCGGGCCGACACCGTCTCCGGCAATGTCGAGGTGCAGTCGGTCACCGGCGATCTGCGGTTCAACTCCGTCTCGGGGGATCTGACGGTCATCGACGGTGCGGGCGGGACGGTGCGCGCGGACTCCGTCAGCGGCGACATGGTCCTCGACCTGGACCCCGCCCAGGGCGCGGACATCGCCCTGACGACGGTCTCCGGGGAGGTCGCCATCCGGCTGCCCGACCCGGCCGACGCCAAGGTCGAGGCCAACACCGCGAGCGGCACGGTCTCCAACGCCTTCGACGATCTGCGGGTCACCGGCCAGTGGGGCGCCAAGAAGATCACCGGCGCGCTCGGCGCGGGCACCGGCACCCTCAAGGTCACCACCGTCTCCGGCGGTCTGGCCCTGCTGCGCCGCCCCGCCTTCGAGGACGGGGAGCACCGGCCGGGCGACCCCGGCGCCGGCTCGGCCCCCGGCCCGCAGGGGGACTCCCCGACCGACCCGCCCGCAGAGAAGAAGGTGCTCTGAGCATGCCCCCCGTCTTCGCCCATGGCCGCCTCCGCCTCTACCTCCTCAAGCTGCTGGACGAGGCGCCGCGGCACGGCTACGAGATCATCCGCCTCCTGGAGGAACGCTTCCAGGGCCTCTACGCCCCCTCCGCCGGCACGGTCTACCCGCGGCTGGCCAAGCTGGAGGCCGAGGGCCTGGTGACCCACACGACCGAGGGCGGCCGCAAGGTCTACTCGCTCACCGACGCCGGGCGGACCGAACTCGCCGACCGCGGCGGTGAGCTGGCCGATCTGGAACTGGAGATCCGGGAGTCGGTCGCCGCGCTCGCCTCCGACATCCGGGAGGACGTGAGCGGTTCGGCGCGGGATCTGCGCCGCGAGATCCGCGAAGCCGCCCAGCAGGCCCGCAAGGACGCCCGGGGCGCGGGAAAGGCCGGGCGGACCGGCGACGCGACCACGGACGCCGGGGCCGACACCGGGGAGCGGCCGTTCGCGGACGCCGCCGACTACTTCGACGGCGCGTTCGGCGACAAGGAGTCCTGGCAGCAGGCTAAGCAGGAGTTCCGCCGCGCCAAGGAGGAGTGGAAGGAGCAGGCCCGCCGGGCCAAGGAGGAGAGCCGGCGCGCCAAGCAGGACGCCCAGCGGGCCCGTAAGCAGGCCAGGGACGCCCAGGTGTTCGCACGCGAGGAGGTCCAGCGGGTCCTCAGGCGCGTCCAGGAACAGACCCAGGGGGCGGTGCGGTCGGGCGACTGGTCGGGCGCGGTGCGCGAGGCGCTGTCCGAGGTGTCCCGCGAGGTCGGCCGCTTCACCAACGGCCCGTTCGACGCCCGGCGGAGCGAGGGCGAGCCGGGCGCGGCCGGGCGGGCCGGTGCGGACCACGGCACGAAGGTGACGGTCGAGCGCGTCGACGAGGCCGGGGAGGACCCCGGGGCGGACACGGCGGCCGAGGCCCCGCCGGCCCCGGAGTGGGCGGAGGAACCGGCCGGCGACAACCCTGCCCGGGACTTCGACCGGCTGCTGGACCGCTTCCGCGACGATCTGCGGGACGCGGCGCGCGACCACGGGGTCACGGCCGCACAGCTCAAGGAGTCCCGCCGCCGGCTGTCGACGGCCGCCGCCCATATCGGCGCACTGCTGCGCCACCCGGAGCAGTACGCGTCCCGCGCGGACCGGGACGACTGAGACGACTGAGACGGCTGAGACGACTGAGACGACTGAGACGACTGAGCCGTCGGGAACGGGGCCGACGGCTCGTGAGACCACCGCGGTGGGGCGGGCACCTCAGGGTGCACCCGCCCCACCGCGGCCCTCCGTGTCCGACTGAACTTCCGGTACGCGAGGCGCTCCGGGCCACCGGGCCCGCCGCGGCCGGAACCGGAATCCCCCAACCAGGCTTCTGTTACCCACAGTTGCCATCTGTGGTCTGGATTCACGCGGCGTAATCGGGGAAGTCACTACTTCGCACGGCTTTTCGTCCGGCGCCGGGTTCCAGGGAGCCCCAGCTGCCCGGTTCCGCGGGCCGACGGCCGTGTTCAGGACCACGGTCCACGTCTCCCGTCTGCGCACGCATCGTGAAGGCCATGAGGTAAAGCGATGTCGGAATACCTTTCGGTCGCCCGCCGGATGTGGCACCTTCTGGAGCCACTGCACGCCACGCTGTACTTCGCGCCTGAGGCACGCCAGGTCGCCGCCACCCTCGGCCATGACGTCGTCTCCCGCTGGCCCAGCTACTTCGCCTGGCGGACGGCTCCGCTGGGCGCCGCCGGGCCCGAGCTGGTCGCCGCGACGTACTACACCTTCAGCCCGCGGATGGTCACCCGGTACCTCCCGCGGATCTGGACCGTCGCGGACCCGGCCAAGGTGCTGGACGCCCGGCTGCTGGCCATGGACCGTGCGCTGACCGCCCTGATCGACGGCCGGCTGACCACCGCACAGCTCGCCGAGGCGGCGCGGCTCGCCCGCCAGGCCGCCGAGAACGCCGGGACCGCCGCCCGCCCGCTGGCCGCCGCCAACCGCGATCTGCCCTGGCCGGACGCGCCGCATCTGGTGCTCTGGCAGGCCGCGACCGTCCTCCGCGAACACCGCGGCGACGGCCATCTGGCGGCCCTGCTGACCTGCGAACTCGACCCCTGTGAAGCCCTGGTGTCGTTCGCCGCGATCGGCGCCGCACCGGCCGCCGATTTCGTGGGGCGCGGCTGGAGCGCCCAGGAGTGGAGCGATGCCCGGCACCGCCTCGCCGCCCGTGGCTGGATCGCTCCGGACGGCACCGCGACCGACCGCGCCCACAAGGAGCGCGAGGCGATAGAGCGGACGACCGACCGGCTGGCGGCCGGGCCGTGGCGGGCACTGGGCCACTCCCGCGCCGAACGGCTGGCGCAACTGCTCCACCCGGTACTCGGCGCGGTCTTCGAGGCCGGCTATCTCCCGCGGCACAGCACCCTGGGCATCGGGAGGGTGAAGGTCGGCTGCCCGTAGGGGCGGGCCCGGACGGACCCGCCGTAAGGGGATCCCGTTCCACCGGACGGCCACGAGGCGGTCCCCTGCCCACGGAACCGCCCCGCCCGGCTCAACTCGCTTGCCGGCCCCGCGTCTTGTCGAGCAACCGCACCACCGCGTCGTAGGTCACCCCGTGGTCAGCGAGCACCGCCGCGGCCGGTCCGGGCCTGGTGGTCAGCGCGAGCAGCAGATGCTCATCGCCGAGGTGGCGCTCACCGCGGCCGGCCGCGATCCGCAGGGCGCGCTCCAGCACGGCCTTCGCCTCCGCGGTGAACGGCCGGCGCAGCCGCTTCCCCCGCCCGGCCGTCCCGTCGGCGGCCAGCGCGCCCACCCCGTGGGCCTCCTCCACCCGCGCCACGATCGCGTCGATGTCGATCCCCAGCCCGGCCAGCGCCGCGGCGTCGGCGGTCGAGACCCCACCGCGCCGGCGCACCGCCGCGAGGGCGTCCGCCACCGATGCCCGCCGCTCGTGGACACCGAGCGCGGCGAGCACCCCGGCGGCCGGTGACTCCGTCCGCTCCAGCAGCGCGAGCAGCAGCTCCGGTTCGCCGATCGTGCCGTTGCCCGTACGGTCCGCCTGCTCCGCCGCGCCACGCACCACCGCGCGCGCACCGGCCGTGAACTTCTCGAACATCAGCGCCTCCCGTGCTTCTTGTGCACTGCCTGTCTGCTGACACCCAGCTCCGCCGCGATCTCCTGCCACGACCAGCCCTGCGCGCGGGCGCTGCGCACCTGCACGGCTTCGAGCTGCTCCAGCAGCCGTCGGAGCGCGGCCACGGCGCGGAGCCCGACCCTGGGGTCCCGGTCGCCGGCCCGCTCGGCGAGATCCGTTGCTTCGGTCATGGTGTCAATCTAGATTGACACCCGGAGAGCGTCAACCTCAATTGACAGGCGTCTTCTCGCGGGATTCCTCACAGGCGCTTGGCGCTGCGCAACGCCCTGGCGTAGTAGCCGTTTCCGTCCAGCCGCGACGTACCGCCCTTGTCCCCGATGGTCGGGCCGTTGACCTCTTGCCGGCTCGATATGAAGACCTGGTGCCCGTCGGAGTCGTTGCCCAGGTACATGCCGACGTGGTCGAGACGCTCCTCGGTGCGGGCCTCCAGCTTGAAGAACACCAGGTCGCCGGGCTGGAGCACATCGGTCGAGGCAGGCCTGACAAAGGCCGGCGCGGAGCCGGTCAGCGGCACGACGCCTACGCCGAGCCCGGAGCGGGCCATCCCGTTGGCCGTACGAGGCAGGCCGTCGCCCCTTCCGTCGTCCGCCCTCAGGGGGTAGCCGGCGCGATAGCCCAGCACCGCCCGGATGAAGCCGGAGCAGTCCATGGACCGCGCCCGCGCCCTCTCGGGCTGCATCGAGGTGCCGTCCCGGAAGGTGTACGGGATGCCCAGGTAGTCGTAGAAGTCGGACTCCTCGAGCCGCCGGCCGGCGCCGGACCCGCCGTGCGCATCGATCGGCCCGTAGTTCGCGTCGCCCGCGTACCTGACCCCTGCGGCGTTCTGCTTCACGGGGGCCTGGGCGACATATTGGAAGGCCATCGCGAAGAGATCGTCCTTCTCGCTGCCGAAGTTGTCCTTGAACCAGTCCTTGAACCACTTCTCCTTCTCGGCGCCCTTCCGCCAGGGTTCCGGCATCATCCGGACCCAGTTGTCGGTGACGATCCGGGACGTGGTGGCGGCGGGCTCGGTGAAGGTGCGGCTCCGGCCGGTGAGGGTGGCGGTGCGGGCCCCGTCGGTGAAGGTGGCGAACACCTCGCCCTTCTTGCCGCGCAGCACGGAGCGGGCCGGACTCCGGAGCCGCTCCCAGGTCAGGTCGCCGGAGAGCCCTCTCGTCAGGGACGACTTGAGGCCGGCTTCATCGGTGACCGCCGGTATGGCAGGTGTCGTGGTCTGCTCCTCCTGGCGAAGTGCCACGGTGAGGTACGCACTGCCGGCGAGCAGGGCGGTCACGATCACGGCGTGCAGAACGCGGCGACGGCCGCGCTGGGTCTTGGCGCTCATGGGATCGGCTCCGAATCGTTCGGTCAGGCGGACGGCATGACGCCGAGCAGAATTCCGGCGGCCAGCACGACATAGGCCATGAGCGTCACCGAGCCGGTGGCCAGCACGGTCGGGCCCTTCGGCTGGCGGACCAGCTGGTAGGCGATCAGACCGGGGACGATGAACCCGAGGGTCTGATTCGTGTACATCAGCGGGAACTCGAGTTGCAGCACGATCATCAGCGTGCCGTTGATCACGACACCGATCAGCACGACGGCCGCGAACAGCCGCTTGCCGTAGAGGATCGCGACCCGCTGCACGAACAGGGTGGCCAGGTACGTAAGGACCGTCACGCCCACGACCATCGCGGCACGCTGGAGATCCTCCACCAGGGTCAGCGCAAGCCAGCCGGGGGTGATCATGCCGCCTGGTGAGAGGTTGGTCGTCAGGTAGCAGACGAGCGAGAACATGAGCCCGAGGGCGATGCCGATAGCGGCGATCTCGGGCGTGAGGACGGCGGGGATCAAGGGTGCTCTCCTGAGCTCTGCCACGAATCGGTGTGCGGGTGCTGCAGCGGTACGAACGGTTGGTGAGGGCGGGACTCGTGGGCCGGTGGGTGCCCGGTGGACAGGTCGGCCGGGGGTGCGGGGCGTTCCGCGGAGTCCGCCGGGCCGTCCTGGGGGTGCTGCGGAACGCCGTCGGGCCCTTCGTCCGCGGGAAGTTCGGCCAGCTGCTCCAGCAGGTGCTCGCCCTGGCCGTGGATGTTGCCGACGGCGACCAGCGACGAATCCGGACCGAGGTGGTTCACCATCCGATCCATGAACTCCTCGGGGTCGCGGCGGTCGCCGCCGAGGTCCACCGCACGGGAGCGCCACGCGGCGGGGATCGCATCGATCGCGCTCTTGGCCGGATGCCCGATCACGAAGACCTTGTCGGGTTCGAGTTCGGGGATGATCTCGCCCATCTGGCCGTTGCGCTCGACACGGTCCGGGCGGCAGTTGATCACGACGTTCAGGGGCCGGTGGACCGCGCCCAGATCGAGCAGCTGACGGATGTTCATCAGCGTCGACTCGGGGTCGTTCGCGGCGAAGACATTCGCGAACCGCAGCCGCTTGCCGTCGGGCGTGCGGTACCGCTCGACGGAGAGGACACCCGGGTCCGGCGGAGCGTCGTACATGCCCTGCAGCGCCGTCCCGCGGTCCACACCGAGCAGTTCCGCGACGGCCAGCGCGATGGCCACGTTCTCCTTGAAGGTGAACCAGCTGAAGCCGCGCAGCTCCTCATCGGTCACCGTCCCGGGGTCGGCGTAGATCAGCCGGCAGTCGCGGGCGTCCGCCTCCTCCTGGAGAATGTGGAACCGGTCCTGCTCGGCGGTCACACAGATACCGCCCTCCGGCATGGAGCGGGACAACGAGCGGGCGACATCGTCGAGGGTGGGCCCCATCTCGGCCAGATGGTCCTCGCGGACATTGCACAGGACACCGATGGTGGACCGGATCAGCTTGGACTGGTTGATCTCCTGCAGTGCCGGCATGACGGCCATGCACTCGATCACCAGGGCGTCCGGGTGGTACGCGGCGGCCCGCCGGACGATGCCGATCTGCTCGACCACGTTGGCTATGCCGAACTTGCGGTAGACCGGCTCCTCGGTGGCGTCCGGGTGGATGAACCGGGCCGCGGTGCCGGTCGTCTTGGCCACGGTGGCCAGGCCGCCGCCCCGCAGCGCACCCGCGCACAGCCGGGTGATGGAGCTCTTGCCGCGGATGCCGTTGACGAGCACCCGGGTGGGTATGTGCTCCAGATTGCTGAAGTGCCGTCGCTGCTCGATGATTCCGGCGATCAGCAGGATCGCGCAGCACACGACGAGAACGGTGTAGAGGAAGAGCACGGTCCGTCAGTTCCTTCCGGCCAGAGGGGCACTGTCCCGCTTGCGCTGCTCCTGGAGCTGCTGCCGGATCAGCTCCAGGCTGCGGACGACGGCGCCGACCTCGTCGTGATGGCGTGGGTAGAGCACGGTGCGACGGTCCCCGTCGGCGAGCGCCTCGGCCTGTGCGGCCAGGGTGCGCAGCGGGCGCGCCACCACGATGTGCAGCCAGCCGAGACAGGCGGCGGCAGCAGTGAGACCGAGCAGCCCGGCCAGCACGGTGTGGTTCTGCACGGTGTACTGGGGCAGGGCAAGCCCTTCAGCGGGCTTCCAGCTGACCACGGTCCAGTTCAGCGACTTCGCCACGCCGCCGCCGTTGAACGGGGCCGCCGCCGCGATCTGGACGCCGCTGCCGTTGCGGTGGAGGAGCGCGCCGGGCCGCAGGCTCGCGCCGGCTCTGGCGCCCGTCCCCTGCACCAGGGTGTCGAGCCGCTCCGAGGGCAGCTTCTCGAAGGCGCGGTAGCCGGTGTTGCCACCGAGTGTCCGGCGCTTGTCGTCGACCACCCGGACCTCGCCGAGGCCGGGCCGCTTGAGCAGTGAATTGAAGAAGTCGACCCGGAACTCACCGGCCACGGCGGCGCCCTTCCGGCCCGGCACCTCTGCATAGCCCGCCACGACCGGCTCCTTGCCCCCCTCGTTGAGCACGGTGACCGCTCGGGTGCCCGGGCCCTTGCCGGCCGGGTGATGCGGAGTGCCGCCGGCCCGGGCCAGTACCTTTCCGTCGGCACCGAGGATGTACAGGGACGCGTAACGCGGGTGCTCCTGAAGGGTGCGCTCCAGGACCTCGGCCATCTGGTCCGGCGAGGTGCGGTCGCCGATCAGGGACGCCACCGAGACGAGGTCGGTACGGCCCTCGTCGAGGGCTCGCCGGACCCGGTCGGCCAGGGTGTCGGTGCGCTCGCGCTGGTCGTTGACGAGCTGCTGCGGAATGACGGCCTTCGCGTCGGCGTGGTTCAGGGACAGCGCCAGTGGGGCGGACCAGGCGAGCAGGAGTACCGCACACGCGGCCGTCAGGCCCCGGACACCGATCCGGCGCAGCCGCCGCGGGGTGGCGGGGTCGCTCGTCCCGTGCGGCGCGCCGAGGAGCTGGCGCCGCAGACGTTCCAGTGCGTGGCCGACCCGGGCCGCCTCTCCGTTTGCGGGTACGCTCACGGGCCGCTGCAGCTCGCCTCCGGTGAGTCGGCGGCTCTCCAGGAAGAGCCGGAGCAGCGGGCGCTGCACGAGACCGAGAAGCAGAGCCACGACAGCCGCACCGATGACGAGCAGCGCGCCGGCCGCGGCGACACCGAAGAGCGGGTCGGCGCCCCGGGACGGGTCCTCGGCCACGTCGACCATCGTGACGACCGTCAGGCCGAGGCCGCCGGCGACGGTGCTCTCGCCGGGCCGGGCGGGAGCGAGGGTGGCATAACCGGCTGCGGCGCGCTCACCGTTGGACGCCCCGCCGGTGAGGCTCCCGCTCACCCCCGGAAAGCCCCCGGAACCTGGCTCCCTGGCCTTGAGGGGGTGCTGACGGGCCCTCTCGGCAGCAGTCCTGGCGAACGCCCTCAGCTCACTGTCCGCCCGCTTGGCCGCCTTCCGCTGCGGGTCGTCGAGGTCCTGCTCGGACTCGCGGCTGCCACCGCGGCTGAGAATCGCGCCCGTCGAGTCCAGCACGGCGATGGTCCGGAACTGGCCGAGGCTGATGCCGGGGACACGAAGGCTGCGGGAAGCGACGAGGAGCTGCTTCGGCCGGCCGTCCCAGGAGAGCAGGGCAAAGGAGAGCAGGCGGGTCTCACCGTTCGCCAGGCGGACCATGCGCGGGCCGAGCCCGTCCTTCTCGGACAGCTTTCCGCGGTCGATCGTCGCCAGTGGCAGGTTCTCGCCCCGTGCGGCGAGGAGCTTGCCCGACCCGATCTCGATGACGGCCGTGCCGCGCCACTTCTGGTAGACGCTGCCGACCTTGTCCAGCACGGCATCGGCCGGGACCGGGGCACCCGAACTGAGGAGTCCCGCCACACGATGGAGGTCGGTGACGCTCTCGTCGACCGAGGAACGCATGGCGATGGCGCCGTCCTCGGCGAATTGCTGCTGAGACGTGAGCACCGCCTCGGGAATCCTGTCGTGGCCGACCCTGCCGAGGCCGAGGGCAGTGACGGCGGCCAGGGCGAGCAGCAGGGCCGACAGGACGGCGATGGGCGGGCGTACGCCGCCGAGCAGTGACATATCGGCCCGGCGCCGAGCCGTGTGCCGCAGCTTCGTCCGCGGAGCGGCCGGCGGGGAACTCCCCTCCTGGAGTGGGTCGTTGGTGTGTGGGGGTCGCGGGGGCACGTGGGGCAGCCCTTCCTGAGATCCGAACGGCTGAGACCGTCCGGTGTACGGCAGTGAGAGAGGGTGACGGCGAATCAGCCGGGGATGTCCTTGAGCGGCTTGAGAGCGCCTTCGGCGGCGCCGCGGTTCAGCATCGTGCCGCGGGTCCGCTCGAAGGCGAGCCGGTAGCGGGCCCGCTGCTGCGCGGTGAGCTTCTTGTGGCCACGCAGCGCAGCGGCCACGTCCACCAACCGGTGGTCGCGTTGCCCGCTCGCCTCGCCGCCCCCGCCGGCGACGGGATCTTTCTCCTCCGGCGGGATGTCGACGAGCGTCGGCACATAGCGGGCCCGGACGTCCCAGTCACCGCCCCGCTCGGTGAACTTGAACCAGCCGATCACGCCTTCCTCCGACAGGCCGGTCGGCGTCTCGTGGCGGGCAAGCTGGTTGCCGAGTCCATACGCGATCCAGGTTCCGTGCACTTTCTCCATCGGCTGCACGACATGGGCGTGATGGCCGATCACCAGGTTGATGCCGGTCTTCTCGGCGATCTCCCTGCCCAGGGCCAGCTGCGGGGTGCTCGGGTCGGGCCGGTGCTCCTGGCCCCAGTGGACGCTGAGGATGACCACGTCGGCCCCGGCCCTGCGGGCGGCCCGCTCCGCTGCTGCGATCCGCTCGACGCTGGTCCGGTTGACCAACCAGGGCTTGTCCTTCGGCGCTTTGCGGCCGTTGAAGCCGTAGGCGAAGGAGATCTGTGCGACCTTGACGCCCTTGACGTCCATGATGAGCGGCTTGCCCGCCTCCGCCCCGCTGCGGGCCGAACCGGTGTGCCGCAGACCGGCCTTGTCCATGGCCCCCAAGGTCCGTTCCACCCCTGCCGCACCGTGGTCGAGGGTGTGGTTCGAGGCGGTTGAGCAGGTGTCGTAGCCGACCTTCTTGATCGTGGTGGTGATCTGTGGGGGGACGAGAAAGTCCGGGTAGGACCGGAAGGGGCCTTCCGGCGTGCCCACGACGGGCTCGAAGTGGCAGATACCCAAGTCCGCCTTGCTGATGACCGGTTTGATTCCGGCCATGATCGGGTTGAAGTCAATCCCCTTGACCCCACGGCCCGTTCTCTTGGCGTCTCTTTTTGCCTGCTCCGTCAGCTGCGGGTGAATCAGGATGTCTCCCGCCGCGGCCACCGTGAACGAACGTCCTTCCGCCCTGGGCGGATTGCTCTCTCCAGGGCCGGCACATGCCGCGGCGCACACCGCGAGTAATGCCAGCGCAGTGGTGCGAGCCGCGAAGCCCGCACGAAGGGTTATATGCACCCAAGTATTGTCATGCAGTTATGGCCGACACTTTCCCCGCAAAGATGAAATTTCCGAGAACGTTGCTGGTCAAAGCCATGATCGTATTCAGCATGGTGATCATCACGGCATGCAGCGGGCAACCTCCGAAGAAGCCTGACCATCCGGCCCCCACCCCGCGGGGCACCCTCGACCTGAAGCAGTACATCGCCGAATTCACCTCCGGGATGGGACCGCGCAGCGGCTACCGCGCACCCACCGGGCCACAGCAGCGGGCGGTGGCGGACGGCGTCGGTCTGTTCCTCGACGGCCGTCGCGCACAGGCCGGACAGCGCCTCGCCGACGTCGGGTTCCGCATCCGCACCCTGACCGACCAAGTCACCGGCCGCCGGTACGCCGAGCTCGCCGACGCAGCGGACACCGGCACCGCCACCCGCGGCTGGGGGCGCGTCTATGTCGACCTGACCGCCCCTTCGCGGTGGTCGGTGCAGGTCCCGCACCCGGTCGCCGACGCGCACAGCGAGGATCTCGGCGTCGCCATACTGCGCGGAACGCCCGGCGGTGTCCTGGTCCTGGCGGGTGCCCACCGCGCAGCCGGCCAGGGCCTCGCGGCCGATGTCGCGCACCGCCGGGACACGGTTTTCCACGCCGTTTGCGACGCCTTGCTCAAACGACGCCTTCCGGGCGTCCAGGTGCACGGGTTCGCGGACGATTCCGTACCCGGCTATGACGCGGTCACCTCCACCGGCGCCGGGAACCGGGGCCGCGCCACTGGCCGCGCCGTGGCCGACGCCCTGGACGACAGCGGCATCGACGCCTGCCGCGCCTGGGCCCGTGACTGTCCCCTGGAGGGCCGCACCAACATGCAGGGCCGTGCCGCGGCTGCCGCCGGAGTCCCTTTCCTGCACATCGAATTCAGCCGCGACATCCGAGGGAGCAGCAAGCGCATCTCCCGGGCCGCCGACGCGGCAAGAACAGCGACGGCGGCCTGGAGCACCACCCGGCAGTGAGGATGCGGACGCCACCACCGGTGCCCGGCCGTCCGTGCCGGGGACTCCAGCACGGACGGCCAGAGCTCGGCCTAGGGGGTGTCCATGAACCGACTCCGGGCCGGACCGGCGGACTCGACGGGGCCGGGGCCGGGGCCGGACAAGCGGATCACCGCCGCGACACCGTCCGTCCGCACCTCGGCAGGCACCGCGTCCGGCCCCGTCAGCAGCGCCGCGTCGAACCTCGCCAGCTGCACGGCGGACTCCCCGGCCGCCCCGCGCCCCACGAGCCGCGTGCTTCCCTCCACCGCCACCACGAGCACCCCGGACCCGGTGTCCTGGCCGCCCCCCGGCCGCGGCACCGGCTCCACCACCCGGTGCCCCCGCACCATCTCCACCACCGCGTCCGCCCGCCCCTCCCGCAGCATCACATTGAGGTTGACGACGGGGCCGTCCAGCAGCCGGGAGCCGGTGTCCGCGCCGCCGGGGAAGGCGAACGGGCGGCAGCGGTCCGGGAGGAGACGGGTGGTGCCGTCCACCGTCAGCTCCAGCCCGGCGCCGTCGACGACGGTGAGGATCCGCCGGACGCCGGGCAGCGGCGAGTACGGCCCGTCCCGGGTGACGTCCGCGAGGCTGACCCGCCAGGCGAAGGTGTCCCAGCCGGCGCCCGGCGGGTGCACGGCGACCTCCCGGGTCACCCCGCCGCCGTTGCTCCATGGCGCGGCGGGGCGCCCCTCCGCCCGCAGGATCCGCACGTTCACAGCCTTCCGATGAAGAGGTGGCAGCCGTCAGGCCGTCAGACGGTCAGCACGATCTTGCCGAACAGCTCGCCCTCCGCCATCTTGGTGAACCCCTCACGCGCCCGGTCCAGCGGCAGCGTCGAGTCGATGACCGGCCGGATGCCCTTGGCCGCGCAGAAGCTGAGCAGCGACGCCAGCTCCTCCTTGCTGCCCATCGTGGAGCCGACGATCTTCAGCTCCAGGAAGAAGATCCGGTTGAGCTCCCCGCTCTTCGGGGTGAAGCCGCTGGTGGCGCCCGAGATGACCAGGGTGCCGCCGGGGCGCAGCGACTTCACGGAGTGGGACCAGGTGGCGGCGCCGACCGTCTCGATCACCGCGTCCACCCGCTGCGGCAGCCGCTCACCGGTCGCGAACACCGCCTCGGCGCCCAGCTCCAGGGCGCGCTTGCGCTTGGCCTCGTCCCGGCTGGTGGCGAAGACCCGCAGCCCGGCCGCGGCGCCCAGCACGATGGCGGCGGTCGCCACACCGCCGCCCGCGCCCTGCACCAGGACGCTGTCCCCGGGCCGTACGCCGCCGTTGGTGAACAGCATCCGGTACGCGGTCAGCCAGGCGGTCGGCAGACAGGCGGCCTCCGCGAAGGACAGCTCCTTCGGCTTGGGCAGCACATTCCAGGAGGGGACGGTGACCTGCTCCGCGAACGTGCCCTGATACCGCTCGGTGAGGATGGAGGGCTTCTCCTTGGGGCCGACACCGTGGCCGGTCTGCCCGATGACGGAGTGCAGGACGACCTCGTTGCCGTCCGCGTCCACCCCGGCGGCATCGCAGCCGAGGATCATCGGCAGCGCCTCCTCGGTGATCCCCACCCCGCGCAGCGACCACAGGTCGTGGTGGTTGAGGGAGGCGGCCTTGACGTTGACGGTCGTCCAGCCGGGACGTACGTCGGGGGCCGGGCGCTCCCCCAATTCGAGGCCGTTCAGCGGCTGGTCACGGTCGATGCGGGCGGCATAGGCAGCAAACATGATCCCAACGTAGGCCGCGGCCGGGCGCTGCGGTACCGCGTACGGGTGTGACACGCACCGCGCCGCCCCGGCCGCGCCCCGCTACGCCGACGGGCCGGGCCCGCACCCGAGAGAGGGTGCGGGCCCGGCCCGTCGGCGTGGAGCGCGAGGGTGCGGTCAGCGGCGCGCCACGCCCTCGGCGCGGGCGGCGGCCGCGACGGCGGCGGTGACGGCCGGGGCGACCCGCTCGTCGAACGGCGAGGGGATGACCCGGTCGGCGCTGAGTTCGTCGGCGACCACGGCGGCCAGCGCCTCGGCGGCGGCGAGCTTCATGCCCTCCGTGATCCGCGAGGCCCGCACCTGCATGGCACCGGCGAAGATGCCCGGGAAGGCCAGCACGTTGTTGATCTGGTTGGGGAAGTCGCTGCGCCCGGTGGCGACCACGGCCGCGTACTTGTGCGCGACATCCGGGTGGATCTCCGGGGTGGGGTTGGCCATCGCGAAGATCAGCGAGTCCTTCGCCATCTTCGCCACCGCCTCCTCCGGCACCGTGCCACCGGAGACACCGATGAAGACATCGGCACCGTCCAGCGCGTCCTCCAGCGAGCCGGTCAGCCGGCCCTTGTTGGTGAAGCCGGCCACCTCGCGCTTGACGTCCGTGAGGTCGCTGCGGTCGGTGGAGACGACGCCCTTGCGGTCACAGACCGCGACGTCTCCGATGCCCGCCTCGATGAGGATCTTGGCGATGGCGACACCGGCCGCACCGGCACCCGAGATGACCGCCCGCAGCTGGCCGAGCGAACGGTCGGTGAGCTTGGCGGCGTTGCGCAGGGCGGCCAGGGTGACCACGGCGGTGCCGTGCTGGTCGTCGTGGAAGACCGGGATGTCCAGCCGCTCCTGGAGCCGGCGCTCGATCTCGAAGCACCGCGGCGCCGAGATGTCCTCCAGATTGACGCCGCCGAAGGACGGAGCCATCCGGACGACGGTCTCGATGATCTCGTCGGTGTCGGTGGTGGCGAGCGCGATCGGCACCGCGTCCACACCGCCGAACTGCTTGAAGAGGATGGCCTTGCCCTCCATCACGGGGAGGGAGGCCTCCGGGCCGATGTCGCCCAGGCCCAGCACCGCGGTGCCGTCCGTGACCACGGCGACGACCTGGGACTTCCAGGTGTAGTCGTGCACCAGCTCGGGCTGCTCGGCGATGGCGCTGCACACCTTGGCGACGCCCGGTGTGTAGGCGAGGGACAGGTCGTCCTTGTCCCGGACCGGCACGGTCGCCTGAATGGCCATCTTGCCGCCGCGATGCAGCGCGAACGCCGGATCGAAGGCGTCGTCGGGCGCACTGCCCGCGTCCGCACCGGTATTGCTGTCGCTGCGAGGATTGACGATCTCCGCTGCCACTTGTCTTACCCCTTTTATTCGTAAATCTGCTGAGGGTGGCCACTCCCTGGTTGAGGGGTGGGCGGGCACCGCGTCCGCGCCCTGCGCAACAGATGACTGCCGCGCGGGGGGAGGTACGGACGCCGGGCGCGCCGCACACGCGCCCTGAGCCCCGGATGAGGGGTGTAACGCACCTTTCTACCTGACGGGCGCGCGCCCCGACGAGTCAGATTCATTACTCTCGGGTTGAGAGTTCCGACAATAACCGCGAAATGCACAAAAAACCCAGAAGAGCCCTCCCCCTCCCCTCCGGCACCCGGGATGCCCGGAGCGGACCGGGCCGCCGGCGCCGTCCGCCGGCACGGAACCTCCCTTGCGGCATCTGCCCGCCACCTCGCCGTCCCCGTCCGTTATCCGATTTTGACCTGAACGACAGTCCGAATACCGGAGTCCGGATGGCAGGATTCCGACACCAACCGAGGTCGCGACGCTCGAAGGTGTGCCCCGGCCCTTTTGTCACGTCGGCTTCTCCATCCGCAGGAGGATCAGCATGACCGCAAGCACCACCCGTCGCTCGGCCGCCGGCAGGTCTCGCACAGCCGTGGCCGCAGCGACCGCGGTCGCCGCCTCGCTGCTGTTGCTCAGCGCCTGCGGCGACCAGACGAATGAGGCCATCGCCAAGCGCGAGGCGAAGAAGAGCCGCAACGTCAACGCCCCACTGTTCAAGCTGCTGCCCAAGGACGTCCAGGAAAAGGGCTTCCTCCAGGTCGGCTCGGACATCACCTACAAGCCGGTGGAGTTCCGCTCCAACGGGAAGATCGAGGGCATCGACCCGGATCTCGCGGCGGCGATGAGCAAGGAGCTGGGCATCAAGCTCAACTTCAACAACGCCACCTTCGACACCCTCATGGGCGGCCTGAAGTCCAAGCGCTACGACATCGCGATGTCGGCGATGACGGACACCAAGGAGCGCCAGGAGGGCATCGACAGCAACACCGGCAAGAAGATCGGCAAGGGTGTCGACTTCATCGACTACCTCAACGTCGGCGTCTCGCTCTACACCCGCAAGGGCAAGACCAACGGCGTCGACGGCTGGGAAACGCTGTGCGGCAAGAAGATCGCGGTGCAGCGCGGCACGGTCTCGCACGACCTGGCCAAGGACAAGTCGAAGGCCTGTGAGTCCAACGATTCCGAGCCGATCTCGATCGAGGCGTTCGACAACGACTCCGAGGCCCAGACCCGGCTGCGTACCGGCGGTGTGGACGCCGTCTCCAGCGACTACCCGGTCGCGGCGTACGCGGTGAAGGTCTCCGGCAAGGGCAAGGACTTCCAGATGGTCGGCGGCGCGCCGCTGAAGGCGGCCCCGTACGGCATCGCGGTTCCCAAGGGCCAGGACCGGCTGCGTGACGCACTGAAGGCCGCCGTGGAACGCACGATCAAGAACGGCTCGTACGCCAAGGTCCTGGACAAGTGGGACGTCAAGGACGCCGCGGTCAAGAAGGTGCAGCTCAATGGCGGCTGATGAGCCGCTGTACGCCGCCCCGTCCGCCCCGCGCACCTCCCGCCGAATGCTGAAAGGCAACACCCGTGTCAGTTGACGTCGACAAGTCGGCCCAGCCGCCGGCCGATGCTCCGCCGCCCGAGTCCATCAAAGCCATCCCGGTGCGCCATTACGGGCGCTGGGTGGCGGCGATCGTCGTCATCGGGGTAATCGCCGCCCTGGGCAGGGCCTTCGCCACCGCGGACGTCAACTGGGACGCCATCCCCCAGTACATGTTCAACGCGGACATCCTCAAGGGCCTGCGCAACACCCTGCTGATCACCGTGCTCTCGATGATCATCGGCATCGTCGGCGGTGTGATCCTGGCCGTGATGCGCCAGTCCAAGAACCCGGTCACCTCGACGGTCGCCTGGTTCTACGTCTGGTTCTTCCGCGGAACGCCGGTCTACGTCCAGCTGTTCCTCTGGTTCAACCTGGGCCTCGTCTTCCAGTACATCGACATCATGCCGATCTACAAGGACGAGTGGTCGGACTTCATGACCCCCTTCCTGTGCGCGCTGCTGGGCCTGGGGCTCAACGAGGCGGCGTACATGGCGGAGATCTGCCGGGCCGGCCTCAACGCCGTCGACGAGGGCCAGACCGAGGCGGCGCACGCGCTGGGTATGAGCCACGCCAAGACGCTGCGCCGGATCATCGTGCCGCAGGCGATGCGGGTGATCGTGCCGCCGACAGGCAACGAGGTCATCAACATGCTGAAGACCTCCTCGCTGGTCATCGCCGTCCAGTACTACGATTTGCTGCAGGCCGCGCAGAACGTCGGACGGGACTCCGGTGTCGTCGTGGAGATGCTGATCCTCGCCGCCGCCTGGTACCTCATCGCCACCACGGTGCTCAGCATCGGCCAGTACTACCTGGAGCGCTACTACGCCCGCGGCTCCAGCCGCCAGCTTCCGCTCACCCCGCTGCAGCGCGCCAAGTCGAGGCTGTCCGGCGGCTTCAACCGCCCCGGAGGTATGGGATGACCAGCAAGATCACGACGAGCAAGGCGGCCGGCACGAGCGGCGGCCCGATGGTCAAGGCCGAGGGCGTCCACAAGTCCTTCGGCGCGGCCCACATCCTCAAGGGCATCGACCTGGAGGTCGCGCCGCGGGAGGTCTTCTGCCTGATCGGCCCGTCCGGCTCCGGCAAGTCGACGTTCCTGCGCTGCATCAACCACCTGGAGAAGGTCAACGCCGGCCGGCTGTCCGTCGACGGCGAACTGGTCGGCTACCGCGAGCACAACGGCAAGCTCTACGAGCTGCGCGACAAGGAGGTCGCCGCCCGCCGCCGCGACATCGGCATGGTCTTCCAGCGCTTCAACCTCTTCCCGCACATGACCGCGGTGGAGAACATCATGGAGGCGCCGATCCAGGTCAAGGGCGAGTCCAAGGGCGCCGCCCGGGAACGCGCGACCAAGCTCCTGGACCGCGTCGGCCTCGCCGACAAGGCCGGGAACTACCCCTCGCAGCTCTCCGGCGGCCAGCAGCAGCGCGTGGCCATCGCCCGTGCGCTGGCGATGGAGCCGAAGCTGATGCTCTTCGACGAGCCGACCTCGGCCCTCGACCCGGAGCTGGTCGGTGACGTCCTGGACGTCATGAAGGACCTGGCAGCGGACGGCATGACGATGATCGTCGTGACCCATGAGATGGGCTTCGCCCGGGAGGTCGGCGACTCGCTGGTCTTCATGGACGACGGTGTGGTGGTCGAATCCGGCCACCCGCGCGATGTGCTCGGCAACCCGCAGCACGAGCGGACGAAGTCGTTCCTGTCGAAGGTGCTGTAGCGCTCCTTCTGCGGACGCGGTGCGCGCCGCCCCGGTGGAGGTTCCGCCGGGGCGGCGCGCGTACGTGCTGCCGGGACGGTCTACTTCAGGCCCAGCACCAGCGCGTCGGTGGGTGAGGCCCACACCGGCCGGGCCTCCGCGAAGCCCGAATCCCGCAGCACGGCGGCGTGCCACGCGGCCGACGGGGTGTCACCGTCCGCATGCTCGCCGTAGATCTCGAAGCGCTCGGCGGTCGGCGCGGCCAGCCGCGGGTCGGCGGCCGCCAGCTGCCACCACTCGGCCCAGTCGACGGCGCCGGACGCCTTCGCCGCGTCCATCCGCGCATGCCGGAAGGCCCGCTCGGCGGCGTTGATCCGCGGGGTGCCCTCCTCGGGCATGTGGTCGGCGTTCATGAAGACCCCGCCGTCCCGCACCAGGGTGCCGAGCTGCCCGTACAGCGCGCGCAGGTCCTCGGTGTGCAGCCAGTGCAGCGCGGTGGCGGTGAGCACCGCGTCGTACGAGTCGTGCGGCAGCTTCTCCGTCCACCGCGGGTCCTTGAGATCGGCCCGTACGAAGCGGACCCGGGACTCGCCTTCGAAGTACCCTTCCGCGATGGCCAGCAGCGCGGGATCCAGATCGACGCCCACACTCTCGGCCCCGGGGAACCGCTTCAGCAGCCGGTCGGAGATACTGCCGGTGCCGCATGCCAGGTCCAGCACCCGGGGCTCGGGGCCCACCAGCGCCTCGACCATGTCCAGCATCACCCGGAACCGCTCCTCGCGGTCGGGGAGGTACCACTCCTGCTGGCGGTCCCAACTGTTCTGCCACGCTTGCCAATCGGCGCCGACGACGGTCTCGGTCATCGCTTCCCCTTCAGGCCGTAATACCCTCGTAGTGAGGACACCCCTTACTACAAGCACGTATCCGTACCCTAGCCTCCGCCCGTAAGGACTACAAGTGGAACTGGCCTATTACTCGGACTATGCCGTGCGACTGGTCAACACCGAGCAGCCCGAACGCGGCACGGACACCCTCACCTCGGTCGATGTCGTACGGGAACTCTTCGGCCCCGCCCAGCAGGCCGCCCGGCGCGCGACGGACAGCGACGTCACCCGGCTGCGCACGGTCCGCGCCCGGCTGCGCGCCGTCTTCGAGGCCGCCGACGCCGGTGACGAGGTGCTGGCCGTGGACCTGCTGAACGCCCTGATGATGGAGTTCCCCGTCAGCCCGCAGATCTCCGGCCACGAGTACCGGGACGACAACGGCCGCCCCGACTGGCACATGCACATCGCCGACCACGCCGCCAACGCGACCGCCGGCTTCACCGCGACCGCCTGTATGGGCCTGGCCTTCCACCTCACCGAGCTGGGCGTGGACCGGCTGGGCATCTGCGAGGCGCGGCCCTGCCGCAACGTCTACCTGGACACCTCGACCAACCGCTCCCGGCGCTACTGCTCCGACCGCTGCGCCACCCGCGCCAATGTCGCCGCCTACCGCGCCCGCAAGCGCCTGGAGAGCGAGCGCGCGGCCCGCACCGGCCGGACCGCCGACACGGCCCAGGACAGCACCCCGGCGACCGACCGCTGAATCCCGCGCGGCGGCCGCACCCGCACCCAGGCGCGGGCGATGACCAGTTCGTCCGGGACCACCCCGAATTCCCGGCTGTCGTTCTCGACGAACGGATTGTCCCCCTGGACCCACCAGCCGCCGTCGCGCCGCCGCACGGCCCGCTTGACGATCAGCAGATCCTGCCGGAACGGATGCCGCAGCACGACCACGTCACCGGGCCGCACCGCCGCCCCGTACCGCACCACCAGCTGGTCGCCGGGCTGCAGCGTCGGCACCATCGACGGGTTGTACACCTCGGCCAGCCCGAAGGCGCGGAGGAGCCCGCCCCGCTCATGCCCCGCGTCCGCGTCCGCACCCCGCTCCGGCTCGCGCTCGTGCACCCGCTCCGGCATCCCGTACCTCCCGGTCCAGCCCCGGTCCGACCCGCTCACCGGCCCATCCTCCAACAGTCCCAGCGTGACACCGGACTTTTGCCCTAAGACCCCCGGCCCGCCCGAGAAAAGCCTTCCCGCACCGAGTAATCTCGCACCTGAGAAGACGATCACGAGGAAGGACTGAACATGCTTTCGCGCCTGTTCGCCCCCAAGGTGAAGGTCAGCGCCCACTGCGACCTGCCCTGCGGCGTGTACGACCCGGCCCAGGCCCGCATCGAGGCCGAGTCGGTCAAGGCCGTCCAGGAGAAGTACCAGGCCAACGAGGACGCGGACTTCCGCACCCGCGCCGTCCTGATCAAGGAGCAGCGCGCCGAGCTGGCCAAGCACCACGTCTCGGTGCTGTGGAGCGACTACTTCAAGCCGCCGCACTTCGAGAAGTACCCGGAGCTGCACCAGCTGATCAACGACACTCTCAAGGCCCTCAGCGCCGCCAAGGGTTCCCACGACCCGGCCACCGGCCAGAAGGCGCTGGACTACATCGCCCAGATCGACAAGATCTTCTGGGAGACCAAGAAGGCCTGACCCGGGCCCGGCGTCCCGGCCCGCGTGCGCGCGGGGCGTACCGCCTCTCCGAGTGTCCGCACCCGTTCCGACGCCCTCCGCCGACCGTGGAGGGTGACGGGCCGGGTGCGGTCTTCTTTGTGCGGGACCGGGAGACGCACGAACGGTTCCGTCTCTCGACCGACTCGTTCCCCTCATTGTTCGAATTCACGGGGACCGAGCTTTCACATATGAACATTATGCGGCACAATCAACCCTTCCTTAAAAACGGCGCGGGGATTCGAGTAACCTCGCCCCGTGGACATGGAATCCTTGATCACCGCATTATCCGCGGGTACCGTACTCGCCACTCTGGCCAGCTCGGTGGCGACTTTCCTGGGGGCGAAACGGAAACGCACCGTCAAGGTTCAGCGTAACGGCCTGACCATTGAAGTGAATTTGGAAAAGCCGGACCAGGCGGAGGCTTTCCTCAAAGAATTCCTGTCCCAGCACCCCGGCGAGGGCAGGGGGCGGGAAAATGACTGAAGCCCGAGTTCCCGCGCAACGCGCCGCCCGGAAGCAGAGCAGAGGCCGCAGTACCCCACAGAACTCGATCAACGCAGGTCTCGGCGGGGTCGGTGGCGGTACGGGGATGGTCGCCATCGCCCATTCGGTGGGAGTGGACACCGCCCTCGGCCAAACTCTTCTCTATGCGGCGCCGGCGGTGTCCGTAATTGCCGGCAGCCTGTTGTACAACCTCAAGCTGCAAGCGGAGTGGTACACCGAGCGCTGGCAGGTGGGCAGGGCCCGCAAAACGCTGGAAAAGCAGCTCAAATATCCCCACACCTCCACCGAACACAAAACAGAGATCAAGGCGCTGCTGGAAGAGCTGGACCATGCCGCCGCAAACGCCGAGCTGGAGCGCATCAAACTGTTCTCCGGAAATCGGCGCTGACGCATCGGCCGGTGGCCGTCAGGACGGGGCCGGGCCGCCCCGTCCGTGGCCGCGTCCGTGGCCGTGGTGCAGACCGCCGGCCGCCATTCCTCTGACGGGCAGTTCCTCCGCCGCGGGACCGGCCGGGCCGATGCCCTTGGCCGCCGCCGCCCGTCCGTAGCGGTTCGCCAGGGGGGCGGAGGTGAGGCCGTGGGCGAGGACGCTGAGGAGTACGGTGCAGGCGATCGCCGGGAGTACCGGGCGGGCACCGGCGGGGGTGAGTTCCTCGACCGCGAGCAGGCCGAAGATGATCGAGGCCAGTCCGCGGGGGCCGAACCAGCCGATGAAGCCCACCGTCCGGGCGTCCAGCCCGCTGCCGGCCAGGCACAGCGCCACCGGCACCATGCGGATCACCGTCAGGCTCAGTACGGCGTAGACCACGGCCTGCCAGGTGACATGGGCGAACACCTCGGGAAGCAGCACGGCGCCGAAGACCAGCCACACCAGCACGGACAGCAGCGCCCCGGACTGCTCGACGTACAGCAGCACCCGCGGGGGCGCCCCATGCGCCGTGCCGAATGCCAGGCCGGCGACGAAGGCGGCGACAAAGCCGTTGCCGCCGATGGCTAGGGCGGAGGTGTAGCCGAGGAGGGAGAGGGCCAGGACGCCCGCGCCGGCGAAGTCCTCGGCCGCCCAGCCGTTGCGGAGGGTGGTGCGCAGCAGCCATCCGGCGGCCAGCCCGATCACCGCGCCGTACGCCGTACCGATGGCGAGCTGCACCAGGGCCTGCCCGGTGGCGTCCGGTCCGGCGGTGTGCTCGGCCGCGGACACCCCGGCCAGGGCGAGCACCACCAGCGGGGTGACGATGCCGTCGTTGAGGCCGCTCTCCACGTTGATGACCCGGCGGATCTTCGCGGGCACCACGGGGTTGACCATCATCGTGGCGCCGAGCGCGGCGTCCGTCGGAGCGAGCGCGGCTCCGACGTAGAGGGCGGACCAGCCCGAAACGCCGGGCAGGAGGGCGGCCGCCAGCAGCGCGCCGAGGCCCACGCACAGCGGCAGTCCGATCGCCAGCAGCCTTACGTAGATGCCGAGTTCCGGGCGCAGGGCGCGGAAGGAGAGCCGTGCGGCGTCGGTGAAGAGCACCCAGACCAGGGTGATCTCCGCGAGCGTCTTGACCGTCTCGTGCGGGAGGGCGAGGTCGAGGACCCCGGTGCCCTCGCCCAGCAGCAGGCCCAGCAGGACGAAGGCGGCCGGCGCGGTGAGTTCGAAGCGCTCCATCCGCCGTGAGCACAGGCACCACAGGAACAGCAGGAGCAGGACCAGGGAAAGGGTGCCGTCCACAGGGTCTCCAGGCTTGGCCGCGCGGGCGCTCGGGCGTCCACTCTCGGCCATCGCCCCGCTGCCAGGCCGTTCCCGGGAGGCCGGGCCCGTGCCTTTCACACGGTTGGCGGAGACGGGTACGCCGGGCCGCCTCTGGCACGGTCGTCCGGCAGACCGGCCCCGGGCAGTCCGGCCCCGGGCAGTCCGGCCCGGAAAGAATTCCAGGAAAATCTCCCGGTGGTGTCGATCCGGGTGACGGGCGTTCGTCGCGTTAGTAAGAGGGCGGGTTCGGGCGCCGGCGGTCCGGCTCCCCCCCCCCGCCCCGCTACGACGGACGCATCTGCACCAAGGAGATGACCATGCGCTTCATGATGCTGCTCAAGATCGACGAGAACACCGTGCCGGCCGGCGGGCCCAGCCCCGAACTGATGGCGGAGATGGGCAAGCTGCTCGACGAGATGACCAAGGCCGGGGTGCTGCTGGACACCGCGGGGCTCACACCGACCGCGCAGGGGACCCGGCTGCATCTGTCGGGCGGCAGGATCACCGCGACCGACGGGCCGTTCACCGAGGCCAAGGAGGTCATCGGCGGATATGCCCTCATCCAGGCCGCCTCGAAGGAGGAGGCGGTCGAGTGGGCGACGCGTTTCCTGCGGACGCACGGGGACGAGTGGACGCTGACCTCCGAGATCCGGCAGGTGGAGGAGCCGCCGGGGGCCGGTGCGTGAGACAGCCTGCCCGGGCCCCCGTTTCCGCGGCGTCGGATTGCCGCGGCGGGGGCCGGGTGCTCTGATGGGTGCCCGTGACGGCCGAAGACACCACGGATGAGGCGCACCGCGCGATCGAGGCGGTGTTCCGGATCGAGTCGGCGCGGCTGATCGCCGGGCTGACCAGGGTCGTGCGCGATGTGGGGCTCGCCGAGGAGCTGTCCCAGGACGCCCTGGTGGCCGCGCTGGAGCGGTGGCCGGAAACCGGTGTCCCGGACAATCCGGGGGCCTGGCTGATGGCCACCGCCAGGAACCGGGCCATCGATCTGCTGCGCCGCCAGGAGCGGCTGGCCCGCAAGGTCGAGACGCTCGGGCGGGACGCGGAGCGCGAACCCGGGCCGTCCGAGGCGGCGTTCGACCGGGTCCTGGACCGTGCCGGGATCGAGGACGATCTGCTGCGGCTGGTCTTCCTCGCCTGCCATCCGGTGCTGTCCACCCAGGCGCGGGTCGCGCTGACCCTGCGGCTGGTCGGCGGTCTGCGGACCGATGAGATCGCCCGCGCCTTCCTGACGTCGGAGGCGACCGTCCAGCAGAGGATCGTCCGGGCGAAGAAGCGGCTCGCCGAGGCAGGGGTGCCGTTCGAGGTGCCGGCCAGGGCGGAGTGGGGCGAGCGGCTCTCGTCGGTGCTGGAGGTCATCTACCTGGTCTTCAACGAGGGGTACGCGGCGACGGCCGGGGACGACTGGATGCGGCCGGCGCTGTGTGAGGACGCGCTGCGGCTGGGGCGGATGACGGCGGGGCTGCTGCCGGAGGAGCCGGAGGTGCACGGGCTGGTGGCGCTGATGGAGATCCAGACCTCGCGGTCGGCGGCGCGGACCGGGCCGAAGGGGGAACCGGTGCTGCTGCTGGAGCAGAACCGGTCACGCTGGGACCGGCTGCTGATCCGGCGCGGACTGGCCGCGCTCGCCCGCGCCGAGGAGCTGGGCGGCACGGTCGGCCCGTACGCCCTGCAGGCCGCGATCGCCGCCTGCCATGCGCGGGCGCGTACCGCGCAGGAGACGGACTGGCCGCGGATCGCGGTGCTGTACGGGGCGCTGGCGCAGGTCGCGCCGTCGCCGGTGGTGGAGCTGAACCGGGCGGTCGCGGTGGGGATGGCGTTCGGGGCCGAGCAGGGCCTCGCCGTCGTGGACGGGCTGGCGGCGGAGCCGGCGCTGGCGGGCTATCACCTCCTGCCGAGCGTCCGTGGTGATCTGCTCGCCCGGCTGGGGCGGGCGGCGGAGGCCCGGGAGGAGTTTCTGCGCGCCGCCGCGCTGACCCGCAACACCCGTGAACAGGCCCTCCTGGAGGAGCGGGCGGCGGAGCAGGGGGAGGACGGGCGGGCCTAGTAGGCGCGGAGTCCCTGCCGTTGGCCGCTTTCTGCCGTTGGCCGTTCCTGCGGCTGGCCGCTTTCTGCCGTCGCCGTCCCTGCCCCGCCCGCTCCGTCTAGGTCCCTACGGGCAGCGGTCCGTCATGGCGTACCAGCCACGCCCGGTAGGCCTCGCTCGCCCAGGCGATCTCCATGTACGAGGCGGTCAGGTCGGCGAACAGGTCGTCCGCGGAGGCGGCGGCGGTGTCGTCCTGACGGCAGGCCATGAACAGGCGGACGGCCAGCGGATCGCCGTACAGGGGGCGGATCGCCATGCCGTGGCGGGAGCGGGCGGTCGGCTGGCAGGGGGTGACCACCTCGCCCGCCGTGACGAGGTCCACCGTGGTGAGGTAGTCGCCGTGCACGACCCGGGGGTTGATTCCGGCCGCGGCCCAGATGCGGCGCAGTCCGGCCCATTCGCCGTCCACGGCCGGGTCGACCATCCACTGGTCGTCGGCGAGGTCCGCCACCCGGATGACCTCCCGGGCGGCCGCGGGGTGGGTGTCCGCCAGGGCGATGAACTGCGGCTCCCGGGCGATGAGTTCGTGTTCGGCCAGACCGTCGGGGACCCGCAGGGGCGCCCCCTCGACCTCGTGGACGAAGGCGGCGTCGAGCTGTCCCGTCGCGACCATGTGCAGCAGGGCATTGGCGGACACATCGGTTCTTATCGTGGTGTCCGTCTCCGGCAGCCGTACCCTTAGCCGGCGCAGCCAGCCGGCGACGGCGGGGCTGTTGGTGCTGCCGATGTGCAGCCGCGCGCCCTGTTCGCGCTGCGAGGCCGAGGCAACCTCGTCAATAAGTGCCCGCATTTCGGCCACTATCGGCCGGGCCCGGCACAGGACCGAATGCCCCAGCGGGGTCGGCCGGCTGCCGCTCGGTTCACGGAAGAAGAGCTGGCCACCCAGGGCTTTCTCGATGCGGTGGAGCTGGGTGGTCAGGGAGGGCTGGGTCATGCCGAGTTGCCGGGCAGCCTTGCGTACGCTGCCGGTGTCGGCGATGGCGCACAATGCGCGAAGATGCCTTACCTCGAGCTCCACGTCCGGAGCATAACGACGCAGGCACACGTCACACCAGACTCTCAAACCCGTCTGAACTCCGTTTTTTTCTCAGGGTATTGGCTGGTGCTATCGCCACCTAACATCTCCGTCTTCCGGGCGAACTCCGTCCAGACTCAACGGCACCAAGAAATCCGCAGGGCCCCGGTCGCCGCCCCACACGGCGACCGTACGGCCCTCGGAAATTAAGGAGCCCCCACATGAGATCTCCCAAGACGGCGCTGTCGGCGGCGCTCGGACTGGGCCTTGTCGCCGCGCTCGCAGCCGCGGCGCCGGTTTCGGCAGCTTCCCCCTCCCCCACCAACTCCTCCCACAGCAGCGCCGCTTCGATCGCGGCGTACAACGGCTCGGCCGCCGAGAAGGCCGACACCAAGGCGTTCTTCGAGGCCGTGATCAAGTCGGCCAAGGCCAAGATGAAGGCGCACCCGGACGCGGCCTCGGTCACCGTCACCTACGACGCCAGCAAGGCCCCGAAGTTCGCGGACCAGATAGCGCAGAGCACCTCCATCTGGAACGGCTCCGTGCAGAACGTGAAGCTGCAGGAAGGCAGCGGCGGCGACTTCGAGTACCGCGAGGGCAACGACCCGCGCGGCTCGTACGCCAGCACCGACGGTCACGGGAAGGGCTTCGTCTTCCTGGACTACCAGCAGAACCAGGAGTACAACTCCACCCGCGTGACCGCGCACGAGACCGGTCATGTGCTGGGCCTGCCGGACCACTACGAGGGCCCGTGCAGCGAGCTGATGTCCGGCGGCGGCCCCGGCACCTCCTGCCAGAACGCCCAGCCGGACGCGAACGAGAGCGCCAAGGTGGACCAGCTCTGGGCCAACGGCCTGGCGGGCATCCGCTTCGGCAAGGCCTCCTGACGTACCCGACGGACCCGCTGAAGTAACGAAGTTCGGCGGCGGCCCGCGGACCCGGCCCGGCTGACGGTGGCCGGGTCCGTGAACGGCCTGGGGCTGTCGAGTGCCGGAACCTGGCGGCCGGCCCTCGTACCCCACCAGCCCCCGCCTCTTGTGCGCCGCCCATGCGGTGGGGCTCCCCCGGAGCCCCACCGCTTTCGTCTGCCGTCCGGCCGCCCGGGTCAGCCCCACAGCGCCCGGGCGGCGGCCACCCCGGCGAACGCGGCCGCGAGCGTGGCGAGCACGCTCAGCACGGCATTGGCGGCGGCCCAGCCCCGCGCCCCGTCGGCCGCCAGCCGGAGCGTCTCGTACGAGAAGGTCGAGTAGGTCGTGAGCGCTCCGCACAGGCCGGTGCCGAGCAGCAGTTGGGCGTGCGAGGAGGCGGCGCCGACGGCGACCGCGCCGGTCACCAGGCCGAGGATCAGACTGCCGGCGACATTGACGGTGAACGTCCCCCAGGGGAAGACCGTGTCGTGCCGACACTGCACATAGCGGTCGGTGAGGAAGCGCAGCGGCGCCCCGACCATCGCCCCGGCCACCACCAGCAGCCAGTTCACCCGCGGCCGCCCTCCTCCGGAGCCGTACCGCCCGTGCGGGGGTAGGTGATCCGCTCGCACGGTTCGAGGGTGACCGTGCCGCCGTCCGTGAGGAGTTCGTCCAGATGCGGGAGGAAGGAGCGGATCCGCTCCTCGGTGTCGACGGCGACGATCGCGACCGGCAGCTCCTCGCTCAGCGACAACAGCCGCTGGGTGTGGATGAGGGAGGTGGCGCCGAAGCCCTCGATGCCGCGGAAGACGCTGGCACCGGCCAGTCCGGCCTCGCGGGCGCGGTGCACGACCTCCGCGTACAGGGGCTTGTGGTGCCAGGCGTCCTGCTCGCCGACGAGGACCGTGAGCCGGAGCGCCGGGGTGCCGCCGGGAGATGCCGTGCCGTCTGTCATGCCGTCCGCCGCCTCAGTTCGAGAAGTGCACGTGTGCCGGTCACCGCGCACCGTACGGCCGCGAGCGCGGCGAGCACGGTGCCCGCGAGATAGGCCATGGCCGCGGCCGGGTGCCGGGCCTCGATCAGCCGCTGGATGTCCACGGCGTAGGTGGAGAAGGTGGTGAAGCCGCCGAGGATGCCGGTGCCGAGGAACGGACGCACCAGCCGGTGGGCGGGCCAGACGTCGGTGATCATGACCATCAGCACGCCCATCAGCGCACAGCCGACGACGTTGACGGCCAGGGTCGTCCAGGGGAAGGAGCCGTTGCCGGTGGGCCAGAGGAGGGCGGCGCCGTAACGGGCCGCGGCGCCGATGGCACCCCCCACGGCCACCACGCCGATCACCGGCCACTGCCCTTGCCAGGGCGCCGCCCGGCGGGGTCGCTCGTTCATGTGTCTCCCGAGATCATCGGCGATCTCAGGCTACCGCCGCTCCGCCGCCGGTGCCGGTGCCGCCGCCCGCCGCCCGCCGCCCGGATCACACCGGGACGGCCCGGCGTCCGGGGTGGTGCCGGCTGAGGTTCCGGGCCAGCAGCTCGGTGGCTTCCCTGACCCCGATCTCGCCGCCGGTCTCCCCGGTGGCCGGCAGCCGCCCGTCCGCGTACTTCAGCTCGGCCAGCGCGGTCTCCATCGCCCGGTGCGCCGCGAACAGGCACGGCGTGCTGTAGATGGCCACATCGACACCCAGCGCGGTCAGCTCGGTCAGCGAGAGCCGCGGGGACTTCCCGCCCGCGATCTGGTTGAACAGCAGCGGCTTGTCGCCGACGACCTGACGGATCCGGCGGATCCCGTCGACGCTGCGCACCCCGTCGACGAGCACCACATCCGCCTCGGTCCCGGCCAGCGCGGCCGCCCGCCGCAGGATCTCGTCCTCCTCCGTGGCGTCCGTACGGGCCACGACGAGCAGATCGGTACGGCTGGCGAGCACCAGGTCGAGCTTCTCCAGGTACTCCTCCAGCGGCAGCACCAGCTTGCCGTCCGCGTGCCCGCACCGGCGCGGCCGCTTCTGGTCCTCCAGGATCACCCCGGACGCCCCGGTCCGCTCCAGGCGCCGCACCACATGGCAGGCCACCTCGGGATCGACATAACCGTCGTCGATGTCCACCAGCAGATGGTGGTGCGGGAAGGCGCCGCGCAGCCGCTCCACGAAGGCGGCCATGTCGGGCCAGGCGATGAAGCCGATGTCCGGCAGCCCGTAGTACGACGCGGCGAAGCCGAAGCCGGAGACGAAGAAGCCGTTGTAGTGGCCGGCGGCGACCGAAGCCGCATACATGTCGTGGACGCCGATCAGTGGCGTCGTCCCCTCGGCCGCGATCTCGTCACGCAGTGCTTGTCCGTACCGCAATGTGCTGCTCCTGTCAGAACCGGCGGGGACCGCGGTCCGGCGTCCGGGCGTGCTCAGGGGCGCGCGGGTGGTCCCGGCGCCGCGACCACCCGTTACCGGGGAATCGGTCAGGGGCATAGTTATCCGGTGTTCCGCCGAAATCCCCTCAACACGCCATGACCTGCCGTGACTTTCTCGACAGCCGGGGCGGGAGGGCGCCGCCGGGGGAGGCTAAAGCCAGCCGTTCCGCTTGAAGCCGCGGTGGATCACCCAGCAGATGCTCACTATCACGGTCATCACCAGCGGATAGCCGAATGTCCAGTGCTTTTCCGGCATATGGTCGAAATTCATGCCGTACACACCGCAGACCATGGTCGGTACGGCCAGGATCGCGACCCAGGCACTGATCCGGCGCATGTCCTCGTTCTGGGCGACGGTGACCTGGGCCAGATGGGCCTGCAGTATGGAGTTGAGCAGTTCGTCGAAGGCGGTGATCTGCTCGGTGACCCGGTCGAGGTGGTCGGCGACATCCCGGAAGTACGTCGTGATCCGGGAGTCGACCTCGGACATCGGCCGGGTGGCCAGCTCCTGCATCGGCCGGTCCAAGGGGGCCACCGCGCGCTTGAGTTCCAGCAGCTCGCGCTTGAGCTGGTAGATCCGGCCGGCCCCGACGCTGCCGCGTACCGAGAAGACCTCGCTCTCGACGTCGTCGATATCGTCCTGGACGGCGGCCGTGACATCGAGGTAGTCGTCCACGACGAGGTCGGCGACGGCGTGCAGCACGGCGGACGGGCCGAGTGCCAACTGCTCGGGCACAGACTCCAGTTGCTCACGGAGCGGACCCAGCGAACCGTGCCCGCCGTGCCGTACCGTGATCACGAAGTCGGTGCCGGTGAAGACCATGATCTCGCCGGTCTCCACGACTTCACTGGTGTCGGTGAGCCGGTCGTGATCGACATAGCGGACGGTCTTGAAGACGGTGAAGAGCGAGTCGTCGTAGTGCTCCAGCTTCGGCCGCTGATGCGCGTGGACCGCGTCCTCGACGGCGAGCGGGTGGAGCCCGAACAGCTCGACAATTCCGGCGAATTCCTTCTCGGAGGGCTCATGCAGCCCGATCCAGACAAATCCACTGCCGGATTTCCGGACCCGGTGGATCGCCACATCGGCCGGGTGGTCGCCCTCCTGCCGCACGCCGTCCACGTACACCGCGCAATTCACCACGGCGGTGCCGAGGGGCGACCGCGCCGGGTGGCTGAGGTCGACTCCCCGGGTGCGCGGCTGCGGCAGCCGGACGGCCTTGCGGAGGTTGCTGATCATCGACACCCGGCCAGTATGGCCCGCGGGAGGCGGTGAACGGTACGGCGAAGCGGCCGTTTTTACGCAGCGGGGCGGAGCGGAAACCCTGGGTCGCAGGGCCCGCTCCGGGGTGCGGCAGGCAAGTGCGGGCTAGGCGTGCGGCCCCACGCTCACCGTGCCGATCGTCAACTCCGTGGTGCCCTGGAGGATTTCGCCGACGCGCTCCACCTGGGCGTCCAGACCGCGCCGCTGCCGGGCGGTCAGCGGGGTCAGCGGCTCGACCGTGAGCTGAATCATCCGGCGGCCGGAGCGGCGCTGGTGCCAGACACCGGCGACCGTGCCGTCGATCAGCAGCACGGGGAAGTTCCCGGCCTGCCGCCCGGCCAGCGCGCGCTCGGCCGCCCGGCCGGGGAAGAGCAGATCGCGCGGCCGGCAGGCAATGCCGTAGGCGTCGAAATAGGGCAGCAGACGGACGCCGGAGGGTTCGGTGGCGGGTGTGTCGGTGTCGCCGGCCAGGACCCAGGCGGGTGAGCCCGCGAAGTCGACCTGCTGCAGTTCGCCGGCGAGGGAGGCGAAGAGCCGGGCCGCCCAGCCGGACGGGGCACCGGCCCAGGTCGCGAAGTCCTGCGGGGTGGCCGGGCCGTACGCGTACAGATAGCGCCGTACGAGCGCGGCGAGGGCGGTCGGGCCGTCCGCCGGGCGGAATCCGGGCAGGGCGCGCCGCGGGCTGGTGTAGGTGACCTTGCGGCCCCGGTTGGGGCCGAAGCAGAGGGCGCCGCGCTGGCCGGCCCGGTGCATCACCTGCCGCCAGCGCGGCCACTTCCCCTGGAAGGCGGGCATCACCGGATCGCCGGCCCAGGGCCCGGTGGCGGCGACCACCGCCTCGCCCAGCTCGTCGACGGTCAGCTCGGCGCCGGCCAGCGCGTCCTCGATCGCCGCGAGCACCTGCTCGGTCTGTGCGGGCGTGAGCCGGACGTCCGGGGCGAAGGGGCTGCTGCCGGCGGGTACGGCCGACAGCGCGCCGGTCCACATCGGCAGCTCGGCGGTGGGCAGCAGATGCACCGTGCCGCGCGGCCCGTACGTCTTGACCAGGCTGCGGTCGCACCACAGGGCGTCCTGGACGGCGGTGCGGGTGCCGTGGTCCGTCCGCAGCATGAGCGAGAGCTCCGCCGCGGACAGCACCTGGGCATGGGCCCCGCACAGCGCGGCGGCGATCCCCGCGGGGTCCTGCGCCACCGGCTTCCCGGCGAGCCCGGAGCGCTCCAGGCAGCGGGCGCTCGCCTCGTTCCAGGTGAAGGTTCTGTTCGGCACGGCGGGGCTCCTCGGCTCGATGGTGCGTCGGTTCCGGGCGGGGTGCGGGGGCTGTGCTGCCTTGATGCGGGGGTGTTCCGTCAGGAGACGAGGACGGGCTGCTGCTCCGCCTCCGCGCCGTCGCGGTCCGTCCGCTCCGGTGCCTCCGGGGCGGACACCCGCCGCGGCATCAGGAACAGCAGGCCGAAGATGAGGACCAGGCCGCCGGAGATCCACCACAGGGCGTGGGTGGTGGCGTCGACGAAGGCGGGCCCGAGCCCGGCCGCTGCCGCCGCGCCGCCCGGCTCCCCCGTACCGCCGACGACGCCGAAGAAGGCCACCGACGACAGGCCGAGGCCGAACGCCATGCCCAGCTGGCCGGTGGTGTTGAAGATGCCGGAGGCCGAGCCGGAGTGCTCGGCCGGGACCTCGGATATCGCCGCGTCGGTGATCGGGGCGACGATCAGGCCCATCCCGGCCCCCATCAGCAGCATCGCCGGTGCCATCTGCCAGGACTGCAGGGCGGTGCCGTAGTGCCCGGCCTCCCAGAGGTAGAGCAGCGCACCGGAGAGCATGATCAGCGCGCCGGCCTGCAGCACCGCGCGTCCGAACCGCGGGACCAGCTTCTGTACGGACATCCCGGCCGCGGTGGAGCAGGCGAGCGAGAACGGCACCCCGGTCAGCCCGGCGTGCAACGGGCCCCAGCCCAGCCCCAGTTGCATATGGAGCGTCCAGACCAGGAAGAAGAGGCCGCTGACCACGCCGAAGGTCAGCTGGACACCGGCACCCGCCGCGAAGGTCCGCACCGAGAAGAGGGAGAGTTCGACGAGCGGGGAGCCGTCCTTGCGGGCCCTGATCCGCTCGTAGCGGACGAAGACCGCCAGCACGAGCGGGCTCGCGGCCATCGAGACGAAGCCCCACAGCGGCCAGCCGGACTCGCGTCCCTGGGTGAGCGGGTAGAGCAGCATCAGCAGGCCCACGGTGGCCAGCGCGGTCCCGATGAGGTCGACGCGCAGGGCCTGCGTGGACCTGGACTCGGTGAGGAAGCGGCGGCCGAGGAGGATGCCGATGATCCCGACCGGCAGATTGATCAGGAAGATCGGGCGCCATTCCAGGCCGAGGAGGTTGCCCTCGGTGAGCAGGGCGCCGATCAGCGGGCCGCAGACCGCGCCGAGGCCGATCACCGCGCCGAACATCCCGAAGACCTTGCCGCGCTCGTTCGCCGGGAAGCTGACATGGATGATCGACAGCACCTGCGGCACCATCAGCGCGGCCATCGCGCCCTGCAGCACCCGCGCGCCGACCAGCATCCCGGGGTCCGTCGCGACACCGCACAGCGCGGAGGCGAGGGTGAAGCCGCCCATGCCGAGCAGGAACAGCTTCTTGCGGCCGTAGATGTCGCCGAGCCGGCCGCCGGTGATCAGGCCGAGGGCGAAGGCGAGGGCGTAGCCGGCGGTGACCCACTGCACGGCGCTGAAGCCCGCGCCGGTGTCCCGCTGGATGCTCGGGATGGCGATATTGACGATGGTCGCGTCGACCAGGTCCATGAAGCTCGCGGTCAGCAGGACGGCGAGCGCGATCCAGCGTCTGCGGCCGGCCGCCGCGGGGGCCGGGACGGCCGCCTCGTGGGCCGCGGGCACGGTCGTGGTCATGGGTGTTCTCCAGGGGAAACCGGTGCGGAAGGGAGCGGAGGCCGACGCCGGGCCGCCGGGCGGTGGCCGGCCGTGGCGTCGAGGTCTTCGACACTAGGGCCGCTGTAGGACAGCTCCGGTCCTACTTGGAGCGGCATCATCGATCCCATGAGTGAGACATCGGCGCGACTGCTGAATCTGCTGTCCCTGCTGCAGACCCCGCGCGAATGGCCCGGCAGTGAGCTGGCCGGGCGGCTGGGGGTCACCACCCGCACGATCCGCCGCGACATCGACCGGCTGCGCGAGCTGGGCTACCCCGTGCACGCCACGATGGGCGCGGAGGGCGGCTACCGGCTGGCCGCGGGCGCCGCGATGCCGCCGCTGCTGCTGGACGACGACGAGGCGGTGGCCATCGCGGTCGGTCTGCGCTCGGCCGCCGGGCACACCGTCGAGGGCATCGAGGAGGCGTCCGTACGGGCGCTCGCCAAGCTGGAGCAGGTGCTGCCGTCCCGGCTGCGGCGGCGGGTGGGCACGCTCGGCACCGCCACCGTGTCCCTGCCGTCCGGCGACCACCCGACCGTCGACCCGGAGCATCTGACGGTGCTCGCCGCGGCGATCACCAACCAGGAGCGGCTGCGCTTCCGCTACCGGGCCGGTGCCGGCGACCGCAGCAAGCGCCTGGTGGAGCCGCACCGCCTGGTCGCGTCGGGGCGCCGCTGGTATCTCGTGGCGTACGACAACGACCGCGAGGACTGGCGGATCTTCCGGGTGGACCGGCTGAGCGAGCCGTTCCCCACCGGCGTCCGGACCCCGCCGCGCACCCTGCCGGCCGCCGACGCGGGCGCCTACGTCCGGGAGCGGATGCAGGGGAGGGCCACGACCCACCGGGTGGTGGCGACCGTCTACGCACCGGCCGCGGAGGTGGCCGCCAAGCTGGGCGGCCCGGCGGCGGGCGAGGTAGAACCGGTCGACGAGGCGTCCTGCCGCTGGCACAGCACCCCCGATGCGCTGGAGTGGCTGGCGGTCCGGCTGGCGCTGCTGGGGCACGAGTTCACCGTGCACGAACCGCCGGAGCTGGCCGCGTATTTGCGGGCGATGGGCGGCCGGGCGAGCCGGGCGGCGGGGGCGGCGGCGGGCGAGGAAGAGGACGCGGCGCCGTGACGCCCCTCGCCGGGAATACCCTAGGGGGGTATATGGTTCTCCTTGGAGACACGCACTCCCAGCAGACCGAGGAGCAGGTATGACCACCGCGATCGGAGCGCACGGCGTCGAGTTGGAGATCGGCGGGATGACCTGTGCCTCGTGCGCCGCCCGCATCGAGAAGAAGCTCAACCGCATGGAGGGGGTCACCGCCACCGTCAACTACGCCACCGAGAAGGCGAAGGTGACGGTCGCGGAGGGCAGCGGCATCGCGGCCGCGGACCTGATCGCCACCGTGGAGAAGACCGGCTACACCGCGACGGTCCCGGAGCCGCCGGCCGCCGAACCGCCGGCCGACGACGCCGGGGGCCCCGCGGACGACCGGGACGGCGAGACGCACACCGCGCTCCGGCAGCGTCTGCTGGTCTCCCTCGCCCTCACCGTCCCGGTGGTGCTGATGGCGATGGTGCCTCCGCTGCAGTTCACCAACTGGCAGTGGCTCTCGCTGACCCTGGCCGCCCCGGTGGTCGCGTACGGCGCCTGGCCGTTCCACCGGGCCGCCTGGACGAATCTGCGGCACGGCGCCGCCACGATGGACACCCTCATCTCGATGGGCACCCTCGCGGCGCTGGGCTGGTCGCTGTGGGCGCTGTTCTTCGGCACCGCGGGCATGCCGGGGATGACCCACCCCTTCGAACTGACCCTGGCCCGCACCGACGGCAGCGGCGCCATCTACCTGGAGGCCGCGGCCGGGGTCACCACCTTCATCCTGGCCGGCCGCTCCTTCGAGGCGCGTGCGAAGCGGAAGGCGGGCGCGGCGCTGCGGGCGCTGCTGGAGCTGGGCGCCAAGGACGTCGCGGTGCTGCGGGACGGCCGTGAAGTCCGTGTCCCCGTCGGCGCGTTGCGCGTCGGGGACCGCTTCGTCGTACGGCCCGGCGAGAAGATCGCCACCGACGGGAAGGTGGTGGAGGGCGCCTCCGCCGTGGACGCCTCGATGCTCACCGGCGAGTCCGTCCCCGTCGAGGTCTCCCCCGGCGACACCGTCACCGGCGCCACCGTCAACGCGGGCGGCCGGCTGGTCGTCGAGGCCACCCGGGTCGGCGCGGACACCCAGCTCGCCCGGATGGCGCGGCTGGTCGAGGACGCCCAGAACGGGAAGGCCGCGGCGCAGCGGCTGGCCGACCGGATCTCCGCGGTCTTCGTCCCGGTCGTGATCGTGCTCGCCCTGGGCACCCTCGGCTACTGGCTCGCCACCGGCGCGGGCGCGGTGGCCGCCTTCACCGCGGCCGTCGCCGTCCTGATCATCGCCTGCCCCTGCGCCCTGGGGCTGGCCACCCCGACCGCCCTGATGGTCGGTACCGGACGCGGCGCCCAGCTCGGCATCCTGCTCAAGGGGCCGGAGGTGCTGGAGTCGACCCGGCGGGTGGACACCGTCGTCCTGGACAAGACCGGCACGGTCACCACCGGAGTGATGACGCTGACCGAGGTCCACCTCGCCGAGGGAGTGTCGGAGCCGGAGGTGCTGCGGCTGGCCGGCGCGCTGGAACACGCCTCCGAGCACCCCATCGCCCGCGCCGTCGCCACCGGGGCCGAGTCCCGTGGCGCCACCCTGCCGGCCCCGGAGGACTTCGTGAACGTCCCGGGCCTGGGCGTGCGGGGAGTGGTCGAGGGCCGTACCGTCCTGGTGGGCCGCGAGCAGCTGCTGAACCGGTGGAACCAGCCCCTGCCGCACGGGCTGGCGGCCGCCAAGGCTGCGGCCGAGGCCCGGGGCCGTACCGCCGTCACCGTCGGCTGGGACGGCGCGGCCCGCGCGGTGCTGGTCGTGTCCGACGCGGTGAAGCCCACCAGCGCCGAGGCGGTGCGCCGACTGCGCGCCCTGGGGCTGACCCCGGTCCTGCTGACCGGCGACCACGAGGCCGTCGCGAAGGCGGTGGCCGCCGAGGTCGGTATCGACGAGGTGATCGCCGAGGTGCTCCCCGAGGACAAGGTCGCGGTCGTCGCCCGGCTGCAGTCCGAGGGCCGCTCGGTCGCCATGGTCGGCGACGGCGTCAACGACGCGGCCGCGCTGGCCCGCGCCGACCTGGGGCTGGCCATGGGCACCGGCACCGACGCCGCCATCGAGGCCGGTGACCTCACCCTCGTACGGGGCGATCTGCGCACCGCGGCGGACGCCATCCGGCTGGCCCGTGCGACGCTCGGCACCATCCGGACCAATCTGTTCTGGGCGTTCGGCTACAACGTCGCGGCGCTGCCGCTGGCCGCGGCCGGACTCCTCAACCCGATGATCGCCGGTGCCGCGATGGCCTTCTCCTCGGTCTTCGTCGTGGGCAACAGTCTGCGGCTGCGGCGCTTCCGGGCACTGCCCTGACGGAGAGTGTCCGGTGGGTGCCCCAACGGGAGCATCCGGACGCCGGGCGGCTGCCGGGACGCGCCCGCGGGCGGAGCAATACCCGTGCGACGGCCCGGCTCTGCCGTTGGATCGGGCGGGCTGCTGCCCCCGCGCGGGCCGTCCCGCCGCCCGCGGGCGCCCCCTCGGCGGGGCCGCCCGCGGGCCCGGCACAGGGGGCCGGCCACCCCCGGTTCTGACAACAGTCTCCAGTTCTGGCGACCGAACCTTGGCAGTTCACGCAGCCGCCGGGCGGCACCGAGGGGTGAGACTGGTGGCCATACCGCCCACCCACGTACAGGGGAACTCATGACCGGGTCACGCGTCCTGGCCCTCGGCCATTACCAGCCCTCCGGCGTGCTCACCAACGACGACCTCGCCAAGATCGTCGACACCGACGACGCCTGGATCCGCAGCCGCGTCGGCATCCGTACCCGCCATGTCGCCGCCCCGGACGAGACCGTGGACTCGATGGCGGCCGCCGCCGCGGCCAAGGCCCTGGCCGCCAGTGGCCTGGCCCCGCAGGACATCGACCTGGTGCTGGTCGCCACCTGCACGGCCCACGACCGCAGCCCGAACGCCGCGGCCCGGGTCGCCGCCCGGCTCGGCCTGGACGCGCCCGCCACGATGGACCTCAACGTCGTCTGCTCCGGCTTCACCCATGCGCTGGCCACCGCCGACCACGCCATCCGGGCCGGTTCCGCGACCCACGCACTGGTCATCGGGGCGGAGAAGTTCACCGACGTCGTCGACTGGACCGACCGCTCGACCTGTGTGCTGGTCGGCGACGGGGCGGGCGCCGCGGTGGTCGGTGCCGCGCCGGAGCCGGGGATCGGTCCGGTGCTGTGGGGCTCGGTCCCGCAGATGGGCGGTGCGGTCCGCATCGAGGGCGAGCCGGCCCGGTTCGCCCAGGAGGGCCAGACCGTCTACCGCTGGGCCACGACCCAGCTGCCGGCCATCGCCCGCAAGGTGTGCGAACGCTCCGGGATCACCCCCGCCGATCTCGCCGGTGTGGTGCTGCACCAGGCCAACCTGCGGATCATCGAGCCGGTCGCGGAGCGGATCGGCGCGGTCAACGCGGTGGTCGCCAAGGACGTCGTCGACTCCGGGAACACCTCCGCGGCCTCCGTCCCGCTCGCCCTGTCCAAGCTGGTCGAGCGGCGCGAGATCGCCTCCGGGGCCCCGGTGCTGCTGTTCGCCTTCGGCGGCAACCTCTCGTACGCGGGACAGGTCATCCACTGCCCGTGAGACGGGCCGGGGGCCGGTGTCCGATTCGTTCAAGACCCGGCCCCGCGGGCTGCCTACGCTCGCCGTATGACCACTTCTCCCTCACCCACCACACCCTCCGCACCGCGGTTCGCGGCGATCGGCATGGTCGTCGCCGACATGGCCGCCGCCCTCGCCTTCTACCGCCGCCTCGGTCTGGACATCCCCGCCGAAGCGGACACCGCCCCGCACGCCGAGGCGCCGCTCCCCGGCGGGCTGCGGCTGATGTGGGACTCGTACGAGACCGCGCGGGCCATCGATCCGGACTGGACCCCGCCCCAGGGCGGCACCCCCACGGGGCTGGCCTTCGAGTGCGCCGGTCCCGCCGAGGTCGACAAGCTCTACGCGGAGCTCACCGACGCCGGCTACACGGGCGAGAAGCCGCCCTGGGACGCGTTCTGGGGACAGCGCTACGCCGTCGTACAGGACCCGGACGGCCATGGGGTCGACCTGTTCGCTCCGCTCCCCTAGGAGGACACACCCCCTGGGAGCAGGGGCCGGGGGCGCGCCAGGAGGAGCGGCCGGGGCGCGCCCGGCTAGCCGATGTCGCCGGGGTGCTCGCGCAGGTACAGCGCGCCGCAGGTGTGACAGAACGGCTCGCCCTTGGGCGTGCCCCAGACCTCGGCCGTCTGGGTGGCGGCGGCCGGGGCCAGCTCCCGTCCGCACATCGCCGTGGTGCCGTCCAGCCGCACCATGTGCCAGATCTTCACCGGCGTGTCCGCGTGCGGCAGAACGCCTTCCTCGTACTCAGCGCGCATCTCGTGCTCCATGGCGGTGCACCTCCTACGCCCACGATGCGCCAGCGGTTCGGAGGCCACAACGGCAACCGCAGGCGGGGCGCCGGGCCCCCGCGCCGCCGGCCGGAATCCTCCGCGGCGCCCCCGGTCAGAACACCGACCACACAGTCAGCGTCGTGCTGCCCCCCCGGGGGCAACCCCCGGACCCCCGGCCGGAAACCCCCGCAACCCCCGCAACCCCGTCAGAACACCGACCACCCGGTCAGCGTCGTGAAGTGGTCCAGGGCCGCGGCGCCCGCCACGGAGTTGCCGCGGGCGTCGAGTCCCGGGCTCCAGACGCACAGCGTGCAGCGGCCGGGGATGACGGCGATGATGCCGCCGCCCACCCCGCTCTTCGCGGGCAGCCCGACGCGGTAGGCGAACTCCCCCGCCGCGTCATACGTCCCGCAGGTCAGCATCACCGCATTGATCCGCTTGGCCTCGCGGGCCTCCAGCAGCCGGCTGCCGTCGGCGCGCAGCCCGTGGCGGGCCAGGAAACCGCCCGCCACGGCCAGATCCCGGCAGCTCATCTCGATCGAGCACTGCCAGAAGTAGTGCTCGATGACGCTGGGGACGGGGTTCTCCAGGTTGCCGAAGGACGCCATGAAGTGCGCCAGGGCGGCATTGCGGTCGCCGTGTTCGGCCTCGGAGTCGGCCACCGCCTGGTCGAAGGCGAGGTCCGGGTTGCCGCTCTCCTCCCGCAGGAAGTGCAGCATCGAGGTGCTGGCATCACCGGTGAGGGTCTGCAGCCGGTCGGTGACCACCAGCGCGCCCGCGTTGATGAACGGGTTGCGCGGGATGCCGTTCTCCGCCTCCAGCTGGACCAGGGAGTTGAACGGCGTACCGGACGGCTCGCGGCCCACCCGCTGCCAGATGTTGTCGTGGCCGTCATGGCTCTGCGCCATCACCAGCGCCAGCGAGAAGGCCTTCGAGATGGACTGGACGGAGAACGGGATCTCCCAGTCGCCGACCCCGTACACATCGCCGTGGATATCGGCCACCGCGATCCCGAAACGGTCCGCGGACACCCGCTCGAGCGCCGGTATGTAGTCGGCGACCCGCCCCTGTCGCACGAACGGCCTGGCATGGGCCGCTACCTCCTCGAGAACGGCCTGGTAGTCCATGACGGACACGCTAACCCGGGGCGAGCAGCACCCCCATCGGGGCCCCCGCCAGCGACTTCACCTCGCGCGCGAGGTGCGCCTGGTCCGCGTACCCGGCGTGCGCCGCGACCTGTGCGTAGGGCATCCCGGAGCGCGCCAGGTCGAGCGCGCGCACCAGCCGGAGCACCCGGGCCAGGGTCTTGGGGCCGTAGCCGAACGCGTCCAGGCTGAGCCGGTACAGCTGGCGTTCGCCGAGCGCGACGGCGCGGGCGACCTCGGCGACGGGGCGGCCGCGGGCGAGCGCCGCGGCGACGGCGGCGGTCCGGCCGTCCTCCCCGGTGCCTTCCCGGAGGCGGGCCGCGGCGGTCTCCTCCAGAAGGCGGCCGACACCGGTCGCGCTGCCCGGCGTCCCGGCGGCGGCCAGCATCTCGGTCAGCTCCCGTACCCGGCCGGCGGGCCACAGGTCCGCCAACGGCACCCGCCGGTCGCGCAGTTCCCTGGCCGGTACGCCGAAGACGGCGGGACCCTGGCCGGGCGCGAAGCGCAGCCCGACAAGGGCGGTACCGGGCGGCATGCCCTCCACGGACTGCGGCCCGGTGTCCGGGCCCGCCACCAGGAGCCGGCCCCCGCTCCAAATCAGATCCGTACACCCGTCGGGCAGCACGGGCCGGGCCGGGGACTGCAGGGTGCGGGTCCACAGCACCGCCCCGGCCACCCGGGAGGCACGCTCCCGGTACCCGCCGGATACGCCGGGTGGCCCCTTCGTGTCGCGCGATTCGCCCACATGCTCCAGCCTGGCACGGGAACCCCACGGCCGTCCGCGCCGTTGATCCCTTACGACACGGACCTCACGGAGGTGGCACATGTCAGGGTTTCTCGACCGCGCCAAGGAACAGGCACGGCAGGGGCTTGCACAGGGCAAGCAGAAGGTCGACGAGGTACAGCAGAACCGCGCCGGCAGCGAGCTGCTGAGAAAGCTGGGTGCCGCGTACTTCGCCGAGCGGCGGGGCAGCGGATCGCCCGAGGCGACCCAGGACGCACTCAACACACTGGAAGCGCACGTCAACGCCCACGGGGACGCGTTCCTGCACGACAAGGGCGCGCCTTAGGAGCAGGGCAGGCAGGGCTGGCAGGGCAGGCCCTGCGCGGACCGCCGCGGTTCCCCGGTGCGCGTCGCGCGCGACGCCGGGGCCGCCGGGCCGCCGCCGCCCCGACGAGCGGCCGAAACCGCTCGCACATTCCCCGAACGACTGGTCCGTTTTATGCCGTTCGGCTCCCTCCGTCCGGCCCCGTCCCGTACAAGCGAGACAGGAGGCGGCCGACGGGCGGCCGCCGTGTCCGCATCGGAGTGGGCCATGTCCGAACCACTGTCCGCCGCCCGGTTCCGCCGGGCGCTCACCGCTGAGGGGCTCCGGGTCGCGGAGATCGACGGCTGGGAGACGCACAACCGCAACGAGAAGGGGCCGTGGGGCCCGGTGCACGGGGTGATGGTGCACCACACCGCCACCTCCGGCGCCGAGAGCACCGTCCGGCTCTGCCACGACGGCCGCCCCGATCTGCCGGGCCCTCTGTGCCACGGTGTGATCACCAAGGACGGCACCGTGCATCTGGTCGGCTACGGCCGCGCCAATCACGCGGGCCTCGGCGACAGTGACGTCCTGCGCGCGGTGATCGCCGAGAAGCGGCTGCCGCCGGACGACGAGGCCGACACCGACGGCAACCGCGCCTTCTACGGCTTCGAGTGCGAGAACCGCGGCGACGGCACCGACGACTGGCCGCCGGCCCAGCTGGACGCCCTGGAGAAGGCCGCGGCCGCGCTGTGCCGGGCGCACGGCTGGACCGGACGCTCGGTGATCGGGCATCTGGAGTGGCAGCCGGGCAAGGTCGATCCGCGGGGCTTCCCGATGGACTGGCTGCGCGACCGGATCACCGCCCGGCTGAAGTGAGCGGCGCGGGGACGGGCCGGGCCCGCTCCCCCGGCACCCGGGACAATGGACCGCGTGACCAGCACCGCCCCCGGCCCGCCGCCGGACCCGCGCACCCTGCGCCCGCGCCTGCCCTCCCCCGTCCAGGAGGTCGAGGACGCGGCGTTCACCCGTCGCGGGGTACGGCTGCTGCTGAAGCGGGACGATCTGATCCACCCGGAGCTTCCGGGCAACAAATGGCGCAAGCTGGCGCCGAATCTGCGGGCCGCGGCCGCGGCGGGTGAGCGTGCGCTGCTCACCTTCGGCGGCGCGTACTCCAACCATCTGCGGGCCACCGCCGCGGCCGGCCGGCTGCTGGGCTTCGCCACCGTCGGCGTGGTCCGCGGCGACGAGCTGGCCGGCGCACCGCTCAACTGGTCGCTGGCCCGCTGCGCCGCCGACGGGATGCGGCTGCACTTCATCGACCGGGCCCGCTACCGCCGGAGGACCGACCCGGAGGTGCTCGCCGAGCTGCACGACCGCTTCGGCGCCTTCCGTCTCATACCCGAGGGCGGCAGCAACGCCCTTGCCGCACAGGGCTGTACGGAGCTGGGCCGGGAGCTGCGCGGGGCCGCGGACACGGTCGCGGTGGCCTGCGGAACGGGCGGCACCCTCGCCGGGCTCGCCGCGGGGCTGGGGCCGGGACAGCGTGCCCTGGGCTTCCCCGTACTGAAGGGCGGCCGGCCGCACTTCCTCCAGGAGACGGTCGAGGACCTGCAGCGCGCGGCGTTCGGCGGACCGCGCGGCGACTGGCGGCTGGAAGACCGCTTCCACTGCGGCGGATACGCCCGCCGCACCCCGGAACTCGACGCCTTCGCGGCGGCCTTCGAGGACCGGCACGGGCTGCCGCTGGAGCGGATCTACGTCGCCAAGCTGCTGTACGGGCTGACCACGCTGGCCGAGGAGGGCGCCTTCACCCCCGGCAGCACCGTGGCCGCAGTGATCACCGGAACCCCCGAACGGACGCCGGACGCCTCCGCCGACCGCGGCCCCTGACCCGCCCCGGATCACCTCGCCCGGCCCTAGGCGGCGCTTTCCCGGTAGGCCGTCGCCTCCTCCAGGTCCAGCCTGCGCAGCAGCGTCCGCAGCATCTCGTCGTCGATCCGCCGGGCGTCCCGCAGCTGGACGAACACCCGGCGCTCGGCGTCGATCATCTCCCGGGCCAGCCGCCGGTAGGTCTCGTCGGCGGACTCCCCGGTGATCTCGTTGGGCGCGCCGAGCCGCTCCCACACGGAGTTGCGGCGGCGCTCCATGACGCTGCGCAACCGGTCGACGAGGGGCCCGGGCAGGGCGTTGCGCGGGTCCTGGAGGAGCTCGTCCAGGCGCTCCTCGGCGGCCCGCGAGGCCTCGTTCTGCGCCTGCGCCTCGGCGAGCGTCTCGGCCTGGGTGTCCCGACCGGGCAGCTTCAGCGCGCGGATCAGCACCGGCAGCGTCAGCCCCTGGATGACGAGGGTGGCGATGACGGTGGTGAAGGTCAGGAAGAGCACGAGGTTGCGCGCCGGGAAGGAGCCGTCGCCGTGCAGTGCGGAGGGGATGGAGAACGCGATGGCCAGCGACACCACCCCGCGCATCCCGGCCCAGCCGACGATGACCGGTGCGGTCCAGGTGACTTCCGGTTCGCGGGTACGGATCCGGGCCGACAGCAGCCGCGGCAGAAACGTCGCGGGAAAGACCCACACGAACCGCGACAGGACCACGACGACGAACATCACGGCCGCGTACCAGAGGGCCTGCGCCGCGCCGAACTCCTCCAGCCCGCGCACCACGACCGGCAGCTGCAGCCCGATCAGCGCGAAGACCGCGGACTCCAGGATGAAGGAGACCATCTTCCAGACGGCGTCCTCCTGCAGCCGGGTCTCGAAGTCGACCTGCCAGGAGAGGTGCCCCAGGTAGAGGGCGACCACGACGACGGCGAGCACCCCGGAGGCGTGGAGCTGCTCGGCGGCCGCGTAGGCGACGAACGGGATGAGCAGCGAGAGGGTGTTCTCCAGCAGCGCCGACTCGCGCAGACGGACGCGCAGCCAGTGCAGCGGCACCATCAGGACGAGGCCGATGCCGATGCCGCCCACGGAGGCGACGGCGAACTGCTTGACCCCGTCGCCCCAGGTGACGCCGGCCCCGATCGCCGCGGCCACCAGGACCTTGTACGCGGTGATCGCGGTGGCGTCGTTGAACAGCGATTCGCCCTGCAGGATCGTGGTGATCCGGTGCGGCAGCCCGAGTTTGCGGGCGATGGCGGTGGCCGCGACGGCGTCCGGCGGGGCGACGACGGCCCCCAGCACGAGGGCGGCGGTCAGCGGCAGCCCCGGGATGACGAGATAGGCCGCATAGCCGACCACGAACGTCGCGAACAGCACATAGCCGACCGACAGCAGCGCCACCGGCCGCAGATTGGCCCGCAGCCCCAGATACGAGCTGTCCAGCGCCGCGGTGTGCAGCAGGGGTGGCAGCACCAGCGGCAGCACGATGTGCGGATCGAGGGTGTAGTCCGGGACACCGGGGATGTAGGAGGCCGCGAGCCCCGCGGTGACCAGCAGCAGCGGGGCGGGTACCGGCGTGCGGCGCGCCAGGCCGGCGACCGCCGCGCTCCCCGCGACCAGCAAAAACAGCGGCATGACAGCCATCGGCCCGTCCCGTCCCCGTACCCTTCACCGACCATCCCGGCGATCTAACCTGGCCATCATGAGCGAGTGCACGCACGTTGCCGAACTGCCGCGCCCCGAGCCGGTCCCGCAGAGCGCCACCTGCCTGGAGTGCCTGGCCGTCGGCAGCCACCCCGTCCAACTGCGGCTGTGCCTGACCTGCGGCCATGTCGGCTGCTGCGACTCCTCGCCGTTCCGGCATGCGACCAGGCACTTCGAGGAGACCGGCCACCCCGTGATGCGGTCGCACGAACCGGGGGCCTCCTGGCGCTGGTGCTTCACCGACCAGAAACTGGTGTGAAGCGATCAGCGGTGTGCGCTTAGCCTTCACACATGATCCGCGAAGCGACTCCCGGCGATGTCCCCGCCATCCTGGCCATGATCGGCGAGCTGGCCGCGTACGAACGTGTCCCCGAGGCCGCGCAGGCCACCGAGCCGCAGCTCAAGGAGGCCCTCTTCGGACCGCAGCCGGCCGTCTTCGCACTGATCGCGGAGGCCGATGACGCCCCGGTGGGCTTTGCCCTGTGGTTCCGGAGCTTCTCGACGTGGACGGGCACGCACGGTGTCCATCTGGACGATCTGTACGTCCGCCCCGAGGCGCGCGGCGGCGGCCACGGCAAGGCACTGCTCGCGGCCCTCGCGGAGATCTGCGTGGACCGGGGCTATGAACGTTTCGAGTGGCCAGTCCTGGATTGGAATGAACCGTCCATCGGTTTTTACCGGTCGATCGGCGCTCAGCCCATGGACGAATGGACGGTCTTCCGGCTCACTGGAAAGGCACTGCACAACCTCGCCGACACCTCGCGGGTCAACGGAGCGTAATCGGCATCGATTTGACAGTGCACACCCCTAGCCACTGTCCGTACCCGTGGCTTTACAATCAGTAACAGCGCGGGTGAAGGGCGACCGGGGCCGGATCGCCGTCCGGATGACAGCCGTGCTCCTTCCGGGCGACACCGGCCCACAGATCGCGATAGCGTCACAGCCGAACCATGTGGCGTGCCGAATCGTTCTCCTTTCGTCCGAGAGGAGAAAAGTCCGGCGCGAATATCCCGAACAACGCGAATATCGCGCATTCCAGCTCAACCAGCTTGTGCCACCTTGGAGGTGAGGGTGTCCCAGATCGCAGGCGAGCCCGGGACTCAGGACTTCGTGGAAGTCCGTCTGCCCGCTGCGGGTGCCTACCTGTCCGTGCTGCGTACGGCCACGGCCGGGCTCGCAGCCCGCTTGGACTTCACCCTCGACGAGATCGAGGATCTGCGCATCGCGGTCGATGAGGCCTGCGCGATCCTCCTGCAACAGGCCGTCCCCGGCAGTGTGCTGAGCTGCGTCTTCCGTCTCATCGACGACGCACTGCAGGTCACCGTGTCGGCTCCGACGACCGACGGCCGCGCCCCGGAGCGCGACACCTTCGCCTGGACGGTGCTCTCCGCACTGGCCGGCAAGGTCGATTCCACCGTCGCCGAGGATCAAACGGTCACTATCAGTCTGTACAAGGAGCGCGGCGCCGGTCCCGGACCGTCATGACCGAACAGGGGGCCCCGTGAAAGATCTCGAACGCGGCGGGAGGATGGCGTCCAGTGCGACCATCCCCGAGCAGCAGGCCCGGCCGCATCCGGTGGGCGTAGACGACCACGGCGGCCGGTTGGATGCGGCGGAGCAGGCAGAGCGGGCGGACCACATGGAGCAGAGCGAGCAGCCGGGACAGCAGGCGCATCAGCACGATGCGCCGGCCCCCGACGACAAGCTGCAGGAACAACAGCATTCCCCGGAGCCGCAGGACCGCAGCGGCGCCCGGGCGATGTTCTACGAGCTGCGCAAGCTGCCCGACGGCTCCCCGGAGCGCGCGGAGCTGCGCAACACCCTCGTTCGTATGCACCTCCCCCTCGTCGAGCATCTGGCCCGGCGGTTCCGTAACCGCGGCGAGCCGCTGGACGATCTGACCCAGGTCGCCACCATCGGCCTGATCAAGTCCGTCGACCGCTTCGACCCGGAGCGCGGCGTGGAGTTCTCCACGTACGCCACCCCCACCGTCGTCGGCGAGATCAAGCGGCACTTCCGCGACAAGGGCTGGGCGGTCCGCGTCCCGCGTCGCCTCCAGGAGCTGCGGCTGTCGCTGACCACCGCGACCGCCGAGCTGTCCCAGCGGCACGGGCGCGCGCCCACGGTCCATGAGCTGGCCGAGCATCTGGCGATCTCCGAGGAGGAGGTCCTGGAGGGCCTGGAGTCCGCCAACGCCTACAGCACCCTCTCCCTCGACGTCCCGGACACGGACGACGAGTCCCCGGCCGTCGCCGACACCCTCGGCGCCGAGGACGAGGCGCTGGAGGGCGTGGAGTACCGCGAGTCCCTCAAGCCGCTGCTGGAGGACCTCCCGCCGCGTGAGAAGAAGATCCTGCTGCTGCGCTTCTTCGGCAACATGACCCAGTCGCAGATCGCCCAGGAGGTCGGCATCTCCCAGATGCACGTCTCCCGCCTGCTGGCCCGCACCCTCGCCCAGCTCCGCGACAAGCTGCTCGTCGAGGAGTGATCGGCGCATGAAAGAGGTGGGCGGGGCCTTCGAAGGCCCGCCCACCGTGCGTTCCAGGGGCCCGAAGGACCCGGGGCGGCGCGTCCGCCCTGCCGTCAGGGCGTCTCCCGCGGCCCGATACCCAGCGCTTCGGTGGCCGTCGGGTTGACCAGCAGAACGAGCACGACGAGCGCGGCCACCGCCAGCCCGATGCCGGCCGCGATCAGCGCACCGCCACCGTTGACCAGCGTCCAGGCCACCGGCAGCGCCACGATCTGGGTGATCAGCGAGGGACCCCGGCTCCAGCGGCGGCGCAGCCACAGCCCCCGGGCGGCCACCAGCGGCAGCAGGGCGAGCGCGAGGACGGTGAGCCCGCCCATCTCCGCCTGCTGCGGACTGTCCGGCGAACCGGCGAGACCCATGATCAACATGTAGGCGCCGAGGGCGGCCAGGGCGAGCCCTTCGACCGCGGTGAGCGCCGCAGCGGCGCTCAGCCGGGTGGGCCGCGGGCCGGTCGGCTCGGCCGCGGCGGGGGCCCCGGCGGCTCGGGACGCGGACTGCTTCTGCTGACTGCTCACCCCAGCAGGGTAGCGCCGGCCCTCCCCGCCTCCGGCGAGGCCCCGGAGCCGGACGGGGGCGTGAGGCCGGTACCAGCAGGTAGGTACGCTGCTGCATATGCGCGCACTTCTCGTGGTCAATCCCGCAGCAACCACCACCAGTGCCCGCACCCGTGAAGTACTGACCCACGCACTCGCCAGCGACCTCAAGCTGGAGGTCGCACAGACCCAGTACCGCGGGCACGCCCGTGATCTTGCCCAGGAGGCCACCGAGGGCGGGGAGACCGACCTGGTCGTGGCGCTCGGCGGCGACGGCACGGTCAACGAGGTGGTCAACGGGCTGCTGGCCGGCGACCCCGATCCGGACTCCCACCCCCGGCTGGCGGTCGTCCCCGGCGGCTCCACCAATGTCTTCGCCCGTGCCCTCGGCCTCCCCAATGACGTCGTGGAGGCAACCGGCGCCCTGCTGGACGCGCTGCGCGACGGGAGCGAGCGCACCATCGGCCTCGGCCTGGCCGCGGGCACCCCGGGCAGCGTGGACGAGGGCGTACCGGATCGCTGGTTCACCTTCTGCGCGGGCTTCGGTTTCGACGCCGGCGTCGTCGGCCGGGTGGAGCAGCAGCGCGAACGCGGCAAGCGTTCGACCCACGCCCTGTACGTGCGACAGGTCGTACGGCAGTTCCTGGTCGAGGCGAACCGCCGGCCGGGCGCCCTCACCCTCGAACGCCCGGGCGGGACCGAGGGCACCACGGAGTCCGTCGAGGACCTGGCGCTGGCCATAATCTGCAACACCGCGCCGTGGACCTACCTGGGCAACCGTCCGATCTACCCGTCCCCCGACGCCTCGTTCGACACGGCCCTGGATCTGTTCGCACTGAGCAAGCTCTCGCCGCCCGCAGTGGCCCGGTACGCCACCCAGTTGCTGACGTCAACACCCCAGCGCGGGCCCCACGGCAAACACGCCCTCTCACTTCACGACCTCACGAACTTCACCTTGCATTCGCAGGTTCCCCTGCCCTTCCAGATGGACGGCGACCACCTGGGACTGCGTACGAGTGTGACGTTCACAGGCGTACGCCGTGCACTGCGTGTGATTGTGTGAGCAGTAGGGCCTAAAGTCCTTTCACTCGAACGTTTAGACTGGTTTCCACCCCCTGGAATGACGGCTGTGAGCTAGGCGACACCAAGGATTCAAAAAAAAGTTTCCGGAAGGGGTTGTATCCGCAGCCGAGGTTTGCGAGTCTCTTCATGGCGATCGGGACGGCCGCTTTACCGGCCCCCTTGAGAGCCCGAATCCTCCTCCTCATTCCACAGGACCGCGCCAGTTCATGACTGGAGTTCGGCCCTTCACTTGTGGAGGGATTCGTGAAAGCGTTCACATTCACAAGCAACGATCCCGTCACACGAGGAGATGGAGCAGCCATGGACTGGCGTCACCGCGCCGTTTGCCGCGAGGAAGACCCCGAGCTCTTCTTCCCTATCGGCAACACCGGTCCTGCGCTGCTGCAGATCGAGGAAGCCAAGGCCGTCTGCCGCCGCTGCCCCGTCATGGAGCAGTGCCTGCAGTGGGCGCTCGAGTCCGGCCAGGACTCCGGCGTCTGGGGTGGTCTGAGCGAGGACGAGCGCCGCGCGATGAAGCGCCGTGCAGCTCGCAACCGGGCGCGCAACGCCAGCGCCTGAGCCAGTAACCCCGTGGCCCCCGAGCCGCAGCGCGCAGTACACCCGATGCATCTCCGGCGCTGACAAGCCCCGTCGTTATCGCATCGCAACAGCTTTGAGCCCCGGACCGCATGGTCCGGGGCTTCCTGCTGTTCAGGGCCGGGCGGGCGGCGGCCGCCCGGCGCCGGCCCCGGAGCTCAGTGCTGCTTCTCGGCGCGTACGGGGACGTCGAGGATGACCTGGGTACCGCGCTCGGGCGCCCGCACCATGTCGAACTTTCCGCCCAACTCCCCCTCCACCAGGGTCCGTACGATCTGCAGCCCCAGGTTTCCGGCGCGATGCGGATCGAATCCCTCGGGCAGACCGCGCCCGTTGTCCTGGACGGTGACCAGCAGCCGCGGCTCGGTACGGCTCCCGCCACGCACCGCGCCGACCTCGACCACGCCGCGCTCCACCTGGTCGAAGGCGTGCTCCAGGGCGTTCTGCAGCACCTCGGTGAGCACCATCGACAGCGGGGTGGCCACCTCGGCGTCCAGGATGCCGAAGCGCCCGGTACGGCGGGTGGTCACCTTGCCCGGGGAGATCTCCGCGACCATGGCCAGCACCCGGTCCGCGATCTCGTCGAACTCGACCCGTTCGTCGAGGGTCTGGGACAGCGTCTCGTGCACGATCGCGATCGAACCGACCCTGCGCACGGCCTCGTTGAGCGCCTCGCGGCCCTGTTCGGAATCCATCCGGCGGGACTGCAGCCGCAGCAGCGCGGCGACCGTCTGCAGATTGTTCTTCACCCGGTGGTGGATCTCCCGGATGGTGGCGTCCTTGGTGATCAGCTCCCGCTCACGACGTCGCAGTTCGGTCACATCGCGCAGCAGGACCAGTGAACCGATGTGGGTCCCCTTGGGCTTGAGCGGAATGGCGCGCAGCTGGATCACGCCGTCCTCGCCCTCGACCTCGAACTCCCTGGGGGCCCAGCCACTGGCGAGCTTGACCAGCGCCTCGTCCACCGGGCCGCGGGCGGGCGCCAGTTCGGCGGTGGCCTGGCCCAGGTGGTGGCCCACCAGGTCGGCGGCGAGACCGAGCCGGTGGTAGGCGGAGAGCGCATTGGGGCTGGCGTACTGGACGACGCCCTCCGCGTCGAGCCGGATCAGCCCGTCACCGGCGCGCGGCGAGGCGTCCATGTCGACCTGCTGGCCGGGGAAGGGAAACGTTCCGGCAGCGATCATCTGGGCGAGGTCGGAAGCGCTCTGGAGGTAGGTGAGCTCCAGCCGGCTGGGGGTGCGCACGGTCAGCAGGTTGGTGTTGCGGGCGATGACGCCGAGCACCCGGCCCTCGCGGCGTACCGGGATGGACTCGACCCGTACCGGGACCTCCTCCCGCCACTCCGGGTCACCCTCGCGTACGATGCGGCCCTCGTCCAGGGCGGAGTCCAGCATCGGGCGGCGGCCGCGGGGAACGAGATGGCCGACCATGTCGTCCTGGTAGGAGGTGGGGCCCGTATTGGGCCGCATCTGGGCCACCGAGACATAGCGGGTGCCGTCGAGGGTGGGGACCCACAGCACAAGATCGGCGAAGGAGAGGTCGGAGAGCAGCTGCCACTCCGAGACCAGCAGATGGAGCCACTCGAGGTCGGTGTCGCTCAGAGCGGTGTGCTGGCGTACGAGATCGTTCATGGAGGGCACGTCTTGGAGCCTACCGGCGTACGGTGTATGTGTTGTGTCTGCACGGGCATGGACAAGTAAGAATGGTCTAGTCCAGAATTCAGCAAAGACCTCCGCCCTCCCCGCACAGGAGGGCGGAACGAGGCCGAAGCGCTCTCTGCCCTGACTGCGCCGAGGCCTCCGATCGACCGGTCCCAGGACGGGTCCGTGCCCCTACCGCACACAGGGGCGCCGCCCGCCCGCAAGACGGGACCGGCCGATGTCAGCTCCGGGCTGCGGTGCCGGACAGGTTGAGGGTCCTGTCCCGGCGCCGCGGCCCGCGGGTGCTTCTGGGGGTCTTCAGCGGGACGCCCCGCCCGCCTTCCGCGGCCACGCCTTGAGCGCCAGCTCGGCGATCGCCTCCAGCTCCGTCCGCTCCGCACCGTCGCGCGCCTGTTGGGACATCCCCTGGATGACGGCGCCGATGAAGGCGGCCAGGGCGCCGGCGTCGGTATCAGGGGGCAGCTCACCGGAGGCGATGTCCGCACGGATGGCGGCGGCGATCGCCCTGACGTTCGTCAGCCTCATCTCCCGCAGGGAGTCGGCGACTTCGGCCGAGGCGGGCGAGATGTTCAGGGCGGCGCTGATGACCAGGCAGCCGCGGGGGCGGCCGGGCAGGGTGTATTCGGCGGCGGCCTCGCGCAGCGCCCTTTCGACGCCCCGGCGGGCGGTCGGCTCCTCGGCCACGGCGCGGGAGAGGAAGCCTCCGTAGAGCCGCCCGTACTCGACCACGACCTCGTCGAACAGGGCCCGCTTGTCGCCGAACGCGGCGTAGAGGCTCGGGGCGCTGATGCCCATGGCGCGGGTGAGGTCGGAGATCGAGGTGGCTTCGTAGCCCCGCTCCCAGAAGGACCGGACCGCCTGCTCCAGGGCCGTCTCGCGGTCGAAGGACCGGGGCCGCCCGCGCTGTTTCGTCTCCTTGGTCGCCATGGCAGAAATTTTATAGCGGTCGGTACGGAAGGCGTGCTACGGTTTTTCTGTAGCGAGCGATACATAAATAGCTCGGTGCGGGGGCGCGTGCATCGGTGCACGTCGGCGCGCATCCATGTACGTCCGGGACATCCGCATACGGATCGGGGAGGGGCACTGCCATGAGTGCGCTCAGCGGCAAGACGGCACTGGTGACGGGAGGCAGCAGAGGGATCGGCCGGGCCATCTCGGAACGGCTGGCGAGGGAGGGCGCGCGGGTCGGTGTGCATTACGGCCGGGACGGGACCGCGGCCAAGGAGACCGTCTCGGCGATCGAGGCGGGCGGGGGCCAAGCCTTCGCGATCCAGGCCGAGCTGGGGGTGCCAGGAGACGCCGAAGCGCTGTGGGCCGCATTCGACGAGCAGGCCGAGGGCCTGGACATCCTGGTCAACAACGCCGGGATCAACAAGGCCGCCGACGGCACGCTGAAGCGGATCGAGTCGGTGACGGCGGAGGATTTCGACCTCCTCTTCGCGGTCAACACCAAGGCACCGTTCTTCATCGCCCAGCAGGCACTGCCCCGGCTGCGGGACGGCGGGCGGATCATCAACACCTCGACCGGACTGACGCGGGGCGCGGCCAAGCCCGAGTTGATCGCCTATGCCATGACCAAGGGCGCGATCGATGTGTTCACCTCGACGCTCGCCAAGGATCTGGGCCCGCGCGGGATCACGGTCAACGCGGTGGCGCCCGGGGCGGTGAACACCGATATGAATGCCGCATGGCTGCAGGGCGAGTCCAATGCCGAGGCGCGACAGCGGGTCAGGGAGATATCCCCGCTGGGCCGGATCGCCGACCCCACCGATATCGGCGACATCGTGGCCTTCCTCGCCTCGGACGACAGCCGTTGGGTGACGGGGCAGTGGATCGACGCGACGGGTGGCGCGCTGCTCTGACGAAGCGCCGTCCGGCGGGGCGGCCAGACGGCCGGTCGGACACCGGGCGGTCGGACACCGGACACGGGGCGCCGGACACGGGACGCCGGACACAAGGCACCAGGCTCCCGGGCACCGGGCACCGGGCACCGGGCACCGGGCACCGGGCACCGGGCACCGGACACCGGGAAAACTTGACCGGCCGTTCGGATGTGCCAACGCGTTCCGGGGGTCACCCTCTGCTAGATTGGTCTATACCACATGGACCATTCTCCAGAACGGCAGGCCAAGCGTGGAAGTTGTCATCGTTCCGGATGCCGTGGCGGGCGGCGAGCTGATCGCGGAGGCCATCGCCACCCTGGTGCGCCGTAAGCCCGACGCGCTGCTCGGTGTGGCCACCGGCTCCACCCCGTTGCCCATTTACGAGGCGCTGGCGGCGAAGGTCCGGTCCGGTGCGGTGGACGCCTCACGGGCGCGCATCTGCCAGCTCGACGAGTACGTCGGACTGCCGGCCGGGCACCCCGAGTCCTACCGTTCGGTGGTCCTGCGCGAGGTGGTCGAGCCACTCGGCCTCGGTGAGCAGTCCTTCATGGGCCCCGATGGTGCGGCCGAGGATGTCCAGGCCGCCTGCGAGGCGTACGACCGTGCGCTGCGCGAGGCGGGCGGTGTGGACCTCCAGCTGCTCGGTATCGGCACGGACGGGCACATCGGCTTCAACGAGCCCTGCTCGTCGCTCGCTTCGCGTACCCGTATCAAGACGCTGACCCAGCAGACCCGGGAGGACAACGCCCGGTTCTTCGACAGCCTCGCCGAGGTGCCGCACCACGTCATCACCCAGGGCATCGGCACCATCCTGGAGGCCCGCCATCTGGTGCTGCTCGCCACGGGCGAGGGCAAGGCCGACGCGGTGGCCCATGCCGTCGAGGGCCCGGTCGCCGCACTGGTCCCGGCCTCAGCACTGCAGCTGCACCCGCATGCGACGGTCGTCGTGGACGAGGCCGCCGCCGCCAAGCTGAAGCTCGCCGACTACTTCCGCGCCACCTACGCGGCAAAGCCGGCCTGGCAGGGCCTCTAGGTCTGCCCGGTACGCCTGGCCGGCTGGCCGGTGTACGCCTGGCCGGTGTACGCCTGGCCGGTGGGATCAGGGTCGGACCGCCCTTGGGAAGGTTCCGGCCGCCGGCAGGCGCGGAGTCGCGGCCCGGGCTTGCGCCGGGTGGCGGACTCCGGCGTCCGTAGAGGCCGCGTGGTCTTCCGCCGGGCGCCGGGCTCCGTCCCGTGGAGACAGGGGGCCATGTGCTGGAGGACGGTCTCCGGCGCGAAGCGGCAGTGGCATCACTCGTCGGGCGAAAGCCGCTGGTCCGTGAGGGCTTCGGCGGCGGCCTGGGCGCAGACTCGGGCGGCGCCGTGGGTGGCGAGGTGGAGGGCGCCTTGGGGTGGGGCCTGGGGGACGCCCATTTCGACGACCGCGGTGTCGGGGCGGGCGGCGAGGAGGGTGCTGAGCGCTTCGGCCATCCAGGGGTGGCGGTGGACGTCGCGGACCACGGCGACGACGCGGCGTCCGGCGGCCGCGGTGAGCAGGCCGTCGACCAGCGCGGCGGTGCCGGCCGCGGCGGCGGCTTCGGCGGTGCAGGTGGCGGTCTCGGTGCCCGGGAGGAGGCGGGCGAGTTCGGCGGCGACGCCCCAGGGCGTCTCGTCGCCCACGGCGATATTGGCGAGGGGGGTGAAGGCGGCGACGTAGGCGGGCTCGGCCAGGGGCGCGTATGGGCCGGCGGCGGTGAGGCGCAGGGCGCGCCGGGCCGCGGTGAGGCCGATTCCGGGCGCGGGCGCGACCCCCTCCCCCACATCCGCGCTCCGGGTCCGGCCCGCCAGGGCACGCACCCGTGCCGCGGCGTCGGCGAGCCGCTGCTCCGGCAGTTCGCCGTCGCGCACCGCCCGCACCAAGGCGTCGCGCAGTCGCAGCACGATGTCCTCGTCCGCCAGTCCGCCGCCCACGCAAATGGCGTCGGCACCGGCCGCGAGGGCCAGTACGCTGCCGCGCTCGATGCCGTAGGTGGCGGAGATGGCCTGCATCTCCATCCCGTCGGTGACGATCAGCCCGTCGAAGCCGAGGCCGCCCTCGGTGGCGGGGGCCCGCAGCAGACCGTGCAGCGCGGCCGGGCTGAGCGTCGCCGGGTGCTCACCGTCCAGCGCGGGCAGCAGGATGTGGGCGCTCATCACGGCCCGGGTGCCGGCGGCGACGGCGGCGCGGAACGGCACCAGTTCGCGCTCCTGGAGGGTGGGCAGATCGACGGCGATACGCGGCAGGTCGTGATGGGAGTCCACGGCGGTGTCGCCGTGGCCGGGGAAGTGCTTGGTGCAGGCGGCGACGCCCGCGGACTGCAGGCCCTCGACATAGGCGGCGGTGTGCCGCGCGACCAGCTGCGGATCGGCGCCGAAGGAGCGGACGCCGATGACCGGGTTGCCGGGGTTGGAGTTGACGTCGGCGGAGGGGGCCCAGTTGAGGTTGATGCCGCAGTCGGCCAGCCGGCGGCCGAGTTCGCGGGCCACCGCGCGGGTCAGGGCGGTGTCGTCGACGGCACCGAGCGCATGGTTGCCGGGGAAGGAGGAGCCGCCGCGCACTTCGAGACGGGTGACATCGCCGCCCTCCTCGTCGATGGCGACGATCAGTTCCTCGCGTTCGGCGCGCAACCGGCCGGTGAGTGCGGCGAGTTGTGCCGGATCGGCGACATTGCGGCCGAAGAGGCCGACCGAGACCAGGCCCTCGCCGAGCCGGCGGAGCAGCCAGTCGGGCGCGGTGGTGCCGGTGAAGCCGGGCTGGAGGACGGCGAGCGCATCGCGGGTGAGGGTGTCGGCGGAGCGTACGGAGCGTACGAGGGGCGTCATGAGCTGCGTTATCCCTTCACGGCGCCGGAGGTGAGACCGCCGACCGCCTTGCGTTGCAGGAACAGGAAGAGCACCAGGATCGGGACCGCGAAGATCGAGGCGGCGGCCATGGTGGCACCCCAGTCGTCCCCGAACTGGGTCTGGAACTGCGAGAGCCACAACGGCAGGGTGCCCATGGCCGGTTCCTTGTTGAGGACCAGCACCAGCGGGAACTCGTTCCAGGCGGTGATGAACCCGAAGAGCGAGGTGGCCATCAGGCCGGGCGCCAGCAGCGGGAAGACGACCTTGAGGAACGCCTGGCGGCGGGAGCAGCCGTCGACCATCGCGGACTCCTCAAGCTCCTTGGGCACTGCGGCGACATAGCCGCGGAGCGTCAGCAGGGTGAAGGGCAGCACCATCAGCATGTAGAAGAAGGTGAGCGGCAGCAGGCTGTTGAGCAGGTCCGCGTCCCGGACGATCAGGTAGATCGAGATCACCATGACCTCCCAGGGAGCCATCTGGGCGACCATGAAGGTCAGCAGGATGCCCTTACGCCCCCCAAAGCGCATCCGGGTCAGGGCGAACGCCCCGCAGAGGGCGATCACCAGCGAGAGACCGACGGCGAACACGGTCACCAGCACCGAATTCCCCGCCAGGATCCAGAAGTCCGGGGCGTTCACGGCCGTCGCGAAGTGTTCGAGGGTGCCGTGGACGGGGAACCACACGGGGTCCTCGGTGATGATGTCCCGGGTCGGCTTGAAGGCCGTGCTGAACATCCAGTAGACGGGGAAGACGAAGCCGAGGGCGAGCACGGCCGCCGTCGCGTTGGGCCAGACACGGCCGGCGAGAGAGCGCTTCACAGCTCGTTCTCCTCTTGCTGTTCCTGCTTGACCGTCAGGCGCAGGTAGTACGCGGTCATGACCAGCAGCACCACGATCGTCAGCAGGGAGATCGCGGCCCCCATGCCGAAGTGGAGGTTGCCGACGCCCTCGGTGAAGGCGTAGATCGGCAGGGTTTCGGTGAGCCGGTCGGGGCCGCCCTCGTTGATGGCGAAGATCTGCGGGAACGCCTTGAAGACCCAGATGATCTCCAGAAACGTCGTCGCGAGGAAGAACGGCCGCAGGAAGGGGAAGGTGACGGAGGTGAAGACCTTCCAGGTGCCGGCGCCGTCCATCCGGGCCGCTTCGTAGAGCTCTTTGGGGATGGTCGTGGTGGCGGCGTAGAGGTTGAGGGCCACGAACGGCAGCGACTGCCAGACGATCAGAACGGTGATGACGAAGAACGTCGACAGCTGGCTGCCGACCCAGTCGTAGTGGGCCATGGAGTGCGCACCGAGCCTGTCCAGCAGCCAGTTGACGACGCCGTAGCGGGAGTCGAAGAGCCACTGGAAGACGGTGGTGGCGGCGATCACCGGCATCGCCCAGGTCAGCACCAGCGCGAGGGACAGCGTCAGCCGCATCTTCTTGCCGAGCCGGGCCAGCAGCAGACCGATCAGCACACCGAGGACCATGATCAGGACAACATTGACCGCGGTGAAGACGAGGGTGCGGAGGGTGACCCGCCAGAACTGCTCACTGCCCAGGATCTCCTGGTAGTTGCCGAACCCGCGCCAGTCGGTGAGGTGCTGGATCAGCTCCTTCATATTGAGGTTCTGGAAGGAGAGCAGGATGTTGCGGACCATGGGCCAGCCCAGGAGGACCGCGGTCGCGAGCAGGGCCGGCAGCAGCAGGAGGTAGGGGGCGCCGCGCGCGGCCCGCCGGCTGCCTCCGCCGCGCCGGGTGGGCGGTGCGCCGCCCTTGCCGGTCCGCGGCGCGGTCCGGTCCACCACGCCGTCGAGCTGCACTGCCATGGCCCCTGCTCCCCCTCGTATCCCGTCAGACCTCGGTGCCTCCGCGGTGCACACATGCCGGCCGGGGACGGCCGGCCGGCACACCGCCCGGTGGTGCGGCAGGCGGGTCCGCGCGCGGGCCCGCCGGGCGTCCGTTACTGCTTGGCGAGTCGCGCGTTGATCTCGGACTCGATGTCCTTGGCGGCATCGGCCGGGGACTTACCGCCCAACACGGCGGTCATATAGCTCTTGATCGGGTTCGGCAGGTTCTCCACCGCGGCCCACTGGGGAATCAGCGGGGTGGTGCCCCCGGACTTCTCCGCCGCGGGCGCGGCGGCCGCCACGGCCGGATTCTCCTTTCCGGCATCGGCCAGGTCAGGGGATTTCGGAGTCCAGCCGGATTCCTTCACCATCTGCCGGTCGTTCTGCTTCGACAGCGCGACCTTCAGGAATTCCTTGGCGAGTTCCTGATTCTTGCCCATTCCGGCGACGGCGAAATTGGAGCCACCGAGGAAGACGCCCTCCGGCTTGTCCGCGGTCTCCCCGGGGATGGTGAAGAAACCGATGTCCTTCTTCATCCCGGGGTTGGCCTTGAGGGCGGTGGCAGCCTCGTAGCCCATGGCGATGACGGCCCCGGTGCGGCCCTTGGCGAAGACCTCGCCCTGCTGCGGGGTGGCCTCGTCCTTGTTCTTGGGGGCGGTGCTGAAGGCCTGGTACTGCTTGTAGATGTCCATGGCCTTGGCGACCTTGGGGTCGCCGAGGTTGGAGACCCACTTGCCGTCCTGCCGCTTCACCAGGTCGGCACCGGTGCCGAGGGTCAGGCCGTCGAAGAAGTACCAGTTCTGGCCGGGCAGATACAGCGGCTCGGCGTCGGTCTTCTTCTTGATGGCGTCAAAGGCCTTGAAGAGCTCGTTGCGCGTCTTGGGGGTGCCCTTGAGGCCGGCCTCGGACCAGATCTTCTTGTTGTACATCACCACGCGGTTTCCGGCGAACCACGGCAGTGCGTACTGCTTTCCGTCGACGAGCGACGACTTGTTGAAGGCCTCGTTCCAGTCGGCGCCGATCTCCTTCTTCAGATCGCCGAGTTCGGCCAGGGCACCGGCCTGGGCATAGGCGGCGGTCTGGGTGTTGCCGATTTCGACGACGTCCGGCGGGGTCTCCTCGGAAAGGGCGGTGCTCAGCTTCTGCTGAATTCCGTTCCACTGCTGGACCTTGAACTCGACGGTGGCGCCGGTCTTCTTCTTGAACTGCGCGGAGACCTGCTCGGTCCACTGCGCCGGATTCGAACCGCTCATCACCCAGACGGTCAGCTTCTGGCCCTTGAAGCCGTCCGCGCCCGTCTTCTCGCCGCCGCCGGACCCACAGGCAGCGACACCCACCAGCATTCCCGCGACCGCCGTCGCCGCTATGAGCCCACGCTTCATTGCGCTCTCCCCCCAAGGCCGGGTGTGGTCTTTAATGGTTTAGACCAGTGCCCGCAGCTTGGCCTAGACCTTTTGGGGTGTCAAGGGTGTATAAGAGTCGCTGTCAGGTCCGTTACCGGACCGACATCTGGCGGGCCGGGACCTGCAAGGGAGCGCGGGAAACCCACCCGTGCCACGATGTGAGCCGCTACGTACGGAGGAGCCGGTGACGGCAGCACGACAGGAGTCGGAGAGGCGGGTCATGGACACGGACGGGGGCAGTAGTGCCGAGAGCGGCGGCACACGGACCGCACGGGTGCCCAAGTACTACCGCCTCAAGCGGCACTTGCTGGAAATCACCGAGACCCTGCCGCCCGGCACCCCGGTACCGCCCGAACGCACCCTCGCCGCGGAGTTCGACACCTCGCGCACGACGGTGCGTCAGGCCCTGCAGGAGCTGGTCGTCGAGGGCCGGCTGGAGCGCATCCAGGGCAAGGGCACCTTTGTCGCCAAGCCCAAGGTTTCCCAGGCCCTGCAACTGACCTCCTATACGGAGGACATGCGGGCCCAGGGCCTGGAGCCGGCCTCCCAGCTGCTGGACATCGGCTATGTCACGGCGGACGACCGGCTCGCCGGTCTGCTGGACATCGCCGCCGGCGGCCGGGTGCTGCGCATCGAACGGCTGCGGCTGGCCAGCGGCGAGCCGATGGCCATCGAAACCACCCATCTGTCGGCGAAGCGCTTCCCCGCCCTGCGCCGGAACCTCGTCAAATACACCTCCCTCTACACCGCGCTGGCCGAGGTGTACGACGTCCGTCTGGCGGAGGCCGAGGAGACCATCGAGACCTCCCTCGCCACCCCGCGCGAGGCCGGTCTGCTGGGCACGGATGTCGGACTGCCGATGCTGATGCTCTCCCGGCACTCGCTCGACGCACAGGGGCAGCCGGTGGAGTGGGTGCGCTCGGTCTACCGCGGCGACCGTTACAAGTTCGTCGCCCGGCTGCGCCGCCCCACGGACTGACCCGTTACCCGGGCCGGGCGGAGCGCCCGCCGCCCGGGCCGCCCCCTGCCCTGCCGCCGCCGGATCCGCCCCCGCGGGGACCGGCGGCGCAGGTCGCGGCTGTGTGGATTCTTGATACCGATATGCGGACAGCTAGTGACGCGTGCCACTGCCCTGCCATAGATTTCCAGCCGATTGCACAGGAGACAGCCAGGGGACGGAGCCACGGTCATGACACAGTCAGCCGCATCACCGGATCGCAGACAGGTCGTCACGCCCACGCGTGTGGTGGCCGGGATCTGCCTGATCGCTCCGTTCGTGGCGATGCTGTGGGTGAGCTCGTACGCCAGGATCGAGCCGACGTTCATCGGGATCCCGTTCTTCTACTGGTACCAGATGCTGTGGGTGCTGATCTCGACCGCGCTCACGACCCTCGCCTACAAGCTCGTGCAGCGTGAGCAGCGCGCCCGCAAGGGCGGTGCGGCCCAGTGACTGTCACCACGACCGCAACGAGCGCTCCGGGCGCTCTCGCCGCTTCCCAGACACAGGGCGTGAACGGCGTCGCACTGGCCGTCTTCGTCTTCTTCTTCCTGGCCGTGACGGTCATGGGCTTCCTGGCCGCCCGCTGGCGCAAGGCCGAGCAGTCCGCCAACCTCGACGAATGGGGCCTGGGCGGCCGCAGCTTCGGCACCTGGGTGACCTGGTTCCTGCTGGGCGGCGACCTCTACACCGCTTACACGTTCGTGGCCGTCCCGGCGGCGATCTACGCGGCGGGCGCGGCCGGCTTCTTCGCCGTGCCGTACACGATCCTGGTCTACCCGCTGATCTTCACCTTCCTCCCCCGCCTGTGGTCGGTCTCGCACAAGCACGGGTACGTCACCACCTCCGACTTCGTCCGCGGCCGCTTCGGCTCCAAGGGCCTGTCGCTGGCCGTGGCGCTCACCGGCATCCTGGCCACGATGCCGTACATCGCCCTCCAACTGGTCGGCATCCAGGCCGTCCTGGACGTGATGGGCATCGGCGGCGGTGAGCACACCAACTGGTTCGTCAAGGACCTGCCGCTGCTGATCGCGTTCGCGGTGCTGGCCGCCTACACCTACTCCTCCGGGCTGCGCGCCCCGGCACTGATCGCGTTCGTCAAGGACGGGCTGATCTACCTGGTCATCGCCGTGGCGATCATCTACATCCCGATCAAGCTGGGCGGCTTCGACGCGATCTTCGACTCGGCCGGCAAGGCGCTGGCCGAGCCCGGCCCCGTCCCCGGCAAGCCGCGCGGTGAGCTGACCAGCGGGCCCAACGCCCAGTGGGCGTATGCGACCCTGGCGCTCGGCTCGGCGCTGGCGCTCTTCATGTACCCGCACTCGATCACCGCGACGCTGTCCTCGCGCAGCCGCAATGTGATCCGCCGCAACACCACCATCCTGCCGCTGTACTCCCTCATGCTGGGCCTGCTGGCGCTGCTGGGCTTCATGGCGATCAAGGCCGGTACGGACATCCAGGGCAATCCGCAGCTGGCCATCCCGCAGCTGTTCGAGGACATGTTCCCGAGCTGGTTCTCCGGTGTGGCGTTCGCCGCGATCGGCATCGGCGCACTGGTGCCCGCGGCCATCATGTCGATCGCCGCGGCCAACCTCTTCACCCGCAACGTCTACAAGGACTTCCTCAAGCCGGCCGCCACTCCCGAACAGGAGCACAAGGTCGCCAAGCTGGTCTCGCTGCTGGTGAAGGTCGGCGCGCTGGCCTTCGTCCTCACCATGGACAAGACGGTCGCGATCAACTTCCAGCTGCTGGGCGGCATCTGGATCCTGCAGACCATGCCGTCCCTGGTCGGCGGGCTGTTCACCCGCTGGTTCCACCGCTGGGCGCTGCTGACCGGCTGGGCGGTCGGCATGCTCTACGGCACGCTCGCGGCCTACGGCGTCGCCAGCCCGACCCAGAAGCACTTCGGCGGCTCCAGCGCGGAGATCCCCGGCATCGGTGAGATCGGCTACATCGGTCTGACCGCCTTCGTGCTGAACGTGGTGGTGACGGTCGTTCTGACCTTCGCCCTGAAGGCCCTCAAGGCCCCCGACGGCATCGACGAGACCAGCCCCTCCGACTACACGGCGGACGCCGGCGACAAGGACGTCACCGTCGAACTGCCGCCCGCCACAGCGGGAGCGGGGGCGCCGGCCGGACACTGAACCACCGGCCGTCCGGCTTCCCGCCTCGGGCCGTCGCATCCTTCGGGACGCGGCGGCCCGTTGCTGTGCGCGGGTTCAGCTCACCCAGTCCTTCAGCCGCTCGGTCTCCAGGGTGATGCCGACGGGGTCGGGAAGGCGTATCCGTCTTCCGTACGACACGCTGTGCCTGACCGCGTAGCGACCGCCGTCGGGCTCACTGTGAACCAAAACCTGACGGGATTCCCGATCGACCAGCAGATAGAGCGGAATGCCGGTCTCCGCGTACACACGAGGCATCTCCACCCGATCGCGCTGATCGGTGTCCGCATCATGGGAGGTAACCGCGACGACCATGAGCGCCGGGTCAGGATCCGCCCATTCCCCTCGGCCCGCGAAGGCACCGCTGGGGGCCAGTTCGCCATCAGGGCGGGCGCGGCCGACGCGATGTGCCTGCACCTTGAGTCCCTGGTCCCGATACAGCCACAGCTCGGGGCGCGCCTGAACACAGCGGCGCGTCAGCCACTCCATGATGCGACCGTGGCTCCCGTCCGGTACAGCCTTGCTCCTGATCTTCCCGTCGGTGAACTCGAGCCGCGCGCCCTTCTCCAGGCGGGCAAGTATCTGGGCGACCTCTTCGAAATGCCCGGTCTCCATGATGTGCGGCCGGTCGACGAGTGCGGTCATGGAGCCTCCTTCTGCTTCTCCCGGCAAGGCCGAGACCGTGCAACCGACCATAGCCGAGGCCACTGACAGACACCGTGTGATCACTCACGACACACTAGATATGGGGGTGCACTTGAGGGGCCACCACCACATGTATGCTCGTCCTCGCTGTCGCCGCAGGGGAATCCGGTGGGAATCCGGAACTGTCCCGCAACGGTGTAGGAGCGCGCTCGGCCGGCCGATCCCGGCCCTGGGCGCGCGCCCGTGTAGTCCGAGGACCTGCCGACGGTACGCCCGCACCGCCATGGGTGCGGACGTCGATACGTCCGGGCCCCGAGGGTTGGGCCGGTGGACGCCGCGCGGTGTGCCCGCGCACCCCTGACGTCACGGGGTGCCGCATGCCCGCGTGCGCCCGTCGTGCCCGCCCCTCCCGGCCCCCGCCGACTGAGGGAGAGCACCACGTGACCATCGCGCCAACGGAGCCCGCGTCAGACGCCGAGGTCGTGCCGCCCGTGGTGGCCACGCCTCCCGGCTCCGCCGACGGCGGACCGGGCGAGGACGGGCCGGGTGTCGCGCTGCTGCGCACCCTGACCCAGCTGACCGAGGACCTGACCGCGACCGACCCCGGCAAGGTGGCCGCCGCCGCCCTGCGGGGCCGGCACGCCGGCTCCGACGAGGCCGAACTGCGGTCGCTGGCCACGGATGCCGCGGCCGGTCTGATCGGTGACGAGCCGCAGTACTCCAAGCTCGCGGCGCGGCTGCTCACCCTCGCCATCGCGGAGGAGGCGGCCGGACAGGGGGCGGTCGCCTTCTCCGCCTCCGTCGAGGCCGGCCACCGTGAGGGGCTGATCGCCGACGAGACCGCGGAGTTCGTACGGACCCACGCCGCCCGGCTGGACGCGCTGGTCGACCAGGCGCTCGCCGACGGTGCCGACGACCGCTTCGGGTACTTCGGGCTGCGGACCCTGCACTCGCGCTACCTGCTGCGGCACCCCACCACCCGTCAGGTCATCGAGACCCCCCAGCACTTCCTGCTGCGGGTGGCCTGCGGTCTCGCCGAGGACCACAGCGACCGCGCCCTGGACGACGTCGCCGAGCTCTACCGGCTCACCAGCTCGCTGTCCTACCTCCCCTCCTCCCCCACCCTCTTCAACTCCGGCACCCGCCACCCGCAGATGTCGTCCTGCTATCTGCTGGACTCGCCGCTGGACGAGCTGGACTCGATCTACGACCGCTACCACCAGGTCGCCCGGCTCTCCAAGCACGCGGGCGGCATCGGCCTCTCGTACTCCCGTATCCGCGCCCGCGGTTCGCTGATCCGCGGCACCAACGGGCACTCCAACGGCATCGTGCCGTTCCTGCGCACCCTGGACGCCTCGGTCGCGGCCGTGAACCAGGGCGGCCGGCGCAAGGGCGCCGCCTGTGTCTACCTGGAGACCTGGCACGCGGACATCGAGGAGTTCCTGGAGCTGCGCGACAACACGGGTGAGGAGGCGCGCCGTACGCACAACCTGAACATCGCGCACTGGATCCCGGACGAGTTCATGCGCCGGGTGGAGGCGGACGCCGACTGGTCGCTGTTCTCGCCCTCGGACGCCCCGGAGCTGGTGGACCTGTGGGGCGACGCGTTCGACGCCGCCTACCGGAAGCTGGAGGCCGAGGGCCGGGCGCTCAAGCAGATCCCGGCCCGGGTGCTGTACTCCCGGATGATGCGCACCCTGGCGCAGACCGGCAACGGCTGGATGACGTTCAAGGACGCCGCCAACCGCACCGCCAACCAGACCGCCGAGCCCGGCCAGGTCGTGCACTCGTCCAACCTGTGCACGGAGATCCTGGAGGTGACGAACGACGGGGAGACCGCGGTCTGCAACCTGGGTTCGGTCAACCTCTCGGCGCACCTGGGCGAGAACGGTGAGATGGACTGGGAGCGGCTGGACGCGACCGTCCGCACCGCCGTCACCTTCCTCGACCGCGTGGTGGACATCAACTTCTACCCGACCGAGCAGGCCGGGACCTCCAACTCCCGCTGGCGCCCGGTCGGCCTGGGCTTGATGGGCCTGCAGGACGTCTTCTTCCGGCTGCGGCTGCCCTTCGACTCGCCCGAGGCGCAGGAGCTGTCGACCCGTATCTCCGAGCGGATCATGCTCGCCGCCTACGAGGCGTCCGCCGATCTCGCCGAGCGGCACGGCCCGCACCCGGCGTGGTCCGCCACCCGCACCGCCCGCGGGGTGCTGCACCCGGACCACTACCCGAACGCCGAGCCCCGCTGGGCGGACCGCTGGGCGGCGCTGCGCAGCCGTATCGCCACGACCGGGATGCGCAACTCGCTGCTGCTGGCGATCGCGCCGACCGCGACCATCGCCTCGATCGCGGGCGTGTACGAGTGCATCGAGCCGCAGGTCTCCAACCTCTTCAAGCGCGAGACGCTGTCGGGCGAGTTCCTGCAGGTCAACGCGTACCTGATCGAGGAGCTCAAGGCGCTGGGGCTGTGGGACGCGCGGACGCGTGACGCGCTGCGCGAGGCCAACGGCTCGGTGCAGGACGTCGAGTGGATCCCGGAGGAGGTCCGGGCGCTGTACCGCACCGCGTGGGAGATCCCGCAGCGCGCGCTGATCGACATGGCCGCGGCCCGTACGCCCTACCTCGACCAGAGCCAGTCGCTGAACCTCTTCATGGCGTCGCCGACGATCGGCAAGCTCAGCTCGATGTACGCCTACGCCTGGAAGCGCGGCATCAAGACGACGTACTACCTGCGCTCCCGTCCGGCGACCCGGATCGCCCAGTCGGCGCGCGGCACCGCGGCCGCGGCCGCCCCCGTACCGCAGCAGGCCACCGACCCCGAGGCGGTCGCCTGCTCCCTGGAAAACCCCGAGTCCTGCGAGGCCTGCCAGTAATGACCACCGAGACCCCCAACGCCTCCGCCGCGCACACCGCCACCACCGGCACGAAGAACCTCCTCGACCCGGGCTTCGAGCTGACCCTGCGTCCGATGCGGTACCCGGACTTCTACGACCGCTACCGGGACGCCATCAAGAACACCTGGACCGTGGAGGAGGTCGACCTCCACTCCGACGTCGCCGACCTCGCCAAGCTCTCCCCGGGTGAGCAGCACATGATCGGCCGGCTGGTGGCGTTCTTCGCGACCGGCGACTCGATCGTCGCCAACAACCTCGTGCTGACGCTCTACAAGCACATCAACTCCCCCGAGGCGCGGCTGTACCTGAGCCGTCAGCTCTTCGAGGAGGCCGTGCACGTCCAGTTCTATCTGACGCTGCTGGACACCTACCTCCCCGACCCGGACGACCGCGCCGCGGCCTTCGCGGCGGTGGAGAGCATCCCGTCCATCCGCGAGAAGGCGGAGTTCTGCTTCAAGTGGATGGACTCGGTCGAGAGCATCGACCGGCTGGAGTCCAAGGCCGACCGGCGCCGCTTCCTGCTCAACCTGATCTGCTTCGCGGCCTGCATCGAGGGGCTGTTCTTCTACGGCGCCTTCGCGTACGTGTACTGGTTCCGCTCCCGCGGGCTGCTGCACGGGCTGGCCACCGGCACCAACTGGGTCTTCCGTGACGAGTCCATGCACATGGAGTTCGCGTTCTCGGTGGTGGACACCGTCCGCGAGGAGGAGCCCGACCTCTTCGACGACAAGCTGGAGCAGCAGGTCACCGAGATGCTCAAGGAGGCCGTCGAGGCGGAGCTGCAGTTCGGCCGCGATCTGTGCGGTGAGGGCCTGCCGGGCATGAACACCGCGTCGATGCGCGAGTACCTGCAGTGTGTCGCGGACCAGCGGCTGCAGCGGCTCGGTTTCGCGCCGGTCTACGGGTCGGAGAACCCGTTCTCCTTCATGGAGCTGCAGAACGTCCAGGAGCTGACCAACTTCTTCGAGCGCCGGGCCTCCGCCTACCAGGTCGCCGTCGAGGGTTCGGTCTCCTTCGACGACGACTTCTAGCAGCATCCGCGACGCCCCTTCGCCCTGGCGACACGCCGTTTGTGAGCGTTCTGTTACCTCGGCAACCGGAGCCAGGGCCGCCACCTCTAACGGGGCATGAAGGGAACGAAGGGGCATCGCCGGTTCCTCGACTATCCGCGGCAGGGGCGGGAGGGCCCACGCCGCTGGCTGCCGTCATGGCGCCAGTGGCTCGGAGTCCTCTCGCTCGGCATCCTGGGCCTGGCCGGGCTGTTCGCCGTTGTGTACGCGAAGATCGACGTGCCCGACGAGAACGACCTGGCGGGCCAGGAAGCCACTGTCTACCACTGGGCGGACGGCAGCGAGATGGTGAGCGTGGGTGCCGTCAACCGACAGAACGTCAGCCTCGACAAGGTGCCCGACTCCGTCGAGAACGCCGTCATCGCCGCGGAGAACGCCACGTTCTACACCGACTCCGGTGTCTCGTTCAAAGGCATCGGCCGCGCCGTGGTCGCCATGCTCACCGGCGGGGAGACCCAGGGCGGCTCCACCATCACCCAGCAGTATGTGAAGAACACCTATCTCTCGCAGGACCAGACGGTCACCCGCAAGCTGAGGGAATTCATCATCTCGCTGAAGGTGAGCAACCAGAAGTCCAAGCACGACATTCTGCGCGGATATCTCAACACCAGCTGGTTCGGCCGCGATTCCTACGGGATCGAGGCCGCTGCCCATGCGTATTACGGCATTGACGCCAGAGAACTGAACCCCAGCCAGGGCGCCGTACTGGCCGCCGTGCTGAAGGGGTCGGAGCAGTTCGACCCGGGGCTGAGCAAGGCCAATCACGCGCGGGCCGAGGCCCGCTGGGCGTGGATACTCGACCGGCAGGTCGCCACCGGGAAGATGAGCCAGAAAGAGCGGGCGAAGTACCGCACCTTCCCGGAACCCCGGAAGTTGTCGAAACCCACCAGCCAGGCCGGCCAGACCGGCTATCTCATCGATGTCGCCAACAAGTTCATCAAGGCCGACACCGGGCTGACCGCAAAGGACCTGGCGCGCGGCGGCTACCAGATTCACACCACCTTCGACAAAAAGCGCACACACCGCCTGGAAAAGGCGGTCAACGAAGTGCGCCGGGACAAGATCGATCCAAAGCACCGCGCGTCCGACACCTTTGTGGAGTTCGGCGCGGCCTCCGTGCGCCCCAAGGACGGGGCGCTCGTCGCGCTGTACGGCGGCGCGGACGCCACCAAGCACTTCAGCAACAACGCGGACACCACGGCGGTCCCGGCCGGCTCCGCCTTCAAGCCGTTCGTGCTGGCGGCCGCGCTCCAGGAGCAGGCCTACGACACCGACGAATCCGAGGACCTCGCGAAAGCGCGGGCGGACGGCCAGAAGACCGCCGCCGAGGAACTGGGCGGGGCCCTGCTGAAGGCCCAGAACCCGCCGTTCGTCCAGGCCGGGCAGCGAATCGGGCTGGAGCGGATCCGGGATCTCGCGGTGGCCGCGGGGCTGCGCAAGGGGAGCATGGCGCGCCTGGAGCAGACCTTCCCGCTGGGCACCTCCGCGCCCAGCGCGATCCGTATGGCGAGCGCCTACACGACCTTCGCCAACGGCGGGCTGCACACCGAGCCGTACGCGGTGTCCGAGATGACCTACAACGGCAAGAAGGTGCCGGGCCTCGGCCGCCCCGAGGCCGAGCAGGTCCTCGACGCCGGGGTCGCCCAGGAAGTGTCGTCCGCTCTGGAGATGGTGGGCTGGCGCACCCTGAGGCCGGCGGGCGGGGCGGCGGCTCAGCGGCCGGTGGCGGCCGGCAGCACCGAGCCGGGCGACCGGATGAAGTCGGCGTGGTTCATCGGCAGTCCGCCGGCCGGCGGCCCGGACATCGGGCCCGGCACCGGGACCGACGCGGAGAAGTGGCAGTGGGCCCGCCCCGGGCAGCTGCCCGGGGCCGGTGACGGCGACGAGCCGACCACCGCCGTCACCATGTTCCGCAACAAGGCGGGCGCCCCGGAGCTGCTGCCGATGGAGGGCGTCGGCGGTACCGGGAGCAAGCTGGGGACGACCATCCCGCCGAAGATCTGGCAGGCCTACCAGCAGGGGTCCTGACGCGGACGGGCGCCCGGCCGGCAGCCGGGCGCCCGCTCACCTCAGTCGTTGGCGACGACGGGGTAGCGGGGCTCCCGCTCGGCCATCTGCTTCAGCGCGTCCTTGCGGTCCCGCTTGCTGAGCCGGTCGATGTAGAGGTAGCCGTAGAGGTGATCGGTCTCGTGCTGCAGGCAGCGCGCGAAGTAACCGGTGCCCCGGACCGCGATCGGCTCGCCCTTGGCGTCCTGGCCGCGGACCACGGCGTAGTCGGGGCGGGCCAGCTCGGCGTAGGCGCCGGGCACCGACAGGCAGCCCTCGTTGGAGTCGTCCAGGATCCGGCGCTCGGCGGGCAGCTCGTCCAGGACGGGGTTGCAGATCGCCCCGACATGCCGGACGCCCTCGTCATCCAGGCAGTCGTAGACGAAGACCTTCAGGTCCACACCGATCTGGTTGGCGGCCAGGCCCACGCCCTCGGCGGTGCGCTGGCTGGCGAACATGTCGTCGATGAGCCGGCCGAGGTCGTCGTCGAACGCCGTGACGTCCTTGCACTCCTTGTGGAGCACCGGGTTGCCGACGACCGTGATCGGCCGCGAGGCGCCGCGCTCACGATGGGCGGTCTCCCGCTCCTCGGCGTCCGTGACGTCGTCGATGAACTCCTCGTCCACGCGCCGGTCACCGTCTTGATCAAACACAGGCTGCTGGGCCATCTCCGCCGTACGCCTTCCTGAAAACCCTGAATAGTCGCCCTACAGCCTACGGGGACGCGGCCGGGCCCTCAGCAGACCTCTTCAAGATCACGCCATTCCCGGGTGTCCGGGCTGTCCGCGACCCAGCCGTCCAGCAGGCCGCGCACCAGGGCGGACGGCGCCGCGATACCGCACTCGCGCTCCGGCACCCACAGCGAACCGGAGCCCGCGGTGCGGTGGCCGAGCGGTCCGGGGTGGCCGGGCTCACTGTGGTCGTGCGGGTCGAGATGCTCGCCCTCGCCCTCGTCGCTGGGCATCCGGCTCTCCGAGCACGTACGGCACAGCAGCCGCACGGAGGACGACCAGTCCTCGGCGGCGAAGCCCGCATCGGCCGCCAGCCGCTCCAGGGCGTCCCGGTCGGCCTCCGTGGCGGCCTCCAGGAGCACCACCCAGGTGGGGACCGGGGAGGGCGCCCACAGCTCGATCTCGTCGAAGACCGGGTACGAGGGGCCCGCTGCGGTGGTCCGCTCGCCGTGCGGAACGCCGTCGTGCAGCACCACCTCGCCCCAGCGCCGCCCGGAGGACGGCAGCGGGATGGACAGCACCTCGATACGGGCCGGGTCCAGCCGGCGGCCCCAGACGACCTCGGCCTCGCCCTCCGGGGAGAGCCGGACCGCGGCGCTGCCCAGGGCCATACCGAGCGGTTCGCCGGACGGTGAGCCCCCGCCGGGGACCTTGAGGCCGTACGCCTGCCAGGCACGGCGGGCCAGCGGCCAGTCCTGGAGAGCGGTGGCGGCGATGCCGACGTTCCACCAGTCGGGCGCCCCGGTCTCGCGGTCCAGCAGCGCGACCGCGCGCAGTCCGGCGGCCCGGGCCTGCTCCCAGTCGTGCCGGAACTTGTGCAGCAGGGCGAGGTTGAACCAGGACTCCGAGAGCCACGGCTCCATGTCCGCGGCGCGGGTCAGCAGCGCTCCCGCGTCCTCGTAACGGCCGTCGCCGATCAGCGTGAAAGCGCGGTCGGTCGCCTGCCGCCACGAGGCGGAGGGCCGGTGCCGTACCTTGCCGAAGATCCTCACGATTCCCGCCTGCTGGTTGCTCTTGATGCCGCTCCGGAGGTGTCCCGAGAGGCGCCCGGGGCCATCTGAGGGGCCCACTCGACAACCTGCCACAGATTGCCGCCGGGCTCAGCCCGGTTTGCCGGTCCCCTGCGGCTCCTTGCCCTTCGCCGACCCCCTGAATCCCCTGAGAGGGGCTCCCTTCGCATCCAACCATGCCCATCTCGGAGGCCGCTCATTACCCATGGGTTCCACGACCTCCGGGGCCTTGCGGAGGCTCCACCGCGGGGCTGTGACGGCTGGGGCGGGTGGGGTGTCTCCAGGGGCCGCCGCGCGTCGGCCATCGCCTGTTTCCGGCATTGTCGGGACATAGGCACCCGGGAGAGCGTTCCGCACGGGGAGAGCGGGCACGGCCGCCGCGCGCCCCCTCGGCCCGACGTCTCACACCGCCCGGCCGCCGCAGGCCAGGACCCTGGCCAGCGCCTCGACGACCCGGGGCTCGTGGTCCCGGGCGGTGGACAGCCGCAGCTGCTCCAGGGCGCGCAGCGGGCCGCCCGGTCCCGCGGACTCCCCCGACAGGTCGTCGTAGGCGTTGACGGTGCGGACGATACGTGCCGTGACCGGCTGCTCGCGGTACGGATCGGCCTGCCGCTCGACGATCACCGCGACCTCCGCGGGGACGCCGGTCTGCCGGACCACGGCGCCGCCCAGCAGCGCGATCCGGCGCTGTTCGGCCGGCGGCAGCGGCGCGGTCGCCCCATACGGCACCGGGTCCAGCAGCGAGAGCTGGCCGATGTCATGCATCAGCGCGGCATGTTCGAGCACATCCAGATCCGGTGCGTTCAGGCCGAGTTCACGGCCCACGGCGCGGCTGAGGGCTGCCACCCGGCGGGCATGGCCGTGCGGGGTGTAGCCGGCGATCTCGGTGGAGCGGGCCAGCGAGGCGATGGTCTGGCGGTAGGTGGCGCGGACGGCCGCGAACCGCCGGAAGGCGAACTGGGTCAGCAGCAGCGGCAGACAGAACACCGGCAGCGCCCACAGACCGGCGACCGCGGTGGCCAGCGAGATGACCACGCCGGTGGCGCAGATCGCCGAGCCGATACCGGGCAGCGCCCGCAACTCGTCGCGCAGCAGCGGCCCGTACGGCCAGCCGGTGCGGGCCCGGGCGAGCGCGGCCACCAGGACCGCGTCGCACAGCGCGGTCAGCGCCAGCAGACCGATCAGGAAGAACGGGTAGACGGGCCCGGAGGCCACCCAGGAGCCCAACGTCCCGGTGTTGTAGAGGGGCTGGAAACAGGTGGCGGCGAAGCCGGTGGTCAGCACCCGGCGGGCCAGAGGGTCGAGCACCGGTCCCTGGCCGCGGGCGAGCTGCGGGACGGTGCCGACCAGGCCGGCGGCCAGGACCACGGCCACGGTCTGGGTCACGCCATGGGTCGTCGGCCGTCCGCCGGCCTCCCCGAGCAGGGCGTAGGCGAGGGCGCCGGCCGCGGCGAGCGGTGCGCCTTCGCGCGCCCCCGGCACCCCTGCGCACCCGCCCGCCGGGGCGGGCCCCCGGCCCACCAGCTCGCCCACCGTGATCAGCACCCCGAAGGCCAGCGCGATCCCGGGTTCGGCCAGGCCGTCCCACAGCGTCCGGCCCAGCGACCAGCACGCCAGCGCGGCGGCCGGGGCGTAGACGGCGGCGACGACGGCGCTGCCGGAGGCGCACGGCGCCGCGGTGCGCGGGGCTCCGGCCACGCGGGGCTCCTCCCGGCGCCCGGGCGGCCGGACGCGCCGGGGCTCCTCCGGGGCGCCGCTCACCGCGCACCGTCCCGCCCGGCCCGTTCGGGCAGCGGTACGGGTGCCACCGGGGCGGGCGCCCCGCCCCCGGCGTCCCGCGGCGTGACGTTTCCCCGCCCGGACCGCCCCGTGCCGGGCTCCGGGTCCGCCGCCGTCACCAGCTCCGGATGCCAGCCGTAGCGGTCGAGCGAGGCCACCAGCGCGCGGACCATCCGCGGGTCGAACTGCGCACCGGCGCACTTGCGCAGCTCCGCGACGGCCACCGGCACCGGCCGGGCCCGGCGGTAGGAACGGGTCGAGGTCATCGCGTCGAAGGCGTCGGCGACCGCCACCACCCGGGCGAATTCCGGGATGTGATGCCCCCTCAGCCCGTAGGGGTAGCCGCGGCCGTCCAGTCGCTCGTGGTGGTGCAGGATCGCCGCCCGCGCCTCCTCCAGGAAGCCGATGCCGCGCACGATCTCGTGTCCGTACTCGGGGTGCAGCTCGATGACCCGGCGCTCCTGCGGCGTCAGCGGCCCGTCCTTGCGCAACAGCCGGGTGGGGACGCCGAGTTTGCCGACGTCGTGCAGGATGCCGGCGAACCGCAGCGCCTCGATACGGTCCTCCGCCATGCCCAGCTCCCGGGCGATCATCACCGAGGCGCGTCCGACCCGCTCGCTGTGCCCGCGGGTGTAGCGGTCCTTGATGTCCACGGCCTGGACCAGGGCGCGGATGGTGGCCTGATGGGCGGCACGCTCCCGGTGGTACCGGTCGAAGACCCAGCAGGAGAGGTACATCGGCAGCAGCACCAGCAGCGCCGCCGGCGGCCCGTACGAGCTGCACCACAGCACCGCCATCATCAGCCCGGCCAGGCCGTGCACCAGATGCGGCCCCAGTGAGCGGCTCAGCAGCCCGCGCCAGGCGGTGCGTACGGGGTGCCGCTCGGCGGTGGCCAGCACCCCGCCGTCGAGCGCCGCGAGCACCGCGCAGAAGGTGGCCGCGGCCGCCGCGGCCGGCAGCAGCACCACCGGGAACTGCGGTGCGGACAGCGGGTGGTGGCCGAGGGCCCGGAAGACCTGGGCCGCCGCACAGCAGGCCAGTGCCAGCTCGGCGGCGTGCCAGAGCCGGCGGGCGGCGGCGGAGCGCGGCTCGGCCGGTGCGATCACCGCGCCGGGGACGGCGGCCAGCGCGGCCAGCGGCGGCGGCAGCAGGAAGACCCCGGCGAGCAGGACGGGGCTGGCCCATCCGGCGGGGAATCCCCCGGAAGCCCCGGAGACCGTGCCGTAGGGGACCCGGCTGCCCGGCAGCGGGCAGCGGCGCAGGAGTTCGCACAGTCCGTACAGGGTGGCCAGGGCGAGGGCGCTGTTCCAGGGGGCGTCGGCGCCGAGCCCCACCGCGGGGGCGGTACACAGCGCCGCGGCCAGCGCGGCACAGCCGATATACCCTCGTGCGGCCGCCGGAAGTCCTCGCATCGCGCCCTCCTCGCCCTGCCCACCGCTCCCCCGGGCTCGTACGGAGCCGGGGACCCCCGTCGCACTGCATCCGCAGTGCGCTCGGGTCGGTGAGAATAGAGGGGCTGGGGCGCCGGGGAAGGCGGATCAGCGGATCGGGCGGGACGATGGCCCCGCCCCTCACCCCTTGGGGTGATGTGCCGCGTTATTCGGCCCGCGCGGCCTCGGTACGTGCATCGGTGGAGCCGGTCGCGTCGGCCGGACCGGTCCCCTCCTCCGCCGCGGACGCCTCGGCGTCCGCCTGCTCGCGCTGTGCCTGTTCCTTCTTGGCCTGTTCGAGCACGCTCACCTCGGGGACGGTCTCCCCGGCCCGGATGAGCTCGATCCGGCCCATGACCTTGGAGCGCAGATCGCTGGGGACGTCGTCATGGCCGCAGCAGCGCTTGACGAGCTTCTTGACGGCCTGCTCCAGGCCGTACTTCTCCAGGCACGGCGAGCATTCGTCGAGATGCACCTGGAAATCTGCGCACTCCCCGGCGGGCATCTCCCGGTCGAGATACTCGTAGAGGTGGTCAAGGACCTCTGAGCAGTCCTTCTCGTGCGGCTCTCCGCAGCTCATGATCCCGAGCCTTTCCGGTCGTGCGCGTCCGACGTCTGCGTGGCCTGGGGGTCACCGGCCGCCGCCCCCGCAGGGACCAGCCCGCGCTCACGGGCGTAATCCTCCAGCATGCCGCGCAGTTGGCGCCGGCCGCGGTGCAGACGGGACATCACCGTGCCGATGGGTGTCCCCATGATGTCCGCGATCTCCTTGTACGCAAAGCCCTCCACGTCCGCCAGGTAGACCGCGATACGGAATTCCTCGGGGATCGCCTGGAGCGCGGCCTTCACGTCCGAGTCGGGGAGGTGGTCGAGCGCCTGCGACTCGGCGGAGCGCAGCCCGGTCGACATATGTGACTCGGCGCGCGCCAGCTGCCAGTCCTCGATCTCCTCGGCGGCACTGCGCTGGGGCTCACGCTGCTTCTTGCGGTAGGAGTTGATGAAGGTGTTCGTGAGAATGCGGTAGAGCCAGGCCTTGAGGTTGGTGCCCTCCCGGAACTGGTGGAAGGACGCATACGCCTTGGCGTACATCTCCTGCACCAGGTCCTCCGCGTCGGCCGGATTGCGCGTCATGCGCAGCGCGGCGGAGTACATCTGGTCCAGGAAGGTGAGCGCATCCCGCTCGAAGCGCGCATTGCGCTCGACGGCGCTCTCCTGGGGCTTCTCCTCAGCCGTGCCGTCGGTCCCTGCGTCGGTACCGGTGACCGGACCCACCTCCTCCAACACCGTCCTGGATCCGGATGCGGACCCACCCGATTCGGAGAATAGACGACGATCCGGTGCCGCCGCCGCTCCAGCCAGGGCGGGCTGCGTCACCTGCATCTGCGACCACGGCAGGTCGGCGGCCGGGCGGGCCGGGCAAGCGATTCCCATGCGGCGGACTCCCATTCCTCGTGCTTCACCGGACGTACTCGAGTACTACGACTGGCACAACAGCCGCATCCGCCGCGGCATTCCCGGTCCGCTGTCAATGCTTCGGACGGGATTCACGACCGGACTTCGCGGCGGATTCCCGGGCGGACGGCGCGCAAGGCGTCCCGGCATTCACCTGGGGACCGTCCGACGGGTTGACAAAGCCGCTTGCCGCTTCGGCAATAGAAGGGTGAACGACAACGCATACGAGCGGGTACTCACCGAGGTCGGCCCGCGGCTGCGGCGGCTGCGCCAGGAGCGCGGGGTGACGCTGACCGCGCTCTCCGAGTCGACCGGCATCTCGGTCAGCACCCTGTCGCGCCTGGAGTCCGGCGGCCGCAAGGCCACCCTGGAACTGCTGCTGCCGCTGGCGCAGGCCCATCAAGTGCCGCTGGACGAGCTCGTGGGGGCGCCGGAGGTCGGGGACCCGCGGGTGCGGGCGGCGCCCATGCGGCTGGGGGACCGGACAGCGGTCCCGCTGACCCGCCAGCCGGGCGCGCTGCAGGCGTTCAAGCTGATCCTGGACCCGGTCGGCGGCCCGCGCGAGCAGCGCACGCACGAGGGCTACGAGTGGCTGTACGTGCTCTCCGGGCGGCTGCGGCTGCTGCTCGCCGACCGTGATGTGGAGCTGCGGGCCGGGGAGGCGGCGGAGTTCGACACCCGGCTGCCGCACTGGTTCGGCCCGGCGGGCGACGAGCCGGTGGAGCTGCTGAGCCTCTTCGGCCGACAGGGCGAGCGGATGCATGTCCGGGCCCGCCCGCGCGGACAGGGCGACTAGGCCGGCCGCCGGGCCCGCCTAGCGGCCCGCCCCGGCACGCCCCACCCCGCCCCGTCAGCCGAACATCCCGTCCAGCCAGACCGCCACCGCGTCCGTGATCACGGCCATCGACTCCGCCTCGCCGACGCCCGCCTTCTTCGGCACCGCGAAGCCGTGGTCACCGTGTGCCACCTCGGTGATCTCCGTCCCCGGCGGGAACTCCTCCGGGCGCCCGAACGGGTCCCGGCCGCCCTGGACGACCAGCGTCGGCACCCCGGCGCCGGTCAGCTCGTCCGCCCGGGACTTCTCCGGCCGCCCCGGAGGGTGCAGCGGGAAGCTGAGCGCCAGTACGGCCTGGGCCCCCAGCTCACGCGCGGTACGGCAGGCCACCCGGGCCCCGGCGCTCCGGCCGCCGGCGACCACCGGCAGCCCCGGCTTCTCCAGCGCGGGCCACAGCGCGGTCCAGCCGGTGTCCAGGGTCTTCGGCGCGGGCGCCAGCTTCTTGCCCGCCACCCGCCACGGCTGCTCGACCAGCGCCACGGGGTAGCCGCGGGCCGGCAGCGCGGCCGCCAGGGCCCGCAGATCACGTGCCTCGATGCCGCCGCCGGCGCCATGGCTCAGCGCCACCACGGCCCGCGCCGGCTTCGCCGCGCGGTACCAGGTGATCCGGGCGTCGCCCGCCGGTGTCGCGACCGTCTCGGTCTCCATCGCCCCAGTGCTCATACGCCCATCCTGCAACGCGCCGCGGCGGGAAGGGCACCGCAGCGGCCCGGCACGGCGGTTCAGAACAGCGTGCCCACCTCGGGTCCGTCGAGCTCGGTGACCAGCTCGGGCCCGTTGTTGCGGACATTGCTGACCTCGGTCGGGACCGGGTGGGCACGCATCAGTCCGGCCGGCGGCGGCGCCAGCAGCGCGCGCACCTCGTCCGGGTCGGTACGGGCCGGGTCGAGCCAGGCGTCCCAGCGGTCCGGGGTCAGCACCAGCGGCATCCGGGGGTGGATATCGGCCAGCGACTGCGGCCCGTCGCCGCCGTCCGCCCCTGCCAGCGGTGTGGTCTCGGCCTCGGTGGTGACGACGGTGCAGGTCACCCACCAGGCCAGCGGGTGATCGCCGGGCAGTGTCCGGTCCCGCCAGAACTCGTACAGCCCGGCCATCGCCATCACGGAGCCGTCCGCGGGCGTCACGAAATACGGCTGCTTACGGGGCCGCTTCTTCCTGCCCTGCTCCTCCAGCTGCCGCTCCGCGGCGTCGGTGACCCACTCGAAATACCCGTCTCCGGGCAGCAGGCACCGACGGGTGGCGAAGGCCTGCCGGAAGGACGGCTTCTCGTGCACCGTCTCGGACCGCGCATTGATCATCTTCGCGGCGGCCTCAGGTGATTTCGACCACGAGGGGACCAGGCCCCACTTCAGCGCCCGCAGCTGGCGCACCGGGCTGCCCGGCGGGAAGTCAGCGGCCGCCGCGCCCTTGAGGGGGCGTTCGAGCACCACGTGCACCGGGTCCGTCGGGGCCACGTTCCAACTGGGCGCCAGGGTCTCCTCCGGCTCCCACTGCTGAACGCCGAAGTCCCCCACCAGGTCCTCGGGGCGTCGACTCGCTGCATACCTACCGCACATGCATGCCACACTGCCATGCCACACGAAGGGGAGACATGGACACCGACCACCTCACGGACATATGGAGCCGCGTGTTCGGGACCCAGCCCGATCCCTCGCTCTGGCTGGTGATCGCCACGGCGGTGCTCGCGCTGGGCGCCGTCGTCCCGCACACCGCCTGGCGGCTTGCGCGCAACGCCGTCACCATCGCGCACGAGGGCGGGCACGGGCTGATCGCGCTGGTCACCGGCCGCCGCCTGGACGGCATCCGGCTGCACTCCGACACCTCGGGTCTGACCGTCTCGCGGGGCAAGCCGACCGGTCTGGGCATGGTGCTGACCGCCGCGGCCGGCTACATCGCGCCGTCCCTGCTCGGCCTGGCGGGCGCCGCGCTCCTCGCCGCCGGGCACATCACGGCGCTGCTGTGGGGCGCCACCGCGCTGCTCCTGGCGATGCTGATCATGATCCGTAACGCCTACGGCGTGCTCACGGTCGTGCTGACCGGCGCCGCGTTCGTGCTGGTCTCCTGGCTGACGACGCCGGAGGTGCAGGCGGCGTTCGCGTATGCGGCGGTGTGGTTCCTGCTGCTGGGCGGGGTGCGGCCGCCGTTCGAGCTCCAGGGGAAGCGGCGGCGCGGAGGGGCCGTGGACTCCGATCCTGACCAGCTGGCGCGGCTGACGAATGTCCCGGCCTTCGTCTGGCTCGGCCTCTTCCACGTGGTGACGCTGTGCTCCCTGATAGGCGGCGGGCGCTGGCTGCTCGGTGTCTGACGTCAACCGCCCCGCGCCGACGGCCGGTTCCCGCGCCACCACGGCCGGTGCTTCCGCCGCGGACACGGTTCCGGCACGTGAGCGCCTTACCAGTGCCATGTTTCACAGGGGTTGCGCCGCTTTTGATCAAGATCGGCACCCTTGCCCAGCCATTAAAGTAAGGGCATGACCGAGAGCCCCACTCACCCCGCCCTGTGGCCCGCCCCCCTCGCCCCGGGGGCCGTCGATGCCACCGTCACCGTGCCCGGCTCCAAATCGGTCACCAACCGCGGCCTGGTCCTGGCCGCCCTCTCCGCCGAGCCCGGCTGGCTGCGCCGGCCGCTGCGCTCCCGTGACACGCTCCTGATGGCCGAGGCGCTGCGCACCCTGGGCGTCGGCATCGAGGAGACCGCCTCCTCCAGCTCGGCCGGTTCCACGGACACCGCCGGGCTGCCCGGCGGCGGGGAGGCCTGGCGGGTGATCCCGGCAGGGCTGCACGGCCCGGCCACCATCGACGTCGGCAACGCAGGAACGGTCATGCGCTTCCTGCCGCCGGTCGCCGCGCTCGCCGACGGCCCGATCCGCTTCGACGGCGACCCGCGCTCCTACGAGCGTCCGCTCGGCGGCGTGATCGACGCGCTGCGCGCCCTGGGTGCCCGGATCGACGACGACAACCGCGGCGCGCTGCCCATGACGGTCTTCGGCAGCGGCGGCCTGGACGGCGGCCGGGTCGAGATCGACGCGTCCTCCTCCTCCCAGTTCGTCAGCGCGCTGCTGCTGTCCGCGCCGCGCTTCAACCAGGGCGTCGAGGTCCGGCACGTGGGCGCGGCGCTGCCCTCCATGCCGCACATCCGGATGACCGTCGACATGCTGCGCAGCGTCGGCGCGCAGGTGGACACCCCCGAGGCGGGCGGCGAGCCCAACGTCTGGCGGGTCACCCCGGGCGCCCTGCTCGGCCGCGATCTGGTCGTCGAGCCGGACCTGTCGAACGCCCAGCCGTTCCTGGCCGCGGCGCTGGTCACCGGCGGCCGGGTCACCATCCCGGACTGGCCCGAGCACACCACCCAGCCCGGTGACGCACTGCGCGAGGTCTTCACCACCATGGGCGGCTCCTGCGAGCTGACCGACCGGGGGCTGACCTTCACCGGCAGCGGCCGGATCCACGGCATCGACGTCGACCTGAGCGAGGTCGGCGAGCTGACCCCCGGCATCGCCGCGGTCGCCGCGCTGGCCGACTCCCCCTCCACGCTGCGCGGGGTGGCGCACCTCCGGCTGCACGAGACCGACCGGCTGGCCGCGCTCACCAAGGAGCTCAACGAGCTCGGCGGCGATGTCACCGAGACCGCGGACGGTCTGCACATCCGGCCGCGCCCGCTGCACGGCGGGGTCTTCCACACCTACGAGGACCACCGGCTGGCCACCGCCGCGGCGATCATCGGCCTGGCCGTCGACGGTGTGCGGGTGGAGAACGTGGCCACCACCGCCAAGACGCTGCCCGACTTCCCCGCGATGTGGACGGACATGCTCGACCCGGCGGCCGTACCCGCCCGGAGAGGCTGAGGGCTGACGCCGCCATGCGCCGCTACGGAAAGAACCCCGACGAGGACGACATCCGCGTCCGCCCCAACCCCAAGGGCAACCGCCCCCGCACCAACATCCGGCCCAAGCACGAGGACGCCGGCGAGGGTCTGGTCCTGACCGTCGACCGCGGCCGGCTGACCTGCCTCATCGAGGGCCGTACGGTCACCGCGATGAAGGCACGCGAACTGGGCCGCAAGAGCGCGGTGGTCGGCGACCGGGTCGCCGTCGTGGGCGATCTGACCGGCGCCAAGGACACCCTCGCCCGGATCGTCCGGGTCGAGCCGCGCTCCTCGACACTGCGCCGTACGGCCGACGACGACGACCCGTTCGAGCGGGTCGTGGTCGCCAACGCCGACCAGCTCGCGATCGTCACCGCGCTCGCCGACCCCGAGCCGCGCCCCCGGCTCATCGACCGCTGTCTGGTCGCCGCCTACGACGCGGGCCTCGACCCGCTGCTGGTGCTGACCAAGTCCGATCTTGCCTCCGCGGACACCCTGCTGGAGTCCTACGGCGCGCTCGGCGTCCCCTACCTCGTCACCAACCGCGACGAACTCGCCGACGGCAGCGCCGCCGAGCGGGTCAGGGCGGCGCTGACGGGCCGTATGACGGCTTTCGTCGGGCACTCCGGGGTGGGCAAGACCACCCTGGTCAACTCCCTGGTCCCGGAGCGCCGCCGGGCCATCGGCCATGTCAACGCGGTCACCGGCCGCGGGCGGCACACCACCACCTCCGCGCTGGCGCTGCCGCTGCCCGACGACTCGGGCTGGGTCATCGACACCCCCGGCGTCCGGTCCTTCGGGCTGCATCACGTCGACCCGTCCCGGGTCATCCACGCCTTCCCGGATCTGGAGCCGGGCACCGCGGACTGCCCGCGCGCCTGCAGCCACGACGAACCGGACTGTGCGCTGGACCAGTGGGTCACCGACGGCCACGCCGATCCGGCCCGCCTCTACTCCCTGCGCCGCCTCCTGGCCACCCGTGAGCGACGCGAGGGCGACTGATCGCCGAAGTTTGCCACCGTCCGTCCGAGGTAAAGGCATAATCACACCGAGGTCGGCGCTGTGGTCCGTCGGGCCCGCATCGCCCGGACGGGGCCTTGGGGAGTGTTTCTGACGCCCCGTCGTCGCCCGCCCGGGACAGGCCCTAGCTGACGGAGGCAATGGGACATGGCGTGGCTGCTGGTCGTGGTGGCGGGGATCCTGGAGACCGGGTTCGCGGTCTGCCTCAAGCTTTCGCACGGCTTCACCCGGCTGTTCCCGACCATCGCGTTCGCGGCCTTCGCCCTCGGCAGTTTCGGTCTGCTGACGCTGGCGCTGCGCAAGCTCGACGTCGGCCCTGCGTATGCGGTGTGGACCGGCATCGGCGCGGCCGGTACGGCGATCTACGGCATGGTCTTCCTCGGCGACGTGGTCTCCACCCTGAAGATCGTCTCCATCACGATGGTCATCGTCGGGGTGGTCGGGCTCCAGCTGTCGGGGGCGGCGCACTGAGCCGGCGCCCCGCGCACCACCCCGGCCGTCCGCCTGCGCGGCCGTGACACCTCGTCAGCGGCGCTCCCCCGGCCGCGCGTCGGCCGGCACCCGGGCGAAGGCGCCCCGTACGAGCCGGGAGACCGCCTCCGTCTCCAGCTCCCGGCGCGACCGCGGTGCCGGTACGCGGCCCGGGGACGGCGCCGCGCCCGGTGTCACCGGGGCGACCACACAGGCCAGGGTCAGCCGCGCCGCGGTCTCGCAGGCGGCGCCCAGGGCGGGCAGCTGTTCCTCGGGCCAGTCGGGCTCCAGCGCCGCGACCGCCTGATCGCAGAACCGTCCGACGAGCTCGGCGGGCCCGGGCAGCGGTCCGTCGCCGGGCGACGCGGCGCGCTGCGCGGGGATACCGGGCCGGGCGGCCCGGAGCGGCGCGGTGTCGGCGGCGGCCGGTGAGGGGGCCGGCAGCCGGTCGTTCCAGCAGCCGGTCAGTGCGGCCCTGACCAGGGGGTTGGCGCGTGCGGTCCGCAGCGTCCAGGCGGCCGCGGCCGCCACCCGGCCCGCCGCGTCGCCCCTGGTGCCGGCGGCCGGCGAGCCCTGGGACAGCGCCCTTGCGACCCCGGCGAGGTAGTTGTCGGTCTCCCGGCGGACGAGGGCCCGGGCCAGCCCCTCCTTGCTGCCGAACTCGTTGTAGAGCGTCTGCCGGGAGACCCCGGCCGCGGCCGCGACATCGACCATCCGCACGGCCGTCCAGGCCCGTTCCGTCAGCGCCGTGTAGGCGGCGTCCAGCAAGGATTCACGCGCTGCGGGCATCCGTCGCCTCCCCGGCCGCCGGCCCCGGGTAGCCGGTGTGCGCACAGAATTGACGCACCGCCAGATGCTGTCAAGGGTCGTCGCAGCAGGCGCTCACCGGCGCCGCGCGGGCCGCCACACGCCGGGCGGCACACGGCCGTGTGGCTCCGGCGTATACCAATGGATACTGTTCGCACATGCCCGACTATCACGATGATCTTCGCCTCGGCCATGTTCTCGCGGACGCCGCGGACGCCGCCACCATGGAGCGCTTCAAGGCACTCGACCTCAAGGTCGAGACCAAACCGGACATGACACCGGTGAGTGAGGCGGACAAGGCCGCCGAAGAACTGATCCGCGGCCAGCTCCAGCGCGCCCGGCCACGGGACGCGGTGCTCGGCGAGGAGTTCGGCAGCGAGGGCGCGGGGCCGCGCCGCTGGATCATCGACCCGATCGACGGCACGAAGAACTATGTGCGCGGGGTGCCGGTCTGGGCGACGCTGATCGCCCTGATGGAGCGCGGGGAGGGCGGTGACCGCCCGGTGGTCGGCATCGTCTCGGCACCGGCGCTCAACCGCCGCTGGTGGGCCGCCGACGGCCTGGGGGCCTTCACCGGCCGCAGTCTGACCTCCGCGACCCGGCTGCAGGTCTCCAAGGTCGGCCGCATCCAGGACGCCTCGTTCGCGTACTCCTCGCTGACCGGCTGGGAGGAGCGCGGCAAGCTGCCCAGCTTCCTCGATCTGAGCCGGGACTGCTGGCGCACCCGGGCCTATGGCGACTTCTGGCCGTACATGATGATCGCCGAGGGTGCGGTGGACATCTGCGCGGAGCCGGAGCTGTCGCTGTGGGACATGGCGGCCTGTGCGGTGGTCGTGAAGGAGGCCGGCGGTCAGTTCTCCGGACTGGACGGCAAGCCGGGCCCGCACAGCGGCAACGCGGCGGCCTCGAACGGTCTGCTGCACGAGGATCTGCTGGGTTATCTCGGCGACTCCCCGCACTGACCTGCGGCGGGGCGCGTAATCGGACAACCGTCCAACAACTGCCCCTTGTTGCATCGGCGGAGGCATGTGAACATGAGAATCCCCCACTTTGTGAACTTGTGAATCCCTTCGCAAGCACATTCACCAAGGAGGTGGCTCCACTCCATGCCCATGTACGTCAAAGACGCCATGAGCACCGTGGTCCTCACCATCGGGCCCGCTCACACCCTCCGCCAGGCGGCACAGCTGATGGCGGCCCGCCGCATCGGCGCGGCCGTGGTCCTCGACAGCGACACCTGTGGCATCGGCATCCTCACCGAACGCGACATCCTCAATTCCCTCGGCGCGGGCGAGAACCCCGACCGGGAGACCGCCCAGACCCACACCACCCCGGACGTGGTCTTCGCCGCTCCGGACTGGACCCTGGACGATGCCGCGGACGCCATGGTGCGCGGCGGCTTCCGCCATCTGATCGTGCTCAACGACCAGGAACCGGTCGGTGTGGTCTCCGTACGCGACATCATCCGCTGCTGGTCGGCCACCACGGAGCGGGCCCGCCCCGTCCCCGCCTGAACCACGAACGGCTCCGGGCACGAACTCCCCGGAGCCACCCGCACGAAGAGGCCGAAGCCCACTGGCATCCGGCCTCTTCGCTTTGTACGGCAAGCGACAATTGAGCAACCCCCACGGCGCGCAACCACCTCCGCGAGAGCGGCGGCGGTTTAGCCGCAAAGGCAGCCTCAGCCGCGCAGGGCCTGGACCGCGGCTTCCAGCCGCTTGCCGTAGTCCGCGTCCGCCTTGCGGAAGTTCTCGATCGCCCGCTGGGCGATGTCGTCGCGGGAGACCTGGGAGATGAAGCCCGCCAGGTTGTCGATCAGGCGCTCCTTCTCGTCCTCCGCCATCAGCCGGTAGAGGTTGCCGGCCTGGACGAAGTCGTCGTCCTCGGCGTGCGAGGGCGCGGCCTGCTCACCGGTGGGGCCGGTCACGGCGACCGGCTGCCACAGGGGCCGGCCGGTTTCGACGGGGCCGCCGAAGCTGTTGGGCTCGTAGTTCTTCTGGCCGCCGTGACGGCCGTCGTAGAGCACACCGTCCCGGCCGTGGCTGCGCGCCTCGGTGGCGTGCGGGCGGTTCACCGGCAGGTGGTCGGCGTTGATGCCGACGCGGTAGCGGTGCGCGTCGCCGTACGCGAACAGACGGCCCTGGAGCATCTTGTCGGGGGACGGACCGATGCCCGGCACGAAGTGGTGCGGGGAGAAGACCGACTGCTCGACCTCGGCGAAGATGTTCTGCGGGTTGCGGTTGAGCTCCAGCTTGCCGATCTCGATCGGCGGGTAGTCCTCGTGCGGCCAGACCTTGGTCAGATCGAAGGGGTTGAAGCGGTAGTTGGCCGCCTCGGCCGCGGGCATGATCTGCACCTGGACGGTCCAGCTCGGGAAGTCGCCGCGCTCGATGGACTCCCGCAGGTCGCGCTGGTGGCTGTCCGGGTCGAGGCCGGAGGTCTCCGCGGCCTCGGAGGTCGTGAGGTTCTTGATGCCCTGGTCGGTCTTGAAGTGGTACTTGACCCAGAAGACCTCACCGGCCTCGTTGTTCCACTGGAAGGTGTGCGAGCCGTAGCCGTTCATGTGGCGGTAGGAGGCGGGGATCCCACGGTCGCCGAAGAGCCAGGTGACCTGGTGGGTGGCCTCGGGCGACAGACCCCAGAAGTCCCAGACGTTGTCCGCCTCCTGCGAGCCGGTGTACGGGTCGCGCTTCTGGGTGTGGATGAAGTCCGGGAACTTGATGGCGTCCTTGATGAAGAACACCGGGGTGTTGTTGCCGACGAGGTCGTAGTTGCCCTCTTCGGTGTAGAACTTCAGCGCGAAGCCGCGCGGGTCACGCACCGCGTCGGCCGAGCCGAGGTTGCCCGCGACGGTGGAGAAGCGCAGGAAGGTCTCGGTCTGCTTGCCGACCTCGGAGAGGAACTTCGCACGGGTGTACTTGGTCACATCCGCGGTCACCGTGAAGGTGCCGTACGCACCGGCGCCACGGGCGTGCACGATGCGCTCCGGGATGCGCTCGCGGTTGAAGTGCGCGAGCTTCTCGATCAGGAGCTGGTCCTGGATGAGGCCGGGTCCGCCGATGCCGGCCGTCTCGCTGTTCTGGTTGTCCCCGACCGGAGCCCCGGACTCCGTGGTCAGCGGTCCAGTGATGCTCTCTACCGACACGTGCGCCTCCTGAAGTCTTCTACACCTGCCCTTGGCTTGCGCCGGTCCACGATCCTACATTGGACATTGTCTAAGTCAAGAAGAGAGCGAAACTCGTACACGATCCGGTGATGGACGACCGCTGCTACCCTGGGTCTATCTGACTGATAGGTGAATGGCATGAGTGACCTGCTTGAACGGCTCCGGGGACGCGGCTGGCGGCTGACCGCGCAGCGACGCGTCGTCGCCGAGGTCCTCGACGGGGACCACGTCCACTACACCGCCGATGAAGTGCACGCACTGGCAACCGACCGGCTCCCCGAGATCTCCCGCGCGACGGTCTACAACACCCTGGGCGAGCTGGTGTCGCTCGGTGAGGTGATCGAGGTGAGCACCGACGGCCGGGCCAAGCGCTACGACCCGAACGCCCACCACGACCACCAGCACCTCATCTGCTCGCAGTGCGGCACGATCCGCGACGTCCACCTCCAGGGCGACCCGCTCTCCGCACTGCCCGAGCCGGAGCGCTACGGCTTCCAGGTCTCCGAGGTCACCGTGACCTACCGGGGCATCTGCCCCAACTGCAGCGCCCCGTCCTGACGCCCGGGGAAGCCGGCCCCCGTCCGGGCCGCTCCCGCACCGGACCACTCCGTACACCGCATCGAGCCCGCGCCCACCCGGCCGCGGGCTCCTTCGTGTACCCGGCCGGCCCGTCGCCCGCGCCCTCGTCACCGCACCACCACACCTGCACACACCGCACACCCATGCCCGCACGCCCCTTGCCCGAATCTGACGCCCCGTCATATCGTCGGCGCGCCGCGCTTTCCGGCCACCGGGCGCCACCGTGCCCGGGCCCCGCACCACGGCGGCACCCTGTCCCCACTCCGCAAGGAGCACCCCGTGGGAGAGCCGCACCCTTCCTCCGCAGCGCACCGCCCACCCGCCGCCCCGTCCACACCACCGGCCCTGCGCGCCCGCGCCCTGGCCCGCTCGTTCGGCCGCGGCAGCAAGGCGCTGGCCGCCCTCGGCCCCGTCGACGCCGAGATCGCGCCCGGTGAGTGCGTCTGTGTCGTCGGTCCCTCCGGCTGCGGGAAGTCGACCCTGCTGCGCATCGCCGCCGGGCTGCTGCGCCCCAGCGAGGGCGAGCTGGAACTCCGGGTGAGCGCCGGCCGCCCGGCCGCGATGATCTTCCAGGACTACGGCATCTACGACTGGAAGACCGTGCTGGGCAACGTCCGCTTCGGCCTCGACCTCCAGCGCGTGCCCCGTAAGGAGGCCGACGAACGGGCCCGCTCCTGGCTGGCCCGGATGGGGCTCGCCGACTTCGCCGGGGCCTACCCGGCCACGCTCTCCGGCGGGATGCGCCAGCGCGTCGCCCTCGCCCGCGCACTCGCCGTGGAGCCCGGGATCCTGCTGATGGACGAGCCGTTCGCGGCCCTCGACGCCCAGCTGCGCACCGTCCTCCAGGACGAACTGCTCGACCTCACCCAGACCACCCGCACCACCACCCTCTTCATCACCCACAGCCTCGAAGAGGCCCTGGTACTCGGCGACCGGGTCCTGGTGATGTCCGCCCGCCCCGGCCGGATCATCGCCGAACGCCGCCCGCCGTTCGGCCGCCCCCGCACCGGCGACGTCCGCGCCACCCCCGAATTCACCGCCCTGAAGGCCGAGTTGTGGCAGCTGTTGCGCGACGAGGTCGACCGGAACAGCCCGGCACACCGGACCACCGAGGGGGCCGTCCCCGCATGACCAGCGCCCTCCCCCGGCCCGGCCACGAGGACGACCGGCCCGCCGCGGACGACCGCCTCCTCGTCCGCCGCCCCGGCCCCCGGGAACTGCGCCCCGGGCGCACCCACCGCCGCCGGCGCACCCTGGAGATCTCGCTCGCCGTCGCCGTTCCACTGCTGCTCGTCCTGCTGTGGCAGCTGGCCGCCGACCGGGCCTGGCTCGACGACCGCGTCTACCCCGCACCGTCGACGATCCTGGCCGACGGCTGGGACCGCGCCCTGGCCGGCGAGCTGTGGCCGGACGTGTGGGCGACGCTCCGGCGCGTCCTGGCCGGCTATGCCGTCGGGACCGTCACCGGCTATCTCCTGGGCCTGCTGATGGGCTCGCTGTCTCTCGTACGGGCCGCCCTCGAACCCCTCCTGGACGCCCTGTACGTGGTCCCCAAGCTGGCCCTGCTGCCGGTCTTCCTCAACATGTTCGGGCTCGGCGAGGGCCCGCAGGTCGCCCTCGTCGCCACCACCGTCTTCTTCTTCGTCTGGATTTCGACCATGGCGGCGGTGATGGCCATCCCCTCCGGCCACCGCGACGCGGGCCAGGTCTTCGGCGCGGGCCCCTGGCAGATGTTCCGGCACGTCCTGCTGCCCGCCTCGCTGCCCGCCGTCCTCGTGGGCGCCCGGATCGCCGCGGGCGTGGCCGTCCTGGTCATCGTCGCCTCGGAACAGATCGCCGCCACCGACGGCCTCGGGCATCTGATCTTCGACTCCCGCGCCCTGTTCCAGAACGACGTGATGTTCGTCGGCATCGTCTGTGTGGCCGTACTCGGCGTGCTCTTCTCCGAGCTGGTGCGGCTGGCCGGGCGCTTCCTCACCCCGTGGGCACCCCGCGACCGCGGCCGACCCCGCAGCTGATCCCGCACCGCCCCGTCCGACCGGACGCCGCCCCCGTACGGAGGTCCCATGCGCATCCGCACCACCACTGCCGCGCTGATCGCCGCACTCGCCCTCGGCGCGGGCTGCGCCGCCCCCGAGACCGGCCCGTCCGCCGCCCGGCCCCGCACCGTCAAGCCCGTGGCGGGCTGCGGCACGGCCTCCTGGACCGACCCCGCCGACCTCGCCCCGGACCGCGCACCGGCCCGCTGCGACAAGGGCACCCCGGCCCCGCGCCGCCTCACCGAACGCCGCACGCTCACGGTCGCCACCGGCACCCTCAGCGCCGAGTACGTGGCCCCGCTGCGGCTGGCCCTCGCCAGGGGCGAGTTCGAGAAGGAGGGCCTGGACGTCCGGCTGAAGGTCCTGCCCACCCCGGAGGCGCTGCCGCTGCTGGCCGAGGGCGAACTGGACGCCCTGTGGGCGGCCCCCGAGGCCGCCGTCGTCAACGGCGTCCACGGCGGCTTCGACATCCGCTGGGTGGCCGGCAACTTCTCCCCCGACCCGAGGTCCAGGAGCGGCCTGTGGGTGCGCCTGAAGAGCGGCGAGAGCGCCGCCTCGGTCTCCCTGGAGGGAGCGAAGCTGGGCACCATGATCGGGAAAGGCTCCGTGATCATGTACCCGATGACCCGGACCTTCGCCGGTCACGGCGCCCGCCTGGACTCCGTCGCCTTCCAGCAACTCGGCTCCTCGGACGTACTGACCGCCCTGACCGGCGGCGGGGTCGACTCCGCCTGGCTGCTCGATCCGGTCTGGCGGCGGGTCGACGGCGACAGCAGATACGCCTTCCTCGGCGGCCAGCCCCGGGGCGAACCGCTCGGCGGCGCCCTCTACGGCCCGAATCTGCTCCAGCAGGACCCGGACGCCGGCGTCGCCTTCCTGCGCGCCTACCTCCGCACGGTCAACACGTACTTCGCCGGCGACTACAAGGCCGACAAGGCCTTCGCCGCCGAGCTCGCGAAGCTGCTGGACGTCGACGGGAAGATCCTGACCTCGGTGCCCTCGCTCCGCATGGACTGGGAGATCAGAAAGGGCACCACGGACCGGCTCCAGAAGGCCTACCGCGACGCCGGCGTCACCAAAGGGGCACCACTGCCGGAGGACCGGCTCGTCGACCGCAGCCTGTACGCGGAGGCGGTCGGCCACCGGCTCAGGAAGTAAGCACGACGAAGGCCCGGATTCTCAGAGAATCCGGGCCTTGGTCCTTCAGTAGCGGGGACAGGATTTGAACCTGCGACCTCTGGGTTATGAGCCCAGCGAGCTACCGAGCTGCTCCACCCCGCGTCGTTGTGTCCACACTTTAACCCCGGCCCGACGACCAGCGCAAATTCCTTCCGCGGGGCCCGGAACCCGGCCCTGTGGGCCCGGCCCCGGGCTTCCGGAATGCCGCCTGTTACGCACTGAGCTCCTCCTGGAGCGCCGTCCGCAGCCGCGCCGCACGCTCCGCCACCTCCGGCGGCCCCTGCTCCACGGCGCGCGCACACCAGCTCTGCGCCTCCGCCAGCGCACCGCGCCGGGCGGCGAGCAGCGCCAGCCGGAGAGCCGCCCGGCCGTGCCCCTCCTCGGCGGCACGCTGCCACCACAGGGCGGCCTCCGGGAGGCTGCCCTCACGGGCCAGCAGCAGCCCGAGGTTGAAGGCGCCGTTACGGCTGCCGGCCTCGGCCGCCGCGCGGTACCACTCGGCCGCCTCGACGACCTCGCCGCGAGCCGCCGCGAACATGCCAACCCGGACCTGGGCGCGACGGTGACCCTGGCGCGCGGCCCGCTCGTACCACTGCATGCTCTCGTCGTCCGCCGCGCGCTCGCTGTCCGTGAGCCCCTCGCCCGCGGCCGTCGCCTTGCGGTCGAGGAGGTCGGCGAGCCGGAAGGCCGCCTCGGCGCTGCCGCCACCGGCCGCACAGCGCAGATTGCGCTCCGCGTCCTGCAGCTCACCGTCCCGCAGCTGCACGATGGCGACCTGCAGCGCCGCCTCGGTGTGCCCGGCCGCGGCCGCCCGCTCGTACCAGGTGTGCGCCATGCGCTCCTCGCCGCGCCCGGCGAAGAGGATGCCGAGGTTGAACGCGGCGTCCACACTGCCCGCCTCGGCCGCCTTGGAGAACCACGGCTCGGCCCCCGAGGCGTCGCCGCGCTGCAGCAGCAGGATGGCCAGCGCGTTGGCGGCCTCACGGTGTCCGGCGTAGGCGGCCCGGCGGTACCACTGCTCACCGCGCCCCTCCCGGCCCTGCTCGGCACAGAGCAGCCCGATGTTGTAAGCGCCGTTGACGTCCCCGGCGTCCAGCGCGGCGCGGTACCAGCGCTCGGCGGTCTGCAGCTCACCACGGTCGGCGTGCAGCGCACCGAGCGCGTTGGCAGCGTTGCCATCGCCGTCCTGGGCGGCGCGCCGCCACCATTCGGCGGCGCTCTCCTCGTCCCCCGCGTCACGCAGCAGGAAGCCCAGCGCACAGGCGGCGCGCGGCTCTCCGTCCTTGGCGGCGGACAGGTACCAGCGCCCGGCCTCCTGGACGTCACCGCGCTCCTCCAGCAGCGCGCCCAGCTGCAGCGCGGCCCGCCGGTGGCCCCGCGCGGCGGCCTGGCGGTACCACTGCTCGGCCTCCTCCTGCTGGTTCAGCTCCCCGTACGCGGGGACCGCGCGGTGGTCCGTGTCGCGCCCGTCCTCGATGAGCCGGGCGAGGCGGTACGCGGCCTCCCGGTGGCCGCGCTCGGCGGCCGTACGGAACCAGCGCTCGGCGCCGATGTCGCCGCGGTGCTCCAGGAGGTCGGCGAGGGCGTAGGCGCCCAGGCAGTGGCCGGACTCGGCGGACTGGCGCAGCCAGTACTCGGCGGCCGGCTCGTCGCCGCGCTCGCGGTAGTGGCGCCCGAGGGCGTGCGCGGCGGCGGCGGAGCCGCCCACGGCGGCGATACGCCACCAGCCGGCCGCCTCGTCCCCGTAGCCCCGCTGGTGGAGCAGCACGCCCAGGTTGTTGGCCGCGGCGCGGTCACCGGCGGCGGCCGCGGAACGCAGATGCGGCTCGGCGCCGTCGAGGTCGCCGCGGCGCAGCAGCATCGCGCCGAGCGCGCTCATGGCGGCGGTGTCGCCCGCCTCGGCGGCCCGGCGGTGGCCGGTCTCGGTCACGGCATCGGACGCCTCGGCGGCCTCCGCGGCCTCCATCGCGTCCATCTGCAGGTCGGATTCGCGCCCGTCGTCGGGCGCATGCACAAACCGGTCCGTCTCCAACAACCTTGCCTTGTCCCCCATAAGACCCATCGTCGCATCACCTGTAACCCGCGTACACCTGGTATACCGCAGCCAGTGAGGTCACTTCAGCGGTTTGTCGACTTCCCGACACGACGACTTGTCAAACTCAAGCACACAGCTTCCCCACATGGGCCGTACGACCCGGCCTTGACCAAGATCGACCTGAACACATGACGAAGGCCCGGATCCTTGAGGATCCAGGCCTTCGGCTTTCAGTAGCGGGGACAGGATTTGAACCTGCGACCTCTGGGTTATGAGCCCAGCGAGCTACCGAGCTGCTCCACCCCGCGTCGTTGTGTCCACAAGGTATCACGGTGGCGGACGGCCCCCGCACCAACGCGGCCCTGGTGCCGCCGGTTCGCACCGGCGGCACCAGGGCCAGGAGACACGGCGGGCCGGCTCAGCTGCCCGGCTTGCCCTTCTCGGACGCCTTAGCCGCCCGGTCCAGCGCGGCCTTCAGCTTCTTCTGGGCCTCGCCGTAACCGGCCCAGTCGCCCGAGGTGCGCGCCTTCTCGCCCTCCTCGTAGGCCTTCTGCGCGTCGGCGAGGGCCTGCTGCACCGTCTGGTCGGACGGTGGCTGGCCGGTGTCGCCGCCGCCCGGCGGCTCCTCCGTGCCCGTACTGGGCGCCTTCTTGCCGAAGACCACATCCAGCGCGTCCTTGAGGGAGTCCTCCAGGACGGGCTTGTTGTCGCCGTAGCTGACCAACACCTTCTTCAGGAGCGGGTAGTTGGTGTTGGCACCGCGCAGATACACCGGTTCGACATAGAGCAGTCCGCCGTCCAGTGGCACGGTCAGCAGATTGCCGTACTCGATCTCCGAGTCGCCGAACTTCTTGAGGATGTTCAGCTCATTGGCGATGACCGGATCGGAGTTGAACTTCGACTGCACCAGCTGCGGGCCGGGCACCGGCGTCTCCGACGGCAGCTTCAGCAATCTGATCTTGCCGTAGTCGCGGCTGGTCGCGTTGGCATCTACTGCCATGAACGCACCGAGGTTGTCGCGCTTGTTGGGCGTGAAGGTCGTCGTCAGCGAGAACGCGCGGTTCTTCTGGTCCGGCATCTTCATGCTCAGGTAGTACGGCGGTACGGCGTTGCCCGATTTGGTCGTCGGGTCGTTCGGGATCTGCCAGCGCTCGGAGCCGGTGTAGAAGGTGCCGGGGTCCGTGACGTGGTACGTGGTCAGCAGCTGGCGCTGCACCTTGAAGAGGTCCTGCGGGTAGCGCAGATGCTCCTTGAGCGCCGGGCTTATGGCGCTCTTCTTCTCGACCGTGTCGGGGAACGCCTTCATCCAGGTCTTGAGGACCGGGTCCTTCTCGTCCCACTGGTAGAGCTTGACCGAACCGTCGTAGGCGTCCACCGTCGCCTTGACGGAGTTACGGATGTAGTTGACCTGGTTCTGCTGGGCCACCACCGCCCGCTGTCCGTCGGTGAGGGAATCGGCCGTGCTGTCCCCGAGCGTGGTGCGCGAGGCGTACGGATAACCGTTGCTGGTGGTGTAGGCGTCGACGATCCACTTGATCCGGCCGTCTATGACCGCCGGGTAGGCGTCGCCGTCGATCGTCAGCCAGGGGGCGACGGATTCGACGCGCTCCTTGGGCGTGCGGTTGTACAGGATCCGCGAGCCGTCGCCGATCGCGCCGGAGTAGAGGATCTGCGGCTCCCCGAACGCCACCGCGTACGCGGCACGGTTGATCGGGTTCCCGAGGTTGACGCCGCTCTTGCCCCGGTAGCTGTAGCTCTTCTCGCCGCTGTCGTCGGAGTAGTCCAGTTCCTTCTGCGGACCGCCGACGATGGAGTACTGCGAGGTCTTCTCGCCGTAGTACACCCGCTGCTGGTAGGTGCCGAGCTGCCCCTTGGCCGGCAGATCCGACTCCGTGTACTTCGGACCGCCGCCGTCGGCGGCCTCCGTCCCCTTGGCGGCGACCGCGCCGTAGCCGTGGGTGTACTTGAAGTGGTCGTTGATCCAGTTGCGCTCGGGGATACCGGCGATGTTCAGCTCACGCAGACCGATGACGGTGTCCTGCTCGGCGCCGTCCTTGTCCTTGTAGCGGTCGACGTCCAGAGTGGAGGGGAACTGGTAGTAGCCCCGCACCTGCTGCTGTTGCTGGAAGGCCGGCGAGACCACGTTCGGGTCGAGCAGCCGCATGCTGGCCGTGGTGTCGGCGTTGTCGCGCAACCGCTGGCTGTCCGCCTTACCGGTGGGCTGGTAGTCGCCCTTGTACGGCGTGACCTCGGAGTCCTGGATGTCGTACGCATCCCGGGTCGCCTTGATGTTCTGCTTGATGTACGGCGCTTCCTTGGCCTGCTCGTTCGGCTGGACCTGGAACTTCTGCACGATCGCCGGGTACAGCCCGCCGATGAGGACCGCCGAGAGCACCATCAGGCCGAAGCCGATCACCGGCAGCTGCCAGGTCCGCCGCCAGAGGGTGGCGAAGAACAGCACCGCACAGATCGCCGCGATGAAGAACAGGATGGTCTTCGCCGGAAGATAGGCGTTGGCGTCGACATACCGCAGGCCCGTCCAGTTGTCGGCCGACTTCAGGCCGCTGGACTTGACCGCGAGGCCGTACCGGTCGAGCCAGTACGCGATCGCCTTGAGCGAGACGAAGATGCCCAGCAGCACCGACAGATGGCCGGTAGCCGCCGCCGTCGCCCGTGAACCGGGGCTGGTCAGCCGGAGCCCGCCGTAGAGGTAGTGCGTCAGCGCCGCGGCGACCAGACACAGCACCGCGCAGGCGAAGCCGAAGCTCAGCAGGAAGCGGTACCAGGGCAGGTCGAAGGCGTAGAACGCGACGTCCATGCCGAACTGCGGGTCCTTCTTGCCGAAGGGCACGCCATTGACCCACTGCAGCCAGGTGCGCCACTCGCCGGAGGCCGAGGCGCCCGCGATCAGGCCGATCACCGCGGTGATCGCGATCAGGGCCCACTTCTTGAACGGCGCGATGCTCATCCGGTAGCGGTCCAGGCTCTGCTGCTCCATGGACATCGCGCTCAGCGGCGGCCGCAGCCGGTGCGCCAGCCAGATGTTGACGCCGACGGCCACGGCCATCAGGACGCCGAAGGAGAAGAACAGACCGATCTTGGTCCACAGGGTGGTCGTGAAGACCGAGGAGTACTTGACCGATCGATACCAGAGCCAATCCGTCCAAAACCCTGCAAACATCACGAAGAGCATGGCCAATACGGCCAGCACACCCAATGTCATGAGCAGGGTCCGGATCCGCCGCGATGGTCGGCCGACTCTGATCCGTGGCCCTGTCGGGCCTCCGCCGCGGTCCGGCATCTGGAAAGCCAAGGTGCGCACCTCGAAGTTCGCTGTCGTGTGAAGCAGGCCCGGCGATAGTAGGACCCACCGATGCAACTTACGAAGGCTTTACTCAGTTCCCGCTTTCCGGGGTACACAAGGCACGATGTTGAGCATGACCAACCTCCCCGTTGACGGCACCCCTCTCGCCGCCGACCCCCTGACCCGCGCCGTACTCGAGATCGACGAGTACAGCGCCGGGCTCGGCTGGGATCAGCCGGCCCGACTGTTCGCCCTCGTCGACACCGCCAAGCTGCGTGCGCAGGAGCCCTCGCTCGCCGCCCAGCTCGGTATCGACGACTCCACCACCACGTCCCTGACCCCCGTGGAACAGGACGAGATCCCGGCGGGCGTCCCGCTCGACGAGTTCCTGGGCACCATTGCCTGGCCCGATGCCGTCACCGGCTGTGCGCTGACCGTCGAGCGGCTGATGCTGCCGCCGTCCGCCGAGGACTCCGAGCCCGCGGGCATGGACGAGGCGCAGCTCGCCAAGTGGGTCGCCGAGCACCCGGACCGCCAGGAGGTCCGGATGACGGTGGCCGTGCTGCGGGACGGACGCCGCGAGTCGGCACTGCGGCTGCGCGAGAAGGACTCCACGTCCGAGGTCCTCACCGGCTCGGCACTGGTGCCGGGCCTCGCGGAGGCACTGGCCGCGACGTTCGAGGCCTGATCACGGCCGTCGGGGCCGCTCCCCCGGGCCGGGCGGTACGCGTCCGGCTACCGGGGGCTTGGCAGGTCACCCCCTAGGAACGGCCTGCCGGGCTGCAGCTCGGCAGGCCGGCGGTGTCTCCCTTGCGGATCTTCTCCAGCGCCTTGACGGCGTCGCCTATGGTGCCGACCTTGACCAGGGTGAGCCCCTGCGGGATGTCCTTGGCCGCCGTGGCGCAGTTGTCCTTGGGCGTCAGGAAGAACTCCGCGCCCTTGTCGCGCGCACCGACCGTCTTCATCGAGATGCCGCCGATCGGGCCGACCTTGCCCTTGTCGTCGATGGTGCCCGTGCCGGCCACGAACTTGCCGCCCGTCATGTCCCCGGGCGTGAGCTTGTCGACGATGCCGAGCGCGAACATCAGCCCGGCGCTCGGGCCGCCGACATCGGCCAGCTTGACGTCGATGGGGAACGGAAAGATGTGGTCCACCCCGGCCTGAATGCCCACGATGGCGCGGCCGTCGTCCGCCTTCTGTGTGGCGATCGTGACCTGCTTCGCACCGGCCTGGGGCTTCTTGCCGCGCTTCTCCGCCGCGGCGGCTTCCTTGGCGGGGATGATCGAGAAGACGACCTTCTCGCCCGGCTTGTGCCGGGTGACGAGCTTGGCGACGTCGCCGGTCTGCTTGACCGCCGTGCCGTCCACGGCCTTGATCACATCGCCCGCGTGCAGCCGTCCGTCGGCCGGCTTGTCCTTGACGACGGAGCCGACGACGGTCTGGGCGGCGACCGGGAGGTGCAGCTGCCGGAGGGCGGCGGCCTTCGCGCTCTCCTGGGACTGGCTGAACTCCTCGGCGTTCTCCTGGTCGGCCTGCTCGGCCGTCTGCCCCTCGGGGTAGAGCGTCTTGTGCGGCACCACGGCGTTGTCGTGGTCGAGCCAGCCGTACACCGCCTCGAAGAGGTTCATCCGGTAGTCGGGGCCGGTGACCCGGACGGTGGTCATGTTGAGGTGACCGGTCGTCGGATACGTCTTCCGCTGGGAAATCTGCAGCACCGGCTCGCCGTCGTGATCACCAAGAGTGTTGACCGTCGGCCCCGGAGACATCTCGGAGTACGGCACGGGGATCAGCACCCCTGCGCAGAGCAGCGCGATCAACATCAGGATCGAGGCGAGCAGCGTCGCGGTGCGGCGTGGCATGGAACGACAGTACGGGACGGGTATGACAACCGGCCCGCGGGGCCGTCCGTACGGGGTCGGCCCGCACGCACGCCGTCGCCACCCCGAAAGGCGGCGACGGCTTTCGCGGACGAACGGCGAATATCAGACCGGGTCCGAGGCGGGATCGGAAACGGAATGCTCCTTTTCCATGGCATCCCGGAACCGGGCATAACCCGCGAGCTCTGCAACGTCCCCGGTCTTGCGATTCCGTAGGGCCCAGCTGCTCCACACCGCGGCAACCAGCCCGGCGCCAACCGGAATCAGCAACCAGAGGAGCGCACCCATCAGCGACCTCCCAACCCCTTGTATGACCGCGATCGACGAATAAGCAGATTAACCATCTGCTCGGTCAACGGTTATGCCAGGGGGCGGGTTACGCAACCGGAACATAAGGCACCGGTTCGGCCTCCCGTTCGGAGTCCATCGCCCGCCCCGTCTGCTCTGCCGCCTGCCCGGAGAACGCGTGGTTACGCGCCCCCAGAAGACGGCGCTACGCGCCGACCCTCCCGCCCGTCACCCGACCTCCACCCCCAGAAGACGGCGCTACGCGCCGACCCATTCTTCTGTCCCGTCGGAAAACGTCTGGTGTTTCCAGATGGGTACTTCGTGCTTGAGATCGTCGATCAGCTTGCGGCAGGCCTCGAACGCCTCGCCCCGGTGCGGGCAGGACACCGCGACGACCACGGCCAGGTCACCGATGCGCAGATCGCCCACCCGGTGGACGGCGGCCAGCGCCCGGACGGGGAAGTCGGCGATCACCTTCTCGGCGATCCGGCGCATCTCCGCCTCGGCCGTCGGGTGCGCGGAGTAGCCCAGGCCCTCGACGTCGGCACCGTTGTCGTGCGAGCGAACCGTGCCGACGAACAGGGCCGTGCCGCCGGCCGCCTCGTCGCCCACGGCCGCGAACACCTCGTCCACGGACAGCGGGGTATCGCGGATCTCCAGGAGCCGGACCGGGTCCGCCGCGGCCCGCTCACCGGGGTGGTCGCGGCCGGGGGACGAAGGGGAGGGCGTGCCAGACATACCCCCATCGTGCCGTACCGGAGGCGCCGCGGGAATGGCCGTTTCCGCCGGTCGTCCGGGCCGCCGTATGGAGACTCCTCCAGCCCGGCGGGCCCGGTCCGGCTCAGATACGGCGGCGGGCCTTACGGGCGCGCCGCACCAGTGCGGCGGTGCCCAGGAGGGCGACGGTGGCGCCGGCGGCACCCGCGGCGGTGGCGTCCTTGCGGCCGAGCCTGCGGCCGGCGACGGTGTGCCGTCCGGCGACCTCCTCCAGGAGCTCGGCGAGCACCTCCTCGTTCGTCCAGCGGGGACGCCAGCCCGCATCGTGCAGCCGGCTGCCGCTGACTACCCACGGGTGCATCGTGTACGCGAGGTCCCCGGCGGGCGACGGCGTCAGGCCGATCCGGTGCAGCCGGGCCGCGGCGCCCAGGGCGACCGAGGACGGCAGCTCCATGCGCCGGATGCCGGACAGCTCCTCGACCTCCTCCTGCTCCAGCCAGCCGTCGCAGCCCACCGCCAGCTCGCCGTCGACCTTCTCCAGCGCCGCGTACTCCAGGGCGCTGACCAGGTCCTCGACGTGGCAGAACTGCCAGGCGGGGCGGGATCCGGCGACGACCAGGAGGCGGGGCGATTCGAAGTAGCGGGTCAGCGCGGTGTCGGTGCCGCCCACCAGGACGGCGGGGCGCAGCACGGTGACGTTCAGGCCGGGGTGGGCCCGGGGCGCGCGGTGCGCCAGGTGCTCGATCTCCAGGAGGTCGCCGACACCGGTGGCGTCCGCGGTGGCGCGCAGCTCGGCGTCCTCGGCCAGGGGCACATCGTTGTCGGGCAGCGCCCCGTAGACCATGGCGGAGGTGCACAGCACCACCCGGTGGACACCGGCGGCCGCGGCGGCGGTGAGCACGGTCTGGGTGCCGCGCACGTTGTAGGCGGTGCGTGCCGCGTCGTCGGTCTCCAGGTCGAGGTCGAGCGCCAGGTGGACGACGACGTCCGCGCCGCGCAGCTTGTCGGCGATGGCGGGGTCCCGGACGTCGAGGACGTGCCAGTGTGCCTCGGCGACGTCGCCGCGCCGCTCGTCGATGGCCACCACCTCCTTGACCTCGTCGGAGTCGACCAGGGCGCGGGTGAGCAGCGCCCCGACTCCGGATGCGGCTCCGGTGACGGCAATGACGGGCCGGCGCAGCGGCCGGTCCGTGGTGCCGCCTGCGGTATTGCCTGCCTTCTCGGTCTGGGCCGCAGCGTTTCGCGCTGCGCGAACGGTCGGATCTGGGGAACTCACCGGGCGTCTCCAGCGGTTGTCTTCAGTGCGAACGTGTGGTCATGCGTACGCACCAGGTGGCGTCCATCCTGCCGCAGCCACCGGGACAGCGAAGCACCGAGCCCCGAAGCGGTCCGGGTGTCTACGCTGGAGGTGATGTCGGGCAGCCGCCGTCGGCCACCTGGTCGGCGGCCCTACGAGCCGAGGAAACCCGTGAGTGACACCCCATTTGGATTCGGCCTTCCGCCGGAGGAGCCGGAGGACGGCGACAACGGCAAGAAGAAGGGCGGCCAGGGAGGTAGCCAGGGCCCCGCGGACCCGTTCGGGTTCGGCGGCGGGAGCGGCGGCGCGGACAATCCGTTCGCGGCGCTCTTCGGCGGCATGGGCGGCCCCGGTGGCGAAATGAACCCTGGAGACCTGGGAGCCGCCTTCCAGAAGCTCGGCCAGATGCTCTCCTACGAGGGCGGCCCGGTGAACTGGGACATGGCCAAGGACATCGCGCGGCAGACCGTCGCGCAGGGCGCCGAGGACGGCAGCAAGGACGCGAGCCTGTCGCCGGGTGAGCGCAGTGCGGTCGAGGAGGCCGTGCGGCTGGCGGATCTGTGGCTGGACGGTGTGACGTCGCTGCCGTCGGGTTCCGGCTCGGTGGTGGCCTGGAGCCGCGCCGAGTGGGTCGAGGAGACCCTCCCGGTGTGGAAGGACCTGGTCAATCCGCTCGCCGAGCGCGTCGGGGCGGCCATGGGCGATGTGCTGCCCGGGGAGATGCAGGCCATGGCGGGCCCGCTGCTCGGGATGATGCGCTCCATGGGCGGCGCGATGTTCGGCACGCAGATCGGCCAGGCGCTGGGCGTTCTGGCCGGCGAGGTCGTCGGTTCGACGGACATCGGGCTCCCGCTCGGCCCGGCCGGCAAGGCCGCGCTGCTGCCGGGGAACATCGCGACGTTCGGCGAGGGCCTGGGCGTCCCCGAGGAGGAAGTGCGGCTGTATCTGGCCCTGCGCGAGGCCGCCCATCAGCGGCTCTTCGCGCATGTGCCGTGGCTGCGCTCGCATCTGTTCGGTGCCGTCGAGGGCTATGCGCGCGGCATCAAGGTCGACACGACCAAGCTGGAGGACGTGGTCGGCCAGATCGATCCGCAGCATCCCGAGGAGCTGCAGAGCGCCCTTCAGCAGGGCATGTTCCAGCCCGAGGACACCCCGGAGCAGAAGGCGGCGCTGGCCCGTCTGGAGACCGCGCTGGCGCTCGTCGAGGGCTGGGTGGACGCGGTGGTGCACGCCGCCGCCAAGCCGCATCTGCCGTCGGCGGACAGGCTCCGTGAGACGCTGCGGCGGCGCCGGGCGAGCGGTGGCCCCGCCGAGCAGACGTTCTCGACGCTGATCGGTCTGCAGCTGCGTCCGCGGCGGCTGCGGGACGCCTCGCGGCTGTGGGCGTCGCTGACGGACGCGCGGGGCCTGGAGGGCCGCGACGGCCTGTGGGAGCACCCGGACATGCTGCCGACGGCGGCCGATCTGGACGATCCGGACGGGTTCGTGCACCACGAGCAGCCGGACTTCTCCGAGCTCGACAAGATGCTCGGCGAGGCCGCGAGCGGCGGCAAGCCGGATCTGGACAAGCCCGCCCGGGAGAACGACGGCCCGGACGAGACCCCTGGCGAGAGCAAGGGTGACGGCGACAAGTGAGTCTGCACGAGGACGCGGCGCGGGTGCTCAAGGAGTGGCCCGCGCCGTCCCCCGAACAGGAACAGCTGCGGCTGACCTATCTGGATCATCTCGCCGCCCATCAGGACGGCATGTGGAAGCCCTGCAAGGACGGGCACCTGACGGCCAGCGCGCTGGTGATCGACCCGGCCGGCGGGCGGGTGCTGCTGACCCTGCACCGCAAGCTGGAGATGTGGCTGCAGATGGGCGGCCACTGCGAGCCGGAGGACGCCTCGCTGGCCGATGCGGCACTGCGTGAGGCGCGTGAGGAGTCGGGGATCGCGCACGGACTGACGCTGCTTCCCGGCGGCCCGGTGCGGCTGGACCGTCATCACACGCCCTGCGCCTGGCATTTGGACGTGCAGTACGCGGCACTGGCGCCCGCGGGCGCGGTGGCGGAGATCAGCGACGAGTCACTGGACCTGCGGTGGTTCGCGTACGACGAGGTGCCCGGCGTCGCCGATGCGTCGGTCGTGCGCCTGGTGGAGCGCACCCGCGCGCTGCTCTAGACGGCAGCGGCCACGCCTTCCGGCGCCCGTCCCTTCCCGGGGCGGGCGCCGGAGGTGCGTCAGCGGCCGGTCGGCTCAGTTGGTGAAGATGTTGCCCTGGTTCTGTCCCCGGGCGCCCTGCTGGCCCATGCCGAACTGGGCGGCCACACCGGAGCCGATGACGGCGTTCTGCGGCGGCAGCAGCTCGCTGGGCTGGACCAGTGCGTAGCCCTGTCCGAGGAAGCTCAGCTCCCAGCCCTCTCCGGTGTTGCCGCGCCGGCGGAACACTCCTGAGGAGTGCGTCTGCGCCTGCATCTGGACGCGCAGCGAAGCGGACCAGGCGACCACCGCGTCGGCGTCGGCGTTGACGTACTTGTCGGGGGTGACCTGCAGCATCAGCGGCTCGCCGGAGGTCATCAGGGCGACCTTGCCCCGTCCGGAGATGTTGAGCTGGTACTTGCCGGTGCCGGAGATGCCGTACTGGCTGTCGACGGAGACGACCTCCCAGTGGAGGCCGGAGTCCAGCGCCAGGACATAGCTGCTGTCGACGGTCAGACCGTCGTGGTCGACGTCGACGACATGGACGTACTGGGCGAGGTTGGCCAGATAGACCGTGCCCTGCCCGGAGACGCGCATCAGCTCGAGGCCCTCACCGGAGTGCGCGCGGGTGCGGTGCTGGCCCGGCGTCTGGTAGTTGCCGTCGAATTCGAGCAGTCCCTGATAGGCGACCATCGTGCCCTTACGGGCGAGGACGTCCTCGTGGCCCTGGAGGGCGACGCGCAGCAGCTGGCTGTTCTGCAGGGCGTAGCGGTCCTGGGTCTGTGCCTCGGTGAAGGCGAAAAGCGGACTCTGCATGGCGTGTTCGGTCCTCCCCCTCAGCCCCGGGCCCGGAGCCGGTCGGTGCTGTCCTCGCTGGGCTGGACGACGACGAACCCCTGGCCGGAGAAGCCCAGTTGGTACGCCTCGCCGCTGCCGCGTCCGATCATCGAGGACGCCTTGAAGCTGCGCTTGCCCTTCATCTTCAGGTTGGTCGACCAGGCGACCAGGGCGTCCGGGTCCACATAGGTCTCGTCCTCACCGCGGCCGCAGTCGACGACGATGGGCGTGCCCCGGGAGGTCAGGGCGACCCAGCCGGTGCCCGAGATCTGGACGTTGAAGAGCCCCTGACCGGCGAACTTCGCCATGCCCTTGACGCGCTGGACGCCCCACTGGAGGTGGGCGTCGAGGGCGAGGAGGCTGGTGCCGTTGACGGAGAGGGAGTCGTCGTTGAGGTTGATGCAGACGACGTCGGCGCCGTAGTCGGCGAGGTAGAGCAGGCCGTCGCCGGAGCACTTCATCAGGGGCGCGCCTTCGCCGGTGAGCCACTGGGAGGCCATCTGGCGGACGGCGGGTGGGTTCGGCTCGTATTGGACGAAGCCTTCGTAGGCGACCATCGAGCCGGTGCGGGCGAGGACGTCCTGGCCGCTCTGCATGGCGATCTTCACCATGGCGCTGCCGTGGTTCTCCATACGGGCGGCGGGCGGGGTCGGGACGTAGCCCGACAGCTGCTGCTGGTTCATGACGTGCGGGCTCCCTCAGACCTCGTAGGGCTGGACGACGATGAAGTTGCCGGGCGCACCGCGGAACTGGAGGTTCACGGTCTCGCCGGAGTGGCCCGGATAGGCGTGCCGGCGCAGGCTCACCTGGCTGGAGATGATCACCTGCGAGGCGGCGGACCAGGCCACGATGGCGTTGGCGTCGGCGAAGGTGGTCGGGGTGACCGGCAGCACGACCGGGGTGCCCTGGGTCTTGACGACGACGGTGCCGGTCCCCTGGAACTGCATGGTGAACAGGGCGCCACCGGGGATGCCGTGGCCCTCGATACGGCGGACCTCGTGCTGCAGCGACTCGTCGAAGGCGAGAACGGCCTCGGCGGACACACAGATGGCGTCGCCCTGCAGCTCGATGGGGTGCACATGGGCGCTGTTCTCCGCGAAGAAGACCTGGCCCTGGCCGGAGCAGCGCATCAGCTGCATTTCCTGGCCGGTGGCGTTGCCGACGATCCGGCCGCGGAAGCCGGCGCCCTTGTAGCCGAAGTCGACCTTGCCCTGGTAGAGCACCATGCTGCCCTGGCGGGCGAGCACCGGCTGGCCGTCGATGCCGAGGTCGACGCGGATCAGCCTGCTGTTCTGGGGAGTCCAGCGCTGCCCCGTGGGGCTTTCCTTGTACTTGTCCAGTACGACGCCGAGGCCGGGGCCGCCGCCCTGGGGCACGGTCGGCGCCTGACCGCCCCCATAGGGAGCGCCCGGGGGCTGCTGTCCCGGCTGGCCGTACGGGGCGGGCCGGCCCTGCGGGGCACCGTATCCGCCGGGCGGCGGCACGGGCTGTCCGTAGGGAGGGGCCTGCGGGGCCTGCTGGCCGGGGTAGCCGCCGGGTGCGGGCTGCGGCGGGCCGTACGGGTCCTGACCGGGCGCCGGCTGGCCGTACGGGGCCGGCGGCTGCTGCCCGGGCACACCGGGCGGCGGGACCGGGCCGGCCGGCGGGGCCATGGGCGCGGCGAGCGTGGGCGCGTTGTGGACCTGCGGTGCGGTGGGCTGCGGGGGCTGTGGTGCGGCCGGGGGTGCTTCCTGCGGCGCGCCCTGGGGCGGGCCGAACTCGGGCGCGGGCTGCGGGGCGGGCGCCGCGGCGGGCACCCCGAAGGACGGCGCGGGGGCGGCCGGCCCGGACGGCGGTGCGAAGCCCGGCACGCCCTGTGCCGTGGCGGGCGGCTCGGGCTGTGCCTCGGCCTCTTCGGCGACCTCGCCGCCGAAGTTCTTCAGCAGCGCCTCGAGGCCGCCGTCGAAGCCCTGGCCGACCGCGGCGAACCGCCAGACGTCCTTGAGGTAGAAGTCGCCGAGCATGACGGCGCGTTCGGTGCTGAACTCGCTGCCCGTGAAGGAGTAGCGGGCGACCTCTTCGCCGCCGGCCACGATCCGGAGGTAGCCGGGACCGATCTGCGAGACCTGCCCGTCGCCGTCCAGCGCGGCGGTGAAGGAGAGCTTCTGGATGTGCGGCGGGAGCTTGTCGAGGGTGACCCGGAACGATTCGCTGTCGCCGGCCTGCGCGCCGAGCAGCTGGATCGACTCCTCGGGCGAGGTGGGCTGGTTGAAGAAGATGAAGTACCGGTCGTCGGAGAGCCGCTCGTCGGCGTCCAGGCCGAAGCAGCTGATGTCGAAGGTCAGGCCGGGCCCGGCGATCTGCACACCGACGTACAGATCCGTTCCCGCCGTCAGATCACCGATTTTGGCCTTGTGGCCCCGCTGGAATTCCCTGGCCATACGTAACGCCCGTCCCCCGCTCCGGCTGTGAGTTCTTCTGCGCGGCCAGGCTAACCGCTGGCGCCGACAGCGGGCGATGCCGGGGCGCGGCGGATCTCGTCCGGCCGCGCTCCCTCATTCACCGCGGGCGACGGGAAGATGGGGCAGCCGGTCGGCCGCGACCACCCCTTCGAGGTAGCCACGGGCCCGTTCCGTACGGGGGTAGGACTCCAGCAGACGCCAGAACCGGGGGCCATGGCCGGGGACCAGCAGATGAGCGAGTTCGTGCAGCAGGACGTAGTCGATGACGTACTCCGGCATGCCCTGGAGACGGTGCGAGAGGCGGATGCTGCCCTCGGCCGGGGTGCACGATCCCCAGCGGGTGTTCTGGTTGGTCACCCAGCGCACCGAGGCGGGGCGGGCGCGGCCGTCCAGGTACTGACCGGACAGCCGCCGGGCGCGCTCGGCCAGCTCGCCGTCGCCCAGCATCCGCTTGCTCTCCTGGGCGGCGAGCTTGTCCAGCATGACGGTGACCCAGCGCCGTTCCTCGGCCTCGGACATACGGGCCGGAATCAGGACAACCGTGCGGTCGCCCTCGCGGTACGCGGAGACCGTTCTGCGCCGTCGTGAACTGCGGCGCACCTCGACGGCGCTGGTGACCGGCCCGCCGGCCACGGGGCTCGGGGCAGCCCCGCGCGAGGTGTCAGCGGCGCGGCGCAGAGGGGTCTCCCCCGGGCCGTGGGCGGAAGGGTCGGCGGGCACGCGCCCGACGTTACCCGCTGGCGCGGCGGGAAGTCCCGCCCCGCGGACGGTTCGCCACCGAACCACTCCATGGCGTGCACCGCTTGTATGACCATTGCCCACTGCCTGTGGATAACTTCCGCGCCGATCCGCCGCGGGGCGCATGCTGAGAGCCGGACGACGAAGGACGGGGGCGGAGATGAGGCATCCGATGCTCAAGCCCGCGCTGCGGCGCGGCTGGCGGGACAGGGAAACGGTGCGGTTCGGGGTGGCACCGGCGCATGCGATGGTGGTCGGCCCGGTGGACACGGCGACCGGCAGTTTCCTCTCACTGATCGACGGCACCCGCACCATGCGGCAACTGGTCGAGGAGGCGGCGTTACTGGACCTCCCGCCCGAGCATGTGCGGGGTGTGGTGGACCGGCTCGGCGCCGCCGGCCTGCTGGAAGCCCCCACCGCGGGCGGTCCGGCGACCGAGGCGGTACGGGCGGACCATGCCGCCTTCGAGCAGCTGCGGCCCGATCTGGCCTCCCTGTCGGTGCAGCATCCGGAGCCCGCGGGCGCGCTGGGCCGGATGGGAGCGCGCCGGGCGATCCGGGCCCGGGTCAAGGGAGCGGGGCGGGTCGGCTCCGCGATCGCGGCACTGCTCTCGGCCTCGGGGGTCGGGCGGGTGGAGGTGTTCGACGGTGGCACGGTCCAGCCGTGGGACGTGCTGCCCGGCGGGCTGCCGGCCGAGCGGATCGGCGAGCGGCGGCGCACTGCCGCGCAACGGCTGGTCCAGCAGTCCTCTCCCTGGAGCCGTACCCCACGGCCGAGGGTCCCGGTCAGCGAATCGGGCGAACCCGGACTGTCGCTCGTGGTGCTCGCCCCGCGGGACGGGCTCGGCGCGTACGCCCCCGACCCGGTGTTGTCCGAGCCGTTGCTCATCGCCGGCATTCCGCATCTTTACGCGGGGGTGATCGAGGGCACGGGTGTGGTGGGTCCGTTGGTGCTGCCCGGCGGTTCGGCCTGTGCCCGCTGCGACGAGCTGCGTCGTACGGACGCGGAGCCGGCCTGGCCGCGGTTGCTCGCGCAGTGGCGGTCGGGGCGTGGTGCACCCGCGGTTCCGGCCTGCGATGCCGCGCTGGCAACAACGGTCGCGGGGATCGCCGCCGTCCAGGCGCTGGCGTTCCTCGATGGCGAACTCCCGCCGTGCACAGGGGCACGGATGGAGCTCGCGGCACCGTGTGCGAGCGTGCGGACGGTGCGGATCGAGCCTCATCCGGACTGCGGCTGTGGCGCTGCCGCTTCACCGAGTGCGGCGGGCGCCTCGGATCCTCAGCCGGAACACGCCACAATGACGGAGTAACCCCGGTAGGGGGACAGTGTGAGTTGGAGGGGCGCATGTCTGATCTTCCCCGCAAGGCGGTCACCCGCACCGCCAAGCTGGCCGCGCTGCCACTGGGGTTCGCCGGCCGCGCCACCTGGGGCCTGGGCAAGCGGATCGGCGGCAGATCCGCCGAGATCGTCGGCCGTGAGCTCCAACAGCGCACCGCGGAACAGCTCTTCAAGGTGCTCGGTGAGCTGAAGGGCGGGGCCATGAAGTTCGGGCAGGCGCTGTCCGTCTTCGAGTCGGCGCTGCCCGAGGAGGTCGCCGGGCCCTACCGCGCCGCCCTGACGAAGCTTCAGGAGGCGGCGCCGCCGATGCCGACGAGCACGGTGCACGCGGTGCTGGCGGAGCAGCTCGGCGAGGACTGGCAGGAGCTGTTCGAGGAGTTCGAGGACAAGCCGGCCGCGGCGGCCTCGATCGGGCAGGTGCACCGGGGGGTGTGGCACGACGGCCGCGAGGTGGCCGTCAAGGTGCAGTATCCGGGTGCCGGTCAGGCGCTGCTGTCGGACCTGTCGCAGCTGAGCCGGTTCGCCCGGCTGCTGGGTCCGCTGATCCCGGGCATGGACATCAAGCCGCTGATCACCGAGCTGCGCGACCGGGTGTCGGAGGAGCTGGACTACTCCCTGGAGGCGGAGGCCCAGCGGGCACATGCCGAGGAGTTCGCCGACGACCCGGACGTGGTGGTGCCGGCCGTGGTCCACCAGTGCGACCAGGTGCTGGTGACGGAGTGGATGGCGGGAGTGCCGCTGTCCGAGGTGATCGCGGACGGCACCGACGAACAGCGGGACCGGGCCGGTCAGCTCCTGGCACGCTTCCTCTTCTCCGGCCCCGCCCGTACGGGCCTGCTGCACGCCGACCCGCATCCGGGCAACTTCCGGCTGCTGGCCGGGGACTTCCCGGACGGCCCCGTGGAGGAGTGGCGGCTGGGGGTGCTGGACTTCGGCACCGTCGACCGGCTGCCCGAGGGGCTGCCGCCGACGATCGGTGCCTCTCTGCGGATGACGCTGGACGGCGAGGCGGACGCCGTCTACCAGCTTTTGTGCGAGGAGGGCTTCGTCAAGGAGTCCATCGAGCTGGACCCGGACGCGGTGCTGGAGTATCTGCTGCCGATCATCGAACCCGCGCAGGTGGACGAGTTCACCTTCACCCGGGGCTGGATGCGTCATCAGGCGGCCCGGGTCGGCGATCCGCGCTCCCCCGCCCACCAGTTGGGCAAACAGCTCAATCTGCCGCCCGCATACCTCCTGATCCACCGTGTGACCCTGAGCACGATCGGGGTGCTGTGCCAGTTGGGGGCGACGGTACGGCTGCGCGACGAACTCGAGGCATGGATGCCCGGCTTCGTACCCGAGGAAGAGCCGGCCGGCTCGGACCTCGCCGACTTCGGCACCGTCGTCGGCGCGGACATCGGTGAGGAGGCCGTCGAAGGGTCCACGGCCTGAGCCCGCCCGCCGGGCCGCACCGCATCGGCCGCCCGCTCCGCCGGCAAAGCGGGCGCGGCGGCCCGGGGCTCACCGGCCTCCGTGGCGCGAGGCCTCACCACCAGCTCGAATCCAGGCGTCCCTCGATGGCCCGGATGTTCTCCCGCGCGCAGTTGTCACAGAAGTAGCGGCGTTCACCGTTCTCGACGGAGCACGTCCAGGTCGGCGGGGCGCCCTCGGCCACTGCGCCGCAGCCCGCGCACACCGTGCCGCCGTCGGCCAACTCCGCCTGTTCATGCGTCTTCTGGTCCATCGCCCGACGATATCCCCGCCAACCACAGGAAGCGGGACATAACGCACCACGGGGCCCGCCCTGTCGGACGGACCCCGTTGTGTGGCGGCATCAGTGCGACGCCGTTACTGCATCACGGCCATGGCCAGCGCACGGCGGGCACGCAGCGACGCGCGCTCGGCGCGACGCTGCATACGCCGCGCGGCGGCGAGCCGATGAGCCCTGCGTTCCGATTCGGCCTCCCGGAGGCGTTCGTGCATATGAGCACGCGCCAGGGCTTCTGGGATGAGTTGCATTGCGTGGTTCCTGTTCTGACGCGACTCGATCACGTCGGTGTTCATGGGGACGGGTGTGTCGGTGAAAGTCGGGTTCATCGTGTGGTCCTGCTTCTGGGGGTCCCGTGTGAGGGGACGGTCGATCGTTCCTGTGCCGATGGTGTTCATGCCGCAACCGGGTTCTTACGCGGACGGCCACGCGGACGCTTCCGCGGCACGACGACACCCTGGACGAAGAGCTCGCCGCCCCAGACACCCCACGGCTCACGGCGGTCCTTGGCACCGGCGAGACAGGCCTCACGGACGGGGCAGGTCTGGCACAGCGTCTTGGCGTACTCGACGTCGGCCGGGGACTCGGCGAAGAAGACCTCCGGGTCGTAGGTACGGCACGGAACAGCGGCGCCGAGGCGGTCGATCTCGTCGTCGAGCTCGGTGAGGGGCAGCAAGGAGTTCTCCTGAGGGTCGGGCGGAGGGATCAGGTCGGTTGCTACGGACGGGGTGTGCGTCTGGAGTTGCACGGTGGTGTGTTCCTCGTCTGTTCGGCCCGGCTGGTGGCGGGCGCATGGGCAAACAAAAGGGCCGCGGATCCCGGTGTGGGTTCCGCGGCCCTGGAAGGTGCCGACCTGATCGTGCCGATCAGGCTGGATCTCTCCAGGGTTCGAGGCCGCGGTAGGCCCACATTTCATGCTGCGTCTGGTACTGCTTCCGGGATCCGGCACCATTGGCCGCCGCGAAGGCAAAGGCATTCGCCGATGCCGCCGCTGCTGCTACCGCAGGTGCCTCGGTCGGTCGCGCGGTGCGCTCACTGCGCGTCAGCACAGCGAGGGACTCGGGGCGCGCGACCTCGGTACCGGACAGGCGGCCGAAGCCGGACAGACCGGTGCCAGGGAGCGAGGAGCCGAGCGTGCAGGTGGCGACGACCGAGAGATCGGTCATTTTGTTGGTCTCGATAATGCTGATCACTGGGCTCGCCTCCTCTCGGCGTCTCGGTGGACCGGGAATCCCGTTCCAGGGTGTTCAAGTACAGCACGGATCCATCGGATCTCGGAAGGTTCCGTTGTCTCCGTTGCTTCCGAAGGCTATGGGGATGCGCTCCGCGCGCGCAAACTATTTTTTCGACGAGTTTTTCGCGGCGCCTCCGGGCCCCTCCTCCAAGACCCCCGCGAGCTCCTCGCCGGCACAGATTGCCAGCACATCGCTGCCGTAGCGGTCGAACTTCCGCCGCCCCACTCCTGAGATGACCGCAAGCTCCGATTCGGTTCCCGGAACGGCCTCCGCGATCGCCATCAGTGTCTTGTCGGTGAAGACGCAGTACGCGGGCTGCCGGGAGCGCGCGGCCTGCTCGGCCCGCCACTCGCACAGCCGCTCGTAGAGCGCCTCGTCCAGCTCCGAGGGGCAGTCCTCACACCGCATCAGTTTCATCTCGCCCGCGTCCGTGAGCGTCCTGTTGCAGACCCGGCAGCGGGCCGGGCTGCGGTGCTTGGGGCGCCGTGCCACTGCCGACGCCCCCTCACCGCGCTCGACGCCCCCTGAGACCGCGCCCGGCGTGCGGCGGCCTGCCACTGCCCCGGAGCCCGGCCGCAGGCCGCTCAGGAACCGGCTGGCGCGGCGGGAGGCCCGCCCGCCCGGAGAGCGCGCCAGCGACCAGGACAGCCCCAGATGCAGCCGGGCACGGGTGACGCCGACATACAGCAGCCGGCGTTCCTCCTCTATCTGCTCGTCGGTCTTGGCGTAGGTGATCGGCATCATGCCTTCGGTGAGACCGACCAGGAAGACGGCCTCCCACTCCAGGCCCTTGGCGGCGTGCAGGGACGCGAGGGTCACGCCTTCGACCGTCGGCGCGTGCTGCGCGTTGGCCCGTTCGTCCAGCTCGGCGACGAGGTCGGCGAGGGTGGCCGTGGGCCGGGCCTCGGCGAAGTCCTCGGCGAGCCGCACCAGTGCCGCCAGGGATTCCCAGCGGTCCCGCACCGCCCCGGAACCGGCCGGGGGCCGGCTGGACCAGCCCATGTCGCTGAGCACCGCCCGCACCTCGGACGGCAGGTCCACCGCGTCGTCGAGCAACGCGTCGTTGGCCCCGAAGCGGGCGGCGCCCCGCAGCTTGACGCCTGCCTCACGCACCTCCGGCCGCTCGAAGAACCGCTCGGCGCCCCGCAGCTGATACGGCACACCGACATCGGCCAGCGCCTGCTCGTAGACCTCGGACTGGGCGTTGATGCGGAAGAGGACGGCGATCTCGCCGGCCGACACACCGGAAGCGATCAGGTCACGGATCCGGCGGGCGGTGCCCTCGGCCTCGGCGGGCTCGTCGGCGTACTCCGTGTACACGGGCTCGGGGCCCGCCTCGCGCTGCGAGATCAGCTCCAGGCGGTGTTCGGCCGCCCGCCCCTTGGCCTGGGAGAGCAGGCCGTTGGCGAGGTGCACGACCTGGGGACTGGAGCGGTAGTCGCGGACGAGCTTGACGACCGTCGCGTTCGGATGGCGGGTGCGGAAGTTGAGGAGGTGGTCGGGGGTGGCGCCGGTGAAGCTGTAAATCGTCTGGCTGGCGTCGCCGACCACGCAGAGGTTGTCGCGGTCCCCCAGCCACAGCTCCAGCAGCCGCTGCTGGAGCGGGCTGACGTCCTGGTACTCGTCGACGACGAAGTGCTGATACTGCGCACGGACCTGCTCGGCGATGTCGTGCCGGTCCTGCAGCACACCGACCGTGAGCAGCAGCACATCCTCGAAGTCGATGCTGCCCCGGTCGCGCTTGAGCTGTTCGTACGTCCTGTAGATCTGCCCGATCTCGGCCGGGTCGCGCGGGGCCTCACGACCCGCCTTGGCGACCGCCGCCGGATAGTCGGCCGGGACGGTCTGGGTGACCTTGGACCACTCGATCTCGGCCGTGACATCGCGCAGCTCATTGCGGTCGAGCCGGATGCGACAGCGGGCGGCGGCCTCGGCGACGAGCTGGATCTTGCGCTCCAGCAGCCGCGGAACCTCGCCACCGACCGCCTTCGGCCAGAAGAACTGGAGCTGCCGCAGGGCCGCGGAGTGGAACGTCCTGGCCTGGACACCGCCCGCGCCGAGCTGACGCAGCCGGCCGCGCATCTCACCGGCCGCGCGGGCAGTGAACGTGACAGCGAGCACACTCGCGGGCTGCAGAATCCCGGCCCTTACCCCGTACGCGATCCGGTGGGTGATCGCGCGGGTCTTGCCCGTGCCGGCACCCGCCAGCACACACACCGGACCGTGCAGAGCCGTCGCGACCTCGCGCTGCTCGGGGTCGAGCCCGTCGAGCACCCCGTCCGCCGAGTCAGGCACCTGGGGGAAAAGAGAGGAGTCCGTTGCTGCTGTCACCCCGCCATGCTGCCAGGTCCGCCGAGACGCCCGGGAAACCTGTCCACAGCCGCCGGACCCCGGTCGTACGCATCCCGTCCGCTGTGGACAACGGACGGTGCGCGGCCGCGGCGAGTGCTTTGCTTTGTTCCGGCGGTCGGATGGCGGCGGGCGGATGGCGGCGGGCTGCGGGCAGATGGGCGCCGGCGGGTTTTCGGCGGGGCTGGGTGCGGGGCTGGGCTGGGGCTGGGGCTGGGCTCGGCCCGGGGCTGGGGCTGGGGCTGGGGCTGGGGCTGGGGCTGGGGCTGGGGACAGTTTTGAGGGGTGGCTCTGGTCGGTGGGGGGTTGGGGTGGGGCGGGGGTGGGGGCGGGGTCCCCCCCCAGCCAGCTGGCCCAATCTCGGTAGCCGACGCGCGGGAGGGGGGCGGGCTCTGCCGCCATGCCGCCCGTGGGCCCCCGTCCCCTTGCTGGCGCAGGCCTCTCGGGAGGCCGGGAATGGCTGAGGGGTGATGTGCGTTGAGTTCCTTGGCCGCGCCGGGTACGGATGCGGGTGGTATTGGATCAAGACTTATCGAAGGAGCGCAGGGCGCATGGCGGGCACTGTGACGATGTACAGCACGACCTGGTGCGGTTACTGCCGTCGGCTGAAGGGCCAGATGGACCGCGAGGGCATCGCATACACCGAGATCAACATCGAGCAGGACCCGGATTCCGCGGCGTTCGTGGAGAAGGCGAACGGCGGCAACCAGACGGTGCCGACCGTGCTGTTCCCGGATGGGTCGACGCTGACCAACCCGTCCCTGGCGCAGGTCAAGGAGAAGGTCGGGGCCTGAGCGCCGGACGCTTCACCGCCGCCTTGACGGAGTGACCGCTCCGCTCGGCGGCGGCGGGGTGGGCGGCTCAGCTGCCTGGAGGGCTGCGCGGCCACCGTGGCTGCTGCAGGGCTCCTGACACACGCGGCGAGGCCGCCCTGGTGGTGCGCCACCCCGTGCGAGCAGCTTCGTCCGGGGCGCTCCGCGGCGGGCGGCCCGGGTCCACGGGAACCGCCCCGTCCCGCGTGAGTGGCTTTCGTACCGCATGCGACCGTGAGCGGTCTCATGCCGCATGCGCGGCCCCGATCCGTACCAGTGGCTCCGTCGGCATGATCAGTTCCAAGGGCCGTCGGCCGTCCCGTCCAAGGGATTCGGCCGGCGGCCCTTGTCCGTGCCTCATGGCGTCGGGGCATCCCGGCGCATCAGGCCATCCCGATGGTCGGGTCATGAAGCAGGACGCCCAGGCATCCGGACGCCAGGCCATCGCGGCGCCAGAGCATCACAGCGCCCAGGCATCACAGCGTCAGGACATCACGGCGTCAGGCGTGCCGGTGCCCTGTGCACCGGCCGCCCACCACCCCCCGCTCACGGCTTGGGCAGCGGCTTGCCGTACCAGAGTTCGATGAGGCGGGCGGCGATGGAGATGCCGTACGGCGGGAGGACCTCGCCGGATTCGAAGGCGGCGCGCAGGTCCTCGCGGGAGAACCAGCGGGCCTCTTCGATTTCCTCGCCGTCGACCTGGATCTCGGAGGAGGTGGCGCGCGCCATGAAGCCCAGCATCAGGCTGGAGGGGAAGGGCCAGGGCTGGCTGGCGATGTATTCGACGTCGCCGACGACGACACCGGCCTCCTCGAAGACCTCGCGGGCCACCGACTGCTCGATGGACTCCCCCGGCTCGACGAAGCCCGCGAGGGTGGAGAAGCGGCCCTCGGGCCAGTGGACCTGGCGGCCCAGGAGGGCGCGGTCCTCCTCGTCGGTGACGAGCATGATCACGGCGGGGTCGGTGCGCGGGTAGTGCTCCGCGCCGCAGGCCGGGCAGCGGCGGATATGGCCGGCGGCGGCGATGACGGTGCGTTCGCCGCAGCGTGAGCAGAAGCGGTGCAGCCGCTGCCAGTTCTCGAGGGCGACGGCGTGGACGAGGAGGCCGGCGTCGCGGGGGGAGAGCAGCAGGCCCGCCTCGCGCAGGCCCGCCGGGCGCGCGGACTGGTCCATGCGGCCGGGCAGCGAGTCCTTCTGGAGGGCGAAGTAGCTGACGCCTTCGTCGTCGGTGCCGAGATAGTAGCGGTGCGCCTCGGTCAGCGGCGCCTCGAAGGACGGCGTCGTGATCAGCTCGGTGCGGCCGTCGGGGGTGTCGTCGATCAGCGCCTGACCGCCGGACACCACGAAGACGCGCGTCGTCGGGTGGCTCCAGGCCGCCGCCAGCCAGGCCTCGTCGAGGCGGTGATGGGCGGAGCGGTCGATTCCGCTCGGCGCGCTGAAGGTGAGCGGCCGGTCGGCGCTGTGGTCGGTCCAGGTGGTCACTGCTGTTTCCAACTCCCCCTATGGCGTGGGTGATTGCTGCGTACGGGCGCGGGTCGGTACGGCGGTGCGCGCGGTCAGGCCGTGTGCCAGGTCTCCGCCAGGTCGCCCCACAGGTGGGCGGCGGTCTCGACGCCCTTCATCAGCAGGTCGAGCTCGACCTTTTCGTTCGGTGCGTGCCAGCCGTCGGACGGGATGGAGATGCCGAGGAAGAGGACCGGGACGCCGAGGACGTCCTGGAGGTCGGCGGCCGGTCCGGAGCCGCCCTCGCGGGTGAAGCGGATCTTCTGGCCGAAGGCCCGGCCCATGGCGCGGACGACGGACTGGAGCGCGGGGTGGTCGAGCGGGGTGAGGCAGGGGCGGGTGGCGCCCCAGAAGGAGATCTCGTGGCGGATGCCGGCCGGGAGGCTCGCTGCGACCCAGTCGCGTACGGACTGCTGCACGGCGGCCGCGTTCTGTCCCGCGACCAGCCGGAAGGACAGCTTGAGCTGTGCGGTGGCGGGCACGATCGTCTTGCCGCCGGGGCCTTGGTAGCCGCCGCCGATGCCGTTGACCTCGGCGGTGGGGCGGGCCCAGATGCGTTCCAGGGTGGTGCTTCCGGCCTCGCCGAGGGGGGCGTGGGAATGCGCGGTGCGCAGCCACTCCTCCTCGTCGAAGGGGAGCTCGGCGAAGAGTTCCCGTTCGCGGTCGGTGAGTTCGATCATGCCGTCGTAGAAGCCGGGGACGGCGACGCGGCGGTCGGTGTCGTGCAGCGCGGCGGCCAGCCGGGCGGCCTCGGTGGCGGGGTTGGGGACGGCGCCGCCGAACGATCCGGAGTGGATGTCCTGGTCGGGGCCGTAGAGGTCGATCTGGCAGTCCGTCAGGCCGCGCATACCGGTGCACACCGTGGGGGTGTCCTTGGACCACATGCCGGTGTCGGAGACGATCACCGCGTCGCAGGCGAGGCGGTCGGCGTGCTTTTCGATCAGGGCCGGGAAGTTCGGTGAGCCGGACTCCTCCTCGCCCTCGATCAGCAGCTTGAGGTTGACGGCGGGGGCGGTGCGACCGGTCGCGGCGAGATGCGCGCGCACGCCCAGGGTGTGGAAGAAGACCTGGCCCTTGTCGTCGGCGGCACCGCGGGCGTAGAGCTTGCCGTCGATGGTCTGCGGCACGAAGGGGTCGGTGTGCCAGCCGTCCTCGCGGGCGGCGGGCTGGACGTCGTGGTGGCCGTAGACGAGCACGGTCGGCGCGGACGGGTCGCCGGAGGGCCATTCGGCGAAGACCGCGGGCAGGCCGCCGGTCTCCCAGATCTCGGTGGTCGGGAAGCCGGTGTCGGTGAGCTTCGCGGCGAGCCATTCGGCGCTGCGGCGTACATCGCCGGCGCGCTCCGGGTCGGCGGACACGGAGGGGATGCGCAGCCACTCGGCGAGGTCTTCGAGGAAGGCTTCGCGGTGGAGGGTGAGGTACGCGTGGACGGCGCTGTCCGGGGTGGTGCTCATACGACCGAGCCTATCGGCCTTCCGGGGGAGGCCGGTCGGCGGTCTCGCCGAGCAGGATGCGTTCGAGCCCGGCCCGGCCGGGGAGCCGGGCGGGTCTGACCACCTCGCCGCTGCGGACGTAGAGGAAGGCGGCGTCGACGGCGGAGGGCTCCAGGCCGTACCGCTCGGCCCAGGCGAGGCGGTAGACGGCCAGCTGGAGGGGGTCGGCGGTGTGGGCGCGGCCGGTTTTCCAGTCGACGATCTCGAAGCGGTCGCCGTCGGGGCCGGGCTCCTTGTAGACGGCGTCGATCCGGCCGCGGATCACCCGGCCCGCGAGGGTCAGCTGGAAGGGGGCCTCGACCCGGTAAGGCGTGCGGTGGGCGTAGGGGGTGCGGGCGAAGGCTTCCTTGAGGGTGTCGAGGTCGTGCTCGTCGACGATCTCGGTTTCCTCGCCCGGTTCGGCGCCGGGCAGTTCGTCGGGGCCGAGCAGCGGCAGCGTGAGCTCTTCGAAGCGGGATTCGACCCAGGCGTGGAAGCGGGTGCCCCGGCGGGCGCCGGGCTGTGGCGGGCGCGGCATGGGGCGGGCGAGCTCGCGGGCGAAGCCGTTCGGGTCGGCGGCGAGGCGGAGGAGCTGGGTGGCGCTGAGCGCGGACGGCAGCGGGACGTCGCGGACGGTCGCGCGGGCGCGGCGCAGCTCGGCGGCGAGCGCATCCAGATCGCGGTCCCAGGAGCCGACGGTGCGGCGCTCCTCGGGGAGGAGGGAATGGGGGGCGGTGTCCTCGTCGGGTAGGGCAATGTCGTCGGGAAGGGCGATGTCGTCGGGGTGGGCGGTGCCCCCGTGGTGGGTGGTGACGGGGTCGGGGTGGGTGGTGTCGGCCGTGTGGGCCGCGTCGGCCGGGTCGGTGAGGTCGGGCTCGGTGGAGCGCTGGGCGACGATGCGGGGGCGGGGTGCGGGCCGGGCCGCCGCGGGGGCGGGCGCGGTCCCGTTCCCGGCCCGACCCTGCGTCTGGGCCCGGGCCTCGGCCTCGGCCTCGGCGGTGTCGTACGCCGGGACGTCGTGCACCGCGGCGTCCTCGGACGGGCCGGCGTCGGACGGCCCGCCTTCGAAGGCATCAGCTTCGAAAGGGTCCGCCTCGAAAGAACCCGCCGCGAAGGGGCCGGCATCGGGCACGTCGTACGCCGCGGCGTCCTCGAACGGGTCGGCTTCCCGGAGGCCGAATGCGTCGGTCTCGGGTACGTCGTACGGGTCGTAAGGGTCCGGTTCCCATGTGTCGTCCGGCGGGGGCGGCGGCCAGTCGGGGTCGTGGGCGGAGAGGGAGGGCGCGGCGGAGGCGGAGACGGTCGCCTGCTGCCCCGCCTGCTGCCCCGTCCGGCGTTCCAGGTGGGCGCGGACCGTGGCCGCGGCGGCGCGGCGGCGGGCGGTGGCGGTGGGGTCGAGGGGCAGCGGCCAGGCCTGTTCCGTGGCGGCCTCGGAGAGGGCCGGGTTCTCCTCGCCGTCCTCGGGGGCCGCGGCCCAGTGCTCGATCTCGCCGTGTCCGGCTTCGCAGTGCTCGCGCAGGGCCTCCAGGAAGGCGGACGGGCCGCGCGGCCGCTTCTGCTGGGGGCCCCACCAGTGGCCGGAGCCGAGCAGCAGGGAGCGGGGGCGGGTGAAGGTGACATAGCCGAGGCGGAGTTCCTCGGTTTCCTGGTGCTGCTTCATCGCCTCCTTGAAGGATTTCAGGCCGCGGGCGGTCCATTCCCCGACGTCGGGGAGGGTCGCCGCGTCGCCGCGCAGGGCGTGCGGGAGGACCTTGGGGCGGCTGGTCCAGGACTCGCGGGCCTGTTCACTGGGGAATTGCTTGCCGACCAGGCCGGGTACGGCGACGACGTCCCATTCCAGGCCCTTGGATTTGTGGGCGGTGAGCACTTTGACGGTGTTGTCGCCGCCGGGGAGGGAGCTGTCGAGGCCCTTCTCGTACTGGACGGCGGTGCGCAGAAAGCCGAGGAAGGCGAGGAGGGTGGCGTCGCCGTCGAGGGATTCGCCGCCCTGTTTGGCGGCGAATCCGGCCGCGATGTCGAGGAAGGTCCCGAGGGTTTCGCGGCGGCGGGCGGCGAGGGCGTGCGGGGATGCGGACAGCTCGACTTCCAGGCCGGTGGCGGCGAGCACCCGGTGGAGCACGTCCATGAGGGGGTCGCCGAGGGAGCGGCGCAGGTCACGGAGTTCGGTGGCGAGGTAGGCGAAGCGCACCCGTGCCTCGGCGGAGAACGGGAGGCCGTCGTCGGGTCCTTCGGCTTCCAGGAAGGTGTCGAGTGCGTCGGCGAGCGAGATGGTCTCGGCGGGGTCGACGCCCTCGACGGCCTCGGCGAGGCGTTGTCCGGGGTCGTCGGACGGGCCGCCGTGGTGGACGAGGGTGCGGGCGCGGCGGCCGAGGAGCGCCAGGTCGCGGGGGCCGATCCGCCAGCGCGGGCCGATCAGCAGGCGGACCAGGGCGGCGTTGGCCGTGGGGTCCTGGAGCACCTCGCAGACGGCGACGAGATCGGCGATCTCGGGCAGATGCAGCAGCCCGGAGAGGCCGACGACCTCTACGGGGATGTCCCGGGCGACCAGTTCGCCCTGGATACGGGCGAAATCACCGGCGGTGCGGCAGAGAACGGCGATTTCTCCGGGTGGGGTGCCGGTGTGGACGAGGTGGGCGAGGGAGTCGGCGAGCCAGGTGAGCTCTTCGGCGTGGGTGGGCAGCAGGGCGCAGCGGACGAGGCCGTCGCGCTCGGCGCCGGGGGCGGGGCGCAGGGCTTCGACGCCTTCGTGCATCCGGCGGAGGGGGGCGGCGAGGCCGTTGGCGAGGTCGAGGAGGCGGCCGCCGCTGCGGCGGTTCTCGCTGAGGGCGTACCGGCGGGCGGGGGTGCCGTCCTGGAAGGGGAAGTGGGCGGGGAAGTCGTCGAGGTTGGCCACGGAGGCGCCGCGCCAGCCGTAGATGGCCTGGCAGGGGTCGCCGACGGCGGTGACGGCGTGACCGGTGGCGCCCCCGGCCCCGGACCCGGCCTCGTCTCCGGCCCCGGAGCCGAAGAGGCCGGAGAGCAGCAGGCGTTGGGCGACGGAGGTGTCCTGGTACTCGTCGAGGAGGACGACGCGGAATTCGTCGCGCAAAATGCGGCCGACTTCCGGGCGGGTGGTGGCGAGGGTCGCGGAGTGGGCGATCTGGTCGCCGAAGTCGAGGAGGTCGCGGCGGCGCTTTTCGCTGCGGTAGGCGGTGACGAGGTCGAGCAGTTCCAGGCGGCCGCGGGCGGTTTCGGGGGCCTTGCGCAGGTCCGCGTTGGTGAGTTTCACACCGTCGAGGGCGGCGAGGAGTTCGCTGTCGTAGGCGCGGAGTGCGGCGGGGTCCACGATGTGTTCGGCGAGCTCGGCGTCCAGGGCGAGGAGGTCCTCCACGAGGGAGGGCAGGGAGGTGGTGAGCGCCGGGTAGGGGCCGGGGGCGGCGCGCAGGGTACGGGCGGCGAGCTGGAAGCGGGTGGCGTCGGCGAGGAGCCGGGCGCTGGGTTCCAGGCCGATGCGCAGGCCGTGGTCCTTGAGGAGCTGGCCGGCGAAGGCGTGGTAGGTGGAGATCCGCGGCTCGCCGGGGGGCTGGTCGCCGGTGGCGGGCGGGAGGGCGTCGGGGTCGGTGACGCCGGCGGCGAGCAGGGCGGCCCTGACGCGTTCGGCGAGTTCTCCGGCGGCTTTGTTCGTGAAGGTCAGCCCGAGGACCTGTTCGGGGGCGACCTGGCCGGTGCCGACCAGCCACACCACGCGGGCGGCCATGACCGTGGTCTTGCCGGATCCGGCTCCGGCCACGATGACCTGCGGGGCGGGCGGGGCGGTGATGCACTCCGTCTGCTCCGGGGTGAACGGGATGCCGAGCAGCTCCTTGAGCTGCTCGGGGTCGGTGAGGCGAGCTGACACAGCAAGAACCGTAACGGCCGCCACTGACAGTCGCCGTCGCCGGCTTCGTCGTCGCAGGTCACGGGGCAGAGTCGGGGCACGGGGCCAGGGCCGGGACATGGGACAGGGCCGGGGCCTGGGGCCAGGGCCGGGTCACGGCGGTGGCTCGCGGCCGCCCGGCGGCCCGGCGTCCCGCCCGCTCACTCCACGATGTGGCGCCCCTCCGGCTGGGCGCTGCACGAGGCCCGGAAGGAGCAGTGGGTGCAATGGCTGCCGGTGGTGGGTGTGAACCGTTCCTCCAGCACGCGGCCCGCGGCGGTGGCGAGGAGTTCTCCGACCCACTCCCCGTCCAGCGGCTGCTGCGCCTGTACGGCGGGCAGCGCGTCGCCGCCCTCTTTCTGGGGTGCGCCCAGCCGCAGATGGACCAGTTCCGCGCCGCCCGCTTCGGGGGTGCGGCCGTCGAAGGCGTCGTCGACCGCACCTTCGCGCACCGCGAGCTGGTAGACGGCGAGCTGGGGGTGGCGGGCGACTTCGGGGCCGGTCGGTTTCTGTTTGCCGGTCTTGAAGTCGACGACATACGCCCGGCCCTGTGTGTCCTGGGAGACGTGGTCCATGCTGCCGCGGATACGGACCTCGTAGGCACCGGCCCGGAGGGTGAGGTCGAAGCCGTGCTCGGTGGCGACGGTGTCCCGGCCGCGGGTCTCGCGTTCCATGACGTGCCAGCGCAGGAAGCGCTCCAGGGCGGCGCGCGCATGGTCCTTTTCCTGGCGTGACTTCCAGGGGGCGTCGAAGGCGAGGGCGTCCCATACGGAGTCCAGGCGCTCCATGAGGACGGTCAGATCGGCGGGGGTGCGGCCGGAGGCGACCTCGTCGGCGAGCACATGGACGACGTTGCCGAAGCCCTGGGCGGCGGTGGCCGGGGTGTCCGCCTTGACCTCGCGGCCCAGGAACCACTGGAGGGAGCAGGTGTGGGCGAGCTGGTCGAGGGCGCTGCCGGAGAGGACCACGGGACGGTCGCGGTCGCGCAGCGGGACGCTGCTGTGAGTGGGTTCGTGCAGGCCCCACCAGTTGTCCGGGTGGGCGGCCGGCACCAGGGGGTGGTGGTCGTCGTCGTGCAGCGCGGCCAGTTTCGCGAGCCGCTGGGCGGCGGCCTCGCGCAGCGCGGGGGTGGCCGCGGGGTCGACGGTGGTGGCGCGCAGCTCGGCGACCAGCGCGGCCACCGAGAGGGGGCGGCGGGGGCGGCCGGTGATGTCCTGAGGGGTGACGCCCAGCTCGGTGAGGAAACGGGACGGCTGGTCGCCGTCGTCGGCCGTGGCCTTCACGGCGGTGACGACCAGGCGTTCGCGGGCGCGGGTGGTGGCCACGTAGAACAGCCGGCGTTCCTCGGCGAGCAGCGCGCCCGGGGTGAGCGGTTCGGCCAGGCCGTCGCGGCCGATCCGGTCGGCCTCCAGGAGCGAGCCGCGCCGGCGCAGGTCGGGCCAGAGGCCTTCCTGGACGCCGGCAACGACGACGAGCCGCCATTCCAGGCCCTTGGCACGGTGGGCGGTCATCAGCCGTACGGCGTCGGGGCGGACGGCGCGGCGGGTGAGGGTGTCGGCGGCGATGTCCTGGGCGTCGAGTTCCTCCAGGAAGTTGAGGGCGCCGCGGCCGCCGGTGCGTTCCTCGGCGCGGGCCGCGGTCTCGAACAGGGCGACGACGGCGTCCAGGTCCCGGTCGGCGTTGCGGCCGGCGGCGCCGCCGCGGTGGGCGGCCCGCTCCAGGCGCTGCGGCCAGGGGGTGCCGTCCCACAGCTCCCACAGGGCCTGCTCGGCGGTGCCGCCGCCGGCCAGCAGTTCGCGGGCCTTGCGCAGCAGCAGGCCCAGGCGCTGGGCGCCGCGCGCGTAGGCGGGGTCGTGGGCCACCAGGCGCTGGGGTTCGGCGAGTGCCCGGGCGATCAGCTCGTCGGAGGGGCGCGGCAGTGGTTGTCCGGCGGCCCGTTCCTCCTCGCGCAGGGCGCGGCCCAGGCGGCGCAGGTCGGCGGAGTCCATCCCGCCCAGCGGGGAGGCCAGCAGGTCGAGCGCGGTCTCGGCGTCGAGCCACCGGGGGGTGGCGGGGGTGGGGGTGACCCCAGTGGATGCGCCGGCACCAGGGGCGTCCGGAACGGGCTCGTTCACGTCGGGGTCGCCCGGCCCTGCCTCGTCCGCATCGGATCCGCCGGGCCCGGCCTCGCCCCCATCGGCCTCGTTCCCACCGGGTTCGCCCGCACGCAACGCATCCACGACGGAGGCGCCCCCACCGGCCTCATCCACACCGGCTTCACCACCACCGACCCCGGCGCCACCATCGGCAGCATCGGCCAGCTCACCATCGACAGCATCAGCCGACTCACCATCGGCAGCCCCACCCGGCTCCTGCCGCAGGGCGGCCCGTGCCGCCGCCCGGAGGGCCGTCAGCAACGGGGCGACGGCGGGTTCGTGGCGCAGCGGCAGATCGTCGCCGTCGATGTCGAGCGGTACGCCGGCAGAGGTGAGCGCCCGGCGCACGGCGGGGAGCGAGCGCCCTCCGGCGCGGACGAGGACGGCCATCTCGCGCCAGGGCACCCCGTCCTCCAGGTGGGCACGCCGCAGGATGTCGGCGATGTTGTCGAGTTCGGCGCCGGGTGTCGGGTACGTGTACACCTCGACGCGGCCGCCGTCCCGTACGGGCGCGGGCTCGCGGTGGGCGCGGACCTTCTGGGCGGGCAGCCGGGTGAGCGGCATCCGGCGGGTGAGCAGCCGGGTGGCCGCGAGCAGGGTGGCGCCGGAGCGCCGGGAGGTGCCGAGTACGGCCACCGGGGCGGGGGTGCCGTCGCCGCGCCGGAAGGTCTCGGGGAAGTCGAGGATGCCGTTGATGTCGGCGCCGCGGAAGGCGTAGATCGACTGGTCGGGGTCGCCGAAGGCGATGAGGGTGCGGCCCGGGGAGCCCGGTGTGCCGGTGGCCCCGTGGTTGCCGGCGAGCGCGCGCAGCAGCCGTACCTGGGCGACGTCGGTGTCCTGGTACTCGTCGACATAGACCGCGTCATAACTACGGGCCAGCTGCGCCGCGACATCGGTGTGTTCGGCGAGCAGCACCGCGCGGTGCACCAGCTCGGCGTAGTCCAGGACACCCTGGGCGTCCAGGACGTCGAGGTATTCGGCGAGGAAGGCGGCCGCGGCGCTCCAGTCGGGGCGGCCGGTGCGCCGGGCGAAGGCGCCGAGGGCCTCGGGGCCCAGGCCCAGTTCGCGGCTGCGGGCGAGCACCGCGCGGACCTCGTCGGCGAACCCGCGGGTGGTCAGGCAGGCCCGCAGTTCGTCCGGCCAGCTCACCAGGGCGCGGCCGGCGCCGGCCAGCTCCGCCTGTCCTTCGAGGAGCTCACGGACGACGAGGTCCTGCTCGGGTCCGGACAGCAGCCGCAGGGGGTCGGCGAAGAGGTCGGCGTCCTGGTGGGCGCGGACCAGGGCGTAGCAGAAGGAGTGGAAGGTCGTCGCCTGCGGGATGCCCGCCCGCCGTCCGCCGACGGCCGTACCGGGACGCCCGTCGGGCTGCCCCTCAAGAGCGGCCAGCCGGGCCGCGAGCCGGTCGCGGAGTTCGACGGCGGCCTTGCGGCTGAAGGTGAGGACGAGGATCCGCTCGGGGTCGTCGCCGGCCCGTACCCGGCGGGCCACCGACTCCACCAGGGTGGTGGTCTTGCCGGTGCCCGGCCCGGCCAGGACCAGCAGCGGCCCGTGCCGGTGGTCAACCACGGCGCGCTGGGCTGCGTCCAAGTCAGGAGGATCCACCCGCCCCGGCGGGGTGCGCACCAGTCGGTACGCGCCCGCGGCAGCCCGCCGCGCCGCCCGGTGGGGCTGCTGCGTCGGCGGGGCGGCCGAGAAGGAGGAACTCACGTGGATCGCCGGTCCTGAGGAGGTGCTCGTCGTGGTGCGTGGGTGGTGCGATGGGGGTCCCCCCGGACGGGGTCCGGAGGAGCGCCGCGGTGCGGGCCGCCGGCCGGGAAATCGGTCCGGCGGTGCGGTGCGCGGCGGGGCCGTCCTCGTGACGGCAGTGCCCGACGCTACGCGAGTCGGCACCCGGGCCGCAGCGCGCCCCACGAGCCGTCGCGCACCGCCGCCGGTACCAGCGCGTCCCATGAGCCGCCGCGCACCGCCGTCGGCACTACGGAGCGGCGCCGCCGTTCTGCTGCCCGTCCCAGCGGGCCCGCCGCATGTCGAGCCTCGGTATATGGTCCTCGGCCTCCTGGGCCGCGGTGCGCAGGGGGGTGCCTTCCTCCCGGTAGTGCGCCAGTGCGCGCAGTTCGCTGCCGGGCAGCAGCCGGCCGTCCGCGCGCACCACCCGCCACCAGGGCACCGCGCCGCCGTAGAGCGCCATCACCCGCCCCACTTGGCGCGGCCCGCCGCCGCCCGCCGAGGGCAGCCCTTCGGGCGGCTCCTCGTCCCTGAGCCACTCCGCGACGTCCCCGTACGTCATCACCCGGCCCGCCGGGATCAGCTCGGCGACGGCGAGGACCCGCTCCGCGTAGGCGGGCAGCTCACCTTCCGCCGTTTCTCCGGTCCCACTCATTCGGTCCATCCTGCCGCACGGCACCGACAATGGGAGCGGACACACGGTCCCGCACCCCCGGGAGGTCGGCGGCAAGGCGCCGTCAGCCACGGTGCGGGGGAGGATGTTCCGCTTCCCGCACCCCCGAAATGCACCCTGATGCCCCCCTCCAACGGTCGGCCGTGCCACCATCTTCCGGACGGTGACTGGTGATACGAGATCAAGAAGAGACGGCCGAGCAGCAGGGTGCAGCGCCTCCACGGGAGGCGGGCGCCCCTGAGGCGCTGGCCGTCGACGCCGCCGGCACCGCTCCCGGACCGGCCGCTGTGACCGAGCGGCCCGAGCGGCAGCAGGTGGCGCGACAGGGGAAGCACCAACGGAAGCCGGTCACGGCTTCCGCTACCGAAAAGGCGAGCACGATCGAGAAGGCCGAACGACCCGGGGCGCCCCAGAGGCCGGAAGGGCCCAAGGAGCCCGAGCCCAGCGAGCGGCACGAGGAGGAGCGGGACAGCGAGCAGCCCGAGGAGGAGCAGGTCCGGCACGACCAGGGCGAGGAGCAGATGTCCGGCACGGCCCGCAGCAAGCCCCGTACGGGCTCGCACCGTGCCGATCTGAGCGCCGACGAGTACGGCGAGTTCCACGTCGACCGGGTCTCCGGCGACGAGCCGCTGCTGCCCGCGCGGGTGCACCGGCCCTCCGACCTGCTGCGGCTGCTGCTCGGCATCGCCGGGATCGCGCTCGTCCTCGGCCTCGCCACGTTCGCCCACGGCACCACCCAGGGCCTGGAGAACGACATCGGCAGCGGTGCGAAGGCGGCGCCGCCGCTGCTGATCAACCTGGCGGGGCTGACCTCCAGCGTCGCGGTGCTGATCGTGCCGGTGGCGTTCGCCGTCGAGCGGCTGATCAAGCGGGACGGGCTGCGGATCGCGGACGGGGTGCTCGCCGCCGTCCTCGCCCACGGGGTGTCGCTGGCCACCGACCTGTGGGTGGCCGAGGCCGCCCCGCCGTCCATCCGGGACGCGCTGACCCAGACCCTCGACAACGGTTCCCTCTCCGCTCCGGTGCACAGCTACCTGGCGCCCGTGATCGCCTATATGACGGCGGTGGGCATGTCGCGGCGGCCCCGTTGGCGGGTCGCGATGTGGTGCGTGCTGCTGCTGGACTCGTTCGCGGTGCTGGTCGGCCGGTACACCACACCGTTCGCGATCGTCACGACCGTGCTGATCGGCTGGACCGTCGCCTACGGCACCCTCTACGCCGTCGGCTCCCCCAACGTCCGTCCCACCGGCCAGAACCTCCTCGCGGGGCTGCGCCGGGTCGGCTTCCACCCGGTTTCCGCGCTGCGGGCGGAGGACGCCACCGGCGCGGAGCAGTCCGAGCACGCCGACCGCGGCCGCCGCTATCTCGTCACCCTGGAGGACGGCCCGCCGATCGATGTCACGGTCGTCGACCGCGAGCAGCAGGCGCAGGGCTTCTTCTACCGCGTGTGGCGCCGGCTGTCTTTGCGCGGCATCAATCAGCGCCGCAGTCTGCAGTCGCTGCGCCAGGCGCTGGAGCAGGAGGCGCTGCTGGCGTATGCGGCCATCGCGGCCGGTGCCAACGCCCCCAAGCTGATCGCCACCTCCGAGCTCGGCCCGGACGCGGTGATGCTGGTCTACGAGCACATCGGCGGCCGCAGCTTCGACTCGCTGGCCGACGAGGAGATCACCGACGCGCTGATGCACAGCGCCTGGCGGCAGGTCGAGGCGCTGCAGTCACGGCGGATCGCGCACCGGCGGCTGGTCGGTGACGCGCTGCTGGTGGACCGTTCCGGCCATATCGTGCTGACCGAGCTGCGCGGCGGGGAGATCGCGGCCGGTGATCTGGTGCTGCGGATGGACATCGCCCAGCTGCTGGCCACCTGCGGGCTGCGGGTCGGCGCCGAGCGGGCGGTGGCCGCGGCCGTCGAGGTGCTGGGTCCGGACGCGGTCGCCGACAGCCTTCCGCTGCTGCAGCCGATCGCGCTGAGCCGCACCACCCGCGCGACGCTGCGCCAGCTGGCCCGGGAGCGTGCCAAGCGGGAGCGGGAGGCGGTGCTGGAGGCCTCGCAGGCCGCCAAGGAGGCACGGGAGGCCCGCGACGCGGCGGGCCCGAAGGACCGCAAGACGATCCGGGCCGAGCGCCACGCGGAGAAGAACGCCGAGAAGCGGGCCCTGGACGAGGCGACCGAGGAGGCCCGTGAGGAGGATCTGCTGGCGCAGATCCGCCGGCAGGTGCTGCTGATCCGCCCGGCGGCGGTGATCGAGCCGGCGAAGCTGGAGCGGCTCAGCCCGCGCATCCTGATCAGCTGGATCGCCGGCGCGTTCGCGGTCTATCTGCTGCTGTCGCAGCTCACCCACTTCAACCTCAGCGATCTGATCAGCGAGGCCCAGTGGATGTGGGTGCTGGTCGCGGTGGGCTTCTCTGGGCTGACGTACATCGCGGCGGCCATGAGCCTGCTGGGGTTCGTCACGGAGAAGGTGTCGTTCGTCAAAACGGTCATCGCGCAGATCGCGGGCAACTTCGTGAAGCTGGTCGCGCCCGCGGCGATCGGCGGGGTGGCGCTCAACACGCGCTTCCTGCAGCGTGCCGGGGTCCGTCCCGGCCTGGCGGTGGCGAGCGTCGGCGCCTCCCAGCTGTTCGGGCTGGGCAGCCACATCCTGCTGCTGCTGACCTTCGGCTATCTGACGGGCACCGAACGGACCCCGACGATCTCCCCGTCCCGTACGGTCATCGCCGGGCTGTTGACCGTGGCCGTGCTGGTCCTGGTCGTCACGGCGGTGCCGACGCTGCGGAAATTCGTCTCGACACGGGTGCGGTCGCTGTTCGCGGGCGTGGTCCCGCGGATGCTGGACATCCTGCAGCGGCCCGGGAAGCTGGTCACCGGTATCGGCGGGATGCTGCTGCTGACGGCGGCGAACGTGATGTGCCTGGACGCCTCCATCAGGGCGTTCGGCGGCGGCGACACGATCAGCTACGCGAGTATCGCGGTGGCCTTCCTGGCCGGTAACGCGCTGGGTTCGGCCGCGCCGACGCCGGGTGGTGTGGGTGCCGTCGAGGGCGCGTTGTTCGGCGCGCTCACCGTCGCCGGGCTCGCCGGTGACGTGGCGTTCCCCGCGGTGCTGCTGTTCCGGCTGATGGTCTTCTGGCTGCCGGTGCTGCCGGGCTGGCTGGCCTTCACCTATCTGACGCGCAAGGGCGAGATCTGAGCGGACGGCCGCCCGCACCGGGGGCGTCCTCCAGACAGCGCGAAGGCGCCGGTCCGTGGTGCACGGACCGGCGCCTTGCGGGTGGCGGGGGAAGCTCAGTAGACCGGCTTCTCCGGCTCGACGGTGTTGACCCAGCCGATGACGCCGCCGCCGACATGCACGGCGTCGGCGAAGCCCGCGGACTTCAGGACGGCCAGGACCTCCGCGGAGCGGACGCCCGTCTTGCAGTGCAGGACGATCTTCCTGTCCTGGGGGAGGTCCTGGAGGGCGGTGCCCATCAGGAACTCGTTCTTCGGGACCAGCTTGGCGCCGGGGATCGAGACGATCTCGAACTCGTTCGGCTCCCGGACGTCGATGATCTCGATCTTCTCGTCGCCGTCGATCCACTCCTTGAGCTGCTTGGGAGTGATCGTCGAGCCGGCCGCGGCCTCCTGGGCCTCCTCGGACACGACGCCGCAGAAGGCCTCGTAGTCGATGAGCTCGGTGACGGTCGGGTTCTCCCCGCAGACGGCGCAGTCCGGGTCCTTGCGGACCTTGACCTGACGGTAGGTCATCTCCAGTGCGTCGTAGATCATCAGCCGGCCGACGAGCGGGTCGCCGATCCCGGCGAGCAGCTTGATGGCCTCGTTGACCTGGATGGAGCCGATGGAGGCGCACAGCACACCCAGGACGCCGCCCTCGGCGCAGGAGGGCACCATGCCGGGCGGCGGGGGCTCCGGGTACAGGCAGCGGTAGCAGGGGCCGTGCTCGCTCCAGAACACCGACGCCTGACCGTCGAAGCGGTAGATCGAACCCCAGACGTACGGCTTGTTCAGCAGCACGCAGGCGTCGTTGACCAGGTAGCGGGTGGCGAAGTTGTCGGTGCCGTCCACGATCAGGTCGTACTGCGCGAAGAGCTCCAGGACGTTCGTGGAGTCCAGGCGCTCTTCGTGGAGGTTGACGGTGACGTACGGGTTGATGCCCAGCACCGTGTCCTTGGCGGACGCGGCCTTGGAGCGGCCGATGTCCGCCTGGCTGTGGATGATCTGGCGCTGCAGGTTCGACTCGTCGACCTCGTCGAACTCCACGATGCCGAGCGTGCCGACGCCGGCCGCGGCCAGATACATCAGCGCGGGCGAGCCCAGGCCACCGGCGCCCACACAGAGCACCTTGGCGTTCTTCAGCCGCTTCTGCCCGTCCATCCCGACATCGGGGATGATCAGGTGGCGGGAGTACCTGCGGACCTCATCGACGGTGAGCTCGGAAGCGGGCTCGACCAGGGGTGGCAGCGACACGGGGACTCCGTTGGTCGGTCTTGATGGGGTTCCCCCCGCCCGAGCCGAGCCGAGAGTGGGGGAGCTTGCTCTCCCCGTAACACTGCCACGCCCTTCTTCATTCCGAGACACCCGTTCCGATGCGCGAGACGATTTCGTCCCAGTAGCCGGGCAGGGGCGCCCGGGCCGCTCCGCGCCGGTCACGACGGCCCCGATCACGACGGCCGGTGACGTGCTCCGTGCCCGCCCCTGCCGGCGGGCGCTCCGCGGTGTCTCGTCGAGAGGGGCGCGCGGCACACCCTGGACGAGGCGACGGAACCACTCCGGAGGGTGGCCGGCGGCCCTCCCCCTCAGCTCTTCGGAGAGCAGCTCGCCGACCGGGCGCGCACCGCCGCACCCGCCCCGGCGTCCCAACAGGCGGACACCGGTCTCAGATGCGGCATGCGGCCTCCATCCAGATATCGGCGAGGGACTCCTCCAGCCCGATCCGGGGGCGCCAGCCGAGGCGGTCGCGGGCGGTGCGCACATCCGCCTGCTGCCAGGTGCCGCAGCCGTCCGGGTACGGGTAGGTGGCGGGCGGCGAGCCGGCCGGGTGCTCCGGGGACGGGCCGGGGATGACCAGACGGGCGGGCGGGGAGTCGAGTTCGTGGAGGGCGCCGCCGAAGCCGGCGACCCGGGCGAGCACCGACGCGGCCTCACGCAGCCGTACCGCCCGGCCGGTCCCGATGTTGACGACGCCCTGCGCGGCGGACAGCGAGGCGGCGTGCACCGCCCGCGCCACATCGCGCACATCGACGAAGTCCCGTTGCACCCCGAGCCCGCCGAGCTTGAGTTCGCTGTCGCCGGACTGCATGGCGCGGCGCATGGCCTCGGCGAGCCGGCCGAGCGGCGATCCCGCCGGGGTGCCGGGCCCGACCGGCGAGAAGATCCGCAGCACGACGGCGTCGAGCCCGGAGCCCAGGACCAGTTCGGTGGCGGCGAGTTTGCTGACGCCGTACGGGCCACCGGGGCGCGGGACCGCGTCCTCGGCGGTGGAGGAGCCGGGCTGGGAGGGCCCGTACTCGGAGGCGCAGCCCAGGTGGACGAGCCGGGCACCGCAGCTGCTGCGCCGCAGCGATTCACAGATGGTGGCGACCGCGACGGTGTTGTGCCGGGTCAGCTCGCGGGCGCCGCCACGGGTGGCACCGGCGCAGTTGACGACGACACCGGGGTGGACCGCGTCGAGGAAGCGGGTGAGCGCCCCGGGGCTGCCGGTGGCCAGGTCGAAGCGGACGTCGGCGTCGTCGCCCCGCCCGAGGGCGGTGAGCTGGACGGCGGGGTCGGCGAGCAGGCGGTCGGCGACATAGCGGCCCAGGTAGCCGTTGGCGCCGATGAGCAGCACCCTCATCGTGCGACCCCCCGGTCCGCGTGGCGTGTGGTCGGCTGGACGTTCATATGTCGTGCTCCTAAGGCGGATCGAGGGAAGCAGGTCGGCTTCGGCCGCGGAGTCGGCGTCCGCCCCGGGGGCGGGGGCCACGTGGGGGGTGAGGTCCGCGGCGAAGAGGCCGGAGCGGCCGTTTCGGGGTGCCGCTCCGGGGGTGGTGCGTGGTGGGGGTGCCCGTGTGGGGGTGCGGGGTATCGGGGGCCGGTGGTCGTCCGGAGGGTCACGGCCGGTGTGCCTCCGGACGTCCGGAGGGGGCGGGCCAGTGTGCACAGGCGCCGGTGAGCGCCCGCAGGCCGTGGACGAGGAGGCCGAGGGCGGCGGCGGTGCAGGCCACGGCGGGTACCGCGGCCGGTCCCACAGCGGTGGTCAGCGCCTCGACCGGGACGCCGAGCGGGGGCAGGCCGGGGAGCCGGGCGATCAGCACCAGGGCCAGGGCGAGGGCTTCCAGGGCGGCGGCCGAGGCCAGGCCGGCGGCGGCCGCCTCGGGGAAGCCGTGCACGGCGAGCAGCCGGGCGAGGAAGAGCAGCACCCCCAGCGCGGCCGCCGCCACCGGCGTGCTCACATCGCCGCGGCCGAGGACCGCTTCCGCACCGAGGAGCAGCGCCGCCAGCGCGGCCAGGAAGAGCAGGGTGACGGCGAGCAGCAACGGCCGTACCCGGGCGGCGAGTTCTTCGAGTCCGCGGCTGGCGGCCAGGACGCGTCGTCCGCGCACCGTGAACCAGTGGGCGCAGCCGGCCGCGGGGACGAGGGCGAAGGCGAGTGCCACGGCGGGGGCGACGGCGGCCCGGGGAGCGGCGTGGGGCAGATCGGGGCCGCCGGCCAGCAGCTGTCCGAGCAGCCAGTCTCCGTACACCGCGTACCCGGCCGTCCAGCCGACCCACAGGCCGGCGGTGCGCGGCCCGGTGCCGTGGCGCAGCCGCAGCGGCCCGGACCGTACGCCCAGCCGGACGGCGAGGGCGAGCAGGACCAGGCCCGAGGCGCCGACGGCGGTGCGTACGGCGGGAGTTGCCCCGGTCACCGAGGCGAGGGCGGCGACGGCCGCGACGCAGACGGCGCCGGGGAGCAGCTGCAGTGCCCCGCACACGGTGCGGGAGCGCCGGGCGGGGGCGGCCTCCTGGTACGGCGCTGCCGCGGGGGCGGCGTCCGCGGCGGCGCGCGGCACCCGGGCGTAGAGCTCCTCGGCCAGCGAGAAGACATCGCGGTGCCGGAAGCGGGCGGCCGTGCGGTCGGTGACACCGTGCGCCTCCAGGCCGGCGGCGATCTCCAGCGCGTCGACAGCGCGGGCGCAGAGTTCCTGGTGGTGGTGCATCAGGGTGCGTACGGGGTCGGCGGGGCCGCGGCGCAGGGGGCGGGCGGCGGCGTCCTTGCGCGGGGGCGCGGGCCGGTCGGCGCGCACCTCTCCCGGAGCCGCGGTGGTGCCGCCTTCGGGTGTGGTCATGCTCTGTCCCCCCTCCCCCGGGTCTGCGCGCAGCCGCCCGGAGCGGGGCGGGGGTGCGCGGTACGGCGCCGGGGCGGGCGGCCGGGGCGACCCGGGGTGCGCCGGTCGGCGCGGACGCGGGCGGGGCTGCCGGGGCGGCCGCCGTGCGCCACATCCGCCATGCCCGTCACCAGTGCCACACCCACGACACCCATCGCACAGATCACGTCCAGCACACTGGTCACCATTGCTCTCTCCCTCGCGCCGGCCACGCCTGGTTGCCCGCCGTGTCATCCCGTCTCACGGCCTGTCCCCTTTCCCGGACGACGTCCCCGCCCCCGGTCTCCGTGCGCGCCCCGTCGGCGACCGGCACCGCGGCGGGCCGCCCGGCCTCGGACGCCGCCCAGCTCGGCGTTCGGCCGGCCGGGACGGTGGCCGCCCTGGCGGCGGTGCCGGTCGCGGCCCAGCGCCCGGGGACATGGGACTCGGCGGGGCGGGCGAACGGCCGTGGGACCCCGTGCGCGTCCCGGGTGCGGCAGGCGGCCGGGCGGGCCGGGGCACGGGAGATCAACTCCAGGTAGATGCCACGAAATGCCGCGACGTTCTGCTCGACGGTGAACAGCTCCAGCGCCCGCGCCCGGGCGGCCGCGCCCAGCCTGGCCCTGCGGTCCGGGTCGGCGAGCAGCGCCGCGCAGGCCTCGGCCAGGGCGCGGGGGTTGCGCGGCGGGACAACCAGCCCGGTGCCGCCGATGACTTCGCAGACCGCCCCGGCGTCGGTCGACACCGTGGCGCGGCCGCAGAACATCGCCTCCACCAAGGAGCGCGGAAAGCCCTCGATGACGCTGGAGAGCACCACCACCGCACCGGAGGCATAGGCGTCCTCCAGGGCCGGCACCTCGGGGCTGCCGATCTCCTCGAAGCTGACCGGGCTCTCGCCGACGGTGCGGGCGTCGGCCGCCTCGTCGGGGAAGAGCTGGGCGGCCAGCGCCCGGCAGTGCGCGAGATAGCCGGGCGCCCGGGGGTCACGGCCGGGCCCGCCGATGATCCGCAGCGTGGCCGCCGGCTCGGCCTTCCGTACCTCCGCGAAGGCGTGCAGCAGCGCGATGAGGTCCTTCGCGGGCTCCACCTTGCCGACCCACACCAGTGTTTTGGAGTCGTCAGCGGCGGCGTCCGCGACCGCGGCGAAGGGGGCGGCGTCCATGCCCGGGTAGACCGTGCGCAGCCGGGCGCGGTCGGCGCCGCAGCGCTCCTGCCAGCGCCGGGCGTGGGTGTTGCCGGGAGTGATCAGTGCGGCCTGGGCGTAGGTCTCGGCGGCCAGTGCGCCCTGGAAGGCGGCGAGCAGCGCGCGCACCGGCACGCTCAGCGGCGAGGTGGCACGGGCGAGGTAGTGCTCGCGCAGCCGGACGCCGTACTCGGTGACCAGGAGCGGGGTGCCGAAGAAGCGCTTGGCCAGCAGTCCGGGGAGGGCGGCCGCGCCGCCGGAGGTGGCATGACAGAGGTCCACACCGCCGAGACCGGGGGTGTGCCGGTCGCCGTACCAGTCCAGGGACAGCGGCCGGAGCGCGAGTTCGAGCCGGTCGGTGACCGCCAGCAGGTCGTTGACCTGCGCGCCCTGGGCGGCGGGCAGTGCGCGGGGGCCGTGGCAGACGGCTTCCAGGGTGCGTACGGCGCCCTCGGAGTGCAGCATCGCGGGCAGTCCGCCGTGTTCCCGGGCGAGTTCGGCGAGCCCGTAGAGACCGGCGGCGAAACGGTCCGCCTTCCCGGCCACGGGCGTATCGGGGGCACTGTCGGGGCCGCTGGGCGGGTCTCCGGTCGGCGCGCCCCCGTGCGGTGCGCCGCCGGCCGGCCCGCTCCCGGCGGGCACCGTGGCGAAGGCCGTCACGAGATCGCCGAAGCGCTCGGCGAAGCGGCGCCGTGCGCGGCGGCCGGGGGTGCGGCCCTTGCGCTCCTCGGCGGCCCGGCGGTGCCCGACGGGGAAGTCGCCCCACAGGGGGGCACGGTGTACCAGGCGTACGTGTTCCGGCAGTTCGGGCCGGGGCCGCGCTTCCTGACGGGCGTCGGCGCTCAGGGCGTAGACCTCGAAGTCATGGCCGGTGAGCCCGCGCACGAGCCGGTCGCACCACGCGTGCGCCTCACCGGACGCATCTGGATAGCCACCTTCGGTGAGCAGTCCAATACGCATGAGTGCACCCCCGTCCTCCCCTGTCGACGTCCCTGGTGGGCCGGCGGCACGGCCGCCACCTGCAGGAAGAAGCTATGCAAAAGGGCCGGTGGCGCGATGGACGGTTGTCCATCGCGCCACCGGAAGGGGTGAAAGCACGTAACTTTCCGCCCCTAAGGGCGTTTCTTCGCGCTATGTGGGAACCCGCGCCTGCCGGGTGGACCGGCACGGGGCAGGGACCGGCCCCGCGTGGCGGGCGCGCCGGGAGCCGGGTCCGTTCAGCGCTGGGTGGGGAACGGCCAGGAGTTGGGACGGCAGGTCGCCCCGTCCGTCGTCAGGAACTTCGTCTGCTGCATCATCACCGGGGCCAGCGCGCCCTGCCGGGAGCAGACCTCGTGGTTGTGTCCGAGACGGTGGCCGACCTCGTGGTTGATCAGCATCTGCCGGTAGGCGTGCATCTTGTCGTGGCCGTAGGTCCGTGCGCCCTGCGCCCAGCGATAGGCGTTGATCATGACCCGTTCGGTCGCCGCGGAGTCGCAGGAGACCTTGTCCTGGCTGGTGTCGAGGTTGGACTTGGCGCACCACTTGTCGGTGGTCCCCGGACTCGCCAGCGTGATCACGAAATCGGCGTCGCCGGACCCCACCCGCTGGAAGGCCATCTTCCCGCCGTGTGCCCAACTCCGGCTGTCGTTGAGGGTCTTGTGCACCGCCTCGGCGAACAGCTCGCCGTCCAGCGGCAGCCCCTCCTCGATGTCGACGCGATAGCGCAGCACCTTGCCCTTGCCGGGCGCCTCGGCGTCACCGCCGGCCGGCTTGAACCGGCCGGTGGCCGTCAGTTCCGCATCCAGCGGGAAGACCTGGTTCATCTTCTCGTCGTAACTGGCGGGCTTGGCGTCCTGGGTGGGCCTGCTGTGCGACCTGGAGGCCTCGTCGCCGAGCCCGTCGGTACGGTCGTTCCCGCTGCGCGGCTGCGGGTCACCGCTCTCCTTGTGCTGCTCGGCGACCTGGCCCGCGATGACCACGGCGAGCACGGTGGTCACCGCCGCGGCCGCCGCGCCGGTGAACGTCCGGCCCTTGCCGCCCTTCTGGGCGCCGTGCCGCGACTCCTCCGCGTCGAACCCGTCGTCCGGGTCCTGGCCCCCGGGGCCGCCCGGCCCCGCGCCGTCCGCGCCGAATTCCGCCTGCCGGTCCAGCTCGTCGATCTCGTTCCGGTCGAAGACGACCGAACGGCCGGTGTACCGGCCGCCGGGGGCCACCCCGTCCGCGCCGGGCCCGTAGGCACCGGCCGCCTGACCCGCCGTCCGCGGCGCGCCGGCCCGGAACACATCGTCGTCCGGGTCGCTCGCGCCTCCCGGACCGCCCTGGCCGCCCGGGAACCGCCCGGCGTCGAAGGCATCCACGTACTCACGCCGCGGTCCCGGCCCGCTGCCCGGTGCGGCGAGGGCCGGTCCGGCGGACATCTCCGCGCGCGGCCGGGGAATCCAGGGCGCCCCCTGGCCGGGCGCGGCCGGGGAGGCCGGCGCCCCGGGGAACTCGCCCCAGCCGCCGCCCGGCTCACGCTGTTCGGGATGCCCGCCGCGCACCACGTCGCCCTCGAACGGCTCGCGTCTGCGGCGTCCGGGGCCGGGTCCGGGTGAGGTGCCCCCCGAGGGGCCGTCGGCGGGCGGACCGGCCGTCGGCGGGGTGTCCGTTGCGGTTTCCGGCCGGGCTCGGCGGCTATGGCGTCCCACGGGGTGTGTCAGCTCCTGCCCGCATCAGCGGTCACGTCGGTCACTTCACTGTCGAGCAGTTCACGGACGGCCCGCGCCACTGTCTCCGGGTACTCCATCATCGCCACATGCCCCGCCTCCGGCAGCGTCAGCAGTCGCGAACCGCGGAACGCCGCGGCCGCCCGCCGCGCCATCCGGAAGGAGACCAGGCGGTCGCGCCCACCGTAGACGAGAAGGGTGGGAGCGAGCACTCTCTCTGCCTGACGCCACAAATTATGTTGTCCGCCGAGCGTGTAGGCGTTCACCAGGCCGCGCGCCGAGCGCTCCATCACCTCCCAGAAATAAGGGAGTTCGAGCCGTCGCGCATATTCGTCGGCCGCGGCGTTGAACCCTTCCGGGCTGACCCGGCCGGGGTCGCCGTAGCAGAGCGCCAGCACCTCACGGGTGCGGCGCTCGGGCGTCCAGTCGTGGGTGAGCCGGCCGAAGAGCCCGGCGATGCCGGGTACGGCGAGCAGCGCGGTGGGCACAGCCGTCAGCTGCGGGCGCAGCTCGGGCAGCGCCGGAGAGATCAGCGTCAGGGTGCGCACGAGGTCGGGGCGCACCGCCGCCACGCGGGTGGAGGCGGCGCCGCCCATGGAGTTGCCGATGAGGTGGACGGGGCCGCGCCCGGCCGCGTCGAGGTAGCGGATGACCGCGCGGGCCTGCGCGGAGACGGAGTAGTTGCCGTCGTGCGGCGGCGGTGAGTGCCCGAAGCCGGGCAGGTCGACCGCCTCGCCGTCCACCCGGTCGGCGAGCAGCGGCATCAGGTCCGACCAGTTCTGCGAGGAGCCGCCGAGGCCATGGACGTAGAGCGCGGGCTCGCGGTCCCGCCCGGCGCCGGCGTGTCCGTCGCCGTCCCGCGTGGCGGGCCGTCCGGCCGGTGCCCGTACGGTCAGCGTCAGACCCGGCAGGGTCACGGTGCGCACCGTCTCCGCCGCACCGTGCCGGCCGGGGCCGGCCGGGGGCACCGGGAGGGCGGCGGTCGCGGTGTCCGGCGACTCGGTCGAAGACATGCGTCGATGTTACGAGACGATCACGCCCCCGATCGTGTGTCCGCGGTCACACACCGCATCGCGCTGCCGCGGCCACTCTCCTACGCTCGTAGGCGAGGGCAGCCGCCCCGGCCCCTGCTGTCATGCCAGGCACCAGCCGTCGAAGCGAGCACGCGAGAAAGGGAGCCACCATGCGCGTCGACCCGACAGACCCGGATACTTTCGAGGACGAGAGCGACGCCACCGAATTCGATGTCGAAGCACCGGAAGCGGACGCGGCGGAGCAGTACACCGACGTCACCCCGCACCGCGACGAGCCGCCGACCCCCGTCGACCCGGACTCGGCGAACGAGGCGGATCGAGCCGAACAGGCCCGCGTCGTGGAGCTCAACGAAGACGAATACCGATGACCTGGGGCGTTATGTCGGCTTCCGCTATCGGGGCCGGGCATAAATTCTCGGCCCGGACCGCGCACAGCCGGGTTACCCAAAAGTACGATGGCGGGCGCGGTGCACCACCTTGTACTGGCCGCGTACGGAACAATTTCTGGGAGGCAGCGTGAGCGCCATCGAGCAGACCGAGGCGGCGCGCCCGCGGGGCACACGCCTGCCACGTCGAGCCCGGCGCAACCAGCTTCTGGGCGCCGCCCAGGAAGTTTTTGTGGCGCAGGGCTACCACGCGGCCGCGATGGACGACATCGCCGAGCGGGCGGGCGTCAGCAAGCCGGTGCTCTACCAGCACTTCCCGGGCAAGCTGGACCTCTACCTCGCCCTGCTCGACCAGCACTGCGAGTCGCTGCTGCACTCGGTGCGGGCGGCGCTGGCGTCGACGACCGACAACAAGCAGCGGGTCGCGGCGACGATGGACGCCTACTTCGCGTACGTGGAGGACCCGGGCGGCGCCTTCCGGCTGGTGTTCGAGTCGGACCTCACCAATGACCCGGCGGTCCGCGAGCGCGTGGACAAGGTGTCGCTGGAGTGCGCCGAGGCCATAAGCGCGGTGATCGCCGAGGACACCGGCCTGTCGCAGGACGAGTCGATGCTGCTGGCCGTGGGCCTGGGCGGGGTCTCCCAGGTGGTGGCGCGCTACTGGCTGTCCTCGGAGAGCCAGGTCCCGCGGGACACCGCGGTGCAGCTGCTGACGTCGCTCGCGTGGAAGGGCATCGCCGGCTTCCCGCTGCAGGGCGGCGACACGCACTGACCCTGTTCGCTGCGGGCGTGGCCCAAGGCGTCCTGCGCATCCCCGTACCGGGCTAATGTGTGCTGCGTACGGCGCGGATGGCCGCGCACCCCAACTGACCGTCGGAGGGACAAAAGCCGTGGAGGTCAAGATCGGCGTGCAGCACGCGCCCCGCGAGATCATTCTGGAGAGCGGGCAGTCTGCCGAAGAGGTCGAGAGCGCGGTGTCCGACGCGCTGGGCGGCAAGTCACAGCTGCTGAGCCTGGTGGACGACCACGGTCGCAAGGTCCTGGTCCCGGCGGACCGGCTGGCCTATGTGGAGATCGGCGAGCCGACCGCCCGCAAGGTCGGATTCGGCGCGCTCTGAGCAGGGGGCGCCGACTGCGGCGCCCATGACGTGACAGAGGCGGCGGCCCGGGGATCTCCTCTCCGGGCCGCCGCCTTTCCGTGTCTTCTCGCGGCTCGGCCGCGCGCCGGTTCCGGGCCCCTGGCCGTCGCATTTGCGCAGATCAGGCCGTTCGAGTCGGTTCGGCTGGGCTGATCAGGCAGCGGACCGGCGCCGGGAGGGTTGCTGCCGGTGCCCCCTGGGTACGACCGCCTACGACCGATTTGTTCGACCGATCGGCGTTGTCACGCGGGAGGGAACAGCATGATCTGGGAAGCACTCGGCGCCCTGCTCATCGGCTTTGCCATCGCCCTGTCCGCCACGCGATGGCTGCCCGACCGTTTCCCCTCGCGCGCCCTCACGCTGGCGACGGGCCCGGTCGCGGCGCTGCTCGGCGCCGTGCTGACCCGCTCGATCCTCGGCCCGGGATATCCCGTCCAGGTGATGGTCGCCTCGGTCGCCGTCGGGGCGGCCCTGCTGTCGGTCCTGGTGCGCCCGCCGCACCGCCGCCTTCGGCGGCCGGCACCGGCACTGAAGGGGCACCGGACGGCCTGAACCGCCCGGCGCCCGGCAAGAACGTCAGGCCGCGAGCCCCAGCGCCGCCATCCGCTTGGTGTGCGCCTCGGTGATCCGCGAGAACATCCGGCCCACCTCCGCGAGGTCGAAGCCGTCGGCCACGCCGCCCACCAGCATCGTGGAGAGCGCGTCGCGGTCCGCGACCACCCGCTGCGCCTGCGAGAGCGCCTCGCCCATCAGACGGCGTGCCCACAGCGCCAGCCGCCCGCCGACCCGCGGCTCGGCCTCGATGGCCGCGCGCACCTTCTCCACGGCGAACGAGGCGTGCCCGGTGTCGTCCAGCACGGCCAGCACCAGATCACGGGTGTCGGAGTCCAGCCGGGCCGCGACCTCGCGGTAGAAGTCACTGGCGATCGAGTCGCCGACATAGGCCTTGACCAGGCCTTCCAGCCAGTCCGACGGCGCGGTCTGGCGGTGGAACTCGTCCAGGGCGGCGGCGAACGGCTCCATCGCCTCGTTCGGCTCCGCCTCGATCCGTGCGAGCCGGTCCCGCAGCCGCTCGAAGTGGTGGAACTCGGCCGAGGCCATCTTGGCCAGTTCGGCCTTGTCGTCCATCGTCGGCGCGAGCTTGGCGTCCTCCGCCAGGCGCTCGAAGGCGGACAGCTCGCCGTATGCGAGCGCGCCGAGCAGATCGATCACGGCGGCCCTGTACTGCGGGTCGGCGGATGCCTGCGCCCAGTTCTGGGCGGCGATCCCGGTGTGTTCTTGCGCGTCAGCCGCGGCGTTGTCAGGCGTTCCCATGACCGGCACAATAGCCCGCTCGGCGGTTCGGGGAAGGCCCTGGTCAGCCACTGCCGTTCCCTCGTACGAACGACGGTCGTAGCCGGCGCCCGGAGGCCGGACCAGGCCGTGATGTATTCCTCACTCATACAAGCCTTCGGATGGGCGCGCCATATCCGGGGTACAGTGGTATTTGGACCTGCCGAGTATCGGTGGGTCGTTCCACGAAGCGGATGCCCGGTCGGTGGCCCGATCGGCTCCAAACCGACCGCCCTCTTTTGCGGCGCGTAGCAGACATACGCACAGCAGGAGGGACACCGCTCGCGGCAGGAGTGCCTGAGCGTTGGCAGTGGTCCCGCCCCACCGGCCGTCTCCGGCCGGCCCGTACGAACCCGTACGAAGGTGCGGTACGACCCCCTTCGCCGCCTCACGCCGCGTCTCACAGAAGAGGCAAGATTCTGTCTACATTTCGAGACCTCGGGATTTTCCCCGAGACGGCCGAGGCGCTGGAAGCCGTCGGCATCATCTCCCCCTTTCCCATCCAGGAGCTGACGCTCCCCGTCGCCCTCTCCGGCAACGACGTCATCGGCCAGGCCAAGACCGGTACGGGCAAGACCCTGGGCTTCGGCCTGCCGCTCCTCGAGCGCGTCAGGGTCCCCGCGGACGTCGAGGCGGGCCGTGCCCGGCCCGAGGAGCTGACCGAGGCCCCGCAGGCCCTGGTGGTCGTGCCCACCCGCGAGCTGTGCCAGCAGGTCACCAATGACCTGCTCACCGCCGGCAAGGTGCGCAATGTCCGGGTGCTGGCCATCTACGGCGGCCGTGCCTACGAGCCGCAGGTCGAGGCGCTGAAGAAGGGCGTCGACGTCGTCGTCGGCACGCCCGGCCGCCTTCTCGACCTGGCGGGCCAGAAGAAGCTGAACCTCTCGCAGGTCAAGAGCCTGGTTCTGGACGAGGCCGACGAGATGCTCGACCTGGGCTTCCTGCCCGACGTCGAGAAGATCATCCAGCTGCTGCCGGCCAAGCGCCAGACGATGCTGTTCTCCGCGACCATGCCCGGCCAGGTCATCTCCCTGGCCCGCCGCTACATGTCGCAGCCCACGCACATCCGCGCCACCGCGCCGGACGACGAGGGCCAGACCGTCCGCAACACCACCCAGCACGTCTTCCGTGCCCACTCCATGGACAAGCCGGAGATGGTCGCCCGCATCCTGCAGGCCGAGGGCCGGGGCCTGGCGATGGTGTTCTGCCGTACGAAGCGGACCGCCGCCGATATCGCCGACCAGCTCGCGCGCCGTGGCTTCGCCTCCGGCGCGGTGCACGGCGACCTCGGCCAGGGCGCCCGTGAGCAGGCGCTGCGCGCCTTCCGCAACGGCAAGGTCGATGTCCTGGTCTGCACCGATGTCGCCGCCCGCGGTATCGACGTCGAGGGTGTGACCCATGTCATCAACTACCAGTCGCCCGAGGACGAGAAGACCTACCTGCACCGCATCGGCCGTACGGGCCGCGCGGGCGCCAAGGGCACCGCGGTCACCCTCGTCGACTGGGACGACATCCCGCGCTGGAAGCTGATCAACAAGGCGCTGGACCTGGCGTTCGACGAGCCGGAGGAGACCTACTCCACCTCGGCGCACCTCTACGCGCAGCTGAACATCCCCGAGGGCACCAAGGGCGTGCTGCCGCGCGCCGAGCGCACCCGGGCCGGGCTGGCCGCGGAAGAGGTCGAGGACCTGGGCGAGACCGGCGGCCGTGGCCGTGGTCCCCGTAAGGGCGCCGTCGTGGAGGAGGAGCGCCCCGCGCGCACCCGTACTCCGCGGCAGCGCCGCCGCACCCGTGGCGGCACTCCGCTGGACGGCCCGGCCGGCTCCGAGGCGCAGACGACCGGGTCGCCCGCTGCCGCCGAGAGCAGCGAGGGCACGGAGGCCGCCGGACCGCGGCAGCCGCGCCGGCGTCGCCGTACCCGCTCGGGCCAGTCCGGTGCTGCCGCGCCGGCGCCGGTCGCCGAGGCCGCGCCCACCGCCGCCGTGGTGACGGAGGCCGCCACCGTGGTGACCGAGTCCGCCGCCGTGGTGGCCGAGGCTCCGGCCGAGCCCGCCAAGCCGCGCCGCCGCCGTGCCCGGGTCGCGCGTCCGGTGGACACCGAGAGCTTCCAGACCGTCGAGGTCGCCGCGAGGGCGCTGGCGGCCGAGGGCGCGGCGATCGCCGCCGAGTCCGTGGCCGTGCCGGAGCCCGCCGAGGCGCCGGCCAAGCCGCGCCGCCGTAGCCGTAGCGCCGCCAAGGCTGCCGTGGAGACGGCGCCGGCCGTGGTGACGGAGTCCGTGGTCGAGGCCGCGGACACCGTGGTGGAGGCTCCGGCCAAGCCGAAGCGGACCCGTAAGACGGCCGCCGCCAAGGCCGCCGAGGCCGCGGTGGACACCGCCGAAGGTGCTGTCGAGGCTCCGGCCAAGCCCAAGCGGACGCGCAAGGCCGCAGCCGCCAAGGCCGCCGAGGCCGCGGTGGACACCGCCGAGGGCGCTGTCGAGGCTCCGGCCAAGCCCAAGCGGACGCGGAAGACCGCGGCCGCCAAGGCCGCCGAGGCCACGGTGGACGCCCCCGCCGCCGAGGACGCTCCGGCCAAGCCGAAGCGGACGCGGAAGAGCGCCGCCGCCAAGCCGGCCGCGGACGCTCCCGAGGCCGCCGAGGCCAAGCCGGTGCGCCGCCGCACCCGCGCCAAGGCCGCCGTGGCCGAGGCGACTCCCGAGAGCTGACCCTCCCGGACCACGCCGGACCCTTCCGGCCCGACGACCCGGCCCCGCACTGCGGGTGCCGGGTCGTCGGCGTCCCGGCCCCGTTTCGCCGTCCGGCCCGGATAACCTCACCTCATGAGCAGGCCGCCCACCCTCACACTGCCCCCGTGCGCCCGTGCGTACCGACTCGACACCGAGCGCGGCTCGTTCGCCGTGCAGGACGCCCGGCCCGAGGCCGCACCGATCGGGACCGCCCTGCTGGTGCCCGGATTCACCGGCAGCAAGGAGGACTTCGTCGCCTTGCTGGAACCGCTCGCCGCGGCCGGGTTCCGGGCGGTCGCGGTGGACGGCCGCGGGCAGCACGAATCCCCCGGTCCGCGCGATGAACTGGCGTATGCGCAAAGGGAGTTGGCTCTCGATGTGCTGGCTCAGGCGCGGGCCGTACAGGAGCCGGACAGCGGGCCGGTCCATCTGCTGGGGCACTCCCTGGGCGGGCTGATCACCCGGGCCGCCGTGCTGCTGGACGCGGCCCCGTTCCGTTCCCTCACCGTGCTCAGCTCCGGGCCCGCCGCCATCGAGGCGTCCCAGCAGGCCCGGGTACGGATGCTGATCGAGGCGCTCGGCACGCTCGACATGGAGAGCGTCTGGCGGGCGATGCGCGAACTGGATCCCCCGGAGGCGGCGGACGCGGCGACGCCGCCGGAGGTCGGCGCGTTCCTGCACCGTCGTTGGCTGAACACCGTCCCCGAGCAGCTGATCGCGACCGGCCGGCAGATGCTGGAGGAGCCCGACCGGGTGGCGGAGCTGGCCCGTACGGGGCTGGCCACCCATGTCGTCTCCGGCGCCGTCGACTATGCCTGGCCGGTGTCGTGGATGGACGCCATGGCCGAGCGGCTGTCCGCCCGGCGCACCGTCATCGAGGGCGCCGAGCACTCCCCCAACGCCGAACGCCCGGAGAAGACGGCCGAGGCGCTGGCGGGGTTCTGGAGCGGGGTGGGCTGAGGCCGGGCCGTGTGGGCCGAGCGGGCGGTGTCGCCAGGACAGCGCCGGGCGGTTCGGCGAGCATCGAGGGAGACGGGCCGGCACCGGCGCCCGGTCCGCACCGGCTTCGCACGAAGGGCTCCCTGATGACCGAGAATCCGGCGACTCCCCCGGCCGACCCCGAAGGCCCCCATGGCATCGCGCTCACCCGGACCTTCGATGCCCGCCCCGAGCTGGTCTTCGAGGCGTGGACGACGCCCGAGCACTTCGGGTACTGGTTCGGCGGGGAGCTGACGGTGCCGGTCGACCGGATGACGATGGACCCCCGGCCGGGCGGGGTCTGGAGTCTGGTGATGCAGACCCCGGACGGCGGTGAGCTGCCGTTCTCCGGGGTCTACCGTGAGGTCGCGCCCCCGGAGCGGCTGGAGTTCACGCTCAAGGACGCGTCCGCGCCGGACGGCATCGAGGGCGAGATCGTCCGGGTCACCCTGACCGCCCTCGGGGACCGTACGGAGATGGCCTTCCGTCAGCTCGGCGGCAATCTCACCTCCGAGCAGTACCGCCAGGCGGAGGCGGGCTGGTCGGGCTTCTTCGACCGCCTCACGGAGCTGCTCGCGCGGGCCTGATCCGGCCCTTCGCACCCCGCCGGCCCCGACCGCGGCGGACCCGGCCCTGACCCATCGGACAGGCCCTAGTACTGCCCCTGAACGTGGTCCCAGAAGCCGTCGCGCAGGACCCGGCGCAGATCGGCATGGCCGCGCAGGGAGTGCCGCAGCAGCGCCTCCGACGCGGTCAGGAGTTCCTGGTCGACGGCGCCGGGCAGATAGGGGTGACCGGGGAGCAGCCCGGCCACCCACTCGCGGCCGCGTTCCGACAGCCACTGGGCGGCGACCTGTGCGCCGACGAAGCGCACATCGTCGCGGCTGGGCGCCGGCCCCTCGCCCACCGGCTGGTCGGAGAAGTCGACACCGGCCCGCCGGGTGACGTACGGCTTGCAGAACTCCAGGTCGAAGGTGCGCGCACTGTCGACCTCCCACAGCAGCGGCTCGGCCTGATTGCGGCCGCCGGAGGCCTCGATGCCCCAGAGGTGGACCCGTGCGCCGTAGCCCTGTGCCGCCTCCACCGCGGAGACCAGGTCCTCGTCGCCGCCGATCAGCACCGCGTCGCTGATCGCGCGGTGCCGGGCCAGCGACTCCAGGTCCGAACGGATCAGGGAGTCGACGCCCTTCTGCTGGTTGTTGGCGTTGAGGTTGCCGAGCCTGACCTTCACGTCGGGCAGCTCGGCGATCCGCTGCTGCTCCTGGGTGTGGATACGGCGGCGGGCGCCGTCGTACCAGTAGACGCGCAGCAGCCGGCTGTCCGGGAAGATCATCCGGGCCTTGTCGATAAAGGCCTCGATGATCCCTTCCGCGTCCAGGTCGAAGGCCTTGCGGTCCTCCGTGCCGGCGACCAGCCGGCCCGCCGCGGCGTACACATAGCCCGCGTCAACGAAGGCCGCATGGGTGGACGGGGTGGTGGCGACCTCGGCGAGCACCCGCGTGAGCAGCTCATTGGTGCGCTCGATACCGGCGGCGAGCGCGGCGAGGTCGGTGGGGCCCGTGGGCTGGACGTCATTCATACCGGCCCCATTGTCCGGGCGGTCACTCTGCGGGCACAACCGCTCCCCCGCGGGCGTACTTAGACCGTCGAAATTTTTCTTTAGCGTAGGGAATGATTGCACTGGGCAGGACGTTCTACCAGTACGGAGCGCCGGGCAGTGACGCCGGGCAGCTCCGGCTCAAGAGTTCTCCACAGGAGGATCAGACGAAGGGAGAAGCCGTATGCGCTTCGAGATCATGCGCCTGGACGATGTCGACGGCACCGCCGTGGACAGCACCGTCGTGGACGCCGCCTCCGTCAACCGGATCGTGCAGCAGGCCGCCTCGACGGGCCAGCGCATCTACATCCGGCCGGCCGACACCGCCGTCCGCTAACACCGAGTTCCACCGTCCGACGACGCACGAGATCTGACGCACGACATCTCACGCACGACACCTGACGGCCGGCCGCGATCGGCCGCACCGCACGAGCGCCCCCGTACGCACAGGTCGTACGGGGGCGCTGCGCTGTCCGCGGCCGTGGGCCGCCGGGGCGTCAGGCCGCCGACTCGATCACCTGCAGTACGCCGTTGATGATCTGCTGTACGGCGAGCGCGGAGAGCATCATGCCCGCCAGCCGCGTGACCAGGACCACTCCCCCGTCCTTGATCACACGGATGATCACCAGCGAGAACCGCATCACCAGATACAGCACCACATGGATCGCCGCGATCGCCGCCCAGACGGAGATCTGCGCGGCGACGCCGTGGGCGTGCTGCACCGCGAGGATCACCGACACGATCGCGCCGGGCCCGGCCAGCAGCGGCATGCCCAGCGGCACCAGCGCCACATTGACGTCCTTGGTCTGGGTCGGCTCCTCCGACTTGCCGGTCAGCAGATCCAGCGCGACCAGCAGGAGCAGCAGACCTCCCGCGATCATCAGCGCGGGTGTGGAGATGTGCAGCCGCCCCAGGATCTGCCGGCCGAAGAGGCCGAAGAGGGCGATGACACAGAAGGCGACGGCGGCCGCCTGCCAGGCCATCCGGCGCTGCACCTTGGCCGGCCGGCCGGAGGTCAGGGCCAGGAAGATCGGGGTGATGCCCGGCGGATCCATGATCACGAACAGGGTGACGAAAAGAGTACTGAAGACGGCGACGTCGAACACGGTGAAGGCCTTGCGAGAGGTGGTACGGGATGAGCCACGGACCGGCGCGCGGACGCGGGCCCGTAAGAAAGGGGGTGGTGGGATGGCCGGGCAGGGGTCCGCTGATCGCCCGGACCGAAACGGCCCGTTGAAGGGTGACGGCCCTGCGGACCGGGGCGCGCGGCGCGGCAGCCGGCCGCGGCGGGCTCAGCCGCCGGTGCCGGGAACGGGGAAGGCGCCGGTCGCGCGGCGCACGATCTCGCCGTAGATCTCGGGGTCGGTGGTGTATTCGCCGAGGCGGCAGGTCTTACGGCTGCCGTGGTAGTCGCTGGAGCCGGTGGTCAGCAGGCCGAGTTCGGCGGCCATACCGCGCAACCGCGCGCGGGTCGGGTCATCGTGGTCCATGTGGTCGACCTCGATGCCGTCGAGGCCGGCCGCGGCGAGTTCGGCTATCGCGCTCTCCGGTACGCAGCTGCCGCGCTTGACGGCCAGCGGGTGCGCGAAGACGGTGACCCCGCCCGCCGCCTTGACCAGCCGGATCGCGTCGAACGGGTCGAGCTCGTGCTTCTGCACGTACGCCCGGCCGTCATTGGCGAGCCACTCGGAGGTGAAGGCGTCGGAGACGGTGGGGACCACGCCCAGGTCGACGAGGGCGGTGGCGATGTGCGGCCGCCCCACGGCGCCGTCCCCGGCGATCCGGGCGACCTGCTCCCAGGTGATCGGCACACCGAGGTCCCGCAGCTTGGCGACCATGCCCTGGGCCCGCGGCACCCGGTCGTCCCGCACCAGCTCCCGCTCGCGGGCGAGCTCGGGCTCCTCGGGGTCGAAGAGGTAGGCGAGCATATGGAGGCTCACCCCGTCGATCCGGCAGGAGAGTTCGGCGCCGGTGATCAGCGTCAGCCCCCCGGGCAGCGCCGCCCGTGCCTCGGCGTGGCCGCCGACGGTGTCGTGGTCGGTCAGCGCGACGACGTCCAGACCGGCGGCCGCGGCGTTGCGCACCAGCTCGGTGGGGGTGTCCGTACCGTCGGAGGCCGTGGAGTGGGTGTGCAGATCGATGCGCACGACGCGGACTCCAGACTGCTGCGGGACGGACGGGGGACGGGGCCCGGGACACGCCGGGTACAGGTACACCGTAAGGGGACCTCAGCAGGATACCGGGCGGCCGGGTGGCACCCGCCCCCGCCGGACGGCCGCAGCGGCCCGGACCACAGGCCCGGCGGTCAGCCCAGGATCCGCGGCGACAGCGCACCGCACGGCAGCAGATCCACCTCGGCCCCGGCCTCGCGCAGATCGGTCAGCACCAGCTCGTCGTACATCATCAGACCCGACTGCTCGGGCCAGGCGATCGCCCAGATCCACAGCCCGCGTGCCTCACCCGCGAAGACCGCGCGGTCCGGGGGCGCGTCGTCGACATGCCACAGCGGGGTCGGGCGGCCGGCGGCGAGCACCTTGCCGTGCGGGTGCTTGTCGACGCAGATGTGGCGGCCGGGGTCGGGGCCGTCGATGCCCGCGTAGCGCGCGCCGAGTCCGACGCCCAGTTCCTCGGCGATCAGCAGCAGTTCGCCGGGGCCGCCGAGCGGACTGGGGCCCGTGCAGGCCACCGCGGTCGCCCGGCCGCCGCTGCGGTCGTCGCCGGCGCAGGCCACACCGGTGAACAGCCAGCCGACCGGCAGCGGCCAGGGCATCCATACGGGCACCTGGGCGCGGTGCACGACAACGCCGAGCGCCTCGACGCTCGGCGGGACGACCGGCTGGAGTGGATGCACGGTGCCGTGCAGGGCGCACTGCCAGGTGTCGGAGAAGAGACCGGGCGCCCTTACCCGGCCTCCGCACTTCGGGCAACTGGGTTCGCCCCTCATAGGGACCCACGGTCCTCCAGCCCCGCCGCCGCGTCAAGGACGATCACCCGACCGGTGTGCCCCGAATCACGTACGCCGCCGCGCAATTGACCGCTTTCCCCGGCCGGCCCGCCCCCGCCGGGCAACTAGTTGCAGCTTGCATTCTTTAGAACGCCTAACTTATTGTGTGTAAAGGTCAACGATCTCGGCGGTCGCACCGGGCCGCCGCGGACCAGGGATACGCAACCGGCAACAGGAAGGGGAACCGCAGCATGAGCGGCACGAAGAACGGCGGCCACAGCGGCGCGGACGATCCGTTCGAGGAGGGCGGCACCTCCCTGCTCCGCCAGCCGAAGGCCGTCTGGGCCACGGCGGGCGCCTCGGTCGTGGCCTTCATGGGCATCGGCCTCGTCGACCCGATCCTCCCCTCGATCGCCCGGGGCCTGCACGCCACCAACAGCCAGGTCTCCCTCCTCTTCACCTCCTACTTCCTGATCACCGCCGTCGCGATGCTGGTCACCGGCTTCGTCTCCAGCCGCATCGGCGGCCGCAAGACGCTGCTGGCCGGGCTGGCGCTCGTGGTGGTCTTCGCGGCGCTCTCCGGAATGTCGGGGTCCGTCGCCGAACTGGTCGGCTTCCGGGCGGGCTGGGGCCTGGGCAACGCCCTGTTCGTCTCCACGTCCCTGGCGGTGATCGTGGGCGCGGCGACCGGCGGGAGCAGCGCCGCGATCCTGCTGTACGAGTCCGCGCTGGGCCTCGGCATGGCCTGCGGCCCGCTGCTGGGCGCGGTCCTCGGTGACATGGAGTGGCGCTACCCGTTCTTCGGGACCGCCGTCCTGATGGCCGTCGGCTTCCTCGCCATCACGGCCTTCCTCAAGGAGCAGCCGAAGCCGGCCGCCAGGACCTCGCTCCTCGCCCCGGTCAAGGCGCTCGGCCACGGCGGGCTGGCCGCCACCGCCGTCTCCGCGTTCTTCTACAACTACGCGTTCTTCACGGTGCTGGCCTTCACCCCGTTCGTGCTGAACATGTCCCCCTACAAGTCGGGCGGTGTCTTCTTCGCCTGGGGTGTGCTGCTCGCGGTGTTCTCGGTGATCGTGGCGCCCCGGCTGCAGCACCGCTTCGGCTCGCTGAAGGTGCTGTGCGCCTCGCTGCTGCTGCTCGCCGCCGATCTGCTCGTGCTGGGCTACGGCGACCACACCACCGCCATCGTCTGCACCGTCCTGTCCGGCGCCTTCATCGGCCTGAACAACACCGTCTTCACGGAACTGGCGCTGGGCGTCTCGGACGCTCCGCGCCCGGTGGCGAGCGCCGGCTACAACTTCGTGCGCTGGTTCGCGGCGGCGGCCGCGCCGTTCCTCGCGCCCAAGATCGAGGAGTGGACCGATGTCCACCTCCCCTTCGTGGTCGCGGCCGGTGCGGCGGTGACCGGCACCGTCATCGTCGCGGTCCGGCGCCGGGCGCTGACCACCGAGGCCGAGGAGCGGGCCCCGCAGCACGCCACGGAGGACGGGGTCACGGCCTTCGCCCGCTGAGCCGCACCGGCCGCCGCGCCCGCCCCCGCAAGGAACCCCCGCAAGAAAACTGACGCCCCGTCCGCCCTCCCTCCGGAGGGCCGACGGGGCGCACCACTGCCCGGCGGCTCGCGGCTCAGTCGAGCGGAACGCCCGCGCGCAGCGGATCGCGCAGATCCGTACCGTGCTCCAGCCAGCGCTTCTCCAGGGCCTCGGCGCCGTGCACCCGCTTCCAGGCCGCCTCGTTGGGCGTCATCGGCAGCAGCGGCAGAAAGCGGACCGGCTCCATCGGCTCATCCAGTTCGAGGTCCTCGACGAGACCACCGGGCGAGGCGACCAGCACCGAGGTGAAGGCCGCGCCCGGCCACAGCGGCTCACCCACGTCCAGCGAGGCGCCGGGCGCCACGACCACCCCCTCGACCTGCGGGGACGCGGCGAGCACGGCGAGCGCCCGGAGCGCCTTGTCGGTGTCGGCGCGGCCGGCCCGTACGGACAGCACGAGTTCGGCGCGCGGGCCGCGCAGGGGATCGGCCAGCACGGCGGTGGGGTCGGCCATGGGCTGCGCGGACATCCCGAGCGTGGCGTAACGGACCACCCCGCTGTCCACGAAGCGGAGGACCTCGATACGGTCGGTCCCGAGGAAAGTGACGGCGGCGCGCGCGTCCGGCTCGCCCAGGGTTGTCCGCAACCGGGCCTCGACCAGCTCAAGAACGTCAGACATGGCGCGAGCATACGGCCGGTCCCGTGCCCGGCCGTCACCCCTCGACGGGCTGCTGTGCGGCGTCCCCGTTCTTCGTATCGAACGGGCAAAGCGGCACCGTAACGCTTCAGGCGGCTGATAGCCTTGCCGTCTGGTCAGGGAATGACGTCGTCCCCCAACGGGGACCGGCCGGAGGAGGTGGGGCTGCGGTGGATCCGAGTCGACCGTGCAGTACCGATAGTTCTCCCGTCATCCCCCTCGCGCAGCGAATCTCCTGATCCGAGAGCTTCCGTACCCAGCCGCTCAGCGGTGAAACCAGGGAAGCACCTTTGCGCCGGAAGTAGATGACGGAAGAGCGCCTTCGACTCTTTGTTCCGTGTTTTCTGCGAACTGCCGTCAGTGCCCCCGCACGGAGCGCCGCCCGCTTTGCGGACGTACGGCCGATGACGCCTCGTACGTCCACGTTCCGGGCAGCGTTGCCCCCCGCGCCCGCGCTGACGGCCGGCCCGTGAAGGAGCCTGCCATGTCGATGATCCGCGACCTGCGCGCCGCCGTCCGTCCGTCCCGGCGTCGCGACGACCCCTCGTACCACTACGCCGCATCCGCCCCCGTCTGCCCGAACAGCGCCATCGTCGACTGCGGTGTCTACCGCGAGGGCCGCCGGGTGAGCGAGCACGTCACCCCGGCCGAGGCGATGGCCGGCGTCCGGGCCGAGGGCGGCTTCGCCTGGATCGGGCTGCACGAGCCGACCGAGGCCGAATTCGCCGGTATCGCCCAGGAGTTCGGGCTGCACCCGCTCGCCGTCGAGGACGCCGTGCACGCCCACCAGCGGCCCAAGCTGGAGCGCTACGACGAGACGCTGTTCACCGTCTTCAAGACGGTCCACTACGTCGAGCACGCCGAGCTGACCGCCACCAGCGAGGTCGTGGAGACCGGCGAGGTGATGTGCTTCACCGGCCGGGACTTCATCGTGACCGTGCGGCACGGCGGCCAGGGCTCGCTGCGCGCGCTGCGGCACCGGCTGCAGGACGACCCGGAGCTGCTGGCCAAGGGGCCGTCCGCGGTACTGCACGCCATCGCCGACCAGGTCGTCGACGGCTACATGGCGGTGGCCGGCGCGGTGCAGGACGACATCGACGAGGTGGAGATCGACGTCTTCAGCTCCGGCTCCAACGGCAAGGGCCCCGGCAGCAAGGGCTCCCCCAAGGGCGGCGACGCCGGACGGATCTACCAACTCAAGCGTGAGGTACTGGAGTTCAAGCGGGCGGTGTCGCCGCTGCTGCGGCCGATGCAGCTGCTGAGCGAGCGTCCGATGCGGCTGGTGGACTCCGACATCCAGAAGTACTTCCGGGATGTCGCCGACCACTTGGCGCGGGTCAACGAGCAGGTGCTGTCCTTCGACGATCTGCTCAACTCCATCCTCCAGGCCAACCTCGCCCAGGCCGCCGTCGCGCAGAACGAGGACATGCGCAAGATCACGGCATGGGCGGCGATCTTCGCCGTGCCCACGATGATCGCCGGGATCTACGGCATGAACTTCGACTACATGCCCGAGCTCCACTGGAAGTTCGGCTATCCGGCCGTGCTGCTGGCGACGGTCGCCATCTGCTTCGGCATCCACCGCGGGTTCAAGCGCAACGGCTGGCTGTGACCCCGGCTCCCGGCACCCGCACGCGGGGCCGCCCGTCGCCGTCCGCCGCCGCGGCCCGCGGGTCCGCGCATCTCAGCGCCTGGGCGGCCCCGGTCGCCCGTGGCCGGGGCGATTAGGCTGAGCCGTATGACGGAGACCGTGTCGCAGGCCCTGCAGGATCGGGCGCTCATCGAAGAGGCCACGAAGAAGTCCGGCCTCATCTGGGTACGGGGGACGGCGGGCCCGTCCCGTGCGCTGTGGCATCTGTGGCTCGACGGAGCCGCCTGCCTCATCGGGGACGGCGCCGGCGAGCAGCCGCTGGCCGACCTCGGGCTGACCGACGGCGGGACCGCGACGGTCACCGTCCGCAGCAAGGACAAGGGCGGCCGGCTGGTCGCCTGGCAGGCCGGGGTCGTCGAGCTGGCGCCGGAGAGCGAGGCCTGGCGGGCCGCGGTCGACGAGCTCAAGGGCAAGCGGCTCAACGCGCCGGACGCGGACACCCTCACGGAGCGCTGGGCGCGCGAGTGCCGGGTGCTGCGGCTGGAGCCGACCGGGGGCACCACACAGCGTCCCGGACAGATGCCCGAGGAGTCGCACGCCGCACCGCCGCTGGCGAGCTCCGCGATCACCCGGCGGCCCGTCCCGGCCGCGCTGCCGAAGCTGCTGCGGCGGGGGCGCAAGGGCTGACTCCGGGCCGTCAGGCCCCTGCCCCGCCCCGCCCGGCGACAGCGAGGGGTACTGGCCGGCCGCGCCCCGTTACCGGCCGCCGCCGGAGATCCGGGGGCCGTAGTCCACGACCTGGTCCTTGGGCGGGGCCTTGAGGTCCACGCTCTTGCCCCAGTCGGCGAACCGCACCACGCCCGCGCCGCCGGCGCGCCGCAGCCGCAGCGGGTAGGGCGTGCCCTCCAGCGAGACGTCCAGGGTGCCGCCGGAGCCCGCGGCGGCGGTGAGCCGGATGGTGCGGACCCCGTCGAGGTCGTCGCGGTCCCCGGCGGTCAGCTTGCCGTGCAGCCCGAGCAGACCGGCGAGCAGGGTGTCCTTGTCGGTGAAGCCGCTGAAGCGCTTGTAGACGGGGTCTTTGGCGGGCACCTTGACGTATTTGCCGCCGAGTTTGTTCGCCGCCTGGTCGGGCGCGCCCGACCGGCCGCTCTTCTCACCGGCCCAGAAGGCCGCGTCCGCCTTCAGATAGAGCGCCTCGCCGACCCGCAGCAACTGGAAGGCGGCGGCCTTCGTGGTCAGCTCGCCCTTGGCGCCGTCCTTGGCCAGGCTCATGTCGAGCTTGTAGGTGCGGCCCTGGCTGACGACATTGCCGGAGAGGTGCACCGTATCGGCGCGCTGGGCCGCGGCCCGCGCCTTGGACTCGATCTTCGCGGCGGGCAGCTTTCCCATGCCGTTGGTGCCGGCGTCCGGGTCTTCCTCCTCGCCGCAGCCGGTCAGCCCCACGGCCAGTGCCGCGCAGACCGCCCCCACGAGCGCGGCCCGTCCGGTACGACGGGTTCCGGGCAGGGGTCGGGGGCCGGCGCCCGGGGGGATTGCGCTCACGTCGGCTCTGCCTCCTGATGCGGGTGACGTCGACAGCAGTACGGCAGCGTACCTGTGCTGCGCAGGCTCTTCCGCGGGGTGCGTGGCGGTCACCCTACGGCCTCTTTCACCGGGGCGGCGCGGACCCGGGCGCGTTAGCCTGAACCCGGATCGATGCCTTATTTCGGGCCGAACGGGAGAAGGGCGGCGCTCTGCATGGCAGTCGTGACTCCCCGGGTCTTCGTCTCCCATCTCGCCGGCAGCGCCGTCTTCGACCCCAACGGCGACCAGGTCGGCCGGCTGCGGGACCTCGTCGCCCTGCTCCGGGTCGGCGACCGGCCGCCGCGGCTGCTCGGTGTGGTCGTCGAGGTGATCAGCCGGCGCCGGATCTTCGTCCCCATGACGCGGGTGACCGGTGTGGACTCCGGCCAGATCGTCATCACCGGCGTGGTCAACATGCGGCGCTTCGAGCAGCGGGCGTCCGAGACGCTGGTGCTCGGGGAGCTGCTCGACCGGCGGGTGCGGCTGGTGGAGACCGGTGAGGAGGTCACCGTGCTCGACATCGGCATCACCCAGCTGCCGGCCCGCCGGGACTGGGAGATCGACAAGGTCTTCGTACGGAAGGGGAAGGGCGGGGCGCTGCGCCGCAAGGGAGAGGCGCTGACCGTGGAGTGGTCGGCGGTGACCGGCTTCTCGCTGGAGGAGCACGGGCAGGGCGCGGAGAGCCTGCTGGCCACCTTCGAACAGCTGCGGCCCGCCGACCTGGCCGGGGTGCTGCACCACCTCTCCGCCAAGCGCCGCGCCGAGGTCGCCGCGGCGCTCGACGACGACCGGCTCGCCGACGTCCTGGAGGAGCTGCCGGAGGACGACCAGGTGGAGATCATCGGCAAGCTCAAGGACGAGCGGGCCGCCGACGTCCTGGAGGCGATGGACCCGGACGACGCCGCCGATCTGCTCTCCGAGCTGCCGGAGGAGGAGAAGGAGCGGCTGCTGGCGCTGATGCGGCCGGAGGAGGCCGCGGATGTGCGGCGGCTGATGTCGTACGAGGAGCGGACCGCGGGCGGGCTGATGACCACCGAGCCGATCGTGCTGCGGCCGGACGCGACCGTCGCGGACGCGCTGGCCCGGGTCCGCGACCCGGACCTCTCCCCCGCCCTGGCCGCCCAGGTCTATGTCTGCCGGCCCCCGGACGAGACCCCCACCGGCAAGTACCTGGGCCTGGTGCACTTCCAACGGCTGCTGCGCGACCCGCCGTTCACCCTGGTCAGCTCGATCGCCGACACCGATCTGCCCGCCCTGCCACCGGACACCCCGCTGCCGGAGGTGACCAGCTATCTGGCCGCGTACAACATGGTCGCCGCGCCGGTCGTGGACGAGAGCGGGGCCCTGCTGGGCGCGGTCACCGTCGACGACGTGCTGGACCATCTGCTGCCGGACGACTGGCGGGAGGACGGGCTGCACGGCACGGCGGCCGCCGGTCTGACCGGCAACGGCAGCCTGGGGAAGGCCGCGCATGGGCGCTGACGAACGGGACGGCGGCCGGGAACGGTCGCGGGCGAACGGCGCCTCCGCGCTGCGCCGGGGCGCAGCCGACCGCCCGCGGGTGCGCCTGGACCAGCCGCGCGCGCCCCGCCGTACGTTCCTGCCCGAGTACGACCCGGAGGCCTTCGGACGGCTCTCGGAGAAGATCGCCCGCTTCCTGGGGACCGGCCGCTTCATCGTCTGGATGACCTTCACCATCATCGTGTGGGTCATCTGGAACACCACCGCGCCCAGCGGTCTGCGGTTCGACCAGTACCCGTTCATCTTCCTGACGCTGGCGCTCTCGCTCCAGGCGTCGTACGCCGCGCCGCTGATCCTGCTGGCGCAGAACCGCCAGGACGACCGCGACCGGGTCACCCACGAGCAGGACCGCAAGCAGAACGAGCGCTCCATCGCCGACACCGAGTATCTGACCCGGGAGATCGCGGCGCTGCGGCTCGGGCTCGGCGAGGTCGCCACCCGCGACTGGATCCGCTCCGAGCTCCAGGACATGCTCAGGGATCTGGAGCTGCGGCAGCCGGCTGACGCGGAGAGTGATGAACGCGACCGCTGACGGGCTTTCCGGAGGCACCCTCACGCGCCGTACCATCGGGTCATGGCTACCGACACGCCCCATGGCGGCACCCCGAGCGAGGACGCGGTCCGCGACGCGCTCGCGACGGTGAACGACCCCGAGATCCACCGCCCCATCACCGAGCTGGGGATGGTCAAATCGGTGGACATCGCGGCGGACGGCGCGGTGGCGGTCGTGGTCTATCTCACCGTCTCCGGCTGCCCGATGCGCGAGACGATCACGAACAACGTGCGCGAGGCCGTCGAGCGGGTCGAGGGCGTCACCTCCGTCGCCGTCGAGCTGGACGTGATGAGCGACGAGCAGCGCAAGGAGCTGGCGACCTCGCTGCGCGGCGGCACCGCCGAGCGTGAGGTGCCGTTCGCCCAGCCCGGTTCGCTGACCCGGGTCTACGCGGTCGCCTCCGGCAAGGGCGGTGTCGGCAAGTCCTCGGTGACGGTCAACCTCGCCGCGGCGATGGCGGCGGACGGTCTGAAGGTCGGTGTCGTGGACGCCGACATCTACGGCCACTCGGTGCCCCGGATGCTCGGTGCCGACGGCAAGCCCACCCAGGTCGAGAACATGATCATGCCGCCGTCGGCGAACGGCGTGAAGGTCATCTCGATCGGCATGTTCACCCCGGGCAACGCCCCCGTCGTCTGGCGCGGCCCGATGCTGCACCGCGCGCTCCAGCAGTTCCTCGCCGACGTCTACTGGGGCGATCTGGACGTGCTGCTGCTGGACCTGCCCCCGGGCACCGGCGATATCGCGATCTCGGTGGCGCAGCTGGTGCCGAACGCCGAGATCCTGGTGGTCACCACCCCGCAGCAGGCCGCCGCCGAGGTCGCCGAGCGGGCCGGTTCGATCGCCGTGCAGACCCACCAGAAGATCGTCGGCGTGGTCGAGAACATGTCCGGGCTGCCCTGCCCGCACTGCGACGAGATGGTCGATGTCTTCGGCACCGGCGGCGGCGAGCGGGTCGCCGAGGGCCTGACCCGGACCACGGGCACTCAGGTGCCGGTGCTCGGCTCCATCCCGATCGATGTCCGGCTGCGCGAGGGCGGCGACGAGGGCAAGCCGGTCGTGCTGACCGACCCCGACTCCCCCGCCGGCTCGGCCATCCGGTCGATCGCGGGCAAGCTGGGCGGCCGGGCGCGGGGCCTGTCCGGTATGTCGCTGGGGATCACCCCGCGCAATAAGTTCTGAGACGGCGACCGGTGCTGCGCCCCATGGAGGTCGCGGCCCCGGCTCCCGGATGACGCGGAAAGGGGCGGGCCCACACGGGTCCGCCCCTCGCTGTTGTGCCGGGCCGTCCGGTGCCTGGCTGTCCGGTGCCTGGCCGCCCGGTGCCTGGCCGCCCGGCCCTCGGCTCGGCCTCGGCTCTCGTACGCGGCCGGTCAGCCCTCGTACGCGGCCAGGTCCTTGATCACCGAGAAGCCCAGGCCGTACGCGCTCATCCCGCGCCCGTAGGCGCCGATGTGGACCTCCTCGGGCCCCTCGCTCGCCGAGCCGGCCAGCACCCAGCCGTACTCGGACTCGCGGTAGGCGAACGAGGTGGGCACCCCGTCCACCGGCAGCATCAGCTCGCTCCAGCTCCCGCCGCCGAGGTCGTCGGCCAGCTCCCAGGCGAGCATCGTCTGCTGGTCCAGCCAGTCCTGGCGCAGCGTCCGGTCCATCTGGGTCGGCCAGGTCTGCGCGAGCAGCCCCGACCCGGCGAGCCAGGCGGCCGTCGAGACCGAGGTCGCCTCCAGGACGCCGGTGCCGTCACCGCTGCGCCGCACGGGGCGGCTGGCGACCGTCACCACGACCGCGAACCGCTCGTCCTGCGGCGGTTCCACCTTGATGGTGGGCTCCTCGCCGTGACCGGTGGCGCCGTGCTCGACGGTGCCGTCCGCGGCCGCGCCGACCTGCATCAGCCAGCGCGGACCGGTGAACGCCTCGTCGAGGCCGTACCACGGGAACGCGGCCAGCAGATAGCCGTCGACCTTCCGGCCGGCGGCGGCCGCCTCATGTGTCGCTGACGGACTGGTCGTCTCCATCTGCGCGGAGCCTCCTTGTTGCCCTGCGTCGTGGGCGGCCCGCCCCCCTCAGGCGACCGAACCCCGGACACCCGGAGCATAGCCATAGGCGTCCACACAGACAGTCATACCGGTGTGTGTCAGGTGGCGTCGGCGTCGAACGGCGGACGCTCGTCCGGCTGAGCGGGCCTCTTGACCATGTCGGGAGACCCGGCGGAGGCGGCCGGGGACTCCTTGGACAGGCTCGGACCCGAGCCGTTCGAGGACGTGGCGGAGGAGGCGCTGTCGTGGCCGTGGACGGCGTCGGTGACCTCGGCCATCTCCTTCTTCAGGTCGAAGCCGTTACGGATCTCCTGAAGGTCCTTGAGGCCGTACTCGTCCTTCTCCAGGACGTGTTTGCGCACGAAGTTCTTGGGCTTGAGGTCCTCGAACTCGAAGTCCTTGAACTCCGGCCCCAGCTCGCTGCGGATGTCTTCCTTGGCGCTGTCCGAGAACGCCCGGACCTTGCGGACGAAGGACATGACGTCCTGGATGACCTTGGGGAGCTTGTCCGGACCGAAGATGAGCACGGCAAGGATCACGAGCGCCACCAGCTCGAGGGGTCCTATGTCGAAGAACACCTTGCAGCTCCTTGGGTTATCCGCGGCCTTCGGTGGCCTAGGGGCCAGGCCGCCTATCACGGTACCTGGCCCCGTACGTCGGGCGGGAGTCGCCCGTACCAACACCATGCAAACGATCAGCCCGTACTGGAGGATCCCAGGCTGAGCCGGACGGACCGTTCCTTACCGTCCCTTTGGAGGGTCAGCACCAGCGTGTCGCCGGGCCGGTGGCTGCGGATCTTGACGATCAGCTCCTCACCGCTGTGCACCGGGGCACCGTCCACCTTGGTGATCACATCGCCGGCCTTGATCCCGGCCTTGGCGCCGGGGCCGCCCGGGAGGACCGGCTCCTTGCCGTCCTTGCTGCGCTCGCTGACCCGCGCCCCGTCGCCGGCGTACTCCATCTCCAACGTGACGCCGATCACCGGGTGTGTCGCCCGGCCGGTGTTGATCAGCTCCTCGGCCACCCGCTTGGCCTGGTTGATGGGTATGGCGAAGCCCAGCCCTATGCTGCCGCCCTGGGCGCCGCCGTCCAGGCCGCTGCCGCTGTCGGCCGCGCGGATGGCGCTGTTGATGCCGATCACCCGCGCCTTGGCGTCCACCAGCGGGCCGCCGGAGTTGCCCGGGTTGATGGGGGCGTCGGTCTGCAGCGCGTCCACATACGACACATCGCTGCCGTCGCCCTTCTTGCCGCCCGCGGTGATCGGGCGCTGCTTGGCGCTGATGATCCCGGATGTGACGGTGTTGGCGAGGTCGAAGGGCGCGCCGATCGCCACCACAGGGTCGCCGACCCGCACCGAGTCGGAGTTGCCGAGCGTGAGCGGCCGCAGCCCCGCGACGCCCTCCACCTGGACGACGGCGAGGTCGTAGCCGCCGTCCCGGCCGACGACCTTGGCCTTGGCCGTCTGGCCGCCGCTGAAGGTCACCGAGATCTCGCCGCCGCTGCCGGCCGGTTCGACGACGTGGTTGTTGGTGAGGATGTGCCCCTGGTGGTCGAGGACGAAGCCGGTGCCCGTCCCCTGTTCGGCGCCGCCCCGTACGTGGAGCGTGACCACCCCGGGCAGCGCGGTCTGCGCGATCCCGGCGACGCTGTCGGGCTTACGGCCCCCCTCCTCGGCCGCGGACTGCGGAAGCTTGATGTCGCTGATGCCGCCGTAGCGCTCGACATACGCGCCGATGCAGCCGCCGACGCCGCCCGCGAGCAGGGCGAGCGCCACCGCACCGGCGACCAGCGGCGCACGCCGGCCGCGCCGGCCGGGCGGCGGAGCGACGGGCCCGCCCTGCAGCGGCGCGCTCCAGGGGTCGTACTGCTGCCAGGCGCCCTGGCGGGCGGGGGCGTGCCCGGGGGCGACGGCCGGGCCGCCGTCGCCGGGTCCGGGGGTGCCGGGCTGCGGCCCGGCCGGGTAGGGCGCGGTCGCCGAGGCCGGGCGGGGGCCGCCGTCGCCGGGGTGGGGGACGAAGGCGCCGTCCGCGCCCTCCTGTGCGGCGTCGGGTCCGGCCGCGGGGTCCAGGGGGGCGCTCTGCGAGCCGGTGGGCCCGGGGGCCGCGGACCGGCCGGGAGCGGGCTGCGGGGCGCCGGGCTTCTGGAGTCCCGGCCGGTGGGGGGCGGCCGGTTCGGTGGCGGGTTGGGGGTGTGCGGTGTCGGCCGCCCCGGCCGGGTGCGGCTGCTCGGCGCCCGGTGCGCGCTCCTCGCCGGGCGCGCCCGGGGGCGCGGCGGGCGGCGGCGGGCCCGGGTAGGCGGGGGCCTGCATCGCGTGCTGCGGGGCGGCCGGGGCGCCGTACGGGGGCAGCGCTGCGGTCTGCGGCGGCAGCACCGTGCCCTGTGCGGGGGTCGCCATCGGCCGCTGTACGGGCGGCGCGGGCGCCCAGGGTCCGGGGCCGCCGTACGGAGGGGTGCCGTACGGGTCCTCGGCGTGCAGTGGCTGCTGCCGCTGGGGCGCCGTGCCCGGGGCCTCGGCCGAGGGGGGCGCAACGGGCGGCACCGGAGCGGCTTCGGGTGCGGGGGCGGCCGCGGTGGTCGTCTGGGCCGTCGTGGCCGTAGTGGCGGCGGCGTCCGGGGTCCCGGCAGCCGGTGTGGCCCCGTCCCGTGCGTCAGCGCGCACCTGACCGAGCGTCACGGTCGCCGCGGCCGGGCGCGCACCGCCGGCGGTCCGGCCGTCCACGGCCCCGGCAGTCCCCTGGTCCGTACCGTCCACGGCGGCTACGGAACCCTGGGCCGGGGTCAACTCATCGGCGGTATCGGGCACTTCGGCCGCTTCGGCCCCTCCGGGCGGCGCGGGCGCCACCGAGCCGTTCCGCGGCTCCGGCGGACGCACGGTCCAGTCCTCCGTCTGCTGCCCGGCGGACGTGCCCGGCGCGTGGGGCGTCCGGGCGGTCAATTCCTCCGCCGGCCCGGACGTATCGGTCACCGCGGCACCGGCCGGTCCGGACCCGTCCGGCGAGCCCGTCGTCCCGTCAGGCGAGCCCGCCGTCCCGTCCGGTGCTCCCCCCTGCTCCGGCGGACGCACGAGCCAGTCCTCGGCGCTGTGCACGTCGGACGTGCCGGTGCCCTCGGTCCGCGTCCCGTCCGCCGGGCTGCCGGCGGACGGCACCGTCTGCGGACCGGCCTCGGCGGACGGTTCCGTGCCCGGGGTACCCCCCGGACGGCTCCACCACTTCAGCTTCGGCCCGGCGGCCTTACCGTCGTCCATGCTCTCCCCAGAGTTCGCCCGCACCGTGCGCGGGCCACCACCACCTCGCGGACGCGCCCGCTCAGGGGTGCGCCGCCCCACAGCGATTCAACCAGTTCCGCGTGGGGCCGCGCAGGGGACGGTCAGTGCCGGGCGGGGGCTCCGCCCTCGGCGGAGGGGGCCGCTGCGACAGCGGAGCCGATCAGCGGGCGCTTGGGCTCCAGCGGCGGGAGCGCCGGCGGGTTCTTGCGCACCGGGGTGTTGCCGGTCACGGCTGTCAGGGGCGCGAAGTGATACGCCGAGGCCGGACCGGTCGCGGCTATCAGCGGCGAGAGGCCGAAGCGCCCGGCCGGTGCGGGCGGTGCCGACGACGCCGACGCATAGGGGCCGGGTGCCGTACTCGGGCCGTACAGGGCCATGGCGCTGGGGGCGGGGGCCAGGGTCGGACCGCCGGACGGCTGCCGACTGCCGGACGAGGGGTTCTGGGCGTGGTACTCCGCGCCGCGGAGCAGGGAACCGCTGTCTGCGGCCGGGGTGGCGCTGAGCGGGGTGACGGCCGTGCCGCCGCCCTCGACGCGTCCGCCGGGCAGGTCGACGGCCGCTTCCAGCGGGAGGGCGCCGCCCAGCGCGAAGGCCGCGAGGGAGACCGCACCGGCCGCCGCGAAGGCGAACCGGCGCCGCTGGGCGGGGCGGTCGGTCTCGGGCAGCCGGAAGCCGCGGCCCCGGGGCTGGACGGGCAGCGCCGCCATGGCATGGCCGGAGTGGCCGCCGGAGGGGACATAGCGGAACGCGCCGCCACCTCTGGCGAAGTCGCCGCGTCCGAGACCGCCGTTGCCGAGCCGGCTGCCGGGACCCTCGGGGTCACCGCCGGGCAGCTGCTGCAGACGCGCCAGCAGGCCCTCGGAGGGGCCGGGGGGCGCCGCCTGGGCGAAGACGTCTTTCAGCCGACGCTGGGCGTCGGCCTCTGCCTTGCATTTGCCGCAGGTCGCAAGATGCGCGAGCACCCGCTCGCGCGCGTCATGCCCCAACTCGCCGTCGACCAGGGCCGCAAGGCGGTCGCCGAGATGCTGCTCGGCGGGGGACGGACCGCCGTTGCCGCTCACGCGATTCCGACCTCCTGCGAGGGCACCACGGCCAGCGAGCGCCGCTGCTCGCGCTCTTCGGCGCGGGTGGCCGGGGCACGGTGCTTGAGGGACTTGCGCAGATGGGAGCGGCCACGGTGGATACGGCTGCGGACCGTGCCGAGCTTGACGCCCAGGGTCGCGGCGATCTCCTCGTAGGACAGGCCCTCGATGTCGCACAGGACGACGGCGGCACGGAACTCGGGCGCCAGGGTGTCCAGCGCCTGCTGCACATCGGCGTCGAAGTGGGTGTCGTTGAAGTGCTGCTGCGGGGAGGGCTCACGGCTGGGGAGCCGCTCGGCGGCATCGTCACCGAGCGCATCGAAGCGAATACGCTGACGGCGCCGGACCATGTCCAGGAAGAGGTTGGTCGTGATGCGGTGCAGCCAGCCCTCGAAGGTGCCGGGGGTGTACGTCGACAGCGAACGGAAGACGCGGACGAACACCTCCTGGGTGAGGTCTTCGGCGTCGTGTTGATTGCCGGTGAGGCGGTAGGCGAGGCGGTAGACCCGTGCACTGTGGGTGCTGACGATCTCCTCCCAGCTGGGCGGGGTCCACGCCTGCGCATCCGCGTCTGCGGCAAAGGTCGCGGTGGTCGCGGAGTCGGCGGTGGGAGCCCCTCCCCTGCCCTTCGGGCCATGGGGGCGGAAACGGTCAGCAGTGTTTGTCACGGATTTCGGCTCGGCGAACGACCTTTTCAAGCGCCTCAGCACCCCTCGGTCACCCGCCGCAGCCGCACCTCCCCTGGTGGCTCTGGTGGTGTCCAGTAGAGCCCCTACCATATCCACCTCGCCCGTTAGCTCCGGATAAGCAGTTTTGACCTGCATTTGGTCCTGCTTCTGGTCGTGGTTCGCGTCTCGCGCGGTCGTCACCGGTGCATCCCCCCGTCATCCCGCTACCCCTCCATAACGCCCGGTCCCATCTGCGGGTTCCCGCACGCAGCGGATACAGTCACGGTTGCGTCAACTACGGGGACAGGAGAGGGCCATTACCGGCAACCGGCAGACGAGCTTGGCATTCGCCGAGGCGTACGGCGCCGGGACCATCGACGACAGCGCCGAGGCCGCCCTGCACTGGTCCCGCGACCGGGCACGGGAAGCCGGTATCCGCGCGGTGACCACCGGCACCGGCGCCGCCCTCCGTCTGCTCGCCGCCGCCGTGGACGCCAAGGCGGTCGCCGAGATCGGCACCGGCACCGGCGTGTCGGGCATCTACCTCCTGCACGGCATGCGGCCCGACGGCGTGCTGACCACCGTGGACCTCGAACCCGAGCGGCAGGGGTTCGCCAAGCAGGCGTTCCGCGCCGCGGGCTTCGCCGGCAACCGCGCCCGCTTCATCCCCGGCCGCGCCCTGGACGTACTGCCCCGGCTCGCGGACGGCGGATACGACCTCGTGTACTGCGACGGCGACCTGATGGAGTGCTTGGAGTACCTCGCTGAATCGTTGCGTCTGCTGCGCCCCGGCGGCCTGGTGTGCTTCGAGGGCGTCTTCGCGGACGGCCGTACGGTCGATTCGGCGGTGCAGCCCGCCGAGGTGCTGCGGCTGCGGGAACTGCTGCGGGCCGTGAGGGAGAGCACGACACTCGTGCCGTCCCTGCTGCCGGTCGGCGACGGACTGCTCTGCGCGGTCAAGCGCGGTTGACCCGCCCGGCTCCGGCGTACAAAACGGCCCCGGCACGCGGCGCGCCTTTACTGCGCGCCACGTGCCGGGGCCGGGGTAATTCGGCTGGGGATACCGGGGTCAGCCCCGGGAAACCGCCGGTTGCGCCGCCCTTGTCAGACGGTGACCTTGTCCAGGGCCTCACCCAGGGCCTTGGCTTCGTCGGGGGTCAGCTCGACGACGAGCCGCCCGCCGCCTTCGAGCGGAACACGCATGACGATGCCCCGCCCCTCCTTGGTCACCTCGAGCGGGCCGTCGCCCGTCCGCGGCTTCATGGCCGCCATGCTCGTTCCCCTTCCTGAAACCAGCTCATCTCAGCCGACGGCCCGAATAGGCACGTGTCACCGGCATCGAACACATTGCTTCCAGGCCATTATCCCGCATCGAACGACCCGATGACCAACATCGGGCCGCATCCCTTCGGCAACGCGCTCCCTCAAACCCCCTCAATTCGGAGAGGTGGCTGCAATACTTCTCCACCCGCCGACCCCCGGCACACCCGCAATCTTTGATGTACGTCACATGCCGATGCCCGATGATCTCCGGCATCCTGAGCGCTGACTGCCGCTGCCGAGCAGTCCGAGCCGCGACGGAGGGGACTCCCACTATGGCCGACACCGTGCTCTATGACGTGACCGACGGACTGGCGACGATCACGCTCAACCGCCCGGACGCGATGAACGCGCTGAACATCGAGGCGAAGGTCCAGCTGCGGGACACCCTCAAGGAGGCCGCCGCCGACACCGCCGTGCGCGCCGTGCTGCTGACCGCCACCGGGCGCGCCTTCTGCGTCGGGCAGGACCTCAAGGAGCACATCGGCCTGCTGGCCGAGGACCGGGCCACCGGCTCCGGGAAGACCATGAACACCGTGCGTGAGCACTACAACCCCATCGTGACGGCGCTGACCGAGATGCCCAAGCCCGTGGTGGCGGGCGTCAACGGAGTGGCCGCGGGCGCCGGCGCGGGCTTCGCGATGGCCGCCGACTACCGCGTGGTCGCCGACTCCGCCTCCTTCAACACCTCCTTCGCGGGTGTCGCGCTGACCGCCGACTCCGGGATGTCCTGGACGCTGCCGCGGCTGATCGGCCGGAGCAGGGCCGCCGATCTGCTGCTCTTCCCGCGCAACATCAGCGCCCAGGAGGCGTACGACCTGGGGATCGCCAACAAGGTCGTACCGGCCGAGGAGCTGGCCGGGGCGGCCGCGGCCGTCGCCCGCCGGCTCGCCCAGGGCCCGACGGCCGCGTATGCCGCGATCAAGGAGTCGCTGGCCTACGGGGCGGGGCACTCGCTCGTCGAGACCCTCGGCAAGGAGGACGAACTGCAGGGCCGGGCCGGGGCGTCGGAGGACCACCGGATCGCGGTCGAGGCGTTCGTGAAGAAGGAGAAGCCGGTCTTCCTGGGGCGCTGACCCGTCCTTGGCCGGCCCCGTCGGCGGTCCGCGTCAGCCGGCCCGCCCGGGGTCAGCCGGCGGCCGCCTCCACTGCCGCCCGGACGTGGCACTCCGCCAGATGGTCGTTGACCAGGCCGCACGCCTGCATCATCGCGTAGGCGGTGGTCGGGCCGACGAAGCGGAAGCCGCGCTTCTTGAGGTCCTTGGCGAGCGCCGTGGACTCCGGGGTCGTCGGCTGGAGATCGCCGACGGTGCGCGGCACCGGCCGGCCGGCCCGGGCGGGGGCGTAGGACCAGATCAGCTCGTCGAGCTCACCGGGGGCCAGCTCGGCGGCGACCTTGGCGTTGTTGATCGTCGCGGCGATCTTGGCGCGGTTGCGGATGATGCCGGGGTCGGTGAGCAGCCGCTCGGCGTCCGCGTCCGTGAACCGCGCCACCTCCGGGATCCGGAAGCCGGCGAACGCGGCGCGGAAGCCGGGGCGGCGGCGCAGGATCGTGATCCAGGAGAGCCCGGACTGGAACGCCTCCAGGCTCATCCGCTCGAAGAGGGCGTCGTCGCCGTGGACCGGCAGGCCCCATTCGGTGTCGTGGTAGGCGCGGTAGTCGGCCATCTGCGCCGACTCCATCCCCCACGGGCAGCGCGGGATGCCGTCCGGTTCCCTCACCACGCCGCTCATGGCCGCTCCTCGCCTTCCGGGGTCTTGCCGGGGACCTCGGGTCCGTCAGCGGATTCCCGGTCGCCGGGCCCGGGGGCGGGACCCGCCTCCGGCACCGGCCCGAGCACCGGCGGGCCGTCCTGTATCAGCCCCGGGCCGCCCATGGCGGAGGCATGCGCACCGGCCAGCGCGGCCTCCAGCTCGGCGATCCGGGCGTCCCGCTCGGCGAGTTCGGCGCCGAGGCGGTCCAGGACGTCGTCGACGTCGTTCATGCGGTAGCCACGGACGGTCACCGGAAGGCGGACGGCGTCCACATCGGCGCGGGTCACGGGGCGGTCCTCCGGCAGCGGGTCGTGCAGCCGGTCCGGCTCGGAATCCCGCAGCCCCCCACCGTCACCGCCGCCGACGACCACGAGCGTGACCGCGGCCACCACCACGACCATCGCGATCAGCAAGAACCAGAACACGACCAACTCCCCGGACTATGTGCCTGCACTGATCGTGCCATGCGGGTGTGACAGTTAGGGTCGCTCCCGGACCACGGAGAGGGAGTCAGGGAATGCTGCGGCTGGGGAATCGCGAGTTCGGCGCGCACGATGCGGTGATCATGGCGATCGTCAACAGGACGCCGGACTCGTTCTACGACCAGGGCGCCACGTTCCGTGACGAGCCCGCCCTCGCCCGGGTGGAACAGGCGGTGGCCGACGGTGCCGCGATCATCGACATCGGCGGCGTCAAGGCCGGTCCCGGCGAGGAGGTCAGCGCCGAGGAGGAGGCCCGCCGCACGGTCGGGTTCGTCGCCGAGGTCCGCAAGCGCTTCCCCGACGTGGTGATCAGCGTCGACACCTGGCGGCACGAGGTCGGCGAGGCCGTGTGCGAGGCCGGCGCCGATGTGCTCAACGACGCCTGGGGCGGCGTCGATCCGCGGCTCGCGGAGGTCGCGGCGCGCTATGACGTCGGCCTGGTGTGCACCCACGCGGGCGGCGCGGAGCCGCGTACCCGGCCGCACCGGGTGACGTACGACGACGTCATGGACGACATCCTGCGGGTGACGCTCGGACTGGCGGAGCGGGCCGTGGAGTTGGGCGTCCGGCGGGACGCGATCATGATCGATCCGGGGCACGACTTCGGGAAGAACACCCGGCACAGCCTGGAGGCGACCCGCCGGCTGGGCGAGATGAAGGACACGGGCTGGCCGGTGCTGGTCTCGCTGTCCAACAAGGACTTCGTCGGCGAGACGCTCGACAAGCCGGTCAAGGAACGGGTGCTCGGCACCCTGGCGACCACCGCCGTCTCGGCCTGGCTCGGCGCCCAGGTCTACCGCGTCCACGAGGTCGCCGAGACCCGGCAGGTACTGGACATGGTGGCCTCGATCGCCGGCCACCGGCCCCCGGCGGTCGCCCGCCGGGGACTGGCGTGAGCCTCCACCGGCCGCGGGACCGGGCCTAGATCCCGACCTCCTTGGTCACCAGCGTGATCGCCTCGTCCACGTCGTCGCTGAGGTGGAAGAGCTCCAGATCGTGCATCGACGCCTTGCCCTGGGCGATCAGGGTGTCGCGCAGCCAGTCGACCAGTCCGCTCCAGTAGGCCGTGCCGAACAGCACGATCGGGAAGCGGGTGACCTTGCGGGTCTGGACGAGGGTGAGCGCCTCGAAGAGCTCGTCGAGGGTGCCGAGGCCGCCGGGGAGCACCACGAACCCACGGGCGTACTTCACAAAACACGTCTTACGGACGAAGAAGTACCGGAAGTCGACACCGAGGTTCACATAGTCGTTCATGCCCTGCTCGAAGGGCAGCTCGATGCCCAGGCCCACGGAGGTGCCGCCGGCCTCGTTGGCGCCCTTGTTGGCGGCCTCCATGGCGCCGGGACCGCCACCGGTGATCACCGCGAACCCGGCCTCGACCAGGGCCCGCCCGATCCGCACGGCGGCGTCGTACTCCTTGGAGTCACGCGGGGTACGGGCCGAGCCGAAGACGCTGACGGCCGGGCCCAGCTCGGCCAGCGCGCCGAAGCCCTCGACGAACTCCGACTGGATGCGCATCACGCGCCAGGGATCGGTGTGCACCCACTCGGAGGGGCCTTCGGAGTCCAGCAGCCGCTGGTCCGTGGTGCCGGTCTGCACCTGCTCCTGGCGGCGCAGTACGGGACCCAGCCGCTGCTCCTCCGGGACCGGTGCGCCCTCGGGACTGGCCATGTCGTGCTCCCTCCGCTGGCAGATCGTTTGCCGTTTCAGCGTAGATCCGCGGACGTGAAGAGCAGGGGAATTCGACGGGGAGGCGATCGGTCGGCGACGGGCCCGGCCGGCGTCAGGCCGTCAGCCAGGCGCGCAGCCGTTCCTCGCAGTGCAGGATGCGGTCGACCTCGACCCGTTCGTCCTTCTTGTGCGCGAGCAGGGAGTAGCCCGGTCCGTAGTTGACCGCCGGGACGCCCAGGGCGCTGAAGCGCGAGACGTCGGTCCAGCCGAACTTGGGCATCGCGGTGCCGCCGACGGACTCCATGAACGCCTTGGCCGCCGGGTGGGACAGTCCGGGCAGCGCGCCCGGGGAGTGGTCGTCGACGACGAATTCGTCCACCGGGCAGTCCGCGAAGACCTCACGGACGTGGGCCACCGCCTCGTCGGGGGTGCGGTCCGGTGCGTAGCGGAAGTTCACGGTGACCGTGCAGGCGTCCGGGATGACGTTGTTGGCGACGCCGCCCTCGACGCGTACGGCGTTGAGGCCCTCGCGGTATTCGAGGCCGTCGATGACCGGGCGGCGCGGCTCGTAGGCGGCGAGCTTCGCCAGGATCGGGGCGGCGGCGTGGATCGCGTTGGCGCCCATCCAGCTGCGGGCGGAGTGGGCGCGCTCACCGGTGGTGCGCAGCAGGACCCGCAGGGTGCCCTGGCAGCCGCCCTCCACCTGGCCGTCGGAGGGCTCCAGGAGGACGGCGAAGTCGCCGGTGAGCCAGTCGGGGTGGGCGTCGGCGACATGGCCGAGGCCGTTGAGGTGGGCTGCGACCTCTTCGTTGTCGTAGAAGACGAAGGTCAGGTCGCGGTTGGGGGCCGGGACGGTGGCGGCCATCCGCAGCTGGACCGCGACGCCGGACTTCATGTCGCAGGTGCCGCAGCCCCACAGGACGCCGTTCTCGTCCAGCCGGGAGGGGACGTTGTCGGCGATCGGCACGGTGTCGAGGTGTCCGGCGAGCACCACCCGCTCGTCGCGTCCCAGGTGGGTGCGGGCCACGACGTTGTTGCCGTAACGGTCGACGGTCAGGTGCGGGAGCGCGCGCAGGGCGTGCTCGACGGCGTCGGCGAGGTCCTTCTCGTTGCCGCTCTCGGAGGGGAAGTCGACGAGCTGCGCGGTGAGCGCGGCGGCGTCGAGCGACAGGTCGAGGGCGGGGTGGTCTGTGGAGCGCTCCATGGATCCGACCCTATCGGCAGCACTCCAGTACGGTGGGCCCGTGTCAGCCCAGCCCTCAGCCCCCCAGCGCCGCGCCCGTCTGTGGCGTACCGCCGCAGCCGTCGCCGTACTGATCGGACTGGCCGGCTATCTCGTCATGCAGTACGTGACCGGTGGCCCCGGGGCCCCGCAGTGCACGGTGCGCGCCGAGGGCGAGGCGAAGCCGTACGAGCTGTCCCCCGAGCAGGCCGCGAACGCCGCGACGATCTCGGCCGTGGCGTCCTCGCGCGGGCTGTCGGAGCGGGCGGTGACCATCGCGCTGGCGACCGCGATGCAGGAGTCGGGGCTGCGCAACATCGACTTCGGTGACCGGGATTCGGTCGGGCTCTTCCAGCAGCGGCCGTCGCAGGACTGGGGCACCGTGAAGCAGATCATGGACCCGGTCTATTCGGCCGGGGAGTTCTACCGGCATCTGGCGAAGGTGCCCGGCTACTCCCGGCTGCCGCTGACGGTCGCCGCGCAGAAGGTGCAGCGCAGCGGCTATCCGCAGGCCTATGCCAAGCACGAGGCGAACGCCGCACGGCTGACCGGGGCGCTCACCGGCCGCGACCAGGACGCGATGACCTGCACCGAGAGCCGCCCGGTGGACGGGACGGCGGGCGGCGCCAAGGCGGTGCGGGAGCGGCTGGTGCGGGAGTTCGGCCCCGAGGTGCTGCCGCGGACGGGCGGCAGCGGAGGCCGCAGCGCGGGCGGCAGGAGCGGCGTGACGATACCGGTGCAGCAGTCCGGTCCCACGGCCGCGGGCGATGCCGGGCGGCGCGGCTGGGAGCTGGCGATGTGGGCGATGGCGCACTCCGCCGAGCTGCGCATCGAACAGATCTCTTACGCCGGCCGGATGTGGACGGCGGACGATGCGGGGAAGGGCTGGCAGCGGAAGCAGGCCGGCTCCGCGGTGGCCGCGCACCACGTTCGTATCATCACCGCGCAATAGTTTGCCCGGTCCCCCGGAAGGGGCACTGCAATCAATTCCCTTTTACTGAACGGGAGTTGGCCGGGCGCGAGGCGAGCGCCCGGTCAATTCCCTTGTACGCAAAGGGCTGTGACGTTTCCGCGATCCCCCGCCGCGTGCACATATTGCCCGTCTTTATCCAGGGCCGATTATGTGACGCGTTACCAACTCTTTACCGGAGTTCACCGCAACCTTCGGGGTTCTGACGCGGTAGTCAGTGCGTCCGCCAGGCGGATATGGCACATCTGTCAGAAGTACGAGTCCTTCTCCGTAAAAGGAGCACCATGTCCCTCCCCGTTACGCGTCGGATCGCCCGAGCCGCCCTGCTCGTTGCAGCAGGTGCCGCTCCTGTGGTCGCTGCGGCCGGCTCCGCGAGCGCCGCGGAACTGCCCGCCGCCAAGACACTCGGCGGGCTGACGGCGCCCCTGGACTCCCGGAACACCAGCGAAACCCTCGACCACACCGCGCGCGACGGCGTCGGCCTGGTGAACGCGGCCGGCAGCAAGGCGGCCACGAAGCTCGCCCCGGCGCTCGTCGAGACCGCCGGCCCCGTCGTGAAGAAGGCCATGCCGATCACCCAGGCCGCCGCCGACAAGGCGGAGAGCGTGGCCCGCCCGATCGCCAAGAAGGGCATCTCGACCAGCACGCTGCCGCTCGACGCGGCCAAGGGACTCGTCGGCTCGCCGCAGGGCCTGCTGGCGCCCGCCACGGGCCTGCTCGGCGGTCTGCCGCTCGGCGGCCGCTGACCGTCCCCGTACGACGCGCAGGGGCCCGGGGAGTTCGCTCTCCCCGGGCCCCTGCGCGTGGTCAGCCGCGGCTCACTGCGCCAGCCGGCGCACCGCGGCGGCCACCCGCTCGTCGGTGGCGGTGAAGGCGATCCGTACGAACCGCTCCCCCGCGGTGCCGTAGAACTCGCCGGGGGCGACGAGGATGCCGCGCTTCGCGAGATCGCCGACGGTGTCCCAGCAGGGCTCGTCGCGGGTCGCCCAGAGGTAGAGCGAGGCCTCGCTGTGCTCGATGCGGAAGCCGGCGGCCTCGAAGGCGCCGCGCAGCGCGGTGCGGCGGTGGGCGTAGCGCGCACGCTGCTCGGCGACATGGGCGGTGTCGCCGAGCGCCGCGACGGTGGCGGCCTGGACGGGCGCCGCGATCATCATGCCGCCGTGCTTGCGGATCAGCAGCAGGTCGCCGAGGACCGCGGCGTCGCCGACGAGGAACGCGGAGCGGTAGCCGGCGAGGTTGGAGCGCTTGGAGAGCGAGTGGACGGCGACGAGGCCGTCGTGGGAGCCGCCGCAGATGTCCGGGTGCAGCACGGAGACCGGGTCGGCCTCCCAGCCCAGTTCGAGGTAGCACTCGTCGCTGAAGACCAGGACCCCGTGCTCGCGCGCCCAGGCGACGGTGCGGCGCAGCTCGTCGGCGCTCAGCACCCGGCCGGTGGGGTTGGACGGCGAGTTCAGCCAGAGCAGCTTCAGACCGCTGGGGTCCAGCTCCGTGGGGTCGTCGTAGACGACCGGCTCGGCGCCGGCCAGACGGGCGCCGACCTCGTAGGTCGGGTAGGCCAGCCGTGGGTAGCCGACCTTGTCGCCGGGGCCTAGGCCCAGTTGGGTCGGCAGCCAGGCCACCAGCTCCTTGGAGCCGACGACCGGCAGCACATTGGTGTGCTCCAGGCCCTGGGCACCGAGGCGCTCGGCGGCCCAGCCGGTGAGCGCGTCCCGCAGCTCGGCCGTACCCCACACCGTCGGGTAGCCGGGGCTGTCGGCCGCGGCGGTCAGCGCCTGCTGCACCAGCGCGGGGACCGGGTCCACCGGGGTGCCGACGGACAGGTCGACGATGCCGTCGGTGTGCGCGGCGGCGGTGGCCTTGTACGGCTCCAGGCGGTCCCAGGGGAAGACCGGAAGCCGGTCGCGGAGCGAGGCGCGGGGGGATTCGCGCCGGGGAGACGATGCTGCGCCCACGGTGCTCTCTTTCTCGGGTGCTGCGGGGCCGTCGGCGGAAATGCTGCGGTCCCGTACGGCGGCAGGCCGTACGGGACCGGGGCGGCGCCGTGCGACCTCCCGTGGCTGACACTGGGAGGTGCCCCCAACGACATGGGAGCAAGAGGGAGCGGGCAGGCTCCCCCTTGGTCCTCGGGTCGTTACTGGTTCTGCGGCGGCAGCGCCGCGATGAACGGGTGGTCCCGCTCGATCAGGCCGAGCTTGCTGGCGCCACCGGGCGAGCCGAGCTCGTCGAAGAACTCCACATTCGCCTTGTAGTAGTCCTTCCACTCCTCGGGGGTGTCGTCCTCGTAGAAGATCGCCTCGACCGGGCAGACCGGCTCACAGGCGCCACAGTCGACGCATTCGTCCGGGTGGATGTACAAGGACCGGGAGCCCTCGTAGATGCAGTCGACCGGGCACTCCTCGATGCACGCCTTGTCCTTGACGTCGACACAAGGCTGCGCGATGACGTAGGTCACGCTGTCGTTCCTCCTCGGTAGGGCCGGCGGACCGATTGGCAGTACCGCCGCTGGGCGCGCGGGAGCGCGGCGTCGTCGATGCCCGCCATCTAGTATCTCCGTTCCCGGGCGCGAGACGAACAAGAGGGGCGGTTTGAGCGATGGAATTCCTGGCCGGCGGACGCGCGGAGGTCCGTATCACCCGTGCTGACGTGGGCAAAAGGGTATCCGTCCGGCGTCTGACCGGGGGCGGCGCGGGGGTTCCCGCGTTCACCGACGCGGTCGGCGTTCTCACATCCTGGGATCAAGGTGTGCTGAGCATCACACGCCGCAACGGCGAGACCGTACGGATCGAGGAGTCCGCTCTGGTGGCGGCCAAGGTCGTGCCCGACCGCCCCGCCGCCCCCCGGCACGGAGCCGCGCGCCCCTCGGGGGAGCCGGGCCGCCGGCGGGGTCCCGCGGCCACCGCCCTGGAGCTCCAGACCGTCGCGGCCCGCGGCTGGCCCGCCGTGGAGACGGCGCGTCTCGGGGAGTGGACGCTGCGGGCCTCCGGAGGATTCACCCGCCGCGCCAATTCCGTCCTGCCGCTCGGCGACCCCGGCGTCCCGCTGGAGACCGCACTGGAGCGGATCGGCCAGTGGTATGACGAGCACGGTCTGCCGCCGGTGATCGTGGTCGCCACCGGGCGGGAGGACACCGACGCACGGCTGGACGCGGAGCTGGCGGAGCGCGGCTGGGCCGACGAGCGGCACACCACGGTCCGGACCGCGGCGCTGGCGCCGCTCGCCGACACCGCGGCGGACCTTTCGTGCGTCACCCTGTCGCGGGAGCCCGGCGCGGACTGGCTGGCCCTGTACAACCGGACCGGCGAGGCCGACCCGTCTGCACAGACCACGCGGACCGCCCTGCGGGTGCTGACCGGCGGGCCCTCGGTGTGGTTCGCGACGGTGCACGGCGCCGACGGCGGGACGGCGGCGATCGGGCGGCTGGTCGTCGACGGGCGCTGGGCGGGCTTCGCGGCGCTGGAGGTGGCCCCGGCCGCGCGACGGCGGGGGCTGGCCACGCGGGTGATGGCGGCGCTCGCCGAGCGGGCCCTGGAGGAGGGCGCCTCGGCCGCGTATCTGCAGGTCGAGGCCGACAACGCGGGCGCCCTCGCGTTCTACGACCGGCTCGGCTTCACCGACCACCACGGCTATCACTACCGGCGTGCCCTGCCGGGCGGCCGGCGCTGAACGGGTACCTCACCGATATGCCCCAGGAATCCGAGCCGGAGCGGGAGGACGCCCGCGCCGCACGGCGGCAGCAGTTCGCCGAGGCCGCGCGGGCCGAGCGGCCCGACCTGGCGCTGCTGTGCCTGCTGATCGGTGCCGAGGCCGATCCCGCGCTGGACGAGGCGGGCTGCGACGCGGTCCAGATCGAGCTGGACCGGCTGGCCGGACTGCTCCCGTACTCCCCGGCCGGCGGCCCCGGGGCCTGGGCCCGCAATCTCGCCGAGCTGCTGGGCACCCGGTGCGGCTTCGGCGGCTCGCCCGCCGACTACCGGCGGCTGGAGTCCTCACTGCTGCACGAGGTGCTGCGGCGGCGCCGGGGCCTGCCGATCCTGCTGTCGGTGGTGTGGATGGAGGTGGCGCGGCGGGCCGGTGCCCCGGTGTACGGGGTGGCGCTGCCGGGCCATTTCGTCGTCGGCTTCGGTGACCCCGCCGGCACCCACGTACTGGCCGATCCGTTCGCGGGCGGGCGGCCGCTCACCGACGAGGACGCGGAGCTGCTGGTCGCGGGGGCGACCGGGGAGCCGCTGAGCGCGCGGATGATGACGCCCGCCGATCCGCTGGAGATCGTGCTGCGGATGCTCAACAACATCCGGGCCTGGGCGCAGGCCCGCCCGGAGCACAGTGCGGTGCAGCTGTGGGCGCTGGAGCTGTCGCTGCTGCTGCCGAGCCATCCGGCGCGGCTGCGCCATGAGCGTGCCCAACTGCTCGTCGAGCGCGGTGAGTTCCTCGCCGGGGCGGCCGAGCTGGAGGAGTACGCCCGGGTGGTGGAGGCCGTCGAGCCGGCCGGGGCGACCGCGATACGGCGTCAGGCCGCCGCGGCCCGGGCCATGCTCAACTGAGCGTCGGGGGCGGGGCGCGTCCGGCGCCGGAGGACCAGCACGGTCGCATCGTCCTTGAGCCGGCCGCCGGTGAAGCTTTCGAGGTCGGCACGGAGGGTACGGGCCAGCTCGGCGGGCTCCAGGTGCGTCCACCCGGCCAGCCGCTCGGCGAGCGGGTAGAACTCGCCGTCCTTGCCGCGCGCCTCGGTCACCCCGTCCGTGCACAGCACGATCCAGTCGTCGGGCTCGGGGTGTACCCGGACGCTGTGGCGGGGCTCGCCGCTGAGCGCTCCCAGGCCGAGCGGCAGCGCGCCCTCACCCTCCCGGCGCTCGTGGACCTCGCCGTGCCGCACCAGGTAGTACGGGATGTGGCCGCAGGACAGCACCCGGCCCTCCGGCGCGCCGTCCGTGCCGCGCACCTCCATCAGCAGCGCGGTGACGAAGCGCTCGTCGGCGCCCTCCTCGGCCGAGCGGGTGTTGTGGCGGGCCAGCGCCTGCTCCATGCGCTCCGCCACCGATTCCAGTGACTCCTGGTGCTGGGCGGCCTCCCGGAACGCGACCAGTACCTCCAGGCCCGCGCCGATCGCCGGCATGCCCTTGCCCTGCACATCGCCGATCATCAGCCGCAGCCCGTAGGGCGTGTCGCTGACCTCGTAGATGTCCCCGCCGACCCGGGCCCCCTCCTCCGCGGAGACATAGAAGCCGTACGCGTCTACCGCCCCGGCGCTGAGCGGCAACTCGCGCAGCATCGCCCGCTGGACGGTGTCGGCCACCAGGCGCGTCCGGGCGTGCAGCGCCTCCCGCTGCAGCCGGGTGCGGCACAGCACCAGCGAGAAGGCGGCCACCAGGAACACACCGAAGATGCCGACGACCCGGCTGGCCAGGCCCCAGTCGGGCACGGTGAAGATGTCGACGTAGGTCAGGCACACCACGAAGACGGCCGCCACCAGGAGCGTCTGCCGGAACGGGCAGCGCAGCGCGGCGTACAGCGGGGCGATGCCCATGAAGGCCGAGATGTGCAGCTCCGGGCCGGTCGTGGAGTCCAGCACGGTGACGACGAGGATCGCGAGAATCAGCAGCACGGGAGCGAGGCGGCGGCTCTCCGTGGATCGGTCGGCAGCCATAACACTTCCAGCCTGCGGGACTCCGCCGCACGCCGCACCGGGGGCGGCCGGTCCGCTCGCCCCGGACACGGCCGAGAGGCCCCCGGGTGCCTTCTCGGAGTTGCCGAGAAAGCGCCCTGCGGGGCCTCTCACCTGCGGTTTTGCGCTGTGTGGCGGTCAGTTGCCGTCGGTGGCGATGGTCTGGATCCGCTCGGCCGGGCTGGTGCCGAGCAGCGCCTTGCCGACCGCGCCCGCCACCTCCTCGACGCTGACCGGGTGCTTGGAGCCGTCGCCCTTGGTCACCATGACGCCGTTGAAGGTGTCGCCGTAGAGCTTCTTGAGGGCCGGGCGGTCGTAGTACGGCACCAGAGAACCGTTGATGATCTTGAACGACAGGAACTTCGGGATGGACTTCTGCGGGCTGAAGGAGACCGTGTGCGCCGCGTCCGTACGGACCGTCACCAGACCGGACATCGCGGGCTCGGCGAACTGCTTCATCGCCCTGTCCACCGCGGCCTTGCTGACCTGCGGCTGCTGGGTGCCGGCGGCCAGCACCACGGGTGCGTCGCTGCCGGTCGCCGCGCGCTTGCGGTAGGCGTCGGTGACCTTCTTCTTGGACGCGCTCACGTCGATCGCCTTGTGGGGCGAGCCGTAGTGCGGCACCGCCTTGCCGTTCTCGAAGGTGATCCCGCCGTCCTCGGAGGCGCCCCCGGGGCCCGTGGCGTTCTGCAGGGCGATCTGCAGCTTCTCGTCGTCGACGATCACCGCGGGATCGGCCGTGCGGTGCACACCGAACAGCGAGCCGATGACGGAGACCGGGTTGTAGTCCCGGCCGGCCGCCCTGCGGACCGTCGCCTGCGGGTCGATGTCCAGGCCTGCCCTGGCGGGCTGGAGGGTGGCGGACTTGCCGTCGACGGTGAGCTTGAGCGGCGCGGTGCGGCTGTCCTTGAGCGCCGTCTCCAGCTTCTTGACGGCCTCTTCCTTGGTGGTGCCGCCGATGTCCACACCGAGCGCGGTGGTGCCGTTGGGCACATCGGCGTGGTCGAGCAGCAGCCCCGCGCCGTAGGCGACACCGGCCAGCACCACGACGGCGACACCCACGAGAACGAGCTTGTTACGGCCCTTCTTGGGCGGGTTGATCGGCTCGGGGATCTTGGGCCGCGGCTTGGGGGCGGCGCTGTCGCCCTCACCGGCCGGGACGTTGGCGAACGGCGACGGGGACGACGGCTTCTCGGTCCCGGGGACCTTCGGGATGCCGCTGACCAGCGTGTCGCCGGAGACCCGGTCACGGCCGCCGAGGGCGCCGCCCGGCCCGCCGTCCTGGGGGCCCTTCGTCCCGCGCTTGCCCTTGGGGGCGCCGGGCGCCGTGCCCTTGGGGCCGCCGGGGCCCTTGGGGGCGCCGGGCCGTCCGCCCGTGACGCCGCCGCTGCCGCCGAGGCCGCTGCCGGGTCCGGCGAGCGGGGCCGGCGGCTGCGGGGTGAGCTCCGCGGTGTCGTCGATCCGGGGCGTGCCGCCGGTGGCGGGGTCGCTGAAGCCGGGCGGGAGGTTGAGCGCGGATGTGCCGCGTGCCGGGCCGGTCGTCGGACCGCTCGGACCGCTCGGGCCGCCCGCCGGGGCGTCGAACGGGCTGTGGTCGCGGGCGGGGCCGCCGGGGGTGTCGAACGGCGAACCGCCGCCGGGCGTCGCTCCGTCGAAGGGCGAGGCGCCACCGCGCGGACCACCGTCGAACGGCGAACCGCCGCCCGCCCTGGCACCGCCGTCGAACGGCGAGCCGCCGCCCTCCTGCGGGGCCGGGCTGTCGGAGAAGTACGGCAGGTCGGAGCGCTGCGGCGAGGCGGCGCCCGACGGACCGCGCGGCGGGGTCGCACCGCCCGGGGCGGGCGGCACCGCGTGGGAGCCGGTGGACGAGGACGGACCGGCGGACCCGGCCTGCGGCTTGCGCGGCGCGAACCAGTCGCTGGTCTTCTCGGACTGGCCGCCCGCGGGGGCCTCGTCCGCCGGCGCGTCGGGCCGGGGGGTGTTCGCCGTACGCTCCGCGTTCCGCTCACCGGCGCGGGGGGTGCCCCGGGAACCGGCGGAACCGCCGGAACCAGCCGATCCGTTCATGCCGGACTCCTCACCGACGGGCTTGCGCACGACGACCGGCGGGATGGGGCGCGACCCCGGAATGTTGATCTTGATCCGCGTCGTCAGTGTGGTCTCGGTCTTGGGCTCCTCCGGCTGCGCCGCGGCACCGGGCGCAGGCTTCTCGCCGGCCTCTCCCCTGGGCGAGCCGTACGGCGGCGTCCCGGACGGGTACGCGGCTCCGCCACGGCCCTGGGGGCCGGAGGACGAACTGTCAGATTCACGACTCAAAGCAGGTTCTCCCGGTTGGCTCCGCCGCTCGTCAGAGATGATCCCCGGCCACAGGCCGGGAGGTGCCCCCAGGGCGGCGCGACGGCGCGCACCACCATACTGTCCGCCGCGGGCGGCCACCCGGGGAGCGTACGAACACCGCCGCCCCGGGCGAACCCCCGGGCCCCGGTTCCTTCACCCGGACCCGCACGGCATCCGTCCCGGTATGGACCACGTCATCCGCCAACTCGGCCGTGCCGGACGCCCACAGGGCGCAGCTGCGTCGCGGTGGCGCAGATCACAGCGACCACGATGCCGCCCAGCAGGAAGATGTACGAACCGAGTCCCGCGCCGAAGAGAAAGTCACCTTCCGGCCGGACATTGCTGAGCAGCAGGAACACGGTCACCAGCCAGGCCGCGCCGGGTACCAGTACACCCGCGGAGGTGCCGGTCGCCCTGGCGCCCCCGTAGAAGAGGCCGCCGACGCCACACAGTGCCAGCACCAAGCCGCCGGGGAACCAGGCCGCTTGGACCAGCGTTCCGGCGCCCGCCACCAGGACGCCCGCGACCAGAAGCAGCACATAAATGGCGACCCGTCCCGCCGTCAGCGGTGCGGTCAGCGCGGGACCGGCCACCGGTGCCACGGGAGCGCCGGACCGTGCACCGGACCCACCGCCCGAGCCCGCCCGCGACCGCTTCCCCTTGCCGGAGGCCGCGCCGCCGTTTCCCTCACCGGCGGTCCCGCCGCCCTTCGCCGTACTCATTCCGCCGCCTCCTCGATCCGGGCACTCTCCTCCATACCCGTCATTTCACCGATACCCGCGAAGAGATCGTCCTCCCGGGCCCCGTCCGCGGCACCCGAGGCGCCGTGCACCAGCCGATAGTGCTCGGTGGCGAACAGCGGCTGGCCCAGGTCGTTGGAGAGCGCGAAGAACGGCCCGTCGACCGCGATCTGGGTGTAGTGCGCCCGCATCGCCGCGGACTTTGCGGCCGCGTACGCGGGAGTGCCGGTGAGGGATGCCGCGACCTCGGAGTCCGGCACCACGCCCGGCACATCGTCGGCCGTGGCCACTCCGGGGAAGCTGTGGCCGGCCGCGCGCAGCCGTGCGAAGCCCTCCTCGACCACGGACCGGGGGTTGCAGTTCCAGTAAATCTTCCCGATCGCATACGCGCGGCCCAGCTCCGGCCGGAAGTCCGCCCGCGCGGCGAGCTCGGCACCGCGCATGGCGACGCGGTGCGCCTGGATGTGGTCGGGGTGGCCGTATCCGCCGTCCGGGTCATAGGTGACCAGGACCTGCGGCCTGACCTCGCGGATCACCGCCACCAGCTCGCCGGCCGCCTCGTCGAGCGGGGCCTGCCAGAAGGCGTCGGGGCGGTCGTTCTGGGGAGCGCCCATCATCCCGGAGTCCCGGTAGCGGCCCGGCCCGCCGAGGAAGCGGTGGTCGGTGACGCCCAGGGCCGCCATCGCGGCGGCCAGCTCGCCGGCGCGGTACGGGCCGAGGGTGTCGTCACGGTCCGGGGCGAGATGGGCGAGCCCGGGCGGGATGACCTCGCCCTCGTCGCCGAGGGTGCAGGTCACCAGGGTGACCAGCGCGCCCTCGGCCGCGTACTTGGCCATGGTCACGCCGTTGTTGATCGACTCGTCGTCGGGGTGCGCATGCACCAGCAGCAGCCGCCGGGAAAAGGCGGCGGGCGAGGCGCTCCCCTCGGCGGGTGGCTGCGGGGGACGGGCGGGCTGATCGGTCATGCCGACAGCCTACGAGCCGCCCGGTCCGCCGTCCGCAGGCGATCCCGGCCGCCGTCCGCGCGCCCGCCCGGAGGACGGGTGCGCAGACGGAGGGGCCGGCCGGGGGCTGCTCAGAACTTGATGTTCCCGAGCATGCCGGCGACGTTCGTCGTCAGCTGCTTGATCGTCGGCGCGATGGACGAGCTGGCCAGATAGAAGCCCAGCAGCATGCACACCAAGGCATGCGGGGCCTTCAGTCCAGACTTCTTGACAAGCAAGAAGACGATGATCGCCAGCAGCACCACCGCCGAAATCGAGAGTGCCACGGCGGCTCACCTCCAAGTACTCACGGTCCGGACAGGATTGAGGGTGCCCGGGCCGTACTTCACGCCCCGCGCACCCGGGTATGCCAAGGGCTCTTTACCCCGTACCCACTACGCCCAAGGGATCATAACTTTCCGCGCTAGCGCATAAGTCGGAGCACGGAAGCAGAGCGGGGGCGCACATGATCTTCACGGGTGCGACCAGGGTGAGCCGATCCTCCCCAGGGGCCGGGACGACGGGATTTCGTGCCCCGGCCCTGAGCGGCCGGACAGCCTTTAGGCTCGGGACCATGACCGGACAGCCTTCGTTCCCGCGGCAATACGCCCGTACGCAGCGCTTCACCCTGGGCGCACCGCGCAGCTATGCCCTCTCCCCCGACGGCGCGCGCGTCGCCTTCCTCCGCTCAGGTTCGGGCACCGATCGCAGCCAGCAGTTGTGGGTGCTCGACCTGGAAGAGGGACGGGAGTTCCCGGCCGCCGATCCGCAGGCCCTGCTGGCCGGTGCGGACGAGGAACTCCCCCCGCAGGAGCGGGCCCGCCGCGAGCGCATCCGGGAGAGCTCGGCGGGCATCGTCGGCTATGCGACCGACTCCGCCGTGGAGTTGGCGGCGTTCACGCTCTCCGGCCGGCTGTTCGTCTCCGAGCTGCGCGCCGGCACCACCCGTGAACTCCCGGTCCAGGGCCCGGTGGTGGACCCCCGCCCGTCGCCGGACGGCCGGCAGGTGGCCTTCGTGGCGGACGGCCGGCTGCGGGTGGTGGCGGTGGACGGCGCCACCACGACGGACGGGGGCGACGGCGACGCGGCAGCGGCCGGGCCGGCGGACCGGGTGCTGGCCGAGCCCGACGGGCCCGAGGTGACCTGGGGGCTCGCGGAGTTCGTCGCGGCCGAGGAGATGGGGCGCTACCGCGGTTTCTGGTGGTCTCCGGAGAGCGACGCGGTGCTGGCCGCGCGGGTCGACGAGGCGCCGGTGCAGCGCTGGTGGATCTCCGACCCCGCCCATCCGGACCAGGAGCCCGCCCGGGTCGCGTACCCGGCGGCAGGCACCCGCAACGCCGAGGTGACCCTCGCGCTGTTCGGCCTGGACGGCAGTCGCACCGATATCGCCTGGGACACCGAGCGCTACCCCTATCTCGCGCGCGTCCACTGGTCGGCGGCCGGGCCGCCGCTGCTGCTCGTACAGGCCCGTGACCAGCGCGACCAGCGCTATCTGACCGTCGACACCGCGACCGGTGCGACCCGGACGGTGCACGAGGACGAGGACGAGGTGTGGGTCGAGCCGTTCCCCGGGGTGCCGGCCTGGACGCCGGACGGCCGGCTGGTGCGGATCGCGGACGAGGGCGGCGCACGCAAGCTGTTCGTCGGCGACCGCCCGCTGACCGGGGCGCCGCTGCACGTCCGGGCCGTCCTGGACATCGGCGAGGACGACGTCCTGTTCTCCGCGAGCGGCAGGGATCTGCACGACATCGGCGTCTACCGCGCCTGGTTCCGCGGCAGCGGTGACCAGGGTGGCTGGGAGCGGGTGGGCGAACGCCCGTACCCGACGGTGTCGTCCGCGGTGCGCGGCGGTGCGCTGACCGTGCTGTCGCAGGCGTCGCTGGAGCGGCCCGGCACCCAGGTGGAGGTGGTGCGGCTGGATCCCGACGGCGGGGAGAAGACGCTCGCCACGATCGGTTCGTACGCCGAGGAGCCGTCCCTGACCGCCCGCCCCCAGCTGGTGCTGGCCGGTGAACGGGAGATTCCGTGCGCGGTGCTGCTGCCCGGCGGCTATCAGGAGGGCGACGGTCCGCTGCCGGTGCTGCTGGACCCGTACGGCGGTCCGCACGGCCAGCGGGTGGTCGCCGCGCACCATGCCCATCTGACCTCCCAGTGGTTCGCCGACCAGGGGTTCGCGGTGATCGTCGCGGACGGCCGGGGGACCCCGGGCCGCTCCCCCGCATGGGAGAAGGCGATCTCCCGGCGCGTCGCGGAGTACGCGCTGGACGACCAGGTCCATGCCCTCCAGGCACTGGCCGGTTCCTTTCCCCTGGACCTGGAGCGGGTGGCCATCCGCGGCTGGTCCTTCGGCGGTTATCTCGCCGGGCTCGCCGCGCTGCGCCGCCCCGATGTCTTCCACGCGGCGGTGGTGGGCGCGCCGGTGACCGACCTGCGGCTGTACGACACCCACTATCAGGAGCGCTACCTCGGTCACCCGGGCGAGGAACCGGCGGTCTATGCGGAGAACTCGCTGATCACGGACGAGGGGCTGTCCGGAGCGGTGGAGCCGCACCGCCCGATGCTGATCGTGCACGGGCTCGCGGACGACAATGTGGTCGTGGCCCATTCGCTGCGGCTGTCCTCGGCGCTGCTGGCGGCGGGCCGCCCGCACGAGGTGCTGCCGCTGTCCGGAGTGACCCACATGGCATCACAGGACCAGGTGGCCGAAAACCTGCTGCTCCTCCAGGTCGACTTCCTCAAGCGCTCACTGGGAATGCCGTCCTGACCACGGGAATACCCTCCACCCCTGCCCCGTTGTGGCTCCGCAGGGGCACCCGCACCCCCTACGGGATCTGTTCGCCCGCCCCCTGAGAACCCCCGCCGAACCCCCGCCCCCCTCCCGTCTCACCAGCCGGGCGGGAGCGTGGACGGCGGGGGCGGGGCGTGCGGCGGCCGCGCCTCGCCCGGGGCGGCGCCGTACGCCAGCACCTCGTCCGCGTCCGGTGCGGCCGCCGGGACACCGGGCCGGGCCGCCGCGATCACCGCGGCCAGCCCGGCGGCCGCCACGAAGGCCGCGGTGCCCACCTCCAGCTGGGCCCGGACGGGCAGCGCGGCGAAGCGGCCCAACTCCCCGGTGCGCAGGGCGAAGGCGAGTGCCACGGCACCGTGCACGGACAGCAGGGCAGCGGCGGTCAGCGCCGCCGGCCTGGCCCAGGCCGCCCGGCGCAGCGCGGCGGCCGCGGCCGCCAGGGCCGACAGCGCGAGCGCCAGCGCCTGCCAGTGCACCGGGGGCTGCAACAGCGCGCGGAAGACGGAGGCGTCGCCGAACAGCCCCTTGCCGTAGATGTCCCCGCCGAGCTGCGCCCACCAGCGGATCTCCCAGCAGATGACGGCGAGTCCGGCGGCGCCCAGGAGGACGGCGACGGTGACGGCCGGCCCCTTGAACGGCCTGCCGGGCGCCCCGGGTGCCACGTGGTGCGGCACCGCACGGACCACTCCGTACGCCGAGGACGCCGGCTCCGGCAGCCCGCGCGCACCGTGCCCCGCGGGCCCGTCCGGTCGCCGCCCCGCCGCGCTCACCACGATCAGCGCGACCGCCAGGGCGAGTTGCGTCAGGGCGGTCAGCCGTGCCCGCGCCGTGAGACCGCTGTCCAGCCCCTGGAGCCAGCCCGCCCCCAGCATCCACACCAGCGGGGTCCGCAGCAGTGCGGTGGCGGTCGCCAGGGAGAGCAGGGCGCCCGTGGCGACGGACGAGGGGACGGCGGTGCGCAGGGCGGCGACCGCTGCGACGAGCGCGCCGAGCACCAGCAGCGGGTCGAGCGCCGAGGTGGCCCAGGCGGTGAACTCCCGTGGCCTGGGCGTCTCTCCGAGCCAGGCCCACCACACATCCGCGCCGTGCTGGGCGATGGTCAGGTCCCGGATGATCCAGCCCGCACTGAGCAGGGCGAGCAGCAGGCAGATCAGCGCGCCGAGGCCGCGCGCGCCGCGGGTGAGAACGCTGTCCCGCACTGTGGACACGGCTCGCCCCCCGTCCGTGTCGAAGTACGTGAGTCGTTCACGGCGCCCCGCACAGGAGGTGCCCACCGCAGGTCTACTGCAGTCCCGGCCCGGGGACAACAGACCCGGACGGGGCGACGGACGAAACACGGACAAAGCAGCAACCGGCCGGGACGCCGTCTGGCGTCCCGGCCGGTCTACGGCACCCGCACGGCCGTACGTTGTTCATCATGGCGCGTCCGTATATCGGTGTTGCGACAGTGAAGTTGCCTTCATGTTAAAGAAGTTGGTGACGATATGTCTCCCATGCCGCATATCGCGACCCCCTGTCAAGCACGCCTGGGCGTCGATCTGCGCAATCTTCGCTCAAGAAGTAGACGACCTGTTCACGAGCACACCCGATCCCCTTGACTCCGCCATAAATCACTTGCGAAAGTCCGCTCATCCAGCGGTGCGACCAGGTGCCGCTTCACGTTCCAAGAGAACTCGGCGCGGGGGCACTTCGCGATGACTAGTCCATCCCAGACCGCGGCAACCAAGTCCGATACCCCAGGACTTGATTCCAAGGGTCTGAAGAAGACGAAGGACGGCAAGGACGGTGAGCTCGTTGGCCGTTCCCCCGGCCAACTGATGTGGCGGCGCTTCAAGCGCGACCGCACCGGCGTCATCTGCGCTGTCGTGGTGCTGGGTTTCTTCGTCGTGGCCGCGCTCGCCCCGGTGATCGCCAAGCTGTACGGCAAGAATCCCTACACGTTCTACGGCAACGAGGACCCGAGCCTCTTCGACGAGTTCGGTTACCCGATGGGGGCCAACGGCGGTATCTCCGGCGACTTCTGGTTCGGCATCGAACCCGCGCTCGGCCGCGATCTGTTCACGTCCCTGCTCTACGGCATGCGGACGTCCCTGGGCATCTCGGTGGCGGTGACCATCCTGGTCGTCATCACCGGCACCCTCCTGGGCGTCACCGCCGGCTATCTGGGCGGCCGGACCGACTACTGGCTCGGCCGGGTCATCGACTTCCTGCTCGCCTTCCCGAGCCAGCTGACCTTCGTGGCCTTCATGCCCGTGGTCGTGGCGTTCTTCATCCCGCCGGGCGACGAAACCCCCACCTATGTGCGCGTCGTGGCGCTGATCCTGGTGCAGTGGGCGCTGGGGTGGATGGGCCTGGCCCGGCTGCTGCGCGGCCAGGTGCTGTCCCTGCGCGAGCGGGAGTTCGTCGAGGCCGCGAAGATCACCGGGGCCTCCCCCTGGCGCATCATCCGCAAGGAACTGCTGCCCAACGTGGTCACACCGATCCTGGTGCAGGCCACCTACATGCTCCCGCTGTTCGTCACGGCGGAGGCCGGCCTGTCCTTCCTGGGCGTCGGCATCATGGAACCGACCCCGGACTGGGGGCGGCTGTTCCACACGGCCGGCATGGTCTACGAGAACGACCCGACCTTCCTTCTCTTCCCCGGCGCCGCGATGGTGATCTTCGTGCTGTGCTTCAACCTGCTCGGGGACTCGGTCCGGGACGCCTTCGATCCCAAGTCCGGGCGCTGATCGTCCATTTGAGGGGGCAGCTGTCACCCCCGGGCCGGGCTCGTACCGGTTGCGTCAGGCAGCACATCTGGACAACAACCGACAGGCAGGTGCTTGGAACCCATGAACGCACTATCTACGCGCAGAGCACGCGCCGTGATCGTGGCCCTGGCGGCCGGTTCACTCGCGCTCACCGGCTGCAGCAGCGGCGGCAGCAGCGGCAAGGACAAGTCCCAGACGGACAAGGACGCCGCCGCGCAGTCCAAGACCGTGGCACTCGGCACGGCCGCCGACTCCACCGGCCCGGCCGCCGACGTCAAGGGGTCCCGCAAGGGCGGCACCATGCGCGTCTTCCAGCGTGACAGCTTCAACCACCTGGACCCGGCGCAGATGTACGTCAGCGACCTGGGCGACGTGTCCAAGCTGATCTTCCGTGGCCTGACCACGTACAAGCAGGACGACGCGGGCGAGAAGACGGTGGTCGGTGACCTCGCCACCGACGCGGGCCAGATGTCCGACGGCGGCAAGACGTGGAAGTACACGCTCAAGGACGGCATCAAGTTCGAGGACGGCAAGCCGATCACCTCGAAGGACATCCGCCACACCTTCGAGCGGATGTACGCCAAGTTCATCACCGACGGCCCCACGTACATGCAGACGTGGCTGTCGGGCGCCGGCACCTCGTACCGCAAGGCGCTGCCGGACGGTCCGTACAAGGGTGACCACCTGCCCAAGACCGTCCTGGACACCCCGGACGACAAGACCGTCATCTTCCACTTCGAGAAGCCGCAGTCGCAGGTGCCCTACGCGCTCGCCATGGCGGGCTACAGCGTCGTCCCCGAGGGCGCGAAGGACACCAAGGAGAACTACGACGTCAAGCCGGTCTGCGCCGGCCCGTACAAGTTCGCCTCCTTCAAGGAGGGCAAGGGCGCCAAGCTGGTGCGCAACACGAACTGGGACCCGAAGACGGACCCGGCGCGGCACCAGTACGTCGACGCCTTCGACATCACCTTCAACCACCAGTTCTCGGACTCCACCAAGCGCCTGATGGCCGACCAGGGCGAGGCCAAGAACGCGATCAGCTTCACCAACTCGGTGGAGCCGACGCAGACCAAGCAGGTGCTGGACAACCCCAGCGCCAGCAAGCGCCTGGTGCAGGGCTACCAGCCCTACGTCTGGCAGATGAACATGAACATGGACCGCATCAAGGACAAGAAGATCCGCGATGCGATCACCTACGCCATGCCGAACGCCCAGATCGTCCGCATCAACGGCGGCAGCTACGGCGGTGAGGTCGCCGGCGGTCTGCTCGCCCCGACCGTGGCGGGCTACAAGAAGGGCTACGACCCCTACGGGAAGCTCTCGCACCCCAACGGTGAGCCGGAGAAGGCCAAGAAGCTCCTCAAGGAGGCCGGCAAGACGGGCATGAAGCTCGTCTACGCCTACTCCAACACCGAGATCCGCCAGAAGGAAGCCGCGGTCATCGAGGGCGCCCTGAACAAGGCCGGCTTCGACGTCCAGAAGAAGGAGGTCGACTCCTCCTCCTGGTACCAGCAGATGGGCAAGGTCGACAACGGCTTCGACATCTACATGACCGGCTGGGGCCAGGACTGGGCGGACGCCTCCACCGTCATCCCGCCGTCGTACGACCCCCGTCAGATCCAGGACGGCGCGGCCAACTACTCCCACATCCGCGACAAGAAGGTCAGCTCCGAGATCGACCGGATCGAGAAGATCACGGACGTCAAGAAGCAGACCGGCGAGTGGCAGAAGCTGCACCAGTACATCGTGGAGAAGGTCAACCCGGCCGCCCCGGTCTTCTACACCAAGATCCTCCAGCTGCACGGCTCCAACGTGGGTGGTGCCCGCTACAACAGCGACACCAACTACCTGGACGTGAACACGCTGTTCCTCAAGAAGTAAGACGCACACAGAAGCAAGCACCGGAAGGCGGTCCGGAGAGCGCGCGGCACGGCGGAGCGCGCGCTCTCCGGGGCCTTCCCCGCCACTCCGTCACTCCCCACAGCCGCCGCCGTCCTGAGAGCAGCGAACTGCCATGCTTCCCTTCCTATTCCGCCGGATTTTCGGCGCGGTCGTCATCCTTCTCCTGTTGAGCGCCTTCACGTTCTTCGTGTTCTTCTCCACGGGCGACCCGGCCATGATGGCGTGCGGCAAGAACTGCACCGCCGACAACGTCGCCCTGATCCATCACAACCTCGGCCTCGACAAGCCCCTGCCGACGCAGTACTGGGACTTCCTCGCCGGCATCTTCACGGGCCGCGACTACACCATCGGGCACTGCGACGCCCCCTGCTTCGGCTACTCCTTCGCCACCAAGCAGGACGTCTGGACGACGATGATGGACCGGCTGCCCACCACGGCATCGCTGGCCGTCGGCGGCGCGGTCGCCTTCCTGGTGATCGGCCTGGGTGCCGGTCTGCTGGCCGCCTGGAAGAAGGGCTCGCTGCTGGACAAGACGGTCACCGGGGCCTCCATGGTGCTCAGCTCGGTGCAGATCTACATCCTGGGGCCGATCGTCCTCGGCATCTTCGTCTACAGCGGCATCATGGCCTCGCCCAAGTACGTGGAGCTCACCAGCAATCCGGGCGGCTGGTTCATGGGCCTGCTGCTGCCGTGGCTGGTGATGTCGACGATCTTCACCGCCCAGTACACCCGTATGGCGCGCTCGACGATGATCGAGCAGCTCCAGGAGGAGCATGTCCGCACGGCCAAGGCCAAGGGCATGCCGGCGCGCTACGTCTTCATGCGCTACGCCTGGCGCGGCTCGCTGATCCCGATCGTCACGATCCTCGGCATCGACCTGAGCTCGCTGTTCGGCGGCGCCATGATCACCGAGTACACCTTCTCGCTGGCCGGTCTGGGCCGGCTGGCGATCAACTCCGTCATCACCCTCGATCTCCCCATGATCCTGGGCGTGCTGATCTTCAGCGCCGCCCTGATCCTGGTGTTCAACATCATCGTGGATGCGACGTACGCCCTCATCGACCCGCGCGTGCGCCTGTCCTAGGAGAGCCCAAGTGACCACACTCACCAAGACCGAGGACACGCCGGTCCCGACCGGATCGGACCCCTTCCTCTCCGTCCGCGACCTGCATGTGCGGTTCTCCACCGAGGACGGCATCGTCAAGGCGGTCGACGGCCTCTCCTTCGACCTGGAACGCGGGCAGACGCTCGGCATCGTCGGCGAATCGGGATCCGGCAAGTCCGTCACCAACCTCGCCATCCTGGGGCTGCACAACCCCAAGAACACCGAGCTCTCCGGCGAGATCACGCTGGAGGGCCAGGAGTTGACCGGGGCCAGGGAGAAGACCCTGGAGAAGCTCCGCGGCAACAAGATGGCCATGATCTTCCAGGACGCGCTGACCGCCCTGTCGCCGTACTACACGGTCGGCCGGCAGATCGCGGAGCCGTTCATCAAGCACACCGGCGCCAGCAAGCGCGAGGGCCGACAGCGCGCCATCGAGATGCTGACCAAGGTCGGTATCCCGCAGCCGAATCTGCGGGTGGACGACTATCCGCACCAGTTCTCCGGCGGTATGCGCCAGCGCGCGATGATCGCCATGTCGCTGGTCTGCAACCCCGAGCTGCTGATCGCCGACGAGCCGACCACCGCCCTGGACGTCACCGTCCAGGCGCAGATCCTCGACCTCCTCAAGGACCTGCAGCAGGAGTTCGGCTCCGCCATCATCCTGATCACCCACGACCTCGGTGTGGTCGCCAACACCGCGGACGACCTGCTGGTGATGTACGCGGGCCGCGCCGTGGAGCGGGGCTCCGTCAAGGAGATCCTCACCCAGCCCCAGCACCCGTACACCTGGGGCCTGCTGAGCTCGATGCCCCGGCTGTCCTCGGACGTCCACGAGGAGCTGCACCCGATCCCCGGGGCGCCGCCGAGCCTGCTCACCCCGCCGTCCGGCTGCGGCTTCCACCCGCGCTGCGGCTTCACCGGCGAGGTCGGCGGTGCCCGCTGCACCGACGAGCGCCCGCTGCTGGAGCTGGGGCGCGCGGCCGCGTGCCATCTGAGCGCCGAGCAGAAGCAGACCCTCTTCACCGAGCAGATCAAGCCCCGGCTGGGCTAGGGAGCTATCACCATGGCAGAGAACGTCACCCTCCCGGCGCCCCGTGACGCCGCGCCCGCCCCGGGCGAGCCGCTGCTCACCGCCGAGGGACTCACCAAGCACTTCCCGATCCACGGCGGCTTCCCGTTCAAGCGGAAGGTCGGCGCGGTCCAGGCGGTCGACGGCGTCGACCTGACCGTGCACGCCGGCGAGAGCTTCGGTCTGGTCGGTGAGTCGGGCTGCGGCAAGTCCACCACCGGCCGGCTGCTCACCCGGCTCATGGAGCCGACCTCCGGCAAGATCACCTACGCGGGCAAGGACATCACCCGCGCGGGCCGCAAGGAACTGGCGCCGATCCGTTCCGAGATCCAGATGATCTTCCAGGACCCGTATGCCTCGCTGAACCCGCGGCAGACGGTCGGCACCATCATCGGCGGCCCGATGGAGATCAACGGGATCAACCCGCCCGGTGGCCGGGAGAAGCGGATCCGTGAGCTCCTGGAGACCGTGGGTCTCAACCCGGAGCACTACAACCGCTTCCCGCACGAGTTCTCCGGCGGTCAGCGGCAGCGCATCGGCGTGGCCCGCGCGCTCGCCCTGGAACCGAAGCTGATCGTCGCGGACGAGCCGGTCTCCGCGCTCGATGTCTCCATCCAGGCGCAGGTCGTCAACCTGCTCCAGAAGCTCCAGCGTGAGCTGGGCATCGCGTTCCTGTTCATCGCCCACGACCTGGCGATCGTGCGGCACTTCAGCGAGCGGGTCGCGGTGATGTACCTCGGCAAGATCGTCGAGGTGGGGACCCGCGACGAGATCTACCACCGGCCGCGCCACCCGTACACCCATGCGCTGCTCTCGGCGGTGCCGGAGGCCAAGCTGGTGGAGAGCGAGGAGGAGGACCGCGAGCGCATCCGCCTCGCCGGTGACGTCCCCTCCCCCGTCAACCCGCCCTCCGGCTGCCGGTTCCGTACGCGGTGCTGGAAGGCGCAGGACAAGTGCGCCACCGAGGAGCCGCCGCTCGTACGGATCGGCGGGAACGAGGCCGGCCACCTCACCGCCTGCCACTTCCCCGAGGAGCCGACGACCGCGGCCCGCGGCGAGGACATCATCCTCGACCCGGCGCTGGCCGCGATCGAGGAGGCCGCGGAGGCCGAGGACACCGGCAAGACCGAGTAGCCCTGGGTGTACCGCCATCGCGCGGAGCCGGAGCCCGCTTCCCCTACGGGAGGCGGGCTCCGGCGTATGTGCCCGCGGCTGCCGCGCCGGTGGCCCGACCGCCCGCCCCGTACGGCTACTCGCTCGGCACCACGTGCCGCTCCTCCGCGAAATGACAGGCCGAGGCATGCCCGGCCGGACCCGACGTCTCCCGGAACTCCCTGGGCACGTCCAGGGGCGGTACGACGTCGGTGCACAGCTGCCGGGCCTTCCAGCAGCGGGTGCGGAAGCGGCAGCCGGAGGGCGGGTTCGCGGGGGAGGGCACATCGCCCGCCAGCAGGATGCGGTCACGACGGGTGCGGGCCTCCGGGTCGGGGACCGGCACGGCGGACAGCAGGGCCTGGGTGTACGGGTGCGTGGGGTGCTCGTAGATCTGCTCGTCGGTACCGGTCTCGGCCAGCCGGCCCAGATACATCACCGCGATGCGGTCGGAGATGTGCCGTACGACGGACAGATCGTGCGCGATGAAGACGTACGACAGCTCGAACTCCTGCTGCAACTGCTCCAGCAGATTGACCACTTGGGCCTGCACGGAGACATCCAGCGCGGAGACCGGCTCATCGGCCACGATGATCTCCGGGCGCAGCGCCAGACCGCGGGCGATACCGATGCGCTGGCGCTGGCCGCCGGAGAACTGGTGCGGATAGCGGTGGATGAACTCCGGGTTGAGCCCGACCACTTCCAGGAGTTCCTGGACCTTCTGGCGGCGGTCTCCCTTGGGGGCCACCTCGGGGTGGATCTCGTAGGGCTCGCCGATGATGTCGCCGACGGTCATCCGGGGGTTCAGGGAGGTGTAGGGGTCCTGGAACACCATCTGGATGTTGCGCCGTACGGCCTTCAGGGCGCGGGCGGAGAGGGTGCTGATGTCCTCGCCCCGGTAACGGATCTGACCGGCCGTCGGCCGTTCGAGGCCCACCAGCAGCTTGGCGACGGTGGACTTGCCGCAGCCCGATTCACCGACGATGCCGAGCGTCTCGCCCTGGTGGAGGTCGAAGGACACCCCGTCGACGGCCTTGACCGCCCCGATCTGCTTCCTGAAGAGCACCCCCCGGGTGAGCGGGAAGTGTTTGACGAGGTCGCGGACCTCCAGGATCGGGGTCCCCGCTCCGGTCGCCCGGCCGCCGCCGTCACCGTGCGCCATCGAGGGTCTCCTTCCAGAAGTGGCAGGCGCTGGCCCGGCCGGGTCCGGCCTCGTACAGCGGTGGCGGATCGGTGCGGCAGATGTCCTGGGCCAGCGGACAGCGCGGGTGGAAGGGGCAGCCGGGCGGAATGGCCGTCAGGCTGGGCGGCAAGCCCTTGATCGCGTACAGCCGCCGGCCCTTGCGGTCGAGCCGTGGGATGGAGTCCAGCAGCCCGCGGGTGTACGGGTGGGCGGGCGCCCGGTAGAGCTGGTGGACGGGGGCGGTCTCGACGATCCGGCCGGCGTACATCACCGCGATCGTGTCGGCGACGTCCGCGACCACGCCCAGGTCATGGGTGATCAGGATCAGCCCCATGGTCAGCTCGCGCTGGAGCTCGGCCAGCAGATCCATCACCTGCGCCTGCACGGTGACGTCCAGCGCCGTGGTCGGCTCGTCCGCGATGATCAGGTCCGGGCCGAGGGCCAGCGCCATCGCGATCATGATGCGCTGGCGCATCCCGCCGGAGAACTGGTGCGGATAGTCGCCCACCCGCTCCCTGGCCGCGGGGATACCGACCCGCTCCATCAGCTCCACCGCTCTGCCGCGGGCGTCCTTACGGGACATCCCCTCGTGGACCTCGAACATCTCCCCGAGCTGGGCGCCGACGCTGAGGACCGGGTTCAGCGCGGACAGCGCGTCCTGGAAGATCATCGCCATCTTCGCGCCGCGGACCCTGCGCCGTTCGTCCTTGCGCAGGGTGAGCAGATCGCGCCCCTGGAAGACGATCTCGCCGCCGGTGACGAACCCCGGCGGCGAGTCGAGGATGCCCATCACGGCCTGGGCGGTGACGGACTTGCCGGAGCCCGACTCGCCGAGCACCGCCAGCGTCTGACCGGGCGCCACGCGGTAGCTGACGCCGTTGACGGCCTTGGCCACGCCGTCCCGGGTACGGAACTCCACCCGCAGGTCCCGCACGTCGAGCAGGGCCGTACCGGCGCCCGTGGACCCTGCGTCCTCGTTCGTCATCTTCCCGCTCCTCAGCGCAGCTTGGGGTCGAGGGCGTCGCGCACCGCGTCGCCGAGCAGGATGAACGCCAGCACCGTGATGCTCAGCGCTCCCGCGGGCCACAGCAGCATGTGCGGCGCGCTGCGGATGTAGGTGGAGGCCGTGGAGATGTCGATGCCCCAGGAGATGGTGGGCGGCTTCAGACCCGCGCCCAGGTACGAGAGCGTCGCCTCCAGCGCGATGAAGGTGCCGAGCGCGATGGTGGCGACGACGATGACCGGCGCGACGGCGTTCGGCGCGATATGGCGCAGCAGCAGCCGTCCGTTGCCCGCGCCCAGCGCCCGCGCGGCCTGGACGTAGTCGTTCTGTTTGGCGGTGACGACGGAGCCGCGGGCAATACGGGAGACCTGCGGCCAGCCGAGCAGCACGATGAAGCCGACCACCGGCCAGACCGTGGTGCCGGTGACCATGGAGAGGAAGACCAGACCGCCGAGGATCACCGGGATGCCGAAGAAGATGTCGGCGAGCCGGGAGAGCAGGGTGTCGCCCCAGCCGCCGAAGAACCCGGCCAGTCCGCCCAGCAGGCTGCCGAGCAGCGCCGCGCCGGTCGTGGCGCAGACGCCGACGGTGATGGAGGCACGGGCGCCGTAGACGACGCGGGTGTAGACGTCCCGGCCCTGGGTGTCGAAGCCGAAGGGGTGGCCGGGCTGGGAGCCCTGCTGGGCCTTGGCGAGGTCGGCGCGGTAGGGGTTGCCGGTGGCGATCAGCTGCGGCCAGATCGCGATGATCACCAGGAAGACGATGACCAGCGCGGAGATCACGAAGACGGGGTTGCGGAGCAGGTCGTGCCAGGCGTCGCTCCACAGGCTGCGCGGTTTGCCGGCGGGGACCCCGCCGGGCGGTCCGGCGCCGGGCGGGGCCGCACCGGGCCGCCGTTCCAGTGACTCCGCCTCGCCGATGGCCAGCGCGGCGGACCCGCCGTCGCCGTGGCCCATGGCTTCCTTGGGGACATAGGGCTCAGGCATAGCGGATCCTCGGGTCGAGGACGGCGTACAGCAGGTCGACGAGGAGGTTCGCGAGGAGGAACACCAGCACCAGGATCGTCACGAAGCCCACGACGGTCGGCGAGTTCTGCCGCAGGATGCCCTGGTAGAGCTGGTATCCGACGCCGTGGATGTTGAAGATGCGCTCGGTGACGATCGCGCCGCCCATCAGGGCGCCGATGTCCGTGCCGATGAAGGTGACGACCGGGATCAGCGAATTGCGCAGCAGATGGCGGGTGATGACGCGGTGCCGGGGCAGGCCCTTGGCGAGCGCCGTACGGACGTAGTCGGCGCGGGCGTTCTCCGCGATCGAGGTCCGGGTCAGCCGGGTCACATAGGCGAGCGAGACCAGCGCCAGCACCAGCCCCGGCAGCAGGAGTTCGTTCAGCGGCGCCTCGGGCGCGACGGACGGCGCGGCCCAGGCCCACTGCACCCCGAACACGAACTGCAGCAGATAACCGCTGACGAAGGTCGGGATGGACACCACGACGAGGGTGAGCACCAGCACCGTGGTGTCGATGTCCCGGCCGCGCCGCAGCCCGCTGAACACCCCCAGCACAATGCCCACCACCATCTCGATCACGATGGCGACGAGGGTCAGCCGCAGCGTGACGGGAAAGGCGGAGGCCATCAGCTCGGTGACCGACTGGCCGTTGAACGCGGTGCCGAAATTCCCCTGGAAGATCTGCCCCATGTAGTGCAGATACTGCTTCCACAGCGGCTCATCGAGGTAGAGGTCGCGGCGGATCTGCGCGGCGGTGGCGGGGTCGGGTGCCCGTTCGCCGAACATCGCGGCCACGGGGTCGCCGAGTGCGTACACCATGAAGAAGATGAGGAAGGTGCTGCCGATGAACACCGGGATCATCTGGAGCAGCCGCCGGATCACATAGCGGCCCATGAAGCACCGACCTCCCTCGCCCGACGGCCAGTTGGCACGGTCAGTTGACCTTGATCTCGTTGTAGACCGGCACGCTGAACGGATTCAGTGAGACATTGCTGATCCGGTCCGAATAGCCGCCGCTGCCGTTCTGGTACCAGAGCGGAATGGCCGGCATCTGGCTGGCGAGGATCTTCTCCGCGTCCTGGAAGGTCCGGACGGCCTTCTGCGGGTCGGTGTCCGCGTTCGCCTCGTTCACCAGCTTGTCGAAGGAGGCATTGCTGAACTTGCCGTCGTTGGAAGAGGCGTTGGTGTAATACAGCGGCTGCAGAAAGTTCTGGATCAGTGGATAGTCCATCTGCCAGCCGGCCCGGAAGGGCCCGCTCATCCGCTTGGCCGTGATCTTGTTCCGGAAGTCGGCGAAGGTGCCGACCGGGTCCCCGACGCACGCCTGGTCGTCCCCCAGCGACTTGTTGATGCTGTTGCAGAGGGCGTCGATCCAGTCCTTGTGGGAGCCCGTATCGGCGTTGTAGGTGAGGGCGATCCTGCCGCCGGGGAGTCCGCCGCCCTCCTTGATCAGCTGCTTTGCCTTCGCCGGGTTGAACTCACAGGCCTCGCCGCACAGCCCGGCCTTGTAGCCCCCCTCCTTCCCCAGCACCGGCGAGGTCCAGTCCGTGGCGGGCGTCCGGGTCTTCCGGAAGATCTCCCGGGTGATCTGGTCCCGGTCGATCGCCATCGACAGGCCGCGGCGCACTTTGTCCGTACCCGGCCGCGACCACCGTTTGTCGTACATGGGAAAGGTGAGGGTCTGGATGATCCCGGCCGGCTGATTGATGTAGCGGCCGCCCAGATCCGCCTGCACATTCTTGAGCTGTGCGGCCGGCACATCATCGACCAGGTCGAGGTTGCCCGCCTGCAGATCGGTATAGGCGGTGTTGTTGTCCGTATAGACCCGCAGATCGATACCGCCGTTACGCGCCGGATCGTTCCCCGGATAGGCGCCCCACTTCCGCATCCGCAGCACCGACCCCTTTTCGTAGGAGTCCACGGTGTACGGGCCGTTCCCGACCGGCTTCCGGATCCAGGCGTCGTGATCCCGGAAGAATGCCTGCGGCAGCGGCATGAAGGCCGAATAGCCCAGCGTGTCCGGCCAGCTGGAGAACTTCTGGTTGAGCTTGACGGTAAAGGTCCTGTCGTCCTTCACCACCAGCCCCGACAGGGTTTTGGCCTGCGGGCTCCCCCCGTCCGGATGCACCTGCGCAAAGCCGTCGATGTACTGGAAGAAGGGTGCGTTCTTCTGCTTGTTGCTCAGCAGTGCGCCGTAATTCCAGGCATCCACGAAGGACTTGGCAGTGACCTTCTCTCCGTTGCTGAAGGTCCAGCCGCCCTTCAAGGTCACCGTGAAATTCTGCGAGTCCTTCGTCTCGATCCGGTCCGCGATCACATTCTCCGCGGCGCCCGTCTTCGGGTTGTAGCGCTTGAGCCCCCGGAACAGCATTTCCAGGACCTTGCCGCCCTGGACCTCATTGGTGTTCGCCGGCTCCAGCGGATTCTGCGGATCCCCCCAGGAGGCGCTGACCACCCCGGAACGGCTCGCCCCGCTCCCGCCCCCGCACCCCGTGGCCACGAGGGCGACGGCGACGGCGCATGCGCCCCACTGCGCACACGTGGCTCTCCGCATGACGGCTCCTCAGGTACGGGATCGTGCCCAGGGCCACATAAGATCGCAAAGCGGGAGGTACCGCACTTCGGCGGCGTGCGCCACTGCTCCGAAGACGGGAGAAACCCCTCGGATGCCCGAGTGGGGACCAAGAGGGGGCGCCCGGGGACACAGACAACGTCGTCGCGGAGCGGCCCCCGGACAGCGAAGGGGCGCCCCTCACGCGGAGGGGCGCCCCATCACTTCAGGCCGGAGTACCGGCGGCAGTCGTTACCGCTTGGCGCGCGACGCGGTGCGGCCGCGCTCCTTCTGGTCCAGGACGACCTTGCGGATGCGCACGGCCTCCGGGGTCACCTCGACGCACTCGTCGTCGCGGCAGAACTCCAGGGACTGCTCCAGCGACAGCTTGCGCGGCGGCACGATCGCCTCGAACGAGTCGGCCGAGGAGGAGCGCATGTTGGTGAGCTTCTTCTCCTTGGTGATGTTCACGTCCATGTCGTCGGCGCGGGAGTTCTCGCCGACGATCATGCCCTCGTACACCTCGGTGCCGGGCTCGGTGAAGAGCACACCGCGCTCCTGGAGGTTCGTCATCGCGAAGGCGGTGACGGCACCGGAGCGGTCGGCGACCAGGGAGCCGTTGTTACGGGTGGTGAGCTGGCCGAACCACGGCTCGTGACCCTCGTGGATCGAGTGCGCGATACCGGTGCCGCGGGTGTTGGTCAGGAACTCCGTACGGAAGCCGATCAGACCACGCGACGGGACGACGAACTCCATGCGGACCCAGCCGGAGCCGTGGTTGGACATGTTGTCCATCCGGCCCTTGCGGACACCCATGAGCTGGGTGACGGCGCCCATGTGCTCCTCGGGCACGTCGATGGTCATGCGCTCGACGGGCTCGTACGTCTTGCCGTCGACCTCCTTGGTGACCACCTGCGGCTTGCCGATGGTCATCTCGAAGCCCTCGCGGCGCATCTGCTCGACCAGGATGGCCAGCGCCAGCTCACCGCGGCCCTGCACCTCCCAGGCGTCGGGACGCTCGGTCTCCAGGACGCGCAGCGAGACGTTACCGATCAGCTCGCGCTCCAGGCGGTCCTTGACCTGGCGGGCGGTGACCTTGCGGTCCTTGACCGCGGCCTTGGCGTCCGCGCCCTTACCGGTGCCGCCCCGGCCGACCAGCGGCGAGGTGTTGGTACCGATGGTCATGGAGATCGCCGGCTCGTCGACGGTGATCAGCGGCAGCGCGACCGGGTTCTCCGGGTCGGCCAGCGTCTCGCCGATCATGATGTCGGGGATACCGGCGACCGCGCAGATGTCGCCCGGGCCGGCCACCTCGGCGGGCTTGCGGGTGAGCGCCTCGGTCATCATCAGCTCGGTGATGCGGACGTTGGCGATGGTGCCGTCCCGCTTGATCCACGCGACGTTCTGGCCCTTGCGCAGCTCGCCCTGCTCGACCCGGAGCAGCGCGATACGGCCGAGGAAGTTGTCCGCGTCCAGGTTGGTGACGTGGGCCTGGAGCGGGGCCTCCGCGTCGTACTGCGGGGCGGGGACCGACTCCAGGAGCGTGGTGAAGAACGGCTCCAGGTTGGTGCTGTCGGCCGGGACGGTGCCGTCCTCCGGCTTGGTCAGCGAGGCCACACCGTCACGGGCGCAGGCGTAGACGATCGGGAACTCGATCTGGTCCTCGTCCGCGTCCAGGTCCAGGAACAGGTCGTAGGTCTCGTTGACGACCTCGTCGATCCGGGAGTCGGGGCGGTCGGTCTTGTTGATGCAGAGGATGACCGGCATCCGCGCCGCGAGCGCCTTGCGGAGCACGAAGCGGGTCTGCGGCAGCGGGCCCTCGGAGGCGTCGACCAGCAGGACGACCGCGTCGACCATCGACAGACCGCGCTCGACCTCGCCACCGAAGTCGGCGTGGCCGGGGGTGTCGATGATGTTGATCGTGACCGGGTCCCCGCCATCCTTGGGGTGATACTTCACCGCCGTGTTCTTGGCGAGGATCGTGATGCCCTTCTCACGCTCCAGGTCGTTGGAGTCCATCATCCGGTCGTCGAGCTTCTCAGCGGCGTGTTCGGCGAACGAGCCGGCCTGCTTGAGCATGCCGTCGACGAGGGTGGTCTTCCCGTGGTCGACGTGGGCGACGATGGCTACGTTACGAATGTCGTGACGGGTGGGCATACTGGCGGCGCTTCTCCCGGAATCGTGGGTGGCGACGCGTCCATTCGGTACGCGCGCCCGCCGGGCATAACGAAGCCACGGCCTCACCCCATCGTACGGGGCCGCGGCAGCAATGGCCGCCGCGGCCCGTACATATGCGCTATGACCTGCAGTTTCTCACCATTTATTCGCCCGGACTCCACCCCTACTTCTGGTAGCCGATGTCCTGGAAGCGGGGCGTGGCGAAGCCGAAGGCGCCGACGTTGGCCAGCGACTTCTTCGTGGCCACCAGCTCGGGCCGCTGGTAGAGCGGGATCGACCCGGCGGCCGCCCAGATCCGGGCGTCGGCCTGCGCCACCAGCGTGTGCGCGGCGCCCTCGTCCAGCTCGGAGGCGGCCTGGTCGAAGAGCTGGTCGATGTGGTCGGTGCCGACCCGGGTGTAGTTCTGCTCGACGGTCAGCGAGCCGTCGGGCGCGGGCTGCGGCTTGGCGTAGATCGGCCGGGCGTCGGTCGCCGGGTAGGCGGTGCCGGGCCAGGAGTACAGCGCCAGGTCGTAGTCACCGCCGGCGATGTGGTCCTGGAAGTAGCTGGCGTCGGAGACCCGCTGCAGGGACGTCTGCACGCCGATCTTGCCGAGCATCGAGGCGATCCGCCGTCCGACGGTGCGCAGCTGCTCGGAGCCGGCGCCGTCGGGGAGCACGAAGCGCAGGGTGAGCGGCTTGCCGTTCTTCTTCACGGCGGCGATCCGGGACGTCTTGCCGTCGGCGGGCCGCGGTGCGGCCGCCGCGTCGGCGGCCCGCTCGACGGCGGCGTGCCGGGCACCCGGGTGCCCGCCGGACCCCGGCAGCTGCGGGCCCTGTCCGGTCTCGATCAGCTCGGCGGCGCCGAGCGCCTCCGCGGCCCGCATCTTGTACCGCTTGTACTTGGCGTACGCCGCGGACCCGGTGTCGCCGTCCGCGTCGGCCTTCTCACTGGCGGCCGCCTGCTTGTAGAACGAGGCGCTCTGCCGCAGCAGGGCGGACTGCTGGACCTCCGAGCCGACCGCCCCGGTGAAGGACAGCGGGGCCTCGGCGGCGGCGGGACGGTCGCCCCGGCCCGGCGCACCGGCGTGGCCGCGGCCGGCGCGGGCGGGGTTGCGGTCGTCGGAGTCGCCGCCCGGCCTGTCCTCATCGGACTCGTCGGACTCATCGGACTCATCGGACTCGTCGTACCGGTCACCGGCGTACCGCTCGTCCGACGGCTCGTCGCCGTCCTCGTCCGGGTATCCGTCGGGCGCCGGTGCGCCCGCCTTCTCGCCGGCCTGCTGGTGGTCGGCGCCGTCGCTCTTCCAGCCGGCGTCCGCGAGCAGCGCCTTGGCCGCCCCGGCGTCCTGCTCGCCGAGGGCGTCGCTGTGGTCCGCGTAGCCGTACTGCCCGGCCATCAGCAGATGGCTGCCGAGCGGCTTGGACGGCAGGTCGAGCGGCTTGAGGACGGTGTCAGCGAGCGCCTGCCGGTCGAGGGCCCGGGCCACCGCCCGGCGCACCCGGTCGTCGGCCAGCGGCCCGCTGCTGCCGTTGAGGGCGAGCTGGGTATAGGCGGGCTCCAGCGCCTTGCGGATGGTGTAGCCGCGCAGTACGGAGTTCTCCGCGGCGGCGGCCTTGGCGCCGGCCCGGTTCCCGTTGCTCTGCGGGCCCGCGTTGCCCTCGGCGGGCGTCCTGGGCGAGCCGGAGGAGGCCGGGCGCCGCGCGGAGGCGACCCGCTTCGCGGCGATCTGGTCGACCGCGGCGACATCGACGCTCCCCTCGGCCAGCGCCGCGGCCCGCTTGTCGCCGGGCAGGGACTGCAGCACGATCCGCTTGAGCTTGGCGGGCTCGCCCCACCACCTCGCGTTGCGGACGAGGATGACGCGGCCCTCCTCGGTGTCCCGCTTCTGGACGAGGAACGGGCCGGCGCCGACCTTGAGCTGCTCGCGTGCGCCCTCGTTGAAGGCATTGGGGCTGCCCATGACGCTCTTGGGGTAGAGCGGTGTGAACAGGGACCGCCAGTCCGCGTAGGGGCGGGCGAAGGTGACCTTGACCTCGTGGGCGTTCGCGCCCTGCTCGACCTTGCCGATCCGGTCGTAGCCGGCGTTGCGGGCCGTCCAGTAGGCGTTGTCCTTGCCGCGCAGCGCGGTCCACTGGGCGATGAAGTCGGCGGCGGTGACCGCCGTGCCGTTGCTCCACCGCGCCTTGGGGTTGATCTTGTACGTGACGACCTGCTTGGGGTCACGGGTGCTGATGTCCGCGGCGTCGAGGTAGTCGGCGTTGCGCTGCGGTCTGCCGCTCGCGTCGATGGTGAACATGCTGGGCAGCACCGCGCCGGCGATCCGCGCGGTGGTCGCGTCGGCGTCGGACTGGAAGGCGTTGAGGGTGCCGGGCATCGCATCGACGGCCCAGCGCAGGGTGCCGCCGTTCTTCAGCGCGCTGCGGGGTGCCGGGGCGATGTCCTGGGACGCCGCGACGGACGCCTCCCGGGCGTCTTCGCTGCATCCGGCCAGGGCCGGCAGCGGGAGCAGCACCCCCGCCGCGATGAGCGCGGCACAGCGGCGTCTGTGGCACACCGCGCGGCGGCCTGCGGGGTGGTCGTGGTCGGTCATGACGGTTCCCTCCGGGCTCGCCCGCGCCGCGCCGAGCACCGCCTGGGGCCTGACCGGCGCACCACGTTCGGCCGACTTTGCGGCTCATCACATCTATGGCACCCCTACTGAAAGCGACCGTGCCCGGACCGGAAGCCCGACACGGCGGCCACCGCGCCAAGGCCACCCGCCCGGCCCAACACCCGGGCCCCCGGGGCGGTCACGGCGGGGTCCACGGGAGTGCGGGCGGCCCGCCGTCCCGCCCTCTTTCGGATCAGCGTTCGACCTACGCCGGGGCGCATGGTTGCCGAAACGCACCGGTTCGAGTCGTAATCACGCTGGACCCCTTCCCAACGCCTACTGTGACGCGCGACACTCTCGGGCGCATGAGATCGCCCACCACACCTTCAAAAGTGAGGGCACGTTATGTCCCTTCAGGACGCTATGACGGCGGTTGAGCGCAGCCTGGACGACCTGGTCCGGTCGGTGGGAAAACTGGAGACGCAGATCGGCGCCGGCCTGGACATCCGCCGGGTCCGTACGGACACCGACCATCTGCGCGAGAGCCTCACCCTGCTGAAGCAGAGCGTCGCGGCCAGTCCTCCCGTCCACCGGAGCACGCCCGAAGTCGAGATGGTGCCGATCTCCGACGCCCCCTACAACTCCGCGCTGTGGACCGACGCCCAGGACGAGGGCCTCGGCTGCAGGAACGGCCACGCGCCCTAGGGGAAAACCCCTGGTGGAGGCCCCCTAGGGGGTGGCTTCGCCCCACTCATTCCCCTACCCCGTTGCCGTCCCGGCGGAAAGTATCCGGCCGGAGCGCCTTTCACGGAGACCGACGTTGGCCACTGGCACCGAACCCTCATCGCAAGCGGGCGCAACCGGCGTGCACGCCTCCTCGCGCGCCGCCATCCCCGCCCGTCATCTGCGCACCGACCGCTGGTGGCTGGCGCCGGCCTGCACCGCCGCCGGGCTGCTCGCGTTCATCGTCTACTCGACCTGGCGGGCGTTCGCGAACGCCGACTACTACGCCGCGCCCTATGTCTCACCGTTCTACTCGCCGTGTCTGGCGGAGAACTGCCACACCATGCGCGGCGGCCCCAACTGGGAGATCTTCGGCAGCTGGTGGGGCCTGTCCCCCGCCCTGCTGATCCTGATCTTCCCGCTGGGATTCCGGCTGACCTGCTACTACTACCGCAAGGCCTACTACCGCGGCTTCTGGGCCTCGCCCCCGGCCTGCGCGGTCGCCGAGCCGCACAAGAAGTACACCGGTGAGACCCGCTTCCCGCTGATCCTGCAGAACATCCACCGCTACTTCTTCTACTTCGCGATCCTGGTCGCCGGCGTACTGACCTACGACACCGCACTGACCTTCCGTGACGAGAACTACGCCTGGGGCCACATGGGCCTGGGCACCCTGGTGTTCCTCGTCAACATCGTGCTGATCTGGGCGTACACCCTCTCCTGCCACTCCTGCCGGCACATCGTCGGTGGCCGGCTGCGGCACTTCTCCAAGCACCCGGTGCGCTACCGGATGTGGGGCTGGGTCGGCAAGCTCAACGAGCGGCACATGCTGCTCGCCTGGTCCTCGCTGATCAGCGTGGCCGTCGCGGACTTCTATGTCTTCCTGCTGGCCAGCGGGGCGTTCGAGGACCCGCGCTTCTTCTGACGACAGCATCTCCTAAGGAAAGGTGTGCCCTCTGATGGCGCATGTGGACCGGCAGGCATGGGACGTGGTCGTGGTGGGCGCCGGCGGCGCCGGACTGCGGGCCGCGATCGAGGCCCGCGAAGCCGGTATGCGGACGGCCGTGATCTGCAAGTCCCTGTTCGGCAAGGCCCATACGGTGATGGCCGAGGGCGGTATCGCGGCCAGCATGGGCAACGCCAACGAGCATGACAACTGGCAGGTCCACTTCCGGGACACCATGCGCGGCGGCAAGTTCCTCAACCAGTGGCGGATGGCCGAGCTGCACGCCCGGGAGGCGCCCGACCGGGTGTGGGAGCTGGAGACCTGGGGCGCGCTCTTCGACCGCACCGCGGACGGCCGGATCTCCCAGCGCAACTTCGGCGGCCATGAGTACCCGCGCCTCGCCCATGTCGGCGACCGTACGGGCCTGGAGCTGATCCGCACCCTCCAGCAGAAGATCGTCTCGCTGCAGCAGGAGGACGAGAAGGAATTCGGCGCGTACGACGCCCGGTTGAAGGTCTTCCAGGAGTGCACGGTCACCCGCGTCCTCACAGAGTCGAAAAGCGGCTCCGCCGCGGGGTCCGGCCGGGTGTCCGGCGCCTTCTGCTACGAGCGGGAGTCCGGCCGCTTCTTCGTGCTGGAGGCGCCCGCGGTGGTGCTGGCCACCGGCGGTATCGGCAAGTCCTTCAAGGTGACCTCGAACTCCTGGGAGTACACCGGCGACGGCCATGCGCTGGCCCTGCTGGCCGGGGCTCCGCTGATCAACATGGAGTTCGTGCAGTTCCACCCCACCGGCATGGTCTGGCCGCCGTCGGTGAAGGGCATCCTCGTCACCGAATCCGTCCGCGGCGACGGCGGGGTGCTGCGCAACAGCGACGGCAAGCGCTTCATGTTCGACTACGTCCCGGACGTCTTCAAGGAGAAGTACGCGGAGACCGAGGAGGAGGGCGACCGCTGGTACGAGGATCCGGAGAGCAACCGCCGCCCGCCCGAGCTGCTGCCCCGTGACGAGGTCGCCCGCGCCATCAACTCCGAGGTCAAGGCCGGGCGCGGCTCCCCGCACGGCGGCGTCTATCTGGATGTCTCCACCCGGATGCCGGCCGAGGTCATCATCCGCCGGCTGCCGTCGATGCACCACCAGTTCAAGGAGCTGGCGGATGTGGACATCACCGCCGAGCCGATGGAGGTCGGCCCGACCTGTCACTACGTGATGGGCGGGGTGGATGTGGACCCCGACACCGCGGCGGCGCACGGCGTACCGGGCCTGTTCGCGGCCGGCGAGGTGGCCGGCGGGATGCACGGCTCCAACCGGCTGGGCGGCAACTCCCTCTCCGACCTGCTGGTCTTCGGCCGCCGGGCGGGGCTGCACGCGGCCGAGTACGCGGCGTCGCTGGCCGAGCGGCCGGCGCCCGATCCGCTGCAGATCGACGCGGCGGAGGCGGAGGCGCTGCGCCCGTTCAGCGCCGAGGACACCGAGGACACCGGGGAGGCGGCGGGCGGCGACCGGGTCCCGGCGGAGAATCCGTACGCCCTGCACCAGGAGCTCCAGCAGGCGATGAACGACCTGGTCGGCATCATCCGCAAGGAGAGCGAGATGTTCGAGGCGCTCAAGCGGCTGGCCGATCTGCGGGTACGGGCCCGGCGGGCCGGTGTCGAGGGGCACCGGCAGTACAACCCGGGCTGGCATCTGTCGCTCGACCTGCGGAACATGCTGCTGGTCAGCGAGTGTGTGGCCCGGGCGGCGCTGGAGCGCGAGGAGAGCCGGGGCGGGCACACCCGCGACGACCATCCGGCGATGGACCGGCACTGGCGCAAGATCAATCTGGTCTGTGAACTCGCCGATCCGCAGGGCGATTCACGGGCGGCGGACCCGGCGCTGGGCCAGATCCGACTCTCCCGCCGCGAGACCCCGCCGATCCGCCGCGATCTGCTGGAACTGTTCGAGAAGGACGAGCTGGCGAAGTATCTGACCGACGAGGAGCTGAGCCGGTGAGCCAGGCGCAGACAGAGCAGCAGTCCGGGACCTACCAGGCGCACTTCCGGGTGTGGCGGGGCGACGCGGACGCCGGTGACCTGGCGGATTTCACGGTAGAGGTGCACGAGGGCGAGGTGGTGCTGGACATCATCCACCGCCTCCAGGCGACCCAGGCGCCCGATCTCGCCGTGCGCTGGAACTGCAAGGCGGGCAAGTGCGGTTCGTGCAGCGCGGAGATCAACGGGCGGCCGCGGCTGCTGTGTATGACCCGGATGTCGGTCTTCGACCGTACGGAGACGATCACGGTCACCCCGATGCGGGCCTTCCCGGTCGTCCGTGACCTGGTCACCGATGTGTCCTTCAACTACAGCAAGGCCCGCGAGATCCCGTCGTTCGTACCGCCCCCGGATCTGGGGCCCGGTGAGTACCGCATGCAGCAGGAGGACGTCGGCCGCTCGCAGGAGTTCCGTAAGTGCATCGAGTGCTTCCTGTGCCAGGACACCTGCCATGTGGTGCGCGACCACGAGGAGAACAAGGCCGCGTTCGCCGGTCCGCGCTTCCTGATGCGGATCGCCGAGCTCGATATGCACCCGCTGGACGCGGCGCCGGAGTCGGGTGTCGACCGCAAGACCACCGCCCAGGACGAACACGGCCTGGGCTACTGCAACATCACCAAGTGCTGCACCGAGGTCTGCCCCGAGCACATCAAGATCACCGACAATGCGCTGATCCCGCTCAAGGAGCGCGCCGCGGACCGTAAGTACGACCCGCTGGTGTGGCTCGGGAACAAGATCCGGCGGCGGAGCGAGTGATCTGACGGGCGCCCGCGCGGGGCCGGTGCCACACCCGGCCCCCGCGGCGCCCCACGGCCGCCCCTCCGCGTCTCAGAACAGGCTCAGCAGGGCCTCGGCCGGATCCACCGCCGCCGACTCCCCGTCGGGCAGCGCGAGTTCGAACCACACGGTCTTGCCGCGCGGGGTACGGCGGCTGCCCCACCCCTCGCTGAGCAGACCGACCAGCTGGAGTCCGCGGCCGCCCTCGTCGGTGTCGCGGGCGCGGCGGCGGCGCGGCTGGGCGAGATCGGCGTCCCAGACCTCGCAGACCAGCGAGCGGTCCAGCAGCAGACGCAGCCGGATCTCGCCGTGGCCGTGCCGCAGCGCATTGGTCACCAGCTCGCTGACCAGCAGCTCGGTGGTGTCGACCAGGTCCTGCAGGCCCCAGTCCGTGAGCTGGTCGCGGGCCAGTTCACGGGCGCGGGCCACCGAACGCGCCTCCGGTGCCAGACTCCAGTCGCCCACCGCGTCCTTGGGCAGCCCGTGCACCCGCGCCATCAGCAGCGCGATGTCGTCCTCGCCGTGCGAGGTGTCCAGGGCGTTCAGGACGTGGTCGCAGGCGTCCTCCAACGGGCGGTCGGCGCCGGAGAGGGCCGTACGGAACGCCCGCAGCCCCTCGTCCAGCGGATGGTGGCGGGACTCCACCAGACCGTCGGTGTACAGCGCGAGCAGCGCGCCGTCCGGCAGCTCGACCTCGATCTCCTCGAACGGCTCCCCGCCGACCCCCAGCGGCATCCCCGGGGGGACGTCGAGCAGCAGTGCGTCCTCCCCGTCCTCGACCAGCACCGGCGGCAGATGCCCGGCGTTGGCGAACGTACAGCGCCGGGTGACCGGGTCGTAGACGGCGTAGACGCAGGTGGCGAGGTAGACCTCGGAGAGATCGGCGGTACGGGCGGAGCGGTTCGTCTCGGGCGTGCCGTCGGCGGTTCCGGACCGGCCGCGGGCGGACCGGGCGGTGGACCTGCCGTCGCCGTCGCCACCGAGCCCGCGGGCGATCTCGTCCAGCGCCGAGAGCACCTCGGCCGGTTCCAGGTCCAGCAGCGCCAACGTGCGGACGGCGGTGCGCAGTTCGCCCATGGCCACGGCGGCGCGCAGCCCGCGCCCCATGACGTCGCCGACGACCAAGGCCGTGCGGTGGCCGGGGAGTTCGATGACATCGAACCAGTCGCCGCCGACCTCGGTGGCGGTGGTGCCGGGCAGATAGCGGCAGGCGATGTCCAGGCCGGCCGCCTCCGGGTCGCCGGGCGGCAGCAGACTGCGCTGCAATATCAGCGCGCGTTCGTGCTCCCGGCGGTAGAGGCGGGCGTTGTCGATACAGACCGCGGCGCGCGCGGCCAGTTCGACGGCGAGCGCGGTGTCACGCTCACCGAACGGCTCACTGCCCTTCGTACGGGAGAACTGCACCAGCCCGACGACCGTGTCCCTGGCGACCATCGGGACGGCGAGGGTGGAGTGCACCACCGCGCCCAGCTCCGGCCCGTCGTCGCTCTCCCGGCCCGGGATGATCTGCGCATGGGCGGTCCGCAGGGCGCCCGCGCAGGGGGAGTTGAAGGGGTAGCGGTGGACGGCGCCGACCGCGACCGGGCCCGGCGTGTCGCCGAGGACACCGGGGGTGGTGGCGAGCGGGGCGTCCGAGACGGCGCTGGCGAAGGCGACCCGGCGCAGCTCGGCGCTGCCGTCGCTCATCCCGGGCGGGGCCTCGTCACCGGACAGCAGGCCCTGGTAGAGGTCCACCGAGGCCAGATCGCAGAACTGCGGTACGGCGACGTCCAGCAGGGTGCGGGCGGTGGTCTCCAGATCGAGGGAGTTGCCTATCCGGGCGCCGGCCTCGTTGAGCAGGGCGAGGTTACGGCGGGCGTTGGCGGCCTCGCGCTCGGCCCGGCGCCGGCCGGTCACATCGGCGGCGAGCGCCGCGACACCGATGGGGCGGCCGCTGGCGCCGTGCAGCCGGTAGAGCGACACCGACCAGCGGCGGCGGTCCTCGTCGCCGGACGCCAGCCCGACCAGCTGCATCTCGGCGACCGGCTCACCGGTCTCCAGGACGCGGCGCAGCGCGGCGGTCATCCGCTCGGCCTCGGACCGCGGGAGGAAGTCGTGCGGGCCGCAGCCGCGGTACTTGCTCGCGGGGCCGCCGAAGACCGAGGCGAACCGTTCGTTGACCCGCAGCAGCTTCAGGTCCGTGCCGAACAGGGTGAAACCCATGGGAGATTGACCGAAAACGGCCTGCGAGGCGGCGAGGTCGGTTTCGATGCCGCGCAGCGCCCGGACATCGACGACCAGACAGACCGCGGCGCGCTCCCCGTCCTCGTTGCGCGAGGGCATCACATAGATCTCGGCGAGCCCGTCGGCCGCGCCGCTCGTTTCCCTGCGGTAGGGCACCAGGCCGGTCCACTCCCGGCCGTCGAGTATCTCGGACACCTTGCGGTGCCCGGTCTCGCGCAACTCCCGTGGGACGAAAGCCTCCACGGGGTCCTTGCCGAGCGCGTAACGGGCGGGGATGCCGAGCATCTGCTCCGCCCGCTCGCTCCACTGCTCGATCCGCCCGTCGGGGCCGAGCGAGAAGGAGGCCACGCGGATGTAGTCATAGATCGATCCGGGCCGGCTGCTCTGCCACACGGGCGGACCTTGCAGATCGCGCACGTGCGGACGGCCACCTGGGTCACCCGGGCTGTCCGCACCGCCCTGACCATCGGCCTGTGCGGGTTCTGCCCCGCCAGATGACATGTTGCTCACGAGCCCCGTCCCCTCCAGCTCATCGTGCCCGGACCGGACCAGCCCGAGTATCCAATACCCCGGCTATCCGGAACACGGTCTTCACGATCACAGCACAGTCTCGATCGCAGCCCATCGACGAAATGTCGATGGAATGGCAACGATCAGGACTTCATCTGTCTCCTAACCAGCCACGGACAGCTCGAACCACACTGTCTTACCGCTCTTTCCGCGACGGGTCCCCCATCGTCGCGAACTGCATGCGACCAGCTGCAATCCCCGGCCTCCCTCATCGTCGGGAGCGGCGTCGCGCTCCCGTGGCGGGTCGGGCAGCGGATCGGATACCTCGACGAGCAGCCCGTCGGAGCTGAGCAGCACCATGCGGACCCCGATCGGCCCGCTGGCATGGCGCAGGGAGTTGGTGACGAGCTCACTGACGAGTAGTACGGCCATATCGGCGGCGCCGTTCAGGCCCCAGTCGTCCAGCACCCGCCGGACCACCGTGCGGGCGGTGCGCACCGCTCCGGGGTCGGCCGGAAAGCTCCATTCGGCGGTGGCGGAACCGACGGCCTTGCTGCGCCTGCGAGCGCTGCCGGAGCCGGGCTCAGGGACCCCTGCCGCTGCGCTGTCGCTCACGCCGATCACATCCCAGCCCGATGGCTCCCCGTCGCGTTGTCTGCATCGATGGGGTCAATCAGGACATACCCGGTATCTGACCCCGCATATCGCCTGCAGCGGTGCACTGTGGCACAAATGAAACATATTGCTGCGGCGGGGGCCGGGGGGGGTGCGGCCGAGGTGGACGGACGGCCGAGGTGAACGGGCGGCCGCGGGCGACGGGGCGGCGCGGGGTACGCAGGGCGTGCGGGGAGGTGCGGGCGGTCCGGGGCGGGCGGGACCGGTGCGGGAGGGACGAGGCGGTCCGGGGCGCGGCGGGCCTGGTGCGCGCGGGAAGGGTCAGGGGGGCCGGGCGCGGGCGGGTGGCCTGGTGCGCGCGGGCCAGGGACGCCCGGTGCGGCTCGTTGCGGCCGTACGCCCGTCGTTACGGCCGTACGCCCGTCACTCCGGTCGCTCCGGCCGGGGTCGCCAGCCGGCGCATCGCCTCGGCGACCGCCGGGCGGTCCTGGTCCAGCCAGTCGACCTGGTTCTCCTCGCCGGGCAGCAGCCAGCGCAGCTCGTCATGGTCCTGCAGGGGCCGCGGCACCCCGGACACCAGCCGGGCCGTCCACACCTGCAGGACATAGCCGGGGCGCAGCACCCACTCGCCCGGAATCCGCTCCAGGGCCGCGGCCTCGACACCCAGCTCCTCGCGCAGCTCCCGCTCCAGCGCCCGCTCGGGTGTCTCGTCGTCCTCCACCTTGCCGCCGGGCAGCTCCCAGCGGCCGGCCAGCGCGGGCGGTGCGCTGCGCCGTGCGGCCAGCAGCCGCCCGCGCTCGCACACCGCTCCGCCCACCACTACGCGCACGGTCGTCATGCGCGGCAGCCTACGTCCCCCGCCTGTGTCCCGCTTCTCGCCCGCCGCCCCTCAGGTCGCCGCCCGGTCGGCCTTCTCGACCACGTAGAGCTGCTGGCGGCCGCGCGTCTCGAGCCGGTCGGCCACCCGCTCCGCCTCCGCTCGGGTGGCGTACCGGCCCACGCGGTACCGGTTGCCCCCTTCGTCCTGGCGGATGACGAGCCAGGGGAGCACCGCTCCACCCTCAGTCATTGCGCCCCTCCGTCCGCCGGGTAGCGCGCCGTCACGCGCTCCTTGTCGGCTGATGCCGAAATCGCAATCCGCATATGCCCGAGCGTACGCCCGACCTTCACTCACCGGATATGGATTTACACAAAGAGGTACCGAACCGGCCACCCGCGGGCCCCGGCGCACCGGAAGCGGCCTGCGAGTGGCCGGTGGGGCCCGAGAGGCTCGGGCAGATGTACGGAACGGCGCCGGGCGGCGGCGCGGGCGGGCTCAGGCCCCGACGGGCGCCTTGACCCCTTCGGTCTCCCCGGCCTCGTCCGCCTCACGTGCCTCGTCCTCGGCGCGCATCTCGGCCTCGGCCTGGACCAGCGACGGGTTGCGCCAGGAGCTGCGCACGCCCCAGTAGTAGAAGGCCAGTCCGATCGCGGCGACCAGGGCGATGTCCCAGCCCTCGGGCAGATAGCCCTTACCGCCGAACTCCTTGCCGCCCATGTACGAGACGGAGGCCATGACCAGCAGATACGCCACCATCCAGGCACCGGCCTTCAGGTGCGGGCGCAGTGCGGCCCACGGCTTGCGGCCCTGGGTCAGCGGCTTGCCGATCTCGTACCAGGCCCAGACCGGGAGTCCGACGGCCATGATCAGGATGACCTTGCCGGTGAGCGGCCAGCGGCCCCAGTACAGGACCAGCGAGCCGAAGATCATCGCGATCGGCGCGATCACCGGCATCGCCTTCAGCTTCACCGGGCGCTTGAGGTCCGGCGAGACGCGGCGCAGCGACATCACCGCGACCGGGCCCGTGATGTACGAGATCACCGTGGCCACCGAGACGATCTCGGCGAGCGAGCCCCAGCCGCGGAAGACCGCGAGGAACAGGAAGGCGATCACGAGGTTGAGCAGCAGCGCCGGGCGCGGCACGCCGGTCTTCTTGTCCACCTTGCCGAAGATGCCCGGCAGATGACCGTTCTCCTGCACACCGTGGATCATGCGCGAGGTGGTGGCCGCGTAGATCATGCCGGTGCCGGACGGCGAGACAAAGGCGTCCGCGTACAGCAGCAGCGCCAGCCAGTTCAGGCCCCAGGCGATGGCGAGGTCGGCGAGCGGGGAGTTGAAGCCGAGACCGGCCCAGCCGCCGCCGGCGGCCAGCTTGTCGCCGGGCACCGCCATCAGGAACGCGACCTGCAGCGCGACATAGATGACCAGCGCGATCACGATCGACCAGACGACGGCCTTCGGCAGCGACTTGCCGGGGTTACGGGCCTCGGCGGCGAGGTTCAGCGGGGACTGGAAGCCGTTGTAGGCCCAGACGATGCCGGAGACGGCGACGGCGGTGAAGACCGAGCTCCAGCCGTTGGGCGTGAAGCCGCCGTGGTGAACGATGTTGTCGGTGTCGAAGTGCGCCATCATCAGCGCGCCCGCGGTCATGGCCGGGACGACGACCTTGAAGACCGTGATCGCGGTGTTGGTCTTCGCGAACAGCGAGATCGCGAACCAGTTGAGGAAGAAGTAGAAGATCAGCAGCACGCTGGCGAGCCCGACACCGGTGCCGGTCAGCTCCTTGCCGTCGTACAGCGCCTGCGCCCAGCCGAAGTCCCAGGAACTCATGTACTGGACGGAGGCGGTGGCCTCACCCGGGATGACCGAGACGATCGCGATCCAGTTGGCCCAGGCCGCGAGGTAGCCGGCGAGCGAGCCGTGGGAGTACTGGCCGTAGCGGACCATGCCGCCGGCCTTGGGGAACATCGAGCCGAGCTCGGTGTAGGTGAGGGCGATCGTCAGGGCGACGACCGCTCCGATGACCCAGGCGAGGATCGCGGCCGGACCGGCGATGGCGGCGGCCCGCTCGGCACCGAAGAGCCAGCCGGAACCGATGATGGACCCGAGACCAGTGGCGGTCAGGGCGATGGTCCCGAGGGACCGACGGTAATTCGAGTGCGAGCCCTGCTCCGCGCTCGGTGTCTTCGTCGTGCTCACGTGCTGGTCTCCTGGTCTTCCCCCGTGCCGTGCACAAACTTCGCCATCGTAAGAGCGAATCGCACGGTCGACTTCCCCCACTTACGCAAATCTCCCGCCCAGTTGAGGGTCTGTGAGGTATCCCACACCCTCACCAGGGCGACATTTACCGACAAGGAGAAGCAAATGGGACATCGACCTGTGAACCAAAGGCGCGCTCGGGACGTCTAGGCGACACCCGCAGGGCGGCGCAGAGCGCACCATTCACTTCACAGGCAGGTGGTAGGCGACGCGATAGCGGTCCGCGAGGGTGACGACATCGGCCGTCTCGACCGGCCGGCCGCCGGCGAAGTACGTCCGCGAGACGACCAGCACGGCATGCCCCGGCACCCCTCCCAGCGTCATGGCCTCCTCCGCCAGCGCCGGCCGCGCACCGACCTCCTCGACGACGTTGTCCACCACCACGTCGATGGCCGCCATCCGTTCGACCACCCCGCGGCCCGCCAGCGGCCCCTCCTCGGGCAGCATCACCGGCGTCCGCCCCGTCACCTCCAGGGGCTCCCACGAGGTCGAGAGCATCGACGGCTCGCCCTCCGCCCGGAAGACATAGCGCGTCCGCATCACCTTGGCGCCCTGCGGGAGGCGCAGCCGGGCCGCGACCACCGGACCGGCTACCTCCTGCTCGCTGCTGGACTCCCAGGTGCCCCGCACCCGCTCGTCCGTCTGCTCCTGCCGGAAGGGCGTACAGCCACCGGCCGAGTGGAATCCGACGCGGGCGATACGGCGCGGGACGGGCTGCTCGCGCACATACGTCCCCGACCCCGAGCGGCCCTCGACGAGCCCCTCGGCCATCAGGACCTTGCGCGCCTCCAGGGCGACGGTGTCCGAGACGCCGTACTCCTCGCGGATGCGCGCCTGGGAGGGAAGGCGGGTGTGCGGCGGCAGCACCCCGTCGACGATCTTCTGGCGCAGGTCGCCGGCGACGCGGAGGTACGCGGGCTGCTCACCGAAAGGCACGTGCCCCTCCCAACAGCTTGACAGTCAGCAACAGCGTGGCAACCGCGCGTTGCCGACCGCAACCTTGGGCCAGATGTTCACCTGATGTGATGAATCCCAGCTCAGCACGTATATCGAGCGAGATCGGGCTCCGGAGACCCCCGCATCCCCACCCCGCGCCACCCCACTGTTTCTTTCCACCCGGGTGGACGCCACCCATACATGTCACGATCGAAACGGGACCACGTTCGAGGAACACGTCCGAAACGGCATACCGAACACGGCACGGCACGGCACGAAGACGCCGCACCAGGAACGTGGACGCGGCACCAGGACGGGAAGGAAGGGCCCCATGTCCGCCGAACCCCACCTCTCCCCCATGCCCAGGGACTGGCAGCGGACCCTCGCCGTCGTCGCCCACCCGGACGACCTCGAATACGGCGCCGCGGCCGCCATCGCCGAATGGACCGCCGCCGGGCGCCAGGTCAGCTATCTCCTGGTCACCCGTGGCGAGGCCGGGATCGACGGGCTCGCACCCGCGGAGTGCGCCGCGGTCCGTGAGACCGAACAGCGGGCCGGTGCCGCGCTCGTGGGCGTCCACACCGTCGAATTCCTCGACCACCATCGCGACGGGGTCATCGAGGCCGGCCCGGCGCTGCGCCGCGATCTGGCCGCGGCCATCCGCCGCCACCGCCCGGAGCTCCTGGTCACCCTCAACCACCACGACACCTGGGGCGGCGTCCAGTGGAACAGCGCGGACCACCGGGTGGTGGGCCGTGCGGTCCTGGACGCGGCGGGTGACGCCGGCAACCGCTGGATCTTCCCCGAACTCGCCGGCGCGCAGGGCCTGGCACCCTGGAACGGCGTGCGCTGGGTGGCCGTGGCGGCCTCCCCGTACCCCACGCACGCCGCCGAGGTCGGCCCCGGCATCGACCGCGCGGTCGACTCGCTGGCGGCCCACAGCACCTACATCAAGGGCCTGGGCGGCGCCGGCCAGGACCCCCGCGCCTATGCCCGCAGCTTCATCGAACAGACACTGCGCAACGGCGGCGAACGCTACCGGGGCCGCCCCGCCACCCTCTTCCAGCTCTTCCCCCGCTGAGGTTCAAGCCCTCCGGGGAAGCCCGCGGTTCAAGCGCCCCGGGGAAGCCCGCGCACGAACCCGGACACCAGCTCCGCGACCTCCGCCGGCCGTTCCAGCAGCATCGCGTGTGTCCCGTCCACCCCGGCGACGGTCACCTGCGGCCGGGTTCGCGCCAGTTCCCCCAGATCGCGTGCCAGCCCCTTCACATAGGCCGCCATCAGCGCGTCGAACCACGGGGGCACGCCCGGCACCGGGGGATGGGGGCGCAGCGCACGGGCGATCAGCAGCGGCCGTGTCACCCGCCGGTACAGCGCGAACAGATCGATACCCGCCATCGCCTCCTGCAGCTCCAGGGCCTGCTTCCGCCCCGGCCGCAGAAAGAGCTGCCCGTCCGCCGCCTCTCCCAGAGACCGGCGCACCCCGGCCTCCATCAGCTCCGCCGGAATGCCCAACTCCACCGCCATGGCCGCCTGATAGCCGATCACCGCGTCCAACGCCTCAGGGGGAAAGGTTCGTCCGCCCGCCTCGTCCGCGAACTCCCGTGCCTCCACCAGCCGTTCTCGCACATAGGCCACGTCCAGCCCCACATACTGCTCCGGACGTCCCATCCCGTGCCCGTCGACGTTCACCGCCGCCGGCACGCGCCCGTCCCGCTCCAGGCAGTACGCGGCGACCATCCCGCCCAGCGAATGCCCCACCACCACGGCGTCCGGCGCCCCGCACGCCGCCAGCACCGCCGTCACATCGCCGGCCACCACGTCGAAGGTCCACGGCACCGCACCGTCCCCCGACCGCCCGTGCCCGCGCAGATCCATCGCCCACACCCGGTGCCCCGCCGCCAGCAGCGGGGCGACCTGCGCCCAGTCCTCCAGCGTCCGCCCCGCACCGTGCAGCAACAGCACCGCGGCGCCCTCCCCGCCGTGATCCCGCACGGCCAGCTCCACGCCGTCGGCCGCCACACACACCAGATCCCTGCCCGCGCTCGTCGTCATGCCCTCACGCTAGGGCCGCGAAAAAGCCCCAAGATCATCCGCAAAAAGGATGCCCCGGCCGCCCGTTCCGGGTCAGAATGGATCAACCCCCTTTTCCTGTGGGCCCCTTGCCGGGTCCGTTCATCGCCCCTGCCGTGCCACGCAGGAGACGTGGCGGATGTCGCCCGGCCGGCACGCCCGGCACCTCCCGCGTCTCGCGCACCCGCCTCGGGAGCACGGGCCGGGCCGCCCCCGACCCGACCGGTTCTGTGGGCCGTCGGTGGCACAGCGGGCCGCACCCGCTTGCGCCTCCCGTCGCGTCGCCCCGCCACGCTGAACAATCGCCCTGGTCAGGACGTACGCATACGTCGCAGCGGACTGAGGGGAACGACCGATGGACGGAGCGAGACAGCCGGGTCGCAGGGCCCTGCTCACCGGCGGACTGTTCGTCGCCACGGCGGCACTCGCGGGGTGCTCATCGAAGAGCGGCGCCCCGGCGACGGCCGGCACCTCGCCGCAGGCGCGGCCGACCATGCAGCCGACCGCGCGGCCGACCACACCCGCGGCGGCCTTCACGCGCCTGATGGAGGGCAACGAGCGCTGGGTGAACGGGGACCTCCAGCACCCCGACCGGGATCCGGACCGGCGCGAGTTCGTGGCACAGAAACAGGAGCCCTTCGGGTCGGTCCTCGCGTGCATCGACTCCCGGGTGCCGCCGGAACTCCTCTTCGACACCGGGCTGGGAGACCTCTACGTGATGCGCACGGGCGGGGAGGCGATCGACCCTGTGGTCACGGGTTCCGTGGAGTACGGGCCCATGACCAGCGGCACTCCGCTCATCGTGGTCCTCGGGCATCAGCGGTGCGGCGCCGTCGAGGCGTCGTACACCTCGCTCCGTGACGGCAAACCGCTGCCCGGCAACCTGGAGGCGATCGCCCGGGCGCTGCGGCCGGCGTACGAGCAGGCGGTCCGGGAAGGCGGTGACGACCCGGTGGACACCATGGCCCGCGCCCAGGTCACGCTGACCGCGGCCGAACTGCGCGCCAACCGGGACCTGGCCCCGCTCGTGAAAAACGGCGACCTTGCCGTGGTCGGCGCCTATTACTCGCTCGACACGGGCAAGGTGGAGGTCCTGGCGGGCGCGCCGTCCTAGGAGAGGCCGCCACCGGACGGGGTAGCCAGGAGGGGGCCGGGCTCGGTGGGAGCCCGGCCCCCTCCCGGCGTGCGCGCCGGCCTGTGCCGGGGCCCGGCGGCTCACGCGGTGAGGAGCTTCGCCCACCAGGTGATGCCGCCCGCGTGGACCCGTGTGCCGCACTCGGCCGCCAGGGCGGTGACGATGTCGAGCCCGCGGCCGTGCTCGTCCGCGTCGGGCTCGACGGCCGGCCGCCCGTCCGCCGCCGCGGTCCCCGCGTCGGTGACCTCGACGCGCAGGGCGTGGCTCCCGTCGACGACCCGTGACAGCCGCAGCACCGCCGGCGGCAGGGCGTGGACGACCGCGTTGGTGATCAGCTCCGAGATCACCAGGAGCGCGTCCTCGGCGAGGTCCGGGGCCAGATTCCAGTCGGCCAGGACCGTACGCACCCGCCGGCGTACGACGGAAACGGCCTCGGGGATGTGGGGCAGCGGACAGACATGTTCGTCCGCCTCCCGAACCACTGCGTCAAGCTGTGCCGTCATGCCGCCTCCTTCGAGGCTCCTGCCGGCTGGACACCGGTCTTGAGAGGGACGCTAGGGGGGACGGCAGGGGCGGTCAATGAACGTCGGTCGGCATTACCGAACGCTGTTGCGGAGAGCCGTCCCTTCCGGTCCGATGCCGACTACGGGACTACGCTTGCCTCATGGCCGGCCCGGTCCAGTCGATCGAACGGGCGGCGGCAATCCTGCGTCTGCTCGCCAGTGGGCCCCGTCGGCTCGGACTGGGTGAGGTGGCCGCTTCGCTCGGACTGGCGAAGGGCACCACCCACGGCATTCTGCGCACCCTGCAGAACATCGACTTCGTCGAGCAGGACCCGGCGACCGGGAAATACCAGCTCGGGGCCGCGCTCCTGCACCTGGGCACCAGCTACCTCGACGTGAACGAGCTGCGGTCCCGCTCCATCAACTGGGCCGACGCCCTGGCCGCCCGCAGCGGGGAGGCGGTCCGCCTGGGCGCGCCCCTGGAGGGCAAGGTGCTCATCGTCCACCATGTCTTCCGCCCCGATGACACCCTCCAGACCCTGGACGTGGGCGCGCTGCTGCCGCTGCACGCCTCCTCGCTCGGCAAGGTGCTGCTGGCCTTCGGCAGCGTGCCCCTGGAGCCGGCCGTGGAGGCCGGGCTGGAGGCGTACACCCGGCACACCCTGGCCGACCCGGAGCGCCTGACCCGGGCGCTCACCGAGGTCCGGGAACTCGGGTGGGCCGCCGAAGTACAGGAGATGATCACGGACGAGGCAGGCGTCGCCGCGCCGATCCGGGGCCACGGCGGCCTCGTGGTGGGCGCCATCGGCGTCTCCGGCACGGTTGAGCGGATCTGCGACTCCCAGGGCGTCCCGCAGCCGGACCTGGTCACCCAGGTCCGCCACGCCGCCCGGGCGATCTCCCGGGATCTGGGAGCCGCCCGCTGGTGAGCCCCGCCGCCCTCGTGCCCCGCAACGGAAGGCTGATCATGGTTGAGCGGTATGTGATGTCCATCGACCAGGGCACCACCTCCACCCGGTGCATCCTGTTCGACCACCAGGGACGGCTGGTGTCGGTCGCCCAGCGGGAGCACCAGCAGCACTTCCCTCAGCCCGGCTGGGTCGAGCACGACGCCGTCGAGATCTGGCACACCCTGCAGCGCGTGGTGCCGCACGCGCTCGCCGACGCCGATGTCCGCCCCGAGGAGGTCGCCGCCGTCGGGATCGCCAACCAGCGCGAAACGACCGTGCTGTGGGACCGGCGTACGGGCACCCCGCTGGGCAGGGCGATCGTCTGGCAGGACACCCGTACGGCCCCGCTGGTCGAGGAGCTCAGCAGCCGGCCCGGGGACGAGTTCTTCCTCCAACGCTGCTGCCTGCGCCCTTCCACCTACTTCTCCGCCCCCCGGATCCGCTGGCTGTTCGACCATGTCGACGGGCTGCGGCAGCGCGCCGAGGACGGCGAGGTGCTGTTCGGCACGATGGAGAGCTGGCTGATCTGGAACCTCACCGGCGGCCCTGCCGGCGGCCTGCACCTCACCGACGTCACCAACGCCAGCCGCACCATGCTCATGAACATCAGCACCCTCGACTGGGACGAGGAGCTGCTGGAGTTCTTCGGGGTCCCCCGCCCGATGCTCCCGGAGATCCACTCCTCGGCCGAGACCTACGGAACCGCCCGTTCCGTCCTTCCGGGCGTCCGCATCGCCGCGGCACTCGGCGACCAGCAGGCGGCGCTGTTCGGACAGACCTGCTTCGCCCCCGGCGAGGCGAAGTGCACCTACGGAACCGGCAGCTTCCTGCTGCTCAACACCGGCACCGACCTCGTACGGTCCCGGCACGGACTGCTCACCACCGTCGCCTACAAGATCGAGGACCAGCCCGCGGTCTACGCGCTCGAAGGCCCCATCGCCGTCACCGGCGCGCTGGTCCAGTGGTTCCGCGACCGGCTGGGAATGATCAGCACCGCCCCCGAGATCGAGACCCTCGCGCGCACCGTCGAGGACAACGGCGGCTGCTACATCGTCCCGGCGTTCTCCGGCCTGTACGCGCCGCACTGGCGCAGCGACGCCCGCGGAGTCATCGTCGGCCTCACCTCGTACATCACCAAGGGCCATCTGGCCCGTGCCGTGCTGGAGGCCACCGGCTGGCAGACCCGTGAGGTGGTCGACGCCATGAACGCCGACTCCTCGCTCGCCCTGAAGGTGCTCAAGGTGGACGGCGGCATGACCTCCGACAACCTGCTCATGCAGTTCCTGGCCGACGTGCTCGATGTGCCCGTGGTGCGCCCCATGGCCGTCGAAACGGTCTCCCTCGGCGCCGCCTACGCCGCCGGACTCGCCGCCGGCTACTGGCCCGACCTGGAGGTCCTGCGCCGCAACTGGCACCGCGCCGCCCAGTGGCTGCCGGACATGGACCCCCAGCGGCGACGCTCGGAGTACGAGAACTGGCAACGCGCCGTCGAGCGCTCCCTGGGCTGGATCCGACAGCCGAACCCGCCGTGACACGGGCGCCTCGGCACAGAACAGAAACGGGGCCGGCCCCAAAGGGAACCGACCCCGTCCGACCTGGACGTGTGCCAGGTCGCTACGTCAATGCGCAGGCGTGGACTAGACGTTGAACCGGAACATCGACACAACCGCTGCGACCTGCACAAACCCGGACTCCGCCGACCGGATCCAGCGGCGATCCAGCAGCCGTGGCTGTGCGGTGGGCGACCGCCGGCGCCGCCGCGGGCACATCGGCCGGCACCGGCCCCAGCGCCTGTTGCAGGGCCTGCCGACAGCGCTCCCACGCGGCGGGCACCAGGTGCGCGTAGATGTCGACCGTCATCTTGATCGACGTATGCCCGAGCCACCGGGAGACCTAGTGGACGGGGACCCCGTGCGCCAGCGCGGTGGAAGCGAAGAAGTGGCGCAAGGTATGCGGGGTGTACTTGGGAGTCCCGTCCCGACCGAGGAGGCCGGCCGCCCGCACCGCCCGCCGGAAGTCGGGGCCGTAGGTGGTCGCCGTCGGCATGGTGCCCGCCATCCCTCGGCGCCGGGCGAAGAGCACATCCCGGCAGCCCACCGGGGTGGCGCCCCAGCGCCGTAGGTGCGCGTCGATCTCCTGCTCCAGGAAGGCGGCCAGCGGGACGTCGCGGTACGCGCCGGGGGTGCGGTGTTTGAGGGGGCCGAAGCGGTCCGGGCAGTCGGCGTGGTGCGCTGTGCGGCTCACCTGTTCCCGTACCCGGAGGGCACCGAACCGACGGCACTGGGTGGCGAAGGCGAGGGCCTCGCTGACCCTCAGGCCCGCGCCGGCCTGCAGGTAGACCGACAGCCGGTAGTACGGCTCGATGTGCCGGGCGATGAGGTCGACCTCTTCCCGGGTCGGGATCGCTTCCTCGTCGACCGCGCCGGAGCCGACCCGTGGGAGCTTGGCGCCGTCCACCGGGCTGCGAGGGATGCGCCGTTCGTCTACCGCGGTCTGGAACAGGCTGCGGACCAGCGTCATGCGGTCGTGCACCGTGCTCGCCGAAAGCTTGGTACTGAGCGCGGCGACGAACCGGTCGATGTCCGCCCGCTCCACGCCGGCGAGCGCCTTGCGGCCCAGCTGCGGCAGCCTTGCGGCCCAGCTGCGGCAGGAGGTGGAGACGCAGGAAGCTGTCGTAGTTGCGGTGGGTGTTCTCCCCGACCAGCCGGCGCTCCAGCCAGTCCGCGGCGTATGCGCGGACGGTAACGGCACCGCGCTTGGGATCCAGGAAGAGTCCTTGATCCTTGAGGTGCTCGGCCCGCGCGGCGAACTGCCGGGCCTGGGTCTTCATCGGGAAGCTCACCTCGCGCTGACGGCCCGTCTGTCCCCCCGGCTCCCGGTACCGGACCGTCCACGGGTGTCCGCAGCGCGGCTTCTCACACGGATAGTGCTTGCTGCGCTTGTCGGTCCTGCAACGCTGGAACACCGAGGCCATACGCCTGTATCGGCAGTGGCCGGCTTGGGCTGAACACGGGTCGCATGGAAGGGGCCCCACCTTATCCGTCAACAGCCAGTCCACCGGCACTGCCCCGGTGAGGTCCCCATCGGCATCAGCCTGGGTCATCAGTGCGGTGAAGACACCCTCCCAGGGCTTGTTCTCGACGACGGCGGAAAACGGTGGTTCTGGATCACTTTCCGTGCAGTGCTGACGGACGGTCACGGACCTGCTCTCACTCCGTCCCGCGGGACCTTCCCCTACGCTGCCCCCAGCCCGATTTCACGTGGCCCTGGGGTCGCGTGCCTCGACCGGATCACCAGCGTGGAGCCGCTGATGTCACCCGTGCCTGCCGACCACACCACGTCGGCTACAACAACACGTCCCATGGAGGGACCGTCGAAGGCGCCCCCGCCACTCCCCACGGGACATTCCTGGTCCAGCGATCGCCGCCGCACTGCCATCGCCCGGCTCAGGCTCTCCATCCCCGCCCGCCAGGCTCTCGGTGACCGACAGCTCGGTGAAGGGCGAACGGTGCTCGACTACGGATGCGGGCGCGGTGACGACGTCGCGGCACTGGAACGGCTGGGGTGCGCTGTTAGCGGCTGGGACCCGTACTACCTCAACGACACCCCGACTCGACCCGCCGAGGTGGTGATGCTCACCTATGTCCTCAACGTCGTCGAAGATCCGGGCGAGCGGCGCGAAACGCTGCGCCGAGCCTGGGACCTCGCCCAAGACCTACTCGTCGTCTCGGCGCGTCTGACGTGGGAACGGCGCAAGGTGAAGGGCGAGGAGTTCGGCGACGGAATCCTGACCAGCCGTCGCACCTTCCAGTACCTTTTCGGAGCAGGCGAGCTGCGTGCCTACGTAGCTGAGGTGACGGGCGCTCGGGCAGTTTCAGCGGCGCCCGGTGTGGTCTACGCCTTCAAGGACAATGCAGCGCGGATGCAATACCTGGCGCAGCGGATTGTGCCGGACGCGGACTGGCTAGCATCCGCAGACACCGCCTCGGCGCTCGCCTCAGTCGTCGACTATGTCGAACGGCGCGGACGGCAGCCACGCATCGATGAAGTGCCACGACCGACCGCCGAGCTGCTGGCCCAGTTCACCCCCGGCGAGCTGCAGCGACTCACTCGCGACAGTGCGGACGCGACCAAAGTTTCTGAGGGTGCCAAGCGCTCAACGCTCAATACGCTGCTCTATCTTGCGGTGGAGCTGTTCAACGGCCGTGGACCTTTCTCCAGTCTCCCGCACTCCGTCCAGCTGAACGTGCGGGCATTCTTCGCATCGTACAAAGAGGCGTGCCGGCGGGCTGACAGGCTGCTGCTCAAACTGCGCGACGACGCTTACGTGCGCGGCGCAATGAACGGCTCGGCGACCGGGAAGCTGACACCAACAGCACTGTATGTGCACCGTCGGGCAGTTGACCGCATTCCGGTGGTGCTCCGGCTCTACGAGCACTGCGCGTCGATCGCAGCTGGGCGGCCCGCCTCATGGACGGTGCTGAAGCTCAAGCACAAGGGGCGAGCGGTTTCGTGGCTGGACTATCCGGAGTTCGACACAGACCCGCACCCCCGCATCCACTCCTCCTACACGGTTGACATGCGGACACTGGAGTCATCCCGCATCTTCTACGAGGAGTCGGAGAACCGTCCGCTGCTCCACCGGAAGCATGAGTTCCTGGCCCCGGACGACCCGGCCGGGCCTCGCTACCGGCGACTGACCGAGTCAGAGGTGAATGCCGGGCTGTACGAGCATCCGCATCTGATCGGAACAGAGCGGGGCTGGGAGGCAGAGCTGGTCCGCTGTGGTCGCGAACTGCGCGGCCACCGCCTCGTACGACGCCGCTCAGTCAATAGCTGACAAGAGCAGCATGCCTCATAGACCGGGTTGCATATGGGCCACGGTCTCCGCAAACGCCTCGGCATCGAACTCTGTCACCTGCGACGGGAACCACGACAGCCTCAGCCCGTTCGACGCCCGTTCCTCCGGCAGTCCCATGGCGGTGAGCACATGGCTAGGTGTGTACGACGCACTGGTGCATGCCGAGCCGGTTGCGATGGCGGCCTGGTCCTTGATTCTCACGATCAGCGCCTCGGCGTTCAGCTTGTCGAAGCTGACGTTGAGGATGTGGGGGACGGAGTGCTCGGGGTCGCCGTTGATCGTGTAGCGGGTTTTCTCCAGGGCGGTGAGGAGGCGCTCCCGCAAAGCCAAAGCGTCGCGCTCCCAGCTGTCACGCTTCGCGTGGAAGCTTTGGGCCGCTTCGTACAGCCCCATGATCAGAGGGACGGGAAGCGTGCCTGGACGGAGCTTTCGTTCCTGCCCGCCGCCGTACATGATCGGTTCCAGGGGGACCCTGTTCCAGCCTCGGCGGCGGGTGAGGAGGGCACCGATACCCTTGGGGGCGCCCACCTTGTGGCCAGAGATGCTGATCAGGTCGATAGGGGCGGTGAGGTCTTTGGTCCGCTTGCCGTAGCCCTGGGCGGCGTCGACGTGCAAGAAGGTGGGGGTCTTGATCAGGGCCTTGGCGAGTTCGGCAACGGGCTGGATGACGCCAGTCTCGTTGTTCACGTGCATGAGGGAGACAAGGAGAGTATCCGGGCGGACACGAGCCAGAACCTCGTCGGCGGTGAGCCTGCCGGTGGGGCCCGGTTGGAGGAACTCGACCTCGAAGCCGCGGGCGTCGCGCAGGTGCTCCAGCGGTTCTAGGACCGCTTTGTGTTCGACGGCAGACGTCACGATGTGCTTACGCCCGCTCCCCTCTCCGTAAGCGGCGAGGCCGAGCAACGCGATGTTGTTCGACTCCGTGGCGCCACTGGTGAAGATGATCTCCTCAGTCTGGGCATCCAGAGTGGAAGCGAGGTAGGCGCGGGCTGCGGCGACCGCCTTCTTGGCACGCAGCCCGTATTCATGGGTGCGGCTACCGGCGTTGCCGAACTCCTCCGTCATCCAGTGCAGCACCACCTCGGCGACGTTCGGCTCGACCCGCGTCGTCGCCGCCGCATCTAGATACGCCACCACGGCACTCACTCGTTCCTTCCTGCTTCCCTGCGCCCGACTTCTCGCGCGTACGTCAAGTCGTTAACGTACACGCTCAGAAGGTCGCCATCACCTCGGCTCACCTTCCTTACAAGGACAGCCCGCCCCCTTCGCCGTTTGTTCCCTACCCGTCCCACGAGTACGTCTTCTTCTCGCGTCGCTTACGCAAAGTCCAGAGCCGTGTACGTTTCCCTGATGACGTACGCTACGGTTTGCGGGTGGAGATTGAAGCTGCGCCGCCTGCGCCACGTGTGGCAGCGCCCTGCACCTCGACCGGTTTCGAGTACCGCTTCCCAGCAATCCGAGGCATCCAGGCAGGGCGCGAGTATTACGTCACGATGTGCCCGCTACGCCTGATCCCGATAATCTTCCGGCTGGATGACGAGGACCTCTCCCCTGAGCTGCGCGCCCAGCGAGTCCTCAACAAGGGTCGCCTCCCCGCCCTATCCAAGTATATCTTGGACAATTCGGACGATTACGTCTTCAGTGCGCTCACCGCCTCCGTCGACGGCAACATGCAGTTCGATACCTTCAGCGCCGACGACATCGGCTTCCGCACCGGCCAGCTCCGCATCGCCATGGATGCCCGCTTCCTGATCAACGACGGGCAGCACCGGCGTGCCGCAATCGAGCTTGCCCTGCGCCAGAACTCCGATCTCGGTGAGGAGACCATCGCCGTCGTCTTCTTTCACGACGCCGGTCTCGCGCGCTCTCAACAGATGTTCGCCGACCTCAATCGGCACGCCGTGCGGCCGGCCCGCTCCATCGGCGTTCTGTACGATCATCGTGACGCTGAAGCCCAGGTCGCCCGCACTCTCGCCAGCCGCTCGGTCGTCTTCAACGGTTACGTGGAGATAGAAAAGAGCAACCTTTCTGCCCGCTCCAGGAAGATGTTCACCCTCAGTGCCCTCTATTACGGCACCCAGGCACTGCTACAGGGCTTGGAACTCAAGCCAGACGAAGCCACCGAACTCGCCCAGGCATACTGGGAGACGATCGATGAAGCGCTGCCGGAGTGGAGCATGGTGCGCGAACGGCGGCTCTCGGCTGCCGAGATGCGCCGTGACTTCATCCACAGTCATGGCATCGCCCTGCACGCCCTCGGTCGGGTCGGAAACTCGCTGCTGCGCGACTCGACGGCTGTGAGCCACTGGAAGAACAAGCTTGCACCGCTGAAGAAGGTGAACTGGTCGCGCGCCAACAGTGACTGGGAGGGCCGGGCCATCGTGGGCGGCCGCGTCTCCAAGAGCCATCAGCAAGTCACCCTGACCGTCAACTACCTGCGTCACCACCTCGGCCTGGGCTTGAGCCCTGAAGATCAGCGAGTGGAAGACGCTTACCTGCGAGGCGAGAAATGAGTTCCACCATCCCCATCCCGCTCGGCTTGCCAGCCCAGCGCCGGCGCGCTTTCAACGGCCGCTCTCTGGATGAGGTGACGGCCGAGCTCGCCGGCGAGATCCGCGAGCTGTACACCGCCGACCAGGTCCCGTGGGTGATCGGTTACAGCGGAGGCAAGGACTCGACCGCGGTCCTCCAACTCGTCTGGACAGCTCTGAAGGAGCTACCCGCCGAGCAGCTCACCAAGCAGGTCCATGTGATCTCCACCGACACCCTTGTCGAGAACCCGGTCGTCGCCGCCTGGGTCACCAACTCGCTTGAGACCATGGCGAAGGCCGCCGGTGAGCAGGGTCTGCCGATCGAGCCGCACCGGCTCACACCGGATGTCAAAGACACCTTCTGGGTCAACCTGATCGGCCGCGGCTACCCTGCTCCCCGCCCCAAGTTCCGTTGGTGCACCGAGCGTCTCAAGATCAAGCCATCGAACTCGTTCATCCGCAGCGTCGTTGCCGCCCATGGCGAGGCGATCATGGTGCTGGGTATCCGTAAGACCGAGAGTCAGGCGCGTGCTCGGGCCATGGAGAAGCACGAGAAGCGCCGGGTACGCGATCGCCTCTCCCCCAACGCCAACCTGCCTAACTCGCTCGTCTACAGCCCCGTCGAGGACTGGACCGACGACGACGTCTGGGAGTTCCTCATGCAACGTCCCAACCCCTGGGGCTATAACAACGAGGACCTCCTCAGCATGTACCAAGGGGCCTCCGCTGACGGGGAGTGCCCACTCGTCGTCGACTCCACCACCCCGTCCTGCGGCTCTTCGCGCTTCGGTTGCTGGACGTGCACCCTGGTCGAGCAGGACAAGTCGATGTCCGCGATGATCCAGAACGACGACGAGAAGGAGTGGATGTTCCCGCTCCTCACCCTCCGGAACAAGCTAGACGCGCCCTTCGGCCACTACGAGGAGGGGGATCCGGACCTGCCTGCCGGACGCAAGGCTCCCTTCCCTCGCCCGGACAAGCCGGCCCGTGACTTCCGCCGTATAAACGGCAAGGTCATGCTCTTCAATGACGGCGCTATTCACGGCCCATACAAGCAGGACTACCGCGAGAAGTGGCTGCGCGAGCTGCTGGAAGCACAGACCTGGATCCGTACCAACCCCGACACCCCCGAACACGTCCGTAACATCGCGCTGATCACTCCCGACGAGCTGCATGAGATCCGCCGCATCTGGGTCTTCGACAAGCACGAGGTCGAGGACACCCTGCCGCGCATCTATCAGGAAGCGACCGGCGAGGAGTTCCCCGGCGGCCCGCTGGACGAGCAGCTGGTCATGGGCGCCGACGAGATGCAGATCCTCAAGGAGATCTGTGGTGACGACGAACTGCACTACAGCATGGTCCGCGAGCTGCTCTCAGTCGAACGCAAGTACCGCACCATGACCCGCCGTGCCGGCCTTTTCAAAGCACTGCAGCAGGCCGTCGAGAAGGGCTATTACGAGGACGGCGAGGACGCCGTAGCCTTCGCCAAGCGCAAAAAAGAGACGCGCGTCGACACCGCCCAGCCCCTCACCCAGACCCTCACCTTCGACCAGGAAAACGAACTCGATGCTCCTGCGTAAGATCACCCTCTCCGAGTTCGGGGCCTACCGGGGTGAGCAGTCCCTTGACCTCACGCCGAAGAAGAACAAGCCAATCATCCTCATCGGCGGCCTCAACGGCTGCGGCAAGACCACCCTGCTCGATGCCATCCAGCTCGCCTTGTACGGCCGACGCGCCCGCTGCTCCGGCCGCGGCAACAAGACGTACGAGAGCTACCTACACGAGTCCATCAATCGACAAGCCGACCCCACCCGCGGCGCCTCCGTCACGCTCGACTTCACCATCGCCGTAGAGGGCCGCGAGCACTACTACTCGGTTATCCGCAGCTGGCGCCTATCAGGCAAGTCAGTCAAGGAATTCCTGAACGTCTTCGTCGACGAGCAGTACGGCGAGCTCGCCAAGAGCACTCGCAAGCGACCCGAGCTCAAATTCAGCAAGGTACTCAGCGAGGGGTGGGCCGACCACGTCGAGGATCTGCTGCCGCTGGAGGTCGCCTCCTTGTCGTTCTTCGACGGCGAAAAGATCGAGTCGCTGGCCGACCCCGATCGCGCTGCCTCCTTCATCAAATCAGCCATCCGTTCGCTCCTCGGTATCAGCACCGTCGAACAGCTCCGGACCGACCTGCAGGCTCTACAACGCCGGCAAACGATCTCCAACGAGGAGCAGCACCTGCTCGACGGAGTCCGAGAGCAGGAGCAGGAAAGCAAGCGTGCTGAGCAGGAGAGGAAGCGTGCTCAGCAAGAGCTCGACCGGCTGACCGAGGCGCACGACGAAGCCAAGGAGAAGCTTGAGGATGCCGAGCGGGCGTACAAGGACGAAGGCGGTGCCCTCTTCGAACAGCGCGTCACCCTGGAGAGTGCCCGCAACGCTGCCGCCACCCGCCTCGCTGACACACGCGTTGCGCTCATCGCGAGCGCTGGTGGCTCCCTTCCGCTTCTGATGGCTGACGCTCAGCTCAAGGCCGTCTCCGAGCAAGCCCGCCGCGAGCGTGTGGCCGCCCAGGCACGCGAAGTCCTCGACGTCCTCGTCGAGCGTGACACCTGGCTGCTGGACCGCCTGCCCGAACAGGCCCGCGAGGGTGCACTCAAGGCCATGGAAGCTGACAGGGCCGAACGCGCCGCCGCCGCCGATCTCGACGTCGACCTGCATCTTCCTGCCAACATGTTGTCTCAGCTGGAGGCGCTCACCCAGACTTTGGACGCAGAGCGCAATCAAGCCCACAAGCTGCTCGCCGAAGCCGAAGCCGCGACCGAAGAGCTCGCGCAGCTGGACCGCCAGCTAGCAGGCGTCCCCGAAAAGGACGAGGTGCACGAACTACTGGAAGATCGTGCCGAGCACATGCGCACCGTCGCCGTCGCGGCGGATGCCGTCGACCGGGCCCTCCAGCGCGTTGAAGAGGCCAAGCGGCACGAGTCCAACGTCAATACCGCATTGGACCGCGCCCACAAGGACTACATCCGGACCAAGGTCAAGGAGGAGGAGGTCAACCGCATCAATCGCTTCTCGGAGAAGGCCCGCGAGACCCTCGGACACTTCTCCACTGCTCTGCTACAGCGGCACATCAGCCGCCTCGAAGTCGCGATGCTGCAAAGTCTCCAAAGCCTGATGCGCAAGCAGGGACTGGTGAAGGACATCCGCATCGACACGGACAACTTCACCCTCACGCTCTCCGATACCGAGGGGGAGGAGATCAACCCCGGGCGACTCAGCGCCGGTGAGCGCCAGCTGCTTGCCGTCTCCCTGCTGTGGGGCCTGATGAAGGTTGCCGGCAACAGGCTCCCCAGCGTCATCGACACCCCGCTCGGCCGTCTCGACAGCCGCCACCGCGAGCACCTCGTCGACCGCTACTTCCCTCACGCCAGCGGCCAGGTTCTGCTCCTCTCTACCGACGAGGAGATCGACGAGCACCTCCTGGGCCGCCTCAACAAGGCAGTGGCCCAGACCTATACCCTCACGCACGACGACATCGAGCTCACCACCAAGGTCGTCAAGGGATACTTGTGGAACGCAGGAGCCAGCAATGTCGCTTGAGCACGTACGCCTTTCCCAGCCGGCCAAGGACCGCCTCATCCGTCTCAAGCGCACCACCGGAATTGGTCAGTGGAACGTCCTGTGCCGCTGGGCCCTTATCCTCTCCCTGAAGGATCCCTCGACCCCGCTTATTCGTGACATCGTCACTGATTCCAATGTCGTGATGGACTGGAAGACCTTTGCCGGCACCACCCACGGCGACATCTACCTTGCGCTCCTCAAGCAGCGCTGCGTCGAGGACGGCGAGGCCCCGACCGAAGAGAACGTCGCAAAGACTCTTACGGTGCATCTGCACCGTGGCATCGGATACCTGGGCGGGCAGAAGCAGCTGACGACGATTGAGGGACTGATCGGGTCGGTCGCGGCCTGAACTAAGCCAATAGGAACGCGAGTTCGGGTGACGTACTGCTGGACAGCAATCAGCGATATGTCACCCGAATGCGTATCTCCGCAGCTAGACTGCCCCGCATGGCATCGGGTCACGGCAGCACCACGCTCCAGCTCAACCTCGTCGGCATTGGCGAGATCCTCCGCAACGACCGGCTGGTCGTCCCCCAGTTCCAGCGCGCGTACTGCTGGAAGGTGGACCGGGAGGTCAAGGCTTACTGGACCGACATGGACCGGGCCATCCGGATCGGGACGGACGAGGAATACTTCTTCGGGACGATCGTCCTGACTCAGGACGGACCGGAAGACCGCAAGAAGATCATCGACGGACAGCAGCGGCTCGTCACATCCTCACTCCTGATTGCCGCAATCCGCGACGCGCTGCACCAGCTGGGTCACATCCGTGCGCACCTCATCGGCGACGAGTTCCTCGCGAGCCAAGCCTGGGACGCCGAGGGAACGGAACCGCACCTCAAGCTCAACGAGGATGACAATCCCCCTTTCCATGGAATCGTCACCCGCAGCACGCTGCCAGTCCACCCCGCCAAGCGCACAGACTCTGACATCATCAGGGCGTACTGCTTCTTCCGTGAGGAGCTCGACAAGCTCACGGAGCGGTACGGCGCGGAAGCCACACATGAACTGCTCAAATGGGTCAAGTACCTCCAGCAACGTGCACAGCTCGCCGTCGTGGAGACCCCCTCCGAGGCCGATGCATATGTCATCTTCGAAACGCTCAACAACCGTGGCGCCGACCTGACCACCGCCGACCTTCTGAAGAATCATCTCTTCGGTGCGGCTAAGCTGCACCTCGACTCCGTGCGTAACAACTGGCACAAGGCAATCGGCGCCCTGTCCCTTACGGCCGCGAACGAGAAGTTCACGAAATTCCTGCGGCACTATTGGAGTTCGCGAGTCGGCAAAGTCACCGAACGGGACCTGTACGCGAAGATGCGTGAGCGGGTAGTGCAGAGCCAGGACGCCCTGACGTTTTCGGAGGAGCTTCTGTCGGGCGCGCGCATCTACGCCGCACTCTCCGACCCCAGTCACGAAATCTGGAACGAAAAGTGTTCGAGCCGGCGTCCGGCTCTTGACACACTCGTCCTGTTCAACTTGGTCCCAAATAAGATCCTGCTACTCGCGGCCGTCGAGCACTTTCCGCCGGTTCAGATCGAGAAGCTGCTCAAGGCCATGGTCAACTGGTCCGTGCGCGGCATGGTCATGAGCGCAATGAATCGGGGGCGCTACGAGGACCTGTACTCGCAGATCGCCATGGGAATTCGCCAGGGCGCGATCACGAACGCCACTCAGGTCCGGGAACGGCTCAACGACCTCATCCCGTCCGATAGTGACTTCAAGGCGCAGTTCACTCTGGCCACTCTGCTCGGACGGGGGGACGCCAGCAAGATTGCTCGCTACTACTTGAGCGCCCTGGAGAAGACCTGCAAGAAGGAGGGGCAACCGGAGTTCGTCCCCAACGACAATCCGAACGAAGTGAACCTAGAGCACGTCTTCCCGCAGAACGCAGTGGCCGAGGACTGGTCTGAGTTCATCGCCGCAAGCGGCAACCGTGAAGACGCCGATAGCTGGGTTTATCGCCTCGGCAACATGGTCCTGCTGCCCTCCGGCTCCAACTCGCGCCTCGGCAACAAGCCGTTCAAGGACAAGGCTGAAATCTTCCAACAATCGAAGCTCGCCCTGACTCGGGAGGTCGGCGGGTGTGCTACCTGGACCCCCGCGGCGATCCAGGCCCGACAGGAACGCCTGGCGGCCCTGGCTGTACGAACCTGGCCACGATAAAGGGAAGCATTGATGGGCGATGTGTTCCATCGCCGGCAAAAGCAGGATTTCATCCAGCAAAGAAGACTGCCTGCCCCGTTAGTGAGGGGCAGGCAGTACTTGACAGCGCCCCAGGATTGCAGAAACTACTTCAACCTGCACGGCCTTTGGAAGCACATACGTCTTCCCATACGTGATCTACAGAACTAATTGACGCATTAGATGCCAGCAGCTCTGACTCTATGAGATGACGACACAAGAGGGCTAGAGACTAGCTGCACCACCAAAACGGCGTCCTTAGGTTCCGATCCCCCACCTTCGCCTCCGCCAGCTCCGAGCTTTACCGCACCAGTGCCGCGCGAGCGGCGGCGTCTCTACACCTAGGCTCAACGATAAATCCAGGGATAGGCGACAACCTTGCCGCACAAGGACCGGATGCGAGATTACCACAGTGCGGCGCGCCCCTTACTTGGGTCTGCCTAGTTGCTTGGGGATACCCAACTTCCTCAAGGGCGCAGCAACGACGGCATGCCTGTTCGAATCAAGGCGAATAAATAAATGAAAGAAAGACGTTGATCGCTGAATGCAACATTCCACTTTTCATGAAGAGTTCAGCTTGACATCTGCTTGATTCACGGGCAACGATTCTCCTCGTCCGCAGCAGCAATCGACGAGCACCACCGTCAAAGTGGCAGATCTCGCCATGGGACTGACGGAATTTTCGCCCCATTCTCAAAATTGCCAGATAAGGCGCGAAGATCAGCATTCGGTGACTGAAGCTACCCCTCGGTTGAAATGTCCTGGTGGAGCATCTGAGACTTCACGGAAAAAGACGTCAGGACGGGCAACTCTCATTTCTGCGTGAGATCCGCTCTACCGAAATGCGTACGTCTGCTCGCCGAAGCCTTCCTCCCGCCTTCCATCCGACCAACCAGACCCATTTGGATCCCTGCTTCTTGCCCATCCGTTCCATTACGCGGAGCTTGTTCTTTCCTGCGGCATGCAGTGGTTCATCACGAAAAAGAAAAGCGGAGGAAAAGTGTCTCCCCAGCGTCTTCCCTTATTTTTGGCCGGCCAGGCGCTTGCCTCGTTTCGGGACTCTGGCTACAGCCTGTCCGCAGCGATCAGCGAAGTGGTCGACAACTCTCTTGAAGCTACAGCTCGGAACATCCTCGTTCGCATGGACGAGGAGCCAGCTGAGGGTAGGCATGGTAAGAACCGTGTCTGGCGCATCAGTTTCGCAGACGATGGCAGCGGCATGGATGACGGTGCGCTGCACCGCTACCCCCAGGTCGGCCACTCCAGCCGCTACATGCGCACCGACACCATCGGCAAATACGGAGTCGGAGCCAAGCTCTCCGCGCTGAACTACGGAAGGCGTATCGACGTCTGGTCCCGCACCAGCAGCGCCTCGGACTGGAGACACGTATGGTTCGACCTCGACGATGCGCTGGCAGAGGAGGAACTGGCCAACGGCCAATCCGCAGGCATTGATCCTCCGACCAGCAAGCCCGTCCCCGATGACTTGCGCGACCTCCTACCGGACGACGCCGGGACCCTCGTGGTGTGGTCCAAGATCGACCGCCTGGAGGACGGACGCCACTCCGAAGACTTCAAGTCTTTGGTCGGCGAGGTCAAGAAGGAGCTGTCCCGTACCTTCCGCTACTTCATCGATGATGGTCAGCGCATCGAAGTCAACGGTGAACAGCTGCTGGCGCACGACCCACTCTTCCTCCTGTCCGGTACGTGGGCAGAGTCGGTCCTGGATGGGTACTCCAAGTCCGAGAGTAGCCAGGACATGGGTAGCGCCTTCACCGAGGAGAACCGTGATGCCGTGCTGATCGCAGACGAGCCGCTCCCGGTGGGCACGCACACGGCGCAGCTGCGGGTAACCCTGTACCCGCCGGCCGCTACCCGCAGCCGACAGATGGGCGGCGACGACGTCGCACGGAGGATGCGCATCCCAGACAACGAGGGGCGCATCAGCTTCGTTCGGCGACGGCGGGAGATCAGTTACACCAACGTGCCCCGCATCTTCGGTCGCCGTGTTGCGGAGCCTGACCGGTTCATCGGCATCGAGGTGGCCTTCGGCCCGGAGCTGGACGCCTATTTCGGCGTGCGCCACGTAAAGCGTGGGGCGGAGCCACACGCCGAGCTTCGGGATCAACTTCGCAAAGAGCTCAAGAAGCCTCTCAAGACGGCAAGAAAGATTCTCGCGGAACGGTGGCAGGAAGCCGACCGGGATGGCCGGAAGCACCTTGGTGAGCACCGCGACGTCAGCGATGTCGCGTCCCGGAAGGCCAGTGAGTTGCCCGCGCTACCGGTCGCGCCGCGTGTGGTCACGGACCCGGTCCAGGCATTCGAGGACCTGGCCAGGGACGTCCTGGGGCCCGCAGCACAGGCGGAGGAGAAGGCCGAGTTCATCGCGCGGGAGCGCAACCGGCCTTTCATCCTCAAAACGGTCGACGTGCCTGGCCAGGAGTTCATCGACATCACGCATCTGGCCGGCCAGCAGATCGTCCGGCTGAACGCGCGGCACCGCTTCTACCAGGACACGTGGGTCCCGCTCACCGAACTGGTCGACGCGAAGCCGGGCACCCTTGGCGCCGAGGAGATCCGTCGGAGAGCCCACCGGGTGCTGGACGCCCTCAGTCTGATGCTCCTGGCGTACGCAAGGGCCGAGGCTATGGACCCCAGCTCAGACGCGCGCTATGGGCAGCTCCGCGGCTACTGGGGCATGTTCCTCCACACGCTGATGAGCACAGGCAAGGATGAGAAGTAGACGCACAACAGGCAGGGGTGGCGCAGGAAAGTCCTCGGCCGGCACCACCCCTTTCCTTACCGTCACCAGTTCAGAGAAGCACTCGTCAACAGGTGACCGATGTCGTCCTCTCCGGTCTCCTGCGGCGCTTGGAGGGCCTCGATAATGAGGGCAGCGACGATCGCATCGAGGTCCTCGTTGGGCTGGCGGTTGATTTCGGCCTGAAGGTAGCCGAGGCCGCCATTGGCGTACTCCTCGAAGATGAGGATGCGGTCAGGTAGCCGGTCGTCGGCAAGAATCTTGGGGTCGTTCTCTTCCTCAACGGCCGCGAGCATGTCGAGCAGGACATCGCCGTAGAGTCGGCCTTCCATGAGGGCCAGGCGGATCGGTTCGTCGTGCTGCTCGAAGGGCTCGCGGCGGCCCTTGCGGCGTCCGAGCACAGCGGCGAACATCATCGCCTCTACCAGGGTTCCGAACGGGCCGGTCTTCTTCTCAGTGAGCTCGACGAGAAGCTTCTCGTGGGTGCTGGGGCGGCGGAAGCGGTCCACAGCGGCCATCAGACGGTCACCTTCTCGAGGACGGTGTGCTCGAAGTCGCCATGGGAGACATACGGCACGGCACGGTTGTTGATCTCAATAGTCTCTTCCTCGGCCGACTTGTTCGGAGTGAAGGAGCGCAGCACATACATGCGGCTGGCGGCGCGCTGAAGGTTCTCCATGACCTTGCCGCGCGCCTGTGACTGCGACAGCAACGTTATGATCTGAGGCGTCAGAGCAGGCAGAGCCTTTGAGATCTCTTCCTGGTAGGTGAGGTCGAGGCTGCCGAAGGGGGCGTCCATGACGACGGGGTAAATGCCGCCACCATTGCCTTCGAGCGTACTTTCGTCAGCGCGGTTCTTTCGGTCGTTGATGTTCTTGGCGACCTCGGAGACGGCCCCGACGAAGCTGAGGCCGAGGATCTGGTTCTCGCCAGTGGAGCGGATCGCAACCCCGCTTGGCGAATGCAGTTCAAGCTCGAAGGAGTCGTTCAGCTCAGGTGTGTAGGTCTTGATGAAGATGCGGGAGAAGACTTCCTTGACCTTCTTGTCCAGCTGGTCCCGGACCTCTTCCGTCTTGATTGCCAGAATCTCGACAAGAGCGTCACGGACCTCGTTGACCAAGTTCACCTGACTCTGGATCTTGCGGGACTCCTCGTCCTTCGCCTCCGCTGACTTGTACTGGCGAGCTACGACCTCCAAGTCCTGCTTGATCGCAGCAATCCGGTTCTCGGCCTCCCGGTGCGCCACTCGGGCCTCGGTCTCCTTCTCTCCAAACTCCTTACGGCGGTCGACCAGGCGCTTCACATCCTGGACGTTCACACCTTCCAGCTGCCGGTCGACCTCGGTGCGCTCAGCCTCCAGCTGGCTGATGGCTGCGTCCGACTGCTGGATGTCCGCGGCGTTGGAAGTCAGCTGGTCCAGTAGCTCCTGTCGTTTGTCGCGCAAATTGTGCATCTGGCCGTTGACGAAAAGCCAGCGGGACTCGACATCCGCGAGGCCGGCGTTATACCGGCGTCGACTGAGCTCCTCGTACTCGGGGGTACCCTCCGCGACCGGACGACCGCACATGCACAAGCGGTCCTCCAAGAGCTCCTCAATGAAGCTGCGCTGAATGCCAGCCGGGAGTTGGCGCCGCTCCCGCATCCGATCGGCAAGCTCGATCACCTTGTCATCGAGTCCGGCGGTAAAGGCCAGGAATCCATGCTTGGACAGCAGCTCGCGCTTGCGGCCCTTGAGATCCGCGAGCTTCTCCCTTTCCTGACCGATGCGGCGAGTCAGGCGCTCGCGCTGCTTTTGCAGTGGCTCCGCCTGCTCATTCTGGCGCAGGGCTCGACCGATGGCCTCGATCTCACGCCGGAAGGAGACGATGCCTGCAGAGAGGCGCAGCATCTCTTCCACTTCGGCTCGCTGCCGCGTCTCCAACTCCTCCATACGGTCTGTGAGCTGCTTCAGACGGCTGTCACCCTTGGCATCAATCTCGCGGGCGAGCTTGCGGGCGGCCTTGGGAAGGTCCTGAATGGCACGCTCAATGGCCTCCAGATTAAGGAGGGTCTTGATCGCCTTCTTCACCTCTTCGTTGTTCTCATCTCCCGAGAACATTTTCTCCATGCGCTCGCCATTGAAAAAGAAGAACCGGCGAAGTCCTTGGGGAAGGATTTTCTCGATCCGGTCCTGTCCGTTGGCGACCGTTCGTGCCTCTCCGTCCGGGCCTATCTCGGTAACGGTGAGAGCGGGAACCACAGCCTGCTGGTCGTCCGACTGCTTGGTTAGGGTGACATCGCGCGAGGCGGAAAAGCGAGTCCCCTCGTGTTCAAAGTCGAGGCGTACTGATGCGGAGACCGGCTCGCCGAACGGCGTGTCGGCCCATTTCTTGTCGTGGATGACACGCTGCTGCTGCTCGACATCGACCGAGAAGGTGCCGTACAGCGCCCAGGCGAAGGCATTGAGCAGGGTGGTCTTACCCGCGCCATTGTTCCCGAAGATGAGCACGGCGGGCTTGTCTGCATCGACAGAGAGATCAAGGGCCTGCTCGCCGTAGAAAGCGCGAAAGTTCTTCAGGGTGAGCTTGAGCAGCTTCACTTGATGAGCCCCCTTGCGGCGTCCACGATGCCCGGGACAACCTTCGTCGAGTTCCGGATGTGGATGTTCTCGTTCTCCAGGTCAATGACCTTCTGAACAAGGGCTCGGGCAGCGGGCGACAGCTCGCTCAGCACGTCGCGCACCGTCCTTGTCGGGGGCTGGTCGACGGCTTCGTCACTCACGGGTGTGCTCCTATGTCGATGCGGAGGGGCTGGATAAGCATGGAGGCAGTCAGGTGTCGAAAAGGCCGTAGCGCTCACGGACCGGACGCAAAGTGTCGAGTGTGACCGCTTCGTTGTCGGCGAGATGGGCGAACTCCGCGACGCGAGCGAGCTCACGGCGCAGAAGACTGCGCTCGGTCTCATGTTGGATCGCCTCACCGCCCTGAGGAGGGACGACAACGAAATCGACGATGTCGGCGCGATCCTTGCCGGGGGCTTTGCGCAGCACGCGTCCGCGACGCTGAATAAACTGGCGGGGATTGGAGGAACTCGCCAGCAGGTACGCGGTGCGCGAGGCGGGGACGTCGACGCCTTCGTCCAGGCAGCGCATGGAGACGATGGTCTGCAGTTCGTCGCGCTCGAAGCGGCGCAGGATGTCCTGGCGTTCGGCCCTCTTCGTCTGGGATGTGTAGCGCGCCGCGGTCATGTGCAGGTGGTTGCCAACGATGCTCATCACCTGATCGACCTGGCGCGGTCCGTCAATGCCCTGCTGGAAGAGGAGGGGGTGTTTGCCCTCCGCGCAGTAGATCAGCTGGTGGCTTCCCTTACATCGTTTCTTGATCTCCTGGTGCAGGGCCGCCAGTTTTCCGCGAGCATGACCGACAATGTCAGCTCTCTTCTTTAACAGTTTGCCGAGCGGGCTGTCTGTGTCGGCAAACTCGTTGAGGTCCGTGCCGGCCGCGATCAATCGCGCAATTTTACCGCTGACCTCGGCGTACAGCTCCGCCTCCTCGTCGTCCAGCTCGACCAGGACTGGTGTGTACGTATAGCGGCACAGGGCACGGCGGCGGATGGCCTCGCCAATGCCCATCTCGAAGACGATGTCACCGAAATAATCTTTGAGCGCATCCGTGCCTGCGTCGTCGAACCAGCGCTCTGGGGTGGCGGACAGCCCGAGTCGGTACTGGGCCTTGTCCGGCAGTTGGGTGCGCAGGTGGCGGGCACCGAGGTTGTGCGCCTCGTCGGCGATGAGCAGGAGCGGCCCCGTGTAGGCGTTGAGGAGGTTCTGGAAGGGCTCGCCGCCGAACGTGGCATTTGTGGTCACGATGACGGCGCCGCGGGCAGCGCCGAGAGTGAGCGCCTGAACCAGCTCATATGCGCGCGAGGACCAGCTGCTGGTCGACTCGTACGCTCGGATCGGCGTGATGCCGAACCACTCGATGTCTTTCGCCCACTGGTCAACGAGGTGCTGGTACGGAGCGACGACGACCGTGAGCAGCGAGGAGTCGTCCTTCTTGCGGAGGAAGGAGCTGAGCTGCGCAGCGGCCGACAGCGCGGTCAGTGTCTTCCCGGTGCCGGTGGCCATGCGCAGGATGCCGTGGCCCTGGTTGCGGAACCAGTTCTGTACCGCCTGCTTCTGGTAGTCACGCACGGCCAGGCTCTGTGGGATGGCGAGCATGCCGGTCAGCGCCTGCGCTGCGGCGGTGATAGGGGCGCCGCCGATCGGCAGCTCATCCAGATCGTTCCGGCCAGCCGTCGTCTGTGCGATACGCTCGACTACCTTCTTTGCAGCTTCGGTGAACGGGACGACGCGCAGCGCGTGTGTGCGGTCGTTCCACAAGTCGTCAAAATCCTCGCTGATGCGCGCAGCACGTTCAGCGTCGCGCGGATCCCAGCTGCGAAAGACTTCGATCGCCTCGAAATTGCCAACGAGTCCCGAGCGAGTCTCGTTCGCGCTCCCCTTGAACGCGACGACATCACGCCCGTCGCGGAAAATGCCGATCTTCTCGTGGTACATTCCGACCCGGCCGGGCTGCTCGACGAACGCCAGCTTGAAGTCGATCCTGCCCTCGGCAACCAATTGCCCGAGCTTGCCCAGGCCGCGTGCCGCGCGCGGGTCCTCCGTTGCCTGCTTCAAATCGCGCAGGGCAGCACGCTCCATTACCGCGCGCACCTCGTAGCCGGCTTCAATGTCGTCGATGTCCTCCTGATCGAGATACGGCGACGCGACGATCCGCATCGTGCCGCCGCGCGCCGCAAACTCGTCGACACCTTGCCCTAGGACGGCCAGCACAGAGGCGGTGAAGTAGCCGACGGCCCGGTCGTATCTCACGGACGAAGCGAGGGCTGGGAGGTAGAAGTCCTCGACCATGTTGCCTCGGTCGCTGCGGTAGTCGGACGCGAGGCCCCTGTGCCGCAAAGGGCAAGCGGCGGTCATCAGTCCAGTCCAATCGAATCGATGAGGTCATCCACAGACGGTACGTGGTCAGCGGCAATGGGAGGCAGGGCAGAGGTTTCCTTCCGGGAGCTCAGAACGCCGCGTCGACGTACGAAACCGTTTCGAGAGGTGAAGGGCGGTTGGGATATGAAGTTTTTGGCGCTGTTTTCCTGATAGCCATAGTCGTCGGTGAGCACGCGGACGACCTCGACGACCGGCGCCCGGCCGCCATGCGCATCCACCAGTTCCCCTATCAGGTCACTAGGTGACTTGAAGACATCGTGCCCCCATTCAGCAAGGGCCCACGTACGCCGACTGGCCCGGGTGAAACGATCGTCGAGGGAGAGCAGTTTTTGCAGGGCACGCTTATCGAGCTGCACCTCGGTCGCCTTGAGCAGCCTCTCTGCGCTGAGTGGACCGCCCTCTGAGCGAAGCACTGCCTCGACGGTGCTCAGCGGGTCGCGCGTGCTCGCAGTCCGCTGCTCCGTGACCCCTGTGCCGCCCTTCGCCCAGCCACTCCCTGCCGGGGCGGCGGCATCAGGCCACTGCTTGGCGGCCTCCTGCGACGGCAGATGCCATGTGCTGTCCGTGCACGGGACAGCGTCGCGGAGAGCCCGGGCGAGCTGGCCCATCTCCCCTGGCCACGCGTCAGCTCCCGCTAGGAGGACGCCGAGAGTGGGAGTAGTCCACTCATCCCGAGGCGTACTGCAGGTGAGGGCCGCGAGCCGGCGCAACTGCACAGTCACGAGGTCCGCTTCCACGCTGGGACCGTGCGAACCAGTTGCATCATGGGATGCGTCGCACAAGCCCTCGGTGGTCATGCCTCCTCGTCGGTGTTCCAGGGGCCCACCAACACTGTCGCGTTTCCCATTCTCACCGACCGGGAGGCGCTCTCGCCCTTCGTTCATAGTGACACTGGTCCTTGGTAGCTCTTGGCCCAAGGTCAGGTCAGCCCCATCTTGTCCATCAGGGCATCTACGCCAGGTATGTCGCCCTTGGGATGTTCGTCAGTCACGCGCGTGGGTGGCGCGGTGGGCCCAGGGACGCCCCCGTCCGTGAGACGGCGGACTACGCCGCCGCGGGCGGCGAACGGCGAGGAGGACATGACCTGGCGAAGGCTGGTCTCTTTGATCGCGAAGTCACGACGGAGAACACGCACCACCTGGTCCGCATCGACGGCACCGCCGTGCTCATCGAGCATATCTGACACCAGTTCCTTGAGCGGCTTGTATACGGGCAGCCCCCACTCGGCCAGGGCCCACTCGTCCTTCTGGCTGCGACTGAAGCGCGGGTCGGCGTTGATCCGTTGCCGAAGGTAGTTCGAGCCAATTGAGATACGGGTTCGGGATTTCAGCTCATCGAGGGCCAAGGGACGGTCGACTTTGCGGAGTAGGGACTCGATAGCATCGAGGGCATCGTCGTTGCGGCACTTAGCTACGAAAGGGAGCACGGTGTCGCGGTCGAGCGGCGTGCCGGTGCCCGGGCGAAGAACATCAGTGGGCCAGGTGCCCCAGCCGGCGGAGGCGAGGGGCTGATCATTCTCCTCCCACTGACGCAGTACAGGTCGTTGGACTCTCGGCGCGAGGGCCGCCGTGACCTGGCACGCGCTCAGGGGGGCGGCTGTGCCGGAAATACCGTAGGCATGATCGACCAGCTGCTTCAGCCGGACGGGGACGAGAGCATTCCAGGAGCTGGCAGGACTGCTCGACGAAGCGAAGAAGAGGATCTCGGATTCGCCTTCGCTGGCGCCCTTGTGCTGGGCGTCAGCTCCGGCGGTGAAGACAGAGGTACCTTCCCTCAGTTCGGCTGATGGCACGTTGACTGCCTTAACACCGTCGAAAGTAAAGTTCTGCCCTGCTTCAGGTTTGGCAGCATGGGCAGCTTCCGGAAGATGCGCCTGGTTCTGGACAGTACCGGGCGCGGCGGCCCCCTCAGCCATCGACTGAGGCTCAACGGCGACCGACTTGAGGGCAGCTACCGGGGCAGCCTCCTGTACCGGGGTCTCGGCCGGATCGTCTGGTAGATACCGGACTCCGCTTGAGGTCATACCCTCCCCCTGCACTCACACGCTCAGTGCTGTAGAACTCGATTGAGACAAACCTAGCCGCCATGACTGACAACACCGGTCTGTCCGCAGGTTTTTCCTCCTCTGAGAGCCTCATGTGTCAGGTTCTGCGTCTCAGCTTCCGTCGCTCACCACAAACGTGCTCGCCGCCGGTCGGGCGGCATCTCATCGAGTCCGTTCGTGCCCGATTAGGCCATGGGCGATCCGGGGCGTAGTGCGGTCTGCATCACGGTCCGGCAGCGGTCCCAGGAGGCGGGGATGAGGTGGCCGTAGACGTCGACGGTGGTCTTGATCGATTTGTGGCCCAGCCAGCGGGAGACCTCATGGATCGGGATGCCGTGGGCGAGCGCAGTGGAGGCGAAGAAGTGGCGCAGACCGTGCGGGGTGTACTTCGGGCTCCCGTCCGGTTCGACGAGGCCCGCGGCCTTGAGTGCCTTCCTGAAGTGGTAGGCGTACGTGTTCGCCGTGGGCATGACGCCCTTGCCCCGGTCGCGCGGCGCGAACAGGACCTCCATACCCGCCGTCGTTACCGTCTCCCACTCCCGCAGGTGAGTGTCGATCTCCTCGGCTAGGAACGCGGGCAGGGGAACATCCCGGTACTCACCCTCGGCTCGGTGCTTGAGCGGTTTGAAGCGGGTCTTGCAGTCGTCGCGGTGCGCCTTCGAGCTGACCTGTCGGCGCACGCGCAGGAAGTCGGCGCGGACACAGTCAGTGGTGAAAGCCAGGGTCTCGCTGATGCGCAGGCCGGCCCCGGCCTGCAGGTATACGGTCAGGCGGTACTGGGGGGAAATTTGCTTGGCCATGAGATCAACCTCGTACAGGGTAGGGATCTCGTCCTCGTCGACCGCGTGCGTTGCGCTGCGGGGCAGTTTGATGTCCTGAGTCGGGTCGTCCGCCCTTCTCTTCTCCTTGATCGCGGTTTGGAAGAGGCTGGTGACCATCTTCATGCGGTCGCACACGGTACTCGCGGCGAGCTTCTTCCCCAGCGCCGCGACGAAAGCCTCGACATCCTTTCGCCCCACACCCGCGATCGTCTTGCCACCCAGGCGAGGGAGTAGATGGATCCGCAGGAAGCTCTCGTAGTTGCGGTAGGTGGAGTCGCTGATGACCTGGCGCTCAAGCCACTCCGCGGCGTAGGTGCGCAGGGTGATCTCTCCGCGTTTGGGGTCGAGGTAGAGGCCCTCGTACCTGTCGTGCTGCAGCTTCGCGGCGAAGGCTTCTGCTTGAGTCTTCTTCTCGAAGCTGGGCTGCCGCTCGGCGCCGCCCGGTTCGCGATAGCGGACCGTCCACGCGTGTCCGCATCGGGACTGCTCGCAGGGGTAGTTAACGTTGCGTTTGTCGCTCTTGCACCTCTGATAAACGGTGGCCACCGAGCCTGACTCCTTGCTCGCTCGCTTCGGGCACCCGGCCTCACCCGTAGTGCTTCTCCAAGTAGTTGGCGATGTCGCGCTCGCGGAACCGCAGGAGGCGTCCCACCTTCTGGGGTCTGATGCCCCAGGCGCGGTACTTGTTCCTGACGGTGGCCTCGCTGACCCTGAGCCACGCCGCGACCTCTTTCACGGTCAGCAGCCGGTTGCTTCCGCCTCGCGTCATGTGCGCACCGCCTCATACGAGACCCGGGGTTCGTCCCGCGTTCTCGGTTCTCCGGGCGGCGACGCATGACGAGGTGCCGGCCGTGCCGGCCCGGCTGCCGTGCCGGGCGTGGACCATGGACGCTCGGTATCGGGGGCGTCGTCAAGCCCGCGGTCGTGTGTCTTTGCCTGTGGCGAAGGGGTGGGTTCCGACGCAGGGGGAGAGGAGGTTGCGGGCCTTCTGAACCGACCCGAGTTGAGTGCCGCAATGAGATCGCAGGGGGGCCGGTGGCGGGTGAGGGGACGGTCCGTAGAAGCGTGCGGGGTGGTTTCCACATGCCAGGTGACGGGGCCAGCGGCCTGGGCACTGAGGCCCAGGCCGCTGGCCCCGGGGAACGGGCTGCCAAGTGGACGATCAGCGACCGCCATGGCCGTCCCTCGGGGTGCAGGTTCGGGATCGGAGGGCTGCTGTGGAGGTCGAGGTGTGGTTAGTTCTGGCCGCGGACACGGTTGTGGCGCGGCAGTGCTGCGTCGTCGTGGTGTGTGTGTCGTGTTGTCTCGGCCGGGTGAAGATCAGGACGTCCTCGTGCTGGATCACTGAGAGGGGGATGCCCTGGCGGCGGGCGTCGCGGACGTTTTTCATCTGGAAGAACGACTGGCGGGAAACGAGCTGGCTCTCGCGGATGCCCGTAAGGAGGGCGACGCAGCGTTCGGCGGGTGTGAGGCCGGCGGCTTTGCCGGCGGCGAGGACGGCGGAGGGCAGATCGATGAGTTCGCCGCGTTCGCGCCAGGGGCGGGTGGTGACCACCGCGGTGCCGCCGGGGCGCAGCATGGTGCGGCACTGGGTGAGGATCTCGGTGAACGCCTCCAGGAGGTGGGTGGTGGAGACGTGGGCGAGGTTGGCGCGGTCGTGGCCGTAGCGGAAGTGCTTCTTGACGACGCCGCGTTCGCCGGTGTCCCGGGTGGAGCGGACCTGGCCGTGGACGCTGGGCCCGTAGGGGGGTGAGGTGACCACGAGTGCCACCTCGCCACGGGTATGGGTGGGGGCGAGGCCGGTGAGGTGGCGGGCGTCGCCGCAGCGGACGGTGCCGGTGCCGGTGCCGTCTTCTTGTGCGGCGGAGCGTGCGTTGAGTGAGGCGAGGGTTGCCCACTTCGGTTCGTATTCGATGCCGAGGGCGTTGCGGCCGAGGTGGAGGGCTTCGACGAGGGTGGTGCCGATGCCGCACATCGGGTCGAGGACAAGGTCGCCGGGGTGTGTGTAGGTCTTGATGGCGTGGGCGGCGATAGCCGGGAGCATTTTGGCCGGGTGGGCGGCCGAGCCGGGAACGTAGCGGCCCTTGCGCTGTGCAGGAGCTGAGGTGGGGGCGGTGTTCCACACCGAGAGGGGAAGCGTCACCAGTGGGCTCCTCGGGTTCACGTGTGGTGGATTGCGGTGAGGGCGATCAGGTCGCTGTGGATGACACCGGGGCTGGCGTCGGCGGGGGGGGTGTGGGGACGAGACGGTCGTCGGCGGGGTGGGCGTGGGCGACGACGATGTGCTGGAGGTAGCGGAACCCGGCGGTGCGGGCGCAGGCGATGAGAGAGCCGAGCGGATCGGTGAGGATTCCGTCGTCCCGGCGTTGGCGGGTGGCCAGGAGCAGGAGTCCGTCGGCGGGCAGGAGGCGGTGGGCCCGGTGGAGGAAGCCGGGCCAGCCGTTTTCCATGGCTCCGGGCACCTCGCTGGCCCCGCCCATCGGGTTGTCGGTGGGAGCCGGGAGGGCGTTGGGGTGAAGTTCGGCGAGCAACAGGGACAGCGTGCGGGGCATGCCGTCGGCGTAGGTGAGGGCGGGGGTGCGGGCGTCCATGCCTGGTCCGGTGTCCTGAACGGAGAGTTTGAGGAGGGGCTCGGGCGAGTGGTCGGCCCGGGTGGTAAAGACGGTGCGGATCCGCTTGATCGCCCAGTCGGGGAGCACGGCGCCGGGGGCGGGGAGCGCGTCGGGCTGGTCGGGGGCAGGGAGCCAGAGGGTGGTGGGCAGCGGACGAGGAGAGGGCCGGCGAACGGTGCCTGAGGCGTGGCGGCGGGTGGAGGACATGGGCGAGTGGCGCCCGGGAGGGGTCCGAGCCCGTCTGTGCTGACGTGAAGTAATAGGGAGGCGGGTGGGCGTTTGTGCCGTCGCGGCGAAGGGTGTTCGAAGAAGGAGGCGAGCATCACGCCTCTCGCCGGTGAGGGGTATCGCAGGTGAGCGATTTGCGGCTTTGCGCAGGTCGAGCGGGGAGCGGTCCAGTGGCGAGCCATCTGCGAGCCACTGCCGAGCCGGCGGTGAACAGGGCCGTGCGTTCAGCGAGGACGGGTCGAAATTTCTTTGTGTTCGATTGTGGCGGTACTCCTACGGGAGCAGTGCTGGTCATCTGAGGCGGACCAGCGGCCGGGCCTCGCACACACCGGGCCAGTGGCGCGCTCGGTGTACGGGGCTGGCTCGCAACCGGTCCGTGGGTGGCACGGGGCGATGACAGGGGTTGCGACGAACGCTGTCCGCCACTCCAGCAAGGAGATGCACCATGCGCCACACCTCCCGCCCCGCCAGCCACCGCGTCGCTTGTACGCGTCCGCTCGACCACTCGCCGCTGCAGATGTTGGAGGAGTCCTTTCTCGCGCTTGCCACTGCGCCGCAGCCGCTCATGCTGCCCGCGCATCTGGTTTGTGAGGAGCCTGAGCAGGACGTGCTGCCGGTGGACCAGGTCCGTACCCGGCTCGCGCACGCCGCGACCTGCCCGGCACTGCGCGAGCAGACCTGGTCTGAGGTGATCCGCCGAGCCCAGCGCCTGGGTGAGCCGTGGGACACCGTGGCCGTCGCGATGACGGTGCCGGTCTTGCGCCGGATGCTGGCCCGCCTGGCCTACCCGCCCCACCTGGAGCGCGCCGAAGTCGAGCAGGAGGCTCTCGCCGCTGTCGCCGTCGCTCTGCCTTCCGTGAACGCGGACGCCGCAGACGCCGCCAGGGAGTTGTTCGCGGCGGCCGACCGGGCCGTGCACCGGCTGGCGTACGCCGCGCGCCGGCGAACCGAACGCGAGACCGGCCAGGACGCTGCTCACCTGGGCCGCCTCGCCGGCACTGCCCATCGCACGGATCGAGCCTTCTGCCACGTCAACGTTCCCGGAGCCAAGGTGGGTGAGGAGGGAGACGAGTACGCGGTGCTGGTCCACGCCGTGCGGGCCCGGGTCGTAGGCATCGCCGAGGCGCAGTTGATCGCCCGGACGAGGCTGGGAGGCGAGTCGATGCAGCATCTGGCCTCTGAGCGCGGGGTGAGTGTGCGTCAGCTCTACCGCCGCCGTGCTGCCGCCGAGCAGCAGTTGGCCGTCCACCTGCGCCACCAGCTGCGCGAGCAGTAGAGGCGGCGTCGAAGATCGGAGGCATTCAGTGGCGGATGTCATTTTCCGGGCTGTGAGTCTCTATTAGAGGTACGCGGCTCCCCGGGTGCGCGCCATGCACCCGGGGTCGTGGCCCCGGCGCAGCCGCTCGGTCTGCTGCCAGGCCGCCGGCGTGTGGGGTGGATGCACCGTCTCGTGCTGACACCCGAGCACCGTGTTCCCGCTGCCGCTCCTGAAGGAGGTCGGCCCCGGGCCGGGATCCGTGTTCACCCCACACCGCGCGGCGCTTTATCGATGAGGTCGCCGTGCCGCTTATTCCCGTTGCGTTCGCCTTTGCCCACGCGTGCTGGGCCTGCTGGAGGTGCGTCCGTCATGCTCGCAAGACTTCGTCGGCCGCGCCGACGGCTGATCCGGCTGTTGGGCCGCTGGACGGTCCGGCTCGCCGTCGTCACCGCGTCCATCGGTTGCGTGCTGCTGGTGAGTCCGCCGGAGGTGTGGGCGGTGGCGGACATCCCGACCGTGATCAAGAACCTGCGGAACTGGGTCGTCGGCATGCTGTCCGGGCTCGCCACGCTGTTTCTCACCTTCGGCGGGCTGCGCTATCTGATGGCCGGGGGTGACCCGGGCGAAGTCGAGTCCGCCAAGCGGGCCTTGAAAGCCGCGGCCATCGGCTACGGCCTGGCGATCCTGGCCCCGGTCCTGGTCACCGTGCTGCAGAGCATCGTCGGTGCGGGCACCGATGGCGGTGGCGGGAAGTGAACCCCGGCAAACGCCTCGCACGCACCGCCCTACTCCTCATCGTGGCCACCCTCGTTCCATTCGCACCGTCGGCCTCACCGGCCTACGCCTACGCGGCACCCCAAACCCATATGCCCGCTGCCCCGGATCCGCCACGGCCCGAGCCACGCCCTGCGCCCGGCCCCTCCGCCACACAGCCGCACACGGGGTCACCGAAGCCGGGTCCCGCCCCTGGCCCGACTCCCGCACCGGAGCCTCCGTCCCCGAAGCCTTCTTCGAAGCCTTCTCGCCCGGCGTCTCCGGAGCCGGCCCCAGGGCCGACCCCGCCGGCGTGTGAGGCGATGGGGAAGGAGTGCGTCAAGGACACCTCCTCGGGCTGGGACGCACTCACCGACTTCCCCGGCATGATCGTGGAAGCGATCACCTCGTTCCTGGGCATGCTGATCGAGCAGGTCATGAAGCCGGTCCGCGAGTTCCTCGCCGACACTCTTCTGGCAACGCCGGACGTCACCAAGCACGCCGACGTCAAACGGCTGTGGGCCGCCATGCTGAAGATCACCTTCGGCATCTATGTGCTGTTCGTGACCGCAGGCGGCATCACGGTCATGGGCTACGAGACCGTCCAGACCCGCTACGCGCTCAAGCAGATCCTGCCGCGGTTGCTGTTGGGGGTGGTCGCGGCCACCACCTCCCTGACCGTGATGGGCAAGGCGATCGGCCTGTCCAACGCCCTCGCCCACGCGATCATGGCCGCGGACATGGCGGACGCCGGGCAAGGCATGGTCGAACGAGTCCTGCCGTTCGCACTGTTCGGCGTCGCGGGACTGAAGCTCTACCTGCTCCTGCTGGCAATCTTGATGGTCGCCCTGGTGCTCGCGGTCCTCATCGGCTTCATGGTGCGCGTCGCGGTACTGGCGCTGTTGGCCGTGTGCGCACCCCTCGCCCTGGCGTGTCATGCCCATCCGCTGAGTGATCCGGTGGCTCGGCTGTGGTGGCGGGCTCTGGGCGGGTGCTTGGTCATCCAGGTCGCGCAGTCGATTACGTTCATTCTCGCCGTCAAACTCTTCTTCGCTCCCGGGGCGACGACGCTGGGTATTCCGAAGTCCGACCAGCTGGGCACGATGCTCGCTGGCCTCGGCCTGTTCTGGGTGCTGTTCAAGATTCCCGGATGGGCGTTGCAGGTGGTCCTGCGTGGCGCCCCCATCCATCAGCCGCACGCGCCTGCTGCCGTGCGGATGGTGCGTCACCTGGCGTTGTACCGGCTCATGGACCAGTACCTGCCCGGTATCGGGTTGCTGCGGCGCCGCCCCGGCGGCGGACGTGGTGGCGGGGGCGGGGGCCGAGGCGGCATGTCGGGGCTCGGTCCGCGACGTGGCGGTCCAGCGGGTGGGGGTGGCCGCCCGGGACGTGGCGGGGGGCGTGGTGGCCGGTCTGGTGCGCCCGGACCTGGGAGTGGCGGGGACGGGCGAGGCCGGGCACCGGTCGCCCGTGGCTGGGTTGGCCTGCATCGCGCCGAAGGGCGAACTGCCGAGCACCGGTCGGTGCTCACAGCTCCGGAGGCTGGTCCAACGCACCAAGCCGGGCCTGTCGGCGTGACGCCCCCACCACCACCTGGGGGTTCGAAGCGTCGCGGCCTCACGTCCCGTACGCCTGGAGGCCCGGCGCCTCGAAGTCCTGGACCGAAGGGGGCCCTCCTCGCCCCTGCATCGAAGGGTCCCCGCGTGATCCATCCAGCCCAGGCCACCCCCCGTCGCATGCGGCCACTCTCGCCGTCCATCCCCACCGAGGTCGCCCCCGCCCAGCCACTGCGGTCTTCCCGGAGCTTGCCGCCCCCGCAAGCCTCGCGCCCTGGACCAGCACCGGCGCCGCGTGCGCGTCAGATGGCGCTGCGCGTCCCCGCTGAGCGTGTCCGCGTGCGCCCGCCCCGCCCCATGCAGCTACGGCTCCCCTTTGAAGAGCCCTGGAGGTAGTCCCGTATGAATGGCCCCGACGCCCCGGCAGACGCTCCGCACTCCACGCGCATCCCCGCTGACATCTCCCGCCCCGACCGCCTCTTGGGTCCCTTCACCGCCCGGCAGACCGCCATCCTCGCCACCGCAGCCGGAGTCCTCTACGGCGGTTGGTGGGTGACCCGCGCCTTCATGGCACCCCTCGCCTACGCGGCGCTGGTGATCCCCGTCGCCGGGGCGGTGGCCGCGCTGGCGCTTGGCCAGCGGGAGGGCATCGGCCTGGACCGCTTTCTGACGGCCGCCCTCGCCCATGCCCGTACGCCGAAACGCCGGGTGGACGCTCCTGAAGGCGTTCCGCCGCTACCCACCATCACCCCCTCCCGTTGGGCGAAAGCCGCAGGACCACCTCCGGCCGCCATGCGTATGCCGTGCGACGGCCTTGCCACGGACGGTGTGCTCGATCTCGGTGCCGAGGGTCGTGCCGCCGTGGCGACGTGTTCCACCGTCAACTTCGAGCTGCGCTCGGGCGCCGAACAGCAGGGACTGACCGCTGCCTTCGCCCGCTGGCTCAACTCCCTGACCGGCCCCACGCAGCTGCTGGTGCGCTGCCACCGCATCAACCTCAGCCCCCTCGCCGGCGCGCTTCAACGCAACGCCGCTGCTCTGCCGCACCCGGCGCTGGAGCAGGCCGCCCGCGCCCATGCCGACTTCCTCGCCGACCTCGTCAGTGGCGACAACCTGCTTAGCCGGCAGATTCTCCTGGTTGCCCGCGAGCAGCCTCCGCCCCGCGGCGTGCGGCACGGTACGGGCGAAGGTCGGGTGTTGCAGCGCCTCGACGAAGCCGCCCGCGCCCTGGCATCGGCCGAGATCACCGTTACTCCCCTGGAGGCCGACCACAGCGCCCGCCTGCTCGCCGCGGCGTGCAACCCCGATACCCCTGCCCTCTCTGCCAGCGGAGCGGAAGGTGACCGCGTATGACCCGCCTGCTCTCCGGCCGCCGTCGCCCCTCCCCAGGCACGGCCATCGACAGCGCGGCGCTGCTCGAGGCGGCCGGGCCCGAGGCGATCGAGGTCCACGCCCGCGCGGTGGCGATCGGCGCCCATCTGGCCACCACCCTGGTCGTCACCGGCTACCAGGCCGAAGTCACTCCCGGCTGGCTGGCCCCGCTGCTGAACTTCCCCGGGCACCTCGACATCGCCCTGCACATCGAGCCCGTCCCCAACCCGGTGGCTGCCGACGGACTCAAGAAACAGCGCGCCCGCCTCGAATCCGGCCGTCGGGCCCGCTACGACAAGGGCAACCTGGACGATCCGGACGTGGAGGCCGCCGCCGCAGACGCCGCCGAACTCGCCTACCGCATCGCCCGCGGCGAGGGAAAACTCTTCCACGTCGCCCTCTACCTGACCGTGCATGCCGCGGACGAGGACTCGCTCGCCGAGCAGGCCGCCGCCGTCCGCGCGATCGCCGAGTCCCTGCTCATGTCGGTGGCGCCCACCACCTACCGGGCCCTGCCCGGCTGGCTGGCTGGCTGGCCACCCTCCCGCTCGGCATCGACACACTCAAGATCCGCCGCACCTTCGACACCGCCGCGCTCGCCGCGTGCTTCCCCTTCATCAGCCCCGATCTGCCCCCTGCCACCGGCACGGACGGCACGGCCGCAGGGGTCTTGTACGGGCTCAACGCCGTATCCGGCGCACCGGTGTTGTGGGACCGCTTCGCCCAGGACAACTACAACTCCATCACCCTGGCCCGCTCCGGCGCCGGCAAGTCGTACCACGCCAAACTCGAGCTCCTCAGGCTCCTGTTCACCGGCGTCACGGCCTCCGTGATCGACCCGGAAAACGAGTACGTGCGCCTCGCCGAGACCGTCGGCGGCACCGTCATCGCGCTGGGCGCAGACGGCGTACGCCTCAACCCCTTCGAACTACCAACAGGGCAAGAGAACGGCGAGCAAGAGGATCTCCTGACCCGCCGTGTGCTATTCCTGCACACCTTCCTCGCCGTCCTGCTGGGCACGGACCTGGCCGCGGCCGAGAAGGCGGTGCTCGACCGGGCGATCCTCGCCGCGTATGCGCGTGCCGGGATCACCGCCGACGCCCGTACGTGGACCCGCACCCCGCCCACCCTCGCCGACCTCGCCGCCGTTCTGGCCGACGACGGCAGCCAGACGGCAACAGACCTCGCCGACCGGCTCGCCCCTTACACCACCGGCTCGCATGCCCGGCTGTTTACCGGCCCGAGCACGGCTGCCACTTCCGGCCACCTGGTGATCTACGCACTCCGCCAGCTGCCGGAAGAGATCAAAGCGCCGGCGATGCTGGTCGCCCTGGACGCGGTCTGGCGGCAGGTCGCCCATCGCGCCCAGCAGGGCCGGCACCTGGTCGTGGTGGACGAGGCATGGCTGCTGATGCGCGACGGGGCCGGGGCCCGTTTCCTGTTCCGTATGGCCAAGGCCGCCCGCAAGTACTGGACGGGCCTGGCCATGGTCACGCAGGACGCCGACGACGTGCTCGCCTCCCCGCTCGGGCGGGCGATCGTCTCCAACGCCGCCACCCAGATCCTGCTGCGCCAGGCACCGCAGGCCATCGAGACGATCAGCGAGAGCTTCCACCTCTGCCGCGGCGAACGGGAATTCCTGCTCTCCGCCTCCCGCGGTGAGGCACTACTGCTGACCGGCGACCGCCGCCACAAGGTCGCCCTGATCAGCGTCGCGGCCCCCGGCGAACACGACGTGATCACCACCGACCCCGGCGAACTCGCCGCCCAGCACCTCTACAGCGACCTCGATCCCGACGGCCTGTACACCGAAGAGTCCCTCGCCGACGAGGACTGGACCTCATGAGGGCTCACGCGCTCACTTTCCCGTCACAGTCGGGCGGCCCCGCTCTCGACTTCCTGACCGACCCCAACGGCTTCTGGACGGACGTCGGCACCAGTGCCGTCGACTGGCTCGCAACGCAGGCGCCTCTTCTCGCCCCCTGCACCGCCGTCACCGTGGCCGGCGGCTACCTGCTGCGCCGACGCCTGCACCACCGTAGGCAACACCGTCTCGCCGACGGCGCGCGCTGCGTCGAGATCCTCGTCCCGCCCTTCGTCGCGCCCAAAGGCGGCGAAGTCCTCTGGGCCCAGCTCTCCGGCCTTCTCCGTCCGTGGTGGCGGCGTATCACCACCGGCCAGCCCCACCTCGCCTTCGAATACACCTGGTCCCACACCGGACTACGCATCCGCCTATGGGTCCCGGGCACCGTCCCCCTCGGGCTCGCACGCCGCGCGGTGGAAGCCGCCTGGCCCGGCGCCCACACCCGCGTCACCGACCCCGTCCCCCTCCTCCCGCGCGGGCACCCCGTCGCCGCCGGACGCCTGCGACCGGCCCGCCCCGGCATCCTGCCGCTGCGCACCGACCACCCCACCGACCCGCTGCGCGCGCTGCTCCAGGCCGCCACCGGGATGGCCGAGCACGAGGCCGTTGTTGTCGTCCGTCGAGGTTCGTACCAGCAGTCGGCGAAGCTCGGCAACGGCCTGCTCGCCCTCGCCGAGATGCCTGAGAGCATCGAGCAGTTCGGCGAAGTCGGAGCCGGAACCGAGGGCCGTCTCACCATCGGGGCGTCGGGCGTAAAGGTGGGCGAGCAGCAGCTGGTACCGCTCGCTGGGCAAGATCGGCCTGGCACTCTCCCACCGGGCGACGGTCCGCTGAACGCTGGCAACGCTGCTGCCGAAAGGTTGTCCAAGACGTGTGGCCACATCGATGAAGGCGTGGGAGGCGCCGGCCAAGGACATGCCGCGGCTGCGGCGCAGCCGCTTCAACGTGGCCGCACCGAGAAGGCGATCGCGCTCGCTCATGTCTCCATCATGCCCGTGCCGTATGTCACACGGGGACGATCAGGCGGGGCTTCCGGCTCTGCGCAGCGTGCTCGATCGTCTGGCAGGTGCCGGAGGTGCTGTCGCTCCCGGCAAGGGGAAACCCGATCACCATCTCGGACCGGTCAACCATGTATCGGTTGCGGGCGTGGTAGGCAGGCGTTCGCAACTCCGATGCTCGCAGCGCGATGACCTCCGTGATCCGGTCCTGGCACCGGCTGATCGCCTCCTGCGCCTCGGCCGGCTGCTGGTCTACGGTCCCCGGCACGACGACCGAGATCGACGACTTCGTATGGCCAGCGAGCCACAGCAATGACAGTGAGTCGATCCCCTTCGCCCCACCGATGTGGAAGTGCGCGTCGTCGCTCGCGAACGGCCCGAGGTAGCGGGAGAAGAGGTCCGTGTACCAGGTGAATTCGTGGTGTCCCGTTGACCGCGTTCCGGTGATGGCAATGCTCAGAGGCATGATCAAGTCCGTGTCATAGGTTGTCAGATCCCGTGCGGGCTCGCATCGCAGTGCACTACAGCCATGGATGCGAGAAACGACTCGGCCGCCATTCTGGCTGAGCACCTCCAATCGAACGGGGTCGCAGTTGCCTGGACCGATGCGACCGCCCTCTCCGCTTCACATCCGCTGAACTCGGCAGCCTGCGAGGACGTTACCGCCGACGATGGCTGCTATGTCACCTCCTACGGATACGAGGTCGGACAGTACGGCGACGAGCGAGAAACAGCCGACCGTGTCGCGTACCTCGTAGGAGCGAGGACCGGGCATGAGTCGCTCCCGGTCGATGTAGAAGCAATCGGCGCGACTATCCGACGCGCGCTGTCACTCGGCTCCGGTCGGCCGGACCCTGACGCGTTGATCGAGCTGGAAGAGGAATTGCGTGGGCACATCGCTCTCCTCCTCCCCGAGGTCCGTGGGACAGCCCGGCAGCTACGGCCCAACAGCAACGAGGCACATCGACTGCAGGCCCAGCTCGACGGAATCGAACGACAGACCGGGCAAGGACTCGGGCAGGGCACACTCTCCGCTCACGTCCAGGTGCACCAGCTCGCTCGGGATTGCCAGTACCTGCTGGCCCGGCACACTGCGGAGATCCAGCGATGACAGCCACGATGTCGCCACTGGCCCTCATCTACGACCGCTGCGCGAGCCGCTCCCGCCGACAGCTCCACATGCGGTTGGAGGGATGCCGCCACTACGCCGAGGGCATGGGCTGGGCTATTGCCGGGAGCTGGGTCGACCTCGGCGAGCACGCACTCGCCGTGCACCGCCCGCAGCTGGCAGCGCTGCTGACCGCCATGCGGGCAGAGGCGGACTATCGCGAGGTGCTGTGCGTTGTGCATGCCAGGGAAAGGCTGGCAACCAACACCAGGCACCGTCTGCTGCTCGAACAGCGCGTCCTAGCCGCCGGAGGCCGGACGGTCACCACGTTCGACGAGCCCGACCAACCGACCCTGAGCGCCATTCTGGAGGGGAAGGCCCCATGACTCCACGTCAGTGTCGCATCGTCACCTACCTGACGTGCCTGGCCTCGCTTGCTCTTGTGTTCATCATCGGCGGTGGCCATGACTAGCTCGAGTCGCCGTCCGCAGGTTGGTGATGAAGTCGAGGAGGCCACTGGCCGCCGAGCGATCGTCACCGACATCAGGAAGGGCATTCCGTACCTGCGAGCTGCGGGGCGTAGAGAGTGGCCCGCAGAGGATCCGGACTCGCTGACGGTGATGCGGACACGGTTGCAGCGGATCGCAGACGGTGACCTGTACTGAGTGGCACATGGTGACGCAGCCATGGTCAGTGTCGTCAGAGCTGCGCACGATCCCCGATGTACCTCGTCATCTCGCAGGCCATCCGCGAGATTCCCGCGAATTTCACGCACAGTTTGGTATCTGTACCGGTGTCGAATCTGCCCCACGTATGGCTGAGCGTACTTCCGACCCGGTGTGCCTGCGCCGTGCTGAAACGCCGCCCATTCATCAAGACGCTGACCTGCCGGTGCTTCGTCCCCCGCGAAGGGTTGGTCCAGATCGCCGTCACGGAATTCAAATGATTGCGACCCTCCAGACGGATACAGACCTGAGGCCCCGAGAAGTGGTGCGTACAAGCACTGGTGTCAGCCGCAGCCGGGACCGCGGTCGCAACGGGGAGCAGCACCGAGACCATGACCAAAGGGACGGAACGCTTCAAAAGCGAACTAGGTGTCATGAACGTCACGCTTGCTCAACGCGCTGTCGGGACGAAGGCATCGCCGCCTTGGCCGCGATCACCCAACCAGCCGAGCCCCGTTCCTCACAAGTCAAGCCGCTTGAGGAGGACTTCAAGATTCCGCACATGCCCCGGCACAGATGCAGCAGCTCCGAACGAACCCTGCAGGACGCCATCCGACACATGAATCGGATGGTGACCTTCGCCAAGGCTCACGAGGCTGTTGGGAGGAATCCGATCTGCACGAGCCCGGTGGGACCCCGGCGGGGAACGAACTGCGCCCGCCCCGGGGGCATGGGCGTGGCCTTGGTAGTGCCGATGAGCGGTCCTTCTTCGGGGGCGCCGGAGAGGATGATCCCTTGGGCGCCGAGTTCTTTGAGGCGTCGGGTGACGGGTTCGAAGGTGGCGCGGGCGGCGCCTGCGGTGGAGCGGGCCACGATGACGCGCAGGCCGATGTCGCCGGCGTAGGGCAGGTACTCGGCGATGGCCTCGAGCGGGTTGCCTGAGGGCAGGGCGACAAGGTCGTAGTCGTCGATGACGACGAAGACCTCAGGCCCCTGCCACCAGCTACGGGCACGCATCTGTTCGGCAGTGGTGTCTTCGGTGGGCATGCGAGTGCCCAGCAGCGGACCGAGCTGCGCCAGCCCCTGTTCCAGGGAACCGACGGCCGGCGCATAGTGGAGGACATGGTCCTGGGGAAGGTGCCCGAACAGGCCGCGCCGGTAGTCGCCGACCAGTAGCAGCGCTTCATGTGGCTGATGCTGGTCGGCGATGCGCTGGGTGATCAGGCGCAGGAGTGCGGACTTTCCTGATTCGCTCTCGCCGTAGATGACCAGGAGCGGGTCGGTGTCGAGATTGACGTACACCGGGGAGAGGGTGGCTTCCTCGACCCCGATGGCGCAGCCGAGCTCAAGCGTTTCGCTGGCCTTGGGCAGGTCGTCCGCGGACAGCCGGTCGGGAAGCATCCGGACGGGTGGGCACACCGACCCGGACCAGTGAGTCTCGATCTGCGCCACGAGCTGCTCGCTGCTCCATGCCGGGCTATCCACGGAGCCGGAGTCGGGGTTGTCGAGGTGGGGTAGGGCGGTGACGAAGTGGAGTCCTCCTGCTGCGAGGCCGTGGCCGGGGCGGTTGATGGGGATGTTGCGGGCGCGTTTGCGGTCGTGTGCGGAGTCGAGCGGGTCCGCCAGGCGCAGTTCCAGGCGAGCGCCGAACTCGTCGGTGAGCGCGGGCCGCATTTCGTTGTACCGGGAAGCCACGATGACGAGGTGGACACCGTAGGCGAGACCGCGCAGCGCCAGAGCTTCTATGTCGGGGACCAGGTTCTCCCACTCACGTTTGAACGCTGCCCAGCCGTCGATGACCAGGAAGACATCGCCCCACAGATGGTCGTCGTAATGGCCATCCGCGCGGCGTACACGGTACGTCTGCATGGAGTCGATGTGATGGGCGTGGAAGAACTCCTCCCGCTCACGGAGGATGCCCATCACCTCGGCAACGCTCCGCCGCACCTTGCCGGCCTCCAGCCGTGACGCGACGCCTCCGACGTGTGGAAGTCCGGCGAGGGAGAACAGGCTGCCGCCGCCGTAGTCCACGCAGTAGAACTGCACTTCTCTCGGCGTGTGCGTCAACGAGAGCGACAGTATGAGTGTGCGCAGGAGGGTTGATTTCCCCGAGCGGGGGCCTCCGGTGACGACGACATGACCGCCCGGACCGGAAAGGTCCTGGGTGAGGATTTCGCGACACTGTTCCAACGGCTTGTCCGCGATACCGAGCGGAATGGTGAGACTCAAGGTCTGCGGGTCGGCTGCATGCAGACCACGTTCGGCTGTGATCGACGTGGGCGGCAGCAGCTGACCGAGGGAAGGGGAAATCTCCAGTGGAGGCAGCCAGATCTGCCGGGCGGGTGCCCCCTGACCTGCCAGGCGATCGACGATGACGTCCAGGACGGTCTCGGCGGGTGCGGTCGCTGCCTGCGGATTCGCCTCCTGCTCCGAGGCCGGCTCGTCGAATGTGGCGCAAGCCGACTCCGCTGTGAAAAGCACGGGGGACCGCTCGACGACGCGCTGACCGACCACTGGAGTGGCGACGGCCTGGTGCGGGGCAGATACGTAAGCGGACTTGAATTGTGTAGCGGGTTCGGTGCCGTGCTGCAAGAGCCCGGCACCGGGGACCGGGGGCAGATAGTAGGCGGCCGGGGTGCCGAGTGCGGCGCGGGACTCGTCAGCGGAGAAGGTGCGCATCACCAGCCGGTAGGACAGGTAGGTGTCCAGGCCGTGCAGTTGTCCCTCCTCCAGGCGCTGGGTGGCCAGCAGCAGGTGTATTCCCAGGGAACGACCGATACGGCCGATCCGCAGGAACATCTGGAGGAAGTCGGGCCGGGCGGCCAGCAGCTCGCTGAACTCATCCAGCACGATCAGCAGGGACGGAAGAGGCTCCAGCTGGGCGCCCGCAGCCCTTGCCTTCTCGTAGTCATGGATGTTGGCGAAATTGCCGCTGGAGTGAAGCAGTTCCTGACGTCGCGTCATCTCGCTGGTGACCGCATCGTGCATACGATCAACGAGTGCGAGGTCCTCTACGAGATTGGTGATCAGCGCCGCCACATGTGGCAGGTCGGCCAGGCCGGCGAATGTCGCCCCACCTTTGAAGTCCGCCAGAATGAAGTTCAACGTCTCCGACGAGTGCGTGGCGGCCAGGCCCAGGACCAGCGTACGGAGCAGCTCGGACTTACCCGACCCGGTGGCACCCACACACAGGCCATGCGGCCCCATGCCGCCCTGGGAAGCCTCCTTGAGGTCCAGCGCTAGGGGCGAGCCGTCGCCGTCGACACCGATGGGGACGCGCAGCCGGCCCTGGGGGCCGCGCGGGCGCCACGCCTGCGTCACATCCAGCGACGCTGGTGCGTTGATGCCCATCAGCTCGGCGAAGTCCAGGTCGCCCACCAGCGGATCCACGTCTTCCTCGGCGTGGCTGCGCAAGGGAGCCAGCGCACGGGCCAACGCCACCGCCTCCGTGCCCGACAGGAAATCCGGAACACCCTCGTACGCCGCGCCGGCCCCGGACTCCAGACGCAACTCCCCCGGCGAGACGGTCAACACCGACTGACCGTAGCCATCCCGTCCAAGGTCGCTGCCAGGCTCGACCTCGAGAACAGTCATGCCCAGGCGCTCCTCCCAGCCGACGCCCGACCCCTGCTCCTTCAACACGACCAGGTGCGGCCGGTCGAGGAGCGGCTGGGCATCGCGCTGAAACTCTGGTCGCGTAGTGAGTTCTTCGGCCAGCAACTCCTCAAGGGCGTCCAACGAGCGGCACACCAGGAGCCCCGGCCCGGTCCCATCCACAGCTCTGTGGTGCTGGACGTGCGGCAGCCACTTGACCCAGTCCCACTCCGGCAGTGCTCCCGGCGCGGCGACTACAGCGATCCGTAGGTCGTCAGGCGAATGCAAAGCCGCCAGCTGGCACACGATCGCCCGCACGGCTCCATAGACAGCTTCCGCATCGCCTCGGATCAACAGCCGTGGGAAGGCACGCAGCGACACGGCCAGCGGCAGGTCATCGAGCTGCCCGTAGGCGGCCAGGAATTGCCGCAGCGCATGCTCAGCCAGCGGATCCCACTCGTCGGCCGGCTCTGCCCGGGGCACGACCAGCGTGGTAGCAAGCTTCTGCGGGCCCCGCCCGATACGCACCTCAGCGAAGTCGACATCGGCTGGCCGCCGCTCCCACAGACGGCGGCGATGCGCAACAACGGCCCACAACTGGGCCGGCTCGGGGAAGGCGTAGCACTCCGAACGCCGTTGGCGGCGCGCGGTCTCCCGCACCTCCTCCCGGGCGTGCGCAAGGTGCCTCAGATAATCCCGCCGTTCCCCATTCATGTACGTAGCCGGTCCACGCAGGGCCCGCACGATCTGGGCCAAGGCCATCACCAGTGTGGAGACCACCATCACGGCGCCCATCACCCTCATGAACGGGTGCGAGCCCGGAAGGAAGAAGAACGCCGCGGATCCGCCCATCCCCATCATGGGCATCAGCATCAATGCGACCGACTCGCTCCCCTTTCGGGGCAGCGTGGGCGGAGCCTTCAGCCGAAGCTCGCCCTTGGAATATTCAGGAGGCAGCGTCCGGACAGGACGCTTGACGGTAACGGTTGCCAACGGGCGCCCGGCTACTGCCCGAAACCCGAGCCGGGCCGCTGCCCGTCATACGGCGGCTGGGCGCCTCCCGGTCGCGGCGGAGCCATATATACGTCGGGAATGACAGGGGGCGCAGGCGGGACGACAGGGCGGCGTCGCCGGATCACCACCACGGCCAGTGCAGCCATGAGTCCTAGGGCCACCGCCCCTGCGACAGCCGCTACGACGTACACCGACCGGTCTCCGCTGGAGGAGGTGTCGGGCTTCGCGGATTCGGCGGGTGCGGCTGCGGAGGGAGTGGGCGACGGCGCGGGCAGGGGCCCGTTCTTTGATCCGACAGGAATGTCGGCGGTCAGCGCACTATAGGGGCGGATGAAGCCATAGCCGTAATGCTTGTCCGGAACCTTCAACCCGGTCGCCGATTCCGGCAGCTTCGCCGTCTTCACGAGGCGGTTGGCGATCTGACCCGCCGTGAGATCTGGAAACTTCGCACGAAGAAGAGCGGCGGCTGCCGAAACGTAGGCCGTGGAATTGGAGGTTCCACTCCCTCCGCCGTACTGGCGGCGCGGACCCGCGCTCACAACGTCCACGGCGGGCGCTGAGAGCAGAACGTGTGGCCCGTAGTTGGACTTGTCCCAGATCTTGCCGGAGGAGTCGACACCGCCCACTGAGATCACACCGGGATAGCTTGCTGGATAGTTCGGCGTGCCAACGCCGTCATTCCCGGACGCGGCCACAATGACGGCGTCTCTCTCCTGCGCATACTGGATGGCGTCATCCATGCCGGGGACCTTGAACTCATCGCCCAGGGACAGGTTGATGACCGTAGCGCCGTGGTCCACGGCGTATCGAATGGCTTGCGACACCGGAGCATCCCCTTTGCCGGTGCCGACACCCAGGCCGTCGTCCGTGTTGACGCGCAAAGAAAGAATCTTTGCGGCAGGGGCCAGTCCCATGATGCCTGCTCTACCACCTGGCCCATGACCATGGCCTGCGATCAGCGACGCCATGGCGGTGCCGTGTACATCCTCCTTCTCGCGGTCGGCACGGCCGCTGCCCTTGAGGAAGTTCTTGCCTGGCAACACATTGCCTACAAGATCGGGATGAGTCCCGTCGACGCCAGAGTCGACGAGGGCGACGGTCACTCCTTTCCCCATGGACACTTTCCGAATGTCATCCACATCGAACGACGCCACAGCCCACTGCCGATCGCGAATGGAATCAGCGACTGCAGGAGGCGCCAACTGCACGACAGTGGCCCCACATAGCAGCACCGCCCCACCCGCCGACCGGACCCACCGCTTGAACGTCACGCCCTGCCGCTTCCTTCCGAAGTGTCCGGCCCCAACTCACGCTCCTGCTGCACCGGCGCCTCAGTATCACCGCGCTCCTCAGAGGACGGCACTCCGATGACTCCAGGCACGACGTCGCGCTGCGGAACCCAGGTCTCCTCATCCTCGACCAAGTAGTCCGGCCTCGACGAACCCCGCCGCTCCCGGTCCTCACGGCCCGAGCGTCCACCAGGCGGCACACCCATGGGGCCCCGACCTCGCGAAGACGGTCCCGAGCCGCTGTTGAGGCCGCCGCCGCGACTGCGATGCAGACCTGAGCCTCCCTGGGCGCCCTTCCCCGGCGCACCTGGCTTAGCCGGCTCTCCGACGACACCGCCGGGACGCCGCGTCAGCCCACCCTGGCGCCCACGCGCACCCCCGGAGCCGGACGCACCAGAGCCACCCGTACCACCGATCGGTGGCCGCGCCCCCTGACCCGTCCGATCAGGGGCCCCCGGCGCAGTAGACCTCCCCGAACCCGCACGACCACCTCCAGGAGTCGCTCCCGGGACCGGCGAGCCGGGGCGGGCCGGACTGCCGCCGAGCGGACCACGACCGCCACCAAGCGGCAGACCGCCAGAAGGCACGCCTGGCTCGCCGGTCCCCGAACCAAAGTCGCGAGGGGCTCCTCCGACTACCGGACCGCCAGAGCCTGCGCGCGACGGACCGACGGGCGTCGGAACCCCGCCTCGCACACCATCCAGCGACGTACCAGGACGCGGTGCCTTCGGTGCAGAGGGATGCACCACCGGACTGGCAGAGCCCCCCTCGCTGGGCGCACCGTTCGTCCTCACCGGGCGCGGCGATGCCCCCCCGCCTGAAGCAGACGTACCACTGATCGTCTTCGTACTCGCCGAACTGGAGCCGCCCTTCCGCGGACTCGCAACACCGGTACCCATGGAGCCCGCGACCGCAGGCGGTGGCACGATCCTGTCCGGTGGATCGATCGGCTTCCACCGCTCGCGATGGGGCTTACCTGCCAAGTCCTGCGCCTTGGCGTTGTAGGAGGCCCCGAGCTTTTCCATATGGTTGGCGGCCTGCAAGGCGATCTCCCGTCCGCGGGAGAGGCTGCCGGCATGCTTCGCGAGAGCATCTTTTGTGCTCATGCCCTTGGCGACGTCCTTGTTGAGACCCTCGTCGCTCCGCTGCCCGCCATCGGCCAGCCAATCCGCGCCATCCTTGATCTTCGAACCGATGGCGTGGAGAATTCCGCCGTTCCCCTTCTCCACACCCACCGTGTCCTGCAAGGCCATAACAGCGGTTTTTGCCTCGCGAAGGTCACTCGCAGCGGACCTCAGAGTGTGGGAAGTGTTCTTCGCATAAAGCGCGCCATGCTTGAGGCTCGTGCTCAGGATCTTTGCCCGCGCGGCGAAGGCGTCGGCCGCCGCACCGTGCCAGTGCTCCCGAACATCCGCCACAGCCTTGTCCAGCAGATCCCGCACACTGCCATCGGGTGCATCGCCAGCCATCTGATCATGGACATGCATCCAGTGATCGGCGATCTCTTCAACCTTGCCCGGCTGTGCGTCCTGCACCATGCCCTTCAACCTTTCGAGTGTATGGCTCGAAAAGTCTGTGTGGTGCCCGCCCCCACGACTGCTCATTCCCGTCCTCCCCCGTCCTCTCGCCCCACGTGCGTGAGGCGACTGGCCTCTCTATTTATCAGCGCATCGACGCGCGGACATCTTGCTCGCGACTGTCGTAACCACTCAGCACCACTGAGGACTTCTGACTCACCTCAGCGATCATGCTCTTCAGCTCGGTGACCATGGCGGCAATCTCCTGCTTCATCTTGCCGTGTGCCCCCCTCAGCGCAGTCTCCTCGCCGAACTCCCGCCCCAGGTAGCCTTCCGGCAGCTCTGTCTTGTACTCCGCTGTCGACCCGACCCCGTCCATGGTGTCCACCAGCGAGTTGAGCCGCGTGATCACCTGTTGCAGCGCACTCAGATCGACGCGATATTCCTCAGTCACCCGAAATCCCCCGGTCCTCACAAAACACTCGCCCGGCACCCATGCCACAGCTAATCCATGTAACCCCTTGCCGGGAACGCGCGTCAACCACGGCCGTTCCGCCCCTGAAACACATCACGTTCTGGCCGAATATCGACATACATCTGGCTGCTTTACGTCCGGTCACCCAGGCGAGACTCTCGTTGGCAACGGCCAATTTTCGAGCTGTTGCCGGGGAAATGCCCTCAACAGCCGGTCGAGCTCGGCCTCGACTTCCTTGACTGTGAGGCACGGGCCCCTGGTGCGACCACAGTCCGAGGTGACACGCGATCAGGGGGGAGGGGGATCTCCCCTGCCCGCTCCGAGGTAATGCCACCGCCAGACTCAGCCGGCACTCTTCACCTTGGGCACACCGTCCGGGATGTTGAGAGGCTCCTTGCATCTCATCGTGGAGTGAGCGTGCTCAGCGACCCGGGAAGCAAGGTAAGCGAGATCCTGGCGGCGTTTGTCGTTTTCCTCGACGGCAGACCCGGAGGCATGTGCTACGACAGCAACGTAAGTCGTAATGGCTTTGCCATCGTCGTTCTTGGGCTGATTCCGAGGCAAGGTGCACGGCACATGTATGGCGGCGTCCTTCTCGTAAGACACAGCGCGGTCGCCAGCATCGAAGGTCATTTTCGGCCCGGCTGCACCGGGGATTTGCGATCTCGTGAATCGTTCCCAGTCTGCGGTCGAGCCTCGCTCAAGGTTTGCAGTGACTCGAAGAGCCTGGGTATTTCCAGCCGATACAGTGCAGTTTTCAAGAAGGGAACCATCCCGTGCGTAATCCACCCATGAGGAAGCCACGGATGGATTGCTTGGGATATTCCGGGTGACGGGGCCAACGTCGGTGGATACCACAGTACCCCCACAGATATCGGCCACATCATCGGTTGCGTTCGGACTGAGCAGGGTGCGCTCCACTGCCAGGGTGCCGCCGGCACCCACGACAAGGGCGGCAAACACCGTCACCAAGTGCCGCCCCCGAGGGGCGCGCCGCGCTGCGTCTTCTGGTTGAGCGGGCGTGTTGTCAGGAGCTGGCGTTGTCATTGGTGTTGCCCTTCACGGAGACGAAGCCGAGTGAGTTGCCGTCCTCAGCTCCGCGTTGTACGGCGGCCTGTATGTCTTGTCTTGACAGCCCCGAGGGATGGTTCGCGTTGGCCAGGGAAGCGGCGCGCTCGGTGACTGTGCGCAGAGATTCCTGATTGTTCTCCATCTCGCCGGCAGCACTGTAGAGGGCATCACCCTTGGGGTCGCGTACGAATCCCCCGGTGATGGAATCAATGAGCCTGCCACTCACATCTCCCGCTGCGGCGCCGACAAGTGCCCCTCCGATGGGTGACACGATGTGGCTAGTGCCGACGCCGACGCCGATTCCGACGATGGTCTTCGCCCAACCACCACTGTCGGTCAGCGCCTTGTTGAACTTCGAATCGTTGTCCACGGCGCCCTGAACAACCGAATCCTTGCGCGCGTTGTCAATAATGCTTTCGATCTGGCCGCCCCGACGAGTGACCTCTTCCAGGGTCTCCGAGTTGGTCCTGTCGTTAGCGTCCGGGTGAGCGAAATGATAGTTAAGCACTTCGCTGGTGTACTGGGTCTGGCCGTAGTTGATACCTGCGAACCCGTCTGGGTCCTTGCCCACCGTGTACAGAAAACGGGTTATATCGCGCGTCCCATTCCCTTCAGGGAACAGGAGCGGAGGATTCTTCCCTCGCGGGTAGAGCGAGTCCAGCTCGCCATCGGAGGTACCGTCATCGCGCCCTCCGGAAAGCAGGTGGTGAATGTCCGGCATATATTCGGCCGACATCCTGCCGAGGCTGCCGCCCATGCCGTCGTGGATGGTGCTGTCGTCTTTGGAGACGGTGGTGATGACCTTGCTCATCACTTCTGCCTCGTCCTTGGTGTGGGGCGCACCGGGCTCGGGTGGAGTGCCGAAGTCATGGCCGGTCGTCGCTGCCTCCAGGGCGTGGCCCAGGGAGCTGTAGCCCGCGAGGCCGTCCTTGGTGTCCCCGTCCGGCGTCGAGTCGTCCGGCCAGACACGGTCCTTCATCAGGTACTCGAGATCCTTGTCGGACCCGAAGAAGCCCGTGGACGCCTTGTGGTTGTGGCCGAGCGCCTCCATGAATCCGGTCATGGGGTCGTTTCCCCGGTCCTTGGAGCTGCCGAAGTTCAGATCGGACTCGGTTTGGTATGTCCAGGGGTTGGGGGCACCCTTGATCGACGGATTAAAATTCCGATCCGTATCAAGAAGCTTCTTCCCGTAGTCCTTGAGGAAGTCCGAGTCGTAATTACCGTGCCGCATCAGGTTGCTCATCACCTGGAATCCGTACGGGTTCGCCGCATCGCCGGAGCCAAGCCGCCGCGGCCCCAGATCGAGCATCTCGCTCTTCCAGTGCTTCATAGCGGCGCTGTCGCTGTGGGTAGCGGTTCCCAGTGTGGTGCCCAGGTTCTCCTGCAAGTGCTTGAGCAGGGCGCGACGCTCTTTGTCGGGCTCGGTCGAAGGCTGGTAGGGCTTCTGCTCCGGATCGGCCACCTTGGCCCAGAAGTCCAGAGCCCCCTTGGGTCCCATGCCGACAGCGAGCCGCTCCGAGAACTCCTTGTCATGCTCCTTGACTTCAAGGATGCGATTGAGCTGGCTGAGCTGCTTGTCAGAGAGCTTGCCGCCACTCTTGGTCAGTGCCAAGGCCTGATCGGCTTCGGCCGCGTCGAGTGAGGTGTGGACCTTGGTGTTGAACCCGAGGTTCTTCGCGCCGTTCGCATCACGACGCAGCGCGTAAGTCAGTCCCTCGTCGGCAACGGTTGCACGTTTGACCACCGTAGCGATGCGGTCTCGCAACGCCTGGATTTTCTCGTCCCGCTGCTTGAGGTACGTGTGATCGGGATCAGCATTGCGTCCGGCGCTTCGAGTGGGGTCGGCGTCGACAATGGTCCCATCCTCGGTGACCTTGAGCTTGTCGGCCGGGGCATCTTCCTCCACGATCCGGCGGAGCTGCTTCTGGAGGGTGTGGAGCTCCTCATGCGCATCCTGGAGGAGTCGCGCGATGCCGCGGGATTCATCGGCTGCGGCCTGGTACTGCTTGCGCAGCTTGGCCAGGGCAGCCTGAGCCTTGTCGGCGGCCTCGCCCTCCCAGTCGGCTTTTAAGAGATTGGCAACGCGCGCATCGAATAATTCAGTGAGACCCTGGTACTTCTTCGGAACGAGATGCCATTCGTCGGCAGCCGATTTGAGCTTGCCGAGGTTGGCGTGCATGATGTCGGAGAAATCGACCATTTTCACTTGCCCCCGTGGTTGATCGAGTTCATCCGGGCCTGCTCTCCCCGATCGGTGTCCTTGTACGCCGTAGCGGTGTTGTGCAGGTTTGCGCACGCATCAGACAGCTGCTCACTGAATTTGACGGCTTCGTCCGCCCATCGCGCTCGCATGGCGTCAAGTCCGCCCGCACTCTCCCAGCCCTGTAGGCCGATGACCGAGTCATCGGTCGCGTTCAGGGCAGCCAGGCCTACCTGGTCAGTGTCGGAGCGGATCGCTTCCAGGGCACTCTCTGCCTTGGTCAGCGTGGCGATGTGCACTGACGCCTGCCCGCTCCCTGCGCCGGCGTATCCGTCGATGTTGGCCGAGTTGAGCTGCATGGCAACGTTCTGCTTCCGCGCAGCATCAGTCAACGTGCCATCAGAGTTGTAGCGGAAGGGATTGAGCCGACGGTCCCAGTCCTCGTTGTAATTCACATGCCCCCCGTATCGCCAGTGGATTCGACGCTCTGTTGAGCTAGATCACTGCGACGCGCAAGCGTAGCTGAGAGCCTCGTGCTGAGGTAGCGACGCGGCGGTCCACCGCCTTGCTGCGCACGACGCATCGTCGCTTACCAGCCAGAGCCCAACCAGTGAAGGACAGGCCGGGCATGAAACCGCCCAACGGCAGCATCTGGGTACGGGCTCGCCGCTGCGCCGGTCCAGGACAGCAGGCGATCGGGTGACCTGCCACGCAGTCGGCGCGTGGCGCCCCGCGGTACTTCATCGGCCGTGCTGGCCTCCCCCGCGGCATGCAGTCGGATCAAGGCCGCATCTTCGGCGTGACCGATTCAGGCCGCCCGGCAGGTCGGGCGCTGACTTCGGAAGACGCGCTGTCGTCGTCACAACCAGTGCATCTCCGCAGCTCACAGGGGCTGCCAGACGGCCAGCCCTTGACTGCGGCTCCTGCCGGGGACTCGAACCTGCGGCCAAGCAGATGACGCGGTCCCGACCGCCGACCATGCCGCGTCAGGGGCCGCACCGCGGCCCGCGTACAGAACCCGTGGGCAACGGGCACCACGCGCACCCCCGCCCCGGCCCCTACCGCCCCGCAGTGCCCGTCCATGACGAAATTCGCACCCGCTGCGCCCCCACCCGCTGACGTGCCGTCAGCCGCATCCAGCACCGATCCAGCGACGGTACGCATAACCAGGGATGACGACAGGTGACGAGACGTCAGCAAATCCAGCACGGATCCAGCAACGGGAACGACAACGGGGTCGACCCCATCCAGGGCCGACCCCACCTGACCTGCACATTTGCCAGATCGCTACGCCAATGCTATGACGCCCGTCACACGTTGAACCGGAACTCCACCACATCCCCGTCCTGCATCACATAGTCCTTGCCCTCCATGCGGGCCTTGCCGGCCGCGCGGGCGTCGGCGACCGAGCCGGTTTCGACCAGGTCGGCGAAGGAGATGACCTCGGCCTTGATGAAGCCCTTCTGGAAGTCGGTGTGGATGACACCGGCCGCCTCGGGGGCCGTGGCGCCCTTCTTGATGGTCCAGGCGCGGGTTTCCTTGGGGCCGGCCGTCAGGTAGGTCTGCAGGCCGAGGGTGTTGAAGCCGACGTGGGCGAGGGTGGCGAGGCCGGGCTCGTCCTGGCCCACGGACTGGAGGAGCTCCAGGGCCTCGTCGTCGTCCAGCTCGGCGAGGTCGGCCTCCAGCTTGGCGTTCAGGAAGATCGCCTCGGCGGGCGCGACCAGGGCGCGCTGCTCGTTCTTGAAGTCCTCGTCGGTCAGCTCGTCCTCGTCGACGTTGAAGACGTAGAGGAAGGGCTTGGTGGTGAGGAGGTGGAGGTCGTGCAGGAGCTCCTCGTTGCCGGAGCCCTGGACGATGCCCGCGGCGAAGAGCGTGTCGCCCTTCTCCAGGATCGCCTTGGCCTCCTCGACCGCCTTGACCTTCGGGGCGATGTCCTTCTTGATGCGCGACTCCTTCTGGAGGCGCGGCAGGACCTTCTCGATGGTCTGGAGGTCGGCGAGGATCAGCTCGGTGTTGATCGTCTCGATGTCGCTCTTGGGCGAGATCTTGCCGTCGACGTGGACGACGTTCTCGTCCTTGAAGGCGCGGATGACCTGGCAGATCGCGTCGGACTCGCGGATGTTCGCGAGGAACTTGTTGCCCAGGCCCTCACCCTCGGAGGCGCCGCGGACGATGCCCGCGATGTCGACGAAGTCGACGGTCGCCGGGAGGATCTTCTGGGAGGAGAAGATCTCCGCCAGCTTGGCCAGACGCGGGTCGGGGACGCCGACGACACCGACGTTCGGCTCGATGGTGGCGAACGGGTAGTTGGCCGCCAGCACGTCGTTCTTGGTCAGGGCATTGAACATGGTCGACTTGCCGACATTCGGCAGACCGACGATTCCGATCGTGAGCGACACGTGGCGACTCGACTTCCGAGCGAGAGGTGGTGGGGTGGGCAGCGGCCCCGGGAGGGCCGATCCACCAGTCTACGGGGCGGCGCGGGCCGAGCGGCCGCCACCGGGACAGGTCCGCGCCGCGCCCCGCCCCCGGCCCGTAGCGAACTCGGCCGCAAGGTCGGCGAAAGCGCGTGTCCCGCGACCGGTTAATACCACTTAGCGGCCTACCGTTGCCGGGTGGAGCAACACGAAGCGCGCACGCCCCAGCACAGCCCGCCGCGGTCCGGACGGCCGCCAGCGGGCCAGGACGCCCGGCTCCCGCGCCCCGCGGAGGCCGTGACCCCCGATCCCGACGACGCCTTTCTCTCCGCGATGCGGGCCTCCGGGTTCGCGTCCGTACCGGCCTCCGCCACGGCCGCCGTGCACGCCGCGCCGCGTGGTCCCGCGCCGGCCGGGGCCCTCCGGGCACCCTCCCGGCCGGCGGCGGCCGCGGTCCCCGGACGCGGCCCGGCTCCCTCGGCGGGCGCGGAGTCCTCCGCCGTCCACCGGGCGCCGCCGCGGCGCCCGGCCCCCGACCCGCCGGCCGGCCCGCAGCGCCGGATGCCGGCCGCCAAGCTCACCGGTCTCGGCTGCTGGCTGCTGGCGACGCTGGCGCTGCTGGCGTTCGCCTTCGTGGACCGGCTGCTGTTCGGCGGCGCACCGACCGCGTACGGCGTCTGCTACCTGCTGGTGGGCATCGGCGCGGCGGTGTGGGTGCGGCCGTACGACCTGGTCTGTGCGCCGGTCACCCTGCCGATCGCCTTCACGCTCGGCGCGCTGCCGATCCAGCACGGCGGGGACGGCTTCGAGGGGCTGCTGATGGGCCTCTTCACCGTCCTCGCGCTGAACGCGGGCTGGCTCTACGCGGGCACGCTGGTCTGCGCGCTGCTCGCGATCGTCCGGCGGGCGCTGATCATCGCCCGTCGTCGGGCCAGCCGACCGGTGAGTCGACCGCAGAGCGCACCGCGCGGGCAGCAGAACCGGCCGCCGACGCGGTCCGCCGACCGGACCCGGCCGCGGCCCGGGAACCGTCCGAGGCAGGTGGCTCGCCAGCCCGAGCGGCGTGCGCAGCCATCGCGGCCCCCACAATCCCCGCATTGTTCTGAAGCTGAGCCGGCACGATCTCGGCCCTGATGCCCTCGATCAGCGGCAGGAACTTCTCCGCTTTACGGCTCACCCCGCCGCCGATCACGAACAGTGCGGGCGAGAAGAGCATCTCCACATGGGCGAGGTACTTCTGGACCCGGTGCGCCCAGTGCTGCCAGCTCAGGCCCTCGTCCTCCTTGACCTTGGTGGAGGCGCGCTTCTCGGCGTCATGGCCGTGCAGCTCCAGGTGGCCGAGCTCGGTGTTGGGGACGAGGCGGCCGTCGATGAAGATCGCGCTGCCGATGCCGGTGCCGAGGGTGAGCACGACGACCGTGCCGGTCCGGTCGCGGCCCGCGCCGTAGCGCATCTCGGCCAGCCCGGCCGCGTCCGCGTCGTTGAGCACCGTGACGGGGCTGCCGGCGGCCTCGCCGCTCAGCCGGCCGGTGAGCAGGGCGTCGGCGTCCAGGCCGATCCAGCCCTTGTCGACATTGGCGGCGGTACGGGTCGTCCCGTCGGTGACCACACCGGGGAAGGTCGCCCCGACCGGCCCCGACCACCCGAAGTGGTCCACGACCTCCTTGACGCAGTCCGCGACCGCTTCCGGGGTGGCCGGGTGCGGGGTCAGTACCTTGTAGCGCTCCTCGGCGAGATCGCCGCGCGCCAGATCCACCGGGGCGCCCTTGATGCCCGATCCGCCGATGTCCACACCGAAGACCCTCATGGGAAAAGGCTAGGCGCGGACGGGGCGGCTCGCCCCCGGGATGAGTCGACTCATGGCCCGGACGGCGAACCGGCAGCGGCGGGGGTCAGTCCTCGGTGGCCGCCTTGGCCTCGGCGCGCAGGTCGCGGCGGAGCTCCTTGGGCAGCGAGAAGTGGATGGACTCCTCGGCGGCCGTGAGGGTCTCGACGTCCTCGTAGCCGCGCGCGGCGAGCCAGTCCAGGACACCGTGGACGAGAACGTCGGGGACGGAGGCACCGGAGGTGACGCCGACCGTGCCGACACCCTCCAGCCAGGCCTCGTCGATCTCCTCGGCGTAGTCGACCAGGTGGGCGTCGCGGGCGCCGGCGCCCAGCGCCACCTCGACGAGGCGTACGGAGTTCGAGGAGTTCTTGGAGCCGACGACGATGACCAGATCGGCCTCGGCGCCCATCTGCTTCACCGCGGTCTGACGGTTCTGGGTGGCGTAGCAGATGTCGTCGCTGGGCGGCGAGAGGAGGTTGGGGTAGCGGCCCTTGAGGGCGTCCACCGTCTCCATGGTCTCGTCGACCGAGAGCGTGGTCTGGGAGAGCCAGACGACCTTGTCGGGGTCGCGGACCTCGACGTTCTCGACGTCCTTGGGGCCGTCGACGAGGGTGATGTGCTCGGGCGCCTCACCGCTGGTGCCGATGACCTCTTCGTGGCCCTCGTGGCCGATCAGGAGGATGTCGTAGTCCTCCTTGGCGTAGCGGACGGCTTCCTTGTGCACCTTGGTGACCAGCGGGCAGGTCGCGTCGATGGTGGCGAGCTTGCCGCGCTTGGCCTCGTCGTGGACGACCGGGGCGACGCCGTGCGCCGAGAAGATGACGATGTTGCCCTCGGGCACCTCTTCCGTCTCTTCGACGAAGATCGCGCCCTTCTTCTCCAGGGTCTTCACGACGTACTTGTTGTGCACGATCTCGTGGCGTACGTAGACGGGGGCGCCGTACTGCTCAAGGGCCTTCTCGACGGCGATGACGGCGCGGTCCACGCCCGCGCAGTATCCACGGGGGGCGGCGAGCAGGACCCTGCGGCGCGAAGCGGCTTCGCCCGGGGTGGTGGCGGGAGTCGGGCTGGGCGAGGAAGTCATGCGTCCCATCGTAAAGGCGCGCCCCCGCCCCCGAAGATCGCACCGCTGGCCCAGACTGAGGGCGGCACGCAGCGAGGAGGCACAGATGCCGGTCACGGGCGGCGGTGGGGAGGAGGGGGCGGCAGACGGCGCCGCGGGCGGGGGCGGGGGTTCCGCCGCTACCGGGGCGCTGCGGCGGACGCTGACCTTCCGGGATCTGCTCGTCTACGGGCTGCTGTTCATCGCCCCGATGGCGCCGGTCGGAATCTTCGGCGCGCTGCAGGCCACGTCGCACGGTGCGGTCACCCTCGTCTACCTGGTCGCGACCGTCGCGATGGCGTTCACCGCCTTCTCGTACGCCCAGATGGTGCGGGTCGCCCCACGGGCCGGGTCGGTCTACACGTACGCCCGGGTGGGGCTGGGCGAGGGCGCGGGGTTCGTCGCCGGATGGATGGCGATGCTGGACTATCTGCTGATTCCGGCGGTGGCGTATCTGTTCTCCGGGATCGCGCTGCACGCCCTGGTGCCGTCCGTGCACCCGTGGGTGTGGACGGCGCTGGCGGTGGCCGTGACGACGCTGCTGAATCTGTCGGGCGTACGGACCGCGGCCCGGGCCGGGTTCGCGGTGCTGGCGATGGAGATCGTGGTGCTCGCGGTGTTCGTGGTGTCGGCGGTCGTCGAGCTGGTCGTGCACGGGGCTCCGCGGGGCTGGGCCGAGCCGCTGACCGGTGAGGGCGGTTTCTCGGCCGGGGCGGTGCTGGCCGCGGTGTCGGTGGCGGTGCTGTCCTATCTGGGCTTCGACGCGATCGCCTCGTTCGCGGAGGAGGCCGGGGGCGGGGAGGGCGGCCGGGGGCCCGGCGGGCCGGACCGGGTGGCGCGGGCGGTGCTGAGCTGTCTGGTGGTGGCCGGTGTGCTGTTCGCGGTGCAGACGTATCTGGCGGCGCTGCTGATGCCGGTGAGCGCGGCGGAGCTGGCGGCCCGGCCCGCGGAGCAGGGCGCGGCGTTCTACGCCACGGCCGACTCGGCGGTGGGCCGGTGGCTGCAGGACCTGGTGGCGGTGAGCAAGGCGGTCGGTGCGGCGTTCGCGGCGTTGGCGGGGCAGGCCGCGGCCGGCCGGCTGCTGTTCGCGATGGCCCGGGACCGGCGGCTGCCGGGGGCGATGTCGAAGGTGGACGCGGGCAGCGGGGTGCCGCGCCGGGCGCTGCTGGGGGCGGCCCTGGTGACGCTGGTGGCGGCGGTGGGCGCGGCCCGCAGGGACGACGGGCTCGCACAGCTGTCGTCGATCGTGAACGTGGGGGCGCTGACGGCGTTCGGACTGCTGCACGCCTCGGTGATCGGCTGGTTCTGGGTCCGCGGACGACGGGGGCGCCCGCCGCTCGGGCGGGGCGGAGGGCTCGTCGGGCGGACCGCGGAGCTCGTCGGGCGGAGCGGGGAGCTCGGTGGGCGGAGCGGAGGGCTCGTCGGGCGGACCAGGGAGCTCGGAGGAGGGCCACCGAGTGTGCTGCGGCATGCGATGGTGCCGTTGCTGGGGCTGGCGGTGGTGGTCGCGGTGGTCGTCGAGGCGTCCGCCACCGCGCAGCTCGTGGGCGGGGTCTGGCTGGTGTCGGGGCTCGTGGTGCTGGCGGTGCAGCACGGTGGACGGGCGCGGGCGGGCGGGGCGCGGGGCTGACGGGGACCGGCCGCGGCTGCGGGGGCGGCGGGCGGTGACCGGCGGCGGGAGCGGCCGGGGGGGCGACCGGCGGCGGGGGCGCAGACCGGGCCGGACGCCGGACCGGACGCCGGACCGGACGCCGGGCCGACGGACACGGCCGCGGGGCGCCTCCCGGCCGGCCACGGGCCGCGCGGCCGCGGCCACTGTCAGTGCCCGCCGCTACTCTCGCTCGTATGGCTGTTTCTACGTCCCCGGAAACGCCGATCCCGGTCGGCGAGGTGTCCCGGCTCATCGGCGGCTGGATCGAGCGGCTCGGCGCGGTGTGGGTCGAGGGGCAGATCACCCAGCTCTCACGGCGGCCCGGCGCGGGGGTGGTCTTTCTGACGCTGCGTGACCCGTCGTACGACATCTCGGTGAGCGTGACGTGCTACCGCCAGGTCTTCGACAAGGTCGCCGATGTGGTGAGCGAGGGCGCCCGGGTGGTGGTGCACGCCAAACCGGAGTGGTACGCCCCGCGCGGCCAGCTGTCGCTGCGGGCCGCCGAGATCAAACCGGTCGGGGTCGGTGAACTCCTCGCGCGCCTTGAGCAGTTGAAGAAGTCTCTGGCCGCGGAGGGGTTGTTCGCGGCGGACCGCAAGAAGCCGCTGCCGTTTCTGCCGCAGCTGATCGGGCTGGTCTGCGGCCGGGCGAGCGCCGCGGAGCGGGACGTCCTGGAGAACGCCCGGCACCGCTGGCCGGCCGTCCGCTTCGCGGTGCGCAATGTGCCGGTGCAGGGCGTGCATGCCGTCCCGCAGGTGGTCGCGGCGGTCCAGGAGCTGGATGCGCTGCCCGAGGTGGACGTGATCATCGTGGCCCGGGGCGGCGGCAGCGTGGAGGATCTGCTGCCGTTCTCCGACGAGCAGCTCGTACGGGCCGTGAGCGCGGCCGTGACCCCCGTCGTCTCGGCGATCGGCCATGAACCGGACAGTCCGCTGCTGGATCTGGTCGCCGATCTTCGGGCCTCGACGCCGACGGACGCGGCGAAGAAGGTGGTGCCCGATGTGGGCGAGGAGCTGGCCCGGGTCGAGCAGCTGCGGGAGCGGGCGCGGCGGGCGGTCGACGGCTTTCTGCAGCGGGAGGAGCGGGGGCTGGCGGCGGCGCTGCAGCGGCCGTGCATACAGCGGCCGCAGCGGATGATCGAGGACCGCGAGGAGCAGGTCACGGCGCTGCTGGAGCGTGGCCGCCGGACCCTGGGGCATCTGCTGGACCGCGCCGACTCGGAGCTGACGCACACCCTGGCGCGGGTGGTCGCGCTCTCCCCCAAGGCGACGCTGGAGCGCGGCTATGCGGTCCTGCAGAAGCCGGACGGTGCGGCGGTGCGCTCACCCGGGGAGGTCGGCGCGGACGAGACCCTCCGGGCCCGGGTCGCCGAGGGCGAGTTCACGGTGCGGGTGGACGGCGCCCCGGGCGCCGCCACGGCCGCCGAATAGTGCACGGACAGACTCTTAGGGTGGGAGACATGGCGAAGGCGAAGACGGACGACGCGGCGGACGCGGAGCAGGGTGCGGCGGCCGGGGTGGCGCAGGTGGCCCCGGTGGACTCCACACTCGGCTATGAGCAGGCGCGGGACGAGCTGATCGAGGTCGTCCGCAGCCTGGAGGCGGGCGGCACGACGCTGGAGGAGTCGCTCGCGCTGTGGGAGCGCGGCGAGGCGCTGGCGAAGGTCTGCCGCCGCTGGCTGGACGGTGCGCGGGCGCGGCTGGACGCGGCGCTGGCGGAGTCGCCGGACGAGGCCGGGGCGGAGCACGCCTAGGAGCGCGCCTAGGGGGTGTCTCTCCCTGGGGGCGGCCCCAGCTGCCTTCCGGACCCCGGAACAAAAGCCGGTCCCTGTGAACCGACTCACAGTGATCCCATTTTAGTTGAAACTTAATCTATTCCGTTTACAGTGGTTCCCGTAGCACCCTGTGACGGCACCGCACTCACCGCAGTGCCAGCAGGACCGCCTGACCTGAACCCCCCATCTGACTCACCGAGGTGCCCTTTATGTCTCTCGCCCTTGACGCCGCCGCTCAGGACCTCCTGTTCCGTGAGGCCCAGACCGCCAACACGTTCACGGACGAGCCGGTGACGGACGAGCAGATCCAGGCCATCTACGACCTGGTGAAGTACGGCCCGACCGCCTTCAACCAGACCCCGCTGCGGATCACCCTGGTCCGTTCCGAGGAGGCCCGTCAGCGTCTGGTCACCCACGCCATGGGCGCCAACGGCCAGAAGACCCTGACCGCGCCGCTGACCGCGGTCCTCTCCGTGGACCTGGACTTCCACGAGAAGCTGCCGAAGCTCTTCCCGGCCGCCCCGGGCATCAAGGACTCGTTCTTCTCCCAGGCCGCGGCCCGCGAGGTGGCCGGCACCCAGAACGCCACCCTCCAGGCCGGCTACTTCATCGTCGGCGTCCGCGCCGCGGGTCTGGCCGCCGGCCCGATGACCGGCTTCGACTTCACCGGCATCGACAAGGAGTTCTTCGGCGACGGCAAGCAGAAGTCCTTCCTCGTCATCAACATCGGCAAGCCGGGCGCCGACGCCTTCCACCCGCGCTCGCCGCGGCTGGACTTCGACGAGGCCGTCACCGCCGTCTGAGCCCGCTCCCGCAGCTCCACGCATGAGGCCGCCGCACCCCGGAGGGTGCGGCGGCCTCATCGATGTTCCGGCTGGTCAGCCCTTCTTCGCCACCAGCGCGGCGGCCAGATCGGCGAGCCGCCCGTACGGCGCGGTGCCGGTGATGACCGTGGTCACCCCGGACTCCTCACGGACCAGCGCCCGGTACTTGTCGCCCTGGTAGCGGTCCCACTTCTTGCTGCCGACGGCCTGCTTGCCCTCGGCCTTGGTCGCGCCGAGCGTGACGTCCTTGATGAACTTCCGCGGCATGGCATCGCTCTGCTCGATGGCCGCGTACTCCTGCTCCGGGTCGAGCATGCCCAGATGCCAGGCGCCGCCCTTGCCGTCCTCGCTCGCCTTGTACGAGACGGAGGTGGCGCGCCAGGCCTTGGGCAGCCCCTCGGGCGCGGCGACCGCATAGGGCGCCGCCCGACGGGCCGTGATCAGTTCGACGCGGTAGTCGACCCGCTTGACCGCGTTCCTCGCCGCGTCCGCGCTCTCGTCGTGCGGGATGAAGATGTAGATCGCCCCGACGAGGATGCCGATCACCGCCAGCGACAGGACCATGTCCCGCACCGTTTGCCTGCCTCGCATACCTGCCACGCCCCTATGGTCCCCTATGGCCGCCGCGGACCCGACAGGCCCCCCGGTGATGGTCGTGACCTGCGCAAACAACCGGCCCGCCGACTCCCCCGCGGCTGCTCATGCGTGGGGCCCTCTGCTCATTTTGGCGAGGTACGGATAAGGTCGGTATCACCCTCATCCTTCACGGCCGTCGCCGTACAGAAAGGTGCGCTCGATGACCGAGCATCATCTCCCGTCCCCACTCGAGGTCAGCCCCGAGGCCCCGGACCGCAACCTCGCCCTGGAGCTCGTCCGGGTGACCGAGGCCGGCGCCATGGCGTCGGGCCGCTGGGTGGGACGAGGTGACAAGAACGGCGCGGACGGCGCGGCGGTCAAGGCCATGCGCGCCTTGATCCACACCGTCTCGATGAACGGCGTCGTGGTCATCGGGGAGGGCGAGAAGGACAACGCCCCGATGCTCTACAACGGTGAGCGCGTCGGCGACGGGACCGGCCCGGAGTGCGACGTGGCCGTGGACCCGGTGGACGGCACCACGCTGACCGCCAAGGGCATGGCGAACGCCGTCTCCGTGATGGCGGTGGCCGAGCGCGGCTCGATGTTCGACCCGTCCGCGGTCTTCTACATGGACAAGCTCGCCACGGGCCCCGAGGCCGCCGACTTCGTCGACATCACGGCACCGGTGGCCGTGAACATCAAGCGGATCGCCAAGGCGAAGAAGTCCGCGGTCGAGGACGTCACGGTGGTCATCCTGGACCGTCCCCGCCACGAGGGCCTGGTCAAGGAGGTCCGGGAAGCCGGCGCCCGGATCAAGTTCATCGCCGACGGCGATGTCGCGGGCGCGATCATGGCGGCCCGCGAGGGCACCGGCGTGGACCTGCTGCTGGGCATCGGCGGGACGCCCGAGGGCATCATCGCGGCCTGTGCGCTGAAGTGTCTGGGCGGCACCTTCCAGGGCAAGCTGTGGCCCAAGGACGACGAGGAGCGGCAGCGCGCGCTCGACGCCGGGCACGACCTGGACAAGGTGCTGGAGATCGACGACCTGGTCCGCGGCGACAACGTCTTCTTCGTCGCCACCGGCATCACCGACGGCGAACTGCTGCGCGGTGTCCGCTACCGCGCAGAGAACGCCTACACCCAGTCCCTGGTGATGCGTTCCAAGTCCGGCACCATCCGCCAGATCGACTCCCAGCACCGGCTGTCGAAGCTGCGCGCCTACAGCTCGGTGGACTTCGAGCGCCCCAGCTAGCGGCGCCCCGGCGGGCCCGTAACGCCCGCCCCCGTACACACACTTCGCCCCCGTCGGAGAGTCTCCGGCGGGGGCGAAGTGACCCCTACGTCCTGTGGTGCGCCGTACGGGCCGAAGCCGGTGCCGCGACGGTCAGCCCGCCGCGGGCATATGGGCCGTGCGCTGGAGCTCGCTCTCCCGGCGCCGCCGGCGGGTCAGCACGACCCGGCGCTCGGCCGCGGTCAGACCTCCCCAGACGCCGTACGGCTCGGGCTGGAGCAGCGCATGCTCCCGGCACTCGACCATCACGGGGCAGCGGGCACAGACCCGCTTCGCGGCCTCTTCTCTGGCCAGTCGCGCGGCGGTGGGCTCCTTGGACGGAGCGAAGAACAGCCCGGCTTCGTCCCGGCGGCACACCGCCTCCGAATGCCAGGGGCCGGCCTCATCGCGAGCAGGCATTTGCTGGGACGGAACGACAGCGGCATCCTGCAGGGGCTGATGCGGTAGCAGCACGGTCTACTCCTGACGACGGCTTCGGCGCGAGAATCACCCTTGCCCGTCTCGCTGCGCACGGCCTTTTTCCGCACCCCGCAGCCGTACGAGAGACGATGCACCAGCCCTACCCGCTGTACGCACGCTTATGCACACCGTGGCGATCGTGCGACAACGAGAAAAGCGTCAGCGGACGAACCCTCCGGGAACGACGGCGAACGCCCCTTAGCAGCGCCCGCCGACCGCCGGCCGCGGCCCGTCCGCCGCCGTCAGTGGTCCGTGCCCTTACGGAACCGGTCCCGGCGCTCGCGGCGTTCGGAGCGGTGCTGCTCGTGCCACTCCCGCTGTTCCTGGCGCAGCTGGTGGTGGCGCTCGCGGTGTTCGTCGCGCAGTTGCCGGCGCATCTCCCGGTGCCCCTCGACCAGCCGGTCGCGCAGATCGCGGATCCAGGCGCCGCGCTTGGGCCTGGCCTCCACACTGCCCAGCACCGCATAGCCGTTGACCAGCACCTGCGGGGCGTCGGCGTCCTCCGCGTCATGGGACTCGACCTCGAAGCTGCCGAGGATGCCGGAGCCGCTGCTGCGCAGCGTGATGTTCTGCGGGACCCGGATCTCCACGCTGCCGAAGACGGCCGTGACATTGATCTGGATCTGCTGCTGCGGGAAGACCGCCTCGGTCAGATCGATCTCGACGCTGCCGAAGAACGCCACGGCGTTGATCCGCGCCGGGGCCTGCCAGCGGCCCTTGCGGACGGCGGCGCTGAAGACCGCGACGAGGTTCTGGTCGGGGGCCGGGGCGCCGGGCCCGTAGGCGTACCCGGCGGAGTCCTGCTGCGGGCGGCCGGCGCCGGCGGCGGGCAGATCCCGTACGACGGGCTCCAGTTCGCCCATGGTCTTCGCGCGGTAGACCGTGTCGATCCGCTCCGCGTGCTCCTCCGGGTCCAGCCGGCCCTCCGCCAGCGCCTCGCGGAGGATCCCGGCGATCCGGTCGCGGTCCGCGTCGGACGCCCGGATATCGCGTTCGGCCACCGCGGGCGGCGCCGGCGCCCCGGCCGCCGGCTTGGTCATGTTCAGCGGTTGCCGCTCCTGGAGCCGGTCCTGCTCCTGAAGCGGTCCGGGCGGGGTCTCAGGGCCCGGACGTCCCCCGTTGTCTGCATCCACCGGCCCAGCGTACCGAAACGCGATAGATCGCGACTAGGAATCGAACGGACCCGGCCACGCGCCGACTGAGCCTTACCTCACAGCGGCGTCCGCTCGCCAGGGTTCTACGCTGTTGAGGCGCTGCCGTAGATGCCAGCCGGACCTCTCCGAGTAAGGAATGACCTTCAATGCCGGAATTCGCCTACACCGACCTGCTCCCCGTAGGTGAGGACAACGCCCCGTACCGTCTCGTCACTTCGGAGGGTGTGAGCACCTTCGAGGCCGACGGCCGTACGTTCCTCAAGGTCGAGCCGGAGGCGCTGCGCAAGCTGGCCGCCGAGGCGATGCACGACATTTCGCACTATCTGCGCCCCACCCACCTCGCCCAGCTCCGCAAGATCCTGGACGACCCCGAGGCCAGCGCCAACGACCGCTTCGTCGCGCTCGACCTGCTCAAGAACGCCAACATCGCCGCCGCGGGCGTCCTGCCCATGTGCCAGGACACCGGCACCGCGATCGTCATGGGCAAGCGCGGCCAGCAGGTCCTGACCGAGGGCGGCGACGAGGCGGCCCTCTCCCGCGGTATCTACGACGCCTACACCCAGCTGAACCTGCGCTACTCGCAGATGGCTCCGCTGACCATGTGGGACGAGAAGAACACCGGCTCCAACCTCCCGGCCCAGATCGAGCTGTACGCGACCGACGGCGGCGCCTACAAGTTCCTCTTCATGGCCAAGGGCGGCGGCAGCGCCAACAAGTCCTTCCTCTTCCAGGAGACCAAGGCGGTCCTCAACGAGGCCTCCATGATGAAGTTCCTGGAGCAGAAGATCCGTTCGCTGGGCACCGCGGCCTGCCCGCCGTACCACCTGGCGATCGTCGTCGGCGGTACGTCGGCCGAGTACGCCCTCAAGACCGCCAAGTACGCCTCCGCGCACTACCTCGACGAGCTGCCCGCCGAGGGCTCCCCCACCGGCCACGGCTTCCGCGACAAGGAGCTGGAGGAGAAGGTCTTCGAGCTGACGCAGAAGATCGGCATCGGCGCCCAGTTCGGCGGCAAGTACTTCTGCCATGACGTCCGCGTGGTCCGGCTGCCGCGCCACGGCGCGTCCTGCCCGGTCGCCATCGCCGTCTCCTGCTCCGCCGACCGCCAGGCCGTCGCGAAGATCACCGCCGAGGGCGTCTTCCTGGAGCAGCTGGAGACCGACCCGGCCCGCTTCCTCCCGGAGACGACGGACGAGGAACTGACCGAGGGCGCGGGCCCCGACCTCGACGCCGTCGCCATCGACCTCAACCGCCCCATGGACGACGTCCTGGCCGAGCTGACCAAGCACCCGGTCAAGACCCGCCTGTCCCTCACCGGCACGCTGGTCGTCGCCCGCGACATCGCGCACGCGAAGATCAAGGAACGGCTGGACGCCGGCGAGGAGATGCCGGAGTACCTGAAGAACCACCCGGTGTACTACGCGGGCCCGGCCAAGACCCCCGAGGGCTACGCCTCCGGCTCATTCGGCCCGACGACCGCGGGCCGGATGGACGCCTACGTCGAGCAGTTCCAGGCCGCCGGCGGCTCCAAGATCATGCTCGCGAAGGGCAACCGCTCCCAGCAGGTCACCGACGCCTGCGGCACGCACGGCGGCTTCTACCTGGGCTCCATCGGCGGCCCCGCGGCCCGTCTGGCCCAGGACTGCATCAAGAAGGTCGAGGTCCTGGAGTACGAGGAACTCGGCATGGAAGCCGTCTGGAAGATCGAGGTCGAGGACTTCCCCGCCTTCATCGTCGTCGACGACAAGGGCAACGACTTCTTCCAGGACCCGGCGCCGGCGCCGACGTTCACGAGCATTCCGGTGCGCTCGGGGAACTGACCCGCTCGCAGTACCGCCCACGGGCCCCTGGCACCCGCCAGGGGCCCGTGGCCTTCGCCGCGCTCAGTACCAGCCGATGATGTCGAGCCCCGGACCGAAGTCGGCGTAGACCTGCACGGGCTTTCCGTCGGAGGACACGAGTTTTTCGAACAGCAGCTTCGGCTCCGCGGAGCTGCCCTTCTCCTTCAGGAACCAGCCGTGGTCGGTGTGGACGATGGTTTTCTTCCCGTCGGAGCTGGTCGCCTCAAGTGTCTTCCGGGGGTGGACGGCCTTGGTCTTCACCACGTCACCGGCATCCGTGACGTCCCAGGTCAGCTCGTCGTCCGCGGAGAATGTGCCCTTCGGGAGAGCCAGCTCTTTCCTGAGGTCTTCAGGCTTCTCCGGGTCGGCGGAGTACACCGTTTCGTTGTTGGCCAGGAAATACACCCTCGTTCCGTCGGGGCCGAAGCGAGGCTGGGCGTATACGGGCTTCCCTCCGGAGTATGTCGGCCGACCGCCGATCCTCAAGGGCTTCTTCCCGTAGAGACCGGTCCCGCGCCCGACGTCTGTGTAGCCCCCGATGAAGAGTTCCCCCTCACCGGTGGTCCAGACGACCTTGCGCCAGTCGGAAGAAAAGGCTTCCCTCTTCCACACATTGGGCTTGGCGTCATGCGGCAGGAACGCGTCCACTGTCTCCTTGCCGGTCTTCACGTCGAAGACGGCGAAATTGGTGCCCGCTAAGGTGACCAGTCCCGTCACCTTCGGCCGGGGGGACTTGGCCTCCGCCGATGGACTCGCCGCGGGCTTCGTCGAACGGTCCTTGCCGCTCGGTGCGGGCTCGGAACCCCCTCCGCAGGAAACGGTGCCCGCGAGCAGGACGGCCACCAACGGAAGCGCGCGAAGGACTCCCCGGCGGGGAGTCCCCCCGGTCAACGCGCTCCGGCCCTTGCCACAGGTGTGCACAGAGACGCTCGGCATCCACGATCATCCCCTTGTCTACAGCCAGATAGCGCTCAGTTGACCACAGCGCCGACTGTCCGCAGGGGGAAATGAGATGTTCCCCTTCCTGTCCGAAGCAGCTGTCGGGCCCTTCATGGTGCGGCCGGGCCTCGGGCAGGTCCTCTCGCGAAAGGCCGCTACCGTGCTTCCGGCGTCGCTCGGGCGCGTCGGGCGGTGCCGCGGCGGAGCTGGGCGCGTACGGCGCGTTGGGCGACCGGGCCCAGGTCCTCCAGCACGCCGAGCAGTCCGGACAGCTGCTCCAGTGCGTCCAGGGCTCCCAGCGCCCCCTCCGGGTCCACGCCCTCGTACAGCTCCAGGCCGACGAAGCCCGCCGCGAGTGCCCGGGAGAGGCCGGTGACGTCCACGAATGCGGCGATCGGTGTCCCGGCCAGCACCCGCGCCAGCACCTGTTCGATCTCCTCGATCCACAGGGCGAGTCCGGCGACGGTCGCGGGGGCGAGCCGGGGCTGCGTCTGGGCCCCGGCCAGGAGCTGGGCGAGGACGGCGACATGGCCGGCGGCGCGCTCCTCGGTATGCAGCTCCCGCCCCAGCTCCAGGAGTTCGGCGAGGCTGCCGACCTGTGCGAAGCGTTCGCGGTAGTGCGCGACGCGCTGTTCCGCGCCGTACCGGCAGGCGGCGGCGAGGAGTTCGTCGACGCTGCCGAAGTGGTAGAAGACCAGGGCCTGGTTGACTCCCGCGGTGGTGGCGATGCTGCGGGCCGAGGTCTTGGCGATGCCCTGCTCGATGAGCGTCTGCAGCGCACCGGCGAGCAGTTTCGTACGGGTATCGGCGCTCATGTTCTGACCTCCTCGCGCAAGGGCCGCAGCCCGGCGCGCACCCCTCGCTCGGCGATGTTCACGAACTCGGCGGAGAAGGACCCCTCGTATCCGAAGAGGGGGCCGAACCGCCGGTTGCCGACCCTCACCTGGATACGGAACAGCCCGGCCGCATCATCGTACGACTCGCGCACCACCGCATCGCCCCCGATCAGGTCCGGCACCCGGACGTCGACCGGCCCCTCCCGGAAGCGGTGCTCGCCGGAGCGGATGATCAGGGCCCCGGTGCTGTCCACCGTGAAGTGCAGGTCGGTGGCGAGGTGCTGGTGGGTGCCGAGGTAGTCGACGACGCAGCCGCGCTCGGGGCTGAAGACCATGGTGGCGTCGAAGCGGCGGGGGCGGCGCGGGAAGGAGAAGGTCCGGACGAAGGTGACGGTCTCACGGCCGAAGGAGTCGGTGTACGGGACGTTCTCGATGACGAAGGGGATGTCCCGGCCGGTCTGCGGGACGAGGATGTGGCGGCTGCCGCCGAGGGCCAGGAACGGCCGGACGAAGCTGCGGCCGTGCCAGATCCGGTCCATCGTGCCCCTCCCGATGCACGCCTCCCCGCTGTCGAGCCCGACGGAGAAGCGCCGCCGGATGTTCGGGTGGAGCCGGTCGAAGTCGGCGCCCAGGGCGCGCTGGAATATCGAGGTCATGACTTCTCCAGGGTGGCGAGGAGGGCGGTCGGGGCGGCAGCGCTCTCGCTGCGTCCAGCCCGTTCCGGCGGGCGGCGCAGACAGCGGCGGGCGGCAGGGGTGACGGACAGGGGCGGCAGCAGCAGCGCGGCCCCTGCCACGGCGAGGACGGGGCCCACGGCCCCGGCGCCGGGGACCACGGCTGCGGTGACGAGGACCGCGGCGATACGGGCGAACAGCTCGGCGAGGGCGTGGCGCAGCGACCGCTCCGGGGTGATCCCGCGCTCGCACCACAGCCGCAGCCGGTCGAAGGACCAGGCGGTGGCCCAGCCCATGAGCGGCCGGAAGACGAGCCGGTCGACGACCCGGCCGAAGCGTCCCCAGCGCGGCCGGTAGTCGTATCCGGTGAGGAACCGCAGCTCCTCACCGTCCGGGACGTACCGCCAGTACCCGCGGCCCTCCTCGATGAGCGACAGCGGGTGTGCGGAGGCGAAGCGGAGGGCAGAAGTCCGGGTGCCGTCGGGCCGGTTCCGCTCACCGGCCGAGACGCCGGTGCCGTCGACCGTGAGCAACGGCAGGACGCGGGTGGCGTAACGGAAGCGCTGCGGCTCCCCCGGCTCGCACGGCAGATAGTCGATCTCGCTGAACCTCAGGTCCCAGCGCTGATGCCGGTCCGGCAGCTGACTGCGGTCCCAGACCTCATCGATCCCGGCGCGGATGCGCGCCTCCACGTACAGACCCATAGGGATTCCCCCGTCCCAGACGTTTTGAGCGACTGCTTAAAACGCAGCGTAGAGGGTTTTGAGCAGTCGCTCAAGGTCGTTGGGAGGGGAGGACGGGAGGGAGGGGGCTCTACGGACATCCCCGGAGCGGTGCGCGATAGCGGGCACCGCCATGACGGCCAACTCCGCGGAGGGCACCGCGCCCTCCCGTGACAGCAGCGCGATATTCGCCGGCCAGGGGCGCACCGCCCGCCGGGCCGCCGACCTCGTGGCCGCTCTGCTTCCGCCCGCGATCCTGGTGGCGACGGGCCTGCTGGTACGGGCCCGGCTGATCGATGACGGGTTCGTGGTCCTCACATACGGCGGCTACCTGCTCGCAGAGATCTCCTGACCGGGCGGACGAGCCGGCACGCGACGGGCGCCGGGGCTGATGCCCCGGCGCCCGTCGAATTCTGGGGAACTCAGTGTGAGTTCGTCCGGCGGAAGCGGACCCACGTGACGACCGTCAGGCACGCGGTGGTCCACATCAAAACGCTGGCGGTGGCCACGGACTCGACGTACTGCTCGTAACCGACCGCGCGCAACTGGACCGCGAGGGCGCCCAGCGCCGTCCCCAGCGACGCCAGCGCGGCGGACAGGGTGGCGAAGGGAGGCTGTGTCATTCCATCTCCTCTGCTGTGAACCGAAATTGTGTTCACCGAGTGTAAAGACGATCTCGTAGCGCAGGTGCGGAATGAGCGCCTCAGGGGCCCAACACCCGGTCCGACCAGCCTCGATGACGTGGACGGGCGCAGGGTGGCCACGCCTGACTCAGCCCGTACGGATCGAGCCGGTCACCGGCCACCACACGGACCTGGCGGGGGGCCGCGGGCTCACCCGGTAGAGCACGGTGCCGCCGGCCGGAACGGTGGCGCTGATGGTGCCGTCGGTGCTGACATGGCTGGAGTGCGCCCACAGGTCGTTGAGGTGGTAGCCGGTGCTGTTCGCCGGGAGGCCGACGGCCGCCGCGGTGGTGGAGATGACGGCCTGTGAGGACGATTCGTTGAACAGGGCCACGGCGACGTCGCCGTTGGCCAGGGGGCGGCGCAGCACGTTCAGACCGTTCTCGGTGGTGACCGCCGTGCCCTGTTCGCCACGGCTGTCCTGATTGACGGCGATGACGTCCTTGTTGAGGTAGACGCTCAGGTCCTGGTCACTGATGGGGAAGCCGGAACCGCCGGCGGCCGCGGGGGTACGCAGGTCGGCACCCGAGATCAGCGGGGCCGCGAGCACTGCGGCGACCGAGAGCTCGGACTTCTCCTGGTCATACGTCAGGCGCTTGCTGGGGTCGTTGGAACCCGACGCGAAGGCGTAGTTTCCGGTCCCCAGCATGTCGATGTCGTTCCATCCGCCGGGGCCGGCCCACTTCGCCTTGTCCAAGTCGGTGCGGATGAGGCGTTTGAGGCCGTCGAAGGAGGCGTCCCGGTCCCCGTCGATGCGCCACATGTTGGCCACGCTCTTGCCCCACTCCCAGGGGGACTCGCCCTGCGCCGCGGGCTGGAGCGAGAGGCTGAAGACGATCGGACGGCCGGTTCGTTCGAGTGCGTCGCGCATGGTGCTGTCCCGGGTCTCCAGCGGCAGCTTTTCGTCGCCGGGCCGCTGGTCGGGGTCGCTGGCCGTGCAGTTGTCGTACTTGAGGAAGTCCACGCCCCACGAGGCGAAGGTGTCGGCGTCCTTCTGCTCATGACCAAGACTTCCGGGGAAGCCCTGACACGTGTGGTACGTCGGGCTCTCGTAGACGCCGAACTTCAGGCCCTTGCCATGGACATACGCGGCGAGTTCGGCCATGCCGTGGGGGTACTTGGCCGCATCGGGGACGAGGCGGCCTTCGGAGTCGCGGGACCGTTCCATCCAGCAGTCGTCGATGGTGAGGTACTGGTAGCCGGCGTCGCGCATGCCGCTGGACACCATGAAGTCGGCGGTGTCCTTGACGATTTGCTCGGTCGCGTTGCAGCCGAAGGTGTTCCAGCTGTTCCAGCCCATCGGCGGAGTGCGGGCCAGGTCGTTGTCCAGGGCCTGCGCGGGGCCCGCGGTGAGCAGGGGAACGCCGAGCAGCGGGGGCAGGAGGGAGAGGGTGAACAGTAAACGGGAGAGCACACGCATGGAGGCCTCCAGCAGGGAGTCGGGGATCCGGGGGGATTCACGTCATGAGTGGGCGTCACCTCCGGCAGGGTGACCGTGCCCACCTCGGTCCGGGTGCTTCCGTCGGCGGAGTAGTCGGTGCGCCGCATCCGATGCCTGACGCGGTGCGCGGGCATCTGACGCGGTGCGCGGGCAAGCGCACCAAAATCAACATAAACAGTCAATGCCCGCAGCAATTCGCCCCGTTGATCCAGCCAGTTCAAACAAGATGAAACGGATCTCAACGTCTGCGCTGCCCTGCTCCGGCCCTCTCCGAGCGCTCGGGGAGGCATCGTTGCTGTGTGCGGGCCCTCGGGCAACGCCCCGTCAGGCAACAGCCGTGACGGCCGGTCAGGACGGATCTACGAGGGCGGAACCCGGAGACCCGCGACGGCCATGATCACTACACTGTTCGAGTGACACCTGACCTGTGTCACGTCACTGATTTCATGACCACATGGGGGATACGCAGCATGCGCAAAATGAGCCGTTCGCTGGCAGTTGCCGTCACATCCGTGGCGGTTGCCGGTATCGCCTTCGCCGGGGTCGCACCGGCCAGTGCCGCTCCGGTGGGTACCGCGGCGGCGAGCAGCGCCAAGTGCGACAGCATCGAGAAGGCCATCAGGCAGCACACGATCGCGGCCGACAAGTACCAGGCACTCGCCAAGAAGGAAGCCGGCAAGGCTCACCCGGACCGGGACAAGGTCGCCCAGTACAAGGCGAAGGCCAAGGCCGAGCTCAGCGCCGTCGATGCGTACCAGGTGGAGTACGCGAGGCAGTGCAAGGGGTGACGTCGCAGCGATGACGTACCAGGGCCCGGCTCTTCGGAGCCGGGCCCTCGTGCGTGCGCCGTCGGGTGAGCGGGCTTCCGTATCCGGGAACAGATCGGCGGCCGCGGGTACTGAAACAGGTATGAGCGAAAACGGCGACTTCAGCGGATCCGGCGACAGCGACTCCGACGGCTTCCGGACCGAGCACGACTCCATGGGTGAGGTGCGGGTGCCCGCGCATGCGAAATGGCGGGCGCAGACACAGCGGGCGGTGGAGAACTTCCCGATTTCCGGGCAGCGGCTGGAGCGGGCGCACATCGCGGCGCTGGCGCGGATCAAGGGGGCGGCCGCCCTGGTCAACGGCGAGCTGGGGGTGCTGGACAAGGAGATCGCGGAGGCGGTGCAGGAGGCCGCTAACGAGGTCGCCGAGGGGCGCTGGGACGAGCACTTCCCCATCGATGTGTTCCAGACGGGGTCCGGGACGTCCTCGAACATGAACACCAACGAGGTCATCGCGACGCTGGCGAGCGAGCGGCTGGGCCGCCAGGTGCATCCGAACGATCACGTCAACGCGAGCCAGTCGTCCAACGACGTCTTCCCGTCCTCGATCCATATCGCGGCGACCTCGGCGGTTCTCGACGATCTGATCCCGGCGCTGGAGCATCTGGCGGAGAGCCTGGAGCGGAAGGCCGAGGAGTTCACCGAGGTCGTGAAGTCGGGGCGGACGCATCTGATGGATGCGACACCGGTGACGCTGGGGCAGGAGTTCGGCGGCTATGCCGCCCAGGTGCGGTACGGCGTCGAGCGGCTGCGGGCCTCGTTGCCGCGGCTGGCGGAACTCCCGCTGGGCGGTACGGCGGTGGGGACGGGGATCAACACGCCGCCCGGGTTCTCGGCCGCGGTGATCGCCGAGGTGGCGCGGGCGACCGGGCTGCCGCTGACCGAGGCGCGCAATCACTTCGAGGCGCAGGGGGCGCGGGACGCGATCGTCGAGACCAGTGGGCAGCTGCGGACGGTCGGGGTCGGGCTGACGAAGATCGCCAACGATCTGCGGTGGATGGCGTCGGGGCCGCGGACCGGGCTCGCGGAGATCGCGCTGCCGGATCTGCAGCCGGGCTCGTCGATCATGCCGGGGAAGGTCAACCCGGTGATCCCGGAGGCGGTGCTGATGGTGGCGGCGCAGGTCACCGGCAATGACGCGACGGTGGCGGCGGCCGGGGCGGCCGGCAACTTCGAGCTGAATGTGATGCTTCCGGTCATTGCCCGCAATGTGCTCGAATCGGTGCGGCTGATCGCCAATGTGTCGCGGCTGCTGGCGGACCGTACGGTCGACGGGATCACCGCGAACGTGGAACGGGCCCGTGAGTACGCCGAGTCGTCACCGTCGGTCGTCACTCCGCTCAACAAGTACCTCGGGTACGAGGAGGCGGCGAAGGTCGCCAAGAGGTCCCTCGCCGAGCGGAAGACCATCCGCGAGGTGGTCCTGGAGGGCGGCTATGTCGAGCGGGAGCTGCTGAGCGAGGCGCAGTTGGACGAGGCGCTGGATGTGCTGCGGATGACACGTCCGTAACAACGGAGCGGCGCAGGATACCCCGTCCGTAACGCCCGGTGCGTCTCATGTCACGGCGCGCGTCATGCCGCGCCTCTAAGATCTGCGCATGACAGCGGACATGGTGGACACGACGGAAGGCGAGACGGCCGGCGGTCGCGGGGCGGCCGGGGCGAAGCGGGCGGCGGACGGGGCGCGCTGGGCGCCGGGGGACCACATCCTCTGGCGCTATCGCGACAACGCCGATGCCGGGCGGTTCCACATCTGTCGGCCGATGACCGTTGTCCAGGACACCGATGAGCTGCTGGCCGTGTGGATGGCGCCCGGCACCGCCTGCATCAAGCCGGTGCTCGCCGACGGCACGCCGGTGCACCGCGAGCCGCTGTCCACCCGCTACACCAAACCGCGCCGGACCGCCCGTGACCACTGGTTCGGCACCGGTGTGCTGAAGCTGGCCCGGCCCGGCGACCCGTGGTCGGTGTGGCTGTTCTGGGAGCGCGGCTGGCAGTTCAAGAACTGGTACGTCAATCTGGAGGAGCCGCGCCGCCGTTGGGCGGGCGGCATTGACTCCGAGGATCACTTTCTCGACATCTGTGTCTATCCGGACCGGCACTGGGAGTGGCGGGACGAGGACGAGTTCGCGCAGGCGCAGCGGGACGGCCTGATGACGGACGCCCAGGCCGCCGAGGTCAGATCCGCGGGCCGGGCCGCGATCGCACAGATCGCGGCCTGGCGCGCGCCGTACGCCGACGGCTGGGAGGACTGGCGGCCCGATCCGGCCTGGGGCGTTCCCCGGCTCCCGGAGAACTGGGACCGCGCGCCGGAGCGTTTGCGGTCGTGAGGGAGTGAAGTGAAACGACGTGAGTGAAGGGGGCGAACCGTGGAAAGGTGCGCCTATGGGCAAAGCTGTTTCCCGCGAGGCGAGAGGCACGGCCGAGCCCCCTTGCTGCGCCCCGGGCCTTCAAACGTAGGATCGTCCTCCGCAAGACTGCACAGGCGCAACTCCAGAACTGGAAAACGAACTTGACCGCGGTCGCAGGAGGGGCGAGGTCGTGAGTGCGACTAGCTACGACGGATATGAGGGGCTGAACCGGTTAGCACTGGACCGGGCCGGCCAGGCCGAGGCGTTCGACGCCATCGGCGACCGGTATGACGACGCCTTTCCGCACAAGGAGGGCCAGCTCGCTTCGAGCGCCTGGCTCGCCGACACCCTGCCCGCCGGCTCGCGCATCCTGGACCTCGGATGCGGTACGGGCCTGCCGAGCGCCCGCCAGCTCTCGGACGCCGGGCATCGCGTCGTGGGTATCGATCTCTCCCCCTCGATGATCAAACTGGCCCGGCAGAACGTCCCGGGCGCCGACTTCCACCGACTGGACATCGCCGATCTGCGCAGCGGCCGACTCGGCGGCCGTGGCTCCTTCGACGGTATTGCCGCTTATTTCTCGCTTCTCATGCTGCCCCGTGCCGAAATCCCTTACGCACTGGGCATGCTCCATGATCTGCTACGTCCTGAGGGGCTGCTTGCCCTGTCGATGGTCGAGGCGGATGTGGACGACTTCACGATTCCGTTCCTGGGCAACTCGATCCGGGTATCGGGTTACCTGCGGGACGACCTGCGCCGGGTCGTGCACGACGCGGGTTTCGACGTCGTCGGGGAAGATGCCTACGCATACGCCCCGTCAAGTACGGACGTACCACCCGAGATCCAGCTCTTTCTGCACCTGCGACGCGCTTGAGACGCAGCGCGTCGGGCGCGGCCGCACGGGCGGCGCGCTCGGAACGCGGCGCGTCGGGCGCGCAGCCCCGGACGGATGGAATCCCACGCGTGACGGAGCACCCCACCTCCCACGAATCGCGGCAGTCGGCCTCGACCGCCGCGTCCTCGCTGTCCCCTGCCCGGGGGCCGGCCGGGACGGCGCCGCTCGGCGCGGTCCCCGACCCGCGCAGCGCCCTGCAGCAGCCCGGCACGACCGGGTGCGTTCCGGTGCCCGGCACCGGCTTCGCGGTGCGCGGCGGTGACGACATAGGTCTCGCCGGTGTCACCGTCACGGCCTCGGCGGGCTCGCCGGCCGGCCATGACGACGGCGAACCGGCCGCGGACCACGGCGCGGCGCGGCGGGACCCGACGGCGGACGCGGACAGCGCCGCCGCCGGGCACTCCGGCGGGCGTGCCACCGATCACTCCGCCGCGCACCGCGGCGGCCATGCCGCCGCACGCGATGCCTCGGTCCCGTATGGGGAGGCGTACGGCGACTCGTACGGGGAGGTATCCATGCCTGCGAGCGGGCGGCCGGACGGGGCGGGCCGGGAGACGGCCCGTGCCGGACAGCGTGTGGCGCAGGGCGCGGTGGGCCGCGCCGAGGCGCCCGAGCCGGGTGAGGAGCCGCACCACGGTCAGCTCCCGCGCCATGGCGGTGAGGGTGTCGGACGGCCGCGGGAGGGCGGCGGTCCGTCCGGTGCCGGGCGGTCGCGGCCGCGCGGCGGTGAGCCGGGCGGGACGGTGCCGGAGCAGGCGCCGCACGGCGGACGGTCCGCGGCCCCGGGCGCCCCACACGGTGAGGTGTCGCGGCCGGCGGCCGGGGAGGCCGCCGGGGCGCAGGTGCCCGCGGCGGCCGGCCCGCCGCCGGAGCCGCTGCCCGCCGCGCCGGCCCGCTCGGCGCATCCGGGCGAGAGCGGTGAGGTGGCCGCGGCCCGGCAGGCGGGCGGTGACCGGCTGCGCTTCATCGGGGCGGCGACGCGGCGGATCGCCCGGGGCATCGACCTCGACGAGATCGTGCTCGGGCTGTGCCGGGCGACGGTGCCGACGTTCGCCGACGCCATCCTCGTCTATCTGCGCGATCCGCTGCCGGTGGGCGATGAGCGCCCGACCGGGCCGGTGGTGCTGCGGCTGCGCCGTACCGACCGGATTCCGGAGGAGCCGGACACCAACGGCGGCCGGCTGCCGGTGCTGCCCGCGCAGCCCGATCTGGGCCCGGCGATGGGCGGCAGCGCGGCGGAGCTGGCCGAGGTGGAGCCCGGCGGTCCGCTGGCCGAGGTGCTGCGGGGCGTACGCCCGCTGTTCGGCGAGGCGCAGGCGGCGCGGACGGCGCTGCCGGAGCTGCTGGGCCCTGACCCGCGGCTGCCCGGCGGCCATCGGGTGATCCTGGCGCCGCTGCGCGGCCGCCGCCGGGTGATCGGTGCGGCGGTGTTCCTGCGCCGTCCGGACCGCCCGGCGTTCGAGCCGGACGATCTGCTGGTCGCGGCGCAGCTGGCGACGCACACCGCGCTGGGTGTGGACAAGGCGGTGCTCTACGGCCGCGAGGCGTATATCGCCGATGCCCTGCAGCGCACGATGCTGCCGGACTCGCTGCCGCAGCCGACCGGGGTCCGGCTGGCCAGCCGCTATCTGCCGGCCGCCGAGACGGCCCGGGTGGGCGGTGACTGGTACGACGCGATCCCGCTGCCGGGCAGCCGGGTGGCGCTGGTCGTCGGCGATGTCATGGGGCACTCGATGACCTCGGCCGCGATCATGGGCCAGCTGCGGACCACGGCCCAGACCCTGGCCGGGCTGGATCTGCCGCCGCAGGAGGTGCTGCACCACCTCGACGAGCAGGCCCAGCGGCTGGGTACGGACCGCATGGCGACCTGCATGTACGCGGTCTACGACCCGGTGGCGCACCGGATCACCATCGCCAACGCGGGGCATCCGCCGCCGGTGATGCTGCACCGCGGCGGGCGCGCCGAGGTGCTGCGGGTGCCGTCGGGCGCGCCGATCGGTGTCGGCGGGGTGGACTTCGAGGCGGTGGAGCTGGACGCCCCGGCGGGCGCCACGCTGGTGCTGTACACGGACGGTCTGGTCGAGTCGCGGATCCGGGACGTGTGGACCGGGATCGAGCAGCTGCGGGAGCGGCTGGCGGAGACGGCCCGGCTGACGGGGCCCAACCCGCCTCCGCTGGAGCCGATGTGCGACGAGGTGCTGGACATGCTGGGCCCCGGCGACCGCGATGACGACATCGCGCTGCTGGCGGCCCGGTTCGACGGGATCGCGCCCAGCGATGTCGCGTACTGGTATCTGGACCCGAAGGCGCAGACGGCCGGCCAGGCCCGGCGGCTGGCCCGGCGGGCGCTGGCGCGCTGGGGTCTCGATGAGCTGACCGACCAGCTGGAGCTGCTGGTCAGCGAGGTGGTGACGAATGCGGTGCGGTATGCGGAGCGGCCGATCACGCTGCGGCTGCTGCGCACGGACGTACTGCGCTGCGAGGTCGGTGACGATGTTCCGCAGCTGCCGCGGCTGCGTCAGGCCCGGCCGTCGGACGAGGGCGGGCGGGGCCTCTACCTCGTCAACCGGATGGCGCGGCGCTGGGGCGCGACCCGTCTGAGCATGGGAAAGGTCGTCTGGTTCGAGCTGTCGATGCCGCCGGGGACGCCGCGCCGCTGAGTCTGCCGGGCGCCCCGGCCCCGTCCCACATGTTGGACCCCGTCTGAGACCGGACGGGGTCCAACTCTTGCCGACATGCCGTCGGGGGAGTTCACTGCTTGGGTGGGCGTAAGGGACTGACTGCCCCAATTCGGGACTGACCGACCCCTGCTCCCAGTCGTCGAAACAGGAGGCACTCCTCCATGACCAGCACCGCGCACAACGTCCCGCGCACGACGAACAACGCCGGCGTTCCGGTGGAGAGCGACGAGCACTCCCTCACCGTGAGCCCGGACGGCCCCATCCTGCTCCAGGATCACTACCTCATCGAGAAGATGGCCCAGTTCAACCGCGAACGGGTCCCCGAGCGGGTGGTGCACGCCAAGGGCGCCGGCGCGTACGGCTTCTTCCAAGTCACCAATGACGTCAGTCAGTTCACCAAGGCAGATCTGTTCCAGCCGGGCAGGACCACCGAGATGCTGGCCCGGTTCTCGACCGTCGCGGGTGAGCAGGGCTCCCCCGACACCTGGCGCGACCCCCGTGGCTTCGCGCTGAAGTTCTACACCCAGGACGGCAACTACGACCTGGTGGGGAACAACACCCCGGTCTTCTTCGTCCGGGACACGATCAAGTTCCAGGACTTCATCCGCTCCCAGAAGCGCCGCCCGGACAACGGGATGCGCGACAACGACATGCAGTGGGACTTCTGGACGCTCTCGCCGGAGTCGGCCCACCAGGTCACCTGGCTGATGGGCGACCGCGGCATCCCCAAGAGCTACCGCCACATGAACGGCTACGGCTCGCACACCTACATGTGGGTCAACGCCGGCGGCGAGAGGTTCTGGATCAAGTACCACTTCAAGACCGACCAGGGGATCGACTTCCTCACCCAGGAGGACGCCGACCGGATCGCCGGCGAGGACGGCGACTACCACCGGCGCGATCTGTTCGAGGCCATCGACGGCGCGAACGCCCCGTCGTGGACGCTGTATGTGCAGGTCATGCCGTTCGCGGACGCCCCGGACTACCGGTTCAACCCGTTCGATCTGACCAAGGTGTGGCCGCACGGCGACTACCCGCTGATCGAGGTCGGGCGGATGACGCTCAACAAGAACCCCGAGGACTACTTCATCCACATCGAGCAGGCGGCGTTCGAGCCGTCCAACATGGTGCCGGGTGTCGGTCCCTCGCCCGACAAGATGCTGCTGGGCCGGCTCTTCTCGTACGCGGACACCCACCGGTACCGCATCGGCCCGAACTACGCCCAGCTGCCGCCCAACCGGCCGCATGTGCCCGTCCACTCGTACGCGAAGGACGGCCCGATGCGGTACGAGCCGTCCCGTGCGGCCCGGCCGTACGCCCCGAACAGCTACGGCGGCCCGGCGGCGGACACCCTGCGCTACGGGGAGCCCGCGGGCTGGGAGACCGGCGGTGAGATGGTCCGCGAGGCGTACACGCTGCGCCGTGACGACGACGACTTCGGCCAGCCGGGCACCATGGTCCGCCAGGTCCTCGACGACGCGGCCCGCGACCGGCTCGTCGGCAATGTGTCCGGTCATCTCCTCAACGGCGTCAGCCGTCCGGTGCTGGACCGCGCGCTCCAGTACTGGCGCAACATCGACAAGAACGTGGGCGACCGGATCGCCCACAAGGTGAACGGCGGCTGAGGCACCGCCCGCCGCGTACACGCACCGCGGCCCCCACCTCGATGGTGGGGGCCGCGGTGCGGTGTGCCGGGACCGGTGTCAGCGGAAGTCGGTCAGGCTCTCGCCGTCGGGCTTCCCGCCGGTCGGCTTGCCCCCGGTGTCCCCGTCGTCCGTGCCGCCGGTCGGCGGACCGGAGCTCGGGTCGGTCGGGGTGGCCGGGTCCGACGGCTTGCCGCTCGTGGGGTCCGACGGCCGCCCGCTCGGGCTGGACGGGGTCTGCGACGGGGTCTTGCTCGGCGTCTCGGACGGTGTCGGGCTCGTCGACGGGGTCTTGCTCGGCGTCGGGGTGGGCGTCGGCGGCACCCCGGCACCGAGGTCGGTCTCCAGGTCGAACTCCGCGCCGGTGCTGCCGCCCAGCGCCGACTCCGTGTAGTCGGCCCACACCCGGGCCGGGTAGCCGCCGCCGTTGACCCGGCCGCCGCCACCGGTGCCCTTCAGGGTGACCTGGGCGCCGCCCTTGGGGGACTCACCGAACATGCCGACCGCGGTGACCAGCTTGGGCGTGTAACCGACGAACCACGCCGACTTGTTGTCGTCGGAGGTACCGGTCTTGCCGGCCGCGTCGTACGCCGTGTTCTGCACGGACTCCGAGGCGGTGCCGTCGTTGACCACGCCGGTCAGGACCGAGGTGAGGGTGTCGGCGGTCCGGCGGCTGAGGACCTGGTCGCCGATCGGGTCCTTGAGCGGGACCTCGGTCTGGACGCCGTTGACGGGGTGCATCGTCTTCTTGACCAGGGTCGGGGTGACCTTCTTGCCGTGGTTGTCGAGCGTGGCGTAGGCCCCGGCCATCTGGAGCGGGCTGGCGCCCATGGTGCCCAGGGTCATCGCGGGCTTGGCGTCGATCTTGGAACCGTCCATGCCCAGCTTGACCGCGGTCTCCTTGATCTTCTCCAGGCCGACGTCCGCGCCCATCTGCGCGAAGACCGCGTTGACGGAGTTGTTGGTCGCCGTCTGGACGCTGATCTTCCCGTACGGGTGCTCGTCCTCGTTGGGCGGCGCGAAGGGGATGGTGCCGCCGACGACCGGGCGGCGGTTACGGCCGTCGTAGATCGTGTTCGGGGTGATCGGGAGGCCGTCCTGGGTGACCGCGTTGTTCTCCATCGCCGACGCCAGGATCAGCGGCTTGAAGGTGGAGGCGGGCTGGTAGTCGGAGCGCGTGGCGTTGTTCGTCCAGTGCTTCGGATAGCCGTCGCCGCCGTACATCGCCACGATGTGCCCGGTCTTGGGGTCCACCGAGGTGGCACCGAGCTGGGCGTCCCGGTCGACCTTGCGCTTCTCGGGGTCGAGGTCGTCGGTGAGCTTGCGCTTGACGGACTTCTCCAGCGCCTTCTGCTTGTTCTTGTCGATGCCGAGGGTGACGGTCCAGCCGCCGGCCTCGAATTCGGACTCGTCGACGCCCTGGGCGAAGAGTTCCTGCTTGGCCTGCTTGACCAGGTAGCTGGTCTGGCCGCTCACGCCGGGCAGCGGCCTGGGGGCCTGGGGCACCTCGAACTTCTGCCGGGCCCGGTCCGCCGCGGGGAGCCACTTCATCTCGACCATGTTGTCGAGGGTGTACGCCCAGCGCTCCTTGACCCGCTTCTTGCCGGCCTTGGTCGCGCTGGACCAGTCGTACTGGCTCGGCGCCTGGAGGAGCGACGCGAGGTAGGCGCCCTCCGAGACGGTGAGCTTCTCGACGTCCTTGCGGTAGTAGGCCTGGGCGGCAGCCTGGATGCCGTAGGCGCCGCGGCCGTAGTAGCTGGTGTTGATGTAGCCGGCGAGGATGTCGTCCTTCTTGAACTTGTTGTCCACCTTGAGCGAGATGACGATCTCCTGGAGCTTGCGGGAAACCGTCTGCTCCTGGCTCAGGTAGTAGTTCTTGACGTACTGCTGGGTGATCGTCGAGCCACCCTGCTTGCCCTGACCCCGCAGGGTGTTGAACACACCGCGCAGGGTGCCCTTCAGGTCGACGCCGGAGTCGTCGTAGAAGGACTTGTTCTCCGCGGCGACGAAGGTGCGCTGGACGTCCTTGGGTATGCGGTCGAGCGGGACCGTCTCGCGGTTGACGTCGCCCACCCGCGCCATGACCTTGCCGTCGGCGTACTTGTAGACATTGCTCTGCAGCTTGGCAGCGCTGTTGCCCTTGGGGATGTCCACGTACAGGTAGAGGCCGATGAATCCGAGGATGCCCAGCAGGCACGCCCCGAGAAAGGCTCCGAGGAGCTTCTTCCAGGTGAAGAAGCGGCGTATGCCGGACTTCTTGTCTGTCTGCTTGGCACGGCGAGCGCTCCCCTGTCGCGCCCGTCTCGCTTCCGCTCGGCCCATCGCTTCAGCAACTCCAGTCGTTCCGCCCCCAGCTAATTCAGCTGTTGAAGCTAACACCGCATCTGTCAACAAATACTCATCGATCAAGGCTTTTCCCGACGTGACAAACAGCACCCGCCGCGACGGAACCATGAGGTGGGTTTTGCGCGTCGCCACCCCCTCACCTGGGGCCTTGCCGCCGGAGAACCCTCGCACACCACTGGACGCCGGTACGCGGCGCTAGATAAAGTGCTATCACTTTGCTAGACCAGCGACATCACCAATTGCGGCGGACATCACCTGCCGCACCTGGAGAAACGGGGACCCCTATGTCCGACCAGACACCGGCCGACACGTCAGGCCAGACGCCGGCCGACCACCCCGGCGGCGACCTCGGCGTCGACGCCCCCGAGATGCCCAGGCCGCAGGTCCGCGAGGTCCCGGCGCACAGCATCGGGGGCGGGCTGGCCCTGCTGCTGACCGTGCTCGGCGTCGCGCTGAGCGTCGGCCTGCTGATCGTCGGCGGCATACTCGGCTCCGCCGGCAAGGACGCGGCCGCCGTCCCGATGTTCATCGGCGGCGTCCTGCTGCTGCTCACCTCGTTCTTCTGCATGACCGGCGTGAAGATGGTCGCGCCCGGCGAGGCCCGCGTCATCCAGCTCTTCGGGCGTTACGTCGGCACCATCCGCACCGACGGACTGCGCTGGGTCAACCCGCTCACCAGCGCCCGCAAGATCTCCACCCGGGTGCGCAACCACGAGACCGCGGTACTGAAGGTCAACGACGCCTACGGCAACCCGATCGAGCTGGCCTCGATCGTGGTCTGGCAGGTCGAGGACACCGCCCAGGCGCTCTTCGAGGTCGACGACTTCCTGGAGTTCGTCGCCACCCAGACCGAGGCGGCCGTCCGGCACATCGCCATCGAGTACCCCTATGACGCGCACGACGAGGACGCCCTGTCCCTGCGCGGCAACGCCGAGGAGATCACCGAGAAGCTCGCCCTGGAGCTGACCGCCCGGGTCCAGGCCGCCGGCGTACGGATCATCGAGTCCCGCTTCAGTCACCTCGCCTACGCCCCCGAGATCGCCTCCGCCATGCTGCAGCGCCAGCAGGCCGGCGCGGTGGTCGCGGCCCGCCAGCAGATCGTCGAGGGCGCGGTCGGCATGGTCGAGCAGGCACTGGCACGGATCAGCGAGCAGGGCATCGTCGAGCTGGACGAGGAGCGCAAGGCCGCCATGGTGAGCAATCTGATGGTGGTGCTGTGCGGCGACCGGGCCGCCCAGCCGGTCCTGAACACGGGCTCGCTCTACCAGTGAGCACCGACGCCCCCAGGGAGACCGGCTCCGGGAACGAGCCGGCCCCCGCGCGACGGCCGCAGCAGCGCAAGCAGGTGCTGCTGCGGCTGGACCCGCTGATCCACGACGCCCTGGCGCGCTGGGCCGGCGACGAACTGCGCAGCGCCAACGCCCAGATCGAGTTCCTGCTCCGCAAGGCACTGTCGGAAGCGGGCCGGCTGCCGAAGGGAGCGGGGGCACCACCGCGACGGGGGCGGCCACCGAAGGAGCCGGGGGGCGAGTGAAACACGAGCTCTATACACACCATGTATAGAGCTCGTGTAGAGTGCGTCCACGCCCCTGGCCCGGTACGTGCACAGGCCACCCGGGACCAGTCCCCCCGCCCGCACTCCCGGAGGTCCGCCCATGAGGAGGAGCATCCCTGCCGCCTGGGCCCGTGACCTCGCACGGGGTGCCCGCTTCGCCGTCGGCACCGGCCGGGAGGGCTGGGCCCGTACGCTCCTGACCGCGGTCGGCGTGGGGCTCGGCGTGATGCTGCTGCTCGGTGCCGCCTCGGTCCCGCACCTCATGGACAGCCATCAGGCACGCCGCGAGGCCCGGCTCATCGACGCGAACACCGAGAAGGGGACCCGGCCCGGCCCCAGGACCCTGCTGTACACGGACCGTGACACGGTCTTCCGCGGCGACGGAGTCCACGGCGTACTGCTGCGGCCCGACGGCCCCGCCCCCGTCCACCCGCCCGGTGTGCGCACCCTGCCGCGGCCCGGCGAGATGGTGGTCTCGCCCGCGCTCAAGGAACTGCTCGCCGCACCGGACGGCGCGCTGCTGCGGGAACGGCTCGGCCGCACGGTGGTGGGCACCATCGCCGCCCCGGGACTCGTCGGACCCGGCGAACTGACCTACTACGCGGGCGATGACACCCTCACCGCCTCTGCCCGGACGCCCCGCATCAGCCACTTCGGTGGCGAGCTCCCCACGTCACCGATGGGCCCCCGGCTCACCGTCATCGTCATCGAGGCCTGTGTGGTGCTGCTGATGCCGGTGGCCGTCTTCCTCGCCACCGCCGTGCGCTTCGGCGGCGAGCGCCGCGACCGCCGGATGGCCGCGCTGCGGCTGATGGGCGCGGACAGCCGGATGACCCGCCGGATGGCGGCCGGGGAGGCGCTGTGCGGGGCGCTGTGCGGGCTGGTGCTGGGGGCGGGCCTGTTCCTGCTCGCCCGCCGGTTCAGCGGGCGGATCACCGTCTGGGACGTCAATGCCTTCCCCTCCGACCTGGTCCCGGACCCCGCGCTCACCGCGCTGATCGCCCTCGCCGTACCGCTCTGCGCGGTCATCGTCACCCTCGTCGCGCTCCGCGGTGTCACCGTCGAACCGCTGGGCGTCGTACGCCACCACACGCCCCGGCGCCGGCGGGTGTGGTGGCGGCTGCCGCTGCCGGTCCTCGGCGCGGTGATGCTGCTGCTGACCGGCAGGGCCGGCCCGGCACCGGCGGAGGCCCGGGTCGATCCCTATCTGCTCGCGGGCGGTGCGCTGCTGGTGCTCCTGGGGATCACCGTGCTGCTGCCGTGGCTGGTGGAAGCGGTGGTGGCCAGGCTGCGCGGCGGCCCGGTCCCCTGGCAGCTCGCCGTCCGCAGGCTCCAGTTGAACAGCGGCGCCGCGGCCCGCGCGGTCAGTGGCATCACCGTCGCGGTGGCCGGCGCCATCGCGCTGCAGATGCTGTTGGCCGCCGTCCAGGACGACTTCACGAGCGTGACGGGGCAGGACACGTCGCGGGCCCAGCTCACCGTCGCGTTACCGGCCCGGGGTGCCGTCACCCACCGGAAGGTGCTCGACGAGTTCCGTGCGACCGAGGGGGTCCGCGGGGCCACCGCCGTCCTGCACTCCACGGTGTCGCGCCCCGGGGGCCGGGCCTTCGACTCCGCCGCCCCGTTGACCGTCGGTGACTGCCGCAGCCTCCGGGAGCTGGCGCGCCTGGGCCCATGCAAGGACGGCGATGTCTTCCTCGTCCGGGACAGCAGCGGAGCGGTCGGCGACGGCGCTCTCGCACGGACCGCGCAGCCGGGCGGGGAAGTGCTGCTCCAGAGCGAACCGGACGGGCCACGGGCCAAGGGCCGGCCGCCGCTGTGGACCGTCCCGGAGACGGCCAGGACCGTCCCCTCGCGCACCGGCCCGGCGGGCGATGTGGTCTTCGGGATCTTCGCCACTCCGTCGGCGGTCCCGGTGCCGGACCTCGCCGCCCCGGTGGCCGAGGCGATGCTCACGCTCGACCCCCGGGTCCCGGACGCGGCCGAGTACGCCCGCAACACCGCGGCCCGCCTCGATCCGTGGGCGGACGTCCGCACGCTGCGGAACACCGAGCGGGACCATCAGTTCTCCACGGTGCGCACCGGGCTGCTGGTCGCCTCGACGGTGACGCTGGCGCTGATCGCGGCGAGCATGCTGGTCACCACACTGGAACAACTGCGGGAGCGCCGCCGGCTGCTGGCGGTCCTGGTGGCGTTCGGCACCCGGCGCGCCGACCTGTGCTGGTCGGTCCTGTGGCAGACCGCCGTTCCGGTGGCGCTCGGGCTGGCGCTCGCCGTCGTGGGCGGCTGCGGGCTGGGGCTCACCCTGCTCCGCCTGGTCGGCGAATCCTCGCCCGACTGGTCGGTGATCTGGCCGATGGCGGGAGCCGGTGCGGCCCTGGTCCTCCTCGTCACCCTGCTGAGCCTCCCGCCGCTGTGGCGGCTGATGCGCCCCGACGGGCTGCGAACGGAATGAACACCCCCGTCCCCCGGGCCGACTGCCGCCCCCGGTCAGGCCGCTATACAACACACGTATACACCGACGACACACCCACGAGTAAGGTGGTCGGCATGTCAATCGGTCATACGCTGCTGGGCCTCCTGGAGTCCGGTCCCCGCCATGGCTACGACCTCAAGCGGGCCTTCGACGAGCACTTCGGGCAGGACCGTCCGCTGCACTACGGGCAGGTCTACTCCACGATGTCCCGGCTGTTGAAGAACGGTCTGGTCGAGGTGGACGCCGTGGAGGCCGGTGCCGGTCCGGAGCGGAAGCGGTATGCGATCACGGACGCCGGGATCACCGATGTGGCCCAGTGGCTGGCCCGTCCGGAGAAGCCCGAGCCGTATCTCCAGTCGACGCTCTACACCAAGGTCGTCCTGGCGCTGCTGACCGACCGTAACGCCGCCGGACTGCTGGACACCCAGCGCGCCGAGCATCTGCGGCTGATGCGCGGGCTGACCGAGCGCAAGCGCACCGGTGACCTCGCCGACCAGCTGATCTGCGACCATGCGCTCTTCCATCTCGAAGCCGATCTGCGCTGGCTGGAGCTGACCGCCGCGCGGCTGGACAAGCTGGCGGAAGCGGTCCGCGCATGACGCCGGAGGGATCCCTGCTCGCGGCGGAGGGGCTGTACAAGGCCTACGGGGCGACACCGGCGCTGGACGGCGCGGAGTTCTCCATCCACCCCGGTGAGGTCGTCGCCGTCATGGGCCCGTCCGGCTCCGGCAAATCGACCCTGCTGCACTGCCTGGCCGGGATCATCAGCCCGGACTCCGGCACCGTCCGCTACGGTCCGCACACCCTGACCCGCCTCAGCGACGCACAGCGCAGCGCCCTGCGCCGTACCGACTTCGGCTTCGTCTTCCAATTCGGCCAGCTGGTACCGGAGTTGACCGCGCTGGAGAATGTGGCGCTGCCGCTGCGGCTGAACGGCACCAAGCGCAAGGAGGCCGAGCGGCAGGCCCGCGCATGGCTGGAGGAGCTGGAGGTCAAGGCCGTGCACGACCGGCGGCCCGGTGAGATATCCGGCGGCCAGGGCCAGCGGATCGCGGTCGCCCGCGCCCTCGCCACCCGGCCGCGGGTCATCTTCGCGGACGAGCCCACCGGCGCCCTGGACTCGCTCAACGGCGAACGCGTACTGACCCTGCTGACCAACGCCGCCCGGGAGAGCAATGCCGCGGTGGTCCTGGTCACCCACGAGGCCCGGGTCGCCGCCTACTCCGACCGGGAGATCGTCGTCCGCGACGGCAAAGTGAAGGACATGCTGGCGGGCTTGATATGAGCCCGCTGCGCTCGCCCGCCGGCTCCGGCGGCGGGCACGGTGACGACCGCGCGCCGGCCTCCCCGGCCCCGCTCGCCACCCCGCGCACCGGCCCCGGGACCTGGGCCCGTGACCTCGCGATGGGGATGCGGTTCGCGGCCGGCGGGGGCCGCGAGGGCTGGATCCGTACGGCGCTGACGGCCGCCGGTGTCGCCCTGGGCGTGGCCGTCCTGCTGCTCGGCGCGTCCGTGCCCACGCTGATGGACTCCTGGCACGGCCGGGAGAAGGCCCGCGAGAACCTGGGCCAGTCACACGAGCCCCTGCCCGCCGACAACACCCTGCGCTACGCCTCGGCCGACACCCTCTTCCACGGTGCGCCGGTCCGCGGCCGCCTGGTGCGCCCGGACGGCGCGCATCCGCCGGTCCCGCCCGGCGTCCGCCAACTCCCCGGCCCCGGCCGGATGCTGGTCTCCCCGGCGCTCAAGGAACTGCTGGCCTCCCCCGAGGGCGCGCTGCTGCGCGAGCGGCTGGACTTCCGGGTGGCCGGTGTCATCGGCGACGAGGGTCTGCGCGGCCCGCGAGAGCTCACCTATCTCGCACAGAGCGCCACCCTGGCCGCGCCCGACGGCTATCGCATCGACCACTTCGGCAAGGGCTGGAACCCGCTGCCGATGCGGGCGCCCGCCGTGGTCCTGGTGATCATGACCTGTGTGGCGCTGATGACGCCGGTGATGGTCTTCATCGGCACCTCCGTACGGTTCGGCAACGAGCGCCGGGAGAGACGGCTGGCCGCGCTCCGGCTGGTCGGCGCCGATGTCCGCACGACCCGCCGGATCGCCTCGGGTGAGGCGCTGTTCGGCTCGCTGCTGGGGCTGGTGGCGGGCGGGGCGCTGTTCCTGGGCGGCCGGCAGTTCGCTTCGGTGATCACGCTGTGGGACATCAATGTCTTCCCCTCGGACGTGACGCCGGGGCCGCTCGCCGTGGCGCTGATCGCCGTGCTCGTGCCGGCGGCGGCGGTGGGGGTGACGCTGTTCGCGCAGCGCGGGGTCACCGTCGAGCCGCTGGGCGTCGTCCGCAACCGCCCGACGGTCCGCCGCCGGCTGTGGTGGCGGGTGGCGCTGCCCGCCGTGGGCGCCCTGCTGCTGGTGCCGCTGGCCCGGGAATTCCCGTGGCGGGACACCCCGTTCAACACCGTCCGGCTCGCGGCCGGGGCGATGCTGCTGCTGTTCGGTGTCACCGCGCTGCTGCCCTGGCTGGTGGACGCGGTGGTCGGCCGGCTGCACGGCGGCCCGGTGTCCTGGCAACTCGCCGTCCGCCGACTGCAGTTGAGCAGCGGCTCGGCCACCCGCGCGGTCAGCGGCATCACCGTCGCGGTGGCCGGCGCCATCGCGATCCATATGCTGATGACCGGTATGCAGACCGGTTACGCCCAGGCCTACGCCGAGTCCGGCAAGGCGCCGCGGATCGGGCTGTGGGGCAACGCCCACGACTGGCCGCAGGTCCAGCGGGCGCTCACCGCGCTGCGTGCCACCCCCGGGGTGGCGGCGGTCCGCGGCACGATCGACGCGAACGTCGCCCGCCGGCCCGCCGCCGGGAACTCCCGGTCCGCCGGCCGCTACGCGACGATCGCCGTCGGCAGCTGCGCCGAACTGCGCACCCTGGCCCGGGTGGGCTCCTGCCGGGACGGCGAGGTGTTCCTCACCGGCGCCCGGGGCCGGGACGCCGCCCTCGCGCCCGGCGCGGCCGTCGACCTCAACCCTCCGGACTTCCAGGGCGATCCGGCTGCGCCGCGGCCCTGGAAGATCCCCACGGCGGCCCGCGAGGCCCGGCTGCTCCACCCGGGACGCGCTCCCGACCGCGTCCCCTACGATCTGCTGGCCACGCCGTCCGCGGTCGACATCGGCCGGTTCCGGTCCCCCACCATGGAGCTCAAGGTCACCTTCGACCGTGGCACCCCGGACGCGGTGGAGCACATCCGCACCACCGCGGCCCATATCGACCCGACGATGAACGAGTTCTCCGCGGTCGACAATCCGCATGACGCGCAGTACTCCAGCGTCCGCAACGGCCTCTTCGCCGGCGCCGTCGTCACCCTGCTGCTGATCGGCACGGGCCTGATCATCTCCACCGTCGAGCAGCTCCACGAGCGCCGCCGGGTGCTGTCCACCCTCGATGCCTACGGCACCCGCCGCACCACCCTGGGCTGGTCGGTGCTGTGGCAGACCGCCATCCCGGTCGTGCTCGGCCTGGGCCTGGCGCTGGGCTGCGGACTGGCACTCGGGACGCTGCTGCTGACGATGCTGGACAGCGTGGTGACGGTGGACAAACCGGTGGTGGCGGGGATGACCGGTATCGGCGGCGCGGTGATCCTGTTCGTGACGGCGCTGAGCCTGCCGCCGCTGTGGCGGATGATGCGGCCCGACGGGCTGCGGACGGAGTGAGCGCGGCGATGCCCGGCCCTTCCCGCGCGGACCGCACCCGGGGCCGGACCGCCCGCCGCTGGTGTGCCGACCTCACCATGGGCGCCCGGTTCGCCTTCAGCGGCGGCCGCGAGGGCCTGCTCCGTACGGCCCTGACGGCGCTCGGCGTCGGCCTCGGCGTCGCGGTCCTGCTGCTGGCGGCCGCCGTCCCGAACGCGCTGAACGCCGCCACACACCGGCAGTCGGCCCGCTCCGTCGTGCCCGTCGCGGAAGGGACCGGCCCCTCGGACCAATCCCTGCTGACCGTCTCCTCCTCCAGCGGCTACCGCGAACTGCCGCTGCACGGCCGGATCCTGGCCGCCGAGGGTCCGCACGCCCCCGTCCCGCCGGGCCTGTCCCGGCTGCCGGGCCCCGGCGAACTGGCCGTCTCCCCCGCCCTCGCCGAACTGCTGTCCTCGCCCGAGGGCGCACTGCTCAAGGCCCGCTTCCCGCATCTGCGGATCACCGACACCATCGGCGACGAGGGCCTCACCCACCCCGGCGAACTCCTCTTCTACCAGGGCAGCGACGGCTTGCCGCGGCCCGGCAACGGGGTCGAGCGGATCACCGCGTTCGGCGACCACGGCACACCGTTCCGGGCGAGCCCCCTCGTGGTGCTGATCATCCTCGTGTGCTGTGTCGCGGTGCTCACCCCCGTCGCCGTCTTCATCGCGACCGCGGTGCGGTTCGGCGGGGAGCGCCGCGACCGGCGGCTCGCCGCGCTCCGGCTGGTGGGCGCGGACCGGGCCACCACCCGGCGGATCGCCGCGGGCGAGGCGCTGGCCGGCGCGCTGTGCGGTCTGCTCACCGGCGCCGCGCTGTTCCTGGCCGGCCGGGCCCCGCTCGCCGGCCTCTCGCTCTTCGGCCTCGGCGTCTTTCCCTCCGATGTGGTGCCCGACGCCGCGCTCGTCTGCGCCATCGCGTCGGCCGTCCCGCTCTGCGCGGTCGGCGTCACCCTGTTCACCCTGCGGCGGGTCGCCGTGGAGCCGCTGGGCGTCACCCGTACGGCACCGCCGCTGCGCCGCCGGCTGTGGTGGCGGGTGCTGCTGCCGGCCGCCGGGGTGGCGCTGCTGCTGCCGCAGGCGATCGGCGGGCTGGGTCCCGGCGACACCGCCGACGCCCAGGTGCTCCTCGGGGTGTCACTGCTTCTGCTGGGGGTGGCGGCGCTGCTGCCCTGGCTGCTGGACGCGCTGGTGGCCCGCCTGGGCCGCGCGGGCTTCGGCGGCCAGTCCTGGCATCTTGCCGTACGGCGGCTGCAGTTGAGCAGCACCACGGCCAGCCGCTCGGTCAGCGGGATCACCGTGGCGGTGGCCGGCGCGGTCGCCGTGCAGGTGCTGCTGACCGGTTCCCAGGACCTCGCCGAGCGGATGCAGCGGCCCGCCTGGACCGAGGTCGTGGCGCGCTCCGGTACGGTGCCCGCCGGCCGCGCCCCGCGGATGTCCGCCCGGCTGCGCGCGGCCCCCGGCGTCCGCGAGGCGCACGGCCTGGTCTCCGGCTATGCGGACTCCGTCCGCCACCACCGGGCCATGGCGCACACCGCCCCCGAGGACCGCGACGACCCCGAGCCGTATCCGGTGACCGTCGCCGGCTGCGGCACCCTGCGCCGGCTCGCCCACATCGGCACCTGTTCCGACGGCGATGTCTTCCTCTCCACGGACCGCGAGGCCTCCGTCCCGCTCCCGGCCCCCGGCACCCGGCTGGCCCTCGACCCGGTCGGCAGCGACAACGACCACCGGGCGCCCGCGCACTGGTCCGTCCCGCGCGGCGCCCGCCACACCACCGCCGTGTCCTACGGTCTCGCGCCCGACGTCACGGGTATCGGTGTGCTCGCCACCCCCGGCGCGCTGGACGCGACGCTGCTGCGCCACCCCGGCCTCACCGTCCTGCTGCGGCTCGACCCGCACGCCCCCGACGCGATCGAACACGTCCGCAACGCGGCCGCCCGGATCGCCGTGGGCACCGCCGTGTTCACCTCCGGCGACGGCACCGAGGACGCCATCACGGTCTTCCGCCACGGTCTGACCGCCGGCGCCGCCGCCGTACTGCTGCTGATCGGCTGCGGCCTGCTGATCACCGCCCTGGAGCAACTCCGTGAGCGCGCCCGGATGTTGTCCGCCCTGGAGGCCCTCGGCACACCGCGCGCCGTACTGGGCCGCTCGGTCCTGTGGCAGACCGCCGTCCCGGTGGCCCTCGGCCTGGCCCTGGCGGTCGGCTGCGGGGTGTCCCTCGGCGCACTGCTCCTCCACATGGTCGACCGCCCGCTCCGGCTCGACTGGTCGGGCATCCTCACCCTCAGCGGCACCGCGGCGGCCGTCATCCTGGGGGTCACCGCGCTCTCGCTGCCGCTGTTGTGGCGCCTGATGCGGCCGGATGGCCTGCGTACGGAGTGAATCTGCGAGATCATTCCGGCGCAGCAGTGCACACCAACTGCCCAAGGGGGGCCCTTCATGCGCCGACTCGTCTACTGCATCGCTTCCACTCTCGACGGCTTCATCGCGGGCCCTGACGGCGCGGACCCCACCGGCCCGGACGGCTTCTGGCCGATCGCCGACGACTACATCAAGCACCTGGCCGCCGAACTCCCGGAAATCCTGCCCGTCCAGGCCCGGTCCGCACTCGGCATCACCGACGAGGGCACCCACTTCGACACCGTCCTGGAGGGCCGCCGCACCTACGAGATCGGCCTCCGGGCCGGCCTCACCGACGCCTATCCCCACCTGCGGCATCTGGTCTTCTCCCGGACCATGACCGAGAGCCCTGACCCGGCCGTGGAGCTGGTGGCCACCGACCCGGTGGCCAAGGTGCGCGAACTGAAGGACGCGGACGGCAAGGACATCTGGCTGCTGGGCGGCAGCGAACTCGCCGGTGTGCTCTACCCGGAGATCGACCAGCTGATCGTCAAGCTGAGCCCGCTCACCGTCGGCAGCGGCATCCCGCTCTTCTCCCGGGACACCGCCTTCGATCCCCGCACCTGGGAGCTGACCGAGCACACCGTCCTCCAGAGCGGGGCGGCCTTTCTGACGTATACGCGGGCGGCGGTGGCCTGAGCCCTGCGGGCGCTCCACGGCCTCATGGAGCGGGCGCCCGGCGGCGCATCGTGCAGAGTGACCCCACGAACGGGTGAACGCTCTCGGACGAGACGTGCGCGGGCGCCCGGCCTACGATGATGACCTCGGCACCAGGCAACGGGAGGCGTGCAATGTCCGCAGCAGCTGCCGAGGGTCCGTACGCGGGTGAACACCGGCCCCTGACGCTCCTCGAACAGGCCGACCAGCTCATGAAGCAGCTCCCTGGCCACCGCGTCGAGATCCTCGGAGGCGTCCTCACTGTGACCCCACCCCCCGACCCCGCCCACGCGAAGGGGCTGTCCCGCCTCAGGCGCCCCTTCGTCGCGGCCGGCCTGGACGGCGGCGAAACCGAAGTCCTCGAAGGCCTCGGCCTGTGGCTCCCGGACGGCCCGGAGAACTTCGCCGTACCGGACCTTTGCGTAGTGGACGCCGACATCGAGGACCACATCATCCAGTACGAGTGCTGTGACCCAGCGGCATTCCGCATGGTCCTTGAGATCACCTCCGGCAATTACACGAACGACTTGCGTACGAAGGTCACCGCTTACGGCTCCGCGAGGGTTCCGGTGTATGTGATCGTCGACCGCAAGCACGAACGCCTCCACGTCCTCACCGAGCCCATGGAGGACGGCTACGCCGTACACCGCATCCATGTAGCCGGGGAGAAGGTCACCCTCCCGGAGTCCATCGGCGCCGAAGTTACGCTGGACGTGGCCCAGACCCTGGACGATGCCAGGCGTCGCACTCCGTAGCGCCCCTGACCCTCACCCCTTCACGATCCGCACCGGCAGCCCCCGCAACGCCCCCCGCAGCGCCTCCGCGAACTCCTCGAACTCCTGTTGGCGGGCGGCGCCCGTCCGCATGGCCAGGGCGATTCTGCGCGAGGGGGCCGGATCCGCGAAGTAGCCGGTCGTGAGCTGGTCGTTGCGGCCGGTCTCGACCCGCAGCGCGGTGCGGGGCAGGAGGGTGACACCGAGGCCGCCGGCCACCAGCTGCACCAGGGTGGACAGGCCCGCCGCACTGGTCGTCACCGGGGTGTTCTCGTCGCGGCCGGCCTCCCGGCAGATGTCCAGGGCCTGGTCCCGTAGGCAGTGGCCCTCGTCGAGCAGCAGCAGATCCAGTTCCTGGAGGGCCTGGCGCGGGATGTCACCGCGGCCGCCGAGCCAGTGCTCCTTGGGCGCGACCAGGACGAAGTCCTCGTCGAAGAGCGGGAGTTCGGCGACCTGGGGGACGCCGAGGGGGACGGCGAGCAGCAGCAGGTCGAGTCGACCGTGGGCCAGACCGTCCAGGAGGGACGCGGTCTGCTCCTCGTGCACCTGGAGGTCCAGGTCGGGGTAGGTGTCATGGACCAGCCGCAGCACGGCCGGCAGCAGATACGGGGCGACGGTCGGGATGACGCCGAGCCGCAGTACGCCCGTGAAGGGTGCGCGGGCCGCCTCCGCCTCCTCCATCAGATCCCCGACGGCCTCCAGGACCGCACGGGCCCGGGCGGCCACCCGCTCCCCCGCGGGCGACAGCAGCACCTTGCGCGTCGTACGCTCCAGCAGCTGCACTCCGAGGGTCTCCTCCAGCGTGGAGACCGCCCCGGACAGCGCGGGCTGGCTCATACCGATCTCGGCCGCCGCCTCGCGGAAATGCAGATGCTCGGCCACCGCCGCGAACGCCCGCAGCTGCGCCAGGCTGGGCTGGCGGGGACGGCCTCCCAGGCTTGCCGGTGACGCCACTGATAACCACCTCCGATCAACATCAACCAGTCTAGCTATTTCCCTGATCAATGGCTGCTGTGCCACTGTGTAACCCGTCCAAGCCTCAAGGAAAGTCCTCAAAAGGGACTTTCTGCGCAACAAGGAGAGTACGTGCTCACTGTCGGTGACAAGTTCCCCGAGTTCGACCTGACCGCCTGCGTTTCGCTGGAAAAGGGCCAGGAGTTCGAGCAGATCAACCACAAGACCTACGAGGGCAAGTGGAAGATCGTCTTTGCGTGGCCCAAGGACTTCACCTTCGTGTGCCCGACCGAGATCGCCGCCTTCGGCAAGCTGAACGACGAGTTCGCCGACCGTGACGCCCAGGTCCTCGGCTTCTCCGGCGACTCCGAGTTCGTGCACCACGCCTGGCGCAAGGACCACCCGGACCTGACCGACCTGCCCTTCCCGATGCTCGCCGACTCGAAGCACGAGCTCATGCGCGACCTGGGCATCGAGGGCGAGGACGGCTTCGCGCAGCGCGCCGTCTTCATCGTCGACCAGAACAACGAGATCCAGTTCACCATGGTGACCGCCGGCTCCGTCGGCCGTAACCCCAAGGAGGTCCTCCGGGTCCTCGACGCGCTGCAGACCGACGAGCTGTGCCCCTGCAACTGGAGCAAGGGCGACGAGACCCTCGACCCGGTCGCGCTGCTCTCGGGCGAGTGAACCGCAGCTAGCGAACTGGAGGCAGATCTGACATGGCTCTCGACGAACTGAAGTCCGCGGTCCCGGACTACGCCAAGGACCTCAAGCTGAACCTCGGCTCGGTCATCGGCAACAGTGACCTGCCGCAGCAGCAGCTGTGGGGCACCGTTCTGGCCTGCGCGATCGCCTCGCGCTCGCCGAAGGTGCTGCGCGAGCTGGAGCCGGAGGCCAAGGCCAACCTCTCCGCCGAGGCGTACTCCGCCGCCAAGTCGGCCGCGGCCATCATGGCGATGAACAACGTCTTCTACCGGACCCGGCACCTGCTGTCGGACCCGGAGTACGGCAACCTGCGCGCCGGTCTGCGGATGAACGTCATCGGCAACCCGGGCGTGGACAAGGTCGACTTCGAGCTGTGGTCGCTGGCCGTCTCGGCCATCAACGGCTGCGGTATGTGCCTGGACTCGCACGAGCAGGTGCTCCGCAAGGCCGGTGTGGACCGCGAGACGATCCAGGAGGCCGTCAAGATCGCGTCCGTCCTGCAGGCCGTCGGCGCCACCCTGGACGCCGAGGCCGCGCTCGCCGAGTAATTCCCGGTACGCGCGGACACCCGCAGACAGAGCCCCCGCAGACCTGGCGTCTGCGGGGGTTCTGTGCGTCCGGTGCGAGGTGGGGCTACTCCTGGTGCCCCTGGGACGGGCGCGGCTCCGGGGGCGGCGTCGGGGCCACTCCGAGCGCGGTGGCGCCGCGCGGGGCCACCGACATCCGCAGCGCCTGTTCCCTGGAGTAGGAACGGAGGTAGCCGACCACCGTGTTGGTGACCGCCACCAGGGGGACCGCCACGACCGCGCCGCCGATGCCCGCGATCAGCCCGCCCGCGGCGACCGAGAGGATCACCGCGAGCGGATGGACCCGGACCGCCCGGCCCAGGATGAACGGCTGCAGGACATGGCCCTCGATCTGCTGGACGGCCAGCACGACCGCCAGCACCATCAGGGCGGTGAACACCCCGTTGGCGACCAGCGCGATGACACAGGCCAGCGCGCCCGAGACCACTGCGCCGACCAGCGGGATGAAGGCGAACAGGAAGATGAAGACGGCGAGCGGGACGGCCAGCGGCACATTGAGGAAGTAGAGCCCGATGCCGATGAAGATGGCGTCGATCAGGGCGACGACGACCGTGCCGCGAACGTAGGCGGTCAGGGTGCGCCAGGCCCGCGGCCCGGCCCCGGCCACGCCCTCGCGGGCCGCGCTCGGGACCAGCTTGAGCAGCCAGTTCCAGATCCGCCGGCCGTCGTAGAGCAGGAAGAGCGTGGTGAACATCGCGAGCAGGATGCCGGTGAACACCTCCAGGATGACGGTGACGCCCTCCAGGCCGGCCGAGGTGATCGCCTCGGTGTTGGCGCCGACCGCGTCCTGCAGATTCTTCGCGATGTGGTTGATCTGACTCTCGGTCACATGGAACGGGCTCTTCAGCAGCCAGCCCTTGAGCTCGGTGATGCCCTCCTGGATACGGCTGGAGACCGAGTCGATGTTGTCCTGGACCTGCCACACCACGAACCAGCCGACCAGGCCCATGATCACGAACCCGCTGATGAAGGTCAGCGCGGTGGCCGGCCCGCGCGGCAGCCCGCGCGCACGCAGCCACCCCACGGAGGGCTGCAGCAGCGCGGTGATCAGCGTCGCCGCGATGAAGGCCAGCACGACCAGTTCGATGGTGGTGATGACGCGCGCCAGCACCCACAGGGTGGCGGCCAGCACCAGCAGCCGCCAGCTCGCCTCCGCGGCGACCCGTACGCCCCACGGCACCGCGTCCACCGGCTCCGGGCGGGCCGCGACGGCCGGGGCGTAGGAGGGCGGTGCGGGCACCGACTCCGGCGGGCTGCCCGCGGTGGCTGGCGGCACCTGCTCGGACCCGGGCCCCGGCACCCCGTCCACCGCCTTGGGCAGCTGGGTACGGGGGACGGTGAGCGTGCCCACCGGGCGGTCGCCCGCCGAGCCGTCGCCCTCCGGACCGTCGACCGCCGGGCTTTCGACCGCGGGGGCGTCCGCGTGCCCGGCACGCCTCAGCTCATCCGGGTCGCCTGCCGCCGCCGAAGCCTCCGCACGGCGGCGCTGATCCTCCAGCCGCTGCGAGAGCCGCGTCAGACCGGCGCCGAGGCCACCGACCCACTGAGGCAATCTGGACATGTCCTTCCTCTTCCCCTCCCACGCGCCACAACCTGACGGCACGACGTTACCTGTGCAGCACGCGCGAAACCCCCGACGCGGGCGCGTTCGGGGGTTTCGGAAGTGCTGTGGTGCGGCTTACGGCCTAGTACCAGCTGTTGGCCTGCCAGAACGACCAGGCACCACACGGGCTGCCGTAACGGTCGTTCATGTAGTTCAGGCCCCACTTGATCTGGGTGGCCGGGTTCGTCTGCCAGTCGGCACCGGCCGAGGCCATCTTGGAGCCGGGCAGCGCCTGGACGAGCCCGTAGGCGCCCGAGCTGGCGTTGGTGGCCTTGTAGTTCCAGGTGGACTCGTGGTCCACGATGTTGCTGAAGCACTGGAACTGGTCGCTCGCCATCATCTGGCGGGCCATGGCCTGCGTCTCGGCGACCGTGTACGAGCCCTTGACGGCGAAGTCGCCCGCGTCGCGCGTGGCGGAGCGGGACGCGGCCAGCGTCTTCTCCTTGCGCGCGTCGGCTTCCTTCTTCGCCTTCGCCTCGTCCGCCGCGTCCTTCTTGCTCTGCGCGGTCTCAGCAGCTGCCTTGCGGGCCGACTCCTGCGCGGACTTGAGGGCTGCCGTGTCCGCCTGGGTGGACTGGTCGTCCGCCTGCTGCGTCAGGGAAGCCGTCTGCACCTGGGCCTGTGCGCCCGCGGGGATGTCGGCGATCGTCGCGTCGGCAGCGGTGGCCTCGGTGTTGCCGACCGAGGCGGGCTCGTTGCCTGCAGCGACGCCGACCACGGCGCCGACGGTGGTGACCGCGGTGGCGGATGCCACGGCGAATCCCCGGACCGAGATCCGGCTCACACGTTTTCCTTCCAGCATCGTCCGCATAGGTGACCTCGCGGACGCAATCGTGCCCCTGGCGCTGGTCTCCCCTTGTTCCGGGCCCGGTTGAACGGGTGGGTCCGGCTGGTCACGGGAGGCACTGGCCCGGTACGTCCCCCTCGGGGTCCGCGTGGTGCTCGGGCGGCATACGGCTGTTCGCTATGAAGTTCGAGTTCGTTCCACACCGCTGGGGGTGTTGATGCTGCCGTATGCGGGGCCTGACAGGACCCAGACTCTGCCCGACCGGCACGCCGGGAATCAATTCCCCGCTGGGTGTGAAAGCTCACACCCCGTTTACGGCAAACGATTTTCGGATATCCACTCGCAGCACAACGCCGCCCGGCTAAGCTCCTTGGCTTCGCCGGGCGGCGTCGTCTTCATGACCGGTCAGATCCGGCCTTCCTCCAGCATTTCGGTCACCAGCGCCGCGATCGGCGAGCGCTCCGAGCGGTTCAGCGTGACGTGGGCGAACAGCGGATGCCCCTTCAGCTTCTCCACCACCGCGACCACACCGTCGTACCGCCCGACCCGGAGGTTGTCGCGCTGCGCGACATCATGGGTCAGCACCACGCGCGAGTTGGCGCCGATACGGGACAGAACCGTCAAAAGGACGTTCCGTTCCAGTGACTGGGCCTCGTCCACGATGACGAACGCATCATGCAGCGACCGCCCGCGGATATGGGTCAGCGGCAGCACCTCCAACATGCCGCGCCCCACCACCTCTTCGATGACGTCCTTGGTGGTCACCGCGGACAGCGTGTCGAAGACGGCCTGCGCCCAGGGGCTCATCTTCTCCGCCTCGCTGCCCGGCAGATAGCCCAGCTCCTGCCCGCCGACGGCGTACAGCGGGCGGAACACCATCACCTTGCGGTGCTGCCGGCGCTCCAACACGGCCTCCAGGCCCGCGCACAGCGCCAGCGCCGACTTGCCCGTACCGGCCCGCCCGCCCATGGAGACGATGCCGACGTCCGGGTCGAGCAGCAGATCCAGCGCGATCCGCTGCTCGGCGCTGCGGCCGTGGATCCCGAAGACCTCCCGGTCGCCCCGCACCAGCCGGACCGCCCCGTCCGAGGTGACCCGGCCGAGCGCCTTGCCGCGCTCGGACTGCAGCACAAGTCCGGTATGCACCGGAAGTTCGGACACTTCCGGCACATGGGCGGTCTCGGCGGCGAACAGGTCGTCGACCTGGTCGGCGGAGATGGTCAGCTCGGCCATCCCCGTCCAGCCGGAGTCGGTGATCGCCAGCTCGGCGCGGTACTCCTCGGCCAGCAGCCCGACCGAGGAGGCCTTGATGCGCAGTGGCAGGTCCTTGGAGACGACCGTGACGTCATACCCCTCGGCCTGCAGATTGCGCGCCACCGCGAGGATCCGTGAGTCGTTGTCGCCGAGCCGGAAGCCCGCGGGCAGGATTCCGGGGTCGGAGTGGTTCAGCTCGACCCGGAGCGTCCCGCCGAGATCCCCGATGGGGATGGGCGAGTCCAGCCGCCCGAACTGCACCCGGTACTCGTCCAGCAGGCGCAGCGCCTGCCGTGCGAAGTAGCCGAGCTCGGGGTGGTGCCTCTTGGCCTCCAGCTCGGTGACCACGACGACCGGAAGCACGACTTCGTGCTCGTCGAAGCGGGCCATGGCGCCTGGGTCTGCCAGCAGGACACTGGTGTCGAGGACATAAGTGCGCCGGTCGTTCTCACGGCGCTGCTTGATGTTCACCACGGGTGGACGAACCCCCTCGGATGAGGTTGGGGTGCGACGGCGTCGCGGGGCGGTGTTCTCCCGGGACCGCCGCTCTCCCAGCTGCTGCTGGGCGGCGTCCCCGGGACCCCCGGCCATCTAGTGACCGGACCGGGCTCGGACCACAATGCGCGGGCCGAGCGCCGGCCCTCCGCGTCGACCGTGCGGTGTGCACGGACCTCCGTGATGTGCAAAGGGCCTCCCGGGCGGACGGCCCCATGCCGTCCGCTGAGATGCGGCGCCTGATGGCTTGTTCCTGACGCCGACCTGGAAGGGATATTCCCTCGAACCCTCGTTGCCATGCCACGGCATATGACGCACGGCCGATGAACCTTGGGTGACGTGTGATCGTCCAGCGGCGGCGGCATTCGGGTGAGACCCGAGGGGACGGAGCGTCAGAAGAGGCCCCGCCGGCGGTTCATGGGGCCGGCGGGGCCTGGTGACGCACCGTGACAGCAAAGGATGTCCGGGACGTATGGGGCGTTTGGGATGTAACGCGCCTGGAGGAACGGGAGCGGCTCGGCAGGACGCCGTTCAGAAGCCGTAGCGCCGGTGCCGGGCGGCGTAGTCGCGCAGGGCGCGCAGGAAGTCGACCTTCCGGAACGCCGGCCAGAAGACTTCGCAGAAGTAGTACTCCGAATGGGCGCTCTGCCACAGCATGAAGCCCGACAGCCGCTGCTCCCCGCTCGTACGGATCACCAGGTCCGGGTCGGGCTGGCCGCGGGTGTAGAGGTGCTCGGAGATCAGGTCGATGTCGACGACCTCGGCGAGCTCCTCGAAGGAGGTGCCACGCTCGGCGTGTTCCAGCAGCAGGGAGCGCACCGCGTCGGCGATCTCCTGCCGGCCGCCGTAGCCGATCGCGACATTCACCAGCACGCCGGTGTTGTCGACGGTGGCCTGCTCCGACTCCTTGAGCACCCGCTGGGTGGCGGTGGGCAGCAGATCGCGGTTGCCGACGTGGTGGACCCGCCAGCGGCCGTCGGCGGCCAGGTCCCGCACGGTGTTCTCGATGATGCCCAGCAGCGGCTTCAGCTCTGCCTCGGGCCGGTCGAGGTTGTCCGTCGACAGCAGCCACAGCGTGACCACCTCGACATCGGTCTCCTCGCACCAGCCGAGCAGCTCACTGATCTTGGCCGCACCGGCCTGGTGGCCCTGCTCGGTCGTCCGCCCGTCGGCCCGCGCCCAGCGCCGGTTACCGTCCAGGATGACGCCGATGTGCTTGGGCACCTGGGTGTGATCCAGGCGACCCTCCACCCTGCGCGCGTACAGCCGATAGACCAGATTGCGCAGTGCAGGCGGATACGGGATGCGCATCCCGGAAGATCGCAGCATGTGTGGTCCAGCCCCTCCGTGCCAATGGCGGTCGCCCCGTCGCCTCAAGTGGGCAACTTTACTTCTCGGCTGTCTCGACAGCCCAATCAGGTAGGTCACAAGTACGTGATAGGGAGATGAGCATGACTGGCACCGACTACCGTGCAGCGGATTCCCGCTACGACTCGATGAAGTACCGGCGAACGGGCCGCAGCGGACTCAAACTCCCCGCTATCTCCCTTGGACTCTGGCACAACTTCGGGGACGACCGCACCCTGAGCTCCCAGCGCGCCATCCTGCGCCGCGCCTTCGACCTGGGCGTGACCCACTTCGATCTGGCCAACAACTACGGTCCGCCACCCGGGTCCGCCGAGCTCAACTTCGGAAAGATCTTTGCACAGGACTTCCGTGGCTACCGCGACGAGATGATTCTCTCGACGAAGGCCGGATATCTGATGCACCCCGGCCCCTACGGCGAATGGGGTTCGCGGAAATATCTCCTCTCATCGCTGGATGCCTCCCTGAAGCGGATGGGGGTCGATTACGTCGATATCTTCTACTCGCACCGCTTCGATCCCGACACCCCGCTCGAGGAGACGATGGGCGCGCTGGCGTCCGCCGTGCAGCAGGGCAAGGCCCTGTATGTCGGCATTTCCTCGTACAACGCCGAGCAGACCCGGGACGCGGCCGGCATCCTGCGCGCCATGGGCGTACCGGCGCTGATCCACCAGCCCTCGTACTCGATGATCAACCGCTGGACCGAGGACGACCTGCTGCTGGACACCCTCGAAGCGGAGGGCATGGGCTGCATCTCTTTTGCGCCACTGGCACAGGGCATGCTGACGGACAAGTATCTGCAGGGCATCCCCGAGGGCTCGCGCGCCGCCCAGGGCAAGTCCCTGGACCCGAACCTGCTGTCCGACGAGGTCGTACGGCGGCTCCGGGGCCTCAATGACATCGCCGCCCGCCGTGGCCAGTCGCTGGCCCAGCTCGCCCTGGGCTGGGTGCTGCGCGACGAGCGGATGACCTCCGCCCTGATCGGCGCCAGCAGCGTCGCCCAGCTGGAGGCCAATATCGCGGCCCTCGACGCCCCCGCGATCACGGAGGCCGAGCTGGCCGAGATCGACGAGTTCGCCAGGACCACGGACGGTGTGAACATCTGGGCGCGGCGGTAAGCGCTCCGCGCGCGGGAGGCGCCGGGAGGTGCCGTGATGCGTCTGCGGCCGCGTTGTGGCTGGTCGCGCAGTTCCCCGCGCCCCTTCCGGGCGCAACCGAACCGCACCCGATGTCAGCGGGGCCACTCGCCGCCCGTGCGCGCACAAAAAAGCGGGCCGGTCCGTGGGGGGGATACGGACCGGCCCGAGGGGGGGTTTCCACCATAACCCCGCGGGAGGGGTGCTGCGTGCACCGGCGCGCGCGGCGGCGTGGCTCGGGTGGAGCGGGGTGTGCCGGAGGCTCCGGCACAGGTGGGGGTCAGGCCGCCGCGGCGGCGCCCAGGAGCAGCCCGCAGAACGCCCCGATGATCATGAAGGGCCCCAGTGGCATGGCCTCTTTCCACGCCTCGCGCCGTACGAGCAGCAGCCCCGCGGCGTAGAGCGCGCCGATCAGCACCCCCGCCGCGCCGCCCACGACGAGGGTGCGCCAGCCGTACCACCCAAGGGCGATCCCCAGCCCGACCGCGAGCTTGACGTCGCCCAGCCCGATGCCCCGTGGGTTCACGACATAGAGCAGGAGATAGAAGGCGCCGAGGAACAGCCCGCCCAGCAGGGCCCGCCGCCATGCCCCGGTCTCCCCCGTCAGCCAGCCGCCGAGCCCCAGCAGCGCCGCTCCCGCCACCGCGAGCGGCAGCGTCAGCGCGTCCGGGAGGCGCCGGGCCCGCCAGTCGACGGCGGTCAGCAGCACCGCGACCGGTGCCATCACCAGCCAGGCGACGAGTTCCGGCCGCGGCCCGGTGGCCGCCGCGAGGGCCGCGCAGACCAGTGCGGTGGCCGCCGCCGTCGGCAGTGGGCCGGGCCCGTACGCCCCGCAGTCCGGGCAGCGCCCGCGCCCCAGCCAGCCCCGGGCCGGACCGGTGATCGGATGCCCCCCGGGACAGACCGCGCGCCACTCCTCCTCGGGCTCGACGGCCATCCGGTGGGCGGGCCGCGGTATGAGCAGCCCGGCCGCGGCCCCGTAGACGGCGGCGAGAACCATCAGCATCAATGACACCTGTCGACCCTAGAGCCGTCCGGCGCCCGTCCGGCGCCCGTCCGCCGGGAAAGACCTGGAGTGCGGGAGCTGATAGAACGCTGCGCATGGCGCGTTGGGAGAACGGTCCGGGAGTCCTGCACGGCGCGGCGAGCGCCGTTCCGGTGGAGATCGCGGCGTCCTACCGCGCCCGCGCCCGGGGCCTGTTGGGCCGCGACGGCATCGAGGGGGCGCTGCTGCTCACCCCGGCGAGCGGGGTGCACACCTTCCGGATGCGGTTCGCGATCGATGTCGCCTATCTGAGCCGGGACTTCACCGTGCTCGCCGTACGCACCATGCCCCCGGGGCGGCTGGGGCTTCCCCGCCTCCGCGCCCGGCACGTCCTGGAGGCGGAGGCCGGCGCCATGGCGCGCTGGGGCGTGCGTCCCGGACTGCGCCTGGGCGTTCAGCCCCGCCGCTGACGGCGGTCCGCGCGCTCATTCCCGCCAGTCGGCGACCAGTGCCAGCAGCCCGGGGAACCGCGCCTCCAGGTCGTCCACCCGGACATGGCTGCGCCGCTCCAGCCCGTACTGCCGCTGACGGATCAGCCCGGCGTCCCGCAGCGCCCGGAAGTGGTGGGTGAGCGAGGACTTGGGCCGGTCGAGGCCGAACCAGCCACAGGTGTGGTCGAAGGCCTCCGACTCCAGCAGGAGGGTGCGCACGATGTGCATCCGCAGGGGATCGCTGAGCGCGCCCATGACGGTCTCCAGCCGCAGGGCGGCGCGCGCCGGCTCCGGCAGCGGCTCGGGGGCGCCGTCCGGGACGGGCCGTTGCGCCGCCGCGAAGGCGCGCCGCGACGCCTCTCCCGCCGCCGCGGCCTGCCCGGTCGCATGGGTCTGCTCGGCTCGCACGCCCGCCTTGGACGACATCCGGCGCTCCTTCTGGTCGGTCCCCCGGTCACCCGGTCACTCAGTACGACTTGCATCGTACTGTGTGGCACTGTACGAATCTTCTCGTACCGCTTGTACGAATCAACTCGTACTTGCTGGAGGAGGGGACACACCCATGCCCGAAACCCGGCCCGCACCGGTGCCCGTGACCGCGCCCGCGGCAACCACGCCACCCACGGCCACGCCACCCACGACCGCACCGCTCCCGGCCGCGCCGCCGCCCACCCGGGAGGTCTGGTTCGCCGCCTGGCCGGTGGTCGCGCTCTTCATCCTGTCGAATGCGGCGATGCCGCTGTACGCCGTCTGGCAGCGGCAACTCGGCTTCCGCTCCGGCACCTTGACGCTGGTGTACGCCGCCTATGTGGCCGGACTGCTCGGCGCGCTGCTGGTGGCGGGCGTGGCCGCGGACCGTCTCGGGCGGAAGCCGGTACTGGTCCCGGCGCTGCTCCTGGGCATCGTCGCCTGCCTCCTCTACGCCACCGCACCCTCGGTGGCCGTGCTGGTCGTCGCCCGTCTGCTGACCGGAGTGGCCACCGGTGCCGCCGTGTCGGCCGGAATGGCCGCCGTCACCGATCTCGCGGCCGGCCGCCGGACGGGGCCGCTGCTCGCCTCCGCCGCGATGGTGCTGGGCGCCGGGATCGGGCCCGTACTGGCCGGGGTGCTGTCGGAGACCGTGCCCGCGCCGACCGTCACCGTCTTCGTCGTCGAAGCCGCCCTGCTGGTCACGGCGTTGGCGGTGGTGGCCAGGATGCCGCTGCCGCCGCGCCGGGCGGGCGCCGGTGCGAGCGGCCCGTCCGGCTCCTGGGTGCGGCTGCCGGCCGTCCCCCGGGACAACCGCCGCCATCTCGCCCTGGGGCTCGCCGCGTTCGCCCCCGGCATCAGCGCCACCGCCTTCGTGCTGTCGCTCGGGCCGTCCCTGCTGTCCGGGCTGCTCGGCACGACGAACCGCGCACTGCCGGGCGGTTTGGCACTGGCGATGTTCCTGGCCGCCACCGGCGTGCAGTTCGCGCTGGGGCGACGGGCGGTCCGTACGGTCCTGCTCACCGCCGGCGGTGCCACCGTCTCGGCCGGCCTGGCCATGGTCGCCGCCGTGCACACCGGCACTCTGCCCCCGCTGATCGCCGCGGTGATCCTGGCCGGTGCGGGTCAGGGGGCCGGACAGCTGGGCGGGCTGACGCTGCTGAGCCGTGAGGTACCGGCGACCCGCCGCGCGGAGGCCAACGCGGCGCTGAACGCGGGTGGTTATGTCCTCGCCGGTGCCCTCCCGGTCGCCGACGGCTACCTCAGCGACGCCATCGGCCTCCCGTCGGCGGCCACCACCTTCGGCCTCGCGGTGGCCGCGCTCGCCGCGGCGGGGGCGGTGCTGGTGGCGGTACGGGGCGGGGACGCGCGGTGAGGGGGGTGGCAGGGGCGGGCGTGCGGGCCGGGCCGCGGGCGTGCGCTGGGCGGCGGGCGGCCGGGCGGACGGACCGCGGGCGTGCGCCGGGCGGCGGACAGCCGGGCGGACGGACCGCAGGCGTTCGCCAGGCCGTCAGAAGGTGCTGAGCGTCGCGTCCGCGACGGCTTCCAGGGCGGCGCGGCCGACGCCGGACCGCGCCGAGACGCGCAGCCCGCCGACCGAGGCGATGACGAGGTGGGCGAGGGTGCCGGCGTCCTTGCCGGGCGCGATGTCGCCGTCGCGCTGACCGGACTCGATCACGGCTCGGAGGGCCGCCAGCCGTACGCCGTAGTCCTGTTCCAGCGAGGCCGCGACCGACAGGTCATGGGCCGACACCTCGATACAGGTGTTGACCACCAGACAGCCGCGGCCGTCCCCGTCGTCGGCACACTCCTCGTCGATCACCCGCTGCAGGAGCGCGCGGATCTTCTGCCGCGCGGACAACTCGCTCTCCAGCAGCGTGAAGAGCTCGGCGTTCTTGTGCTCCATGTAGCGGGCCAGCGCCCGCTCGAAGAGGTCGTGCTTGCTCTTGAAGGTGTGATAGATGCTGCTGCGCCCCAGGCCCGTGGCGTCACACAGGTCCTGGGTGGAGGTCGCCGCATAGCCGGCGGCCCAGAACGCGTCCATCGCGGCGTCGAGCGCCTGCCCCTCGTCGAATTTCCTGGGTCGCGCCATAACGGAAACGCTAGCAGTTATTGGATCGTACGGTTCAATACGTCGGGCGCACGCGCTCCGGCCGCCAGGGGCGCTGCCGGTATCAAGTTGCCGCCGGGCGGGGCGGGATGGTCACATGCGCGGCATGAACGCGACACCGCCACCGAGACACATACCTCCGTCGGGCTCCGGACTTCCGGCGGGCCCCGCGTACCCCGCGGCTCCGGCGCCCCAGGGGCCGGCCCCGCGCATCCTCGGTAACCGGGGGCTGCGGCTGCTCGCGCTCCTCATCGACGTGGTGCTCGCCGTCGGCGTCCTGTTCCTGGTCACCACCGGCGTCGGCCTGGTCGTCACCTTCGGCGACAGCAAGGACAACTCGCCGTTCTACCTCGGCGTCCTGGTGGCCCTGGCGCTGCTCTTCCTCTACTCGCCGCTGCTGACGGCCCGTTGCGGCGGCACCCTGGGCAAGCTCCTGTGCGGACTGAGCGTCGTACGGCTCGCCGACGGGAGCCCGCTGTCCTACGGGGCCGCCCTGGGGCGGCACCTGGCCCATCTGGGCATGCGACTGGTGCCGGTGCTCGGGCTGCTGGACCCGCTGGCCTGCTGCTGGGACCGGACGTTGCGCCAGTGTCTGCACGACAAGGTGGTGGGCAGCCTGGTCATCCGCCGCAGTATGCGGCCGACTCCGGTACCCGCCCCGGTCACGAGGCCCGCGGGAAGCTGACCTCGACCCGGCGGTTCTTCTTGCGTCCCACCTCGGTGCCGTTGTCGGCGATCGGGTACTGCTCGCCGTAGCCGCGGATCTGGAAGGTGACGGACGAGCCGAGGTCCTTGGCCAGTTCCTGCTGGACGGCGTTGGCGCGCTTCTTGGACAGGACGAGTCCATGGCTCGCCGAGCCCAGGTTGTCGGTGAAGCCGAAGACCCGCAGGCGGGTGGCGTTCTGCTTCTTGATCTCCGCGCCGATCGTGCTGATCCGGGACAGCGCCTCCGGCGTCAGCTCGGCACTGTCCTTGCCGAAGAGCACCTCGGCCTGGAGCGCGAAGGTCACATTGTCGTTGGTGTCCTGGCGGCGCTCGGAGCCGTCGTCGGCCTCGACGATCGACTTGATGTTGAGGACCTTGGACGGGGCGAGCTTGCCGCCCTGCACCATCCGCAGATCGGGGTCGTGGGGGTCGATGTGCACCGGCGGGCTGGAGTCCTCGGTCACGCCCGGCGGATCGGCATGGGCGACGGGGACCGTCAGCGCCGCGGTGAGCAGCAGCGCGAAGGCGGCGATGGCGGCGCTGCGGGGCGCTCGGCGCACCCGGCGTCCTCGGGGCATCTGGGTCGCGGTCATCGCTGCCCGCTCAGTCCGTGATCCGCACGCTGGCCGGCGGCAGGGTCGGCAGCTGGAAGTCGACCTCGGTCACCTTGGCCGGCGGCGCCGGGAACTGCGCGAAGACCGGGCGGCTGGCACCCGGCATCAGCCCGCTGAGGCCGGTCGTGCACAGGCACTCGCCGTTGGTGTCGCGCAGCACCAGATACCGCTTCTTGCCCGCCTTGTCGACGAGGGTCGCCCCGGAGATGGACGAACGGGAGCGCAGCTCGGTCTCGTTGGAGCGCCAGTCGATGGCGTTGAAGGCGCGGGTGCCGCGGTTGGTGACCGTGCCGTTGACGGTGACGAAGCCGCCGGAGTCACGGACGACGGAGTGCAGCGTGACCACCACGCCGTCCGGCCCCTTCATCTCCCCGATCACCTTGTCGGAGTCGGCCGCCGGGGCGCCGGGGCCACTGTCCTTGGGGGCGGTGCTGCGGGCCGGCGGCTTGTCGCCGTCCGACCCCTTCGCGCCGCCGCCGTTACCACCACCGCAGCCGGCCACAACGAGCGCGAGGCCGACAGCGCTCGCCATGGCGACCGCTCCCCTGGCGGCCTTCGTGGTGCGCCGAATGCTCATGGGATGCGATTCCTTTGATCGTCGTCTGGTCGTCTCAAGGGGGGTGGTCGGGTGCGGGCGGTCAATGGGCGAGGCGTACGGAGAACAGGTCGGCGGCGTCGGGCAGGTCCTGGAGGTGATCGGGGTCGAGCGTCCAGCGCGTGCCGTCGCAGGTGATGTCGACGGGGGCGGGGGCGTCGTCGTCCTTGCCGTCTTTACCGCCCTTGCCCCCCTCGTCGTCCTTGCCGCCCTTGCCGTCCGCCCCGCTGGTGTCGTCCTTGGCGGGGTCGAGGGTGCAGCGGGGGCCGACGACGGACTTCGCCTCGGCCGACGCATGGGTGCTGCTGGTCTTCGGGATGACGGAATCCCCCACGGTGTTGCGGGTGGTGACCTGGACGGCGAACGCGGTGGGCCAGGAGTCCGGGGTGCAGCGGGGGCCGGAGAGCTCGGCGCCGTTGCGTCCTGCGAACCAGCCCGCGCTCGCGCAGGCCGCCTCGGACGGGGCGCCGCGCCCGTTCAGCAGTTCCTCCCAGGCCGTCGGATCGGTCCGGTAGCTGCCGTCGCGGAGGCCGTCGAGCACACCCTCGCGCAGCAGGTCGCGGTACTTCTGGCCGGCGGCGAGCGCGGCCGCGTCTGCGGCGGTCTGCGCACCGTTACGGGTGGCCGCCGCCTGCCCGACGGCGAAGAAGGCGAGCGCGAGGAAGAGCAGGCCCCCGACCGCGACGATGTAGAGCGGGAAGGCCTGCCCTGCGTCGCGCCGGCGGCAGCGTGGGGTCATGGCCGGCACGGTGATGGCGGTGGGGGCTAAATGCCGACGACGTCGGAGATCTTGTTGGCGATGGCGTTCGCGATCTGGCTGCCGAAGTCCGTGGTCGACAGGACCAGGACGATCGCCACGACCACCGCGATGATGCCGAGGTACTCGATCGAGGTCTGTCCCCGGTCGTTCCCCAAAATACGCTTCGCCATCGTCTTCCCCTCCATGGGCGGCCGTACCGCTCTGGTCCGGCTGGTCTGTCCCCGTGGTGTCGGCGCGTTCGGCCGCGCTCACGACACGAGAAAAGTACGCCGGAACAGCGTGCCCGGAACAGGGATTCCGTACCCAATCCTCTTTCGGGAACCCGGATGACAGGCACAACATCGCATTTCGGCCACTCAGTCGCACTCTACCCACCCCCGCTCCCCGCCGGGACCATGCCCCGTTCCGTCACCCATAAAGACCGGACGATTCCTCAGCACCATAGTGCGAGCGCAACCGTCCGCCCACCCACTGTGACACAACTCGTTGCTGTTGCGAAGGAGTTGACGGGAAGCCGGGCCCGCGGCGCACTCATCCGGCCGATTACGGGGCGCCGCCGCCCGGGCCCGTCCACGCGAAGATGTGCATCCGCAAGGACGAGCCGAAGCGGCGGCAGTCGTGACGGGTGGCGGCGGAGGGCGGGGCGGGGGTGCGGGCGAACGCCGCGCCGAGGGCGGCCGGCGCACGGACGCCGGCCCCGCTCCCGTGGCGCCGGACGGGTGCGGGCGGGGCCGGTGCCGGGCCCCGTACCACGGGTCACCTGCCCATCAGCGACCCGAAGTTGGTGCCCGAGCCCAGGAAGAAACCGGCGATGAGCAGGATCATCGTGGCCGGAACCATAAAGGTGGTGACGACCATGGTGGCCTTGGGGACCGCGCGGGCGGCCCGGCGCCGGGCGTTCTGGGCGTCGGTCCGGCGCATGTCGTCGGCGATCTGGATCAGCGTCTCGACGATCGGCGAGCCCAGCTCCTCGCCCTGCTGGAGGGCGGTGACGAACTGCGCGACCTGTTCGGAGTCATTGCGTTTGCGCAGTTCCTCGAAGGCCGCGCGGCGGCTGACGCCCATGTCCATCTGCCGCAGGGTGATGCGGAGTTCATCGGCCCATGGCCCCTCGTACTTCTCCGCGACCCGGTCCAGGGCCTGACGGAAGCCCAGGCCGGCGCTGACCACGACGGCCAGCACATCCAGAAAGTCCGGAAGGGTGCGCTCGATGGTGTCCTTGCGCTGACGGATGGCGGCCCAGATACCGACCTCGGTCCAGAAGAGGCCGAAGAGCACCATCAGCACGCCGAGCAGCGGCTGGCCACGCAGGAACATCACCAGCGCGCCGAAGAAGCCGAGGGCCCCGTAGACGGCGCGCCGGGCGGCGTACCGGTCGACGGTCAGCCCGCCCGGATTGCCCGCCAGGTCGATCCGGCGGCGGACCCGGGCGGTGCGCTTACCGCCCATCAGCCGCAGCACCAGGGGCGCGTACCGCATCCCGGCGCGGTCCACCGCCGAACCGACGGCCGTGGTGCGGGTCGCGCCGACCTCCAGGGACAGCGCCAGGTCGGGCGGCAGCCGGGCTTCGCGCCGGTAGAGCGCGATACCGCAGCAGATACCGGCGACCGAGAGGGCGAAGGCGAGGGCCAGCAGGATTCCGAGTGCCATGGCGATACCGATACCTAGACGTCGATCTTGGAGAGGCGGCGGATGAAGAAGAACCCGAGGCCGTAGAGGGCGAAGGCCACCACGACCGCGAGCTGGCCGAGGAAGGAGGAGGTCATCCGGTCGATGGCGCCCGGCGCGATCCGGTTCATCAGCAGCAGGGTGCCGATCCCGAGCAGCGGGACGACATAGGCGGTGACCACGACCTGGGAGAGCTGGGTGCGGACCTCCCGGCGGGTCTCCTTGCGCTCCTCCAGGGTCTTGGTGAGGTTGCGCAGCGAGCCGACGACGGTGCCTCCGGCGCGGTTGGCGAGCACCAGCGTGGTGACGAGCACGACGAGTTCGCGGGACGGGAGGCGTTCGGCCAGCTCGCCGAGTGCCTCGTCGATGGAGTGGCCGACGGAGAGCTTGTCGGAGACCTTGGCCAGCTCCTCACCGGCCGGGGCCTCCAGCTCCTCGGCCGCCATGCCCAGGGCCGTCCGCAGCGCGAGCCCGGCCTGGGTGGCGTTGGCGAGGATCCGGGAGAGCTCGGGCAGCTGGTTGATGAACTTCTCGATGCGCTTCTGCCGCTGCCAGTTGAGGAAGGCGAACGCCGCCCAGATGGCGACCAGTGCGGCGATCGGGCCGAAGAACGGGGCGAGGGTGGCCTGCGCGACCAGCCACAGCGCGAGGATCGCGCCGAGCAGATAGACGACGAACTCGCCGGGGGTGACGTCCAGGCCGGTGGCGGTGAGCCGCAGTTCGAGGCGGCGGCCGAAGCGGGTGCCGCGCAGCGCCCGGTCGACGGACGGGAAGCGGCGGCGCCCGGTCGCCGGCAGCCCGCGCTCGTCGGCCAGCCGGTCGACGACGGCCTGCCGCTGGGCGCGCCCGGCCGCGTACGTCCGGGCGCCGGCGATCGCGAGCAGCCCGCACAGCAGCGTGGCGCCGATGGCGAGCAGGGCGAGGGGGTTCCCGCCGGTCATGAGAGGGCCTTCCGGGTGGCGAGTTGGTCGTCGTGGGTGGCGACGCCGAAGGCGGGCGGGGTGGGCTCGCTCGCCATGAAGAGGCGTTCGGCGACCCGGCGGGGCAGCGGGAAGTAGCGGAAGCGGCCGTGCACGATGCGGTCCGCGCCCATCGGCTCGGCGTCGAAGCGGCAGACCGTGGCGATCCGGTAGTCCTCGTGGCCGCGGGAGTCGAGGATGGCGATCTCGCTGATCCGGCGGGAGCCGTCGGCGTGCCGGGTGAGCTGGACCAGGCAGTCGACGGCGCTGTTGATCTGGTCCCGCAGCGCCTCGAAGGGGATCTTGACGTCGGACATGGACGCCAGGGTCTGCAGCCGCATCAGGGCGTCCTCGGCGCTGTTGGCGTGCACGGTGGCCAGCGAGCCGTCGTGGCCGGTCGACATCGCCTGGAGCATGTCGAGGGTCTCGCCGCCGCGCACCTCGCCGACGATGATCCGGTCGGGGCGCATCCGCAGGGAGTTGCGGACCAGGTCGCGGATGGTGATCCGGCCCTTGCCCTCGACGTTGGGCGGCCGGGACTCCAGCCGGATGACATGGCTCTGCTGGAGCTGGAGTTCGGCGGCGTCCTCGACGGTGATGATCCGCTCCCCGTCCGGGATCAGACCGGACAGCGCGTTGAGGAGCGTGGTCTTGCCCGCACCGGTGGCACCGGAGACCACCACGTTGAACTTGGCCCGCACCAGCCCCGCCAGCAGCATCAGCATCTGCTCGTCGAGCGTGCCCATGCCGATGAGTTCGGCGAGGGTGTAGGCGCGCGGGAAGCGGCGGATGGTGAGGGTGGCGCCGTTCAGCGCGAGCGGCGGGATGATGACATTGACGCGTTCGCCGGACGGGAGCCGGGCGTCGACCATCGGATTGGACTCGTCGACCCGGCGGTTGACGGTGGACACGATCCGCTCGATGGTCTGCATCAGCTGCTCGTGCGAGGCGAAGCGCACGGGCAGCAGCTCGACCCGGCCGGCCCGCTCGACGTACACCTGGTCCGGGCCGTTGACCATGATCTCGGTGATCGAGGCGTCTTCCAGCAGCGGCTCCAGCACTCCCAGGCCCAGCGCCTCGTCCACCACCCGGCGGATGAGCTGGGAGCGTTCGGCGGTGGAGAGCACCGGGCCCTCGCGGCTGATGATGTGGCCCAGTACGCGTTCCAGCCGCGAGCGGCGCTCGGCCGCGGCCAGCGAGGACATCTCGGCGAGGTCGATCTCTTCGAGCAGCTTGGCGCGGTAGACGGCGACCATATGGCTGTCCTCGCGCGCCTCACCGGCCGGCTCGGGTGCGACGATCCGGGCTTTCAGGCTCATCGCGGGGGTGCTCCTTCGTACGTGTCCGCGGCCCGGAGACCCAGGGCGCCGGGTTCCTGCGGGCGGGGCATGGTGGCGGTGCGGCTGGCGGTGCCGAAGTTGTCGACGCCGGGGATGATCGAGGGGATCGGTACCCGCGCCGTCGCGCTGACCTCGTCGCCCCCGCCGCCCACCGAGATCGTCGCGCCGTCCGCGACCCAGCCGCTCATCGCGGACCGGCCGGCGTCCTGCGGGCCGGCCTCCCGGTCGGCCTCGTCCATCGAGGCGGTACGGGCCGCGGCGCGCGCTCCGGTCCCGGCCTGCTGGACGGTGTAGGCCGCCAGACCGAGCTGGACCACGGCCAGCCCGACGACCAGCAGGATCGGCAGGAAGCCGAGGAATTCGATGGAGACCTGGCCCCGGTCGCGGCCGTGGCCGCGCAGCCGGGCGGGAAGGCGTACAGCGCTCATCCGGTGTCCTCCTTCGCAGCGCCGGCCGAGCCGGTGACCGTCCACGGGTAGCTGCCCGCGCCGGGGAAGAGCACCGGGACCTTGATCCGGACCGTTGCCTTCCACAGGCCCGACTCCGTTCCGCAGGAGGTCGAGGCGCCCGCGCGCCAGGAGCCGGGCAGCTCGTCCTCGGCGGCGGTGCGGCAGGCGCCCGCGCCGCCGCCCTCGGTGGCGGTGGCGGCCCGTGCGCCGCGGTCGGCGGAGTGCGCGGCGAGCGAGTAGGTGTACCCGACCAGCACCAACTGCCAGAGCAGGGCGAGGACCAGCAGGATCAGCGGGAGCAGCCCCATGAACTCCACGGCCACCTGCCCCCGGTCGTCACCGCCCAGCGGGCGCCGCACCGCTCAGCCCTCGCCGGACGGGTCGAACGGCCCCTGGCCGCCGGCCGCCGCCGCGGGACCCCGCCGCACGCCGAACCGGGTACCGGAGCCCGGACCCGCCCCGGAGGCCGCCCCCGGTGCCTGACCCGGAACTCCCCCGGAACCGGGAGCCGCCCCCGGCGTTATGGCCTTGCGCTTGCGCCCCGTCAGCGTCGGGCGGGCCCGGTGGCTGCCGCGGCCCTGCCGCGCGGCCGGCGAGTCGACCAGACCGAGTTCGCCGGCCAGCGCGCACAGTGCCTGCTTGACCGTGGACCGGTTGTCCAGATCCTGCATCCGGCCCGCGTCGACACAGGGCTGGAGCTCCTTGAAGGCGGCCGGTACGTGGGTCCGGGCGACCTGGGTGCCGGTGGCCTTGGCGACCAGCGGCGGCTGGATCTCGGTGTTCCGGGTGAGGCGGTTGACCACCGTCGTGGTGTCCTCCGCCTTACGGATCTGCAGCCGGTCCCACAGTCGGACCTGCCGCTTGGCGGCCCGTACGGCCACCACGTCCGGAGTGGTCACCAGCAGGGCCAGATCGGCGAGTTCGACGGCCGCGGCGTTGGCGGACTGCATCTGGGAGCCGCAGTCGACCAGCACCACTTCGTAGCGGGAGCGCAGCGCGCCGATGATCTGGCGGGCCGCCCGGTCGTCGACCTCCTCACCGCGTTCGCCCTCCTCGGGCGCCAGCAGCAGCCCGAGGCCCGTGTGGTGGTCGTGCACGGCGTCCTGGAGGACCCGTACGGAGATGTCGTGAATGCCCGCCAGATCGACCACCGAGCGGCGGAACTGGACGTCCAGATAGGAGGCCACGTCACCGGACTGCAGATCCAGGTCCACCAGCGCGACACTGCGGCCCGCGGCCCGCGCCGCCAGCGCCAGTTGTACGGCGGTGACGGTGGTGCCGACGCCGCCCTTGGCGCCCGTCACCGTCACCAGCGTGCCGGCCGGCCCGGGCACCGCCTCCGGGCTCCCCCCTAGGTGGACCCGTACGCCCGCCGACCACTGGGCGGCGGCCTGCACCCGGGCGGCCAGCTCGTCGTAGCCGAGCGGCATCCCGACGATGCCGCGGGCACCGGCGTCCATCGCCGCGGAGAACAGCGCGGGCCCGGCGTCCGTGGTGATCAGGACGACGCCGACGGCCGGGAAGCGCAGGGCCACCTCACGGATCAGCTCCAGCGCCGGCGTCGGACCGATCCGCTCATGGACGAGCACGACCTCGGGCAGCGCCTCCACGGCGGACGGCTGGCCCGCGGCGGGCGGGGCACCCGCGGCCGGAGCGCCGGCCCCCTGGGCGGCGGCGCCGGCCAGCGCGTGGAGCAGCGCGGCGGAGTCGGCGACCGCGGGAGCGGGTTCGGCGTCCGGCAGCTGGTGGAGCAGCGAGGACACGGCGCGTGCGGCATCGGGGTCGCCGATGGCCGGGAGGATGCGGATGGTCACCTGAGGCTCCGGGTCACTTGTCGCCGTCGAGGGTGTAGCTGCGCTGGCCGGGCGGGATGGCGGTCCCGTCACCGGGGGCGAGCAGGGCGAGCCGTACGTGGGAGGCGAAGGACTCGGCGTACGCGACCCGTTGGGCGTCCTGGGTGTTCAGCGCGAAGGTGATCGGGACGGCCTCACCGGCCTGCCGGCTGTTGGCGGTGGTGTCCCCGGGGTCCTTGGCCTCCAGGGGCGTCAGCTTGCCGACGTCGATGACCTGGGCGCCCGCGACGATGACCTTGGAGACCGGCTTGTCCTCGGGGCGCTTGCCCTCGAAGGTGGCGTAGATGTTCACCCGGGCACCGGGGTTGATCTTGCCGGCCACACCGGTGGCGGCATCGATCATGATGGCGATCTCCTGCTGCCCCGCCTTCAGCGCGGGCCGCTCGACGATCATGTCGTCCTGCAGCAGCGAACCCTTCTTCAGCGGGGTCACCGCGATCCTGCCGCTGACCTGGTCCAGGTCGGTCACGGCGGTGGGCGGCAGCCACCGCTGCGGCATCGTCACCCTTTCGAACTGCCCAGGATCCAGCTCTTTATAGGCCGCGACATCCGTCTTCAACCGGTACGCGGTCTTCTCGGGTCCGACCTTGGATTCGACGTTCTTGATCACCGACAGCACGCCGACGAACGCGCCGACCGCACAGAGAACCGACAGGAGCAGCAGGATCACTCCGCGGCGCTGGCGTGAGTTCATGGGGGAGGGACCTCGATCGGGACGGGGAGAAGGGACGGGCGGGCGGACAGGGGGCGGGCGGTCACCGGGCGGGACCACCCGGCGGGGACGGCCTGCGGGGACGGCCTGCGGGGCGGGGCCACGGCGGCCCGTTCGGGCTCAGCGCACGCGGGCCACCGTCCGCGGGGTACCGGGGACGTCCGGGTGACCGGGAAGATCCGGATGACCGGCGACATCGGAGTGACCGGTGAAATCGGGGTGGCCGGCGAAGTCGGGGTGGCCGGGCAGCTCCCACTGGCCGGAGACGTGGGGCGCGTCGGTCGCATAGGGGTTTCCCGGCACCGGGCGGCCGGACCCGTACGGGTTCCCCGGCACCGCCGGGCCGCCCGCCGCGAGATCCGGTCCGCGTACGTCCAGTTGCCCGGATTCACCACAGCCACCGGGGCGGCCGCCCCATACGCCCACCACACCGGGCGCATCCGGCACACCAGGCACTCCCGACGGCGGCACCACCGGCGCCAGGTCGCGCTCGCCCCACGGCGAGGCAGGCTGCCCAGCCGGCGGCGAGGCGGAGGAGGACGCGGGCTCACCGGAGATGCCGGGGGGTGGGGGCGGGGCGGGAGTAGACGGCTGGGCCGGGGCCGGAGTGGATGCCGGGGCGGCCGGGGCCGGAGTGGACACCTGGGCCGGGGTTGGAGTGGCCACCGGGGCCGGGGCCGGAGTGGACGAGGGCGCGGCAGACTGAGCCTGGCCGCGGGCCTGTTCCGGGCTTTGGGTCTGTCCCTGGCTTTGTGCCTGCCCCGGGCCCTGACCGGCGGCCGGAACCGGAGCCGGAGCGGGCGAGGGCACAGGCGCGGCACCAGGAGACGCCACGACGCCCGGAGACGCCACAGCACCCGGAGACGCCCCCGCGCCCGGAGCCGGAGCAACGCCCGAAGCCGGGGCAGCAGCGGAAGCACCGGCCCCGGCCGCCCCCGGAGCGTGGGCGGCGGCCCGCACCGCAGGGGATGCAGGGGCCCCTATGGCCGTCGGCCCCTGGCCCGAGCCGCCACCCCCCGTCGCCCGTTCCCTCGCCAGTGGGGCCGCGCAGAACGCGCAGCGGTCGCCGAGGAGTTCCAGCCCGCACCAGCCGCACTCCTCGCGGCGTACGGAGGCCACCAGCTGATAGAGGACCGACACATCCGGTATGGCCGCCGCGAATTCGATCAGCTTCTGTGTGCCCCACCACCGGGCGGACTCGGCGGGCAGCCGGGCCTCGTGGACCCCCTGCACCTGCCAGGCCGGGGCGAGCGCACCGGTCACCCACTCCGAGGTGAGCTGACCGCGGGCGACCGCGAGCTGGGTGGCGAACCCGGGCGCCGGCAGTCCGGCCTCGGTGCTGTGCCGGTCCAGATGCAGCAACTGCGGCTGGGGATGGGCCAGCACCGCGAAATGCGCGCCGGGCAGCCAGGACTTCATATGGGCCCGGAGATCGACCTCGACCCGGTCCAGGCCGTTGACGCTGCCCAGCAGGGCACCGGCGTGAATGTAGTGGGTCAGCAGCCGGGCCGCGCTGGCCAGCACCCCGGGGCTGAAGTCGCACAGCGACAACTGCCGCAGCTGCCGGGCCAGTAAGGCCACCCCCAGCGGCGGCAGGGACAGCGGCACGATGGCGATCCGGTCGCTCTCCAGGACGGCGCGCAGGGTGTGCAGCCGGCGGATGTGTTCCGGCGGGCAGACGGAGGAGTACAGCACGACGAGATGGCCGTGGTGCTCCAGTATCGCGCTGGTCTCCGTCAGGGCGTCGTCCAGTGGCTGGAGATGCGGAGCCTGGACGACGACGGCGGCGGGGGTCTGCCGGTCAGTCGCAGGCAGCGCGAGGTCAGGGCTGGTGACTGCAATCGCGGTCGGCACGTCGCTCCCCCACTCCCTCCGGCCGCCGGGGGTCCCGGGACCGCGGATCGGCACAGCTCTGCGCCATCGGCGCCATTCGCTCAGCACTTTATCCACAGAGATACGTCCCAGAGAACACGTTCTGGGCTACTCGTCATGACCATCACCCCGCAGGGAAATGGCGTATACCGGCCAAGCGTCCCGCAGAGGAACATCCGCTTCCGACAGGACTCTTGACAGAGCGATTGGTCTGGACCACGTTGTACGGCACGTACAGGGGCCCCTCAACACGCGTCCGCACACCCCCCAACTCCCCCACATCCGGAGGCAGTCGTGGTTCGCGCACGATCAGGAAGACCGAAGACCAGACCGATGACCGGACTGCCGGCGAGGCTGCTCGCCGGACTCACCGCCGCGGTGCTGGCCTCGGCCGGCATCGTCGGGACGGGTACCGCGCAGGCGGCCGGAACCCGCTCCCCGGACCCCGCGACCTCCTCGGCCCCCGCCGCACCCACCGCCGCCGTCCCCCGGCACGCCGTCACCGGCTACTGGCAGAACTTCGACAACGGCGCCACGGTGCAGAAACTCAAGGACGTCGACGACGCCTACGACATCATCGCGGTCTCGTTCGCCGACGCCACCGGACAGCCCGGCGCCGTCACCTTCCGCCTCGACCCGGCCGTCGGCTACGGCTCCACCGACGAATTCAAGGCAGATATCAAGGCGAAGCAGGCGGCCGGGAAGTCGGTGATCCTCTCCGTCGGCGGCGAGAGGGGCGCGGTGTCGGTCAGCGACGCCGCCTCCGCGAAGAACTTCGCCGACTCCGTCAGCGGCCTGATGGACGAGTACGGCTTCAACGGCGTCGACATCGACCTGGAGAACGGCCTCCACTCGGCCTACATGACACAGGCGCTCAAGTCCGTGCACGACCGGCACGGCGATGTCGTGGTGACCATGGCCCCGCAGACCATCGACATGCAGTCACCGCAGAACGAGTACTTCAAGACGGCGCTCGGCATCAAGGACTTCCTGACCGCCGTCAACATGCAGTACTACAACAGCGGTTCGATGAACGGCTGCGACGGCAAGGTCTACTCCCAGGGCACGGTCGACTTCCTGACCGCGCTCGCCTGTATCCAGCTGGAGGGCGGGCTCGATCCGTCCCAGGTCGGCATCGGGGTACCGGCCTCCGCCCGCGCGGCCGGCGGCGGGCATGTCGCCCCGTCCGTCGTCAACGCCGCCCTGGACTGCCTCACCCGGGGCAGCAACTGCGGCTCCTTCAAGCCGTCCCGGACCTATCCGGGGCTCCGCGGCGCCATGACCTGGTCCACCAACTGGGACGCGGCCAACGGCAATGCCTTCGCGAGCCAGGTGGGCGCACACGTCCACGGCCTCCCGTAACACTCCCCGGGCCCTCCCCGTCAGCGGCCGGACGCCGGCCCCGCCCCCAGGCCCCGCGCACCTCGTGCACGGGACCTGGGGTGCGGCTTCCGCCTCAGCTCACCGGCGCGTGGCCTGCGGCTTCGGCAGCACACAGCCCTCGGCGTTCAGGTCCAGCTTGTTGCCGTCGCCGAAGCACTTCGGTATCTGGTACGTCTCCTGGGCGTAGCCGATGCCCTTGCGCACCGTGGTCTTGCCGTTCTCGTCCACCTCACAGGGGTTGTTGAGGGTGCACTCCTCGCCACTCTCATTGGTGGTGTTGTTGACGGCCGTGACCTTGCCGGTCGCGGTGTCGACCACCGGGGATCCGGACGTGCCGCCGATGATCTGGCACTCCGGGGTGTAGCGGACCGAGTCCTTCCAGGTCCACTCGCCCTCCTTGAGGGTGGAGGCGAACCCGTCGATGCCGCAGGAGTAGATCTTCTTCCAGTAGCCGGAGACGATGCTGATCTTCGCGCCCTTGGCCGGGTGCTCGGTGGCCAGCTCCAACGGCTTGATCTTGTACTTCTTCTCGATCTCGGCGTAGGTCGAGCCGGTCTCGTAGAGCGAGACATCGGTGTCGGTCATCGTGGCGTAGGCGACCTTGGTGGCCTTGATCGTGCCCAGCTTGCCGGCCGACTTGTCCAGCAGGGTGAAGCTGCGGCTGGACGGCTTGTCGACGACGACCTCGCCGGCGCCGGGCATACCGCCTTCCAGGCAGTGGCCGTTGGACATCACCAGTGCCGGGTCCTCCGGCTTCGAGCCGGGCATCCGGACGACCGAGCCGGAGCAGTTGCTCAGCGCGACACTGCCGGCGAAGTCCACCGCCTTGGTCTTCTTGTGTGCGGGGCGCTGGACACCGTCCTGCGGCGCGGCGTGTGCCGTTCCGACGGTGCCCAACAGGGTTGCGGCGCCCAGTGCGGCCGTGGCCAGGGTGCCGACGAGAGGTCGATTCATGTGGGGGTCCTCTCAGCGTCTGTCACCGAAGTCCTTATGCGGACCTTCGGTTTTGTCGTGCGCATTGTTGGCGACTCCGCAGCGCCTGGCAATCAATTTCCGTCCCTCAGGAGGAAGTTGAGGGATTCGCCACTTTCCGGTGGCCGATTCCCGTGCGCCCCACATATGACCGTCCGACGTCTTGACCCGGCCATGCCAACAGCCGAACACTGACGCCGTCGCTTCGCCTCACACCCCACAGGAGACCGCATGCGACCACGTATCCGCGGTGGACGCACCACTGTCCTCGCCGCACTCCTCTCCCTCACGCTCGCCGCCCCGATCGCCGCCGCCCAGGCACAGGACGCCCCCTCCCCCGGGTCCACCACCGGCGCCGCGCGGCATGCCGAACTCCCCCACCAGTACGAGGTGACCGGCCCCGCCACCCGCGCCGAGCGCACCGCCCTCCTCGCGACCGGCGTCAGCATCGACGAGGTCCACACCCGCGCGGTCGTCATCACCGCGACCCGCTCCCAGGCCGCCACGGTCCACGAACTCGGCTACGCCCTCCGCAAGTTGCCCGACCCGCCCGGCTTCGCCACCACGGCTCCCCACAAACCCCGCGTCAAGGACTTCCCGGCCGGCTACGCGAACTACCACACCTACGACGAGGCCACGAAGGAGATCGACGCCCTCGTCGCCAAGTACCCGGAGATCCTCAGCAAGCAGGTCATCGGCACCTCCCACGAGGGCCGCAACATCCTCGCCCTCAAACTCAGCAAGAACGTCACCAAGGACGAGCAGGAGCCCGAGGTCCTCTTCACCGCCCACCAGCACGCCCGGGAACACCTCACGGTCGAGATGTCCCTCTACCTCCTCAAGGAGTTCACCTCGAAATACGGCAGCGACTCCCGCGTCACCAAGATGCTCGACTCCCGCGAGATCTGGATCATCCCGGATCTGAACCCGGACGGCGGCGAGTACGACATCGCCTCCGGCCAATTCCGGAGCTGGCGCAAGAACCGCCAGCCCAACGCCGGATCGAGCGGCGTCGGCACCGACCTCAACCGCAACTGGGACTTCAAGTGGGGCTGCTGCGGCGGCTCTTCCTCCAGCCCCTCCTCCGAGACCTACCGAGGCAAGTCCCCCGCCTCGGCCCCCGAGGTCCAGGTCGTCTCGAAGTTCGTCCACGGCCGCAACGTGGGCGGCAAACAGCAGATCAAGGCCGCCATCGACTTCCACACCTACAGCGAACTGGTCCTCTGGCCCTTCGGCTTCACCAACGACGACACCGGCCCCGGTATGACCCAGGACGACCACGACGCCTTCGCCACCATCGGCAAGAACATGGCCGCCACCAACGGCTACACCCCCGAACAGTCCAGCGACCTGTACATCACCGACGGCTCGATCGACGACTGGCTGTGGGGCGACCAGAAGATCTTCGCCTACACCTTCGAGATGTACCCGTCCTCATTCGGCTCCGGCGGCTTCTACCCGAAGGACTCGGTGATCCCGAAGGAGACCGCACGGAACCGGGAAGCGGTACTGCAACTCCTGGAAACCGCCGACTGCGTCTACCGCGCGATCGGCAAGGAAGAGCAGTACTGCAGCGGTAACTGACCCGCAGCTTCCCCGACGAAAAAGGCGGGCCGCACCGTCGCGGCCCGCCTCCTCCAGTCCTTACGCCGCCTTCCGATAGGCCCGGAAGGCCCGTGTGGCCAGGAAGCCCATCACGAGGACCGCCACCGCGAGCAGTCCCAGACAGGACAGGACCGTGCTCCCGTCACCGGGCGCGGACGTCGCCTGCCGCGCCGCGACGACCGCCCATTCCACGGGGTTGTACCGGGCGACGTTCCCCACCCAGGCCGGAGCGAGGTGAAGGTCCATCACGGCAGAGCTCAGGAACATCAGCGGCAGCGTGGTGAACTGGGAGATCGCGATCAGCGTCGCCTGCTGACGGGTCAGCAGGGCGACGGCATTGGACAGTGCCGAAAAGACCAGCGTCAGCAGCACCGCGGCCAGGACGGTGACCCCGACCCCGGCGACGCCGCCGGGGAAGCGGGCGCCGGCGATCAGCGCGATGACCACGATGATCAGGCTCTGGATGACGGTCTGGATCGCCTGGTGGGCCATGGTCGCGCACATCATGGCGCCCCGGCTGACGGGCGAGGTCAGCAGCCGGTCCATCACACCGCGGTCGATGTCCTGCAGGTAGGTCGTCCCTGCCCACGCGCTCGCGAACAGCGCGGTCATCATCACCACACCCGGTGTGAGGAACGTCAGGAACCCGTCGCTGCCGTACGCGAATCCGGGCAGATGCACCACCGACCGGAAGAGCTGCCCGAACAACAGCAGCCAGATCACCGGCTGGACGAGCCCGATGACGAGGAAGGTGGGCATCCGCCACAGCGCGCGCAGCAGGCGGCCGGTGAGGAACGCGGAGTGTGTGATCACGGTCAGCGGACGCGTGCCGACGGGTTCGATGTGTGCCGTGCTCACTTCGCCACCTCCAGGACCTTCACGTCGTCGTCGCCGGCGGCGGCCGCAAGGCTGTGGCCGGTGTGCTGAAGGTAGACGTCATCGAGCGAAGGGCGGGCCAGCGTCGCAGAGGTCACGACGATTCCCGCGTCGTCGAGTGCGGCCAGCACGGGAGGCAACGCCCGCGCGCCGTTATCGGTCCGGCCACGGACCGTGCACCCGTCCATGGTGATCTCGCGTAGCTCCGGCACCCGTTGCAGCACCGCGCGTGCTCTGCCGTCGGCCTCGGCCAGCTCGACCTGCACCGCGTCACCGCGCAGCTCGCTCTTGAGTTCCTCCGGGGTGCCCGCGGCGACCACTGTGCCGTGGTCGACGATCGCCAGCCGGTCGGCGAGGTGGTCGGCCTCGTCGAGGTAGTGCGTGGTGAGCAGCACCGTCATCTGCTCGTCACCGGCCATCCTGGCGATCTCGTGCCACATCTCGCTCCGGGCCTGGGGGTCGAGACCCGTCGTCGGCTCGTCGAGGAAGAGCACCTGCGGGCGGTGCATCAGCCCCAGCGCGACGTCCAGCTTGCGCGCCATCCCGCCGGAGTACGTACCCACCAGCCGGTCCGCGGCGTCGGCCAGGCCGAACCTGCCGATGAGCTCACGGGCCCGCGCCTTGGCGTCACGACGGGACATCCCGTGGAGGCGGCCCGCGAGCAGCAGATTCTCGGTCGCGGTCCCCCTCGGATCCGTACCGGGCTTCTGCGCCACGAACCCGATCGCCTGGCGCACCCGGTCCGGCTCCGCCGCAACGTCGAAGCCTGCGACGCGTGCCGACCCCGAGTCCGCGACGGACAGCGTGGAGAGAATCTTCACCGTGGTGGACTTGCCTGCCCCGTTCGGGCCGAGCAGCCCGAAAACGGTCCCCGTCGCAGCGGAAAAGCTCAGCCCCCGCAACGCGGTGACCGGGGGTTTGTTCCTGCCTGCCGAGTAGGTCTTGACCAGATCAACGGCTTCCAGAGCCGTTTCCGCTCGCCGAACCACAACCATCGCCGCACACCCTTGTCAGAACGTGGTGTGACTCCCACCTTCCTGGTGTCACCGGACACAAGGAGGCTGAATGGCGAGGGCGGAACCCTACGGTGAGATGTCGCAGCCGAAGGTAACAAGGGCGCGCGAGCAGTTGCAACCGATTTCTCCGCGCGGAGCGGGCCCGATGTCACCGCGAGGGGCGCCCGATGCGGGGCGCCCCACGGGCGTACGTGCACGCGATGTCGCCACCCGCGCCTACACGACCAGGCTCACCAGCGCCGCCACCGCGAACCCCGCGACCGACAGCACCGATTCCAGCACCGTCCAGGACTTCAGGGTGTCGCGTTCCGAGATGCCGAAGTACTTGCTGACCATCCAGAAGCCGCCGTCGTTCACATGCGAGGCGAAGATCGAACCGGCCGAGATCGCCATGATGATCAGGGCCAGTTGGGCCGGGGACAGGCCCTGGCCCTCGACGAGGGGGACGACGATGCCGGCTGTGGTGACGATGGCGACCGTGGCGGAGCCCTGGGCGACGCGGAGGACGAGGGAGAGCAGGTAGGCGAGGACGATGACGGGGAGGCCGACGTGGTGGAAGGTGTCGGAGAGGGCGGTGGCGACGCCGCTGCCCTTGAGGACGGCGCCGAAGACGCCGCCGGCGCCGACGACCAGGATGATGTTGCCCACCGGCTTCAACGACGCGGTGGAGACGGTCTCCAGGGACTTGCGGGACCAGCCGCGGCGGATGCCCAGCAGGTAGTACGACATCAGCAGGGCGATCGACAGGGCCACGAAGGGGTGGCCGAAGAACTCGATCACCGAGCGGCCGTCCGAGGGGGCCAGGGCGATGGAGGAGAAGGTCGCCAGGAGGATGAGGAGCAGCGGGGTGCCGATGATGGTGAGGACGGTGCCGAGGGAGACCGGCTCCTCGTGTGTCGTGAGGCCGGCCGCGGCCTTTTCCCGGGTGACCGCGGCCCTGGCCTCGTCGGCGGCCTCGACCATGTCCTGCGGGACGTCGACGAAGAGGCGCTTGCCGATCCAGGCCGCGTAGCCCCAGGCGGCGAGCACGGCCGGGATGCCGCAGATGATGCCCATGAGGATGATCCAGCCCAGGTCGACCTTGAACAGGCCGGCGGCGGCGACCGGGCCGGGGTGCGGCGGCAGGAAGGCATGCGTCATGGAGAGGCCCGCCAGGAGCGGCATGCAGTAGAGGAGGATCGACTTGCCGGACCTCTTGGCCGCCGCGTAGACGATCGGGGCGAGGACGAAGATGCCGACGTCGAAGAAGACGGGGATGCCGAAGATCAGGCCGGTCAGGCCCATGGCGAGGGGTTCGCGCTTCTCGCCGAAGAGGCGGAGCAGCCGGGTGCTCAACACCTCGGCGCCGCCGGAGACTTCGAGGATCGCGCCGAGCATGGTGCCCAGGCCGATGATGATGGCGACATGCCCGAGGATGCCGCCCATGCCGGTCTCGATCAGCGAGACGGCGTCGGACTTCTGGACCGTGCCGAAGAGTTCGGTGACGGAGAGGCCGGCGGCGAGGCCCACCGCGATGGAGACCGTCAGCAGCGCCACGAACGGCTGTAGCCGGACCTTGATGATGAGGGCGAGGAGCAGGGCGATGCCCAGGGCGGCGACCGTCAGCAGCCCCGCGGTGCCCGGTATCAGGGCGAGCAGTCCACCGGTGTGCGGTGGTGGTGGAGGGGCGGCCGGGGCGGCGGTCGTGGCGGCGAGGTACATGGGGGCACTCCGTTGGCAGGCAGAGGTTTTCCAGGTAGGGGGGACCGCGGCAGGGCGCCCCTGCGGTGCGGGGTGCCCTGCCGTGCGGCGGATGGTGCGGACGTACTAAAGGCACAGCGGGTGGCTCACTAAAGGCGCAGCGGGTGGCTCAGCTCAGGACGGCGAGGGCGTCGATCTCGATGAGGAGCCCCGCGGGCAGACCGACGTAGACGGTGGTGCGGGCGGCGGGGGCCTCCTTGAGGCCCTGCTCCTCGAAGTAGGCGTTGTAGATCTCGTTCATCTCGGCGAAGTGCGCCACGTCGGTGAGGTAGACGCGGATCATCATCGCGTCGTCCCAACTGGCGCCGCCCTCTTCGAGGATGGCCTTGACGTTGGCGAGGGTCTGCAGGGTCTGCTCGCGCAGGGTGGGGCCGGCCGGGGTGGGGGCCTGGCCCTCGACGGCGGGGAGGAAGCCGACCTGGCCCGCGACCTGGAGGAGGTTGCCCTTCTTGACGCCGTGGGAGAACTTCGCGGGCGGGGTGGTGTGGGTGGCCGGGGTGAGCGCGGTCTTCTCGGTCATGGTGTTCAGGCTTCCTCTGCGGGGTCGGTGGCTGACGGGGGGACGGCGGTTCCGGAGTACTCCCTGCTGATGGCGTCGGCGGTGCGGCGGACCAGCGGGAGCAGTCTGAGGAGTTCCTCGGCGCTGACGACGACATTCGGCGCGGAGACCGACATGGCGGCGACCAGGCGCCCGTCCGCGCCGCGGACGGGGGCCGCGACGCAGTTGATGGACTCCTCGTGGCCACCGAGGTCGGTGGCCCAGCCCTGTTCGCGGACCTTGGCCAGCTCGGCGAGGAACGCCGTGGCGTGCGGGGTCGAACGGGACGTGTAGTGGGGGTAGTCGAGCTTCTCGGCGAGGGCGCGGCGCTCGGGTTCGGGGAGGTCGGCGAGGAGCAGCTTGGCGACCGCGGCGACGGTGATCGCGACGGGTTTGCCGATCCGGGAGTACATCCGGACCGGGTAGCGGCTCTCCACCTTGTCGATGTAGAGGACCTCGTTCTCCTCGTGGACCGCGAGGTGGACGGTGTGTCCGCATTTCTCGTTGAGTTCGACGAGGTGGGGGTGGGCGATCTCGCGTACGTCGAGGCTTTCGACGGCCTGCTGGGCGAGCGCGAAGAGCCGGGCGCCGAGGCGGTAGCGCTGGTCGGACTGGCGGTAGACGAAGCCGTGTTCGTGGAGGGTGCGCAGCAGCCGGAGAGCGGTGGACTTGTGGACGCCGAGCCGGTCGGCGACCTGTCCCAGGTCGGCGGGCCCCTCGGCGAGCAGCGGCAGAATGCCCAGCGCGCGGTCGACGGTCTGACTCATACCGGCACCTCGCTCCGCCCGGCGTCGCCCTCGCCCGGCGCGCGCCTCCCGGTGGTTCTCTCGCATCGCTCGTTCACTGCGTAGGTACCTCCTCGTCGGCCCTGCGGCCGGATACGTCGGCGTCGGTCCAGCCGGGACCGAGGTGCAGTCTCTCCCAGGCCGTGTCGTCGAGGGCGGCCAAGCGGTCGGCCTGCGGCCGGCTCGGCGGGGTGGCGAGATCGCCGGGGACGGTGAGGGCGGCGGCGGCCCACAGATGGCCGTGCCGGAGGCGGTCGCGGTCCGGGAGGCCGCGGAGGGTGGCGGAGAGGAAGCCGGCGGCGAAGGCGTCGCCGGCGCCGGTGGCTGCCACGAGGTCGACGTTCAGGGCGGGCACGAAGGTGGCGGTGGCGTCGTCGCGGCGTCCGTCCAGCTCTCCCGTACGCCGGAGGTCCGTCTCTCCCGTACGCCGGAGGTCTGGCTCTCCCGTACGCCGGAGGTCCGTCTCTCCTGTACGCCGGAAGTCCGGCCCTCCCGTTCGCCGGAACACTGTGGCTCCGGCCCTGCCCTGTTTGACGACCAGGAGTTGCGGTTCCGGCAGTGCGCGGCGGATGGCCCGGGGACCATGCAGGCCCCAGGCGTCCCGGGCCTCGTCGTCGCCCACGAACACGAGGTCCGCGCCGCGCGCGAGGTCGAGCAGTACCCGGGCCCGTGCGGTGTCGCGCCACAGCCCCGGCCGGTAGTTGACGTCGAAGGAGAGGAGCGGGCGCCCTGGGCGGCGGGCGGTCAGTTCCCGCAGCAGGCCGAGGCAGTCCGCGGAGAGCGCCGCCGTGATGCCGGACAGATGCAGGATGCGGCCGGCGCGGAGGGCGGCCGCATCCAGGCCGTCCGCCGTCATGGCCGAGGCGGCGGAACCGGCGCGGTAGTAGGCGACTTCGTGGGTGCCGGTGGCGCGGTCGCCGGCGGTGCGGAAGTAGACGCCGGTGGGGCGCAGCGGGTCGCGCCGGACATGGGCGACGTCGACGCCACATTCGGCGATGGCGGTCAGGAGGTGGTCGCCGAAGCCGTCGGTGCCGACCCGGGAGATCCAGCGGGTGGTGTGGCCGGTGCAGGCGAGGGTGCAGGCGACGTTGGATTCGGCGCCGCCGATGGCGCGGTCGAAGGAGGGGACGTCGGCGAGCCGCCCGGGGAGACGGGGCAGGAAGGTGACCATGGACTCGCCGAGGCAGACGACATCGACGACCGGGACGGACGCGCCGTCCCGGCCGGTGGTGCCGCTGACGTCCGGGGGCTGGATCACGATCGGTTCCGCTCCTTCGCTGCGGTGCGTGCCGGGCCGGGAGCCTCGGTGTTCCGGCCGTTTCCCGCCGTGTTTCCCACCATTGACCGGGCAATGCTGCGGATGTTAGACAGCGGTTAGCGATACGCGCAATGAGCGTTGCAGATGGTGCAACATGATCTTTTGAGGAGGCCGCATGGCCGGCGAACGGCTCGCGCAGGGACTCAAGGGACTCGCGGACGAACGGGTCGATCACCGCTTCAAGGGCCTCCCCCCGGACGCCGACGGCCGGACCGTCGGCGAGCTGGCCGCCGAGCGCCGCAACCTCTTCGGTGACGGTTTCACCACCCCCGTCCTCGCCCTCTCCGCCGAGTCGGTCGAGCACAACCTCGCCCTCATGGAGACCTACTCCACCCGGCACGGCCTGGCCTTCGCCCCGCACGGCAAGACCTGCATGGCCCCGCAGCTCTTCGCCCGCCAACTGGAGCACGGCGCCTGGGGCATCACCGCCGCCGTCCCCCACCAGGCCCGCGTCTACCGCACCTTCGGTATCCAGCGGATCTTCCTGGCCAACCAGGTGGTGGACGCGGCCGCGCTGCGCTGGCTCGCCGCCGAGCTGGCCGCCGACCCCGACTTCCGCTTCCTCTGCTACGTCGACTCGCTGCGCGGAATCGAGCTGATGGACACCGCGCTGCGCGAGGCCGGTGCGGTCCGCCCGGTGGACGTGGTCGTCGAGCTCGGCGCCGGGGAGGGCGCCCGTACCGGGGTCCGTACCGAGGCCGAGTGCCTCGAACTCGCCGACGCCATCGCGGGCGTGGACACCCTCCGCCTGGTCGGCGTGGCCGGCTACGAGGGCGAGGTCCCCGACGCCACCGCCGAGCGGGTGGACGCCTGGATGCGCCGACTGGTCGCGCTGGCCGCGGAGTTCGACAAGGCGGGCCGGTTCGCCGACCTCGACCAGATCGTCATCAGCGCCGGCGGCAGCGCCTGGTTCGACACGGTCGCCGAGGTCTTCGCCGAGATCCCGGAGCTGTCAGCCCCGGTCCTCAAGCTGCTGCGCTCGGGCGCGTATGTCTCGCACGACGACGGGCACTACCGCCGGCTGACCCCCTTCAACCGCGTCCCGGAGGAGGGCGCCCTGCAGCCCGCCTTCCGCCTCTGGGCACAGGTCGTCTCCCGCCCCACGCCCGAGCAGGCATTCCTCAACGCGGGCAAGCGCGATGCGGCGTACGACCTGGATCTGCCGCGGGCCCTGGTCGTACGGTCCGGCCGGGACGGCAGCCTGCGCCCGGCGGACGGGCTCACCGTCACCAAGCTGTCCGACCAGCACGCCTGGGTCAGCACCGAGCGGGCCGGCGACCTGGAGGTCGGCGACTGGGTCGGGCTGGGTCTGTCGCACCCCTGCACGTCCTTCGACAAGTGGCAGCTGATTCCGCTGGTCGAAGAGGACGGCACGGTCACGGACTTCATCCGCACCTTCTTCTAGGCCTGCTTCTTCCAGGACCTGCCCGGCGGGGCCGCCCCCGGCCCCGCCCGGCTCCCCGGGCCGGAGCTCCGCGCCCGCCCCCGGACCGCCGGCGGTGCGCGCCGATCCCCCGCGGCGCGCGCCGCCGGCCCCACGCCCCTGCGACCGCACGTCCCCTGGGCACCGAGGCACTGACAGAGCGAGCCGCCGAGGTACCGAGAGAGGCAGGCTTCACCATGGACACCGTGTTCCGCGACGTACGCGTCATCGACGGGTCCGGCGGGCCGTCCTACCGCGCCGATGTCGCCCTGTCCGGCGGCCGGATCGCCGAGATCCACCGCGCGTCGGACGGGGGCCCGCGTCCGGGCGCCGCCCGTGTGGTGGAGGGCCAGGGCCTCGCCCTCTCCCCCGGCTTCATCGACATGCACGCGCACAGCGACCTCGCGCTGCTGCGGGACCCCGGGCACGAGGCGAAGGCCGCCCAGGGCGTCACCCTCGAAGTCCTCGGCCAGGACGGTCTGTCGTACGCGCCGGTCGACGACCGCACCCTCGCCGAGGTCCGCGCCCAGATCGCCGGCTGGAACGGCGGAGCGCCCGGGGACACCTCCCTCGACTTCAACTGGCGCACCGTCGGCGGCTACCTCGACCGCCTCGACCACGGCTTCGACGGCCAGGGCATCGCCGTCAACGCCGCCTATCTCGTCCCGCAGGGCACCGTTCGGATGCTCGCCGTCGGCTGGGACGACCGCGCGGCCACCGCCGACGAGCTGGCACGGATGCGGCAGCTGGTCGCCGAGGGCCTGGAACAGGGCGCGGTCGGGCTGTCCTCCGGTCTGACCTACACCCCCGGCATGTACGCCTCCGACGCCGAACTGAACGAACTGTGCCGGGTGGTGGCCCGCTACGACGGCTACTACTGCCCGCACCACCGCTCCTACGGCGCCGGCGCCCTCCAGGCGTACGAGGAGATGGTGGCCCTCACCCGTGAGGCCGGCTGTGCGCTGCATCTGGCGCACGCCACCATGAACTTCGGCGTCAACGAGGGCCGCGCGCCCGAACTGCTGGCACTCCTGGACCGCGCGCTGGACGCCGGCGCGGACCTCACCCTGGACACCTATCCGTACACCCCCGGCTGTACGACCCTGGTCGCCATGCTGCCGAGCTGGGCGAGCGAGGGCGGTCCCGGGGTGATCATGGCCCGCCTCCGGGACGAGGCGACGGCCGCCCGCATCCGGCACGTCATGGAGGTGGAGGGCGCCGACGGCTGTCATGGGGTACCCATCGACTGGGACACCATCGAGATCTCCGGTGTCTCGGACCCCGCGCTGGCTGACCACGTCGGCAAGACCGTCGCCCGTAGTGCCGCGGAGCGCGGTGAGGAGCCGTGGCAGACCGCCCGCCGGCTGCTGATCGAGGACCGCCTCGGTTCGACGATCCTGCAGCACGTCGGCCACGAGGACAACGTCCGCCGGATCATGCGCCACCGGGTGCACACCGGCGGCAGCGACGGCATCCTCCAGGGCGACAAGCCGCATCCGCGCGCGTACGGCACCTTCCCCCAGTACCTGGGCAGGTACGTCCGCGAGCTGGGGGTGCTGTCGCTGGAGGAGTGTGTCGCGCATCTGACGGCCCGCCCGGCCGCCCGGCTGCGGCTCCCCGACCGCGGCCTGGTGCGCGAGGGCTACCGCGCCGACCTGGTCCTCTTCGACCCGGAAACGGTCGCCGCCGGCTCCACCTTCGACGCCCCGCGCACTCTTCCCACCGGCATCCCGCATGTGCTGATCGACGGCCGGTTCGTGATGGAGGACGGGCGGCGGACGGATGTACTGGCGGGGCGGGCGGTACGGCGGACGGCGTCAGGCCGGGGCTGAGGTCAGCCGGGCGGCGGCAGCTGCCCTTCGGCCGCGCGCAGCACCAGCCGCTCGATCTCGGGCCCGCTGCTCGTCAGATGGGCCCCCAACTGCTGGGTGAGCGCGATCCGTTCCGGTGTGACACGGCCGGCGTAGAAGACGACCGGACCGGTGTAGCGGCCCTCACGCCGCAGCCGCCCGATGTGCTCCAGGCCCTCCCGCGGATTGGTTCCCCGGTCGATGTCGGAGACGACCATCGTCGGTGTCCCGACGGCGAGGGCGGCATCCGCGGCCTGGGAATCCTCGGCGATCCGCACCACGGCGCCCGCCGCCCGGAAGGCGTTGACCAGCGTCTCGTTGTTCCGCGGATGGTCGTCCACCCACAGGATGTGCACACCGTGCAGCACCTGGTCAGCCGCGCGGGGTGCCGCGGTCCACGCCGGCGGCACCGTGCCGTACAGCTGCCCCTGAGGCGGACGCGCCTGGACGTACGGGGCGGGCTCCGGCGGCACCGGAGCCGGGAGTGAGGCCCCTTCGCGCAACCGTCGCAGCAGCTCGTCGGAGCGGGGCAGCGCCACCAGCCCCTCGATCAGCGAGGTGAACTCCTGGTCGGACACCATCTCCGGGAAACCGCTGGGCAGTTGGCGCTCCAGCCGGCTCAGGGTCTCGCCCCGTGCCGCGGTGCTCAGGTTCTGCTCCGGCAGGTCGTGCTCGCGCAGAAAGCGGTTCACCCGGTGCAGCTCCGCCTCGGGAACCGATTGCGGTGTCCGCAGCAGCCGGCGCACCTGCTGATAGGTACGGAACTCGGCGATCACATCGCCCACACCGGGCCCCGGGGCACCGGCCACCATCCGGTAGAAGTCGGGGTAGAAGTACTGCAGCAGCAACGTCCTGACCACCGCCTCGGGCGGGAAGTCCTCCCACATCGGATTGAGCGTCGCCTCCAGCACGAAGCCGTTCACCAGACGCTTGATGCGGCGCGGATTGCGGGCCGAGCGCTCCGCGAGCAGGGTGGTCAGCCGCTCGTCCAGGAGCTGGTCGATCCCGACGGCGCGGGCGCAGCGGTCGATGTACTCCCGGACACCCCGCTGGTCGGGGACCGGAATGCGATAGCTGGTCTGGAAGATTTTTTCCATGAAGGCCGAAGCGGCGGGCGACAGATCACGTAACAGCCCGTTGGGCGCCAGCGCCGAACGGTCGCAGCCGATGACGAACTCCAGCCCCGGCACGTCCAGATAGACCTTCACCGCCTCGCAGACGGCGAGCACCGTCTCCTCCGAACAGCGGTCGAGGTCGTCGATGAAGACGACCAGGAGCCGGCGCGGCCGGAAGTCGTCGGTCTGCGACCACTCCTGCACCAGTTCCCCGATCGCCCCACGCATCTCGTTGCGGGCCTGGGAGTTGACGGACAGGCTGCGCCACAACTCGTCGACCAGGCCGGCCACCCCGAGCGGCCCGGCGGCGACCGTCAGCACGGACCGTACGGCCCGCAGCAGTGCGCGCCGCTCGGAGATCCGCTGCAGTCCGCGCCGCAGCACCCGCCGGTCGAACCGCATCAGTACGGACTTGATCAGCCCTTCCAGCGCGTCGGCGCCGGTCGAGGTCCAGGCGTTGTACCAGACGGTGTGCACCTCGGGGGCCTGCGCCAGCTCCGCGTCGACCAGCCGCATCAGGCTGCTCTTGCCCATACCCCAGCCGGCGTCGACGGCGAGGGTGAAGGGGGTGGAGTCGCGGGAGGCAACCAGGAGCCCGGCGAGGCGGCGGGCGGCCCGGCCGGCGCCGAGCAGATCCGCTCCGGACTCGACCACCGGCTCATCGTTGAGCAGCGCGAACGGGCCGGGTGACGAGGGTGCGGCCAACAGCGGTGCGGCCGGGGGTAACGGTGCCGAGGCGGACATGTACCGGAGCGTAGCGGCGCATGCCCCCGCCCGCGGGGCCCCGCGGAATCAGCACCGCGCCCCTCCCTCGTCACCGGGCGTGAGGAACTCCACACCGTCCGCTGATCAACGTGGGGAAAAACACCGGGCGGCCACCGAAACACGCCCGTAAGGTGGCGGACATGCAGGTGATCCAGTCAACGAAGCTCTCCAACGTCTGCTACGAGATCCGTGGCCCGGTGCTCGAGGAGGCCATGCGGCTGGAGGCGGCGGGTCACCGCATCCTCAAGCTCAACACCGGAAACCCGGCAGCGTTCGGCTTCGAGTGCCCGCCCGAGATCCTGGAGGACATCCTCCGCACGGTCGGGACGGCGCACGGCTACGGGGACGCCAAGGGCCTGCTCTCCGCCCGCCGCGCGGTGATGCAGCACTACCAGACGCAGGGCATCGACCTCTCCGTCGACGACATCTACCTGGGCAACGGCGTCTCCGAGCTGATCCAGATGTCGATGCAGGCCCTGCTGGACGACGGCGATGAGGTGCTGGTCCCGGCCCCGGACTATCCGCTGTGGACGGCGTCCGTCTCGCTCTCCGGCGGTACGGCCGTGCACTACCGCTGCGATGAGCAGGCGGACTGGATGCCGGACCTCGCCGACATCGAGCGCAAGGTCACCGACCGCACCAAGGCCATCGTCGTCATCAACCCGAACAACCCCACGGGTGCCGTGTACGACGACGAGCTGCTGCGCGGTATCGCGGAGATCGCCCGCCGGCACAACCTGATCGTCTGCGCCGACGAGATCTACGACAAGATCCTCTACGACGGTGTCACCCACACCCCCTTCGCCTCGCTCGCCCCGGACCTGCTGACCCTGACCTTCAACGGGCTGTCCAAGTCGTACCGGGTGGCGGGCTACCGCAGCGGCTGGATGGCGGTCTGCGGCCCGAAGGCGCATGCCTCCTCGTACATCGAGGGGCTGACGATCCTCGCCAATATGCGGCTGTGCGCCAATATGCCGGCCCAGCACGCGGTCGCCACCGCCCTCGGCGGCCGTCAGTCGATCAACGATCTGGTGCTGCCCGGCGGCCGGCTGCTGGAGCAGCGCGACACGGCGTACGAGCTGCTGACACAGATCCCGGGCGTCAGCTGCGTCAAGCCCAAGGGCGCGCTGTACGCCTTCCCGCGGCTGGACCCCAAGGTCTACAAGGTCAAGGACGACCGGCAGATGGTGCTCGATCTGCTGCGCGAGGAGAAGATCATGATCGTGCACGGCACCGGCTTCAACTGGCCGGAGCCCGATCACTTCCGCCTGGTCACGCTTCCCAGCAAGGACGATCTGGCCGATGCCGTCACCCGGATCGGCTCCTTCCTCGACGGTTACGGACAGTACTGACCCGGAGCAATTTTCTGTACGCGCCACAACTTTAGACAGTGTCTAAGCTAGGATGGTCTCCTAGACGTTTTCAGGAGGCCGTCCCATGTACGAACCGATCCGCACCAAGTCGGTCCACACCATGGCCGCCGCCCCGGAGATCCCGCACCGCTCACGCGAACAGGAGCTGGACATCCGGCTCGCCGGACAGCTGACCGCCCTGCTCACCGTCACCGATGAGCTGCATGCGCTGGCGACGCGGACGGACGGCGGCGCGCAGGGCACCGGGCCGGACGGTGCCGCGCTGGACGGTGCCGCGCTGGACGGTGCCGCGCTGGACGGTGCCGCGCTGGCCGCCGCCGCCGAGCGCATCGCCGAGCAGGTCGCGCGGCTGAGCGGCGGCCACTATCCGCTGCGCGCCGAGCCCACCGACGGCGGCGCCCCGGCCCGGATCGAGGCCCTCCAGCAGCGCGCTCACACCCTGGCCGGGAACGCCCTTGCGGTCGCCACCTCCCGGGGCGACTCCGCGGCCATGGCCCTGGCAGCGGAGCGGATGGAGGCCCACACTGCAGCACTGCGGGACCGGGACCTCGCCACGGCCTGAGGCCGGGGGCGGCGGGACGTCGCTGAGGCCGGGGGCGGCGGGACGTCGCTGAGGCCGGGGGCGGCGAGACGTCGCGGCCTGAGGCCGGGGCGGACGGGCCCCCGCGGCTTGGAGCCTCCCCGCCCCGCATCACTCCACCGGCCCAACCGGCCGGCATCTCTTTCTGCGCACGGTCCGTGGCGTCGCCCGGTCACAGGGCGGGCGCCCATGCGCCGGGCACCCACGAGCCGGGGCCCCGCACCTCTCGTGCGGGGCCCCGGCCTCGGCGGTGTACGCGGCGGTGACTAGCCGAGCCGCTGGACCAGTGCGCGGTACTCGTCCCACAGCTCCTTCGGCGTGTGGTCACCGAAGGTGTTGAGGTGCTCGGGGATCAGCGCCGCCTCCTCGCGCCACACGTCCTTGTCGACGGTGAGCAGGAAGTCGAGGTCGGCGTCGTCGAGGTCGAGGCCCTCGGTGTCCAGCGCCTCCTTCGTGGGCAGCACACCGATGGCGGTCTCGACGCCCTCGGCCTTGCCGTCCAGCCGCTCGACGATCCACTTGAGCACCCGGCCGTTCTCGCCGAAGCCCGGCCACACGAAGCGGCCCTTGTCGTCCTTGCGGAACCAGTTGACGTAGTAGATCTTCGGCAGCTTGGACTGGTCCTTGTCGGCACCGACCTTGACCCAGTGGCCCATGTAGTCGCCCATGTTGTAACCGCAGAACGGCAGCATGGCGAACGGGTCCCGGCGCAGCTCGCCGACCTTGCCCTCGGCCGCGGCGGTCTTCTCGCTGGCGACATTGGCGCCCATGAAGACACCGTGCTGCCAGGTCAGCGACTCGGTCACCAGGGGCACGGCGCTGGCGCGACGGCCGCCGAAGAGGATCGCAGAGATCGGCACGCCCTTGGGGTCCTCCCACTCGGGCGCGATGATCGGGCACTGGCCGGCCGGGACGGTGAAGCGGGCGTTGGGGTGGGCGGCCGGGGTCTCGGACTCCGGGGTCCAGTCGTTGCCCTTCCAGTCGGTCAGATGGGCGGGCTTCTCCTCGGTCATGCCCTCCCACCAGACATCGCCGTCGTCGGTGAGCGCGACATTGGTGAAGACGGAGTTGCCCCACATCGTCTTCATGGCGTTGGCGTTGGTGTGCTCGCCGGTGCCGGGCGCGACACCGAAGAAGCCGGCCTCGGGGTTGATGGCGTAGAGGCGGCCGTCCTCGCCGAAGCGCATCCAGGCGATGTCGTCACCGATGGTCTCGACGGTCCAGCCGGAGATCGTCGGCTCCAGCATCGCGAGGTTGGTCTTGCCGCAGGCGCTCGGGAAGGCGGCGGCGACGTACTTGGACTCGCCCTGCGGCGGGGTGAGCTTGAGGATCAGCATGTGCTCGGCGAGCCAGCCCTCGTCACGCGCCATGACGGAGGCGATACGCAGCGCGTAGCACTTCTTGCCGAGCAGGGCGTTGCCGCCGTAGCCGGAGCCGTAGGACCAGATCTCGCGGTCCTCGGGGAAGTGCGAGATGTACTTGGTGGAGTTGCACGGCCACGGCACATCGGCCTCGCCCTCGGCCAGGGGCGCGCCCAGGGAGTGCACCGCCTTGACGAAGAAGCCGTCCTCGCCGAGCTCGTCGAGGACCGGCCGGCCCATGCGCGTCATGGTGCGCATCGAGACCGCGACATAGGCGGAGTCGGTGATCTCCACGCCGATCGCGGAGAGCGGGGAGCCGAGCGGGCCCATACAGAACGGGACGACGTACATCGTCCGGCCGCGCATCGCACCGCGGAAGATGCCCTGCTCACCGGCGATGCTGCCGTCTCCACCGGTAAAGATGGCCCGCATTTCGGCGGGGTCCTTCCAGTGGTTCGTGGGGCCGGCGTCCTCCTCCTTCGCGGAGCAGATGAAGGTGCGGTCCTCGACACGCGCCACGTCCGAGGGGTCGGAGGCCGCGTAGTACGAGTTGGGGCGCTTGATCGGGTCGAGCTTCTTGAACGTGCCCTTGTCGACGAGCTCCTCGCACAGACGCTCGTACTCCGCCTCCGAGCCGTCACACCAGACGACCCGGTCGGGCTGGGTGATCGCTGCGATCTCGTCGACCCAGGAGATGAGCTCCTGGTGACGGGTGAGGACGGGGGGAGCCGCGTTGTCGCGCGCCACGATCGCTCCTAGATGAGGGTGTGGACGAATTTATGCCCGATTTGACCGGGAAAATCCGCTTCTTTAGATGTCTACCCCTTGGGGGCTGCGACCCGGATGCTTCGTGACCGCTCATCCGGTGCCGACCGCACTCATTTGATCATCCGACCGTTATGGGGTTCTGTCCAGAGGGCGCCTTCGTGACCGTCACCACTTCGGCACGAATCCGTAACTTACGGTCGCGTAGGTAGCATTGCGCCATGACTTCCGCGCCCGACGCCGCCGAGAGCCAGCCCCCCTCCGCTCCGCCCGCGATCGCGGCGGTCGCCGCCGTGGCCGCACCCCTCAAACCCAGACTCCGCGGCTGGCTCCACGCCGGAATGTTCCCCGCCGTGCTCCTCTCCGGCGTCATACTCACCGCCCTCGCCGACAGCCCCCGCGGCCGCCTGGCCTGCGCGATCTACACCATGACCGCCTGTCTGCTCTTCGGGGTCAGCGCCCTTTACCACCGCGGCAATTGGGGCCCGCGCGCCGACGGCGTACTGCGCCGGCTCGATCACGCCAATATCTTCCTGATCATCGCGGGCACCTATACGCCGCTGACGATGCTGCTCATGCCAGGCTCCCGCGGACAGACGCTGCTCTGGGCGGTCTGGGCGGCCGCACTGGCCGGGATCCTCTTCCGGGTCTTCTGGGTCGGCGCTCCACGCTGGCTCTACACCCCCTGCTACATCGCCATGGGCTGGGCCGCCGTCTTCTTCCTGCCCGACTTCCTGCGCACCGGCGGCGTCGCCGTCCTCGTCCTGGTCATCGTCGGCGGGCTGCTCTACAGCGCCGGCGGCGTCATTTACGGGCTCAAGCGCCCCAACCCCTCACCCCGGTGGTTCGGCTTCCACGAGGTCTTCCACTCCTTCACCCTGGCGGCCTTCGTCGTGCACTACGTCGGCATCTCCCTGGTGGCCTATACACACTCCTGAGGCACCCCGGCCCGAGCGGCCGGCACCCCCGATCCCCCGCGCCCCGTGGCCGCGGCCTTCCCGGCCGCGGCCATACGCCGTATCGGGACCTCCGCAGAACCAGGGTCGTCGCGGAACCGGAACCTTCACGGAACACCTCCCCACCCCCTGCACCTCACTCACAGTAACCATTCCCACGCCACAGCGTGACACACCCCACCGACAGTCAAAGCCGTGGAATGTCCGCGGCGCCGCTGACGGCCGTCTTGAGGCCCAACTCCCGTACGGGGCCGTACCCGCACGGGCCCGGCCGTGGCCTCCGGGACACCTGATGCCTGACAATGCTGCGCATGGTCTCCGCACGTACCTCTGCCACCACGCCGCCCGGAACTCCGAAGGTCGGGCTGCGGGAGCGGAAGAAGATCCAGACCCGGCAGGCGATCCGGCGGGCCGCCTACCGGCTCTTCGAGGAGCAGGGGTACGACGCGACCCCCATCGATCAGATCGCCGAGGCCGCCGATGTCTCACCGAGCACGGTCTTCCGCTACTTCCCGACCAAGGAAGACATCGTGCTCACGGACGAGTACGACACCGTCTTGGAGGCCGGGCTGCGGACCCGTCCCGCGGACGAGCCGATGGTCGAGTCGATGCGGCGGGTCACGGTCGAGGCGCTGCGCGAGATCGCCGCTGCCGACCGCGGCGAACTCGTGCAGCGCATCCGGCTCATCCGTGAAGTCCCCGCGATCCGGGGCCGTACGGCCGAGAACACCGCCCGGGACGCCGCGTTGATCAGCGCCGTGCTGGCGGAGCGCACCGGCCGCCCCGCCGGTGATCTGGAGCTGCGGGTGATCAGCGCAGCGATCCTGGCCGCGCTCCAGGAGGCGATGCTGAACTGGGTCGAGGGCGGCGAGAGCGCCGAACTGGAGGCGCTGATCGACCAGACGATGGACGTGCTGGCGCGGGGCCTCACGCTCTGACGGCGGGGGTGCCCGGGGCCGGCGCGTCCGCCAGCCGGAAGAGCGCGCCGCTGTCCGCCCCCGCGCGTACCGTGCCGCCCGGTGAGGCCGGCTCCGTCACCCCGGCCTCCGGTTCGCCCAGGCGCGCCGCGAGTCGCGCCCGGAGGTACGACAACCGCGCGATACGGGCATCCAGGTCGGCGAGCCGGCGCCGGGCCACCGCCTCCACCGCCGCACAGCGGCCCGGGCGGGGTTCTTGAGAGAGCAGGTCCGGCACCTCGTCGGCCGGCACCCTGCCCAGCAGATGGGCGAAGGCCCGCACGTCCCCGACCGTCAGCCCCGCGTCCCGGAGCTCGCGCACCGCCCGCAGCCGCCGGATGTCCTCCTCGTCGTACACCCGGTGGCCGGACGGCGTCCTACGGGCCGTCACCAGCCCCTGCTGTTCGTAGTAGCGCAGCGCCCGCGGTGTCATTCCGGCAGCCGCCGCGGCGTCCCCGATGCGCATCTCCCCCTCCTTCGTCGCAGTGCTCAGTCCACCCGTTCCGGGCCCGGACGGCGGTCCGCACTCCGCCGGCCACCGGCGTTCCGTGCGCTTTCGCCGGGCACGGCCGTGTCCCGCCCGCCCCCGTTGAGTACGTGCTCGATCCCTGCCGCCCCGTGGAGCAGGTCTTCGTCCGCGCCGGATCCGCCGATGAGTTGGAGTCCCAGCGGCAGCCCGTTGGCGGCGTGCCCCGCGGGCAGGCTGACGGACGGCAGCCCGGCGTTGCTCCACGGCAGGCACATGACCGAGGCGCCGGTGGTGGTGAGACCGGCGGGCGCGGGCCCGGTGGCGGACGGGGCGATCCACAGGTCGATACCGGCCGCGGCGCGGTCCGCCGCGAGCCGTGCGCGGAAGGCGTTGCGCCGTGTCCGGGCCGCCTCGTAGGCGGCGTCCCCGATCGTCCGGCCCTCCAGGATGGCCGCCGTGGTCTCCTGGCGATAGCGGTCGCCGAAGCGGGCGAACCAGTCCTGGTGCGCCCGCGCCACTTCGTAGCGGTTCATCGTGCGCAGTTGCTCCACGATCTGCTCGAAGTCGTCCATCACCGGCACCTCGTGGACGGCATACCCCGCGGACCGCAGCAGCTCCCGCTGCTCCTCGAAGGCGCGCAGGGCCTCGTCGCCGGCGCGCTCCAGGTAGGGACCGGCCGGCACGCCCAGCACCGGGCGCGGCCCGCGCCCCGCCGGATCCCTCCACCGGGCACTCCGGCCGGCTTCGTTCGGCGGGTATCCCCTCTGCCACCCGTCGACCAGCACCGATGCCGCCAGGGCGACACCCGCCACCTCCGTGGCGTAGCAGCCGAGGGTGTCGAAACTCGCGGCGTTGGGGATCACCCCGTCGACCGGTATCCGCCCGTAGCTCGGCTTGAAGCCGACCACTCCGCAGTACGCGGCGGGCCGGATCATCGAGCCGACGGTCTGCGTCCCGATGGCCAGCGGCACCATCCCGGCGGCTACGGCGGCCGCCGAACCGCTGCTCGAACCGCCGGGCGTATGCGCCGGGTTGTGCGGATTGCGGGTCGGGCCCGGGGCCGTGACGGCGAACTCCGCGGTGACGGTCTTGCCCGCGACCAGCGCACCGGCGGCGCACAGCCGGTCGACGACGGTGGCCTGCGGGCCGCCGAGCGCCTCGGGCGGCAGCGCCGAGCCCGCACGGGTGGGCAACCCGTCGACCTGCACGATGTCCTTGATACCCACGAGGACGCCATGGAGGGCGGGCCGGCCGGCGGGGCCCCGCACATCGGCGGCCGCCCGTCGCGCCGCCTCCAGAAGCCGGCTACGCCGCCCTTCCTCGGGCACGAAGGCCCGCACCTGCGGATCGACGGTGTCGATGCGGTCGCACGAGCGGTTGACCGCGTCGACGGGGTCGTCCGTGCCGGCCCGTAGCGCCGCGGCTTCCTGGACGAGTGATCGCTTCCTGAGCAAGTTCGTCACACTGCGAGGCTACAACCGGCCTCTGACAGCGCCGGGTTCCTCACTCCGCCACGCTCTCCCGGCGCCCGTGCTCACAACTCCACGAGTACGGCGCCCAGATGGCGTCCCTCGGTCAGCTCGCGCAGTGCCCGCGGCGCCTGCTCGATGCCGTGCAGCCGGGTGTGCGGGAAGGTGAGGGTGCCGTCGCGCAGCCCCTCGCCGAACCGCTGGTTCCACTCGGGGACCAGATCCATGTGCGCGTGCAGGGCGACACCGCGCAGGGTGATGTTGCGGGCGAGCAGCGAGAGGGTGTCGATCTCGGTCGTATGAGGCTTGCCGTCCTCGGACAGCTGGCTGGACAACGCCCCTACGAGGGCGAGCCGGGCACCCGTGTTGGCGACGGCGATGGCGGCCCTCAGCTGTTCGCCGCCGACGTTGTCGAAGAGCGCGTCGATGCCTTCCGGGGCCGCCGCCCGCAGCTGCTCCTCGATGGGTCCTGCGCCGCGGATCACCACCGCGTCATAGCCGAATTCCTTGATGAGCCGGTCCGCTTTCTCCTGCGACCCGGTGCTGCCGATCACCCGGGCGGCGCCGCGCAGCCGGGCGACCTGACCGGCCAGGGAGCCCACGCCGCCGGCCGCCCCGGTGACGAAGACCGTGTCCCCGGGGCGTACTTCGGCACCGCGCACGATGCCCATCCAGGCGGTGGGGCCCTGGGAGAGGTAGGCGGCCGGGTCGGGCATCAGGCCGGGGGCGCGCCGGTGTACCCCGTCGGCGTCCAGCAGGGCGTATTCGCGCCAGCCGAGGCGGTGTTCCACCAGGTCGCCGGGCGTGAGGTCGGTCCCCGGGGCGGCGACGACCTCGCCGAGGGCGGGCCCGTTCAGCGGCTCGCCGACCTCGAAGGCGGGCACCGGCACGACGTTGTTCTCGTCCATCAGCGTGCGCATGACGGCGGCGACGGCCATCACGGTGTTGCGTACCAGCACCTGCCCGGGTCCGGGTTCCGGGACCGGCACCTCCACGATCTCGAAGAGGTCATCGGTGACCGGCCCCTGGGGGCGGGCGGTCAGGCGGACTTCGCGGTGTGTGCGGTGTGTCATGCGCCGAGGCTAGGACTTGACGCGCACGTCAAGGGCAACTCCGTCGCTGGTCCTAGGACCGGCGACAGGGCCCCTGGGACGGCCGCCGATCCGGGCGTCCCAGGGGCCTGCGGCTCATCCCCGGAGTCGCTCCGCCAGCTCCTCCGGGTCGGTCGTCGGCCGCTCGCAGGTGAAGTGGCGGCAGACATAGGCGGCCGGTCGGCCGTCGACCAGAGGGCGGTCCTGGAGGAGCGGTACCTCGTCGGCCCCGGGGGCGCCCAGCGCGACGGCCGCCCCCGGGGCGGTGCCGAGCAGCGCGGCGCGGTGCAGCGCCACGGTGGCCGGATCGCCCTGCGGGCCGACGACCGCGACCTCGCGCGGCCCGTCCAGTGCGGCCTCGGCGACGGCCAGACCCCATCCGATGAAGCGCGGGGCCCGGCCGCCGAGCGCGGTGACGATGCCCAGGGCCCGCTCCGCGGCGCCCCGGTGGAGGTCGCTGCCAGTGAGCGCCGCATACGAGAGCAGGGCTCCGGCCGCCGCGGTCCAGCCGGAGGGCGTCGCATTGTCGGTCGGGTCCTGGGGGCGGCGGATCAGCGCCTCGGCGTCGGCCGCGGTGTCGTAGAGCGCGCCGTCCTCGGTGGTGAACTGGAGCAGCACGGTGTCCAGGAAGAAGCCCGCGAACTCCACCCAGACGCCCTCCCCGGTGACCGAGGCCAGGGTGAGGAAGCCCTCCGCGACATCGGCGTAGTCCTCCAGGACGCCGGAGTTGGCGCCGGGGGTGCCGTCGCGGGAGGTGCGGTGCAGCCGGGCGTGCCAGTCCATGTGGACGCGGACCAGTAGGTCGGCGGCGTCGGTGGCGGCCTGGATCAGATCCGGCCGGTCGAAGTAGGCACCGGTCTCGGCGAGCGCGGCGATGGCCAGGCCGTTCCAGGAGGCGACGACCTTGTCGTCGCGGCCGGGGCGCGGGCGCTCGTCCCTCGCCGCGAGCAGCCGCCGCTTGACGGAGGCCATCCGTTCGGCGTCCACCGGGCCTTCGGTGTCCGGGAGTTGGAGGACCGAGGCGCCCTCCTCGAAGGTGCCCTCCTCGGTGACGCCGAAGGAGGCGGCGGCGAATGCCGCGTCCTCGTCGCCCAGTACGGCGCGCAGCTGCTCGGGCGTCCAGACGTAGTAGGCGCCCTCGACGTGCTTGCCGGTGCCCGAGCCGTCATCGCTGTCCGCGTCCAGCGCGGAGGCGAAACCGCCCTGGTCGGTACGGAGTTCGCGGACCATGAAGTCGGCGGTCTCGACGGCGATCCTGCGGGCCAGGTCCGAGCCGGTGGACCGCCACAGATGGGCGTAGGCCCGGCACAGCAGGGCGTTGTCGTAGAGCATCTTCTCGAAGTGCGGCACGGTCCAGGTGGCGTCCACCGCGTAGCGCGCGAAACCGCCGCCGAGCTGGTCGTAGATGCCGCCGCGGGCCATGGCCGCGCAGGTCGCCTGCACCATTTCCAGGGCTCCTTCGGAGCCGGTGCGGGCGTGGTGGCGGAGCAGGAATTCCAGCGCCATGGACGGCGGGAACTTGGGCGCCCCGCCGAATCCGCCGTGCACCGCGTCGAATTCGCGGGTCAGGCCCATCAGGGCGCCGTGCAGCTCCTCGGGGCGCGGCGGCCGCCGGTCCGCGGGCAGCGACTCGGTCAGGGACCGTCCGGCGAGGTCGGCGACGATCCGGCCGGCGACCTCGCCGACCTCGTCCCGGCGGTCGGCCCAGGCGCTGCGTACGCCGTCGAGGATCTGCCCGAAGGACGGCATGCCGTGGCGGGGCTCGGGCGGGAAGTACGTACCGAAGTAGAAGGGCTCGGCGTCCGGGGTGAGGAAGACGGTCATGGGCCAGCCGCCCTGGCCCGTGGCGGCCTGCACGGCCTCCATGTAGACGGCGTCGACGTCCGGGCGCTCCTCGCGGTCGACCTTGACGGACACGAAGTGCTCGTTGAGCAGCGCGGCGGTGGCCGGGTCCTCAAAGCTTTCGTGGGCCATCACATGGCACCAGTGGCACGAGCTGTAGCCGACGCTGAGCAGCACCGGCACCCCGCGCCGCCGGGCCTCCTCGAACGCGGCGGCGGACCACGGCCACCAGTCGACGGGGTTGTCGGCGTGCTGGAGCAGATACGGGGAAGTCTCATGGGCCAGGCGGTTCGGCATGGGTCCATCCTCTCCCAACGGGGGCCGGTGAGCCGGGAGCGGAGGGAGTTGTCCACAGGCCTGCCGGAAATCGTGCGGACGCGGAACACTGTGCGTGCGGGGACGATCACCGCTGGAGACTGCTGGAACTGCTGGAGGGGGATGGCATGCCGGGCTCACTGGCTGTGCTGCGCGACGGCCACCGGGCGGAAGCGGAAGCGCTGTTGACCAGGGCGATCGAGGAAGAGGTGCGGCGCTCGGGCGGGCGGCTCGACGGGGACACGCTGCTCAGCAGGGCGCGCTCGGCGCTGGAGGAGCTGGCGGGCAGCGCCGCCGAGGAGTACACCGCGTACGTCCGGGCGCTGGACGAGGCGGCCGCCGGTCAGCCCTCGCTGGGCCGGCGGCTGACCCGCAAGGAGCTGGGGACCCCGGCGGTGGCGACGGCCGCGGCGGCGGTGGCGGCCTGCGGTGCGGACCTCGCGTACGGCACGGGCGCGGCCGCTGCGCTGGGCGCAGGCGCCGCCGTGGTGGTCGCGGGGGCGGCGGCCACGGTCGTGAAGCTGACCGCGGGCCACTGGCCGGCGGCGCACCAGGAGGCCGGGAGGCGCGGCCAGCCGGGCGGCGCCCAGCAGCTGCGGCTCCAGTGGCTGACCGCACTGGAGGTGCGGGGCATCCGGCCGTTCCTGGACCAGCAGCGGATGCTGACGGCGGCGGCCCGCGGCAGCGGCACGGCGTCCAAGCCGGCCGCGGCGACGGCCACCCGTGGGCCGCAGTTGCGCGGCGCCGACCGCAGCGCGGCGGCCCGCCAGCGGTCCGTGCTGGAGCATTCGTTCGCCCAACTGCCGCGTCCAGAGGGCCCGTTCGCCGGGCGCCGCGCGGAGCTGACACAGATCGCCCAGTGGGTGCACGCGGCCCGCGCGAGCACGGAAACCAAGCCGACGGTGGTGGTGCTGCACGGCGAGCCGGGGTCGGGCCGGACGGCGCTGGCGGTGCGGGCCACCCATCAGCTGCGCGATCAGTTCCGTGGCGCGTGTGTGGTGGATCTGCGCAGTGACACCCCCGGGGAGGTGCCGCTGCCGACCCGGGACGCGCTGCTGCATCTGCTCAACCGGCTGGGCGCACCGCGCGAGCAGCTGCTGTTCCGTGAGCGGCCGTCCCAGGAGCAGCACGTCAAACGGCTCACCGAGCTGTACCACCACCATCTGACCGGTCTGCCGGTGACGGTGCTGCTGGACGACGCCGCGGATCCGGAGCAGGTGCGCACGCTGGTGCCGGAGCGGTCCGACAGCCTGGTGCTGGTCACCTCCCGTACGCCGCTGGAGCTGCCCGAGGACCTCCAGGCATGGGTGCATCAGCTGCCGGTGGGAGAGCTGGACGCCGCGGGCACCGAAGAGCTGCTGCGGGCCACTGCCGCGGGCGGCAGCGAGGGACCTGACGCACCGGGTCCCTACGACTCGCGGGCGATCGAGGAGATCTCCGGGCTGTGCGCGGGGCTGCCGCTGGCGCTGCGGGTGGCGGGCTCCTCGCTCGGTGCGCGCACCGCCGCCGCGCTGGCCACGGACCTGGCGGCCCATGAGCAGCGGTCGCCGGTGGAGCGTGCGCTGTGGCTGCGCTACTCCGACCAGTCCGAGACGGCCCGGCGGCTGCTGCGCCGGCTGGCGCTGGTGGGCCGGGCGAGCCTGGGGGCGGCGGCCTCGGCGGCGCTGCTGGGTGTCGAACAGGCCGAGGCGGAGCGGCAGCTGACGACGCTGGCCCGCGCGGGGCTGATCGAGCATGTCCGTGGCGAGCGCTACCGTCTGCATGCCCTGGTGCACCGCTTCGCGCACGACCGGCTGGTGGACGAGGAGGATCCGGGCGAGCGCGGCGCGGCCCAGGAGCGGCTGATCCGCGGCTATGCGGAGCTGGCCGACTCCGTCATCCGGCTGGTCGACGGCCGTACCTCCACCCGTGCCGACCGCTTCGGCTCGCACGGCTTCACCTCCCTGGACGCGGCCCTGCAGTGGCTGGACGACGAGACCAGCTTCATCACGTCCGCGCTGCGCCATGCCGACCACGGCGTGGACCAGGCGGCGGTCTCGCATCTGCTGGGCGCGCTGGCCGACTACTGCCTGCTGCGCGGCGATCTCTACCGGCTGGGCGAGCTGAGCGAGCTGACCCGGGCCGTCGGGCAGGGGCTGCTGGTCCGCTCGGTGCAGTGGCGCACGGGTGTGGCGGCCCGGCAGCTCGGCGAGCTGGACAAGGCGCGGACCACCCTGTCGTCGGTGGTCGATCTGTATTTCGAGGCGCAGCATCCGGCGGGCGCCGCCCGTGCGCTGCGCGATCTGGGCATCACGCTCCAGCAGCAGGGCAATCTCACCGAGGCCTCGGCCAAGCTCCGGGAGGCGCTGGAGCTGCAGTCCGGCGCCGATATGCACGGCGACCGGGCGTGGACGCTGCACGCGCTGGCGGCGGTGGAGCGGGACCGCGCGCAGATCGCCGAGGCCCTCACCATGCTGCGCGAGGCGCTGGAGCTCCACGAGGAGAGCGAGAGCGTGCACGGCCAGGCCTGGGCGCACTTCCAGCTCGGCCAGGTGCATCTGCGGAGGGGCGATGTGCCGGCCGCGGAGCGCGCCCTGCAGGCGGCGATGGAGCTCTACGGCCGTACCCACGACGAGCGCGGCGAGGCCTGGGCGATGACACAGCTGGCGCGCGCCCGGCTGGTGGACGGCGATCCGGGTCCCGCGGTGGACCAGCTGCGGCAGGCGCTGCCGCTGCACCATCAGCACGAGGACGCCCGCGGTGAGGCCTGGACGATGTACTACCTGGGCCAGGCGCTGGAGGAGCGCGGCGAACACGATGCGGCGCTGCGGCAGCTGGAGCGGTCCCGGACGATGTTCAGCCGGATGCAGGACGGCTACGGTCTCGCCTGCGCCCGGCACCATTCGGGGCGGGTCACCCGTGATCTGCGGGCCGAGCAGACCGGCTCACTGCGCAACAGCGGCTTCGCCCGGCAGCTGCTGCAGGACGCCCGTAAGGACTTCCAGCGGATCGGGGTGCCGCACGGGGAGGCGTGGTCCTGCCTGGAGTTGCTGATCATCGACGCCGGCAACGGCCGGGCGGCGCAGGCGCTGGAGCTGGCCGACGAGGCGGCGCGGCTCTTCGCCGGCTACGGCGACCGGCGGGGCGAGGACTGGGCGCGGTTCCTGCGCTGCACGCTGCTGCCGCTCGCCTCGCCCGGCGGCTCCGTGGTGGGCGCGGCCGTCGCCCAGGAGGAGCTGGCGCAGCTGGTCCGGGAGAAGCATGCGGCCCGCGATTCCAAGCTGGAGGACTGTGCGGAGGCGTTCGCGCTGCTGCTGGACCGCGGGGTGGAGCCGGAGTCGGGGTGGCAGGCATGGCGGCTGGGCATGGTGCCGAACCGCCATGCGCGCGAGGTCATGGGGGTGCTGATCGCACCGGCCGGCACGGAGTGACGGCAGAGCGGGCCGGGGAGCGCCGCCGAGCGCGCCGGGCTCGCCGCCGCCGTCCGTACGCCGGTGACGCCCCGAGGGCGGACACGCCCCCGGGCGTCCGGGCCCGGCTCGCCGGCCGCTCGGACCGACGAGCCGCCGGGCCGGTCAGCCGGCCGTGTCCATCGGCCGGCCGTCGACCGCCACCCGGTCTCCATGGACCACCCGGTCCGCACGGAGCGGCCGGCCCCGTGGGCCGAGCGGTCCTCGCGGCGGGGCCGGCGGCCCCGCCGTCAGCTGGTCTTCGGCTCGGTGGCCGGTGCGGCGGCGGAGGCGGTGGTGCCTGCCTCGCCGCCGTCCGACTGCTCCTCGAAGTCCACCTTCTTCATGTGCTTGTTCATGGACTTCATCAGCAGCCACACGGCGCCGCCGATGACCGCGAAGACGATGAAGCCGAGGACGCCGGGGGTCACCTTGTTCTTGTCGAAGCTGTCGGCAAGGGTGACGAAGTGCGTCAGGGCGAGGGTGCTGGTCGCGCTCATCATGGGGTCAATTGTTGCGGATGCCCGCGAAGAGGTCGTCCTCGGGGAGGGAAGTGTCCACGAGCGACTTCGCGAGCTCGTACTCCTCCGTCGGCCAGACCTCGCGCTGGATGTCCATCGGCACCCGGAACCACCCGCCGTCGGGGTCGATCTGGGTGGCGTGGGCGATCAGCGCCTTGTCACGGATCTCGAAGAATTCATCGCACGGGACATAGGTGGTCAGCGTGCGCTCCCGCTGCTCGAACTGCTTCCAGCGCTCCAGCCACTCGCCGTAGGGCGAATCCATCCCGCGTGCCAGCAGCGCCTCGTGCAGCGCGACCGTACGGGGGCGGTTGAAGCCCTGGTTGTAGTAGAGCTTCTGGGGCTGCCAGGGCTCACCGGCCTCCGGGTACTTCTCCGGGTCGCCGGCCGCCTCGAAGGCCACCATCGTGATCTTGTGGGTCATGATGTGGTCCGGGTGGGGATAACCGCCGTTCTCGTCGTAGGTCGTGATGACCTGCGGCTTGAACGTCCGCATCAGGCGGACGAGGGGCTCGGCCGCCGCCTCGACGTCCTGCAAGGCGAAGCAGCCGTCGGGCAGCGGCGGCAGCGGGTCGCCCTCGGGCAGCCCGGAGTCGACAAAGCCCAGCCACTCCTGCTTGACGCCCAGGATCTCCCGGGCCTCGTCCATTTCCTTCTTCCGTACCTCGTGGATGTTCTCCTCGATGTACGGATCGCCCTGGAGTTTGGGGTTGAGGATGGATCCTCGCTCACCGCCTGTGCAGGTGGCGACCAGCACGTCCACCCCCTCGGACACGTACTTGGCCATGGTGGCCGCACCCTTGCTCGACTCGTCGTCGGGGTGGGCGTGAACCGCCATCAATCGCAGCTGCTCAGTCAAGACTCGATCCTCAATGAAGGGCCGGAGAAGATGCCTCCTATAGTGACCGAAGCGAGGGGGCACTGTATTCCCAGGGGCGGGGACCCCCCGGGGGTTCATGGTTCAGGTCCCCGTACCCAGGAGGACTGATCATGACCGCGGTGCGCGAAGGGCTCCCCGACGGACGCTACGGCCGCTCCGCGGATGAGCGCGCGGACCGCAAGCTCAAGATCATCGGCGCGGTGCTCGGTGCCGCGCTGCTGGGCGTGATCGGCTGGTCCGGCATCTCGTACATCTCGGGCCAGGACCTCAGCGGCCGCGTGATCGGCTGGGACGCGGTCTCCGACCACGCCGTCAAGGTCCATCTCGAGGTCGTCAAGGACACCGACACCACGGGTGTGTGCACGCTCCGCTCCCAGGCCGAGGACGGCTCCGAGGTCGGCCGCAAGGACATCACCGTCGACCAGCGCTCGGGCCAGGTGGACACCGAGGTCACGGTGCGGACGACGAAGCGGGCGACCAACGCCGTGCTCGTCGGCTGTACGGCGTCCGGCGCCCGCTGACCCCACCGTCGGCCGCTCGGCCCCACGAGCCACCACCGCCGTCGGCCGCCCGGCCCACGGGCCACCGCCACCGTCTGCCGCCCGGCCCCACGAGCCACCACGCACACGCACCGGCCACATGCCCGCACAGCGGGTCAACCGCACGCTCCGTCCCACCCGCCTCACTGGCCACGGCAGGCATCAGGCGTGTCGTGACCGCCTCTGACCAGGCATGATGTGCTCCTGTGCGGTCGCTGTGAATTTCCTCTTCCCCGTTTTGTGCCGGAATTGTTAGGCTCGTGGTTTCGCCCACCTGTGAAGGCGCAAACCTTCCTGGTAGGGCGTTTGATTTATCCCCAGTACCGACGAGGAGCACCTGTGACCCAGACCAGCGAGAACGTCACCTGGCTGACCCAGGAGGCGTATGACCAGCTCAAGGCCGAGCTGGAGCACCTGTCTGGTCCCGCACGCGCCGAGATCACCGAAAAGATCGCGGCGGCCCGCGAGGAAGGTGACCTGAAGGAGAACGCCGGGTACCACGCGGCCAAGGAAGAGCAGGGCAAGCAGGAACTGCGTGTCCGCCAGCTCACCCAGCTGCTGCAGACCGCCAAGGTCGGCGAGGCCCCTGCCGCGACCGGCGTCGTCGCTCCCGGCATGGTCGTCACCATCGCGTTCGACGGGGACCCGGACGACACGCTGTCGTTCCTCCTGGCCTCCCGGGAGTACGCGAGCTCGGACATCGAGACCTACTCCCCCCAGTCGCCGCTGGGCACCGGCGTGAACGGCAAGAAGGTCGGCGCCGAGGCGGAGTACGAGCTCCCCAACGGCAAGACGGCGACCGTGAAGATCCTCGACGCCAAGCCGTACACCGGCTGAGTCCGAGACGCCGCAGACGGCGAAGCGGCCCGGAGCGTGATGCTCCGGGCCGCTTCGCCGTGTCGTGGACCGTGTCGTACGCCGGATCCGTGGGCCGCAAGGCCGTCCCGGGGCGGCTCAGGCCGCGGCCGACCGGTACTTGCGGACGGCCAGCGTCCGGAAGACCGCGATGATCAGCACGGACCAGATCACCGAGGCCACCACCGGGTGCTCCATCGGCCAGGCGCCGGTCACCGACTTCGGCACCCCGGCGCTGGTGTTGCCGAACAGCTCCCGGGCGGCGGCCACCGTCGCACTGAACGGGTTCCACTCCGCGACATGCTGCAGAAACGCCGGCATGCCGTTGACCGGTACGAACGCGTTCGAGATGAAGGTCAGCGGGAAGAGCCAGATCAGCCCGCCCGACGTGGCCGCCTCGGGCGTGCGCACCGAGAGGCCGATGAGCGCGCCGATCCAGGAGAAGGCGTAGCCGAGCAGGAGCAGCAGCGCGAAGCCGGCCAGCACCTCGGCGAGGCTCTCGTGGGTGCGCCAGCCGATCAGCAGCGCGACGATCGCCAGCACCACCAGCGTCAGCGCGGTCTGTACGAGGTCGGCAAGGGTCCGGCCGGTGAGCACCGCGCCCCGGGACATCGGCAGCGACCGGAACCGGTCGATGAGGCCCTTGTGCATGTCATCGGCGATGCCCGCGCCGGCCCCCGCCGTGGCGAAGGTGACCGTCTGCGCGAAGATCCCGGCCATCAGGAACTCGCGATAGGCCTGGGCGTCGCCCACCGGGGCGCCGGGGATGTTGATGGAACCGCCGAAGACGTAGGTGAACAGCACCACGAACATGATCGGCTGGATGAGTCCGAAGATCACCACTTCGGGGATGCGGATCATCCGGATCAGATTGCGCTTGGCGACCACCAGGGAGTCGCGTACGGAGCGGCTGAATCCGCCGCGTGGCTGCGGGGTCCGGACGGGGGCGCCGCCGGCCGCTTCGGTCACCGTGGTCACTTCACGCCCTCCTTGTCGGTCGTCGGGCCCGCGTCCACGGCACCGGCCGCCGCACCCGTCCCGTCCGCTCCGGCCTTGCTGCCCTTCTTCTGCCGCCCGACGGCGCCGCCGCCCTCCTTGCCGCCGTCGGCGCCGTTGCCGTCCGCGGTCTCGGCGGCATGGCCGGTCAGCGAGATGAACACATCGTCGAGGGTCGGGCGGCGCAGCCCGATGTCATCTATCTCCACACCGCGGAGGTCGAGTTCGCGGATGACCTCGGCGAGCAGCTTGGCGCCGCCCGCCACCGGGATCGTGAGCTTGCGGATGTGCGGATCGACGGTGCCCTCGCCCTTGCCGAAGCCGCGCAGGACCTCGTCGGCGACGGTGAGGTGCTCGGGAGCGTGCACGACGACCTCGACGCGCTCGCCGCCGGTGCGCGCCTTGAGCTGGTCGGAGGTGCCGCGGGCGATGACCTTGCCGTGGTCGACGACGCAGATGTCGTGGGCGAGGCGGTCGGCCTCCTCCAGATACTGCGTGGTGAGCAGCAGGGTCGTGCCGCCGGCGACCAGTTCCTGTATGACATCCCACAGGCCCTGGCGGTTACGGGGGTCCAGTCCGGTGGTCGGCTCGTCCATGAACATCACGGGCGGGCTGACGACCAGTGCGGCCGCGAGGTCGAGCCGGCGGCGCATACCGCCGGAGTAGGTCTTGGCGGTGCGGTCCGCGGCATCGCCGAGATGGAAGCGTTCGAGCAGTTCAGCGGCTCGCCGCTTCGCGTCGCGCCCGCTCATCTGGTAGAGCTGGCCGACCATTATCAGGTTCTCGCGGCCGGTCAAGTACTCGTCGACGGCGGCGAATTGGCCGGACAGGCCTATCGAGCGCCGCACTGTGTCGGGGTGCGCGAGAACATCGATCCCGGCAACCACCGCCTTGCCCCGGTCGGGCTGGAGCAGGGTCGTCAGGACCCGTACGGCGGTGGTCTTGCCGGCACCGTTGGGGCCGAGCATTCCGAGGACTGTTCCTTCGGGGACGTCGAGATCGACGCCGTCCAGTGCCCTCACGTCGCCGAAGGTCTTCACCAGACCTTCGGCGTAAATGGCGCCTGGCATAGGGGTACTCCCATGACTTGGGTCAGTTCCAGGTCGAATATTACGGTTGGCGGTCTATGCCTGCTCTGTGGGCATTTGTCCGCAACGGAACGCCATGACGCACCGGCACCCCGCAGCCGCGATACTACTGCGCAAACGCGATACATCGCGATACATATTTCAGTTTTGCCGCGCACCGGTGGAGGGGAACGGACACTCGCCGACGCGTGTGGGGCGCCACGGTATACCCGTGGCGCCCCATGGCCCCATCCCTTTTCAGCGTCTTTGGCGCCCGCCTCAGTCGGCGACGACGTACCCCGCCTCGTCCAGCGCCGCGCGCAGTTCGTCGCAGTGCGCCGGCCCCTTGGTCTCCAGATGCAGCTCCACCTCGACCTCTGTCAGACCGAGCCGCGGATCCGTGCGCACATGGCCCACATCGAGGACGTTCGCATCGGCCACCGACAGCACCCCCAGCAGCGTCGCCAGCGCCCCCGGCCGGTCCGTCAGCCGCAGCCGCAGCGAGAGATAGCGCCCGCCGGCCGCCATACCGTGCCGCAGGATGCGCTGCATCAACAGCGGATCGACATTGCCGCCGGACAGCACCGCGACCACCGGCCCCTCGAAGGACTCCGGATCGGCGAGCAGCGCCGCCACCGGGCTCGCCCCGGCCGGCTCCACCACCAGCTTCGCCCGCTCCAGGCACAGCAGCAGCGCACTGGAGAGCTGGTCCTCGGTGACCGTACGGACCTCGTCCACCAGCTCCTCGACCATCCCGAAGGTCACCTCGCCGGGCCGCCCGACCTTGATGCCGTCCGCCATCGTCGACAGCCCCTCGATCGCCACCGGACGCCCGGCCGCCAGCGACGGCGGATAGCAGGCCGCACCCGCCGCCTGCACCCCGACGACCCTCACATCCGGCCGCAGCGCCTTCACCGCGAGCGCGATCCCGGCCACCAGCCCGCCGCCGCCGACCCCGACGACGATGGTCCGTACCTCCGGGCACTGTTCGAGGATCTCCAGGCCGACCGTGCCCTGACCGGCGATGATGTCGTGGTGGTCGAAGGGGTGGATGAAGACCGCGCCGGTCTCGCGCGCGTGGTCCTGGGCGGCGGCCAGCGTCTCGTCCACCACATTGCCCTGCAGCCGCACCTCCGCCCCGTATTCACGGGTCGCCGCAACCTTCGGCAACGGGGCGCCGACCGGCATGAACACCGTCGAGCGCACCCCCAGCAGGGACGCCGCCAGCGCCACCCCCTGCGCATGGTTGCCCGCGCTCGCGGCCACCACACCGGCCGCCCGCTCCTGTGCCGAGAGCCCGGCGATCCGTACGTACGCGCCACGGATCTTGAAGGAGCCGGTGCGCTGGAGGTTCTCGCACTTGAGGTGCACGGGCGCGCCGACCAGCCCGGACAGATAGCGGCTGCCCTCCATCGCGGTGGCCCGGGAGACACCGGAGAGCATCTTGTGCGCCGCCCGGATGTCGTCGACCGTGATCGCGGCCATCGGACCCTCGGCGGGAAGCGCGGATGCGGCGGTCTCGGGCGGCGTACGCGGCGTGTGGTCGGCCATATCGCCAGTCTTGCAGTTCGCCCACCGGGGAGCCTTTTCTGCCCGAATGGCGATCAGGTGCGGCGGCGGGCGGCCGCGCGGCCGTGCCCCGTACGGCCGCGCGGGGGCTACGTGCCGTTATCGGAATGGACAGCGCAGGTACGCTCCGCGCCGGGTCCGCGTACGCTGTCCCCCATCCATTCGCACATCCATCGAAGCGAGCTCCCGGCCATGCCCACCACTTCGGACATGACGACCCACACCGACCCCGCTCTCCTCGACGCGCTGCAGCACCAAGTGGCCGTCTTCGCCCGCCGCGCAGAACAGAGCCGGCTCGGCGGCGTCGGGCAGGCGCGCAACTCCATGGACCGCGCCGCGTATCTGCTGCTCAACCGCCTGGACCAGGAAGGCCCGATGGGCGTCAAGGCCCTGGCCGCCGGGATGGGCATCGACTCCTCGACGGTCACCCGGCAGGTCGCCCCCCTGGTCGACTCCGGTCTGGTCAGCCGCGCCACCCACCCCGAGGACGGCCGCGCCGTGGTGCTCCAGCTGTCCGAGCGCGGGCGCGCGCGTCTGGACGAGGTACGCACCTCGCGCCGTGCGCTGATGGCCCTGGTGACGGAGCAGTGGTCCGAGGAGGAGCGCACCGCCTTCACCGCCCTCCTGACCCGCTTCAACGCCTCCCTCGCCGACATCACCGCGTCCTTGACGCCGGCCGGCCCGACGTCCTGACGCCCGCGCACCTCGCGCCCCACCGGCTGCCGGCCGGCTCCGCCCGCTGACCGCCCGGCCCGTCACGCCTCTTGACCGGCTGCCCGCACCGCCGTGCCCTAGGGCGGCCGGGCATCCGTAGTCCGGGAAGCGCGGTGCGAGAGCGACGGCCGGCGCAGGAGCGCCACCACGCCCGGGAGTTCACGCGGTTCGCGGCGGGCCGGCCGCTGCGCACCGCCACCCTGCTGACCGCGAACCCGCCTCCCGGCCCGCACCGGCCGCCGGGAGTTGGTCATCCGCCACGAACGCGCACTGCGCTCGGCCGTCTGCTCGCGCCCCTCGCCAACTCCTCGGTGGCCCTCGCCCGGGCGGTCACGGTCCGGCCGTGGCTGCCGCCCCGCCGGCCCACACCACCCCTCGCACGGAGGGGTGGTGAACGGCAGGGCCGGCGACCCGTCCCGTCAGCCCAACGCCTGGGCGAGGTCGGCCAGCAGGTCGTCGACGGACTCGATGCCGACCGAGAGGCGCACGAGGTCGGCGGGGACCTCCAGCAGCGACCCGGCCGTCGAGGCGTGCGTCATCCGCCCCGGGTGCTCGATCAGCGACTCGACGCCCCCCAGCGACTCACCGAGGGTGAACAGCTTGGCCCGGTTGCAGACCTCCACCGCTTCCTGCTCGCCGCCCGCGACCCGGAACGACACCATGCCGCCGTAGGACCGCATCTGCTTGGTGGCCACCTCGTGGCCCGGGTGCTCGGCCAGCCCCGGGTAGTACACCTGGGTCACCTTGTTGTGCGAGCTCAGCAGCTCCGCGATCCGCTCCGCGTTGGCGCTGTGCCGGTCCATACGGACGGCGAGCGTCTTGATGCCGCGCATCACCAGCCAGGCGTCGAACGGCCCGGCGACCGCGCCCATCGCGTTCTGGTGGTAGGCGAGTTCCTCACCGAGGGTGTCGTCGTTGACGACCAGAGCGCCGCCGACCACGTCCGAGTGGCCGCCCATGTACTTGGTCGTGGAGTAGACCACCACGTCCGCGCCGAGGGCGAGCGGCTGCTGCAGGTAGGGGCTGGCGAAGGTGTTGTCGACGACGAGCTTGACCCCGGCGTCCCGGGCGACCGCGGCGAGCGCCGAGATGTCGCTGATGCCGAGCAGCGGGTTGCTGGGCGTCTCCACCCAGATCGCCTTCGTACGGGGCCGCAGTGCGGCGCGTACGGCCTGCGGGTCGGAGGTGTCGGCCACCGACCACTCCACGCCCCAGCGCTCGACGACCTTCGAGATGAGGCGGAACGTACCGCCGTAGGCGTCATTGGGGATGACGACATGGTCACCGGGGGTCAGCAGGGTGCGCAGCAGGCAGTCCTCGGCGGCGAGGCCGGAGGCGAAGGCGAGGCCGCGGCGGCCGCCGTCCAGGGCGGCGAGATTCTCTTCCAGGGCGGTACGGGTCGGGTTGGCGCTGCGGCTGTACTCGTAGCCGCCGCGGAGCCCGCCCACGCCGTCCTGCTTGTACGTGGATACCTGGTAGATGGGAGGTACCACCGCACCGGTCGCCTCATCAGGCTCCTGACCTGCGTGGATGGCAAGGGTTTCAAAATGCTGGTGGCGCTCTTCGCGCTGTTCGCTCATGCCTGCCGAGGGTAGTCGTCCGCGCAACCGAACTTTCCGGAACTTTCTGGTTGGCTGGATAGTGGATACATACGAGGATCCGTACACCGGTTCCCGTCGTCCGCCCGCCGCACACCGCCCACCCGACCCCTCCGCCCGCGTCTCCGCCCCGCTCCGCCCCCAGGCAGCCGTTACAAGAATTTCAGGTACAGGACACCTCTCATGGACGCTCTGCTGGTTCTCTTCGCCGCGCTCGCGCTCGGCGGCCTCGTCTTCCTGCCCTGGATGCGACGCCGACGGGCCGTGCAGCACACCCGGCAGGGCCTGGTGGTGGCCGCCGACCCGATGGCCGGCTACGGCTTCGTACCGCTGGAGGAGCTGGACGTCCGCCTGCCCGGTCCGGACCAGGAACTGGCCGACGCGCTCGCCGAGATGCGCCGGACGCACGACTGGCGCCCGGCCGCCGAGCTGCTGAAGTCCACCGGCGACGACTGGGAGCGCCGCTGGCAGCGGGTGCAGACACTGGCCGGCGCCGCTGCCTTCGAGCTGGCCGCGGAAGAGGCGTCGGAGCAGCAGCGGCGCGGTACGGCCCCCGGGTACGGCGACGGCGGACGGACCGGCGGGATCTGGCTGCGCACCTGGCGCTCGGAGGCCCCCAAGGACCCCGGCGGCGCCCAGACGCACGCCCAGTTCCTCGTGGTCCAGGCGCTGCGCGATCCGGGCTCCCAGGACTTCCGCATGATTCTGGAAGAGGCCCGTACGGTCTGCCGGGAAGCGGCACTGCTGGCCCCCGGCAGCCCGGTCCCGTACATCACCGAGCTGGCGATCGCCCGCGGCCTGCACGACCGCCCCGCCGACTACGAGGAGCTCTGGACCAAGGTCGCCCAGCGCGCCCCGCAGCACATGGGCGCCCACCTCGCCGCGCTCCCCTACTGGTCGCAGAAGTGGCACGGCTCCCGCGAACAGGCCGAGGCCTTCGCCGAGCGCGCCGCGGCCGCCGCCCCCAAGGGGACCCTGCTCCCGGCCCTCCCCCTCTTCGCGGTCTACGAGCACCTCCCCGAGGCCAACATGGTCCGCAGCCTCTACCAGAGCGCGGTCGTCGAGCGCGCGATAGAGGGCGCCCACTTCGCGCTCCGCGAGGCGCCCGCCGACCACCCCATGGCACCGCACGTCCGCCATCTCCTGGTCTGGTTCCTGGTACGCGCCGAGCGCTACGCCGAGGCCATGGAACAGCTCCGCCTCGTCGACGGCCACGTGGGCGCCGTCCCCTGGTCCTACGGCCGCAGCCCCGCCGCCGAGTACGCCGCCTACCGCGCCCTGGCCATCGCCGGCTGGGAACAGCTCGGCGGCACCTCCGCGGGCTTTCCGCCACCTGGGAGCTGACTCCGGAGGCGGGAACCTGGAGGCCGGCCCCGGAGACCGGAACCTGGGAGCTGACTCCGGAGACCGGAACCTGGAGACCGGACCCCGAAGGCCGGACCCACAGGCCAGCCCCGGAGGGCGGACCCACAGGCCACACCCCACAGGCTGGCCCCCACAGGCCAGCCCCCGGCCCCCGGAGACATCTGGAGCCGGAATGCCTCCCGACTCCCCGGCGTTACCGTCATAGTCACTGCGCTCAGGCCCGCTCGCCCGCTCGCCCGCCCTCCCAGGAGACCGATCCACATGCTGTTCTCCCGCTTCAAGAACCACCTCCCCACCCCGGAGGAGGCGCTCGAAGGCCGCCCCGAGCGGGCTTTCGCCGTCCCCGACCGGCACACCGTCCTCGGCAACCCACTGCTCGGCCCGTACCCGGACGGCTTGGAGATCGCCGACTTCGGGCTGGGCTGCTTCTGGGGCGCCGAGCGGAAGTTCTGGCAGACCGAGGGCGTCTGGACCACCCTCGTCGGCTACCAGGGCGGCCACACCCCGAACCCCACCTACGAAGAGGTCTGCAGCGGCCACACCGGCCACACCGAGGCCGTCCGCGTCGTCTACGACCCGGCCGTCGTCCCCTACACATCCCTCCTGAAGCTCTTCTGGGAGTCCCACGACCCCACCCAGGGCTTCCGCCAGGGCAACGACGTCGGCACCCAGTACCGCTCCGCCATCTACACCCACTCCCCCGCCCAACAACACTCCGCCGAAGCCTCCCGCGACGCCTACCGCCCCGTCCTCCACAACGCCGGCCACACCGACATCACCACCGAAATCCTCCCCGCCACGGGCCGCCCCTTCTACCCGGCGGAGGGCTATCACCAGCAATACTTGGACAAGAACCCGGCGGGGTACTGCGGGATCGGGGGGACTGGGGTGAGCTGCCCGGTGGGGGTGGCTCCGGCGCCGGAAGGCACGGAGCCGTAGAACGCTCCAGGCGTCGCCTCCGCCACGCCCACCGCACACCGGTCCGCCCCACAAAAACGGGTGTCCTCGGACCATCCGAGTCGCCCGTCGGGCGTTGCCGTCCAGGTCGCCAACGCCCCGCCCCGACCACCGAGTTGGTCCCGCCGCACCGGTCCGGGCACGGGAGGCCGTACGGCCTCCCCCTCACTCGTTCGAGCGGAGCGAGAGCACTCGTGCTCGATACGCTGACGCACGGGACCAGAATCACGCCCATGGGAGTAGCGATGACAACCTCCGCCGCTGGGCAGCCACTCATTCCCCAGCCACCTGCCACGGTTGCCGCACTGCGGCAGGCCATCAGTCAGATCGCGCCCGCAGCGCTGCCGGCCTTCACACGGGAGCTGGACCAAGCGGCCGACCAGTCCCGGCAGGGCTCCGACCTGGCGCCGCTCCAGCGGTTCATCGCCCAGTGGGCCGTCTATGTCCACATCCAGCGTCGACCCGACGCGGCAGCGGACCTCCGCCGATGGGAGGACACCGCCAAGTCGGGCGACGCGACGCAGGCACGGCAGGCCGCCTCCGAGATCGGCCGGATCCTGGACGAAGCCCACGCCGCCATCGGCCTCCCGGCCCGGTGAGCAATGACTGGCGCTGGGAATACGATCCCGACCACGAGCATGTAGCCGGTGGCATCCCCGGTCACGTGGTGGCGGAAGTGGAACGTCTGGTCGGCCAGCTCGTCGACCTGGCAAGTACGGGGATCGACGTCAGCGACTTCGGCAACGGCCCCCGACCGGGCGGTCTGCGCCGCATGGACGCCGCCGGCGGCTGGTTCTACTTCCTCGTGGCACCGCGGGCCCCGCTGATCATCGTCGCCCGCATCATGCCACCGTTCGATGTGCTGTAGGCGTCGCCACTGCCCCTCTCAAGTGCCGGGGGTTATCTGACACGCGCCCCTCACAGCAATGGGCTGATGCCACTCGTGAGCACAGCCGTCGGCGCAGTAGCGCTCGCGCCGACGGGTATCGGCGCCGGCAAGCCCCGACCTTCCGGCGAGGCGGCGGTTGGAGCCTCGCTCTCCGCAGGATGTTCAGGTCGCCCCGGCTATCAGCGCCCGCGGTGCCTGAGCTTCAAGCGGCCGTAGCCCATGGCCCCGGAGATCCGGATGTGCGGGCCGCCCGTGATGCTGCGCCGGCGGGCCTTGTAGACCGGCTGCTTCCACTCTGCGTTCAGTTCCTCGTAATCCACTGTCGCATCGCGCGGGAGGACGATCCGGGCCCGGCCGTACTCAAGCCGCAGTTCGATATCGATCACCGGGTATTCGATGATGGCCTGGGACAAGTCCAGCTCTACCTTGCCGAACTCGGACTCGATCTTGAATGCGCGGGGCACCCGCCACCCACTGCCCCGCTGGATCCGTCCACCGCGGGCCTCGATCTCGACGGTCGGGCCCGTGTCCTTATCGGGCAGCGCATCCAGGACCGGCACCAAATCGCCGTGCGTCTTGGCGGTGAGCGCCATCTGCAGGCGCTCGTCCATCTCTTCCTGGTTGATGTACCCCTGGGCGAACGCCTCCTGGAGACGCTCGATGGCCGTGTCGCGATGGTCATCAGAGATCCGCGACGACATGTCTTGGGGCATGGCGGACGTCATCCCATTCTCGTAGCAGTGACAGCAGCGGTGGTACGGCACTGACCGGTGACGATAGTCGTACGCAACTGTTGGCGTGCTCAGATGCACGCTTCCAAGTCCGTTGGTGCGCGCCGGGGTTGTGCACGGGGGCGTGTGCCTGGGTTCGTGAGCGGCGTCAGGAAAGTGGTTGCACGAGACGTTTCGTCTCGTTTACTGTGAGGGCATGACGACCCCGGAACGCGAAAAACGTGCCCATATCGCCATGTTCTCCATCGCTGCCCATGGGCACGTGAACCCGAGTCTTGAGGTGATCCGCGAGCTCGTTGCGCGTGGGCACCGTGTTACGTACGCGATTCCGCACCTCTTTGAGGAGAAGGTCGCCGAGACGGGGGCCGAGCCGGTGCTGTACCGCACGACGCTGCCGTCGCCCGACGACGACCCGTCGGCGTGGGGGACCACGCTGCTCGACAACGTGGAGCCGTTTCTCGACGACGCGATCCAGGTGCTGCCGCAGCTCATCGAGGCTTATCAGGGGGATGAGCCGGACCTCGTGCTGCATGACATCACCTCGTATCCGGCGCGCGTCCTGGCCCACCGGTGGGGCGTGCCCGCGGTCTCCCTCTCGCCGAACCTCGTCGCGTGGGAGGGGTACGAGGAGGAGGTCGCCGAGCCGATGTGGGCGGAGCCCAGGGCGACCGAGCGTGGCAGGGCGTACTACGCGAAGTTCACCAACTGGCTTACGGAGAACGGGATCAGCCGGCATCCTGACCCGTTCGTCGGCCGCCCCGGCCGGTCGATCGTGCTCATCCCGAAGGCGCTGCAGCCGAATGCCGACAGGGTCGACGAGAAGGTGCACTCCTTCGTCGGCGCCTGCCAAGGGGACCGTGCCGCACAGGGGGACTGGGAGCGGCCCGCGGACACCGAGCGCGTGCTGCTGGTCTCGCTCGGCTCGTCCTTCACCAAGGAGCCCGGTTTCTACCGTGAGTGCGTCAAGGCGTTCGGTGACCTGCCGGGGTGGCATCTCGTGCTCCAGGTGGGCAAGCATGTCACCGCCGAGGAGCTCGGGGACATTCCGGGGAACGTTGAAGTGCGCCACTGGGTGCCGCAGTTGGCGATTCTGAAGAAGGCCGATGCCTTCATCACGCACGCCGGCGCGGGTGGCAGCCAGGAGGGGCTGGCCACGGCCACGCCCATGGTGGCCGTTCCGCAGGCCGTCGACCAGTTCGGCAACGCGGACATGCTCGAGGGGCTCGGCGTGGCGCGCCACGTACCGATGGAACAGGCGGACGCCGCCACCCTTCGCGCGGCGGTGCTCGCGCTCGTCGACGATCCGGAGGTGAGGCGCCGTCTCGCGGCCATCCAGGGGGAGATGGCCACCGAGGGCGGCACCCGACGGGCCGTCGACCTCATCGAGGCGGAACTGCCCGCTGCCGAGTGACGGCGTCGGGCGGCAGCCGCGGCGTGGGAACGAAACGAACCTTCGTGACCGGTCGGTGGGTCGGTGGGTCGGCGGGGCAGTGGCTGGGCGGGGCGGTGGCTGGGCTGCGCGCGGGGAGCCGGTTTCGCGGTGCGGCCGATTCGGACGCGTCGGACGCGTCAGGCGTGTCAGGCGTGTCAGGCGTGCCGGGTGAGTCGAAGGGTTAGCATCCTCTGAAATCACACGTTGGGGGCATTGTCGTGGACGAGGCTGAACTGCGGTATCTGCGCCGCTGTGTGGAGCTGGCAACCGAGGCCCTGGAAGAGGGCGACGAACCGTTCGGGTCCGTGCTCGTCGCCGCGGACGGGGCCGTCCTCGCCGAGGACCACAACCGGGTGGCCTCGGGTGACCGGACCCGCCACCCGGAGTTCGAGCTGGCGCGCTGGGCCGCGGCGAACATGTCCCCCGAGGAACGGGCGGCGGCGACCGTCTACACCTCCGGCGAGCACTGCCCGATGTGCGCCGCCGCGCACGGCTGGGTCGGGCTGGGGCGCATCGTGTACGTGAGCTCTTCCGAGCAACTGGCGTCCTGGCTGGCCGAGTTGAAGGTCCCCGCCCCTCCCGTGCGCACCCTCCCGATCCGGGACATCGTTCCCGACCTCGTGGTGGAGGGCCCGGTCCCCGGCCTCGCGGAGCAGGTACGCGACCTGCACCGCCGCTTTCACCGCGCATCCTGACGCGCCACGGCCTCATCCGGCGCCGTCGGCTGCCTCATCGCGGCCCGGCGGTCTGCACCGATGGCCCGGCAGGACGAGCTGTACTGCCTAGCCGCGCTGTCCGCGTCCACGTCCATGCCCATGTCCATGCCCATGTCCATGTTCACGTTCGACATAGACCACCAGCGTCTGTTCTCGCTGTTCGGCCAGGTGGAAGGCGGTGTAGGCGTACTCGACCGGGCCGCGTTGTGGGTGGCGTAGGCGTTTGTGTCCGCTGTGGCGGGCCTGGACCTCGTACTGGTGCCACCATGTGCGCGCTTCCGGGCTGTGCTCGTTCAGCTCGTCGATCAGGCGGGTGTATCGCGGGTCGGTGGGGTGGCGTCCGGACTGGGTCCGGAGGCGGGCGAGGAGGGCGCGTGCCTCGGGTTCCCAGTCGACGACGACATCGCGGGCCGCCGGTTCGAGGAAGACCCAGCGGAGGAAGTTGGCCGGCTGCTTCGTGTCGTTGTCGATGAGGCGGGGGAAGAGTGCTTCGGCCGCCCGGTTGTGACTGAGTACGTCGTAGTTGCCGCCGATGATGTACGCCGGGTTCGGCTGGAGCAGCAGCGGCACGGCTGCCGCCTCAGGCGTGAGCGGCTCGCGTTCCTCGGGTTCGTCCGCGGTCGCGTGACCGGCGAGCTGGAGGAGATGAGCGCGCTCGTGCCGGTCGAGCCGCAGCGCCTCGGCCAGGGCGGTCAGTACCTGTTCGGAGGCGCGGATCTCCCGCCCTTGCTCCAGGTACGTGTACCAGGTGGCGCTGATCCCGGCCAGCAGTGCCAGTTCCTCCCGGCGCAGGCCCGGTGTGCGACGGCGGGCGGTCTGCGGGAGGCCGACCTCGGCCGGGGTGAGGCGCGCCCTCCGGCTGCGCAGGAACGCACCCAGCTGACGGCGTTGGTCCGGCTGCAGTGGCATGGGCAGTGACATGGGCAGTGGCATGGCACCTTCAGTTCCAGAATAAGTGGATTCTGGATACCAGGTTAAGGCTCCTGAAGACTCGTACGGGAGAGCACGGGCCGGCGCCTCGGCGGCCTTGCCGACGGCCTCACACGGTCGTGGCGGTGCCCGGCCGTGTGGTGTGCAGCGGCTTCGACACTGCTCCACGAGCCGCCGAGCCGCCGAGCCGACGAGCCGACGAGCCGCTGGCCCCGTGCCTCAGCCCCCGTGCCGAGAAGGGAAAGGAAGTCGGTCCTCATGTCCGGAATCGAAGGAAAAGTGGTGGCGATTACGGGAGCCAGCAGCGGTATCGGCGAGGCGGCTGCGCTGCTGCTCGCCGAGCGCGGTGCGCGGCTGGTTCTCGGTGCGCGGCGGTCCGAGCGGCTGGCGGCGCTGGTGGCCCGGATCGAGGAGGCGGGTGGCGCGGCCGTGCAGATCCGTACCGACGTGACGCGGCGGGAGGATCTGCACGCCCTGGTCGCGCTGGCCCGTGAGCGCTTCGGCCGGCTCGACGTCCTGGTCAGCAACGCCGGGGTCGGCACGATCTCGCCGCTCGATGATCTGCGCGTCGAGGAGTGGGACCACATGGTCGATGTCAATGTGAAGGGTGTGCTGCACGGCATCGCCGCTGCCCTGCCGGTGTTCCGCGCACAGGGCACCGGGCACTTCGTCACCACCGCCTCCACGGCTGCCTTTCGTGTCGTCCCCGCCATGGCGGTGTACGCCGGTACCAAGTTCGCGGTCCGGGCGATCTGTGAAGGGCTGCGCCAGGAGGCCGGCGACTCCCTGCGGGTCACCACCGTTTCGCCCGGTGTGACCGCCACCGACTTCGCTGAGGCGTCCAGCAACAGCCGGGTCAGAGCGGAGATCACGAAGATGCGGGACGACCTCGCCATATCGCCCGATGCGATTGCCCGCGCGATCGCGTTCGCCATTGAACAGCCCGCCACGGTGGATGTGAACGAGATCGTCGTGCGGCCCACTTCCCAGAGGTGACGGCTGTCCCTCCCCTTCCGCCCCCCGGTATCGCCCTACGGGGCACACGGCAGCATGGGCTCGCCGGATTGACGGGAATGAGCGCCTCGGTGGAGTGGATCCGGAGGGACCATGGAACAAGAGCCAAGGGATGAGGGCGGATGCAGACGGTTGTTTACCGAGTGAAGGGGCCCACCTGGGGGATAGCCATCGACCTCACGGCGGGGTCGGCCTCGGCGGCGGCTCCCCCGGCCGGCGCCGAGCGGATCAGCAACCGGATCTGGCTGGACACCACGCCCGTCCTGGAGCATCCGCCCGCCGACCGCTCGGGGCTGCGCCTCACCCAGGATGAAGTCGGCTGGCTGCGGCACGGCTTGGGCCTGGCAACGGAGGCGATCGAGGCAGCCCGGCCACCTGGGCGGCACACGGTGGTGACGGTGCACCGTGTGCTGTTCCCCGCAGCCGACTTCCAGGTGGAGGGCCTGGCCGGAGCGATCGTGGAGTGGTCCGGCAAAGAGTTCGGCATTCCCGAAGTTGCCGTTGGCCTCTCGTTCGATCGTGCTGCGAACCGGTTTCTCTTCGACTGGCAGCCGCACCGGCGGGCCCCGGGAACAGGAGTCCGCCGAGTGCGCCCCGCCCGGGATCTACGTGGCCGTCCTCTGACCGACGCTTCTGGAACGGAGTAGTGCGGCAGGGGACTTCAGCCCCGCCCCCTCCCCCGCGGTACCGAGGCGGTCGCCACCGTCACGTCTTCCGACAGGTACGCGCAGGGGCGAACCGCCTGATGGGACCGGGGAGTTCTCGGGCACGATCCTGCTCCGCTCTGCCCGATGCCGGCTGCTTCACTCCGCATGGCGGTCCGGTCGTGCTTCCCGGTCGGCGCACGCGGCCGCGGTGGCCTGGGCGAACGCTTCCGGGTTGTCCAGCATGATGTTGTGTCCGCAGTCCGGGATCGCCACCACGGCCACCCCCGCCGCGGTGAGCGCGTCGGCACCCGGGAGTGGGCCGTCGGCTTCGGGCAGCAGATAGGTACGGGGAATCCGCAGGTCCAGCAGGAGTTCGCGCATGGTGGGGACGCTGCCGCGGATGAGGTGCACCGCGCTGCGGTGCAGGGCCTCACGGCCGGCCAGGCGCATGGTGGCCCACCAGTGCGGACCGACCCGGTCCCGGACCTCTTCCCAGCCGCCCTCCAGGAACGCCTGCTCGGAGTAGGCGGCGATGCCGCTGCTGCCGCCGGAGCCGGGCCGGCGCGGGAGCGGGTCGAGGTTGGCGTCGACCAGGACCAGGCGGGAGACCAGATGCGGGTGCCTGGCGGCCAGGACGATGGCCACCGAGCCGCCCATGCTGTGGGCGATCAGCTCCGCGCCGGTGACGCCCGCGGAGATCAGGGCGTCCGCGAGTGCATCGGCGTGCGAGTCGAGGGTGTAGTCGAAACCCGTCGGGCGGTCGCTGAGGCCGTGACCGAGCAGGTCGATCAGCAGCGAGCGGCGGCCGGCCAGCAAGGGGTGGACCGCGATCTCCGCGAAGTAGGCGGGTGACGTGGCGCCCAGGCCGTGTACGTAGACACGGGGAGGCTCCTGCCCCGGCAGCTCCACCCAGCGGATCCGGTCACCCCCGGGCGTCACGACGGCGTTGCGCACAGTCTTCTCCCCCTGCGGTCAAGGTCGTTGGAGAGATGAGGGTAGCCACCGGAACTCGGCCACGGCACCCGTCCCCCTCGTCAGGGCGCGTGTCCGGCAGGTACGGCCCGTCGCCCCGTTCGACTCGCCTCCGGCGCGCGGGACGCGAGTGATTGGATGGCCGCCAGCAGTGAGGAGAGGTTGCCGTGCCCCGTACAGGCTCAGCCGGTCGTAGTGCCGGTGTGGATCCCGAGCAGCTCTGGTCGCGGGCGGAGCGCCCGCGGCGGGGGCGGCCGCCGGCGCACAGCCGTGCCGAGATCACCGATGCGGCCGTTGCCCTCGCCGACGCCGAAGGGCTCGGGGCGGTCACCATGCGTGCGGTCGCGGCCCGGATCGGGGCCGGGACGATGTCGCTCTACAGCTATGTCCCCAACAAGGAGACACTGCTGGAGCTGATGATCGACCAGGTGAGCGGCGGCCACCGGCTGCCGGCCGAGCCGTCCGGCGACTGGCGTGCCGACCTTCGGCAGTTCGCGCACGAGCAGCGCGCGATCATGCGGCGCCACCCGTGGCTGTCCGCGGCACTGTCCGCACGGCAGACGTTCGGCCCGAACGCCCTCGCCGCCCTGGAGTACGCCCTCGCCGCCCTCGCCCCCATCGGCCTGGAGGCCTCGGCACGGCTGGAGACCTTCAGCCTGCTCACCGGTTTCGTGGCCAGCCATGTTTCGTATGAGCTCGCCCAGGAACGGGCGGTCGAAGCCGGCGGCCGCTCCTCCGGCGAACTCCTTGACGCCCAGGACCGCTACCTCCGGTCCATTGCCGCCGAGGGCCGGTACCCCCATCTTGCGCAGGCCCTGGCGGTGCCGAGCCATGACTCGGCACCCGACGCCGTTTTCGACCGCCTTCTCGGCCGCATGCTCAACGGGCTCACCGCGGCGGTGTGACCGCCGCGGCGTCCATGGCCCCGGCGGTCAGTGAGCCGCCCGGGGCGGGGTCGCGCCCGGCCGGGGGCCGTAGGCGGTCAGAAAGCGGTCGCGGAAGGTGTCCATACGCCAGACCGGGGTCTTCGGACCGGGCTTGAGGCCCTTCTGCCAGCCCCAGCCGGAGATCCGGTCCAGCACGGCCGGGTCGTGGGCGACGAGCGCGACCGGCACGTCCCGGCTCGCGTTCTCGCCGGTGACGGTCGGGACGGGCTGGTGGTCCCCGAGGAAGACGAGCACGGTGTTCTTGTTGCCGTACTTCTCCATGTACGAGACGAGGCTGTGCAGCGAGTACTCGATGGCGCGGCGGTACTCGGTGCGCACCTGCGCGGGGTCCTTCCACACCTCCTTGGGGTCCTTACCCGCCTTCTGGATGCCGTGGTAGACCGAGCCGTCGCCCAGTTCGTCCCAGCCGATCATCTTGGGGATGGGCGCCCAGGGGTTGTGGCTGGAGACGAGGATGATCTCCGACATCAGCGGCTTGTCGTGCCGCTTGCCGTGCTCCAGGCGTTCAAAGGCCGACAGACTGAATTGGTCGGGCACCCGCGACCAGCTGAACTGCGGGCCCTTGTAGCCGAGGTGGTGGGTGTCGTAGACGTGGTCGAGGCCGTAGAACTTGCCCTCCGGCCAGGAGCGGGTGACGCCCGGCATGATGCCGGCCGTCCGCCAGGCGCCGGAGCGCTTGAAGGCGTCGGTGAGGGGCATGCGGTCGCTGGAGGTGACGGTGCGGTAGCGCTGCTGGTTGTTGATCCACAGGCCGGACATGAAGGTGGAGTGGGCCAGCCAGCTGCCGCCGCCCGCCGTCGGTGAGGTGAGCCAGGCGCTCCGGGAGGCGAACCCGGCCTTGTGCAGCCGCTTGGTCCCGTCCTTGAGCACCGCGTCGATCTGCGACGCCATCGCCGGGTCCGCGATCGCGCTGCGGCCATAGCTCTCGATGAAGGTGAAGAGGACGTCCTTGCCGCGCAGCCCGGTCAGCAGCTGGTCGGGCGGGGTGTCACGGAAGGCGTCCTTACGCGCCTCCTTGGCGAACACCCGCTGGTCGGCCAGGCTCGCCCGCAGCCGCTGGGCGCTGTCCTGGACGAGGTCGGCGGTGTTCGTGGAAGCGACCGGCACACCGGCGAGCTGTACGCCGAGCGCCGCGCAGGTGATCCAGACGGTTCCGAGCACCAGGGTGGTACGGGTCGCCACGGCGCTGTGCCGGACCATGAGGCGGCTGAGCCGGACGACCGCCAGCGTCATGAGGACGAGCAGGCCGAGCACGAGGACCACGACGCCGATCACCGCGGCGGTCGCGCCCGCCTGGCCTATCGAGTCCCTGAGGAACGACTCGGCGTCGTCGAACAGGATCCAGTCCAGCACCGGGTCGAAGGGCCGCGCGAGCACCGAGTAGAAGCCCATGTCGAGGCAGTTCAGGAGGGTCCGCAGGCCGAGGCCCACACCGGCGACCACGGCCGCCACCCGCCGCGCCTTCGGCGGCAGGAGCAACAGCAGGGCCGCACCGAAGATCCCCTCCACCGGGATGCGCAGGAACTCACCGGGTGTGAGGCGGGTGAGCTGGTTCGGCAGCAGGAGCGCGGCGAGCACCAGCACGGCGGCCGAGACCGTCACCGCCGACGCCACGGTCCGGGCCACGGCCGGGTACCGGTCCCGCCAGCCGCCGCGCACGACGTCCTCGTCCGGGGCGGCGGCGTCACTGGTGGAGTCCGTGGCGGCGGCGCTGAGGTCGCCGGTCGTCGCGTCGGCGGCGGCGGTTTCGGTGGCCGTGTCGGTGTCGGTGTCGGCGGCGGCCGTGTCGGTGCCGACGGCCGTGTCGGTGCCGGTGTCGTCCGGCGTCTGCTCCGGAGGGCTGTCCGGCGGGCTGTCCGGCGGCAGGTCGTCCGTCGTGGTTGCCTTCTTCGTGTTCGGCGGCTGGCGAAAGCGCGTGGAGTGCGGCAACCCGAAGGTCCTTCCGTGCGAGGCGCGGTGGTGGCACGGCGGACCGGAACCAGGGATTCGGCCGCCGTTATCTGTACGGCCGGCCGACGGCTTCGCGTTCAATCATCAAGGGTCCGCTTGGGTGGTGGTCTCACCGCCCGCCCTACAGTCGCCTGTCATGGAGTGGATCGAGCGGGTGGGAAATCTGCGTCAATGGACGCACAACGGGACACGGGCACCGCACAAACCCCTGTTGCTGCTCTATGCGTTGGGGCGGTTCCAGCGGCAGCCCGACCGCTCGATGCGCTACTCGGACATCGAGCGCGACCTGCGGGAACTGCTGCAGGACTATGGTCCCGCGCACCGGACCTCGCCCGCGTACCCGTTCCACCATCTCGTCAGTGACGGTGTCTGGGAGGTACGCACCGATGACGGGGAGCCGAGTCCGGGCACGGGCGTCCGGGTGTTGCGGGAGAGCGGGGCGCGGGGGCAGCTGGTTCCGGGGCTGCGGGCCGCGCTGTCGACGGAACCGGCGCTGCTCGGGCAGTTGGCGCAGCTGCTGCTGGACAGCCACTTTCCGCCGTCGATCCATTCGGACATCGCCGCCGCCGTCGGACTCGACCTCGAACCGGCGGAGGTGGCAGCGCGCACCGCCGGCCCGGCGCCCGAGCGGCGGCGCGCGGCCGAGCTGCGCCGACGGGTGCTGGTGGCCTACGAGTACCGCTGTGCCTTCTGCGGGTTCGACGGGTCGATCGGCCGGGTGCCGGTCGGGCTGGAGGCCGCCCATGTCCAGTGGTGGGCCTTCCAGGGGCCGGACGAACTCGCCAACTGCCTGTGTCTGTGCTCGCTGCACCACAAGCTGTTCGACCGGGGTGTGCTCGGCCTGGATTCCGGCCGGCGGATCGCCGTCTCCCAGGAGTTCGTCGGCCACGGCACCGCCGCCCGTACGCAGGTGCTCGCCCTCACCGGACAGACGCTCATCGGGCCGCAACGGGGAAGTGCCCGGGTTGCCCCCGAGCACATCCGCTGGCATACGGCGCAGGTGTTCCGCGGTGAGGCGCGCCTGGCCGAACACGCCTGACCGGCCCGGTGCGGACCGGGCCGGACGGCGCGCCCCGGTCGTCAGACCGCGGCCGGTTGCTCTTCCGTACGGGCCGGCTCGGCGGGCGAAAGGCGAATGCGGCGGCGCTTGGCGACCAGTACCGCGGTGCGGGTGATGACCATGGCAAGGGACATGAAGACAAAGGCATTTGCATAGACGTCCGGACCGCTGAGCTCATTTTCGATACTGAAGCGGATCAGGCCCTCGGCGAACCAGTGCTCGGCGCCATAGGCGAAAAGGACGCGGGCACTGGAAATGACGATCCAGACGAGGGCGTATCCGAATCCGCCGATGGTGTAGATCTGGCCGTCGGCGCCGCGGTGGGCGGGGAGCAGGGCACCGGCGACCAGTCCGCAGATCACGCCCACTCCGACGCCGATGAGCTGGAACGACAGGGCGTTCCCCGAGGTCGGGAACGAGTGAACGAAGAGCGCGATAATGATGGCGACCGCGATCACGGAGCGCAGCATGCGCATATTGGTGACCCGGCGGCGGCCCAGGTCGGTCGCCAGGATGATGGTGAGAATGGACGCGCTGGCAATCAGCGCGATGACGAACTGACTCAGGTGGCTCATGGAAATCCGGGGCCTTTCCGCAATGCTGCGAGGTCTGTTGCTCCGGCGGTTTCCGCGTGGTGCGCTCACCGCCGTCAACGACGTTATGGCGGCGGATGGTTGTGGGGGTACGACCGGCTGGTGGATTCGGCTGTCCACCGGTCGGTGGACAGCGCCGCGGGAGGCGTAAGGGGAGGGTGATAGGACTGTGAGGCGGTGGCACGGCGGCACCTGCGCCCCCGGTGGGGGCCGTTCGGATTCAGGGGGACACGGTGACGCGTGAGGCGCGGCGCGCACCCGAGGCACGGGTGCGTTGGTTCGGGCTGTGGGACAGCTACTTCGTGATCTGCTATCTGGTCACCACGGGGCTGGTGTTCACCTCCGCCGTGCCGCAGACCGCGCGGCTGATCGCCATCGGCGCACTGACGCTGATCGTGCCCTGGTACGCGGGGATCGGGCGGCCGTTGATGCTCCGCCACGAGAGCGACGGGCGCAACGGATTCTTCGTCGGCGGCCTCTTCGTGCTGTTCGGGCTCGCCACCGCGGTCGACCTGACGAGTGCGTTCGCCCTATTCGCGATCGTCCCGATGCTGATGATGAGCCTGGCGGTCCGGCCGGCCGTCGTGGCGGCTGTGCTCGGCAATCTCCTCCCCGTGACGATGCTGTGGCTGCAGGGCGGCGCCACGGCCCCGCTCATGCTGTTCGTGCTGCTGGCGTCGCTGCTGGGGATCGCCCTGTCCGTGCTCCTCGGGCTGTGGATCAAGCGGGTGGTACGGCAGAACAGGGAGCACGCCGAACTGATCGAGGAGCTGCGGCGGAACCGTGAGCAGGTGGCCCGGCTGTCGCACCAGGCAGGGATCTCCGCCGAGCGCGAGCGGCTCGCACGGGAGATCCACGACACCCTGGCGCAGAGCCTGACCGGCATCATCAGCCTGGTGCAGGCCGCCGATGCGGAGGTGGAGGGCGCCCCCGCCGTCGCCCGGAAACACCTTGCGCTGGTCGGGCGGATGGCCACGGAGAGCCTGGCGGAGGCCCGTGCCTTCGTCGCCGACCGGACGCCCGCTTCGCTGCGGGAGAGCTCCCTGGCGCAGGCGCTGCGGCGGCAGGCGGACGGACTGGCCGCGCAGACCGGGCTGCTGGCGCGGTTCGCCGTCGAGGGGGACGAGCGTCCGCTGCCGATGGCCGTCAATGTCGTGCTGCTGCGGGCCGCGCAGGAGGCCGGCACCAATGTGCGCAAGCACGCCGACGCCCGTGCGGTGGACCTGGTGCTGCGGTACGGCGAGGGTCAGGTCGGGCTCCGGGTCACCGATGACGGCAAGGGGTTCGACGCGACGGAGGCGGAGCGCGGGGCGGCCGAGGCCGTTCCGGACGGGGGCGGCAGTGGGGACGAGGACAGTGGCTTCGGGCTGCGCGGAATGGCGGCCCGGGTGGCGGAGATCGGTGGTGTGCTGAGCGTGGTGAGCAGGCGGGGAGCGGGCACCGTCGTCGAGGTGAAGGTGCCCTTGGACGGGGCGGCGGAACGGCCGTCCGGGCCGTCGGCGCCGCGGCCCGGAACGGCGGGACGGCTGGCGGAGGCGGCGGATGACGGAGGCCTGGGATGACGGACGTTGAGAACCCGGCGGCGGTGCGGGTGCTGCTCGCGGACGATCATCCCGTCGTCCGCGAGGGCCTGTGCGCCATGCTCGAATCCGACCCGGGCATCGAGGTCGTGGGGCAGGCGGGGTCCGGCGAGGAAGCCGTGACGCTGACGGAACGGCTGGCACCGGACCTCGTCCTGCTCGATCTGCGGATGGGGGCGATGGACGGGGTCGCCGCCACCGGGCACATCCTGCGGCGGTCGCCACGCACCAAGGTCGTCATCGTCACCACCTACGAGGACGACTCCGACATCCTGCGCGCCGTGGAGGCGGGAGCATCCGGCTATCTCCTCAAGGGCAGTTCCCGGGCCGAGCTGATCGACGCCGTGCACGGTGCGGCGCGGGGGGCGACCGTGCTGACGCCTTCACTGGCCCCCAAGCTGTTCCGGGCGCGGGCGGTGGAGGCGCCGCTGCTGTCCGCCCGGGAGTGCGAGGTGCTGCGGCTGGTCAGCCAGGGCCTGACCAATGCCGAGATCGGCCGGCAGCTGTTCATCGGTGAGGCGACGGTCAAGACCCATCTCCTGCGTGCGTTCAAGAAGCTGGAGGTGTCGGACCGGACCGCGGCCGTGATCACGGCGCTGGAGCGCGGCTTGCTGGCGTAGCCCCGGCACCGGGGCGGACGGCGCGCCGCGCGCTCACGGACGGACAGCGCGGAAGCGGAAGTAGTCGTGTCTCAGGCTGATGTCGGGGGTGCGGAATCCGGCCGCGCGCAGCCGCTCCGGCAGCGTCCCGGGCGGCACCGGGACGTAGGTGTCCCACAGATGGATGAGGCGGAAGCCGCGGCTGGCCCGGCCGTCGCAGCCCGCGAAGATGCCGCCCGGCCGGAGCACCCGGAACGCCTCCGCGAAGAGCTGGTCCTGCTGCCGCGGCGACGGCACGTGGTGCAGCATCGTGAAGCAGACGACGGCGTCGAACCGGCCGTCCGGCAACGGCATCGCGCAGCCGTCACCCTGCACGACCTCGACCCGGTCGCCGTACTCCGCACGCAGCCGCTCCGCCGACCCCCCGTCGACTTCGAGGACGCTCAGCCGGCCGCCGGCCCGGCGCTCCAGCACCCGCGTCGTGGCCCCGTAACCGGGCCCGATCTCCAGCGTTTCGGCGCCCAGTTGTACGTCTTCGAGGGCCCAGGGCAGCAGATCCCGTTCCACCGCGCGGGCCCACATCCGGGAGTTGCACAACCACTGGTGATAGCGATTCATGGTCATGCGGCGAGCCTAGAAAGCGGCCTCGGTGACCACCACGCGACAGGGGGACATGTTGTATCGCAGAACGGACAGCGGTGAGCGGCGGCCGGACGGGCGCGAACAAACGGAGGGGCGGCACGATCAGCCGGACGCACGCGAACAACCAGAGGGGCAGGGACCGAGGACCTGACCGACGAGGCACAGACAGGCGGCAAGCGCGGAGCCGCCGCGTTCCGGGAGGCGAAGGAAGACACGAAGGCACGGGCTTACCGGAACCGGGTGGAGAGCGTCGCCGGGCTCATCGTGACGGCCTTGGAAGAGGGCACCGAGGAGGAAACCTGGCAAAGTAGCGACGCGCAGGCGTACGGTCGCGGGTTCGTCAACAAGCTCCACAATGCTAGGCAGGCGATGCAGTGAGCCATCCCATGAGAGACACCGCCAACCGGATGGCGACCGCGTCCGATAACCGACACCGAAGCCGAGGGGAAGCGGTTGGGGCCCTCATCAGCGCCTCTGTGCTGGTGGCGGCAAACCTCGTCACCCTCTACGTCCTCTATCTCGCCGTGGCGATCTCCCCGGACGGCTCGTGGGACGTGCGTCAGTCAGCCGACAACGTCCAATTGTTGTCCGCAGTCTCCGGCGTACTCGCCGTGGCAGTAGCCGTCCTCACCGCATTCATTCTGGCGACCCGCTGGCTGCGCAGCAGATGGTGGCTCACCGGGCCGGTTGTGATGCTTCTGTGTTCCGCGGTCCGATGGCTCTTCCCCTCGTGACAGAAGCGGTTTTCCCGCTGCACGATCAGCCGCACGCACACGAACGACCAGAGGGGCGGCACGATCAGCCGCACGCGCTCGACGAGCCGGGCGGGCAGGTGGCGCCGCCGGGGCCGCCTGCCGGGGCGGCGGTTGTCGTCGGGAGCTTTGCGATGGGGCGGGGGCAGTGGTTCGCGCGCCATCGTCATGAGCACCATCAACTGGCCTGGGCGCGACGGGGAGTTCTGGCCGTACGGGCCACCGGCACCACCTGGGTGCTGCCCCCGTCCATGGCGCTGTGGATCCCGGCGGGAACCCCGCACGCCACCGGCGCCGCGGGCCCGGCGCTCTTCCGGAGCCTGTATTTCCTCCCGGACCGCTGCCCGGTCGGCTGGTCCGCGCCCACTGTCGTCGGCGTCTCACCCCTGCTGCGCGAGCTGATCTCGTATCTGTCGGACGGCGCACTGGACCCGGCGGCCCGCGAACGGGCCGAGGCCGTGGTCCTCGATCAGCTGCGGCCGGTGTCGGTGGCCACGGTGCAGGCGCCGATGCCGCAGGACCCACGGGCGCGCCGGGTCGCGGAGGCGCTGCGCGCCGACCCGTCCGACGGGCGGACGCTGGCGGAGTGGGGCACCCGGGTGGGTGCGAGCGGCCGGACGCTGGCCCGGGCGTTCGTGACGGACACCGGTATGCCGTACGGGCAGTGGCGCACCCGGGTCCGGCTGCAGGCTGCGATGCCGCTGCTGGCCGGCGGCGCCACGGTCGCGGCGGTGGCGGCGCGGGTGGGCTATGCCTCCCCGAGCGCCTTCGTCGCGGCCTTCCGGCGGGCGGTCGGGGTACCGCCGGGCACGTACTTCGCCCCGTAGGGCGCGTACTTCGCCCCGTAGGGCTTCCCCCCTAGGTGTGCTGGCCTCCCAGCGTCATCCGCACGGTCACCCCTCCCCCAGCCGTGCCCGGTCCGCCGCCGCTCTGCCCTGGTGCCAGCCGTCGGCGTCGCGGGCGCCGCGGAGGCGGACCGGGGCGGTGTCGGGGAAGAGGGCGCCGGTGGTCTGCTCGACGGCGAGGGCGCGGGCGGCGAGGACCGGGAGGAGGTCGGGGGCCGTGGGGGCGGACTCGGCGGTGGCGGCGGCCGTGGCGGCAGCGGTGGCCGCCGCGAGCCGGTCGCGGATGCGGTCGGCGTACCCGACGAGGAAGGTCTGGCGGAAGTCCCGGGTGCGGCGGGAGCGGCCGCGGGCGTGGTGCAGGTCGCCCGCCCGGTTCATCGCAGTGGTCGCCTGGAGGAGCAGCGAGGTGTAGAGCATCTCGGCCGCCTCCAGGTCGGGTGCGAAGCCGACGAGGGTGGAGAAGCCGACGTCGGCGGCCCAGACGGCCTGGCAGCGGTTGGCCGCCGCGACCGCGTCGAGCAGCAGCGCCTTGGCCTGTTCGTAGGGGCCCTCGATGCCGATACGGACGGCTGACGGGCCGTCGGTCCGGCCGCCCGGGGAGCCGTCCGCGCGGTCGAGGAGCGCCTCGTCGATGCTGTGCCGGGCCATCAGCTCCTGCGCCTTGGCGGACAGCGCCTCGGCCTCCTCGGCGTAGTCGGTCGCCTCGGCCTTGGCGAGCAGACCGCGGATCCGTCCGAGGGCACGGGCCGCGGCGGCGTCGGCGGGTCCGCTCCGGCCGCCGGCCTGCGGCGGGGCCGGCAGCGGGGTGATGCGGGGCAGCCGGGCGAGTACCCGCAGCGCCGCCAGCACCTCGTACACCGTCTCGAAGCGGGAGGCGCGGCGGCGCCGGGCCAGGGCGTCGAGGTAGCCGGTGTCGGCGGGCCACCAGACCTCGGCGCCGAGGTTGCGCAGCTGCTCGGACCGGCGCGGGTCCGGAGCCGGGCGGGTGGCCGGCGGCCGGGCCGCCTCGGCCGCGATGGCGTCGACGACCAGCGCCACCAGGGCGGTGCCGGAGGTCTCGCGCCGTACGATCCGCGCCAGGTCGGCGGGCTGCCAGCCGCCCGCCCAGCACTGCCGCACGCCCGCCACGGCGGCCTCGACCACCGCGGCGCTCACCGCCTCCGGACCGGCCTCGGCCGCGGCCAGCATCGAGGCGCCCGCCTCCAGGGCGTCCTCGGCCTGCTCGCCGTCCGGCGCGTAACGGACGCTGCCGAGCACCTGCCCGACCAGTTCGCCTGCCGACGGCGACGGCCCGCCGCGCCCTTTTCCTCCGCGCTCACTCACCCGTTCACTGTACGGAGGGCCCGGCCGCCCGCCTCCCGGGAGGCGGGCGGGGCAGGGGGCGCGGGACGGGGCCCCGCTTCAGAGCCGCACTTGGTAGAGGCCGAGGCTGCTCTCCGCCCGGTAGCCGAGCGCCTCATTGACCGCCCGCATCGGGGCGTTCTCGTCCGCGACCGTCGTGACGATCTCCCGTACTCCCGGCCGCCCTTCGCGCAGGTACTCCAGCATCCGCAGCTTGACGGCGCGGCCGAGGCCATGGCCGCGGTGGGCAGGCACGACGACGGTGTCGTACTGCAGGGCCCGTACGGATGCCGGTGTGGGCAGGACGAGTTCGGTGTAGCCGGCCACGGCACCGTCGGACTCCGCGAGGGCCGCCACGGTCAGCAGTACCCCGCCACGGTCCAGGATGACGCGGGCGGCGGCCCGTATCCGCTCGGCGTCCCAGGGGTCGTGCTGTTCGTCCAGGTCGCCGGTCGGGGCGTCCTCCATGGCGTCATGGGCGCGGGCGTGCGCGGCGGCATGGGCGTCCGGGACGACACCGCTCCAGGTGGCGAAGCGATAGCCGGCGGGCAGCGGGACGCCGGAGGCCGGGGCGGGGGCGGTCCGCACCTCCTGGACGGAGGCCACCAGCGGCAGCGCGCACTCCGCGCCCTGGGCGACGGCGAACCTCTCGCCCGCGCCGCCCTTACCGACCAGCGCGCTCACCGAGCTGCGGCCCTCGGCGGCCAGCCTCGCGCGGACCATGTCCCACAGCGCCCGGCCCGCCCCGCGGCCGCGGTGGGCGGGGTGGACCGTCAGGGTGTCGAGGAAGGCGGTGCCGGCGTTCTCCGCGGTGTCGTGGAGGCGGAGCAGGGCGACGCCCGCGTAGCCGGTGGCGCCGTCGGGGGCCGGCAGCGTGACGGGGACGGCCCGGCTGTGCAGGGCGGGGATGCGCAGCCGGCCGGTCTCGGCGGCCCGTTCGGGGGCGGGTCCGCCCGGCCGGTCGTGGGCGTGGGCGGCGGTGAGCACGGCGAACCAGGCGTCGGGGTCGATGTCCATACGGCGGACCGTACGCAGCAACGACGCCCGGCGCGCCTTGTTTTCGGCGCCGCCGGGCGTCGGTCACTCCGTGCGGTGAGCGGTCAGGTCAGGTGCCGGCCGGGGGTGCCGGGCACGGCCGTCTCACCGGGCCGTCACTGCACCGCGCTGCCATCCACCCACTGCGACCAGTCCATGTTCCAGCCGTTCAGGCCGTTGTCCGGCTTGACGCTCTGGTCGGGGGAGTTGACGACGTCGACCACGTCACCGGTCCGCGAGTGGTCGAAGAACCAGGCGCCGTCCGTCTTGGAGTCCTTGGCGCCCTTGGCGTCCTCCAGGCCGATGCAGCCATGGCTGGTGTTGGCCTTGCCGAAGATGCCCTTGCCCCAGTAGTTGCCGTGGATGAAGGTGCCGGAGTCGGTCAGGCGCATCGCGTGCGGGACATCGGGGATGTCGTACTCGCCCTTGCCGTCGCGCTTCTTGAAGCCGACGGTCGAGCCGTTCATCCGGGTCTGCTTGAACCGCTCGGAGATGACCATCTTGCCGTTGTAGGTGGCGTTCTCCTTGCTGCCGGCGGAGATCGGGATGGTCTTGAGGGTCCGGCCGTCGCGCACCACGGTCATCGTGTGCGCCTTGGTGTCGACGGTGCTGATCTGCGAGTGGCCGACGTGGAAGCTGACGGTCTTGTTCTGGATGCCCTTGACGCCCGGCGAGGCCTCGACGCCGTCCAGGCCGAGCTCCAGGGTGACGTCGGAGTTCGCCTTCCAGTACTTCTCGGGGCGGAAGTCCAGCCGCTTGTCGTTGAACCAGTGGCCGACGACCTTCTGGTTGCTGCTCGACGCGACCTTGATCGCGGACTCGACGTCCGCCTTGTTCTCGACCGGCTTGTCGAACTTGATCGACACCGGCATTCCGACGCCGACGGTCGAGCCGTCCTCCGGCGTGAAGTTCCCGATGAAGCTGTTCGCCGGGGCGACGGTGGTGAAGCTGGAGTTCTCCACCGCAGTACGGCCCTGGGAGTCCACGGCGTGCGCGGTGACCCTGTACTTCGTCGAGCGGTCCAGGGGCTGGTTCGGCTTCCAGGAGCTGCCGTCGGCGGCGAACGTGCCGGCGACCGGCTCCTTGGACTCGGCCGAGGTCATGGCGACGTCGGTCAGTTGTCCGTCGCTGACCGTGACCTTCGCGTCACTGTTGAGGCCGGTGTCGGTGGCGCCGTCCTCCGGGAGGATCGTGATCCTGGCGTCGGAGGCGTCCTTCGCGGCCGCCTCGTCCACCTGCCGGCTGTTCTCGTGCCAGGTGGCGCCAGCACCGCCATCATCCCGGTCAGCCGCACTGCTGCCACCACACGCCGCAAGCGTGAGTACGCCCCCGAGCAGCGTGGCGCTGGCTATGAGGCCCTTCCGGCGCTTGCTGTCCGTTATCACACGCATCTCCATTGCTACCGATTTCGCACGATTCCCCGAGCGAGCAGCCAACTGAACGCTGGCTCATATGGACGCTGGCATTCCGGCCGACGCCATTTGAACGCCTTTTCCGTTTCGCCCGTTCCATGCGTCCACAAAGTGTGGGGAAGGCCACTTATTGCCCGGACCGGTCAGATTGCCCGGACCGGTCAGATTGCCCGGACCGGTCATACGGTGACATGGAGCGACGGTGCACCGGCCACGTAGTCGGCCCCCGCACGGCGGGCAGCCGTACGGGGGCCGTGGCCATCGGGGGTGCCGGTCAGCCCTCCCCGTCCGCGTCGTCTGCCAGATCCCACTCCGCCGCGTCCCACTCGGCATCCGGGTCGTAGTCGGTCAGCTCCTCGCTGCTCCAGGAGGCCTGTGCGAGTTCGGTGCCCGGCACCTTGGTGACGAGGTCGAACGGGTCGATCAGATGGGCCAGCGCCTCCGCCGGGTCCTCCCGGACCGTCTCCAGCGACTGTCTGCGCTCCTCGTCGGGCAGCGAGGGATCCCCGCTGATGTGATCGACGGCGGCGCCGGTCAGCCGGCGGGCGTCGGCGACCTCCATGATCAATTCGACATGAAGGCGCACAAAACGTGATGTCTCACCATTGCTCATAGCACGGAGGTTAGGCATGGAGGGCTCCTGACTTCCCCGCGACCCGCGGCGGTCACTAACATCTGCGGTCAACGGCCAATTTGCCGAACCCACAAGGGGGATCGCTTCCGTGACCGCACGACGACCACTGCTGACCGCCGCGGCCGCGGGATCGGTGCTGTTCGCCCTGTGGTTCGTGCCGTCCGCCCAGGCGACCGCGGGGCATGACGGAGCGACAGATTCCGCCCTGCGGGTGGCGTCCGCACCGGCCGCGCCGGGCCTGGCCGACCGCACGGCCGGCGGGGCTCAGGACACCGGCGGCCGCTCCACGACGGCCACCTCGGACGACCGCGGCACAGCGGGCGGCACCGGCACCGGCGTCGACACCGGGACCGGAACCGGAACCGAGGGTCCCGCCGGCACCCCGCACCTCCTCGCCGACACCGGCAGCCCGGACACCACGCCGTACGTGATCGGCGGCGCCGCCTGCCTCGCGCTCGGCGCCGGCCTGGTCGGCTACTCCGTCCACCGCACCCGCGACGAGGCCGTCTGAGACCGGACGGCGCCCCGGCGGCCGTCCGGGAGTGTCTCCCCTACGCCAGCGTGCCCGTGACCGACTCCACGGCCGCCACCAGCTTCCCGCCCCGTACGAACGCATACGCGCTCTCCAGGTCCGGCGCCAGGAAGCGGTCCTCGCCCGGCCCCTGGATGCCCGCGCCGCGCACCGCGTCCAATACGGCGCGGGTGGCCGGGGCCGGCGTCAGGCCCTCGCGCATCTCGATGGCGCGGGTCGCCGCATAGAGCTCGACGGCGATGATCCGGGTCAGGTTGTCGACCGCGGTGCGCAGCTTGCGCGCCGCCGACCAGCCCATCGAGACATGGTCCTCCTGCATCGCGGAGGACGGGATGGAGTCCACCGACGCCGGTGCGGCCAGCCGCTTCAGCTCGCTGACCAGCGCGGCCTGGGTGTACTGGGCGATCATCAGGCCGGAGTCGACGCCCGGGTCACCGGCCAGGAAGGCGGGCAGCCCGTGCGAACGGTTCTTGTCCAGCAGCCGGTCCGTACGGCGCTCCGCGATCGAACCGAGGTCGGCCGCGGCGATGGCCAGGAAGTCCAGGACGTAGGCGACCGGAGCGCCGTGGAAGTTGCCGTTGGACTCGACCCGGCCGTCCGGCAGCACCACCGGGTTGTCGACCGCGGCGGCCAGTTCGCGGTCCGCGACGAGCCGGGCGTGGCCGAGGGTGTCCCGGCCGGCGCCGGCGACCTGCGGGGCACAGCGGATGGAGTAGGCGTCCTGGACGCGCGGGGCGTCGTCCTGGTGGTGACCGGTGAAGCCCGAACCGGCCAGGACCTTGGCCATGTTGGCGGCCGAGGCGGCCTGCCCGGGGTGCGGGCGGATGGCGTGCAGCTCGGGCGCGAGGACCTTGTCCGTGCCGAGCAGCGCCTCCAGGGAGAGGGCCGCGGTGATGTCCGCCGAGGTGAACAGCCGGGCGAGGTCGGCGCAGGCCATCACGAGCATGCCGAGCATGCCGTCGGTGCCGTTGAGGAGGGCCAGACCCTCCTTCTCGCGCAGTTCGACGGGTTCGATGCCGTGCGCGGCCAGCAGCTCGGCGGCCGGCCGTACGACGCCGTCGGGGCCCTCCGCGTCACCCTCGCCCATCAGCGCCAGCGCGCAGTGCGAGAGCGGCGCCAGGTCGCCGGAGCAGCCGAGCGAGCCATATTCGTGGACGACGGGTGTGATGCCGGCGTTGAGGAGGGCGGCCATCGTCTCGACGACGAGCGGGCGGACGCCGGTGTGCCCGGAGGCGAGCGTCTTCAGCCGCAGGAACATCAGCGCGCGGACGACCTCCCGCTCGACCCGCGGGCCCATACCGGCCGCGTGCGAGCGGACGATGTTGCGCTGGAGCTGCACGCGCAGCTCGGGGCTGATGTGGCGGACGGCGAGGGCGCCGAAGCCGGTGGAGACGCCGTAGACGGGGTCGGGCTTGGCGGCGAGTTCGTCGATGAAGGCGCGGGAGGTGGCGACGGCCGCGAGGGCTTCCTCGGACAGCTCGATCCGGGCCGCGCCGCGAGCCACCGCGATGACGTCCTGTGCGGTCGTGCCGGACGTCCCCAGCACCACAGTGTGCATATCCATATTCAGGCACCCTAGAGACTGAATCGCCGGATGTCACCACCGGATTTCGGGATCACCCCTTACCCGGCATCCCGACGGACCGGTGGACAGGCACGGGCAGACCTCCTCACCTCCGGAAGCGCCGGCGCTCCGGCCCCGACCGCCGGTCGGGGGCGTCCGCGAGCCGGACGACCGGGTCGTCCTTGCCGCCGTGCCGCCCGGCGATCACCGGCTCGCCCGACCGCGCCGCCTTGGCCTTGTACTGCGCGGCGTCCGCGAGCCGGAAGAGCCGGCGGGCGCTGCGCACCGGGCCGATCGGATCGCCGGTCGAGGCGACCCCGACCGCGACCCCCTCGCCGAGGTCCAATTCCCCCGCCCGGTCGCACAGTTCACCGGCCACCTTGACCACCTCGTCGGCCGGCGGCCCCACCGCCAGCAGGCAGAACTCATCACCGCCGAGCCGGGCGACGAGCGTGCCCGGCAGCATCGCGCCGCACAGCGAGAGCACCGAGCCGAAGCGCTCCAGCAGACGGTCGCCGACCGCATGGCCGCGTGAGTCGTTCACCCGCTTCAGCCCGTTGAGGTCGCACACCACCAGGCTGACCACCACCTCGTCCCTGCGGTGCAGCTCCAGCGCCTCGTCCAGCCGCATATCGACGGCACGGCGGTTGGCCAGGCCGGTCAGCGCATCGGTGAAGGCCAGCCGGCGGGCCTCCGCCAGCCGCTCGGTCTGCGCGATCCCGGCGGCCGTCACGGCGGCGAGCACACTCGCGAAGTCGGCGTCGGCCCGGCCGAAGACCGGCTCCCCCGTACGCCGTGCGACATACAGCTCGCCCCAGGCCCGGCCGTGCAGCACGATCGGCGCGACCACACAGCAGCCACGGCCGCGGCGGCGCAGTGCGGCCATCCGCTGACGGTTGCCCCCGCCACCCCCGGCCGGCCCCTCCTCCGCCGTCCGGGGCGCCGGGCGGCCGTGCGGCCCCTCGGCGGTCTCCACCCAGGCACTGGGCTCGCCGCCGCCCGCCCACTGCTCGTGCAGAAAGCCGACGATCTCCGGGAACTCATGGACGGGGTAGCTCTCGTCGTCCGGGAACTCCTCCTCGCCCTCGGCGAGTTCGCCCGTGTTGACCAGCACCCGCAGCTTCCCCAGCTCGCGCTCCCATTTCGAGATCGCCGCGAAGGAGCCGCCCAGGGCCTGGCGCACCCCCAGCGCCGCGGCGTGCGCCGATTCGCGCGGCGTGTGCGCGGCCGCCATCGCCTGCGCCAGCTCCACCACGGCCCGCAGCCTCGCATCGCCCTCGCCCGTCACCGGATCCTCGCATTCCGTCACCGTGAGCACGCTCTGTACTACAGCGTAGGAATGTTTAACCCCTTTCGCCCCTTTCCGCGCGCGATCGACACCCGGGCGTTATGCGCGTCGTTCCTGGTCGGGGGGTCAAGGAGGGGATGCGGCCGAGATCATTACGGTGCGTGACGAGGCGGGGGCCCGCCGGAACGCACGGTGCGCAGGCGGCCGCCCCGCCTGTGCCCCTCCCGGTTCAATCCCCGGGGCCCCGATTCACTCCCCGGGCCACTCCGGATCCCGCTTCTCGTTGAAGGCCGCCACGCCCTCCGCCCGGTCCCCGGAGAAGGCCACACTGCGCCATGCGCCGTCCTCCACCTCCAGGCCGGCCCGCAGATCCAGTCCGTGCCCCAGCCGCATGGCGCGCTTGGCGGCCCGCAGGCCGACCGGCGAATTACGGGCGATCCGGGCCGCCAGCTCCAGCGCCTCGGCCCGGTCCTGTCCGTCCGCCGCCAGCTGGTCGACCAGCCCCAGCTCCACGGCCTCGGGCGCCGGCACCCGCCGCGCGGTGAACACCAGCTCGGCCGCCCGCGCCGCACCCACCCGGCGCGGCAGCAGCTGTGTGCCCCCGCCGCCCGGAATGACCCCCACCGACACCTCCGGCAGGCCGACCAGGGCCGTGCCGTCGGCGACGATCAGATCGCAGGCCAGCGCCAGCTCGAAGCCACCGCCGAGCGCGAAGCCGTGCACCGCGGCAATGGTGGGCATCGGCAGTTCCAGTACGCCCGTGTAGGCGGCGCGGGTGTGCGGGCGCTGGCGCATCAGGTCCGCGTCCGAGAAGGAGTTGCGCTCCTTGAGGTCGGCGCCCACGCAGAACGCCCGCTCATGGGTGGAGCTGAGGACCACCGCCCGTACGGAGCGGTCCGCGGCCAGCTCGGCGCAGGCCTGCGCCAGGCTGTCGGCCATGGCCGTCGACACGGCGTTCATGGCCTTGGGGCGGTCCATGATCAGCTCCGCCACGAAACCGTGCCGCTCGATGGCGACCCAGCCGTCCGCACCGAACCGTTGCCGTTGCATGCAGCCCTCCCTGTTAACGGCCGTTGACCTGACGTGGGGATCATGTCAGGTGGGGGCCCGGAGGAACAGGACGGGTTTCCGGCTGTGGACGGGCGGGACGCGGCCCGGTACCGGCCCGGTGCGGCCCGGTACCGGCCCGGTGCGGCCCGGGGACTACGGCGCCGTTCGGGCCGGGCAACCGCCCGCCGGTGACCGCCCGCCGAGAGGTTGCCCGGTGGCATGCGCGGTCGGCGACATGCCCTGCCGGCGCCTCGTCAGTCGCGGCGGCTCAGCAGCCAGGGCTCGACGACGCCCAGACCTCGCACCGGCCGCTGCCACATCGGCTGGAGGGCGAAGCGGTACGTCGGGGGCGGAGCGCCGGTGCCCTCCTCGGCCGCCTTCTCCGCCGCCGCGGCGTCGGCCTCGGAGACCGGAGCGTCGCCGATCCGGCCCAGCTCCTCGGCGAACGCCTGGTCCACCAGCACGGTGTCCTTCGGCGCTATCGACGTCAGGCGGCTGGCGAGGTTGACGGTCGTACCGAACACATCGCCCATCCGGGTCGTGACCGTGCCGAACGCGATGCCGACCCGCAGCTCCGGCATCGTCTCGTCGTGCGCCATCGTCTCGATCAGCCGCAGCCCGATCTCGGCGGCGATACCGGCGTCGTCGGCGGCGAAGAGGACCTCGTCACCGAGGGTCTTGATCAGCCGGCCACCGTGCGCGGCCACCAGGTCCGAGCAGGTGGTCTCGAACGCCTCCACCAGCTCGCCCAGTTCCTCCTCTTCCAGGCGGCGGGTCAGCCGGGTGAAGCCCACCAGGTCGGCGAAGCCGACGGCGAGGCGGCGGTCGACCATTTCGGCGTCGTCCTGGGCCCGGACGACCCGGCCGGTGGCGGCGGCGAGCTGGCGCCGCCAGACGTAGACGAGGAACTCCTCCAGCTCGGGGAGCAGCAGCTCGACCAGCGGATAGGTGATCTCCGTACGGGTCAGGCCGGAGTCCTGGGGCTCGGTGAGGCCCTCCAGGAAGGAATCGATCTGCCAGTCGGCCAGACGGGCGGTGGTCTGGCCCGTGGAACGGGCGACCTGGATGGCCATGGCCTCGCTGAGCAGACCGGCCTCGACGAGACCGGCGAGGCGGCGCAGGGCCAGCACATCGGCCTCGGTCAGGGCCTTGACCTGGCCGATGTCGGCGAAGCCCATGGCCCGCCAGAAGCGGGCTGCGAGATCCATGGAGACACCGGCGCCGCGGGCCGCCTGGAACGGCGTGTAGCGGCGGTCGGCGCCGAGGATGAGTTGTTCGAGGCGGACGGCGATGTTGTTCTCGTCGCCCTCGTCCCCGGCCCCTGGGGGGTCGCCGGCGGGGACGTCACGCACCGCATCGTCGTCGGTGTCCGTGTCGCGCGGGGTGGCGCCCGAGTCGTCGGCGGTCACCGGCCGCTCCCTGTCCGATCCCTGCGCACTGCCCTTCCGATCACTGCTCGCCGGTGGTCCGCTCCCTGGCGGACCGCCTCAACGATACGGCAGGTGTGCTCTGGCTCACTCTCACATGTCGGCTCTGACCAAGGAAGAGGCGGGGACACGTCGGCGCGGCGGGGGTCGTGGTACAGGGGTGGCCCGGGCGGACCGGAGGTGCGCGACCCGTCCGGCCTCACCGTTCCGGGGAATCCTCGCCGTCGGCCCGCCGGGACGCCGCGGCGCGCAGATGGATGATGTCGCCGGCGCCCACCGGATGCCGTACACCGTTCGCGGTGGCCAGGACCAGGCGGCCGTCACCGTCGATGGCCACTGCCTCGCCGGTGAGGTCGCTGCCGCCGGGGAGTTCGGCGCGTACGGAGCGGCCCAGGGTGGCGCAGCCCGCCGCATAGGTCTCCTGGAGGCGGCTGGCGCCGGGGTCGCCGACGGCGGACTGCCAGGTGGCGTACCACTCCTCCAGTGAGCGGAGCACGGCGCGCAGCAGCGGGTCGCGGTCCGTGGTGCGGGCGCCCGCCAGGGCCAGCGAGCCGGCGGTGGGCACGGGGAGTTCGCCGGCGGTGAGGGAGACGTTCAGGCCGATGCCGATGACGACGCCGGAGCCGGCCCGCTCGGCGAGGATGCCGCCCACCTTGCGCTCGCCGGTGCCGGGGGTCCCGTCCGGGCCCGCGGCACCGGCGTCCCCGGGGCAGCTGACCAGGATGTCGTTGGGCCACTTGAGGGACGTGTCGATACCGGCCGTCCGGGACAGGGCGGTTGCGGTGGCGACTCCGGCGAGCAGCGGGAGCCAGCCCCAGCGCTGCACGGGGACGTTGGGCGTGAGGTAGACGGAGAAGAAGAGGCCGGAGCGCGGGGGCGCCGACCAGCTGCGGTTGAGCCGGCCGCGGCCGGCGGACTGTTCCTCGGCCACCAGGACGGCGCCCTCCTCGGCCTTCCCCTCGGCCACCCGGGCCGCCAGGTCGGTGTTGGTGGAGCCGGTGGCGGGGACGACGTCCAGGGCGGTCCAGAGCGCGCCGGGGCGCACCAGGGCCCGGCGCAGTGCCGCGGCGTTCAGCGGGGGGCGGCTCAGGTCGCTCCAGCGGCCGGCATCTTTGTCCCGGTTTTCCGGTGGTTGAGGCGTCATGGGACCAGCCTAGGTGTGGTCAACGACGCAGTGCCGCTGAGCAGTCCCGCGGATACGCTACGAATCGGTAGCCAAACCCGTACCACCCTCAGTACGAGCACCAGTCCAGGACGAGCAGGAGCCGCATCCCGATGTCCGAGCCGGAAGCAAACATCCACACCACCGCGGGCAAATTGGCGGATCTGCAGCGACGGGTCGAAGAAGCCACGCATGCCGGTTCCGCCCGTGCAGTGGAAAAGCAGCATGCGAAGGGGAAGTTGACGGCGCGTGAGCGCATCGATCTGCTGCTGGACGAGGGCTCCTTCGTCGAGCTGGACGAGTTCGCGCGGCACCGGTCGACCAACTTCGGAATCGAGAAGAACCGGCCGTACGGGGACGGCGTCGTCACCGGTTACGGCACCGTCGACGGCCGGCCGATCTGCGTCTATTCGCAGGACTTCACGATCTTCGGCGGGTCGCTGGGCGAGGTCTACGGCGAGAAGATCGTCAAGGTGATGGACTTCGCGCTGAAGAACGGGTGCCCGGTCGTCGGGATCAATGACGGCGGCGGGGCCCGGATCCAGGAGGGCGTGGTCGCCCTCGGTCTGTTCGCGGAGATCTTCCGGCGCAATGTGCACGCGTCGGGTGTGGTGCCGCAGATCTCGCTGATCGTCGGCCCCTGTGCGGGCGGCGCGGTGTACTCCCCCGCCATCACCGACTTCACGGTCATGGTCGACCAGACCTCGCACATGTTCATCACCGGCCCCGACGTCATCAAGACGGTCACGGGTGAGGACGTCGGCTTCGAGGAGCTGGGGGGTGCGCGTACGCACAACACCACCTCGGGCGTGGCGCACCACATGGCGGGCGACGAGAAGGACGCCATCGACTACGTCAAGGGCCTGCTGTCCTACCTGCCGTCCAACAACCTCTCCGAACCGCCCGCCTTCCCGGAGGAAGCGGACCTGGAGACCTCGGACGTCGACCGCGAGCTGGACGCCCTGATCCCGGATTCGGCGAACCAGCCGTACGACATGCATGTCGCGATCGAGCACGTCCTGGACGACCACGAATTCCTGGAGACCCAGGCACTGTTCGCGCCGAACATCCTGACCGGCTTCGGGCGGGTCGAGGGCCATTCGGTGGGCATCGTCGCCAACCAGCCGATGCAGTTCGCCGGCTGCCTGGACATCAAGGCGAGCGAGAAGGCCGCGCGGTTCGTGCGGACCTGCGACGCCTACAACATCCCGGTGATCACCTTCGTGGACGTGCCCGGCTTCCTGCCGGGGACGGACCAGGAGTACGACGGGATCATCCGGCGCGGCGCCAAGCTGATCTTTGCGTACGCGGAGGCGACCGTCCCGCTGATCACGGTCATCACGCGCAAGGCGTTCGGCGGCGCGTACGACGTCATGGGCTCCAAGCACCTGGGTGCGGACCTCAACCTGGCCTGGCCGACCGCGCAGATCGCCGTCATGGGCGCACAGGGCGCGGTCAACATCCTGCACCGCCGCACGCTGGCCGCGATCGAGGACCCGGCCGCGCAGGACGAGCGGCGCCAGGAGCTGATCCAGGAGTACGAGGACACCCTGCTCAACCCGTACGTCGCGGCCGAGCGCGGCTATGTCGACGCGGTGATCATGCCGTCCGAGACGCGCCGGCACATCGTCCGCGGGCTGCGCACGCTGCGGAACAAGCGCGAGGCGCTGCCGCCGAAGAAGCACGGCAACATCCCGCTCTGACCGGCAGAACCAGCGGAACCAGCGAAGGGAGCCGTTCTCGATGATCAAGGTCGTACGGGGCAATCCGACCCCTGAGGAGCTGGCCGCCGCACTGGCGGTGGTCCAGGCCCGCGCGGCGGCCGCCGCTGCCGTCGCGCCCGGAAAGAAGGACCGCGGCACCGAGTGGTCGGACCCCGCGTCCACGGTTCCGGCGCGGGCCCGTATGCCGCATCCGGGGCCGCGGGCGTGGCGGACGAGTTACTGGCCGCATTGACCGGTTGGCATCGGGTGGCCGTCGGGGCCACCGGGTCGGTGCATAGTGCATTGACTAGTCCCTTGCACCGTGGCGCCTGAGTACGCGTACTCAGGCGCCACAGGTCGTCATGGGCACAGGATCGATACATGCTGTGGTCAGATCCGCCCGATGAGCCTCCTGAGGAGCTGCGCGATGTGCAGGCCAAGCTCCGCCGGATGGGCATCGTGCTGGCCGTGGCCGCGGTGGTGCTGATGGTCCTGCTCGCGGGGAAATAGCCGCTCCCGTACGCGGCGGCATCGCTGTTCCCGCGTACGGAGAGGCAACGCTCACACTTCCCGACCGCAACCGCCTCCGCCGATTTCGTGTCTTTTCCTCTCGACAGCGCAATTCGGGCTTTCGGCCGCCCGGGCGGCAGCCGGACGGGAGTGGGAGAGCGATGAACAGGCCGCTGAGGCATATAGCCGTCTTCTGCGGGGTGCTGGTGCTCGCACTGCTGGTCCGCGTGACATGGGTCCAGTTCGTGCAGGGCGAGGAACTCTCCAACGACCCGAACAACCGCCGCGTCAAGATCGAGGCGTTCTCCTACCCGCGCGGCAACATCATCGTCGGCGGCAAGCCGGTCACCGGCTCGGTGGCCACCTCCGGTGACTTCAAGTACAAGCGGACCTACAAGAACGGCCCGATGTACGCACCGGTCACCGGGTTCGCCTCACAGGCCCAGGGGACGTCCTTCCTGGAGGGCATCTACAACAAGGTGCTCAGCGGCAAGGACGACCGGCTCGCCCTCAAGAACGCCAAGGACATCCTGACCGGCGAGAAGCCGCGCGGCGGCGATGTGATCACCACCATCGACCCCAAGGCCCAGAAGGCCGCGTACAAGGGTCTGACCGACCTCAACGCCAAGGGTGCGGTGGTCGCGCTCGACCCGCGCGACGGCCGGGTCCTCGCGCTCGCCTCCACCCCCTCCTACGACCCGTCGCTCTTCACCGGCATCTCCAACGCCGAGGGCCGGAAGTTCAAGGAGCTGGACGCCGACAAGTCCAAGCCGCTGAGCAACCGGGCGCTGCGCGAGACCTACGCCCCCGGCTCCACCTTCAAGATCCTCACCGCGGCGGCCGCCCTGGAGCACGGTGTGGTCTCCGACATCAACGCGTCCTCGGGGGCGCCCGCTCCGTACCAGCTGCCGCAGAGCACCACGAAGGTCGGGAACGATGTCGCGGGCGCGCCCTGTGACAAGGCCTCGCTGAAGACCGGTATGCAGTGGTCGTGCAACAACGTCTTCCTCGACGCCGCGCTGAAGGTCGGCAAGGACAAGATGCGCGAGACCGCCGAGAAGTTCGGCTTCAACGACAATGTCTACGACGAGGACCTCGGGGACCTGCTGGCCACCAAGAGCCTCTACCCGGCGAAGCTCGACAAGCCGCAGACCGCGCTGACCGGTATGGGCCAGGGCAGCCTCACCAGCACGCCGATGCAGATGGCGATGGTGGCCGCCGGCCTCGCCAACGACGGCAAGGTGATGATGCCGCACCTCGTCGACGAGGTGCGCGGCTCCGACCTGTCGACGATCGAGAAGACCGAGCCGAAGATGATGTCCCAGGCCGTCTCCGCCGACACCGCGAAGAAGGTGCAGGAGATGATGGAGTACACCGTCAACGAGGGCACCGCCGAGAAGGCCGCGATCGACGGGGTGACCGTCGGCGGCAAGACCGGCACCGCCCAGCACGGCACGAACGTCAACGACGAGCGCCCCTACGCCTGGTTCGTCTCCTACGCCAAGCAGAGCGACGGCAGCTCCCCGGTCGCGGTCGCCGTCTTCGTCGACCCCAAGGACATGAACATCCCCCGGGAGGAGATCGCCGGCGGCAAGCTGGGCGGGCCGATCGCGAAGTCGGTCATGGAGGCCGTGCTCAAGAAGTAGTCCGGGCGGAGCCCCGGCGACCGGGGCTCCGTACGATGGCGGGCATGACCGAAGAGTCCCGCCCCCGCCGTCTCGTCCTCGCCTCCCAGTCCCCCGCCCGGCTGGCCCTGCTGCGCCAGGCCGGGCTGGCCCCCGAGGTCATCGTCAGCGGCGTCGACGAGGAGGCGCTCACCGCTGCCACGCCCGGTGAGCTGGCCCGGGTGCTGGCCGAGGCGAAGGCCGAGGTGGTCGCCGCCCGCCCGGAGGCCGCCGGCGCCCTGGTCGTCGGCTGTGACTCGGTCCTGGAGCTGGACGGGCGGGCGCTCGGCAAGCCCGCCGACGCCGAGGACGCCACCGCCCGCTGGAAGTCCATGCGCGGCCGCTCCGGCATCCTGCAGACCGGCCACTGCGTCATCGACACCGCGAACGGCCGCCGGGTGGCCGCGACCGCCTCGACCACGGTCCGGTTCGGCGAGCCGACCGACGTGGAGATCGCCGCCTATGTCGAGAGCGGCGAACCGCTCTTCGTCGCCGGCGCCTTCACCCTCGACGGCCGCTCCGCCCCCTTCATCGACGGCATCGACGGCGACCCCGGCAATGTCATCGGCCTCTCCCTGCCGCTGCTGCGCCGGCTGCTCGCCGACCTGGACGTCGCGATCACCGACCTGTGGACCTGATTGGCGCCCCCGGCGCCGGACGTCCCACGCCGCGGTAAAGCCGGGGACGCGTCGGCGTCCCGCGCCTACGCTGCCCGCATGGCAACAGTTGTCGAGCTGATCAGCTACCCCGTCAAGGGCTGCGCCGGCGTCCCCGCGGCCGAGGCGGAACTCACCCCGGCCGGCCTCCCCCACGACCGCAGTTTCCTGGTCGTCGGCCCCGGAGGCGTCTTCCGCAGCCAGCGCACGGACCCCCGGCTGGCGGTGATCCGGCCGGAGGTCGGCGCCGACGGGACGCACCTCACCCTGCACGCGCCGGACAGGGACCCGCTCCGCCTGGACATCGACCTCGGCACCGGCTCGACGGTCCGGTCCGAGGTCGAGATGTTCGGTCAGCCGTACCGCGCGGTCGACCAGGGGGACCGCGTGGCCGGATGGCTGTCCGAGGCGCTGGGCGCCGAGAGCCGGCTGGTGCGGGTACCGCCGGAGCACGACCGGGTGACCGACGGGCTCACCCCCGGCACCTCCGGCTTCGCCGACAGCAGCGCGATGCACGTCCTCTCCCTGGCCTCCTTCGACGACCTCAACCGCCGGATCGCCGCCGCCGGCCGCCCGCCGGTCCCGATGGACCGCTTCCGGCCCAACCTCGTGGTGGACGGCTGGGACACCCCGCAGACCGAGGACCGGGTACGACGGGTCACGGTCGGCGGCGGCGAGCTGGGCTTCACCAAGCTCGCCGTCCGCTGCGCGGTCACCCTCGTCGACCAGCGGACGGGCGGCAAGGCGGGCCCCGAGCCGCTGCGCACACTCGCCTCGTACCGGCGGGTGCCCGAGGGCGGGGTGGCGTTCGGATCGAAGTTCTCGGTGCTGGCGACCGGGAAGGTGACGGTGGGCGACGCATTCGAGGTCACCGAGTGGGGAACCGATTGATCCGAAACGACTCGATCGCCCCGATCGACACCATCGTGAGGAGTCCGCACCATGCCGAAGATCCTGATCGTCGCCGGTGACGCCACCGAGGACCTGGAGTTCTTCTACCCCTACCAGCGGCTGCTGGAGGAGGGGTACGAGCCCCGGATCGCGGCCCCCTCCCGCAAGAAGCTCCAGTTCGTCGTCCATGACTTCGTCGACAACTTCGACACCTACGTGGAGCGCGAGGGCCACTCCTGGCCGTCCGACCTCGCCCTGTCCGAGGTCGATCCGGCCGACTACGCGGCGCTGGTGCTCCCCGGCGGCCGGGCACCCGAATACCTCCGCAACGACGCCGACTACCGACGCGTCGTCACCCACTTCTTCGACGCCGACAAGCCCGTCGCCCACATCTGCCACGCGGCCATCTCCCTGGCCCCGCTGGGCGTCCTCAAGGGCCGCCGCACCTCCGCCTACCCGGCCTGCGCACCGGACGTGGAGATGGGCGGCGGCACCTTCGTCGACGGCGCGGCGGTGGTCGACGGCAAGGTCGTCTCGGCCCGCGCCTGGAACGACCACCCCGAGTGGATGCGCGCGTTCCTGGAGGTGCTGCGGGAGCATGCGCCGGTGAAGTAGGGGGGCGGGGGCGGGCGGCGGCGCCGGACGGGGCGTCAGAACACCGGCAGGACGTAGAGCGATGCGTCACTCAGGACGAAGACGCGGTTGCCGTCGGCCGCCAGGGTCTGGCGGTCGCCCCCCACCGTGTGCGTCGCGACCTGCCGGCCGTCCTCCTGGTTCACCGCGGTGACGTCGCCCGCTTCGTCATCCGCGATCATCCACAGGCCGTTCCCCTGGCGGATCACCGGGGTGTAGACATTGGACCTGCCGCGGAGCCCGGACACGTAATGGCCGTCGCTGGGATGCCACTTGGCGGAGTATGCGGGTTCGCCGGGGTAGCCCTCGTGCGTGGCGTAGAGGGCGTCCGCCGTGGCGGTCACCGGGCCCCACTCGGCGTAGGGCGGCTTGCCCTTCAAGTGGATCGGCAGGGTGCGCCTGCGGACCGTCCACAGCTCCTTGCCATCGGTGATCCTCCGGGCCGTCATCGACTTGCCGTGGAGGTAGACGGTGCTGCCGTGACAGGCCGGGCGGATGATGGTGTCGGACTGGCCGCGCAGGTCCCAGGCCCGGCGGCCGTCCGCGGTGCGCACGGCGAGGACATTGCCGTCGTAGGTGCCCAGAACGAGCCGGCCATGGGCGATGACACCCGGCAGGTTCGCCTTGCGGAAGGGCTTGTCGAGGGGCACGGTCCAGCGGACCTTGGCGTCGGAACGGCCGACGGCGCGCAGCCGGTCGTCCTTCGTCAGCACGTAGACGGCCGTGTCGTCGGCGGCCAGCACGGCCTCGGCGCCGACCGCGGCGGTCCACCGAGGCTCCCCCGTGGAGGGGACGAAGGTGCGCAGCGTCCCCTTGGCGTCGACGGCCACGAGCAGCCGGTCCGAGAGGGACACATAGCGGCCGCCGGCCTTGATGCCGGGGGCGGCCCAACGCCGTTTGCCGTCCACGACGTTGTGGGCGGCGATCCCGCCACCGCGGACGCCGAAGACGACGACGTCCCGGACGGGCAGGGGGGCCGGGGTGTTGTGGGCGAGGTGGTGCACGGCCCACAGCACGTTCAGCGACCCGCCGACGACGAGGTCGCCGTTGTCCATGTTCAGCAGGTGCGCCGTGGGCGTCTTGACGGCGGGCGGGTAGGCGAAGAGGTCGACCTTTTTCTCGGTCGGCTTCGGCGGCCGCGGCCACCAGGCGGCGGCCGCCCCGCCGCCCGCGGCGAGCACCACCCCGCCCGCCGCCAGACCGGTGAGCAGCCGGCGGCGGGAGACCTGCCCGGGGGCCGTCGCTCCGTTGACCGCGGTGGTCAGCTCGTGGATGCCGCTCTCCCGCTCCTTGATCGCCTGGCTCACCGGGCCGCGCCGCCAGGCCCGTTCGGCGCCGCGCGGTGGTGCGAAGGCGGCGGCGATCCGGTCGGGCGTGGGGCGGACGGCCGGGTCCTTGGCCAGCAGGGGGAGGATGAGCGGGCGCAGCGCCTCCGGGACACCGGTCAGATCGGGCTCGTCGTGCACCACCTTGTACTGGAGGGCGGCGATATGACCGCCGTCGAAGGCCCGCCGTCCACTGGCCGCGTGCACGAGGACGGCGCCGAGCGAGAAGACGTCGGCGGGGGCCGCGACCCGGCGGCCCAGGACCTGTTCGGGGGCGCCGTAGCCGGGGGTGACCGGGACCTGTCCGGTGGTGGTCAGGGTCAGGCCGTGTTCGGGGCGGGCGATGCCGAAGTCGATGACGCGCGGACCGTCCGAGGTCAGGACGATGTTCGGCGGTTTGAGGTCGCGGTGGATCAGGCCGGTGGCATGGATGTCCGCGAGGGTGTGCGCGAGCGACGCGGCGAGGGCGCGTACGGCGGGCTCGTCGAACGGGCCGTATGCCTCGACGGCCTCGTCGAGGGTCGGACCGGCCAGGAACTCGGTGGCGATCCACGGGCGTCCGCCCTCGGTGTCCGTGCCCAGCACCCGGGCCACGCCCTTGCCGGTCACGGCCGTCGCCGCCTGCGCCTCCCGGACGAAGCGGCGGGCGAGGTTCTCCTCGCCGGTGAGCTCGGGCCGGAGGACCTTGACCGCGGCGACGGTGCCTTCGGTGTCCTGGCCGACGTAGACCTTGCCCATACCGCCCTCGCCGAGCACGCCGAGCAGGCGGTACGGACCGAGGCGGAGCGGGTCGCCGGTGCCGAGCGGTTTCATGGACGGTGTCCTTCTGGCGAGTTCGCGGCCGGTGGGGGCGTCGGGGCGGGGCGCGGCGGGTCAGCGGAGGGGGAAGCCGGCGAGGAAGTCGGGCCCGGAGGCGATGACCGTCCGGCTCTTCTCATGGGCGGTGAACTTCTTCCCGCTGGTCTTGTACAGCTGTTCGGTGGTGTGCGAGGTGAGGCCGACGGCCCGGAGGAACGTGCCGGTGATGCTGTACGAGTAGGCGTACTCGGAGCCGATCACGGGGCGGACGAGGTGGTCCGCCGATTTGCCCTCCCAGCTCTTCTCCGTCCAGCGCGGCTTCCCGCCGCCGGTGCCGAACGCGACCAGGCCGAGGTCCTCCTCCACCGCGTACAGCACACCGTCTTTGAGGACCGGCGGTCCGTACGTCTTCCCGGGGCGGGTGCCGGAGGTGTCCCACGCCTGGCCGCCGTCGCTCAGCCGCAGTGCCCGCAACGGGCCGTGGCCCAGGTAGAGATGCTGGTCATCGGCCGTGAGCGGGTCCCGTACGTACCGCCGGTCGGCGCCCTTCCACGGCTTGTCCCAGGCCACCTTCCCGGTGCGGAGGTCGCGGGCGACGATCCGGACCGTGCCGTCGTTCATCTGCTGCAGGAGCACCAGACGGTTTCCGACGACCCTGGCGGACAGGAAGTGGTTCTCGTCGCTCTCGGCGGCCTGGAACGGCAAGGGGTCCGTCCATTTCCGGCTCCCGTTGGTGAGGTCGAGCGCCACCACGGACCAGGGGAGCTGGCGTTCGTACTTCTTGGCCTTGCCGTGGGAGATCGCCAGATAGGCGGTGTCGTCGACGACCGCCAACAACCGGCTGTCGAGGCCGTTGTGCTGGTCGTCCGACACCGGGGCGAGGTTCTTGCCGGCCTTGCCCGTGGCGAGGTCCACACGGGCGAGGAACCACGAAACGGACTTCGGGAACATGCCGCCCTTCTCCCGTTCCTCCTCCCGCGTGATCCGGTAGACGCGGGCACCGTCCGAGGCGACCTGCCAGCGCTCGTCGAAGGACAGCGAGAACGTCCACCGGGACTCACCGGACTTCGCGTCCACCCCGCGCGCCTCGGCGTCGGACACCATGACGATCTGGTCGCCTGCCACCAGGGGCACTTCGGGGTTCTGGTCCTCGTCGGGACCGCTGATCTGCTTCTGCCACACCGAGTCCAGCTTTTTCTTCTTCAGCGCGCTGACGCTCGGCCCCGGCTTCGGCTTGGTGTATCCGGGCCCGGTGGCGGGACCCGGCGTCGGCTGGTCCCGTCCCAGCCAGGCCCATACCCCCGCCCCGGCCCCCGCGACGCCGAGCACCGAGCCCGCGCCCGCCATCAGCAGGCCCCGGCGGGACAGCCCACCGGCGGCGGGGACGTCGGCGGACGGCACGGTCGCCGGCTGGTCGGGCGGCGCGGGCAGCCGCTGCGGCACGAGCTGCCAGACCTCGCTCGCCCGCCGGCCGATCTCCGCCAGCACCGCATCCGGCAGATGATCGGCGAACTCCCCTCCTCCGTCGTGGAGTTGGGCGGCCAGCTCGGCGGTCGACGGGCGCTCGGCGGGGTCCTTGGCCAAGGCGCGGGACAGGACGGGGACGAGGGCGGCGGGGGTGCCGGTGAGGTCGGGCTCGCTGTAGCGGACGCGGTAGAGGAGGTCGGCGGGCTGTCCGTCGCCGAACGGGCCGCGGCCGGTGGCGGCGAAGACCAGGACCCCGGCGAGCGCGAAGACATCTCCGGCCGGGGTGTGCTCCTGCCCGGTGGCCTGCTCCGGCGACATGAACGCCGGGGTGCCGACCGCGGCGCCCGTATGGGTCAGCCGGTCGTCGCCGAGGGCGCGGGCGATCCCGAAGTCGATGACCTTCGGGCCGTGCGCGGTGACCATGATGTTCGACGGCTTGAGGTCACGGTGCACGACGTCCGAGTGATGGAGCTGGCCGAGCGCCCCGCAGAGCGCCGCCCCCAGGGCGCGGACCGACGCCTCGGGCAGCGGGCCGGCGAGCTCCACCGCGTCGTCGAGGGGCGGGCCGAGCACGTACTCGGTGGCCATCCAGGGGGTCGCGGCGAGCGGATCGGCCTCGACGACCTGTGCGCCGTAGCGGCCGCCGATGACCCGGGCGGCATCCGCCTCCAGCCGGAACCGGGTGCGGAATTCCGTGGTGGCGGCGATCCGGGCGTGCATCGTCTTGAGCGCCAGGGTCCGGCCGCCCGGGGAACGGGCCAGATAGACGGTGCCCATACCGCCGCTGCCCAGCCGGGCGAGGAGGCGGTACGGGCCCAGGCCGGGCGGGTCGTCATGGGCGAGAGGGAACGGCATGGGGGTGTCAGTCCTGTGGGGCGGGCGGAACCGGGAGGGTGGCGGCGAGCAGCTCGGCCGACTGGCGGGCGAGGGCCGCGATGATCCGGCCGGGCAGCCAGCCGGGGCCGAGCAGGGCGGCGGCGCGACCGGCCGGGTTTCCGGCGGGGCCGAGCTCCGAGGCGGAGGACAGCGGCCCGGTGGGGTCGAGCCCCGCGGCGGAGGACAGCGGCCCGGCGCGGTCGAGCCCCGCCGCGGGGGTCGGCGGTCCGGCGGGGCCGAGCCCCGCGGCGGGGGTAGGCGGCCCGGTGGCGCCGCCCCCCGGCGCGGGCGGTCCGGGCGCCGGGCCGAGCGCATCGAGCAGTTCGGCGGGGCGCGGGCGGGCCGCCGGGTCCCGGGACAGACAGGCCGTGACGACGGACCGCAGTGCGGCCGGGAGCTCTTCCCGCTCCGGCACGGTGTACCCGGTCGCGGCATACGCGAGCGTCGCGCCGAGTGCGTAGACATCGCCCGCCGGATGCGGCCGCCCGCCCGCCGCCTCTTCCGGCGGCAGGCTGCCCGATTCCAGGCCCGGCAGCCCGGAGCGCGGGGCGCCGTCCCCGGCGGCGGCCCGTACCGCCCCGAAGCACGTCAGCCGGGGCCCGTCGGCCGCCAGCAGCACGGCCGCGGGCGACACACCGGCATGGGCCAGGTCCTGCCCGTGCCCGATGGCCAGGGTCTCGGCAAGGGCCGCGCCGAGCGCCCGTACGGTGCGTTCGGGCAGCGGGCCGCCGTGCACGGTGAGCGCGGCGGGCAGCGGGAGCGCGGGCACGTACGGGCGGGCGTGCCAGGGCGCGTCGCCGGGTGCGGCGACCTCGGTGGCCGGTGAGGACCAGGGTCCGAGCAGATAGCGCGAGGTCTCCGCCTCGGCCAGGAACCGGCCGGGGTCGGCGCCCGGCAACGGCGCACTGATCAGGACCGTACGGTCGCCGTCCGCGGCCCGCCCGATGAACCGCCGCTCCGGTACGGGTATGCCGGACGCTTCGTCATCCAGCCCCCGCAACACCGTGTAGGGACCTATCGCGCTCCCGCGCCCCCGGCCCTCCGCACCCGCAGCCGATGCAGGCATGCCCACCGTCCCCCGTCCTACGACATCGCGCGAAGAGCCTACCCGGGCGTGTCGTACGGCCCCGGGGGAGTCGATCGGCCCCGGGGGACGGGGAGTTCGGGCCCGGCCGGGGAGCGGCGGATCCGGCCGCCGGGCGGGAAGCGAGGGGGGTCAGGCGGAGGTGGGGGCCACCGGCGGTGCGCCGTTCGGGGTGTTTTCCGCGTTTCCCCGCGCATCCCCCGTAAGGCCCTCGTTGTAGGCCATCAGTGTCAGCACCAGCAGCCCCAGCACGACCATCATCGCGAGGAAGGCGACCCAGCCGACCAGGCCGACGGAGAAGGCGCCCAGGATGCCGTGCACCACCGCGCAGCCGATGAGGGCGATACGGGTGAAGCCTCCGGGGGCGCGGTCGCGCAGGGCGCTGCGGAGCAGCACGGCGGCGCAGAACAGCAGGAAGAGGCCGAAGAGAATGCCGGCCACCCAGGAGCCGGTGGACATCGCGCGGGGCTGCAGACCGGCCAGGGACATCTGCTGCCGGTCCACGACGATGCTCAGAATCCAGTTGAGCAGCACGATCCCGAACGCCTCCAGGATCAGTACCACCGCCGCGGCCAAGGCCACCGGTCGTCGTGCCACCCTCACCCCGTCCACCCACTTCCGCCGTTGTCCAGCCCGATGCGCCATGTGGGCGCCTGTTGCCGCCGTTACCCCGGTTACCGCGAGTACAGAAGACATCGGGCACGCTACTAATGGGTAATAGCTGGGGCAAGGGTTGTGCACGGGTGGGCAGGGACGACTGTGGACACGAGGCCGTCGGCGCGCCGACGGACGGAGCGGACCGCAAAGTTTCCTTCGCCCATTCGTAGGGACTCCACAAAGAATTGACGATCCGCTGGACGTCCAAAGTTCGAGACCTAGGCCACACCAGGTCGCGAGCCGGAGCCCAGGAATCCGGGCCTACCCTGGGATACCAGGGGACTTAGGTTCCTCACTGGCGCCCCGAGCACACTCCGTGTGGGCAAGCTCACCCCAGGGAACGGGTCGGCACGCGGTGTCGCCAGTCCCTAAAATCGCGGCATCCAATAGATGCGGCGAAGCGCCAAGGAAGGACCCATCGTGCGCAAGGTGCTCATCGCCAACCGTGGCGAAATCGCTGTTCGCGTTGCCCGTGCATGCCGGGACGCGGGGATCGGCAGCGTAGCCGTCTACGCCGACCCCGACCGGGACGCACTGCACGTACGCGCGGCAGACGAGGCGTACGCCTTGGGCGGTGACACTCCTGCCACCAGTTACCTGGACATCGCCAAGGTCCTGGCTGCCGCCGCCGATTCGGGCGCGGACGCCATCCACCCCGGGTACGGCTTCCTGTCGGAGAACGCGGAGTTCGCGCAGGCCGTCCTGGACGCCGGGCTGACGTGGATCGGCCCGCCCCCGCAGGCCATCCGTGACCTCGGCGACAAGGTCGCCGCGCGGCACATCGCCCAGCGTGCCGGTGCGCCGCTGGTCGCCGGCACGCCCGACCCGGTCTCCGGCTCGGAGGAGGTCGTGGCCTTCGCCAAGGAGCACGGCCTGCCCATCGCGATCAAGGCCGCCTTCGGTGGCGGCGGCCGCGGTCTGAAGGTGGCCCGTACGCTCGAAGAGGTTCCGGAGCTGTATGACTCCGCGGTGCGCGAGGCGGTCGCCGCGTTCGGCCGCGGCGAGTGCTTCGTGGAGCGCTACCTGGACCGCCCGCGGCACGTCGAGACCCAGTGCCTGGCCGACAAGCACGGCAACGTCGTCGTGGTCTCGACCCGTGACTGCTCACTGCAGCGCCGCCACCAGAAGCTGGTGGAGGAGGCCCCGGCCCCGTTCCTGACGCAGGAGCAGAACGCCGAGCTGTACCGCGCCTCCAAGGCCATCCTCAAGGAGGCCGGCTACGAGGGCGCCGGCACCTGCGAATTCCTCGTCGGGCAGGACGGCACGATCTCCTTCCTGGAGGTCAACACCCGGCTGCAGGTCGAGCACCCGGTCACCGAGGAGGTCACCGGCCTCGACCTGGTCCGTGAGATGTTCCGGATCGCGGACGGCGAGAAGCTCGGCTACGACGACCCGGAGGTCCGCGGCCACTCCTTCGAGTTCCGGATCAACGGTGAGGACCCGGGCCGCAACTTCCTCCCGGCCCCCGGCACGGTCACCACGTTCGACGCGCCGGCCGGTCCGGGCGTCCGCCTGGACGCGGGCGTCGAGTCCGGCTCGGTCATCGGCCCCGCCTGGGACTCCCTCCTCGCCAAGCTGATCGTCACCGGCGCCACCCGCCAGCAGGCGCTGCAGCGCGCCGCCCGTGCGCTGGCCGAGTTCACCGTCGAGGGCATGGCCACCGCCATCCCCTTCCACCGCACGGTCGTCCAGGACCCGGCGTTCGCCCCCGAACTCACCGGCTCCGCCGACCCGTTCACGGTCCACACCCGCTGGATCGAGACCGAGTTCGTCAACGAGATCGCCCCGTTCGCCGCCCCCGGCGCGGACGAGGCCGAGGCCGACAGCCGCGAGACGGTCGTCGTCGAGGTCGGCGGCAAGCGCCTGGAGGTCTCGCTGCCGTCCTCGCTGGGCATGCCGCTGGCCCGGGCCGCGGTCGCCGGCGGTGCCAAGCCGAAGCGCAAGGCCGCCAAGAAGTCCGGCGGCGCCGCCTCCGGCGACGCACTGGCCTCCCCGATGCAGGGCACCATCGTCAAGGTCGCCGTCGAGGAGGGCCAGCAGGTCACCGAGGGCGAGCTGGTCGTCGTCCTGGAGGCCATGAAGATGGAGCAGCCGCTCAACGCCCACCGCACCGGCACCATCAAGGGCCTGACCGCCGAGGTCGGCGCCGCCCTCACGTCCGGCGCGGTGATCTGCGAGATCAAGGACTGACCCGACGGCATCCCGCCCGACGGACGAGGGGCTCCCGGCATCACCGCCGGGGGCCCCTCGCGCCGTTCCGCGGCCCCTACGAGTTCCCCACCACGTCCTCCGGGAAGCTCAGTGACCTGCCCATCCACTGGAGCGCGGCGGGCAGTTCACGGCGCCAGGTGGCGAAGTTGTGGCTGCCGTGGTCGAGGATGACGGAGTCCGCCTTCATCGGCGGTTTGACGGCGGCGAGGAAGGCCCTGGCCGCCGGATAGTTCTTCTCGCCGGTACGGCTGGTGCCCACCAGGACGTTCACCCGGGGCGCGGGCAGATGCTCCAGACGCCACATCAGGTCGTGTTCCTGGCGGCGGCGCACCCGGTCGCGGCCCTCACCGAAGAGGTTGCCGCTCGTGGCGTCGTTGCTGACCTTGTAGTCGGGCGACAGGGCGGCCGCCGCGGTGTACGTACGGTCGTGCCGCATGGTGAGCTGGAGGGCGCAGCTGCCGCCCGAGGAGTAGCCCAGAAGGCCCCACCCTCCGGGGTCGTGACCGACGCGGTAGTGCGACTTGAGCGCGTCCGGCACATCGCGCGCGAAGAACGTCTCGGCCTGCGGGCCGCCCGGCACATCGACGCACTGGGTGTCGCGGGGCGGGGCGATGGTGGGCCGCAGCATCACGATGACGGTCGGCTGCATCCTGCCGGCCCGGATCAGCCGGCCGGCGGTCTGCGGCAGCCGCAGATGCTGGCCGAGCAGGAAGGTGCCACCGGGGTAGCCGCTGAGCGCGACGATGACGGGGAACCGCTGGCGGGCGTACTGGGGCTGGAAGTACTGCGGCGGCAGATAGACGTACGCCGGGTTCACGGCCCGGGTCCGCTTCCCGACTATCCGTACGGTCTCGACCTTGCCCGCCTGCTCCGGCGCCCCCTTCGGCAGCCCGTGCACCTTGTCCAGGCCCTCCGGCCCCGAGGTCTGCACCAGGCCCTTCGACGGGTCACCGACGGGGCCGGCCGTTCCCTGGTCGCCCCATTTGCCGACGGCGGCCGGTGCGTCGTCGTACAGCCCGAGCAGCTCGTGCCACGAGGCGTAGAACTGGAAGTTGGTGTTCACCACGAGGCCGAGCGCCGCCACGATGGTCAGCTGGGTCACGAAGATCGAGCCGAGCCGCCCCAGCAGCGCCCGCGGCCCGCGCCCGGCGAACCGCGGCCACAGCCAGAGCGTGAGGCCCACACAGACCACGGCGACCGCGGCCACGGCGTACAACAGCGATCGACTGGTCAGTCCCATGGCGTTTCCCCAGATGTCCCGCGCCGCGCCCGCTTCCCCGGCGGCCGGTCACGGCGTCTTCCCGGGCCTCCGGAAGACCCCCGGAAGACCTCATTGCGCCTGGTTTGATGGCCCTTGGAGGCGCGGCGTTGCGGGGACGGCGAGGTGTTCGGCCGCACGACCACCGGGGGATGCCGGGACTTCATCCCAGCTCTGCCGGACGGCCACCGGGCGGGCGCGGCGGAACCGTTCCCCTTGCTTCGGAGGCCCCCTCCGCCAGGCCCGGCCCAGGGACCGGGGCAGCCGCCCGTGCACGCAATGGCATCCTGGAGCCACCGGGCCGCAACCGGCCGGGTCGAGGGAGGACGGCGATGGCGACCGAGACGGCAGGGCAGCCGCAGACGACGGGCCCGGCGGCGACCGCACCTGCGCGGACGCCTGACGTGCGCCCCATGCGGGCCGATGCCCGCCGCAACTACGACCGGCTGCTGACCGAGGCCCGTACGGCCTTCACCGAACACGGCACGGACACCTCGCTGGAGGACATCGCGCGCCGCGCCGGCGTCGGCATCGGCACCCTCTACCGGCACTTCCCCAACCGGACCGCCCTGATGGGCGCGGTCTTCCAGGGGGAGGTCGACGCTCTGCTGACCCACGCCAGGGAGCTGGCCGACGCGCCGCAGCCGTGCGCCGCGCTGGTCGAATGGCTGCGCGCGATCATCACCCACGCCACCACCTACCGCGGGCTGTCGCGGGCACTGATGACGGCATCGGCGGACGACAGCTCGGGGATGCGGCGGTGCAGCGTGCCGATGCGGGAGGCCGGCGATGCGCTGCTGACCCGCGCCCAGCAGGCCGGGGCCGTACGCCCGGATGTGAGCATCAGCGATCTGATGCAGCTGACCAACGGCATCGCGCTGGCCGTCGAGGAATCCCCGGACGACCCCAAGCTCGCCGACCGGCTGCTGACACTCACCCTGCGCGGGCTGAAGGGGGAGAACCACTAGGGGGCGTCCGGCGGATCAGGGCAGGAGAGGCCCGACGGGCACCCCGGCGCCGGGGCGGCGCGCCCCGGTGGCGCGCCCCCGGCTTCTGCCTCAGCGCCGCCGTGGGGCCAGATCGGCGACCCGGCCGCCGGAGGCCTCACTAAGGGACGGGGCCGAGCGGAGCTGTGGACCACCGGCCCCGCCACCCTGCGGATGGCTGCGCCGCTGGCCCGGGAGCGGGACGTCCCGCCGGGGCCCTCTGCGGTCCCCCGGGCCACCGTCCATCCCCGGCTGCCCCGGCCCGTGGCCCACGCCCGAGCCGTTGGCGACGGCGATCTGCACGCCCTGGTCGGCCAGCGCCTGCAGCTCCGTGGCGGCGCGGTCGTCATGACCCGGCGGCTCGTCCGTGACCAGCCGTGTGATCACATCCGTCGGCACGGTCTGGAACATCGTGTCGGAGCCGAGCTTGGTGTGGTCGGCGAGCACCACCACCTCCCCCGCCGCCTGCACCAGCGCCCGGTCGACGCTGGCGGAGAGCATGTTGGAGGTGGACAGACCGCGCTCTGCGGTCAGGCCGCTGCCCGACAGGAAGGCGCGGGACACCCGCAGGCCCTGGAGGGACTGTTCGGCACCGCTGCCGACCAGCGCATAGTTGGAGCCGCGCAGGGTGCCGCCGGTCATCACGACCTCGACGCGGTTGGCATGGGCCAACGCCTGGGCGACCAGAAGGGAGTTGGTGACGACGGTCAGACCGGGGACGCGGGCGAGCCGGCGGGCCAGCTCCTGCGTGGTCGTTCCCGCGCCGACGACGATAGCCTCGCCCTCTTCGACGAAGCCGGCCGCGAGATCGGCGATGGCCGTCTTCTCCGCGGTCGCTAGATGGGATTTCTGTGGGAATCCTGATTCGCGGGTAAAGCCTCCCGGCAGGACCGCACCGCCGTGCCGGCGGTCGAGCAGTCCCTCTGCCTCCAGCGCCCGCACGTCCCGCCGTACGGTTACTTCGGAGGTCTGGACGACGCGGGCGAGCTCCCGGAGCGATACGGCTCCATTGGCGCGCACCATTTCAAGGATCAATTGGCGACGTTCTGCAGCGAACACGAAACTGACAGTAACGCCAACGACCGTCTGTTTTCAGCAGGTTGCACCAATTAACGGAAGTTGCTCACACTGCGGAGCGTGACGTGGTATGCGGTATGCATATGTCGTGCGGATGTCGAACTCCCGGGCGGGGCGACCGGCTTGGCGCCTGGTCAGGCGCCCCGACGGCCCGGACGACGGCCACCCCGCGGCAGTGGGTCGGCACCTGCCCGCTGCAGGCACGTTTCATCCCAAGTGCTCACCGGTGGCACAAACAATCGACCGCGGCCGTCCGCCGGTTGCCGCACACCGGTTACTCGCTGGCGGCCTTGCGCGTGTGCAGCTGGCGGGCGACCTCGGCGATCGAGCCGGACAGCGACGGGTAGACCGTGAAGGCATTGGCGATCTGCTCGACGGTCAGATTGTTGTCGACCGCGATCGAGATGGGATGGATCAGCTCGCTGGCGCGCGGCGAGACGACCACACCGCCGACGACGATGCCGGTGCCGGGGCGGCAGAACAGCTTCACGAAGCCGTCGCGGATGCCCTGCATCTTGGCCCGCGGGTTGCGCAGCAGCGGGAGCTTGACGACCCGGGCGTCGATCTTGCCACTGTCGACGTCGGCCTGGGAGTAGCCGACGGTGGCGATCTCCGGGTCGGTGAAGACGTTCGCGGAGACCGTCTTGAGGTTCAGCGGGGTGACCGCGTCACCGAGGAAGTGGTACATCGCGATCCGGCCCTGCATGGCGGCGACGGACGCCAGCGCGAAGATGCCGGTGCAGTCGCCGGCCGCGTACACGCCCTGGGCGGAGGTGCGGGAGACCTTGTCGGTCCAGATGTGGCCGGAGTCCTTGAGCTTGACGCCGGCCGCTTCCAGGCCGATGCCCTCGGTGTTGGGGATGGAGCCGACCGCCATCAGGCAGTGCGTACCGGAGATCGTGCGGCCGTCGGCCAGGGTGACCTCGACGCGGTCGCCGACCCGTTTGGCGGACTGGGCCCGGGAGCGCGACATGACGTTCATGCCGCGGCGGCGGAAGACGTCCTCCAGGACGGCGGCGGCGTCCGGGTCCTCGCCCGGCAGCACGCGGTCGCGGGAGGAGACGAGGGTGACGCGGGAGCCGAGCGCCTGGTAGGCACCGGCGAACTCGGCACCGGTGACACCGGAACCGACCACGATCAGCTCTTCGGGCAGCTCGTCGAGGTCGTAGACCTGCGTCCAGTTCAGGATCCGCTCACCGTCGGGGAGCGCGTCCGGGATCTCGCGGGGGTGCGCGCCGGTGGCGATCAGCACCGCGTCCGCGATCAGCCCCTCGGAGGTGCCGTCGGCGGCGGTGACCGTCACCTTGCGGGAGCCGTCCGGCGCCTGGCCGGGCTCCAGCCGCCCGCGACCGCGCATGACCCGGCCGCCGGCGCGGGTCACGGACGCGGTGATGTCATGCGACTGGGCGAGCGCGAGACGCTTGACCCGTCGGTTGACCTTGCCGAGGTCGACGCCGACGACCCGGGCGGGCCGGTCCACGTGCGGAGTGTCGTCCTCGACGATGATGCCGAGCTCTTCGTACGAGGAGTCGAAGGTCGTCATCACCTCGGCCGTGGCGATAAGAGTCTTCGACGGCACGCAGTCGGTCAGCACCGACGCCCCGCCCAGACCGTCGCAGTCGACGACGGTCACCTCCGCGCCGAGAGAAGCCGCCACCAGGGCAGCTTCGTATCCGCCGGGTCCGCCACCGATGATCACGATCCGAGTCACGTACTCCATTGTCCCGCACGCCCGTACGTCGCTCTCGCCCGGGGGCATCCTCCGTCCCTGACGGGCACCGGAGCGCGCTCCACCTGGGCTACCGTCCGAACCTCCGGTACCACGAGCCCGAAGGGCAACCTCCCGTACCCTCGGAACCATGTCGCTCTACGCCGCGTACGCCGGCAACCTCGACGCGCGGCTGATGTCCCGCCGCGCACCGCACTCGCCGCTGCGCGGCACCGGCTGGCTCAACGGCTGGCGGCTCACCTTCGGCGGCGAGCAGATGGGCTGGGAAGGCGCACTGGCGACGGTCGTCGAAGCCCCCGCCTCCCAGCTCTTCGTCGCGCTCTACGACATCGCGCCCATGGACGAGGAGTCCATGGACCGCTGGGAGGGCGTCGGTATGGACATCTACCGCCGGATGCGGGTGCGGGTGCACACCCTCGACGGCGACGAGGCGGCGTGGATCTATGTCCTCAACGGCTACGAGGGCGGTCTGCCGTCGGCCCGCTATCTGGGCGAGATCGCCGATGCCGCGGAGTCGGCGGGCGCGCCGCACGACTATGTGATGGAGCTGCGCAAGCGGCCCTGCTGACGTGCGGCACGGGCCGGCCGCGGCGGGCGCGCCGCCGTACGGATGCCGCGACGCGCCCGGGGGCCTGCTTTTGGCAGATGCCACAACCGTCCGAACCCAGCACCGTGAGCAGCGACATCTACGCGCGTAGGGGAATACCGGCTACCCTCGTCCGCGTGAACGCATCTGTTACTCCGGACATCGCGCGCGACCCCCAGGGTGCCGCCGCCGACGCCGCCGCCCGTCTGCGTGAGCTGACCGGCGCCGAGACCCATGACGTCGCCCTGGTGATGGGCTCCGGCTGGGCTCCGGCCGCCGAGGCCCTGGGCGCGCCCGAGCACGAATTCCCCGTCACCGAGCTGCCCGGCTTCCCGGCGCCGGCCGTCGCCGGACACGGCGGCACGATCCGCTCGTACCAGGTCGGTGCGAAGCGGGCGCTGGTCTTCCTGGGCCGTACCCACTACTACGAAGGCCGCGGGGTCGCCGCGGTCGCGCACGGTGTCCGCACCGCCGTCGCGGCCGGCTGCAAGACCGTCGTGCTCACCAACGGGTGCGGTGGTCTGCGCGAGGGCATGCGCCCCGGCCAGCCGGTCCTCATCAGCGACCACCTCAACCTGACCGCCACCTCCCCGATCGTCGGCGCGAACTTCGTCGACCTGACGGATCTGTACTCGCCGCGGCTGCGCGCGCTGTGCAAGGAGGTCGACCCGAGCCTGGAGGAGGGCGTCTACGCCCAGTTCCCCGGCCCGCACTACGAGACCCCGGCCGAGATCAAGATGATCCGGACCCTGGGCGCCGACCTGGTCGGGATGTCCACGGTCCTGGAGGCCATCGCGGCACGCGAGGCCGGCGCCGAGGTGCTCGGCCTGTCGCTGGTGACGAACCTCGCCGCCGGCATGACGGGCGAGCCGCTCAACCACGAAGAGGTGCTGCAGGCCGGCCGCGACTCCGCGACCCGGATGGGCAGCCTGCTCGCCCAGGTGCTCGGCAAGCTCTGAGACACCGCGGCGCCACCGCGCCGCGCCCGGACGACGACGGCAGACGGCCACGGCGGGTGCGCCACACCCGCCGGGCCGCCCCGCCGCCGTCACCGCCGCACCGGTCCCGCCGTCCGCCCGCCGGTCCACCCGCCGCGCGGCGCGGCCCTCCCCCGCGCGCTGCCATCCAGTGGCATTGGCCGGTTCTGCGGCTCCCCGTACGCGCGTACGGGGTATGCGTGACGAGCCGAGAGCGCCCGACCCTCCCCAGCTGTCCTCAGCGCGCCCCCACCCGCATCCACCGTCAGGAGCATCACGTGGCTACCGATCCCGCGGAGCTGATCCACCGGGCCCAGGCCTGGCTGGCCGAGGACCCCGACCCGGAGACCCGGGACGAGCTGTCCAAGCTCATCGAAGCCGAGGACACCGACGAGCTGGCCGCCCGTTTCGCCGGCACCCTCCAGTTCGGCACCGCCGGGCTGCGCGGTGAGCTGGGCGCGGGCCCGATGCGGATGAACCGCTCCGTGGTCATCCGCGCCGCGGCCGGCCTCGCCGCGTACCTCAAGGCGCAGGGTGACGGCTCGGGCCTGGTGGTCATCGGCTACGACGCACGCCACAAGAGTGCCGACTTCGCCCGCGACACGGCGGCCGTGATGGTCGGCGCGGGCCTGCGCGCCGCGGTGCTGCCGCGCCCGCTGCCCACCCCGGTCCTGGCCTTCGCGATAAGGCACCTGGGCGCGGTGGCCGGGGTCGAGGTCACCGCCAGCCACAACCCGCCGCGCGACAACGGCTACAAGGTCTACCTGGGCGACGGCTCCCAGATCGTGCCGCCCGCGGACGGCGAGATCGCCGCCGAGATCGCCGCGGTCCGCTCACTGGCCGACGTCCCGCGCCCGGAGGCCGGCTGGGAAACCCTCGACGAGACGGTCCTGGACGCCTATCTGGCGCGTACGGACGCGGTGCTGACCCCCGGCTCGCCCCGGGACACCAAGGTCGTCTACACGCCGATGCACGGCGTCGGCCGGGACACTCTCGTCGCCGCCTTCGCCCGGGCCGGGTTCCCGGCGCCGACGGTCGTCGCGGAACAGGCCGAGCCGGACCCGGACTTCCCGACGGTCGCCTTCCCCAACCCGGAGGAGCCGGGCGCGATGGACCTCGCGTTCGCCACCGCCCGTGACCGGGGCGCCGCCGGCGTCGACATCGTGATCGCCAACGACCCCGACGCGGACCGCTGCGCCGTCGCCGTCCCCGCCCCCGGCACCCCTGACGGCTGGCGGATGCTGCGCGGCGACGAGGTCGGCGCACTGCTCGCCGCCCACCTGGTGAGCAAGCGGGCGTCCGGCACCTTCGCGACGACCATCGTCTCCTCCCAGCTGATGTCCCGTATCGCGGCCGCCGCCTCGCTGCCGTACGAGGAGACGCTGACCGGCTTCAAGTGGCTGGCCCGGGTGGACGGTCTGCGGTACGCCTTCGAGGAGGCGCTCGGCTACTGCGTCGATCCGGAGGGCGTCCGCGACAAGGACGGCATCACCGCGGCCCTGCTGATCACCGAGCTGGCCGCGGACCTCAAGCAGTCCGGGCGCACCCTCACCGACCTGCTCGACGACCTCGCCCTGGAATTCGGGCTGCACGCCACCGACCAGCTCTCGGTCCGCGTCGAGGACCTGTCGCTGATCGCCGACGCCATGCACCGGCTGCGCGCGCAGCCGCCGACCGCGCTGGCGGGCCTGAGCGTGACCCGGGCCGACGATCTGAACCGGGGCACGGAGACGCTGCCGCCGACCGACGGGCTGCGCTACTACCTGTCCGGTTCGCCGGAGGCCGGCATCGAGGCCGCCCGCGTGGTCGTCCGCCCCAGCGGCACCGAGCCCAAGCTCAAGTGCTACCTGGAGGTCGTGGTCCCGGTGCCCTCGGCCGAGGCCCTGCCCGAGGCCCGTACGAAGGCCGACGCGACGCTGGCGTCGATCAAGGCGGATCTGTCGGAGGCAGCGGGGATCTGAGCCGACGCCCCTACCCGCCCTACCTTCCCCGTCCTGCCTTCCCTACCCGCGCCTCCCTGCCCGCGCCTCCCCTCCCGTACCCGCCCACCCCCCGAAAGGGGGGTGGGCGGCGGGGAAACAACAACACCGGGGTGGGCGGCGGGGAAACAACCCTGGGGGTGCGCTCAACTCCCCTGGCCCCCACTACGGGCCGCAGGCCCGGACGGCTACAGCGCCACCATCACGGCCAGCCCCACCGCGCCCACCACCATCGGCGCGAGGACCTCGTACGACCAGCGCACCACCGGCTCGCCCTGGGCGCTCTCGCGGTGGGCGGCGCGTTCCTTGATCTCGCGCAGCTCGTCGAGGGTCTGGTCGGCCATGGCGCGCGGCACCGGGCCGGCGTCGGCGTTCAGCCCGAAACGGGGCCGGGGCGCGGAGCCCCGCGCCGCCTGGCGGCTGACCTTCTTGCGCTGCCGCAGCGAGACCGGGACGGCCCAGAGCTGGTACTTGCCGCCGCTGGTGAACACCTCGGCGGAGAACGCCGCCCGCAGATCCTCCACCGCGCCCCACGGCAGCGTGATCGTACGGAACGGATTACGCACCGTCAGCCGGTCCTCGCCCGCCCTGACCTGCGGCCGCAGGGTGAAGGCGATCACCAGCGGCACCCCGAGGAGCAGCGCGAACAGCGCCGTGAGCTTGGTGTGCACGACGCCCCGCAGCAGTGCGTCGCCGCCGAGCCAGAGTCCGAGCAGAAGGAGCAGTGCGCCGCCGACGAGGGCCGCGGGCGAGCGGTAGCTGCGCTCCGCGTACTGCTGCTGAGGCGGGGTGGTGCGGTCCGGGCTCGTCATGAGGCCGATTCTGCCTGACCGTCCGGATGCCGGACATTGCGTTACGGCATCATTCGGGCGCGGGGTGTGGGCGCGTCCGGACGCCGGCCGCACCCTTCATGGGCGCCCGCCACCGGGCATGTTGCCGAAATCGGCCGTGTCCGGCCGGCCGGATGCCCCGCCCGCCCGCCCGGATTCGGACGGCCGAGGGGGATGACATGGCGCTACGCGCGTAGATATGCTCCCCTCGTGACCATGCCCATCACTGTTCCCGCATACGGCAAGGAAGCCGCGGGGCGTCTGGCGTCAATGGCGGACGTGACCGCCGACGACGGTGCGCTGCGCCGCTTCCTCCACGGCCTCCCCGGCGTCGACGCGGTCGGCCTCGAGGCCCGCGCCGCCACCCTCGGCACCCGCTCGATCAAGACGACGGCGAAGGCGTACGCCATCGATCTCGCCATCTCGATGATCGACCTGACGACCCTCGAAGGCGCGGACACCCCGGGCAAGGTCCGGGCGCTGTGCGCCAAGGGCGTCCACCCCGACCCCACCGACCGCACCAGCCCCAAGGTCGCGGCGATCTGCGTCTACCCGGACATGGTCGCGACGGCCAAGGAGGCACTCGGCGACTCCGGTATCCATGTCGCGTCCGTCGCCACCGCCTTCCCCGCGGGCCGCGCCGCGCTGCCGGTCAAGCTGGCGGACACCCGTGACGCGGTCGCGGCCGGCGCCGACGAGATCGACATGGTGATCGACCGGGGCGCCTTCCTCTCCGGCCGCTACATGGACGTCTTCGAGGAGATCAAGGCCGTCAAGGAGGCCTGCGCGCGCCCCGACGGCACGGCCGCCCACCTCAAGGTCATCTTCGAGACCGGTGAGCTCCAGACGTACGACAACGTCCGCCGGGTCTCCTGGCTGGCGATGCTCGCGGGCGCCGACTTCATCAAGACCTCGACCGGCAAGGTCGCCGTCAACGCCACCCCGCCGGTCACCCTCCTGATGCTGGAGGCGGTCCGTGACTTCCACACCACGACGGGCGTCCAGGTCGGGGTGAAGCCGGCCGGCGGTATCCGTACGACCAAGGACGCGATCAAGTACCTGGTCATGGTCAACGAGACGCTCGGCGAGCCCTGGCTGACCGCCGACTGGTTCCGCTTCGGCGCCTCCAGCCTCCTGAACGACCTGCTGATGCAGCGCCAGAAGCTCAGCACCGGCCGCTACTCCGGCCCCGACTACGTCACGGTGGACTGAGGCTCCCATGACCTTCGATTACGCACCCGCACCCGAGTCCCGCGCGGTCGTCGACATCGCGCCGTCCTACGGCCTGTTCATCGACGGCGAGTTCGCCCCGGCCTCCGACGGCAAGGTCTTCAAGACCGTCTCCCCGTCGTCCGAGGAGGTCCTCTCCGAGGTCGCCCAGGCGAGCGCCGATGATGTCGACCGCGCCGTGAAGGCCGCCCGCAAGGCCTTCGAGAAGTGGTCCGCGCTGCCCGGCGCTGAGCGGGCCAAGTACCTCTTCCGGATCGCCCGGCTCCTCCAGGAGCGCTCGCGCGAGCTGGCCGTGCTGGAGTCGCTGGACAACGGCAAGCCGATCCGCGAGTCCCGGGACGCCGACCTGCCGCTGGTCGCCGCGCACTTCTTCTACTACGCGGGCTGGGCCGACAAGCTCGACCACGCGGGCTACGGCGCGAACCCCCGCCCCCTGGGCGTCGCCGGCCAGATCATCCCCTGGAACTTCCCGCTGCTGATGCTCGCGTGGAAGATCGCCCCGGCGCTGGCGACCGGCAACACGGTCGTCCTCAAGCCCGCCGAGACGACCCCGCTCTCCGCCCTGTTCTTCGCGGACATCTGCCGTCAGGCGGGCCTGCCCAAGGGCGTCGTCAACATCCTGACCGGCGAGGGCTCCACGGGCGCGGCGCTGGTCGCGCACCCCGACGTCAACAAGGTGGCCTTCACCGGCTCCACCGAGGTCGGCAAGGCCATCGCCCGTACGGTCGCCGGCACGGACAAGAAGGTGACCCTGGAGCTCGGCGGCAAGGCGGCGAACATCGTCTTCGACGACGCGCCACTCGACCAGGCCGTCGAGGGCATCGTCAACGGCATCTTCTTCAACCAGGGCCACGTCTGCTGCGCGGGCTCCCGCCTCCTGGTCCAGGAGTCCGTCCAGGACGAGCTGCTGGACGCCCTCAAGCGCCGGATGCGGACCCTGCGCGTGGGCGACCCGCTCGACAAGAACACCGACATCGGCGCCATCAACTCCGCCGAGCAGCTGGCCCGGATCACCGCGCTGGCCGACGCGGGCGAGGCCGAGGGCGCCGAGCGCTGGTCGCCGTCCTGCGAACTCCCCACCACCGGCTACTGGTTCGCCCCGACGCTGTTCACCGGCGTCACCCAGGCGCACCGCATCGCCCGCGAGGAGATCTTCGGCCCGGTGCTGTCCGTGCTGACCTTCCGCACCCCGGCCGAGGCCGTGGAGAAGGCCAACAACACCCCGTACGGCCTCTCCGCCGGCATCTGGACGGAGAAGGGCTCGCGGATGCTGTGGATGGCGAACAAGCTCCGCGCGGGCGTCATCTGGTCCAACACGTTCAACAAGTTCGACCCGGCCTCGCCCTTCGGCGGCTACCAGGAGTCGGGCTACGGCCGCGAGGGCGGCCGGCACGGTCTGGAGGCGTACCTCAATGTCTGAGCTGACTGGCCGACTCTCCGTCTTCAAGACCTACAAGCTGTACGTCGGGGGCAAGTTCCCCCGGTCCGAGAGCGGGCGGGTGTACGAGGTGATCGACTCCAAGGGCACATGGCTCGCCAACGCCCCGCTGGCCTCCCGCAAGGACGCCCGGGACGCGGTGGTCGCCGCCCGTAAGGCGTTCGGCGGCTGGTCCGGCGCCACGGCCTACAACCGCGGCCAGATCCTCTACCGCATCGCCGAGATGCTGGAGGGCCGCCGCGACCAGTTCGTCGCCGAGGTCGCCGCCGCCGAGGGGCTGTCGAAGGCGAAGGCCACGGCCCAGGTGGACGCGGCGATCGACCGCTGGGTCTGGTACGCGGGCTGGTCCGACAAGGTCGCCCAGATCGCCGGCGGCGCCAACCCCGTGGCCGGTCCGTACTTCAACCTCTCCTCCCCCGAGCCGACCGGCGTGGTCGCGGTCCTGGCCCCCCAGGACTCGTCGTTCCTCGGCCTGGTCTCGGTGATCGCCCCGGCGATCGTCACCGGCAACACGGTGGTCGTGGCGGCAGCCGAGAACGCCCCGCTGCCCGCCCTCTCCCTGGCCGAGGTGCTCGCCACCTCCGACCTCCCGGGCGGCGTGGTCAACATCCTCTCCGGCCGCACCGCGGAACTGGCGGCCCCGCTCGCCGCCCACCAGGACGTCAACGCCCTCGATCTGGCGGGCGCGGACGACGCGTTGGCGAAGGACCTGGAGACGGCCGCGGCCGACAACCTCAAGCGGGTGCTCCGCCCGTCGGCGGCGAACTGGACCGCCGACCCCGGCACCGGCCGCCTGCTGACCTTCCTGGAGACGAAGACGGTCTGGCATCCCATGGGGGTTTAGGGCTGCTGTGGCGCCCGGACGGCGTCCGCGGAACGACGGTGCGGGGTCTCGCCCATGTGGCGGGGCCCCGCACTGTTGTGGTGTACCGGACAGGGAAGATGAGGGCGTGAAACCTGATCACGTCACCCCCTGCCGCCAGTTCCTGCACCCCGGTGAGGTGTTGTGGGAGGCCAGGCAATACACCGAGTACCCCGATCTGCCGCTCGTGCCCGCCCAGCTGCGGGCGCCCCGGCAGCGGTCGGCGCGCAAGAAGGGGATCTTGGGGGCGCTGGGCGAGGTGCTCGACAAGGCGTCGCGGCCGCCCAGCGGTACGGCCGGCAGCCGGCCCGGCGGCCGGCTGCTCGACAACCGGCTGGTCAACAACCCGGTGACGCGCGCGGTCGGCACGGTCGCGGAAACCCTCAACGAGGCCCGGGAGAACATCGAGGACGCCGTCGACGACGCCGCGAACCGCGCCCTGTTCGGCACGACCATGGAGGGCGACTGGGCGAGCATGGCCGGCCGGTTCCTCGTTCAGGTCACGAACGCGGGCGGCTCGCCGCAGCACCAGGCGCTCACCGACCGCCGGCTGTTCGTGCTGACGGATCATGCCTCGGGCTGGCGGGAGCGCCCGCCGGAGCTGGAAGTCGCCGCCCAGGTGCAGCTGTCGAACATCGCGGAACTGCGACCCAGGCCGCGCGCGGTGTTCCCCCGTGGCCGCTTCGACCTGGTCTTCGTCGACGGCTCATGGCTGGCGTTGTGCTGTTCGTTCCAGGAGGACATGGAGGCGATGGTCGGGGCCTTCCGGGGGCGCTGATCCCGGTCCTGCCCAGGCCCTTCGACCGCCGCGGCTCCTGCGGCGGGGCGCGCGGTCCGGGCGGTGGGAGCCGCCGGGGCAGCGCCCGCCGCGCCGGACCGCGGCCCGGCCGCAACCGCTCACCCCGGCAGCACCCTCGTCACCTGCCCGATCAGCGGCAGGTCCTTGAGCGCGGCACCGTTCGAGAGGGTGCCGGTCAGCAGCTCGGTGCCCACCGGCTTGAAGTCGGCGATCTGGGTGCTCACGGCGTTGGCGAGCGGGTCGACGGAGGTGTTGGCCAGCGGGTCCAGCTGGAGGTTCTTGACCGGGCCGAGGCCGCCGGCCGCGGAGTGCAGCAGTGCGCCGGTCAGTCCCGAGGCCGCGGCACCGGTGTCGGTGGCGCGGTCCGCGGCGGCCGGGGCCGCGCTCGCCGTCGCCGCACCGCCCGCCGCGAGCGCGGCACCGGCCGCGGAGATCACCAGTCCGGCCCGCAGCAACGTGCGGGGAACGCGGCTGGGCTTGGGACGCGCATGGGAGGGCATGTGCCACCTGCCTGTGGATCGAAGGGGTCGAAGTGCTGTACGAGCCACAGCATTCGGGTAATCAATTGACTGCGTAGCGTAGTTGAGCTGCGGGGGCCGATCCACCTCGCGCGCCAGGGGTACCCCACACGGCGCAATACGCGACAATGGGTGCCCGTGAGCTCCCACTCGTGCACCCCGCCGTCCTCCCCTGCGTTCCCCATCCGGGTCGTTCTGCTGACCGGCCCGTCGGGCTCCGGGAAGACCTCCCTGGCCATGCGCAGCGGCCTCCCCGTCCTGAACCTCGACGACTTCTACAAGGAGGGGACGGACCCGACACTGCCGCAACTGCCCGACGGCGGCGGCGCCGACTGGGACGCACCGCAGTCCTGGGACGCCGGCGCCGCCCTCGCGGCCATCGACGCGCTGTGCCGTACGGGGCGTGCCGACGTCCCGGTGTACGACATCGCGGCCAGCGCCCGGGTCGGCGCCTCGTGTCTCGACCTCGGCGGCGCCCCGCTGTTCATCGCGGAGGGCATCTTCGCGGCCGAGATCATCGCGGACTGCCGGGCCGCGGGGCTGCTGGCCGATGCGCTGTGTCTGCGCGGCCGGCCGACCACCACCTTCCGCCGGCGGCTGGCGCGGGATCTGCGCGAGGGCCGCAAGTCCGCCCCGTATCTCGTACGCCGCGGACTGCGGCTGCTGCGCGACGAACGCTCGGTCGTCGCCCGGCACACCGCCCTGGGCGCGCACCCCTGCGCCAAGCCGGAGGCGCTGGCCCGCATATCGGCCGCGGGGGCAGCGGACACGGTGGACGCGGCCGTACGTTCCTGAGGCGCGGGCGGCGGGCGGCGGCCGGTTCAGCGCAGCCGGCGGCGCGGGCGCGCGCTGCACGCGGAGGCACACACGAAGGAGCGGGCTCGGACAGACCCCCCGGCCGTCCGAACCCGCTTTTCTCTCCCCCGTGATCCCCCCTGCTCCCCCGTGCTTCCCCCGTATCCCCCGATACGTCCGGCCTCCGTGGATCACTCCGCTTCGGCCGGTTCCCCCGTATCCCCGTTCCCCCCTCGGGCGTTCCCCCTGGTCCCCCCTCGGGCTCCCCCCGGATCCTCAGGCCACCAGCTCGCCGAAGGACTCCTCCTCGTCACGGCCGAAGCTGAGGACCTCGTCCTCACGCAGCCGGCGCAGGGCGCGCCAGATGCTCGACTTCACCGTGCCGACACTGATGTTGAGAATGTCCGCGATCTCCGGGTCCGTACGGCCCTCGTAGTAGCGCAGCACCAGCATCGTGCGCTGCGTCTCGGGCAGCCGGACCAGCGCCTGCCACAGCACGGCGCGCAGCTCGGTGCCGCGCATCGCGTCCACGTCGCCGGCCGTCTCCGGCAGCTCCTCGGTCGGGTACTCGTTGAGCTTGCGCCGGCGCCAGGCACTGATGTGCAGATTGGTCATCGTCCGGCGCAGATAGCCGCCGAGCGCCGCCTTGTCACTGATCCGGTCCCACGCCCGGTAGGTCGAGAACAGTGCGCTCTGCAGCAGGTCCTCGGCCTCGTAGCGGTCGCCGGTCAGGTGGTAGGCGGTGGCGTACAGGGAGGCCCGGCGCTCCTGGACGTAGGCGGTGAAGGCCGCTTCGGCCTCCGCCGTCTCCGCCGGGGAACGCCGTTCCCCCGTGGCCTCCCTGTACTCCGCTCCCCCGGTGTTTCCCCCGTTTTCTCCCCCGTGGGCGGCATTGCCCCCGTGCCCCCGGTTGAGTTCCACCGTCGTCGCGTCGATGGCCACCATGAAGGGCGGCCGCTGACGCGCGGTGCCGCGGGTGCATCCCCGCACGGCACCGGACTTCTCGCCGGACCGGACGACATCGTGGAGTCGCGTGATAACTGCGCTGGAAGTGGTGCCGTGCAGTGTGTTCATCTCGCGCCCCCCGTCGTAGAGCCAGCTCGTTCGGTGTGTCCGGGTTGTTGATCTCTCCCGGTGCCCAAAAGACTGCCAAGCCAGTTTCATCGCGTTGTCCGTCGACTGTCACAGGCCTGTCACAGGCCCCGGTGCGGCGCGTCGCGAGGGCCTCACGAGCGTGGGCCTTGTGTACGAGAGCGCCACTGGTCGATGTCCCGGCGTCCCATGGGCCAGAATGGCTGAGTGCCTTTCCTGTTGCTGATCGAGGACGACGACGCCATCCGCACGGCTCTCGAACTCTCGCTGTCCCGCCAGGGTCACCGTGTGGTGACCGCGGCGACGGGCGAGGACGGCCTGAAGCTGCTGCGTGAGCAGCGCCCGGACCTGATCGTGCTGGATGTGATGCTGCCGGGCATCGACGGTTTCGAGGTGTGCCGGCGGATCAGGCGTACGGACCAGCTGCCCATCATCCTGCTCACCGCGCGTAACGATGACATCGACGTCGTGGTGGGGCTGGAGTCCGGCGCCGACGACTATGTCGTCAAACCGGTCCAGGGCCGGGTGCTGGACGCCCGGATCCGGGCCGTGCTGCGCCGGGGCGAGCGGGAGTCCAGTGATTCGGCGACGTTCGGCTCGCTGGTGATCGACCGGTCGGCGATGACGGTCACCAAGAACGGCGAGGATCTGCAACTGACACCGACCGAACTGCGGTTGCTGCTGGAGCTGAGCCGCCGGCCCGGTCAGGCGCTGTCCCGGCAGCAGCTGCTGCGGCTGGTGTGGGAGCACGACTACCTCGGCGACTCGCGCCTGGTGGACGCGTGTGTGCAGCGGCTGCGGGCGAAGGTGGAGGACGTGCCGTCCTCGCCGACCCTGATCCGTACGGTCCGTGGCGTCGGCTACCGGCTGGATTCGCCGCAGTGAGGGAACGTTCCGCGGGCGGCGGTTCGACGAAGGACAATGCGGGCGGCGAGGCCGGGGAAACGGCCGCGCCCTCGGCCGGCCGGCGGCGGCTGCAGCGGGTGCTGCGCGGGCTACGCCGTGCGTCGGGGCTGCTGCGCTGGACCAGTCTGCGGCTGCGGCTGGTCGTGGTCTTCGCGCTGGTGGCGCTGACGGCCGCGGTCTCGGCGTCGGGCATCGCGTACTGGCTCAACCGCAACACCGTTCTGGAGCGCACCCAGAACGCCGTCCTCAACGACTTCCGCAAGTCGCTGGAGGACAGTACGCGGTCGCTGCCGCTGCGTCCGCGCTGTGCCGAACTGCAGGACGCGGCGCGGCAGATGGCGGCCGGGCCGCAGGACTACGCGGTGCTGTTGATAGGGGTTGACCGCGAGGGCAAGGCCTGCGCGGCCACCACGAACAAGAATCTGCTGACGCTGAACAGCGTGCCCGTGTCGCTGCGGACCGCGGTCGACGAGGTGCGTCGGGTCGACGAGTCCAACCGCTATCCGCACCATCTGTACTGGCAGCGCAAGGAGGTCGGGGACGCCCCCTATCTCGTCGCCGGGGCGAAGGTGATCGGCGGCGGGCCCACCGGCTACATGATGAAGTCGCTGGCCACCGAGCGGCAGGACCTCAACTCGCTGGCCTGGTCGCTGGGGATCGCGACCGCGCTCGCGCTGGTCGGCTCGGCGCTGCTGGCGCAGGCCGCGGCGACGACCGTGCTGCGGCCCGTACAGCGGCTGGGGCATGCGGCGCGGCAGCTGGGCGAGGGGCGGCTGGACACCCGGCTGCGGGTGACCGGCACGGACGAACTGGCCGATCTGTCCCGGACGTTCAACCGTACGGCCGAGCGTCTGGAACAGCGGGTCGAGGAGCTGAGCGGGCGCGAGGCGGCGTCCCGGCGGTTCGTCGCCGATATGTCGCACGAGCTGCGGACGCCGCTGACCGCGATCACTGCGGTCTCCGAGGTGCTGGAGGAGGAGGCGGACTCCCTCGACCCGATGATCGCGCCGGCCGTGCAGCTGGTGGTCAGCGAGACCCGGCGGCTGAACGACCTCGTGGAGAACCTGATGGAGGTCACCCGCTTCGACGCGGGCACGGCCCGGCTGGTGCTGGACGATGTCGATGTCGCGGACCAGGTGACCGCCTGTATCGACGCCCGGGCCTGGCTGGACGCGGTCGAGCTGGACGCGGACCGCGGCATCGTGGCCCGTCTGGACCCGCGGCGGCTCGATGTGATCCTGGCGAATCTGATCGGCAACGCCCTCAAGCACGGCGGCTCACCGGTGCGGGTCTCGGTGCACACCGAGGACGTGGCGGGTGACGTCGCGGGCGGCCGGACGGGCAGCACGGCCGTCTCCGGCGGGCCGGCCGCGCCCGACGGGTCCGGCGGACCGGAGGCCGGTACGGAGGACGAGGGGCCGGAGCGCTCCGAGCAGGCGGCGGGCGCGGAGCGGCCCGGGGGCGGGACACTGGTGATCCGCGTACGGGATCACGGCCCCGGCATCCCGGAAGAGGTCCTTCCGCATGTCTTCGACCGCTTCTACAAGGCGAGCGCCTCCCGGCCGCGGTCGGAGGGCAGCGGTCTGGGGCTGTCGATCGCGCTGGAGAACGCACATATCCACGGCGGGGAGATCACCGCGGCCAACCTCCCCGAAGGCGGCGCGGCCTTCACACTGCGGCTGCCGATGGACGCCGCGCCGCTGACGGACGGCGACCGGAGGGACGGCGGCACGGCCCGCGCGGATGACGAGGGCACGGAGGACGGGCGATGACGCCGAGCAGGCGGACGGGGCGGCGCACCGCCGCAGTGGTGGCGCTCACGCTCGCCGCCGCGGGCTGCGGGATCCGGGGCACGTCGGTACCGGTCGACGCGGGCCGTGCGCCCTCGCGGGTGAGCTGCAAGGCCCCGGCGAGCGACCCGGCGCCCAACCCGCCCGGCGGGGCCCAGGCCACCGTCTATCTGGTGTGCGGCTCGGCGCTGGCCCAGGTGGAGCGGACGGTGTCGCTGCCCAAGAACACGGCGGGCACCGAACCGCGGCTGCCGACCGCCCGTGCGCTGCTGAAGGAGCTGCAGCGGCAGCCGTCGCACGACGAGGACCGGGCCGGCTTCAGCAGCGCGCTGCCCCAGGACCTGAAGGTCGCGGCGCCGCGCACGGGCGATCCCGCGGATGCGCTGCGGCTGAGCATCCGGCCGGACGATCTGCCGTCCTTCGCGCTGGCCCAGCTGGTGTGCACCTACGGCGCGAGCCCGGCGCTGGGCCGGACCCATGCGGCGGTGCTGGGCGGACCGGGCGACGATACGGCGCACCGCTACGAGTGCTCCGCGGAGGTGCTGGCCAATCCGGACATCGCGGAGAACACCGGCTGGGGAGACCCGTTGTCGGAAGAGGGCTGACCCGGCGGGCCAAGACGGGCGCAATTGGGCGGAACCACAGCCACCGCTGGTCGCGTCCTGGCCTTTGTGCAGCGTCATGGCCCCGGCACCACCGCCGTCCCCCGTATGCGCGTCACCGGACTTCTCCTCCTTGTGGCGCATCTGCTGATCGTCGGCTGGCTGACGTTGCGTCCCCGCACGGTGCCCTGGGTGTCGGCCACGAACCTCGAACCGCTGGCGACGATCCAGGCCGAGCTGGCGACCGGCCCTTCCTGGGAGGCCATACAGCATCTGGGCGGCTCGGTGCTGCTGCTGGCGCCGCTGGGCGTGCTGCTGCCCCTCTCGGCGGGCCGGCTGAACGTTTCTCCGCTGGTGTCCCTGACCCGCACCGTGTTCGCCGGCGCGATGATCGCGCTGGCCATCGAGCTGCTGCAGTCAGGGGTGCCCGGCCGGGTCCCGGACATCGACTCGGTGCTGCTCGGCTCGCTCGGAGTGGCCCTGACGCATCTGACGGTCGTCCCCGGTGCCCGGCGCCGGCTACGTCGCCGGTACGGGGATCTCGGGGAGGTAACCCCGAGAATCCCCAGGGTTGGACTGGCCCCGCAGGCTGATGCTCTCTCCGGCAGCCGGACCTACCTTTGAGGCATCGGGGCAATCGCCCCACCGAGTCGTAAAGGAGTCCGCATCATGGCCGCCGCACTGGTCCGCCCCAGCAACAACCGAGTGATCGCCGGAGTGTGCGCGGGCCTGGCCCGTCGCTTCGGTATGACGCCGACGACGATGCGCGTGCTCTTCGTGGTGTCGTGTCTGCTGCCCGGCCCGCAGTTCCTGGTCTACCTGGCGCTGTGGATATTCCTCCCCTCGGAGGAGAAGGCCGCCACCAGCGCAGCCGCCTGGTGACCGTTCCGCCCGGCGGGCTGCCCGGCAGGCCGCCCCGCGGCCCGGCGCGGATGCCGACCGGGCGCCGCGCCGTCCGGTTTCTCGGCAGCGCATGACGATGCCCCGGCCGTCCGCACGAGGCGTTCGGCCGGGGCACGGCGCATGACGCGTCCCTAGGGGACGAGCCGCGTGGCGGGATCAGCCACCCAGGGGGAGGGTCTTGGTGACGGCGTTGGTCGGCAGGCCGCCCAGCAGCTTGTTGCCCTGGGAGTTGACCTTGGTCTTGACGTCGTTGCCCTTCGCCTTGGCCTTGGTGAGCCCGGAGACAGTCTTGGTGGCGTCCTTCACCGGCAGGCTCTTCAGCACCCCGGCGGTGTCGAGCGCCGGGGCCGCGCTGGCGACGCCCGCGGCGGTGACGGCGAAAGCGGCACCGAGCGCGACGGTACCGAGAGTCTTGATGGTTCCCTGCTTCATCGAATTACGTCCTCATGATGGGGGCTTGACCGGCAAATCAACCTACTGAGGCGGCAACCGGCGCCGCAAACAGCCACGACCAAAGAAAAAACGGCCGGTGGACATTCCACCGGCCGTTGCGCTATAGGCTCGCGCCACCCCTTACGCAGGGTCAGAAGCACTGCTCACAGGGGACGTTGTGGTCGCCGGACGGAACAGCCATTCGGCCCGGAGTTCCGCGTAACCGGGCTTGATGACGTCATTGATCATGGCCAGACGTTCATCGAAAGGAATGAACGCTGATTTCATCGCATTGACTGTAAACCACTGCATGTCATCGAGCGTGTATCGGAATGTCTTGACCAGATGCTCGAATTCCTCGGACATGCTCGTGTGGCTCATCAGCCGGTTGTCGGTGTTGACCGTGAGCCGGAACTGCAGCCGGCGCAGCAGGCCGATGGGGTGCTCGGCGTAGGAGGGGGCGGCGCCGGTCTGGAGGTTGGAGGTCGGGCACATCTCCAGCGGGATGCGCTTGTCCCGTACGTACGAGGCGAGCCGGCCGAGCTTGACCGAGCCGTCGTCGGCGACCTCGATGTCGTCGATGATCCGGACGCCGTGGCCGAGGCGGTCGGCGCCGCACCACTGGAGGGCCTGCCAGATCGACGGCAGGCCGAAGGCCTCACCGGCGTGGATGGTGAAGTGGTTGTTCTCCCGCTTGAGGTACTCGAAGGCGTCGAGGTGGCGGGTGGGCGGGTAGCCGGCCTCGGCGCCCGCGATGTCGAAGCCGACGACGCCGGTGTCCCGGTAGCGGTTGGCGAGTTCGGCGATCTCCAGGGCGCGGGCGGCGTGCCGCATGGCGGTGAGCAGCGCCCCGACGCGGATGCGGTGGCCGTTCTCGCGGGCCCGGCGCTCGCCCTCGCGGAAGCCCTCGTTGACCGCCTCGACGACCTCTTCGAGGGTCAGGCCCTGCTCCAGGTGCTGCTCGGGCGCGTACCTGACCTCGGCGTAGACCACACCGTCGGCGGCCAGGTCCTCGGCGCACTCGGCGGCCACCCGGGCCAGTGCGTCGCGGGTCTGCATGACGGCGCAGGTGTGGGCGAAGGTCTCCAGGTAGCGCTCGAGCGAGCCGGAGTCGCTGGCCTCACGGAACCAGATCCCGAGCTTGTCCGGGTCGGTTTCGGGCAGTCCCTCGTAGCCGTTCTCACGGGCAAGCTCGACGACGGTGGCGGGGCGCAGGCCGCCGTCGAGGTGATCGTGGAGCAGCACCTTGGGGGCGCGGCGGATCTGTTCACTGGTCGGCTGGGTGGTGGTCTCGCTCGTCATTTCGGCACTCTAGCCCCTACGCGCGTAGATCTCATCGAACGATACGCAACAGTGACCCGTCCACGGGGTGGCGGGCACGCGTCCTTCTGCCATCGTTCTGGTCATGGCTCAGCAAGCGCTGCCGGTGCGTGAGGCCCGGCTCGGAAAACCGCTGGGAACGGCCGGCAAGGAAGGGGCGCGGGAAGCGCTCCGGTGGAGGGGCGGCAGGCGCGGCACCGGCCGGGAGGTGAGCGGGGTCGCGCTTTTACTGCCCGGCGGCGGACCGACCGGGGTACGGCGCCCTTCGCCGGTGGCGGCACTGGCGGTGCGGCCGCTGGCGGTCCGGCTGGCGAAGGCGGGGCGCCCTGAGGGCCTGACGGCCCATGTCGTGCGCTACCGCTGCAGCGGCTGGAACGGGACCGAGGCCCATCCGGCGCGGGACGCGGACTGGGCCCTGGAGGAGGTGGTCCGCCGCTACGGCGATGTCCCGGTCTGCCTCGTCGGTACGGGCATGGGTGCCCGCGCCGCCCTGCACGCCGCGGGGCACCCCGCCGTCAACTCCGTGCTGGCGATCGCCCCTTGGCTGCCCGACCCGCACCGGGACGACGCACAGCCCGATCCGGTGAAACAGCTCATCGGCCGGCAGGTCCTGCTCATCCACGGCACCAACGACGAGCGCACCGACCCGGATCTGTCGTACCGCTACGCCGAGCGCGCCAAGAAGGTCAACCGGGACATCTGCCGCTTCGAGGTGCACTCCGACGGCCATTCGCTGCATCAGCACCGTGCCGAAGTCCTGGCCCTGGCCTCCGACTTCATGCTCGGCTCGCTCTTCGCCCGGGGCTATGCCAGACCGGTGAAGGACGCGCTGGCCGCACCGCCGCCGCTGGGTCTGCGGATGCCGCTGGCAGCGGGCTTCGGGGCGTCACTGCGGCACTGAACGCGGCAGGCCCCGGCGCAACCGTCATCCGGCGGCGGGCGCCGGGGTATCGCTTCCGCACCGGCCGCCGCAGGCCCCGGCCGGGCCGCACCCGTCACCCGGCCGCGGGCCGGTCGGGGGCCGGTCGGGGGCATCGCTGCGGCACCGGCCGTCGTCACCCCCGGACAGCAGGCCCATCCGTCACCTGGGCAGCAGCCGCCCCCGCCGGCTCAGCAGGAACTTCTTGAACGCGGCCACCGGCGGGGTGTCCGGATGGCCGTCCAGCCAGGCGACGCCGATCTCGCGGACCGCGCGCGGTGCCGTCACGGTCAGCTCGGCGACGCCGGGGCGGGGCACGGCCGGTGGCGGAAGCAGGGCCACGCCCAGCCCGGCCGCCACCAGCCCGCGCAGCGTCTCGGCCTCCTCCCCCTCGAACGCGACCCGCGGGGTGAAACCCGCCTCGGCGCACAGCGCGTCGGTGATCCGGCGCAGCCCGTAGCCCGGTTCGAGGGTCACGAACAGTTCGCCGGCGGCCTCCGCGAGCCGGATGCGCTTGCGGGCGGCCAGCGGATGGTCGTCCGGGACGACCAGGCGCAGCTTCTGCTCGTCGAGCCGCCGGGCGACCAGGTCCGGGTAGTCGGGCACCGGCGAGGTCAGACACAGATCGAGGTCGCCGGCCCGCAGCCGCTCGATCATGGCCTCGCCGTAGTTCTGGACGAGCTGGAAGCGGACGCGCGGATGGTCGGCGCGGAAGCTGCGGATCAGGCCGGGCACGGTCTCCGACCCGAGGGTGTGCAGAAAGCCGAACGCCACCTTCCCGGCCGCGGGGTCGACATCGGCCCGTACGGACTCCGTCGCCCGCTCCAGGTCCGTGAGCGCCCGCTCGGTGGAGGCGAGAAAGGCGCGGCCCGCCGGGGTGAGGGAGAGGGTGCGGCCGTGCCGGGCGAAGAGGGCGACGCCGAGGTCCTCCTCCAGGCGGACGATGGCCCGGCTGAGCGTCGGCTGTGGCATCCCGAGCTCCTGCGCGGCGCGGGTGACGTGTTCGTGCCGGGCGACGGCGGTGAACTGGGCGAGCCGCGGGGCGAGGGTCACCGCCCACGAGTCGGCGCCGAGCTCGGCCACCTCCCCCGTGTCCGCCCCGGCCCGGCCCGAACCGGCGGTGTCTTTTCTGTTGCGACCTTGCAACAGCGGCCCTTGCGACCTGCGATCATGTGCCACAGCATCGATTATGCCGTTTCCATGCATTGGACGCATGAAACACAGAGGCTTACTTTCGAAACATGCCTCCCGCTGATACCGGGGCGTCCGTAACCGACCGTGCGGCCGCCTCTCCCCAGTCGTCCCCTGACTCCTCTACCGCCGCCGCGCCCGACCCCGAAGCGGGCAAGCTGCGGCCGGGCGGCCCCGGCTACCGCCGGATGAGCTTCGCCCTCTTCGCCGCCGGAGTAGCCACCTTCGCCCTCCTCTACTCCACGCAGGCACTGTTGCCCGCGATCTCCGGTGACCTCGGGGTGAGTCCGGACCAGGCGAGCTGGACCGTATCCGCGGCGACCTTCGGCCTGGCGCTCGGCGTGATCCCGCTGAGCGCGGTCTCCGAACGCTTCGGCCGGCGCACGCTGATGACGGTGTCCCTCTCGGTGGCCGCGCTGATCGCGATGCTGGTGCCGTTCGCCCCGTCGCTCGGTGCGCTGATCGCGCTGCGCGGCATCCAGGGCGTGGCGCTGGCCGGGCTGCCGGCCTCGGCGATGGCCTTCCTGGCCGAGGAGGTGCGCGCCAAGGCGCTGGTGGCGGCCATCGGACTGTTCGTGGCGGGCAACAGCATCGGCGGGATGTCCGGCCGGATCGTGACCGGCTGGGTCGCGCAGGCCTGGGGCTGGCGGGCGGCGCTCGCCGCGGTGGGTGTGCTGGCCGTGGTGTGCGCGGTGACCTTCCGGCTGCTGGTCCCCAAGGCCCGGCATTTCGCGCCCCGTTCGGTGGGTCCGCGGGCGCTGGCCCGTACGCTCGGCAGCCATCTGGCCGACCCGCTGCTGCGCCGCCTCTACGCCATCGGCGGGCTGTTCATGACGGTCTTCGGCGCGGTCTACACGGTCATCGGCTACCGCCTGGTCTCCGAGCCGTTCAACCTCCCGCAGGGCATTGTCGGTTCGATCTTCGTGGTCTACCTGGTCGGTACGGTCTCCTCGGCCGCGGCCGGCCAGCTGGTCGCCCGGGTGGGCCGCCGCGGCGCCCTGTATTTGGCCGTCGGCACCACCTCCACGGGTCTGCTGCTCTCCCTCGCCGACTCTGTCGCCGCGGTGCTGGCCGGCCTCATCCTGATCACCGCGGGCTTCTTCGCGGGCCATGCGGTCGCCTCGTCCTCGGTCAGCCGCACCGCCAAGACGGCGCGCGCCCAGGCGTCGGCGCTGTACCAGTGCGCGTACTACGTCGGCAGCAGCCTGGGCGGCGCGCTCGGCGCCGCCGCCTTCCACGCCGTCGGCTGGGAGGGCACCGTCCTCCTCGGCCTCGCCGCGATGCTCGGCGCCGCCTCGATCACCCTCTACGCCACCCGCAAGGCCGTGGCCGAACGCCGCCTCCTCCACCTGGAAAAGGCCGCGTAGCCGCCCGCAGTCCGAAGGGCCCGCCCTGCCACCTGTCCTGGTGGGGCGGGCCCTTCGCCCTTCCCTCTCAGTGCCGGTCGGCCTTCCTGGCCGGTGGCGGCGAGAACGATCTCGCGGAGGGTGACGCTCCGCGGCCGGCGGTAGGCGACGGCCTCGGCCTCGGCCTCGGCCACCCGGCTACCGCTTGTCCCGCTGGGCCGCCACGACCTCGCGGATGGTGCGCTCGGCACCGGAGCCGCGCTGCACCTTCTCCGCGAAGCCGGGGAACTGCCCGGCGAGAGCGCTGAGCACCTTCAACTCCAGCGGCCTTCGGACCCGTGGCGCAGAGCCATATGCGGCATGACCGGGAGGGCGGAAGGCGGGACGCCCTGCCCCGAAGGGCTCGGGCGTCCCGGCCGCCTCAACCGATGCGTTCCAGCACCACCGGAGTGGTGGCGAAGGCCGCGTCCTCGGGGCCGACGAGTACGCCGCCGTCGAGGGCCTCCAGGGCGTAGGGGAACTTCTCCGGGGTGTCGGTGTGCAGGGTCAGCAGGGGCTGGCCCGCGGTGACCGTGTCGCCGGGCTTGGCGTGCAGCTCCACGCCCGCGCCGGCCTGGACCGGGTCCTCCTTGCGCGCGCGGCCGGCGCCCAGGCGCCAGGCGGCAAGACCCACCGCATAGGCATCGAGGGTGGTGAGGATGCCGGAGGAAGAGGCGGTGACGACATGCTGTTCGCGGGCCACGGGGAGGGTCGCGTCGGGGTCGCCGCCCTGGGCGCTGATCATGCGGCGCCAGTGGTCCATGGCGGAGCCGTCGGCCAGCGCCTTGGCCGGGTCGGCGTCCTTGAGACCGGCCGCGTCGAGCATCTCGCGGGCCAGCGCCAGGGTCAGCTCGACGACGTCCTGCGGGCCGCCGCCGGCCAACACCTCGACGGATTCCCGTACTTCGAGGGCATTGCCTGCGGTCAGGCCGAGCGGGGTGGCCATGTCGGTGAGCAGGGCAACGGTCTTCACCCCGTGGTCGGTACCCAACTCGACCATCGTGGAGGCCAGTTCGCGGGCGTTGTCGAGGTCCTTCATGAAGGCGCCGGAGCCGACCTTGACGTCCAGGACGAGGGAACCGGTGCCCTCGGCGATCTTCTTGGACATGATCGAGGAGGCGATCAGGGGGATCGACTCGACGGTGCCGGTGACATCGCGGAGCGCGTAGAGCTTCTTGTCGGCGGGGGCGAGACCGTCACCGGCGGCGCAGATGACCGAGCCGACGTCGTGCAGGACGTTCAGCATCTCCTCGTTGGAGAGCGTCGCGCGCCAGCCCGGGATGGCTTCGAGCTTGTCGAGGGTGCCGCCGGTGTGGCCGAGGCCGCGCCCGGAGAGCTGCGGGACGGCCGCGCCACAGGCGGCGACGAGCGGGGCGAGCGGCAGAGTGATCTTGTCGCCGACGCCGCCGGTGGAGTGCTTGTCGGCGGTGGGGCGGGGCAGCGACGAGAAGTCCATCCGCTCACCGGAGGCGATCATCGCGGCCGTCCAGCGGGCGATCTCCGTGCGGTTCATACCGTTGAGGAAGATCGCCATCGCCAGGGACGACATCTGCTCGTGGGCGACCTCGCCGCGGGTGTAGGCGTCGATGACCCAGTCGATCTGATCGGGGGTCAGCTCGCCGCGGTCGCGCTTGGTGCGGATGACGGAGATGGCGTCCATGGACGGTTCCTTTCGAACGGGTAGGTACGTTCTACACGCATAGATGCCGGGGTGGCCAGGGAGGGCCGGGGGTCGTTCACCCGCGGGCGAACGCGCTTGCCACCGCCATCGCCCGTCAGCCGGGCTGGCTTCGGCCGCAGCCGGCCCGGCTGACGCCTTACCCCTTCACCCGGCTCCCCCCTGCGGACGGGGTCCGAACGGACCGTAGCCACGCCACGGCGTCGGTGAGCGCGTCGGCATCCCCCGGCGTGGGCTGGTCCGGGGCGATGGGAGCGTTGCCGTAGAGGCGGCCGGTCCGATCGGCCTCGCGGGCCACTGTGAGAGGGTGGTTTCTCCGGCGCTCATGGTCCTTCCGTCGATGAGGACCGCGACGGGCGGCTCGGGTTCGGCCGGCAGATACGGGTGGGGGATCGCCGAGAGCGCCTCGTCGTCCACGTACACCACACCGTCCCGGAGCAGCCAGCGTCCGGACACCTCACCCGCGGCGTCGACGAAGGATCCCAGGTGCCCGTGCCCGAGCAGCGGAGCGAGCACCGTGAGCATGGGGTACATCGAGCCGCCGGCGTTGCCGCGCAGGTCCACGACCCAGCCTTTCGGGCGGTGACGGTCCAGATCACGCACGACGGCGGCCCCTTCCCGTATGTACCGCCTCTCCACCTCCGCGCCCCCGTAGGCCTGTCCCGTCACCGTCGCCGTCGCGTCCGCGATCTGCGCCTCCGCTTCCCGCCGTACCCGCGCCCAGTCCACCCGTTCGCGGTTGAGCGCGTGCTCCTCCAGCAGATCCAGGACCGCCTCCAGGTAGTCGCGCACCGGCGACGTCCCCCCGGACGGAGCCGCTACGGACATTTCACCCATTGCACCAGAACCCCCGTTTCGGTCAAGACCCCGCGGTCTTCGACACGTCGGAGCCAGGACCTGTCCGACGGTCATGCGCGAGCGTGGTCGGCGTCGTTGTGCGGACGGTGCGCGCACCCGGAGTACGGGCCGCAGCGTTCGCGCGGATCGCTCACGAATCATCCCCGATCCAGGCCATTTCCGCCCTGATTCTGCTTGGCTGGTGGCTCTGCCGATCACAGGAGGTCGATACGCATGGCGCTCACGCACTGGGGGTTCATCTACACGGCGGACGGCAGTACGGCAGGTGGCGATGTCAGGGCCGTGGACACGGGTACGTGCCGCAGTGTGTTCGTCGGGGTGGAGAAGCCTGAGGAGGGCATCGAGGCAGCGCGCCGCCTGGTGGCCGAGGGTGTGCAACTCATCGAACTGTGCGGGGGGTTCGGCCCGGTATGGGCCGGGCGCATCATCGAGGCGATCGACGGCGCGGTCCCCGTGGGCGTAGTGGGCTATGGGCCCGAAGCGGTCGATCAGGTGCACGCGATTTTCTCCTGACGTGCGCCGCCTCCTTCCTTTCGAAGGGGGCGGCCCGGGCCGGCCCAGAGCGAGGAGGCCGTGATGACAGCGCCAGAGGCAATCACTATTGAGCCCTTGGACGGCCCGGCCGCCGCGCGGGCCGAGCCCGCGTTCAGGCTTGTCTACGCCGAGGTGTTCGCGGAGGAACCGTATGAGGAAACCCCGGAATCGGTAGCGGCGACCTTCCGCCGTTTCCGCTCCCAGGTCCGCAAATCCACCTTTCGTGCTGCGCTGGCCCGTACCGCCGGCGGTGAGCCGGTGGGCATCGCGTACGGCCATCCGCTCAGTGCCGCGGCGGATTGGTGGGACCGCCTGGTCACCCCCGTCCCGGCCGAACTCAGGCGAGAAGACGGGCAACGCACGTTCGGCCTCATGGAGTTCGCGGTACGAAAGCGCTGGCGTCAACTCGGGGTCGGCCGGCGACTGCACGAGGCGCTCCTCGCGGGGGCCAACGAAGAGCGCGTGCTGCTCAATGCACTACCGGCCGCCGAGGCGGCTCACGCGGCTTACCGGTCCTGGGGTTACCGCAAGGTGGGTGAGGCCCGCCCCTGGGAGGGCGCGGCTCTCCATGACGTGATGGCTCTCCAGCTCGGCTGAGCTGTCAGTCCGGTGCCGTGGTCGTCTCCAGCAGGCGCTGTCGGCCTGGGTGGCGGGGGCAGAGCCGCTTGCTTGTCGCTCGCGGCTCTCCAGGTACGCGTACCCACGGATACCGCCCGCCCCCGTCACCCCCTCAAGTGCCCCGGCCCGAACGCATCCGGCAGCAGCTCCGCCAGCGGGCGGATGCCGCCCGCCGTGTCGACCAAAAGCTCAGGCCCCCCGTGCTCGTACAGCAGCTGGCGGCAGCGGCCGCAGGGGACGAGGAGGGCGCCCGTGCCGTCGACGCAGGTGAAGGCGGTCAGGCGGGGGGCGGGGGCGGCGTTGTCGGGGCGGTCGGCGAACAGGGCGGAGATCAGGCCGCATTCGGCGCAGAGGGAGAGGCCGTAGGAGGCGTTCTCGACGTTGCAGGCGGCGATGGTGCGGCCGTCGTCCACTAGGGCGGCGGCGCCTACGGGGTAGCCGGAATACGGGGCGTAGGCCCGGGACATGGCGTCCCGGGCCTGCGCGCGCAGTGCGGTCCAGTCGACCGGCACCGGTGGTGTCATGTGCCTTGTCCTCGGCGGTAGGGCTTGCCGTTCGCCTTCGGCGGCCGCAGCCGCTGGGAGAAGAGGGCGAGTACCAGCAGGGTGGCGATGTAGGGGCTCGCCTCGACCAGTTCGAGCGGAACGGTGTCGGCCAGTGCGTACCAGATGACCAGGACGGCGGCGGCTATGCCGGCGACCACGGCCTGGGTGCGCTTGGCGGCGCGCAGCCGGAACAGGGCGAGCACCGCGAGGAGCGCGGCCAGGCCCAGGAGCAGCGCATGGACGGTCGGGCCGCCGCTGCGCAGCTGCATGGCGTCCATGAAGCCGAACAGGCCCGCGCCCATCGCGACGCCGCCCGGCCGCCAGTTGCCGAAGATCATCGTGGCGAGACCGATGTAGCCGCGGCCGCCGGTCTGGCCGTCCTGGTAGAAGTGCACCCCGATGGAGAGGAAGGCACCGCCGAGGCCGGCCAGCGCGCCGGAGACCAGCACCGCCGCGTACTTGTACGAGTAGACGTTGACGCCCAGGCTCTCGGCCGAGATCGGGGCCTCGCCGCAGGAGCGCAGCCGCAGGCCGAACGAGGAGCGCCAGAGTACGTAGAAGGTGCCGACGAACAGAGCGATGGTGAGCAGCGTCAGCCAGGAGACGTTGGTGACCGCCGCGCCGAGGATGCCGGCGACGTCGGAGACCAGGAACCAGTGGTGGCCCTCCAGGGTGTTCAGCGCGTCCGAGAGGCCGGGGACGGTGAACGTCGGCATGTCGGGCATCGGCGGGGACTGCTTGTCGTTGCCGCCGGCCGCCATGGCCGCGCTGCCTTCCTGGCCGAACCACAGCGTGGCCAGGTACTGGGTGGCCCCGAGCGCCAGGATGTTGACCGCGACACCGGAGACGATGTGGTCGACGCCGAAGGTCACGGTGGCGATGGCGTGGATCAGACCGCCGAGCGCGCCGCCGATGATGCCGGCCGCGGCGGCCGCCCAGGGGCCGTGCTGCCAGCCGACCCAGCCGGCCGCGAACGAGCCGAGCATCATCATGCCTTCGAGGCCGATGTTGACCACGCCCGCCCGCTCGGACCACAGTCCGCCCAGGCCCGCCAGGCCGATCGGTACGGCGGCGCTCAGTGCGGCGCCGAACTGGCCGGTGGAGGTGAGGTCCGCGGTGCCGGTGATGGCCCGGAGGGCGGAGACGGCGACCAGGCCGATGGCGATGATCAGCAGGATCCAGGGGTAGGTCAGCTTGCGCCGGCCCCCCTTCCCGGGGACCGCGAGCTTCGTCGCGGTCTTGAGGTCCGTACTCACGCCGACACCTCCGGCTTGTCGCTCTTGTCAGAGTTCGTCGTGCGGGACAGGACGGCCAGCTCCTCGCCGACCTTGCGCTGCTGCAGGTTCAGCCCGTAGCGGCGCACGATCTCGTAGGCGATGACCACGCACAGGACGATGACGCCCTGGATGACGCCGACGATTTCCTGGGCGTACCCCTCGAACTCCAGCCGGGAGCCGGTGCGGTCGAGGAAGGCCCACAGCAGGGCGCCGAAGGCCATGCCGATGGGGTGGTTGCGGCCGAGCAGCGCGATGGCGATACCGGTGAAGCCGATACCGGCCGGGAAGTCCGTGCCGTACTGGAAGGACTCGCCGAGCAGGGTCGGCATACCGACCAGACCGGCCGCGGCGCCGGACAGCAGCATGCTGCTGATGACCATGCGCTTGACGCTGACGCCGCTGGCCTCGGCGGCCGGCTCGGAGGCGCCCACGGCGCGCAGGTCGAAGCCGAAGCGGGTGCGGTTGATCCCGAACCAGTACAGCGCACCGGCCAGGATCGCGATCACCACGAAGCCGTAGACGGGCTTGGGGTGGGTCGGGAAGGAGAAGAAGTGGCTGGATTCCGGCAGGAACTTGGTGTGGAGGAGGTTGCCGTCCTTGATGGCGAGGCGGCCGTCCTGCAGGAAGTAGCCGATGATCGAGGCGGCGATGGCGTTCAGCATGATCGTGGTGATCACTTCGCTGACGCCGCGGGTGGTCTTGAGGAGACCGGCGATGCCGGACCAGATCGCGCCGACCAGCATCGCGATGACGATGAGCAGGATGATCTGGATCGCGCCGGGCAGCGCGATGGCGCCGCCGACCGCCGCGGCCGCGAACGCCGCGAGGCGGTACTGGCCGTCGACACCGATGTTGAAGAGGTTCATGCGGAAGCCGATGGCGACCGCCAGCGCCGAAAGGTAGTACGGCACCGCCTTGTTGATGATCCAGACCTGGCTGTCGCTGTAGTGACCGTAATCGGCCATGATCCCGTAGGCGCGGAAGGGGTTCTCCCCCGACGCCAGGAAGACCAGGGACGAGATCACTATCGCGGCGACGATGGCCAGGACGGGGGCGGCGATCGCCAGGATCACCTTGTCGCGGGTGGCGCTCTTGGCGATGGCGTCCACGGCGGGGTTCTTGGTGGAGGTGCTCACTGCTCGTCCCCCTCCTGCTCACCGGCGGCGGGCGACACACCGTCGTGCGACGCACCGTCTTCCGGCGCACCGTCGTCCGGCGCACCGTCTTCCGACGCGCTGAGGTGGCCTCTGGCGGCACCGGTCATGGCGGAGCCCAACTCCTCCGGGGTGATGACGGCGGGGTCCGCGTCCGCGACCAGCCGGCCCCGGTACATCACCCGCAGGGTGTCGGACAGCCCGATCAGCTCGTCCAGGTCGGCAGAGATCAGCAGCACCGCCAGGCCCTCGCGGCGCGCCTCGCGGATCTGTTCCCAGATCTGCGCCTGCGCACCGACGTCGACCCCGCGGGTGGGGTGGGCGGCGATCAGCAGCTTGGGCTGGTGGCTCATCTCGCGGCCGACGATCAGCTTCTGCTGGTTGCCGCCGGAGAGCGAGGACGCGGTGACCTCGATGCCGGGGGTGCGCACGTCGTACTCCTCGACGATGCGCGCGGTGTCCCTGCGGGCGCCGGGGATGTCGAGGAGCTTGCCCTTGCTGTTGGGGCGCTCGGTGACATGGCCCAGGATGCGGTTCTCCCACAGCGGGGCTTCCAGCAGCAGGCCGTGGCGGTGGCGGTCCTCGGGGATGTAGCCGATGCCGCCCTCTCGCCGGGCGCGGGTGGAGGCGCCGGACAGGTCCGTGCCGTCCAGGGTGATCGCGCCGCGGTCGGGGCGGCGGGTGCCCATGACGGCCTCGACCAGTTCGGCCTGGCCGTTGCCCTCGACACCGGCGACGCCCAGCACCTCGCCCTTGTGGATGGTGAAGGAGATGCCGTCCAGGACGGTGCGGACCACTCCGTCGGAGTCGGTCGCGGAGAGGTGGACGTCGCTGACGCGGAGCATCTCCTCGTCGGTGACCGTCGATTCGCGGGTCTCGGGGGACGGCAGTTCGCTGCCGACCATCAGCTCGGCCAGCTGCTTGGGGGTGGTCCCGGACGGTTCGACCGAGGCCACGGTGGTGCCGCGCCGTATGACGGTGATGTCGTCGGCGACCGAGAGCACCTCGCCCAGCTTGTGCGAGATGAAGATGACGGTCAGGCCCTCGGACTTGAGCTCGCGCAGGTTGTCGAAGAGCGCGTCGACCTCCTGCGGGACCAGGACGGCGGTCGGCTCGTCGAGGATGAGCGTGCGGGCGCCGCGGTAGAGGACCTTGAGGATCTCCACCCGCTGGCGGTCGGCGACTCCGAGGTCCTCGACCAGGACGTCGGGCCGGATGTTCAGCCCGTACGCGTCCGAGATCTCCTTTATCTTCGCGCGGGCGCCGGCACCGATGCCGTGCAGCTTCTCCGCGCCGAGAACGGTGTTCTCCAGGACGGTGAGGTTGTCGGCGAGCATGAAGTGCTGGTGCACCATGCCGATGCCGCGGGCGATGGCGTCCGCCGGGGTGTGCAGGGTGACCTGCTCGCCGCCCAGCGCGATGGTGCCCTCGTCCGGCTTCTGCATGCCGTAGAGGATCTTCATCAGGGTGGACTTGCCGGCACCGTTCTCGCCGCACAGGGCGTGGACGGTGCCGCGGCGCACGGTGAGGTGGATGTCGTGGTTGGCCACGACGCCGGGGAACCTTTTGGTGATTCCGCGGAGTTCTACAGCGGGGGCGTCCGGGACGGCGGGGCCGCTGCTCGTGGATGCTGCGTTGATGGCGCACTCCCCTCAGGGATGAAGGAGCGGAAAGGACGGAAAGTCAGGGACCGGAAGGTCACAAGGGGGACGGGGGCTCGCCCCCGGGGGTCCGGCGCTGCGGCGCCCCGGGGCGGCGGTGGTCCCGGGCTACGGCGTCTCCTTGACCTTCACCTTGCCCTCGATGATCTTCTTCCGGGCCGCGTCGATCTGCGGCTGGATGTCCTTGATGAACCCGCCCGAGGTCGCGAGCGACACCCCGCTGTGCTTGAGGTCATAGGCGTGGATGCCGGTCAGCGGCTTGCCGTCCTCGGCGCTCTTGATCAGGTCGAACACGGCCACATCGACGTTCTTCACGACCGAGGTGAGGATCCGGTCCTTGTAGCGGGCCAGGCCCGGCTGCTGGTACTGGTCCGAGTCCACGCCGATCGCCCAGGCGCCCTTGACCTTGCTGACCGCCTCGATGGTCCCGGCGCCCGACTGCCCGGCCGCCGTGTAGATCACATCGACACCGCTGTCGAGCATGCCGCCGGCCTTGGCCTTGGCGGCGGCCGGGTCGTTGAACCCCTTGTCGTTGTTGGGGTACAGGTACTGCGAGGTGACCTTGGCCTTCGGGTCGGTGTCGCGGACCCCCTGCTCGAAGCCGGCCTGGAACTTCTGGATCAGCGCATTGTTCACGCCACCGATGAAGCCCACCTTGTGGGTCTTGCTCTTCAGCGCGGCCGCGACGCCCGCCAGATACGAGCCCTCGTGCTCGGCGAAGACCATCGCATCGACGTTCTTGCCCTCCGGCACGGCGTCCACGACACCGAAGGTGGTGTCGGGGAAGTCCTTGGCCACGTTCTGCACGGACTGGCTGTAGGCGAAGCCGACGCCGATGACCGGGTTGTAGCCGGCCTCGGCGAAGGAGGTGAGCCGCTGCTCGCGGTCCGCCTCGGTCTCGCCGTTCTTGGCGGTGAGCATCTTGACGTTGACGCCCAGCTTCTTGGTCGCGTTCTCCGCACCGCGGGCGGCCGCTTCGTTGAACGAGTGGTCGTCCCGGCCGCCGATGTCGAAGGCCAACCCGACCCCCGCGTGTTTGGCGCGGTTGGCCTCGGCAAAGCTCTGACCGCACGCGGTGGCGGTGAGCGCGAGGACCGCGGTGGCGGTGGCCGCGGCGGCAATCCTGATGACCCGACGCACGGGGCCTTCCCTTCGCTCTAAGCGCCCCCAGTGGCGCTGGCTTGTCGGGAGATTAACGCGCGTAGACCTGGCGCAAAACCCTCCACTGCGTGGACGTTATCGATTCGAGGCGTAGGGCACCTGGACGAAACACGGCGGGCGATATGCGAAGCCCGTCCCGGCAAGCTGCCGAAACGGGCTGATATCCGGGCTTTACGGGTAGTGAGCCGCTATATGAGGACGTACCGGGGCGTCGGGTCGTCGGTCGCCCGGCCGGGCCCTGGCGTCCGGTCCGGGCCCGCCGTCCCGCAGCGCGACGCCGCCCGGATGCTCGGCGCTCAGTCCGCGAGGTCTCCGTCGAGGAGCGCGCAGGCCGTGAAGAGCTCCACCCCCACCTTGATCGCCTGTTCGTCCACGTCGAAGTCGCCGCGGTGCAGGTCCCGGTGTGTGGGGTCGGCGGGTGGGTGGACGCCTAGGCGGGCCATGGCGCCGGGGACGTGTTCGAGGTACCAGGAGAAGTCCTCGCCGCCGAGGGACTGCTCGGTGTCCTCGATGGCGCCCTCGCCGCGGCGGGCGGCCATCGCGGAGTGCAGCAGCTGGACGGTGACCGGTTCGTTGACCACCGGCGGGACCCCGCGGACGTAGGTGATCTGCGACTTCGCGCCGTGCAGTGCGGCGACCTCGTCGATCGCGGCATGCACCAGGTCCGGGGCGCGCCGCCAGGCGTCGAGATCGAGACAGCGGACGGTGCCGGAGAGTTCGGCGTGCTGCGGGATGACGTTGCAGGCGTGGCCGGAGGCCAGCCGGCCCCAGGTGACGGCCAGGCCGGCGCGGGCGTCGACCCGGCGGGCCAGCAGCGCCGGTACGTCCAGGGCGACCCGGGAGGCGGCGGTGACCATGTCGGTGGTCAGGTGCGGGCGGGCGGTGTGGCCGCCGGGGCCGTCCAGCTCGACCTCCAGCCGGTCGCAGGCCGAGGTGATCGCTCCCGTACGGAGCCCGATGCGGCCGGCGTCGACGCGCGGGTCGCAGTGGACGGCGAGGATCCGGCCGACGCGGTCCAGGGCGCCGGACTCGATCGCGTCGGAGGCGCCGCCGGGCAGCACCTCCTCGGCGGGCTGGAAGAGCAGGCGCACGGGGCGCGGCAGGGCGCCGGCGCGGGCCAGCTCGGCCAGGACCAGACCGGCGCCGAGGACGACGACGGTGTGCACGTCATGGCCGCAGGCGTGGGCGCGGCCGGCGACCGTCGAGGCGTAGTCGACGGTCTTGGTGTCCGGGATGGGCAGGGCGTCGATGTCCGCGCGCAGCGCCAGCAGGGGGCGGTCGGGGGCGGCCGCGACGGCCCGCCCGTCGGCCGTGGCGTCCCGTGTGCCGATGTCACACACCAGGCCGGTGCCGGTGGCCAGTACCCGGGGCCGCAGACCGGCCCGCTCCAGCCGCTCCTTGATCGCCGCGGTGGTCCGGAACTCCTGGTTGCCGAGTTCGGGATGCATGTGCAAGTCGCGGCGGAAGAGGCCGAGTTCGGCGCGCAGCGCCTCGGGGAGGGCGCCGGGGAGCTGGTCCCCGGCGGGGGTACGGGCGGCGCTGACATCTCGGGACATCACGTGGTTCACCTGTGGAAGGTTACGGGTCCCGATGGGGCAACTGTCCTTCGATCAACAAAAGTTCAGCCCGTTAGGGGAAGAAAATCTAGGCCGCTCGGCGCATGGACGGTTTATGCGACGGGTATGCAGTAAGGCTTCCCGCGCTCCTTCAGCCGGCGGCCATCCGCTGGGTGAACGGCAGTCGCTGCACGTCGCGGGCGGTGCCGGTGACCCCGTCGAGGAAACCCTGGGCCCGCGGTGAGGCGTTGGCCGTCAGCCACTCCGGATCGATGTCACAGACCGCGACCTTGACCTCCGTACCCAGCAGCGCCAGCGGCAGGGTGTGCACCACGGTGGAGGGGAAGCTGACGATCAGCCGTCCGATGGGGCCGCGGCGGGCGATCAGTTCGAGCGGCAGATCGGGCCGTACGACCTCCAGGCCGGTCTCGGCCACGAGGCGGTGCAGCTTTTCGGTGCTCTCCTTGCGGTGCGCGAAGTAGCGGGTGGCGCCGTGCGTACGGGCCAGGGTGCGGACCGCGGCCAGGTAGCGGTCGGCGTCGACGACTCCGGTCTCCACCAGCGAGGTGCCGACGATATCGGCGGCGCGGGTGAGCCGGGGCGGGCCGAAGCGGCCGCGGGTCCAGGCGAACTCGTTGGTGGTGACCTCGACGCCCGGCGGTGCCTCGACGGGCATCGAGCTGAACAGGCCGACGGTGCGCCGGCCGCCCTCGGGCGCCGGGGTGAGCCGGCGCCGGGCGGTGGCCGAGAACGGCGCGAAGACCAGGTCCCGCGGGCCGCGTCCACTGCCGTTGCGGTGCCAGCGCACCAGCCGTTCACCGCGGGCGAGTTGGGAGATGAACTCCATGGTGGCGGTGCCGTCGTCGACCACGACCAGCTCGCGCGCCTTGGCGAGGGAGAGCAGCAGCTGGACGTAGCGGGAGAACGGGTCGCCGATGACCACGCGGCGGGCGCGGCGCAGCAGCGGGGTGAGGCCGCCGATGGTGCGCATCGGCGCGGTCGGACCACCGCGGGCCTCCTCCCAGCGCACCGTATGGCCTTCGTCGCGGGCGAGTTCGGCCATCCGCCGCAGCTGGCCGCGGGTCATCGGGTCGTGCGGGGAGAGCACGACGACGGTGAGCTCGGTGGCCTGGGCCGTGTGCGCCCATTCCAGGGCGTTCAGCAGCTGCACCGGGCTCTCGACGAACGCGAGGGTGCCGGTGTCCCGGGCTGCCGCACGCGGCGCACCGGAGCGTGCGGTCCGGTGGCGCTGCCGGGGCACCCCCCGGAGACCACGGGCGGGAGAACCCGTCGTCTCCGGGGGCGGAACCTCGGCGCCGGGCGTGCCGGGCACGGCGCGGGTCCCTTCAGGTGAGCTCACCATGGCTCCCGTCGGTTCGTCGGCCGCGGCCGTCAGACGGCGGCCGGCTCGGCGGCCTCGGCCTCGGCCACCACGCCGGTGACGCGGCGCAGCTTCTTCATCGGGCCGAGCTCGCTCTCGTAGACCTTCTTGACGCCGTCACCGAGGGACTCCTCGATGGTGCGGATGTCGCGGACCAGGCGGGACAGGCCGCCGGGCTCGACGGAGGCGGCCTGGTCGGAGCCCCACATGGCGCGGTCGAGGGTGATGTGGCGCTCGACGAAGGTGGCGCCGAGGGCGACCGCGGCGAGGGTGGTCTGCAGACCGGTCTCGTGGCCGCTGTAGCCGATCGGGACGTTCGGGTACTCGTCCTGCAGGGTGTTGATCATCCGCAGGTTGAGCTCCTCGGCCTTGGCCGGGTAGGTGCTCGTGGCGTGGCAGAGCAGGATGTTCTCGCTGCCCAGGACCTCGACGGCGTGCCGGATCTGCTTGGGGGTGGACATGCCCGTGGAGAGGATGACGGTGCGGCCGGTGGCGCGCATGGCGCGCAGCAGGTCGTCGTCGGTGAGCGAGGCGGAGGCGACCTTGTAGCAGGGCACGTCGAACTTCTCCAGGAAGGCGACGGACTCGACGTCCCACGGGGAGGCGAACCAGGCGATGCCGCGCTTCTTGCAGTACTCGTCGATGGCGCGGTAGCCGTCCTCGTCGAACTCCACACGGTGGCGGTAGTCGATGTAGGTCATCCGGCCCCAGGGGGTGTCGCGCTCGATGTCCCACTGGTCGCGCGGGGTGCAGATCTCCGGGGTCCGCTTCTGGAACTTCACCGCGTCGCAGCCGGCGTCGGCGGCGGCATCGATCAGCGCGAACGCGTTCTCCAGGTCGCCGTTGTGGTTGATGCCGATCTCGCCGGTGACGTAGACGGGGCGGCCGGGGCCGGCCTCGCGGGAGCCGAGGGTGCGGAGGCGGGAGTTGCTGCTCATGGGGAGGGTTCCTTCGCGTTGATACGGGTGTGTGTGTGGGGGTGGGGTCTGGGTGGGTTACAGGGACGGGCCCAGGAGCCAGCCGGCGATCTCTCGGATCGCGCCGCTGCCTCCGGGCGTCGCGGTGAGCGCGCGCGCCGCGCCGCGCACCACGTCGTGCGCCCCGGCGACCGCCACGGGCCAGCCGACGAGGTCGAAGCACGGGAGGTCGTTGACGTCGTTGCCGACGTAGAGCACGCGCTCGGGCGCGATGCCCGCTTCCTCGCACCACTGCTTGAGGGCGAGGTCCTTGCGGTCGATGCCGTGCAGGACGGGCACCTGCAGCTTGCGGGCCCGTGCGGCGACGACCGGGTTGGTCTCCGAGGACAGGATCAGCAGCTTCAGCTCCGCCCTGCGCAGGGCGGCGATGCCGAGGCCGTCGCCGCGGTGGACCGCGACGATCTCCCGTCCGTCGGCGTCGATCAGCACCCGGTCGTCGGTCTGGGTGCCGTCGAAGTCGAGGACGACGGCGTCGATGTCGTCCATGGTGGGCAGGGCGCCGGGCCGCGGCGCGTCCAGCAGCGGGGCCAGCGCACGGGCGCGGGCCAGGTCGTGCGGATCGTCGATCTCCAGCACCCGGGCCGGGTCGGTGCGCACGAGTTCGGTGCGCCCGAAGAAGCGGTGGCCGCTGGTGCGGAAGCCGGCCGCGTCCATGGCGTAGGCGGCGCCGGTCTCCAGCAGGTCCTGGGGGCGGTCCTGGCGGCGCGGCCGGAAGGACTTGTCGTGGTTGACGCCGTGGCCGCCGTCGGCCGCGGTACCCCCGCCGACCTCCGGCTCGGCGTCGCGCCAGACGAAGCCGTGGAACGGTGCCACGGTCAGCGCGCTGTCGGCGCCGCCCTCGACGACCGCGGCGGCGACCCCGTCGATGTCCTCGCGGGCGATGAAGGGGCTGGTGCACTGGACCAGCAGCACCGCGTCGACCCGGGCGCCCTGCTCGGCCTCGTAGGCGTCCATGGCGTGCAGGACGGCGGCCTCGCTGGTGGCGGTGTCGCCCGCGATGTCGCCGGGGCGCCGTATGACGACCGCTCCGGCGCCGCGGGCCGCGGCCGCGATCCCGGCGTCGTCGGTGGACACCACGACATCGGTGACCAGGCGGGCGGCACGGCATTCGCGGACCGCGCGGGCCACCAGGGGCACTCCCCCGACGGCGGCGAGGTTCTTGGCGGGCACACCCTTGGATCCGCCGCGGGCGGGGATGACGGCAACCACGGTGGGCGGGCTGCTCTGCGGGTTCGGCGGCATGTCGGGCTCCTTCCGGGAGCTGGCCTGGGTGGTCACAGCTGCCCCCAGCGGCGGATGGCGGGGGCGACGCGCTGGACGCCGTGGCGGTAGGCGCCGCGGGCGGCCTCGCGGACCGTTTCGCGGGCGACCCGGCGCAGTCCGCCGGTCTCCTCGGGGGCGTCCGCGTGGCCGGCGACCGGCTCACCCTGCGGGTCCAGGCCGTGCCGGGCGAGGATGCCGGGGAGGTAGCCGGGGGCCGTGCGGGCCGTGTAGTAGGGGGTGAGCGGCGGCAGCCGGTCGGCGGTGCGCAGCGCGGTGACCCGGGCGCGGGCCACGTCGAAGGCCTGCTCGTAATCACCGTCGGCGGCGACGCCCTGGCGGGCGAGCCACTCCGGGTCCGGCTCCGGGCGGTGCCCGGCGTCCAGCTCGTCCCAGGAGGCCAGGCAGCCGGAGCCGAGGAAGTGGTGGTTGCCGAGGACCTCGCGGATGCCGAGGTCGGTGAGGACGGCGGTGGGGATGCCGCGGTGCAGCGACTCCAGGGCGGCGGTCGAGCTGACCGTCACCATCAGGTCGGTGCGGTCCAGGACCTCGCCCATGTTGCCGTACACCAGGCGGCAGTTGGCGGGCAGTCCGCCGGGCGCCTTGGCGGCGAGCTTCTGGTAGGGCAGTTCCTCGATGTGGGTGGTGTGCTCGCCCGGCTTGCTGCGGAGCTTGATCAGCACCTCCCGGTCCGGGTGGCGGCGGGCGTGCTCGACCGCCCGGCGCAGCAGGTAGGTGCGGTCGGCGCGGCTCTCCGGGACGGAGGGCTGGGCGGCGAACACCACGGTGTAGGGGGTGTGCGCGCCGGTGTAGGGCGCGCCGCCGAGGAACGGCAGGGCGCATTCGACGACGCTGCTGTCGTCGGCGCCGACCCCTCGGTACACCGCGCGGAAACGGTCCGCGTCGTGGCGGGAGTTGGCGAGGACGACGTCCGCGCCGTGCCGCAGCAGCAGCCCGTCGGCGAGCTTCTCGTAGACGACCCCGACATAGCCGGTGACGACGACGGGGCGGGCATCGGCGCCTCGCCAGGCGCGGGCGAGGCCGTGCAGCATCGCCTGCACCGCTCCGCCGACACAGGCCAGCACGACGACGTCGTAGCGCGTACGGTCGATGGACCGGACGCTGTCCTTCATCTGCTCCAAGAAGGCGACGCCCCTGATTTCGCGCAGCGAGTCCGCACGGGCGCCGACCTCGTCGAGCTGGCGGACCGTGGGAGTGGCGCGGCCGCGGAGAAGGTAGCCGTCGAGCCGGATGTCCGGTTGGATTCGGTACGCTGTCAAAGCGCCCCATTTCCACCGGGTATCCGAGTCGGCGAGTACGGCGACCCGCGGCGAAGAGTTGGTACGTGATGGCACGTCCAAGACGCTAGGAAGGCATTCCGTTGGACGGGCCAACTGGGCCGCAACAAAGGGTTAACAGCGGGTCGACGAATGGCGAACCGGCCCGATAGTCGGCCTGGTTAACCATCCCGCCATTCTTCGTTCACCTTGAGGTCCGCACCCGGTAAAGACGAATGCCGTCTGCGCCCCTAACGTCACCAGGGTGGTTAAGCTCTCCGTCATCGTGCCGTTCTACAACGTGCAGACATACGCGCCCGACACCCTGAAAAGCCTGGCGGCCAATGCCCGCGAGGACTTTGAATTCCTGCTCGTCGACGACTGTTCGCGCGACGAGACCCCGGAGATTCTCACGCGTGCCGAGCGCGAGCTGCCGGGCGCCAGACTGCTGCGGCACAGCCAGAACGGCGGCCTGGCCACCGCCCGCAACACCGGTCTGGACGAGGCCCGCGGCGAGTACGTCACCTTCCTGGACGGCGACGACTGGCTCGCTCCCGGCTATTACCCCCAACTCCTCTCCATGATCGAGGAGTTGGGGTGCGACTTCGTCCGTACCGACCATGTCCAGTGCACCGCCCGCGCGCGCAGCGTCCACCGGGTCCCGCACGGCCGGCGCGGGGTGGTGATGGACCCGCGCGAGGTGATCCTGCCCGCCGACCGCTCCACGTCCGTCGACTACGCGTTCGCCTGGGCCGGGATGTACCACCGCCGGCTGCTGGACGACGGGGTACTACATTTCAAGGACGGACTGCGTACCGCGGAGGACCGTCCGTGGATCTGGCGGCTGCACCGCGAGGCAAAGTCCATGGCGGTGGTCGGACTGCTCGGTGTTTTCTACCGGCGGGGCGTGGCATCTTCCCTGACCCAGATCGGTGATGTGCGGCAATTGGACTTCATTCGCGCCTTCGATCAGGTGATCGAGGAAACGGCGCAGGACCGCGCTGCGGATCTTCTGCTGCCAAAGGCGGTGCGCACTTATTGCGCGATCATTTCTCACCACCTCGGTTCGATCGAACGGTTCGAACCGCAGGTCGCCCGTAAATTGCGAACGATGAGTGCCGCGGCCATGAAACGTATGCCGCAGGACGTACTGAAGGAAGCCCTGGATTCGATGGATGTGCAGCGCGCGTCCCGGCTGCGGCGGCTGCGCCGTCGCCCCGTCCCGGCGGAGGTCGCCGCCTGATGTCCACCCGACCGCGTACCCAGATCTTCATGGCGTCCACCCTCTACGGCGCGGCGACCCTCGCCGCGGCGCTGGACGCCGACTGCTTCGCCCCGGCCGACCGCCGGCTGCTGCTGCTCAGCAACAACGCGACGAACCCGGAGACCGCCGCGTCGCTGGACACCATGCCGGGCTTCGCGCGGCTGCGCGGCCGCTTCGACCGGGTGCTGTCGTGGAACGAGACGATCAGCCCGTTCCACCCCGGCGGCTGGTCGCCGCGCCCGGACGACGTCCCGCTGTGGGAGCGGCATCTGCGCCTGCTGTGGGGCCTGGGTGACGACCACGTCGAGCTGATCGTGGAGTCCATCCAGGTCAACCCGGCGCTGGCGCTCGCCCAGCTGTTCCCCGACGCGCCGATCGACGTCTACGCCGACGGCCTGATGAGCTACGGCCCCACCCGCAACAAGCTCGATCCGCTGATCGGCACCCGGATCAACCGGCTGCTGCATCTGGACCTGGTGCCGGGCCTGACGCCGCTGCTGCTCACCGAGTTCGACGTCGAGCCGCTGACCGTGCCGACCGACGCCTTCACCAAAGTGCTGTCCGAACTCTCGGACGCCAGTGGCACGTTGGAGGTCCCGGAAGGGGCGGCGCTGCTGCTCGGCCAGTACCTCTCCGCGCTGGGCATCCTCACTCCCGAGGAGGAAGAGGAGCTGCATGTGCGGATGGTGCGCGGCGCCGTCGAGCGCGGCCACCGCGAGATCGTCTTCAAACCGCATCCGTCCGCGCCGGCCCGCTGGTCGCGGCTGCTGGAGCGGGAGGCGGAGAAGCTGGACATCGCGCTGACCGTGCTGGACAGCCCGGTGCTGGCCGAGGTGCTCTACCAGCGGATGCGGCCCGCGCTGGTCGTCGGCTGCTTCTCCACCGCGCTGCTGACGGCCGACACCTTCTACGGGCTGCCGACGGCGCGGACCGGCACCGGGCTGCTGCTGGAGCGGCTGACGCCGTATCAGAACAGCAACCGGATGCCGGTCACGATCGTGGACGCGCTGGTGCCGGACCTGGGCGACCTCAGCGAGCGCCCACGGGCCCATGTCACCGCCGAGAGCGTCGAGGGCCTGGTCAGCGCGGTCGGCTATGCGATGCAGCACCAGATCTATCCGCAGCTGCGGCCGTCCGCCGAGCGCTATCTCGCGGCCCACCTCGACCCGTACACCCGGCGCTACTTCAAGCGCCGCCGGCTGACCGCGCTGGCGCTGCCCGGGGCGATCCCGTCGCAGCTGTCGTTCATTCCGCGCAATGCCACCGTCCGCAGGGTCGCGCGCCGGGCGCGTGCGGTGCAGCGGCGGCTGAAGAAGCGGGCCGCGTTCGGATGACCACCACTCAGCTGACGACCGGCGCGCCGCCCGCCGCGCCGGATCTCGTCACCCCCGCACCGCAGCCCGCCATACGGGGGCGCAGCCGCGCCGGTGCCTCGCGGCTGCGCGCTCTCGACGGGCTGCGGCTGCTCGCCGCCCTGATGGTCGCCGCGTACCACTACGGGGGGCGCGACGGCGAGATAGCGCAGGCCTGGGGCGGTTCACCGGCCGGGCAATTCCCCACCGCGGCACCGCTGTTCGCCTATGGCTGTCTGGGCGTCCAGATCTTCTTCGTGATCAGCGGCTTTGTGATCTGCCTCAGCGGCTGGGGGCGGACCCTGCGGGCCTTCATCGCCTCACGGGTCTCCCGCCTCTTTCCGGCGTACTGGGTCGCGATCCTCCTGGTCACCGCGGTCTTCGCGCTCCCCTGGGTCACCTACAAGGCGCTGTCGCCGAGCGACGTACTGACCAATCTGACCATGCTGCAGCAGCCGTTGGGCGTGGACCGGGTGCTGGGGGTGTGCTGGACGCTCTGGGCGGAGATGCGCTTCTACGCGCTCTTCGCGCTCTGTGTCGTCCTGCCCGGCGCCACCCGCGGCCGCGTGGTGCTCTTCTGCGCGGGCTGGACGCTGGCCGCCGCACTCGCCCAGGCCGCCCACGAGCCCCTCCTCGACACCATCCTGATGCCCGAGTACGCCCCGTACTTCATCGGCGGCATCGGTCTGTATCTGCTGCACCGCTATGGCGCCCGCGATCCGATCGCCTGGGCGATAGTGCTGGTCAGCTGGCTGATCGGCCAGCATTACGCGATCGCCAGGCTGTGGCACGCACCGTCGGCCGACGGCTTCTCCTACCGCTCGTCGGCCGGCATCATCGCCGTCGTCACCCTCGGCTTCGCGCTCGTCGCGGCCGTGGCACTGGGCAAACTGCGGTGGGCGAACTGGCGCTGGCTGACCGTCGCCGGTGCGCTGACCTACCCCTTCTACCTCGTGCACGAGCACCTGGGCTGGGTCGTGGTGCGGGCGCTGCACCACGGCGTCGGGCTGCCCTCGTACGCGACGCTGCTGCTGACCGTGGGCCTGATGCTGCTGCTCGCCTGGGTGCTGCACCGCTTCATAGAGCGCCCGCTCACGCCCGTTCTGAAACGGTCCATCGACCCACGTCGGTGACCGGCCGCCGGTTCAGCTCCGCCGCCCCGGACCGGCCGTCACCTCGATCCCGGCGACGATGATGCGCAGTCCGGCCTCGAAGCTCCGGTCGAGGTCGCCGAACATCTCCTCGCCGGCCAGCGCCGCGAGCGGATAACCCGCGCCGATCTTCTCGGCGCGGGTTTCCACGTCGTAGGCCGGATCGCGGGTCGTGGGGTCGCGGTGCTCCGGCTCACCGGGGTCCGGGTAGACCGACTGCTCCTCGATCACCAGGCCGACGGTGTAGTTGTAGGCGGTCCACCACGCCTGGGCCGCCTCGCGCAGGGTGAAGCCCACGTCCGTGAGGCTGCGGAGCAGGCCGTCCAGCGGTCCGGCGTAGCTGTCGTCGGTCATCCGGGTACCGCTGAAGACCTTGCCGCCGTCGCGGTAGCCGAGCAGCTCGCGGCGCAGCCCCCGGCAGGCGACGACGAGGGTCTCCTGCCAGGAGTGACCCCGTCCGGCCTCCTCGGCCCCTTCCCACTCCAGCGACGCGGCCATCCGCCGGAAGATCTCGGTGGCCATCTCGTCCAGCAGTTCCTGCTTGTTCTTGAAATGCCAGTAGAGCGCGGGTGCCTGGACGTTCAGCTCCTTGGCGATGCGCCGCAGGGTGAGCCCGTCGAGGCCGACCTCGTTCAGCAGCCGCAGAGCGGTGTCGACGACCTGTTTCCGGTCGATGCGCGAAACCATGTTGACAACTTAACACCGTTAAAGCCATCCTCGGAAACATGGAACTTAACAACGTTAAGGACACTGTCGGCGTGACGGACGATCTCCCCACCACCGTCGACGTACTGATCGCCGGCGCCGGCCCGACCGGCCTCGCCCTCGGCATCGACCTCGCCCGGCGCGGGGTCCGCGCACTGCTCGTCGAGCGGCAGGACCAGCTCTCGCGCGGCGCCCGCGGCACCGGTCTGCAGCCACGCACCCAGGAGGTCTACGACGACCTCGGCGTGCTGGCGGCCATACAGGCGGCCGGCGGGCTCTACCCGAAGACGGCCCGCTGGGAGAACGGCCGGATCGCCGAGATCAGCGAGATGATCGAGCGGGTCGACCCGACACCCGCCATGCCCTACTCGAACGCCCTGATGGTGCCGCAGTTCCGCAACCAGGAGCTGCTGTCCGCGCGCCTCCAGGAGCTCGGCGGCAGAGTGCTCCTCGGCACCGAACTCACCGCATTCACCCAGGACTCCGACGGGGTGACGGCCCGTCTGCGCGGCGCCGACGGGGTGGAGCGCAGCGTGCGCGCCGCCTATCTGGTCGCCGCCGACGGCGGGCGCAGCACCGTCCGCCGGGCGCTGGGCATCGGGATGAGCGGCCCGTCGCTGCCGGCGGGCGCCGCGGTGCTCGCCGATGTCCGGGTGGACGGCCTGGACCGGGACCACTGGCACCGCTGGAACCTGCAGGGCGGCGGGTTCGTCGCCCTCCTCCCCCTCGCCGGTACCAACCACTTCCAGACCTTCATCGTCGCCGGCGGAGCGACCGACACCTCACCCGAGGCGGTCCGCGCCCTGCTCGCGGCCCACACCCACCTCGCCGCCGAGCAGATCCGCGAGGTCCTGTGGTCCTCCCTCTATCGCCCCAAGGCGGGCATGGCCGACGCCTTCCGCGCCGGCCGGGTCTTCCTGGCCGGCGATGCCGCGCACATCCACTCCCCGGCGGGCGGCCAGGGCCTGAACACCAGCGTCCAGGACGCCTACAACCTCGGCTGGAAGCTCGGCCAGGTACTGCGGCACGGCGCCCCCGACACCCTGCTCGACAGCTACGAGACCGAGCGCCGGCCGATCGCCGCACGCATCCTCGACACCAGCACCCGGCTGCACCGCTCCGGCTCCCTGCGCCGCGGCCGGGACCTGCACCAGCTCGACATCGGCTACCCCGACAGCCCGCTGACCCAGGAGCTGCGCACGGACCTGGCCGAGGGCGTGCCCGCCGCGGGCGACCGGGCCCCCGACGCCCCGTGCACCACGGCCGACGGCCGGCCCACCCGGCTCTTCGACGCCTTCCGGGGCCCGCACTTCACCCTGCTCACGCTCGGTGCGACCGACCTCGACGACACCGCGCTGCCGGCCGATCCCGCGCTGCTGCGCGTCGTCCGCGTCGGCGGCCCGTCCCCCGATCTGCTCGACACCGACGGCCATGTCCGCGACGCCTACGGCAGCGGCCCCGCCGTCCTCCTCATCCGCCCCGACGGCTATCTCGCCCTCGCCGCACCGGCCGAGGACGCCACGGCCCGGGTGACCGCGGCCCTCGGGACGTACCTCGGCGCGGGCACGGCGCAGGCGGCCCGGTGAACACCGCGGGCCGGCCCGGCGGACCGGCCCGCCCTCAGGAGACCACCCCCGCGGCGGCGAGCAGCGCCCGTGCCTCGTCGCGGGCCTGACCGAGCGGGTCGGGGAAGATGCCCAGGCCGTGCGCGACCAGGGCCCCTTCATGAAGGAGCATCAGCGACCGGCCCAGCCGGCCGGCCCGGTCGGGGGCGGCGTCCCGGACGAGACCGGTGAACAGCGCGAGCATCCACTCCTTCTGCGCGGTGATGATCGCGTACGCGGGGTGGGACGGATCGCTGATCTCGGCATGGGCGTTGACCATGCTGCACCCCTTGGCGCTGTGCTGTGCCGACCAGTCGCGTGCGGCGTCGAACACCGCCAGGACCCCTGCCACGGGCGACGGCCGTGCGGCATCGAGGTACGGCGCGAGAAAGGCCCGCCACCGTTCGTCGCGGTCCGCGAGGTACTCCACGACGATCTGCTCCTTGGAGCCGAACCGGTCGTAGAGGGTCTTCTTGGTCACCCCGGCCTCGGCCGCGATCAGATCCACCCCGACGGCATGGATGCCGCGCTCGTAGAACAGCCGCTCGGCGGCCGCCAGGGCGCGTCGCGCGGCAGGCGTCATGGTGACCCGTCGCGGCGTCTGCGCAGTACTCATGGCAAAAAGTATACCGATCTGTATAGTGAAACGAGAGGTATACAGATCGGTCTACTTGCTGAAGGGGGACGGACGGTATGCGCCTCCTGCTCTCGGCCGCCTTTGTCCTCTGCTGGAGCTCCGGCTTCATCGGCGCCAAGCTCGGCGCGGGCAGCGCGCCCGCGGCCACGCTCCTGATGTGGCGGTTCCTGCCGCTCACCGCCGTCCTCGTCCTGGTGGCGGCGACCGCCGCCCGCGCCTCGTGGCGGGGCCTGACGGCACGGACGGTCGCCCGGCAGGCCGCCATCGGCGCCCTGTCACAGAGCGGCTATCTCTTCACCGTCTACTACGCGATCCAGCTCGGGGTCTCCAGCGGCACCACGGCCCTGATCGACGGCACCCAGCCCCTGGTGGCCGGGGCGCTCGCCGGACCGTTGCTGCACCAGTACGTCTCCCGCCGGCAGTGGCGCGGACTGTGTCTGGGCGTGGGCGGCGTCGTGCTGGTCACCACGGCCGATGCGACGGCCGCCGCGGGCGTGAGCCGGTGGGCGTACCTCGTCCCGTTCCTCGGTATGTCCTCGCTGGTGGCGGCCACATTCCTGGAAGGCCGCTCGCGCACCCGGGTCGCACCGTCGGTGTCGATGACCATCCACTGCACCACCAGCGCCGTCCTCTTCACCGCCCTCGCCGCCGCCACCGGCTCCGTACTGCCGCCCGCCTCGCTCTCGTTCTGGGCCGCGGTCTGCTGGCTCGTGACGCTGTCCACCTTCGGCGGGTACGGGCTGTACTGGCTGATCCTCCGGCGCTCCGGCGTCACCGAGGTGAACACCCTGATGTTCCTGATGGCACCGGTCACGGCACTGTGGGGAGCCGCCATGTTCGGCGAACCGTTCGGCCCGCAGACCGCCGCCGGACTCGCGGTCGGCCTCGCGGCGGTCGTCCTGGTACGCCGCGGGGCAACACCCCCTGGTGAGAACCCGCCCGGGCGCGCACGAGGCCGTACCAGCGGGGAATCCGCTCGTACGGCCTCGTGCCGGGGACAGGCGCCTGAGGGGGGTGAGGCGCCCGGGGCGGTGACCCGCCCGGAAAGAACAGCGGTCCGGCGGACCGGGCCCTAAAAGGGGAGACACCCCCTAGAGGACCAGCGACAGCAGCAGCACACAGACGATCCCGACCACCGAGATCAGCGTCTCCATCACCGACCAGGTCTTCAGCGTCTGGCCGACGTTCATCCCGAAGTACTCCTTGACCAGCCAGAACCCTGCGTCGTTGACATGGCTGAAGAACAGCGAGCCGGAGCCGATGGCCAGCACCAGCAGCGCGGCATGAGGGGTGCTCATCTCGGCGGCGAGCGGGGCGACCAGTCCGGCGGCGGAGATGGTGGCAACGGTCGCGGAGCCGGTCGCGAGCCGGATGGTGACCGCGATCAGCCAGGCCAGCAGCAGCGTGGAGATGTTCCAGCCCTTGGAGATGTCCAGGATCATCTGGCCGACGCCGGCGTCCACCAGCGTCTGCTTGAAGCCGCCGCCCGCGCCGACGATCAGCAGCACCCCGGCGATCGGGCCGAGCGACTTCTCGACGGTGGTGGCGATCCGGCCCCGGGTGAAACCGGCCGCCCGCCCGAGCGTGAACATCGCGACGAGGACGGCGGTGAGCAGCGCGATCAGCGGCGAGCCGACCACGTCGAAGACCCTCTGGACGGTGTGCTCCGGATTGTCGACGACGATGTCCACCAGCGCCTTGGCCAGCATCATCACCACCGGCAGCAGCACGGTGGCCACGGTGATCCCGAAGCCGGGCCGCTTCTCCAGGTCGTCGGAGGTGCGCTCGGGCACCAGATTCTCCGGCGGCTGGATGTCGACCCAGCGGGCCGCGTAACGGGAGAAGACCGGACCGGCGATGATCATGGTCGGGATGGCGACGACCACCCCGAGCGCGAGCGTGACCCCGAGGTTCGCGCCGACCGCGTCGATCGCCACGAGCGGCCCCGGGTGCGGGGGTATCAGCCCGTGCATGACGGACAGTCCGGCCAGCGCCGGGATGCCGATGCGCATCAGCGAGAAGTTGCCGCGCTTGGCGACCAGCAGCACCACCGGGATCAGCAGCACGATGCCGACCTCGAAGAAGATCGGCAGCCCGACGATCCCGGCGATCAGCACCATCGCCCAGGGCATCGCCTTCCGGCTCGCCTTCGCCAGGATCGTGTCGACGATCTGGTCCGCGCCGCCGGAGTCGGCCAGCAGCCGCCCGAGGACGGCACCGAGCGCGATCAGTACACCGGTGCCCGCGACCGTCGTACCCAGGCCCGCCGAGAAGCTGGTGATGGTCTTGTCGAGCGGTGCGCCGGCCACCGCGCCGAGCACCAGCGAGCCGATGATCAGCGCCAGGAAGGCATGCAGCTTGAACTTGGTGATGAGCAGGACGATGACGGCTATGCCGGCCAGGACGGCGATGCCCAGCTGCGCGTGACCGGCCGTGGTGATCGGCTCGGCCGCGTCCGCTGCGAGCATCTCGACGCTGAGATGTGTCACGGCGATTCCCTTGGTTGGACGGAGGGGGAAGGGGTGCTGCGTTACCTGTGGGGGGAGTTCGGGTGGTGAGGGGGGCGTCCTAACCGTCCGCCGCGTCCCTCGCGTGCAGTGCGGCCACCGCCCGCTCGGCGATCTCCTCCGGGGTGCCGGCCACATCGACGGTGACACCGGCCTCGTCGGCCCCGGGCGGTTCGAGCGTGGCGAACTGGGAGTCCAGCAGCGCGGTCGGCATGAAGTGGCCCTTGCGCTCGGCCATCCGCTCCTCGATCAGCGCGCGCTCACCGGTGAGGTGCAGCAGGACGATGCCGGGGGCGACGGCACGCAGCCGGTCGCGATAGGCGCGCTTGAGCGCGGAGCTGCTGACCACCCCGCCGCGCCCGGCCCGCTCGCGCGCCCAGGCTCCGATGGCATCCAGCCAGGGGCCCCGGTCGTCGTCGTTCAGCGGGATGCCGGCCGACATCTTGGCGATGTTGGCCGGCGGATGGAAGTCGTCACCCTCGGCGTACGGGACGCCCAGCGCGCCGGCCACCAACGGGCCGATCGTGGTCTTGCCGGTGCCGGCCACGCCCATCACGACGATCACGTCGGGGGTGCTCATCCCGTGGTACCTCGCTGTCCTCATCGACCTCGTGCGGGCCCCACTGAAACCCATTAGGTACGACGTATTCAAGAGCCTGTGATGCAAACGTCATACTTAATTGGCCGAGGGGCCGGGAACGTAGGCTTGGCCCATGGAAAACGAGGGGAAGGGACTGCACGCACGGGTGCTGGAGTCCCTCGGACCCGCGATCACCGCGGGCGACTACCCTCCGGGCACGATCTTGCGTACGGACGAACTGGAGCAGCGCTTCGACGTCTCACGCACGGTCATCCGCGAGGCGATCCGGGTACTGGAATCCATGCAGCTGGTCGCCTCCCGGCGCCGGGTGGGGGTGACTGTCCGGCCCACCGAGGAGTGGAACGTCTACGACCCACGGGTGATCGGCTGGCGACTGGCCGGCCGCGACCGCCCGCGCCAGCTGCGCTCGCTGACCGTCCTCCGCTCGGCCGTCGAACCGGTCGCCGCGGGCCTGGCCGCCCAGCACGCCACCCCCGAGCAGTGCGCCCGGCTCACCGAAGAGGCGATGGGCATGGTCGCCACCTCACGCGGCCAGCAGCTCGACGCCTACCTCGTCCACGACATGGCCTTCCACCGGGTGGTGCTGACCGCCTCCGGCAATGAGATGTTCGCCCGGCTCGGCGATGTGGTCGCCGCCGTCCTGACCGGCCGCACCCAGCACCATGTGATGTTCACCGACCCCGACCCGGCCGCGGTCACCCTCCATGTACAGGTCGCCGAAGCCATCCGCACCGGCGACGCGGCGCGGGCGGAATCCCTGACCCGCGAGATCACCGCCGGCGCCATGGCCGAACTGGACGTCCTCGCACCGTAGTTGACCGCGCGGGCGGGGTCCCCCCCTCAGAACAGCGGCTGCTGCCCCGGGATCGGCGGCTCCTCCGGGTCGAACAGCTTCTCCGCCGGCGCCATCATCGGCGCCATCCTGCGCGACCCCGGACAGGAGATCAGCTCCAGCACCGTCCGCCGCCCGGGCGGATCATGGCGAGCGAAACGGCCGCCGACAACGGCGATCTCTCGGGTGCAGATGGGGCACGCGCGGCGGGGTGACGACATGGCACCAGTGTGACTCAGGTCAGCTCACCGGTCACAAGCTCCCGCCCCCACACCCGCACTCGCTAGCCGCACCAGCATCAGCACCGCGAGCGGCCACGCCACCGCCCGCGCGTCAGCAACCTGCCCCACCACCCATCGGACTCCCCCACCACCACCGCCACCGCGACATCCCCCGCACACCCCCATCAGCCCCAACTGCCCCCTCAGAACGCATCCGTCGGCACATAAGTCCCCCACACCCCCCGCAGCGCATCGCACACCTCGCCCACCGTCGCCCGCGCGCGCAGTGCCTCGCGCATCGGGTAGAGGACGTTGTCCGTGCCCTCGGCGGCCTTCTGCAGATCTCCCAGGGCCGTGGAGACCGTGCGCTGGTTGCGGCGGGCCCGCAGGGTGGCGAGTCGTTCGACCTGCTGGGCCTCGATCGCGGGGTCGACCCGCAGCGGCTCGTAGGGCTCCTCCTCGTCCAGCTGGAAGCGGTTGACGCCGACCACGACCCGCTCGCCGGCGTCCGTCTCCCGCGCGATGCGGTAGGCGTTGCGCTCGATCTCCTCCTTCTGGAAGCCCCGCTCGATGGCGGCCACCGCACCGCCCATGTCCTCGACCCGCCGCATCAGCGCCACGGCCGCCTCAGCCACGTCGTCCGTCATCGACTCGACGGCGTAGGACCCGGCGAACGGGTCGACGGTGGCGGTCACATCGGTCTCGTACGCCAGCACCTGCTGGGTCCGCAGCGCCAGCCGGGCCGACTTGTCCGTGGGCAGGGCGATGGCCTCGTCGAAGGAGTTGGTGTGCAGCGACTGGGTGCCGCCGAGCACGGCGGCGAGCCCCTGGACGGTGACCCGGGCGAGGTTCACCTCCGGCTGCTGGGCGGTGAGCTGCACCCCCGCGGTCTGGGTGTGGAACCGCAGCATCATCGACTTGGGGTTCTTCGCACCGAACTCCTCCCGCATCACCCGGGCCCAGATCCGGCGCGCGGCACGGAACTTGGCGACCTCTTCGAGCAGCGTGGTGCGGGAGACGAAGAAGAACGACAGCCGGGGCGCGAAGTCGTCCACGTCCATCCCGGCGGCGACGGCCGTACGCACATAGGCGATGCCGTTGGCGAGCGTGAAGGCGATCTCCTGCGCGGGCGAGGCACCCGCCTCGGCCATGTGATAGCCGGAGATGGAGATGGTGTTCCACCGGGGGATCTCGGCCCGGCAGTACTGGAAGATGTCCGCGGTCAGCCGCAACGACGGCTGCGGCGGGAAGATATAGGTGCCCCGCGCGATGTACTCCTTGAGCACATCGTTCTGGATGGTCCCGTTCAGCTGACTGGCCGCCACCCCCTCCTCCTCCCCCACCAGTTGGTAGAGGAGCAGCAGCAGCGCGGCGGGTGCGTTGATCGTCATCGACGTCGACACCTTGTCCAGCGGGATACCGCCCAGCAGCACCCGCATGTCCTCGACGGAGTCGATGGCCACCCCGACCTTGCCGACCTCGCCGGAGGCGATCGGGGTGTCGGAGTCATGGCCCATCTGTGTCGGCAGGTCGAAGGCGACCGAGAGCCCCGTCGTGCCGTGGGCGATCAGCTGCCGGTAGCGGGCGTTGGATTCGCGCGCGGTGCCGAAGCCGGCGTACTGCCGCATCGTCCAGGGCCGCCCGGTGTACATCGACGGATACACCCCCCGGGTGAAGGGGTAGCCGCCGGGCGCGCCGAGCCTGCGCTCCGGGTCCCAGCCGTCCAGCGCCTCCGGCCCGTACACAGGCTCGATGGGCAGACCGCTCTCGTTGTACCGCACACTGCCCGACTCGTGCGCCATGGGTGTACGCCTCCCATTGGGTGACCGGTTCGTCCGGGTTTACGCCTTGCTGACAGCATGCCCGCAGGTTCGCCGCCCCGCAGCACTGGGAAGAGTCACCGATGGCCGGTCGGGCCGCCGAGATCCGGGGGTTGCGCATGCAGCGGAGCAGGGGAAGACGTACGGCGCCGGCGGTGGCCGCGGTGCTGGTGGTGGCGGCGCTCGCGGTGGGCTGCCGCCCGGTGACGGTCACCGGGGCCGGTTCCCCGGACAGCAAGGGCACCCGCTACGCCCCCACCACTCCCGCTCCCCCGCCGCTCGGCCACCACCCGCCCCCCGCGCACGCCCGGCACACCACCAAGCCACACCCCCCACGCACCGCCCACCACACGCCCGCAGCCCCCAGGCCGCTGATGGCGCCGGGCTCGCGCGGCGCACAGGTCCGCGAACTCCAGGCGCGGCTGGCCCAGCTGGGCCTGTTCGGCCGCGCCCCGACGGGCTATTACGCCTCGGTCACCGCCACCGCGGTCCGCGCCTTCCAGCGGCGGCAGGGCCTGCCCCGTACGGGCACCGTGCAGCCCGCGGCCTGGCGCGCACTGCGCTCACAGACCCGCCGGCCGTCGCACGCGGAGCTCTACCCGCCCACCACCCGGCCGGTCGGCACCCCCGATCCGCGCTGCATGCGGGGCAGGGTGATCTGCATCAGCAAGCGGAGCAATACGCTCACCTGGGTGGTCAACGGCCGGATCGTCTCGGCGATGGATGTCCGCTTCGGCTCGCAGTACACCCCCACCCGCGAGGGCACCTTCCACATCACCTTCAAGAGCCGCCATCACGTCTCGACGCTCTACCACACGGCCATGCCCTACGCGATGTTCTTCAGCGGCGGCCAGGCCGTCCACTACTCCGCAGATTTCGCCGCCCACGGCTACCGCGGCGCCTCCCACGGCTGCGTCAACGTCCGCGACAAACAAAAAATCGCCGCCCTGTTCCACACGGTGAGGGGCGGCACGAAGGTGGTCGTCTACCACTGAGCCCGCACGCAATCCACGGGCCCAGCCCAACGCTCTGACCGAAGCGACAATTGCTCCACCCCCACCCACCGCAACCACATCCGCGAGAGCGGCGCCGGTTTAGGCGCAAAGAGGGGTGGCGCCGGCTTAGGCGCAAAAGAAGGGCGCGGGCAGGGCCGGGGGAACGTGCCCCGCCCGCGCCAGATGCGCTGAGCCGTGGGTACGGGGGGAACCCCGGCTCCTCGCGCAGCCGATGACCAGTCGGCTTCATTCAGTACTGCGTCACCGGTTCAAAAAACGTCACACCTACGGGGTGGCGGTTGCGCTCGGGACGGCGTTTCCGGGGTCGGCGGTGGTCGCCGGGGGCGTGGGGGCCGGGGCGGTCGCGCCGGGGCCGGGGGTGGTGCCGGGTGTCTGGGAGGGGTGTTCGTCGTCGTCCTCGTCGCCGCCCGAGCCGCCGCTCTGTCCGGTGCCTCCGGAGCCGCCCGTGCTGCCGCCGAAGCCGTCGTCGCCGCCCGTGCTGCCGCCGTCCTGGTAGCGCGCCAGGTAGGCGCGGCAGAAGAGGTGCACCTTCTCCGGGCCGCCGGCCTTGCGTTCGAGGCGTCGCAGGGTGTCGCGGTCCATGGCGTCCCGCTTGCCGGACTCGTAGTTCTGGCACAGGGCGAGCAGCACGTTCTTCGTGTCGCCGCGGCCGGGCGGCCGGGTGCCGTCGCCGCCGGGCCTGTCGTCGCGTCCGGTGCCGCCGCTGGGGGCGCCGCGGCCGGGGTGCTTGGTGGCGCCGGGGCTGCTGCCGGGTGCGGGGGTTCCGGTGGGGCCCGTCGATTCCCCGCCGGGGGTGGCGTCGGGGGTGTGCGCCGTGGTGCCGTCGGTCTGGGCGCCGGGCTCGCGGGTGTCGAGCGGGCCGGGGCTCTCGGCGGCGGAGACGCTGGAGGCGGGTGAGGGTTCGCCGCCCCTAAAGGGGCTGGGCAGCACACCGGTGCCGGCGCCGACGGCGACGCCGCCGATGGCGCAGGCGGCGAGCGCGACGGCGAAGCCGCGCCGGAAGGGGCGGCCGAGGCGGGTGCGTTCGGCGAGGCCGGTGGTGTGCGCGGCGCGGACGGCCGGGGACGGTTCGTCGGCGGCGCGGTTGTGTGCGCCGGCGCCGCGGCGGGCAGCCTGCCGGAACGCGGCGACGGCGGCCTCTTCGCCGGGGAGTTCGGCGGTGCCGGGCGTCTTGCCGCCAACCGCGGAGGCGGCCTGCAGGAGCTGTTCGAGTTCGCGTGCGCCGTCACCGTGCCGGGCACTGACCTGTTCACCGCGCAGCAATCGCTCCGCGGTGTCCTTGTCGAGCCAGTTGTACCGGTCGTCGGCCATCACATGTCCTTCTGCGTTCGTGCGGCCGTTTCCGTCACACCTGGTACGTACGATTCCGCCACGCCGTCGCGGCGCCTTCTGCCCTGTACGGGCACCCCACTCACCGTTCCACCACCTCGGCGCGGGCCTGCTGAGGGCCGGCCGGAGGGGGCGCCTTCTTGCTGGTCGGCGCCGCCTTCGCCGCCGTCCTGACTGCTGTCCTGCCGTCCGCCCGGGCCGGCTCCCGGCTCCTCGCCGAGGAGCTCGGCGAGCCGTCGCAGCCCGCGGTGTGCGGCGGTGCGCACCGCGCCGGCCCGTTTGCCGAGCACTTCCGCGGCGCTCTTGGCGTCGAGCCCGACCACCACCCGGAGCACCACGGCCTCGGCCTGGTCCTGCGGCAGCCGGGCTATCAGCCGCATGGTGCGGCCGGTGCCCAGTGCTTCGAGTGCTTCGCCCGCGGTGTCGGACACAGCGGGGGTGTCGGCCAGTTCGCTTTCGTCGCCGCCGATCGCCGGGCGGCGGCCGCGCATCCGGATGTGGTCGAGGGCGCGGTTGCGGGCGATACGGGCGGCCCAGCCGCGGAAGCGGTCGGCGTCCCCGCTGAAGCGGGCGAGGTCACGGGTGATCTGGAGCCAGGCTTCGGAGGTGACGTCCTCTACGTCCGGTTCGCTCACCAAGGTCCGCACATACCCCAGAAGTCGGGGATGTACGGCGCGGTAGACGGTACGGAACGCCGCCTCGTCGCCGGCCTGCGCCGCCTGCACGGCCACCGTCAGCCGACGGTCGTCCGGCTGAATGTCGTCCCCTCGCACGGGTCCATCCTGTCGCACGCGGAATGTCCGCCGCCCGGTCCTTGCTGCATTGTCGCTTCACCCGGCCACGTCACCGGCCCGGCTCCGCCGGCGGCACCGGAGCTGTGCCGGCTACCGCCCGCCGCCGGCCACGGCCGGCCGGAAACCCCCGGTAACCCGGATGTTCCTGCTGACCGTAACCCGTGAGCCGCCGCGCTCCGCACCCGGGAGGGGCGCACCACCCGCTCCGGCGGGGCCCGGAGCACGGGAGCACACAGCGGCCGGCACACCGGTGAAGCGCGTGCTCGGACCCATCTGGAACTCCCGGCAAGGACGGCTTTTCGGGCCGCGGCAAGCGGCGTGAACAGTGCGCCCATCGGCGCGGATCCGCACGTTACGGGCCTGATCGGGCCCGCGTCCAGACCACTAGCCGTACCCCTGCCCGTACCCCGTGTGACGCTTTCGCGGCGTCTGGCGCTGTATCGGATAGGGGCCTTTACCGGCCCTTCGCGAACGACGGCCGGGGCCTCTCCTGTGGGGGGTGGCGGCCCCGGCCGTCCTCGTTCGCTCACCCGGTGCTTCGCCCGGTTCTCTCACCCGTTTCTTACCGGGCCCGCTCTCACACCCGGTTGGCCAGCGCCTTGAAGCCCGTCCAGGACAGGGCGGGCGTCCGCGGGTCCCAGGTCTTCTGCGCCAGCGCCGCCAGCGGCAGCCGGATACCGGCCGCCACCTGCGGGGCGGTCTGCGCCTGTGCCCGGTCGCACCAGATCGCGAAGCGCGCCCCGGGGATCCGGTCCGGACCGGTCATGCTCGCGGGCACCGCCACCGCCCCGGTGCCGCGGATCACCAGCGGGGTCCAGCTCTCGTAGATCCGCTGGCCGGTCGGGTAGACGAACTGGTTGGGCTCGCCGAGCACGTAGTAGAGGTACTCGTCGTTGAAGTTCATGACGTTGCGGCCCTCGCGCAGGAATGCCGAGGGGTCACGGTGCCCGGCTTCCTTGCCGGTCCAGTAGTCGACCATCCGGTTCTTGTCGGCGGACGCCCGCGGGCTGGAGAAGAATCCGTCGTTCCAGGCCTCGATGCGGTTCTTGCCCTTCGCCTCCACGGTCTTCTGCCGGTCGTTGAGCCAGCCGGTCGCCAGGTCCGCGATGGTGCCGTTGGGTCCGTACTTCTGCCGTGCGGCCCGGGTGAGCTGCGGATATGTGGTCGCCGGGGTGGACGACAGCAGGGCCTGGTACTCATCGCCGCCCAGGTGCCAGTAGGCGGGCGCGCCCTTGGGGTTGGTGAACAGCTCGCTCATTTCCTTCAGCAGCGAGTCGATCAGCGGGGCCGCCTTGGGGTTGGAGATATCGATCGCACCGGGGACCACGCTGCCCGACGCGCGGCGCAGCAGCAGGTCGGGATAGTGCTTGAGCACGGCACCCAGGTGACCCGGCGAGTCGAGTTCCGGGATGACGGAGATGTGCAGGCTGCGCGCGAGCGCGATGATCTGGCGGATCTGGGCCTTGGTGAGATGGTCGGCGGAGACGATCTCGGGGTGGGTGTCGCTCTGGATGCGGAAGCCCTGGTCGTCGGAGAAGTGCAGCTGGAACTGGTTGAGCTTGAGGTCGGCGATCTCCCGGAGCCGGGCCTCGATCCAGTCCTGGGTGAACGGCTTGCGGGCGTTGTCCAGTGACATACCGCGCTGCGGACGGCCCGGACGGTCCTGGATGGTGCCCTCAGGGAGCCCGCCGGCGGCGCGCACGGCCTGCTTGACGGTGCGGGTGCCGTAGAAAATTCCGGCGTCGGTGGGGGCCGTGAGAGTGAGCCGGGTGCCCTCGGCGGTGAGTGTGTAGGCCTCGTCGGCGGCGCCCTGGACGGGCACATTGTTCGCCTGGTCCGCACCGTTCCCCGTCAGCTTCACCTCGATGTCGCCCGGCTGTACGGTCTGGTCGCCGTAGACGACGGCCAGCCCGCCGAGGTCGCGGGCCATCCGCTGGGCCTCGTCGGCGACATTGCTCTTCTCGCCGGCCGGTACGACCACCCGGGCCCCCTTGCTGGGCCGCCAGCCGCGGCCGTCGGCCCGGCGGAAGTCGCGGACGGCGGGGATGACCTGCGGCGTCCCGGTCACCGGCGCCCAGGTCGGGGTGGCGGCGGAGGTGGGGTTCATCTTGGCGCTGGTGCTCCCGGGCGGCTCGGTGTCCGCGGCGTCGGAGCAGCCGGCGAGCAGCAGGGCACCGGCGAGCGCCGCGGCCGGCAGCGCGGACCGGGCCGCCGGGCCCTTGCCCGTCATCGGCTGCGTGGGGCGCGGGGAGGCCGAGGGCCGCGGGGCGCGCGGCGGCCGCATCGGGTTCGACATCGTGCAATCCTCACTTTTCGGGGCGAAGGCATTGCCAGGTGTGCGGAGCTGGTCGTCCAGGGAAGGCGCGAAAGCTCTCCCATCCGGGTGAAATTCGCGCATCCGTCGGACAGTGGTCGCCAAGCGTCGTTAGCGTGGCGTCTCCTTCGTCACCCCCTTCAGGGCTCTCCCGGAACTCCGGATACCGCCGGGGTGTCGTCGCACACGCACCACCGCCATACCCGCCGCCGCGTCGTCCGCGTCCCGGCTTCGGTCCGCTTCTCCCCCAGCTTCCTTCAGTCGTCCGTCCCGCACCTGTCGAACCGACCTATTCGCATCCGTCCGAGGAGCCCACGCTGTCCGGTGACATCCCGGCCGCCCGGCCGACGACGCTGCACCCTCCGCAGCCCCCGCGGCGCGGCATATCCGCGCGGGTCCGCGGCGCCGCGCTGCCGCACCCCCGCGCCGAGGGCATCGGGCTCGCCCGCTTCAACGCCCTCACCAGGGAGGACGTCCTGGCCGTGCTCCTGAGCTGCTGCGGCAGCCGCCGTTGGGCCGAGCGGGTCGCCGCGCACCGCCCGTACCCGGACCGGGAGTCCCTGCTCGCCGCGGCCGACGAGGCCTGTTACGACCTGACCGCGGCCGAGCTGGACGAGGCGCTCGCCGAGGAGTCGCTCTCCTCCCAGCCGCTCGTCGGCGCCCGCGGCCCCGGCACCCTGGCCGCCCACACCGCGCTGCGCGCCGCGCACGCCGAGTACGAGCGGCGCTTCCGCCATGTCTTCGTGATCTGCCTGGACGGCTATCGCGACGAGGAGCTGCTCGACCAGGTGCTGTCCGGGATCCGCACCCGGCTGGGCCATGAACCGGACGAGGAGCGGGCGGTCGCCGCGGACGAACTGCGCCGGCTGACCCGCGGACGGCTGACCCGGCTGACGGCCTCCGGCCCGTGACGGATCGCGGCATGTGACCTGGAACATTCCGGTTCGTGCTTGTGTGATAGCCCGTTGGTGCCTGTTTGATCACACCTAAGGACCCCGGCGCAAGGAACCGACAACACGTCGCTACGATGGCCAGGGCCGGTGGACCGTACCCGGCCGGGCCCGACCGACAGAGAAGCCGGCTGGCCCCAATCCCCGCTCCCGGAGGGTTTTTCCGTGCCGGCTGGAACGCTGTACCGCGGCCGGGAAGGCATGTGGTCCTGGGTGGCTCATCGAGTCACCGGCGTCCTCATCTTCTTCTTCCTGTTCGTTCACGTCCTCGACACCGCACTCGTACGCGTCTCCCCCGAGGCGTACGACGACGTCGTTGCGACCTACAAGACGCCTATCGTCAACGTGATGGAGTACGGCCTGGTGGCCGCCATCCTCTTCCACGCGCTCAACGGCCTCCGGGTCATCGCCGTGGACTTCTGGTCGAAGGGCCCGAAGTACCAGAAGCAGCTGCTGTGGACCGTTGTCGGTATCTGGGCCGTACTGATGGCCGGTGCCTTCTACCCCGTGCTGCAGCACACCCTGCGCACGCTGTTCGGGAGCTGACGCGAGATGTCTGCTGAAACCACCTCCGCAGGGGCCCCCGCGGCGGACAACGTCACGCTCTACGACGTGGACAACCCCGCTCCGGTCATCGAGCCGCCGCGCAAGCGCACCGGCAAGACCCCGAAGTCGACCCGCACGAACTTCGAGCTGTACGGCTGGCTGTTCATGCGGCTGTCCGGCATCGTGCTGGTCGTCCTGGTCCTGGGCCACCTGCTGATCCAGCTGGTCCTCGACGGCGGCGTCTCCAAGATCGGCTTCGCGTTCGTGGCCGGCCGTTGGGCCTCGCCGTTCTGGCAGGTCTGGGACCTGCTGATGCTGTGGCTGGCCATGCTGCACGGCGCCAACGGCCTGCGTACGGTCATCAACGACTACGCACAGCGGGACAACACCCGCTTCTGGCTGAAGATGCTGCTGTACACCGCGACGGTGTTCACCGTCCTTCTGGGCACGCTGGTGATCTTCACCTTCGACCCGAACATCTCCTGAAGCCGGGGCTGACTGGAACCATGAAGATCCACAAGTACGACACCGTCATCGTCGGCGCCGGCGGCGCGGGCATGCGCGCGGCCATCGAGTCGACGAAGCGCAGCCGCACCGCGGTCCTGACAAAGCTCTACCCGACCCGCTCCCACACCGGCGCCGCCCAGGGCGGTATGGCCGCGGCCCTCGCGAACGTCGAGGAAGACAACTGGGAGTGGCACACCTTCGACACGATCAAGGGTGGCGACTACCTGGTCGACCAGGACGCCGCCGAGATCCTCGCGAAGGAGGCCATCGACTCGGTCCTCGACCTCGAGAAGATGGGCCTGCCGTTCAACCGCACGCCGGACGGCACGATCGACCAGCGCCGCTTCGGCGGTCACTCCCGTAACCACGGTGAGGCCCCGGTCCGCCGGTCCTGCTACGCCTCGGACCGCACCGGCCACATGATCCTCCAGACGCTGTACCAGAACTGCGTCAAGGAGGGCGTGGAGTTCTTCAACGAGTTCTACGTGCTCGACCTGCTGCTCCAGGACGTCGACGGCGTCAAGAAGTCCGCGGGCGTCGTCGCGTACGAGCTGGCCACCGGCGAGATCCACGTCTTCCAGGCGAAGGCGATCATCTTCGCGTCCGGCGGCACCGGCAAGTTCTTCAAGGTGACCTCCAACGCGCACACCCTGACCGGTGACGGCCAGGCCGCGGCCTACCGCCGCGGGCTGCCGCTGGAGGACATGGAGTTCTTCCAGTTCCACCCGACGGGCATCTGGCGCATGGGCATCCTCCTGACCGAGGGTGCGCGCGGCGAGGGCGGCATCCTTCGCAACAAGGACGGCGAGCGCTTCATGGAGAAGTACGCGCCCGTCATGAAGGACCTCGCCTCGCGTGACGTCGTCTCGCGCTCCATCTACACGGAGATCCGCGAGGGCCGCGGCTGCGGTCCCGAGGGCGACCACGTCTTCCTGGACCTGACCCACCTGCCGCCGGAGCAGCTGGACGCCAAGCTCCCGGACATCACCGAGTTCGCGCGGACCTACCTCGGTATCGAGCCCTACACGGACCCGATCCCGATCCAGCCGACCGCGCACTACGCCATGGGCGGCATCCCGACGAACGTCGAGGGTGAGGTCCTGGCGGACAACACCACGGTCGTCCCGGGTCTGTACGCCGCCGGCGAGGTGGCCTGTGTCTCCGTGCACGGCGCCAACCGCCTGGGCACCAACTCGCTCCTGGACATCAACGTCTTCGGGCGCCGGGCCGGCATCGCCGCGGCGGAGTACTCGGCCACCGCCGAGTTCGTCGAGCTCCCCGAGAACCCGGCGCAGCAGGTCGTCGACCAGGTCGAGCGGCTGCGCAACTCCACGGGCAGCGAGCGGATCACCGAGATCCGCAAGGAGCTCCAGGAGACCATGGACGCCAATGTGATGGTGTTCCGCACCGAGCAGACGATCAAGTCCGCGGTCGAGAAGATCGGCGAGCTGCGCGAGCGCTACCTGAACGTGTCCATCCAGGACAAGGGCAAGCGGTTCAACACCGACCTGCTGGAGGCCATCGAGCTGGGCAACCTCCTCGACCTGGCCGAGGTCATGGCCGTGTCCGCGCTGGCCCGCAAGGAGTCCCGCGGCGGCCACTACCGCGAGGACTACCCCAACCGCGACGACGTCAACTTCATGCGGCACACCATGGCGTACCGCGAGGTGGGCGCAGACGGCGTCGAGTCGATCCGCCTCGACTACAAGCCGGTCGTGCAGACCCGCTACCAGCCGATGGAGCGTAAGTACTGATGAGCACCCCGACTCTCGACAAGGACTCCGCGGCTGCGGACACGGCCGAGGCCGGCGCTTCGCACCTGATCACGGTCACCTTCCGGATCCGCCGGTTCAACCCGGAGGTCTCGGAGGACGCCAGCTGGGAGGACTTCCAGCTGCAGATCGACCCCAAGGAGCGCGTCCTGGACGCCCTCCACAAGATCAAGTGGGAGCTGGACGGGTCGCTGACCTTCCGTCGTTCCTGCGCCCACGGCATCTGCGGCTCGGACGCCATGCGCATCAACGGCCGCAACCGTCTCGCCTGCAAGACGCTGATCAAGGACATCAACCCGGAGAAGCCGATCACGGTCGAGGCCATCAAGGGCCTCACGGTGATGAAGGACCTTGTCGTCGACATGGAGCCCTTCTTCCAGGCGTACCGCGATGTGATGCCGTTCCTGATCACGACCGGCAACGAGCCGACCCGTGAGCGCCGGCAGTCCGCCGAGGACCGCGAGCGCTTCGACGACACCACCAAGTGCATCCTGTGCGCCGCCTGCACGTCCTCGTGCCCGGTGTTCTGGAACGACGGCCAGTACTTCGGCCCGGCGGCGATCGTCAACGCGCACCGCTTCATCTTCGACTCGCGTGACGAGGGCGGCGAGCAGCGGCTCGAAATCCTCAACGACAAGGACGGCGTCTGGCGCTGCCGGACGACCTTCAACTGCACGGACGCCTGCCCGCGCGGTATCGAGGTCACCAAGGCCATCCAGGAAGTCAAGCGGGCGCTGATCACCCGCCGCTTCTGAGCCCGGCGGCGATCCGGGTCCCCACCCGGCCGCCGAGCAGTGACGGCACCTCCCGAAGGGCCTCGCCTCCGTACCCCCGGAGGCGGGGCCCTTCGGCACGGTCGCTCACCCTCTCCTTCGCCGGGTACACGAGCACCGGCGGCAGGGCGTCGTCCACCAGCGCCACCGGTACGTCGCGGCAGAAGTACGACGGGACGAACACCAGCCCCCGCCCTTCCAGGTACAGGTCCCGCTCCACCGGATAGCCGGCCTCCAGCACCGGCGGCCGCCAGCGCATCACCGGCCCGAACGTCCGCAGCATCGCCTCCGCCCCGGACTGCGCCAGCGCATGCCTGCGCAACGCCCGGTCGAGGCCGACGCGTTCGGCGATCCGCGGCCAGCTCGGTGCCACCGCCCGGTGGTGGTACGTCCGCAGGCTGCGCGCCAGATGGCGCAGGGCGGCCGGCTCACCGTCCGCGATCCCGCGCGACCAGCCCGGCAGCGCCCGGTGCCCCGACAGCAGCACCAGCTCGGACCGCAGCCGCTCCCGTGGGGTGCTCATCACGGCCTCCAGCCCCGGCTCGACCCCGTCCAGGCCCGCGAACGGTGTGAGGAAGTCCGGGAAGTAGCCGTGCCGTGGCACCAGCGGCAGCAGGGTCCGCAGCGGCCCCGGCCCGTGCCGTACGGCATGCTGCCGCCAGGCGGCCAGCGCCGGTTCGGCCCGGTTCTCCCGCAGGGCGTGCAGGCTCAGCACCGTCTCCCATAACGGGTCGGCCCCTTCGGCCACTCTCGTACGCGCCAGATCCTGCGCGGTGAAGTGCACTCGCAGCACGTCGTCCCCCTGGTTCTGCGCCGCCTCCCCGAGCGGCGTGCCACGAGGATCTGTCCGGCGGGTACATTGCCGCAACCGAAACCCGCGGGTAGCCTCCCTCCCCCGCCGGAAGCCTTCCCCCGGACCACTCAGGCCGACCGCAGCGCCCTCGCCGCCAGCGCCTCGTCCTCCGCCCGGCGCTCCTCCATGACCTGCGCATACGCTTCGAGCGCGGCCCGCCGCCTGCTCAACTCTGCTATTTCTGCCTCAAGTTGGGACATCTGCCGTTCCACGATGCCGGAGGAGAACGCGCACGGCATCAGCCCGGGGCCGCCCTGGGCGCAGGGCAGCACCGCACCGATGTCGTCGGTGTTCAGCCCGAGGGCGAGGAGTTCCCGGATCCGCCCGACGCGCTCCACCGACTCCTCTTCGTCATAGCGCCGGTAGCCGTTCGCGTCCCGCTGCGCTCGGAGCAGCCCCCGCTCCTCGTAGTAGCGCAGCACTCGCGTGCTGACTCCCGTACGGTGCGCCAGCTCACCGATCCGCATCTGTTTCCCCCGCATCCGTTCCCCTCTGTATCCGTTCCGCTCTGCATCCGTTCCCCTCCGCGCCGGGCCGTTGCCGGGCGCCGGGTGCCCGTATTGCCGGGTGCCCGGTGCCGGACTGCCGGGTGCCGGACTGCCGGGTGCCGGACTGCCGGGTGCCCGGGCCGACTTGACCTTCACACCGGCGTCAAGGTGCAACCTCTTCCGCATGACGCAGATTCCCGCCGCGGCCAACGCGGCCGCCGCCCTCCCGCCCCTGTCCACCACCGTCGCCGGTGATCCCGCCGGCCCCGGCATCCTGCTGGCACACGGGGCGACCGGCAGCATCCAGGGCAACTACGGCGACCTCATCCCTGCACTGGTCGCCTCGGGCCATCGCGTGGTGGCCCCCGACTACCCGGGCTCCGGCAAAACCCCGCGCGCCACCGGCCCGTTGGAGCTGGACGCACTGGCCGATGCCCTGGTCGCCGAGGCCCTCGCGGCCGGTCTGGAGACCTTCACCCTGATCGGCTACTCGATGGGCACGGCCGTCTCCGTACGGGCCGCCACCCGCCATCCCGAGCGGGTGCGCGGCCTCGTGCTGACGGCGGGCCTCGCCGCGGCGGATGCCCGCACAACCGTCTGGCTCGACCTGTACCTGCACCTCCTGGAGCGTGCCGACTACACAGGCTTCGCCCGGGCCCGAGCCCTCAGCGGCTTCGCACCCGACCACTTCAACGCCCTGTCCTCCGCGGAACGGGCCGCCGCACTGGACCCGGACCCGTCCCTCCCACCGAGCGGCTCCGCCGAACAGGCGGCACTCGTACGGACCTTGGACACTACTGCCGATCTTCCCGGCATCTCGGTGCCCACCCTGGTCATCGCCACCACTCTGGACGCACTGGTGCACCCGTCCCACTCGCGCTATCTGGCGGACCACATCCCCGGCGCCGTATACACCGAGATAGCCACCGGCCATCTGCCCATGGTCGAACGCCCGGAGGAGTGGGAGGGGCTGATCCAGGGCTTTCTCGGGCGGGAGGGGTTGTGACGGGGGGAGGTGCTGCTGACCGGGAAGGGGACGCGGGATGCCGGGGGTGCCGGGGGGGGCCGGGGGGCTTCCGACGCCCCGGGGGCTTCCGGTGACGCCAGCGGCTATCCAGTGACGCCGGGGGCTGCCGGTTGCACCGGAGGGTTGAGGCTCCCGCCAGGCCCTGACGCTCCCGGTAGCGCCCTCCGCGAATCATGACTTTCGTCAGTACCAGCAGCGAGAGGCTCTGCTTACGCTCCGGTCATGAACCGAATTCGCCGTGGGGCTGCCGCGTTACTCCTCGCCGTCACGCTCCCCCTGCCCCTCGCCGCCGCCGGCACCGCCGTCGCGGCCCCCGCACCTCCCGCCGCCCACACCGCGTCGCCCACGGCCCCCGCCGCCCCCACCCGCCTCGAACTCCCCCGCCCCACCGGGCCGTACGCGGTCGGACGTGACACCCTCCCGCTCACCGACACCCACCGCAAGGACCCTTGGGTACCGTCCGCGGGCCCGCGCGAGCTGATGGCGTCGATGTACTACCCGGCCCACCCCAACACCGGCGGCGCCCGCGCTCCCTACATGGCCATCGAAGAGGCCCGGCCTCTTCTGGAGGGCATCAAGCACGCGGACGCGCTGCCGCCCGAGCAGCTGGCCGCCACCCGGACCCACGCCCGCACCGGGGCCCGCTCCATCGGCGGCAAGCACCCCCTGGTGGTGCTCTCTCCGGGCTTCACCCTCAACCGTGCGACGCTCTCCCTGCTCTCCGAGGAGCTGGCCTCCCGCGGCTATGTCGTCGCCCTGCTCGACCACGCCCACGAGTCCTTCGGCACCACCTTCCCCGGCGGCCGCACCCTCACCTGTGTCGCCTGTGACACGGTCAACAAGGCTCCCGAGAAGGCCCAGCGGAAGCTCATGGCCAAGGTCGCCGACGGCCGCGCCGCCGATATCTCCTTCGTCATCGACACCCTGACGGCCGCGCCCGGCCGCCACCACGCCCCGGCCTGGCGGCACTCGGCAATGATCGACCCGAAGCGGATCGGCACCGCCGGACACTCCATCGGCGGCAACAGCGCGGCAAGCGCCATGGCGGCCGACCGGCGGATCCGCGCCGGGGTGAACATGGACGGCACCTTCTTCGCCCCCGTCCCGCGCTCGGGGCTCGACGGGCGGCCCTTCCTGATGTTCGGCGGCCTCAACGGCCATGCGCCGGGCCACGAGGACACCAGCTGGCTGCGCGACTGGCACCGCCTGGACGGCTGGAAGCGCTGGCTCACGGTGCGCGACGCCGGCCACTTCACCTTTATCGACCTGCCGGTCCTGGGCGCGCAGCTCGGCGTCACCGACCCCAACGCCCCGCTCTCCGGCAAGCGCTCCGGCGAGATCACCCGTGACTACGTGACCGCCTTCTTCGACCAGCAGCTGCGCGGCATACCCCGGACCCTGCTGGACGGCCCATCCGCCGCCAACCCCGAGGTTGTCTTCCAGAAGCCCTGACCTCACACCGGCCCGGCCGACACAGTGCTGCTCACTCGCCCTCAAGAACCTTGTCCAGGAAGGCGTCCAGGTTCCGCACGGTACGAGCGATCCGCTCCTCCAGCGGCAGCGTCTCCTCATGCCGCCCCGCGAGCTGGGACCGCTTGCGTCCCCGGACGTAGAGGGAGCATGCGAGGTCGGCACACAGATACGTCCCGACGGTGTTCCCCTGCCGTCCCAGCGCCCCGGCCCGGCGCGCGGCGAGCAGGCTGACTCCGGACCCGGGATGCCCGGTCACACAGACCGAACACACCGTCGTCTTGGTGAAGCTCCGCCGCACACCCTGCGGCACCCGCAAGGTCACCCCGATGATCCCGTCACCCCGCGGCGCCACCAGATAACTCCGGTCCGGCGCCCCCGGATCCCGCCACCCCAAGAAGTCCAGGTCATCCCACGGGAGTTCAGCCAGGCCCACGGGCAAATGAATCCTGCTCGCCTCACCCTTCGAGCAATTGACGAACGAGGCACGTATTGCTTTTTCACCTACGGGGTCCATGATCCGGGAAGCTAACAGCGCACCCGGAGCGGTGTCGCCCGGTTTTCACCGCCCTGCAAGGTCGAGAGCGCCACCCACCGACACTTCACCCGGCACCGGCACCGCACCGGACCACTGCCGTTCCCGCCCCGGTCGTCTTCCGGATGAGCCCGGCCCGGAGCCGGATACGCAACGAGCCGTGTCCGGCATGCACCCGGACACGGCTCGTTGTGCGGTCCATCCACGCAGGGGGTGGACCAGGCTGCGCTCAGCCCCAGGCCTGGGGGCCAGGGTTGTTGCGGCGGCGGACGGCGACCACGACGGCGATGATGATGCCGATGACGACGAGCACGCCGAGCCCGATACCGCCGAAGAGCGTGAGCTTTTCACCCATGCTCATCGGCGGGTTCGGGTTCGGTCCATTCTTCACGCCGGCGGTGACGGGCGTCTTGGACGCCTTCCCCTTCGGCATGGGCAGGGGGCCCTGCGCGGGGCCTGCGGGGATGTCCTCATTGAGGGCGGCCTCGGGAACGATGTAGCCATACCCGTAATGATCATCGGGAAGCTTGAGGTGCTTCTTTTTCACGGAAGGGCTCAGACCGGCTGTCTTCACAAGGCGGTTGGCAATTTGCCCCGGCGTGAGGTTGGGGTATTTCTCGCGGAGCAGGGCGACTGTGGCGGAGACGTAGGCGGTGGCAACGGAAGTACCATCGGTCGTGCCGTAGTGAGAATCGCTCTTGCCGCCAAGGACCGGGACGTCCACGCCGGGCGCAAGAACGTCGACAGCGGAGTTGTGGTTACTCATCGACCAGACGTTCCCGTACTCATCGACGGCGCCGACTCCGATCGCACCGGGGCAAGCGGACGGCAGATTCTTCTCCGACTGCCCATCATTGCCGACACCCGCCACCACCACGACGCCCTTTTCCACCGCGTAATGGATGGATTCGCACATGTCCGGCGTATTCGGGTCCACCCCGAATGACATATTGATGACGTCGGCTCCGTGATCCACCGCATAGCGAGTTGCAGCGGGAACCGTCTTGTCCGCCGTCAAGGGCAAGAGCTTCACCCCGGGCGACAGTCCCTTCATACCTGCAGAGCCACCGGGGCCATGCCCTTGCCCGGCAATGAGACCGGCCATGCCGGTACCGTGATCGCGGCGGTCTTCGCCCGGGTTCAGGTACGGGGCGCCGTCATTCCTCGGGTTGGGAAAGTCCTTGCCGGGGAGAAACCGGCCCGTGAGGTCCTGATGGGTCTTGCGGAACGCCTTCTCAATGACGGCCACAGTGACACCCTTGCCGGTGCTCTTCTTCCAGATGTCCTGGGCACCGAAGGCGGTCAACGGCCACTGGGCGTCCCTGTTTTGGTCCGCCACTGCCGAGCCGCCCGTGCCCAGAAACAGCGCTCCGGTCAGCGCAGCACCGATGGTCGCGCGCAGAGTTCGTGTGACCCTCATGCCTTGCTCCTCATTGCTTCCGTTCCGGGCGGATGGTGACCGCCTGACGAGGTGCTCCGTTACGCGGACGCACGGAGCACCCCTTCAAACGCCGACAGCATCGTCGGCGTTCGCCGCCCTACTCGATGACTCGCGGCGCCACATTACGTTGCGGAGTCCACGTCTCTTCGTCCTCGATCAGGTAATCGGGGCGCTGACCGGTGGTGCGCTCCTTCTCCTTGCCGTTCCCCTTGGCTCCAGGGGCACCGGCCATGCCCTGGCCGGCCATCGCGCCCCCGCGGCTGCGGTGCAGCCCGGAGCCGCCCTGCTTGGCGCCACCCGTGGGTGCACCCGGCTTACCGACCATGCCGCCAGGGGTACGGGCCTGCGCACCGCTGCGCCCGGCAGCACCGCCGCGGCCGGCGCCGCCTCCGGCTCCGCCACCCATTCCGCCGCCGGGCATTCCCGGACGCCCCGCTCCGGCTCCGCCGGGCATGCCCGCACGGCCCGCTCCAGCCCCACCAGGCATGCCCGTACGGCTCGCCCCGGACCGGCCCCCCATGGCTCCGCCGCGGCTAGCGCCGCCGGGCCCCAGGGAGCCGCCTCTCTTGCCAGGCATGACGGGCATCATTCCGCCGGGCATGCCGGTCGAACCACCGCCACCCCCACCACCGCTGTGGCCACCACCGCCGGTGGAACCGCCGCCGGGGACATGCGGGTTGGCCGGCGTCAAGGTGCCGCCCTGCACGCCATCGAGGTCCGTCCGCACGGGAGGAGACGACGGCTTGATGTTCACGCCACTCGGGTCGAACGGCGCGCTCGGGCCACTCGGCCCGTGCGGGGAGAGTTGGGACGGCTTGACGCGCGGGCCACCGGGAGTCGGCATATTGACGGGCGCGGGATGCGTAGGCTCCCTCGGCTCGGTAGGCCAGTCATGGCCACGTCCGGGCGGGGGACCGACGGCATCGGAAAAGGGCGGAGTGTGTGCCCGGTAGTTGCTCGCCAGCTCTTCCATGACGATGACCGCTTCGACCTGACGCTCTTTACTCAGGGAGAGATTGTCCCGGTTGAGCTCAAGCGCCATCTTGGCGTCCATCTTCGGGTTGGCCATGTCCTTATGGAACTGCTGGTCAGCGCCGTCTTTGCCATTGGTGTCGAAGAAGCCCTCGACCTTGCCGGCGTCCTCGATCTTCGACATGGTCTTCTTGGCTTCACGCAAGCTGTGCGCGATACCGCCCTGCGGCCCGGACTCGCGACGTCCGATGAGGGCACCCTCAACGTTCCGCGCATGGCGATAGGTCAGGTCGATCTTCTTCAGGACCTTCTGCGCTTCTCGCCGGAAGGCATCCGCCGCGGCGCCGTGCCAGTGCGCCGAGGCATGGTCGACAGCGTCCATGAACGCCTTACGAATTCCCCCCTGCCCGTCTTCACCTGCAAGGCGGTCGGCCGACGCTCGCCAGTGATCGCCCGCACTCTCAATGGCGTCCGGGTCGGAATTCTTGACCATCGCCCGGAGTGCGTCGAGTCCGTGACCATGGAAATTCGAGCTGGACTTCTCGACAGGCTTGTACGAACCGAAATCTTCTTTGATCTGCTCTTTTCGGTTCTTTTCGTTGATCTTCTTTTCGTACTCTTCGGTGCCGGATGTCGCGGGTGTGTCGGACATGGCCTCCCCCTGATCGTCAGTCTGGCGTTCGTTTTACTGCGGACTCAGCTGCCTTGGCGCATGGACGCCTTGGTCTCGTGCTCCTGGTCCTCGTACGCGCCACGGCTGCGCTCGGTCTTGTCTCCGAAATCCGTGATGAGTTCGGAGAGCGCAGTGATCACCTGAGTCATGTACGTCTGCATCTTGTCGTGCGACGCGGCAAGCTTTTCGGCTTCGTCGAAGCTGGAGCCGAACGCCGACTTCGGGATGGCCGTGCTGTACTTCACCTTCTGGCTGGGTTCGTCCATGTCGCCGCGAAGATGCTTGAGTTTGCGCACGACGCCGTCGAGCTCGTCGAGGTCGACCCTGAACTGCTCACCCACTGGTTTCACTCCCCCGTTGGCTCACCTCACAGGCCGACGAAGCCTGCGGTATGAGCAGCGTAAAGAATGCCAAGACTAGGGAGTTGGGGGCCCTCGCTGCAAGATCGAATGTCGGAATGTGTACGATTTAGTGCACGATGCGACCGAACTTTGTCGACGGGTTGTTACCGACGTAGCGCAACTCTTCCCGGGCCCGATCAGGCGCGCAGCGACGCGAGTTCGACCACCGTAACGTCCGGCGGTGCCCCCAGCCGTACCGGTGGTCCCCAGGTGCCTGCGCCGCGGGAGACGTAGAGCTGGGTGTCGCCGTAGCGTTCCAGGCCGGCGATGGTGGGGTTGGTGGCGTCGGCGATGTAGGTGAAGGGCCACATCTGGCCGCCGTGGGTGTGGCCGGAGAGCTGGAGGTCGACGCCGTAGCGGACGGAGTCGTGGATGGTGACCGGCTGGTGGGCCATCAGGACGACGGCGCGGGCGGGGTCGCGGTCGCTGAGGGCCTGGTCGTAGTCGGGGCCGGCGCTCTCGGTCTGGCCCGCGACGTCGTTGACGCCGGCGAGGTCGAAGCCGGGGAGTTCGGTGCGGGCGTTCTCCAGGGGGTGAATGCCCAATTCCCGTACGTGGTCGACCCATTGGTCGGCGCCGGAGTAATACTCGTGATTTCCGGTGACGAAATACGACCCGTACCGGGATTGCAGTTCACGCAATGGCTCGGCCGCCGGGGCGAGGTCGGCGACATTGCCGTCGACCAGGTCGCCGACGATGGCCACCAGGTCGGGGCGGGTGCGGTTGATGGTCTCGACGATGCGCCGGGTGTGTGCGCGGCCGAGGACCGGGCCGAGATGGATATCGCTGACGACGGCGATCCGGAAGCCGTGGGCGGCGCGCGGCAGTTTGGCCAGCGGGATCGTAACGCGCTTGACCACCGGTCCGCGGAGTGTCGTGGCGGTGCCGTATCCGACGGCGGCCGTGGCGGCGAGGGAGGCGCCGGCGGCGACCGCCCGGGCGAGGAAGAGGCGGCGCGGCGGGGTCGCGAGCGGCGGCAGGGCGGGGGTGCGGGGCGGGAGGAGCGTGGGGGCGGAGGAAGGGGATGGGGAAGGGGAAGGGGATGGGGGCTGGGTGGGATGCGGGGCCGGGGAGGGGTCGGGGGTGGGTTCCGGAGTCGGTGGTGGGGTCTGGGCGCGGGGCTTGTGCCCGTGATCGGTGGATGACGACGGGACCTGCTCCGTGCGCTCGCGGGTGCGTACGGCTCGCAGGCATGCCGCCCGGACCACTTCTCCTGCCAGCAGCGCCAGGGTGAGGTAGAGCACCAGGGCCAGCCAGAGATAGCCGGGCCAGGCCAGTGCCTGCTGGAGGGGGAAGGGGGCGCCGGCACGGCCGGACAGGAAGGCGGCGAGGGTGGTCAGGGGGAGGACGAAGGCGGCGACGGTGCCCGTACGGCGGGGCCGGCTGCCTGGGGTGGTGGTGTCACGGACCAGCCGGCACCACAGGTAGCGGTGCACGCCGAAGAACAGTCCGAGGACCGGGACCACGATCAGGGCGAAGATCACGGCGGCTCTCCCCGTGCCCGTGGTTCAGGAGCCGGATGAGGAGGAAGCGGGTGGCTGGGGCGTGTGGTCCGCGGCCTCGCGGCGCAAGGCGCGTACGCCACGGAACCCGATCACCCCGATCGCCGTCCCCAAGAGAAAGGAAGTCACTGCGAGCAGCAGATGGACCCAGAAGTAGGCGGTCGGGTCACCCGCATCGTCGAAGGCGAGACCGCTCCCGTCCTTCCAGAGGTTTTTGACGAAAGTGATCCAGATGAACCAGCTCCACACCCCGAAGGCGAGCAGGAACCAGGACACGGGGCGAGAGAGCTTCATACCTCCCAGTATGGGCAGCGGCTCCATCCGGCGGTCGGCAGGGGCACTCTTCCGTGGGGTGCTGTCGGCGTCCCGGGCAAAGGCGGGTACGTTCACCGACGTGCCGACGACCTTCTGTGCTTCCACGGCTTCCTCCGACCCGACCGCCCCGAATGCTTCGGCCACGACCGGCAGTGCCGGGCGTGCGGCACGTCACGGCTTCCCCCTGCGCACCGTCGCCGCGCTGGCTTCCACCGGACTGCTGGCCACCCCGCTCCTGGCCGGCACCGCCCACGCCGACCCCAAGGAGCCCAAGGCTCCCAAGCCGCCGACGAAGATGTCGCAGATCGGCGGGGACCGGCTGGGGACGCCCGGCGTCCAGGTGGCCCTGAAGCCCGGCGCCCCGAAGCTGCCGGGCCCGGACACGCTGACGGCCCGTTCGTGGATCGTGTCCGACGCCGAGTCCGGCAAGGTGCTGGCCGCCAAGAACCCGCACTGGCAGCTCGCACCGGCCAGCACGCTGAAGATGCTGTTCGCCGACACGGTGCTGCCGAAGTTCCCCAAGGACCAGAAGCACACGGTCAAGCCCGCCGACCTCGCGGGGATGGGTGCCGGCAGCAGCCTCGTCGGGATAAAGGAGAACCTGAGCTATACGGTCCGCGACCTGTGGCTGGGGGTCTTCCTGCGGTCCGGCAACGACGCGGTGCACACGCTGTCGGCGATGAACGGCGGGACCAAGGCCACCGTCGCGCAGATGCAGCGGCACGCGAAGGAGCTCAACGCCCAGGACACGCATGTCGTGACCCCGGACGGCTATGACGCGCCGGGCCAGGTCTCCAGCGCGTACGACCTGAGCCTGTTCGCCCGGTCGGGCCTGCAGAACCCCGACTTCCGCGAGTACTGCTCGACGGCCAGTGCGCAGTTCCCCGGCGACAAGGGCAAGGACGGCAAGCGGGCGACGTTCGGCATCCAGAACACCAACCGGCTGCTGAGCGGCGATTACGACATGAAGCCGTATCCGGGCATCGCGGGGGTGAAGAACGGCTCGACGACCAATGCGGGGTCGACCTTCACCGGTGTCGCCCAGCGCGGCGACCGCAAGCTCCTGGTCACGGTCATGAACCCGGAGAAGAAGGAGCACAACGAGGCCTACAGGGAGGCCGCCAAGCTGCTCGACTGGGGCTTCGCGGCGGCCGACAAGGTGGAGCCGGTCGGCCGGCTCGTCGGCCCCAGGAGCGAGGACGACGGCACCGGCGCCGTGGGCGCCAAGGGCGAGGGCAAGGGCGGGAAGCAGAGCACCCAGGCCGCGCTGGACAGCGCCAGCGGCAGGAGCGGCGCCTGGACGGCGGTGGGCCTCAGCGCCGCGGCGGTGGCGCTGCTCGCCGTCGCGGCGTTCGCCGTGCACCGCCGCTGGCCGCTGCCGGAGCTGGTACGGGGGCGCCGTTCCGGCAAGTGAACGGAGGCGGAGGGGAGATGGGCCCGGCGGGAGAGGGGCCGGGCAGGCAGGAGAGGGGCTGGGGCTAGGGCTGGGGCTACGCCGCCCTGGGGTGCTCCGGGCCTCCCCGCCTCTCCGGACCTTCCGGCCCGTCTGGCCCCTCCGGCTGCTCCCGCTCGTCCGGCCCCTTCGACCCGTCCGGCTGCTTCGGCCCCACCAGTCGCTCCGGCCGCTCCGGCCCGTCAGGTCCCCCCGGTCCCCCCGGTCCCCCCGGTCCCCCTGGTCCCCCTGGCCCCTCCGGCACCTTGAGTTCGTCGTCCTCCCCGTGCCGCTCGCCGTCCGTGGCCGTCCACGAGGCGCAGTAGACCAGCAGCTTCGCGGTGAAGTTGATCCACAGCAGCAGGGCGATCGGGGTGCCGAAGGCGCCGTACATGCTGCGTGAGGCGACGCCCTGGAGATAGCCGCTGAGCAGCAGCTTCAGCAGTTCGAAGCCGATGGCGCCGAGGAGGCCGGCGACCACGACGGCACGGCGCGGCGGATGGACGCCGGGGAGCCTGGTCAGTATGTAGGCGAGCAGCAGGAAGTCCGCCAGGACGGCGATGACGAAACCGGCGACGGAGAGCAGGACGCTGCCGATACCGCCCTCCGGCAGACCGATCGCCTCGGCCGCCTTGCCCACCGCGGCGGACGCGAAGGTCGAACAGGCCAGGGAGAGCACGGCGACGCCGCCCACCCCGAGCAGCAGCGCACCGTCCCGGAGCTTGCCCAGGAAGAAGTTGGTCTCCTCGTCGGGCTTCTCCCATACGGCGCGCAGACAGTCGCGCAGCGATTCGACCCAGCCGATGCCGGTGAGCAGCAGCGCGGCACCGGCGACCAGACCGACGGTGGTGGCGTGGGCGACGAGTCCGGCGATGTCGAGCCGGTCCGAGAGGCCGGGGAGCTGCTCGGCGAGCTTGTTCTCCAGTGAGTGCAGCCGGGCGTCGCTGAGCAGTGCGGCGCCGATCGCGGCGGCGACGGTGAGCAGGGGGAAGAGCGCGATGAAGCTGGTGAAGGTGATCGCGGCGGCCAGCCTGGTCCAGTGCACCCGCAGCATGCGTTCGTAGGCGCGCCAGAGGTGTGTGGTCATCAGCCGGCTGACGGCCGGTCCGATCACCGGGAGTTTGCTCAACCAGTCCATGGCATTCCCCTCGTGCCCTGTCGACCGCCGGGCCGGGCAGGTGTGGCGGCCGGCGCTCCGGCTGATCCGGAACACTAGCGTCCGGGTACCCCGGAAACGCGCACACTCATACGTGCCGTACGGCCATCGCGGGCCGGGACGGGACGGGCAGGGCAGGATGCCGGGGCCGCGCGGCTCCCGGGCAGGGCTCCAACGGGCTCCAACGGGCGGCTGCCGCGCCGAGGGCGGGCGGCGGCCGTCAGCAGGACGGCAGCAACCGTCAGCAGGACGGCGCCGGCGGGCGGGAGAGATCGGCGGCCTGGCGGGGGACGCCGACCGACTGCGGTCCGAAGGGGTACTCCCGCGCCGGCCGCCACACCGCGTCCGCACCCTGCTCGTAGAGGGCGAAGCCGCCGATCGTCCAGGTCGCGGTGAAGTCCCGGAGTCCGGCCTGGGCGCGGTCCATGGCCTCTTCGGTGATGCCGTGGGCGATGGTCACATGCGGGTGGTACGGGAACTGCAGCTCGCGGGCGCAGGGGCCGGAGGCGGCGCGGATCCGGGCCTGGAGGGCGGTGCAGCCCGCCACCCCGTCGGTGACCTTGACGTAGACGACCGGGGAGAGCGGGCGGAAGGTGCCGGTGCCTTCCAGGCGGAGCGGGAAGGGGCGGCAGCCGGCGGCGACCTCGGCGAGGTGGCGCTCGATGGCGGGCAGCGCCTCGGTCCGTACCTCCGTCGGCGGGAGGAGGGTGATATGCGTGGGGATGCCGGGTGCGGCAGGGTCCCCGAAGCTCTCGCGCTTCCGCTGGAGGAAGCTGCCGTAAGGCTCCGGGACCGCGATCGAAACGCCCAGCGTTACGGTCCCCACTGCGTTCTCCCTCCTGACGTGTGTGCGGCGCGCTCGCGCACCCTCTTAGTGTGCCGGGTGCGCGCCCTTCTCGGGGAGCGTCCTCGGTCCTGTTGCAAGCGGACAAGGGGCCCACGGGCGGGGCCCCCTGGCTCGGCGGGGTCCGCGCGGCCGGCCGTGGCCCACCGCGCGGACGGCTGCCGTCAGTGCTTGGCCGGCAGGAATCCGAGCCGGTCATAGGTGGTGGCGAGGGTCTCGGCGGCCACCGCGCGGGCCTTCTCCGCACCCTTGGCCAGGATCGCGTCCAGCGTCTCGGGGTCGTCCAGATATTCCTGCGTACGGTCCCGGAACGGTGTGACGAAATCGACCATCACCTCGGCGAGGTCGGTCTTGAGAGCGCCGTACATCTTGCCCTCGTACTTCTGCTCCAGCTCCGGGATCGAGGTGCCGGTGAGGGTGGAGTAGATGGTGAGGAGGTTGGAGACACCGGGCTTGTTCTCGGCGTCGTAGCGGATCACCGTGTCGGTGTCCGTGACCGCGCTCTTGACCTTCTTCGCGGAGACCTTCGGCTCGTCGAGGAGGTTGATCAGGCCCTTGGGGCTGGCGGCCGACTTGCTCATCTTGGCCGAGGGGTCCTGGAGATCGTAGATCTTCGCCGTCTCCTTGAGGATGTACGGCGCCGGCATCGTGAAGGTGTCGCCGTAGCGGCTGTTGAAGCGCTCGGCGAGGTCGCGGGTCAGCTCGATGTGCTGGCGCTGGTCCTCACCGACCGGGACCTGGTGGGCCTGGTAGAGCAGGATGTCGGCGATCTGCAGGATCGGGTACGTGAACAGGCCGACGGAGGTGCGGTCGGTGCCCTGCTTGGCGGCCTTGTCCTTGAACTGGGTCATACGGGACGCCTCGCCGAAGCCGGTGAGGCAGTTCATGACCCAGCCGAGCTGGGCGTGCTCGGGCACATGGCTCTGGACGAAGAGTGTGCAGCGCTCCGGGTCGAGACCGGCGGCCAGCAGCTGGGCGGCCGCGATCCGGGTGTTGCTGCGCAGTTCCGCCGGGTCCTGCGGGACGGTGATCGCATGCAGGTCGACCACCATGTAGAAGGCGTCGTGGGACTCCTGCAGCGCCACCCACTGGCGTACCGCACCGAGGTAATTGCCGAGGTGGAAGGAGCCGGCGGTGGGCTGAATGCCGGAGAGCACACGCGGACGTTGCTGCATGGCGGAGCCATTCCCCTGGGGGTGGTGGTGGGCGACGGGCGGGCGATCGAGAGCCATGTCATTGATTGTCGCAGGTCGGGGAGAGGGCAACGGCGCGTGGTGGCGCGTGCGGCGACGGGCCCGGCGGGCCGTGGCGCGGCGGGCCCCTCCCGGCGGCGCGGCGGGCCTCTCCCGGCGGGCCGCCGCCGTCTGCGCCGCGGCGGGCTGTTCGGGGCGGCCGGGACCTGGAATCGTGGGCCTGTTGCGGCCGCGCGACCGCCCCGGATCACCGCCACCCGATCTGTGAGGACCGCTGATGACCGACGGACAGCCGATCTCCGACGACGACCGCCGCACCGCCCCCGCGCCCCTCCCCCCGCCCGGAGCCACCTGCCCCGTGCGCCCCGGAGGCGGGGCGCCGCACCGGCTCGCCCCCGGCGGCGCCGGCCGGGCCGCGGCCGATGCGCTGCTGCGGGAGGCCGGGGCGGTGGTCCCCGTCCTGCTGCCCGGGGAGGTGCCGGCCGTCGCCGTCACCCACCATGCGGTGCTGCGCGAGGTCCTCGCACACCCAGAAGTCGCCAAGAACGCCTGCCATTTCGCGGCGCTGCACGACGGCACCGTGCCGCCCGGCTGGCCGCTGACCACCTTCGCCACCGTGGACGGGATGACCACGGCCGACGGCGCGGACCACCGGCGGCTGCGCGGCCTGGTGACCAAGGTGTTCACCCCGCGGCGGGTGGCGGCCCTGCGGCCCCGGGTGGTGGAGCTGACGGCCGCGCTGCTGGACGGGCTGCCGGGCGCCGCCGCGGCCGACGGGACGGTGGATCTGCGCCGGCACTTCGCCTATCCGCTGCCGATGAGCGTGATCTGCGAACTGCTGGGCGTGGACGCCGCCTTGCGCGACCGGCTGCACGAGCTGTCGAACCTGATCGTGCGCACGACCGGCACGGCGGACGAGGTGCAGGCGGCCAACCGTGAGATCACCGCCGTCCTCGGGGAGGTCGCCGAGGCCCGGCGGGCGGACCCCGGGGACGATCTGACCAGCGCGCTGCTCGCCGCCCAGGAGGAGGACGGCGACCGGCTGAGCGCACGGGAGCTGGTCGGCACCCTGCTGCTGATGATCATCGCCGGGCATGAGACCACGCTCAATCTGATCACCAACGCGGTGCGGGCCCTGTGCACCGGCCGCGAGCAGCTGGAGCTGGTCCGGGCCGGGCGGGCGACCTGGGACGACGTGGTCGAGGAGACGCTGCGCCACGACAGCCCGGTCGCCCACTTCCCGTTCCGCTATCCGGTCCGGGACCTGGAGCTCGGCGGCACGGTCGTGCCGCGTGGCACCCCGATGCTGGCCTCCTACTCCGCGGCCGGCCGGGACCCGGAGGCGTACGGGGCCGACGCGGACCGGTTCGACGTCACCCGGCGGCCCGCCACCCGGCATCTCTCCTTCGGCCACGGACCGCACTACTGCCTGGGCGCGCCGCTGGCCCGGCTGGAGGCGACCGTCGCCCTGGAGGCACTCTTCACCCGCTATCCGGCGCTGGACCTCGCCGTCCCGGACGCGGAGCTGCCGCCGCACCAGAGCTTCATCGGCAACAGCACCCATGTCCTGCCGGTCCGGCTCACCGGCTGATCACGGCCGGTGAGCGGTGCACCGGGGCGGCGGGGCCCCGGTACACCGCGAGCCTCAGGCCGTCGGCAGCCCCGGCGCCGGGTAGGCCGCCATCAGCTCGGCCACCTCCGTACGGATCACCGTCAGCGCCTCCTCGTCGCCCTTCGCCGCGGCCTGGACGCTGCGGTCGATCCACTCGGCGACCAGCGGCATCCGGTCCGTGCCCAGTCCGCGGGAGGTGAGGGACGGGGTGCCGATGCGGATGCCGGAGGGGTCGAAGGGCTTACGCGGGTCGAAGGGGACGGTGTTGTAGTTGACGACGATGCCGGCGCGGTCCAGCGCCTTCGCGGCGACCTTGCCCGGGACGTCCTTCGAGGTGAGGTCGATCAGCACCAGGTGGTTGTCGGTGCCGCCGGAGACCAGGTCGTAGCCGCGGGCCAGCAGCGCCTCGGCGAGCGCCTTGGCGTTGGCGACGACGGCGTGCGCGTAGTCACGGAAGGACGGGGCGGCCGCCTCGCGCAGCGCCACCGCGATGGCGGCGGTGGTGTGGTTGTGCGGGCCGCCCTGCAGACCGGGGAAAACGGCCTTGTCGACGGCCTTGGCGTGGCTCGCCCGGGACATCAGCATGGCGCCGCGCGGGCCGCGCAGGGTCTTGTGCGTGGTGGTCGAGATGACGTCCGCGTGCGGTACGGGCGACGGGTGGGCGCCGCCCGCGATCAGGCCGGCGATGTGCGCGATGTCCGCGACGAGTACGGCGTCGACCTCCCGTGCGATCTCGCCGAAGGCGGCGAAGTCGATGGTGCGGGGGACGGCGGTACCGCCACAGAAGATGATCTTCGGGCGTTCCTTGCGGGCGAGGTCGCGCACCTCGTCGAAGTCGATCAGCGCGCTGTCGGGGCGTACGCCGTACTGCACCCCGCGGAACCACGTACCGGTCGCCGAGACACCCCAGCCGTGCGTGAGGTGCCCGCCCATCGGCAGCGCCATGCCGAGCACGGTGTCGCCGGGCTCGGCGAAGGCGAGGTAGGCGGCGAGGTTGGCGGGCGAGCCGGAGTACGGCTGGACGTTGGCGTGCTCCACGCCGAAGACGGCCTTGGCCCGCTCGACGGCCAGCGTCTCGACCCGGTCGATGTTCTGCTGGCCTTCGTAGTAGCGACGGCCCGCGTACCCCTCGCTGTACTTGTTCTGCAGGACGGTGCCGGTGGCTTCCAGAACGGCGGCGGAGACGTAGTTCTCGCTGGGGATCAGTCGCAGCGTGTCGGCCTGGAGCTGCTCCTCGGCGCCGACCAGTGCGGCCAGTTCGGGGTCGGCGGCGCTCAGCGCGGGATGCAAAAGGGGCTGTGCGGCATGGGGCTGTGAGACATGCGGCTGTGACATGGCGTCCTCCGGGGCGGTCGATCGGTGTTGCCGGTCGTGGTCCCGGGGTGCCCAGGCGGGGCGGCACCTCGTGATGGTTGCCGCGCACCGCTTCCTCGAGGTTGCTTCCCCGTACGCCAGTCGCAGTGCGCAACGCAGAGTCTAGGACACCCCCCGGGGCCCTGTCCGGCGGATCTTCGCAGGCCGGGCGGTCCGGGCGGGCGCAACAATGGAGAGGGACGCGGCAGTGCCCGCGCCCGCACGGCCTACCGAACGGAGTCACCGGTGACGTCCACGGAACGCGGCATCGCCGCCGCCGAAGCCCACAGCGCGCACAACTACCACCCGCTGCCCGTCGTCGTGGCCACCGCCGAGGGCGCCTGGGTGACGGACGTCGACGGCCGCCGCTACCTGGACATGCTCGCCGGGTACTCCGCGCTGAACTTCGGGCACGGCAACCGCCGGCTGCTCGACGCGGCCACGGCACAGCTGGAGCGGGTCACGCTCACCTCGCGCGCCTTCCATCACGACCGGTTCGCCGACTTCTGCACCCAGCTGGCGGAGCTGTGCGGGATGGAGCTGGTGCTCCCGATGAACACCGGCGCCGAGGCGGTCGAGACGGCGGTGAAGACGGCCCGTAAGTGGGGCTACAAGGTCAAGGGCGTCCCGGACGGCAAGGCGAAGATCATCGTCGCGGACAACAATTTCCACGGCCGGACGACCACCATCGTCTCCTTCTCCACCGACCCCGAGGCGCGCGCCGACTTCGGCCCGTACACCCCCGGCTTCGAGATCGTCCCGTACGGCGATCTGCCCGCGCTGGAGGCCGCCGTCGACGCCGACACGGTCGCGGTGCTGCTGGAGCCGATCCAGGGCGAGGCGGGCGTGCTGGTGCCGCCGCCGGGCTACCTGGCGGGCGTACGGGAGCTGACCCGCAGCCGGAACGTGCTGTTCATCGCCGACGAGATCCAGTCGGGGCTGGGCCGCACCGGCCGGACCTTCGCCTGTGAGCACGAGGGTGTGGTGCCCGACATGTATGTGCTGGGCAAGGCGCTGGGCGGCGGGGTGGTGCCGGTCTCGGCGGTGGTCTCCTCCCGCGAGGTACTGGGCGTCTTCGCCCCCGGCGAGCACGGCTCGACGTTCGGCGGGAACCCGCTCGCCTGCGCGGTGGCGCTGGAGGTCATGGCGATGCTGCGGACCGGTGAATTCCAGCAGCAGGCCGTGGAACTGGGCGAACATCTGCACAGCGAGCTGGGGCTGCTGGTGGGCGGCGGCGCGGTGGACGCGGTGCGCGGCCGCGGACTGTGGGCCGGTGTGGACATCAACCCGTCGCGCGGCACGGGACGGGAGATCTCCGAACAGCTGATGGCGCGCGGGGTGCTGGTCAAGGACACCCACGGCTCGACGATCCGGCTCGCGCCGCCGCTGGTCATCAGCAAGGAGGACCTGGACTGGGGGCTCGATCAGCTGCGGGGGGTGCTGGAGGGATGAGGCGGGGCGCGTGCCGTCCTCCTCGGGATGTCGGCTCCAGCAGGGGACGTTCGGCCCGGTGAACCTTCCGCGCCGGGCCCGCGTCTTCCCCCGCGACCGCCACCCTGTGCCCAGGAGAACAAACCATGGCCGACAAGGACGTTGAGCAGACCGACGAGCGGGGTCACCTCCCGGGGCCCTGGTGGGCGGACCTCGGGACGTGGGGCGCTGTCGCACTGATCGTCTTCGGCGGCCTCGCGGCGGCATGGGCCTTCTTCCGGCTGCCCGGCACCCCGGATGAGCCGGCGGTCGGCTACTACTGGGCCGCCAAGGTCATCGCCATCGGCCTGGTGATTGTGGGAAGCGCCTTGCTCGGCCGCCGTGGCACGCGACAGCCCTCAGGCGGAGAGTGAGGCCGGGGTGACGAGCCGGGCGCGTTCGTCGAGTTCGCGGGCCGCGGGGTTCTTGAGGTGGGGGCGGATGAGTTTGAACATTGTTTGCATACGCTGATCTGCTCGCCCCGACTGCACCAGAGGGTAATCGTCCAGGGCGAGATGCCATGTCGCGCATGCTGCTTCGAGGTGGCCGATTTCCAGTTGCCGCTCGGCCAAGGTGGCTCGGTGGCGTACGCGAGCGCGACGGTAAACGCTGTAACGCACCTTGTCCGATTCCTGCATGGCCTTGATGGAGCCGGGAACATCGCCGAGTTCGTACCGGACCTGGCTGGTGTGGTAATTCAGGGCTGCCGGATCGTATGAGCCGAACGCCTTCCCCCTTGACTCAGCCCTCTCCATGGCCACCTCGGCCTCTCGTAGATACATCAGCGCCTTGCTGTGGTCGCCGATTTGCGCGGAGGTGTGCGCCTGCTGCCCGGCAAGGAAGGCGCGCATTCGCGGGCCGGCTTGCGGAGACGCGGCAGCCGCAGCGTCAGCGAGCCGCATTGCCTGCCTGCCGTGCCGTAGGTCAACAGCCTGCACACTCATCCCCCGAAGCGTTGTGCAGTACGTCAAGTGATCCTCTGCCGCTCCGGCAAGTTCCAACGCCTTGAGGTAATACTGTTGCGCAAGGCCGTGAACGCCTTCGTCCACCGCCATGTACCCCGTGAGATAGCACAAGTCGGCAGCAGCCGACATCATCGCTTTGCGTACCGACTCGGAGGCGTCAGCCCGTAGATACGGGGTGACTGTGTTCACCAAAAAAGCCGCTGCCATCGGACGGGCGTGGCGCCCGCCGAATTGGTCGTCCAGTTCTGACACTCGTTCGGTCATGGCAATGACCATGTCGACCTCCGGCATGCCAATGCGCCGGGGTCGACCACTTTGAACGGCTTCCATCCTGCCCACCACATCCGGCCAATTGGGCACCGTCAGCGCAACGGAAAAAAGCCCTATACCGAGAACGCCGCGGCGCGAGGGGTCCATATCTCCCCTACTGAGATCGATCAGCCCTTCAACCGTGCCCGGAGTGGCATCGGAGCTATTGGCCGGTGCGGGGAATCCCACCTCGGCATGCGTGACCGGACGTCCCAGCTTCCGTGCCAGGGCCTCCACGATCAGCGGTCGGACCTGCTCCTTCGGCAGGTGACCTCGGCACCACTGATGGGCCGACGGCTCGCGGTACTTGAGCGGGGTTCCCCGCTCGGTGCCGATGCGGTTCACGGCCTGGACGAACTGCCGCAGCGTCCAGCCGGTCTGCCGGTAAAGCCGTTCAAGGTGCCGGTTCGGTTCCCGAGTGCCCACTAGCCCTCAACTCCCCGGTGTGCACGAGCACTTAAAGCTCTTAAAAGCCGCTTCCAGTGCCACCGTACCGCTGGGCGTAGCGGAGCCGTTGCCCAGAGCGAGGAAGGCCCTCCTCGCAAGACAGGGAGGACCCCCGCGACCGTGGTGGACGGCCCGGGGGCGTGGCCCTCAACTACAAGGGAGTTGACGACATGCCCAACGCTGCAGCGAGGGTCTTCGTCCGGCTGCTGCCGTGGACCAGCCCGGACGGCAAACCGTGCTTCCTGGCAGGCGACGGGACCGGATATGTCTCCCGCATCGCCGACCAGGTGGAGGAGGAGCAGCTCAGTTCTGCCGGCGATCTCATCGACGAGGCCCGCCGAGTGCTTGCCGCACTGGCATGGACGCCCGGGGAACTGCACCTGCTGGCCGTTGAACTGACCGCGGCCCTTGCCGATGTCCGCCGGGTGGCCAAGAGCCGGGGCGGGCGCTTGACCGCTCTCGGGCCGGCGTCGGTCCACACATAGAAGTTCGGCTGTACCCCTGACCGGGGAGCCCGAGCGGGCCCCCCGGCGGATTCAGCGGATCACATGCGGCAAGAACCGCGCGTACTCATCGGTGACCGGTCCCGCCGACTCCCGGATGCCGAGGCCCGCCGCCTCGTCCTCGACGACCCAGGCGCCGAGGACGACGCGGTTGCCGTCGAAGTCCGGGAGCGGGGCCAGCTCCTGGTAGCAGCAGGGGTCCTCGGGTCCCCGCAGCACCGGTTCGGCGCCCGGCTCGTGCAGGGTGACCCCGGCGCCCTCCCGGCCTAGCAGTGGCTTGGCGACGTAACCACGGGTGTGTGCCAGCTCGCGCGGCCCGTCGAGGTAGGCGGGCAGCAGATTCGGATGCCCCGGATACAGCTCCCACAGGATCGCCAGCAGCGCCTTGTTGGAGAGCAGCATCTTCCAGGCGGGCTCGATCCAGAGGGTGGAGCCGGTGCCGCCGCCGTTGTCGAGGGTGTCCAGGACGTACGGGCCGAAGTCGTCGGTGGCCAGCCACTCCCACGGGTAGAGCTTGAAACAGGCCCGCATGAAGCGCAGCCGCTGATCGACGAAGCGGCCCGACAGCCGGTCCCAGCCGATGTCCTCCATCGAGATGGCGACCGTCTCCAGGCCCGCCTGCTGCGCCGTCTCCTCCAGATAGGCGACGGTCATCAGATCCTCGCCGAGCTCGTCGCCCGCCGAGTGCGCGAAGTGCAGCGGTGCGCCGGGCGGCAGCAGCGGGGCCTGCCGCTTCCAGGCCGCCACCAGCCGCTCGTGCAGCGAGTTCCACTGGTCGGCGCCGGGAAAGCGCTCCTCCATCCAGAACCACTGCGGGCTGGCGGCCTCGACCAGCGAGGTCGGCGTATCGGCGTTGTACTCCAGCATCTTGGCCGGGCCGGTGCCGTCGTAGTGCAGATCGAACCGCCCGTAGAGGGAGGGGAGTTCGTCACGGCGGCGCCAGGATTCGGCGATCAGCTTGGCCAGCCGCGGGTCCTCGATGCCGAGGTCGGCGAAGCGGTCCTTGTCGACGATGTGCGCGGCCGCGGCCAGGCACATGCCGTGCAGCTCCTCGACGACCTCCTCCAGGGCCTCGACCTCGGGGAGGGTGAAGGAGTAGTACGCGCTCTCGTCCCAGTACGGGCGCAGCGAGTCGTCCGGGTAGCGGGTCAGCGGGTAGATCAGGCCCTGCGCCTCGACGGTCTGCTGCCAGCCGGGGCGCGGGTCGATGGTGTGGCGTTCCATACCGTGCCGCGTCCGCTCAGCCGCCGGAGGAGCCGTGCCGGCCTCCCGAGCCCGAGCAGCCGAAGCCGCCGCGGTTGACGGCCGTGCTCTTGCTGAAGGTGCCGTTGTCGGCGTATTTGCCGCCGGAGTTGTCCGGGGCGTAGTACCACTGGCCGTCGACGGACTGCTTACCGCGGCCGCTCTTCCCGTATCCGCCGCTGCTGGAGCCACTGCTCCCGGAAGACGAACTGCCGCTTGCCGAGCACTTCTTGGAGTCGACGATGCGATAGCCGTTGAGAGTGTCGTAGCTGTTGCGGTCGACGCAGCGCTTGTCGGGCTCGGAGCCGCAGGACGTCAGGGCGGCGGCGAGCGCACCCATGCTTCCCAGAATGACCGTGCTCGACCGCAGCCGCCGGCGTGCATTTTCCGCCATGTCGTGCCTTCCCCCGTGAACATTTGTCTGAGCACGGACAGCGTAGACGGCACCGGTGGGCCGGTCGCAACGAGGGGGTTTCCTCCCGCCGTGCCGTCGCTCCGCGTGGGCGACGGGGGCGGGGACAGGGCCGGACAGCATCGGCGCAAACGGACCGGGTAGCGACGGACCGGGCGCAGACAGGCGTCGGGCCGCCCTGGTGAGGACGGCCCGACGGTGTTGCACGTGCGGTAGAAGGGACGGTGGGTCAGATGACGGTCTGGGTGTCGGTGTCGCTGGAGCCGGTGAAGTTGGTGTCACCGGCGTAGACCCCGGTGATGGTGTAGTTGCCAGTGGTCAGCGGGGTGCTGACGGCGGCTACCCCAGTGCCGTCGAGCGTTCCGGTCAGGGTCACCGTGGTCACGCCGTCGGTGACGGTGAAGGTGACCGTCCCGGTCGGGACGCCGCTGCCCGGAGGCTGCGCCACCACGAACGCGAAGATCGTGACCGTACCGCCGGAGACGGACGGGTCGGGGAACGAGCTGACAGTGGTGAGGGTGGATGCCTGGTTGACGGTCTGGGTGTCGGCGCCGCTGGAGGTGCTGAAGTTGGTGTCACCGCTGTAGGTCGCGGTGACGTTGTGCAGACCCGCGTCGAGGGTGCTGGTGGTGACGGTGGCCAAGCCTCCGGCGACGGTGCCGGTCAGCGTGCCGCCCCCGCCACCGTCGATGACGAAGGTGACCGTGCCGGTCGGGACACCCGCACCCGGTGAGACCGGGGCGACAGTGGCCGTGAAGGTCACCGGCTGCCCGACCACCGACGGGTCCGGCAACGAGGAGACCGAAGTGGTCGTGGACGCCTGGGTCACGGTCTGGGTGTCGCTGCCGCTGGAGCCGGTGAAGTTCAGGTCACCGCTGTAGGTCGCGGTCACCGGGAAGGTGCCGACTCCGAGTGCGTTGGTCGAGACGGTGGCCGTGCCCCCGGAGAGGGTGCCGACCAGCGTCGGGCCTCCGGTGATCACGAACGTGACCACCCCGGTCGGGGTACCTGCCGCTGGCGCGACCGGCGTGACGGTGGCCGTGAAGGTCACCGACTCGCCCACCACGGACGGGTCCGGCGCCGAACTCAGCGCCGTGGTCGTCGAGCCCTGGGTCACGGTCTGGGTGTCCGCACCGGTGGATCCGGTGAAGTCGGCGTCGCCGCTGTAGGTCCCGGTGACGACGTACACGCCCGCCGTTACCAGGCCGCTGGTGGTGACACTGGTGGTGCCCCCACTGAGCGTGCCGGTCAGCGTCACCGTGGTGACGCCATCGGTGGCGACGAAGGTCACCGTCCCGGTCGGAGTGCCCGCACCGGGCGCGACCGGCGCCACCGTGGCCGAGAACGTCACCGACTCGCCCACCACGGACGGGTCCGGTGTCGTGCTCACCGCAGTGGTCGTCGACGCCTGGTTCACCGTCTGGGTGTCGGTGCCGCTCGATGTAGTGAAGTTGGCGTCACCGCTGTACGTCGCCGTGACCGTGTGCGTACCGGCGCTCAAGGCGCTGGTCGTGACGCTCGCCGTACCGCCCGAGAGCGTCGCGGTGAGCGTGGGGCCGCCGGTGATCACGAAGGTGACCGTGCCGGTCGGGGTCCCCGCACCCGGTGCGACCGGGGAGACGGTGGCCGTGAAGGTCACCGGCTGCCCGACCACGGACGGGTCCGGCGCCGAGCTCACCGCGGTGGTGGTCGAAGACTGGCCCACGGTCTGGGTGTCCGCACCGGTGGATCCGGTGAAGTCGGCGTCGCCGCTGTAGGTCCCGGTGACGGTGTAAAGCCCCGCCGTCACCAGCCCGTTGGTGGTGACACTGGTGGTGCCGCCGACAAGGGAGCCGGTCAGCGTCACCGTGGTGACGCCATCGGTGGCGACGAAGGTCACCGTCCCGGTCGGAGTGCCCGCACCGGGCGCGACCGGCGCCACCGTGGCCGAGAACGTCACCGACTCGCCCACCACGGACGGGTCCGGTGTCGTGCTCACCGCAGTGTTCGTCGACGCCTGGTTCACCGTCTGGGTGTCCGTGTCGCTGGAGCCGGTGAAGTTGAGGTCACCGCTGTAGGTCGCCGTAGCGGTGTGGGTACCGGCGCCCAGCGCGCTGGTGGTGACGCTCGCCGTACCGCCCGAGAGTGTCCCGACGAGAGTGGGACCACCGGTGATCACGAAGGTGACCACCCCCGTGGGGGTACCTGTCCCCGGCGCGACCGGCGTGACGGTGGCCGTGAAGGTCACCGGCTCACCGACCACGGACGGGTCCGGCGCCGAACTCAGCGCCGTGGTCGTCGAGGCCTGGCCCACCGTCTGGGTGTCCGCACCGACGGAGCCGCTGAAGCCGGCGTCGCCGGTGTAGGTCGCCGTGACGGCGTAAACGCCCGCCGTCACCAGCCCGTTGGTGGTGACACTGGTGGTGCCGCCACTGAGCGTGCCGGTCAGCGTCACCGTGGTGACCCCGTCGGTGGCGAGGAACGTCACGGTGCCCGTCGGGGTGCCCGCGCCCGGCGAGACCGGGGCGACAGTGGCGGTGAAGGTCACCGGCTCACCGACCACGGACGGGTCCGGGGACGACGAGACCGCGGTCGTCGTCGCCGCCAGGATCACCGTCTGGGTGTCCGCACCGCTCGATGCCGTGAAGTTGGGGTCACCGCTGTAGGTCGCGGTGACCGAGTGCGTGCCCACGGCCAACGCGCTGGTGGTGACGCTCGCCGTACCGCCCGAAAGCGTCCCCGTGAGCGTGGGACCACCGGAAATCACGAACGTGACCGTCCCGGTCGGCGTCCCCGCCCCCGGCGCGACCGGCGCGACCGTCGCCGTGAAGGTCACCGGCTCTCCGAAGACCGACGGGTCCGGCGCCGAAGAGACCGAGGTGGTCGTCGAGGCCGAGCCCACCGTCTGGGTGTCCGTACCGGCCGAACCGCTGAAGTCGGCGTCACCGCTGTAGGTGGCGGTGACGGTGTAGACGCCCGCCGTCACCAGGCCGGTGGTGACCACACTGGTGGTGCCGCCGACGAGGGCGCCGGTCAGCGTCACCGTGGTGACCCCGTCGGTCGCGACGAAGGTGACCGTGCCCGTCGGGATGCCCGCGCCCGGCGCGACCGGGGCGACGGTGGCGGTGAACGTCACCGGCTCACCGACCACGGACGGGTCCGGCGCGGAGAGGACCGCGGTCGTCGTCGACGCCTGGTTCACCGTCTGGGTGTCCGTACCGACGGACCCGGTGAAGTTGGGGTCACCGCTGTAGGTCGCGGTGACCGTGTGGCTGCCGACGCTCAAGGCGCTGGTGGTGACGCTCGCCGTACCGCCCGAGAGCGTGCCGACCAGCGTCGGGCCGCCACTGATGGCGAAGGTGACCGTGCCGGTCGGCGTCCCCGCACCCGGCGAGACCGGCGCCACGGTGGCCGTGAAGGTCACCGGCTGGCCGAAGACCGACGGGTCCGGCGACGAGGAGACCGAGGTGGTCGTCGAGGCCTGGCCCACGGTCTGGGTGTCCGTACCGAGGGAACCGAGGAAGTTACCGTCGCCGGCGTAGGTCGCCGTGACGACGTAAGTGCCCGCCGTCACCAGACCGTTGGTGGTGACACTGGTGGTGCCCCCACTGAGCGTGCCGGTCAGCGTCACCGTGGTGACCCCGTCGGTCGCGACGAAGGTCACCGTCCCGGTCGGAGTGCCCGCACCGGGCGCGACCGGCGCCACCGTGGCCGAGAACGTCACCGACTCGCCCACCACGGACGGGTCCGGCGCGGTGGTGACCGTGGTGGTCGTCAACGCCAGGGCCACGGTCTGGGTGTCCGCGCCGACGGAACCGGTGAAGCTGCCGTCACCGCTGTAGGTCGCGGTGACCGTGTGCGTGCCGACGCTCAAGGCGCTGGTGGTGACGCTCGCCGTACCGCCCGAGAGCGTGCCGACCAGCGTCGGGCCCCCGCTGATGACGAAGGTGACCGTGCCGGTCGGCGTCCCCGCACCCGGCGCGACCGGGGTGACGGTGGCCGTGAAGGTCACCGGCTCTCCGAACACCGAGGGGTCCGGCGCCGAGGTGACCAAGGTGGTCGTGGCCGCCTGGCCCACCGTCTGGGTGTCCGTACCGACCGAGCTCGTGAAGCCGGCGTCGCCGCTGTAGGTCGCGGTGACGGTGTACACGCCCGCCGTCACCAGGCCGGTGGTAACGACACTGGTGGTGCCGCCGACGAGGGTGCCGGTCAGCGTCACCGTGGTGACCCCGTCGGTCGCGACGAACGTCACCGTCCCGGTCGGGATACCCGCGCCCGGCGAGACCGGCGCGACCGTCGCCGTGAAGGTCACCGGCTCACCGACCACCGAGGGGTCCGGCGCGGAGAGGACGGTGGTGGTGGTCGACGCCTGGTTGACGGTCTGGGTGTCCGTACCGACCGAACCGCTGAAGTCGCCGTCACCGCTGTAGGTCGCGGTCACCGTGTGCGTACCGGCGCCCAGCGCACTGGTGCTGACGCTCGTCGTACCCCCGGAGAGCGTGCCGACCAGCGTCGGGCCCCCGCTGATGACGAAGGTGACCGTCCCCGTGGGCGTACCCGCCCCCGGCGCCACGGGCGCGACCGTGGCCGTGAAGGTCACGGACTGCCCGACCACCGACGGATCGGGCGACGAGCTGACCGTGGTGGTGGTCGACGCCTGGTTGACGGTCTGGGTGTCCGTACCGACCGAACCGCTGAAGTTGGCATCACCGTTGTAGGTCGCAGTCACCGTGTGCGTACCGGCGCCCAGCGCACTGGTCGTGACGCTCGCCGTACCCCCGGAAAGGGTGCCGGTCAGCGTCGGGCCGCCACTGATGACGAAGGTCACCGTCCCGGTCGGCGTCCCCGTACCCGGCGCGGCCGGCGTGACGGTGGCGGTGAAGGTCACCGGCTGCCCGACCACCGACGGGTCCGGCGACGACGTCACCACCGTGGTCGTCGATGCGGGGTTCACGGTCTGAGTGTCGGTGTCACTGGAGCCGGTGTAGTTCGCGTCTCCGCTGTAGGTCGCGGTGACGGTGTAAGTGCCCGCCGTTACCAGTCCGTTGGTGCTGACGGTCGTGACGCCGGCGCCGTCGAGGGTGCCGCTGAGGGTCACCGTGGTGACCCCGTTGGTGATGACGAAGCCGACGGTTCCGGTCGGGACCCCGCCGCCGGGGAACACCGGTCCCACAAAGGCGGTGAAGTTGACCGTCTGGCCCGTCACGGAGGGGTCGGGGAACGAGGTGACCGTGGTGGTGGTCGAGGCCTGGTTGACGGTCTGGGTGTCCGTACCGACCGACGACGTGAAGTTCGCGTCACCGCTGTAGGTCGCGGTGACCGTGTGCGTGCCTGCGCTCAGGGCGCTGGTGCTGACGCTCGCCGTCCCCCCGGAAAGGGTGCCGGTCAGCGTCGGGCCGCCACTGATGACGAAGGTGACCGTCCCGGTCGGCGTGCCCGACCCCGGCGAAACCGGGGCGACGACGGCCGTGAACGTCACCGACTGACCGACCACCGACGGATCCGGCGACGAGCTGACCGTGGTGGTCGTCGACGCCTGGCCCACCGTATGGGTATCGGTGCCGGTGGAGGTGGCGAAGTTGGCGTCACCGCTGTAGGTCGCCGTCACCGTATGCGTACCGGTGCCCAGCGCACTGGTGCTGACGCTCGCCGTCCCCCCGGAGAGGGTGCCGGTCAAAGTCGGACCACCGGAGATGACGAACGTGACCGTCCCGGTCGGCGTACCCGCACCCGGCGGCACCGGGGCGACAACGGCCGTGAACGTCACCGACTGACCGACCACCGACGGATCCGGCGACGAAGTGACCGTCGTGGTCGTCGAGGCCAGGCCCACGGTATGGGTGTCCGTGCCAACGGAGGAGTTGAAGTTGGCGTTCCCGCTGTAGGTCGCGGTGACCGTGTGCGGACCAGCGGAAAGGGCACTGGTGCTGACGCTCGCCGTCCCCCCGGAAAGGGTGCCGGTCAGCGTCGGGCCGCCACTGATGACGAAGGTGACCGTCCCGGTCGGGGTACCCGCACCCGGCGCTACCGGCGCGACCGTCGCCGTGAAGGTCACCGACTGACCGACCGCTGACGGGTCCGGCACCGAGGTGACCGTGGTGGTCGTCGAGGCCTTGTTGACCGTCTGGGTGTCCGTACCGCTCGACGACGCGAAACTGCCGCTGCCGCTGTAGGTCGCGGTCACGGTGTGGGGGCCCACGCTGAGACTGCTGGTGGTGACGCTCGCCGTACCGCCCGAGAGCGTCGCGGTCAGCGTCGGGCCGCCGCTGATGACGAAGGTCACCGTGCCGGTCGGGGTGCCCGAACCGGGCGGGACGGGGGCGACGGTGGCCGTGAAGGTCACCGGCTGCCCGAAGACCGACGGGTCGGGGGACGAGGTGACCGTGGTGGTCGTCGGCGTCAGGACCTGCTGCACGGTCTGCGTATCGGTGCCGGACGACGCGTTGAATTGCGCATTGCCGTTGTACGTGGCCGTGATGAGGTGCGTGCCCGGAGTGAGAGTGCTGGTGGTGACGGTCGCCGTACCGCCGGAGAGTGGGGCGGTCAGCGTGCCGCCCCCGCCGCCGGCGATGACGAAGGTGACCGTGCCGGTCGGGGTGCCCGCGCCGGGCGCGACCGGTGTGACGGTGGCGGTGATGGAGACCGTCTGCCCGAAGTTCGACGGGTCCGGCGACGAGGTGACCACGGTGGTGGTCGACGCCTTGACCACCGTGATGGACCCGAAGCCGCTGGACGGCGAGAACTGGGGGCTGCCGTTGTAGTTCGCGGTGAAAGTATGAAAGCCGATGGGGATACTGCTCGTGGTGACGGTCGCGACGCCACCGATGAGCGGAGCGGTCAGTGTGGGCCCGCCGGCGACGACGAAGGTCACGGTTCCGGTGGGTGTTCCCAGGCCCAGCGGGATGACGGTGGCGGTCAAGGTGACCGGCTGCCCGAAGACAGCTGGATTTGGCGCTGCGGACGTCAAAGTAAAGGTGGGTGCCATGCTATGGCCCTCCGATTGCGGGATGTTGGCGGGCCGTTCAGCTCCCCGCGGAGCTTGTGTTTCTGCGGGAAGTGGGCATCAACCTGGGCGCAGGTTCGGTAATGACAGCCGACGGGATTCGCATCTGCATACCAATGTCCTCCGCCAGGTAGGCAACCCGCCGGTCGATAGCATCAGTAGGCGCGCCGATCATGCCGCCACGCCATAGGCGTCACACCCATTTACCCTGAATGGCGCAGCGCGAAGTGGCGCTCACGACGCGGCGGGGCGCGCGCCACCGGGCGTAGATGTGACAGACGTCAGCACTGGTGACGCGCGGTCAGTACGGGACGCCACCGTGAACGGTCGCGGCACCACCCTCAACGCCGTTGCACAACCGCGCAGTTGAGCGCGAGGCAGGATGCGAGCGGGGGCGCACGGCGGGCAGCGGCCATTTCATTGAATTTGCCCCCGCAACGCATCCTCGAAGCCTGACGAACGCCCCGAACACTCCCCCTTTTTCACCTCAACCAGCCGTCACAGCAAGGAAGTTGCCGTTGCGACGGGCGACTTTTCGCCAGTCGCCGGACAGGCCGCCGTCTACGCTGGCCAACACACGACCGTGGCGTCGGGCCCCGGTCACCCTGGGACGGAGGAGCCGGACCATGACGGAGCACGCCCGGGTTCTGGAACAGCTGCCCGGACATCTGGCGTTGCGCCACCCTGCCCCCGCGGACCACCCACGGCTTCAGCAGGCCCTCGCCGGCTGGTGGGACGGCCTGGGCGGGGAAGCGGGCGCACTGCAACGCCAGTTGCTCGTCCCGCGCCTCTTCCTCCAGCACTTCGCCGACACCAGCTTCTGGGTCGAGCGGCCCGACCACACCCTGCATGCCTTCCTGATCGGCTTTCTGTCCCAGACGGACCCCAGGGTCGCGTACATCCACTTCGTGGGCGTGTGCCCGGAAGGCCGGCGGGAGGGTATCGGCAGCGCCCTCTACGACCGCTTCTTCACGACGGCCCGCGCGGCCGGCCGTACCCAGGTCCGCTGCATCACCAGCCCCAACAACCGCAACTCCATCGCGTACCACACCCGTATGGGCTTCCATCTGGAGCCGGGCGACCGGATCGACGACGACGGCGTCCCGCTGCAGGGCGACTACGACGGGCCGGGGCTCGACCGGGTGTCCTTCGTACGGAAGTTGTGACCGGAGTGGTGACCGGCTTCTCCTACTCCGCCTGCTCCCCCTCCCCCTCCCCCTCCCCTCCCGACGGGCCCGGCGACGACGCCGGCGGCAGTGCCCGGAGCAGTGCGTCCAGGGCGTTGGCGAAGGAGTGGTCGGGCGGGGTGCCGTAGGAGACCACCAGGGCGTCGCGAGAGGCCGGTGGGGCGGAGGGGTCGTGGAAGCGGCTCAGGCCGTCCAGGGCGAGGCCCTGCCAGCGGGCGGCCTGGATGATGGACTGTTCGGTGCCGGACGGGAGTTCCAGCACGGCGTGCAGACCGGCGGCGATACCCGAGACATGGACATGGGGCGCACGGTCGGCCAGGGCGGCCACCAGCTGATCGCGGCGTCGCCGGTAGCGCAGCCGCATTCCGCGCAGATGGCGGTCGTAGGCGCCCGAGGAAAGGAACTCGGCCAGGGTGAGCTGGTCCAGCGCCCCGGACTGCCATTCGCCGGTGCCCTTGAGCGCGAGCACCGGGTCCACCAGCCGGTCCGGCAGCACCATCCAGGACAGCCGGAGCGCGGGGGCGAGGCTCTTGCTCGCGGTGCCCAGGTAGACGACATGGTCGGCGTCCAGCCCCTGGAGGGCGCCGACCGGCTGGCGGTCGTAGCGGAACTCGCCGTCGTAGTCGTCCTCCAGGATGAAACCCCCGGTGGCCCGGGCCCAGTTGACGGCGGCGGCGCGGCGCTCGGGGTGCAGCGGTACGCCGGTGGGGAACTGGTGGGCGGGGGTGAGCAGGGCCGCCCGTACGTCGTCGAGCGTGGCCAGTTCCTCGGTGCGGGCACCGCGTTCATCGACGGGGAGCGGGACGGTGCCCAGGCCGGTGCGGGTGATGACGCTGCGGTGGAAGTCCAGGCCGTACGACTCGACGGCCAGCCGCCCGGTGCCCAGCGCCCGGCTGAGCAGCGCCAGCCCCTGCATGAAACCGGCGCAGATGACGATGCGGTCGGGGTCGGCGCGTACTCCGCGGGCGCGGGCGAGGTAGTCGGCGAGGACGGTGCGGAGTTCGGGGCGGCCCTCCGGGGTGTTGTAGCCGAAGGCCTCGCTGGGGGCGGTGGTCAGCGCGCGTCGGGCGGCGGCGAGCCAGGCGGTGCGGGGGAAGGCGGAGACATCGGGGGTGCCCGGGGTGAGGTCGAGACGCTGCCGGTCGGTGGGGCCGGCCGGGCCGTGGGCGCGCCGGGCGGCGGGCGCGGCGCGCGGCGGCGTCCTCCCCCGGACTCCCTCCGGGAGGTGCCCCCATGCGACGCGGGTGCCGGAGCCCTGACGGGCACTGAGCCAGCCCTCGGCGACCAGCTCGGCATAGGCGTCGGCGACCGTGTTACGGGCGATACCGAGGTCGGCGGCGAGCGAGCGGGAGGACGGGAGCCGGGTGCCGGGCGCCAGCCGGCCGGACCGTACGGCGTCCCGCAGGGCACGCAGCAGCGCGGCCCGCAGCCCGCCGGGGCCGGTGAGGTCCAGGTGCAGATCACGCCCAAAAGTGGCCCAGGAATTCTCCATGGAAATGGACCATACAGCTGCGCCATTACCGCCGTAGCGTCGTAGCCATGACGACCACACCGACAGCACGCACCACACCGACAGCAGGGACGACACCGGCCACGGCACACGGGCACGGCCCCCGGCTGCCTTGGGCAAAGCTCGCGCCGGAGGTCTACAAGGCCATGATCGCGCTGGATGCGGCGGCGAAGCAGGGTCTCGACCCGGCGCTGGTCGACCTGGTCAAGATCCGGGCGTCGCAGCTCAACCACTGCGCCTTCTGCATCGATATGCACATCAAGGACGCCCGCGAGACCGGCGAGACCGAGCAGCGCATCTACCTCCTCAACGCCTGGGAGGAGGCGGCCGGCCACTACACCGACAAGGAGCAGGCCGCCCTCGCCCTCACCGAGGCGATCACCCTCCTCACCGAAGGTTTCGTCCCGGACGCCGTGTACGACCGCGCCGCGGCCCACTTCGGCGACACCGAACTCGCCCACCTCGTTGCCCTGATCACCACCATCAACGCCTGGAACCGCTTCGGCGTCTCCACCCGCATGGCCCCGGGGCCGGCATGACGGCCGCCGCACTCCGCGCCCTGCACCAGGGCCCCGACCTGCCCCTGGTCCTCCCCGGCCCCTGGGACGCGGTGAGCGCCAAGGTCTTCGCCGACGCCGGCTTCCCGGCCCTGGCCACCCCCAGCGCGGGCGTCGCGGCCTCCCTCGGTTACGAGGACGGCCGGACCCCCGCCGACGAAATGTTCGCCGCCATCGCCCGCATCACCCACGCCGTCGACATCCCGGTCTCGGCGGACGTGGAAGCCGGATACGGCCTCCCTGCAAAGGAGTTGGTCGCCCGCCTCACGGACGCCGGCGCCGTGGGCTGCAACCTGGAGGACACCGACCACGCCACCGGCGCTCTGCGGGACGCCCGGGAACAGGCCGACTGGCTGGCCCAGGTACGAGCCGAGGCAGGCGACGCCCTGGTGATCAATGCCCGGATCGACACCTACCTGCACGGCGCCCAGGACCTGGAGGAGTCCGTCCGGCGCGGCCGCCTCTACGCAGAGGCCGGCGCCGACTGCGTCTACCCCATCCTCGCCCCACCGCCCCTACTGGCCGACCTGTCCACCGGCATCGGCCTCCCCGTCAACGCCGTGGTGACGCCCGACGGCCCCTCCCCCCGCGAACTCGGCGCCCTGGGCGCGGCCCGGGTCACCTTCGGCCCGGGACTGCAGCACCGGGCGATGGCGGCTGTGGCGGAGATGGCGGAGCGGCTGCGGGAGGAGCTGGGGGCGGGGAGCGGGGGCTGAGGCCCGAAGCCGCTACCGCTCGTCCGTCCCCGCCACCTTCCCCGTGCTGAGGGCGAGCCGGTTCCAGGTGTTGATGGTGAAGATCAGGGCCAGCAGGCGGGCCAGTTCGGGCTCGTCGAAATGGGCGGCGGCCCGCTGGTAGACCGCGTCGGGTACGCCGCCCTGGGCCACCAGGGTCACGGCCTCGGTGAGGGCGAGGGCCGCCTGTTCCTTCGGGGTGAAGAAGTGCGGCGCCTCCTGCCAGACGGCGACCATGTGCAGGCGCTCCTCGCTCTCGCCGGCCTTGCGGGCGTCGGTGGTGTGCATGTGCAGGCAGTACGCGCACTTGTTGAGCTGGGAGGAACGGATCTGGACCAGTTCCACGAGGGCCGGGTCGAGGCCCTCACGGGCGGCGGCGTCAAAACCGATCAGGGCCTTGAAGGCCTTCGGAGCGGCCTTGGCGAAGTTCACCCGGGGGCTGCGGCCCACCGCTCCGTTCACCTCGTTCGCCTCGTTGGCCTGGTTGGACTCGTTGGCCTGGTCGCCCTCGTCGGGCTGTGCCTTGCTGAGCTGCGCTTCGTTCGTCATGTCTTGAATCTAGAAGGACAGGCGACCGGCTGTAGGGTGCATTTCCATGCCGAAATCATGGGTCAATCCTGCCGAGAGTCTGGGCGCCGATCTGCATCTGGAGCTGACCGGCCCCGGCAGCCGCCGCGCCGTCCTCATCCGGGCGCTGCGGGACGCGGTACGGTCCGGACGCCTCGCCCCCGGTACGCGTCTGCCGCCCTACCGCTCGCTCGCCGCCGACCTCGGCATCGCCCGTAACACCGTCGCCGACGCCTACGCCGAGCTGGTCGCCGAGGGCTGGCTCAGCGCGCGCCAGGGCTCGGGCACCCGTGTCGCCCACCGCGCGAAGCCGCTGACACCCACCCGGGCCCCGGCCCACCGCGCCCCGGAGAGCCGCCCCACGCACAACCTCCTCCAGGGGCAGCCGGACGCCGCGTCCTTTCCACGCACCGCCTGGCTCGCCGCCGCCCGCCGTGCGCTGACCGCCGCCCCGCACGACGCGTTCGGCCCCGGCGACCCCCGGGGCCGCCCCGAACTGCGCCGCGCCCTCGCCGACTACCTGGCACGCACCCGCGGCGTACGCACCGACCCCGAACGCCTCGTGATCTGCTCCGGCTTCGCCCACGCGCTGCGGCTGCTGCTACCCGCCGTGCTCCCCGGCCCCCTCGCCGTCGAGTCCTACGGCCTTCCGTTCCACCGTCATCTGCTGGCCACGGCCGGTGTCCGCACCCATCCGCTAGGCATTGATGAACAGGGCGTGGAGAGCGAGGAGTTGGGATCGACCGCAGGGGTAGGGGCGGCACTGCTCACCCCCGCCCATCAGTTTCCGCTCGGAGTGCCGCTGCACCCCGACCGTCGTGCGGCGGTCATCAACTGGGCGCGGGAGAACGGGGCTTACGTTCTCGAAGACGACTACGACGGCGAATTCCGTTACGACCGCAAGCCCGTCGGCGCCCTCCAGGGCCTGGATCCGGAGCGCGTCCTCCATATCGGCTCGGTCAGCAAAAGCCTCTCCCCCGCACTGCGTCTGGGGTGGATGGTGCTTCCCGACCGCCTCGTCGACGCCGTACTGGAGGCCAAGGGCGAGCGGGAGGCCTGGGCGGGTGTCACCGATCAGCTCACCCTCGCCGAGTTCCTCGCCCACGGCGCGTACGACCGGCACATCCGCCGGATGCGCCAGCGCTACCGCCGACGCCGCGACCAGCTGATCGACGCGGTGGCCACCCATGCTCCGCACCTCACCGTCACCGGTATCGCCGCCGGTCTGCATGCCGTTCTCCAACTCCCCGACGGATCCGGCGAGTCGGATGAACGCGCGGCCCTGCGTGCGGCGCGCTGGCAGGGCCTGGCGCTCGACGGCCTGTCCGGCTACCGCCACCCGGAGGCCACCATGGCGCCCCGCCATGGCCTGGTCGTCGGCTATGCGACGCCCAGCGACAGCGCCTTCCCCGGCGCCTTGGAGGCGTTGTGCCGGGCGCTGCCGCCCATGGGGTAGCGGGGGGGGTACCCCCACCCCTGAGCGGTGGCTCGCCGGATGGGCAAGGGCATGCGCGCGCAGCGATCGTGTTGTCACAGATTCTCGACTCACATTCTCAGCGCACATTCTCGGCGCACATTCTTGGCGCACATTCTCGGCTCATCGAGGGATCACGAAGGGGGAACCGTGAAACGTTCTGTGGAGCATGCTGCCGCGCGCCGCACACTGCTGGCCGGCGCGGCGGCAGCCGGTGCGGGCATGGTGTGGGGCACCGCGGGGAGGGCCGTGGCCGACGGGCGGGGGCGGCCGGTGGGGCAAGGCACGGCGGAGCAAGGCTCGGTGGGGCAGGGCGCAGTGGAGCAAGGCGCGGTGGACGCCGAGGTGGCGCGTATCCACCGGGAGCTGATCGTGCTGCGGCGGGACCTCCACCGGCATCCGGAGATGCCCGGCCAGGAGCAGCGCACCGCCGGTGTGGTGGCCCGCGAACTGCGCGCGGCCGGGCTGACCGTCGCCACCGGGGTGGGCGGCGGCCACGGCGTCATCGGCATCCTGCACGGCGCACGCCGCGGCCGGACCGTGGCGTACCGGGCGGACATGGACGCGGTGCCGCCGAAGGACATCGTGGGAGGCGGCCCGGCGGCGGCCCACGTCTGCGGGCACGACATCCACACCACGGTCGCCCTCGGCGTCGCACGGGTCCTGGCGCGACTGCGGCGGCAACTGAGCGGAACGGTGGTGTTCCTCTTCCAGCCGGCCGAGGAGACCCTGTCCGGGGCCCGCGCACTGATCGACGCGGGCGTGCTGGAGCGCACCGGCGTCGCGGAGATCCATGCGCTGCACTGCGGACCGTTCCCCGTCGGCACGTTCGCGGTGACCCCGGGCTACGGGCTGCCGGGCCAGGACAAGGCCGAGGTGACTCTCTCCGGGCCAGGCGCGCCCGATGCCGCGCGGCGGCTGGCCGCCGAGATCGGCGCACTCGCCACGGTGGCACCGCCGCAGACGCCTGCCGACATCGAGCGGCTGCTGGCCGACGCCCTGACACCCGACGGGCCCCTTGCCCGCTTCGTGGCGGTCCGGGCCAGGGCTCAGGAGGCCGGGGTGAGTGTGGCCTATCGCTGCTGGCCACAGGAGCGGTACGGGGAGGTACGCGCGGACATCCGCCGACTGGCCATGTCCTGGGCGGGGGCCGGGGTGCGCTTCCCCGCCGAGCCGTTCCCGGCCATGGTCTGCCCGGAACGCGATGCCCGCATGCTCGCCCACCACCTGCGCCGCGCGATGGGCCGGGGCGCGGTGACCGAACTCCACGCCGCGTTCCCGCCCTTCAGCGGCGAGGACTTCGCCCTCTACTTGGACCGCGTCCCCGGCACGTTCACCTTCCTGGGTGTCCGCGCCCCCCATGCACCCATCACTGCCGGATACCCGCACTACCCCGACTTCGCGCCGGACGAGCGGGCGGTCGGCGTCGGCGTACGGGCGATGGCGGGCTGGATCGCGGAGCGGGCGCACAGGGCGCGGGGCCTCCCCGGCGGGTCCGGCGGGTCCGGCCGGGGAGGCCCCACGACTCCTACTGGTTGGCGAACTTCTGGCTGATGTTGGCGAAGACCCGCTGGGCCTCCGGGCCCAGGTGCGGGCCGGCCAGCCAGGTGTGGGTGTTGGAGCTGATCGAGGTGTTGGACACCAGGGTCAGCTTGCCGCCGCGGTTGACGAACCATCCGCCGCCGGAGGTGCCGCCGGTCATGGTGCAGCCGATGCGGTTCATGGCGGGTGTGCCCTGCTGCATGACGAGGCGGCCGGGGCGGGCCGGGCAGTTCATCATGCGTGCGCCGTCGTAGGGCGGCCCCGCCGGGTAGCCGAAGGCGTCCAGCGAGCTGAGCTGGTTCGCGGCGGGGGCGTTGAACCAGACGCGGGCGGCGTTGCCCACGGTCTCCTGGAGGGACTTGCCGCTGCCGTTCTCCGGCTTGACGTGCAGCACGGCGAAGTCGTAGGCGGAGCCGCCGTTGCCGGTCGCCTCGCTGCCCATGTTGATCCACTCACCGGACGTGGTGATCCAGTCGGCCCAGAACCGGCCGTACGGGGTGATCTGCTGCGAGGGCGTGCTGTTGACCTGGTTCATCGGCACGCCGTTGTCGTTGTAGGACGGCACGAAGACGATGTTGCGCATCCAGCCGCCCTTCTTGCCGGAGTGCACACAGTGGCCCGCGGTCCACACCAGGTTGGACTTGCCGGGGTGCGCCGGGTCCTCGACGATCGTGCCGGAGCAGACCATCGGGCCCTTCGGGCTGTCGAAGAAGATCTTCCCCACCGGGGCCATGTGCTGGTGGTACGGCCGGGCGACCTGCTCGGCGGTGACCGGCTGCGGTTCGGGGTCCGTGCCGTTGAACTCGCCTTCCGTGCCGGTGGCCTTCACGCCGATCTCCGGCGAGCTCTTCGCCTTGGCCAGCCGGTCCGACTTCCAGTGGTCCTTGATGATCGGATTGGCGAAATCCGAGGCGTCACGGGCCCACTTGTCCCAGTTCTGCCAGCCGCCGTCCTTCCACTTCTTCAGGTCGTCCAGGCTGGTCGGCATGTCCTTGGGGAGCTCGATGCCCCCGTCCGCCTGGTCCTTCTGATCGGCGGCCGAACTGCCCGCGGCCTTGTCGTCACCGGGGCCGCAGGCGGTGGCGGTGCCCGCGAGCAGTGCGACGAGTGCCGCGGCCGCGGCGGTGGAACGGCGGATGGATGGCATGGAGCGGGAGTCCCCCTGGTACGGGGCGGCGCCGAGCGCACAGCGCGCCGTTGCCGCCGTTAATTGTCATGTCCCTCATCGGGCTGCGCCCTACTATGCCGTCACGCCACGACCGGCGGGCAACCAGGGGCCAGGCCGCCCGGGGCACGGGAGGACGGGACGTACCGCAATGTCACCTTCGCCGGTCCTGCTCCGCACGGAGCGCCTCGCGCTGCGCCGATTCACCGTGGACGACGCGGAGTTGGTGGTCGGGCCGCGCTCGGGGTCTGGGCGGCGGAAGTGGCGGCCACCGGGGAGTTCCTCGACTGGTTCGAGCTCCGGCCGACCCGCCCGGGGCAAACCGACGAGGCCGAGCTCGGCCACCGGCCTGTGACGAGTGGGCGGCCGGAGCCGCGAGCCGATGACTCCGCATGCCCATTGCCCCACTGGCTCATTGGCTCATTGGCTCACTGGCTCACTGGCTCATCGACCCACTGGCTCATCGGCTCACTGACTCATCGGCTCCCGCCGGCTCATCGGCTCATTGCGCGCTGCGGATCGTGTCGAGCTTCTTCGCGAGGGCCTTCGTCTCCGCGATCAGCCGGTCGTGCGCGTGCTGCTGCGCCTTGTCGCCCTGGTCCTTGAACGACCCGCGGAAATGCGGCTTGAGCTGGGTCCACCAGCCGTAGTCCAGCATCGCCCATGCCTGCGGGCACAACGGGGCGCGGGACTTCGGCAGATAACCCGCGCCCACCAGGGGTCCCTCGTACCTCTTCGGGTCACTCCCCTCCAGGTGGCAGAGGAAGGTGAAGACGCGCTGCTGAGTGACGGGGTGATCGCTCGCGAACCCTTCCAGCGTCAGTTCGCCCTCCTCGCGGGCGAGCTCGTCGAAGAGGATTGCGGCTGCCAGCGAGGGCTCCGGCCCGACCTCATTGACGGTGTAGAACGACGCGAACCCGTCGGCGGCGTCCTCCTCCAGGCCGAGGTTCGCCAGCAGAAGCTGCCGCTGCAGCGCATGGCCCATCTCGTGGCCGAAGATGAACTGGGCCGACAGCGCGGTCAGGTCGTCGGCGTTGTACTTGGCCGCGGGGAACAGGGCTGGACGCTTGACGGTCTTGACCACATGGCCGTTGACCTCTTCGATCCGGGTCAGGAACGACGGGGGAACGAAGACCGTCCTGCCGTCGGGCTGGGTGACCGCGTCCGTCACCCCGGGCGGGACCTTGGCGGTGACCCTCACGACCAGGTCATGCGGGAGAGCGACCGACGCGTTCACCCAGTCGGCGACCTGCTCCAGCACACGGGACTTGCGGATCACCGCCACCGCCTGCCGGTCCTTCGGCTTGATCGTCTTGTCCGGGTAGACGACCGTGACCTCGCCCGTGGCGTCCGCCCTGCTCGCGTCCGCCTTGCTCACGCCCGCCTCGCCCGCCGCGCCCGTCTTGCCCCCGTCCGCCTTGCCCGCGTCCGCCTCATCGCCGCCGCACGAGGCGACACCGAAGCCGGCGACCAGCAACGCCCCCGCGAAAGCAGCCCGCCACACGGCTGAGGATCCACCACTGCGCAGCACCCTGGTCAGCTCTTCCCTTGGTCAAGGCGTCGGGGCGGCCGGTGGTGCTTGCGCAGCGTCCGGTGCCGCGTTCCCGATGCCGGTGACAGCACCCGAACCTGACACGCGGATTATGAGCGAGAAACTCCGTGTCCTCAATGACCCTTTTGTAAGGCTTGTCGCCCCGTGAGTGCGGGACGCACCCCCGTCGCGTCCCGCACTCCCGTTGCGCCCCCCCGTACCCCCGCCTGTGGAAGCGGCCCGGCCCGCGCCGCAGGCCGGGCCGCTCCCTGGAGGCGCTCAGGCGCGCGGGTTCGGCCTGCCGGCCTCGCACACGCCCCGGTCCACGCTGCTGCCGCGGTACTTACGCACCCCGATCTCCAGGTACTGGATCCCGTCCCGGTCGTAGATCGACGGAGTGGTCCAGCGGCTCTCGCCGTTGCGGACATGCCTCCAGGGGGTCGCGCTCGTGTGGCCCTTCTTGTCGGTCCACACGATCCGGACGGCCGGGTGCCGTCCGTCGGCCTTGGTGTCCTTGCCCCGGAGGGTGATCGAGCGGATCTCGTTCCTGTTCTTCCAGTTCCATGCGGCGCTGCCCTTGCCGCCGTTCCCCGAGCAGGACAGCTTCACCGACGCCGCGGCTGCCGCCGGAGCCGTGGTGGTGGCCGTCGCCGGAACGGCGGTTGCCGGCACCGTGACGGCCGCGGCCGCCAGAGCGGCGGCGGCGAGCTTCATCCCCCGTGTGCGCACAGGAATCTCCTTCGTTGGTCACCTCGTGGCCCGGCCGGGGCCGGAGCCCACCCCGTGTGGGTGACTTCCAGAGATACCGCTTCTGTGCTCGCCGGCATAGAAGATTCGATGAGCCTCGAAAGAGGAATCTCGAAAGTCGGCCTACCGGCGGGCCGGTTGCGGGCCGCGGTGTGCCACAGCGGGCCGGCTCGTCCCGTAGCGGAACTCCTGGAGCTGTTCCGCCGTGGGATACCACTGGTGGCGGCAACGGCAGCACCACCAGCGCCAGTTGTCCCAGTCGGTGTTGGTGTGCGCGGTGTCCTTCCACAGCCAGTCGTCGCAGTCGGGCGTGGGGCACTTCGGCGGCAGCGGCATGACGGCCTTTCGTCGGTGACGGCTGCCCAGCCTTCTGTGCCGGCCGTCGCGCCGTGCGGCGGTTCGCCGCCCGCCACCCGAACGGGTGCGGCCCCGGAACGCGCTCGCGGGCAGTCGCACACCGGGTGTGCGACTGCCCGCGAGATTGCGCGCTTGCGTGCGGCGGCTACTTCTTAGGAAGCCACTTCTTCCAGACCTCCGGGTGCTTCTCCACCCAGCGCTTCGCCGCCTCGTCGGCGGACAGGCCGCCCGAGGCGATCGATTCGGAGACCTCGTTCTGGTCGTCCTTGGTCCACTTGAAGTTCTTCAGGAACGCCGAGGCGCTGCCGCCCTTCTTGGCGAACTCCGTGTTGAAGAACTTCTGGAGCGGCGTGGTCGGATAGGCGCAGTCGATGGACTCGGGGTCCTTCGTGCCCTTCTCCGCGCAGGCGTCGGTGTACTTGGGGAGCTTGACCTCCACCATCGGCACCTGGTTGAAGAGCCACTGCGGCTCGTACCAGTACGTCAGGAAGGGCTTCTTCTCCTTGGCGAACTGCTGGATCTGGGTGATCTGCGCCGCCTCGGAGCCCGCGAAGACGACCTCGTAGTTGAGCTTGAGGTTCTTCACCAGCGCCTTGTCATTGGTGACATAGGACGGCGAACCGTCCATCAGCTGGCCCTTGTTGCCGCTCTCCGAGGTCTTGAGCTGGTCGGCGAACTTGTTGAGGTTCTTCCAGCTCTTGACCTCGGGGTGCTTGTCGGCCCAGTACTTGGGCACGTACCAGCCGATGTGGCCGGTGACGCCGTTGCCGCCGCCCGCCGTGATCGTCTTCTTGTCCTTGACGTAGCGCTGTTCCTGCTCGGGGTGGCCCCAGTCCTCCAGGATCGCGTCGACCCGGCCCTGGCTGAGGGCGTCCCAGGCGGGGATCTCGTCCACCTGGACGGTGTCGACGTGGTAGCCGAGCTTCTTCTCCAGAAGGTACTTGGCGACCGCGACATTGGACTGGGCGCCGACCCAGGTCTGCGTCGACAGGGTGACCGACTTGGAGCCCTTGGCCGCCGCGAACGGCGAGGACTGCTTGGTCATGTCGGCCTTGCCGCAGGCGGACAGGGAGAGGGAGAGGACCGCCGTGCCGGCCAGCGCGGCCGTCCCGATGATCATGCTTCGCTTACGGGACATGGTCAGGCTCCCTTCCCCGCCGTACGGCGTTCCGTGGGCTGGGTGACCCGGTCGAGCATCAGGCCCAGGCACACGATGGCCACACCCGCGACCAGGCCGAGGGCCAGGTCTCCGGTGGCGAGGCCGGTGACGACGTCGTAGCCGAGGGCACCGCCGCCGACCAGACCGCCGATGATGACGACGGCGAGGACCATGACCACGCCCTGGTTGACGGCCAGCAGCAGCGAGGGCCGGGCCAGCGGGAGCTGGACCTGGCGCAGCATCTGCCAGCGGGTGGCGCCCAGCGAGCGGGCGGACTCCATGGCGGCGGGGTCCACCTGGCGCAGGCCCTGGGTGGTGATGCGGATGACGGCCGGGAGGGCGTAGACCACGGCAGCGGCGGCGGCCGGGGCGCGGCCCACGGCGAAGAGCGCGACGACCGGGATCAGGTACACGAACTGCGGCATGGTCTGCATGACGTCCAGGACCGGGCGCAGGATCGCTTCGAAGCGCTTGCTGCCCGCCGCCAGGATGCCGATGCCGAAGCCCACCACCAAGGTCACCGCCAGGGCGGCGATCACCTGGGAGAGGGTGTTCATCGACGGCTTCCAGACACCCAGGACACCGATGGCGGCCATCGCGAGGACGGCGGTCAGGGCGGTGCGCCAGGTGCCGATGAGCCAGGCCAGCGCGGCGACGATGAGCAGCGTGCCGTACCAGGGCAGCGCGGTCAGGCCGTCGCGCAGCGGGTTGAGGACCCAGTCGGTGAAGTGGGCGGCCCAGTCGGCGGTGCCGCCGATGACCGGGATACCGGAGTAGAGGTGGTCGACCATCCACTCCTTGAAGTCGTTGACGGGCCGGGCGACATCGACCGCCCAGGCACCCGGCCAGACCAGCGAGCCGCTCAGCCGCCCGGCCAGGGCCAGGGCGGCGGTGACCACGGCGATGCCGGTCCAGGCCTGCCAGCCGCGCAGCCACTTCGGGCCGGTGGCGGCGGTGTCGGCACCGAGCCGTTCACCGGCCGCCGCGGTGGTGCGGTCCATGACGATGGCCAGCAGCACGATCGGAATGGCGGCGGCGAGCGCGGCGCCGACGTCGACCGAGGCGAGCGCCTGGTAGACGCGGTCACCGAGACCGGCGGCGCCGATCATCGAGGCGATCACGACCATGCCGAGCGCCATCATGATCGTCTGGTTGACGCCGAGGAGGAGTTCCTTGCGGGCCAGCGGCAGGCGGGCGGTCAGCAGCCGCTGCCGGCCGGTCGCGCCGAGCGAGGAGACGGCCTCCAGGACGCCCGGGTCGGCGCCGCGCAGACCGAGCGCGGTGAGCCGCGCCATCGGCGGAGCCGCGTAGATCACGGTGGCCAGGAGGGCGGCCGGTACGCCGATGCCGAAGACCAGCACGACGGGCAGGAGGTAGGCGAAGGCAGGCAGGACCTGCATGGTGTCCAGGACCGGGCGAAGGATCTTGAACAGGCGGTCGGAGAGGCCGGCCGCCAGGCCCAGCAGGGCGCCGACCACGACCGAGACGGCGACCGCCACGACCATCAGCGCGAACGTCTGCATGGTGGGGACCCACATGCCGAGCAGGCCGCTGACCAGGAAGGAGATCAGGGCGGTGGCGGCGATGCGGACGCCGGCGACGCGCCAGGCGATCAGCGTCACACCGGCCGTCACACCCGTCCAGCCGAGCGCGAGCAGCAGCAGGTAGACGCCGCGTACGGAGATCACCACGGCGTTGCTGAGGTGACCGAGGAAGTAGACGAACAGCGGGTGGCTGTCGCGGTTGTCGATGATCCAGTCGCTGGTCTTGCCGAGCGGGCCGGAGACATCGATGGTCAGCGACGACGGCCAGGCGGCCCCGAACTTGGCGTGCAGCAGCGGGACGATGACCGCCGCGGCGACGGCGAGCAGCAGGAGCTTGCCGAGGCCGGGGCGGCGCAGCAGCTGCTGCACGGGGGCGGGCTTGACGGTGTCGAGGTACCTCTGGGAAATGGGGGGCGTGCCGAAGAAACTCATGCGCGGCCCCGCTTCACGGTGCCCGTGGGCACGTTCAGCGCGGCGCAGCGCTGGGCCTCACGCCAGTGGCGCAGCCAGGAGGCGCGCAGCCGGGTCCGGGGCGTGGCGGCGGGAGCTCTGGAGCCGACGGCGCGGAGGGCGCCGTCGCGGGTGGTCGCGGTGTACATCAGGCGGCCACCTCGTCGTGCTGCGGGCTGTCGAGCCGGGCGACCACGTTCAGCAGACAGGCGTGGTCGACGATGCCCAGGCAGCGCTTGCCGTCGACGACACGGGCCGCACCGCCGGAGCGGACGACCGCCTCGATGGCGTCGGAGATCAGGGTGTCGGGGCTCAGCGCGGGGCCCTGGTCGGCCTCGCCGTCCTCGGCCGGGCGCATCGCGCGGCGCACGGTCAGCACCTGCTCGCGGGGGACGTCCCGGACGAAGTCGCGGACGTAGTCGTCGGCCGGGGAGCCGACGATCTCCTCGGGGGTGCCGAGCTGGACGATCTTCCCGTCGCGCATCAGGGCGATCCGGTCACCCAGGCGCAGCGCCTCGCTGAGGTCGTGGGTGATGAAGACCATCGTCCGGCCCTCCTCGCGGTGCAGGCGGACGACCTCTTCCTGCATATCGCGCCGGATGAGCGGGTCGAGCGCGCTGAACGGCTCGTCGAAGAGCAGGACTTCGGGGTCCACGGCGAGCGCACGGGCCAGGCCGACGCGCTGCTGCTGGCCGCCGGAGAGCTGCCCGGGGCGGCGCTTCTCCATCCCGGCCAGGCCGACCTTGTCGACCATCTCGTTGGCCTTCTCGCGGCGCTCCGTCTTGCTCACGCCCTGGATCTCCAGGCCGTAGGCGACGTTGTCGACGACGGTGCGGTGCGGCAGCAGACCGAAGTGCTGGAAGACCATGGCGGCGCGGCGGCGGCGCAGTTCGCGCAGCGTGGCGCGGTCCATGGCGCGGACGTCCTCGCCGTCCATCTCCAGCGCGCCGCTGGTCGGCTCGATCAGCCGGGTCAGGCACCGGACGAGAGTGGACTTGCCGGAGCCCGACAGGCCCATGACGACGAAGACCTCGCCCTTGTGGACGTCGAAGGAGACATCGCGGACGGCGGCCACACAGCCGGTCTGCTCACGCAGTTCCTGGGCGCTCAGCTCCGTGACGGAGGAGTCCTCGGGGATGCGCTCGGCTTTGGGGCCGAAGACCTTCCAGAGGTTGCGTACGGAGAACACGACCTCACGGCCGTCGGACGCCTCGGTGGCGGAGGTGTCCTCGGGCGTACGGGCGTTGGGTATCTCGGATGCGCCGGCGGAGGTGGTAGCCATCACGCATCACCTCCTTGGGTCGGAGCCTTATGGAGCAGTTCAGCGCACTTCTCCCCCACCATGAGCACGCCCAGCATCGGGTTGACCGCGGGCATCGTCGGGAAGACGGAGGCATCGGCGATACGGATGCCGGACAGTCCGCGGATCTTCAACTCGGGGTCGACGACGGCGAGTTGGTCGTCAGCGGCGCCCATCTTGCAGGTGCCCGCCGGGTGGTAGACGGTGTGGGCCGCCTTGCGCACCAGCTCGCTGATCTCCGCGTCGTCGGTGACCTCGGGGCCGGGGAAGACCTCCCGCTTGAGCCACTTGGCGAACGGCTCGGCCTGGGCGACCTTGCGGGCCAGCTTGATGCCGTCGACGAGGGTCTTGCCGTCGTAGTCGTCCTCGTCCTCGAAGTAGCGGAAGTCGAGGGCGGGCTTGACCTCGGGGTCCGCGGAGGTGAGGTAGAGGCGGCCGCGGGAGCGGGACTTGGGGATGTTCGGGGTCATCGACACGCCGTGCTCGGGGCGCTCGTAGCCCAGCCGCTCGGGGTTGTCGGTGAACGGGATTTGGTAGAAGTGGAACATCAGGTCGGGGCCCTTGTGCTCCGGGTCCCGCTTGACGAAGAGGCCCGCGTCGGAGTCCATCGCGGAGTTGCCCGGGATCGGCCCTTCGGTCTCCCAGACGATCACCGACTCGGGGTGGTCGATCAGGTTCTCGCCGACGCCCGGCAGGTCGAGCACACAGGGCAGACCGAGCGCTTCCAGGTCCTTCTTCGGCCCGATGCCGGAGTGCATCAGCAGCCGCGGGGTGTCGACGGCCCCGGCGCAGACCAGCACCTCGCGGGCGGCCTCGACGTAGACCTCCTCGCCGTCCTTCGTCCGGACGTGGACGCCCTTGGCGGTCGTGCCGTCCAGCTCCAGCTTGGTGGCCCAGGTCTCCAGCATCAGGTGGAGGTTGGGGCGGTCACCGGCCTCCATGTGCGGGTGGAGGTAGGCGACGGAAGCGGAGGAGCGCTTGTTGTTCTCCGGGTGATAGGAGAGGTCGAAGAAGCCGACGCCCTCGTCGAAGGGCTTGTCGTTGAAGCCGACGACCTCGGGCACGCCGAGGGCGGTCTTGGTGGCCTCGATCCAGTCCGTCGCGATCTGGTTCTGGTCCTTCTTCGCCACCCGCACGATGTTGTTGCGCAGCTTGCCGAAGTACGGGTCCATCTCCTTGGCGCCCCAGCCGGCCGCGCCCGCGGCCTCCCACTCGTCCCAGTCGGACGGCAGCGGCTTGAAGGAGATCAGGGTGTTGTGGGAGGAGCACCCGCCGAGCACCTTGGCGCGGCTGTGCAGGATGTGCGAGTTGCCGCGCGGCTGCTCGGTGGTCGTGTACTCGTAGTCGAGGTCGCCGCCGAGCAGGCCGAGCCACTTGCGCAGTGTCAGGACGTCCTCGCGGTCGATGTCGGAGGGGCCGCCCTCGATGACGGCGACCGTGACGTCCGGGTCCTCGGTGAGACGGGAGGCGATGACGGAACCGGCGGTGCCGCCGCCGACTACGACATAGTCATACACAGGCATTGGGGGTGCTCCTTCTTACAACGTGCGTGGTGCGGGTGGTGCTGTGACAGGGGCGGGTGTCAGCCCGCGAACCAGCGCACCGGCTCCGGCCGGAGGTTTTCGTAAATGTGCTTGCTCTCGCGGTACTCGTCCAGACCCGTGGGGCCCAATTCCCGTCCGATTCCGGACTTGCCGAAGCCGCCCCACTCCGCCTGCGGGAGGTAGGGGTGGTAGTCGTTGATCCAGACCGTGCCGTGCCGCAGCCGGGCGGCGACCCGGCGGGCGCGCGCGGTGTCGGCGGAGAAGACGGCGCCGGCCAGGCCGTACTCGGTGTCGTTGGCGAGCGCCACGGCCTCGTCCTCGGTGGTGAAGGTCTCCACCGTCAGGATCGGGCCGAAGGTCTCCTCGCGGATCACCTTCATCTCGCGGTGGCAGCCGTCGAGCACGGTCGGCGCGTAGAAGTAGCCGGTGGCCGGGCGGACGTCGGACGGCTTGGGCCGGGCGCCGCCGCAGCGCAGCTGCGCACCCTCGGCCAGCGCCGAGGCGACATAGGCCTCGACCTTGTCGAGCTGCTGCTGGGAGACCAGCGGACCGCACTCGACACCGTCCTCGGTGCCCCGGCCGAGCTTGATCTTCTCGGCGCGGCGGGCGAGCTCGGAGACGAAGCGGTCGCGCACCGACTCCTCGATGATCAGCCGGGCGCCGGCCGAGCAGACCTGGCCGCTGTGGATGAACGCGGCGTTCAGCGCCTGGTCGACGGCGGTGTCGAAGCCCTCCTCGGTGGCGCAGGCGTCGGCGAAGACCACATTGGGGTTCTTGCCGCCCAGCTCCAGGGCGATCTTCTTGGCGCCGGAGACCGCGGCCGCACCCGCCTTCGTCCCGCTGACCAGGCCACCGGTGAAGGAGAACAGGTCGACGTCGGGGTGCTCGGCGAGCCGCTGGCCCACCGGGAGGCCCGCACCGGTGACGATGTTGGCGACCCCGGCCGGCAGCCCGGCCTCGACCAGCAGCTTGACCAGGTGCACGGTCGACAGCGGGGTGACCTCGCTGGGCTTGATCACAAAAGTGTTGCCGGCCGCGAGGGCCGGCGCGATCTTCCAACTTGCCTGCAGCAGCGGGTAGTTCCACGGGGTGATGAGCGCACAGACACCGACCGGCTCGTGCACGACCACGCTGTGCACATCCGGCGAACCGGCGTCGACGACCCGGCCGCCGCTCTCGTTCATCACCACGTCGGCGAAGTACCGGAAGGCGTTGGTGACGTCATCGACGTCGACCCGGCCCTCCTCCAGCGTCTTGCCGGTGTCGCGGCTCTCGATGAGCGCGATCTCCTCGCGGTCGCGCTGCAGCAGGTCGGCGACCCGGCGGAGCAGCGCGGAGCGCTCGGCGACGGCCGTACGGGGCCAGTCACCCTCGTCGAAGGCCCGGCGGGCGGCCGCGACCGCCGCGTCGGCGTCCTCGGCACCGCCCTCGGACACCAGCTGGAGCGTCGTCGCGTCGGCGGGGTCGAGGACCTCCCGCGTTTCGCCGGATGCGGCGGCCAGCCACACCCCGTCTACGTGAATGGTCTCGATTGACGACACGTCGTTCTGCCTTCCGGTTACCGATCTCGTTCCCACTGGTGCAACCACTGGCGTCACCAGCAACGTGGACCCCTCCCCGGAAGCGGCGGACCTATGCCCAAACGTTCATGGAAAGTGACTCGACTCACTGAATGTGCGGCCGAATGTCCCGGAACGTACCCTGAATAGCCGTATGTCCCAGGCTGTATTTTCCCTCGGGACCGGAGGTACCCAGATGACCAGCAGACGGCGTGCCGCCACCGCCACCGCCGCCCTGACCTGCGGCGCGGCCCTGATCGTCGGGCCCGCCTGCACCGGCGCCGCGGCGGCCGAGGACCCGGACGGCGGCGAGGGCGACCTCGCGAACAAATCCGCCCAGCAGATCTCCGACGACGCCCTCCGCCAACTGGTCGCCGCGAAATCGCTGCGGTTGCGCACCCAGACCAGTGCTGATCCCACCAAACTCGACCTCACCCTCGACCAGGCCGGCAACTGCACCGGCGCCATCAGCAAGGGCGAGCTCGGCCGCGTCGAGCTCGTCAAGCGCGGGAACCAGGTCTGGATGAAGCCGGACGCCGCCTTCTGGAAGAGCCAGCTGCCCGGGAACGAGGGCGACGAGGCCGCCGCCAAGTACAAGAACACCTTCCTGCACGGCACCACCAAGGACGCCTTCCTCCACAACCTCTCCGCGGCCTGCGACCTCACCGCCTTCCAGAAGACCGCGATACCCCCCGAGGAACCGCCCTCCGGCGCCCCCTCGCCCTCCGTCACCCCCACCCTCACCAAGGGCCGCCCGACCACCCACGAAGGCACCCGCGTCCTCCCGGTCGTCAAGAAGGCCCAGGGCGCCGTCCAGACCCTCTACGTGGCCATCGACGGCAAGCACTACCCCCTCAAACTCACCGCCGAGGTCGACCACCAGACCGGCACCATCCTCCTGAGCAACTACGACACCCCGGTCTCCACGAAGACCCCGGCCCCCGGCGACACGGCCGACATCTCGGTACTGGAGGAGCGGCTGCGGGGCTCGCAGAACACGTGACTCCCGTCGGTCGCGGTACGTAACCGTTCGTACATACGTATCGTTGAACCGTGCGGCTGCCCGCGGCGCGCGGGCGGCGGGGAGGAGCGGCACGGTGACTGAGCTGAGTCCGGACGCACTGTTCGAGCAGCTGCAGCGGTTGCCCGCCCCCGAGGGATACAAGGTCGAGATCGTCGAGGGTGCCGTGTACATGACGCCGCAGTGCGACGTCCATTGGCAGACCATCCGCCGCATCATTCGGGGACTGGACGACCATTTCGGGATGGAGGCCCTGGTGACCTCAGACGTCCGGATCACCTTTCCCGGTGAGCGGAACGGCTTCGCCCCGGACGTCGCCAAGATTTCCGACGGCGCCGAGAAGAACGAGTCCGGGCGCTGGCGCCACCAGGACGTCGAGTTCATCGCCGAAGTCACCTCCAAGGGCACCGCGCCGAACGACTACGGCCCCAAGAAGAAGGCCTACGCCCGCGCCGAGGTCCCCGTCTACATGATCGCCGACCCCTATCTGGGCCGGTGCCGCGTCTTCACCGACCCGCAGGACGGCGATTACAAGATCGACAGCACCATCGCTTACGGCACGCCTGTCGACCTCACCCACACGGTCGTCGGAATCACCTTCTCCACCGAAGAGTTCCCCAGGGACTGACCCCACCGGCCGGTGCCGCCCCGTGCCCTCACACCGCTCCGTCGGCCGTCCGCCTCCCCGGCGGGATCGCGCAGGCGTCGGAGAATCCCTGGCTGCGCAGGCCCATGGCGCTGTTCAGGCGGGAGCGGAGGTTCTCCACCGCGACCATGGCGGTGAGCTCGACGAACGCCGTGTCGCCCAGTCGCCGGCGCAGGCTCTCGGCCAGCTCGTCGGTCACGGCCGGTGGCGTGGCGGTCATCGCCTCCGCGTACTCCAGCACCAGCCGCTCCAGCTCGGTGAAGGACTCCTCGTGCGCCCGCCAGTCGGGCACCTTGGCGGCCTTCTCCAGCGGCAGCCCCAGCTGGTCGGCGTACCAGTGGCCGAAGTCCACACACCACGAGCAGCCGATCGTCACCGCCGACGCCATCTCCGCCAGCAGCTTCAGCTTCGGGTCCAGCGCCTTCCAGCGCGCCACCTTGCTCTCGAAGGAGAAGTAGGAGCGGAGGACCTTGGGGTGGTGGCCCAGTGCCAGTGCGGGCTGCAACACCTCGCCGTATGCGCGCCGCGAGTACCACTCGGCCAGTCGCAGGGTGAGTGTGCGCCGCGGCGTGAGAGAGATCCGGGCCATGGCGGTGCCTCCTCGTTCGGGTGTGCTGTGACGCCCCGGAGAGGGCGTCCTTCACCACGTTGACGAGCGGGCGCCGCGGGATGTGACACCGGACGGTGCGGCAGTGAGGCGCGTGAAGGCCCCGTGAACGGTGTGACGCTTTTGCGCCCGCAGACGCTTGTTCCTATGTGAGTTCGAATCCTCGGGCTCACGTACACCGAGGCCGCCCCGGCCTCGTCACGGAAGGAGCGTACGTGCGGATTTCACGCACTGCGTTGCCCATCGTTCTTGCCGCCGCGGTGAGCCTGCCCCTCATGGGCAGTGCGTCCGCGGCGGCCCCCCTCACCTCGGACGGCTCCGGCAGCCTGGGTGAGACCCGGCTCCTGGTGTCCGAGCGGTCCGGCGACCAGCGCCGGACCGTCGAAATGGACCCCGCTGACGGAGCGGTCACCCATACCGTCGCGAACGGCCTGGATGGCCTCTACTCCCCCAGCGGCTCCCAGATCGCCTACATCCGCTACGGCGACACCTGCGTCCCGCAGGCCGAGGGCTGCACCTACCGCCCCGACCTGGTGACAGCCACGGCGAGCGGCGCCAACCAGCGGGTACTGGCCCCGGGCGTGGAAAGCGAGACCGGGGAGGTGTACGTCGCCAATCCGGACTGGGCTCCGAGCGGCAAGCGGGTCGTCTTCGACACCCCCCGCGGCATCGAGTCGGTCAACTCCGACGGAACCGGGCGCGAGACGCTGACCACCTCGGGACTCCGCGCCACCTTCTCGCCGGACGGCAGCCGTATCGCCTACCTCCGCGCCACCTCGTACGAGGGCCCCGAGGGCACCGAGTACGGCACGGATGTGTACGTCATGGACCTCGCCACCCGCGAGAGCCGGCAGGTCACCACCGACCACCAGGCCGTGTCGACCCCGCCCGACTGGTCCCCGGACGGCCGGCGCATCGTCTACGGCGGAACGTACGGTCTGAAGGCCGTCGACACGGTGACCGGCGAGCAGTCGGACCTCTACGACTCCGCCACCTGGGCCACCTCCGTCACGGACGTCCGGACCCCGGTGTACTCCCCCGACGGCACCCGCATCGCCTTCTCCGGCTGGGACGACGCCACAGCGACCCGTCGCCTCTACATGGTCGACGCGGACGGCACCCGTCTCCGGGCCGTCGCCGACACCGGCGGGACCCTGACCGACTGGGTCGGCAAGTAGCCGACCGGATCGACAAGTAGCCGCTCCATGGCACCGCGGCCGGCCCGGTGGGACGTGTGTCCCGCCGGGCCGGCCGTTCGCAGGGCCCGCCGAGCACCGTCGACGGGCCGTCACCCGCGCTGCCGAACCGGAGGGGCCGGGACCGGCGGCCCGGAAGACAATGCAGGCATGGCTGACACAGCGGCGAAAGCAGTGCTCGAAGGCGGCCCCGAGGAGCTCGCCGGGCGGATCGTGCCGATCGATCCGCCCGGGACCGAGCTGAAGATCCCGTTCCGTAATGGCTATGAACACTTCCGGGCCACCGACCGGCAGCAGAAGACCTCAGAGGGGACCCTGCCCGTCTACGAGTGGTGGGAGCGCACGGAGCTGCCCGGGTAGCGACGGTCCGCGCGCTGTCCCAACCGCTCAGGTATGCCGTGCCGACCGCTCAGCTATGGGGAACGAAGGTCCGCAGCGCGATCTGCTGGGTGTACTCCTGTTGCGGCCAGTCGGTCTCGGGACCCAGGACGAGTACGGCGAACTGGCGGCCGTCGGCGGCGGTGAAGGCACAGTCGACGACCTTGACGCGTGTCCCGAGACGCTTGCTGTCATAGGCATAGACCAGTTGGTTGGCGTCTATGCCCGGCCCCGGGAAGCCCAGCGGCTCCAGGCTGATCTCCTCGTAGCCGGGATTGCTCGACAGGCCCTGCGACGCCTGCCGCAACGCCTCGCGCGGGGTGATTTCGGGGTCGGTGATCTCGAAGATCTGCACCAGTCCGCGGTCGTCCGGGGCGGTGTAGAAAACCCCGGTCTTGCGTTCGCTGCGCGTCCAGGTGCCGGGCACCGCCAAGGTGAAGCCCTTCTTGTCGTGGGCGAGGCGGTAGCCGTCGGGCAGGTCGGTGAGGGTGGGGGCGGGCGCGGTGCTGTCCGTGGCGCCGGTGGACGGCGAGGTGGCCGTGCCGGACGGGGCGGAGGCCTTGGTGCGGGCCGGCGGATGGGCGGCGGCCGGGTCGTCGCCGTGGTTCCAGAGCAGATAGCCGCCGCCGATGGCCGCCGCGATCACGGCCACCGCCGTACCGGCGACCAGTGCCGTACGGCGCCGGACACCGGGCCCGTATCCGGCGCCGGACACGGGGGTGTGGAAGGGGTCGGTGGCGGGGTCCGGTAAGCCACCGGCACCGGGATACGAGCTGGGGTGCGGATACGGGTACGTGGTGCGGGGTGCGGTGTCTGCCGGGGGCGTGGTGGTCGAGGGCCCGCCGGTCGGGGGCGTGGCGGACGGAGGGGTGGCGGACGGAGAGGTACCCGTCATGGCCCCGTCCGCAGGCGCGCCGGCCGTCGGCGCCCCGCCCCCGGCAGGGCCTCCCCTCGCCGCCGCCCCGTCCACCGACGGTGTGAAGGACGGCCGGGGCGGCATCGGGCCCGTGTAGGGCGCGGGGGGTGGGGTGCCGTCCTCCCAGCTCTGGGTCTCGTCGTTCCAGCGGGCCTGGCCGCCGCGCTTCATGGTCAGCCTCCCGCCAGCGCCGCGACCGCCTGGCTCACCGCGGCACCGGAGGCCAGCAGGCCCACCACGGCACCGGCGTCGGCGAGCGCCGTACGGAGCCGGGCCAGCCGGCCGGGGCCCGCCGCGCCGCTGTCCGCGATCTCCGCCTCGGTCTCGGCGAGTTCCCCGCTGAGGGCCGTGATCTGCGGGCTCTCCACCGCCCGGGACAGATCGTCGCGCAACGCGCGGACGGCGCGCAGCAGTTCCTCCTGCGCCGGGTCCCCCACCGGTACGGCCTGGCCCTCGTTGTGGGTCACCGTGTTGTGGTTGCCGATGGCGAAGGCGCCTTGGACGCTGCCGATGTGGATCCCGTTGCCGCGTTCGTCAGCCGTTGCCACGCTTGGCACTTCCCTTCGCCCCTGCACCACGCGGGGTGGTGCCGTTGTTCGTGATCGTGTTGTGGTCGCCGATACCGACGGCGCCCTGGGCGGACTCGACATAGACGCCGCCCTCGGCGACATGCACGATCCGCTGCTCGAACTCGTCGGTCTGGTAGCCCGCCTCGCGCAGTGCCGTGGTCACCCCGGCCGCCACCCGCTGCTGAATGGTCTTCAGATAGCGGGCGACGTCCATGTCCTGGAAGAGCGAGGACTCCCCGTACGAGCCCAGTTCGCGTACGGAGGCTCCGGGGCCCTCGGGCAGCGCCGCGCCATGCCCCGCGGTGGCCAGCCGCCAGGCCGACAACGCGCCGCGGGCCAGCGTGCCGAGGGCGTGTCCGGCGGAGCGGGGCGTGCTGGCCAGCGCCCACACCGCCTTGCCGAAGTGGTGGTGGTGACGGTACTGGTGGGCGATCCGGTCGGCGTCCTGGAACTGCTGCCGCAACGGCCACAGCACATGCGGCGCGACCTCCAGCATCAGCATCCCGCCCTGGGTGTGCACCCGTACGAAGATCGTGGTGACGACGCCCTCGTTCCAGCCGCCGACCCGGATGCGCAGGAAGTGCCGCCGGGTCTCGCCGCCTTCCTCCACGGCACGCGCCCGGTGCTGCTCGAACGCCTCCGGGGCGTACGGCGCCGCCGCCCGCGTCGGCAGCCCCTCGGCCGGCAGGAAGACACACTCGTCGATCTCCAGCGCGCGCAGCCGGTCGCGGACCGCGGCCGCCGACTCCGGCGAACCGTGCGGCGACGGCACCCGCAGCGCCGCCACCAGCGGCACGATCCGGGCCAGGATGGCGCTGTTGTCGAGCGGTTCGGCGGCACCGTCGGTGCGGGGGTTCAGCTCCACCGACAGCGACCAGGTCTTGTACGGGTAGCCGGCACCGCAGAACGGGTCGGCGGCCCGGTACATCACCAGCGGCCCGTGCTGCTCGGTCCGCACCCGGTCCCGCAGCCGCTGGAAGCGGAGGCCTTCGGCGCGCTCGGCGGGGTCGGACATGACGTCGGGGAAGCGTTCCCTGGACAGTTCGTGGGCCAGCACCCGGGCGAACTGCCCGTCCTGCAGCCAGACCACCACGGCCACGAGCAGCGGCAGCAGCAGTGCGACCCACACCCCGAACAGGGCACCGAGCACGGCACCGGCCTCGTACGCGGTGCTGGAGCCGCCGTAGGCGGAGTCATAGGCGGAGTCATAGGCGGAGCCGTAGCCGTCCGAACTGCCCCCGGTAAGGGAGCTGAACACGTCCGGCAGCAGTGCCGGGAAGGACCCTGCGCCCCCCAGGATGCCGACCGCGCCGCCGAACGCCGCCACCAGCAGCGACAGCCACAGGAAGGCCAGCGACAGCCTGCCGTACCAGCGCAGGCAGAAGGAGACGTAGCGGGCCAGCCACTGCGGGACCGGCGCCCGGCGGACGGCGCGGCCCAGCGCCATGAGGACGACGGGGAAGACGTAGAGCGCCGCGAGGCCGTAGGACAGCGGGAGCGCCACGATCCACAGCAGCAGGATCGTGGCCGCCCAGCCGAGCTGGAGCCGCCGGGCGCGCAGCGCATGGGCCAGTACGCGGGCGGCGTCGATGCCCAAAGACGGGGCGGCGAACCGCTCCTCGTGGACGTACAGCTCGTCGATGACCGCGTCACGGAAGCTGTCGTCCATGTAGGTGCCCGCGCACAGCAGCCGGGTGGCCTCGCTGGCGCCGGGCGGGATCGGCGGGAGCTGCGCCGGTGGCGAAGAGCCTCCGGCCGCTTTCCGTAACCGCTGTGGATCGCCTGGATCACCAGGCTGGGCAGGCACATCCGTCCGCGTCATCGGCTTCCCCCATCACCACACCAACGAGTTGTCGCCGCAGGCCTGTTGGGCGGATGAGCTGCGGCTCCGGCCAAGGCGTGCGGAAACCGCAGCATAGGGGAGCGGAGCGTTCCGTGTCAGCGCGATAACCCAAGGTTGCCGCGCGGGTCAGACGGCCGCGGGGAACTCCCCGTTCTTGAGGGCGCCGACGAACGACGACCAGCCGCCCGTCGGGAAGACAAGCACCGGCCCGTGCGGGTCCTTGCTGTCACGGACGGGGACGGCGTCGGGGATACCGGGGGCTACTTCGATGCAGTTGCCGCCGTCGTCGTGGCTGTAGCTGCTCTTCATCCAGGTGAGCGCCACCTCGATGCAGTCGCCGCCGTCGTCGTGGCTGTAGCTGCTCTTCATCCATATCGCTGTGCTCAGCTGGTGCTTGTTCATGGTCCCCGTACCCTTCCATGAAGTCGCCGATCAGAGCGGCGGATTCGGGGGCTGACAGAGCATCCGCCCTGAGCACATCATAGGTCTGGGTGTGACGGGAATAGACGGCCGGATCGTCGTTGAAATGGCCACGGTCCAGCGACTCCGAGTAGAGCCAATATTTCCCGTCGGGCAACGCGATCAGGGCCATGGAGGCTTTGGGTCGTCGAAGCTCGGCACGGTCGGCCGGAGCAACCTGTACACGGACGTTGGGGTACTGCCCGACGCTCAACAGGTGCGCACACTGGTCGCGCATGACCTCCGGGCTGCCCACAACGTTGCGCAGACAGCTCTCGTCCAGAACGGCTACGTACAGCGGGCCGTTGACAGCCAGGAAGCGCTGCTGTCGGCTCAGTCGCGCCCGGACTCGCTCCTCCACCTTCTCGGCGCTCATGATGCGGCGACTGAACAGCGCATGCGCGTAATCCGGCGTCTGCAACAGCCCCGGGATGACCTGCTCTTGATAGGCACGCAGGGCGACCGCCTCCGCATCCATCTCCGCCCGCCGCTCGAACCAGTCCGGATGCTGCACCTCCGGATACCAGTCGATCCGCCCCCATAGCCGCAGCAGTACTCCGCCCGTCCCCAGCAGGTCATCGCACTGCTTGGCGAAGGTGTCCTGCGGTACGCGGGTGCCCGCCTCCACGCGGGCCACCTGTGAGCGGTCGCACGGGATCTTGTTCGACAGCTCCTCCTGCGTGAGGCCCGCCGCCTCCCGGAAGTGCTTCAAGACCTCCCCGAACACGGCGGCATTGGTGGCTGCCGGTCCACTCTCTGCATTGCGTCGTCGTCGGCTCACCGCATCCCCCTTGGTGCCAGATGGTGAGTGTCACGCGTCTGACGTTGCGACCCGCGCTACGGGGCGCAACGCTGAACACACCCAACGTAACGGGTCGTTCGGCCGACCGCGCCGCCTTCTCGCCGCAATCAACTTCTGGGAGTCATTGAGCATGAGTTACGACCGGGATGCCGCCCCCGCGCCCGTGCCGGGGCTGCGTCTGCTGCCGTGGGAGAGCGAGGGCGGGAAGCCGTGCTTCTTGTCGGCGGACGGGGCCGGGGGTGTGCTGTCGCGGTTGGCCGATGAGATCGAGGCGGAGCAGTTGTGTGACGGTGCCGAGGTGCTCAAGGGCGCGGTGGCCGTACTGGACGACGGCAAGGCGGGGGAACACGCGTTACGGCTGGCGCTGCGGGCGACCACGCAGTCCTTCGGCGATGTGCTGCGGGTCGCCGACAGCCGGGGCGCGCGCCTGCCCGTGGCGACGGACGGTGACCAGGAGGCCGACGCAAGGGAGCTGCGGGCCGAGCGCACATGACCGAGCCCGCACGGCCGTTGCGGGCCGTGCGGGCTCGGGTGGTGCTGCGGTGCCGCCGCGTGGGGCGGCCTCGGCGAGGGGTCAGCCGAGGAGGCCGAGACCGCGGACAGCCTCGCGCTCCTCCTCCAGCTCCTTCACGGACGCGTTGATGCGCTCGCGGGAGAAGTCGTTGATGTCCAGGCCCTGGACGATCTCGTACGCGCCGTCCTTGGTGGTGACCGGGAAGGAGGAGATCAGGCCCTCCGGGACGCCGTAGGAGCCGTCCGAGGGGATACCCATGGAGGTCCAGTCGCCGTCGGCGGTGCCGTTGACCCAGGTGTGGACGTGGTCGATGGCCGCGTTGGCGGCGGAGGCGGCGGAGGACGCGCCACGGGCCTCGATGATCGCCGCACCGCGCTTGGCGACGGTCGGGATGAAGTCCTCGGCCAGCCACTTCTGGTCGTTGACGACCTCGGCGGCGTTCTTGCCGGCGACCTCGGCGTGGAAGACGTCGGGGTACTGGGTGGCGGAGTGGTTGCCCCAGATCGTCAGCCGGCGGATCTCGGAAACCGGGGTGCCGGTCTTCTTCGAGAGCTGCGAGAGCGCACGGTTGTGGTCCAGGCGGGTCATGGCGGTGAAGCGCTCGCGCGGTACGTCCGGCGCGGCGGCCTGGGCGATCAGCGCGTTGGTGTTGGCGGGGTTGCCGACGACCAGGACCTTGATGTCGTCCGCGGCGTGGTCGTTGATGGCCTTGCCCTGCGGCTTGAAGATGCCGCCGTTGGCCTCCAGGAGGTCGCCGCGCTCCATGCCCTTCGTGCGGGGGCGGGCGCCGACGAGCAGCGCGACGTTCGCGCCGTCGAAGGCCACGTTCGGGTCATCGGAGATGTCGATGCCCTGCAGCAGCGGGAAGGCGCAGTCGTCGAGCTCCATGGCGGTGCCCTCGGCGGCCTTCAGACCCTGTGGGATCTCCAGAAGGCGCAGCTTGACCGGCACGTCGGCGCCGAGCAGATGACCGGAAGCGATGCGGAAGAGCAGTGCGTAACCGATCTGGCCGGCTGCACCGGTGACGGTGACATTGACGGGAGTGCGGGTCATGGCGATCTCCTGCGCGGTGTTTTCCGGGGGCAAGCCCCTGGACCACCATGGGTGGCGGTGGGTGTCCCTGCCCAGCTATCGAGGTCTCTTGGTATCGAGAGACCCGGCCGTCAGGCTATCGGACCCCTGCCCGGGCCCGGTGCCGGGCCGGTGTGGAACACCTCACCGGGTACCTCGGGGACGTCCGTACGGCCGTCGGAACCTGCCGTGGGGGGATCGGCGTGCGCTCCGGGCGGCCCCTGTGGACAAGTGGCTGGCGGCCGCCCGCTCAAGGAGGGGGGAAGCGGGCGGCCGCCTAGTTGTGCCACACCCGTGGGGGGGTACTCGTCGCATGCCCGGGATCCCGGCGGGCATGCCCCCTGACTTTCGGACATCGTTCGAGGGCGGAGATTTCGGCCCTGCGGGCGGTCCGGGGCGGCCCTCGCTGTGCGCGGTTGCCGACCCCTGCCAGGGACGTCGGCTAACGGGCCGCGGAGCCGGCCGACGGGGCCGGTGCTCCGGCGGGCGTGGCCGGAACCGGACGGGAGCAGCCCTTGACCCCCGCCACGGTCGTTCCGCAGGCGGCGACCTTCGCCGGGTCGCCGGTCACCTCGACCATCGGGGTGTAGGCGGCGCCGTCCCGCTCGGCCCGCGCCGTGGCGCTGTGGCCGCCGGCGCTGAGGGTGGCCTGGTCGCCCTGTGCCGCGCGGCTGATCCGGGCCCAGGCGGTGTGGCAGACCTTGCTGTAGCGGACCTCTATCACCGCACGGCCCGCCTTTCCGCGGGACGGGGTGATGGCGTGCTGCCCGCCGCACCCCATGTCCTCCGGGTCCTTGCCCACACAGCCGGCGCCGGTGCAGCGCACCCCGGCGGGCAGGGCCTGCTCCGCGCTCGGAGCGGCCGCGGGCCGGGTCGCCTCCTTCTTGGCCGGGCCGGTGCCGGGGTTCAGCAGCAATACGGCGGCGCCGGCCACCAGCGCCGCACCGACCGCACCGACCACGGCGAACATGACCGTCCGGCCACGGCTGCCGCGCCGGGCAGCCGGGCTCGGGGCCGCGGGCGCCGCGGCGGCCGGGGAACGGTCCGCTGCCGCCGCCCATTCGGGAAAGTCCGCGGCCGACGGGAGGTCCGTGCGCCGTGGTTGGGGGGCCTGCGGCATCGCTGCCGTCCCGGGAGCCTGCGAGGCCGGTGCGGACTTCGCGGACTTCTTCGCGGACTTCGCGCCCTTCGCCGGGGGTTCGGCCGCGGGCTGGTCGGTGTCCCACCCCAGCGCGGCACGCGCCTGGGCCACGCTGATCGCTTCCATGGTGACGTCCTGCCGCATCTCCGCGCGGCTCCAGGCCCGTTCGGCCAGCTCCCACAGCGTGGTGAGGTGGGCGGGCTGTGCGCCGGTCGTCTCGGCGAGCGCGACCACGGCACGCAGCGGTGGCAGCAGCCGCCCGTTGAGATAGCGCTCCCAGGACGTTTTGCTGTAGCCCGTGGCGTCCGCGACGGCGGCCACACTCAGTCCGCTGCGGTCCACGAGCCTGCGCAGCTGACCGGCGAACTCCCGCACCTGCGGATCCAGTTCCTCCGGAAGCGCCTTCCAGCGAGGCATTGCCTCCCCCTATTCCCCACTCACGTGCCCAAGCGCGGCTCCCCCGGACCGCCCTCCTTGCTCCCCGTAAGGACGCCCCCGGCCAGGACGGCAATCCCCTTTCACAGGCGCACGGGAGCATTTGGGCATACGTCACCCCTCCGTGCGCCCCGTGACCCCTGCAGTGTGGCATTTCCGTCGGAGTCCGGACGACTTCCGTACGTATCCTGACAAGAACCGGCCAGGATGGTGTCAATATAAGCCGCGCTCAGGCACTATGCCGCGAAGCACTCCTTGGGCCCGCCCCCCGCCGGATAGAGACACAGAAGGACGCCCTCGGGCCCGCGGGCCGCTGCCATCGGTGTGACGAGGGAGGCCTCGGCGTCGAACCGGTCCAGCACCCGCACCGATCGCGGTGTCACCCCCGGCACCACGACCTCGACCCGGTCCCCGATCCGGCCGTGCCTGACCCGCCCCCAGGCCGCGCCGCACCGTGTGCTGTAGCGGAGCTGCACCTGCTCTCCCCCGGACGCGGTGCGCTCCACGGGCGTCCGCACCAGGTCCGGGAGGTCGCAGCGCATCGACTCCGGGTCCTGGCCGTCGCACGCCCGCGCCCGGCAGCCGGTCACCTCGGAGGGCCCGGGCTCGGCACCCACCACCGGGCCGCCGCCACCGGCCCCCGCCCAGAGGGCCAGCGCCACGAGGACCGCCACCCCGCCGGCACCGGCACCGGCCGCCACGCCCGCCACCCGCCGTGACAGCCGCGGCGCGACCTGCCCCCGCCGGGCCGTGGCGCCTCCGTCCGCCGCGGGCACGGCCACCTCAGCCCCGGCCTCACCCGGCGCACTTGCCTCCCCCGGCCCGCCGGGGGCCGCGCTCCCCCCGCCCCGGACCTGCGCCGCGCCCGACCGGCCCCGTCCGCTCCAGGCCGCGTCCGCCAGCTCCCACAGCGCCACCAGCCGTCCGGCCGGCTCCTCCGCCAGTCGGCACAGCGACTCGACCGCGTCCCGCGGCGGCAGCTTCTTCCCGTTGAGATAGCGCTCCCAGGACGACTTGCTGTACGAGGTCCGGGCGGCCAGCGCGGCCAGGCTCAGCCCCGTGCGCGCCCGTAACTCCCGTAGCCTCGCGGCCAGCCGGGCACTCTCGACCCCGTCCCGCAGCTCACTGCCGGGCCCGCTCACCCGCGCAGCGCCTTCCAGGTGGCGGGGCCCACGGTCCCGTCCGTGGGCAGCCCCGATCCGGCCTGCAGACGCTGTACGGCGCGGCGGGTCCGGCCGCGGACGATGCCGTCCACCGCGCCCGGGTCGTACCCCTGGTGGTGCAGCAGACACTGTGCCTCGACGACGGCCCAGCCCTCCGCGCCGCTGCCCAGGACCTCCGTATCCGTACGGCTGTGTCCGGCGTACAGGACGCCGCCCCGGCGCTGGACACGGCAGCCGAAGACCTCCCCCGGCCGGTGCGTGAACTCCGGTGCGGCACCGGGGGCAGGGCCGGCCAACGCGGCACCCGCACCGCGCCAGGCGCCCGAGTGGCCCTGCCAGGGACGGAGGGCCGGCAGCGCCACCCCGGCCACCACGAGCACGGCCAGCGCGCCCAGGACGAGCGACCCGAGCGGCACCCGTCGGCCGGCCCCGGAAACGGTGGGTACCGGCGCCCCGTCACCCGCCGCCCGCGGTGGGGGACCGCTCCGGTCCTGCGGGAGCGGCGGCCGGGCTTCCGGGAGCCGGACTTCCCGCGGCCGGGCTTCCGGCGTCGGCCGCCCGGCGCTCCAGGCCTGTGCGGCGACCTCGTGCAGCGCCAGCAGCCGGGGCACATCGGCCCCGCAGAGCCGCCCCAGCGCCTCCACGGCACCGGCCGGCGGCAGCTTCTTCCCGTTGAGATAACGCTCCCAGGACGACTTGCTGTACGAGGTCCGGGCGGCCAGCGCGACCAGGCTCAGCCCGCTGTGGTCCTTCAACCTCCGTAGCTGTACGACCAGTTGCCGCACCCGATGGTCCAGCGATGCGGGCAGCCCGCTCCAACGCGACATGTCCCACCCCATACGCGTTCGTTCTCCCCCGAGGCCATGGCCCCCTTTGTCGCCGATGATGGCGCGGATGCCCCCTCCGTTTCTGCCCTTTGCCGCTCCGCGCGCTGTCCGGGACAGTGTCCGGGCCTCTCCCCGTCCCACCGAAGCCTCCGGAGCGGTGCCGTCCCCGCAGGTCAGCGGCTGGGACATCCCACGGCGTCCCCACCGGGGCGGTTGCCGTGGCCGGACACGGCAGGTGGGCGCAGAGTCGGTGGCGCAACAGCCGGCGGCGCGGTCGACCTCGCGCCGCCTCCGCCGTACACGGGGAGGAACCCACACCATGAACGTCCGCAAGCGCATCGCCCTCACCGCGGCCGCCGCGGCCGTCTCCGGAGGCCTGGCACTGGCCCCGGCCGCGGGCGCGTCCGCCGCCCCCGCACCGGCCGGGCACGGCTCGGTCACCGTCCAGCGGGCACCGGCCAACTGCCCCCGCGGCTATCTGTGCGTCTACCCGAAGTTGAACTTCAAGGGCACACCGAAGAAGGTCAGGTCGAACAACCGGAACCTCCAGCACTACGGCGGCGCCTTCAACTGGCCGCTGTCCGCGTACAACAACGGCACCCAGTGCAGCGTGACCGTCTACCAGAAGGCCAACTACCGGGGCCAGCACGCAAAACTGAACCGCGGCACCGGCTGGAAGGCCATCGGCGGCAACCTCCTGACCATCTACTCCAACAAGTGGTGCGTGCGCTGACCCGGCCGGACCGGTAGTGCACTTCGTCACAGCACGGCGGCGGCCCGCCTCCTCCAGAGGGGAGGGGCGGGCCGCCGTTTTGGGGTGTGTGTTTCCCTAGCGCACCGTGAAGTGCACGATGTCGTCCAGGAACGGGATATGGATCCACGGCTTGGGCTGCACCATCAGCGACAGCATCGTGATCACGAAGCCGAGCAGACCGTACGTCGCCATGTCCGTGAAGCGGGAGCGGACGGCCAGCATCCCCACCGACGGCAGCGCCCATCGCAGCACCGCCCCGGCCAGCAGGGAGAGCCCGATCACCATCGTCCCGATACGGAACGCGTCGAGCGCCACGAGCAGCAGGCCGACCGCGACCCCGCCCATGACGCTGAGCAGCGGCCACTGCCGGGCGGGCGCGGGGTAGCCGCCCGAGGTCGCGCGGCCGCCGCCTTCCGGCCGGGCCGTGTCGCGGGTGAGCGTCGGAAAGCGGCGCGAGGAGCGCTGCGGCTCGGAGGCTCCATCCGAATGCGCTTCGGCACCCATGGCGGGCAGCCCCTTCCGGTGTCCGGATACGTCTGTCGAAGACAAGGGTCTCAGGTTCCGCCGCGGTCAGCCGGCCGCGCGCTCGGCGGCCTCGACGACGTTGACCAGCAGCTGGGCGCGGGTCATCGGGCCGACACCGCCCGGGTTGGGGGCGACCCAGCCAGCCACCTCGGCGACGCCCGGGTGCACATCGCCGACGATCTTGCCGGCCTCGTCACGGCTGACGCCGACGTCCAGGACGGCCGCGCCGGGCTTGACGTCCTCGGGCTTGATGATGTGCGGCACACCGGCCGCGGCGACGATGATGTCGGCCTGCTTGAGGTGCGAGGACAGATCACGGGTGCCGGTGTGGCACTGGGTCACCGTGGCGTTCTCGGACTTGCGGGTCAGCACCAGCGGCATCGGGCGGCCGATGGTGATCCCGCGGCCGACGACCACCACATGGGCGCCCTTGATCTCGACCTCGTGGCGCCGCAGCAACTGCACAATGCCGTACGGGGTGCACGGCAGCGGGCCCTCGATGCCGAGCACCAGCCGGCCCAGGCTCATCGGGTGCAGCCCGTCGGCGTCCTTGGCCGGATCCATCAGCTCCAGGACGCGGTTGGCGTCGATGCCCTTGGGGAGCGGGAGTTGGACGATGTAGCCGGTGCAGGCGGGGTCCTCGTTCAGCTCCCGTACGACCGCCTCGATCTCTTCCTGGGTGGCGGTCTCCGGCAGCTCGCGCTGGATCGAGGCGATGCCGACCTGGGCGCAGTCGCGGTGCTTGCCGTTGACGTACCAGCGGCTGCCCGGGTCGTCGCCGACCAGGAGGGTGCCGAGGCCGGGCTGCACGCCCTTGGCCTTCAGCGCGGCCACGCGGGTGGCGAGCTCGGACTTGATAGCGGCTGCGGTGGCCTTGCCATCCAGAATCTGGGCAGTCATGCCCCCCATCCTCCCGGATGAGGGCGGCAACGTTCCAATCAGGGCATGCGGGGCGCCCGTGGCCGGAATTGATCATTGCACTTGCACAACAGTGAGCAACCTTGACTGGACAGAGTGAATGCGCAACTAGAAGGATTGACACGCAGTGCCGCAGGCTTCGTCGGGGGGTGGCCAGTGAAACCTGTTTTTCCTCCCAGTCATGCCGCGTCGTCCGCGACTGAACACAACGGAGGAAAACAGCAGTGAGCTTTGGTGACCCGAACAACCCTTACGGCCAGCAGCCGCAGGCACCGCAGGGCCCGTACGGCCAGCAGCCCCCGGTCCCGCCCCAGGGTCAGCCGGGCTACGGCTACCCCCAGCAGGCCCCCCAGCAGCAGCCGTACGGCTACCCCCAGCAGCAGGCCGTCCCGCAGCAGCAGGGTTACGGCTACCCGCAGCAGGCGGCCGCGCCCTACGGCCAGCCGATGCCTGGCATGGGCATGCCCACCGGCTACGCGAGCTGGGGTGCCCGCCTCGGCGCCTTCCTGCTCGACGGCCTGATCATCGCCGCCGTGCCGATCATTCTGTACATCATCGCCGGTGTCATGGCGGCGAGCTCCGCCTCGTCGGCGGCGGACGTGGACACCTCGTCCTGTGACCCGGGCGACGTCCAGTGCGTCAGCGACGCCTACAACTCGGCCGCGAGCAGCGCCACCCCGGTCGGCGCCATCATCATGATCGCGCTCGCGTGGCTGATCATGGTGGGCGGCAGCTTCTTCCTCATGGCCAAGGAAGGCAGCACTGGCCAGACCCCCGGCAAGAAGGCGCTGGGCATCCGCGTGATCAAGGAGACCACCGGCCAGCCCCTCGGCTTCGGTATGACGTTCGTGCGTTACATCGGCCGCTACGTGAACGGCCTGCTGTGCGGCATCGGTTGGCTGTGGCCCCTGTGGGACGAGAAGAGCCAGACGTTCGCGGACAAGATGGTCAACACGGTGGTCGTCTCGGCCAAGTAGGCCGGCACGGGCCCGCCGACAGCAGACCGGCCCGACGTCACCAACCCCGAAGGCCCCCTCGCAACAGCGCGATCGGGGCCTTCGCGGCTTTACGGACAGCGGGTCCCCGCCCCGCGGAGCACGACGGAAGCCGGTTGGCCTACCGTCCCTTACATCGCTGATATCCGCTCAAGACGCTTGAAGGACGCCGCTCGTGAGCTACCCCAACCAGAACCCTTACGGTCCACCGCCGGGTCAGCAGCCCCAGCAGCCCCACTACGGCTACCCCCAGCAGCCGCAACCGCCGTCACCGTACGGCCCGTACCCGGGCGGCGGCGGGATGCCCGGTATGCAGATGCAGTACCCGACGGTCATGCCCGGCGGGGTCAAGGCCGCCCGGGTGATGCTGTTCGTGCTCTCCGGTCTGAACCTCATCGGCCTGGTCCTCGCGGTGATGGGGCTGGGCGGCGTCAGCAAGGCCTCGCACGAGGCCACGCTGGACACCGCCGCCGACAACATCACGGCGATGAACGTCGGCAAGGGCCTGCTGATCGCGGTGATCGTGATCATCGTGGTCTTCACCGCGACCGCGATCACGCTGGCCCTGCAGTTCGCCAACGGCGGCAGCGGGGTCCGCGCCGGCACCATCGTCTTCGGTGTCGCCAACATCATGCTGAGCCTGTTCACGTTCCCGATCGGCCTGGTGCACACGGTCCTCGGCATCCTGGTGCTGGTCTTCGTCGCCAAGGACGAGGGCAACGCCTGGTTCAGCCGGCCGCGTTACTGACCGCAGCGGGCACGAGCGACCGAGGGCCGCACCCCCGAGCGGGGGTGCGGCCCTCCGGGCATCCGCGGCTCAGTGGAAGAAGTGCCGCGTCCCCGTGAAGTACATCGTCACGCCGGCCTTCTTCGCGGCCTCGACGACCAGCTCGTCACGGACCGAACCGCCGGGCTGGACCACGGCCTTGATGCCGGCGGCCGTCAGGATCTCCAGGCCGTCCGGGAACGGGAAGAACGCGTCCGAGGCGGCGTACGCACCCTGTGCGCGCTCCTCGCCCGCCCGCTCGACCGCGAGCTTCGCGGAGTCGACGCGGTTGACCTGGCCCATGCCGACGCCGACCGAGGCACCGTCCTTGGCGAGCAGGATCGCGTTGGACTTGACCGCTCGGCAGGCCTTCCAGGCGAACGCCAGCTCCGCGAGCTCGGCAGCGGACAGCGCCTCGCCGGTGGCCAGCGTCCAGTTGGCCGGGTCGTCGCCCTCGGCCTGGAGCCGGTCGGTGACCTGCAGCAGCGCGCCGCCGTCAACGGGCTTGACCTCTACGGGGTTCGACGGCGCTTCGGGGCAGCGCAGCACGCGGATGTTCTTCTTGCGGGCGAGGATCTCGACCGCGCCGTCCTCGTAGCCGGGGGCCACGATGACCTCGGTGAAGATGTCGGCGACCTGCTCGGCCATCGCCACGGAGACCGGGCGGTTGACGGCGATGACGCCGCCGAAGGCGGAGAGCGGGTCACAGGCGTGCGCCTTGCGGTGCGCCTCGGCGACGTCCGCGCCGACCGCGATACCGCAGGGGTTGGCGTGCTTGATGATCGCGACGCAGGGCTCGGTGTGGTCGTACGCGGCCCGGCGCGCGGCGTCGGTGTCCGTGTAGTTGTTGTACGACATCTCCTTGCCGTGCAGCTGCTCGGCCTCCGCGAGCCCGCCGCTGCCGTCCACGTACAGCGCGGCGCCCTGGTGCGGGTTCTCGCCGTACCGCAGGACGTTCTTGCGGGAGTAGGTGGCGCCGAGGAACTCGGGGAAAGCGGCGTCGTCGGCTGCGTAGTCGTCCACGAACCAGGAGGCGACGGCCACGTCGTACGCCGCGGTGTGCTGGAAGGCCTCCGCCGCCAGCCGCTTGCGCTCGGCCAGTCCGAAGCCGCCGTCGGCGACGGCCTTGAGGACGTCCCCGTAACGGGCGGGGTTGACGACGATGGCGACCGACGGGTGGTTCTTGGCGGCGGCGCGGACCATCGAGGGGCCGCCGATGTCGATCTGCTCCACACACTCGTCGGGGGTGGCGCCGGAGGCGACGGTCTCCCGGAACGGGTAGAGGTTGACGATCACCAGGTCGAAGGGCTCGACCCCGAGATCGGACAGCTGCTGCCGGTGGTCCTCCAGGCGGAGGTCGGCCAGGATGCCGGCGTGCACCTTCGGGTGCAGGGTCTTGACCCGGCCGTCGAGGCACTCGGGGAAACCCGTCAGCTCCTCGACCTTGGTGACCGGCACCCCGGCCGCGGCGATCTTCGCGGCCGTCGATCCGGTGGAGACGAGCTGGACGCCCGCCGCGTGCAGACCCTGTGCCAGCTCCTCCAGCCCGGACTTGTCGTAGACGCTGACCAGCGCGCGGCGGATGGGCCGCTTCGTGCCTTCGGTGGCGGTCACGAGATACGTACCTTTCGTCCCTCAATGCGGTAGCCGTGCCGGGCCAGATGCCCCACGACCTCGACGAGCAGCGATCGCTCGACTTCCTTGATGCGCTCATGCAGCGCGGATTCGTCGTCCTCGTCCCGGACCTCGACCACGCCCTGGGCGATGATCGGGCCGGTGTCGACACCGTCGTCGACGAAGTGGACGGTGCATCCGGTGACCTTCGCGCCGTACGCGAGCGCATCGCGCACGCCATGGGCACCGGGAAAGCTCGGCAGCAGCGCCGGGTGGGTGTTGACGGTGCGGCCGCCGAAGCGGGCGAGGAACTCCTTGCCCAGGATCTTCATGAAACCGGCCGAGACCACCAGATCGGGCTCGTACGCGGCGGTCGCCTCGGTGAGGGCCGCGTCCCAGTCCGCACGGCTGTCGTAGTCCTTGACCCGGCAGATGAATGTCGGGAGCCCCGCGGACGCGGCGCGCTCCAGGCCCGCGATGGCGCCCCGGTCGGCGCCGACGGCCACGATCTCGGCCCCGTACGCCTCCGGGCCCTGCGCGGCGATGGCGTCCAGCAGCGCCTGCAGGTTCGTCCCGGAACCGGAGACGAGGGCGACGATGCGGGCGGGGCGAACGGGCTGGGCGGGGGGTGGGGAGGAAGCCACGGCGGGGCTCTTTTCCGATCTCGCGTGCTTTGTGTGGTCGTACAAGACTGCGGGTACCGCAGATCCGGGGAACCCTACGAAGGCGCCGACCGTCAGCAACGATACCGGCACACCGCGCGGCCCCCACGGGACGGGGGCGGGCCCGGGAGGTAGCGTCAGGCGTAAGACTGCATGCAGTTCGTGGTAACCGCGCGCCGGCCGCTGAGGTCCGCGCGCGGACGAGACAAGGGGAAGACTCACTCCAGATGACGGACCGACGCCGCCGCGCGGCCCTCCTGCTCCCTCTGCCCGCCACCTCCCCCGGGGTGGTGCTGCTGCCGCGGGAGCGCAAGTCGTCGTCCTCGTCGCCGGAGCCCACCGCCCCGGATTCCCCGGGCACCGAGCAGGACAACCCCTTCGCCCCGCCGCCGGCCGGCGCCCCCGACCAGGCATGGCGCCCACGCCACCGGTCCGGAGAGGACCGCGACGGCGACGGCGACGAGGAGCAGCCGCAGGACGAGCAGACGCCTAGCTGGGGCAACCAGTGGAGCCCCCGGCAGCCGGGCCGGCAGAGCGGCGGCTTCGGCAACCGGCCCGGCGGCCGCAACGGCCAGCAGGGCGGACCCGGTGGTTCCGGCGGACCCGGCGGCCCCGGCGGGCTGCGCTGGGACCCCACCGACCCGGCGCAGCGCCGGGCGCGCTACGCGCTGCTCGCCGGCATGTGGTCGTTCTTCTTCGTGCTGTTCAGCCTGCCGGAGGTCGCCCTGCTGCTGGGTGCGCTGGCGATCTACTGGGGCATCAGCTCGCTGCGGGCCAAGCCGGCCCCCGCGAAGGCCTCCGCCGCGGCGACCACCGCCGCCATGGAGGGCCGCCCCGCGCCCAGCGCCCAGCCCGACCGCGGGGACCGGCCCGGCGGCGCCCCGTCCGCGCCCGGCTCCACCCGGCCGCAGGTCACCTCGGCGATCGCGGGGCTGGTGACCGCGTCGCTGGCGCTGATGATGGTGGCCGCGACCTTCACCGTGCAGATCGTCTACCGCGACTACTTCGCCTGCGTGAACGACGCCCTGACGCAGTCGGCCGGCAAGTCCTGCGAGAACCTGCTCCCCAAGGAGCTGCGGCCGCTGCTGGGCACGCGGGAGTAGCGGGCGGCGCTCCCGCGGGGCGGGCCGAGCCGGGCCGTCAGGCGTCTGCGGCTGCGTCGTGGCCGGGCGCGCCGTTCCCCGCGCCCCCTCCGGGCGCCGCCGCACCGCACCGGGCTGCGGCGAGGGCGCTCAGCGCGTCCGCGCCGTCGCTGTCTTGCTTGAGGCCGCCGCCGTCCTCCGGGGCGCTGTTGTGCGGGGCGCCGTTCTGGGCACCGTTCTGCTCACCGTCGTCGCCCGTCTTGCCGTCCGCGCCGTCCGCGCCGGCCGCCGCATCGCCGCCCCCGCCCTTCGTGGCCCCCGTCTCGGGCCCGGTCGCCTCCTGCCCGGCCGCCTCTTGCCCGGCCGCCTCGGTCTCCCGTCGTGGGGCGCGCAGCCACCAGAACCGGAGCGCGACCGCGACCGGGATGCCGGTCAGGGCGGTCCAGGCCGCGGTCGCCAGGCCCGTACGCCACCAGCTCGGGCCGAAGGCGGCGAGGGCGCCGGTGCCCAGGGCGCCGCCGGCGAGGCCCGCCAGCACGGCCATGACCACGCCGCAGGCGCCGGCCCCCAGGGCCGCCACACATGCCGTCGGCCACCAGGACCAGGGCGCGCCCGGGGAGTCCGGCGCGGTCGCGGAACGGGCCACCTGACGGGCGAGCAGTACCCCGGCCGCCACGGGGACGACGACCACCGCCCAGGTCAGCGGGTTCCCCGGACCGGCGTCCGGCAGCCCGCTGAGCAGTGGCAGCTGCGGCAGCACGGGGTGCGCCGAGGTTCCCAGCGGGGCGACCGTGCTGCCCGCGCCCACCGTGAAACCCGGCCCCAGGCCGTAGGCGGCGCCCCAGACCGCCGCGTTCGGGAGCAGGGCGAGGCACAGCAGCAGCACCGTGGCGCGGCCCGCCCAGTCGGGCGCCAGCTGGAGGAGGTCGTGGTGCACCCGGCCGGCGTGCAGGCCGAGCGAGAGCAGGGTGAGCAGTCCACCGGCGGCGAGCAGGGCGCCGAGGGCGGCGCCGGCGGCCCGGCAGACGGCCCCCCGGCGGGCGGCGGCGACCGGGGAGCCGCCGAGGAAGGCCCGCAGCCGGCGCGGCGCCCTGGAGCGGGCTTGAAGGATCTTGGCGGGCAGCAGCTCGGTGCCGGGGTGGCGGAGGAGGCGCCAGGCCGTGCCGGCGAGGATGGCGGCCGTGGTGGCCGGTACGCACAGCAGCACGCTGAGCGGCTCGGCCTGCAGGCGTCCGTCGGAGGCGTAGAGCAAGGCGGCGGCCACGATCAGCAGATAGCCGGTGAGCAGCGCGCCGAGCAGGGTGCGCGGGGCGACCGTCCGGGCGGGGTCCGCGGCGCGGCCGGCGGCCGGGGCGGGGACGGGCGGGCCGTCGACCGAGGTGGCCAGGGCGTGGCGGGCGGCCCGGTGGAGCAGCCAGACCGGGAGGACGGCGAGCAGCAGCGGGGTCACGGCGACCGGGGCGCCGGAGTGGGCGGTGGTGCGTACGAGGTCGCCACCGTGCGCCAGCAGCCACAGGTCGGCGGCGAGATGCAGGGCCCGGGAGGGGCCGCTGTCGGGGTAGGGGGAGGCGACCCAGAGCAGGAGCACGGCGACCGTCAGCGCGCCGAGGCCGAGACCGGCGGCCGTCACACCGCCGAGGAAGGCCGCGCCGATCGCGGAGGAGCGCTGTGCGGCGGTCCGGCCGTGCGAGGACAACGTAGGGCCACGCTCGATCAACTGGCTCACGCCGCCATGCTGCCAACAAGACACCTTTCCGCCATGTACTGGCGAAATGCCCGACGTGTCGCGCTGCGCCGGTTGTGCGGGTTTTCCACACTGCTCTGTATGACCCAGCGCGAGCAGGCCGCCACCGCCTTCGACGATCTCCACACCCGGCACGCGGCGGCGCTGATGCAGCAGGCCTATCTGCTCACCGGGCGGCCGTGGCTCGCCCGGCGGGCCGTGGAGCGGGGGTTCCGGCTGGCCTGGCAGTGCTGGCCGGAGGTCGCGGTGGATCCGGATCCGGCGGGGTGGGTGCGGGCGGCGGTGTACGAGTACGCGCTGACGCCGTGGCACCAGCTGTGTCCCGGGCTGCGCACCGCCCGCGGCCCGCGGAAACCGTCGAAGGCCGCCGGGCCGGACGGCGCGCTGCCGGCGGCCCTGCTGAGCCTGCCCGCCCCATACCGCCGGGTCTTGCTGCTGCACGACGGGGTCGGGCTCGGCCTGGGTGCGACCGCGGCCGAGATCGAGGCGAGCGCCCCGGCCGCGGCGGGGCGGCTGACGCATGCGCGTGAGCGGATCGCCGCGCTGCTGCCGGAGCTGGGGCTCGACGGGCTCCCGCCGGAGCGGCAGGGCGAGGTCCTGCGGGACCGGCTTGCCGGGCCGCTGTCCGCGGTGGAGGTGACGCCGCGCGCGGCGGCGCACGTACGCGGCGGCAGCGAGCGCAGTGCCCGGCGGACCACCCGGGCGGCCTTCGGGGGGACCGGGCTGTTCGCGCTGGTGACGCTGGTGATGATGGCCCTCGCCCCGGACCACTCGACGCCGCCGCCGAAGCGGCCCCTGGCGACCGCGCCGCACACCCGGGTCTCACCGGCCCGGACCCATGGCGCGGCCACCCGGGAGCAGCGGGACGCGGCACGGGAGCGGAGAAACGCGGCACGGGAGCGCAGAAACGCGGCGCGGGAGCAGGGGAACGCGGCCGTACGGAAGCGGCTCAGGGAGGCCCGGCTGGCCCCCGAGCTCCGCTGAGGCGGGTGGCACGCAGGGCGCGCCGCCCGGAACGGCCGCGGGCCCGCACCCCAGAGGGTGCGGGGCCGCGTCCGGTGCACTGCGCCGCAGGACGGGTCCGGCGGTGCGGGTCGCGCAATCAGCCGCCGAGGATCTCGCGGGCCAGTCGCGCGGTCTCCGACGGGGTCTTGCCGACCTTGACGCCGGCGGCCTCCAGGGCCTCCTTCTTCGCCTGGGCGGTGCCGGAGGAGCCGGAGACGATGGCGCCGGCGTGGCCCATGGTCTTGCCCTCGGGCGCGGTGAAGCCCGCGACGTAGCCGACGACCGGCTTGGAGACGTTGGCCTTGATGAAGTCGGCCGCACGCTCCTCGGCGTCGCCGCCGATCTCGCCGATCATGACGATCAGGTCGGTGTCGGGGTCGGCCTCGAACGCCTCAAGGGCGTCGATGTGCGTGGTGCCGATGACCGGGTCGCCACCGATGCCGACGGCCGAGGAGAAGCCGATGTCACGGAGCTCGTACATCATCTGGTAGGTCAGCGTGCCGGACTTCGACACCAGACCGATGCGGCCGGGCTTGGTGATGTCGCCCGGGATGATGCCGGCGTTGGACTGGCCGGGGGTGATCAGGCCGGGGCAGTTCGGGCCGATGATCCGGGTCTTGTTGCCCTTGGCCTTCGCGTACGCCCAGAAGGCGGCGGAGTCGTGGACCGCGATGCCCTCGGTGATCACGACGGCGAGCGGGATCTCGGCGTCGATCGCCTCGACGACGGCGGCCTTGGCGAAGGCCGGCGGCACGAAGAGCACGGACACGTCGGCGCCGGTCTTCTCCATCGCCTCGGCGACGGAGCCGAAGACGGGTACCTCGGTGCCGTCGAAGTCGACGCTCGTGCCGGCCTTGCGCGGGTTCACACCGCCGACGATGTTGGTGCCGTCACCGAGCATCAGCTTGGTGTGCTTCATGCCAGTGGCACCGGTCATGCCCTGGACGATGACCTTGCTTTCCTTGGTCAGGAAGATAGCCATGGTTGTTGTGTCCTCGTCCTTTACTTAGCAGCCAGCTCGGCGGCCTTGTCGGCCGCGCCGTCCATGGTGTCCACACGCTGCACCAGCGGGTGGTTGGCCTTCGACAGGATCTCGCGGCCGAGCTCCGCGTTGTTGCCGTCGAGACGCACGACCAGGGGCTTGTTGACGTCCTCGCCCTTGGACTTGAGGAGCTCCAGGGCCTGGACGATGCCGTTGGCGACCTCATCACAGGCGGTGATGCCACCGAAGACGTTGACGAACACGGACTTGACGTCCGGGTCGCCGAGGATGATCTCCAGGCCGTTCGCCATGACCTCGGCGGAGGCGCCGCCACCGATGTCGAGGAAGTTGGCGGGCTTGACGTTGTCGTGCTTCTCGCCGGCGTAGGCGACGACGTCCAGGGTGCTCATGACGAGACCCGCGCCGTTGCCGATGATGCCGACCTGGCCGTCGAGCTTGACGTAGTTCAGACCCTTGGCCTTGGCCGCAGCCTCGAGCGGGTTGGCTGCGTCCTTGTCCTCCAGCGCCTCGTGCTCCGGCTGGCGGAACTCGGCGTTGGCGTCCAGGGAGACCTTGCCGTCGAGGGCGATGACCTCACCGCTGGCGACCTTGGCGAGCGGGTTGACCTCGACGAGGAGCGCGTCCTCGTCGATGAAGGTCTTCCACAGCGTCACCAGCACGTCGGCGACCTTGTCGGCCACCTCGGCCGGGAACTTCGCCTGGGCGACGATCTCCTGGGCCTTCTCCTTGGTGACACCCTCGTTGGCGTCGACCGGGACCTTGGCGAGCTCGTCGGGGCGGGTGGCCGCGACTTCCTCGATGTCCATGCCGCCGGCCACGGAGGCCATGGCCAGGAAGGTGCGGTTGGTGCGGTCGAGGAGGTACGAGACGTAGTACTCCTCGACGATCTCCGGCGCGGTCTCGGCGATCATCACCTTGTGGACCGTGTGGCCCTTGATGTCCATGCCGAGGATGTCCGTCGCCCGGGCGACAGCCTCGTCCGGGGTGCCGGCCAGCTTGACGCCGCCGGCCTTGCCGCGGCCGCCGACCTTCACCTGGGCCTTGACGACAGACTTGCCGCCCAGCCGCTCGGTCGCCTCGCGGGCCGCCTCAGGCGTGTCGATGACTTCACCGGCCAGCACCGGTACACCGTGCTTGGCGAAGAGGTCCCTCGCCTGGTACTCGAACAGGTCCACGCGCGTCCGTCCCTTGTCTTCTCAGAATCGCCGTAGTGATCGCGGTTCGTTCGTCTGCGATGGGCGTGCCGCGAAGGGCAACGTGACGGCGCTGTCACTGAGGGAGGCGTACACGGTGACCGGATACGCGGCATGTCCGTCCCGCAGGTTATCGCCGCAGGACGTGAGGCCCTAAATCGCAGATCACACTCCAGCGGTGATTACCATCACAGATCTTTTGGCCAAGTTACGCCTCCCTGAGATTTCCGCATGTTCTCGGGTGGTTTTCCTCCGTCCCGAGGGCTTATGTGGCGGGAGGCGCCTCCCGGCCCCGTCCGGGGGCCGACGCGGTTGTCACTCGCCGTGCACTCCGGCGTCGCGCGAGGTTCGCGATCTCCTCCCGGTACGCCCCCGTGCGCCCCGTCTCAGGTGATTTCGGTTCCGGTGACGCGGGAATCCGTTTGGGAAGAAGCTGCGACTCCTAGGCACAAGACCTCCGCAGGCGGTGTCCGGAAAGGACTCTTGACCCTTCAACTCCCCTCTGCGGACACTGTGTTGAGCACTTACGCATACTTACGCATCAGGAGTCACAAGCTTCGGGCTTGGTCCCGTGCAGGTCGGTCGGCAGATCGCTTTGCACCGGGTGCAGACGGGGGAACTTGATGAGTAGTGGGGGGATGCGTGGCCGCGGGCAGGGGCGGTCGCGAGGCCTCCCGCATCCGCTCTCCCTCCCCCTTTCTCGATTTCTTGGTGTCCTCACACTCGGTGCCCGAAGGGATTGGAGGGGGAATGCCGACACATACGACCTATCCCGGCGTTTATGTCGAAGAGCTTCCCAGCAGCATCCGCAGCATCACCACCGTCACCACATCCGTGACCGCTTTCGTCGGCCACACCCGGCGCGGACCGCTCAACCAGCCCGTGCAGATCACCAGCTTCGCCGACTTCGAGCGCCGCTTCGGCGGTCTGACCTCGCAGAGCCCGGTCGCGTACGCCGTCCACCAGTTCTTCGGCAACGGCGGCACCGTCGCCGTGATCGTCCGGGTCACCAAAGCCGGCAGCGGCAAGGAAGCCCAGGTCACCCTGGAGTCCACCGAGGGACACAGCCAGTGCCCGGTGCTGGAGGTGCACGCCAAGGAGCCGGGCGTGTGGGGCTCCGGCCTGCGGGTGGCCGTCGACCACGACACTCCCGCCGAAGGCGCTTCGGGCCACCCCTCTCCCTGCGAGACCTTCAACCTCCAGGTCCTGGACGCCCACGGCACCGCCCGTGAGTCCTTCGCCGGCCTGTCCATGGACCCCGGCCACGGCCACTTCGCCGAGACGGTGATCAACGCCGGCTCCTCCCTGATCCGCGTCCGCGTCGTCGGCGAGGGCCGTCCGGACCCCTCCGGCACCGTCTCCAAGGCCTTCCACCACGAACTCCCCGATCTGAACGTCGCGTTGACGGTGAAGATCGGCGAGGTGGAGCGGGAGTTCACCCTCTACGACCCGGACTGCGACGGGGAGGCGCCGTGCACGGTCGCCGAGCTGGCGCTGCTGCTGGAGCACAAGCTGCGCGCCCTGCCGGACGCCCCGGGCAAGCACGCCTTCGCGGGCGCCGAGGTCACCGCGTTCGGCCGCCGCATCCAGGTCGTGGCCGGGTCCACCGACCCCGGCGACGTGGTGCGGTTCCTCGGCGAATGCGCCAATGACCTGGGCCTGGAGGCCTCCGTCAACCCACCGGTCTTCCCGCTGTGCGGCGGCGAGGACGGCGAGCCGCCCGGACCGCGCGACCTGATCGGCAGCGAGGCCCGCAAGAGCGGTCTGCAGGCGCTGCGCGAGGTCGCGGACGTCAATCTGCTGGCGCTGCCCGAGCTGGCCTCCTACGAGTCCACCGAGGACATGATCACGGTGCTGTCGGCGGCCGGGCGGCTGTGCCGGGAGCGGCGGATCTTCCTGCTCGTCGACGCCCCGGCGGCCTGGAGCGGTGTGGACGCCGCCCGCGCCGGTATCGCCGCCTTCACTCCCGTCCGCAGCAACCACTCCGGCCTGTACTTCCCGCACCTCCAGCTCACCGACCCGCTCACCGGGCGGCTGCGCTCCTTCCCGCCGTGCGGCGCCGTCGCGGGTGTCATCGCCCGTACGGACAGCGAGCGCGGCGTCTGGAAGGCACCGGCCGGCACCGAGGCCCGGCTGGCCGGGGTCCACTCCCTGTCGGTCAGGCTGACGGACCGGGAGAACGGCCTGCTCAACCCGCTCGGGGTGAACTGTCTGCGCACCCTCCCGATGGTCGGCCCGGTGATCTGGGGCGCCCGCACCCTCGAAGGCGCGGACGCGCTGGACAGCGAGTGGAAGTACGTGCCCGTACGGCGCCTCGCCCTGCATGTGGAGGAGAGCCTGCTGCGCGGTCTGCAGTGGGTGGTCTTCGAGCCCAACACCGAGCAGCTGTGGCAGCAGATCCGGCTCAACGCCTCGGCGTATCTGCACTCGCTCTTCGAGAAGGGCGCGTTCAAGGGCAGCACCCCGCGCCAGGCGTACTTCGTCAAGTGCGACAAGGACACCACGACCGACGCGGACATCGACCGCGGCATCGTCAACGTCGTCGTCGGCATCGCGCCGGTCAAGCCAGCGGAGTTCGTGATCGTCAAGATCCAGCAGATGGCCGGCCAGTTCGACGTCTGACCACCCGCAGGCACAGGACGTGACCGCAGAGGACGTGAAGGAATCCGATGGCTGAGTTTCAGATCAACGCCCATCGCTTCGACCCGTACAAGAACTTCAAGTTCCTGGTCCTGTGGGACGGTCGTACGGTCGCGGGCATCAGCAAGATCAGCCCGCTGAAGCGCACCACCGAGGTCGTCAAGCACCGGCACGGCGGCGACCCCAGCTCCCCGCGCAAGTCCCCGGGCCGCTCCGAGTTCGAGGGCATCACCCTGGAACGCGGTGTCACCCACGACCCGGAGTTCGACCGCTGGGCCAACAAGGTCTGGCAGGTCGGCGCGGGCCTCGGCGCCGAGGTGTCGCTGGCCGACTTCCGCAAGGACCTGGTGATCCAGGTCCTCAACGAGGCCGGTCAGGTCGCCGTCTCGCACAAGATCTACCGCTCCTGGCCGAGCGAGTACCAGGTCCTGGGTGAGCTGGACGCCAACGCCAACGCCGTCGCCATCCAGAGCCTGAAGCTGGAGTGCGAGGGCTGGGAGCGGGACTACGAGGTACCGGAGCCGACCGAGCCGTCGTTCACCCATCCGGCCTGACCCGGCCCGTACGGCACATCGCGTACCCAGCACCCGGCTGGTACGCCACGGCACCTGCACCGGACGAGGTGAGGAATGACGGTCACCGGGCCCGCGGAACTGCTGGCCACCTGGGAGGCCGGGCTGGCGCGGCAGGGCGGCGACCGGGCCCTGCTGCTGCACCGGGCGGCCCGCCCCGGGGCCGGCGCCGACGCACTGCTGTCGGTGCCGCCCGGGGAGCGGGCTGCCGATCTGTTCGCGCTGCGCCGGGCGCTGTTCGGCGAGCGGATGCAGATCACGCTCGACTGCGCCGACGAGGACTGCGCGGCGGCGATGGAGTTCGAGCTCGACGCGGCCGGGCTGGGCGCCCGGCCCCAGGTGCCCGAGGACGGTCTGCGGGTGGCGGAGGGCGGCTGGACGGTGGTGTTCCGGCTGCCGTCGGTCGCCGATCTCACCGCGGTGGCGTCCCTGGCTGCCGGTGCGGAGGAGGCCCGGCGGCTGCTGGGCGCCCGCTGTGCCCGTACGGCGCGGCGGGGCGGGCGGCCGGCCACGGACGAGGAACTGGCGGCGCTGCCCGAGGCGGTGTTGAAGCGGTTCGCCGAGGCGGCCGAGCGGGCGGACCCGGCCGCCGAGGTGGTGCTGAACATCGCCTGCCCGGAGTGCGGCGCCGCCACCCCGGCGGAGCTGGACATCGCCGCCTACCTGTGGACCGAACTCGACGTCTGGGCCCGCGATGTGCTCCTGGACGTCCACCTGCTCGCCTCGGCCTATGGCTGGAGCGAGCCCCAGATCCTGGCGCTGAGTCCGCTGCGCCGCCGTTACTACCTGGAGCTGTGCGCAGATGCCTGACTACTTCGACCGGCTGCTGGCGCGGTACGCACCGTCGCCCGGGGGCGCCTTTCCCGGCAGCGGCCGCGCCGACCGGGCCGGGCGCACCCTCGTACAGCCCCGGCTGCCGGGGCCGTTCGAGCGGATCGAGGCGCTGTCCGGCCCCTCCGCCGAACCGGACGGGCCGGTGCCGCTCGCTCCGCGGGCGCCCCGGCCCGCGCGCTCCGAGGAGGGGCGGATCCGCTACGAGCGGGAGATCAGGACCACCGAGCGGCAGACCGTCCTGCGGACCGAGGTCCCCCGGCAGGACGAGGACCCGGACCCCTCCGAGCATCAACTACGCCCCTCGGACGCGCTGTTGAGGCCCGCGGTGGACCCGGCGCCGCGGCCCGGCCCGCCCGGCGCCGTCCGTGCCCAGCGGACGGCAGGGACGCGGACCGGCGACGACCGGGCCGCACGTCCGACGGCGTCCACGCTCGTCCTGCCGGGCTTCGACACCGCTCCCCTCGCCCCGGTCACGCCGCTGCGACCGCGCACCGACGAGCCGCCGACGGCCCGTCCGGCCGCCCGGACCACGGCAACCGGGCGGCGCGGGCAGCGGGCCGCCGAGCGGGTGGTGCACGTACAGATCGGCCGGCTCGAGGTGAGCGCGGCCGGTCCGGAGCGGCCCGCGGCGGACCGGCCGGCGCGTACGGAGCGCCGCGAGCCCACGCTGAGCCTCGCGGACTATCTGGCGCGCGGGGAGAGGACGCACTGACGGTGACGCACCACACGACCCGGCCGGGGCCGCACCCACAGGGAAGGGCTTCATGAGCAACGCACTCGCCGTCGCGACGGTCACCCAGGCCCTTGCGCTGCTGATCGAGCACCACCTCCACCCCGAGATCGATATGGCCGTCTCGGTGGAGACCCGTAAGCCGCCGGCCGATCCGCCGACGGAGCCGACGATCACCGTCTTCCTCTACCAGGTCAGCCACAACCCCTCGATGCGCAACAGCGACCTGGTCACCCGCGCCTCCGACGGGACGCTGCTGAAGCGGCCCGCCGCCGCACTCGATCTGCACTTCCTGATCAGTGCGTACGGCGAGGAGACCGAGCTGGTCGGGCAGCGGCTGATCGGCAGCGTGGTGCGCACCCTGCACGAAATCCCGGTACTGCCCCAGGAGTTGATCGAGGAGGCGGCGCAGCGGCCCTATCTGGCGGGCAGCGATCTCGCCGAGTCCCCGCAGAAGGTGCGATTCACACCGCTCCAGCTGGACGTCGACGAGACCTCGAAGCTCTGGGGGATGCTGCACCAGACGCCGTATGCGTTGTCCGTGGTGTACCAGGCCTCGCTGGTGCTGCTCGACGGGCATCAGAAGCCGGTCCCGGCGAAGCCGGTGCAGAAGCCGGACGTCAGGGTGCTGCCGTTCGGGGCGCCGGGGGCGCCGGAGCCGGGCGGGGTGGCGGGTGGTGCGGGTGGTGCGGCCGGTCCGGGTGGTGCGGGTGGTCCGGTTGATCCGGGTGCGACGTCTCCCGCCAGGGCGGCGCCGACGGCGGCTCAGACCGTCGGGGCTCCTACCGGCGAGTCCCGGTCCGGCGCCGCCAAGACGGCCACGAGCACCGACGCCGGCTCCACCGCCCGGGCCACCGTCGCCAAGGCCGCGTCCGGCGGAGGAGCGCGGGCCGCGAAGAAGGCGGCGGGCGACCCGAAGGCCGCGCGTCGCGGCAGCAAGTCGGGCGGCCCCTCCGCCGGTTCACGTACCCGCAAGGCGACCGGCGGCGGTGCGCGGGACGGCGGCCGGGACGACACGGGCCGCACCGGCGAAGCGCGCCGCACCGACGAACCGGGGCATCCGGACGACGGCACGGAGAGCTGAGGCGCGGTGCGCGGAACGGGGGCGGAGAAGGACATGGGCGACGGCGGCAGCAGCGGGCGGCCGGACACGGCGTGGTCCGCCGACGCGGACGGCAGTGCGCTGGCCGCGGCGGTCGGTTCCGTGCTGGCACGCCTGGACGCCCATGCGACACGCGCCCGTACGACGGTCCGCGGGAACGCGGCGGGCGACGGCGGTGCGGCGGGTCCGCCCAGCGCCGCTCCGGCGCCCCGCTCGCAAGAGGACGCCGCCCTCTCCCCCGGCCGCGCGCTCCCCGCCCTCGACGCACTGGCCGCCTGCTTCGGCCTCAGCCCGTTCGAGCGGGAGGTCGTCCTGCTCGGCGCCGCGGCCGAACTCGATCCGACAGCCGGCGCCCGCTGCGCCGCCGCGAGCAGCGATCCGGGCCATGCGTATCCGACGTTCTCGTTGGCGCTGGCCGCCCTCGGCGCTCCGCATTGGAGTGCGCTGACGCCGGTCGCCCCACTGCGCCGCTGGCGCCTGGTCGAGCTGGACGACGAGACCCGGCTGACCACGTCCCGCCTGCGCCTCGATGAACGCATCCTGCACTTCCTCGTCGGCTCGCCGTACCTGGATGCCAGGCTGCACGGGCTGCTGCGCCGTACGACGGCGCCCGCCACCTTGCCGGCCTCCTACGACGCGGCGGCGGACCGGGTGGCCGCCGGCTGGGCGGACGCGGGCCCCGACGCCCCGCTCCGCGTCGAACTGGTCGGCGGCGATCTCCGCACCCGCGCCGACATCGCCGCAACTGCCGCCCGCCGCACGGGCCTCGGCCTCTACTCCATGGCCGCCGACGATGTCCCGGCGGACGCCGCCGAACGGGACCGGCTCGCCCGCCTCTGGCAGCGCGAGGCGATCCTCCTGCCGGCCGCCCTCCTCATCGAGGTGGGCGAGCTGGACCGCGAGCAGCACGCCGCCGCCGACTCCTTCATCGCGGGTTCCGCCGTCCCGCTGGTCGTCTCCGGCCCGGATCCGCGGCAGACGGGCCATCCGCGCGGGCAGCGGGTGACCGTACCGAAGTTGAACGACGAGGAACAGGTGGGGCTGTGGACGGACGCCTTCGCGGACGTCCCTGAGGTGACCGCCCGTGATGTGCAGGCGCTTGTGGCGCAGTTCCAGCTCCCGCCGCATGTCGTGCGGTCGGCGGCCGCGACGGTACGCCGTGAGCTGTCCGGCCCGGGTGGTCCGGACGGCCCGGATGCCGCAGGGCTGGCCTGGCAGGCAGGGCTCACCGAGGCCCGGATGGGGCTGGACGAACTGGGCCGCCGTATCGAACCCCGCGCCGGCTGGGAGGACCTGGTCCTCGCCGGCCGCCAACTCGGCATCCTCCAGGAGATCGTCGCGCATGTGCGCCAGCGCGGCACCGTCTACCAGGACTGGGGCTTCGCGAAGGCGCTGCGCAGCGGTCTGGGCGTGACCGCGCTGTTCGCGGGCGGCTCCGGAACGGGCAAGACCCTGGCGGCCGAGGTGATGGCCAAGGAACTGGGGCTGGACCTGTTCATCATCGACCTCTCCCAGGTGGTCAGTAAGTACATCGGTGAGACGGAGAAGAACCTCAGTCGCGTTTTCGACGCGGCGGAGCGGGGCGGGGCGCTGCTCCTCTTCGACGAGGCGGACGCGCTGTTCGGCAAGCGCAGCGAGGTCAAGGACAGCCATGACCGTTACGCGAACCTGGAGGTCAGCTATCTGCTGATGCGCATGGAGGCGTACCGCGGGCTGGCGGTCCTCACCACCAACATGAAGAAGGCCCTGGACTCCGCCTTCATGCGCCGCATCCGGTTCGTGGTCGATTTCCCCTTCCCGGGGGAGAAGGAGCGCGCGGAGATCTGGCGCCGGGTGCTGCCCGCGCAGGCCCCGACGAAGGGCATCGACACCTCCCTGCTGGCCCAGCTCACCGTGGCCGGCGGTTCGATCCGCAATATCGCCCTCTCCGGAGCCTTTCTCGCCGCCGAGGAGGGCGACCGCCTGCGCATGCGCCACATGCTGGCCGCCGCCCGTACCGAATACCTGAAGCTCGAACGCTCCTTGACGCCGTCGGAGGTCCATGGATGGGTCTGAACGAGGTCGGGAAGCACGTCAGGAGCGCGGCCGGGGGCGTGGCTGGGGGCGCGGTCGGGGACCAGGCCGGGAGCGTGGCTGGGGGCGCGGTCGGGGACCACGCCTGGGGCGCGGCCGGGCAGGCGGTCCGGAGCGGGGGCGGGGAGGTGTCGCCGCGCTCCTTCCGTATCGACATCGGTGAACTGGTCCTGGACGGCTTCGACGCGCGCGTCGACCCGGCCCGCGTCTCGGCGGCGTTCACCTCGGAACTGACCCGCCTCGTGCACGAGCGCGGCATACCGCTGGCGGCGGACGGCACGGGCGTGGCGCTGGACGGCCTCACCGGTCTGCCGCCCCTGCCGGCCACGACGCACCCGGTCCGGCTGGGCGAAGCACTGGCCCGCGCGGTGCACGCGGGCCTCGCGGGACGGGGGGAGGCCCGATGAGCACGAGCCGGTCCTCGACACAGGACCCCAGCCGGTCGGCTCGCGACGACAAGCGCCGCAAGCGCCGGGAACGCTCCGCCCGTTCCCGCGCCCCGGAGCCGAAGGACATCGTCAGCGGCGCGGGACAGCCCCTGGACCCCGGTGTCCGCCGCGAACTGGAGGAACAGCTCGGCCACGACTTCAGCCGGGTCCGCCTGCACACCGACCGCGACTCCGCGCACCTGGCGGACGTGATGGGAGCCGACGCCTTCGCCGTCGGCCAGGACATCTTCTTCCGCGAGGGCACCTACCGGCCGGGCACGGCGGACGGTCAGCGCCTGCTCGCCCACGAACTCCTGCACACCGTCCAGAATCCGCACGGGCTGGGCGCCCTCCGCGCCGGTCGCGACCTGGGCGCGGTCAGCCTGCCGCAGGAGTCGGTCGAACGGGAGGCGGAGTCGGCAGCACAGGCTTCCGTACTGGGCGCCCTGCGTGACTCGGTCCATGAGCCCCCTGACCCGGCTGCCGCTGAGATCGAGCCGGGCCGGGCGACGCCCGGGTGGCTGCGGTACGCGACGGTCGACGCGAACCGTCGCCGGGAGGAACAGGCCGACCCGGCGACCCTGGTGGACCGCCTGGCCAACGGTGTGCTGCGGTCACTGCGGGGTGACCCGGAGGACCTCTCCGGCCGGGTGCGCGGGGAACTCGCCCGGATGGGGCCGGAGTTGCAGGACTCCGTGCTGGACCGGCTCGAAGTCCGGCTGCTGACCTGGGAGTTCCACCGGATCCTGGAGCTGACGGAGGAAGCCGGGACCGCTCCGCCCGGGCTCCTGCCCTCGAACGTCCCCGGGCCGGTCCCGGACGCGATCGACCTGATCGAGGACGAGCGGGCGGTGACGGCCGGCCGTAAGGACGGCAGGGAGCAGGCCGAGAAGCAGCGGGCCGCCGACGCCGAGGAAGAAGAGAAGGACGCCAAGGGACGGGACGGCGCTCGTGCGCAGGAACGGACCCGGGCGCAGCGGGACGCCTCGGCGGAGGAGAAGGAAGCCGGCGAGCGCAAGGCGCAGGAGGACGAGCGGGCCGAGGAGCTCGCCGACTCGAAGAAGGAGCAGCAGCAGGAAGCGGAGAAGCAGGGCGAGGAGCGCGAGAAGGCCGATCAGGCCGACGCGGAGAGGGCCCAGGAGGGGCAGGAGGGCTCCGAACGCGCCAAGGAGGAGCGCAAGGAGCAGCGTGAGCGCGAGGAGCAGGACCAGGAGCAGGCCAACCGGCCGGGTGCGGACAAGCGCAAGCGCAAGGACGACGAGAGGAAGCCGGCCGACGGCGCCAGGCAGGAAGAGCTGGAGAAGAAAAAGAAGGAGCAGCAGGGGCCGGTCCGCCCGGAGAAGGTGGATGAGCGGGCCGACCAGCGCGACAGCGCGCTGTCCGAGCACGGTCTGCACGAGAAGGACGAGAACGAGGGCGAACCGCGCGAGGAGGAACAGCCCCTCGGGCTGGAGGCCGGCGCCGACAAGGAGGTCGACGGCGGGCAGGAGGAGAAGCACGGCGGCGGCCCGGGGGCGGGCGAGGCGGAGCTGAAGCCCGAGGACCATCTGCCGGAGGCCGATCCCGACCTGTCGTCCGTACCGACCGCCGAGAATCCCACGGCGGGCATGCCGGCGTTCCCCGCTCCGCCGCCCACCAAGGCGGAGAAGATCCAGAAGGAGCGGGAGGACGACGCCGATGAGGAGGAGGACGAGGAGGCGCCGGAGGCCGAGGCCAAGGCGCCGGGTGAGGAGCGCGGCCCGGTCGAGGGCGAGGCGCCGCAGCCGGAGCACGGCCCCGCGTCCGAGGCGCCCGACCGCAGCGAGCGGGACCTGCAGCCGGAGAAGCCGGTCGAGCAAGAGGTCGGCCCGGACCCCTCGGCCGAGGAGAGGCCGGATCCGGCGCAGGAGGCCGAGGAGAAGAGGGACCCCGAGCAGCAGCAGGACCAGGAGGAGGACGGGGCCAGGGCCGCCAAGCAGGACGCGGCCGACAAGGACGCGGAGCGGGACGAGAAGTCGGGCGACGGCGAAGGGGCGCCGGACGCCAAGGAGTCCCAGGACGAGCAGCAGGACAAGAAGGACCAGGACGAGCAGGAGGAGAAGAAGGAGGCCAGGGGGCAGCCGGAGGGCGCGGCGGCGGACAAGCCGAGTGGTGGTGTCGCAGGCACCGGAGCGGCCGGTGGCGGGGCCGGGCCGTCGGCGGCTTCGCCTGCGCCGCCCGCCGGTGCGCACACGGAACGTACCGCGGTCGAGGACCGGCACCCCTCCCCCGCCGCGCGAAGGACCGCGGCGCCCGTACGGGCCGAGAACGAGGCGGCCGCGCCGAAGAGCGCGGTGCCGAAGGAGTCCGGCCCGGGGGCGGCGCCCAGCGGCACGGTGGGCGCGAGTGAGCCCGCCGCCGCGCCCAAGGGCGCGGCCGGTCCCGGAGGCGCGCCGTCCGTCGCCCAGGCCGCGGTCGGTCCGGCCGCCGAACAGGCCGAGAACCCCGGGAAGATGGGCGCGCCCGCGCCCGAGGGCGCCAAGGCGCAGCCCGACGCGTCGCTGGAGAAGGACGGCGGTGGCTGTGCGCCGCCGGAGCCCGCGGCGGAGAAGGAGGAGAAGGGCGGTTCGTGCGGTGGGGGCGGGGGTGGTGAGAAGGCACCCGCGGAGAAGCAGGAGGAGCCGCCGGACGTCTCGGGCCAGGACCCGAAGGCCGCACTCAGCACCGTCAGCAAGCTCTCCCCCGACCAGGCTCAGGCCGCCATGCCCGGTGTGGACGCGGCCGCCGACAAGAAGGTCAACGAGGAGCAGAAGCGTCTGGAGGCCAACCCGCCCCAGCGGGAGCGTCCTTCGGGTGCGCCGCAGACGCAGTCCTCGCCTCCGGAGGCCGAGGCGCCGGAGACGGCGGTCAGCGGGAAGCTGGAGAGGGTCGGGCCGGAGGACCAGGGCGAGAAGCAGCGGGCCAAGGGCAGTGAGAAGGCTCAGGGCGCCAGGCCCACCGATCATGTGACGGCGCCGCAGCTCCCGCCCAGCAAGGACGGCAAGCTGACGGCCGGCGATGCGAAGAGCGTCGAGGCGGCCGCGGACAAGGTGCCCACGACCGACCCCGAGCTGCGTAACAAGACGGTCGGACCGGCCCCCAAGATCAAGCTGGAGGGGGCGAGCGACCCGCAGCGCACGGACAAGCAGGCGGAGAAGCTCAAGGACAAGCAGGGCACGATCCAGGACACCGGCCGGGCGGACGCGTCCAAGCCGATGGGCGAGGACAAGATCTTCCCCGACGCTCCCCGGGAACGGCTGACGGGCAAGGCGTCCGGGCGCGCGGGCGGCGGCGGTGGCCGGCAGTCGGCCGGTGGCGGGGCCAGGCAGCACGTCGGCGTCGTCGCCAAACAGGAGCGCGGTGCCGAGCTCAAGAGCGGGGCGGCGCAGTCACAGAGCGACCTGTCCGCCAAGGAGCAGGAACACCAGCAGGGCGAGCAGCAGGCCAAGCAGGAGAAGCAGCAGGAGATCGACAACGAGGTCGCGCGCAATGCCGAACAGCAGACGGCGGAGCGCGGCCGGGCGGCCGAGCAGGCCGGCAAGGAGCGCCAGAACTGGCGTGACGAGCAGGACAAGAAGATCGAGAAGGCCGACGAGGACACCGAGAAGGAGCACAAGGACGGCAACCAGAAGATAACCAAGGAGCGGGACGGCAAGGACAAAGAAGTCGATGACCGAAAGAACAACGACAACAAGGACATCGACACCAAGGCGGAACAGGCCGAGAAGGACGCCGAGAAGAAGAAGGAGGAGAAGAAGGGAGAGTCGGACAGCCTCTTCGGCAAACTGCTGGACGCCGTGGGCGACTTCTTCAAGGGCCTCCTGGACGCCGTTACGGCGATCTTCGACGCGGCGCGCAACGCCATCAACAGCGTCATCGACAAGTTCAAGGAGTTCGCGAACAAGGCGATCGACGCGGTACGCGACTTCGCCATCAAGGCCATCAATGTGCTGGCGGACGCCCTGATCGCCATCGGCGACGTCCTGCTGGCCGCCTTCCCCGAACTCCGCGACAAGTTCCGCAAGGCCATCGAGGGCCTGCGTGACGCGGCCATCGCGACCGTCAACAAGCTGGCCGACGGCCTGAAGAAGGCCGTCAACACCCTCCTTGACGCGCTCGCGGCCGGTCTCAACAAGCTCCTGGACGTCCTCGAAGCCGGGGTCAAGGCGGTCATCAAGGCGTATCAGGCCGTGATCACCGCCGCGATCAAATTCGCCGAGGCCGCCATCGAGGCGCTCGGTAAGTTCGCGGCCCTGGTCGCCGATATCGCACCGGACCCGGGCGGCTGGATCGGCAAGGCGGGCAGCGCCGCCAAGACCGGCATCCAGGAACACCTCTGGGGCGCGATCAAGTCCGCCGTCAAGCAGTGGTTCGACACCAAGGTGGAGGGCATCCTCGGCCTCGGCAAGGCCGTGATCAACGTTCTCCTCAAGGGCTGTATGTCCTTGAAGCAGATCGGCAAGATGGCCTGGGACGCGATCATTGCCTCGCTGCCGATGATGATCGCCTCGCTGGTCATCGAGAAGGTCGTCTCGATGATCGTCCCGGCGGCGGGCGCGATCCTCACCATCGTCCAGGGCCTGATGGCCGCCTGGGAGAGCATCAGCTCCATCCTCACCGCGTTCGGCAAGTTCTTCGCCTACCTCAAGGCGGTCAAGGCCGGACCGGCGGCCTGTCTCTTCGCGGAAGCGGTGGCCGCCGGTGTGGTGGCCCTCCTCGACTTCCTCACCAACCTCCTCCTCCAGCGCCTCGGCCGGGCCGCGAAGGGCGTGGGCACCCGCCTCAAGGCCATGGCCCAGAAGATCACCGCCGGCCTCAAGAGGACCGGCAAGGGCGCCCGCAAGGTGGCCGGCAAGGCGGTCAACGCCGCCAAGGGCGCCGCCCGCAAGGCCGCCCAGGCCCTCCGCAAGCCGGCACGCCCGGCCAAGCCCAAGGGCCCCCGCGTCCCGTCCCGCCCCGGAGCCCCCGCCGACCGCACCCCGGGCGGCGGCCACCCGAAACACCAGCCGAAGACCCAGCCCACGGGCCGCCCGGCGAGCAAGACACCGGACCCGGCCAGGAAGAAGCGCGAGGACGAGGCCGACACCAAGAAGGCAAGGGCTGAGACGGCTTCGCCGAACAAGCACCCGGACAAGGGCACCCCGGACAAGCCCAAGGACCAAGACGGCCTCGGCAAGAAGCCGGACAAGGACGGCTCCGACGGCGGCAAGGACAGGACTCCCGAGAAGGACAGCCCTGGCGGACAGAAGGACAAAGCTCCCGACAAGCCGGCGAAAAAGAAGGAGATCGAGGCCCCCAAGCGCGCCAAGCCCCGCAAGCCAACTTCCTCGCTGGGCCGCAGCCTCAAGAAGGTCAAGGGCAAGGTGAAGTCCGCCCTCAAGAAGGTCCGCAACGCCGGCCAGGTCCTGGGCAGGAAACTCCGCAAGTCCAAGGTCGGTAAGGCCCTCAAGAACACGGCCAAGAAAGCACGCGACGCCTTCAAGAAGAAGCGCGACTTCATGCGCGACAACAAGAATCGTCGCCTGGACCAGAAGAAACAGCGTCGCACCGAACAAAAGAAGAAAGAGAACACAAGCGAATCCAAGAGCGCTCGGCTGCAGAAGATCGTTGCGAGACTTCGCCCGAAGCTCGGGAAGATGCTGGACCACGGCGTGGGGCAGCGCGTGATGCGCATGACGCTCCCCGTCATGCGCGCGTGGTACCGACTGACGGACCTTCGTCTCGAAGGGGCCGACAGGTTCGACATCACTGCCGTCCTGAATCCGCGCAACAGGACGGAGAGCGGATTCACGCGGAGCATTCGAGAACTTCTGGGTCCAGAAATCCAGGAAATGCTCGAAAAGGCGCTTCGAATGACGCCGGACCACACCTGGGAAACATTCCGCGCCGATGAAGAAGAGGATGTCTTCACCAAGAAGCTCCGAACCGAGAAGGAGCGCATCGAGCGGGAGCTGGGGAACGAAAATGTACTGTTCCACGGAAGCGCCGCACAGCAAGAACTGGTCAACAGACTCAAGACGCACATCGAAAGTAAATACGGAATCCCAGGCGTCACCAGTCCGCTCAAGGGGGTCGGGACCAAGCCGCATCAGTTCACATACCGGGACCCGGGCCTGACGCAAAAGAGACGGCATATGACAGAGCCGCCCGACACGCAGGTGGTGCGGCGACGCCCAAAGCCGATCCCGGGTACCGATGAGCATGTAGTGCTGTCATGGCGCCGGCACAAGACCCAGCGAGCGAACGCCGGGAAGAAGCCCGAGAATTTCAAAGACTGGTACGAGGGGTACATCAGAAACCAAGGGAACACGCACAAGGGGGGTAAGTACGAAGACGACTTCATCGCCGCCCAGGAGTTCAAGAAGGAAGATGGATGGGATTGGGGAGACGCCCGGAAGCAAGTTGAACTCGAGAGCAAGATGCACGCACAGACCGGAATCAAGCGGAAGCCCGACCTCGTAAATTTCGACAGAAAAATCATCTTCGAAATGAAGTCGACAAAGAAGGCCAGCTTCAGTCAGACAGGAAAGGACAAAGAGCTCATCAAGCAAGGATGGCGAGTGGTCTACGTTGTCGGGGAACCCATCGGGGCACGCAAGAAGAGAAACCTGGAGAAGAAGGGTATCGTCGTGCTGGTGTGGCACGCCCAAGGAACCCCCGTCGCGGACAATACGCCACTGTTTTGACGGCGAAGGACAGGAGGACCGAAAATGCCCGAGCAAAGCCTGACCGAGAGGTATATGCGGGAGGACCGCAAGAACATGAGAGGGTCAGCCCGCGCCTTCCTTGACGAGTGGCTGGCGGCCATGGAAACGCAGCTTCACTCCTGGCGCACCCAGCACCTCCCGGAGGACTTTCCTTTCGACTTCACACTGACCTCTCTCGATGCCTTGGAAGTGGAAATTCTGACCCGTTTCCCTACCGTAGAAGAGTTTGCAGCTCAAGAACCGGATGACTTCGTCGACGGGGCCGTGCGGTACTACGGGGAAACGATTATCAAAAACATGCCGGGGCGTTGGTCCTATCAGGACATCCCGGACTGGGAGGACAGTTTCAACCGAGTTCCCATGATCCTCTCCAACACCCCACAAGAATTTCTCGACAGCGTCATCCCGCGACTTGTCATCAAGCTCCTGGTGCAGGAACGCGAGGCCGGAACGCTGCGCGAATCGGCATTGATCATTCAAGATGCGGTGGACGAAGCCGGCGACTACGAAATCTGACGCTCAGTATTGACGATCAGGAGAAATTGGTGACCCGCTACGCCGACATCCCCAAGCCCATCCGTTCCGGCCTCGTCATCGTCGACCCCGAGCGGGGTACGCCGCAGCGCATCATCGTCCTTCAGTTCAATCCGGACACGCTGGAGCGGTCCGTCGCGCCCCAGGCCGCCGGTGGGGAAGGCGGTGGCGGTGGCGGGGACAGTGGTGGCGACCGGAATGAGGCTCTTCGGCTCAAGGGGCCGGCGCAGGAGTCGTGGAAGTTCACCGCGGAGATCGATGCCACCGATCAGCTGGATGTGGCGGCGCCGAACGGGATTCATCCGCAGTTGGCCGTTCTGGAAATGCTGGTGCAGCCCACTACCGCGCAGTTGAGGGCCGCCTCGCATCTCAGCAAGAAGGGGACCATTGAGATCAGTCCCATCGAGACGCCGCTCACCCTTTTCACCTGGGGAAGCAAGCGGGTCATGCCGGTCCGGCTGACCGAGTTGTCCGTCAATGAGTCGGCGTTCGACGTCAATCTCAATCCGATCCGGGCCGCGCTCAGTATCGGGTTGAAGGTGCTGACGGTGAGTGATCTGCCGGCCGGGCATCGAGGGGCCGAGCTCTACCTCGCGCATCTGGCGCAGAAGGAGCAGTTGGCGCGGGCCGCGCAGGGCGGGAGTTTTGCGCAATTGGGGCTCGGGAGGGGGATCTGAGGCGTGATCGAGCCGTATGAGCGGGCGTTGGACGAGGTGCCGGGGGCGCATCCGTATGGGCGGAGCAGCCGGTACAGCGAGGTGGAGATCGGGGTGTACCGGTGCCGTGACGGCACCGAAGTCCGCTATGCCAAGCGGAGGTTGTTGCCCCGGCTCGATGATGCCGCCGAGGAGACGGCCGCGCACACCGTGAGCAGCGGCGAGCGGCCCGATCAGCTGGGGCAGCGGTATTTCGGGGATTCCGGGCAGTGGTGGCAGATCGCCGATGCCAATCCCACGCTCGATCCCCGGGAGTTGACGGATGAGCCCGGGGAGCGGATCGCCGTTCCGTTGCCGGGTGGGTTTCCGGGTGGCATGGGCGGGCCGGGTGTGCGGAATGGCTGATGAGCCCGTAGGGCGCGGTCCGGTCCATGTCTCGCTGTACATGGGGCCGAAGCTGGCCAGGCCGGTTCCGGCCGAGGTGACCGAGGCCCTGCTGTCCGCGCAGATCACGAGTACGGCGGGTGAGCGGAGCGGATTTCAGCTCGCCTTCGATCTCACCAAGAAGGGCGCCCTCATCGAGCGGTTGCTGCCGGAGGGGTTCTTCGATCCGAAGACGCGGGTGATTCTGGCGGTGTCGATCAAGGGGACCGCCTTTGTGCTGCTGGACGGCTTGATCGTCCGGCAGGAGGTGGGAGCCAGCAATCAGCCCGGCCGGACGACGCTCACCCTCACCGGGGAGGATCTGACGCTGCTGATGGATCTGGAGGAGCGGGCGGACCGCTATCCGAATCTGGCGCCCTCGCAGCGGGTCGAGCGGATTCTGGCGAAGTACGCGGATTACGGGATCGATGCGCGGATCATCCGGGAGCAGATTCCGCAGCCGCCACGGGAGCAGGTGCGGGTCGATTACCAGGTCGGCACCGATCTGCAGTATGTGAACGAGCTGGCCCGCGCCAATGGGTACACCTTTTATCTCGACCCCGGTCCGGTGCCGGGGCACTCGACCGCGTTCTGGGGGCCCGAGCAGCGGCTGGGGCAGCGGCAGCACGCGCTGAACGTGAATATGGATGTGCATTCGACCGTTGACCAGCTGACGTTCGCTTACGACGGGACGGCGCGCGAAGAGCCGCAGGCGAGGGTGCAGGACCCGGTGACCCGGAATGCCCCGCTGCTCGCTCCGCCGGATATCGGTCCGCTGCGCCCGCCGCTCGGACGCCGGGCCTCACCGGCCCTCAAGCGCAGAACGCTGACCGGGACGGCGAAGAAGGACGAGGCGATGGCCCGGGCGGAGGCGCTGGGGCGGGCGGCGACCTCGGCGGACGCCATTTCGGGCTCGGGGCAGCTCGACGTCAACCGGCATGGATATGTGTTGCGGGCCCGGGAGTTGGTGGGGGTGCGCGGCGCCGGGGTGACCTATGACGGCGACTACTACGTGAAGAGTGTGACGACCAATCTGCGGCCGGGGTCGTACCAGCAGAACTTCACGCTCTCGCGTGAGGGGCTGATTGCGCGGAGCGGCACCGTTCGTCCGTGAATCCCGTCCGTAAGGAGAGAGAAACCGCTCATGGCTGGTGGACCGAACAATCGCTTTCTCGGCAAGTTCCGTGGCCGGGTGGTGGACAACAACGACCCGATGGGGACGGGGCGGCTGATCGTCCAGGTCCCGGATGTGCTCGGTGATGAGCCGTCCACGTGGGCGCTGCCGTGTTTCCCGTTCACCGGGCCGGAGGCGGGACAGGTGGTCGTGCCGTCGGCCGGGGCGGGTGTGTGGGTGGAATTCGAGCAGGGCGATCCCAGCTATCCGATCTGGACGGGGTGCTGGTACGGGCAGCGCGAAGAGCTGCCCGAGGACGCGCGGGTCCAGCCGCCCGATTCCCGGCCCGTGGTCATTCAGACGCCGAAGAAGCACAAATTGGTGATGTCGGATGTGCCGAGTCGCGGGATTGTGCTGGAAGCGCCGGGCGGCGCTTACGTGAAGATCGATGCGACGGGTGTCCACATCCATAACGGGCAGGGCGCGTCGATTTCTCTGGTCGGGGATCGAGTCGACATCAATGAGGGCCGGTTGACCGTGCCCAAGAAGCGCTGAAGGGAACGGGGGACAGATGGCGAGCGGGAATCTCGTCCACGGCGGGGCCGTGATCAGCTGCCCGCACGGAGGCCGCGTGTTATCCACCGCGGCCGCCGGGGCGGGCGCAGGGGTGCGGATCGACGGCGCGCCCGTGGCCACCACCGCGGACCTCTTCACGGTCAGCGGGTGTCCGCACTCCGTCGGCGGCCGGCCGCAGCCCTGTACGAGCGTCCGCTGGACGCCGGCCGCGGGCGAGGACGCCGTACGGGCCGACGGGGTGCCGGTACTGCTGGACACGACCGCGGCGATGTGTTTCAGCGCCGGGCCGGTGCCGCAGGGCCCGCCGGTCGTGGCGTCCGTCCAGCAGGGCCAGGGGGTGTCGAGCCGATGAAGGCGGTGCGGACGGTACGTACCGAGGTGGCCTTCCCGTTCCGGGTCGACCGGCGGGGGCGCACCGCGCATGCGGATCACGAGGCGCATGTGCGGGATCTGATCGAGCAGTTGCTGTTCACCGGCCCCGGCGAGCGGGTGATGCGGCCCGACTTCGGGTGCGGGCTGCTGGATCTCGTCTTCACCCCGAACAGTCCGGAGCTGGCATCCGCGGTGGAGCTCTCGGTCCAGGCCTCGCTGCAGCGCTGGCTGGGCGAGCTGATCGAGGTGGAGGCGCTGGACGTGGTGAGCGAGGACCAGGTCGTACGGGTGTATCTGCGCTATGTCGTGCGCTCCACCGCGAGCCGGCGTGACGACGTCTTCGAGGGGCGGGGCCAGGGATGACGGAACGGCGCGGCACGGCAGACGGGCCGGTGTGCCCCGCGGACGGGCGGCGCGGGCGGGTCAGGGCGGCGCGGCTCAACGGGATCGATGCGGTGGAGGTGGCCGATGACGGGGTGACGCTGACCGTCACCTTCCTCGGCAAGGCACCGCACGGGCTGTGCCCGGAGAACATCCGGATCGACGGCGGGCGGCGGATCACCGGTATCGGGGTGCGGGAGATCTCCGTCGAGCGGGAGGAGGACCCCGAGCTCGACGACCGGCTGCTGGTCGTCCTCGACCGGACCGGGGACACCTCGCGCTACCAGCTGTCCGTCGTGGAGACGGATGCGTACGGGCGGCCCGGCAGTACCCCGTACGAGGGCTTCGACCAGCGGTACTTCCGCGCGGAGTTCTCCTTTCACCCCCACTGCCCCAGTCCCTTCGACTGTGTGGACGAGGAGCCCGCGGACTGCCCGGGGACCTTCGGGCCCGCCCCGGTCACCGACTACACCGCGCGCGACTACGACACCCTGCGCCGGCTGGTCCTGGACCGGCTCCGGCTGACGACCCCCGACTGGGTGGAGCGCAACCCCGCCGACCTGGGGATGACGCTGGTCGAGCTGCTGGCGTACACCGCGGACCAGATCAGCTACCAGCAGGACGCGGTGGCCACCGAGGCGTATCTCGACACCGCCCGCCGCCGGGTATCCGTCCGGCGGCACGTCCGGCTGATCGACTATCCGATGCACGACGGGTGCAGCGCACGGGCCCTGGTGACCGTGGAGCCGACCCGCGAACTCACCCTGTTTCCGGGGGAGTTCCGCTTCGCGGCCGTCGACATCAGGACGCACGGCCCGCGCGACCGGCCGGAGACCGGGACGGTCCTCGACGACCGGGATCTGGCCGTGCTCGACGAGCGCGGTGCGGTGGAGGTCTTCGAGCCGGTCGCCGGGGCGCCGCTCGTCGTACGGCCCGAGCACACCGCGATCCGCCTGTGGACCTGGGGCGGGGAGGTGTGCGTGCTGCCGAAGGGCGCGACCTCGGCGACGCTGCGGGACGCATGGACGGACGAGGCGTGCGAGCGCCGTGCGCTCCGGCTGTCCCCCGGCGATCTGCTGCTGTTCGAAGAGGTCAAGGGGCCGCGTACCGGCACCCCCGGCGACCAGGACCCGGCGCACCGGCAGCCGGTCCGGCTGACCTCGGTCACCCCGGCCGTCGACCGGCTCGACGACCAGCCGGTGCTGGAGGTCACCTGGGCGCCGGAGGACGCGCTGGCCTTCCCGCTGTGTCTGTCGACGCGCGGCGGCCGCGACTGCGCACCGGTCGAGGACGTGAGTGTGGCGCGCGGCAATGTCGTGCTGGTCGACCACGGGCGGTCGCTGACCTTCGGTGCCGGGGCGGAGAGCGCCCCGGAGACCGTGACCGTGCCGCCCGACCCCGCCGTGCCCGGTTCCTGCGATCCGCCCGCCTTCGGCTGCGGCGACCGCAAGGACAGCGGCAATGCCCCGGCCCGGCTCATCGACGCCCTGCTGGAGAAGACCAGTTGCCACCGGGCGCTGACCGCCGACGACCTCCGTGAGCTGTGCACGGTCGTCGGCGCGGAGGCGACCGCCCGGGCCGGGCTCGGTCTGGAGCCGGCCGGGCAGCGGCGGACGGGGGCACCGTCCGGCGGGGAGAAGGTCGTACCCGGCACCGTGCACGCGCAGGCCGAGGCGCTGCGTACGCTCCTCGCGCAGTCCGTCTACCCGGGCCTCGTGCCCCGGTTCCGGCCCGTGCTGCCGCGCTCCCCCGTCGCCCGGACCGTGCCCTGTCCGCAGCCCGCGCAGGTGGCCGCGGGGCAGGCCGACCGGCTGGCGGGCCTACGGGAGCGGGTGCGGGCACGGCTGGTGGAGCTGTGGCGCAGTGCCCGGGACCACGACGGGCTGTCGGAGGCGGAGATCACCGAACTCACGGTGCTCTTCGGCCTCAAGGTCCTGGAGCGGCTGGAGCTGCGGCGGCATCCCGTACGGGCGCTGCGGGAGCTGCTGCACCGCGGGGACCGGCTGCTGGCGGCCAAGCTGCGGCGCCTGGAGGTGCTGACCGCGCGGGCCCGTGCGGGCACGGTGCTGGACGGGAGGATCGCCTGGGAGATCGCCCACAGCTGGGGCCCGGACCATGCGGTGGGGCTGCATCCGGACGAGCCGGTGCTGCACGGCCCGGCCGCCGCCCTGCTGCCCGACCCGCGCGCCGCGCTCCCCGCCGTACGCCTCCAGGACGGCGAGCACAGCTGGACCCCGCGCCGCGATCTGCTCGACAGCGGCCCCCGCGACCGGCACTTCGTCGGCGAGCTGGAGGACGACAAGCGGATCGCGCTGCGCTTCGGTGACGGACGGTACGGCGCCCGCCCCGCCCCCGGCAGCCGCTGGGAACTCCACTACCGGCTGGGCGGCGGCACGGCGGGCAATGTCGGCGCCGAGGCCATCAACCACCTGGTGCTGAGCCGGGATCCGGCGGCTTCGGACGCCGGGGAGCCGCTGCCGGTGGCGGGGGTGCGCAATCCGCTGCCCGCGGCCGGCGGGACCGGTCCTGAGCCGCTGGAGCAGGTGCGGCAGCTCGCACCGCTCGACCTCCGGCGGACCCGGCTGCGCGCCGTGACCGCGGCGGACTACGCGGAGCTGGCGGCCGCGCTCCCGGGCGTCGGCCGGGCGGCCGCGGAGATCCGCTGGACCGGCAGTGTGCAGGAGGCACATGTGGCCGTCGACGCGGCGGGGACCGGCGAGCCGGGCGCGCCGCTGCTGGAGTCCGTCGCCCAGGCGCTGGAGCGCTACCGGCGGATCGGGCACGACCTGGTCGTCGGGCCGGCCCGGACGGTGCCGCTGGACATCGCGATCGAGGTCTGCGCGGAACCGGGACATCAACACGGGCAGATCCTGGCCGAGTTGACGCGGGTCCTCGGCAACCGGCGGCTGTCCGGCGGACGACTGGGCTTCTTCCACCCGGACGCGCTGACGTTCGGGGAGCCGGTCCGGCTGAGCCGGCTGACCGCGGTGGCCGCGGCCGTAGCGGGCGTGCGGAGCGTACGGGTGACCCGGCTGCAACGGCTGTCCCATCAGGACAACGGAGAACGGGAGGACGGTGTGCTGCGGATCGGCCCGCTGGAGATCGCCGTGTGCGACAACGACCCGGAGCGGCCGGAGAACGGCCGGCTGGTCATCGAACTCGGAGGTGCCCGATGAGTGCCTCCCGCTGTGGTTGCGGCTGCGGGGGCGGCAGCGACGAACGCCGCGCCCCGGACGCCCTCCACAACCCGCCGGGGCGTACGTCCCTGGACTACCGTGTCGGCGATTACGGCTCCTTCCTGGCCGCCATGCTCGACCGGCTCGCCTCCCCCGCGTACCCGGCGCTGCGCGGACTGACCGTCCGCAGTCCCGACGACCCGGCGATCGGACTGCTGGACGCCTGGGCGGTGCTGGGTGACGTCCTGACCTTCCACAGCGAGCGGATCGCCGACGAGGGCTATCTGCGGACCGCCCACGAGCACCGGTCACTGGCCCTGCTGGGGCGGCTGGTCGGGCACCGGCCACGGCCCGGGGTCGCGGCCGGCACCCACCTCGCGTACACCCTCGACCGTGACCCGCGGGCCGAGGATCTGCCGGTGGTCGTCCCGCGCGGCTCGCGCAGCCACAGCGTGCCCGGCGCGTCCGGCGAGGAGTCGCAGACCTTCGAGACGGACGAGGACCTGACCGCCCGCTGGGCGTGGAACGAGCTGAAGGTCCGCCGGCGCCGCCCGGCCCTGCTCGTCGCCGAGGATCTGGCCCGGCGCGCGGAGGTGTTCGTCGCCGGGACGTCCACCTCCCTGCAGACCGGGGACCAGCTGCTCTTCGACTTCGGCAGCTCACGGCTGCTGCTGCCGGTGGCGAAGGTACGCATCGACCGGGACGAGGACCTCACCGCGCTCGGGCTGCCGCAGTCCGCGCCGCCCACCCTCAAGGAGCTGGTCGACGAGCTGCGGCAGTGGATCACCGAACCGGCGGACGGCGGCGATCCGGACGACCCTGCGGAGGACCGCCCCACCCCCGCGACCCCCAACCCGCGGCCCGTCAGCAAGCTGATCGAGACCTTCGACCGCCAGGTGCTGGCCCCGCTGCGCACGGACCTGGACGGGGCGGCCGGCAAGAATCCGGCGGCGTTCGCCGAGCGGCTCACCGGACCGCATGAGCGGCTGGCCGAGGCGCAGGTGCTGGCCGCGCCGTACGAGGCGGTCGCGGCCTGGTTCGAGCAACTGGCGGCCGTGGTCGGGGAACTGCGGGAGCGGGCGCTGGACCTGGCGCCCGCACGGGCCGTACCGCCGGAGCCGCGGTCCTTCGCGGCGGGCGGCGGCCCCACCGCGGCCCTGCGGGCGCTCGACGCCGTCCTTCCCGCCCTCCGCACCGGGGTGGTGCGCCCACCGTCCGGCGCCCGGCCCCTCGCGAGCGGTCCCGGACCGGGCCCGGCTCCGGGCTCCGACCTGACCGCGCGGCTGCTGGCCGCGCTCGATCCACGGGTCGCCGACGGGATGTACGCGGCGTGGCGGCAGGCGGCGCCGGAGGTGCCGTCGGCGCTGCGTGCGCTGCTGGCGATGCGGGTGACCGCCGCGCCCTTCGGGGCGACCGCGCCGCTCAAGCCCGTCCAGGACGACAAGGGCCGGGTCATCCGGCAGTCCGACTGGCCGCTCACCGGCGGGGTGCTGACCAGCATGCGGGTGGTGTTCGACACCGCCGGCAAGGTGCCGGTGAAGGCGGAGTTCCAGCACATCGAGACCGGCAGTTCGGTGCAGCGCACCGTGAATCTGCCGTCCGACGAGCCCTTCGACCTCGGCCCCGGCCGGATCGAGCTGTCCACCCGCACCGGCCCGGACCACGATCTGAGCTGGCTGGGCCGCCGCCCGTCGGACGCGCAGGAGTCCGGGGTCACCGCCCGGCTGCTGTCCGGTCTGCCCGAGCGCACGCTGTCCGTGGCCCGCCCCGACGACGGGGGCCGGATCGCGGTCGCGGTGCGCAACGGCCGGACCGAGACCTGGCACCTCACACCGGGCGAGCAGCACCAGATCCGGCACGGCGAGTACGAGGTGACCGTACGCCGCACACCGGGCAGCGAACCGCCCGCCGTGGAGATCGGCATCGCGACGGTCCCGGAGGCCGCCAACCGCTCGGTGCTGCCGCTGGATTCGGTGCAGGACGGCATCACGGTCGGCAGCTGGGTCGCCATCCGGCGGCCCCGTAAGGGCGCGGACGGGCCGGACGGCATCCCGGGTGACCGGAAGCTGGCGTTCGTCACGACCCGGGTGACCGCGGTCCGTACCGCTGCCTACACCCAGTTCGGCATCACCGGGCGCGGTACCGAACTGACCCTGGCCGACCCCTGGCTGGACGAGCACGATGTGCTGCTCTCCGCGATCCGCGACACGACCGTGTACGCGGGCGGCGAGCCGCTGCGCATGGCGGACGAGCCGCTGGGCGAGGACGTACACGGCAACGAGCTGGAGTTGGCCGAGCTGTATGACGGTCTGCTGCCCGGCCGTCGCCTCGTCGTCTCCGGCGAACGCACCGACATCCCGGGACCGGCCGGGCTCCGCGGCACCGAGCTGGCCGTGATCGCCGCGGTCGAGCAGCGGCTGGACCCCGAACTGCCGGGCGACCACGTCCACACGGTGCTCACGCTCACCGCGGACCTGGCCCACCGCTACCGCCGGGACACCGTCCGCATCCAGGGCAATGTCGTGCCCGCCACGCACGGCGAGAGCCGGGACGAGCCGATCGGCAGCGGCGATGCCGCGCGCGCCCACCAGACGTTCGCCCTCTGGCAGTCACCGCTGACCTGGCTGCCGGACGACAGTCCCCTGGGCGCCGCCCCGCAGTTGGAGGTGCGGGTCGACGGTCTGCTGTGGCACCCGGTGGACAGCCTCGCCGGGCGGGGGCCGCGGGAGCGCGTGTATGTGCGGGGGACGGCGGGCGACGGCCGGACCACGGTGACCTTCGGCGACGGGGTCCACGGCGCCCGGCTGCCGAGCGGCCACGACAACGTCCGGGCCCGCTACCGGTTCGGCACCGGCCGGGCGGCGAATGTCGCGGCGCACCGGATCACCCAGGCGGTCTCCCGGCCGCTCGGGGTGACGGGGGTGACCAATCCGCAGCCCGCGAGCGGCGGTGCGGACGCGGACGGGCCGGGGCTGACCCGGCGCACCGTACCCCTGGCCGTCTCCGCGCTGGACCGGCTGGTCTCGCTCGCGGACTACGAGGACTTCGCCCGCTCCCGGGCCGGTATCGGCCGGGCGTCGGCCCGGGAACTCTTCGACGGGCGGCGGAAGGTGCTGCATGTGACGGTCGCGGGGGTGGACGACACCCCCCTCGCAACGGACGCGGAGGTGCTGCGGGCGCTGCGGTCCTCACTGGCCGAGTACGGCGATGCCCGGCTTCCGGTCCGGGTCGACGTCCGCGAGCCGGTACTGCTGCTACTGAGGGCGAAGGTGAAGGTGGCGCCCGATCACTCCTGGCCGCTGGTCGAACCCCGGCTCCGGCGGGCGCTGTGGGCCCAGCTGGGCCCCGACGGGCGGGAGCTGGGGCAGTCCGCGCAGCTGTCGGAGGTGCTGGTGGCGGCCCACTCCGTGCCCGGTGTCGACCATGTGGACGTGGACGCCTTCACCGGCGTACCGGCGTCCGTCACCCCGTCCGAACTCGCCCGGCTGGCCGACCAGTTCGACGGCCCGCCCCGCTCCTCGGTGCCGGCCCGGTTCGCCACGTTCGACGAACGGGTCCACGAGGTCACCGCGGACGGCGGGGAGACGCTGACCGCGATCGCCGCCCGCTACGGCATCACCCTGGCCGCACTCCTGCGGCTGAACCCCGATATCACCGACACCCGGCCGCTGCCGAAGGGCCGCGCGGTATGCGTCTTCCGCGGCATCCGGCCGGCCCAGCTCGCCCTGTTCTCCCCGCAGGTCGCGGACACCCTGATCCTCACGGAGGTGACCCGATGAGTACCACCCGAGAGCCGGACGGGCTCGCGGAGCTGCTCCCGCAGTGGCACCGGCTGCGCGACGCGGAGCACGGCGAGCCGCTGCGGGCGCTGCTGGCGGTGATCGCCGAGCAGGTGGACCGGGTACGCGACGGGGTCGCCCAGCAGTACGACGACTGGTTCGTGGAGACCGCCGCCGCCTGGGTCCTGCCGTACCTCGGCGACCTGGTGGGCTACCGTCCGCTGCCCGGCTACGAGCGGGTCCTGGCGACCGGGCTGCGGGACGGCGGGCTGCCGGACTCCTCCCGGCGGCGGCTGGCGGAGGCGCTGGCGCCGCGCCGCGACGTGGCGGCGACGGTCGGCAACCGGCGGCGCAAGGGCACCCTGCCCCTGCTGGAGGAGCTGTCGGAGTCGGTCGCGGGCTGGCCGGCCCGGGCGGTGGAGCTCTCCCGGCTGGTCGCCCATCAGCAGCCGGTGAAGCTGTACGGGGCGGGCACCGGGGCCGACGCCGCACGGCGGCGCGGGCGCGGCCGGCTGGTGGACGTACGGGACGGCGCGGCGCTGGACCTGGCAGGCGGGCCGTTCGGGACGGTGGCCCGCTCGGTGGATGTACGGCGGGCCAACTCCCCGCGCAGACAAGGTGGTTACACCCCTGCCGGGGTCGGGCTGTTCGTCTGGCGGCTGAAGCCGTACTCGGTGACCCGGGCGCCCGCGTACTGCATCGACCGGGCCCGCAACCTCTACACCTTCTCGATCCTTGGCAATGACACCCCGCTGCTGACCCGCCCGGAGCCGGAGCCGTCCGCGGCGCATATCGCCACCCTCGACAATGTGCCGGCCGTGATCCGCCGGCGGCAGCTGCACGACCGGCTCGCGGACTACTACGGGCCCGGGAAGAGCCTGGTGATCCGCCGGGACGGCCAGGAGGCGCCCGTCCCGCTGTCCGACATCGTCGTCGCCGACCTGAGCGACTGGCGCTACCGGCCGAAGCGCGGGCAGATCGCCGTCGACCCGGAGCTGGGCCGGATGGCGTTCGGTGCGCGCTCGGCGCCGCGGCAGGGCGTATGGGTGGACTACCACTACGGGTTCGGGGACGACCTGGGCGGCGGCGAGTATCCGCGGGAGCGGGCCACCGCGCCGGACGCCGCCGTCTATCAGGTCGGGCCGCACCGGCCCTTCCAGCGGATCATGGACGCCTACACCGCCTGGCAGCACGACCGGCGGGCCGGGCACTGCGGCCCGAACGGCATCATCGAGATCACCCACAGCGGCGCCTACCAGGAGCAGCTGGACTTCGATCTGGACCCCGGCGACCGGCTGGAGCTGCGCGCCGCCGAGGGCACCCGTCCCGTCATCCGGCTGCTCGACTGGTACAGCAACCGGCCGGACGCGCTCAACATCCGGGCCCGGGAGGAGGATTGCGCCCCCGGCGACCGGCCGCGGATGGTGCTTGACGGGCTGCTGGTCGCCGGCCGCGGCCTCCATGTCAGCGGCCCGATGGGCTCGTTGGTACTGCGGCACTGCACCCTGGTGCCGGGCTGGTCGCTGGAGCCGGAGTGCTCCCCGCACTCCCCCGAGGAGCCGAGCCTGGTGCTGGACCGGACGAGGGCCTGTGTCGAGATCGACCGCTGCATCCTGGGCACCATCGAGGTGGTCGGCGACGAGGTGAGCACCGATCCGCTGGAGGTCCATCTGCGCGACAGCATCCTCGACGCCACCGGGTCCGCGCGCACGGCGCTGTCCGCGCCGGACTGCCGGCATGCGCATGCCGTGCTGTCCGTGCACCGCAGCACGGTCATCGGCGAGGTGCACACACATGCGGTGCGTCTCGCCGAGAACAGCATCTTCACCGGGCAGCTGCGGGTGGCCCGCCGCGGCATCGGCTGTCTGCGGTTCAGCTACGTCCCGCCGGGGTCGCGCACCCCGCGCCGGCACCGCTGCCAGCCGGACCTGGCGGGCCCCGAAGGCGCGGAGCGGGTGCGGCCACAGCTGCGCGCCGAGCGCTACGGGACGCCGTGGTACGGGCAGTTGGCGGCGGGCCGTACGGACACGATCCGGCGCGGTGCGGAGGACGGCGCCGAGATGGGCGCGTACCACGATCTCTACCAGCCGCAGCGCGAGGACAGCCTGCGGGCCCGGCTGGCGGAGTACACACCGGCGGGGAGCGACGCGGGGATCGTGTTCGTGACGTGAGCCCGCTGTTCTGTGACGTGAGCCCGCTGTTTCGTGACGTGCGCCCGCCGCCCGTTCGCGGGGCGAACCGCCGGCCGTCCCCCCGCGCCCCCGGCGTGCCGGGGGGACCGCCCGCGCCGCACCACCACCGGGGCCTGCCGCGCCGCTCCGGCCGTCCGAGCGACTCCGACCGTCCGCACATCCCGTCCGAGGGGGACCCCTTCCATGCACGCTGATCTCTCGCGCCTCACCCACCGGCCGGAGCGCCACTACTCCGCGGTCGTCGCCCAGCAGGGCAGGGTGCAACTGGACGCCGACGCCAATGAGCAGACCGCGATCCAGCTGTTCCAGGCCCGTACGCTCGCCGCCGACCTGATCGGCCCGCACGGCGGGCCGCGCGGCGCCACCGGCTTCCGGATCGCCCTGCGCGGCGGCAGCCGTGAGCTGGACGACCTGGTCATCGGCGGCGGCCGCTACTACGTGGACGGCATCCTGTGTGACGCGACCCGCCCGCAGCCCGGGGTGCCGGTGCCCGCGCACGGCACGGCCGACACCGGCAAGGAGGGCAAGGAGGGCCAGGACGGCGGCGACGGCGAGCCGGCCGCGCCGCCCGCCACCTGGACGTACTGGGACCAGCCGGACGGCTTCCGGGACCCGGAGCGGCCCGGCGACCGGCTGCCCACCGCCTTCCCGTATCTGGTCTATCTGAAGGTGTGGGAGCGGCTGGTGACCGCGGCGGAGGACCCGGCGCTGCGCGAGGTCGCGCTGGGCTCCGCGCTGCCGGACACCGCGGCCCGCGCGAAGGTGGTGTGGCAGGTACTGCCGCTGCCCGCCGCCGCGTTGGGGCTGGACTCCGGCGACCCGACGGTCGACGAGGTCCGCGCCGCGTTCGCACGCTGGGCGGAGCAGGCGGCCGCGCCCGGCTCCCGTCTCGCGGCCCGCAGTGAACACCCCGGCGCCGCGGACGACGAGCCCTGCCTGGTCGCCCCGGACGCCCGCTACCGGGGCCCGGAGAACCAGCTCTACCGGGTCGAGGTGCACGACGGGGGCAGCGCGAAGGACGCCACCTTCAAATGGTCCCGGGAGAACGGCTCGGTCACCTTCCCGGTCGACGGACTCGACGGCACCTGGGCGGAGTTGGCGACCCTGGGCAGCGACGACAAGCTGGATCTGGACGTCGGTGACCTGGTCGAGTTCGTGGACACCGGGTACACGAGCCGGGGCGAGGCGGAGCCGCTGCTGCGGGTGGAGGAGGTCGATCTGCCGGGCCGCCGGGTGCGGCTCTCGGGCGAACCGGCACCGGGCGTGGGACGGCGGCCCGAGCTGCATCCGTTCCTGCGCCGCTGGGACCACCACGAAAGCAGCCGGCGGACGAGCGGGCGCGGCGCCCGGGACGGCCGGCTCCGGCACGGCGCGCTCCCGGTCGAGGAGGGCGGCTGGCTGCCCCTGGAGGACGGTGTCGAGGTCTGGTTCGCGCCTGGCGGCAGCTACCGCACCGGCGACTTCTGGCTGATCCCGGCACGTACGGCCACCGGTGGAGTGGAGTGGCCGACGGACCCGGCGCGCCGGCCGCTGCTGCAGTACCCGTCCGGAATCGCGGTCCACTTCGCGCCGCTGGCCTGGATCGCCGGCGAGCAGACCGAACCCGATCTGCGGCTGGCCTTCCGCCCGCTGGCCGCGAGCATTCCGGCCGCGGACGATGCGGCGCTGGCCGCCGAGGAGGAGGCTCGGGCGGCGGAGTCGGGTGATGCGTCGTACGGCTCGCCGTACGACGCGTCGGGTCCGGCGCCGAGCAGGTCGCAGACCACCGCCGCGGCGGAAGCCGCTGTCGACGAGGAGGGAACCGCCTGATGGCCACCCCATTGACCGCGAGCCGGCTGCTCAAGGCGCTGCGCGACGAGGGCCTGGTGGTCCACGAGGTCCGCAGCTGGCGCACGCACAACCGGAACGCGAAGGGCCCCTGGGGCCCGATGCACGGTGTGATGATCCACCACACCGCCACCGAGGGCACCGACAGCTCGGTGGACCTGTGTTACGACGGGCGCTCCGATCTGCCGGGGCCGCTGTGTCATGGCGTGATCGACAAGAAGGGCGAGGTCCATCTCGTCGGCAACGGCCGCGCCAACCACGCCGGGCTCGGCGACCGTGACGTCCTGCGGGCGGTGATCAACGAGGACGCGGAGCTGCCGAAGGACAACGACGCGGACACCGACGGCAACCGTCACTTCTACGGCTTCGAGTGCATCAATTCCGGGGACGGCAAGGACCCGTGGCCCGAGGAGCAGCGGATCGCCATCGAGAAGGTGTCGGCCGCGATCTGCCGGGCGCACCGCTGGAGCGAACGCTCGGTGATCGGCCACAAGGAGTGGCAGCCCGGGAAGGTCGATCCGCGCGGCATCGTGATGGGCGACCTGCGGGGCCTGATCAAGAAGCGGCTGGCGAAGGCGGCGGAGGGCGCGCCGGACGCGGACGGCTCGGAGCAGGTGCCGCCGAAGCCGCAGCATCCGCCGTACGAGCCGTTCCCCGGACGGGACTTCTTCCGGTCGGGGGCCCGCAGCCCGGTGATCACGGCGATGGGCGAACGGCTGGTGGCCGAGGGCTGCGGCCACTACAAGGACGGCCCCGGCCCGGAGTGGACCGAGGCGGACCGCACGTCGTACGCGGCCTGGCAGCGCAAGCTCGGCTTCCGCGGCAAGGATGCGGACGGGGTGCCGGGCCGGGTCAGCTGGGAACGACTGCGGGTGCCCAACTCGTAACTCACGACGGCTTGTTGGCTCTGGATACACCAAGGCCGGGCGGCCCTCCCCCACAGAGGTCCGCCCGGCTGTTCATGGGTGTTCCGGCATCGGCCGCCGCCGCGGCCGAGGAGCCGGTGGTGTCAGCCTGAGACTCAGACGGCCTGGACCGGGAGGGCCGGCAGCGCCGGGATGTTGGCGGCGTTGGTCAGGTCGGCCAGGTCAGCAGGCACGGCCGGAACGGCAACGGCGTCGGTCAGGTTGGCCGGGACGGACGGGATGGCGGGCACGGCCGGGGCGGCCGGGGCGGCCGGGGCGGCCGGGAGGGCAATGGCGTCGGTGACGTTGGCGGGGACGGACGGGACGGCAGGCACGGCCGGGACGGCGTCCGTCACGTTGGCCGGAACCGCGGGCACGGCCGGGACGGCGGGCACGGACGGGACGGCGGGCACGGACGGGACGGCCGGCGCAGCCGGAACCGCGGGCACGGACTTCACCGGGGTCAGGCCCTGCACACCGGTGGCGGCCTGGCCGGCGGTGCCCCGCGCGTCGGTCACGACCACGGTGGCCAGACCCTGCGCGAACGGGGTGGCGTCCGTGGCCGCGCCCTGGGCGAACGCCACCGCGTCGGTTGCCTTGCCCTGCGCGAACGGCACCGCCTTGGCGGCCTGCCCCTGCGCGAACGGCACCGCGTCGGCCGCGGCACCCTGCGCGAACAGCTGCGCCTGGCCGCCGACGACGGTCACGAACGGGGTCGCCTGGCCGGCCGCGTCACCGGCGAGCTGACCGGCACCGCCGACCGCACCCTGGGCGACCGGCACGACCTTGATGACGACCCGGCGGGCGACGGGCGGCAGCGCGTCGGCGGCGGCCTGGTCGACAACCGGACGCGCGGTGGCCAGCGCACCCTGGGCCTGCTTCGTCAGCTGCTCGGGGCGGATGCCCGCACCGGCGAGACCGGCCAGCAGGTTGTCGGCCGAGCCAGGGGCCTTGGGCAGCGCGGGAGCCTTGGGCAGCGCCGGGGTGCCGGGCAGGGACGGGACGCCCGGGGTGGCGGGCAGCTTCGGAACGGCGGGCAGCGTGCCGTCCGTCAGGCGGCCGGCCTGGCCGAGGTCGGCACCCTTGGCAGCCTTCTTGACGGTCTTGACGGCCTTCTTGGCCTGCTTCAGACCGGCGGCCTTCCGCACCTCACCGGTGTCCGGCAGACCGGCACCGTTGGCCCGCTTCTGCACACCGTCGAGCGCACCGGTCACGTCGCCGGTCTGCGGCAGCTTGCCGGTGGGCAGCTCCGGGGCCGACACGCCGCCGAGGGCGCCGGTGGCCTTGCCCGCCACCTCGCCGACCGTCTTCTCAGCGGTCCCGGCGGTCTTCTTCGCGGTACCGGCCACGTCGCCGGTGGGCAGCTGGCGGGCGGTGTCGGTGACCGTGCCGGTGGCCGGGAGGTCCGTGCCGACGGGCAGCTCGGCGGCGTTGGCGGCGACGGAGCCCAGGGCCCACAGACCGGTGGTGGCGGCGGCAACGACGATGGAACGGCGGATGGTGGAGCGCATGGTGGTGAAGTCCTTCGAATTCGGAGGGGTTTGACGGGCAGACCTGTCCCGCCCCCGCGCGGCAGGTCCAGTTACAGACGCGGAGCGGTCTGCCCTAGCCCGGGAATTCGAGGATTTCTTCGGCACGCCGACGCGTCGGAGCGCCATCGGCCGTGCGGACGCCACCGGGCAGCAGCCGGAAGCGCATGGGGTCCGCCGTGACGGCGGCGTACTGGTCCCCGCCACGGGGGCCGTGGCCGTCCCCGGCGGTGTGCGAGGCGGGTGCGACCGGGCCCTGCGGGTACTGCCCCGGAAGGCCGTCGTGGCCCGGGTCCCGCTGCTCGTGGGCGGTGGCCGAGGGGCCCTCGGAGACCGGCTTGCGCAGGTCGTCGAGGGACTGCACCGCGTCGGCGGCGGCAGCGCCGCAGGCCGGGGCAGCGGTCCGCGAACCGGCCGGCCGGTCCTCGCCCGGCGTCCGGCCGTGCTGGTCCGCGCCGCCGTCGCCGGGGTGTTCGCCGTGCTCACCGGACGGGAGGTGGACGGGCAGCGCGGCACCGGCCGACTCCCCGATCTCCCGTACGACGCGGCTCACCGGCTCGGTCACGCGGCCGGTGACCGGTGCGGTCTGCTCGGCGGCGGGCCGTACGGCCCCGGCCACCGCGTCGGACGCGGCGTGGGTGCGCTCGGCGGCCTTCGCGTCGGAGGCCTCACCGCGCTGCGTGACCGCGGAGCCGGAGCCGGAGAGCCGGTTTGCCCCGTCCCGGGTGGCGGCCCGGTCCGGGGTGGATGCCTCGGCCGCGGGCCGTGCCGGGGCCGAGGCCCCGGGCAGGTCCGCGTTTCGCGTGCGGTCGTCGGCATGGGCGCCGGGACCGAAGGCGAAGCCGAGGGCGACGAAGCCCACCAGGAAGATCCCGGCCAGCAGCGCACGCCGCACGGCCACCGTGCGCGGAAGGCGCACGACGGCAGGCAGGGCGAACACAGCAGACAAGGGGGACCTTCCCATACGGACGGGGACACCCGGGGAACCGGTCCTCGGTGTCACGCGCGTCGCGGGCGATCGAGCGATGAGCAGATACTTGCATGAGAAACCAGGTGCCACGCAAGTCCCCCGGGGATACCTGTCACCGTTGCTCCGCCATGTCCGGTATGGGCAGCGGCCGTTTCTCGATCGCGGCCGCCATCACGTCCGGGAACAGGTCCGGAGTGCAGGCGAACGCCGGTGCGCCCAGGGCCGCGAGGGCCGCGGCGTGCTCACGGTCGTAGGCGGGCGCCCCCTCGTCGGACAGCGCGAGCAGGGTCACGAACTGCACTCCGGACGCCTTCATCGCGGCGACCCGCTTGAGCATCTCGTCCCGGATGCCGCCCTCGTAGAGGTCGCTGATGAGGACGACGACGGTGTCGGCGGGGCGGGTGATGCGGGACTGGCAGTAGGCGAGCGCGCGGTTGATGTCCGTGCCGCCGCCGAGCTGGGTGCCGAAGAGGACATCGACCGGGTCGTCGAGTTGGTCCGTCAGATCGACCACCGAGGTGTCGAAGACGACCAGCCGGGTGTCGAGGGTCCGCATGGAGGCCAGCACCGCGCCGAACACCGAGGCGTAGACGACCGAGGCGGCCATCGAACCGGACTGGTCGATGCAGAGCACCACGTCCTTCTTCACCGACTGCGCGGCGCGGCCGTAGCCGATCAGCCGCTCTGGCACGACCGTGCGGTACTCGGGGAGGTAGTTCTTGAGGTTCGCCCGGATCGTGCGGTCCCAGTCGATGTCGCGGTGGCGCGGCCGGCTGATCCGCGCGGAGCGGTCCAGGGCGCCGGTGAGGGTGGCGCGGGTGCGCTGCGCCAGCTTCTTCTCCAGCTGTTCGACGACCTTGCGGACTACGGCGCGGGCGGTCTCCTTGGTCGTCTCCGGCATGACCTTGTTGAGCGACAGCAGGGTGCCCACGAGGTGCACATCCGCCTCGACGGCCTCCAGCATCTCCGGCTCCAGCAGCAGCGCGGACAGCCCCAGCCGGTCGATGGCGTCCCGCTGCATCACCTGCACCACGGACGACGGGAAGTACGTACGGATGTCGCCGAGCCAGCGCGCCACCCCGGGCGCCGAGGCCCCGAGCCCCGCCGAACGCCGGCCGCCGTCGGCCCCCTTGCCGCCGCGGCCCGTCTCCCGTCCGTAGAGCGAGGCCAGCGCCCCGTCCATCGCGGCGTCCCGGCCGCTGAGCGCACACCCCGTCCCGTCCGCGCCGCCGCCACCGAGCACCAGCCGCCAGCGGCGCAGCCGTTCGGCCTCGGAAGTGGGGGCGGCCGAAGCGGCGGCAGGGTCCTCGGCCGGTCCCGGGGCGGGCGTTGCGTGCGTGGTGGGTGTGGTGGGCGTGGCGTGTGTGGTGGGCGTGGCGTGCGTGGCCGCCGTGGTGGTGGCTGTCGGGTCCGGTGTCGTGGTCGTCATGTCCGTGCTCCCGTGAGGTCGTCGGCCGGGCGGGACAACTCCGGTGGGTCGTCGCCGAAGCCGTGCTGTCCGATGCCCAGCAGCATGCGGAGGGTGGGGAGGACGGCCGCGGCACGGTCGCGGTCCAGGCCGGGGCCGAAGCCGGGCACGGCCGCGTCCGGGGCGTCGCCGGCCGGGTGGCGGGGTGCCGTCGCGGGGCCGCGGCGGACCAGCTCACCGAGGGTGCGCCGCACTCCGGACTCGTACTCCGCGAAGGTGCGGCGCAGCAGCGGGAGTACGTCGGTGAAGGCGGCGTCCGGCACACCGGTCAGCCAGCCGTCGACCAGCGCCAGCAGCCGTTCGTCATGGACCAGCAGCATGCCGCCGTCCCCGCCGCCGACGAATCCCTCGATCCATCCGGCGGCGTCGGTGGGCGGGGTGCCCGGCGAGAGGGCGAGCCCCATCAGCCGCTCCGCTCCCCCGTCGCCCAACTCGCCGTCGTCCAGCAGGAGCCGGGTCGCTCGGCCGCGGAGCAGACCCGGCACGGTGTCCCGTTCGCTGACCGCCCGCAGCACTCCGGCCCAGCGAGTCCGCAGCCCGTTCCCTTCGGGCCGGCGCTCGGTATCCGGCTGACCGAGCAGGCCGACGGCCTGGTGGGTGGCGTCGAGATGGCCGCGCATGTCGGCGGCGCCGTCGGCGTCCAGCCCCGGGCAGGCCGGGGGCAGTCCGACGAAGACCCGCTCGGCCAGGCCGGTGGCCACCTCGCGGAGCGCCACGGCGTCCGTGCCGCGCACATCGCCGTAGCGCACGGACCGTACGAGGGCGGGCAGCGCCTGGGCGAGATGGCCCACGTCCGCGTCCAGCGCCGCGCGGTCCGACAGCGCCTGCATCACCACCGGGAGGGCATCGGGGAGTTCGGCGAGCAGACAGCGCTCGGCGAGCGCCGTGACCTCGGCGAGATGGGCCGCCCCGGCGGCCTCGGACGCGGCCTTGGCGGTGGCCGCCGAGAGCACGGTCGTGCCCCAGATTCCGGCCTCCGCGACCCGCACGGCGAGCTCCGGCTCCCAGCGCAGCCGCCAGGTCTCCCGGAAGGTGCCCGTGCTGCCGCGGGAGCGGGTGGGTTCGCCCCAGGGGATGCCGAGCAGCCGCAGGCGGTGGAGCAGCCGGCTGCGCCCGGCGTCGGTCTCCTTGCGCAGGTCCAGCTCCAACTCCCGTTCCAGGGCCTCAGGTTTGAGCCGAAGCGTCCGCTGGCTGCGGGCGATGTCCCGTTGCAGCGGCACCGCGGGGGCGTCCTCCGGGACCTCGCCCAGCACCTCCCCGACCACCAGCCGGTCGTGGATCAGCAGGGACGGGGCATCGGTGCCGTCCCCCATGACGGCGCGCACCGCGTCGTCCAGCTCCGTCAGCCCGGCCAGCGGGCGGCCGCGTACCGTGGCCAGCCCCTCGGCGAGCCGCACCGCTTCGATGACATGCGCCGACGAGACGGCGTAGTCCTCCTCGCGGAGCAGCCCGGCGACCTTGGTCAGCCAGCGTTCGACGGGGCGGTCGGGGGCGCTGAAGAGATGGCCGTACCAGCCGGGTGAGGCGATACCGGCGCCGTATCCGCTGCGGCGGGAGAGCCGCCGGTGTGTCCAGGGCACCCAGGTCACCGCCGCCTTCACCTTCGGCAGGCCCTTGAGCAGCTGCCGGTCGGCGGTCATGGTGGTGCGCTGCGCCAGGGCGGGTACGTGCCAGGCCCCGCACACCACGGCGAGGTCGTCCCCGAACTCCTTTCGCGCGGCCCGCAGCCGGAGCCGCATATGAGCCTCACGCACCGGATCACGGTCATGGCCGCCGTCGCCGTAGGTCTCGCGCAGCGCCGCCATCGCCTCGGCCAGCGCCGCGAACGGCGCCAGCGCGTCCGCACCGGCTCCGCCGCCCCCGCGGTGCTCGACCACGTCCTCCCACCAGCGCTCCGGGTCGTCGTACCCGGCCGTCTCGGCCAGCACCCCGATCGGATCGATCCGCACCTCGGCGGCGCCGGCCCCCCGCTCACCGGCCTCCTGCTCGCCGGCCTCCTGCTCGCCGGTCCCCTCGTCCGCCGTCTCCCCGTCGTCTCCCCCCGCCAGGGAGTGCGCCGCGGGCAGATCGATGAAGCGGACGGGGACGCCGTGCTCCAGCGCCCAGCGCATCGCCACCCACTCCGGGGAGAACTCGGCCAGCGGCCAGAACGCGGCGCGGCCGGGGTCGTCCTGCGCATGGGCGAGCAGCGCGACGGGCGGCCGCATCTCCTCATGGGCGGCCAGCGGCACCAGCTCGTCCGCCTCCGGCGGCCCCTCGATCAGGACCGCGGCCGGAGTGCACTGCTCCAGGGCGGCGCGCACCGCCCGCGCCGAGCCGGGGCCGTGATGACGCACCCCGAGCAGCACCGGCCCGCACCTGTCCGTGGTCCGCCCGCCACGCCCGCTCATGCGCTCACCTCACGGCAGGCGCGGTAGAAGTCCTTCCAGCCGTCGCGCTCGCGCACCACGGTCTCCAGATACTCCTGCCATACGACCCGGTCGGCCGCGGGGTCGCGGACCACGGCGCCCAGGATGCCCGCGGCCACGTCGCCGGAGCGCAGTACGCCGTCCCCGAAGTGGGTGGCCAGCGCCAGGCCGTTCGTCACCACGGAGATGGCCTCGGCCGTGGAGAGGGTGCCGGACGGCGACTTGAGCTTGGTGCGACCGTCGGTGGTGAGGCCGGCCCGCAGCTCACGGAAGACCGTGACGACCCGGCGGATCTCGTCCAGGCCCTCCGGTCCGGCCGGGAGATCCAGCGAGCGCCCTATCTGCTCGACCCGGCGCGAGACGATGTCCACCTCCTCGTCCGGGGTCGCGGGCAGCGGCAGCACGACGGTGTTGAAGCGGCGGCGCAGCGCGCTGGAGAGTTCGTTGACCCCGCGGTCGCGGTCGTTGGCGGTGGCGATCAGATTGAAGCCGCGGACCGCCTGCACCTCCTGCCCCAACTCCGGGATCGGCAGGGTCTTTTCCGACAGGACCGTGATGAGCGTGTCCTGTACGTCGGCGGGGATGCGGGTCAGCTCCTCGACCCGCGCGGTCATGCCCTGCGCCATCGCGCGCATCACCGGGCTGGGAACCAGCGCCTCGCGGCTGGGGCCGTGCGCGAGCAGCTGGGCGTAGTTCCAGCCGTAGCGGATCGCCTCCTCGGGGGTGCCGGCGGTGCCCTGCACCAGGAGGGTGGAATCACCGCTGACGGCTGCCGCCAGATGCTCGGACACCCAGGTCTTCGCGGTGCCGGGCACGCCCAGCAGGAGCAGCGCGCGATCCGTCGCGAGGGTCGTCACGGCGACCTCGACGATCCGGCGCGGGCCGACATATTTGGGTGTGATGACCGTGCCGTCCGCGAGCGTGCCGCCGAGGAGGTACGTCGCGACCGCCCACGGCGAGAGCCGCCAGCGCTCCGGCCGGGGCCGGTCGTCGGCCGCGGCGAGGGCCGTCAGCTCCGCCGCGAAACTGTCCTCGGCGTGCGGCCGCAGTGCCTCGCCGCCCGCGGCTTCCGGCGCCGTCCCGGCCGTCTGATGGATCTGCTCGTCCGTCGTCGTGAGGCTGTTCCCGGACATGGTTCCCCCTCGTCGCAAGGTGTGCGGCCGGCACCCCGAAATCGCTGCGGCCGCTTGCGGGATCAACCCTGCACCAAGCCACTGACAATCGCCCGGAAACCGGCCCTGACCTGCCCGTTCATCGCGGCCGACGGCGATTGTCAGTGGTGCGCCGTAGCGTCGAAGACATGAATCCGCAGGGGGAACGCTGGACGACGGATCAGGTGCTCGCGCTGGCGCCTGACGAGGCATCACGCAAAGCGGGCGGCAAGCTCGCGGCGCCCGGGCCGTGGTCGGAAACGGGCGCGGACGAGGGTGCGGTGTGGGGGCAGTGCAAGGGCAGCGGAAAGAAGCCGTATCAGGCGGTCGTGGACATCAAAGGTCCCGCCTTCAAGTGCAGTTGCCCGAGCCGTAAGTTTCCGTGCAAGCACGCGCTGGGGCTGCTGCTGCTCTGGGCGGGCGGCGGCGGGGAGGTGACGGCCGGGGAACCGTCCGCATGGGCGGGCGAGTGGCTGGCCGGACGCCGGGAGCGGGCCGAGCGGCAAGCGGGCGCGCCGTCGAGCGCGGCCGCCGCCCCGCCGCGGGCGCCCGCGGACCCGGAGGCCGCCAAGCGGCGGGCGGAGCGCCGGATGCAGCGGATCGGCGCCGGCGCCACGGAGCTGGAACAGCGGCTGGAGGATCTGCTGCAGTCCGGGCTGGCCTCGGCCGAGAGCGGGACAGGCTCCTGGGACGAGACGGCGGCCCGTATGGTCGACGCCCAGGCGCCCGGACTCGCCTCGCGCGTACGGGAGTTGTCGTCGGTGGTGGCGTCCGGCCCGGACTGGCCGGCGCGGCTGCTGGAGGAATGCGCGCTGCTGCACCTCCTCGACCAGGGGTTCCTCGGTATCGAGCGGCTGCCGGGCCCGCTCGCGGCGACGGTCCGCTCGCGCGTCGGGCTGACCACGGAGGCGGCGGACCTGCTGACCGGCCCCGATGCGGCGACGGTCCGGGACCGCTGGCTGGTGCTCGCCCAACAGGACAGCGACGACGGCAAGTTGCTCACCCGAAGAATCTTCCTGCGGGGCGAGCGGACCGGCCGGATGGCGCTGCACCTCTCCTTCGGCGGCTCTCCCGGCCGCCCCCTGGACCTGGCACTGCCGCCCGGTCTGGTGCTCGACGCGGACCTCGCCTACTACCCGGGCGCCCGCCCGCTGCGTGCCACTCTCGGCGAGCGGCACGCCCCAGCGGCTCCCGGGCCGGTTCCCCCCGGCGGAGGCATCGATGCCGCCCTGGCCGCGTACGGCGATGCGCTGCGCGACGACCCGTGGCTGGATTCCTGGCCGGTGGTGCTCACCGATGTCACACCGATACCGAGCCACGACGGAAAGGGCTGGCAACTGGCCGACGCGGACGGGGAGTCGGCGCTCCCGCTGGACCCGCGCGGCCTCGGCCGGACGAGCCTGTGGCAGCTGGCCGCCATATCGGGCGGGGCACCGGTCACGGTCTTCGGCGAATGCGGCCATCGCGGCTTTCTGCCGCTGACGGTCTGGGACCCCGCCCCGGTGTCCCTGTGACCCGCGCCCCGGCCGCGGCACCCCGGCCCCCACGGACGCCGTCCACCACCGATGCCTGGAGGAAGGCATGACGCGCACCACCACCCCCACCTCACCCGCCCCGACCGCCCCCGCCCCCTGGTCCGATCTCGTGAGCGCCGCGCTGCTCGGGACCGAGCGGCGGACACCGCCGGTGGCGGCACGGCCGGCACAGACCGCCGCGGCCGCGCTGCTGGACGCGGCCGCGGTGAGCACGGTGCGCCGGCGCGCCGCGCTGCGCCCCGCACCGGCCGGTGAGCGGCCCGCCCCGGCCCCGGCCGACCCGCGGCCCCCGCTGCCGCCCGCGGCGCGCCGCCGGCTGTCCCTGCTGCTCGCCGACCGCGGCGGCAGCGGAGGCGGCAGCCGCCGGGGCACCGCCCCCGACCTCACCGAGCTGCTGCCCCAGTGGCTGGCCGCCGCCGGCACGTACGGCTACCGCGCCCCGGAGGCCCTGCTGCCCGCGCTGCTCGACGCCGCCCGCGCCCGTACGGATCTGCGGCCCGCCGCGCTCGCCCTGGCGGGGCCGCGCGCCCTGTGGCTGGCCCGGCTCAACGACGAATGGAAGTTCGCGCTCCGGGGGGCCGGCGGCCCGTCCGCGCTCCCCGGAGACGACCATCCCGAAGCCGTGCGGCGCCGGTGGGAGGAGGGCCTGTTCGCGGAGCGGGTCGCCCTGCTGACCGCCCTGCGCCGCCATGACCCGGCGGCGGGCCTGGCGCTGCTGACCACGACCTGGTCCACGGAGCGGGCCGAGGACCGCCTGATGTTCCTCGACTCGCTGCGCGAGGACCTCGCGACGGGCGATGAGCCCTTCCTCGAACAGGCCCTGTCCGACCGCAGCCGCAACGTCCGCGCCACGGCCGCCGAGCTGCTCTCCGCCCTGCCCGGCTCCGCGCTCGCGGCCCGTATGGCGCAGCGGGCCCACACCTGTATCGGCCTGGACCGGACGGCCGGCGCACCGGTGATCGCGGTGGAGGCGCCCCATGAGTGCGACATGGGGATGCAGCGGGACGGCGTGGCACCCAAACCGCCCTCCGGACGGGGGGAACGGTCCTGGTGGCTGAGCCAGTTGGTGGAGGCGACACCACTGGACGGCTGGCACGCCCGCTTCGGGGGCCGTGACGCGGCGGCGATCGTCGCGCTGCCGGTGGGCGACGACTGGCGTACGGAGCTGCACGATGCCTGGTGCCGCGCCGCCGTGCGCCAGCGCAACGCCGACTGGGCGCGGGCACTGCTGGGTGCGCCGGCCGCACCGTCCCAGGCCGCCGAGGTCACCCCGGCCGGCTCGTCACGGGATCTGACAAAGCTGCTGACCGTCCTCCCCGAGGACGAACGGGCCCGGTGGGTCGCCGAGTTCATCGCGGCACACGGCCTGTCGGAGGCCTTCCGGATGCTCGGCGTCTGTGCGGTCCCCTGGGCCGAACCGCTCGGCGGAGCGGTGGTCGACGCCCTGGACATCGCCCGGGACGCGGGCAGCTATCCCTGGAGCTTCAGCGGGGTGATGGGCCTGGCCGAGCGCTGTCTGGACCCGGCCGCCGCGGACCGTCTCGACATGCTCACGGCCGTCACGGACGAGCCGGAGGGCGCCTCCCCGGGCTCCGGCGGCTACTGGTCCGAGGCCTTCCAGCGCCTGGTCGGCACCCTGCGCCTGCGCGCCACGATGCGCAGGGAATTCACCCCGCCGCCCGCCGGCGACACCACCGGCCCCGGCGCAGACCTCGACACCGCCGCCGCAGCCGCCACGCCCGGCGGTGCCACACCAGGGCCCCGCGTGCCATGACCACTCACGCCAAGACAGCGCACACGGGGGCTGCGCGTACCGGGTCTGCGCGTACCGGTGCCCGCCGGGCCGGGGCCCGACCCCGGCACGGCCGCCCGGCCCGGCCTCCGGGCCGGGCCGCGGCACCGATCCGCCGTGCCTCAGACCGCCAGCGAGCGGACGTTCTCGTTGACCCACTCCACGATCGAGGTGGTCGTGGCGCCCGGCGTGAAGATCTCCGCGACGCCCTGTGCCTTGAGCGGGGCGATGTCCGCCTCGGGGATGATGCCGCCGCCGAAGACCTTGATGTCCGCCGCGTCCCGCTCCTCCAGCAGGGCGATGACCTTCGCGAAGAGGGTGTTGTGCGCCCCGGAGAGGATGGACAGCCCGATCGCGTCGGCGTCCTCCTGGATCGCGGTGTCGACGATCTGCTCCGGGGTCTGGTGCAGCCCGGTGTAGATCACCTCCATACCGGCGTCGCGCAGCGCCCGCGCGATGACCTTGGCGCCCCGGTCGTGCCCGTCCAGGCCCGGCTTGGCCACCACCACACGGATCGGCCCCGACCTGCCCGCCGCGCCCTGGCTCCCCGCTTGCGCTCCGTCATGCCGAGCCACACTCATCACTGCCTCCAAGCCATGCACGGCACTGTGGTGCCGCCGAGCCGACAATCGATCGCGCGACCGCGATCCGGCGGCCACGAGCGTGAACGAACGTTATCGCCAGCATCCCGTACCCAGCCGTTTCGTGACATCCGGGGAGGGGGAAATCACACATGGGACACGTTCGCTACGCGCCGCGTCCCGCGTTTCGTGCCGCCGGAGCCGGGCGGCGCAGGGCGCGGGCCGGGCGCACGGGGAGCCGCAGCCGGGCCACCGGGCGCCGGGCACGCAGCAGTGCGAGTCGCCGCATGCTCGCCATCACCGCCCAAGGGCTTCCCACGAGGGCATACGGGGGTCGACGCCGCCTCCCGCATGCCATTCGGGAGGTCGGCCATGCAGGCCCTGCCCTTTCTCTCCGCACCCCTTCTGATCGCGCGCCTCGTTGCCACGCCACTGCGGTGCGTGCGCCTGCTCCCCACCCGCGCCTCGTCGCTCCCCCTGCGCAGCACGGTCGTGGACCTGGCGGTCCTCGCCGGCCATCTCCTCCTCTATCCGACCGGCATCTCCCAGGAACGCCCCCTGCCACGGCCCGCACCCCACCCCGCGGCCGGGCCCCCGGAAGGGTTCACCACACCGGAGGCCCCGCAGCCCGCCCCCGGCGCGCCCACGATGCTGCCGACCGAGGGCCGGGCCCATCCGCCCGTCCTCCTGCTCCATGGCTTCATCGACAACCGCTCCGTCTTCCTGCTGCTGCGCCGCTCGCTGCACCGGCACGGCTGGCGCCATGTCGAGGCGCTCAACTACTCCCCGCTGACCTGCGATCTCCGTAAGGCGGCCGAGCTGCTCAGCCGCCATGTGGAGGAGGTCTGCGCCCGGACCGGCCATCGCCGGGTGGACCTCGTGGGCCACAGCCTCGGCGGACTCATCGCCCGCTATTACGTACAGCGGCTCGGCGGCGACACCCGCGTCCGTACGGTGATCACGCTCGGCACCCCGCACGCCGGCACCCGTATCGCGCCGCTGATGTCGGCGCACCCCCTCGTCCGCCAGATGCGCCCCGATTCCGAGGTGATAGCGGAGTTGTCGCGGCCGGCACCGAATTGCCGCACGCAATTCGTCGCTTTCTGGAGCGAGGAGGATCAGGTGATGGTTCCGGCCACAACAGCGAGAATCAGTCACCCTGATTTGATCGCGTACAACGTGCATGTCGCCGGTGTCGGACATCTCGCCCTGCCGGTCAATGGCGCCGTAGCAGCCGGAATACGGGAAGCACTGACCTCGGCGGAAACCGCGGAAGGAGCCGCGGACGCCATTTCGGTGGCCTGACAACGCCCCGCACGCACCCCGCGGGACGCCGCAGCGACGTCGCACCGGCGACATGATCTTGACTTGAAGTCGAACAAACTTCGAACGGGGCGCCAAGAGCTCGCATGGGGACTGCCGAAAGGCGGCCAAATGCCCGATCTGGCCTAGCCCAAAACCAGTTGAAGATTGTCGCCGTCGCGTACCGCCGGGTACAGTCGCCGCTAATTCTCCTGCTGCCGAGGCGAAAGAGAAGTTGGTGAACGACCGTCACCCCTCGGGGGCCCAGCCTCCGACCGGCTCTGCTTCCGACGCCTCGTATGCGCACTATCCGGCCTACGACTCCTACGGACAGCAGGCCTCGACCGGCAGTGCCGAATACGGCGACGGTGATCCCCTCTTCGGTTCGCTCCCCGGCTCGTACGAGACCGGTATGTACGACACCGGCACCTACGGGATGTACGACACCGGTACGCACGGCACGGCGGACGCCTACGGCATGAGCAGCTACGGCACCGGCACCTACAGCACCGAGACCTATGACACGGGGGCGTACCCGGCGGGCGACGGCTATGCCACCGGCGCGTACGACACCGGCACCTATGCCACGGCTCAGTGGGACACCGGCGGCTGGGACACCGGCGCTTATGCCGCCGCCGATCCGCACGCGGCCGCCCCGGGCTACGACCCGTACGCACACACCACCTACGACGCCCCGGCGCACGACGCGACCGCGTACACCTCGTCCGGGTACGAGACGGCCGGTTACGAAGCCACCGCGTACGGCCACGGCGGCTTCGACAGCGGCTTCGACACCGGGACCTACCCCACCGGCGCGTACGACACCGGCAGTTACGACCCCGGCGCGTACGAGACCGCCGATGCCTTCGACGCCTTCGGCCGGCAGGCCACCGCGGTCGAGGAGACCGCGAGCTTCGAGGCCACCGCGATCTGGTCGACCACCGACCAGGACCTGATCGCCGGTATCCCGGCGCAGGCCGGACCGCCCCCGAACGACACGATCCAGTGGGACAGCACCACTTGGGACGAGGCCGGGCACTTCGACACCGCCGGCACCGACGCCGGACGGCCCGGGAACGACCCGTACGACACCGGCCGGGCCGAGGCCGACGACGGCTCCCCCCGCGATGCCGAGGACTACAGCGAGGCCGCGGCCGTGGCGGACGCCATGACGCAGGCCATGCCGATCACCCCCGCGGCCCCCGCCCCCGCAGGCCGGCGGGTCACCGGGCCGGAAGCCGGGCAAGCCGTCCGCGGCCGGGGCCGGCGGCGGACGGCGAAGCGGTCGGCGCTGCTGACCGTCGCGGTGCCCTCGGTCGCCGCCATGGGCGTGTGCGCCGTGGCCACCGCGGCCGTCGCCGATTTCGGCGGGGACGACAAGGCCGATGCGACCGCCCAGGCCGCGCCCGATGTCGCGGCCGTCAAGCCGTCCGCGGCCAACAACAAGCTCGACACCCAGCTCGCCGGACTCAGCGCCAGCGCGGATGACTTCCGCGACCGCGCCAGCCGCACCCAGGAGCGGATCGACCTCAAGGAGCGCCAGGCGCTGGAGCGCCAGCGCAAGGCGAAGGAAGCGGCCCGCAAGGAGGCCATGCGGCCCAAGTTCCTGCTGCCGGTCAAGCAGCACGGGCTGAGCGCCCAGTTCGGCCAGGCCGGGGTCAACTGGATGTCGCTGCACACCGGTATCGACTTCCCGGTCAGCTACGGCACCCCGGTCATGTCCGCCACCGACGGCACCATCCGCACCCAGTGGAACTCCGCCTACGGCAACATGGCGATCGTGACGGCGGCCGACGGCACGGAGACGTGGTACTGCCACCTCAGCAGCACCAAGATCCGTTCCGGGACGGTCAAGGCCGGTGACCAGATTGCCTATTCGGGCAACTCCGGCAATTCCACCGGACCGCATCTGCACTTCGAGGTGCGTCCCGGCGGCGGCGCGGCGGTCGACCCGCTGCCCTGGCTGCAGGATCACGGCCTCGACCCGAACTGACCGCTGCTCGAACCGACCGCTGCTCGAACCGGCCGCTGTCGGCTCCGGCTCCGTCGAAGCCCCCAGGGCACGTCCCCGGGGGCTTCCGGCTTCCGGCTTTCGGTACAGCCTTCCGTTACAGCTTCTCCACCGGCGCATACCGCAGCAGCAGCCGCTTGGGCTTCTCGCCGCCGAAGTCGATGGTCGCCTCGGCGTTGTCACCACTGCCCTTGACGCCGACGACCGTGCCGAGGCCGAAGCTGTCGTGCGTGACGCGGTCGCCGACGGCCAGCGAGACCACCGGGCGGTCCTGGGAGCGGCGGGTCGCGAAGCCGCTGGGGCCCTTGGCACGCGACGACGACAGCGACGAGCTGAAGCCGCCTCCGCCGCCCGCCGAGAGTCCGCCCATGGACGCGGACGGCGTCGCCGGGCCCGTCCGCTTCCACTCCACGAAGTCGTCCGGGATCTCCTCCAGGAACCGGGAGGGCGGGTTGTACGAGGGCTGGCCCCAGGCGCTGCGCATCGTGGAGCGGGTGACATAGAGCCGCTCGCGGGCGCGGGTGATGCCGACATAGGCCAGCCGGCGCTCCTCCTCCAGCTCCTTGGTCTGGCCCAGCGAGCGCATGTGCGGGAAGACGCCGTCCTCCATGCCGGTCAGGAAGACCACCGGGAACTCCAGGCCCTTGGCGGTGTGCAGCGTCATGAGGGTGATGACGCCGCTGCCCTCCTCGTCCTCGTCCGGGATCTGGTCGGAGTCGGCGACCAGCGCGACCTGCTCCAGGAAGTCGGAGAGGGTGCCGGGGTTCGCTTCGCCGCGGTCCTGCTCGAATTCCAGGGCGACGGCGGCGAGTTCCTGGAGATTCTCGATCCGGGTCTCGTCCTGGGGGTCCGTGGAGGCCTGGAGTTCGGCGAGGTAGCCCGTACGCTCCAGGACCGCTTCCAGGATGGTGGCGGGACCGGCGCCGGACTCGACGATCGTCCGCAGCTCCTCCATGAGGACGTTGAAGCGCTTGACGGCGTTGGCGGAGCGGGCCGCCATGCCGTAGGCCTCGTCGACCCGGCGCAGCGCCTGCGGGAAGGTGATCTTCTCGCGCGCCGACAGGGCGTCGATCATCGCCTCGGCACGGTCGCCGATACCGCGCTTGGGAACGTTCAGGATGCGGCGCAGCGGGACGGTGTCCTCGGGGTTGGCGAGCACCCGCAGATAGGCGAGGACATCGCGGACCTCCTTGCGCTCGTAGAAGCGCACTCCGCCGACGACCTTGTAGGGCAGCCCGACCCGGATGAAGATCTCTTCGAAGACCCGGGACTGGGCGTTGGTGCGGTAGAAGACCGCGACGTCGCCGGCCTTGGCGTCCTTGGCGTCCGTCAGCCGGTCGATCTCGTCGGCGACGAACTGGGCCTCGTCGTGCTCGGTGTCGGCGACATAGCCGGTGATCTTGGGGCCGGTGCCGGCGTCCGTCCAGAGGTTCTTGGGGCGGCGGTTCTCGTTGCGCTCGATGACGGCGTTGGCGGCGGACAGGATCGTCTGCGACGAGCGGTAGTTCTGCTCCAGCAGGATCGTGGTCGCGTCCGGGTAGTCCTCCTCGAACTGGAGGATGTTGCGGATCGTGGCGCCGCGGAAGGCGTAGATCGACTGGTCGGCGTCACCGACGACGCAGAGCTCCGCGGCGGATTCGGCGGGGCCGACCAGCTCGCGGACGAGGGTGTACTGGGCGTGGTTGGTGTCCTGGTACTCGTCGACGAGGACATGGCGGAAGCGGCGGCGGTAGTGCTCGGCGACATCCGGGAAGGCCTGGAGCAGATTGACCGTCGTCATGATGATGTCGTCGAAGTCCAGGGCGTTGGCCTCGCGCAGCCGCGCCTGGTACATCGCGTACGCCTCGGCCAGCGTCTTCTCGAAGCCGTCGGCCGCCGTCCCGGCGAAGGTCTCCTCGTCGATGAGCTCGTTCTTGAGGTTGGAGATCTTCGCGCTGAAGGACTTGGGAGGGTAGCGCTTGGGGTCCAGATCCAGATCACGGCAGACCAGGGCCATCAGGCGCTTGGAATCGGCGGCATCGTAGATCGAGAAGGACGAGGTGAAGCCGAGCTTCTTGGACTCGCGGCGCAGGATGCGGACGCAGGCGCTGTGGAAGGTGGAGACCCACATGGCGTTCGCGCGCGGGCCGACCAGCTCCTCGACGCGCTCCTTCATCTCACCGGCGGCCTTGTTGGTGAACGTGATCGCGAGGATCTGGCCGGGGTGGACATGGCGCTCGGCGAGCAGATGCGCGATGCGGTGGGTCAGCACCCGGGTCTTGCCGGAGCCGGCGCCGGCGACGATCAGCAGCGGGCCGCCGGTGTGCACCACGGCGGCCTTCTGCTCGTCGTTGAGCCCCTCCAGCAGCGCCGCGGCGTCGACGGGCGGGCGGGCGGCGCCGTCGCGGTAGTACGACTCCCTGGGGGCGGGCGCGTCGAACCTCCCGCCGAAGAGGTCGGCCGGGATCTCCTCCGGGGCCGGGCCGTGCTCGTCCTCGGGGGGCGGCGGGTGCTCCTCCTCGCCCTTGTGGCCGAGGTCCGCCAGGAAGCTGTCGTCAAAGAGGCTGCTCATCGCCCACCGAGTCTAGGCCGCCGCACTGACAGTCCGCCGCGGAGTAGCGGATTGCGGGCCGTCCGCGGGGCGGGCCGTGGCGCCGCGGCAGGTCAGACGTCCGGGGCCGTCACAGATCGGGCGGCGCCTCGTCTACCCGAATCCGACATCTGGCAGCACAACACCCGCATCGCGTTCAGGTCACGAAAAGGTTTCGGGCATATCGAACATCAGCCTTCACAGGAGCCACACGAGTTGGCTAACGTCCTCGCTCAGGCAGCCCGCCTCCCCGTGGACGACAGCGTCCGCACGGGCCGCCACGCCGAGTCCGGCACTGCCCCCAGGCACCCGGAGCCGGGGACCCACCAGCACCACCGGGGTGAATCGATCCGTACGGCCGTCGCCAGTGGACGTCCGGACCGTAGGGCAAGCCTTCCGTCAGCGACACCGCCCGAACCCGACAGCTAACCCGGTAGGCGGTCCACGGAAGGAGTTGCCGGTCTTGGCGTCGCATCGCAAGCCGCGCACCAGCGTTCTCGCCTCACCCGGAGGCCGTCGTACGGCAGCCGGACTCACCACCGCCGCCCTCGCCTCGGTCACCCTGCTCTCGCAGTCCGCCGAAGCGGCCCCCAGGGCGCCCAAGCCCACCGTCGAACAGGTCAAGCAGAAGGTCGACGACCTCTACCACCAGGCCGAGGTGGCCACCCAGAAGTACAACGCCGTCAAGGAGCGCGCCGACGAACAGCGCGACACCGTGGACGGCCTGCTCGACGCCGCGGCACAGCGCGCCGAGAAGATGAACCAGTCCCGGCGCCTGCTGGGCACCTTCGCCTCGGCGCAGTACCGCACCGGCGGCATGAACCCGACGGCGCAGCTGATGCTGGCCAAGGACCCGCAGCAGTTCGTCGACCGCAACCACCTCATGGAGCGGCTGTCCGGCCGGCAGAAGCAGGCCGTCACCGACTACCAGGAGCAGCAGGCGAAGGCGGCCAAGCAACGTGCCGAGGCGACCCGCAGCCTGGAGCGGCTGCAGACCTCGCAGGCCTCCCTCAAGGAGTCCAAGCGCTCCGTCCAGGACAAGCTGGCCGAGGCCCGTCAGCTGCTGTCCCGGCTGACCGCCCAGGAGAAGGCGCGGCTGGCGGAGCTGGAGCGCCAGAAGGAGGAGGCGGCCAAGCGCCGGGCCGCGGAGGAGGCGCGCAAGCAGCAGGAGCGGGAGCGCCAGCGGCAGCAGGACGGCGACGGCTCGTCCGACGACCGGACCGGCGGCGGCTCCACCGGCGGCGACTCCGCCGGTGACTCGGCCTCCACCAAGGGCGAAAAGGCGCTCGCCTTCGCCCGCGCCCAGATCGGCAAGCCGTATGTCTGGGGCGCGACCGGCCCCGCCTCCTACGACTGCTCGGGGCTGACGCAGGCGGCGTGGAAGGCGGTGGGCGTCGATCTGCCGCGGACCACCTGGGACCAGGTCAAGATCGGCCAGCGCGTGGCCACCAAGGATCTGCAGCCCGGTGACCTGGTCTTCTTCTATGACGACATCAGCCATGTCGGCATGTACATAGGCAACGGGAAGATGGTCCACGCTCCGAAGCCGGGCGCCAACGTCCGGGAGGAGTCGATCTACTACATGCCGATTTACGGGAGCGTCCGCCCGGGCTGACGCCCGGCCCGCTCCCCCACAAGACCACCCCCCACGGTCACCCCCCACACGCCACCGCGCGGCCGTCGCCTCCGGATCCGGAGTGCGAGGACCGCGCGGTGTGCCGTGGTGGGGACGTGCGTCAGGTCCAGAGCACCGCGATGAAGATGTTGGCCACCGTCAGCCCGCCGACCGCGGCGAAGAGCGGCTTGTCGACCGTCTCGTCGTCCCGCTTGACGTAGACCAGCGCCAGGATCACCACCAGAACGGCCATCTTGATGCCGAGCTTGATGTTGTTGAGGGGGTGGTCCTGGGCCTGGTTGAGGCCGACCAGCACGATGCCGGTGACCAGCATCGTCAGTGCGCCGTGCAGCATGGCCGGCACGAAGCGGGCGGTGCCCGCGCTCATCGCCTTCATCTGGGTCAGAAAGCCGCCCAGCAGGGAGGCGATGCCGATGATGTGCAGGCCGACGAAGATATTGGTTACTACGTCCATAGTGCTGGATCGTAGCCGCCATATAGCACGGCCCTTCGGGCAGGGCGCCCACTATCGCCGCTTCGGTCAGGCCAGACCGGTCCCGGCCGTAGGGCCATGGCGCCGCGGTCACCCGCGTACCTGCCGTGGTCGAAAGCGAACAATGCCGGGCAAGGGGACTCACTGCCGTGACATCCAGGCTTAGCGTCCTCCCTCAGGCGGCCGACTCCCCGCCTCGCCGGCCTCCCACCGGCGTTCCGTCGGCCGTCCCCGCCGAGAGGTGCGGCGGCGGTCCGTTGCCCCCGTGACGGACCGCCGCCGGGCCCACGGCTCGAAGGGAAGGAAGTGACGGCCACCGTGGCCTCGCACCGCAAGCCCCGGCAGCATCCGCTCGCCGCGCTCACCGGCGGTGGCTCGCGCAGCGCGCGCACCGCCCGTACGGCCGCCACCCTGGCGCTGGCCGGCGCCGCCACCGCCACCGCCACCGGCTTCGAGGGCACCGCCCAGGCCGCACACCGGCCCACCCCCGCCCAGGTCAAGGACCGGGTCGACGCGCTGTACCAGGAGGCAGAGGTGGCCACGCAGAACTACAACGGTGCGAAGGAATCCGCCGACACCGCACGCGAGGAACTGAGCAGGCTGCAGGACGAGGCCGCCCGCAGGACCCGGAAGCTGAACGCCGCCCGCACCGAACTGGGCACCCTGGCCGCGAGCCAGTACCGCTCCGGCGGCGTCGACCCGGCCGTACGGCTGCTGCTGTCCGCGGACCCGCAGCGCTATCTGGACGGCGCCGCGGTGCTGGAGCGTACGGGCAGCCATCAGGCGACCGCGGTGGCCGGCTATGCGCGCCGGCTCGGCAGCGTACGGCAGGTCCGGCAGCGGGCCGAGGAGACCGTGGAGCGGCTGGCGGACACCGAGGCCAAGCTGAAGAAGCACCGGGTCACCGTCGTGCACAAGCTGGGCGCCGCCGAGGAGTTGCTCCACCGGCTGACCGCGGAGCAGCGGCAGCGGATGGCGGCCCGGGACGGTGCGCGGAGCGGGCCGGGGCAGGGTCGCACGGGCCACGGGGCCGGTCGTGGGGACGGCCCGCTCGACGGGATTCCCGGGGGCGCGGGAGGCGTCGCCGCGGCACAGGCTCCCAGCCCCCGTGCCGCCCGTGCTGTCGCCTTCGCCTACAGCGCCCTCGGCAAGCCCTATGTCTGGGGCGCGACCGGCCCGTCCGCCTACGACTGCTCGGGGCTGACCCAGGCCGCCTGGAAGGCCGGCGGGGTCGCGCTGCCCCGTACGACCTACACCCAGATCAGCTCCGGACCGCGGGTCAACAGATCCCAACTCTCCCCTGGTGACCTGGTGTTCTTCTACTCGGGCATCAGCCATGTGGGGCTCTACGTCGGGAACGGCCAGATGATCCACGCACCGCATCCGGGGGCGCCGGTACGGATCGCACCGATCGACCAGATGCCGTTCGCGGCGGCGACCCGGCCCGCGTAGGGCGCCCCACGGGCTGCGTTACGGCCCGACTACCGCCCCGGAAAAGGCAGTTGGGGCGGCAGCGGCCTCCGCGTACGATCGGCCGGATGACGCACACCGCCGCGGCCCCCGACACCGGCCTCCGCTCCGCCGTCCATGCCTGGGTCGACGGCTGGGCGCGTGCGCGGGGTACGGAGGCGCCGCAGGCGGTGCCCGGCGGGTTCCGGATCGAGGTGCGGCGGCCCGGTCATCTCGCACGCCATGTCCTCTCGGAGGCGGAACCGGCCGTCCTGCGCGACCTCGTGGACACGCTCACCACGCCCGGTCTGTGGATCAAGGCCTGTGCCCCGCGCGAGGTGGTCGAGCCGCTGCTGACCGCGGACTGGGAGATCAGCGAACCCCAGTACCTCATGACGACGGACCGGTTGGCGGCGTCGCGCTCCGGCGCGGGCCTGCCGTCCGGCTACCGGCTGGAGATCGTCGACGAGGGCGGGGAGGTGTTCGAGGCCCGGGTGCACGCCGTGGGCGGGCCTGGGGCCGGGGCCGGGGCCGGCTCCTGTTCCGGGGCCGGGGCCGGGGCCGGCTCCTGTTCCGGTTCCGGTACTGGCTCCGGCACTGGCTCCGGCACTGGCTCCGGCACTGGCTCCTGTTCCTGTTCCGGCACTGGCTCCGGTTCCGGTGGTACCGAGGGGCGCGGCCCGGTCCTCGCCGCGAGTGGACGTGCCGCCCTCACCACGGGGGCACCGGGCAGCTCCCCCGCCCCGTACGCCCCGTCCGTCGTCTTCGACATGATCGGCACCGAGCCCGCGCACCAGCGGCGCGGGCTGGGCCGGGCGGTCATGGCCGCGCTGGCGGGCCGCGCGGTGGAACGGGGCGCGCGGCAGGGCGTGTTGGTGGCCAGCCCGGACGGCCGTGCGCTCTACGAGGCCATGGGCTGGCGGCTCCGGTCCCCGGTCACCGCCGCCGGCCGTATGGGGTGAACGGCCGCGGGCTCCGGTACCGCCGCCCGTAGGGGGAAGTGTCCCAAGCTCCGCGGTGCCCGCTCCCGTGCCCTCACGCCCTGAGCTGCGTCCCCAGCCAGCGGAAGATCTCCGGCACCTGCTGCTTCCAGACCACCGTGGTGTGGCCCGCGCCCGGCGGGATCTGCCGCAACGTCACCGTGGTCGGATTCTGCGCGAACTGGCGGAGGCCGAGCCCGGCCTGGAAGCCGTCGCGCTCCGCGCCCGACACATACAGCGCGGTACGCGGCGGCTTCCCGGCCGCGTTGGCCGACTTCAGGATGTGCAGCGGGTTGGACTCGATACGCAGCTTGGGGTCCTTGCCGGCCAGCGAGTCACGCTCTAGTGCCGGGTCGTTGTAGCCGGACATGGCGACCGCGGCACGGTAGCGGTCGGGGTGGGCCAGTGCCAGCTTGGCGGCGCAGTGCGCACCGGCCGAGTAGCCGGCCAGGGCCCAGGAGTCCGGCTTGTCGCCGGCCCGGAAGTTGTCAATGATCATCTTGCGGACGTCGACGGTCAGCCAGCTGTCGGCGTTGACCTTCCCGGGGATGTTGACGCACCCGGTGTCCGCGCCGGGGAGGAGATTGGTCCGGGGCGCCACCAGGATGGCCGGCTTGACCGTGCCGTTCTGCATCAGCGGCATGAGCTGCTCGGCCGCGCGCAGCGAGCCCATCCAGGACTTCGCCGAACCCGGATAGCCGGGCAGCAGCTCGACCACCGGGAACTTCTTGTCCCGGTAGGCCGGGTCGTTGTACTGGGGCGGCAGCCATACGTAGACCTCGCCCCGCACCCCCGAGATCCGGCCCTGGAGATCGGTCATCTGAACGCCGGCGCCCACCTTGGGGTCGTCGGCCGGGCGGAACTGCTGCAGCTGCTTGGGCTCGTGCTTGATCTGCCGGCCGCCCATGCCGTCGGGGCCGAGGTCCCGGGCCGCCTCGACATGGCTGCCGGTGCCGAGCAGATCGTCCCAGGTGTCGTAGAGGCTGTTGGCGTTGTTGACCAGGACGAAGACCACGGTGATGGCCGTGACCTGGGCGAACAGCAGCATCAGCAGCCGGCCGAGGCCGCGCACCAGGGGCGGCCCGGCTATTCGGCCCCAGAGGGCGAAGGGCAGCACGACGGCGACGATCAGCAGCGTGAGCGAGGTGAGGAAGAAGGGCGTGCCCGTCAGGCTCATCGGGTTCTCGCTTCCAGGACAAACTACGCGAAGGACGTGGGGTGGTTCCGGCCCCGCCTTCGGCAGTGAGCCTCTCCGCGCCCTTAGATGGTGACCGCAGGGTCCTGGTTGCCCTTCTTAGGTGCTTTGTTACTCCCTCGTCATGAAGCGGTGTGTGAGCCCGCCTCCGTGCCGGTTCCGCAGGTCAGACCAGCCGCCGGGCCGCTGCCCACCGGGTCAGCTCATGGCGGTTGGAGAGCTGGAGCTTGCGCAGCACCGCGGAGACATGGGACTCGACGGTCTTCACGGAGATGAACAGCTGCTTGGCGATCTCCTTGTAGGCATAGCCGCGGGCGATCAGCCGGAGGACCTCGCGCTCGCGCTGGGTGAGGCGGTCGAGGTCCTCGTCGATCGGCGGGGCGTCCGTCGAGGCGAAGGCGTCCAGAACGAAGCCCGCCAGCCGCGGGGAGAAGACCGCATCGCCGTCGGCGACCCGGAAGACCGCGTTGACCAGGTCCGTGCCCGTGATCGTCTTGGTGACATAGCCGCGGGCGCCGCCCCGGATGACGCCGATGACGTCCTCGGCCGCGTCGGAGACGGAGAGCGCCAGGAAGCGGACCGGGCGCTCGGTGTCGGTCATCATCGCGGCGCTGCGGCGCAGCACCTCGACACCGCCGCCCCCGGGGAGGTGGACGTCCAGCAGGACGACCTCGGGCCGGGTGGCCGTGATGACCGTGAGCGCCTGGTCGACGTCGGCGGCCTCGCCGACCACCTCGACGCCGGTGCGCCCGGTCTCGCCGATCTCGGCCTGGACGCCCGTACGGAACATCCGGTGATCGTCGACCAGCACGACCCGTACGGTCCGGCCCTCGGCCGTCCCGCCGCCGGTCCCGTCCTGCTGTGCGCCGTCGCTGCTCATCTCTTCCGCCCGTCCCTCGGTGTCTGCCCCGCCATCATCCCGTGCACCGCCGCGCGCTGTCGCCTCCGGCCGCCCCTCGCCCGGCCCGGTCATATCCCGTGCTCCGTCGCCGCGCGCTCCATCTCCAGCTCGACGACCGTGCCGCCCTCGGGGGCAGAGCGCAGCCGGGCGGTGCCGCCGTGGCGCTCCATACGGCCGATGATGGACTCCCGTACGCCCATCCGGTCCGCGGGGACCGCGTCCAGGTCGAATCCGGGGCCGCGGTCACGCACCGAGACAAAAACCGAGCGGCCCTCCACCTCGGCGAACACCTGCACCGCGCCGCCCTCTCCGCCGTATTTCGCGGCATTGACCATCGCCTCGCGTGCGGCCTGCATCTGGGCGCCCAGCGGCTCGTCCAGCGGGCAGTCGCCGACGACCACGACCTCGATGGGGACACCGTGGTCGTCCTCCACCTCGGCGGCGGACTTGCGGACCGCCTCCGCCAGGGTGGCCGGCTCCTCGTCCTCCTCCTTGCCGCGGCCCTCGGGCTTGTAGAGCCAGGCACGCAGCTCACGCTCCTGGGCGCGGGCCAGCCGCGCCACCTCCCGGGGGTCGTCGGCGCTGCGCTGGATCAGGGTGAGGGTGTGCAGGACCGAGTCATGCACATGGGCGGCCACTTCGGCGCGCTCCTGGGCACGGATGCGCATCAGCCGCTCCTCGGAGAGATCCTGGGCCATCCGCACCAGGTAGGGGCCCGCCAGCAGCGCGATGCCGACGACGACGGCGAGCGCGGCCTGCAGCACCGAGCCGAGATGACGCACCGACCCCTGCAGCACGACGATGCCGGTCACCCCGACGCCGACCAGCAGGACACCGGCCGCGCCGCGCAGCATCGTCAGCAGGCCGTTGCGGCGGCCGAGCTCCAGCCACTGCGCACGGCGGGAGTTGTCCGCCTGCCGCCACACCAGGGCGACACCGGCGCCGATCAGCAGCACCGGCCAGAGATAGCCGTCGGCCTGGCCCAGCTGGAAGCGGGAGGCGACGATCGAGGCGCCGATGAGCAGCGCGATCAGCGCGAAGACCTGGCCCTTGTCGGGGCGGTGCCGCAGCCGGAGGCGCCTGCCGTCCGCCGGGGCGGGCTGCCGGTGGTCCACGCCGCCGACGCCCAGCGGGACGAAGAACCAGAACGCGGCATACAGCAGGGCGCCCATCCCGTCGGCCATGAACAGGGCCACGAACACGATCCGCACCCAGGAGACCGGCAGTCCGAGATGGCCCGCGAGCCCCCGCGCGACGCCACCGAGCAGCCGCCCGTCAGCGCTGCGGTAGAGCTTGCGCACAGGCGGGTCGTCGGGGTCCGGCGCCGGGGCGTAGCTCGTCTCGGCGCGGGGCGGTGCGGTGGTCATGTGCTCGATCGTCACACGGCGCCGGGGCCCAGGGCATCAGGGTCGTCCCTGAACCTGTCCCTGACGTTTCCGGGGTGTGGTCAGGGGCCGGGCGCCGGCGACGGCCCGACGGGCCTGCAGCGCCCGCCCCGGCCCACCGCGCTCCGGTGCCTCAGTCTTTCGGTGCCTCAGCTCTTCGGGTCGGTCCTGCGGAAGCCGTCCCTCACCACCGAGAAGAAGGGGCTCCCGAACTTCGTCCAGTTGGCCTCCGGCGCGGTCACGGCGATCGCGTACTCCTTGCCGCCCTCACGGCCGAACCCGAGGTCGTACGTCCGGAACGTACGGGCCCGGCCCCCGAAGGTGTACTCCCAGACCGCGGCGGGCTCACCCTGGTACACCGTCTTCTGCATACGCAGCAGCGAGTAGACGGGGGTATTCGCCTTGAACGCGGCCTCCACGTCCTTGAAGTGCTGCACGTGGTCCCCGGAGGAGAAGTCCAGGACGCTGAGTGTCAGCCTGGCATTGTCCGACTCCGAGTAATAGACGATCTGCCGGCCGCTGTCGTCGACCTTCCGCTGCCACCCCTTGGGCACCGGGAGGGTGACGCCGACGGCGGACTCCGTGGCCTTGCGGTAGCCGTCGGGAAGGGGCGGCGGCGGTCCGATGCTGTTGTCCGGGACGCCGGAGGGCTTCGGGGTGCCCTTGTCCGCCGCCGCGTTGGACGCGCCGGCCTCATCGGGGCGCATCAGGTACCAGGCCGTGCCCGCACCGCCCCCGGCGAACAGCAGCCCGACGACGCTCCAGACCACGACCCGGGCGACACGCCGCCTACGAGGTGTCTTGCCGCCGGACAGCGCCTCCGTACGGTCCCCGTTGGCCCGCCTGCCGACCGCCCCGTCCGGGAGAGCCATGGGGCCGGTCACGGCGCTGCCGCCGACGTCCGTATCCGAGCCCGTGTCCGAGCGCGCGCCCGTGGTCGTGCCCGCACGGGTCCCGGTCCCGGTGCCGGTTCCGGTGCGGTCCGACGTGGCGCCCGCCGCGCCCGTGTGCGGCACCGGACGGGTCGGAGCCTCCGTCTGCTCGCCCTGCGTAGCCGTTTCCGGCGTACCGCGTCCGACCGTGCCCAGTGCCAGCGTCGGCCTGCCGTACAGCGCCGTGTCCGCATCGGCCTCGGCGGCCCGCAGCGCCTGTTCGACGACCTCGGCCGTCGGGCGGTCGGCCGGCTCCTTGGCGAGCAGCGCCTCGATCAGCGGGGTCAGCACCCCGGCATTGCGCGGCGCCTCGAGCGGGTCCATGGCGATCGCGTACGCCGTCTCGACCGCGGTGTCCTTGCGGAACGGGGGCCGTCCCTCGACCGCTTGATAGAGCGTCGCTCCCAGCGCCCACAGGTCGGATGCGGGCCCGGGGCTGCCGCTCCTGACCCGCTCGGGCGCCAAGTAGTCGATGGAGCCCACCAGCTCACCCGTTTTGGTGAGCGTGGAGGTACCGCTGGCGACCGCGATGCCGAAGTCGGTGAGCACGACCCGGCCTTCCTCACCGAGCAGCACATTGCCCGGCTTGACGTCACGGTGCAGCACACCGGCGGAGTGCGCGGCACGCAGCGCCGCCACCATGCCGCGTCCGATACGGGCGGCCTCGCGCGGCGTGACCGAACTGTCCTGCAGCGCGGCTTCCTTGATGAGATCGCCGAGTGTCGTCGAGGGGACGTACTCCATGACGATGCACGGCATCCCGGCGTCGTCCACGACGTCGTGCACCCCCACCACATTGGGGTGGTTGATGCGCGCCGCGGCCTGCGCCTCACGGGTGGTGCGCTCATAGCGCCTCGCCAGTTCGTCCGCATCGAGATACGGCGCCACATGCAGACGCTTGACCGCGACCTGACGGCCAAGGACCTCGTCCCGGGCCCGCCAGACGGTTCCCATACCGCCCTGGCCTATCCGCTCAACCAGGCGATATCGCCCGGCGACCAGTCGCCCCTCGTCCACCGACGCCGCCTCCGTCACCGCACGCCCCTCCGGAAACCCGTACGTATCCAGGGCGCAACGATAGTCGCCCGCGCCGGTGGAAAGCCCTCCGGCCACCGTCCGTCCGCACCCGTGTTCCGGCCGGACCCACAGGGCCGGGGGCATATGCGAATGCACGAGGGGTTTCGGGACCCCCCAGGGGCATCTCGGGGCCGGCATCAGGGGATCTCAGGGATCTGCCAGGGTTTCCACTGATGCCGGGAGTGCGTTGCCCTTGTCACCATGAGCCCATGAACGATGCAGCCCACGTCGAGGAGTCGGCGCCCTCCGACCCCGCCGGCTCCGCCCCGTCGCATCCGCCGCTGCGCCGCAGCCGGCGGCACAAGGTGATCGGCGGGGTCTGCGGCGGGCTGGGCCGGCAGTGGGATCTCGATCCGGTGATCTTCCGGGTGGTGCTCGCCGTGCTGTCCGTCGGCGGCCTCGGGCTGATCGCCTACGGCTTCGCCTGGCTGCTCATCCCCCTCGACGGCGAGGACGAGAACGAGGGCCGCAGGCTGCTCTCCGGCCGTGTCGAGGGACCCGCGCTGACGGCCCTGCTCCTGGCGCTGATCGGCTGCGGACTGTTCCTGACGACCCTCGCCAAGGGCAGCATGATGTCGTTCGCCATCATGCTGACGCTGGCGGCGGCCGGTTCCGCCCATTGGTCGCGCCGACGCCGGCAAGTGGAGGCCGAGGGCCCGCAGGCGAGGGACACCGCCACGGCCCAGGCCGTCGCCGACGCCCCGCCCGAGACCAAGGCGCCCCCGGTGCCCGCCGGCCCCTCCTGGTGGCGGGCCCAGCGCGGGGAGGCGGCCGGTCCGGGCTATCTGTGGGGGCCCGACACCACCCCGCTCCCCCTCGACATCACTTACCGTGCCGAGCACGGCGTGGCCACGGCCCCGTACGGGCACGACGGCCGGTCCGACGCGGGCCGTCCGCCCGGGGCACCCGTGCCGCCGGGCGGTGCGCCGCCGGCCCGCGACCCGCGCCGGGGCCGCCGCAGCGGACGCCCGATCGGAGGCTGGGCGTTCCTGCTCGCACTGCTCGCCGGCTGCGGCACCGCGCTCGCCGTCTCCCGCCACGACGGCCCGGTGCCGGCCCTCCAGGCGGGCCTGGCGTGCGCGCTGGTCGTCTTCGGTCTCGGGCTGGTGCTCAGCGCCTGGTTCGGGCGCACGGGCGGCGGCACGGTCTTCATGGTGGTGCTGACGGCCCTGCTGCTGGCGGGCGCGACGACGCTGCCCGACAACCTCACCGCCCAATGGCAGAAGCGCACCTGGTCCCCCACCACCCTCAGCGCCGTCCAGCCGCAGTATGAACTCGGTTCGGGAGAGGGGGAGCTGGACCTCACCGCCCTCCCCCTCAAGCCGGGCAGTACGGTCCACACGGGCGCGGAAGTGGGCGCCGGCCGCCTTCAAGTGACGCTGCCGCACGGTGTCACCGCCCGTCTCCATATCTCGCTCGGCCTCGGCGATGTCCAGCTGCCCGGCGAATCGCCCCACGACGTGGACCTCACGGCGGGCGGGCAGCGGACGGTCACCCTCCCCGCCGACGGCCTCAAGAAGGGCGAGAAGCCGCGCGGCTCGGTGGAGCTGAACCTCGAACTCGGCGCCGGCCAGGTCGCCGTCGAACGCGCCGCACCGGCCCCCGCCGCGCCGGCCGCCCCGACCACCCAGGGAGCCCACCGGTGAAGCGCCATCCCTTCGCACCGGCCCGCCTGATCTCGGGCCTCACCGCCCTCACCCTCGGCACGGCCTACGGCCTCGACGCCCTCGGCCACTGGCACGCCCCCGGCCCCTGGCTCTTCCTCACCCTCCCCGCGGGCCTGCTCCTTTCCGGCATCACCGCCGCCGTCTGGCCCTCGACCCGCCGGCGGCACACGGACCCACCACCCCCGACGGACTCATGACACACACCGACCGGGAGCCCCGTTGCCCCGCCACGGCGCGAACGACTCCGCGACGGCGCGAACGGTCCCGCCACGGCGCGAACGACCTCGCCACGGCACGAACGGCCCCGTGACGGCGCGAACGGTCCCGCCACGGCACGAACGACCCCGCGACGGCGCGAACGGCCTCGCCATCCCGCCCGTCACGACCACGCCCTCCCCTAGGCATGTCGCCCGTCACCAACGTGCCGGGACAACACACCTAGGGCCTCTCCGCCCCCCCCGATCCACCCGATCCACCCGATCCACCCGATCCACCGGACAGGCACCAGGAGGTGTCTCCCCTAGCCGAACAGCTGCGCCCCGTGCCGCTTGCGGCGGTTGGCCAGGGCGGCGTCCAGGGAGAACCTCGGCGTACCGGCCAGCAGGAGCGGGACCCAGGCCATCAGGTAGGCGAGGTCATTGCCGTAGTAATAGGGCGTGGTCGCCCAGCTCACGGTGAGCCACAGCATCAGCGAGATCAGCGCACCGCCGAACGCCGCCAGCCTTCCCAGCAGACCCACCAGGATCCCGAGGCCCACCGCCAGTTCACCGGCCGCGATGGCATAGCCGAAGCCCACCGGACTCTTCTGCGCGATCTCCACGAGCTGCGGCAGCGCCGCCGCGTCATGGACCTGACGCAGCATCTCGCCGAGCGAACCCGCGCCACTGGCCGACAGGAACGCCGGATCCGTCAGCTTGTCGATGCCCGCATAGAGGAAGGTGGCCCCCAGGAAGAGCCGCAGGGGGAGCAGCGCATGGCGCGCCAGCTGCCCCCGCAACCCGGCGCCGGCACTTTCGACGCCCGCCCCTCCCAGATCGGCACCGATCGTACGATTCGCGTGCACCATGACGTCCGCCTCTCCGTTGCCACCGGGCGCAGACGATTGTGCCCGCGCCCGCGCCTCCTGGGGAGATACGTACGCACGTGCGCAAGAGGTTCAACGGACCGATGCACTTCAGGCAACTGCGGCACACAGAATCGTCACGCAACAGCGGCACCACCCGTACCGGTCGTACCGGCCACCCCGCCCGCACCGGCCACACTGCCCGCACCGCCCGCATTGCCCGCACCGGCCGCACCAGCGGCACTGCCTTCACCGCCCGCACCGGCCGCCGCCCGACGACCAGCCCTCCCCCGACGACCAGCCCTCCCCCGACGACCGGCGCTCAGTCCAGGACGTCGATCGGGTAGCCGTCCGTCTCCACTCCCGCCGCCGTGACCACCCGGACCTCCACCCGGCCGGGTTCGACATCGACCGGCACCGGGACCGTCAGCACGCCGTCCGTCGGATTGGCGAAGCCGCCGGCCACCGGGACCAGCGGGACGGGGACATGCACGTCACCGATCCGTACGACGGTCCGGGCGAGTCGGTCGGGAGTCCCGGCGCCCGGCGGCACGAAGCCGGCGCCACGGATCTCGATGTCATCGCCGGTGCGGACCGGCGCGGCGAGATCCCCCAGCTCACGGGAGCGGACGACCGAGAGGATCACCGGACGGCCGCCCGTCATCGCCTTCCCCGCCAGATACATCGCCCCGGAGAGCACCAGCAGAACCACCAACCCCCAGGGCAGCTGCGGCAATTGCTCCGGCCGCCCGGCCAGCCGGACCAGCGCGCACCCCAGCACGACCGCATGCACCAGGACGTACTGCACGTCCAGGAGACTGCCCCGCCCCGCGTCGTCCGCCAGCAGATCGGCGGCCCGCGGCCGCTCCGCGGGAACCTTCTGCAGCCGCCCCGACCGCACCCGCGAGGCCACCAGCCCGTGCGCCAGCACGGCCACCCCGCACCCGACGGTGAGCGCCAACAACAGGGCCCCGGACCGTTCGAGCGCCAGCCCCTGGAGGAGCCCGCGCCGCTCACCCGGGGCCGCGGCCGCCTGCTGTACGGCCACCGTCAGGACGGCGTACAGCACCGCGGCCGCCCAGCCCGCCGCCACCGTCCGCGAGGTGGACAGCCGTCCGTCCTCGCCGATCAGCGGTGCCAGCGCCCCGCCGTGCGCCCGGTGCCGCCAGGCCGCCGCCGTCAGCCCCAGCGCCAGTACGACGGCCGCGAGCAGCCCCGCCGTACGGGCCACCGTCCAGCCGGTGCCGAGGGCGGTCAGCGCCTGCCCGAGCAGCAGGGCCACCACCGCGCCCCAGACGACGAGCAGAGTGCGCCACCGTACGGCCGCCAGCCAGGCCGCCTTTCCGGCGGCCCGCCGCTGGGCTACCTCCCGTGCGGACAGCGTCAGTTCGTCGGAGACCCACTGCCGGGCCGCACCCGCGGAACGTGCGAGTCCGGCCGGCACCCCGCGCCCGGCGGCGAAGTCCTCGCGGAGCGCGACAAACTCGGCAACCGCCTGCTGATGCCCGGCACGGGCCCCGTGCGGGCACCGTCCGCATCGGCACTCGCCGCCGGCGGCGCGCTCCGCACCGTCCCCCGGCTCGCCCGTTCCGGCCATCCTGCCCGCCGCTTCCACCGACACGTCCGCTACCGCCCGCCACCACTGATCATCAACTTGACCTATACGCAGGGGAATTGTGCCCCACCCCGGCAGGGCGGACATCAAACGTCCAGTTGGTGGCGGGTGGCGGGCGCATCGGCGCGTTGACGTATGACAACAAACGAGCCCCTCCCGCCCCACAGACCCCAACAGCAGCGCCCGACACCGCGCCCCTCCCCCGCCTGCACACCTGACCGGCGCACCGATCACGGAACCCCGGCGCTTCCCCTATTCGGGCGAACCGGGCCACGGCGAAGGCTGAGCGGTCGGCGCACTGCGCAAGCTTCCGCCGTGCGTTACATATACGGATTCCACTACGGATTCCACGGATCACACAGCCGCGATGACCTGGACGGAGCGCAAGCTCAGCGGAGACCACATTCTCAGCGGAGCCCGCAAACTCCGCAGAGACCGCAATCTCAGCGAAGCCCGCAAGCTCCACGCAGACCACAAGGACCGGGTAAACGGGAGGGACCGCGGAGACCGGCAGGGCCGCGCCTCGGTTGCGGGCCGGCGTCCGTCGCCGCGTTCCTCCTGCTGGCCGGGATCGCCGCGCTGCTCGTCGTCGCGCCGGCGGCCACCGCTCATGGCCGGCCCAACCGCCCGGTCACCGGCGACAACTGCGCCTACGCCGGAACGGCGCCGCCGGTGGACGTACCGACCGGCTTCCCCATGCCCCACGACTGGCACTTCCCCTGCACCGCGACCAAGCCCCCGCCGACGCCCTCCCACGCGCCGGCACCCCGCCCCCACGTCCCCAAGCCCGCACCACCACCGCCGCCCGCCCCCGCACCCCGGCCGACACCGCCCCCGCCGCCACCGCCCCCACCCCCCACTCCGCGCGCCCGCCCGGCGGCACCACCGCCCGCGCCGAAGTCGAAGCCGAAACCGAAGCCCACGCCCGTCCTCCGCCGTCCGGCGTCACCACCGCCCGCCCTGCCCCGCAGCTATGCGCGGCCGTACCACCGGCCGCACAACGGGCGCTCCATGGTGACAACGACCTTGCTGATCACCGCCCCGGCCGTGCTGGCCGGCGCCGCCCTCCGTCCCCGTTCGAGCTCCTCGTCCGGTTCCGCCGGGCGCCGTTCCTCGTAGGAGGTCCCCATGTCGCAATGGCTGGTGCTGACCATCGCCATGGCCGCTGCCTGCGGCGTCGTCCTGACCATCACCGTGCTCAAGGAGCGCCGGGTCACCGAGGACGACGACCCGTCCGAAACACCCGATGTGATCGAGTATCTGACGATGATGGTGGGGGTGGTGTACGCGATCGTGCTGGGTCTGGCCATCGCCGGTGTCTGGGAGGCCAGAAGCGCGGCCGAGGACACCGTACGGACCGAGGCGCAGGCCCTGCACGAGGTCAGCGCGCGGGCCCGGGCCTACCCCGCGCCGGTGCGGGACCGTATCCGCGCGGACGTCAACGCGTACGCGAGCCATGTGGTGCACAAGGAGTGGCCGGTGATGGCCGAGCGGGGGGAGCTGACCCCGCGCGGCACCGAGCTGCTGACGAAGGTCCGGGCGGATGTCACCGACTACCGTCCGCGCAACGACTTCGAGGGGCAGTCGTACCAGCCCCTCGTCGACCAGGTCGCGGTGGCCGACGGGGCCCGCGCCGCCCGTGCGGACGCGGCCGAATCGACGCTGCCGGGGGTGGTGTGGTTCGGGCTGATCATCGGTGGCGCCATCTCGATCGGTGTCATGTTCACCCTGCAGATCCGGCGCTCGGGGCGGGAGTTGCTGATGGCCGGGCTCTTCAGCGCGCTGATCGCCTTCCTGCTGTTCCTCGTGTGGGACTTCGACGCACCGTTCAGCCGCGGCATCTCGGCAACGGCCGCGCCGTTCCTCGATCTGTTCCCGCATCCGTGAGGCGCGGTGCCCTGCGGGACCTCGGTACGTCCCCCCGCAGGGCACCCGCCCTGGCACTTCGCACGCCCGCCGACCGCCGGCCGCCGGGAAGGGCTCCCTAGTCGAAGAGATCCGGCTCGCTGCGCACGATCTGCTGGTACAGCGGCTGGTAGTTGATCCAGGCGACCAGGTCGTTGCCCAGCTGTTCGCGGGTGTGGACGGCGTTGTGGTGGTCGATCAGCACCGGCTTGCCGGCGGCCTTGGCGGTCAGCTGGACCTGGCAGGAGCGCTCCATCGTGAGGAACCACCACGCCGCCGCGTCCACCGAGTCGCCGACCGTCAGCAGCCCGTGGTTGCGCAGGATCACCGCTTTGTGGGGCCCGAGGGCGGCCGCGATCCGCCGCCCTTCCTCCTCGTCCACCACCACGCCCGTGTAGTCGTCGAAGAGGGCATGGTCCTCGTAGAACGCGCAGACGTCCTGGGTGATCGGCTCCAGCAGCTCGCCCAGTGAGGACAGCGCCCGGCCGTAGGTGGAGTGGCTGTGTGCCGCCGCGATGACGTCGGGGCGGGCCCGGTGGACCTGGGAATGGATGGCGAACGCCGCCTGGTTGACGTGGTAGCGGCCCTCGACGACCTTCCCCTCCGCGTTCACCAGGATCAGATCGCTGACCGTGAGGTGCCGGAACGACATCCCGAAGGGGTTGACCCAGAAGCAGTGGGGGAATTCCGGGTCGCGCACGGTGATATGGCCCGCGACGCCCTCCTCGAAGCCATGGCGCCCGAAGAGACGCAGCGCCGCGACCAGGCGTTCCTTGCGGTGGCGCCGTTCGCCCTCGACGGTCTGATGCGTCGGCGGCATCGCGAAGTGCAGCTGGTCGGTGGGCACGGGCGTCGGCTCGGGCATCGCGGCTCTCCTCCTGGCACGTACGGCTCTTGATGCTCGATGCGGAAGCTACCTTCCACTACCGCAGGTAACCAGGGCCGCGACCAACGCAGCTGCGGCTGGCTGCATGATGAGGGCACCAGCAACGGCAGCAGAGGGGACACACCATGAGGGCCATATCGGTCAGCAGGGACATCGTCGCCGCACCACGGCAGATCTTCGCCGTCCTCCGGGACCCGGCCCGGCATGCCGAGCTGGACGGCTCGGGCATGCTGCGCGGCCGCCCGCAGGGGCCGTCGCCGCTGGGCCCCGGCGACCGGTTCAGCATGGGGATGGCGCAGGGACGCATCGCGTACCGGTCGGTGAATGTCGTGGTGGAGTACGAGAAGGACCGGCTGATCGCCTGGGAGACCTGGGGCGAGTTCCGCGGCCGGCGGCTGGTCGGCGGGCAGCGCTGGCGCTACGAGCTGACCCCCGTGAACGGCACGGAGGGCACGGACGGCTTGGACGGCACGGACGGCACGGAGGGCGGGGGCACCACCCGGGTCACCCACACCTATGACTGGTCGCGCGCCCGGCTCCCCCGTCTCATCGTCGAACTCCCCGGCTATCCACGGCGGATGGGCCCGGCGATGACCACGACGCTGGAGCGGCTGGCCTCGGCCGTACGGGACTGAGGGCGCGGCCACTGGCCGTACGGGACCGAGGACACAGCCACTCCGCGCCACCGTCCCTCAGGCCGCGGCGCAGCGCGCGGAGCCGGGGCCGCGCCAAGGCCCCGCCTCCTGGTCGTTCACCCGTGAGCCGGCCGAGGACGGCTGAGGCGAGCGCCGCGTCGAGCGCTCCGACACCGGTGAGGTCGGCGACCGTGATCGCGGTGTCCGGCCGGTCGACGGGCGCCTTGAGCAGCAGGCCGGCCGCGATGTCGCCGTCCTCGGCGGCGGCCCCGGCGCGGACGGCATGGCCGAAGTCTCCGTGGTCGAGGCACTGGTCGTGGTCATCGGTGGCGACGATCCGTGCGCGGTGGAAGAGCGCGGGCGGCAGCTCGTTCTTGTGCGGCATGTCCGTGCCGATGCCGGTCACATGGGCGCCCGCGCGCACCCGGGCGGCGTCCAGAACGGGCGACCTGGCCGGCGTCGCGGTGATGATCATGTCGGCCTCTGCCGCCTCCTCCGCGGCAGCGGGCCGGGCGGCCAGACCGTGTGCACCGAGTACGTCGCACAGGGCCCGGGCCCTGTCCGGGGAGCGGCCATGGACCAGCACCGCGCCGACCGGCCGGAGTTCGGCCAGCCAGAGCGCCTGGAGGCGGGCCTGTTCACCGGTGCCGAAGACGGCCAGCGTGCCGGCAGCGGGCCGGGCCATGGCATGGGTCAGCAGCGCGCCCGCGGCGGCGGTGCGCCAGGCGGTCAGCAGACCGCCGTCGTCGAGGAGCGCGCGCGGCTGTCCGGTGCGGGCGCTGACGACGCAGACCAGACCGTGGTTGGCGGGGAGGCCCAGCGCCGGATTGCCGTAGAAGCCGGTCGCGATCTTGACGGTGAAGTCGGCGGCGCCGCTGATCCAGCCGGCTTTGACGTGACAGTCCCCGTCGGCCTCGCGGAAGTCCAGGTGCAGTGGCGGCGGCACATGGGTACGGCCCTCCGCGTGCGCGATCAGCGCGTCGCGGACGGTCTCCAGGACCAACTGCGGCCCGGCGGCCCGCTCGATGGCGGCCGCGCCGAAGACGGGGAGCGTCATCGGCGCGCCCGCATCCAGTCGGCGAAGGCCGCCAGGCCCTCTTCCGGGTCGCGGCGGCCGATGCCGATGCGGAAGCGGTCGGCGGGGGTGGCGGTGAGTTCGGAGCGGTAGATGCTCGCGGGCAGCAGCAGGACTCCGGCCTCCTCCACCAGGCGGGTGCAGAACTCCTCCACTCCGTCGGCGCCGAGGTAGCGGGGGTAGGCGACGCATCCGCCGTCCGGCGGCTGCCAGGCGAAGTCGTCCGCGAACTCGGCGAAGAAGGCCTCGAAAGCGGGCAGATTGGCCGCGATCAGGGCCCGGTTGCGGTGCAGGATCGTCTCGCGGGCCTTGAGCGCGATACGGGCCAGGACCTCGCTGGGCGCGGAGTTGCAGATGGTGGTGTAGTGCTTGGCCCGCTCCAGACGCGCGCGCAGCGCACGGTCGCGGCAGGTGATCCAGCCGATGCGCAGTCCGGGAAGCCCCAGGGACTTCGAGGTCACGTTCAACGACAGTGCGCGCGCGGACACATCGGCGGCCTGCGGCAGGGTGCGGGCCGGGTCGCGTTCCAGGCCGCGGTAGACCTCGTCGCTGAACAGGTGGATACCGCGCTCATCGCACAGGCGGGCCAGGGCAAGGAAGTCGGCGGCGTCGATGACCTTGCCGGTCGGGTTGTTGGGGAAGTTCACCGAGACGACCCGGGTGTTCGGCCGGATCGCCGCCGCCACCTCGCCGAGGTCCAGGGCCCAGTCCCGGTCCGCGTCGAGGGCCACACCGGTGACCTCGCACAGCGCCAGCGGCACGGTCTCGGCGGCCTGGTAGTTCGGGGTCACCACCACCGCGTGGTCACCGGCCCCGAGCAGCACGTTCATCGCCAGATACAGGGCTTCCTCGGCACCCGCGAAGCAGATGACGTCGTCCGCCCCGGCCTGCTCGTACGTCTGGGCGATCACCTCGCGCAGGGCCGGGTCGCCGAAGGTCTCGGTGTAGCCCAGGGACAGGTTCTCGAAGGCCTCCCTGTCCTTGTCGTCGGCCAGCCCGAGCAGCTCGCTGAGCGTCATGGTCTGGACGTCGGAGGCGGTCAGGTGGTGGCGGGCGGTGAACTCCCAGCGGGAGAAGTACGTTTCGAGGCGGAAGTCGGGCAGCCGGGTCATGACGGTCAGTCCTTTGCGCTGGATGCTCTGAGCTCGGCCAGCAGGCCGTAGACGGTGGACCGGGACACCCGCAGGGCCCCGGCGACGACCGGCGCGGCGCGGCGCACGGCGAACACCCGCGCCTCGTCCAGCCGGCCGAGGACGGCCAGGCGGTCCTGGCGGGTCATGCGCTCGACGGGACGGCCCGTTTCGCGGACGTGGCTGCCGACGATGTGCTGGATACGCTCGGACCAGTCCTGCTCGAACAGCGGCTCGGGACGCTGCACGGTCGGGGCGCCGAAGGCGGACAGCACCGCCGCGGCCTGTTCCAGCGGGGTGCGGTCGAGATTGATGCACAGCACGGCCGACGGCCGGTCGTGCGCATCCCGCAGGACCGCGCTCACCGACGACAGCCGGCGGCCGTCCGCGAGCAGCTTCTCGTACGGCCCGTACACGCCCTGCGGCGACGGGTCGAGCTCGTCCAGTTCGCCGAGCAGCGAGGGGTCTCCCGGGCCGCGGGAGCTCATCGGATTCCAGATGTCCAGGACCCGGTCGGTGTCCGGATCGTGCAGCACCACCTCGGCGTACGGACCGAGCAGACGCGCGACGGCCTGGCACACCGGCGCCCACATCCGCACCCGGGGGTCCGGCGCCTCTTCTGCTTCATCCACGCTTGGACTGTACGTCCAGACTGGACAGAAAGTCTATGAGAGGTCCGCCCACCAACAACAACGCCGCCGCTCAGCAGACTGAGCGGCGGCGTTGTCAGACGACCGGCGGGATCACCCCGGCCCGACGGGTGGGGTCACTCCCACTCGATGGTGCCCGGGGGCTTGCTGGTGACATCGAGGACGACGCGGTTGACGTCGGCGACCTCGTTGGTGATGCGGGTGGAGATCCGCGCCAGCACGTCGTACGGCATCCGCGTCCAGTCCGCGGTCATCGCGTCCTCGGAGGAGACCGGGCGCAGCACGATCGGGTGGCCGTACGTACGGCCGTCGCCCTGGACGCCGACCGAGCGGACGTCGGCGAGCAGCACCACGGGGCACTGCCAGATCTCGCGGTCCAGACCGGCCGCGGTCAGCTCCTCGCGGGCGATGGCGTCGGCCTCGCGCAGCAGGTCCAGGCGGTCCTTGGTGACCTCGCCGACGATCCGGATGCCCAGGCCGGGGCCGGGGAACGGCTGGCGCTGGACGATCGCGTCCGGCAGGCCCAGCTCGGTGCCGACCATCCGGACCTCGTCCTTGAACAGCTGCCGCAGCGGCTCGACGAGCTCGAACTCGATGTCGTCGGGGAGCCCGCCCACGTTGTGGTGCGACTTGATGTTGGCGGTGCCCGTACCGCCGCCGGACTCGACGATGTCCGGGTAGAGCGTGCCCTGGACCAGGAACGCGACTTCCTCGCCCTCGGCGCCGGCCTCGGCGACGAGCTCGGCCTGGGCCTGCTCGAAGACGCGGATGAACTCCCGGCCGATGATCTTCCGCTTCTGCTCGGGGTCGCTGACCCCGGCCAGTGCTGTCAGGAAGCGCTCCTCGGCGTCGACGACCTTCAGCTGGACGCCGGTGGCGGCCACGAAGTCCTTCTCGACCTGCTCGGACTCGCCCTTGCGCTGGAGACCGTGGTCGACATAGACGCAGGTCAGCTGGTCGCCGATGGCCTTCTGCACGATGGCAGCGGCCACCGAGGAGTCCACGCCGCCGGACAGTGCGCAGATGGCGCGCTTGGTGCCGACCTGGGCGCGGATCGCGGCGACCTGCTCCTCCACCACGCTGGTGGTGGTCCAGCTGGGCTCGATGCCCGCACCGCGGTAGAGGAAGTGCTCCAGCACCTGCTGGCCGTGCGTGGAGTGCATGACCTCGGGGTGGTACTGGACGCCGTAGAGCTTCTTCTCGTCGTTCTCGAAGGCGGCGACCGGGACCACGTCCGTGGACGCGGTGACCGTGAAGCCCTCGGGGGCGGCAGAGCAGGCGTCGCCGTGCGACATCCACACCGACTGCTCGGTGGGGGTGCCCTCGAAGAGGGTGGAGCCGGGGCGGGAGACGGTCAGCGGGGTACGGCCGTACTCACGGGCGCCGGTGTTGTCGACGGTGCCACCGAGGGTGGTGGCCATGAGCTGGAAGCCGTAGCACATGCCGAAGACGGGGACACCGGCCTCGAACAGGGAGCGGTCGAGGCTGGGGGCGTCCTCGGCGTAGACCGACGAGGGACCGCCGGAGAGAATGATCGCCTTCGGGTTCTTGGCGAGCATCTCCGCCACCGGCATGGTGGACGGCACGATCTCGCTGTAGACCCGGGCCTCACGGACCCGTCGGGCGATGAGCTGGGCGTACTGTGCGCCGAAGTCGACTACGAGGACGACGTCCGGGGCAGCGGCAGGGGGCGCTGATGGCACTTCGGCGGCCTTCCGGCGGTGTGGAGCAGGGGTTGGACTTTCGATTCTAACGGGCTCATACTGAGCCCCATGAACAAGCAGCTGACCTTCGTCTTTACCTATGGCACCGGCCCAACCGGCTGCCATGGTCGTGCTGCTTGATCCACTGACGAGCAACTTCCCAGGCGCCCCGGGCCGACAAGGTCCGGGGCGTCTGCGTCTGTCGGGACCGATCGTCGGCTCCGGGGCCACCCACCCCAGGAGATACGCCATGAGCACCCGGACCCGCACCGCCCCTGACACCGGCGCCCACTCCCCCGAGGCCGCCGGGATCATCACCGACGCACGGCAGCGGATCGACGATCTCGACGGCCACATCATCGGCCTCGTCCAGGAACGGATGGCCGTCTCGGCCGTCATCCAGCGCGAGCGCATCACCTCCGGCGGCCGGCGGGTGAACCTCGCCCGCGAGATGGAGATCCTCGCCCACTACCGCGACCAGCTCGGCAAGCCGGGCACCGCGCTGGCGAAGACACTGCTGGAGCTGTCCCGGGGCCAGATCTGAGGCAGGCACGGGTCAGCAGCGTGGCCGGTTCTGGCTGGTGTTCGGTCGGTTTCGCGGACCGGTGGGGCGCGTGGCAGGACGCTCGCGCCCCGGCGCAGCTGCCGGATCTGCGTTCGGTTGCCGACTCACCCGTACGGCGCGTGACCGGCCGCTGCGAGGCTTCGTTGTTCCCGGTGCCACGCCAGCCAGGTGCGGCCTGCAGGACTACGCGTAGACGCCGCCTCACGGGCGGAAACCCGGAGCGATGAGACGCCGGCCGCCAGCCGCGGCCCGCGTCGTGGGACCTCGCTCCGGTGCCGTGGCCGGTCAGCAGGGGACAGCAGCCCGGTCACATCCGATGGGGTGGTCGGTCCTGGGGACGCCCGGGACCGACCGCATCCGGTCGAAACGGTTGCGCCAGGTGAGGCGTATCCAGGACGATGCTTGACGTACGACGCACCGCGTCCGGTGGGGACCTTGCACTGCCATTGGTCCGACCATCGCGGACTCCGCACCATCGCGCACCACCCCCCCGAAAGCCAGCGGCGCTACCCCCCCAGCGCCGCCCCTCGGTGCCGGCGCTGCCCTGACGCCGGCACCGAAAGCCAAGGGCCCCGTGACCGTCCGCAACCCCCCTCGCGGACGGTGTCCGGGGCCCTTCGCTGTGCCGGGTGTGCGCCCGGCGCACACCCACCCTCCAGCCAGTGCTGTGCACTGCCTTTGTGAATCCTGTGAGGCTGCTGTGACGGGTGTGATCGGCATCACGGCGGCATTTCTGGTTGAGTGAACAACCTTTTTCGGCCATGGCCGGTCATGTACCTGCAATCGCACGGCCATCCCGCGCCCCACCGCGACGGCCCGCAACCCACTTGTGCCGGACACCGGCACTTTGGACCCCGAGAGGTCTTCTCGATGAAGCTTCGCCGTGCCCTGACGGCTGCCGCCGTGACGGCCGTCATAGCCCCCGCCGCTCTGCTGGCGGCCCCCGCCGCGTACGCGACCGGTCCCGAGACCGAGGCCGGCGCGAGCGCCGAGCCCACACCGGGCACCCCTGGCCCGGAGCAGTCCGACGAGCCCACCGCCCAGCCGGAGACCCCGGACGCCGGTGACGAGAACACGACGGACGACACCACCCCGGGCGACACCACGCCGGGTGACGACACCGAGTCCGGTGAGGAGACCGGGACCGGTGACGGCGCCGAGCCGTCCACCCCGGGCACCCCGGGCGGCGAGACCAAGCCGAGCGGCACCCCCAAGTCCTCCACGTCGGCCGAGCCCACCGAGCCGGGCGAGCCCGGTGACGAGGACGAGTGCACGGTCGACGACGCCGCTATCAAGGTGACCGTCGCCAACCTGCCCTCCAAGCTCGTCGCGGGCGGCGGCTGGAAGGGCTTCAGCGTGCAGCTGGCCAACACCACGGACCAGACGCTGGACGAGGTCTACCCGGTCATCTACGCGGTGCCGACCGGCGACATGGACCACCCCAAGTCGCAGCTCGACCTGGAGTACCAGAACCCGGACACCGGCAAGTGGACCTCGTTCGACGAGTGGACCGACGGGGAGTACTTCGGCTGGTTCCAGCTCGACGCGCACCAGACCGCCGAGCTGAAGCTGCGGATCCGCGCCGACAAGGGCGCCACGCCCGGTGACGGCTTCGCGCTGGTGGCGGGCGACTACCAGAACAAGGACGGCTCCTGCGGCTGGTCCGAGGAGCAGTGGTACGACTTCACGATCCTGCCCGCCGGCAGCGACACGGGCGAGATCCCGCCGGCCAAGCCCGGTAAGCCCGGCAACAAGCCCGGTACGCAGGGCGGCGGAAAGCCGGTCAACAACGGCAAGCCGAAGGACGGCATGGACAAGCTGCCGGTGACCGGCAACCTGGCCGAGACCGGTGCCTCCTCCGCGCTGCCGACCGTCGGCATCGTGGGCGGGGTCGCCATGGTCGTGGGCGCGGGCGCGATCTTCGTCGTCCGCCGCCGTAAGACGGACGGCGCCGCCGCCGCGTAACGGCAGGCGCAGAAGGGGAGGGCCGCACCCGGTTCCGGGTGCGGCCCTCCGCCGTGCTCGCGCAGGACGGGACCCGGCGGAACGAGACCTAGGTGAGCGACTTCTTCGGCGGGACCGGCGGGACGGCGAGGAACGGCAGGTTCAGTGCGCCGAACGCCTTCTTGGGGACCGCCGGGCGGACCGGTTCGACCGGCGCCAGCCGCCGGTAGGCCCCGCCCGGCGCGGGGCGCGGGTCCGCCTCGCCCTTGTTGGGCCACAGCGACATCGCGCGCTCGGCCTGCGCGGTGATGGTCAGGGACGGGTTGACGCCCAGGTTGGCGGAGACCGCGGCGCCGTCGACGACCGAGATGCCCGGGTGGCCGTAGAGGCGGTGGTACGGGTCGATGACGCCGTGGTCGGCGTCCGCGCCGATCGGACAGCCGCCCAGGAAGTGCGCGGTCAGCGGCGTCCCCATCAGCTCGCCGACATTGCTGCCAGCGAAGCCGTTGATCTCCTGGGCGAGCAGGGTGGCCGCCTCGGTGGCCTCGGGGATCTGCTCGGGGTTCGGCGCGCCATGGCCCTGGCGGGCGGTGAGCAGGCCCTTCCCGAGGCCGTCCGGCTTGCGGTAGGTCGTCAGGGAGTTGTCCAGCGACTGCATCACCAGGCCGATGATGGTGCGCTCCGACCAGCGGCGGTTGGAGAGCGACCGGAGCAGCAGCAGCGGATGGCGCAGACAGTTCGCGGCCCAGCGGGTGGCGCGCGAGCCGCGGCCGTCGACGGGCACCTGGAGGATGGACATCGCGCCCATCGCGTTCGAGCCCTTGCCGTAACGGACCGGTTCGATATGGGTGTTGCTGTCGGGGTGGATGGACGAGGTGATCGCGACCCCGCGGGTGAAGTCGGCCTTGGTGCCGTGCCGCTTGCGGTAGCGGCGGTTGTCGGTCTGCGCGCCCACGAGCGCCTCGGAGTTCGTCCGGGTCAGCTCGCCCAGCCTGCCGGAGAGGCCGGGCAGCAGTCCGCTGTCCTTCATCTTGTGCAGCAGGGTCTGGGTGCCGTACGTGCCGGCGGCGAGGACGACCCGGCGGGCGGTGAAGGTGCGGCCCCGGCCCTTGCGCTTGTTGTCGGTGGGGAGGGTGCCGACGGCGAAACCGCCGCGCGAGTCCTCGGTGACGGTGACGACCGAGGTCATCGGGTGGATGACGGCACCGGCCCGCTCGGCGAGGTGGAGGTAGTTCTCGTTGAGGGTGTTCTTGGCACCGTGCCGGCATCCGGTCATGCACTCGCCGCACTCCGTACACGCCTTACGGGCCGGGCCCTGGCCGCCGAAGTAGGGGTCGGGGACCTCCGTGCCCGCAGCCGCCTTCGACGTCCCGTCCGCGTCCTCCCCGTCCCCGAAGAAGACCCCCACCGGCGCGAGGTGGAAGGAGTCGCCGACGCCCATCTTCTCCGCGGCCTCCTTGAGGTGGACGTCGGAGGGCGTCATCGTCGGGTTGAGGCGTACCCCCAGCATCCGCTTGGCCTGGTCGTAGTACGGGGCCAGCTCCTCCTGCCAGTCGGTGATGTGGCCCCACTGCCGGTCCTCGAAGAACTGCTTCGGGGGGACGTAGAGGGTGTTGGCGTAGTTGAGCGAGCCGCCGCCGACGCCCGCACCGGCCAGCACCATGACATTGCCGAGCAGATGCACCCGCTGGATGCCGTAGCAGCCGAGCGCCGGGGCCCACAGGTAATTGCGGATGTCCCAGGAGTTCTTCGGCAGGGTCTGCCGGGTGAAGCGGCGGCCGGCTTCGAGGACGCCGACACGATAGCCCTTCTCGGTCAGCCGCAGGGCGGAGACCGCGCCGCCGAAGCCGGAGCCGACGACGAGCACGTCGTAGTCGTAGCCGTCGTCGGGGACACCGGTGGCGTCGGGGGCGTCGGGGACCTCCCGGTCGCCGTCGCCGTCCTGATTCCGGGCAGAGTTCTCCTGGGGCACTGGCTCTCCCTGCTGCATTGGTTGGGGCATGATCCGCCGGGCAGGCCCGGGGAGATGCCCCCTAGCGGAGTCGGAACGCCTTCATCGCGCGCAGGCTGCGGCTCATGAGCTGCGCGTACTTCTCGTCGGTCATGCCGAAGGACGGGGCGAGCGGCATCAGCCGCTGCTGGGCGACGGTCTGGGCCTCGGTGTACTTGAGGATGCCCTCGGAACCGTGCCGGCGGCCCAGGCCCGAGTCGCCCATACCGCCCATCGGGGCCTGCACACTGCCGTAGCCGGCCGCGTAGGACTCATTGACGTTGACGGTGCCGGTCCGCATCCGGGCGGCGACCGCGCGGCCGCGGCGGCCGTCCTTGGTCCATACGCTGGAATTCAGGCCGTACGGGGTGGCGTTGGCGAGCGCCACCGCCTCGTCCTCGTCGCGGAAGCGGTAGATCGAGACGACCGGGCCGAAGGTCTCCTCGCCGCAGACCGCCATCGGGGCCTCGACGCCGTCGAGGATGGTCGGCTCGTAGAACAGCGGGCCGATGTCGGGGCGGGGCCGTCCGCCGGCGACCAGTGTGGCGCCCTTGGCGACGGCCTCCTCGACATGGCGGGTGACGGTCTCCAGCTGGCGCTCGCCGACCAGTGAGCCCATGTCGGCGCCGTAGGCCAGGGCGTTGCCCAGCCGCATCGCCTTCGTCCGGGCGGCGAAGCGCTGGAGGAAGTCGTCGGCGATGGACTCATGGACGTAGAGCCGCTCGATGGAGATGCACAGCTGGCCGGCGGAGGAGAAGCAGCCGCGGACGGCGCCGGCGGCGGCCTTCTCCACATCGGCGTCCCGAAGCACCAACATGGCGTTCTTGCCGCCGAGTTCGAGGGAGACGCCGACCAGCCGTGCGGCGGCGCCCTGGGCCACCTCACGGCCCGTACGGGTCGAGCCGGTGAAGGAGACGTAGTCGGCGTGCGCGACGACGGCGGGGCCGACGACCGGGCCCTCACCGAGCACGACCTGCCAGACGTCCTCCGGCAGCCCGGCCTCGATGAGCTGCTCACGGGCCCACAGCGCGGTCAGCGCGGTCTCCGTGTCGGGCTTCATCACGACGGCGTTGCCCGCGACGAAGGCCGGCAGGGCGTCGCCGACGGACAGCTCGAAGGGGTAGTTCCACGGGGCTATCTGCCCGACGACGCCCCGGGGCTGGCGGAGTTCGGTGACCTTGGTGAGGGTCGGTACGACGCCGGTGCGGGCCTTGGGCTTGAGGTAGGCGTGGGCCTTGCGGCCGTAGTGGCGGGCGGTGACGGCGACCGCCTGCACCTCCTCGTGAGCGTGCAGCCGCGCCTTGCCGGTCTCCAGCTGGATCAGGTCGAGCACCTCGGCCTGGCGGCGCAGCACCAGGTCGTGGAAGCGGAGCAGGACCGCGGCACGCTGCTTGACCGGGACCTTCGCCCAGCGCTCCTGGGCGGCGCGGGCGCGCTCGAAGGCGGTGGCGACGTCCTCGGGGGTGGACTCCGGCAGGTCGGCCAGCTTCTCCCCGGTGAACGGGGTGTGGTTGGCGGTGCGTCCTCCTCCGCTCACCACACCGCGGGTGAGCCGGGCGGCGACCTCGGGGGTGACCACGTCCGCCGCGGTACGGGCTCCCGCGGGGGCGGGGGCGACCGGGTTGCCTCCCCCGCTCTCGGCCGCTCCCCCGGCCGGGGCCGCGTCGGGCGCCGTGGCCGCGGGGGCCTCGGCGGCTACGGGGGAAGTCTGCGCGGGAGCCTCCGCGCGAGCTTCGGCGGGGGCTTCCGTGGGGGCCTCGGCGGCGGAGGAGGCGGTTCCGGTGTCCTGCGAGTCCGTCATGCGGGCGAGCGTATTCCTCCCCCGGCGCTTTGTGTACCCGGCAGTAATGAGTTTTCACGCGGCACCCACAATCGTGCCAGTGTCCACTGGCCGCAAGGGCGCTGGTCTGGGACGGCAGCGCCCAGGACGGAGACCCGCGATCACGCCCCGGACAGCCGGAACGCGTCGAGCGCGGTGTCGAAGTGCCGCTTGGCCTCGGTGCGCGAGGCGACCGGGGAGGAGATCCACACATCGATCATCCGGCCGCCCTCGTCCCAGCTGAGGTCGTAGGTGTACCGCGAGCCGCCGTCCTGGGCGCTGCCGTCCCAGACGAACTCCCAGAGTCCGGCCTGGAGCCCGTTGTGGGTGGTCTCGGTGACCTGTCCCTGACGGTAACCGCGGTAATCGGCGGGGCCCTTGGCGTGCGCCGTGCGCATCGCGCCCAGCGGCCCCTCCGGCACCTGCTGCTGCAGCTGGATGCCGATCCGGAACCGCTTGCCCTGGGAGTAGTAGTAGACGCGGTCGTTCTCGTAGGAGCGGGTGAAGCCCTCGGGTACGGCGAGCGCGAAGCCCTCCGGGTCGCGGACCAGGCGGTATCCGGCCGGGATCTTGCCGGTGCCCCCGGAGGCCGGCGGCGCGGTGACGGTGGGTTCCGCCGAGCCTGAGCCGCCGCTCTGCGGTGACCCGGTGTCCGAGGCCTGCTGGGACCGGCTGGGCCGGCCGCCCGTGCCGGTGCCGCCGTCGGTTCCGCCCTGGTTCATCAGCAGTACCGCGATGCCCGCGCCCACACCGCCGATCACCACCGCCGCGAGCGCGACCAGCAAGGCGGTGCGGGCCCGGCCGGTGTGCGGGCGGGCGGCCGCCGCCAGTGCCCGGTCGTCGAGCGCGTCCCGGATCGGCATACCCGGCGTGCGGCCGCCCGTCCGTCCGCCGGGTCTGCCGGCGCCGCCTCCGGCGGGTGTACGGGCGGGAGTGGCCGGGCCCGGAGGCGGCGTACCCGCGACCGGAGCACCCTCACTGGGCGGGTGCCCACTGGGCGGGTGCTCCCCCGGCAGACCGCCGTCGGGGACGTCGTACAAGGGGGCGTGGACGTCCGGCCCGGGATACCGCGGGACGTCCGGCCCTCCGAGGAACGGCCCGCCCGGTCCGCCTGGTCCGCCCGGTCCACCCAGTCCGCCCGGTCCACCCAGTCCGCCCGGTCCGCCCGCGCCCGCCACGGCCTCGGCCGCGAGGCCCGCGGCCCCGCCGTCTCCGACCCCACCGTCTGCGGCGCCGTGACCGCCATGGCCGCCGTGACCGCCATGGGCGCCATGGGCGCCATGACCGCGACCAGCCCCCTGCCCCAGGTGCCCGCCCGGCCCGCGCTCCGGGGCGCGGCCCGACTGCAGATAGCCGCGCAGCAGCCGCTCCGTCTCGGCGACGCCCAGCCGCCGCTCCGGCTCACGCTCCAGCAGGCCGTGGACGACGGCGTGCAACGGGCGGGCGGATTCCGGGAGTTCGATCTCGTCGTACACCACCGCGTGCAGCACCCCGCCCAGCGAGTCGCGGTGGAACGGCGAGGCACCGCTCAGCGCGGCGCACAGCAGCACCCCGAGCGACCAGAGGTCGGCCTCGGGGCCGGTGCCGCGCCCGGCCATCCGCTCCGGCGCGGTGTATTCGGGCGAGCCGACGAAGCCGCCGGCGTCGGTCAGGGTCGTGACGCCGGGCACCTGGGCGATACCGAAGTCGGTGAGCACGACCCGGCCGCTGCCCGACTCCATCAGGACGTTGGCGGGCTTGATGTCGCGGTGCAGCACCCCGCGGGTGTGCGCGGCCCGCAGCGCGCCCAGCAGCGCGATGCCGATCCGGGCCGCCTCGCGCGGGGCCACCGGTCCGCCGCTCTGCAGCCGGTCGGCCAGCGACGGGCCCTCCACCAGCTCCATCACGATCCACGGCCGGCCGTCCTGTTCGACGACGTCATGCACGACGATCACATTGGGATGCTTGATCTGCGCGACGGTCCGCGCCTCCCGCATCGCCCGCTCCCGCTGCACCCGCGCCTCGGGCTCGGCCGTTCCCTCATCCAAGTGCAGCTCTTTCACCGCGACTTGACGACCCAGCACTTCATCGGTGGCCCGCCAGACCGTTCCCATTCCGCCGCGGCCCAGCCGTATTCCCAGGCGGTACCGGCCACCGATCAGTCGGCCCTCGCCCCCGAAGATCCCCATGGCCCCATCTTGCCGCACCGCCGCCCTTCCGGCAGGGGCGGCACCCATGGACCGGCCATGGTCATGCGTACCCTGCCGCTGACCTGGTCCGCTGTGATGCACTGCCCTCATGGAGGCAGTTGTGGCAAGCGTCGTGGCCGTCGTGGGCACCCTGTTGGGTTCCGGAATCACCCACGTCTTCCAGAGCCGTTCGGCCGACCGCAGCGAGCGGTTCGCCCGCGCGGAGCGGCTGCGGCAGGAGCGGATCGACGCGTACTGCGCCTACGCGGGGGCGCTGCTGGAGTACCGGCGGGTCCTGGTCCACCGCTGGTTCGTCCTGCACGAGGACGACCGCTGCGGCGAGGACACCCCGGAGCTGCGCGAGGAGGTGTACAAGACCCGCTACAGCGCCCAAGAGGCCATGTTCCGGGCCCAGATGGTGTCCGACGACCCGGAGATACTCGACCGCAGCGAGCAGGTGATGGCGGCGACGACGGAGTTGCACCGGGCCCCCGACCGGGAGGCCCTCACCGAACTGCGGGCCACCACCCGCCAGGGCATCCGGGATTTCATCGCGGCCACGTCCCGGCATGTGCGCTGATCAAACGGACGGCAGCCGGACGACACGGGGTGGAACCTCCACCGGCTCTCCCACCGTCCTTGACACAGTGAGGCTGTTGTACGGGAACTGCCGGTACGGCGGCCACGAGAGGCGGATCGGGGGTCGGTCATGGTGATGCAGGACGGTGGAACGGTGGATGTCCGTCCGGGTCCCGATCCGGGCCGGGCCGCTCCGGAGCACAGCGGCGCCTATCTCGCGACCGGCCTGTGCCTGACGCTGTACGCCGGTGTGCTGGGCGCCTGGACGGTCTTCGGCATCACCCAAGGGGACGGCAGTACCTGGGACTTCGTCGAGGGCCTGTTCAACCCGGGCGCCTCCCCCACGACGCAGATCCTCGGCCCGTACGAATGGGCCTTCACCATCGCGTTCCTGGTGATCGCCGGGATGACCCTGGCCCAGCGGCGGGTGGCGCGCTCCGCGGCGCTGCTGTCCGGTTTCGTACTGCTCGCCCTCTCCCTGCGGGAGGGCGTGGGCCTGCTCCACGCCGCCTACCGCCACCAGTACACCAACGACCCGCTGGGCAGCTGGGCGCTCGCCACCCGTGGTCTGGGGGTGGTGGTGGCGCTGGTCGTGCTGTTCTCGATGTTCCCGGCCACCGAGCGCGCGCACGACAACCGCCCGCCCGCCGCCGGCGCGGCCGGTCCGGACGACCGGTGGCGCCGCATGTCCCGCATCTGCGGAGTGCTGTTCCTGGTCATGGCGCTGGCGGAACTCGGCTGGGCCCTCCGCGATCTCACGGCCACCGGCATGGACGCGGGCCGCTATCTGCGCGGGGTGGTCGACGGTTCGGTGCTCGGCGCCCTCGATCTCGCGGCCTCCGCCGAGTTCACCACCGTCGGCTCGGTCCTCGTCCTGCTGATCCTCGGCGTGCTGGCCCTCCGAGGACGCCGCGAAGTCCGGGGCGCCCTCCTGGTGTTCGCCGCACTGGAGCTCTACATGACCGTACGGACGGTGGTGTGGCTGACCGTCTCCGACTTCTTCAACCGCTCCTTCGAAACCACCGAGGGCGCCCTGTCCATGGCCACCACCGCCTACGGCCTGGCCGCCATGACCTCGGTCGTCGTCCTGGCCACCGGCCACGGCTCCGGCCCCTACGGCGAGCCCCGCACGGAGGGCGTCCGGGCGGCGGCGGTGGGGCGGGAGGGGTGGCTGTAGGGGCCTGCCCCTCCGCGCACGGACGGGGAGGGGCCGGGAGGTTCAGCCGCCCGCCCCGAGTTCCTTGCTCATGAACAGCGCGGTCTCGCCCTCGCTCGACGTACCCCGATAGAGGGTGGTGTCCAGGCCACAGAAGCTGAACCCCATCCGCCGGTAAGCCCGGATGGCGGGAACGTTCACATTCGTCGTCTCCAGCCAGGCCGTTCGCGCTCCGAGGCGGCTCCCGTACGCGCAGGCCCGCTGCATCAGCGCCGCGCCGACCCCGAGCCCACGGTGCGTGGACGCCACCGCGATCTGCTGGACGACCAGGCGGCGATGCCACTCCTCGACCCCGACGGCAACAAAACCGCACACCGTCCCGTCGTCGACGGCGACTTCCACGTGCACGCCATCAGCCACCCCGTCGTCCTCGCCGTCCTCATCGTCGGGGAAGGTCTTGACCAGCGGCGGATCGACGAAGGCCGACCGCAGCGCGAACCCCTCGTCCCCCGCGACGACCTCGTAGACGGTGTCCGTGGTGAACGAGTCGTCGATCGCGTCGATCTGCTCCTTGTCCGCGGGCTGTGCTTCTCGGTACACGATGGGTCGTTCGGGGGTCACCTGTACTCCGTGTCCTTGGGCAACTCGGTTATCCAGCAGACGAACGGTCCATGTCTTGCGTTCCGCCGCGACCGCACGCTCGGTTTCCGGTCAGGGGAATCGGGCCGAACCACCACGGCGCACTGCTGCGGTCAGTCGTGGGTCCTGAGGACCTCCGCGAGCCGACGCCCCTCCGAAGCGCCTCTGCGCAGCAGTACGGCCGCCGTGGTGTGCAGCTCGTTCCACGCATGGGGGCGCCCGATCTCCGACGCGTCGGGGGCGCTCGCCACGGCTGCGGCCAGGGCCTGTTCGGCCTCGCCCGCTGCCGCGTGGGCATGGGCCAGACAGGCGCGGTACCAAGCGCCGTCCCGGCGGTAGCCGGCCGGCAGCGCGCCGAGGCCCGAGGCGATGTGTTGCGTGGCTCCCTGCCAGTCGCCTAGGTGCATGGCGGCCATGCCCCGCTGGAGCGTGAACCAGGTCTCGTCGTAGAAGTACATCCACGGCGGTTCGTCCTCGGGCCGCTCGGCGGCACGGCCGATCAGGTCCTGGGCCTCGTCCAGCAGCCGACGGGCGTCGTCCGGGGCGTGGCTGAGCGCATGCCCGCGCGCTTCCATCTGCGCGGCCATGCCCTGCACGCCCAGTGACGTATCCGGCGCCGACCAGCGGGCGGCTTCCGCGAGCCGTACGCACCGCCTCCCCCGGCCCCCGGACCAGGCCATATGCGCCTTCATGCTGAGCGTCGTGGCCGCCATGTCGGCGTCCCCGGCCTCCAGGGCCCACTCGTGAGAGCGGTCGTACCACGCCAGGGCGTCGGCAGACTGACCCTGGTCCTGCGCCATCCACGCAAGGAACTGGGCGTGTTCGGCAGCGAGCCGGACCACGCGCTCCGCCAAGGGCCCCCGCGCGCCCGCGTAGAGGTTCACCACCGTGCGGAGTTGCTGGCTCATCACCTCGACGAGCGGGCGCGATCCGATGAAGTCCTCCGCCCGGCGGTGTTCGGCCAGGAGCCGGTCGAGCCAGTCCAGCGTCGCGCTGTCGACACGGTGCGAGCCGTCCACGGCGTTGGTGACGCGCGCCAGCAGGTCCTCGTCGGGGGCGGTGCCGGCGAACGCCAGCCCCGGGACCGGAAGTGCCTCCGCGCCCGCTGCCGAGACCCGCTCGGGTGGGATTCCGAGCCCCGCGACGATGCGCTGCCGCACCTCCACGGACGTGACCCGGCGACGGCCCCGCTCGATCTCGGAGACATCCGGCTGGACCAGCCCGACCAGCTCCCCCAGCTTCATCTGACTGGCGCCGGTGAGCCGCCGATACGTACGGAAGACGGCGCCCCAGTCCCCTTCGGAGACGGCCGCCAGAAGCCGCGGGTGGGACCACAGGTCCGTGTCAAAGTCACCCATGCCTCCAATATAGGGCGGCCCTATAGGACGTTGGGATGGGTTCAAACGGCGTTCGGCGCAAGGCTCGTGCAGGACAGAGCCGCACAACCGCTATGCCGTACACACTGGAGGCCACCTCGATGACCAACCCGCCCAAGCCCCGCCTGCTCCCCTGGACCTCCCCCGACGACAAACCCTGCTATCTCTTCACGGACCGGGAGGGCGGCTACGTCGCCCGGTACGCCGACGACGTCGAGGCGCTGCAACTCGGGATGGCGATCGGGCTGCTGGAGCATGCCGGGGATCTGATCGGTGATCCGGCGGCCGATGCGCGGCAGTTGCGGTATTTGTCGGCTCAGCTCAGTGCCGCGTTACGGGATGCGGTACGGGTCGCGGAGAGCCGGGGGGAGCGGCTGAGGGGTGGCGAAACCCCGCCTGACCAGCGACTTTGAGGGGACTACAGGTCGTCCCTCGGCGGTGCGGGGGAGATCCCCCTCCGAACCGCCCCCGCACGCCAAAGGCGGCCGTCGCGTGTGGGGGTCGCGGCGGCCGCCGATGTGAACTGCAACGCGTCCTGGGCTTGTGGCCTCTTCAGTGGTGCAGCATGAGAACCACTCTGCCCGCGGGGACCTCCCCTCGGCATCCTCCAGAGGTCGCGGGCTCACCCCCGCCGCTCGGCGGGGGTGGGGGTCCGTCGTAAGGCGGTCCCCGCTGACAGAGGAACGGAATCGCGCAGCGCCGGGCGGTTCCGCGGGCTCGGATGGGTGCGAAGGAAAGGGGCGGCCGGTGATCCGTGTCGCTGTGGTGGACGACGAACGGCTGGTCAGGTCGGGACTGCGGATGATTCTGGGGACCGCCCCGGACATCGAGATGGTCGCGGACTGCAGTGGCGCCGAGGCCGTGGACACCGTGCTGAGCTGTGCGGCCGACGTCGTACTGCTGGACATCCGCATGCCGGACGTGGACGGGCTGACCGTACTGCGCCGGCTGCGCGCCGCTCCGGAGCCGCCCGCGGTGGCGATGCTGACCACCTTCGACGCCCAGGAGTACCTGACGGCGGCGCTGCGCGAGGGCGCGGCCGGGTTCCTTCTCAAGGACTCCGATCCGGAGCAACTCGTACGGGCCGTACGGACGCTGGCGGAGGGCGGCAGCGTGCTCGACCCGGGCGTCACACGTGCGGTGATCGGGGGCTATCTGACCGCCGAGGACCAGGCGTCGGCGGCGCGCGCGGTGAGCGGGCTGACCCCGCGTGAGTCGGAGGTGCTCGCCCTGCTCGGTGAGGGCCTGGGCAACGCCCAGATAGCCGACCGGATGGGGCTCGCCCCCAGTACGGTCAAGGACCATGTACGCGCCCTGCTGGGCAAATTGGGCGGGATCAACCGTATCCAGGCGGCGATCGTCGCCGACCGTGCCGGCCTGGTCGCGGGCACCCCCCGGGGGGCGTGGTGAGGGCCCGGGGCGGGCGGAGCCGGCTGCGGGTGCTCGCGGGGGCGGTGGTGGATCGCGGGGAGGCGAAGGGGCGGGCGCTGGCGCGCGGGGCGCTGGGGCGGCGGCTGCGCGCCCTCGCCCCGGTCGTGATCCCGGTGCTGCTGGCGATCGCCGACGCGATGCTGGTCAACGGCCTCGAACTCGACCTGGAGGTCGGCGTCTCGATGCTGGCCGCGGCGGCCCTGATGCTGCGCCGGCGCTTCCCGCTGCTGGTCTTCCTCTTCACGCTCCCCGGGCTCTACATCGGCTACATCTGGTTCGCGCCGATGATCGGGCTCTACACCCTGGCCGTCCGCCGGCCCGGCCGGGCGCGGCTCGGCCTGTGTGCGGTGCTGCTGATCACCGCGCACTTCTTCCCGTACCCGCTCTCCGACTTCGTGCTCACCGACTACCGCGAGAACACCCAGGTGCTGATAGACGCCAGCGTCACCTCGGCCGCGCCGATCGCCCTGGGCCTGCTGGTGCGCACCCGCCAGGAACTCGCCTCCCGTATTGAGGATCTGACCCGTAGCCGGCGCCGTGAGCACCGGCTGCTCGCCGACCGGGTCAAAACCACCGAACGCGCCCGGCTGGCCCGTGAGATGCATGACGTGGTGGCCCATCAGGTCAGCCTGATCAGCCTGCAGGCGGGCGCGGTGCAGGTCAGTACGGAGGACGCGGCGGCGCGCGCGGGTGCCACTTCGATCCGGGAGCTGTCCGTGCGGACCCTGGAGGAGCTGCGCCACATGGTGGGCGTACTACGGGCGGACGGCGGCGAGGCGGCGGAGGCGGACGGCCTGGCTCCGCAGCCCGACTTGGAGGAGTTGCCGCGGCTGATCGAGATGAGCGCGCTGGATGTGACGTACGAGGGCGGTGTGGTGGCCGGCGCGAGCGGCACGAAGACGGTGGAGCGGGCGGCCTTCCGTACGGTCCAGGAGGCGCTCACCAACATCCGTAAGCACGCGCCGGGGGCACGGGTCCGGGTGCGGGTGGATCCGGTGGATCCGGGGGACGCGGTGGACTCGGTGCGGGGCGGGGGTTCCGGACGGGCGGGGAGTTCCGCACGGGGCGAGGGTGCCGGAGGGGCCGGACGGGCCGAGGGGTGCCGTGCGGCGCACGGGCTGCGGGTGGAGATACGCAACGGGCCGCCGGACGCGACGGCGACGGTCCCCGCGCTTCCCGGGGGCGGCCACGGGCTGGTGGGGCTGCGCGAGCGCGCCCAGAGCCTCGGCGGGACGCTGGAGGCGCGTCACACCTCCGACGGCGGCTTCGTCGTACGGGCGGAGTTTCCGTACGGAGCGGGGTGAATCAGGCAGAGACGGGCATACGGGGGCAGAAAGGCCGCACCCCGGGCGCGTTCAGGCGGAGAGCGGTGCGGCGGCCTCGTCGACGGCGGTGTGCAGGTCCGGGTAGACCTCGAAGAGCCGGCGGACACCCAGCGCGGCGAGCACACGGTTGACGTGCGAGCCGTCCACGGCACCCTGCGCGGGGAGGATCAGCCGCAGCCGCCCCTGACAGGAGCGCATCAGACGGCGGGCGGCGATCAGCACACCGACACCGCTGGAATCGCAGAACCGCACCTCGGAGAGGTCGAGTACGAGCGATCTCCGGCCGTCCGCCACCGCGTCGTGCACATGCTGACGCACCGCAGGCGACGTGACCAGGTCCATCTCCCCGGACACCTGGAGTACGGCCCATGGGCCCTGTTCGTCCTCTGCCACCTTCAACGACACGCGCTCGAAGCCTTTCGCTCGCTTTCGGACCGGATGGGCCCGGTTGCATCCGGAACTCATCCTTCCCCGCCTCGACTGCCCGGCCTCTCTCCCCTGAAACTCTTCCGAATCCTTGGCGCAACAGGCAGTCCGCCTAAGGCTATGCCCCAGCGGCCGCACCTTTTCGCCGACATCCGGTCACACACGGATAACACATCACCGTATGTGGACACGAACGATCGGCATCGATCCGCTTCGATCGGGCAGTATCGCCACAAAGCGAGACCGTTTTCCTCGCGAGGTCTTTACCATCCCCGTCCCCCTCGGGGCTCGGTTTGCCGCAAAGGAGCGTGCGTTGTCAGACCCGCGCACTACATTCGATGGCACGGTGGTTTCTGTGATCGTGCGCACAGCTCCGGGCGTGAGCGCGTGTGCAGGAGTGACGGCTGAGGAGTGAGCCCGGAGGCGACGGGCAGGGATGGGGTTCCGATGGGACACGACGCGCCACCGCGCTGGGACAGGCGGATGCAACAGCGGCTCGCCCACGGCGAGGCCGCTGCGCTGGGCGAGCTCTACGACCGCTTCGCCTCGCTCGTGCACAGCCTCGCCCACCGTGTCCTGGACGACGAGGACGCCGCCGACCGCCTGACCCGCGAGGTGTTCACCTACATCTGGGAACACCCGGATTCCTACGACCCCAAGCAGGGCCCGCTGCGCTCCTGGATCGCCGGTGTCACCCGCCACCAGGCCGTCCAGCGGCTGCGCCAGACCGAGGCGGCCTCGGCACGCGACTGCGGAGACGGTGCCCCGGCGCCCGCCGAGATAGAGCAGAAGATCCGCGAGGCCTCCACCGCCGCCCGCGCCGACTACATCGTCACGTCCATGCCCGCGCCCCTGCGGGCCGCACTGGAGCTGGCGTACTTCCAGCGCCGGGACTACCGCCAGACCGCCGCCGACCTCGGCGTCACGGAGGACGAGGCCCGGCGCCGGCTCCGCCTGGGCCTCCAGCTGCTCTCCACCGCCCATCACCACCAGGCCCTGCCACCCGGCCACCGCGCCTCGTACTCCGCACGCGCCCCGCGCTCCTCCCCCGCCGCGCCGCACGCTCCCCGCGGCCCGCTCCCGCCGCACACCCAGCACACCGGCCCGGGAACCTCCGCACCGCCCGGTCCGGGCCATGGACGGTCGCGGTGAAGGGCCCGGACGAATGGGACGGCCGCGAGCTGCCCGGCAGCCCCGGTGAGCGGCCGCGGATACCCTCCCCGCGCTCCGCGGCCGAGGACCACGGCCCCCTTCCGGACACCCCGCCGGTGCCCGTCGCCGACCCGGTGACCGACCCCTTCGGCACCCTTCCGGACGCCGGGCCCGGGTCCGAGCCGCCCGCCGCGCCCCTGCCCGTCCCCGACCCGGATCCGGCCCCGCCGCACCGGATCCTCAAGTCGCTGCTCGGTGCCTGGGCGCTGTCGGCCTGCTCCGCCGAGGAGACGGCCGCCGTCGAGGCGCATCTGACCGACTGCGCCTCCTGTGCGGACGAGGCGCTGCGGCTGCGCGATGCCGTCGGGCTGTTGCATCCCGCCGACAGCCTCGACCTCGATCCGCTGCTGCGCTCCCGCGTCCTGGAGGGCTGTCTGGGCCGGCGGCCGGCCCGTATCCCGGTGCCCGACTGGGCGTCGCCGTACGACGCGGAGACCGCCAAACTCGATGCGCTGCTGCGTGACATGGGCGAGGCGGAGTGGCGCGCCCCGGTGCGGCTGCGCTGGTTCGAGGGCGAGCGCCCGGTCGAGCGGGAGACCACCGTCGCCGGTGTCATGGGGCATCTGATGGCGGTGGACGGCCTGGTCGCGACGGCGCTCGGGCTGACCGACCCGCTCGGCACCGCCGCCCCGCCCGGCACCCCGGACCCCCTCATCCGTACGGAAACGTTCTGGCGCGCGGCGGACGAGAGGGAGAATCCGCTCGCCATCCACGCACCGTGGCGCGACCAGAGCTACGCGCTGATGAGACAGGTGTCGTTCGCCGGCAGCAAGGTCGCCGAACTCGCCGTTCCGTACGGCGACTTCCGGCTCGCGCTGCGCGACTCGTTCCTGGACCGCGCCTTCGAATGCTGGGTGCATGCCGGCGATATCGCCGAGGCGGTGGACTACCCGTACGTTCCCCCGGCCGCCGGGCATCTCCACCAGATGGTCGACCTCGCCGCCCGGCTGCTGCCCAGTGCGCTGGCCGACCGCCGCCGGGCCGGGCTCGCCGCGCCGCCGCAGCGGCTGGTCGAGGCGGGCGCCCCGGGCCGTACGCTCCATCTGGAGGTCGAGGGCAACGGCGGTGGCCATTGGTACATAGCGCTGGACTCACCGGCCGCCCTGGGCACCCCGGACCGCACCGTCGCGCATATCGCCCTGGACAGCGCCGAGTTCTGCCAGCTTGCCGCCGGCCATATCTCCCCCGAGGAGGCCGCCGCCGGCCAGAACGGCGAACGCGACGCGATCCGCGATGTGCTGTTCGCGACCGCGTCGCTGTCCCGCCTCTAGCGCTCGTCGGCAGGGGCGGCTTGCCAGTAGGGGCGGCTTGCCAGTAGGGGGCGGTCGAACATGTCCCGTAGGGGGTCCGAGCGCCCCCTCGGGGCCACAACGTGAGCGGTGCGGAAGGTATTCCGGCTGTTACGCGAAGACGACCGTCCGGCTGCCGTTCAGCAGCACCCGGCGCTCGCTGTGCCACTTCACGGCCCGCGCCAGCGCCTGGCACTCCACGTCCCGGCCGATCGCCACGAGCTGGTCCGGCGTGACCTCGTGGCCGACGCGCTCGACCTCCTGCTCGATGATCGGGCCCTCGTCGAGGTCCGCGGTGACGTAGTGCGCGGTGGCGCCGATGAGCTTCACCCCGCGGGCGTGCGCCTGGTGGTACGGCTTGGCGCCCTTGAAGCTCGGGAGGAAGGAGTGGTGGATGTTGATGATCCGGCCGGACAGCGCCTTGCACAGATCGTCGGAGAGCACCTGCATATAGCGGGCGAGGACGACCAGCTCGACGTTCTCCGCCGCCACCAGCTCCAGCAGCTGCGCCTCGGCCTCGGCCTTGGTGTCGCGGGTGACCGGAATGTGGTGGAAGGGGATGTCGTACGAGCCGACCAGCTCGGCGAAGTCCGTGTGGTTGGAGACCACGGCCGCGATCTCCACCGGCAGCGCGCCGATCCGGGAGCGGAACAGCAGGTCGTTGAGGCAGTGCCCGAACTTGGACACCATCAGGATGACCCGCATCTTCTCGTCGGCCCGGTGGATCTGCCAGTCCATGCCGAAGGAGTCGCCCACCGCCGCGAAGCTGGCCCGCAGCTTGTCGACGCTCACCGAGGTGTCCGCGCTGAAGTGGACCCGCATGAAGAACAGCCCGGTGTCGTGGTCGCCGAACTGCTGGCTGTCCTCGATGTTGCAGCCGGTGATGAAGAGGTAGCTGGACACGGCATGCACGATGCCCTGCTTGTCCGGGCAGGACAGGGTGAGGACGTACTGATCGTGCGGACCGGGCTGGGTGGTGGGCTGCGACTCGCTCATGACCTCATAGGGTCGCACACCCGCGGAGCAGGTCAGGCCGGGGCTTCCGCCTGACCGGTCATGATGGCCAGCACCTCCAGCGAGCGCGGCGCGGCATCGGGGTCCTCACCGTCCGCGGCGGCCAGCTGCACATGGGCCTCACGGGCCGCGTGTACGGCCTCCGGCCAGCCCTGGTGCGCCATGTACGCGGCGACCGGGGCGTCCGCACCGACCTGGTGCATGATCCGCAGCACGCGCAGGACGGCGACATCGACGAGCTGTGCTTCCTGGGCGTCCCGGAAGATCGTGCCGATGTACTTCTCGGCGGACCAGTTGTCCAGCCAAGTGTCCTCGACGAGCCGGTAGACGGCGTCGGTGACATCTCCGTACCCGGGCCGTCCGGCCAGCCAGGTCTCCTGCTGGAAGGCGGGGTCGGAGAGCATGTGCAGCGCGGAGCGCACATTGCTGCGCCAGCGCCACCACGGCATGTCGTTGAGTGGCATACCGCCCATGGTGGTCGAGCGGCGGCCGCGACGGGAAGACTTCTCCGAACCTTGCACAGTATTGGATCGTACGTTCCGCACGGATGATCTCAAGCGGCCCCCCGGAATTCACCTTCGCGTCACCATCCGTTGCCTTGTCGTCACTCACCCGTTCCTGGCAGGACGGAAGGCTGCGGTGTCATGACCGGACGGCGACGCTCCTCCCCCCGCCCTTTTGCTCATGCTCCCGCGGTCGCTTCGACGGTGGCATGTACGGCGGTCATCGCGTCACTGCTCTCGGGCTGCGGCTCCCTCCCCGGAGCCTCGGGGGACTCCGGGGAGAAGGACCCGGTCACGGTGATGACCTGGGCGCCCGAGGGCACCAAGGCCACCAATATGCCGGGTATGCCCGCCATGGCGCAGGCCTACGCCCGCTGGGTCAACTCCCAGGGCGGCATCAGGGGCCACCACCTACGGGTGCTGACCTGCAACGAGCGCAACGACTCGGTGTCCGCCGCCCAGTGCGCCCAGCGCGCGGTGGACCAGGGCGCGGTCGCCGTCGTCGGCTCCTACAGCCAGTTCGGCCGCTCGTTCATGTCGCCGCTGGAGGTCAAGGGCGTCCCCTTCATCGGCGGCTACGGCGCCTCGGACGAGGAGTTCGAGAGCCCGCTGTCCTATCCCGTCAACGGCGGGCAGGCCTCCCTGCTCGCCGGGAACGGCCGCCAGTTGGCGCGCGACTGCAGCCGCGTCGCGCTGGTCCGCCCGGACACCATCCAGGGCGACCAGATGCCGTCCCTGCTCAACTCCGGCCTGGAGAGCGGCAGCCGGCACCCGGCCAAGGACATCAAGGCGCCCGAGGACGGCACCGACTACTCGACCGAGGTGAACCGCGCCCTGGACGGTGTGGGCGCCGACCCGCTCGTCTACGGCACGTCGGAAGCCGGCGGCAAAGCGGCCGGCTCCTGTGTGACCGCCTCGCTCGGTGATCACACCGATGCGTTCTTCGACTCGTTCCGGCGTCTGCAGGAGGACAGCCCCAAGGTGCGGGTCGCCTCCGTTCTGGGCAGCGTCGGCCAGTCGCTGGTGAACCGTACGGGCGGCAGATCCGGGCCGCTGGAAGGCGCGGACATCACCGGCTGGTATCCGGCCGCCGGCGATTCACGCTGGGAGCCGATGCGCAAGGTCATCAAGGACTTCGCGTTCAACGACAACCGCATCGACCCCGCCGACCAGGGCACACAGACGACCTGGATCGCCTACACCGTGCTGCGTTCGCTGATCGAGGATCTCGATGACGAGGGCATCGAGGACATCACCCCGCACGCCCTGCAGACGACGCTGGACCGCGGTGACCGTGCCGTCGACACCGGCGGGCTGACCCCGAAGCTGCGCTGGCGCGAGGACGACATGCTCGCCGTCCAGGACTTCCCGCGCATCGTGAACGGGACGGTGACCTACCAGGTCGTCCGGGACGGCGAGTTGGTCGCCGCCCAGCACGGCTTCGTGAACGTCACCAAGACGCTGGAACGGCGGCGCCCGGACAGCTGAGCGGGACGGGGCGGGCAGCCCGGCGCGGCGCCTGCGCGGTACCTGTAGCGCGCCGTCTGGAGCGGGCCGCATGGAGCGCGGCGCCGCCCGCCCGCATGGGGAGCGCGGCGCCGCCCGCCCGTCCGGCGCTCAGAGCTGCTCGGGGCGGCGCTCCGTCAGCCCGTACTTCTTGGCGAGCGGGTTCCAGATCTGTGCCGCCTGCTTCTTGGCCGTGGTGGCCTGACCGCTGGCCGCGTTGCCCTGGGCGGTCTGCCGGGTGACCCGGGCCTTGCCCTTGTGGCAGCCCTTCTTGCCGCCGACCTGTCCGGCCCACGCCGCGTAGTGGTTGTCCGCGGACGCCGAGGACTGCCAGGCCTTGGTCAGCGCGGCGGTCAGCCGGTCATTGTTCGGGATCTTGTCGACGGGCAGCTGCTGCAGCCGCTTCACCAGGTCGTTGCGCTGCCCGGCCGCGGCCCGCAGGTCCTTGGCCGCGCCGCCGAGGTTGTCACAGGACTTGATGCTGTTGACGGCGCCGATCACCGAGGAGCGGCTGTTGTTGCTGTCGCCCAGCAGCGCGTCCAGCCCCTTGGCCTGGGCCTCGGCCGGGTCGGTGGTCGGCTTCGGCTTCTCCGGCTCCTTGGCCTTCTTCGTCGTGCCGGCCCCGGAGCCCTGCTTCTTCGTGGTGTCCTCGCTGCTTCCGCCGCTCAGCGCCCAGCCGAGGCCGAGTCCGGCACCCGCGAGCGCCACGATGACGATGCCGACGATCACTGCCGGGGCGAGCCGGCGGCGGCCGCTGTCGCCGCCGTCGTCGAACGTGGGCTTCGGCTCGTAGCCGCCGCCGGGCGGGAACTGCTGTCCGTAGCCCTGGCTCTGGCCCTGCTGCCCGTACGGCGGGCGGCCCGGGTCCTCGAAACGCGGCAGCTGCGCGGTGGAGTCCGGGGCGCCGGTCTGTCCGGCCTGGCCGGGCGCGCCCGGCCCGTCGCGGAACAGGCCGTCGAACTCGGAGGGGGTGGGACGGTCCCCGGGCGCGCCGGGGCGCACGCCGTAGGGCGCGCCGGGCGGCGGGGGCGGCGCAGCACCGGCGCCCACCGGCGCAATGAGCTGGGTGGCCTCGGCGTCGCCCGCGCCCGGGGCGCCCGGCATCGGCTGGGACTGCGGCATCGGCCGGCCCTGGGGCCCGCCCTGCGTCGGCTTGATCGCGCGCAGCATGGTCGTGGACTCGTCGGGCGTCTCGGGGCGCGAGGCCGCCTCGGGCGGCAGCGGCGCGGCGCCGGGGCCGCCGGACCGGGCGTCGAAGGGCGGAATCAGCGCGGTGGCCTCCGCGTCGCCCGAGGCGGGCGGCAGCGGCGCACCGGTCTGCGGGGTCGCCCGCACCAGCTCTCCGGACGGGCCCTGGGGCTGCTGCCCGTATTGCTGTTGAGGCTGCTGGGCCTGCTGCGGGGGCTGGGTCTGCTGCGGCTGCGGGGCCGGCTGCCCGTACGGCTGCTGCGGGAGCTGCTGCCCGTACGACTGCTGTCCCTCGGGCGGGAGTGCGCCGGGCGCACCCTGGCCGGGCTGTGCGCCGTGCGGCATCAGCGCCGTCGCCTCGGCGTCGAAGCCGGTCTGCGGCTGCGGTGCGGCGGGCTGCTGGGGCGCCTGCTGCGGCATCGAGGGCGGCATGGCCTGCGGCGCCTGCTGCTGTTCCTGGGGCGGCGCCGGGAAGCCCTGGCCACCCTGCGGCTGCGGCGGCACCGGACCCTGCGGGGCCGGCGGCTGCGCCGGGGCGTACCCCTGCTGCGGGCCCTGACCGTAGCTCTGCTGCTGGCCCTGGCCGTACCCCTGCTGTGCGGCGGGCTGCTGGCCCTGGGCGGGCGCCTCGCCGTACGGCTGCGGGGCGGGGGCGGCCTGCTGGCCGGGTCCCCAGGGCTGGCCCCACGGCTGGCCGGCCGGCGGCGCGGCCTGCTGGTCGGGCACCCACGGCTCACCGTTGGCGGGCAGCACAATGCCCTCTCGCGCGGGACCGGCCGCAGAATTCTGCGGGTCGTGACCCTGTCCGCTCTGCGTCACCGTGACTCCTACCAACGTGCAGACCTACGGAATCGTCGGCTGCACGCTACCGGGTCGCAGCAACGTTCGACCACGTCGCCTGGTCACCGCCCCTGCCCGCCCGCGGAAGGCCCCGGGCGGGCCCCGCCGTCCGGGTCGTCCGGCGTCCCACGACAAACCCGACGTGGCACGACAAACCAGTCGCCGCCCCGTCTTGGGGCGCTGCTCACGCCGCCGTGGCCCTCAGCTCCAGTCGCGCGCTGAACTCCCGCACCACCGGTTCGTCCCGATAAGGCTCCAAACGCAGCTGAAAGTCCTCCAGATACTCCGCGCCACGGTCCGACCGCAGCCCGCTCAGCAGATCCACCGCCTGGGTGCCCGTATGGCAGGCCTGCTCCACCTCGCGCTGCTGCACCTGGGCGCCGGCCAGCAGCAGCAGACCGATGGCCCGGCGCCGGGCGCGGCCGGCCGGATGCCCGTCCAGCGCCTCCTGCGCCCGCTGCGCGGCGGGCCCCGGCTGCCCCAAGTCGCGGTGGCAGTGGGCGAGTTCATCGGCCAGGTAGGCCTGGTCGAAGTGGGCGATCCAGACGGGGTCGTCGCCCGCTTCGGCGGCCGCGTCGGCGCGCTCCATCGCGGCGACCGCCCGGCCCGCCACCACCTGGAAGGCCCGGCCGTCGCCCATCAGCGCATGCCCGCGGGCCTCCGCCGCGCAGAACATCGCCTCCACGCGCGGTGTGACATGGCCGCGGGCGCCTTCCTGCGCGGCGCGCGCGAGCTGGGCGATCTCCCGTGGATTGCCGAGCGAGGCGGCGAGATGGCTCATGCTCGCGGCGAGCACATAGCCGCCGTAGCCGCGGTCACCGGCCGCCTGGGCCAGCCGCAGCGCCTGGATGTAGTAGCGCTGGGCGAGGCCGGGCTGGCCGGTGTCGACGGCCATGTAGCCGCCCAGTTCGGTCAACCGCGCGACGGCGGCGAAGAGTTCCCGCCCGACGGACTCACGGTAGGAGCCGGCCAGCAGCCCCGAGACCACGCTGTTGAGGTAGTGCACGACGACCGGCCGGACATGTCCGGCGCCGAAACGGTGGTCGAGCTCGCTGAGCGCCGTGGTCATGGCGCGGACCGCCTCGACGTCCGAGATCCCGACCCGGGCGCCGGCGTTCCGGGCGACCTGGGTGTCCGCCCCCGTGATCAGCCAGTCGCGACTGGGCTCCACCAGGGCGGACGCCGCGACCGTGGAACCACTGAGGAAGTCGCGCCGGCCGACATCGCTGCGCCACAGCTCACAGACCTGCTCGATCGCCCCGAGGACGGTGGGCGAGAACTGCAGCCCCACCCCGGACGCGAGGTTCTTGCCGTCGGCCATCCCGATCTCGTCGATGGTGACCGTGCGCCCCAGCTTGCGCCCCAGCGCCTCCGCGATGACGGCCGGCGCGCGGCCCCGTGGTTGCTGTCCGCGCAGCCATCTGGCCACGGAGGTCTTGTCGTAGCGGAGGTCGAGACCGTGTTCCGCACCGCACATGTTGACGCGACGGGCGAGCCCCGCGTTGGAACAGGCGGCTTCCTGGATCAGCGCCTGCAGCCGTTCGTTGGGCTGCCGTGCGACGAGTGGCCTGGCGGCCATGCTGTACCCCCTGTGTACCGCTGTGCGTTCACCGTCGAACGCCGCTCCCCGTGATCGATTCCCCAGGAATATGCCGGATATCCGAGAGATCCTGAATATGCGCGATAGGGAGGATCGTTGTGATATGCGCGTTGCAGAGGATGCTCGGTTATGAGCGCTTTGCGCCCTGTCCGGTGCTTCCTCGGTGCCGAACGCCGTTCACGGGTGGGGAAGGCTGCGCGGTGCCGTGCACAGATCGCGGCGCCGCCGTGCCGGGCTCCCCCGGGTGCACTTCGGACCGCCGCCGGGCGGTCCCTCCGCCCGTCAGGCAGGTGGCTACCCGTTCCTCGGGCCCCGCCCGCATACGCGCCCCCACCGGTGCACCCATGCGCCCCACGTGCGAGAACGATGCGCCGGGGGGTTCACCCCTGAGCCGTAACCCTTGGTGACAGCGGAAGTTGTCCTCAGCGTGGAAGAGACCATCGGAGTCACAGGAGCCTCGCAAATTCCCCTGCAGCGCGGCGAGCAGCTGCTCGACACTGCGGTGCGTTACGCGGAAGAACGGCATTGGGACGTGTTCCCCGGCGCATGGCTGGAGCACGACGGTGAGACACCGCGCTGCTCGTGCGACGCCGTCGATTGCGCGGCACCCGGCGCGCACCCCGCCGGCCCCGGCTGGGCCGGACAGGCCAGTGGCAGCGCGACCGCCGTCCGCCGTATGTGGAGCAAGCATCCGCGGGCCTCGATCCTGCTGCCGACGGGCCGGACGTTCGAGGCGCTCGACGTGCCCGAGACGGCGGGCTGTCTGGCGCTGGCCCGTATGGAGCGGATGGGGCTGGCGCTCGGTCCGGTCACCCGCACCCCCGACCGCCGGATGCTCTTCCTCGTCCTTCCCGGCGCCTCGGTGAAGGTGCCCGCCCTCGTACGCACCCTGGGCTGGGCGCCGGCCGCGCTCGATCTGATCTGCCGCGGCGAGGGCGAGTACATCGCCGCACCGCCGACCCGGGTGGGCGCGCACGGCTCGGTGCAGTGGGCGCGCCGCCCCACCCCCGCCAACCGCTGGCTGCCGGACGCGGAGGAGCTGATCAGCCCGCTCGCCTATGCCTGCGCACGGGACGCGGTCGCTCTCCGGGGACGCTGATCCCGGGTCGCGAACGCACCCGTTGTCCACAGGAGTGTCCACTGCCCGGCCCCGTCCCGGTATCCGCCCGTATCGTGGGATGCCGACGGGGGTCGGGACCGGCCCCTGCGGGGACGTCGAAGGGCAGGACCGGTGGCGAACGAGCCGGAACACATCGATGAGCGGGGCGCATCGGCACCGCCGCAGCGCACCACGGCCGCTTCTGCGGGCGGATCGGCCACGGCCCCAGGGGGCGAAGCGGCCGGCCCGCCCGCCGTCCGCATCCAGGGCCTGTGGAAGAAGTTCGGCGAGCAGATCGCCGTCAACGGCATCGATCTGACGCTGCCCGCCGGCCGCTTCATCGGACTGGTCGGCCCCAACGGCGCCGGCAAGACCACCACCCTGTCCATGGTGACGGGCCTGCTGCGGCCGGACGCCGGGCTGGTCGAGATCGGCGGGCACGACGTCTGGCGGGACCCGGTGTCCGTCAAGTCCCGGATCGGGGTGCTCCCCGAGGGGCTGCGGCTCTTCGAGCGGCTGTCGGGCCGCGAACTCCTCGGCTACATAGGGCGTCTGCGCGGCCTTCCGGGCGACGAGGTCGACAAGCGGGCCGCGCAGCTGCTGGACGTGCTCGATCTGGCCGGATCGCAGCACAAGCTGGTGGTCGACTACTCCACCGGTATGCGCAAGAAGATCGGGCTGGCGGCGGCGCTGCTGCACAACCCCGAGGTCCTCTTCCTCGACGAGCCCTTCGAAGGCGTCGACCCGGTATCGGCGCAGACCATCCGCGGCGTACTGGAGCGCTACACCACCTCCGGCGCGACGGTGATCTTCTCCAGCCATGTGATGGAACTGGTCGAGTCGCTCTGCGACTGGGTCGCGGTGATCGCCGCCGGGCAGATCCGGGCGGACGGCCCGCTCGCGCAGGTGCGCGGCGCGGCGCCCTCGCTTCAGGACGCGTTCCTCGAACTCGTCGGCGCGAACGACCGGGGCGCGGGAGCGAACCTGGACTGGCTGGGCGGTGGCGGCGCCCGATGAGCACCGAATCCGCCGCGGTGGCCGCAGGCCCGGCCGCCGCGCCGTCCCTGACCGCCGTCTTCGTACGGCTGAAGCTGACGCTGCTGCGCAACGGGCTGCGTCAGTCGACCGGGCGCACGCTGGCGTATGTCTCGTCCGTCATCGTGGGCCTGCTGTTCGCCTCGGGTGTCGTGGTGGGGCTGATCGCGCTGCGCGGCAACCCCCATGTCGGCGCGCTGGTCGTGCTGCTCACCGGGATCCTCACCCTGGGCTGGGCGGCGATGCCGCTGTTCTTCCCGGCGAGTGACGAGACCCTCGATCCGACCCGGCTGGTCATGCTGCCGCTGCGGCCGCGGCCGCTGATCGTCTCGCTGCTGGTGGCCTCGCTCGTCGGCATCGGCCCGGTCGTCACCCTGGCGCTGGTGACCGGCTCGGTGATCGCGGTCGCGGACGGGGCGGCCGCCGCGGCCGTCGGCGTGGTGGCCGTGGTCCTGGTGGTGCTGGTCTGCGTGTCGCTGGCGCGGGCGGTCGCCACTGCCTCGGTGCGGCTGCTGACCAGCCGGCGGGGCCGCGATCTCGCCGTGCTGAGCGGCCTGTTCATCGCCATCGGCGCCCAGGGCGTCAATATCGCCGCCCAGAAGCTGGGGCGGCCGGACGGCCTGTCCGTACTGGAGCCGCTGGGCAACGTCCTGCGCTGGGTGCCGCCGGTGTCGGCGGTGGGCGCCGTCGACGACGCCGGACACGGGGAGTACGGGCGGGCGCTGGCCGGCCTGGGGCTGACGGTGCTGGCGCTGGTCCTGCTGCTGTGGTGGTGGCAGCGCACCCTGACCACCCTGATGACGTCCCCGGACTCCTCCACCCTCCAGGCGGTGGAGAAGGACAGCGCACGCCGCAGCGGGGAGCGGGGCCTTGCGCGGCTGCTGTCGCGCGGGCGCACCGGCACGGTCATCCTCCGTTCGCTGCGCTACGGATGGCGCGACCCCAAGTCGAAGATGTCGTGGGCGACCGCACTCGCCGCCGGACTGCTGGTACCGGTCATCTCGGCCGTACAGGGCAACGGCAGCATCTACACCGCGTTCTCGGCGGCCACGCTGCTCGGCCTGCAGATGTACAACCAGTTCGGCCAGGACACCTCGGCGTTCTGGATGGTCGCCTCGACGATCGCCACCCCGCGGGACGCCTATCAGGAGCTGCGCGCCCGCGCGTTGGCGCTGGCGCTGGTGGCCGTCCCGTACGTCACGCTGGTCGTCATCGGCAGCGCGGCGCTCATCGGGCCGTGGTCGGCGTTCCTGGAGGTGTACGGGCTCTCGCTGGCGGTGCTTGGCGCCCTGCTGGCCACCGGGGCGCTGTCCTCGGCGCTCTTCCCGTATTCGATCCCCTCGGAGGGCAACAAGAACGTCGCACCGGGACAGGGCGCGATCGCCTGGTTCAGTCTCTTCGGCGGCGTCGTGGCGGGTGCCGTGCTGTGCGCACCGCTGCTGGGCCTGACGATCTGGCTGCATGTCGCCGGTCTGCACCACCTGCTGTGGGTGCTGCTGCCGGCCGGTGTGGTCTACGGCGTGGGCATCGCGGTGCTGGGGCTGCGGCTGGCTGCGCCGCGGGTGGTAGGGCGGCTGCCGGAGATTCTGGGGGCCGTCAGCAAGGGCTGAGCACCCGCGCCGGCCGGGCCCCGGCGGCCTCGCCGTGGAGTTGTCCACAGGCCCCACCGGCCGGCGCGCGGTGGCGGTAGCGTCATCCACGACCTGGACGAAGGGTGGTGGGGGCGGTGCCGCGCGCCGGATTGGTGCTGGTGACGGGCTGGTTGACGGTGCTGTTCTGCGCCGGGGCGGTGCAGGCGGCACCGGCCGGTCCCCACGCACCCGACAACCCGACGCAGTTCGCGTACCTCGCCGAGCAGCTCCGCAAGAGCCCGGTCCACGTCAGCGACCAGATCCCCCGCGAGGTCCCCCGGTCGACCGCGCCCGCTTTCGCCCGGGAGGCCCGGCGGCTGGGCGTGCCGACGTACGTCATGGTCCTGCCGCACGCCTCCTACGGCACCGCGGCGGACGGCCTGCTCGCCGGAGTCCACGACCGGCTGGGGCGCAAGGGCCTGTATGTCGCCCTGAGCGACACCGGCCTGGAAGCGGCGCAGACCTACGGTGTGGACCTGCCCGGCACGGCGGACGCGGTCACGGAAGCGGTGTACGCGGTGCCGTACGACGCCACTCCCCGCGAGGTGTTCCGGCACTTCGTCGATGTGGTCACCTCGGGGGAGGCGCATGAGCGCGCCGAGGAGGCGCGCGCCGCATACGACGACGGCGGGACCGACGAACCCCCCGGTCTGCACACCGACACCACCGAGCGCGAGAACCAGAGCTTTGTGACGGGCATCGCCGTCCTCGGCATTCCGCTGAGCGTGCTGCTGGTGACGGTCCATGCCCTGCAGCGGCGCCGGGTGGGGCGGGCCGCGGCAGCGGGCGGACCGGTGCGGGTACCTGGTGCGCGCGGCGGTCCGCAGGGCGGGGGCAGGACGGCCGGTGGCGGCACGACGGGGAGCGGCCGGCAGCAACCGGGAGGCGGGCCCGGACCGTTCCCCCGCGAGCGGCTGCTGCCCCTGATGCTGGGTGCCGCCGTGCTGGGCGGGCTGGTCGCCTTCACCGCCTCCCAGATCTTCGACGACACGACCAGTGGTGACGGCTCCCGTCCCACGGCCGCCGATATGCGGGCCCGGATCGACCGGGTGTCCGCCGGACTGCGCCGCGACCCGCTCTACCTCGACCCGGAGAGCCGGTCCACGCTGGACGGCACCGAGCGCGCCCACCTCCGCAAGCGGCTGCGGGAGCTGGACGTTCCGGTGGTGATCGCCGCCGTGCCCACCCCGCCGGACGACGAGTCCGGGGGCAGCACGGAGCTGCTGGCCAAGCAGGTGCACGACCGGCTGCACCGCGATGTCCTCATGGTGCTCGCCGACCCTGCGACCGGCGTCATCGAACTCGTCAACTACAGCACCCGCATCGACGACAGCTACCTCGTCGACCGTCCGCGCGACCTCGCCTACACCGGGCCGGCCGAGGAGCAGCTCGGCCGTCATCTGGACGAGCTGCTGACGTATGTCGACAAGGCCCCACGGGCCAGGACGGGCGGCAGGCCCTATGACCCGCCACCCGCCGCCGACCCCGTCGAGGAGAAGGCGCTGCCCGGTCTGTTCACCGGGGACTTCGAGGCCGGGATGGTCCTCGGCACCTTCGCCGCGGGTCTGGTCTTCGGGCTGGTCGCGTCGGCCCGTGCTCTCGCCCGCCGGCTGGTCCGACGCGGGAGACCGGCGGGCCGGGGAGCGGGTGGCGCCGCGGTCCCCGCAGCGCCGGACCGGCCCACGCTGTCGTGGCTGCGGCGCACCGCCCGGCAGGATCTCGATGCCCTCACCGCCGCCCTGGAGGCCTCGGCTTCGATACCCGAGGAGGCCCGGCGCAGGGCCTGGGAGTGCCTGGACGCCGCGGCGCTGCTGGTCGACGGCGACAGCGACGGCCGGATCGACGCCGATGCCACGCCCGTCGGCCTCACCTGCGCCATGGTGCTGGCCCGCGCCGGACGGACCGCGATCGAGGAACCGGCCGCCGCGCGGTATGTCTGCCATCGCAATCCGCTGCACGGCGCGGCCCGCAGACGCGCGCCTGGACGGCCCTCCGGCGGCGCGGCACGGTCGTTGCCGGTGTGCGAGGCGTGCCGGGTGGCGCCCGGCCCGGTGTTGCGGCTGCGCTCCCCGGGGAGCGGCGGACGCGGCGCGTATGCCCCGTACCCCACTCTGACGGGACCGCTGGCGGCGCTCGGCGACGGCACCGGAATCGATCAACTCACCCTCGATGTACGGGAGTACTTCGGTGTGCACTGACCTCCTCCACCCCGCCGGTCCGCGGCAGGCCTCCGCCATCGCCCGCCGGCTGCGCCGGGCCGTCGCCCTCGGCGCCGCGTCCGTCGCGCTGCTGTGCGGCACCGCGGCGCCGAGTGTGGCCGCCGAGAGCCCGGGGCAGAAAATCGCCGATGCGCTGCGCCGCTCCCCCGTCCATGTCGACCCGTCCCTCGCCTCCGCCGTCGACACGGAACAGCAGCGGGAGCTGGCCGCGCGGATCCGGCGGAGCCGGCTGCCGATCCGGGTGGCGCTGGTGCCGCTGGTCGAGGGCGACAGCTGGGGCGGCAAACCGGAGCAGCTCGCCGAGGTGGTCCATGACCGGATGGGCGGCGGCCCGTCCATCCTCATCACGCTCGGGAACTACCCCGATGACATCTCCGCCCGCGAGTGGCCCTCGGGCACGCATCAGGCGTTCCACGCCGCCGCGGCGGTCTTCTTCCAGAAGGACATGAAGGGCGCGGGGCCGGCGAAGCGGGTCGCCCGTGCGATCGACATCATCGAGGCCGGCAACGGCGACACGGTGTACGCGCGGGCCACCGCCGGTCTCGGCGCCCCGAAGCCCACGCAGGACACGGCGGACGGCGCGGGCGCGGGCGCGAAGGCCCCGTCCGCGCACGGCTCCCCCGTCGTACGGCTCCTGTCCCTCGTCGTCGGGCCGGTGCTGTTGCTGGCCGCGGTCGGGCTGTTGCTGCGGCGGCGGTCGCGGCTGCGGGACCTCTCGACGCCGTTCGCGCTGCCGCGCTCGGTCTTCGCCGCCGCCCGGCAGGCGGACGAGGCGGGGCTGCGTGACCGTGCCGCCGAGGAGGTCGTACGGCTGGGCGAGGAGGCGCGCACCGCACAGGGCGCCCCGGCAGCCGTCGAGCGGGCGCTCGACGCCTATGCCGCGGCCGGCACGGTCCTGGACCGGGCGCGTGGAGTCCCGGACCTGGCAGGGGTGTTCGCGCTGGTCGCCGAGGGCCGGGCCTCCCTCTCCGCGGCCACGGCCGCGCTCCCGCTGTGCTTCTTCCACCCCCTGCACGGCCCGGCCGTCCGCCGCATACCCTGGCGGCCGCTGGGCCGGCGCGAGCAGCTGCGGGTGGCCGCCTGCGAGACCTGTCTGCGGGCGGTACGCACCCGGCGTGCCCCGGAGGTGCTGACCGACCGGCGGGACGGCCGTCCGGTGCCGTACTTCGAGGTCCCCGCCGAGGACAGCCTCTGGGCGGCCACCGGCTACGGCTCACTGCTGAGCGGCGCCGCCGACTCCCTCGCCGGGCGGGTCCAGCGCGGCGACTTCACCCGCACACAGGACTGACCGGCACACGGCTTCGGGCCCTGCCCCCCCGCTCCGCCGACGTGACATGCAGGCAACTCCCGCCGTCCCGTCGGCCCGTCGGCCCGTCGGCCCGCGCCCACCCCATACCCCGTGCCGTCTCGTTCCCCCATGCCGCCGTGCCCCGTGCCCCCCTGTGACGCGCCCCACTCGGAAAATTCCGTCCCCCACTTGGAAGATTCCGTCAATTGATGCGGCACAGCAATCACATGGAATTCACCGCCAATTGGACAAACGCTCAGGGGAACACCCCAGCTTTTTCGGGAATTTCACGCGAATCACCAAGGGCGGTCCCGATTCCTGTTCACGGCAATGTTTCGACAAATCCGAAAGCCCGCTCCTATGCTCCGCTCACACAGCCGTTCGCAGAACACATGGGGAACTGTGTTGTGCGACGGGGGAGAACGCCTGCTAGGAGAACGTTGTGCTGCACAAGAAGACCGCTTTGCTGCGCGCCGCCGCGCCCGTTGCCGTACTGGCGCTGGCACTGACCGCCTGTGGCGGCAACAAGAAGAGCACCACCACCACCGAGAACGACGCACCCAAGACGGAAAAGAGCTCGTCGGCCCCGGCGGGCGGCGGTGAACTGAAGTCCGGTCAGGGCGGTACGGGGAAGTTCAAGGAAGAGGACGGAACCATCACCTATGAGGTCGCCGCACAGAAGGTGAAGGTGAGCACCGAGGCCGAGACCAAGAAGCTGGTCTCGGACCCGAAGCGGGCAAAGGGCCTGGTGGCCGCCACCGCATGGGTGAAGTACACGAACAAGGGCGGCGGTGTCGTCAAGGAATCGCCCGACGTGGCCGACGAGTCCGAGATCTACGCGGACGGACAGCGCGGCGGTCTGCTCATCGGTGCCGCCGAGGACGGTCCGGGCTGCGAGGACACCATCGACATCGAGAACTGGAAGACGGGGCAGAGCCACACCATCTGCCAGACCTACATGATCCCCAAGGGCGCGAAGTCCGTGGAGGTCCACTGGACCGGCGAGGGCAGCTCCCCGCTGATCTGGAAGTTCGACAACGCCGGCTGAGCCGACGGCATGCCGGATGCCGTGCGCCAGGCCCTCGGGAGCCCTGGCGCACGGCAGAGGGCTTCTACTTCGGCACCGTGGCCGCCTGGAGAAACGGTTCGATGGCGGCGCACCAGGCGTCGGGCTGCTCCCACGGGAGCAGATGCCCGGCGTCGGGGATCTCGGCGTAGGCACCGCGGGGCAGGACCCGGACCATCTCCTGGGCCTCGGCGCGGCCGAGTTCGGCATCGAGGCCGCGGACCACGAGGGCCGGGCACGGCACCTGGGCGAGCTCTTCCCAATGAGCGTCATGGACCCAGGTCTCACGGGCGCTGAGCATCTGCCGGCGGGAGAAGACGGGCCGCCAGCCGTCGGCGCGCTCGGCCATCACCTCGGCGAAGAACTCCCCGCGGGCGGGTCTGGGCCGCTCCAGGGTCGGATCGTCCTCGCCGAACCACTTACGGACATCCGCGAGGGTGGCGAACGGCACCGGCCAGGACCGGAACCACTCGGTCCATTCGCGCTGCGAGGCCGCGCCGAGCGCCGACGCCCGCATATCGCAGATGACCAGCGCACTGACCAGATCCGGGCGCCGGGACGCTAACTGCCACGCCGTCAGGGCGCCCATGGCATGCCCGACGAGGGCGACCGGGGCGAGGCCGAGCTGCTCGATGGCGGCGATGGCGTCATCGACATACGCCTCGCGGTCATACGGCCCCTCGGCGGGCTTCTCGCTGCGCCCGTGGCCCCGCTGGTCCAGCGCGACCGGGCGGTGACGGGCGCTCAGGCGGCGTGCGGTGGCCGCCCAGTGCGAGGCGCGCCCCATCAGGCCATGGAGCAGCAGCACGCCCGGCCGCTGCTCGCCCTCCTCCAGCCCGCCGCCGATCTTGGGCGGGTCGGTGAACTCCCAGGCGGCGAGACGCACGCCGTCGGCCCCTGCTACATCGATGCGCCGCACCATGTGCCCTGGCACCCCCAATCGTCCCTTGAGCAGCTCCACACTATCGAACCCCTATTCGAACGCACCGTTCCGACGCGGAACACCCCTCGTTCGAGTGACCTCGCTCAAGGATTGGCCGCGTCCGCCACGGGGAGACATCTGCCGGGAGGCGGGCCCTACCGGGAAGGGGGCCCGTGGGGACAGACCCTGGGAGCTCGGGGCTCCGGGTCTTGGGTGGGGGACATGGGGAGGCAGGGCCCCGGCTGCTCGCAGCGCCGGGGCCCTGACTGTCTCCCGAGCAAGTGGATGCATCCAAGCCCCCTCCCTGGCCAGGACAGGCCGATGCATGGCCATGCGTCAGGGTGGCACGAGACCGGCCGTATCGCACGGATTCGCACAAGTCCGTTCAGCGGGAAAGAACTTGCCGAGCCCGCCGAACAGCGCGTCAGCGCAGCTCAGCGGGCTCGGAAGCGACGTACGGACGGGAGTGCGAAAAAGAAAACAGCCGAAACTGCTTTCAGCGCTTGGCCACGAAGACATGCGAGGCGATCTCGGAGTCCAGCTCGGCGGCCTCGCCGCTGCTGCCGACCAGCACCCCGGCCGGCGACTCCGTCACGCTCACCACCGCGCCCGGCTGCACACCGGCCCGCCGCAGGGTGTACATCAGCTGGGCGTCCGCCTGGATCGGCTCACCGATCCGGCGCACCACGGCCGTCTTCCCGTCGGCCCCGGCGTCCAGATCCATCAGGCTCACCATGCCTGCGTCCAGGAACGGGTCGCCCCCGGCCTTCTCGCCCAGCTCCTCCAGCCCCGGGATGGGGTTGCCGTACGGGGACTCCGTGGGGTGCCGCAGCAGTTCCACGACGCGGCGCTCGACCGCCTCGCTCATCACATGCTCCCAGCGACACGCCTCGGCGTGGACCTGCTCCCATTCGAGCCCGATGACGTCGACGAGCAGGCACTCGGCGAGGCGGTGCTTGCGCATCACCCGCGTCGCCAGCCGCCGGCCCTCCTCCGTCAGCTCCAGATGCCGGTCGCCCGCGACCTGCAGCAGACCGTCTCGCTCCATGCGCGCCACCGTCTGGCTCACCGTCGGGCCGCTCTGTTCGAGCCGCTCCGCGATGCGGGCGCGCATGGGCACCACACCCTCCTCTTCCAGCTCGAGGATGGTGCGGAGATACATCTCCGTGGTGTCGATCAGTCCGGACATGCGTGCCCCTCGATGTGTGGTGCGGTGGCCCTGGACTCAATTCTGACGCATCCCACTGACAACGGTGCCGCCTCGTCCATTCGCCGGACCCTCTCAGCCGTATTGACAGGGCACTGGTCCAGACCGCAACGTGATCCGCGCCACTGATCAGATACGCCGAGATCCGACGAGAGGGGCCCGCGGCCATGGCTGAGAGCGACCGGAGCGACCGGCTGGCCGGGAAGTACTTCGACGCCGCGATCGACCTGCTGCAGCAGGTCCGCGACGAGGAGGGCGACCGGATCACCGCGGCCGGTGCGCTGATCGCGGACACCGTCGCGGCGGGCGGCCGGGTCTTCTCCTTCGGTGCCGGGCACTCCTCGCTCCCCGCCCAGGACACGGTCTACCGCGCGGGCGGGCTGGCAATCATGAATCTGCTGTCCGTCCCGGGCGTGGTCGGCGTGGACGTGCGGCCGGCGACCCTCGGCAGCGCGCTGGAGCGGGTCGACGGGCTGGCCGCGGCCGTCCTGGACACCAGCCCGCTGGAGCCGGGCGATGTGCTGGTGATCATCTCGCTCTCCGGGCGCAATGCGCTGCCCGTCGAGATGGCCCTGCACGCCCGCGCCCTCGGCATCAAGGTCATCGGCGTGACGTCGGTGGCGTACGCGGACGCGACCACCTCCCGGCACGCCTCCGGGGGCTTCCTGAGGGACCACTGCGATCTCGTGCTGGACAGCCGCATCCCGGTCGGCGACGCGGAGCTGACGCTGCCGGGCATCGACGCGCCGTTCGCCCCCGCCTCCACGGTCGTCACCAGCGCGATCATGCAGGCCGTGGTGGCGACGGCCGCGGGCACGCTCGCCGAGCGGGGCATCGACCCGCCGCTCCTGCGCTCCGGCAACGTCGACAGCGGGCACGACTGGAACGCCCGGGTGATGGGCGCGTACGCGGACCGGATCTTCTACCGGCAGTGAGCGGCCGGCGCCCTCAGCGCGCGGCCGCGCCCGCGAGGTCCAGGGACGCGGCGATCCGCGCCGCGACCTCCTCCGCGTAGTCCGCGTCCGCGCGGTCGAACGGGCGGCGCGCGGGCGCCCGCAGAAAGGTCGCGACGCCGAGCCTGCGGCCGCGGCTGCACAGCACCACACACAGCCCGTGCACGGTGCCGTCCGGCCAATTACGGGCGGCCGCCCAGCCCTCGGGCGAGGCGGGCCCGGCGCTGGTACGCACCGAACCGCGCCGCTCGTACGCCTGGAGCGCCGGATGGCCCGGCACATACGGCGCGGGAATGCCGGCCGCCGCCAACGTCTCGGACGGCCCGGGGGAACCGGCCGGAGACACCAGGGTCCGCACCAGACGGGGCGCGCCCGCTCGCGCACGGCGCCCGGCCCCCGCCCCGGTGACGGCGGCGCCCCCGGCACCGGACGACGGTTCGGCCCCGCCCCCGGCGCCCGCCGCACCCTCCGCCCCGTACGCGCCCTCCACGTCGTACGCATCGAACCCATCGCCCTCGGCGACCGCCCCGAACGGGGCCGGCGCGGGCGTCGTGGCGAGATCGACCAGACCGTGGTCGGCAAAGCCCGCCAGCGCGAAGTCGAGGTGGACCGCGGCGGCCCCGGCCGGGTCCGGGCACTCCGCGGCCGCCCGGCCCGCCCGGTGCAGCTGCTGGGCACGGAAGCGCAGCAGGGAGCTCTCCTGCTCGGCGCGCTTGGCGTCCGTGACGTCCTGGAAGAGCCAGGCCACGCCCAGCGGTACCGGCTCCTCCGCCAGCGGGGAGGCCAGCCGGACGAAACCGCTGCGCCAGCACCGGCGCGGCACCTCGGCCTCCGCGGAGCGCAGCGTCACCCACAGCTCGGCGGCGGCCGGCGGCGCGCCCTCGGCGAGGACGTGCTGCAGGGCGCACTCCAGCTCCTCGACGCCCTGCGCCAGCAGCTCGCCCAGGGGGCGGCCCAGCAGGGCCGTGCGCCCCACGCCCAGGGCGCGGGCGGCGTGCGCGTTGACGACCGCGGGCCGCAGATCGGCGTCGATCAGCACCACGCCCCACGACGCGTCCTCGAACAGCGCCTCGCTGAGCGCGATGGACCGCTCCAGGTCCATTTGGGTGTGCACCTCGCTGAAGGCGCAGTAGACGCCCACGACCCGGCCGCCGGGGGCGCGGACCGCGGAGGACTGGGTGCGGACGAGGACGCGGTGGCCGTCCTTGGTCAGCAGGGCGAACTCATGGACCTGGCGGCCCGGGGAGCGCATGGCGGCCGCCAGCGCGGCCTCGATCCCGTCGGCGTCCTCCTTGCGGACCGCCCAGCCGGTCAGGCCCGTACGGCCGACGGCCTCGGCGGTGGTCCAGCCCAGGATGCGCTCGGCTTCGTGGTTCCAGTGGGTGACCGTGCCGTCCGCGGCGAAGGCGGCCAGGGCGGCGTCCATACCGTCCAGGAGCGCGGCGAGCAGACCCGAGTCATCGGTCTCGTCGGCGGCGCAGCGCGCCGAGGCCGACGCGGCGGAAGAAGCTGACGAAGCAGTCACTGGCACCCCTTATGAACGCGGCCACACATGCTCCACCTGGGAACATTCAACTGGAACGTGACACAGCACACACCCGATTCGCGGAAATCGTTGCTAACGGGAAATTCCCTTGTGTGCGGCCGGACGGCTTCCTAATCTGTGGAGCACACGAGAAGGGAGGTGGTTCGGCCAATGATTTCGCACCGGACGCGTGAGGTGGCTGCGGGCTAGCGGCCCGTCGCTTCACCGAAGTGCAGCGCCGGACCAGCGCATACTGCAGATGCGCAGCCGGCCAATCCCAAGCAGTCACCCGACCCGCGGGCTGCCGGTTCGTCCGACCGGCCCTTCGCGCCATCGAGCGCGGAGGAAACAGCCCGCGGGTCGTCTGCGTCTGCGTACGGCGGATGACCCGCGGCCCGGCGACGGGGCACCGGCCCCGCCGCCCCCGTCCTCAGGGCGCCAGCCGCTCCACGCTCCAGGCGTCGCCCTCCCGCACATACCGCAGCCGGTCGTGCAGCCGGTTGAGCCGGCCCTGCCAGAATTCGATCGTCTCGGCGGCGATCCGGTAGCCGCCCCAGTGCGGCGGCGCCGGCACCTGCTCGCCCTCCGGGTAGCGGGCCGCCAATTCCTCGTAGGCGCGCTCCAGTTCCTCGCGCGAGCCGACCCGTGCGGACTGGTCGCTGGCCCAGGCTCCCAGCTGGGAGCCGTGCGGACGGGTGCGGAAGTAGGCGGCGGTCTCGTCACGGCCGATGCGCTCCGCGGTGCCGGTCACCACGACCTGACGGGCGAGGGGGTGCCAGGGGAACAGCAGCGAGATGGCCGGATTCTCGGCCAGTTCACGGCCCTTCCGGCTGTTGTAGTTCGTGAAGAACACAAAGCCGCGGTCGTCGAACGCCTTCAGGAGCACGGTCCGTGAGCTCGGCCGGCCCGCCGGGTCCACCGTCGAGACGACCATCGCGTTCGGCTCGTGCAGACCGGCCACCGTCGCGTCCTTGAACCAGCGCGCGAACTGGTCGTACGGGCTGGCGGCAAGGTCGGACTCGACGAGTCCCTCGGCGCGGTAGTGGGCGCGCATGGAAGAGGGATCGGGGGTCTCGGCATGAGGCGCGTCGGCTGGGTGCACGGCCTCATCTTGCAACACCCTGTCGGACGCGGTCAGCCGGGAGGGGCGGAAGTCTGCCCCTCGTCGACCGGCCGTAACCCTCCCGTCGGCAGATCGACCGGTGTGCGGGTCGCACGACTCCCCGCAGGTGAGGGACCCGCCACAATCAGGGGCAGGCCCCCTGTGGACCCCGGGCGCGGAGAGCTATCGTGTCCGTCCGGCCTGAAGGGGCGCACCACAGCGCACCTGGCCGCCCGCGGACCGACCACCGCGGACAAGACCGTCGCGTGACCCACCCCCTGGCGGGGCATCACCGGGGTGACCGGTACGGACCGCGAGCTGCCGGCGCAGCCGCGGAACCGCACCGGCACCGCACACCAGAGACTCGACCGCACGGCAGCCGGTCACGGACCGCTTGCCGTCCCCATCTTGAGGAGCTGCCTGATGTCCGACTTCGTACCCGGGCTCGAAGGAATCATCGCGTTCGAGACGGAGATCGCCGAGCCGGACAAGGAAGGCGGTTCGCTCCGCTACCGCGGTGTCGACATCGAAGATCTCGTCGGGAAGGTGTCCTTCGGAAACGTCTGGGGACTGCTGGTCGACGGCGCGTTCAACCCCGGCCTGCCGCCCGCGGAGCCCTTCCCGATCCCGGTGCACTCCGGTGACATCCGGGTCGATGTGCAGTCGGCGCTCGCCATGCTCGCGCCCGTATGGGGCCTGAAGCCGCTCCTGGACATCGACGAGCAGACGGCCCGTGACGACCTCGCCCGCGCCGCGGTGATGGCGCTGTCGTACGTGGCCCAGTCGGCGCGCGGCCCTGGCCTGCCGATGGTGCCGCAGAAGGAGATCGACAAGGCGGACACCATCGTGGAGCGCTTCATGAAGCGCTGGCGCGGCGAGCCCGACCCCCAGCACGTCAAGGCCGTCGACGCCTACTGGACCTCGGCCGCCGAGCACGGCATGAACCCCTCCACCTTCACCGCCCGCGCCATCGCCTCCACCGGCGCGGATGTGGCGGCGGCGCTGTCCGGCGCGGTCGGCGCGATGTCCGGTCCGCTGCACGGCGGCGCCCCCTCCCGCGTCCTCGGCATGATCGAGGACGTCGAGCGGACCGGCGACGCCTCGGCCTACGTCCGGCAGGCGCTGGACAAGGGCGGCCGGCTGATGGGCTTCGGCCACCGTGTCTACCGCGCCGAGGACCCCCGTGCGCGGGTGCTGCGGCGGACCGCCCAGGAACTGGGCGCCCCCCGCTTCGAGGTCGCCGAGGCCCTGGAGAAGGCCGCACTCCACGAACTGCGCAGCCGCCGCCCGGACCGCGTGCTGGCCACCAACGTCGAATTCTGGGCCGCCATCGTCCTGGACTTCGCCGAGGTCCCGGCCCACATGTTCACCTCGATGTTCACGTGTGCCCGCACGGCGGGGTGGAGCGCGCACATCCTGGAACAGAAGCGGACGGGCCGACTGGTCCGGCCGTCGGCCCGGTATGTGGGGCCCCGTACGCGCAGCCCGCGGGAGATCGACGGGTACGACGGCCTCGCGGCGCGGTAAGCAGGCTTCCCACGTTTTCGCCTTTCCCGCCGTGGGGGTTGTTCACCGTTGCGCCTGGCGGCGGGCGGGTCCGCTGCGCGGGGCTGTCGGGGTGCGGTGACGGGCCTCCGCGGGTGGGGGTGTCCGGACTGCTTCGCTTTACGTCCGGACACCCCCACCCGCTCCGGCCCGTCCCCTCCCGTGGAGGGGTGGGAAAAACGGCTGGTGGGAGTGCCCGCCGGTGGTCATGTGCTCCTCGCGAAGCAGGAGTGAAAGCGCCGCCTACGGACGCCCGCCCCCACCCACCTGTACTCACTCCCCCAACGGGAGGGGACGGGCCGGAGGGGCCTGGTGTGTGGACGTAAAGCGAAGCAGTCCACACACCAGGCCCCGGAGGCCCGTCACCGCACCCGACACCCACCCAGCCCGCCGCAGGCGCAACGGCGGGGCACCCGCAAGCATCACCGAGCCCACGCCCCGCGCAGCGGACCCGCAACGGGGCCAAGCCCCCACGGCGGGAAAGCCGAAAACGCGGGGAGGGCGCACTAGCGCTCAGGGCGAAGCATCGCGTCGATGATCTTCGCCCACTCTTCGACAACCTTGGCCCGGCGGGCCGAATCGTCCGTGAGGAGATTCGCGAGGCCCAGGCCACGGGCCATGTCGAGCAGGCCCTGGACGGTCTCGCGGACACCGGCCACCGCCTCATCCGCGTCGAGCAGCGCCACCGCCGTGCGGTGGGCCTCCCGGCCGACGCGGGCCTCCAGGGCGGTGACCCGGTCACGCAGCTGGTCCTCGTCGGAGGCGGCCACCCACAGATGCAGCGCGGCGCGGAACAGCGGTCCCGTGTAGAGGCCGACGAGTTCCTCGACGATGACCCAGGTGCGGGCGACGGAGCCGGCCGGCGGCAAGTTGTGGGCGACCGCCTTGACGGCGCCCTGGCGCTTCTCCGCGACATGTTCGACGGCCGCCGTGAACAGGTCCTCGCGGGTACGGAAGTGGTGCTGGGCGGCGCCCCGGGAGACGCCGGCCCGCTCGGCGACCACCGCGACCGTGCTGCCGCTCCAGCCGCGCTCCGCCAGGCAGGAGACCGCGGCCTCCAGCAGTTTGAGCCGGGTGGCGCGGCTGCGTTCCTGCTGGGGCTGCTTGGGGCCGCGGGCGGGGGTCAGCGCGCCCATGCCGGGGCCCGTCGTTCCAGGAAGGCGGTCATGCCCTCGCGGGCCTCCGCGGAGCCGAAGAGCCGCGCGGACTGTTCGGCGAGCGCCTCGGTGTCGCGGTCGAAGGCGGCCAGCACCGGGGCGGTGACCAGCTTCTTCGACTCGGCCAGGCCCTGCGGTGAGCCCTTGCGCAGGCCGTCCAGTACGGGCGCGAGGCCGGTGTCGACGTCGTCGGCGGCGAGGGTGACCAGGCCGATCCTGGCCGCCTCGGCGGCGTTGAACTTCTCGCCGGTCAGGTAGTAGCGGCCGGCGGCCCGCGGGTCCAGCCGGGGCAGCAGCGGCAGCGAGATGACGGCGGGGGCGAGGCCGAGCCGGGCCTCGGTGAAGGCGAACGTGGCGTCCGGTCCGGCCGCGGAGATGTCGCAGGCGCCGAGCAGACCCAGACCGCCGGCCCGGACGTGTCCGGTGACCCGGGCGACGACCGGTTTGGGCAGCGCCACGAGGGCGCGCAGCAGCTTGGCCAGACCCAGCGGGCCGTCCTTCGCCGTGCCGGAGGTGGCCTCGGAGAGGTCCGCGCCGGCGCAGAACGTGCCGCCGGTGTGGGTGAGCACGACGGCGCGGGTGGCGTCGTCGGCCGCGGCGTCCGCGAGCGCCTGGTGCAGTTCGGCGACCAGGCGGGTGGAGAGGGCGTTGCGGTTGTGCGGGGAGTTCAGGGTGAGGGTGGTGATGCCGTGCTCGTGGGAGCGCGGGACGAGGGGTGTCGCGGGTGCGTCGGTCATCGGGGCGTCGAGCTCCTTTCCCTGGCGCGCAGTTCGCGCCGCAGGATCTTTCCGGTGGTGGCGCGCGGCACGCTGGCCAGGAATTCCACGCGGCGCACCTTCTTGTACGGGGCGACCTGTCCGGCAACGTACGCGATCACCTCGTCCTCGCTCAGCCGGGCCCCCCGCTGCCGCACCACGAACGCCTTGGGCACCTCGTTGCCGTCCTCGTCCCGGACGCCGATGACCGCGGCGTCGGCGATCGCGTCATGGCCGAGCAGCAGTGCTTCGAGGTCGGCGGGGGCGATCTGGTAGCCCTTGTACTTGATCAACTCCTTGACGCGGTCGACGACATGGAGCCAGCCGCCGTCGGTCCGCCCGATGTCGCCGGTGTGCAGCCAGCCCTCGGGGTCGATCATCGCGTCGGTCTCGGCGGGCCGTCCCAGATAGCCCTTCATGACCTGGGGCCCGCGGATGAGGATCTCGCCGCTCTCCCCGGGCCCCACGTCCTCGCCGGTCTCCAGGGACACCAGGCGCATCTCGGTGTTGGGGATCAGCTTGCCGACGGCGCCCGGCGGCGGGTTCGGAGTGTCGAGGGGGACGCAGTGGGTGCCTGGGGACAACTCGGTCATGCCGTACGCCTGGAGCACCGGCGGGAGGCCGAGCCGGCGGGAGCAGGCCGCCGCCAGTTCGGCGTCCAGGGGTGCCGCGGCGGAGACCAGGTAGCGCAGGGAGGAGAGGTCGTAGTCGGCGACCAGGGGGTGTTTGGCGAGGGCGAGGACGATCGGGGGTGCCACGTAGACGGCCGTGATGCGGTGCTGCTCGATGGTGGCGAGGAATTGCTTCAGGTCGAAGCGGGGCAGGACGACGACGGTGGCGCCGTTGCGCAGCGGGGCGTTCATCAGGGCGGTCAGCCCGTAGATGTGGAAGAACGGCAGCACGGCCAGCACCCGGTCGTCGGGCCCGTTGGAGACCAGTGGGGCGAGCTGGGCGAGGTTGGTGGCGATGCTGCGGTGGGTGAGCATCACGCCCTTGGGGGTGCCGGTGGTGCCGGAGGAGTAGGGCAGTACGGCCAGGTCGTGGGCCGGGTCGAGGGTGACGGACGGTTCCGGTCCTGTGCAGGCCGCCAGGTCGAGGACGGAGCGGTGGCCGGCGGCCCGGTCGCAGACGAGGATCTCGGCGACACCGCCGGTCTGCTGTGCGGCGGTGCGGGCGGTGTCCAGCAGCGCCGACACGGTCACGATCCAGCGGGCCCCGGAGTCCTGGAGCTGTTTGGTGAACTCGCCCTCGGTGGCGAGCGGATGGACGGTGGTGACCGCCGCCCCGCAGCGCGAGGCGGCGTGGAACACGGCCGGGAAGAGCACGGTGTTCGGGCTGTGCAGGGCCAGCACGTCGCCCTTGCGGACCCCGGACGCTGCCAGGCCGGCCGCGATCCGGCGGCTGAGGCGGTCCAGTTCGGCATAGCTGACGACGGTGCCGTCGAGGCCGTCGATCAGTGCGGGCCGGTCGCCGTACTCCGCCGCCCGCCCGAGGACGGCCTCATGGATCGGCAGCTCTACGGGCGCGACGTCGGCGTACTCGCTGTGGAACACGTGGAACACCATGCCTGGGCCTTCCCTTCGCGGAGGTACGGCGGGCGGGGCGGGTGCGGAGCCGCCCCTCCGGCCGGGACGGGCCGCCCGGCCGGCACGGTCAGCATCCCGTCCTCAGTACGACTTGGGCAGCCCCAGGGACTGGTGCGAGACAAAGTTGAGGATCATCTCGCGGCTGACCGGCGCGATCCTCGCCACCCGGGCGGCGGTGATCATCGAGGCGAGGCCGTACTCCTGGGTGAGGCCGTTGCCGCCGAGGGTGTGGACGGCCTGGTCGACGGCGTGCACCGCGGCCTCGGCCGCCGCGTACTTGGCCATGTTGGCGGCCTCGCCCGCGCCCATGTCGTCGCCCGCGTCGTAGAGATGCGCGGCCTTCTGCATCATCAGCCGGGCGAGCTCCAGCTCGATATGGGCCTGCGCGAGCGGGTGGGCGAGGGACTGGTGGGTGCCGATGGGCTCCTTCCACACCTGGCGGGTGCGGGCGTAATCGACGGCCCGGCCGAGGGCGTAGCGGCCCATGCCGAGGGCGAAGGCGGCGGTCATGATCCGCTCCGGGTTGAGCCCGGCGAACAGCTGGAGCAGCCCGGCGTCCTCGTCACCGACCAGCGCCTCGGCGGGCAGCCGCACCTCGTCCAGGGTCAGCTCGAACTGCTTCTCCGGCGCGGACAGTTCCATCGCGATGGGGCTGCGGCCGAAGCCGGGGGTGTCGCGCGGCACGATGAACAGGCAGGGCTTGAGGCGGCCGGTGCGGGCGTCCTCGGTGCGGCCGACGATCAGGGTGGCGTCGGCGATGTCGACGCCCGAGATGAAGACCTTGCGGCCGTTGAGGACCCAGTCCCCGCCGTCCTTGCGGGCGGTGGTCGTGATGCGGTGCGAGTTGGAGCCGGCGTCCGGTTCGGTGATGCCGAAGGCCATCTTGCGGGAGCCGTCGGCCAGGCCCGGCAGCCAGGTGCGCTTCTGCTCCTCGGTACCGAACCGGGCGAGGACCGTACCGCAGATGGCGGGCGAGACGACCAGCATCAGGAGTGGACAGCCGGCGGCACCCAACTCCTCCAGGACGATGGAGAGTTCGACGATGCCGCCGCCTCCGCCGCCGTGCTCCTCGGGGAGGTTGACGCCGAGGTAGCCGAGTTTGGCGGCCTCCGCCCAGAGTTCGTCGGTGTGTGCGCCCTCGGCCACGACTCGGGCGAAGTATTCGCGGCCGTAGCGGTTGCCTAGGGCGGCTACCGCCGCACGCAGGGCGCGGTGTTCCTCGGATTCGATGGTCGGGGTGCCCATGGGGTCTCCTCGGGGGTCGTCGGTTCCGGTTGCGTTGCCGAGCGCGGCGCCGTTCCCGCCTTCGGCGGTGGAGAGGGTTTGGGGGGTGGGGCCCAGGTGTGTGGGTGGTGCGGTGTCGGGGCCTCCGGGGCGGGGTGTGGGACTGCTGCGCTTTACGTCCCACACCCCGCCCATCCGGCCCCGACACCTCGCGTCTCGTGGCGGGCCCCACCCCGGTGGGGGGAGCTGTCAAAGCCCCGGGGGTGGTGCCGTCAGTCCGTGACGACGGCCAGGAGGGTGCCTACTTCTACCTGCTGGCCCGGGTGGACGGGGAGTGTGGTGAGGGTGCCTGCGGAGGGGGCGGTGATCTTGTGTTCCATCTTCATGGCCTCCAGCCACAGCAGCGGCTGGCCGGCCTCGACCGGGTCGCCCTCGGTGAGGCCCGCCGCGATCCGTACGACCGTGCCGGGCATCGGCGCCAGGAGGGAGCCGGGCTCCGTACGGGCGGTGGGGTCGGGGAAGCGGGGCAGTGCGGTGAAGGCGTGGGAGGTGGGTGCGGTGGTCCCGCCCGGGGCCGGTGGGGCGTCGACATGGACGCGGTCGCCGTAACGGGCGATCGCGAACTGCCGCCGTAGTCCGTCGATTTCGAGCACGACCTCGTCCGGGCCGAGGGCGAGCAGGCGTACGCCGGGGAAGTCCTCGGCCCGTAGTCCGTCCCGGCCGAGCCGGTAGCGGATGGTGTGCTCGGTGGCCCCGCAGGCGTAGGTCTTGACCTGGGGTCCTGAGGGGACGTTGCGGAAGCCGCCGAAGCGGGAGCGGCCGTGTGCGTCGGCGAGGGCGGCGGCGAGCGCGAAGACGGGTGCCCCGTCGGTGCCGGCCTCGGTCAGCTCGGCGAGGTGGCGGTCGTAGAAGCCGGTGTCCAGCGCGCCGGGGTCGGTGAACTCCGGGTGGCGCAGGGAGCGGACGAGCAGGTCGCGGTTGGTGACGGGGCCGTGGAGGGCGGCCCGCTCCAGGGCGCCGGCCAGTTTCCGTACGGCCTCGTCGCGGCTCGGTGCCCAGGCGATGACCTTGGCGAGCATCGGGTCGTAGTGGACGCCGATGGTGTCGCCGTCGGTCACACCGGAGTCCAGCCGGACGCCGTCGGGCAGCGCGAGCCGGTGCAGGGTGCCGGTCTGCGGCTGCCAGCCGGCCGCCGGGTCCTCCGCGTAGAGCCGTGCCTCCACGGCGTGCCCGTGGGGCCGCGGTGGTTCGGGGTCCAGAGGGCGGCCTTCGGCGATGCTCAGCTGGAGGGCGACCAGGTCGAGGCGGTAAACGGCCTCGGTGACCGGGTGTTCGACCTGGAGGCGGGTGTTCATCTCCAGGAAGAACGCCCGCCCGGTGCGGTCGACCAGGAACTCCACGGTGCCGGCGCCCCGGTAGCCGATGGCGCGGGCCGCCCGGTCCGCGGCCCGGTGCAGGGTGGCCCGCAGTTCCTCGGACAGCCCGGGGGCCGGGGCCTCCTCGATGACCTTCTGGTGGCGGCGCTGGAGGGAGCAGTCGCGGGTACCGAGGGTCCAGACGGTCCCGTGGCCGTCGGCGAGGATCTGCACCTCGACATGGCGTCCGCCGACGACGTAGGGCTCGACGAACACCTCGCCGTCGCCGAAGGCGGATGTCGCCTCGACCGCGGCTGCCTTCAACTCCCCTTCGAGAGCGGATAGTTCAGAGACCACGCGCATACCGCGGCCGCCGCCGCCGGCCGCCGCCTTCACCAGCAGCGGCAGATCGGCCTCGGTGGCCTGTCCGGGGTCGACGGGGGCCAGCAGCGGCACCCCGGCCCGGTCCATCAGCTCCTTGGCCCGCGTCTTGGAGGCCATGGCCTCGATGGCGGCGGGTGGCGGCCCGATCCAGGCCAGGCCCGCTTCGGCCACCGCCGTGGCGAATCCGGCGTTCTCGGAGAGAAAGCCGTAGCCGGGGTGGACCGCGTCGGCGCCGGCGGCTCGTGCGGCCCGCACCAGCAGATCGCCGCGCAGGTAGGTGTCGGCGGGGGCGTCGCCCGGGAGCCGTACGGCGGTGTCGGCCTCCCGTACGTGCGGGGCTCCGGCGTCCGCGTCCGAGTGCACGGCGACGGTTGCGATGCCCAGTTCACGGCACGTGCGGAAGACCCGCCGGGCTATTTCGCCACGGTTGGCGACGAGTACGGAACGGATCACTTCTGCCTCACATCCGGAAGACGCCGAAGCCGCCCCGCGCGCCCTCGACGGGGGCGTTGTGGAGGGCGGACAGACACAGGCCGAGGACGGTTCGGGTGTCGCGCGGGTCGATGACGCCGTCGTCGTAGAGCCGCCCGGACAGGAACATCGGCAGCGACTCCGACTCGATCTGCTGCTCGACCATCGCGCGCAGCCCGGCGTCGGCCTCGTCGTCGTACGGCTGTCCCTTGGCCGCCGCCGACGCGCGGGCGACGATCGAGAGCACCCCGGCGAGCTGCTGCGGTCCCATGACGGCGGACTTGGCGCTCGGCCAGGCGAACAGGAAACGGGGGTCGAAGGCGCGGCCGCACATGCCGTAGTGGCCTGCACCGTAGGAGGCGCCCATGAGGACGGAGAGGTGCGGGACCTTCGAGTTCGACACCGCGTTGATCATCATCGCGCCGTGTTTGATGATGCCGCCCTGCTCGTACTCCTTGCCGACCATGTAGCCGGTGGTGTTGTGGAGGAACAGGAGGGGGATGTCGCGCTGGTTGGCCAGCTGGATGAACTGGGCGGCCTTCTGGGACTCGGCGCTGAACAGGACGCCCTGGGCGTTGGCGAGGACGCCGACCGGGTAGCCGTGCAGCTCGGCCCAGCCGGTCGTCAGGCTCGGCCCGTAGAGCGGTTTGAACTCGTCGAAGTCCGAGCCGTCCACGATCCGGGCGATGACCTCGCGGGGGTCGAACGGCGCCTTGAGGTCGCCCGGGACGATGCCCAGCAGCTCCTCCTCGTCGTACTTGGGCGGTGCGGCCGGGCCCGGATCGGGCTGTGCCTTGTGCCGGTTGAGGCGGGCGACCACGCGCCGGGCCTGGCGCAGCGCGTCCGGCTCGTCCACCGCGAAGTGGTCCGCGAGCCCGGAGGTGCGGGCGTGCATCTCGGCGCCGCCCAGCGACTCGTCGTCGCTCTCCTCGCCGGTCGCCATCTTCACCAGCGGCGGGCCGCCCAGGAACACCTTGGCGCGCTCCTTGACCATGATCACGTGGTCGGACATGCCGGGGACGTAGGCGCCGCCCGCGGTCGAGTTGCCGAAGACCACGGCGACGGTCGGGATACCGGCCGCGGACAGCCGGGTGAGGTCCCTGAACAGCGCCCCGCCCGGGATGAAGATCTCCTTCTGGCTGGGCAGGTCGGCGCCGCCGGACTCGACGAGGGAGATCACCGGGAGGCGGTTGGCGAAGGCGATCTCGTTGGCCCGCAGCGACTTCTTCAGCGTCCAGGGGTTGCTTGCACCGCCGCGTACCGTCGGATCGTTGGCGGTGATCACGCACTCCACGCCCGCGACCGTGCCGATGCCGGTGACCAGCGAGGCGCCGACCTGGTAGTCGCTGCCCCAGGCGGCGAGCGGCGACAGCTCCAGGAACGGGGTGTCGGGGTCGACGAGCAGCTCGATCCGCTCCCGGGCCAGCAGTTTGCCGCGCTTGCGGTGCCGGGCGACGTACTTCTCCCCGCCGCCCTCGGTCGCCTTGGCGTGTTCGGCCTCGATCTCCGCCAGCTTCGCGAGCATCGCCGTACGACGCTCCGCGTACTCGGCGCCCGACGGATCGAGCCCGGTTCCGAGCACGGTCACCACAACACCTCCGGTATGTCCATGTGCCGCGAACGCAGCCACTCCCCCACGGCCTTGGCCTGGGGATCGAAGCGGGTCTGCGCGGCGACGCCCTCGCCGAGCAGCCCGTCGACGACGAAGTTGAGCGCCCGCAGATTCGGCAGTACGTGCCGGTCGACCGGCAGTTCGGCGGTCTCGGGCAGCAGCTGCCGGAACCGCTCGACGGTCAGCTCGTGCGCCAGCCAGCGCCAGGCCCGGTCGGTGCGGGCCCATACCCCGACGTTCGCCGAGCCGCCCTTGTCGCCGCTGCGGGCTCCGGCCACCTGGCCGAGGGGGCCGCGCCGGTTGGCCCCGGCGGGCAGCGGCTCGGGGAGCGGTGGGTCGGGCAGCCGCACCAACTCCTGTGTGCTGGGCGCGTGTTGACTGCTGATCCGGGTGCCGTCCGGCAGTACGGCGACATGCGGCACCCCGGCCGCGTCGACCGCCACCGCCTCGAAGACCCCGTACGGGGTGCCCTTGCCGGGCGGCGCGGTGACATGGAAGCCCGGGTAGCTGGCCAGCGCCAGCTCGACCGCGGCGCCACTGACCACCCGGCCCACCGCGTCCTGGTCGGGGTCCCGCACCACCAGCCGCAGCAGTGCGCTCGCCTCCTCCTGGACGTCCGCGTCCTCCCGGTCGGTACGGGCCAGCGTCCAGCGCACCTCGGCCGGGCGGTGCTCCGCCGCGTCGAGGGCCGCCTCCATCTGCCGGCGGACCAGCGCGGCCTTGGCCGCCACGTCCAGCCCGGTCAGGACGAAGGTGACCTCGTTGCGCCAGCCGCCGAGGCGGGTCAGCCCGGTCTTGAGGGTGGGCGGCGGCGCCTCGCCCCGCACCCCGTCGATCCGGACCCGGTCCGGCGCCTCCTCCGTCAGCCGTACGGTGTCCAGCCGCGCGGTGACGTCCGGCCCGGCATAGCGGGCCCCGGCCGTCTCGTACAGCAGCTGGGCGGTGACCGTGCCGGTGGTGACCGCGCCGCCGGTGCCCGGGTGTTTGGTGATCACCGAGCTGCCGTCGGCGGCGATCTCGGCGAGCGGGAAGCCGGGCCGCAGCAGGTCATGGCCGTCGAAGAAGGAGTAGTTGCCGCCGGTGGCCTGGGTGCCGCATTCGAGGACATGCCCGGCGACCACCGCACCGGCCAGCTGGTCCAGATCCTCGGGCCGCCAGCCGAAGTGGGCCTGGGCCGCGCCGCTGACCAGCGCGGCATCGGTGACCCGCCCGGTGACCACCACATCGGCCCCGGCCCGCAGACAGGCGGCGATGCCCCCGCCGCCCAGGTAGGCGTTGGCGGTCAGCACCCCCTCGCCCCACCCTCCGCGCGCCAGCAGATCATCGCCCTCCACATGCGCCACACGCACGGGCACACCGGCCTTGTCCGCCAACTCCCGTACGGCGTCGGCGAGTCCGGCCGGGTTCAGCCCGCCCGCGTTGGTGACGATCCGCACCCCGCGTTCGACGGCCAGCCCTAGGCCGTCCTCCAGCTGCCGCAGAAAGGTCCTGGCGTATCCGCGGGTGGGGTCCTTCAGCCGGTCCCGGCCGAGGATCAGCATGGTCAGCTCGGCGAGGTAGTCGCCGGTCAGCACATCCAGTGGCCCGCCGGTGAGCATCTCGCGCAGCGCGTCGAAGCGGTCGCCGTAGAAGCCGGAGGCATTGCCGATGCGGAGGAGGGCGGGGTCGGCGCCGATGGGGCGTACGGGGTGTGTGGGGCGTATGGGGCCGGTGTCCTCTGCGGAGTCTGAGGTGTGGCTACCGCTCATGGTGCGGCCGTCGCTCATGAGGTGGCGGCCTTCCCGGACGGCTCCCGGCCCTTCCCCGGGGGGCCCGCGAAGGCCTGCGCGATCTCCAGCCACCGTTCCGCGTCGGCCCCTTCGGCCCGTACGGACGGCAGATCGGCCCGGTGCGCCCGCTGGGTCACCAGCAGACAGAACTCCAGCGCCTCACCGGTCACCCGCTGTGCGGCGTCCGGCGGCCCGTACTCCCACACCGTGCCGTCGGGCGCCCGCAGCTCGACCCGGAACTCCTCGTCCGGCGGGGTGAGTTGATGCGTCGCATAGGCGAAGTTGCGGGTCCGGACCCCGATCCGGGCGATATGCCGCAGCCGTGCGGTGGGAGGTCGTACGGCACCCAGCGCATCGGCGATGTCCTGCCCGTGCGCCCAGGTCTCCATCAGCCGCGCGGTGGCCATCGACGCCACGCTCATCGGCGGGCCGTACCAAGGCAGTTTCCCGCCCTCGGGCCGCTCCGCCAGCGCGCGCTGCAGCGCCTCCCGCCCGGCCCGCCAGTCCGCGAGCAGCTCGGCGGGCGGTGTGCGCGCACCGGCTTCGGCGGCCTCGTCGACGAAGGTGAGCGGTGCGGCGAGCGCCTCCTGCGCGGCCCGCGCGAACCCGTCCGGGTCGGTGGCCGAGAGCAGCGCCTGCCGGTCGGTCCAGGCCAGGTGGGCGATCTGATGGGCAACCGTCCAACCCGCGGCGGGCGTCGGGGCCGCCCAGCGCTCGGCCGGCAGCCCGGCGACCAGTGCGTCCAGCTCCTCGCTCTCCGCCCTGAGATCCGCCAGTACGGCGCCGGGATCGGACACGCGACACTCCCCTCATCCACCCAACTGCCGGGGCAACGGGGCGCGTTGACAAACGGCGACGGCCGCGGCGGAGTGCTGCGGCCGTACGGGTGCGGTGTGGTGCGGGTGCGGGTGCGCTCCGAGCGTGGCAGCGCGACCAGAAACAATCAAGCACGCCTGCATGATTTTTTCCTCAGCGGTCCTACTGCGGATGGTGCAGGCGCTTGCTGCTTGAGGAGGATGCATCCGCCGCACCCGGCGACAGAGGCTTGATCAGTGCCGTCCGCGGGGGCTGACATGGCAACACGTCATGGGAGGCACCGCGGATGACGCCATGTCATCTACGGAAGGTCTGAAGATGCGCATCATCCCGAAGCGGCGCGCAGCCGGGGTCGGGGCGGCGGCCGTCGCCCTCCTCGTCGCCTGCGGCGGCGCGGCAACCGCCACCCCGTTATCGGCCGAGTCGACGGCCGCCCCGGTGGCTGCCCGGTACAAGACCATGGTGGTCGCCAGCGTCCACGGCGCCCCCATCTATGCCAAGCCCTCCTCCGACGCCCACCGCTTCCGGACGTACCGGCAGGGCACCCCCGTGCGGATCCAGTGCCAGACCACCAAGACACCCTCCGGGCGGCTCTGGTACCGGCTGTACAACTCCATGCCGACGTCATGGGTCCACTCCGGGCACTTCGCCTCCCCGGTGCACCCGCCCAAGGAGTGCTACCCCTAACGGGCGGCCGCGGGCGGCCCGTAGCTCAGCCGTGGGCCGCCGCGCTCCGTACCGCCCCCACACTCGCGATCACGACCAGCCCGATCGCCAGCACCTCGGCCCAGCCCAATGCCTGGTGCAGTACGAGGAATCCGGCGGTGGCCGCGGCGGCCGGCTCCAGGCTCATCATCACCGCGAAGCCGGAGGCCGGGAGCTTGCGCAGGGCGAGCAGTTCCAGGGTGTAGGGCAGGACGGACGACATCAGGGCGACCGCGGCGCCCAGCCCCAGCGTGACCGGGTTCAGCAGGGCGGAGCCCGCGCTGACGATGCCGAGCGGCAGGCTGAGCAGCGCCGCTACGGTCATCGCCAGCGCCAGTCCGTCCGCCTGCGGGAAGCGCTGGCCCGTACGGGCGGAGAGCAGGATGTAGGCGGCCCACAGCCCGCCGGCCGCCAGCGCGAACCCGGCTCCGGCCAGATTGAGCCCGTCGAACCCCTCGCGCCCCAGCAGCACCACACCGCCCAGCGCCAGCGATGCCCACACCAGGCTCAGCAGCCTGCGGGAGGTCGCCACCGAAAGGATCAGCGGGCCGAGGAACTCCAGGGTGACCGCCGCGCCCAGCGGAATGCGGTCGATCGCCTCGTAGAAGAGCGAGTTCATGCCGGCCAGTGCGATGCCGAAGGCCAGCACCGTGGCCCAGTCGCCCCGCGCATGGCCACGGACCTTGGGACGGCACACGAGCAGCAGCACCAGCGAGGCGACGACCAGCCGTAGCGTGACGACGCCCAGCGCACCGGCCCGCGGGAAGAGCAGCACCGCCACCGAAGCGCCGAACTGCAGCGAGACGATCCCGCCGATGACCAGCGCCACCGACCCGATCCGCCCGCGCGCACCCGCCGCACCGGCGGTCCCGGCCTGCGCCTCCGCCGTCAGCACCTCGGGCGAGGACGGTATGGGATGCGGCAGCCCGCCGTGATCGGCGGGCATGGTGTGGACGGGAGGGGCAGGGGTGGCGGGGGTCCCGCCATCGGGGCTCTCGGGCGAAGCATTCACGCCACCACGCTACGGCCCGCCCTTCCGGTCCGTGAAATGCCTTTTCCCCTGTTGTTATGCTCCGCACGCATGAGCATCGAGCTGCGTCATTTCCGCTGCTTTCTCGCCATCGCCGACACCCTCAGCATCACCCGTGCCGCCGAGCGGCTGCATCTGACCCAGCCCGCCGTCTCCCGCACCCTGCGCCAGCTGGAGCAGGCGCTGGGCGTCCGCCTCGTCGACCGCTCCACCCATCACCTCGCGCTCACCCCCGACGGCCTGTCCTTCCGTGACCGGGCCGCGGTCGCGGTGGCCGCCTTCGACCGGGCGCTCGGCTACGCCCACCACACCGGCTGGCCGCTGCGGCTGGGCCATGCCTGGGCGGGCGCCGGTACGGACACCACCGCGCTGCTCCGCCGCTGGCACGAGGAGCACCCGGCGACCCCGCTCGAACTCCTCCGCATCGACGACCGCACGGCCGGTCTCGCCCGCGGCGAGGTGGACGCGGCCCTGCTCCGCGGCGAGGTCCTCGCCCCGGGCCTGATCACCGAGCGGCTGACCACCGAGCCCCGAGTGGCCGGACTGCCCGCCGACGACCCGCTCGCCGACCGCACCGCCCTCTCCCTCGCCGATCTGGCCGACCGCACCATCGCCGTCAACACCGTCTCCGGGATCACCTCCCTCGACCTGTGGCCGCCCTCGGCCCGCCCCGCTTCCACGATCACCATCGGCAACACCGACGACTGGCTGGCCGCCATCACCGGCGGCCGCGCCGTGGGCGTCACCACCTCCGCCACCGCCGATATGCACCCGCACCCGGCCATGGCCTACGTCCCCCTGACCGACGCCCCGCCCGTCCCCGTCGTCATCGCCTGGCGCGACGGCCCGGGGCACCCGCGGATCCCGGACCTGATCAGGCTGGCCCACGAGGTCATGGGGCATCACCAGGGCCGGCCGTGACGTACCGGTACCTCCCCGAACTGTGCACCGCCGCAATCGCCGCGGTGCTCCTCCTTCCGGCCGCGCGCAGCTACTTCACCCCGGGCGAGCGGACCGGCTGAGCGCAGGGGTCCCCGGCAACCGACGGTAGGCGCACGTCCGTCCCGTACCTGGGTGTGCGACACCCGGCCTCGCCCCCTCCCCTGGGTGTGCGACACCCGACCTCGGCCCCTCCTGGGTGTACGACACCCGGCCTCGCCCCTCCTGGGTGTACGGCACCCGGCCTCGGCCCGTCCTGGCTGAGTGGGCGCCGACGGCACAGAGTTGCCGCATCCGGCGCATCCGGCCGACGCGAACGCTCTCGTCGCCGGCCGACGCCGTGGCCCATGACCCCTCTCAGAGGAGCAGACGCTGTGTCCGTCTCCCCCGGCAACGACGCCACCTTCGTACGACGCCTGCAGCGCCTGGAGGACAAGGAGTCCCTGCGTGCGCTGCTGATCCACGGCTGGCGGGCCCTGGACCGCAAGGCCTGGCGCACCTGGATCGAGTGCTGGGCCGAGGACGCGGTCCTGGAGTTCGGTCCGTGGCAGCAGGTCCACGGCCGGGAAGCGATCCTGGCCAAGGTCATCGAGGCCGAAGCGCCGTACACCAGCATGCAGCACCACCTCCTCAACACGGACTTCGAGGTGCAGGGCGACCGGGCGACCGGCATCGGCTACATGTGGTTCGTGGCCGTCGCCGACCCCGGGACGACCGCTTCGCCCTATGCCATGGGCGGCCCCTACGACTGGGAGTTCACCCGGGGCACCGACGGATGGCGCCTGACCCGCCAACGGCTCGGCGTCTGGTGGACCACGGGCACGGACACCCTCCACTCATTCACCACGGCCGACTAGCCACTGTCCGAAGGTTCGTGTGCCCGCCTCAACGCGCCCGCTCCACCTCCCTGACTTCCGTCCCGGGCAGTGCGGATCGGCCCCGTAGTGGGCTACCGCAGCGGGCACGCGAGATCAGGTCGCACCCGGTGCGGACTACAGGCGATCAGGTTCAACGAGAGGAACCGTCCCCCGCTCACCCACCAGCCCCCGACCCGGTCCTCACCGGCGGACAGGGCCCGTACGGTCTCCTCGTACAACGGCCTCGGCGGGTAGGAGCCGACGAAGAGCTCGACGTAGTGGTCGAGTTGCGCGTCGTACCAGTCGGCCGCCTCCTTCGGCTCCTCGAACGTCGCCTCGATCCGGTCGGCCGGCTTCAGCAGCCAGTCCGCGCACTCCAGCGGCATCACCTGCGCGGACGCAAACTCCTTGTGGCCCGGTCGCCGATGAGCGTCCCCCGGCTTGACGAGAACATCGCCGCTGCCGAGCCAGACGTAGGCATGGTGGTGAGGTCCGGTCATCGCTCTCCCTCGTGCGAACGCTCCGCGTGAACTGGTCCGAATGGGCGGCGGCCCACGCCCCGGTGGAGGGACGGGGCCGCCTGATCCACGTACTACTGGCGCCCGCAGCCTTGGCCGTCGCCGCAGCCTCCGTTGGGGTTACCGCTCTGGTTGTCGTCCTCATCGCCGCCGTACTTGACCGGATCGAGGCGGTATCGCATGGTCATCTCCTCGGGTGCTGAGTCGACGCACGGTCGGTCCGCGCGTCGTCGCGCACTTGCGAGGGCCCCTTTGCGGGCCCACCCCGCTCCGGCCGTGTCCTGCCAGGGAATGGCGGCCGGGGCGGGAGTTATCAGGACTGCCCGCTCCCGTTCACGGTCCCGCCGGGTGCGTCATCCGGTGCCGGACGATCAAGACGTTGAAGTCGGTCACCTTGCTGGGGTCCCGGTCCGCCTCGGCCTGCTTCCGGCCGCGCTCCAGCGCAGCGCAATCTGGACAACGGGACTCCAGCCGGGAATGAATCCGCACCGAGAGCTGCACCTCGGGTGACGCGTCCTCAACGTGGCACGGGGCACTGCCGAATTCGACGATCCCGTCAGAGGCTGGCGCATGGTGGAGGGGCTTGGCCACTTCGACGGGACTAGTCCGGTCCGGTGTAGTCATGGCCAGGACGCTAGAGAGCCAGGGGCGGCTACGGAGACCGATATTCTCCGATATTCTCGATGCCTCCTCGACTATTCTCTGGCATTCTCATGTCATGGGCCTCACCCCCTGGTTGAGCCGTGCAGTGAGACGCAATCCTGATCTCAACATGCCTACGAAGGGGGTAGATCATGGTGCGACGACTGCGCTTCAACGGCACGGGGAGCGATGAAGACGGCTGCCCGTCAGTACACGAGGACCTCGATAGCGGCGAGATCATCGTGCACGGCCCGCAGCTGACCGAACGACATCGCACAGCTTCAACGGCTGTCTCCTGGCGAAACCCCGATCGTGGTGCCGCGAGCACTGCTCGTCGACTTCGGGCCCAAGGAGGTCACACGCGTGCCGAAGATCATTGATCTGGACGCCTTCGGACGGCTCTTCACCTCGTTCGAACATACGGCCTGGCGCCTGGAGACGCGGGGGCGCTACGCAAGCGACGAAGGCACCACAACTTACGCCCAGTTCACGCGGGGCGAGCCAGTAGCGTGGGAGGGTGTCAGCCCGGACTGGTGCGCACGGCGGCGTGAACAGACCGCTCTCGGAAAGCGCTTCGAGCGGGTCCGCATCGTCGACAATCCGGCAAGCACAGGACAGCTCTACCTCCTTGACAATGCGAAGCGGAATAGCGCGGTCGGAGAGGACATCCGCAACCTGTGGCGCTCGGATGCCAATCGCCTCCACCTGCCCGTCGAGGACTTTTGGATCTTCGATTCGCGACTTGTCGCACTGCTCAACTTCGACGACGCGGACAACTTGATTGACGTCGAGCTGATCAAGGAACCCGAACGTGTACTCAGGTACGCCCAGGTACGCGACGCGGCGTGGCACCACGCCGTTCCTTTCAAGCAGTTCGCGGCGCAATTGACTGCGGAGGAGTAGCGAGCGTGATTCGGTGACCGACTTCCAGCAGTCGCGAGTTGCCCTCGGGGCTCGACTGCGCGAACTCCGTACCTCGCGGCCTGGAGGTCGGCTCACCGGCACACAACTGGCCGAACGCCTAGGCTGGACTCAGTCCAAGGTCAGCAAGCTGGAGCGGGGCCGCCAGACGGCCACTATCGAAGACCTCCAGCAGTGGGCAGAGGGGACTGGTCAGCCCGAAGCATTCAACGAACTCCGGTCACGTCTCCATGGAATAGAGTCACACCATCGCTCATGGCGGCGGCTGCTCAGCTCCGGACACAGGGCCGTTCAGGAGGATTTGAACGCCCAGCATGCGCAATCAACCATCTTCCATGCATGGCAAAATGCAATGATCGTTGGCGTTCTCCAGACACCTGATTATGCGCGCCACATTTTCAGCCGCTATGCAGAACTACAGCGCTCCCCAAAAGATACCGAAGACGCCGTACGCGCAAGGATGAAACGCCAGCAAGGACTGTACGATCACCGACGTAAATATCACCTCCTGATGTGGGAACCAGTCCTGTACACACTGATCTGCCCACCATCAGTCCTCGCTGGGCAACTGGACCGAATCGCCGGGGCTATCGGCTTGGATACCGTCGAATTGGGTATCGTGCCACTTACTGCCGCCGTGAAGGTACCGCCCGCAAGCGGATTCTCAATCCATGATGAGCGCCTTGCTGTTGTCGAGACATGGCATGCGGGACTCCGGATCGATGACCCTGACAGCGTCTCAACTTACCTCCGAACGTGGCAGACGCTTCAGAAATCCGCCGTTTACGGTCACACCGCACACCAGATCATCGACCGTGCGAGACATGCCATCGGCACCAAATGAGAGAAATCAATGAAATGCCGAATTGCCTCGGTCAGGGAAATTCGGGACACAACTAATAGACTGAAGAGTCGGGACAAACAACGAAAGGTTGTCCGATGCGGCAGAACGCGCCTAGCAGTGAGTCGACGTACACCGAGTGGCGCCACAAGGTAGGCGACGGGCTGAAGCCACTCCAGAACAGTTTGGTCCAGTTATTCCAAGAGACCCGGCTGTTCCGGATCTACTCCTCCACCCTCATGCCCGGCCTGTTGCAGACCGAGGGTTACGCAGCCGCAGTGCTGCGCACGGTCGCCGACTTTCAGGAACTTTCCTTCGACGACAGCGCGGAGGCCGCGAGGGCGCGGGTGGAGCGCTCCCGCGTCATCCATGACCCAGAGCGCCAATTCGTTCTGCTCGTCGAAGAAGCGGTGCTGCACCACCACCTCGGAGATACGGAGGTGATGGCTGCCCAGCTGGACTACCTGCTCACCACTGCCGCCCTGCCGTCCGTGTCGCTCGGGATCATCCCGATGGCGACGCGCGAGCGGGTGCAATGGCCACGCGAGACGTTGCACATCTACGACGACAACCTCGTGTCGGTCGAGCTGGTGTCCGCAAAGGTGGAGATCACCCAGCCCTCCGAAATCGCCCTCTACCTGAAGGCGTTCGAGCAGCTGCGCAGCATGGCCGTGTACGGCGCGGAGGCGCGGGCGCTCATCCTGAAGGCGCTTGAGGCGTTGCGGTGAAGCTGCGAGCGACGGCATGAAGCTCATGGGCTGGCCCTCTTGCCGTCGTCAGCCTCGGTGTCTGGACGTCGTACTCGCCTGATCAAAGGTGGCCGCACCCCTGCGGTGTCTCCGGTCAGTCCCGGACGAGACAGAACGGGTGACCTGCCGGATCAGCGAAGATGCGCCAACTCCGCCTCCCGTCCCCCTCATCGAGCATGGTGGCACCCAGCTTGAGCACGTCTTCCTGAGCTTGGTCCAGGTCCTTGACCCCCAGGTCGAGGTGGAACTGCTGGGGCCGAGCGGGATCCGGCCACCGCGGTGACTGATGATCTTCCACTCGTTGGAAGGCCATCACGAACCCACCATCGGTGTGGAGCGTCGCCCAGCCGTCGTCGAGCGACCACCGCGGATCCGGCTGGTTCACCACACCGCCGAGAAGCGACTGGTAGAACCGGGACAGCTCAACGATATCGGCACAGTCCAACACCACACACTGCAGCTTGGCGATCATGAAGGGCAGCGTAGAGCAGCACCGCGCACCGGCCTCGAACGAGCCTGATCACGATCTGCAGCTGGAGTACTAAGACACGCCCTCTTCCTCTCCGTCGCCGGCATCCGCCGCCCCCGCCGCGGGCGGCCCGTCAGCGTGAGCGGGTCCTTGGGTGCCGTCCGTGGCCGGCGTGGGCTTCTCGCCGCGCTTGCGCGCCAGCTCCTCGGCCCGGCGGTCGGAGTCCAGCCGCATTTCCGCTTCTGCCTTGAGGTCAAAACTCCGCACCATCGCCCCCAGAATGTCGCGGCGCTCCCTGGCTCCGTCGCGGCGTTCGGACGCGTTGTCCTTCCACGCCGCGCGCACAGGACCGCCGGTTGGCTTCTCACCTGCACTGTCAGTGTTCCCGGCACACCTGCACCCACCCGGCCGCCGGTGCCACGGAAGCCGCCGTTGGATGCACACCAGGCCGTCGCCCGGGGCCGGTACGCACCGGTGCGCACCCCCCGGCGCGCACCGGCCCCGTACACCCCCGCGAACGTCACCCTTCTCCCGGCGCTCCCGGTACTTCCGGCGCTCCCGGCATTCCCGGCGCTCCTGACACTCCCCACTCCCCGGACCCTCCCAGCTCGCCCAGCCCTCCCGGCTCGTCCGCCTCCCCCAACGCCTCCGCCAGCACCTCCGCCAGCACCTCCGCCAGATGGCGTCCCGGACGGTCGCCCAGTTGATCAAACTGAGTACGGCACGAGAAGCCGTCCGCGAGGATTTCCGTTCCGGGGGCGGATTCCCGTACTGCGGGGAGGAGTTGGTCCTTGCCAGTCGGGGGCCAGTTCTTCCAGGGCTTGGGCGAAGGTTCTTACGGAGGAGGCCAGTCGGGCCGCCCGGGGGTCGTCGGAGAGCAGTTCCGGCAGGTCCGTGCGGAGGGCGGCGGCGCAGCTCGGTTCGAGGACGACCAGGGGGTGGCCGTCCTGGAGGAGGGGGCTCAGGGCCTCGATCGTGCGGCGCATGACGGTTCGGGCCCGGTCGAGTTGTCCGGTGGAGACGTAGGTGAGGCTGCAGCACAGGGGAGGGCGGTGGAGGCGGGGAAGGACGGACTGAGTGAGGGCGCCGCCGGGCTGGCGCAGTGGGGCGGTCGGCGGCAGGAGGGGGCGCAGTCCGGCCGCTTCCAGGACGTGTACGGCGGCGCGGCCCACCTCCGGGGAGAGGTGGTTGGTGAAGGTGTCGGGCCAGAGGATGACGGTGCGGGCGGAGGTTCCCCCGGTGGCGTCGTCGAACGGCCGGAGACTCCCTCAGTAGCCGTCGCCGAACGGACGGAGACTCCCCCAGTAGCCGTCGCCGAACGGACGGAGACTCCCCCAGTAGCCGTCGCCGAACGGACGGAGACTCCCCCAGTAGCCGTCGCCGAACGGACGGAGACTCCCCCAGTAGCCGTCGCCGAACGGACGGAGGCTCCCCTGGTGGCCGTCGCCCTGTGACGGCGCCACCACCAGCGAACGTCGCCTCGATCCGGGCGGCCGGCTTCAGCAGCCAGTCCGCGCACGCCGGCGGCATCACCTGGGCGGAGCGGGGCCCACCCGGATCACGGACCACTGACGGGCCTCAGCCCTGGCCGTCACCACAGCCCCCGCTGGGATTGCCGCCCTGGCTGTCGTCCTCCTGAAGTCGCCTCATGCGGCGGGCCCGCGGCAGGAGATGAGGAGTTCCGCGCCGGGCAGCGGAGGCGGTATACGCAGCAGGCCCCCGGAACCAAGTCCCGGGGGCCTGCTGTTGGAAGACGAACGTGCGGGCTGACGGTCTTGTCAGCGTTGTCGTCCCGCTCGGGCCGGAGCATCGCGCTCCGCGGAGTACACCGCCGTCCGCCCTTCGCCGTACTCCTGGCCGAGGCCGGAGTGCGTCGGCGTCACGTCAGCCATGAAGCCGATCTGCGCTTGTTACGCCAGGCCGCAGGCCGTGAGTCCGTAGTCGCTCTTGACGCCGAGTTCCTGTAGCTCCCGCCAACACATGTCGCGGCCCGCCGGGCCTGAGGCATGTGCCGCGGTCGCACATGCATGCTTCACCCCGGCGCCGACGTTGTAGCCCCTCCCCTTCAGATAAGCAGTGCAGTCTGACTGGGACGCCGAGGCCGGCGTCGCGAGGGCCACAGGCAGAGCCCCCGCGATCAGGGCCAGAGACGCAGCGGCAGCTGTACGACGCAGCGCTCCGCCCCGGTGGTTCGTACGAGCCTTGTCACGCATGGAACTTCCCCTCTTTTCCTGCATGGAGCTTCCCCCAGTTGCATTTTCGTGGCGCAGCCTTTCTCAGCGAGTGCGCGCCGGTCATGCGCACACTCGGCAACGTCGGCTGACGGGCACCGGGATACGAGAGCACCCACCGGAACGTGCCGCATCGGCGATACGGAGGTCCCGCGTATGGCGGTTCAGGGCCCTCGCGCCTCGCTGTCCTGCCCACATGCACCAATCGAACGGATGATCACGCTACCATCGTGTCCCGCACGCCACCCGGGTTTTTGAAGGCCTCGCCCTGGCCTTGCGCTCGAATGAACGCCGGTGGCCTCAGAAGGCCGCGGGATCTTCGGTCTTGAGCGTTTCCATGAACGATCCCCACGCGCCCTCGCCCACGATGAGGCGAGGGCCGGCTGGGTGCTTGCTGTCACGTATGACTTCGGTCGGCCCCATGACGCGCGAGGCAGCGTTGTCCCTCCTCACGCCCGGCTTCTGGTGCGAGCGCCGGGCCCGGCCCGTCCCCCGTCAGTCGCGGATATTGCCGCACGTATACATCACGCCCCCTCCCCCAACGCCTCCGCCAGCACCTCCGCCAGATGGCGGCCCGGGCGGTCGCTCAGTTGATCAAGCTGAGTACGGCACGAGAAGCCGTCCGCGAGGATTTCCGTTCCCGGGGCGGATTCCCGTACTGCGGGGAGGAGTTGGTCCTCGGCGCAGGCCACCGAGACGTCGTAGTGGCCGCGCTCGAAGCCGAAGTTGCCGGCCAGGCCGCAGCAGCCGCCGGTCAACGAACCGGTGAGGCCCGCGCGTTCGCGGAGGCGGCGTTCGGCCGCGTCGCCGAGGACCGCATGTTGGTGGCAGTGGGTCTGGCCGGCGATGGGGCGGTCGATGCGGGGTGGCTGCCAGTCGGGGGCCAGTTCTTCCAGGGCTTGCGCGAAGGTGCGTACGGAGGAGGCCAGTCGGGCCGCCCGGGGGTCGTCGGAGAGCAGTTCCGGCAGGTCCGTGCGGAGGGCGGCGGCGCAGCTCGGTTCGAGGACGACCAGGGGGTGGCCGTCCTGGAGGAGGGGGCTGAGGACCTCGACGGTGCGGCGCATGACGGTTCGGGCCCGGTCGAGTTGTCCGGTGGAGACGTAGGTGAGGCCGCAGCAGAGGGGTGGGCGGTGGAGGCGGGGAAGGACGGGCTGAGGGAGGGCGCCGCCGGGCTGGCGTAGCGGGGCGGTCGGCGGCAGGAGGGGGCGCAGTCCGGCCGCTTCCAGGACGCGTACGGCGGCGCGGCCCACCTCCGGGGAAAGGTGGTTGGTGAAGGTGTCGGGCCAGAGGATGACCGTGCGGGCGTCGGACGGGGACCCGGCCCCGGCCGTCGTGCGGCCACCGGACAGCTCCCCTGTCCCAGTCACCGTGCCGCCACCGGACAGCTCCCCGGCCCCAGTCACCGTGCCGCCACCGGACAGCTCCCCGGCCCCGCCCGCCGTCCCGCGGCGCCGGCGCCACCACCAGCGGGTGAAGGTCTCGGTGGCCAGTGCGGGGATCGGCCGCTCGGCGGCGATTCCGCCGAGGCGTTTGGCGACGGCGGCCAGCGGCGTACGGGCGAGGACGTTGAGGGCGGGGGCCAGCGGGGCGGCGGCGTGCAGCCACTGGGGGAGGCGGCCCATCGAGTAGTGCGCGGCGGGGCGCACCCGGCCCTCGTAGTGGTGGTGCAGGAATTCCGCCTTGTAGGTGGCCATGTCGACGCCTACCGGGCAGTCGCTGCGGCAGCCCTTGCAGGAGAGGCAGAGGTCGAGGGCGTCGTGCACCTCCGGCGACTGCCAGCCGTCCGTGATCACCTCGCCGGCCAGCATCTCGTGCAGCAGACGGGCCCGGCCGCGGGTGGAGTGCTGCTCCTCGCCGGTGGCGCGGAAGGACGGGCACATGACGTCGGTCGAGCCCGGACCCGTCGTGGTGTTGCGGCATTTGGCGACGCCCACGCAGCGGCGGACGGCGGCGGAGAAGTCGCCGTTGTCGTGCGGATAGCCGAATTCCACCGGGACCGGGCGCGAGGGCAGCACCTCGAAGCGGAGGTTCTCGTCGAGCCGTGCGGGGCGGACGAGCATGCCGGGGTTGAGGCCGGCAGCCGGGTCCCAGAGCGACTTGAACTGCTCGAAGACGCGGACGAGTTCGGGGCCGTACATCTTCGGGAGCAGTTCGGCGCGGGCCTGGCCGTCGCCGTGCTCGCCCGAGAGCGAACCGCCGTGCGCGACGACCAGCTCGCCCAGGTCGTAGGAGAAGTCCCGGAAGCGGCGGATGCCGGGCGGGGTCAGCAGGTCGAAGTCGATGCGGATGTGGATGCAGCCGTCGCCGAAGTGACCGTAGGGGGTGCCGCGCAGGCCGTGCTGGGTGAGCAGGGCGCGGAAGTCGCGGAGGTAGGGGCCCAGCTGTGCCGGGGGGACGGCGCAGTCCTCCCAGCCGGGCCAGGCCTCACTGCCGTCAGGCAGCCGGGTGGCGGTGCCCGAGGCGTCCTCACGGATCCGCCAGAGCGCTCGCTGGCCGGCCGGGTCGGTGACGACGGTGTGGTCGGTGCTGCCGTCCGCGGCGGCCGCCCGGCAGAGCGCCTGCGCGCGGGCTGCCGCCTCACCCGGGCTCGCACCGCCCATCTCCACGAACAGCCAGGCGCCGCCCTTGGGCAGCCCGGCGGCGTCGCCCACCAGATCGGCGGCCATCCCCTCGACGGTCATCGGGCCGTGCGGGAGGAGGGTGTGCGCGGCCTCGGCGGCGGCGCTCTCGTCGGGGTAGGCGAGGACGGCGAGCACCCGGGCCGCGGGGGTCTCCACGAGGCGTACGGCCGCCTCGGTCAGTACCCCGAGGGTGCCCTCGCTGCCGGTGAGGGCGCGGGCCAGGTCGGTGCCCTTCTCCGGGAGCAGCGCGTCCAGGGCGTAGCCGGAGATCCGGCGGGGAAGGTCGGGGTAGCCGGTGCGCAGCAGCGCCAACTCGCCGTCCACCAGGGCTTTTACGCCGTCCCTCAGGCGCGGGGGCAGTCCGGTGGGGGCACCGGTGGGGTCGGTGCCGCGGCCGGCCCGTACCCGCTCGCCGCCGTAGGTCAGCAGCTCCAGCTCGCGGACGCTGTCGGCGGTGGTGCCCCAGGCCACCGAGTGCGAACCGCAGGAGTTGTTGCCGATCATGCCGCCGAGGGTGCAGCGGCTGTGGGTGGAGGGGTCGGGGCCGAAGGTCAGTCCGTGGGCGCCGGCCGCCGCCCGCAGGTCGTCCAGGATGACGCCGGGCTGGACGACGGCGGTGCGGGCGGCGGGGTCCAGCGACACGATCCGCCTCATGTGCCGGGTGAAGTCCAGCACCACCCCGACGCCGGTCGCCTGCCCCGCGATACTGGTCCCGCCGCCGCGCGGCACCACCGGCACCCCGTGCTCCCGGCACACCCGCAGCGCCGCCGCGACGTCCTCGGCGTCCCGGGGCGCGACCACCGCTCTGGGCACCCGCCGGTAATTGGACGCGTCCATCGTCATCAGTGCCCGGTCGGCCGCGGCGAACGAGACCTCCCCCCGGACCGCGGCCGCCAACTCCTTCGCCAGATCCCGCTTCTCCGTCTCCGTACGATCAGCCATGTCTCCAGCCTGCCCACTGGGACGGGTTCATGGGTGGTCGGCAGGCCCGATCGCCGGGCGAGTTGCGGCCGTACGCCGGAGTGCGTGGCGGCGGACCGTCAGCCGGAGAAGGTTGCGGCTGCCGGTGTCCGGTCCGCCGCGGCGGCGCCGGCGGGGTGGAAGCGGAAGACGTTCTCCGGGTCGTGGCGGGCCTTGAGTCCGGCCAGCCGGCGGTGCTCGTCGGTGCCGTGCACACTGCGCGCCACCTCCGCGGCGTCCGGCCGGTGCCCGTGCCCGCCGAAGAGGAAGTTCACGCTCCGGCCGAGCCGCCAGGGCGCGACGGCCGCCAGCGCCTCGGCGTGCAGCGCCCGTACGGTCGCCAGGGCGGGGTCGGACCCCTCGTTGCCTGGCCCGTCGCCCGCCGCGGCTCCCCTCAGCGGTGACAGCAGCCGCAGCGCATACCGGGCGTCCCGGTGGCCGACGGCGCCGGTCCCGGCGGACAGCGCACCGCCGAGATGGTTGAGCTGGACCACGGTCATCACCGGCGCGGACGGTCCGGTCAGCGCCGCCACCCGACGCAGCGCGGCCGCGTCCAGCCCGCTGAGCAGCGCGTTGTCCCCGTCGTAGGCATGCGGATCGCTCGGGTCCCGGTGAATGGTGTGCGACTCGGCGTACGGCATCTCTCGCAGGTCGTCGCTCACCCGTGGGCCCACCGCCCGTAGCGGGGCCACCAGCCGCTCGCCCTCCGCGGCGCTCCCCGTATAGGCGATCCGGATGTGCGCCAGGTAGCGGCCGCGCAGCGACCCGGGCAGCTGCGGGAGGTCCGGGTAGGCGATCAGGGCGAGCGACGAGGTCAGCGCGTCCGGCACGGTCTCGGTCCAGCGCAAATACGCCGCCAGCGCCTCGTCGATCTGCTCGGCGCCGAACACCAGCTGCCCGCCGTACAGCCGGGCCACCGGCACCAGCCCGAACTCCATCGCGGTCACCACCCCCAGGCCGTGGCCGCCGCCGAGCAGCGCCCGGAACAGCTCGGGATCGGTGTCCGCGGTGAGGTGCCGCAGCCTGCCGTCGGCGGTCACAAGGCCGACGGACCGCACCTGGTCGGCGGCGAAGCCGTACGTCCGGGCCAGCACCCCGACGCCGCCCCCGAGGGTGTACGAGATGACGCCGACGCCCGGGGAGGAGCCGTTGAGCGGGGCGAGTCCGTGCGGGGCCGCCGCCTCGACGACCTGTCCCCAGACGACGCCCGCCTCGACGTGCGCGGTGCCGGCCGCCGCGTCCACCCGCACCCCGGCCATCCGCCGGGTACTGATCAACAGCCCGCCGTCGGTGGCCGCGGACAGCCCGTGCCCGGTGGCCTGGACCGCGACCGGCAGCCCCTGATCGCGGGCGAAGCGCACCGCGGCGACGACGTCCTCGGCACCGCGCGCACCGACGATCACGGCGGGCCGGTGCTGACGGGCCAGCTGGAAGCCGGACCGCTCGGCGTCGTAGCCGTCGTCCCCGGGGACCAGGACCGGGCCCCGGACCCGGTCCACGAGGGCGGCGAGGGCGGCGGGGTCGAGTGGTGCGGGCGCGGACGGCAGAGCGAGGTCGTTGGTCTCCATGCCCCGCACTCTGGCGCGATAACTTGACACCCGTCGTCATATATAAAGGCGGCTGTGAAGTCGTCCCGTCTGCTCTCGATCGTGCTGCTGCTCCAGACCCGCGGCCGGGTGCCGGCGGCGGAGCTCGCCGAGCGGCTGGAGGTCTCCGCCCGGACCGTCTACCGCGATGTCGAGGCACTGTCGGCGGCCGGGGTGCCGGTCTACGCCGAACGCGGCCGGCACGGCGGGATCGCGCTGCTGCCCGGCTTCCGTACGGATGTCACGGGGATGACCACCGACGAGGCGCGGGCCCTGTTCATCCTGGCCGCGCAGGGTGCCCACAGCGCCCTCGGCCTGGACGACGCGCTGCGCTCGGCGCTGCGCAAGGTGATGGCGGCGCTGCCCGCCCCGCACCGGCCGGCCGCGGAGCTGGCCGGGCGCCGCATCCTGGTCGACCCGGACAAGTGGACGCCCCGCCCGTCGTCCGCCCCTTCGGCTGACGGGCCGTCCGGCGACGCCGCCGCCGCGCGCCCCGCGGTGGACCTCGATGTGCTGCACACGGCCGTCTTCACCGACCTCCGGCTCCGTATCCACTACCGCCACAGCGGCGAGACCCGGCTGCGGACGTACACCGTCGACCCGTACGGGCTGGTGGCCAAGGCCGGCACCTGGTACCTCGTCGCGGACCGGCGCGGCCGGCCGCAGCTCTTCCGGGCCGACCGGGTGGCATCCGCGACCCTCACCGACGTCCCGGTACGGCGCCGCGCGGGTGTGGAGCTCGCCGAGGTGTGGCAGCAGCTGCGGCGCCAAGTCGAGGACCGGCCCGCGGACGTATGGGTGACCGCCCGGATCCGCCGGGAACGGCTGGATCTGGCGGTGCGGATCCTCGGCGGGGCGCTGACCGGGCCGCCCCGTACGGGTGACGGCGACGAGGGCGGGGACTGGGCCACCCTCGATCTGGCGTACCCCGTCCTCCCCGCGGTCCGTCAGCTGCTCCAGTTCGGCGACTCCCTCGAAGTGCTCGCCCCGCCGGAGGCCCGCCGGGTGATGGCCGAGGCCGCCGCCGCCCTCACCGCCGTCTACGCAGGCGACACGCCCTAGACCCGGCCGTCCACCGTATGGGCGGCCCGCATCTCACCCGCTGGACGCGGCGCCGGAGCCCGCAGCGCGACGGATTAGGCTTCCCCCGTGGCTGATATCCAGATTCCCGCTGACATCAAGCCCGCCGACGGACGCTTCGGCGCGGGCCCCTCCAAGGTGCGTACGGAGGCGCTCGGCGCCCTCGCCGCCACCGGTAGCTCACTTCTCGGCACGTCCCACCGCCAGGCCCCGGTCAAGAACCTGGTCGGCAAGGTGCGCGACGGCGTACGCGACCTCTTCCAGCTCCCCGAGGGCTACGAGGTCGTCCTCGGCAACGGCGGCTCCACCGCCTTCTGGGACATCGCGACGCACGGCCTGATCGAGCGCAAGTCCCAGCACCTCAGCTTCGGTGAGTTCTCCTCGAAGTTCGCCAAGGCCGCCAAGCTGGCGCCGTGGCTGGAGGAGCCCACCGTCATCTCCGCCGACCCGGGCGACCACCCGCAGGCGCAGGCCGAACAGGGCGTGGACGTCTACGGCTTCACCCACAACGAGACCTCGACCGGTGTCGCCGCCCCCATCAAGCGGGTCGCGGGCGCCGACGAGGGCGCGCTGGTCCTGGTCGACGCCACCTCCGGCGCCGGCGGTCTGCCCGTGGACATCACCGAGACCGATGTCTACTACTTCGCCCCGCAGAAGTCCTTCGCCTCCGACGGCGGTCTGTGGCTGGCGGCCTTCTCCCCCGCCGCGCTGGAGCGCGCCCGCGCCATCCACGCGTCCGGCCGGCACATCCCGGAGTTCTTCTCGCTGCCCACGGCGATCGACAACTCGCTGAAGAACCAGACGTACAACACCCCGGCGCTGTCCACCCTCTTCCTGCTCAATGAGCAGCTGGAGTGGATCAACGGCCAGGGCGGTCTGGACTGGGCGGTCCGCCGCACCGCCGCCTCCTCGCGCACCCTCTACGGCTGGGCCGAGGACTCCAAGTACGCCACCCCGTTCGTCACCGACCCGGCCAAGCGCTCGCAGGTCATCGGCACGATCGACTTCGATGACAACATCGACGCCGCGGCCGTCGCCAAGGCCCTGCGCGCCAACGGCATCGTCGACACCGAGCCCTACCGCAAGCTCGGCCGCAACCAGCTGCGGATCGCGATGTTCCCGGCGATCGACCCGGCGGACGTCGAGGCCCTGACGGCCTGCATCGACCACGTCATCGGCAAGCTGTAACCGGCTGTCCGGCACCCTGCGCACAGGCCCCGGCGGGCGCCCGCCGGGGCCTGTGCGCTGTGTGCTTGCGGTCCGTGCTCAGCGGCTCAGCCGCCGGAAGCGCCGTACCGCCAGCGGCAGGAAGACCGCGGTGAGGACGGCCGGCCAGAGCACCGCCATCAGCACCGCATGCTGTTCGACCCAACTGCCGCCCGTGGTGGCCGGGTTGCCGAAGAGTTCACGGATGGCGCCGGCCGTCGAGGACACCGGGTTCCACATCGCGATCGTGCCCAGCCAGTCCGGCATCATCGACGGCGGGGTGAAGACGCTGGAGATCATGCCGAAGGGGAAGGCGACGGCGTAGAGGCCGCCGGCCGATTCCTGGTTGGGTGCCAGGAGGCCGAGGTAGACGCCGATCCAGGTGAGGGCGAAGCGCAGAAGCAGCAGCAGGCCGAAAGCGGCGAGGGTGGCGGCCGGGCTGCCGTGGGAGCGCCAGCCGACGACCACGGCGATCGCGGCCAGCACCACGAGATCGACGGTCGCGCCGATCACATCGGCGACCCCGCGCCCGCTGACCACGGCGGACGTCGCCATCGGCAGGGAGCGGAACCGGTCGGTGACCCCGTGGTCCCGGTCGACGACGACGGCCACCGCGGTGTTCATGAAGCCGAAGGAGATCGTCATCGCGAAGATGCCGGGCATCGCGAACGTCGAGTAGTCCACCCCGCCTCCGACGTTCATCGCGCTGCCGAAGACATAGACGAAGAGCACCACGGAGACGATCGGGAAGCCCAGCTGCCAGGCAATGATCACGGGCTGCCGGACGAGATGGGTCAGATCCCGGCGGACGATGGTCAGACAGTCGGCGAAGGCCCAGTAGAGACGGCGCACGGGGCCGTCGTCCGCACCGGCCGGCCTCCACGGGGCGGGGCCGTCGTCGTGCGGGATGTGCAGCACGGTGCCGGCGCTCATGCGGCCACCTCCTTCCCGGCCTCGGCCGTACCGCGTCCGGTGAGGCGCAGAAAGACCTCGTCGAGCGTGGGGCGGCGCAGCCCGATGTCCTCGACGCCGATGCCCTCGTCCTGGAGGGTGCGCGCAACCTCGGTCAGTGCGGCGACGCCTTCCGTCACCGGGGCGCCGACCCGCCGCTCCGCCTCGTCCGTCGTGGGCGCCACGCCGTTCGCGGCGACCCGCGCCACGGTCCGTACCGCGTGCGGGAGATCGGCCGGATCGCGCAGCACCACCTGGAGGCGCTCGCCGCCGATCTGCCGCTTCAGCTCGGCGGGCGTGCCGTCGGCGATCGTCCGCCCGTGTTCGATGACGGAGACCCGGTCGGCCAACTGGTCGGCCTCGTCGAGGTATTGGGTGGTCAGCAATACGGTGGTGCCGGTCGCGGTGAGCCCGCGGACCGACTCCCAGACCTCGTTGCGGCCGCGCGGGTCGAGGCCCGTGGTCGGCTCGTCCAGGAAGAGCACCTCGGGTGCGAGGATCAGGCTCGCGGCGAGGTCGAGGCGGCGGCGCATCCCGCCGCTGTAAGTGCGGGCCGATTTCCCGGCCGCGTCGCCCAGCCCGAACTGGTCCAGCAGCTCCGTGGCCCGCACCCGCGCCCGGCGGGCGCCCAGATGGAAGAGCTTGCCGAACATCTCCAGGTTCTGACGTCCGGTCAAGATGCCGTCCACGGCGGCATATTGACCCGCGAGTCCGATCCTGGCGCGCACCTGCTGCGGCGACCGCACCACCTCGTGCCCGGCGACCGTCGCCCGTCCGCCGTCCGGTCGCAACAGGGTGGCCAGGATGCGGACGACGGTGGTCTTGCCCGCCCCGTTCGGCCCGAGGAGGCCGTGCACCGTGCCGCGGTGGACGGTCAGGTCGAGGCCGTCCAGGGCCCGTTTGTCGCCGTACCGCTTCTCCAGACCCTCCGCGCGCACCGCCGCATCGGGCGGCGCCGGCGCCTTTCCGGCACCCGCCGTCGCCACCCCGCCCCTTGTTCCCCACGCATTCCCGCTCGTACTGCCGGCCATCGCCGCTCCCCTCCGGATCGAAAACTGGGTACACCGTACCCGATTGCGCGTACGCCGTACTCAGTTTTTGGGCGGCGGCATAGGATGGCCGCACGATGACGACGACAGAACACAGCGGCAGCGGCGATGTCTCGCGCAGCCTGGAGCTGCTCTGGGGCCTCGGCGAACGGCCCAGCCGCGGCCCCAAACCGGGCCTCACCCTCGACCGCATCGTCACCGCCGCGGTGGCGGTCGCCGATGCCGAAGGGCTCGGCGCGCTGTCCATGCGCCGGGTCGCCACCGACCTCGGCGTCGGCACCATGTCGCTCTACCGCTACGTCCCTGGCAAGGCCGAACTCCTCGACCTGATGCTCGACAAGGTCGCGGAGTTCGACGCCGACGCCCACCCCGACCCGGCCGCCGGCTGGCGCCCCGCGATGGAGGCCCTCGCCCGCGGCAGCCGGCAGCAATACGAACGGCACCCCTGGCTGCTCCAGGTCGACCAGGCCCGCCCGCTGCTCGGCCCCAACGCCCTGGACTCACTGGAGTACTCGGTGCGCGCCCTGGCCGGCACCGGCCTGACCGACCGCGAGAAGATCCACGTACTGGTGACCTTCGGCGGCTTCCTCACCGGCATCTCCCGCACCGAGCTCAACTCCGCCCTCGCCGAGCAGCGGACCGGCATCAGCAATGCGGACTTCTGGCAGTCACAGGAGCCGGTGCTGTCCCAGGTGATGCTGAGCGGCCGTTACCCCGCCCTCGCCGCCCTGGACGAGGACACGTTCGCCGGCGACAACAGCTCCGTCTTCGAGCTGGGCCTGGCCGCGCTCCTGGACGGCATCGCGGCACTCATCGCCACCCGCACCGCCCCGACGGACACACCGTGAGGTGACGAGGCGGGCCGGTCCCCTACCGCCGCCGCACCAGCCTGCGGAGCACGACGACCAGCCCCGTGGCCAGGGCGAGGACCATGGCCCCCTTGATGAAACCCGGGTCCAGGTCCGTGCCCGAACCCCCCTTCCCGCCCTGGCCGTTGGCGCCGTCACCGTTCGCCGGATCGTCCTTGGCCGCGTCCGGGAGCTGCTCGTCGCTCAGCCCGACCGGCTCGACGGCACTGCCGCCGCCCTCGGAGCCGTACATCAGGGTGCGGCCGTCCGCGGTGAAGGTGACCGATTCGCCCTGCTGCTGGACCGGTACGCCCACGCTGCCGAGGTCCTTCGGGCGGCCGTCCTGCCAGCGGTAGATCCGGGAACCGAAGTAGCTGCGCAGCACCAGACGGGTGCCGTCGGGGGAGAACGCGCCGTCGGTCACCCACAGATCGACCGGGGCGACCTTGCGGAAGGTGTTGCTGCCGGAGGCGGTGAGCTGCCGCGGGCCCTCGTAGAGGGCGCCACCGCCGCCCTGCTTCTTGCTGGCGAGATAGACCCGGCCGGTCTTGGGGTGCACCATCATCGCCTCGGCGTCCCGCGGCCCGTCGGCGTATTTCACCACGAACTGGGTGGCGGTGACGGTGGTGTCGCGCAGCCGCTTCGGCTCGGGGAAGCGGTAGATCCAGACGTGGTTCCAGCTGCCGCCGAGGTTGTCGCCGATGTCGCCGACGTAGAGGTCACCGTCCGGGCCGGCCGAGATCGCCTCGACATCGCGCGGCGCGCCGACACCGCGCAGCGTGATGCGGGCGACCGTACGGCCGGACTTGCCGTCGACGGCGTAGAGGTAGGGGCCGTCGTCACTGTCGTTGTGGGTCCAGTAGATCCCGGGGTGCGTGCGGCTGGCGGCCAGCCCGCTGGACTCGGTGATCCGGGGATCGCTGATGGTGAAGCCGTCGGGCTCGTCGGCGGCGGCGGGAACGACGGCCGCCGACCACAGGATTCCTGCGGCACCGGCCGCGCACAGAAGCGAACGCATGGGCACAGACTGCCATCCCGGGCCGCGGCGCGGGGGCTCGGTGGCCGCCCCGGCCCCGGCGCTCCGTGCCGGACGGGCGTGGCGTGTCCAGCGTCACGTACCGGCCGGTAAGGATTCTCGGCCATCATGTCCGGATGAGGATCATGTTCGTCGGTGACTCCATGACGATCGGCAGCACCGGCGATTTCACCTGGCGTTACCGCATGTGGCAGCACCTGAACGCGGCCTTCGACGGGCCGTACCGCATCGTCGGGCCGCGCCACACGCTCCATGAACCCACCGAGGGCACGGACACCTCATCCGCCTATGCCGACCCCGGCTTCCCCGCGGAGGCCCGCCGTCATCTCGCCGGCTGGGGCGAGGGCTGGCTGCACATGGCCCCGCTGATCGGTGACGCGGTGCGCCTCCACGAGGCCGACACCCTGCTGGTCTCGCTCGGCCTGATAGACCTCGGTTTCTATACGAACGCCGGGCAGACCGCGGAGAACGTACGGCGGTTCGTGGCAGCGGCACGGGAGGCGGCGCCGCACCTGCGGGCGGTGCTGATGCCGGTGATCCCCAATGTGCGGGCGGCGGCGGACGCCGCGTTCGGTGCGGAGTGCGCACGCTTCAACGAGCTGCTGGCCAAGGCCGTCGCCGATCTCTCCACCCCCGCCTCGCCGTTGCTGCTGGCCTCCGAACCGGCCGGGTGGGAGACCTGCCGTGCCACGTACGACGGAACCCATCCGTCGGAGTGGGGAGAGCACCTGCTGGCCGGGGCGTTCGCCGATGCGATGCACCAGGCGTGGGGCGTCGGCGGCCCGTACACCGCCGGCTCGCCGGCGGTGGCCGTCCCGTCCCCGTGAGGCCCCGGCCGGTGACGGTCAGGAGACGGCCGCCGCTGTCCAGGAGTCGGCCAGCGCACACAGCTCCGCCAGCGCGGCCTCGGTGCGCACGCGGTCACCGGTGACCAGGAAGTCGGTCTGCAGACCCGCGTAGGCACTGTTCAGGAAGGTGGCGTGGACCCGCGCCGCCTCGGGGGCGAGACCGCGGGCCTGCAGGGCGCCGGCGACGAACTCGGCACGGTCCGCGAGGAACTTGGGGACCCGGCCGCCGAGCCTGCCGGCCGCCGCCAACCCCTCGATCTCGTGGATGAGCCGGGTCGCGCCGAGGTTGCCGGGCTCCAGATGACGCCGCCAGGAATCCCGCACGATCGCGCCGATGCCCAGCGAGGCGTCGTCCCAGCCCTCGGTGGCCCGCAGCTGCCCGTGCTGGATCTCGTCCAGCCGCTCCAGTACGGCCGTCAGCAGATCGTCCTTGTCCGCGAAGTGGTGGGTGAGCACCCGTGTGCTGTGCCCGAGCGCCTGGGCCAGCGGGCGCAGGGAGAGGTTGGAGATCCCGGTCTCGGCGAGGTGGCCGATGGCCGCGTCGAGGATCTCGGTACGGCGGTGGGGGTCGCGGGGCCTGGCCATCGGTCGGACTCCTCGTGGTGCGGGGATCTCTGGGCGGTGCGGGGATCTTCTGGGCGGTGCGGCGATCTCGGGGACGTGCGGAATGCTCCGGGCCTGCGGGCCCACTGACGGCCCCTCTGAACAGACCCGTTGGCAGACCCTCTGGCAGACCCTTTGGTGGGACACCACCCACCCTAATTAGGGAAACGAGTGTTACGTTAATGGGTATGTTGACGACAGCCCCCTTACGAGGACGCCTCCCCGCCCCCTGGCTCTGCGCCCTCACCCTCTGCGCCTTCGCCCTCCAGACCGACGACTTCGTGATCGCCGGCGTACTGCCCGCACTCGCCCGGGGGCTGACGGTCAGCCAGGCCGCCGCCGGACAGCTCGTCACCGTCTTCTCCGTGGTCTGCGCGGTGGCCGCCCCGGTCGCCGCCGTCAGCACCGCCCGGCTCCCCCGCCGGGCACTGCTCACCGCCGCGCTGGCCCTCTTCTGCCTCGCCAACTTCGCGGTTCTCCTGACCAGTTCCTACGTCGCGCTGATGGCGCTCCGGGTACTGGCCGCGCTCGCCGCCGCCGTCGCCCTGCCCACCGCCCTCGCCGCGACCGCCCGGCTCGCACCGCCGGAACGACGGGGCCGCAGCCTCGCCACCGTCATGGCCGGGCTGACCGGCGCCATGGTCCTCGGGGTACCGGCCGGCACCTGGGCCGGGGCGGCGCTGGGCTGGCGGGCCACCTTCGCCCTGGGCGGGACGCTCGGGCTCGCGGCCCTGCTCCTCGTCCGCGGCACCCTCCCCGCGCTGCCGCCCGCCCCCGCCACACCGCTCGCCGCCCGTCTCCGCCCGCCGAACCGGCCCGCCGTCCTGTACGCCCTGCTCGCCGCGGCCGTCGCGGTGCTGGGCAATCTGCTGCTGCAGACCTACCTCGCGCCGTTCCTCCACGACCTGGCGGGCGTCACCCCCGGCACGCTCGGTGTGCTGCTGGCGCTCACCGGCGTCGCCGGCATCTCGGGCGCGCGGGCGGGCGGCACGCTGGTGGACCGCTGGGGCGCCGGGGCCGCCTTCGCCACGGCGGCGCTGGTGTTCGCCGCGGCCACGGCCGGGCTCGCCCTGTGCGGGGTGCGGCGGCCCGCCGCCCTCGCCCTCGTCGTCCCGCTGCTGTTCGTTTGGGCGGCCGCGGCATGGGCGATACCGCCCGCCGTACAGACCCGTGTGCTGACGCTGGCCGGCTCCGCGCACGGGCCGCAGGCGCTCGCGCTCACCAGCAGCGCGGTCTACGCCGGCGCCTCGCTGGGCGGCGCCCTCGGCGGCCGGCTGCTCGCCTCGTACGGACCCGGTGCCCTGCCGGTGGCGGCGGCCTGCTGCACCCCGGTCGCGCTGCTGCTCTTCGCCGCGGCCGGGCGCCGGAGGCCCCGCCCGGTCCCGCCGCGGCAAGGCACCCTCGCCTCCTCGGCGCGGCATCCGCAACGCTGACCGCCACCCCGAACGGTCCTTGCTTCGAGTGCACTTCAAGGCGTTGGCTGGGCAACCATGAAGTACACGCAGCTCGGACGCACCGGACTCAAGGTCAGCCGACTCGTCCTCGGGACGATGAACTTCGGGCCTCAGACGGACGAGGCCGACAGCCACACCATCATGGATGCGGCGCTCCACGCGGGCATCAACTTCTTCGACACCGCCAATGTCTACGGCTGGGGAGCCAACAAGGGCCGTACGGAGGAGATCCTCGGCTCCTGGTTCGCCAAGGACGGCGGCCGGCGGGACAAGACCGTGCTGGCCACCAAGCTCTACGCCAACATGGCAACCGACGACGGCAAGGTCTGGCCCAACCACGACAAGCTCTCCGCGCTCAACATCCGGCGGTCGGTGGACGCCAGCCTCAAACGGCTGGGCACCGACTACATCGACCTCTACCAGTTCCATCACGTCGACCGGGACACGCCCTGGGACGAGATCTGGCAGGCCATGGACGTGCTCGTCCAGCAGGGCAAGATCCTCTACGTCGGCTCGTCCAACCACGCCGGCTGGCACATCGCCCGCGCCAACGAGACCGCCGCCCGCCGCGGCTCGTACGGCCTGGTCAGCGAGCAGTGCCTCTACAACCTCGCCGAGCGCCGCGCCGAGATGGAGGTCATCCCGGCCGCCGAGGGCTACGGCCTGGGCGTCATCCCGTGGTCCCCGCTGCACGGCGGGCTGCTGGGCGGCGCCCTCCGCAAGGAGCGCGAGGGCGGCGCGGCCCGCTCGGGCGCCGGCCGCTCCGCCGACTCGCTCGCCAACTCCACGATCCGTGCCCAGATCCAGTCGTACGAGGATCTGCTCGACAAGCACGGTCTGGAGCCCGGTGAGGTGGCTCTGGCGTGGCTGCTCACCCGGCCCGGTGTCACCGGCCCGATCGTCGGCCCGCGCACCGCGGACCAGCTCGCCTCCGCGCTGCGGGCCGTCGAACTGACCCTCCCGGACGAGCTTCTCGCCGCACTCGACGAGATCTTCCCCGGCCCCGGACCGAGCCCGGAGGCCTTCGCCTGGTGAGGGGGCCGAGGGCCCGGCGGACGGTTCCGGCCGTCCGCCGGGCGCTCGGCGGAGGCGGCCGCGGCGGCCGTCAGCGCAGAGCCGCCGCCACGATCACGACGACGAGCAGCACGGCGAGCAGACCGGACATGATCCGGTTACGGGTTTTGGGATCCACCCTCTGAGCGTAACCGGGACGGATCCGAACGTTTCAGCGGGCCGGGACCACGCGGCCGCCGGGCCTCAGTGGCCCAGTGGCCAGGACCCCACCGTTTCGTACCGGGGCTGCTTGCCCGCCACGCCGGGGACCGGGGGGTGGCTGCACACCAGGGCGAGGTCACCGACCGTCCAGGAGGTGCCGGCGAAGTCCTTGAGGGCGCTCGCGTACGGGCGGAGGTCCAGGTTGGGGATGCGGTTCCTGGCGAGGGTGAGGTGGGGGGTGTACGGGCGGTGCTCCTCGTCCATGGCGAGGCCGGCCCGGCGGGCCGCCGCGGAGGCCGCGTCGGCCAGGATGCGCATGGCGGGGCGGTCGCCGTCGGCCCCGGCCCACACCACCCGGTCCGAGAAGCGGCCGCCGCCGGCGATCCGCAGCTCATAGGGGTCGCGGCGGTGGGCGGCGCGCGCCAGCCGCTCGGACAGCTCGGGGACGGTCTCCTCGGGCACCTCGCCGTAGAAGGCGAGGGTGAAGTGCCAGCTGTCCCGGCCGGTCCAGCGCAGCCGGCCGGCGGCCGGGAGCTTCTTCAACTGCGCCACCTCGGCGGCCAGTTCCTCGATCGCGGGAGCGGGGGGCAGGACGGCGGCGAAGAGTCTCATGCGGCCAGTGTGGCGCAGCGCACCGGCCGTCCGGCGGACACGAGGTGCTCCGGCCCGGCCCCGCGGGACCGGGCCGAGGAGCGCGCTACGCCGCCGGCGCCATCTTCTGCTCCTTCTCCTGCCCCGGCCCCTGTTCTTGCTCCTGCCCCTGCTCCGCGGACGGATCGGGGGCGGGGCCCCGGGGCACGAAGACGAGGTGCTGATGCCCGCGGCGCAGGTCGATCTTGAGGCGCAGACCGCCCACCCTCGCGAGGATCAGGCCGATGAGGACGGCGGCCGCCAGGGAGACCGCACCGCCCGCCATGAAGCCGATCCGCGGGCCGAAGCTGTCGGTGATCCAGCCGACCAGCGGTGCGCCGAGCGGGGTGCCGCCCACGAAGACCATCATGAACAGGCTCATCACCCGGCCGCGCATCAGCGGATCGGTGGCCATCTGGACGCTCGAATTGGCCGTGACGTTGATCGTCAGGCCGACCGTGCCGATCAGCACCAGCAGCGCCGCGAAGACCCAGAACGACGGGGCGAGCGCGGCCGCGATCTCCAGGACGCCGAAGAGCATCGCCGCGCCCACCAGCAGCCGCAGCCGGGAGCTGGCGCGGCGGGCCGCGAGCAGCGCGCCGATCAGCGAACCGGCCGCCATCAGCCCGTTGAACAGCGAGTACGTCCCCGCGCCCTGGTGATAGACGTGGTGGACGAACGCGGTCAGCCAGATCGGGAAGTTGAAGCCGAAGGTGCCGATGAAACCGACCAGGACGATGGGCCAGAGCAGGTCGGGGCGGCCCGAGACATACCTCAGGCCCTCCCGCAGCTGACCCTTGCTGCGCGGGACGCGGTCGACCTTGTGGAGTTCGGCGGTGCGCATCATCAGCAGGCCCGTGAGCGGGGCGATGAACGAGAGACCGTTGAGCAGGAAGGCCCAGCCGCTGCCGAAGGCGGTGATCAGGACACCGGCGACGGCGGGCCCGATCAGCCGCGCGGACTGGAAGTTGGCGGAGTTCAGGCTGACCGCGTTGCGCAGCTCGTCCTGGCCGACCATTTCGGAGACGAAGGCCTGCCGGGAGGGGTTGTCGAGGACGGTGACCAGGCCGAGGACGAAGGCGACGAGGTAGACGTGCCAGACCTGCACCTGCCCGCTCAGCGTGAGCGCGGCGAGGGCCAGGCCGGTGAGGCCCATGGCGGACTGGGTGAAGAGCAGCAGCTTGCGCTTGGCGAAGCGGTCGGCGATGACACCGCCGTAGAGCCCGAAGAGCAGCATCGGAAGGAACTGCAGCGCGGTGGTGATGCCGACCGCGGTGGACGAGCCGGTGAGGCTGAGCACCAGCCAGTCCTGGGCGATGCGCTGCATCCAGGTGCCCGTGTTGGACACCATCTGGCCGGTGGCGAAGAGGCGGTAGTTGCGTATTCGCAGAGAACTGAACGTGCCCTTGCGCGGTGTGGCGGCGGGGCCTGCGGCGACACCCGGGGCGGTGCCCGGAGTGGTCGCGGTCGCGTCGTCGGAAACCGTGTCTTCGTGGGAGTTCGGTGCGGGGGCGGAGTGTGCTCCGGATCCCGTACTCAAAGTGGGTTCGCCTCCTCGGCCTCGGTTCTACAGCTGTGCGAGCTTCTCCAGCACGGGCGCGGCGGCCCGCACCTTCGCCCACTCGTCCTCGTCCAGCCCGGAGGCCAGCTCGGCGAGCCAGGCGTTGCGCTTACGGCGGCTCTCTTCGAGCATCGCCTCGGCCTGCTCGGTCTGCGTGACGACCTTCTGGCGGCGGTCGTCGGGGTGCGGTTCGAGCCGGACCAGTCCCTTGGCCTCCAGCATGGCCACGATGCGGGTCATCGACGGCGGCTGCACATGCTCCTTGCGGGCCAGCTCGCCGGGGGTGGCATGGCCGCACCGGGCGAGGGTGCCGAGCACCGACATCTCGGTGGGGCTCAGCGATTCGTCGACCCGCTGGTGCTTGAGTCGGCGCGACAGGCGCATCACGGCGGACCGCAGAGCGTTCACCGCGGCCGCGTCGTCGGGGGGCACCTCCGGCCCGTCGGGCTGGAGGGAGGACAGTTCCGGCATGGTCTTTAGCATAACTCATTACCCTTTCTAAGGAAAGCCAAGGGGCGCCTTCCGTCCCGGGTCACCCATATGAGTGAGGACGCGGCCGAAAGTGACGCGCCTGACCGCGTACGGACGGGACCGTGTCCGGATGGGATCGCAAGTGCTCAGCCTGCGTGTGGACGGGGAGCTGCTGGAGCGCATTCGGCAGCACGCAGCAAAACGCGGAATGAGCGTCCAGGACTATGTGGTCCGGACGCTCATTCGCGAGGATTTCGACGAGCGGTTCAAGTCCTCCGTCGACGAGACGGAGAAGCTGGGAGTCCGCTGGCCGGCTACTTGACCCCGAGTGCCTGCTCGATCGGGTCGAGCAGGAAGTAGACCAGGAAGCAGAAGCCGACCGCGTTCAGCAGCCAGGGGATCTCCTTGACCCGGCCGGTCGCCGCGCGCAGCAGGATGAAGGCCAGGACGCCGATCCCGATGCCGTTGGTGATGCTGTAGGTGAACGGCATCGAGATGATCGTCAGGAACGCCGGGATGCCGATGGTGGGGTCGCCCCAGTCGATGTCCCGCACGTTCGAGGCCATGATCAGGAAGCCGACGACCACCAGCGCGGGCGTCGCGGCCTGCGAGGGGACGACGGTCGCCAGCGGCGTGAAGATCAGCGCGAGCAGGAAGAGACCGCCGGTCATCAGGTTCGCGAGGCCGGTACGGGCGCCCTCGCCGACACCGGCGGTGGACTCCACGAAGCAGGTGTTGGCGGAGGCGGAGCCGAAGCCGCCGCCCGCGACCGCGATGCCGTCGACCATCAGGATGCGGCCCATGCCCGGCAGCTGGCCGGTCTCGTTGTCCAGCAGACCGGCCTCCTCGCCGACGCCGATGATGGTGCCCATCGCGTCGAAGAAGCCGGAGAGCAGCACGGTGAAGACGAACAGGCAGCCGGTCAGCAGGCCGACTTCCTGGAAGCCGCCGAAGAGGCTGATCTGACCGATCAGCCCGAAGTCCGGGGTGTCGATGATCTTTTCCGGAACGTTGGGGACCGCCAGGCCCCAGGACGCGTCCGGGATCTCGACGAGGGCGTTGATGACGACCGCGACGACGGCCATCGAGACCATGCCGATCAGGATCGCGCCCCTGACCTTGCGCACGATCAGGACGAACATCAGCGCCAGCCCGATGACGAAGACCAGCACCGGCCAGCCCTTGAGCTGTCCGCCCTGCCCCAGGCCCATCGGAACGGTGGTGTGCGCGGCGTCCGGGTTACGGGTCACGAAGCCCGCGTCGACCAGGCCGATCAGCGAGATGAACATGCCGATGCCGATGGCGATGGCCCGCCGCAGCCCGTTGGGGATCGCGTCCATCACCCGCTGCCGCAGACCCGAGGCGACCAGGAGCATCAGCACCAGACCCGCGAGCACGACCATGCCCATCGCGTCCGGCCAGCTCATCTTGGGGGCGAGCTGCAGCGACACCACGGCGTTGATACCGAGGCCGGCGGCGATGGCGATCGGGACATTGCCGATGAGGCCCATCAGGACCGTGCTCAGTCCGGCCATCAGCGCGGTGGCGGTGACCAGCTGGGCGTTGTCGAGCTGATGGCCGAACTTATCCACTCCGGCGCCGAGAATGATCGGGTTCAGCACGATGATGTAGGCCATCGCGAAGAACGTCGCCAGACCGCCGCGCAGTTCGCGGCTGACCGTCGACCCCCGCTCGGAGATCTTGAAGAAGCGGTCGAAGCCGTTCTTGGGAGGCTTCGGACCTGGGTCGTTGAGGGTGTCGACCGGCGTGGTGGCCGAGGGGGACATGCGGGGACCTCAGTCGGACGGGCCTGGGCAGGCGCGGGGGCCCGAGGGCCCGGAACATGTACAGAAGGAGAAAGAACTGGATCAGGTTGGAGGAAGAGACGATCCAAACCAGCCGTATCCAGAAAGGTTCAGTATGAATAAACAATGCGTTGATCGCTATCTCCGCGCGTAGACCCTTGGGGCACATGGCCCTGGGCTTTTGGCCCACGCCCGCCCCACGCCCGCCCCACCCCGCTCCCGGCCACCGGCCGCTGCCCACCGCCGCCCGCGGAGCGCTCATCCGGCCCCCGTAAGCTGAGCACCATGTGGAAGAAGTCCGAACTGCGCGAGGCCCCGGCGCCTCTCGAGGGCCCCGTCGTCGGCACGATCACCGGCGGCACCATCATCTGGTTCGTGCTCTTCCTCGGCCAGCTCCCCTTCTACGGCTGGTTCGCCGACAACGGCCACTCCTGGTGGGTGTGGACCTGCCTGGCCGGCGGCGGCCTGGGCCTGGTGGGCATCTGGTACGTCCGCGGACGCGATGCCGCCCTCAAGCGGGCCGCGGCGGCCGACCGCTCCTGAACACCGCGGCGCCCTCCCCCGGCGGTCCGCCCTCTCGGCCCACCCGCCCGGCCAGCGGGTGAAGTGCGCATTCCGCCCGTAACGTCGAGGACATGACGGAGCGGGCGAGGACCGACGTCGAGCAGTCCGGGCCGGGTGGTGAGCCCGCCCGGCGGGCAGCTCGGGAACCGGTCAACCCCGGACTGACCACCGCCGAGGTCGCGGAGCGGGTCGCCCGGGGCGAGGTCAACGACGTCCCCGTACGGTCCTCCCGCTCGGCCGCCGAGATCGTCCGCGCCAATGTCTTCACCCGCTTCAACGCGATCATCGGCGTGCTCTTCGTGATCATCCTGGTCGTCGGACCGATCCAGGACGGCCTGTTCGGGTTCGTGATCGTCGCCAACACCGGCATCGGCATCGTCCAGGAGCTGCGCGCCAAGAAGACCCTGGACAACCTGGCGGTCATCGGCGAGGCCAGACCGACCGTCCGGCGCGACGGGGTCACCGAGGAGATCCCGACCTCCGCGGTGGTGCTCGACGACATCATCGAACTCGGGCCCGGCGACAAGGTCATCGTCGACGGCGAGGTGCGGGAGAGCGACAGCCTGGAGATCGACGAGTCACTGCTGACCGGCGAGGCCGATCCGGTCCTCAAGAAGCCCGGCGAGCAGGTGATGTCCGGCAGCTTCGTGGTCGCGGGCGGCGGCGCCTTCACCGCGACCAAGGTCGGCCGGCAGGCGTACGCGGCGCAGCTCGCCGAGGAGGCCAGCCGGTTCACCCTGGTCCACTCCGAACTGCGGAGCGGCATCAGCCAGATCCTCAAGTACGTGACCTGGATGATGATCCCGACCGCGATCGGCCTGATCCTCAGCCATCTGCTCACCCTCGGGCTGCCGGGCGACGCGGCGATCCGCCGGATGGTCGCCGGGATCGTGCCGATGATCCCGGAAGGCCTGGTGCTGCTCACCTCCGTCGCCTTCGCGATCGGCGTCATCCGGCTCGGCCGCAAGAAGTGCCTGGTCCAGGAGCTGCCCGCGATCGAGGGCCTGGCCCGGGTCGATGTGGTCTGCCTGGACAAGACCGGCACGCTCACCGAGGGCGGCATGGACGTCAACGGGCTGCGGACGCTCGACGGCGAGGAGGCCTACATCCGGCAGGTGCTGGGCGCACTCGGCGAGTCCGATCCGCGGCCCAATGCCTCCCTGCAAGCGATCATCGAGGAGTATCCGGCGGACGGCGGCTGGCGCTGCACCCAGTCGCTGCCGTTCTCCTCCGCCCGGAAATACAGCGGCGCGTCCTTCAACGGCCCGGACGGCGAGAGCAGCACCTGGCTGCTCGGCGCCCCGGACATCCTGCTGCCCTCCGGCGACCAGCGGCTCGCCGAGACCGACGCGCTCAACGCGCAGGGCCTCCGCGTCCTGCTGCTGGCCCGCGCCGAACGGGAACTGGACGACCCCGAGGTCACCCGGGGCGTCCGGCCCACCGCGCTGGTCGTCCTGGAGCAGCGGCTGCGCCCGGACGCCCCCGACACCCTGCACTACTTCGAGGAGCAGGGCGTCCGGGCCAAGGTGCTCTCCGGCGACAACGCGGTGTCGGTCGGCGCGGTGGCCGGCAAGCTGCGACTGCCGGGCGCGGACGCCCCGGTGGACGCGCGCGAACTGCCCGGCGAACGGGACGCGATGGCGGCCGAGATCGAAGAGGGCGCGGTGTTCGGCCGGGTCACCCCGCAGCAGAAGCGGGACATGGTCGCCGCGCTGCAGTCGCGCAGCCACAACGTCGCGATGACCGGCGACGGCGTCAATGACGTGCTGGCCCTCAAGGACGCCGACATCGGCGTCGCGATGGGCTCCGGCTCCGAGGCGACCCGCGCCGTAGCCCAGATCGTCCTCCTCAACAACAGCTTCGCCACACTCCCGTCGGTCGTCGCCGAGGGCCGCCGGGTCATCGGCAACATCACCCGTGTCGCCACCCTCTTCCTCACCAAGACGGTCTACTCCGTCCTGCTGGCGATCCTGGTGGCCTGCTGGCAGATCCCCTACCCGTATCTGCCGCGGCATCTGACCCTGCTGTCCACCCTGACCATCGGCATCCCCGCGTTCTTCCTCGCTCTGGCCCCCAACAAGGAACGCGCCCGCCCGCACTTCGTCCGCCGGGTGATGCGCTACGCGATCCCGTCCGGCCTCATCACGGGCGCCGCCGCCTTCGTCACTTACCTGCTCGCCCGCAGCTACTACACCGGCCCGGACGCGCTGCCCGCCGAGACCAGCGCGGCGACCCTGACCCTCTTCCTCACCGCGATGTGGGTCCTGGCGATCATCGCCCGCCCCTACACCTGGTGGCGGATCGCCCTGGTCCTGGCCATGGGCCTGGCCTTCCTCATCGTCCTGGCCACCCCCTGGCTGCAGACCTTCTTCGCACTGCGGCTGGTCGGCACGACGATGCCCTGGGCGGCGGTCGGCATCGCGGTGGTGGCGGCGGTGCTGCTGGAACTCACCTGGCGGTGGGTGGCCCGGCGGTTCCCGGCCTGAGCCCCCGCCCACACCCGGGAACGGCGTACCGGCCCCCGGGAAGGGCGCATCGGCCGGGAGCGACTTATCGACCCAGAAAGGATGTACCGGCCCGGGAGGTACGTATCGGCCCGGTCACAGAAACCGGCCCGGCATGGTATCCCCCTCGCCTCCCGCCTACTCTCCGCCCATGACCTTCAACCCGCGGGACCTCCCATACGAGGTGCTGGCCCGCACCCACCACTCCCACCACTACCACTCCGGCGACAGCTCCTACGGTGCCGGCGACGGCGTCCTCGACTGGTGGGAGTGGCTGATCCTGGTCGTCGGCGCGGTCGCGGTGATCTGGGCACTGGTGAGGAAGTTCAGCTCGGACTGAGCGACCGCCGGCCTCGGACTGAGCTGACGACGCCGACAGCGGCAGCCGGACGGCCGGCCCTATGCCTCACGCCCGTCCACGCAGCCCGACGAGCGCTCGGCCGCACGCAGCCGCGCACCCCTGCTGTCCGCGACGCGGCGCACATCCCGCAGGGAGTCGGTCAGCCCACGGGCCAGAAAGCGCAGCTCCCGGTTGCTCACCCGCTGACAGCCGAGCAGGTCGTCCGCATGACCGGTGAGGTCATCCGCCATTTCGAGCTGCAGAGACTCGATTTCGTCGGCAACCCGGGAGACATAGCCCGTGCCGTCCCCCAGGAGATAGCAGGGGTTGCCGTCGCCGTTGGACCATGGCAGGAGGCGTACGGAGTCGGGGTGTTCGAGCGCACCGTCGCCTTCGGACGAAGGCTCGAAATGCTTCGCGATATCGTCATTCACGTCGTCGACCTCATCGGGGCTGATGACCATGCCCCCGGGCCGTTGCAGCGGTCGCGGGGGTCTTTCCGTCCTCACTCAGCATTGCCGAAGAAATACGCTGGGCACACGCCGCACGCGTCACCAAAGTCAGCCAGTGGACAGCGAGTTGAAGGTGTGTTCGAGCAATGGAGCTGAACAACGAGGACGACGACCGGGCCACCCCGCGCACAGTGCTCGGGCGACGCCTGCGCCGCATGCGGGAAACCGCGAACCTGTCGCAACGCGCCCTCGCCGACAAGGTCGGCTACCCGCACACCTACATCAGCCGGGTGGAGCGGGGCGAGCAACTGCCCTCGGAGGCACTCACCGAGGACCTGGACACGCATTTCGCCACGGACGGGCTCCTCGCCGAGTTGCTGTCCATGGCTCTGGACGCCTCGATTCCCGATTATGGCCGAGCCGTCGTGGAACGCGAGGGCAAAGCGGCCCGCATTCAGGTTTTCGGCAGCAGCCTGATCCCGGGACTCCTGCAGACCGAGGACTATGCGCACGCCTTGTTCCGCGAGTCACTACCCGGCGAATCCGAGGAACGGACGAACGAGCGGGTCGCCACGCGAATGCGCCGCCAACGTCGGCAGTTGAGCCGTCCCAGGTCGCAGTCCAGGTACTTCCGTTCAGCCAGGGGGAACACCCCATGCTGGGCGGCAGCCTGAGCCTGCTCACCTTCCGCAACGGATCCACGACGGGATACGTCGAGAGCTTCTTTTCGGGGGAGTTGCTGGAATCGCCGGATAAGGTTCTTGCGCTTACGCACATGTTTGACGTTGCCCGCTCCAAGGCTCTGCCGGAGCATGAATCCCTCGCCCTGATTCTCGATTACCTGAGAAGGTACGAGGATGAAGATGATTCCTGACGCGTCCACACTGCCCGACTGGCGCAAGTCCAGCTACAGCAACGGGCAAGGAGCCGAGTGCATCGAGGTGGCCGACGGCTTCCCCGGCGCCGTACCGGTGCGCGACTCCAAGAACCCGCACGGGCCCGCGTGCGTCTTCCCCGAGGCGGGCTGGCTCTCCTTCGTCGCCGCGGTCAAGGACGGCGCGTTCGGCAACTGACGCGCGCGGCGCAGTACGCAACGAAAGGTCAGCCCCCGCCGGCCAGAGCGCAGGGAAGGCGGGGCCTCCTTCGTACGTGCGGGTCCACAGCACGTACCGGCCGGGAGCCCGGCGTCCACGGCCTGGGTTCAGCTGATCGTGTCCACCGGCGGGCAGCTGCGGTCGCCTTCGTGCCTCGATCGCCGAGCCGCCGGCGGGCGGCCCCGTCGCTACAGGGCCGCCCGGTGATCCCCCCTCAGTCGAACCAGCGTGCCCGCGCCAGCTCGTCGCCCCGTTCCGGGTCCTCCAGGAGGGCCGCGACCTCGAAGCGGCGGGGCCACTGGGCCGTGGCCCAGGCCAGGCCGGCCGCCACGCCCTCCAGGGTCGCGGCGTGCAGGGTGCCGTCGGGCGTGTAGCGCCAGTCCAGTTCGGCGGTGTCGTCCGGGCCGTCGCCGACGAGCAGTTCCTCGTGCTCCTGGTACGCCTCGGGGGTGGCGGCGCCCAGCAGGACGCGTACGGCCTCGGGGACCTCGTGCCGGACACCCTCGGAGCGCACCTCGGCGCTGACCGCCTCGCTCAGCCGCCGCACCTGCAACAGCTCCGCCAGCTCGGCGGCGCGGGCCGGGCGGACCGGCAGCAGGGCGAGGCCGGCCGCCAGCGGGACCAGGTCCGGGGCGTCGGCGACCACGGCGTCGGCCGCGTCGACCACCTGGACTTCCTGCTCGCGCACGGTCCGCAGTTCGTCCGGGAGGGTCACCTGGTCGGGGTCCAGGTCCGCCAGCAGGCCGTAGAGCGCGTGCAGCTGTGCGGCGCCGACGGTCAGGTCCGGGTCGGCGAGCCGGGCCAGCAGCTCCGCGGCGCCGCCCGGCTCGTCGAGGAGCGCGGAGACCGAGGTCCGTACGCCGAGGGCCCGCAGCACCTGCGCATCGACGTCGCCCGCGTCCGCCGACTCGTACAGCCCGGCCAGCAGCGGATCGCCGCCCGCCGAGCGCAGACCGGCGGGCCGGCGCCCGTCCAGCACCGGGTGCCCGCGCAGCCACCAGGCGGTGTAGGGGCGGACGGATTCGGTGGTGCCGTCGGGGAGCAGGACGCGCACGGGCGCGGTCAGGGCGTCGCGCAGCGGCGGTTGGGACAGCATCGCCAGCACCTGCGGCCAGGCGTCGTCATCGACCAGATCGAGGTCGCGCACCGCCACCAGCTCGGTCACCACCGGCGGGACGGGGGTCTCCGGCAGCGCGTCGAGGATGTCCTCGCACCACACATCCACCGCGTCCAGCAGCCCGACGTCGTCCGGCTCGGCGAAGTCGCCCTCCCGCGGCTCCATTTCGTCCGGGTCGAGCACCACATCGGTGGCCCGCACCAGCGCGAAGGCGGCCATGACGCCCACGGCCGTCAACGGCTGCTCGCCCCACCGCTCGGCCAACTCCGCGTCACAGGCCGCGATTTCGCCCTCCCGGATGACGCGCTCGAAGGCGCTGCCCGGGAACACCAGCTCACCCGCCGGCGCCAGCTCACCGTCCTCGTCGGGCAGTGCGAGGGCCCCGAGCCAGGGCTCGTCGCCCGGTGTGAGGTTGGCGTCCCGGACCAGGCCGAGCACCGTCTCCGCCAGCTCCTCGGCGCCCAGCGGGGCCCCCGGCCCGCCGCCCAGCTCGTCGGCGAAGACGTCATACGCGTCCTCGTCGGCCTCCAGCGAATTCGCCACCGCCGCCCGCACCTGGGGCGTGGTCAGCACGGCACGCGGGAAGGCCGGGGTGGCGCCCAGCTTCTCCAGCAGCGGGTGCACCGCGTCGGGGTGGGCGACCTTCAGGCCGAGCCGGGCGAGCGTACGGTGCCGTGCCGCGGCGTCCTCGTCGGAGCCGCCGCCGGGCAGCGGCAGCAGCACCTGACGCGGACCGATCGTGGTCCGTACGCTGCCCTGCGCCCCGCCGGCCCCCTGGCCGGCCGTGCCCGCCAGCGGCACCGGCAGCCCGCTGAGCCGGTCCGGGTCGGTACCGGCCAGCGCGTCATAGAGCCGCCACCACCAGCCGGGGGACCGTTCGACGCCCGCCAGCCGGTCGATCATCTCGCCGAGCGGCACCCGGGCCACGCCCAACGCCCGCAGCTCCGGCCGGCGTTCGAGCCCGGCCGGCAGCAGGCTGGGGAACAGCTCGGCCAGCACGCCCACGGCCGCCGCGCCCGCGCCCTCCACCAACTCGGCATCCACCGGGCGCAGGACGTAGCGGTCCACCCCGCCGTCGCCCGCGTCCCACTCGTCCGCCGCCGACACCTCGGGCTCGGCCGGCCGGCCGCCGGCCGGTGCGCCCGCGCTCGGCAGGAACCGCACCCGCGGCAGCAGTTCCAGCACCTGCCGGCGCAGCTCCCCGTCCAGACCGCCCTTGCCCAGCGGGCCCGGCACCAGATCGAGGGTGCCGACGGACACCGGCTGCCAGTCGCCCAGCAGCGCCGCGTACGTCGCGGCCGCCCGCCCCACCAGGAAGTCCGTCAGCGGGCCCGGCGCGACATGCCGGCGGGTCGGCTCCAGCGGGAACGACGCGATCAGCAGCGCGGGCAGCCCCAGCGGCTCATCGGTCGGCGTCGGGGCGTGCACCACCGCCGCCGTACCCGGCCGCACCGGTGCGCCCTCGCCGTCCACGGGCACCGCCCAGGTCACCGACCAGGCAGGCCGTAGCCGCTCCTCGACCGGCCGGTCCGCGAGCAGCGCCGGGTCCAGCGGACCGCCGTCGCTCGCCACCCGCCACCGGGTGGCGCCCCGCTCACTGTCCTCGATCAGGACGTACGGGCCGTCCTGGCTGCGCCGCAACTCCCGTACGCCCTCCGGGGTCTCGACCACGACCTCGGCCAGCCCCGGCAGCGTCAGCAGCAGCGCCGCGTCGATCCCGTTCAGCAGCCGCTCGGCGAGATCCTGCGCGGCGACGTCCCGCAGCGGCAGCACGACGGCGGTGTCATACCCCTCGGGCGCGCCGCCCTCCGCGGGCAGCGGCAGCCGCAGCAGCGGGACATGTCCGTCCCGGCGGCGCAACTCACCGCCCAGACCGGGGCTGTGCGCGGCCACCTCCTCCGCCAGCGCCCGCGCCTCGGCCAGCGACCAGCGGACCCCGCCGGTCCGGCCCACCAGCGCCGGCTCGTCACTCACCGACAGCACCGCGGCGAAGCCCACACCGAACCGGCCGACCGCGCCGGCCGCCACACTGGACTCCCGCTTCGCGGAGGCCCGCAGCGTCGACAGCGACTCGACGCCGGTGGCGTCCAGCGGGGCGCCCGTGTTGGACGCGACGAGTACGGCGGGCGCGTCGCCGTTGGCCGCGTGCAGGGTCAGCCGGAGCCGGCCGGGGACGCCGGCGCGGGCCGCCGCGTCCGCCGCGTTCTGCGCCAGCTCCACGGCGAGCCGGTCGCGGTAGCCGCCGAGCGCGAGGTCCTCCTCGGCGTTGGCATCCTCCCGGAACCGGGCCGGCGAGGCGGCCCAGGCATCCAGCACGCCACGCCGCAGCCGGGCCGTCCCGAACGGGTCTCCGGCTGCGCCTCGCACCCACGACGTCGCTGTCACTGTCCGTCTCCCTTAACCGTGTCGGTGGGCCGACGGTATCGCCCCACGTTGTCGGGTGGCCCGCCGCGCCCTGTTTCCCCGCCTGTCGGCGGGAGGGGGGTGTGTATGGGGTGGGGCCCCGGTCTGTGGTGGGTGCCGGTGGCGGGGCCTCCGGGGTGGGTGTTCGGACTGCTTCGCTTTACGTCCGAACACCCACCCCTCCGGCCCCACCCCCTCCCGTACGCGATGGAACCCCACCCCGGTGGGGGTGAAGAAAACAAAAGACCTGTACCTCGGCCGCACCACGACGCGGCCGAACCACTGGTCTTTAAAAACCCTCACCCCCACCGGACGGGGGTCGCCATTCCGGACGGGAGGGGCGGGCCGGAGGGGGCGGGTTTCCGGACGTAAAGCGAAGCAGTCCGGAAACCCGCCCCCGGAGGCCCGACCCCGCCACCCACCACCAACAACAAGCGGCCCCCGCCCAAACACCCCCACCCCCGCCGACAGGCGAAAACAGAAGAGGCACGGCGGCGCCACCCGACAACGTGGGAAGCGGGCTACAAGCCCCTAGCTGTGGCCGAGCTCCTCGGCGGGCCCGGTCTCCTCGACCGACCCCCCATCCCGCTCGGGACGCAACGACAACGGCTCGACAACGGTCTCGTCCACAACCGGCGCGGCCGGCCGCGGCGGTTTAGGCATGACCGCGGCCTCGGAATGCGCTCCGCACCCGTACGCGAGGGACACCACCCGCCCGTCCGCCGGGGAGAACTCGTTGGCGCAGACGCCGAACGCCTGGCCCAGGGAGCCGGGCAGCTGGGTGAGGAAGCCGCAGGTCACGCAGGTGGCGGGGGCCGCCTGGGCCATGGCGGTCTTGGCGCCGTAGGCCTCTTCCCAGCGGTCGGCGGCGGTGTGCAGGCCGTAGCGGGACAGTACCCGGGCACGGCGCATGCCCAGTTCCTCGGCGACCGCCGCGATGCTGCCGCGCTCGGGGGCGGGCTGGACGGCGGGCGAGCCCGGGAGGACGTCCGCCTCCTCGGAGTCGGCGACCTCGGCGGCCATGCCCTCGGCGACCGGGGAATTCGGCGGCGGGATGTCCTCGCCGGTGAAGCCGGGCTCCAGGCGCAGGTCGTCGGCCTCGGTGGGCAGCAGGTCGCCGGGGCCCATGTCGCCGGGGCGCAGCCGCTCGCTCCACGGGACCCACTCCGGCGCGAGGAGGGCGTCGGGGCCGGGCAGCAGGGCCACCTCGTCGAGCGTGACGATCTTGGCGCGGGAGGCCCTGGCGACCGTCGCGGCCCAGCGCCAGCCCCGGTAGCCGGGCTCGTTGCAGGCGAAGAGGTGGGTGACGACGCGGTCCCCGTCGGCGACGACATCGATGTGCTCGCCGACCATGCCGGGCAGTGCGGCTTCCTCCGCCGCCGCCCGGGCGAGGTCGACCGCCTCGGCGCACAGGCGGTCAGGGGTACGGCTTCGCATCGCAGCACTCACAAGAATCGATTCTCTCTTCTACGCCGTCTCACGAGTGCGCCAGCCGGAGCTGTCCTTGTCCTGTCCGGACGACCGGCGGTGCCGGGGCGGGCGGAGCGGACCAGGGGACCGCGTCGACGTCCGCGCCCGGTCGTTTCGGTCGAGCGCACCTCTTACGTCCCATTCTGCGGGATCGCGATGAGGCACGCGGCCAAGAACGACCGCCGGTGGCGCGCTACACACGCTACCCCTTCAACGGTGGACGACCCCTCGGTGGGAGCGGCAAATGTCCACGGCCGCGACCGCGGGCCGGTACGCCCCGCGCGGCAGGGGGGAGAAAGTGCCCTCTCCTGGGCGAGTTGGGGCACTATGGCCGGGTGGCTGCCGCACGGGCGTCGAAGATGTCGAAGGTGTCGAAGACATCAGGGAAGTCGTCACGGTCCTCGCGCGCATCGACGCGCGGCGGGGACGGGCACAACCGGGCCCGCGGGGCGGGACGGGCCGTCGGACGTGCGCTGCACCGGCCGTTCACCGGTGCGGCACGCGGGGTGCGGCGCGCCACGCATGCGCACGGCGCCGGGGAGTCGGGCCTGGGCAAGCTGATCGAACTGCATGCGGTGAACGCGGCCGGGGACATGATGATCACCGTCGCGCTGGCCTCCACGGTGTTCTTCGCGGTGCCGACGAATGAGGCGCGGGGCCGGGTGGCGCTGTATCTGGCGGTCACCATGGCGCCGTTCGCCCTGCTCGCACCGGTGGTCGGTCCGCTGCTGGACCGGGTGCCGCACGGCCGCAGGGCGGCGATGGCGGGCTCGATGCTGGCGCGGGCGCTGCTGGCGCTGACGATGTCCGGCGCGGTCGCCACCGGGGGGCTGGAGCTGTATCCGGCGGCGCTCGGTGTGCTGGTGGCGTCGAAGGCGTACGGGGTGGTCCGCAGCGCGGTGGTGCCGCGGTTGCTGCCGCCGCGGATTTCGCTGGTCAAGGCCAATTCACGGGTGACGCTCGCGGGGCTGCTGGCCACGGGGCTGGCGGCTCCGGCGGGGGCCGGGCTGCATCTGATCGGGCCGAGCTGGCCGCTGTACGGGGCGTGCGTGGTGTTCGCGGCCGGTACGGCCTTGTCGTTCACGCTGCCGCACAAGGTCGACTCGGCGAAGGGCGAGGGCCGGGCCCGGCTGGCGTCCCGGGACGCGGCGCGGCAGGCGGACGGTGGGCGGAAGCCCGGGCTGCGGACGGTCGGCCCGTCGGTGCTGCACGGTCTGCAGGCCAATGCCTGTCTGCGGGCGCTCTCCGGTTTCCTGACGTTCTTCCTGGCCTTCCTGCTGCGTGAGCATCCGCTGGGCGGGCTGGGTCCGGCGGCCTCGCTCGGGCTGGTGGTGGTCGCGGCCGGTACCGGCAATGCGCTGGGGACGGCGGTCGGCGCCTGGCTGAAGGCCCGCGGGCCGGAGCGGATCATCGCGGCGATGCTGGGGCTGGCGCTCTGCGCGACGGTGCTGGCGGCGGTGTTCTACCAGGCGGTGGCGGTGGTCGTGGTGACCGCCGCGGCGGCCTGCGCGGGGCTGTGCCAGGCGCTGGCGAAGCTGTCGCTGGACGCCATGATCCAGCGCGATGTGCCGGAGGAGGTGCGGACCTCCGCCTTCGCCCGGTCCGAGACGGCGCTGCAGATGTCGTGGGTGGTGGGCGGCGCGATCGGGATTTCGCTGCCGCTGGTCGGCACGCTGGGGATGGCGGTGGCCGCGGGGCTGGTGGCGGTGGGCGTGGTGCTGGCCGTACGGGGACTGCTGAGCGCGGCCCGGCGGGGCGGTACGCGGAGCTCTCGGGTGGCCTGACCGGCGACGGGCAACGCGGCACGCCGCACCCGGGCGTGGCGTGAGCTGAGGCGCCAGATAGCCTGCCCGTATGACCGCTGCGTTGATCTCCTGGGGCAAGGGCCGCCGCGCCGCTGCCGCCATCGGTGCCGTGTCCCTGGGTCTCATCACCCTCTCCGCCTGCGAGAAGCCGACCGCGCTCGCGACCGTGACCGTCGGTTCGTCGACCGTGACGGCCGAGGCCACCCCCGGGTGCGACGGTGACGGCAAGGTCCTTTCCAAGAAGGACATCTCGGCCTGCCTGACCAAGAAGGGCGGCAAGACGATCACCGTCCGCCCCGGTGAGAAGGTGCGCGTCGGCGTCGACCCGGAGGTCGCCAAGTCCGGCTGGATCGTCATCGGTGCCGGCCCCGTCATGCGTGAGCCCAGCAAGGGGACGTACCGCAGCTTCGACGCGGACACGCTCTTCATGCAGCAGAACCCGCAGACCGGCCAGACCACGTACTCCAAGGACGTCACCCTCCAGGTCGCCGAGCTGGGCGCCGGCGAGGGCCCCAAGACGATGTGGCACTTCACGCTGAAGCAGGAGAACTAGGGCGCGCGGGCCGCATGATGCGGGTGCTGGTCGTCACGGCGGTGGCCGCCGAGCGGGACGCGGTGTGTGCCGCGGCGGAGCCCTGTGACGGGATGACGCTGCCCGGTGGCCATGAGCTGCGACGGGCGGCCGGCCTTCCGGTGGCGCTCGATGCGCTGGCCGCCGGTGTCGGTCCGGCCGCCGCGGCCGCCGGTACGGCCACCGCGCTGACCGCCGCCGCGCTCGCGGGGCAGCCGTACGACCTGGTGGTCTCGGCCGGAATCGGCGGCGGTTTCTCCCCCGGTCCCGGCTCCGGCGCGCCGCTGGGGTCGGTGGTGGTCGCGGACGCGATCGTCGCGGGCGACCTCGGCGCGGAGAGCCCCGACGGGTTCGTCCCGGTCACCGAACTCGGCTTCGGCACGGTCGTGCACCGCCCCGACCCGGCGCTGGTGCGGGCCGTCGCGGCGGCGTCCGGCGCGGCGGTCGGCCCCGTCGTCACCGTCTCGACGGTCACCGGCAGCGCGGACCGCGCCGCCGAGCTGGCGGAACGTCACCCGGGGGTGCGGGCCGAGGCGATGGAGGGTTTCGGGGTCGCCGAGGCGGCCGCCGCCCACGGGGTGCCGGTGCTGGAGATCCGTACGATCTCCAATGCCGTCGGGCCCCGCGACCGCGCCGCCTGGCGCATCGGCGAGGCCCTCACCGCGTTGACCGGTGCCTTCCGTACGCTTCCCGGAGCCCTGACGGCCACCGCCGGACCGGCCCCGGAACCGCACCACCCCTGAGGAGGACCCCGTGACCCGGCCGCTGAACATCGCGTACTCGCCGTGCCCGAACGACACCTTCGTCTTCGACGCGCTGGCGCACGGCCGCGTCCCCGGCGCGCCGGAGCTGGCGGTCACCTTCGCCGATATCGACATCACCAACGGCATGGCCGAGCGCGGTGAGTTCGATGTGCTGAAGGTGTCGTACGCGGTGCTGCCGTGGGTGCTCAAGGAGTATGCGCTGCTGCCCTGCGGCGGGGCGCTGGGGCGCGGCTGCGGGCCGCTGGTGCTGACCCGGGAGCCGGGCGCGGCCGCGGATCTGGCGGGCAAGACGGTCGCGGTGCCCAGTGAGCGGTCCACCGCGTATCTGCTGTTCCGGCTGTGGGCGGCGGCCGAGGTGCCGGGCGGTGTCGGGGAGATCGTGGTGCTGCCGTTCCACGAGATCATGCCGGCCGTCCGCGACGGCAAGGTCGATGCGGGCCTGGTCATTCACGAGGCGCGCTTCACGTACCAGAACTACGGTCTGTTCTGCCTGGCCGACATGGGCGAGCACTGGGAGCACACCACCGGTCTGCCGATCCCGCTGGGCGCGATCATCGCCAAGCGGTCGCTGGGCGAGGGGGCGTTGCGCGGCCTCGCGGCGGCGATCCGCAGCTCGGTCCTGATGGCCTGGGACGATCCGGAGGCGTCCCGGCCGTATGTCCTGGAGCACGCCCAGGAGATGGACCCGAAAGTCGCCGACCAGCACATCGGGCTGTACGTCAATGAGTTCACCGCCGACCTCGGCGAGGACGGCTATGCCGCGGTGCGCGGGCTGCTCACCCGCGCCGCGGCCGAGGGGCTGGTTCCGCCCCTCGGCCGCGATGCGTTGAGCTTTGTGTGAGTGGGCCGGGAGTGCCGGCCGGGGCCGCGGGTGACGTCCGGATACGGAGGCCCGCGGCCGGCCCGTCAGACGTCGAGCTGGTCGGCGACGGCGCGCAGCATGCCGGCGATCTTGGCGCCGTGCACCTTGTCCGGGTAACGGCCGCGTTCGAGCTGCTGGGTGACGTTCTCCAGGAGCGTGGTGAGGTCCTGGACGATCGAGGCGAGTTCGTCGGGCTTGCGGCGCTGCGCCGCGGCCACCGAGGGTGCGGGGTCGAGGAGTGTCACGGTCAGCGCCTGATCGCCGCGCTGGCCCGCGACGACGCCGAATTCGACGCGCTGGCCAGGCTTGAGTGCGGCCACGCCGTCGGGCAGCACCGACGAGTGCACGAAGACGTCACCGCCGTCATCGCGGGAGAGAAAGCCGAAGCCCTTCTCACTGTTGAACCACTTGACCTTGCCGGTAGGCACGTCTGTCCTCGTCCTCGTACTCGTTGGAAAAAACTGGGCCGGGTCTACTGCGGAACTGCGGGCTGGCTCCCCTCCGCCCGGCGGGGCCGGGAAGGGGAGAGGTCTGGAGAGCAATGCAGCGGGCCGCAGGACCCGCCACCCCAAGGCTAATGGTCCCAAGGCCGGTGACAAGACGCCGCCGGGTGGATCCTCCGTGCTTCTGGCCCGGACTTACCCTGGTCAGGTGTCTGACGAAACTCCCCTTGCCGGGGATCTGCTGGTCCGAATCGGCGCGATCATGTTCCTAGTTGGCGCAGCGGCCACTCTCGCCACGGTGGCCCCGCTGTTCCTCGGGACCGATCCGCTGCCGTCCGTCTTCTACGCGGTGTGCATGCTGATGGGCGCCGGTTTTCTGGTCGCGGCGGCCGGAGTGATCCGTTCCGTGGTCGCCCAGCGCCGTCAGGTGGCGGCGGCTTCGCCCCCGTCAGCGCCCTCGGCGACATAGCGCGCCAGCCAGGACGGAAACTCCGTCAGGTCGTTGAGCACCACCTCGGCGCCGGCCGCGCGCAGCTCCGTGGCGTCGCACGGGCCGGTGGCGACCGCGACGGCCAGTGCGCCGGCGGTGTGCGCCCCGACGATGTCGCCGGTGTGGTCGCCGACGTAGATCTGCGCGTCGTGCTTGCGCAGCGCCTCGGCCTTGCCCTCCGCCCACAGGGAGCCGAAGAGGGCGTCCACGTCGAGGCCGAGGTGCGACAGGTGCAGCTTGGCGTTGGGCTCGTATTTGGCGGTCACCACGAGCGTCCGGCCGCCCGCCGAGCGGACCGCGCCGAGGGCCTCCCGGGCGCCGGGCAGGGCGGTCGTCGCCGTGACCGCGTGGGCCGGATACAGCGCACGGTAGAGGTCGGCGGTCTCCGCCACCCGCTCCGCGGGGAACCACCGCCTGATCTCCTCCTCCAGCGGCGGCCCCAGCCGGCTCACGGCGAGGTCGGCGTCGACGAAGGTGCCGGTCCGGGCGGACAGCTCGTGATAGGCGGCCCTGATGCCGGGGCGGGAGTCGATCAGCGTCATGTCGAGGTCGAAGCCGACCGTCAGGGAGTGCGCAGCCATGCCTGCCATTGTGCCCGCGGCGGCGGGGCGGTCAGGAGGGGCGTGGGGCCCTGCCCTACGGGACCTCCGGCCGGACCTGCCGGACGGCGCCGCGGGGCGCGGTCACGGAAGCGCGTGACCGCGCCGGGTGAGCCGTGGTGCGCCCGGCGGCGCCGTACGCGGCTGTCTCACTGCGGTGTGCGCCGCATCCGCCACACCAGGAACAGCGCCGAGACGACGGCCGCCACCCGCGCCGTCCCCGGCAGCGCGTCCAGCATTTCCTGCCCCAGCCGGCCCTGTGCGAGGGGCTCGCCCCACCGCCCGTCGAACCGGCCCCACAGCCACACCACCAGACCGCCGACGACGGTGCCCGGCACACCGAGCGCCGCGAACTTGGCCTCGGCCCGGCTCAGCCGCCGTGAGACATACGCGAGCCCCCAGCCGCCCGCCAGCGCGAGCCACGACCCCAGCGCCGCACCGGCCACCAGCAGGAGCACGGCCAGCATCAGGACGGGGCTGAGCGGCGCCCGCGCGGGGACCACGACGACCTCTTCCCCCTCCCCGGCCTCCGCCGGGGGCGCGGGGGCGGCACGCCGGCGCCCGAGCACGCGCCGCAGCATCCGGGGCAGCGGCCGTTCCGCCGGCGCCGCCGTGTCCTCGTCCCCGGCCCCGTCCTCGCCGTCCTTCTCCAGTGACAGCGGGCGCTCGCCCTCGGGCCGGTCCCACATCTCCGGGATCTCGATCCCGCCGACGAATCCGGGCACGGTCTCGCCCGGTCCGAACGGCGCCGGCTCCACCCGCCACCAGTCCGGCGCGTCCCCGTCGTCACCCAGCTCGTCGGCGCCGGCCAGATGCGGCGGCAGGCCGACCGCCGGCGCGGTGTCCGGCGCCTCGTCGCGCGGGGCAGGGACCGTGCCGCCGCTCCCGGCCGCCTTGCCGTTCCCGGCCGTCTTCCCGTTCCCTGCCGCCTTGCCGGTCAGGCCGCTGCGGGCGGCCAGGCCGGTGAGCTTGTCGCGCGCGCCGGTCCACCGCCGGGACAGTTCGTCGGACCGCGACGGCCCCGGCGCGCCGAGGGGTACGGCGGGCCCGCCGTCCGCGGTGGCCCCGGCGCCCGGGTCCTGCCGCGTCCCCGGGCCGCTCCAGGACGCCCCCGGCACCCGGTCGTCCGCGCTCCCCGCGGCCGCGACCACCGCCTCCGGCGTCCCCAGCCGGGCCAGCGTCCGCTTCACACCGGACACCGAATCCGTCTGCTGACCGTCGATCTCGGCCCGGAGCCCGGTCACCAGCCGCATCCGCGTGGCGGCGGGCAGCCCCCGCTGCTGGGCCAGGTCGCCCACCCGGCTCAGATAGTCAAAGACGAGCTGATCGCTCTCGATCCCCACGAAATCCCCTGCGGCGTCCGCTGGTTGCTGCCCCGACGGTACCGCCTCGACCGGCGGCCGGGCCGGAGGCGGCCGGGGGCGGCGTCAGCGGGTGTCTTCCGGACCGGGGCGGATCGGGGCGCCGCCGTGCGGCCACCCGCTCCCCCGTCCTCCCCCGCCCCGCTAACGTAGGACGAATGACCGGTACACCCCGCACCCTCGCCGAGGAGCTCAGGACCCGCACCGACCGCGGGCTCGTCGGGCTGCTGCGGGCGCGGCCCGACCTGCTCAATCCGGTGCCGGGCGATGTCACCCAGCTGGCGACCCGGGCCGGGACGCGGGCATCGGTGGTCCGCGCCGTGGAGCGGCTCGACCGGTTCGTGCTGCAGACCGCCGAGGCGCTGGCGGTGGCGCCCGACCCGTGCCCGTACGACACGCTGGGCGCGCTGATGGCCGGGGACGCCGGGGACCCGGCGGTCGCCGCCGAGCTGCCCCGGGCGGTGGCGGAGCTGCGGGCGCAGGCGCTGGTGTGGGGTCCGGACGAGCGGCTGCGGCTGGTGCGGACGGCCCGTGAGCTGCTCACACCGAGCGCCGCACACCCGTCGCCGACCGGTCTGGGCCCGACCGTCGCCGAGGCGATGGCCGGGATGTCGCCGGGGCTGCTGCAGGAGATCATCGCCGCGGCCGGGCTGCCCACCACCCACGACCCGGTCACCGCGGTCGCCTCGCTCACCGCGCTGTTCTCCGACCGTGCCCGGATGGCGGCGCTGCTCGACACCGCGCCCGCCGAGTCCGTGGCCGTCCTCGACAAGCTGCTGTGGGGCCCGCCCTACGGCGGGGTCACCGACCGCCCGGCCCCGCATCTGCAATGGCTGCTGGACCGGGGGCTGCTGATCCCGGCCGGCGCCCGGAATGTCGTGCTGCCGCGGGAGGCGGCGCTGCATCTGCGGGGCGGTCGCGCCCATCGCACCCCCGAGCCGGTCCCGCCCGCGCTCTCCCCCGCCACGGAACGCGATCCACAGCTTGTGGACAACGCCGCCGCGAACCAGGCGTTCACCGCGCTCGCGACCGTCGAGGAGCTGCTCAAGGAGTGGGACCTGGGCGGGCCGGCCGTGCTGCGCGCCGGCGGAATGAGCGTCCGCGACCTCAAGCGGACCGCCACCGCCCTGGACACCACCGAGCAGCTCGCCGCCTTCTGGCTCGAACTCGCCTACGCGGCCGGGCTGATCGCCTCCGACGGCGAGGCCGACGAGCGGTTCGCGGCCACCCCGGCCGCCGAAGAGTGGCTGCAGCTGCCCGACCACGAGCGCTGGGCGGCGCTGGCGGCCGGCTGGCTCGCCGCCACCCGCGCCCCCGGCATCGTCGGCACCGCCGATGCCAAGGGCCGCGCGCTCGCCGCCCTCGGCCCGCACCTCGACCGCTCCCCCGCCCCCGAGGTCCGCCGCCGCGCCCTCGGCCTGCTCGCCACGCTGCCGCCGGGCACCGCCGTCCCGGCGACGGCGGTGCTGGCCCGGCTGCAGTGGGAGCGCCCGCTGCGCGGCGGCGCACCGGCCGCGGGCCAGGCGCCGGCCGCCGCTGACGGCGCCACCGCCGCGCCCGGCGCCGACCCCGCCGACGACCTCCGCTCGCGCCTGGCCCACTGGACCCTGACCGAGGCCGAGTTGCTCGGCGTAACCGGACGCGGCGCGCTGTCCACCCACGGCCGCACCCTGATCGACACCGCGTCGGACAGCGCCGCGCCCACCCCCGCCGAAACCACCGCCGCCGCGACCCGCGCCGCCGCCCTGCTCGCCCCGCTGCTCCCCGAACCCGTCGATCACGTCCTGCTCCAGGCGGACCTGACCGCCGTCGCGCCCGGCCCGCTGCGCCGCCCGCTCGCCGAGGCGCTCGGCGTACTCGCCGACATCGAGTCCAAGGGCGGCGCAACGGTCTACCGCTTCACCCCCGGCTCCGTACGCCGCGCCCTGGACGCCGGCCGCTCCGCCGCCGAGCTGCAGGAGTTCCTCGCCACCCACTCCCGCACCCCGGTCCCCCAGCCGCTCGCGTACCTCATCGACGATGTGGCCCGTAAGCACGGGCAGCTGCGGATCGGGGCGGCAGCCGCCTATGTCCGCTGTGACGACGACGCGCTGCTCTCCGAGATCCTCGCGGACCGCCGGGCCGCCGCGCTCCGGCTGCGCCGGCTCGCCCCGACCGTGCTCGCCGCCCAGACCTCCCCCGACCAACTCCTCGACGGCCTCCGGGCGATGGGCTACGCCCCGGCCGCCGAGTCGGCCGCCGGTGACGTACTGATCGCCCGCGCCGACTCCTACCGGACCCCGCCGCGCACCGCCCCCGCCCCGGTCCCCGACGGCCCGCCGTCCCCCGACCCGACCCTGCTCGCGGCGGCGGTGCGGGCCATCCGCGCCGGCGACCTCGCGGCCACCGCGGAACGCAAGCCGGTCCACGCGCCCGCGCCGTCCCCCGGTGCCCTGCCCCGCACCACCTCCGCCGAGACCCTCGCCACCATGCAGGCCGCGGTGCTGACCAACTCCGCGCTCTGGATCGGCTATGTCAACGCCGACGGCGCCGCCAGCCAGCGCGTCATCGCGCCCGTACGGGTCGAGGGCGGCTTCGTGACGGCCTACGACCACACCTCCGACGAGGTCCGTACCTACCCGCTGCACCGCATCACCGGCGTGGCGGAGCTGGCGGACGACTCGGTCTGAACAGCCCGGCACATCTGAGTAGGTCTACGGATGGCCTCCCGCCCCCGCGCTCCCCAGGATGGCTCCATGAGCGAGCACGAGCTGTCCCCCGGAGTCCCTGCGCGACCCGCCGACGCCCATCGGACCGCGCGCACCGTAATGAAGGGCGTCCTCGTCGTGGCGGCCGTCGCGGCGGCGATCCTGCTGCTCTACATGGTCTTCTTCGTCGGCGTCTTCGTCATGGCCGGCTCCCGCTGATCACGGCACCGCGGGACGGCATGCCGGTGCCCGGCCGCCCTTCGCGGACGGCCGGGAACCGGCGGGGATCAGCGGATCCGCGGCGGGATCAGCGGGGCCAGCCGCAGTGGACATGGGTGGCGTGTCCGGCGTTCCCCGGCCCGAGCACCTCCGTGGCGCCGAGCTTCTTGCAGGCGGCCATCAGGTTCCGGTGCGGGGCGCCGCTGCCGACATGGCGGCCGTTGATGTAGTTGATGTCGAAGGCGATTCCGGCGTAGTGCCGGGAGCGGCTGCTGTGGTCGCCGCCGACGATCTCGGAGACCGAGATCCGGTAGCCGTACTGGGTCCGCAGCTTCAGCATCCCGTTGAGCATCCGGGTGTCCAGGGCGACCCGGCGGTGCGGCCGGTCGCCCCAGGGGCTGGTGAGGGCGCCCTTGCCGTGGGCGGTGTCGACGAGGTTCTGCCGGGCGGTGGACGCGGCGTGCCGGCCGCCGGCGTGGGCGGTGGCCGGCGCGATCCCCTTCGTCCCCAGGATCTGCTTCGCCAGCGCGGCCCGGTTGGGGGCGGCCGGGGCAGCGGTGGCGGAGGTGGTGGCCGCGGTGCCCATGAGGGCGGCGAGGGCGGCGACGCCGGCGATCAGGCGCGGCGCGATGGTGCGTACGGTGCGTACGGACATGGGTGACTCCTTGTCGGATGACGGTGGTTGGTGGATAGCGGTTGGTGGTTGGTGGGCGCTGGTTGATGGCTGGGTGGTTGGCGGTTGGTGGTTTCTGGGTGGGGCGCCGCCGGCCGGGGCAGGGGTCAGGACGCCATCGCCCGGAGTTGGTCGCGGCTGCCGCGGAAGACGTTGCGGTCGCCGGTTCCCGGGATGCCGGGTGTGCGGCCGTGTTCGGTGTGCTGCCAGAACGTCCAGGAGCTGCCGGCGCCCGGGACGGGCTGCGGCTCGTGGGTGCCGCTGCCGTAGCGCGCCAGCCACAGCGGATGGCCGGCGAAGACGCGGCCCCGGCCGCCCATGCACTCCTTCACGAAGGACGCCCGGGTGTAGACGATCGGCGTGACCCTGAAGGCCTTGCGCACCTCCCGGAGGAACACCGTCAGCTGCGCGGGACGCAACTCGCGGGGGCAGACCTCCCTGTGGTTCCGGCGCACCTTCTCCACGTCCAGTACGGGCGGCAGTTCACCCGCCCGGTTGCCGCGGTAGCCCGCCGCGCGGGCCGTGGCGATGAAGTGCCGGGCCTGCGCGGCCCCGTCGCCCGTGCTCCGGGGGTCGAAGAAGTGGTACGGCGCGCGCAGCAGCGACGTACGGGCGACCGCCGCGTGGTCGCGGGTGAACCACGGGTCCTTGTAGCCGGCGCCCTGGCTGGCCTTGAGGAAGACGAAGCTGTGCGTCCTCGCCACCCGGGTCCAGTCGATCCGCTCCTTCTCCCCCCGGCCGTGACTGTGGTGACTGGTGTCCACCCCCGCGACGGAGTACGACGCCGGTGACGCCGCCTGCGCCACCGGCACGGCCGTCGCCAAAGCGGCGAGCACGGTCCCGGCCGCGGTACAGGCAAGCGCGGTACTTACCCGAACGGGTGATGTCAGGGGCATAGTCATTTCCCTCGTTTCCTTGCTGCACAGGTCCGTTGAACCCCTCCGCTCCCGGATTCGCGCAGGCCGGAGCACCCCTGGGCAGGGGCGGGGACGGAGCGGGGGGTGCGCGGCCCGGTCGGCGGCGCCCCTCAACGATGCAGCAACGGCGGGGACTTCACTACGATCTGCCGGGCTCCGGCTCATGCATCGATGCAGCGACCCGATGCACTGCGCTGACCTGCGCTTATGCAGCTGCACTTGGCCGAGCGAGACAGCTGAGGACACTCGAACGACCCGGGGGAAGCATGACGGGACCAACCGGACCGGACCGGGAAGCGGTCCGCGCGCTGGCGGAACTGCTCAGGAAGTGGTGGGAGTTGTCGGCGCGGGAGGGACGTCCGAAGCCCACCCAGCAGTCGCTGGCCGGACGTCTGGGCATCGACCAGACCACCCTCTCCCGCTATCTCAACCCCCGTCACCCCTCCACCGCGCCGCTCAGGACCGTCGAACTCCTCCACACGGTGCTGCGCGCCCCGGCCGCCGACCTGCCCCGGGCCCGCGCCCTGGCCGAGGAGGCGGCCGCCGTACCGGCCCGTAAATCACCCCACCCGGCCGACGCCACCCCGGCCGACGCCACCCCGGCCGACGCCACCCCGGCGGACGCCAGCCCGGCGGACCCCACCCCGGCCGATGCCACCCCGGCCAATGAAGCCCCGGCCGACGCCGCAGCGGTGGTGGTGGCGCCCGCGCCCCGCCGTACGGCCACCACCCGCACGGCCTCCCTCCGCACCGCCCTCGCCTTCCTGGCCGTCCTCGCCCTCGGCGGCGGGATCGGCCTCGGCTGGAGCGCGTTCGCCCACCGCGCCGGCCAGGGCGGTCCGTCGGTCGCCGCCGCGGCCGCCTCGACCGGCCCCGCGGCCTCCCGCTGGCCGCTGGCCCGCAAGGGCGACCTGCTGTGGAAGGCCCGTACCGTCCAGTACCTGCTCCAGGCCCATGGCCATGCCGTCGAGGCCGACGGCGACTTCGGGGCGGCGACGGCGGCCGCCGTGAAGACGTTCCAGGCCGCCCACGGTCTGCTCGCCGACGGCAAGGTCGGCGCGCAGACCTGGTCGCACCTGATCATCCGGATCGACTCCCACAACGACCCGAAGCAGGCGGTCGTGGCCCTCCAGTACCTGCTCAACAACACCGGCACGGCCACCGACATCACCGGGATCTTCACCCCCTCCACCGCCCGCTCCCTCGACACCTTCCAGCGCGCCCGGGCCCTGCCCGTGACCGGCGTCGCCGACCCCGCCACCTGGCGGGCCCTCCTCGCCTCACAGGGGCCCGCCATCCATCGCTGACGTCCGCCGCGGCGATGCGGCACACTGGACGTTTGGCCGTATCTGCGGTCGATGTCTGCGGTCGTGATCAACGGTCGAGGTCTGCGGCCGGTCTCAGCGGCCGCCGGCCGGGAAGCGAAAGGCGAGGCGCGTGAACGGACCCCTCATCGTCCAGAGCGACAAGACGCTGCTCCTGGAGGTGGACCACGAGCTGGCGGACGCCTGCCGGCGGGCCATCGCGCCCTTTGCCGAGCTGGAGCGGGCGCCGGAGCACATCCATACGTACCGGGTGACGCCGCTGGGGCTGTGGAACGCGCGAGCTGCCGGGCACGACGCCGAGCAGGTCGTGGACGCCCTGGTGCAGTTCTCGCGGTATCCCGTGCCGCATGCGCTGCTCGTCGACATCGCCGAGACGATGTCCCGCTACGGACGGCTGACGCTGGTCAAGCACCCCGCGCACGGCCTGGTGCTGAGCTCCACCGACCGTCCGGTGCTGGAGGAGATCCTGCGCTCGAAGAAGGTGCAGCCGCTGGTAGGGGCGCGGCTGGACCAGGACAACGTGGTCGTCCACCCCTCCGAGCGCGGGCAGATCAAGCAGACGCTGCTCAAGCTGGGCTGGCCCGCCGAGGACCTGGCCGGTTATGTCGACGGTGAGGCGCACCCGATCGAGCTGCGCGAGGACGGCTGGGCGCTGCGGCCGTACCAGCGGCAGGCCGTGGAGGGGTTCTGGCACGGCGGCTCGGGTGTGGTCGTGCTGCCGTGCGGCGCGGGCAAGACGCTGGTCGGGGCGGGCGCGATGGCGCAGGCCAAGGCGACCACGCTGATCCTGGTGACGAACACGGTCTCGGCCCGGCAGTGGAAGCACGAGCTGGTGAAGCGGACCTCGCTGAGCGAGGACGAGATCGGTGAGTACAGCGGGACGAAGAAGGAGATCCGGCCGGTCACCATCGCCACGTACCAGGTGCTGACGACCAAGCGGAAGGGCGTCTACCCGCATCTGGAGCTGTTCGACTCCCGGGACTGGGGCCTGATCGTCTACGACGAGGTGCATCTGCTGCCCGCCCCGGTCTTCAAGTTCACCGCCGATCTGCAGGCCCGGCGGCGGCTGGGGCTGACCGCGACGCTGGTCCGCGAGGACGGCCGGGAGTCGGATGTCTTCTCCCTCATCGGGCCCAAGCGGTTCGACGCCCCGTGGAAGGAGATCGAGGCGCAGGGCTACATCGCCCCCGCTGACTGTGTCGAGGTGCGGGTCAATCTGACCGACTCGGAGCGGCTGGCGTATGCGACGGCCGAGACCGAGGAGAAGTACCGCTTCTGTGCGACCACCGCCAGCAAGCAGTACGTGACCGAGGCGCTGGTGCGCCGGCACCAGGGCGAGCAGACGCTGGTCATCGGCCAGTACATCGACCAGCTGGACGAGCTGGGCGAGCATCTGGACGCCCCGGTGATCAAGGGCGAGACCACCAACGCGCAGCGCGAGAAGCTCTTCGAAGCCTTCCGGCAGGGCGAGATCTCGGTGCTCGTGGTCTCCAAGGTCGCGAACTTCTCCGTCGACCTTCCCGAGGCGACGGTCGCGATCCAGGTGTCCGGCACCTTCGGCTCCCGCCAGGAGGAGGCCCAGCGGCTGGGCCGGGTGCTGCGCCCCAAGGCCGACGGGCACGAGGCGCGGTTCTATTCGGTCGTCGCGCGCGACACCATCGACCAGGACTTCGCGGCGCACCGCCAGCGCTTCCTGGCCGAGCAGGGGTACGCGTACCGGATCGTGGACGCGGACGAGCTGCTGGCGGCGGACGAGGACGTCTGAGGCCGCTCGGGCTCGGACCGCCCGGGCTCAGACCGTCCGGGACGGGCTGACCGGCTCCCGGGCGGCGCGCGGCGCGGGCAGGCCGCCGCCCGGGGGCACCGGCGGCCGCCGTGTCCACCACACGACCGCGGCCAGCAGCGCCAGTCCGAGCAGGGGATACGGGGACGCGAACGGCTGCTGCCACCAGCTGACCCGCAGATCGAGGTCGCCGGTGTGCGGCACGATCCACATCGTGCGGGCGGTGAAGGCGAGGGTGACGGCGGCCAGCAGCGCCCTGCGCCACGGGTCGCGCCGGGTGTGGGCGGCGAGCGCGATGAGCAGCGGCACACACCAGACCCAGTGGTGGGACCAGCTGATCGGCGAGACCAGCAGCGCCGTGACGGCCGTACAGAGCACGCCCCATCCGTCCAGACCGCGGCGCAGATAGATACGGCGCGCGGCCCAGAGCCCGGCCGCCGCGGTCAGCAGCGCGGGCACCGCCCAGAGCAGACCCGGCTCGGGCTGGTGCAGCACCCGGGTGATCAGACCTTGCAGGGACTGGTTGTCGACGATCCAGACCTTGCCGACCCGGTCGGTCTCGAACATCCGCCGGGTCCAGAACTCGATGCTGGCACCGGGCAGGACCAGCCAGCCCAGCAGCACGGAGACCAGGAACCCGGCGAGCGCGGTGCAGGCGGCCTTCACCCGGCCGGTGACGAGGAGGTAGACGGCGAAGATCGCGGGGGTGAGCTTGATGCCGGCCGCGATGCCGGTGGCGAACCCCTTGAAGCGGGCGCCGTCCGGACGGGAGAGGTCCCACAGGACCAGGCAGGTCAGCGCGAGGTTGACCTGCCCGAAGACGAAGGTCTGGAAGACCGGCTCCAGCCAGAGGCCGAGCGCGGTGGCGGCCAGGAGGAAGGGCGCGGTGTGGGCGGCCTTGCGCAGCCCGGCGGCCTTGCACGAGAGGTGGATCAGCAGCGCGAGGAGTGCCGCGTTGACCAGCACGCAGACGATTTTGAGCGTGCCGAGCGAGAGCCAGGTGGTCGGTATGAAGAGCAGGGCGGCGAACGGCGGGTAGGTGGCCGGAAGGTGCCACTTGGTGACCGTGAAGCCGTAGAGATCACCGCCGGTGGCGGCGGCCGCGCCCTCGGCCCGGTAGACCGCTATGTCGGACATCGGCAGCGGCTGGACCTGGTAGAGCACCCAGAGTCCGGCGAATGACGCCAGGAGCAGCGCCGTGGCGAGCGCCAGTCGTCCGGGGTGGGCGATGCTCTGCGCCCAGGTCCGTCTCCATGTCCACGCCCCGTCGACGGCAGACACCCGCTGACCCCTCCCCGTTGCCCTGAGCGCGCCTACTGCGGTGACGCTAGTGGATCGAGACCGACCGTCCGTAACGGTTTCCGGTCATCCCGATGGCGACGCGGAGTCGGCTTTCCCGCACCCGATCGCGCAGGTGTTGCGCATGATCTGTACGTGCCTGGCCGGTACGTGCTTGATGCGGCTTCCTGCCCCATATTGTGCGCGGTGTGCGCGGGCAGGGGCGGCTGAGGCACGCGCTCGGCTACATCACGCGGTGCCGGGAAATCAGTCGTCCGCGTACTCACCCATGACGACGACGCTGAAGGCGGCCGACGCGAAGACCTTGATCGCGCGAAGGGCGTTGCCCACGACATAGCGGTGCTCATGGGCGGCCGCCGTATCGCGCTCGGGGCCGCCGCCCAGGGCCGTGGCGCCCTTGACCGGGTGGAGGGAGGCGGGGTGGACAGAACCTGGGGGAATCGCTGCGCTGCTCATGACTCCATGATGAAATTCACGCGATTGCAGCACATCGGTCCATAGGTCCATCTCTGAGAGCCGGACGTCCGCCTCCAGGCCCACCCCCTCCCCTACGGGGGACCTACGGCAGCCGACCGCAGCGGAGCCCGCCGCGGCCCGCCGGAAATCCGTTGGCGCCGTCTTGCGGCGCTGACTACAATCGCGCGTCTGCCTGCCTCCCGTCGAGGAGTGCCGCCGACCGGTCGGAAACCGGCCGGCCCCTTCGCTTCACGCCGCTGAACCGCACACCGCCTGACCTGCGCTGTGCACCGACACCGGCCCGCCGCGCCGCGCTCATCGGCGCGCGCCCGCCGACGTACCCGCCACGGAGGCAACGCCGTGCCCTCGCACGCCCACCACCCGACGACGGAGCCGCGCACCGAGAGCTCCGGCCCCCGGCCGGGATCCGACGACCCGCTCCAGCGCGAAAAGTCCCACCTCGCCGCCTCCCGCTCCGCCCTGCGCGCGATGCGGGCGGACGCCGAAGCGCTGAACATCGCCGATGTCACCGCGAACTGGGTCAACGCCGAGGTCCTCCAGGGCGAGATCGACGCCCGGATCAAGGCGCTCGCCGACCTCTCCCACACCCCTCTCTTCTTCGGCCGACTCGACTATCTCCACGCGCCGGGTCTCGAACTCGCCGAGGGCGCCGCGGGAGAGAACTTCTACATCGGCCGGCGGCATGTCCACGACGCCGACGGCGACCCCATGGTCATCGACTGGCGCGCGCCCGTCTCCCAGCCGTTCTACCGGGCCTCCAAGAAGGACCCGATGGACCTCAAGCTGCGCCGCCGTTTCGGCTACACGGGCGGTGAGCTGACCGCGTACGAGGACGAGCACCTCACCGACCCGACCGAGGCCGCCCGGACCAGCGCCCTGCTCCAGTCCGAGATCGAGCGTCCGCGCGTCGGCCCCATGCGGGACATCGTCGCCACCATCCAGCCGGAGCAGGACGAGATCGTGCGCGCCGGCATCGGCGGCTCGGTCTGTGTCCAGGGTGCTCCGGGCACCGGAAAGACGGCGGTCGGTCTGCACCGTGTCGCGTATCTGCTCTATGCGCACCGCGAGCGGCTGGCCCGCTCCGGCACCCTCGTCATCGGCCCGAACCGCTCCTTCCTGCACTACATCGAGCAGGTGCTGCCGGCCCTCGGCGAGCTGGAGGTCAAGCAGGCCACGGTCGACGACCTGGTCGGGCATGTGGAGGTGCGCGCCACGGACGAGGCGGCCGCCGCGACGGTCAAGGGCGACGCGCGGATGGCGGAAGTGCTGCGGCGGGCGGTGCGCTCGCACATCACGATGCCGCAGGAGCCGTGTGTGGTCGTCCGCGGCTCCCGCCGCTGGCGCGTACCGGCCTACGAACTGGAAGAGATCGTCCAGGAGTTGCGGGACCGGGAGATCCGCTACGGCGCGGCCCGCGAGGCGCTGCCGCAGCGGATCGCCCATGCCGTGCTCGTCCGGATGGAGCAGGCGGGCGAGGCCCCGGACGACCGGGTGCAGGACGCGGTGGCCCGTAACACCGCCGTGAAGGCCGCGGTCAAGGCGGTCTGGCCGCCGGTCGACCCGGCGAAGCTGGTGCTGCGGCTGCTGGGCGATGCGGAATTCCTCGCCGATCAGGCCGAGGGGATCCTGACCCCCGAGGAGCAGAAGACGATCCTGTGGACCAGGCCGGCCCGCAGCGTGAAGAGCGCCAAGTGGTCTTCCGCGGACGCGGTGTTGATCGACGAGGCGATGGACCTGGTGGCGCGCACACCGTCGCTCGGCCATGTGGTCCTCGACGAGGCCCAGGACCTCTCCCCCATGCAGTACCGCGCGGTCGGCCGCCGTTGCACGACCGGCTCCGCGACCATCCTCGGCGATATCGCCCAGGGCACCACCCCCTGGGCGACCGACACCTGGGAGGAGGCGCTGACGCACCTGGGCAAGCCCGGTTCGGCCGTCGAGGAACTCACCCAGGGCTTCCGCGTACCGCGCGAGGTCATCGCCTATGCGTCCCGGCTGCTGCCCGCCATCGCCCCCGACCTGACGGAGGCCACCTCGATCCGTGAGTCGGCGGGCGACTTCGCGATCCGTACGGTCGAGCCGGCGGACCTGACCGCCGCCACCCTCACGGCCTGCGGCGACGCGCTGGCGAAGGAGGGCTCGATCGGACTGATCGCCGCGGAGGCCCGGATTCCGGCGCTGCGTACGGCCCTGGAGGCGGCGGGCGTGAGCTGTCTGGCCCCCGGCGAGGAGACCTCGGCCGAGGCCCGGCTGACGCTCGTACCCGCCACCCTCGCCAAGGGTCTGGAGTACGACTACGTGGTCCTGGACGAGCCGGCCGCGATCGTCGACGGCGAACCGGACGAACGCACCGGGCTGCGCCGCCTGTACGTCTGCCTGACCCGGCCGGTGTCCGGACTGACGGTGATCCATGCGGCGCCACTGCCGGAGCAGTTGGCCGACCGCTGAGGCCCCGGGGTCGTGTGCCCGGGGCCGCCAGGGGTCGCCTGATGCCACGACGTCAGGCGACCTTGGCGCAGATCATGGTCCTCCCGTCGTACACGTTCCACGAGTAGCGGTAGCGCCCCGGCTCCCCCGGGCAGGCGCCGGTGCCCGCCGAGGCCCGCAGGACGGCCGCGACCTGCATGATGTAGCTGAACTCCCGGGGCACCCGGTCGGCGCTGCAGTTCCACGCGGTGAGCAGGTTCGCCGGCCCGGGGCGCCCGCCCTGGGCCTTGGCCAGGAAGCACTGGCCGTTACGGAACTGCCGCTCCACACACAGGTTGGTGGACGAGGAGCCCACCCCGCCGTGCCACCAGCTGCCCCGTCCGCCGCCGGACGGGCAGCTCCCGGTCCTGGCCACCCGCAGCACCCGCAGATACGCACTGGCCGCACCGCAACCGACCCGCACCGGCGCCGAACGACTCCAGTTGCCGTACCCGTCCTGGTACGCGTCGAGGCAGTCGCCGGCCCGTACGGCCGCGAAGGCCGCGTCGACCGGGCTGGGGGGACGGGAACCGGTCCCACCGCTGGTGGACGTGCCGGAGCCTGACGTTCCGGAGCTCGACGTTCCTGAGCCTGAGGTGCCACTCGTGGACGTCCCGGAGCCGGACGAGCCGGAGCCGGACGTGCCGGAGCCCGACGAGCCGCTCGTGGATGTACCGGAACTCGTCCCGCCACTTGAGTACGTACCGCTTGACGCCCCCGAGCTCGTCCCGCCGCTCGAATACGTACCGCTGGACGTACCGCTGGACGTACCGCTCGACGAGCCGGCGGTGTCCTCGGCGTTCCAGGGCTTCCAGAGGAAGACCACGAACGCGATGCACAGGAGCACCGCCCAGACGCAGCCGCCGCCGGACGAGGAGTTGGCGGGCTGCGGGGCGGGCGACGTCTTGGATGACGACGACATCTTGGACGACGGCGTCTTGGGCGACGCGGGCGCGGCGGTCTGTGCGGAGGCCGCCCGCCTCCGCTGCTCCCGCCGCGCGTCGTCGGTGCGCTTCTGCCGCTCCCGCTCGGCGCGTTCACGCCGCTGTTTCTCCGCGGCCTGCGCGGCCGCCCGCGCCCTGGCCTGCGCCCGCTTACGCTCCTCCGCCTCCTTGCGCTCCCGTGCCTTGCGCGCCGCCTGCTCCCGCTCGGCGCGGTCCCGCTCCTCCTGCTTCTGCCGCGCCGCCCGCTCCTCCTGCTTCCGGCGCGCGGCCTGCTCTTCCTGCTTCTGCCGCGCGGCCCGTTCCTCGGTGTAGACGCGGGTGGGCTCCGGCGGCGGGACCTGTTGCGTCCACTCGTCGGCCGCGGGGGTCTGCGCGCCCCCGGCTGCGGCGCCCCCGGCTTTCCGTAAGGCCCGCCCCTGCGCCTCGTACTTCCCGATCAGTGCGGTCCACCGCTGCGGCAGCCAGCGCTCGCCGCGCCGCGAGGTCGGCATCCGGTCGAGTTCCTCCAGGAACTGCCGCAGCAGATCGGCGGGTTCGGGCCGCTCGTCCGGACCGGCGGACAGACACGGGCGGATCAGCGGGGCCAGTTCCCGGGGCAGCCCGGTCAGATCGAGTGCGCCGCGCTGTACGAGCGTCAGCAGCCGGATCGTGTCGTCGGTTTCGGGGTACGGCGGGCGGCCGACGGCCAGATAGAAGAGCGTGGCGCCCAGCGAGTACACATCGGACGCCGTGGTGGACGGCTCGGCACGGGCCTGCTCCGGCGAGGTGAAGGCGACGGTACCCAGCGTCAGCGACGTCCGCGTGATGTCGTTGGCGTGCGAGATGCCGAAGTCGATGAGCCGGGGCCCGGCCAGCGGCAGCAGGATGTTCTGGGGTTTGACGTCCCGGTGGACGATGCCCTCGTCGTGCAGGATCACCAGGGCCTGCGCGGTGCCCGCCGCGATCCAGCGCACCGCGGAGCCGGGCAGCCGCCCCGCGCTGCGGACGAGCTCGGACAGCGCGGGCGCCGGTATGTACTCGATGGCCATCCAGGGCAGTTCGGCGTCCGGGTCGGCGTCGCGCACCCTGGCCGTATGGACGCTGTCGATCCGCCGGGCCAGCGTCACCTCGCGGGCGAACCGCCGCCGGTCGGTATCGCTGACGACGCCCTCGGCGAGCAGCGTCTTGACCGCGGCCAGCGACCCGTCGACCGTGGACCGCGCCAGATAGATCCGCCCCATGCCGCCCGACCCGAGCCGCCCCAGCATCCGGTAGACGCCGAGCCGCTGCGGGTCGTCTCCGCTGAGCGGCTTGACTCCCATACCTGTCATGCCGTGTCACCCTCCCCCTGGTCCCCCAACCGTGACACTCGTCAAACGGTCCCACGCCAAAGGGAGTTGAGGAAGCGGGCCGGACGGGGCGCCCGAGGGCACGGCAGCCTCCCGTTCCGCCTCTGAAGGCCGCCCTCGTAGACCCCTCAGGTCTCGTGCGTCTCGCGGGTCTCGCGGGCCTCGTGCGTCTTGCGGGTCTCGTGCGTCTTGCGGGTCTCCCGGATCTCTCGGATCTCTCGGATCTCTCGGATCTCCCAGCTCTTCCGGATCTCCCGGGTCTCCGGGATCTCTCAGACCCGCTGAGCGACAGGCAGATCCAGCGCCTCCCGCCACTCCCGGACCGCCGCCGCCTCCACCGGCGCCGACCACCCGGCGGGCCGGGCCGCGCCGCCGATGTGGAACGCGTCGAGACCGGCCGCCCGCAACGCCGGCAGATGGCCGAGCCCGAGTCCGCCGCCGACCAGGATCCGCGGCGCGTACCCGGGCTCGCCCGCCGCCGTACGCGCCTGCTCCGCCAGCAGCGTCGGCAGCCCCCCGTCGACCCCCTGCGCGGACCCGGCCGTCAGATAGGTGTCGAGCCCCGCGGCGCCGGCCGCCCCGGCCAGCTCCTTGCGCAGCGCGTCCCGGTCGGCCGCCCGGTCGATGGCCCGGTGGAAGGTCCACGGGCAGCCGTCGATCACCTCGGTCAGCGCCGCCACCGCAGCAAGATCGGGCCGCCCGTCCGGCGTGAGGAATCCGAGGACGAACTCCTCGGCACCCTCCGCCCGCAGCGCCTCGGCCTCCTCGCACAGCGCCGCCACGTCACCGGCCGCGAAGCCGTCGGCGGCCCGCAGCATGACCCGCAGCGGAAGGCCGACAGCCGCCCGGACCGCCGCGAACGTGGCCCGGGGCGGGGTGAGCCCGTCGGCCGCCATGTCCGTCACCAGCTCCAGCCGATCGGCCCCGCCGGCCTCGGCGGCGACCGCGTCCTGCGGGCCGAGCGCGATCACCTCCAGCAGCGCGCGCTTGCTCATATGACCCAATCCTTCGATGACGACATGACGAGACGGACCCCACAACAGGTCTAGTCCAATATCCCAGAGTAAGGGCCACCCACTCTTCCGGACACCGGGCCACCACCGGCACACCCGGAATCCGCCCATACGCCGTACTCCCGCACCTACCCGCACGACCGGCCGCCGACCGTCGGCAGACCTGACCGGACCTCACCCTCCGCCCCGTATTTCCCGGGGCGCGAGGCACAATGGCTCGTATGACCTCCGTGCCCCGTACGGCAGACACCACCGACCCGGCGCCGGAGCTGCGGCAGCGCTGGGCCGACACCGTCACCGCGGCCCGCGGCACCAAGAACCCCACGGCACCCGACCCCGCCCCGTACGCGGACAACCTCCTGTCCCGCTGGCGCGAACCCCAACGCCGCTACCACACCGTCGACCACCTGGCCGCGGTCCTGTTCCGCATCGACGAACTGGCCGAGCACGCCGACGACTTGCCCACCGTCCAGTTGGCAGCCTGGTTCCACGACGCCGTGTACCGCCCGGACCGCTCCGAGAACGAGGAGCGCAGTGCGGCCCTCGCCGAACGCGCACTGCCCGAGCTGGGCGTCGGCGCGGCCCGCACGGCCGAGGTCGCCCGCCTGGTGCGGCTCACCGTCACCCACGACCCGGCGCCCGACGACCCCGACGGCGAGGTGCTGTGCGACGCGGACCTCGCGGTGCTCGCCGGTTCCCCCGACCAGTACGCCGCTTACGCCGCCGCGGTCCGTGCCGAGTACGCGTTCGTCCCCGACCCCGATTTCACCGCGGGCCGCGCCGCCGTCCTCACCCAACTCCTCTCCCTGCCCCGCCTCTTCCGCACGCCCCGCGGCTACGACCTCTGGGAACACACCGCCCGCCGCAACCTCTCCACGGAACTGGATCTGCTGCGGGGGGCGTAGGGAGGCTTGGGCCGTTGTTTGTCTGCGGGTGCGGTGGTGGCTGGGCGCGCCGTTCCCCGCGCCCCTTCGTGGCGCGGCCGATCCGTCACCTGCTTCTCGGGCCGTGCGGCTTGGTGGGGGCTGGGGTTTTGCGGGGTGCGTGGTTGCCGCGGGGGTCGGAGGGGACGCACCGGTACCCGTCCTCGGCGCGGGCGACGCGGCTACGTGTAGTTGATTGCCCCGGCGTTCGCTCCAGTCCTGCGGGCGGGCACCGGTACATCCCCTCCAACCGTCCAGCGTCGCCGACTGCCGGCCGGTGACACCGCCCGTCACCGACCACATGCCCGCCGCGCCCAATGAGCGGGCGGCCCGGCCAGGTCCCTGCCAAGAGGGCCGTATGGGGTTGGTGACGGTGATCGGTACGGCGGGAGAGCCGCGCACGTACGGCGGTCGGAGGGGATGTCCGGTGAGCCGCCCGCAGGACCCGGAGCGAACAACGGGGTGAAGAACCTCCGGGACCCGCGTCGCCCGCGCCGAGGACGGGTTACCGGGCGTCCCCTCCGACCCCACCACCCACACCCCGTAGGCGAAACGGCGCCAGCCCACGGCAAACCCGCACCAAACCCAACCCCAGCTCAGCAACACCGCGTCAACCCGCCGGCCCCGCTCCCGCAGAAGGAATCGGCCGAGCCGGGAATGTAAGCCGTCCTATCGCTGTTAGTAGCTGACATGCCCGCACAGTCCGACCGCTCAAGCCTGCCCATCGCCGTATACGTCCTCGGCCTGTCCGTCTTTGCTCTTGGCACGTCCGAGTTCATGCTCTCCGGCATCCTCCAGCCCCTCGCCCGCGACCTGAACGTCTCCATTCCGCAGGCCGGACTGCTGGTCTCGGCCTTCGCGATCGGCATGGTGGTCGGCGCCCCGGTGCTCGCCGCCGCCACGCTCCGGCTCCCGCGGCGGACGACACTGATCGCGCTGCTCGCCGTCTTCGGCCTCGGCCAGGTGGCGGGCGCGCTGGCGCCCTCCTACGGCGTGCTCTTCGTCTCGCGCATCGTGAGCGCACTGGCCTGTGCCGGATTCTGGGCGGTCGGCGCGGCGGTCGCCGTCTCGCTGGTGCCGGTGACCGCGCGGGCCCGCGCCATGGCCGTGATGGTCGGCGGCCTGAGCATCGCCAACATCGCGGGCGTCCCGGCCGGCGCACTGCTCGGCCAGCACGCCGGCTGGCGCGCCGCCTTCTGGGCCGTGGCCGGTCTGGCCGCGATCGGCCTGGTCGGCGTGATCGCGCTGGTGCCGCGTACGGCCGTGCCCACCGGCGAGGACCGTCCGCAGCTGCGCCGTGAGCTGACCATCTACAAGGACAAGCAGGTCTGGCTGGCCCTGACCGCCACGGCCCTGAACGGCGCCGCGGTCTTCGCGCTCTTCTCGTACCTCTCGCCGCTGCTGACCGACACCGCCGGCCTCGCCGAGAGCTGGGTACCGACGGTGCTGGCACTCTTCGGCGTCGGCGCGCTGACCGGCACCTTCATCGGCGGCCGGATCGCCGACGCCCACCTCTTCGGGACGCTCTTCGGCGGTATCGCCGCGTCCACCGTCGTGCTGGCCGTCCTGGCTCTCACCGCGCACAGCGCGGTCGCCGCCATCGCGCTCTCCCTGATGCTCGGGGTGACCGCGTTCACCACGGCCCCGGCCCTCAACGCCCGGATGTTCAACGTGGCGAACGCCGCGCCGACGCTGGCCGGAGCGACCACCACCGCCGCGTTCAACATCGGCAACACCCTCGGCCCCTGGCTCGGCGGGCTGGCCATCGGCGCGGGCTGGGGCTACCCGTCCGTGGCCTGGACCGGCGCCGCGCTGGCGGCGGCGGCCGTGATCACCACTGCCCTCGCGTTCCGACTGCACCGCGCGACGAACCAGTCCCGGCTGGTCGCCTCCTCCACCACCCCCGCCGCGCAGGCCACCGCAACGGCGCAGCCGGCGGAAACGGCCGAGGCTGCGGAGACGGCAGAGGCAGCAGGGACCGCGAAGGCGACGGGGGCGGCAGGGCACCACTGAGTCCAGCGGGGCGACGCGCGCCCGCGCGGTTCATGCCCGGCCGTCGAACGTCCATCGCGTCTGGCTGTAGGTCTCGCCCCGTCCGAACCCGAAGGCCGTGACCGGCTCGACCCGGAAGACCACGGCCCGGTTACCCTCTCCGTAGAACGCACCGTCGCGGACGTCGAAATGCCAGTCGCTGCCGTACTTCTCGGCGTACAGATCGGCCAGCCGGCGCAGCGTGGGCTCGTCGTGCACCCGCACCGCGTCGCCCTCGACGACCACATCGAGCCCCGCGTGCAGGTCGTTGCCGCCGGCCGTGGAGGTCGTCAGCACACAGTGCGCGTTGGATTCGAGGTTCTTGGCCTTGCGTTCGCCGGGGCCGGTGCAGAAGTGCAGTGCACCGTCCGACCAGACGGCGAGCAGCGGGGTGACATGCGGGCGGCCTTCGGGCCGGACGGTGGTGAGCCAGAAGATCTCCGCCTCGGTCATCCCGCCGACGGCCGCGGGCCATGCGGTCGCCGTGGCGCCCTCGCTGCTGTAATTCGGGTCGAGGTCGGTGGCCGGTTGTCCGCCCTGTTCGCTGGCTGACATGACTGTCCCCTTTCGGTGCGGCGGTGCGGCGCACGGTCAGGCCCATCGTGCGGGGACCCGCCGCCGTGCCGCCGCTACGACGCGCCGCGACGGGCCGTACGGGGCGCCGGCCGGTGCTTGGGACGGCGCAGACCGGCGGCGGTCAGCCGGCGCAGCAGCTCCTTGGAGCCGACCTCCACGGCACCGGCACGCACCGCATCGCCGTACCGCTCCGACGGCAGGTCGTAGTGGTCGCGCTCGAACGCCCGCCGGGGCGCGCCGATCCCCGCCGCGAAGGCGTGCAGTTCGTCGAAGGAGTGGTCGCTGACCAGATGCGACCACATACGGCCGTGCCCCGGCCAGGTGGGCGGATCGATGTAGATAGCCACGTCAGCTCTCCGGCCGGATCGCCGTCTCAGCCCGCCGCACCATCAACCACCACCTCAGCCTTCCATCGGGGCGCCGAGCCGGCCGACCCGGGCCACCGCGACGGCTGTCTTGGGGCAGACCCAGTGCGGATCGGTCCCCAACTCCGGTTCGACATCGAGCGCATGGGGATCCCCCGACTCCGTGCACACGGGGCACAGCGGCCAGCGGCCGTACCGGTCCAGGAGGGCGTCCTGGACGTCCTGCGCTATGAGTCCTGCGACGAATGCCGCGCCTTCAGGCCATTGCTCCACCCACCACCGGCGGTGGACGACCGCATCCTCCACGAGCGAAACGATGTCGGCGTCGGCCACCTTGTCCGCCATCAGGTCGGCGAGCACCAGCGCCCGCGCGGCGTGCAATGCCTGTTCCATCTCCATGCCCCCCATTGTCTCCCGGCCGCCCGCCGCCGAATGGAGTTGTCCACAGCCCGCCGCGGATCACGCGTTCTGTCCACAGCACTCACGGAGGGTATTGACGCCGGGGCGTCGATGAAATTACTTTTCAAGCGTGAGCAGTAGCGTGAAGGAAACTTTCAAGGACGTGGCCGTCGAGACCCGACCGGCCCCGGCCCCACCCGCCCCCGCGGCGCTGGCCGCCAAGGTCCGCACCCTCGCGCCGACGATGACCCGCTCCATGCAGCGGGTCGCGGAGACCGTCGCGAGCGACCCGGCCGGCTGCGCCGCCCTCACCGTCACCGGCCTCGCGGAGCGCACCGGCACCAGCGAGGCCACCGTCGTGCGGACGTCCCGGCTGCTCGGCTACCCGGGCTATCGCGATCTGCGCCTCGCCCTCGCCGCGCTCGCCGCCCAGCAGGCGGCCGGCGGCGCTCCCGCGGTGACCGCGGACATAGCGGTCGACGACTCCCTCGTCGATGTCGTCGCGAAGCTGGCGCAGGAAGAGCAGCAGTGCCTGGCCGACACCGCCGCCGCACTGGACGTCACTCAGCTCGAAGCCGCCGTCACCGCGCTCTCCGGGGCCCGCCGTATTGATGTGTACGGCATCGGGGCCTCCAATCTGGTCGGCCAGGACCTCGTCCAGAAGCTGCTGCGCATCGGCCTGATCGCGCATGCGCACGCGGACCCGCATCTGGCCGTGACGAACGCCGTGCAGATGCGCACCGGCGATGTCGCCCTCGCCATCACGCACTCCGGGCGGACCACCGATGTCATAGAGCCCCTGCGGGTGGCCTTCGACCACGGCGCGACGACGATCGCCATCACCGGCCGCCCGGACGGCGAGATCGCCGCGTACGCCGACCACATCCTGACCACGTCCACGGCCCGCGAGAGCGAGCTGCGCCCGGCCGCGATGTCGTCCCGCACGAGTCAGCTGCTGGTCGTGGACTGCCTGTTCATAGGCGTCGCGCAGCGTACGTACGAGACCGCGGCCCCCGCGCTGTCCGCCTCCTACGAGGCCCTCGCCCACCGCCACTCGCCGCGGAACAACCAGCGCTGACCTCGCACCGCCCCGCCGTTGTGGGCATACGTGCCGCCCGGGCGGCACGGGTGGGCACGACGGCACCCGGCGGCGGGCAGCCGAAAAGCCACGGCCCCCCACGAGCCCGACCCGAAGAGAGCCGCCACGCCATGACCTCCACCGCCGACCACGCCCATCTGCGCGCCCAGTTGGACACCCTCACCACCGAGGCGTTCCGGCCCGAGCTCGCCGAGATCGACCGCCGCTCCACCCTGGAGATCGCCCGGACGATGAACGACGAGGACGCCACGGTCCCCGCCGCCGTCGCCCGGCGGCTCCCGGAGATCGCCGCCGCCATCGACGCCACCGCCGCACGAATGGCCCGCGGCGGCCGGCTGATCTACGCCGGCGCCGGCACGGCCGGCCGCCTCGGGGTGCTGGACGCCAGCGAGTGTCCGCCGACCTTCAACACCGACCCGTCCGAGGTGCTCGGGCTGATCGCGGGCGGCCCGTCCGCGATGGTCGCCGCCGTCGAGGGCGCCGAGGACAGCACGAAGTTCGCGATCGAGGATCTGACCGCGATCGGCCTGACGGACCTGGACACCGTCGTCGGCATCTCGGCGTCCGGCCGTACGCCCTATGCGGTCGGGGCCGTCGAGCATGCCCGCGCCCTGGGCGCGCTGACCATCGGCCTGTCCTGCAACGCCGATTCGGCGCTGGCCGCGGCCGCCGAGCACGGCATCGAGATCGTGGTCGGCCCCGAGCTGCTGACCGGCTCCACACGGCTCAAGGCAGGCACCGCCCAGAAGCTGGTGCTCAATATGCTCTCGACCCTCACCATGATCCGGCTGGGCAAGACCTACGGGAATCTGATGGTCGACGTCCGCGCCTCCAACGAGAAGCTGCGGGCCCGCTCTCGCCGTATCGTCGCGCTCGCCACCGGCGCTTCCGACCAGGAGATCGAGACGGCGCTCCGCAGCACGGACGGCGAGGTGAAGAACGCCATCCTCACCATCCTCGGCCAAGTCGACGCCCCCACCGCCGCCCGCCTCCTCGACGCCGCCGACGGCCATCTCCGCGTGGCCCTCCAGGCGGCCGAGGACCACTGAGCCCCACCACCGCCCACCCGCCACACCCCCGTACGGCTCCGCCCCCGACCCTCGCCCCTGGTTTGTCCGCACAGCAAGGCACCGCATATGCCCGAAGACAAGAATTGCGCCACCGCTGCCGCGATCCTCCCTCTCGTCGGCGGCGCCGGAAACCTCATCTCCATCGCCCACTGCATGACCCGGCTCCGCCTCGGCATCCAGGACCGCTCCCTGGTCCAGGACGAGGCCCTCAAGGCACTGCCTGCGGTCATGGGCGTGGTCGAGGACGACACGTACCAGATCGTGCTGGGCCCCGGGACGGTCGCCCGGGTCACCCCCGAATTCGAGCGCCTGGTGGCCGAGTCACGCGCCATGGCACCCACCACTGAGCCGGAACCCACCGGCCCGCCCCTCACCTCGGAGACCACCACACCGGAATCCGCACCGGCCCCCACGCCACCCGCCACCACCCAGCCACCGCCCACCTCACCCGCCACCCCCACCGCCGAGGAGCTGGCCGCCCACGGCGCCGCCCTCAAGGCGCGGCAGAAGTCCCGGAACGCCACCCCGGTGAAGCTGTTCCTCCGCCGGATCGCCAATATCTTCGTCCCGCTGATCCCGGCCCTGATCGGCTGCGGCATCATCGCCGGGATCAACGGCCTGCTGACCAACCTCGGATGGCTGCCCTCGGTCGTCCCCGCCCTGGCCGCCATGGCCTCCGGCTTCATGTCCCTCATCGCCGTCTTCGTCGGCTACAACACCGCCAAGGAATTCGGCGGCACCCCGATTCTCGGCGGCGCGGTCGCCGCCGTCATCGTCTTCCCCGGCGTCACCCACATCACCGCCTTCGGCCAGCACCTCTCTCCCGGTCAGGGCGGGGTGCTCGGCGCACTGGCCGCGGCGCTGCTCGCCGTCCAGGTGGAGAAGTGGTGCCGCAAAGCAGTCCCCGAGGCGCTGGACGTCCTGCTCACGCCCACCCTTACGGTCCTGGTCACGGGCCTGGTCACCCTCTTCGGTCTGATGTTCGTCGCGGGCGAGGCCGCCACCGCCATCGGCACGGGCGCCAACTGGCTGCTGGCCCACGGCGGCGCATTCGCCGGCCTCATCCTGGGTGGCCTCTTCCTCCCCCTCGTCATGCTGGGCCTCCACCAGGCGCTCATCCCTCTGCACACCACCCTCATCGAGCAGCAGGGCTACACGGTCCTGCTCCCGATCCTCGCCATGGCCGGAGCGGGCCAGGTCGGCGCCGCGATCGCCGTCTACCTCCGCCTCCCCCGCAACCGCTCGATCCGCAGAACCATCAAGTCCGCCCTCCCCGCAGGCTTCTTGGGCGTCGGCGAGCCCCTGATCTACGGCGTCTCGCTCCCCCTGGGCCGCCCCTTCATCACCGCCTGCCTGGGCGGCGCATGCGGCGGCGCCTTCGTCGGCTTCTTCAACCAACTCGGCGACGCCGTCGGCTCCACCGCCATCGGCCCCTCCGGCTGGGCCTTGTTCCCCCTGGTCAAGGGCAACCACACCCTGGCCACCACGCTCACCGTCTACGCCCTGGGCCTGGCCGTCGGCTACCTCACCGGCTTCCTCGCCACCTACTTCTTCGGCCTCAGCAAGCAGCTGCGGGCGGAGCTGAACGCAGACCCTGACAGCGCCCCCACCCCCACAGCCGCAGAGCCCGCCCCGACAACGGCGGGAAGCGCCACCGCACCCGGAACACCGGCCGGCCTGGGAGCCCCCTGAATTCGACAAAAGCTCATGACCCCGCAACCCATGAGCCCGCAACTCATGAGCCGCGACAAAAGGTCAGATATTGCCGACGAAGGGCGGCCACACCCCCATTCCACCACTCTCCGCTCCATCCCTTACACAATCAGTGACTGCAACCAAAAGTTACTGACGGGGCATCAATACTTGAAGAGGTGGGAGGGAAGCGAAGTCTCCTCCGTGGAAAGCAGATCCGACCGCTTCTTCAGTTCGCCTTCTTTAGTTCGCCGCGCAGGTAATTCACTGGGCGAACTCGGGCACGCCTCCCGCCCGGGACTGCCGGCGGAACCTCGGACAGGGCTCCCGGCAGCAACAACGGGCCCCGCGGGGCGGGCGCAAGCCCCCGGTAGCCCCCGAAGGCCTGCCGCCCGAACCCAACTTCGCAGGAAATCCAGCTCCCGGAGAAGACCTCCCCCCTAACCCCTACCCCCAACCCCAACATTCCCTTCTCGGCTGAATAAGTGGCGCACCACATCGGGCTTTCACCACCACCCCGTCACCGAATTCGAAATGGCGATCCATGAGCTCAGCACACCTGTTTAGGGCGCCCTTAAAACCGACCCACAAACGCCGCCCGGTAGAGCCGCCCCAAAAAACGCAATTCCACCCCGTGAAAAGCACACGCCTCCCCTTCACCCCGCCATGATGCTGCCCAACTGTGGGGCGCCCGCGGTGGAAATGCCGACTGCGGCGGGGAGAGGAAGCGGGAGCCGGTGGTGGTGAGGCGGGTGCCGTCCGAGGGGAGGGTGGTGAGTGCACCGTTGCCGCCGTCCTCGTAGACGGCGGCAACGGTCAGGTCCGCCTTCTTGTCGCCGTTGAAGTCACCCTGGCGGCCGTTGGCGGCCGGCGCGGCACGGTCCGCAGCCGAGGTGGTGCCGGTGGCGGCCGTCAGCAGCCCGGCCGCCAGCGCGGTCGCGGCCGCCGTGGCCAGGGGTCGTACGGAGGCGCTTGGGCATGCGGGGCTCTGCTGCCTGCGGGATGCCCGGGGCGTCCCGGCTGGATGAGGGGCCGGGCCGTCGTGGGCCGCAGGAGGTGTTCCGCGTGCCCGTATGGCAGTTGGCGCACAAGAGACCTGTGGGGCGCGGAGAGGGGTGTAGTGGAGTGGTGAAGGTGGCGTGAAGTGGAGGTGTGGGTGGCGGGGCGCGGTTGGGCCGGAATCCGTACCCGCGGGGCGTATTAGGGTCAGCGCATGGGGATCCGATTACGCCGCCCGTGGCGCGCCAGGCTGATCGTGGCGGGCACCGCCCTCGCACTCGCCGTCGCCGGGGTGACACTGCTGCTCCGGGGCGAGACGCCACCGCCGTACGTGCCGCCACAGCCGTCCGGGCCACACGTCCGCGAGGTGGTCCAGTTCGCCTACGAGAGCACGCTGGACGTCGACCTCGATCCCCCGCCGGGACCGGCCACCCTGGTCGGCGCCGTCCTGCTGGCGGTGAGCGGGGCCCTGTGCGTCGGGGGCTGCTTCATCCGTCGCAAGGGCCAGGCGCAGCACCCCTGATCGCGCCCCTTCCCGCAGCGGGTCCGGATTCCGTCCCCTGGCGAACGCACTCAGCCGCCGGCCGCATCGGACCCGACCGCCCCCGTACGAACCGTGGTTCGCGGGCCCCTCTACGGCCCGCCCCCACGCCGGCACGGTAAATCCCGTACGCCGCCCGGCGAAGACGACACCGCCCGCGAAGACGCCGCGGGCCGGCGGAGACGACGCCGCCCGGCAGAGACTCCGCGGGCCGCCCCCGAAAACCCCCGAAAAACGCCGCCGGGGCGGCACCCCCCCGAGAGGAGGGTGCCGCCCCGACGAACGTGTGGACGTGTGATCCGGGAGGATCAGCGTTCCGATCCAGAGGATCAGAAGTCCATGTCACCGCCCGGCATGCCGCCCGGAGCGCCCGCCGGGGCGGCCTTCTCCGGCTTGTCGGCGATGACGGCCTCGGTGGTGAGGAAGAGCGCCGCGATGGAGGCGGCGTTCTGCAGCGCGGAGCGGGTGACCTTGGCGGGGTCGATGATGCCTTCGGCGATCATGTCGACGTACTCGCCGGTCGCGGCGTTCAGACCGTGGCCGACGGCCAGGTTGCGCACCTTCTCCACCACGACGCCGCCCTCGAGGCCGCCGTTGACGGAGATCTGCTTGAGCGGGGCCTCCAGCGCGAGCTTCACGGCGTTGGCGCCGGTCGCCTCGTCACCGTCGAGGTCCAGCTTCTCGAAGACCGAGGAAGCCTGGAGCAGGGCGACGCCACCGCCGGCGACGATGCCCTCCTCGACGGCCGCCTTCGCGTTGCGAACGGCGTCCTCGATGCGGTGCTTGCGCTCCTTGAGCTCGACCTCGGTGGCGGCACCGGCCTTGATGACGGCCACGCCGCCGGCCAGCTTCGCCAGACGCTCCTGGAGCTTCTCGCGGTCGTAGTCCGAGTCGCTGTTCTCGATCTCGGCACGGATCTGGTTGACGCGGCCCTGGACCTGCTCGCTGTCGCCGGCACCGTCGACGATGGTGGTCTCGTCCTTGGTGATGACGACCTTGCGGGCGCGGCCGAGCAGTTCGAGACCGGCGTTCTCCAGCTTGAGGCCGACCTCCTCGGAGATGACGGTGCCACCGGTGAGGATGGCGATGTCGCCGAGCATGGCCTTGCGGCGGTCACCGAAGCCCGGGGCCTTGACGGCAACGGACTTGAAGGTGCCACGGATCTTGTTGACGACCAGGGTCGACAGGGCCTCGCCCTCGACGTCCTCGGCGATGATCAGCAGCGGCTTGCCGGACTGCATGACCTTCTCCAGGAGCGGCAGCAGGTCCTTCACGCTGCCGATCTTGGAGTTGACGATGAGGATGTACGGGTCGTCGAGCGACGCCTCCATACGCTCCATGTCGGTGGCGAAGTACGCCGAGATGTAGCCCTTGTCGAAGCGCATACCCTCGGTGAGTTCCAGCTCCAGACCGAAGGTCTGGGACTCCTCGACGGTGATGACGCCTTCCTTGCCGACCTTGTCCATGGCCTCGGCGATCAGCTCGCCGATCTGGGTGTCAGCGGCGGAGATGGAGGCGGTCGAAGCGATCTGCTCCTTGGTCTCCACGTCCTTGGCCTGCTCCAGCAGGGCGGCGGAGACGGCCTCGACGGCACGCTCGATACCGCGCTTGAGGGCCATCGGGTTGGCGCCGGCGGCGACGTTGCGCAGGCCCTCGCGGACCAGGGCCTGGGCCAGGACGGTCGCGGTCGTCGTGCCGTCACCGGCGACGTCGTCCGTCTTCTTCGCGACCTCCTTGACCAGCTCGGCGCCGATCTTCTCGTACGGGTCCTCGAGCTCGATCTCCTTGGCGATGGACACACCATCGTTGGTGATCGTGGGGGCGCCCCACTTCTTCTCGAGGACGACGTTGCGGCCCTTGGGGCCGAGGGTGACCTTGACGGCGTCGGCGAGCTGGTTCATCCCGCGCTCGAGACCGCGCCGTGCCTCCTCGTCGAACGCGATGATCTTGGCCATGTGAAGTGGTCCTCCCGGACTGGGGTGGATTGCTCCGGACCGCGCTGGCGCCCGCGACGGACGACCTGCAGACCTGTGTGGTTCCTTGCCCCACGCGGCCTACGGGCCTCACCGACCCGGTCCTTCTTTGTCACTCTCACTGGGAGAGTGCTAACGCCAATGATTAGCACTCGTGGGGTGCGAGTGCAAGCCGCCCGGAGGGGCGTCGTTGAGGGGCGGCGGTCGGGCGACGGGTGGGCGCACAGCCGAAGGCCCGTACCCCCCTCAGGGGTACGGGCCTTCCTCACGCAGTAGTTGGTCGGCGCCTCAGCCGGCCACCCGGACCATGTCCGCCTGCGGCCCCTTCTGGCCCTGCGAGATCTCGAACTCGACTCGCTGACCCTCCTCAAGGGTGCGGTAGCCGTCCATCTGGATCGCGCTGTAGTGGACGAAAACATCCGCACCACCGTCGACCGCGATGAAGCCGTACCCCTTCTCCGCGTTGAACCACTTGACGGTGCCCTGAGCCATGCCTAACTCCCCTATTACTGGCCCTTGCGCAGGACCGCACTCCGCGGACCCGGGTCAGACCTCACCCCGCGAAAGGCCCGTGGGGTGTGCGCCGGAACGCGTCGACCGCCGCTGAATGTATCTGCACAGATGCCCAGAGCAACAGGTCAATCGGACGAGAAATCTGGCGCCGGAGAATCGGCAATATGCGGCGAAATCCTGGTTCTCCAGGGCAAGTCGGGCCGGGCATAGCGCACCTAGGCGACAAATACCGCCCACACTTTGGACACAACTGACCGCGAACACATATGCGTTCGGCACGCTCACGGTGATATCCGGAGGGGGATCACCCCAATGGTATCTCCTTTCACAACACGGAATTGCCCCGTCCGCTTTCCGGCGGACGGGGCAATTCCGGTCATGCAGGAGAAGAGTTGGCGCAAATCAGCAGCCGCCGGCCACGGCCGGGATGATCGAGATGCCGGCGCCGTCCGGGGTCGGCGTCTCCAGGCCCTGCTCGAAGCGCACATCGTCGTCGTTGACGTACACGTTCACGAAGCGGCGCAGCTTGCCGGCGTCGTCCAGCACACGGGCCGCGATGCCCTGGTGGTTCTGCTCCAGGTCGGCGATCACCTCGGAGAGGGTCGCGCCCTCGGCGGGGACCTCGGCCTGGCCACCGGTGTACGTGCGGAGGATGGTGGGGATGCGGACCTTGACGCTCATGGTTCTGCCTTCCAGGGGTACGGAGTACGAGTTCGGGGGGCTGTGGCGCGGCCTCGTCCGCCGGACGGGCCGGCGGCCTCAGCCGAGGCCGGCCGCGCGGAACGCGTCCAGGTTCGGACGGATCGTGGCCGTGGGCCCGGAGGTCGGGGCGACCGCGTCAAGTGTCTTGAGGCCGTCACCGGTGTTCAGGACGACGGTGGTCAGGGACGGGTCGAGCAGACCTTCCTCGATCAGCTTCTTGGTCACGCCGACGGTCACTCCGCCCGCGGTCTCCGCGAAGATCCCTTCCGTCCTGGCCAGCAGCTTGATCGCGTCGACGACCTGCTCGTCGTTGACATCCTCCACGGCACCGCCCGTACGGCGCGCGATGTCGAGCACGTACGGACCGTCGGCCGGGTTGCCGATCGCCAGCGACTTGGCGATGGTGTCCGGCTTCTGCGGGCGCACGACCTCGTGTCCGGCCTTGAAGGCCGTGGACACCGGCGAGCAGCCCTCCGCCTGGGCGCCGAAGATCTTGTACGGCTTGTCCTCGACCAGGCCGAGGGCGATCAGCTCCTTGAGCCCCTTGTCGATCTTCGTGAGCTGCGAGCCGGACGCGATCGGGATCACGATCTGGTCCGGGAGCTTCCAGCCCAGCTGCTCGCAGATCTCGTACGCGAGCGTCTTGGAACCCTCGCCGTAGTACGGCCGCAGGTTGACGTTGACGAAGCCCCAGCCCTCACCCAGCGGGTCGCCGATGAGCTCCGAGCAGAAGCGGTTGACGTCGTCGTAGTTGCCCTCGATGCCGACCAGGTCACCGCCGTAGACCGCGGCCATGACGACCTTGCCGGCCTCCAGGTCGTGCGGGATGAAGACGCAGGACTTGAAGCCCGCGCGGCGCGCCGCGGCGCCGACCGCACCGGCGAGGTTGCCGGTGGAGGAGCAGGAGAGGGTGGTGAAGCCGAAGGCGCGGGCGGCCTCGACGGCGATCGCCACGACGCGGTCCTTGAAGGAGTGCGTCGGGTTGCCCGAGTCGTCCTTGACGTACAGCCCGCCGGTGACGCCCAGCTCGGCGGCGAGCCGGTCGGCCTGGACGAGCTTGGTGAAGCCGGGGTTCAGGTTGGGCTTGTCGGCCACGTCGGTGGGGACGGGCAGCAGCGGGGCGTAGCGCCAGATGTTGTTCGGACCGGCCTCGATCTGCTTCCGCAGGCTCTCGGGGTCGCCGCTCGGCAGGTCGTACGCGACTTCGAGCGGCCCGAAACACTCCTGGCACGCGAAGATCGGGCCGAGCGGGAAGCGCTGTCCGCACTCGCGGCAGGACAGGGCTGCGGCGGGGCCCAGAGCGACGGTGGGGGTGTTTTCGGTGACTTGCACAGCCATGGAGGCGAGGCCCTTTCTCCTCATCTTCCTCGCGACGAATCTCGCCACGAGACGGATTTGGCACCTTCCCTAGCCGGGAGCCTCACGCGCACGGGACGTCAGCGTCCTGGCGGCAAGACCGGCTGGAGGGTTGCCGGGGCTTCAACGGGCCGTATCCCTCTGCCCCTCTGGATGAGCGGTATGGCGCTGGGCCGAAACCCAGGCGTTTGTGGCGCGGCGACCCCGACATGCGACGGTCATCCGCGTTGTTCAAGACTGTAACCGAAGGCACTGACAGTTGAGATAGTCGTCCGAACCGCGAGATGGATCACACAGACCGCCGATCGGGCGGCGACCGAGGAGTCGTAGACGTGCTGGAAGAGGTGGAGGGCTGGCTGAGCAGCCACTCCTGGTCCGCCGCGGACCGCCCGCTGGGGCAGCTGCTGGAGGCGAAGCGCCAGACGGGCCGTACGGTCAGCGTGGTGCTGCCCGCGCTCGACGAGGAGGCCACGGTCGGGGCGATCGTGGCGGTGATCCGTGCCGAGCTGATGACCGAGGCGGTCCCGCTCGTCGATGAGCTGGTGGTGCTGGACTCCGGTTCCACCGACCGCACCGCCGAGGTCGCCGCGGCGGCCGGCGCCCGGGTCGTGTCGCGCGACAGCGTCCTCCCGCGCCTGCCCGCCCTCCCCGGCAAGGGCGAGGTGCTGTGGCGCTCCCTCCTGGCCACCACCGGCGACATCATCTGCTTCATCGACGCCGACCTGCGCGAATTCTCCCCCGCCTTCGTCTCCGGGATCATCGGCCCGCTGCTGACGGATCCGGACATCCAATTCGTGAAGGCGATGTACGACCGCCCGCTGGAGACCGGCGGCGAGGGCGCCGGGGCCGGACAGGGCGGCCGGGTGACGGAGCTTGTCGCCCGCCCCCTCCTCAATCTCCACTGGCCGCAGCTGGCCGGCTTCGTCCAGCCCCTGGGCGGCGAGTACGCGGCCCGCCGCTCCCTCCTGGAACGGCTGCCGTTCCCCGTCGGCTACGGCGTGGAGCTCGGCCTGCTCGTCGACGCCCTGCACACCGTCGGCCTCGACGCCCTCGCCCAGGTGGACGTCGGCGTACGCAAACACCGCCACCAGGACGGCCAGGCCCTGGGCCGGATGGCCGCCGCCATCTACCGCACCGCCCAACTACGCCTGACCCGCGGCCACTTGGTCCGCCCCCGCCTCACCCAGTTCGACCGCGGCGACGAGGGCTTCGTCCCCCGCACGACGGAAGTGGACACCGAGGAGCGCCCCCCAATGGCCGAAATCCCGGAGTACGCGGCGCGACGAGCGGCCTGAGCGCCCGCGCGGCCCGGGCCCCCTCGCGCGGCCTGAGCCCTCAGGCGTCGAAGCCGTACTCCAACACGTAGGCAGACGAGTCGAGGAGCATCTCGTTGGCCTCTACCGTGCGCCCGCCCGCAGTCATCGCCGTGCGGCTGATGAGAATGACGGGCGTACGTGCCGCCGGGCCCGGTATCCGGCTGTGTGATCGCTGATCCCGCGACGAGATCGGCGGGGAGGCAGGAGGTGGAGAGCATCACCGGCTTACCGTCGAGCACGAATCTGCGCCGCCGCACGATGACAGAGTCTGTTGCTTGACGGGCGCGCTCGGCGACTCGCTGCGCATCGCCCGCAGCCGGGGCGACCGTCTCGGGTGCAGGCACCCGGAACCCGCCGAGGGTGAGCCGTCGTGGCCGGTCGACGCGTTCCTGCCGGGAGGCGACCGAGGAGCACACCCGGGCCCGCGCCCCTTGACCGCTTCCGTACGTTTGCGCGGATCTGTAGCGGGTTACTGTCGCGACATGGCTTCCGAGCGCAGTGCGGCCCCTGCGGGTGCCGAGGTTCTTGTGGCGTCCAATCGCGGACCGGTCTCGTACGCCCTGGAGGAGGGCGGGACGCTGACCGCCAAGCGGGGCGGGGGCGGGCTGGTCTCCGGGCTGTCGGCCATCGGGTCCGATGCCGAGGCGGTGTGGGTGTGTGCCGCGCTCGGGGACGGTGACCGGGAGGCCGTACGGCGGACGGGTGGCGGGCTGGACCCGGGCGACACCGGTGGACAACGCGTCCGGATGCTGGACATTCCCGCCGAGGTGTACACCGCCGCCTACAACGGCATCGCGAACTCCGCGCTGTGGTTCGTCCACCACATGCTGTACCAGACACCGCTGGAACCGGTCTTCGACGCGGAGTTCCGGGCGCAGTGGGCGTCCTACGAGAGCTACAACCGCGCTTTCGCCCAGGCGCTGGCCGAAGAGGCCGCCGAGGGTGCGGCGGTGCTGGTGCAGGACTACCACCTGGCCCTGGTGCCGGGGATGCTGCGCACCCTGCGGCCCGACGTACGGATCGCGCACTTCTCGCACACGCCGTGGGCGCCGCCGGAGTACTTCCGGATGCTGCCGGACGACATCGCACGGCAGCTCCTGGAGGGCATGCTGGGCGCCGACCAGCTGGGGTTCCTCACCCGTCGCTGGGCGGAGGCGTTCGCCGCGTGCTGCGCCGCGGTAGTCGGCGGCACGGGCGACACCCGGATCGGCGTGTACGGGCTCGGGGCGGACGCCGGGTTCCTGCGTGAGCGGTCGCAGCAGGAGGATGTCGCCGAGCGGCTGTCCACCCTGCGGGAGCAGATCGGCACGGGGCCCGACGGGGCGGTGCGCAAGACCGTCGTCCGGGTGGACCGGACCGAGCTGTCGAAGAACATCGTGCGGGGGCTGCTCGCCTACCGGCAGCTCCTTGCGGAACACCCGTCGTGGCGCGAGCGCGTGGTGCATGTCGCGTTCGCCTATCCCTCACGCCAGGACCTGGCCGTCTACCGGGAGTACACGGCGGAGGTCGGGCGGGTCGCCGAGGCGATCAACTCCGAGTACGGGACGGCGGATTGGCAGCCCGTCGTGCTGCACGTCAAGGACGACTTCGCGCGCTCGCTGGCCGCGTACCGCCTGGCGGACGTGGCGCTGGTCAACCCGATCCGGGACGGGATGAACCTGGTCGCGAAGGAGATCCCGGTGGTCTCCGACCAGGGCTGTGCGCTGGTGCTCTCCCGGGAGGCGGGCGCCCACGAGGAACTGGGGCAGGACGCCCTCACCGTCAATCCGTACGACGTCAGCGGCACCGCACGGGCGCTCCACGAGGCGCTGACGATGGACGCCGGGGAACGCAGCGAGCGCACGGCACGGCTCGCCGCGGCCGCCACGGCGCTGCCGCCCGCGCAGTGGTTCCTGAAGCAGTTGCGGGCGCTGAAGGAGGTCACTCCGAGGGTGGACGCCCGCTGAAGCGTCTTCGGCGACGACCGTTCCCGCGGGCGGGGACCGTGGTGACCTGCGCGCGGATCAGCTGTCGACCGGGGCGGTGCCGAGAAGGGCGTGCAGAACCTCGCGGTGGAGGGCGGCGATGGGGCCGAGCAGGTCCGGGTGGCGCAGCAGCGGCGCGGCGCGCTGATCGCGAGGGCTGGGAATCGTCAGCCGACGGGCGTCGCCCACGCCGTGCGCACCGTGGTGGGTGGCGGCCAGGCAGGCCGCTGCCACGACGGCGAGCTCGGCGTCGGCCAGCAGACAGGCCGCCCAGCTGACGACGGTTTCGTCGACCGAGGTGCGCCAGGCGTGGGCGGCGCCCTCCAGGGGGTGGGCATCGGCACCGGTGACCGAGTCCAGCCGGGCGGAGCCGCCGGGGCCGAGCAGGTGCAGCAGTTCGGCGTCGAGCGCGGTGGGGTAGCGCAGCGCCGCGGCGATGGTGACCGCGTGACTCGCCTGGGCTTCGGCCAGGGCATGGTCCAGCGGGCCGCCCGCCGGCGGGAAGGCCGACAGCAGCCAGCGGGTGGAGGCAGCGATGACGGGCGAGAGATCGGTTGGCATGGGGAAACCGTCCTTCACACGTGCCCGCCGTCGTTCTGTCACCTGGGTGTGACCCGGTCGCGAGCACTCGGCGCGCTCGGGGCGCGCGTGGCCGGCCAGCGTAAGGCGGCCCTCCGAGCGGCGACAGGACGTACGTCACAGGGCCGGCCGCCCGGGGCCGGTGCTCAGGGCCGCCTGGGACCAGTGACTCAGGGTCGCCAGGCCGGTCCCCCAGGGCCGGGCAGGCCGCAGTGATGGGCCGGTGGGCCGGGCACCTCACGGGCGCGCCCCGGCTCCGCCCCTAGTCCAGCCGCTCGGCCAGGGCGGCGAGCAGTCCGACGACACCGGCCGGGCCGTCGACGACCAGGTCGGCGCGTTCGGCGAGTTCGGTGACCTCGTTGCTGCCGCTGCAGACCAGGACGCCGGCCAGGCCGTCGGAGCGGAGTTTTTCGACGGCGGCGAAGGCGGCGAGGTCGCCGAGGTCGTCACCGGCGTAGAGGACGGTGGCGGCGCCGGTCTCGCGGACCCATTCGGCGAGGGCGACGCCCTTGTCCATGCCGGGCGGGCGGAGTTCCAGGACGAGGCGGCCCGGTTCGACGATCAGGCCGTGGCGTTCGGCGAGCGCGGTGAGCGGGCCGCGCAGCTGGTCGAAGGCGTCCTGGGGGTCGGTGGCGCGGCGGGTGTGCACGGCGATGGCGCGGCCGCCCTTGCGCTCGATGGCGGTCTCGATCCAGGTGCCGTGCCAGACGCCGGAGGCGTCCAGGACGCCGGGGAGTTCGGCCTGTATGGCGGCGACACCGGGGTGCGGGGCGGGGGCGTGGACGGTGCCGGTGGCCGCCTCCCAGCGCTCGGCGCCGTAGTGGCCGAGGACGGTGAGGTGGTCCAGGCCGGGTACGTCCGCGAAGCCGCCGAGGCGGACCGCGACGGTGGCCGGGCGGCCGGTGATCACCGCGGCGGCGTGCAGCCGGGGCACCAGGCGGCCGAGGGCGGCGACGGCGCCGTGATGGGCGCGGGCCTTCTCCGGGTCGGGGACGATCTCGGCGAGGGTGCCGTCGAAGTCGAGGGCGATGACGGCGCGTTCCGGGTGTGCCAGCAGTGCGGCGAGGCCGTCGCGGCCGGCGGGGGTGTGCGGGGTCGGCACGGATCCGGGTGTCGGCTGGGACTGCGGCGCGGCGTTCGGGGGGCTGCCCATGGCGCCGACCCTACCGGCGCGGGGCGGGCGCCGGGGGGAGCTCCGGCGGCAGCCGGGGGTGTACGGGCGCATCGGGGCGGCGGCCGGGGCGCCCGGGTCAGCGGCGGCCCCGGCGGGCGTCCCGTATGCGGCGCAGGCGGTTGACGGTGACGGGGTCGTGGGCGAGCGCGCGGGGGTCGTCCAGCAGGGCGTTGAGGAGCTGGTAGTAGCGGGTCGGGGAGATGCCGAGCTGTTCGCGGATGGCGCGCTCCTTGGGGCCGGGGCCGGGCCAGGAGCGGCGCTCGACGGCGAGCACCGCCTCGTCCCGGGCCGAGAGCCCCGGGGCGCGCCCGTCGGCCCCGGGCTCGCCGCCCGGACCGACCGCACCCGCCGTACCGCCCGTCATCACGCTTCCACGATAAGCGCACGGTCGGACAGGGCCCGGCCCGTCGCCCCGGCCGCAGGGCGCCGGCCAGCCTGCCCGTACTCCCGCCCGCACTGCGTCATTCGGCGCTCTGGTCCGTCGCGTCCGCGGTGTTCTGGATGTCGGTGAGCACCCCGGCCGGGTTGCCCCTCGGGCCGACCGCGGCGCCCATCTTCGCCTTGACGGTCTTGGAGACCAGCGGCCAGGAGGTCTTGTTCGCCGGGTAGAACTCGGCGTTGGCGAGCTGCTTGAGGAAGCCGTGGAACTTGGCGTACTTGTCGTCGGCCAGCATCGTCTGGGAGGCGGAGGTGGTGACCGGCAGCAGGCCGTATTCGCCGGAGAACTTCTCGACGTTCTTCTTGCTGTAGACGAAGTCGAGGAACTTGCCGACCTGGGCGCGGTGGCCGCCCTGTTTGAAGGCCATCATCCAGTCGGCGACGCCCATGGTGGCCTTGGCCTTGCCGTGGGAGCCGGGCAGCTCGACGGTGCCGTAGTCGATGCCCTTGGCCGCGGCCTGCTTCATCAGGGTGGGGTGGCCGTTGAGCATGCCGACCTCACCGTCGGCGAAGCGCTCGAAGGCGTCCTCGCGGTTGAGCTTGGCGGGGTCGGTGCCGGTCAGGCCCTTGCCGACGAGGTTCTCCTTCAGCCACTTGAAGGTCCTGACGTTCTCCGGCGAGTCGATCGTGTACTTGCCGATGCCGTCGGTGTAGCCGCCGCCACCGCTGAGCATCCACTGCATCGTCTCGGCCTGGGTCTCCTCCGGGCCGAGCGGCAGTGCGAAGGGCAGCTTGACGCCCTTCGCCTTCAGCAGCTGGGCGTCCTGGGCGATGTCGTTCCAGTTCTCCGGCGGGCTGGTGATGCCGGCCTCGGTGAACAGCTTCTTGTTGTAGAAGAGCCGCCGGGTGCTGGCGCCGAACGGCATGCCGTACTGGACCCGCTTGTACTCGCCGGCCTCCGCGAGGGAGGGGGTGAAGTCGGCCTGGGTGGGGATGGAGAGCAGCTGGTCGGCGCTGTAGAGCTGGCCCTTGGCCGCGTAGTCGGCGTAGGCACCGATCTGGGCGAGGTCCGGGGCGTGGCCGTCCTTGACCAGGTCCTCGACCTTCTTGTCGACATCGGTCCAGCTGTAGACCTCGACATCGACCTTGATGCCGGGGTTCTTCTTCTCGAAGGCGCGCGCGAGCTCGTCCCAGTAGCGCTGGGAGCCGTTGGACCGGCTGTCGCCGTAGTCCGCCGCGATCAGTTTGAGGGTGACGTCGTCGCTACCGGAGCCGCTGCCGCAGCCGGTGAGAGTCAGTGTCATGGTGGTGGCGATTGCCGCCGCCAGGCTCAAGTACCGCCGCTGCACTGCTGTTCCCGCCCTTTGTTCTGAAAATCCGTGCTTGTCGGGTATGCCCCGGCCGTGTCGGGGGTCGCCCTCCAACGGCATCAACAGCGAGTCTCCCCTGCCCTCTTTACAAGGTCTACACCACCCCCCGGTTCACGCCGGTAACGGCCTTCCGGCCGTCCGTCCCGCCCGATCGCTCCGGTGAGTGGACTAGACCTTTCCGGCCGGATCGCGCAAAACTGTTCCCGTGAGACACGTCATCGCCCTGGATGTGGGCGGCACCGGGATGAAGGCCGCCCTCGTGGGGGTGGACACCGCGTCCTCCGGGGGCACACCTCCTGTGCTCCTGTACGAGGCGCGGCGCCCCACCGGCCGCGAGCGCGGCCCCGACGCCGTGGTCGAGGCCGTCCTCGGCTTCGCCGCCGAGCTCCGTGACCTCGGTACGGCCCGCTACGGCGCCCCCGCGGCGGCGGCCGGTGTCGCGGTCCCCGGCATCGTCGACGAGCGCACCGGCACCGCCGTCTACGCCGCGAACCTCGGCTGGCGGGACGTCCCGATGCGGGACCTGCTGTCCGAGCGGCTGGGCGGGGTGCCGGTCGCGCTCGGCCACGACGTCCGCACCGGCGGTCTGGCCGAGGGCCGGATCGGCGCGGGCCGGGACGCCGACCGCTTCCTGTTCGTCCCCCTGGGCACCGGGATCGCGGGCGCCATCGGCATCGGCGGCCGGATCGAGGCCGGTGCCCACGGCGGCGCGGGCGAGATCGGCCACATCGTCGTACGGCCCGGCGGGCGCGAGTGCGGCTGCGGGCAGCGCGGCTGCCTGGAGACGCTGGCCTCGGCCGCCGCGGTCGGCCGTGACTGGGCGGCGGCCTGCGGAGATCCGCAGGCCAACGCGGCGGACGCGGCCAAGGCCGTGGCGTCCGGCGACGCGCGGGCGCACACCGTGTGGCAGCGCGCCGTGGACGCCCTCGCCGACGGTCTGGTCACCGGACTGACCCTGCTCGACCCGCAGACGCTGATCATCGGCGGCGGGCTCGCCGAGGCGGGCGACACGCTCTTCACACCTCTGCGGGAAGCGGTCCGCCGGCGCGTTACGTTCCAGCGGCTCCCCTCGATCGTTCCGGCGGCCCTCGGGGACGCCGCCGGGTGCCTGGGCGCAGGACTGCTCGCCCGGGATCTTCTCTCCACGGAGGTAACCGCCTGATGGCACAGCAACAGTCCGCGCAGCGGCCCTCGGACCCCCCGCGCACCATCCTGGCCGGCGCCCGGATCGCCCGGCCGTCCGGTGTGGTCGAGCGCGGCCGGATCACCGTCGAGGGCGGCCTGATCGGCGATGTCCACAGCCGGGACGTCGATCTGGCCGAGGGGGTGTCCGGCAGTGTCGTGGACCTGACGGGCCACCTGATCGTCCCCGGCTTCGTCGATGTGCATGTCCATGGCGGCGGCGGTGGCTCGTTCTCGTCCGCCGACCCCGAGGAGTGCCTGACGGTCGTCGAGACCCACCGCCGGCACGGCACCACCTCGATGGTCGCCTCCACCGTCACCGGTGAACTGCCCGACCTCGCCCGGCAGGCCGCGGTGCTGGCCGAACTGGTGCAGCAGGGCGAGCTGGCCGGTATCCACTTCGAGGGCCCGTTCATCTCCCCGCACCGCTGCGGCGCCCACCAGCCCGAGCTGCTGCGCGACCCGGACCCGGCCGATGTCCGCAAGCTCCTCGACGCCGCGCACGGCACCACGTCGATGATGACCGTCGCCCCCGAACTGCCCGGCGGCCTGGAGTCCGTACGGCTGCTCGCCGACGCGGGCGTGATCGCCGCCGTCGGCCACACCGACTCCTCCTACGACGCCACCCGCGAGGCCATCGACGCGGGCGCCACCGTCGCCACCCACCTCTTCAACGCGATGCCCGCGCTGGGCCACCGCGCGCCCGGCCCGGTCGCCGCGCTCCTGGAGGACGAGCGGATCACCGTCGAGCTCATCAACGACGGCACCCATCTGCACCCCGCGGTCCTGCAACTGGCGGTCCGTGAGGCGGGCGCCGAGCGGGTCGCGTTCATCACCGACGCGATGGGCGCGGCCGGTATGAACGACGGGATGTATCCGCTCGGCCCGATGCAGGTCGAGGTCAAGGACGGCGTCGCGCGCATCAGCGAAGGCCCCACGGCCGGTTCGATCGCCGGCTCCACCCTCACCCTGGACCGCGCCTTCAAACGCGCCGTCACCCTCGACGGCCTGACGATCGACCAGGCCGTACAGGCACTTTCGGCCAACCCTGCCCGCCTTTTGGGCATCGACGGCCGGGCCGGTTCCCTGCAGACCGGCAAGGACGCCGACCTGGTGGTGCTGGACGCGTCATACGACGTCGTAGGCGTCATGCGCCGGGGCGAGTGGCTGGTGCGCCCGAAGGGCGCCTGAGGCTCCGCCCGCGCACCGGGACCGTGGACGGCCGCCCCTCTTACAGGCCGTGGCCCCCCAGGGCGGCGCAACCGGGTCTGGGCCAACCACCACCGACGATGGCATGATCGCTCGCGCACTTGTCCGCATGCCACCGCCGAACGCGGTTGCCCGACGCCCGGCCGCCCGGCCATGACTGCCCGGAGGGGCGACCATGATCCTTACGGTCACGCTGAACGCCGCCCTGGACATCACCTACCGCGTGCCCCGGCTCCACCCGCACACCACGAACCGGGTCACGGAAGTGTCCGAACGCCCCGGCGGCAAGGGCCTGAACGTCGCCCGGGTGCTGGCCGCGCTCGGCCACCGTACGGTCGCCACCGGCTTCGCGGGCGGCGGCACCGGCGCGGCGCTGCGCGCACTGCTCGCCGAGACCGAGGTCACCGACGCGCTGGTCCCGGTCGGCGGCGCCACCCGCCGCACGGTCGCCGTCGCCGACGCCGCCACCGGAGACACCACCCAGCTCAACGAACCGGGCCCGGTCGTCTCGCCCGCCGAATGGGACACCTTCCTCGGCACCTACCGCGAACTGCTCGCCGACGCACGGGCGGTGGCGCTCTGCGGCAGCCTCCCGCCGGGCGTCCCGGTCGACGTCTACGCCCGCCTCACCCGCGCCGCGCGCAGCGCCGGAGTCCCGGTCCTCCTCGACACCAGCGGCGAACCGCTGCGCCGCGGGCTGGCCGCCCGCCCCGACGTCGCCAAGCCCAACGCCGATGAACTCGCCGCGCTCACCGGCAGCACCGAACCGCTGCGCGCCGCCCGTGACGCCCGCCGCCGCGGCGCCCATGCAGTGGCCGCCTCGCTGGGCCCGGACGGCATGCTCGCGGTGACCGCCGACGGCGCCTGGCAGGCCGCCCCGCCGCGGCGGATCGCCGGCAACCCGACCGGCGCCGGCGATTCAGCCGTGGCCGGCCTTCTGTCGGGCCTGGTCGAGGAGTTGCCCTGGCCGGACCGGCTGACCCGAGCGGTGGCCCTGTCCGCGGCGACCGTACGGGCCCCGGCAGCGGGCGAGTTCGACGCGGCCACGTATGAAGAGCTGCTGTCCCGCGTGGTGGTGACGGACCATCCGGCGGTGGTCTGAGAGGGCGGCGGCCGGACCGCTCCGGCCATGACCCCGGAAAACGATCACTTCCGGACGAGACGCCGAGACGTCTAGACGCCGAAACACCGAGAGGCCGCGTCCTACTTCTTGGCGCCGCGCTGCAGCCAGAGCTGGTCGAGGTTGGCATTGCACTGATTGCCCTGCGCGCACGAGAGCTCGATGACGTTGGTCCCCTTGTTCAGGGTGACCGGGGCCCACGTCGTCTGCCAGCCCTTCTCCCAGTCCCCCTTCGGGGAGTGGATGAAGTTCTTCATGCCGAGGGGCTGGCCGTTCGGCTTGCTGTTCACCGCAAGCGTCGCGTTGGCGTCTTCCCCGGGGATGCCGTAGCGCACATACAGCCGGTAGTCGCCCTCTTGCGGGACCTCCAAGGTCCACTGCACCTTCGCGCCCACCTGGTTGAACCCGGCGACGTACACGCCGCTCGCCGAGCGGGCACCCGGGACTTCCTTGGCGGTCGTCGGGCCACCCTCCAGGCGCAGGCTGCCCGCCTCCCCCTTCGGGAGTTCACCGGCCGACGGCTTGCTGGTCGGCGCATCGCTGGGCTTGACCGTGTCCCCCGCCGTCGGCCCCGGCTTGCCCGCGTTCTCGTCCTTGGAGTCCTTGCCGTTGGTGAGCATCGCGACGCCGATGCCTATGCAGACCACCGCGACCACGGCGACGGCGCCGATCAGCAGGCCGTTGCGGCCGCGGCGCGGCTCCTGGCCGCCGTTGCCCGGGGCCGGGGCGGAGCGCGTGCGGTCACCGCCGGGCAGGGTCTCCGGTGCGGCGTAGTGGGCGTTCTGCTGCCCGTACGTCACCTGCTGCGGGGCCTGCTGGCCGTACTGGCGCTGACCGACCGCGCGCACCTGGTTGTAGGACGTACGCGGGACCCCCGGCTGCCGCGGCGCCGCACCGTCGCCCGCCGAGCCCTGGGCGCCGCCCTCGCCGCCTTCCGCGCGGTAGAGGTAGGCGAACGGGTCGTCGTTCTCCGGCGTGTCCGCGCCGTTGTTGCCGGCCGTCATTCCGTGTCACTCCCAAGCGATCTGTGCGCGTCTGTACGCGTCTCTACGCGTCCGCAGGCTTCAATGCGCGAACTGTCTTTCGGGCCCCCGGCGGCGCCGCGCCGCATCGGCGCAGCCTACCCCGTCGCGGCCTGCGCACACCGTGCCCGGAGGGCCACAAGATCGCTACGGATCGGTGAACTGCTGGTGTGGGGGCCGGAGCGGGGCCGGTGTGAGATACGCGGCATCGCGCCCACCCGGCCGTCGCGGCACCGGCCCGCCCGCCGCGGCGGGGCAGCGGCCGTCGCGGCGGGGCACAGGCCGTCGCGGCGGGGCACAGGCCGTCGCAGCGGAGCACCGGCCGTCGCAGCAGGGCACCGGCCGCTCAGCCCGCCGCCCGCCGGTTCGCCTTCGAGCGGGAGCGCTTCTCGACGTACATCCGCTGGTCGGCCGACTCCAGCACTTCCTCGGCCGACATCCCGCAGCTCGCCCAGCCGATGCCGAAGCTGGCGCCCACCCGGACCGCGCGGCCCTCCACCCGGATCGGCGGGATGATCGCGTTCCGCAGCCGGACCGCCAGGTCCTGGGCGTCGGCGGTGCCGAGTCCGTCGGCGAGCACCACGAACTCATCGCCGCCGAGCCGGGCGACCGTATCGCCGTCCCGGACCCCGCTGGTCAGCCGGCGGGCGACCTCTATCAGCACCGCATCACCGGTGTTGTGCCCGAAGCGGTCGTTGATCGACTTGAAGCCGTCGAGGTCGCAGAAGAGCACCGCGAGCCCCTTGGAGCCGTCGTCGGCCGGCCCGTCCGCGGGAGCGACGAGATGGACATGGTGGTCGAACGGGGGCGGGGGCCCGCCCTCGAAGCCGTCGAGCCCGTCGAAGGGCTCCTTCGCGTCCGGCCGGAAGCCGTGCGGATCGCGGGGATCGACGCTGAGGGTGCCCGAGGAGGCGTAGGCGTCCGCCATCGAGCCGGGCGGGCGGGAGCACAGCCGGGCGCCGAGCCGGGCCCGCAGCTCGGCGCTGTTGGGCAGCCCGGTCAGCGAATCGTGGCTGGCGCGGTGGGCGAGCTGCAGCTCGTGCCGCTTGCGCTCCTCGATGTCCTCGACATGGGTGAGCAGGAAGCGGGGACCGTCGGTGGTGTCGGCGACGACGGAGTTGCGCAGCGAGACCCACACGTAGGTGCCGTCCCGGCGGGCCAGCCGCAGCTCGGCGCGGCCGCCCTCGGCGGAGGTGCGCAGCAGGGTGCCGATGTCCTCGGGGTGGACGAGGTCGGAGAAGGAGTAGCGGCGCATCCCGGAAGCCGGGCGGCCCAGCAGCCGGCACAGCGCGTCGTTGGTGCGGAGCAGCCGTCCATGCTGGTCACCGCCCATTTCGGCCACGGCCATCCCGCTCGGCGCATACTCGAACGCCTGCCGGAAGCTCTCCTCGCTGGCGCGCAGCGCCTGCTGCTCGCGCTCCAGCCGGACCAGTGCGCGCTGCATGTTGGCCCGCAGCCGGGCGTTGCTGATCGCGATGGCGGACTGGAAGGCGTACATCTGCAGGGCTTCCTGGCCCCAGGGCCCGGGCCGCCGGCCGTTGCGCGGCCGGTCGACGGAGATCACCCCGAGCAGCTCGCCGCCGCCGTTCGCCGCGGTGTACATGGGCGCGAAGAGGCGGTCCATGGGGTGCCACTCGTCGGGGAACCGGGGCGCGGGTCCGGCCGTGTGCCACTGGGGTACGTCGTCGTCATCGAGCACCCAGCCCTCGGTGTGCGAGATGAAGCACAGGTCGCCCCAGCGCTCGCCCATGGACAGCCGGCGCTCCCAGGAGGCGCGGGAGCCGACGCGTCCGGCCATGAGCGCCTCGGCGCCCGCACTGCCGGCGACCGCGGCGACGACGAGATCGCCGTCGGGACGGACGAGATTGACCGCGGCCAGCTCGTAGCCGAGCCCGGTGATCACGCCGTCGGCGACTGTCTGCAAGGTGTCCGCAAGGCTACGTGCGGTATTCAGCTCGGCGACCACTTGGTGCAGCTGCCGCAGGGTCGCAAGACGGACGTATGGCTCCGACTCGGTCTCCATCGCTCGCTCTCCCTGAGACCTCGACAGCAAACTCCACGATTTCTTGTCGTCCGATTCCACGCTCACTGAATCACAGTGAGCTGTTCACTCGGTACACAGGGTCAACAATTAGCGCCTGCTGTGACTCAAGTCACAAACAATGAAGGACGGTTGGCGATCTTCCATAAAACCGCCACGGGAGCGCGCCTTCACTCTTTCTACACTTACTGAACGCAAATTCCGAGCCTTTCGGTCCTCCGCCGTCAGACCTAGGACGCGAGTGGTCCCGGGGCCCGATGCGCATCACGGTCGGCCGAAGTTAGCGTTTATGGCGTGTTCACGAAGACTCCCGCCGATACGGCGGCCTCCGGGCCCGTCGCCCACCCCGTACCCGCCGTCGCCCTCGCTTCCGTGCCGGGTGACGCGCCGATCCCGCATGCTGTTGGGGTGAGTGACGACGAGTTCCGTGCCGCCCTGTCCCGCCTGGCCGCCGGCGTGGTGCTGATCACCGCCCACGACCCGGACGGCGGGCCGCACGGCGAGGACGTCGGGATGACCGCCACGGCATTCCTGTCGGTGTCGCTCGACCCGCCGCTGGTGATGGTGAGCGTTCGCAACGACTCACGGATGGACGACCTGCTGGAGCTGCAGCCCGACTGGGCCGTGTCGGTGCTGTCGGGACACCAACGGCAGATCGCCGGACGATTCGCCATGAAGGGCCGCATCAGCGACCGGCTGCTCTTCGAGGACATTCCGTTCGTACGGGGCGAAGCGTCGGGTGCTCCCCTCATCGGGGGCGCGCTGGCGACCCTGGAGTGCCGTACCGAGCAGCGGGTCGTGGCCGGCGATCACACGCTGGTCATCGCACGCGTCCTGGCCACGACGATCCCGAACGAGGACGACGGGCCGCTGACGTACTTCCGGGGGAAGTACCACCAGTTGGGGTGAGGCCGGGGCTGTTCGGGGTGAGGCTGGGGGCGTCCGGGGTGAGGCCGGGGGCGGGGGCGGTCAGCCCCAGTCGCGGCCCGAGCGGCCGCGCTTGGTCTCGCCACGCTGCTTCTTCTCGCGCAGCCGCCGCTCGTTGATGCCCCGTGGGATCCGTGACTTACGGCGCGGCTTGGGCGGCGGGGCGGTGGCCTCGGCGAGCAGCGCGGCCAGCCGGACGGCGGCGGTCTCGCGGTTGCGCCACTGCGAGCGGTGCTCGGAGGCCCGTACGGACAGCACGCCGTCGACCAGCCGGCCCGCCAGCCGCTCCAGGGCGCGCTCCTTCCACACCGGCGGCAGCGCCTGCGTCTTGTCGAGGTCGAAGCGCAGCTCGACCTGGCTGTCGCTGGTATTGACGTGTTGGCCGCCCGGACCTGAGGAACGCGAGAAACGCCAGACGAGCTCGGCCTCTGGAAGGACGACCGAACCGCGGATGACATAAGGCCCGGACATGGGTCCTATGATCCCGCGCCGCGCGCGGCCCCGTCACCCGCTTTTCGGGGTCCTCGCCGAGCGTTCACATCAGAATTCGGCAAAGAGAGTAAAGACTGCAGGAACCTGAAGGTCCCCTCATGGCGTTGTGGTGGGTAACGGTAGCTTCGTGCGCAGTGCGGAGCCCGACGCTTCGACGAGTCGACAAGGAAAGGGACATCCCATGGCTGTAAGCCTGTCCAAGGGCGGCAACGTCTCCCTCACCAAGGAGGCACCGGGCCTGACCGCCGTCACGGTCGGCCTCGGCTGGGACGTCCGCACGACCACCGGCACGGACTTCGACCTCGACGCGAGCGCGATCGCGGTCAACCCGAGCGGCAAGGTCTTCTCCGACCAGCACTTCGTCTTCTTCAACAACAAGGCGACGCCGGACCAGTCGATCGTGCACACCGGTGACAACGTCACCGGCCAGGGCGAGGGCGACGACGAGCAGATCAACGTCAACCTCGCGGCGCTGCCCGCCGACATCGACAAGATCGTCTTCCCGGTCTCGATCTACGACGCCGAGAACCGCAGCCAGAACTTCGGCCAGGTGCGGAACGCCTTCATCCGCATCATCAACCAGGCCGGCGGCACCGAGATCGCCCGCTACGACCTCAGCGAGGACGCCGCCACCGAGACCGCCATGGTCTTCGGTGAGCTGTACCGCAACGGCGCGGAGTGGAAGTTCCGCGCGGTCGGCCAGGGTTACGCGTCGGGCCTCGTCGGCATCGCGCAGGACTTCGGCGTCAACGTCTGAGCCAGATCTGCATCCTGGCGCAGCCAGCGCAACGGAGGGCCGGTTCCCCATGGGGGGCCGGCCCTCGGCGCGTTCGGGGCCTTGGTTTGTGGGGGCCTCAGTGCGCGTGTGCGGGGGCGTTCTTCGCCCACACTGCGGTAGCCGCCCGGCAGTCGGTGGGCGCCACGCCGCCTCGTTCGGGCGGCCTCGTTCAGACGGCCTCGTTCAGACGGCCTCCTTCAGGCGGCCGCGTCCGCGGGCGCTTCGGGTGGCGTGGCCAGTACCGCCACCTCGTCCAGCGACAGCCCGAGCGCCCCGGCCAGCGCGGCGATCGTGAAGAACGCCGGCGTCGGCGCCCGGCCGGTCTCGATCTTCCGCAGCGTCTCGGCGGACAGCCCTGCCGTCGCCGCGACCTCGACCATGCTCCGCTCGCCGCGCGCCGTCCGCAGCAGCGCGCCGAGTCGCTCACCGCGTTCACGTTCCCGAGGGGTCAGGGGGGTTCGCACCATGCTCGTGATACTAATACCGGTAAACAAATACCGGTAAACAAATACCGCCTGCCGTCGCCGGGGCGCGGCGCGGGCGGCTGTGAGCAGGAGGTCGGGAACATGGTGGAGCTCAAGACGGATGCGGCACTGGACGCGATGCGGGTGTCCGGCCGGGTCGTCGCCGACGCGCTGGAGGCGGCGCGGGCGGCGGCCGCCCCGGGTGTGCGGCTGCGGGACCTGGACGAGGCCGCCCGTACGGTTCTGCGCGAGGCCGGTGCCGACTCACCGTTCCTCGGCTACCGCCCGTCCTTCGCCCCCACCCCGTTCCCCGCCGTCCTCTGTGTCTCCGTCAATGACGCGATCGTGCACGGCATCCCGGACGGGACCCGGCTGCGCGACGGCGACCTGGTGAGCGTCGACTGCGGCGCCCTGGTGGACGGCTGGGCCGGCGACGCGGCCCTCAGCTTCACGGTCGGCGCCGCCCGCCCCGAGGACCAGCGGCTCATGGACACGACCCGGCGGGCGCTGGAGGCGGGCATCGCGGCGGCCGTGGTCGGCGCCCGGATCGGCGATATCGCCCATGCGATCGGCAGCATCGGGCGCGCCGCCGGCTACGGCATCCCCGAGGACTTCGGCGGACACGGCATCGGCCGGCAGATGCACGAGGACCCGTCGGTCCCCAACGAGGGCCGCCCGCGCCGCGGCATGATCCTCCGCCACGGTCTGGTCCTCGCCATCGAGCCGATGTTCCTGGCCGGCGGCAAGGACGACTACTACGCGGCCGGCGACGGCTGGACCCTGCGCACCACGGACACCTCCCGCGCCGCCCACTTCGAGCACACAGTGGCGGTGACGAATGAGGGACCGCGGGTGCTGACCAGGGCGTAGTGCCTTGGCGGGCGGCGGGCGGCGGGCGGCGGGCGGCGTCGGGAGCTGCGGGGGCGTCGGTCTGCGCGAACGGCGCGGTGAGGGCACGATGGAAGCGGCGCCGGCTAGAGGCACCGTCCCGTCGGCCGCCGTCCTCCTGGAGCGCAGCCCATGAGCCGATACGCCGCCGAATCCGCGCACACTCCCGTAGGCGTGCTGCTCTGCGACGACCATGCCGTCGTACGCGCGGGGCTGCTCGCCCTGCTCAGCAGCGCCCCCGGCATCGAGGTCATCGGCGAGGCCGCGAGCGGTGAGGAGGCCGTGGCCCTGGCCGCCGCACTCCGGCCCGATGTCGTCCTGATGGATCTCCAGCTCGGCTCCGGTATCGACGGTGTCGAGGCCACCCGGCGCATCGCCCGCCCCGATGACCCCGGCTCCCCCCATGTCCTCGTGCTGACCACCTACGACACCGACGCCGATATCGCCCGTGCCCTCGACGCCGGCGCCGCGGGGCATCTGCTCAAGGCCGAGCGGCCCGAGGAGCTGTTCGCCGCGATCCGGGCCGCGGCCGAGGGCCGCAGCACACCGGCCGCGCCGGTCGCCCATCGCGTCCTGGCCCAGATGCGCAGCCCGCGCCCCACCCTCACCGACCGGGAGCTCGACATCCTCCGCCGGCTCGCCCGCGGGCTGAGCATCCGCGAGATCGCCCGTGCGCTCGCCACCAGCGAGGCCACGGTCAAAACGCAGCTGGGCGTGCTCTACGACAAGCTCGGTGTGAACTCACGGACCGCCGCGGTCTCCGTCGCCAGGGAGCAGCGCCTGGTGCCCTGACCGGACGGCACTGGACGGCACCGGAGGCACCGGACGCACCGGAGGCGCCAGATGGCGGCTTCGTACCGCGTGACACCATCTAGGTGTGATCGACGTCGGCTACTCCCTCTCCCGCCGTTTCCCGGATCCGCCCCAGACGGACTACCGGACCGCGGACGTGCGCATGCTGCGCCATGACCTCTTCTGTGGCGATGTCTATCTCGCCGACACGAAGACGGACCGCGAGCTGTCCACGGCCTGGGGCTGGGTGCCGGTCCTCGACTTCGCCTGGGCGCTGTGCGACATCGTCGAGCAGCTCGACACCGACCCCCGGGGCAACCGCTCCGCCCGTCCGGTCCACGCCGAGCTGGACTTCACCGAATCCGCCGACCGGATCTTCTTCGAGCGCCGCTTCGGGTGGGTGGACGTCGACGCCGACTGGATGCCGGCCGACGAGGCCCCGCTCACCTTCAACCACTCCGCGCTGCGCCGCGAGGCCCGCGACTTTCTGCACGACCTGATCGCCGACCTCACGGATATGCACGACGGCCTCGGCGACAACCCCGCCATCTGGGACCTCCAGGCCCGCTTCCCCCGCGTCTGACCGCTGGGCAGACCGCCCAGCCCCAGCCGTACGCCGCCCCGCCTCCACGCCGCACCCCGGCGCCCAGGCCCACCCCCACCCGGACTCGCCGCCCGGCCGCCCCCTCACTCCACCCGTACTCCAATCTGTGCCGCGAACGCCGGGGCCAGGTCCAGGAGTTGGGCAGAGCTGATCACCGCGCCCGACAGCCGGTCGATCCCCCGGGCGATGTCCAGCGCGGCCGCGCCCCGCAGATCGACGTCCTTCATCCGGGCCTCGGAGAAATCCACCCGCGTCAGGGTGCAGTCGTCGAATGTCACCCGCTCCAGCTGCGCCCCCGCGAAGTCCGCCTCGACCAGCACACACCCCTCGAAGGCCACGTCCCGCAGCTTCGCCTGCCGCAGATTCGGGAAGTCGATCTTCCCGCCGCGCACCACGACCCGCTCCAGCACCGCCCCGTGCAACTGCGTCCCGCCGAGCCGGGCGTCCGACACCTCCACATCGCGCAGTGACGCCTGGGACAGGTCCGTGCCGACCCCGCGGACACCGCTCAGCACGCTGTCGATGAACCGCGCCCGGCCGAGCACGGTCTCGTTCAGCGCGCACCGCCGCACCGCGCAGTCCATGAAGCGCGCCCCGCGCGCCGACTGCCCGGCCCAGTCGGCGTCCGCGAACTCCAGCCCGTCGTAGTCCCCTTCGACCTCCAGCTCACCGCCGTCGTACGCCGTCAGCTCCGGAAGACGCACCTCCGGCCGCCGCACCGCCCGCACCGTCTCCTTGCCGCGCCCTGCCACGCGATCACCGCCTTCCGAGCCGTCCGTGCCCCACCGCGCCTGCACACCCCATCGTGAACCACACCACTGACAATGGGCGCTGACCTGTGGAAACACCAGGATTCCGGTCGTTGGGCAGCACGCGGCGCGCCGGTCCGCGGCCGGGCACGTACCCGCTCGCGGCACGCCCCGCGCCGGTCCCGGCCGGGCACGTGCCCGCTTCCGCCACAGGAGGCCACCGAGGCGCCGCGCCGCACGAACGGCCTTGACCTCAACCAAACTTGAGGTAACAGAGTGGCACCCGGTTGCCCATCCACCGAGACCCCACTCCCCAAGGAGACACCGCCATGCACGCGATACGGCTGCACACCTTCGGCCCCGCGGAGAACCTCCGCCACGAGACGGTCGAGGACCCGCGCCCGGGCCCCGGAGAGGTCCGTATCGCGGTGGCGGCGGCCGGCGTCCACCTCCTGGACACCGCCCTGCGCGAGGGCAGAACGGGCGGGCCTGCGCCGCTCCCCGAGCTGCCGACCGTGCCCGGACGGGAAGTCGCCGGCACGGTCGAGGCGCTCGGCGAGGGCACCGACCCCGACTGGCTCGGCCGGCGCGTCGTCGCCCACCTCGGCATGGTCCCCGGCGGCTACGCCGAACTCGCCGTCACCGCCGCCGACCGGCTGCACGTGATCCCCGAGAACCTGGACGCGGGCCAGGCCGTGGCCATGATCGGCACCGGTCGCACCACCATGGGCATCCTGCTCTTCGCCGGTCTCACCGCCGACGACGTCGTGCTCGTCCCCGCGGCCGCCGGCGGCATCGGCTCCCTGCTCGTCCAACACGCCAAGAACACCGGCGCCACGGTCATCGGCCTGGCCGGCGGCGCCGCCAAGGTGGCACGCGTCCGTGAACTGGGCGCCGACCTCGCCGTCGACTACACCCGCGACGGCTGGCCGTCCCTGGTCCGGGCCTTCCTCGACGGCCTGGGCGCGCCCGGCGCCACCCTCGTCTTCGACTCGGTCGGCGGTGCCCCCGGACGCGCGGCCGTGGATCTGCTCGCCAAAGGCGGCCGTCATCTGGTCTTCGGCTGGTCCGCCGGAGGCCTCCTCACCGGCGGTCCGCTGGAGTTCGCGGAGGGCGAGCTGACGGCGCGCGGGATCACGTCGGAGCAGGTCCTCGGCCCGCCGATGCTGGCCAGGGCCGGCGGCGACAACCCGCTCCGCACCCTGGAGACCGCGGCCCTGGCGGAGGCCGCGGCGGGCCGGCTGGTACCGGCGGTCCAGCGCTTCCCCCTGGCCGAGGCCACGGCCGCCCACCGGGCACTGGAGTCCCGCGCCACGATGGGCAAGGTCGTGCTGGTGCCGTAGGGCGTAACTCCTCGGGGGTGGGGTGGGGTTGGACGCCGTTCGGGGCGGGGTTGGACGCCGTACGGGGCGAGGCGGGGCGGGCCGGGCGGGGCGGGCGGGGCCCAGGCAGCCCGCCCCGCCCCTACGGCACCACCCCCACCCCCACAGCACCGCCCCCTACCGCACCACCGCCATCTCCCGCGCCGTCTGGTTCAGCCGACGGCCGCCGGACTCCGTGCAGGTCACGATGTCCTCGATCCGCACCCCGAACCGGCCCGGCAGATAGATCCCCGGCTCGATCGAGAAGCACATCCCGGACACCAGCGGCAGATGCTCGCCCTCGACCAGATACGGCGGCTCATGGGTGGTCACCCCGATGCCGTGCCCGGTCCGGTGGATGAAGTACTCGCCGTACCCCGCGGCCTTGATCACCTTCCTGGCCACCCGGTCGACGTCCTGGCACGCGATGCCCGGCCGCACCGCCTCGAACGCCGCCTGCTGCGCCTCCCGCACGATGTCGTGCACCTTGCGCTCCTCGGCGCCCGGATCCCCGACGTGCACGGTCCTCGTCGTGTCCGACCCGTAGCCGTTCTTGAGGCCGCCGAAGTCGAGGACGACCATGTCCCCGTCCTCGATGACCCGCTCCCCGGCCTCGTGGTGCGGGTTGGCGCCGTTGGGGCCCGACCCCACGATCGTGAAGTCCACCTGGCTGTGCCCGTGCTCGGTCAGCAGCCGTACCAGATCGGCCGCCACGTCGGACTCCCGCCGCCCGCCGAAGCGGACGGTCAGGATGTCCTCGTACGTCGCGTCGGCGGCGGCCCCGGCCGCGGCCAGCTGCTCCACCTCATGGGCGTCCTTGACGGCGCGCAGCATCGGCAGCACCTCGGTCAGCGCGGCGTATCCGCTCCCCGGCACCGACCGCTGGAGCCCCAGCAGATGCATCGCCCAGGTCGAGTCGGACATCCCGTAACGCCCCTGCGGGTCCATCCACTTGGCGACCTCGGCATACGGGTCCGAACCGTCGGTCCACCCCGACACCTCCATCGCCCAGGCCCCCGGGGAGTACTCCGCGTCCGGGTACTCCAGTACGGGCACCAGCAGCCGCGAGCGGCGCCCCGGCTCGATCACCAGGGCGGTCAGCCGCTCGGTGACCGCGGTCGGCCGGTAGCCGCACAGCCACGTCAGATCCGGCCCCGGCGTCACGATCAGCCCGGCCAGTCCGGCATCGGCGGCGGCCCGGCCGGCCCGCGCCATCCGCCGCTCGTAGTCCACCTGCGTCATCGAAGTCACCATGGCGGTGAACTTACGCCGGTCCGGCCCCACCGGCCCGCCGAATTCCCACCCCGACGGGCCTCTTCACTCCTCCAGTTCACGCCTCCCGTCCACTCCTCCAGTTCACGCCTCCCGTCACGCCTCCCGTTCTTCCCGCCGGGCCGCTCCTCCGGTTCGCCCGCGCGTCCCCGCGGGCGAACCGGCTCCCCCTGAGCTCGGCCCCCGCGCCCGTATCGCGCCACGCCGCACCGACGTACTAACCGGCCTTCACCGGGCCGGCCGTGCCGATGTGGCCGCGGTACTCGCGCAGGGCGCGGACGCGGTTCCAGCCGAGCGCGCCCACCACACGGCCGTGGAGGCGGTAGAGCGCGACAAAGCTGCGTGCCCCTGGATCGCCGTCGACGCATTCCACCTCGGCGTCGGCGGGGCAGCTGCCATGGAACTGGATCTTTGCGTCGTACTGATCCGTCCAGCCGAACGGGACCGGCGTGTAGGGCACGGCGTCCCCGGGGCCGGCGAGGAGGTTCCTGACGGCGGCGCGGGCCTGCTCGGTGGCGTTCATGCGCTGTTCGAGACGGACGCGGCCGCCGGTGGCCGGGTCCGGCCAGTTGGCCACGTCTCCCGCCGCGTACACCCCGGGCGCCGCCCGGCAGTGGCTGTCGCAGCGCACCCCGTCCCCCAGGGGGAGGCCGGAGCCGGCCAGCCAGTCGACGGCCGGCACCGAGCCGATCGCGACCACGACCACGTCGGCGGGCAGCCGGGTGCCGTCGTCGAGCAGTACGGCGGTGACCCGGCCGCGCGCGCCGGTCACCTCGGTGACGCCGCGCCCCAGGTGGAGCCGGACCCCGTGGTCCCGGTGCAGGTCCGCCACCAGCCCGCCCACGAAGGTGCCGACCTGCCGGGCCAGCGGGGTGGGCTCGGTGTCGACGAGCGAGACGTCCAGGCCGAGGCCCCGTGCGGTGGCGGCGATCTCGCTGCCGAGGAAACCGGCGCCGATCACCACGACCCGGGGCCCGGCCCCCAACTGCGCCCGCAGCGTCAGGGCGTCGTCGAGCGTGCGCAGCACATGCACACCGGCCAGGTCATGGCCGAAGGGCAGCCGGCGGGGCCGCAGCCCGGTGGCGAGCAGCAGCCCGTCGTAGCGCAGCCGGTCCCCGTCGGCCAGGGTGACGGTGCGCGCCGCCGGGTCCAGCCCGGTCGCCCGGCAGCCCAGCCGGAGGTCCAGCTTGAGGCGCTGGAGGTCCGCCTCCTGGCGCAGCACGGTCCGTTCCGGTTCCCAGCTGCCGGCCAGCACCTGTTTGGACAGCGGCGGACGGTCGTAGGGGGCCCACAGTTCGTCGCCGACCAGGGTCAGCGTTCCGGTGAAGCCCTCGCGCCGGAGGGCGTCGGCCGCGGTGAGCCCCGCGGCCGACGCGCCCACCAGGACGATCCGGTCCATGGCAGGCACTACGGCAGCACCTCGATGGCCAGCGCGGGGCAGCGGGCGGCGGCTTCCTCGACCGGGGCGCGCTGTTCCTCCGGCGGGACGGCGTCGAGCAGCACGACGATGCCGTCCTCGTCGCGCTGGTCGAACACCTCGGCGGCGGACAGCACGCACTGCCCGGCGCCGCAGCACTTGTCCTCGTCAATGACGATCTTCATTGGGGGTTCCCCTTCTCCTGTGATCTTCGGTGACGTCCGGCAGCCGGGCCGGCTACCAGGTCACGGGCAGCTCGTGGACGCCGTAGATGAGCATGTCGTCGCGCATCGGCACCTGGTCCGCCGGTACCGCCAGCCGCAGGGAGGGGAACCGGTCGAGCAGGGCGGACAGGGCGGCCTTCATCTCCACCCGGGCCAGCTGCTGCCCGATGCACTGGTGGACGCCGTGCCCGAACGCGAGGTGCGGGCTGGAGGGACGGCGTACGTCCAGCACGTCGGGGTCGCCGGAGAACTGCGTCGCGTCCCGGTTCCCCGAGGCCAGGGAGGCGAGCACCGTGGAGCCGGCCTCGATGCGGTGGCCGTCCATCTCCACGTCCTCCAACGCCACTCGGCGCAGCCCGTACTGAATGATCGTCAGGTACCGCAGCAGCTCCTCGACGGCGCTGTCCATGAGGGCGGGGTCGGCGCGCAGTGCCGCCAGCTGCTCGGGGTTGCCCAGCAGGCACATGGTCCCGAGCGCGATCATGTTCGCGGTGGTCTCGTGCCCGGCGAGCAGCAGCAACGAGCCGACACCGGCCAGCTCTTCGTCGGTGAGCCGTTCGGACTGCACCAGACCGCTGAGGATGTCGTCGGTGGGGTGGGCGCGCTTGGCGACGGCCAGTTGGTGGATGTACTGGTTCATCGCCATGTGGGCCTGCTGGACTTGCTCGTGGCTCGCATCGAGCCGGAGCTGCATGGAGGAGTTCTCCTGGAATTCCTCCCGGTCCGCGTACGGCACCCCCAGCAGCTCACAGATCACCAGCGAGGGAATGGGCAGGGCGAAGGCCTGGAGGAGGTCGACCGGCCCCTGTGCCGCGGCCATCGCGTCCAGCTGCTCGGCGACGATCTTCTCCACCGCCGGAGCCAGCTTCTGCATCCGGCGCACCGTGAACTGGCCGGTGAGCAGCCGCCGGAACCGGGTGTGCTCCGGCCCGTCCATCATGATGAACATGCCCGGCGGGGGCGGCGGCAGCGGTGCGTCGGCCGGCGTGGGGTCACCGGGCCGGACCCGCCGGCGGTTGGCGCCGAACCGCGGGTCGGCGAGCACCGCCCGCACGTCCGCGTACCGGGAGACCACCCAGCCCTTCGCCCCGTCCGGGAAGGTCACCGGGGCGATCGGGGCCTCCTCCCGCAGCGTCCGGTATCCCTCCGGCGGGCTGAAGGGGCAGGTCCGTCCCATGGGCTGGGACCTGGTGGTGGGCTGTGTACCGGTCATCGAACAGTCCTTTCCAAGGGGTGTGACAGGTCAGCGCTCGTGCCAACAGGGGCCTCGCAGCGGTGCGTACCGACGGAACGCCGGTAGACGCGCCACCCCAGGAGGGCGCCGAGCGCGAAGACGACAGGCCCGAAGACATCGACCGAGCCGAGGGCGACGGCCTGGCCGGTCAGGAACAACGGGAGTTGGACCGACAGCATCGCGAGGTTGCCGGTGTAGAGGACCAGGCTGCCTTTGACGAAGGCCCGGCGGCGCACCGTGCAGCGGCGCCACCTGGTCCGTTCCCCCGTGACCAGCCCCACCATCACGCCCAGCGGCGGCCGGCCGAGTACCAGCAGCACGGGCGTCACCACGGCCATCACTCCGTGCACCACGAGGTGCGGAAGGAAGAAGTTGGTGGCCTCCCCGGTGCGCCCGGCCAACACGCCCTGGACGCAGACCAGGGCGAGCACGCCGAGCGCCTGCCGCGCGGGCTCCTTGCGCACCAGCCGGTACAGGAAGACCCCGGCGCCGGCGGTGAGGGCGAGCGTCAGCGCGACGCCGAGCCGGTGGGTGAGGGCGAAGGTCACGGTGAATCCGAAGACGGGCGTCACGTCGATCACGGTGCTGCGCAACCGGTTCCGGACGGCGGTACGGACGGCGTCCGCACCGCCGGCTCCATGGTGTGCGGCAGGGTCCACGGGGTCTCCAGACGTCTCGACGGACGGTGGTCGGTCCGGTGTCGTGGCTCCAGAAAAACGGGCCCCGTTGACCGGCCCCGGTCGGCAACCTGACCATTGCCTGACAGCCGGGGCCCGCGTACGCCTGCGCCGCTCATGCCGCCGGGGGAACCGGCGGGCAGGGCGGCACGTTGTCGTCGCAGACTCCATGACGCGATTGGTGCCCGCCATGCTTTCCGCCTCGCCGACGAGTGGCGCGCCGCTGCCCCGAGGAAGCGGGCAGCGGCTGCTCGTCGTGGACGACGACCCGCGGATGGCGGAGCTGCTGGAGACCACACTGAGCCTGGCGGGGTACGAGGTCGCGACCGCCGGCTGCGGAGGTGAGGCCCTGCGCGCCTATGCGGACGAGCCCCCCGATCTGCTGGTGCTGGACGTCCTGTTGCCCGACCTGGACGGGTTCACCATCTGCCGGCGGCTGGTGGAGAGCGGGGCGCGGCTGCCGGTGCTGTTCCTGACCGCGCGGGACTCCGTCGAGGACCGGGTGACGGGCTTCGCGATGGGCGCGGACGACTACCTCACCAAGCCCTTCAGCCTTCCCGAACTCCTCGCCAGGGTGCACGCGTTGCTGCGGCGGGCCGGCCGGTCCGCGGAGCCCGGCCCGCTGCTGTGCTTCGCCGATCTGACGGTGGACGAGCGCAGCCGGCGGGTCCGTCGCGGGGACCGGCTGATCGCGCTGTCGCCGACCGAGTACAAGCTGCTGCGCTACTTGCTGATCAACGCCGACCAGGTGATGTCGAAGGAACAGATCATGGACCACGTGTGGCAGCACCACTTCGGCGAGGGCGTCGTCGAGAAGCTGGTGTCCCGGCTCCGGGCGAAGGTGGACGTCCACGCGCCCGCCCTGATCCACACGATGCGCGGCTTCGGCTACAGCCTGCGGCTCCCCGAAGGCGGGTGAGATGGCCGGCGCCTGGCGCGGCTCCCTGCGCGCACGCCTGATGGTGGGGGTCGTCCTGCTGGCAGCCGTGGGCATGGTGGCCGTGAACGCCGTGTCGCTGGTCGGACTGCGGCTCAACCTCGTCGATGTCGCCGACACCACCCTCGCCAAGACCCGCCAGACCCTTCAGCACCGGGTGCACAGCCGGCGCGCCCCGATCGACGAGGACAACCTCAACTCCCTGATTCCCGACGGCGCCTACATCGCGCTGGTCGACGCCCGGGGCCGGGTGGTCGCCCAGACCCCGGCACGGGACCTCGACGGACGGCCCCGCGCCCGCCCGGACCTGCCCACCCCTCTGCCCGACAGCTTCGCCGACCACGTCGTCACCCTCTCCGCCCAGGGCATGCCCGTCCCCCGCTACCGCACCCTGGCCTTCTCCCTCGGCCACTCCGCCACGGTCCGGCCCACCCCCGGCGCCTCGCCCCAGCCGTTCAGCAGGGTGGTGGTCGCCAAGAGCCTCCAGCCGGCCGAAGACGCCGTGTACTGGCTGATCGGCGCCGACACCGCCGCCACACTGGCCGTGCTCGGGGGCATCGTGCTGCTCAGCCGCGGGGTACTGGGCGTGGGCCTGCGGCCGTTGCGGAACATGGCCGCCACCGCGACCGCGATCGCCGACGGCGACATCGACCAGCGCATCGAGGTCGCCCGGCCGCACTCCGAGGTGGGCGAGGTCGGCACCGCCCTCAACCGGGCCTTCGACGAACGGCAGCGGTCCGAGGAACAGCTCCGGCAGTTCGTGGCCAACGCCTCCCATGAGCTGCGCACCCCGCTGACCACCATCAGGGGCTGGGCCCAGCTCCATCTGCACGGCCTGGCCCAGGACCCCGCACTCATCGAGCGCGCGATGCTGCGCATCGAGGGCGAGGCCGCCCGGATGCACTCCATGGTCGAAGAACTGCTGCTGCTCGCCCGGCTCGACCAGGGCCGCCCGATCGCCCACGCACCGGTCAATCTCGGCGCCCTCGCCGACGACGCCGTCACCGACGCCCGGGTCGTCGCCCCCGGCAGACCGATCACCGCCGAGGTGCCGGACGAGGTGTTCACCCGCGGCGACGAGGACCGCCTGCGACAGGTACTCCAGAACCTCCTGAGCAACGCCCTGCGCCACACCCCGCCGGACACCCCGGTAACCGTCACCGCCCGCTCCCTGCCCGACGGCACAGCCGAGCTGACCGTCACCGACCAAGGCCCCGGCATGCCCCCTGCAACGGCCGAGCGGATCTTCGAGCGCTTCTACCGCGGCGACGAGTCCCGCAACCCCACCAGCGGCGGCACCGGCCTCGGCCTGAGCATCGTCAAGTCCATAGCCGAAGCCCACCACGGCACCGCCACCGTCCACACCACCCTTGGCAAGGGCAGCACCTTCACCGTGGCGCTGCCTGCGGCACGCTGAGCGGCCGGCCGTTTACGTGAAGTGCCCGCCTGACTGCGGAACATGAGTGAACGTCAGGGACAAAACCCTGGACCGCTACGGGTACTTACGCTCCGCAGCCCGGCAACCGCACCCGCGGATACCAGGACCGTTGTGAACGCGGAACCTGACGCGGGCAATTCTGCGTGACGCAGGATTGCGGTACTGCGCTGCTACACCGCGCTGCTTGTCACCAGTCGCGCGCCGGTTGCGTCATGTTCCACGTCATGCGCACACGACGACTGCTCGGCCTCGCTCTGGCCACTGCAACCCTCGCTGGCGTGAGCGCCATTGGTGCCGCCGCCGCCCAAGCAGCGACATCTCCGACCCTCACGCAACAGGAGTGCACGGCCCAGGGTGGAACGGTCAAGAGTTCCCCCTACGCCGGATACTCGTGCGTGCTGCCCGACGGAACCACGGTAAGGATCACCTGATCGCGTCGGCCTTCCCGCCGCCACATGCTGCGGGGCTCTCCAGCGGCCGCACCGGCGGAGCGTGAGCCGACGTCGGTGGAGCCGCTTTGGCACGAGTGATCAGGGCCCATTCCGCCAGCCTGTGGCTGGGGAAAAGCGTTCCGCGCCTCCCTCGCCACAACTGGACGTCTACACCCACGTCGCCCAGGACACACAGCGGGAAGCGATCAGCCACATGGACCGGCTGCTGAAACGACGGCTCGACCGGGACTGATCACGGCTGGGGGGCGATCCGACCGTCCCCGTTGATGTCCCCCGTAGACGTCAGAAGCCCCAGGCCATCCACCGGCCCGGGGCTTCGTCCCTGTTCAAGCTCAGAGCCCCCTGTCGGATTCGAACCGACGACCTTCGCTTTACAAGAGCGGTGCTCTGGCCAGCTGAGCTAAGGAGGCGTGCGTGAAGCAGTGTACCCAGGTGCGCTGGATGCCGGTTCCCATTTCGTGACTGCAGGGGTGCTGACACCGGGGCCCGCCGCGGGTAGCGTCACGGAGAGTCCATATCAGTGGACTACACCACTCCTTTTACTCGGATCGTCCGGCACGTTCCTGCCGGTGAAGGGACTTTTCACCATGGCTACGGTCACGTATGACCAGGCAACCCGTATCTACCCGGGTTCCGACAAGCCCGCCGTCGACAAACTGGACATCGCCATCGAAGACGGCGAATTCCTTGTCCTGGTCGGCCCCTCCGGATGTGGCAAGTCCACCTCGCTGCGGATGCTCGCGGGGCTGGAGGACGTCGACGGAGGCGCCATCCGTATCGGGGACCGCGATGTCACCCACCTTCCGCCCAAGGACCGGGACATCGCCATGGTGTTCCAGAACTACGCGCTGTATCCGCACATGACGGTCGCCGACAACATGGGCTTCGCGCTCAAGATCGCCGGTGTGCCGAAGGCCGAGATCCGGCAGAAGGTCGAGGACGCGGCCAAGATCCTGGATCTCACGGAGTACCTCGCGCGCAAGCCCAAGGCCCTGTCCGGCGGTCAGCGGCAGCGGGTCGCGATGGGCCGGGCGATCGTCCGGGAGCCGCAGGTCTTCCTGATGGACGAGCCGCTGTCCAACCTGGACGCCAAGCTGCGCGTCCAGACCCGTACGCAGATCGCGGGGCTGCAGCGGCGGCTCGGGATCACGACGGTGTATGTCACGCACGACCAGGTCGAGGCGATGACGATGGGCGACCGGGTCGCCGTGCTCAAGGACGGTCTGCTGCAGCAGATCGATTCGCCGCGGAGCATGTACGACCGGCCGGCGAACCTGTTCGTGGCGGGCTTCATCGGCTCGCCCGCGATGAACCTCGTCGAGGTGCCGATCACCGACGGCGGTGTGAAGTTCGGCAACAGCGTCGTCCCGGTCAACCGTGAGGCGCTGTCCACGGCCGCCGACAAGGGCGACCGGACGGTGACCGTGGGCGTGCGCCCCGAGCACTTCGACATCGTCGAGCAGAACGGTGCCGCCGCGAAGTCGCTGTCCAAGGAGTCCGCTGACGCGCCGGCCGGCCTGGCCGTCACGGTCAATGTCGTCGAGGAACTCGGCGCCGACGGCTATGTGTACGGCACCGCGGAGGTCGGCGGCGAGGTCAAGGATCTCGTCGTACGGGTCAACGGCCGCCAGGTCCCGGAGAAGGGCAGCCGGCTGCACGTCGTGCCGCGGCCGGGCGAGACGCATGTCTTCTCGACGTCGTCCGGGGAGCGCCTCACCGACTGATACGGACCGAGGAGCGAGAGAGCGCGAGCGGCGGCGGTTCCGGGGAGCACCCGGGGCCGCCGCCGCGTTGCCATCGGCGCCAAGTCCCCACGTGGCACCAAGTCCCCACATAGGGACATAACCCGACTTTCCACACCAGCGCGTCAACATCACAACCGCACCGACGGGCCATTGCGTCCCCCGATATGGTGACCAAATGTCGCCAAATCATCACTCCTCGCTACGATCGCGACCGTGAACTCCGCAGCCCGCCGCATCGGCAGAACTCTCGCCCTCGTCCTTCCCGTCGTCCTCGTGCTGTCCGGGACCCTCGCGGTCACCGCCGTCCCCTGGGCGTCGACGGCCACCGACTCACAGATGCTGACCGCGTCCACCGGGAACGCCGCCACCAAGACCGTCACCCGCGCCCCCGAGGAGGCCCTGCGCAAGCGCCTCCTGGTCGAGCTCCAGGAGAAGGACCCGGGCGTCGCGCTGACCCACCTCCAGGAGGCGACCACCAAGCGCCCCTCGCTGGCCAGGCACTGCGTCTCCATCGCCCGTGACCTCGGCCGTGCCGCGGTCGCCAAGTACGGCGCCGCACACCGCGCCCAGGCCTTCTCCCGCCCGGTCTGCGACACCTCCTTCGCCACCGGCGTCGCCGCCGCCCAGTGACCCCCGCTCGCACCGCATAGGGTGCGATCCATGACAGGTGCCCCGCATCCCTCTCCCACGCAGGCCGTGGTCCTGGCCGGCGGCCAGGGCTCACGTCTCCGCCCGTACACCGACGACCGCCCCAAGCCGATGGTCGAGATTCCCGGCACCGGGACCCCGATCATCGGCCATCAGCTGAACTGGCTGGCCGAGGAAGGCGTCACGGACGCGGTCATCTCCTGCGGGCACCTCGCCGGAGTACTCCAGGACTGGCTGGACCGGGCCCAACTCCCGTTGCGCGTCACGACCGTTGTCGAGACCGAACCGCTGGGCCGCGGCGGCGGCCTCAAGTACGCGGCCGGCTCGCTCCCCCGCCCGGACGAGCCCTGGTACGCCACCAACGGCGACATCTGGACCCGCTTCCCGCTCCGTGACATGGCCGCCTTCCACCACGAGCGCGCCGCCGAGGCCACCCTCGCGCTGGCCCGCCCCCACATTCCCTGGGGCGCCGTGGAGACCGACGCGTTCGGGCATGTGCTGGACTTCATCGAGTCGCCGCCCTCGCCGTACCTCATCAACGCGGGCGTCTATGTCTTCTCCGCCGCCTTCACGGAGCTGCTCCCCGACCGCGGCGACCATGAGCGCACCACCTTCCCGCGCCTCGCCCGCGAACGCCGGCTGGCCGGCTTCCCGCTCCCCCAGGGCGCCTACTGGCGCGCCATCGACACCGCCAAGGACCTCACCGAGGCCGCCAAGGAGCTGAGCGCCCAAGGGCGTTGAGAGGCGTTGAGAGGGCCCGCGCAGGGCCGTGACGGAAGCTCCGGAAGCCCGTACGGTGCCCCTTGGCCCCTTGGCCCCTTGTCCCTTGCCCCCACCACGCTCCCCGCGCCGCCCTGGAGCCGTCTCAGGGCGTCCCGAGCCATCCTGGGCGACCGTCCCCGCACACGACCGTCCCCGACCGCTCCTCCCTCCCCGTGACGGCCGGTGCAGAAGAGCCGTACGGGGAGATCGGGGCGATCGGGGACGGGTGCGGCGGATCAGCCGAGGAGGCCGCCCAGGGCGTCGCGGCCGGAGTCGCCTCCGGAGCCGCCACTGCCGGTGCCGGTGCTGCCGGTGCCGGTGGTGCCGCCGCCCGTGCCGCCCGCCGAGGGCGGTACCCGGCTCGGTACCGGGGCCCGTCGGGTCGGCACGGTCTGCTGCGGGGCGCTGGTGGTCGCGCCGGGCTGCTGCGAGAGTCCGCTGCCGCTGCCCGTCGACCGTCCGGTGCCGGGGGCCGAGGCGGACGGCGTGCCCGGCTTGCGGACCTTGTGCGAGGCGCCGGCGGAGGGCTTTCCGGGGCGCGGTGCGGAGCTGCCGGTGTGCCGGTGGCCGGGCCGGGTGGCGTGCTTGCCGGGGCGGGGCAGCGGGGAACCGGGCAGGTTGTTGATCGCCGGCTCACCGGGCCGCGGCACGGTCGCGACCGTCGCGGACCGTACGGCGCCGCCGAGCAGCGAGCCGATGAGCAGGGTCAGCCCGGCCACCACCGCGGTCATCACGGCGCCGCGGCGCAGCACCCGGCGCCGCAGATCGGCCACCTCGACGCGGGGGCCGAGGCGCCGCCAGGCCTCACCGGCCAGCCGCCCGTCCACGGAGTAGACCGGGGCACCCGCGATGATCAGCGGGCTCCAGGCGGCGAGGTAGATGATGTCCGGGGCGTCGTAGGCGGGGACCGTGCGCCAGGTGACGGTCATCAGCAGCGCCGCGGACAGCAGCGCGCCGATCGACGCGGCGACCCGCTGCCACAGGCCGCAGATGGTCAGGACGCCGACGACGACCTGCAGGAAGGCGACGGTCAGACCGGCGCCGACCGGGTGCGAGACGGCGAAGTCGCGCAGCGGCACCGCCAGCGCCCAGGGGTCGAGCGACAGCAGCCACTTGACCATCGAGCCCCGCTCACCGCCGTCGAAGTAGACGGGGTCGCAGAGCTTGCCCATACCGGCGTAGACGGAGATCAGACCGAGGAAGATGCGCAGCGGCAGCAGGACGACGCCGAGGTTCATCCGGCGGCCGGGGTAGTACGCGTGCCGCACGGTGTCGGCGCCGCGGCGCCTGCCGCCGGGGTCGTAGTGGTCCCGTGCCTCGAACCGGTCGTCGTCGTAGCCGTCGTCGTAGCCGTCGTCGAGCGGGCCGCGGCTGTCGTACGAGGGGTTCCGGTAGGGGGTGTCGTGGTAGGTGTCGCCGTACGCGCTGCCCACGGGGCGGACGCCGCGCAGCAGCTTGTCGGATTCGGCGGGGCCGCGCTGGCCGATCACGGTCTGGGCGGGGGGCGCGTCGCCGAGGCGGACCCGGGGCAGGACCTGGGTCGTGCCGACGTCCTCGCCCTGGCCGCCGTCGAGGCCGATGCCCGAGTCGCGTACCGCGTGCAGGAGTTGGGTGGTGGCGCCGGCCGTGCCGCCCGGTGCGGTGCGGCCGCTCCACACCACGGGCGCCCGGCGTCTGGCACCGGCGGCCGAGCCCTGGATGACGGGGATGCGCGCGGTGTCGGCCAGGGCGTTGCCCGCCGTGGGCGCGGCGAGCTGTACGCGGAAACTGGCGTGGTTGACGATGACCTGCGCGGGATCGCACGGCACCTTGACCGAGCTCAGGCCCGGCTCGTCATCGAAGCCCGGCGAGCGTCCCCCCGTAGGCGTGCGGGGTGTTCTGGTGTCCACGCTCATCTAACCGAGTGACTCGCGTATAAGACACTGCCTTGACCGGGTCGATCTGTCCGAGACCCGTCAAAAGATCACAGGATCCGGCGAAGGCGTACGGAGGGTCAGGCCTTGCCCCGGGGTGGCGCGGAAAGGTACCGGCCGCCCCGGGGTATCCGGACTCAGCTGCGGCGGCGGGCCGCCTCCCACAGGACGACACCGGCCGCGACACCGGCGTTCAGCGACTCCGCGCCGCCCGGCATCGGGATGCGTACCCGCACGTCACAGGTCTCGCCGACCAGCCGCGACAGGCCCTTGCCCTCGCTGCCGACGACGATGACGACCGGGCCGTCCAGCGCCGCGACGTCCTGGAGCTCCATCTCGCCGTCCGCGGCCAGACCGACGACCGTGAGGCCGGCCTTCTGGTACGACTCCAGGGTCCGGGTGAGGTTGGTGGCGCGGGCGACCGGTGTACGGGCCGCGGTGCCCGCCGAGGTCTTCCACGCACCGGCCGTCATCCCGGCCGCCCGGCGCTCCGGCACGACCACACCGTGACCGCCGAAGGCACACACGGAGCGGACCACGGCGCCGAGGTTGCGCGGATCGGTGACGCCGTCGAGCGCGACGATCAGCGGGTCGTCACCGTTGTCGAAGGCGGCCGCGGCCAGGTCCTCGGGGTGCGCGTAGTCGTACGGCGGGACCTGCAGGACCATGCCCTGGTGGTTGAGGCCGTTGGTCATCCGGTCCAGCTCGGGGCGCGGCGCCTCCATCAGGTTGATGTCGCCGCGCTCCGAGGCGAGCTGCAGTGCGGCGCGCACCCGCTCGTCGGTGTCGATGAACTGCTGGACGTAGAGGGTCGTGGCGGGCACGCCGTCGCGCAGCGCCTCGAAGACCGGGTTACGGCCGACGACCAGCTCCGCGGTGCCCTTGGCACCGCCGCGGCGCGGGGCCGGGCGGCGCGACGCGGCCTGCTTCGCCTTGGCGTTGGCGACGCGGTTCTTGACGTGTCCCTTGCGCTCGGAGGCGGGCGGGGTCGGGCCCTTGCCCTCCAGGCCCCGGCGCCGCTTGCCGCCGCTGCCGACCTGCGCGCCCTTCTTGTTGGACGTGCGGCGGTTCCTGCGCTGGCTGTTGCCGGCCATGGGTCACCTGTTTCTTCACTGCTCTCGACGTCTCGCGACGTGGAGTGGGTACGTACGTATGGATTGAGTGTCGCCCGCGGCCACCGGGAAGGGCGAATCCGGGTGGCCGGCGGCGGGCGGGACGGGGGTCAGGACAGCGACCAGCGCGGGCCCGAGGGGGTGTCCTCGATGGCGAGTCCGGACTGCTGGAGCTGGTCGCGGATGGCGTCAGCGGTGGCGTAGTCCTTGCGGGCGCGGGCGGCCTGGCGCTGTTCGAGGACCAGGCGGACCAGGGAGTCGACCACGCCGTGGAGGTCCTCGCCGCGGTCCGTGCCGCCGCCGGACCAACGCTCGTCGAGCGGGTCCAGACCGAGCACGCCGAGCATGGCGCGCAGCTCGGCCAGCCGGGCCACCGCCGCTTCCTTGTCGTCGGCGGTCAGTGCGGAATTGCCCTGGCGGACGGTGGTGTGCACGATCGCCAGCGCCTGCGGGACGCCCAGATCGTCGTCCATGGCCTCGGCGAACGCGAGCGGCACCTCGGCCGCCGGCTCGACGACCCCGGCCTTCTCGACGACCCGCTGGACGAAGCCCTCGATCCGCGCGAACGCGGACTCGGCCTCCCGCAGCGCTTCCTCGCTGTACTCGATCATCGAGCGGTAGTGCGGGGTGCCCAGGTAGTAGCGCAGCACGATCGGGCGCCAGCGGGCGACCATCTCCGAGACCAGCACGGAGTTGCCCAGCGACTTGGCCATCTTCTCGCCGCTCATGGTCACCCAGGCGTTGTGGGTCCAGTACGCGGCGAAGTCGTCGCCGTAGGCCTTGGCCTGCGCGATCTCGTTCTCGTGGTGCGGGAAGATCAGGTCGATGCCGCCGCCGTGGATGTCGAAGGCCTCGCCCAGGTACTTGTGGGCCATCGCCGAGCACTCCAGGTGCCAGCCGGGCCGGCCGCGGCCCCAGGGGGTGTCCCAGCTGGGCTCGCCCTCCCTGGCCGCCTTCCACATCGCGAAGTCGCGCGGGTCCCGCTTGCCGGTCTCGCCCTCACCGGACGGCTGGCGGAGGTTGTCCAACTCCTGGTTGGACAGCTGGAGATACCCCGGGAAGGACTGCACGTCGAAGTAGACGTTGCCGTCGGCGGCGTAGGCGTGGCCACGCTCGATCAGGCCGCGCATCATCTCGATCATCTCGGGGATGTGGCCGGTGGCGCGCGGCTCGTAGGTGGGACGCAGGCAGCCGAGGGCGTCGTAGGCCGTGTTGAAGGCGACCTCGTTCTCGTAGCCGATCGACCACCAGGGGCGGCCCTGCTCGTCCGCCTTCTTGATGATCTTGTCGTCGATGTCCGTGACATTGCGCACGAACGTCACGTCGTAGCCGCGGTACTCGAACCAGCGGCGCATGATGTCGAAGTTCAGTCCCGACCTGATGTGCCCGATATGCGGGGCGGCCTGCACGGTCGCGCCACACAGGTAGATCGAGACACAGCCCGGCACGAGCGGGGTGAAATCGCGAATCTGCCGGGCGCTGGTGTCGTACAGGCGAATCGTCACGGAACCAGGGTAGTCGGAACGAGGCAGTGCCCCGCGACCCATTGGGCCACGGGGAAACGGATCCGCCACAACAGTCCGGTTCGCCGGATTTGCACCCCGGCCGGGGCAGGCCCGCGGCCTGGTCAGATGCTGCCCACCACCTTGCGCGGGGTGATCCGGACCACGACGCGCTCGTCGTCGGTGATCCCCGCCGGGTTGAAGTCCGCGTACAGCTTGCCGGTGTACTTCCGCGACAGCTCGTCGATCAGCTCCTGCCCGCCCTCGGTGCTCAGCGAGGCGGTGCCACGGACCTCGGCGTAGGTGTACGGGGCGTCGAAGGGCTGGACCACGACCGAGACCCGGGGGTCCCGGCGGAGGTTCTTCTCCTTGCGGCGGCCGACGGTCGTCGAGATCAGCAGATCGTCGCCGTCCCGCTTCACCCAGACCGGGGAGGCCTGGGGGCTGCCGTCGGGCTGGACGGTCGTCACGGTCACGAAGACCGGGGTGTCCAGGAGCTGCTTGAGGTCGTCGGACAGGGTGGCGGTCACAAGGGGTCCTTCCTGCGGGCCGTTCCGAGGAACACGAGTACTCCGATGCTCCCCCCAACACCCGTGCGGCGCCCGGCATTCCCTCGCCATACGGGGGAATGCCGGGCGCCGCGTCCGTCGCCCGGGGCCCTGCGGGACCGGTCAGGCCGTACGGAAGACGATCGCCGTGGCGACCGCGGCCAGGCCCTCGGCCCGGCCGGTCAGCCCCAGTCCGTCCGAGGTCGTGCCGGAGACCGAGACCGGCGCCCCGACGGCCGCCGACAGTGCCTTCTGGGCCTCGTCCCGTCGCTTGCCGACCTTCGGGCGGACGCCGATGACCTGCACCGCGACATTGCCGATGGTGAAGCCCTCGGCCCGTACGATCCGCGCGGCCTCGGCCAGCAGCGTCACACCGGAGGCGCCGGACCACTCGGGGCGGCCGGTGCCGAAGTGCGCGCCCAGGTCGCCGACACCGGCCGCCGAGAACAGCGCGTCGCAGGCGGCGTGGGCGGCCACATCGCCGTCACTGTGGCCGGCCAGGCCGTAGCCGTCGCTCTCCGCGGCGTCCCAGAGCAGCCCGGCGCACCACAGCTCACGGCCCTGCTCGAAGGCGTGCACATCCGTGCCGATGCCGACGAGCGGGAGAAGGGGGGCGGGGGCGGCGGGTGCCGGCTCAGACATAGCCATCGGTGGCCCTCCTGCGGGCGAGTACGGCCTCGGCCAGGACCAGGTCCAGCGGCCGGGTCACCTTGAATGCCTCCTCGTGGCCGGGGACGACCACGACGGGCGAACCGAGCCGTTCGACCAGCCCGGCGTCGTCGGTGGCGCCCTCGCCCTCGACGACGGTGTCATGCGCCTTGCGCAGGGTCGCCAGGTCGAAGCCCTGCGGGGTCTGTACGGCGCGCAGCAGGGCCCGCTCCGGGGTGCCGACCACCGGCTCGGGGGAACCCTGCGGCTGCGGATCGACCTGCTTGACGGTGTCGGCGAGCGGCAGCGCCGGGACGACGGCGGGCGCACCGGCGCGTACGGCGGCGACCACCGCGTCGACCGTGTCGACCGGGACCAGCGGCCGCGCGGCGTCATGCACCAGCACGACGTCGATGGTGTCCGGGAGCGCCGCCAGACCGAGCTGTACGGACTCCTGGCGGGTCTCGCCGCCGGGGACGACCTCGAGCTCGGTGCGTTCGGGGAGCGGATGCTCGTGGAGGAGGCGGCTGACCTCGGCGGCGCCGTCGGGCGGGGCGACCACCACGATGAGGGAGACGGCACGTGACGCGGCCATCGCGCGGACGGCGTGCACCAGCATGGGAGTGCCGCCCAGGGTGCGCAGTGCCTTGGGGGTGCCGGGACCGAGCCGGACACCGCGGCCGGCGGCGGGAATCACCGCGGCGGTACGGACCGGGCGGGAGGGATCTGACATCGATGGCTCCGGAGTCCGGGGCGAGCCCGGAATTGACGCAGACAGGTTTGTTTCCTCGGGCGAGGTGGGTATGGCCTGGGCGTGCCCCCTACGGGGGAGTGCCGGGCGCGACGCCTTGACCGGACCCTTCCGTGACATCGGTCGAGACTGCTGCCCGGGCCCGGCACGTCACAGGGGGGCGGTGGTTCTCACCGAGACCAGCTGGTCGCCCCCCGTAGTTCCGTCGCAGCACCCGCAGATATGCCGCAGCGCCCGGCAACAGACCGCTCCCCTTCGGGAGTCGATCGTCACTCGGGCACCGCGGCATTGCTACGTCGTCGCTGCGTTGGATCACTGTGCGCTGGATGTCGCCAACGCTGGACATGGCCAACGCTTGAGCGTCGTCAGGACGCGAGTACCTCGTCGAGCAGGGCCTCGGCCTTGTCCTCGTTGGTGTTCTCCGCGAGGGCGAGCTCGCTCACCAGAATCTGGCGCGCCTTCGCGAGCATCCGCTTCTCACCGGCGGAAAGTCCGCGCTCACGCTCACGCCGCCACAGGTCGCGCACCACTTCGGCAACCTTGATCACATCGCCGGAAGCGAGCTTCTCGAGATTTGCCTTGTAGCGACGGGACCAGTTCGTCGGCTCTTCGGCATACGGTGCACGAAGCACCTCGAAGACCCGGTCCAGCCCGTCCTGACCAACCACGTCGCGTACGCCGACGAACTCCGCATTGTCCGCTGGCACACGAACAGTCAAGTCGCCCTGGGCGACCTTCAGCACCAAGTAGGTCTTGTCCACGCCTTTGATCTGGCGAGTTTCGATGGCCTCGATCAGCGCGGCCCCGTGATGGGGATAGACCACGGTGTCGCCAACCTTGAACGTCATGTGACAGGTACCCCTTCCGTGGCTATCCATGCTAACACGGGAACGGACCGTTCTGAATGGCGTTTTCGCAGGTCAGGGCATATCTCGGGGCTTGACAACAGTGACCGGAACGTGCTGCGAGGGGGCTCCGGAAGCGGGTATTCGCAGGTCGGAGGGGCTGCACGGGTGAGCGGAAACATGCCCGTCACACACCGGGAACTCGATGATCGACAGGCCGAACGTCCCGTTTTGCACGGATCCACACGAGCGAGTTCCGCTACTCCGTTCGGCTGCTCATGGGCCTCTCGGGGCCGATTCTCGAATTGATCACGAACCGGCGGCCGAAGAGTGTGATCAATTCCGCGAGCCCTTCACATTCCCTGCGAATACTGCTTTTCCCCGGAAGGAAACCAGCCGCTCGCCACCCGAACGGCCGCATGCCGAAAATTCATGCCCGTTCTTGATGAACGTTCTCGCACTCTGCTTCTCGGGGTCTCCGGCCGCGCTTCTCGGGGTCTCCGGCCGCGCGGCCGGCTTTCCCGTCCGGACCGCGTCGCGGGGGGCGGTGTAACGGTGCCCGGACGGCGGTGGCGGGCCGCTGATCACGCTGGGGGCGGGTCGGGTGCGGCGGCGCGAGGGCGGCTCGGTAACCTAGCGGCGCTGACACACCCTTAGGGCGGCTTTACGCACCCGTCGTCATGACGCGTACGGAGCGCCGCCCCAGCCGTCCATCCGCGACCGGGCACGAACGTTCGGCCGCCGTAGCTCGTCAAGGAGATGCCGCCGCCGTGAGCCGCAGCCTTCGACGCGGCGTCCTCGCCGCCACCGTCCTTTCGCTCTCGATCGCCACGCTGTCCGCGTGCGGGGCCGGGAACGACGCCCAGACGCTGGAGGTCAAGCCGGACAACGCCGCGACCTCCGTGGGCGACATCAAGATCCAGAACGCCAACGTGATCACCCAGCCCGAGGTGGACGCCAAGGGCCCGGCCGTGATCTCCGCGACGGTGTTCAACAGCGGTGCCAAGGACCAGAAGCTGACCGCGATCTCCGTCGACGGCACCGGCCAGACGGCCAAGCTCTCGGCGGCGGACCACGGCTCCGGCCCGATCACCGTGCCCGCAGGCGGCTCCGTCGTGATCGGCGGCGAGGGCAACCCCTCGGCCGTCCTCGCCAGCGGCCGGGAGGCCGTCCAGGACGGCAATGCGCAGCCCCTGACCTTCAAGCTGAGCTCCACCGGCCAGGTGAAGATCGACGCCTTTGTCGTCCCGGCGAAGAACTACTTCGAGGGCTACGGGCCCTCGAAGGTGCCGTCGCCCTCCGGCTCGCCGTCGCCGTCCGGTAGCGGCAAGCCCTCGGAGCCGGGCAGCAAGGCCTCGGGCTCGGCCTCCCCGTCCGGTACCGCCAAGCCGGCGGAGGGGGCGCACGCCGGCCACTGAGCCGGCGGCGCACGCCGTCACCACTACGCGTCAGGGGCGCCCCTCCGATCCGGAGGGGCGCCCCTGACGCGTACTGCCGCGGCCGCACACGGCGACGCACCGCTGCGCTGCGGCTCAGCGGTGCACGGCCTGCCGCACGGAACGGTTTACGGCTCGAACTTGTAGCCCAGGCCGCGGACCGTGACGAGGTAGCGCGGGGCGCCCGGGTCGGGCTCGATCTTGGCGCGCAGCCGCTTGACGTGCACGTCCAGGGTCTTGGTGTCACCCACGTAGTCGGCGCCCCAGACCCGGTCGATGAGCTGCATACGGGTCAGCACCCGGCCGGCGTTGCGCAGCAGCATCTCCAGGAGGTCGAACTCCTTCAGGGGCAGATCGACCTTGCCGCCGGCGACCGTGACGACATGGCGGTCCACGTCCATCCGGACCGGCCCGGCCTCCAGGGCCTGCGGGGCGACCTCCTCCGGCTCGCCGCGACGGCGCAGCACGGCGCGGATGCGGGCGACCAGTTCGCGGGAGGAGAAGGGCTTGGTGACGTAGTCGTCGGCTCCTATTTCCAGGCCGACGACCTTGTCGATCTCGCTGTCCTTGGCGGTCACCATGATGACCGGGACGTTGGAGCGGCCGCGCAGCTGGCGGCAGACCTCGGTGCCGGGCAGGCCGGGCAGCATCAGGTCCAGCAGCACGAGATCGGCGCCGTTGCGCTCGAACTCGTCCAGTCCGTCAGGGCCCGTAGCCGCGATGGCGACCTCGAAGCCCTCCTTGCGGAGCATGTAAGACAGTGCGTCGCTGAACGATTCCTCGTCCTCGACGACAAGCACTCGGGTCACGGAAGGACCTCCGGGGCTGGGTGAGCAGGGAGCGGATCGTTGAAGGTCTCGTACGGGCGGTCCTCGTCGTCGAGGCCCTCCGTGGTGAGGTCGGCGGGCCGTTCGCGGTCGCGTACGGACCCGGCTTCCGGGAGACGCAGGGTGAAGGTGGAGCCTTGTCCCTCGGCGCTCCACACCGTGACCTCCCCGCCGTGCGAGGCGGCCACATGCTTGACGATGGCGAGGCCGAGGCCGGTCCCGCCGGTGGCGCGCGAGCGCGCCGGGTCGACACGGTAGAACCGCTCGAAGACGCGGTCCCGGTCCTTCTCGGATATCCCGATGCCCTGGTCGGTCACCGCGATCTCGATCAGGTCGCCACCGGGCGCGGAGACATGGCGTCCGGCGATCCCGACGCGGGTGCGCGCCGGGGAGTAGTTGACGGCGTTCTCGACGAGATTGCCCAGGGCCGCGGCGAGCTGGCCGCGATTGCCCCAGACATGCAGGTCGGCGGTGCCTCCGGCGGCCATGGTGATCTGCTTCGCGCCGGCCTGCTGGCGGCAGCGGTCCACCGCCTCGGCGACCAGCTCGTCGACCCGGACCGGCTCGGCGTCCTCCAGCGGGTTGTCGTTCTGCACCCGGGAGAGGTCGATGAGCTCCTGGACGAGGTTGGTCAGGCGGGTGGCCTCGTTCTGCATCCGGCCGGCGAAGCGCTCGACGGCCTCGGGGTCGTCGCTGGCGTCCATCACGGCCTCGGAGAGCAGCGACAGGGCGCCGACGGGCGTCTTGAGCTCATGGCTGACGTTGGCCACGAAGTCGCGGCGGACCGCCTCTATGCGGCGGGCTTCCGTGAGGTCCTCGACCAGCAGCAGGACGAGCCGGGAGCCGAGCGGGGCGACTCGGGCGGAGACCGCGAGGGCGTCGCCGCGGCCGGTGCCGCGGCGCGGGAGATCCAGCTCGACCTGGCGTATCTCGCCGTCCCTGCGGGTGTCGCGGGCCATCTGCATCATCGGCTCGACGGCGAGCTTGCCGCCGCGGACCAGCCCGAGGGCGTACGCGGCGGAGCTGGCCTTCACGACGGCGTCGGCCTCGTCGAGGACCACGGCGGAGGAGCGGAGCACCGAGAGCACGGTGTCGACCCCGGGCGGCAGCACGGCGTCCGTGTGCAGCGAGCTGCGGGTGGGTTTGGCCTGGTCGCGCTCGCTCCAGCGGAACGCCAGCATGGCGAAGACGCCGGTGCACAGCCCGGCGATCGCTGCCACTGCGGCGACGGCCGCATCCACGTTCATGACTCCAGGTTATGCGCCGGGTCGGACACTTCCCCAGCCGTGCGAGGCCCTGCTCGAACAGCCGTCGCCCAGAGTTCACCGTGGCGTCCGCGCGGGTTCACTCCGGAGGCCGGTGCGAAGCGTGCGGCCGCCCACCGGATGTCCCTAGGGAAACCGGCGCGAGCGGGCCGCCGGTCCGGGGCGGGGCCAGGTGAACCGCCCGGCCGGCCCCCGGGCGGCGATTGCGTCGCCCAGAGTTCACCTTCACGTCGGCACCGGTTCACCCCCGGTGGCACCGCAGGTCGCGCGCTGCCCGCAGGGTGAGGGTGCGGGTGCCGGATCGGTTCCGCACCGGCGCGACCGGACACCCTGAGCGACCGCGGGCGAGAGCGCCTCCGGAGCACGGCACCGCGGAGTACCGGCTCCGCGGAGCATCTCTCCGGGGTACGGCCGCGCGGGCACCGGCCGTGAGAGCGTGGGCACAGGTCACCCTGCACCCCGTTCCACCTCCCCCACCCACGCCACACCACCACATCGAAGCGAGAGAAGGTCACAGATGCGGGACGCGTACCACGAGGAGCTGGATTCGATCGGCGAGGGCCTGGTCGAGATGGCCCGGCTCGTCGGCTCCGCGATCGGGCGCGCCACCACGGCGATACTCGACGCGGACCTCAAGCTGGCCGAGAACGTCATCGCCGCCGACGAGAAGGTCGACGACCTCCAGCGCGACCTGGAGGCCCGGGCGATCGCCCTGCTGGCGCGGCAGCAGCCGGTCGCCACCGACCTGCGGATCGTCGTCACCTCGCTGCGGATGAGCGCCGACCTGGAGCGCTCCGGCGACCTGGCCCAGCACGTGGCCAAGCTGGCCCGGCTGCGCTTCCCGGAGACGGCCGTTCCGCAGGACCTGCACGCCACCATCCTGGAGATGGGGCAGCTGGCGCAGCGCCTGATGGCCAAGGCCGCCGAGGTCATCATCACCAAGGACGTCGACCTCGCGCTGCAGCTGGAGCAGGACGACGACGCGATGGACACCATGCACCGCACGCTCTTCCAGCACCTGATGGACGACCGCTGGAAGCACGGCATCGAGACGGCCGTGGACGTGACCCTGCTGGGCCGCTACTACGAGCGCTTCGCGGACCACGCGGTCTCCGTCGCCAAGCGGGTCGTCTACCTGGTGACCGGCGAGCACGCCGACGAGATCGCCCCGCCGACGGCGGTCGAGGGCGCATAGCGACAGCGGCGGGCGGAGGGAACGAGTCCGCCCCATGAGCCACCGTGCGCCGTTGACGTGTGCTTCCACGCGCCGTTGACGCGCCTCGTCACCCGGGCTTGCAATGGGCGGCAGGTGACCCCTAGGAGGCAATGCATGGCACCCATGGCGGACTCCCCGAACACCGCGGCTCACGACGCCCCGACGGCTGTCGAGCGCCCGCGGCTCCCCCTGCTCGGCGCCTGTGGCTGCGGCCCCGGCTGCAGCTGCGGCTGCCAGTCGGGCGGACCGTGCCAGTGCGGCGGCGGCTGCTAGCGACCTCGACGGCACAGCGCCACGGCGGCCCCGACCGGACTTCTTCCGGGCGGGGCCGCCGCCGTATTCCTGAGCTGCGGGTCTCCCCTTACGGGCCGCCGCCGGGCCGGGTCACACGATGAGCGACAGCGGATGGATCTCGTCCGCCTTGTGGCCGGCGCGCTCGTGGATGCGCTGCACCGCTCCCGCCGACGGCGCTTCCGACAGACAGAACACATCACCGGACTCGGTGTCGGCCCAGGCGTGCTCGAAGGTCACGCCTTCCTCGCCCTGAATGGCGAGGTCGGCCCGGTGTGCCTCGTTGAGCTGGTCGGCCGTGAGGCCCTTCATACCGTGATGGATGTCCATGAACTTGGGCATCGGGCTCATCCTTCCGGTTGCAGACGATCAGTGCCCCCGGCGCTCCCCTGCGCCCCTCCCTCCATGCTGCCCCCGGAGGCCGCGGGCTTCGCCCGCACAGCTCCGCTCCCGGTGCGCGGCCGCACCCGGCCCGGCCGGATGCGACTCTTGCAGCCGAACTCCCCGGGGCCGGCTCCCCGGCCGCCGCCCTGAACCCGGTCACCGGCCCACGGGCGGTCAGATGTCGTACGGCTTCTTGGTGTTCCAGTTCAGCACGTCGGCCTCGTTCCAGGTGAACTGCGGCTTCTCGCCCTTGATGTCGACGGAGTAGAAGGGGCCGTCGTGACCGTCCGCGCCGCGCAGCGCGAGGGAGAACGACTGCGCCGTGTGGTTCTTCGAGCCGTAGTCGAAGAGGTTCACCGCGCTGTATGCCTTGCCGCCGGGCTGGAGCGTGATCTGCTTGCCGCCGCCCGCGTTGTCCTTCTTCGAGTGCGGCAGTGCGGTGCCGTCGACGTCGCCGAGCTTCACGGCCGGGTACGAGGTGACCCAGCAGGGCTTGGTGCCCTTGTTCGACGCGGTGACCAGCAGGTGGTCGCCCTGCTGCCCGGCGAACCGGTGCACCGCGGTGAGCAGCATCTCGTCGCCGCGGCACTGCTGGGCGCCGGCCGTCGTGCCCTTGCTCCCGGCCTCGCCCGTCCCGCCCGACGCGGTCGTCGAAGCCGCGCCCTCCTTGGCGTCACCGCCGCTGTTGGCCTGCGTGCCGCCCTTGCCGTCCCCGTTGGACGCGGACGGGCTCTGCGCGATAGCGGCGGCACCACTGTCGCCGCCCGCCGCCTTCGAGCCGCCGTCGGCGCCGCCGCAAGCGGTCAGACCCAGCGCCAGTGCGGCGGTGACGGCGGCCAGGGTGGCGGTACGAATCCGGGAAGTACGCATGATCGGGGTCCCCCTGTGTTTCGTGCGGGAATTTCTTCGGCCGTTCCCGCGGTGTGGACACCACCTTTCCCGGGGCCGCTGACGTTCCGGAAACGCCTCACTCACGTCCCGCAAACGAACCGCGCGAACGGGTGAGGCCGAGCCGCGGGCGGCCTGGAGCCCAGTGCAGCACCGAGCCCCCCGCCCGCCGGAAAATCCGCAGGCAGGGGGCTCGGAAGCGTCGGGCTTACTTCTTCTTGCCCTGGTTCTTCACGGCCTCGATGGCGGCCTTGGCGGCCTCCGGGTCGAGGTAGGTGCCGCCGGGCTTGACCGGGCGGAAGTCGGCGTCCAGCTCGTAGGCGAGCGGGATGCCGGTGGGGATGTTCAGGCCGGCGATGTCCTCGTCGGAGATGCCGTCGAGGTGCTTGACCAGGGCGCGCAGGCTGTTGCCGTGCGCAGCGACCAGGACCGTCTTTCCGGCGCGGAGGTCCGGGACGATGCCGTCGAACCAGTACGGGAGCATGCGGACGACGACGTCCTTGAGGCACTCCGTCTGCGGGCGCAGCTCCGGCGGGAGGCCGGCGTAGCGCGGGTCGGAGAACTGGGAGTACTCGGCGTCACGGTCGAGCGCGGGCGGCGGGGTGTCGTACGAGCGGCGCCAGAGCATGAACTGCTCCTCGCCGAACTCGGCCAGCGTCTGCGCCTTGTCCTTGCCCTGCAGCGCACCGTAGTGGCGCTCGTTCAGCCGCCAGCTGCGGTGGACGGGGATCCAGTGCCGGTCGGCGGACTCCAGGGCCAGCTGCGCGGTGCGGATGGCGCGCTTCTGGAGGGAGGTGTGCACTACGTCGGGGAGCAGGCCGGCGTCCTTGAGCAGCTCTCCGCCGCGGACTGCCTCCTTCTCGCCCTTCTCGTTGAGATTGACGTCCACCCAGCCGGTGAACAGGTTCTTCGCGTTCCACTCGCTCTCGCCGTGGCGGAGGAGGATCAGCTTGTACGGTGCGTCGGCCATGGCGTCGAGCGTAATCGACATCCGGAACCGGCCCTGCGCCGGTCCAGGACGTGGGCTTCCCGACGGCGTTTGACGCTTCCCGTCAATTGAGTGGCGACCGGAGCCGGTCCCTCAGTAGGGTGCGACAGTCGCCCGCGCCACTTACACACGCACCTCTTCCGCGTCCCGTCGCCCACCCTTACGGCGCCCGGGGCACGGCCGCACCGCCCGCCTCCCTGACTGCCCGCCTCCCTGCCACGCACCGCCTGACCATTCGACGGGGGAAATGTCATGTCCGCATCCACATCCGGGCCCACCAGGCGGGCCGGTCTCCGGCAAGCCGTCGTGGAGAGCGTCTCCGGCCTCCCCCGGCAGTTCTGGTGGCTGTGGACCAGCACCCTGATCAACCGGCTGGGCGCCTTCGTCGCGACCTTCCTCGCCCTCTATCTGACCGTCGAGCGTGGCTATTCGGCCTCGTACGCGGGCCTGGTGGCCGCGCTCTACGGCCTGGGCGGAGTGATCTCGTCCGTGGGCGCCGGGGTCATGGCCGACCGTCTCGGCCGCCGGCCCACGATGCTGATCGCACAGCTGTCGACGGCGGCGTCCGTGGCGCTGCTCGGCTTCATGACGGACCCGGTCGCCATCGCGGCGGTGGCGGGCCTGGTCGGCCTGGCGACCAACGCCTCCCGCCCCGCCGTCCAGGCGATGATGGCGGACATCGTCGCCCCCGAGGACCGCGTCCGCGCCTTCTCCCTCAACTACTGGGCGATCAACCTCGGCTTCGCCATCTCCTCCACCGCCGCCGGACTCATCGCCGAGCACGGCTACTTGACCCTCTTCCTGGGCGAGGCCGCGCTCGTCCTGGCCTGTGCGCTGGTCGTCTTCTGGAAGCTCCCGGAATCACGCCCCACCCCGGGCACACCGGGCGGGCCGGACGACGCCGACGGCGGCCCGGCCCCCGCACCGGTCTCCATGCTGACCGTCCTGCGCGACGGCCGGTTCATGACCGTCGTCGGCCTCAACCTGCTGCTCGCCCTGCTCTTCCAGCAGGCCTATGTCTCGATGCCCGTGTCGATGGGTCAGGACGGCTTCTCCAGCACCGACTTCGGCATGGTCATCGCGGTCAACGGCGTCCTCGTCGTGCTGCTGCAGATCCCGGTGACGCGCTTCATCGAACACCGCAGCCCGGCCATGCTCCTCATCGGCTCCGCCCTGCTCGCCGGCTACGGCTTCGGGCTGACCGCGCTGGCCGGCTCGGTCGCCATGTACGCGGTCGCCGTCACCGTCTGGACCCTCGGCGAGATCATCAACTCCCCCACCCAGATGGGCCTGGTGGTGCGCCTGTCTCCGCTGCACGGCCGCGGCCGCTATCAGGGCATGTACTCCCTGTCGTGGTCCGTCGCCTCCCTGACGGCCCCTCTGCTGGGCGGTCTGGTGATCGACCACTACGGCGCCGATGCCCTGTGGGCGGGCTGCGCGGCTATCGGCACGCTGGCCGCGCTGGGATATGGGCTCCTGCTCCGGGGTCTGCCGGCGCAGACGGGCGCGGGGGCTGGGGCGGTGGCCGGGAGTCAGGCGGTCACGGCAGCGGGGCAGTCGGCCACGGCACCGGTGCAGTCGGCCACGGCCAAGGGGCAAGCGGCCTCGGCCACGGCCGCGCAGGAGCCGTCGGAGCCGGTGGCGTGACGGGGCAGTCGAGGCGCCCGGGCCCTGGTGTGGTCGCGGAATTCGCTCCGCTCCCCCGCCCGGCCCGGCCCTGACCGCACCGCCGGCCCGCCCGTCGTACGGCTGGACCCCGCCCGTCGTACGGCTAGACGGAAGGCCGCTGGGTCAGATGCGCGAAGGCGTCGAGGTTGCGGGTGGACTCACCGCGGGACACCCGCCAGGCGTACTCCTTGCGGATCGCCGTGGCGAAGCCCATCTCCAGCAGGGTGTTGAAGCTGCCGTCGGCGTTCTCCAGGACCGTGCCGAGGATGCGGTCGAGTTCGTCGGGGGTGACGGCGGCCAGCGGGAGCTTGCCCACGAGGTAGATGTCGCCGAGCTTGTCGATCGCGTAACTGACGCCGTAGAGGCGGGTGTTGCGTTCGAGGAGCCAGCGGTGCACGGCCTCGTGGTTCTCGTCGGGGTGGCGGACGACGAAGGCGTTGATGGAGAGGGAGTGCCTGCCGACGATGAGCGAGCAGGTCGTGGAGAGCTTGCGGGTGCCGGGGAGCTTGATGACGTAGGTGCCGTCGGAGGGGGTTTCCCATTCGAGGCCGGCGTCCTTCAGCGTCTGCTCGATCACGGTCTGCGCGGTCGCACCGGCGGCCACGGCCGTCCCCTTGCCCGTCTCGCTCACACCGTGCTCCTCGCCCGTGTCACCCATGGAGCGATCGTAGGTGACGGCGGTGCTCCTGCATGGCGTCGGTGTAGACGTCGCCGGTCGCCGCGGCGGCGGTGTCCCAGCCGAAGGACTGGGCGTGGCGGGCGGCGTCGGTGCCCATCCGGGCGGGCAGGGCCGGGTCCGCGACGAAGCGGGCGAGTGCGCGGGCGTAGTCGGCCGGGTCATGGCCGGCGACGAGGAAACCGCTGACGCCGTCGCGCACCGCCACCGGCAGACCGCCGACCGCGGCCGCGATGACAGGCGTGCCACAGGCTTGGGCCTCGATGGCGACCAGACCGAAGGATTCGCTGTACGAGGGCATGACCAGCACGGATGCGGCGCGGTACCAGTCGGCGAGCTGTTCCTGGCCGACCGGCGGGCGGAACTGCACCAGATCCGCGATACCGAGCCGGGCGGCCAGCTTCTGCAGGCCCTCGGGCTTGGCCAGCCCGCTGCCGCTGGGCCCGCCGACCACGGGCACCACCAGCCGGGAGCGCAGCGAGGGGTCCTCGGCCAGCAGGGCGGCGGCCGCACGCAGCAGGATGTCGGGCGCCTTCAGCGGCTGTATGCGGCCGGCGAAGAGCGGAATGACCGCGTCCTGCGGCAGGCCGAGGCGGGCGCGGGCGGCGGCCCGGCTCTCGGCGACCTCACCGCCGGTGGGCCGGAAGCGGTCGAGGTTGACGCCGGGGTGCACGACGGCGACCTTGCCGCGCTCGGCCTCGTAATGCCGTACGAGCTCGTCCGCCTCCTCGGCGGTGTTGGCTATCAGCCGGTCCGCGGCCCGGACGATCTGGGTCTCGCCGATCACCCGGGCGGCCGGCTCGGGGGTGTCACCTACGGCCAGCGCGGCATTCTTGACCTTCGCCATGGTGTGCATGGCGTGCACCAGCGGGACGCCCCAGCGCTCTCCGGCCAGCCAGCCGACATGGCCGGAGAGCCAGTAGTGGGAGTGCACCAGGTCGTAGTAGCCGGGGCGGTGGCCGGCCCAGGCCTGCATCACGCCATGGGTGAAGGCACACAGCTGGGCGGGCAGCTCCTCCTTCGCCAGGCCCTCGTACGGACCGGCGTCCACATGCCGTACGAGAACGCCGGGGGCGAGCTCGACGGCGGGCGGGAGGGTGCCGGTGGTGGCGCGGGTGAAGATCTCCACCTCGATGTTGATCGAGGCGAGCTTCTTGGCCAGCTCGACGATGTAGACGTTCATGCCGCCGGCGTCGCCGGTGCCGGGCTGGTGCAGCGGGGAGGTGTGGACGCTGAGCATCGCCACCCGGCGCGGGCGGCGCGCGCTGCCGGGCAGCCGCAGCCGGGCCTGGCCCGGGAACTGGCCATGGGAACGACTGCGGAGCCGGGACACGTATTGGCTCACGTCGAACTACCTCCTAGGCGGGGCGGGCGGCGCGCCTCCGAACCCGTCCAACAACGGACCCCGGCGATCCATTTCCGTCCGGCACGCGCTCCGCGTACTTTGCCAAAGCGTGACCAAGCGGGGTCCGGCGGGACCTCTGGGGCGGCGTACCCGCGGCCACCCCATACTCTCGATGGCATGGCCCGCCGCCCCTCCGCCCTTGCCGCCGCCCCGGCCACCGCACCGTCCCGACCCGTCGGAAACGCCACCCGCGGGACCACCAACCCCAACCGGCTGCGCCGTATGGACCGCTGGATCGCCGCGGAACACGGCGCCGTGCTGCGCCGCGCCGCCGACCCCGTCGCGGTCGACCTCGGCTACGGCGCCGCGCCCTGGACCGCGGTGGAACTGCTGGGCCGGCTGCGTACGGTCCGGCCGGACGCCCGGGTCGTCGGCATCGAGATCGACCCGGCGCGGGTCGCGGCCGCGCGGGCCTATGAGCAGCCGGGGCTGGACTTCGTCCACGGCGGCTTCGAGGTGCCGCTGCCGGGTCAGCGGACGCGGGCGCCCATCCTCATCCGGGCCGCGAATGTGCTGCGGCAATACGACGAGGACGAGGTGGCCGCCGTGTGGCGGCGGCTGTGCGCCCGGCTGGCGCCCGGCGGGCTGCTGGTCGAGGGCACCTGCGACGAGATCGGGCGGCGGCACGTCTGGGTGACGCTGGGGCCCGAGGGGCCGCGCACGGTCACCTTCGCCGCCCGCCTCAGCGCCCTCCACACACCCTCCGACCTGGCAGAACGCCTCCCGAAGGCACTGATCCACCGCAATGTGCCGGGCGAACCGGTGCATGCCTTCCTCCGGGACTTCGACCGCGCCTGGGCCACCGCCGCCCCGCTGGGCGCGCTGGGCGCCCGCCAGCGCTGGCGGGCCGCCGTGGCGGCGCTCGCCACCGACTGGCCGCTGACCGGCGACCCGCGGCGCCGCCGCCAGGGAGAGGTCACCGTGCGGTGGGAGGCACTGGCCCCCAGGAGCTGAGCGCGCCGTCGTGGGACTTCACGGACACGCCCTACGCGTCGGCCACGCCCTACGCGTCGGCCACGCCCTACGCGTCGGCCACGCCTTACGCGGTCAGCACCGGGTCCGTCGCCTTACGCGGTCAGCACCGGGTCCGTCAGCGCCCCCAGCTCCCGGATGCGCCGCTCCGTCTCCGAGCCGCGCGGGGCCGTGTACGTCACCAGCGCCTGGTCCGGATCGGTGCTCAGCCGGAAGCTCTCGAAGGTCACATCGAGCTCGCCCACGCGCGGATGCAGGATCCGCTTGGTGCCGCGCAGACACTCGTGCACCGACTGCGTCTCCCAGATCCGCCGGAAGTCCGGGCTGTGGGCGAGGAGTTCATTGACCACCTCGCAGATCCGCGGGTCGTCGGGGTGCCGGCCGCTGTCGGCGCGCAGATTGCCGACCACCTCCTCGGCCTTCGCCTCCCAGTCCGGGTGCAGGGCGCGCGCCGCCGGGTCGAGGAAGACCAGCAGTGCGGTGTTGCGCCGGTCCGGGGCGAGCGCCTCCAGGTCGAAGGCGATCCGGGCGCCCAGCGTGTTCCAGGCCAGGATGTCCAGTCCGCGGCCGACCACCATGGCCGGGACGGTGGCCCCCATCGCGTCCAGGACCTGCCGGATCTCGGGGCGTACGGTCCGTCCGGGCGCGGCACCGGCGGCGCAGTCCGCTCCCGGGCGCCGGGGCACGGCGATATTGCGCAGATACGTCACCTCGCCGCCGGACAGCCGCAGCGCCCGCGCGATGGCGTCCAGGACGGAGTCGGAGATGGCGGGCGCCCGGCCCTGCTCGATCCGGGTGTAGTAGTCGACGCTGATGCCGGCGAGCTGGGCGACCTCCTCGCGCCGCAGTCCGCGCACCCGGCGCCGGTTCACCCCGCCGGGCAGGCCGAGGTCGGCCGGGTCGAGCGCCGCGCGGCGCGCCTTGAGGAACGAGCTGATCTCGATTTCCGCGTACAGCATCGGTCCAGTATGCGACGCACGGCCGGTTGGGTGGTTCCCGCCGGCCCAGGATGCGACGGGCCTGGTCCGCTCCCCGTACGGACAGCAAGGTGGTGCCCGGACGCCTCCGGGGCGCCCCGGAGTCCGCTCCGGCACGCCCCCGGGGACGCCGTGCGGGACGACCCCGAGACCTCGACACCTCGCAGAAGGAGCACCTCATGCAGCGCAGAATCCTCGGCGGTACCGGCATCTCGGTCAGCGAGTACGCGCTCGGCGCGATGATGCTCGGCGCCTGGGGCAACACCGATCATGACGACTGCGTACGGATCGTGCACCGCGCGCTGGACGCCGGTATCAACTTCGTGGACACCGCGGACGTGTACGCCGCGGGCGAGTCCGAGGAGATCGTCGGCAAGGCTCTCAAGGGACGCCGCGAGGACGTCGTACTGGCCACGAAGGCCGTCAGCTCCATGGGCCCGGACGCCAACCACAGTGGCAGTTCACGGCGTTGGATCGTGCGGGCGGTGGAGGACAGCCTGCGCCGTCTGGGCACCGACTACATCGACCTCTACCAGATGCACCGCCCCGACCCGACGACCGATATCGACGAGACGCTCTCCGCCCTCTCCGACCTGGTACGCGCCGGAAAGGTGCGGGCGATCGGCTCCTCGACCTTCCCCGCCGAGCAGATCGTCGAGGCGCAGTGGACCGCCGAGCGCCGCGGTCACCTCCGCTTCCGCACCGAGCAGCCGCCGTACTCGATGCTGGCGCGCGGGGTGGAGAACGCGGTGCTGCCGACCGCCCAGCGCTACGGCATGGGCGTACTGACCTGGGGCCCGCTCAGCGCCGGCTGGCTGTCCGGCCGCGATCTCTCGGCCAGTTCACGGGCCGGCCTGGAGACCCAGAAGTTCGACCTCTCGATCCCCGAGAACGCCCGGAAGGCCGAGGCGGTCCGCGCCCTGTCCAAGGTCGCCGCGGAGGCCGGCCTGCCCCTGCCCCACCTGGCGACCGCCTTCGTCCGCTCCCACCCCGCCGTGACGTCCGTGATCATCGGCCCGCGCACCCTTGACCAGCTCGACAGCATGCTGGACGGCTCCGAGGTCACCCTCAGCGCGGACATCCTGGACCGCATCGACACCATCGTGCCCCCGGGCACCGACCTCAACCGGGCCGACGCCTACTACCTGCCGCCGGCGATCACGGATGCTTCGTTGCGGAGGCGGTGACCTGCTCCCGGAGGGTAGTGCGCCAATGAGAGTGATTTCTGTGATGTGGAGTTGTACCGCGGCAAATGCCGGGGCCTACGCGGCCTTGAGCCGCGCCACCTCCTGTGCCCGTTCGGACAGTTGGCGCACGGCGGGAAGCTGACGATACGGGCGCAGTCCGTCCCGCAGGGTGGCGAAGTGCTCGTCGCCGCGGGCTCCGGAGGTTCCGGTGTAGTCGTCCAGGAAGCGGTCCCATGCCTCGCACGACTCCTCCACATGGCGCATGGCAAGGAGGCGCCTGGCCAGAAGTCCGTTGGTGTGCAGGCGTCCTTGGCGCTCCGCCGACGGCCGGAAGCGGTTCGAACGGCGTAGCGCCCGGACCGACTCCGAGCGGTCGCCCAGTTCCCACAGCACGTGCGCGACGTGGAACTCGTAGGCGGCACGGTCGTAGCCGCCGATGTGGTCGTTACGGCCATCCGCCTGCGACAGGGCCTCTTCGGTCTCCCGTAGCCGGGTGAATGCCTGGCGGCGGTCCTGCACCATCGCGGCGCCGTGCGCCTGTTGCCCCCGGAGGAACGCGGTCAGGCGAGGGCCCGCGACGGGTGCGGCTTCGGCGGCGGAGTCGGCCAGTTCGAGGGATTTCGCGCCGTGGCCGAGGTGGGAGGCCTGCAACGCCATGCCTCGCAGGGTGCGGCAGTAGGTGAGGTGGTCCTCGGCGGCGCCGGCGAGCTTGAGTGCCTTGACGTAGTACCGCTGTCCGATGCGGTGTTCCCGTTCGTACATGGCCATCCAGCCCGTGAGGTAGACCAGATCGGCGGCGGCCGACCGCATCGCTTTCCGGGCTTCCTCCGTGCCGTCGGCCTTCAGGTAGGGGCCGACGGTGTTGACGAGGAAGGCGGCGGCCATCGGCCGGGCGTGCGCTCCGCCGAGATCATCGAGGATGTCCGCGATGTTCTCCGTCATCTTCCGGACGGTCTCGATGTCGCCCATGCCGATCCGCACCGTACGGCCGGCGGGCGTCGCTTCGGCCCTCCCGGCGACGGCATCGAAGCCCGGTACGACCAGCGCTGCCGAGTACAGTCCGGCGCCGAGTACCGCGCGCCGGGAGGGGTCCATGTCGGCCCTGCCCAAATCCATCACTCCCGCCGCGATGTCCGCCGGTTCGTCCGGGTCGGTGCCGGCACCGAGTCCGGCGTCGACCGGGCTCACGGGGCGCTTCAGAAGTCGTGAGAGCGCCTCGGCGACCGCGTCGCGCGCCTCCTTCTTCGGCACGGAGCCCTTCAGCCAGTGGGACACCGACGATTTGTCGTAGTGCAGCGTCACCCCGAGTTCTGCGGCCGCCCGGTTCACTGCCCGCGCGAGCTGCGCGTTTCCGATTCCGCCCTCCCGCATGAGGCCGGCGAGCGCGAGGTTCGGCGTTCTTGATCGTGGTGCCATCTCATGGACCCCCGAGCGTTCAACCAGTTCAACCGTCTCTCCACTCTGCTCCCTTACCCAGTGCGCGGTAAGGGAGTTGAGTGAATACCAGCCGTCGGGAGGTTTCCTCCGCCGGCTGCTTGACGGCCCCGTTCGCACCCGCCCCCGGGCAGGGGCGACGGGGTTCCCACTCGACCCCATCGAGGAGACACACCGTGAGCTCACACGTCACCATCGATCAGCGGGACCTCAGCTACGACGCCCGCGCACAGCAGGCTGCGCTGCCGGTGACCATCCACTACCGCGACGGCGGGACGGAACCCTCCGTCCTCGTCATGACCCCGGGGCAGATGGAGCTGTACGCGATCCAGTTGGAGCGGGCGATTGCCCTGCGGAAGACCGCGCAGGAGGCGACATACCGGTGAATGCCCGGCCCGGCACGGCGCCCGGTGGCCTCACGCCAAATGCAACGCCGCCAGCAACGCATCCACCAGAGGCCGGTCGCGTTCCTGGGTGAGGCGGTGGCGGGCCTCCGTGGGGGAGAGCCATTCCAGGCGGTCGACCTCGGTGTTGGGGGTGAAGGCGCCGCCGAGTGCTTCGGCGGCCCAGTAACGGACGGTTTTGGGGCGGCCGTTGGCGTTGTAGTAGGAGGTGGGCAGGGGGGCGCCGGGGCGGCAGTCCATGCCGGTTTCCTCCGCGACCTCGCGCACCGCTCCGGCCAGCGCGTCCTCGCCGCGCTTCAGCTTGCCTTTGGGGTGCGACCAGTCGTCGTACTTCGGGCGGTGGACGAGGGCGATCTCCAGCCCGTCCTCGGTCGTGGCGCGGCGCCACAGAACGCAGCCCGCGGCCCGTACCGGCCTCTGCGGGGACGTCACCTCGGCACCCCTTTCCGTGTGGTCATGGGGTCACTCTCTCAGCCCGGCCGCGCCCCGTCCGCGCGTTCATGTCCCTCGCCTCCTCAGCCCTTGCGGTCCGGTGTCCGCGGCAGCCAGACGCGGCCGAAGGCGAAGCGGGCCGCCTCCACCTCGTGCCGCTGGTCGGCGTGCAGCACGCCCAGGGCGTAGGCGGTGGCCGGGGCGATGCGGGGGGTGCGGGCCGCCGCGGCTGCTGCTGCGGCGGCCTCGGCGGCGTCCCGGTGCCACTCCAGTGCCCGGCCGGCCTCCGCGAGCAGGAGGTCGCCGGCCTCCGGCGCGATCAGCTCCCGGGCGTAGCGGCTGAGCCGCACCAGCATCCGGACCTGGTGCCAGGGCGCGTCCTGGCGCTGGTCGGCGGCGAGCGCCGCGGCGTTGTACGGGTAGCCCGCGCGGGACAGCGGCAGCGCGGCGACCGCCTCCGTGAGCCGCCGGTGCGCCTGCTCGACGAGCGGCGGGAGCGCCTCGTCGGCCGGGAGCTCGGCGGCCGTACGGGCCAGCGGCGCCTCGGAGGCGAGCACCGCCACGGAGTCGGCGACGGCGTGGAAGCGGGAGGAGCCCAGGGCCTGCAGGGCGGCGGAGTGGGCGCGGGTGCGGGCGAGGGTGAGCTGGCGGTCCAGCAGCGCCCCGGCGCGCGCCGCACCGGCCGACAGGGCGCCGTCGGGGTCCGGGTCGGTGGAGGGAGCGGAGGAAGCGGAGGGGGTGGCCGGGCCGGTGGACGAGCCCGTGGTCGTACGGTCCCCCCGTTTGCCCCGCTCCCCCCGGCCCGTCCGGTCCCCGCGGTCGCCGCGTTCGGGTCCGCGGCCGGTCAGTCGCTGCAGGGCCGCCATCAGCCGTTCGCGGCGGGCCGCGCAGGCCTGTTCGCGGGCCAGGGTGCCGGACAGCCAGCCCAGCTCGGAGCGGAGCTGATCGGCCCAGGCCTCCTCGGTCAGCGGCCGGAAGGTGTGCAGGGTGGCACTGATCCGGCGGGCGGCGCGGCGCAGCTGCCGGGCGGCCTCACCGGCGCCCTCGGCGTCCGAACCGCTCTCCCGGTGCAGCCGCAGACTGCGCAGGAAGTCCGCGGACTGCTGGTGCAGATAGTCGGCGAGCACCTCGTCGGCCATATGGGAGGCGAGGTCGGCCCCGATGTCGGGGGCGGCGCCGCGGTCGGTGCCGTCGTCGCCGCTGCGGGAGGCCGTCATCGGTGCGTACGGGGCGTCGTCCGGCCCGTACATGCCGTCGTTCCCCTCGTACGGCCCGTCCACCACCGCGGAACGGGCTCCGGGCGCCCCGCCGGGCTCGTATCCGATTCCGGTGCGACCCGCCGGCCCTCCGGTCGGCTGGTCATGTCGCTGGGCCACGCCGGCGCCTCCGGGCGTCAATGAGCATTTCCTGTACGTTGCGCAGCGGCGCGCCGTCCGCGTCCACCGCGTGCCGGGTCCAGTCGCCGTCCGGGCCCAGATGCCAGGACGAGGTGGAATCCGACATCCCCCGCTCCAGCAGCCGGTTGAGGGAGGCGCGGTGCGCCGGGTCGGCGACCCGCACCAGTGCCTCGATCCGGCGGTCCAGATTCCGGTGCATCATGTCGGCGCTGCCCAGCCACACCTCGGGCTCCCCGCCGTTGCCGAAGATGAACACCCGGGAGTGTTCGAGGAAGCGGCCGAGGATGCTGCGGACCCGGATGGTCTCGCTCAGGCCCGTGACGCCCGGCCGGAGCGCGCAGATGCCGCGGACCCAGACGTCGACCGGCACACCGGCCTGGGAGGCGCGGTAGAGCGCGTCGACGACGGCCTCGTCGACCATCGAGTTGACCTTCATACGGACGTAGGCGGGCCGGCCCGCGCGCTGGTTCGCGATCTCCTTGTCGATCCGCTGGATCAGGCCGTCCCGCAGGGACTTGGGGGCGACCAGGAGACGGCGGTAGGTCTCGCGGCGCGAGTAGCCGGAGAGCCGGTTGAAGAGGTCGGAGAGGTCGGCGCCGACCTGGGGGTCGGCGGTCAGCAGCCCGAGGTCCTCGTACAGCCGCGCCGTCTTGGGGTGGTAGTTGCCGGTCCCCACATGGGAGTAGCGGCGCAGCATCTCGCCTTCCTGGCGGACGACGAGCGAGAGCTTGCAGTGCGTCTTGAGCCCGACCAGGCCGTAGACGACATGGCAGCCGGCCTCCTCCAGCTTCCGCGCCCATTTGATGTTGGCCTGCTCGTCGAAGCGGGCCTTGATCTCGACGAGGACGAGGACCTGCTTGCCGGATTCCGCGGCGTCTATCAGGGCGTCCACGATCGGCGAGTCACCGGAGGTGCGGTAGAGCGTCTGCTTGATCGCGAGCACGTCCGGGTCGGCGGCGGCCTGCTCCAGGAACGCCTGGACGGAGGTGGAGAAGGAGTCGTAGGGGTGGTGGAGGAGGACATCCCGGGAGCGCAGGGCGGCGAAGATGTCGGGAGCGGAGGCGGACTCCACCTCGGCGAGGTCGCGGTGGGTGCCGGCGACGAACTTCGGGTACTTCAGCTCGGGCCGGTCCAGGGCGCCGATCCCGAAGAGGCCGGTCAGGTCCAGCGGGCCGGGCAGCGGGTAGACCTCGGCGTCGGAGATCTTCAGTTCCTGGACGAGCAGGTCGAGCACGGCGGGGTCGATGGACTCCTCGACCTCCAGGCGGACCGGCGGTCCGAAGCGCCGCCGCATCAGCTCCTTCTCCAGTGCCTGGAGGAGGTTTTCCGCGTCGTCCTCCTCGACCTCCAGGTCTTCGTTGCGGGTCACCCGGAACATGTGGTGCGCGCGCACCTCCATGCCCGGGAACAGCTCCTCCAGGTGGGCGGCGATGACGTCCTCGATGGGGACGTAGCGCTGCGGGGAGGCCTCCAGGAAGCGGGAGAGCAGCGGCGGCACCTTGACCCGCGCGAAGTGGTCATGGCCGCTGACCGGGTTGCGTACGACGACGGCCAGATTCAGCGAGAGGCCGGAGATGTACGGGAAGGGGTGCGCGGGGTCCACGGCCAGGGGCGTGAGCACCGGGAAGATCTGCTGGCGGAAGAGGGTGAACAGGCGGGCCTGCTCCTTCTCGGCCAGCTCGGGCCAGCGGATCAGATGAATGCCCTGGTCAGCGAGCTCGGGGGCGATGTCCTGCTGGAAGCAGGCGGCATGCCGGGCCATGAGCTCGCGCGAGCGCGTCCAGATGAGGTCCAGCACCTCACGGGGCTGCAGCCCGGACGCGGAGCGGGTGGCGACGCCGGTGGCTATCCGTCGCTTCAGTCCCGCGACCCGGACCATGAAGAACTCGTCCAGGTTGCTGGCGAAAATCGCCAGGAAGTTCGCCCGTTCGAGGAGGGGCGTGGCCGGGTCCTCGGCCAGTTCCAGCACCCGCTCGTTGAAGGCCAGCCAGCTCCGCTCGCGGTCCAGGAACCGGCCACTGGGCAGCTCCTCGCCGTCCGCGCCCACCACGCCCTCGTCCTCGTACGCATCGGGATCGGCGTCCAGGTCGGGCTCCAGGCCGGGCACCGTGCCCCGGACCGCCTGCGGGCGGTGCGCGGCGATGGAGCCCACGGAAGGCTGGGCCGAGGGGGCCGGGGCCTGCGGGGGCTTCGTGGTGGGCATCTCGGGCTGGATCTGTGCCTGAGCGCTGGGCTGCTGGTTCATGGCCTTATTCTTCCGCGTTCCGGGGCATCCAGGCGCGTCAGGAGGTGGCGGCGCGAGACGGAGCCTCGGGTTCGGGACGTTCGGCACAGCGGGCTGCATTCAGCGATGCTCGCAAGCGACTTTGAATCGCCGGTAACGCGGATATGGCGGACAGGCAAGCGGGGTGCTACTCCCAGGGGTTTTCGGGTCGGCCGGGGCCGGTCACCACGCCGGGGCGGCGGGGCTCGGAGGCCGGGGCCGGAGGCCGATCGGCGGGCCGCGTCCCAGGTACTTCCCCCTGGGCTGCCTTTGTAACACGTCCGGTGAGCCGGGAGAAATGCGCCGGATTTCTTGATCAAGGCGTGGTGGACGGTGAGCTTGCGGAATGCGGGCGGGGGGTGGCGGGGAATGCGAACGGGGGACGGCAGGGAATGCGGTCGGGGGATCTTGGGGGAATGCGGCCAGGGACGTCCGGGTTCTGCATTCCCCGGCATTCCGGCGGGGGGCCGGCGGGGGGCGAACTGACGGGGAATACCTGGGGTGCCGTGGCCGGGGGGGCCGTGGCCGGTGCTGCCGGCGTCGCGCCGTGCTGCGCCCTCCCGGGTCTGCCGGGGGCGGCGGTCGGTGGTCGGCGGGCAGCGGTCGGCGGTCGGTGCCTCTCCCGGGAGCGGACCCCGGCGGCGCCGCTGCCGTTTCCCCTTCCAGGAGCGGCCCCCGGCGCCACCGCCGATTCCCCTCCCGGCCTTTCCGTGGCGGAGCCGGAATTCCCGGGGAGCGGAATGACCATGACCACGGCTAAGGGGGGCGGGAGGGGAAATCACGGAATGGGCCGGGAAGGGCAGGCGGCCGCCGGGATATAGGGCGGAGTTTCAGCCGTGCCGGCGGCGCATCACCCGGAAAGCGAGCACGGTCAGTACCGCCGTCAGCGCGAGGACGATTCCGCTCTCGATCCATGCCAGCGGCCAGTGGTGCGATGCCGGGTGGTGGTCCATGTACTGGCCCACCACATCGTGGCTGCGCAGACAGGACTCCTGGTCGCCGGCGGAGTCACAGACCTCCATGGGCAGATGGTCGCCGGAGCGGGTGTAGTACCCCTGCCCCACGAGCCAGGCGTTGTCCGGCAGCTGGGCCGACTCCTTGGGCCCGAACTCGGTGCTCCCGGACGGCATCAGATACGGCCGGAGCTGCTTGAGCGCCACCTGGAGCAGGACCATCGCGCCCAGCGTCACGCCCATCGTCAGCACCGTACGGCGCAGCAGCAGACCGGCCAGCACCCCTACCGCCAGGGCCAGCAGGGAGTAGGCGACCGGCACCGGGCCGAGCGCGGCGAAGTCGAGGGTGGAGTACCAGTAGGAGCCGGACACCTCGTCGCCGACGACCTGCCAGAGCCAGGCGAACACCGCCGAGAGCGCCGTGGTGACGGCCAGCACCACCAGCGCGGGCAGTGCGGTCTTCGCCGCCAGCCAGCGCAGCGGGCCGACCGACTGGGTCAGTACGAGCTTGTGGGTGCCGGCCTCCAGCTCGCGGGCGATCAGCGGTGCGCCGAGGAACAGGCCGATCAGTACGGGCAGCAACAGCAGCCCCGCCTCGGCGAGTTGCAGGGCCGGTCCGTAGGTGTTGCGGAATTCGACGACCGCATCCTGGGTGCCGTCGCAGCGCGCGACGAGCGAGATCATCGAGCAGCCGTCGATGTGATGGGCGTCGATGAACGCGGCCGCCCGGCCGCGCAGCACCGCGCACCAGACCGCACCGCCGGCCGCGGCGGCGAGCAGCAGGCCGAAGAACAGCCGGTGCTGCCGCCGGACCAGCCAGACGAGACCGCCCAGCGGGCCGCGGACGCCCGGCTCCCGGGCCCCGCCCGGGTCGCCCGCGGTGGGGCCGGTCCCGTTCGCCCCGAGGTGTGCTGTGGTGGTCATGCCGCCGCTCCCTTGCCGCTGTATTGGATGTGCCGTGTGCGTGGTGCGCTGTCCGGCGGGCTCTTCCAGGCGCCCCGCAGGCCTGCCGGGCCGGGCGGCCCGTTGCGCGGCATACCGGGGATGCCGGGCTTGTTGCCGGGCCGGCGGCGCAACGGCGCCGAGGCCACTTCCGCGCTCGGCGCGATCAGGTCGGGTGCGTCGGGCGCGCGCAGATAGGCGAGCAGAAGCTCCTCCAGGGACGGCTCCGCGACCTCCCAGGGACCGGCGGCGACCGGGCCCTTCCGCCGTACGACCGCGGTGAAGTGACGCCCCGACAGCTGCGCCTCGACGACCGGATGCGCGGCGATCTCGGGCGGCAGCGCCCCGCCCCGCCGCTGCCCCATCACCAGGGCGTGCGCCCCGATGACGTCATCGACCTCACCGGCGAGCCGCACCCGGCCGCCGCCCAGCACCAGCAGATAGTCACAGACCCCGTCGAGCTCGGCGAGCAGGTCCGACGACAGCACGACGGTGGTGCCGTGCTCGGCGGCCTGGGCCAGCAGCAGTGCGGTCATCCGGTGCCGTACGAGCGGGTCGAGGCCGGCCAGCGGCTCGTCGAGCAGCAGGAGTTCGGGGCTCCTGGCGAAGACGAGGGCGAGCGCGAGGCGGGTGCGCTGCCCGCCGGAGAGGGTGCCGACCCGGGCGTCGAGGGAGAGGTGGCCGTCCCGGACGATCCGCTCGGCGCACCGCCCGTTCCAGCGGCCGGGGTTGAGCTCACGGCCCAGCCGCAGGGTCTCGGCGACCGTCAGCCGGGGGTAGAGCGGCTTGTCCTGGGTGAGGTGGGCGACCCGGGCGCGCGCCGAGGCACCTGCCGGGGCCTCGCCCCAGACCCGTACGGCTCCTTCGCGGGGGCGGACCAGCCCGGAGGCGAGCGAGAGCAGGGTGCTCTTGCCCGCGCCGTTGGGCCCGACCAGCGCGCAAATACGGCCGGCCGGAAGCCGGAAGGTGCAGTCGCGCAGCGCCCAGCGGCGGCGGTACCGCTTGCCGAGGCCCACCGCCTCGATGGCGGTACGCCCCGAGGCCCGGCCGGTCACCTGGTCCTTGGCCATCGGCCGCATCCCACCCCCCGAGTCATTCCACTAATTAAGTAGTGAAAGGGTGGGGGAAATGGGCTGCACCTGTCAACCTCCGCTGCCTACGCTGCGCGGGTGGCCACCTCTTCCGCACCCACGAACCCACCATTGCCGTACACCCCCGCCTATCCGATACGCACCGAACGCCTGGATCTGCGCCCGGTCACCGACGACGACTTCGCGGCGATCCACGCCTACCAGCGCCTCCCCGAGGTCTGCCGCTACCTCTACTGGGGCCCGCACGACGAGGCCGCGTCCCGGGCCTCCGTCGCCGACAAGGCCACGCGTACGACGCTGCGCGCGTCCGGCGACTTCCTCCAGCTCGCCGTCGTCGTCCGCGAGACCGGCACCCTGGTCGGCGATGTCACCTTCGTCTGGAGCAGCAGCGAGCACCGCCAGGGCGGCATCGGCTATGTCTTCCACCCCGCCCACACCGGCCACGGCTACGCCACCGAGGCGAGCCGGGCACTGCTGAAGCTGGGCTTCGAGGAGCTGCAACTCCACCGCATTCAGGCCGAGTTGGACGGGCGCAACACCGCCTCGGCCCGGCTGCTCGAACGGCTGGGGATGCGCCGGGAGGGCCATCTGCGGGAGAACGAGTTCCTCGACGGGGAGTGGAGCGACGAGGTCATCTACGCGATGCTGGCGCGCGAGTGGCGGGACCGGCGGGAGGAGCGACCGGAGGGCCGGCGGGAGTAGGGCGCGGCCGCGGGAGCAGGCCCGGCCACAGGAGCAGGTTGGACCGCAGGGGCAAGGCCAGCCGCCGGAGCGAAGCCGAAGGGGCGGACCCTCACAAGGTCCGCCCCTTCGCGTGCTCAGCCGCCGCCCGGCCTCAGGTCTCCGAGCGGCAACTCAGAGCCGCAGATCTCAGGCCTCAGGCCTCAGGTCCCAGATCTCAGGTCTCCGAGCGGTACATCAGATCCGTCTCGTGCGTCGCGAACCCCATCCGCTCGTACACGGTCACCGCCGCCTTGTTGTCCGCGTCCACGTACAGCATCGCCGTCGGCAGCCCCTGCCCGGCCAGGTGGCGCAGCCCGAGCGAGGTCAGCGCCTTGCCCAGACCGCCGCCCTGGGCGCCCGGCCGCACCCCGAGCACATAGACCTCCCCGAGGCCCTCGTCGGCGTGCACCTTGGTCCAGTGGAAGCCGACCAGCCGCCCTTCCTTCTCCGCCAGGAAGAAGCCCTTGGGGTCGAACCACGCCTCGGCCTTGCGGTCGTCCAGATCGCGCTGGATCAGCGAACCCTGCTCCGGGTGGTGCGCGAACGCCTCCGCATTCACCTCCAGCCAGGCCGCGTCATCGGTGCCCGGCTGGAAGGTCCGTACGGACACCCCCTCCGGGAGCACCGGCTCCGGCAGCTCCAGATCCGTCAGCGAGCGCCGCATCTGCCGCAGCTCCCGGAACATCGTCAGCCCCAGGGTCTGGGCGAGGTGCCGGGCGGCCGGATGCCCGCCGTGCGCCCAGACGCGCAGCCGGCGCCCGGACTGCTCCAGCAGCTCGCCGCCCAGCGCCCGGCCGTGGCCGCGGCCCCGGTGTCCCGGGTGGACCACCAGTTCGGCGGCCGGCGCCTCCACCGGGTCGGTGTCCTCCAGCTGCCCGTACGCGACCAGCTCCTCGCCCTCGTCGCCGCGCGCGTACACCAGCACATGGCGCACGCCCTCGCGTTCGCCCCCGCGCAGCTGCAGCCGCCCCTGCTCGGACACGGCGGGCTGCCCGTCCGTACGTGCGGCCCGCTCGATCAGTTCGAGGACGGCCGCGCCCGCTTCCGGCGCCAGCTCGTCGACCACCTGGATCCTGCGCCCGGCCCGGCCCATCTCCTGTGCAGCGTCATTCATGTGTGAAGCGTACGACTCCCCCGGGCCCCCGGAGGGGTACCACCCGCACTCCGTCCCCTCCCCCGCAACCAGCTCGTCACCCTTACACCTCTGTTGCGCTACGCGCGTGGACCATAAGCTGCCGTCCGCTCAGGTACATCCAGGAGGGGAACCCATGCCAGCGACACCGCAACGGCGCCGCACCGTACGCAGATTGACGATCGGCGCCGCCGTACTGGCCGCCGCAGGACTTGCCGCCGGCGCCCTGCCGGCCGGCGCCGACACCGGCCACGCCGCCCGGACCGGCCGCACCGTCGATGTCCAGCTGCTCTCCTTCAACGACTTCCACGGCAATCTGGAACCGCCGCAGGGCTCCTCCGGCACGGTCGAGGAGGTCCAGCCGGACGGCAGCAAGAAGAGCGTGCCGGCGGGCGGTGCCGAGTACCTCGCGCAGTCGCTGCGCACGGCCCGTAAGGGACACCCCTACTCGGTGACCGCCGCGGCCGGTGACCTGGTCGGTGCCAGCCCCCTGCTCTCCGGTCTGTTCCACGACGAGCCGACCGTCGAGGCGATGAACAAGCTGGGCCTCGACGTCACCTCGGTCGGCAACCATGAATTCGACGAGGGCCGGAAGGAACTGACGCGCCTTCAGAAGGGCGGCTGTCACCCGAAGGACGGCTGCTACGAGGACGGCAAGAAGTTCCGGGGCGCCGGCTTCCCCTACCTCACCGCGAACGTCACCGACGACAAGACCGGCAAGCCGCTGCTCAAGCCGTACACCGTCTGGAAGCACAAGGGCGTCAAGATCGGCTTCATCGGGGTGACGCTGGAGGGGACCCCGGACATCGTCAATGCCGAGGGCATCAAGGGCCTGAAGTTCCATGACGAGGTCGAGACGATCAACAAGTACGCCAAGGTGCTCAACCGGCAGGGCGTGAAGTCGGTCGTGGCCCTCATCCACGAGGGCGGGCTGCCCGCCTCCACCTCGTACAACTACAACTGCGACAGCCCCGGCCCCGGCGACGGCATCTCCGGGCCGATCACCGAGATCGCCAAGCACGTCACACCCCGGGTCGACGCGCTGGTCACCGGCCACACCCACCAGGCCTACGCCTGCACCATCCCGGACCCGTCCGGCAAGCCGCGCACCGTCACCTCCGCCGCGTCGTACGGCAAGCTCTACACCGACACCACGCTCACCTACGACCGCCGCACCCACGACATCGTGCGGACCGCCGTCAAGGCGCCCGGCGCGGCCAACCACGTCGTCGACCGGACCCAGCCCAAGGCCGCGGACATGACGTCGCTGATCGCCCGCTGGAACAAGCTGGCCGCACCGGTCGCGGGCCGCCCCGTCGGCCACATCTCCGCCGATATCGCAGGACGCGGCGCCAACGCCCCCGAGTCACCGCTCGGCGACGTCATCTCCGACGCCCAGCTGGAGGCCACCAAGGCCGACGGCAAGGGCGGCGCCCAGCTCGCGCTGATGAACCCCGGCGGGGTGCGCTCCGACCTCGCCTTCAAGGCGTCCGGCTCGGAGGGCGACGGTGTGGTCACCTACGGCGAGGCGTTCACCGTCCAGCCGTTCACCAACATGATGAACGTCGTCGACCTCACCGGCGCCCAGCTGCTGACCGCCCTCCAGCAGCAGGTCAGCGGCCCCAACGCGGCCTCCCCGAAGATCCTCCAGGTCTCCAAGGGCCTGACCTACACCCTGGACATGACCAAGTCGGGCGCCGACCGCATCGTCAAGGACTCGGTGAAGCTGAACGGCGAGGCCCTCGACCCGGCCAAGACCTACCGCGTCGCGATGAACGAGTTCCTGGCCGGCGGCGGTGACGGCTTCCCCGCCTTCAAGGACGGCAAGAACAAGTACGTCGGCCCCTCCGACCTGGACGCCTTCACCGCCTACCTGACCGCCCACTCCTCAGCGGACAAGCCCCTGACGCCGCCGAAGGCTGATCGGATCACGGTGGTGAAGTAGTACGCGGCAGCCGGTCGGCGCTCCACAACACCCGCGGGCGCCGACCCGGCCCGCCGTCCCCCTCGAACACCGTCCCCGCTCCGGACACCAGCCGGAGCGGGGACGTTTGCGTCGGCGGGGCGTGCACACGGCGTGGAGCTGGTCCTCTTCCAGAAGGGGCGGCAAGCGACTGGTCCTCGACCGCCGTGGTGCCGAGGTCTGCCGAGGTCTGCCAAGAGCTGCGCGAGGGTCGCTGATCCCGGCCCGCCCTCACTCCGTCCCGAACCACGTCTCCGCGAGGGACTCCAGGGTGGGCTCGGGTGGGGCGGGGAGTTCGCGGAGGTAGCGGGGCAGGTTGCTGTAGAGGTGCAGGAGGGTGTGGGTGAGGAGTTCGGTGGGGGTGAAGGTCTCGCCGTAGGCGCGGAAGATGCGCGAGAGGAGGCGGGGGTCGCCGCGGGAGACGAAGAGGCCGACGGCGACGAAGTCGTAGGCGCGCTGCCCGATCATCGCGGGTTCGAAGTCGAGGAGTCCGGTCAGCCGCCAGTCGTCGTGTTCGTCGACGGTCAGATGCTGGCGCATGAACTCGGTGTGGAGGAGGACGCCGGGCCCGGCGGCGGAGGGGGTTGCCGAGGCGAGGAAGGCGGGGATCTGTTCCAGCCAGGGTTCGGGGAGGCCGTGGTCGCGCTGCCGGGCGACCGCCGTGGTGCGCTGCCGGTCGAGGAAGGCGCCCCAGTCGCCGGGGCCGAGGAACCCGGTGAGCGGTGACGGGTCCAGGGCGTGCAGGGCGGCCAGGGTCTCACCGGCTTCGGTGGCGATCCGGTCCTGGTCGGCGCGGGGGACGCGGGGCCAGGTGACGGCCAGGTCGGTGCCGCGCAGCCGGGACATCAGGACGTAGCGCCAGCCGTTCTCGTATTCGCCGGCGTCGTGGACGTACGGGGTGGGGAGGGGCAGTTGCCCCTGGAGATGGGTGAGGACCCGGGCCTCGGTCACCCCGTCGTCGGCAGCGGCGGCGGGGAAGAGCTTGAGGACAAAGCGCTGCCCGACGGCGTAGACGGGCTGGGAGCCCGCCGGATAGCGGGTGAGGGGATCGGCGCGGATGCCGAGCCGGGTGCAGAGCGCGGCGGCGCCCGGCCGCATCACCGCTTCGTCGGGGACGATCGCGTCCCACTCGTCGTCCGTGTCCACGCGAGGCAGCATGCGCGGACGGTATGGCGGCGGGCGAGACGGCGGCAAAGGGTTTTCGGCGGGCCCCGGAAGCCATCGGGGTTGCCCTTAGGGGGAGTTGGGGATCCGCCGTGCGGGGGAAGGGGCCGCGCCCGCAGGAGGACGCCGCCGCGCCGGGCCCTTCGTAGCGTGCTGGGCATGACTTCTGGGCGTGGTTCTGGGCGGGGCACGGTCGCGGTGCGGACGCTGCGGCGGCGGGCGCTGTGGCGGCGGACGGCGTTCTGGGCGTATGCGGGGTTCGGCTGGCTGGTGGTGTCGTTCGGCTGGCATCTGTGGATGGGGATCGACTACCGGGCGGCGATGGGTGGCGGGGACCGCGTCCCCGTGTGGGGGTTCCTCGTCTATGACGGGCTGATCACCGCGATGTCGGCGATCGGTGCGGTTCTCGCGCTCGCGGTCGTCCGGCCGTGGGGCCGCCGGCTGCCGCCGTGGACGGTGCGGCTGCCGCTCTGGTTCGGGGCGGTGCTGCTGCTCGTACGGGGTGTGCCGGGCCTGGTCGAGAACCTCACCACGGCCACCGGGCTCACCCCGTACGGGCTGCTGGGGATGGCGGAGCGGCCGGCCGACCTGGCGTCCGGGGAGTTCTGGACGGGCATGGTGATCAATACGTACTTCTTCGTGGGCGCGGTGGTGATGCTGCCGCTGGCCGTGCTGCACGGCAAGGGCCTGCGGGCCGCCGGGGGCACCGGCGGCCCGTCCGGTCAGGAGAAGTCGGCGGCGTGATCCCGCGCCCACTGGGCGAACGTCCGGGCCGGCCGTCCGGTGATCCGCTCGACGGCGTCCGAGACGGGGAAGGCCGGTGCCTCGACCGTCCGGCCGAACATCCGGACCAGCTCCAGCGCGGCCTCCTTGGGGAAGTGCGGCCCGGCCATCGCCTCGGCCGCCGCCTCCTCGGAGATCTGCTCGACCCGGGTCTCCTTTCCGGTCGCCCGCCCGATCTCGGCGACCTGCTGTGCCACGGTCAGCTCGGCCGGGCCGGTGACGGGATACGCCTGGCCGAGGTGCGCACCGCTGCGGTCCAGCAGGGCGGCGGCCGCGACATCCGCGAGGTCGGCCTCATGGACGGGGACGCCCCGGGCGCCCGGGTGCGCGTCGCGGACCACACCGGTCGCGCGGATCGACGGGGCCCAGGCCAGCGCGTTGGTGGCGTAGTTGCCGCCGCGGATGAAGGTCCACTCCAGGCCGGAGCCCCGCGCCGCGCGCTCCAGACCGGCGTGCAGCCGGGCGATGTGGTGGGTGTCGTCGGCGGGGGTATCGGTCACCGCCATCGAGGAGTTGAGGACGATCCGGCGGACACCGGCCCGCACGGCGGCACCGGTCAGCGCCACCGCCGCCCGGTCGCCGCCGGCCGCGAGATTGAGGAACAGCGCGTCGGCACCGGTCAGCAGCGGTGTGAGGTCGCTCGTGTCGGCGAGGTCGGCGCGGACGGTGTCGGTCTCGGCGGGCAGCCCGGCGCGCGCCGGATCGCGGGTCAGGGCGCGTACCGCGGCGCCGTCCGCGAGGAGCCGGGCGACAAGTGCGCGGCCGATATTGCCGGTTGCGCCGGTCACAACGATCATGGGAGCAGCTTTCTGCGGTTTCATGGGATGACGACCGTCTTCCGTTTGTTGGGTGAATGCACTGAATGCGAGGAAGGAAACGAATAAGCCGGACAATGGCGCGGAGAGTCCAGGTATGGATCAATGGACGCGGACAGGTCGCGCACTGTTGCATGGGTCACCAAGAGAGGTGACGGTAGTTCAAGTCGCCCCAGATGTACGGCAATTTTTTGCCAAGACCTCGGGGACAACCTTCATGTATCCGACTTACTTCCGGTACGACTTGCGTTCAAGGGACCCGCTCGTGGTGAGATGAGCGGATGCGAACCCCCACACGCATATCTTCACCGTCGCCCACGCCTGCCGCGCAGCACCCCCATCTCCTTGCGCCGGGCGCCCAGGACGACTCCACCGGCGACACCAGAAAGCTCGACACCGTTAATCCGTACGCCGACCTGGCAGCCCTCGCGGACCCCGAGCCGGAGCCGGAACCCGGCCCGGAATTCGGCTCGTTCGACGCCGACGGCACTCCCCTGCGCCGCACCTACCTCAACGAGCGCGACGACAGCGACGACCCGCTGGGCCTCGGGCTGCGCTCGGACGACGAGTCGGACGCGGCCTGGAAGCCGCCGAACCACCGTCGTAAGAACCGCCGCAAGAAGCGTGGCCTCAGCCGCTTCGCCGCGATGTCGATCACCGTGAAACTGCTGGTGGCGGTACTGGTCGGCACGTCATTCCTGACGCTCTTCGACCGGTTCGCGGTGCTGTACGCGCAGAACGCGGCCGCGAAAAAGGTGAAGGACGCCCTGCATCTGAACGCCACTCCCGAGGTCGACATCAAGGGATTCCCGTTCCTCACCCAGGTCATGGACAAGCGCGTTGACCAGGTGAAAGTCACGATTCCCGACCTGGCCGCCGACCGCGTTTCGCTGGCGAAATTCGAGGCCACCGCGAACGACGTACGCATCGACGGCGATCTGCCCACCTCCATCAAGGGCGCCACGATCGGCACCATGAACGGCAGTGTGCTGCTCGCCTTCGACGACATGAACCGCGAGCTGGGTGCCTCGCAGGTGAAGTTCAGCGAAAGGGGACCGAACGCGGTCCGCGCGGTCGGTCAGCTGCCGATTGCCGGCCATGAACTGCGCGTTCGGGCCGAGGCGCGCATTCAGCGGGCCGGTGACCGCGGTATCTCCACCGACATCAGCCGGATGCAGCTGGACATCGGCGATATCGCCGTCTACCGCCCCGGCACCGGCAAGGAGGAGGGCCTGCGGCTGACCCGCAAGACCGCCGCCGAGCTCAGCCGGCAGGCCGCCAAGGTCAAGTCGATGCTGAGCGTCCCGGCGATCGCCGACCGGATCGGCATCCCCAAGCCGTACATCCAGGAGGCGCTGAACAACGAGCAGAAGCTGCACGAGCTGACCGGGTCGCCGCGCTTCGTCCAGAAGCTGATGAAGGTCAACCTGGTCGACGTGGTGGCCGACCACCCGTGGCTGCTGCAGAAGGTCGGCATCGACCCGAAGATCCTCGGCGCGCTGACCGGGCTCACCAAGCCGCAGCTCGCGGACCAGCTCTCGCTGTCCTTCCAGCTTCCCAAGACGCCCGGGAACATCCGGCTGCGCAACATCTCCGTCGAGGAGGACGGCATCCGCGCCGACATCACGGGGTCGGAACTGCCGGTCGGGGGACCGAAGAAGTAACGGGCGCGCCCGCAGGGGGTGCGGTGCGGACGCCGTTTGGGGACGCGTCCGCTACCGCGGCTCCTGGGGCCTCGGCGGATCCGGCATCCCGGGCGGGGGTGTCGCGGCGCCCGGGAGCGTCAGCACCGCCTCGGTGCCGCCGAGGTCCGCGGACCGCAGCCGTACCGCGCCGCCCGCCTGCTCCGCCGTACGCGCCACGATCGACAGCCCCAGACCGCTGCCCGGCAGACTGCGGGCGGACGGCGAGCGCCAGAACCGCTCGAAGACATGCGGCAGTTCGTCCTGCGGAATGCCGGGGCCGTGATCGCGTACGGTCAGCTCGCCGCCGGCCAGCCGCACCTCGACGGTCCCGCCGGCCGGGCTGAACTTCACCGCGTTGTCCAGGAGATTGACCACCGCCCGCTCCAGCGAGGCCGGCTCGGCCCGTACGAACCAGGGGTCGAGGGCCGCCGCGATGGTCAGCGACGGGCCGCGCAGCCGGGCCCGCTCCAGCGCCGCGCCGACGATCTCGTGCAGCGCCACCACCGCGACGGCGCTCTGCCCCGGCTCCGTCGGCCGCGACAGTTCCTGCAGATCGCCGATCAGTGCCGCCAGCTCCCCCATCTGCGCCTTCACCGAGGCCAGCAGCGCCTCCTTGTCGGCGGGCGGGATCGGCCGGCCGGACCGCTCGCTGCGCACCAGCAGATCGATATTGGTACGCAGTGAGGTCAGCGGCGTACGCAGCTCATGGCCCGCGTCCGCGATCAGCTGCTGCTGCAGATCACGGGAGGCGGCCAGCGCCGCGGTCATGGCGTTGAAGGAGCGGGAGAGCCGGGCGATCTCGTCCTCGCCCTCGGCCGGGATGCGGATGGTCAGGTCCTCGGTACGGGCGACCTGTTCGACCGCGTCGGTCAGCCGGTCCACCGGCTTGAGGCCGGAGCGCGCGATGACCAGACCGGCGGTGCCCGCGCCGACGACGCCCAGCCCCGCGACGGCCGCCAGCAGCAGCGCAAGGCGGTTCAGCGCGGTGTCGACCTCGGTCAGCGGGCGCGAGATGGACACTGCGAACTGCACGCCCTGGACACCGATGTGCTTGGTCAGCACCCGGACGTCCGCACCGTCGGTGGTGACGGCGTCATGCAGGGTGTCCCGCGCCACGCCCTGCGCCACCGCGACATCCGCACGCTGCACCTGCACCGGCTTGGAGTTGGGTCCGATGCAGCGCGAGCCGTCGACCTGCACGATCTGGACGTTGTAGTAGGAGGGCGGGGCGTTCTTGCTCTCGGTCGGGTCGGTGGGCTGGCAGTTGGCGTAGGTCCGCTGGAGATAGTCGGTGGAGACGATGACGTTCTGCAGCGAGCTGTCCACCTCGCCGCGCAGCTGGGCCCGGGTGAGCAGCCAGCAGGCCAGCGCGGAGACCGCCACCGCCACCGCCACCGCGGCCGCCGTGAGCAGGGTCAGCCGTGAGCGCAGCGGCAGCCGCGCGATCCATCCGCCGAGCCGGCTCTGCGCGGCGCCCGCCGCCCCGTCCGGCGTCGTGGTCGCCGTGGTCATTCCGCCCCGCCGTCCGTCCGCAGGACGTAGCCGACCCCCCGCACGGTGTGCACCAGCCGCGGTTCGCCGCCCGCTTCCGTCTTGCGGCGCAGATACATCACATACACATCGAGGGAGTTGGAGGTGGGCTCGAAGTCGAAGCCCCATACGGCCTTCAGGATCTGCTCGCGGGTGAGCACCTGCCGCGGATGGGCGAGGAACATCTCCAGCAGCGTGAATTCGGTACGGGTCAGCTCGACCTGCCTGCTGCCCCGGGTCACCTCACGGGTCGCCAGGTCCATCCGCAGATCGGCGAAGCTCAGCACCTCGCCCTCCACGGGCGGGGCACCGGCCGCCGCCGCGTACGAGCTGCGGCGCAGCAGGGCGCGGATCCGGGCGAGCAGCTCGTCCAGCTCGAAGGGCTTGACGAGATAGTCGTCGGCGCCGGCGTCCAGCCCCGTGACCCGGTCGCCGACCGTGTCCCGCGCGGTCAGCATCAGGATCGGCACGGTCACCCCGCTCGCCCGCAGCCTGCGGGCGGCGGTCAGCCCGTCCATACGGGGCATCAGGACATCGAGCACGATCAGTTCCGGGTCGTAGACCGCGACCTTCTCGACCGCGTCCAGACCGTCCACCGCCTGCTCGGTCACATACCCCTCGAAGACCAGCGAGCGCTGCAGGGCCTCACGGACCGCGGGCTCATCGTCGACGATCAGGATGCGGGCGGGATGGTCACCGTGCTCGGCGGGGCTCATGTGCGTGGTTACCTCGGACCTCGGATGGCTGCGAAGGGTTGCACTTCACCCTTGCACGAACACGGGGAATCTGAGAGGGATGACGCCAAGCCTCTCGTGCGGCGGGCGGGGCCGGTCAGACACCGCTGTTGCCGCCGCCGCGCAGCGCGTCGAGGTCGTCCTTGACGGTGTTGATCGGGATGGCGAAGCCGAGGCCGACACTGCCCGCGCTGCTGCTCGATTCCGAACTCGGCGAGTACATCGCGGAGTTGATGCCGATGATCTGCCCCTGCATATTGATCAGGGCGCCACCGGAGTTGCCGGGGTTGAGCGAGGCGTCGGTCTGTATGGCCTTGTACGAGGTCTTCGACGAGCCGGTGTCGCCGTTGTACTGGTTGCCGCCGAACTCGAACGGCCAGCCCCCGCGGCCGCCCGGACCGTCCTGCTGCCCCTGTCCCTCCTCCTTGGGGACGGTGACATCCCGGTCGAGGGCGGAGACGATTCCGCTGGTCACGGACCCGGTGAGGCCCTCGGGCGAGCCGATCGCCACCACCTGGTCGCCGACCGTGATCTTGCTGGAGTCGCCGAGCGAGGCCGCGGTGAGGTTCTTGGCGCCGCGCACCTTGACCAGCGCCAGGTCCTTGCCGGGGTCGGTGCCGACGACCTCGGCCGTCTTCCGGCTGCCGTCGTGGAAGGTGACGGTGACGGTGTCCGCACCGGCGAGCACATGGTTGTTGGTGACGATCTCGCCGTCGCTGTTGACGACCACACCGGAGCCGGTGGACTCTCCCTTGGCGCTCTGTGCCTTGATCTCCACGATCGCCGGGCTGACCGCCTTGGCCACCCCCGAGACGCCGCTGCCGCTGGTCTTGCCCGCGTTGACGAGCGGGGTGGAGGAGCTGTTCTGCGCCGACGGCTGGGTGGCGCCGGCGATCAGCGCCGCGCTGCCGCCCCCGATGAGACCGGAGGCGAGCGCGACCGCCGCGATCAGCGCGACCGGCCGCCGGGCCCGGCGCGGCCGCTCGGGTGCGTACGGGGGCGGCGGCGGGACCGCCTGCTCACTGAAGCCTGCGCCCGGGGTCCCCCCGTACGCCTCGTGGCCGTAGCCCTGGCCGTAGCCCTGGCCGTGGTCGTCGCCGTACGCGTACGGCCGGTCCTGTGGCATCTCATCGCCGCTTCGGCGGTAGCTCTGGGTCATGAAGATGACTCTGCGACCGCTCCATGAGAGCTGCCTGAGAACGCCCTGAGAGACCCGACAGAAGTGGGTATGCCCGACATAAAGCCACCGGGCCGGCGGCGCGCCTCCTCAGCCGCCGCAGCCGCAGGAGCGCCGCACCACCAGCCGCGACGGGAACTGCCGCAGCCGCTCCCGCCGGGAGCCGACCACCCGCAGCCCGTCGTCCAGCACCAGATCCACCGCCGCCCGCGCCATCGCCTCGCGGTCCGAGGCGACCGTGGTCAGCGGCGGATCGGTCAGCGCGGCTTCCTTCACATCGTCGAAGCCCGCGACCGCCAGCTCCCCGGGCACATCGATCCGCAGCTCGCGGGCGGCCCGCAGCACACCGATCGCCTGGTCGTCCGTCGCGCACATGATGGCCGGCGGCCGCTCCGGGCCGGCCAGCAGCTTCAGTGCGACCTGGTAGGCGTCATAGCGGTTGTACGGGGACTGGAAGTAGTAGCCCTCCGGCGACCGCCCGGACTCCAGCATGGCCCGCCGCCAGCCCTCGACATGGTCGGTGACCGGGTCGCCGGACTTCGGGGTCTCCTCCGTACCGCCGAGGAAGGCCACATACGGATGGCCGTGCTCCAGCAGATGCCGGGTCGCCAGCTGCGCGCCCCACACGTCGTCCGTCATCACCGCGACATCGTCGATGGCATCCGGCCGCCGGTGCAGCAGCACCACCCGGGCGTCCCACGCATCGATCTCCGCGGCGGCGTGCTCACTGGGCCCTTGACTGATCAGAATCAGCCCGGAGACCCGCATCCCGAGGAAGGCACGCAGATAGTGCACCTCGCGCTCGTCGAGGTAGTTGGCGTTGCCGACCAGCACCATCTTTCCGCGCTCGGCGGCGGCCTGTTCGACGGCGTGCGCCATCTCCGCGAAGAACGGCTGCCGGGTGTCCGGCACGATCAGGCCTATGAGATCGGTACGGCGGGACGCCATCGCCTGCGCGACGCGGTCCGGCCGGTAGCCGAGCTCCTTGATGGCGGCGAGCACCCGCTCGCGCGTGGCCGGGGCAACCGGCCTTGGTCCGTTGTTGATGACGTAGCTGACAACGGCGGTGGACGTACCCGCCAGTCTTGCCACATCATCCCGCGTCACCTTGGCCACGCGCGGCAGTCTACGCGGGTGGTGCTACCGGCGGGCAGGTCGTGGGGCCGGGGAGTCCGCGCCCGCGGCGACGGCCTTCCCGGAGCCGTCACCGTCCCCGGGCGCTCGGTCCGCGGCGGGCGCGGACTTCGCCGCCTTCGCCGCGTCCTCCTTGGCCTTGGCCTCCGCCGCCCGCTCCACCTTCTCCGGCGTCACGAAGCGGTAGCCGACGTTACGGACCGTGCCGATCAGCGACTCGTGCTCGGGGCCGAGCTTGGCGCGCAGCCGCCGGACATGGACGTCGACCGTCCGCGTACCGCCGAAGTAGTCATAGCCCCACACCTCCTGCAGGAGCTGGGCACGGGTGAAGACCCGGCCGGGGTGCTGCGCCAGATACTTCAGCAGCTCGAACTCCTTGAAGGTCAGGTCCAGGACCCGCCCCTTCAGCTTCGCGCTGTAGGTCGCCTCGTCCACCGAGAGATCACCGTTACGGATCTCCATCGGGCTGTCGTCGGTCGTGATCTGCTGGCGGCCCATCGCCAGCCGCAGCCGCGCCTCGACCTCGGCGGGCCCCGCGGTGTCCAGCAGGACGTCATCGACGCCCCAGTCCGCGGTGACGGCGGCGAGCCCGCCCTCCGTCACCACCAGCACCAGCGGGCAGCCGGGCCCGGTGGACCGCAGCAGCTGGCACAGGGACCGCACATGCGGCAGGTCACGACGGCCGTCGATCAGTATGACGTCGGCCCCTGGCGTGTCGATCAGGGCCGGGCCCTCGGCGGGGGCCACCCGCACGCTGTGCAGCAGCAGGCCGAGCGCCGGGAGCACCTCCGTCGACGGCTGGAGTGCATTGGTCAGCAGCAGGAGCGAACTCACTTCCGACCACCTACCCGGTTCCCGGAGCGCTGTGTCCTCTGTTGCGTGCGGTCCTGCCTGCTTCGCTCGCCCATGACGTCTGGTTCCTCCTCGGTCCCTGCGACGGGGCTCCCGGCCCTGGCCGGGGGAGTCTGCGGCACTGCTTCGTACGGTCCTCACAGCCGCGCGCGTGGCTGCGCGAGCACGTGGCTGAAAGCACGAAAGGACCCGGGGGCTACGCTGCCCGGATCCTTCTTGCCCAGCAGAATAGCCCACCTGGCGTCCGGAGCGGGGGCCACTTTTGAAGCTTTTTGTGTTCTGCCGATCACTTCGTGTGGTCGCCGGTGGTCGCAGTTGACCGCCGCCGGGCGACGGGCCGGGGGTGTGTGGCACCCCCGGGAGGCCCCATTTGAAGCGGCGGGGGTCGCTTTGGCCGGGGGCCGGCCGAGGCCTCGCGGGTGGGTTCGCCGGCGCGGCGGAGGGCGCTCATTTTTTCGTGGGCGGTGTCCCACGATGTGGACGACTTCCCACGTTTTTGGCTTTCGCGCCGTGGTTGTTGCTCGCCGTTGCGGGTCCGCTGCGCGGGGCTTGGGCGCGGGTGATGCTTGCGGGTGCCCCGCCGTTGCGCCTGGCGGCGGGCCGGTCCGCTGCGCGGGGCTGTCGGGTGCGGTGACGGACCTCCGGGGGAGGGGTGTGGGACTGCTTCGCTTTACGTCCCACACCCCTCCCCCTCCGGCCCGTCCCCTCCCGTTGGTGGGATGGAAAAACGGTTGGTGGGGGTCACGCCGGTGGTCCACTGCTCCTCGCGAAGCAGAAGTGACACGTTCTACGGACGCCCGCCCCCACCCACCTGTACTCACTCCCCCCACGGGAGGGGACGGGCCGGAGGGGCCTGGTGTGTGGACGTAAAGCGAAGCAGTCCACACACCAGGCCCCGGAGGCCCGTCACCGCACCCGACAACCACCCGCCCGCCGCAGGCGCCACGGCGAGAAACCACCACGGCGGGAAAGCCGAAAACGTGGGAGGGGGATCAGCCCGTCTCCGAGACGGGCTCCGCGAACTGCGCGGCATAGAGCCGCGCATACGCCCCGTTGGCGGCCAACAGCGCATCGTGGGGCCCCTGTTCCACGATCGCACCGTTTTCCATGACGAGGATGACGTCCGCGTCGCGAATCGTGGAGAGACGGTGGGCGATGACGAAGCTGGTGCGGCCGCTGCGGAGCTGGGCCATCGCGTGCTGGATGAGCACCTCGGTGCGGGTGTCGACCGAGCTGGTGGCCTCGTCCAGGACCAAGATCGCCGGCTCGGCGAGAAACGCGCGGGCGATCGTGATCAGCTGCTTCTCGCCGACGGAGACATTGCTGCCCTCGTCGTCGAGCACCGTGTCGTAGCCGTCCGGCAGGGTCCGCACGAAGCGGTCGACGTGGGTGGCCCTGGCGGCTGCCACGATCTTGTCCATCGGGGTGCCCGCGGGGGCTCCGTAGGCGATGTTCTCGGCGATCGTGCCGCCGAAGAGCCAGGTGTCCTGGAGGACCATGCCGATGTGCGCGCGCAGCTCCTCGCGTGACATGGCGGCGATATCGACGCCGTCGAGAGTGATCCGGCCGCCGCTCACCTCGTAGAAGCGCATCAGGAGGTTGACGAGCGTGGTCTTGCCGGCGCCGGTCGGGCCGACGATCGCCACCGTCTGGCCGGGGTGGACGGCCAGCGAGAGGTCCTCGATGAGCGGCTTGTCCGGTGCGTAGCGGAAGGAGACGTCCTCGAACTCGACCCGGCCCTCGATGCGTTCGGGGCGGGCGGGCCGTGCGGGGTCGGGGTCCTGTTCCGTGGCGTCGAGGAGTTCGAAGACCCGCTCGGCGGAGGCGACACCGGACTGGACGAGGTTGGCCATCGAGGCGACCTGGGTGAGCGGCTGGCTGAACTGCCGGGAGTACTGGATGAAGGCCTGGACGTCGCCGATGGACAGGGCCCCGGAGGCGACGCGGAGGCCGCCGACCACCGCCACCAGGACGTAGTTGAGGTTGCCGATGAACATCATCGCGGGCTGGATGATCCCGGAGATGAACTGGGCCTTGAAGCCGGCGGCGTAGAGGGCCTCGTTCTGTTCGCGGAACAGTTCGGCGGACTCCCGCTGGCGGCCGAAGACCTTCACCAGGCTGTGGCCGGTGTACATCTCCTCGATGTGCGCGTTGAGCTTGCCGGTGGTCTTCCACTGCTGGACGAACTGCGGCTGGGCGCGCTTGCCGACCTTGGTGGCGACGACGACCGAGACCGGGACCGTGATCAGGGCGACCAGGGCCAGCAGCGGGGAGATCCAGAACATCATGACGAGCACGCCGACGATGGTCAGCAGCGAGGCGACGATCTGGCTGAGGGTCTGCTGGAGCGTCTGCTGGATGTTGTCGATGTCGTTGGTGGCCCGGGAGAGGACCTCGCCGCGCTGCTGCTTGTCGAAGTAGCTCAGCGGCAGCCGGGCCAGCTTCTCCTCGACCTGTTCGCGCATCCGGAAGACGGCCCGCTGGACCACCCGGGTGGCGATCCTGGCCTGGACGAAGCCGAACAGTGAGGCGGCCGCATAGATCAGGGTGACCCAGAGCAGCACCTGGCCGACGGCGCCGAAGTCGATGCCGTGGCCGGGGACGACCGGCATCGTGCCGATCATGTCGGCGAGCCCGTCCTGGCCGTGGGCGCGGAGCTGTTCGGCGGCCTGGGCCCTGGTGAGCCCGTCGGGCAGCTGCCGGCCGATGATGCCGGACATGATCAGGTCGGTGGCGTGGCCGAGGACCTTGGGGCCGACGACCGTCAGTGCCACGCTCAGCGCGCCCAGCGCCAGGGCGAGGCTCATGATGCCGCGCTCCGGCCGCATCTGGGCCAGCAGCCGTTTGCCGGAGCCCTTGAAGTCCATCGACTTCTCGGTGGGCTGGCCGCCCATCATCCGGCCGGGCCCGACCGCCGGGGCCGGGCCTCGTCGGGAGGCCATCGGAGGGGTCTCCTCGGTGGCCGCCGGGGCCTCGGCCCGGGCCGCCGCCCCCTTGTCCGCGGTGGTCACGCCGCCTCCTGCTCGGTGAGCTGGGAGAGCACGATCTCCCGGTAGGTCTCGTTGCCGGCCATCAGCTCGGCGTGGGTGCCGGTGCCGACGACCCGGCCCTCGTCCAGGACGACGATCCGGTCGGCGCCGCGGATCGTGGAGACCCGCTGGGCGACGATCACGACCGTGGCCCGGTCGGTCTCGCGGGCGAGGGCGGCGCGCAGCGCGGCGTCCGTCGCGTAGTCCAGGGCGGAGAAGGAGTCGTCGAAGAGGTAGATCTCGGGGCGCCGCACCAGGGCGCGGGCGATGGCCAGCCGCTGGCGCTGGCCGCCGGAGACATTGCCGCCGCCCTGTGCGATGGGGGCCTCCAGGCCGCCTTCCATCCGCTCGACGAAGTCCCTCGCCTGGGCGGTCTCCAGGGCGTGCCACAGCTCGTCGTCGGTGGCGTCCGGATTGCCGTAACGGAGGTTGGTGGCGACGGTGCCGGAGAAGAGATAGGGCTTCTGCGGGACCAGGCCGATGGCCTTGGCCAGCGTCTCCTGGTCGAGGGTGCGGACGTCCTCGCCGTCCACCAGGACCGTGCCGCCGGTCGCGTCGAAGAGGCGGGGGACGAGCCCGAGGAGGGTGGACTTGCCGCTGCCGGTCGAGCCGATGACGGCGGTGGTCTCACCGGGGCGGGCGGTCAGCGAGATGTCCTTGAGGACGGGCTGCTCGGCGCCCGGGAAGCGGAACTCGACGCCGCGCAGCTCCAGTTCGCCGTGGCGGCGGAGCTCGGTGACGGGGTGCTCGGGCGGGGTGACGCTGGAGTCGGTCGCCAGCACCTCCTGGATGCGCTCGGCGCAGACCTCGGCGCGCGGCAGCATCATCACCATGAACGTCGCCATCATGATCGACATCAGGATGTACATGAGGTAGCTGAGGAACGCGGTCAGCGCGCCGATCTCCATGGAGCCGCTGTCGATGCGCAGTCCGCCGAACCAGACGACGGCCACGCTGGAGACGTTCACGATCAGCATGACCAGCGGGAACATCATCGACATCAGCCGGCCGGCGCGCAGCGACGCGTCGTACAGATCGGTGTTGGCCCCGGCGAACCGCTCGCGCTCGTGCCGGTCGCGGACGAAGGCGCGGATGACACGGATACCGGTGATCTGCTCGCGGAGCACGCGGTTGACGGTGTCGATGCGCTCCTGCATCCCGCGGAACAGCGGACGCATCCGGCGCACGATCAGTGAGACGAGTATCCCGAGGACCGGGACGATGACCAGGAGCAGGCCGGACAGCGGCACATCCTGATTGAGCGCCATGATGACGCCGCCGACGCACATGATCGGCGCCGAGACCATCATCGTGAACGTCATCAGCACCAGCATCTGGACCTGCTGGACGTCATTGGTGGTCCGGGTGATCAGCGACGGCGCGCCGAAGGCGCCCACCTCCCGGGCGGAGAAGGACTGCACCCGGTCGAAGACCGCGGCGCGGATGTCCCGGCCGAGCGCCATGGCGGTACGGGCGCCGAAGTAGACGGCACCGGTCGCGCAGACGATCTGCAGCAGGGTGACGGCGACCATGTAGCCGCCGACACGGAGGATGTAGCCCGTGTCCCCCTTCACGACACCGTTGTCAATGATGTCGGCGTTGAGGGTGGGCAGGTAGAGAGTGGCCAGGGTCTGGATGAGCTGGAGCAGAACGATCAGGGATATCGAGCGCCTGTGGGGCCGCAGATGCGCCCGCGCTAGTCGGACCAACACACCGCGAGCCTAGGCGAACACTTGCCCTCGGCAATCGAATTTCCGTGTTCCGCCCGCGTCCGCTCCCTGAGCCTTTGCCAGAACTTGCCCGGAACCTGACCGGCCGCCGCGTACGCCATCATGGAGGCGGCAACGACGGGGCATCCGCCACCACGGAAGCCCCCCGACCGACACGACGAAGAGGCCGCCGTGACAACAACTGGCACCGTGCGCTACTGGGCCGCGGCCAAGGCCGCCGCCGGCACGGCAGAAGAGCCGTATGCGGCGGCGACGCTCGCCGAGGCGCTCGACGCGGCACGCGCGGCGCACACCGCGAACCCCGAGTTCGCGCGCGTCCTGCTGCGCTGCTCATTCCTGGTGGACGGCGATCCGGTCGGCACCCGCGACCACGCGTCGGTGCCGCTGGCCGAGGGCGGCACCGTCGAGGTCCTGCCGCCGTTCGCGGGAGGGTGAGCACACGACCATGAGCGACCACCAGCCGCAGCACCGCCCTTCCTACGAGCCGCACGACCCGTATGCGCCGCAGGATCCGTACGCCCAGCCGGACCCGTACGCCCAGCAGGGCGCGTACGGCAGGCCGGACCCGTACGCCCAGCAGGCGCCGCCGTCCGCGGCGCAGGCGCCGTACGACCCCCAGGCGCCGTACCGCCCGCAGCAGGCCTACGACCCGTACCGGCAGCAGCCGGCCCCCGCTCCGGTGCAGCAGCCGGCGCCCGGCCCGTACGGGCGCGGCCGGCACGCGCAGGACCAGTACGGGTACGACGCGTACGGACAGCAGCCCCAGCAGCCCCAGCACGGACAGCCGCCCCAGCACGCCCGGCAGCCGCAGCAGCCGCAGCAGCCGCAGGACGGCTACCGCGCCCCGCACGCGGAGCCCGCGCCGCTGCCCACGCAGCACCAGACCGCCTCGCCGGCCGAGGAGCCGTACGCCCGCCGGCACCCCCAGCAGGCCCAGCCCCCCCAGCACCCCCAGCAGGCCCGGCCGGCGCCCGCCGCGCCCGCACCCGCCGCGGTGGTCTCCAGCGCCCCGCTCGCGGCCAACCAGCGCGCCCGCGCCGAGGGCCGCTCACCGATCATCCCGCCCGGTATCCAGCCGGCCGCGCTGACCGCCGGGCTCGCCCTGCTGCTGGCGCTGACCGCGCCGCTGGGCCGCCCGGTGCTCGCCGTGCCGGTGGCGCTGCTGCAGGCCGTCACCGCCGCCGGCTGGTTCCGGCTCAACGGCATGTGGCCGGCCCGCCAGGGCATCGCGCTGGCCTTCCTGGCCGGGCTGACCACCGATGTCGCCCTGCTGGCCACCGACCGCGAGAGCGCGCCGCTGGTCGGCATCGGCACGCTCGGCGTGTGGTGTCTGCTCGTCCTCGTCCTCCAGCTGCGCAACCGCAGCAGCGCCGACGAGCGGATGTACGCGCTGACCGCGGGCCTGACCTCGACCGCCCTCGCGGTACTGGCCGCCGGGCAGCTCGCGGCCAGCCCGCACGCGGTGGTGGTCGGCGCCGCCGCGGTCGCGGTGGCCGCCCTGGCCCGTGCGCTGCCGCTGCCCCCCGCCGCCTCCGTCGGCATCTCGCTGGTGGCCGCCGCGGGCGCCGGTATCGCGGCCGGCCAGCTGACCGGCCTCGGGGCGTCCGGTGCGCTGCTGGGACTGGCGGCCGGCGGCTGCGCCCTGATCGGGCTGCGGGTGGCCAGCTACGACTACCCCTCCCGTTTCGTCCACCTGACGGCCGGGGTGGCCCTGCCGCTGGCCCTGGCCGCGCCCGCGGTGTACGTCCTGGGGCGGGCGCTCGGTTAGGCCCGCCGAGGGCCGTGCGCGACAGCGAAACGGAGCGGCGGCCGCCGGTGGCGCACCTTGGTGCCCTCTGGCGGCCGCCGCTCCCGTTTGCCGGAGTACGTCGTCTAGGCTCCCCCGGAGCGCAGGCAGGGGGCCTGCAATGGACGAGTCGGCCGTAATCCGGCCCAGGGTGGGGGAAGTGGTTCGATGCGTGCACTACGTGTGCTGTTGGTCCTCGTGGTCATACTCGGAGGGCTGTTCGTGGCGGCCGACCGGGTGGCGGTGGGTCTCGCCGAGGACAAGGCCGCGGAGAAGATCCGCGCCAGTCAGGGGCTCGACAAGACCCCGACCGTCGCCATCAAGGGTTTCCCGTTCCTGACCCAGGTCGCGGGCCGCAGCCTCCAGGAGGTGGACGCCGACCTCGGGGGCATCGAGGCCCGCGCCGAGGGGCGCTCACTGCGCATCGACCGGCTGTCGGCGCACTTCTTCGAGGTCGGGCTGACCAGCGACTACACCTCCATCGAGAGCGCCGCCACGGCCACCGGCAACGCCCGGATCACCTACGCCGACCTGACGAAGGCGGCGGGCGGCGGCGTCAAGATCAGCTACGGCGGGGAGAAGAACGGCCGCAGCCAGGTCAAGATCTCGCCGAATGTCCCGCTCCCCGTCTCGCTGAACGTGACCGGCTCCCTCACCATCGTGAACGGCACCACCGTCCGGCTGCGGGCCGACGGGCTCCCCGCGATGTGCAAGGCCCTCCCGGGCTGTGAGACGAAGGTGCGCGCCCAGACCGACCACGACTGGAAGCTGGCCCAGCTGCCCGGCAACCTGAAGCTGAACAAGGTCGTGACGATGCACGAAGGCATCTCGATCTCCGCCTCCGGCAAGGACGTCAAGCTTCCCGGCTGACCGGACTCCCACGGCGGACCGCCCCACCGGTCCGCCGGCTGATCCGGACACCGTCCAATTCCTGAGACACCCCGGTCCGTACGCCAGACCCCCCACGGGCGTACGGACCCCCGGAGCCCGCGCGGGACCGCGCCGCGCGCCCCCTCATCCCGCATTGCGGACAATCGCGTCTCATCATTCGACACGCCGGTGACACACGCCGCTCCGCGTCCCTACGATCGGGGCCATGCAGAGCTCATTGAGCGGTCTCCGTCCGCGGGGACGGGCGGTACTGACGAAGCGGCGGGCAGTAGACCTGTGCCGCGTCGCCGCCATGCTCTGTCGCCCTGTCTGACGGGCCTTCCGCACCCTCCCCCAAGCCCGGGGGTGCCCCGGCCCGGCCGGCCCCTCGGCCGTTCCCGTATGTCCCCGCACAGCGCCACGCCGGCTCCCGTACCCCGACACGGGCCGTCCGGAAGTCCACGGCGCGCACCCGGCATACCCGCGTGCAACTCTGCCACTGCCCCCCGCAACTGCCCCGGAGGAGAAGAATCATGAGCCGTAGCGACGTCCTCGTAGACGCCGACTGGGTCGAGGCCCACCTCGACGACCCGAAGGTGGTTCTCGTCGAGGTTGACGAGGACACCTCGGCCTACGACAAGAACCACATCAAGAACGCCGTCCGGATCGACTGGAAGCAGGACCTCCAGGACCCGGTCCGCCGCGACTTCGTCGACCAGGCGGGCTTCGAGAAGCTGCTCTCGGCCAAGGGCATCGCCAACGACGACACGGTCGTCCTCTACGGCGGCAACAACAACTGGTTCGCCTCCTACGCCTACTGGTACTTCAAGCTCTACGGCCACGACGGCGTCAAGCTGCTCGACGGCGGCCGCAAGAAGTGGGAGCTGGACTCCCGCGACCTGGTCGACGGCTCCGAGGTTCCCCAGCGCCCGGCCACCGACTACAAGGCCAAGGCGCAGAACACCGCCATCCGCGCCTTCCGGGACGACGTCGTCGCCGCGATCGACAACCTCAACCTGGTCGATGTGCGCTCCCCCGACGAGTTCAGCGGCAAGCTGCTCGCCCCGGCGCACCTCCCGCAGGAGCAGTCGCAGCGCCCCGGCCACGTGCCCAGCGCCCGCAACATCCCGTGGTCGAAGAACGCCAACGACGACGGCACCTTCAAGTCGGACGACGAGCTCAAGGCCCTCTACGAGGGTGAGTCCGTCGACCTCGCCAAGGACACCATCGCCTACTGCCGTATCGGTGAGCGCTCCGCGCTGACCTGGTTCGTCCTGCACGAGCTGCTCGGCCAGACCAACGTCAAGAACTACGACGGCTCCTGGACCGAGTACGGCTCGCTGGTCGGTGTGCCGATCGAGCTCGGCGCCGCCAAGTAAGCAAGCACGCTTCTCCCCCGAACCCCTCAAGGAAGTACCCCCATGTGTGGAGCACAGGCAGGCGGCCCGGACGCCTCGACCATCAAGCCCGGTGAGACCACGATCCAGGGCAGCGTGACCCGCGACGGCGAGCCCGTCACCGGTTACGTCCGACTGCTGGACAGCACCGGCGAGTTCACCGCCGAGGTCCCCACCTCGGCGACCGGACAGTTCCGCTTCTACGCGGCCGAGGGCACCTGGACGCTGCGTGCGCTCGTCCCGGGCGGCACCGCGGACCGCACCGTCGTCGCCCAGAAGGGCGGCCTGGCGGAGGTTGCCATCGCCGTCTGACGGCAGCAGGAGTGGCGTCGGCTCCCCGGGGCAGCCCGGATTCCGACGCCACCCTCCCTACGGCCGGAGGGCCGCACCCCAGGGGTTTGGACGCCTTGGCTGGGGGTGCGGCCCTCCGTGCCGTGCACGGCCGGCACCGGGCCTTCTCCCCGGCTTCTGTCCTGCCCGGCACGGACTTACCGTGGAGATATGGACGCGCACCGCCGGTCGCCCGTAGAGCGCCGTCACCGCAGGTACTTCGTCCTGATGGGCGTGTGCCTGGTGCTGTTCGTCCTGGCCTGGGGTGTGGTGCGGCTGTGGTCGGTCCCGGTCGCGGTGGGCATGTGCGTGGTCGCCATGGTCATCCCGCCGGTCGCGGCCGTGATCGGCAACCGGCGCGAGCCCGGCGAGCGCTGGTGGGACGAGTCCGGCGACCCCGAGTCCGACCGCTGGTGGCGCGAACTGGACGACCGGGGCGACGACAAACACCCGCAGTAGGCCCGGGCGTGTCCCCGGGCCCTGCCGCGCGGTCGGGACGGGCCGGCCCGGGACGTTCAGCCCCGGACGGGCCGCCCGGGACGGGCAGCTCCCGTGGGAGCGCTCAGTACACCAGCGCCTGGACGTCGTCCGGCATGATCTCGCTGACGAACACCTGGGCACCGGCGATCCCGGCCCCCTCGATCAGGTCCTTCTGCTCGATGTCCCGCCGGGCCGCGCACTGGGTGCAGACCGTGATCGCCCCGCCGCCCGCGCGGATCCCGTCGATCAGCTCCGGCAGCGGCGCCGAGTGCGGCAGCTCGAAATCCGCCGCCCGCCCCGGCAGCGCGAACCACACGGACTCCCCGGTCAGCCACAGGGACACCTCGACGCCGCTGGCCACCGCCACCGCCGCCACCGTGAACGCCTGCGAGCACCGCTCGGGCGCATCCGCACCCGCCGTCACCTTGATCACGAGCTTCTTCGCCATGAGGCAAGAGTAGGCGCGGCGGACCTCACAGCGCCGCTGTCACCGCCGCCGACTAGACTCGCAGGCGGTCCGTTACACCCTCACTCCGTTCAAGGAGCGCGCTCGTGCTTGAGGCATTCTTCACCACCCTGCTGGTTCTGGTCGGCATCGGCGTCATCGCGTTCGCCGGTCTGACCTGGAAGAAGCTTTACCAGGGCCAGCGCTGAGCCCGTCTCCCACCACCCGTCGCAGGAGCGCCGCCCGCGCCCCTGTCGATCCCCCTCTCTATAGATCGCCTGAGCTCTCATGATCGAGATCCCGTCCGACCTGAACCCGGCCCTGGTGCCGCTCGCCTTCCTCCTCGGCAACTGGGAGGGCGCCGGCGTCGCCGAATTCCCGGGCACCGAGAAGTGCAACTTCGGGCAGGAGGTCACCTTCAGCCACGACGGCCGTGACTTCCTCGAGTACACCTCCCACAGCTGGGTGCTCGACGCCGAAGGCAAGAAGGTCCGCCCGCTGGAGTCCGAGAGCGGCTTCTGGCGCATCGACGCGGACCGCAAGGTCGAGATCGTGATGTGCCGCGACCAGGGCGTGGTGGAGGTCTGGTACGGCGAGCTGGCCGACCAGAAGCCGCAGATCGACCTGGCCACCGACGCCATCGCGCGCACCGCCGCCTCCGGCCCGTACAGCGGCGGCAAGCGGCTCTACGGCTATGTCAACAGCGACCTGATGTGGGTCGGCGAGAAGTCCACCCCGGACGTGCCGCTGCGCCCGTACATGTCCGCGCATCTGAAGAAGGTCGCCGACCTCAAGGAGTGGGCGGAGAGCCTGCCCGACGACATGCCGGACGGCGTCTCCTTCTTCCGGCCGGACGGCACGCCCTACAACCCCTGAGCCACCCCGGGGAGAGTCCCGCTCTCCCCGCCAGCGCCCCGCGGGGGAAGCCGGTCGAAGTCCGGCGCTGACCCGCAACGGTAGGCGGAAGGTCTCCTTCCGCAAGCCCGATTGCCCGCGGTGCGCGCAGCTTCCCGTACAACTCGCCGTGGACTGCGAGGGGACGCCGCCCGGCCCTCGCGGCCCCGGGCCGCCCCTTGGTACGTAGGGACGCGGCCCGACCCCGAGGCGGCCGACCGACCGTGGCGACCACCAGCGCGCATCCGACGACGGACGGGACCGGCGCGCCACCGGCCGCCCGGCGGCTGCCCGTCATACCCCTGCTCGCCGGGCTCACGGCCGTCCTGCTCGGCTCCCTGCTGTGCGGCGTAGGGCTCGGCGCGGCCGGTCTGAGCTGGGCCGAGGTGCTGCGGTATCTGGGCGCCGGGCTGACCGGCGGCACGATCTCCTCCGACGAGGCCGCCGCCTACACCATCGTGTGGGAGCTGCGCTTCCCGCGCGCCGTTCTGGCTGCCGTCGTCGGCGCCGGGCTCGCCGCCCTCGGTGTGGCCGTCCAGGCCCTGGTCCGCAACGCGCTCGCCGACCCCTTCGTGCTCGGTATCTCCTCCGGGGCCGCCGTCGGCGCCAACGCCGTCCTGCTCTTCGGGGCGCTCGGCGCACTCGGCGTCTGGGCGCTGTCGGCGGCGGCCTTCGTCTCCGCGCTGGCCGCCATGGCCCTGGTGTACGCCGCCGCACGCACCGCCCACGGGCTCACCCCGCTGCGTCTGGTGCTGACCGGCACCGCGATGTACTACGGCTTCTCCGCCCTCACCACCCTCATGGTGTTCACCGCCGACCGCGGCGAGGCGGCTCGCTCGGCGATGATGTGGCTGCTCGGGAGCCTGAGCGGGGCCGGCTGGGGCTCGGTGCCGATCGCCGCGGCCGCGGTGGCCGGCGCGCTCGCCCATCTGCTGCTCTCCGCGGGCCGGCTCAATGCGCTGGCCATGGGCGACGAGACCGCCACCGCCCTGGGGGTGCAGGTGAACCGGCTGCGCCGCGAGCTGTTCGTCGTCGCGGCCGCCGGCACCGGAGCGGTGGTCGCGGTCAGCGGCGCGATCGGCTTCGTCGGGCTGATGGTGCCGCATGTGGCCCGGATGCTGGTCGGCGCCGACCACCGCCGGGTACTGGCCGTCGCGCCGCTGCTCGGCGCGGTGCTGCTGGTGTGGGTGGATCTGCTCTCCCGGGTGCTGCTGGCGCCCGTCGAACTGCCGGTCGGCGTGCTCACCGCCGTCATCGGCGTGCCCTGCTTCGTCGTGCTGATGCGGCGGCGCGGCTACACCTTCGGAGGCGGCGCCTGATGCGGATCGACGTCACGGACCTGTCCGTGGAGGTGGCCGGGAACCGCCTGGTCCACGACATCACCCTGCGGGCCGGCAGCGGCCGGGTGGTCGGCCTGGTCGGCCCCAACGGCAGCGGAAAATCGACCCTGTTGCGCTGTGTCTACCGCGCGCTGCGCCCGGCCGCCGGGACCGTACGGCTGGACGACGCGGATCTGCACGCCATGGACGCGCGCACGGGCGCCCGGCTGCTGGCCGCGCTGCCCCAGGAGGCGAGCACGGAGTTCGACTTCACCGTGACCGAGGTCGTCGCGATGGGGCGGCTGCCGCACCAGCGCGGCTCGGGCCGGGCGAGCGCGGCGGACCGCGAGCGCTGCACACGGGCGCTGGCCCGGGTCGGCGCCGGCCATCTGGCCGGACGCGGCTTCCTCAGCCTGTCCGGCGGCGAGAAACAGCGGGTGCTCATCGCCCGCGCGCTGGCCCAGGACCCGCGGGTGCTGGTCCTCGACGAGCCGACCAACCACCTGGACATCGCCCAGCAGTTGGCGGTGCTGGCGCTGGTGCGGGACAGCGGGCTGACGGTGCTGACCGCGCTGCACGACCTCAATCTGGCCGCCCTGCACTGCGACGAGCTGTATGTCATCGACCGCGGCCGGATCGTCGCCGCGGGCCCGCCCTACGACGTGCTCACCCCGGAGCTGCTCGCCGAGGTCTTCGGCGTCCGCGCCCACCGCGTACGGCATCCCGAATCGGGCGCCGTCCAGCTGCTGTTCGACCGCCTCCCCGCCCCCGCCGCCGACTCCTGAGGACCACCATGCGCCGCCCCACCGCCCCACTCACCGCCCTCGCCCTCGCGCTCGCCCTGACCGGCTGCGGCGCGAAGATCTCCGACGACGACAGCGGCGCCGCGCACGACCGGCGCCCCGCCAACGCCTCCGGCCACTACCCCGTCACCGTGGAGAACTGCGGCGTGCGCACCACCTACGACAAGCCGCCCGCCCGTGTGGTCACCAACGACGTCGGCATCACCGAGATCATGTTCGCGCTCGGCCTGGAGCACCGGATGGCCGGCTATGTCATGCCCGACGACAAGGGCGACCTCGACGGCGTCCCCTGGAAGGCCGCGTACGACAAGGTCCCCTGGCTCGGCAAGAAGACGCTCACCAAGGAGATCGCCCTCGACGCCCGCGCCGACCTGGTCTTCGCTGGCTGGAACTACGGCTTCGGCGAGGACAACGGCCTCACCCCCGCCGCCCTGAAGAAGCTCGGCATCGGCAGCCATGTGCTGACCGAGTCCTGCCGCAACGGCAGGGACGGCGCCCGCGGGGTGATGCCGCCCCTGGAGGCGCTCTACACCGACCTGACGACGCTCGGGAAGATCTTCGACGTCGAGGACCGCGCCGCCGCCCTGGTGAAGAAGTACAAGAAGCAGGTGGCCGACGCCGCCGCCAAGGCCCCCGCACCCGCCGACCGGCCCTCCGTCTTCCTCTACGACGACGGCCGCGACAAGCCCTTCACCTCGGGCAAGTACGCCGGACCGCACGACATCATCACCAAGGCCGGCGGGGACCACGTCATGAAGGACCTCAAGGACTCCTGGACGACCGTCGGCTGGGAGACCGTCGTCGCCCGCGACCCCGACGTCATCGTCATCAACAACTACGGCGACACCTCCGCCGCCCAGAAGAAGGCGTTCCTGATGTCGTACGGGCCGCTCGCCGGCGTCTCGGCCGTCAAGCACCACCGGATCTACGTCATGGACTACGCCGACCTCGTCGAGAGCCCCCGCAACCCCGCCGCCGTCAGTGACCTGGCCCGCTATCTGCGCGGTGTACGGGCGGCCGGCTGACCGGGCGACGTACGGACACCCACGGCCCGCCCTTCTACACTGGCCGTGTGGTGACCACCGACTGGCAGAGCGACCTCCGCAGGCGCGGATACCGCCTGACCCCGCAGCGTCAGCTCGTGCTGGAGGCTGTGGACAGACTGGAGCATGCCACCCCGGACGACATTCTCACCGAGGTGCGCAAGACGGCGGGCGGGGTGAACATCTCCACGGTCTACCGCACCCTGGAGCTCCTCGAAGAGCTGGGCCTGGTCAGCCACGCCCACCTCGGACACGGCGCCCCGACCTACCACCTCGCCGACCGCCACCACCACATGCACCTGGTCTGCCGGGACTGCACGGAGGTCATCGAGGCGGATCTGTCGGTGGCCGAGCCCTTCACGGCGATGCTGCGCGAACAGTTCGGCTTCGAGACGGACATGAAGCACTTCGCGATCTTCGGGCGCTGTGCGGCCTGCCGCGCCAAGGCCGCCGAGGGCGACGGCTGAGGCAGTCGCCCCCGAGTCGTAGGCTGGCCCCATGCCGCGACCTTCACCCGCCAGCCCCCTGCTGTCGCTGCCCGGCGCCGTCCCGGCCGAGGCCCCCGACGAAGGCGTCGCCGCGCACTACGGCGACCTCTTCCGGGAACAGCGCGCCCTCGCCGACGGCTCCGGCTTCGTCGACCTCTCCCACCGTGGCGTGGTCACCGTCACCGGCCCCGAACGGCTGAGCTGGCTGCATCTGCTGCTCACCCAGCACGTCAGCGACCTCCCGCCCGGCCATGCCACCGAGGCGCTGGTCCTGTCCGCGCACGGCCACATCGAGCATGCGGTCTCCCTCGTCGACGACGGCGAGACGACCTGGATGCACACCGAACCCGGCAACCAGGAGGCACTGATCGCCTACCTGGAGAGCATGAAGTTCTTCTACCGGGTCGAGGTCGCCGACCGCACCGACGAGATCGCCCTCGTCCATCTGCCGGCCGGCTCCATCGCCGAGGTGCCCGGAAACGCCGTCGTACGGGAGACCGCACACGGCCGCGATCTGTTCCTGCCGCGTGCCGACCTGGAGTCCTTCGCCGCGGACCACGGCCCGGCGGCCGGCGTCCTGGCGCTGGAGGCCCTGCGCGTCGAGGCCCACCGCCCCCGCCTGGGCCTGGAGACCGACCACCGCACCATCCCGCACGAGCTGGGCTGGATCGGCAGCGCCGTCCACCTCCAGAAGGGCTGCTACCGCGGCCAGGAGACCGTCGCCCGGGTCCACAACCTGGGCAAGCCGCCCCGTCGGCTGGTCTTTCTGCACCTGGACGGCAGCGAGGTCCATCTGCCCCCGCACGGCACCCCCGTCCGCCTCGCCTCGGAGGGCGAGGAGGGCAGGCAGCTCGGCTTCATCACCACCTCGGCCCGCCACCACGAGCTCGGCCCGATCGCGCTCGCCCTGGTCAAGCGGAACGTGCCGGTCGACGCGCCCCTGATGGCGGGCACCACGGCCGCGGCCCAGGAGGTCGTCGTCGAGCCGTAGGGCCGGTCCCGGTGGGGGCCGACCCGGCGCGGGCCACCGGGGCGGGCTTGCGGCCACCCCGGCGCAAACCACCGGGGTGGGCTACACCTCCACCATCACCGTGAACGGCCCGTCGTTCGTCAGCGACACCTTCATGGACGCACCGAAGCGGCCGGTCTCCACATGGGCGCCCAGCGCCCGCAGCTGCGCGACGACCTCGTCGACCAGCGGCTCGGCGACCGGCCCCGGTGCGGCGGCGTTCCAGGTGGGGCGGCGGCCCTTGCGGGCGTCACCGTAGAGAGTGAACTGGCTGATCACCAGCAGCGGTGCCGAGGTGTCCGAGCAGGACTTCTCGCCCTGCAGAATCCGCACCGACCACAGCTTGCGGGCGAGCTGCGCCGCCTTCTCCTTCGTGTCCTCGTGCGTGACCCCCACCAGCACGCACAGCCCCTCACCGACGATCTCCCCGACCGTCTCGCCCGCCACCTCGACGCGGGCACCGTCAACCCTTTGCACCACAGCTCGCATACCCGCCATCATGCCGGGCGGCCCACCGCCTTCGGACAGCCGTGCCCCCACGGGGGCCGTTCGGGTGCCATGGCCCTGCAGAAGGACCGCCCAGAGTGGCACGATGCGTGCACGTGGTGCGTTTCATGGACAACATGCCCAGGACGCGGCACCGGACGAGGGGACGGAACGATTCATGAGCACTCTCGGCGCCGGACAGACACCCGGTCCCGTACCAACCGCCCGTACGACACCGACCGGACGGACGACATCGACCACCCCCACGACGGACCCCGCCCATCCGGCGCCCGCCACCCCACCACCCCCCACCGCCCTGACGACGACCACAGCGACGGCTCGCGTCGAGCCCCCCGGCACCGAGGACGGCCCCATGCTCCAGGCAGGCCAGGCGCAGCACCCCCGCCCCCCGCAGCAGCGCGACCGCTGCCTGCCGGCCACCACGCCCGATCTGTCCGGCCTGGGGCTGCCCGAGCTACGGGTCGTACGGCGTGACTCCCAGCAGGAAGAGGCCGATCTCAGCTATCTGCGGCGGCTGTTGCAGGGCCGGATCGACATCCTGCGGGCCGAGATCGCCCGCCGGACCGCCCAGCACTCACCGCTGCTGGACCGGCTCCCGGAGATCCTGACGGACCTGCCGTCGCGGCACCGCTCCTCCGCCCGGCATGTGACGCTCGGTACGCCGCACAGCGAGGAGTACCGCAGGCTCGCCGAGGACATGCTCGGCGAGGTGGAGCTGTCCGACCTCACCGCGCGTACGGACCAGGAGCTGCACGACGCGATGGGCCGGCTGATCCGCTACGAACAGCAGGTGTCCCGGCGCCGTCAGTCCCTGCAGCGCACCACCGACGATTGCAGCGCCGAAATTGCCCGCAGGTACCGTGAAGGCGAAGCGCAAGTAGACGACCTGCTGTCCTGACCGGGCCACAAGCCTCAGGGGGGCGCAGGCCACTCCCGGAAGGCCGACGATGACCTCGCCCACCCCCATATCCGAGCCGACCTCGGAATCCACCACGTCCCCGGATTCCCCGGCGGCCGCGCTTTCCCCCGCTTCTCCCGCTTCCTCCGCTTCCTCCGCTTCACCCGCTTCCTCCGCCGTCTCCCCCGTCCTCGCCGAGGTCGTCCGCTCCGGCTTCGTCGAGGGCCGGCACCGCGGTTCCCTCGTGGTGCTCGCCGCCGACGGCAGCGTGGAGTGGGCGCTGGGCGATGTCACCGCCCCCGTCTTCCCCCGCTCCACGAACAAGCCGATGCAGGCCGCGGCGGTGCTGCGGGCGGGTCTGGACCTCTCCGGCGAGCGGCTGGCGCTGGCCGCCGCGAGCCACTCCGGCGAGCCGTTCCACCTCGACCTCGTACGGACCATGCTGGCCGAGCACGGCCTGACCGCCGACCACCTCCAGACGCCCGCCGACCTGCCGCTGGACCCCGAGGAGGCGGAGGCCTACCTCGCCTCGGGCCAGGTCCGCGACCGCCTCACCATGAACTGCTCGGGCAAGCACACCGCGATGCTGGCCGCCGCCGCGCTCAACGGCTGGCCGCTCGCCACGTATCTCGACGAGGCCCATCCGCTGCAGCAGCTGGTGGCCGAGGGGGTCCGCACCGCAAGCGGCGAGGACGTCGCCCATGTCGGCACGGACGGCTGCGGGGCGCCCCTGCTGTCGCTGTCGCTGACCGGGCTGGCCCGCGCCTTCCGGCACTTCGTCATGGCCGATCCCGGCACCCCTGAGCGACGGGTCGCGGATGCGATGCGCGCCCACCCGGAGTACGTCGCCGGAACCCGCCGCCCCGACACGTGGCTGATGCAGGCCCTCCCCGGCACCCTCTCCAAGATGGGCGCCGAGGCCGTCCAGGCCCTGGCCCTCCCCGACGGCCGCGCCCTGGCCTTCAAGATCGACGACGGCGCCACGCGCACCCTCGGCCCCGTCCTCGCCCGCACCCTCCGCCTCATGGGCCTCGACGTCCCCGTCCTCACCCGCCTTGAGGACGCTCCTCTCCTTGGCGGCGGCACGCGGGTGGGGGGAATCCGCGCGGCGTTCTGAGCCGTGGGGGGCTTTGCGGTTGCGTTGTTCGTCTGCGGGTGCGGCTGTGGCTGGTCGCGCCGTTCCCCGCGCCCCTGCGTGGCGCGGCCGATCCGTCACTTGCTTCTGGGGCGGTGCGGCGTGGTGGGGGCTGGGGTTTTGCGGGGTGCGTGGTTGCCGCGGGGGTCGGAGGGGACGCACCGGTACCCGTCCTCGGCGCGGGCGACGCGGCTACGTGCGATTGAGCACCCCGGCGTTCGCTCCAGTCCTGCGGGCGGGCACCGGTACATCCCCTCCAACCGTCCAGCGTCGCCGACTGCCGGCCGGTGACACCGTCCGTCACGGCCCCCACCTCGGCCGCGCCCCATCTGCGGGCGGAATGACCAGGTCCCTGCCAAGGGGTGCCGCGCATGGTCGTGACGGTGATTGGTACGGCGGGTCAGCCGCGTACGTACGGCGGTCGGAGGGGATGTCCGGTGAGCCGCCCGCAGGACCCGGAGCGAACAACGGGGTGAAGAACCTCCGGGACCCGCGTCGCCCGCGCCGTGGGGGCACCTCCCGGCCGAAGGCTGGGGGAGGGTTACCGGGCGTCCCCTCCGACCCACCACCCACAACCCGTAGGCGAACCGGCCCCAGCCCACGGCAAACCCGCACCGACCCCAGCCCACGGCAACCCCGCGCCCGCTGCCGCAGCGGCCATGGCCTGCATAAAGTGGCGATGACACAGTGCACGCACGTATCACCCACCACCAGCAGGAGGCCGGCGACCATGAGCGACGCGAATTCCGAGCCGCAGGGGCCCGAGGCGATCGAGCACGCGCACGACCCCGAGGTGCTGCAGCTCGCGGCCAAGGTGTTCGACCTGGCACGGCACGGCGACACCGACACCGTCGCCGCATACGTGGACGCGGGCGTACCCGCCAACCTGACGAACGACAAGGGCGACTCGCTCGTGATGCTGGCGGCGTACCACGGCCACCCCGCCACCGTGGAGGCCCTGTTGCAGCGCGGCGCCGACGCCGACCGCCCCAACGACCGCGGCCAGACCCCGCTCGCCGGCGCGGTCTTCAAGGCCGAGGACGAGGTCGTCAAGGTCCTGATCGCACACGGCGCGGACCCGGCGGCAGGCACCCCGTCGGCGATCGACACGGCCCGAATGTTCGAGAAGGCGGAGCTGCTGAAGCTGTTCGGGGCGGAGTGACCCGGCAGGCGGCCCGGTAGGCGGGGCCCGGCAGACGGCCCAGGTGGCGGCGCACGGGCGCGCCACTCTGCTCGCTTGACCTCAAGCTCGGTTGAGGTCCTAGCGTCCAGTCCCGACGGCACCCCGCCGCTCACCGACTCACGCCGCACGCCACGAAGGGCCCCGCATGTCCGAGCACCCGTACCGCCTCGCAGTGATCATCGGCAGCACCCGGGAGGGCCGGTTCGCGCCCGTCATCGCGAACTGGTTCACCCGGCACACCGAGAGCCACCCGCACATCGACGTGGACGTCATCGACCTGGACGCCGTCCGCCCGTACGAACTCCGTTACGGCAGCGAGGAGTACGAGGCCTTCGCCAAGCGCGTCGACGAGGCGGACGCCTTCGTCGTGATCACCCCGGAGTACAACCACTCCTTCCCGGCCCCGCTCAAGCACGCCATCGACCTGCTGCACCCCCAGTGGCAGGCCAAGCCGGTCGGCTTCGTGTCGTACGGCGGGATCTCCGGCGGCCTCCGCGCCGTCGAGCAACTGCGCCTGGTGTTCGCCGAGTTGCACGCCACCACGGTGCGCGAAACGGTGAGTTTCCCGCTCGCCGGCAACCTCTTCGACGGCACCGGCCACCTGCACGACCCGGCCCCGGCCGCCCAGGCCGCCGACACCCTGCTCCACCAGCTCACCTGGTGGGCGGTGACCCTTCGCGAGGCCCGCGCGACCCGCCCGTACGCCGGCTAGGACCCGCGCGCCCGTTACTTCTCGTCCTCCGGCCCGATCGCACGGTCGACGAGCGCCGAGATCAGCCCCTCGGTCTCCTCGTCCGGCACCACCCCGGGCAGCGTGAGCTGCTCCAGCATCAGCCCCGTCATGGCGAGGTAGATCAACACCACGGCGGTACGGTCACCCGGCAGCCCGTTCTCCAGGTGGAAGCGGATGTCGTCGTCGAGGGTCGCCCGGATGGCCCGGGTCAGCTCCGCCCGCAGCTCGGGCCGCCGGGTCGCCTCCAGGCGCAGCTCCAGCATCGCCAGGTAGCCGGTGCGGTTCTCGGCCACCCGGCGATTGATCCACCCCATCAGCTCGACGACCAGTGCCCGGCTCGGCGGCGCGGCCATCACCGCGGTGACCTCGTCCGGGTCCGGCGCGATGCGCTGATGGATCTGCGCGGTGACCTGGGCCAGCAGATCGTCCCTGCTGGCGAAGTAGTTGGAGGCGGTGCCCTGGGGCACGCCCGCGGCCGTATCGACGGCCCGGAACGTCAGCCCGCGCGCACCGTCCCGCGCCAGCACCTCGATCGCGGCATCCACCAGCGCAGCCCGCCGCTCAGGGTTACGCACCATGTCGTCCACCTCGCTCCATGTCGCCCGCCTCCTCCGGATCCGGCCCCTCCCGGACTCCCGGAAAACTCTTCTCCGAAAACCACTAGCAACCACTACAGTCAAAGTACTACAACTGGAGTTGTTGCGCTGCGGACCGGCCGCCGCCAACGGAGAGGATCACCATGCGCTTCGCCAAAATCGGCACCGCCCTGCTCACCGACGACGTCGCCGCCAGCACCCGCTTCTACGCCGACCACTTCGGCTTCCGCCCGCTGGCGGAGCTGGACTGGTACGCCAGCCTCCAGCACCCCCAACACCCCGAATACACCCTGGATTTCGTCCAGCGCGGCCATGAGGCCATGCCCGCCGGCTTCCGCACCCAGGAGACCGGCGGCGTACTCCTCGGCTTCCTCGTGACGGACGCCGCGGCCGAGGAGGCCGCCCTGCGCGCCAAGGGCGTCTCCATCGCCGAACCCCTGCGGGACGAGCCGTGGGGCCAGCGCCGCTTCAACGTATGGGGCCCCGAGGGCACCCTGATCGAGGTACTGCAGAACATCGACCCCGACCCGGAGTGGATGGCCGCCCAGGGCCTGTGAGCGCCCCTCGCGCCGAACTCCCTTGCCCGCCGGGCCGGTACGCGTCCGATACTTGGCCCGGCAAGGACCACACCAGGGGGAACGTCATGAGCGCACGCAAGGGCCCGTACGAATGCGGACTGGACGCCGCGGTGGACGTCATCGGCGGCAAATGGAAGGTGCTGCTGCTGTGGGCGCTGGCCGAGCGCCCACAGCGGTTCGGTGAACTGCGGCGGGAGTTGCCGAAGATCAGCGAAAAGGTACTGACCCAGCAGCTGCGCGAACTGGAGGCCGACGGCATCGTGCACCGCGAGCACTTTCCCCAGGTGCCACCGAAGGTCGAATACTCACTCACCGACTTCGGCCTCTCACTGAACGAGGCACTGGCCCCCCTCGGCGCCTGGGGCCGCGCCCATATCGCCCACCTGGAGGCCACCTACCCCCAGCGCCATCCGGCAGAGGCCTGAGCCCCGGCATCCGTTACCGCCGGGCCCTCCACAGCGCTCAGAAACGTCCGGCCCCGGCCCCCGGCCCCGGGCCGCGTCCGTGACACTCAGACACTCCCGCGCCCTCCCCAACTCCGGTACTCGCACGGCGCTCAGGCGCTTCCCACACCCCCGGGGCTCCCCGCGCTCCCCGCGCTCCCGGCGCTCTCCGTGCCCGCGGCGCCTGCTGCACCTTCGGCGGCTTCAGCGGCTCCGGGAGATTCCGCCTCGCGTTGCGCACGGGCGGCCGCCAGCGCCCGCTCAAACCCGTGCTGGGTGGCGTCGCACCACTGCAGGAGATCCGTGAGCAACTCCCGCAGATTCCCACTCGGGCTCCGCCGCCAGCCCTCTTCGGACAGCCCGTACAGCCGCAGCGCCTCCTCCGCCCACGCCACCCTCTCCCCGCTCCCCACCGCCGCCATACCGCCCCACCTCACCAGTCGCCCGAAGTCGTCCATGGTCGTTGCCCGTTGCCCATTGCCCGCGGCTCGTAGCTCGTAGCATCCGATGCAAGCGCATCGGAACGGTTCCGGGCAACCGAATTCACCCTCCGCCAGGCCCCCCACCGCACCGCCCCCAGGAGCCCGCTGCACCCACCACGCCCACCGGGCCCGCCGCGCCCGCCCCGCTCAGCTCTCGGGAGGTCGTTCCTGCAACGCCCAGCCATTGCCGTCCGGGTCGCTGAAGTAGACGAACGAGTTCCATGCCCCGTCGGGGCCGTCGACCATCGCACCGTTCTCGACATGCTGCACGGGGCCGGCCGGCACCCCCCGTTCGACCAGTTGCGCACGGGCCGCGGCAATGTCGGGGACCACCAATTGCAGCCCCTGCAGCGAGCCTGGCTGCACCTCCGTGACGCCGCTGCCTGCGCCGATGACGATCGAGCAGCCCGATCCCGGCGGCGTCAGCTGCACGATGCGTGCCTCTTCGCCGAGGCTCATGTCGTGATCGACGGCAAAGCCCATCTGCTCGCTGTAGAAGCGCTTCGCCCGTTCCACATCGGTGACCGGAACCGGCACCAGTTCGAGCTTCCAGTCCATGGCTCGCCGTCCTTCCGTACGGGCGACGGCCCAAGAACTGCGGCCGTCGGAACCGGCCCTCTCGCGCTGCAAGCAGTCTAAGGAGCGGGGCGCGCCTACGCGCATCCATTGACGGAGTGAGCACTCACTCCGTACCGTCGGGTCATGACACCACCACCCTCCCGTCGACGCGCGCCCGGTATGAGCGTCGAGGAGCGTCGCGCCATGATCGTGGCCGCCGCGCTGCCGCTCGTGGCGGAGTACGGCGCGGCCGTCACCACCAGCCAGATCGCCCGCGCCGCCGGCATCGGGGAGGCCACGATCTTCCGGGCCTTCAAGGACAAGGACGAGGTACTGGACGCCTGTGTCGCCGAGGCTGTCGGCGCCGACCATGTGCTGCGCGAACTCGCCTCGATCTCCCTGGACGAGCCACTCGCCGACCGGCTGGCCGAGGCCGCCGAGGCGCTGCGTGCCCATATGGAACGCATGGGCACCGTCGTCGGCGCCCTCCACGCCTCGGGGCACCGTCGGGGCCGCGGGCCCGGCACCGGCACCGGCACCGGCACCGGCACCCGGGACGGTGAGGATCCGCCGCCGGACGGCCGGGCGCAGTCCGTCACCGCCCTGCGCAACGCCGTCATCGAGCTGATCGAACCCGACCGGACCGCCTTCCGCCTGAGCCCCGAGAAGGTTGCCGCCGCCTTTCTGGGCCTGCTCTTCACCCGGCTGCAGACACCGGCGCCGGACGCCGCTGCGCCGCTCACCCCCGAGGAACTCATCGCCGTACTGCTGCACGGAACCCTCAACGACCCCGGGGGTGCCTGATGGCCGTGACCCTCAACCACACCATCGTCCCGGCCGCCGATCACCGCGCGGCCGCCCACTTCTTCGCCTCGGTCATGGGCCTGCCGGAACTCCCGCCGGCCGGGCGACGGGGACACTTCCTCCCGGTCCGGGTGAACGAGACGCTCACCCTCGACTTCATGACCGCGCCGGACGCCGAAGGTCATCACCTCGCCTTCGACGTCGACCCCGAGACGTTCGACGGAATCCTCGCCCGCCTCCGGGCCGCCGGCATCCCCTACGGCAACGACCCCACCGAGCCGGACAACGGCCGGACCGACCATCCCCTGTGCGCCCGTGGCCTGTTCTTCCGCGACGACTCCCACAACCTCTACGAGGTCATGTCGCCGCAGTGACCGAACCGTCGGGCCGCCAGTCCTCCCCCGTCCCCCCTTCTCCCCCTCAGCCTCTCAGCCCCCAGGCCCGTCACCCGTCACCCGTCACCCGTCACCCGTCACCCGTCAGCCGTCACCCGTCAGCCGTCAGCCGTCAGCCGTCAGCCGTCAGCCGTCGACGAACGTCATGCTGACCTCGTCGTAGCGCGTTCCGGCTATTCGGCCTGCCGGGGCGGCGGCGTCGATGGCGGTGAGTTCCTCGGCGGTCAGCTCGATGGTGAGGGCGCCGAGGTTCTCCTCCAGGTACTTCTGGCGGCGGGTGCCGGGGATCGGCACGACATCGGCCCCGCGGTGCTGGACCCAGGCCAGGGCGAGCTGTCCGGCGCTGACGCCCTTCTCGGCGGCGAGTGCGTCGAGTTTCTCCACGATGGCCAGGTTCTGCTCCAGGTTGCCGTCGGCGAAGCGCGGCTGGCTGCGGCGCACATCAGACTCCGGCAGCCCCTTCACCGAGGTGTAGCGCCCGGTCAGGAATCCGCGCCCGAGCGGCGAGAACGGCACCAGACCGATGCCGAGTTCACGGCACACCGGCGCGATCTCGTCCTCCAGATCGCGGGTCCACAGCGACCACTCGCTCTGCAGCGCGGCAATCGGATGCACCGCATGCGCCCGGCGGAGGGTCGCCGCACTCGCTTCGGACAGCCCGAGGTGACGCACCTTGCCGGCCGCGACGAGTTCGGCCATCGCACCGACGGTCTCCTCGATCGGCACATCGGGGTCGACGCGGTGCTGGTAGTAGAGGTCGATGTGGTCGACCCCGAGCCGGCGCAGCGAGGCGTCGCAGGCCTCGCGTACGTAGGCGGCGTCGCCGCGGATCATGGTCGGCTCACCGAGCCGGTTGGCGAATCCGAACTTCGTCGCCAGCACCACCTCGTCCCGCCGGCCGGCGATCGCCCGGCCGATCAGCTCCTCGTTGTGTCCCGCTCCGTAGAAGTCGGAGGTGTCCAGGAGGCTGACGCCGAGGTCGAGCGCGTGGTGGATGGTCGCGACGGACTGTGCGTCGTCCGACTCCCCATAGCCGTGGCTCATGCCCATGCAGCCGAGCCCCTGCGCGGAGACCACCAGCTCACCGAGGTGACGCGTCGGGATGTTCGTCGTGGTCATGCTGCTGCTTCCTCCTGGACGTACGGCGGACGGTCGGGGATCTCGGCACCCATCCCAGAGACCTGATCACTGAGGCCTGATCGCTGAGGCCTGATCACTGGACCCTGCCCCCTGAGACCAGGGCTCCGAGACCAGAGCCCTGAGACCGGGGCCCATGTGTCGGGCCTGTTCCGGAATCCCGTCCCGGACGGTATGAGTTGGAGTGCGCTCAAAGTCAACTGGACTGCGCCCAGGCGCCGGTTGCGCCCGCCCAGAGCCGAGCTTGCCTGCCTGCTTGCCTGCCCAGCGCCCTCGTCGCCCGTCAGCGGTCCTGCCCACCCCTCCCCCGTGGCCTCCGTCAGCCTCCGTCGGCTCCATCGCCCGCTATTGCCCGGAGCGCCTGGCAGTGCGCGGCGAAGGCGGCGCGGCCGTCGGACGTCAGGGCGAGCCAGGTCCGCGGGCGCTTGCCGACGTACCCCTTGGTGATGGCGACATAGCCGGCCTTCTCCAGGGTGGCGACCTGCCGCGACAGGACCGAGTCGCTCACCTCGACGGTGTCGCGGACGAAGGCGAACTCGGCCTTCTCGGCGGCCGCCAGGGTCGCCACGATGGAGAAGCGGACCGGGGCGTGGATCACCTCGTCGAGTTCGTGACGTGGATGTGCCCCGTGACGCGTTTCGGTCACCGTCGCGCCTCCAAATAGCCGCCTATCAGGCCGGGAAGGGCCACCACCACTGCGCCGGGTACCCACCACGACGCGGCACCCTGATGCCAGAGGGTGCCGGGGATCAGTACCGCGAGAAAGAGCAGCGCCCACACCGTGATCAAGCCGGCGTGCCGCCGCCCGAACCCGCGCCGGGCAACACGCTGCCGGGCCGCGTAGACCGACAGTGCCACGATGGTGGCCACCCAGATGCCGGTGCCGATCGCCACCCCATACGGCGGGGCCAAGAGCCCGACGGACAGCACCATGACCGCGGCCGCGCAGCCGTAGATCACTTGATACCGGACATGCCACTTCGTGCCGTTCCGCACTGTCGAGCCCAGCTCCTTGGCTCGGGCCAGTGCGGCCGCCGCGTCCCGTGAGGCGTACTCAGCCATGCGATTCCCCCTGTGTGTTGCTCTTCCGCTGCCGCTGTTTCCTTTTGGCGCTGTTTCCTTTTGGCGCTCTGATTTCCGTCTGGGGCCTCGGAGTCGGCACTCCGAACCCCCGGCTCGCGTGCTCGCACGTCGCACGTCGCACGTCGCACTCCGGATGTTCCGAGCTGCCCCCGACTTCCTGCATCCAGCGTGACAAGTACTTTCCAATCTGACAAGTACTTTCCGGCCAAGGAGAGTTACGCCGTGAGACCGCGGTCCGGTGAGCCCGGGAAGCGGAGGGCGGCAGTCGCGGCGCAGCGGCCGCGCCATGTCCGTCTGTGCGTCGAGGCCCAGGTCAGGTACTGTGGCGCTCCCAGCAGTGAACGGACCGAGGAGGTGAGACCGATTCCCCGCCAGACCAGGCAGGTGCTCCCGGTTCACGTCCGTGCGGTCCACCCGATGCAGGTGACCGTCCGGCACAGGTGACCCGGGAAGCGCACTCGGCGCCCCGAAAGGCTCACATGTCGTCATCTCCGATGCCGTCCACCTCGTCAGCTCTTTCCTCCCCCTCATCACCGCTCCCCTCGCCCCTCGCGGCCTCCCGCTCCACCCCGCACTCCCGCTCCATCGTCATCGCCGAACTACGCGCCGCCGGCTGTGTCTTCGCCGAGGACGAGGCGGAGCTGCTCCTTTCCACCGCGCGCACGCCGGACGAACTCGCCGCCATGGTGGAGCGGCGCGTCATCGGCCTGCCCCTGGAACAGGTCGTGGGCTGGGCGGAGTTCTACGGGCTGCGGGTCACCGTCGATCCCGGCGTCTTCGTCCCGCGCCGCCGCACCGAGTTCCTCGTGGGCCAGGCCGTCGGTCTCGGTCTCCGGGCTGCCGAACGCACCGGGCGGCCACCGGTCGTCGTCGATCTGTGCTGCGGTTCCGGCGCGGTGGGCGCCGTACTGGCCGATGCCCTGGGCCGGGTCGAGCTGTACGCGGCGGACATCGAGCCCGCCGCGGTGCGCTGTGCCCGCCGCAACGTCGTTCCCGCCGGGGGTGAGGTCTACGAGGGCGACCTCTTCGACGCGCTGCCCACCGGGCTCCGCGGCCGTATCGATGTCCTGGTGGCCAACGTTCCCTACGTACCGACCGAAGAGGTCGGGCTGCTGCCGCCCGAGGCCCGTGAGTACGAGCCGCTGGTGGCGCTCGACGGCGGGGCGGACGGGCTCGACGTCCTGCGACGGGTGACCGCGGCTGCGCCCCAGTGGCTGGCGCCAGGAGGCCATCTGCTGGTCGAGACGAGCGAACGGCAGGCCCGGCAGGCGGTCGAGGCCTTCACCCGCAACGGTTTGCTCCCCACGGTGACCGACTCCGAGGAGCTCTACGCCACGGTCATCATCGGGACCCGGCCCACGGAGGGGCACGCGATAGCGGGCCGTCGCAACAAGCAGGAGGCAGCGGGAACCTCGTGACGAGCGGGAGGGCGGCGGGCGGGGGGCGGGGGGCGGGGGCGCGGAAGTGTCGCACGGCCCGTCGCGGCCCGCCGCCCGCATCCCGCCGCCCGCCGCCCGCCGCCCGGAAAAATGCGCTGGGATCCGGCCCGGCGGCGCTCTACCGTGACGGCATGCCGTCGATGAACTATGCCCGCTACTGTGCCGAAATCGTCGCTCAGACCGACCTGTTGAGGTCCCGCATCGAGGGCGCCGACCTGGCGACGCCCGTACCCACCTGCCCCGACTGGAACCTCGGCCAGCTGCTGTGGCATCTGGGCGGGGCACATCGCTGGGCGGAGACGATCGTACGGACCCGGGCGGCGGAGCCCGTCTCCGACGAGCTGGTCAACGATGTCTCCGGCGCCACGGGGAAAGACCTCGCCGCGGTCGACGCCTGGCTCGCCGAGGGCGCCGGGCAACTTGCGGACACGCTGCGGGCGGCGGGCCCCGAAGCCCAGGTGTGGACCGTGGCTCCCGGTGGGACCCCGGAGTTCTGGGCCCGCCGTATGGTGCACGAGACGGTCGTCCACCGCGCCGACGCGGACTTCGCGATCGCCGCGGCCTCCCCCGCTCCACACACCACCACCCCCGGCCCGGCTCCCACCCCCGGCGCTCCGGCCTTCACCGTCGCCCAAGAGGTCGCCATCGACGCCCTCGACGAGTGGATGGGCTTCGCCTCCCTGCCGCTGGTCTTCGAGGCCAAGCCGGAGCTGCGCGATCTGATGTCCGAGGGCCGCACCCTCCACTTCCACGCCACCGACACCGCCCCGGAGACGGCCGCGGACTGGCTGATCGGCCTCGACGGCGACACCCTCACCTGGAGCCGCACCCACGCCCCGGCCACCGTCGCCGTACGCGCCCCCTTGGCCGAACTCCTGCTGCTCGTCTACGGCCGCCGCGCCACCCATGAGGCCAGGACGACCAGCAGCGGCAACAACAGCGCCAGCGGTAGCGGCAACGACGGCAGCAACAGCATCGAGATCGTCGGAGACCTGCCGCTGCTCGACGCCTGGCTTGACGGCGTCAGCTTCTGGCTCAAGGAGTGAGGACGGTGGCCACCACGGCGCCGGAGCAGGCGACATCGTCGACCCACGCATCGTCAACCCACGTGAGGACAACACCCCGTGCAGCGCCATGAGTACACCGGTCCCGTGGCGCTGCGCGCCATGCAGAGTCTGGCCGGGCGCCTCTTTCCGGACACCGGCTACCGGCACATCGGAGACCTCGCCTGGGCCTGGTGTCTCGCCCTCGACCGGGACAGCGAGAACCCGACGGCCGTCTGGACGGACGGGGACGGGGACGCGCCCGCTGCCGGGTCCCCCACCGCCCACCGGCCCCTGGCCTGGGCATGGCTGGAGCTGCCGGGCAGCCTGCCAGTTCCAGGTCGACCCCGCGCACCCGGAGCTGGCCGACGAGGTGCTCGCCTGGGCGGCCGGGCGTACCGCGGGCGGCGCGCTGAGCGCGGAGGTCGCGGAGACCGAGCCGCATCTGCGGGCCGCGCTGGAGCGGCACGGCCTCACCTGTACGGACGGCGGGCCGTTCATGGTCGGCCTCGGCCGGTCGCTCGTGGATCTGCCGGACGCGCCACCGCTGCCGGACGGCTACCGGATCCGCGCGCAGCAGACCCGTGCGGAGGTGGCCGGCCGGGCGGCGGCCCACCGCGCCGCGTTCGGCTCGACGCGGGTGACCACCGAGCGCCATGCGCGGATGCGGCAAATCTGGCCGTACCGGGCCGAGTTCGACCTCGTCGTGGCGTCTCCTGCCGGTGACGTCGCCGCCTACTGCCAGGGCTGGTACGACGCGGCCCTCGGCACCGGCGTGTTCGAGCCGGTCGGCACCCACCCCGAGCACCGCCGGCGCGGTCTGGCGCGTGCCGTCTGCCTCGCGGTGCTGCGGGCGTTCGCCGCGGCCGGCGGCCGGCGCGCCGTCGTCCAATGCCGGGGCGACGCCGAGTACCCCGTTCCCAAACGGCTCTACGAGTCCCTGGGCTTCACCCCGTACACGCGAACGCACGCCTACGCCTGACCTGCGCATCTACGTCTGACCGGGGCTGCAGGTCTACCTCCGACCTTCTACCGCAGCCCCGGGGCCACGGCCTACGTCCGCCCCGGGACCACGGACGTGCGCACTGAGGGCGTGACGATGCCCGCCCCGGGCAGCCGAAAGGCAGGGGGGTACAGCGCCCACCCGGCGGCTGAAACTCGCCCCCCTTCGGCCTCCCCGTCAGCCCCCACCCCCCTCCCCACCCGACCAGACCACTATTGCTAGCGCTTGCTTGCAATAGTTAGCACGGCGAGGCACCATCGGGGTATGGCATCACTCAACGTCGGCAATCTCGGCGAGTTCCTGCGGGAGCAGCGGCGCACCGCGCAGCTGAGTCTGCGGCAGCTCGCAGATGCCGCCGGGGTGTCCAACCCGTACCTCAGCCAGATCGAGCGCGGGCTGCGCAAGCCGAGCGCGGAGATTCTGCAGCAGCTCGCCAAGGCGCTGCGGATATCCGCGGAGACCCTGTACGTCCAGGCCGGGATCCTGGACGAGCGGCACGGTCTGGACGGGGTCGAGGTGCAGACCGCGATACTCACCGACCCGGCGCTGAACGAGCGGCAGAAGCAGGTCCTGCTGCAGATCTACGAGTCCTTCCGCAAGGAGAACGGGCTCGGGAACGGCGGCAAGGACGCCGCTGCGAGCGGACATGAGGACGGGCGCGGCACGGACTCCCTCGAGACAGAGGCCGACGGCGGCCCGCACGCCACCTGAGCAACCGATTTCGTTTCCAGGAGGAACAACGTCATGGCCATCAACACCGATGACCTCCGCAAGGCCCTGACCGACGCGACCCCGCTGTACGCCCTGGCCGGCACCGTCGACCTGGCTGCCGAGAAGCTCGGCGAGGTCCCGCAGTTCGTCGAGAAGATCCGGGTCGAGGCGCCCAAGCGCTTCGAGTCCGTTCGCAGCACCGACCCCAAGGACGTCCAGGCCCTGGTGAGCAAGCAGGCCAAGGACGCCAAGGAGAAGCTGACCGAGCTGCTGGGCTCGCTCGACGGTGACATCAAGAAGGTCCGGGACCAGGCGCAGGAGCTGGCGCTGCAGGGCGTGGGCCGGGCCGCCGAGGCCGTCGTCCGGACCCGCGAGGGCTACGAGGAGCTCGCCGAGCGCGGCCGGGGCGCCGTGGCGACCTGGCGCGGCGAGGCCGCCGACCAGGTCGAGGACCTCGCGGTGGCGATCGAGCCGGAGCCGGCGCAGAAGCCCGCGCAGAAGCCGGCGAACAAGGGCGGCGCGAAGAACCAGGCCGCCAACGGGATCAAGGCCGAGACCAAGGCCACCCCGTCGACGCAGCCCAAGCCGGCCGCCCCGAAGAAGCCCGTCGCGCAGCGCAAGCCGGCTCCGGCGCCCGCGAAGAAGAGCACCCCGCCGTCCGCCAAGTGACCGCGGAGCGCACGAGGTGAGGGGACTGTGAGCCCGCTCACCCGGCGCCGGGGGCGCCGATTCACCGCACGGGCCGGGCACACTTCAGGTGCCCGGCCCGTTGTGCGGGTACGGTGGGGCCGCATGGGCGGCCGACGGCCGCAGCAGTGGACCGAGACGACACGAATGGCGAACGGGCGGTGTAGGGCGTGCTGATTTACGGGTTCCAGAGCATTCTGAGCTGGGTGCAGCTCGCCCTGGGCGTCTATGCCGCGGTGATGCTGATCGATGCGGCCGTGCGCCGTGAGGACGCCTATCGCGCCGCGAGCAAGCAGACCAAGGGCATGTGGCTGATCTTCCTCGCCCTGGCCACGGCGCTGCTGTTCATTCTGCCGATCATGTCGTTCCTGCCGGTCATCGGCGTGATCGCGGTGATCGTCTACACGGTCGACGTCCGGCCCGCGCTCCGGGAGGTCTCCGGCGGTGGCCGCGGCCCGCGCCGTGGGGGCTCCAGCTCGGACGGGCCGTACGGGCCCTACAACGGCGGGCGCTGAGCCACGCCGGGCCCCGGGGCTCCCGCGGGAGCCCCGGCTCAATTACCGCCGGTCCAGCAGCAGTACGGCCACGTCGTCCGTCAGCTCGCCGCCGTTCAGATCGCGGACCTCCCTGACCGACGCGTCCAGCAGCTCCTCACCGCTGAGACCGGCCGCCATCTGCCGGCTGACCAGCTCGGTCATGCCTTCCTGGCCGAGGCGCTGGTTGCCCTTGCCGATCCGGCCCTCGATCAGACCGTCGGTGTACATCATCAGGCTCCAGGAGCCGCCCAGCTCGACCTGCCGGCGCGGCCAGCGGGCGTGCGGCAGCAGACCGAGCGCCGGGCCGCCGAATTCGTACGGCAGCAGCTGCGGGTGCTCGCCGGCCCGGGCCAGCAGCGGTGCGGGGTGGCCGGCCAGGCACAGACCGGCGCGGCGGCCGTCCGCGGAGATGTCGACGGTGCACAGCGTCGCGAAGATCTCGTCGTCCGCGCGCTCGTGCTCCAGCACCTTCTGGAGGGTGGCGAGCAGCTCGTCGCCGCAGAGTCCGGCGAAGGTCAGCGCGCGCCAGGCGATCCGCAGCTCGACGCCGAGGGCGGCCTCGTCGGGGCCGTGGCCGCAGACGTCGCCGATCATCGCGTGGACGGTGCCGTCCGGGGTGCGGACGGTGTCGTAGAAGTCGCCGCCGAGCAGCGCGCGGCTGCGGCCGGGGCGGTAGCAGGCGGCGAACCGGAGGTCGGAGCCGTCCAGCAGGGGCGTGGGCAGCAGGCCGCGCTCCAGGCGGGCGTTCTCCTGGGCGAGCATCCGCGACTCGGTCAGCTGGCGCTGGGCGAGGTCGGCGCGTTTGCGCTCGACGGCGTAGCGGACCGCGCGGCTGAGGACCGCACCGTCCAGCTCGTCGCGGAAGAGGTAGTCCTGGGCACCGACGCGGACGGCGTCGGCGGCGCGCTCGGCGTCCGTCTCGTAGGTGAGGACGAGGACGGCGTGCGAGGTCGCCATGCGCAGGACGTCACGCAGGATGCCCAGCTCGTCGCCGGGGGCACCGGCGTCGCCGCTGTCACGGTCGGCGGTGCGCTCCGCCGGGGGCAGGTCGAGCAGGATGCAGTGCACATCGTCGGTGAGCAGCCGCTCGGCCTCGGTGAGGTTGCGGGCGGTGCGCAGGCGCACCTTGCGGCCCGCCCAGTCCCACATCTCGGGGACATGGCTGTTGGGGTCCTCGCCGATGAGGAGCAGGGTCAGGCCCTGGTGCAGGGGTCCATGCTCGGCCGAAAGTCGCTGCTCGGCCGACAGGGGCTGTCCGGGCTCCGGAAAGCCCTGCGGCGCCGGGGCGCTCGTGCCCTGGGCCGTGGCGTCCCCCGCGCCCGGCGCGTCGGCGACCCGCGCGGTGTCCGCGCAGGCGTCGTCCGCCGGTCCTGCCTGATGCGGCAGCACGACCGTCCGCTGGTGCGGTACGGGTACGGGCATTGGTCTGCTTCCTTCCCTCCCCCCGAGGGGTGCGATGGGCACCGACGGCGCACCACCGTGCCCGGCTCCACATCGCTCGTCGGTCAAAGGAGTGAGGCGCACACCGGGCACTGACAGGCGACCATAGCGTCAGTACGGAGAGGTATGGAATGCCCGGCGGCAATCGGCCATCGTCATATGCCGCACCCGATAAGCCATTTGACCTGGGGAGGGCGGAATGCGGAATGACGAACATCACCCCGCATGAGTGCATTCAGCTACGCCACGACAACCCTCAGATAGCAAACAATCCGGTCATTATTCATCCGTGTGATGCGCGCCATCACCGCCGGCCGCACCGTCGGGGCGGACGACACCGAGGATCGGCATGGAGCCGGCGCCGGTGATCGTCACCTGCCGGCCGGGCCGCGGCGCATGCACCATTGCGCCGTCACCGAGATACATCCCGACATGACTGGCATCCGAGAAATAAATGATCAGATCGCCCGGCCGCATATCCCTGAGGCCGACGCGGGGCAGCTGCCGCCACTGCTCCTGTGAGGTCCGCGGAATCGTCCGGCCACCGGCCTGCCAGGCCCGCAGGGTCAGCCCGGAGCAGTCGAAGGTGTCCGGACCCTCGGCGCCCCACACGTAATCCTTGCCGAGCTGTGCGGTGGCGAAGGAAATCGCCTTCTTGCCGGCCGCCGACGCTTTGTTGCTGATGTCATTCAGGACACCGGAGTCGAGCCACTTCTGCTGCTGCTTGAAGGCCTGCTCGTCCTCCAGCTTCTTCAGCCGGTCCTTTTCCTTGGTGGCCAGCCGGGATTCCAGCTTCTTCGCCTCGTCGATCTTTTTCTTGATGTCCCGCTGGGCGCTTTCCTTCTTCTTGCGGTTCGCCTCCAGCTGCTCCCAGCGGTCCGTCGCGGAGTCCGAATAGCTCTCCAAGTCACCCTTGAGCCGGGCCAGTTGACGGATCACACGCTTGGCGGCGAACTCCCCCTTACGGGCCAGAGTGGCATTGTCGAGAAAGCCTTCCGGGTCGGCGTCGAGCATCAGCTTCGCCTCGGAGGGCAGCCCCCCGCCGCGGTACTGGGCGCTGGCCAGCGAGCCCGCCTGCCGCTTGAGGGCGGCCAGCTTGCGCTGGGTGCTGTCGATGCTGCGCGCCAGCCTGACGATCTCCTTCTGCTGGAGCTCGACCTGTTCCTCGGCGGCGTTGTAGGCGTCGGTGGCCTGCTCGGCCTTGCGGTAGAGGGCGTCGATCTTCTTGCGTACATCGTCGAGGCGGCGGGCGTCGGCGTCCGCGGCGGCCGCGGAGCCCCCGGCCCGCCGTGCGTCCGCGGCCGGGTTCTTCGGGTCGTCGGCGTAGGCGGCCGTCGCCGTGCTGCCGAGCAGCCCCATCACGCACAGGACGACGGCGGTGCACGCCACCAGCCGACCGCCCCTTACACCCCTTATCCCCCGCATGCCTCGTACGCCCTGAACGTCCTGCCGTGCCCCCTGGCTCCCCACCAGCCACCTCCGGTCGTTCCGCACCGATTCGCGTCTTCCCAGGCGCGGATGCTGCCATACCGACTGGTAATTCAACAGGGTGACGGGCCGTTTCGCACGGGTAGGCGAGCACTTCTCCCCCCGCACCCAGCCGATGGCCGAGGTTCACCCTGCGTTCACTCTCCTCCATCGGCCGCTTCACCTGATCTACCTAATTTCAGCCGTACCGAGTGCGCGTCATGCCCTCAGAGCAAGCGCGACACGGCTAGCTGGCATCGCAGACCGCGACAGCCAATGCCCCGCTCACCATCTCGCACGCCGACGAAGCGGCGCGCCCCAGGAAGGAACTCTCGACAGTGAAGCTTCAGCGCAAGAACCGGGTTCGCGCCCTCGCCGTTGGCGCTCTCGCCGTCTCCGGTGCCCTGGCCCTGTCCGCGTGCGGCTCCGACGACACCACCGGAGCCGGTGGCGGTGGCGCCGCCAAGCCGTCGAACATCAAGTGCGACGGCAAGGGCAAGCTGCTCGCGTCCGGCTCGTCGGCACAGAAGAACGCCATGGACGTCTGGGTGCAGAACTACTCGGGCGCCTGCAAGGACACCGAGATCAACTACCAGCCGACGGGCTCCGGCGCCGGCGTCACCACCTTCCTGCAGGGCCAGACCGCCTTCGCCGGCTCCGACTCGGCCCTCAAGCCCGACGAGGTCACCAAGTCGAAGCAGGTCTGCCGGGGCGGCCAGGCCGTCGACCTGCCGATGGTCGGCGGCCCGATCGCGGTCGGCTACAACGTCCCCGGTGTCGACAACCTGGTGCTGGACGCCAAGACCCTGTCGAAGATCTTCAACTCGGAGATCAAGAAGTGGAACGACCCGGCGATCAAGCAGCTGAACCCGGGCGCGAAGCTCCCGGACCTCAAGATCCAGCCGTTCCACCGCTCCGATGACTCGGGCACCACCGACAACTTCACCAAGTACCTCAAGGCCGCCGGTGGCTGGAAGCACGAGCCGGCGAAGAAGTGGGAAGGCGAGGGCGGCCAGGCGGCCTCCGGCTCGGCCGGCGTCTCCTCGCAGGTCAAGCAGACCAGCGGTGCGATCTCCTACTTCGAGCTGTCGTACGCCACGGCGAGCAAGATCCCGACGGCCAAGCTGAACACCGGCGCCAAGGAGCCGGTCGAGGCCACCGTCGACAACGCCTCCAACGCCATCTCCGAGGCCAAGCAGGTCGGCAAGGGCGATGACCTGGCCCTGGATCTCAACTACAAGACCAAGGCCGAGGGTGCCTACCCGATCACCCTGGTGACGTACGAGATCGCCTGCAACAAGGGCAACAAGGCCGAGACGCTGCCCGCCACCAAGTCCTTCCTGACCTACATCGCCAGCAAGGACGGCCAGAGCGCCCTCAAGGAACTCGGCTACGCCCCGCTGCCCACCGAGATCGCCGACAAGGTCCGCGCGACCGTCGCCAAGATCTCCTGACCTACCGGGCGGCGGCCCATGAACCGCCGTACGGTCCAAAAAAAGGGGGCCCCTTCACCAGGGCCCCCTTCGGGCCGCCGCCCGTCCGGTGCACCGCCGCGCCAGGAGCCCTCACCCGGCTCCGCAGACCGGAGAACCCATGAATACACCCTCCTCCACGACCGACACCCCGCCTCCGCCACACCACGACGGCCCCTCCGCCATATCCGGCAAGGCGGTCCGCCCCGGTGACCGGATCTTCCTCGGGCTCTCCCGGGGCTCCGGTATCGCCCTGCTGGTGATCATGGCCGCCATCGCGGTCTTCCTCACCTACCGCTCCGTGCTCGCCATCTCCGGCGACAAGGCCAACTTCTTCACCACGCTGGACTGGAACGCCACCGGCCTGGAGCCGAAGTTCGGCATCGCGGTCCTCGCCTTCGGCACCGTCGTCAGCTCCGTCGTCGCGATGGTCATCGCGGTACCGGTCGCGGTCGGCATCGCGCTGTTCATCTCGCACTACGCCCCGCGCCGGCTGTCCTCGACGCTCGGCTACGTCATCGACCTGCTCGCCGCGGTGCCCAGCATCATCTACGGCCTGTGGGGCGCGCTCTTCCTCGTCCCGCATCTGACCGGCCTCTACACCTGGCTGGACGACTACCTCGGCTGGACCGGCATCTTCGAATACGGCGGCGGGGCGGCCCGTTCGCTGTTCACCGTCGGCATCCTGCTCGCGATCATGATCCTGCCGATCGTGACCAGCGTCAGCCGCGAGGTGTTCCTCCAGGTCCCGAAGATGCACGAGGAAGCCGCGCTGGCCCTCGGCGCCACCCGTTGGGAAGTCATCCGGATGTCGGTGCTCCCCTTCGGCCGCTCCGGGATCATCAGCGCCTCCATGCTGGGCCTGGGCCGTGCGCTCGGCGAGACGATGGCCGTCGCCACGGTCCTCTCGCCCAGCTTCCTCATCAACACCAGCCTGCTGGACCCGGGCGGCGGCACGTTCGCCCAGAACATCGCCAGCAAGTTCAGCGAGGCCGATCAGTTCGGCCAGGACGCCCTGATCGCCTCCGGTCTCGTCCTCTTCGTGATCACGCTGCTCGTCAACGGCGCGGCCCGCCTGATCATCGCCCGTCGCAAGGAGTACTCGGGAGCCGCCGCATGAGCATCACTACCGACCGCCCCGCGGTCTCCAACGGCGGCAACCCGCTTCCGGTCTCCCTCAAGCAGGCCCGGCTGCCGCGCTGGTCCCCGCCGGTCATCGCGCTGGCCGCGGCCGGCGCCGGCTGCGGCGTCGGCCTGGGCGCCGGCCTGGACAGCACGGTCCAGTGGGGCCTGATCGCCGCCCTGCTGTTCATCCTCGGCAGCTTCGCGCTCGCCGCGGCCGTCGAGGGCGCCCGGCAGGCCAAGGACCGGCTGGCCACCAGCCTCGTCTGGACGGCCTTCCTGATCGCCGTCGTCCCGCTGGCCTCCCTCCTGTGGGAGACCGTCAGCCGCGGCACCAAGGTCCTGGACGTCTACTTCCTGCAGCACTCGATGGGCACCACCCCGGACGCGCTGCCCGGCGGCGGTATCTACCACGCGATCATCGGCACCCTGGAGCAGGTCGGCCTGGCCACCCTGATCGCCGCGCCGATCGGTCTGCTCACCGCGATCTACCTCGTCGAATACGGACGCGGCCGGCTCGCCCGGGCCGTCACCTTCTTCGTCGACGTGATGACCGGTATCCCGTCGATCGTGGCCGGCCTGTTCATCCTCTCCGTGTGGATCCTGATCCTCGGCTTCGGCCCGTCCGGCTTCGCCGGCGCGATGGCGCTGGCGATCCTGATGATGCCGGTCGTGGTCCGCTCCACCGAGGAGATGCTCAAGCTCGTCCCGAACGAGCTGCGCGAGGCCTCGCTGGCCCTGGGCGTGCCCAAGTGGCGCACCATCCTCAAGGTCGTCCTGCCCACGTCGATCGGCGGCATCACCACCGGCGTGATGCTCTCCATCGCGCGCATCACCGGGGAGACCGCGCCCGTGCTCCTCCTGGTGTGGGGCGCGAAGACGATCAACAACAACCCCTTCGAAGATGCCCAGCAGTCACTTCCGCTCTACGTTTTCCAACAGTGGCAGCAGGGCTCCGAGGCCTCGTACGACCGCGCCTGGGCCGCGGCACTTGTCCTCATCGCCTTCGTCATGATCCTCAACCTGGTGGCCCGCGGCATCGCCCGCTGGAAGGCCCCCAAGTCCGGCCGCTGACCAGCCGCGCCCCATTCGATGTGCGGCTCCGCCGCGTGAGAAAGAAGCAGTGATTTCCATGGCCAAGCGAATCGACGTCAGCGGCCTCTCCGCGTACTACGGCAGCCACAAGGCCATCGACGACATCTCGATGACCGTCGAGCCGCGCTCCGTCACGGCCTTCATCGGCCCGTCCGGCTGCGGCAAGTCGACGTTCCTGCGCACCCTGAACCGTATGCACGAGGTCACCCCCGGCGGCCGCGTCGAGGGCAAGGTGATGCTGGACGACGAGAACCTCTACGGCTCCGGGGTCGACCCGGTCGCCGTCCGCCGCACCGTCGGCATGGTCTTCCAGCGCCCCAACCCGTTCCCCACGATGTCGATCTTCGACAATGTCGCGGCCGGTCTGCGGCTGAACGGCTCGTACAAGAAGAGCGAGCTCAAGGACGTCGTCGAGAGGTCCCTCAAGGGCGCCAACCTCTGGAACGAGGTCAAGGACCGGCTGAACAAGCCCGGCTCCGGACTCTCCGGCGGCCAGCAGCAGCGGCTGTGCATCGCCCGCGCCATCGCGGTCGAACCGCAGGTCCTGCTGATGGACGAGCCCTGCTCGGCGCTCGACCCGATCTCCACCCTCGCCATCGAGGACCTGATCGGCGACCTCAAGGAGCGCTTCACGATCGTCATCGTGACGCACAACATGCAGCAGGCCGCGCGGGTGTCGGACCGTACGGCGTTCTTCAACCTCGCCGCCGTCGGCCAGCCCGGCAAGCTGATCGAGATCGACGAGACCGAGCGGATCTTCTCCAACCCGTCGGTGCAGGCCACGGAGGACTACATCTCCGGCCGCTTCGGCTGAGCGGCGAGCGCGGCCCGGCCGCTCCGGCCGGGCCGCCCCCACCCACGTCCTGCGGTGCTGCATGGCGGTGCCACCGCAAGACGAAGGGCCCGCCCCCACTTCCCGGGGGGCGGGCCCATTTGCTGTGTCCGGAGGTGCGGTGCCGGCCGTTGGTCGGGCCGGCGGGCCGGTGCTCCGTGGCCCGGCCGGTGGCCGCGGCCGGCAGCGGTCCGTCAGCCGAACGCCAGCTCCACGACCCAGTACGAGAACGCCGCGACCAGCGCCGCGGCCGGCATCGTGATGAACCAGCCCATCACGATGTTCTTGGCGACGCCCCAGCGCACCGCGCGGGTGCCCTTGGTCGAGCCCACGCCCATGATCGCGGAGGTGATGACATGGGTGGTGGAGATCGGCGCGTGGAACATGAACGACGCGGTGTACATGACCGAGGCGGCCGTGGTCTCCGCGGCGAAGCCCTGCGGCGGGTCCAGTTCGATGATCCGGCGGCCCAGGGTGCGCATGATGCGCCAGCCGCCCGCGTACGTACCGAGCGAGAGCGTGATCGCACAGGCCAGCTTGACCCAGAGCGGGATGGCCGCGTTCTGGTCCTCGACATCGGCGATGACCAGGGCCATCACCACGATGCCCATGGTCTTCTGGGCGTCCTGCAGACCGTGGCCGAGCGCCATGCCCGCGGCGGACACCGTCTGGGCTATGCGGAACCCGCGCTTGGCCTTGTGCGGGTTGGACTTACGGAACATCCAGAGGATGAGGACCATCACCAGGTAGCCGAGCACCAGGCCGATGACGGGCGAGATGAACATCGGCAGGACGACCTTCTCGACCACCCCGGACCAGATCACGGTGGTGCCACCGGCGAGGGCCGCACCGACCATGCCGCCGAAGAGGGCGTGCGAGGACGACGACGGCAGGCCGAAGTACCAGGTGACGAGGTTCCAGACCACCGCACCGAGCAGCGCGGCGAAGAGGATGCCCATCCCCTTGCTGCCGTGGGGAGTCGAGATCAGCCCCTCGCTGACCGTCTTGGCGACCCCGCTGCCCAGGAAGGCACCGGCGAGGTTCATCACCGCGGCCATCGCCAGCGCCGCCCGCGGGGTCAGCGCCCGCGTCGACACCGAGGTCGCGATGGCGTTCGCGGAGTCGTGGAAGCCGTTGGTGTAGGTGAAACCGAGCGCGACCGCAATGGTCACGACGAGCGCGAAGGTGTCCATGAGAGGCGCTCAGGACTCCTTGACCGCGATGGTCTCGACGGTGTTGGCGACATGCTCGAAGGCGTCCGCCGCCTCTTCCAGGATGTCCACGATCTGCTTGAGCTTGAGGACCTCGATGGCGTCGTACTTGCCGTTGAAGAGGTGCGCCAGCAGCTTGCGGTGGATCTGGTCGGCCTGGTTCTCCAGGCGGTTGACCTCGATCCAGTACTCGGTGAGGTTGGTCATGGTCCGCAGATGCGGCATCGCCTCGGCGGTCAGCTCGGCCGCCCGCGCCAGCACCTCGATCTGCTGGTCGACGCCCTTGGGCAGCTCCTCGACCTTGTAGAGGACGACCAGGTCGACCGCCTCTTCCATGAAGTCCATGATGTCGTCGAGCGACGAGGCGAGGTTGTAGATGTCCTCGCGGTCGAACGGCGTGATGAACGAGGAGTTCAGCTGGTGAAAGATCGCGTGGGTCGCGTCATCACCCGCGTGCTCCGCCGCCCGCATGCGTTCGGCGATCTCTGCCCGGGCTGAGGCGTCCGCCCCGAGCAGTTCCATCAGGAGCTTGGAGCCCGTGACGATGTTGTCCGCGGAGGCGGCGAACATGTCGTAGAAGCTCGTCTCCCTGGGGGTCAGACGAAAGCGCACGTGAAATCCTCGGGGTGCATCGGATTCGGTCGAGTTGATGCTAGGCGCATCATCCAGCCACTGCTAACCGGCATTCCTTCAGTGTCGCCCATCGTGCAGCATGCTCTGCACGGGGTACCACAGGTGCCCGCAAAGTTCGGTACCATATACCCACCAGGGGTATATAGATCGCCTAGATACCACGGGAGACGGCCATGACGACCACGGACGCCGACACCAACGGCAGCACCGCAGCCGCCGCGGCCTGCCACCCCCCGCAGCCGGCCCCCGACCCCCGAAGCGACGTTCAAACCGTGACCGATAACGCAGAGACTTCGCCGGCAGCCGGTGTGCACGGCTACGCAAAGCAGAAAGACGCACACATCAAGCGACTGCGGCGGATCGAGGGCCAGATCCGCGGACTGCAGCGGATGCTCGAAGAGGATGTCTACTGCATCGACATACTCACCCAGGTCTCGGCGAGCACCAAGGGCCTGCAGTCCTTCGGCCTCCAGCTCCTGGAGGAGCATCTGCGGCACTGCGTCGCCGACGCGGCCGTCAAGGGTCCCGAGGCCATCGACGCCAAGGTGCAGGAGGCCACCAAGGCCATCGAGCGGATGCTGCGCACCTGAGCCGGCCGCCCGTGACTAGCCGGGGCAGCGTCCGGCGGTTCCGCGCCGGGGCGGCACCCCGTCCGCGCGGTCGCCGTCCTCCCCGTCGACCTCCAGCACCTCGTCGATACGGTCCGGGCTGAGCCGATCCTCGCTCGCGGCCGCGGCCGCGATCATCAACTCACCGGTCAGGTCGATCTCGACGAGGGCTACGTGGTCCTGGACCGTCGTAGGGCGGTGTCCGGCCACGTACAACACCTCCTCCTTCGAGCGCCTTCCCACGCCTGGGGTGGTTACCGCAAGCCTAGGGACGGGCGCAGGCTCCGCGCATGGCACGGATGGACCATTTCCGCCATCCGGCACACGCCGCCGTCACATGCCCTGCCCGCGGCGTCCGGCCTCATGCCGTGGGTGAAGCGATCTTCCCCGCGTAGATGTCACGTTCGTCCGGCAGCCGCACCGCGACCTTCGTCCCGAAACCGGACAGTTCCGTCGTGGAGGTCACCGAAGCCCCTTTCGGCGCACCGTTGGCGAAGCGGAACCACTGGCGCACTTTGCGCAGCCGGCCGGCCTCGTCCAGATACGCGTCGAACGGCACCTCGTCGGTGGTGAATCCGTCCTCCGCGGCGATCAGCGCGGGTCTTGAGCGCGGCGACGCCGCCGCGGCGGCCGCCCCGATGTCCGTCGTCCCGCGGTAGTGCCGCACCCGGACACCGTCCAGCCACTCCTCGCCCTGATACGTCACCGCCCGTGCGCCGCGCAGCAGTTCGGCGGCGGCGAGCGGATCGGTCGCGCCGCCGGTGACCAGATTCCCGTCGGCCAGCGACGCGGTGGCCACCCGCACCCATTTGTCGGCGGGCACCCCGGCCCCGCGGTTCTTCATGTACAGCGCACCGGGCGCGAGGATCTCCGTGATCGGCTGATGACCGCCGCTGGGCCTGCCCGCCGGGTCGGGGAGCACGACCCGCAGCCGCCCGGTGCTGGTGGCGAAGTCGTAGCCGCCGGTGCCGCGGATCGCGACGCGGGTGCCGCCGCTCGCGGTCTCCATGGACGTGCGGACCGTGGCGGAGCCGGCCCGCACCAGGGCGTCGGCGCTGCTCCGGACCTCCGCGGCGGCGGGGGCGGCCCGGCCGGACGGCTCCTGGTCGTCGGCCGCGGCGCCTTCCTGGGAACAGCCCGAGGTCAGCAGCCCGACCGCCAGACCCGTCCCGCACGCCATGGCCACGGCGACCGTGCCACCGCCTCGCCTGTCCTGCACCACCATCGCGTACGAGCCCCCTCGGCCGCTGTCTTCGGGAACGGCCTGGGCCGGCCGGTCCGCTCGGGAGGGTCGGACGTTCCGCCGGCGCCGCATCTGACGTTCCGTCGACCGTTCCGTTCAACGACCGTCAAGGGGGCTCGTCACGCAAGGCCACCTGGGGCGCGTAGCGTGACGGCGTGCCCCACCGAGCTCCCCATGCGACCTCCACCACCGAACGCGGCGCCTTCTGCACGGCCCGCTGTACCTGCGGCTGGCGGGGGCCGGCCCGTCGCGCCCGCTCACAGGCACGTACGGACGCGGAGCGCCATCTGGCCGACACCGAGGCCGGATCCGAGGCCGGCGAGGACGGAACCGGGCGCCCCCTGGAATGAGCGAGTCCGTTCCGGGAACCCCACACGCCCCTGCCGCATCTGCCTAGTCAGGGAAGCAACGGCGCCGCGCAGGTAACGGACTTCAGGGACAGCACCGGACAGCGCGGAGCATTACCGGGCACAGCGGCATGTGAGGGCAGCGCGTCGCCGCACCCGTCCGGTGCGAATTCCCCGCACGCGCCCCGTGACGACCGGCCGGGCCATCGGCAGGCGGGGCAGGACCGTACGACATCGAGGGGGATTCATCCCAGTGAAGCGGCGCACACTCCTGCAGGCCGGCGGCGGACTGGCGGCGACCTCGGTCGCCTTGGCCACCGGCTGCGACAACAAGACCGGCGCGGCGGGCGCGGCGTCCTCCGGTGCCGCCACGGAGGCCGCCGCCGGTACCGGTGCGGCACAGACGAATGCGGCCGCCGCCGGGGGCGCCGCCAAGGGCCGGGCCTCAGGGGCCGCCTGGACCGCGCTGGGCAAGAGCCTGGACGGGAAGCTGGTGCGCGCCTCCGACGCCGCCTACGCGACCGCCCGGCGCCTCTACAACACCCGCTACGACACGCTGAAGCCGTCGGCCATCGCCTATGTGAAGCATCCGGCGGACATCGCCGAATGCCTCTCTTTCGCCCGGCGGTACGACACCCCGATCGCCATCCGCAGCGGCGGCCACTCCTACGCGGGCTGGTCCAGCGGCAACAACAAGCTCATCATCGACGTCTCCGCCCTCTCCAAGGTCGGCGCGCCGTCCGGCGGCGCCACCCGCATCGGCGCCGGCGCCAAGCTCATCGACGTCTACGAGGGCCTCGGGGCGCACGGCGTGACCATACCCGGGGGCTCCTGCCCCACCGTCGGCATATCCGGCCTCACCCTCGGCGGCGGCCATGGTGTGGCCTCCCGCGCCTACGGACTGACCTGCGACAGCCTCGTCGGCGCCACGCTGGTCACGGCGGACGGCAAGACCGTCGACTGCGACCGCAAGCAGCACGCCGACCTCTTCTGGGCGCTGCGCGGCGCCGGCAACGGCAACTTCGGCGTGGTCACCGAGCTCCGCTTCCGTACGCATCCGGCGCCGCGCGCGGTGATGGCGTACCTGACCTGGCCGTGGGCCAAGGCGGCGAAGGTCGTGGCCTCCTGGCAGAAGTGGGGGCCGGTGCAGGACGACGAGATATGGTCCGCGTGCCACCTCGACGCGCGCCCCGGCAACACCCCGTCCGTCTCCGTCGCCGCCTTCTCCCTGGGCGGCTACCGCGAGCTGCAGAACGCCCTCGACAAGCTCGCCGACCAGCCGGGCGGCCCCGGCCCCGCCAAGAGCGTCCATCTGACGCCGACCGGCTACCTGGACGCGATGGAGTCCTATGCGGGCTGCTCGACCAAGTCCACCGCGCAGTGCCATATGCCGGGTTCGCTGCCCGGCCAGACCGGCGCCGGCCAGCTGGGGCGCGAGACCTACGCCGCCCGCTCGCACTTCTTCGACCGCTCGCTGTCCGCGGCCGGCATCCGCACGCTGATGGACCAGATCGAGGCGGGCGGCCGCAAGGGCGTCAGCGGGAATGTGGCGCTGACGGCTCTGGGCGGCGCGGTCAACCGTGTCGGGCGCACCGACACCGCCTTCGTCCACCGCGGCTCGAAGTTCCTCGCCCAGTACCTGACGTCCTGGCCGGCGAACGGCTCGCCCGGCACGCGCACAGCGTGGCTGAATTCCTTCCATGACGCGATGCGCCGGCACTCCTCGGGCGCCGCCTACCAGAACTACACCGACCCGGGCCTGACCAACTGGAAGTCCGCCTACTACGGCGCCGCCGCCACCCGGCTCGCCGAGGTCAAGCGGACCTACGACCCGCAGCGGCTGTTCAGCACCTTCCCCCAGGCGCTCTGAGACCGCCCCGGTACACCGGCGGACACACGGACGGCCCGACCCCCGCGAGGGGCCGGGCCGTCCGCATCCGCCAGGTCGTCAATCCCGGGGGCGGGCCGGCCGGTTCACCCGAACCGGCCGGCCGCGCCCTCAGGCCGCCAGATCCTTGTCCCGCTCCTTCTGCCCGCGCCGCATCGCCGATCCCGTGGCCACCACCCGGCTGCCGTCGGCGTCCTGGCCCGCGGCGGCCTCGACGCCCGGCGCGCACACCAGCCACGAAAGCTTCGACCGGCTGATCGCCGTCGTCAGCGGCACCAGCAGCGCCTGCGCGAGGGGCGCCAGCAGCAGCGCGACGGCGGTGCCCAGGGCGAAGCCGCCGATCACGTCGGTCGGGTAGTGCACGCCCATGTAGACGCGGCAGAAGCCCTCGGCGAGCGCCAGCAGAATCCCGATCAGACCGAACTTCCGGTGGGCGATGAACAGGCCGACACCGACCGCCATGGTGAGCGTCGCGTGGTCGCTCACGAACGAGAAGTCGCTCTTGCCGGGGATCAGCACTTCGAGTCCGGCGTGGTCCTTGAACGGCCGTGGCCGCTCCACGAACGAGCGGATCGGGATATTGGCCAGCAGGGCGATGCCCGCGGCCAGCGGCGCCCAGACCAGGCCCGCGACGGCGGCCGCCGCGCCCGGCCTGCGGCGCGCGGACCACCAGGCGATCAGACACAGCACGGCGAGGCCGGCGATGAGGCCGTACTCACCGATGTACTCCATGGCCTTGTTGACCCACTGGGGGGCGTCCTTCGCGAGGCCGTTGATGCCGTCGAGCACGTCGACGTCGGGGTTCGGCCCCTCGAATGCGAGTCCAGCCATCTGCAGCGGCCCCTTATCTTTCGCGCGCGCGAGCGCCTTCGTGTGCTGCCTGCCCCCGTGGTCGTCGAGCGTGTGCCGTGCCAAGCGCTGCTACGTCCCCACGCCAAGGAAACGCGATGCCCACCCCTGGCGTTCCACTCTCCACCGGATGATCACCAGGACGTTATCGAAGCTTGACTCATCACCGCAGTTCAGGGCCCTATGTTCACGCAGCGTTCGTGCCGGGCAGCGCTTTTGCGCCATCCGACGTGACGCGGGTCGCCCCGATGTAGTCCGGCGTATCGATCTTGTCGAACCGGATCCTGGCCCCGGTGTACGGCGCGTTGATCATGTACCCGCCACCCACATAGATTCCCACGTGGTGGATCGAGCGCGGGTCCTTCAGGTTGTAGGCGAAGAACACCAGATCACCCGGGAGCAGCTCGTCCCGCTTCGGATGCGGCCCGGCGTTCCACTGGTCGTTCGCCACCCGGGGAAGCTCGATGCCCACCGAGTGGTACGCGGCCTGGGACAGCCCGGAACAGTCGAACCGGCCGCCCTGCGCCGCGGTCCCCGTGCCGCCCCACAGATAGCGCGTACCGAGCTTCTGCTGTGCGAAGTAGATCGCGCCCGCGGCCTGCCGCGACGGCTCCACCCGCTTCGACGGCGCCTCGAAGCTCTTCGCCAGAGTCGTGATCGTCTTCACATAGTTCTGTGTCTCGCGGTACGGCGGCACCCCGTTGTACTGGATGACGCGATAGGCCCCGGCGTTGTACGCGGCGAGCATGTTGTGCGTGGCGTTGCCCGGGGCGCGCTTCACATAGCTCGCCAGCTCGCAGTCGTACGAGGCCGCCGACGGAATGGCGTCCTCCGGGTCCCACACGTCCTTCTTGCCGTCACCGTTCCCGTCGACGCCATGGGTCTGCCAGGTCCCCGGGATGAACTGCGCCATGCCCTGTGCGGCCGCCGGGCTCTGCGCCCTGGGGTTCCAGCCGCTCTCCTGGTAGAGCTGCGCCGCCAGCAGCGCGGGACTTATCGCCGGGCACAGCGCCCCCCACTTCTGCACCAGCTGCTGATACTCGGCCGGTACCGCGCCCTTCGCCAGCCCGAGCGCCCGCCCGCCGGCCCCGGCCAGCCCGGCAGCCGCCATATACGTACCGATCACAAGCAGCCCGAGCAGACAGAGCACCAGCCCCGCCCCGAGCCCACCGGCCACCCAGAATTTCCGCACCCCCCAACCCTCCCCCATTCAGCCCCGGTTCACTGCCTTTTTCCGGCCGCTCCCCGCGCGCCGCGCCGCTCCGGGTGCCGCACGACGGCGCATGACGCGGCGCACGGGGCGCTCCGGTAGGGGTGTGATGCGTCTCATGGCGACGCCCCGTACGCCGCCGGACGGGCTACGGGAGCCCGGCGCGCCGGACCGGCCACCACCGCTTCCGATGATCATTGCTCAGGGTTATCCCCCGTGATACACACGGTGAGACCATTCGCTTCAATGGAGGGCGTGCGCCCACGGGCACACCCCACCCGCACGGGATCCTTCAAAGAAAGCCGCCAAGTCGACAGCTGACGGCCCATTTGTCAGCGAAGATAGAGACTGGCCTGTGCCACGCCGGCACGGGGACACAACTACCCATCAAGGGGCGGTGAGTTCACACATGTTCATTGCGGCCGAAAAAGGCGACATCACCACCATCATCGGCGGAATCGCCCCGGACTGGGGGCCGTTCGGGAGCCTGGGCAACGAGGCCCGCGTGATGATCGAAGTGGTCATGGCGGTGGCGATCCTGCTGTGCCTGGGCATCGCGATCTGGGGCGCCGCCAAACAGCGCATCGGCGCCACCGCGCTGCGCGACACCTTCAGCGCCGAACAGGGCAAGGGCCTGATCGTGGCCGGCCTGACCGGCGTCTTCATCATCGGCTCCCTGGGGACGCTGTTCACCATCGTCTACGGCATGGCGGTCTAGGGCGTGTCCTTCTAGGCCGCACCTGCCCCTGCCGCCGCCCGTACGGCGCCCCCGGCCGGCACCCGTCCGTCCCCGCGTCGCCCCCGTGCGCCCCCGCCCACCATCTCTCCGCCGTCCCGTGCCCCCACTCGCTCCCACCGGCCCCACCTCCCCTGCCGAGGCCACATGCTGACGCCCGCTCACGCCGGCCCGACGGAACCGCAGCGCGCCCTCATCACCCCCGCCACCAGCGGACCGATTGGGCCGGGCGCTGCGCGGGGACAGGTGGACCCGGGGGCGAGAAGGCGCAAGAAGGCGACCGGCGACCGCGGAGCAGGCGATGCGTACAAATAACCCAGAGTCCCCCATTCGCCTCTGTCGTACCGCATCTGAGGACCCGTCACGGTGAGATGTACTCGTACCGCTGCACCCGAGCCGCCGCCCGCGCGGCTACGGTCATATGAGGGCGGCACAACAACGGCACGCACGGCGACGGCGGCAGAGGGGGCACAGGCGCGATGAGTCTCAGTGACGACGGCGGCTACGGCGGCGACGGCCACCGCGGTCCGGAGACGGGCCAGACCCGGACCAGACTTCCCGACAACGACGGTGACATCTACGGCTCGGGACGGCGGTCCCGGACCGGCCTGTCCAGCCGCAACCTCGTCACGATCGTCGGCGTGATCGTCCTGCTGCTCGCGGCCATCGCCTTCGCCAACCGCGGCGGAAGCGGCAACAGCGAAACCGCCTCGAACGACTCCCCCAAAGACCCCGCCCGCACCCAGCCCACCGCCCCCACCGGCACCAAGGCCGTCAGCGGCAAGACCGGGGGCATCGCGTCGGGCTTCGCCAAGACGGAGCAGGGGGCGCAGTCGGCGGCGGCGAATTATGCGGTGGCGTTGGGGTCCTCGGACATGTTCCACCAGGACCAGCGGCACAAGATCGTTGACACCATCATGGCGCCTTCAGCCGTCGCCTCGCTCCAGAACAAGCTCGACGAAGCCTACTCACCGGACTTCTTCAAGGCCGTCGGGCTGAAGGCTGACGGAAGCGCGCCGACCGGGATGACCTTTGTCTCGCGCACCGTCCCGGTCGGCACCAAGGTCAAGGACTTCGCCAAGGACCAGGCGACCGTCGAGGTGTGGTGCACCGGCCTCCTCGGACTGGCCGGCGAGGGATCCGTCAAACCTGTCACCACGAGTTGGTTCACCCTCACGATGAAGCTCGCCTGGACCGGCAACGACTGGAAGACGCTGACACGCTCTCAGAAGGACGGCCCCGCACCGGTCAGCGGGGACGTCCCCGCCTCCGGAGCCAAGGACATCGCGGGAGCGGTCCAAGGGTATGGAGGTTTCACGTATGCCCGGTAAGCCCATGCACCGCCGCGCGGCCTCGGTCGTCACCGTGCTGGCAGGCGTACAGACCTTCATGTTCCTGCTGGCGACACGCGTCATGGCCGCGCCGGTCCCCGACCCGGGTCCGGCCTCGGAACGCTGCAAACTCCTCAGCGGCCCCGCCCTGCAGCTCTGCAAGCAGCGCAATGAGTCCGGCAGCGACTCACCCCCCACCAACCCCCTCGACAACAACCCCCTCGACCCCCTCGAATCCCTCGCCAAAGGCTGCGCCAAAGCCGCCGCCTGGATCGTCACGAAGCTGTCGGACGCGGTGAAGGCGACCTCGCAGGTGGACTTCACCAATGCCGCGTTCCTGCGGCAGTACGCCGTCGTCTTCGCCGCCTCCACCGTGCTCACGCTCGTCCTGTGGCTGCTCGCCGTCGCCAAGCGCGCGGTGCGCGGGGTGCGGCTGACGGAGGCGATCGGTGAGGCGGTCGGGTTCCTCTGGCTGACCGTGCTCGCCTCCGCCTTCACCCCGCTGATCCTGTACACGATCGTCTCGGCGACCGACGGGGTCACCGAGATCATCGCGAAGGGGACGGGGGCACAGACCGACACCTTCTTCGGGGCCTTCTCCCAGGCGCTCACGAAGGGCACGGACATCGGCGGCGGCCCGATCATGCTGATCGTGGTGTCGCTGGTCTCCGTGCTCGCCGCCGGTGTGCTGTGGCTGGAGCTGGTGATCCGGGCCGCGCTGCTGTACGTCGGGGCGCTGCTCGGCACGGTCGTCTACGCCGGGCTGGTCGACAAGAACATGTGGGGGCATGTGCGCCGCTGGGCGGGCATCATGATCGCGGTGATCCTGGTGAAGCCGGTCATCGTGATCGTGCTCGGCGTCGCCGGTGCGCTGTCCCACGACAAGGGCCCGAACGCCTTCTCCGCGGTCGTCTCCGGCCTCTCGATCATCGTCCTCGCCATCTTCGCCAGCGCGGTGATCTACCGCTTCGTCCCTGGCTTCGGCGACGAGATGGTCTCGGCCCGTACGAACAAGGGCCGGGCCACCGACGGCAGCCAGGCCGCCGCGATGATCTCCTCGCCCGCCGCACTGGTCTCCCAGGGCATCAAGACCCACAGCTCCCGCAGCTCCGGCGGCGACGGCGGGCAGGCGCAGGGCGGCCAGTCCCGGCCGGCCGACGCGGTGGCCGGCGGTGTCGCCGCGCACAGCTCCCGCGGCGGCCGCTCCTCGGCGCCCGCCACCCCCGCTCCCCGTACGAACCCCCACCCGGGCAGCGGCTCCCGCTCCGGCAAGACCTCAGGAGGTGAGGGGCGTTGAGCACGCAGTCCCACCCGATCGCCCCACGCCGCACCTACCTCATCGGCCGCGCCCGGCCCAACGCGATCGTCGGCAAGAACCGCGAGACCGGTGAGATCGCGCTGATCATCGCGGGCGCGTTCCTCGGCATGATGTGCGGGCTGCTGGTGCCCATGCTGCCGCTGCGGATCGCGTCCCTGACCGGCTTCCCGATGCTGGGGCTCGCCGTCGTCTACGTGCCGTACAAGGGCCGGACGTTCTACAAGTGGTTCGAGATCCGGCGCAGCTTCCGCCGGACGACCCGCCGAGGCGCCACCTACCGCTCCGGCGCCGCCGAGGCGGGCGTCCGGCTGGACGGCCGGGAGGTCGAGATCGGCCCGCCGCCCGGCATCGGCCGGATCAACTGGCTGTCCGCGCCGTTCGGGCCGGACGAGATCGCGGTGCTGCTGCACGCCGACCGCAAGACGGTGACGGCGGCCATCGAGATCGAGGGGCCGGGCGTCGGCCTGCGGGACAGCGAGGACCAGGAGGCGCTGGTCGACCGTTTCGGGACGCTGCTCAAGCATGTCGCCAACGGGGACGGCTTCGTGACCCGGCTGCAGATGCTGGCGCGGACGCTGCCCGCCGACCCGGACGCCCACGCCAAGGACGTCGCCCAGCGCGGCGACAAGAACTCCCCCGACTGGCTGCAGGAATCCTACGACCAGCTCCAGTCGATGGTCTCCACCTCCTCCGAGCAGCACCGCGCCTACCTCGTCGCCTGTATGCACTACACCCGCGAGCTGGCCGCCGAGGCACAGACCATGGCCCGCGCCGCGCGGATGCACCAGGGCGGGCTGCTGCGCAAGAAGCTGGACCGGGACGCCGGGCTCGCGGTGGTCATGGCCCGTGAGCTCACCGATATCTGCGCCCGGCTCGCCGAGGCCGACATCCGGGTGCGCCAGCCGCTGGGCCAGGCCCGGCTCGCCTCCCTGGTGCACTCCATGTACGACCCGGACCACCCCATCGACCACATCCAGGCGATGAGCAAGCGCAACGCCTGGCCGGCCGAGCTGGATGCGATGGAGCCGACGTACCTCCAGGCCAAGACGCGTGAGTCGACGACCCGCGCGCCGTGGTGCCATGCCACCGCCTGGGTCAAGGAGTGGCCGCTGACCCCGGTGGGCGTCAACTTCCTCGCGCCCCTCCTGGTGCACACCCCCGATGTGATCCGTACGGTCGCGGTCTGCATGGACCTGGAGCCCACCGAGATCGCCATCGAGCGGATGCTGACGGAGAAGACGAACGACGATGCCGAGGCCAGCCGCGCGGCGAAGATGAACCGGGTGGTGGACCCGCGGGACGTCGCGCACCACGGCCGGGTGGACCAGCGGGGCGAGGACCTGGCCTCCGGTGCCGCCGGCGTCAACCTCGTCGGCTACCTCACGGTGTCCTCCCGCTCGCCCGAGGCACTGGCGCGCGACAAGCGCACCATCCGCGCCTCGGCCGGCAAGTCCTACCTCAAGCTGGAGTGGTGCGACCGCGAGCACCACCGGGCGTTCGTCAACACCCTGCCGTTCGCGACCGGGATCCGCCGCTAAGCCGCTGGGAGGCGCGTACGTCATGGCCATGATCGATCCGATCGGAGCGCTCACCGAGGCGTTCACCAGCTTCCTGTTCGGGAAGGTGGAGACGACCCGGCTGCCCGTACGCACCTCCACCGGCCAGGCCCAGGCGGTCTACCTGCCCACCGCGGCCCCCGGTCTCGGCGACTCCGGCGTGATCATCGGCCGTGAGGTCTACAGCGGCAAGGGATACATCTACGACCCGTTCCAGCTCTACGGACAGCAGCTGCCCGCCCCGCACTGGCTGGTCCTCGGCGAGTCCGGCAACGGCAAGTCGGCGCTGGAGAAGACCTACGTCCTGCGGCAGTTGAGGTTCCGGGACCGTCAGGTCGTGGTGCTGGACGCCCAGGGTGAGGACGGCGTCGGCGAGTGGAACCTCATCGCCCAGGAGCTGGGGATAACTCCCATCCGCCTGGACCCGACCGCCGCCCTCAACGGCGGGATCCGCCTCAACCCCCTCGACCCGTCGATCACCACCACCGGCCAGCTGGCCCTGCTGCGGACGATCATCGAGGTCGCGATGGGCCACGGCCTGGACGAACGCTCCGGCTTCGCCCTCAAGGTCGCGCACGCCTATGTGACCGAGACCATCACCCACCGGCAGCCCGTCCTGACCGACATCGTCGAGCAGCTGCGGCATCCGGAGGCGGAGTCCGCGGAGGCGATGAATGTCGACATAGACGACGTCCGGGCCTGGGGTCTGGACGTGGCGCTGGTGCTCGACCGGCTCGTCGACGGCGACCTGCGCGGCATGTTCGACGGCCCGACGACGGCGGGCATCGACCTCGACGCCCCGCTGATCGTCTTCGACCTGTCGCACATCGACCGCAACTCCATCGCGATGCCGATCCTGATGGCGATCGTCGGTGTCTGGCTGGAGCACACCTGGATCCGCCCCGACCGCAGGAAGCGCATCTTCCTGGTGGAAGAGGCCTGGCACATCATCAACTCCCCGTTCGTGGCGCAGCTCTTCCAGCGGCTGCTGAAGTTCGGCCGACGGCTCGGCCTGTCGTTCGTGGCCGTCGTGCACCACCTCAGCGACGTGGTCGACGGCGCCGCCGCACGGGAGGCCGCGGCGATCCTCAAGATGGCGTCGACCCGCACCATCTACGCCCAGAAAGCCGACGAGGCACGCGCCACCGGCCGGGTGCTCGGCCTGCCCCGGTGGGCCGTCGAGATCATCCCGACCCTCACCCCCGGCATCGCGGTCTGGGACGTCAACGGCAATGTCCAGGTCGTCAAACACCTCATCACCGAGGCCGAACGCCCGCTGGTCTTCACCGACCGGGCGATGACCGAGGCGTCCGCGATGAGCGAGGCTTCCGCGATGCCGACGGACGAGGCGCGCGCCGTCCAGGCGGCGGCGGACGCCGAGGCCGAGGCACGCGCCGAGGCCATGGCGATGGAGCGGCAGTGGAGAGACGAGTCGAGCGAGACGGTGGCGTGACCCGCGGATACGACGACGAACGAGGCGCCGGCCGGAGCCGGGGGCGCGGCGTCCCCGACTCCCTGCTGGTCGGACTGCTCGCCTTCCTGCTGGGCCTGACCGTGCTGGTGTGGACGGCGACCGGACTGGCCGGCCTGTTCGCCCACGGCGCCTGGCCCGCGGGCGTCACCTACTCCGGTACGCCAATGGCGCTGCGTCATCTGGTCTCCGCACCGCACGACATGGCCGCCGCCTGGCCCGGCACCCCCAAGGGCCAGCTCTCCGGTTACGGCCTCTTCTGGGGCATCCTCATCGGCGAGCTGATGGTGCTGCTGGTCCTGGTGATCTTCACGCTGGGGACGGTCACCCGCTACCGCGCCGTACGGGCGGCCCGCCGCGCGAAGGCCAAGGAGGCCCGGGAGACCCGTCTGGCGGACCAGGAGGAACGGGAGGCGGAACGGGCGGCGCGCCAGGCCCGGGAAGCGCGAGAGGCCCGGGAGGCGGTCCGGAGGACCGTCCCCGCCGCCCAGGAGCCCGCCGCCCAGGAGCCCGCCGCCCCCACCGAGGACGCCCCGGCCACACCCGCCACCCCGGTCGCCCCCGCCCCGCCGCCCCTCGACACCGTGGCCGCCGGCCCCGTCCCGGAGCAGCGCACCGCTCCCCCGCTCACACCCGCCACCGACGCCGCCACCGAACCCGCCCTCCCCCGCGTCCAGTTCACCACCGACCGCACCGCCGCCCTCGCGGCATCCGTCGCCACCGCGGCCGCCGCTCCGGGCCCGCTGATCGTCGCCACGACGGACCCCGGCGTCTGGGCCGAGACCAAGGACGCCCGCGCCAAACTCGGCCCGCTGCTGACCTACGACCCGACGCACCGCCTCGACACCCCGGCCCGGCTGCGCTGGTCCCCGACCTCCGGCTGTACGGACCTCGCCACCGCCACCGACCGCGCCGCCGCCCTGCTGGCCCCGGTACGCCCGGCCGCCGCCCTGGACTCGGCGGTCGCGGACGCCGCCCAGACCCTGCTGCGCTGCTGGCTGCACGCCGCCGCGGTGGACGGCCGCCCGTTCCGCCAGCTGCACCGCTGGGCGCACGCCACCGGCGCCGCCCAGGAACCCGTACGCATCCTGCGCACCAGCCCCAAGGCCTCGGCCGGCCAGGCCGGCGAGCTGGAGTCGGTGCTCACGGCACATCCCGAACGCCGGGAAGCCGCCCAGGCGTTGATCGGCCGGGCGCTGACCGCCCTCTCCTCCATCCACATCCGGGATGCCTGCACCCCGCTTCGAGCAGATTCGGTCCTCCTCGAATCATTTCTCGATGAAGGGGGAACGCTTTACGTGGTAGGCGAGCCCATCGAGGATCCGCGTACCGAACCGGGTGCGATGCCCCTGCTCACCGCACTCCTCTCAAGCGTGGTCGAGCACGGCCGCCGCATGGCCGAACGGTCATCTGACGGTCGGCTCGACCCACCACTCACCCTCGTCCTGGACGACATCGCGGCCCTCGCCCCGCTGCCCGCCCTCCCCGGCCTCCTCGAAACGGGCCGTGCCCGCGGCCTGCTGACCCTGGCGACCATGCGCTCCCAGGAACAGGCCCGCGCCCGCTGGCCCCACCACTCCCTACGGGTCTGACCCCTGGCGGCCGGACGTTCCCACGGCACCCGAGGGTGCGGAGGAGCGACCGCCACCGGGGCGATCCGCAGCCGGAACGACCCACCACTGGGACGATCCGCAGCCGGCCGCCCGCCGGGATGGGTACGACGCACCCTCCCGGCCCAGCTCCCCGCCCGCCCCGCGCCGCCCTCAGTCCCGCAGCAACTGCACGGCGCACCGCACCAGTTGCTCATCCATGGCAGCCGACCGGCACCCGGCGATCCCCGACCGCAGCAGCGCCGCCCCCTCCACCAGCGCCACAAAGGTCTCCGCCCGCGCCCGGCACAGCTCGGCCGGCCAGTCCGGCCGCCCGTACCGCACGAACGCCTCCACCTGCGCGACGTACTTGCGGTAGAACTCCCGGACCACCGCGGCAATCTCCGCATCGCGCGCCGCCAGCGCCCAGACCTCGACATAGAGCCGCACCAGCTGCGGATCCTCCTGCTCGGCGAGGAGCACCGCCACCACCTCGTCCGGGTCGGCAGCCCCCGCCGGACCCTCCAGGGCCGACGGGTCATCACGCACCGCCCGCAGCCCGGTCGTCACCGCCAGCCGCTCCAGCGAACGGTCCAGCGCCCGCTCCAGCACCGCCTTGATCAGCTCGGCCCGGGTCGGGAAGTAGTGCTGCAGATGCCCGACCCGCACCCCGGCCTCCCCGGCGATGGCCCGCAGCGAGGCATCCGCCCCGTTGGCCACCAGCACGGTCTCCGCCGCGTCCAGCAGACTCGTCCGCCGCGCACTCCCCTGCCGCGTGAGCGCCGCCCCCTTCCCGGCACCCGGCCCCTTCTTCTTCTCTTCCTCCGTCATGCCACCTCCACCTTCACGCCCGCCTCCTCCAGAGCGGCGAGGACGTCCTGCGGCGCCGGCGTCATCTCCGGAAAGGCCACACCACGCGGCACCGGGGCACCGTCCTCGCCCAGCACCCTACGAAGCCCCAACAGCCCGCCGACCGCCGTCAGATGCGCCTGCCCGGCCGGATCACTCACCGTCGCCGTACGCCGCTCCCCACTCCGCCCCCGCACATCGATCCGCACCAGCGCGCTCCCGCCCTCACCCGGCGCATACAGCATCGACCGCCGCACCGACGTGAACCGGTCCCCGCGCCCCCACCGGAAGAATCCGGTCCGCCTGACCGCCAACAGCGCGGACGTCGACGCGTTGGCGCTGAACCCGATCCGTGTGACGGCCGTGTCGACCCCCAGCACCAGCGGCAGCGTGAACTGCTCCGGCGTATCGATCCGCGCCACCTTGGTCCGATGCCCGCCGATCACCACCTGACCCGCACCACTGAGCGGCATGACCATCCGCCGCCGCCCGCCCTCGGTCACCTCGTAATCGAGACCGAGCCGGTCCATGAACTCCACGGAGTCGGCGCCCGCCCGGTCCTTGAGGTCGTACCGGATGGCGATCTCCACGCCCGAGGCACCACCCAGCTCAGCCGCCAGCGCCGCCGCCACCAGCCCCGTCACCCCGCCCATCCAGCTGGACGACAACAGCACCGGAGCCCTCGGCGGCGCCACGGCCGCGACCGCGGTGGCCCGCTGCACCCGCGCCGTCCACCGCGTGAGGTCCACGTACGGGACACCACCCCGGATCGCCGCCAACAGCACCCGGTCATCGGGGTCGTTCACCGTGCTGATCACGGCCCGCACCTTCGCCGAGAAGGGCTCCGGATCACCCAGATCCCAGCGCCGCACCTCCGCACCGACTTCCTCGGCGAGCGCCCGCCCGCGCTCCGGAGTCCGCCCGGTGAGCAACAAGGGCCAGCCGGCGCCCGCAAGCCGGCTCAACTCCCCGCCGACGGTCCCATAGCCGCCCACCACCAGCACCGGACCTGTCACATCTAACTGGATGTCATCGTCCACACCGAGAAATCTAGGTCACGTGACCTAGAAGCACAACGGCCTCAGACCTCATAACGCAGAAAAGCCCCGCACCATAAGGTGCGGGGCTTTCCCACAATGATTGTTCGGCGGCGTCCTACTCTCCCACAGGGTCCCCCCTGCAGTACCATCGGCGCTGAAAGGCTTAGCTTCCGGGTTCGGAATGTAACCGGGCGTTTCCCTAACGCAATGACCACCGAAACACTATGAAGTTAACCAACCCGGCAAAGACACAGGTCGTTACTTCAGAACCTACACAGTGGACGCGAGCAACTGAGGACAAGCCCTCGGCCTATTAGTACCAGTCAACTCCACCCGTTACCGGGCTTCCATATCTGGCCTATCAACCCAGTCGTCTACTGGGAGCCTTAACCCCTCAAAGGGGGTGGGAGTCCTCATCTCGAAGCAGGCTTCCCGCTTAGATGCTTTCAGCGGTTATCCTTTCCGAACGTAGCCAACCAGCCATGCCCTTGGCAGGACAACTGGCACACCAGAGGTTCGTCCGTCCCGGTCCTCTCGTACTAGGGACAGCCCTTCTCAAGACTCCTACGCGCACAGCGGATAGGGACCGAACTGTCTCACGACGTTCTAAACCCAGCTCGCGTACCGCTTTAATGGGCGAACAGCCCAACCCTTGGGACCGACTCCAGCCCCAGGATGCGACGAGCCGACATCGAGGTGCCAAACCATCCCGTCGATATGGACTCTTGGGGAAGATCAGCCTGTTATCCCCGGGGTACCTTTTATCCGTTGAGCGACGGCGCTTCCACAAGCCACCGCCGGATCACTAGTCCCTACTTTCGTACCTGCTCGACCCGTCAGTCTCACAGTCAAGCTCCCTTGTGCACTTACACTCAACACCTGATTGCCAACCAGGCTGAGGGAACCTTTGGGCGCCTCCGTTACTCTTTAGGAGGCAACCGCCCCAGTTAAACTACCCACCAGACACTGTCCCTGATCCGGATCACGGACCCAGGTTAGACATCCAGCACGACCAGAGTGGTATTTCAACAATGACTCCACAACCACTGGCGTGGCCGCTTCAAAGTCTCCCACCTATCCTACACAAGCCGAACCGAACACCAATATCAAGCTATAGTAAAGGTCCCGGGGTCTTTCCGTCCTGCTGCGCGAAACGAGCATCTTTACTCGTAATGCAATTTCACCGGGCCTATGGTTGAGACAGTCGAGAAGTCGTTACGCCATTCGTGCAGGTCGGAACTTACCCGACAAGGAATTTCGCTACCTTAGGATGGTTATAGTTACCACCGCCGTTTACTGGCGCTTAAGTTCTCAGCTTCGCCAACCCGAAAGTTGACTAACCGGTCCCCTTAACGTTCCAGCACCGGGCAGGCGTCAGTCCGTATACATCGCCTTACGGCTTCGCACGGACCTGTGTTTTTAGTAAACAGTCGCTTCTCGCTGGTCTCTGCGGCCACCACCAGCTCACACTGCAAGAGTGATCACCAGCAATGGCCCCCCTTCTCCCGAAGTTACGGGGGCATTTTGCCGAGTTCCTTAACCATAGTTCACCCGAACGCCTCGGTATTCTCTACCTGACCACCTGAGTCGGTTTAGGGTACGGGCCGCCATGAAACTCGCTAGAGGCTTTTCTCGACAGCATAGGATCATCCACTTCACCACAATCGGCTCGGCATCAGGTCTCAGCCCTAATGTGTGACGGATTTACCTACCACACGGCCTACACCCTTACCCCGGGACAACCACCGCCCGGGCTGGACTACCTTCCTGCGTCACCCCATCGCTTACCTACTACCACCTTGGATCGGCGGCTCCACCACGTCCCTTTGTCCGAAGACTCCAGGCCGGCTTCACGGCCTTAGCATTAATGGATTCGATATTGGGCGTTTCAAAGCGGGTACCGGAATATCAACCGGTTGTCCATCGACTACGCCTGTCGGCCTCGCCTTAGGTCCCGACTTACCCTGGGCAGATCAGCTTGACCCAGGAACCCTTAGTCAATCGGCGCACACGTTTCCCACGTGTGTATCGCTACTCATGCCTGCATTCTCACTCGTGAACCGTCCACAACTCGTTTCCACGGCTGCTTCACCCGGCACACGACGCTCCCCTACCCATCACAGCCTCCGTTAGGAGTATTGCTGCAATGACACGACTTCGGCGGTGTGCTTGAGCCCCGCTACATTGTCGGCGCGGAATCACTTGACCAGTGAGCTATTACGCACTCTTTCAAGGATGGCTGCTTCTAAGCCAACCTCCTGGTTGTCTCTGCGACTCCACATCCTTTCCCACTTAGCACACGCTTAGGGGCCTTAGTCGATGCTCTGGGCTGTTTCCCTCTCGACCATGGAGCTTATCCCCCACAGTCTCACTGCCGCGCTCTCACTTACCGGCATTCGGAGTTTGGCTAAGGTCAGTAACCCGGTAGGGCCCATCGCCTATCCAGTGCTCTACCTCCGGCAAGAAACACACGACGCTGCACCTAAATGCATTTCGGGGAGAACCAGCTATCACGGAGTTTGATTGGCCTTTCACCCCTAACCACAGGTCATCCCCCAGGTTTTCAACCCTGGTGGGTTCGGTCCTCCACGAAGTCTTACCTCCGCTTCAACCTGCCCATGGCTAGATCACTCCGCTTCGGGTCTTGGGCACGCTACTCAACGCCCTATTCGGACTCGCTTTCGCTACGGCTTCCCCACACGGGTTAACCTCGCAACATACCGCAAACTCGCAGGCTCATTCTTCAAAAGGCACGCAGTCACGACGCAGAGACAAGTCTCTGCGCGACGCTCCCACGGCTTGTAGGCACACGGTTTCAGGTACTATTTCACTCCGCTCCCGCGGTACTTTTCACCATTCCCTCACGGTACTATCCGCTATCGGTCACCAGGGAATATTTAGGCTTAACGGGTGGTCCCGCCAGATTCACACGGGATTTCTCGGGCCCCGTGCTACTTGGGTGGTTCTCAAGCAAGCCGTTGATGTTTCAGCTACGGGGGTCTTACCCTCTACGCCGGACCTTTCGCATGTCCTTCGCCTACACCAACGGTTTCTGACTTGCCTCACAGCCGGCAGACTGCAAAAGAGAACTCCCACAACCCCAACCACGCAACCCCTGCCGGGTATCACACGTGACTGGTTTGGCCTCATCCGGTTTCGCTCGCCACTACTCCCGGAATCACGGTTGTTTTCTCTTCCTGCGGGTACTGAGATGTTTCACTTCCCCGCGTTCCCTCCACACTGCCTATGTGTTCAGCAGCGGGTGACAGCCCATGACGACTGCCGGGTTTCCCCATTCGGACACCCCCGGATCAAAGCTCGGTTGACAGCTCCCCGGGGCCTATCGTGGCCTCCCACGTCCTTCATCGGTTCCTGGTGCCAAGGCATCCACCGTGCGCCCTTAAAAACTTGGCCACAGATGCTCGCGTCCACTGTGCAGTTCTCAAGCAACGACCAGCCACCCGTCACACACCCTTACCAGGATGCTTCACCGGGGCCGGCATCGCGAAGGTCCAGACTCAAGTCCGTACCCTCAGATACCCAACAGCGCGCCCGGCCCACTCCATCAATCCCCACGTTCCACGCCGAAGCAGTACTAGTGACAACCAATCAAGTGCGCCGAATAGTCAACGTTCCACCCATGAGCTAACCACCGTCGAACATTTGCCGACGTAGTGGCTCTGGATCTCTTGCGAGATATAGATGCTCCTTAGAAAGGAGGTGATCCAGCCGCACCTTCCGGTACGGCTACCTTGTTACGACTTCGTCCCAATCGCCAGTCCCACCTTCGACGATTCCCTCCCACAAGGGGTTGGGCCACCGGCTTCGGGTGTTACCGACTTTCGTGACGTGACGGGCGGTGTGTACAAGGCCCGGGAACGTATTCACCGCAGCAATGCTGATCTGCGATTACTAGCAACTCCGACTTCATGGGGTCGAGTTGCAGACCCCAATCCGAACTGAGACCGGCTTTTTGAGATTCGCTCCACCTCGCGGTATCGCAGCTCATTGTACCGGCCATTGTAGCACGTGTGCAGCCCAAGACATAAGGGGCATGATGACTTGACGTCGTCCCCACCTTCCTCCGAGTTGACCCCGGCAGTCTCCTGTGAGTCCCCATCACCCCGAAGGGCATGCTGGCAACACAGAACAAGGGTTGCGCTCGTTGCGGGACTTAACCCAACATCTCACGACACGAGCTGACGACAGCCATGCACCACCTGTACACCGACCACAAGGGGGACCCTGTCTCCAGGGTTTTCCGGTGTATGTCAAGCCTTGGTAAGGTTCTTCGCGTTGCGTCGAATTAAGCCACATGCTCCGCTGCTTGTGCGGGCCCCCGTCAATTCCTTTGAGTTTTAGCCTTGCGGCCGTACTCCCCAGGCGGGGAACTTAATGCGTTAGCTGCGGCACGGACGACGTGGAATGTCGCCCACACCTAGTTCCCAACGTTTACGGCGTGGACTACCAGGGTATCTAATCCTGTTCGCTCCCCACGCTTTCGCTCCTCAGCGTCAGTATCGGCCCAGAGATCCGCCTTCGCCACCGGTGTTCCTCCTGATATCTGCGCATTTCACCGCTACACCAGGAATTCCGATCTCCCCTACCGAACTCTAGCCTGCCCGTATCGAATGCAGACCCGGGGTTAAGCCCCGGGCTTTCACATCCGACGTGACAAGCCGCCTACGAGCTCTTTACGCCCAATAATTCCGGACAACGCTTGCGCCCTACGTATTACCGCGGCTGCTGGCACGTAGTTAGCCGGCGCTTCTTCTGCAGGTACCGTCACTCTCGCTTCTTCCCTGCTGAAAGAGGTTTACAACCCGAAGGCCGTCATCCCTCACGCGGCGTCGCTGCATCAGGCTTTCGCCCATTGTGCAATATTCCCCACTGCTGCCTCCCGTAGGAGTCTGGGCCGTGTCTCAGTCCCAGTGTGGCCGGTCGCCCTCTCAGGCCGGCTACCCGTCGTCGCCTTGGTAGGCCATCACCCCACCAACAAGCTGATAGGCCGCGGGCTCATCCTTCACCGCCGGAGCTTTCCACCACCAGACCATGCGGTCGGTAGTCGTATCCGGTATTAGACCCCGTTTCCAGGGCTTGTCCCAGAGTGAAGGGCAGATTGCCCACGTGTTACTCACCCGTTCGCCACTAATCCCCTCCCGAAGGAGGTTCATCGTTCGACTTGCATGTGTTAAGCACGCCGCCAGCGTTCGTCCTGAGCCAGGATCAAACTCTCCGTGAATGTTTACCCGTAATCGGGTCAACACACACGAGAGCGGAACGAGTGGGCGGAATGAGCCCTCTCGTTCACAGCGTCCTCGCTGTGTGTGCCACCCCGACCGCTTGGGCCGTGGTGGGCTTTTCAAAGGAACCTCATCCTCCGGAGTGTTTCCGGTGGACGGGGTATCAACATATCTGGCGTTGACTTTTGGCACGCTGTTGAGTTCTCAAGGAACGGACGCTTCCTTTGTGCCTGTTTCACCAGGCTCTCCGGGCGCTTCCCTTCGGTCTTGCGTTTCCGACTCTATCAGATCCTTGCGGGCCCGATTTTCGCCGGTGCGTTTCCGCCTTTCGGCTTCTTCGCTTTTCCAACCGTACCAGATCCGTTTCCGTCTCTGGCCCCCTGTTGGAGCGGGGTCGGCCGCTTCGCTTTCGCTTTTCGGCCTTTCCGACTCTATCAGATCCGTTTCGGTCCGTTGCCGGTCCGAATTCGTTTCCGAATCCCCGTCGAAGGGGGTTCTGCCGGGGTGCGGCTATTCAAGCTGCCGCGCCTTTCGGCGTGATCGCTACTTTAGCGGGATTCCTCGTTGACGCATAATCACGTCACGGTCCGAATTTCGGCATGCCGAAATTGTTCCCGGTGAGGGGCCGTGCAGTAGTGGTGTGCCGCGAAGCGGCGGGATGGCTGCCCGGCGCCTGTCGGCCCCGCGGCAACTCGGAGGACACTACACGAGGGGGTGGGGTTGTTCAAACCCGTGCCTGGCATGGGTCATCGGGGTACTTTGGGGGACATGACTACGCATGCGCTCGTACAGCAGTGGTGGCCCGCCTGACGGCGGCCGCCCAACAGCGCATGCAGGACCACGGCCGCCGCTTCGGCGGCCGTTTGCGTATCTCCCTCTCGTAGCCGGCCGGTGAGGTCGGCGGTCTCGACGCGCACTCCATGGAGGAGTGCAGGAGAGAAGGACGGACGAGATGGCGATGACGGCGGGCGCGGGGACGCGGATTTTCAGCGGGGTGCAGCCGACAGGGCATCTGACGCTGGGGAACTACCTCGGGGCGGTGCGGCGGTGGGCCGAGGTGGACCAGCACCGGGCGGAGGCGCTGTTCTGTGTGGTGGATCTGCATGCGCTGACCGTGGAGCACGATCCGGCGCGGTTGCGGCGGGTCAGTCGGCAGGCGGCGACGCTGTTGCTGGCCGCGGGGCTGGATCCGGAGCTCTGCACGGTGTTTGTGCAGAGTCACGTGGAGGAGCATCTGCGGCTGTCGTATCTGATGGAGTGCACGGCCTCCGACGGGGAGATGCGGCGCATGATCCAGTACAAGGAGAAGGCCGCGCGTGAGCAGGCGCGCGGGGGGAGTGTGCGGCTGTCGCTGCTGACGTATCCGGCGCTGATGGCGGCGGACATCCTGGCGTACGGGACGCATGAGGTGCCGGTCGGGGAGGACCAGGCGCAGCATGTGGAGCTGACGCGGGATCTGGCGGTGCGGTTCAACCAGCGGTACGGGGCGACGTTCGTGGTGCCGAAGGCGACGCATCCGGTGGTGGCGGCGCGGGTGAGGGATCTGCAGGAGCCGACGTCGAAGATGGGGAAGTCGCATGCCCGTACGGCGGGGGTCGTCTATTTGCTGGATGAGCCGGAAGTGGTGCGGAAGAAAGTGCTGCGGGCGGTGACGGATGCGGGGCGGGATGTCGCCTATGAGCCGGAGCAGCGGCCGGGGGTGGCGAATCTGCTGAATGTGCTGGCGGCGTGTACGGGGGGTGATCCGCGGCGGCTGGCCGAGGAGTACGACTCGTACGGCGCGCTGAAGAAGGATGTGGCGGAGGCCGTGGTGGAGATGTTGCGGCCGGTGCGGGAGCGGCATGCGGAGCTGGCCGCCGATCCGTCGTCTGTGGATGCGGTGCTGCGGCGGGGTGCGGAGCGGGCGCGTTCCCTGGCCAGGCCGCGGGTGGATGCGGCGTTCGAGGCGGTGGGGCTGCTGCCCGCGGGGTGAGGTGCCGGTGGTCCGGTCCGGGGGCGTGGCGGTCGGCGCGCCCCCGGGGCCGGTCCTCGGTCAGCCGTTGCCGGAGGCCAGTTCGCGGCTGCGGTCGCGGGCGGCCTCCAGGGCGGCGATGAGGGCGGCGCGTACGCCGTGGTTCTCGAGTTCGCGGATGGCGTTGATGGTGGTGCCGGCCGGGGAGGTGACGTTCTCGCGGAGCTTGACGGGGTGTTCACCGCTGTCGCGGAGCATCACGGCGGCGCCGATGGCGGCCTGGACGATGAGGTCGTGGGCCTTGTCGCGGGGCAGGCCGAGGAGGATGCCGGCGTCCGTCATGGCCTCGACGAGGAAGTAGAAGTAGGCCGGGCCGGAGCCGGAGAGCGCGGTGCAGGCGTCCTGCTGGGACTCCGGGACGCGGAGGGTCTTGCCGACGCCGGAGAAGATCTCCTCGGCGCGGGTGAGGTGTGTGCCGTTGGCGTGGCTGCCGGCGGAGATGACGGACATCGCCTCGTCGACGAGGGCGGGGGTGTTCGTCATGACCCGGACGACGGGGGTGCCGGCGGCCAGGCGCTCCTCGAAGTACGAGGTGGGGATGCCGGCGGCGCCGCTGATGACCAGGCGGTCGGCGGGGACGTGCGGGGCCAGCTCCCGCAGGAGGGTGCCCATGTCCTGGGGCTTGACGGTGAGGATGAGGGTGTCGGCGGACTTGGCGGCCTCGGCGTTGCTGACCGCTTCGACGCCGTAGCGCTCATGGAGCTGTGCGGCGCGTTCCGGGCGGCGGGCGGTGACCAGGAGGTCGGAGGGTGCCCAGCCGCCTCGGATCATTCCGCTGAGCAGGGCTTCGCCGATTTTTCCGGTGCCGAGTACTGCGACCTTCTGGGTCATCGTGCGGGTTCACCTTTCCGCTGCGCTGGGCTTTTCCCGGCCATCCTCGCACCGTGGGGGTTCCGCTTCGGGTTCGGCCGCCCCGCCGTGGGCGGCGTACGGCGTCACTTCGTACGGCGGCGGAGGGTGGCGGCGCCGAGGGCGAGGACGAGGAGGGCGCAGGCGGTGACGATGACCGTGTCGCGGACGAAGTCGCCGGTGATGTCGGGGTGTGCGAGGACCTCGTTCATTCCGTCGACGGCGTAGGACATCGGGAGGGCGGCGGAGAGCGCTTCCAGGGCCGGCTGCATGGTGTCGCGCGGGGTGAACAGGCCGCAGAGCAGCAGTTGGGGCATCAGAACGGCGGGCATGAACTGGACGGCCTGGAATTCGGAGGCGGCGAAGGCCGAGACGAACAGGCCGAGGGCGGTGCCGAGGAGGGCGTCGAGGACGGCCACCAGGAGGAGCAGCCAGGGGGAGCCGGTGACGTCGAGGCCGAGGAGCCAGAGGGACAGGCCGGTGGCGAGGGCGGACTGCACGATGGCGAGCAGGCCGAAGGCGAGGGCATAGCCGCTGATCAGTTCGGCCTTGCCGAGGGGCATGGCGAGCAGGCGTTCCAGGGTGCCCGAGGTGCGTTCGCGGAGGGTGGCGATGGAGGTCACCAGGAACATCGTGATCATCGGGAAGATGCCGAGGAGGGAGGCGCCGATGCTGTCGAACGTCTCCGGGCGGGCGTCGAAGACGTAGCGGAGCAGGGCGATCATCACGCACGGGACGACGAGCATCAGCGCGATGGTGCGGAGGTCGTGGCGCAGCTAGCGCAGGACCCGGGCGGCGGTGGCCAGGGCGCGGGACGGGGAGAAGGGCGCGGGGGTGGGGTGCGGTGCGCCCTCCGTCTGCCGGGCGCCTTCGTTGTGCGGGGCGCCGTCGGTGTGCGGTGTGGTGGTCATCGCGCCGGCTCCTGGGGAGTGGTGGGGTGCGCCGGTTCCGGTGGCCGGGTGGCCGCCGCCTCGGCCTCGTCGACCAGATGGAGGAAGGCGGCCTCGACGGTGTCGGAGCCGGTGCGGTCACGGAGAGCGTCGGGGGTGTCTCCCCCGGACTCCGTCGTCGAGGTGCCCCCGGCGAGCAGGCGGCCCTCGCGCAGCAGGAGCAGCCGGTGGCAGCGCTCGGCCTCGTCCATGACGTGCGAGGAGACGAGAAGGGTGGTGCCGCGGTCGGCGGCGAGGGTGTGGAAGAGGTGCCACAGGTCGCGGCGGAGGACGGGGTCCAGGCCGACGGTGGGCTCGTCGAGGACGAGGAGTTCGGGGGCGCCGAGCAGGGCGACCGCGAGGGAGGCACGGCTGCTCTGGCCGCCGGAGAGGTTGCCGGCGAGGGCGCCGGCGAGGCGGGTGAGGTCGACGTCCTCGATGGCGCGGGTGACGCTCTCGCGGCGGCGGCCGCGGGCGGACCGGCCGGGGTGCAGGACGGCGGCGAAGTAGTCGAGGTTCTGGCGGACGGTGAGGTCGTCGTATACGGACGGGTCCTGGGTGACATAGCCGATGCGGGCGCGCAGCCGGAGGTCGCCCGCGGGGTGGCCGAGGACGTCGAGGGTGCCGGTGACCTTGGCCTGGGTGCCGGCGATGGCGCGCATGAGGGTGGATTTGCCGCAGCCCGAGGGGCCGAGCAGACCGGTGACCCGGCCGCGGGGCACGTCGAAGGCGAGGGCGTCGAGGACGGTCCGGCCGCCCCGGACGACGGTGAGACCGCGGGCGTGGACGGCGGGGTCACGGCCACAATTCATCATGCGATGAATAATCCTCCCGGCGGCGCGGGGACGTCAAGGCCGATGACGAAGCGGGTGGCCGGAAGGAGGGGCGCGGGCGGGCCGTTGGGCCATTGGGGTGGTGATCCGGCCAGGCGTGGTGCAGAAGGGGCGCATGGTGGGGATCTACGCGCACCGGCGGGCGCCGTAGTGAAAAGATCCGGCCGTTCTTGGTCGATAACTCCGCGTTTACAGGGTGGTTACAAACCGACTTGCGGTCCTGCGCGCCCGCTTGGACACAATGGGATGACCTGTCCAGCCGCGCCGGAAGGGGCGACGATGGCGAAGATCCGGGTTCGCGGCCTCGGCCGGCTCCTGTTGATCGTCATGGCTGTCCTGCTGGCCTTGCCCATGGGCGCGGATGGTGTGTACGGAGAGCGCGCGACGGCCGCCCCGGCCTCGACCGGCGCCGGCCGTACCGGTTCCCCGGGCACCGCGCCCTGGGCGTCGGACCCCGCCGAGAATGAGGAATCCGGCAGCGACCGCTGCCCACCGCGCCGCGACGGGCGGTCCACGGCCTCGGTGTCCGCGCCGACGCCACCGTTCACCACCGTCTCGACCACCGCACCGGTACGGACCGAGGGCGGGCTGCGCCTGACCGCCCCGCTGACCGGCCGGCGTGCCGTACCCGTGTCGAGATCCGGTGAACTGCCGGTCCAGCACCTCGTCTTCCGCTGCTGAGCGCTCAGAGCTGCCCCCAAGGGCCTCCCCCGGCCCGCGCATCCGACGGATCCAGCCGTCATTTCCCCATGGCGCGCACCGCGCGGCAGTGCGTGGCAGCCGGCGATCGCAGACACCAGTGCAGACGATCGCCGGCCGGCTGCCCGTACCGCCCCGCGTCCGCTCGTGCGTATCCGTGCGTACTCGTGCGCCACCGCATCTCGCACTCGCTGGAGGCATCCCCATGCGTAGGTTCCGTATTGCCCGACAACATCTGTCCCGGCCCTCCATACCGTCACGGGAAACGCTGTCGGTCTGGCGCGCCGATTTCACCTCCTCGCTGGTCGTCTTTCTCGTCGCCGTCCCGTTGTGTGTCGGGGTGGCCGTCGCCTCCGGGGTGCCGGCCGAACTCGGGCTGGTCACCGGAATCGTCGGCGGGTTGCTCACCGGGTTACTTCCCGGCAGCAGTCTGCAGGTCAGCGGTCCGGCCGCCGGGCTGACCGTGCTCGTCTACGAGGCCGTGCAGGAGTACGGGCTCGGCACGCTGGGTGCGCTGGTGCTGATCGCCGGGGCGCTGCAGCTGGTCATGGGGGCGCTCCGGCTGGGGCGCTGGTTCCGGGCCATCTCCGTGGCGGTCGTCCAGGGGATGCTCGCGGGCATCGGGCTGGTGCTGATCGCCGGGCAGTTGTACGCCCTGGTGGACGCCCGTCCGCCGGGCAACGGGCCGGCGAATCTGGGCGGGCTGCCGGACCTCGCGATGGACACCATCGGATCCGACACGGCGCTGGCGGCACTGGCCGTCGGCGCGGGAACCATCGCGCTGCTGGTGCTGTGGCCGAAGTGGCAGCGGGCGGCGCGGGTGCTGCCGGCGCCGCTGGTGGCGGTGGCCCTGGCGACGGTCGCGGTGTTCGTGCTCGACATGCCGGTGGCCCGGGTCGAAGTGGCGGGCCTGCTGGAAGTGATTCAGCCGCCGGGCGGCGCGGACTTCGCGCGGCTGACGGAGGCGGGGGCGGTGGCCGGTGCGCTGGGCACGGTGCTGGCGTTCACCCTGATCGCGTCGGCGGAGTCGCTGTTCAGCGCGGCCGCGGTGGACCGGCTGCACGACGGGCCGAAGACCGATTACGACAAGGAGCTGATGGCGCAGGGCGCCGGCAACACGGTCTGCGGGCTGCTCGGCGCGCTGCCGATGACCGCGGTGATCGTCCGCAGCGCCGCGAATGTGCACGCCGGGGCACGGACGAAGGCCTCGCGGGTGCTGCACGGGGTGTGGCTGCTGGTCTTCGCGGCGGCGTTCCCGGCGGCGCTGGGCGTGGTGCCGCTCGCGGCGCTGGCGGGCGTACTGGTACATGCGGGCGTCAAGTTGCTCCCGGTGAAGCAGTGGCGTCCGCTGTGGCGGGAGCACCGGGGTGAGGCCGTGGTGCTCGCCGCGACGGCGGTGGCGATCGTGGCCACCAACATGTTCGAGGGGGTACTGCTCGGGCTGCTGATGGCGGTCGCCAAGTCGGCGTGGGAGACCTCGCACGTCCACCTGGAGATCGTGGGGCTGGACGAGCCCGCGGGCCACGGTGAACCGGCCGTTCTGGGGCCCCGTCGCCCCATCCGCGTACGGGCCCTCGGCAATGCCACCTTCCTCCGGCTGCCCAAGCTGCTCGACCAGTTGGAGGCGTTGCCCAAGGACCGTGAGGTCCAGCTGGACCTGACCGGGCTGCGGCATCTCGACCATGCCTGCGCGGCCGCGCTCGGGGCCTGGGAGGAGCAGCGCCGCGGCCCCGGCGGGACCGCCCGGCAGGAAGCCCCGTCCGTCGCCCCGTAGGACACCTGTGTGAAAAGGGCCGGTGTGGGGACGGAAATGACCGTAAGGTCGGGACGCTGATGTCCGCGGACCCCGGGAGTGCTGTGAACCGCCGGCCTATTCGCAGTTGCGGTGCGACCGCCGCCCTCTCCGTCGCCCTGCTGCTCTCCTCGTGCACCAGCAGTGGTGCACGGGGGGTGGCGGGCAGCGGCGGAGTGGGCGATCCGCTGTTCCCGGCGCTCGGCAACGGCGGCTACCAGGTGCGCCATTACGGGCTCGACCTCGACTACGACATCAAGAAGCGGCATCTGGACGCGACCGCCGAGATCACCGCCGAGGCCACGGCGGATCTGCGGTCCTTCCAGCTCGACCTGCAGGGGCTGCGGGTGACGGACGTCCAGGTCGACGGCGAGGACGCGGAGTTCTCCCGTAAGGGACACAAGGTGATCGTGCGGCCGGACGAGTCACTCAGGAAGGGCGCGGAGTTCCGTACCCGCGTCGACTACGAGGGCACACCGCAGGAGTTGAAGGACCCGGACAAGTCGACCGAGGGCTGGGTCAAGACCCGCGACGGGGCGTTCGTCGTCGGTCAGCCGGCCGGTTCCATGACCTGGTTCCCCGGCAACAACCACCCCCGGGACAAGGCCACCTACGACTTCACCCTCACCGTGCCGAAGGGCTACACCGCCGTCGCCAACGGGGAGTTGAGGTCGGAGCGGACCGCCAAGGGACGCACCACCTTCCGGTGGCACAACGGCCGGCCGATGGCCAGCTATCTCGCGACGGCCACCATCGGCAGGTTCGAGGTCCACACCTCCCGTACGCCCGAGGGGCTGCCGCTGTATGTGGCGGTGGACCCGGCGGAGGCCAAGGCCAGCAAGGGGCCGCTGGAGAAGCTGCCCGAGATCGTGAAGTGGGAGAGCAAGCTCTTCGGGCCCTACCCCTTCTCCTCCGCGGGCGCGATCGTCGACGACACCCCGAAACGGATCGACTGGCTCGCCCTGGAGTCCCAGACCAAGCCGGTCTACGCGGGGGCGCCGGACACCGCCACCGTCGTGCACGAGATGGCCCACCAGTGGTTCGGTGACTCGGTGACGCCGAAGACCTGGGCGGACACCTGGCTCAACGAGAGCTTCGCGACCTACGCCGAGTGGCTGTGGGAGGAGCGCGAGGGCGGCAAGACCCCGCAGGAGCAGTTCGACGCGCTCTACGACGACACCAAGGACCCGAAGCGCTGGGCCTTCCCGCCGGGCAAACCGGGCAAGGCGAAGAACGTGACCGGCACCCCCGTCTACGAGCGGGGCGCGATGCTCCTCCAGGAGCTGCGCAACGCCGTCGGCGACAAGGCCTTCTTCACGATCCTGCGCGAATGGCCCGCCGAGTACCGCTACCGCAACGCCGATGCGCAGGACTTCATCGACTTCTGCCAGGAGCACACGGACGAGGACCTGGAGCCGCTGTTCAAGAAGTGGCTGTACGAGAAGGGGAAGCCGGAGCGGGAGGACTGAGGGGGCGGTGAGCGGGCCGGGGCCGGAACGCGGCTGACCTCGGACCGGCCCCTGGGTGAGCGGGCCGGGGGCCGGTTACGCGGGCCGGCCCCTGGACGTCCGTACTACCGTCCCGTCTAGCCGATCCCCGGGATCAGCGGGATGACGCCCGGGCGGCGGGCCGCGAGACGCAGGACGCGGACGGCGTTGCGGACCACCTGTTCCTTGACCCGGGCGGCCGGGCGGCCCGTCAGTACCCGTTCGCGCGGGGTGTCGTCGGCCCGTACCGACTGGATCAGGGCGTCGTGCCGGCCCAGGCTCACGCACTGCACGAAGAAGCCGTACGACAGCGGCCGGGGCGCGGCGCCGCGCAGCTCGGCGGCGATCGCGCCGGCGACGTGCGAGCCCGTGGGCAGCGCGGTGGCGCAGGCCATCCGCAGGGCGCCGGCGCGGGGCGTACGGGCCGCGGCCGCATCGCCCGCGGCATAGATGTCGGGGTGGCTGACCGAGCGGAGCATCGCGTCGACCCGGAGCCTGCCGGTGACCGGGTCGGTGACCAGACCCGCGTCGTGGGCGAGACCACCGGTGGCCCTCAGGGACCCGGCCCACAGCACGGCGTCGGCATCGACACCGTCCGCGTCGGCGATCTGGCGCCCCTCCTCGACGCGGACGCCCAACCGGTCGAGGACGGTACGGACATGGGCCCGGCCGCGGACCGACAGCCCGCCGCCGATCTCGCCGCCGGTGAGCAGCCGGACCTGCCATGCGGGGTGGGACTCGGCGATCTCGGTGGCCATCTCGATGCCGGTCAGCCCGCCGCCGACCACGGTCAGCGCACCCGGGCCGTCCAGCAGCCGCTTGTGGAGGGCGGCGGCGCTCTCAGCGGTGAAGGCCCTCTCGCCGATGCCGCGCGGGTCGGTGTGGCTGCCCAGGGCGTAGACGAGCCGGTCGTAGAGGAGGGTGCGGCCGCTGTCGGTGTGCACGGCGCGGGCGTCCGGGTCGAGGGAGGTGGCGCGGGCGGCAAGATGCTCGATGCCGGTGCCGTGCAGCATCCGGGCCCGGGAGTGGCTCACCTCGGGGCGGCCGGCGGCCAGTTCGTGCAGGCGGACGCGCTCGGTGAACCGGTCGCCGGGGTCGACCAGGGTCACCTGCGCGTACGGGGCGAGCCGGAGTGCGGCCATCGTCCCCGCGTAGCCGCCGCCGAGGACCACGACCCTCCCCCGTGCCGTGCGCCCTCGGGTGCCCCCTCGCTTCGCCACGCTCGTCATGCTGCCTCCTGTGGTCGGTCCGGGGCGCCGCGGTGGGTGGGCGGCGCCGTGAGGGGGACGATGTGGGGTGGTGGAGTGTGACATCGGGGTTGGCCGGTGGGGGTGGTCGGTGGGGGTGGTCGGTGGGGGTGGTCGGTGGCCCGTCGGCGGACCCGCGGCGGGCTCCCGGGGATGCGGGCGGTTGGCGACCGGTTGGCGACTGATTGGCGACTGATTGGCGACCGGCCGGATTACAGCCGGTCGAGGTCCAGGTGGGCGAGCTTGTCGGGGTTGGTGACGGCGTCCACCTCCGTGATCTGCCCGGCGTGGACGGTGAAGGCGAACACCCCGGACTGCTCGCCCGCCGGGTCGACGAAGACCAGCCCGGTGGCGCCGTTGACCTCCGCCAACGCCACCCGCAGCCCCTCCCGTTGGGCGCCACGCGTGACCAGGCCCTGCACGAAGCGGGCCACCTTCTCGCGGCCCAGCACCGGCCGGCGTGCGGCGGACACCTTGCCGCCGCCGTCCGAACGCCAGATGACCTCGGGGTCGAGGACGGACAGCAGCGCCTCGAAATCGCCCCCCATGACGGCCGAAAGGAAGGCCTCGACGGTGCGGCGGTGCTCGGCCCGGTCGACGGTGCGGCGCGGCGCCTCGGCCCGTACGCGCTTGCGGGCGCGGGAGGCCAACTGCCGTACGGAATCCGGGGTGCGGCCGACCGCCTCGGCGATCTCCGGGAAGGGGACCGAGAAGACGTCATGGAGGATGAAGGCGGTGCGTTCGGCCGGGGTGAGCCGTTCCAATACGGTCAGCAGCGCCATCCCGACCGATTCGTCGAGGGTGACCCGGTCCTCGGGGCCGCCCGGGCCCTCGGGGACCGCGCCGCCCAGGGGCAGCGGACCGCCGGTGCCGTGGAGCAGCGGCTCCGGCAGCCAGGGCCCGACGTAGGTCTCACGGCGGGCGCGGGCCGAGCCCAGCAGGTCGTAGCAGATGCGGCTGACGACGGTGGTGAGGTAGCCGCGCGGGCTGGCCACGGTCTGCTCGCCCGGTAGCGCCTGCCAGCGCAGCCAGGCCTCTTGGACGGCGTCATCGGCGTCGGTGACCGTGCCCATGATCCGGTAGGCGATGGCCCACAGCCGTCCGCGCTGCTCCTCGAACTGCGCGAGCCGGTCCCCGGCCGGGCCGTCCGCCACTCGTCCGGGCACACCCGCACCCGTCCCCGTCTCCGTCCCCGCCTTCTGCTCCTGCTCCGTCATCGTCCGCTCCCCTGCTGTCCGTTCCCGTCGGCGCGGCCGTCACCGCACGTACGGCTTCGCCGCGCCGGCCCTGCACCCCTTAGGACGGGGCGGGTGGCCGGAGTGTGACAGTCAGGTTGAGCGCGTAGGCCTCCTCGACGATGCCGTCCGGGAAGACGTCGTGCAGGGCGGCCCGCTCGGCGGCGAGGACGGGGGCGGCGGCAGCCGGGCCGATGGCGGAGAAGTACGAGCGGCTGCCCAGCATCGCGAGGTGGGTGTCGAGGGGGACGCGCCGGGTCCAGTGCAGGACCCGGGAGACGGGGCGCAGGCCGAGTCCGAGGCCGCGGATCAGGTCAGCGGCCTCCGGCGCAACGCTGTGGCTGTGGTAGTCCGGCAGGCGGCGGGCGATCCTGGCCTCCTGTGCGGCGGCCCAATTGACGTCCGGGTCGGGGATGTTCCACCACAGGGCGAGCGCGCCGCCGGGACGCAGCACCCTCAGCGCCTCCGGGACGGAGCGGGCCGGGTCGGTCCAGTGCCAGGCCTGTGCGTAGCCGACGAGGTCGAAGCCCGCGTCGTCACGGAACGGCAGCGCGTCGCCGAGGGCGCGGACGAGGGGGATGGCGGGGTGGGCGGTGCGCAGCTCGGTGGCCATGGCGGCGCCCGGCTCCAGGGCGGTGACCCGCGCACCGCGCTCGGCCAGCAGCCTGGTCGCGATACCGGTGCCTGCCCCGACGTCCAGCACCCGCGCCCCCGCCAGCGGTTGCCCGGCCAACTCCTCGATCGCGTCGAAGAGCGCCGGTGGGTAGCCGGGCCGGGCGGCGGCGTACTGGGCGGCCACCGCGTCGAAGGCTCGCGCGAGGGTGGCGTGGCGTGGTGGCGTCGCCGGCTGCAACGGCTGTGGTGTCAGGGGGAGTTGCTCCTGCTCGGATGGCTGCGGCATACGAGCCATCCTGCCTGGCGGCGAGGGGAGGGTGGGCGGTTTTGCGGGTTGGTGGTGGGGGGTGCCGCGTGGGCCTGGGCTGGTTGAGGCGGTGCGGGTTTGCCGTGGGCTGGCGCCGGTTCGCTGTCGCTTGGTGGGTGGTGGGTCGGAGGGGACGCCCGGTAACCCTCCCCCAGCCTTCGGCCGGGAGGTGCCCCCACGGCGCGGGCGACGCGGGTCCCGGAGGTTCTTCACCCCGTTGTTCGCTCCGGGTCCTGCGGGCGGCTCACCGGACATCCCCTCCGACCGCCGTACGTGCGCGGCTCTCCCGCCGTACCGATCACCGTTACGACCATGCGCGGCACCTCTTGGCAGGGACCTGGCCGGGCCACCCGCAGTTGGGCGCGGCCGGCATGGAGGTCGTGACGGACGGTGTCACCGGGCCGCAGCCGGCAACGCTGAACGGTTGGAGGGGATGTACCGGTGCCCGCCCGCAGGACTGGAGCGAACGCCGGGGTACTCAATCGCACGTAGCCGCGTCGCCCGCGCCGATGGGGGCACCTCCCGGCCGAAGGCTGGGGGAGGGTACCGGTGCGTCCCCTCCGACCCCCGCGGCAACCACACACCCCGCAAAACACCAGCCCCCACCAACCCGCAGAAGTCAGGCAACGGATCGGCCGCGCCACGAAGGGGCGCGGGGAACTGCGCGACCAGCCACAACCGCACCCGCAGACAAACAACGCCCCCGCAAAGCCCCGCCTCAGCGCCGCCTCTTCGGCCTGGGCTTTCTCGCGGCGGGGTTGCCGGTGCGGTTGCTGCGGCGGCGCTCATGGCGTTCGCGGGCCGCCGCGTACTCGGTGCGGCATAGCTTCTCCCCGGGTGCCTCGATAAGGCTTCGGCAGAAGTAGGCGAGCAGCGAACCGATGAAGCCGATGAACATCAGGCTCTGCGCGGACTTGTCGGCCGCACTCTCGGCGGCCGGGTCACGGCGGCGGACGAAGCCGTCCCAGGTGCGCCGGAAGGCCAGGGCACTGCAGATGGCGAAGCCGGCGACGACGAGGACGCCGACGAACGGGCCGACGGCGGCGATCTCCAGGCCCTGGAACGCGAAGCGCAGCACGGCCGCACCGGCCGCGGCCAGCGCGAGCGAGCCCACCGCGACGCCGGCCCGTCGCAGACCGTAGCCGCCGTCGTGGTGGAGCCAGGTGGTGCCGAAGAACCGGATGGCCTCCGGCTCGGGACCGCCGGACGCGGTGCCGCCGGGCTCCGGGCTCGCCGAGGGCCGCTGCTCATCGCTCATGGCATCGATTATCCCCGGCGGGCCCGGTCACCCCGGCGACCTGTGGTCCCGGGGTGCCCCCGCGCCTGGCCGTCGTCCACGGCCCCGCGGCGCGCTCCGTGCCTCAGCTCGTGCAGCGCTGCGCGACCATGCCGCTGCTGCCGGTGCGGACGTAGGTGTCGGAGATGTACTGGCCGGGCGCGATGTTGTCCCAGATGTCCGAGGTGCCGTACGGGCCGCTGACCTTCTCGCCGTACTGCTGGCAGCGGATCTGGATGGTCGCGCCCTCGGCGAGCTGCCGAACGACCGGGTAGTCGGTGCCGGGTCCCTTGCGGACCTTGACGCGGTAGCCGGGCGCGACGGGATAGGTGAGACCGCCCGCCGCGGCGGCGAGCGTCTGGCCGTCGGCCGCTTCCACGGCGCCCTGATGGTCCTGTGTGGTCATTTCGCGTTCCCCCGTTGATGATGACAGTGATGGTGATGGTGCCCGAGGGGCCGCTCGTGCCGCCGCTCGGTGCGGTCCTGCAACGCGCACGCTAGCAAGCCTCGTTCAACTCGTACGTACCATCGACTAGGCTCCGCGCGTCGCACTTGCGACCGAATGGCACGGGTAATGACACGGGGGTGGAACCATGCCATCGCTGCGCGATTCCGGCATCGGCCCGGAAGCGGAGCATCCGGAATACGCCGGCCAATACCGCCTGGAGGCGCGGCTCGGCTCCGGCGGCATGGGCGTGGTCCATCTGGCGCGCTCGTCCTCCGGGCTGCTGCTCGCGGTCAAGGTCATCCATGCCGAATTCGCCCAGGACCCGGAGTTCCGCGGGCGGTTCCGGCAGGAGGTGGCGGCCGCGCGGCGGGTCAGCGGGGCCTTCACGGCGCCCGTCGTTGACGCCGATCCGGATGCCGAACGCCCCTGGATGGCGACCCTCCACATTCCCGGCCCGACGCTCTCCGATCATGTGAAGCGGAATGGCCCGCTGGCGGTCGACGAGGTGCGGCGGCTGGCGTCGGGGCTCGCCGAGGCGCTACGGGACATCCATCGCGCCGGGGTGGTGCACCGCGATCTGAAGCCCGGAAATGTGCTGCTGGCCACAGATGGGCCGAAAGTCATCGACTTCGGCATCTCGCGGCCCTCCGACAGTGAAATGCGCACCGAGACCGGCAAGTTGATCGGTACGCCGCCCTTCATGGCACCCGAACAGTTCCAGCGGCCGCGTGAGGTGGGGCCGGCGGCGGATGTCTTCGCACTGGGTTCGGTGCTGGTGCATGCCGCCACCGGACGCGGCCCGTTCGACTCGGAGAGCCCGTATCTCGTCGCCTATCAGGTGGTGCACGACGAGGCCGATCTGGCGGGTGTGCCGCCGGAGTTGGTGCCGCTCGTAGAGAGCTGTCTGGCGAAGGATCCGGCGGACCGGCCGACACCGGACGCGCTGATGGAGCTGCTGCGGACGGACACACCCGCGGACGTACCGATCGGCGGCCTGCTGCCGGGCGGTGCCGTGGCAGGCGGTGCCCTGCCGGGCGGTGTCGTGCCTGGCGGTGTCGTGGCGGGTGACGCGGTGCCTTACGGCGCGGCCGCGGGCGAGGCGGTGACGGGTGAGGCGCTCCCCCACGGCGAAGTAGGGGGCACTTCGGCGCCCGGCCGCGTGGTGCCGCCGGCGCGGATACCGGAGCAGCGGCAGCCAATACAGCGCCGCCCGCAGCAGCCCCAGCCGCAGCCGGTACGGGCCGAGGCCACCCCGTCGCGCGCCGAGACCACGCACGTCCGCGCCCCCGCGCCCGTCGACCACCCCGACGGCCCCGGACTCCCCGGACTCCCCGGACTCCCCGGACTCCCCGACGATGCCGACCACCCCGGGCCCCCGGGGTGGCCCACTGCCCCGGCCGACTCCGCCACGCCCCACCACCCTGCCCGCTCCCGTACCCGTACCCGCCCCCGCTCCCGCTCCGGCTCTCGCCTCCGTGCCCGCCGCTGGCCTCTCTGGGCCGCCGTCGCCCTCGTCGTCACCGGAGCCGGCACGTACGCGGGCGTCCAGGCGCTCTCCCCGGGCGGCACCGGCCAGGACCCTGCCCTGCAGACCCACCCGTCGCGCAACGGCCGCGCCGACTTCCACCCGTGGCGCACCACCCTCGTCGAGCGCCCCAAGGGCTACGACGCCGAACTGCCGCACTGCACCACCGGTTCCGGCGCCGTCTTCTGCGGTCAGCCCGGCGTACTGGCCGCCCGGCTCGACCCGGACTCCGGCCGGGTGGCATGGCGGAGCAAGGACCGCACCGCCACCGGCAAGAACGCGGCGAAGAAGGCCGTGTCCCGCACGGCACCGGTGCTCTCCGGCGGATTGCTGTACATCTTCTCCAACGACGGCAGCCGGCTGCTGGCCCTCGACCCGTCGGCGGACGGCGAGGGCGCCACCCGCTGGAGCAAGGACGTCTCCGGGTACGAGGGCGGCGCCAAGGTCGTCGGCAACCGCATCCTGCTGGCCGCGGCGGACGGTACGGTCACCGCGCTGGACAGCACCACCCACCGGCAGCGCTGGCAGAAGCGGTTCCCGGGGCACCAGCTGCCGCTCTTCTCGTCGTTCGGCGACGCGCACACCGCCTACGCGGCCGAGGGCACCCCCGACGGGAAAGCCACCCAGGTCACCGCCATCGACCCGGCCGGCGGCAAGGTCCACTGGTCGCGGCGGCTGCCCGGCACGCTCGCCGTGGCCGGTTCCGGTGCGTCCGGGGCGCTCTATCTGACCGTCACCGACCCGACGCTCTCGTACCGCACCACCGCCGTCGTCCGCTACGACCCGGCCACCAGGCACAGCCGGCGCCTCAAACTGACCGCGCCGCTGGACGGTGCGTCCGCCGTGGTGCAGGGCGAGTCGGTGTATCTGCTGGCCGAGGGCGGCTCCCTGCAGGCCGTCGGCCGGCACAAATGGGACACCGAGACCTCGGTCAGCCGGGGCTCGGCGCCGGTGGTGAGCGACGGCCGGCTGTACTTCACAGCGGCGGACGGCCGGCTCCTCGCGGTCGACGCCACATCGGGTGAACTGCTGGGACAGACCCCGCCGCGGATGTCCGGCCGCCACAACGGCTTCGTGGAGACGCTCCCGGCCCCGCGTACGGACGGCCCGGGTGGCCGGGTCTATGCGGCGGCCCCGGACGGAACCGTCTTCGCGGCGGCGACGAAGGATCCGGCGGGCTGGTGACGGGAGGGCCCGCCGTCCTGGTGGCAGCGGCAGGCACAGGGCTCGCGCCGGACTCCGGGGACGGCAGCGGCCTCGGACACGGGGATGCCCTTGTCGCAGGCAGGATGCCTGCCGACATGGCACGCCGGAGAGACGTACGGGGCGCGCCCGCTCACCGGGCCGCCTGCTTGAGCACCGCGATGAGCTTGCGCGTCGTCTCCACGTTGCAGCGCCCCAACTCGACCAGGACACGCGGCGGTTCGTAGCCGTACGTCACCGGGTCGACCATCAGTGACGGCAGCACGATCCCGGTGCGCCGCAACACGGCGGCCAGCTCCTCACACACCGCTTCGGCCTCGGCCATGCCGTCGGCCGCCGCCCGTCGTTCCCTCGTCATGAGTGCCCGCTCCCGTCTGCCGTTTCCCTGCGTGAGACCCCGGAGCGCCACTACTGTGCGTGTTCCGGCCTTCACGAGAATGGCCCGGAAAAAGGGCGCGAATACCCCTTGCAGGTGGTATTTCGCCCGCACGCACCGTTAGTTCCACACCTTCCACGGAGGAGGTCGCCATGCCACCGAGGCGAGCGGTCACCGGTCGCAGCCAGGAGCCCCGCAAACGCTTCGTGGAAGAGCTGCGATTACTGCGCGCCCAGAAGGGCGACAGCCTCCGGCATCTCGGTGACGTACTGGGGTGGGACTGGTCGCTGTTCGGCAAGATGGAGAAGGGCGAGACCCTCGGCGGCCCGGAGGTCGCACAGGCCTTGGACCAGCATTACGGGACGCCGGGGCTGCTGCTGACGTTGTGGGAGTTGGCGCTCGGCGACCCGAGCCAGTTCCGCGAGCAATACCGGCGCTACATGGCACTGGAATCCGAAGCGGTGAGCCTTTGGCACTACGCCGTGGGCGTCCTGCCCGGTCTGCTCCAGACAGCGGAGTACGCACACGAAGTCCTCGTGGCAGGTGGCCTCAAGGGTACGGAGCTGACACGGCAGGTCGAAGCGCGCGTAGGGCGACGCGAGTTGATGACGAGCGAGGATCCGCCGCGGTTTCGCACCATCCTGTCGGAAACGGTGCTCCGTACGCCGCTGTGCAATGGACAGGCATGGCGAGAGCAGCTGCAGTACTTGGCCGCGGCTGCCGAGCAGCCGAACGTGACGCTCCAGGTGCTTCCTCACGGCGCCAGGCTGCATGCGCTGGCAAGTACGGACGTGATGTTTCTGCGACTGCTGGACGGACGCGCCGTGGCTTACACGGAGAGCGCCCTCCACGGCGAACTGGTCGAGGAAACAGGGCGGGTTGAGCGTCTGCAACGCGCGTACGATGCTGTTCGCGACCTCGCGTTGACCCCAGCCGAGACGCGGAAGTTCATCGGGCAGATGTTGGAGGAAGTGCCGTGCGAACCATCGACCTGAGCACCGTGACGTGGCGCAAGTCCAGCTACAGCAACTCCGACGGCGGCCAGTGCATCGAGGTCTCCGACGACCTCCTCACCGCCGCCACCTGGCGCAAGAGCAGCTACAGCAACCCGGACGGCGGCGCCTGCATCGAGGTGGCCGACAACTTCCCCGCCCTCGTCCCCGTACGCGACAGCAAGAACCCCCAAGGCCCCGCCCTCACCTTCGAGGCCTCCGCCTGGGCAACCTTCGTCACCGCCGTGAAGAACAGCGAACTCCACGGCGCCTGACGCCTCGCGCCCCTAAGGGACCGGCCCCCGTCGCTCGCCCGCAACGGGGGCCGTCCTCTGTTACGTGCTCATCACATGGCCATTGATTAACGTTCACATAAGTCCCTGAACGTTGCCCTTAAGTGCGCCTTATCCGTGCATTCCGGCCATCGGGCCGGTTCCCGCCCGCCTCTGCCTGCGGAGACACGTACATGAAGCTCAACTTGCACCGTCTGTGGGTCTTCGAGCAGGTCGTGGAGTGCGGGGGGTTCTCCGCCGCGGCGCGGAAGCTCTATATGAGCCAGCCCTCGGTCTCCCAGCATGTGCACAAGCTGGAAGTCTCCTTGCGTACCACCCTCATCGACCGGTCCGGTCCGCGCCTGCGGCTGACGGCTCAGGGCGCCGTGCTCCTCCAGTACGCCCAGCGGTTCTCGTCCCTCGCGCAGGAGACGGCGGCGGCCATCGACCAGCTATCGGGTGCCCCTTCGGGGCGCCTCGTAGTGGGCAGCACGGCCACCTACAGCAGCTATCTGCTCCTGCCGATGTTCGGCCGGTTCGCCGAGCTCTTTCCTGGTGTCGAGCGGCAGCTGAGGACCGGCAATACGACGGAGATCACCCGGCAGTTGACGGATGGAGAGGTGCGTCTGGCCGTTCTGCCCGGTGACCGGGCGGGAGCGTCACCGCATTACCGTGTGGAGCCGCTCCTGGAAGAGCAGCTGCTCCTTGTCGCACACCCGGGGCATCCGCTGGCCGGACACGCGGTGAGTCCGGCCGACCTCGCGCAGCAGCGCTTTCTGTTCCGGGAAGAGGGCTCCGCGACGCGCCGGGCCCAGGATGACGCCCTGGCCCTCTGGGGGCTGCCGCCCTCGCGGTGTCCTGGGGTCACGGGGAACGAGACGCTCAAGCAGGCGGCGGCCGCCGGTCTCGGTATCGCGGTGATGCCGCAGCGCTGCGTGACCCAGGAGTTGCGGGACGGGCATCTGGCGTTGCTCAGGCCCGACCCGGGGCTGCCCGCCTGCACCATCGTGCTGGCCACCGCCCGCGAGACCTCACTCTCGCCGGCCGAGCAGGAATTCGCTTCGCTGCTCCGCACCAAGGGTGATGCATAAGTGATCGCCTATGGCCGCCATACCCCGAAACAGGGTGTTTTCACAGCCGAAGTCCGTTGATGATTCGACCGTCGGCGCAAGGTGGGTCGACGGTCGAATCATCAAGGAACGAACAGGACACGGTGCTGATTGTGAACACTCTCAGATCGAGGGTTCTACGGGTGCGATTCCTGCTGATCGCATTCGCTGCGATGGCATTCACGGCCGGAATGATGTCGCCGCTGGGGGCAGTTCAGGCGCGAGCGGCGGACGGCGAGTGCACGACGGAGCTGGAGTGCCTGGTCGCCTACAGCAAGCTGGAGGCCCCCAACTGGCGGGTGCTGGACATCGGGCGCGGCTGGGGTGGTGACGGTATGGCAGCCCTCGGGAGCGCCTATGTCTACCCCAAGAACGGCAACGGCAGCGACAATCAGAGGTTCCAGTTCCGGAATACCGGCGACGGCAGCTTCCAGATGGTCGTCCGTGACAGCAAGAAGTGCGTATCGAGGGACAACCCGATTCAGCTGCGCGAGGTGGACTGCGCCAACAACGAGGACCAGAAGTGGTATCTCCAGCCGTCACCGTCCGGCGGGTTCATGATCCGCTCGGTGAAGGATGACATGTGCCTGAATGCCAGGGGCGGGCACTCCGGACAGAATTTCGTCTACCACTCGAACCAGGTGACCACCAACACCTGCGCCCAGGGTGACCAGGCCTCCTTCTTCAGCATCCAGGACATGTCGCTCCCGGAGGAGTCGGGCCACAACACTCAGGCCATGCGGACACTCGCGGCCGAGTACGCGATGACCAAGTGCGACAAGGACAAGTCCTACTGCAAGTGGGAGACCACGCAGCAGGGCGAGGCCGTCCCCGGGAACCCGATATGCCGCGGCAATCCCGTAAAGAACTCGGGGACGGAGCCCGCGACGACCAAGTTCGTCCAGTCGGAGACCAGCATCAACTCCGAAACCGTCGGAGGGTTCATCCAGAATTCCATCGAGTCGGGCGTGGAGCTGTCGCTCGGGAAGTCGGACGTGGCCTCGCTCAAGATCTCGCAGAAGTTCAGCCGGACCTGGCAGAGCAACTATGCCCGCACCACAGGTGAGCAGAAGACCTGGTCGCAGGAGGTGACACCCACTATTCCCGCCGGCCAGTGGGCATGGCTGGAAGAGCGGCCGATGACCCGGAAACTGACCGGGAAGTTCGTCTTCGGCATGAATGACTGGGCGCAGTGGGAGTTCAGCGGCGACAGCAACAACCCGATGGTCGCCAACATCGTTCTCGGTGGCGACGGAAGCAAGAACAACTCGCTGTGGGAGATCAAGACCGGTACGACCCCGCCGACGAGCTGCTGACAGCCACCTCGTAGCTCCCTTCAAGGGCTGTAGCCGAAAAAGCAAAGCAATGCGAAGCAAAGTGCCGGCGGTCGCATCCCGCGACCGCCGGCACCGTGCTGTGGACTGCTGTGTGCGCCCCGGCTCAGCCCAGCTTGCTCACATCGCGCACCGCGCCCTTGTCGGCGCTGGTGGCCATGGCCGCGTACGCGCGCAGGGCCTGGGAGACCTTGCGCTCGCGGCTCTTGGGGGCGTAGACGCCACCGAGGGCCTCGCGGCGGGCCGCCAACTCCTCGTCGCTGACGAGGAGTTCGATGCCGCGGTTCGGGATGTCGATGCGGATGCGGTCGCCGTCCTCGACGAGGGCGATGGTGCCGCCGGCCGCCGCCTCGGGGGAGGCGTGGCCGATGGACAGGCCGGACGTGCCGCCGGAGAAGCGGCCGTCGGTGACCAGTGCGCAGGTCTTGCCCAGGCCGCGGCCCTTGAGGAAGGACGTCGGGTAGAGCATCTCCTGCATGCCGGGGCCGCCCTTGGGGCCCTCGTAGCGGATGACGACGACGTCGCCCTCCTTGACCTGCTTCTTGAGGATCTTGTCGACGGCCTCCTCCTGCGACTCGCAGACCACGGCGGGGCCCTCGAAGGTCCAGATGGACTCGTCGACGCCGGCGGTCTTCACGACACAGCCGTCCTCGGCGATGTTGCCCTTGAGGACCGCCAGGCCACCGTCGACGGAGTAGGCGTGCGCCATGTCGCGGATGCAGCCGCCGGCCGCGTCCACATCGAGGGAGTCCCAGCGCTCGGACTGGGAGAAGGCGGTCGCGGAGCGCTTGCAGCCGGGGGCCGCGTGCCACAGCTCGACGGCCTCGTCGGAGGGGGAGCCGCCGCGCACGTCCCAGGTCTTGAGCCAGTCCTCGATCGAGGCGCTGTGGACGGTGTGCACGTCCTCGTTGAGCAGACCGCCGCGGTAGAGCTCACCGAGGATGGCGGGGATACCGCCGGCGCGGTGCACGTCCTCCATGTAGTACGTGCCGCCGGGGGCGACGTTCGGGGCGACCTTCGCCAGGCAGGGCACCCGGCGGGAGACGGCGTTGATGTCGTCCAGGTCGAAGCTCAGGCCGGCTTCCTGCGCCGCGGCGAGCAGATGCAGGATCGTGTTGGTCGAGCCGCCCATGGCGATGTCCAGGGCCATGGCGTTCTCGAAGGCGGCGCGGCTGCCGATGTTGCGCGGCAGGACGGTGTGGTCGTCCTCGTCGTAGTGCCGCTTGGTGATCTCGACGACCGTGCGGCCGGCGTTCTCGTACAGCGCCTTGCGGGCGGTGTGGGTGGCCAGCGTCGAGCCGTTGCCGGGCAGCGAGAGGCCGATGGCCTCGGTCAGGCAGTTCATCGAGTTGGCGGTGAACATGCCCGAACAGGAACCGCAGGTCGGGCAGGCGTTCTCCTCGATGCGGAGGATGTCCTCGTCGGAGATCTTGTCGTTGACGGCGTCGGAGATCGCGTCGACCAGGTCGAGGGTGCGGACGGTGCCGTCGACGAGGGTCGTCTTGCCGGACTCCATCGGGCCGCCGGAGACGAAGACGGCCGGGATGTTGAGCCGCATCGCGGCCATCAGCATGCCGGGCGTGATCTTGTCGCAGTTGGAGATGCAGATCAGCGCGTCCGCGCAGTGCGCCTCGACCATGTACTCGACGGAGTCGGCGATCAGGTCGCGGGAGGGCAGGCTGTAGAGCATGCCGCCGTGGCCCATCGCGATGCCGTCGTCGACCGCGATGGTGTTGAACTCACGCGCGATACCGCCCGCGGCGTGGATCGCCTCGGAGACGATCCGGCCGACCGGCTGGAGGTGGGTGTGGCCGGGCACGAACTCGGTGAAGCTGTTGGCCACCGCGATGATCGGCTTGCCGAAGTCCTCGCGCGCTACGCCGGAGGCCTGCATAAGGGCTCGGGCGCCGGCCATGTTGCGGCCATGGGTAACGGTGCGGGACCTCAGATCAGGCACGATGGGTCACTCCCTCGGGATCGTCCGTACGACCGCCGGTGCCGGTACCCGGCCCCCTGGCCGCGTACCGGGCGGCGTCATATATCAGCTCCTGTCGAGATTACGCTTCTGATCCAAGATCTGGACAGCCTCTCCGGCATGTGAGACGGCTGACCGTAGTGCGGACAGCGGATCGGGGGGAGTTCTCGCAGGTCGGGGGCTTCGGCGGGCCGATGAGGCGCCTCGGGGGGCGCTTGTCAGGGCTGCGTCAGGGCTGACAAACAGGGCTGCGTCACGGCTGGGTCAGATACCGCTGGAGGGTCGGCGCGACCATGGCGATGATCTCCTCCGGGTCCGCGGAGGCGACCGGGTCCATCTTGATCACATAGCGCAGCACGGCGATCCCCATCAGGTGCCCGGCGGCCAGCTGTACCCGGAACTCCGGGTCGGGGACGTCCAGTTCACCCGCGACCCGCTGGAGCATCCGCCGCTCGATGAGGCCTCGCAGCACGGCCGCGGCGGTGTCGTTGGTCAGCGCCGAGCGCATGATCGCCAGCAGCGGCTGCCGGCTGACCGGGTTCTCCCAGATGCCGAACATGAAGCGGGCCATCCGCTCGCCCACGTCCGCACCGCCGCCCGCGAGGGCGTCCGGCATGGTCAGCGCGGGCGCGAAGGTCAGCTCGATGGCCGCCGCGAAGACCTGCTCCTTGGTGCCGAAGTAGTGGTGGACCAGCGCCGCGTCCACCCCGGCCGCCTTGGCGATACCACGCACCGAGGTCTTGTCGTAGCCGCGCGCGGCGAACTCCGTACGGGCCGCGGCCAGGATGCGGTCCCGGGCGCCGGGACCGGCCTCGGCGGCGGCGCGGGCCGGGCGGCCCCGGCGGCGGGCCGGTGGGGGCGGCGTACCGGGCGCCTCGTCCCGGCCACCGCTCACGAGCCGGGGACCCTGTTCGGTGAGGCGAGATGCAGCCGGGTGAAGGCCAGCGCCTCGGCCAGGTCGGCCTCGCGTTCGGCGGCGGACATCGCCCGCCGGGTGTTGACCTCGACCACCACATGGCCGTCAAAACCGCTCGCGGCCAGCCGCTCCAGCACCGCGGCGCAGGGCTGGCTGCCGCGCCCCGGCACCAGATGCTCGTCCTTGGCGGAGCCGTTGCCGTCGGCGAGGTGGACATGCGCCAGCCGGTCACCCATCCGCCCCACCATCTCCAGCGCGTCATTGCGCGCGGTGGCGGTGTGCGACAGGTCGACGGTGAAGTGCCGGTAGTCGTCGTTGGTGGGGTCCCAGTCGGGCGCGTAGGCGAGCATCTCGCGGTCGCGGTAGCGCCACGGGTACATGTTCTCGACGGCGAATTTCACGTCCGTCTCGTGCGCCATCCGCCACACCCCGCGGACGAACTCGCGCGCATAGCTGCGCTGCCAGCGGAACGGCGGGTGCACGACCACCGTGGAGGCGCCCAGCTTCTCCGCGGCGTTGCGGGCGCGCTGCAGCTTGACCCACGGGTCGGTGGACCAGACCCGCTGGGTGATCAGCAGACACGGCGCGTGGACGGCCAGCACCGGCACGCCGTGGTAGTCCGAGAGCCGGCGCAGCGCGTCGATGTCCTGGCTGACCGGATCGGTCCACACCATGACCTCGACGCCGTCGTAGCCGAGGCGCGCGGCGATCTCGAAGGCCGTCGCCGTCGACTCCGGATACACCGAGGCCGTGGACAGCGCGACCTTCGCATCCGGGATGCGCACCACTGGCTCTGTCACGAAGGACAGCGTACGGGCCGGGGCTGTGCGCGGGGCAGGAGGTCCGGACGGCCGCGCCCCGCCGCCGGGCGCCCGTCCCCATGGGCGGGGAGGCCGGAACGGGCGCTACCGGGGCGACACGGCCGGCGGTGGCGTGACGAGACTCACGCACACCGGGCGCTGCGGACACGCCCTACGGCAGGTGGTCCAGCCGCCGCAGAATGACGCCCTCGCGCAGCGCCCACGGGCAGATCTCCAGCGTCTCGACCCCGAACAGGTCCATCGCGGCCTCGGCGACCAGCGCCCCGGCGAGCAGCTGCCGTGAGCGCCCCTCGGACACCCCGGGCAGCGCCACCCGCTCCTCCGCGGACATCGTGGCCAGCCGCGGCACCCACTCCTCCAGCTTCTTGCGGGTCAGCTCGCGCTGGACGTAGAGGCCCTCGGCGGAGCGCGCGGCGCCCGCGATCCGGGCCAGCTGCTTGAAGGTCTTGGACGTGCCGACGACCTGGTCGGGGGTGCCGTAGCGGCTGAATTCGCTCACCACCTTGGCGATCTCGGCCCGCACCCGGCGGCGGAGCGTGCGGACGTCGTCGGAGTCCGGCGGGTCGCCGGGCAGATCGCCCGCGGTCAGCCGGCCGGCGCCCAGCGGCAGCGACACCGCCACGTCCGGGTCCTCGTCGAGGCCGTAGGCGATCTCCAGCGAGCCGCCGCCGATGTCCAGCACCAGCAGCCGGCCGGCGGACCAGCCCAGCCACCGGCGGGCGGCGAGGAAGGTGAGCCGCGCCTCGTCCTCACCGGAGAGCACCTGCAGCTCGACATCGGTCTCCAGGGCGACCCGGCGCAGCACGTCCTCCCCGTTGGTGGCCTCGCGGATCGCCGACGTGGCGAACGGCAGCACACTCTCGACGCCCTTGTCCTCGGCCACCTGCAGCGCCTCGTGGATGGTGGCCACCAGGCGCTCCACCCCGGGATCGCTTATCGCCCCGGCCCCGTCGAGGAGTTCGGCCAGGCGCAGCTCCGCCTTGTGCGAATAGGCGGGCAGCGGGCGCGCGCCCGGGTGTGCGTCCACCACCAAGAGATGGACCGTATTCGAACCCACATCGAGGACACCGAGTCTCATACGGGGAAACTTACTGGGCGCGACGTCCGCTCCTGTCGGCGCGGTCCGCACCCGTCGCTCCCCCTTACGCTGGAGTCGTGGCAAAGACGAAAAAGGCGAAGCACGAAAAAGCGCTCAAGAAGGAAGAAAAGCGGCGCGCCCAGGCGGCCGAGGGGCACCGGGCCCCGGCCGACGAGGTCGGGCTCGACTTCGCCCGCGCGTGGGTCACCTTCCCGGACCCGGGCGACGACGAGCAGCTCTTCCGCTGTGACCTGACCTGGCTGACGTCCCGCTGGACCTGCATCTTCGGCAGCGGCTGCCAGGGCATCCAGGCCGGCCGGGCGGACGACGGCTGCTGCACGCTCGGCGCGCACTTCTCGGACGACGACGACGAGAAGCGGGTGGCCGAGCATGTGGCACGGCTCACGCCCGACCTGTGGCAGTACCACGACGTGGGCACCCAGTCCGGCTGGGTCGAGGAGGACGAGGACGGCGACCGCCAGACCCGGCGCTGGGAGGGCTCCTGCATCTTCCAGAACCGCCCCGGCTTCCCGGCCGGTGCGGGCTGCTCGCTGCACATCCTCGCGCTGCGCGAGGGCCGCGAGCCCCTGGAGACCAAGCCGGACGTCTGCTGGCAGCTGCCGGTCCGGCGCACCTACGACTGGATCGACCGGCCGGACGACACCCAGATCCTGCAGGTGACGATCGGCGAGTACGACCGCCGCGGCTGGGGCTCCGGCGGCCATGACCTGCACTGGTGGTGCACCTCGGCGACCTCGGCGCACGGCGCGGGCGAGCCGGTCTACGTCACCTACAAGCCCGAGCTGACCGAGCTGATGGGCAAGAAGGGGTACGCCAAGCTCGCCGAGCTGTGCGAGGAGCGGCTGGCGGCGACGCTGCCGATGGCGCCGCATCCGGCGGACCCCCGGCCCCCGAAGAAGTCGAAGAAGCCGCAGAAGCCCCAGGAGTAGGCGCACACCGGGGCCGCCGGGACCAACGGGACCGGCGGCCGCCGGGTGCGCTCAGCGGGCCGGATGCGTCGTGTTCGAGGGTGTCGAGGACGGCTCCGGGCCGGTCGGCTTCGGCGTCGGACCCGTCGGCGTGGGCGTGGGCGAGGGGGACGTCGGGGTCGGCGTGGGCGTCGGCTTCGGACCCGGCGGGGTCGGCTTCGGATGCGGGGACGTCGGACGCTGCGGACCGGGAGCCGGGCCGGTCACGCCATGGCCGTGCATCGTGACGACGGTGCCGCCGGGCTCGATGGCGATCCTGGCCCGCCAGTGGCCCGCCGGCTCCCGGTCGTGGTCGATGTAGACCGTGATCGTCGTGGACTCGCCCGGCAGCAGCGTGCCCGCCGTATGACTCATCTGCAGCCAGGCCGCGCCCGCCGACGCCCGCCAGCGGACCGGGGTGCCGCCCGAGGCGCTGAGCGTGAGGACCGTGGTCCGGCCGCGGGGCTCGGCGGCGACGGTCAGCCGGCCGGGGCCCGACTCCGCCCGGCCGCCCGGCCCGCCCGGCCGCTGCGGGGTGCCGTCCGCGCTGATCACCTCGACGGACACATCGGGCGTCCCGTCGCCCGCCTTGAAGCCGGGCCCGGGCGTCGTCCTGGCGTTGCCGGCGTTCTCGTACGGGCGGCCGCCCAGCCGCGGCCCCGGCTCGGTGTCGCTGGCCGTCACCGAGGGCGAGTCGTCCGCCGCCACATCGGTGGCGGGGCCGCCCCGGTATGCCGCCCACAGGGCCAGCACCGGCGCGGCGACCACCGTGGCGACCACGGTGGTGGTCAGCGCCCGGCTGCGCAGCCGGCGCCGGCGGGCCACCCGGTCCTTCGGTGGGCCCACGGGGAATCCGCTGCGGTCATAGCGAGGAGAACCGTTTGCCCCACTCGCCCGGCCGCCGCCTCCCGCACCGGCCACCCCTTCCGCGCGGCCCGACTTGGCGCGCCGGGCCGCCGCCAGCGCGCCGAGCACGGCCTCCATGGGCGCGGTGACCAGCGGCAGGGTGCCCTGGGGCACCGGTGCGGTGCCCGGCCAGGTCCCCGGCGCTGTGGCCCGCTCCGCGGTCCGCCGGCACTCGGCGCAGTCGTCGACATGGCGCACCAGCTCGCGGCTCAGCGCCGCGCCCAGCAGCATCTGGGTGTCGCCCGCCAGCCGCGCGACTTCGCGGCAACGGCCGGACTCGACGACGGCCAGCGCCGCCCGGGTCCGTTCGACCTCGCAGGACGCGGTGGCCAGCAGGGCGCGGGTGGCGATCGGGTCGGCGCCGAGCACCGCGGCGACCTCGTCCGCCGAGAGGTGGTGGCGCACCGAGAGCTCCAGCGCCTCGCGCTGCTCGGGGGTGGTGCCCGCGGCCTCCGGCCAGGCCAGCGCGGCGAGTTCACGCTGCCGGCGCTCGGCCTCGCGGGCCGCTCCGGGGCCCGGCTTCCCGGCGGCCGGCGCGGTCCGCTCGGCGAGCCGGCGCAGACAGGCCCAGCGGGCCAGCGCGTAGAGCCAGGAGCGGTGCAGCGCCGGGTCGGCGGGGCGGCGGCCGTGGTGCCGCTCGGCGAGCGCGAGCATCTCGCCGAGCACCGCGGTCGCGGCGTCGTGTTCGCACAGCACGGACAGGCAGTAGGTGAACAGCCCGTCCAGATGGGGCTGGTAGCCGTCGCGGCTCCCGTCCGGGGGGCGCGCGGCGTCCGGGCCGGGCCGCTCGGACGGCTGCCGCCGGTTCCGGCGCCGCGCGTCGCCGCGCGACCGGTGTGCGCCGGTGGAGTGCGTGGGGTGCTCGGGCCTGCTGCTCATCACCCCGGCGACGGTAGGCGGATGATGCAGCCCTGCTTGCTCGCGTTGGACACTTTTAACCCTTACGGGTGACCATCTCCCTCAAAAGGGGACACGAATAGCTCTTTACACGGGCGCTGCGCTCCGTATGCGCCACTCGGTCGGCGCAACCGCCGGCCGCGGGCGCCCCCGCACCGGAAGATCGTGGCCGGGCGCCCGCTCCGCGAGAGCTCCCGGCGGCGTTGTCAGACCCCGCCGCTACGGTGACCCCATGGCAACGCGTAAATCGTCGGGCAAGGAGCGTCCCTCCTACCGCTGCACCGAATGCGGCTGGACCACCGCGAAATGGCTCGGCCGCTGTCCCGAGTGCCAGGCATGGGGCACGGTCGAGGAGTTCGGCGGCGCCCCCGCGGTGCGCACCACCGCGCCCGGCCGCGTCACCACCGCCGCCCTGCCCATCGGCCAGGTCGACGGCAAGCAGGCCACCGCCCGCTCCACGGGCGTGCCCGAGCTGGACCGCGTCCTGGGCGGCGGGCTGGTCCCCGGCGCCGTCGCCCTGCTGGCCGGCGAGCCCGGTGTGGGCAAATCCACCCTGCTGCTGGACGTCGCCGCCAAGGCCGCCTCCGACGCCCACCGCACCCTGTATGTCACCGGCGAGGAATCCGCGAGCCAGGTACGGCTGCGCGCCGACCGCATCGGCGCCCTCGACGACCATCTGTATCTGGCCGCCGAAACCGACCTGTCCGCGGTGCTCGGCCATCTGGACACGGTCAAGCCGTCGCTGCTGATCCTCGACTCGGTGCAGACCGTCGCCTCCCCCGAGATCGAAGGGGCGCCCGGCGGTATGGCCCAGGTCCGCGAAGTGGCCGGCGCACTGATCCGGGCCTCCAAGGAACGCGGTATGGCCACCCTCCTGGTGGGCCATGTCACCAAGGACGGCGCCATCGCCGGACCGCGCCTCCTGGAGCATCTCGTCGATGTCGTCCTCCACTTCGAAGGCGACCGGCACGCCCGGCTCCGCCTGGTCCGCGGCGTCAAGAACCGCTACGGCACCACCGACGAGGTCGGCTGCTTCGAGCTGCACGACGAAGGCATCATCGGCCTCGCCGACCCCTCCGGCCTCTTCCTGACCCGCCGCGCCGAACCGGTGCCCGGCACCTGCCTGACCGTGACCCTGGAGGGCCGCCGCCCCCTGGTCGCCGAGGTCCAGGCGCTGACCGTCGACTCCCAGATCCCCTCCCCCCGGCGCACCACCTCCGGCCTGGAGACCTCCCGGGTCTCGATGATGCTCGCCGTCCTGGAACAGCGCGGCCGGATCAGCGCCCTGGGCAAACGCGACATCTACAGCGCGACGGTCGGCGGCGTGAAGCTGACCGAGCCCGCCGCGGACCTCGCCGTGGCCCTCGCACTGGCCAGCGCGGCCAGCGACACCCCCCTGCCGAAGAACCTGGTCGCCATCGGCGAAGTGGGGCTCGCGGGCGAGGTCAGACGGGTCACGGGCGTCCAGCGCCGGCTGTCCGAAGCGGCCCGCCTCGGCTTCACCCACGCCCTCGTCCCCTCCGACCCCGGCAAGATCCCCGACGGGATGCGGGTGCTGGAGGTCGCCGACGTCGGACAGGCACTCAGCGTGCTGCCCAAGCGGGTCCGCCGGGAGGCCCCACAGGAAGAGGGCGCACGCCGGTAGACTTTGCCCTGGTCTCGCCCGTCACCGCAGAATTGCCTGTCGGCCACGTACGCTCCGCTGGTACGTCAACCACAGCATGGGCCGGGCGGCCTGCGGACCGACAGACCTTGCGACGGAGGAGTGCAGTGGCAGCCAACGACCGGGCATCGACTCCCGGCAGGTCCGGTGGCAGTTCCTCCACCGAGAGCCTGATGCGCGCCTCGCTGAGCGCCGTCGCGCCCGGTACGGCCCTGCGCGACGGACTGGAACGCATCCTCCGCGGCAACACCGGCGGACTGATCGTGCTGGGCTTCGACAAGACCGTCGAGACCATGTGCACCGGCGGTTTCGTCCTCGACGTGGAATTCACCGCGACCCGGCTGCGCGAGCTGTGCAAGCTCGACGGTGCGCTGGTCCTCGACAAGGACATCACCAAGATCCTGCGGGCCGGCGTCCAGCTGGTCCCGGACGCCTCCATCCCGACGGAGGAGACCGGCACCCGCCACCGCACCGCCCAGCGCGTCTCCATCCAGGCCGGCTTCCCGGTCGTCTCCGTCAGCCAGTCGATGCGCCTGATCGCCCTCTACGTCGACGGCGAGCGCCGCGTCCTGGAGGAGTCCGCCGCGATCCTCTCCCGCGCCAACCAGGCCCTGGCGACCCTGGAGCGCTACAAGCTCCGCCTGGACGAGGTCGCCGGCACCCTCTCCGCCCTGGAGATCGAGGACTTGGTCACGGTCCGCGATGTCACCGCGGTCGCCCAGCGCCTGGAGATGGTCCGCCGGATCGCCACCGAGATCGCCGAGTACGTCGTCGAGCTCGGCACGGACGGCCGGCTGCTCGCCCTCCAGCTGGAGGAGCTGATCGCCGGCGTGGAGCCCGAGCGGGAGCTGGTCGTCCGCGACTACGTCCCCGAGCCGACCGCCAAGCGCTCCCGCACGGTCGCCGAGGCGCTCGCCGAGCTGGACGCCCTCAGCCACACCGAGCTCCTCGAACTCCCCATCGTGGCCCGCGCGCTGGGCTACAGCGGCGCCCCCGAGACCCTGGACTCCGCGGTCTCGCCGCGCGGCTTCCGCCTGCTGGCGAAGGTCCCCCGGCTGCCCGGCACGGTCATCGACCGCCTCGTCGACCACTTCGGCGGCCTGCAGAAGCTCCTCGCGGCCAGCGTCGACGACCTCCAGACGGTCGACGGCGTCGGCGAGGCCCGCGCCCGCTCGGTCCGCGAGGGCCTGTCGCGGCTCGCGGAGTCGTCGATCCTGGAGCGGTACGTCTGACCTGCGCACACCGCGGCACGGCCCTCAGGCCGTGAGCCGGACCCCCGTCACGAGATCGGGGCGGATGCGCAGCACATGCTCGTGCGGCCGCTCCCGCCGGGGGAGTTCGTCCGGCCCGCTCCACCCCGGGCGCAGCAGGCGCCGGTAGCGCGCCAGCGCGTCGGGGTCGGTGACCAGATGGCAGTAGCCGGTGACCACGACGCTCCAGCCGAGGTGGGTGACGGCGTCGATGGCGTCCGCCTCATAGGCGACGACCACGCCCCCGGCGCCGGCCCACCGGTCCCGGATGGTCAGTGCGGCGCCCTCGTGGGTGCGCAGCACGATGTCGCCGTCGTCCACGAGATGCGGGACGGGGTGGATCGCCGGCAGCGCGTGGCGGGTGAAGACGATCCGGCCCAGGGAGACCGTGCCCAACAGCCGCAGGGCCTCCGCGCGGTGCAGGGCCGCACTGCGGCGCGGCCCCTCTGCGGCTGCCCCGCCCTGCCCGGTGCGGGCCGCGGCGCAGTGCCCGGCCGACGTGTCGTTCACCACCCGCTCCCTCTCGTCCGCACACGCTGACCTGCCCAGTAGACGATCACCGGCCACCGCGCGCCAGGGGCCGTTCGGCCCCTAACGCGCCGCCGCCGGCCTCGGCCGGACCCCGCCGGCGTCGAGCAGCGGGTCGTGGCGGATGCGGTCGGCGGGCAGACCGGCCGCGGTCAGCCGGGACACCGTGGCGCCGACCATCGCGGGCGGACCGCTGACATAGGCGAGGTGACCGGACCAGTCGCCGTGACGGGCCACGGCCTCGGCCACCGGGCCGTACGCACCGGCCGCCGCGCCCTCGTCGAGCACCGTCACCACCCGCAGCCACGGGCGGCAGTCCGCCCAATCCGCCAGCACCCGCGCGTCGTACAGCTCGTCGCGGCTGCGGGCGCCGAGGAACAGCTGCACACGGCGGCGCTCCTGGGCGGCCCGCACCGGACGCCCGGCGCCCCCTGGCCGGCGCCCGGCCAGCTCCTCCACCAGCGCCTTGACCGGCGCCCAGCCCGTACCGCCCGCCACCAGCAGCAGATCGCGGTCGAGGGCGTCGTCGTCGAGCGTCATCGTGCCGTTCGCCGGGCCCAGCCGCAGGACGTCCCCGACCAGGGTGCGGGTCACCAGGGCCTCGCTCACCCCGCCCTCGCAGGTCTGCCGCACATGCAGCTCCAGCTCGCCTTCCGGCCGGGGTGCGCAGGCGAGGGAGTACGGCCGCCACGCCTGGGGCAGCAGCGGCGATTCGACGGCCGCGTACTGCCCGGCCCGGTAGGGGTAGGGCTCATGGGGCCGTACGCGCAGGACGGCGAGGTCCGGGCGGCGCAGCTCATGGGCGGTCACCGTGGCCTGCCAGTACGGGGGTTCGGCGAGGGTGGCCTCCGCGCCCTCGACCATGGCCGCGACGGCGAACCGCAGCATCCGCACCCAGGCCGCTTCCACGGCGTCGGTCCACCGGCCGCCGGCGGTACGGCGCAGCGCCACCCGCAGCGCCGCCTCGAACGTCCGGTAGTGCACCGGCCGGACACCCAGTTTCCGGTGGTCGCGGCCGAGCCGGGTGAAGAGCGCCGCCACCTCGTCCGGGTCGTGCAGATTCTCGATCAGATACCGGAAGATCCGGGAGAGATGGGCGCGCTGGAAGTCCATCGACGCGGGGAACAGGCTCCGCAGATAGGGGCGGCGGCGGAACATCTCCGCATAGAGGTGTTCGATCAGCTCGCCGAAGGGGGTCACCAGATCCAGGTACTGGGTGATCAGACGCTGGTCGGCGGCACCGTCATAGCGCGCCGGGCCGGGTAAGTCCGGTTCGGCGGACCGCCTCGGGGACAGCAGCCGGTTGCGCAGCCGCATCGCGTCGTGCCGGGCGAGCAGGGCGTGGTACTCGCCGCCGACGGTGCCGGTGCTGGTGCTGGTGCCGGTGCCGGTGAGGGATTCCATGAACGGGCCTCCTGGGGTGACGGAGGGCGGGGCGGCGCCGCGGACCGCCGTGGAATCCGCCCGTCCGACGGAAAGGGGGCGCCAGTATGGCACCGGACACTTCTCCCCAAACGGCCCCATTCCCCGGGGCCTTTCGGCCCTTTCGCGGCCCCGTTCCGCCACGGCACCCTCGTGCCGGGACGTCCCGTCCCGCATGCCGGACCGCCACCGGAGAGGGACATACTGGATGATCCGTCAGCGGACCGACTGCCGGTATGCCCCGGGCGACAGAGCGAGCACTGCATGAACCAGCACACCCCACCCGGCCCGTTGCGGGTCTTCATCCTCGACGACCACGAGGTGGTCCGGCGCGGGGTGCGCGACCTCCTGGAGGCGGAGGGCGACATCGAGGTGGTGGGCGAGGCGGGCGACGCCCGGCAGACCCTCGCGCGGGTGCCCGCCACCCGCCCGCAGGTGGCCGTCCTGGACGTACGCCTCGGCGGCGGGGCCGGCACCGGCGGTGACCACGAAGGCATCGAGGTGTGCCGGGAGTTACGCGCCCGGATGCCGGAGCTGCCCTGTCTGATGCTGACGTCCTTCGACGACGACGAGGCGCTGTTCGACGCCATCATGGCGGGGGCGGCCGGCTATGTGCTCAAGCAGATCAACGGCTCGGAGCTGGTGCACGCGGTACGCACCGTGGCGGCCGGCGAATCGATGCTCGACCCGCGGGCGGCCTCCCGGGTGATGGCCCGGCTGCGCGGCCCGCGCCAGCGCACGCCCCAGGAGCCACCGGCGTCGGAGCTGGACCGGCTCTCGCCCCGGGAACGCGAGGTCCTGGAACTGATCGGACAGGGCCTGACCAACAGGGAGATCGCCCACCGGCTGTTCCTGGCCGAGAAGACGGTCAAGAACCGGGTCTCCGCCATCCTCTCCAAGCTGGGGGTGGGCCGCCGCGTCCAGGCAGCGATGGTCGCCGAACGGCTCCGGGAGCCGGGGGGCTGAGCAACGCGCCGGTGGCGGGACTGGGCGATGCACTGGCAGGGGGACTGCGCGATGCATTGACGGCGGGCTGCGCGATGCCCTGGCGGCCTGGGCTCGGGCCCGTTCCTCGGGCCGACAGTGGGACGCCTCCACACCAGACGGATACCAGGCGACTGAGCAACGCCCCGACGGCCCGGGCCCGTTCCTCAGGACGGCAGCGGGGCGCTCCACACCAGACGGGTACCGCCGGACGCGGGTGCCCCGACGGTCAGCCGGCCGCCGTACATCTCGGCCCGTGCGCGCAGATTGGCCAGCCCGCCGGTGTGCCGGGCAGCGCCCACCCCCACCCCGTCGTCCGTCACCGTCAGCGTCACCGCGTCGTCCACGGTCAGCACCAGGTCGAGTCGGTGCGCACGGGCGTGCCGGGCGGCGTTGCTCAGGGCCTCCACGGCCACCGCCAGCAGCTGTTCGGCCAGGGCGTCCGGGACGGTGGCGTCCACCGGGCCGTCGATGCGCAGGGAGGGGGCGAAGCCGAGCGTGCCGGTGGCGCCCCGGACAGCCTCGGTGAGCTCGCGGCGCAGGCTCGGACCGCCCCGGCCGTCGCCGGTGGTGCGCAGTCCGAAAATGGTCGAGCGGATGATTTTGATGGTGTCGTCCAGGTCGTCGACCGCGCGGCCGACGCGCTCGGCCGCTTCGGGCCGGTCGATGAGCCGGGTCGCGCTCTGCAGGGTGATACCGGTGGCGAAGAGCCGCTGGATCGCCAGGTCGTGCAGGTCCCGGGCGATGCGGTCGCGGTCGTGGAAGACCGCCAGTTCCTCCGACTCGGCGCGGTGGCGGCCGAGTTCGAGGGCGATCACGGCCTGGTCGGCGAAGCCGGAGATCAAGGTCGCCTCGGTGTCGTCGAACGGGGGCCGGCCCGCCAGCCGGCTCAGCCGCAGCGCACCGCGTCCGCTGTCGATCTGGAGGGGGACGGCAATGGCCGGACCGTGCTCCTCCTTGCTCCCGCCCTCGGTCCCGCCCTCGGTCCCGTCCTCGGTCCCGCCCTCGGTCCCGCCCTCGGTCCCGCCCTCGGTCCCGCCCTCGGTCCCGCCCTCGGTCCCGCCCTCGGTCCCGCCCTCGGTCCCGTCACCCAGGCCGAGCGGATACGCGCGGGGGTCGGACCGGATGTCGGCGCTGACCACCGGCCGGCCGGTGCGGGCGGCCATACCGGGCAGTGAGCCTTCGGCCGGTACGAGCAGACCGGCGATCCGGCCGGCGCCCGCACCGTGCGCCACCGCCACCCGCAGCCGGTCCGGCCCGGATTGGGTCGGCAGGAGCACGGCGGCGCTGTCGGCCCCCGCGACCTCCAGCGCGCGCTCGGCGATCAGCTGCAGCACCCGGTCCGCCTCGGTGCCGGACAGCAGGCTGCGGGTGATCTCGGCGAGCGCCTCCAGCCGGCGCTCCCGGCGGCGACTCTCGTGGTACATACGGGCGTTGTCGATCGCCACACCGGCCGCGATCGACAGGGTGGTCACCACGGCCTCGTCGTCCGCGTCGAAGGAGCCCCCGCCGCGCTTCTCGGTGAGATAGAGATTGCCGAAGACCTCGTCACGGACCCGGACCGGCACCCCGAGGAAGGTCCGCATGGGGGGATGGCGGTCCGGAAAGCCGTAGCTGTGCGGGTGGCTGCTCAGATCGGTCAGCCGCAGAGGCTCCGGGCGGCGGATGAGCTCACCGAGGATGCCCCGTCCGCAGGGCGTGCGACCGATCTCGGCCATGAGGGCGTCCGACATGCCCACGGGCAGGAACTGCGACAACCGCTGCCCGTCACCGACCACGCCGAGCGCCCCGTACTCCGCGTCGGTGAGGGTGACCGCCGCCTCGACGATGCCCTGGAGCACCTGCGGCAGTTCGAGCCCGCGCCCCAGACTCATCACGGCGTCGAGCAGACTGCGCATCCGGTCCGGTTCGCGAAGGTGTGGCCCCGGTAAGACCGGATCGTGCTGCGTTGCTTCCGACATGACTGAGCCGCTCCCCGGGTCCCGTACCTGCACAGCAGCGTACGCGAGCGCCAGAGGGGGCCGGCCCCGCTCGCCACGGCCGGGCGGCCCCAGCCCAGGGCCACCCGGGCCCGTACGAGGGGCTGTTCGGCCCTGGCGCCCCGGCGCACCGGCACCCGACCATGGGTACACCGGGAAGGGCGGCCAGGTCTCCCCCGTGCTCAGCGCCCTTCCCGGCCCACCGGACCACTGGGCCACCTGCCCACCGGCCCGCCCTGCCGCGGCCCGGCCGCCGCGTCAGCCGCGCAACAGGGCCGCCTCCCGCTCCGGGAGCTGCGGAGCCACAGGCTCGGTCGCCACGTCAGCCATGCAGCACACCCGCCTCCCGCTCCGCCGCAAGCCCCACCACCGGCCGGTCCCGGCACTACGGAGCCACGGGCCCGACCGCCACATCAGCCGCGCAACACCGCCGCCTCCCGCTCCGGCGCAAGTCCCACCACCGGCCGGTCCGGGCGCTGCGGAGCCACTCCGCCGAGGGACTGCAGCCAGGTCCAGGTGTCGGCGACCGTTTCGGCGACGGGACGGCAACGCAGCCCCGCCGAACGCGCCTTGGACACATCGGTGCTGAAGAACGCGTCCCGCGGCTCGCCGGGCGGCAGCCAGACCGGCAGCTCGATCCACGGCTCGATACCGGCGGCGAGGACATCCTCCGGAGCGGTCCAGCGCAGCTCCGCGTCCGCGCCGGTGGCCTGCACACAGCTCTCCAGGAACTCCCCCATCGTGGCGTGCCCGGCCTCGCTCACCAGGTTGTACGCACCGCCCAGCCCGGCCTCCAGCGCATCGACCGTCCAGACGGCGAGATCCCGGACGTCGATGTACTGCAGCGCCAACTCCCGCGGCCCCGGCGCGAGGACCGGGCCACCGCGGGCGATCCGGCCCAGCCACCACGGCAGCCGCCCGATGTTCTCGTACGGCCCGAGGACCAGCCCCGCGCGCAGCAGCAGCGCCCGGTCCCCGAACGCCTCGGTCGCGGCCAGCTCACCGCCCCGCTTGGCCTGCGCATAGTCCTCGGCGTCCGTGGCGTCGGGGGAGCCCGTCACCAGCGGAGCCCGCTCGCCGTACGGGGCGCTGGGCGGAGAGGCGTACACCGAACCGCTGGAGACATAGGCATACCTCCCGACCCGCCCGGCCAGCAGCCGCGCCGTGTCCCGCACCGCCGACGGCGCACCGCTCCAGGTGTCGACAACGGCGTCCCACTCGCCCTCCTCCAGGGCAGCGAGCCCCGCCGCGTCCCCCCGGTCGCCGTGCAGCGACGTCACCCCCTCCGGCGCAGCGTGCTTCCCCCGGTGAAACACCGTCACCTGCCACCCCCGCGCCATCGCCGCCTCGGTGACCGCCCGTCCCACGAACTCCGTACCGCCCAGCATCAGTAGCTTCATAACGGCGACTGTGCCGGACGCCGGTGGCCGGGACCAGCGATGCACGCTCTGGGCGGAATCCCTCTGGGCGGAATTAGCGGAGGGGTGGGGTCCGGGGGCGGGGATTCGGGGGCCGGGGGCCGCTGGACGCCGGTCAGCTCGTCACCGGCCCGCTCGATGCGGGTGATGGGGGAGACGCCGGTGACGCGGGCGAGGCCGGGGGCTCCAGTTTGTAACTGCTGCCCGGGGCTCAGCTCACAGCTCACTCCGTGGCCACAGCCCTCAACTACAGGCCATGGCCTCAACCACAGGCCAGGGCCTCGACCGGCAGAGCCTCAGCCCTCAGCCAGGACGAACGTCGTACGGGCCGCTTCCAACCCCGGCACCTTGGCCTCGATCTCATATTTGCCGGCGGGTACCTTGGCCGAACTCGGCGTGGCGCACTGCGGGCCGCTGGCCCGGCGGTCCCACTCGATGACGCGCTGCACGGAACCCTTCGCCGGCACCTGCAGCAGCGCGGGCTCGGTGCCCGACGGGCAGTCGTTCGAGGCCCAGACCCGGTCGTCGCCCGCGGCGTCGCTGATGGTGAGCACCGTGGCCTTCTGCCCGAGATCCACCTTGCAGGCCGCCCCGGCCGCATTCTCGACCGTCAGCTCGAACTTCGGCCGGGCGCCCGGCGCATAGGAGCGCTTGACGCTGTGCAGCACCAACTCCGCTTTTCCGGAGACACAGTTGGGGAGCGAGGAGCCGGCACTGACGGCGTTCTTGCCGGAGCCCTGACCGATCGGCCCGCCCCCGGAACCGGAACCACCACCGGAACTTCCGTTGCCACCGCCCGCAGCCCCCGAGCCGCCCGAACCGGAGTCCGACCCTTCGTCCCCTACGTCATCGCCCGACTCATCGCGTCCGCCCGGCTTTTGGTCGTTCACCGGACCGCTCGCGGAGGGCCCTGGCGTGATGGACGTCGCGGGGCCGTTACCCTGCGCCCCCTTGCCCTCATCGCTGCTCTTGCCGGCGTCGCCGCCCCAGTTAAGGGCCCACACCACCAGGAGGGCGAGCAGGACGACGATGGCCAGCGCAACGGCCCTCCGCCGCCAGTAGATGGAGGAGGGAAGCGGCCCGATCGGATTGCGCAGTGATCCCACGCGGAAACTCTACGAGAGATCGGCCCCCGCACCGGCCAGTACCCGCCGCTTCCGGCTGCAACTTTTCCCATGATCGGCCCGGAGCCGGCCCCCCGACCGCGTTTCCGGCCCCAACGGGCCTGATGCCCGCTAGGTCTCGGTCTGCTCCGCTCCGGCCTTACTTTCGTCAGATGCGCCCCTGCCGATCGTCGGCTGCGGCACAACCGGGCCGGTCCGTACGGTCGTTGATCATGAACAGCACCACTCTCTACCGCGACCTCACCGACCTCGCCCACCACTCCCCCGACTGGCTCCGCACCCTGGCCGGCCTCGGCACCGAGGGCGGACTGCTGCTCCTGATGGCGACGGCGGTCCCCGTGTGGTGGCGGGCCCGCAGCCACACGGCCCGTTCGGTCGCCCTGGCGGTACTGGTGCCGATATCCAGCGCCGTCGCCTACCTGTTGAGCGAACTCGTCAAGAGCCTGGTGGACGAGGAACGGCCCTGCCGGGCGGTGGCGGGGGCGGCCGCCTCGATCGCACCCTGCCCGCCCGGGGGCGACTGGTCCTTCCCCAGCAACCACTCGACGATCGCCGCGGCCCTGGCCGTCGGCCTCACCCTCGCCTGCCGGGCCACACTCCTGCTCGCACTCCCGGTCGCCCTGCTGACCGGCCTGTCCCGGGTCTTCGTCGGCGTCCACTACCCACACGACGTACTGGCCGGCCTCACCCTCGGCGCAGCGGTGGCGGCCCTGTGCCCAGCACTCCTCGCCCGCCCGACAACCGCCCTGGTGGCACGAATGCGGACCGGACGCTGGCGGGCACTGGTGGCGGCGTAGCAGTGGGCGCGGCGCCGGTTCCCCCGGGGGCGCGGCCCCCCGACCGGGGCCCCACCTCCGCGGGGGCTCGCGGAGACACAAGCGCGGGGCTCACCCGCAGGATCGCGGCGCCTCACCACCGCGCACCCCACCCCCGCAGGACCGCGCGGCCTAGCCCGCCGGACCGCGGGGCCTCACCCGCAGGACCGCGAGGCCTCACCACCGCGCACTCCACCCCCGCACAACCTCACCGCCTAAGCGGCCTCACCGCCCCGACCACTCCTCCTTGTGGCCGAAGCCCTGGCCGTTGTCGATCAGCCGCAGCCAGTCGGGGCGCAGTTCCCACAGGGTGGTGCGCTCCAGGGCGGCGCGCAGCCGGTCGCTCGCCGTGACGAACGGAAAGCGCTCGACATAGACCTGCCAGCCGGCCGCCCGCTCGGCGCCGCTCAGCGGGCGGCAGCGGCCCCGGCCCTGAAGTCCCGTCAGGCCGCTCCACTCCTGGCCGTCCCGCTGCACCGTGAACGCGACCCGCGCGCCGGGCTCCACGAGCGCCCGGCCGTGCCGCGTCGTGGTAGCGGTGACGAAATACAGCGCGGGCTCAGCACCAACCGCCCCGGCCCCCGCCACACCGGACGCCCCACCCGACGGCCCACCGGCCTCCACGCCGGCCGCCCCACCGTCCTCCGCGCCCGACGCCACGCCCGCGGCGTACAGCACCGCGCATGCCTGCGGCCCGTCCTCGTCCACGTACGCGAGCGTCATCGTCGTATGCGCGGCCAGCGCGCGCCGGATCGCCTCCGGGCAGCCCGGACCCGCCGCCCCCGAGGCGCCGCCCACTCCCGCAGCGCCGGCCGTCCCCGCGGCTCCACCTGGTCCCGCGGTGGCGCCCGATCCCGCGGCTCCGCCCACTCCCGCGGTGGCGCCCGGTCCCGCCTCGCCGCCCGTGTCTTCGCCCGAGTCGTCCGCTCCGCTCATCTCCGCCATGCCCGCATCCTCGCTTGCCGCCTCCTTCTATTCCAGCAACGATTACGGAGAGTAGCCAGTTCCCGCCGAGGTGTGACCGGGGGTGGCACGCGCCGGTGCCCCACACCGCGCGCCCCTCCCCCGGCCCACCGGCCCGGCCACTAATCCCAGCCCCCGCCCCGCCAGTGGCCCTGCCCACCACCCGATCGCGCCCCCGGCCCCGCAGCGCCCCATCGACCGAGTCCACCCCGCCCCCTCCACGCCATTCCCCTCTCTCCCTTCCCACACCCTCCACACCCCCCTCCAACCACCCCCCATTGGCACCCGGCCGTCCTGCGTGTGGGTGGGCGTGCGGCGGGGCGGGCCCGGTGCGTTTCCTGGGCGACGCCGGACGTGCCAGGATCGGCAGTGCCATGACTTCGACGCCTGTCACCACCACTGCCACGACCGCCGCCGCCGAGACCGCTTCCGCCGCCGACGCGGCCGCGGAAGCCGCCGACGGGACCGCGCTGCACGGCCCGGTCACCGACTGGTTCGACGAGCACGCCCGCGATCTGCCCTGGCGCCGCCCCGAAGCGGGCGCCTGGGGCGTGATGGTGAGCGAGTTCATGCTGCAGCAGACCCCGGTCAGCAGAGTGCTGCCGGTGTACGAGCAGTGGCTGGCCCGCTGGCCGCGCCCCGCCGACCTGGCCGCCGAGGCGCCGGGCGAGGCGGTCCGGGCCTGGGGCCGGCTCGGCTATCCGCGGCGCGCCCTGCGGCTGCACGCCGCCGCGTCCGCGATACAGGAGCGGCACGGCGGCGACGTGCCGCGTGAGCACAGCCAGTTGCTGGCGCTGCCCGGCGTCGGCGAGTACACCGCCGCGGCGGTCGCGTCCTTCGCGTACGGGCAGCGGCATGCGGTGCTGGACACCAACGTGCGGCGGGTGTTCGCCCGCGCGGTGGCCGGCCGCCAGTTCCCGCCGAACGCCACCACCGCGGCGGAGCGCAAGCTCGCCCGTGCGCTGCTGCCCGAGGAGGAGCAGCTGGCGGCGCGCTGGGCGGCGGCCACGATGGAGCTGGGTGCACTGCTGTGCACGGCGCGCACGCCGGAGTGCCACCGCTGTCCGATCGCGGCGCAGTGCGCGTGGCGGCAGGCCGGGTCCCCGGCGCACGACGGTCCGCCGCGCCGCACCCAGACCTACGCCGGTACCGACCGTCAGGTGCGCGGCAAGCTGCTGGCCGTGCTGCGCGAGGCGGTCACGCCGGTGCCGCAGCAGGTGCTGGACGCGGTGTGGGACGAGCCGGTGCAGCGGGCGCGGGCGCTGGACGGGCTGGTCTCGGACGGTCTGGTCGAGCCGCTGGGCGGGGGCCGGTACCGGCTGCCGCTGACATAGCGCGGCTGTCACATACGGATTGAGGAGGCGCGGCTGCTTCGGCGGCCGCGCCTCCTGGCGTGACGGCCGCCTGTCTGATTCGGTGTCACCTTTGGCGCAGCATGACCGAATGGTGCCCCGATACGGCCTGAAGAAGTCCCTCGCGGGGCAGGGTTGCCGTCGTGTCACGGCCGATAGGCCTTGCGGTGGGGGTGCTTCTCCCCCCGGAGTATGACGTGCACAGGCCCGCCGTCCGTCCGAGGTATGACCCCTGGCGCGCTGTTACACAACCGAGGGTTTTCCGTGCACTCGTTGTGGGGCCGACGCACATTACGTCGCAACACCCTCTCCGTAGCGTCTTCCTCGTGCTGGAGATGACCGTCAGCACGGTCAACGTGGGGAAACGAAAGCGGATCGGAGGCGTCGAGATGGCGACCAGCGGCGGCAAGGTACTGGACTTCGAAGAGTACGTTCGTACGCGGCAGGAGGCCCTGCTGCGGAGCGCCCGGCGCCTGGTGCCCGACCCGGTCGACGCTCAGGATCTGCTGCAGACGGCCCTGGTCCGCACCTACGGCCGCTGGGACGGCATCGCGGACAAGTCGCTGGCCGACGCCTACCTCCGCCGCGTCATGATCAACACGCGGACCGAGTGGTGGCGGGCGCGCAAGCTGGAGGAGGTGCCCACCGAGCAGCTTCCGGACGCGAGCGTGGACGACGGCACCGAGCAGCGCGCCGACCGTGCCCTCCTGATGGACATCCTCGGGGTGCTGGCTCCCAAGCAGCGCAGCGTCGTGGTGCTGCGACACTGGGAGCAGATGAGCACGGAGGAGACCGCGGCAGCACTCGGCATGTCGACGGGTACCGTCAAGAGCACGCTGCACCGTGCGCTGGCGCGGCTGCGTCAGGAGCTGCAGATGCGTGACATCGACGCGCGGATGCTGGAGCGCGGCGAGCGGGAGCGGGAGCGGTGCGCGGCCTGACGGGCGGCGCACGGCACGCGGAACAGGGCACGGAACGCGGCACGGAACACGGCACCACACCAGATACCAGACGAAAAATATCCTTACCGGTGAAAACGGGCAGAACGACAGGTGCCTTACGGCTCCGGGCTCGACACGCGACAATCAGTTCAGGAACAGCAGCGGGATCAGCGGCTGTGCGAGAAGCACGGTGAGCGGGAGCGGATTGTCCAGGAACAGGTTGACCAGGATCGGGTTGACCAGAGGCGGCGCGGCCACGGCAGGAGTGGCCGCCGTCGGCCTTTTGCTGGCCGGATGCAATCCGGGGGGCGAGGGCGTGCGCAGCGAGGGCTCCGCCAGCAGCACCCCCGCACCCAAGGGCCCGGTGAGCAGCTCCCCCAGCCCGGCCTCGACCGCGGACTACAAGAAGGTCGACGCGGTCCAGCTGCTGAAGGACGACCCGAAGGTCGGCCCGATGGTGAAGAAGTCCCTCTACAAGCCCTGCGCCGCCGACGAGTACCCGGTCGAGGTGACCTATGCGTCGCTGACCGGCAGCAAGTCCCCCGATGTCATCGTCAACGTCATGACCTGCGCGGATTCCGTCGGGATCGGCTCGTACGTCTATCGCAAACGCAGCGGTGCGAAGGGCGGGTATGACAACGTGTACACGAACGAGCAGCCGTCGGTCTCCGCCGCGGTCAACAAGGGCGAGCTGGAGGTCTCCAAGCAGACCTACGACACCGGCGACAAGGTGTGCTGCCCCTCCGGTGAGGATGTGATGCCCTACCGCTGGGAGGGCAGCCGCTTCGTCGAGCACGACGGCTATCACACCGACTACAGCAAGACCACCGTCGACGGCGCCACGCCGGACGACGGCACGGGATCGGAGGGTTGAGACAACCGCATGGCCGAGACCCATGTGCTCTTCGTCGAGGACGACGATGTCATTCGCGAGGCGACGCAGCTGGCGCTGGAGCGGGACGGTTTCGTGGTCACCGCGATGCCTGACGGGCTCGCGGGCCTGGAGGCGTTCCGCGCCAACCGTCCCGACATCGCGCTGCTCGATGTGATGGTGCCGGGACTCGACGGGGTCAGCCTGTGCCGGCGGATCCGTGACGAGTCGACGGTTCCCGTCATCATGCTGTCGGCGCGTGCCGACTCCATCGATGTGGTGCTCGGCCTGGAGGCCGGCGCCGACGACTATGTCACCAAGCCGTTCGACGGTGCGGTGCTGGTCGCCCGTATCCGCGCCGTGCTGCGCCGCTTCGGTCACGCCAGCGGCCCGGACCGGGCCGGCGCCGCCGCGGCCGATGCGGACGATCCGGCCGAGGCGGTGCTGCGCTTCGGTGATCTGGAGGTCGACACCGAGGGCATGGAGGTGCGCAAGGGCGGCCAGAATGTCGCGCTGACGCCCACCGAGATGCGGCTGCTGCTGGAGTTCTCCAACGCACCGGGTACGGTCCTCTCGCGCGACCGGCTGCTGGAGCGGGTCTGGGACTACGGCTGGGGTGGTGACACCCGGGTGGTGGACGTCCATGTCCAGCGGCTGCGCGGCAAGATCGGTCAGGACCGGATCGAGACGGTCCGCGGCTTCGGATACAAACTGAGAGGCTGACACCTCCGGTGGTCAGGCTGGCCCTGCGGACGGGGCTGAGATGGAAGCTCAGCGCCGCGATCGCGCTCGTCGGAGCACTGGTCGCGATCGCGCTGAGCCTTGTCGTGCACAACGCCGCCCGGCACTCCATGCTCGACAACAGCCGGGATGTGCAGATCGAGCGGCTCAATTTCACGCAGAGGATCTTCGAGTCCACCAACCGGCTGCAGTTCGGCGCGAAGATCGACGATCCGGCGCTGCCGCCGCCGCTGCGTGACGAGGTCGCCAAGAACAAGCGCGCCACCTACCTCCAGGACACCGGGCAGACCGCCCCCGAGGTGTGGGCGGCCTCACCGCTCAGCAACGGCCGGGTGCTGTCCATGCACGACCGTTTCCCGGACCGTTTCGCCGTCCTGGACGACCTGGACCAGGCGCTGGTCATCGGCTCGACGGCGGTGGTGGTCGGCGGCTGTGCGCTGGGCGTGCTGGTCGGCGGGCGGCTCTCCCAGCGGCTGCGGAAGGCGGCCGCGGCGGCCGGCAAGCTCGCCGACGGCGACACCTCGGTCCGTATCCGCGACGAGGTCGGCACCGGCCGGGTGCGTGATGAGACCGACGATCTGGCGTGGGCCGTGGACGCCATGTCGGACGCCCTCCAGGAACGTATCGAGGCCGAGCGGCGGGTCACCGCCGATATCGCGCATGAGCTGCGCACCCCGGTCACCGGTCTGCTGACCGCAGCCGAACTGCTGCCGCCCGGCCGCCCCTCCGAGCTGGTGCGGGACCGGGCGCAGGCGCTGCGCACCCTCGTCGAGGACGTACTGGAGGTGGCCCGGCTCGACGGCCATGCGGAGCGCGCCGAGCTGCAGGACGTGGTGCTGGGGGAGTTCGTCACCCGCCGGGTGCGCGCGCTCGGCCCGGACATCGCCGTCGAGGTCGTACGGGACGCCGAGGTCACCACCGATCCGCGCCGGCTGGAGCGGATCCTCGGCAATCTCATCGCCAATGCCGCCCGGCACGGCAGGCCGCCGATCGAGGTCACCGTCGAGGGCCGGGTGCTGCGGGTGCGCGACCACGGTTCGGGTTTCCCCGAGGCGCTGCTGCGGGAGGGCCCGAGCCGTTTCCGTACGGGCAGCAGCGACCGGGCGGGCCGGGGTCACGGTCTGGGGCTGACGATCGCGGCCGGGCAGGCCCGTGTGCTGGGCGCCCGCCTGACGTTCCGTAACGCCGATGAGCTCACCGATGGTTCGACCGGCGCGGTGTCCGTTCTCTGGCTTCCGGAGAACGCGCCTACGAATACGGGTAGCTTTCCGGTTATTCATCTGCCGGATCGGTAGCCGCTGCGCTTGGTGGGGCTTCCCACGTTGTTGGCTTTCCCGCCGGTCCGCTGCGCTTTGCCTTGGGCCCGCGTTTTCGGCTTTCCCGCCGTGGTGGCTTCTCGCCGTTGCGGGTCCGCTGCGCGGGGCGTGCGCGCGGGTGATGCTTGCGGGTCCCCCGCCGTTGCGCCTGCGGCGGGCCGGGCCGCTGCGCGGGGCTGTCGGGTGCGGTGACGGGCCTCCGGGGCAGGGTGTCCGGACTGCTTCGCTTTACGTCCGGACACCCTGCCCCTCCGGCCCGTCCCCTCCCGTGGGTGGGTGGGGAAAGGCCGGTGGGGGTGCACGTGATTGCTCACGTGCACCCCCACCGGTCCGATGTGGCTCAGACGGTCTCTGCCACCGCTATTCGGTCCGCCTGCGGGGTCTCGGCCGGTGTGGCCGGGCCGCCGCGGAGCGGGACCTCCTTGAGGAACCAGGCCGCGGCGAAGCCGGCGATGCTGATCACCGCGCCCCACAGGAAGACGTGGTGGGTGCCGGTGGCGACCGCGTGCATGTACGCGTCCTTGATCATCGGCGGGAGCTGGGCCAGCCCCTTCGGGTCCATCTGGGCCCCGCCGCTGGTCATCTTCTCGCCGGCCTTGCCGATCCGTTCGACCATGGTGGCCTGCACCTGGTGGGTGAAGATCGCACCGAGGATCGCGACGCCGAAGGAGCCGCCGATCGTACGGAAGAGGGTGGCCGAGGACGAGCCGACGCCCATGTCCTTCATCTCGACGCTGTTCTGTGCGATCAGCATCGTGGTCTGCATCAGGAAGCCCATACCGGCGCCGAGCACCGCCATGTAGGCGCCCGAGGTGAAGCGTGTGGTGTCGGTGTCCATCAGGGACAGCAGCGTCAGGCCCAGCGTGATCAGCCCGCCGCCGACCACGACGAAGATCTTGTACTTGCCGGTTCGGGTGGTGACCCGGCCCGCGAACAGCGACACCACCATCATGGCCAGCAGCATCGGGAGCAGCAGCAGACCGGAGTTGGTGGCCGAGGCGCCCTGCACGGTCTGCTGGAACAGCGGCAGGAAGGTCATCGACCCGAACATCACAAAGCCGACCAGGAAGCCGATGACCGTGACGAGCGAGAAGTTGCCGTTGCGGAAGATGTGCAGCGGCAGCACCGGCTCGCCGACCTTGCGCTCCACGACCACGAAGAGGGCGAGCGCGACCACGCCGAGAACGCCGAGGCCGATGATCTGGCTGGACAGCCAGTCGTACTCGGTGCCGCCCCAGGTGGTGATCAGCACCAGCGCGGTGATGCCGACGGTGAGCAGCGTGGCGCCGATGTAGTCGATCCGGGTCTGCGACCGCTTCTTCGGCAGATGCAGCACCGCGGTGACCATGATCAGCGCGATCGCGCCGAGCGGCAGGTTGATGTAGAAGCTCCAGCGCCAGCCCAGGTGGTCGGTGATGGTGCCGCCGACCAGCGGTCCGCCGATCATCGCGACGGCCATGACGCCGGCCATCATGCCCTGGTACTTGCCGCGCTCCCGCGGCGGAATCAGATCGCCGATGATCGCCATGACGCCGACCATCAGTCCGCCCGCGCCCAGGCCCTGGACGGCGCGGAAGCCGATCAGCTGCCCCATGTCCTGCGCCATGCCGGACAGCGCGGAGCCGATCAGGAAGATCACAATGGACGTCAGGAAGACGCCCTTGCGTCCGTACATGTCGCCGAGCTTGCCCCAGATCGGTGTCGAGGCGGCGGTCGCGAGTGTGTACGCGGTGACGACCCAGGACAGATGTTCCAGTCCGCCCAGTTCACCGACGATGGTCGGCATCGCGGTGCCGACGATCATGTTGTCCAGCATCGCGAGCAGCATCGCGATCATCAGCGCGAAGAGCACCATCCGTACGCTGGCCGGCTGCTTCTCCTGGCCGCCGCCCGGTGCCACGTCGGGTCTCCCCTTCTTCACCGAGGTCTGTCCGTCCCCCGTCGGGGTCGCATGCTGCGACTTCCCCATCACTCACTCCCACTTACTTGCCGCCCGGCTAGTTCAGTACAGTGAGGAAGGTAGGCGGCCAACTAGCCGGGCGTCAAGTAAGTTTCTCTGGCGCCCCACAGGGCAGCCCTCTGACCAGTACCGACGACGCGGGAGAGCACCATGAGCACACAGGCGCGCAGGGGAAACACCCGCCAGCGCATCCAGGACGTCGCTCTGGAGCTGTTCTCCGAACAGGGCTATGACAAGACCTCCCTACGGGAGATCGCCGAGAAGCTCGAAGTCACCAAGGCGGCGCTGTACTACCACTTCAAGACCAAGGAAGACATCGTCATCAGCCTGTTCCAGGACCTGGGCAGGCCGATCGACGAGCTGATCGTCTGGGCCGAGGGGCAGCCGCGGACCCTGGAGACCAAAAAGGAGCTGATCCGCCGCTACAGCGAGTCGCTGCGCTCGGCCGAGCCCCTCTTCCGCTTCATGCAGGAGAACCAGGCCGCGGTGCGCGATCTGAGCATCGGCGAGAGCTTCAAGTCGCGCATGCTGACCCTCTTCGGCCTGCTCAAGGAGCCCGATGCGGAGCTGACGGATCAGGTGCGCTGCATCACCGCACTGTTCTCCATGCACGCGGGCATGTTCTCGATGCAGAACCTGGAGGGCGACCCCGAGGAGAAGCGCAAGGCCATCCTCGAGGTCGCCACGGAACTGGTCACGGCGGCAAACCCGCCGCACCGCCGGCCAGCCCGGCCGGACTCAGCTCAGACGGTGTCGCCGTGAGCCCGCAGGAATCCGGTCGGCTCGATGCCCGACCCGTAGTTGGGGCCGGTGCGGACCTCGAAGTGCAGGTGGGGGCCGGAGGAGTTACCGGTGCTGCCGGACAGGCCGACCTGCTCACCGGTGCCGACCTGCTGGCCGACGCTCACGTTGATCTGTGACAGGTGCGCGTACTGGGTGTACGTGCCGTTGCCGTGCTGGATCACGATGGCGTTGCCGTACGCCGGGCCGTCGCCGCCACCGTTGGGGCCGGCCTTGACGACGGTGCCGGAGTGCGCGGCCTTGACCACGGTGCCGCTCGGCACGACGAAGTCCTGGCCACTGTGGCTGTGCGACCACATGTTGCCGGCCAGACCGAAGGTCGAGCCCAGGGTGTACTTGTCGACCGGCGTCACCCAGGCGTTGGCCTTCTTGGCCGCGTCCTTCTTCGCCTTGGCCGCAGCGGCCTTGGCGTCGGCGGCGGACTTGGCCTGCGCGTCGGCCTGTGCGGACACGGTCGAACCGACACCCGAGGTGAGGTTCTGCAGACCCGCGTCGGCGGCGGTGGCAATACCGGCACCCAGGGCGGCGGTAACGCCGACACCGGCGGCGACAACGGCGACGCGATTGCGCAGCGCGAGCTTGTTGGAATTGCGGAGAGCGGTGAACTTCGACATGCGGGTTTTTCCTCCAGTGAATTGATTGGTTTCCCGGCTGCGGACCGGGATCGCCATTCCTTGGTAACCCGCCTTCGCCGCCCCGCCAAGGGGCCTTTCTACTAACCCGGCCCGTACGAGAAGTCGGGTGATCGAGGCCCTTGCGTGCCCGCCGAACCTCTGCGCGAAACCCCCAAATACGGACATCTCGCATCGCCGCCCCGGCCCGCTATGCACCCCTTGAACAGGCCTTTTCTCCATATGCCGCACGGGCCCCGCAGCCCCCGCGCCGCTCACCCGCCCTCAGCCCCGCCCTCGCCCCCGAAAACCCCCACCGCCGCGGGTCCCGCTTCCCCTAATTTCTTTAGTAGGGCCCAAATCGCCTGTGTGCCATGTCACCGATAACCAAGATCCAACCCCTTTTCGCGCCCCTTTCGGACGCCCGATCCGGGGCCCTGGGCGCTTGTGACGCAGACAACTCACGCCTTTGTGACGTGGCTTACCCAGCCTTTGTGACCCCGATTACCCGGCCTTTGTGACCCGGGTTACTCGGCCTTTGTGACCCGGGTTACTCAGCCTTTGTGACCGGGGTTACCCGGGTCCACCAAATGTCCGAATTGAAAGGGAATGGGGGCTGGATATCCGTGACCGCCGCCACACCGTTCCGCGTCCCGCGTCCCGCGCGCACCTGGCCGATCCCCGCCCCACACCCCGACGGCCGCCCTAGCCTGGCCCGACGGCAGCACCGGCCAGGGGGAGGGCGGACCGCACGATGGACCCGTCAGCAGTAGGTGTCCGACTCGCCTCCGGCGTGGTCGCACCGCTCGTCAGGAAGCTCTTCGTCAAGGAGGGGCCGGGCGCCGGTCTGGTGGCGAAGCCCGTACGGATCTCCGGGCTGGTCAGCTTCAAGGGCGAGCGGCGGACCCTGTCCGACAAGGACCTGCGCAAACTCGCGGCGGAGCTGGTGGACCGGGCCGTACGGACCGCCGGGCCCGGCGAGCGCCCCCTGGCCGCGGACGAGGAGCGGGCGGTGGCCGAGGCCCTGGCCACCACGCTGCACGGCCTGGGCGACCTCGACATGGACGACGTCCAGGCCGTCCGCCTGGGCGCCACCGCCCTCGCCGCACGCCTGGAGGCCGCGCGCCCGCACGCCGTCCACGGCCTCTCCCGGGACGCCGAGCTGCTGCACGCCACCCTGCTCGGCACCGCCTGCCTGCACATCGTGCACTTCTTCACCCAGCGGTCGGCCTTCGTCGCCCGCACCCTGGTCCAGCAGAGCAGGAGCCTGGACAGCCTGATCACGCTCATCGACGAGTTCCTGGAGCGGCATCCGTCCCCGCGGGCCGCGGACGCCGCCTTCGAGCGCGGCTACCTCGCGTACATCGCCCGTAAGCACGGCCGGCTGACCATCTACGGCATCGATCTGGCCCACTCCCCGGACCGGTGGCCGCTGGACGCGGCGTACATGAGCCTGGAGGCGACGGCCCCGGCCGCCCGCGAGGTGACCGCTGTCGGCCCCTTCGACGGGGTGGGCGGTCCCGGAGGCGCGCCGCCGGCCCCGGTCCCCGTCCCCGCCGACCAGGCCCTGGCCGGCCGCGACCGCGTCCTGCTGCGCGGTGTCGCCGGCTCCGGCAAGAGCACCCTCGTCCAGTGGCTGGCCGTCTCCTGCACCAAGGCCCCCGGCGAGACGGCCCTCCCCCACCTCTACGGCCGGATCCCCTTCGTCCTCCCGCTGCGCACCCTCGCCCGCGACGGTGCGCCGCTGCCCACCCCTGACCGCTTCCTGGCGTCCGTCGGCTGCCCGGTGTCCGGCTCGCAGCCCGAGGGCTGGGCCGACCGCGTGCTGACCTCCGGGCGGGCGCTGCTGCTGATCGACGGCCTGGACGAGATCCCCGACCGCGAGCGCGAGCTGACCCGCCGCTGGCTGCGCGATCTGACCGACGCCTTCCCGGACAACCTGTGGCTGGTCACCTCCCGCCCCTCCGCCGTACGCGACGACTGGCTCACCGCCGACGGCTTCGGCGAGCTGACGCTGTCCGCCATGAGCCGCGCCGAGGTCGCCGCCTTCATCCGCCGCTGGCACGACGCGGCCCGCTGCGACGCCGAGGACCCCGAACGCCTCGACGCCTACGAGCAGTCCCTCCTGGCCGCCGTGCACACCAAACAGGACCTCGCCCGGCTCGCCACCAACCCCCTCATGTGCGGCCTGATCTGCGCACTGCACCGGGACCGCCGCGGCTATCTGCCCACCGGCCGCAAGGAGCTGTACGACGCGGCCCTCGGCATGCTCCTCTCCCGCCGCGACCGCGAACGCGATATGGCCGCCCCCACGGGCATCGAGCTGAGCGACGAGCCCCAGATCCAGCTCCTCCAGCGGCTCGCCTACTGGCTGATCCGCAACGGGCGCAGCGAACTCGACCGGGAGCGCGCCGAACGCATCCTCGGCGAGGCGCTGCCCGCCGTGCCCGCCGCGGCGGAGCAGGGCGACGCAACGGCCATTTTCCGCCATCTGCTGCTGCGCAGCGGACTGCTGCGGGAACCGGCCCCCGGCGCCGTCGACTTCGTCCACCGGACCTTCCAGGACTACCTCGGCGCCAAGGCGGCCGTGGAGGACGGCGACTTCGGACTGCTGGTGGCGCATGCGGAGGACTCCCAGTGGGAGGACGTGATCCGGATGGCGGTGGCGCATGCGCGGCCGCGGGAGCGGGTGGAGATTCTGCGGGGGTTGATGGAGCGGGGGGACGGGATCGAAGACCGCCGGGCCCATTTGCGCGTCCACCTTCTGGCCATGGCCTGTCTGGAGCATGCGACGGAGATCGATCCGCGGGTGCGGGACGAGGTGACTGAGCGCGCGGGGGCGATTCTGCCGCCGCGCAACCATGAGGAGTCGCAGTTGCTCGCCGGGGTGGGACCGCTGGTGCTGGAGTTGCTGCCCGGGCCGGAAGGATTGGCGGACGACGAAGCGCAGGAGGTGGTGGCGACCGCCGCGCTCATCGGGTCGGATGCGGCGCTGGAAGTCATGAAGCGCTTCCGGGATCACCCGGCGATCGGCGCTCGTACGCAACTCGCCTCGTCATGGCCGCAATTCGATACCGCCACGTATGCCCGGGAGATCCTCCAGCACCTCGACGCCGAAGTGACCGTCACCGCGACGTCCCACGCCGAACTGCACGCACTCCGGGCACTCGGTCGGCCACGCGTCTCGGTGAGCGGCCCCTTCCTGGCTGCCGAACTCCTCGGCGCCTTGCCACTCGGCCTGATCGAAAGCCTGGACATCAGAGAGAACCCGGAGATCGCCGATCTCGCATTCCTCCGTGAGTTCCCCTCACTGAAGCGGCTGTCACTCTGGGACTGCCCGGCGGTCGAGAGCGTCACCCCGCTCGCGGATCTTCAGCTCCGCACATTGAGCATCACCGGGCCGCTCGACAAGAACGTCCCGATTCCGCGCGGACTTCATCGCCTGCGTCACGCCCGCACCCTGCAGCTCCACTCGACGCTTCCGCCGGAAGGCTTGGCGACGCTCCCCGCAGATGCCCCGCTGAGCCACTTGGCCCTCAGCCGGCCCGTCGGCGCCGAATTCACCGACATCACATGCTGGCCCCAAATGCGAATCATCCAACTCCGGTTCCTCACACATGACTTCGGCGCGGACCAATGGAGTGCACTGGCGTCACTGAGCGAGCTGGAGGATTTCTCGTTCGGTGTGGCGGAAGAAGGGGTCACCCTGCAGCTGCCGGCCGGTCTTCGGCTTCCACAGGTGACAAGGCTCGGCGTCCTCAACACGAAGCGCCTTCCGATCTCCGATATGAGCCGCCTGCTGAGGTCGGCCCTCCCGGCTTTCCCCGGTGTCCGGAATCTCCAGCTCTACGGCTTCATCGACGGCTCCATCGACCTCTCCCCCGTGGCGGCCCTGCCGGAACTCCAGGAGGTCTTTCTCTCCTACCTCCGCCCGGAACCCGGCCACACCCTCCCTCCACACATCAAACTCACCCGCTACCCCCGCCCCCGCACATAGGCTTACGAGCAGCGCAGGCACCCAACCCCCCATATTCAGCACCGCAGTTACGGGGAACCCATGGATCCCACGAACATCATCGCCCGCCTCACACCCCATGCCGTCGCTCCGCTGATCCGCAGACTCCTGGCCCCCGACGGGCCGGTCGCCGAGCCGGTCGACCGGCCGGTGCGGATCTCCCGGCTGCTCTCCTTCACCGGCGAGAAACCGACCCTCAGCGACAGTGAGCTGCACGGCCTCGCCGCGGCCCTCGTCGAGCAGGCGTCGGCCGGCCGGACGGATGCCGAGAGCGAGGCCGTCGCCGCCGCCCTGGCCCGCACCCTGCACGCCCTCGCCGAGATCGAGATGGACGATCTCGACGCCGCCCGGCTCCTCCCGGCCGAGTTCGCCCGGCGCCTGTGCGAGACGGTGCCCGGTGCCACCCGGGAGCTGACGCACGACGGAGTCCGGCTGCACGGGCTGCTGCTGGACGTCGCCGCCCTGCACCTGCTGTACCTCTTCGCCCAGCGGTCGGACTGTGTCGCCGGGACGCTCATCGAGCAGACCCGGACCCTCACCGAGCTGGTCCACGGGCCGAGCGTCGCCGCCTCCTCCGTCTTGCTGCCGCCCCGTACCGCCGACGGCCCCGCCGCCAAGGAGGCCGCCGACGACGAAGCCACCTTCCAGGACGCCGCCTCCCCGCCCCACGCCTCCGGACAGGCCATCGCCTCGCAGGCCACCACCTCCCAGGCCCTCGCCTCCCACGACGCCGCGTTCGAAGCCCGCTACGCCCAGGACACCGCCGCCCTCCACAACCACCTGACGATCTTCGGGATCGATCTGACGCACTCCCCCGACAGCTGGCCGCTGGACGCCGCCTATCTGGGGCTGCAGTGCGAGCCCGTTCCCCAGGACGCCGAGGGCACACCGGACCCCGCCGGGCAGGACGAGCCGCCGCTCCCCGCGGAGCAGGCGCTGTCCGGCCGCGGTCAGGTGCTGGTCCGCGGTGTGGCCGGGTCGGGCAAGACGACCCTGCTGCAGTGGCTGGCCGTCGCCACCGCCCGTGATGAGCTGCCCGAGGCGCTGGCGGGGCTGCGCGGCCGGGTGCCGTTCCTGCTGCCCGTGCGCCGCTTCGCCCGTGAGGGGCTCCCCTCGCCGGGCACGTTCCTGAGCGCCGTCGGCCACCGGGACGCCGAGGCGGCGCCGGCGGGCTGGACGGAGCGGGTGCTCGATGCGGGGCGCGCGCTCTTGCTGGTCGACGGGATCGACGAGGCCCCCGAGAGCGAGCGCGAACAGGTGCGCCGCAAGCTCGGCGAATGGACCGTGCGCTACCCGGGCAACGTCTGGATCGTCACCTCCCGGCCGTCCGCCGTCCCGGGCAGCTGGCTCGCCGGGGAAGGGTTCGGTGAGGTGTCGCTGGCGCCGATGAGCCGCGAGGACGTCGCCGCGTTCATCCAGCGCTGGCACCGTGCCGCGGCCCAGCGGTCCCCGGCCGATCTCGACCGGCTCGGCCATTACGAGCGGACCCTGCTCAATGCCGTACGGATCACCCGCGATCTGGGGCGGCTGGCGACCAATCCGCTGATGTGCGGGCTGCTGTGCGCCCTGCACCGCGACCGCCGGGGCTATCTGCCGCAGGGCCGGAAGGAGCTCTATGACGCGGCGCTGTCGATGCTGCTGGAGCGCCGGGACCGGGAGCGGGCCATGGTCCCCACCGACGGGGTGGAGCTGACCCGGCAGCCCAAGATCCAGCTGCTGCAGAAGCTCGCCCACTGGATGCTGGTCAACGGCCGTTCGGAGATGGACCAGGCGACCGCGGTGGACACCCTCGGCCGGCATCTGCCCGCGATACCGGACGCGGCCCGCCAGGGCGGCCCCGAGGACGTCTTCCGGCATCTGCTCAACCGCACCGGGCTGCTGCGCGAGCCCACCCCCGGCACCGTCGACTTCGTCCACCGCACCTTCCAGGACTATCTCGCCGCCCGCGCGGCCGTGCAGCGGCACGATTTCGCGCTGCTCCTCGACCATGCGCACCACGACGACTGGGAGGACGTCATCCGGATGGCCGTGGCGCTGGCCCGCCCCGATGAGTGCGCGGCGCTCCTGGACGGGCTGCTCGCCCCGCATCCCGGTGTACGCGCCGGCGAGGCCCGGCACCGCAAGCTCCTCGCGGCGGCCTGCCTGGAGCACGCCACGGAACTGGACCCGGCGGTCCGGGCACGGGTGCAGCGCTTCACCCGCTCCATGGTGCGGCCCAGCACCCCGTCCGCGGCCCGTGCCCTGGGCTGGATCGGGCCGATCGTGCTGGAAATGCTGCCCGACCCCACCGAGGTCTCCGACCACGAGGCCTATCTCCTCGCGATCACCGCCACCTCGATCTCCGACGACATGGCGATCGACTATCTGACGGGCCTGCGCGACCGGGCGCATCACGAGGTACGGGCGCAGCTCGCCGGGGCCTGGCGGCGCCATGACACCGCCCGCTACGCCCGCGAGATCATCGCCCACCTCGAACCGGCCGAGCTGTACTTTCCGGTCTCCGACCTGGAGGAGCTGCATGCGCTGCGCCGGCTGGGCGGCCGGCCGCATCTGCGGATCGCCGGGCCTTTCACGCCGGACCAGCTCGTCGAGGGCATCGCTCCGGCCGAGGGCCTGACGCGGCTGTGGCTCGCCTACGACCTGGGCGTTTCCATGGAGTGGCTGTCCGCCTTTCCGAATCTGGACACGCTGCGGATCGGCCGCCGTATTCCGCCGGTGCGCGGCGTTCCCGAGGGCATTCGCCTCGTGCAGATGTAGCGTGCGGACGCCTGCCGCGCACCGCGTGAACGGCCGAAAACAGCCTATTGCCAAATACGCGCTGCATTTCCGTTCCGCTAAAGACGGCGGCACCTACAGAACTGCCCCGGAACCGTAAGAAACGATTCCGGGGCAGTGCCGTAGGCGGTTATGCGCGTGCCGCGCTGTGCCGCTCAGGCGTCCTTGCTGAGGTTCGGACCCGAACCGCCGGCCGTGGACTCGATCGGCGGGGCGTCCGGCAGGGCCGACTTCTCCTCGCCGCGGAAGGTGAACTTGGCGGTCTCACCCTCGCCCTCGACATCGACGACCACGATGTGGCCCGGACGCAGCTCGCTGAAGAGGATCTTCTCCGAGAGGGCGTCCTCGATCTCGCGCTGGATCGTGCGGCGCAGCGGACGGGCGCCGAGCACCGGGTCGTACCCGCGCTTGGCCAGCAGCGACTTGGCCTCGCTGCTGAGCTCGATGCCCATGTCGCGGTCCTTGAGCCGCTCGTCCACCTTGGCGATCATGAGGTCGACGATCTGGATGATGTCTTCCTCGGTGAGCTGGTGGAAGACGACGGTGTCGTCGACACGGTTGAGGAACTCGGGGCGGAAGTGCTGCTTGAGCTCTTCGTTGACCTTGTTCTTCATCCGCTCGTAGCTGGACTTGGTGTCGCCCTGGGCCGCGAAGCCCAGGTTGAAGCCCTTGGAGATGTCCCGGGTGCCGAGGTTGGTCGTCATGATGATGACCGTGTTCTTGAAGTCCACGACCCGGCCCTGGGAGTCGGTCAGGCGACCGTCCTCCAGGATCTGCAGCAGCGAGTTGAAGATGTCCGGGTGGGCCTTCTCGACCTCGTCGAAGAGCACGACGGAGAACGGCTTGCGGCGCACCTTCTCGGTGAGCTGGCCGCCCTCTTCGTAGCCGACGTAGCCGGGAGGCGAACCGAACAGCCGCGAGACCGTGTGCTTCTCGCTGAACTCCGACATGTCGAGGGAGATCAGCGCGTCCTCGTCGCCGAAGAGGAACTCCGCCAGCGTCTTGGACAGCTCGGTCTTACCGACACCGGACGGGCCGGCGAAGATGAACGAGCCACCGGGACGCTTGGGGTCCTTCAGGCCGGCACGGGTACGGCGGATGGCCTGGGAGAGCGCCTTGATGGCGTCCTTCTGGCCGATGACGCGCTTGTGCAGCTCGTCTTCCATCCGCAGCAGCCGCGAGGACTCCTCCTCGGTGAGCTTGAAGACCGGGATGCCGGTGGCCGTCGCCAGAACCTCGGCGATCAGCTCCTCGTCCACCTCGGCGACGACGTCCATGTCGCCGGCCTTCCACTCCTTCTCCCGCTTCGCCTTCGCGGCCAGGAGCTGCTTCTCCTTGTCGCGCAGGCCCGCGGCCATCTCGAAGTCCTGCGAGTCGATCGCGGACTCCTTCTCCCGGCGCACATCGGCGATCTTCTCGTCGAATTCGCGCAGGTCCGGCGGCGCGGTCATCCGGCGGATCCGCATCCGGGAGCCGGCCTCGTCGATCAGGTCGATCGCCTTGTCCGGCAGGAAGCGGTCCGAGATGTAGCGGTCGGCCAGGGTGGCGGCGGCGACCAGGGCGGAGTCCGTGATGGAGACGCGGTGGTGCGCCTCGTAGCGGTCCCGCAGGCCCTTGAGGATCTCGATGGTGTGCGGCAGCGACGGCTCCGCGACCTGGATCGGCTGGAAGCGGCGCTCCAGGGCCGCGTCCTTCTCCAGGTGCTTGCGGTACTCGTCGAGCGTCGTGGCACCGATGGTCTGCAGCTCGCCTCGCGCCAGCATGGGCTTGAGGATGCTGGCGGCGTCGATCGCGCCCTCGGCGGCGCCCGCACCCACCAGGGTGTGGAGCTCGTCGATGAACAGGATGATGTCGCCGCGGGTGCGGATCTCCTTGAGCACCTTCTTCAGGCGCTCTTCGAAGTCACCCCTGTAGCGGGAGCCGGCGACCAGGGCACCGAGGTCCAGGGTGTAGAGGTGCTTGTCCTTGAGGGTCTCGGGCACCTCGCCCTTGACGATGGCCTGCGCCAGGCCCTCGACGACCGCCGTCTTGCCGACGCCGGGCTCGCCGATGAGGACCGGGTTGTTCTTGGTACGGCGGGACAGGACCTGCATGACCCGCTCGATTTCCTTCTCGCGCCCGATGACCGGGTCGAGCTTGGTCTCGCGAGCGGCCTGCGTCAGGTTGCGGCCGAACTGGTCCAGGACGAGGGAGGTCGAGGGCGTGCCCTCGGCCGGGCCGCCGGCGGTGGCGGCTTCCTTGCCCTGGTAGCCGGAGAGCAGCTGGATGACCTGCTGCCGCACCCGGTTGAGATCGGCGCCCAGCTTCACCAGGACCTGGGCGGCGACGCCCTCGCCCTCGCGGATCAGGCCGAGCAGGATGTGCTCCGTACCGATGTAGTTGTGGCCGAGCTGGAGGGCCTCGCGGAGCGACAGCTCCAGGACCTTCTTGGCACGGGGGGTGAAGGGGATGTGACCGGACGGAGCCTGCTGCCCCTGCCCGATGATCTCCTCCACCTGCTGGCGGACCGCCTCGAGCGAAATCCCGAGGCTCTCCAGGGCCTTAGCGGCGACACCCTCACCCTCATGGATCAGGCCCAGGAGGATGTGCTCGGTGCCGATGTAGTTGTGGTTGAGCATCCGGGCTTCTTCCTGAGCCAGGACGACAACCCGCCGCGCGCGGTCGGTGAACCTCTCGAACATCGTTAATCGCTCCTCAGAGCGGTCAGGCAGTTAGGGGTCGGTCCCCTCCCTGTCCTTCCGCATGCTAGTCCCGCGGGGCGGGACAGCTCATTCCAACTGCCGACACCCGTCCGGATCACCCCCGCTCCGGCGGGGAAATTTACTGCCGAACAGCTGACATCTGCTCCAACTCGATGGTGCGAGACGATGTTCCCGCAGGCCAGGCATATACGCCCTCTGCCACTACGCCCGTGGCGAACGCGCCCGGTGCCGACACGCCGTTTGCCGTCGGCCCTCAGCCGGGGCGGAACGCCTCGGGCGCCGGTCACACCGTCTCTTCCCACTGAGACTGTCTTACCCGCTGCCACTGACACTCCATGCGGCGCGGGCCGCTTCCATCCGCTACGGGCGAACATCCGCACGCCATCGAATGCACCTCCGCGCCCCTCCCGCGGGTGCGGTGCGTATCCATGTCTCTACCCAGCGTAACTTCCTGGGTGTGCGGGAGTTGCTCCGGGCATGGCCCGCGTGCTTCCGCGCCCCCGCATTCCCCTCGCCGCCGTGCGCCGGTGGTACGAGGAGGAGCTGGGCTGGCCGTCCACCGGAACGGAGCCGGTGGAGCTGCTGACGGGGCTGCGCTTCGATGTCCTGGAGATGCCGGCCGGGGCGGGAAGTGCCGTACTACGGCGATTGCCGCACACCGGCCCGGTGGCACTCCTTCGGGCCGGATGCGACGGGAATCACGCCAGTGATCGGCCGAAATTGCTCATGCTCATCGCGGCCGGCGGCGCCGAGGAACTCCCGGGAATCCTGGAATGGCTGGAGTGGGGCGCGCTTGTCCCGGATCTCACGGCGCGTGGGACCGGAGACCGGATGCCCGCGCCGGTGTTCCCCACTGGCGCAGCACCGTCATACGGATTCGGTTCCCGGGAGGCCGCGCGATGGGTGCGACCTCCCCGGCCCGGCTACGAGGCGGAGAATTCCCTGCCCACCACGGGGTTGGGAGCAGGAAACGGGGACGATGGGGACGCCCCCGACCTCGTACGACTCGTGAGCGCGGCGGCGACGGAGTGCCACCGTGCCCGGTTGATGCGTGCTGGTAATGCCCAATCGGACCGCGCGTGGGGCGATCAGCCGTTGGCCTTCTCAAATGCCTCACGAATGTCGGCGGGGACACGGCCACGGTCATTGACGTTGTAGCCGTTCTCCTTGGCCCAGGCACGGATCTTCGCGGTGTCCTGGCTGCCACCGGAAGCCGCACCACGCGCCTTGCCACGGCCCGAAGAAGCGCGGCCACCGGTACGGCGGCCCGCCTTCACGAAGTCGGCGAGCGAGTCGCGCAGCTTCTGGGCGTTGCTGTCGGAGAGGTCGATCTCGTAGGACTTGCCGTCGAGAGCGAACGTCACCGTCTCGTCCGCCTCGCCACCGTTGAGGTCGTCGACAAGAAGAACCTGAACCTTCTGTGCCACCGGTTTCCCTTTCATCGAATGCGGATTACGACGGAAAGCAAACCGCTTTTCCGGGAAAAACACAAACCCTTGGGTAGGGTTCACTTGCCCACACAGCGGGGAACGCATGCTTCCGTACCCATGAGATAGGGGAGCGATTCGGACATAGAACACTCATCACAGGTGCAGAAGCATCCGGCTGTTACCCAGGGTGTTGGGCTTCACTCGTTCGAGGCCCAGGAACTCCGCAACGCCCTCGTCATAGGAACGCAGCAGCTCACTGTAGACATCACCGTCTACCGGCGCTTCGCCGATCTCCACGAAGCCGTGCTTGGTGAAGAAGTCGACTTCGAAGGTGAGACAGAAAATGCGCCGCACTCCGAGCCAGCTCGCGGTGCGCACCAGCTTCTCTAGGACTTGGTGGCCGACTCCGGACCCCTTCATCCGCGGATCCACGGCCAGGGTGCGCACCTCGGCCAGGTCTTCCCACATGACGTGGAGCGCTCCGCAGCCGACGACCTCGGCGTCTTCGTCGCGCTCGGCCACCCAGAACTCCTGGATGTCCTCGTAAAGCGTGACGGTGGCTTTGTCGAGCAGGATCCCGTCGCGTGAGTAGGCATCGATGAGGCGGCGTACGGCCGGTACATCGCTGGTCCTGGCACGGCGGACGGTGAGGCCTTTTGAATGCGGAGGCATGCCGGGACGCTATCGCCCCTTGCCGGTGGCACTCGCCCCGGGTTCATCCCCTTCGGCGGGCCCGGCTTCACCGGCCCCTTCCGCTGCCGCTTGTGCCGTGCGTTCTTCGGCCGGTGCGGTCTCTTCCGCCTCTTGTGCCTGTTGTTCCGGGTCTTCCGCGGGTTCGTCGATCTGGACCATGCGTACGGCATCGCGCAGGGCCTGTCGCTGTTCCGGCGACATCATGCCGAAGAAGGCGACAAGAGCGGCCGCGGGGTTGTCGCTGGCGGACCATGCCTCGTTCATCAGTGCGGCCGCGTAGGCGGCGCGAGTGGAGACCGCCTCATATCGATAGGCGCGGCCTTCTGCTTCGCGGCGCACCCAGCCCTTCTGGTGAAGGTTGTCCAATACGGTCATGACCGTGGTGTAGGCGATGGACCGTTCCTTCTGCAGATCTTCCAGGACTTCTCGAACGGTGACCGGGCGGTTCCACTCCCAGACCCGCGTCATGACCGCGTCTTCCAGATCACCCAAGCGTCTCGGCACACAAGAACAATAGTGGGAGATGTCGCGTATGCCCGTTGATCTCGTTGCGTTTGGGCCGGAAAAAGGATGTACGACCCGGGACGGTCGATCCCGGGTCGTACGGTGCGCGCGGGCCGCCGAAAGGGCGGCGGGCGGCTCAGGCGCCGTGCGCCGTGGGCTCCTGACCGGCGGATTCGGCGCGCGCCAGGGCCGCGTCCACGGCGGCGTCCTCCTTGGCCTTGTTCGCCCCGCCCTGGCTCTTGATGATCGTCACGATCAGGGCGGTGAAGGCCACGGCCATCACTACGGGCGGGAGCAGCGCTGCGACGTAATCCATGGCGTATGGCCTCCTTTGGGGCGTGAGTGTCCAGAGTACGCAGCGCTCAGGCGGTGCGGCTCTCGGGGGGCGGGGCGGGCTTGCGGCGGGGCGGGAACACCTCGCCCGGTGTGGGGATCGGCCGGTCCCGCTGCGGGCCCTTGGGGCGCGGCGCCGGCGCGGGCTGGGGTTTGCGCTCCGGCTTCGGCTCCCGCTCGGGCTCCGGTTCCCGCCCGCCGCCACGGCCGGCTGAGCGGCCGCCTGGCAGCGCGCGCAGCCGGGTCCGTACGGATTGTTCGGCGAGCTGCTCGCAGTGGCGCAGCAGGGCGCTGCGGCGCTCGCGCTCGGCCTTCGCGCCGGACCGCGGCAGTGAGCGCAGGGCGGCGAGATCGTCGGGGCCGGGGACATGGCCCGCTGCCAGCGCCTCCTTGAGCCGCGTGAGATAGCCGGTGGCCGAGCCGGGCAGGGTTTCGCGGTAGCGGGCGAGGTCGGCGAGGAGGAAGGCGCGCAGCCGGCCGCCTTCGCGGACCGCCTCGTCGACCGCCTCGGCCAGCCGGAGGTATTCCTGGATGTCCTGGGTCCACTCGGGGCCGAGGGCGCCGAGCGGGGCGGGGTGGGACGTCGTCTGCAGGGCATGGGCGAGGGCGCGACGGAGCACACGCAACTCATCGGCGCTGAACGCCATGCCGCCGCGGGTTCCGTTTGGCATTGGCATGTGGCGACTTTACGACCGTTTCCGACAAAAGCCGCTTAATTCGTGAACGGTGGCGCGGCAGCGAGCCGCACCACCGATCGTCCGGCGCGGGAAAAACTTCCGCGCACCGGGCGGTGTTCCGTCAGGAGCGGGCGATATTCCGCTCGTAGACCAGCCGGAGACCGATGAGGGTGAGCCACGGCTCGTGCTCGTCGATTTCCGATGACTCACCGAGCACCATCGGCGCCAGTCCGCCGGTGGCGATCACGGTCACGTCGTCGGGGTCGTCGGCCAGTTCCCGTGCCATGCGCTGCACCACGCCGTCGACCTGGCCCGCGAACCCGTAGAGGATGCCGGACTGCATGGCCTCCACGGTGTTCTTGCCGATGACGCTGCGCGGGCGGGCCAGTTCGATCTTGCGGAGCTGGGCGCCCTTGACGCCCAGCGCCTCCACGGAGATCTCGATGCCCGGTGCGATCACGCCGCCGACGTACTCGCCGCGCGCACTGACCGCGTCGAAGGTGGTGGCCGTACCGAAGTCGACGACCACCGCGGGGCCGCCGTAGAGCTCGACGGCGGCCAGGGCGTTGATGATCCGGTCGGCGCCGACCTCCTTGGGGTTGTCCATGAGGATCGGCACGCCCGTCTTGACGCCAGGCTCCACCAGGACGGCAGGCACATCGCCGTAGTAGCGGCGGGTGACCTCACGCAGCTCGTGCAGGACGGAGGGCACCGTGGCGCAGATGGAGATGCCCTCGATGCCGTCGCCCAGGTCGTCGCCGAGCAGCGGATGCATCCCCATCAGGCCCTGGAGGAGGACGGCGAGCTCGTCGGCGGTGCGCCGGGCGTCGGTGGAGATCCGCCAGTGCTCGACGATCTCCTCGCCGTCGAAGAGGCCGAGAACCGTGTGGGTGTTTCCTACGTCAATGGTCAGCAGCATGGCGGTCAGCGGTCCTCACGCACGTCGTCGGCCGCGCCCCGGCCACCCTGCCCGTCGTCCTCGTGCAGGTCGAGGCCGATGTCCAGGATCGGGGAGGAGTGGGTGAGCGAGCCCACCGCGAGGTAGTCGACGCCGGTCTCGGCGTAGGCGCGGGCGTTGTCGAGGGTCAGCCGGCCCGACGACTCCAGCATCGCGCGGCCGGCGACCAGGGCCACCGCCTCCCGGGTCTGCTCGGGGGTGAAGTTGTCCAGCAGGATCAGATCGGCGCCCTCGGCGAGGATCGGCGGGATCTGGTCGATCCGGTCGACCTCCACCTCGATCGGCACCCCGGGGAACTCGCTGCGTACGGCAGTGAACGCCGCGGCGACGCCGCCCGCAGCGACCACGTGGTTGTCCTTGATCAGCGCCGCGTCGCACAGCGACATCCGGTGGTTGACGCCGCCGCCGCAGCGCACCGCGAACTTCTCCAGGGCGCGCAGGCCCGGCGTCGTCTTGCGGGTGTCGCGGACCTTGGCCTTGGTGCCGTCGAGCACATCCGCCCAGGCCCGGGTCGCGGTCGCGATGCCGGACAGCCGGCACAGCAGGTTCAGCGCGCTGCGCTCGGCGGTGAGCAGGTCGCGGGTGCGGGTGGTGACGCTCAGCAGCGGGGTGCCGGCCTCGACCCGGTCGCCGTCCTCGACGTGCCGCTCGACCGCGAACTCGTCGGTGCAGACGATGGACAGCACCGCCTCGGCGATCCGCAGCCCGGCGACCGTACCGGCCTCGCGGGCCGTGAAGTCGCCGGTGGCGACCGCGTCCTCGGGGACGGTCGCCACGGTCGTGACGTCCACGCCCTGGTCGAGGTCCTCGTCGACGGCGAGATGCGCGATGTCCTCGACCTGGACGGGGTCGAGGCCGGCGGCCACCAGGAGCGCGGCCAGGTCGGGGTCGAGGCCGCAGGTCAGCGGGTCGATCTCGTACGCGCTCTCGTCGCCGCCGCAGCCGCAGGCGTCGCCGCAGCCACCGCTGGGGCCGTCGCTGCCGGCGGGCCCGCCGATCTGGAGGAGGGGGAGGTCGTCGGGGGTGCTGCTCACGGGGTGGGCTCCGTATTCGGGGAGGTGGGGTGTGCGGTGCGGTCTGTCTTGGCCGGCGGTGGGGTCGGTGGCTACGGGGTGACCGTCGGCGGGAACTCGGCGGTCGCCGTCGTACGGATGGTCAGCGCCCGGTCCGCTTCCAGGGTGATGCGGAAATGGCGGCGCCAGGAGGCATCGTCCCGGTCCGGGTGGTCCTCGCGCCAATGGCAGCCGCGGGTCTCCTCCCGGCGCTGCGCCGCGGCGACCAGCACCCGGGCGACGCACAGGAGGTTGGTGGCCTCCCAGGCCTCCACGCCGGGCTCGGGGGCCTTGCGGTCGGCGGGGGCGGCGCTCCCGGTGGCGGTCGCACCGGCCGGTTCGTCACGGCCCGCCGGGCCGGCCGCCGCGGTCGCCTCACGGTGGAGGCGGTCCAGTTCGGCGGCCGCCCGGGCGAGGCTCTCGGCGCTGCGCAGCACCCCGGCGCCGGCAGTCATGATCCGCTGCACGGCCGTACGGGTCTCCGGGGCGAGCAGCGGAAGGGTGGTGCGGGGCGCGGAGGGGGCGGGGGGCGCGGTGTGCTCCGCCGCGTCGTGCGCCGGTGTGCAGGGTGCGTCGCCGGCCGCGGCCTCCGGGGTGTGCGGCGCGGTGATGTCCGCGGCGATCCGCTCCGCGAAAACCAGGCCCTCCAGAAGGGAGTTGGAGGCGAGCCGGTTGGCGCCGTGGACGCCGGTGCAGGCGACCTCGCCGCAGGCGTACAGGCCGGGGACCGTGGTGCGCCCGCGCAGGTCGGTGCGTACGCCGCCGGAGGCGTAGTGCGCGGCCGGGGCGACCGGTATCGGCTCGGTGACCGGGTCGATGCCATGGCTGCGGCAGGCGGCGAGGATGGTGGGGAAACGGGTCTCCCACATCTGGGCGCCGAAGTGACGGCCGTCCAAATACATGTGCTCGACGCCCTGTTCGTGCGCCTGGCTCATGATCGCCTTGGCGACGATGTCCCGCGGCGCCAGTTCGGCGAGTTCGTGCCGGCCGACCATGAAGCGGGTGCCGTCGGCGTCGACGAGGAGGGCGCCCTCGCCCCGTACGGCCTCGGAGATCAGCGGCTGCTGGCCTTCCGCTTCCGGCCCCAAATACAGGACGGTGGGGTGGAATTGGACGAATTCCAGGTCGGAGATCTCGGCGCCGGCGCGCAGCGCCAGGGCCACCCCGTCGCCGGTGGAGACCGGCGGGTTGGTGGTCGCGGAGAAGACCTGCCCCATACCGCCGGTGGCGAGCACCACCGCCGGGGCGTGGACGGCCCCGACGCCGTCGTGCTGGCCCTCGCCCATGACGTGCAGGGTGACACCGGCCGTGCGGCCCTCGGCGTCCGTGAGCAGATCGAGGACCAGGGCGTTCTCGATGGTGCGCAGCCCGGCGGCGCGGACCGCCTCGACGAGCGCACGGGAGATCTCCGCCCCGGTGGCGTCGCCGCCGGCGTGCGCGATACGACGGCGGTGGTGGCCGCCCTCGCGGGTGAGCGCTATCTCGTCGCTGCCGGGTGCGGTGTCGAAGCGGGCGCCGGTGCCGATCAGCCGGTGGACGGCGTCCGGGCCTTCGGTGACCAGGGTGCGTACGGCGCTCTCGTCGCAGAGTCCGGCGCCCGCCACGAGGGTGTCGGCCAGATGCTGCTCCGGGGTGTCGCCGTCGCCGAGCGCGGCCGCGACCCCGCCCTGTGCCCAGCGCGTGGAGCCGTCGTCCAGACGGGCCTTGGTGACGACGACGGTCCGCCGGCCGGCCGCGGCGCAGCGCAGCGCGGCGGTCAGCCCGGCAACCCCGGAGCCCACCACGACGACATCCGCTTCGATGGACCATCCGGGGGCGGGGGCGCTCAGACGTATGCCGGTGCCTGCTGCGGGGCCGGGTCCGGTGGCTGTTCCGGTGGCGGTCATCGGGTCGCTCCGAGGGGGCCTTGGGGGGTGGTGGGAGGTGTGGCGGGTGCGGCGGCAGCGGGGCCGTCCGGCGTGGTGGCGTCCGAAGAGGCGGCGTCCGTGAGGGTGCCGCCCTGGTGGGCGGCGGTCGGTCCGGCTCGCCCGGCTCCGAAGACGAGACGGATGTTGTCGATCAGCCGGGTGGTGCCGACCTTGGCGGCGACCGCGAGGATGGCCTCGCCCTCGTAGGCGTCCGGGATCTCGGTGAAGTCGGACGGGTCGACGAGCGCCAGGTAGTCGAGGGTGAGCGGCGGGTCGAGGCGGGCTGCGTCGTCGAGCACCGCGCGGGCCGCGGCGCGCGCCACGGACGGGCCGTGCGGGAGGCCCGCGGCGGCGTAGGCGACGGCGTGGGCGTCGGCGGCGGCCCGGTCCTCGCCGAGGGCGGCCAGCGCCGCGGCACGGTCCTGCGCCGGGTGGCCCGTGGAGGCGGCGCGGGCGCGCAGCGCCTCTTCGGCGGCGAGCCGGTCGCGGGCCGCGAACAGCGCCGCCGACAGCGCGAGCGCGGTGCGCCGCTCCGGGGCGGAGAGGTAGCGGTTACGGCTGGAGAGGGCGAGGCCGTCCTCCTCGCGCACCGTGGGGACCCCGACGATCTCGACGGGGAAGTTGAGGTCGGCGGCCATCCGTGTGATGACCGCGAGCTGCTGGGCGTCCTTCTGCCCGTAGAAGGCGATGTCCGGTGCGGTCAGATGCAGCAGCTTGGCGACGACGGTCAGCACCCCGTCGAAGTGCCCGGGGCGGCTGGCGCCTTCCAGGAGGGTGCCCATGGGGCCCGCGGTGATCCGGATCTGTGGTTCTCCGCCCGGGTAGACCTCGTCGGCGGACGGGGCGAAGACGACGTCCGCGCCCGCGGCGGCCGCCAGCTCCCTGTCCGCGTCCAGGGTGCGCGGATAGCGGTCGAGGTCCTCGCCCGCCCCGAACTGCAGCGGGTTGACGAAGACCGTGACGACGACCTGGCCCCGCGGGCCGACCCGGCGACGGGCGGCGCGGACCAAGGTGGCGTGGCCCTCGTGGAGCGCGCCCATGGTCATGACGACGGCGCGGTCCCCGGTGCCGCGGGGCAGATCGCGCAGGGCGGCGGCGGTGTGGAGGAGGTGCGCGGGGCCGGGGGGGCGGACGGGCTGGGTGGGGCGGCTCTCGTCCATGGGCTGGTCCGGCTCCTGGTTCACGGGCACGTCCGGTGCCGCGGTGGCGTCCGGGTGGGAGCCCGGTTCGGGGGGCGGGCTCAGGGGCGAGGAGGTCATCGGTCGCCTCCCTCGGGGCCGTGGCCGGGGGCGTCGGGATCCGGGCCGGAGGCGTCGGGGGTGCCCGGGGCGGGGCCGGGGCCGGGGCCGTCGCCGGAGTCGGCGAGCACATCGAGCAGGTCCTCGGCCAGTTCCGGCTTCAGCAGACCGTGGTCCAGCGCCCGGTCCGCGGTCGTACGGGCCATGGCGACGTACCCGGCGACGCTCTGCGGTGCGTGCCGGCGCAGCTCGGCGATATGGGCGGCGACGGTGCCGGCGTCGCCCCGTGCGACCGGGCCGGTCAGCGCCGCGTCACCGGAGCGCAGGGCGTTGTCCAGGGCGGCGCCGAGCAGCGGGCCCAGCATCCGGTCCGGGGCCTGCACCCCCGCGTCATGCAGCAGCTCCATCGACTGGGCGACGAGCGTGACCAGGTGATTCGCGCCGATGGCGAGCGCCGCGTGGTAGAGCGGACGGGCGGATTCGGCGATCCACTCGGGCTCCCCGCCCATCTCGATGACCAGCGCCTCGGCGGCCATCCGTAGCTCGTCGGGCGAGGTCACACCGAACGAGCAGCCGGCCAGCCGCTGGACGTCCACGGAGGTGCCGGTGAACGTCATGGCCGGGTGCAGGGCGAGTGGCAGGGCGCCGGCGCGGGTGGCCGGGTCCAGGACCGCCGTTCCGTACCGCCCCGAGGTGTGCACCAGCAGCTGGCCGGGCCGTACGGCGCCGGTCTCGGCGAGGCCGCTCACCAGGTCGCCCAGGGCGTCGTCGGGGACGGTCAGCAGGACCAGGTCGGCGCGGGCGAGGACCTCGGCCGGGGTGACCAGCGGAACGTCGGGCAGCAGCTCGGCGGCGCGGCGTACGGAGGCGTCGGACACACCCGACACGGCAACCGGGCGGTGCCCTGCGAGCTGCAGCGCAGCGGCGAGGGCGGGCCCGACACGGCCCGCGCCGACGACCCCGACGGTCAGCCGGGCGGGGCGGTCCTGGGCCTCAAGGGGTGGGATTGCGTTCACGCGGCAATGGCCTTCCGTTCCAGTCCGCGGGGGGTACCGGACGATTCCTCGCCATGCTACGCGAGTGTTTCCGGTGGCTTTCAGAGCTGTACGGAAGGTGAGACCGGGGTCTCTCCCGCGAGTTATCCACAGGGGTCGCGGCGCCGGGCGGGGCCGGGCGAGGATCGATGCAACGGCACGCGAAGGCGCGGGCCAGGGCAGCACGGGGGGTGTGAGGCGGATGAGGCAAGCAGGCGGACGCGGCATGGATGAGGGCTCGGGGGGAGCTTCGGGCGGTGCGGCGGGGGAAGCCTCGGGGGATGTGTGGGACGGCGCTTCGGGCGGTGCTCCGGGGACCGGCTCGGGGCGTCCGGCGAGCGGGGCGGTGCGCGAGGGGGCACGGGGTTCGGCCGGTGCCGGGGAGTGCGCCGGGGCCGGCTCTCCGGGCGGGGCCGAGGGAGGCGCTCCGGCCGGGGTGGGGGTCGCTCGTGTCGAGCGGGAGCGGATGCGCGCGGCGTTCCGCGGCGCACGGCGCGTGCTGTCGGAGAGCGTCGGGCGGGAGACGGTCCGCGAGCGGATGGACCGCCTGGTGGCCGACGCCCCGGCCGCCTACGACCTGGACGGCTGGACGGACCTCTACGGCAACGACGACGGCATCATCGGCGAGCTGGAGCGCCGGACCGCCGGCGCCCTGGGCACCGAGGCCGCCGCCTTCTTCCCGACCGGCACGATGGCCCAGCAGGTGGCGCTGCGCTGCTGGGCGGGGCGTACGGGCAATGCGACGGTCGCCGGCCATCCGCTGTCGCACATGGAGGTACATGAGCGCGATGCCTGGGCGGTGGTCAGCGGGCTGCGCATGGTGCATCCGACGAGCGCCCCACGGCCACCGACCGCCGCGGAGATATACGACCTGCCGGAGCCGTTCGGCGCCCTCGCCCTCGAACTCCCGCTGCGGGACGCCGGATTCGTGCTGCCGACGTGGGACGAGCTGACCGCGACGGTGGAAGCGGCGCGGGACCGTGAAGCGGTGGTGCACTTCGACGGCGCGCGCCTGTGGGAGTGCGGCCCGCACTTCGGCCGCACCCTCCCGGAGATCGCGGCCCTCGCGGACAGCGTCTATGTCTCCTACTACAAGTCGCTGGGCGGCATATCGGGCGCCGCCCTCGCGGGCACCGAGGAGTTCATCGAGGAGGCGCGGGCCTGGCGGCACCGGTACGGCGGCCAGTTGTTCCAGCAGTGGCCGGCCGCGCTGGCCGCCCTGGCCGGGCTGGACCGTGAGCTGCCACGGCTGCCGGAGTACGTGGCCCATGCGAAGGCCGTGGCCCGTGCGCTGGACGAGGGCCTGGCCGAGGCCGGTGTGCCGTGGTTCCGGGTGCACCCCGGGGTGCCGCACACCCACCAGTTCCAGGTGTGGCTGCCGCACCCGCCCGAGCTGCTCAACGAGGCCGTGGTGCGCCAGGCGGAGGAAACCGGGACCGCGCTGTTCGGGAACTGGTACGAGCCGGGCCCGGTCGGCCCGCCCGGGGTGGCGCTGACAGAGATCATGGTCGGCGCATCCGCCCTGGCCTGGACGGATGACACCATCCGGTCGGCGGCCCGGGAGTTCGTGGACTTCGTGAACGGCTTGCGGCGCGTGGGGTGATGCGGGGTGGGGGGGGAGGGGTGGGCGGGGGGCGGAGGGGGCGGGGGCAGAGGGGCGGGGCCCCCACCGAACGCCGGGCAGTCACATCGCCCCGGACGCCGGCGCTCTCCCCGGCCCGGGCGTCGGCGCCCTCCCCACTCCGGACGCCGACGCCATCCCCGCCTCAGGCATCGGCCCCCTCCCCACCCCGGACCTCACCACCCCCTCCAGCCGATCCGCCGCCCCGTCCACCCGCTCCGTAGTCCCCCGCCGGAGCAGGCACGCGGCCGCTGAGTGGACGGCGCGGCGGAGGCGGGACGGGAGGCGGTCGGCGGGGGCCGTGACGACGGCGCGGAAGCGGTACCACTGCTGTATCTCGCGGGCGGTGCGGACGGTGTGGGTGCCCGGGGCGGGCGGTGCGGCTTCGCCTCGCTGGGCGGCGCGGTAGGTGTCGAGGAGGTGCTGCTGACCGGCGTTCATGTCCCTCACTGTGCGGCGGTCCGGCCGTTCGTGGCGCGTCGTTTGACGGGAGCCGTCAAACGACGTCCGTGCAGGTGGGAGCCTCGCGCATGATGGGCGCATGGCCAACGTCATCGACATCACCGGGCTGCCGCCGGAACGCGTCGTCTTCACCCCCTCCCCCCTGGCGGAGCTGGGCGCCGCGCTGCATGCGCTGTCCGAGCCGGGGCACCACCCCGGGCTGCACGGCTGGGTCACCGCCACCAACGCGGCTCTGAAGACCGACCTCGCCGACCGGCTGTGCGAGGCGGATTTCCTGTGGCGGTCCTCCCGTTCCGACATCCTGCTGCCGGCCCGCCCCGGGGCGACGCTGGCCGAGGAACTGGACGAGCTGGACACGATCGACGACGAACGGTTCGTGGCCGCCGCTTTCGAGATCACCTGCTCCGCGCGCTACACCCGCCCCACCCCGTCGCCCCTGGTCGACGCGGACGAGCGGGCGCGGGTACGGGAGATGGCCGCCGCGCGCGGCCCGCGGCAGGCGACCTTCACCGACCGGATGCTCACCGACCCCGACGGTCTGCGGGTGTGGCTGCGCCGTCTGTTCGAGGACTGTGAGGAGGCGTTCTTCGGCGACATCTGGCGGCGGGTGGGCATCCAGCTGGCGGCCGATGCCCGGCACAAGACCGAGTTGCTGCGCCGCAAGGGCCTGGCCGAGACGCTGTCCGCGACGTCGAAGGCGCTGTCCCTGGAGGACACACAGGACGGCAGCGGCGGTACCCGCATCCTGGTCGACAAGCTGGCCCAGGGGCGTACGACGGCCTTCGCGAGCCCCGGGGATCCGGGCGTCACCTTCCTGCCGACGTCGTTCGGCTGGCCGCATCTGCTGTTCAGCCACGCCCCCGGCTGGCGCCCGGTGGTCCAGTACCCGGTCGCCGGCCCGGAGTTGCCGGCACCGGCCGCGCTGGAACTCGTCCAGCAGCGGCTGGAGGCGCTGGGCCACCCGATGCGGATGCAGCTGTGCCGGACGCTGTCGCGGGGGCCGCACACGACGGGGGAGCTGGCGATCGCGTTCGGCATCACTTCGCCGGAGGTGTCCCGGCACATCGCGACGCTGAAGAAAGCCGGGCTGATACAGACGCGGCGCCGGGGGCGCTATGTGCTGCACCAGCTGGACCTCCAGGTGGTGGCCCGGCTGGGCAGCGACTTCCTTGAGGGCGTGCTGCGCTGAGGGCGACCACCCGGCGGCGCGGTCCGGGCGGCCGACCGCGCGGCGGAGCGGCGCTCGACCGGAGCGGGGACCTAGGCCCCCGCTCCCCCCGCCCGTACCAGCCCCGTCTCGTAGGCCAGCACCACCGCCTGGACGCGGTCCCGCAGGCTCAGCTTGGTCAGGATGCGGCCCACATGGGTCTTGACCGTGGCCTCGGAGAGCACCAGCCGCGCCGCGATCTCACCGTTCGACAGGCCCTGGGCGACGAGCAGCAGCACCTCCCGCTCGCGGTCCGTCAGCCGCTCCAGCTCGGGGCGGGACGGTTCGCCGGAGGTGGCGGGCAGCATCGGCGTGAAACGGTCGAGGAGCCGGCGGGTGGTGGACGGTGCGACGACCGCGTCGCCGCTCTCCACCGCCCGGATCGCGGCGAGGAGTTCACTGGGCGGCACGTCCTTGAGCATGAAGCCGCTGGCCCCGGCCTTCAGCGCGGAGAAGGCGTACTCGTCCAGGTCGAAGGTGGTCAGGATGAGCACCTTCGGGGCGCCCTCCTTCTGCCCGCCCTCGCAGATCCGCCGGGTGGCCTCCACACCGTCCAGATGCGGCATCCGTACGTCCATGAGGATCACGTCGACCTGGGTGCCGCGCAGCACCTCCAGGGCCTCCACACCGTTGCCCGCCTCCGCGACGACCTCCATGTCCGGCTGTGCGGCCAGCACCATCCGGAAACCGGTGCGCAGCAGCACCTGGTCGTCGACGAGCATCACGCGGATGGTCATGGCAGGGGGTCCCTTCGAGCAGGAGTGGGGCTGAGCGTACGGGGTGGAGCGCGGGCGGGGCGGCGGACCTCACCGGTTCGGTGAGGTCCACCGGATCAGTGATTCTCACAGGTCAGTGATCCTCCCGGGTCGGTGGTCCTCACCGGTAGGACGCCGTCCGGTCCTGGCCGGTTGGCGCCCTCACCGGGCCGGTTTGAGCGGGAGTACGGCGCTGACCCGGAAGCCGCCGCCCGGCCGCGGCCCCGCGGTCAGGGTGCCGCCGACCATGCCGACCCGCTCGCGCATCCCGATGAGGCCGTGGCCGAGGCCGTCCTCCCCGCCGTCCTCGTAGAGCTCGCGCTGTGCGCCCCGTCCGTCGTCCTCGACGAGCAGATCGAGGTCGTCTTCCCGGTAGGAGAGCCGGACGGTCGCACCGACGTCGGGGCCGCCATGTTTGCGGGTGTTGGTGAGCGCTTCCTGGACGATGCGGTACACGGTCAGGGCGACGCTGCTGGGCAGTTCGCGGGGTTCGCCCTCCGTCCGGAAGTCGACCGGCAGTCCCGCGCTGCGTACCTGGTCCATGAGGTCGGTGAGCTGCTCGACGCCCGGCTGGGGGACGTATTCGCCGCCCTCGGGCTGTTCGCCGGTGCGGAGTACGCCCAGCAGGCGGCGCATTTCGGCCAGCGCCTGGCGCCCCGTGCCGGAGATCGTCTCCAGGGCCTGCCGGGTCTGTTCGGGCGCGGCGTCGAGCACATAGGCGGCGCCGTCGGCCTGGACGACCATCACCGAGACGTTGTGGGCGACGACGTCGTGCAGTTCGCGGGCGATACGGGCGCGCTCGGCCGCGACCGCGATCCGGGACTGCGCCTCGCGCTCCTTCTCCAGCCGGGCGGCCCGCTCCTCCAGCTGCGCCCAGTAGGCGCGGCGGGTGCGCATGGAGTCGCCGAGCACCCAGGCCAGCACGAAGGGCACGGTGAGCAGCACGGTGACGAACAGGCTTTCCCCCACCGACTGGCTGCCCTCCTCGTCCCTGAAGCGCCAGAAGGAGAGGGCGGGGCCGAAGACGGCGCCGGCGAGCGCACAGCGGGAGGCCCAGCGGGGGACGGTGGGCCCGGACGCGACGGTGTAGGTGATCGCGAACATCGCGGCGTCGCCGGGGTAGGTCTCGATGCGGAAGACCAGCTGGCCGACGCCGATGGCGGCCGTCAGCAGCAGCATCTTCACGGGGGCCTTGCGGCGCAGCGCGACGACGAGGCACAGGCCGATCGTGAAGATCGCGGCGATGGGCTGCTGGTACCCCTCGATGCGGCTCCCGACCCACAGGCTGCTGATCCCGAGCAGGGGGACGGCCCAGAAGGTGTCCACCCCTGTCGGGTGCCTGCGGAGGAAGTCATAGAGGCGCTGCACGTAACCCAGCGTAGGCACCGTGAATACGTGTACGAGTCAACCGAGCGAGCGATCCTGTGCGCCGGGCCTACTCCCCAAGGTGGAGAATCCCTGGGCCAAATGTGTCGGACCGCTGGAGGGCGGGCACCTGGTGCCGCCGGCCGGCCCGCCGCCCGCCCGTACCGTGGGGCAGATGACGAACGAGTGGTGCGGGTGGCGCGAGGCCACGGAGCGGGCGCTGTACGGCCCGGACAGCGGCTTCTACACCCGGCCCGGCGGCCCCGGCCCGGCCGGCCACTTCCGTACCTCCGTGCATGTCTCGCCGCTCTACGCGGGCGCCGTCGCCACCCTCCTGTGCCGCGTGGACGCCGCTCTCGGCCACCCGGACGAGCTGGCGCTGGTCGATGTGGGCGCGGGGCGCGGCGAACTGCTCACCGGCGTGCTGGCCGCGCTGCCCGCGGAGGTGTCCGCGCGGGTGCGCCCGTACGCGGTCGAGCGCGCCGCGCGCCCCCAGGGGCTCGATCCGCGGATCGACTGGCGGGGCGAGCTGCCGGCGCCGGGCTCGGTCAGCGGGCTGCTGTTCGCGAACGAATGGCTCGACAACGTGCCGGTCGAGGTCGTCGAGACGGATGACGACGGGGTGCCGCGCCGGGTGCTGGTCCGCGCCGACGGCACGGAGCGGCTGGGCGAGCCCGTGGACGGCGCGGACGCGGAGTGGCTCCGTCGCTGGTGGACGCCGCCCCTGGCCCCCGACGCCACCGGAGGCGGCTCCCCGGGGCTGCGCGCCGAAATCGGCCGCCCCCGGGACGAGGCCTGGGCTCGGGCCGTCCGGACGCTGCGCGCCGGCCTGGCCGTCGCCGCCGACTATGCGCACGAACGGGGCGACCGTCCGCTGTTCGGCACGCTCACCGGCTTCCGCGACGGCCGCGAGGTGCGTCCCGTCCCGGACGGCAGCTGCGACATCACGGCGCATGTGGCGCTGGACGCCTGCGCCGGGCCGTCGGCCGAGCGGCTGACCCAGCGCGCGGCGCTGCACGCCCTGGGGGTGGACGGCCGGCGCCCGCCGCTCACCCTGGCCGCCACCGACCCGTCCGGGTACGTACGGGCTCTCGGTGCGGCCGGGTCGGCGGCGGAGCTGACCGATCCGGCGGGCCTCGGCGGCTTCGGCTGGCTGCTGGAGCCGGTGGGCGGGGCGTGTGCGGGGCTGCTGGGGGCCGGGGGCGCCTGAGGGCCAGGGCGGGCGCCGGGAGGGCGTGCTGCAAGACTGTTCCCATGACGGAGACGACGGTCGGCATCGGCGGCGCGGCGGAGAGCACCGACATGGTGCTGAACATCGGCCCGCAGCATCCCTCGACGCATGGCGTGCTGCGGCTGCGCCTCGTCCTGGACGGCGAGCGCATTCAGCACGCCGAACCGGTGATCGGCTATATGCACCGCGGCGCCGAGAAGCTCTTCGAGGCGCGCGACTACCGCCAGATCATCATGCTCGCCAACCGGCACGACTGGCTGTCGGCGTTCTCCAACGAGCTGGGCGTGGTCATGGCCGTCGAGCGGATGCTGGGCATGGAGGTGCCTGAGCGTGCCGTCTGGCTGCGGACCCTGCTGGCCGAGCTGAACCGCGTGCTGAACCATCTGATGTTCCTCGGCTCGTACCCCCTGGAGCTGGGCGGCATCACCCCCGTCTTCCATGCCTTCCGGGAGCGGGAGGAGCTCCAGAGCGTCATGGAGGAGATCTCCGGCGGCCGGATGCACTACATGTTCAACCGCGTCGGCGGCCTCAAGGAGGACCTGCCGGCGGGCTGGCTCGGCCGGGCGCGGCAGGCCGTGGCCGATGTGCGGTCCCGGATGGACGTCTACGACAACCTGGTCCTGGGCAACGAGATCTTCCGTGGCCGGACCCGCGGGGTCGGGGTGCTCGCGCCGGAGACGGTGCATGGGTACGGGGTCTCCGGGCCGATCGCCCGGGCCTCCGGTGTGGACTTCGATCTGCGGCGCGACGAGCCGTATCTGGCGTACGGGGAGCTGCAGTCCACGCTCCGGGTCGTCACCCGGGAGGAGGGCGACTGCCTGGCCCGCTTCGAGTGCCTGCTCGGGCAGAGCCACAATGCGCTCGATCTGGCCGACGCGTGTCTGGACCGGATCGCGGAGCTGCCGCCGGGGCCGGTCAACCAGCGGCTCCCCAAGGTCCTGAAGGCTCCCGAGGGCGCGACGTACGCCTGGACCGAGAACCCCCTCGGCATCAACGGCTACTACCTCGTCTCCAAGGGCGAGAAGACCCCCTACCGCCTCAAGCTGCGCTCGGCGTCGTTCAACAACATCCAGGCGCTGGTGGAGCTGCTGCCGGGCACGCTGGTCGCCGACATGGTCGCCATTCTCGGCTCGCTGTTCTTCGTCGTCGGCGACATCGACAAGTAGGGGGCTGGCCGGGCGGTCGACGGTTCCACCGCGACCGGTATCCACAGCCTGTGGACAACGAGGGGCCGGGTACGGATGGCCGCCTGGTACGGATGTCCGCCGGGCACGGACGACCGCCCGCCCGGAGCGCAGAGCAGCTGTCCGGAACGCGGTCCGGCCCCGGAGCCGAGGAGCGCTCCGGGGCCGGACTGCTGTCCGATCGGGTCAGGAAATGGCGGTGCGCAGGACGCCCGGCCGGGTCAGGAGATGGCCGTCCGCAGGGCGCCGGGCCGGGTCAGGAGATGGCCGTGCGCAGGGCGCCGAGGTCGAACTGTTCGGTCTCGTCGTGCGCGGTCAGGTCGATGACCGCGCCGCTGCCGGTGGTCGTTTCCCCCTCGGTCTGCACGGACTCGTCCGCGGTGTGCTCCGCGGACGGCTGTGTACGGGCCGACTGTTCGGCGAGGGCCTCGTCCCCGACGACGTCGGCCAGATCCTCCTCCAGCGGCCCGGCCAGCTGCCGGGGGCCGGCGGCGGTCGCGTTGCCGAAGAAGTCGAAGCCGCCCATCGCACGGGACGCGGTGGGGCGGGACGGGGCGAGGGCAGCGGCGGTGGCCGGCACCGGGCGGAGCGCGGGTCCGGCGGCGGTGGCCGTACGGGCGTGGTCGGTCCCGCCCGTGCGCTGTGCGGCTGCCGCCGGGGCCTTCCCCCGGCCCTTCTCACCGTCCTGGCCGCCCTGGGCATCGCGGCCGGCGGGCGGTCCGGAACGGGCGGCCCCGGCACCGTCCTTCGACGACCGGCCGGACTTCTGGGCGGCGCGCTGCCGGGCGGCGTTGCGTGCCAGCCGGCGCAGCGCCTGGTCGGCCTGCGCGAAGGTGGCGGCGGGGCGGTCGGTGTTGGTGGTGGCGGCGGCGGGCTCGCGCCGGGCCGGGACGGTGGCTTCCCCTGTGCGTGGTGCTTCCCCCTGCGCAGGGCCCTCCCCCTTGGCCGGGTAGAGCCGGGAGCTGGGGGGAGGAGTCGAGAGCTTGAGGGACGGCTGGAGCGCCGGGGAGAGTCCGGCGACGGCCGGCAGCGCCTTGGCCGGGGCGGCGGCCTCGATGGCGAGGAGCCGGCGGCCCTCCAGGGCGCTGGCCCGCTCGGTCTCGGCGGTGGCGTAACGGCGGAGCAGCTCGGCGTGTTCGCTGCGCAGCCGGGCCAATTCGGCGCGCTTGGCGCGGAGTTTGGTCTCCAGGCCGGCCCGGAGCTCGCGGGATTCCTCGACGTCCGTTTCGAGCTCCGCTATCCGCTCCTCGGTGCGCCACTCGTCGCGCACCCGGGCGCGGTTGAGTTCGGCGACCTGCCGGCCGGCCTTGCGGTCCCAGACCCGCAGAAGAACGGCGCCGGTGAGTGCGGCGGCCGCCGCGCCCGCGGCGAGCACCCGTTGCACCAGATCGTCGCCGACAAACCACGCGCCCGCGGCGCAGGCGATTGACGCACCGGCGACCGTCGAGGGAGGAAGCAGCCGGTGGAGGGGTGGTGAATGACGGTGGCGTCCTCGTGGCATGGCCAGAAACTTACCGTGCGTGCGGGATCTATGGGGCCCCGCACGCCGATCCGTTTCCCGCTGGTTACTTCTTGACCAGTTCCTTGGACTCCAAATAAGCCTGCGCGACATCCGTGGGCTTGAGCCGCTCGGCATCGACCTTGCGGTTCAAGGTGATCAGGTCTTCGGTCGTCAGCGCACGGGTGAGCTTCCCGAGAGCGGCCGCTATCTCCTTGTCACCGGCGCTCTTGGCATTCACCACCGGCAGCACATTGTCGGCGTTCTGCAGCTTCTTGTCGTCCTTCAGAAGCACCAGACCGAAGTTGTCGAGCGTGGCGTCCGTGGTCGTGGTGAGCACCAGTTGGTCGGTGCCGTCCTTGACCGCCTGCTTGGCCTGCGGGGTCCCGACGCCCTTGGGGTCCAGCGCGGTGATGTCGATGCCGTACGTCTTCTCCAGGCCCGGCTTGCAGAACACCCGGGTCTCGCACTCCTCACCCGAGGCGAGTTTGATCTTCTGCTTCGATGCGCCGAGGTCGGAGAGGGTCTTCAGCTTGTTCTCGGCGGCGAATTCCTTGCTGACCGCGAACGCGTTCTGGTCCGTCGCCCGGCCCGCCGGCAGTACCTTCAGCCCGCGCGGGGAGGCGAGCTTCTCCAGTGCCGTCACCGTCTTGTCGATGTCACTGGAGGCGACGGGCTTCGCCTTGCTGCCGTTCTTCTTCGCGTTGAGGAATTCGGCGAGGGTGGAGGCGTATTCCGGAACGACATCGATCTGGCCCTTCTCCAGGGCCGGTTCATACAGCTCGCGATTGGCCAGGGTCTGTACCCGCGTGCGGTAACCGGCATCGGCCAGGACCCTGGAATAGATCTCGGCGAGCACCTTCGACTCGGTGAAACCGGCCGAGCCGATGACGAGCTCGCCCTTCCCGCCGCCCTTCCCGCCGCCCTTGCCGCCGCCCTTCTCCTCCAGGCTCTTGCCCCCGCAGGCGGCCAGGCCGGCCGCCAGGGTGATCACTGCGCCCGCGGCCACCGCGGTGCGCGCCACACGCGATCTGCTGCTCATGGATGCCACCATTCAGTCCGTTCGGATCGGGTCCGGCCGAGTCGTGCCGGATCGGGTCGGGTCGTCGCCTACGGGGCGGGGGCCGAGGCCGGAGCGGCACGGGTCGCGCCCGGCCCCGCGCCCTTGGCCGGATACGAGGCCCTGCGCGCCGCGCGCCGTCGCCCTCGCATCGGGTCGAGGAGCCGCTCCGCCAGGACGAGGACGCCCTCCACGGTCAGGGCGAGCACGGCCACCAGCAGTGCGCCCGCGACGACTTGAGCGGTGTCGTAGTTGCCGAAGCCGGCGGTGATGATCCTGCCCAGGCCTCCGCCGCCGGCCAGCGCGGCCAGCGTCGCGGTCGCCACCACCTGCACCGTGGCCGACCGCAGACCGGTCATGATCAGCGGATAGGCGAGCGGTATCTCGACCCGCAGCAGGAGCTGCGGCCCCGACATGCCCATCCCGCGTGCCGCCTCGACCACATCGCGGTCCGCCTCCCGCATGCCCAGATAGGCGTTGGTCAGCAGTGGCGGCACCGCGAACAGCACCAGCGCGATGATCGTCGGCCAGTCGCCCCGGGTGCCCAGCGGGCTGAGCGTCAGCAGCACCAGGACCGCGAACGTCGGTACCGCGCGCCCCACGTTGGAGAGATTGACGGCCAGTGCCCCGCCCTTGCCGAGGTGCCCCAGCCAGAGCGCCACCGGCAGGGCTATCAGACAGGAGAGGGCCAGGCACAGCCCGCTGAGCCAGAGATGCTCGGCCAGCCGGTGCCACACCCCCTTCTCCCCGGCCCAGTGGGCGGCCGTCGTCAGCCACTGCCACGCGCCCGCGATAGCCCCCATCGCTCAGCCCCCCGCCTTCGCCACACGGGCGCCGCGCCGCGCACGGGCCGCCGCCCGCCCCTGCGCCCTCGTCCAGGGCGTCAGCAGCCGCTGCAGCCCCATCAGCAGCAGATCGGCGAGCAGTGCCAGCAGCACACACAGCACCGAGGCCGTCAGCACCTCCGCCTTGAAGAAGCCCGCCATACCGCTGGCTATCAGATTGCCCAGTCCCCCGTAGCCGACGACGGAGCCGATGGTCGTCATCGCCACCGTCGAGACCGTGGCGATCCGCAGTCCGGCCACCAACGCGGGCAGCGCGAGCGGGACTTCCACCTCGCACAGCAGCCGCGCCGGGCCGTACCCCATCCCCCGGGCGGCCTCCCGCACCTCGGCGGGCACGGCCTGCAGACCGGCGAGGATGTTGCGCACCAGGATCGTCAGCGAATACAGCACCAGGCCCGTCACGACCACGGCCGCCGAGACCCCGAAGACCGGGGTCAGCAGGGCGAACATCGCGAGCGAGGGGATCGTGTAGAGGACCGTCGTGAGCCCCAGGACCGGTCCGGCGGCGCCCCGCCACCGCCGGGCCACCAGCGCCAGCGGAAAGGCGATCAGCAGGCCGATCGCCACGGACACGGCCGTGATGCCGAGATGCTGGACCGTCGCGTCCACCAATTCCTGGCTGCGGGTGCGCAGATACTCACCGCAGATCCAGTCGTTCGTCTCCAGGCAGCTCGGCCCGGCAGCACTGCCCCGCATGGCCCGTCACCCCCCCCGCCCCGGTCGCTCACCGATCCGGTGACTGTCTGCGACCCTAAACCCGGCCACTGACAATCGGCCCGCTCCCGCAGCTCACCGGCCACTTCGCCATCCACCCGCAACACCGCGTTCACGACCGCCCGGCCACAATGGGCCGTACACCACTGGGGGGAAGCATGATCCGGTTCGAGCACGTCACCAAGAGCTACCCCGACGGCACGACGGCCGTGGACGACCTCACCTTCGAGGTCGCCGAGGGCGAACTCGTCACGCTCGTCGGGCCGTCGGGCTGCGGCAAGACCACGACGATGAAGATGGTCAACCGGCTCATCGAGCCCACCAGCGGCCGCATCCTCCTCGACGGCGAGGACATATCCGGCCTCGACCCCGTCCAGCTGCGGCGCCGTATCGGCTATGTCATCCAGCAGGTCGGCCTGTTCCCCCACAAGACCGTCCTGGACAACACCGCCACCGTCCCGCACCTCCTCGGCCGGCCGCGCCGGGAAGCAAGGGCGCGCGCCGCCGAACTCCTCGACCTGGTCGGCCTGGACCCGTCCACCTATGGCGACCGCTACCCCGAGCAGCTCTCCGGCGGCCAGCGCCAGCGGGTCGGGGTGGCCCGTGCGCTCGCCGCCGACCCGCCCGTCCTGCTGATGGACGAGCCGTTCGGCGCGGTCGACCCGGTCGTGCGCGAGCACCTCCAGAACGAGTTCCTGCGGCTGCAGTCCACGCTCCGCAAGACGGTCCTCTTCGTCACCCACGACATCGAGGAGGCCGTGCGGCTCGGCGACCGGATCGCCGTCTACGGGGCGGGGCGCATCGAGCAGTTCGACACCCCCGCGACGGTGCTGGGCGCCCCCGCGACCCCGTACACCGCGGAGTTCGTCGGCGCCGACCGGGGCCTGAAGCGGCTCTCCGTCACGCCCGTCGAGCCCGGCGACCTGGAACAGCCTCCGGTCGTCCGCCTCGACGACCCCGTGGACCGCGCCGCCGGCCGGCTCTCCGCCGACGGTGCCTCCTGGGCGGTCGTCCTGGACGCCGACGGTGCGCTGCACGGCTGGGTCCCGGCCGCGGCGCTCACGGGCGCCCCCGCGGCGCCGGCGGACGGCACCGGGCCGGGTCTGAAGAAGCGCGCCCCGCAGGGCGCCACCGTCCGCGATCACGCCCGGCGGATGGATGCCCGGCTGCCGCTCGGCGCCCCGCTCAGGCAGGCGCTCAGCACGATGCTGCAGCACGATGCGGGCTGGGTGGCGGTCCAGGACGGCGACCGTTTCCTGGGGGTCCTCACCCCCGCGCGGCTGCACACCGCGCTGCGCCGTGCCACCACCGCGGACGCCGCGAACGTCGCGCGCGATGAGGTGTCGCTCGATACGGTCCCGGGCCCCGGCGTCCCGGCCCCGGGCCCGGCCGGCTGACCGGGGCGGCGGCCCGCTGCGGCGCCCGGCCCACCAGGGCACCGCGGTCCGCCAGGGCACCGCGGCCCGCCAGGGCACCGCGGCCCGCCAGGGCACCGCGGCCCGCCAGGGCACCGCGGCCCGCTACAAGCACCGCGGCCCGCCACAGCGCCACAGCCCGCGCTGCGGGCCCGGACCGCGGACCCGGACCGGCGTCAGACCGCCGCGTCCACCCCGCCGTTGCCGTCATCGTCCGGCAGCTTGCACACCCGCTCCAGGAAGATCGCCGCGGCGACCACCGCCGCTCCGGCGAGCACGGACAGCCCGGCGTAGATCGCCTGGTCCCGGCGCGCCGTGACCTCCAGACCGGCGGTCAGCAGAAAGACGCCGACACCGCCGTACAGCCCGGCCACCAGCGACGCGACCAGCGCGCTGGCCTGCCCGAAGACCACCGCGCGGGCGGCCACCAGCGGATCGACGCCCTTGGCGCCCGGCCGGCGCTCGCGCTGTGCGCGCAGCCGCGACCGGAGCGAGAACGCGGTGGCGGCGAGCACCGCGGCGATCAGCGCCAGCACGATCGGGGCGGCCACCGGAACGCTGGGCAGGGTGCCGAACGAGTCCCACAGCCGGGCGCCGCCCCAGGCGAGCACCCCGGCCGCCAGAAACAGCCCGACCAGCACCTTGATGTGTAGCTGCTTCACCGAGCGATCGCCCCTCGCGCCGTCATGCCCTTCTCTGCCGTCACAACCATCCTTGTCGTCATGGCCGCCGTGTCCGTTCCGTACGGATGCATCCCGCAGGGAGCCGGCCCGCAACCCTAACGACTACTCCGGCAGCCGCAGTTCCAGGTCCGCCCGCGGTTCCACACCGTCGCGGCCGACCGCGGACAGGAGCTCGGCCACCGCGCCCCGCCCGGGGACCACGGCCTCCGGGTCGATGTCGTGCCACGGCACCAGCACGAACGCCCGCTCGTGGGCGCGCGGGTGCGGCAGCGTCAGCCGCGGGTCGTCGGAGATCACGTCCTGATACGCCAGGATGTCGACGTCGATCGTACGGGGGCCCCAGCGCTCGTCGCGGACCCGCTCGAAGGCCTCCTCGATCGCCTGCCCGCGCTCCAGGAGGGAGTCCGGCGGCAGCGTCGTCTTGATCAGCACCACGGCGTTGAAGTACGACGGCTGGGAGCCGGGGTCCACGCCCCACGGCACGGTCTCGTAGACCGGGGAGACCGCCTTGACCCGCAGACCGGGGGTGTCCTCCAGCGCGTCGACGGCGCCCTGGAGGGTCTCCAGGCGGTTGCCGAGATTGCTGCCGAGGGAGATCACGGCGCGTTTGGGGTTGGAGAGCGTCACATCGGCGGCGTCCACCTGCTCCACTACGGAGGCGGGCACCGGCTGCACGGTCGGGTCACCCAGGCCGGGGCGGTGCGCGGCGGCGCCGTGCGGGGTGGCGGTCGGGTGGCGGGTGGGCTTCATACTCGGCTCCGAGTGATGGTGATGGTCACGTCGTCAAAGGGGACGGTGATCGGTGCGTCCGGCTTGTGCACCACCACCTCCACCTCCTGCACGCCCTCGTGCTTGAGGCACTGGTCGGCGATGCGCTCAGCCAGGGTCTCGATGAGGTCGACGGGCTCGCCCTCCACGACGGCCACCACCTCCTCGGCCACGACGCCGTAGTGCACGGTCTTCGCGAGATCGTCGCTGGCCGCTGCCTGGCGGGTGTCCAGACCGAGCGCCAGGTCGACGATGAAGGTCTGGCCTTCCTCGCGCTCCCGGGGGAACACCCCGTGGTGGCCTCGGGCCTTCAGCCCACGCAGCGCGACACGATCCACGCGAATCACTCCCACTGGTCCACGGCACCTCTGGCGCCACTGTTCGTCGGATCCGGGCAGCCGCCGGAGCGATCCGGCAACACTGCCCCGCCGTCGAATCTACCTTCGAGTACCGACAGTCCTCGCCCACGGGGGCTATGGACAAGACCCCGTCCTGCTGCTAAGCGCTGCCCCACGGGACAGCAGCCAGCGGGCCGGGAGATCGTCCGCGCGGCCCTCTTACCCCCCTGCCCACGCCCCACCCCTACCCGTGCCGCACTTGGCTCGAACGGGTGCGCCCTCACCCAAATGGCTGACGCCGACCACTGACGGTGGCGCAGCCCCTGGCTCCGGATGCAAGGGCGCGTGGCCATGGCAAGGCTCACACCCCGCCCGCGCCCGGATCCGCCCCCGTCCGGCGCCCGCCTCCCGGAAGGCGCTCAGAGGGCCTCCTCGCCGCCCTCGCCGGCTCCCCCGTTCCCGTCGTCCTCGTCCTCGTCCTCGCGGTCCGCCAGCACCGGCGAGCCGTGGTGCGACCACACCCGCCAGCCGTCCTCCGTACGCCGGAAGACATTGGTCGCCACGACCAGCTGGCCGATCAGCGGCCCCACCGAGCCGTCGTCCTCGGCGGGCCCGCCGCTGAGGATGTTCTCTGTGCAGGTCACCAGCGCGGTGTCCCCGATGACGTCGATCTCCACGTCCGTGAGGAAGAACTGGATGTACTCGGTGTTCGCCATGATCAGGGCGTACGAGCGCAGCACCTCGCCGCGCCCCCGCAACACCGGCCACCCCGGGTGGACCACGCTCACCTGGCCGTCCAGCCACAATTCGGACAGCGCCTCGTGATCACCGCGCTCGATGGTCTCGTACAGGGTGGTGTTCGCCTGCTCGACCAGCTCGATGTCCGTCCGTGGGCCCAAGCCGCTCACACCGTTCCCGTCGTCTTCGCCGTCGTCCCGTTCGCCTCACTGCCGGCGGCCGTCACCGCCGTGCCACTACTGCCGGCCGCTGCCGCGCACTCCACGGCACGGGCCACCCGTACCGCATCCGCGCTCGCCCTGACCTCGTGCACCCGCACCGCCCAGGCCCCCTCTCGCGCCACGATCGCCGACACCGCCGCCGTCGCGGCATCCCGCTCCCGGGCCGGCGGTGGGGCGGCTCCCTCGCCACCTGCCAGCACCCTGCCCAGGAACCGTTTCCTCGATGCGGCCACCAGCAGCGGCCGGCCCAGCGCCCGCAGCCGCGCCAGCTGGGCGACCAGGGCGAGATCGTGCCCGGCCTCCTTGGCGAAGCCCAGGCCAGGGTCGATGACGATCCGGTCCGGGTCGATCCCGCCGGACACCGCGCGCTCCATGCTCCGCCCGAGCTCGGCGACGACCTCGGCGACCACGTCCCCGTAGACGGCGCGGTTGTTCATGTCGATGGACTGGCCGCGCCAGTGCATCACGACGAACGGCACGTGGTGCGCGGCCACCGCCGGCACCATCGCCGGGTCGGCGGCGCCCCCGCTGACGTCGTTGACCAGCCGCGCGCCGGCCGCCACGGCCTGCTCGGCGACCGAGGCCCGCATGGTGTCCACGGAGACCGTGACACCGGCGGCGGCCAGCTCCCGGACGACCGGGACGACCCGGCGCAGCTCCTCGGCCTCGTCCACCCGCGCCGCGCCCGGCCGGGTCGATTCACCGCCCACGTCCACCATGTCGGCGCCCTGCGCCACCAGGTCGAGACCGTGTTTGACGGCGAGTTCGGTATCGAACCAGTCGCCGCCGTCGGAGAACGAATCGGGCGTCACATTGACGACGCCCATCACCGCGCAGCGTTCCCAGTCCGGCAGTCCGGCCACCCGGCCACGCAAGGTACTCATGGCACCAGCGTAGGCCGTGTGCCGACCGGCCGGATTGCGGCCACCGCATGCGGGGACGTCAGGGGCGACGGCCCGCCGGACGCCGTACGGGACGGTCTGCCCGCGCGGCCGTCCGGGCCTTCGTCAGGCGGCCCGCTCGACCGCGCCCTGCGAGGTGACCGGCCGCGGCACATGCGCGCACGGCCGGGGCTCCACGGCCTTCCTGCGCCGCAGTACGCGCGGCAGGCCCAGCTCCAGATAGCCCTCGGCCTGCAGCGCCGCCAGGCCGATCCGGGGGATGTCGCGGCTGTTGCGGAAGACCACGAAGCGGGGCTCCCAGCGCGGCCGGAACTTGTCGTTGAACTTGTACAGCGACTCGATCTGGTACCAGCGGGACAGGAAGATCAGCATCCCGCGCCAGACCCGGATGACCGGCCCCGCGCCGAGCTTCTCGCCGCGCTCCAGGGAGGAGCGGAAGACCGCGAAGTTCAGCGACACCTGCTTGATCCCGAGGTCCGGGGCGGCCTGCAGCGCGGCGACGATCAGCAGCTCGTTCATGCCGGGGTCGGCGCTGCGGTCGCGCCGCATCAGCTCCAGGGAGATCCCGCTGTCGCCCCACGGGACGAAGTGCTGCATCGCCTTGAGGTCGCCGTACGGGCCCGGCTCCTCGCCCTCGGCCGCCGGCAGATGCGCGGTGGCGATCACCGCGTCGCCGTCGGCCACCGCGTCGATCCGGCCCAGCGCCATGGAGAAGCCGCGCTCGGTGTCGGTGTCCCGCCAGGCGTCCGCGGCCTTCTGGAGCTGGGCCAGCTCGTCCGGCGCCAGATCGCGCACCCGCCGCACCCGGGTCTCGTAACCGTTGCGCTCAATGCGCTTGACCATCTGCCGTACGTTGCGCATCGCGCGGCCGGTGAGGGTGAAGTCGGCGACGTCCACGATCGCCTCGTCGCCGAGCTCCAGCGCGTCCATACCGGTCTCCCGCGTCCACACCTGGCCGCCGGTCTCGCTGCAGCCGGTGACCGCCGGGGTCCAGGAGTGCGCCTTCGCCTCCGCCATGAAGCGCTCGATGGCGCCCGGCCAGGCCTCCACGTCGCCGATCGGGTCGCCGCTGGCGAGCATCACACCGGAGATCACCCGGTAGCAGACCGCGGCCTTGCCGGTCGGGGAGAAGACCACGCCCTTGTCGCGGCGCAGCGCGAAGTAGCCGAGCGAGTCCCGGGCGCCGTGCCGCTCCAGCAGCGCCCGCAGCTGCTGCTCGTCGTCGTCGGTCAGCCGGGCCGCCGGGTGCTCGGGGCGGAAGGCGAGGTACGCGGTGGTGGCGACGGTCAGCAGGCCGAGCGCGCCGAGCGAGTAGCCGACGGTGTAGTCGACGTGGTGGGTGTAGCCGACCGGGCCCTCGAAGCCGAACAGGCCCCACAGGACGTGCTGGGCGCGGTCCCAGACGGAGGGCGAGCCGATGGTCTTGTGGGGGTGGGAGCTGACGATGACCATGCCGATGGCGAAGCTGACCCCGCCGAGGACGACGAGGTTGGCCACGGCCTTCCAGCGGCTGCGCGGGTCGGGCAGCGCGGCGAACTCGCGCCGGTGCCACACCAGGTACACCAGGAGCGCCAGCGAGAGCACCGCTCCGAAGACGGAGTGGCGGTACACGAGCTGGGCGGCGATCCCCACCGGAAGCAGCGCCACGGCCGCTCCCCAGGCCCGCCGCTTACGCCGCTTGAGCCCGTGGGCCAGAAGGAGCAGCAGGATGCCGACGACGATGGAGGCGGCGGCCGCCAAGGGGCTCACCGCGCCCGGCAACACCTCCGCCAGGGCGTGCATCCGGCTGTGCCGGAACCGCGGGAACACCCCTGCCGCCAGGTTCAGCAGGCCGACGACCGCGCCTGCCGTACCGACGACCGCCGGCACCGCTTCGGGCCGCGGGCCGCGGAGCCAGCGTGGTGTTCGCCACGCAACCGTCTCCGAGTTTTCGCCATCTAGCCTGTCAGACATCACTTTCCCGTCGCCCCGGTCGAGAGAACGTGCGAGCCTTGTCGCAGCATCTGGACTTTTTGCGCCCTGTATGACGGCGTTTCAGGGCTCGGGGTTCCACTAGCGGTACGGATGGCCCGGCCGCCCGGAAGAAAGCACCACATGGGTCTCACCAGTAAGAAAGTGCTGCTTCTTGCCGTCCTCGTCGCGGTGGCACTGTTCGTCCTCACCATTTGGCTCTGGCCGCGCCTGTCCAAGAAGAACTGGCGCGCCGTTCTCGGCCGTATCGGGCTCCTGGTGGCGACACAGCTCTCCCTCTTCGCCACGATCGGTCTGTACGCCAACAATTCCTTCGGTTTCTACGCGTCCTGGGCCGACCTCTTCGGTCAGGAGCAGGAGCCGGGCGTGGTCACCGAATACCAGACCGGTCCGGGCGGCACCAAGCTGCGGATGCTGGGCACCCAGCGGGTCAGCGTCCAGAACGGCGCCCGGCCGGCGGCCGGCGGCCGCATCGACAAGGTGCTGGTCCGCGGCGAACACTCGCAGATCGCCAGTCCTGCGTATGTCTATCTGCCGCCGCAGTACTTCCAGAAGAAATACGCCCACCAGAAATTCCCGGCGGCCCTGGTGCTCACCGGTTACCCCGGCACCGCCGAGGCGCTCTACAAAAAGCTGCATTTCCCGCAGACCCAGCACGAACTGCTCAAGCAGCGCAAGATGCGGCCGACCGTCCTGGTGATGATGCGCCCGACCGTCGCACCGCCGCGCGACACCGAGTGCATGGACATACCGAACGGCCCGCAGACCGAGACCTTCTTCACCAAGGACCTGCGCGCGGATATCTCCGAGCACTACCGAATAGGCCGCGAAGCGAAGAGCTGGGGTGTCATCGGTGACTCCACGGGCGGCTACTGCGCGCTGAAGATGACGATGCGGCACCCCGAGGCGTACTCCAGCGCCGTCGCCCTCTCCGGCGCCTACAAGGCCCCGCGCGACGCCACCACCGGCGACCTCTTCGGCGGCAACCGGCAGCTGGAGCGCGAGAACAACCTGCTGTGGCGTCAGCGGAATCTGCCCGCGCCCCCGGTGAACCTGCTGGTCACCAGCAGCAAGCAGGGTGAGGGGAATTACCAGCAGACGCTGCGGTTCATCGAGCAGACGAAGTCGCCGAGCCGGGTCTCGTCGATCATCCTCGACAGCGGCGGCCACAACTTCAACACCTGGCGCCGGGAGATCCCCGCCGCCCTGGAGTGGCTGGGCAACCACCTCAAGGCCTGACGGGCCGGCGCCCGCCCCCACAGACACGGCAACGGCCGGGTCCCTCCCACGAGGGGCCCGGCCGTCCGGTTTACGCGTGCGTGGCCGACCGTCCGAGGGCGCTCGACGGGCCGGCCGTACGGGCCTGGGCCCGGTGCCTCAGCGGGCCAGTATCAGGCTCATCGCCTCGGCGCGGGTGGCGGCGTCCCGCAGCTGGCCGCGCACGGCCGAGGTCGTCGTCTTGGCGCCCGGCTTGCGCACCCCGCGCATGGTCATGCACATGTGCTCGCACTCGATGACGACGATCACGCCGCGCGGCTCCAGGATCTCCATCAGCGAGTCCGCGATCTGCGTGGTCAGCCGCTCCTGGACCTGCGGGCGCCGGGCGTACACATCGACCAGCCGGGCCAGCTTGGACAGGCCGGTGATCTTGCCGTCGGTGGACGGGATGTAGCCGACATGCGCCACACCCACGAACGGCACCAGGTGATGCTCGCAGCTGGAGACCAGCTCGATGTCCTTGACCAGCACCATCTCGTCATGGCCCAGGTCGAAGGTGGTCGTCAGCACGTCCTCCGGCTTCTGCCACAGGCCGGCGAAGATCTCCTTGTACGCCCGTGCCACCCGTGCCGGCGTCTCCAGCAGCCCCTCACGGTCCGGGTCCTCGCCCACCGCGATGAGCAGCTCGCGGACGGCGTTCTCGGCGCGCTTCTCGTCGAATGTGCCGATCTTGCCGCCGACGTCCAGCGTCACAGGGTCCGTCATGTGGTGCCTCGTTCCTTCTGCGCCCGCTCGAATTCGCGGTGGAATCGCGGAATGCCGCGCCCCCCAGGCTAAACCTGGGGGGCGCGGCATTTATTCCGGGGCCCTGGGGGACCGCCGGGATCAGCTCTCGGGGCGCTGCTCCTCGGGTGCTTCCGCCTTCTCCGTGGAGACGGTGGCGGTCGTGGTCACCGAGCCGTTGGCCGGGGCCAGCTCCTTCGGCGACAGCACCGGCGGGCGGCTGGAGGGCGTACGGCGCGACGAGCCGGTCCAGGCCGGGCGGGCCGGGCGCTTGACCACGTGCTTGAAGAGCTCGGCGATCTCCTCCTTGTTGAGGGTCTCCTTCTCCAGCAGCGTCAGCACCAGGTTGTCGAGCACATCGCGGTTCTCGACCAGGATCTCCCACGCCTCGTTGTGCGCGGTCTCGATGAGCCTCTTGACTTCCTCATCGACCAGCGCGGCGACCTCTTCCGAGTAGTCGCGCTGGTGACCCATCTCACGGCCCAGGAAGGGCTCGGAGTTGTCGGTGCCGAACTTGATCGCACCGAGCCGCTCGGTCATGCCGTACTGCGTGACCATCGCGCGGGCCGTGGCGGTGGCCTTCTCGATGTCGTTCGCGGCGCCCGTGGTCGGGTCGTGGAAGACCAGCTCCTCCGCCGCGCGGCCGCCCAGCATGTACGCCAGCTGGTCGAGCATCTCGTTGCGGGTGGTGGAGTACTTGTCCTCGTCGGGCAGGACCATGGTGTAGCCCAGGGCCCGGCCGCGGGACAGGATCGTGATCTTGTGCACCGGGTCGGAGTTCGGTGAGGCCGCCGCGACCAGGGCGTGTCCGCCCTCGTGGTACGCGGTGATCTTCTTCTCCTTCTCGGACATGATCCGGGTCCGCTTCTGCGGGCCGGCCACGACGCGGTCGATCGCCTCGTCCAGGAAGTGGTTGTTGATCAGCTTCTCGTCGCTCCGGGCCGTCAGCAGCGCGGCCTCGTTGAGGACGTTGGACAGATCGGCACCGGTGAAGCCGGGGGTGCGCTTGGCGACGGCCGAGAGGTCGACGTCCGGGGCGACCGGCTTGCCCTTCTGGTGGACCTTGAGGATCTCCAGACGGCCCTGCAGGTCCGGACGGTCGACGGCGATCTGCCGGTCGAAACGGCCGGGGCGCAGCAGCGCCGGGTCGAGGATGTCCGGGCGGTTCGTGGCGGCGATCAGGATCACGCCGCCCTTCACGTCGAAGCCGTCCATCTCGACCAGCAGCTGGTTGAGGGTCTGCTCACGCTCGTCGTGGCCACCGCCCAGGCCCGCACCGCGGTGCCGGCCGACGGCGTCGATCTCGTCGACGAAGACGATCGCCGGGGCGTTCGCCTTGGCCTGCTCGAAGAGGTCACGGACCCGGGAGGCACCGACACCGACGAACATCTCGACGAAGTCGGAACCGGAGATCGAGTAGAACGGGACGCCCGCCTCGCCGGCGACGGCGCGCGCCAGCAGCGTCTTGCCCGTACCGGGCGGGCCGTACAGCAGCACACCCTTGGGAATCTTGGCGCCGACGGCCTGGAACTTCGCCGGCTCCTGGAGGAACTCCTTGATCTCGTGGAGCTCCTCGACCGCCTCGTCCGACCCCGCGACGTCCGTGAAGGTCGTCTTGGGGGTGTCCTTGGTGATCAGCTTCGCCTTCGACTTCCCGAAGTTCATCACCCGGGAGCCGCCGCCCTGCATCTGGTTCATCAGGAACAGGAAGACGACCACGATGAGGACGAAGGGGAGCAGCGAGAGCAGCACACCGACGAACGGGTTCTGCTTCGACGGGGAGACGGTGTACCCGTCCTTGATCTCGCCGGTCTGGTACTTGGCCTGCAGGTTCTTGGCCACGTCGACGCCCTGGTCGCCGATGTAGCTCGCCTGGAGCTTGTTGGAGCCGTCGATCTTGTAGGAGCCCGACAGCTCAATCTTGATCTTGTTCTCGTCACCGGTCGTCAGCTCGGCGGATTTCACCTTGTTGTCAGCGATCGCCTTGACGACCTGACCGGTGTCCACCGTCTTGTAGCCGCCGGACGAGCCGACGACCTGCATCAACACGACCACGGCGAGGACGGCCAGCACGATCCACATGACCGGCCCACGGAAGTATCGCTTCACGTCCATCCATACGGAGCCGCTGAGGCCCCGTCCCTCCTGCCACAGTGAGGCACAACGCCCTTGGGAGGGCTGGTCGTGCGTACGGTGTATTACTGGCCCGAAAAAGAACTGCCTTCGGACGGTACCCCAGCATTGTCACCCGGCGCCTGCGCCGACGGTGAACATGCAGCCGAGGATTCCGTTCTCCCTGCTCCAACGGCGGGCGGCCCCGAAGGGTTCCCGCCGGGCCGCAGTGGACGGTCCGAGGCTCGCCCGGCCACACCGGCCGGACGAGCGCGGGGACGCCCTCAGCCGCCGTAGACGTGCGGCGCGAGAGTACCGACGAACGGCAGATTGCGGTACTTCTCCGCGAAGTCGAGTCCGTACCCGACGACGAACTCGTTGGGAATGTCGAAGCCGATCCACTTCACGTCGATGGCGACCTTGGCCGCGTCCGGCTTGCGCAGCAGCGTGCAGACCTCCAGCGAGGCCGGCTCGCGCGAGCCGAGGTTCGACAGCAGCCAGGACAGCGTCAGACCGGAGTCGATGATGTCCTCGACGATCAGGACGTGCTTGCCCTTGATGTCGGTGTCGAGGTCCTTGAGGATGCGGACCACACCGGAGGACTGGGTGCCCGCGCCGTACGACGACACGGCCATCCAGTCCATCGTGACGGGGGTGGACAGCGCGCGCGCCAGGTCCGCCATCACCATCACGGCGCCCTTGAGGACGCCGACGATGAGCAGGTCCTTGCCCGCGTACTCCGCGTCGATCTTCGCGGCCAGCTCCGCCAGCTTCGCGTCGATCTCTTCCTTGCTGATGAGTACCGACTGAAGGTCGGAACCCATGTCCTTGTCGTCCACCCGTGCCACTCTCGCTCTGTTCGGTGTTCGCGTCAGTCGTGAGACTTCGGATGCGGGGCAGCGTCTGCGGCTCAGCCCTGCCGAATCACCAGTCTGCCACCCTGCCGTCGCACACCCACTCGCCCGGGGAGGTTGATGGCCCCCTGCCCCCTCCAGGCGGTGATCAGCCGGTCCACTTCTTCGATGTGGCGGGCGAAGAGCGAACCGGCCGGGGAACCGGCGCCGATGACGGCCCGGCGCAGCACCCGGCGGCGCACCGCGGGGGGCAGCGCGAACAGGGCGGCGATATCGAGGGAGCCGCTGTCGTCGAGCACCGAACCCTCGGCGTCGGCGGCCCAGGCGTCCAGGGCGTCGGCGTCGTCGCGGGAGAGCTGGGCGGTACGGGCCAGCGCCTCGACGACGCCCTTGCCGAGCGCCTTCTCCAGGGCGGGCAGGCCTTCGTGGCGCAGCCGTGAGCGGGTGTAGGCGGGGTCGGCGTTGTGCGGGTCGTCCCAGACGGGCAGCGCCTGGATCAGACAGGCCTTACGGGCGGTCTGGCGGTCCACGTCGAGGAAGGGCCGGCGATAGCGCCCGTCCCGGCCGCTGGTCGCGGCCATACCGGAGAGCGAGCGGGTACCGGAGCCGCGGGCGAGACCGAGCAGCACCGTTTCCGCCTGGTCGTCGCGGGTGTGGCCGAGGAGGACAGCGGTGGCGCCATAGCGCTCGGCGACGGCGTCCAGGGCGGCGTAGCGGGCGTCACGGGCGGCGGCTTCCGGGCCGCCGGACGGGCGGCTGCCGCTCCCCCGGTACGCGGTGCCGTGCGCCACCTTGTTCGGTTCGCCCACGTCGACGGCGACGGCCTCTACGGGATCCAGCCCCAGGGCCCGCAGCCGCAGGACGACCTCGGCGGCGCGGAGGTCCGAGCCCTCCTGGAGGCCGTGGTCGATGGTGACGCCCCCGGCACGGACCCCCAGCTTGGGGGCCTCGAAGGCGAGGGCGGAGGCGAGCGCCATGGAATCGGCGCCGCCGGAGCACGCGACGAGCACGAGCGGGGGCTCGTGCCGGTCCTGCGCGCAGTGGTGGTTGAGCACGTCGTGGAGTACGCGGCGGACCGCCAGGCGTATCGCGGCGACCGCTGGATGGGGACCCATGTCCGTTTCCAATCGTTCAGCTGGGGAGCCTCGGGCCGTGGACGGCACTTCGTCACACAGAGTGCCTAGATGGTGACAGAGGCGAGCGGTTCCCCGAGCATTGCACGCCTATCCATCGGTAACGGTCCCTCAGACGGGTGATTGAAGGGGCGCTCTACTGCCACGTGGCGTGCCCAGCTCACGCCGTTCGCTTACGGTGCCCCGTCCGCCTTGCGGTGCACCCGCGCGATCCAGTCCGCCGGTTTGGCGATCTCTTGTTTGGTCGGGAGGGTGTTCGGTGACGTCCAGACCCGGTTGAAGCCGTCCATGCCGACCTCCTCGACGACCGCGCTGACGAACCGCTCGCCGTCGCGGTACTGCCGCAGCTTGGCGTCCAGGCCGAGCAGCTTGCGCAGCGCCTGGTCCAGCCGGCCCGCACCGCTGGCCCGGCGCTTCTGGAACTTCTCCCGGATCTCGGCGACCGACGGCACGACATCGGGCCCCACGCCGTCCATCACATAATCCGCGTGCCCCTCCAGCAGGGACATCACCGCGGTCAGCCGGCCGAGGATCTCGCGCTGCGCGGGCGTCTGGACGAGATCGACGAGGGAGCGGCCCTCGTCCTCGCCCTCCTCGCCCTCGGGCTTGGCGCCGGCCAGCGACTGGGCGGCCTCGCGCAGCCGCTCCAGGAGGGTGCCCGGGTCGATGTCCGTCTCACCGAGGAACGACTGGATCTCGCCCTCGATGTGGTCCCGCAGCCACGGGACGGCGGTGAACTGGGTGCGGTGGGTCTCCTCGTGGAGGCACACCCACAGCCGGAAGTCGTGCGGGGCCACTTCGAGCTCGCGCTCCACGTGCACGATGTTCGGCGCGACGAGCAGCAGCCGGCCGCCCTGTGCGGCGGCCGGCAGATCCCGGGAGGCCGGCGCGAACGTCTCGTACTGGCCGAGGACCCGCGAGGCCAGGAACGACAGCAGCATGCCCAGCTCCACGCCGGTCACCTTGCCGCCGACCGCGCCGAGCACCGCGCCACCGGGGACCGTCGAGCGGCGGTCCTCCATCTTGGCCAGCAGCGGCTTGAGCACGGCCCGGAACCCGGCGACATTCGCCTTGATCCAGCCGGGCCGGTCCACGACGAGGACCGGCGTGTCATGCGGCGCCTCGCCCGTCGCGTCGGGCTGTGCCATCCGCGTGAACGCGCGCACATGCGCCTCGGAGGACTTGGCGTGCTTGCGCAGCTCGGCGACGATCGCGCGCGCCTCGTCCCGGCTCACCTCTGGGCCCGGCCGCACGAACCGGGTCGCGGTCGCGACCGCGAGGTTCCAGTCGACCATCTCGGTTCCACCGATGCTCGTCATGAGTTCACCGTACGTGGGCGTTTGGCGTGGGGGTAGCCGGTTCGCTGCGCTTTGCCGTTGTCCCGCGTGTTCGGCTGGCCCGCCGTGGGGGCTTCTCGTTGTTGCGGGTCCGCTGCGCGGGGCGTGGGCTCGGGTGATGCTTGTGGGTTTCCCGTCGTTGCGCCGTGCGCTGCGCTTTGCCTTCGGGCCGCGTTTTCGGCTTTCCCGCCGTGGTGGTTTCCCGTCGTTGCGCCTGCGGGCCGGTCCGCTGCGCGGGGCTGTCGGGGTGCGGGGCTGTCGGGGGGCGGTGACGGGCCTCCGGGGCAGGGGTGTGGGACTGCTTCGCTTTACGTCCCACACCCCTGCCCCTCCGGCCCGTCCCCTCCCGTGGGTGGGTGGGAAAAGGCCGGTGGGTGGGGGCGGTTGGTGGGTGGGCGGGAGGTTGGGGGTGGGGAAAACCCTCGGGGCCGGGGGGCTTGTCGGTGGGGCTCGGGGGTTAGCGGCAGCCGCAGTTGGCTACTGCTGAGGCGAGTTTGTCCAGGGCGGTCTGGGCGCCTTGGGGGTCGGTGGTGCCGGTGGTCATGAAGGAGAAGGCGAGGAGGCGGCCGTCGGCGTCGACGACGGTGCCGGCCAGGGTGTTCACGCCCGTGAGGGTGCCGGTTTTGGCGCGTACGGCGCCGGCGCCTGCGCTCTGGCCCCGGTAGCGGTTGCTGAGGGTGCCGGTGAAGGCGGCCACCGGGAGGCCGGTGACGACGGGGCGCAGGGCCGGGTGGTCGGGCGACGAGGCGTGCAGCAGGAGGCGGGAGAGCAGGGCGGCGGTGACCTTGTCGTCGCGGTCCAGGCCGCTGCCGTCCTCGAAGACGGCGCCGGACAGCGGGAGGTGCTCCCGCTGGAGGGCGGTGCGCACGGCCTTGCCGGCACCGGCGAAGCTGGCCGGCTGGCGGGTGGCGAGGGCGGTCTGGCGGGCCAGCGCCTCGGCGATGTCGTTGTCGCTGTGGGTCAGCATCCGCTCGACGAGCGCGGACAGCGGCAGGGAGTGGACGGCGGCGATCCGGTCGGGCTTCTTGGGGGCCTTGGCGCCTCCGGGGTCGCCGTCGACGGTGATGCCGCGGTCGTGGAGCAGATCGGCGAAGGTGCCGGCCGCCGTGCGGGCCGGGTCCGCGTCGCGTGGGGCGGTGCCGTGGTCGGAGTCGTCGAGGCGGGCCTCGTCGGTCATCAGCGCGGTGACGGGGGCGATGTTCTCGTTCGGGCCGATGGGGTGCTGGACGGGGCCCGAGTAGGCGCTGGTGTCGTAGCCCAGGCTGATCTTGGTGAGGTGGCGCTTCTTGAGGGCGCGGGCGGTGGCGTCGGCGAGGGTGCGCAGATTCGCGGGCTGTTCCTCGGCGCCGTGCCGCGGGGCGCGGGCGGTCAGGGTGGGGTCGCCGCCGCCGACCAGGACGATGCGCTTCTTGCCGGCCAGGACGACGGTGGTGTCGATGCGGTGGTCGGGGCCGAGCGCGGAGAGCGCGGCGACGGCGGTGGCGAGCTTGACGGTGGAGGCGGGGGTGGCGGCCTTGCCCTGGCCTTCGCCGAAGACCTCGCGGCCCGCGGCCACGTCCAGGACGGAAGCCGTCCGCAGCGGGCCGAGCGCCGGGTCCTTCAGCAGCGGTTCCAGGGCGTCGGCCAGGCCCGCGTCGGTGGGTGCGGGGGCCGCGCCACGGCCCGCGGCGCCGGGCGCGCGGCCGCCGAGCGCGGGCAGCACGGGCGGTGCGCTGGGCGCCGGCCGGGAGTCCGGGGCGTGATGCTCGCCACTGGCACCGTCCATGGCGGCCGCCTCCGCGCGCTCGGCCGTACGCTGACCCGAGTCCCACGGCCCGGACGCCGCCACCGCGACGATCGCGACCGCCAGGCCGGTGGCTGCGGAGACCGCCGTCAGCCGCCAGGTCTGCTGGGTATGGCGCGGTGTGGCGTGCCATACCTGCTGCGTGGTCGCGACCGCCGTCTGCGCCGACCGGACCGCCGCGCGCGTCGCCGACCGCGCGGACCGTGCCGCCGACTGCCATCTGACCTGCCACTTTCCGGTCTTCGGCATCTCGGACCAGCCCCTTTCGCCACCACACACCTGCGTGGGGGACACTTAATCACCAGACGTATGTGTTGATCATGGAGGAGCCACCCGTGGAGTTCGACGTCACCATCGAGATCCCGAAGGGTTCGCGGAACAAGTACGAGGTGGACCACGAGACCGGTCGGATCCGCCTGGACCGTCGACTCTTCACCTCGACCAGCTACCCGGCCGACTACGGCTTTGTCGAGAACACCCTGGGAGAGGACGGCGACCCGCTGGACGCGCTGGTCATCCTGGACGAGCCGACCTTCCCCGGCTGCCTCATCAAGTGCCGCGCCATCGGCATGTTCCGCATGACGGACGAGGCCGGCGGCGACGACAAGCTGCTGTGCGTGCCGGCGTCCGACCCGCGAGTGGAGCACCTGCGGGACATCCACCACGTGTCGGAGTTCGACCGCCTGGAGATCCAGCACTTCTTCGAGGTCTACAAGGACCTGGAGCCCGGCAAGTCCGTCGAGGGCGCCAACTGGGTCGGCCGCACCGAGGCCGAGGCGGAGATCGAGGCCTCGTTCAAGCGCCTTGAGGCGCAGGGCGGCGCGCACTGACGCAGCGTCGTCGGCCCGGCGTCCGGCGGGGTTTCCCTGACCGCGGCGCCCGGGTCCGCGCGCGCTGATTTTCGTACGCGAACGGGCGGCACCCAGTCGGGTTGCCGCCCGTTCGTGCGTGTCGGGGCCGGGCCACGGCCCCGACACGACCGTCTAGAAGCCGCGGGTGCGCTTGGCGGCCCGGCGTGCGCCGGCCTCCTCGACCCCGGGGGCACGCAGGAACAGCCGGGCGACCTCGGCACCGAGGTTGACTCCCACGGCGATGGCGAGCGCCAGCGAGGCGGCCTGTACCAGGGAGGTGAGGCCCTCCGGCAGATGGCCCTGGGCGAAGTTGAGCAGCCCGAAGTACGTGGCGCTACCGGGCAGCAGCGGGCCGATGGCCGCGGTGACGTACGGCAGGGCCGACGCATAGCGGTAGCGGGAGAGCAACTGGCCGAAGAGGCCGACCAGTCCGGCCCCGATCGCGGTGGCGGGCACCGGGTTTATCTCGGCGACGTAGTGGAGGGCGCCGTAGACGACCCAGGCGACACCGCCGTTCAGGGTCGCAAACGCCACGGTGTGACGTTCCTGCTGGAGCAGCACACAGAACGCCAGCGCCAGCAGCATCGACGCGGTGATCTGGACCACCGGCTCGTTGTACGCCCCCAGCGCCTCCTCGGGGTTGAGCCGCCGCAGGCCGGGGTTCAGCTGGAGTCCGATGTAGAGCACGCTGAGGACGCCGACGACGATGCCGACGATGAGGTAGCCGACCTCCAGCAGACGGGCGGCGGCGGTGATGTAGTAGCCGGTCAGCCCGTCGTGGACGCCGGCGACCAGGGCCCGCCCCGGGATCAGCGCGAACAGCCCACCGGTGATCACCGCGGACGCCTGCACATTGGCGTGGGCCAGACCGAAGGCGACGCCCACCGCCGCCGGCGGCATCGCCGCGACCACGAACTGGTAGAACTCCGGCAGCCCGCGCCCGGACGCGAGCCAGGCCAGCCGGTCGCCGAGCATCGAGCCCAGCGCGGCCGCGAGGAACACCAGCAATTCGCCGCCGACCAGCATGGATGCCGCGCCGGACAGCAGCCCGGACGCGACCGTCAGGGCCCAGCTCGGGTAGGGGTGGCGGTTACGGCGGATCTCGGCGAGGCCGCGGTAGGCCTCTTCGAGGGTGATGCCCTCGGAGGCGATGTCGTCGACGAGCCGGAAGACCGCGGACAGCCGGGTGTAGTCGACACCGCGGCGCCGTACCGTCCGGCTGGCCGTGACGGGGTCGTCGACCAGCGACGGCTGGTAGGAGATCGACAGCAGGGTGAAGGTGACGGTCGGCTCGACCCGCTCCAGCCCGTAGGCGTGCGCGACGCCGAACATCGCGGCCTCGACGTCCTCCGCGCCCTCACCGCCGGCGAGCAGGATCTCGCCGATACGGAGCGTCAGGTCGAGTACGCGGGGGACGGCCGGGCCGGTGTCCTCGTCGCCGCGCTCCGGGCGCTCGGGGACCGGGCGCTCGTGGACCGGCATCCGGAGCATGGTCCGCATCCGGTCCTGCCAGGGAGCTTCCTTGGTGAGGCTGACGGCGGGGATGCCGTGCGGCGGGGTGAAGGCGCTCATCGCCGTGGCGCCCACGGGGGCGGGCAGCGGGGTCTGGCCGGTGGTACTGCTCGGCTGGCTGAAGGCCGAGCCCTCCTGCTCGGCCGGCGTCTCCGGGCGCAGGCCCGCGGGCAGCGCGAACTCGGAGGTGGGGTGCTCGTCCTCGGGAAGCGGCGGGTAGGGCACGCCCAGTGGCGGGGTGAAGGCGCTGTGGGCCTCGTCCGACTGGGGCTTGCGGTCCTCGGCACCGGTCTGATCCGAGGCGCCGCCGCCGCTGCTGCCGTTCGTGCCGCGCTGGCCGCGCTGGCCGCGCTGTGGGTCCGACGCCACGGGTCTTCGCTCTCCTCGTAAGCCTCCTGACGGATGTCAAGGACACGATGCCTGATGAGGGTGCGGGACGCGTGCACGGGGGGCGTTGTTTTCGGGCGGCCGTCGCCGTCGCCTCGCGTGGTGGGTGCGGGTGGAGTTGGGGGGAGTGGGTGCGCGCGGTCTTCTTCCGCCTGGTGTCAGCGCTTGGCGTGGCGGCCGCGGCGGGCGTCGGCGGGGGCGCCCTGCGGGCGGTCCGCGGGGTGGGGCGGGGCGGACTGGGCCTTCTTCGACTTGCCGCGGGCGCGGAAGTACTCGATGGCGATCGGCACGACGGAGATCAGCACGATCGCGACCAGGATCAGCTCGATGTGCTTGTGGACGAACTCGACCTTCCCCAGCGAGGCCCCGAGCAGGGTGACACCCGCGCCCCACAGGGCGCCGCCGATGACGTTGAAGGTGATGAAGGAGCGGTAGTTCATCCGGCTCACACCGGCGATGATCGGCGTGAACGTACGCACGATCGGGACGAAGCGGGCCAGGATCAGCGACTTGGGGCCGTGCTTCTCGAAGAACTCATGCGCCTTCTCGACGTTCTCCTGCTTGAAGAGGCGGGAGTCGGGGCGCTTGAAGAGCGAGGGGCCGACCTTGCGGCCGAAGAGATAGCCGGCCTGGTCGCCGAGGACGGCTGCCAGGACGATCAGGGAGCACACCATCCACAGCGGTTTGTCGAGCTTGTTCGTCGTCACCAGCAGACCGGTGGTGAACAGGAGCGAGTCGCCCGGCAGGAAGAAGCCGATCAGCAGGCCGGACTCCGCGAAGACGATGACCAGGACGCCGATCAGGCCGAATGTCGCGATCAGGTAGTCCGGGTCCAGCCACTGGGGGCCGAGCGCGAGAGTATTCACGGGGTGAAGGCTCCTGGGTCGAGGGCGCCGGATCGTGCGGTGCGACGGGCGAAGCGACGGGATACAGGCGCGTGTGCGGCCAAAACTATCAACGCCGAGCGACCCGCCATGGTTCCAGGCGGTCCCCGGGCCCCACCCGACGGCCCCCGACCGCTGGCCGCCCCCACGGGGCCGGGTGATGCTGGCCGCAAGGAGGTGTGCGCCATGGGCATCGAAGAATACGGCGGCGGGCAGCGGGCGCAGTCCGACGTCCTGGTGGTGACGACCAACGACGTCCCGGGGTTTCACGTGGAACGGGTGATCGGCGAGGTCTTCGGCCTGACGGTGCGCTCACGGCACCTCGGCAGCCAGATCGGCGCGGGCCTGAAGTCGATGATCGGCGGCGAGCTGCGGGGCCTGACCAAGACCCTGGTCGAGACCCGTAACCAGGCGATGGAACGGCTGGTGGAGCAGGCCCGCTCGCGCGGTGCGAACGCGGTGCTGATGTTCCGCTTCGATGTGACGGAGGCCGCCGACGTGGGCACCGAGGTGTGTGCCTACGGGACGGCCGTGGTGCTCTCGCCGCAGGGCTGACCCCGGGCAGGCTCCGTACGGGCCAGGGGCGCGCTCCCCGGCCCGTACGGATCACACGTGGCGGACCGCGTTGGCCAGAATCGCGTCCCGCATGTAGACGGCGAGGCCGGGCCTGATCGCCTCGTAGGTGGCGGTGAAGCGCTCATCGGTGACATACATCTCGCCGAGGCAGGTGTGCATCTCGGGGGAGCAGTCGTAGTAAGCGCCGCAGATGAACTGCCGGTGCTCCTCGGCGACATCCATGGCCGCCGCGGAATCCGCCGCAGCCCCTTGCGCGAGCAGGTCCGCCATCTTGCGGTGGACGGCGTCGAGCCCCTCCGTCACCCGCTTCCAGTCCTCCTTGGTGTACGCGGCCGTCCTGCGCTGCGACTCCTTGTAGGCCTCGGTGTGGCCCCAGCGCTCCTCCACCTCCGCCGCGTGCTCGTCGGGGTCGAAGTCCCCGAAGACCTCGAACTTCTCCTCCGGTGTGAGCCGTACGTTCATCCTGCGTGCCTCCATCGCGTGTTCGACGGCGGCGGCCATCTTCTGGAGCTTGTCGATCCGTGCGGTCAGCAGGTCGTGCTGGCGCCGCAGATGCTGCTGCGGGTCCGTGTGCGGATCGTCCAGGAGGGCCGCGACCTCGTCGAGCGGAAAGCCGAGCTCCCGGTAGAACAGGATCTGCTGCAGCCGGTCCAGGTCGTCATCGCCGTAGCGCCGGTGACCTGCGTGGTTGCGCTCGCCGGGCTGGAGCAGCCCGATCTCGTCGTAATGGTGCAAGGTGCGCACCGTCACACCGGCGAACGCCGCTACCTGCCCTACCGAATGGCTCACTTCCGCTCCCTTGTGGGTACGCACTCCACGATGAGACCTCACGCCGCGTGAGGTGCAAGTCCGCATCCTGAAAACCCGGTGAGGCGGCGGATCGGGGGGTGAGATCCTGCCGCACATGCTGGGGATAACGGATCTGTCCACGTATCTGGTGGGGCTCGCGCTGATCATTCTGCTGCCCGGGCCGAATTCGCTGTACGTCGTGTCGGTGGCGGCCCGGCGCGGCCCGCGGGTGGCGTACCGGGCGGCGGCCGGGGTGCTGTGCGGTGACACGGTGCTGATGACGCTGTCGGCGGGCGGGGTGGCCTCGCTGCTGCAGACCACTCCGGTGCTGTTCACCGTCGTCAAGTTCGCCGGTGCGGGCTATCTGACGTGGCTGGCGGTCGGGATGCTGCGCGGCGCCTGGGCGCTGTGGCGCGGCCGGGAGGCCCGCCGGGCCGAGCGGGGCGACGGGGCGTCCGAGGCGCCGAAGGAGGCCGTGGAGCGGCCGTTCCGCAGGGCGCTGGTGGTCAGTCTGCTCAACCCGAAGGCGATCCTGTTCTTCATCTCCTTCTTCGTGCAGTTCGTGGATCCTTCCTACGCCCACCCGGTGCTGTCGTTCCTGACGCTGGGCGCCTGGGCGCAGCTGTTCAGCTTCACGTATCTGTCGGTCCTGATCTTCAGCGGGACGTTCCTGGCGGCGACCTTCCGCCGCCGCAGGCGGCTGACGGCCGGGCTGTCCGCGGGCGCCGGCGCGGCGTTCCTCGGCTTCGCCGCGAAGCTGTCGCTGGCCAGCGCGAGCTGACGGGAGCCCGGCGGCAGGAGCTGGCCTACGGGCGGGTGGCGGTCCTTCGGGGCGGCCGCCCGCCCGTTGCGCTTCCACTGGGTGAACCCTGGAGGCCACGTACCCCCTATGCCCTTATTGTCGGGTTCGAGGAGGTACGCCGATGCCCGTGCATGACGTCCATGTCGCCGTCATCTACTACTCGTCGACCGGTACCGTCGCCGAGCTCGCACGGCTGATCGCGGACGCCGCCGAGCACGCCGGGGCCGATGTCCGGCTGCGCCGGGCCGCGGAACTCGCCCCGCAGACCGCGATCGACGCCAACCCGGCCTGGGCGGCCAACGCCGCGGCCACGGCGGACATCATGGAGGCCACCCACGAGGACATGCTCTGGGCGGACGCGGTGATCTTCGGGACCCCCACCCGCTTCGGCAATGTGACCTCTCAGCTCAAGCAGTACCTCGACACCCTGGGCGGCCTCTGGCAGCAGGGCAGGCTGGCCGACAAGGTCTACAGCGGCTTCACCGCGAGCGCCACCAAGCACGGCGGCCAGGAGTCCACGCTGCTCGCGCTCTACCAGACCGTCCACCACTTCGGCGGCATCCTCGTGACGCCGGGCTACACCGACCCGGCGAAGTTCACCGACGGCAATCCCTACGGCACCTCCCATGTCGGCGGCCCCAATACCCCGCTCGACGACGAAGCCCGCACCGCCGCCCGCATCCAGGCGGAGCGCGTGGTGAAGTTCACCAAAGCCATCAAACACGGCCTTTCTCCAGCCAGTTGACGGGTAGGCGCGACAGATGACTCTGCACAAAGGCGCATCGCCTTCCGACCGTAAGCAGACCGGCCACCCGGTCAATCCCTTCTACGGCGAGGCCGACCCGGTCGCCGGTATGGAGTCCGCCCCACCGCGGCACACCCTGCCCGATGGCCCCGTCTCCCCACGTACCGCCTACCAGTTCGTGCACGACGAGCTGATGCTGGACGGCAACTCCCGGCTGAATCTGGCGACGTTCGTCACGACCTGGATGGAGCCGCAGGCCGGCGTCCTGATGGCGGACTGCCGGGACAAGAACATGATCGACAAGGATGAGTACCCGCGCACCGCCGAACTGGAGAAGCGGTGTGTGGCGATGCTCGCCGACCTGTGGCACGCCCCCGACCCGGCGGCCGCCGTCGGCTGCTCCACCACCGGGTCGAGCGAGGCCTGCATGCTCGCCGGGATGGCCCTCAAGCGCCGCTGGATGCAGCGCAACCAGGAGCGGTATCCGGGGCAGGCCCGGCCGAACCTCATCATGGGCGCCAACGTCCAGGTCTGCTGGGAGAAGTTCTGCAACTTCTGGGAGGTCGAGGCGCGCTTGGTCCCGATGGAGGGCGACCGCTTCCATCTGGACGCCGCCTCCGCCGCCGCGCTGTGCGACGAGAACACCATCGGCGTGGTGGCGATCCTCGGCTCGACCTTCGACGGGTCGTACGAGCCGGTGGCCGAGATCTGCGCGGCGCTCGACGAGGTCCACCGGCAGCACGGCTGGGACATCCCGGTCCATGTGGACGGCGCGTCCGGCGCCATGATCGCCCCGTTCCTCGACCCGGAGCTGGTCTGGGACTTCCGGCTCCCCCGGGTCGCCTCCATCAACACCTCGGGGCACAAGTACGGCCTGGTCTACCCGGGCGTCGGCTGGGCGCTGTGGCGCGATACGGAGGCGCTGCCCGAGGAGCTGGTCTTCCGGGTCAACTACCTGGGCGGCGACATGCCGACCTTCGCCCTCAACTTCTCCCGCCCCGGCGCCCAGGTCGCCGCGCAGTACTACACCTTTCTGCGGCTCGGCCGGGCCGGCTTCCGCGCCGTACAGCAGGCCACCCGTGACGTGGCCCGCTCGATGGCCGAACGGATCGGCGCGCTGGACGACTTCAGGCTGCTGACCGAGGGCGACCAGCTGCCGGTCTTCGCCTTCACCACCGCGGACCATGTCACCGCCTTCGACGTCTTCGACGTCTCCCGGCGGATGAAGGAGCGCGGCTGGCTGATCCCCGCGTACACCTTCCCGGAGAACCGCGAGGACCTCTCCGTCCTACGGGTGGTCTGCCGCAACGGCTTCTCCCTGGACCTGGCGGACCTGTTCCTCATGGACCTGGAACAGCTGCTGCCCGAACTCCGCGACCAGCCCGGCCCGATGCAGCGCCCGGAGAGCGTCGCCACGGCGTTCCATCACTGACGGGCGCCGGGCCCGGTCCGCCGGGCAGGCCCCGTCGGCCCCGGTCAGCGCGCTTCCGTGGCGGCGCCGCCGTCGCCCGCGCCGCCGCTCCCGCCCCCGCCCGGATCTTCCGCGTCCCGCTTCTCCGCGTCCGTCGTCGCGTACGGGTTCTCCTGCCCGTCCGCCAGGACCCCGACGAACGGCTCCCCCTCACCGGCGAAGACATACGCCCCGCCCTCGATCCGCTCGATCAGTCCCTGCGTCCACTCGGCACCGCTGTCCGCGGAGTGCACCCACATGTGCATGATCTCGCCGATGTGGCCGAGCTGCCCGGTCCCGCCCTCGGGGGTGTAGTACCCGGTGACCGTGCCGCGCCACTCCTGCAGCGCCCGCACCCGCTCCTTGAGCAGCGCCACCGCTTCGGCCCGCGGCAGATCGACGAGGAAGCCGATGCCCGCGCTGAGCATGTCGACCTTCTGGTCGTGCTGCGAGAGCGCGGCGCGCAGCAGCGCGAAATACTCGGCCTCGCCCGCCGCGGTCAGCTCGTACTCGGTACGCGGCGGGCCGCCGGCGGTGCTGGGCGCGATGTCATGGGCGCGCAGCAGCCCTTGCTTGGCCATCTGCTTGAGCGCGTGGTAGATCGAGCCGGGTTTGGCGTTGGACCACTCATGGGCGCCCCAGTACTCCAGGTCGTTGCGCACCTGGTAGCCGTGCGCCCTGCCGTGCTGCCGCACGGCGCCCAGTACCAACAGCCGGATCGCCGACATCGTCTCCTCAATTCCTCGCGCGCCCCTTCCGCCAGCCTAGAGCGCGCGAGGACCCCGCCCGCTACCCCTCCCGGGCCGCGCGCTCCTCGTCCACCAGCTCGAAGGCCGTCTTGCCGTCGAGGGACTCGCGGAGGATGTCGGCGTGGCCGGCGTGCCGGGCCGTCTCCTCGATCAGATGCAGCAGCAGCCAGCGCATCGACTGCCGGGCCTCCGGCGGGAACCACGGCGCCGGGGGCAGCGGGAAGGTGTCGTTCAGGCTGGGCACGGAGCGGATGAACTCCTCCGTCCGCTTCGCCACGCCGTCCCAGAACGCCAGCACCTCGGCCAGGGTCTCGCCGTCCTCCATCTGGAAGCTCAGATGCCAGGTGTCCTGGGTCCGCTCGATGGAGTGCGGCAGCTCCTGCGCGGTCTCGACCCAGCCCTGCTCGGTCTCCGCGACATGCTTGACCAGTCCGGCCAGCGACAGCTCACTGGCGCTCGGCCGCTGGGTCGCCCGGTCGTCGGTCAGCCCCAGGACCGCCCGGCGCAGCCCGCCGCGCTGGGCCTCCAGGAAGGCCAGCAGCGCACCGGTCTCGTCGCCGTGGGCCTCGGCAAGAACGTGAGTGGGCATGGGGTCCACCTTTCGTGACGTCCTCGGCGGCCGGCCCTTTCGCCGTCCGCCTTCCGACACCACTCAACGTAGGAGCCCTTGCGGTCAGCTTCTGTCCGCAACTCGCAGCGGACCGTCCCGGATCCGTCCGCCGAGAGGCGCAGAAGCCCAGAAGCTCAGAACGGGAACTGCGACCGGCCGTGCTGGATGGAGATCCACTTGGTCGTGGTGAAGGCCTCCACCATCGCGTCGCCGTTGAGCCGCCCCACCCCGGAGCTCTTCTCCCCGCCGAAGGGCACGATCGGCTCGTCGTGCACGGTGGCGTCGTTGACGTGGAACATCCCGGTGTCGATGCGCTTGGCGAACCGCACCCCGCGCTCGATGTTGCCGGTGTGCACGGCGCCGCTGAGCCCGAACGAGGTCGCATTGGTCAGCCGCACCGCCTCCTCGTCACCGTCGAACGGCACCAGCAGCACGACCGGCCCGAAGATCTCCTGCCGCAGCAGCGGGGAGTCCTCCGGCAGACCGCTCAGCACGCTCGGCGCGACCAGCGTGCCGCGGGTCTCACCGTGCAGCAGCGCCGTGGCGCCGTCCTCGACCGCGCGGTCCACCAGCGCGGAGATTGCCTCGGCCTGGCCCTCGTTGATCAGCGGACCGATGTGCGTCTGCGGATCGGTGGGGTCGCCGACCTTCAGCGAGGCGACCTTGGCGACGAACTTCTCGGTGAACTCCCGCTCCACGGCGCGGTCGACGAGCACCCGGTTGGCGGCCATACAGACCTGGCCCTGGTGGACGAAGCGGCTGAAGACGGCGGCGTCCACCGCGTAGTCGATGTCCGCGTCGTCCAGGACGACCAGGGCGCTGTTGCCGCCCAGCTCCAGCACGGTGTGCTTGAAATTGGCGGCGGCGACCGTCGCGACATGCCGGCCGACCTTCTCGGAGCCGGTGAAGGAGATGGTCTTGGGCACCGGGTGCTCGATGAGCGCGTCGCCGATCTCGGCGATGTCCGTGACGACGACGTTCAGCAACCCCGCCGGCAGCCCGGCCTCCTCGAAGATCCTGGCGACCAGACCGCCGCCGCAGACCGGGGTGTTCTGGTGCGGCTTGAGGACGACGGCGTTGCCGAGCGCGAGGGCCGGCGCGACGGACTTGAGCGACAGCAGGAAGGGGAAGTTGAAGGGGCTGATGACCCCGACGACACCGACCGGCAGCCGGTAGAGGCGGTTCTCCTTGCCGTCGATGGGCGAGGGCAGGATGCGGCCCTCGGCGCGCAGCGCCAGCTGAATGGCCTCGCGCAGGAACTCCCTGGCCAGATGGAGCTCGAAGCCCACCTTGGCGAGCGTGCCGCCGACCTCCGCGGCGATCGCCTCGCCGAGCTCCGCCTCGCGGTCGTCGATGATCCGCAGCACACGCTCGAAGACGAGCCGCCGGGTGTACGGATTGGTGGCGCCCCACTCCCGCTGGGCGCGCTCGGCGGCACGGTAGGCCTGGTCGACCTCCTCTACCGTAGCGACGGGTATGGAGGTCAGTTTCTCGCCGTTGTACGGATTGAAATCGACGATGTCCCACGAGCCGCTGCCGGACCGCCACTCACCGTCGATGAACTGATACGCCAACTCGTCGAAGTAGGACATGCCATCCCGATCTGGAGAACAGGGCGCTCAGGGCGCCGCATTGGGGGGTGCTGACTCCTGATGGTGCGCCATCCTACCGACGCGTCACATCAGTTGGAGCAGACCACGCAACAGGTCCCTGGTCTCGGCCGGATTCGGCCCCTCCTCCTGGAGGCGGTCCATCACCCGTGCGTACTGGGCCACTTCCTCGGGCTTGTCCACATACAGCGCACTCGTCAGCTGCTCCAGATAGACGACGTCCGGCAGACCCGACTCCTGGAAGCCGAGCATGGTGAAGGCACCGCTCTCGCCCGCGTGCCCGCCCAGACTGAAGGGCATCACCTGGAGCCGCACATTGGGCCGCTCCGACACCTCGATCAGATGCTTCAACTGCTCGCGCATCACCGCGCGTTCGCCGTACGGGCGCCGTAGCGCGGCCTCGTCCAGCACACAGTGGAACTGCGCCGACCGCTCGGCCACCAGCAGCTTCTGGCGCTCCATGCGCAGCGCGACCCGTCTCTCGATCTCCGCGGGCCCGGCGTCGGGCATGCCCCGTCTGACGACGGCCTGCGCATAACTCTCCGTCTGCAACAGCCCGTGGACGAACTGGACTTCGTAGACCCGGAGAAGAGAAGTGGCGCCTTCCAGCCCCACATACGTCTGGAACCACCCGGGCAGCACATCGCTGTAGCTGTGCCACCAGCCGGCGACGTTCGCCTCCCGCGCCAGGGAGAGCAGCGCCTCGCGCTCCTGGGCGTCACCGACCCCGTACAGGGTGAGCAGGTCCTCCACATCCCGTGCCTTGAAGCTCACGCGGCCCAACTCCATGCGGCTGATCTTCGATTCGGACGCACGGATCGAGTAGCCGGCCGCCTCGCGGGTTATCCCGCGCGATTCACGCAGCCGACGGAGCTGCGACCCGAGCAGGATTCGCCGCACCACCGACCCGCTCGACTCACTTGCGGACACCTCTCAGACCCTCCTGTGACCCCACCCCGTCCAACAGTGGGCCGCAGTCTGCCATGTTCGGGCTTCGTTGAGTGCTCATCCGGTTACTGATACGTGCGGCCCCCGCAAGCCCTCCACAAGATGCCGCAGGAAGAATCACCAGCAAATCCGTGTACACAAGGGCAATTACGGCACGTGCACGTGCATCTGCCCTTGCATCTGTCTCGCACATTGGGAACCATAGGCGTCGCACGCATGCACGCTCGTGAAAGATCCGCCAGATCCGGCTGACCGGCCAGGGTCATGACGTCCGCGAACGCCAGGAGTGCCTCGCATGGGGACCAAGGTTTTGACCATGCTCGAGCCGTTATGGCAGGGCTTTCCTCCCGTCGACCCCCTGGCTGTCTCCGGATCCGCATCCCGCACGCTCCCACCGCGCTATGAATCGGTGCGCTGCGCACGGGCGTTCACCCGCGAGACCCTGCAGGGCTGGGAGCTGGACGAGCTCTTCGACTCGGTCGCCCTGGTGGTCTCCGAACTCGTCACCAACGCTCTGCGGCACGCGATCCTCGCCGCCCCGGAGCACGGCGACGCCACTCCGCCCGCCCGGCTGCATCTGATGCGCTGGTCCTCCCGGCTGGTCTGCGCCGTACGGGACCCGAGCGATGACTCACCGGTCGCCGGTGAGGCGGATTCCGCCGCGGAATCGGGGCGCGGGCTGTATCTCGTGGACTCCTTCAGCGACAGCTGGGGCTGGCATCCGCTGGCCGGTGCCGCGCACGGCAAGATCGTGTGGGCTCTCTTCCGGCTGCCGTAGCCGTTCCGTACACCGGGCGCACCGTGACACGCGGGCGCCCGGTCGTCCTGTGCGGGCGCTTCACTTCACCGCCTACGGGCGCGCACTCCCCCGCAACCGCCGGGTCCCCTACGGGCACTCAGTCCCGGACGAGATGGTCGAACTCTCCGTCCTTGATGCCGAGCAGCATCGCCTGCACCTCGGCCGGCGTGTAGATGAGCGCCGGGCCGTCCGGGAAACGGGAGTTGCGCACCGCGATGTCTCCCCCGGGCAGCTTGGCGAACTCCACACAGGAGCCCTGGGAGTTGCTGTGCCTGCTCTTCTGCCATGCCACATCACGGAGATCTGTGGCGGCCATGCCGTTGTATGCGTGGGGCACAGGGGTCTCCCGGTGATAAATGGTGTCAACTGCCCGGGATCATAGCTGCGTTCACATGCGGATGCATGCGCAGATGCACGTGCACGACACCGGGTGCCGACGCCGTCACAGCTCGTCGAGCACCGTCACCGGCCCCTCACACACGGTCGCCGGCCGACCGTCTCCCCCGGCGCGATACGCCGTCACCTGGTACGGATCGACGGGGCCTCTGCGCTCATGGCAAAGGAAAGACGTGTGCCACGCCCTCCGGGTTCCGTCTCCGGCTGCCCCGCCCGCCCGGCACGAGGGCCCTGCCCCTGCGCACACCCCCGGACAAACGACGGAGGTTCCCTACGCGTCAGACGTAGGGAACCTCCTGCCCGTCACCGGACGGCGGCCGTCACCGGGACGCGTAGGGCAGCAGTGCCATCTCCCGCGCGTTCTTGATCGCGCGGGCCAGCTGCCGCTGCTGCTGCGCGGTGACGTGGGTGACCCGGCGGCTGCGGATCTTGCCGCGGTCCGAGATGAACTTCCGCAGCAGATCGGTGTCCTTGTAGTCGATGTAGGTGATGCCCGCCACGTCCAGCGGGTTGCGGCGGGGCTTGGACGGGCGGCGCGGGTCGTGCCGTCGGGGCATGGGGAGCTTCCTTGTACGTACTGAGGGGGCCGGTTCCGTGCGTACGGACGCGGCCCGTCTTACGAAACGGGGTCGAGGAGGGCGTCGAAGGCGGGCGGCAGGCTCTTCCAGGCCGGCGGGCCGCCCGCGTACTCGGCGTCGGTGAGCAGACAGGAGTCCAGCAGGGACCGCAGGCCCTCGCGGTCCAGGCCCGGCGAGGTGAAGACCAGATGCTGGGTGCGGTCCCCGTTCTCGGGGTGCCAGTCCAGCGCGGCGGCGGCCCGGCGCATCGGCGGCACCATCTCCCAGGCGGCGTCCGGCAGCGAGGCCAGCCACGGCCCGGCGTTCTCCACACACAGCGCACCGCCGGCCGCGTCCCAGGACAGCAGGGTGTCCGGACGGTCGGCCAGCCAGAAGCGGCCCCGGCTGCGCGCGGCCGCACAGGTCAGGTCCTCCAGCGCGGCGTAGAGCCGCTCGGGGTGGAAGGGCCGGCTGTGCCGCCAGACGAGCGTGGAGACGCCCTCCGCTTCGGCCTCCTGCGGCAGCAGCGCACAGGCCGGGTGCTGGCGGTCCGCGGCCGCGGCCACGTCGAAGCCGGCCGTCGCGGCGGCCGCCAACTCCTCCGATTCCACCGGGACCTGGTGCGCCATCGGGTGCAGCTGGCCGAGCAGCGCCAGGTCGGCCGGCTCCGCCGGCTCCTCCCCCGTCGCGATCGCCAGCACCGGCGCGTACTCCAGCTGCCGGGCCCAGGTGTCGGCGACCGTGCGCTGGTCGGAGGCCGCGGCGGCGAGGCCCGCCTCCGCGAGGTCGTCGCCGCAGCCGAGGTACGGCAGCAGCAGCGCGGGGTCGACGGCGGTGAGCACACCGGTCAGCGCGAGGTTCTCGCTGCCGCAGGCGGTGACCACCTCGGCCATCGCCTTGGGCTCGACCGAGTCCCACAGTTCGACGATCGCCAGCCGGCAGGTCCGGCCGGCGGCCAGCCGCTCCAGCTCGGGCACCAGATCCTCGCGCAGCGCACAGCAGGCGCAGTCGTTGACCAGCGGCGCTTCCCCGGTGTCGAGCGTGCCGCCCGCGTCACGGACGGTGCGCCGCACCGTGCCGTCGGTCGCCGAGGCGAGGTCGTGATGGAGGGCGACGCTGCCGGGGACGGTCCGCAGCAGCCGCTCGACGGCGGCCCGCCGCGCGTCCGTGTGCAGGCCGCCCACCAGCACGACGTTGAGCCGCTCCATCAGCGGGTCCCGCGCGCGCCGTAGCGGCGCTCGAACCGCTCGACGCGGCCCGCGGTGTCCAGCACCCGGGCGGTGCCCGTGTAGAAGGGGTGGCTCGCCGAGGAGATCTCGACGTCGATGACGGGATAGGTGTTCCCGTCCTCCCACTCCACCGTCTTCTCGCTGGTGGCGGTCGAGCGGGTCAGGAAGGCGAAGTCGGCGGCCCGGTCGCGGAAGACGACCGGCCCGTAGGCGGGGTGGATTCCAGGCTTCACGGTGCTCAGCGCTCCTCTCGGAAAGCGACGTGCCGGCCGGCCACCGGGTCGTACTTGCGCAGTTCCAGGCGGTCGGGGTCGTTACGGCGGTTCTTGCGGGTCACGTAGGTGTAGCCGGTGCCGGCGGTGGACCGGAGCTTGACGACCGGGCGTAGTTCGTTGCGGGCCATGCGGTTAGTATACGGAAATGGTTTCCATTTTCAATAGGCCCTCACCGGGGCCGACGACCGAAGGGATCACCCTGTGTCCGCCCACTGCCAGCTGACCGGCCGCACGCCGGGCTTCGGCAAGTCCGTCTCCCACTCACACCGCCGCACCCCGCGCCGCTTCGACCCCAACATCCAGCGCAAGCGCTACTGGCTGGAGAGCGAGGGCCGGCACATCCGGCTCACGCTGAGCGCCAAGGGCATCAAGACCGTGGACACGATCGGGATCGAGGCGGCCGTCGCCCGCATCCGCGCACGAGGAGGAAAGGTCTGATGGCCAAGCAGAGCAAGATCGCCAAGAACGAGAAGCGCCGCGCGACGGTCGCCCGCTACGCGGCCCGGCGCGCCGTCCTCAAGACCCTGATCCGCAGCCCGCACACACCGGAGGAGGAGCGCACCGCCGCCCGGCGCGAGCTGTCCCGCCAGCCGCGGGACGCCAGCGCCACCCGGGTGCGCAACCGCGACAGCGTCGACGGGCGCCCGCGCGGCTACTTCCGCACCTTCGGCCTGTCCCGCGTACGGCTGCGCGAACAGGCCCACGCGGGCTATCTGCCGGGCGTCCGCAAGTCCAGCTGGTAGCCGCACCGCCGGCCGTCCGGCCCGGGCACCCCCTGGACCGGACGGCCGGACCCTTCGGGTAATACTGGACAGAACGTCCGGTCCCCCGACGAAAGCGAGCGCACCATGCTCCGCAACGCGTTCGAGCCCTGGCACCTGATCCTGATCCTCGCGGTGCTGGTACTGCTCTTCGGCTCGAAGAAGCTGCCCGACATGGCGCGCGGCCTGGGCCGCTCGATGCGCATCCTCAAAGCCGAGGCGCGGGCCGTCAAGGACGACGAGCCGGCCGAGGAGCCCCGCCGGGAGTCCGCAGCCCACCACTGACGCCGGGGCACCGGGCCCTCAGTGGTCGCCGCCCTCGTCGATCAGCCGCCGCACCTCGCGGTCGATCAGCCCCAGCCGGGCCTCGGCGACCAGCGGCACCGCACGGCGCTGCCGCCGCGCCTCGGCGAGATCGATCTCCACGGCGACCAGCGCGGGCTCCCACTTGGGCGCCTGCGCCACCACGGCACCGCGCGGGTCCACCACCCGCGAGCCGCCCCAGAACGCCGCCCCGTGTTCATTGCCCACCCGGTTCACGAAGACCACCCAGCACTGCAGCATCTTCGCCGTATAGGACAGCAGGGTGTCCCAGTACAGGCCGGTGTCCATCGCCTCCGGGTCCAGGCTCGCCGCGCTGTTGGTCGGGATGAACAGCACCTCGGCGCCGTCCTGCACCGCCAGCCACGGCAGCGCCGGCTGCCAGGCGTCATTGCACACCAGCGTGGCCCCCCGGCCGCCGCTCCTGGCCCGCTTCAGCTCGTAGGCCCGCAGCGACTGCCCCGGGCTGACGTGCTTACGCTCCTCCCAGGCCAGGTAGTTGGGGAGATACAGCTTGCGGTGCGCATGCACCAGCTCACCGCCCGAGTAGTGCGCCGCGGTGTTGTACGCCCGCAGACTGGTGTGCTCGTGGAAGCCGACCAGCACATCCGGGCCGTGGATGCTGAGCTCCAGCAGCCGGGGATCGTTCCCCTCCAGGGACTTGTCGCGCTTGAGGGCGCCCAAGTGATAGCCGTGCAGGCTCAGTTCGGGGAACACCACGACATCCACGCCCTGCGCCGCCGCCTGCTCGATCTGCTCGCGGGCGATGACGAGGTTCTCCTCGACGTCACCCAGCACACAGTCGGTCTGCGCCAGCGCAATGAGCATGTCCCCACCTCATCGACTCATCACTTTTGCGGCTTTCACCCCAATTTTGCCAGAGCCTGGAGACAGCGGCACGGCCCGGCGGAGCTAACGGTTCCGCCCCGTTTCAAACACCCGGAAGACCGGTCCCCACCAATGAGCGAAAGAACGATCCTTCCCGTGCCGGACACGGGTTTCACCCGTTGATCCGCACGATCCGCCGTACACCCCGCAGGGCCGCTTCCAGCCGCAGCTCAGCCCGGCGGCAGCGGTACGACGGTCCGCGGTCGAGTCGTCCGGCGATGCCGACGGCCGGCTCGACCGGGCGGCTCCGGCCGAGCGGCCCGCCGGACCCGCTCGGCCGGACGACCGGCCCCCGGTAGCTCCAGGGGCCGCCCGGCCGCCCGTGCGCGGCCCGTCCGCTCATCGGCGCCGGGTATGCGCCCGGCGCAGCAGCAGCGCCCCGCCCACCAGCAGCCCGCCGCCCACCGCGGCCACCGCGGCCAGCTCGTCCGCCCCGGTGGCCGCCAGCAGCGCGGAGCCCGCCGAGGCCCCGGCCCGTGCCACCGCATCCACCCGCGCCTCCTCTGCGGGCCGCGGGGCGGGCGGCCTGGGGGCGGTGTGCTCCACCGGCGCCGTGACCGGGCGCCCGTCCCGTTCCGGGGCCGCCCGCCGCTCCGGGGCCGGTCGCCGCTCCGGCTGCGCGCGCTGCTCCGGCTCCGGGGCCGTCCAGCGCACCCCCGGGGCATGCTTCGCCCCGGGAGGCAGCCGGTCCGCCGGGGGACGCTGCGCCGGCGGCGGTTGCCGGAAGGCCGGCGCTCCGTTCCCGCACGACGCCCCCATGGCCGGGTTGAGCGCCGCGCCCCCGTCGACCGAGTTGCCACAGGCGTTGACCGGGGTGTCCACGGTCACCTGGATGCTGTTCCCGGACAGCACTCCGGGAGAGTTCGTCGCGCTCCCCCCGGCACCGGCATCCGCGTACGCCGCACTGCCGCTCGCACCGAGCACGCCCGACGCCGCCGCCACGAACACGCACGCCTTCAGGCTCTGTCGCATCTGTCATCCCTCATCTGCAGTCGAGGCGTACGGACCGCCGCCCGCACCCCTCCCCCGTGCTGCTCGCACGGCCGGGCGGCCGGCAGCGCATACGCGGCGCCGACCGCCCGGGGCACAAGCGGTGGAACGGCCGAGGCCGTTGGTCGTCAGTGGTTGGCAACCCCGTTGCCGGACAGCACCGCGATGTCGTCCAGGATGTGCGACAGCGCCTCGTCGCCCTTCGCCTGGCTGGAGTTCTCGACGCACTGCTGGTTCTGCGGCGACGACAGCACGTTGATGTCCTGGGCGACCGCCGCGATGTTGACCTTCGGAAGGCCCAGGCAGAGGTCGTTCAGGGAGCCCTGCACGAGCCCGAGCTGGGTGCTCAGATTGCCGTGCGTGGTGGAGTTGCCGTAAATCGACTTGGAGCCATTGCCGTTGACCGTGGACGTGCCGTGATCGTTGCCGATCGCCATGGCCTGCGGCGCGGCCGCCGCGGTCATTCCCACGAGCGACGCCGCAATCGCCGCGCCCGCCATCATCTTCTTCATCGCGCAAACCCTTCAGGAGAAGGAACTCCCGGCACGGGAGCCCTGTTTGAATAACCCGTCGCAGCCGCACGAGTTCCGCATCATCACCCGAACAGATGGCGATGCATTTCCCGAAAGATGTCCTGCGCTTCAACGGGCCTCATATCCTCCGCGCGAGCCTCCCCCCTGGACTCTCCGGACGGACGGTATGACAAAGGGCCTACATCGCCGGTAAACGGCTCAGCAGGCCCTGTCCTGTGTTTCCGGCCGGCGTGCCAATGCCCCGGCAACCCCATCAATCACACAAGGGCATTGGCACGCTTCCCTCCACACATCATTCTTAACGATCCGGCGCACCGCGTATCGGTCACAGGCGAATAACAAATCGCTTACCGGAGGCCGCGGTTTCCGCACCAATCCCGGCTTCGCCGGGCGAAGGCAGCAAAAACCCGGGCCGCCCAGAAGAAGGAGGACTGGGCAGCCCGGGCCTTACTCAGCCGCTCAGCGGTTGCCGGCGCCGTTGGCGGAGAGCAGCGCGATGTCGTCCAGGATGTGCGACAGCGGCTCGTCGCCCTTGGCCTGGGTCGAGTTCTCGGTGCACTGCTGGTTCTGCGGCGACGACAGCACGTTGATGTCCTGGAGGCCCGCCAAGCCGTTGATCTTGGGCAGGGCGAGGCACGGCTTGTTGAGAGAGCCCTGGATCAAGCCGATCTGTGGGCTCATGTAGCCGTACGTGGTGGAGTTGCCGTAAATCTGCCGGGCACCGTTGCCATTGACGGTGGAGGTGCCCTGGTCGTTACCGGTGGCCATCGCCTGCGGGGCGGCAGCGACGGCAATGCCGACAATGGACACAGCCGCAGCCGCGGTCGCCAGCGTCTTCTTGATCATTGCTAGTCCTTCGTGTTTCGGGTTGCCCTTGGGACGGACAAGCTGCCCAACTCGAAAGAATTGAGTTGGGTTGTGCTGATTCACTCCAATGAGCTTTCCCCTGATCAGTCGTACCGAGCAGGGGAAGCGCCTCGGAGATACGGGCGGGAGTCATTCGGTGGGCCACCGCACCCCGCCCGGGGATTTCGGCCGGGTCTGTGAAGCATTCGGCAGCTGCGGTATCGCCGGAAACGATGAACTGCGAATATCCACGCCGCGGCCGGCGGGCGGGCCCGCGCGCCCGGGAATTACTTACCGAGCGGCAGACCACCGAGCAGCGGCTTCTTGGTGGCTCCGGCGACGCTCCCGAGAAGATTCTTCGCGCTGGTCGACTTGACCTTGTCCTTCGTGGTCTTGACCATTTTGACCAGCGGTGCGATCTGGTGGCCGTCCAGCTGCTTGCTGTGCAGCGCGTCCGTCAGAGCGCCGTTGAGGCTCATGGTCGGAGCGCCGGGCTGGGCGGCGAAAGCGGGCACGGCCGCACCCAGCGCCATGACGGAACCAACAGCAACTGCGGCAGACTTCGCGTACTTCACTTTCAACTGTCCCTTCTCGGGCGGTGCTTGAAGGTCCCGCGGCACAAGTGCCGCGTGAGCACTCACTTCGCTGCTCGGATCACCGCATTCCCCCTGACTAACGAGTGCCACCGCACGGAGAAACTCTGAAGTTCCACCTTCTTGACAACGCCATCCTAAAGATGCGGGCCTTTGCGATTACGGCGGTCGATTGCGGCGGCCGAGGCCGAACACCGACCGGCCCCGGTGCGCAGCGTCCGCGCACCGGGGCCGGATCAAATGTCACGGCTCGAATTCTCTTCGAGTCAGTGGTTCAGGCAGGTGTTGCCGAACGCCGGGTTCAGCAGGGCGACGATGTTGATGGTGTTGCCGCACAGGTTGATCGGAATGTGGATCGGAACCTGGATGGCGTTTCCGGAGAGAACACCAGGGGAGTTCTTGGCACCGCCCGCGGCACCCGCGTCGGCGAACGCCGGCGCAGCCGAGCCCACCGCCATGAGGGTTCCGGCAGTGACTGCTGCGACCTTTGCGTACTTCACTTTCAGCCCTTCCTGCAGCGGGTCCGTAGCGAACACGACCGTCGTGTCGCTCGGGCGCTGATCTGCTCGCCCGTAACGCCGCTGCCGATATTGGTAACGATTTCTCCTCGTGGACGAAACTCTTCCCGAGAAGTTTTCGGAGGAATCGCCCAAATGATGCAAGACCGTTTCAGGAGATTGCCACCGCGCATACGACGCGGAAAAAACACCGGAGTTCGAACGTACGAGGTATCCGCCGAATACGAATTCCTACCGAACGAGCCGCGAAAATCTTCGGCTTCACGGTTCGTAGGGGGGTGTCGCGGGCCCGGACCGCTCAGGAAGAGAGAGCCTGCGGCCGGGCCTGCGACCGATGGCCGGTTCAGCGGTTGCCGACACCGTTGGCGGAGAGCACCGCGATGTCGTCCAGGATGTGCGACAGCGGCTCGTCGCCCTTGGCCTGGCTCGAGTTCTCGACGCACTGCTGGTTCTGCGGCGACGACAGGATGTTGATGTCCTGGGCGAACGCCGCGAGGTTGACCTTGGGCAGGGCCAGGCACAGCTTGTTCAGCGAGCCCTGAATCAGCTCCAGCTGCGGGCTCATGCTGCCGCGGGTGGTGGAGTTACCGAACGCCGACGTGGCGCCGTTGCCGTTGACCGTGGAGGTGCCCTTGTCGTTGCCGGTAGCCATCGCCTGGGGTGCGGCCGCCGCCGAAATGCCGACGACGGACGCGGCTACAGCCGTCGTGGCGAGGACCTTCTTGATCACGATTTACCCTTCTCGAAGCGGAGTGCCCGTATCCGGAGCGCCCTGGTCAACTCCCTTCTGGGGGTGCGGTTTCGCCGTTTCACCCGAATGCCACGAAACCATAGATACATATCACTGCGGCGGGACAACATTGCGGCCCGCAGCGCGCTTTGCGCGGCAAAGGCCGGTACGAATTCTTCGTACCGGCCTTTGCCGCGGAGCGGGCCGACCGAATGCGGCCGGGGCTCAAGAGCTATACGTTCATCAGACGTTGAGGCAGGTGTTGCCGAACGCCGGGTTCAGCAGGGCGATGAAGTTGAGGGTGTTGCCACAGACGTTGACCGGCACATCGACCGGGACCTGGATGAGGTTGCCGGAGACAACGCCGGGGGAGTTCTGGGCAACTCCCGCCGCGCCGGCGCCGCCATGCGCACTGGCCACTCCGGCTCCGCCCACAACGGCGAAACCCGCGGCAGCAGACAGGACGGCGGCCTTGGAAACAAACTTCACGGTGAACCTCTTCACTGAGCAGCAAGCAGAAATCTGTACGCGCCGCTTAGAGCGACAAGCTGCTCAACTCACCAGCCAGGGCAGAAGTAGCGGTTCATTCGGGTGAATGCGTGGGCCGATGAGCCCGGCGGCGGCCATTGGCGAAAGGGATATACATATTGGCAGCTGACAGCCAACCCGCCTTAGGTCAGAGCGGATTGTCAGCGACGTCGTGCGCAATGGCCCCATGAAGGTGACCCATGCGCAGGTGGCGCCCTGGCGGTTGCGGCAGCAGAGTCTTGTGCCGCGGACGGACGCCCCGGTCGAGGAGCTCGTCGCGCGGCTGGCGGGGGTGCAGGCCCAGGTCGGCTCCGCCGCCGAACTCACGCTCGCGGTACGGCAGAAGACGCCGCGGGCCGGGGCCGTGCCGTCGGCGCTCGCCGCGCGTGCGCTGGTCAGGACCTGGGCGATGCGGGGCACGCTGCATCTGCTGCCGGCCGAGGGGATGGCGGCGTATCTGGCGCTGCTGGGAGCGGCGCGCACATGGGAAAAGCCCTCCTGGCAGCGGGCGTTGGGACACATGGGCCGGCGACGCCCGCCGCGTTCGACGCCTGGCTGCTGCGCGGGGCGACCCGTAAGGCCGTGCTGCGCGGCTGGTTCGCGGCGCTCGGCGACCGGCTGACGGAGGTCGAGGTCGAGGGGGTGGGCGGGGCGTTCGTGCGCAGCGAGGACGCCGCGGCGCCGGCGCGGACCGAGCCGTCGCGGGAGGTGCGGCTGCTGGGCGGTTTCGATCAGTACGTCCTCGGGCCCGGCACCGCCGACACCGGCTGATCGCGGCCGGCCGGCGTACGGCGGTGAGCCGGACCGGGGGCTGGATCTCGCCGGTGGTGGTACATGAAGGCCGGGTGGGCGGGGTGTGGGAGTTCACCGAGGTCCGTGTCGTCCGTGCTGGTCAGGGCGATTGTCAGACCCTGGTGCAAGACTCAAGGGCATGAGATGGGCGGTGGTGGAGACGGGCGACGGGGGTGCTCGTCTCTGCCCGCTCGCCCAGGACGGGCGGCCCGCCGGGCCGGTGGTGCAGGAGCCTTCGCTGGCGGCGGCGGTGCGCTCCCGGCCCGAGGTCGAGCGGTGGGTGTGGCGGTCCACCGCGGAGATCTACCGGCGGCTGCAGGCGGCGGGGGTGCGGGTCGAGCGCTGCTATGACGTGGAGGCCGCGGAGGCGCTGCTGATCGGCCATGAGGAGGGCCAGTCGGGCCAGCCGCGTTCGCTGGCCGCCGCCTGGGCGCGGCTGCACGGCCTGCCCGTCCCCGAGGACGCGCCCGTCCGTACGGCCGAGACCCAGCCGTCGCTGTTCGAGCCGGGTCCGGTGCCGCTGCCGCCCGGCACGGACGAGCTGACGGCACTGCTGGAGGTCTACGCCGGCCAGGTGGCGCGCGCCGAGAAGGCCGAACACCCGGACCGGATGCGGCTGCTGCTGGCCTCGGAGTCCGCGGGCATGCTGGTCGCCACGGAGATGGGGCGGGCCGGGGTGCCCTGGCGGGCGGATGTGCACCGCGCGCTGCTCGACGGGCTGCTGGGCGGGCGCTATCCGGGCGGGCTGGAGCCGCGCCGGATGGCGGAGCTGGCCGATGAGGTGTCCCGGGCCTTCGGGACGGGTGCGCGGGTGCGCCCGGATCTGCCGAACGACATCATCAAGGCCTTCGCCCGCGCCGGGATTTCCCTCACCTCGACCCGCAAATGGGAGCTGCAGCAGATCGACCATCCGGCGGTGGCGCCGCTGCTGGAGTACAAGAAGCTCTACCGTCTGCACACCGCCCATGGGTGGTCCTGGCTGCAGCAGTGGGTGCACGACGGCCGCTTCCGCCCCGAGTACCTGCCCGGTGGCACGGTCTCCGGGCGCTGGACCGCCAACGGCGGCGGCGCACTGCAGATCCCCAAGGTGATCCGGCAGGCCGTGCGCGCCGATCCGGGGTGGCGCCTGGTGGTCGCCGACGCCGATCAGATGGAGCCGCGGGTGCTGGCGGCCGTCTCCCGTGACCGGGGGCTGATGGAGGTGGCCGGCAGCGGCGAGGATCTGTACGCGGACCTGGCGGCCCGTGCCTTCGGCGGGGACCGCGCCCAGGCCAAGCTCGGTCTGCTGGGCGCCATTTACGGGCAGACGTCCGGCGACGCCCTCAAGCACATGGCCGATCTGCGCCGCCGCTATCCGGCCGCGGTGGCGTATGTGGACGAGGCGGCGCGTGCGGGCGAGGAGGGCCGGCTGGTGCGCACGTGGATGGGCCGCACCTGCCCGCCCGCGTCCGTGGTGCCGCCCGACGAGGCGGGCCTGCCCCAGGAAGAGCCCGCAGCGTACGGCGGCAGCTCGGCGGCCGCCCGTGCCCGCGGCCGGTTCACCCGCAACTTCGTCGTCCAGGGCAGCGCCGCCGACTGGGCGTTGCTGATGCTGGCCGCGCTGCGTCACTCGCTGTGGGCGGGGGGACTCCGCGCCGAGCTGGTGTTCTTCCAGCACGACGAGGTGATCGTGCACTGCCCCGCGCAGGAGGCGGCGGCGGTCTCCGAGGCGATCACGGCGGCGGCCGATACGGCGGGGCGGATCGCTTTCGGGCAGACGCCGGTCCGTTTCCCGTTCACCACGGCGGTGGTGGAGTGCTATGCGGAGGCGAAGTGAGGGCGGGGCGGGTGCCGGGCGGCGTGGCGCGAAAAACCCCCGCGACAGCGGCGGTGCGGGCGTGCAGAGTGAAGATCGTGAGCAGAAGGCGTAGTACGTCCGTCCCGAACGAGGAGTGCCCCGTATGAGCGTCCCGCCCGAGATGCAGCTCCGGTCCGCGATGCAGGTGCATCCCGAACTCGTCCCGGCCTACGAGTCGTTGCCGCCGTCCTCCGATCCGTACGCGGACATCGAGGCCGCCCGCGAGGGGGTCCACAAGATGCTGGCCGCGTTTCCGGCCGACCGTACGGGCGTGAGCAGCGAGCGGTTCGAGATCCCGCGGGCGGACGGCAGTGCGCTGACGGTCGAGGTCTACCGCCCGGAGGGCTCGGCGGACACCGGTACGGGACAGGACGCGCGGGGAGCCGCCCCCGAGGGGGCCGGACGCGCCCTGCCTGCCGTGCTGCACTTCCACGGTGGCGGGTTCGCCCTCGGCCGGTCGCTGCCGGGGCAAGACCGCGCGGCGATCGCGCTCTGCCGTGAGCTGCCCGCCGTCGTCCTCACCGTCGAATACCGCCTCGCCCCGGAACACCGCTATCCGGCCGGGGTGGAGGACTGCTACCGCGCCCTGGAGTGGGCGGCGGAGCGAGCCGCCGACCTGGGGATCGATCCCGCGCGGATCGCCCTCACCGGCAGGTCGGCGGGTGGTGGGCTCAGCGCCGCGGTCGCCCTGATGGCCCGGGACCGCGGCGGCCCGGCGATCGTCCACCAGTCGCTGTACGTCCCGGATGTGGACGACCGGGTCGGGGCGGACGAGGCGGCGTCGGATGCCGAGGAGGACGTGGAGACGCGGGTGACCACCGCGCGGGACATCCAGAGGGCGTGGCGGCACTATCTGCCGGAGGGGACGGCCGAGGCGGAGGCGTATGCCGCGGCGGCCCGCGCCACCGACCTGTCGGGGCTGCCGCCGGCCTATGTGCTGGTCTGCGATCTCGATCCGCTGCGCGACGCGGGGCTGGCGTATGCCCGACGGCTGATGGACGCGGGGGTGCCGGTCACGATCCGCAATGTGCCCGGTGCCTGGCACGGCTTCGAGCTGTTCGCGCCGGACACCCGGGTGGCGAAGGAGATGACGGCGCACTGGACGGGGCAGTTGAGGGAGGCGCTGTATCCGGTGGGGGGATGACGGTGGCGGGCTGATGGTGGCGGGATGACGGGGCCGGGCTGACGGGGCCGGGCTGACGGGGGCTGACCGTGGCGGGCTGACTCTTGAGGCTGACCGTGGTGGGCTGAGCCGGGCCGGGTGCCGGCCGTCCCGCCCGGGGCGCCGAGACTCCGTGCGTGCCGCCCGGGGCGTCGGGGCTCCGTCCGCGCCGCCCAGGGCGCCGGGCCCCGTCCGTCCCGCCCCGGGGGCGCCGGCTCTCAGTCCGTGCCGCCCGCAGCGCCGGAGGGGGACGCTCCGCTCGGGCCCGGGGCGTCCGGGGTCCCGGCGCTCGTGGCGTCCGGCATCTCGGCGTTCGGACCCTCGGCTTTCGGACCCTCGGCTTTCGGACCCTCGGCGTTCGGGCCCTCGACAGTGGAGATCAGGCCACGGGTGATCCGCGTCATCGTGGCGACCAGCAACTCGCGTGGCTGATCGGGGCGGTCCAGCCACCACAGGGCGAGCCCGTACAGCGCGCTGCGGATCGCCTCGCCGAGGGGCTCCAGCTCGGCCTCGGGGAGACCGGGCACGAACTCGCGGAGCAGCGCCATGTCCGTCTCGCGCTGCCGGCGCTGCAGCTCACGGTGGAAGGCCTGCACCTGAGCGTCCCCGGTGGTGTCCCGGAACATCATCCGCCAGGTGTACGGGTGGCTCTCCACATACCCGAACCAGGCGTCGTACATCGCCGTCATCCGTGTGTCCAGATCGCCCTCGCCGTGCAGGAGTTCGCGGACCGGGGCGGCGGCCAGCTCGTCGCGGTGCCGCTCCAGCAGGGCGAGGTGCAGCTCCTGCTTGGAGTCGAAGTGACGGTAGAGCATCGGCTTGCTCAGGCCCGCCTCGGCGGCGATCTCCCCGATGGTCGTGCCCGCGAAGCCGCGCTCGGCGAACAGCCGGGCCGCGACCTCCTCGATACGGGTCCTGGCCTCGGCGCGCGCGGCGCGGCTCCGGTCGATCTCGCTCATCTCGTCCCTCCCTGCGATCTGGCTCATTCCAGTGGTGAATTCGGCTCGCCATGGCCGTGCGATTGAAGGATACTGGGTCGTGTACCGCTTGGTATACGCAGTAGTAAGTTCGAGATGCGGGGGCTCATCGTGATCGTTTCCGTACACATCGCCGACATCGGCGTCCGCGCGGTGCGCGCCGTGCTCCGCGAGCGCCCACGGCCGGGCGAGACCCCCGGCCTCCGGTATGCCGAGACCACGCTCACCGGCGCCATCGCGGCCGGACCGCCCAAGGTGCGCCCCGGCCGCGCCGCGCTGCTCGCCTCGTGGGACGACGATGCCGCGCTCGACCGCTTTCTCGCCGAGGACCCGCTGCCGCAGCGGCTGGCCGGTGGCTGGCATGTACGGCTGCGGCCGCTCCGCTTCTCCGGCTCATGGGGTCCGATGCCGGTCGAGATCGGCCCCGGCGCCGCGGAGGACGAGGAGGACGGGCCGGTCGCGGTCCTCACCCTCGGGCAGCTGCGGTTGCGCCGCGCCCTGCCGTTCCTGCGTGCCAACTCCCGGGCCGCCGGCCGGGCCGCCGCCGATCCCGCGATGGCCGCTTCGGTCGCCCTGGCCAGGCCGCCCCGCTTCGTCGGCACCTTCTCCCTGTGGCAGAGCGCGTCGGCGATGCGCCGCTACGCCTACGGATCCGCACAGCCCGAGCACAAGGAGGTGGTCAGGGAGCACCAGGCGAAGCCGTTCCACCACGAGGCCGGGTTCCTGCGGTGCCGGCCGTACGGCGCCCAGGGCACGCTGGACGGCCAGGAGCCGGTGGCGGCGGCTGCCCTGGCCCCGCGCATACCCTGAGCCGCGCCGCGGTCCGCACGGGTCCCACGGGGGTGGGCCTGTGCGGCCCGCGTGCCCGTCTGCCCGCGTGCCCTTGACCCGCGACGCCTGCCCTTGACCCGCGCCGCGGGCCCGCGACCGCCCCGGCCGTGCAGAGCGGGGCAGGACAAGACAGGGCGGTGCCATCACGGCTGTGCCATGCCGTCCCGGCCGTGAAGGGCAGGGCAGCGCCACCCACAGCCATGCCCTTCCCGTCCGTGCCACGTCCTCCCGTCCGCGCCATACCGTCCCGGCCGTGCCGTGCCCTCCCGGCCGTGCTGTGCCATGCCCGCCCCGCAGCCCCTGGCGATCCGTCCGCTACGCCCTAAACTCACCGAGAGGTGCCAGCGCCGAGCGACGGTCGGCGTCGGCAGTCGGCAGTCGGCAGTCGGCAGTCGGCAGGGTGAGTCTCCGCGTCGGAAGGGCCGCGAGGGGACCGGGCCCGTGCGGGTGCTCGTTCGCTCCGGTGCGGGGCTTCCGCAGGAGGAGCGGGACGCGCTTCAATCCCTGGACGGGCGGGAAGAGTTGGCGGCGGAGGGAGTCGGCCGGATGAGTGCCGGGACCGGAACGAGCGCTGGATCGGAGCGGCCTGCCGAGCACGGCGCGGACGCAGGCGCGGACGCAGGCGCGGACGCGGACGCAGGCGCGCACACAGGCACAAGCGCGGAGCCGGACGCGGAGGCAACGGCAGAAGCGAAGGCAATGGCAGGCGCGGAAGCAGAGCCAGGCGCGAAGACAAAGGCAGGCGCGGGCGGTGGTGGGCTGGAGCGTGTCAATCCGGCGCATCTCGCGCCGCCGACCGGATTCAGTCATGCGGTGCGCGCCGCCCCGGGCACCCTGGTGTTTCTCGCGGGACAGACCGCTCTCGACGGCTCGGGCCGGATCGTCGGCGACGGCATCGTCGAGCAGTTCGAGCGGGCGCTGACGAATCTCCTGGACGTCGCGGCGGCGTCCGGCGCCGGTCCGTCCGACCTCGCCAAGCTCACCGTCTTCGCCGTCGATGTCGCGGACTACCGCCTGCATGCCCGCGAGATCGGCCGGGTGTGGAAGCGCCTGGCCGGCAGCGACTATCCGGCGATGGCCGTGATCGGTGCCACCCGCCTGTGGGACGAGACCGCGCTGGTCGAGATCGAAGGCATCGCCGTCGTCCGCTAGCGAAGGGGATTTCGGTGGTTCCCGGGTTCCGGCCGCGACGGCAGTTCCGGCAGTTCCAGCAGTTCGGCAGTTCGGCGGTCCCGGACGCACCAGCAGTTCCAGCCGCGCCGGCAGTCCCGGCCACGCCGGCCGCGTCGGCCTCGCCGGCCACGTCGGCCACCCCTCCGCACACACCAGGGGCGCCCGCCCCGCCGGTCTCCCGGCGGGGCGGGCGCCCCTGGTGCTGTTCCGGACGTACGCCCCGTCCTGTACGCGCTGCCGCGTCACCCCGTTCGGTGCGGAGGGCGGCCGCTCAGTTGCGGCTGCGCGCCATCCCCACCGGGTCCTTCTTGAACGCCCAGGTCATCTTGGGCTCCATCGCCCAGCGGAAGGCCCGCTGCACGGGCGGTGTGCACAACACCGTGACCACGGTGCCCGCGATCAGGGTCAGCAGGACCGCACCCCACGGCGTGTGCATCCACGGGTTGTCGTACCAGTCCCAGAAGCGCGACCCCTTGGCGAGGAAGCCGTGCAGCAGATAGCCGTAGAGGGTGCCCGCGCCCAGCGCCGTGCACCACATCGTGCGGCCCGGAATCCAGGCGAAGAAGCAGGCCACCAGCACGAGGGAACAGCCGAACATCGCCAGCGTCATCACCGCACCGCTCCACCACGGAGCGGCGAGCTCCTGTGCGGCGTCACGGTGGTAGAACCAGGCGGCGTTCATCCGCGGTGCCGCCCAGTAGGCGAAGACCAGCGCGGCTGCGAAGACCGGTACGGCCAGGATCCGCGCCTTCTTGCGGCGTACGAGCTTGAAGTGCTCCGGCCGCAGTGACAGCCCGATCACGAAGAACGGCAGGAACTGCAGCACCCGTTGGAGGTCCATGTCGTCGCCGATGTCCGGGGACAGCGACGCGAGGACGGCGATGGACAGCGCCAGGGGGACCGGCCAGCGCACGATCTTCCACAGCGGCGTGGTCAGCCGCCAGACGAACAGTGCCAGCAGGAACCACGTCAGATACCAGGGGTCCGTCAGGCTTATCGGGTAACCCGGATCGTCGTCCGCCCACTTCTTGAAGAGCGTGTAGGCGACTTCGAAGAGGATGTACGGGACGGCGACTCCGGTAATCAGCCGCTGCAGCCGGTCCTTGCGCATATCGAAACTGCGCGAGAAATAACCGGAGATGATGATGAACGCCGGCATGTGGAAGGCGTAGACGGTGATGTAGAGCGCCGCCGCGGAGCGGCTGCCGTCGCGCAGCGGCTCCCAGGAGTGCCCCATCGCCACCAGCACGATGGCCAGGTACTTCGCGTTGTCGAAGAAGGCATCGCGCGGCTTCGCCTTGGCATCGGCCTTGGCGTCGGTCTTGGCATCAGCCTTGGCGCCGGTCTTCGCACGGTCCTTGCCCCGGCCCTTGGCATGGCTTCTGGGCCCGGTGTGCGTGTGCGCACCGCCGGCCGTCGCCGCACCGGGCGCGGCCGCCGTCTCCGGTGCCAGCGTGGCCGTCGCCGTGGCCCCGCCGGTCTGCGGCGGCGCCGGTGTGTGCGTCCGGCTCAGCGTGTCGTGCGACATCTGCCGTGGCGGGGGAAGCGGCACCCGCCGTTCACCGTACGCCGGAAATTCGTTGTTCAAGGAGCCTCCCGAAAGGATCCCAGGGGAGGAGCTGGACGCTGGCCCGCGCCGGGCCGCAAATCGGAACCCAAAAGCCAAATCCTGCGTCTTAGTTCTTTTACGGGGAGTGTGGCGGCGTCGAACATCTCAGGCACCTTAGCCCCGCGGCGGGAATCACGTAAATCCCCGCCGGTCGCGGCCACACACGGCGCATCCGCCCTCCACAGCTCCTTCACGCACCGCGGGCGGCAGGGCGGGCCGCGGTGCGGCCCGGCACCCCGGGAGATCTGGACAATGCTGCCTCAATCTCCGGCCGTTGCCCGCTATTCAATAACACCTTCGACCCCTCTGGCCCGCACGGACCGGGCGGTCGTGTTCTTCGCCACGTCCCACGCATAGACCTCCAACCGGCGGCCGTGCGGCCCGCGCAGCCGGTGCACGGCCGCCAGCCAGCGTGAACTGAGCGCGGATACACGGGGGTTGATCTGATCGGCGAACCGCGCATAGCGCGCCAGTTTGCGCACATCGGGTGCCCCGAGAATCCCGATACGCACCTGTGGCGCCAACTCATGGACGGTTTTTACGCACATCACACAGAAGCTCTGGACCACCAGCCGGCTCCGGACATGGGCGCGATCCAGCCACCCCTTGGCGCGTAGTTCACGGAGGACCTGTGCCTCGATTCCCGGATACTTCTCGGGGGCCTTGATCTCCAGCAAAAGACGCTGCCCGTTATGGTCCAGACGGCGCAAGAAGTCGGCAAGCGTGGGTATCCGCTCCCCCTTGAACCGCTTGCCGAACCAGCTGCCGGCGTCCAGCCGCGCGAGCTCCGCGGCGGTGAAATCCCCCACCCGCCACGGCGCCCGCCCGGGAAACACCCTGGCGGCGTCCGTCGTCCGCCGCAGCGTGGTGTCGTGCAGCACCACCAGCCGGCCGTCCTTGCTCCGCTGCACATCGTTCTCGACCCAGATGTAGCCGCGGCGGTGTGCGGCGTCGACGGCGGCGAGGGTGTTCTCGGGCGCGTAACGGGAGGCGCCGCGGTGGGCGATCACCCGGGTCGCCGCGGTGCCGGGTCCGGCCCGTGTCCCGCTGCTCACGGCGACATCCGCGAACTCGTCCGGCCCGGACGCCATCGCGGACGACGCCACCGCGGCCGTCATCAGATAGGCGACGCCGGCAGCGGGGATCCGCAGTGATCTCCGAACCATGCGGCAGCCTCCTGGTCCGCTCACCCGACGGCGCCGGCCGCGTCGGGCATGCCCCCTGGGGCCCTTCCTCCCGTCCAGGAATGCCGCTGTCTGCTCAACATGCCCGCATCCCTCGTCGCCCGCCACGCGAGCACCGGCCGGACCGCTCCGCGCCTCCTGCCCCGGCAGTCGCTTTGTCGCAGGTCAGCAGGGTCGGGCCGGGGTGCGGAGCGGGTGGTCGGCGCTTTCCCTGGCGGCCCGCCATCCGGGCGGTCCGTCCGGTCGGCCGGGCGTTCCGGACGGCCCTCGGTCCGTGCGGGCGGCGAAAAGGCGAGGGCCCGTCCCCCGCCCGTACGGCAGAATCCCTGCCCGTGACGATTCGCTTATTGATCGCCGACGACCAGGAGATGGTCCGCCGGGGAATACGCCGCATCGTGGAGAGCCAGCCCGACATGGAAGTGGTCGGTGAGGCGGCGAACGGCGTGGACGCCGTGGCGATGGGGCGCGCGCTGAAGCCGGATGTGGCGCTGGTGGACATCCGGATGCCGCGGATGGACGGCCTGGAGGTGACCCGCCGGCTGGCCGACCCCGCGATGGCCGACCCGGTCCGGATCGTCATCGTGACCACGTTCGACCTCGACGAATACGTCTATCCCGCGCTGCGCTTCGGCGCCTCGGGGTTTCTGCTCAAGCGCTCGGGGCCGACGCTGCTGGTCGAGGCGGTCCGGGCGGCGATGGCCGGCGACAGTCTGATCAGCCCCTCGGTCACCGTCCGGCTGCTGCAGCATGTCACCGGCCCCACAGCCGGCCGCCGCCCCCGTCGCCGCGACGCGGTGCTGACCGAGCGGGAGGTGGAGATCGCCGGGAAGGTCGCCGAGGGGAAGACCAATGCCGATATCGCCCGGGAGTTGTTCATCTCGGCGGGCACCGTGAAGACCCATGTCGCCAGCATTCAGCGCAAGCTGCAGGTCCGTAACCGGGTCGGAGTCGCCGTACGGGCCTGGGAGTTGGGGTATGCCACGGGGCGGACACCGGGGTGACGGGCTCCGGGAGGGATACCGGGCCGGACACGGACGCCCTGCGCGGCCTCACCGGCTTGAAGGACGACGTTCCGGTGCGGCGCAGGCGGCGCCGAGGGTGGTGCGGTGCGGCCGCGGCGGCGATGCTCCTCCCCGCCCTCCTCTCGCCTCCCGGCGCCTGCCTGCCGGCGGTCATGGCCGCGCTGTCCCTGGTCGTGGCGCTCTCGGTGTGGCCGGTGGGCCGGGTCTCGCTCGCGCGGGCGGCGGCCGGGACCGCGGTGCTCTCCCTCGCCGCGGACACCGTCTCCTTCGGGAAGGCCGGACTGGCGCTGCTCTGGCTCCCGTTCGAGGCGGTCGCCCTGCTCGTCCTCCTGGAGCGGGTGGTCCGCCATGTGCCCGGCTCCCGGGTGGGCCTGGTCGGCGGGCTGACCGGTGCCGCCGCGGTCCTGCTTCCGCTGCGCTTCACCCTGCACGCCCCGCAGACCGGGATCAAGGAGTCGGTCTTCCTGGCCGCGCTGGCCTTCGTCCCGGCCGCCGGTGCGACGGGCGTCGGGCTCTACCTCCGGTCGCTGGACCGCCGCCGGGCGCATGCCGTGGCGCTGGCCCGGCGTGAGCAGCGGCTCGAAGTCGCCCGCGATCTGCATGACTTCGTGGCCCATGAGGTGACCGGCATCGTGCTGGAGGCCCAGGCGGCCCAGCTGGACGGGGACGGCGGCCCCGGGGAGCACCGCGCGCTGCTGCACCGCATCGAGCAGGCCGGGCTGCGGGCGCTGGACTCCATGGACCGGACGGTGGCGACGCTCCGCGAGGCGGACGGCCGCACCTGGGAGGAGCCGCCGCCCACCCAGCTGCACGGTCTGGCCGATCTGCCCGAACTCATCGGCCGCTTCGCCGCCATGACGGCGGCCGAGGTGACGCTGTCCCTGGAGGACGAGGTGGCCGGCGCGCTCTCACGGGAGGCCGAGGACACCGCGTACCGGGTGGTGCTGGAGGCGCTGACCAACGTACGGCGGCATGCGCCGCGGGCCGGGCGGGTCGAGGTGTGCGCCGCCCGGAGCGCCGACGGGGCCGTGGAGCTGTCGGTCGCCGACGACGCGGGGCCCGGCGCGTCCACCGGCGCGCTCCCCCGCGCTCTCCGGGAGCAGGGGGGACGCCCGGGCGGCGGCACCGGCCTTGCGGGCCTCGCCGAGCGGGTCGGCGCCGTCGGGGGCGCTCTGGAAGCGGGCCCGTACGCAGAGGGGTGGCGGGTCAGTTGCCGGCTGCCGGTGGCCGCCGTCCGGTGACCCGATCTCTGCCGATCGGCAGATGTGCCGCCCGTCCGGGGCCGGGATCCTCCTGGGAGTGCACCACCCGTACCTCTGGAGGAACCGATGTTCTCAGGCGCCGGACCGAAGCGGCCGCTGTCTCCCGTCGTCGCGGCGACGGCCGTCGCCGCCGCGCTCGGCCTCACCGGATGCTCGGTGGACGCCTCGACGGCGGAACCCGAGTCGAAGAGCTTCGCGTACGCGGGCAGCTCCCTGAAACTGACGACGCATGAGGTGGCCACCGAACTGGTCGCTGCCGACCGCAAGGACATCAAGGTCACCCGATGGTTCGACCACGCCGCGGGCAGTGAGCATCTGACCTGGACCCTCAAGGGCGACACCCTCGACATCGACGCCGGGTGCAGCGGAATCGCCTTCTGTGACGCCAAGTTCAAGGTCGAGGTGCCCAGGGGCGTCGCGGTGATCAGGGACGGCAGGGCAACCGATCCGCCGGGCGCAACGGGCCCGGGCGAGCGTCGGCCCGCAACCCCCTGACCTGGCCTTTCTCTTGGCCGGGCGGCTCCGCTGCCGGCGCTCACCCCCGTATGTAGATCAGGTTACAAAGGTCGATGGATGGCTGTTACACAGCTGTCAGAGCACCGAGAAACGTCGCTCATAGCTTCGGTTGTGCCCCAATGATCAACACGATGGAGCGAGAACCATGAAGCGCACCACGAGCATCGCCCGGCGCCACAAGACGGCCCTCGGCGCGGCACTGGCCTGTGTCGCCGTCCTCGGTACGGTCGCCACCGCCACGGGGGCGCAGGCCGCCACGGCCTCGGAGCACACCGCGAGCGTCGCCCGCACCAGCAGCACCCCCTACGTCATGAACCACATCGGCGAGGAGCACGCGGACAAGGGCAAGGCCGAGCGCAGCCCCGAGGCGCTGGTGCTCACCGAGCACACCTCGGCGAGCAACCTCGACTGGAAGGAGTGGGGCACGAAGAAGGCCGTCGCCACCGGCGAGATCACCGGCATGTGGTGCCTCGAAACCTGCCAGGACAAGCCGCTGAAGGGGACCCTCACGCTCTCCGACCCCAAGACCGTGAACGGCAAGAAGGTCTTCTCGTCCTTCACCCTGAAGCTGGCCGGCGGTAATGGTTCGTACGATGTCGAGGACCTCAAGGGCAAGCAGCACCTCGCCACCACCTGACGGAGAAGGCTCCCGATGAACAAGCCCACGGCCCTGGCCAGCGTCTTCGTACTGGTGCTGGCGGCCGTGGGCTGCTCGGGGTGCGGCAGTCCCGAACAGCCCCATGTCGAGGGGCCCGCCCCCAGCCCCTCCCAGGTCTCGGGCCCGGTCTATGTCTCCGACACCCTGGGCCACCCGCTGACCCGCCCCACGGGGTTCGGCCTCACCGAGTTCTCCTCGGTCAACCGGCTGAGCTGGCGCTCCTGGGGACAGGAGAAGGCCGTGGCCACCGGCAGGCTGCGGGGCATGTGGTGCATCCCCCACTGCCCCCGCAACGGCTATCCGGCCACCGTCGAACTCAGCCGTCTGCAGCGCCGTGAGAACGTCTCGTACTACACCTTCGCCACCGTACGGTCCTCCCACCTCCCGCCCGCCGATACCGACGACCTGAGCAAGGTGCGGCTGCCCTTCCCCGAGCCCTAGGAACCACCGATGACCGACGTGCTGCTCGTGGAGGACGACTCCCTGTTGCGGGAGGCCACCCAACTGTCCCTGGAACGCTACGGATACCAGGTGCGCTCCGCCTCCGACGGGCAGGCCGGTCTGGCGGCGTTCCGTGACCGGGTGCCCGATGTCGCCGTGCTGGACGTGATGCTGCCCCGCCTCGACGGGGTCGGTCTGGTGCGTCTCATCCGTGCGGAGAGCCGGCTGCCGGTGCTGATGGTGTCGGCGCGTACCGACCCGGTGGATGTCGTCCTCGGCCTGGAGGCGGGCGCCGATGACTACCTCACCAAGCCGTACGACATCCCGGTGCTGGTCGCCCGGATACGCGCGGCGCTGCGGCGCGCCACGGACACCGCCCCGAGCGAGCCGCACGAGGACGACACGGTGCTGCGGTTCGGCGACCTCAGTGTGAACACCGCCTCCATGGATGTCCGCCGGGCGGGCCGGCTGCTCGACCTCACCCCCACCGAGCGGCGGCTGCTGCTGGAGTTCGCGGCCGAGCCCGGGGTGGTGCTGTCGCGGATCACGCTGCTGGAGCGGGTGTGGGACTACGCCTGCGGCGGCGACACCCGGGTCGTCGACGTCCATGTGCTCCGCCTGCGCGCCAAGATCGGCCACGAGCGCATCAGGACCGTTCGCGGCTTCGGCTACAAGCTCGTGCCCTGACCGCCATGGGACTCCGCACCAAGACCGCCCTGGTCATCGCCGCGACCGCCGCGCTCGTCGCCACGCTCATCGGGCTGCTGGTGCATCAACTCACCGCCGAGGACCAGCGGAAGAACGCGGCGCATGTGGTCGATGCCCAGCTCCTGGAGGCGGTGAACGAATACGCCTCCGGAATCGACAACGGTGCCCTGGTGAATCCCCGGGGGCTGCCCGCCGCGCTCCGCAGGACCGTCACCGACCGGCCCGTGCGGGCCACCTGTCTGCAGCACACCGCCGGTTCCGCCCCGGTGCTGTGGGCCGCCACCCGCAGCGGGCGGGACATCGTCGCGGTCCGGCGCTCCTACGCGCCACAGGTGCGTGCCCTCGCCGATCTCGACCGGGTGCTGATCGGCTCCGGCGCGGCCGTCACCGCGCTCGGCTGTGTGCTGGGCGTCGTCGCGGCGGCCGGTGCGGGGCGGCGGATCACCGCTTCCGCGCGCACCGCCCAGCGGATCGCGGACGGCGATCTGACGGACCGGGTCCGGCCCCGGGGCAAGGACGAGATCGCCCGGCTCGGTGCCGCCGTCAACACCATGGCCGACGCCCTCAGCGCCCGCCTGGAGGCCGAGCGACGGGTCACCGCCGATATCGCCCATGAGCTCCGCACCCCGGTGGCCGGGCTGGTGACCGCCGTCGGACTGCTGCCGCCCGGCCGCCCGGCCGAGCTGGTCAGCGGCGGTGTGGACACGCTGCGCAGCGTGGTGGAGAACGTCCTGGAGGTGGCCCGGCTCGATGTGCCGGGCGTCGAGCAGGCGCAGTGCGAGGAGGTGCTCCCGAGCGCGCTGGCGCACCGGGCGGCCGCCCTGGCGGGCGGGGACGTCGAGGTGCTCGTGCACGACGAGACCGTCGTGGCGACCGATCACCGCCGGGTCGAACGGATCCTGGCCAACCTGGTCACCAACGCCCGGCTCCACGGCGGCCCGCCGGTGACCCTGGAGGTGGCGGGGTCGGCGGTGCGGGTACGCGACCTGGGCCCCGGCTTCCCCGCCGAGCTGCTGACGCACGGCCCCCAGCGCTTCCGCACCGGTGCCCGCGAGCGCGGTGCCGGGATCGGTCTGGGCCTGACCATCGTCGCCGGGCAGGCGCGGGTGCTGGGCGCCCGGGTGACCTACGAGAACCCCCCGGACGGCGGGGCCCTGGCCACTGTGGATCTCGCCCCCGACAGCTGACAGCCGCACCGGTCCGCCCATGGGGCCCGGGCTCCCCCGCCCCCGTTGTCCCTCTGTCGTAAGCCGGGCCGCCTCCGGGACCATCTGCGTGCCTATAGGCCAAGCAGCCGTACCCCACGCCCTACTGCGGTACGGGTGCGGGGACACCGCCGGGGAGTGACGCGGGTGACCGCGGCGCGAACCTACTGTCCTGGCATGACGAACCGACCCCCTGTCGTCGTGCGGCGTCCGGCCGGCTCCTCGGGCCCGCCCCGCCTTGCCGAGGCCGCCCGGCACGCCGGTCTCGCGGTGACCCTGTTCCCCGCCGGTGCCCTGGCGCTCTGCTCCACCCTCACCGGTCACCGGGAAGCCGCCCGGAGACGGTGGCTGCGCGCCGGGCCGCTGCCGCTGGGCGCCCGCTCACCGGGCGTCGCCCGGCTGGTCTTCCACGGCGCGCTGACCATACTCCTCGGCGTCGTGGCCCTGCTGCTGGCCGGTGCGCTCGCCCTGGCCGTCGCACGGGGGCTGCTGTACGGGTTCGTCGACCGGACTCCGCACGTCAACGACTGGGGCGGCCCCTCACTGGCCGGGGCGTGGCTGGCGCACTTCGCCGTTTCGGTGCCCTGCGTCGCCCTCGCGCTGGTCATACTGACCGGCCTCACCCGGCTGAACCGCCATACGACGGCTCCGCTGCGCGGTGAACGCCGCCCCGCCTGGGCCCTGCCCACCGCGGCCCTGGCCTGTGTCCTCGGCCTGCTCTTCGTCATCGCCTTCGTGCACCAGCTGCCGTGACCGGTCCCTGAGCACCCCGGACACAGAAGTCCCCCACCTCGGGCGAGGTGGGGGACTTCGTGGTGTACCGCTGTGGGCCGCTACGGGCTCAGCTCTGCGGGAGGTTGAAGTAGATCATCGGGTTGTGGCGGCTCTCGCGGACCGGCTCGCTGAGGTTCAGTTCCTTCTTCACCTCGGCCAGTCGCGCCGTCACCTCGGGGGCCTTGGCCACGGACGGGGTGAAGTACTCGACGTTCTGGGCGGCCAGCCACTTGATCACGACCGAGCCCTCGCTCATGGGCTTCGGGCGGCGGCCGTGGAAGACGTCATGGACGCTGGTGGGGGTCCCGGGGCGGACCACCGGGAAGAGGTTGTCGATGTACCAGCGCGCGAAGCGGGCGCCGTGGTCGGCGTCGATGAAGAGGTAGTCGGTCTCCGCCGGGACCTTGGCGATGGTGTCCCGCAGATCGCCCTTGGTGAACGTCCAGCGCCCCTCGGAGAGTTCGGCCGGCACGTTCTTCACGACGTTGTCGACGATGTCGAAGGAGTACAGGTGGCCCGTGCCGTTGTCACGCAGCGCGCTCAGGATCCAAGTGGTGGACCAGCCGCGGAAGGTGCCCACCTCCACGACGACCTCGGGCTTGAGGTCCCGCAGGAGCAGGTAGGTGATCTCCGCCTCGTAGTCGTCGAGCTGGGCCTTGACCGTGTCCTTGTTGTCCTGGAGGAACTTCCGCTGCTGGTCACGCACCGCCCTCAAGTCGTCCGCGTACTTCGCATAGAGCGTGCTTATCGATTCGAGCGTGAGGGTGGACATCAATCCTCCGGAGGGAAGTGCGGGTGGTGCTGAACAAAAGGACACAAGGGCTACGACGGACGACGCGGCGGCGAACTACCTTCTCACATCACGTTATTGATTGATTATTGCTCGGTTGCCGGGGGCACCCTCCCGGTCCCGGAAGGCTGTTGCCAGCACGAGGAGGACCACCGCGAACACCGCGATCCACCCGAATCTGGCCGCGATCCAGGCCAGGGAGTCGGGGCTGGTGTGCAGACCGGGGAAGGTGTGCCCCAGGCCCAGCGGGATGACGGTGGTGGTGAGCATCGCGGTCTGGTGCCAGAGGAAGACCGTGACGGCCGAGAGGTTGAGCAGCGCGACCGCCGCCCAGAGGAACTGCGCCCACGTCGCGCGGCTTCGGGGCGCCGTGGCGGGGCCCGTGGGGGCCGGAGCGGTCACCGCCCGGCGCAGCGGACCGCGCAGCAGCAGTGCCGCGCCCGTCTGGGCCAGGCCGAAGGCGACCGCCGCGAGGGTGGGCGGGCTGAGGTTGGAGAGGGTGGAGCCCGGGACGCCGACCATGCTCGCGGGATAGCCGCCCCAGAGGATCAGCGCCGCCATGGCACCGCCACCGCCGAGCAGCAGCGCCACCGCGGGCCGGCGGCGGGTGAAGCCGCCGGCCGCCCAGACCGCGCCGAGGCAGTACGGGACCAGCCAGCCCGCAGGGATGTTCAGCAGGCGGAGGGTGTCGGGCCAGCCGCTGTCCGCGAACAGCACCCGGGAGGCGTCCAGCGCGGCCACCACCAGGCAGGCCGCCACCGCGATACGGGCCCCTGCCTTGTGCACCAGCGGAGTGGCCGCGATCAGCAGTGCGTACACACCGAGGAACCAGAGCGGGGAGTACGCCAGCCACATCAGGGTGTGGATCGTCTCGTGTGCGGTGCCGGCGAGCACCAGGCCCAGCCACACCAGTCCCCAGGTGAGGGCGAACGCCGTCGCCGGGCGGAGCAGTCTCGCCAGCCGCTGGGCCAGCCAGGGCCGGTAGCCGATTCCGCGGGCCCGCGCCGTGGCGTAGCTGCGGGCGCTCACCCGGCCGCCCACCAGGAAGAACACGGCCAGGGGCTGCAGGATCCAGGTCACCGGGGCGAGGCCGGGCAGATGTCCCAGCGGGCTGTCGCCGACCAGATGGCCGCCGGCCTGGAGGACGACACCGCTCACCAGCCAATGGCCCAGGACCACCCCCGCGATGGCCAGCGCGCGCAGCACATCTATGGCCCGGTCCCGTTCCGCGGGTGTCGCCGCGTCGATGCGCAGTACCGCCGTGTGCAGGGCCTGCCAGGGGGTGCGCCGCGGGGGGAGGGGGCGCAGCGGGCCGGTGGGCAGCGGTGGCCGGCGGACCGGTGACGGCGGGCGCAGTTCCAGATCAGTCATGGGAGACCTCCGTGCCCCGGCCGAGCGCGATCAGGGATATGTTGCGCAGCGCGAGTCCGCCCGGGCGGAGGTAGTCGCTGTGGCTGCCGGCGCCCGCGGGAAAGATCCGCGCACCGAATGCGGCGGTCACGGGGTCGGTGCCGAACCCGACCTGTTCGCCCAGCAGATCGAGGCTGACGTGGGGTACTCCCGCGATCCAGTCGGTCGCTCCCCGGCCCGCCCACACCGGGACCCGGGTGTGCAGTTCGGCCCGGGAGCGCACGCCCGTTCCCGGGCTGCCGTAGAGCACCACGTCCGCGAGGGAGGATTCGGCGGCGGCGTCCATACGGCGCAGGGCGGTCGCGCACACCACGGATCCGTAGGAGTGGCAGAGCATGGACACGGAGGCCGAGGCGTTCACCGTGCGCAGGTCCCCGAGCAGCCCGGCCAGGCGGCGGCCGCCGTCCAGTGCGCGGTCGGTGGACACGATGTCCCGGCTCATGGTGCGGGGCGCCGGATAGCCGTACCAGGCCACCACCGCGGTCTTCCGGTCCGGCTGGAGCTTGGTCATCTCGGCGTGCAGGGACCGTGCGCCGCCGTTCAACGACGCGTAGACGGTGCCCAGTTGGTCGAAGGTGTCGACCGTGGTGTCCGAGCCGGGCACCACGACCGCGATCCGGTCGGCGTGGGCCAGGTCGCCGAGTACCTCCACGGCCTGGCCGTCGCCGCGCGGGCTGAACGAGAGGAAGTGCCGGTCCTCGCGCGCCAGTCGGCCGAGCACCTTGGCCCGGCCGGTGTCGCCCATGTCCCGGGCCGCGCGCTCGGACCGGGCGATGAAGCGGTGGTTCGCCGCGTACCGCGCCGCCAGGCTGTCCGCCTGAAGCGCGGGGAGCCGCGGCTGCTCAGGCGTACCCGGCACGGTGGACCGTGCCGCGGCGGCGACCGTCACCACGATGGAGCATGCGGTGAGGGCCATTGCCAGCCCACGCCTGAGACGTGCAGCGCGCATCGCCGGCCTGCCTTCCTGTCCGTTGGGGGAACTGGAAAAGGAGGTTAGTGACGCGAACGGCCGCGGGAATCACACTGCGGAGCGGGCTTTGCGGTAGCTCTCAGGTAGGGGGTCGACTACGCCGGCGCGGTGCCGAGGGGCCGGCCGGGGCCCGGCCCGGCGAGCAGGCCCCGGGCTCCCAACCGGCCCGCTGTCACACCCAGTCCTGGTTGCGCCGGTGGCGCCCGGAAAAGTCCTGCTGCGATACGCGGACGGCAGCGGGGAACTCTAAGGTGGCGCAGGCGATTTGGGCCGGGGTGGCACGTCGGGCAGTGACGCCATGTATCGCAGTCATGATTCCCCCTAGTTAATACGTGCACGAACGGTGGTCGACCGTCGGTGCCATGAAGCATGAATTTATCCGGGGACGGCTTCACATCGTTATTGGCCTACTTTTCCGGGCGGCGGACGGGAGCCGTGGACCATTCAGTCCGTCAGGCCATGGCAGCGCGGCGGTGTCCGGCGGATGAACACCGGCACAACGACGCCCAGGATTCAGGAAGCGGTCTTGCCGGGGCGCCTTTCGGTCAGGAGGCTTTGATGTGCCGTCAGCGCGGTGCCCTCGGTCCGTCACCGTCCGCCCGGTCACCTCGCCCGGCGCCCGCAGCACACCCTCCCCCCATCGACGGCGCTCCGCAACGGCGTTTCCCGGCCACCCGCCCCGGTGCCCCGATGCCCTGTTCGGCAACAAAAATCACGGCGCGAAAGCCCGCAAAAGTGGTGGAGTAGACCTCTGCCCCGGGCCTCGGCAGGAGCCACGCTCAGCGGTCGCGTTACGATCCCTATAGTGGCTGGATCACGGGCCTAGCGGGCCGTGCTACACGGGGGGTAACACAGCCATGCCAGAAGACCGTTCCATACCTCGCGCCATCAAATACTCGGTACTCAGGCCACTCTTGGTCATCACCGGGAGTGGCCGGATCATAGGGGTCCACGGTCCCCGGCAGCGCACCATTCTCACGATGCTCATCCTCGCGTGGGGACGTGTCGTATCGGTCGACAGCCTGGTCGACGCGGTATGGGGCGATGAACCTCCGGCCACGGCCAGGACGCAGGTGGCCATTTGCATCGGGGCGCTGCGAAAGTCCTTCAAACAGGCGGGCGTCGAGGGCGATGTCATTCTGACGACCCACCCCGGCTATCGCCTGGAGACCACCGGGAGCGACCTCGACGCCCTGCAGTTCACCTCACTCGTCGCCGAGGCCGCCGCACACGTCAAGCAGGGCCGCCACGAACAGGGCCGTGTCCTGTACCGGCAGGCCCTCGACCTGTGGAAAGGCCCCGCCCTCGCGGGGGTCACCGGGCGGCCGGTCGAGGACGAGGCGACCCGGCTCGACGAGCGGCGCTACGCGGCCTACGAGGCCTGGTCCGAGGTGGAACTCGCCCTGGGGCACCACCAGGACATCATCTCCGAGCTGACCTCGATCGCGAACAGTTCCCCGCTGCACGAACAGCTCCGGTACAACCTCATGCTCGCCCAGTACCGCGCCGGTCTCCGGGCCGAGGCGACCGAGGGTTTCCGTATGTGGCGGCGCAACTTCGTCGATGAACTGGGTCTCGAACCGAGCGTGGCGATAAAGGAATTGCACGCGTCCATTCTTCAGGACGACCCGGGGCTCACTCTTCCGGTGCAAGTCAAGCCCATGGTGGTGCCCGCCCAGCTTCCGCCGGACGTGGACCTGTTCCAGGGCCGTGCGGCGGAACTCGGAGAACTCGACCGGCTGCTCGGGGAGAAGGCCCCGGGGATGGGACTCATCACCGGAGTGGCCGGCGTCGGCAAGACCGGCCTCATTGTGCACTGGGCCCATAAGGTCGCCGGGGAATTCCCGGACGGCCAGCTGTATGCCGATCTGTCCCAGTACGACGGCAAGCAGCCGGAATTCGTGGCCGGCGCCCTGCTGGGGCGTTTTCTCCGGGCGCTCGGAGTGCCCGGGGACCAGATACCGTCCGACCCCGCCGAGCTCGCCTCGCTCTACCGCAGTGTGCTCGCCGACAGGAAATCGCTCATCGTGCTCGACAACGTTCGTACGATGAGCCAGATCACGGCCCTCCTTCCGGGCACCGGCCGCAGCTGTGTCCTCGCGGCCAGCAGGGAGCAATTGGCGGCCGATTCCGGCACGGTCCGGGTCGATCTGGGCCTGATGACCGCGCACGAGTCCCAGACCCTGATCACCAAAATCGCCGGTGAGGGCCGGGCCACCTCGGAAAAGGCGGCGGTCAACGAACTCTGCCGGCTGTGCGACGGGCTGCCGCTCGCCCTGCGGATCGCGGCGGCCCGCCTGGTCGCCAAGCAGCACTGGTCCGTACAGCATCTGGTGGACCGGCTCCGCGACGAGCACCGCCGGCTCGATGAACTCAGCACCGGCGGCCTGGAGGTGCGCGCGAGCTTCGCCCTCAGTTACCGCGGCCTGACCGAGCAGACGGCCCGGATGTACCGTCTGCTGGGGCTGCTCGACGTACCGGACTTCCCGGCGTGGGTGGGCGGCGCGCTCCTCGATGTCTCGCCGGCCGAGGCCGAGGACATGATCGAGCGGCTGGTGGACGCCCATCTGCTCACCCCGATCGGCAGCGACGCCACCGGCACCATGCGCTACCGCTTCCACGATCTGCTGCGGCTGTACGCACGGGAGCGGGCCGAGTCCGACGAGGCCGAGGACAAGCGCCGCGCCGCGCTCCACCGGGTCTTCCGTACCTACCTCACACTGGCCGAGCAGGGCCATATCCGGGAGTACGGCGGCGATTTCGCGATCATCCACGGGTCGACGCCGCGCCGGCACCTCGATGCCCCGCTCGTCGGCAGGCTCCTCGGATCGCCGCTCGACTGGTTCGAGGCCGAGCGCCCGTCCCTGGTGGCCTCGATCCTCCAGGCCTGCACGCTCCGGATGGAGGAGCTCGCCTGGGACCTGGCGATGTCCAGCGTGGTCCTCTTCGAGACGCGCAACTACTACGACGACTGGCGCGCCGTCAGCGAGAAGGCGCTGGAGGCCAACCGGAACGCGGGGAACATCCGCGGGGAGGCGGCGATGTGCTACGAACTCGCCTCCGTGGAGATGTTCCAGCAGCGCTTCGACTCCGCCACGCCGCTCTTCACCAGGGCCTTCCAGCTCTTCGACAGTGTGCGGGAGGTGCACGGCCGGGCGCTGACGCTGCGGAACATGGCGATCACCGACCGGGTGCAGGGCGGCCTGCGGTCCGCCATGAGCCGGCTCGACGAGGCACGCAACACCTTCCGGGTCGTGGGCGACGCGTCCGCCGAGGCACACACCCTGAATCAGATGTCACAGATCGAGCTGGAGTGGGGAAACCCGGACGCCGCGGTCCGGCTCTCGCTGGAGGCCGTGCGGATAGCCACCGCGCTCGGGGAGACCCGCGGTGCGGCCCAGGCCCTCAACCGGCTGGCCGCCGCCTATGTGAAGCAGGGCCGTTTCGACGCCGCCAAGCAGTCGTACGACGGGGTGCTGCGGATCGTGCGCAGCAAGGGCGACACCCGTGGTGAGGCGTATGCGCTGATGGGCATCGGGGAGACCCTGGTGGCGTCGGGCCAGTACGACGAGGCCGAGAGCATCCTGGCGGACGCCCTGGAGATTGCGGAGCGGGTCGACGACCTCTTCCTCCTCGCCAAGGTCCATCTGGCGCTCGGCACCTGCAGCCAGCAGCTGAACCAGCTCACCCGGGCCAGCCAGCATCTGCTGATCGCGCGCAACACCTTCCACGAGATCGGTTCGGTGTGGGGGGAGTTGCAGGCGAGCGCGGACATCAGCCGGCTGTCGGCGGAGGCGTGCGGGGGCCGGACGCTGCCGGGGCGCTGACCGCGGGGCGGCGGTGGGTGTGCCGTGCCGATAACGCGCGGAAAACGGTGCGGGGTAGCGTCCGCTGGCGTTCGAGCCGGCACCACCGTTGACTCCTCCCCCTCGTAAACGACGGGGATTCCTGGTTCACGTTGCCTGCGGCCCGGCGGGCGCGCAGGTCTTACACGATCAACGCCAGCCGGGTTGAAGACCAGCCCGGACCAGCATCACGCGGGCGGAATTCTTGTCCCTGGGCGAGACAGCTCCGCACGCGGTGCAGGCATACGTTCGTTCTGAGAGGGGGAGTGCGTGCTTGGTTCTCGCTCCGCATTGTGCGCAGTCCATCGTGGTGTGCGCGGGGTGCACCAGGCGAACATCGCGCCCGTGCTTGCGGCCCATCTCGACCAGCGCAGCCTTCGTCGCGCCGATCGCGGCATCAGCCGCCTTGCGAGCCATGGTCGACTTTGTCAGAAACTTCGACTGGAAGTCCTCCACGGCCAGGGCGTCATGGTCGCGGACCACACGCTTGGCCCACTTGCGGCCGGTGTCCTGACGCTGCCGGGCAACCTTCTTATGGAGCTTTGCGGTCTGCCGCTTCGCCTCGCGGTAGCCCTTCGAACCTGGCCGGCCCTTCTTCGGCCTGCGGCGCGCCATCATCCGCTGGTACTTCGCGAGCTTCTGCGCGGCGGCCTTCCCATGCTGCGCGTGCGGCAGGTCATGGGCGTCGGACGTGGTGGTCGCGGTCTCCTTCACGCCCCAGTCGATGCCGATCACGCGGCCTGTAGCGGGCAGGGCCTCGGCCGTCGTGGCCACCACGAAGGATGCGTACCAGTGCCCGATGCTGTCTCGGTAGACCCGCACCGAGGACGGGGGTCGGGGCAGCGCGCGCGACCACACCACCCTCAGCACGGTTCCGCCGGCCAGGTGGAGACGGCCGTCTTTGAGCCGGAACGCGGTCTTGGTGTACTCCAGCGTCGGCAGGGCCTCGCGCTTCTTCTTGTACTTCGGCATCCCAGACCGCTGCCGCATCGGCAGCCGGGCCTTGATGTCCATGAGGGCCTTGGCGCGGGACTTGCCGAAGTCTCGTATCAACTGCTGCTGTGGAACACATGCGCCCTCAGCCAGCCAGGGCGTCACCGCGCGAGCTTCGGTCAGCATCTTCGCGAGCTGAACCGGCCCGCACGTCTGCTTGTCCTCGGGGTGCGCCTTGTTGTGCAGGTGTACGGCCTTGGACTTCGCGACGCATTCGTTCCAGATCCACCGGCAGCGGTCCCACTCGGTTTCGAGGGCATGCCGGGCCGTGGACGACAGGCGCAGACGGAAGGTGTACCGGCAGCGCCCGGAACCCTCCGTGGTCTTCGCGTCCGTCGTCATGGATCTGAACCTACCTGGGAGGACTGACAGTTGAGAGCTCTTGATCACTGTGGGCTGCCTCATGCCCGTGATGGCTGTACGGCCAATCGCCCTGGAGGCGATTGCCCATTCCCTGCCCCGCTCACGCGGGAGCTTCGTTTCCTCCCCCGGCTGAAGCCGGGGTATCCACGAAGGAGTCCTGATGACTGTGCGCGACGAGATCGCCGTCCCGGATGCCGACGGCAGCAACGAGTTGTTCGAGTGGCTCGGCAGGATGCGGTCCGAGCACCCCGTGTGGCAGGAGGGGGACGGGCCGTATCACGTCTTCCGTTACGAGGACGTGCAGCAGGTCATCTCCGACCCGAAGACGTTCTCCAACGACTCCAGCCGTGTCATGCCCCATCTGAAGCCGCTGACCGAGGGGCACATCAACTCGATGGACCCGCCGGACCACGGCAAGCTGCGCCGGCTGGTCAATCAGGCCTTCACCCCGAAGACGGTGGCCGGGCTGGAACCCCGTATCGCGTCCGTGACGAACGAGCTGCTGGCCGCGGTCGACGCGGAGCACTTCGACCTGGTGGACGTGCTGACGTATCCGCTGCCGGTGATCGTCATCAGCGAGCTGCTGGGGGTGCCCGCCTCGGACCGTGACCTGTTCCGGGTGTGGGCGGACCGGTTCATCGCGCTCGGCGACCAGCCGATCGCGCCGGAGGACTTCGTCGCCACGTTCCAGGCCGCGACCCGTGAGATGGACGAGTATCTGCTGGGCCATTGCCGCAAGCGCCGGACGGACCCGAAGGACGACCTGATCAGCCGGCTGGCCACGGCCGAGATCGACGGCGAACGGCTCACCGACGACGAAGTCGTGAAATTCACCGGAATCCTCTTCCTGACCGGTCACCTGACGACGACGCTGCTGATCGGCAACGCCATGCAGTGCCTCGACAGCAACCCGGACGCTTATGCCGAACTCCGCGCCGACCGCTCCCTGATCCCGTCCGCCATCGAGGAAGTCCTGCGGTTCCGTTCACCGTTCACCACGGTCAGCCGGGTCACCGTGACCGATGTCGAGGTGGGCGGCCATCTCATCCCGGCCGACCGCATGGTGACCCCGTGGGTGATTTCGGCGAATCACGACGAGGACCAGTTCCCGGACGCGCACCGCTTCGACATCCGGCGCACGCCCAACCGGCATGTCGCCTTCGGGCGCGGCGGGCACTTCTGTGTGGGCGCGCCGCTGGCGCGGCTGGAGGCGGAAGTGGCGCTCAACGCCCTGCTGGACACCTTCCGTGAACTGCGCGTCGACCACGGCCGCGACGTCGCCTATCACGCCCGCGGAATGTACGGCGCGAAGAATCTGCCGATGACGGCGCGACGCCGCTAATATAGATCGCTCCTTTCCCGATAACGAAGTAAAAGCCCACCTGTCTAACTTCTGTGCGTGAATCAGCCCACCCGCCCTTCTGAGGCCCGTTCACGAACAACAGGAGTCACAGCGTGATTAATTCAGTGGTCATTGTCGGCGGCGGCACTGCGGGATGGATGAGCGCCTCGTACCTGAAGGCGGCGTACGGTGACCGCATCAACGTCACTCTGGTTGAATCCGACCGCGTCGCGACCATCGGTGTCGGCGAAGCGACCTTCAGCACGGTCCGGCATTTCTTCGACTATCTCGGCCTGGACGAGCGCGAATGGATGCCGGAGTGCTCCGGCTCGTACAAGCTGGGAATCCGGTTCGAGAACTGGCGGGAGCCCGGGCACCACTTCTACCACCCCTTCGAGCGGCTGCGGACGTCCGACGGCTACACCCTCGCCGACTGGTGGCTGCAGGAGGGCGACCGCAGCCAGCCGTTCGACCGTTCCTGCTTCATCACGCCGGCGCTGTGCGAGGCCAAGCGCTCGCCGCGGCTGCTCGACGGGTCCCTGTTCGCGGGCGGTCTCGACGGCTCGCTGGGCCGCTCGACGCTGGAGGAGCAGCGGGCCCAGTTCCCGTACGCGTACCACTTCGACGCGGCGCTGCTGGCGAAGTTCCTGACCAAGTACGGCACCGACCGCGGTGTCCGCCATGTCGTCGACGACGTGACGCAGGTGGGCCGCGACGAGCGTGGCTGGATCAGCCATGTCGCCACCCGCGAGCACGGTGACCTCACCGGTGACCTGTTCATCGACTGCACCGGCTTCAAGGGCATGCTGATCAACGAGACCCTGGACGAGCCGTTCGAGTCCTTCCAGGACGTGCTGCCGAACAACCGCGCCGTCGCGCTGCGCGTACCGCAGGCCGACCAGGCCACCACCGGGATGAACCCGTACACCACCGCGACCGCGATGGACGCCGGCTGGATCTGGAACATCCCGCTGTTCGGGCGGAACGGCAACGGCTATGTGTACTCCGACGAGTTCTGCACCCCGGAGGAGGCGGAGCGCACCCTGCGGGAGCACGTCGCCCCCGGCCAGGACGACCTGGAGGCCAACCACATCCGGATGCGCATCGGGCGCAACCGCCGCTCGTGGGTCAACAACTGTGTGGCGATCGGCCTGTCGAGCGCCTTCGTCGAGCCGCTGGAGTCCACCGGCATCTTCTTCATCCAGCACGGCATCGAGCAGCTGGTGAAGAACTTCCCGGACGAGAACTGGGACCCGGCGCTGGTCGACGACTACAACAACCGGGTCGCCGAGGTCCTGGACGGGGTCAAGGAGTTCCTGGTCCTGCACTACAAGGCGGCGCAGCGCGAGGACACCCCGTACTGGAAGGAGGCGAAGACCCGCGCCCTTCCGGACGGGCTCGCCGAGCGCCTCGCGATCGGCGCCTCGCACCTGCTCGACGAGCGCACCATCTACCAGCCGTACCACGGCTTCGAGCAGTACTCGTGGATCACGATGATGCTGGGCCTGGGCCATGAGCCGAAGCGGCCGCGCCCCTCCCTCGCGCACATCGACCCGACGAACGCGCGCGCCGAGCTCGCGCGGCTCAAGGCGGACGCGGACGAGCTGGTCGCCGCCCTGCCCAGCTGCTACGAGTACATCGCCTCCCTCAACAGCTGAGCCCCCGGGCTCACTTCTGCTGCCGACGCCCCTACCCCTGTCCCCCCGGCGGGTACGGGCGTCGGCGCTTCACCCGCCTGCTCGGCCGGGAGTCCGGGGGCCGGTCCCCGGAACGGCCCGGCGCCCCAACCGGAGGACGACCTCACCATGGCTAGCCTTCCCCCACCCCCGTCCGCGCCGGACACGGCCACCCGCCCGGTGCCGGCCGACGACTTCCGCTCCCTGATGGGCGCCTTCCCCACCGGCGTCGCCGTGATCACCACGTACGGGACGGACGACCGGCCCCGCGGGCTGACGTGCAGTTCGCTGTCGAGCGTGACCACCGCGCCGCCGACCCTCTCCGTCTGGCTGACCACCCGGGGAGAGACCCTGGGCGCGCTGCGCGAGTACGGCGCCTTCGCGGTGAACCTCCTGCACGACCGGGGGCAGCGGGCCGGTGAGGTGTTCGCGCACCCGGTCGCGGACCGGTTCTCCCAGGTCGGCTGGCGGCGCTCGCCGGAGGCCGGGCTGCCGTGGCTGGCCGACGACGCCTTCGCGGTCGCCGAGTGCCGGGTGACGAAGCTGGTCGAGGTGAGCGACCACACCCTCGTGGTGGGCGCGGTCACCGGTGTCACCCAGGACCCCGGGACCCCGCTGCTGTACGGGGCACGGCGCTTCGCCTCCTGGCCGGGCGGCGAGGCCCCCGCCGCGCCGCTCGCCCTCGACACCCCCCTGACGTCATGCTGAAGGTCATCGCAGGCGTCGTCCTGCTGCTCGGGGCCATAGGGCTGTGGTGGGGCCGGCTGGGCTCCGGGGGCTCGTCGACCGAGGTCGACACGACGGCCAGGTTCCTGCTCGCCGTCATGGTGATCATTCTGCTCAGCCATCTGCTGGGAGCGCTGCTGGGCCGGCTCGGCCAGCCGCTGGTGATCGGTGAGATCCTCGGCGGTCTGCTGCTCGGCCCCTCGCTGCTGGGCTGGGTGTGGCCGTCCGGGCAGGCCTGGCTGCTCTCCGCCGATGTCGTCTCCGCCCTCAACACGGTGGCCCAGCTCGGGCTGATCGTCTTCATGTTCCTGCTCGGCTGCGAGCTGCGCATGGAGACCCCCAAGAAGGCCGTCGGTTCGCTCGGGGTGAGCGTGCTCGGCGCGATGGGTCTGCCGTTCGTGGCCGGGCTCGCCCTCGCGGCGGCGGCCCCCGCCATGCTGCGCGGCTCGACCCCGCACGACTTCGGCTACCTCTGCTTCTTCGGGCTGGCCATGTCGGTGACGGCGCTGCCGGTGCTCGCCAGGATCCTCACCGATCTGCGTCTGGACCGCTCCCCCGTCGGCCAGTTCGCGCTGGCCAGCGCGGCGGTGGGCGACGGTATCGCCTGGCTCGCGCTGACCGTCATCCTCGCGGCGACCGGGTCCGGTGACGCCACCGACATGGGCAGCACGATCGCGCTGGTGGTGGCCCTGGTGGCGTTCACCGCGCTGGTCGTGCGTCCGCTGCTGGCGACCGTGGTGCGGCGCGCGGAGGAACGGCCCGGCAAGGGGACGCTGCTGCCCCTGCTGCTGGTCGGCGCCATCAGCTATGCCGTGCTGACGCATCTGCTGGGGCTGCACGCGGTCATCGGGGCGTTCCTGTTCGGTACGGCGGTCCCGCGGGACTCCGCGGTCACCCACCGGATGAACCAGCAGCTGCAGGGCTTCACCCTGACGGTGCTGCTGCCGCTGTTCTTCGCCGGTGTGGGGCTCAATGTCTCGGTCGGGGCGCTGGGTCGGGACCCGTGGCACTGGCTGGTTCTCGCCGGGGTCGTCGTCGTGGCGACCCTGACCAAGATCGTCGGTGCGGGCGGCGCCGCCCGGGCGATGGGGTACCGGCCGAAGGAAGCCTTGCGCTTCGGCGCGCTGATGAACTGCCGCGGGGTCACCGAGCTGGTGGTCGCCGGGATCGGCTGGCAGCGCCATCTGATCAGCACGACGGGCCTGACGGTGCTGGTCCTGATGGCGGTCGGCACCACCGCGATGACCGGGCCGCTGCTCAAGCTGCTGGGGACGAAACCGCCGGAGCCGCCGCCCGGGGAGACCGATGACTCCCCGGTCGCCGTCCCGCAGGGCGCTCCGCTCCGGGCGGACGCCTGAGGCGGGCTCCGGACGGACGTCCGAGCCGGACTCCGGGCGGACGCCTGAAGCCGGCGTTCTCCCGGTCCGCCGAATATCTCCGGCCCGCGCAATACGGAGTATCGCCCGTGGCCGGCGGCACGATATCTGGCCAATAAGCCGCCGCCCTACTGTCTTGTTCGCTCATGGGACAGCACCGAGTAATGACAACCGGCAGGGCCATAAAGGAGGTTGCGGTGTGATGGCTGCGGACCGCGTATTCTGGCAAAGAGTTCTCGGCGGCGGGTTCACCCCTTTGCCCCGGTGGTCGAGGATTCCGGCGGACCTGCCTGCCGTGCGTCGCACCGCGATTCCCGCCGGGACCGCAGAGGCACTGCTGCTCCTTTCGGAACGCAGAGGTCTTTCGGAACGGCCGGGACTTTCGGAAGGACAGGGTCTTTCTCCGGACACCCTGCTGCTGGCCGCTTATGTCCGCGTCCTGGCGGCGGTGACGGGCGACTCCTCCGTGGTGACCGGATATCTGCCCGAAGATAGCCCGGAGAAAAGCCCGTTGCCCCTGTGGGCCGCGCTTTCCCAGGGCTCGTGGGCGGAACTCGTCACCGAGGTCGCACAGCTGGCGGACGAGGTCGGGCGGCATGCGCCGCAGGCCCTGGACGAGCTGCGCGCCGAGACCGGCCGGACGGAGCCGCTGTTCGACACCGTCCTGGTCGCCGGCCGGGCACCCGGCCCCGAGGACCTGACGGACGGCACCGTGCTCGCCGCCGGCCTCTCCCGGACCGGCGACCGGCTGGAGCTGGTGCTGAGCCACCGCCCCGACGCCCTGGACGGCGAGCAGGCCGACCGGTTCGCGGGCTATCTGCTCGCCGCGCTGCGCGAGCTGGCCGAGCGGCCCGGGGCGGACCACCAGGAGTGGAGCCCGGTGCCGGAGCGGGAGGTCGCACAGCAGCTGGCCGAGTTCGCGGGCCCGCGGCGCGAGCTGCCCGACCGCCGGGTGCACGAACTCTTCGAGGACCAGGTGCGGTTGCGCCCGGACGACATCGCCGCCGTCCACGGCACCGAGTCCTGGACCTACCGGGAGCTCAACGAGCGCGCCAACCGCGTCGCCCACGCGCTGCGCCGCGGCGGGCTGCACGACGAGGACGTCGTCGCGGTGGTCACCGAACGCAATCTCCCCTGGCTGGTCGCCGTACTGGCCGTGTTCAAGGCCGGCGGTGTCTATCTGCCGGTGGAGCCGCATTTCCCGGCCGACCGGATCAGCGGCATGCTGGTGCGCGCCGACTGCCGCCGGGTGCTGACCGAGCGGGATGCCTCCCCGGGACTGACCGAGGCGCTGGCCGGGCTGCCCGGGGTGCGCGCGGACCATCTGGACACTCTGCTCGCCGAGGACCACCCGGTCACCGACCCCGGCATCCCGGTGGCCGCCGGCCAGAGCGCGTACATCTACTTCACCTCCGGTTCGACCGGTGCGCCCAAGGGCGCCGTGTGCGAGCACGCGGGCTTCCTCAACCATCTCCTCGCCAAGATCGACGATTTGGAGATCACCGAGGGCCGGGTGGTCGCACAGACCGCGCCGCAGTGCTTCGACATCTCCCTGTGGCAGCTGGTGGCCGCACCGGCCGTCGGCGGACGCACCCTCATCATCGGGCAGCCGGACATCCTGGACACCGCGCGCTTCATCGAGACGCTCGACACCGGCGGTGTCGAGGTCCTCCAGGCCGTGCCCTCCTATCTCGAAGTGGTGCTGACGGAGCTGGAGCGCAGCCCCCGCGCGCTGCCCCGGCTGCGCCATGTGTCGGCGACCGGCGAAGCGCTCAAGAAGGAGCTGGTGGAGCGCTGGTTCGCCACGTTCCCCGACGTCGCGCTGGTCAATGCGTACGGCCTGACCGAAACCTCGGACGACACCAACCACGAGGTGATGCGCCGGGTGCCCGAACAGGCCTCGGTGCCGCTGGGCAAGCCGGTCGCCAATGTGCGGATCCATGTGGTCGACGAGCGGCTGCGGCTGGTGCCGCTCGGCTCCCCGGGCGAGATCCTGTTCTCCGGCGTCTGCGTCGGACGGGGATACGTCAACGATGAGGAGCGCACCCGGGCCGCGTTCATGCCCGATCCGCTGCTGCCCGGTGAACGGATGTACCGCTCGGGCGACTTCGGGCGGTGGCTGCCGGACGGGCGGCTGGAGTTCCTCGGCCGCCGGGACGCCCAGGTCAAGATCCGGGGCTTCCGGATCGAGATCGGCGAGGTGGAGAACCAGCTGCTCCGGGTGGACGGGGTGCGGGACAGCGCCGTCGTCGTCACCGGCGAGGGCGAGAGCCGGCAGCTGGTGGCCTTCCACAGCGGCGAGGAGCTGTCCGACGCCACGCTCCTGGAGTCGCTCGGCGCGGCGCTGCCCAGCTACATGATCCCCAGCCGGTTCCGCCGGCTCGACGTGCTGCCGCTCACCGCCAACGGCAAGATCGACCGCAAGGCGCTGACCCGGCTCGCCGGGCAGGAGGAGTCCGCGGGCGACGGCGTGGAGCTGCGCACCGGCACCGAGCGGCGGCTCGCGGAGCTGTGGTCCCAGGTCCTGAAGGTGCCGGCCGGCCGGATCGGCCGTGCCTCCCATTTCTTCGACAGCGGCGGGACCTCGCTCTCCATGCTGCGGCTGGCGATCGCGCTCGACCGTGTGGTGACGCCCGTCGAACTCCAGCAGCACCCGGTTCTCGCGGAATGTGCGGCGTTGCTCGACCGCCGGGCCGCCGAGGCTCCGAATCCAGGAAGGCAGCCAGTTGACAGCCACGTTTGACGGTACGGCCGTCCCCGAAACCCTCGGTGACGGCGCCGAGTTGATCCTCGGCGAAGGCCGCACCCCGGTCCTCGGGGTGACCGGTCCGGACCTCCCCGGCGAGACCGTGCGCGCCCTGCTGGGCCGGTACGGCGCCCTGCTCGTCCGGGGCCTGGGCCTGGCGGCGCCCGCCGATCTGGGCCGGGCCGCGCAGGCGCTCGGGGTGACGCCGATGACCGAGCGGGAGGGCTTCACCGGCCGGACCGACTTCGGCGACGGTGTGTACGGCGCCTCGGAGTGGCCGGCCGACGAGCCGATGTGCATGCACCACGAGCGCAGTTACGGCGACGAGGTGCCAGCCATCGCCCTGTTCGGCTGTCTGACGGCACCCCGTACCGGCGGCGCGACCGCCGTGGCCGACGCCCGGACGGTGCTGGCGAAGCTGCCCGCCGACCTCGTGGAGCGCTTCGCCCGCGACGGCTGGCGGCTGGCCCGCACCTACCGTGACATCGGCGTGAGCTGGGCCGAGTCGTTCGGCACCCAGGACACCGCGGAGGTCGACGCGTACTGCCGCGCGCACGCCCTGGACCACGAGTGGCTGCCGGACGGCGGGCTGCGCACCGTCCAGCACCGCGCGGCGGTGGTACGCCACCCCGCGACCGGTGAACGGCTCTGGTTCAACCAGATCGCCTTCCTCAACGAGCTGACCATGGACCCGGCGGTGCGGGAGTACCTGGTGTCCCTCTACGGGCCCGGCTCCCTGCCGTTCACCACCTTCCGCGGCGACGGCGAGCCCGTCCCGGCGCAGGTCGTCGAGACCATCAACGAGGTGTACACGGCGGCGACCGTGCGGGAGCCGTGGCAGGCGGGCGATCTGCTCGTGGTCGACAACCTGCGGACGGCGCACAGCCGCGAGGCCTACGAGGGCGACCGCGAGATCGTGGCGCTCTTCGGCGACCCGGTGCGCCTCGACGGGCATGTCCGGCCCTCCGCCGACTAGAAGGGCCGGCCCGCACCACACGCCTCAGGTCCCTCTTCTCTTCTACGGTTCCACGGAGCTTCACATGCCCCAGCAGCACGCTGCGCCTTCGTTCTCCGTCATCTCCGGAGCCCAGGTGCACCGGGTCCTCGACGCGCACCACCAAGGCGTCGTCGACCTGATCGAGACGGCCTACCGGCTGCACGGCGGAGGCGAGACGGTGAACCCGCCGTCGTACTTCCTCCGCTTCCCCGACCGCCCGTCCTCCCGGATCATCGCGCTGCCCGCCTCGATCGGCGGTGAGCTGCCCACGGACGGCCTGAAGTGGATCTCCAGCTTCCCGGAGAACGTCGAGGCCGGTATCCCGCGCGCCTCGGCGGTGCTCATCCTCAACGACCACGACACCGGCTACCCGCTGGCGTGTCTGGAGAGCTCCATCATCAGCGCCGCGCGCACCGCGGCCTCCGCGGCGCTCGCCGCCGACCGGATCAGCGCCGCGCGCGGCGGCCGGCCGGCCCGGATCGGGTTCTTCGGCGTCGGCCTGATCGCCCGCTACATCCACACCTATCTGGCGGGCACCGGCTGGCAGTTCGACGAGATCGGGGTGCACGATCTGTCGGCGGCGCACGCGGGCGGCTTCGCCGACTACCTGCGCCAGTCCGGCGAGTCCGGCACGGTCACCGTGCACGGCTCCGCCGAGGAGCTGATCCGCTCCTGCGACCTGGTGGTCTTCGCCACCGTCGCCGGCACCCCGCATGTCACCGAGCCCGGGTGGTTCGCGCACAACCCCCTGGTGCTGCATGTCTCGCTGCGCGATCTGTCGCCCGAGGTGGTGCTCGGCGCGGCCAACATCGTCGACGACGTGGAGCACTGCCTGAAGGCGGACACCTCGGTGCACCTGGCGGAACAGCGGGTGGGCCACCGGGACTTCCTCGACGGCACGCTCCACGACGTCCTGACGGGGCAGCTGCGGCCGCCGGCCGACCGGCCGGTGATCTTCTCCCCGTTCGGCCTGGGAGTGCTGGATCTGGCACTCGGCAGGCATGTCTATGAATCCGTGAAGGAATCGGGCGAGTTGCAGGTCGTCGACGATTTCTTCCACGAGATGCGCCGTTACGGCTAGGGCGGGAGGCACCCGTGCCGACTATTTCGGCTCCGCAGGAATTCAACGAGGAAGACCTGTACGTCGATCTCGACGCCGTACTCGGTATCCCGCTCCACCTCAAGTGCGAGGGCTTCAACTTCACCGGATCGGTGAAGCAGAAGGCCGCGCTGGAAATGGTCGAGGCCGCGGAGGAGGCCGGGAAGCTGTCCCCCGGTTCGATCCTGGTGGAGTCCTCGTCCGGCAATCTGGGCGTCGCGCTGAGCGTCATCGCGGCCAGCAAGGGCTACCGCTTCGTCTGTGTCACCGACTCCCGGTGCAACCTGGCCTCCAAGCGGCTGATGGAGGCCCTCGGCGCCACCGTCCACACGATCGCGGAGCCCGCGGCCGACGGGGGTTTCCTCGGTGCGCGGATCGCCTACGTACGCCAGCTGTGCGAGGAGGACGCGCGGTACGTCTGGCTCAACCAGTACGTCAACCCCGCCAACTGGCGGGCGCATTACCGGTACACGGCCCCCGGCATCCACCGGAGCTATCCGGAGCTGGACGTCCTCTTCGTCGGGGCGGGGACCACCGGGACCCTCATGGGCTGCGCCCGCTGGTTCAAGGAGCACCGGCCCGAGGTCCGCATCGTGGCCGTCGACAGTGTCGGCTCCGTCGCCTTCGGCCACCCGCCGTCGCCCCGGATGATCCCGGGCCTGGGGTCCGGGGTCCGTCCGCCGCTGCTGGACGAGGACTACGTCGACGAGGTGCTGCTCGTACCGGAACCGGACACCGTGCGCATGTGCCACCGGCTGGCCGGGCGCGGCTTCCTGTTCGGCGGCTCCACCGGGACGGTCGTCAGCGGCGCCGACCGGTGGCTGACGGAGCACGGCAGACCGGCGGGGCTCTCCTCGGTCGCCATCTCGCCCGATATGGGCGAGCGCTATCTCGACACCGTTTACCACACCAACTGGGTGCAGGGCGTCTACGGCGAGGACACGCTCGGGCCCGCGCACCCCAGCCATGAGACGAGAGAGGCAATACGATGACCAACCCGTTCGAGGACACCGAGGGCCGCTACCTGGCCCTGGTCAACGACGAGGGCCAGTACTCCCTGTGGCCGGCGTTCGCCGAGGTCCCGGACGGCTGGAAGGCCGCCCTGCCCGAGACCGGCCGCGCCGAGGCCCTGGAGTACATCGCCGCACAGTGGACCGATATGCGTCCGCTGAGTCTGGTGCGTGCGATGGAGGGCTCCGCCGACGCCCCGAAGGCGGCCTCCTGATGACCGTGACACTCGATACCGGGGCCGCGGCGCGGATCGCGTCGCTGACCCCGGACGAATCCGTGGCGGCGGAGCAGACCGCCCGCCGGGTGATGTCCGCCGGTGCCGCCCTGGTGGACAGCGCCGACTGGGTCGATGCCGCGCGCACCGGCTGGTCGGAGCTGCCGCTCGGGCTGCGCCGGCCGCTGCACGAGTTCCGCCGCGACTCCGGGCGCAGCGGAGTGCTGCTGCTGCGCGGCCTTCCGGTGGACGAGGCCGCGCTGCCCGACACCCCGTCCGGTGCCGGTTCCGTGCAGCGTGCGGGCTCGGTCTCCGCCGCGGTGCTGACGATGGTGGCCTGCGGTCTCGGCGACCCGGCCGCCTTCCGGCCGGAGAAGACCGGCGCCCTGGTCCAGGACGTGGTGCCGGTGCCGGGGAAGGAGGAGTTCCAGGGGAACGCGGGCTCGGTCCTGCTGACCTTCCACAACGAGAACGCCTTCCATCCGCACCGCCCCGACTTCGTCATGCTGCTGTGCCTGCGCTCCGACCACGAGAAGGTCGCCGCGCTGCGCACCGCCGGTATCCGCGGGGCGATGCCGCTGCTGAGCGAGGAGACCCGGGCGGCACTGTCCGCACCGGAGTTCATCACCGCTCCCCCACCGTCCTTCGGCGCGTCCGACGGCGGCACCGAGCCGCACCCGGTGATCTTCGGGGCGCCCGAGGACCCGGATCTGCGGATCGACTTCGCGGCCACCAAGCCGGTCACCGACCGCGCCCGCCGGGCGATGGACGAGCTCGGGGACGCCTTCGAGCGGACCGGCCAGAGCACGGTGCTGGCCCCCGGCGATCTGGCGATCGTCGACAACCGGGTCACCACCCACGGGCGCAGCGCCTTCCAGCCGCGCTACGACGGCCGCGACCGCTGGCTCCAGCGCACCTTCGTCCTCACCGATCTGCGCCGCTCCCGCGGATCCCGGTCCGGAGACGGTTACGTCCTTGACTGACAGCCTCCGTACCGCAATTCCCGAAAGGACCTGGAGCCCATGACCCCTGCCATCCGGATCGAGAATCTGGCGAAGAGCTTCGGCAGTACGGCGGCGATCCGGGGGGTCAGCCTGGAGGTTCCGGCCGGCCGGGTGCTCGGGCTGCTGGGCCCCAACGGCGCCGGCAAGACCACGCTGGTGCGCATGGTCTCCACGCTCGTCCGACCCGACAGCGGGCGCATCCTGGTGCACGGGCACGACGTCGTGCGCGAGGCCACCCGGGTGCGCCCGCTGATCGGACTCACCGGCCAGTACGCCTCGGTGGACGAGGACATCTCTGGCTGGGAGAACCTCTATCTCATCGCCCGGCTGTTCAACCTGCGCGGGCGCAAGGCCCGGGCCCGCGCCGACGAGATGCTGGAACGCTTCAGTCTGACCGAGGCCGGCAAGCGGCCCGTCGGCGGCTACTCGGGCGGGATGCGCCGCCGGCTCGACCTGGCGGCCAGCCTCACCGGCGACCCCCGCGTCCTGGTCCTCGACGAACCGACCACGGGCCTCGATCCGCACAGCCGCAACAGCCTCTGGGCGGAGGTGAACCGGCTCGCCGAACAGGGCACCACCGTGCTGCTCACCACCCAGTACATGGAGGAGGCGGAGGCGCTCGCCGACTCCCTGGTGGTGATCGACAGCGGCCGGGTCATCGCGTCCGGCTCCACCGCCGAGCTGCGGGCGCGCCTGGGCGGCCAGATGCTGCGGATCCAGCCGGAGGAGCCCGGCGACCTGGCGCGGATCCACCAGGTCCTGGTGACCGCGGGCCACACCGAGGCCACCGTCATGACGGACGAGGGACGACTCCAGCTGCCACTCACCGGCGGCGGCAGCCAACTCACCGCCGTCGTCCGCGCCCTCGGCGAAGCAGATATCCCGCTCGCCTCACTGCACACCCACATCCCGAGCCTTGACGAGGTCTTCCTCAAGCTCACCGGACCCGCGGCCAGGGAACCCGTCGCCGCTAGGAGCGCGGCATGAGTTCACTGGTACGTCACTCACTGGCGCTCTCGCGCCGCAACCTGCGCAAGTCGCTGGCCAGTCCGGGCCAGGTGCTGGACACCGCCCTGATGCCGGTCGTCCTCTCCGTGATCTTCATCTACGCCTTCGGCGGCGCCATCGCCGGGAACAGCGCGGACTACCGGCAGTATCTGATGCCGGGCATCATGGCGCTGAACCACACCATCGTCTCCCGCACCGCCGGCATCGCCCTCAACACCGACTTCTCCTCCGGGGTGATGGACCGCTACCGGTCGATGCCCGTCGCCCGCTCCGCGGTGCTCATCGGCCGGGTCTCGGCGGACTCGGTACGGCTGCTGATCAGCCAGCTGGCGGTCTTCGCCTTCGCCCTGCTCATCGGCTTCCGCGCGGACAACGGCCTGCTGCCCACCCTCGCGGCCTTCGGTCTGCTCCTGCTGTACGGGATCGCACTCTGCTGGGTGAACGCCTTCATCGGCCTGGCCGCCCGGAGCATCGACACGGTGCAGAGCGTGTCCACGATCGCCATGCTGCCGCTGCAGTTCGGCAGTTCGGTGTTCGTCGCCCCGGACACCATGCCCAGCTGGCTGCGGATCTTCGTGGAGAACAACCCGATGACCCAGGTCGTCGACGCGTCCCGCAACCTGATGATCGGCGGCCCGGTCGCGGCCCACGCCCAGGGCGCGCTGCTGTGGATCGCGGGGCTGATCGCGGTGTTCCTGCCGTTGTCTGTGTGGAAGTACCGGTCTCGGGTCTGAGCGGGGGACCTGATCGGGAGCGGACGGGCCGTCGTCGGGGGTCGACCGGCGACGGCCCGTCCGCACAGGCACTACTTGCCGTCCCCGCCCTGCGGCTGCGGCTCGCGGGGTGCCTCCGGGGGCATGGGCCCGCCGTCGTGCCTGCCGCCGTCCGCCTCCATGTCCGCGGGGTGCCGGAACGGGATTCCGCGCCAGCCTTCGGCGTCGGGCGTGCGCGTCTCATACGTCTCGACAGCTAGGGCACTCATCTACCGACCTCCTCTTTCGTAAGGGGCCATGCCGCCGTACGGTCGAGGGCATGACCCGTAGGCCGCGGAGGTTTTCCTCCGCGGTTGGTCACCCGTCCCGGCGCTCACCTGTCCAGGGTTTTGGACGCCGGGGCGGGAGTCACTGCCCCTCGTGCTCGGGGTGGTTCCTGAGTTCGATGTTCAGGTCAACAACCTTGCTCTTGTCGCCCCGTGCCTCTGCCAACTGCCGCTCGTTTACCAGCGCCTGGCAGACATCGCACTCTGCCGCGGGCTTCGGGGCGGGCCGGGGTTCGCCGAGCTGTACGGGTGGGGTCAGACTGCCGGACACGGCTACTCCTCTCCGTAGTGGTTCCACTACCAGGAGTCCTCAGCGTGACCTAGAGTCAGGGACCATTCAACGTGTCACTTGCGGACGGAAGGACAGTGAAGGCCCTTTGAATCGCAACGACTTGAACCCCGACGCCTCCCCTGAAGCGGCCTACGGAGCACGTTTACGCAGCCTGCGAGAGGCGCGCGGCTGGACTCAAGAGGACCTGGCCGAACGCGCGGAATATTCGAGCGTGCATGTTTCGGCCGTCGAAAATGGTCGGAAACCTCCGACTCTCCGGTTCTCGCGTAGCGTGGACCGTGTCTTCGGCTTTGAGGGCACACCGGACTCGTTCGAGCGTGAGTACCGCGAGATCAAGCACGGCAGCCTGTTGGAGGGGTTCCCGGAGTACGTCGACTACGAGGGCCGAGCAGTAGAGATCCGGCTGTACGAAGTAGGCGTCATTCCAGGTCTGCTCCAGACTCCGGAGTACGCGGCAACCCTGGAAGCTGACGCAGTTCGGCGGGAAGCCATCACACCCGAACAAGCCGAAGAACGCGTCGAGCTGGTGTCGCGAAGGCAAGCCACACTTGCCCGCACCCCGTCACCCTTGATTCTTGCGGTGCTTGACGAGAGTTGCATCCGCCGACCGCTGGGTGATCCCGCGATCATGGATGCTCAGTTCGAACGCTTGCTGAAGTTCGCCGAACGACCCAACACTGTATTACAGGTAGCGCCGTTCTCCATGGGCGCGCGGCGACCGTTCAGCCTGCCCATAACCGTACTCACCATGCCGGACCGCTCGATCATGTCGTATGCCGAGTCCGCGCAACGGGGGCATCTGGAACGGGATACGCGATCCGTGCTGCCGATGCTCACGGCCTACCATCAACTACAGGCCGAGGCGCTGTCGCAAGCGGCAGCCGTGGCGATGATCAGCAAGTTACGAAAGGGCACACCGTGACGACCGAATCCCCCCGTTGGTTCAAGTCCTCCTACAGCGGTAACGGTGGCCAGTGCATCGAGGTCGCCGCCAACATCCCCGGCGCCGTCCCCGTCCGCGACAGCAAGGACCCCAACGGCCCGGCTCTCACCTTCTCCGCGAACGGCTGGTCGTCGTTCGTCGCTGCCGTCAAGGGTGGGGAGTTCCCCGCCTGAACTCGCAGCAGACGCTGAGTAACCGGCCCTCGCCACACGGCGGGGGCCGTTGTCATACGCGGAAAAACCCCAGCTCAGCAAGCGAAATGGCTTCAATAGCGCACTGAAACCCGAGGTTCTTAGCCTCCCGTCGGTTGATGTGCCGCGTTTCTGCTGATGCACAAGGAGTTCCCCGATGAGTGGTCCGAAGGCCCAGGCGCAGTGGCAGGGAAATGAGCGGCCCTTCGCCGCGCTGACGCTTCCCGAGCTCTTCGAGGACCAGGTGCGGCGGACTCCTGACGCGCCGGCGCTCGGCTGTGGTGACGAGCAGCTCACCTACCGCGAGTTGAACGCCCGCGCCAACCGGCTGGCCCGGCTGCTGACGGAGCGGGGCGTGGGCCCCGAGCGGATCGTCGCGGTCCTGGTGCCGCGCTCCCTCGAACTCGTGGTGTCGCTGCTGGCGGTGGCGAAGACGGGTGCCGCCTATCTGCCGATGGACACCGACTACCCGGTGGACCGTGTCGCCTTCATGCTGTCCGACGCCCGCCCGGCCTGCCTGCTCACCACTGCCGGGGCCGCGGAGGCGGCGGAGGCGGCGGAGGGCTTCGACGGGCGGGCCGTGCTGCTGGACGATCCTGCCGTGATGCAGGCGCTGTCCCGGGCCGGGGAGACGGACCTCGGTGACGGGGAGCGGATATCGCCGCTGCGTCCGGCGCACCCTGCCTACGTCATCTACACCTCGGGCTCCACGGGCGTGCCGAAGGCGGTCGTGATCGAGCACCGTGCGCTCGCCGACTATCTCGGCTGGTCGCGGCAGACGTACCCGAGCGCCCGCGGCACCTCGCTGTGGCACTCGTCGGTGTCCTTCGACATGACCGTCACCTCGCTGTGGGTGCCGCTGGTCAGCGGTGGCCGGGTGCTGGCGGGCCCGCTGGAGGAGGACGCGTTCGGCGGAGCGCCGGAGTGCACCTTCCTCAAGGCCACGCCCAGCCATCTGCCGCTGCTCGATGTGCTCCCGGCGGGCTTCTCCCCGACCGAGGAGCTGATGCTGGGCGGTGAGGCGCTGATCGGTTCCGTTCTGGACGAGTGGCGGCGGCGTCACCCGGCGGCCACCGTGCTGAATGTGTACGGGCCGACCGAAGTGACCGTCAACGCGGCCGAGTTCCGGCTGGAGCCCGGTGAGCCGACCCCCGACGGTGTGCTGCCGCTGGGCCGGCTGATGGACAACGCGCGCGGCTATGTCCTCGACGCCGCTCTGCAGCCGGTCGGGGAGGGTGTCGCGGGTGAGCTCTACATCGCCGGCCCGGGGCTTGCGCGCGGTTATCTGGGGCGGGCGGGGCTGACGTCGGAACGGTTCGTCGCCGATCCGTACGGTGCGCCCGGCAGCCGGATGTACCGCACGGGCGACCTGGCACGGTGGCGGGACGACGGTCAGCTGGAGTTCCTCGGCCGGACCGACCACCAGGTGAAGGTGCGCGGGCACCGGGTGGAGCTGGGGGAGATCGAGGCGGTGCTGATGCGGCATCCGCTGGTCTCCCGGACCGTGGTGCTGGTCCGGGAGGACCGCGAGGGCGACCAGCGGATCGTTGCCTATGTGACGGGGACGGGCGGCTCGGAAGCGCCCGAGCCGGCGGTGCTGCGGGAGCTGGTCGGGGAGTCGCTGCCGGAGTACATGGTCCCGTCGGCCGTGGTCGTGCTGGAGCGGTGGCCGCTGACGCCGAACGGCAAGGTGGACCGCGCTCAACTGCCCGCGCCTGACTATGCCTCCCAGGCGGAGAGCGGCGGGCGGGCACCGCGTAACGCCACCGAGGAGAGCCTCACCGGCCTCTTCGCCGACGTGCTGGGCCTGCCCGCCGTCACCATCGATGACAGCTTCTTCCACCTCGGCGGGCACTCCCTGCTCGCCACCCGCCTCATCAGCCGTATCCGCACCACCCTGCACGCCGAGATCCCGCTCCGTGCACTCTTCGAGCACCCCACCGTCGCTGAACTCGCGCCCCAGCTCGCCGGTGCACCCTCCACCCGCAGCCCCCTCGCGCCCGCCACCTCACGCCCGGCGCACCTTCCGCTCTCCCCCGCCCAGCGCCGCCTCTGGTTCGCCTACCAGCTCGAAGGCCCCAGCCCCACCTACAACATCCCCCACGCCTTCCGGATCGGCGGGCCGCTCGACCACCCCGCCCTGGCCGCCGCGCTGGCCGACCTCGCCGAGCGGCACGAGCCGCTCCGCACCCGTATCGCCGAACACGATGGTGAGCCGCACCAGACCGTCCTCCCCGCCGGTCAGGCACGCCCCGGTCTCCCCCTCCTCGACACCAGCGAAGAGCAGCTCCCGCACGAACTCGCCGAGCAGGCCGCTCACGCCTTCGACCTCACCCGCGAAAACCCGTTCCGTGCCGCCCTGTTCCGTCTGGGTGAGCACGAGCATGTGCTGCTGCTCCTCACCCACCACATCGCCAGCGACGGCTGGTCCACGGCCCCGCTGCTCAAGGACCTCGGTGCCGCGTACACCGCTCGCCATCAGGGCGCGGCACCCACCTGGCGGCCGCTCGCCGTCCAGTACGCCGACTACACCCTCTGGCAGCGGGAGATCCTGGGTTCCGAGGACGACCCGGAGAGTCTGATATCGGGCCAACTGGACTACTGGCGTGGTCAGTTGACGGGTCTGCCGGAGTTGCTGGAGCTGCCGCTCGACCGGCCCCGTCCCGCTGTCGCCAGCCATCGCGGCGCGAGCGTGCGCTTCGCGCTGGACGCCGAGCTGCACCAGGGGGTGGCGCGGCTGGCCCGGCAGTGTGATGTCACCGTTTTCATGGTCTTCCAGGCCGCGGTCGCCGCGTTGCTGTCGCGGCTCGGGGCCGGCACCGACATCCCTGTGGGCACCGCCGTCGCCGGGCGCACGGATGACGCGCTCGACGAGCTCGTCGGTTTCTTCGTCAACACTCTGGTGCTGCGTACCGATGTCTCCGGCGATCCGACCTTCCGCGAACTGCTCGCCCGGGTCCGGGACACCGACCTGGCCGCCTACGCCCACCAGGACGTGCCCTTCGAGCGCGTCGTCGAGGCGGTCAACCCGGCGCGCACGCTCTCGCACACCCCGCTGTTCCAGACGATGCTCACCTCGCAGAACATCCCGGACCACGGCCCGGCCACGGCCGGCCTCGACGCCGTGCCCGAGGAGGTGCCGCGGCGGACCGCGCGGTTCGACCTGTCCTTCCACACCTGGGAGCGGCAGGCCGCCGACGGCGCGTGGGCCGGGGTGGACGGGCTGCTGGAGTACGCCACCGACCTCTTCGACGAGGGCACGGCCGAGGCGCTGGTCGCGCGGCTGGTCAGGCTGCTCGGCGCGGCCGTCGCCGGGCCCGATCTGCCGGTCGGGGAGCTGGAGCTGCTGACGCCCGCCGAGCGGGACCGGCTGCTGCACGAGTGGCAGGGCGAGCCGCGCGAGCTGTCCGGGCGGACGGTTCCGGAGCTGTTCGAGGACCGGGCCGCGCAGCTGCCGGAGGCCACCGCCGTCGTGCACGAGGGCAGTGCGCTGACCTACCGCGAGCTGAACGAGCGGGCCAACCGGCTGGCCCGGGTGCTGGCCGCCCGGGGTGTGGGGCCGGAGAGTTATGTCGCCGTGGCGATACCGCGGTCGGTGGACCTGGTGGTCGCGCTGATGGCCGTGCTGAAGGCCGGCGGCGCCTACCTGCCGCTGGACCCGTCCTATCCGGCGGAACGGCTCGGCTTCATGCTGGAGGACGTGGCGCCGGTGCTGGTGCTGACCGGGCGCGGGGTGATCGAGGAGGTTCCGGCGCCGTGCCCGCTGCTGCGGCTCGACGAGCCCGGTACGGCCGCCGAGGTGGCGGCGCAGTCGGCCGCCGACCTGACCGACGCGGATCGCAACGGGGCGCTGTCGCTGGACAACGCGGCCTTCGTGATCTTCACTTCGGGCTCGACCGGCCGTCCCAAGGGCGTCACGGTCCAGCACCGCTCGCTCGACGGCTATCTGTCCTGGACCCGGTCCGCGTACCCCGGCGTCGCGGGGACGGCGCTGGTGCACTCCCCCGTCGCCTTCGACCTCACGGCGACCGGTCTGTTCGCCCCGCTCACCTCGGGCGGCTGTGTGCAGCTGATCGAGCTGGACGCGTCGAGCGCGGCGGCCGAGGGCCAGCGCAGCCCCAGCTTCGTCAAGGCGACCCCGAGCCATCTGCCGCTGCTGATCGAGCTTCCGGACGCGTTCTCGCCCGACGAGCAGCTGGTGCTCGGCGGGGAGTCGCTGATGGGTGAGGTGCTGGACGAGTGGCGGGGCCGGCACCCCGGGGCGACCGTCATCAACGAGTACGGCCCGACGGAGACCACCGTTGGCTGCTCGGAGTACCGGATCGAGCCGGGGGACACCGTTCCGGCGGGTGTGGTCACCATCGGCCGGCCCGTCTGGAACACCCAGATGTTCGTGCTGGACGCGCGGCTGCAGCCCGTCCCGGTGGGCAGCCCCGGTGAGCTGTACATCGCCGGAGACCTGGTGACGCGCGGCTATCACCGGCGTCCCGACCTGACCTCCACCCGCTTCGTCGCCAACCCCTTCGGTCCGCCCGGCAGCCGGATGTACCGGTCGGGTGACCTCGGCAGGTGGCGGGCGGACGGGCAGCTGGAGTTCATCGCCCGCGTCGACGACCAGGTCAAGCTCCGGGGCTTCAGGATCGAGCTCGGTGAGATCGAGGGCGTCCTCGGCGCCCACCCCGAACTCGCCCAGGCCGCGGTGATCGTGCGCGAGGACCGGCCCGGTGACAAGCGCCTGGTCGGCTACGCGGTGCCCGCCCCCGGGTGTTCCCCGGACCCGGCGGAGCTGCGCCGGTACGCCGCCGGGCAGCTGCCCGACTACATGGTGCCGGTGGCCTTCGTCCTGCTCGACGAGCTGCCGCTGACCGTCAACCGGAAGCTGGACCGCAGGGCGCTGCCGGTGCCCGACTACGGATCGGCGCGTGCCCCGGGCCGGGGGCCGCGCACCGCGCACGAGGAGATCCTCAGCGGCGCGTTCGCCGAGGTCCTGGGCCTGCCGCGGGTGGGCGTGGACGACAGCTTCTTCGATCTGGGCGGCCATTCGCTGCTGGCGACCCGGCTGATCGCCGGGCTGCGCGGCACGCTGGGCGTGGAACTGTCCATCCGGGCGGTGTTCGAGACGCCCACGGTGGCGGGGCTCGCGGCCCGGCTCGACGAGGCCGAGCGCGCCCGGCCCGCGCTGGTGGCGGCGGAGCGCCCGGAGCGGGTGCCGCTGTCGTTCGCCCAGCGGCGGCTGTGGTTCATCCACCGTCTCCAGGGCTCCAGCGTCACCTACAACATCCCCACCTGGATCCGGCTGACCGGCCCGCTGGACCACGACGCGCTGCGGGCCGCGGTCGCGGACGTGGTGGAGCGGCACGAGGTGCTGCGCACCGTCTACCCGGAGGAGGCCGGTGAGCCGTATCAGCAGGTCCTGCCGGCCGGTGAACTCACCCCGGACGTGACCTTCGTCCCGGTGGCGGGCGAAGCGGAACTGACCGAGGCGCTCGCGCAGGCGGCCCTGCACCCCTTCGGGCTGGTCGGTGAACTCCCGCTCCAGGTCCGGGTGTTCTCGCTGAACGAGCGGGAGCATGTGCTGGCGGTGGTGATGCACCACATCGCGAGCGACGGCTGGTCCATGGCGCCGCTGGCCCGTGATCTGTCGGAGGCGTACGGCGCGCGTCTGGCGGGCGAGCGGCCCTCGCGCGGTGCGCTGCCCGTCCAGTACGCCGACTACGCGCTGTGGCAGCGGGAGCTGCTGGGGTCGGAGGAGGCCCCGGGCAGTGTGATCTCGCAGCAGCTGGCGTTCTGGGAGCGTGAGCTGGCCGGCGCCCCCGAGCTGATCCAGCTGCCGCTGGACCGGCCCCGCCCCGCGGTGGCCAGTCACCACGGCGGCAGTGTGCGGCTGGAGCTCGACCCCGAGCTGCACCGTCAGCTGGTCGCGCTGGCCCAGAGCTCCGGCGCCACGCTGTTCATGGTGCTGCACGCGGCGATCGCCGCGCTGCTGTCGCGGCTCGGGGCCGGCACCGACATCCCGGTCGGTACCGCCGTGGCGGGCCGTACGGACCAGGCGCTGGACGACCTCGTCGGGTTCTTCATCAACACCCTGGTGCTGCGCACCGATCTGTCCGGCGACCCGACGTTCCGCGAGCTGCTGGCCCGTGCGCGCAAGACCGACCTGGCGGCCTACGCGCACCAGGACGTGCCCTTCGAGCGGGTCGTCGAGGCCGTCAACCCGGACCGGGTGCTGTCCCATTCACCGCTCGTCCAGGTCGTGACGACGCTCCAGAGCTACCAGCAGGGCGCCCTGGACTTCCCCGGCACGGAGGCGACCGCACCCAAGGTCACCAACGAGATCGCCAAGTTCGACCTGATCTTCTTCTGGGAGGAGCGGCAGGACGCGGACCTGGTCCCGGACGGGATCGGTCTCGAAGTGAAGTACGCGACCGACCTGTTCGACCACCGGACCGCGGTGGACGTCGCGGACCGGCTGCTGCGGGTGCTGCGGGCGGCCGTCGCCGATCCGGACGGCACGGTCGGGCAGATCGAGATCCTCGCTCCGCAGGAGCGCGACCGGCTGCTCTCCGGCTCGAACGACACCCCCCGCGGTGAGGCCGGGGCGACCCTGCCCGCGCTCTTCGAGGCACAGGTGGCCCAGGCTCCGGACGCCCCGGCGCTGGTCCACGGGGACCGTACGTACCGCTACGCGGAGGTGGCGGAGCGGGTGAACCGGCTGGCCCGGCTGCTGGTGCAGCAGGGGGTGGGCCCGGAGCGGGTGGTGGCGCTGGCGCTGCCGAAGTCGGCGGACCTGATCGTGGCCATGCTGGCCGTGGTCACGGCGGGCGGCGCCTATCTGCCCGTCGACCCGGAGTACCCCGCCGAGCGGATCGCCTACATGCTCGACGACGCCCGCCCCACCTGCCTGATCACCCTCACCGACCTCCCTCTCCCCGAAACCGACTGCCCCCGCCTCCTGTTGGACGACCCCGTCGTCGTCGCCGACCTCAACGACGCGCCCACCACGCCCCTCGACGCCCGCGCCGAGCCCCGGCACCCCGCCTACGTCATCTACACCTCCGGCTCCACCGGCCGCCCCAAGGGCGTCGAGGTCACCCACGCCGGAGTGGCCGACCTGTCCGCCGCCGCGCGGGAGAACTACCTCCTCGACGGCGACAGCCGGGTGCTCCAGCTCTCCTCGCCCAGCTTCGACGCCTCGGTGATCGAGCTGGTCATGGCGCTCACCACCGGCGCCGCCCTGGTGGTCCCGGACGGACAGCCGCTGGCCGGTGAGGCGCTGGCGAAGGTCCTGCGGGACGCGCGGCTCACCCACACGCTGATCCCGCCGGCCACCCTGGCGACGCTCCCGGACGGTGAACTGCCGGACCTGCGCACCCTGGTGACCGGCGCCGACGCGGTGAGCGTTGAGCTGGCGGGCCGCTGGGCCACCCGGTACCGCATGATCAACTCGTACGGTCCGACGGAGTCCACCGTCGCCGCCACGATGAGCCGCCCGCTGACCGGCGAGGGCGTCCCGCCCATCGGTGTCCCGGTCCCCAACACCCGGGTGTATGTGCTGGACGCGGGGCTGCGGCCGGTGCCGGCCGGTATCCCCGGTGAGCTGTACCTCGCCGGGAACGGTCTCGCGCGCGGCTACCGGAACCGGGGCGCGCTGACCGCCGAGCGCTTCGTGGCGAACCCGTACGGCGCGCCCGGGGAGCGGATGTACCGCACCGGGGACCTGGTGCGCTGGCGCGCCGACGGTGAGCTGGAGTACGTCGGCCGGACGGACGCCCAGGTGAAGGTGCGCGGCTTCCGTATCGAACTCGGCGAGATCGAGGCGGTGCTCGACGCCCATCCGCGGGTCAAGCAGACGGTGGCGCTGGTCCGCGAGGACAGCCCCGGCGACAAGCGCATCGTGGCGTACACCGAGCTGCTCCCGGAGCTGTCCGGTCCGGCCCCCGCCGAGGATCTGCTGGAGCAGATCTCCGGCAGCCTGCCCCGGCACATGGTGCCCTCCGCGGTCGTCGTGGTGGAGCAGTGGCCGCTGACGCCGAACGGCAAGGTCGACCGCAAGGCACTGCCCGCTCCGGGCCGGCCGGCGCCGTCCGACGGGCACCAGGCCCCGCGGACACCGCGCGAGGAGACGCTCTGCACGCTCTACGCCGAGCTGCTCGGGCTGCCGGAGGTCGGCATCCACGACAGCTTCTTCCGGCTGGGCGGGCACTCCCTGCTGGCGACCAGGCTGATCAGCGGGGTCCGGGCCGCGCTCGGCGCCGAGGTCACCGTGCGGACGATCTTCGAGAATCCGACGGTCGCCCAGCTCGCTCAGCAGCTCGACGGCGCCCGCAAGGCCCGTCCTTCGCTCCGTTCCATGCGCCGCCGCCCGTCCTGAACCGCCGGTGGTGCAGTCCGCCCGGCCGGTCCCTTTCTGTTCAGTTCCTTGAGGAGTCCGCTTTGTTCCCCATGTCGTTCGCCCAGCGCCGGCTGTGGTTCGCGTTCCAGCTGGAGGGACCCAGCCCGACGTACAACTGCCCCCTGTACGTCCGCCTGGCGGGCGAGCTGAACCGGGACGCGCTGGTGGCGGCGGTCGCGGACGTGACCGGCCGGCACGAGGTGCTGCGGACCCGGTTCGCGGAGGAGGCCGGTGAGCCCTGCCAGGTGGTGCTGTCCCCCGAGGAGGGGCGCCCGGAGGTCCGGCTCGTGGAGCTTTCCGGGGAGGCGGCGCTGACCGAGGCGCTGGCGGAGCAGGCGCGTTACTGCTTCGACCTCACCACCGAGGTGCCGCTGCGGGTGACGCTCTACCGGGTCTCCGAGCGGGAGCACGTCCTGCTGCTGCTGATGCACCACATCGCGGCCGACGGCTGGTCGATGGCGCCGCTGGCCCGTGACCTGTCGGAGGCGTACGCCGCCCGGTGCGCGGACGCCGGCCCGGAGTGGGAGCCGCTGCCGGTCCAGTACGCCGACTACGCGCTGTGGCAGCAGGACGTCCTGGGCTCCGAGGACGACCCGGAAAGCCTGCTGTCGGAACAACTCGGCTACTGGCAGCAGCAGTTGGCGGGCGCCCCGGAACTTCTCGAACTGCCGCTGGACCACCCGCGTCCGGCGGCGGCGAGCCATCAGGGCGCGACGGTGCGCTACACCGTGGACGCGGAACTCCACCAGCGGCTGGTGGAGCTGGCCCGCGACTGCGACGCCACGGTCTTCATGGTCGTCCAGGCCGGACTGGCGGTCCTGCTGTCGCGGCTGGGCGCCGGCAGTGACATCCCGGTCGGCACCGCCGTGGCGGGCCGTACGGACGAGGCGCTGGACGACCTCGTCGGCTTCTTCGTCAACACCCTGGTGCTGCGCACCGATCTCTCCGGCGACCCGACCTTCCGGGAGCTCCTCGCCCGGGTCCGGGACACCGACCTGGCGGCCTACGCCCATCAGGACGTGCCCTTCGAGCGGGTGGTGGAGGCGGTCAACCCGGGCCGCTCGCTGTCCCACACCCCGCTGTTCCAGGTGCTGCTGACCCTGCAGAGCAATGCGGACAGCACCTTCTCCATCCCGGGCGTCGAGGCGTCCTTCGGCGATGTGGCGACCGGGGTCGCCAAGGTGGATCTCACCTTCTACCTGGAGGAGCGGTACACCCCGCAGCAGGCTCCGGCGGGCATGGTCGGCGAGATCCAGTACGCCGTCGATCTGTTCCGGGAGGAGAGCGCGCAGGTCCTGGCGCAGCGTCTGGTCCGGGTGCTCGAAGCGGTGACCGCGGCCCCGGACCGCGCGGTGAGCCAGGCGCCGGTCCTCGACGCGGCCGAGCACCGGCAGCTGATCGTGGAGCGCAACGCGACCGGCCGCGCGGTCCCCCCGGCGACGATGCCGGAGCTCTTCGAGACCTGGGCCGCGCACGATCCGCAGGCGCCCGCCGTGGTGTTCGAGGATCTGGTGCTGAGCTATGCGGAGGTGGCGGAGCGGGCGAACCGGCTGGCCCGGCTGCTGGTGCAGCGGGGCGTGGGACCGGAGCGGGTGGTGGCGCTCGCGGTGCCGCGCTCACCGGAGATGGTGGTGGCGGCGCTCGCGGTGCACAAGGCGGGCGGGGCGTATCTGCCCGTCGACCCGGAGTACCCCGCCGAGCGGATCGCCTACATGCTCGACGACGCCCGCCCCACCTGCCTGATCACCCTCACCGGCGTCGCCCTCCCCGAAACCGGCTGCCCCCGCCTCCTGTTGGACGACCCCGCCGTGGTCGCCACCCTGAACGAGCAGCCCGCCACCGCTCTCGCCCCCCGCGCCGGGCTCCAGCACCCCGCCTACGTCATCTACACCTCCGGCTCCACCGGCCGCCCCAAGGGCGTCGAGGTCACCCATGCCGGAGTGGCGTCGCTGGCGGCCACCCACGCCGAGGCGTTCGCGGTGGGGCCCCGGTCCCGGGTGCTCCAGTTCGCGTCGCTGAGCTTCGACGCGGCGGCCTGGGAACTGATCATGGCGCTCACCACCGGCGCCGCGCTGGTGGTGGCACCCGCGCCCCGGCTGGCACCCGGCGAGCCGCTGGCCCGGCTGCTGGCGGAACAGCGGGTCACCCATGCCACCCTGCCGCCCGCCGCGCTCGGCGTCATGGCGCCGGACAGCCTGCCGGCCGGTATGACGCTGGTGGTGGCGGGCGAGGCCTGCGCCCCGGAGCTGGTCGGCCGCTGGTCGGCCGGGCGACGGATGGTGAACGCCTACGGCCCGACCGAGGCCACGGTCTGCGCCACCATGAGCGAACCACTGTCGGGCGCCCAGGTCCCGCCGATCGGCGGCCCGATCCTCAATGCGCGCGTCTATGTCCTGGACGCGTCGCTGCGTCCGGTGCCCGCGGGGGTCGCGGGCGAGCTGTACGTCACGGGCCCGGGGCTGGCGCGGGGTTATCTGGGGCGGCCTGGGCTGACGTCGGAACGGTTCGTCGCCGATCCGTACGGCGCGCCGGGCAGCCGGATGTACCGCACGGGCGACCTGGCCCGCTGGCGGCCGGACGGTCAGCTGGAGTTCCTCGGCCGCACCGACCACCAGGTGAAGATCCGCGGCTTCCGTATCGAACTCGGCGAGATCGAGGCGGCGCTCAGCGCCACCGGGCTGGTGGCCGAGGCGCTGGTCACGGTGCATGACGCCGCGGGCACCGGGCCCCGGCTGGTGGCCTATGTGACGGGTGCGGGCGGTGCGGAAGCACCCGACCCGGCGGCGCTGCGGGAGTTGGTCGCGGAGTCACTGCCGGACTACATGGTCCCGTCGGCCGTGGTCGTGCTGGAACAGTGGCCGCTGACGCCCAACGGCAAGGTGGACCGGGACCGACTGCCCGCGCCCGACTACGCCTCGGAGAGCGAAGGCCGGGCCCCGCGCAACGCCACCGAGGAAACCCTCACCGACCTCTTCGCCGACGTCCTCGGCCTGCCCGCCGTCACCATCGATGACAGTTTCTTCCACCTCGGCGGGCACTCCCTGCTCGCCACCCGCCTCATCAGCCGTATCCGCACCACCCTGCACGCCGAGATCCCGCTCCGTGCGCTCTTCGAGCACCCCACCGTCGCCGAACTCGCGCCCCGCCTCACCACCGCACACACGGCACGCACTCCGCTCACCGCCACCACCCCGCGCCCCGCGCACCTTCCGCTCTCCCCCGCCCAGCGCCGCCTCTGGTTCGCCTACCGGCTCGAAGGCCCCAGCCCCACCTACAACATCCCCCACGCCCTGCGGCTCACCGGGCCGCTCGACCACCCCGCCCTCACCGAGGCCCTCGCCGACCTCACCGCGCGCCACGAAACCCTGCGCACCCGCATCACCGAGCACGAGGGCGAGCCCCACCAGACCGTCCTCCCCGCCGACCAGGCACGCCCCGGCCTCCCGCTCCTGAACACCGCCGAGGACCAACTCCCCCGCCTCCTCGCCGAACAGGCCACCCACCCCTTCGACCTCACCCACGAAAATCCCCTGCGCGCCACCCTCTACCGCCTGGGCGAGCACGAGCACGTCCTGCTGCTCCTCATGCACCACATCGCCGGCGACGGCTGGTCCATCGCCCCCCTCCTCAAGGACCTCGCCACCGCCTACACCGCACGCCACCGGGGCACGGCACCCGCCTGGCAGCCGCTCACCGTCCAGTACGCCGACTACACCCTCTGGCAGCGGGAGCTCCTGGGCACCGAGGACGACCCGGAGAGCCTGATATCGGGCCAACTGGACTACTGGCGTGAGCAGTTGGCGGGCGCTCCGGAGCTTCTGGAGCTGCCGCTGGACCACCCCCGCCCCGCCGTCGCCTCGCACCGGGGCAGCACGGTCGAGCTGACCGTCGACGCCGAGGTCCACCAGGGGCTGGTCGCGCTCGCGCAGGCCACGGACTCCACGCTGTTCATGGTGCTGCACACGGCGGTCGCCGCGCTGCTGTCCCGGCTCGGCGCGGGCACCGACATCCCCGTGGGCACCGCCGTCGCCGGACGCACCGACGACGCCCTCGATGACCTCGTCGGCCTGTTCATCAACACCCTGGTGCTGCGCACCGATGTCTCCGGCGACCCGACCTTCCGCGAGCTCCTCGCCCGGGTCCGGGACACCGACCTGGCCGCCTACGCCCACCAGGACGTGCCCTTCGAGCGCGTCGTCGAGGCGGCACAGGTCTCCCGGGTGCTCTCGCACATCCCGCTGGCCCAGGTGATGCTGCACCTCCAGAACAACGCGGACGCACCGGTCGGCCTGCACGACGGGGTGCGGATGACGACCGAGCCGACCACGCTGGAGGCGGCCAAGTCCGATCTGTCCTTCGGACTGCGCGAGCGCTTCACCGAGGCCGGTGCACCCGCGGGCCTGACCGGCTCCCTGGAGTACGCCGAGGATCTCTTCGCGCGTGAGGGGGCGCGGGCTCTCGCCGAGCGGCTGGTACGGATGCTGGCGGCCGCCGCGGCCGCACCGGACCGCGCCGTGAGCGAGGCCGACCTGCTGGCGCCCGGTGAGCGGCACCGGCTGCTGGTGGAGTGGAACGGTGACGCCGTCGAGGCGGCCCCGGCGTCGCTTCCGCAGCTGTTCGAGGCCCAGGTGGCGCGTACCCCCGATGCCGTGGCGGTGGTGTACGAGGGGACGTCGCTGACCTACGGCGAGCTCAACGCGCGGGCGAACCGGCTGGCCCGGCTGCTGGTGGCGCACGGCGCCGGTCCGGAGCGCTTCGTGGCGCTCGCGCTGCCGCGGACCGCCGACCTGGTCGTGGCGCTGCTGGCGGTGGTGAAGTCCGGGGCGGCGTATGTGCCGGTGGACCCGTCCTACCCGGCGGACCGCACCTCCTACATGCTCGCCGACGCAGGCCCCGAGCTGCTGGTGAGCACCGCCAAGGCCGCCGCCGGGCTGCCGGAATCCCGGCCCCGGACGCTGCTGCTGGACGACCCCGGTGTCGTCGGTGCGCTGGCGGAGTACGACACCGGCGACCTGAGCGACGAGGACCGCGGCGGTCCCCTGTCGCCGTCGAACGCCGCGTATGTCATCTACACCTCGGGATCGACCGGCCGCCCCAAGGGCGTCGTCGTTCCGCACCGCAATGTCGCGCGGCTGTTCGCGGCGACCGAGGAGTGGTTCGGCTTCGGCCCGGACGACGTGTGGACGCTGTTCCACTCGTACGCCTTCGACTTCTCGGTGTGGGAACTGTGGGGGCCGCTGCTGTACGGCGGCCGGCTGGTCGTGGTGCCGTACGCGGTGAGCCGTTCCCCGGAGGACTTCCTGCGGCTGCTGGGGGCCGAGCGGGTGACGGTCCTCAACCAGACGCCGTCGGCGTTCTACCAGCTGATGCAGGCAGACGCGGAACACCCCGATCTCGGCCGCCAACTGGCGCTGCGCCGCGTGGTGTTCGGCGGGGAGGCGCTGGATCTGGGACGGATGGCCGAGTGGTACCGCCGCCACGGGGACACCGCTCCGGTCCTGGTGAACATGTACGGGATCACCGAGACCACCGTGCACGTCAGTCATCTGCCGCTGGACGAGCGGGCGGTGGCCGGGCAGACCCGCAGCCTGATCGGCCGGGGCATCCCGGATCTGCGGGTGTACGTGCTGGGCGACCGGCTGGAGCTGCTGCCGCCCAACGTGCCCGGTGAGATGTATGTGGCGGGTGCCGGGCTGGCTCGCGGTTATCTGCATCAGTCCGCCCTCAGCGCCGAGCGGTTCGTGGCCGACCCGTTCGGCCCGCCGGGCGCCCGGATGTACCGCACCGGTGACGTGGCCCGCTGGACGGCCGACGGGCAGCTCGAATACCTCGGGCGGGCCGACGACCAGGTGCAGGTGCGCGGTTTCCGCATCGAACTCGGGGAGATCGAGGCGGCCTTCGAGTCCCATGCGGCGGTGGCGCAGGCCAGGGTCGTCGTCCGGGAGGACGGGCCCGGTGAGAAGCGGCTGGTCGCCTACGCGGTCCCGGAGGCCGGGGCGGGCGGGCTCCCCGCCGCGGGTGTGCTGCGGGCGCATGTGGCCGGTTCGCTGCCGGACTACATGGTTCCGGCCGCCGTCGTCGCCCTGGACGCCCTGCCGCTGACGGCCAACGGCAAGCTCGACCACAAGGCGCTGCCCGCGCCCGAGTACACCGGCAGCACCGGCGGGCGGGCCCCGCGCACCGCCCGTGAGGAGACCCTGTGCCGGGTCTTCGCGGAGGTGCTCAGCGTGCCGCGGGTCGGGATCGACGACAGCTTCTTCGAGCTCGGCGGGGACAGCATCAGCTCCATCCGGCTGGTCTCCCAGGCGCGTGCCGCGGGGCTGGACGTGACGGTCCGGCAGGTCTTCCAGTGCCGTACGGCCGCCGCGCTCGCCGCCGTCGCCACCGAGATCACCGGGGACAGCGCGCCGCGCCCGGCGGACGACGGTGTGGGCGACTTCCCCCTGACGCCGATCATGCACTGGCTGTACGAGCAGGACGGGCCCACGGACGGCTTCAACCAGTCGGTGACGGTCCGGGTCCCGGCCGGGCTCGGGGAACGGCGGCTCACCGACGCCGTACAGAGCTGGCTCGACCACCACGCCGTCCTGCGGCTGCGGATGGCACGGACCGGGGACGGCGCGCCCCGGCCGGTGACCGGCGCGCCCGGGTCCGTCCCCGCGGACTCCGTCGTGCACCGGGTGGAGATCGCCGGACTGCCGGACGGCGAACGGGACCTGGCGCTCGCCGAGCACGGGGAGAAGGCGCGGCTGCGGCTCTCCCCGCACGACGGATCCGTGGTCCAGCTCGTCTGGTACGACGCCGGGGACACGGCACCGGGACTGCTCCAGATCCTGATCCACCACCTCGCGGTGGACGGGGTCTCCTGGCGCATCCTGCTGCCCGATCTGCAGACGGCCTGGGAGGCCGCGGCGGACGGACGGACCCCGGCGTTCGCCGAGGTGCGCACCTCGTTCCGCCAGTGGGCCCGGCGGCTGGCCGAGAGCGCGCAGGAGCCCCGGTGGGAGGACGGGCTCGCGCGGTGGACCTCGGTCCTCAGCGACCCGTCGGCCGCCGGCCCGCTGCCCGGCGTACGGCCGCTGGACCCGCGGACCGACACGGCGGAGACCGTGCGCCATCTGACGCTCGACCTGCCGTCGGAGCGCCTCGAACCGCTGCTGACGACGGTCCCGGCGGCCTTCCACGCGAACGTGAACGACGTCCTGCTGACCGGCTTCGCCCTCGCCGTCCTGGAGTGGCGCCGCCGGCGCGGGGACCGCTCGGCCACGGGCGTCCTGGTCGACCTGGAGGGCCACGGCCGCGAGGACATCCTGGAGGGCGCGGACCTGTCCGCCACCGTCGGCTGGTTCACCAGCCTCTACCCGGCGCTGCTGGCCCCCGCTCACCTCGACTGGGCGGAGCTGCGGGCGGGCGGCCCCGGCGTGGGAGCCGCGCTGAAGGCGGTCAAGGAGCAGCTGCGGGCGCTGCCGGGCAACGGGGTCTCGTACGGCATGCTCCGCCACCTCAACCCGCGCACCGCACCGCTGCTCGCCGAACTCCCCACCCCGCAGCTCGGGTTCAACTACCTGGGCCGGTTCACCGCGGCGGGCGGGACCGACGGCGGGCTGTGGACCATGGCGAACGGTCTGCCCTCCCCCGCCCCGCGCGACGCCGGGGCCGCGGTCCCGCACGCGCTGGAGGTCAACGCGCTCACCGAGGACCTGCCCGGCGGCCCGCGGCTGAACGCCACCTGGTCCTGGCCGGCCGGTCTCCTCCCGGAGCCGGACGTACGGGAACTCGCCGAGCTCTGGTTCGAGGCGCTGGACGCCCTGGTCGTCCACACCGCCGGCGCCGAAACCGGCGGCCACACACCCTCCGATCTCTCCCTCGGGCTCTCCCAGGACGAGATCGACGCACTTGAAGCAGAACTGGGGATGCTCTGATGAAAAAGCAGTCCGCGCTGGAAGACGTCCTTCCGCTGACGCCTCTCCAGGAAGGCATGTTCTTCCACTCCTGGTACGACGACGAGGCGGTCGACGTCTACGGCGTCCAGATGGTCCTCGCCCTCGACGGACCGCTGCGCCCGGACCTGCTCAAGGCATCGGTGGCGGCGCTCCTCAAGCGGCACCCCAACCTGCGGGCGGGCTTCCGGCAGCGGGCGAACGGGCAGCCGTTCCAGGTGATCCACCGCGAGGTGCCGCTCCCCTGGGAGGAGCTCGACCTGGGGGCCGCGGACGACGCCCCGCAGCGGCTGGCGGAGTTCCTCACCGCCGACCGCGCCCGCCGTTTCCCGCTCGACCGTCCGCCGCTGATGCGGTTCACCCTGGTGCGGCTCGGTCCTGACCGGCACCGGCTGGTGATCTCCAACCACCATCTGCTGCTGGACGGCTGGTCCACCCCGATCCTCGTACGGGAGCTGTTCACCCTCTACGAGCACGGGGGCGACGACCGGGCCCTGCCGCCGGTCGTGCCGCACCGGACCTACTTCAGCTGGCTGGCCGCCCAGGACGACGCCGGGTGCGAACGGGCGTGGCAGCAGGCGCTCGACGCCCTGCCCGGCCCCTCGCTGGTGGCGCCCGCCGACCCGGGCCGGGCGCCCGTCGCGCCGGAGCGGGTGGTGGCCGCGTTCCCCGAGGGCTTCGGCGGTGACCTCGACCGCTTCGCCCGGCAGCGCGGGCTGACCGTGAACACCCTGGTCCAGGGCGCCTGGGCGGTGGTCCTCGGCCGGCTCACCGGCCGCGACGACGTGGTCTTCGGGACCCTGGTCTCCGGCCGCCCGCCGGAGGTCGCCGGGATCGAGACGATGGTCGGGATGTTCATCAACACCGTCCCGGTCCGGGTACGGCTCGCCCCGGACGCCCCGGTGGCGGACAGCCTCGAACGGCTCCAGGACGAACAGACCGCGCTGCTCAGCCGGCACCACCTCAGCCTCGCGCGCATCCAGCGCCTGGCCGGGACCGGCGATCTCTTCGACACCTTCATGGTGTTCGAGAACGCCCCCGGGGACGACGGCACCCGGCCCTCGTACGCGGGGGTGCGGGTCGAGGTCGTCGAGGGGCATGACTCCGCGCACTACCCGCTGCGGGTGGTCGCCGGTCTCACCGGGCAGCGGCTGCAGGTCGAGCTCGAATACCGTCCCGACCTCTTCGACCGGGACGAGGCCGAGGCCGTACTCGGCGCGCTGGAAGGCGTGCTGGGCGAGATCGTGGCCGGTCCCGGGCAGCCCGTGGCCGACCTCGCCTGCCCGCTGCCGGCCGCCTTCCGGCGCCTGGACTCCGGCGCCCCGGCCCCGGAGGCCGGCACCGCCGGCGAGGCCGAGGCGCTGCCCCCGGTCGCCAGGACGGCGTACTCGGCCACCGAGGAGATCCTCCGCGGCCTCTTCGAGAGCGTGCTGGGCCGCCCGTGCCCGGGCGTCGACGACAGCTTCTTCACCCTGGGCGGGCAGTCGCTCACCGCGATCCGGCTGCTCAGCCGGATCCGCGCCGCCTTCGGTGTGGAGCTGCCGGTGCGGTCCGTCTTCGAGTCGCCGACCGTGGCCGGGCTGGCCGTGCGGCTGGCGCAGGCGGACACCACACGCCCGGCCCTGGTGCGGGCCGCGCGCCCGGAGCAACTGCCGATGTCGTACGCCCAGCGCGGCCTGTGGTTCGCCTTCCAGCTGGAGGGCCCGAGCCCGACGTACAACATCCCGCTGCCGCTGCGCCTGCGCGGCGCGCTGGACCGGGACGCGCTGCGGGCCGCTCTGGGGGACGTGGTCGAGCGGCACGAGTCGCTGCGCACCCGGTTCGCGGACGTGGACGGTGAGCCGTGCCAGGTGGTGCTGCCCGCCGAGGAGGCCCGCCCGGAGCTGGAGTTCGTCACGCTCGACGGCGAGGAGCGGCTGGCCGCCGCCCTGGCCGAGCGGACCGGGCACGGATTCGACCTGGCCGGGGAGCTCCCGCTGCGGGTGACGCTGCTGCGGATCTCGGACCGTGAGCATGTGCTGCTGCTCCTTATGCACCACATCGCGAGCGACGGTTCCTCGCTGGCGCCGCTGGTCCGGGACCTGTCCGTGGCGTACGGGGCGCGGCAGCGGGGCGGCGCGCCCCGGTGGCAGCCGCTGCCGGTGCAGTACGCCGACTATGCGCTGTGGCAGCGTGAGCTGCTGGGCTCCGAGGACGACCCGGAGAGCGTGCTGGCGCAGCAACTCACCTACTGGGGCGCGCAGTTGGCGGGCGCGCCGGAGCTGCTGGACCTGCCGCTGGACCGTCCCCGCCCGGCGGTCGCCAGCCACCGCGGCACGACGGCGCCGTTCGCCCTGGACGCCGCGACGCACGAGCGGCTCGTCGAGCTGGCCCGGCGGTCCGACGCCACGGTCTTCATGGTGCTCCAGGCCGGACTCGCCCTCCTGCTGTCGCGGCTCGGCGCGGGCAGCGACATCCCGGTCAGCACCGTGGTGGCGGGGCGCACCGACGAGGCGCTGGAGGAGCTGGTCGGCTACTTCGTCAACAACCTCGTGCTGCGCACCGATGTGTCGGGCGATCCGACCTTCCTGGAGCTGCTGGGGCGCATCCGCGAGACCGACCTGGCCGCGTACGCGCACCAGGACGTGCCCTTCGAGCGGGTCGTCGAGGCGGTCAATCCCACCCGGACGCTGTCCCACGCCCCGCTCGCCCAGGTGGCGCTCATCCTCCAGAACACCGGCAGCGCCACGCTGGAACTGCCGGGCCTCGCCGTCTCCTTCGAGGGGGAGGCCGAAGGGGCCGCCAAGGTCGACCTCGCGTTCAACCTGAGCGAGTCCCGTACGGCCGAGGGCCGCCCGGCGGGTATCGGCGGGATGCTCGAATTCGCCGAGGACCTCTTCGACCCGGCGACCGCGCGGCTGATCACCGAACGTCTGGTGCGGGTGCTGGCGCATGCCTCGGCCACCCCCGAGCTGCCGGTCAGCCGTCTGGAGGTGCTCTCCGCCGAGGAGCGTGACGCACTGCTCCAGGACGGGCCGCACCGCCGCCCCGCCCCGCCGGCGGCCACCTTCCCCGAGCTGTTCGAGCGCCAGGTGCGCCGCGCCCCGGACCGCCCCGCGCTGGAGGCGGACGGTGTGCTGAGCTACGCGGAACTCAACGCGCGGGCCAACCGGCTGGCGCGGCTGCTCATCGCGCGCGGCGCGGGTCCCGAGCGCGCGGTCGCGGTCGCGCTGCCGCCGTCCGGGCACCTGGTGGAGGCCGTCCTCGCGGTGCAGAAGGCCGGTGCGGTCTATCTGCCGCTGGACCCGGGCTATCCGGCGGAGCGGCTGGCCGCGATGGTTTCGGACGCCGGTCCCGTCCTGCTGCTGACCACGGCGCCGCTCGCCGGGCGGCTGCCGGAGACCGGTGCGGTGCCGGTGCTGCTGGTGGACGACGCCGAGGTCGTCGCCGCGTGCGGGGAGCTGTCCGGCGCGGACCTCGTGGACGCCGAGCGGACCGTCCCGCTGCGGCTCGACCACCCGGCGTACACCATCTTCACCTCCGGCACCACGGGCCGCCCCAAGGGCGTTGTGGTCACCCACACCGGCCTGGCCGCGTTCGCCGCCAACCAGGCCGCGCACTACGGCGTCGAGGAGGGCAGCCGGGCACTGCAGCTCGCCTCGCCCAGCTTCGACGTCTCGGTGGCGGAGCTCTTCTGGTCGCTGCTGTGCGGCGGGTGCCTGGTCGTGCCGGAGGGCACTCCCACGGGCGCCGAGCTGGTCGGGGTCCTCCGGGAGCGCCGGATCAGCCATCTGATGATCCCGCCCTCGGTCCTGGCCGAAGTGCCCCGGGCCGACCTGCCGGAGCTGCGCGTGATGATCACCGGCGCCGAGGTGCTGCCCGGGGAGCTGGCCGCGTTCTGGGGCCGGGGCCGGATGCTGATCAACGCGTACGGCCCCACCGAGGCCACCTGCGACGTCAGCTTCGCGATCCGCGACCCGCGGACCGCGGACGGGACGGCAGACGGGGCGGCGGTCATCGGGCGTCCGATCGACGGCGCCCGGGTGTATCTGCTCGACCCGGCCCTGCAGCCGGTCCCGGCCGGTGTGGTCGGCGAGTTGTACGTCTCCGGCACCGGCGTGGCCCGCGGCTATCTGCACCAGCCGGCGGTGACCGCGGACCGCTTCGTCGCCGACCCCTTCGGCGCCCCCGGGTCCCGGATGTACCGCACCGGTGACCTGGCGTACTGGGACGGCGAAGGGCAGCTCAGGTTCTGCGGCCGGGCCGACAGCCAGGTCAAGGTGCGCGGCTTCCGTATCGAACTCGGCGAGGTGCAGGCGGCGGTGAGCCGGTGCGCCGGGGTGGGCCGCGCCGTGGTGACGGTCCGCGAGGACCGGCCCGGCGACCGCCGTCTGGTGGCGTACGTCCAGCAGGCGCCGGACGGGCCGCCGTTGAGCCCGGCGGCGGTGCGGGACGAGACCGCCGCGCTGCTCCCGTCGTACATGACGCCCTCGGCGTTCGTCGTCGTCGACAGCTGGCCGCTGACGCCCAACGGCAAGCTCGACCACCGGGCGCTGCCGGCGCCCGCCCCGGTCACCGGGCAGCCCACCCGGCCGCCGGCCTCCCCGCAGGAGGAGCTGCTGTGCCGGCTCTTCGCGGAGGTCCTGGGCGCCGAACAGGTCGGCGTGGACGACAACTTCTTCGAGCTGGGCGGGCATTCGCTGCTGGCCACCCGGCTGGTGAGCCGGCTCACGGCGCTCCTGGGAGGCGCCCCGGCGCTGCGGGACGTCTTCGCCGCGCCGACCCCGGCCCGGCTCGCCGCCCAGCTCGACGGCGGCGGCTCCAGCGCGTTCGAGGTGATGCTGCCGCTGCGCACGGCGGGCAGCACGGCGCCGCTGTTCTGTGTGCACCCGGTCGCCGGATTCAGCTGGCGCTACTCGGCGCTGCTCGGCGCGCTGAGCAGCGACCACCCGGTGTACGCCCTGCAGTCCCGGGGCCTGGACGGCACGGAGCCGCCCGCCCGCTCCCTCGACGAGATGGCCGAGGACTACGTCCGCGAGATCCGCCGGGTGCAGCCCGAGGGCCCGTACCACCTGCTGGGCTGGTCGCTCGGCGGGATCATGGCGCATGCGGTGGCCACCGCGCTCCAGGCGCAGGGCCAAGAGGTGGCGCTGCTCGCCGTGCTCGACGCCTACCCGGCGCCGGCCGACGGCCCCGGCACGGGCGGGCCCGAGGAGATCCTCACGCAGATGTACGAGGGCTACGCCGGGATCTACGGTCTGCCCGAGGGCGCCTCACCGGAGCTGCCGGACACCGACGTGATGCGGGCCCGGATCACCGACTGGCTGGGCCGCGGCGAGAGCGAGCTGCGCCATCTCGACGACGGGCAGCGGGCGGTGGCGCTGGACATCATGGTGAACAACGTGGCGCTCACCAACGCACGCCGCCTCGACCGGTTCCGCGGCACGATGCTGCTGGTGGTGGCCACCCGCAAGCAGCAGGAGTGGACCAGCCCGCAGGCGTGGAAGGAGTTCCTCGACGGCGAGCTGGACATCCACGAGGTGGACTGTGAGCACGCCAAGATGCTGGAGGCGGAGCCGGCCGCCGACATCTGCGCCGTCCTCGCGCCGCGGATCGCCGGGCCGGGGAGCGCCGCGGCCGGTGCGACGCCGGGGAGCACCCGATGACCACCTCGGTGCTCCCCGCCGCGGGAGCCCTGGGCGTCCTGGGCGGGATGGGCCCGCTGGCCTCGGCCGAGTTCCTCAGGACGCTGTACGCGGGTGAGTGGCACGGGCCCGAGCAGTCCCGTCCGCGGGTGCTGCTGGACTCCGACCCGGCCTTCCCCGACCGCACCGAGGCCATCCGGCAGGGCAGGGCGCGGGAGATGACCGAGCGGCTGGAGGACCGGCTGTCCCAGCTGCTGGAGCGGGGCGCCGACCAGGTGGTCGTGGTGTGCTTCACCGCGCACCACTTCCTCCCCCTGGTCGATCCGGTGCTGCGCGGGCGGGTGGTGTCCCTGGTGGAGACCACGGCGGCCGAACTGGCCGGTGCCACCGGCCGGTTCCTGATGCTGTCCACGGACGGCAGCCGCCGCGCGCGGATTTTCGAGTCGCAGCCCGGCTGGGACGCCGTGGCCCACCGGGTGGTGCGCCCCGGCGAGGACGATCAGGCCCGGGTCCACCGCCTCATCTACCGGATGAAGCGCTACGGTCCGCTGCCGCACGAGGCGCTGCCGGAGGTGGAGCGCCTCATGCAGCGCCACGACTGCACGGGCGTCGTGCTCGGCTGCACCGAATTTCACCTGGTCTCACGGGACCTGACGGAACGCCACGGCCCGGACCGGACGGTGGACGCCCTGCGCACCCTCGCCGTCCGCTTCTCGGCGGGTCTGCCGGCCCCTCAGCGGCTGGTGAGCAGCCTGCCCACCTCGGCCACCAGATAGGGGGCCTGCTCCAGCAGGTAGAAGTGGTCACCGGACAGGATCCGCAGCCCGAAGTCCCCGTCCGTCACCTCCGACCAGGCCCGCATGTCCGCCTCGTGGACATGCGGGTCGCGGTCGCCCAGCAGGGCGGTCACCGGCACCCCGAGCCGGGGCGGCGGACCGGCCGGCCGGTAGTCGTCGATCAGCCGGTAGTCGGAGCGGATGGCGGGCAGCAGCAGCTCCCGCAGATCGGGGTGGTCGAGGGCGGCGGAGAACGTACCGCCGAGCTCCATGACATCGCGCACCAGCACCTCGTCGCTCTCCCGCGAGAGCCCGGTGGGCCGCAGCCGGGACGGTGCGCTGCGGCTGGAGACCAGCAGTCTGCTCAGCACCCGCCCGTGGCGCCGCTCGATCCGCATCGCCACCTCGTGCGCGACCGACGCGCCCATGCTGTGCCCGAAGAAGGCCAGCGGCCGGTCCAGGGCGGGCACCAGCTCCTCGGCGATCCGGCCGGCCAGCTCGTCCATCGTCTCGACGGAGGGCAGCGCTATCCGGTCCTCCCGGCCGGGATAACAGACCGCGGCCACCTCGATGTCCGCCGGCAGCCACTGCGGCCAGTCGCGGAAGAAGCTGGCAGCGCCGCCGGCGTGCGGAAAGCAGACCAGCCGCATGCGGGGGTCCGCCACGGGCCGGGGACGGCGGAACCACTCCTGGTCGAGGGCGCGGTGCGGCCCCCTCGCGGCACGGGAAACAGTCATGGTCAACCCTTCGGGGAGATACGGCACAGGGGAGGTACGACCGGGGCCGGACTCGGCCGGGAACGGTAGCGGGCACCCCTATCGACGCCGTATCAAGACGCCGGCGGCACCACGGAACCGGCCAGAAATAACGACACAATGACGCCACGATTGCCGCCCTCCCTAACGTCCTGATCAGGAACTCGGCCCGCCCAGCAGCGGGTCATGAGCAGGTCAGGGAGTCGACTGTGTACGACGTCATCGTGGTCGGGGCGCGCTGCGCCGGGGCTTCTACGGCCATGCTCTTCGCCCGTGCCGGATACCGGGTGCTGATGGTGGACCGCGCCGAGTTCCCCCGGGACACGCTCAGCACCCTCTACATCCACCAGCCCGGTGTGGCGCTGCTGCGGCGCTGGGGCGTGCTCGACAAGGTGATCGCCACCGGCTGCCCGCCGCTGGACCGGGCGGTCTACCGCATCGCGGACATCCGTATCGAGGGGTGCTCCATCCCGGTCGACGGCCACCGCGCGGCGTACGCGCCCCGCCGCTATCTGCTCGACGAGATCCTCGCGGACGCCGCGGTCGCCTCGGGCGTGGAGTTCCGCCAGGGCTGCACCGTGACCGAGGTGCTGTCCGACGACGAGGGCCAGGCCATCGGGGTGCGCTGCCGTACCTCCGACGGCGGGACCACCGAGGAGCACGCCCGCCTGGTGGTCGGCGCCGACGGGATGCGCTCCCGTTTCGCCACGATGGTCGACTCCCGCATCACCACCGAGCACCCGGCCGCGACCTGCGCCTACTACACGTACTGGGAAGGCGTCACCGACCGCTTCGAGCTCTACGAGGCACCGGGCCGCTGGGTCGGTACGGTGCCCACGAACGACAACGCCACGCTGATCGCGGCGTACTTCCCGCAGTCCGAGTTCGAGCGGGTCCGCAAGGACGCGATGGGCGCCTACATGGAGGCGGTCCGCGGCACGGCACCGGAGCTGTACGCGAAGATCGCGTCACAGACCCCGCTGGAGCGGCTGCACGGCACCGGCGACCAGCGGAACTACTTCCGGGAGGCGGCCGGGCTCGGCTGGGCCCTGGTGGGGGACGCCGGCCACCACAAGGACTCCATCACCGCCCGCGGTATCACCGACGCCTTCCGCCAGGCGCAGTTGCTGGTGGACTGCATCGGCACCGGGCTGCGCGACCCCGAGAAGCTGATCGACGGGCTGGAGGAGTACGCCTACCAGCGCGACGAGATCCTCGTCGACGCCTACCACTCGACGCTGTCGGTGGCGGCCCTCGAAGTGGCCGAGCACCGGCTGTCCATGCTGCGCACCGTCGCCGGGGACCAGGAGCTCATGGACCGCTACTTCGCCACGCTGGCCGGCGTCATCGGCGTGGAGGAGTTCTTCACCCCCGACCTGCACGCGCGCGAGGAACTCACGCGCCCATAGGGGCGCGCAACCTGGCGGCCCCTACCCCCAACGTCCGCCCGGGACAAGCACGTTCCTCTCGGAACGCGCCCCACCGGACGGCTGCTCAAACGTCTTGCCCCCCGCACCCGGCGGGGCGCGGACGGACACCGCAGGTGGCCGGATGACCACCTGTTTCACTGAAGGAGGCTGTGATGGAAGAGCAGAACGAGCTGTCGACCGTGGAGCCCTACGCCGCCCCGATGCTGGTCGAGGTCGGCGAGTTCAACGAGGACACGCTGGGCTTCATCGGCTGGGGCAAGGACATCTTCGGCCACTACGGCGGCTGAACCGTCCCCTCCCTGATCACACTCAGGAGTATGCGTAGATGACCGGTACCGGATTCGTGGTCCTGCCGGACACGGCGGCCGCAGACGAGGCTCGCGCGATGTCGCCCTGGGCGGCCCCGCGGGTGCTCTCCCATGCGTCAGGGCGGCCGTGGCTGGTGGGCCGGTGGTCACCCGGGGAATTGCGGGTGGCCACAGCGGGCCCGGTGCAGGTGGTGGTGGCCGGGGTCTGCCCGGTCACCGCCACCCGGTTGTCCGAACTCACCGCGCGGATACGGACGGTGTCCGACGTGGACGCGCTGGCCGCGGCCCTGCCGGGCTCCTGCCATGTGGTGGCCTCGGTCGGCGGACAGGTCCGCGTCCAGGGCAGCCTGACCGGACTGCGCCGGGTGTTCCACACCCGGATCGGCGAGGTGGACATCGCCGCGGACCGGGCCGATGTGCTCGCCGCGATGACCGATGCCGGGGTCGACTCCCGCGCACTGGCCGTACGGGTCGCCTGCGGAGGACTCGTCCCCTCCCCGCTGGCCGATCAGCCCCTGTGGTCCGGTATCGCGGCCCTGGCCCCGGACCACTGCCTGGTGTGGGACCGCGAACGCGCCCGCGCGCTGCGCTGGTGGCACCCGCCCGCGCCCGAACAGCCGCTGGCGGCAGGTGCGGACGCCGTGCGGGAGGCGCTCACCTCCGCGCTGGACGACCGGGCGCCCGCCGAGGGCCGCTTGAGTACCGACCTGTCCGGGGGCATGGACTCGACGTCCCTCTGCTTCCTCGCCGCCCGGAACACCCCGGACCTGCTGACGTTCCGATGGGGCGAGGCCGAGGCGGGCAACGACGACGCCGCCTTCGCCTCCCGGTCCATCGGCGCCCTCGACCGCGCCGAGCACCTGATCGTCCCGCCCGCCGAACTCCCCCCGCTGTTCGCCGACCCGGACACGCTGATGGACACGGAGGAGCCCTACCCGTTCGTCCGCACCGCCGCGCGCACCCGGCACACCGCCCGGCTCCTCGCCGGCCGTGGCGCGCGCCGGCATCTGGCCGGCCACGGCGGGGACGAGCTGTTCACCCCCTTCCCCGGCTATCTGCACCCCTTGCTCCGGCGCCGTCCCATGACCGCGCTACGGCACGTGCGCGGATACGCCGCCCTCAAACGCTGGCCCGTACTGCACACCCTGGCCTCGCTGGTGCGCCCCGGGGACGAGGCGGCATGGTGGCAGGCCCAGGCCGAGCACCTCACCGACCCGCCCCTGCGCAAGCGCCGGCCCAGCCTCGGCTGGGGCCTGTGGCCGCTGCGCGCACCGTCCTGGGCCACCGCCACGGCAACCGACGCGGCCCGCGAGGCCCTCCGGCAGACCGCCGCACAGGCCCAGCCGCTCTCCCCCGACCTGGGGCAGCACCAGTCGCTGGTCGCGCTGCGCACCAGCGCCCCCTGGTACCGCCTGCTGGCCCGCCCGTTCGCCGAGGCCGGTGTGCAGCTGGACTCCCCGTTCTTCGACGACCGGGTCGTCGAAGCGGTCCTGGGCGTCCGGGTGCACGAACACGCCGGTCCCTGGCGCTACAAGCCGCTGCTGGCCGACGCGATGCGCGGCATCGTCCCCGAGAGCGTGCTGGGCCGCTCCACCAAGGGCGAGTTCAGCGAAGAAGCCAGTACGGGGCTGCGCCGCAACCTGCCCGCGATCCTCGACCTGTTCACCGATTCCGCCCTGGCCGCGCACGGCCTGATCGACCCGGACAAACTGCGCACCGGCCTGCTGTCCCCGCAGGCGGACAACGCCATGGGCATCGCGCTGGAGCCCCTGATCGGCTGCGAACTCTGGCTGCGCGCCGCCACCCGCCCCACCCCTGCTTGGAGGTTCGACGATGTCCGTACGTCTTCACCCTGACGTGGTTGCCACCGACACCGACGACGGCACCGTGCTGCTCAACGAACGCACCGGCCGGTACTGGCAGCTCAACTCCACCGGCGGCCAGGTCCTGCGCCGGCTCCTCGACGGCGACAAGGCCCCGCGGATCGCCGCCGATGTCGCAGACCGGCACGGGATCGATCCCCAGCGGGCCGAGCTCGATGTGACCGCGGTGATCGAGCAGCTCCGCGCCGCGCGGCTGGTGATCGCGTGAGTCTGCCCGTCGCCCTGTCCGAGCGGCGCAGACTGCCGCCGCACCGCCGCCTGGTGCCCCTCCTGGCCGTCGGCGTCGCCCGGCTGCTGGCCAAGGCCAGACCCGCCCGGCTGCGGAAGGTCCTGGAGTTCACCCGCCGCGGCGCCCGGCCGGCCACCGCCGACCAGGCCCTCGCGGCCCGCGAGGCCGTCGTCTCCGTCAGCCTGCGCTGCGCCGGCCAGGGCTGTCTGCAGCGCTCCATCGCCACCGCGCTGCTGTGCCGCGCCCGCGGCGCCTGGCCCACCTGGTGCACCGGCGTCCGCACCCACCCCTTCGCCGCCCACGCCTGGGTGGAGGCCGACGACCACCCCGTCGGCGAACCCCACCCCAAGGGCCACTACAAGCCGCTGATCGCCATACCGCCGGTGGGCGAGGCGGGCGGCCGCTGAGCCGCGGGGCCGGAGTCCCCGCTGCTCCGCCGGCATGGCCCGCCCGGCCGCTGTCAGGCCGCCTTGCCCCGGCCGAACGCCTGCCGCGCCGAGTTGATGCGACGCACCGTGGCGAACAGCGGAAGCACCGCCGCAAGGGTGAGCTGGAGCACGCAGCCGGTGACCAGGAGGGTCTCGGCCCCCGGAACGTTGGCGGCCCAGGCGACCAGGCAGCCGATGTTGACCGCTGCCCAGCCCACCGCGGCGATCGCCAGCTTGCCCGTGGGCTTGGGGTACTCGACCCGGCTGACCATGAGCCAGGCGACACCGACCACGGCGGCCAGGGTGACCGCGAAGGGCAGTTCGAGCAGGACGATCGAGACCACCGTGAGCGCGGCGAAGGGGATCGGCATGCCCTGGAACATGCCGTCCTGCATCGTCGTGATGGAGAAGCGCGCGAGCCGCAGAAGACCGCCCAGGAGCACGGCGACGGCGGCCGCGACGACCAGCCCGAGATGCGAGCCGTCATTGACCAGGCCCCAGACCACCACGAAGTAGGCGGGCGAGAGGCCGAAGCTGATCAGGTCCGAGAGATTGTCGAGCTCAGCGCCCATACCCGAACTGCGGAACCTGCGGGCGACCAGCCCGTCGCACAGGTCGAAGAGCGACGCCATCAGGATGAGCATGACCGCGGTGGCGGCGCCGTGGCGCACCGTGCCGTCACCCCGGCCCTCCGTGAGGTAGGGAACCAGGACGGAGGTGGTGATGAAGTAGATCGAGGAGAAGCCACAGACCGCGTTGCCCAGGGTGAGCACATCGGCGACCGACAGTCTCGAAGGCGACGGCCTGCGAGCCGCGTCCTCGGGCGCTTCCTCGGCCCAAGATGCTGACGTCTCAGGATCAGTAGTGGGCAAAGCTCTCTCCTACGCACGTGTGTGGCTGCCGGTCGGCGGTGGCGAGCATCATCCCAGCGGTCCGCCGGGACCGACAGCCGGGCCGGATGCCGCGGAGCGGCACCGGCCCCTGGACGATCAGAAGGGGATCTCGGTCAACCAGTCTGCATGCTCCGCAGAACGGCCCCGCACCACGGAGTGGTACGCCGCATCCAGCGCACGGGTCACGGGACCGGCCTCCCCCTCCCCCACCTTGAGGCCGTCCACCCAGGTCACCGGGAGGATCTCCCACCCCGTGCCCATGAAGAAGACCTCGTCCGCCAGATACAGCTCCGTACGGTCGACGTCCCGCTCGACGACGGTGTGACCGAGCTCCCGCAGCAGGGTGATCGAGGTCTCGCGGGTCAGGCTTTCGAGGATCCCGCTGGTGGTGGACGGCGTCGAGACCACACCGTCGCGGACGATGGCGATGCAGGCCCCGGGACCCTCGCTGACCTTCCCGCGCTCGTTCAGGAGGATGGGCCAGTCATGGCCGTTCTCCCGCGCCTCGATCATGGCGAGACGGCCGTTGTGGTAGTTCGAGAACGCCTTCACGCGCGGGGGCATGGAGGCCTCGTTGATGCGCGTCCAGGAACTCACCGCCGCGCGGCAGCCGCGCTCGGTGCCCAGGCCGCTCTGGAACGTCCAGCTGTCCACGACGAGTTCGCAGCTCACACCCGCCGGCACCATCTGCTCCTGGACGATGCCCGCGGGGAAGGCCCACGGCCTGAGATAGACGTCCTCGCGGTACTCGTTCGCGCGCAGCACCTCGATCACGGCGTCACGCAGGGTCTCGACCCCGTACGGGATGTCGATCCTGACCAGGCGCGCGGACTCGTACAGACGCCTGAGGTGCTCGTCGAGCCGGAAGGCGAGCAGCCGGTTCCCGTCGTGGGACACGTACGCCTTGATGCCCTCGAAGACCGAGGCGACCGACGCGTGCCCCACGGCGTTGACGTGGATGCGCGCGTCCGCCCAGGGAACCAGACTGCCGCTGCGCCACAGCCACTTGGGGCCGCCGCGGTCGTTGCGCACCAGTGAATCCATGATCGACATGGGTGCCGCGCCGAGCTCTTGTTCCGTCGTCATGCGGATGCCACCTTTGCTGTGTTACGGGGAACATCGAGCTGTTCCAGACTGTCGAGAACCAGGTCGGCCGCCGCGACCGCGGGGCGCGTGCCCCGCGCCCCCGGTACCGCCACGCACCTCAGCCCCGCGGCCTTGGCCGCCGCCACCCCGACCGCGGAGTCCTCCACAGCAAGACTCGTCTCCGGCCCCGCCCCCAGCAGGCCGAGGGCGCGCAGATACAGGTCCGGGGCGGGCTTGCGGGCCTCGGCCTGCTCGCCCGTGACCACCTCGGTGAACCGTGCGCGCACCGTCAGCCTCTCCAGATGGCCGAGCACCCAGTGCCGGTCCGAGCTGGAGACGACCGCGCACCGGATGTCCCGCCGCGCGGCGCTTTCGAGCAGACGCGCCACGCCGGGCCGCAGGGGTTCGGCGGCTGCGAGCCGGGCCTTCTCCGCGCGGCGCTCCGCCAGTTCCGCCGCGGACAGGGCCCGGCCGAGCCGCCCGGCCAGGTCCTGCGCGGCGTACGCCTCCCCGCTCGCGCGACCGGCCATCGCGTTCCAGACCTCGTCGGGAAAGACCAGGCCGTGCCGGTCGTAGAGCAGCTCCCACGACCGGTGTGCGGCCCGCTCCGTATCGCAGATGAGTCCGTCGAAGTCCAGCAGGAGCGTGTCCGCGGGCATCTCCGTGAGCATCAGCGCGCGTGACGCGTGCCGCCGAGGACACGCCGGAGGTAGTCGCTGGTGAACATGCCGTCGGGGTCGAGCTCGGCCCTGATGTCCTGGAACGCCTTCCAGCCCGGGTAGAGACCGGCGACCGTCTCCTCCGTCGCCGTGTGCGCCTTGCCCCAGTGCGGCCGCCCCTCGTGCTCCCGCAGCGCCGCTTCGAAGACGCGGAGGAGTTCGGTGTAGCCGACGGTGCGCGGAACGGTGATGTTCACATATGCCGTCGTACGCCCCTGGGCCGGGCTGAGCAGGTAGTCGTCACCGGCGCCGAAGCGCACCGTGATCGAGTACGGGGTGCGCAGCCCGAAACCCTTGACGTCCTCGTGGACGTAGCGCACCGCGTCGGTGGCCCTGGTCAGCGGCAGGGCGTATTCGAGGGAGAGGAACTTGACCGGCTGCGGGAAGGTGAAGGCGTTGTAGCTGACGTCGACGTAGTCCGCGGGGCCCGCATCGCCGCCGAGCTGCGCCGTCATGATCCGCTGCACGGCACGCTGGTCGATCCGGCCCACCAGGCCGGCCGTGGCACAGCGCACCTCGCCGAGGGTGTTGGCCCTCCGGCGCTGCGCGGCGTCCGCGGAGACCGGCTCGTCGCTGGGCTCCAGCTTCAGGGTCGAGGCGTTGTCGCTCCAGCCCTTGAGCGAGAAGGTGGCGTGCTCCGCGCTTCCGGCGTACGCCTCGATGTCCTCAAGGATGCTCTCCAGCGGCTGGCTGCCCTCCGTCACCCTGAGGTTGAACTTGGGGACGCACCGCAGTGTGACCGTGGAGATCACTCCCAGCGCGCCGAGGGACGTCACCGCGGCCCGGAACAGCTCCGGGTCCTTCTCGGGGCCGCACTCGCGTACGGTGCCGTCGGCGGTCACGAGGGTCAGCGCCAGGACCTGCCCGGAGAAGGGACGGTGGTGCAGACCGCTGCCGTGGTTGCCCGTGGAAATGGCACCCGCGATGGTCTGCTCCTCCAGCGTGCCCATGTTGGACAGGGCCAGACCTGCCTTGTCCAGGGCCCAGTTGAGCTCCCGGAGCAGCGTGCCGCCGCGCACGGTCACGGAAGGCGCCGCCGGGTCGAGGGCGACGACGCCGGTGTAGCCGGTCAGGTCCAGCAGCACCCCGGTGGTCGTGGCTATGGGGTTGAAGGAGTGCCCCGTCCCGGCCGCCCGCAGCGTCAGACCGCGCTGCGCCGCGTACCGCACGGCATCGACGATGTCGCCCTCGTCGGTCGCATGGACCAGACGGTGCGGTACGCACTCGGCGGAGCCCGCCCAGTTGCGCCACCGGGTCATGGCGCGTGAGCGCCCGGGTATCCGCTGACTCATCAGATGGTCCTTTCCGGGGTGGCCGGGCGGGGCAGCACGGCGCAGTGCCGGTTCACGGCGTCCCGCCAGTCGGGCATCGCGAAGCCGAGGCCCGCGAGCCGGTCGGTGTTGAAGGCCGAGAACCTGGGCCTGCCGCCGACGAATTCGCACTCGTCGAAGGAGATCGCGGTCGGCGGGTGGTCCGCGTTGAGCTTGGGGTCGTACTGGCTCAGCGCATACGCCCCGAGCTCGTACCGGGTCGCCCAGCCCTCGTTGGCCGCGTGCACCGTGCCGGTGGGGAACTCATCCAGCGTGATCAGGTGGATGAGGGCGCGGGCCAGGTCGACGGTGTAGGTCGGCCTGCTGTACTGGTCGTCGATCAGCTTCTGCTGCTCGCCGCGCTCGGCCGCCCGGATGGTGGCCAGGACGTCGTCGTTGTTCTCGGCCGCGCCGCCGAACAGCCAGGAGGTACGGACCACCAGGTGCTCCGGCACATGGGCGGCTATCTGCTCACCCGCGAGCTTGGTGAGCGCGTACACGCTCAGGGGGTTGGGGACGTCGGTCTCCCGGTAGCCGTCCTCGGGCGCGCCGGCGCCGTCGAAGACGTAGTCACTGGAGATGTAGACCATCTTGCTGCCGACCCGGCGGCAGGCCTCTGCCACCTGGTGGACTCCGGAGACGTTGACGCGCAGGGCGAGCCCGGGGTCGGTCTCGCAGGGGGCCACGATGGAGATGGCTGCCAGGTGCAGGACGATGTCCGGCCGGAAGCTCTCGACGGACGCCAGGACCGCTGCTTCGTCACCGATGTCGAAGTCGGTGACGGAGACGCCCTGGACGGTCCAGCCGGCGGTACGGGGGTCGGTGCTCAGTTCCTGTGTCAGAGCCTTGCCGAGGCTGCCGTCGGCACCGGTCATGTAGAGGCGCATGGCTTCTCCTCAGAGGTTGCCGAACTCGGCCCGGAGGTCGGCGGCGGTCGCCCCGGAACTGATGCGGTCGCGGATCTCGTTCTCACGTGCCGCCACCCCGCGGGCGCTCTCCAGAACCTCCTTGGCCTTCTCCGATGCCACCGTGGCCACGCCGTTCTCGTCGGCCACGATGATGTCGCCGGGGAAGATGACCTGGCCGCCGACGGACACGGGGACGTTCACCTGAACCGGCTCGATGCGGTCGTGAACGGCGCCGGGGGACTGCCGCGGGGAGGTGGTGCGGTACCAGAGGGGGAAGCCGATGTCGCGGATCTCGTCGACGTCGCGGGCGGCGCCGTCGATGATGGCCCCGGCCACACCGAACTTGTGGGAGACCGTCGCGGTGAGGCCGCCCCACATGGCGGTGGTGGCCAGCCCGTGACAGGCCATGATGATGACGTCACCGGGCTTGGCCCGGGACAGGATCGGCAGGGTGTTGACCCAGTCGTCGATCGAGAGGTTGATGGTGAAGGCGGGGCCCGCGATCTTCTGATCGTTGCGGATCACCTGGAAGCCACCGATGGCCCCCACACGGCGCTGGGCATCGGTGACGACGCAGCTGGGGCTGTACTCGGCGAGCAGCTCCCGGAAGCCGTCGATGATCTCCTGCGGGGGCCGCTTCAGCTCGTTGTAGACGGTTTCCATGGTTGTGTCCTCTTCTGGTGGTGGGCGGCTCTCTGGTCTGTCGGTCAGCGGTGCGCGCCGCTGCGGACGCGCTCCTGGATGCGCTCCGCGAGCCGCTTCGCGCTCAGTCCGTGGGCATCGAGGGCCTCTGCCTCGGTGCCGCACCGGGGCACCTCGGTCAGACCGATTCCGGTGAAGGCGGGCAAGCGCTCTCCGCCGAGTTCGAGGAGCGAACGGGCGATCAGATCCGCCTGTCCGCCGTGCGTGTAGTGGTTCTCGACGACGAAGAGCTGGTCGGCCCCGGCGGCCAGGTCGGCGAGCCAGGCGGAGTCGACGCGGTTCAGCCAGGGCAGGGCGACCACGGTGAGCTCGATGCCCTCCGCGGTCAGCAGCTCGGCGGCGCGGAGCAGCTGGGTCAGGACGATGGGCCCGGAGCCGATGGCCACCGTCCTGCCGCCGGCCCGCACGACGCGGCCGTGTCCGAGCGTCAGCGGCCCGGCGCCGAGCGCCTCGGCCTCCTCGGAGACCGGAGTGCTGACGAGCCGCAGATAGGTGCTCGACCCGGCGTCGGCACAGTAGTCGACGGCCGCTTCCGTCTCGGCCGAGTTGGCGGGCTCCAGGACGACCAGCCCGGGAACCGCGCCCAGTGCGCTGATGTCGCGCACCGCCTGGTGGGAGTGGCCGGGCGCGGCCGGAATCAGGCCGGCGAGGGAGCCCACGTAGACGATCTTCCGGTGCTCCGACGCGTTGGTGTAGATCTGTTCGTTCGGCCTGGCGTGCAGGAAGCAGGAGAAGGAGTGCACGAAGGGCAGCAGTCCGCGCGAGGCCAGACCGCCGGCCATCGAGACCATGTCCTGTTCCGCGATACCGCACTCGACGAAGCGCTCCGGCAGAGCCTCCGAGAACGGGATCAGACCCGTGTCGAGCACCAGGTCCGCGTCCAGGGCGACGATCCGTTCGTCGGCCAGGGCCCGGTTCACGAGGGCACGGCCGTAGACCTGCGGAAGCTGCGGGCCCGAGGGCTTGACGGGCAGGGTGAGGTCGGCCCGGGAGAACGCGAGGGGGGCCAGTCCGTGCCGGCCGAGCAGCGCGTCCAGCGACGCGACCAGCTCCCCGTGTGCCCTGAGGTAGTCCTCGCGGGCCGGGGCGCCGCTGTGGAAGCGGTAGCGCCACTCGCCCTCGGGCATCGACGTGGCCTCGAAGGTGGCGGCTCCGGCGCCCTTGACCGTATCGGCGATGATGACGGCGGGAACCCCGGCGTACTCCTTCTCCCGCAGCCGGAACACGGTGTCCAGCTCCTGCGCCGAGTTGCCGTCGCAGCGCAGCACGCCCCAGCCGAAGGACCTGAACTTCGCCTCCAGGTCGCCCAGATCGCTCACTTCGGCGACCCAGGTGTCGGACTGGATCTTGTTGTGGTCGACGATGACGGTCAGTTCGTCCATGGCATGGCGGACCGCACCCGCCAGCGCCTCCCAGTTCTGGCCCTCCTGCAGCTCTCCGTCGCCGGTCAGGACGTAGACGCGGCGCCTGGCACCGGCCAGCCGGTCGCCGAGGATCATGCCCTTGGCCCGGGAGATCCCCATGCCGAGAGAACCGGTGTTGGCGTGCATGTGCGGGATGCTCACATCGGGGTGCCCCGGCAGCCCGCCCAGCCTGCGCAGCTGGTGCAGCTTCTCCTCGGGCAGCGCGCCGAGGCCGATCAGGGAGGCGTAGAGGCCGGGAGCGTCGTGGCCCTTGGAGGAGAAGTAGATGTCTCCACCGGGTTCGAAGGGCGACCGCATCTCCTGCAGCAGCAGCCAGGACACCGTGTCGGCCGCGCTGAAACTGGACCCGAGGTGGCCGGACCCGGCTCGCATGATGCTGTAGAGGGTGTTGATGCGGGAGGCGTCGGCGAAGGCGCGACTGCGCTCGTGCACATCGCCGATGCCCTCGAGAATGCGGGTGAACTCGTCGGCCGGCAGCCAGGCGAGAGAGGTGTTCATGACTTCTCCTGAAGTACGGGCGGCGGGCCGGGCCTCACCAGCAGACGTAGCCGCCGTCCACCAGCAGCTCCGTGCCGGTCACATAGCTGCTCATGTCCGAGGCGAGAAAGAGAAGAGGGCCGGTCAGATCCGAGGCCTCGGCCATCCGGCGCAGGGGCACCCGGTCGCTGAACTTGCCCCGGAACAGCGGGTCCTGGCCGCCCAGCACTCCGCCCGGCGACAGCGTGTTGACCCGTACCCGCCTGGGGCCCCACAGGGCCGCGAGATACCGGGTGAGCGCGGCCGCGCCCGCCTTGGACATGCCGTAGGCCGGCGGCTTGAGGAAGGGCGGGTCCTGCGGCAGGTGTTCGTACAGCCGCGGGTCCGGCGCCATGCTGCCGTACAGGGAACCGATATTGATGACGGAGCCGGTTCCGTTACGGGCCATCTCCGAGCCGAACACCTGGCAGACCCGGAGCACCCCGAGGGCGTTGACGCTCAGGACGGCCTCGGAGACCTCGGCGGGAATGTCGTCGAAGAGCCAGCTGCCGCCCGTGGCGCTCGGCGGTTGGTCGATCCCCGCGTTGTTGACGAGGATCGTCGGGGAACCCACCTCGGCCAGACACGTTTTCAGTGCCGTGCGGAGGCTCTCGGTGTCCGTGACATCCGCTTCGAGGAGATGGAAGCGGCCGGCCGGACGACGGTCGAGCAGCTCCTGGAACTCCTGGGGAACCACTGTGGTGCGGTCGATGCCCACCACGGCGGCGCCCGCGCCGAGCAGGGCGTCCGTCCATATCCCACCCAAGCGGCCGAGGACGCCGGTCACCACCGCGACCTGACCGGTGAGGTCGATGTGCGTGCTCACGGGACGCTCAGCCGAGGTCGGTGAGCTGGATGGCGTCGTCGGCTGCCAGCGCCACCGACAGCGGACGGCCGATGACCTGGTCGATCAGATAGGGACGCAGGCCGTCGCCGGGAGACTTGATGGCGATGTCCTCGACGGTGAGGAGGTGACCGGCACTCAGGTCGCGTGCGGCGACGAGTTTCTTGGCCATCTTGCGCAGGGCGGGGGCTTCGACCGGAAGCTGACGCTTCTCGGGGCTCCCCAGGGAAAGACGGGTCCGCTCCAGGCTGTCCACCAGCTCCCGCAGGTGGCTCCCCTCCAGGGAGAAGTGGTGGTCGCTGCCCGGCAGGGTGCGGTCCAGGGTGACGTGCTTCTCGACGACGCGGGCGCCCAACGTATAGGCGATCACGCTCGATTCGGTCTCGACGTCGTGGCCCGACAGTCCCACCACCACGTCCGGGAACTCCTCCCGGTAGGTGCTGATCACCGAGAGGTTCAGCACCTCCGGGGTGGCGGGGTAGGCCGCGGTGCACTGCAGCAGCGCCAGCTGGTCGTTGATCGGAGCGATGGTGTCGACGGCCCGGCGGACTTCCTCCATGTCCGCGCCACCGGTGCTCACAATGAGCGGAATACCGGTCTTGGCCGCGTAGGCGAGCAGGGGGGTGTTGGTCAGATCGCCGGAAGCAATCTTGATGGCGGGAACACCCAGCTCGGCGAGGAAGTCAACACTCGGGAAGTCAAAGGCGGTCGAGAAGAAATCGATTCCCAGCTCGTCTGCGAGCTGGGCAAGTTCACGGTACTCACGGACGCCGAACTCCAGGGCTTCACGGTGCTCGCCATAAGTGGCACCGAAGCTGTTCCGGCTCGTGTAGGGCTCGTTGTACATGGCCTTGGTGAACAGCGCCTTGTTATCGCGCTTCTGCAGCTTCGCCGCCTGTGCACCGGATTCCGCGGCCATGCGGACAAGTTCGGCCGCCTTCTCTAAATCACCGCCGTGATTGTGCCCGATTTCGGCGATGACATAGGCCTGGGAACTGTCAGTGATTAAGGTGTCACCGATAGTCACGCTGTGAGTCATGAGCAGATATCCCCCTACTTGCACGACAGCACGGAAGAGGGGGTCAAAAAGCGGACATCTCCCTCCCCCGAGCGATTGACCGCCTGAACGGTAACATGGTCTGATCGAGCGCGGCGTCCATTATTTTGACCGCAACTGACCACAACGGGGGCTCAGTTGATGATGATGGCGACCCATGTCTGAGTTGAGTACGAGTAGCCGCTGAAGCGACCGGGGGGCCGGCTCTCGCAGCCTTCAGTGTGGCGTGTCCCACAAACAATTGAGAGAAATGACACTGTGAGCATCCTGCTGCTGCACACGAGGAATCTGAGCCGCCGCAAGCACCTGGCCAGGGTGAGGGACTACGCCAGGGAACACGGTGAGCGCCTTTTGATGATCATGAAGGACGCCACCTGGGAGAGTTCTTATGTCGATTGCGTCGTACCCGCGGATACGACCAGCATCGAAGAGACGGTGGCGGCGGTTCGCACGCTGATCGCCGCAGAGGAAGAACCCGTACGCGGCATTGTGACGTTCGTCGAGCAGAGCGTCCCCGCGGCCGCCGCGGTGGCCGCGGAACTCGGCCTTCCGTCCATTGGCGAAAAGGCCGCGTACCTCGCGCGTGACAAGTACGCCATGCGCTCCGCATTCGGAGAGGCGGGCCTCGCACAGCCGGGATTCCAGCTCGCCACGGACCTGGACGCGGCCGTCAAGGGTGCCGCGGAGCTCGGATACCCGCTGGTCCTGAAGCCGTTGATCGGCGGGGGCAGCAAGTACGTACGCCGGGTGGACAACGACGCCGAGCTGGCCGAGCACTTCGCGCCGCTGCAGCGGGGCGCCTGGACCGGCTTCGCCCACGACCCGTTACACACCCGCACACGCGCGCAGTACGACGAGGCCCTGCTCCTCGAGGCATACGTCCCGGGGGCCGAGATCAGCGTCGAGTCCCTCGTCGTCGACGGTGAGACCCGCATCGTGGCCGTCCACGACAAACCGCTGCCCATGGAAGGCCCCTTCTTCGAAGAGGTCTACTACACGACCCCGACCCGGCTCCCGGACGGACTGGTCCGGCGCATCACCGCTGCGGTCGGCGCCGCTCATGAGGCGCTCGGCATCACCACCGGCGCCACCCACACGGAGTTCCGCATCACCGCGGACGGCGAGCCCTACATCCTGGAGACGGCGGCACGCCTGGGCGGCGGGCCGGTCTACCAGTCCGTCCTCCTGAGCACGGGAATCGACATGGTCGAGGCCCAGCTCGACCTCGCGACCGGCCGCGCGCCGCGCCTGGACGTGGCGAGCCCGCCGAGGCCCACCGGCTTCTACCTCTTCTTCGCCGAGCGGGCCGGCGAACTCGTCGGCGTGGCGGGTCTCGACCAGGTCGAGACCGACGACCGGGTCAGCGAGATCATGCTCTACGGGCAGCCCGGCGACCAGGTCCTCGTCCCACCCCATGCCTCGGCGGCCCACGGACATGTCGTCTTCTCCGCCGCCACCGCCGAAGCCGTCGAGGAGGCGTTCCACGAGTTCCGTGACGCCATCGCCGTGGAGGTCCGATGAGGTATCTGGTCCTCAACCGGACCCCTCTCACCGGGCGTCCGTTTCCGGACTGGCTCGGCGCCGATCACGAGGTCGTTCTGCTGACCGACGCGGCGGCCGTCTCCGCCGAACCGGACGTGCGCTCGGCCCAACTCGGCGGCTACGCGCATGTGGAGGTGATCGACGACTTCCACTTCAACCCCCTGGTGGAGAGCCGGGCCCTGGCGCTTCACCGGAAAGGGGGCTTCGACCGCGTCATCGCGCTGTCGGAGTTCGACATCCTCCGGGCCGCGCGCCTGCGTGAGCTGTTCGGCGTGCCCGGCCAGGACGTCGCGAGCGCGACCGCCTTCCGCGACAAGCTCGTGATGAAGCGCATCCTGGCCAAGGCCGGCATTCCGCTGGCCCCCTTCGCGCCCGTCGCGAACCTCCAGGACCTGCTCGGCTTCATCGAGCAACAGGGATTCCCCGTCGTCGTGAAGCCCCGGCGCGGCGGCGGCTCCATGGATGTTCACGTCCTGCACGACCCGCAGGACGTCGAATCCCTGCTCGCCGCCCACCGGGACCTCGGCACCGACGACGGGGCCCAGCTGCTCGCCGAGAAGTACATCGAGCACGAGCTGGTGCACGTCGACGGCATCGTCACGGCCGGGGAGACCCGCCTGATGTGGCCCTCGACCCAGGGCGACAGCACCTGTCTGGACATCAAGCAGGGACAGGCGCTGCACAGCTGCCTGCTGGACGCCGACGACCCGCTCCTCGATCCCGTACGGGAACTCACCGGCCGCGCCCTGGCCGCGCTGCCGGTCCCGGACACCTTCATGTTCCACGCCGAGGTCTTCCTCGACGCGGACCGCCGCCTCGTGTTCAACGAGGTCGCCAGCCGTATGGGCGGCGGGATGATCGAGCACGTCCTGCAGCTGGGCTTCGGCATCACCCTGCCCGAGGTCTACGTCCGCTCCCTCGGCGGCAACGCCCCTGCCGCCGTCCCGGCCGTGCCCGAGCGGATCGCCGGCCTATCCCTGTTCCCGCCCCGTGCCGGCACCCTGGTGGCGATTCCCGACACCTGCCCGGTGCCCGGCATCGACACGTACACCCGACACGCCGCGCCGGGGACCGTGCTCGAACCCGCCCGGCTGAGCGTGGAGAAGATCGGTTCCGTACTCGCCACCGGCCGTACGCGCGGCGAGGTCGAGATGGCGCTCGCCGAGGCCCTGGCGTGGTTCGAGCGCTCCACGGTGATCCGGCCCGGCACGGACGGCACCGGGGCAGGCAGCGCCTCGTGATCACCACGCTGCGCACCGCCGGACGGACGCCGGGCTGTCTGCTGCTGCTGAGCGGGAACTTCGCGGTCGCGTTCGGCAGCAACCTCGTCCTTCCCTACCTGGCGGTCTTCCTGACCCGGGAAGAGCACCTCAGCCCGGCCGTGGTGGCCGTGGCGATCACGGTGAAGTTCTGGTCCCAGCAGGGTCTGACCCTGCTGGGGGGCTGGATCGCCGACCGTCTCGGCGCGGTGGGCGCCATGTGCGGAGGGCTGCTGGTCAGAGCCCTGTCGTATCTGCTCCTCCTGGCCGCCTCCGGTCCCGTGCCGGTGGTCGCCGCCTGCGCGCTCCTCGGATTCGGTGGCGCGGTCTATGTACCGGCCTCGAAGTCGGCACTGGTACAGCTGCTGGGCACCAGCGAACAGCTCAGGACCGTGTTCGCCCTGCGCAGCACCGCCAACAACGCGGGCAACGCCCTCGGCCCCCTCGCCGGCAGCCTCCTGCTGCTCCTCGCCGACGCCCGGATCAGCTTCGTCGTCACCAGCGCCGTCTTCATGGTCCTGGCCGTCGTCCTGCTGCGGCTGCGCGCGCTGCCGGCCGTCGGCAGAAAGACGGAGACCTCGGCCACCGAGGACTCCCCGGCCGCCCCCGGACACCGGCCCAAGGGCTCCCGGAAGCTCGCATGGATCATGCTCTGCGCGTTCGCCTTCGGGTTCTGCTACATCCAACTGGAGTACGCGCTCCCGGTGTTCACCGGAAGCGTGCAGAGCTCGTCGTTCGTCGGTGTCCTGTTCGCCGTCAACGCGGTCGCCGTGGTGCTGCTCCAAGTGCCGCTGAACCGGTCCGTCAGCCGTGTCCGCAGTGGCGCGCTGGTCATCTCCGGCGCGCTCCTGCTGATGGCGACCGGCTTCGCGGCCGCTTCTCTGGGGACGATGCCCGGCCTGGTGGTGTGCATTCTGCTCTTCTCCGTCGGAGAGGTGCTGATCGACCCGTGCATCGACAGTGAGGTCGCCGCGTCGGTCCCGGCACAGCACCGCGGTACGGCCTTCGGCTTCATCGGCACCTCCATAGCCGTCGGCGGCGCCGCCGCCAACGCCCTGGCCGCGCTGCTCTCCTCCGACCACGGAGCGGTGAGCCACCAGTTCTGGCTCCTCCTGGCCGCCGTGAGCGCCGGCTTCGCCGCCCTCGTCCACACCACCTCACTGTTCACGTCGCCGGGCCCGGCGGCGAGCGCGAAGAGCCGCTGAATGCCGCCCCTACCGCAGCTGCCACGGCACGTTCGTCACCGCGACCCCACGGACGAACAGCAGGGAGATCTTCAGGCGGAACGCCGTCTGGTTGTGCAGCAGATGCTCCCACCAGTGCGCGACGAGGTACTCGGGGATGAAGACGTTGACCAGCGTCCCCGGGTGCTCCCGTACCAGCTGGCGGACGTGGTCGACGACGGGCTGGGTGATGTAGCGGTAGGGGGAGTCGAGGACGACGAGGGGGACGTCGATGTCCAGGGCGGCCCAGTCCGCGCAGAGCCGGCGGGTCTCGTCGGGGTCCACGTCCACGGACAGCGCGGTGACACGGCCGGCGCGGATGGCCTGGGCGTAGCGCAGGGCGCGCAGGGCGGGGCGGTGGACCTGGGAGACGAGGACGACGGCGTGGCTGTCGATGCGGGCATTGTGGTCGGTCTCCGCCTCACGTGACAGCGCCTCGTCCACGCGGCGGTAGTGACGGTGTATGCCGCGCATCGCGAGGAAGATCAGCGCCATGGCGACGAAGACGACCCACGCCCCCGACATGAACCGGCTGACGGTGGCGATCACCAGGACCGTCCCGGTCAGCACCGCGCCGAGCAGGTTGATGGCACGGGAGCGCCGCATCCGCCTGCGCTCACGGTCCGTCGGCGACGTTTCGCGCAGCGCGCGGTTCCAGTGCCGGACCATGCCGCTCTGGCCGAGGGTGAAGGAGATGAAGACGCCGATGATGTAGAGCTGCACGAGCCGGTTGGGGTCGGCGTCGAAGGCGACGATCAGCAGGCAGGCGCAGAGGGTGAGCAGCAGCACCCCGTTGCTGAAGACGAGCCTGTCCCCGCGGTGACGCAGCTGCTTGGGCAGGAACCGGTCCCGCCCCAGGATCGAGGAGAGGACGGGGAAGCCGTTGAACGCCGTGTTCGCGGCCAGGATCAGGATGAGCGCCGTGACGGCCAGGATGTAGTAGAAGAACGGGCTCGACGAGCCGCCGAAGACCGCCATGGCCAGCTGGGCGACGACGGTGCGCTGCGGATCGCTGCGGCAGTCCCCCTCGAACCCTTCGAGATCGCAGGTGTTCTCGGCCACCCGCACCTCGGAGAGGCAGGCGAGCGCGGTGATACCGACGAACATCGTCACGGACAGCGCCAGCATCATCAGCAGTGTGGTGGCGGCGTTGCGGGACTTGGGCCGGCGGAAGGCCGGCACCCCGTTGGCGATGGCCTCCACTCCGGTCAGCGCGGTGCATCCGGAGGAGAAGCCGCGCAGCGCGAGGAAGAGGATTCCGGCGGTGCCGAGGGCGGCGTGGCCAGGTTCCGGGTGCAGGACGTAGTCGGCGCTCTCGGCGCGGGGCAGGTGCCCCGTGACGACCTGGACCAGACCGGTGACGATCAGTCCCAGGATGCCGATGACGAACGCGTAGGTGGGGACGGCGAAGGCCCGTCCCGATTCGCGTACGCCCCGCAGGTTGAGCAGCATCAGCAGCAGGACGCAGCCGAGGGTCAACTCCACCCGGTACGCGTGCAATTGAGGAACCGCCGAGACGATGTTGGCGACGCCCGCCGAGGTGGACACGGCCACGGTGAGCACATAGTCGACGAGGAGGGCGCTGGCGACCGTGGTGCCGGCCCGGTCCCCCAGGTTGCGGGTGGCGACCTCGTAATCGCCCCCGCCACTGGGATAGGCGTGGACCACCTGCCGGTACGAGGCGACGACGGTGCACAGAAGCAGCACGACGAGCGCGGCGAGCCAGGGCGTGAGGGAGAGGAAGGCCGTTCCGGCAACGGACAGTTTGAGCAGCATCTCCTCGGTGGCGTAGGCCACGGAGGAGAGGGGGTCGCTGGCGAAGACCGGAAGGGCGATGCGCTTGCGCAGCAGGGTCTCGCCCAGCTTGTCGCGGCGTACGGGGAGTCCGATCAAGATGCGCTTGGACACCATGGTGATCCAGGGCATGAGGCTGCACCTTTCGAGGAGGGTCCGGGGCACGGGCGGTGCGTACTCAAGGGGCCGTCGGAGCACTGCCGATCAGGAAGGCGCCGACAGGGATCTCGTCGTAGGGGTCGAGGCCGAAGGCGTGCACAGGGGTGTCGCTGTCCCCGCCGCCCAGGGCACACACGGACAGGCCCATCGCGGTGCCGACGAGGTAGAGGGTCTGCAGCAGCACGCCCGAGTTCTTCAGCGTGAGGGCGTACGCGTGCGCCGCGTACTTCCACGACAGGCGCTTGATGCGGGACACCACGGTGAGATGCACGTCCGGCGGGGGTGCGCCGCCGGTGGCGGCGGCCGACTCGTGCAGCAGGCGGTCGACGGTGCCGGGACCGCCGGGCAGCGCGGTGAGGGCGTGCCCCAGGGGGTCGTAGTGGTACAGGCCGCGGTCGAGCCCGTCGCAGCGGTGTACCGCGAGGTACAGCTCCAGTTCGTGGGCCGACCCCGCGCTGGGGTAGGGGCGGCCGGTCACCGCGTAGTGCCGGCCCTCCTCGGGGCGGGCGTCCAGCAGGGTGCGCACCCGGGCGGCCCGGTACAGGTACGCGCCCAACTCGGCCAGGGACAGGGGATGTTCTCCGTAGGCGCGGCGCGAGGCACGGTTCTCCAGGACGTCGGTGAAACTGCGGTCCTCGCGGGCGACCCGGCCGAGGTCCGGACGGTGCAGGCGGACGGTGCGTCCCGGCCGGGCGGGGGCGACCGGAGGCGGGGGCGGCTCGGTGTCGCGCAGGGGGTAAACAGGGCCGTACTGCCGGTCGCGGAGGCCGGCGCGGCTGCCGTCATGGGCGAGCAGTTCATGGAACGACCAGCCGGCGGGGAGCTCGGCGGCAGCCGCACGGCTCCCGTCGTCGGCGGGGTGCAGAAAGCCGGTGGCGTGCAGGAGGGACCGCAACGCGTCGAGGGAGTCCGCGGGCAGATCACGCACCGAACTCTGCAGTTCGGCGGCGGTGACCGGGCGGGCCAGGGCCGCGAGGGCCGCCGCCGCCCGGCCGTCCTCGATGCGCACCCGGAAGCGCGACCGCGGTGACTCCAGAGCGAGGCTGTCACCGACCGGCCGGAGATGGGCGGCGCGAGCGAGGACGACCGGCGCGTCCGGTGCGGGCTCCCGGCCGAAGGTGGCTTCGGGGGCGAGCGGTACGGCGGTGGCCAGGACCTGCGCGTCCGCGGTGATGTGCCGCAGCAGCGTGTGGCCGAGCCGGTCCACGGCGTGCCGCAGCAGGGCGAGCTGAGGCTCGGCGGGCGTCTCCGCGCGTGCGGCGGCGCGGATCCGCTCCGCCAGCCCGTCGAGGCTCGTCGGACCGTCCGCCAGGGTGCGCAGCGCCGCGGCCAGCTGAGGGGTGTACGGACCGGTCGTGGTGGCGCCCCAGCGGTGCCGCACGGTGAGCAGGCCCCGCTCGTCGTGGAGGGTGGTGCCGGGGTGGAGGGACAGCAGGTGCACGGTCATCGTCGGCGGGCCCCGGCTCCGGCACCGCTCAGGTCGCCGCACGCGCGGGCGGCGAAATGACGCAGCAGGGCCTCCTGCGGTCCGTACAGTCCGAGCCGGTTGCACATGAGGTGTGCGCAGCGGTTGACGGTCAGGGCGGTGCGCGGGCCGGGCAGGGAGAGCAGGGACGGGTCGTCGCGCAGGGCGTCGAGCGCGGGGGCGAACTCCCCGTCCCGCTCCAGGACTTCGAGCTCCCCGTGCAGCCGGGAGACGCTCCGGTGCCAGCTGCCGAGCGGTCCCTCGGCACCGTCCGGCCGCAGCGTCGGTCCGGCATCCAGCAGATGGCCGGCGCGTCGCACCAGCGCGGTGCGGCTCCGTTCGTAGGCGCGGTCGAAGCCCTCGGTGTCGTAGTCGGGTCCGAGCATGCGGCGCCAGGCCTCGGCCCCGGCACGCAGACAGGCGAGCCGCCGGTCCGCGTCGGGTTCCACGACGGTCCAGGCCAGCAGCAGGACCGCGAACCCGGCCGACAGCCGCTCGGCGAGGCCGGGGCGGCCGGCGAGCAGCGTCCCGGCGCAGCGGCTGGCCGCCATGAAGTGCCGCTCGACGGCGTCGAGAGAGGCTCCGGAGCCGTAGCGTGCGTGTTCCGGCCGGTAGGTGCGCGGCTCCGCGCAGTCGTGCAGACCGCGCCAGGGCTCGTACGCGGGGAGTCCCTCTCGGGCGGCGGACTCCGTGGCGAACCGCAGATAGGCGTCTTCGTCGACGGCGCGCGGCGACGGATGGCGCTCCAGCCAGTCGTTCCACCGCTCCACGAGTTCCCGTTCGGTGCGGCGGGAGGCGTCACCCGGCGGGCCGGCGGCCCGCACCCGCACCCGCAGATGCGGTCCGCCTTCCCAATAGCGCAGGAAGAAGTGGCCATGGGCACGGCCGGACCGGGCCAGGTCCGTCACCGCGGGAACCACGGCGTCCAGGAGCAGGGCGTCGAGGTCACCCTGGTGGAACAGGTGCACGGCGATCCAGTGCCCGGGGTCCACCGGTGCGTCAGGCGCGTGGCTCATGAGGGTCTCCGGGGAGTTCGACGACGAATTCGCTGGTGTAGGGATCGGTGCCGGGGACGCCCGGATCGGGCAGGGCCTCCTCGATGTGGACCACGGTGTCCGGTCCGCCGAGGGAGCGTGCGAAGGCGGTGACCAGGAGGGGGCTGGCGAAGTCCACGTAGGCGGGCTTGTATCCCTTGTCCGCGAACGCGTCGGAGGTGGGACCGCCAGGGCGTCGGGTGCGGACGAAGCAGCGGTAGGGCAGTCCGAGGTCACGACGCCAGGCCAGCAGCCTCAGCAGGTGCTCGTGGTCGCGCTCGCCCGGTGCACGGCGGGGAAGGGCGGCGGCGCGGCCGAGCCAGGTCGTGCGGCGCAGCACCACACGGCCCACCTCGATGCGGGACAGTTGCCTGAACCCCCGGTCCGGGACGTCGTCCGTGAACGGACCGGGCAGGAGGGGATGTCCCGTGCGGAAGAGCGTGTGCGGGTCGCCGAACAGCCGCAGGACGACGGCCAGCGGGGGCGGCAGCAGCAGCGGGCTCATCAGCCCGAGGTGGACGGGCACCAGGTCGGCGCCGAGCCGTGGCGCGTGCAGGGCGGGCAGCCCGGTCGCACGGTCGAGGTGGACGGTCACGGCGCCGAGCGGGATGCGCTCGGGGGCCGGGCGGGTGCTGCGGACGAAGGGGTGGTCGAAGGCATGGGGCAGGGTGGGCCGGCGCAGGTTGGTGTTCGAGGCGTACAGCCCGCCGAGATCGACGGGCAGCGGGCCGTCCGCCCTTCCGTGTCCGGGCCCCGGCGGGACCGCGCGGCCGTGCGCCAGGGCCTGGATGCGGTCCAGGCGGCCCCGCCAGTGACCGTGGCCGACGGTGACGGAGTTGAGCACGGCGCGGGGCCGGCCGCCGGGGCCGGGCAGGGGCTGAACGTAGTAGGCCAGGCTGAGCGGCGGTCGTGGTGAGGTGAGGTCCGCGGGGAGTTCACCTCGGAGCAGCGTCTCAAGGACCTCGGCGCGGCGGTCCGCGAGCGCGTGCAGGACGGGTGACGGGCGCTCGCGCAGGAGACCGTCATCGGCGCCGGAACCCGGCCGCAACAGGGAGCGGACATGCTCGACGGTGGCCGACCGCTCGTCCTGCAGCCCGTGCAGGAAGGTCAGCAGCGGCACCCGCGCACCACTGCCGTAGCGCTCGGCGAACCATGCGGCGGCCATGTACCGGGCGGGCAGGTCGCGGTCGAGGACGGCCAACGCCCGGCCGGCCGCCGCCAGGTCGGACAGGAGCGGGGCCCAGGGTCCGCGGGCGAGTTCGGCTGCCGGCCCCGTCAGCACGGCGTCCTCGTGGAAAGGGCGGCGTTCGAAGGCCTCGCGCGGGGGCGGCAGCCCGAGGCTCCTCTCCACGGTGTGCAGACGGGCGCGGACGGCCCCGTCGAGGGCGCGCCGTTCGGTGTGGTCCGCCGCGTGTGGGTGCCGCAGCAGCGCGGTGCGCAGCCCCGTCAGGGCGTCGAGCGTGCCGGCGGGCACCGCCCGGGTGTGGCGGGTCAGCCACTCGGTGAACGCCCCCAGTGGGCAGGAGTCCAGATCGTCCAGGGGAACGTCCTCCAGGAGGATCCCGGCGGCCACGAAGCGCCGGACCGCGGGGCCCGCGCTCCCGGCGGTCATCCCGTCCACCTGCCCGATGGCGTCGCGGAGTTGGGGAAGCCGAGCCGGCGCGGGAAGGCAGATGACGTGGGACGGGGGCCCTGGTGTGAGGACCCGGAGGGCATCGGACGCGGTGTCGAGTGCGGGGTTGGGCCGCAGGCGCAGACCGTCCCTCAGACCGGGCTCGGCCCGCAGCACGGCGTGGGCGATGCGGCGTAACCGGGCCAGGTTGAGTTCCGTGTGGGTAGTGCGCTGTTCCAGGTCGCCCATCCGGAGCCAGGGCCCCTGATCGGTCCAGCGCCCGCGTCCGGTGGCGGTGAACGCGCCCTGCGGGCTGGTCTTCACGGCGGCGCGGGCCAGGTACCGGGCGAGGCTCACGAGAGCCTTGCCGGCCGGCGGTCCGCTGCCGGGTGCGGCGAGCCACCGCTCCAGTACGTCGTCGAGTTCGCGGCTGGCGTGCAGCAGTCCTTGCCGGAAGCGGGCCGAGGCCACGGTGTCGCGCAGCGCGCTGTGCACCTCGCGCGTCTCCGCGGCGAGGACGGCGGCCAGCTCCTCGCGTTGCGCCTCGTACAGGTCACGTCCGTCGAGCCAGCGCCGGATGCGGTCGGCCAGCGGTCCGGGAAGGGCGGACCGCACGGCGGAGTCCCATTCGGCCGGACGCGGGGCACGTCCCCGGTGTACCGCGCGTCGCAGACCGACGACACGGGGCTTGAGCCGTGGATCGGGCAGCGCACCGATCACGGGGTGCAGGGCGTCCGCGAGGGAGCGGCCCTCTTCGGCGATCTGCTCCTGTGCGTCCAGGAGGTGCTCGGCCGCGGCGAAGCTCTTCGGGGTGCGCAGTACGGCGAGCGCGGAGCGGGGGACGCCGGCGACGCGCACCAACGGATCGGGCGGAGTGTTCATGGCAGTCCGGGGAGGGCGAGAGGGATACGGATGCGGGGCTCGGGACGGGCCCGGCCGAGGGTGACGTGGCACACCACCTCGTCTCCGCCGGGTCCCATCCCGAGCAGGGGCGCTGCCGCGGGCGCGGGCCGGTCGTCGCACCAGGCGGTGAGTCCCCGGCCGGACACCGCGGTCTGCAGCCGGAGGGCTTCGGTCACGGGGCCTTGGCCGGAACCGGCGAGGTGCACGGTGGCCGCCGCGTCGGCCAGGGCGGCAGCGGCGGCGTGCCCGCCACGGGTGAGGACATGGGCGAGCGGCGCGGTGTGCCCGTGCCAGACGGCGGTGAACGCCCCGTCGGCGCCGTCGGCCCGGTAGACCCCCGGAGCCACGCCGTCCACACAGCGCACGCTCACCCAGTACGGGGGGACGGGTGCCGCGGCACCCAGCAGGGCGTGCAACTCCTCGGCGGTGAGCGGGGCCGGCGTCGGCAGATAGGCGGGAGGTTCGGCCGGCAGAGCGGCCAGGGCGTCCGCGAGGCCGGTTCCGGGCGGGGCCGGCGCCGGTGCGCGGGCCGCCGAAGGGGCGTGCAGGAACAGGGTGTCCGGGCCGCCGGGGCCGGTCCGGGCGCACAGGCCGCTCGCCGCGGCCACGAGCTGCACCCGCGCCACGGCGCTCCGGTCGCCGCCGGGGAGCCGCAGGGCGAGGTCCGCGTCGTGCGGCGAGCCGGGGCGGCCGTCGGGCACGAGGGCATGCGCGACCAGGTCGTAGCGGTAACCCCCGGGCGGGATGGGGGCGTTGGTGCCCGCTGTCAGCCGGACTCCGTCCGCGTCGGCGTACCGGAGACCGGTCCGGCCGCCCGGCTGTGCCTCGAACGGGCCCGGCCCGCAGGCATGGCCCAGCACGGCGGCCAGCTGCCAGAGGGCCACCGGGTGCGGTGACCGCGTCGCGGAGAGGCAGCCCCGGGCGGCCCGCAGGGCGTCGGTGACCGTGCCCAGGGGCGGTGCCACAGGCAGGCGGAGGGTGCCGCGTAACCGGCCGGTCATGGGAACGGGTGGGGGTCGGAGGAGAGGGCACCGGTGAGCCGCGGCAGCCCTTCGGTACGCCGCATGAGCGGTCCGTAGGTCACCGTGGCGGTACCGGGGACGACCACCTTCACCGCCGACAGGTCACAGGCGGCGAGTTCGGCGGTGGTCTGGTCGACCGCGAGCACATCGAGGCCCGTGTCCAGATAGCGCTGTACGAGGTCGCGCAGGGCGTCCGTGAGATCCCGGTGGGGCCGCGGCAGGCGGCGGCCGCTGTGGACGTCGGTGAAGGGGCGGGGCGGCTTGCCGTCGAGGAGGAACGCCAGGCGCGGGAAGGCCTCGGGGGCGGCGGCCGCCAGGGCGTGGTCGGCCGGGTGGGCGATGAGCGACGGGTCGCGGGCCAGCCGGCGTGCCCGCTCCTGCTCGGCCGGATAGCGGGACAGCAGGAGGCTCAGATGGGGCGCCAGCTCCATCAAGGCGCGTACGGCGGCCTCCTCGGGGTCGAGGTGCGCACCGGCCGCGACGGCTGCCCGGGGCGTGTCCGGCCGCTCGTCCTCGTCGACGGCGAGCGCCACGACGCAGGGGATGTGGCAGTCCAGGGTGGCATCGAGCAGATGGATGCGGTGGCCGCTGCTCTGGGCGAGGTGCTCGGCGAGAAGCGGCACGAACCGGTTTTGCGCACTGCCGGGATCGATCGCGTCGAGCGGTGTGCGCCGGTACCAGGCGGTGAAGAAGGCATCCCGCTCGGCCACTTCGAGCAGCCCGTGCAGCTGGGCCTCCTCGGGACAGCCGCCCAGCGCGCAGCCGTTGGAGACCTCGAAGACGAAGGCGGGGTCCTGCTCGGTGGCCGAGAGGAAGTACACGTAGGAGCGCGGCAGCAGAACGGGCTGAGCGCGCCGGTACGACCATGCCCACACCCAGTCGGTCACCTGCTCCTCGCCGAAGCGGCGGAACGGGAAGCCGGGCAGGTCGTAGTGGCTGTCGGGGTGGAGGCCCAGGGTCCGCGGATCGACGGCGCGGTCCCGCACCTCGGCGTAGGCGGCACGGACCGTGGTGCGCCGGGCCCGCGGCCGGACACTCACATACCGCTCGACGCCCTCCAGCAGCGCCGCGGCCGTTGCCGCACGCCAGTCCCTGCCCGTGCCCAGCCCGGCCTCCGGTTCACCGCCGCCGGGCAGGGCGAGGGGCGCCCGGGCCAGCGGAACGGCGGCGGACAGTGCGCCCGCCCCGCGCAGCAGCCCGGTCTCGGGGTCGGCGAGGACCTCGCGCAGCCGCTGCGGATCGGGACGCCGGAGCCGGTACCCCGCGTCCCGGCCGGCCGTGGGACGCGGGCTGAGCGTGCCCGGCGCGGCGTCGGGGCCGTCGTCCGGCAGCCCGCCGCAGTGGGGGCAGCACGGGTCGGGCAGAAAGCGGTGGCGGCTCACATCGAGGTGGCGCAGGTCGACGACGGTCATCTCGGACGTCGGCCGGTGACCGGGTAAGGGGTGGGCGGGTAAGGGGTGGCCGGGTGATCCTGCGCCGGTCGGCGACGCCTCGACGGGCAAAGCCCCGTCGGCGCCGGGCAGCGCCGCCAGACGGGCCGCCACGAGGTGTGCCGTCACCATGGCGGCCGCGCCGGTGAGCAGGGTGGCCGGCTCCGAGGCCAACTCGGCGGCGTAGCGGTCGCGCACGGCGCTCACCACCGGCCAGTCCTCCCGTGCGTGCGCCCGGCGCATCCGCAGGCAGCGGTCGCATCCGGGGGTCCCGGGGGCGACCACGGGGCCGACCACGGCACGGCCGACCTCGGTCCAGACAGGGAGCCAGGGGATGCCCGCCGCGGCGGCATCGCGTCGATACCGGTCGTGCGCGGCATCGGCCTCCCATGCGTCGCTCACCGTGAGCAGAGCGGCGCATCCTGCCTGATCCAGGGCCCCTCCCGAAGAGGCGCGAAGGGTGAACTCCCCTTCGGCGGCCAGGGTTTCGGCGACGGCGCGGTGCAGCAGGCCGTCCCCGGCGATGGCTACGACGACGTCAGCGTGGTTCATGAAGGGCTACCCGGGCCACGTAGGGAGCAAGCGTGTGGAAGGCCGCGTCGTGGACGAGCGGCATCACGTACCCGAGGCAGCCCTGCCGGTCCAGGTGCCCGGCAAGACGGGTGACCCGCTCTCCGGCCGTCGCGCCGGGCAAGGGCCCGGGTACGGCGTCGGTGACGGGGGCCGGTGCCGCCAAGGCACCGGCCGGCGCGTCGGCCGGCCGCGGACGGCCCTGCTGCCGGGCGAGGAGCAGATCGCGGGCAGCGGCGGTGAAGGCCCCGGCCGCCGTGGCGGCACAGCCCAGGGTGCCGGGTTCGCCCTCGGCCGCCAGGGCGATCAGAGGTGCCCCGGCACCGCGGGACACGTCCCGGATCTCCGGTGCGGGTCCGAGGGCACACAACAGCCGCCAGTGGCGGACCGCTTCGGAATCGGCCGCCAGAGCGTCGGGCGCGAGCCTGGGGTACGGGGCCGAAGCGACGGCCATACGCCGGCGGACGAGCTCGCGCACGGCGTCGTAGAGGGCCTCCTCCACCGCGGCGTCCCAGCTCTCCGCGCAGACGGTGCCCTCGGCGACGAGCAGCCCGCTCCGGTGTGTCCCGGAGGGCCGGTCCGGCGCCGACGGCGCGGGCAGTCGCTCCGTGCGACCGTCCGTCAGGCGCGCGGCGAAGACATGGACGGCTTCCGGCGTTTCCGGGGCGCCCCATGCCTCACGGGCCATACGGACAGCGTGTGCCGCGGCCGCGCGGCGCAGCGCCACGGCGCGCGCCGCCCGCGGATCGAGGGATGCGCCGACGACGTCGTCGCCGGCCACGGCACACCGCGCCACCGTGAGGGGTATCTGGTCTCCGTGGACCGTCGTGGGCTCCCCCCACGGACCGGTGAGGTCATCGGCGCAGGCGGCGAGTCGCCCGGTCAGCTCGTCGGCCGGGACCGGGGGTCCTTCGCGCAGGGATGCCATACGGCGGCCGAACTCCGCGGCAGCGCCCTCGGGTTCCGTGCCGGCCGCGCCCCGCACGGGCGGCCCGTCCGGCCTCGGCAGCACGCGATGCCGGTGCGCCGCGAGTGTGCCGAGGTCGATCCGGAGGCACTCGCGCACCGGACCTTCGTCCGCGGCGCTCTCGTCCGCTGCGCTCTCGTCCGGCACCCCGGTCAGCAGCCGGAAGACGGACAGGGCCAGCCGCCCGCCGACGAGCGCGGCAGCGGCCACACCGGGCTGCCGCGCACCGAGCTGCCGCGCACCGAGCTCCGCACCGTCCGGCGCCGGACCGGCAGCCACCCTGTGCCGCACCTCGGCCCATCGCGGAGAGCCGGAGTGCGGCAGCAGCCAGCAGTCCCCGTGCCGTGCCAGGGCACGGAACAACGGCCTGTCGCGGCAGGCCTGTTCGGCCGCGGCCACGGCGGAGGCCGATTCGGGTGTCGTGCCGTCGCCCGCGTACACCACGGCATCGGCCCGCCGGGCGGCCGCGTGCAGATCCTCGTACGGCGGCCGCGCCCCCAGGGCACATACCTGCCGCAGTCCGCAGGAGAGCAGGGCGTGTTCGGTCGCCGCGCGCAGCGGGCCGTCGCCGAGGAGCAGGACCTGTGCGGTGCGGTAGCGCTCGAAGCGGTGCTCGGGAGAGTCGAGCCAGTGACCGATGTAGGCGATCTCGTGGGCATGGCGTCGCAGCTCGTCGTCGTCGAGGCCGTGCGGCAGCTCGTCCCCGGGTTCCCGCACGAAGCCCTGCCGCTGCAGAGTGTCGAGCAGGCGCAGTCCCACTGCGCGGTGTCCGGCGGGGAGCCGGTCGAGGGCGGGGTCCACGTCCTGTACGCCGTCCAGCAGCGGGCGCAGCTGCTCCAGCCAGGCGTGGACGAAGGCACCCCGCAGGGCGAGCGTGCCGGACGGACCGAGCACCGCCGCGCCGTCGGCGGTCGGCGCGAACCGGACCTGCCGTACCAGCCTCAGCCGGCGGCCCATGGCGAACACCCCTCTTCCTTCCGGGCTCGTACGCGCGGGGTGACCGGCCCCGGCCAGATCATGTGCCGGAGGCCGGTCGTCGGAGTGCTACGACAGCGCGCAGGAGCTGCTGGCGCTCTGACAGCAGGCGTAGGCCCACGCCGAGTTGGCGTCGCCCTCACCCTGAGCAGACTCCGACCCGACAACCTCGAACATCTCGTCACCGAGCTGCTCAAGGTCGAGGAGGGTGTTCTCCATTTCCCTGTTCCTTTCGGTCGTCCGGCAATGACAACCGCATTGATATCCCGTCCCGGCAACGCCGGTACCCCTCCCTGCACCTCCCGCCGCCACTCCCCCTCTCCCCTTCCTGACCTGCGACGACAACACCTCAAAAAGCCTCCTCTGCAATACCCATGACGTTCTCCTTACGTACTTCTTCCGGTGCACTCACAGAAATTTTCCGCATCGCTGCACCAGTGCTTCCCTCCTGCTGTCCGGGCCTTTCGGTAGGACCGTCGATGCTGATCCGCAGGCCACGGAGCAGGGGAAGGGGGACGCGTGCGGAAGGTTCATTTCGACGGCACACACCGCGTCCGGCATCCAGAGGAGACCTGGGCGGTCATCGACCGGCTGCGGGGAACGTTCGGCATCACCCGCGTCGCCGATGTGACCGGGCTGGACACCCTGGGCGTGCCCGTGGTGATGGCCGTGCGGCCGGCGGCCAAGACCCTCACCGTCTCCCAGGGCAAGGGCACCTCGCTGCTGCTGGCACGCATCTCCGCCGTCATGGAGTCCGTGGAGCTGTGGCACGCCGAGTACGCGTGCCCGGCCCCCGAGGTGCTGGGCACCCCCGCGTGCGAGCTCACTCTGCCGTACGACGTGCGCGATCTGCAGCAGCACCACGGCAGCCTGCTGAGCGAACGGACGCCACTGGACTGGGTGGTGGGCACCGACGCGGCGACCGGGGAGAAGACCCTGGTCCCCCGCGCCTCCGTCGGCATCGACTACCAGGTGTCGGATGCCTGGCAGCCGCCGTTGCTGCACGGCTCGACCAACGGTCTGGCGAGCGGCAACAGCTACCACGAGGCGGTCACGCACGCGCTCCACGAGGTCATCGAGCGGGACTGCACCGCGGCGATCGGCTCGGTGCCGGTCTCCGAACGGCGGCATGTGGACCCGTCGACCGTGGACGACCCGATGTGCGCGGCCATGCTGGGGCGGATCGCGGACGCGGGGGCCTGGATCGAGATCGCCGACGTGCCCAACCGCTGGGGACTGCCCTGCTTCGTGACGTACCTCTGGTCCGAGGACTTCCCCGCGCTGGCCGTCGGCTCGGGGGTCCACAGCTCCCCCGCCGTGGCGCTGAGCCGCGCCGTCACCGAGTCGGCGCAGAGCCGGCTGACCGCGATCGCCGGCAGCCGCGACGACCTGTCCGCCGCACTGTTCTCACCCGCTCCCTCCGCGGCCGGGCGAGCTCCGGTCACCCAGGGGGACGTGGTCGGGTGGGCGGACGTCTCCGCTCCGGTCCACCAGTTCGCCGAGGACACCGACGAGACACGGTGGCTCGCGGACCGGGTGTGCGAGCTGACCGGTTCGCCGCCCGTGGTCGTCGACCTCAGCACCCACGACGGCTTCAGCGTGGTCAAGGTCGTCGCCGCGGGTGTGACGTTCGACGGACGGCACGAGATCCCCCGCCCCCTCGCCCCACCTGCCTCTCCGCCCGCCCCGAAGGAGTCCGCGTGACCACCCACGTGTTCGTCGGACCCACCGTGCCCGCGGACGAGGTCCGCCGGGCTGCGCCCACCGCGGTGGTGCACGGCCCGGTGCGGCACGGCGATCTGCTCGCCCTGGCCACCGGCCCCCGCGACACGGTGCTGATCGTCGACGGGGTGTTCCACCAGAGCGCCCCCGTGCGGCACAAGGAGATCCTCGACGTCCTGGCACGTGGCACCCGGGTCGTGGGCGCCTCCAGCATGGGCGCGCTGCGGGCCGCCGAACTGTGGCCGTACGGCATGGAGGGCGTGGGCCTGGTCTTCGGCATGTACGCACGCGGCGACCTGGAGGCCGACGACGAGGTGGCCGTAAGCCATCTCCCGTCGGGCGACCACCGGCAATTCACCGTCCCCCTGGTCAACCTGCGCTGGACGGTTGCGAATGCGGTGGCCGAGGAGGTGCTGTCCGCCGAGGCCGGCGACGCGCTGCTGGACAGGGCAAGAGCCCTGCACTACACCGAACGGACCTGGCCTGCCCTCGTGCACGCCACTCGGGAGGCGGACCCGTCGTCCACCGACGCTGCCGTGCGGTTACGGGAGTTCGCACAGCGCCACCCCGAACTGTCCGACCTCAAGCGCCGGGACGCGCTCGTGGCACTGTCCCACTGCGCACATCCCCGCCGTCCGGCCGTCTCCCCGTCCACACCGGCCTGGCTGTCCCCACGGACGATGTACCTCGCCCGTTGGTGCGGCCTCTTCCGTCCCGCGACGCCCGGCAGACACCCGGCCGGGGTCTCCGAACTCGACGTGCTGCGCTTCCAGCAGCTCTACGCGCCGGACTTCCCCGCCCGCTACCGCCGGTACGCCCTCGCACGGATCGCCCGCGAGCACCGGGCCCCGGATGACCGCGATCCGGCACCCGCCGCCATCGCTGCGGCCGCCGAACGCGGCATCACCGCGGAGCTGCTGCCGCAGGAGGCGTGGGAATACTGGCTGACACCCGAGGAGCGGGGCGGCAGCAGTCCGGAAGGCCGTCTCCTCACCCTGCTGGTGCGGTCCTTCCGGGCCGCTCCGGGTGCGGCCCCCTTCCATGACGCACCCGACGCGCTGCGGGGAACGGACGACGCCTGGTCGGCCAGCGCCGACGCCGTGGCCGCGGCCGGCCGGCTCAACGAGCAGATGGCACGCACCGGGACCCACCGCACCCCCGGGCACCTGCCGCACAGCGTGGTCCGCCGGCACCTGGCGGAGGTCTGGCAGGGCAGCGGAAGCGGGCACCTGGAGGCCACGGCCCGCGACCGGGGCTTCCTCGCCCTCACGGAGGCCGAAGAGGCGGCCCGGCACTTCGTCCTGCTGCACCGGGCCCGGCCCGCTGCATACCGCTTCACGGCACTCTGACGCCTGCCCTTCGCAAGCTCAGCCTTCCCCCCGGCCTTCCCCCGCCGTTCCCCCGCGACGGCCTCTCCCCCACCGTCATGACGCGCCCACCAGCAGCCCCCCACCACGCCTCCGGCAGGGCGCGTCGTCCTCCAGAACTCCACTCCTCCGCCTCTGAGTTGGCCTCCCATAACATCCTCGCTCATACGAGCGAACGGCGTTAAGATCGCGACAGTTCCTGCGATCCACAGCCGGCCGCATCGAAGCAGCACCCGATGCCGAACCTCATCAGGCACCCACCTTCCACACTCGGTCGGGGACGGATTGACCGGCGCGGATCGGCCGGCACGACAACCGCATAGGGGGAAGGCTCTTCGACCAGGACCTTCCACCGCTGTCATGCGCCACGAACGGGGAAGGACGCAGTTCCATGAACGTTCTGATCGTTGAGGACGACGACGGAGTGGGCGAGGCGTTGGAACAGGCCCTCGGCTTCCACGGATTCCTGACACACCGGGTCTGTACCGGCGCCGAGGCACTGGAGCGGCTCACGGACACGAACCTCGTCCTGCTCGACCTCGGCCTGCCCGACCTCGACGGGTACGAAGTCTGTCAGCGCATCCGCGATCGCTCGTGCGTCCCGATCATCGCACTCAGCGGACGCACCAAGGAGCTGGACCGCGTGCTGGTGCTGCACATGGGCGCCGACGACTTCATCCCCAAGCCTTTCAGCCGCTATGAACTGGTCGCGCGCATCGGAGCTGTCTCCCGCAGGGCCAGAGGCTGTCGACAGCACGGAACGGGCCAGTTCACCCCCGGCAGGCCCGCCGCACAGTCCCCCACCACCCCCACGGACTTAGCCCCCCTGCCCCCGTCGGCCCCACCCCCATCCCCATCCTCACCCCCGTCCCCGTCCCCGTGCCAGACTTTCGCGCCCCTCGCCGCGGAGCACCGGGTCGAATCGCACCGGAGCACTGGCCAGGCGCCACTGCAGGTCGGCCCCCTGCGCCTTGAAGCACGCACCCGCAAGGTCTTCGTGCACGGCGAGGAAATACACGTCACCAGGAAGGAATTCGACCTCCTGGCGATGCTGATGGAGGCACCCGGCGCCGTGATGGGGCGTCAGGACATCATGTCCCGGGTGTGGGACGAGAACTGGTTCGGCTCCACACGCACGCTGGACGTCCATGTCGGGTCACTGCGCAGCAAGCTCGGCAGTAGCGAGTGGATCGAGACGGTGCGCGGGGTCGGCTACCGCCTGACGATTCCGGCCGCCGCGCACACCTGAGACAGGAGGGACCGCCCGTGAGCGTCACCCCGCCCCCTCCCTTACCCGTTCCGGCTCCCACCCCGACCGTGGAGGACCCCTCCGCCGTCGCCGCCGCTGCCGCGCACCAGGTCCGCGGCCCCCTCTCCTCCATCCAACTCCGCCTGGAACTGCTGAGGGACCGGCTCACCGGACCGCCGAACGCCTCTGCCCGGCAGGAGATCCAGGACATCCTGCGGGAGATGGAGCGGCTCTCCGAGATTCTGGGCCAAGTCCTTGCCTGGGGCGCTGTTGATCACAGCTCCGGCCCCGTGGAGACGGTCGATGTCCTCGGCGTAGCCGCCACACGTGTCGATGCCTGGGCCGCCCAGGCCTGCGTCCGCGGGGTCCGGCTGTGCCTGGACGGCGTCGCCGTCACCGGCACACAGGTCCGAGGCAGCCTGGAACAAGCCCTCGATGTCTTCCTGGAAAACGCCCTGCACGCCGCGCCCGAAGGCAGCGACATCTGCGTCACGGTGTACGCCACACCCTCACTGGTCCGCGCGGAGGTCCGTGACCAGGGCCCCGGTATGTCGGACGAGGAGATCGCGCGCGCCTGCGAGCCCTTCTGGCGCGGAACCGCCGGCCGCAGCCGCGAGGGCACCGGCCTCGGCCTGACCGTCGCCGCCGCCCTCCTCGCCGCTTCGGGCGGCCACCTCGAACTCGGCAGGGCCCCTACGGGCGGGCTACGCGCGATCGCCGTACTGCCGGTGGCCGACTGACGGGCTTCCTGAGCACCGGGCCGAGCCCCCGCTATCGGCCCCGGTGCAGGGTGTACGACCACAAATGGTCCACCTCCACGAATCCGGCTGATTCATACAGGGCGTTGGCCGCTGTGCGGTCACGTTCTCCGCCGGGGGGCTCATCGTCGTCCACGTACAGGACCACCTGATCGGCGCCCAGGTCACTCAGGGCTTGGAGCGCGGAGCCGAGCACGGCGCGGCCGAGGCCGTGCCCCCGTGCGTCGGGGCTGACCTCGATCCACCACAGGACGCCGATGCCCTGGAGCGGCAGGCCGATGACCGCTTCGGCGACCGTCCGGTCGTCGCGACGGACCTGCAGTTTCCGCGCCGCACGGCGTTCCGGCTCGGCAACGATGCGGATGTCCGAGACCCGTGGCAGCTCGGGGCGCGGCAGGTCGGCGCGCATACAACGCCACAGTCGCTCCCCGGCGAACCCGGCGTGCTCCAGTGCCGCCCGCGTCACGGGCCGGTGACGGGCCGGCAGCGCCTCAAGGCCCTGGGTGAGCACGGTGGCGAACTGAAATGCCTCGGCAGGGCGCGGTGGCAGTGTGGTCAGCGCGTGGGCGATCAGCGCCTCGGCCACGGTCGCGTCCTCACGGCAGTGCAGCCACTGAATCAGCCCCGTGTCATCCTTCGTGCGCCGCACACAGGAGATGACCCCCACAAGGCCTCCGGCAGCACTGACGGCCACCTGAACGGCCGGCGGTCCGAACTCACCCCACCAGGAGTCTTCTTGGGCAGCACTGCCTCGCATGGCCTCCGCCAACATGGCGGGAGTGACTTGCGGCTGCCCTGGAAGCCGGTCCGCGTCGATCAGCACCAGAACGGCCGTCTGATCCATGGGGTCGTAGGGGCGCAGCGTCACAGGCGCCGGGGAAGACGCGGATGCAACCATGGTCACTGGTCACCTCTCTGTCCGGTATGACTGATGTCGCGGGGGCCGGAAGAGAGGCCCCGGAGGAAGTCATTTACACCTACGTACAGGGCCTCAAGACGGACACGGTCCGCGCTACCGGCGCCCTTCATCGACTCGACATCGGCCGAGAACGCCCTACCGAGGTCCGAGGTCAACAAAAAGAAATCGCAGGTCAGAGGACTGACCTGCGATTTCCCATGGAGCCGCCTTCGGGATTCGAACCCGAGACCTACGCATTACGAGGGGGTGCATGATCGTGACGGATGATGCTTCGTGATCACGTCAAATTCCGTTTCGCCTGCTCAGGAGCCATGGTGACCTGCCACACGTGACGCGCAGTCCAACGGGTGCTGTCCCGTCCGCTCACGCATCGCTCACGTATGGCATCCCGCCCCGGCACCCTGGCTATCCCGGAGGCACCTCCTCCGCCAGGTCCTCCCATCCCATCTGCTCCAGGACGATCCGAGCCGTCGCGGTGAACTGCTTCTCCCGCCCTGGCTCCTCCCCTAGACGCCCGATGACGCCCGCAATCACATGGGCCATCCTCATGGCCTTCGACTGAGCGTCGTCGGCAGACCCGACAGCAGGTAGGACCTTCTCGTTGAACTCGTTCCAAGAGAGCTGAATGAGCTCGCCCTTGTGGCGATCAAGCCACCAGGTCCGCGCCATACCGGGCTCGCCGAGAACAGCTTGGATATAGGCCAGGCGCTCGCGATCAATCGCATGCCTTAGCCGCTCTGCTCGCAAGGCATCGTCATATGCCTGGGTGCGCGCACGGTCCTCTGGACCGAGGGACAGGGCCACGCGAGCCTTGATGCGTAGTTGCGGATGACCTTCGACTTCCGTCCACCGGGCAGTTGCCAGGGCAAGCTCCTCTTGAGCCGTCTGCACATGCGCTGGCGCGCATTGGCTGGTGATGCCACTGGCCAAGGCATCAAGCGCTAGTCGGGCAGCAGCGCGTGCAGCGCTGCGTCCCTGCTGACGCAGTTCCATCGCGGGCTCGAAGGTGAGCTTCCCTGTGGCGGCGAAGCGAACTCCGGGCAGCTCAGACGGCCACGTGCTGGTTATATGTGTGCGTGGGTGGCGCCACGGGGAGCGTCGCATGGCTACTCCGTTCGCCCCTCGCGGCGACGCTTGCTTCGGACGATCGCTTCGGTCAAAACCTGCCCCCAGAAGGATTCGACGAAGTCGGAGCCATCTGCGAAGAACCGACTCAACCCGTTGCGGTAGATGGCCGGCTCATAGACGTCGGCAAGCAGATCGACCAGTGCGTCCCGCCGCAGAGCCCCTCGGTCAGCCAACTCACCCCACTTTGTCAGCTGGCTGTCTACAGCCTCTCTGGCATCTTCGGTGGTAAGCAGTTGCTGCCACGCCTCAACGAAACGCCGCCGGTCGCTCTCCTCTTCAGCGTTACGAAGCAGGAAGGCGGCACCGCTCTCGCTGGATGCGAGGGCCAGGAAAACGACCAGAGCCTGGATCCGCAGCTTGTCGTCATCGAGCCACACGCCTACGGCCTCGCGGACCTCAGCAGGACGGGCTTCTACTAGGCGCCTAAGTGCTTCCGTGACTGGCCTAGAACCGAAGGGGCTCTGCCCTGCCGCCCAACGAAGCCGAGTCAGGGCGATTCCAGGCTTCTTGACGCCCAGTTCTCCGCCACAGACCTCCGTGACGAGCTTGATCGTCTCTTCCGATGAGGGATTCCTTGCCCACAGATAGAGACGGTGCCTGACGTAGGCTCCGATCTGCGAGTCAAGCGCTGCCGCGGTAAGGGCCTCCACCGCCAACTGGCGACGTCGACCCACCAATCCCGTCCCAATGCTGTCCAGAATGTCACCATCGCGACGGACAGTGGCCAAGTGGAGCAACATCTTGGTGACTCGTCGGGCATCCTCCTCGGGTACGGTCAGGTCAGCCGCTACCGATACAGCCCACGAGCGTAATAGTTCACGCTGGGTCGGGAATTCCTCCCACAAATTCTGCAGGATCGCAGGTGCAAGGTCATGCTTGTCCTGTTCATGGAATGCCTGCTCGCCGTACGTACTGATCTTGGCGGCTGCCAAGCGTCGCGACGAGGTGGCGTCCGCAAGGACTTCTGCGGAGGCGCGCGAAATCTCCAAGTCCTCCAACAGCGCATCCGCGGCCTTGAGGACGGACCGGAACTGTCCCCCATGGAGCAGGGCCCCAGCCCAGACCGTAGCCCGCATGGACAGCAGACTCGGATCGCCTTGCCCCCGTGGCTCCCGGCGGTTCAGAAGCCCCTCGATGTGATCGTGCCACCCCCTGAACTCGTCTACGATCTTAGCTAGATCCCTTTGCTTCGCTTCGGCAATGATGCGGGCGAGGCGGCGGGACTCCTGAGCCGGCGGGTTGGATTGCCAGATCCCCGTGAACACCGGGTCGTCCAGCCACTCCACTCGATCGCCGGAAGATCGCGCCCTCAACTCGCTTTTGACGAGAACCTTAGCGTCAGGCGATGACAGCCCGACTGTGAATTCTAGAGTCGGCTCGACCCAAGCACCTTTCCATTCCTTTGGACTTGCCAGGATGACCAGGAACCACCCTTTTTTGCGACCGTCATTGCCGTAGTTCGCTAAGTCCCGACCGAAACGTCCGTCGGGATCCCCTTCTGGCAATTCCGACAGATCAAGGACATAGCCTTGCCCTCCAATTTTGGGAAGCCGCTCGATGCTGGGCTTAGACCACTCAGGTTCGAGGTCGAAGAGTTCCAGCGGCCGGGGCGTGACCCCTAACGTGTTGAGCAGTCGCAGCGCCGCTGTCCGACGACCATTGCCCGGCGAAGCGCTGAGGATTACGACGCCTTGGGATGCCAGATGCCGACTTGCCTCCTCCAATTGGCCTGGATCTCGCGGCGCAACGAAACGATGCTCCGAGCACGCTGCAAGGTCTTCCCTTGGAATAGCAATCTGCCTGACGAAATCACCCTTCCAGAAGTTGTTGACCTCCTGGTTCACTGCCTGATGGAACGGGCCCGATCCGTAATTCTGCCCCGTGAACGAGGTGCTCTCTGACTCCCTTGGCAAGCTGGATTCCGCAGCATCCTGAACATCAGTCTCGTGATCCGTTACCTCACTCTGCTGACTGAAGGAATTCAGGTAGCCGGGCTCCTGCGTTTCCGCACCAGGCACTAAGTCAGCCATTAATGGGTCACCCCCATGGCTCTGCACAGAGTGCGACACGCGTCGCTGGCCATCGCCTTCTTCCCGCTCAGCCGCTTCATCCTGTCGGGCATTCTCCGCCGATCCAGCCAGCGCTTCGCGCAGAGTGACGTGTCGATCGTCTACCCGTCCAGGCGTTCCGCCGAGTCCTTCTCCGAGATCACGGGTCGGCGTTTCTTGTCGAGACTGCTGCGGTGCGATTTCACTAGAAACCGGTTCGACACCACTCACGGCGGCGTCATCCACCGACAAAGTCGTCAAATGGGGTAGCTCACCGACCGGTGTTGCTGGGGAAATAATGGGATCCGGGGCTTCCGGCATGAACTGGAGAGGCGTTTCGGGCTGAGACGTTAGCTCTTCCATCCGTCCCGAAGGGCGAGCGAATGGATTTCGGAACGATCGCCGTCCCTCACTGTTCCGAAGAGACTCATCGACCTCGTCCGACTGGGACTTCCGGTACTCCTCCGAGGAACGCCCGCCGATACCAATCTCGTCGCGGTCACGGTCGCTGTCCATTACTGCTGTCCCCCAAAGGAGTTGTTGATTGTCTGGTTGTAACCCTGAGCACCGTGAGGGCCCTGGTAGCTGAAGGTCACGTTGCCTGGAACCGCAGTTGCGGCCTCCGAAGCAGAGGGTGACGGCGACTCGGAGGCGGGAGCGGCCTCAGGGGCCTCGAATATGGAAGAGTCTGCGAGTTGCCAATCAAGACCCGGTACGTGCAGCCAGGCTGGCTGCTCGAAGGTTTTGACCTTTGCCAGACGGCGCGAGAACTGGCTCGGGAGTGTGTCCCCGGTCGTACAGCCACTTTGGAACACGTCTTCGTACACTCGCTGCGAGATGATCACGGCTGTATTAGTGATCTCGGGGTTGGCACGCGCCAACAGGTCTCGCAACGCCTGGTCGTCCAGGAGCCGGTGCGTATGAACCATGGGGACGCCGAGTCCGCTGGCAGGCAAGGGACCGACGTGGACGCTGACTCGAAGCTGCAATGGAGGCTGGCCGGGATGGCCGCTCCTCCATTCAGACAAGACTCGCCGCAGAGCGTCCGGGAAACATCCAACCAGGCCCGGAAGCACTTCGGGCTCCATGCCGGCGACGTAACCATCGCCCGTGTGCTGCCCAAACATGCGCCGCTCCCAGCGACCGCTCAAGCCAACGGCGGTTAGCGCCTGCGCAAGTACCTGCTGGATCTCGGCATTTATCTGTTGCATCGTCTTGCTGGTGTGGCCACTGAAGTTCCGGGCGTCTACTGCCAAGACGGCCCGGTAGGGCCACAACTGCTCCCAGGACGACGTCATGGTTGCCTCCCATCAATTCACTTTGGCTGCAATCGAGTTGATGGCTACCTTCGCGGACCACGACGAGGTAAACCGTCCAACTCTGGACGGCTCAATGGTGACGTGCATCACAGGGTGTGATCGTCGCGAGGATTCGCTGCCCGCGCGGCTAGCTCGAGGCGGGCTGTGTCCCTGACAAGGATCTGGCTGCGCCCAAGAGAGAGAATCCCTGCCGCTTGCAGCTGGCTCAGCACAGGAGCTGCCGACGAGCGGCTCATTGCCGCCATTGCGGCCAACTCCTCGCGAGGCATGCCCAGCTCCACCAGCAAGCCATCACCCTGCGGGCGGCCGACCTCTCTGGTCAGGTGAACCACGACACGTGCCATCCGTGCCGACGGAGGCAAACTGGCGAGGTCGGTGCGCAGTCGCTCAATGTGTTGCATTCGATCTACGGCAAGCCGATAGACCGCGGTAGCAAGCTGGTAGCGCTCAAGGTATCCCCGGAAGGCATGGGATGCGAGAATGTAACCGACGCAAGCGGAGACTGCCTGGACCGTGGCCGAACGCGGACGGTCCAAAATTGCGCCCATTTCACCAAGAGCCTCACCAGCCCCCCGGAGTGTCAAAGTGAGCGAGTCTCCAGCTTCGGTGACCTGGACGACTTTCACGGTTCCCTCAGCGAGAGCGATGACCGACGAAGGCGACTCCCCTTGACTTAATAAGATGGAGCCACGTCGATAGGTCCGCCGCTGACCACGATTAATGAGATCCTGCCACGCCTCAGCAGGAACGAGCTGACGGAAGTTCATGCCGCCCCTTCACCGAACTATCCGACCGCAGCGGTCAAAGCCAGTGCCACCGCCCCGGCGGCGGCCAGAGAAAGAGACCACTGAACTCGGCGATGTTTGATCCAGGCAATTTCGCTCATTACAACCAACTGCCGAGTCAGCGCCGGGAGTGGATCCTTCTCGCGGAGGGCTGCCTCGAGGTCAACTGGTTCCCAGGTCCGGAGATGACCAAAATAGAGAAAGTCGTCACCCTCCTGGAGCCCACGCCTCTCTTTTCTGAGGTTAGGCGAAATGGCCGCTACCGCAAAAGAAGCTCCAGCCCCCAGTAACGAAGCCCCCAGCCACAGCAGAAAGAGCGCTGGCCCCGCACCCACGCCGCCGAATACACGACCCGAGCCAGCAAGGACCCCGAGGGCCGCCAAAACAGTAGCCTGCAAGGTTAGCGCGAACGAAGCCTTACCGTCTGCTTTTCCCGTCCAGTCCGCGAGGGCGCCATGCATTTTCCACGCCGTCTCCAAAGGATCTGCCGCCACCTACCCCACCTCATGGTAGCTTTGGCGATCTGTGACTGCATACGAATCCTCGCCGATAAAAGACCACTGCTCGAGTTGATCATCCGTCGGCCGAAAAGAGGAAATTTGTAGCGCAGCGCGTTCAGCGTCTGAGGCTTTAAGTCGCCACCACCTACCGTACGTATCACGCATGAGGTGGCGCCGATAGATCCAAATTGATTCCCAATGCAACGCCGTCCGGTACGTCAGACCGGGATTCACGCGCATCCATAAGGAGGTCCTTCGCGTCGTGTGTGGCGCAAGGATGTAGCGAAGCATTCTCGTTCGCGCTTGAATCGATAAAGCTAACACAATGTTCACTCCATCCATAAGATATCTCTAGCCAGCCTGACTGCCCTCGCTGGCGAGGTATACATCGTTAGCTACTCAGTCCGTGGGCGCCGTGGTCTTCTTGGCCTGAAAGCATCCATCACTGGCGCCATCTGGTGCCTAGTACGCGAACGGCCGACAGGCCATGGATTGAGCCTGCTGCGCTACCGTCCCGTCAATGACCTGCGCACCGCGTCGACCAACGATGTCGCACGCACATCGTCGGGGCCGCTGATGATGTGGTTCATCACGTAGGCGAAGGCGATGCCGTGTTCGGGGTCGGCGAAGCCGAGTGAGCCGCCTCGGCCGGTGTGGCCGAAGGAACACGGCCCGGTCATGGGGTTGTCCTCGGTGGGCAGCATGTAGCCGGAGCTGAACCGGCTGGGCGCTACCAGTACTTGGTCCCTCCCGTTGGCCTGCTCCTTGGTCGCCGAAGCGAGCGTCTCCGGGGTGAAGAGGCAGACGCCGTCCACCTCGTCGATCAACGCCGCATACATGCGCGCCAGTCCGCGCGCAGTGCCGATGCCGTTGGAAGCCGGGAGTTCCGCGGCCTGCACTTCGGGCGAGTTGAAGTCGATCTCGGCCGGGTCGGTAACTGCGTACGCCCTGTTGCTGAAGGAGTTCGGGTCGCGCCAGGCGGCGACCTGTTCGCGGAGTTCTTCGGGGATCGACTCTGGAGGCATTGTTGTGAAGTCGACCTCTGGCTTTCGGTGCACCATGCGGCTGACCCGGCCGCGTTCGCCCGCCGGCAGCCCGATGAAGAAGTCAAGCCCGAGTGGGACGGCGATCTCGTCGGCGAAGAAGCGGCCGGGCGTGCGTCCGGACACTCGGCGGATCACCTCGCCGACCAACCAGCTCCAGGTCCTGCCGTGGTATCCGTGTGCGGTGCCTGGAGTCCACACAGGACGTTGAGCGGCCAGTGCTGCCGACATCGGATGCCAGTTCAGCGCCTCTGCCAGTGGCACCGGTTGATCCAGGGTGACCAGGCCGGCCTGGTGGGACAAGAGCCACCGCACCGGGATGTCCGCCTTGCCGTTCTCGGCGAACTCCGGCCAGTACTTGGCCACCGGAGCGTCCAGGTCCAGCTCGCCGCGTTGGGCCAGCAGATGTACTGCGCTCGCGGTCGCCCCCTTCGTCGCGGAGTAGACCAGTTGCAGGGTGTCTCGCACCCACGGACGATCGGTGCTGGGGTCGGCAACTCCGCCCCAGAGGTCCACCACTGGGCGCCCGTCCTGGTACACGCACACCGCCCCGCCCACGTCCCCGTGGTGCGCGAAGTTCGCCGCAAACGCCTCACGTACAGGTTCGAACCCGGGCGCGACATCACCGTCGATCGTCGTCATGCGGCACATCGTGGCACTTTCGTTGACCGCTCTGCGGGGTGGGATCACTCTCGACGCATGCGGCGTTCCCCATCAGGCTGTGACGGGCAGCGCCTGCAGTCGCTCGCGGAACTCGCGGACGGCTGTTACTGACTTGTGCGGTTCGAGCCGTGCGGAGAACTCCTTCAAGCGGTCCAGGGCCCGCACAGAGCTGACCTTGTCTTCGAGGAGCTCAGCGCCGTAGTTCGCGGCGTCGAGCGCCCCGTCCAGATCACCACCGGCGAGCCGGGCCTCGGCCAGACGGCTGGACCGGACGGCCTTGTCCCGGGGCGCCGCTTTCGTGACGGAGGTTTCCAGGGAACTGGTCGCGCGCTCGACTTGGCCCGAGCGCAGCAGGACCTTGCCTTCGGTCGACTTCAGTTGTGCCTCGCCGAACCATCCGAGCCAGTCAGGGTTTTGTTCCACCGTGTGGCGATCCCATAGGACAGCGGCACGGTTCAGTGCCGTACCGGCCCTCTGATGATCGCCGTCGCGGGACAGAGCCTCGGCCTTGTGCAGGTAGAGGAAGGACTGGGTGAAGGGCGACAGCGTGCGGGGGGCGTTGTCGAGGGCGGTCGAGACGAGGTCGACTCGCTCGGCGGTCCGGCCGGCTTCGGAGACGTGGACCCCCATCTCCGCCAGGACGAAGGCGCCGAAGGCGTCGTCTCCGGCGGTGCGAGCGCTGCGCATGGCACCGATGTAGTACCGCTGTCCTGCGGATCGCAGCCCTGTGTCGTAGGCCATCCAGCCGGTCAGATGCGATACGCGGGCCGCAAGCGCGTACAGGCGGAATTGGATCTTGTCCGTGTACCGGCCGGCGCTCAGGAGGCCGCTGATCAGGGCGAGGTCGCCGCGTGCCTGTTCCAGCAGCCGGGCGCCTCCGAGTTGGTCGTCGAGGGTGCGGAGTGTGCTGATGCGCTGCTCGATCGTCGAGACCATCGTGTCGGTGATGCGGTCTCCGTTGAGGGCGGATGCGAACGCGGAGGGTGCGTCGGCCCAGCTTGCTGCCGCGCCTGTCAGGGCGGCACCGGTGATGGTGAGAAACCCTCGACGGTCCATGCGGCCGCTCCCCACCAGATCAGCCAGTGCTTCGACGGTACCGGCCTCCGTCCAGGGGGCAGTGAGTCCAGTGACTTCCCATACCGGGAGCCACCACGGCCATCCCATTGCCTGGACCTGTTCGTACGGAATTCGCAGCAGGTCGGCGAGGACACACTGCGCGTCGGCGTCAGGCTCCTGGCCCTGTTCCCACTTCCACATGGTGGTGCGATTGGTTGCCAGTGGGAGGCCCAGTTCCTTCCCCCGCGCCTGCATGAGTCGGGCGAGCTCGGCTTTCCCCCAACCCCGCGACTGGCGGACGAAGGTCAGTGGGTGCACTGCTAACAGCTCACCGGGCACGTCATCGCTCCTGTGTCATCCCGCCGTTCCGTACTTCGGCGGTTACTTGGCGTGTGCGCGTATGGAGGGACGTCCCCAAGAGGAACACCCCAGAAACGTTTCGGACTTGCACGCTACGGCCGTTGACTGAGTATCAGCCGCCCTGGGGCAGACGGACAGGCTCATTCAGGCGGCTTCCCAGTTCGGCGCCTCCACCCCCTTGCCCTCCATCGGGGATGGAGCCGCTCCCCAGCTATTCGAAGGTGTCGGTCATGCGCACGCTGGTCGCTCGTTTCGTTCTCGCGGGTACGTATGGAGAGGTATCTCCCGCCCGGCGCAAGGTCATGGACCAGGTGCGTGCGTGGGGCGTCCCTCTCGATGACGGGACAGCCGACGGGATCCGCTTGGTCGCCTCCGAGCTCATCACCAACGCGGTGGTCCACGGGGAGGGCCCCGTAACTGTGGCACTGTTCTATCGCCCAGGCCGCTTGGTGGTCGAAGTACTCGATGCCAGTCCAGTGACTCCGCAGCCAAACCGTACGGGGGCTGACGACGAGAGCGGGCGCGGCCTGCTGCTGGTCGACGCTCTCGCGGCCCGAACTGGCTGGGCGTCTTCCGACCGTGGCAAGCGCGTTTGGGCAGATCTCGCGCTCCCGAAGCGGGCACCCTCTGTCCGAGCCGACGTTCTCCGTAGGTTCTTCGCTGTCCAGCAAGCGGCCGATGTCAGAGCCGTGTCCATGGCTTTCGTCCTGGCGGTCGCGTAATGGGTCGACCCACGCTACGACCGACGTGTCTGCCTGACCCCGACGTCGTGTTCCGGCCGACCCGCCGGGACATCGACCCGGCGACGGGCGAGCCGACTGCATACGCCCTCTGGGATCGCCATGCGTGGCAGCCACACGGCGAGTGCTGGCTATGGTGCGGGCGCGACGGCGTCGAGGTGACATGGATCGGCCCCGTGCAGTCCAGCGGTATGCATGCAGCCGTCTTCGCCTGCCGTGCCTGCTTGCACGAACTGGACCAGCGCGTCCTGCAGGCAAACATGCGCAGGGACTCAAGCGCCCTGCCGGCGGACCTCGCGCCGAGACCTCCTGCCGCGGGCCTCCACCGCGGGGCCGAAGCACGACGAGCTGCTTACTGACCGCCGCCCTCATGTCCCCCTACATCCCCCACGGCCGTGAGGGCGGCCCCTGACTTCCCGCTGGAACTCCGGTGGGAGAACCCGAAGAGGAAGGAGCACAAGGTGGCAGAGAACACGACATCGCCCACGGCCCAGAGTGGCCTCCTGGTGGCGGTGGAAGAGCTGACCGCCGTCCACGACCGGTACGACAGCCTGCGGTCCGACAACTCCGGAAGTTCCGGAGACTCTCCGTGGCCGGGCGGTGACGGCAACCTGACCGACACCGAGTAGCGCTAGGCGGCGGGGGCCGCACGGTTCGATAGGGCGGCCCCCGCCGCGTCCGTGTCACGTGCCCGTATTCATGAGGAGGCAGTAGTGGAACACCAGTTGATCAACGGCATCGAGGCCGCACTGGGGTGGAAGGGAGTGGACGAACTCGGCAAAGGCTTCGTGCGGGGAAGCATGGACGACCCTGCACTCGTCTCCCGCATCCTGACCCCGAACCGCCTGCTCGACATCGCCATGCGCAGGAGCCTGAGCCGCCCGCAGTTCCGGTGCTTCCAGAAGGGCGACGAAGTCCACCCGGCCGTCTACTACACCGACACCGTCAGCCCCCGAGGCCAGAGCATCTCCATGGTCAACATGCGCAGTCTGGGCAGGCTGCTGGGCGAAGGCGCGACGCTCATCCTCGATCAGGCCAACGTCTTCGACCCCACGATGGAAGTCGCCTGCCGAGCGCTGCAGTGGTGGTCGCACGAGCGAGTGCAGGTCAACGCGTACCTGACGACGAACGACGCCTCGGGTTTCCCACTGCACTGGGACGACCACGACGTGCTGATCATTCAGCTCGCCGGCGAGAAGGAGTGGGAAGTACGCGGTACTTCTCGCACCGCGCCCATGTACCGCGACTCCGACCCCAACAACACCCCGTCCGAAGAGATCGTCTGGGCGGGGGTGATGAAGACCGGCGACGTCATGCACATCCCCCGAGGCCACTGGCACCAGGCGACCCGCAACGGCCACGGTTCGGGCAACAGCCTGCACGTAACGTTCGGGATCACCCAGCGCACGGGAGCGAGCTGGATGGCCTGGCTGGCTGACTGGTCCCGCGAACACGAGGTCTTCCGACACGACCTGGACCGGGTGCACGGGACCGGCACCAAGGCTCTGGCCGCGGCAGCCGCCCAGCTGATCGGCGAGCGATCGCCGGCCGACTTCCTGGCCGCGTACGAGCAGGCGACGACGCTTCCCAGGCACGTGCCGTTCCTCGACGTTCTCGGCCCGCTCGACACCGTGGTGTGCACCGCACACTTCCCGCCGCAGATCCAGGAGAACGGCGAGTCGGTCGACGTCGTGGCCTCGGGAAAGAAGCTCACCCTCACGGGCAAGGCCGTGCCTGCACTGCGTCTCCTGCTGAGTGGCAAGCCAGTCCCGGTGGAGCAGGCAGCAGCCGTTGTCGGAGCGGAAGTGGCGGAGGTAGCCGAGATCCTGGTGAAGGAGGAGATATGCGCGACGCTAACCCCCGAATTGTCCTCGGGCTACACCGGTCTCGTCACGAACGCCGTCTCCTGACCGGAGCACTGGACCTCGGTGTCACCACCATCGACACCAGCACGAACTACCTCGGCTTCCGCTCCCATCAGGTCCTGGCTCGGACAGCCGGCGGTCTGCTGCCGAAGTTCCGGCTGTCCACGAAGGTGGACTACTTTTCGGCACCGGGCAGGGCGGAGCACTCCCTGGCTCCCCGGCGGCTGTACGTGGCCGTGGAGCAGGCAGCCCGGGATCTAGGGCGCGAGCCGGATGTGGTGTTCCTGCACAACCCGGAACACTCGCTTCACGAAGGCGCCGCTCATAGCCGGGATGCCCTGGCCCAGGCATGCGCCGCCCTTGAGGAGGCCACGTCGAGCGGGCTGTGCGGCGCCTGGGGCGTCGCGTCCTGGAATCCGTCACCGCTGCCGAGCCTGATCGACACGACCACGCCGAGGCCGTCCGCTTTCATGGTCCGCGCCGGCCTGCTGGTCGGCATCAGGACGCTCGATGCAGCGGATGCCGTCACTGCAGCATGGGGCCTGAACGGCAGCATGGTGTGGGGCATGAGCCCCTTCGGAGGCGGCGCGAACGCCCCGGTGTGGGACCGGATCGACTCTCGCGTCTTCCTCCGAGACGGCACCGGACTCTCCCCAGTGCAGGCGGCATTCCGGGCTGCCTACGAGCTCCCCAAGGTCGGCACGGTTGCCGTTGGAACCGACAACCTCGCCCATCTGCAAGGCCTGATCGACGCTCTGGCAGGCCAGGTCGACGAGCAAGCAATCGAGGAGTACCGGAACCTCCTCCGAGCCCGATTGCGCGGTCAGCCCGTCTGAAACTCCGAGACGATCCGCTCGGCCACACGGCGAGCGGGCGTGAGACGGGGGTCCTCCGGGTGCGCGTCCGGCCCCAGGATCTTCGAGCACACGAACAGCGTCATCAGCTTGCCGTCCCGGCTCTCGAAGTCGCGCCTGCGTTCTTGCCATACGCGATCGGCCAGAGCCGGAACGGCGAGGGAACTTCCCCACAGCGAAGCCGAGTCCAACCCTCGCGGCGCGTTGCCCCAGTCCTCCCAGTCGAAGAGGCAGAACGTCGGCGCGGTCATGTTGGCCCAGTTCAGATCCGCGTGGGCGGGCACCCAGCTCTGGATGGTCGTATCGAAATCGTGGGAGGGAGAGATGCTGCGGATGGCTTCGGTGACGAGAGCCTGCGTAACGGTGACGGTGTCGGGGGTGGCGACACGCCTCGTGTCCTGGTCGGCAAGCGCGTCCAGGGAATCGTTGAACGTCTGCCACCAGGCGTCTTGCAACTTCGGGTCCTCGCTGAGAATCGCGTTGCCGATGGGCGCACTCGGCAAGAGCTCGGTCTCATCGACCCGCCACATCACGGGTTCGTCCGCCTCCCGCCAGACCACACACCCCCGCCAGACGGGCTGCGCAATGCCTTCCAGACGCGCAGCGCACTCGGTGCCGTTCCAGCCCTGCACCCCGATTCTGTCGAGCCCGCGCCGTTCGATACGGACCCACGTACGCCGGTCCGTCCGCGCTCCGACCGAGCGGCGTTTGCGTACCACCGTGTCCCGGTCCAGGTCGACTTGAAGAGATCGCGCTACATGATCGAGGACGTTTTCCACCGGTTCAACTCGCAAGTCCACGGAGCGCGCCGAAGATGCCGAGAGCGTCATGCGGGCGACCGTAGCACCGGATCAATGGAGCCCAAGCCGATCTCGGTCAATGCAATCAAGACATGACACGGCAGAAGGTCGAAGTGCGATAACGGTCGCCGCCATCGTGGTGCACGAAGGGCGGCGTACTGCTGGCATGGCTCAACGTCCTGGAGCCGAACCGGGCCAGCATCACGGTCGACGATAAGGCTGGGATCTGGACCGCTGGACGACTCCGGCAGCCGGGCTTCTGGCTCGGGCAGCGCGCCGACCATAGATGCGCTGCCCGAGGACACCCCCGGGCCTTCGGCGTATCCACTGCCGTCGGCGCAGGAACGCCCTCATAGGTTCCCGAGCAGCCAGTCACGAAGCGAAAGGCGCCTCCGTGCGGCCTCCTGCCGGAGCGGAGGCACATCGCACCGCTTTACCTCCACCCTCGTGAGAGGTGAGGCCACGGAGTCGCTAACTCCAAGGGGAAGGGCGCTTAGGGAAGAGTTCGACCATGATTTCTCGCGCACGCTCATCTGGTACGACAGGAGCCTGGTACTCGGCTTTCCGTACGTGAGCGAGAAAATCGACTGGAAGGGCAATGTGGTAACGCGAAAGGTAGTGAACGAGGTCAACAGGCCAGACCCATTCACCATCTGTCACCAGTGACCCGGCACCACCGACCCACTCGTCGCCGGAGATGACATCACGCTCAGCGCCCATAGTGCTGAAGATCTCCTCACCGCCGTTGAGGTAGGAGAGAATTCGATCTTCATCAGGTGCGGGCGGGCCATCCATGGCTTGGGTCAGAGACTCGCTGTAGACAGCGGGGTCGCCATCCTCGTTGCCTTCGGTAAAGAAACCTACTCGGCGAATCATCATTCCTCGCAGTTGTGGGCGTCAGTCGGTGATGGGAAGGAATATTCGCCAGTATCCACCCTTGTCGATGACAGGGTCCTGGGTTCCCAGCTTGCGATCCACTCCCATGCGATTGGTTGGCGCGTAGACAGGGGCTCCCATTTCATTTGCCACGGACTGCGCCAGCGGCTCCGCCCCGGCTCCCGAATGGCAGGATACCAAGCGAATAGGCCCACCCGTGTAGTTCGGGTTATTACGAATACTTTCCACTACCTGGTGAGGGCTTATCTCGTAGGTGGTCTTCGCTACGCCTGCCGGATTGACGTGTCCTGCAATGAAGACGTTGTCGGGCGTACCGTGCACGACAACGTCGTGGACACCATCAACACGTCTTACCCGTTCCAAATTCGACAGAGTGCGTGGATCGTAGCCAATGGTTGTCGTCTGCTTGCCGTGGTAGATCGGATGGCCGGAGGGCAGGGCGTCGTCGCCCGCTTTGGCCGGCGGCGCCATCGCATCCGATTTTTCGGAATGATAGAGCTGCCAGGTACGCCGCTTGCCCATCTGGTCGATCGCTGGGCGAAGACGGAGACCGTCGAGCTTTGTATCCGCAAGGACCGCCTTGAAGCCGCCGGCGTCTCCAACAGCCTTGGCAGTGCGGGCCGCGCCACCAAATGCACCACCCAACAAGACGCCGGTGACCCCAGCATCTCTGGCCTCGGCAAGGTTGATGCCGTGTTGGTCGCCGAGGAGGTTGCGTCCGCCCTGGGCGACGACCACATCTACGGTGATGGCTTCGATGCCGCCGATAGCGGCGGTGGCCAGGACTGTTCCAGCGATCTCGGCGACGGTGGCGGATACGGCGATGCCCGCCGTACTCGCTGCGGCGACGATCGCCTCGGTGGCGCCGACTGCCGCGACCTCGGTGATGCCGCCGGTGAAGACGGCCAGGGCCGTACCGACGACCAGGACCGCACCGGCGATCTCCAGCTCGTGCTCGATCTTCTTCTTGGCCTCGGCGACCTGGTCGGCGTACTTGTCCAGGGCCTTGGCCATGTCGCGGGCGGCGCTGGCCACGTCGTCGAGGTAGCCCTTGCCACCGCCGTGGTACTTGCGCCAGAACTCCCCGAACGCCTCGATCGACTTGCCCTTGTTGTTGTCGATGACGTCCTGGGCCTTCTTGTGGCAGGCGGCCGTGCAGTCCTCAACATCGTCCGCGTACGTACGCCAAGCGCGGGCGGCCTCCCGGAGTTCGTCCTCGTCGCCCTCCGGCCACCACATGCCGGTGAGGTCCTGGACGACCTCCTTGGCCTTGTCCGCGGCACCCATCACTTACCGCCCTCAAAGCCGGACTTGGCCGAGTGGTCAGCGTCTTCGTGGTTGGCGGCCATGTCGTTCATGGCCTTGGTGATGCTGGACAGGCCCTTGACCAGGGCTGCGACTGCCTTCTCGATCTGCGTCTGGTGTGGGGCGTAGGCGTGCTCGAACTTCTTGCCCTGCTCGTCTCCGCCCCAGGGCTCCCCCAGCCCGCCGAGCGTGTGGCGAAGCTTGGCTGTCGCCCGTTCCAGGGCAACAGACTCTCGGTGGAATGTTGGAGCGGCGGACTTGAGTTGGTCGGTGTCTACGTCGAAGCCGTCGCCAGCCATGCCGTGCCTCCCCCGTTGGCCGTGTATTCGTAACCCGTCGCGAGCCGCTGACAATGCTTCGGCTCACAGATGGCGACCCTCGCATACAGCACTGACAATCGCCCTGGTGGGAGTGCATTTCAGCCACGGCAGACGCTGCCCGGCCAGCGGGACCAGGGGCAAGACTGCAGCCCCCTGCCAGCGGGATTCCGGCAGGGGGCGATTCGCCGAGCGCCCGTCCAACCGCTCGCTGTACGACCGCAGCGGAGCCACGGTCGTACAGCGGCGTGTTGAGCGGCTAGCGGCGCGGGCGACGCTGCTGCGCGGCTGGTGCCGTAGTTGCCGCCGTTGGCTGGACGGAGTCAGGTCCGAGGGGTGGGTGCGGGGCGGTGGTGGTGCGGAGGCGGGCTGCTGCGGCGCGGCGGTTGGGGGTGGGGTTGCGTCCGGTGTGCTGGATGCGGGTGATCAGGACTCGGGCGGGTTGGCGGGCGGTGGCCAGTTCGCGTTGGGCGGCTGCTTCCTTGAGGAGTTGGTGGGGTTTGTGGCCGCGGGCTTCGGCGTCGGCGAGAACGGTGGCGAGGGCCGGCCAGACGGTGTCGGTGAGGACCCGCCCGGCGTGCTCGGGGATGGCGGCGCGTACGTCGCTGGCCAGGGTGCGGCGGGTCTCCTCCTTCGGCTGGCGCTGCGCGAGATCTGCGAGTTCCGGGGTGAGGGCGTGGTCGGCGGCGCTCTGAAGGTGCTGGAGGGCTTGGCGGGCGGCGTCGGCTTGGTGGGCATGGCCGTTGGCCTCGTGCCAACGTCCCGCGACGATTGCGGCCCAGACGAGCGCTGCGACCAGGGCGGCGAGGGCGCTGCCGTCGGGGCCGGTGGCGGTGTGGGCGATGTCGCGGGCCGCGTTGCGCAGAGTGTGGGCGGCTCGGTCTTCTGCCCGGATCTGGGAGCGCTGGGCGCGTGCGAACGCCTTCGAGGCGGCTTGGAGTTCAGCCCGCAGGTCGGCAGGTGCCGCCTGGGCGGTGGCTTCGATCAGTTCACCGAGGGCGGTGATGTGTGCCTGGGCTCGCGCGTCGTCGGCGAGGTCGGTGTGGAGCGCATCAAGGGCGGCGGTGGCCTGGTGCCAGGGGGTAGTGGGCTGGGCGCGGCGGGCGGTGGGGTGCTCTTCGGGCTGGCTGGATTCGAGGCGCGCCTTGATCTTGGGGAGGGAGAGGTCGGGGGCGATCTTTCCGCCGGGGTGGAAGATCTGTTCGTCGTCCTTGTTGAGGTCGCCGGGGCGTCCGACGGCGTAGCCGAGGAGGTCACCGGACGGTCCCCGCTTGGCCTTGACTCGGATGCCCCCTGCTTCGAGGTAGGCGAGGAGTTCCTCGGCACTCTTGGCGTGGGGGATCGCGGCGCGGATGCGGTCCTGGAGCCACTCCTTGCTGGTCTGCTCCCAGCCGAGGCGCTTGGCTTTGTGCATCTCGGCCTGGGTGGGACGTCGGGTGTTGGTGCGGTCGCCCTTCTTCAGGCGGCGCAGACCGTAGTCCCTCTCGATCTCGCGGCATGCGTCGCCGACGCGGATGCCGCTGCCGTGGAGTTTGGGGCGGCGGCCGTCTTCGCGGACGGTGGTGGCGAGGATGTGGATGTGGTCGTCGGCGTGGCGTACGGCGATCCAGCGGCAAGCCAGGTCATCACCGGCAGGGGCTATGCCGACCGCAGCGACGACGCGCTGGGCGATCTCGCCCCATTCGGCATCGGAGAGGTAGCGGTCTTCGGGTGCGGCGCGGACGGGGCAGTGCCAGACGTGGTCGGTGACAGGCTTGCCGAACTCGCTGTTGCGCAGGCGTACGGGCTCGTCGAGGTGGCGGGCGAGTTCGGTGAGGGTGGCCATCTCGTCGCGGCCGGGGTCGGGCATGCCGAGCAGCGCGAAGCCAGCCACGATGTGCGGGTCGAAGTGTTCGTCGTGGGTTCCCCGGCCGTAGAGGTAGGCCAGCAGGCCGCGGGTGTTGGCGCCGGGCGTCTTGATGGCGGCGATCATGCGGCAAGGTCCTCCCCCGGGTCGACAGGCTGGCGCAGGGCCTGGACGATCAGTTCCAGCAGGTGGTGAAGTTCGTCGAGGCGGTGGCGTATGTCGGGTGGGGTGAGGTCGCTGTTGAGGGCGCGGGCGATCTGGTTGACGTTGACGCCGATGCGGTTGAGCTGACGCAGGACCTGGGCGCGGAACATGTGCGTGCGGCGGCGGTCCTCGGACAGGGGCAGGTTGGCGGTGAACCGGCCGGCGATGAAGGCCAGGACGACGTCGGCGGCGAAGCCGGATTCACCCTTGTAGCCGTGCTCGGCAGCAGCCTCCTGAAGGCCGGCGTGCTCGTCGCCGGTGAACCGCAGCGGGCCGACGCGGACGGTGCGCTTGTTGCCCCCGAAGCGACGGATCGTGGGCTGGGCACTCTTCACGACGGGCTCGCCGATGACAGTCTCGGCGGCAGGGGCGAGGCGAAGGATCTCGCGCTGGACGGCGTAGAGCGTGTCCAGGGCGGGGCCGGCCTCAGCCCCGCCCTCCTGGCCCGGCGTCCCCTGGCGCTGGGCCGTCTCCGCCACCCCTGGGGCGGGGACCCCCGAAGTCCGGCCTTGAGTCGGACTCGGGGTACTACTGGCTCCGCCAGGGGCCACCCTTCCGAACGCCCGCCGCAAACGCCCCATCAGACCAGGGGACTTCGTCAGCGGCAGCGGCTCATCGAGGGTGTCCTCGGCCTGGTGTGGGTCATGCGTCATGGGTGTTCTCCGGAAGGGACGAGCGGGGCAGGCGGGCTGACGGGCAAGGTTGGGCAGAGCCCAGGCGATCGCCGCCTCGCCCACAGGTGTGGATGACTGGGCGGTGAGGGTGACAGTGACCGGCTGGCGGGGTGACCGGAAGGGTTCCGGTCACCCCTTGGGCAAGCAGTCAGTCCCTATCGGGACCGGTGCCGGAAGCGGCTTCGAGCCCGCGTCGAAGGACGACCATCACCTCGGTCAGCCGTTCCCCGCTGACCGTCAGTCCCTTGTCCCGTACGGCCTTTTGGACAATGGCCCGGGTGACTTTGCCCTGCTGTGCAGCGGCGATACGACCGATCTCCACGAGTTCGTCGACCGTGGCCCCAGCTGGGCGGCCCCCACGTCGTTTGCTGTCCGGTTCGCGGAGCTGAGGTTCCGGCGACTGGGCGGAACTGCCAGCCGGTGGCTCAGTGGCGCGGCCAGCAGCATTGGTCGCTGACTCCGGCCCCTCATCCAACGCCGGCCCCATGCGGCCGATCGGCCGGTCGACCAGCTGGTGGATCTGCCGCATCAGGACGCCGAAGGCCAGCAGCGCGGCGGTCGGGGGTACGGCGGCGACCACATAGTCGAGCAGGGGCTTCGCTCCGGGACCGCCGGCTCCGCTGACCCCGGCTACGTTCAGCGCGATGGAACCGACCGATCCGGTGGCCGTGAGGGCGATGGCCCACCCATCGGTGAGCCGCCGCAGGCCCGCGCGGAGCATCAGCATCTCCCCCGCGACGATGAACGCGTCCAACGTCGCGGGCCAGGCCCACTGGCGTATGGGGGAACTCTTGAGTCCATGCTGTCCGGCGACCTCGGCGAGGTGCGCGTAGGAGAGCCAGAACCCACCGGCGGTCAGGGCGACGATGACGGTTCCTGCGGCGACGAGCGCATACGTCTCGGCGGTCTGTTTGGTCATCATCAACTGCCCTCGTGAGCCCGGAGTGCGGCACGCACCGGTCTCCTGATCGGTGTGGTCGGCGAGTGGTGCGAGGGTCGTCAAGCGGGGTTCTCCTGTGGTGGTGGCGTGGTCCGTCTTGGCCGTCTTGGCCGTTGAAACCGCAGGTCAGGGCAGGTACGGCACAGGTGTTGGCGTTCCGTCTCGGCGGCGGTGCCGACGTGTTGCGGCACCGCCGCCCTCGCGGAACGTGGAGGTGGCGGTGGACGGGGCGGATCCGTCTTCCGTCTTGATCGAAGGACCTGTGACCTGCGGTGATACGGCAGGGACGCCTAGGACGGCACAAGACGGAGGTGGGAGACGTCCTGGCGGTCAGCGCGCCGTTGGTGATCGCGTTGCCGTCTTGGGCCCGGCTGCCGTCTTGCCTGCACTGCGTTTGACCTGCGGGATCACGGCAGGGACGGCAAGGACGGCAACCGGAGGGGCGGGGCTCAGCCCGAGTTGGGCACGGGACCGGCGTCGACTGGGTGCACGGTGGGGCAGTAGCGCCGCCACGCGTCGAGGAACTTGTTGCGCATGTAGCCCTTGAGCTGCCTTCCGTCGGCCATGCGCACGTTGCCGGGCCGAATGTCGAAGTCGCGCAGCATCCTGCCGAGCTCTCGGGCCGTTAGGCCGTCACGTCCCCGCTCCGCCCATGGGGCTTCGGGGTCTTGACGCAGGTGGTGGAGGAGGTCCCCTGTGGACAGGCTGTCCACCTCACGCTGAGCGAAGAAGACCCGGCGGATGTCGGCGAGGATTCGTGCACCACTGGGGTGGTCCTCCTCGGCCGCCACTTCGGCAGCGACCATCCGCGCGCAGGCGACCCGCGCCAGCCGGGGCCAGCAACCGCCTGCCAGATCGGCGACGATCACCAGGGGCTCCCACGTGTCGGCGGCGCGGTCTTCGACCGGCATGACCGGCTCCAGGTTCGCGGCCTCCTCTAGCAGCGGCCTGGCCCACGCGTGGATGCGGTCGCGTATCTCGTGCAGGGCGGGGATGTCGCGGCGGGAGCGGAAGGGCCGGACCTTCTCGCCCTCGGCCCGGCGCCGCATGCGGATCACCACCGACCGGTCCATGACCGTGTCAGGCAGGTCACCGATTCCCGCGATGGCCGCCATGGCGAAGGTGGCGAACTTGTGCGGGGTGTGGTCGTTGCCGACGACCCGGGTGACGTACCGGCCGCGCTGATGACCGGCGTTGAGCAGGCCACGCGTCTCCTCGTTCTTCTCCGCGACCTTGGGGCCGAAGATGGTGTCGGCCTCGTCCACCAGCAGCGTCGGCGGCTCCTCCTCGCTGATCGAGCGGAAGATGGCCGCCGGTGTGGTGTTGATGGTCAGCATCGGCTCGTGGACCGTCTCGGTCAGCACGTCCAGCAGCCGCGACTTTCCGCAGCGTTTCGCCGGTCCCACCACCGCCAGACGCGGGGCGTGCTGCCACGCGGGCTGGAGATGCGTCGCCGCCACCCACAGAGTGATCGCGTCCAGCGCCTCCGACGAGGGTGGGATCACGAACTGGGCTACCTGGGAGCGCAGTTCATCCAGTAGCTTCGAGCCGGACGTCTGCTCCGCATCGGGTATGGCCTCCAGCCCGCTCGCCGCGTCCGCCTCGTTGGCGCTGCTGTCGGCAGTACCGTCGCTCGGGTCTGCCGCGGCGCTGTCGGCCTGCGCTGCACGCAGGTGGGCGCCTGGCCGGCCGGGGATGGCCGTCGCGGGCCAGGCCGCTCGGGCGGGGTCGGAATAGGACTCGGGGTTCTCGGGTTGCACTGGGCGGCTCCTCGTCTGGCGGTGTCGGGCTTGCACGCCCCTGCCGCCGGGTCGGTTCTCATGGGATTGCTGGGGAGCCTTGGGGCCTCCGGCGTTGCACCGCCGGAGGCTCTCCCCCTTCTCGCGGGCGCCTCGGTACCGCGAGCGACCACGGACAGTACGTCCACGCCACGCCACAGTCCAGCGTTTCTGTGTCAGCTCAGCGCAGAAGTGCCTGCTACGCATCAGCTGCTTCACGCTGCCAGTCCCAGCAGGGCCAACAGGTCCGCCGTCACCACCCGGTAGGCGTTGCCGAGTCGCAGCACCTTGCACGGGTACTGATCACGCTTGGCGAGCTCGTACCCCTTGCTCCGCCCCAGCCCCAACGCCCGGTTGCCTGTCTCCAGGTCAACGGCAGCTGGAAGCTCCAGAAGCTCCTCGCGACTCATCCCCTTCACTCGCCCGCCAGCTTCGTTCTCGCGCATGCGCGCTCCATCCATTACTGAGCCCTCGGCGAACGCGACCATCGCGCCCGTCTCCAGGCCACGAAATCAACGCTAGGCGAGCTAATGTGTCTGCATGACACAACACCGTCGCGACCATGGATATGAGAAGGCCGACGACGAGGACGACGTCCTTGAGTGGGTGGACCAGGTCATGGCCACCGTGGCCGACGAGGTCCGCAGACGACGGAAGGAACTGGGGTGGAGCGCAAAGGACTTGGCCGACAAGTGCGAGGAGATCGGCCACCCGATCCCCCGCAACGTGATCGCCAACATGGAGTCCGGGCGCCGTTCCAACCTGCCCCTGGTCGACGTCATGGTCCTGGCCAAGGCGCTGAACACCCCGCCCATCTGCCTCATCTACCCCGTCGGCTACGTCGACGACGTGCAGCGGCTCCCGCTTCAGCACCCCACCTCCGCCCTGAATGCCCTGCACTGGTTCACCGGGGAGGACACAGAACTCGGCGCGGACGACGACATGCTCCGCTACTTCCGCGCCCACCACGCCGCCGAGGAGCAACTGCAGAGCGCACGACGCGATGAGGAGTTCGCGCGCTACCACGCCGAGACCGCCCCGAACGCCGATCGGAAGGCCGAGGCCCTCCGCGCTCAGGCCCGTGCCGCCGAGGCAGCTGACGACGCCGAGAGCCGCCTGCGCAGGATCCGCGCCTTCATCCGGGAAGAGGGCGTCACGCCTCCCTTCCTGTGGCCCGACCTTGCCGCCGCAATCGACTCACCCGGAACCGACCCTGACACCACCGAGGAGAATGATCTTTGAAGGGCTCCACCTACCGCCGCTGTTCCTGCCGGGACCCCAAGACCGGCAAGGAACTCGGCAGCACCTGCCCCAAGCGCAACAGCAGGAACCACTGCACCTACTCCATACGCCAGGAGCTCTCGCCCCGTGAGGACGGCAGCCGACGCTCGTTCGCCCGTGGCGGGTACAGCAGCCTCAAGTCGGCCCAGGCCGACCTCGACCACGTCCGCGCTCTCCTCGGGCTGGCCGAGTCGGACGACCCCGAGGGCACAGAACTCATCGCCGAGATGCTGGCGGAGGTCAGCCGCGAGCGGTCGCCTCTGCCTGGCGTCGAGGAGACTAGGCGGCGCCTGAACGCCGGCCAGAACCTCATCGGCAGCCTGACAGTGAGTGAGTGGCTCGACCGGTGGCTGGCCGGTAAGCGCATACGCAAGTCCGGCCTCAACCGCTACGAGACCGACATTCGCGTGCACTTGAAGCCGCGCATCGGAAACCGGCGGCTGGACCGGCTGCGCGTCAGCCACCTCAGCGAGATGTTCACGGACATCCGCGACGCCAACGCCCAGATCCTGGAAGACAACGCCCAGCGGCGAGCCGCGATCGAGGAGCTGGCGACCGTACCGTGGAAGGGCGTGGAGAACCGTGCCCGCCGCAAGGCGATGAAGGCCGCGATCGACGAGATGCCGCGCTTCCGTCGCATCACCGGCCCCGCCACGCGTCAGCATGTCAAGGCCACTCTCCGCGCGGCCCTGAACGACGCGATCGGGCAGCAGATCATCACGTTCAACCCGGCCGCCCACGTCGAGATCGATCCCGTACGCAAGCCGAAGGCGCTCGTGTGGACGGACGAGCGGGTTGCCAAGTGGGAGCAGACGGGCGAGAAGCCGTCACCGGTGATGGTCTGGACGCCTCAGCAGACCGGCGCCTTCCTAGACTTCGTCGCCGAGGACCGGCTGTACGCGATGTGGCACCTGATCGCGTTCCGCGGCCTGCGCCGTGGCGAGGCGTGTGGGCAGCCGTGGTCGGAGACGAATCTCGACGCCTACTCCCTCACTGTCTCCTCCCAACTCGTGCAGGACGGCTGGGAAGTCGAGACGTCCGACCCCAAGACGGACAGCGGGTATCGCGTGGTCGCGCTCGACGACGACACCATCGATGTCCTGAAGCGGCACCGCGAGCGGCAGGAAGCGGACCGCGCGGAGTGGGGCTCGGCATGGGTCGAGACCGGCCACGTCTTCACTCAGGAAGACGGCTCCTGGCTCCACCCGGGCAAGGTGACCGACCTCTTCGAGCGCCTCGTCGCCGCCTCCGGCCTCCCGCCGATCCGTCTGCATGACCTGCGCCACGGCGCAGCAACGCTCATGCTGGCCGCCGACATCGACATCAAGATCGTGTCGGACACCCTCGGGCACAGTGACACCCGCATCACGCGGGACATCTACCAGAGCGTCCTGCCCCAGGTCGGCAAGAGCGCCGCCGAAGCGACGGCGAAGCTGGTCCCGCTTCAGCGCAAGACCGAGGCGGAGAAGGCGGCCCGCAAGGCCGCGAAGAAGGAGAAGGCCAAGAAGGACGCGGCGAAGAACGCCGGCCAGAGCAAGGGCGGCAAGCCGAAGAACAAGGCGAAAGCCCAGCCCAAGGCCAACAAGAAGGCCGAGCTCCGGAAGCCCAAGAAGTAGGTCTCTGAACGCCCCCGCTCACGCATCGCTCACGCAAGCCATCTCGCGGCACCACGGCCGCGTGACGCGTCATGCCCCCGAGTAACGCAAAAGGCCAGGTCACGGGCTGTGTGACCTGGCCTTTTTACTGAGCCGCCTTCGGGATTCGAACCCGAGACCTACGCATTACGAGTGCGTTGCTCTGGCCAACTGAGCTAAGGCGGCGTGGTGCGCGGCCCAGTCTACACATGGCGGAGGGGTGCTCTGTAACGCGTTCAGCGGCTGGTCAGAGGGCGGCGGGGTGAGAGGGGGACGGGTGTGGTGCGGGTCACTTGCAGCGTTTGCCCTTCGGGGGGACGGTGCCCTTGAGGAGGTAGTTGTTGATCGCGGTGTCGATGCACTGGCTGCCGCGGCCGTAGGCGGTGTGGCCGTCGCCCTCGTAGGTGAGGAGGGTGGCGCTGGAGAGCTGGGCGGCGAGGGCCTTGGCCCAGGTGTAGGGGGTGGCCGGGTCGCGGGTGGTGCCGACGACGAGGATCGGGGCGGCGCCCTTGGCCTCGATGCGGTGGGCCGTGCCGGTGGGCTTGACCGGCCAGTACGCGCAGTTCAGGGCGGCCCAGGCGAAGTTTTCGCCGAAGACCGGGGAGGCCTTGCGGAAGCTGGGCAGGGCGGCGCGGACCTGGTCGGGGCCGTTGAAGGCGGAGGCGAGGTCGAGGCAGTTGACGGCGGGGTTGGCGTACATCTGGTTGGCGTAGGTGCCGTTCGGGTCGCGCTCGTAGTAGCTGTCGGAGAGGGTGAGCAGCCCGCGGCCGTTGCCGGCCTTGGCCTGGGCCAGGTATTCGCGCAGGACGGGCCAGGCGCGCTCGTCGTACATGGCGGCGACGACGCCCGTAGTGGCGAGGGATTCGGTGAGCTTGCGCTCCTCGCCCGTTGCCACCGGATGGGCGTCCAGCTTTTTGAAGAGGGCGGAGAGCTGACGGCCGGCGTCCTCGACGCTCGTGGTCCCGAGCGGGCAGTCCTTGTGCTTGATGCAGTCCGCGGCGAAGGCGCTGAAGGCGGTGTTGAAGCCGGCGGTCTGGTTGAGGTTGACGGTGCGGGAGTCGAGCGCCGGGTCCATGGCGCCGTCCAGGACCATGCGGCCGACACGGGAGGGGTAGAGGCCGGCGTAGGTCGCGCCGAGGAAGGTGCCGTAGGAGGCGCCCACGTAGGTGAGCTTCTTGTCGCCCAGGACGGCGCGCAGCACATCCATGTCGCGGGCGGCCTCGATGGTGGAGACATGGGAGAGCAGCTTGCCGGCGCGGGACGCGCAGCCCTTGGCGAAGCTGCGGTAGGCGCTGATGAGCTTGTTGACCTCGGCCGGTGAGTCCGGGGTCACATCGGTCTGGGTGTAGCGGTCCATCTGCTTGTCGGTCAGGCACTCGACCGGTTCGCTGTGGTCCACACCGCGCGGGTCCATCGCCACCAGGTCGTAGCGCGCGCGGACCGGGGCGGGCTGGGGCGCGTACTGCTGGAGGTAGTCGATGGCCGAGCCGCCGGGGCCGCCCGGATTGACCTGGAGGGAGCCGATCCGGCTGCCGGGGCCGGTGGCCTTCTTGCGGGCCACCGCGAGCTTGAGGTCGGTGTCCGCGCTGGGCTTGGCGTAGTCGAGGGGCGCCTTCATCGTGGCGCACTCGAAGCCCGCCACGCTACAGGGACGCCAGCTCAGCTTCTGGTCGTAATACGGGCGGAGGCTTGCCGGAGTGGAAGCCGGGAGGGGCGCGAGGGAGGCGGCCTCGGCGGGGCGCTGGACACCGGCCTCCGTCCTGTGGCCCGGGGACGCCTCACTGCCGGGGGACGAACTCCCCGAGGAGCAGCCGGAGATCAGCAGAGCGGTGGCCGCGAGAACGGCGGCAGAGGTGCGGAGCAGGCGGCTGGTGGCCATGGGCGGTCCCTTGGTCTCGGTCCCTGGGAGTGGAGTGTGGAGTGTGAAGTGCGGAGTCGGTCCCTGGATGTGGAGTGCTGTGGAGTGCGGTGGATGGAGCCCGGTGAATGAAGTGCGGCGGATGAAGTGCGGTGGATGGGTCCGGTGGATGGGTCCGGTGGATGGGTCCGGTGGATGGAGTGCAGGTACTGCACGGGTACGGCGTGCCGTGCGGGGAGGGGAGCGCTGAGCGGCCGGGGCGGTCCGGGCCCGGCTTCAGGCGGAGAGCCGGCTTCGGGCCGGTAGGGCGGATAGCGGTTGGCAGGTGACAGGTGACAGGTGACAGGTGACAGGTGACAGGTGACAGGAACACTCCCGCACGGAGAGTATCCGGGTGAGGACGTGGTGTGTGCGGCTCCTGGAGTAGACGGCCGGGTGACCGGCGGGGCCGGTGCCCTGGGTGGGTGGGGTGGTCAGCCGGCGCGGAGCGCCACCGTCATCGCCTCGACCGCGAGGAGGGGGGCCACATTGCGGTCCAGGGCCTCACGGCAGGCGATGACGGCTTCTATACGGCGGAGGGTGCGTTCGGGGGTCGATGCGGTGGCGATGCGCTGGACGCTGTCGCGTACCTCGTCGTTGGCGAGGGGTACCGAGGCGCCCATCTGGAGGGCGAGGACGTCGCGGTAGAAGCCGGTGAGGTCGACCAGGGCCAGATCGAGGCTGTCGCGCTGGGTACGGGTCGAGCGGCGCTTCTGCTTGTCCTGGAGTTCCTTCATGGCGCCGGCCGTGCCGCGCGGCAGCCGTCCGCCGGTGCCGGCGGCGGCGCCGAGCGCGGCGCGCAGCTCCTCGGTCTCCTTGGTGTCGACCTCCTCGGCGACCTGCTTGGCGTCCTCGCCCGCGGCGTCGATCAGCTCCTGGGCGGCCTTGAGGCAGCCGCCGATGTCGTCGACGCGGAGGGGGAGCTTCAGTACGGCCGTCCGGCGGGCCCGGGCGCGCTCGTCGGTGGCGAGGCGGCGGGCCCGGCCGATGTGTCCCTGGGTGGCGCGGGCGGCCCGGCCGGCGGCCTCCGGTTCGATGCCGTCCCGGCGGACGAGGACGTCGGCGACCGCGTCGACCGGCGGCGTACGCAGGGAGAGCAGGCGGCAGCGCGAGCGGATGGTGGGGAGGACGTCCTCCACGGAGGGGGCGCAGAGCAGCCAGACCGTACGGGGCGCGGGCTCCTCGACGGCCTTGAGGAGGACATTGCCGGCGCCTTCGGTGAGGCGGTCGGCGTCCTCCAGGACGATCACCTGCCAGCGGCCGCCGGACGGGGAGAGCGAGGACCGGCGGACCAGGTCGCGGGTCTCCTTGACGCCGATGGACAGCAGGTCCGTACGGACGATCTCGACATCGGCGTGGGTGCCGATCAGGGCGGTGTGGCAGCCGTCGCAGAAGCCGCAGCCGGGGCCGCCGCCGAGGGCGCGGTCCGGGCTGACGCACTGCAGGGCGGCGGCGAAGGCGCGGGCGGCGGTGGAGCGTCCGGAGCCGGGAGGGCCCGTGAACAGCCAGGCGTGTGTCATCTGGGAGGCGCCGCTGCGGTCGGCGGAGAGCTCCGGCCGCTCACCGGGCGGGGGCTCCTGCCCCGCCCGCTCCGCGGAGACCAGGGCGTCCGCATCGCGCGCGGCCGCGGCCAGCGTCGCCGTCACCCGGTCCTGGCCGACCACGTCGTCCCATACCGCCATCGCTGTCCGCCGTTCCTGTGCCGATCCGTGCTGCCCGTGCCGCGCGGTGTGCGGGTGCGCCCGGCCTCGCACACCGCGCAGCGCTCCGCGCCTGACCCATTGTGGTGCAACCCACTGACAAACGAATCCGGAAGCCGGCGCCGGGTGGCCGGACGCCCCCTCCGGAAACGGAGAACGGCCGTGGCCGCAGCTTTTCCGCTGCGGCCACGGCCGGTCGTACGGGGGCGTCCCGGCCGGCTAGCCGCGCCGTCCCTGGCCGCCGCGACGGCCGTCCTCGCCCCTGCCGTCGTCCGCTTCCTCGTCCCCGCGCGGGCCCAGCAGCTCGTCGGCGAGCGTGGGCAGATCATCCAGCGGGGTCTCCTCCGCCCATTCGGGGCGGGGGCGGCTGCGCTGCGGGATCTCCACGGGGTGGCCCGTCGCCGGGTCGATCTGCGGGAGTTCGCGGGTGCGCTCGACGCGTGACTCCGCGGGGGCGGACCGCTGTCCCGACGCCGCGCCGTTCCCGCCGGCCGCCGCGTCCGGTGTCTCCTTGCGGAACATCCACGGCGGCACGCGGTCGGCGGGGTCACCGCTGCGTCCGTCGTCACCGCGTACGTCGCCCCGTACGGGCGGCAGCACAGCGGTCTCCTCCACGTCCGCGCCGGTGTCCAGGCCGCGCCAGGGGTCCTGCGCGTCCCGCACCGGGGGCAGCACCGCCGTCTCGTCCGCCGCACGGGGGACGTCACCGCCCGGTGTCCCGGGCCGCGGCAGCGACTCCTCGGTCCGCTCGCTGTCCGAGCCGGAACCGGAGGACGAGGACGCGTCGTCGGGCGCGCTCTCGCCGAACCGCTTGCGCAGATCCGCGACGTAGGTCTCCGCCGTGGGCGCGTCGGCCGCCTTCGCCGCCTCGGCCGCTTCGGCCGCGGCCTTGGCCTCCGCCGCGGCAGCCGCCTCGGCCGCCGCCTTCCGCGCCTCCTCGGCGCGCACCAGGGCCGCCTCGGCCTTGCGCTGCTTCTCCAGGCGGCGCTCCTCGGCCTCCTTGCGCAGCCGCGCCTCCTCCTCGTGCTGCTTGCGCAGCCGCTCCTGCTCGGCCTGGCGGGCGCGTTCCTCCGCCTCGCGGCGGGCCCGCTCCGCCTCGGCGGCCTGCCGGGCCTCCTCGGCGCGCTTGCGGGCCTCCTCGGCCCGGCGGGCCTCCTCGCGCGCCCTGGCCGCCTCGGCCTCCTGGCGCTTGCGCTCTTCCTCCTCGGCGCGCAGCCGGGCGAGCTGCTCCTGGCGCTCGCGCTCCAGGCGCTCCGCCTCCGCCTTGCGCGCGGCCTCTTCCTCGGCCTTGCGGCGGGCCTCTTCCTCGGCGGCCTTACGGGCCTCGGCCTGCGCCTGGAGCTCGGTCTCGGACAGCGGGAGCACCTGGTCGAGGCGGTGCCGTACGACGGTGGTGACGGCTTCCGGTTCCTGGCCGGCGTCGACGACCAGATAGCGCGCGGGGTCGGCGGCGGCCAGGGTGAGGAAGCCGGCCCGTACCCGCTGGTGGAATTCGGCGGGCTCGGACTCCAGCCGGTCCGGTGCCTCGGTGAAGCGCTCCCGTGCGGTCTCCGGGGAGATGTCGAGCAGCACCGTCAGATGGGGGACGAGACCGTCGGTGGCCCAGCGCGAGATCCGGGCGATCTCCGTGGGGGCGAGGTTGCGCCCGGCGCCCTGGTAGGCGACCGAGGAGTCGATGTACCGGTCGGTGATGACGACCGCGCCGCGCTCCAGGGCCGGCCGGATGACGCTGCTGACGTGCTCGGCCCGGTCGGCGGCGAACATCAGCGCCTCCGCACGGTCCGAGAGCCCGGACGTCGAGACGTCCAGGATGATCGAGCGCAGCCGCTTGCCGATGGCGGTGGCGCCCGGCTCGCGGGTCACCACGACCTCGTGGCCCTTGCCGCGGATCCACTCCGCGAGCGCCTCGACCTGGGTGGACTTGCCGGCGCCGTCGCCGCCCTCCAGGGCGATGAAGAAGCCGGTGGGGGTGGGCGCCTGCGCCGGGTCGCCGCCGCGCAGCGCCTCTCGCAGATCACGCCGCAGCGGTACGCCCTGCCGGTCGTCGACCTTGCCGAGCACCAGCGCGGCGACCGGCAGCAGCAGCGCACCGGCCAGCATCAGGGTGTAGGCGGCGCCGCCGTACGCGAAGCTGAAGGGGCCGTCGCCGACGTGGTGCGGGCCGATGACGGCCGCGAGCAGCGGCGCGACGATGGCGGCCAGCGCGATGGAGAGCCGGACGACGGCGTGCAGATGCTCGGTCGTACGGGCGGTACGGGATTCCTCGGACTCCTGGTCCAGCAGGACGTGCCCCGTATTGGCGGCGATGCCGGCACTGATACCGGCCAGCAGCGCGAGCACCAGCACCGTCGTCGGGTCCGGGACCAGGCCCATGGCCAGCAGCGCGAGACCGGTGGCGGCCACCGCGAGGGCGAGCAGCCGGCGCCGGGAGAGCGTGGGCAGCACCCGCTGGGCGCCGCGGATGCCGACGGCCGTGCCGCCGGTCAGCGCCAGCACCAGCAGCGCGAAGGCGGCCGGCCCGCCGGCCAGGTCGTAGCCGTGCAGGACGGCGAGCGAGACGGCAGCGGCGAGGGCTGCGGCCACCGCGGCGCAGGCCGCCACCAGCAGCGGGATCGCGCCCGTACGGCCCTTGTCGACGGCCGGGCGGGCGGTGCCGTCCTCCGGCTTCTCGCCCTGGGCCGGCTGTCCGGTTTTCGCTCCTGCGGCCTTGGGCCGGCGCAGCCCCTCCAGAGGGGAGCGCGGCCGCGGCGTCGGCACACCGGGGAGCTCGATGAAGTAGAGGATCGATACGGAGGCGGCGAACAGCCCGGCGGCGACATACGAGCCGAGCGCGGCCTGGTGGAGGTGGAACCAGTCGATGCCGGTGCCCAGCAGCTTGCTGATGAGGGTGACGACCACCAGGGCGGCGGCCGCGATCGGCAGCGAGACGAAGGCGGTGCGCAGCGAGAGGCGGCGCAGGGCGTCCATGTTGTCGGGCAGCGGGCGGACCGCGGCGCCCTCGGGGGGCGGGGTGGGCAGCAGCCCGGGTGCGGCGCTCTCCCGTGCGACGGTCCAGAAGCGTTCGGCGACACCGGTGACGAAGACCGTGACCAGCAGCCAGGCCAGTGCGTCGTCCGGCGTCCAGTCGATCCAGAGGGGCGCGATGACCAGCAGCGCGAGCCGCAGCACATCCGCGCCGATCATCGTCCAGCGCCGGTCCAGTGGCCCGGCGGGCGCCGTGAGCGCGGACAGCGGGCCCAGCAGGACGGCTCCGAAGAGCAGCATCGCCAGCATCCGGGCCGCGAAGACCGCGGTGACCGCGAGGGCGGCTCCCCGATAACCGCCGCCGAAGACGGCTTCGCCGCCCAGGGGGACGTACAGCGCCGCCTGCAGGGCGAGCAGTACGAGGACAAGCATGGACAGGGCATCGCCGATGCCCCCGACAAATTGGGCGCTCCACAGTCGCTTCAGTGGGGGGAAGCGGAGCAGGGCTCGCACGGCGCGCTCGCGGGAATCCGCCGCTAGGGCGCCTGAAGTGGGGGTCACGACCGTTGGCTGCTCGGCACGCGTCATCTCGCCAGCCTATCGATACGGCGCGGAGCGTCGAGCGCCTGCCCGAACAAAGGGGCGGGCCCGACGGAACGTGTCCGTCTTGCCCGCCCTTGTCCTGCGGCTTTGCCGGCCGGAACCGGCCGGTGCCGCCTCAGTCCTCGGCCGACGCCGCCGTCTTCTTGGCCGCCGCCGTCTTCGCGGTGGTCTTCTTGGCGGTGGTCTTCTTGGCGGTCGTCTTCTTCGCCGTGGTCGTCTTCTTCGCCGCGGTCTTCTTGGCGGCCGTCTTCTTCGCGGCCGTCTTCTTGGCCGGCGCCTTCTTGGCCGCCTTCTTCGCGGTCTTCTTCGCCGGCCCCTTGGCGCGCTTCTCCGCGAGCAGCTCGTAGCCCCGCTCGGCGGTGACCGTCTCGACGTCGTCGTCCCGCCGCAGCGTCGCGTTGGTCTCGCCGTCGGTGACATACGCACCGAACCGGCCGTCCTTGACCACCACCGGCTTGCCGCTCACCGGGTCCGTCCCCAGCTCCTTGAGCGGCGGCTTGGCGGCGGCCCGCCCGCGCTGCTTGGGCTGGGCGTAGATCGCCAGCGCCTCGTCGACGGTGATCGAGAAGAGCTGCTCCTCGCTCTCCAGGGAGCGCGAGTCGGTGCCCTTCTTGAGGTACGGGCCGTAGCGGCCGTTCTGCGCGGTGATCTCCACGCCCTCGGGGTCCTTGCCGACGACGCGCGGCAGCGACATCAGCTTGAGCGCGTCCTCCAGCGTCACCGTGTCCAGGGACATCGACTTGAAGAGCGAGGCGGTACGCGGCTTGACCGCGTTCTTGCCGGTCTTCGGGGTGCCCTCGGGCAGGATCTCGGTGACGTACGGGCCGTAGCGGCCGTCCTTGGCGACGATCTGGTGGCCGCTGTCCGGGTCCATGCCCAGCTCGAAGTCGCCGCTCGGCTTGGCGAGCAGCTCCTCCGCGTACTCCACGGTCAGCTCGTCGGGCGCCAGGTCGTCGGGGACGTCGGCGCGCTGGTGGCCCTCGGCGTCCTTCTCCCCGCGCTCCACATACGGGCCGTAGCGGCCGACCCGCAGCTTGATGTCCTCGCTGACCGGGAAGGACGAGATCTCCCGGGCGTCGATCGCGCCCAGGTCCTCGACCAGTTCCTTGAGCCCGCCGAGGTGGTCGCCGTCGCCGTTGCCGGCGTCCGCGGCACCGCCCTCGCCGTGGCCCTGGCCGAAGTAGAAGCGCCGCAGCCACGGCACGGACTGCGCCTCACCGCGGGCGATGCGGTCGAGGTCGTCCTCCATCTTGGCGGTGAAGCTGTAGTCGACCAGCCGGCCGAAGTGCTTCTCCAGGAGGTTGACCACCGCGAAGGACAGGAAGGACGGGACGAGCGCGGTGCCCTTCTTGAAGACATAGCCGCGGTCGAGGATCGTGCCGATGATCGACGCATAGGTCGACGGGCGGCCGATCTCGCGCTCTTCCAGCTCCTTGACCAGCGTGGCCTCGGTGTAACGGGCGGGCGGCTTGGTGGCGTGCCCGTCGGCGGTGATCTCCTGCGCGGCCAGCGCATCGCCCTCGGCGACCTGCGGCAGCCGGCGCTCGCGGTCGTCGAGCTCGGCGTTGGGGTCGTCGGCGCCCTCCACATAGGCCTTGAGGAAGCCGTGGAAGGTGATGGTCTTGCCGGACGCGCTGAACTCGGCGTCCCGGCCGTCGGCGGCCCGGCCACCGATCTTGACGGTGACGGAGTTACCGGTCGCGTCCTTCATCTGGGAGGCGACGGTCCGCTTCCAGATCAGCTCGTAGAGCTTGAACTGGTCGCCGGTCAGACCGGTCTCGGCCGGGGTGCGGAAGCGGTCGCCGGAGGGGCGGATCGCCTCGTGCGCCTCCTGGGCGTTCTTGACCTTGCCGGCGTAGGTGCGCGGCTTGTCCGGCAGGTAGTTCGCGCCGTACAGATGCGTCACCTGCGCCCGGGCCGCGGCGACCGCGGTGTCCGAGAGCGTGGTGGAGTCCGTACGCATATAGGTGATGAAGCCGTTCTCGTACAGCTTCTGGGCCACCTGCATGGTGGCCTTGGCGCCGAAGCCGAGCTTGCGGCTGGCCTCCTGCTGGAGGGTGGTCGTACGGAACGGGGCGTACGGCGAGCGGCGGTAGGGCTTGGACTCGACCGAGCGCACCGCGAAGTCGGTGTTCTCCAGGGCGGCGGCGAGCGCGCGGGCGTTCGCCTCGTCCAGATGGAGCACATCGTTCTTGAGCTGCCCGTTGGGGCCGAAGTCGCGGCCCTGGGCGATACGGCGGCCGTCGACGGTGTTCAGCCGTGCGGTCAGCGTCGACGGGTCGCTGGCGTCACCGGCCCGGCCGGTGGCGAAGGTGCCGGTCAGGTCCCAGTACTCGGCGGAGCGGAAGGCGATGCGCTCGCGCTCCCGCTCGACGACGAGACGGGTCGCGACGGACTGCACCCGGCCGGCCGACAGCCGGGGCATGACCTTCTTCCACAGGACCGGCGAGACCTCGTAGCCGTAGAGGCGGTCGAGGATCCGGCGGGTTTCCTGGGCGTCGACCAGCTTCTGGTTCAGATCGCGCGGATTGGCGACGGCCTCGCGGATCGCGTCCTTGGTGATCTCGTGGAAGACCATCCGGTGGACGGGGACCTTGGGCTTGAGGATCTCCTGGAGGTGCCAGGCGATGGCCTCGCCCTCGCGGTCCTCATCTGTGGCGAGGTAGAGCTCGTCGGACTCGGCCAGCAGCTCCTTGAGCTTCTTGACCTGGTCCTTCTTGTCACTGTTGACGACGTAGATCGGCTGGAAGTCGGCGTCGACGTTCACGCCGAGGCGGGCCCAGGGCTCGCCCTTGTACTTCGCCGGGACCTCTGCGGCGCCGTTGGGCAGATCGCGGATGTGTCCGACGCTGGCCTCGACCACGTAGCCAGGGCCGAGGTAGCCCTTGATCGTCTTCGCCTTGGCAGGCGACTCGACGATGACGAGTCGGCGGCCGCCGCCGTCTGTGGTCTCGCTGGTCGGGGACAACTTCGCTCTTCTCTCCGGTCGACGCTGGGAATGCTCCCCGGCCGGACGCCGGGACGCACTGCGGTGACGCTTGACGCTGCGGAGTGTGACGGTACCTCCCGGCCCCGTGTCAAACGGAAAAACCCCGCAACGCCACTCGAACGGTAACCCGACTACATGCCTTCATGCCGCCCGGACCGCATCAGGCGCCCGCCACGGGCCCCGGAGGCGACGTTATGGATCATGACGGGGCCGTCCCGCACCCCGGTGTCCACGCCGGCCGTTCCCCGCGGGCCGCAGCCGCGGCACCTTCGGTGATCTCACACAGTGACGATCCCCGGCGGTTCCTCGCTCGCCCGGGGCCGCACACCGCACCGTCCGCCGGCCGGCGACTGTCACAAGGCGGCGCCGGATGCCGTCATTGCCTTGATACAGCACGTGACCGGGCTGGCAGGATGGACACGGCACGGCTCGCCGTTCGAGCCGAGTACTGCCGTCATCACGCACTCTCGGGGGGAACACCACCCATGGCGAACCAGTACCCCGGACCGCCTCCGGAACAGCCGCCCGGCGGGCCCGGCCAGAACCCTTATGCCGCACCGGAGAGCGGTCAGCCCGCCGACCCCGGTTACGGCTATCCGCAGGGCGGCCGCCCCGGGGAGCCGGGATACGGCTATCCGCAGGCCGGCACTTCGCCTCAGCCCGCTTACGGCTATCCGCAGGACGCCGCGCAGCCGGCGCCCCCGCCCGCTTTCCCGCCGGGCGCGCCGCCACAGCCGGCGCCCGGCGGTTTCCAGCCCGGGGCCCAGCCCGGCGGGATGTCGCTGTCGCTCGGCGACATCGCGGTGAGCGGCGACACGATCATGACGCCGGCCGGGCCGATGCCGCTCAAGGGCGCGGTGTGGACGGCCACCGATATGTCGCGGACGGAGGAGAAGATGCCGACGCACGCGGTCGTGCTCGCCATCGTCTTCTTCCTCTTCTGTCTGCTCGGTCTGCTCTTCCTCCTGATGAAGGAGCGGGTGACGACCGGGTTCGTGCAGGTCACGGTGAACAGCGGCGGCCGGCACCACTCCACGATGATCCCGGTGCAGTCGCGCGAGCAGGTGATGTGGGTGCTCAACCAGGTCAACTACGCCCGGTCGCTGAGCGTGTGAGCACCGGGGAGTCCTGGGGTCCCGCCGAGCCCGCGGGACCCACCGGGGCATCGGTGCGGACCCGCACCCTCCGGCGGGCGTCGGTCATGCTCGGCGTCGGTGCGGCGGCCGCCGTCTATCTCTGGCACACCGATCCCCACCAGCCCGGGCAGCTGCTGATCCCCTGCCCCTTCAAATGGGCCACCGGGCTGTTGTGCCCGCTGTGCGGCGGGACCCGGATGGCGTACGACCTGATGCACGGCGAGGTCGTGACGGCCTTCCACGACAACGCCGTGCTGCTCACCCTGGGCGGGCCGGCCGTGGCGTACGCCGTCGGGCGCTGGCTGGTCGCCGGCCTCCGCGGGCGGGTCCACCGCCCGCGGCTGTCGGGCCGCGGCAATGCCGTGGTGCTCGGCATCGCCGCGGTGTGGATGCTCGCCCGCAATCTCGTCGGCTGAGTACGTCCGACGGTCCGGCCGCGGTCCGGACCGTCCGGCGTCAGCGCGTCAGTGCGTCAGCACCTCAGCGCACGGTGACCGTGACCACCGGCGAGACGGTGCTGCCGGTCGCCATGCGGAGCTGGTTGACGCCCTTGATGCCGAGCTTGACGCGGACCGCGTACGCACCGCTGCTGTTGACCGGCGTCTGCGCGGGCAGCGAGACCCACTTCGCGCCCTGCTTCTGCTGGACGGTGAGCTTGGTGCCGGCCTTGATGCCCTTGGCGACGCCGGTGATCCGGAACTGCTCCCAGGCCTTGACCGTGGTCGCACTCGCCTTGGCCGTCAGGGTGGCGGCGGCCGGTGCGGTGGCCACGACCGGCGAGGGCGAGTGCAGGTCCTGCGGTGCGGCGAAGGCCGCGGCCGAGCCACCGGCCAGCAGGGAGACGGCGATGGCGCCGACGGCGGCGTAGCGAAGTGCACGGTTCATAGGGCTTCCTCACTGCGGGGGCCGGCCCGTTGGGCGACCGGCCTGTTGGTGACCTTCACTGAGGAACATGCCCTGACGGCACCGGATAGTTCCCGCGTACCGGCACACACCGGCCATTTATGGCAGAACTGGCCGGAAGTGAACGTAGCGCCTTCCGGCGGCAGTTGAGGACGGCGCCCCGCCAACGATGGTGACGAACCGATGGGCGACGGAACAACAGGGCGACGCCTGCGGCTACAACGCCGCCAGCAGCCAGCAGCCCGTGGCCAGGAACACCACCCCGGACAGCAGTGCCGTCACGGTGGCGACCGGACGGCTGACACCGTCGGCGACCGGGGAACCGGTCCGCGCGCACACGCCCGTCCACACCAGAAGTCCGGCGCCGAACAGCGCGAACGCCACACCGGCGAATGCCTCGGGTCCACTCTCCATGCGGGCAGCCTGGCACCCCGGGGCGGCATCCCGGCGAACGCCGGATGAACGGCGTCCGCATGTCGCCCGCCGCTCCCCCGTCCGCCTCAGCCGTCCGCGGCCACCGGCTCCAGGAACCCCTGCTCGACCAGCATCCGGATCGAAGCCGGGGTGCGGTCCCGCAGCAGGACCGGGTCCTCGCCGACGAGTTGGGCGATGGCGTCCAGAATCCGCCCGGCGGGCAGCGAGCCGTCGCACACCCCGGCGAAGCCGGCGCCGACCGTGTCCACCTTCGTGGCCCGCCGCATACCGCGGTGCTGACGCAGCACCACATGCTCCGGGTCCTCCGCCCCGGGCAGCCCGACCTGCTCCTGGACCACCTCGTCGGCGAGCCGGAAATGGCCGGCCAGCAGCGCCGCGTCGTCCGTGGCCCGCAGATAGTCCTGGCGGTCGAAGTGCCGTACGACCGACTCCCCCAGCGGCTGCTCGACCGGGTGCGGCCACTCCTCGACCGTGATGGAGGGGGTGTCCGAACCGGACTTGCGCAGCGTGATCCATCCAAAGCCGATGGCCTTGGTCTTGCGCGCCTCGAACTCGTCGAGCCAGGCGTCGTAGCGCGCGGTGTACGCCTCCTCGCCCGCCCGGTGATCGCCCGCGTCGCGCAGCCACAGCTCGGCGTACTGGGTGATGTCCTGGACCTCGCGCTGCACGATCCAGGCGTCGCAGCCGCGCGGCACCCAGGACCGCAGCCGGTCGTGCCACTCCTCGCCCGCCACATGCTGCCAATTGGCCAGCAGCTGGCAGTAGCCGCCGTCGTTGAGATGCGCGGCGGACTGCTGGACGAGCGTCCGGCACAGGTCGTCGCCGCCCATGCCGCCGTCCCGGTAGGTGAGGCGGGCGCCCGGCGAGATCACGAACGGCGGGTTGGACACGATCAGGTCGTACGTCTCGTCACCGACCGGCTCGAACAGCGAGCCCTCCCGCAGGTCCGCCGCCTCCGCCCCGGAGAGCGCCAGCGTCAGCGCGGCGACCCGCAGCGCCCGGGGGTTGAGGTCGGTGGCCGTGACGCGGGTGGCGTGCTGGGCGGCATGCAGCGCCTGGATGCCGGAGCCCGTACCGAGGTCGAGCGCCTTGGCGACTGGCCGGCGCACGGTGAGCCCGGCCAGGGTCGTGGACGCACCGCCGACGCCGAGCACCAGCTGTGCCCGGTCCGCCTCCCCGACGCCCCGGATACCGCCGGCCCCGCCGACCGCGCAGCCCAGGTCGGAGACGATCCACCAGTCCTGCCCCTCGGGGCCGCCGTACGGGCGCACGTCCACACTGGCGCGCAGCTCGTCGCCGTCCTGCACCAGCCAGCCGTCGGTGAGGCAGTCCGCGACCGGCAGCGCGGTCTGCGCCTGCCGCAGCTCCACCGGGCGCTGCAGCAGGAACAGCCGCACCAGGGTCTCCAGCGGGCTGTCGCCGCGCGTCGCCCGCAGGGCGGGGACGGTCTCACTGCGGGCCAGCGCGGCATAGGCGGGCGCGCCGAGCAGCTCCAGCAGCCCGTCGGCGGTGAAGGCGGCGGCCAGCAGCGCCTCGCGCAGCCGGGCCGTGCGGGCGTTGCTCTCGGGGTCCTGGGCATCTGCGGTGGGGAGGTGCGTACTCACGCCCACCATTGTCGGGCCTGCCACTGACAAACGGCGACGGCCCGGCGCCACGCCCTTCCCGGGCGCGTCGCCGGGCCGTCGGAGCCGTTGCCGGTTCGCGGATGCCGCGGCTCACCGGCTGGGCCGGCTCCCCTGGCCGCTACGACTTCGGGGACTGCGTGGGCGCCGGGGCACCGGACGCGGCGGGGTTCTGGCAGCCCTTCTGGGCGGCCATCGCCGTGCCGACGTCACCGGCCTCGAGGTTCTTGAAGGCTGCCTCGCTCTGCTTGTTGAGCTTGTTGATGCCGCTGGAGAGGTCGCGCAGACCGTCCGCGAACTTGAGCTTGTCCTTGGTGTCGAGGCTGTCGACCTGCTTCTGGAGGTCCGCGTAGCCCTTGGAGAGCGAGTTGAGCTCCTTGACGGCGTTCTGCTGGGCCTGCTTGCCCTGGTCGGTCGGCGGGGGACCGGCCTTCTCCAGGGACTTGGCCAGCGAGGCGTAGGCGCTGGAAATCTTCTGGAAGGCGGCCGAGTCGGTCTGCTGGACCTTTTTGGAGTCCGTGCTGCCGTTGTCGGCCGTCTGCATGGCGCCGTTGGCGTCCTGGATCTTCTTGAACTGAGCCTGCGCAGGGTCGCAGAAACTCTTCGCCCAGTCATTGAGCTTCTTGTTGCTGTCGTCGCTGCAGCCGGTCAGCGCGAGCACCAGTGCGGCACCGCCGGACAGTGCAGCCACAAGCTTCTTGTTCACCGGATTGGTCCCTTCCATGGCTCTCGGCCCCGGAACATACACGTCCAAACGGCCTGGGCGACCGGTCGGGCATCCCGCCCTGCCCTCATTGCAGCCATTTGCACCAAGGACCGCAGGGCCACCCGGGCACGCGGAGGGCGGGTGGCCGGCGCCTGCAAAATACGCCGTCCACCCGCCCAGTTGAGCGGTCCGCGAGCCCTGTTGGTGGTCCTTTGCGGCTAGGACGCCACCGCCGTCTTGGCTGACTTGGCGATGGTTTCCGGATCTTCGGAGTTGTCTTCGTCACCCACGGCGATTCCGCGCCGCTTGGAGACGTAGACCGCACCGACGATGACGGCGATCGCCAGCACCGAGACCACGAGCCGGACGCCGGTGCTCTTGTCCTGGCCGTATGAGAACTTGACCACAGCAGGTGCGATCAGGAGCGCCACCAGGTTCATGACCTTCAGCAGCGGGTTGATCGCCGGGCCGGCGGTATCCTTGAACGGGTCACCGACGGTGTCGCCGATGACCGTCGCGGCATGCGCCTCGCTGCCCTTGCCGCCGTGGTGCCCGTCCTCGACCAGCTTCTTGGCGTTGTCCCACGCGCCACCGGAGTTGGCGAGGAAGACCGCCATCAGCGTGCCGGTGCCGATCGCACCCGCCAGGAACGAGCCGAGCGCGCCGACGCCGAGCGAGAAGCCGACCGCGATCGGGGTGAGCACGGCCAGCAGCCCGGGAGTGGCCAGCTCACGCAGCGCGTCCTTGGTGCAGATGTCCACGACCCGCCCGTACTCGGGCTTCTCGCTGTAGTCCATGATCCCGGGGTGCTCCCGGAACTGCCGGCGCACCTCGAAGACCACCGCTCCCGCCGACCGCGACACCGCGTTGATCGCCAGCCCGGAGAACAGGAAGACGACCGAGGCGCCGAGGATCAGCCCGACGAGGTTGTTGGGCTGCGAGATGTCCAGGCTGAGGCCCATCCCGGAGGCGGCGTTGCCGACCTCCCGTACGGCGGTGGCGATCGCGTCCCGGTACGAGCCGAAGAGCGCGGCCGCGGCCAGTACGGCCGTCGCGATGGCGATGCCCTTGGTGATGGCCTTGGTCGTGTTGCCGACCGCGTCCAGGTCGGTGAGCACCTGCGCGCCGTCACCGGTGACATCGCCGGACATCTCGGCGATGCCCTGCGCGTTGTCGGAGACCGGACCGAAGGTGTCCATCGCCACGATCACGCCGACGGTGGTCAGCAGACCGGTACCGGCGAGCGCCACCGCGAACAGCGCCAGCATGATGGAGGCGCCGCCCAGCAGGAACGCTCCGTAGACGGCCAGGCCGATCAGCACCGCCGAGTAGACGGCCGACTCCAGGCCGATCGAGATACCGGAGAGCACGACGGTGGCCGGGCCGGTCAGCGAGGTCTTCCCGATGTCCCGCACGGGCCGCCGGTTGGTCTCGGTGAAGTAGCCGGTCAGCTGCTGGATCAGCGCGGCCAGCACGATGCCGATGGCGACCGCCACCAGCGCCAGCATCCGCGGGTCGCCGCTGGTGCTCAGGATCTCGACGTCGGTGACGCCCTTCAGGCCCTGGTAGCTGGACGGCAGGTAGGCGAACACGGCGACGGCCACCAGGACCAGCGAGATGCCCGCGGAGATGAAGAAGCCGCGGTTGATGGCCGTCATGCCGCTGCGGTCGCTGCGCCGGGGCGCGACCACGAAGATGCCGATCATCGCGGTGAGCACACCGATGGCCGGAACCAGCAGCGGGAAGGCGAGCCCGGCGTCGCCGAAGGCCGCCATGCCCAGGATGAGCGCGGCAACCAGGGTCACCGCGTACGACTCGAAGAGGTCGGCGGCCATACCCGCGCAGTCACCGACGTTGTCGCCCACGTTGTCCGCGATGGTCGCGGCGTTGCGCGGGTCGTCCTCGGGGATGCCCTGCTCGACCTTCCCGACGAGGTCGGCGCCGACGTCCGCGGCCTTGGTGAAGATGCCGCCGCCGACCCTCATGAACATCGCGATCAGCGCGGCGCCGAGGCCGAAGCCCTCCAGCACCTTGGGCGCGTCGACCGCGTACACGAGCACCACGCAGGAGGCACCGAGCAGGCCCAGCCCCACGGTGAACATTCCGACGACGCCACCGGTACGGAATGCGATCTTCATGGCCTTGTGAGAGACGGCCGTAAGATCCCTTTCCCGGGTATCGCCCTCTTGCGGAGTGGCTTCCCGGGCGGCCGCCGCAACGCGCACATTGCTGCGTACGGCGAGCCACATGCCGATATAGCCGGTGGCCGCCGAGAATCCGGCGCCGATCAAGAAGAAGGCGCTGCGTCCGGCGCGCTGCGTCCAATCGTCCGCAGGCAGCAGCATGAGCAGGAAGAACACCACGACGGCGAATACGCCGAGAGTCCGCAACTGCCGTGCCAGGTAGGCATTTGCGCCTTCCTGCACGGCCGCCGCGATCTTCTTCATACTGTCGGTTCCCTCACCGGCCGCGAGCACTTGGCGGACCAGCACCGCCGCGACTGCCAGCGCCGCCAGGGCGACCGCGGCGATCACCAGCACGATGACGCGGTTGCCCGCCGTAAGTGACGGCCCGGCCAGAAAAGTGGGGGTGTCAAGCAACTGAGGGGTGTAAGGCCCCGCCATTCGTCCTCCTTGACGTTTGGCACATGGGCGCGCGGAAGCACGCTCAGGCGTCCTGAGCAAGATGTGGACGGATTGTAGGGAGCCGCGGTTGATCAAAACAGTACGCGTCAAAGGGAATTCGCCGGTAGCGGCGAAGATCAAAAGGCCGACGCGCTACGGAATTCGCCCGGACGAAGGAAAGCAGCGAATTCGCTGACCACTGCCCGATGATCTCTCTGTCGTACTGATCGCCCGTGGATCGCCCGCTGATCGCCGCTGCTCAAGGACGCCGCCCCGGAGCCCGGGCCGATTGAGGCGTGCGGGACACCGGAGAGAATTGTTCCACCCCACTACGGCCGAACGGGTGACCCGGGGCGCGCGGACCGCTCCCCGCCACCCGATGAAGAGCCGTCAGATCGAGTCCGGATCGCAACGCATGAGACGGGAGCGGAGACCAGGGCCGGCCGGTAGGGCTCCCCGGTTCGTGCCCGGTGATGACGGTCCGGGGCACCGTCGGGTCGCGCAGTCACACGGGGTGCACGGGACGCACAGGACGCACGGGCCGACACACGTCGGTGTGCACGGGGTCAGGGCCATCAAGAGCCATCAGGGGCGCCCCGGAGTCATCCCAGGGCCGGAGCCCGGTAGAACGCCGTATGGACGCCTCTCCGGCGACCTCACGACCGGGCCCGGCGCCACTGCCGTGACCGAGCCCGCCACAGCCGCCGTCAGCGCCCTGGGGGCATAGGTGCGTGGAGAGTCCGGGGTGTCAGTGCGTGGAGAGTCCGGGGCGTCAGTGCGTGGAGAGTCCGGGGACGTGACGGCTCGTGCCGCGTCACCTACGGACAGCGCGGCTCGGAGGCGTCCCGCTGACGGGCCACCGGAGCGCTACGGCAGGACCGCAGCCGTCGTGGTGGGCCAGGTCATGCGGATCAGTCCGCCGTCCTTGCCGGCGGTCACCTCGACATCGTCGACCAGCCCGCTGATCACGGCGAGGCCCATCTCGTCCTCGCCTTCGGCATCGCTCTCCGCGACGCCCTCGGCCTCGTCGGCGCCGCGCGCCGAACCGGAGTCGCCGGTCACCCCGTCGCCCACCTCGATCGAGAACTTCTTCTCGTCCTCGATCAGCAGCACCCGCACCGGAGCCGCGATCTCATGGCTCTCGTGCAGGCCCACGGCACGGCTGCACGCCTCACCGACGGCGAGCCGCACCTCGTCCAGCACGGCCTCGTCCACCCCCGCGCGCCGTGCCACGGCAGCCGCGACCAGACGCGCGGTGCGGACATGCTCGGGAAGGGCGCTGAAGCGAAGTTCGACGGTGGCCATGCCATCCCCCTCGTTATGCGGGCGTGCGACGCAGGGGGCCGGACCTCCGTCCGGTACCCCCCACTTCTTCCTCCCCCCGCGCCTGGTGGCGCGGGGGACCGGCAAAACCGTCAGTCAGTCGCCGAGACGGCTTCCTCGACCGAGGTGTGAATCGGAAACACCTTGGTCAGTCCGGTGATACGGAAGATCTTGAGAATGCGCTCCTGGTTGCAGACCAGGCGCAGCGAGCCCTCATGGGCACGCACCCGCTTGAGCCCGCCGACCAGCACGCCGAGCCCAGTGGAGTCCAGGAAGTCGACACGTTCCATGTCCACCACGAGGTGGTAGCTTCCGTCGTTCACAAGCTCGACCAGCTGCTCCCGCAGCTTGGGCGCGGTGTATACATCAATCTCGCCACCGACCTCGACGACCGTACGGTCGCCAACGGTCCGGGTCGACAGGGACAGGTCCACGGATCCTCCAGCACCTTGCTATCGAGCGGTCGCCCCCCTGGGGCCTCCCCACCGAAGGTAGGGGCGGATCTGGCAGCCGCGATGGCATTCAATCACTTACCAGTAGGCGTGCACGACGCCCTTTAAGCATTGTCCGTCACTCCGGTGACACACTCGGTGCCGATGGCCTCCAATCCAGTCCCGCCGGATGCGGGCGCGCGCCCGTCCCCAGGCATGATTCTCGAACGTCTCGCCAGGGGCGCGACCCGCGCTGCGCGCATCACTCATACGGAGCACTTGCCCCCGCGCATCGGCAGCCATGCCGACTGGCCGGAACAGATCCGGCCGGAAGTGATCGATGCCATCCGCTCGGCCGGAATCGATCGTCCCTGGGCCCACCAGGCACGGACGTCCGAACACGCACTGCGCGGCGAATCGGTCGTCGTGGCCACCGGCACCGCCTCGGGGAAGTCCCTGGCCTATCTCGCGCCGGTCCTCTCCACGCTCCTGGACGGCTCCGAGGCCCCGAACGGGAGAGGGGCCACGGCCCTGTATCTGGCCCCCACGAAGGCGCTGGCGGCCGATCAGCGGCGCGCCGTACGTGAGCTGGCCGCCCCGCTGGGCCCGGCCGTCCGGCCCGCGGTTTACGACGGCGACACCCCCGTCGAGGAGCGCGAGTGGGTCCGCCAGTACGGCAATTACGTCCTGACCAACCCCGACATGCTGCATCGCGGCATCCTGCCGTCGCACCCCCGCTGGTCCTCCTTCCTGCGGGCGCTGCGCTATGTCGTCATCGATGAATGCCACAGCTACCGCGGCGTCTTCGGCTCCCATGTCGCGCAGGTCGTCCGCCGGCTGCGCCGTATCTGCGCCCGCTACGGCTCCGAGCCGGTCTTTCTGCTCGCCTCCGCCACGGCCGCGGAGCCGGGACAGGCCGCGACCCGGCTCACCGGCCTGCCCGTGGTGGAAATCACCGAGGACACCTCGCCGCGCGGCGAGTTGGTCTTCGCGCTGTGGGAGCCGCCGCTGACCGAACTCCACGGTGAGCAGGGCGCCCCGGTCCGCCGGACCGCCACCGCGGAGAGCGCGGATCTGCTCACCGACCTCGCCGTCCAGGGCGTACGCACCGTCGCCTTCGTCCGCTCCCGGCGGGGCGCCGAACTGATCGCCCTGATCGCGCAGGAGCGGCTCGCGGAGGTGGACCGCTCGCTGCCCGGACGGGTCGCCGCCTACCGGGGCGGCTATCTGCCCGAGGAACGCCGCGCCCTGGAACGTGCCCTGCACAGCGGTGAGCTGCTCGGCCTGGCCGCCACCACCGCGCTCGAACTCGGCGTGGACGTGTCCGGGCTGGATGCCGTGGTCATCGCCGGTTATCCGGGGACCCGGGCGTCCCTGTGGCAGCAGGCGGGGCGGGCGGGCCGCTCCGGGCAGGGCGCGCTCGCCGTGCTCGTGGCCCGCGACGACCCGCTGGACACCTATCTCGTGCACCACCCCGAGGCGCTCTTCGACCAGCCCGTCGAGTCCACCGTCCTCGACCCCGACAACCCCTACGTGCTCGCCCCGCACCTGTGCGCGGCCGCCGCCGAACTCCCGCTCACGGCATCGGATTTCCCGCTCTTCGGGCCCGCGGCCGGCGGTCTGATGCCGCAGCTGGAGGCCGCGAGCCTGCTGCGCCGGCGCGCCAAGGCCTGGCACTGGACGCGCCGCGAGCGCGCCGCCGACCTCACCGACATCCGCGGGCAGGGCGGCTCGCCGGTACAGATCGTGGAGGCCGGTACCGGGCGGCTGCTGGGCACCGTGGATGCCGCCGCTGCGCACACCGCCGTCCACGACGGCGCGGTCCACCTCCACCAGGGCCGTACCTACGTCGTGCAGCAACTCGACCTCGCCGACGATGTGGCGCTCGTCGAGGAGGCCAGCCCGCCCTACTCCACGACCGCCCGCGACACCACCGCGATCTCCATCCTCGACACCGACACCGAGATCCCCTGGGGCGATGCCCGGCTGTGCTTCGGGTCCGTCGAGGTCACCAATCAGGTCGTCTCCTTCCTGCGCCGCAAGCTGATCACCGGCGAGGTCCTGGGCGAAACCAAGCTCGATCTGCCGCCCCGTACGCTGCGCACCCGCGCGGTGTGGTGGACGGTCACCGAGGACCAACTCGACGCCGCCCGCGTCAATCCCGAGCAGCTGGGCGGCGCCCTGCACGCCGCGGAACACGCCTCCATCGGCATGCTGCCGCTCTTCGCCACCTGCGACCGCTGGGACATCGGCGGCGTCTCCGTGCCCCTCCACCCGGACACCCTCCTGCCGACCGTCTTCGTCTACGACGGCCACCCGGGCGGCGCCGGATTCGCCGAGCGTGCCTTCCACACGGCCGCCGACTGGCTCACCGCCACCCGCAGCGCCATCGCGTCCTGCGAATGCGAGGCCGGCTGCCCTTCCTGCATCCAGTCGCCCAAGTGCGGCAACGGCAACGACCCGCTCCACAAGCGGGGAGCCATCCGGTTGCTGGGCGAGCTCCTGCGCGGCGCGCCGCAGGGGACGTAGCGGGGGTGCCGCCGAGGGCCGGGCGCGGACCGCGGCGGCCGGGGCCGGCCCGGCTCGGGCCCGCGCCGGGTCACCGCGCCCCGGCGGCCCGGCGCGCGCCCGTACCCGGGAGGTGAACGGGCTGCTGCCCGCCTCGGCCGAGACATCCGCGACCTGCCCGGTCACCGCGCAGCGCACCAGACGGGTGTGCTGCGCGGTCGCCACCCGGCGGGCCGCCGCGCAGGCCACGGCCGGGCCCCGCAGGGCGTGATCCGCGGCGGCCAGCGCCGCCAGGTCCGCGGCGCCACCCGCCCGGTGCCGCGCCGTGACGGCCTGGCCCACACCGACCAGGGCCACGAAGACCGCGCAGAGCGCCGCCGCGGCGAAGACCGTCCAGACCGTCGCCGAGCCCTCATCGCCGCACCGTTTCCTCCGCAAGAGCCACCGCCTCCCCCGTGACCTGCACCGTCAGCCGCCCCACACCGGGCAGCTCGGCCGCGACCCGTACGCGCACCAGATCGCCCTCCCGTGCCAGCGCGATCCGCGCGTCCCGTGGAGCCGCGCCCCGGGCCGCCGAGATCACCGCCGAACGCGGCTCCGACCTCGCCGCGGCACGCGCCCCGGCCCGCGCCGCATCCACACACTCGATACGGGCGCAGACCGCCATCAGCCCCCAGACGAGCGCCGCCACCACCGCCACCAGGACGGGTATGACCACGGCCGTCTCCGCCGTCACGAACCCGGCGTCGCGCGTGCGCGGGGTGCCCCGAGCCCGCAGGCCCGGGGCACCGCGGTCAGAACTGGACATTGATCGCCCGCTCGAGCGTCGACCGCAGCAGCGCCTGCACCGGTCCGCTCGTCACGACCTTGTAGAGCACCGCGGCCAAGGCACACGCCGCGAGCGTCCCGACGGCGTACTCCGCCGTGGTCATCCCCCGGTCATCGGCCCCGATCGCGCGCAGCCCCGCCCACCACCGTCGCAACCTTCCGCCCCGAAACATGCGAACCCCCTTTGAACGGCCCTGAGAAGGACCACTGATCCACGCCTTCTGATGAATGATTTGCTGAATGACCTTGGTGAATGACCTTGGTGAATGGCTTTGGTGAATGGCTTCTGACCTGCCGGTTGGTCTATGGCCTCCGGCCTGGTCGGCCTCGCCCACCAGGCCTGCCAGGCCCGCCTAGCCGGTGAGCCGTTCCGTTCCATCGGTCCGGTCCTTCCGTCGGCCCGGCCCGGTCCGCCGCCCTCGCGGCGAGCTCCGAAACTCCCGCGAACGCGCTGCGCCCGCCGCTCAGTTACGTCCCAGCAAGCCGCTTGCCAGGCCGATCAGCACGGGCGCCACCCCGAGCGTCAGGAACGCCGGCAGAAAGCACGCCGACAGCGGCAGGGTGACCAGCACCCCGGCCCGTCGGGCCTGCGCGGTCGCCGCCCGGGCCTGCTCCGCCCGGAGTTCGGCGGCGATCCGGGACACCGACTCGACGGCCGGTACCCCGGATATCCCGGCGCGCTCCATGGAGCGCGCCAGTCCTTCGGCGCCGGGGAGAGCGGCCAACCGTGGCCATACGACGGCTGGTTCACCGCCCAGGCGCAGTTCCGCCGCCACCTGGCGCAGCCGCTCGGCGACCGGCCCGTCGAGCGACCGGCCCACCGCCTCGGCCGATTCCCGCGGTCCGGCCCCGGCCGCGAGGCAGGCCGCCAGCAGATCGCCGACCGGGGCCAACTCCGCCCGTACCTCCGCGGCCGCCGAACGGACCGCCTCCGCGCCCCGTTGGCGGGCCAGATAACGATGCGCGGCGTAGCCCACGGCGAGTCCCGCGAGGACGCCCGCCATGCCACCGACGAGGATGACCACGAGGCCGGCCGCCCCCAGGGGCCCGGCCCATTCCCACGGTCGTCCGTTCCGCGGCGCGCCGTCCTTCTCCGGCGTTGTGCGCCGGCGCCACCGGGCACGGGCGAACGATCCGGTCCCGGTCCCGGCCCCGTCCTTCCCGCGCCGGACCTGTCCGGCGCCCCACACTGCCGAGATCCGCTTCCGGGCGGCGCTTCCGCGGTGTGCCTCCCGCACCAGCGCCACGGCACACAGCACCGCCGTCATGGCGACGATCGCCATCCCCACCCTGTGGACAACTTCCGTGCCCATACCGATCCCCTCCCTACGCGCCTTCCGCGGCCGCGACGATCCGGGCCGTCCAGGCCACCCCGCCCCACTCCAGAAGCCCGCCGACCACCAGGCAGCCCCACCCGGCCGGGGTGTGCAGCAGCACCCGCAGTGGGTCGGCACCCAGGGCGCTGCCCATCAGGAGCCCGGCCGCGGGCAGCAGTGCGAGCATCAGCGCGGTGGCCCGGGGGCCTGCCAACTGGGCGCGCAGTTCGTCGCGTTGATCGCGCTGTGTCCTGAGCCCGGCCGCGATCCGCTCCAGCCCTGAAGCCAGCCCCGCGCCGCCCTCCACGGCCACCTGCCAGCACGCGGCCATGCCGGTCAGTCCCGCGGCCCCCGGCTGCCGCGCCGCCACCCGGAGCGCCCGGGGCACATCTCCTCCGTACCGCGCGGCCGCCAGCACCGCCGAGCCCTCCGCTCCGAGGCCCGGCGCCCCCACGGCGAGCAGGGCCTGGGCGGGCTGCCGCCCGGCCCGCAGCTCCCCCGCCACCGCCGCGCACAGCCCGATCACCGCGGCAGCCCGCCGGTCGCGCACCCGCCCCGCGCCACGGGTGACCAGCCACCGGCGGACGAGGTAGACGGCACCCATGGAAGCGATCACCGGGACCACGGATCCGCCCAGCACCCCCAGCACCAGCCCCGCCGGCAGACACCAGACCTCCCGCCCGACGTCCCACCGGCGGCCGACGCTCCAACGCCGCCCCGCTTCGCCCTCGACCAGCCGCCCCGCGCACCACTTCCGCACCTCCTCGCCCCGCAGGCAGGCCCGCCATCCCCCTGGCGGGACCGCTTCTCCGCGGCCCCCGAACAGCGCCCGGGCCCGCCGCCGTACGTCCTCCGGCCGGCCACCGCCCGACCGGAGGGCGGCGCCCGCGCAGAGCAGCGCGATCACCAGCGCCATCGCGGCCACACTCACCGGGAGGCACCCCCGCCCCGCTCACACAGCTGCCGCAACCGCCCCCAGCCGCGCTCCTCTTGGAAGCCGTCCGGGCCCCAGACGGCAGCCGGCACGGTGACCACGAAGCCGTCGCGGTCCCGCTCCAGGACATGGACTTCGGCGATCCGGCGCCGCCCGGCCCGGTCGCGTACGAGATGCAGGACGACCGAGAGCGCGGCCGCCAGCTGGCTGTGCAGCGCGGCGCGGTCCAGGCCCGCGGTCGAACCCAGGGCTTCCAGCCGCGCGGGGACATCGCATGCGGCGTTGGCATGGACCGTGCCACAGCCGCCTTCATGGCCCGTATTCAGGGCCGCCAGCAAATCCGTGACCTCCGCACCGCGCACCTCGCCGACCACCAGCCGGTCCGGGCGCATCCGCAGCGCCTGGCGTACGAGGTCCCGCAGCGTCACCCGGCCGACGCCCTCCTGGTTGGCGGGCCGGGTCTCCAGCCGCACCACATGGGGATGGTCCGGCCGCAGCTCCGCGGAGTCCTCGGCAAGGACGATCCGCTCGGCCGGGCCGACCAGGCCGAGCAGGGTGCTGAGCAGAGTCGTCTTGCCGGAGCCCGTACCGCCACTGATCAGGAACGACAGCCGGGCCGCCAGCAGCGCCCGGAGCAGCCGGTCGCCACCCGGCGGAACCGTGCCGGCCGCCACCAGCTCCGCGAGGCCGAAGGCCCGCGGCCGCAGCACCCGTAGGGACAGACAGGTCCCGGCGACGGCCACCGGGGGCAGCACGGCATGCAGCCGGGTCCCGTCCGGAAGGCGGGCGTCCACCCAAGGCCGGGCATCGTCCAGCCGCCGGCCGGCCACCGCCGCCAGCCGCTGGGCGAGCCTGCGCACCTCCGACGCGTCCCGGAAGCGGACGTCCGTACGCTCCAGCCCGCCACCGCGGTCCACCCACACCTCGTCCGGCGCGGTGACCAGGACATCCGTGACGTCGGGTGCGGCCAGCAGCGGCTCCAGCGGCCCGCTGCCCACCATCTCGGACCGCAACGCGGCCACCACGCCCAGCACTTCGGCGTCCCCCAGCAGCCGCCCCTGCTCGCGCAGTGCCACGGCCACCCGGGCGGGTGTCGGCTCCGCGCCGGCCTCGGCGAGCCGCCGGCGCACCACCTCCAGCAAGTCCTGTCCCTGGCTCATGCCCGGCCCCCGCCCCGGCCGGCCGCACGGGACGTCACCGGGAGGGCCGCAGGACCCGTTGCACCGGCTCCGGGGCCCGAGCCCCACCCGGGACCACCGCCCGGCTCCGGCGCCGCGGCAGCCGGCGGTCCGCCGCCGTCGCCCCCGCTCTCCGTCAGCCGCTCCCAGAACGCCGTACAGAATCTCGCCAGCGGTCCGCGCGCCTGCGCCCCCGGTGGCGCCCCTCGCGACAGATCGGCCAACAGGTCGGCCTCCCACGGCACTTCACCGGCCAGGGGCAGCTCCATGAGGCGGGCGATCTCGTCCGGCGGCAGGCCGTGCCCATGGCGGCCGGGAGCCCCGCGCGCCACCACACGCAGATCGCCGAGCACCTTCCGTACCCCGGCGGCCACCCGTTGCGCCGCCGCGACCGCGCGCAGCTCCGTAGGGACGAGCAGCAGGCCCATGTCCACCTGGGCGAGGGCCTCCGCCACCGCGGCGTCGACCCTGCGCGGCAGGTCCACCACCACGACCCCGCCACGCCGGCGTGCCGCGGCCATGACCGCGCGCATGGCCGCGGGCGGGATGCTGACATCGGAGCCCCGGTCCCAGCTGAGGACCCGGAGCGAGTGCAGCCGCGGCAGTGACTCGGCCAGTGCGCCGCAGGCCACCCGGCCCCGTGATTCGGCGAAGGCGGGCCAGCGCAGCCCCTTTTCCTTCTCGCCGCCCAGCAGGACGTCCAGCCCGCCGCCCAGCGGGTCTCCGTCGACGAGCAGCGTGCGCCGTCCCGTGCGGGCCGCGGTGACGGCCAGCGCGCCGGCCAGGGTGCTCGCTCCGGCGCCGCCGCAGCCGCCGATCACGCCGACCGTCAGGGCCGGCGGTCCGACGCCCTCGACCGCATCGGCGATCCGGTCCGCCAGCCAGCGTTCGCCGTCGGGGAGAGCCAGCACCCGCTCGGCCCCCAGGGCGACGGCCAGCCGCAGGACGGCCGGATCGTCCGCGTCCCGCCCCGTGAGGATGACGCCCGCCCGGCGTCCGGCGCCGCGCAACCGGGGCGCACAGTCGGCGCCGATGATCACCAGGGGCGGCGCTTCCCAGTCCCCTTTACGGGCGGGCAGGCCGTGCGCCACTTCGGGCAGCGCCCCGGCCGCCGCGCACAGCCGCAAAAGATCGTCGAGAAGCTTTTCGTCCTCGGTGATGATCAGCGGCCCGCACCGCTCCTCGCCGGTGTGGACCAGCCGTTCCGATGGCGTGATTCCGGCCACGTTCCGTCCCCCTATCGCTACGCAACTCGCACTCCGCGAACTCGCGGACTTTTACGTTGCAGCGATCGGGAAAATCTTGTGGATCTTGACCCGAAATTGTGGACAACTCCGCGACTGTGAATATCCCTGTCACCTATTCCAGCGACGGGCGGCTACTTCTGGGGCCCAAGGGGGCCTTCCTCAGAGCAGCGCTTCAACTACGGTGAGTAATGGCACGGGAGCGTCGGGACAGCGGGCGCCGCGCGGGCAAGGAGAAGTGTGGATCAGCGTCCGGTGCCGGAAAATGCATCCGGACATGCGACGACCCCCGCCGGGGGGGAGAGCGGGGGTCGTCCCCACGGCCGACTCGGGGGGGGAGGAGCCGGACCGGGTTAGCACGGTCGCGAACGATCCGTGACTTCCATGGTGTACCCGAGAGCCTTCTCAGGCAAACCCACGCGCCACACCTTACGCCGAATGGTGGGCGCCTATGCTCACCCCCGTGGAAAACCACTCCGTGCCTCACTCGACTCCCCGTACTGCCGCGTTCTTCGACTTGGACAAGACCGTCATTGCTAAGTCGAGCACGCTGACCTTCAGCAAGTCGTTCTACCAAGGCGGCCTGATCAATCGGCGGGCCGTACTGCGCACTGCGTACGCCCAGTTCGTGTTCCTGGCGGGCGGCGCCGACCACGATCAGATGGAGCGGATGCGGGAATATCTCTCCTCACTGTGCCGCGGCTGGGACGTGGCCCAGGTGCGGGAGATCGTTGCCGAGACGCTGCACGATCTGATCGACCCCATCATTTATGACGAGGCGGCCTCACTCATCGAGGAGCACCATGCCGCGGGACGGGACGTCGTGATCGTCTCCACCTCGGGTGCCGAGGTCGTCGAACCGATCGGTGAACTCCTGGGCGCGGACCGGGTGGTGGCCACCCGCATGGTCGTCGGCGAGGACGGCCGCTTCACCGGAGAGGTGGAGTACTACGCCTACGGCCCGACCAAGGCGGAGGCCGTCCAGGAGCTTGCCGTGTCCGAGGGCTACGACCTCGACCGCTGCTACGCCTACAGCGATTCGGCCACCGATGTCCCGATGCTCGCGGCGGTCGGCCACCCCTTCGCCGTCAACCCGGACCGGGCGCTGCGCCGCGAGGCGGTCGCGCGGGGTTGGCCGGTTCTCTCCTTCAATCGGCCGGTCCCGCTCAAGCAGCGGCTGCCGGCACTGTCGATGCCCTCGCGGCCGGTGCTCGCCGTCATGGCCGCGGCGGGCGCGGCCATGGCCACCGCGACGCTCGTCTGGTACGCGAGCCGGAGGAAAACCACAAAGCCTCGCCTCCTTATTGGCCGGAGCGACCGCACCGCCCGCAATGCCCGCGTTTGAAGTCAAACGTAAAGATCTGGGGCACGGGGTTCCGCTTCCCCCGCCCGAGTAGTACAAAGGACTTAACGGCCCGCGAGACCAAGGACATCCGAGAGGAACACCTTTAACGCAGGAAGTGGCCCACGGACCGATGCATGAATGCCGGGCACCCACGCGACGTCGACCCGTCGATTGCGGGCCAGCCGCACCAGGTAACCGGACGAAGATTCCGACCTGATGGGCAAATATTCGAGCACGCATGGTAACCCGGCGGACATGCCAGCGGCGGTACCACAGATTGGTACCGCCGCATCTCTTGTTCAGGGCCGAATGAAGCAATCCTTCCGGAATTCTTCGAGCGCCACCCAAAGGGTTTCGCCCGGTCGCCCCTTATGCCGCGCCACGCTGCAGCGCCTCACAGACGGCGGTGCTCTCCCGTACACCGAGCTCCACCGCGCGTCCGCAGTGCGCGATCCACGCCGCGACGCCCTCCGGGGTGCCCGAGACATAGCCCTCCAGGGCCGCGACATACGCCGCGCGCCCCAGTTCGGCGTGCCCGACCTCGGCGGGACAGATCGACTTCGGGTCCAGTCCGCTGCCGACCAGCACGATCCGCTCCGCGGCCCGCGCGACCAGCCCGTTACAGGTGGCGAACGGCCGCAGGGCGAGCAGCTCGCCGTGCACCACCGCCGCGGTCACCAGCGCCGGCGCCTCGCTGCCCGCGAGGAGCAGCCGCGCCAGCCCGTCCAGCCGCCCGGCGACCTCGTCGGCACCCGGCAGCGGCAGCTCGATGAGCGGTTCGTCGACCGGCTCGGCACCCAGCCGGGGCCGCCCCACCGTGTCGTCTGCCGCACGGCCGGGCTCATCGGCACTTCGGCCCGCGCCTGACGCGGCCACCAGGTGGAGCCGTGCCAGCACCCGCAGCGGCGACTGCCGCCACACACTGAGCAGCTGCCCGGCCTCGGCGGTCAGCCGCAGGGCCGCGCCGACCGTACGCGGTTCGCCCTCGACGCCGAAGTCGGTGCGGCGCCGGACCTCTTCGAGCGCCCAGTCGGCCCCCGAAAGTGCCGCGGAACCGCGCGCTCCGCGCAGCGCCGCCTCGGACGTCACCTCATTGCTGCGGCGTCGCATGACCCGGTGCCCGTAGACCCGGTCGACGCCCTTGCGCACGGAGTCCACGGAGTCGGCGACTCCCGGGAGCGAGGCCAGGGTCACGAGCGGGTCGGCGCTCGCTTGCGGGGGTTCGGGGGGCGTCCCCCGGGAGATTCCAGCCATGGGTACGACCCTACGCACCACCAGGCCGGACCCCTCGAAGGAGTGGTCTTCCTCACCCAGCTCTGTCACCTGGAGCGAGATCAAGATTACCCTTGGTGAACATGAAGATCGCTTTCGTAGGCAAGGGCGGCAGTGGCAAAACCACCCTGTCCTCCCTGTTCATCCGGCATCTCGCCGCTTCCCGCGTCCCCGTGATCGCCGTGGATGCCGACATCAACCAGCATCTGGGCGCCGCCCTCGGCCTCGACGAGGCGGAGGCCGCCGCGCTTCCCGCGATGGGTGCCCATCTGCCGCTGATCAAGGACTACTTGCGCGGCAGCAATCCCCGGATCCCGTCCTCCGAATCAATGATCAAGACCACCCCTCCTGGCGAGGGCTCGCGACTGCTGCGGGTAGGCGAGGACAACCCCGTCTACGACGCCTGCGTCCGGACGGTGGACCTCGACGGAGCCGCCGTGCGGCTGATGGCGACCGGGCCGTTCACCGAGGCCGATCTCGGTGTGGCCTGTTACCACTCCAAGGTCGGTGCCGTGGAGCTGTGCCTGAACCACCTCGTGGACGGCCGTGAGGAGTATGTCGTCGTCGATATGACGGCCGGTTCCGACTCCTTCGCCTCCGGGATGTTCACCCGCTTCGACATGACCTTCCTGGTGGCCGAGCCGACCCGTAAGGGCGTCGCCGTCTACCGCCAGTACAAGGAGTACGCACGGGACTTCGGCGTCCCCTTGAAGGTCGTGGGCAACAAGGTGCAGGGCCCGGAGGACCTGGCGTTCCTTCGTGACGCGGCCGGCGACGATCTGCTGGTGACCGTCGGCCACTCCGACTGGGTGCGTGCCATGGAGAAGGGCCGCCCGGCCCGCTTCGCCCACCTGGAGGAGGCCAACCGGCACGCCCTGGAAACGCTGCATCACACGGCCGACGCCGCCTACGGGCGCCGCGACTGGGAGCGCTACACCCGGCAGATGGTCCACTTCCACCTGAAGAACGCGGAGAGCTGGGGCAATGCGAAGACCGGGGTCGACCTCGCCGCTCAGGTCGATCCTTCCTTCGTGCTCTCCGAGGGTGCGGCCACACCACAGCCCGCCTGACCTGCCGGACGGCGCGGGCGGGCCCGGAGGGCATGGGGGAGGTACGCCGCCCAGCCGCCCTTCGGCGCCCGCCCATTCGCTTTTCGGTGTCCGCCCCGCCGGCAGCGCCCGCGAGTAAGCCGGGCCGCAGCCCGTTTTGCGTCGCGGCTGAGCGGCCGGCCCCTCATTCACGGCACCGGTGAGCGCCTTCCGAGGGGTGCATCGAAATCACCGCGCACACACCTTCCCGCACGAAGAAAAGAGCGGAAAACCACAAGACGAAAGTCACCCTGTTCACCGGATAGGGGGAAGGATTGCGGCGAATGCCTGCAAAAGCTTCTCCTTACCTTTACCTCTCATTACGGTTCATTTACCGAAGCTTGAGAGTCACCGGACCGTCACCCAACAGCGACGACCGCCGGTCGGCTCACGTCCCGCCGCAGTACACCGCCGCCCCACGATCGCGCCCCGCGCGACCGCGTCGCCCCGGAGGAGACGGGAATGTCGCAGACCGAGAAGTCGCCGCCGCAGCCGCCGCGCACACCGCACCCCACCGAAATCGCTCCCGGCCCCCGTATGCCCTCGGGGCACGGCACCCGTCCGAAGAGGGGCCGGGCCGTCCGCCGTGACCTCTCCGCCTCGGCCGTCGTCTTCCTGCTCGCCGTCCCGCTGTCCCTGGGCCTCGCCCTGGCCACCGGCGCCCCGCTCCAGGCCGGTCTGGTCTCCGCGGTCGTCGGCGGGATCGTCGCCGGTCTGCTCGGCGGCGCCCCGCTCCAGGTGACCGGCGCGGCAACCGGCCTCCTGGTGGTCACCGCCGATCTGGTGCAGCGCTACGGCTGGCGCGCCACCTGCGCCATCACGGTGCTGGCCGGACTCGCCCAACTCGCCCTGGGCGCACTGCGCGTGGCCCGTGCGGCGCTGGCCATCAGTCCGGCGATCGTGCACGGCATGCTGGCCGGCATCGGGGCCACCATCGCCGTCGGCCAGCTCCATGTGGTGCTCGGCGGCAGCCCGGACAGCTCGGCGCTCGACAACGCCGCCGCGCTGCCCGGCCAGTTGGCGCACCCGCACACCGTCGCGCTGCTGATCGGCGCCGTCACCGTCGCCGTGCTCCTCGGCTGGGGACGGCTGCCGGGCCGCGTCGGGCGGTGGGCGCGGGTGCTGCCCGCCCCGCTGGCCGCCGTGCTCGCCGCGACGGCCGTCAGCGCGGGGACGGAGGTGGCGCGGGTGGAGCTGCCGTCCTGGCGGACGCCCGAACTGCCGGTACTTCCGGACGGGTCCCTTCCGGCTCTTGCCGCCGCGGTGCTGACCGTCACCCTGGTCGCGAGCATGGAGTCGCTGCTGTCGGCGCTGGCCGTGGACCGGCTGGCGGCCGAGCGGCCGGACGCTCCCACGGGGCGTGCGCGGCTCAACCGCGAGCTGACCGGCCAGGGGGTGGCCAATACCGTCTCCGGGCTGCTCGGCGGGCTGCCGGTCTCCGGGGGCGCGATGCGCGGCTCGGCCAATGTGCGGGCGGGTGCGGTCACCCGACGCGCCACCGTGCTGCACGGCGTATGGGTGCTGCTGTGCGCGGGTCTGCTGGCCACGGCGCTGGAGATGATCCCGCTGGCCGCGCTCGCCGCGCTGGTGATGATCGTCGGCGTACGGATGGTGAGCTTCGCGCACATCCGGCATGTGCAGCGGCACCGCGAATTCCCGGTGTATGCCGCCACCTTGGGCGGCGTCGTCCTCTTCGGGGTGCTCCAGGGTGTGGTGACGGGCATCGCGGTCGCGGTCTTCCTGGCGCTGCGCCGGCTGACGCACACCCGTATCACGGTCACGGAGGAGGCCGACGGCCACCGGGTGCGGGTCAGCGGGCAGTTGACGTTTCTGGCGGTGCCGCGGCTGACCCGGGCTCTGGCACAGCTGCCGGCGCACACCGATGTCGTCGTCGAGCTGTGCGGCTCGTTCATGGATCATGCCGCCTACGAGGCGCTGCAGTCCTGGTCGGCCGCCCACCGGGCGCACGGCGGCCGGGTGACCCTCGGCGGCCGCTCGGGCCGGCCGATCGCCGCGGAGGCCGGTGCGCACTCCTGCCGGCCGTGGACGCCCTGGCGCAACCATCACTGCACCCGGCCCGCCCAGGACCGGGCGGCGGTCCCGGAGAGCAGCGGCAGCCAACTGCTGGGCGGGGTCTCCGCGTTCCAGCGCCATACGGCTCCGCTGGTGCGCGAGGAGCTGTCCCGGCTGGCGCGCGAGGGCCAGCGGCCCACCCAGCTGTTTCTGACCTGCGCCGACTCCCGGCTGGTCACCAGCATGATCACGTCCAGTGGGCCGGGCGATCTGTTCACCGTGCGCAATGTCGGCAATCTGATGCCGCCGCCCGGCTCGGACGCCTCCTGCGACTCCGTAGGGGCAGCGATCGAGTACGCGGTGGAAGTACTGCGGGTCGGCTCGATCACGGTGTGCGGGCATTCGGGGTGCGGCGCCATGGCGGCGCTGCTGGGCGCCGCCGCACCGGAAGACGCCGAGCCGACGCCGCTTGCCCGCTGGCTGCGGCACGGCCGGCCGAGCCTGGCCCGGATGCAGCGCATCGGACGGCTGGGCCGGGGCGAAGTCGCTCTCAGCGGGCGGCCGGTGGGCGACGACCAGGAGCGGCTGGCGCTCGTCAACGTCATGCAGCAGCTCGACCACCTCCGGGCACACCCGTGTGTGGCCCGCCGCGTGGCCGAGGGCACGCTCGCCCTGCACGGCATGTATTTCCACGTCGGTGAGGCCCAGGCATATGTGCTCGACGAGGCCGCCGGGCGGTTCTGCGCGGTGCGCGGCGAACCGGCGCCGGCCACGGTCTGACCTGCGCGGCTTCCCCTCAACAGCCCTGGCACGGACCGCGAACTGATAGGTCTACACCAATATTTGTCCACAGCCCTTGTCAGGGCCCGGCGCGGGCTGATGAGCTATGACCTGGGGACACATCGGACGCCCTGGGAATGGGAGAAGTTGTGAGCAACGAAAGCCTGGCCAACCTGCTCAAGGAGGAGCGGCGGTTCACGCCGCCCGCCGATCTGGCCGCGAACGCCAACGTCACGGCTGCCGCGTACGAGCAGGCCGCGGCAGACCGGCTGGGCTTCTGGGCCGAGCAGGCCGAACGCCTGTCCTGGGAGACCCCGCCCACCCAGACCCTCGACTGGTCCAACGCGCCCTTCGCGAAGTGGTTCGCCGACGGCAAGCTCAATGTCGCCTACAACTGCGTGGACCGGCATGTGGAGAACGGCCTGGGCGACCGGGTCGCCCTCCACTTCGAGGGCGAGCCCGGCGACACCCGCGCGATCACCTACGCCGAGCTCCAGCGTGAGGTCTCCAAGGCCGCCCATGCGCTGACCGAGCTGGGTGTGCGCAGCGGCGACCGGGTCGCCATCTACCTGCCGATGATCCCGGAAGCGGTCATCGCCATGCTGGCCTGTGCGCGCCTGGGCGCCCCGCACTCCGTCGTCTTCGGCGGCTTCTCCGCGGACGCCCTGGCGACCCGTATCAATGACGCGGACGCCCGCGTGGTGATCACCGCCGACGGCGGCTACCGCCGCGGCAAGCCCTCCGCCCTCAAGCCCGCCGTCGACACCGCCCTGACCAAGCCCGGTACGGAGAACGTCCGCAGCGTCCTGGTCGTGCGCCGCACCGGCCAGGAGGACATCGACTGGCACGAGGGCCGGGACGTCTGGTGGCACGAGATCGTCGAGCGGCAGAGCGACCAGCACACGCCCGAGGCCTTCGACGCCGAGCACCCGCTGTTCATCCTCTACACCTCCGGCACGACGGGTAAGCCCAAGGGCATCCTGCACACCACCGGCGGCTACCTCACCCAGGTGTCGTACACCCACCACGCGGTCTTCGACCTGAAGCCCGAGACCGACGTCTTCTGGTGCACCGCCGACGTCGGCTGGGTGACCGGCCACTCGTACATCACCTACGGCCCGCTCTCCAACGGCGCGACCGAGGTGCTCTACGAGGGAACGCCCGACACCCCGCACCAGGGCCGCTGGTGGGAGATCGTGCAGAAGTACGGCGTGACGATCCTCTACACCGCGCCGACCGCGATCCGCGCCTGCATGAAGTGGGGCGACGACATCCCGGCGAAGTTCGACCTGTCGTCGCTGCGCGTCCTCGGATCGGTGGGCGAGCCGATCAACCCCGAGGCATGGATGTGGTACCGCAAGCACATCGGGGCCGACAAGACACCCATCGTCGACACCTGGTGGCAGACCGAGACCGGCGGGATGATGCTCAGCCCGCTGCCGGGCGTCACGGCGACCAAGCCCGGCTCGGCCCAGGTGGCACTGCCCGGTATCGCCGCGACCGTCGTGGACGACGATGCGCGCGAGGTCCCGGACGGCGCCGGCGGCTACCTCGTCCTGACCGAGCCCTGGCCGGCCATGCTCCGCACGATCTGGGGCGACGACCAGCGTTATCTCGACACGTACTGGTCGCGCTTCGAGGGCAAGTACTTCGCCGGCGACGGCGCCAAGAAGGACGACGACGGCGACATCTGGCTGCTCGGCCGGGTGGACGACGTGATGCTGGTGTCCGGCCACAACATCTCCACCACCGAGGTGGAGTCGGCGCTGGTCTCGCATCCGAAGGTGGCCGAGGCCGCGGTCGTCGGCGCCGCCGACCCGCAGACCACCCAGGCCATCTGCGCCTTTGTCATCCTGCGCGGCGGTGCGGCGGAGGACGAGGGTCTGGTCGAGGAGCTGCGCGCCCATGTCGCCCAGCAGCTCGGCCCGATCGCCAAGCCCAAGCGGATCATGCCGGTCGCGGAGCTGCCCAAGACCCGCTCCGGCAAGATCATGCGGCGGCTGCTGCGCGATGTCGCCGAGAACCGCGACCTCGGTGATGTCACCACCCTCACCGATTCCTCGGTCATGGACCTGATCCAGGCGAAGCTGCCGAGCGCGGCCAGCGAGGACTGAGCAGGACGGAAGACGCAGGGGGCATCCGGCCGGCGCGGCCGGGTGCCCCTTGCCGTGGGGCCTCTTGTCATGGCCCCGACTTCTCGTGGGCCCGGCTCGTCGTGACCCGGCTTGCCGTGGCCCGGCTTACCGTGCCCCGGCTCCTCGTGCCCCGGCGGCCCGCCTGCCCATCAGCCGCGCGCGACGGGCAACGCCCGGGCCGCGGCCCGCCCCTCTCCAGCGGCCCGGCGCCCGGATTGACCGTAAAGTGAGGCCACCGGATAGCAGCTTGCACCCGCCCGGTACAGTGGGACACGCGTCAATGACACGCTAAAACTCTGGGTGCGCCGGGAAGTCTGGTCGGCAACTGCAACAGCCGTACACAGCTGCCGAAAGCCGGAGGTCACCGAGTGAGCGCGCCGAGCAACCCAACGATCAAGAAGCGTGTGCTGCGCGCATACCGCCCCGTCGAGCGCAGTGAGGCCGGCGCATGAGCGGCCCCGGAAACCGTCGCGCCCCGTTCCTCGGACGGATGTCCCTGCCCGAGCGGAACTTCATCGCGGAGGCGCTCCGGGCCGAAACCGTCGGCGGCATCCTCCTCCTCGTCGCCGCCGTAGCGGCCCTGATCTGGGCAAACACCCTCGGCGCAAGCTACGAGGCGGTCCGCGGCTTCCATCTCGGACCGGCCGCGCTGGGCCTGGACCTGTCCGTCCAGCACTGGGCCGCCAACGGGCTGCTCGCGGTCTTCTTCTTCGTCGCCGGTATCGAGCTCAAGCGCGAACTGGTCGCCGGCGAGCTCCGGGACCCCAAGGCGGCTGCGCTCCCGGTGGTCGCCGCGCTCTGCGGGATGGCGATGCCGGCGCTCGTCTACTTCGCCGTCAACAGCATCGGCGGCGGCTCGCTGCAGGGCTGGGCGGTCCCCACCGCGACCGATATCGCCTTCGCGCTCGCCGTCCTCGCCGTCATCGGGACGTCCCTGCCCGCCGCGCTGCGCGCCTTCCTGCTCACCCTCGCCGTCGTCGACGACCTCTTCGCGATCCTGATCATCGCGATCTTCTTCACCTCGAAGATCGACTTTCTGGCGCTCGGCCTCGCCGCCGCCGGCCTGGTGATCTTCTATCTGCTGCTGCGCAAGGGCGTCCGCGGCTGGTACGTCTACGTCCCGCTCGCCCTGGTCATCTGGGGCCTGATGGAGAACAGCGGGGTGCACGCCACCATCGCCGGCGTCGCCATGGGCCTGATGCTGCGCTGCACCCGGCGCGACGGCGAGACACAGTCCCCGGGCGAACACATCGAGCATCTGGTCCGCCCCCTGTCGGCCGGCCTCGCCGTGCCGCTGTTCGCCCTCTTCTCCGCGGGCGTGTCCATATCCGGCGGCGCGGTCCATGAGGTCTTCACCCGGCCGGAGACGCTCGGGGTCGTGCTCGGCCTGGTGGTGGGCAAGGCGCTCGGCATCTTCGGCGGCACATGGTGCACCGCCCGCTTCACCAGGGCCGAGCTCAACCCCGACCTGAAGTGGCCGGATGTCTTCGCCGTCGCCTCCCTGGCCGGCATCGGCTTCACGGTCTCCCTGCTCATCGGCGAACTCGCCTTCGCCGGGGACCTGGTGCTGACCGACGAGATCAAGGCATCGGTGCTGATCGGCTCGCTGCTGGCAGCCGTCTTCGCCGGCATCCTCCTCAAGGTCCGCAACACCAAGTACAAGAAGCTGTGCGAGGACGAGGAGCGGGACGAGGACCAGGACGGCATCCCCGACATCTACGAACTCGACAAGCCGGAGTACCACCTGCGGATGGCGGCAATCCACGAAGCCAAGGCCGCCGAGCACCGGCGGCTTGCCGAAGTGGCCTCCGGCACGCATGCCGGAGACGATGGTCCGGCATGATCTGAGAGGCTTTGCATCCGGGTGAAGAGATGAGGGAGACGGCGATGAGCGCAGTGCACGACGGCACGGACCGCAGCCTCGGACAGCTGGTGGCCACGGCCACGGCCGAAATGTCCGCGCTGGTGCACGACGAGATCGCGCTGGCCAAGGCGGAGTTCCGGCAGGACGCCAAGCGCGCCGGCATCGGCAGTGCCGCGTTCATGGTGGCCGGCGCGCTGGCGCTGTTCGCGCTGCCGGTGCTGAGCTTCGCGGCGGCGTACGGCATCCACAACCTCGGCCTCGGGCTCGCCTGGTCCTTCCTGATCGTGGGCGGTGCCTTCCTGGTCCTCGCCGGGCTGCTGGCCCTCATCGCGATGGCCAAGATGAAGAAGATCAAGAAGCCGGAGAAGTCCATCAACTCCGCCAAGGAGACCGCGGCCGTACTCCAGAAGGCCAAGCCGCACCCGCGCGTGGCGCCCGTGGAGCACCCGGTGCTGGAGTCTGTGACACGCTCATCGGTATGACAGCCCCTGACAGCACCGCGTCGGTCGTACGGATCGACATCCCCGGCGGGAGAGAGGTGTCGCACCGCGATGTCGCGGCCAACGGCGCCCGCTTCCACATCGCGGAGATGGGCGACGGCCCCCTGGTGCTGCTGCTGCACGGCTTTCCGCAGTTCTGGTGGACCTGGCGGCATCAGATGCCGGCGCTCGCCGACGCGGGCTTCCGCGCGGTCGCCATGGATCTGCGCGGCGTCGGCGGCAGCGACCGCACCCCGCGCGGCTACGACCCGGCGAACCTCGCCCTGGACATCACCGGCGTCATACGGTCCCTGGGGGAGCCGGACGCCGCGCTCGTCGGGCACGATCTGGGCGGCTATCTCGCCTGGACGGCGGCGGTGATGCGGCCCAAGCTGGTGCGCCGGCTGGCCGTGTCCTCGATGCCGCACCCGCGCCGCTGGCGCTCGGCGATGCTGGCCGACGTCCGGCAGAGCGCCCGGAGTTCGCACATCTGGAACTTCCAGCGGCCCTGGCTGCCGGAGCGCGCGCTGACCGCGGACGACGCGGCGCTGGTGGGCCGGATGATCCGCGACTGGTCCGGCCCCCGGCCGCCGGAGGACGAGGCGCTGGCGGTCTACCGGCGGGCGATGAGCATCCCCTCGACGGCGCACTGCTCGATCGAGCCGTACCGCTGGATGGTGCGGTCGATGGCCCGCCCCGACGGTCTCCAGTTCAACCGCCGGATGAAGATGCCCGTACGGGTCCCGACGCTGCATCTGCACGGCTCGCTCGACCCGGTGATGCGCACCCGCAGCGCGGCCGGCTCCGGCGAGTACGTGGAGGCGCCGTACCGCTGGCGGCTGTTCGACGGCCTGGGGCACTTCCCGCACGAGGAGGACCCGGTGGCGTTCTCCACCGAGCTGATCAACTGGCTGAAGGACCCGGAACCGGACCGGTGACGAGGCTCGGCCCGGGAGGGGCAACGACGCCCCCGGAGCGGACCGTTGAACCCGCCGCGCGAACCGGTTCGCCCGTAGGCCCGCGGACCGCTGAGCGGGCTCCCCGAACCGCTCAGCGGAGCCCCTCCGCACCGCGCTCGAACGCGCGTATGACGAACAGCCACTTGCCCGGCGCATAGGCCAATTGGCGGTCCCCGGGGCGGTTACGGACCTTGGGCCACGGGCAGAGTCGAGGGTATGGGCTGGACGCACGACTACCGTGACGTGGCACGCAACCGCCGCAGCAGTGCCGCTGCAGTGGGTACTCAGGAAAGGGGAACCCCGGACCTCAGGTCCGGCGAATCCCCCGACCCGACGCACCCGATGGGGATCCCGCGCATCCTGCGCCGCAGAGCGCGCTGGATGAGCGCGCGGCTACGCCATCCCCGTACCTGAATTCCCGGCCCGCTGACGGGGCGCGGGATCCTTCCCCCGCGTCCCGCCGGCGGACCCGGCAGTGACCCGCCGGCAGACCGGGGTGGCACCCCCTAGATCGCGCAGCCCTGGCTGTCGACCTGCTGCTGGGCCGCGCGCCCCCTGGTGACGTCCTCGCGGACCTCGTCGGCGGTCAGTGCATAGCCGGTGCGCGAGTCGTCCAGCGACTTCGCGAAGACGACACCGTAGACCTTGCCCTGCGGGGTGAGCAGCGGGCCGCCGGAGTTGCCCTGCCGGACCGTGGCGTAGAGGGAGTAGACATCGCGGCCGACCGTGCCGCGGTGGTAGATGTCCGGGCCCTTCGCCTGGATACGGCCGCGGACACGGGCGGCGCGGACGTCATAGCCGCCGTTCTCCGGGAAGCCGGCGACGATGGCGCCGTTGCCGCTGTCCGCGTCCGCGCCGGTGAACTGCAGCGCCGGTGCGTCCAGCGAGGGCACGTCCAGGACCGCGATATCGCGCCGCCAGTCGTAGAGCACGACCTTGGCGTCGTACGTACGGCCCTCGCCGCCCACCTGGACGGTCGGCTCGCGCACCCCGCCGACGACATGGGCGTTGGTCATCACGCGGTGCCGGCCGAAGACGAAGCCGCTGCCTTCGAGGACCTTGCCGCAGCTGGGAGCCGTGCCGACGACCTTGACGATGCTGCGCTTGGCCTGCGCCGCGACCGGGCTGGTGGCCAGCCGGGGATCGGGCGCCGGCACATTGGTGATCGGTTCGTTGGAGAACGGCGTGAAGACCTGCGGGAATCCGTTCTGCGCGAGGACCGAGGAGAAGTCCGCGAACCACGTGCCGGCCTGCTGGGGCATCACCCGGGACACCCCGAGCAGCACCTTGGAGTTACGGACCTCCTTGCCGAGCGTCGGCAGGGAGGTACCGGCCAGCGCCGAGCCGATCAGCCAGGCGACCAGCAGCATCGCCAGGACGTTGACCAGCGCGCCGCCGGTCGCGTCCAGCGCTCTCGCCGGTGACCACGTGATGTGGCGGCGCAGTTTGTTGCCCAGGTGGGTGGTGAACGCCTGGCCCACGGATGCGCACACGATCACGATGGCAACCGCCGCGATGGCCGCGAAGGTGCCGGGGGTGGCATCGCCGGTGATCTCGTTCCAGATCACGGGCAGCAGATAGACCGCGATCAGACCGCCTCCGAGGAAGCCGATCACGGACAGGATGCCGACGACAAAGCCTTGCCGATAGCCGATGATCGCGAACCACACGGCCGCGACCAGCAACAGGATGTCCAGGACGTTCACGCCGGACACCGTCTCACGAGCGCCAGTCGAGCGGGACCGCCTTGTCACGGTCCCACGGAATCTCCCAGCCCGCGTAGTGCAGGATCCGGTCGATGACTCCGGCCGTAAACCCCCAGACCAGGGCGTTCTCGACAAGGAACGCAGGACCGATGTGGCCGCTGGGATGGCGCGTCGTCACGCGATGGGCCGGGTTCGTGAGATCCGCCACGGGAACCGTGAACACCCGGGCGGTCTCCGCCTGGTCGACCGCGCCGACCGGGCTCGGCCGGCGCCACCACCCCAGGACGGGCGTCACCACGAAGCCGCTGACGGGGATGTAGAGCCGCGGCAGGACGGCGAAGACCTGCACACCGGAGGGGTCGAGGCCGGTCTCCTCCTGGGCCTCGCGCAGCGCCGCCCGTACCGGACCGGAACCCTCCGGGTCGCCGTCCTCCGGGTCGAGGGCGCCACCGGGGAAGGAGGGCTGGCCGGCGTGTGAGCGAAGGGTGCCGGCGCGCTCCATCAGGAGCAGCTCGGGGCCGCGGGGGCCGTGGCCGAAGAGGATCAGCACCGCGGACTGCCGGCCACCGCTCTCGGGCGGCAGAAAGCGGCTGAGCTGGGGCGGCTCGATGGTGGCGGCCACCTGGGCCACCGGGTCCAGCCACTCGGGCAGGCCCTCGGCCGTGACCGTCGCCTCCCGGCCGGACGCCGGCTCTCCGGCGTCCGCCTCCTTGCCGTACTGCTGCTCCCGTGCACTCCTCATACGCGCCCCCTCAGGCCTGGCGTCGATCGTCGGTCACCTCTGGGCGGCGGTCGTCAGGAAGCGGCCACCGGGGGCGCCATCGGCGGCGCGGGCTGTCCCGGATAGTCGGCCGGGGGCTTCAGCCGCTGCCCCGGCTGGCCGCCCAGCTCGTACTTCAGCAGCTTCTTGGCCTTCTCCGGGTCCGTCTCGCCCTCGCCGTACGCGGGGCACAGCGGGGCGATGGCGCAGGCTCCGCAGGCGGGCTTGCGGGAGTGGCAGACGCGGCGGCCGTGGAAGACGACCCGGTGCGAGAGCATCGTCCACTCGCTCTTGGGGAAGATCTCGGCGACATCCGCCTCGACCTTCTCGGCATCCTCCGCGGTGGTCCAGCCGAAGCGGCGCGCCAGACGGCCGAAGTGGGTGTCGACGGTGATGCCCGGGACACCGAAGGCGTTGCCCAGCACCACATTCGCGGTCTTGCGGCCGACCCCGGGGAGGGTGACGAGGTCCTCCAGGCGGCCCGGCACCTCACCGCCGAAACGGTCGCGGAGCGCCGCCGACAGGCCGATCAGCGACTTCGTCTTGGCCCGGAAGAAACCGGTCGGCCGGATCAGCTCCTCCAGCTTCTCCGGGGGCATTGCGGCCATGTCCTCGGGCGTCGGGCAGACCGCGAAGAGGCGCGGAGTGGTCTGGTTGACCCTCAGGTCGGTGGTCTGCGCGGACAGGACCGTCGCGACCAGGAGCTCGAAGGGGTTGGTGAAGTCCAGCTCGGGGTGGGCGTACGGATACAGCTCGGCCAGCTCACGGTTGATCCGGCGGGCCCGCCGCACCATGGCGACCCGGGACTCGGGCTTGCGCGCGGCGGTCTTCTTGGCGGGGGCCTGCCCGGCGGCCGTCTTTGCCGTCTTCTTCGCCGTGGCCTTCTTCGCCGTGGCCTGCTTGGCCGGGGCGGTCTTCCTGGCGGCCGTCTTCTTGGCGGCTGTCTTCCTGGCGGGGGCCTGCTCGATGGCCGCGGTGGACTTCTTGGTGACGGTCTTCTTCGCGGCAGCCGTCTTCGTGACGGCCTTCTTGGCCGCCGCCGGCTTCTCGGGGGTTGCGTTCACGGAGCGGCCTTCTTCCCTGCCGAGGTCTTGCCTGCCGGAGTCTTCCTCGCGGCGGTCTGCACGGTCGTGTCCTGCGCCGACGGTCGCGACGCGCCGGATTTCCGGACGGGCGGCTTCCGGTGGGGCGTCACCCCGGAGAGCGATTTGTTACTTTTATCCGAATCCGGTGTGCGGCCGGACGGCTGTTCGCCCACAGCGGAATCACGCCCTGCGCTCACTCGTCCGGCCCCCCAGTCCTCTGCTCTCACCGGCGTATTGGACACTCGGCCAGACTAAGGCCAGCCACTGACATCCGGCTTGATCGCTGTGAATCCTGACCCCAATCGGCCCCCTGCCTTATGGCTCGGGGCACCGGTCCGGCAAACTTGTGATTGATCGCACTGTTTTGCATTCCGGCATGATGGGGACCACAGTCCCCCGGAGCATGTCGACAAGGAGAGATCTCGTGGACGACGTTCTGCGGCGCGCACCGCTCTTCGCGGCGCTCGATGACGAGCAGGCGGCCGAGCTGCGCGCCTCTATGGGAGAGGTCACGCTCGCCCGCGGCGACGCCCTGTTCCACGAAGGGGACCCCGGCGACCGCCTGTACGTGGTCACCGAGGGCAAGGTGAAGCTGCACCGCACTTCCCCCGACGGGCGGGAGAACATGCTCGCCGTCCTCGGCCCGGGAGAGCTGATCGGTGAGCTCTCGCTCTTCGACCCCGGCCCCCGTACGGCCACGGCTTCCGCCCTCACCGAGGTAAAGCTCCTCGGCCTGGGCCACGGCGACCTCCAGCCCTGGCTGAACGCCCGCCCCGAGGTGGCCACGGCCCTGCTGCGTGCGGTCGCCCGCCGGCTGCGCAAGACCAATGACCAGATGTCCGACCTGGTCTTCTCGGACGTACCGGGCCGCGTGGCACGCGCCCTGCTCGACCTGTCGCGCCGCTTCGGCGTGCAGTCCGAGGAAGGCATCCACGTCGTCCACGACCTGACGCAGGAAGAGCTGGCCCAGCTGGTCGGCGCCTCCCGCGAGACGGTCAACAAGGCGCTGGCGGACTTCGCGGGCCGCGGCTGGCTGCGCCTGGAGGCGCGCGCCGTGATCCTGCTGGACGTCGAGCGGCTGGCCAAGCGCTCGCGCTGACCGGCTCGCAGACAGCCTGGAAGGGCCCCGCTCCGGCGGGGCCCTTCGTCATGGCCGCGCGGGCCCGGCGGAGGCCCCATGGCCCCGCGGGCCCGTAAATGGCTCGCCGGACCGCCGGCGGCCTCGCCATGGTGACGCCATGACCCACGGCACCGGACTGGACCGCGACGGCTGCTTTCTGCGGGAGGGGTCCCTGGACCGGGTGTCCGCGCAGTTCGCGCCCGTCGTGGCGGAGCTGGGCACCCGGCTCGGCGACCACTTCGGCCCCGGCCGGCTGCACAGCAGCTACCTCTACGGCAGCATCCCGCGCGGCACCGCCGTCCCCGGCACCTCCGACCTCGATGCGCTGCTCGCCCTGCGTCAGGAGCCCACCGAGGCGGACCGGGCCGCCGCCCGCGCCGTCGAGGACGGCCTCGATGCGGCCTTCCCCCAGGTCAACGGCGTCGGAATCCTGCTGGTCGGTGTGGATCAGGTGCTGAGCGAGCCGGAGCGGTACGACCTGGCGTGGTTCGTCGCCTGTCTGTGCACCCCGCTCAGCGGTCCCGATCTCGCCGCTCGGCTGCCCCGCTACCGCCCCACCTCGCTCCTCGCCCGCGAGACCAACGGCGACCTCTTCCGCGGCCTGCCCGGTCTGCGCGCGAAGGCCGCGGCGGCCACCACGGAAGCCGAGCGCACCCGGCTGACCCGGGGTGTGGCGCGCCGGCTCGTCCGTACCGGATTCACCCTGGTCATGCCCCGCTGGGGCGGCTGGACGAGCGATCTCACCGAGTCCGCCGAGGTGTTCGGCCGCTATTACCCGGCGCACGCCGGGCAGATGCGCGCCGCGGCCCGCGCCGCCCGGACGCCCGCCGCGTACCCGCAGCTGCTGGACGAGCTGCTTTCCGGCCTCGCCCCCTGGCTGGCCGACGAATATCTGGCCGTCCACGGGGCGAAGGCTCCCCGCCCGTAGGCGCGCTGACGGGGCCTCTCGGCGACTGCGAGGGCCGGCCCCGAGGAATCGCCCCGGGGCGGCCCGCCGGCCGGTCCGCGCCGCCGTCAGTCCTCGATCAGCCCGTGCTCGCCCAGATAGTCCAGCTGCGCCCGTACCGACAGCTCGGCGGCCGGCCACAGGGAGCGGTCCACATCGGCGTACACGCTCGCGACGACCTCGGCGGGCGTGCGATGGCCGGCCTCGACCGCGGTCTCCACCTGGGCGAGCCGGTGCGCCCGGTGCGCCAGATAGAACTCCACCGCCCCCTGGGCGTCGTTCAGCACCGGCCCGTGGCCCGGCAGGACCGTCGCCACCCCGTCGTCGACCGTGAGGGAGCGCAGCCGGCGCAGCGAGTCCAGATAGTCGCCCAGCCGGCCGTCGGGGTGCGCGACCACGGTGGTGCCGCGCCCCAGGATCGTGTCGCCGGTGAGCACCGCGCGGTCGGCCGGGAGATGGAAGGAGAGCGAGTCCGCGGTGTGGCCCGGGGTGGGCACCACCCGCAGTTCCAGGCCTCCGGTGGTGATGACATCGCCCGCGTCGAGCCCCTCGTCGCCCAGGCGCAGCGCCGGATCCAGCGCCCGTACGGACGAGCCGGTCAGCTCGGCGAAGCGGGCGGCGCCGTCGGAGTGGTCCGGGTGACCGTGGGTCAGCAAGGTCAGCGCGATGCGCTTGCCGGCCCGCTCGGCGGTCTCGATGACGGCGCGGAGATGGGTCTCGTCGAGCGGCCCGGGGTCGATGACGACGGCGAGATCGGAGTCCGGCTCGGCGACGATCCAGGTGTTGGTGCCGTCCAGCGTCATCGGCGAGGGGTTCGGGGCCAGTACGCACTGGGCGCGCGCGGTCGCGGGCCCCGAGATCACTCCGCCGCGGGGCTGACCGGGGAGGGCGGCTGCATCGGTCATGTGGGGGTCCCTCCCGAGGGGCCGGCGCCGTCCGTGGACCCGTCGGGCTCGCCGCCCCCAGGGGCACCGGTACCGGCGTCCGTCTGTGTGATGTGCTTGGTGAACTCATCGTGCCCCGGCCAGCTCAGCTCGATCTCGCCGCCCACGAGGCGGGCCCGGGCCAGCACCGGCGTCAGGTCCTGGGCCTCCGCGGCGGCCAGCGCGTCGGCGGCGGTGGCGTACGGCTGGAGCCCGCGCAGGGTCGCGATGGTCGGCGGCATCATCAGCAGCTCACCACGGTCATAGCCGGCCGCGGCCGCCGCCGGCCGGATCCACACCGTACGGTCCGCCTCCGTGGAAGCGTTCCGGGTGCGCTGGCCCTCGGGCAGCGCGGCGACGAAGAACCAGGTGTCGTAGCGCCGCGGTTCGAACTCCGGGGTGATCCAGCGGGCCCAGGCGCCCAGCAGATCGGAGCGCAGCACCAGACCGCGCCGGCCCAGGAAGTCGGCGAAGGACAGCTCATGGGCGACCAGGGCGGCGCGGTCCGCCTCCCAGTCCTCGCCCGTGGTGTCCGCGACGACCGTGTCGGCCGAGGCACCGGCGAGCAGCACCCCCGCCTCCTCGAACGTCTCGCGGACCGCCGCACAGACGATGGTCTGCGCGGTGGCCGGGTCGACACCCATACGGACCGCCCACTGGGCGCGGGACGGGCCGGCCCAGGCCACCGGCCGCTCGTCACGGGGATCGACGGACCCGCCCGGATAGGCGTACGCGCCTCCGGCGAAGGCCATGGAGGCGCGTCTGCGCAGCATGTGGACGGCGGGGCCGCCGGAGTCGGAGTCCCGCAGCAGCAGGACGGTCGCGGCCCGCCGGGGCTCGGCGGGGGTCAGCTCGCCGTTCGCGAGCGCCCGGATACGGTCCGGCCACTCCGGCGGGTACCACTGGCCATTGGTCGTGGACGACATGGCCGGATGCTATGCGCTCGCGCGCGGATGTTCGAGGGCCTCTTTCGCGCCGGAGGGCCCCTGCTGACGAGGGGCCCTCCGGCACACGGCACGCACTACGGGTGCCGGCGTTCCTACGGGTGCCTATTCGGCGATCTCGACCTGGATCTCGACCTCGACCGGCGCGTCGAGCGGCAGCACCGCCACGCCCACCGCGGACCGGGCGTGCACGCCCTTGTCGCCGAGGATCTCGCCCAGCAGCTCGCTGGCGCCGTTGAGGACACCCGGCTGGCCGGTGAAGTCCGGCGCGGAGGCCACGAAGCCGACGACCTTCACGACCCGCTGGATCCTGTCGAGGTCGCCGATGACGGACTTCACGGCGGCCAGCGCGTTGAGCGCGCAGGTCGCGGCGAGTTCCTGGGCCCGCTCCGGGCTGACCTCGGCGCCGACCTTGCCGGTGGCCGGCAGGGCGCCGTCCACCATCGGCAGCTGGCCGGAGGTGTACACATAGGCGCCGGAGCGCACCGCGGGCTGGTAGGTGGCCAGCGGCGGCACGACCTGCGGCAGCTTGAGGCCGAGCGCCGCGATCTTTTCCTCCGCCGCGCTCACGCCTGCTTCTCCCGCTTCAGGTAGGCCACCAACTGCTCGGGGTTGTTCGGGCCCGGAACGACCTGGACCAGCTCCCAGCCGTCCTCGCCCCAGGTGTCCAGAATCTGCTTCGTCGCGTGCACGAGCAGCGGCACGGTCGCGTATTCCCACTTGGTCATGGGCCGAGCGTAATGCCTGTCCACGGCCGCCGCGGACCCCGTCCGCCACAGCCCGCCCGTACCCGTCCCGGACGGCGTTCAACGGCCCGGCCGCCGGGCCCCTAGGGAGCATCCCCGACTCGTCCCGGAGGGATCAGGGGCAGATATCCGGGGCTTCCCAGGCGTATCCCGTGCGTAGCCGGGACGCGGACTGGTTAGGCTCCTTGGCGTGAGCAGGCTCCATGTCGTCAGCGGCAAGGGCGGCACCGGCAAGACCACGGTCGCCGCTGCCCTCGCCCTCGCCCTGGCCACCGAGGGGCGCCGTACCCTCCTGGTCGAGGTCGAGGGCCGACAGGGCATTGCCCAGTTGTTCGAGACCGAAGCGCTTCCTTACGAGGAACGCAAGATCGCGGTGGGTCCCGCATCGGAAGGGGCCTCACCGTGGGGTTCGCCCCGCGCGGAATCCGGTGGGGACTCCGCGCGCGGCAGTGGCGGGAGACGGGCGGGCGGCGAGGTCCACGCCCTCGCCATCGATGCCGAACGCGCCCTCCTGGACTACCTCCAGATGTTCTACAAGCTGGGCAGCGCGGGCCGGGCGCTGAAGAAGCTCGGCGCCATCGACTTCGCCACGACCATCGCGCCGGGCCTGCGGGACGTCCTGCTGACCGGCAAGGCGTGCGAGGCGGTGCGCCGCAAGGACAAGAACGGCAAGTTCGTCTACGACGCGGTCGTGATGGACGCCCCGCCGACCGGCCGCATCACCCGCTTCCTGAACGTCAATGACGAGGTGGCCGGTCTGGCGAAGATCGGCCCGATCCACAATCAGGCACAGGCCGTGATGCGGGTCCTCAAGTCGCCCGAGACCGCGGTGCATCTGGTGACGCTCCTGGAGGAGATGCCCGTCCAGGAGACCGCCGACGGGGTCGAGGAGCTGCGCGCCGCCGGCATCCCCGTGGGCGGCATCGTCATCAACATGACCCGCCCGGCGCTGCTGGACAACGGCGATCTCGACATCGCCGCCCGTGGCGCCCGAGCGGGCGTCGCCAAGGCGCTCTCCCAGGCCGGTCTGGGCGGCGCCCGCCGCGGCGGCCTGGCCGACCGGCTGATCGACCCCCTGCTGGAGCAGGCACGCGAACACGCCGAGCGGGTCGAGCTGGAGCGCGCCGAGCACGCCGAGCTGACCGCCATCGGCCTGCCCACCTACGAGTTGGAGCTGCTCCCCGAGGGAGTGGACCTCGCCGGGCTCTACCACCTGGCGAGAGACCTGCGGAAACAGGGGCCCATATGACCTCGGACACCACGACGCTGGACGCCTCGGCCCCGCGGCTCGAGGTCGATGCGCTGATCGACGACCCGCACACCCGCATCGTGGTGTGCTGCGGTTCGGGCGGCGTCGGCAAGACCACGACCGCCGCGGCGCTGGGTGTGCGTGCCGCCGAGCGCGGCCGCAAGGTCGTCGTGCTCACCATCGACCCGGCCCGGCGGCTGGCGCAGTCCATGGGCATCTCCGAGCTCGACAACGTCCCCCGTCAGGTCAAGGACGTCGACGAGAGCGCGGGCGGCGAACTGCACGCGATGATGCTGGACATGAAGCGCACCTTCGACGAGATCGTCGAGGGCCATGCGGACGCCGACCGGGCCCGCGCGATCCTGGAGAACCCCTTCTACCAGTCCCTGTCGGCCGGTTTCGCGGGCACACAGGAGTACATGGCCATGGAGAAGCTGGGCCAGCTCCGCGCGAACGACGAGTGGGACCTGATCATCGTCGACACCCCTCCGAGCCGCTCCGCACTGGACTTCCTGGACGCGCCCAAGCGCCTGGGCTCCTTCCTGGACGGCAAGTTCATCCGGGTGCTGATGGCACCGGCGAAGGTCGGCGGCCGGGCCGGCATGAAGTTCCTCAATGTCGGCATGTCGATGATGACCGGCACCCTCAGCAAGCTCATGGGCGGCCAACTGCTGCGCGATGTGCAGACGTTCGTGGCCGCGATGGACACCATGTTCGGCGGCTTCCGCACCCGCGCGGACGCCACCTACCGCCTGCTGCAGGCGCCCGGTACGGCATTTCTCGTGGTGGCCGCGCCGGAGCGGGACGCCCTGCGCGAGGCGGCGTACTTCGTCGAGCGGCTGGCCGCCGAGCAGATGCCGCTGGCCGGCCTGGTGCTGAACCGTGTGCACGGCAGCGGCGCCGCCCAACTGAGCGCCGAGCGCGCACTGGCCGCCGCCGAGGCCCTCACGGACCGCATGGCGGAGGACACGCATGCGGACGCCCCCGCGGACACCGAAGCGGAGGCAGAGTCGGCCCCGGAATCTGCGGCCGGCCCCGCCCCCGACCGCACAGAAAATAATCTTGAAGCCACCGGCATTGTGGATCTCGACGGCGGGAAGGCTGGATCACGTACCGCCGGCGGCCTCTCCCCCGCTGCCGCGGCGGAGCAAGTGACACCCACATCGGCCTCAGCGGCGCAACTGGCCGCCGGGCTGCTACGACTGCACGCAGAGCGTATGCAGGTCCTCGCTCGCGAACGGCGCACGCGGGACCGCTTCACCACGCTGCACCCCGAGGTTCCGGTGACGGAGGTCGCCGCGCTGCCCGGCGATGTCCATGACCTCGCAGGGCTGCGTGCCATCGGCGACCGCCTGGCGCTGAACCCCACGGACACCGAGGACCTCACGAACACCGACGACTGAGCCGTACTCACGGCCGGTTCAGCCATCCGCCCAGCGGCACGGCGCGGTTCACCACGCACCCGCCAGGCGTCTCACCATGTCTTCACGGGGCGCGCTGATCAGCGCGCCCGCCCCCCATCCATGCCTCCAACTCCGGTGGAAATCACCGTCACCGACGGCACGTTGCGTCTGCTGACCGATCAGACCGCGCCATCAACCGAACCTTCTCGGCCGACTTCTCCCGGCCGCTGCCCGCCGCTATCCCACCGCGGCCAACTCGTCGAAGGCGTCGTCGTCACAGTCCACCGGCAGAATGCCCGTGCTGCGCTCATATTCCGTACGCGCTGTCTCCAGCAGCCGGCGCCATGACGTCACGGTCGGGCGGCGACGCAGCAGCGCCCTCCGCTCGCGTTCGGTCATTCCGCCCCACACGCCGAACTCCACCCGGTTGTCCAGGGCGTCGGCCAGGCACTCCGTGCGCACCGGACATCCGGTGCACACCGCCTTGGCGCGGTTCTGCGCCGCCCCTTGAACGAACAGCTCATCCGGATCGGTGGTGCGGCACGCTGCCTGCGTACTCCAGTCGGTTACCCAGCCCATGCTGGCGCCGTCCTCTCCCGAATCGAGGCTCCCCCACGGCGGCAAGCGGCATATTCACCGTTGCCAGTTGAGGACGTTACGGAAGGCAGGCAGGGCGCAACACCCCCTTCGGGCCCAATCTTGGATGGCCCGAACGGACTATGCGTATGCGGCAGATCACCCAACGGAGTGACCGTGCGGCATACGTCACTTTGCGCACAAGGCAGGACAGTTCACCGTCCTGACACGGGGTTTTGCTCGACACCTGCGGGCACGTGGGGGCGCGTCCCGCGGGAAGTAGGGGTTGACGAACCGAGGCGTAACCGTTCGGCTGTGGTAGCTGAGGACAGGCTAAACGAACACGTGCGCCCCTGTCCGGCGGATTGAGAACGTAGGCTGCCCTCATGCCTAAGAAGCGCGATGGCGGAGGTCTGTCCAAGACGCAGCAGGCCGCCAAGTTCCTCGGAGTCAGCGTCCTGGCCGGAGCGGTACTCGCCGGTCTTGCGCTCCCGGCGGCCGGGGCGCTCGGCCTGACCGCCAAGGGGTCGGTCGAGGGCTTCGACGACATCCCGGCGAACCTCAAGACGCCGCCGCTCAGCCAGCGGACCAGGATTCTGGACGCGAAGGGCGGCGAGATCGCCAAGGTCTACTCGCGTGACCGCACGGTCGTCGGCCTCAAGGACATGTCGCCGTACATCCGGCAGGCGATCGTCGCGATCGAGGACGCGCGCTTCTACGAGCACGGCGCCATCGACCTGAAGGGCATCCTGCGGGCGGTCAACAAGAACGCCCAGTCGGGCGGCGTCTCCGAGGGTGCTTCGACGCTGACCCAGCAGTATGTGAAGAACGTCTTCGTCGAAGAGGCAGGGGACAACGCGGACAAGGTGGCGCAGGCCACCCAGCAGACCCTCGGCCGCAAGGTCAAGGAGCTCAAGTACGCGATCCAGGTCGAGAAGGAACTCGGCAAGCGGAAGATCCTGCAGAACTACCTCAACATCACGTTCTTCGGGCAGCAGGCCTACGGCGTCGAGGCGGCCGCCCAGCGCTACTTCAGCAAGCACGCCAAGGACCTGAACCTGGAGGAGTCGGCGCTGCTGGCCGGAATCGTCCAGTCGCCCACCCGCTACGACCCGGTCAACGCCCCGCAGGAGGCCACCAAGCGGCGCAACACCGTGCTGCAGCGGATGGCCGATCTGAAGGACGTCAGCCAGGCGCAGGCCGACGCGGCCGCCAAGAAGCCGATCAAGCTGGCGGTCAGCCGTCCCAAGAACGGCTGCATCACCGCCACCGACGGCGCCGGCTTCTTCTGCGACTACATCCGCAAGGTCTTCCTCAACGACAAGCACTTCGGCAAGAGCCGGAAGGTCCGCCTGCAACGCTGGGACGAGGGCGGTATGACCATCCGCACCACCCTCGATCCGCAGTCCCAGAAGTCGGTCCAGGCCTCGCTGAAGGACCATGTCTACGAGGACGACCCGGTCGCCGGTGCCGCCACCATCGTCGAGCCGGGCACCGGCAAGATCCTCGGCATGGGCCAGTCACGCCCGTACGGCTTCCGCGAGAACCAGACCGTGATCAACCTCTCGGTCGATCACGACATGGGCGGCGGCGCCGGCTACCAGCCCGGGTCGACCTTCAAGCCGGTGATCGCGGCGGCCGCGCTGGAGCAGGGGACGAATCCGGAGCAGGAGTACCCCTCGCCGTACCGGATGCCGTACCCGAGCCCGGTCCAGACCTGCGACGGCGAGTGGCAGGGCACCGACATGACGCAGAACGAGAACAAGGAAGAGGTCGGCCCGTACGCCATGAAGGAGGCGACCGCGAAATCGGTCAACACCTACTTCGTGCAGCTGATCAGCGACATCGGCATCTGCCCCGCGGTGAAGATGGCCCAGAAGATGGGCATCGAGCGGGCGGACGGCAAGCCGTTGCAGCAGGTCCCGTCGATGACGCTCGGCGTGCAGGAGATGTCGCCGCTGACCATGGCCGCCGGCTACGCCGCCTTCGCCAACGGCGGTGAGTACTGCTCCCCCGTCGCCATCGAGTCGATCACCGACGCACGGGGCCGGGCGCTGAAGGTCCCGCAGACCAGCTGCCGCAGCGCGATGTCCAAGAGGACCGCCGACACGATCAACACCCTCCTCAAGGGTGTCGTCGAGGACGGCACCGGCAAGGAAGCCGGTCTCCAGGGACGTGACAGCGCCGGCAAGACCGGTACCAGTGACAGCCGCTACGCCGCCTGGTTCGTCGGCTACACCCCGAACGCGGCCGGCGCGGTCTGGGTCGGCGACCCGATGCACAAGCGCAAGATGTACGACATCAGCATCGGCGGGGTCCCCCACGACAAGGTCTACGGCGCCGACACCCCCGGCCCCATCTGGCGCGACGCGATGGCCGGTGCGCTCGCCGACCGGCCCGCGCCCGAGCTGCCCACCGTCCCGATCGCCGATCCGGCCAAGGACAGGGGCCACGGCGACGAAGGCGGCAAGGGCCGCGGCAAGCACAAGCCGGGCCGGGGCCACGGCGGCGACAACAAGCCGGGCGGCGGCTGGAGCATTCCGGGCTTCCCCGATATTCTCGGCGGCGGCAACGGCGGCTGGTAAGCGGCCGGTTGGCCCGTACGACAACGGCTGAGGGGCGCCCCCACCACGGGGGCGCCCCTCAGCCGTCCTTCAATGACTCCGTCCGGCCGCTCAGCCGGCCAGCAGCTTCTTGACCACCGCGGCCACCCGGCCGCCCTCGGCGCGGCCCGCCACCTGCGGGTTGACGATCTTCATGACGGCGCCCATGGCCCGCGGCCCCTCGGCCCCGGCACCCTTGGCCTCCGCCACCGCCGCCGCGACCAGCTGCTCCAGCTCGTCGTCGGACAGCTGCTTGGGCAGGTAGTCGGCGAGCACCTCGCCCTCGGCGCGCTCCCGCTCGGCCTGCTCGGCACGGCCGCCCTTCTCGAAGGCCTCCGCGGCCTCGCGCCGCTTCTTCGCCTCCCGCGCGATGATCTTCTCGACCTCGCCGTCGGACAGCTCACGTGCCTCGGTGCCCGCGACCTCCTCCTTCTGGATCGCGGTCAGCGTGAGACGGAGGGTGGAGGAGCGCAGCTCGTCGCGCGCCTTGATCGCGACGGTGAGGTCGTCCTGCAGCTTGGACTTGAGCGTGGTCATGACGTCGAGTATGCCTCCCCCCACCGACACCTGCCGCGCCTTTTCCTCCCGGCCCGCCACACCCATCACCCCACGGGGCCGCTCCTCCGCTGCATCCACCCCGCTCACTCTGCGACGATGGGACGATGCGCGCGCGATACGGAGTACCCCTGACCCTGACCGCAGTCGGCGCGGCCGGCCTGGCCTACGCCGCCGGCTTCGAAGTCCGCTCGTTCCGCCTCCGGCGCGTCACCGTGCCCGTACTGCCCCGCGGTATGCGGCCGTTGCGCGTCCTGCAGGTCTCCGACATCCACATGGTCGGCGGGCAGCGCAAGAAGCAGCGCTGGCTGCAGTCGCTCGCCGGGCTGCGCCCCGACTTCGTCATCAACACGGGCGACAACCTCTCCGACCCCGAGGGCGTCCCCGAGACGCTGGACGCGCTCGGCCCGCTGATGGAGTTCCCCGGCGCGTACGTCTTCGGCTCCAACGACTACTACGGCCCCAAGCTCCGCAACCCTGCCCGCTACCTGATCGAGCGGGTCCAGGGCCGGCACGGCCTCAACGGCAACGCACCCGCCGTGGGCGTCGTCCACAACCCGTGGGAAGAGCTGCGGGACGCGTTCGACGCGGCCGGCTGGGTCGGCCTGTCCAATTCCCGCGGCCGGCTGAAGCTGGAGGGCATCGAGATCGCCCTGACCGGCCTGGACGACCCGCACATCAAGCGGGACCGCTACGCCGAGGTGGCCGGCGGCCCGGAATCCGGTGCCGATCTCTCCCTGGCCGTCGTGCACGCCCCCTACCTGCGCTCGCTGGACGCCTTCACCGCCGACGGCTATCCGCTGGTCCTGGCCGGCCACACCCACGGCGGCCAGCTCTGCATCCCCTTCTACGGTGCCCTCGTCACCAACTGCGACATCGACACCGACCGGGTGAAGGGCCTGTCCACCCACACCGCCGCAGGCCGCACCTCCTACCTCCATGTCTCGGCCGGCTGCGGCACCAACCGCTACACCCCCGTCCGCTTCGCCTGCCCCCCGGAGGCGACACTGCTGACGCTGACGGCGCGGGACTGAGAACGGCGCGGGACTGAGAGGGGCCCGGGGCGGGTCCGGGGGCTGAAACCCAAGAGTGTGAGGGCTCGGGCCGAGGATCGTGGGCTCGGGCCCGGGGCCTCGCGTGCCGAGGCCGGGGTGCGGGCGGCGGCAGCGGCCGGATCGGGTCTCCCCCGCCCGCTGATCATCCCCCTAACGTGGAGGAATGTCCGACCCCACCCGGACCTCGCAGTCCACGCGCCACGCCACCGACCCTGCCGCTGCCGCCGCCCGCACCCCGGCCGCCGCCGTCGCCCCCACGATCCGCCGCCCCCGGGCAGCCGCCTTCCGCGCCCTGCTCGCCGCGGCCGCCCTGACCGGCCTGCTCCTCGCCGCCCTCGGCTCCCCCTCCCCGGCCCACCTGCTCACCCGCTTCACCGTGCAGGCCAACCTCGCCGTGGCGCTGGTCTCCGCCTGCTCCGCCCACCGCGCATGGACCGGCCGCCGCCCCGTGAACCCCCGCATCACCGGCGCCCTCCTCCCCTTCCTCGCCCTGCCCGCCCTCGCCCACTACGCCCTCCCCGCCGACACCACCGCCTTCACGCTGCCGGAAGCCGGCACCCCCACCGCCGCCCGGGTCATCGCCCCTCAGCTCCTCTACGTCCTCACCCCGCTCGCCACCCTCGCCGACTGGCTGCTGCTCACCGGCCCCCGCGGCTTCCGCCTGTCCTGTGCCTGGCAGTGGCCGGCCTACCCCCTCCTCCACCTCGCGTTCGCCCTCGCCTTCCCCGCCGCGGCCGGCGCCCCGCCCCCCACCGTCGCCACCGCTCTCACCCTCGCCCTGGCGATCTGTCTGCTCCCCTTGATCACCATCGGGATCGACCAGGTCAGGCCCGCTCCCCGGCTCCACAACAACCGGATTTCGCCTCAGGGGATCGGTCCGCTAAAGTAGAGCTCGTTGCTTCGGGGTGTAGCGCAGCTTGGCAGCGCGCTTCGTTCGGGACGAAGAGGTCGTGGGTTCAAATCCCGCCACCCCGACTGAGAAGTAGCAGGTCAGGCCCGGCTTCCGGAAACGGAAGCCGGGCCTGATGCGTACTCCGGGCCGCCCCGGGAGCAGCGGAGAGTGGATCTTGAATTCGTGCCCGCCTCCCGGCCGCCGCCTGCTGACGCCCCTTCAGGGACTTCCCCTTGGTTACCGGGCACCGCACCAGAAGTGATCCGGGCCACAATCGGCAGCGCCGCACGAGGTCGGGTTCGCCCGGCGGGACAGGGCGCGGGCCCAACTCACCCCCGGTCCGGCCGGCGAGGCCCACGGTCGGGCCGGGCTGAGCCGCACGGTCCGCACACCTGGCCCGGGCCGTACGGCAGAACCAACGCCGCGCCGTTCGCCACCGGTCCCTCCCCTCGTGGGGACCGGTGCCGAACGGCGCGGGCGGCGTCGATCCGCGCCCCCCGTACCGGCGCGGATCCAGAAAGGGCCGGACCCGTGGTCGACGCGGCGGCAGTCCGGATGGGACGGTTCCACAGTTCCCTCACGCTCATCGCGCCGAGTCCGTCACGACCGTCTTGTGACTCCGACGGAAGGAGACCGCATGCATCAGGAGTTGTCTCCGAGCACTGAACTGGTGGCCTGTCCGGGCAACGCCCACTTGCTGCGCCGCTGCGAGGTGATCCTGCCAGCTGTGGCTCCCGCCGAGGAGGTTCCGGCATCGGGCCGACGGTTTAACCACAGGTCAGCCCGCTAAGGTGAGTTTTCCGGTCCGGATGTCCAAGTGCGGGGGACGTAGGGGGTGGAGACCTTGAGTGCCGACTCAGGGGCACGCAGAGCCTTCGCGGAACGTCTCGCGCTGCTGTACAAGGAGGCCGGCAACCCTCCTCTCAAGAAGGTGGCCGAGGCGGTCGTCCGGCTTCAGCGGGTCGACGAACGAGGGCGGCCCGTGCGGGTGTCCGTCCAGCGGATCAGCGACTGGCGGCGGGCCAAGAACGTACCCGCGCAGTTCGCCGCCCTCGCGGCGGTGCTGCACATCCTGATCCCCCAGGCCCGGCGCCTGCGGCCCGCGCCGGTGTCCACGGGCCTGTACGACCTGGCCCAGTGGCAGCGGTTGTGGGAGCGGGCGGTCGACGACCGTGCCGCGGCGTCCGCGGCATCCGCGCAAGAGGACGAGAGCCCCCCGGACGAGGCCGCGACCGTCCAGGGTGTGTGTCCGTACCGGGGGCTGGCTTCGTACCGTCAGCAGGATGCCCGGTGGTTCTTCGGACGGGAGCGGAGCACGGAGGCCCTCGTCGCCCAGCTCCGCGCTGCAGAGAAGACGGGCGGCCTCGTCATGCTCGTGGGCGCCTCGGGGGCCGGAAAGTCCTCCCTGCTGAACGCCGGCCTGGTGCCCGCGTTGCAGAGCGGTGCACCGGGCGACGAGGACCGCCCGGAGCGGGAGGTCCTGCAGCTCGTGCCGGGCGGCGATCCGCTCGCGGAGCTGACCCGCCGCGTCCCTGAGCTCGCCCACGTCCTCTCCGGCGCGCAGGAGTCGGCGGCGCGGGAGCCCGGTACGCCGCACTTCGCACGCGCGGTGCGGGAGGCCGTCACGGCATGGGCGGAGCGCGGGACGTCCTCCGCCGCCCGTCCGGTCGTGATCGTGGACCAGTTCGAGGAGGCGTTCACCCTCTGCTCCGACGAGGCGGCCCGGCGCACCTTCGTCCAGCTGCTGCACGCCGCGTGCACGCCCTCCGGCCCGGGCGGCCCGGCTCCCGTCCTCGTCATCCTCGGCATACGCGCCGACTTCTACGAACAGTGCCTCGGGTATCCCGAACTGGCCGACGCGCTGCAGCACCGGCACATGGTGCTCGGACCGCTGACCACCACGGAGCTGCGCGAAGCGGTGACCGGCCCGGCCAAGGCCGTGGGTCTGGAGCTCGAACCGGGGCTCGCGGAACTGATCGTCCGGGAAGTGAGCGCCGACGGCTTCAACGGGGCGCACGACGCGGGGGTGCTGCCGCTGCTCTCCCACGCCCTGCTCGCCACCTGGCAGCGGCGGAAGGCGGGACGGCTGACGCTGTCCGGCTACCGCGCGGCGGGCGGGATCCAGGGCGCGGTGGCGGCGACCGCCGAGCAGGCCTGGTCCGGCCTCGACCCGACCGCGCGCCTGGCCGCGCGACTGCTCCTCCTCCGGCTGGTCCGGCTGGGCGAAGACACCCAGGCCACCCGCCGGCGGGGGACGCGGCACCAGCTGGCGGACGAGTCGGCGGACCCGCACAAGACGAAGGAGTCGCTCGAAGCGCTGGTGCACGCCCGTCTGGTGACGCTCGACGCGGATGCGGTGGAGATCACCCATGAAGCGCTGCTGCACGCCTGGCCGCGCCTGCGCGACTGGATCGACGAGGACCGGAACGGCAATCTGCTGCGCCAGCGGCTGGAGGAGGACGGCAGGGCCTGGGAGGGCTCGAACCGCGACACCTCACTCCTCTACCGGGGTTCCCGTCTGGAGCAGGCCCGCAACTGGGCCGATTCTGCCGGTGACACCTTTCTGACCCGCAGCGCGGTGGAGTTCCTGGCCGCCTCGGTCCGGCTGCGCAAGCGCTTCGTCCTGCTCAGCCGTGGTGCGGTGGCGGCTCTGATCGTCATGGCGATGCTGGCGGTCGGTTCCGCGGTGGTCGCCCGGCAGCAGCGCGACGACACCGTTTTCGCGCAGGTGCTCGCCCAGGCCGACCGCGCCCAGTACACGGATCCCTCCTTGTCGGCGCAACTGGACCTGGTGGCACACGGCTTGCGGCCCGACGACGAGGGCACCAACAACCGCTTGATCTCGATGGTGAACGCGCCGCTGGCCACGCCGCTGCTGGGCCACACCGGCGCCGTCTACCTCACCTCGTTCAGCCCGAACGGGCGGATCCTGGCCACCGCCAGTTATGACCGGACCGTCCGGCTGTGGGACGTGGCGGACCCGACGCGTCCCGAACCCCTGGGCAAGCCCCTCACCGGCCATGCGAGCTGGGTGAGCACCGCTGTCTTCAGTCCGGACGGACACACCCTCGCCACTGCCTCGGACGACGGCACGGTCCGGCTGTGGGACGTGCGCGACCCCCGCCACCCGCGCCCGGTCGGGGCGCCCCTGGCCGGCCGTAACGGCACGGTCTTCCTGCTCGCCTTCAGCCCCGACGGGCACACGCTGGCCACCGCCAACGAAGATCACACCGTTCGTCTGTGGGACCTCCGCGACCCGCGGCGGCCGAAGGCGCGCGCTGTCCTGACCGGCCCCACCGCCGCCGTACGCTCCGTGGCGTTCAGCCCCGACGGCCGGACCCTGGCGGCCGGTGGCGACGACAACAGGATCCGGCTGTGGGACGTGGCCGACCGGCGTCGTCCGGCGCGGCTCGACAGGGCCCTGACCGGCCACACGGACACCGTCCACTCCGTGGCCTTCAGCCCGGACGGCCACACCCTCGCCAGCGGCAGCTCGGACAACACCATCCGGCTCTGGAACGTGGCCTCGCCACGTCACGCGGCACCGCTCGGCGCGCCCCTCACCGGCCACACCGGCCCCCTGTGGTCCGTGGCCTTCAGCCCCGACGGCAACATGCTCGCCGCCGGCAGCGCAGACAGCACGGCGAGCCTGTGGAACGTCAGCGATCCCGCGTACCCGTCGCAGGTCGGCGAGCCCCTCGCGGGCAGCAGCGGCGAGATGTACGCAGTCGGCTTCAGCCCTGACGGCCGGACGCTGGCCACGGGAAGCGGCGACAGCAAGGTCCGTCTCTGGTCGATTCCGACCTCGAACATGGTCGGCCGCATCGGCACGTTCCGCCCGGACGGGCGGGTGCTCGCCACGGGCGCCCGCGACCGGAGGGTGCGGCTGTGGAATGTGCAGAATCCCCACCGGCCCGCGGTGCTGGGCAAACCGTTCACGCCCGGTAAGGGCGATGTGCGTTCGCTGGCGTTCTTCCCCGACGGCCGCACCCTCGCGGTGCTGATGGGAAGCCAGACGGTGGAGCTGTGGAACGTCGCCGACCCGACTCATCCGGTCTCGTACGGAAAGCCCGTCGAGCTGCGGACCCGGTTCGTGGGCCCCGATGCGCTGGCCATAAGCCCGGACGGGCGCACGTTGGCAACCGCCTACGAGGACCACACCATTCAGCTGTGGGACGTCAGCGCCCCGTCCCACGTGCGTCGGCTCGGCACACCGCTCACGGGCCACAAGGGCTACGTCAACTCCCTCGTCTTCAGCCCCGACGGACGCACCCTCGCCAGCGGCAGCGCGGACGACACCGTCCGGCTCTGGAACACGGACGACCCCCGTCATGCCGCCCAACTCGGCGCGCCCCTCACGGGGCATCTGGGCCCCGTCAACGCGCTCGCCTACAGTCCGGACGGCCGCACCCTCGCCAGCGGCAGCGACGACGACACCGTCCGGCTCTGGAACACGGCCGCCCCCCGCAGGGCGACCCGGCTGGGCTCCCCCCTCTCCGGGCACACCGAAGCGGTCGTGTCGCTGACGTTCAGCGAGGACGGCCACACCCTGGCGAGCGGCGGCAATGACAACACGGTCCGGTTCTGGCGCGTCGCGCATCCGTCCAAGGCCGCTCCCATCGGTCAGTCGACGAGCCCCAACGCCAAGACAGGCAATTTCCTGTCGTTCAGTCCCAAGAGCCACATGCTCGGGGTGTCGAGCGGCGCCGGTACCGTCCGGCTGTGGGACCTGGATCCCGACAAGGCCATTCGCCGTATTTGCTCAACCACGCGGGGCGTTCTGACCCCGGAGAAATGGCACGAGTATCTGCCGCTTCTCTCGTATGAGCCGCCGTGCGGCACGTAACGAAGCCGCCCGGCCGAACGCCCTCGGCCCGAGCATCGGACGGGACGCTCCCGGCCGACTCCACCGCGCCCCTGGCTCTGCGTTTCCACCCCTCACGCACCGCTTTACGTGACTCCAACCACAACTCTGTATGGCAATTCGGCAGTTGGCCCCCACTACGCGGACAGCCTTGCTAGTCTTGGCCACAGCCCGATCGCTGGTGCATCCCCCGTCGCCAGCGATCGGGCGTTTTCGCGCCCTGCGCCACACATATTGCGCGGCGCATTCGCTACGGTGCGAGGCCGGAATTGGCCGTCCCCCCTCTCGTCCGGATCCCGCCCGGATCTCGTCGGCATCTCGCCCGCATCTCGTCCGGGCCCTTTCGGGGCGAAATGGTCGCGGCTTCAAATACCGCCACCCCGCTGCGGGAATGGCACGCCGTTCAGCCCTTAACTCCTCTTCATGAGCGGCCCCCGCTACGGCGCAGACGTCTCCACTCGTCAACACCTCTTTAGGAGTCGTAAGCTGGAGCTGTCCGGCCGGTGAGCCGGCCGGGGCGCCAGGAAACGGAACGGTGAGCACCCATGGCAGTGGCGTACGAGCGGATCGCGGACGAGCTCCGCGAGGCCATCCGCGCAGGTGAGCTGAAGCCCGGGGACAAACTGCCGGCGGAGTCGAAGCTCGCCGAACGGTTCCGGCGCAGCGTGCCGACCATCCGCGAGGCGCTCCGCGCCCTCCGGGACGAGGGCCTGATCGAGAAGCAGCACGGGCGCGGCAATTTCGTCCGCCGGCAACGCACCTCCGCGCTGCGCACGAACCGCCGCCACCAGTGGGAGAAGAACCGGGCACGCGAGCCGCTGGCGGAGCGGGCCCAGACCGGCGCCACCGAGCACGACACCGGCCTGACGGTCGACGATCTGGTCTTCCACGCCTCGTACCGCAAGGTCGAGGCGGACAAGGGCCTCGCGGAAGCCTTCGGTCTCCCCGAGGGCACCGCCCTCCTCGAACGCACCTACCGCACCAGGTACGCGGCCGAGAGCGCGCCCTTCAGCCTGGTGACCTCGTACCTCGTCCACGACCTGGTCGCGAGGAACCCCGCTCTCCTGGACGAGTCGAACGAGCCGTGGCCCGGGGGCTCGCAGAGCCAGCTCTACACCGTCGGTATCGAGCTGGACCGCGTCGAGGAGCGCGTCACCGCCCGCCCTCCGACGCCGGAGGAAGCAGCGGAGCTGGAGCTGTGGCCCGGCACGTCGGTACTCGCCCTCCGGAAGACCTCGATCGACATCAACGACCGGGTAGTTGACGTCTCCGACGTCATCCTTCCTGGCGACCGCACGGAAATGCTGTTCACCACTCCCCTGGAAAGGTGGTGAGTGCCGTGCGCCGGCGCATCATCATCGTCACTGCCGTGCACGCGCCCTCGGCGCACTTCCTGCCGGAGGCCTACAAGTCGCTCTGCCAACAGGACCTCCCCGACGGATGGGAATGGCACTGGGTCATCCAGGAGGACGGAAAGAGCAACGACGTCGCTCCTTATGTCCCCGATGACGAGCGGGTGACGTTCCGGCAGGGACGGCCCGGCGGCCCCGGCGTGGCCCGCACCATCGCCCTCGCGCACGCGGAGGGCGAGTACATCAAGGTCCTGGACGCCGACGACCAGTTGACGCCCGGTGTGCTGGCCCGTGACCTGGCCGCGCTCGAAGGCGGCAACGGCATCAGCTGGACGACGTCACGCGTCCTCGATCTGCTGCCCGACGGCTCCACCGCCGGCTTTCCCGGGGACCCCGAGCCGGGGCCGGTCGAGCGGGGAGCCGTGCTCGACTTCTGGAAGGCGAACGGTTTCCGCGCCCAGGTCCACCCCGCGACCCTCTGCGTCCGACGCGACCTGCTCCTCGCCCTCGGCGGGTGGATGGCCCTGCCCGCCTCGGAGGACACCGGCCTGCTGCTCGCCCTGAATGCCACGAGCCGCGGCTGGTTCTCCTCCGAAGTAGGCCTCCACTACCGCAAGTGGCCCGGCCAGGCGACCGGCCAGGCATCCCACACCGACACCGCCGAACGCGATGCCCGCATGGCGGTCGTGGAGGCCAGGGCACGGCAGCTCACACGGTTCAAGTGGCGTTACCCGGCTACGGATTGACCTGGGGGCAGCTCAGCCGCCGGCCGGCCCAGCCACTCAAGGCAGTGTTTCCGCATCGATGCGCGAGAAGACCAGATCGCTCTCCTCGACCACCGGATGCCGCCACCGCACCGGCACCGCCGCTGGGCCGCGCAGCGCCGCCGGATAGCTGCCCGGGGCATAGCTGTTGGGGAGCCGATAGACGTGGAACCCGTGCTCCCGCATCGTCGTGAGCAGCTCACCGGGCGACTCCCCCAGCGCTTCCATCCGCTCAGGGGTCACCTCCACAGTGATCTCCGCATCCGGCCGGAGCTTGTCGAGCACCGGAGCCAAGCCACGGATCACGGCGCCCTCCGCGCCTTCCACATCAATCTTGATCACGCGCGCGCCGGCGATGTCGTCCGCGTCCAGCAGCTGGGGAAGCGGGTACGCCTCGACATCGAGCGTGGACTCGGCCGGGCCGCCGTACGGAACGATGCTGGCCGCCCCCATATTGCTGGAGCTCGCGAGGATGAGCGTCACCGTCTTCCGCTCGTCGGCAACGGCGGCATTGACGGTGCGGAGATTGCTGCAGCCGTTGATCTCGGCGTGTTGGAGGACCCTGGCGTGAAACGTCGGTGAGGCCTCGATGGCCACCACCCGGCCCTCCTCCCCCACGAGCTGTGAGGCGAGCAGGCTGAAGTAGCCGACGTTGGCGCCGACGTCGATGTAGGTGTCCCCCGGTCGGAGCCGGCGCTGGAGCCAGTGCGTCATGTGCGGCTCCCACAGGCCGAACAGATAGACGAAGCGCTGGATCAGATCCTGTGTGTCCACGGCCATGGCGGCGCCGAACCGGGTGCGGACGAGCCTCTGGCGTGGGTGATCCCGTAGCCATGGGTTCAGGTACCGCGTGGCGAGTGCCGCCTTGCCCAGCGAGCCGGGAGCGTCCCTCACATATCCGCGTCCGAGAGTGGCCAGCGTCTCACTTATGGTGCTGCTCATCCGATCGCCCTCCGCCGCCGGGTCCTCCCGGAACCGTAGCGCCCGGTCACCCCCGTACGGCCCTTGCTTCCGCGTCCCCGGCGTCTGCCGTGCGGGCGAGGAGACCGGGCGCCGCTCTGGTCTGTTGAGGCCCGGCGTGCCACTCTGCGCGACACCCGCCGCTCGGCCCTGACCGTCACCGTGCCCAGGGCCGGCGAGGGATATCCATGACGCAGCGCTGTCGCTCTGACAGACACGTCGCTCTGACGGACAAGGAGACGGCAATGAGCGAGTCCCACGGAGATGAGCAACCCAGCGCCCCGCAGGCCCACGCCACCCTGATCCAGGAAACGGGGGTGCCGAGCACCGAGGAAGCCCTCAGGAAGAGGCACACCGCACGCGCGCGGAGCGCCGCCGACCGCACCAGGGCCGCGTGCCGCTGTGCCGGAGTCGAGACGGACCCGGGCGCCGTCATAGCCGTACCGACCGAGGCCGCCGCGAAGGCCGCCAACGCCCTTCGTCTGTCCGCCGACGCGCTGGTGGCGCTGGCGGCGGGGGCCCCGGACCCCGCGGCCGACGCCCGTCAGGCCCGGAACGCCGCCGCTGCCTCCGTACTCGCCGCCCGGACGGCCCGGGACCGTGGCGCCGACGCGCTCTCCGAGGCCGCGTACCAGGCCGCCCTGAAGGCCTCGCAGGCCGCCGGCACGGCCGCGGGGAGGGAGGGCCTGGGCCGCAACGAGGCGCTGAACGCCGAGGCGGAGGCGGCCGAGGCGGCCGCCGTCGCCGCTGCCAGGGCCGCGGGCTGGGTGTAGGGCGACCCGGGACCCGTCCGGCACCGCATGACCACGACGTGGACGGTGCCGGACAGGGCCGGCGGGCGTGGGGCGGCCGGTCACTCCTGGTCGAAGGGGAGATCCAGCATCCGGATGGCATTGCCGCGCAGGATCTTGTACGTCACGTCGTCGGGGAGGCCCGCCACGTGCTCGGCCGCCACCTGCTTCGTGTGCGGCCAGGTCGAGTCGACGTGCGGGTAGTCGGTCTCGAAGGTGGCGTTGTCGACGCCCACGGTCTCGATCGAGGCGACGCCGTGCTTGTCGCGGAAGAAGCAGCAGAAGATCTGCCGGTAGTAGTACGACGACGGCGGCTCGGGGATCAGATCCTTCACCCCGCCCCACGCCCGGTGCTCCTCCCAGACGTCGTCGGCGCGTTCCAGGGCGTACGGGATCCACCCCATCTGGCCCTCGCTGTAGGCGAGCTTCAGCTGGGGGAACTTCACCAGGACGCCGCTGAACAGGAAGTCCATCATCGAGGCCATCGCGTTGTTGAAGCTCAGGGAGGCCTGTACGGCGGGCGGTGCGTCCGGTGACGCCGCCGGCATCTGCGAGGACGAGCCGATGTGCATGTTCACGACCGTGCCCGTCTCCTCGCACGCGGCGAAGAACGGGTCCCAGTAGCCGGAGTGGATGGACGGCAGCCCCAGGTACGTCGGAATCTCGCTGAAGGTCACCGCACGCACCCCACGCGCGGCATTGCGCCGGATCTCGGCGACCGCCAGGTCGATGTCCCACAACGGGATGAGGCACAGCGGGATCAGCCGGCCCCCGCTGTCCCCGCACCACTCCTCCACCATCCAGTCGTTGTACGCCCGCACGCAGGCGAGCCCGACCTCCTTGTCCTCGGCCTCGGCGAAGGTCTGCCCGCAAAAGCGCGGGAACGTCGGGAAGCAGAGCGACGCCTCCACGTGGTTGAGGTCCATGTCCGCCAGCCGGGCCTTGGGGTCCCAGCAGCCGCGCCGCATCTGCTCCCGGGTGATCCCGTCCAGCGTCATCTCGTCGCGGGAGAAGCCCACGGCGGCGATGATGCGCTTGTACGGGAAGATCAGCCCCTCGTACTCCCACCAGTCCGTGATCTGCCCCTCGGGGTCCGTCGTGAACCGGTACTTCCCGCCGACGTACTCCAGCTCGCCGATGCCTGCGGTGAAGGGCTTCGGCCCCCTGTCCTGGTACTTCTTCGGAAGCCAGGTCTGGAAGAGGTGCGCGGGCTCGATCACGTGATCATCCACGCTGATGACCCTGGGAAGCTCCGCCGTGCCGTTCTCGTTGCTGATCACGCTGTACCCCCAACTGCCTGCCGGATGGCCACGCCGCCGGACCGATACCTGACGACCCATCAGTTCGGAGGTTATGGGCTCACCCTTGCGACGACAAGGCGGGGCCGGGAACTCCACCCCCTTGCGGGATCGCGCGCCTTCCGCTGAACTGACGCATCGTCAGTTCAGCTTGGAAGTCGAGGGGGCAGCATGCAGACGATCTGGCTCAGCGGCGCCGAATGGTGCGCCGTCCTCCGTATCGGCCTCGGGCTGTGGTGGCTGGAGAGCTGGCGCCACAAGGACAAGAAGACCTGGTTCACCGGCGGCGGCATCACCTGGGCGGCCGGCATCGCGGCCGAACACCGATGGCCCGCCGTCCGCAAGAGCTTCGACCGCTTCGTGAAGCCCCACCCCCGCCTGATGGCATACCTCGTCGCCTATGCGGAACTGGCCCTCGGCCTCGGCCTGATCGTGGGCCTCCTGACCCCGATAGCCCTGGCCGCCGGGGCGGTGCTCAACCTGATCTACCTCGCGCTGATGATCCACGACTGGGCGGAGCAGGGCCAGAACCTGATGATGACGCTGATCTCCGTCACCGCACTGTTCGCCATGAGCTGGCAGACCTGGTCGCTCGACGGGGCCTGGGGGCTGTTTCTGTAGCCGGGCCGGCGGCGGGCCCGCACTTATATGATCGCCCGGTCGTAGCGAAGAGTGCGCGTACCGGGGGGACGCATGGATGCCGGCGAGCAATGGGCCACGATCGCCGCGGTGTTGCTGGGATCGATTTCCACGCACCTGACCACTTACGCGATGGAACGGCAGCGCAAGAAGCACGAATTGGTGACGCGCTGGGACAGCAAGAAGCTCGATGCGTACGAGGGTTACGTCGACAGCATGCGGTCGTGCATCTTCCTCGCGGTGCAGCTCTATGAGCACCGGAACGGCATACGCGCCGGCGAGACGAGCGAGCAGGACATGCTGGCGGAGATGTCGGCGGCGGGCCGGTTACGGGGGCGCGCCTTCGAGCGGATCATGCTGCTCGGCGGCGACGACGTCGTAGAGGCGGCGCACGAACTCAACGCCCTGGCCCTGAAAGTCGATTGGCAGGCAAACGGGAAGATCGACGGCACCTTGGCCGATTGGCGTGAACGGAATCGCGCCGTGTTCCGGGGAATCAACGACTTCCATGAGGCGGCCCGCTCAGACCTGGGTGTCGACGGTGGCGTCACGGGCGAGAAGCACCCCGAGCGCGATCTCCTGCTGCCGCCGGTGCAGCGCGACGGCAGCGGTGGTCCGTGAGCCGGGTGTTCGGTGTGGGCTCCGGCAGTCCCTCGTCAGCGGCCGGAGCGGGCGACGACCAGGTAGATCACCAGACCTATGGCCAGGCCCATCCCTGTCGCGGCCGCGGCAACGGAATAGCTGCCCGAGAAGCCGTAGGCCGCCCAGCCTCCCAGAAGGCTCATGACGAGGGCGACCGATGCCCCTACCGCGGCCTCCCTGGCTGACGAGGGCTGCTTCTTCTTGTTCTTCATGGGCGATCGAACTCCTCTTCCGTTCCTGATGAATGGGATCGGGGCACAGGGCCCGCCATGCCCTCCCACGGGGTCATCGGCGGCGCCGCGGCACCCAGCGAAAGCGGGTGGCGACCAGCGTGAGCGCCGCGGCCGTCCAGACGCCGGTGGCCAGGGCCGTCTCACCGAGATCGGCTACGGTCGCCGCACCCTCGTAGCCGGCGACCGCCGCGTCGATTCCGGAGCCGAAGGGCAGGAAGGAAGCCAGCTGCCGGACCCACTCGGGGGAAGCGTCCAGGGGGAAGAAGCCGCCGGAGACCATCAGCAGCGGCAGTGCCAGGGCGTTGGCGATCGGGCCGGCCGCGTTCTCCCCGGGGATCAGGACGGTGAGCGCGAGTCCCAGGGCGCTGCCCGCCATGGCGAGCATCAGCACGGCCGCCACCACGGACATCGGCTGCTCGGGCACCACTCCGTGCACCGCGGCGGCGTACGCGGCGAGCAGGAGCACGCCTCCCAACGAGAGCAGTCCCGAGGCGCCGACCCGGCTGCCGAGCAGTGCCGCACGGCGCACCGGCAGCAGCTGGAGGCGTTTGAGCAGGCCGTACTCCCGCAGGTAGACCAGCGTGATCGCGATGTTGGAGAGGGTGCCGCTGACGACGGCGATCGCCATGGTGGCCGGGGCGTAGTAGACCGCCGTGTCGTCTCCCCTCGCCCCGATCAAGGTGAAGGTGATCAGGAAGATCAGCGGAAGGCCGAGCGAGAAGAAGGCCGCCGCAGGATTGCGCGCCTGCGCCAGAAGGTCGTAGCGGAGCTGCCGGCCGAAGGTGCGCACCGCACCGGGCACGGCGGCGGCGCTCTGCTCCCTCCGGTTACGGGCGGGGGCGTTCCGGCTCATCGGGGCGCCACCTCCAGGCTGCGCAGCAGGTCGAGGTAGACGTCCTCGAAGGTGGGCGTCCGCACTGCGAGGTCCAGCAGGCTGAAGCCTTCGCGGGACGCCGCCGCGGAGAGCCGCTGCACAGCCTCCGCGGGATCGTGCGTGGTGAGGGTCCAGCGCCCCGTCGGAGCGTCGTACTCCGCCTCACTCAGCGCGGGTGGCCGTGCGCCGCCGGTGAGTTCCGGCGCGAGGAACCCGACCCGGGCGGGCAGCCCGCTCCGCTCGCGCAGTCCGGCGACGGTCCCCTCCCGCCGCACGCGCCCCCGCACCAGGATCACCACCCGGTCGGCCAGGGCCTCCACCTCTTCGAGCAGGTGGGTGGTGAGGAGCATCGCGACGCCGTCGGTGCGTAAGGAGCGCAGCATCTCCCACAGGTCACGGCGGGCCTGGGCGTCCAGCCCGGTCGTCGGCTCGTCCAGGAAGACGAGTTCGGGCCGGCCGATCAGGGCCATGGCGATGTCCAGCCGGCGGCGCTCGCCGCCCGACAACTTGGCGACCCTGCGGCGGTGCAGGCCCTCCAGGCCCACCGCGGCCAGCACATCCTGTACCGGCAGAGGATCGGGGTAGTACCCCCGGGTCATGGCGGTGAACTCACCCACGGTCAGTTCGCTCTCGATCCGGCAGTCCTGCAGCACGGCTCCGATGCGGGCCCGCCAGTGACCTGGAGCCCGCCACGGATCGCGCCCCAGGACCTCGATGCGCCCGCTCTGCGGCCGTTGAAATCCCTCAAGGCACTCGACGAGGGAGGTCTTGCCGGCGCCGTTCGGGCCCAGCAGCGCCACCACCTCGCCCTCGGCCACCGTCAGCCCTGCATCGGCCAGCACCGTAACGCCCGCACGGGACAGGCCGATGCCTTCCGCACTGAGCACCGCCTCCCGGGAAGTCCGTTCCTGTCTCATGCAGTTCAGCCTGGCCCCGGCACGAAGAGGCGGACACCATCGTTCGGCTGAGCACGCCTCCACCTATCGGTGGAGGGGTGTCCGTACCTTCCGCGCGGATAATGGGGCTTTACGCCCAGCGACCCGAGGGGGGCAGCCGCGCCGTGCCGGAGTCCAACAGCCCGCCCTCCACGGCCGCGTCCGATGTCTGGCAGTTCCGCCCCGCCGTGTGGTCCGTGCTCTGGGTCTGTACGGCTTCCCTGTCCGCCGGGGCCCTGGCTGCCTTTCCACCGAGCGGGGTGCTCCGGACCTGGGCTGCGGCAGGTGTGCTCTGCGCGGCGCTCTTATGGCATGCGCTGCTGGCGCGACGCCTGGTGAGGCGTCACCGGGACGGTGGTGGGCGGGGAACAGAGCGCGCCGCCGTACTGCTCATCGTTCTGTGGTGTGCCGCGCTCGCCACGGCGCCGGTGGTCTGGCTGGGCACGGCGCCGGTCTCACTGCTGCTGTATTCGACGGCACGGACCGCAGTCGCCCATGTGGGGTCGGCGCTCTTCGCCTTCTCCGGCGGCCTGGCCATCCTGCTGTCCGCCCCCGGCCTCCCGGTCGGCTCACGGCTGGTTCTCGCCGCCACAGCCGCGGGATACAGCCATGCCCTGGGCTGGTGGATCGCCCGTATCGTGGCGGAATCGCACGACCGCAAGGGCCTGCTGACCCGACTGGAGAAAACACAGTCCGAACTCGTGGAGGCGGGCCACAGAAACGGGGTGCTGACCGAGCGGCAGCGGCTTGCGCGGGAGATCCACGACACCCTCACCCAGGGCTTCGGCAGTATCCGGATGCTGTTGGAGGCCGTCGAGGCCGAACTCGCCACCGACCCCGAGAAGGCCGTCGCACACATCCGGCTGGCCCGCCGCACGGCCGAGGACAACCACCGCCAGGCCAGGGCCCTGGTCATGGAGGGGGTCTCGGAAGGCCTGGAGTCGACGCTGCCCAAGGCGCTCGAACGTCTCCTGGACGGAACCTGGGGGTGCGAGGCCCGGCTCCGGATACGCGGCAGACCACGCGCGGTCCCGGTCACACGGGAGGTCACACTCCTGCGGGCAGCGCAGGAATCCGTCGCCAATGTGCACAAGCACGCGCGGGCGACATCGGTCGAGCTCACACTGGAGTACCTCCCGGACCGTGTGGTGCTGACCGTGGCCGACGACGGGGTCGGGTTCGACCAGTCGGCAAGTCCCGGAACGGGACTGGGAATCGTGGGCATGCGGGAACGGATCGCCGGGACAGGGGGAGAGGTAAAGCTGTGGAGCGGACCGGGAAAGGGAACGACGGTGACGGTGAGCGTCCCCGACCGATCCGCGTGATCGTGGCGGATGACCACACCGTGGTACGCCAGGGCATCGTGGCGCTGCTGTCCCTGGAGTCCGACATCGAGATCGTGGGCGAGGCCCAGGACGGTACGTCCGTGGTCAGCGCGACGACAGCGCTGCGTCCCGATGTCGTGCTGATGGATCTGCGCATGCCCGGCGGTGGGGGCATCGCCGCCACCAGAAAGATCAGCTCGCTGGTGCCGGACTGCCGCGTCCTGGTGCTGACGACCTATGACAACGACGCGTCGATCGTCGGTGCCATCGAGGCGGGCGCCATCGGCTATCTGCTGAAGTCGACCTCCACACCCGAACTCGTGGCAGGGGTACGCTCCGCCGCCGTGGGCCGCTCCGTGATCACCCCCGCGGTCACCCTGCAGATGGCACGGCGGCGCAGCGGTACGGCCGCCTCCTCCCCGACCCCGCGCGAAATCGAGATCCTCGCCCTCGTCGCCCAGGGGCGGACCAACGCCCGCATCGCCGAACAACTGGGCATCGGCGAAGCCACCGTCAAGACCCACCTGCTCAGCGCCTTCCGAAAACTCGGCGTATCGGACCGCACGGAAGCCGTCATGGCGGCGCTGTCGGCGGGGCTCATCAGCTTGCCGGGGTGATGAGCCGGGCCGTGGGCGACGCGGGTCCGTGCGCCCGCGGCAGCTACCGGATGGCGGCCACCGTAGCCATGGAGTCGGCCCACCAGTACGTGCAGTCGACGGGCGGTTCCAGGCCGGAGACCACACCGACCCGGAAGCTGCTGAAGTGGCGCAGCAGCGCACGCTGGTGGCGGCGGCTGAGCGAGTCGATCTCCATCGTGTAGTAGCTCAGGGTGCCGCCCGGCCGCAGATGGCCGGCGGCGGCGGGCAGGAAGTGTTCGATGTAGGCGGCGTCGCGGACGACATACTGGTCGTATTCGTGCTCATCCGCGGGGTAGGTGTCGAACAGGATTCCGTCGAAGGTGCCGAGTGAGTCGATGACGTCCTGCCAGCGGCCCTGGACGACACGCGTCGTTGCGCTCCTTTCGTCCGCCCACTTCCGCGCCGTCTCTGCCACCTCGGGGTTGGCCTCAATGACGGTGTGCGAGGCGACCCCTTCCTCCTGGAGCAGGGATGCCGAGATTCCCATGCCGAAGCCCACTTCGAGAACATGGCCGTGCGAGCCGGCAGCGAGCCTGCTGAGTTCGGCCATGAGGGGGCGCTCCCAGCTCTGCATGACCTGTTGCCCGGCGATCACCAGCTGTTCTTCGTCCCGGTGGGCCACCGCACCGGCCAGGTTCGCGGCGATGCCCGGACGCCGGTCACCTGCCACCCCTCGCTCGGACACCGCGTGGAGTTCCTCGAAGTCGTCGATGGCATCGTCGAGGAAACGACGCATCACGAACTGCCGCAGGTCCGGATGGAGACGGGCCAGGTAGCCCGGATCTGTCCGGGTGATCTCCAGGTCCAGGAGCCCGGAGCGCTGCCCGGTGCGGGCGGCGGAGTACGGTCGCAATGCTGGTGTCTCGGTCACGGGCGCATCCTCACCTGCTGTCGGAACGGTACGGTCCGGTGCCCGGGGTCGCCCCCGGGCACCGGACCACAGGATGTGCGGGTCCGGACCGGCCGGCCCGGGCCCGCACGTCGGCTGCGTCAGCCGGTGCAGCAGCAGGTACAGGTGCTGGACGAACTGCAACGAGCTGCGGTCGGCTCGAAGTAGCTCGACTCCTCACCGTGGAAAGAGAGTTCGATCTCTTCCACATCACCGGCCATCTCAAGAACCTTGATCATGTATTCCCCCTGAACTGTGTTGTCGGAGAGTACGGCTGGGACTGCCGTGGAAAGAGCATCGGATGTTTCCTCGGCCCGGCTCAAGGGGGACCCCCGGATGATTATGGGCGTCCACCCATCGGTTTACCTCCGCCCTCTCCCCCGGCGATAGCCGTTCTCTTCGCGGCCTGGCTCGGGGCGCCTTCGCAGGCCGCAGGGCCTGGCCCGGGACCCGGTTGCCGGTTCACGGAATGAATTGCGGCGTCATCTGATCGACGGACAGGGGAATTCAGTTGATCGGATGTCCTCGCCCGGACAAAAACAGAGCAAAACTCTTGTCATGCGTACAGAAACATCCGGAACTCCCGCACCTTTGCGGTTGTTGTTCATCGGTGGCCGACCCGCGTTACACAGGGCCTTGGAGGCCACATCCCGGGCGGTCTTGGTCAGCGATCCTGCCGAAGCCAACTGTGCACTGGTGGACGTGGCGTCCCTGACCCCGACCGCACACGCCGAGGCGTGCCGCTATCCGCTCGCCCCGTCCCTTCCGCTGATCATCATCTCGGCCCTCGGGGCCGACACCGCCGCGGAGAGCAATCCCTACCTGGCCGAAGTTGCCCGAGCCGAGAGCACGGCTGCCCAGGCCCACGCGGACCACTGCGTCCTGCGCTGCGCTCCGATGGACGTGGACCTCGCCCAGGTCGCACGGCAGATCGAGGACTTTTCCACCGTCTACGGCTGCTTCTCCGGTGGCCGGGTGCCCTGGCTGGCCGTCGAGGACGTCCTCGACCTCGCCGCGGTGCTGGCCACCGAGCCGGCACGACGCGCCGGCCGGGTCTACGAGATCACCGGCCACGAGTCCGTGACGGTGGCGACGGCCGTCGATCGGCTGGCCTCGGCCCTGGGGTCCCGGGCCGACTACCACGTGCTCGAGCCCGCCCAGCTCGTCGACGCCCTGTGCGTGAGCGTCGGATGGAGCCTGGACGTGGCCCTGCGGGTGCCCCACCACCAGCAGTGGATCGGTATCGAGCACCCGACGAGCCCGCTCGTCGAACAGGCCCTCGGCCGCCCGCCGCGCCCCCTTGAGGCATGCATCGCACACGCAGCAGCGTCCGTCGCCGGACCCGCGCCGGAGCCAGGCCCCGGCACCGCCGACAAGCTCGGCGCCCCGACGAAAGGAACACGCTCATGAGCCCCCAGGACGGCATCGCCGTCGCCGTCAATCCCGGCGTGAAGGTCGAAGTGACCGAGGACGCGGTCCTGATCAGGCAGGGAGACCACGTCGCCCGCCTCGTCGGCGGACGGCTACCGGCCTTCACCGAGGCCCTGCTGACCGTGCTCTCCGACGGGAGGCGCACCCTGGATGTCGGCTCCGACATCGACGACACCCGCAGGCTGGCACTCGAATCCGTGCTGACGCAGATGACCGAAGCCGGCCTGCTCCACCGCGACGAGGCCGCCGACGACCTTCATGACGTCCCGCCCGCGGCCGTCGGCATGTGGCTGCGGGTACTGCGCAATGTCCCGCTGCGCACGGTGCAGACCCGACTCGAACAGGGAACGGCCACCGTCCTGGGCCGGGGACTGCTCGCCGAACGCCTGGTGACATCGCTGCGCGACGCCGGTGTGCGGACCGAGACCGCCGCCGTACCGGACGCCGTACCGGAGACGACCGACCACGTCCGCGACGTGGTGATCGTCGCCGGAGAGAGCGAGAGCGACCCCGTCCTGGGCGAGTGGAACACCCAGGCGCTCAAGAGCGGACGCACCTGGCTTCCGGTCATTCCGTTCGACGGACGGCGCGCCCTGGTGGGACCGTGGACGCTGCCCTCCGAGTCGGCATGTTTCGCGTGCTACCGGCTGCGCCGCGCGGCGTCCTTCCCCGACCGGGCCCTGATCGACGACATCCTGGCCGCCCGTCCCGTACGCGACGGCGGAGAGCGCGCGGCCCTGTGGCCCGGGCTGACCACCATGCAGGTAGGGCTGGTCGTCGAGCGGGTCGTGGAGTGGTTCGGACTCACCGACACCAACGCCGGTCTTGCCACTCCCGGCGGGATGCACACCCTGGAGATGACCTCCAGCGGGCTCCGGCTGGACACCCACCGCCTGTTCCGGGTGCCGCGCTGCCCCGAGTGCTCACCGGCCCGTGACCGGGGCTACCCCATGATCTGGTTCCATCCCGACGCCGGCGTGCCCCTGCACCGCCACGACGACACGGACGGAGGGCGGCGGAGTTGACGACCACTGCAGATCACCTCGCCACCGCCCGCGCACGGGACGGGCTCCCTGAGGGAGAAGGGCCGGAGTGGACCCCCGCAGCGGAGTCCGAGCGCCTGCTCAGGCCCCTGCTGTCCGAAGTCGTGGGCGTAGCAACCCGGTTGTACCGCCAGATGCACGACGTCGACGACGCCTTCGCTTTCGCCGTGGGCGCCCGCGCCTGCCAGTCCGAGCACCTCGTGGGCGAGCCCTGCGCCCAGGCGGCCGGCGGAGGCTCCCTCGACGAACGCTCCGCCACCCTTTCGGCCATCGCGGAGACCGTGGAGCGGTACAGCGCCGTTTACTGGTGGGAGCAGGCCATGGTCCAGGCGACCTGGTCGGAGCTGACCGCCAGGGGCGAACCGGCCGTCTCTCCTGAGCAACTGAGGCTGTTCACCGACGCTCAGTACGCCGACCCGGAGTTTCCGTTCACCCGGTTCACCGAGGACACCCGCATCAGCTGGATACGGGGCACCGATCTGCGGGACGGGAGCGCCACCTGGCTCCCGGCCGTTCTCGTGTTCCTGTCCGGGCCGCACCGCGAGACGGCCGAACGCATCTCCAACAGCACGAGCAACGGACTGGCCGCCGGCTGTACCTGGGACGAAGCTCTCTGCTCGGGACTGCTGGAACTCGTCGAACGTGACGGGTTCAGCACCGTATGGCACAACCGGCTGAGCATGCCGCTCATCGACCCCGACAGTGACCCCGAGGTCAAGGCGTTCTTCGACCGCCATGTCCGGCCGGCCGGACTGGATGTCTCCCTGGTCGACCTGAGTCGCTTCTGCGACGTTCCCGCCGTGCTGACCGTCGTGCGGAACCGTGTCACTGACATCAGCCCGATCGCGGTCGGCGGTGCCGCGGCCGGTACTCCGCAGCGGGCGATCGTCAAATCGGTCATCGAGGCGTTCCAGACACGGGTGTGGATGCGGGCCGAGCAGCGCGAGGGCAACCTCCTGCCCCCGGACACCGACTTCGCGGCCGAGGTGCATCGCTTCGACGACCATGTGCGCCTCTATGCCGGGCCAGGACTGGAGCACGAGACGGAGTTCCTGGACGCGAGCACGGAGCGGGTGGCCGTCGCGGACCTGCCCGTACTGCCCGACCACCGTCCGCGCGCCCTGGCTCGCGCCGTCCTGGAACGGCTCCACCGTCAGGGCATCGACGTGTACCTCGCCGACGCCACCAGCCCCGACGTCTATGACGCCGGCCTCATCGTGGCTCGGGTCTTCGCTCCCGCGCTGGTCCCGCTCGACTCCTCCTTCCGGGCGCGGTTCATCGGACCACCGCGTCTGCGCTCCCGGCCGGTCGAACTGGGCCTGCTCGGCGGACCGTTGACCGACGCCGAGCTGAACCCCTTCCCGCACCCCTATCCCTGAGCCGGAGGCGACCATGCCCGAAACAGAGAACCTGCACGGGGCGAACCTCATCGACGCCGTCTACGGTGAGTCGCCTCCCCCGCTCGACGACCCCATGGAGTGCTACTTCGAAGCCTCCAAGCTCCATCTCCGAGCCCTGAGCTGGGACGTCCCTGGTGGCGTCGCCCTCGACAAATCGGAGGAACTGCGGCTGTTGACGCAGCGCGCGGCCCGCCTCAACCCCAGCCGCTCGCTCATACCCCTGCCGGACCCGGCGCCGCTGCAGGCAGATCTCGCCGGCGTCATCGACGCCCGGCGCAGCTCCGAGACCTTCGGCCCCGGCGAACTGCCGCTGCCCGTACTCTCCGGGATGCTGGAGCGCTCGTACCGGGTCCGCCTGGTCCAGGGGTGGCCCCGCCGGCCCGTCCCCTCGGGGGGTGCTCTCTATCCCCTCGACCTCTACGTGATCGCCCAGCGTGTGGAGGGCCTGCGACCCGGGCTGCACCACTACGACCCGTTCCGCCACGGCCTCACCTGGCTGCGGGAGGTCGACCATGAGGCACTCCACCTGGCAACGCTCCAGCCCGAGATGGCAGGCGACGCGGCGGCCATGCTCGTCATCGGTGCCTCCTTCTGGCGCTCCCGGTTCAAGTACGGCCAGCGCTCCCTGCGGTTCTGCCTGCTGGAGGCCGGTCATCTGGGGCAGAACCTGCTGCTCCTGGGTACCGCCTACGGGCTCGCCTCCCGCCCGATCGGCGGCTTCCTGGACGACGACTTCACGGCCGACATGGACTACGACGGGGTGAACGAGTCCCCGCTCTACGTCGTACTGCTCGGCCCGCCTGCCGACGAGGGCACCGCAGACCGTCCCGGGCCGCCGACGGCATGACCGCCGCCCTGCTCCCCGCCACGGCGGGGAGCGTCCTGGCCCTCGGCGCCCTCGCCGCGCACACCGCCGTTCCGCGGCTGCTTCGGCACCTGCGCTCCCACAATCGGCTGCGTCGCTACGACAGGGCGACGATGCTGCTCGCGCTCTGCGCGGTGCTCGCCATCGGTGCCGGCCCGGCGGCCTTCACCGTTCCATGGGGAGCAGCGGAGTCCCCCGCGGACGCGGCGTGGCCGGTCTCCCTCATGGCCTGGCCACCATGGGAACCGGCCATCCTGGTGGCGGCCGTCGCGGCGGGAGTTGCGCTCCCGTGGGCGGCCGCGCGGTGCACCGGGCGGCCCCTGAGGCGCCGTCACGGCAGGCCCCGGGCAGGCCGTCGTGAGCGCGCGGTGGAGGGCGCGCACCTGGCGGGCTGCGCCCTGGGGGAGGAGATCCTGTGGCGCATGGCCGGACCGGTGGCGCTGACCGCGCTGGGGATCCCGCTCCCGCCGGCGATCGCGCTGTGCCTGGTCGCCTTCTGCCTTCTCCACCTGCCGAACTCCGGCTGGCGTTCCCTGCCGTACGTGGCTGTCACCGCGATGCTCTTCACGGTCGCCGCGGCGACCGGCGGTCTGCCGGCGGCGGCCCTCGCGCATATCGCGCACAACGGTGTCCTGGCCGTCGCGGCTCCGGTACGGCGCGACGTCCGGAGGCGGGGAACCTCCGGGCCCGTGGAGGAGATCCCGCGCCTGCCCGCTCCGGGCGGCTGGGACTGAACGGCGTTACAGGACACCGGCCTCGAGCTGGTGAGCGAATCTCTGGCCGGAAGGACCCGCAACCTCGAAAGGACCGATCTAGCATAGGGACAAGTCATGACCGGGGTGTGTTTCTGCCTGGCCACCTGTGTTCCCGCGCCGTTCTCGTGGCCCGGGTGAGCGATTCCATGCCTGACTCCATGGAATCCTGCAGCGGCGGGAAGTGACGACGGTTCGGGTGTCGGGGGGCACAGACGGGGCGACGAGCTTGTGTGGGGACCTGGGGACTGCGTCCTGTGCCCAAGCGCCCGGTCACGAATCCTCGTGAGCCCGGCGCCGGCTACGGCGCTGCGACGGGACTGCTGTAACGGGGGAGGGCGGTCGTACGCGTGAACGCGACAGATCTTCGTGCCGGTGACGGCGCCGCGGGGCCGGCAGGTGTCCCCCGCCGCCCACGAGGCCGGCCGCGGTGTCGTCGGAGGTCCCACCCGTCTGCGTACGGCTTCCGCGCCCCGGGCGTTCTGTCCGTCGCGCCCACCACGATGCAACGCACGGACAGTGGCTTCCGTCTTTCCCCGTGCCCACCCGTCCTCTGTTGGACCGACGACCACCGCCTTCAGAACTCGGGCAAGGAGCCCTCCGGTTTCCCGTGCCCTTGTCTCGATATCGAGGAGTCCGACATCAACGAGCGGAACTTAGTCCATCGGACGTTACGCGCCGGGGAAGGGAAGCGGGACCAGGCACGGAAATGGTTCGAGCACCCTTCGATGGCAGCCGTGAGCACGTGCTACGACGACCGGGAGACGGAGCTGTCCCGCGCCCTCTGTGTGGAGGTGGGACTGGTCCTGGGAGAACACCCGCCCTCCCGTGTTCTCGATGTGGGCTGCGGCACCGGGGGGAGCCTCGCACGGATCCGTCAGCACCTACCCGACGCCGAGCTGGTCGGCATTGACCCCAGCGAGACCGCGGTACGGTCCGCCCGCCGCCTTCTGGGTCCCGGCCGAAGAATTCATGTCCACGCTGTTGCCGCCGAAGACCTGGCGGACCCGGCGGACCACCGCTTCGGCCGTTTCGACCTGATCCTGGTCCACCTGAGCCTGGCACTGATGCGCGATCCCTTCACCGTCGTACACGCCCTGGCCGGGATGCTGACACCGGGAGGCCACTGCTACGTCGTCGATCTCCTGCGCCCCGAGGACTGGGACGGCCGGACGGTCCCCGCTGCGCTCGGTGCTCGAGACGCCTCCGAACAGGCCTATCTGCGCGACCAGCTCGCCGCGTCCATGTCCCTGCCGGAACTCCGCGCTGTGGCGGCCGAGGTCGAACGCCAGGTGCTTGACGTCCGGTCCGAGGTGTACCAGGGCGGGCTCGGCGGGCACGGCCCCGGCACCCCGCAAGCCCGGCGGATATGGGCGCGGGCTCCGCGTATCGGCGGCCTGCTCGCCTCCGCGGGCGCCCGTCCCGGCTCCGGCGCGCAGATGAACACCGTCGCCCATCTCGTGCTTCGCCGGAACGGCGGGGGCGAGCGATGAACGTTTCGCAGGCCGCGGGGATCAGGGTGGCCATCATCGCCTCGCACCCCATCACCGTCGCCGGTCTGGCCTCGGTCGTCGACATACGCCCCGACATGACGGTGGTGGCCACCGCGCCCACTGTGGCGGAGGGCCTGACGGACATCCTGCGCGCCGAGCCCGACGCCGTGATCGCCGAACTGACGCCCGGCTGCGGCGGTTCGCACATCCCCGACCTGGTCGATGCCCTCCGGCGGCAGGGCGGCAAGGCAGCCGTCATCGCCCTCGCCGAGGACCCGGGGCAGGTCGTCACCGCGCTCAAGGCGGGTGCCCGCGGCTTCCTGCTCAGGGATTGCTCGACGGACGAGATCGTGACCGGTGTCGGCCAGGTGGTGCACGGTGCGGTCCCCGTCTCGCCACGCACCCTGCCCCACCTCGTCTCCGAGGTCGTGTCTCCTACGACGCCACCCGCGCTTTCGCAGCGCGAGCGTGAGGTCCTCGAACTTGTCGCCCGCGGCCAGTCCAACTCCAGGATCGCCGCGTCCCTGCATGTCTCGGAGGCGACCGTCAAAACTCACATGCGCCGGATGTTCCACAAACTAGAGGTGAACGACCGCGCCTCCGCCGTCGCCGTCGCCCTCTCCAAGGGGCTGCTGGCGCTGCATGAGGACCAAAGCGCATGAAGCGAACGCGGCGGCCGCGGGGCCGAGGGCATGGGTGACAGAGGGCTCCTGGCCCGTGTGGCCGCCGGGTCCCCTCGCCCACCCTCATCCGGCCGCCCCCTGCCGGACGCGGTCACTTCTTCGCCCCCACCGTCACCGGACGGTCATTGTTCAGTTCGGTGAAGAGTTGGTTTGCGAGGCGCGTGTTCCACTTCACGGCGCTGCCCTTGGGGGTTTGGAAGGCGAGGTTCGATACGGGGACGGTGAGGCGCTTGCCGTCGCCTGTCGTGACGGCCTTCATCGCCTTGAAGAGGGCGGTGAGGTTCGGCAGGCCGGTGTCCTTGTCCACGATGAGGGTGCCGAGGCCCGCGCTCATGGTCGGGTAGACGGTGGACGGGTCGAGCAGGACGCCGGGGGTGGCGGCCTTCTTTGCGAGTGCGGCCAGGAATTTCTGCTGGTTCTCGCCGCGGCCCAGGTCGCCCTTGGCCTCCTGGTGGCGCTGGCGGACGAAGGCGAGCGCCGTACGGCCGTCGAGTGTGTGGCAGCCCTTCTTCAGGTCCGCGCCCGACTTCTCGTCCTTGATGTCCCGGTCCAGGCACATCGGCACACCGCCGACCGCGTTCACGATGCCGACGAAGCCGGCGAAGCCGATCTCCGTGTAGTGGTCGATGTGCACGCCGGTGTTGTGCTCGATGGTCCGGACGAGCAGGTCGGGGCCGCCGAACGAGAACGCCGCGTTGAGCTTGTTCTTCGACGCGCGGTAGTGCTTGCCGGTCTCGGGGCGGATGTGCGACGGGATGGTCACCCACGAGTCACGCGGCAGACTCACCATCGTCGTTCCGTGTTCACCTGTGTGCAGAAGGATCATCGAGTCGGTGCGGCGACCGGCGTCGGCCGAGCCGCCGGTGTGCAGATTCTTCCTGGCGCGGTCGGAGAGACCCACCCGGCTGTCGGAGCCCACAATCAGATAGTTGGTTCCCCCGCCGGACGACGGGCGGTCCGCGATCTTGCCCAGGTCGACCTCGCGGTTGAGCTCGGTGTCGGCCCAGACGTAGGTGCCCGCGGAGCCGAGGCCCAGCACGGTGGCCAGGACGATCAGCGCCCGCGTGATCCGGCGGCGCCGGCTGGGAGGGCTCGCGGCGCGCCTGCCGCGGCCGGGGGTGCCGCCGCCGGGGCCCGTAGGGCCGGTGCGGGCCGCGGGGCGCCCGTTGCCGGGGCGCCCGTTGCCGGGGTGACCGTTGCCGGGGTGACCGTTGCCGGGGTGACCGTTGCCGGGGTGACCGTTTAAGCGGGGTGGGGGTACCGGTACCGGCGCCTGTGGGGCGGCGCCGGGCGGGCCGAGGTTCGGTGGCGGCGCCTGGTGTACCTGAGGCGGGTGGTCGGCCGGGCTCCATATCTGCCCGCTGATGTGCTCCGCCTGCGCTTCGCCGCCGCGCCAGTTCCCGTCGAGCGGCCCCTCCAGCCAATCAGTCATGCGCGGCAGTCTGCATGCTCATCCGCTCTTCACCAAATGGTGCGCGGATCTGCACAAGCGAATGGGGTGAATGCGGGAAATGCGCGGTCCGGCGGCGGGTGGGGAGCGCCCGGCCGTGCTCCTCAGGGGGGCCGTCCGGTGCTGAACCGGGCGGGCCCCCTGAGGGCGTACGGACGACGGTCATCTCGACGGCAGACTCTCGTACGCGACCGGCTGGCCGATGTGCTGCGCGGCGGTGCCGGAGCGGTGCATGCGCTGCCACTTCAGCCTGGTGCCGAGCAGGAAGGCCACCACGGACTGGATGACCACCAGGTACATCAGCTGCCGGTAGACGAAGAGCTGGAACGGCATCGCCCACAGCTCCCGCACCGGCTCGCCGTCGAGCTTGAGGGCGTATCCGGCGCAGGCCAGTTGGAGGGCGAGGAAGCCGACCCACACCCCGGCCGAGAGCACCGGACCGCGGAAGAGCGCCCCGTACAGGGCGAAGACGTCGACGATCGGTGCGAGCAGGGGCAGCGCGACCTGGAAGAGCGTGAGGTAGCTCAGCCCGCGGCGTCCGAAGCGGCCGGCCGGGCCCACCTCGAACACGGCACGGCGGTGTTTCCACATGGCCTGGAGCGTGCCGTAGCACCAGCGGTACCGCTGCCGCCACAACTGGCTCAGCGAGGTGGGCACTTCGGTCCAGGCGATCGCGGACTCCTCGTAGACCACCCGCCAGCCCGCCTGCCACAGGGCCATGGTGAGGTCGGTGTCCTCGGCGAGGGTCTCTTCGCTGACCCCGCCGACGCCCATCAGCGCGTCCCGGCGGAAGGCGCCGATGGCGCCGGGGACCGTCGGCATGCACTCCAGCACTTCGAACATCCGCCGGTCGAGGTTGAAGCCGAAGACGTACTCCAGGTGCTGCCATCTGCCCAGCAGGCGGCGGCGGTTGCCGACCTTGGTGTTTCCGCTGACGGCGCCCACGGCCGGGTGGGCGAGCGGCTGGACGAGCCGGTAGATGGCGTCCGGCTCGAAGACGGTGTCGGCGTCGACCATGACCACGATGTCGCACCGCGCGTGGGCCAGACCGGTGTTGAGGGCGGCCGCCTTGCCCGAGTTGGGCTGGCGGATCACCTCCACGCGGGGGTCGTCGATGGCGGCGGCGATGTCCGCGGTTTCGTCCGTCGACCCGTCGTCGATCACGATGATCTGTAGTTGCGGGTGGGTGGAGGCGAGCAGCGAACGGACGGTGGACGCGATGCCGGCCGCTTCGTTGTAGGCGGGCACCAGGACCGTCACCGGGTCGACGATCTCGCGCAGCCAGGGAGAGCCCGGGCGGAAGCGCACCAGTCGCCGCACATGGGCGCGGGCGAAGAAGACGAGCGAGGCCAGCCGCAGCACTCCCAGACCGCCCGCGATGCCCAGCACCCAGGTCATCCCGTTCACGAACCCATGCCCGAGGGCCTTGGTCCACACCAGCGCCTTGCCCAGCCAGCGCTCATAGACGGGCGCCGGCGCATCGGCCGCGGGCAGCCCGGCCCCCCAGGTCACCGTGGTGAATTTGTCGATTCTGGGGTTATTGAGCAGCTTTTTGGTGTCGCTGTAGGCGACATCGTTCTGGCTGAACTGCCGGATCACACCCTGTGACGGCTTACGGAACCACCGGTCGGCGGCCACCAGCGTGTAGCCCTCCGCGCCGGCCCGCTGGGCCGCCTTCCACTCGCCGCCGCACATCGTGTCCACCGCGGTGGTCTGCGGCAGCCTCAGCAGGTTGGTGCGGATACCCGCCGTGCCCGCCAGCGCCTTCTGCGTCAGCTCCAGCTCCAGCCCCGCCCGGAAGTCCGATGCCGAGCCCATGACCGCGCCGGTGTAGGTGTTCGAGCCGATCTCATGCCCCTCGGCCTGGATCCGCCGCACCAGGTCCGGGTGCTGGGCGACCTCGGCGCCGCGCAGGAAGAAGGTGGCCTTCGCATGATGCTTGCGCAGCAGATCGAGCAGACGTGGCGTCCATACGGGGTCGGGGCCCCCGTCATAGGTGAGCGCCACGTTACGGACGGGCATCCCGGCGGATTTCACCTTGTCACCGTTGAGGCGCACCACCGGGCCGCCCTTGTCCACCGCGCTCGGCACCGGGGTGGTGCAGTCGCGCCGGGTCTTCGCGGCGTCGACCTCGTGTGTGGTCCAGCCCTCGAAGAGCAGGGCGCCGAAGGCGAGGGGCAGGATGAGCATCAGCAGCAGCCAGTGACCGCGCGGGTCACGGGACTGCGCGTGCCGGGCGCGGTTCGAACGGCGCCTCACGTTGCGGCCGGGGTGACCTCGGCCATGGTCAGGGTGGGGTGTCTGCGGCCGGCCGCGCCGGCGGCGGCCGCCGAGGCCGCCGCGGCGCGCGTGAGGAGCGTCGGGACGCCGTCGGCAGCCGCGGCGGACGCCCGGCGGGGGGCGACTCCGAGCGCGGCGACCGAGTTCCGCAGCACCTTTTCGTGCCGGACGGAAGGATCGGCACATGACTGGGAAACACGTATTTTCTGCCGTTTTGCGTTCCGGCTGGCCTCACACATGGTCGGCGAGTGTACTCATCACCGATCTCGGGTAGCGGCCTGCTCCCAAGATCCCTTGTCTGAGTGACAAGCCTCCGGACCGGCGGCCGACCCCCTGCACCCAGGTCGCGTTTGTGCAGGTCAGGCGGTTAACACTGGTGAACTTTGCCCGGTATTGCGACCTCTGCAACGCGGCGTTCAACCGCCTCGGCCTGAGAGTGTTCTAACACCTGGCCCCGCCTGGGCGTCCGGGATCGCCGTCCCGGCCGGTGACTGAAAACACCCTTATCCCCTGGCTCCGTCCGACCTAGCTTTGACTGTGTGACCGGATTCGAAATCTGGTCATGGAGTCGAGGGGGGCATGGCGTGGAACGAGAGCAACGCGCTGACCGCATCCTGGACGCGGCAGGCGAGTTGCTGCTCGCCTGGGGCTACGGGCGAGTGACGATCGATGAGATCGCCCGCCGCGCCAAGGTCGGCAAGGGCACGGTTTATCTGCACTGGAAGACCAAGGACTCACTGCTCCTCGCCGTCGTGCTGAGGGCTCAATTCCGAATGCACCAACGGCAGTTGGCGCGCATGCGGGAAGATCCGCTGGAGCTGCTGCCCAGCCGGATGATGCGCCGGAACTTCCTCGAATGCCAGGCTGAACCGGTATTGCGCGCGCTCTACACCGATGACGCCGATATCCTCGGCCGGCTGACCGAGACCGCGAAGAAGGACTTCACGGAGCTGATGGTCCAGGCCGACCGGAATCTGCGTCGTCATCTGGAAGTGCTCCGTGCCCACGGTCTGGTCCGCGACGACACCGACGTACAACACCAGCACTACAGCTTGCTGGCGACGGCCACCGGCTTCTTCCTGTCCGAGGCGCTGCTCGCCGATCGCGCCCCGGACAGCCTGGAGGCGCGTGCCGAAATTCTCGCCCACACCCTCCGCAGCGCGCTGGAGGTGCCGGCCGGCGCCGGCTCGGATCCCGGCTCTGACCTGGGCTCCGGCACCGGTCCGGGCTCAGGCTCCGGACCGGACGCCGCTTCCGCCCGGTTCCGCGCCGCCGCGGCCGCTCCCGAAATCCTCGCCGTCTATGAGCAATTCACCGAATTCTGCGCACAGGAGATGCGCCGGCAGATACGCGACTGAAGCTGCGCAGCGCATTCCTGGGCGACGGATCGATGCGGTGTATGCCTACCGCTTCGGATGCGCGCAATGAGCTCCCTGCGAGCGGCTTCATGACGCCGGCTCCACGGGGCGGAATCCTTCCCATCCGGCTCCACCCAACTGACTCCGCCTGACGGATATCCGGCCACGACTGCTCCCGCGCGTTCCGCGAAAGAAAAGAGCCACGTCCACGCCCCGGCCCGGCCGGGTCCCACCCGGACCCACGGGCCAACTCCCAAACCCGGAGGAGATCAAGAGATGTCGGCATTATCCAGCTCACCGTTCGCCGCGCATGTCGGGAAACACCCGGGCGAGCCGAATGTGATGGACCCGGCGCTGATCGCCGATCCGTTCGGTGGTTATGGCGCACTGCGTGAGCAAGGGCCGGTCGTACGGGGCCGGTTCATGGACGACTCACCCGTCTGGCTCGTGACGCGCTTCGAGGAAGTCCGCCAAGTCCTGCGCGACCAGCGGTTCCTGAACGATCCGACGGCCCCCTCCCTGGGGCGCTCGTTCGACGACAGCCCCACGGCCAGGCTGCTGGAGATGATGGGGCTGCCCGAGCATTTCCGGCCGTATCTGCTCGGTTCGATTCTGAACAACGACGCTCCCGACCACACCCGGCTGCGCCGTCTGGTGTCGCGCGCCTTCACGGCACGCAAGATCACCGACCTGCGGCCGCGGGTCGAGCAGATCGCCGACGAGCTGCTGACCCGGCTTCCCGAGTACGCCGAGGACGGCGTGGTCGACCTCATCAAGCACTTCGCCTACCCCCTGCCGATCACCGTCATCTGCGACCTGGTCGGCATAGCCGAAGAGGATCGTCCGCAGTGGCGGAAGTGGGGTGCCGACCTCGTCTCACTGCAGCCGGACCGGCTCAGCACCTCGTTCCCGGCGATGATCGAGCACATCCATGAGCTGATCCGCGAGCGGCGCGGGGCGCTCACGGACGATCTGCTCAGCGAGCTGATCCGTGCCCATGACGACGACGGCGGCCGGCTCAGCGACGTCGAGATGGTCACCATGATCCTCACGGTGGTGCTCGCCGGCCACGAGACCACCGCGCACCTCATAGGCAACGGCACGGCGGCGCTGCTCACCCACCCCGACCAGCTGCGGCTGCTCAGGGACGACCCGGCTCTGTTTCCCCGTGCCGTCCACGAGCTGTTGCGCTGGTGCGGGCCGGTCCATATGACCCAGATGCGGTTTGCGTCCGAGGATGTCGACATCGCCGGGACGAAGATCCGTAAGGGCGACGCCGTACAACTGATCCTGGTATCGGCCAACTTCGACCCCCGCCACTACACCGACCCCGAACGTCTCGACCTGACCCGTCACCCCGCCGGCCACGCCGAGAACCATGTGGGCTTCGGCCACGGGATGCACTACTGCCTGGGCGCCACCCTCGCCAAACAGGAGGGCGAAGTCGCGTTCGAGAAGCTCTTCGCGCACTACCCGGAGGTGTCGCTGGGCGTCGCACCGGAACAACTGGAAAGGACACCGCTGCCGGGCAGCTGGCGGCTCGATTCCCTGCCGCTGCGGTTGCGGTAACGCCCCGTACGCCCGTACGGACAGCGCACGGCCGATGCGGACAAGGGCCCCGTGCAGGCGCCGACGCGGACAAGGGCCCCGTGTGGAGCGGTTCTCCGCACGGGGCCCCCGTCTGCCGCCGCTACTTGTCGTCGTCCACCGGCGCCCGCCAGGTGACCTGCTTCGCGCCCTCCCCCTCGCCGGTGAAGACGACGGCGGCCGGGGCATCGCCCTTCGGCAGCAGGTGGATGGAGCACTCGGTGACCGTGCCGCCCGGCTTGACCATCTCGTCCGGGACGGCATCGGGGCACTGGCCGACCCCGGGGCCGCCGATGTCGATCAGCGTCAGCTTCTGCACCGTCTGACCGCCCCTGGTACGCAGCGTCACCCCGTCGCTCATGCTGGGCAGCAGGTCGTACTTGCCGCTGTTCCGGTACTGCATCGTCACGTAGTACGGGATCAGCTTCTTCTCGTCCGCATCCAGGTCGAAGCGGCTCAGATCGGCGAGGGAGCCGGCGCGCACGCCCTTCGGTGTGATGAGCAGCGGGACGGGACGGCTGCGGCTGTCCTCGGTGATGCCGTCGGCGGGCCTGCCCGCGGGCAGCACTCCGGCGGACGCGCCGCCCTTGCCGCCGCCGACCTGCCAGATGAGGGTGTCACCGCCGTCGTCCTTGTACGAGACGGTCGCCGGCCGCTGGTCCTTCGGCAGCATGAAGATCCGGCAGATCGCCGCCGTGGCACCGGCCGCCAGTTCGGACGCGCCGCTCTCGCGGCACTCGGGCGGCAGGCCCGAGCCGGTGGCCATCGGGTTGCTCTGGAACAGGGAGACCTGCTCGGCGGCCTGGCCGTCCGCCCCGTTCACGGAGAAGTTCCGCGCCGGGTCCACTTCGCTCACCGTCTTCTTGCCGGTGTTGGTGTAGGAGAAGGTGAGGTAGTACGGCACCATCCCCTTGAGGTCGTCGTCGAGTTGGATGTGTGCCAGGTCGGAGTCCGAGCCGCGGGCCAGCCGGGTGGGCGTGATCCGCAGCTGGTGCGCCTTGTCGTCGGAGTCGGTCCAGGTGGCCGGGCGGGGTACGGCCTTCATCCGCAGCGGCTTGGTGGGCGTGACGGCTTCCGACGCCCCCGGCTTCGCCTTGCCGGCGCCCGGACCGGCGCACCCCACGGTCAGCAGCATGAGCGCGCTGACGCTGACAGCGCCCGCAATACGTATGGGCATGCGCACGGTGAAACCCCCGTTGTTGTGTGCCGCGTGGTGCCGCACGCACCACACGGCCGTTGTCACGTCACTCGACGCGCGGACCGGCGGGGCCGGTGGGCCGGGGTGGTGCCGGTGGGCAGGGCCCGGCCGGGGCGCCGTCGGGCCGGGCCGGGCCGGTCCGGGCCGGTCCGAAGATTAGCCGCCCGGGGGTGGGCGGTCGGCGGCGGCCCATGGCCCTGTCGGGGCGGCGGGTCCGGGTCCGGGTCGGGTCCGGGGCGGGGCGGGGCGTACGACCGGAGCGTGGGCGGGTGGCCGGCGCCCGGCGCCCGGCCCCCATCAGCGCGGGCGGCTGGCCCTCAGCGAGTACATGAGGGGGATGCGGGGGCGGTCGCCGGGGAAGCGGTGGTAGCCGTCGTCGTCGCGGCGCAGCGCGGTGAACCGCTGGAACATCGTCTTGTCGTGTTCGTGCAGGAAGTCGATGCGCAGACCGGTGGCGGCCAGGGCGGAGACGACATCGCCGAGCGGGTGCTGCCATTCGACGCTGCGGTTCTTGACCGTCGGTGCGCCGAAGTCCGCGTAGGTGCCGGGGAGTTCGTCCACCCATGCGTCGCGGCTGAAGTAGTCGTGAACGATACGCGATCCGGTCTCGTCGTCCAAGACGTCGCAGAGCGGATGGAATTCGGCGAGGTAGAGGAAGCCGCCGGGGGCGACGAGGGAGGCGGCGGTGTCGGCCCAACGCGCCACGTCCGGGAGCCAGTTCAGGGCGCCGATGCCGGTGTAGACGATGTCGTACGCGGCGTCGGGGACGGCTTCGGCGGCGTCATAGACATCGGCGGCGACGAACGCCGCGCGGTCGGGGCCGTAGCCGAGCTCGGTGGCGAGTCCGCGGGCGGTTTCGATGGCCGGCTCGGAGAAGTCCAGGCCGACGACGCGGGCCGCGCCGCGGTGGGCCCAGGAGAGGGTGTCCTGGCCGAAGTGACACTGGAGGTGGAGGAGGGACCGCCCGGTGACGTCGCCGACCTCGGCGATCTCGAAATCACGGAGCACGTCCCGGGCCCGGCGAAATCGGTCCTGGTCGTAATAATCACTCGCGGTGTGGATGGGGACACGTTCGTCCCACCTCGCACGATTGGCCTCCCGCCAGTCCTCGGGGCCCGTAATTTTTCGCATTCGGCGAAGTTATCCACAGGCTTGTGGCCCTCGCCAACGGATTTTTTGCACCGGGCGCAGAATGGGCCCATGACTGACGAGACGACCCCAGCCCCAGGCCCCGACACCACCACTCCGCACCCTTCGACGACCGACACCCGGCAGGCGGCCGGGACGAGGACGGGCGCGGCCGGCCCCATAGCGGGGGCGGAGGGGTCGGCGACGGGCGCGACAGGCTCGGCGTCCCCCGGTGGCGTGGACGCCGCGATGCCGGACTGGGAGAAGCGCTTCCGCGCGCCGCGGATCGGGCTGCCGGACTGGGCCGAGGACGCCCCGGACCGTTCCCTGTTCGTCTCGAACGCCACCGGCACCTTCGAGCTCTATGCCTGGGACCGGGCCACCGGCGAGCAGCGGCAGGCCACGGACCGGCCGAACGGCACCACGGACGGGACGCTGTCGCCGGACGGCCGGTGGATCTGGTGGTTCTCGGACACCGACGGCGATGAGTTCGGCGTCTGGATGCGGCAGCCGTTCGAGGGCGGCCCGGATGAGCCGGCGACCCCTGGTCTCACCCCCTCGTATCCCGGCGGGCTGGCGATCGGCCGCGACGGGACGTCGGTCGTCGGGTGCTCGACGGACGAGGAGGGCTCGACGGTCCATGTCGTCCGGCCGGGGGAGCCTCCGGTCGAGATCTACCGGCACCGCGAGTCAGCGGGCGTCGGCGATCTCGCGCACGACGGCTCGCTGATCGCCCTTGAGCACACCGAGCACGGCGATGCGATGCACTCCGCGATCCGCGTCGTACGGCCCGACGGCTCCACGGTCGCGGAGCTGGACGACACCAAGGGCGGGACCGAGGAACTGGGCCTGTCGGTGATGGGCTTCGCGCCGGTCGACGGGGATTCCCGGCTGCTGGTCGGGCATCAGCGGCGGGGCCGCTGGGAGCCGATGATCTGGGACCCGCTGACCGGGGTGGAGACGGCCCTGGACATCGACCTTCCCGGAGATGTGGGTGCCGACTGGTATCCCGACGGGTCGGCGCTGCTGGTGGAGCACGAGTACCAGGCACGGAGCGAGCTGTGGCGCTATGAGCTGGGCACGCCGGACGGCAACGGCGCCCCGGCCGGTGCCGGTGCTGCGGCGGCCGCAGCCGGTGGTCGGCTGACCCGGGTCGAGACCCCGGCCGGCTCGGTCTCGGGCGCCACGGCGCGGCCGGACGGCACGGTGGAGTTCCTGTGGTCGTCGGCGGCCCAGCCCCCGGAGGTGCGGTCGACGAGCGGCGAGGTCGTGCTGGACCCGCCCGGTATGAAGGCGCCCGGGTCGGTGCCGGTGCGGGATGTCTGGGTGGAGGGCCCCGGTGGCCGCATCCATGCGCTGGTGCAGCAGCCGGCGGGCGAAGGTCCCTTCCCGACGGTGTTCGACATACACGGCGGTCCGACCTGGCACGACAGCGACGCGTTCGCCTCGTCGCCCGCGGCCTGGGTGGACCACGGCTTCGCGGTCGTACGCGTCAACTACCGCGGCTCGACCGGCTACGGCCGCGCCTGGACGGATGCGCTCAAGCACCGCGTCGGGCTGATCGAGCTGGAGGACATCGCCGCGGTGCGTGAGTGGGCGGTCTCGTCCGGGCTGGCCGATCCGGAGCGGCTGGTGCTGGCGGGCGGCTCTTGGGGCGGCTATCTGACACTGCTGGGGCTCGGTACTCAGCCGGACGCCTGGGCCGTGGGCCTGGCGGCGGTTCCGGTCGCGGACTACGTCACGGCGTACAACGACGAGATGGAAGCCCTCAAGGCGATGGACCGGACCCTGCTGGGCGGCACCCCTGAGGAGGTCCCGGACCGCTTCGAGGCGTCGTCACCGCTGACGTATGTGGACGCGGTGCGGGCCCCTGTCTACATCTCGGCCGGCGTCAACGACCCACGCTGCCCGATCCAGCAGGTGGAGAACTACGTCCAGCGCCTGGAGAGCCGCGCCCATCCGCACGAGGTCTACCGCTACGACGCCGGGCACGGCTCCCTCGTGGTGGAAGAGCGCATCAAGCAGGTCCGCCTGGAACTCGATTTCGCCCAGCGACATGTGATCGAGAGGAGCTAAAGGCTCGGCCGGGGGGAGGGGCTCGGCGGGGGGGAGGGGCCGGGGGCGGGGGGGGAGGGGCCCCCGGGGGGATGGTCAAGCTGCGATGTGGTGGGCCAGGGCCGCATGTGGGTCCCGCCCCTCGGGGGTGTCGTCGGGGGTGTGGTCCGTGTGGACGGTCGCGGCGGTGAGGCGGGGGACGGCGTGGATGAGGGCGTGTTCGGCGGCGACGGCGAGGGCATGGGCCTGCACCACGGTCAGGCGGGAGTCGACGACGATGTCCGCCTCGGCCCGCAGGGTGTGGCCGATCCAGCGCATACGGACCTGCCCGACGCCGTGGACGCCGCCCACCGCGCGTAGTGCGGTCTCGGCGGTGTCGATGAGTTCGGGGTCGACGGAGTCCATCAGCCGCCGGTAGACCTCCCGGGCGGCGTCCCGCAGCACCATGAGGATGGCGGCGGTGATCAGCAGGCCGATGAGCGGGTCGGCCTGCTGCCAGCCGAGCGCCGCGCCGCCCGCGCCGAGGAGGACGGCGAGGGAGGTGAAGCCGTCGGTACGGGCGTGCAGACCGTCGGCGACGAGCGCGGCCGAGCCGATCTTGCGGCCGGTACGGATGCGGTAGCGGGCGACCCACTCGTTGCCGAGGAACCCGATCACGGCGGCCGCGGCCACGGCCCACAGGTGCGTGACCTCGCGGGGGTGCAGCAGCCGGTCCACGGACTCGTAGGCGGCCCATACCGACGAGGCGGCGATCGTCAGCACGATGGCGATGCCTGCGAGGTCCTCGGCGCGACCGTAGCCGTAGGTGTAGCGGCGGTTCGCGGCCCGGCGGCCGAGCAGGAAGGCGATGCCCAGCGGCACGGCGGTCAGGGCATCGGCACCGTTGTGGATCGTGTCGCCGAGCAGTGCCACCGACCCCGACAGCGCGACGATCACCAGCTGGATCAGGCTGGTCAGGCCCAGGATGCCGAGCGAGATCCAGAGCGTGCGCAGGCCTTCGCGGGAGGTCTCCAGCGCGGCATCGACCTTGTCCATGGCCGCATGGCTGTGCGGGGTCACCAGATGGGCGAGCTGGTGCCGCATCCGCGCCCAGCGGCCGGAGCGGTGAGGATCGTGCGCGTGGTCATGCCCGTGGCCGTGCGTGTGGTCATGCCCGTGGCCGTGCGTGTGGTCATGCCCGTGGCCGGTCCCGTGACCGTGCCCGTGACGGTTCGCTCGGTCACTCGCGTGGTCGTGGGCGGGCTTCTGCGTGTGATGGGCGCGAGGGGACTGCTCGGGCTCGTGCCCGTGCGCGTGCGGATCGCGCTGTACGTGATCAGGGATATGCGGATGACCATGGCCGTGCACGTGATCATGGCCGTGCGGGTGAGTGCCATTGTCTGCCATATGGCCTACCGTGGCACGCCGATCCGATTGCAGCTACCACCGTGATACGCCCTCTGACCAGGTGCAACGTCGTTGCAGAAGCAGAGCCCGTGCGGGTCGCGGAACGGAGCGGGTTGCAGCCTGAACGGGTACCGAACGAAGCGGGACCCTGAACGGGAGCTGGTCCCGAACCTGAGCGGATACCGAACCGGAGCGGTCCCCAAACCGGAGCTGTCCCGAATCGAAGAGGACCCCCACCCGCAGCGCCTTCAGACCTTCCCGGCCCGCGCCGCCTCCCCCTGCCCGTCGCCGCTGCCCTCGCCCCGGCCGAGGCCGTCCTCCCCCAGGTCGGCAGCAATGCCATTCCCCAGCCCCCCGCCTTCGCCCTCCACCTCCACCACAATCCCCAATGCCGCGTCCTTGGCGGCCTCGGTGTCGCGGCGGAAGAGGCGGAACCACATGAAGACGACGAAGCCGGCGAAGACGAACCACTCGCCGGTGTAGCCGAGGTTCTGGAAGGCCTTCAGGTCCAGTCCGCTGCCCTCGGCGGCGGCCGGGGGGACGGCGCGCAGCGGTGCCTGGGCGTCGGTGAGCGTGATCCAGGCGTCGTAGACCTCGTACGGCACGATGTTGACCAGCGACGCCGCGCTGATCATGCCCAGCTGTCCCGGCGCCAGCCCGCCACCGGCCTGTACACCGTCGGTGCCCTGGTTCTCGGAGGCCTGCAGCGCTCCGGTGACGGTCACCTCGCCCTTGGGCGGCGCGGGCACCTTCGCCGTGTCGGCCTTCGTACCGGCGTCGCCGGGCAGCCAGCCCCGGACGACCGGCAGGGCCTTGCCGCCGTCCGTGCGGAGCAGATTGAGGACGTAGAAGCCCTGCCGCTCGCCGTGCTTGTCCTTCAACGTCCGGGCCGGTACGAGCAGTTGGTGCCCGGTGTCGTAGCGCCCGCGGGCGCTGGCCTGGCGGCCGGAGGTCACCTTGTCGACGGGCAGCAGCCGCTCCAGGGGGCGGGCGGCCGCGGCCTTGGCCCGGGCGGAGCGGTCCTCCTGCTGCTGGTGGGTGTCGACGCGGTCCTCGAAGCGGCTCAGCTGCCAGCTGCCCATGAAGATGCAGAAGGGGATCGCCAGTACGGCGAAGACGTTGATTCCCCACCACCGCGGGGTCAGCAGGAACCGGTACACGCCCTCAACGGTACGGGGCCCGGGCGGCGGGGCCGCACCGGCCCCTCCACGCTCCGGTCCCGGTGGCCGGGACCTGGGCCGTCGGCGGCTACCGGGCCGCCAGCGCCTCGGTGCGGTAGACCGTTCCCGCGCATGCGTCCGTGACCTTGGCATCGGCCGCGGCGGGCTCGCCGGCCTCCGGCGTGTGGCTGAGCACGATGCTCCCGGACGCGGTACCGCCGTCGCCGGGGCCCTCGTCGCCGCCCGCCTGGCCGCCGCTGTCGCCGGCGGTCGTGGTCCCGGTGTCCGGTGACTGTCCCGGGTCGCTGGAGGCGTCGGGCGTCGGGGACGGGCCGGGATTGACGCACCCCGTGGCGCCGCCGCCGGACTCCGGAATCCAGGCGAACTTGACCTCGTACGCCTCCCCCGGCTTGAGAACCAGCTGGTCAGGGGTGGTGGCCGGGTCGGGTAGTCCGGTGGCCTCGTCGCCTGAGGTGTGGTCGACGACGTGGATGCGGTCGGGCTTCGTGGAGCCCTGGGCGACCAGGCCGATGGTGCCGCCGCCCTCGACGGAGCAGGCGGCGGCGGAGGTGTTGACCACCCGGAACGCGCCGTAGACGCGGCCCGCGGAGTCCGCCGCGCCGACGGTGCTGGTGCCCTGGCCGAGCTGTTCCCGCCCGCAGACCGGCGAGGTGACGTCCATGGTCTCGTCCGGGGCGGGGGTGCCGGCGCCCGCACCGTGGCCCGCGCCGCCCTTCTCGGTGGCCTTGCCCTTGCCCGCGGGCTTGTCCTCGCCCCGCTTCTCGCCGTCCTTGCCGGCCGGCCGCGGACCGGCCTGCTCGGTGCCTTCGCCGTGGGCCCCCTCGGCGCCGCCCTGGGGGTGCGGGCTGCTCGCCGCATTGGCGGGCCGCTCCTCGGAGCTGCCTGCGAGGTTGGCCACATGGACCATGGCGGGGATGGACGTACCGCCGAGCAGCAGTGCGGCCGCGGCGCCCACGACGGCGTGCCGGCGGCGCTGGCGACGGGCGGGCACCGCGCGGCGCAGCTGCTCCAGCGCGTCCGGCGAGGGTTCGAGGTCGTCGACGCGGGAGTGCAGCAGCCGCCTCAGGTCGTCCTCGTCGCCGAAGTCGCCGCCGGTGGGGTGGCTTCGGCCGGGTCCGCCGCCGTTGCCGGTGCCGCCGCCGGAGCCGGTGGGCCCGTCGTTGCCGTACGCATGGCTGTCGGCCTCGTCACCGGCGTCCGCCGCACCCTCCGTGCCATCCGGCACACCGTCCGTGACACCGATGTCATCGCCGTGGCCGGATACTTGGCCGGTTTCTGTGCCCTGCCCGCTGCCGGCGTCGGGCCGACGGCCGCCACCCGACTCGCCGTCGGGACGTCCTTGCGCCTCACGCGCCGCATACAGCCCACGCGCCACATCGGCGGGCTTTCCGCGCGCACCGGTCAGCTCGCCCGGGTCACGCCGCTCCCCCGCGCCGGGAGTCCCACGAGCGCCGGGCACCTCGTGGATCCGGCCGTACGCGGTGCCCGGACGCGCCGGGTCGAGCGGGCCGGGCCGGTGGGTGCGGGTGCCGCTGTGATTCATGGAGTCGATCGACGTGCTCGGGAAGTCTGGGGCACTCGGGAAGTCCGGGGGACCCGGGAAGTCCGGGGGACCCGGGAAGTCCGGAGTGCTCGGGCGGCTCGGGCTGAGCGAGCCGTACGCGTCGTACGGGTGGTGCCGGCCAAATGTCGTGCCACTCATGCCGGAGCCTCCATCGCGACGCGGAGCGCCGCGATGCCCCGCGAGCCGTAGGCCTTCACGGAGCCGAGCGATATGCCCAGGGTCTGGGCCACCTGCGCCTCGGTCATATCCGCGAAGTAGCGCAGCACCAGCACTTCGCGCTGCCGGCGCTGCAGCCCCCGCATCGCCTTGATCAGCTGGTCCCGCTCCAGCAGGTCGTACGCGCCCTCCTCGGCGCTCGCCATGTCGGGCATCGGCTTGGAGAGCAGCTTGAGCCCGAGGATGCGGCGACGCAGCGCGGAGCGCGAGAGGTTGACGACGGTCTGCCGGAGATAGGCGAGGGTCTTCTCGGGGTCGCGCACCCGTCCGCGCGCGGAGTGCACGCGGATGAAGGCCTCCTGGACGACGTCCTCACAGGAGGCGGTGTCGTCGAGGAGCAGCGCGGCGAGACCGAGCAGCGAGCGGTAGTGCGCGCGATAGGTCTCGGTGAGGTGGTCGACTGTGGTGCCCGCTGCCATCGCGTCGTCAGTGTCCCCACGCTGAGGGGGAATCTGCGCGGGACGCGTGGTGGGCCAGGGAGCGATCACCGGCATGCCCCCGGACACACGGGGCCGCGGTGGGCGCACTGCCGCGCCGGCTGCGCCCGCTGGGGCGATGGTGAATCCGAGTACCTCTGCCACGCCTGTTGGACACGCTTCCCCCTATAAGGGTTGTACGCGCAAGGCACCGCTTTTGACGATGCATCAAATGCCCTCATGCGTACCAGCTCTTCCTGAATGCCCTAATTGCCCCGACGCGAAGACCCTCATGCCCAAGGGCTCACCATGTGGCCCGCCCGGCACGCCCGGAGCCACCCCTGAGGGCGGCGACAAAGACGCTCCCCGCCCAACTGCCGGTTGCAGTGCGGCGGGGAGCGAATGGTCGAACAGATCGTCAGCCCAGATCAAGAGGTTTGGACCGGCAATTCGCTCACAGAATCTTCACACGCTCCACAAAGTATCTCCCAGGCGGCCAGTGCACGACGGCCGATCCCGCCAAGTCGTATACCGTCCCCGGCTGTCACGGCAGCAGGGCGCGGGGACGCCGGAAAGAAACGGGAACGGCAGAGCACCGGAACAGCACCGGAACAGCACGACAGTAAGGCACGGGGAGAACGGTCCCGGACCGGACCTACCCCTGCAGCTCGGCCGCCACCAGCTCGCCGACCTGCGCCGTGTTCAGAGCCGCTCCCTTGCGCAGGTTGTCCCCGCACACGAACAGCTCCAGCGCCCGCGGATCGTCCAGCGAACGCCGCACCCGCCCGACCCAGGTCGGATCCGTCCCGACGACATCGGCCGGGGTGGGGTACTCGCCCTCGGCCGGGTCGTCGCTGAGGACGACGCCGGGGGCCGCGGCCAGGATCTCGTGCGCGCCGCCGACCGTGACCTCGTTCTCGAACCGGGCGTGCACGGTCAGCGAGTGGGTCGTGATCACCGGAACCCGTACACAGGTCGCGGTGACCGGCAGCTCCGGCAGCCCCAGGATCTTGCGGGACTCGTCACGGATCTTGAGCTCCTCGGAGGACCAGCCGTCCTCCTGGAGCGAGCCGGCCCAGGGCACGACATTGAGGGCGATCGGCGCCGGAAACGGCCCCAGGGTGTCCCCGACGGCCCGCCGGACATCACCGGGCGTGGTCCCCAGCTCCGTGCCGGACACCGCGGACAGCTGCGCCCGCAAGGTGTCGACGCCTGCTTTGCCCACCCCGGAAACGGCCTGGTACGAGGAGACGATCAGCTCGCTCAGCCCGTACTCGGCATGCAGCGCGCCCAGCGCGACGATCATCGAGAGCGTCGTGCAGTTCGGGCTGGCGATGATGCCGCGCGGACGCACCCGCGCGGCGTGCGCGTTGACCTCGGGCACGACGAGGGGCACGTCCGGGTCCAGCCGGAACGTGCCCGCGTTGTCGATGACAACCGCGCCCTTGGAGACCGCGACCGGCACCCACTGCGCGGAGACCTCGTCGGGGACGTCGAACATCGCGACGTCGATCCCGTCGAAGGCCTCCTCGCTCAGCGCGACGACCTCGACCTCCGCGCCCCGCACGGTCAGCTTGCGGCCGGCCGAGCGGGGCGAGGCGATCAGCCGGATCTCGCCCCAGATGTCGGCCCGCTCGGACAGGATGCCGAGCAGGACCGAGCCGACGGCGCCGGTGGCACCGACGACGGCGAGCTGGGGCTTGGCGGCCGTACGGGCGTCCGCCCTCAGCGTGTCAGCGAGGGACGGACGGCCCGCCTCGGCCGGAATCATCGACCGGTGCCGCCATAGACCACGGCCTCGTCACTGTCGGTGTCGAGACCGAAGGCGGTGTGCACGGCGCACACGGCCTCGTTGACGTCATCGGCACGGGTGACGACCGAGATGCGGATCTCGGAGGTCGAGATGAGCTCGATGTTCACGCCCGCGTTCGACAGCGCCTCGAAGAACGTCGCGGTGACGCCCGGGTTGGTCTTCATCCCCGCGCCGACCAGCGAGATCTTGGCGATCTGGTCGTCGTAGCGCAGCGAGTCGAAACCGACCGCGGCACGGGTCTTCTCCAGGGCCGCGACGGCCTTGCGGCCCTCGGCCTTGGGCAGCGTGAAGGAGATGTCGGTCAGACCGGTCGACGCGGCCGAGACGTTCTGCACGACCATGTCGATGTTGACCTCGGAGTCCGCGATCGCACGGAAGATGCGCGCGGCCTCGCCCGGCTTGTCCGGGACTCCGACGACCGTGACCTTCGCCTCGGAGGTGTCATGTGCGACGCCCGAGATGATTGCCTGCTCCATCGGCTGGTCCCCTTGCGGTTCGTTGCTGACCCACGTGCCCCTCAGTCCCGAGAAGGACGAGCGGACATGGATCGGGATGTTGTAACGGCGTGCGTACTCGACGCAACGGTGCAGCAGCACCTTGGAGCCGGAGCTGGCCAGCTCCAGCATGTCCTCGAAGGAGATCCAGTCGATCTTCCGGGCCTTCTTCACGACCCGGGGGTCGGCGGTGAAGACACCGTCCACATCGGTGTAGATCTCACAGACGTCGGCGTCCAGGGCGGCCGCCAGCGCGACGGCGGTCGTGTCCGACCCACCGCGCCCCAGCGTCGTGATGTCCTTCTTGTCCTGGGACACACCCTGGAAGCCCGCGACGATGGCGATGTTGCCCTCGTCGACGGAGGTCTTGATCCGGCCCGGCGTGACGTCGATGATCCGTGCCTTGTTGTGCACGGAATCGGTGATCACACCGGCCTGGCTGCCCGTGAAGGACTGCGCCTCGTGGCCGAGGTTTTTGATCGCCATCGCCAGCAGGGCCATGGAGATCCGCTCTCCGGCGGTCAGCAGCATGTCGAACTCGCGCCCCGACGGAATCGGGGACACTTCCTGCGCGAGATCGATCAGCTCGTCCGTCGTGTCGCCCATCGCCGAAACCACCACGACAACCTGGTTGCCGTTCTTCTTGGCTTCGACGACTCGCTTGGCAACGCGCTTGATGCCCTCGGCATCCGCAACGGATGAGCCGCCGTACTTCTGCACGACAAGGCCCACGTGCGCTCCTCGCAACTGTCTCTTCGGGAGTTTCCTCCCGGACCCCCGGAAATGGGGGTACTGCGGTCGGCTCAGTCTAACGAGCAAGCGGAGTCCGCCCTGCTAATACCACATCGTGAGACATGAGACTCACTCATTGATCACGGCTGTCTCACCGTGATCACCTGACTCGTGAGTTCCACGTCCCGCGGCGGCTCCACAAGGCGCACCGTTGCGCCTGCTCGGCGAGCACATGCCCGCTCCAGGCCGGTACACACGGAAACGTAACCCAGGTCACAGGGTCCGGGCGCGGCGAGAGCGCCCGGGGAGCCGGAAAATTCCGCCCCGGCGGGCGTCCCCCGGGCTCAGGTCCCCCGCAGCCCCAGCGGCCCGGCGATCTCGGCCGCCATGACCTTCCCGGCCTCCTCGGCGAGCAGCTCCTCGTCGCCGGCGGTGACGTCGCTGTCGGTGTCCAGGCCGTCCAGCTCGACCAGCGGCTGGTCGAGCCGTACGTGGGCGACCAGCGACTGCAGCGCGCGCAGGGCGGCCGAGGCGGTCGGTCCCCAGTTGGAGAGGTAGGAGAACTGCCACCACCACAGGGCTTCGCTGATCCGGCCCGCGTGGTAGTGCGCCAGGCCGTGCCGCAGATCGGTGATGATGTCGGCCAGGTCGTCGGAGATCCGGCTGGCGACCGGCTCGCTGCGCGGCACATACGGGTCGAAGACCTCGGAGTAGACGTCCACCGGGTCGAGCAGGGTCGCGAAGCGCTCGCGCAGCTCGTCGACGTCCGGCTCCGGGCCGGTGTCGGGCTCGTAGCGCTCGTCGGGGACGAAGTCCTCGTGCGCGCCCAGACGGCCGCCGGTGAGCAGCAGCTGGGAGACCTCCAGCAGCAGGAAGGGCACCGCGCTGTCCGGCTCGTCGCCCTTGGCGACTTCCGTCACCGCGACGATGAAGCTCTCGATCGAATCGGAGATCGAGACGGCAAAGTCGTCCGGGTCCTGTGTCGCGTTGTGCAGCGTGGCATCAGACATCGAGAAGTCTCCTCCCTTCGAAGGCCCGCCCGAGCGTGACCTCGTCCGCGTACTCCAGATCGCCGCCGACCGGCAGTCCGCTCGCCAGTCGCGTCACTCTCAGGCCCATGGGTTTGATCATGCGGGCCAGATACGTGGCCGTGGCCTCGCCCTCCAGATTCGGGTCGGTGGCCAGAATCAGCTCGGTGACGGTGCCGTCCGCGAGCCTGGCCAGCAGTTCCCTGATCCGCAGGTCGTCGGGGCCCACGCCCTCGATCGGGCTGATCGCCCCACCGAGGACGTGGTAGCGACCGCGGAACTCGCGGGTCCGCTCGATCGCCACGACGTCCTTGGGCTCCTCCACGACGCAGATGACCGCCGGATCGCGCCTCGGGTCCAGGCAGACCCGGCACTGCTCCTCCTGCGCCACATTGCCGCAGGTGCCGCAGAACCGGACCTTCGCCTTGACCTCCATCAGCGCGTTCGCGAGCCGGCGGACATCGGTCGGCTCGGCCTGAAGAATGTGGAAGGCGATCCGCTGCGCGCTCTTGGGACCGACGCCGGGCAGCCTGCCCAACTCGTCGATCAGGTCCTGGACCACGCCTTCATACACGGAACGTCTTCTTTCTCTTCTGCCGTGCTGCGTACGCTAGTTGGCTACTCCTCAGAAGGGGAGACCAGGGATTCCGCCACCGCCCAGACCCTGGGCGAGCGGACCGAGCTTCTGCTGCTGCAGCTGCTGGGCGCTGGCGTTGGCGTCCCGGACCGCCGCCAGCACGAGGTCGGCGAGCGTCTCGGCCGTCTCCTCCGCGGAGTCGGTGTCGACCGCCTTGGGGTCGATGACCAGGCCCTGGAGCTCTCCCGAGCCGGTCACCGTCGCCTTGACCAGACCGCCGCCCGCGGAACCCTCGACGGGTGTCTCCGCCAGTTCCTGCTGGGCTGCCGCGAGGTCCTGCTGCATCTTCTGAGCCTGCTGAAGCAGCTGCTGCATATTGGGCTGACCACCGGGGATCACGACGTGACTCCTGCCATACGACAACGATTGGTGCGGTAGCCCGAGCCTACGTGTTTCACGGGCCCCGCGCCCTACGCCGTAGGGAGGAGCACGGGTGTACGCCCGGCGTACGCCCGGTTACCCGTTTTCGCCCCGCCCGGCCCGCCTACGCGGTGCCGTACGGCGCCTACTCGTTGTTGAACTCTTCCAGCACCGTCGCGCCGAGTTCGCGCACGATCAGGTCGTGTCCGCTGAGCGCGGAGTCGACGAGGTCGGGGTCGTCCTCGGCCGGCATGTCGTACTCGATCGACATCGGCGGGGGCTCCGGCGAGCTGTACGAGGACTCCGCCGCGGGCGCGGTCTGCCCGCCGCCCGTGGACGACGGGGAGGACACGGCCTCCCGCGCCATCCGCGCACCCTGGCTTCCGCCGGCGCTGCCGCCGCCGTCCTGCCCGTACGGGCCGCCGGACGACGGGGGCGCCGCCGGGCCGCTCTGCTGGGGCGGGGGCTGCGGGGCGCCCTGCTGCGGGGCGGCGGGCGCACCGCCGCCGAAGCCGCCGCCCCCTCCGCCGCTGCGGGGGGCGCCGCCGGACGGCGGATTGGCGCCGCCCGACGGGTCGACGATCGCCTCGACCCGCCACTGCACCTGGAACCGCTCGGCCAATACGTCCTTGAGGACGTCCTCGCTGCCGCCGTTGGCGAAGCTGTCGCGGGCCCCGGCATTGGGGAAGCCGATCTGGAGGGTGGTGCCGTCGAACCCGGAGACCTGGGCGTTCTGGCTCAGCAGGATCCAGGTGAAGCGGCGGCGGTCCTTCACCGCTTCCAGGATGTCCGGCCACATCTGCCGCACCTGGGCGGCACCCTGCGCCGCCCCCGGGGCCGCACCGGCGGGCGGTGCCTGCGGGGACACCGGCGCGGGCGCACCGGCCGGCGGTCCGGACACGGCGGGCGGCGCGGCGGGCGCTCCGCCCTGCGGTGCCTGGCCACCCTGCCCCGGCGCCACGGCCGTGGGCCAGCCGCCGGGCTGCCGCCCGGCGCCACCGCCATTGCCCCCCGCAGGGCCTCCGCCGCCGGTTCCCTTGCCCGCGCTTCCGGGCCAGGCCCCGGGCCGCGGGGCGGCCGCCTCACGGCCACCGCCCTGGACACCCTGCGGAGCGTCCGCCGGAGCGCCCTGGGGCGCCGCCGCGCCACCGCCGTCACCCCGCTGCTGCTCACCACCGGGCCCGGCCGCCGGGCCGCCGGGCGCGCCCGCACCGGCCGTCGGCGCCGCCGGGGCGGGAGCCGGAGTGCCGGCACCAGCGGACGGGCCGCCGCCCACCGCGCCCCGCACCGCGGCACGCGCGGCGGCCGGCCCGGACGGTCCCGCAGGCATCGCCGGATGCGCCTCCGGCCCCGGTACATAGCCGGCCGCGGGCCCGCCACCGGACGCCACCACGGGCGGCGCTCCCGGCCCGGGGTCTCCCCCGGAGCCCGCACCGCCGGCCCCGCCCAGCAGCGCCGCGCCCGCGCCACGCTCCAGACGGTCGAGCCGCGCCTGCACCGACCGTTCGTCGTCGTACGCCGCGGGCAGCAGCACCCGGGCACAGATCAGCTCCAGCTGCAGCCGCGGCGAGGTCGCCCCGCGCATCTCCGTCAGGCCCGTATTGACCAGGTCGGCGGCCCGGCTCAGCTCGGCCGCCCCGAAGACGGACGCCTGCGCCGTCATCCGCTCCACGACATCGGCGGGGGCGTCGATCAGCCCCTTCTCCCCGGCGTCCGGCACGGCCGCCAGGATCACCAGGTCCCGCAGCCGCTCCAGCAGATCCGCGACGAAGCGCCGCGGGTCGTTGCCGCCCTCGATGACCCGGTCCACGACCTCGAAGGCCGCCGCGCCGTCCCCCGCGGCGAACGCCTCCACGATCGAATCCAGCAGCGACCCGTCGGTGTACCCCAGCAGCGCCGTCGCCATGGCATAAGTCACACCGTCCGCACCGGCACCGGCGAGCAGCTGGTCCATCACGGACATCGAGTCACGCACCGAACCGGCACCGGCCCGCACCACCAGCGGCAGCACCCCGTCCTCGACCGGGATCTCCTCCCGCCCGCACACCTCGCCCAGGTACTCCCGCAGCGTCCCCGGCGGCACCAGCCGGAACGGGTAGTGATGGGTACGCGACCGGATCGTCCCGATGACCTTCTCGGGCTCGGTCGTCGCGAAGATGAACTTCAGATGCTCCGGCGGCTCCTCGACGACCTTCAGCAGGGCGTTGAAGCCCGCGGAGGTCACCATGTGCGCCTCGTCGATGATGTAGATCTTGTAGCGGCTGCTGGCCGGCCCGAAGAACGCCTTCTCCCGCAGCTCACGGGCGTCGTCCACGCCACCGTGCGACGCCGCGTCGATCTCGATCACATCGATCGAGCCCCGGCCGTTCCTGGCCAGGTCCACACACGACTGGCACTTTCCGCAGGGTGTGGGAGTGGGACCTTCCTCACAGTTGAGGCAGCGCGCCAGGATCCGCGCACTCGTCGTCTTGCCGCAGCCGCGCGGGCCACTGAACAAATAGGCGTGGTTGACCCGGTTGTTCCGCAGAGCCTGCTGCAGCGGATCGGTCACGTGCTCTTGCCCGATGACCTCGGCGAAGGTCTCGGGCCGGTAGCGGCGGTACAGCGCAAGGGACGACACGCATACGACGATATCGGCCCGCACTGACAACCGACGGGCCCCGTAAACGCAAGCGCCCCCCACGCACCCGCCAGAGCCGACCTACCCTTGCTGCCTTCCGGCCCTGGGGGAGTTCAGTCAGATAGCGCCACGTGAGGGGCTGCGCACCACAGTAGCGGATCCCCCGCCCAAGAAACGACCCGGACCCTCACCCCCGGCCCACATCACTCCCCTCCGAACCCCTCCCCGCGATCATGGTCGCGAGCACTCCCCAACGTCTTGTATTGTTTGCGGCGGAGGATTCGCCTAGTGGCCTAGGGCGCACGCTTGGAAAGCGTGTTGGGGGCAACCCCTCACGAGTTCGAATCTCGTATCCTCCGCCAGTGCTCTCACCGGGCACGATGTCGAAGGGCCCCACCGTTCGCGGTGGGGCCCTTCGACGTTCCTCAGCCCCCGTTGTCCTGGTCTTTGTCCACAAGAGCTGTTTCCGGGGTTCCCCAGATCGCCGCGCCGATCTTCCGGGCCACCTCCTTCAACAGGTGGTCGGAACGCCCTCGGCGGGGTTCAGCGGCACAGGGCGGTGTCCACGGCGCGTTCGAGATTCCTCCGGGCCGCCTCGTCGGTGAGCTGCAGGGTGACCGCGACGTTGGTGGCGCGGCCGTCGTCGGTGGCGCCGCCCCGGGTCTCGTACCCCGGGAAGCTGCCGCCGTGGCCCCAGGAGAGGCCGCCGCACGGCAGCGGCCTGCTGACGAGTCCAAGTCCGTAGCGGGCGCCGGGGCCGAAGGTCGCTTCGGCGGGGACGGTGGAGCGCATCTGGGCGAGCTGGGCCGAGGGCAGGAGGCGGCCGGCCAGGAGTGCGGTGAAGAAGCGGTTGAGGTCGGAGCCGGTGGAGACCATCTGGCCTGCCGCCCAGCCCCAGGAGGGGTCGGTCTCCGTGATGTCGCGCAGCGGCGCGTCCGCCGATTCCCGGTAGTAGCCGTGGGGGTGGGGCTCCCGAATGCTCGCGTCACCGGGGGCGGGGAAGTAGGTGTGGCGCAGCCCGGCGCGTTGGACGACGCGCCGGTCGATCTCCTCGGCGAGGGGGCGGCCGGTGACCTTCTGGACGATCAGGCCGGCGAGCACGTAGTTGGTGTTGCTGTACTTCCAACTCGTCCCGGGGGCGAAGTCGGCCGGGTGCTGGAGGGCTGTGGCGAGCAGTTCGCGGGGGGTGTAGTACCGGACGTCGTCCCCGAGGTGGTCGCTGTAGTTGGGGAGTCCGCTGGTCTGCTGGAGGAGCTGGCGGACGGTGATGTGCCGTCCGTCGATCCCTTCCCCGCGGACGAGGCCGGGCAGGTAGGTGTCGACGGAGGCGTCCAGGTCCACCCTCCGCTCCGCGACGAGTTGGAGGACGACGACCGCGACGAAGGTCTTGGTGTTGCTGCCGATCCGTACCTTGCCGTCCCTGGGCACCTTCGAGCCGGTGGTCAGGTCGCCCACGCCTGCGGTGTAGGTGCGGATGCGGCCGTCACGGTCCTGGACGCTCGCCAGCGCGGCGGGCATCCCGTCGTCGCGCACCAGCGCGTTCAGGCTCTGCTGGACGGTGTCCGGCCTGGTGGCGGAGGCGGCGGGCGGGGCGAGGGCGCCCAGTGTCATGACGCCGATGGCCACCGCGACCGCGGCGGGCAGGGCCCGTCGCCGCGTGCCCTGCTGCCGGCCCGGCGAGCGAAGCCCTTGCCGTGTCTGTCCACGCATGAGTCAACTCCTGAGGAAACGTTGGACCGTTGTTCCGGGTTGCCGGGTTGCCGGGTGCGTGATTCAGCCGCACAGGGCCCTGTCCACGGCGTCCTTCACGTGCTGCGTGGCTGCCTCGTCCGTCGGAATGTTGGTGACCGCGACGTTGGCGGCGCGGCCGTCGTCGGTGACACCGCCCCGGGTCTCGTACCCCGCGATGTCGCCGCCGTGGCCCCAGTAGACGCCGCCGCACGACAGCGGCCTGCTCGTGAGCCCCAGCCCGTAGCGGAGGCCGGAGGTCCCGGCGGGGACGGTCGTGCGCATCTCGGCGAGCTGGGCCGCCGGGAGGAGGCGGCCGGCGAGGAGCGCGGTGAAGAAGCGGTTGAGGTCGGAGTTGGTGGAGATCAACTGGCCTGCGGCCCAGCCTACGGAGGGGTCCATCTCCGTGAAGTCGCGCAGCGGTGTGTTCGCCGGGTTGCGGTGGTAACCGTGGGGGTGCGGCTCTCGGATGCTCATCTCGCCGGGGGTGGGGAAGTAGGTGTGGCGCAGCCCGATGCGCTTGATGATGCGCCGGTCCATCTCCTCGGCGAGGGGGCGGCCGGTGACCTTCTGGACGATCAGGCCGGCCAGGACGTAGTTGGTGTTGCTGTACCCCCACTTCGCCCCCGGAGCCGCGTCGGCCTTGTACCGGAGGGCGATGTCGAGCAGCTCGCGGGGCTCGAAGTACCGGTTCCTGATCTCGTCGTCGTCGACGTGGATGCCGTACTCGGGGAGTCCGCTGGTGTGCTGGAGGAGCTGGCGGACGGTGATGCGGCGCCCGTCGATCCCCTTTCCGCGGACGAGGCCGGGCAGGTAGGTGTCGACGCAGGCGTCCAGGCCGATCTTCCCTTCGCCGACCAGCTGCAGGACCACGACCGCCGTGAACGCCTTGGTGTTGCTGCCGATCCGTACCTGGCCGTCCCTGGGCACCTTCGAGCCGGTGGTCAGGTCGCCCACTCCTGCGGTGTAGGTGCGGATGCGGCCGTCACTGTCCTTGACGCTCGCCAGCGCGGCGGGCATCCCGTCGTCGCGCACCAGCGTGTTCAGGGCCTGCTGGACGGCGTCCGGCCTGGCGGCGGCGGCAGCAGCGGAGGCGGCAGAATCCGAGGCGGCGGGCGGGGCGAGGGCGCCCAGCGTCATGACGCCGATGGCCACCGCGGTCGCGGCCGACACGGCTCGTCGCCGTCTGCCGCCCTGCTGCCGGGTCGAGGAACGAAGGCCCTGCCGGGTCTGAGCACGCATGAGTCAACTCCTGGGGAATCGTTTGGTCGAGGCACGATCCTGGTTTCCAGGGCCCGCTGACCGCATCGCGGGAAGGCGGGATAAATCGCTCCCCCGATCGGGGGAGGCTGCCGGGGGGCTGCCCGGCGATACTGGCGCGCATGATCAGGGGAATTCGGCCGCTGCTGCGCGGCTCCACGTATGCGGGTGTGCTGTTCGCCTATTGCGGCGCGCTGGCGAGCCTTCCGCTGCTGCCTTTCGCCCTGTTGCCGGCGCTGTCGTGGCGATCCGCTTCCGAGAGCGTGCAGATCGTCCTGGTCCTGCTGGTCTGGGCGGTACTGGTCGGTGTGGTCGGCCTGGCGCGCCCCGTACGACGGGCGCTGGTCGTGTCGGCCCGCCGGCTGCTGCGGGTGCCGCTGCCGAATCCGGTGGCCGGTCGCCGGCCCTCCGGTTCACTCGGCCTCGACCGCTGGCGGACCCCGCTCTGGCTGGTGCTGCACGTGGCCGTCGGTTGGACGGGGGCGCTGGCGAGCGGGGTGCTGTTCATCATGGGCCTCGCCCTGCCGGGGAACTGGCTCGGCGCCGAGGCGCGGGCGAGTCTGTTCGGCACATCGGTCCGGGTGTCGGGCGGGTGGAGCTGGGTGGTGGCGGCCGTGTGCCTCCTGCTGGCGGTGGCCATCTGCTTACTGGTGACGAAGACCCTGCGGTGGGCGGCGCCACGGCTGCTGGGGCCGTCGGCGGCCGAACGGCTCGCGCTGGCCGCCGAGCGGGAACAGCTGCTGGCCGAACGCAACCGGATTGCCCACGAGTTGCACGACTCGATCGGGCACACGCTGACGGCGGCCACCATCCAGGCGGCGGTGGCGGGCGAGGCGCTCTCCGCCGACCCGGCGACGGCGCGGGCCGCCATGCGCAGCATCGAGGAGTCGACGCGGGCCGCGCTGGAGGACCTGGACTACGTGCTCGGAGTGCTGCGCGAGGAACAGTCGGGGACGGCTCCGACCCGGACCCTGGCCGACCTCCCCGAGCTGCTGGACCGCCTGCGGCACGCGGGCGCGGTGGTGGAACCGGAGCTGTCGGGCGACCTGGCGCAGGTGCAGGGGACGCTCTCCCGGGCGGCGTACCGGATCCTCCAGGAGGGGCTGACGAACGCGCTGCGCCACGGGGCGGGCGGCCCGATCGTGGCCCGGGTGGCGGCCGGGCCGGACGGACTGGATCTCACGGTGGTCAACCGGACCGGGGCACGGACGGGCCCGGGCCCGGGGGCCTTCCCGACCTCCGGCCACGGTCTGCCCGGACTGGCCGAGCGCGTCCGGCTGCTGCACGGTGAGTTCCAGGCCGGCCCGGACGGGACGCAGCACTGGCGGCTGGCCGTCCGGCTGCCGGCACGGGCGTCGGCGTGAGTGGATCCGGCGCGGGCGAAGGTACGGCCCTCCGGCTGCCGGTACGGGTGTCGGCGTGAGTGGATCCGACGCGGGCGAAGGCATGCCCCTTCCCCCCGTCACCAGCCCCGCCGTCACCCTCCTGATCGCGGACGACGAGGAGGTGACCCGCAGCGGCCTGCGCATGCTGCTCGCCGCACAGCCGGGCATCACGGTGGTCGGCGAGGCCGCCGACGGCGTCGAGGCGGTCGAACGGGCGCAAAGCCTGCGGCCGGACGTGGTCCTGATGGACGTACGGATGCCGCGTCGCAACGGGATCGAGGCCACCCGCCAACTGCTGGCCGAAGCGGCCGACCCGCCGAAGGTCGTGGTGATCACCACCTTCGAGAACGACGGCTACGTCACCGCCGCCCTCAGCGCGGGCGCCAGCGGCTTCGTCCTCAAGCGCCTCCCGGTCCGTCAGATCGCCGAGGCGGTCCGGGTGGTGGCGGCGGGCGAAGCGGTCCTCTTCCCGGCCGCACTGGGCCGTATGGTCGCCGCCCGCCCGCTGGGCTCCGCCCAGGCCCTGCCGCACGCCGCCCTGACCGGCCGGGAGGAGGAGGTGCTGCGCCTGATGGCCACCGGGCTCTCCAATCCGGAGATCGCGGAGTCCCTCACGGTGAGCCTGGAGACGGTCAAGACCCACGTCGGAAACGTGCTGACCAAGCTCGGCGCGCAGAACCGGACCCATGCGGTGGTGATCGCGTACGAGTCCGGCCTGGTGGTCCCGGGCTTCACCGGCTGACGGCTTCCGCCCCTCTGCGCGGTCGCCCGCAGGCTGCTCAGTACCGGCCGCGACGTAACTCCACAGCTACTCGTATCCTCCGCCCGGCCTCACCGGGCTGAACGAAGGCCCCGGCCGGGAAACCGGCCGGGGCCTTCGTCGTGTTCCGTCTCGGTCGATGCCGAGTGGGCTGCTGCCGGCGCTGTCGGGGGCGCCCCCGCTCTCGTCCGTCTGCCCGCCCCGGAGGGCGTGGCCATACGTCTGTGCGTGGCCGGCTCTACGCCTGACGGAGTCGGGCGATGATGCCGTCGATGTCGCGGATGGCCATCTCGGGGCGGACGAAGTGTCCGCCGGGCTCCTCGTGCCACTCGTGCGGGATGGCGGCTTGGTCGAGGCCGGCCCGGAACTCCCGCTGGCCGGCGAGCACCTCGGTCTCGTTGAGCAGGTCGAACGGGTCAACCGGGTGGGACTGGTGCCGGCGACCATGAAGACCCGCTTGTTGCGGTAGCTCTCGATGTGCTCCATGGGGTTGTCGGCGCTGACCCTGGCCTCGTCGAACGGCTCGCCGTAGATCGTGCCGCCGCCCAGGTCCAGGGCCGCGGAGGACACGTTGGCCCACTGGGCGACCGCGCTGAGGTCGCGGCGCAGGCTGGGCGGGCCGGAGTGGGCGCTCACCGAGGCGAAGTGGCCGTAGTACTTGGCCGCGTACTTCAGCGCGCCGAAGCCACCCATCGAGAACCCGCCGACGGCGCGGCCGTCGTACTCGGCGTACGTCCGGAAGTTCGCGTCGATCCACCGGAGCAACTGGTCGATATGGAAGGTTTCCCAATTCCGGGGGCCGGTATTGGAGTTGACCGGGTTGGAGTACCAGCCCGCGTGTCCGCCGTCGGGCATCACGACGATGATCGGCTTGCCGGCGGTCCAGGCGCGGATGCCTCCCTCCGGCAGCCGGTCCCAGGTCATGAAGCCCTGGTCGCTACCGCCGCCGTGGAACAGGTCCGGGCCCTGTCGGGCCGCCGGACGCCGGGCGAGCGGTTCGTTCCGCGGTGGGCCGGGGGCTGCGTCGGTGGAGATCACGGCCGGTCGCGCCCTGCCGAGATCCGGTCACCCACGTTTTGCAGGGATCTTGGTCACCCGCGCCTTGCGGGGATCATCGCCACCGGCGTCTCGCCGAGACCGGGGACGCGGCCGTTCGCTGACCGAGCTCAGACCGGCGGCTACATCGACGGGCAGTAGGGACTCTGCCCGTGGGGCCACCGGGGTCGCTCGGCTCACCCGGCGGCACGCCAACTCCCGTTTCGGGTACGGAAATCACAGTAACGCCGGACCATTCTGCGCGGAAGAAAAGAAGGCGATGAATTACGGCGCAATGGACGCGGGAAACCGGGCGGTCGCCAATGATGCCGAGTGGTTATCGAATCGCAGGCATGAGTGTGGTTTCGCGTACTCGCCCCAGGCAAACAAGAAGGCATGAATAATGCCCACGACCCCATGCCCACAAACAACTCCTATGACGGCTATGGCACCTATGACCGCAACCGGTCCGGTGTCGGCGCAAATCGGGCCGCGCTGATCATCCACACGATCGGCGATGTGGCCGCCGGCTTCCTGGGTCTGTGGATCCTGCTGTACCTGCTCGAAGCGAACCAGGGAAATGTCTTCGTCGAATTCGTGCACGGAGTGGCCGACTGGCTCGCCGCGTGGTCGCAGGACATCTTCACCATGGACAGCGAAGGTGTGCGGGTTTTCCTCAATTACGGTCTTCCTGCGGGGCTTTACCTGCTGCTCGGCCATGGGATCGCTGCGCGGGTTCGTCGCGTCTGACCGTATTTCGCTGCCGGGGTGGAATTGAGGGGCTTGAGGAGTCCGCGACCGGACCGAGCGGAAGTGGAAGTGGAAGTGGAAGTCGAATGGGTCGCGGACTTCGCGGCGGAGGTTGGGCCCCGGCCCCGGCAGGTCGATCCCGTCACGGGAGCCGCCCGTTGGCGGTCTTCCCCCAGTGCCTAGCATGAAGGCGTGATGCCCAGCCGCCCGTACGTACCACCACGGCCCGCCGCCCGGCGGTGGCGTGTGCTGTGCGTACTCGGGCTGCTGGCAGGGCTGCTGGGCATGCACGGACTCGGTCCCGTCGCTGCCGCGCCCTCTTCCGCGCACGATCACCGCATGTCCGTGGTGGCCAAGGCCCATGCGCACTGCCCGGACGGTGACTGCGGCGGCTCCGGACATGTCCATCACGCGGACCCGACCTGTGCGTCCGCCGCGCTCCACGGGCCCCCCGCGCCCCCGGCCCTGACTCCCTCCCTCGGCAGCCCCGTACAGCCCTCCGAGGCGGCAGGCGCGGGCGAACCGGTGAACCGGGACGGCGGACGAGCGCCGCCCTCTCTGGCCGAACTCCAACTCCTGCGGATCTAGGAACACCCCGACGGCACGGCGCCCCGCTCAAGGGCGCGGTGCCGCCGTCCGGCATGTTCCGATACCGCTGCTTTCCAGGAGTACACCGAATGAAGCCCACCCGTACGTCCACGCGCCGCCTCGCACTCGTGGCCGCCACCGCCGCCTCCGCGGTGCTGCTGGCCGCCTGCGGCGGCAACGACAGTGGCAGCCACTCCGCGCACCGCTCCCCGTCGAAGTCCGCCTCTTCGCCCGGCGCCTCGGCCTCGGCCGGCGCGCACAATGCGGCCGATGTGGCGTTCGCGAAGGGGATGATCCCGCACCACCGGCAGGCCGTGGAGATGGCCGGCCTGGCTGCGACCCGAGCCTCGTCGAGCCAGGTGAAGGAGCTCGCCACCAAGATCGAGCAAGCCCAGGACCCGGAGATCAAGACCATGTCCGGGTGGCTGACGGCCTGGGGCGAGCAGGTGCCGGAGGAAATGCCCGGCATGGACCACTCCGCCCACTCCGGCATGCCCGGAATGATGAGCACGAAGGATATGGCGGCGCTGAAGAAGAAGTCGGGCAAGGCCTTCGACACGGCCTTCATGGAGATGATGGTCGGGCACCACCAGGGCGCGGTGGAGATGGCGGGCGCCGAGAAGAAGAAGGGTGCTTACGGCCCCGCGAAGACTCTGGCGGATGCCGTCATCAAGGCCCAGAACGCGGAGATCGTGCGGATGAACAAGCTGCTGGGGAAGGGCTGAGCGCCGAAGGCAGGGCGAGTCCATACGGCCGTCGGCCGTAACCGCCGGAGGTAGTCCGTAATCCGCCTGACCGTTGTCCGTCGAGTGTCCGTCGAGTCTGTCGCAGACGGCGGGCGACGGTCAGGCATCAGCCGCGGGGCGCTGCCCCGGATGGGAGTGGACCCCGCCCTCAGGCCTCCTCACCGACCAGGCCTCCTCGCTGCCCGGGCCCCGCTGCCCGCCCTCAGGGCGAGGGGCCGCCCGGTGGGGCGCCGCGGAGGGTGGCCAGCCGTCGTTGGTACTCCTCTTCGTCGATCTCACCGCGTGCGTACCGCTCCGCGAGAATCTGTTCGGGGCCGGGTGCGCGGCGGGTGCCCGGGTGCGCGTCGTGGCCGGGGCCCGAGCGGCCCAGGGCGCGGACGATCAGCAGCGCGATGACGAAGAGCAGCGCCAGGAACAGGAACAAGCTGACCGACATCGCGAGCCAGGCCCACCCGCCGCCATGACGGCCGTACCAGCACAACATCGACCTCCACCTCCCGCGCGACGCGGGGCGCGGGGCGCGGGCCCGGTGCCCGCGGGTGACCTCGGGGTTCCCTGCCCTCCCTCTCATTCCTTCCCGTGCCCTTCCCTTCCATGGTCTCTCGGTCCGGGGATTGGGGCCACGGGCGCGCATGTCGTGGTTCCTTCGGAACAGGGCCCGGACCGCTCGACGGTCCGGGCCCTGTTCGCGTTCCGCCGGCTCTCAGACCGAGGCCCCCGTCAGCAGTCCCAACGACGTGAGCACTACGAATACGGCGCCCCAGGCCATGCCGTGACGTATGCAGCGGTACTTGACCCACACGGTCCGGGACAGCGTCACGAACTGGCTCAGGTCACGGTCGTCCGGATCGGTCCGTTGTACGACGGCTGCCAGCAGCCGGACGGAGGCCGTCACGGTCGCATCCCCGAAGTAGTGCGCGCGCAGCCGCTGTGGCTTTCCAGTACGTGGCGCCACGGCCAGTCCGAGCATGACGAGAGCGGGTACCCACGCCGCACAGCCCGTCCAGAAGAGCACCTGCGGCACCAGGCCGTAGCGCTGTGGTGCGATGCCGCCGGCGCTGATCGCGCCGAGCAGTGCGGTCAGCGCCACCCCCAGGGCGGTCAGCATCGTTCCCGCCTTGCTGTCCGCCTTTTGCAGCTCCTCCCGGGTCTCGGATATCAGGGTGCGGATGAGTTCTCCGCCGTGACCGGCTGTTGCGTCTCCTCTGCGGGTGAACATGCCCTCTCCCTCCGTGGACGCCCAGTGGCCGCCCCGGGGCAAGCCGGGGCGGCCGTACTTCGCTCCGTCCGTGCTCGGATCGTCTTCAGACTTCCGAGGTGCGTCGGAGCTCCTCCTCCAGTCCGTTCACCGCCTTCCGGAGCCGGATGTTCACCGCCGCCACGAGCTCGCGGTGGGCGGCCTCGGACTCGGCCCGGCTCCGTCGGACCTCCTGCTCGATGGCTTCCTGGGCGATTTCGATGTCCGCCATGGCCCGGCGTTCGGTGAGCCGCACCTGCTCACCGTGGATCTTGACGGCACTGTTGCTCTCGCTGGTGAGCATCCGGTCGTAGGCACTCTCCCCGCTCAGGAACTTCACCAGCACCGGAAGCGCGTCGAGGAGCACGAACAGCGCCCGGACCAGCCATATGCCGGCGAAAAGCACCGTGTTCCCGCTCGCGAGCCCGTCCAGCGCCCCCATCCGCTCCAGGACGCCGATCTCCTTCTGCTTCGCCCGCTCTTTGGCGAGGCGCCGCTCGATCCCTTCCGCACGAGCCTGGAGGAAGGTGCCGCGGGAAGCCGTCAGCTTGCCTTCCATCTTGGCGATGCGACCGTGCATGACGGCCAGCCGTCGCTCGTTCTCGTCGGTGCGGTGCGTGGCCCGGTAGTCCTTCTCCCTCTCGCGCAACCGCAGGCATTCGGACGTGCGCTGGAGCCACCCCGTGGAGGCGTTACGGATCAGTTGCCGGCACTCGTTGCGCACCTCCGTACGGAGGCCCTCCAGCTTGTCGCTGTCCCGGTCCACCCGCTTCTGGAGCACGGCGGACTCCGAGCGCAGTGACGAGAGTTCATCGGACTGCCCACCGGGCGTGGCGCCGAAAGACAGCACATAACGGCCGCAGCCCGCGGGCGACGCGGCATCGGTCGCGGACGGCACGGGGTTGCAGCGCAGCAGGTTCCCGCGCAGCCGGTCGAGATCCCCGTTCCGCTCGTCCGCGATGCGCTCCTCCACGGCCGTCGCGAAGATGCGCAGCACCAGCGGCTCGGCGACCACGGCACCGAGCACCAAGGCGATCATCAGCCGCAGCAGCAGCGGACCGACCCGGCGCCGCGCGTTCGGCTGGGGGGTGACCAGCCAGCGGTCCAGGTTGAGGATGAAGAGCATCCAGATCACCGTCGGGATGACGGCGAGGAAGGACGCCCTGCCCAGTGCCTCGGTCGCGAAGTTCCACATGGAGAACGCCGCGATGACGGAGGTGCCGAGCACCACACCCCCGAGAGCCGTGTACCGGTTCCGTTCGTACCCGACCCTGTCGAGGAGGCTCTCGTCGACGCCGGTCAGGACACGCAGCCGCCGGGCAAGGTCGAATCGTTCGGAAAGGGCCCGGTCGGTGGTCGGGGAGTCAGTCAAGAAGATCGTCCTCATCCTTGACGAAGCCGTCGTGCGGGCGGTCGGTGCCACTGTTCAGGCGCCTGGGTGCGTCGGGCCCGGGGCGCCCCGGGCCGGACTCCACCGCCGGGACGGCCGGTCCACCGCTGTCCCGCAGTACCTGTTCGAGCACTTGGTGGTAATCGACGTAGTCCTCGGTCTGGCCCATCTGCCGCAGCAGGGTGAGCACCATGTCGCGCCGCATCTGCGCATCCGCGGTCTCGCGCGCGCGGGCGTGTGCCCGGTCCTCTTCGGCGGCCTGGTTGCGGCGGGCCGAGTCCTCGTCCGTGGTCCGATGGATCCGTGCCGCAGCCTGGGCCACGTCGATGCGATTCCTGGCGATCCCGAAGGCGTCCGCGTAGTCGGAGCCCTGGGAAAGCAGCTCGGCGATCCGCTGGGTGTCCTGTGTCTCGAAGTCACGCTGACCGCGGCGGAGTTCCTGCGAACGGCGCTCGTCGCGAAGCTTCTGTTCCCAGTTCCGCAGATCGTCCGAGGCGTGCACCTCGGCGCTGACGAACTCGACGCTCATGCCCGCGACGCGCGGCGTCACGATCGCGCTGTAGGCGGTCATGCGGTGGCTCACTTCGCGGCGCACCGCATTGACCTCTTCCACGCGATGACCGGCACTCACCCGTGGCAGCTCGCTGTCGCCCGCCAGATAGGCCCGCAGCGGGACGGTCACGTCGATGATGCCCTGCCGGGCGACGACCGTGGGGTCGGTGACCTGGCAGGCGAAGGAGGCCCGGACCGTGAAGTGGTCGGCCTCGCTCACCGACGGGACGGTTCGCTCGACCTCGACCATGCGTGCCCTGGTGTCCACCAGGCTGACCGACGACGCGTCGAGCACATCGGCGTGGGACGGGTCGAACACCATTCCCTCGGGGAACTGGCGGTAGTTGCCGCCGACCCTGAAGACGTAGGTCGCGCCGGGCGGCAGCGAGGGGACGTCGTCGCGGCGACGTCGCCGCGACCACCAGTTGCCCTGGACGGCGCCCAGCACATGCTCGCCGACTACGGGGTAGTTCACTTGCTTCAACCTCCTTGAACGGAAAGGAAAGTGAGGGAGCAGGGACGGCCGGCGGACCGTCGGCTAGCTCCTCAGCGACCCGAGGAGCACCTGCGCCAGCTGGCGGGTGCCGGGGATCGCGTAATCGGGATGCCTCAGGGCGTTGGGCAGGTCGTTGCCCAACGCTTGCCACTGGCGGGGGGTCATCCCGTCGCGCATCGCCTTGCCGAGGGCCCGTACGGCATCGGCAGCCGAGGGGTCGTCACGCAGCGCCGCCAGCGTCTGGCACAGGGCGCGGACGGCCCCGCGACGGCAGACGCTGAGCAGCACGCTCACCCACAGCAGGCCCAGATGGCGCGCGCTCCCCGGGGTGCCCCGGAGCAGTGTCGCCGCGAGCGTGCCGGGGCCCTCCAGCCGTTCGGCCTCCAGCAGTTGGACGGTCGTCCGCAGCGCAAGGGAACGGGCTTTGGACCGCTGAGCGGTCTCGGCGATCCGGGTGCGCACATACCGAAGGGTGAACAAGGCACGCTCGGGCTCCTGCTCGGCGGTCTGCAGCAGCAGGACCAGTGAGCGGCGTGCGGCGGACGCCATGCGCTCACCGCGGTTCGTCAGGAACCAGAGCCAGTTGAGAGCTTCGAGGCGGTAGAGGGAGCCGAGGGTTCCGGTCAGCGCCATGGCTGTCGTGACGGCACGGGCCGGTCCCCGGTTGTCCGCCCAGCTCAGTGCCAGGTTCAGGGCCTGGGGAGCCAGATCCTCGTCGTCGCACATGAACTGGAGGGTGAGAGCGGTGGTCACACGCTGGGCGGCGAGACCGTCGGCCCACACCTGGAGGAGGTTCTCGTCCACCTCGGCGAGCGCGTGCCGAGCATACAGCGCCACTCCACGGGCCACCTCCGTGCGGACATCCAGGTCCGCGCTCCTCGACAGCTGGCTCAGCCACTGCCGCAGCGGATACCAGAGTTCGTATCCGTACAGGTCGTGCAGTTCACCGATGACCAGGGCGCGGATCCGCGGGGAGGCGAAGACGAGGCGCCGTTCGCTTCGACTGGGGTCCTGTCCCGGGCCGGGCCACCGCTCCGTGCGCACGAGCCCGGTGGCCCGCTCCTTCCACCGGGCGCGGGTCTGCTCGAAGGTCACTCCGCGCAGCGCCGTCGTCGACGTGGCGTCCGGCTCGGCGGCAGGTATCTCCCCGGTCTGCTCCCAGTCCCGCACGTGGATGCCGAGGAGGATGGACGCCTTCTCGAAGTTGCGCTCGGGTATGCCTTCCAGGAAGGCGAGCGCTGCCAGCGGCAGCAGGTCACCGGCGGACGGTTCCTCTCGGAACCAGTTCCGGACCAGCGCCTTATCGCTGTCACGCAGCGTCTTCAGCGCAGCATCGAGGCTGTCGGCGAGTCCGATGACCGCGGCGACGACGTCTGCCGGGCGGCGCAGGTCGGCCACCCGCTCCAGCAGCTCGGCCAGGACGTCCGGGGGGATGTCCACCGACGGTTCCAGTTGCCTGGCGTGGTGGAACAACTCCAGCGGGTCCGGCGCCTGCCACGGCGCACAGTGTTCCTGCAGGGCCAGTCGCCGCCGGGTGGCCTCGGGCGCCGTGAGCACCAGATACGAGTCCTTGCGGCGCAGCTCCTCGCCCAGCCGGTGGATCTCGAAAGCCTGCACGGCGTCGACGTTCATCTCACCGACGTAGTCGAGGATCACATAGGCCTGGCCGGCCTTGAGGGCGCTCGATGTGGCAAGTTCGGCCAGCGAGTTGGCAGGGGAAAGGCTCCGCAGCCCGGTGCGTGCGCCCCTCACCTCCCGCAGCAGCGCGAACGCCCCTGCTCCACGGCCGGTACTGTCCGGACCGGCCAGGACCACGAGGTGGTCCGCACGAAGTTTGCTGAGCGCGTCGTGGAAGCACGGCTGGGGCGGAAGGTAGAACCGCAGCGCCCGGTCCACCTCATCGGGCCCCACGGAACCCGGAGCCAGACCAGGAGCGGCGGCCGCACCGAAGCCGAAGGCCGCTCCGGAGGCGTCCACGGTCCCGTAGAAGTTGTTGTAGACCCGCTGGCCCAGGACACGCCGCAGGTCGTCGTATCCCTTGCCGTCCTCCTCGCGTTCGTCGCACTCGGCGCGGGGCGGTGGGTCGCCCTCGGCGTCCGTCCGGTCCGCCGGAGCGGAGTCCTCCTGCTGCTCCTGGGCGAGCTCGTCCTCAGGGCCGGGAACAGGAGCTTCGCTGAGGTCCGGGACCTCGGCATCGTCAGCCACCGGCGCTCCCGAAACCGACGACGCCTCCGCGGAGGTCGACCGGTGCGGTGAAGTTGTTGACGCTGATCTGCTCAGCCCGGTAGTCGTGGCGCACCGCAGAGTCGTCGCATGAGCCTCCGACGGCGGACGTATGCGGTTGAGCCGGCGCGGGACCCTCGGCACCGGAGCTGCGCACGGCGTGGCCGGGGACCTGGAGCCAGGCGGCGGCCTCGTATTCCTTCTCCCGGACGGCGACGGACCGGAATTCCGCGGTGGACAGGGTGGTGTGGCCGCCGGCCACCGTGGACCGGTAGACGTCGTCGGACAGCAGCAGGGCGAGGTCGGCGTCGGCGTTCGCCTGCAGGGCGGCATAGAGGTGGCGGGAGCTGAGCAGCCGGGCGGTGGTCACCACCGTCGATCCGGCGAACCCGTTGTCGGCCAGCTCCACCGGTCCGTGGTGGATCGCGGCCCGGAGCCTCATCCGAGCGGTGGGGACCCGCAGTCCGTTGTACTCACGCAGCTCGGCCACAAGATGCCGCACGAAGTCATCGACCAGCCGTGGCTCCGTGCCGTCCATGGGGTGAACGGCCAGTTCCTCGTCCCCCTTGGGCTGGATGTGCCACTGCGACCGGTCCAGTCCGGTGCCCCTGGCCGCTCGGGAAAGAATCCGCGGCAGGTCGTGCTGGATTTCGGACTGCCTTCGATCGTTGTTGCCTCCGTACGCCTGCGCGTCAACGGCAATGCATGTGCAGGGGTAGAACCCGGACCACTCGGCCACCCGGCCATTCCTCTCTCTGACGGCACTTCCCCGCGAAGTGCTGCCCGAGAGGCTAGAAGGACGTTCGGGAGCTGATCCCGTATCAATATGGGTTTTCCGCAAAGACTTTGGCGAACACAAGCAGTTTCGGCACGTCACAGACGGTTATCTTGCGATAACTGCGTTCCACCAGTCCGAGCCTGGAAAGCGACGCAAGGGCCTTCTCCGTCGTCGGCAGGGCCAGCCCGGCGAGCGAGGCGAGTTCCGCCTGATTGAGAGTGACGTCGAGTACCTGCCGCCTTACGCTGCCGTCCGGCACATGGTCTCCATACGCCTGACTTAATTCTGCAAGCACTCGTGCGAGCCTCGTGAGCGAGTCATATGCACGGAAATCGATACGACGCCGATTGGCCCACCGCAGCCGTGCGCACAGCATGGCCAACATGGCCCTCATCGCGTCATGGTGGCGGGCGAGGAAGCCCTCCAGCGCATTGACCTGAATGATGCGTGCGGTCACCTCGCTGCAGGCGATCACGGTGCCGGAACGGGGCTGGTCCTCGAAGGCCGCCATCTCCCCCACCAGATCACCCGCTACGCGTATGGCCAGCAGCATCTCGTAGCCGCTCTCCGAGCTGGCGACGACCTTGGCCACACCGCGAGTGAGCAAGAGGACATGCCGGCTCTCGTCACCCTGCTGAAGCAGCTGCCGATGAGCGGGATACACCATCGGGGTCCCCAGGCTCATGAGGTCTTCCAAGGTGCTGCTCCGCAGCCGCCCGAGGAAAGTGGAGTGCGGCCATGCATGCTTCATTCATACCCCCGCCTGCTTCACACTGCGCGCATCGCGCCCTTTCAACTGGCCTGCCCATGCTGCCGTCGGGGCACGAGAAGGCAAGTGAGCGGGAGGCATATGGCTTGTTACGCTCCTGAGCCGCCCCGTATTGATCGAACGGATGAACTCACTATCGGGCACAGGTTCCAGGCGGCCGCATGCAGGAGGCAGCCGGCTCCGCGGGATCGGCTCTTGGGAGCCGGCCGGTCGGGCACAGCCCTCACCTTCTGGAAATAGCAGCTCTGTTGCGCTCCAGATGTCTCTTCTGGTCCTGATATCCGGAGCTGTCCCATGTGCCGCCTCAGCCTTCTCCATGGCGAGTGGAAAGGCCGAGGCGTAACGCGGACGCCCACCTTGCCAGGACGTGACGAGAACCAGGCCCCTACCCCGCCCTCCCCCCACGGCAATACCCCCGGTATTCCAGTGCGGCGAATACGGCGACCACCACGGCGCCGATGAGGAGGAAGGCGGTTCCCGGGGTGGTCAGGGGCAGGGCGTTGGTGAAGGGGAGCAGGAGGAGGGTGAGGCAGGAGAGGGTGTTGGCGGCGATGACGGTCAGGGTGAGGCGGGCGGGGATGCGGGGATAGCCGGCGATGAGGGCGAGGGCTGCGGCGCCGCCGAGCATGGCGATGCCGAAGGGGACGGACCAGGTGGTCGGCAGGCCGAGCGGGCCGCTGAGCGCGCTGCCGCCGGCCAGCAGGACGACACCGAAGGCGGCGGTGCCCCAGCTGTCGATGCGCAGGACGGTGCGCAGCAGGTCCTGTGCCCCGCGGCCGGCTGTGGGGGGCGGGGCGGCGGGGTGTGGGGCGGCGGTGGCCGGGCCAGGAGTGGTCGGGGCAGGGGTCTTCGAGGCAGGGGTGGTCGGAGTGGCCATGGGGTCTCCTTGGGGTGGGGCCGGGCCCAGTGGTTCCGGCCGGGGGTAGACCGTGGCATCGCGTGGGTTCTGGTCTCAATGACCTGGGAGGTCATGGCCGGGGTGATCTCCGGGTGGTTATTCTCCGGAGATGCCGGAGATGGATGTGGATCAGTCGCCGCGGGTGGGAGTCCTGTTACGGGAGTGGCGTCGGCGGCGCAGGCTGAGCCAGCTCGATCTCGCGCTGCTGGCGGACACTTCCACCCGCCATCTGTCCTGTGTGGAGACGGGCCGGTCGCGTCCGAGCCGGACGATGGTGCTGCGGCTGGCCGACGCCCTGGAGGTCCCCCTGCGCGAGCGCAACACCTTGTTGCTGGCCGCCGATTACGCGCCGGCGTACCGGGAGAGCGACCTCGATGACGCGGGGATGGCACAGATCCGGGCCGCGCTCGACATGATGCTGACGGCGCACGAGCCGTACCCGGCCGTCGTGGTCGACCGCTGGTGGAACGTGGTGACCGGCAACGGGGCGATGTCCGTTCTCATGACGGGCATTCCGCCCGAGGTGCTGGTGCCGCGGCCGAATGTGTTCCGGCTGACCCTGCATCCCGAGGGGCTCGCCACCCGGCTGGCCAATGCCGGTGAGGTCCGCGCCCTGCTCCTGGAGCGGCTGCTGCGCCAGGTGCAGGCGACCGGGGACGCGCAACTGCGGGCGCTGTACGAGGAGGTGTGCCGCTACCCGGCCCCCGCGGAGCAGGAGACGGTCCGGGCCGATGCCGCGGCGGCGCGGCCGGGGCCGATTCAGGTGCCGCTCAGAATGCGTGTCCCGGGCGGCGAGCTGTCGCTGTTCAGCACCATGGCCACGTTCGGTGCCCCGGCCGATGTGACGCTCTCGGAGCTGGCGATCGAACTGTTTTATCCCCTCGACGAGTTCACTGCCGAGGCGCTGCGCGCGGCGGCCGCGGCCGCCGCCGGCCAGTAGGGGGCATCCCCCGCCCCCTGGGCCGTCATCGTGCGGAGGCGGCGGGCGGTGGGGGCACGGATTCGCCCTCCTCCTCGTGCCGTACGGCCGCGTCCACCGACTCCGCGGGGACGGCGAGCCGCACCGCGGTGTAGTGCACGGCCAGGCTGAAGACGATCACGATCACCAGGTCCCACCATTCGGGGAGCGCCCCGGTGCCGCCGTAGCGGCCGAAGTAGGCGATGAGGATCATGCCGCCCAGCCAGGGCCACACCCAGGCGGCGGATTTGCCGCGCAGTCCGCTGCGTTCGCCCGACGGGATGCCGCGGCGGGTGAGCGCGAGGAAGACGAAGCCGATCAGGGCGGCGATGCCGAGCTTCCAGTCCGCCTCGTACCCGGACCAGTAGAAGATCAAGTTGGCGAAGACGAAGCCCAGCGGGGCCAGCACCATTCCGGACGGCATCCGGTAGGGGCGGTTCCGGTCGCCGTCCCGTACGCGCAGGGCGTGCAGGGACACCGGCGCGAACGCGTACATGATGGCGGCTGCCGAGGTGACCAGACCCACCAGGGCCTGCCAGCTGGGGAACGGCAGGAAGGCCAGCTCGCCGACCACGAAGGCGAGGAAGGTCGACACGACGGGCACCCGGCTGCGGCCGATCCGGGCGAGGGGCCGGGGCAGGACCCGCTCGCGTCCCATGGCGTAGGAGAGCCGCGCGGCACCCGCCATGTAGACCAGGCCGGTGCCCGCCGGGGAGATGACGGCGTCGACGTAGAGGATGGTCGCCAGCCATGCGGCCCCGGCGGCGGCCGCCAGAGTGGCGTAGGGGCCGAAGTTGCCCGCCCCCACGGGGTTGTCCCAGCCGCGGGTCAGGGCAGCGGGATCCAGGGCGGCGATGAAGGCGACCTGGAGCAGGAGGTAGAGCGTGGTGGCGATCGCCATGGCGACGATCACCGCCCGGGAGATGTCGCGCTGTGGATCGCGTGCCTCACCGGCCAGCTGGATGGCCTGCTCGAAGCCCAGCAGCGCGAACACCACTCCGGCGGGCAGTGCCGCGAAGACACCGTGTGCCCCGTGCGGGGCGAAGCCGCCGCCCGCGGTGAAGTTCGAGGGATGGAAGGCCAGCGTCATCAGGACCGCGACGGTCAGCAGGGGGACGACGGTCTTCACCACGGCGGTGACCGAGTTGATCCCGGCCAGCAGCTGGACCCCGAGGATGTTGATGATCGTGAAGATCAGCATGAGGCCGCTCCCGATCAGCAGGCCCGCGGCGGTGAGGGTGCCGTTCGCACGCAGCAGGTCCGCCCGGTCATGGATCCAGCCGATGCGGTCCATGTACGAGAGCGTGGCCTCGACCTGGATGGGCGCGATCAGGACCGACCGCAGCCAGGACATCCAGCCCGCGGAGAAGCCTGCCAGCGGGCCGAAGGCGAAGAACGGGAAGCGGGCGGTGCCGCCCGCGATCGGGTAGGTGGCACCCAGCTCCGCGTGGGCCAGCGCGAGGACGGCGAGCATCACCGAGGCGAGCGCCCAGGAGATCAGCGAGGCCGGGCCGGCGACGACGGCGGTGGTGAGCGCGCCCAGCAGCCAGCCGGAGCCGATGATCGATCCCAGGCAGATGAACATCAGCCCCCAGAACCCGACCACCCGGCGCAGGTGACGGCCACCGCCGACGCTGTCACTCCCCACTACGGCTGGCTTGCTCACGCGCGCTCCTGGTTCACCGAGCCATCTTGGTCCCGGGACGCGGACCTCGCGCTTCTGGGGCGCGCCGCGTCGCCTCGTATACGGAGAGTCAACGCGCGGACCGCGGTCAGGTTCCGGCTTGGCGCGCGAGTTCCCTCGTCGGGCCGTGCGGACGGTGACGGGGTGGATGGCCGGTCATCGGCCTGGGGAGGCCTGGGGGAGCCCGTCACCCGGGTTCGGGGAGCGCGGTTGCCGGGAGCGGGGAGTGTGGTCGCCGGGCGCGGGGAGCGTGGTGTGCGCGCGGGCGGACGCCGTGTGTCATCCGCGGGCGCGGCACCCACTTCCGGTTACCGCCAGTGACTGCTTGAGGGGTGCGCGAGGGGGTGCGGAGAGCCGTTGCGGGGCGGGGGGTGGGTGTGGAACAGCGTGGAGTAGAGGCCGCTGCCGGCGAGGAGTTGGGTGTGGGTGCCCGACTCCACCAGACGTCCCTCGTCCAGGACCAGGATGCGGTCGGCGTCCATGGCGAGGTCCAGATCGTGGGTGATCACGATGGTGGTGCGGCCCTCGGCGAGGCGCCGTAGTGGCGCGAGGATGCGCTGGGTGGCCAAGGTGTCCAGGCCGGTGGTGGGCTCGTCGAGGATGAGCACGGGGGCGTCGCGCAGCATGGCCCGCGCGATCGCGACGCGCTGCAGTTGGCCGCCGGACAGCCGCGAGGTGCCGGGCGCGATGACGGTGTCATAGCCGTCGGGGAGGGCGGCGATGAACACCTCGGCGTCGGCCGCCCGGGCGGCGCGGACGACATCGCCATGGGTCACCTGGTCGCGCCCGCAGGCGATGTTCTCCTCCACGGTGTCGTGCAGGACGAGGGTCTCCTGGGGCAGCAGCGTGATGTTGCGGCGAAGCCGGTCGAGCGGCATCCGGTTCACGGGGATGCCGTCGAGCCGGATGCTGCCGGTGTCCGGGTCGTAGAACCGCAGCAGCAGGGCGGCGAGCGTCGACTTGCCCGCGCCGCTGGGGCCGGTGATGACCACCAGTTCCCCGGGTACGGCGCCGAACGAGAAGTCCTGGAGGACCTCGTTCTTGCCGCCGGGGTAGCGGAAGTGCACCCGGCACGCTTCCACCGCGCCGACCGCGCGGCTCGGCGCCGGGACGACGACGGCGGGGTCCGGGTCGGTGACGGCGGGCCGGGCGTCGAGGATCTCCAGCAGCCGCTCGGATCCGGCGGTCGCTTCGGTGACCGTCAGCCCGAGCTGGCCGAGGTCGCGGATCGGCGGGTAGAGGTAGCCGACGAAGGCGGCGAAGGCCAGCAGCTCCCCGAGCGTCATCCGCCCCGTGGAGATCTCCCACGCCCCCAGGCCGATGATCGCCAGGACGCAGAGCGTTTCGAGGACCTCGACGATCTGCTCGTACAGCTCGTTGAGGCGGGCGCTGGTCACCGACGCCCGCAGCCACCTGCGGGCCTCGCGGCCGAGCCGCTCCTGCTCGTCGCGCTGCCGGTTGTAGGCCTGCGTCAGGACGACGTTGACCAGGCCTTCCTCGACGACCGAGGTGATGGCGCCGTCGGCCGCGCGCTCCCGGCGGGAGACCTCCTTGACCCGGCCGGTGAAACGTTTGGTGGCGATCCAGAAGAGCGGGGCCAGGGCGAAGGTGACCAGGGCCATGTCCCAGCGCAGCCAGAACGCGGCACCGGCGTAGAAGATGACGCCGAAGACGGCCGTGGCCGCCTGGACCAGGCCGCTGACCACGAGCGCTTCGATGGCGTCCACGTCGCCGGTCATCCGCTCCACCAGGTCACCGCGGCGATTGCGCTGGAAGAAGTGGGGCGGCAGCTTCTGGAGGTGGGCGAAGACGCGGGCCCGTAGCCGCATCACGAAGCGCTCGGCCGTCCATGCGGCGAGCGAGTTGCCCAGATATCCCACGATCCCGCCGGCGACGGCCACGCCCAGCCACAGACCGGCCGGTGCCCAGAAGGCGCTGACCGAGCCCTTCTGCAGGGCGTTGTCGGTGAGTTCGGCGAAGACCAGGATGGCCACGGTCTCCGCGAAGGCGGCCAGGATGGCGCTGAGGCAGACGAGGAGGATCCAGCGCCGGTCGCCCCGGGTCAGCGGCCAGAAGCGCCGCACCGACTCCTTGAACCCCACCCGCCTGGTGCGGATCGGGGCATCCGCCACCAGGCCGCTCCCGAGAACCCGGTCCGCACCGGTCTCCAGGGTCGGCTGCGCCGCTGCCCGTGGTCCCACCCCAGGGAGGGCGGACGCGTCGTCGTCCTGCTTCGACACGGACGAACCGTGTCCAACAGGCGGTGGCTCCGTGCCTTGTTGAGGCGACGTTTCACGGCGCTGCGGGCGCCGGCGTGAGCTGCGAAGGTGCATGGTCGCTACGTCATATCGTCGCTGCTCGGACGGTTGGCCGGGACCGAAGGGGGCCCCTCACACCAACGAGGCGGACCCGCGCGGTACGCGAGCCTGCCTCGGACTCAGGTTTTTGAGTCAGTGGAAACGACGGCGCCTGCGCAGATACCTGCGTCCACGCCTCCTGCGGCGCCTGCGGCGGCCGTCGTGGTCGTGGTCGTAATCGTCGTCGTGCCTGCGCCTTCTGGGGAAGACATTCCGGAAGCTCATTCTCGCCTCCTAGGAGTTTGTTCCTTTTTGTCGAACCGTTACCAGTACGACAACTCCCAAGCTACGACGCTCACCTGCCTCCAACAAGGCGAAATGCGTGAAAATTCAGATATAAGCCAAGATTCTTCCTAAATATGGCAAAGGGTGCCGAATCGTCACTCTCCGGATACCGTGGAGGGGAGCGCGACGGGCCGGCCGGGCGCCCCCGCAGTGGAGTCCGCCCCAGCCGGCCCGAGCGCCGCACTCCGGCACCGCCGCCCCCGGTCAGGTCGCGCTGAGCGCCACCGTCGGATGCAGCCGGGAAGCCCGTACGGCCGGGTACAGACCGGCGACGACCCCGATCACCAGAGTGGCGCCCAGTCCGCCCGCCAGGGCCCAGGGCGGTACGACGGCGGTCCACCCCTGGGCACGGGCGAAGCCGATGGTGGCGGCGGCGCCCAGGGCCGCGCCCGCCAGCCCGCCGAGTGCCGACAACAGCAGTGACTCGGTGAGGAATTGAATCCGGATCGAGCCTCTCGTCGCCCCCAGGGCGCGGCGCAGCCCGATCTCCTGGCGGCGCTCCAGCACCGAGATCACCATGGTGTTGGCCACGCCCACACCGCCGACGAGCAGCGCCACCGCGCCCAGGCCCAGCATCAGGCTGGTCAGCCCCTTGTCGGTGGCGGCCTTGGCCGCGAGGGCGTCGGAGGGGCGGGAGACCTTCACCGAGGTTTCGTCGCCCGGGTTGACCGTACGGGCCAGGACCCCCTGGACCGCCTCCACCGAGGCGTCCGGCGAACGCTCGAAGATGACGCTCGGATGGCCGCCGAAGCCCAAGTAGCGCTCGGCGGACGGGTATCCGACCAGCGCCGTACGGTCCAGGGTCGGCACCAGCTCGATGGGCGCCAGGATTCCGGTGACGACGTACCAGCGGTCGTCCAGCAGGATCTTGGCGCCGGGCGCGGTGATCCCGAGGCGGTCGGCGGCCACCGAGCCCAGCACGACGGTGGGCAGTCGTTCACTGGCGCGGTTCAGCCAACTGCCCTGATCTATATGGGCGTTGAGGGTGTCGAGCAGATCGGTGCCGGCGGCCTGCACCGTGACACCCGCCGGCATCTCCTCCGGTACGGCATCGCTGCGCCGCACCCGGGCGTCGACCGCGCCGACGGAGGTGGCGTGCTGGACCGGGCCGATCCGCTCGACCATCGCCACCGCGTTCTTGGGGAGTTTGGCGTCCTTGCCCATGGCGTCTTGGCCCGCCTCGGCGGTGAGCAGATTGGTGCCGAGGCGGTCCAGCCGGTTCATGAGGTCGGCGCGGCTGGAGGTGGACAGCCCGATGACCGCGACCATCGTCGCGATGCCGATCGCGATGCCGAGGGCGGACAGCACGACGCGGGTGCGGCGGCTGCGCAGGCCCTCGGCGCCGACCCGCAGCACATCGGCCGGGGAGAGCCGGGCCGCCCGGAGTGCGGGGCCGCTCATCGGGTCACCTCCTCGGTGGGCTCAGCGAAGGAGCCGGGTGCGGCGGGAGCGGCACCGGAGTCGTCGACGATCTCGCCGTCGCGGAAGCGGATCCGGCGGGGCAGCGAGTCGGCGATCTCGTTGTCGTGGGTGATGACACAGACGGTCGTCCCGGCCGCGTGCAGCTCGCGGATGAGGTTCATGACCAGCTCGCCGCTGGCGGTGTCCAGCGCACCGGTCGGTTCGTCCGCGAGCAGCAGATCGGGGTCGCCGACCAGCGCGCGGGCAATGGCGACCCGCTGCTTCTCGCCGCCCGAGAGCTGGTGGGCGAGGTGGCCGATACGGTGCCCGAGCCCCACCTCTTCCAGGGCCGTACGGGCGCGGGCACGGCGCTCCCGCAGGCCCGTCCCGCCGTACAGCAGACCGTCGGCGACATTGTCCTGGGCGCTGCGGCCGGGGGCGAGGTGGAAGTGCTGGAAGACGAAGCCGATGTGCCGGGCGCGCAGCACGGAGAGCTGGGCGTCGGACAGCGTGCTGACGTCGTACCCGGCCACCCGGACCTCGCCCGAGGTGGCCCGGTCGAGGGTGCCGAGCAGGTTGAGCAGGGTGGACTTGCCGGAGCCGGACGGGCCGACGATGGCGGTCAGTTCGCCGCGCTCCACCCGGAGGTTCACGCCGCGCAGGGCGTGCACCCCGCCCGGGTACGACTTGGTGGCCGCCCGCAGTTCGATCACGGGTGGGGTCATTGCTCGGCCGCTCCGACCTTCATGCCCTCGGCCAGGCCGGTGCCGCTGACCTCGATCCGGCCGTCGGCCGTCAGACCCGTCTCGACCGCCACCATGCGGGTCTTGGAGCCCTGGACCAGCTCCAGCCCGTAGCCGCCCTCGCGCAGCGCGACGATCGCCTCCACCGGAACCGTCAGCACGTCCTTGCGGCTTTCGCTGACGAACTTCACGTGGAGGGTGCCCTGCCGGTCCTTCTCGCGGACCTTGGTGCCGTCGTCGAGTGTGATCTCCACGTTGATGGCGTCCCCGGGCGAGCCACCTGCGCCTGCGGCCCCGCCCTCGCCGGACTCGGAGTCCTCCGGGGCCACCACGCCGCTGACCTTGCCGCGCTGGGTGCCTCCGCCGGGCATGGCGATCTCCACCTTGGTGCCCTTGGCGGCCAGCGCCCCGTCGGCCGCGTCGAGCTCGGCCCGTACGACCGGCTTGGTGGATGCGACCGTCAGGACCTTGCTGTCCGGGCCGATGCTGTCGGCGAGCGCGGCGTCGGCGGACACCACCCGCACGGGGCCGCGCTGGAAGACGACGTCCCCCTGGCCGACCTCGCCGCTGGCGGTCACGTCGAGGGACTTCTGCCACTGCTTGACGGCGGCCTTGGTCGCCTCGTCGAAGCGGACGTCCACATACAGTCCCGCCCCGAAGCCCAGGTCGCGGAGGTTGCGCTCCAGCTGGAGGACGTCCGGGCCGCGGGCGCCGGCCTTCATCGTGCGGAACATCGGTGTCGAGCCGTAGAGGAGGGTCACCGGGCGGGCGTCGCGCTCGTACAGGCGCTGGCCGAGCGACACGGTCCTCCCCGATGTGGCGGCCTTGGTGACCGTGCCCTCCACAGGGGACTTCACCACCCGGCGCTGCGCGTAGTCCAGCTTCCCGTCGACGGTCTTGCTCTGGACCAGATCGGTGCGGGTGATCTCGGTCGTGGTGGGCGGCCCCTTCGGCCCCCGGCCGTCGGCCGAGGCGTCCTTGCCGCTGCCGGTGAGGGTCATGACCCCGGCGGTCGCCGCGGTCGCGGTCACCGCCGCCGCCAGGGCGACCAGCCCCCGGCGGCGCTTCGGTGCGGGGCTCACTGCAGGCCGTCCAGGCCGTCGAGGAGCTTGCCCTTGCAGGCCTGGCGGGCCTGCTTGTAGGTGGACGAGTCCGACGAGACCTCGGGCGAGGTGGGGTTCGGGTCACCGCCGGGGATGACGTTGCCGTCCTGCAGCTTCGGGTTGGTGAACTTCGAGACGCCGTTGGCGCGCATGCACTTGGCGTGCGCGAGCATCGACTCGTAGTCCTTCTGCGTGTCGCGGGGCGGCTCCAGGCTCATGGCCTTCCGCATCTCGGTCGTACACTCGCCGTCCCGGCCGCCCTTGGCGATGCGGTCGTTGCCCATCGCCTCCTGGAGCGCGTCGATCTTCGTCCAGTCGAGATGGCCGCTCAGCTTGGGGTCGGGGTAGTCCTTGTTGATCTTCTTGCGCATGCACTGGACGAACTTCATCTGTGCGTCGTAGAACGCGCTCTTGCCCTTGGGCGCACCATCCTTGGACGCGTCGGCGCCGTCCTTGGTCTGGTCGGTGGAGGGCGCGTTGCTGACGGAGGCGACCCCTCCGTCGGACGACTCGGCGGCGCCGCCGCAGGCCGTGGTCAGGGCGAGGGCGGGTACGGCGATCAGCAGCGCGAGGCGTGCGGCACGGGAGCGGGAGCGTGTCTTCTGCGTCATGCGGACAATGTCGGGGGCCGAATTGGTGGCCGCTCCATGGCCGCATGATGAGAACGTAACAATGCCGCCGGACCGCATCTTCAGCCTGTGGATAACTCCTGAGCTGCACAAACCCTCGCCCATAATCGTCGGCATGCCGCATGTGCTGTTGATCGAGGACGACACGTCCGTCCGGGACGGAATGGAGCTGGTGCTGCGCCGGCACGGCCATGAGGTCGACGCCGTCGCCAGCGGCGAGGCGGGCCTGGAGCTGCTGTCCCGCCCGCGCGCCGGCGGCATCGAGATCGCGGTGGTCGACCTGATGCTGCCCGGTATCGACGGCTTCGAGGTCTGCCGCCGGATCCGCGGCCGGGGCCAGCTGCCGATCATCATGCTCACCTCCCGCGGCGACGATCTGGACGTGGTCAGCGGGCTGGAAGCGGGCGCCGACGACTACGTGATCAAGCCGATCACCGGCCGGGTGCTGGAGGCCCGTATCCGGGCGGCACTGCGACGGTCCGGCCCGGCCACCCGTCAGGACAGCGACGACTTCGCCGGACTCGTCATCGACCGGGCCGGCCTGACCGTCACCAAGCGCGGCACCCGCATTCCCCTCCCGCCCACCGAGCTGCGGCTGCTGCTGGAGCTGTCGGCCGCCCCCGGCCGGGTCTTCAGCCGGGAGCAGCTGCTCGAACTCGTCTGGGAGCACGACTTCCTGGGCGACTCCCGGCTGGTGGACGCGGCGGTCGGAAGGCTGCGCGCCAAGCTGGAGGACCTCCCCGCCAAGCCGCGCTACATCCAGACGGTGCGCGGCTTCGGCTATCGCTTCGGGCCGCTGTGAGCGCGCCATGAGCACCACGGAGGAGAGCACGGAAGAGGCCACGGAAGAGGCCGCGGCGCCGTCCGCTCCGGCGGCCGCCCGGCGCACCCCGCTGCGGGCCCGTCTGCGGCTCCCGCGCCTCGACGGGCTCCGCGGCCGCCTGATCATCACCGTCGTCGTGGTCGCCCTGATCAGCGCCGTCACGGCCACGGCACTGGCCTACCGGGAATCACGTGACGCGGTGCTCAAGCGGGCGCAGAACGCCGCCGTCGAGGACTTCCGCAACCGCGTCAACAACCTCGCGGCGGAGCTTGATGTCCCGACCGATCCCCGCTCCATGGGCCGGTTCGCCACCGATGTCTCGTCCGGTCTGCGCGGCGCGCTGGTCGTCGCCCAGTACCGCGACTACACCGCCTCCTCCGACCCCTCCGCGGACCGCAGCCGGATCACCGCCGACCTGCGCGCGACGGTGCGCACCCGCACCCAGGTCTCGCTCCAGCGGGTGGAGCACGGCGGGAAGCCCTGGCTGGCCCTCGGCGCCCCGGTCCTCCTGGACTCCGCGGGCCGTGCCGGCGGCTCCGGGCAGCCGTCCGGGGTCGAGATATTCGCGGTGGTCTCCCTGGCGGACGAGGAGCGCGACACCGCCGATCTGGTGCGCAGTGTGCAGAGCGGCCTGCTGCCCGTGGTGCTGCTGGCCGCCGTCCTGGCGCTGCTCGCGGCGCGTACGGTGCTGCGGCCGGTCCGCAAGCTGGCGCGGGCCACCCGCAGGCTGGCCACCGGCGAGCTGAGCATCCGGGTCGAGGAGAAGGGCCGCGACGAACTCGCGGAACTCGCCCACACTTTCAACGAGACGGCCGGTGCGCTGGAGCACAGCGTCGGCGAGCTGCGCGAACAGGAAGCCCTGGCCCGCCGTTTCGTCGCCGATGTCTCCCATGAGCTGCGCACCCCGCTCGCCGCCATGACCATCGTCTCCAGCGTCCTGGAGGAGGACGCCGACCAGCTCACCCCCGACACCGCACACGCGGCCCGCACGGTCAGCGCCGAAACGGCCAAGCTGACCCGGCTCGTCGACGACCTCATCGAGATATCCCGCTTCGACGCCCGCGCCGTGGCGCTCACGGTGCACTCGGTGGACATGGCCGAGGCGGTACGCGGCACGCTCGCGGCCCGCGGCTGGACCGACCGGGTCGAAGCCGATCTCCCCCCGGGCATACGGGCCCGGCTCGACCGCCGCCGGCTCGACGTGATCGTCGCCAATCTCGTCGGCAACGCCCTCCGCCACGGTGCGCCGCCGGTGACGGTCACCGTACGGGCGGCGGACGACTGGCTGACCGTCTCGGTCGCCGACCACGGCCCGGGGCTGGCCCCCGAGGTCGCCCGCCATGTCTTCGACCGTTTCTACAAGGCGGACAGCGCCCGCAGCCGCTCGGAAGGCAGCGGCCTCGGCATGGCCATCGCCCTGGAGAACGCCCGTCTGCACGGCGGCACCATCGAGCTCGCGCCCCCGGCGCCGGACGTCGGCGCCGTCTTCACCCTTCGCCTCCCCCTCCGTACGGAATCCGCCTCATGACGCGCCCCCGCACCGCCCTCACCTGCTGTGTGCTCGCCCTCGTCACCACGGGCTGTGGCATCCGTCCCACCGGAGTCACGTCCGGCGGCACCGCGCCCTCCGGGATCTCGAACAACATGCGGATCTACTTCGCCTCCGACAGCGGGCTGCGGGGGGTGCCCCGGCCCGGCAGAAAGGTCGAGGACTTCAACGTCGCCTACCGGCTGTTGCTCGACGGGCCGACCCCGGAAGAGCGGGGCGACGGGCTGGCCAGTCTCGTCACCCCCGACAAGTGGCTGAGCGTCACCTCCCGCCATGGCAGTGTCACCATCAACACTCCCGGCTACTCCGCCGACTCCCCCCAGGACCAGAGCACCGGCCAGCTGGTGTGCACCTTCGCCCGTGCCGAGGTCCTCCTCCACGGCACCCGTCCGGACAAGGTCCAGGTGACCATCGTGGCGGGCAAGGAGCGCGCCGGGCCGTACCAGTGCCAGCAGTTCCTGTCGCACTGAGCGTCTGGCGGGGCGAGCACTAGGGAGTACCAGGCGAGCACGGGAGACCGCCGCGCGGAAGGGATCATTCAGCGCATGGTGGTTGCCGAATCCCTGTCCCTGGCCATGCTGCTCGTCGTGCTGGTGTGCCGTCGTCCGGCCGTTCCGGCTGCCGGAGGCGGTCTTCGCGGTACCGGCCGCGGCCGTGGTGATCGCGGCCGGGGCGATCACGCCCGCCCATGTCCGCGACGCGAGGCGGAGCCGCTGGGCCCGGCGATCGGCTTCCTCGCCGCGGTGCTGGTCCTCGCCAAACTCTGCGACGACGAGGGACTCTTCCACGCCTGCGGCACCTGGATGGCGCGCTGGTCGGCAGGCCGGCCCGGCCGCCTCCTGGGCGCGGTCTTCGCCCTCGCCTCGGCCATCACGGCCGTACTGAGCCTGGACGCCACCGTGGTCCTGCTGACCCCCGTGGTCTTCGCCACCGCCGCCCACATGGGAGCCCGCCCCACCCCGCACGTCTACGCCTGCAGCCATCTGTCCAATACGGCCTCGACGCTGCTGCCCGTCTCCAACCTGACGAATCTGCTGGCCTTCACCGCCAGCGGGCTGAGCTTCACCCGGTTCGGCGCGCTGATGGCCCTGCCGTGGCTGGTCGCCATCGATGGGGGCACCTCCCGCGCCCTTAAGGCGTGGGGGCGAATACCTGGTCTTCCGCCGCTTCTTCGCCCCCGCGCTGCGGGACGTGGCGCCCGGCCCGCACCCCGCCGAGCCGCCCGAACTCCCGCTGTTCGCGCTGCTCACGGTGGCCGGCACGCTCGCCGGCTTCGTGCTGACCTCCGCCCTGGGCATCAACCCGGCCTGGGCCGCGGCGGCCGGTGCGCTCGTCATGGCGGTCCGCGCGCTCGCCCGGCGCCACACCACCCCGGCCGCCGTGGTCCGGGCCGCCGGACTGCCGTTCCTCGCCTTCGTCCTGGCCCTGGGCATCGTCGTCCGCGCCGTCGTCGACAACGGGCTCGCCGACGCGCTCGGCCACCTGCTGCCCGACGGCACCGCCCTCCCCGCCCTGCTCGGCAGCGCCGCGCTGGCCGCCGTACTCGCCAACGTCATCAACAACTTGCCGGCCGTGCTGGTGCTGGTGCCGCTGGCCGCACCGAGCGGCCCCGGTGCCGTGCTCGCGGTGCTCCTCGGGGTGAACATCGGCCCCAACCTCACCTACGCCGGATCGCTGGCCACACTGCTGTGGCGGCGCATCGTCCACCACCACGAACACGACGTCGACCTACGGGAGTTCACCGCGCTCGGCCTGCTGACGGTGCCCGCCGCGCTGGCCCTGGCGACGGTGGCGCTGTGGCTCTCGCTCCGGCTGATCGGCACCTGACCCGGGCCCGGCCCGCCTCAGGACCGCCCGGCCCGCGTTAGGACCGCCCGGCCCGCCTCAGGACCGCTTGGTGCGCATCAGGAACAGCCCCACCGCCGAGCCGATCACCACGACGCCGCTGCCGACACTGATCAGCACCTGCTGCACCCCGTCGAAGGCGAAGCTGGTGGCGACATTGAAGGCGACGGCGACCACGAGCACGAACCAGAGCAGGGCTTTCATGGGAGTTCCTTCCGAAGGGTCAGACGTAAGGGACAGGCGTAAGGGCCAGGCGTAAGGGTTAAGACGTAAGGGTTAAGGCGCAGCACCGTGCCGGTGCGCCGGGTCTCTGTGGTCGAGACTGCCCGCTCCGGACCGGCGGTTCGAGGGAGCGTCCTCCCGAATACGGGGTGGAGCGCACTACACCCCCGGCCGGGGAGCGCACGCCCGCGCCGCGGCGACCGGTCGCTTAGCCTGAGCCCATGGGGGAGACGGTGCGGCGGGCGGGGCGGGCCACGGCCCAGCTGATGACGGCGGGCGGGCTGGCGCTGCTGTCGTATCTCTTCCTCGGGGTGCTGCTGTTCACCGCCGTGGCGACGGTCATCGTGATCGGCGCGGGTGTGCTGCCCGAGACGGTCCTGCTGCTGCGCAGGATGGCCGGGTTCAAGCGGCGGCGGGTGGCGGCCTGGACGGGTACGGCGGTGCCCGAGGCGTATCTGCCGCTGACCGGGGGGCTCTCCGAGCGGGTGCGTACCGCGCTCGCCGATCCGGGCACGTACCGGGATCTGCGCTGGCTCGCCGCCCACTTCGGCTACGGCTGGCTCCTGGCGTATCTCGCGCTGCCGCTGTGGGCCGTCGGGCTGCTGGCCGACGGGGTGTGGTGCGGGCTGCTGCGGCAACGGGCCGTCGTACTGCCGCTGATCGGACGCCTCGCCGACCTCGACGCGGCCTGGTCGCGTGCGCTGCTGCGGCCGTCGCCGGACAGCGGGAACCGGGCCCGGCTCGCCGAGCGGGTCGAGGAACTGACCGTCACCCGGGCCGGTGCCGTCGCCGCGCACGGCGCCGAACTGCGGCGGATCGAACGGGATCTGCACGACGGCACCCAGGCCCGGCTGGTGGCGCTGTCGATGCGGGTGGGGCTGGCCCGGCGGGCCTACGACAAGGACCCCGAGGCGGCCCGCAAGCTCCTCGACGACGCACAGAACCAGGCCGAGGAGGCCCTCACCGAGCTGCGTCACGTCGTCCGCGGCATCCATCCGCCGATCCTCACCGACCGGGGCCTGGTGGGGGCGGTGCGGGCGCTCGCGGCGAGCAGCGGCCTGGAGGTGGCGGTGGGCGAGGACGGGCTGGCGGAGGGCCCGCGCGCGCCGGCGGCGGTCGAGGCGGCCGCGTACTTCGTCGTCGCGGAGGCGCTGACCAATGCCGCCAAGCACAGCGGTGCTGACCGGGCCCGGGTGGAACTCGTCCGCGGGCCCGGCCGGTTGACCCTGTCGGTACGTGACGAGGGGCGCGGCGGCGCGGAGACCGGCTCCGCGGGGGCGTCGGGCGGCAGTGGGCTGCTCGGCATCCGGCGCCGGGTCGCGGCGCTCGACGGGACCGTGGAAGTGACCAGCCCCGCCGGGGGCCCGACCGTGATCGATGTGGAGCTGCCGTGCGCGTGGTGATCGCCGAGGACAATGCCTTGCTCAGGGAGGGGCTGGTCCTGTTGCTGACCTCCGCCGGGCACGAGGTGGCCGCGGTCGCTGCCAGCGGGCCCGAGGTGCTGCCCGCACTCCTCGAACACCGCCCGGACGCCGCCGTGTTGGACGTCCGGATGCCTCCCGGCTTCCGCGACGAGGGGCTGCGGGCGGCGCTGGCGGCCCGGCGGGAGATACCCGGTCTGCCGGTGCTGGTGCTGTCGCAGTACGTGGAGGAGACCTATGCCGCGGAGCTGCTGGGCGGCGGCGCGAGCGGCGTGGGCTATCTGCTGAAGGACCGGGTGGGCCGGGTCGACGAGTTCCTGGACGCACTGGAACGCGTCGCGGCGGGCGGCACCGCGCTGGACCCGGAGGTGGTCACGGAGCTGATGACCCGGCGCCGCGACGATCCGCTCGACACCCTGACGCCGCGCGAGCGTGAGGTACTTCAGCTGATGGCGGAGGGCCGGGACAACACCACGATCGCCCAGCTGCTGGTGGTGTCGGACCGGGCGGTCAGCAAGCACATCGGCAATGTCTTCGCGAAGCTGGGCCTCCCGGCCGGCGACACCGGCCACCGGCGGGTGCTGGCGGTGCTGGCGTACTTGAACGGGGGGTAGTGGGCGGGCGGTTGGCCTGTCGGGGGCGGCGGGGAATCAGGTACGGGGGAGGCCGGTCACGGGTACGGCCAACGGGACGTGTGGCATCGGCGCATACAGCCAACGGAGCGTGCAGCATGCGCGGTTCAGGCACCGCCCCTGGCGGTTCGGTCGGGCTGGCAGCGGGGGCACCACACCGTGCCGCGGCCCGCGAGGCGTCTCCGGCACAGGGTCGCGCCGCAGCGCGGGCAGGTCGCCCCGGGGTCGTCGCGGCGCCCGGTGAGCCAGGACCTGCGCGGCGGTACGCGTCCGGCGCGTACCGCTGACCGCAGGGTGCGGCGCAGCTCCGTGTACAGGCGGCCGCACTCGTCGGCGGAGAGCGCACCGGCCCGGCGGGCGGGGTGCAGCCGGGCGCGCCACAGGATCTCGTCGACGAGCAGATTGCCGAGTCCGGCCAGTGCCGACTGGTCCATGAGGACCGACTTGAGGCTGCCGCGCCGCCCGGCGAGCACCGCCTCCAACGTCTTGCGGGTCACCGTCGCCGCATCCGGCCCCTGATCGCTCAGCATCCGGTCGAGACCGGCCTCGTCGACCAGCCACAGGCCCTGGAGTTTGCGCTGGTCGCGGTAGCGGAGCTGGCGTTCGCTGCCCACCGTGAACACCACCCGGTCATGGGCGTGCGGCGGGTCGGCGGGGCCGGCGCACACCAGCTCGCCGGTCATCCCGAAGTGCAGCAGCACGGTGGGGCCGTCGGTGTGCGCGAGCAGCCACTTGCCGCGCCGCTCCGGCTCGGCGAACCGGCGGCCGGTCAGCTCGCGGCGCAGCCGCCGGGCACTCACCCCGTGCAGGACGCCCGCGTCGTACACCTCGGTCCGCCGGATCAGCCTCCCCTGCGCACAGGAGGCCAGAATCCCCCGGAACGCCTCGACGTCGGGCAGCTCGGGCACGGCGTCACCCGCCGGTCCCCGGGGACGTGGAGCCGGGCCCGAGGGCGCGCAGGCCCTGGAGGAGCAGCCCCAGCCCGAACTCGAAGTGGGCCGTGAAATCCGTACTGGTCAGCACCGGCAACGCGGCGGCCAGATGGGGGTACTGCCCCGGCGTCACCGCCGCGCGCAGCAGGTCCGGGTCCGCCGGGCCTTCGTCCGCCGCACCCTGGAGGGCGGCCTGCTCCTCCAGGGTGTGGCCGAGGATGAAGTTGACGAGCGTGAGGGCGGCCCGGGCGGCGGCGTCGGCGGCGAAGCCCGCCTCCCGCAGGACACCGATGAGGGCGTCGGCGAAGCCGAGGGTGTGTGCGCCGGTGGCGTGCGTACCGGCGTAGACGCGGGCGCCGTCGCGGCGGCCGAGGAGCGCCGTACGCATCCGGCGGGCCAGTTCGGCCAGCCGCTCGCTCCAGTCCGGGGACGAGAGCGGCCGTTCGAGGCAGTCGGCCAGCAGCACCTCGGCCATCGCGGTCAGCAGCTCGTGCTTGGTCGCGAAGTAGCGGTACAGGGCACCGGCCCGTACGTCCATCGCCTCGGCCAGCCGCCGCATGGTGAGCGCGTCGAGCCCGACCTCGTCCAGCAGCGCCAGAGCCGCCTCGACGGTACGCACCTGGTCGAGCTTCGGGGGCCGGCCACGCCCTGTGGTGGCGACGGGCCGGGCGCCGGGAGAGCTCGGAGGGCTGGGAGGACTGGGGGTTGACGCGGCGCTCATGGCTCTCACTATAGTGAACGGCGTTCACGTGGACACTGTTCACTAAATCGCGCCCAGCAATACGGGGAGACAGCTGATGGATGCGGCTATCGACGGCAACGCCCACGTCCACGTCAACACCGACATCGACACCGACGTCGATGTCGATGTCGATGTCGATGTCGATGTCGATGTGATCGTGGTGGGTGCGGGACCGACCGGGCTGATGCTCGGCGCCGAGCTGGCGTTGGGCGGCGTACGGGTGCAGATCCTTGAGCGGCGGACCGAGGCGCAGCGGCAGTCGCGGGCGCTGACCCTGCACCCCCGCAGTGTCGAGCTGATGGACCAACGGGGCCTGGTGGAGCGCTTCCTGGCACGCGGGCGAGCCGTACCCGGGTGGCACTTCGCCGGACTGGACACCCGGCTGGACTTCAGCGCGCTGGACACCCGGCACGGCTACACGCTGTTCCTCGCCCAGGCCCGTACCGAGCAACTGCTCGCGGAGCGCGCCCACGCACTCGACGTGCCGATCCGGCGCGGATACGAGGTGGTCGGCCTGCGCCAGGACGACGGCAGTGACAGCGGCCGAGGTAGCGGCGACGGGCGGGGCGGACGCACGGACGCGGGCCGTGTCGAGGTGGACGTCCGCGGGCCCGGCGGTGACCTGAGGACCGTACGCGCTCGGTATGTGGTCGGGTGCGACGGCGGACGGAGCGCGGTGCGGCGGGCCGCCGGTATCGAGTTCCCCGGCACCGACGAGACCCTGACCGGCGCACTGGGGGATTTCGCGGTCGTCGATCCGGCGGCCCTCGACCGTGCGCGTGCCCATGGCGTACTGATCGCCCCGCTGGAGCCAGAGCCGGAGCCGGAGGACGAACGGACGGACGGCGGCCCGGCGGAGGGGCGGCCGGGAGGCCTCACCCGGATCGTCCTCGTCGATCCGCGGCGGATGCGCACACCGGCCGCCGAGCCGCTGACGCTGGAGGAGTTCCGGACCTCCCTGGCGGACATCTGCGGCACCGACTGCGGGGTGGCGCAGCCCCGTTGGCTGTCGCGCTTCGGCAATGCCACCCGGCTCGCCGCCCGTTACCGCGCCGGTCGTGTCCTACTGGCGGGCGATGCCGCGCACATCCACTTCCCGGCGGCCGGCCAGGGCCTCAACACCGGACTCCAGGACGCGATGAACCTGGGCTGGAAGCTCGCCGCCGAGATCAGCGGCTGGGCGCCGCCCGGGCTGCTCGACAGCTACCACGCCGAGCGCCATCCGATCGGACAGGCGGTCACGGAGAACACCGAGGTCCAGACGCTGCTGATGGAGCTGACCCTGCTCCCGCTGTATCAGCGCCCGGCCGCCGCGCTGCGCAAACTGCTGACGGAACTGCTGGGCATCGAGGAGGTCAACCGGCGTCTGGCCGGGCGGATTTCCGCGCTCGACACGGCCTATCCGCCCACCGCCGCCGACGCCGACCCCCTGGTGGGACGACGGATGCCCGATGTCGCCCTGACGGCGGCCGACTCAACGGCCGGCCGCGCCCATGAGCTCCTGCCGCCCGGCCGGTTCGTCCTGCTGGACCTCGCGGGCGATGAGGATCTGAGGCGAACCGTCACCACGGGCTGGGGGCCGCGGGTGACCGCCCTGACCGTCACCCGGCACGAGCACCGCACCGACCTCGACGGGGTACGCGAGATCCTCATCCGCCCCGACGGCCATATCGCCTGGGCCACCCGTACCCCGGCGCTGCCGGCCCGCCGCATCGAGCGACACCGCGCCCTGACCGACTGGGCCGGCCGCCCCGCACGGCGCTGAGCGATTTCGGGGTACCGAGCCGAGAGGTACCGTCCTGTGTCTCGTCTGCGGCCGCGTCGTGGCCGGTCGCGCAGTTCCCGCGCGCCCCTGCAGGGCGCAACCGCACCGCACCTCGGCGGCGCCCGCCCCGCCAGGGGGGGGAGGCGGCCTCAGGCACCCCCCTCACCATCACCCAGCAACTTGCCCACGAACGCGGCCAGTTGGGCCCGCATCCGCTCCCGGGTCATCCCGTCCTGACCGGCGAGATGCTCGACCAGATCGGCCCGGGTGGCGGCCAGCAGCACATGCGCCGTGAAGTCACCGTCCGGTGGGGCCGAACCGGCCGCCACCCCCTGCCCCGCGCCGCCCTCGGCACCCCACCACCGCTCCAGCATCTCCCGCAGGATGCCGTGCCACCACGCGTAATGCGCCCCCTCATACGGGCTGCCGCTACCGGCCTCCTCCAGGGCGAGCGACAGATGACGGTGGTCCCACTTGAAGCACAGCACGGCATCGAGCAGCGCCGGCACCCGTTCGCGCGGCGCGGCGGACGGACCGAGCGGAGGCGGGCCCTCCGCCACGGCATGCCGCAGCGGCTCGATCCGCGCCTCGAACACCGCCCGGATCAGCCCCGTGCGATCGCCGAAGCGGCGGAAGAGCGTGCCCTTGCCGACCCCGGCCGCCGCCGCGATGTCGTCCATCGACACACCGCGGGGGCTCGCACTGCGGGCGAAGAGCTGGTCGGCGGCCGCCAGAACGGTCTCGCGGTTGCGGAGCGCGTCCGCACGCGCCTTGCGTTCGGCCATCCGCGGCCCCCTCTTCACAAAGCGGACCGTCGGTCCGTATAGTCTCGGCAACAGCTAAGCGGACCATCGGTCCGCATTGCATTCCAGTGTAGAGGCGAGGCCTCCCCATGAGCCAAAGCGAGCACAGCAAGCCCCTCGACCGCATCACTCCTACGACACCCATGACACCCACGACGCCCACGACGCCCACGACGCCTACACCGGCGGAGCTCTACCGCCACGGGCTGCAACTGCTCCTGGACAAGAACATGGACGCCTGGGTGGCCCTGTGCGACGACCACGCGGTCTTCGAGTTCCCCTTCGCCCCAGACGGCTATCCGAAGCGGCTGGAGGGCAGGGCGGCGATCGCCGCGTACCTGCAGGACTATCCCGACCACATCGATCTCCAGGCCTTCCCCCACCTGGAGATCCACGGCACCGACAGCCCGGACACCATCGTCGTCGAAATGCGCGCCACCGGCCGGTTCGTGGCCACCGGCGCCCCGTACGAGATGTCCTACACCGCCGTGGTCACGGTCGTAGGCGGCCGCATCACGCACTACCGCGACTACTGGAACCCACTGGCCATCCCGGCCTCCATGAGCGAGGCGAAGTCTCCGCTCACCCAAGCGCCCTGACGGAGCCCTCATGACCGACCACAACACCGTGAGCGACCACAGCACAGCGACCCAGCACAGCACCGCGACCGACCGCAGCACGGTGCCCGGCCACGACACCGCTCTCCCGCCCGGCCGCGACACCGTCCTGGTCACCGGGGCCGCCGGCACCACCGGCAGCCGCCTCGTGCCCCGGCTCCTCGCTCTGGGACACCCCGTCCGGGCCGCCGGCCGCCGCGCCCCCGAGCTGCCCGGCACCCGGCCCGTCGTCTTCGACTGGCACGACCCCGCCACCCACGACGACGCCCTTCGCGGAGCAACCCGGCTCTACCTCGTCCCGCCCACCGCGGCCCCGGACCCGGCCGCCGTGATGCTGCCGTTCCTGGCACTGGCCCGTACGGCGGGAGTGCGCCGCGTCGTCCTCCTCAGCTCCTCCGCCCTCCCGGCCGGCGGCCCGGGAGTCGGGCAGGTGCACGCGGCGCTCCCGGACCTCTTCGACGAGTGGGTGGTCCTGCGGCCCTCCTGGTTCATGCAGAACTTCACCGGCAGCCATCCGCATGCGGAGGCCGTCCGCGCCCACGGCACCCTCATGACCGCGACCGGCACCGGCCGGGTCGGCTTCATCGACGCGGACGACATCGCCGCCGTCGCCGCACACACCCTCACCAGCACACCGCTCACCGGCCACGACCTGGTACTCACCGGCCCCGAGGCCCTGAGCTACGACGACATCGCCGCCACCCTCACCACGGTCACCGGCCGGCTCGTCCGCCACCACCCCGTCACCCGCGCACAGCTACGCGACCGCCTCGCCACCGACCTGCCCACGGAGTTCGCCACCCTGCTGGCCGACCTGGACCACGCCATCGCCGACGGCACCGAAGACCACGTCACCGACACCGTCGAACGCCTCACCGGCCGCCCGCCCCGCAGCTTTCGCGCGTACGCGGAGGACTGGTGGCGTGGCTGAGGCCCGACCTCAGCCGGCACCCCCCGAACGCGCCGGGCGTCCCGGCCGTCCCGGACTTCCCGCGTTCACCGGGTCCACAGGGCTTGCCGAACTCGCGGGCCGCTCGCGGCCTTCCGAGTTGTCCGCCGAGTTGTCCGGGTCCAGCGGGCTCTCCGGGTGGTCGGAGTGATCCAAGCTGTCGGACGGGTCGGAGGGGTCGGAGCTACCGGACGAGTCCGGGTTGCCGGAGGCATCTGAGTCATCGGAACGGGCCGGGCTGTCCGAACGGTCCGGAGCGTCGGATCGGGCCTGGTCATCGCGACGATCCTGGTCGTCCCGACGGTCCTCGTCGGCGGACGTGACCGGTTCCCGGGGGCCGTTCGCGCTCAGTTGGAGGCTGCCGAATTTGGCGTTGAGCCAGGAGCGGGCGCGCACGACGGTCACCACGCGGCCGGTGCAGTCGCGGCCGGTGTACAGGACGAGGTCGGTGGGGGTGTCGTTGTCCACCTCGCCGTAGCCGTCCCCCACTCCGTAGCAGTGGTCGTCGCCGGGGTCGAGGATCTCGTGCGGCCGGTTCTCGGGCCGGGTGTGGTACGTGATGACGCCGGTGACGGCATGTGCGCCGGAGGGAGCGAACGCGACGAGCCCCCCGGTGAGAGCCAGCGCACCAAGGAAAGCGGTCTTGCGTCGCACAGTCGGAACTCCTGTCAGCCATGACGGCGGGCCGGTCCTGGGTCAGGCCCTTACGGAATGTCGCCATGTGGGGTTCCCGACGCCCTCTCGGGATATTCATCTCGAAGGGGAGATTCACCGAGCAGCAGCACATTTCGTGCCGCCTGGGCGCTCCGACCGGCCGTGTCACCGGCCCCGCCGTCATCGGCCGCGCCATCATCGGCCGCGCCAGCGGGTCAGTCCGCCCGGACCGTCCGGACCGCCCGGACGCTGCCCAGCCAGAGGACGTCGCGGGCGCGGGTCATGGCGACGTAGAGCTGACTGCGCGCCAGTTCCGCGCGCTCGTGGGCGGTTTCGGCGGGGGCCGGGCCGTCCGGGAGCTCCGGGGTCCCGTTGGGTAGGTGGGCGTCGTGCTGCGGCAGATAGACGCGTTTGAATTCCAGGCCCTTGGCGCGGCGGTAGCTGCCGAGTTTGACGGCCTCGACCGGGTGTCCGTCGTAGCGGTCGAGCGCGCAGACGGGCAGGCCCGCCCGGGTGAGGAGGCGCTGGTAATGCTCGATGGCGCGCTTCGAGGGGCAGAGGACGGCGGAGCCGGCCAGCTCCTGGGGTGTCAGGGCGCGCAGAGCGGTCAGCAGGGCCTCGTCGTGCGCGGCGGGGGTGGTCAGTACGGCGCGCTGCACCTCGCCGTCGTGGTAGGTCAGGTCGACGTCCCGGCGGCCCGGGGTGCGTGTGCCGTCGAGGTCCTCGAAGGCGTCCTCGGCGACCACGGAGAGCGCGGTGTCCACGATCTCCTTGCTGTTGCGGTAGTTGGCGCGCAGCACCTGGCCGCGGTCGCCGCGGATGTCGATGCCCGCGTCCGAGAGGCGGAACCCTCCCGGGTAGACGGCCTGTTGGCCGTCCCCGACCAGGAGGAGGCCGTTGGGGGTGTCGCCCACCAGGGCATGCAGCAGGCGCACCCCGACGAGGGTCAGGTCCTGGACCTCGTCCACGACGACCGCCGTGTAGGCGCTGTGGCCGGTACGGCCGGCCGCCTCGGCGAGCGCGAGGGAGAGCACATCGTTGAAGTCGTGGACGGCGCGCTCGGTGCGCTGTGCCTCGTACGCCTCGTACAGGGACCAGACGGCCTGCCGGTGCGGGCGGCGCAGACCGGCGCGGCGGCGACGGCGCGGGAGGGCGGCGTACTCCTCGAAGGAGGTGAGGCCGCGGCCCTTGATGACGTAGTCGATCTCTTCCCGCCAGTACGGGTGCAGCGGATCGATCTCGGTCAGACAGCTGTTCCGGCCGACGTGTTTCCAGGCGAAGCTGAAGGCCGTCTCCGCCTTCTCCTTGTGCAGATGGACCGGGACGCCCCGGTCGCGCAGATACTCCTGCGCCCAGGAGTGCAGGCTGCGGAAGTCGACCCGGTCGGCCACCGCCGGGGCCATGGTCTTCAGGAAGGTGGCCTGGACGCGGGGGAGGTTGTTGGCGAAGGTGACGTACAGGATGCGGCCGTTGGTGCGCTGGGCGAGGTAGGCGGCGCGGTGCAGGGCGATGACCGTCTTGCCGGTGCCGGCCGGGCCGCTGATCCTGGCCGGGCCGGCCCAGTTGCGCCGTACCAGCGCGAGCTGGTCGGGGTCGAGGAAGGTCATCCACTGCTCGATGGGGGCCCGGCGCGCCTCGTCGAGGGCGGCTTCCCGCAGCCCGTCGAGGTCGAAGAGGCCGTCGGACCCGGCGGCCGGCGTGCGGGCGGCGGCGTCCGGCGTGCGGGCGGCGGGCGGGGCCTCGTACTCGGGGAAGGCCCGCTCCAGATGGTCGGCGAGGGCCCGGACGGACTCCGCGGACAGCCGGGTGCGCTCCGACAGCAGCGCCGGTCCGATCTCCCGCTCGCCCAGCAGCCGTATCCGGCCCAGCTCCGCGTCGACCCGGTGCCCCGCGAAGGCCAGCAGCGGACGCACCGCCACCGGGGACATTCCCAGGGACGCCACCGCGCTCTCGGCTGCCTTGGTGACCGCGAGCAGCTTGCGACGGTGCTCATCGCGGGAGAATCCCCCGGCCCGCAGCCGGCCGCCCGAGGCCTCGGGTGCGGCCCGCCAGTTCTTGACGTCGATGACGAAGACCCCGCCGGGGCCGATCAGCAGCATGTCGACATTGGCCGCGCGGGTGCCCGGCCAGCGCCGGTCCACGAGCAGCCGCCAGCCCCGCTCGGTCAGCATCAGCAGCTGGGCGGCGACCCGCTGTTCCCCCTCGCTCGCCGCCTCCCAGCGCTCGGCCCGCTGTCGGGCGGCCTGCCATTGTTCGCGTAACAGCCGCTCCTGACGGCGGGCCTGCTGCGCCCGCCGTGCCGCCGAAGCACCTGCCGACCCGCCCGGTGCACTCCCTGCCGCCATCGCTCGCCCCCTGACCGCTCGCCCCCGTAGGCATGGGTCATGAACCATAGGTCGATGGCACATGACGCGAAAGTGCGCACGGGAGGGGCACGGGCGCATGGCGCGGGGAGTCCGCGGCCGGCGGGCCCGGCCCCGCCTCGGGCCGATGCCCGGGGCCGACGCCGGCGCCCGGGCCGACGAACGCGCCCAGCCCGACGCCGGCGCCCGGCCCGCTCCGCAGCCGGCGAGGGAGTCCGCGGGCCGGGCCGCCGCCCGTCTACCCCACCCGCGCGACCGACCGGAAGAGGCGGGCCGCGGACGTGCCCAGACCGGTCGGCGCGCCCACCCGGCCCGGCGAGCCCGTCGGGTGGCGCAGCTCGGAGGCCTGGTAGCGCCGGCAGTCCCGGTGCCAGATGAGGATGCCGGCCATCCAGCGCTCCAGCTCGCGGACATAGCCGTCCAGCGCCTCGCGCTCCTCCGCCGAGAGCTGGAAGTCCTCGCAGACGACCGGGAGTTCATGGGCCGCGACATGCTGGAACTCGCGCATCCGCGAGGTCATGAGGTCATGGACGATGGTCAGCGCGGTCGGGTAGTCGCAGCCGAAGAAGGTCTGGACGACCAGGATGCCGTTGTGGACCTCCCCCTCGTACTCGATCTCCTTCTGGTACGAGAAGACATCGTTCATCAGGCCCGCGTAGTCGGCGGCGGCGTTCTCCAGTGAGCGCAGGGTGCCGGTGCGGTAGATCTCCGGCGGGACCTGCCGGCCACGGCCGATCCGGCTCAGGCTCATGGTGAGGTCGGCGCCGAAGGTCGCCCGGCGCATCTCGATGTAGTCGACCGGGTCGGGGATGCGGTTCTGGATCTGGTTGTCGATCTCCCAGAGCCAGCTGGCCGTCATGGTGTCGACGGCTGCACGGAACTCCCGGCGCGCCTCAAGACCCATGGAGCCCGTCGTACGGGGCCACAGGTCCGCCAGCCCGCGTTCGAGGGCGTTGACCGGCTCCGGTGCGGGCGTCGTGGCGTCGAGCGGCATGAAGGCCGACAGCCGCTCGGTGCACACCCTGGCCGAGGCGATGTCGCGGGTGCGACCGAAGACCGCCGGGTAGTAGTCGTCGGCGTAGGTGCCCCAGGCCAGCCAGGCGGCGCTCAGGTCCAGTTGCTCCGGGGTGGCGTCCGGATGGATGCCGGCCGCGCACAGCGCCAGATCGTGCCGGATCATCGCGGGCTCGTCCCAGACGTCGGACAGCGGCACCCCGGGCTGCGGCTGGAGGATGCCCATCCGGTGCGCCCAGTCGAGGAGCCGCTGCCGGGCGCCCTCCAGATGCGGGCTGAGGGTGGTGGTGAACGGCATGAAGAAATCAGGGAGTCGGGACGGTCCGACCTTGCGGTGCGGGAGGTGGGTGCCGCTGCGGAAGCGGAGCGCACCGGCCGTGGCCAGGGCGGTGTCCAGGTCCGCCGCCGAGGTGCCGAGCCCGCCGAAGGAGAACGGCGACCAGGGCTGCGAGCGGCCGGCCGCCGCCCCGCCGCCGTTCATGTAGCGGCTGGAGCGCATATGCCATTCGTGGCCGCCGGACTGCCAGTCCTGGAGCCCCTTGGCGTACGCCAGCACATCCGCGCAGGACGCCGGATCGAGGCCCTTCTCCAGGAAGAGCGCGGGGAGTTCGGCGACGACGGTGTTCTCGAACTGCTGCAGCCGGGAGGTGATCAGATCGTTGACGGCGTCCGCCGCCTCCTGGGTGGTGCAGTCCAGGAACGTCTCCAGCACCAGGACGCCATTGCTCAGCTCGCCCTCCTCCTCCGTCTCCCGCTGGTAGGAGAACAGGTCGTTCCGCAGATGGACGGCGTCGGAAAAGGTGTCGCGCAGCACCCGCAGCGGCCGGGAGGCGGCGACGGCCGCGGGTACCTCGGCGCCGGTCGCGTACTCCACCAGGCCCGCCGACCAGGGCGCGCCACCGACCTTGCGACGCATCTCGATGTACTCGACGGGGTTGGGCACGCGGTGAATGTTGATATTGGACAGTTCCCACAGCGACTCGTTGAGCAGATGCTCGGTGCTCTCGGCGAACCGCCGCCGCCAGTCCATGGACATCCGCGGCACCGTGCGCGCCCACAGGTCGGCGAGCCCGGCCTCAACAGGGTTGACCGGCTCCGGGAGGGGCGTTGTCAGATCCATCGGCATGAAGGCGGGCAGCCGGTCGAGGTACTCCTTGCCGCCCTTCCGGTCCAGCGTCCGCTTGAACGTCTCCAGGAAGTGGTCGTCGAAGAAGAAGACCCAGACGTACCAGTCGGTCACCAGCGAGAGCGCATCGGCATCGCAGTCCGGGTGGGTGTAGGAACACAGCAGGGCGTAATCGTGGGAGTCGAGGTCCTTCTCCTCCCAGATGTCCGAGCCCTCCAGCATCCCCATGTCACGGGCCCACTTCTTGGAATGGGCCCGCGCCGTCTCCAGATGCGGGTTCAACCGCGCCGGATGGGGCGTGTAGAAGTGGGGCAATTCAAATGGCTGTGTCACCGGTGCCGGCCTCTCCCCATACGTACGGAAGGAAGGCGCGTTGCACCACGCCCTCCTTGACGGGGGCAGCGCTACCCCAGGGGTCAGCGCCTTAGGCCTTATGGAGGAGGAGCTTCCGCCTCCGCTCTCCTTCGGTCCGGAGTGCTCCGAATCGGGTTCATTTCTCGCTGACTTGTGGCACTTTTCTTTCGGCCGCGCTACCGGTCCGGCCGCTCACCGCGGTCCGCAGGGCGAGTGCCGCCAGCGCCTCCGGGGCACCGGCCTGGCCGCGGATGCCGGGGAAGGCGTTGATGTCCACGATGAGGGGCGCACCGCCCCCGGCGTCGAGAAGATCCACCCCGTAGACCTCCAGCCCGAAGACCTCGCCGACCCGGAGCGCGGCGGCCGTCCAGCTCGCGGGCAGTTCGCCGACCGGCAGCGGCAGCGTCGGGCCGCGGCCGTCCGGGGCCAGCTCCGAGCGGCGCAGCGCGGCGAAGAGCTGCCCGTCGACCACCCACAGTTTGTGGTCCCAGCCGCTGTTCACGGTGAACTCCTGGACCACCACAGGCTCTTCGGGCCAGTCGGCGGCCAGTTCCCGCAGCTGTACGGCGCTGTCGGCACGGGTCACCAGGTCCCGGCGCCGGCTGAACCGGCTCTTGATCACCAGCGGCCCGGCCGGGCCACCTTCCGCGGCCAGTTCCCCGAGGGTGGCCGCGAAGCGGGTGCCGGCGAACGGCAGCCCGTCGGCGCGGGCCACCGCGGCCATCTCCACCCGGTCCTGGCACCGGGCCGTCGCCGCGGCCGAGTTGAGCACTGGGGCGCCGTGCTCCTCCAGGAGCGCGGCGAGCGCCAGCGCCCGGGGCGTCCGCGCCTTGAGGAGATAGACGTCGGCGAGCGAGGAGAGGTCCGGGCCCGGCCCCTCGGCGCCCGGGTCCAGGGTTTCCACCTGGTGCTCCGGGGCCAGCAGACCGGTGACCGCGGCGAGCAGCGGATGCCCGGGGTCCGCGGTGAGCAGACAGATCCTCACCGGCCGCCGCCGATCGACGCCGCGGGCCGGGCGGGGCGGGGAAGGGGCTGCACGGTGAACGGGGCGGCCGGGGCGGCTGGGGCGGCCTCCCGTACGGATGCCTCCCGTGCCTCCCGTGCCTCCCGCACGGACGTCGCCCCTACGGACACCTCCCGTACGGACGCCTCCCCTACAGACGCATCCCGCCCCCTCGTCCCATGCCGGGCCAGGTCCAGGACGGCGGCGGACACCCGGGCGACCGCGTCCGGCACCTGGCGGAAGCTGGGGAAGTCATTGATGTCGACGATCACCGGGCCGTCCGGTCCGAGCAGGATGTCGACCCCGTAGAGGTCGAGGCCGAAGACGTCGCCTATCTCGGCGGTGATCCGGGCGACTTCGGGGGTGAGCGGTACCTGCCGTTCGCGGACGGCGTGGGCGGGATGCAGCGGGGAGCACCGCTCGGTCGCGTACAGCTCACCGGCGACGCTGTACACCTTCAGATCCGTACCGGAGTTGGGGACGTAGGGCTGGGCGATGAGCAGTCCGCCGTGCGGGCCGTCCGGTGCGTCCGGGCCGCCCGGCGCCACCGGGACCGGCAGCCGGTCCGGCGTCGCCACCAGCCGGACGGCGCGCCCGGAGCTGCCGTCGGCGGGCTTGACCACGAGGGGGAACTCCGCCTCCGGTATCTCCGCGAACTCCTCGGGCCGGGCCGCCGCATACGTCACGGGGACGGGCAGCCCCTTGCTGCGGGCGATCACCGCGGCCAGCGCCTTGTCCCGTACGCCACGGATGGCCCGGACGTCGTTGACCGTCGTCAGCCCGACGGAGGCGGCCGCTTCCAGGAGGGTCAGGCCCGGACCGCCGGAGACGGTCTTGAGGACCCAGGCGTCGTGGCTGCCCGCCTGTATCGCCTCGGATATCCGGATCAGCGAGCGGCCGGGCCACACCACGTCCACCTGGTGGTCCCAGGCGCGGAGTTGGTGGATCACCTCCAGGGGCATGCCGTCATGGCGGTACTGCTCCTCCACCAGGAAGCAGAGTCTCATCGGGCACCCTCGTCATCGCCGCACGTCCACCGACCGTCCGGCAGATCCATGACACACCAGGATCCCATGCGGCGTCCGCCGGGGACGGAGGACCCACGCGCCCGGCCCCGCCCCGTATGCCGGATACGTCACGCCACCCCCAACACCCCGCCCGTAGGCCACGACCAGGGGCTCACCGGGCCCGTGCGGGTGTGGCACCACCCGCCCACCCCGCCCACGAATCTCGCATGCCGGAACCCTTGTTCCAATTCCGCAGTGGTTCTAGGGTCGGGCCACCCCGGGGACGGCTCAACGAGAGGCACTACACGCAGCGAAGTACGGGAACCAAGTACGGGAAGCAGGCGAGCGGGTTGACGAACGAGCAGCAGGGTCCGATGGGGCAGCAGGGCCTGCCCGGGGAACCACCGCAGGACCCCGGCACTCCCCCGGGCGGACAGCAGGACACGGCCGCGGCGCACGGCGGCTTCCGGCGGCGGGGGTTCCTGGTCGGCATGGGGGCGACCGGCGCGAGCGGGTTCCTCGGCGGCACGGCAGCGGCCGACGCACCCCACGGGAAGGGCGCACTGCGGCCCGAACGGTTCCACGGCACACGGCAGCTGCTGGTGCCCGAGGTGCTGCTGTTGCCGGAGGGACCGGTGCGGGGCCGGGCCGTGCTCGTCGACGGCGGACGGTTCCGCGCGGTCGGACCGGCGCGACAGCTCCTCGCCCAGCACCGTGACCTGCAACCGGTGCGCCTGGACGGCCACTTGCTGATGCCCGGATTCGTGGACGCGCACCACCATCTGACCCAGAGTTTCGGCAAGGCCCAGTCCTTCGGACAGCCCTCGGAGATCTTCAAGACGATCTGGGAGCCGCTGGAGCACGCGCTGGACGAGGAGAGCGCCTACGTCTCGGCGAAACTGGCCGCACTGGAAGCCCTCCGCGGCGGCTTCACCACGGTCGCCGATGCCGGGACCCGGGCCCCCGTGGACGTCCGGGCGGTGGCGCGGGGCACCGAGGAGGCCGGTATCCGGTGCGTACTGTCCAAGATCGTCTCCAAGGGCACGGGCGGCCCGGCACACCTGGCGCGGTGGGACGGGCATCCGCTGATCCACCCCTCGCTCGCGATCGCCGTCCCCGAGGACGCGCCCGGCAAGGTCATCAAGAGGACCGCCGATCTGTGCGCCGAGGCGGGCGCGGTGCTACAGGTCCATGTCAATGAACATCTCGCCTCCGTGGAGCGCTCCTTGAAGAGCGTCGGCCGGCGCCCGCTGGAACATCTGCACCACCTGGGCGCGCTCGGCCCGCACACCCTGGGCGCGCACGCCACCCTCCTCACCCCCGCGGAGATGCGGCTGCTGGCCGGCTCCGGCGCGGCGATCAGCTACAACCCGGTGGCCAGCGCCTGGAAGGGCAACGGTGTCGCGCACGCGACCATGCTGGCCGCGATGGGTGTGCGGTTCGGCATGGGCACCGACGGCACCCGCGCGGACGGCTTCCGGCTGCTCGACGCCGGGGAGACGGCACAGCGGCTGGCGTACGGCATGGCCGCGGGCGACTCGGTGTGCGGGGCCGGGCGGCTGTGGCTGGAGCATGCGACCGCCCGCAGCGCCGACGCGCTCGGCCTGGGCCGTGTCACCGGCGAGATCGCGGTCGGCAAGGCCGCCGACTACCTCGTCGTGGACCTCAACGTCCCCGAACTGACGCCCTCCTACGACCTGGAGTGGGAACTGGTCCGCCTCGCCGGCCGCGACCAGATCACCGCGGTCGTCGTCAACGGCAAGCTCCGCCTGTGGCAGGGCTGGCCACCGGACTGGGACGGCCCCGCCCTGGTGGCCCGCGCGGCCCGGCTCGGACCGGAGGTCGTACGGCGGGCGGGGCTGCAACGCGTGGAGCCGGCGCAGAACCCCTGAGGGCTGTCCCGTGGCGAGCCACTACCCGGTCCCGAACTCCTGGCGAGCCACCAGCCCGCCCCCGCTCCCCCCGCCCCCGGTGTCGCTACCGTGAGGCGACCGCGACGGAGCATCACCGGGATGGACCGGGATCAATCGGGAGGCCCCCGTGACCAACAAGGCCGTGCCCTTCGACGACCTCGACCGCAAGATCGTTGCGGCGCTGATCGACAACGGCCGGGCGAGCTTCGCGGAGATCGGTGCGGCGATCGGGCTGTCGTCGACCGCGGTGAAGCGGCGGGTGGACCGGATGCGGGAGAACAACGTGATCACGGGGTTCACCGCCACCGTCCGCCCGGCCGCGCTGGGCTGGCTGACCGAGGCGTACGTCGAGGTGTACTGCGACAGCGCGGCGCCGCCCCGCCGGCTCGCGGAGGTGGTGCGCAACCACCCGGAGATCGCGGCGGCGATGACCGTCACCGGGGGCGCCGATGCGCTGCTGCACGTCCGGGCGACCGATGTGGAGCACTTCGAGGAGGTGCTCGAACGCATCCGGGCCGAGCCGTTCATCCGCAAGACGATCAGCTACATGGTGCTGTCCCACCTGCTGCCGGACAGCCCGGAGGCGGGCGCCCGCCAGTCCTCGGGAGGGACCACCCACTGAAGCGGGCCGGTGCGCGCGGGCCCGTCACAGCCGCCGGGACCCCGGCACCCACGCCCCGGACGCGGAATGCGCGGCAGGATCGCGCAGTAATGCTGCGCTCAGCGCCCCCTACACGCAGCATTGCTGCGCCGCTGAGCAGCATTTGTTTCTTGTGTCCCGAATCCCCCGCTCCTTACCTTGGAAGCACTTCGGGTGACCCTCTGTGACACCAGGTCACCCGCATGCTCCTGAGAAGCGAAGGGATCGTCCCGTGCCGATGAGTCGTGTGTCGCGCCCCCGGCGCTATCTGGTCTGCGAGCCCAGACACTTCGCCGTGCATTACGCGATCAACCCATGGATGCGTGCGGATGTGCCGGTGGACACCGCGCTCGCGGGGCGCCAGTGGGAGGCCCTGATGGGCACCTACCGCGCGCACGGGCACACCGTGGAGACCGTGCCCCCGGTGGCCGGCCTGCCGGACATGGTCTTCGCGGCGAACTCCGCGCTCGTCGTGGGCGGCCGGGTCTTCGGCTCGCACTTCCACGCGCCGCAGCGGCGGCCGGAGTCCACGGAGTACGAGACCTGGTTCAAGGCGGCCGGATACGACGTCTACCGGCCGGAGTCGCAGTGCGAGGGCGAGGGCGATCTCGTACCGGCCGGCCGCTACATCCTTGCGGGTACGGGCTTTCGCACCACCCCGGCGGCACACCGCGAGGTGCAGGAGTTCTTCGGCGTACCGACGATCGGCCTCCAGCTGGTGGACCCGTACTTCTACCACCTGGACACCGCGCTCTTCGTCCTGGAGGAGACGCCGGAGACGGGCGAGGCGAACATCGCCTATTACCCCGAGGCCTTCTCGTCCGGCAGCCGTGAGGTGCTGCGGCGGCTGTTCCCCGACGCGGTGCTCGCCACCCGGGAGGACGCCATGGCCTTCGGCCTCAACTCCGTCTCCGACGGCCGCCATGTCTTCGTCGCCCCGCAGGCGACCGGCCTGATCGCGCAGCTCGGCGCGCTCGGCTATGTCCCCGTCCCCGTCGACCTGTCGGAGTTCCACAAGGCCGGCGGCGGCATCAAGTGCTGCACCCAGGAGATTCGCTGATGACCGCTCCCACCCGTACCGCCGCCACGGTCCACGCTCCCCGTTCGTCCGCGGAGCTCATCCAGGCCGAGGGCCCGGTCCTCGCGCACAACTACCACCCGCTGCCCGTGGTGGTCGCCCGCGCCGAAGGCGTCTGGGTCGAGGACGTCGAGGGGCGCCGCTACCTCGACATGCTGGCCGGCTATTCGGCCCTCAACTTCGGCCACCGCCACCCGGCCCTGATCGAGGCCGCGCACCGCCAGCTCGACCAGCTCACCCTCACCTCGCGGGCGTTCCACAACGACCGGCTCGCCGGCTTCGCCGAGGGCCTCGCCGAGCTGACCGGCCTGGACATGGTGCTGCCGATGAACACCGGCGCCGAGGCGGTGGAGAGCGGCATCAAGGTCGCCCGCAAGTGGGCGTACGACGTCAAGGGCGTCCCGGCGGACCGGGCGACGATCGTGGTGGCGGGCGGCAACTTCCACGGCCGGACGACCACCATCGTCGGCTTCTCCGACGACGACACGGCCCGCGTGGGCTTCGGGCCCTTCGCCCCCGGCTTCCGCACCGTCCCGTACAACGACCTCGCCGCGCTCGAAGCGGCCCTGGACGAGACGACGGCCGCCGTCCTCATCGAGCCCATCCAGGGCGAGGCGGGCGTCCTCATCCCCGACGACGGCTACCTCACCGGCGTACGCGAACTGACCCGGCGCAACGGCTGTCTGTTCATCGCCGACGAGATCCAGTCCGGGCTGGGCCGCACCGGCACGACCCTGGCGGTCGAGCACGAATCCGTGGTGCCGGACATGCTGCTGCTCGGCAAGGCGCTCGGCGGCGGCATCGTCCCGGTCTCCGCGGTCGTCGCCCGCCGCGAGGTGCTGGGCGTGCTCGGCCCCGGCCAGCACGGCTCGACCTTCGGCGGCAACCCCCTGGCGGCCGCGGTCGGTTCGGCGGTGGTCGAGCTGCTCGCCACCGGGGAGTTCCAGCGCCGCGCCGCCGAACTCGGCGCACAGCTGCGCGGCGGCCTGGCCGCGCTGACCGGCAAGGGCGTGACCGGTTTCCGCGCCCGCGGCCTGTGGGCCGGTGTCGACATCGACCCCGCGCTCGGCACCGGCCGGGAGATCAGCGAACGCCTGCTGAAGGAAGGCGTCCTGGTCAAGGACACCCATGGCTCGACGATCCGGCTGGCCCCGCCGCTGACCATCACCGCCGAGGAGCTGGAGTCGGCGCTGGGAAGCCTGGAGCGGGCGCTGGGGTAGGGGCCTCGGTCCCGGAAGACACGGCGCGGCCCCGGCGGTTCCTTCACCGCCGGGGCCGCGCCGCGCATTCGCGTCAGGAGGCCGTGGACCGCCCGGCCGTCACCGTCGCCGGCCGGTCCGCGGAGGCCGGGGCCACCGCGGCGTTGTGCTGGGTGGTCCAGCCGTCCAGGGCGGTGCGGCAGGCGTGGTCCAGGTGCCGCAGTTCCGTCAGGTCCAGCTCGACGGGCTTGTCGCGGGGCAGCGTCTCCAGCGCGTCCAGGATCTTGGGCAGCCGCAGGAAGGTCGCATTGCCGCTGAGCGCGACGAGGGTCCGTCCGCCCGTCAACTCCCGTACGTCGATCTGGACATGGGAGGTCTCCCAGGCGGTCTTCACGACGGCCAGCAGCAGGCCGAGCAGCACGCCCTCGAACATGTTGGTGAAGACGATCGCGCCCGCGGTCACCCCGAGGATCACCGCCTCGCCCCGGTGCTCCCGCCACAGCTGCGGCAGCTGCCGTACGGGCACCAGCTTCGCCCCGGCGTGCACCAGGACGGCGGCGAGCGCGGCGAGCGGGACGACCCCGAGGGCCGCCGGGAGCAGCGCGGCGAACACCAGCAGCCAGACGCCGTGCAGCACCCGGGAGGCCTTGGTCCGTGCCCCGGCCTGCACATTGGCCGCGCTACGGACGATCACCGCGGTCATCGGCAGGGCACCGAGCAGCCCGCAGACCGTGTTGCCCGCGCCCTGCGCCATCAGCTCCTTGTCGTAGTCCGTACGGGCCCCGGTCATCCGGTCCACCGCCGCGGCGCTGAAGAGGCTCTCCGCGGAGGCGATGAGGGCGAAGGCGAGCACGGTGCCGAGGACGGACAGCTGCGCCAGTCCGCCGAGTTCGCCGAGGCCGGGCGGCTGGATCGACGCCAGCAGGCCCTTCACCTCCACCTTGGCGATGGGCAGCGCGCACACCGCGGTGACCAGGGTGGCGACGGCGATGGCTGCCAGCGGCCCGGGCACCAGACGGACCTTGGCGGGCAGCCGCGGCCACAGCACGAGCAGGCCGAGGGTGCCCACGCCGACCGCGAACGCGGTGAGGGCCTCGGGGCTGGTCGCGATCGAGGCGGCGAGGCCGGGCAGCCCGGTGATCTTGGCGAGGCCGCTGCTGGGCTGGTCGGTGTCGGCCATGGCGTACACCTGGCCGAGGATGAGGATCAGCCCGATCCCGGCCAGCATGCCCTGGACGACGGCGACGGAGATCGCGCGGAACCACCGGCCGCAGCGCAGCGCGCCGAGTGCCAGTTGCAGCAGTCCGGCGGCGAGCACGATCGCGCCCAGGGACGCCAGGCCGAATTGCTGCACGGCCTCGTGGACGAGCACGGTGAGCCCGGCCGCGGGGCCGCTGACCTGGAACGAGCTGCCCGGCAGACAGCCGACGACCAGGCCGCCGACGATGCCGGTGATCAGCCCGAGTTCGGCCGGCACCCCGGAGGCGACGGCGACACCGACGCAGAGCGGGACGGCGACGAGGAAGACGACGAGTGAGGCGAGGACATCACGGCGGAGTGTGCCGGGACTGAGTGTGGGGAGCTTGCCTGTGGTGCGCTTGAGCGCGGTGAGCATGGAGATCTCTCCGATGGGGTGCGTGGGGCGGGACGGGCGGCGGTCGGTGGGCCGGGGGGTCGTTCAGCCGACGGGTCGGGCCGACGCCCGCTCACAGCGACTCGAAGCGCCCCGTCTCCGACCGGTGCCGGCGCACGGCCCCCGTATGCACCTCGTAGAACCAGACGTCCAAAGACAGCCGCCCGGCGGCGAGACCCTCCGCCACGCACGGGTAGGCCCGCAGCCGCTCCGCCTGTGCCAGCGCGTGCCGCTGGACGGCGTCGGCGAGTTCCGGCGTGCCGCCGTCCGCCCCGCCGCCCGAGAGTTCCGGTGCGGCGCCCTCCAGCCAGCCCCGGACCGCGGGCACCCCGGTCAGGTCCTCCCCGCGGACCAGCGCACCGACCGCCCCGCAGTGTGAGTGGCCGCACACCACGATGTGCTCCACGCCCAGGACCTGTACGGCGTACTCGATGGTGGCGGCCTCCCCCGCGGGCCGCTCGGGGCGGTACTCGGGAACGATGTTGCCCGCGGTGCGCAGTTCGAACAGGTCGCCCGGCGCCGCCCCGGTGATCAGTGCGGGAACGACCCGCGAGTCGGAGCAGGTGACGAACAGCGCCTGCGGCGACTGCCCGGCTCCGAGCCTGCGGAACTCCTCGCCGCGCTCGGCGCAGCGGTTCTCGAAGGAACGGGCGTGCGCGGTGAGTTGTTGCATGGTGGCCTGCCTCCTACTCGCCCCGTGGGGCGCGTGGTGTGGTCGGGTCATGGGTGGCGCGGCGCTGCCTCGACGGTGAGACGGCGGCGTACCCCGGCGCGGGACGGTTCCCCGTGCCGGGCGTGCTGCCTGAGCACGTAAGGCCACCCTTACGCACCCTTCCTGAAGCCAACCTGAAGACCGCCCCAACGACAGGTGTCCCGGGCCCGTCGTCAGCCGGGGGGCGATCGGTACTCGGGAATCCGGAGCGGATACCGGGCCGCCCCTCCCCCGCCGAAAGGCCGACGCGGCCGCAACTCCGGTGAGCTGCGGCCGCGTCGTGACGGGAAGGAGCCCCTAGAAGGAGCCGTTCCGGTCGATCAGCTCCACACAGGCCTTGTGCGAGCTGCCCTTGAAGCGGACACAGAGATCTCCGGTGCCCTGAAGGCCGGGGGCGGTGCGACCGACGATCTCGCTGCCGGACCGCTTCGCCTTGAACGAGTAGGAGACGCCGGGCGTGGTGATGTAGACGGTCGCCGACTGCCGGCTCTTGGGCGGGTTGGTCCAGGTCGCGGTGACGGTGCCGGGGTTGGGCAGCCCGTCCTGGCCACTGGTCTCGATGCAGATCTGCGGGCCCGACCAGTCATGGGTGCAGGCGGACGCTGCGGCGTGCGCGGCCGGGGTGGTGGCGACGGCGCTCAGCGCGATCGTTCCGGCGACGGTCAGCGCGCGAAGCAGCTTCGAACGGGTCATGTGTGGGGGGAGTCCTCTCCTCGGAGTACGGGCGGAAGACGCGAAAAATCCCGCCACGAATGGGGCGTGGCGGGCACCGCGTGCACGTAGTTGATCTTAGTAGGTTTTCGAACTCACGTGCCATTAAGTTCCGTTGCGCGCCACCCTCACCCCGTCACACTCCCCGCCGCCTCCATGAGCGCGGCGGCGGCGGTACGGGCCTGCCGGGCGGCGGAGGGCTCGCCCATGAGGGCGGCACCGGCGATCGCGCCGTCGATCAGCAGCACCAATTGCCGCGCCAGCGACTCCGGTTCGGCGACCGGCGCCGCTCGCACCAGCCCGGCCACATACCCCAGCAGCGCCTCCTTGTGCTCCCGGGCGACGCAGCCGACCCGCTCGGAGGTCGCCCCCAGCTCCCCGTACGCATTGAGGAAGGCGCAACCACGGAAGCCGTCCTCCGCGAACCACTCGCCCAGCCAGTCGAAGACCGCGAGCGGCCGGGCCGAGGGCTCGTCGGCATGCGCGTCGACATACTCGGCGAGCGCCGCGCGCCAGCGGCTGTCACGGCGTCGCAGATACGCCTCGACGAGGTCGTGCTTGGCGGGGAAGCACGAGTACAGCCGCTTGAGCGACACCCCGGCCGCGGTGCGGAGTTCATCCATCCCGACGGACTGGATTCCGCGCTCGTAGAAGAGCTTCTCCGCGGCGTCGAGTATCCGCGTGCGGGCTTCGTCGTGGTCCATGACACTTCCCGTGACTTTGCAGGAGAACGAACGTTCTCTACACTAGCCGACACCGAGGAGAACGCACGTTCTCCTTCGCTGAGAAAGGGAGTCCGCCATGGGATCACGCCCACCGTTCCCGCCGTTCGACGAGCCGGGTGCGCTCCAGAAAGTGCAGGCGGCCGAGGACGCCTGGAACACCCGCGACCCGGAGCGGGTCGCCCTCGCCTACACCGAGGACTCGGTCTGGCGGAACCGCGACACCTTCCTCACCGGCCGCGACGAGATCGTCGATTTCCTGCGCCAGAAGTGGACCCGCGAACTGGACTACGCACTGCGCAAGGAACTCTGGTCGTACAGCGGCAACCGCATCGCGGTGCGCTTCCAGTACGAGTCCCATGACGCGGCCGGCCAGTGGTGGCGCAGCTACGGCAACGAACTGTGGGAGTTCGACGAGAACGGCCTGATGCGGCGCCGGGAGGCCGGTATCCACGATGTCGCGATCACCGGCGACGAACGCCGCATCTTCGGCCCCCGCCCGGAGGAGGAGCGGGGCCACCCCCTCCCGTTCCGCTGATCAGCCGACGCCGGGCAACTCCCCGTCCTTCGCGGCCGGCAGGGGCGGGCGACTGCCCGTACCGAACGATCCGGATGCCGACGGGTGAAGGCACCGGGCGTCGGCAGTCATCCTCGGACGTTTCGCTTGCCCGCGGCGCGGGAACGAAGAAGCCACCGAACCACTGGGCTGCCCATCCCTCCTCGGGGATGTGCAGCCCGCCGTGCTGTTGCCACGTGTGGACTGTGGTTGTGGTGCCCCGGAGCGGGATCTCTGGACGGCCCCCACAGAAGGGGTCCACATGACTACGCAAGTTCAGTCGCCGCTGCAGGATCTGCTGCGGACAGCCGCGCTCGCCGACCAGACGGGGCAGGCGAGCCGGGCGGTAACCCCGGCGCGCACCTTCCTGGCCGTCACGACGATCCCCGTCGGCACCAACCCGGTCGGGCTGGCGTTCATCCCCAACGGCGACCTCTACGTCGCCAACTCCGGGTCGAGCAATGTGCAAACCATCGACACCGCCACGGACACCGTCATCGGCGCCGCGATCCCGACCGGCACCACGCCGGCCTGGCTGACCGTCGCCCCCAACGGCAACGCCTACGTCCCCAACAACATCTCCAACAACGTGACGGTGATCGACACCGCCACCAGCACCGTCATCACCACGATCGCCCTCAGCGGCGGCCCCGCCGCGGCGGCGGTCATCCCCAGCGGCAATGTCTACGTCAGCCGCTTCGCGGCGAACAGCGTGCAGGAGATCGACACCGCCACCAACACCGTCGTCGGCGCCGCGATCCCCACCGGCAGCGGACCGGTCGGTATCGCGGTCGCCCCCAACGGCAAGGCCTATGTCGCCAACCGGAACGGGAACAGCGTGACGGTGATCGACACCGCCACCAACACCGTCGTCACCACGATCCCCGGCTTCAACCAGCCGAACTTCGTGGCGATCGGCCCCAGCGGCGACGCCTACGTCGCCAACATCGGGTCGAACAACGTGACGGTGGTCAACACCACCACCGACACGATCACCACCACGATCCCCGTCGGAACCAACCCCTGGGGCATCGCGGTCGGCCCCAGCGGCAACGCCTACACGGCCAACCGCGGCTCGAACAACGTGTCGGTGATCGACACCACCACCAACACCACCATCGGCGCCCCGATCCCGGTCGGCAACCAGCCGATCGCCCTCGTGGTTGCCCCCAACAACAAGGTCTACGTCAGCAACATCTCCGGGGCCAGTGTCAGCGTCATCCAATTCGACCCGACGATCACCAGCATCGTCCCCAACCAGGGGCCCATCACGGGCGGCACGGTCGTGACGATCACCGGGACCAACCTGACCGGGGCGAGCGTCACGATCGGCGGCAACCCCGCCACCGGGGTGAGCGTCAACGCCGCCGGTACGCAGCTCACCGCGACCACTCCGCCCGGGGCAGCCGGTCCCGCGGACGTCACCGTCACCACCCCTGGTGGCAGCACCACTCTGGTGGGCGGCTTCACCTACTTCGTCCCCGTCCACGCCACCACGCTGACCGCGACCCCGGCGCTGGCGAAGCTGTTCCCGCCGCACGTGTACTTCCCGTTCCTGACCGCCACGCTGACCGATCAGGTCACCGGCCTGCCCGTGCCCGGCCAGACCATCACCTTCAAGATCGGCAGCAACCTCGTGGGCATCGGCATCACCGACGCCCAAGGCGTCGCCCGGTTCAACGAGACGCTCATCCTGACGCTGATCCTCGCCAACGGCGGCTATGACGTCGAGTTCGCCGGCGCCGCCACCCCGACGGCGATCCTGTCGCCGTCCAGCGACCACGCGGGAGTCATCGAACCCTGACCCCCGCCCGGTCACCGGCCGACCCGGCGGCACCGGCGGGCAACACCCCACTACCCCGCAACGCCGCGCCCGAGCAGCCGCCGGGTCACCGGGCCGGCACCCCGCCATTCCGTGCGCTCCACGAACAGGAGCGCACGGAATGGTCTGCTGCCCAGGGGCGCTCAGCCCCGTCACCCGCCGCTCAGCACCTCGCCCACGACGGCCACGCCCTGCGTGATCTCGTCCGGGGTGCGGGCGGCGTAGCCGAGGACCAGGCCCGGCGGGGCCGGGAGTTGGCTGTGCCAGGACAGGGGGTGGACCTTGACGCCGTGGGCGAGGGCGGCCGCGGCGAGATCCGTGTCGGAGCCCCGGTAGCCGTCCCGTCCGAAGGTGAGCGTCAGATGCAGACCGGCCGCGGCGCCGTGCACGGTCGCGCCGGGCAGACGATCGCGGATCGCCGCGATCATGGCGTCCCGGCGACGGCGATGGCGTCGGCGCAGCAGCCTCAGCCGGCGCTCCAGTTCGCCGGACTCCATCAGCCGGGCCAGGACGAGTTGGGGCAGCGCGGCGTTGCCGAGGTCCGCGAACCGCTTGGCGTCGACCAGCGCCTTCCGGTACTTCCGCGGCGGCAGCAGCCAGCCCACCCGCAGGGCGGGGGCCAGCAGCTTGGAGACGCTGCCGGCGTAGCAGACCTGCTCGGGGAGGAGCGAGCGCAGGGCGGGGACCGGCGCGCGGTCGTAGCGGTGCTCGGCGTCGTAGTCGTCCTCGACGATCAGGCCGCCGTCGGCCGCCCAGCGCATCAGCTCCCGGCGCCGTCCACCACCGAGCACCACCCCGGTGGGGAACTGGTGCGCCGGGGTGAGCAGAACGGCCCGCGCACCGCTCGCCCGCAGCGCGTCGACCCGTATCCCGTCGTCGTCCACCGGGACCGGCGGCGTCGCCATCCCCCAGTGCTGGAGATGCTGCCGCGCGCCCAGCGATCCGGGGTCCTCCACCGCGATCTCCAAAATCCCGTCGCGGTGCAGCACCTGGGCGATCAGGCCGAGCGCCTGGACGGTGCCGACGACGATCACCACCTCGTCCGGGTCCGCCCTGATGCCGCGGTTGCGGGCCAGCCAGTTGGCGACGGCGCGGCGCAGCGCGACGGTGCCGCGGGGGTCCCCGTATCCGAAGTCGGCCGACGGGAGGTCCGCCAGCACCGCGCGTTCGGCGCGCAGCCAGGCCGCACGGGGGAAGGCGGCCAGGTCCGGCACACCGGGCGAGAGGTCGATCCGGGCGGGGGCGGTGCGCAGCTCGTCGAAGATTTCCGGGCCGGGTGGTGCGGCGAAGGGAGCGGGGTCCCGGCCGGGGCGGGGCGTCGCTCCCGTGCTCGTCGCGGCGGCCGTCACGGGCGCGGCGACGACGATCGTGCCGCCCCTCCCCCGCCCGGCGAGCTGCCCGTCCTCGGTCAGCCGCTGATAGGCCTCGGTCACCACACCCCGCGATACCCGCAGGTCGGCGGCGAGCGTCCGGGTCGCGGGCAGTCTGCTCCCGACCGGCAGCCGGCCGTCCGCGATGGCCCGCCGCAACTCCTGGGCCAGCCAGTCCGAACGGCCGCCCGCGGGCGCGTCGTCGAGGTTCAGCTGCAGGAAGTCGGAGGAGCCGGGGGACCCGGGGCGGGACGGCGGGGCCGGGGACGAGGAGGCGGGAGAAGCCGGGGAGGAGGGGGGTGGGGCGGCCGGGGGCGCGGGGGCTGGGGGCGAGGGGGCTGGAGGCGCTGAGGACGAGGGCGTTATGGACCGGTTGGCAGGGCGCTCTTTGGACCTGTGCACCGGGCCATTGTCGCGGCACGGTGAAGGCATGAACACGAACACGGCGTATGTGCACGGCTATTCACCCCAGGAGTCACGTCGTCTCGGCGACCAGGCGGACACCCTGGCAGGGTTGCTGCATGCCGGTACGGCGTACGCCGCGGGCAGCCGGGTGCTGGAGGTCGGCTGCGGGGTGGGCGCGCAGACCGTGCATCTGGCCAGGAGCAGCCCGGGCGCGCGGATCGTGGCGATCGACCGCTCCGCGGAGTCGCTGGCGCAGGCCCGCGCGTATGTGACGGCGCAGGAGCCCGCCGCCGAGGTGGAGTGGCGGACCGCCGATCTGCACCACCTCCCTTTCGGCAACGCGGAGTTCGACCATGTCTTCGCCTGTTTCGTGCTGGAGCACCTCCCGGACCCGGGCCGTGCGCTGGCCGGGCTGCGACGCGTGCTGCGGCCCGGCGGCACCCTCACCGTGATCGAGGGCGACCACGGCTCGGTGGTCCTGCACCCGGACAGCGTCCACGCCCATGAGGTGATCAGCCACCAGGTACGGCTGCAGGCCGCGGCCGGCGGAAATGCGCTGCTCGGACGGGCGTTGCAGCCGCTGCTCAGCGGCGCCGGCTTCGACCAGGTGGTGGTCCGGCCGCGCACGGCCTATGCCGACGCCACCCGGCCCGCGCTGGTGGACGGTCTCACTCGGAAGACCTTTATCGCCATGGTCGAGGCGGTCCGCGACGAGGCGCTGCGCACCGGGCTGAGCACCGCCGCCGACTGGGACCGGGGGATCGCCGATCTGCGGCTGGCCGCCGCCGAGGGCGGCACCTTCCACTACACCTTCTTCAAGGCCGTGGCCGTCAACCCGCAGGGGTAGGGGGCCGGAGCCCGCCAGGGCCTACGACGGGCGGCCGCGCCCCTCACACCGGCGAGACAGTCACCTCGCCCGCCGTGCCCGGGTCCGCCGCCTCCGCGTCCGGTGACTCCCCGCCCGCCGCACACCGCTGCAGCGCGGGCAGTTTCTCCGTCGTCGCGGCATCGGCCGGCATACAGGCGAACAGCTTGATGCCGGGCGCGTCCAGCGCCGCCAGCTTCACATAGTCGAAGGTCAGCGCCCCCACGCGGGGATGGGAAAAGGTCCGTCGGCTGCTGCCGAACTCCGCGATGTCATGCGCCTCCCACCAGGCCCGGAACTCCTCGCTCGCCTCCCGCAGGCCGCCCGTGAGCTGCTCGAACCGCGGGTCCCCCGAGCGCTGCCGGGAATCGGCCCGGAACTGGGCGACCAGATCCCGCGCCTGTCCGTCCCAGTCGGCCAGCAGCTCGCGCATCGCCGGGTCCATGAACACCAGCCACAGCAGATTGCGTTCGGCCGGCTCCAGCTCGCCCGGGTCACCGATCAGCCCCGCCTCGGCGCGGTTCCAGCCCACCAGGTCCCAGTTGGCGTCGAGGAGGTAGGCGGGGTGCGGTTCGAGCGCGTCCACCAGCCGCTGCAGGGCGGGCCCGGGGCCCCGGCCCGGCGGCCGCTCCGGCAACGGCACCCCGGCCAGCGCGAACAGATGCCGGCGCTCGACCGAATTCAGCATCAGGGCGCGCGCCAGGCTCGTGAGGACCTGTCCGCTGACGGTGATGTCGCGCGCCTGCTCCAGCCAGGTGTACCAGGTCACGCTGACCCCGGAGAGCTGGGCGACCTCTTCGCGCCGCAGGCCCGGGGTGCGCCGCCGCGGCCCCGCGAGGATGCCCGCTTCCCGGGGCGAGAGCCGCTCCCGGCGCGAACGCAGGAACTCCGCGAGGTTCCGCCGCCGTTGCTGGTCAGCCATCGATACTCCCGTTCGCCGCGGGTCGCGGGTGCCAGCCGGTCGGGCCCGCCGCGTCTGCGGCCGGAAGGGGCCCGCCGCAGTCGTCTCCGGGCACAGCACGGATGACGGATGGGGGGTTGTGGGGACACCAGCATAAATGGTCTCTGTATGTCCGGCCGGGCCCGTCCGACGCTGGCGGCATGACCCAGACCTCACCCACAGGCACCACCGGACGGCATACCGCGCCGGTCCCGCCGTCCGCCCGGCAGGCCGGTGCGGCGCCGTGGCCGGCCCTGACCGTCGTACTGGTCGGGGCGTTCATGGCCGTGCTCGACACCTTCATCGTGCTGGTCGCCGCCCCCGCCATCCAGGCCGATCTGCACTCCTCCCCCGCCGATGTCCAGCTCATCCTGGCGGGCTATCAGCTCACCTACGCCCTCGCCCTGATCACCGGCGCGCGGCTCGGCGACCGCTACGGCCGCAAGCGGCTGTTCCTGACCGGGATGGCGCTGTTCACCCTGGCCTCCGTGGGCTGTGCGCTCGCGCCCGGCTCCGGCACTCTGATCGCCGCGCGGCTGGTCCAGGGCCTCGGTGCGGCCGGGATGTTCCCGCAGGTCTTCGCGGTGATCCAGGTGCTGATCCCGGAAGCCGAACGCCCCAAGGCCTTCGGCGCGCTCGGCGCGGTCATCGGCATCGCCACGATGTCCGGTCAGCTGGTCGGCGGTCTGCTGATCGCCGCCGACCTCTTCGGCTCCTCGTGGCGGCCGGTCTTCTGGGTCAATGTGCCCGTGGGCGTGGTGACGCTGCTGCTCGCGGGCCGGTTCGTGCCCGAGTCGCGGGCGCCCCGGGCCCGGCGGCTGGATCTGCCCGGCGCCGTGGTGCTGACGGTGGCCCTCTCTCTGCTCGTGGTGCCGCTGGTCGAGGGCCGGGCGTACGGCTGGCCGCTGTGGGCCTGGCTCGGACTGGCCGCGTCCGTGCCCGCGTTCGCCGTGTTCGGCCTGGTGGAGCGGCGGGTGGGCGCCAGGGGCGGCGCCCCGCTCGTACGGCTGCGACTGTTCGGCGAGCGGCCGTTCGCGGTCGGGATGACCCTGGTCGTCCTCACGTACGCGGGCATCAACTCCTTCTTCCTGATCCTGTCGTTGACGCTCCAGGACGGTCTGGGGCTGGACGCGCTCGGCGCGGGCCTGGTCTACACACCGCTCGCCGTCGCCTTCTTCGGCGCCAGCCTGATCGCCGGCCGGCTGGCCCGCTTCGGTCGGCGGGTGCTGCAGCTCGGCGCCCTGCTCGGCGGAGTGGGCTTCCTCGGCACGCTCCTGCTGGCCACCCGCGCCGGTGCCGCGCTGACCGCGTGGGAGCTGGCACCGGCCCTGGTCCTGGTGGGCGCGGGCAACGGTCTGCTGGTGACGCCGCTGCTGAATGCGGTGCTCGGCAATGTCGGTCCGGAGGAGGTGGGCATGGCCTCCGGGGTGCTCTCCACCGGCCAGCAGATCGGCGGCGCGGTCGGCGTGGCCGTCGTCGGCATCCTCTACTACGGCGCGCTGGGCGGCGCCGCGCACCATGCCATCGGCGCGTACGGGCAGGCGCTGGCGGCCGCGGTGGCCCTCAACGTCGCCCTGTCCGCCGCGATCTCGGCACTGCTGCCCCTCCTCCCGGACCCGGCCGCGGCCCGCCGCGCTTAGGGCCGCTCCGGCGGATCACTCCTGGGACGCGGCGGCCGGGCACCCTCATCCGCAGGGTGGCCGTCAGGTGAGGGGAGGAGAATCAGCGGCATGGCCATGGTGAAAGACATCGATGTCCGCGGTATGCAGCACTGCGAGACGACGGCGCTGGGCGTGCTTCTGCGGCATGAGGGAATCGACTTGTCCGAGCCCATGCTGTTCGGGCTCGGCTCCGGGCTGTCCTTCGTCTACTGGGACAGCAAAGCCATGGGCTTTCCCTTCCTGGGAGGCCGGGTCAAGCCGTTCGAGCTCACCAGGAACCTGGCCGCCGCCCTCGGGCTGGAGCTGCTGATCGGGGAGACCACCTCCCCGCGCAAGGCATGGCAGAACGTGGCGGCACCCCTCGACGCCGGCCGGCCGGTCGGCCTGCAACTCGACAGCTACCACCTGGACTACTTCACCACCAAGGTCCACTTCGGCGGGCACGTCGTGGCCATGTACGGCTACGACGACCAGGACGCCTACTTGGTGGACACCGCCCCGCAGGGCGGAGCCGTCTCCACCAGCCTCGCCGGCCTGGCCAGAGCCAGGGCCGAGCGCGGTCCCATGACCGCCAAGCACCGCTCCTTCACCATCACAGCGCCCAGCAGCCCGACGCCACCGCAGGACCGGATCATCCCCGCGATCAAGACCTGCGCCGACGCCTTCCTGAACCCGCCCATCGCGAACCTGGGCCACCGGGGCATCGAGAAGGCAGCCAAGCACGTGCCGAAGTGGCTGCAGCGCAGCGACAATCCGCGGGAAGACCTGCCACGGACCGCCGTCCTCATGGAGAGGGCCGGCACCGGCGGCGCCCTGTTCCGCAATCTCTACCGGGACTTCCTCGCCGAGTGCGCCCAGCTGATCGACAGCAGCCACCTGCGCACCGGCCACACCCTGTACACCGAGGCCGCCACCCTCTGGACGCAGGTGGCCGAACTCCTCGCGACCGCAGGCGAATCCGGCGACGCGAAGCACCTCATGCAGGCCGGCTCCGTCCTCCACGAGCTCTCGCGCATCGAACGCGAGGCGATGCAGGCACTCAGCCAGCTTTAGGTGTACGCCCTGCCCTGTCCTTCTCCAACCCCCTTGCCGGAAGGGCAGGTTCCGGATGTTGTCCACAGTCGTTTTCCCCAACTCCTTGCCAGGGAAGGGCTCTCGGCTTATCTTGGAATAACCGTTCCAAGATAAGGGGCGGGACCGACCGACCCTGCATGACTTCTCGTGACAACGAAACGAGCAGCCCGGCCATGCCCGACATCAAGCACTTCAACCCCGACCTCGTGCTCGACGACGCGATCCAGGTCTTCTGGCGCCACGGCCTGCCGACGACCGGCATCCAGGCGCTGGTGACCGCGACCGGCGTGAGCCGCTCCAGCCTCTATGCGACCTTCGGCAACAAGGACGGCCTCTACGCCGCGGCGCTGGGCCGCTATATAGCGCAGCACTCGACACCCGCCTTCGCCCATCTGTCGCAGGCGTCCTCGGGGCTGACGTCGATCGAGGAGTTCTTCGCCGGGCTGATCGAGGTGCGCTGCTCCGGCCCGGTCGCCGGCTGGGGCTGCATGGTCACCAATGCCTACGCCGGCCCGGAATGCGACGACACCGGCATCCGCACCCTGCTCGAAGACCACCACCAGATGCTCCAGTCAGCCATGCGCGCGGCCCTGGCCAACGCCGCTGAGCTGGGGCACCTCCAGCCGTCCTGCGATCTCGACGCCTCCGCCGCGGTGCTGGCGACCCTCGCGTACGGCGTCAATCTGCGCTCCCGTGCCGGTGCCGAAGCCCAGGCGCTGACCGACACGGTGACCGCTGCCCTCGCGCCACTGCGCGCCCCTCTCTCCCCTCAGGAGCACCCACCGCAATGAGCCTTCAGGAAGAACTCACCACCCTCCTCCGCACCGGCTTCCCCCACCTCCCCGACGCCGCCCGCGAGGTGATGGAGCGGGCCGCCCGTGATCTCGCCGCCTCCGGCCTGGCCGGGCGCGCCCTGCAGACCGGCGACACCGCCCCCCGTTTCAGCCTCCCGACGGCGACCGGCGACACCGTCACCCTCGATGCCCTGCTGTCCGCGGGCCCGGTCGTGCTCACCTTCTACCGCGGCGCCTGGTGCCCCTACTGCAACCTCGCGCTGCGCGCCCTGCAGCGGCACCACTCCGATATCACCGCCCGCGGCGCCCAGTTGGTCGCCATATCGCCGCAGATCCCCGACGAGTCCCTCACCCTCACCGAAAAGCACTCGCTCGCCTTCGACGTCCTCAGCGACCTCGGCTCGGACACCGCCAAGCAGTTCGGCATCAGCTTCGACCTGCCCGACGATCTGGCCGTCGTGTACGAGTCCTTCGGCTTCGACCTGCAGCGGGTCAACGGCGGACACCCGCGCACCCTCCCGCTCCCCGCCACCTACGTCATCGACCAGGACGGCACCATCCGCTGGACCTTCCTCGACACCGACTACACCACCCGCGCCGAACCGACCGACATCCTCGCCGCCCTCGACACCCTGCCTTCGCCGCACTGAATTACCCGCCGAGGCCGGAACACCGGGACACCGGAACACCGGCCTCCACTCCCGAATCCGCGACAGTTCTGCCCCACGGAAATCCACACCACATTTGGGCTTCTCTTAACGAGAAATTGATCGGGACCGAGCCGGTGTGCCAACTCGCCACCATCCCCCCATAGGCCGCCGCGCAGCGGAGCGCTAAGGTCAGATTCCAGGAACGTAAACGGGGGAGGGCAGCCGCCGATGGCGCAGGACGATGCCGTAATCGGCTGTACGGGAGTGCTTTTGATCGGCACTCGTGGGGCTGCCGGTCCCGGTGAGGTTCTGGTGCGGATCAGGGGCGGCTCCGAGGCCTTTCTCGCCTGGTCCGCCGAGCCCCTTCCGGTAGGGGCGACCGTGCTCGTCATCGAGTGCCGTGGCAGTCGCCAGGTCGACGTCATGGAGTGGGCCGACCCGTTGGACGCGTTGACCGGCGGGGCCGGCGACGCAGGCTGAGGAGATAAAAGATGTTCGGTTACCGCGTTCCTGCCCCCGATCAAGCCATGCTGATTTCGGGTGGCAGGCGTGGACAAGGGGGCGCGCCATTCCGAGTGGTGACCGGGCACGGCAAGTTCGTGCTGCCGATCTTCCGCAAGGTCCGCTTTCTGACCCTGGCGATGTGTGAGTCGGAGGTCGCCGAGACCTGTGTGACCCGGCAGGGCATTGCGCTGACGGTGCGCGCGGTGATCGCGTTCAAGGTCGGCAACGACACCGAGAGCGTGGTCAACGCCGGTCAGCGGTTCCTGTCCGAGCAGGACCAGATGGCGGTGCTGACCGGCCGGATCTTCGCCGGTCATCTGCGCTCCATCATCGGTTCGATGACGGTCGAGGAGATCGTCACCGAGCGCCAGAAGCTGGCCACCGAGGTCCTGGAGACGTCCAAGACCGAGATGGCGAAGATCGGTCTGATCGTCGACTCGCTGCAGATCCAGTCGATCGACGACGGCGAGACCGGCTACATCGAGGCGATGTCCGCCCCGCACAAGGCCGCCATCCAGCGGCAGGCGCAGATCGCCCAGGCCCAGGCCACCCAGGCCTCGGTCGAGGCGCAGCAGGAGGCCGCGCGTAACCAGGCCGAATACACCCGGCAGACCGCCATCGTGCAGGCCGAGTACTCCGCCGAGGTGGACCGCGCCCAGGCCCACGCCGCCCAGGCCGGCCCGCTCGCCCAGGCACACGCACAGCAGGAAGTCCTCGCCGCCCAGACCGAACTCGCCCAGCGCGCCGCCCAGTTGCGTCAGCAGGAGCTGGTGGCCGAGGTCGTCAAGCCCGCCGAGGCGGAGGCCGAGCGCATCCGGCTGCTGGCCATGGCCGAGGCCGAGCGGATGAAGATCCAGGCCGAGGCCGCCGCCTCGCACGACCGGGTGGCCCTGGACCGGATGCTCATCGACCAGCTCCCGCAGATCGTCAAGGAGGCCTCCGCGGGCCTGGCCAACGCCAACGTCAACGTCCTCAACGGCACCGACGGCCTCGGCGAGATCGCCGCCGGCCTGGTCGGCCAGGGCCTGACCATCCTCGATTCGGTCCGCCGCAACCTCGGCACCCCCGACGGGCAGACCGCCAACGCCGACAAGAACGGCAGCTCCGGCACGACCAACGGCCACAGCGGCCGGGTCGAGATCGAGTAGCACGTCACGGAGGGACGGGGCGGGGGCCGGCCGGGCACGTACGTACGGATCAGGCCCGGCCCCCGGCGTCCAGCCCGGCGGCCAACCCAGCGGCCAACCCGGCACCCCGCCCCGCGCCGGGCGCCGCTCGCTCACATCTCCCGCCCCCGCTGCCGCTCTTCGGCCGTGAACTTCTGGCGGGCGTAGGACACCAGATGGTTGAGCACGGCGACGGTGGCGGCGATATCGGAGTCGTCGAATCCGGCGAGCGCCTCATGGAGACCGGCTTGGCTGGTTTGCTGAAGCCGGTTGAGGACCGCCTTGCCATGCGGGGTGATCGCCACTTTGCGGGCGCGGCGGTCGAGCGAGTCCGGGGTCCGTTCAACCAGGTCCTGGGCCTCCAACTGGCTGATCTGCCGGGTGACATGAGGCGGTTCGACCATCAGCAGGGCGGCCAGATCACCGACCCTGCTACTGCCTCCGCTGTCCTCCAGCGCCATCAGCAGCCAGAGATCGGAGCGTGCCGCCGTGACGCCCGCCTCGGCCGCCTGGCGTTCGTGCGCCCGGGAGCGGGTGAGCAGGTAGGACAGCGTGGCCAGCACTCTTTGCAGAGCGACGGTAGGGTCCTGGTCTCTTCCGGGGTCCGGCATGCAGGCACTTTAGCGGCCCGCGCAACGCCGCGATCCGCCCCGTGACCTGCCCGTTCCGTAGGGGCGTCCGCTCGGTTTGAGCCAACCTCGTGCATGCCACGCTCTCCCCTTCCCTCCCCCTCCGCGGGTGAGTTAGCGTGGAAAAAACTTAGTTGCTTAAGTTAGGTAACTAGTAATCGCCGACCGTGATCGCCGCTGGTCACCGCGGCCGCCGGGCCGGCTACCGAGTTCGCATGTCCCGTCAAGGAGTGGCGCTACCCGCACCGTTCGCCACGGCAGTGCCGTGTCCCGATCGTGGAAGGACCAGCCGAATGACGACTGCAGAACGTATCGAGAGGGAGCAGGAGACCGGACCGGGCGCGGGCCCCACCCCCGTCGCCGTCCCGGCCGCACGGGCCACCGGCTGCCCCTTCGACCCGGCACCCGCGCTCGAACGGGCCCACCGGGAGGAGCCGATGACCCGGGCCACCCTGTGGGACGGCTCCTCCTGTTGGCTGGTGACCCGGCACCAGGACGTACGGGAGGTGCTCGGCGACCCGCGGTTCAGCGCCGATGCGACCCGCCCGGGATTCCCGTTCCTCACCGCCGGCGCACGGCAATTCGCCTCCGGCAACCCGTCGTTCATCCGCCAGGACGACCCCGAGCACGCACGGCTGCGCCGGATGCTCACCGCCGACTTCATGGTGAAGAAGGTGGAGGCGATGCGCCCCGAGGTGCAGCGCATCGCCGACGACCTGCTCGACCGGATGACCGAGGGCCGCCACGCGGCCGATCTGGTCGCGGAATTCGCGCTGCCGCTGCCATCCCTGGTGATCTGCCTGCTGCTGGGCGTCCCGTACGGCGACCATGAGTTCTTCCAGAAGCACAGCAGCGTCCTGCTCAGCCTCCGGTCGACGGTCGAGGAGGTGGACCTCGCGCAGAAGGAGCTGCAGGACTATCTGTGCGGGCTCGCCGAGTCCAAGCGGCGCGAGCCCGACGACGGCATCGTCAGCCGGCTGGTCGCCCGCGGCGAACTCGACGACGCGGCTATCGCCTCCATGGGACGGCTGTTACTGGTCGCGGGCCATGAGACCACCGCCAACATGACCGCACTGTCCACCCTCACCCTGCTGCGCAACCCCGACCAGCTGGCGCGGCTGCGCGCGGAACCCTCGCTCATCAAGGGGGCCGTCGAGGAGCTGCTGCGCTATCTGACGATCGTCCACAACGGTCTCCCGCGGATCGCCGACGAGGACGTCACCATCGGCGGCCACACCATCCGCGCCGGCGAGGGCGTGCTGTGCGTGCTGAACGTCGCCAACCGCGATGAGGAGGTCTTCCCCGGGGGCGCCGCGCTCGACGTCGGCCGCGATGCCCGCCGGCATGTCGCCTTCGGCTTCGGTGTCCACCAGTGCCTGGGCCAGCCGCTGGCCCGCGTGGAACTCCAGATCGCCCTGGAGACACTGCTGCGCCGGCTGCCCGGCCTGCGGCTCGACATCCCCTTCGAGGACGTCCCGTTCCGTCACGACATGGGGATTTACGGGGTGCACGCCCTGCCGGTCGCATGGTGAGCCCGCACTCCCGGCACCGCCGCCCCAGCAGTTCCCGTCATCCCGTTCCAGCTCGTCCGCCCACGGCCTTCGGAAGCCGGGCGGCCCATCATGGAGAGAACCATGCGCGTACTCATTGACCAGGACAAGTGCTGCGGCGCCGGAAGCTGTGTGCTGTCCGCGCCGGAGGTGTTCGACCAGCGCGAGGAGGACGGCATCGTCCTGCTGCTCGACGCCGAACCACCGGCCGCGCTGCACGAAGCGGTGCACGAGGCGGCGGCCATCTGCCCGGCGGCGGCGATCACGGTGGAGCAGTCGGAGCGCGTCTAGCCGACCTCTTTGAAACTAGGGCGCCGCGGCACGCCCCGAGCCGCGCCCGCCACCACATGATCCGCGGAATCTGCTGTCGCCGTCAGGAGGACAACTCCCTCCTGACGGCGGCGACATTCACGGGGCAGCAGCCCGGCAGCCCCGAAAGAACCGGGCCGGCCCGGCCGGGCGCCGCTACTCCTGCGGCACCAGCCCGTCCTCGACGAGTCCGGCCAGCACCGCCTCGCCCAGCGCATGCACCGCGGACTGCGGCCGCACCATCACCGTGAACTCCTTGATCCGGCCCGCCTCGTCGAACTGCAGCAGATCGATGCCGTGGATCTGCTTGCCGTCCACGGTGGCCCGGAAGATCAGGACCGTGGAGTCGGCGGAGCCGCCGTCCGGTCCCGCCGCCGTCTGGGCGCTGCCCGTCAGCTCGCCGACGTAGTGGAAGTCCTCGAAGGTGCGCAGCAGCACCCCGAACAGCGCGAGCACCATCGGCCGTCCCTCGAAGGGCGTGAACTTCACCGGGCTGTAGAGGCGGACGTCCTCGGTGAACAGCTCTTCCACCGCGTCGAGTTCCTGTGCCTCCACCGCCGCCTTGAAGCGGTCCGCGGTCGTCCCCATGACTCTTCCTCCTCGCCTCGGCCGGGCAGCCGTCCGAGCGGCCCCGGCCCGCACCTCGGCCGCGGTTCGGACCCCGCCCTCTCATAGTCGCGACTATGATTAGTCATATTCTTGAGTATGGGAAGGGGTGGCCGAGGCATGGCCCTCAGGCACGCGGTGCTGGCGGCACTACTCGACGGCGAGTACAGCGGCTATCAGCTGGCCAAGGCGTTCGACGCCGGCGTCGCCAACTTCTGGCACGCACTGCCGCAGCAGCTCTATGCGGAGCTGACCAAACTGGAGGCGGACGGGCTGGTCGCCGGCCGCCAGGTGATCCAGGAGACCCGGCCCAACAAGCGGCTCTTCCATGTCACCGAGGAGGGCCTGGCCGAGCTGGAGCGGTTTGCGGCAACAACAGCCAAGCCGTCGTTCATCCGTGACGATCTGCTGGTCAAGGTGCAGGCCGTGGACCGGATCGACGCCGCGCCGGTGATCGAGCAGCTGGACGCGCGGGCCCGGACCGCCGCCGCCAAGGTCGAGATCCTCGAACAGCTGGCGGTACGGCTGCGCGGTGGGCGGGACGAGGCGGAGTTCCTTGCCCACGGCGCGCGGCTCGGCCCGTATCTGACCTGTCTGCGCGGTCTCGCCTTCGAACGGGAGACCCGCGACTGGTGCGAGCGGAGCGCCGGCATCCTGCAGGCGCGGCACGACGGTCACCAACAGTCCTAGGCCGGCCCGGCCTTCACCGACGGACCCCGGCCGCCCCGGCCGCCCCGGCCTTCATCAACGGACCCCGGCCGCCCCGAACAACGGCCGAGGGATCGTTTCGCCGCAACTCCTTCGTGTGACGACGCACATCACCCGGCGAAAGGCCGGGAAGCACACATTCCGCATGGAACCGGAATGGAAGGAATATCCGTATGCGCCTTCGTCACACCGCCGCCCTCGCCGTCAGTGCCCTCGCACTCACCCTGTCCCTGCCCGCCACCCCGGCCGGCGCGGCCACCGGCCCCTTCACCTACATCTACACCGACCAGACCGGCACTCCGCATGTGGGACTGCTGCCCGACCCGGTGAGCCGGGTGTGCATCACCCTCCCCGAAGTGGCCGACCCGGCCGTACCTCCCGCGCACACCCCGAAGAACTACACCTCGTCGGTCGCGACGGTGTTCGCGGGCGCCGACTGCACGGGCGACTTCTTCAGCCTCCGGCCGAACGGCGGTCATGGCTCGGAGCGGCTGAAGGTGCGTTCGGTGGTCTTCTCCTGAGCCGACGCCGGCCGCCGGAGCGCTTCTGGCCCGACCGCGACCCCGGTTCAGCGTGGTAGGTGATCACCTGCCGGCCGGGGTCGGCGGCCGGCCCCCGGCCCGGCCCGGAGGGGGGGTTCCGTCAGTACTAGGCACGCCCTGCATATGTCCAATGGTGTACTGGCTAGGGCGAGCGGAACGAAGCATGCTCGGTGGCATGACGCACACCTCTGTCTCCGCGTATGCCGCACCCGCCCCGAAAGCCCCGCTGGAGCGGATCACGATTCCGCGCCGCGAGCTGGGTGCCCACGACATCCTGATCGACATCAAGTACGCCGGTATCTGCCACTCCGACATCCACACCGTGCGCGCCGAGTGGGGCGACGGCGGGGCCTTCCCGATCGTCCCCGGCCATGAGATCGCCGGTGTGGTCACCGAGGTCGGTGCCGAGGTCACCCGGTACCGGGCGGGCGACCGGGTCGGCGTCGGCTGCTTCGTCGACTCCTGCCGCGAGTGCGCGAACTGCCTGGCCGGGCTGCAGCAGTACTGCACCGGCGAACTCGGCAACGTCGGCACGTACAACGCCACGGGCCGGGACGGCGAGACCACCTACGGCGGCTACTCCACCCATATCGTCGTCGACGAGAACTACGCACTGCGGATACCCGAGAGCATCCCGCTGGACGCCGCGGCCCCGCTGCTGTGCGCCGGCATCACCCTCTACTCCCCGCTCGCCCACTGGAAGGCCGGCCCCGGCAAGAAGGTCGCGGTCGTCGGCCTGGGCGGCCTCGGCCACATGGGCGTGAAGATCGCGCATGCGATGGGCGCGGAGGTCACCGTGCTGAGCCAGTCGCTGCGCAAGAAGGACGACGGGCTGCGGCTGGGCGCTGACCACTACTACGCGACGTCCGACCCGGCCACCTTCGAGGAGCTGGCGGGGACCTTCGACCTGATCGTCAACACCGTCTCGGCCAACCTGGACCTGAACGCCTACCTCGGGCTGCTGCGCACCGACGGCACCCTGGTCCAGGTCGGCGCCCCGGAGAATCCGCTGCCGGTCGCGCCGTTCGCGCTGATCCCGCAGCGCAAGTCGATCGCCGGCTCGATGATCGGCGGCATCGAGGAGACCCAGGAGATGCTCGACTTCTGCGGTGAGCACGGGCTGGCCGCGGACATCGAGGTGATCAGCGCGGACCGGATCAACGAGGCGTACGAGCGGGTCATGGCGAGCGATGTGCGCTACCGCTTCGTGATCGACACCGCCACGATCTGATCCGGCAGGGACCCGTAGGGACCCCTTCCCGCCCAGGCGCGGTACCGCCCGGGGTGGCCCACGGTGGCCGCCCCGGGCGGCTGCGTTCCCGGCGTCGGCGGACCGGGCCGCCCCGCGATCCCGCTCCGCGATCCCCTCCCTGCACCCCCGCGCAATTGAAAATGGAACCCATTTCCATATAGCCTCCCGACGACGTCCGCCGGTGCACCGTGCCGGCACCCGCCCGTCCCGTAGGAGGCCCGCCCCATGGCCGTACCCAAGCGCAAGCTCTCCCGCAGCAACACCCGCCACCGCCGGGCCCAGTGGAAGGCCACCCCTCCCCAGCTGGTGCCGGTCACCATCGACGGCTCCGTGTACCAGGTGCCGCGCCGTCTGGCGAAGGCCTACCGGCTCGGCCTGATCGACCCGAAGGGCTGACCGGCCATGGCGCACCCCCGGCTGCCGGTCACCGTCCTCTCCGGCTTCCTCGGCGCCGGCAAGACCACTCTGCTCCACCACATCCTGGGCAACCGGGAGGGCTTGCGCGTCGCCGTCATCGTCAATGACATGAGCGAGATCAACATCGACGCCGCCCTGGTGCGCGGGGGCGAAGCGGCGCTGTCCCGCACCGAGGAGCGGCTCGTCGAGATGACCAACGGGTGCATCTGCTGCACCCTGCGCGACGATCTGCTGGAGGAGGTCGACCGGCTGGCCCGGGAGGGGCGCTTCGACTATCTGCTGATCGAGTCCAGCGGTATCTCCGAGCCGATGCCGGTCGCCGCGACCTTCGCCTTTCCCCGCGACGACGGCGCCACGCTCGGCGATCTCGCGCGACTGGACACCATGGTCACCGTCGTCGACGCGGCCGGCTTCCTCCCCGAACTCGAAGGCGGCGACGGCCTCGCCGAGCGCGGTCTCGGCCAGTACGAGGACGACGAGCGCACGGTCAGCGATCTGCTCATCGACCAGATCGAGTTCGCCGACGTCATCGTGCTCAACAAGACCGATCTGGTCGACGCCGAGGCCGCGGAACGCCTGCAGGCGACGCTGGCCCGGCTCAATCCGGCCGCCCGGATCGTTCCGGCGCGGCACGGCACGGTGGCGCCCGCCGAGGTGCTGGGCACCGGCCTCTTCGACCTGGAGCGCGCCCAGCTGGCGCCGGGCTGGGTCCGCGAACTCAACGGCGACCATGTCCCGGAGACCGAGGAGTACGGCATCTCCAGCACCGTCTTCCGCGCCGGCCGGCCCTTCCACCCGGCCCGCCTCTGGCACTTCGTCACCGAACAGCTCGACAGCGGCGCCTTCGGCGGCATCCTCCGCTCCAAGGGCTTCTTCCGGCTCGCCACCCGCCCCGGCGTCACCGGGCTGTGGTCCCAGGCCGGTTCGGTCGCCCGCTTCGAGCCGTCGGGCGTGGACGACGGGCGTACGGAGTCCGTCACGGCAGGCGGTGCGGAGCCGGGCCCGGCCGGCCAGGAGCTGGTCTTCATCGGGACCGGTCTGCGCGCCGGGCCGCTGCACACCGCCCTGAACTCCTGCCTCCTCTCCCACGACGAGCCCGCGCCCACGGCGGCCGACGACCCGTTCCCGGCCTGGGGCGTCCACGGCACCGAGGACCTGTGCCTCCACGAGAGCGCCGCGGACCGGCCCACGGACCGGCCCGCGGACCACCCGGCGGTGCCGCTCGCCGGGTGACGCGGGCGCGGGACGGGCGCGCGGTTACGGCACGGGCAGGGTTATGGCACGGGCACGGCGCTCTGTGCCCGCCGCATCGTCCGGGACGGCCACCAGCTCGCCCGCCCCAGGAGGGTCAGCGCCGACGGCAGGATCACGACACGGATGACGAAGGCGTCCAGCAGGACCGCCACCGCGAGGCTGAACCCGATCTGCTTCATCTCCGCGAGGTGCAGGAACATGAAGCTGGCGAAGACCGTCACCATGACCACCGCCGCGCTGGTGACGACCTTGGCGGAGGCACCGACCCCGTCGAGCACCGCCTCCCGGGTCGGTACCCCGCGCAGCGCCGCCTCCCGTATCCGGCTGACGACGAAGATCTGGTAGTCCATCGACAGGCCGAAGAGGATCACGAACAGGAACAGCGGTACGCGCGAGCCGATGGCGCTGGTCGCCGCGGTGTCGAACCCGAACAGCGTGCTCGCCAGGCCGTGCTGGAAGAAGATCACGACCAGCCCGAACGCCGCGGCCGCGGAGAGCAGATTGAGCGCGACACCGATCAGGCCGATGACGACGGAGCGGAAGACCAGCGTCGTCATGAGGAAGGTCAGCAGCAGCAGCGCGCCGACGACCAGCGGCAGCTTCGCGTCCTGGTGGGCGAGGTAGTCGGTGTCGTGGGCGACATCGCCGCTGACCGCGAACTCCGCCCCGGGCACCGCGCCCACGGTGTCCGGCAGATGGTCCGTACGGAGGCGGTCGAGGGAGGCGACCGCCTCGGGGGAGCTGACCTTGTGCGGCGTCGACAGCTCCATGGTGGTGGTACGGCGGTCCCGCGAGGTCTTCACCAGCGGGGTGACGCCCTTGGCGTAGAGCGGATCGGACTGCGCCCGCTCGCTCAACTTCCGTAGCGCTGACGCCACTTCGGCAGCCTCCGCGGCGGGCGCCCGGACCACGATCTGGTGCTGGACGCGCAGCTCGGGGAAGGCCGTGGTGAGCCGGTCGTAGGTCTGCAGGGCGGGGATCTCGCGCGAGTGGCTGTCCTTGTTGAGGACGCGCAGCTGCATGCCCAGCGCGGGTGCGGCGAGCGCCAGCATCAGCAGGACGGACACACACAGGGTGCCGGCCGGGTGCTCGCTCGCCGGGCGCAGCAGGGCGCGCCAGAGACGGCCCGGGCCGTCCGGCCTCTCCCGCGGCTCCGGGCGGCGGCCGGTCCGCTGGGCACGGCGGGCCGCGCGGCGGTCGGCACGTTGGGCGATCTTGACCAGCAGTGCGGGCAGCGCCGTCAGCGAGCTGAGGACCGCGGCCAGGACGACGATGACGGTGCTGGTCGCGAGCGAGGAGAAGACCACGTCGGTGGCCAGGTACAGGGTGGCGGTGGAGACGATCACCGCGAGGCCGGAGACCACGATCGCCCGTCCGGAGGTGGCCGCGGCCAGCTCCACCAGCGCCTCGGGGCCGAGCCGGCCGCCCGCGCGGGCCCGTTCCTCCCGTTCGCGCTTGAGGTAGAAGAGCGTGTAGTCGACGCCGACGGCCATGCCGATCAGCAGGATGATGTTGGTGCCCACCCCGGCGTCCGGCTGGAGGTGGGAGACCACCATCGACAGGCCGATGGCGGCCGCGATCGAGCTCAGTGCGAGCAGCAGCGGCACCGCCACCATCAGCGCGGACCCGAAGACGGCCAGCAGCGTCAGCAGGGTGACGGGCAGCGTGATCGCTTCGGAGAGCGCCAGGTCATCGCCGCGCTGGGTGTCGACGCCGACGCTCACCGACGGGCTGCCGGTCTCCGCCACCCGCAGCTCCGGGTGGCTGCGCTGGACGGCCGCGGTCTGGGCGGCGAGCGGCGCCACATGGTCGTCGGCGTCCGCCTCCGCGCCCTTCATGATCACCGCGACCCGCAGCGAACTCCCGTCGGCCGAACGGACCGGGGGCGCCACCCGCGCCACCTCGGGCAGCTTCCGCATCCGGGCGGTCACGTCCCGGACGGCCGGTTCGGCGGCGGCCCGCGTCAGCGGGCCGGACCGGGCGGCGATCAGCACCTGTTCGACCGGCTCACGGTCCAGCCGGGCCTCGGCGGCCAGGGTTTCGGCCCGGCCGGCCTCGCCGACGCGGTAGTCCTCCCCGGTGGCCTTGTGGGTGCCCATCGCGAGCCCCACCCCCAGGCACAGCACCACGAACGCCAGCCATCCGGCCAGCGCGCGCCAGGGATGACGGGCGCTCCAGACCGCCAACCGCACCGTGACCGGCCGTTTTTCCTTCGGCCGGGACTCCGCCGGCCGCATCCGTACCGCCACGTTCACTTGACCGGCTCCTTCGACTGCACGTCGCGCCCCCCACTGGTACGCATGTAAGTCGAGAATTACAGGTGTCTGAGCAAGGCGTCAACCGTAAGATTGTGGTGGCCGGAGGGCGCCGGGCTGTTTTGACAGTCCGTCGTGCCATGCGAAAACCTCCGCTGACAGACGACCGGAACGGCAAGAAGGTGGGCCATGAACAGCGAGGAGCTGCTGGCCCTGTTGTCCGCCGTGGGCCATGCGCAGCGGCTGCGGGTGATCGGCGAACTGGCCGACGGCCGGCTGTACGTCAGCGAGCTGGCCCGCCGGCTGGGGATGTCCCGGCCGCTGCTCTACATGCACCTGGACCGGCTGGAGAAGGCCGGTCTGGTGGTGGGCCGGCTGGAGCTGTCCGAGGACGGCAAGGCGCTGAAGTACTTCGAACTGGCGCCGTTCGAGCTGAAGCTGAACGTGGCCACCGTCCTCGCCGCCCTCCAGGAGGACCGGTCCGGGGCGGCGCCGTCCGAAGAGACCGGGGACGTGGGCGGCGCGGTGGAGCCGCCGTCCGCGAAGGGACCGAACGACCCTAGGGGGACGCGTACATGAACGGCAGCATCATCATCCCGATAGCCGTCCTGGTGATCATCTTTGCCTCGGTCACCACGATCGTGGCGTCGTACTTCAAGCTGCAGCGGCATCGCGCGGATGCCGCGGCGCTCGCCGAGTACCGCCGGCTCGCGGAGCGGGTCGCCGCCCAGCAGGAGACGATGAGCGCCCAGTTGGCCGAGCTGGGCGACCGGGTCAAGGCCGTGGAGAAGCTGCTGCAGAGCGTGGGCTGAGGCCCGTTCGGCGGGCGAGCGCGGACCGGCGGAAGAAATTCCGATCCGCCCGGCAACCCCCGCCCGCGCCGCACGTCGTCAGGGGTGAGGGCGCCATCCGGCGCCGCCCCGTCGAAGAACGTGGAGCAGCCGACCGTGAAGTCCACCCGTACCTTCCGCACTCCCGCCGCCGCCCGGCCGTACACCGCCCGCCCCCGTCTGCGCGGTGCGGCCGGCGCCGGGGTGGCCGCGGCGCTCGCCCTGGCCGCGCTGTCGGCCGGCACCGCGCACGCCGACGACCACGCGAGCGTGTCGCAGCACCCGACCTCCGCCCGGTCGTCGGCCCCGTCACCCGCACCGACCGACGGCAGCGCGCAGCCCACACCGCCCAGCAGCGCCTCCCCGGAGCCCACCGCACCGCCCAGCTCCCCCGGCGGCCCGCTGCCCTCCGCCAGCCCGACCCACCCGGGACCGCAGCCGAGCGAGGCCTCGCCGCGCCCCAGCACCAAGCCGTCCTCCCCCGGCAAGACCGGCCCCACCCCCGCCAGCGGACAGGGCGGCGACAAGGAACTCGCCCGCACCGGGGCCTCCTCCGCGACCACCATGGCGCTCGGCGGCGTCGCCGCTGCCCTGATCGCCGCGGGTGGCGGCACCGTCTACGCGGTCCGCCGCCGCCGCGGCTGAGCCGCTCCCCCACCGCTCGCCCGAGGAAGCGATGGAGTACTCCGCCGCCCCGCACCACGCCCCGGTACGGTTCGCCCTGCCGGGGCTCCGGCCTGCCCTGTGGCGGTGGCTGCTGCGCACCGTCCGCCCGGCCGCCGCCCACCGTGAGACGCCGCGCACCGGCCACCCGCCCCGACCCGCCGCCTACGGTCAACCGGCGGGCTCTGGGCCCCGGTTGCCGGACGGCGAGGGCGCCGCGCCGCCCGATCCCCCGCCCACGATCAGCGAGCTGTACCACGCGCACCGGCTGACCATGGTGCGGCTGGCCGTCCTGCTCGTCGACGACCGCGCCACCGCGGAGGACGTCGTCCAGGACGCCTTCGCCGCGCTCTACAAACGGCACGGCGAACAGCTCGACGAGGTCGACAACGCGCTCGCCTATCTGCGCACCGCGGTGGTCAACGCCGCACGCTCGGTGCTGCGGCGCCGGCGGACCGCGCGTGCGTACACCCCGCCGTACGAGGCGGACGCGCCGTCCGCCGAGGAGCGGATCGTGCTGGACGAGGAGCACCGGGAGGTGTTCGCCGCGCTGAGCGGACTGACCGCCCGCCGCCGGGAGGTGCTCGTGCTGCGCTACTGGGGCGATCTGACGGAGGCGCAGATCGCTACGACACTGGGCATCAGCCGTGGCGCGGTGAAGTCCCTCGCCAGCCGCGCCCTGGACTCGCTGGAGAAGATCTTGGAGGCGCGGTCATGAACGGCCTCGGCACGGGTATCGGCCGCACCGGAGACGGCCCGGGAGGCGGTGGGGACGGCATCGGGTCCGGCCCCGATGCCTGCAGCGTGGCCGAACGCCCCGTGGAGGACCGGCTGCGACGGGCCTTCACCGCGCGCGCCGAGAGCATCGGCATCCGGGATCTGCGGCCCGCCGCGCCCCCGGGGCCCGCACTGCGCCGCGGCCGTCTGCTGCTCGCTCCGCGGCGCCCCTGGCTGCGCCGCTTCGGGCTGCCGCTGGCCGCGGCCGCCGCGGCCGCCGCCGTCGCGCTCGGCTATCTGGCGACCGCCCCCGACGGCCCGCCGGACCGGCCGTTGCCCGCGCGCCCGCCGCACTCCGTCACCCCGACACCGGACTCGACGCCCACGGGACCGGCCCCCACGCCGTCGCGGAGCGCGCCGTCGGCGGGCGGCGGGCGCAGCGCCACGCCCTCCGGTTCGCCGCCCCCCGCCACCGGCTCGGCACGCCCGCCGCGGAGCCTCCCCACGGAGCCCTCCACGGCCCGGCCGTCGGGCCGGCCGGACGGCAGTCCCTCCGGCACCGCCCCGCCGTCCTCCGCGGCCCCGTCCGCCACCACCCCCGCACCCCAAGGCGGCGACAAGAGCAACTCGCCTACAACATCGCCGAGTTGAGGATGTTACGGACGGTCGTCACCGGCCCCGGGGACACCGGCACGGGCCCGCCGCCCCCGCACCCCGAGCGCCACCACCAGCAGCGTCCCGCCCGCGCACAGCAGCGCGAACAGATCGCCGGTCCGGCTGTAGAGGGTGTCCGTCCGCGGCCGCACCGGCATCTCGGAGACCAGCGTCTGCCGGTCCGCGGTGAAGTAGTCGGCCATGCCCCGGATGCGGCCCTGGTGGTCCACCGCGGTGGCGACGCCGTGCACGGACTGCCGGACCATGGCGTAGCCGTACTCGACGGACCGGAAGACGGCCCGCTGTGCGTGCAGCGACTCGAACCCCGCCCAGTCGTTGGCGGGCACCATGATCAGGGCGGTGTCCCGGTCCGCCGCCTGCCGCATCAGCCCGGGGAAGTCGGCGTCGTAACAGATCACCGTGGCCAGCCGCCCGTACGGCGAGCCGGTGACGGGTACCGCCCCCTTGCCGGGCGTCATCGGCTCCATCGGGGTGGGGTGCGTCTTGTCGTAGGTCCAGGCGACCTTCCCCTCCGGTGTCACCAGGGCGGCGACATTGCGCACGTAGGGCGGCCGCGGCGTGTAGAGGGCGAAGGCGGTGTTGACGTAGACCTGACGCTTGCGGGCGATCTCGGAGACCCGGCCGAGCAGCCGCTGTTGGCCGTCCGCCAACACCCCCGCCTGAGTCTCCGGCCACACCACGATCCGCGCGCCGGCCCGCGCCTCCCGGTCGGTGGCCGCCACCAGATCGTCGGCCACCGGCGCCAGCGCCGGGCGGACCCGGCGCGGATCGGCCCGCACCAGGTTCCGCGGCCGCCACAGCTCCTGCCCGGCCGTGCGCAGCGCTCGTTCGGTGGCCCGTTCCGCGGCGCGGCCGGCGCTGATACCCGCGACCCGTACGGTGTCCGTCGTCGGCGCGCAGCACACCAGCCGTACGCCACCGGCGCCCAGTACCAGCGCCAGCACCCCGGCCCACACCAGTGCGCCGCGCCGGATCTCCCGCCACCGGAAACCGCGCCCCCATGCCCAGTGCGCGACCGAGGCCGTCCACGCCACCACGAAGCTGACTCCGTACACGCCGGTGACGGAGGCGAGTTGGACCAGCGGCAGAAAGCCGTGCTGGGTGAAGCCGAGCACCCCGTAGTCGCCGAAGTCGGCCAGCTGCGTGAAGAGGTACTCACCGCAGACCAGCACCACCGGATAGACCAGCGTCGACCACACCGAGCCGGAGCGCGCCGCGACCAGCCGGTCGGCGGCGAAGGGCAGCGTCTGCACCACGGCGAGCACCGCGAACACCGCCAGGACGGACGGCACGAACACCATCCCCGTCGAGGTCAGCCACACCAACTGGGCGAGGCCCAGCGCACAGCCGACGCGCAGCAGCCCGCGACGGGCCGGCCGCAGCCGGGAGTAGCGCAGCAGAAAGACCGGAAACAGCCAGGCGGCCGACGCCAGATGCCAGTTGCCGTGCACGGCGAGCACCAGCAGCACGGTGCCCGCGCCCCACAGCCACCGCCCGGCCGGACGGGCCCGCGCCGTCCGCTCCCCCCGTTCCGGCCCCCTTCCCCTGGCCTCCCCCTTCCCCTCTCCCTCTCTCCTGCGCTCCCGTGTCCCGAGCACGCCGCTCTCCTCTCGTCCTCCCCGTACGCATCGCTCGATGCCTACCGGGACGCTAGGAGCGGCGGCTCCCCTGTCGCCGCTGCCGTTCGGCAGGAACGACCCCCGACTTTCGTCCAGTTCCGGGAGCGGCGGGCCGCGGGACAGGGCGCGTTAGCCAGGCGTTAGCCGATCGCCAGCACCCGCACCCAAGGTCGTTTACACGCCACCGTCCGGGGAGCACCATGCCCATCACTGTCACCGCCACCACCCGCCGGGCCGCCGTCGCAGCTCTCCTCGCCACCGCCACGCTGGCCCTGACCTCCGGCTGCCACGACGGCGTCGGCAACAAAGCCGAAGACGCCGCCACGGCCGTCTCGCCGGCCCCCACCCCGCCCTCCGCGGACGACGGCGGCGACCCGCCCCCCGGCCCGGACGGCCAGATCGCCTGCGCCCCCGAGATGCTCAGGTTCCATGCCGGCGCGATGCCGCGGCGGGCCCACCGCATGCTGCTGACGGTCACCAACTTCTCCGACCGGCCCTGCACCTTCGCCGCCCAGCCCTACCCCTTGCTGCGGTTCGGCGACGACCGGCAGGCCCCCCTCCCGGCGATCGAGGCCAGCGAACCGCCGGCCGTGGTCTCCCTGCCGCCCAACAGGACCGCCTACGCCCTGATCACCACCTCCGCCGCCGACGGGCCGGACGGCACGCACCACCGGGGCCGGAAGATCTCCCAGTTCGGCGTCGCCCTGACGCCCCGTGCCACCCCCACCCAGGTCGGTCTGGACGGCCGCGCCCCGGTCCGGATCGACCCGCGCACGGCCACCGTCACCTACTGGCAGCCGAGCCTGGCGGCCACCTCGAAGTGGTGACGCCCGGACCCGAAGAGCGGGCCGGCGCCCGCCGCGACAGGCCATTCCCTAGGCCGTTCGGGTCGCATCCGGCCATATCCGCCGGGCCTCCACTCCCCAATGATCCAAATTTGCCGCCAATGATCCTTTTGCACTGCTGCGGCATGGCTGCGCCCGGTGCCGCTCGCCCGGTAGGCTTTCCGTGTGATCTTCAAGCGCATCGGAAACGGCCGGCCGTACCCGGACCACGGCCGGGAGAGCACCCGCCAGTGGGCGGACGTCGCCCCGCGCCCGGTACGCCTCGACCAGTTGGTGACGACCAAGCAGCAGCTCGACCTGGAGACGCTGCTCGCCGAGGACTCGACGTTCTACGGCGACCTCTTCGCGCATGTCGTGAAGTGGGAGGGCGACCTCTATCTGGAGGACGGGCTGCACCGCGCGGTACGCGCGGCCCTTCAGCAGCGCCAGGTTCTGCACGCCCGCGTGCTCGAACTGGACTGACGCCCCGGGCCTGTCTGCCCAACAGGCCGGAAATCACCTTTTACCGCCCGGCACCGCCCAACCCACCCTGCCCGAATTGACCCTTTTGGGTTGGGTCTCGCGCCACGCGTTGATCATCTAGTAGGCACGGACCTCCGCCCGCACTACGCTGCGCCCATGAGCATGCTGACGCCCCCAGGCATGGGCGGTAAGAAGTACCGCATCACGGGCGACAGGTATCCGCGGATGCGCCGTCCCCGCCACCGTCGCCGGATCGTTCTTTCCCTCGTCGCCGCCGCCTGCGCCCTCGGTCTGGCCGGCTGGGGGACCCTGCAGCTCATCGACGTCTTCGGCGGCCGGAGCAACACCGCGCACGCCACCCAGGACAAACAGAAGTGCCCGGACGGCGCCGAGGCGGACGCCGCCCAGGCGAAGACCGCGGCCCGCAAGCTGCCCGCGCCCGGCACGCTGACCGTCAATGTCTTCAACGCCACCCCGCGCTCCGGGCTCGCCAAGCGCACCGCCGACGAACTGCAGAAGCGCGGCTTCAAGATCGGCAAGGTGGGCAACGCCCCCGCCGCCTACGACAAGAAGATCAAGGGCGCCGGGATACTGCTCGGCCCCAAGGCGGCGGTCGACGGCCCGCTGAAGGTGCTCGCCACCCAGCTCACCGGCGCCCAGCAGAAGACCGACACCCGCAAGGGCGCCGAGCTCGACCTGATCATCGGCGACGGCTTCAAGGCGCTGGCCACCCAGCAGGCCGCCACCAAGTCCCTGTCCCTGCTGACCCATCCGTCGCCGGCCCCCGTCGATGACGCCAAGTGCTGACCGCACACAAACGGGCCCCGCACCAACCCGTGGTGCAGGGCCCGAACAATGATCAGGTGGAAAGGGCGGGGACCGCTCAGCCGGCGGTGCCGTACATCCGGTCGCCCGCGTCGCCGAGGCCCGGCACGATGTAGCGGGCCTCGTTGAGCCGCTCGTCGACCGCCGCGGTGACCACCGTCACCGGGGTCCCGGCCAGCTCCTTCTCCATGACCTCGACGCCTTCCGGCGCGGCCAGCAGACAGATCGCGGTGACATCGTCCGCACCGCGCTTGATCAGCTCACGGATCGCCGCGACCAGCGTGCCGCCGGTGGCGAGCATCGGGTCGACGACATACACCTGACGGCCCGAGAGGTCGTCGGGCATCCGCGTGGCGTACGTGTGCGCCTCGTACGTCTCCTCGTTGCGGACCATCCCCATGAAGCCGACCTCGGCGGTGGGCAGCAGCCGGACCATGCCGTCGAGCATGCCCAGACCGGCCCGCAGGATCGGGACGACCAGGGGGCGCGGGTGCGACAGCCGCACACCGGTGGTCGCCGTCACCGGGGTCTCGATGTCGACCTGCTCGGTGCGCACATCGCGGGTGGCCTCGTAGGCGAGCAGGGTGACCAGCTCGTCGGCGAGCCGCCGGAAGGTGGGGGAGTCGGTGCGCTTGTCGCGCAGAGTGGTGAGTTTGTGCGCCACCAGCGGGTGGTCGACGACGTGGATCCGCATGACATCGACAGTAACCGAGCCGGAAGGCCCCGGCGCCCGCCGTGCACCGCCCGGCAGACGGACGCGGCAGCGCGAGGTGGCCGGCATCAAACCACCGAAAGGAGGGAAAGTGGGCACGTACGCCCGATTGGCCGTTCCGTCATCAGGCGAAGAGCTCGCCCGAGGTGGTGTGCGTGTGCCCGACCGTAAGCGGACCGATGACACGAACGACGCCGTCTCCGGCAACCAGGGCCCGTCCCCGGACGCCGGGAACGAAGCGGCGCGCCGACGGCGCCGCGCACAATTTCTGCGGGAACTGCACGAGGCCAAGGAGCTGCGGGACCGCGTCCAGCCGCGCCGCGCACGGGCCGAGCGGATGCGCCAGGCCATGCGGATGCGCACATTCCGCTGGTAGCGGAGCCCTTTGCGCCGGTAGCGGAACACCTTCGCGCCCCCGCTCGCGCTGCGGCACGTGAGCGACATCTCTCACAACCTCCGCACGACGCAGCGCCGAAGACCCCGCGCGAACGCGTTGTTTCTGCCACGATTCCGAAGGGGCGGGACCAACGGCGTGCAGCGCCGCCCCGCCCGGCCCGGCACGCCTATGACCAGTGGGAGAGTCACGGTGTACTTCGCCGCACTGCTCGCGCGCACCGAAGACGGGTGGGAAGCGAGCGATACGGAGCTCGACGATGTGGAGACGCTGAACGATCTGGCCGATCTGGCCCGAGAGGCGGCGGTCGACGACGACACGGTGGTGGCCTTCATCGAGCAGGAGGACGCCTGGTTCGGCGTCATCCGGGTGGACGGCGAGGACGACCCACGGGTCTTCCTCTCCAACGCCGCCATCGCCGCCAGAAGCTCGTACGGCGCGATGCTGACCGATGAGCTGCTCGGCCGCGACGATGACGACGCGACCGACGACCTCGACAGCCTCGACCTGGACGGCACGGAGGACGGCGAACCCGAATCGGACAACAACGTGGAGGACGACGACCCCCTGGAGGCGGTGAACGGCTCGGACGGCCCGCCACACGGCCCGCTCGGCGATGCCGCCCTGCTGGCCGACCTGGGGGTCAGCGAGAAGGAGCTGCTGGCCCTCGACGGTGATGCGCTGAGCACCATCGCGGACTCGCTGGGCTGCACGGAAGTCCTCGAAGCCGTGCGCTGAGCCGGCCCGGCCGGGCTCCTGCCCCGGGGCCTGCCGGCCCCGCCCCGGTCACGTCCCCGACACTGGGGACATGACCGTCCCCCCATCCGCCTCTCTTCCCTCCCCCGCGCCCGACCCGCTGCGCGATCCGTGGATCGCGCCGATGCGGCAGGCGCTGGGCGAGGCCGCCCGCGCCCCCGGGACCGGCGATGTCCCGGTGGGCGCCGTCGTGCTGTCCGCGGACGGCACGGTCCTCGGCACCGGCCACAACGAACGCGAGGCCACCGGCGACCCGACCGCCCACGCCGAGGTCCTCGCGCTGCGGGCGGCGGCCCAAGCGGTCGGAGAATGGCGGCTGACCGGCTGCACGCTCGTCGTCACCCTCGAACCGTGCACGATGTGCGCCGGTGCGATCGTGCTCTCCCGGGTCGACCGGGTCGTCTACGGCGCCCGTGACGCCAAGGCGGGCGCGGCCGGCTCCCTCTGGGACGTCATCCGTGACCGACGCCTCAACCACCGCCCCGAAGTCATCACCGGCGTCCTCGAAGCCGACTGCGCGGCCCTGCTCACCGCCTTCTTCCGCGAGCGCTGACCGGCCGCCGGCGCCCCCGGCGGCCGCCCTCCGGAATCCGATTTCGGCGCACGGCCACCCTTGGGCTAAGCTCTCTCTCGGTAGCGTGTCCGAGCGGCCGAAGGAGCGCGCCTCGAAAGCGCGTGAGGGGGCAACTCCTCCGTGGGTTCAAATCCCACCGCTACCGCTCAGAGGGCGAAGGCCCCGATCCACACAAGGATCGGGGCCTTCGTCGTGTCCGGGGGCACGACGGCCGACGGCGAGTGCAGGTCTCGACCGACGAGGTCCACGGATCCATCGGACTGCGGGAGACCCGCGCGTGGCACCGGAACCACCGGGCCTGGTGGGAGCCGTGGAGCGCGCGCAGAAAAAACGGCGCGCCCGCCGGGACGGGCGCGCCGCGGGGCCGGGGTGGCCGGCAGGGCGTCTACTGGGCGCTACGCCTGTTGCGCGAGCGGCGGAGGAAACGCACGAACAGCCAGACCGCCACGACCACCAGCGCCAGGAAGAGGACGAACAGCACGATCAGGACGATGCCGAGCTTCTTGAAGAAGCTGCCCTTCTTCCTCACCTTCTTCTTCCACTTCGACGCCTTGGACTTGGCGACCGTCGAGAAGTGCGGCGCGTGGTGCGCACGGTGATGGCGGTACGAGACGGGCTGCGCGGGAGCGGCGGCGAGCCGTACGGAGGCATCGGCGCCCCGGCCCGGCGCGCTCGCGGTGGCCACCGATCGTGCGGTGTCCCCCGTGCTGCGGCCCGCCGCCGCTGCCGGGGCGACGGTCGCGGCCAGCAGACCGGCCAGCAGTGCCAGCACGACGGCCGGCCGTCGCCGCGTCAGGGGCGAGCCGGGGCCGCTCCGGGCCGGCCGGGCGGCTCGGTGGGACGAATCGGGCGCGGGTGAGGCGGAGTTCATGGGCATCCTTCGGTTCCCCCTTGGGACGACGTCCCGCCATTATGTGCCGCCGCCCGGCGCCTGTCGCCGCACACGACGGAGCCCCGCTGCCGGACCGTTTCCTGGTGTCCCCCGTGGTGCCCAGGGGCGGCTCGGCAGCAGGGCTCCTGCTCGGCCGGGGGAGGCGGCGTCAGGGACGGCCGCTTCCCCCGAGGAGGACCGCGCCTCAAGTCCACGCCACCGTCCGGGGACGGTCCTGGCGCGGGCCCCGCAGTGAGGCTTCGGTCCCGGGGCCGTGGATTCCTGCCAGATCCACCGGCCCATCTCTCAGGGTGCCTCCCGGGAGCCGTTCAACAGGCAGCCGAAGGACCCTCTTTGGTGGGCCTTTGGTCCATAAAGTCCGGATCAGCGCCGGGCGGCCGTGGACCCGTCCCGCAACCGGGCCCGCAACCTCGACTCCCGAGATCGAACACGTGTGGTTACACTCGCCCGACTGCAAATGGGAACTGCAGGCACTGCCGTAGGGGACTGCGTAGGGGAGACGGGACTGATGGCGCAGGCGAAGAAGATCGCGTTGTACATGATCATTGTCTTCGTGCTGTACACGATCATCACCTCCCCGCAGCGGGCCGCCGAAATGGTGCAGATAGGCTTCGAGGGCATCTCGTCCGCCGCTCAGGGCGTCGGCGAGTTCATGACCCAGCTGATCAACTAGGGACCGCCCGCCCCGGCCGGCAGGCCCTGGGGGCCGCCCGGCGACCGGGCCGGCCCACGGTCGGCCGGTGCCCCAGCCCCGGCCCAGCCGCCCGACGACCGGACCGGCTGCGCCCCGCCCGCCGCACGGAGGCTCCCGTGATCCGCCACCTGGTCCTGTTCAAGCTCAACGAAGGTGTCTCCCGCGACGAGGAGCGGGTGCAGGCCGGCGTCCGCGCGTTCGCGGCGCTGGAGGGCGAGATTCCGGAGCTGGCGTTCTGGGAGTGCGCCTGGAACATCACCGACCGCCCGATCGCCTACGACTTCGCGATCAACTCGGCCGTGGCCGACCAGGACGCCCTCAAGCGCTATATCGAGCACCCGGCCCACCAGGCGGCCGCTGCCCAGTGGCGCGAATTCGCCACCTGGGTGATCGCCGACTACGCATTCTGAGCCGCGGCGCACCCCCGGCCCGCCCCGCCGAGCCCCTCGCCCCTCGTGGGCGGGGGGCTTTGTCGTACCCCGGGGCCCGCCGCCGCCCCACCGCCCGCACAGCACCCCACACCCACTCAACTCTCTGTTCAACACGGCGTTATGGGGTGCTTGCACACAGTGCACATGTCTTGTGATGCTATGACCGCTTTTGCCGGATACATGCACTGTGAAGGGTGGCGTGACCGTGACGGCCCGTACTGCGCCCAAGGCTCCATCCCGCGAGAGCCGAAGCGCGGACACGCGGGCGCTCACGCAGGTGCTGTTCGCGGAACTGACGGACCTGGAACCCGGTACGCCGGAGCACACGCGGGTCCGCGCCGCACTGATCGAGGCCAATCTGCCGCTGGTCCGCTATGCCGCGGCGCGTTTCCGCAGCCGCAATGAGCCGATGGAGGACGTCATCCAGGTCGGCACCATCGGCCTGATCAATGCGATCGACCGGTTCGATCCGGACCGGGGTGTCCAGTTCCCCACCTTCGCGATGCCCACTGTCGTCGGCGAGATCAAACGCTACTTTCGAGACAATGTCCGCACGGTCCATGTGCCCCGCCGGCTCCACGAGCTGTGGGTCCAGGTCAACGGCGCGACCGAGGATCTGACGGTGCTGCACGGCCGCTCCCCCACCACCGCCGAGATCGCCGAGCGGCTGAAGATTGGCGAGGACGAGGTGCTGGCCTGCCTGGAGGCGGGCCGCTCGTATCACGCCACCTCACTGGAGGCCGCACAGGAGGGCGACGGCCTGCCCGGCCTGCTCGACCGCCTCGGATACGAGGACCCGGAGCTGGCCGGCGTCGAGCACCGCGACCTCGTACGGCACCTCCTCGTCCAGCTGCCCGAGCGCGAGCAGCGGATCCTTCTGCTGCGTTACTACAGCAATCTGACGCAGTCACAGATCAGTGCGGAACTAGGGGTGTCGCAGATGCATGTCTCGCGGCTACTGTCGCGGAGCTTCGCCCGGCTGCGATCCGCAAACAGGATCGACGCATAGCCGGGACGGGCGACCCGATCCTGCACAGATATGTCGACATGGCGCTACAGCGTGTTGCCGACATGTGACATTCTGCAGGAACCGCGTTTGCCGCGGCGCTGCCTCCGGTATTCAGGTGGAGGCATAACTCCTCGGTCCACCCCGGTCCGAGGACGCCGCAGCGACCCGACCGCGACCTCAAGGGGGTGGCATGTCCGTAGAACTGGGCAGCTCGAAGGTGCTTCCCGCGATTCCCGCGCCCGCACCGCACGTGCATGACGACGACGCCATCAATACCCGCACGCTCTCCCGCTCCCTGTTCCTGCGGCTGGCCTCGCTCGACAAGGACTGCGCGGAGCGTACGTACGTACGCGACACACTCATCGAGCTGAACCTCCCGCTCGTCCGCTATGCGGCCGCCCGATTCCGCAGCCGCAACGAGCCGATGGAGGACATCGTCCAGGTCGGCACCATCGGTCTGATCAAGGCGATCGACCGTTTCGATTGCGAACGCGGCGTGGAATTCCCGACGTTCGCGATGCCTACCGTGGTCGGCGAGATCAAGCGCTTCTTCCGCGACACCTCGTGGTCGGTGCGGGTCCCGCGCCGGCTCCAGGAGCTGCGGCTCGCCCTCACCAAGGCCAGTGACGAGCTCTCCCAGAAGCTGGACCGCTCCCCGACCGTTCCCGAACTGGCCCTGTGCCTGGGGGTGTCGGAGGAGGACGTGGTCGACGGGCTGGCCGTCGGCAACGCCTACACCGCCTCCTCGCTCGACTCCCCCTCCCCCGAGGACGACGGCGGCGAGGGCTCCCTCGCGGACCGCCTCGGCTACGAGGACAGCGCCCTGGAAGGCGTGGAGTACCGCGAGTCGCTCAAGCCGCTGCTGGCCAAACTCCCGGCCCGTGAGCGCCAGATCATCATGCTGCGCTTCTTCGCCAACATGACGCAGTCCCAGATCGGCGAGGAGGTCGGCATCTCCCAGATGCATGTCTCCCGGTTGCTCACCCGCACCCTGGCGCAGCTGCGCGAGGGCCTCATCTCCGACTGAGGAACGGTCCGCCGAGGGGCCGTACGACGCTTCGTGCCGCTCGGCGGACAGTTGCAAGAGGAGCAGGAGGAAAGCGGGGGCGTCGCACAGGAGATGCGCGTCCCAGCTGCCCGGAGGGCCTGTGCGGGCCGTCCGCGGCTCGTGTGCCCCGTCCGCGGTTCCGCAGCCCCGCCTCCTCGCGGCATCAGCGGGGTGCCGCCGCACCGCCGACATTGCGGATCATGCGCTGGAGAACGGTCAGCGCGGCGGCGTACTCCTCGTCCGTGATGCCCTCGTGAATCTCTGAACGCAGCCCGTCGACCAGGGACTTGATACGGACCTTGGCCGCCCGCCCGTCGTCCGTGAGCGTCAGCCGGCCGGCGCCGTCGGCGATGAGCCAGCCCCGGTGGAGAAGGCTGTCGACCGCGTGCCCCATCGCATCCGGCCCCAGCTCGCCGAGGTACGCGTCCAGCCGGGCACAGACTTCCACACGGGTGAGACCCCGCTCGGCGCCGTCCACATGGCTGAGCGTCCACCACTGCGGCTGGGAGAGGTCCTCCCGGGCCATGGCGCCGCGGATGTGCCGGAGCAGCGCCTGGGCCGCGGCCCAGGTCCAGTAGGCGATGGGCTGGGCGGCGAGAGCGGTGACATCGAGGCGTGTGTGATCCGTCGTCATACGGGCCGACGCTAGAAGCTCGACCGAAGTTGAGGTCAAGGGCCCGTCGCCGTGGCGTTCGCACCAGGGTCACCATCCGGCCATACCCGAGCCGGGCTCCCGACCACCTGTACACCTGACGCACCGTCAGCAACACTGGCCCGATGCGACGGACGACGACTGTTGCCTCCGCCTCCGCGGCCGTGCTGTGTCTGGGTGTCCTGCTGACCGGTTGCGGGAGCGCGGCCGGCACCGGCCATGCCGCGGTGGGCGCGGCAGGCCCCGCCGACGGCCGGGTGCCGAACCGGGCCGTACCGCCCGAGGGCGGCGTCGAACTGACGCCGCTGGACGGCGACGGAGGCCGTGAACGGAACGGAAGCGGCGGCAGCGACAGCAGTGGCAGCAGTGACGGCGGCAGGAGGACCGGCCGGGCCGGCGCGGGGGCGTCCGGCGGCTCCGGCAAGGGGGCTGCGGCCGACGGCGCACGCCCCCCGGGCGCATCCGGTGCCCGACCTGGCCCCTCCACTCCTCCCACGGGCACGCGCCCCGGCCACGGCGACGGCACCACACCCCCGTCGTCACCCGGCTCACCCAACTCCCCCTCGCGCCCCGGCGATCCCTCCCCACCGCACGGCTCCCCCGCGCCCGATCCGCCCTCCCCCACCCTTCCGGCCGGCCCGGACGCCCCCGACGGCCTGCTGATCGGCATGCCCGGCCGGTCCGGCACCGACGTCCGCTGGTGCGAGCGGGTCACCCTCGACTTCCTGCACACCGGCGACCGGCCCGTCACCGCCGGCACGGTCACCTTCGGGACCCACATCATCGGCGCCCTCGGCATCGACTGGGCCACGGTCACCTCCACCCACAAGCTTCCGCTGCCACTCGCCCCGGGGAGGAAGAAGACGGCCAGCTGGCGGGTGTGCGTGGACGGCTGGCGGGTGCCGGCGGGCATGCACATCGACACCAAGGACGTGACCTTCACCTGGAAGTGAGGCCGCCTGGGAGGCCACCGGGGAGGCGAGGCCACCGGGGAGGCGAGGCCAGAGGCCGCCGCCCCGGGGCCGGGCCGTTCCGCTCCCCTTCCGTCGGCCCGCGAAACCACGTCCCTGGATAGCGATGACTTCCGAGCGGTGCGACGGTCTATAGAGGCACAGACGCAGCCACCGGCCGCGACCCCGTCTCAGGGAGAAGACCATGCCCAAGATCATCCCCAACCTCTGGTTCGACACCCAGGGCAAGGAAGCCGCCGAGTTCTACTGCTCGGTGTTCCCGAACTCGAAGATCAAGACCGTCACCTATTACAACGAGGCGGGCCCGCGGCCGGCCGGCACCGTGCTGACGGTGGAATTCGAGCTCGACGGCCAGGAGTACCTCGCCCTCAACGGCGGTCCGGAGTTCACCTTCAGCGAGGCGATCTCGTTGATGATCGACTGCGCCGACCAGGACGAGATCGACTACTACTGGGCCAAGCTCTCCGAGGGCGGCGAGGAGGGCCCCTGCGGCTGGCTGAAGGACAAGTACGGGCTGTCCTGGCAGGTGGCGCCCGGCGGTATGGCGGAGATGCTCAACGACCCGGACCAGGAGCGCGCGGCCCGCGCCATGAAGGCCATGTTCGGCATGAAGAAGATCGATATCGCCGCACTCCAGGCCGCGGCCGACCAGGCCTAGGTCCAGGCCTAGGTCCAGGCCGCTGCCGACCAGGCTCGGGCGGCCGCTTTCCGGCGACTGCCCGCGTCACGGGGCCCCGGGCCCACCCCTGGTCCGGGGCTCAGCGCCGCACCCCGGGCCCGGCTCGTCACCCCGCCCCGCCCCGTCCGCCCCTCCCCGTCCCCGGGCCGCGGCCTCAGGACCGGCTGGGGTTCCGTCCGGTCCGTAGGGGGCGCGGGGCGGGGCTGTGCCGTATGTCCACCTCGCGCAGGGCCCGGGTGGCCGCGTCCACGGATGTGGCGGAGGCCTCGGCGAAGACGGCCTCGTGGGCGTCGGCGTTGGCGCGGACGGCCCGCTCGGCGGTCCGCACCCCCTCCGGGGTCAGGCTGATCATGGTGCTCCGGCCGTCGTCCGGTGAGGGCTCGCGGCGGACGAGGCCGCGGCCGGCGAGGTGGTTGACGACGTTGCTGATGCCGCCGGAGGAGAGCAGCAGGGAGCGGGCCAGTTCGTTCGGCTTCATACGGTACGGCTCACCCGCCCGGCGCAGAGCGACCAGGATGTCGAACTCGGCGACGGTGAGGCCGAGTTCGGGCAGCACCCCGCGGGTGGCCTGGTCCAGGGCGCGGGCGAGCTGGGCTATGCGCTTCGAGAGTTCCGTCGTCGGGCGGAGCACGTCCGGCAGCTCGGTGTGCCAGGCGTCCATCAGCGCGTCGACGGGGTCAGGGCGCGGTCCGGGTGGTGCGGTCACGTCGGCAGGATAGATCAGCACCATGATAGCTTTCTATAAAGCTTTCTTCCGAACGTGTAGAGGGTGACTTGCCATGGGAATCGAGCGCCACCACTCACCGCGCCTGCTTCTGCGCGGCGGCCTGGTCATCGACACCGCCCCCCACCCCGTCGTCCACCCGCACACCGATGTCCTCGTCGAGGAGGGCAGGATCGCCGCCGTGGGCCGCGCGCTGCCCTTCGACGAGGCCGACCCCGGCCTGGAGGTGATCGACGCCCGCAATCTGATCGTGCTGCCCGGCTTCGTCGACACCCACCGGCACCTGTGGCAGGCCGTACTGCGGTCCGCCGCGGTCGACGAGAGCCTCGACAGCTATCTCGGCCGGATCCTCGGCGACCTCTCCGGCCGCTTCACGCCCGCCGATGTGTACACCGGCAACCTCCTCGGCGCGCTGGAGTGCCTGGACTCGGGCGTCACCACCGTGCAGGACTTCTCGCACGTCCAGTACACGCCGGAGCACAGCGCCGCCGCCGTCGAGGCGCTGGAGGAGGCGGGCATCCGCGCCGTCTTCGGCTACGGCTACCCCGTCTTCGACGACACCGCCCGGCAGGCCGACTGGGTGCGGCAGGTCCGCACCCGGTACTTCCCCTCCCGCGACGCGCTGCTCACGATGGCCCTGGCCCCCGTCGGCCCCTCCTTCGCCCCACCGGAGACCGTCCGGGAGGACTGGCTGCTCGCCCGTGAGCTGGGGCTGCCCATCGCCGTCCATGTGACCGCCGGCCCGGTGGCGATGCGGCCGATCACCGCCCTCCAGGAGCAGGGCCTGCTCACCGCCGGCACCCTCTATGTGCACGGCAATTCCCTGCCCGACTCCGAGCTGCGGCTGATCGCCGAGTCCGGCGGTGCGGTGGCGATCACGCCGGCGATCGAGGCCTCGATGCGGTTCGGCGCACCGATGGCGGGGCGGCTGCGCCGGGCGGGCATCCCGACCGGCCTGGGCGCGGACGCGGTGACCTCGGCACCGGGCGACATGTTCTCCCAGATGCGCGCCACACTGATGAGCAGCCACTTCGACGGCGACGGTGACGGCGAGGCCGATACGCCCACGGTCAAGGCGGCCGATGTCCTGCGGATGGCCACCGCGGAGGGCGCCCAGGCCCTCGGCCTCGCCGACGAGGTCGGCTCACTGGGCATCGGCAAACGCGCCGACCTCGTCCTCCTGCGCGCCGACGCACTCAACCTCGCCCCGGTCGCCCACGATCCGATCGGAGCCGTGGTGACCGCCGCCCACCCCGGAAACATCGACACGGTCCTGGTGGACGGCCGCCCGGTCAAGCGCGCGGGCCGGCTGGTCTACGGAGCACTGGGCGGCGTACTGGACACGGCACACCGGTCCGCGGAGCGGCTGGTGGGAGCGGGCTGAGGCCCTGACACCCGTACGGGAGCCCGGAGCGCCGGGCACCCGTACGGGGATGGCCGGCCGGACGACAAGGCCGGCGCCCCTCGGCCTCGCCGGACGACTCGCGCACCCTTACCCCCTTCCTGATCTGACCCATTTTCGGGCAGAAACGCCTGGTGGAACCCCCTCCAGCAAGCTCCTTCTTCCCCCTCCTACGGTGTTGGATGTACGGCGCACTGGTCATGCCCATGGCCATGTGCGGAGGGGGATCACACACAACGGGGGTCACCAGTGGGTGACATACGGGTGGACACCGCGAAGGTCCGCAGCACCGGCGATGACATGAAGGCGCTGTCGAGCGACACCCAACGGCGCCTGTCACACAGCCTCGACAGCTCTCAGGACGTCTACTTCGACGCCATGTTCTGGAAGTCCGGAAACGCCGTGGAGTCGTGCCGCACCGCCTGGCAGGACCACATGATCGAGCTCGCCAAGAAGATGGGCGAACTGGGGCAGCGGCTGCAGGACTCCGCCGACAGCTACGACGCCGCGGACCAGGAAGCGGTCGCACGGCTGCGGGCCGGCATGCAGGACCTGGGGAGGCACTGACCGTGGTCACCTACGCGGAACTCATCAGCGCCCACCCCCAGAAGTGGAAGGACGCCGCGGACGACTGGGCGGCGCTGGCGAAGTACGCGCTGAACGCCGCGAACGACGTACGCGAGCAGGGAGCCAAGCCCCTCGCCGACAACTGGGCCGACGAGGTCGGCGCGGCGGCGGCCGGCGACTTCGTGAAGCTGGCGGATCAACTGGAGTCGGCGTACGACTTGTTGCTCAGCGTCAAAATGGTCATGGAAGGCATGCACAGCAGCCTGGAAACGGCGATGAGCACCGCATGCCAGATCACCGACCTCTCCCGGGCTCACGACCTTCCCCTCGGCGACGACGGCATGCCGCTGCAATGCCCCGCCCCGAACGCAGGCGCGGACACGCAGCAGGCGTACAACGACATCGTCGCGCTGCGCGCACACGCGCTGCGGCAGGCGACGGAAGCGGACGAAAAGACCGCGGCCGAGCTGTACCGACTGGCAGGCATGGTCGGCATCAGCGACCCGGAAAAGGCGCTCAAGGAACAGAACCGCGCCTCGCACGTCGAGATGGACATCCTCGCCGCCGAGATCCCGAAGCCGAACACCGACCCGGCCGCGGTACGTGCCTGGTGGAACGGCCTGAGCGAGAAGCAGCAGTACGACATGATGCGCGCCGAGCCCGTTAAACTCGCGCAGCTGGACGGCATTCCCGAGAGCACGAAGCGTGAAATGCGCGGCACGGACGGGAAGTTCGACCGGGTGAAGATGGTGGAGTACGCGCTGGAGAACTGGAACCAAGAGGATCCCGTCGACTTCGGCAACAACTGCACCAATTTCGTGTCCAACGCCCTGGCCCATTCCGGGATGCAGGAGAAGACCTCCTTCTGGGCGGGAACCCGCGGAGACGACACCTGGATGAAGGGCAACCCGACGGGAATTCCCCTGCCCGGTTTCGAGCAGGTGGACCGCTCTCTCGGGCACTCCAAGACATGGGCCGGAGCAGAGAACCAGAAGAGCTTCATGCTCAAACACGGTGGCGAAGAGATTGATCGCTCGCAGGCCCGGCCCGGCGACATCATTTACTACGACCAGGCCGGCCCGAACGACGGGCTGCAGAAGGGGGCGGCGCACCACGCCGCGATCGTCACCGGGGTGATGCCGGACGGCGAGATCAAGTACACACAGCACAGCGACCCGTATCAGAACGCGAGTTTGCAAGGCCGTCTCCCGGCAGTGGAGAAGGGCGAGGGACAGCAGCGGGTGCGCATCGTGCGCCCACACCCGGATTGGTACTGATGACTGACACCTCCACCAGCACCCGACGCTCCCCACTGCTCGTCCCGCTCTTCGCGCTGCTCGGCGTGGGCGGTCTCACCGCCTACAGCAAGGCTGACGACGCACATGTCGCCGCGGAGTGGGCACACTGCGGGGACCTCCCGCTGACCTGGCAGATCTACCTCAGCGCCTACGGCGCGCTGGCCTGCGGGATACTCGCTCTCGCACTGTTCTGGTGGCTCGCCAGGCGCGCCCGGCGACGCGACACATGGGTGGGCGACAGCTGGCCGGGCAAGCTCGCGATCGCTGCCCTCGTCGTCGACGTCCCGCTGGTGGCACTGCAGTTCTTCGTGGTCTGGTACCTGTACCAGCCGTCGCCCGGGGGACCCATCAGCTGCGTCTGAGAGGGGCTCGCCCCTGATTACGGAACGGTCTTGAGACGGCCCCGGCGATTCGCGCCCGCCGGGGCCACACCTGGACGAACCATGGCGTCAGGCACCCGGTCGCCGCTCCGTCACGAAGGAGCCCATGCCGGGTGTGGTGACGATGAGCCCTTCTTCCCTGAGGGCGGCGGTGACCTTGCGGATGGTCACGCGCGCGACGCCGAATTCCTGCTCCATCCGCACCTCGGAAATGAGCTGGCGCGGAGGGTACGTGCCGTCCGCGATCCGCGCACGGATCACGTCGGCAATCTGCGTCCACTTGGGCCGCGTCGGGTCGTAGTCCATAGAGCTAGGCGTCGTTGGATGAGCCACCGGCCGCCAAATCTTCCGGAAGGCCCTTGGGTGCAAATTCGATCACGGGAACAAGGTAGGCACGCCACACCATGGCACCGTCACGTCCCAGCCACGGCGGCCGCGCCGTCACCCCCGGCTCCAACAGGCCGCCGAGCTGATGAACGGGCCGGTGGAGACGACCGCCCAAGAACTCCGCTTCTGTGTCCACAGGCTGTGTGAAGCGCTGCGGGACGCGCTGCGGATCGCGGAGAGCAGGGGTGGGCGTGTGACCTGACCGCCGGACGGCAAGATCAAGGGCCCGGCATCGCGATGCCGGGCCCCGTGCGCATGAAGGCAGTTGTGAAGAGGTGCGTCAGGCGAGCGCCAGCCAGGCCGCGCCCGCGATGACCAGGATGGCGACGATGACGCCGACGATGACGCCCACGCGGGGGCCGGCCGACTGCTGCGGGGCCGGGGCGCGGCGGCCGCCGGTCTGCGGGGTGCCGCCCTCGTCCACGAAGGCGCGGAACATCTGCGTGCTGCCCGCCGGGTCGTAGTTGCCGCCGGCCTGGTTCTGCGGGTTGGTCGCCATGGGGAAGGACCCTAGCGAACCGGGGGCGGAGCGGCACCCTTGGGGCGTGTGCGCAGCAGCCGCGGGGGCGCCTACGGAGCGGACACGGGCCGCGTACGGGGTGTGGGCGAGGGGGCGGGCGGCTCGTGTGAGGGTGTCCTGCTACCGGCCGGTATCGGCCAGCGGCCGCCATCCCGCCTCCGACCTGCGGGTTTACGGGTCGCGTCGGCTCCATTGACCAATCGCCGGGCCAGACTTTTGGCTCCCTTTACTTCAAGGCTGGACGAATCGTTTGCCTTCAGCAACCAACATTGCTTATGGTTGCCCCAAGCAACAAAAGATGCGAAGAGTGCGAACGATCGCTTGGAGGAGCCGGTGGCCGCTCACAGTCAGTTCGAGGAGCTGGCCAGGCAACTCAGTGCCATCGGTGCCGTCAAGCGGGAGATGGGGCGGATGCTGCCCCAGGACTGCCCGCCCGCGTCGGCCGGTGTGCTCACCCTTCTCGACCGGCACGGTGAGATGCGGATGAGCCAGCTCGCCGAGCTGCTCGCGATCGACATGTCGGTGACCAGCCGGCATGTCGCCCATGTCGCCGAGCGCGGCTGGATCGAGCGGAAGCCTGATCCGGCGGACAAGCGGTCGCGGCTGCTGCGGCTGACCCCGAGCGGCACCGCGCTCCTGGAGGAGCTCGCCGAGCGTTACACGGCGGCGCTCGCCCGGTACCTGGACGACTGGTCCGACGCCGACGTCGGGCACCTCGTCGAGCTCCTCGCCAGGCTCCGCACGAGCTTCGGCGACTGCCGCACCCGGGCGCATCACGACTCCCTCACCCGTACACCCGCAGGATGAAAAGGAACTACATGGCTACGACCACACCAGCCGGTGTGCGGGGCGGCCACGCCAAACACGGAGGCGGACAGCACGCCTCCGACGGGGCCCCGATGACGCACCGACAGATCATGGAGGCGTTGTCCGGGCTGCTGCTCGGCATGTTCGTCGCCATTCTGTCGTCGACGATCGTTTCCAACGCGCTGCCCGAGATCATTCATGACCTCGACGGCGGCCAGAGCGCCTACACCTGGGTCGTCACCGCTTCGCTGCTCGCGATGACCGCGACCACCCCGCTGTGGGGCAAGCTCTCCGATCTGTTCAGCAAGAAGCTGCTGGTGCAGTTCGCGCTGGTCATCTATGTCGCGGGCTCGGTCGTCGCCGGTCTCTCGCAGAACACCGGGATGCTGATCGCCTGCCGCGTGGTGCAGGGCATAGGCGTGGGCGGTCTGTCCGCCCTGGCCCAGATCGTCATGGCCGCCATGATCTCGCCGCGGGAGCGCGGGCGTTACAGCGGCTACCTCGGTGCCACCTTCGCCGTCGCCACCGTCGGCGGCCCGCTGCTCGGCGGCGTCATCACCGACACCGACTGGCTCGGCTGGCGCTGGTGCTTCTACGTCGGCGTCCCGTTCGCCGTCATCGCGCTGATCGTGCTGCAGAAGACCCTGAAGCTCCCCGTCGTCAAGCGCGAGGGCGTCAAGGTCGACTGGGCGGGCGCGTTCTTCATCAGCGCGGCGGTCTCACTGCTGCTGGTGTGGGTGACGCTGGCCGGTGACAAGTACGACTGGATGTCGTGGCAGACCGCCGCGATGGTCGGCGGCGCGGTCGTGCTCGGCGCGATCTTCGTCTTCGTCGAGACCAAGGCCAAGGAGCCGATCATCCCGTTGCGGCTGTTCCGCAACAAGACGATCACCCTGGCGTCGCTGGCCTCGCTGTTCGTCGGTATCGCGATGTTCGCCGGCACCGTCTTCTTCAGCCAGTACTTCCAGCTGGCGCGCGGCGAGTCGCCGACGATGTCCGGCGTCCTGACGATCCCGATGATCGGTGGCCTGTTCATCTCGTCCACCGTCTCGGGCCAGGTCATCACCAAGACCGGCAAGTGGAAGGCGTGGCTGGTCAGTGGCGGTGTGCTGGTGACCGCGGGCCTCGGCCTGCTGGGCACCATCCGCTACGACACCGAGTACTGGCACATCGCGATCTACATGGCCCTGATGGGTCTCGGCATCGGCATGATGATGCAGAACCTGGTGCTCGCCACGCAGAACCAGGTGGCCCCCGAGGACCTCGGCTCCGCCTCGTCCGTCGTGACCTTCTTCCGCTCCCTCGGTGGTGCGGTGGGCGTGTCGGCCCTCGGTGCGGTGCTCGCCAACCGTGTCGACCACTACGTCAAGGACGGTCTGGCCGACCTCGGCCCCAAGGCCGCCAAGGCCGCCGCGCACGCCGGCAACAGCGGCGGCGGCATCCCCGACCTGGACTCCCTCCCGGCGCCGCTGCGCACCGTCATGGAGAGCGCCTACGGCCACGGTGTCGGCGATGTGTTCCTCTACGCGGCGCCCTGCGCGCTGCTCGCCTTCCTCTTCACCCTGTTCATCAAGGAGGTCGCGTTGAAGACGCGTGGCGGACTGGCCCAGAGCTCGCAGGACGCAGCGGTCGCGGCGACCCCGTCCGCCACCCCGTCCGCCACCCTGTCGGAGGCCTCGTCGGAGGCCGTCGTCCCGGCGCAGGCCGAGGAGCGGGAGCCCGCCCTGGTGGGCGCCGCGCCGGTCGCCCCGGACGACGAGGCGCACACCCCCTCCTGGGCGCGGCCGGCCGTGGCGACGGCCACCCAGCCGCTGGCGGCGTACGCCTCGGCCGGCGGCGGGGACAACACCCCGGCCGGTTCCGCGGTCCACGGCTTCGTCCGCAACGCGGAGGGCCACCCCGTACCGCGCTCCGCGGTGACGCTGATCTCGCTCAGCGGGCGGCAGTTGGGCCGCGCGGTCGCCCAGGCGAACGGCTCGTACGTGCTCAGCGCCCCCGGCGCCGGTTCGTATGTGCTGATCGCCGCGGCCGACGGCCACCAGCCGCAGGCCTCCACGGTCGTCATCGGCGACCAGCCGCACGCCTACGACATCCTGCTCAGCGGCACCAGCGGCCTCGGCGGCCAGGTCCGCAGCGCGGCCACCGGCGCACCGGTCGACGGGGCGATGGTCGTCGTCACCGACGTCCGCGGCGAGGTGCTGGCCACCGGAAAGACCGGCGCCGAGGGCCACTTCGCCTTCGACGAGCTGGCGCCCGGTACCTTCACCGTCGCGGTGAACGCCCCGGACCACCGCCCGGCCGCACTGCCGGTCGAGATCGGCGGCCAGGGCACCACCCGGATCGAGATCGAGCTGCTGTCCGGCGCGCGGGTGCAGGGCGTCGTGCGGGCCGGTGCGCACCGCCGGCCGCTGCCCGACGCACGGGTCACGCTGGTGGACGCGGCGGGCAATGTCGTCGCCACCTCGACGACCGGGGAGGACGGCGCCTACGCCTTCACCGACCTGGACGCCGGCGACTACACCGTCATCGCGAGCGGCTACCCGCCCGTCGCCACCGGCCTCGCGGTCGATGCACGCGGGGTCGACGGCTACGACGTCGAGCTCGCACACCCCGGCGACTGAATCTCCCCGGCGACTGAATCCCCCCGGGGGACTGAATCCCCCGGGCCCGGGGATCTCACCCGGGAGCAATACCCCGGCCCGGGGCGCGCTTTGAGCGGACGCGCCCCGGACCGGACCCAAGGGCTCCGGCGGCGGCGCTGCGCACAGGCAGGGGACGGCCTGCACGCCGCCGTCCGGAGCCCGAACACTTCCCCACGCTCCCGGCTCCCCTCCCCGCTCGGCTCGGTCCGAGCAGGCGGGGAGCCCACGAGCGGGGGACACACCAGGCAACAAACGGGAGAGGCAATGACTTCGACGGGCGCGGCAGCCGCAGGACTGCGGGCGCAGGTCCGCACACGGGACGGCTGGGCGGTCCAGCACGCCGTACTGACCGTCACCGACATGACCGGCGCGCAGGTACTGCGGGCCTCGGCGGACGACGAAGGCACCATCCGCAGCGCGGAGCCGCTGCCGGCCGGCCCGTACACGGTGATCGTGACGGCCGTCGGCTACGCACCGGTCGCCTCCAGCGCGATCGTGACGGCCAGCGGCCGGATGGACGTGGGCAGTGTCGTGCTGGCACGGCAGGGCGGGGCCGAACTGCCGCCGCCCGGTGCCTGGACCATCGACCCGATGCACTCGACGGTGGCCGCGGTCGCCCAGCACCTGGGGATCTCCAGCGTGCACGGCCGGTTCACCGAGTTCAGCGGCCGGATCGAGATCGCCGAGGACCTGTCCGCCTCGCGGGTCGAGGCGGACATCAAGGCCGCGTCCATCGACACCGGCAACGGGATGCGCGACGGCCATCTGCGCTCCGAGGACTTCCTGAACGTCGAGGAGTACCCGCAGATCACCTACCGCAGCTCGGGCCTGGCACCGGCCGGCCCGGACCGCTGGACGGTGCACGGTGAGCTGTCGCTGCACGGCGTCGTACGGCCGGTGGACCTCGATCTGAGCTACCTCGGCACCGGCCCCGACCCGTGGGGCGGGGTGCGCGCCGCGTTCCGGGCCACCGCGGAACTGCGCCGCGAGGACTTCAAGATGAACTACAACCAGGTCGTGGCGGCCGGTATCGCGGCCATCGGGACCACCTTGAAGGTCGAGCTGGACGTCCAGGCGGTGCAGGGGGAGAGCCTGCCGATGGGGTGAGGCCCTCCGGTCTTCCCTCCCCGGGGCCACGCCGGTCGGTTCCCCGGGCCCCCGCAGGTCGGTCCCCGGCCGGTCGCGTCAGCCCCCGCCGGTCGCGTCAGTCCCCCGGCCGGCCGCGCATCGCCTCGATGCCCGCGATCTGCAGATCGAGGGCGAAGGCGAAGTCGCGGTCGCGCATCTCCCGTACGGTGGTGCCGCCGCGGGCCTCCATGACCTTGGTGGTGTTCTCCAGCGTCTCCGCGAACTCCGGACGGCTCTCGACCGCGGTCATCACCTGGTGGAAGTACTCGTCGACGGGCAGCCCCGCCTCCGCGCAACGGTCGTTGAACAGGCCCTCGATGGTGGCGAAGCCGTAGACGAACTGGAAGACGGCGGACAGCCCGCCGGTGATCTGCTGGAGCGACAGCCCGCTCTCCTTCATCACCCGCATGCTGGCGTTGGAGAAGGCGATCGAGTGCGGGCCGATGTTGATGTACGTGCCCAGCAACCGGGCCACCCAGGCGTGGCCGGTCAGCAGGGTGCGGTACTCGTCGGCCAGGGAGCGCAGATGGTCCCGCCAGTCCCGCTCGGTGTCGGCCTCGTCCGGCAGCCGCATCTCGCCCATGACGCTGTCCAGGGCGAGTTCCAGCAGGTCGTCCTTGGTGTCGACGTACCAGTAGACGGACATCGCGGTGACGCCGAGCTCGGCCGCGAGCCTGCGCATCGAGAACTTCGCCAGGCCCTCGGCGTCCAGCAGCCGGACCGTCGCCGCGACGATCTTGTCGAGGCCGAGTCCGGCCGGCTGGTCCGCCTTCCGTTTGAGCGGGGGGCGTTCGGTCAGCCAGACGCTGTTCGGCCGCTTCCCGGTGCGGCCGTCCGTCGCTGCCATGGCGCCCCTCCTTGCCCTGAGCGTCTTCGACGTCCTGGGTGTCGTCGTCGGTGTCGTCTTCGGTGTCCTCGCCGGTGCACGGCACGTACGGGTTCTCATACGTGCCGTGTGTACGTACCGTTCACGATCACGTACCCGCCGATGATGCTATTCCGCCGAGGCGGCCGCCGGTTCCGCGGCGGAGGGCGTGGCAGGCGCCTCGGTGTCCTGGCCGGTGCGCTCCGCCCGGCGCAGCAGTACGGCGGCGACCAGCCCGCCCAGGAACACCGCGGCCGCGCCGACGAGCTGGCTGGTGCCGATTCCGGCGGCGAAGGCGTCATGGACGGCCGTGCGTTCGGCGTCCGTACGGGTCCTGGCGAGCGCCGCGGGCAGTGAGCCGGCGCCCGCGGCGGCCAGCGGAAGCAGCGCGACGAAGCGGGAGTTGAGGACCGCGCCGAGGACGGCGACGCCGAGCCCCTGGCCGAACTCCATCAGGGTGCCGTTGACGCCCGCCCCCACTCCGGCCTTGGCCGGCGGGATCGCGGACATGATGGCGTTGGCCATCGTCGGCATGGCGAGCGCGACACCGACACCCATCATGATCAGGCCGGTCAGCATGCCGCCGTAGCTGTCCCCGCCGAGCAGGGAGATCGCGGCGAGGCCGGCCGCGAGCAGCGACATCCCCGAGACGATCATTCCGGGGGTACCGAGACGGGGCAGCAGACGCGCGCTCAGACCGGTGAAGTTGAGCAGGATGACGGTGACGGCGAGCGGCGCCATCCGCAGCCCGGCGTCCAACGGGCCGTAACCGAGGACCAGTTGCAGATGCTGGGTGAGCAGGAACATCGAGCCGCCCATCCCGAAGGCGACGAGGATGCCGCCGGAGACGGCCCCGATGAAGCGGCGGTTGCGGAAGAAGTGCATGTCCAGCATCGGATACGGGACGCGCAGCTCCCACAGCGCGAAGACGGCGAGGCCGACGAGGCCGATGGCGGCGGAGACCAGCACCCGGCCGGACAGCCAGCCGGTGACCGGCCCCGAGATGATCGCGAAGACCACTCCGACCATGCCGATCATGGACAGCAGGGCACCCACGAGGTCCGGCCGCTCGCCCGCGCGGCTCTTGGACTCCGGGACGAGGGTGAGGACGGCGGTCAGCGCCACCACCGCGACGGGGAGGTTGACCAGGAACAGCGAACCCCACCAGAAGTGGTCGAGCAGCACCCCGCCGATCAGCGGTCCGGCGGCGAAGCCGAGGGAGTTGACCGAGCTCCAGATACCGATGGCCTTGGGGCGCTCGTCGTCGAAGATCTGCATGACGACGGCGAGGGTGGTGGTCACCAGCAGCGCGCCGCCGACGCCCATCCCGGCGCGGGCGGCGATCAGCTGACCGGGCGACTGGGCGAGCGCCGCGCCGAGCGACGCGACACCGAAGAGCACCAGGCCGACGGCGAGCATTTTCTTGCGCCCGTAGCGGTCCGCGGAATTGCCGGCGGTGAGCAGCAGGCCCGACTGGACCAGCGAATACGCGTTGATCATCCACTGGACGTCGGCGGTGCTGGCACCCAGGTCCTCGGTGAGGGAGGGGATGGCGACGTTGAGGACGGTGTTGTCGAGGATGACCGTCAGCTGGGCGAGGCAGATGACGGCGAGGATCAGCCAGCGGGCGGCGGTCCGGCCCGGCGGCTGGAGTGTGGTGGTGGCGTCGGAGGCCACAGGGGACATACGGGCTCCCTGGACGGTGTGAGCGGATGACATACACCGTACAGGGAGCGTTATACGCCGTACATTTTGTTTTCGGCTGACTGGTGGGGCGGGCCTGCCGGGGCGCGCCCCACCCGATCACGCCTCCCCGGTCACACCCTCCGGGTCAGGTCGTAGAACGTGGCGCTGCCGACGGTGACCTTCTGGAAGGTCTTCGCCACCCAGGACGTGATCTTCGACGAGCCGCCCCGGCCGCCACCGGGGCCGCCCTGCCCGCCCGCGAGGAAGTAGTGGATCTTCCCGTCCGCGACGTACTCCTTGAACCGGGCGAGGGTCGGCGACGGATCGCTCCCGTTGAAGCCGCCGATCGCCATCACCGGCTTCCCGGTGGCGAGTTGGTAGCTCGCCGCGTTCTGGGAGCCGATCGCCGCGGCGGCCCAGGTGTAGTCGTCCGCGTCCTTTTCCAGCAGCGCCTTGGCCCGGTCGCTCACCTTGCTGCCGTTGAGCAGCCCGCCCATACCGCGCATCCGGCCGGCACCGCCCTCGCCGAAGCCGCCCCGGCCGCCGGGGACGCCCGGCCGGGCGCCCGGCCGCCCCTGGGCGCCCGGCGAGGGGAACTGCCCCTGCTTCCCGGCCTGCCCGTTGCCCTGATTGCCGCCCGGAGCCCGGCCCTGGCCGCCCATGCCGCCTTGGCCGGGGGGAAGGGCCTGGCCGGCGGCCCCGCCCTGACCTGCGCCCGGTGCGCCGCCCATGCGGCCGGGCATCCGGCCGCCCGGGAAGCCGCCGGGGCCGCCCATGCCGCCCCGTACCGAGGGACCGGCCGTGATGATCGAGCCGCCCTTGGCCGTGTTGACCGTATTGAGCGTGTACGCGACCGGACCGGCCAGCGCCGTCACCACCGCGAGCCCGGCCGCGAGCACCACGACCCGCCGGCTCGCCCGTAGCGCCGCTCCGCCCGCCGCCGGCGCCCGGCCGGGTGCCGGCGCTCCGTCCTCTCCAGCCCCTCCAGACCCTCCAGGCGCTCCAGGCGCTCCAGGGACTCCAGGCACTCCAGGCGCTGCAGGCGTTCCCTCCGCCGTCGCTGCTTCCTTACGGGCCTTATGAGCCTTACGAGCCGCCCCTCCTGCCCACACCGGCAGCAGCAGGCCCAGCGCCGCCAGGAGACCGAGCGCCGCCACCGTCCAGCGCAGCCACGGCAGCCAGTCCGGCGACCGGTTCAGCAGCACGAACGACCATCCGGCGGTCACCGCCACCGTCCCGGCCAGGACGAGCGCGGCGGGCCGCCCGCCGCGCCGCCACAGCAGCGCCGCCCCCATCCCGACCAGCGCCGCGATGTACGGGGCCAGCGCGATGTTGTAGTACTGATGGAAGATCCCGGACATGAAGCTGAAGGTCGTGAAGGTCATCAGCAGCGCGCCGCCCCAGACCAGGAACTCCGCCCGCTGACCGGCCTGTTCGGCGGCGTCCGCCCGCCGCGCCCGCCACAGCACCGTCACCGCCGCGACCAGCAGGATCAGCGCCGCGGGCAGCAGCCACGAGATCTGGCCGCCCATGTCGGACGAGAACAGCCGGGTGATCCCGGTCTTCCCCCAGCCGCCACCGCCGCCACCGGGACGGCCACCGCCCCCGCCGACGCTGCCGGTCTCGTTGCCGCTGATCCGCCCGAAGCCGTTGTAGCCGAAGGTCAGCTCCAGAAAGCTGTTGGTCTGCGAGCCGCCGATGTACGGGCGCGAGGCCGCCGGCCACAGCTCGACGATCGCCACCCACCAGCCGCCGGACACCACGAGTGCCAGCCCGGCGAGCAGCAGCTGGCCGAACCGGCGGCGCACCGCCACCGGCGCACAGCAGGCATAGACCACGGCGAGCGGCGGCAGGATCAGCCACGCCTGCAGCGTCTTGGTGAGAAAGCCGAGCCCGAAGCAGACCCCGGCCAGCACCAGCCACTTCGTCCGGCCCTCCTCCAGGGCCCGCAGGACACAGGCGACCGCACCCACCATCAGCAGGCACAGCAGCGCATCGGGGTTGTTGAACCGGAACATCAGCGCCGCGACCGGCGTCACCGCCAGCGCCGCGCCCGCCAGCAGCCCGGCGCCCGCACCGAACCGTCGCCGTACGGCTCCGTGGAGCAGCCCGACCGTCGCCACCCCCATCAGCGCCTCGGGCACCAGGATCGCCCAGGAGCTGAGCCCGAAGAGCCGTACGGACAGCGCCATCGGCCACAGCGCGGCCGGCGGCTTGTCGACGGTGATGGAGTTCGCCGCGTCGGACGAACCGAAGAAGAAGGCCTTCCAGCTCTCACTGCCGGCCTGTACGGCGGCCGAGTAGAACTGGTTGGCATACCCGGAGGCGGACAGGCTCCAGAGGTAGAGCACCGCCGTGACCAGCAACAACGCCAGCAACGCGGGCCGCGCCCAGCGTGCTGTCGGCTCCGGTGCCACGGGCGTCGGTGCCACGGGCGTCGGAGTCGCGGGCGTCGGAGTCGCGGTGACCGACGCCGGCGGACCCTCCGGTGAGGCGGACGGCAACTGGGCCGGCGTGCCGGGCCGGTGCTGCGGGGTCATCGAGTGCTCCTGGTGAGATCGTTCCGGTCGTGCGAGGGGTACGGCGGGGTGGCGAGGTCGTCCCGGCCCGCGCGGTCCGGGAAGACCCAGGCGCGGAAGAGCAGAAACCGCAGCACCGTCGCCGCGAGGTTGGCGGACACCAGCACCGCGAGTTCGGTGCCGTGCGAGGGCGTACCGCTGGCGGCGTCGAGGGCCGCCAGCGAGCCGCTGGTCAGCACCAGTCCGATGGCGAAGACCACCAGCCCCTGGGCCTGATGACGGACCGCCCGGTCCCGTCCCCGTACCCCGAAGGTCAGCCGCCGGTTGGCGGCCGTATTGGCGACCGCCGACAGCAACAGCGCTGCCGCATTGGCCAATTGGGCGCCCGCTCCGAGGCGGAAGAGGGAGTAGAGGCCGAGATAGAGCAGCGTGCTCAGACCGCCGACGGCACAGAAGCCGACCAGCTGACGGGCCAGCCCGCCGGGCACGCCGGACAGCTCACGGTCCCGCGGATCGTCCCCGAACGGCCGGGCGAGCCGGTCCAGCGGCAGCGCGCCGGTCCCCAGCGCCCGCCCCACCCGCCAGACGCCCTTGAGGTCGTCGGTGGCCGTCCGCACGAGCTGCACGGTGCTGTGGGGGTCGTCGACCCAGTCCACCGGCACCTCATGGATCCGCAGCCCGGCCCGCTCCGCGAGCACCAGCAGCTCGGTGTCGAAGAACCATCCGGTGTCCTCGACCATCGGCAGCAGCCGCTCGGCGACCTCGCCGCGGATGGCCTTGAACCCGCACTGCGCATCGGAGAACCGTGCGGCCAGCGACCCCCGCAGGATGAGGTTGTACATCCGCGAGATGAACTCCCGCTTCGGCCCGCGCACCACCCGTGCGCCACGGCTGAGCCGGGAGCCGATCGCCAGATCCGAGTGCCCGGAGATCAGCGGCGCCACCAGCGGCAGCAGCGCGTTGAGGTCGGTGGACAGATCGACGTCCATATATGCCAGCACCGGCGCTTCGGAGAGCGACCACACGGTGCGCAGCGCCCGCCCGCGCCCCTTCCGCTCCAGCCGTACCGCGGTGACCTCTTCGAGCGCGTCGTCGAGCCGGGCGGCGACCTCCGGCGTCCGGTCCGTGCTCGCGTTGTCGGCGATGGTGATCCGGAAGCCGTACGGGAAGGTGCGCGCGAGATGCTCGCGCAGCCGCCGCACACAGGGCTCCAGATCGCGCTCCTCGTTGTAGACCGGGATCACCACATCGAGGACGGTCGCGATCTGGCCGAGCCGCAGATGCTCACGCGGTGGCAGGGAGCCCAGCGGTGTGCCGGGCGGCTGTGTCGTCGTCATGCGACGACACTCGCCACCCCCGCTGTCACGGCGGTGTGCTGAGGCTGTGTCCGGGCTGTGAGGCTGCCTGTGAGCCTGTCTGTGAGCCTGTCTGTGAGTGCGGGGAGGGTGGGTTGACCTGGGGATTCTTGGGGGTGGGCGTGGGCCCGGCCGGGCCGGCGGGGGTGCGGCTGGGTCGGCGGGCGGGGCGGCTGGGCCGGCGGGCTGGCGGGCTGGCGGGCGCTGCGGCCTGGTCGGCGGGCGGTGGGTGCTAGTCGGCGGATGGTGCGGCCTGGTCGGCGGATGGTGCCTCCCTGCCGACGGACAGCGCCTCGCCGGCGACGGGCGGTGCCTCCCCGCCGGCGGGCGGTGCCTCCCGGCCCGTGGCCGGAGACTTCCGGCCCGTGACCGGCGGCTTCCGGCCCGTGACCGGCGGCTTCCGCCCCGGGACCGGAGACTTCCGCCCCGCCACATCCCACACCGCCGAGGTGGCCGCCGCCGTCGAATTGGCCGCCGCCGTCGGCAGCGTCACCGTGAAGACCGTCCGCCCCGGCTCACTGCCGACCCGGACCGTGCCGCCGTGCGCGGCCACCACCGCCTGCACGATGGCGAGGCCGAGCCCCGTACTGCCCGCGGCACGCGAACGCGAGGCATCACCGCGGGCGAAGCGCTCGAAGACATGCGGGAGCAGAGCCGCCGGAATCCCCGGCCCGTCGTCCTCCACCTCCAGCTGGACGACCCCGCCGCAGCCGGCGGCAGCGTCTGCGGCGGCACGCACCCGGGCGGTCACCGTGGTCCCCTCCGGCGTATGCGTACGGGCATTGGCCAGCAGATTCACCAGGATCTGGTGCAGCCGTCCCGCATCGCCGTACACCACCGCCGGCTCCTCGGGCAGCTCCAGCCGCCAGCGGTGCCCGGCCCCGGCCACCCGCGCATCGCTCACCGCATCGATCACCAGCGGCGACAGATCGGTGCGCGCATACGCGAGCGGGCGCCCGGAGTCGAGCCGGGCGAGCAGCAGCAGGTCCTCCACCAGCCCCGTCATCCGCTCCGCCTCCGACTCGATCCGCCCCAGGGCGTGCCGGGTCTCCGGTCCCGGCTGCTCCCGCCCGCGGCGGGTCAGCTCGGCGTAGCCCCGGATCGACGCGAGCGGGGTACGCAGCTCATGGCTGGCATCCGCGACGAACTGCCGTACCCGCGTCTCGCTCTCCTGACGGGCCGCGAGCGCCGAACCGACATGCCCCAGCATCCGGTTCAGCGCCGCACCGACCTGCCCCACCTCCGTACGCCCGTCCGACTCGGACGCCGGGACGCGGACATGCAGCGCCACCTCGCCCTGGTGGAGCGGGAGTTCGGAGACCCGGGTGGCGGTCGCGGCGACGCGACGCAGCGGCCGTAGCGCGATCCCGACCATGGCGGAGCCCGCCATCCCGGCGGCGACCAGACCGGCGACCGTCACACACGCCTCGATGAGGATGAGCGTGCCGACCGTCTTCTGCACGGAGTCGAGCGGCAGACCGAGCACCAGGGAGCCGTTCTGCGCGGACTCCACCCGGTAGGACCCGAGTCCGGGCAGCTCGGCGGTGTGCGACCGGCCGTCCCGCGGCACCTTGTTCAGCGCCGCGAGCTGCGCGCGGGTCAGCTCCGCCAGCCGATCGGGCAGCGGGCCGCTCGGGTTGTCCAGCTTCGCCCCGGCCTCGACGGTTCCTCCGGTCCCGACCCGCGCACCCACCGTGCCAAGGGGCTGACCACCCATCGCCACGAAGTCCAGGTCGCCCTGCACAGGGCTCGGTTCATGGGGCCGCGGGAGCTGGGCCCGTACCACGAACTCGTGCACCTTCCCGTCCAACTGCCGCTGCATATAGGAGTGCAGCGCAATGGCAGTCACCGTCCCGATGACGGCCCCGACGACGGCGATCAGCGCCACCGCGGACACCACGAGCCGGGTCCGGAGGGACCAGCGGCGGCGGGGGGCGGGAGTGGGGCCGGCGGGGGTGGCGGCGGGAGTGGGGGTGGTCACGGGGGCTGGGGAGGTCGCAGGGACTGGAGAGGTCGTGGGGCCTGGGGAGGGGGCCGTGGACGGGGGTGCGGGGTCGGTGTTCCGGGACCGGCCGTGCTCAGGCTGCGGGGGCCTGCCCTGCTCCGGCGGCCCGGGCTGCTTCGGGTGCTCCGGCTGCTCGGCCGACGCGGGGGAGTTCCCGCTCACGGCCCGTTACCCACCCGGCTTGATCAGATAGCCCGCGCCCCGGCGGGTGTGAATCATCGGCGCCCGGCCCACGTCGATCTTCCGCCGCAGATACGAGATATACAGCTCCACGACGTTGGCCTGACCGCCGAAGTCATAGCTCCAGACCCGGTCGAGGATCTGCGTCTTGCTCAGCACCCTCCGCGGATTGCGCATCAGATAGCGCAGCAGCTCGAACTCGGTGGCCGTCAGATGGATCTCCTGGCCGTCCCGCCACACCTCGTGGCTGTCCTCGTCGAGCACCAGATCGCCCACCGTCAGCCGCGATGCGCTCCGCGCGGCGGCCGCCCCGGCCCGGCGCAGCAGCCCCCGGAGCCTGGCCACCACCTCTTCCAGGCTGAACGGCTTGGTGACGTAGTCGTCGCCGCCCGCCGTCAGTCCGGCGATCCGGTCCTCGACCGCGTCCTTGGCGGTCAGGAACAGCACCGGCACATCCGGCAGTTCACGCCGCAGCCGGCCGAGCACCGTCAGCCCGTCCATGTCCGGCAGCATCACATCGAGCAGCACCGCATCCGGCCGCCAACTACGGGCACAGCGCAGCGCACCGGCGCCGTCCCCCTCCGCGCGGATGTCCCAGCCCTCGTAGCGCAGCGCGAGCGACAGCAGATCGGCGAGCGAGGATTCATCGTCCACGACCAGCACCCGCACGGGGCTGCCGTCGGCCCGCAACAGCTCCGGCTGCTTCCCTGGCGCGCCCCTGGAGGACGACGCCGGAGCCGGCATACGGAACGACACTGAGGACGAGGAAGTCACGGTCATGCCCGGAGCCTGACCCGCCCCCGTGAGAGCTCCCTTGCGCCTTTCTGTGAATCTCCTGAGAAAACCGTGTGCCACTCTCCCCCTCCCCGGGCCCCCACCCCACCCCTGCCCACCACACCAGCCAAAAGCCAACCACCCGCCGCCAGCCGCTAGCCGCCAGCGGCCAGCGGCCACCCGGCCCACCGTGCCGCCTGTCGCCTGCCGCCTGCCGCCTGCCGCCTGCCGCCTGCCGCCAACAGCAGCATCCAGCGCCGCCCCTCCCCCTGCGGCGGCCCGCCCCGCGCCGGACTTCCCCCTGCCCCCGCCCGACCGAGCCAGTCCCCCGTCCCCCCCCCGTTCCCCCGTTCCCCCGACTGTGGACCGACCTGGGCCGCCCCCCGCGCGGTCCAGGTCGATCACCACTTCTTAAGCATCGCACCTGCCACTGACAATCGGCCTGACCTGCACATTCGTTGATTCCCCCTGACCCCGCGACAGCCCCCACGGACGCCCTCCGCGGACGCCCTCCGCCAGGCCCTCCCCACCCCTCCGGTGCGCCCGTCCCGCCCCGCCCCGGACCACGTACTGTCGCTCCATGAGACTCCTCGCCCTCTCCGGCAGTCTGCGTGCGCGCTCCTCCAACGGTGCGGTGCTGCGCTCCGCTCTCACCTTCTGGGACGGCCCGGCCGCCACCGCCGACATCGGCGTGCTCCCGCACTTCAATCCCGACCTGGACGGCGAGGACGCCACACCCCCCGCCCCGGTCGCCGCCCTGCGCACCGCCGTTGCGAGCGCCGACGCCCTGCTCGTGGTCAGCCCCGAATACGCGCACGGTGTCCCCGGCGCCCTCAAGAACGCCCTCGATTGGCTGGTCAGCAGCGGCGAATGCGTCAGCAAACCGGTTGCGGTGATCACCGCCTCACCGTCCCCCACCGGCGGTGACCACGCCAACGCCCAACTGCGCGAGGTCCTGCGGATGATGACCGGCGAGGTCGTGACGGCGGCCTGCCGCGAAATCCCCGCCATCAGCCCGAAGATCGACCCCACTACGGAACGCGTGACGGACGAGGCCACCCTCGCCGAGCTGGGCGTGGCCCTGTCTCATCTGGCCGCGGCCGCAGCCCCACTCACACCCTGAAGTTCCCGCCCCGCACCCACTGAACAGGGCTCTCAACTCCGCCTTCGCTCACGGCAACTTGAACACGAGGCGGCCCGCCACAGCCCTCACCCCTCACCCCTCACCCCTCACGGCACCATGAAGGAGGCCCGCACAGCCCGCCGCGCCGCTCACACGCCGAACAGCCGCGCCGCGTTCCCGTAACAGACCCCGCGCAGCCAGTCCTCCCCCAGCTCCAGCTCTGCGAGCACCTCCAACGCATGCGCGTACCCGTAGGGGATGTTGGGGAAATCGCTGCCGAACAGCACCCGATCACCGAGATCCATGAGCCGGCCTCGTTCCGCCCGCGGGAACGGCGCGATCCGCTCGGCGAAGTCCGTGAACGACATGGTCGTATCGAGGTACACGCCCGGATAGCGCTGTGCGAGGTCCAGGAAGTCGGCGTACTCCGGCATCCCCATGTGCGCGATGATCAGCCGCAGTTGGGGGTGGCGGGCCAGCAGCCGGCCGATCGGCTCGGGCCCGGTGTGCTTGCCGGGGGCAGGGCCCGAGCCGCAGTGGATGACGACCGGCACCCCGGCTTCCGCAAGCGCTCCCCATACGGGGTCGAGCAGCGCATCGGCCGGGTCGTACCCGCCCACCTGCACATGCGCCTTGAAGACCCGCGCCCCGTCGGCGAGTTCGGCACGCACATACTGCGCGGCGCCGTCCTCCGGGAAGAATGTCGCGGTCCGCAGACAGTCGGGCGTACGGGACGCGAAGTCGGCCGCCCAGCCGTTCAGCCACTGCGCCATCCCCGGCTTGTGCGGATAGATCATCGAGGTGAAGGCGCGTACGCCGAAGCCGCGCAGCACCGCCAGCCGCTCGTCCTCCTCGAACCGGTACGTGATCGGCCACGCCCGGCCCACCAGCGGCCCCGCCGAGTCGAAGTACGCCCAGACCTTCGCCATCACCCGCTCGGGCATGAAGTGCGTATGCACATCGATCAGCCCCGGCAGCCCCAACTCCCGCCAGAACGCGCCGACCCGCTCATCACCGTCCGCCACGCCGGGCCCCTCCCTTACGGTTCGACCACTACGGCCTCGTCCCTACGGCCCCGACCGGCACGGCCCGACCCCTTCGCAGATATCCGGGCCCGGGCCCGACGCCTACCTGCCGAACGCGCCCCCGGCACCCGGCACCCAACACCGGCAACCGGGCACAGGGCAACCCGGCACCCCGGAGGACCGCCCGGCCCGTGAGGCCCACACACCCGTATGGCCCGCCCGCCCACATGACCAGCGCACCCGCATGTCCCACATGCCCGTATGACCAGCGCACCCGCATGTCCCACGCCCCCGTGTAGCCCACACAGCGGCCCGCTGAGCCCACCAGCCCACCCTCTACTACCTGCACCCGGCATCTAAACGCCCCCGCCCGGCCCGAAACAACCCCTCTCAGCCGCCTTCCGCTCAACGCCAACCGCACCACCGGCGCCCCGAAGGGCCCGGCAAGGGACCCGGCAACGGCCCCGGCAAGCCGGACTATCCCGCGCCGGCCGACTCCCCCCAGGCCGCCCCGGCCGACTCCCCCAGGCCGCCCCGGCCGACTCCCCCAGGCACACCCACCTCAGAACAACCCCTCCTGGCCCCCCATCCCCTCCCGCTCCCGCTCCCCGGCCCCGCGCGCTGCGGCCCGCACCGGCACCGTCGTCGCCTCTCCCACGGCGGGCCCCAGCACCCACCCCGACAACAGCCGCGCATCCATCACCGCCACCGCCCCGGCAACCCCACCAGCCCCAGCGCCCCTCTCCCGCTCCCCGGCCCCGGAAACGGCCCCAGCAACGGCCCCAGCCTTGACCCCGACCCCGACCCCGACCCCGACCTCGGCCCCCACCCCCGCCAACCGCAGATACACATCAGCCCCCACCCCGGTCAGCACCTCCCCCACGATCTCCGCCCCGGGCGTCATCCCGCCCAGCTCCGCCACCTCACCCGGAATCCGGTCGAGCCCGAACAGCTCCGTATGGTCGGCACAGGCGAACTCCACCGGTTCGAGCGTCTCCGGCCAGCCCGCCAATTGCCTTGCTGCGCGATGCAGTTGAGCCAGCTCGGCGGCCCGCTCCGGCACCGGGGGCAGCACCCCGCGCGCCGCCCGTTTGGCCGCCTTCGCAAACCGGTCGGGCACCGACAGCGCACTCCCCAGCAGCGCCTCCGCCCGCCGCGCCGCCATCAGGGGCCCCCGCCCCAGCCAGGCGTACGCCACCGCCCCCTGCTCCACGAGCCGGGCCGGACCGCGCTCGGCGGCCGTGATCCCCACCTTGAGGAGACCGGGACCGAAGTACGCGAGATAGACGCCGTACGGACGCGGATCGTCGGCCATGGTGTCCGCGGCCACCGAACGCGACCGGTCCAACTGGGCGCACCGCGCACACTGATCCTTGGCACTCGCACCGTCGAGCACCGCACCGTACGGGCACACGATCCAGCGGCCGGCGCGCCACACCCCCAGACACAGCCGCTCGCCCTGCGCGGCGAAGGCCAGCCGCTTGCCCGCGGGGAGCAGGCTCACCCGCCCCTCGCCCCGCTCGGCGCAATACCAGCCGAGCCGCTGTCCGAACCGCCCCTCCGGCCCCGACCCCGGCCCGCCGCCCGACCAGCGCGGTCCCGTACATCGCCACACACCGCCAGCGTACGACCACCCACTGACAACGCCACCCGCCCGCACCCGGCACCGCGGCGCCCCCGGGGCCGAGCCCCTCGGCCCGCACCCCACACCCGCCCGGGGCCCGCGCCCCAAGCACCATCCCCCGCCCCACCAACGAGCCCCCACCGAGGCGGTCCACCACCGACCGGGCCACCACCGCCCCGCCGCACCCTCCCCGACTTCCCCCTCAAGCCCCGCCCCTCAAGCCCCCAACCCCCTCAGGCCCCCAACTCCCTCAAGCCACCAGCCCACCCCCACCCCCCGGCCCCCGAAACGTGCTCCGATACGCCCGCGGCGACACCCCCAACGCCGACTGCAGATGCTGCCGCAGCGAGGCCGCCGTCCCGAAGCCCGCCTCCGCCGCGATCCGGTCCACCGTCAGGTCCGTCTCCTCCAGCAACTGCCGGGCCCGCTCGATCCGTTGCTGCGTCAGCCACTGGAGCGGCGAAATGCCGACCTCCTCCCGGAACCGCCGGGTGAAGGTCCGTACGCTCATCGACTCCCGCGCCGCCAGCTCCCGCAGACTCAGTGGCCGGTCCAGATGCTCCAGGGCCCAGGCCCGCGCCACCCCCGTGGACGAGATCTGCGGCTCCGGCATCGGCCGCCGGATGTACTGCGCCTGCCCGCCCTCCCGGTGTGGCGGCACCACCGTCCGCCGCGCCACATCGTTGGCCACCGCCGCCCCGTGGTCGCACCGGACCATGTGCAGACACAGATCGATCCCGGAGGCGACCCCGGCAGCCGTCAGCACCTCACCCTCGTCCGTGTACAGCACCTCCGCATCCAGTTCGACGGCCGGGAACAACCGGCGGAAGTCGTCCACGGACCGCCAGTGCGTAGTTGCCCGCCGCCCGTCCAGCAGCCCGGCCGCGGCCAGCACGAACGCCCCCGTGCAGATCGACGCGACCCGGGCCCCGGGCCGGATCCGGCCCAGCGCCCCGGCCATCGCCGGACTCAGCCGCCCGGCGCTCCGCTCCGCCCCCAGGTCGTAGTCCGCCCCGAACGCCGGTACGACCACGGTGTCGGCCTCCGCCAGCGCCTCCGGCCCGTGCGCGACATTCACCGTGAAGTCCGTGTCCGTCCGCACCTCACCGGGCTCCAACGCGCAGGTCACCAGCTCGTACAGCGGCTCCCCGTCCGCCGACCGGGCCTCCCCGAAGATCCGGTGCACGATGCCCACCTCGATCGGCAGCATCCCGTCCCGCACCAGCACCGCCACCCGGTGCCGCCGCCCGCTCCCCGCGACGGCCCGCACCCGCCCGGCCCCACCACTGCCACCGCTCCCGCTGCCACGCTCCACGACACCCATGGCCCGATCCTTGCACACTATGACCATCGGGCCACTCGTCCGGCGTCCCACCCCCGCGGAGAGTGGACTGCATGAAGGTCCTCTGGCTGTTCGCCCACCCCGACCAGCGCTCCCTGAGCGGCGCCCTCAAGACCGAGGGCCTCCGCGCCCTCGACGCCCAGGGTCACCGGCACCGCGTCTCCGACCTGTACGCCATGAAGTGGAACCCGGTGGTCGACGCCGCCGACTACGCACACGACCCGGCCGACCGCCTACTCATCGGCGAGGCCTCGGAACGCGCCTACACGGACGGCCACTTGGCCCCCGACATCCGCGCCGAACAGCACAAGCTCGCCTGGGCCGACACCTTGATCATCCAGTTCCCCCTCTGGTGGTACGGAATGCCGGCCATCCTCAAGGGCTGGTTCGACCGGGTCTTCGTCAAGGGCTTCGCCTTCGGCATCACCGACCCCGCCACCGGCCGCCCCCAGCGCTACGGCGACGGCAAACTCGCCGGCAAGCGCGCCATGGTCATCACCACCGCCGGCGCCCGCGCCGCCACCCTCGGCCCGCGCGGTGTCAACGGAGACCTCAACGATCTCCTCTTCCCTCTCCAGCACGGCACCCTCTGGTACACCGGGATCTCCGTCGTCCCGCCCCTACTGGTCCCGGGCGCGGACCGCATGACCCCCACCGCCTACGCGACCGCCGCCACCCGTCTGCGCGAGCGCCTGCGCACCCTCCCCACCACCGAGCCGCTCCCGTTCCGCCACCAGAACAGCAGCGACTACGACGACGAGCTGCTCCTCCACCCCGACCTGGCCCAGCTGCCCCCGCCCCGCACCGGCCCGGCCGTCCACTACACGGCCCCGCCGCCACCGGTCCACGGATGAAAAGCACGCACAAAAAGCCGCAGGCCCAGTGGAAGTGATTCCACTGGGCCTGCGGCGTCAGTAGCGGGGACAGGATTTGAACCTGCGACCTCTGGGTTATGAGCCCAGCGAGCTACCGAGCTGCTCCACCCCGCGTCGGTGAAATGAACACTACGCGACTCCCGGGCCAATGCCTAATCGTTTCTCTGCCCCTCACCCCGCCAACCCCCAACTGCCGCCTTGCGCACCCCTGTTGACCCGCCCTTGCAAAACTGACCGCATGACGTCGACACACTCCACAGACTCCACAGCCCCCGCAGACTCCACAGACTCCATGGCTCCCACCGCCCCCACCACCCCCACCCGCCCGGAAGGCCCCACCCATCTGATTGCGGTGGCCGGCAACAGCCCGGGGGTCGGCAAGTCGACCCTCTGCCGCTCCCTGGCCGACTGGATGAGGAGCACCGGAGCCACCGTCGACCACTTCCAGGAGGCCGACATCCTCACCCGCCCCGCGTTCCGCCCCGTGGCCGAGGAGTTCGCCGGCGGCGCCCACAGCGTCCGCCCCGAGACCCTGATCGCCGCCACCCGCGCCTACGTCACCGAGTCCCGCGCCGCCGGGATCGACGTCCTGGTCACCGACGCCCTGATCCCGTTCGTCCCGTCCCTGGTGGCCTGGGGCCATGACGAGCCCGCCATCGCCCGTTTCCTGCGCGAGGTGGCCAGCGCCGTCGAACCGGCCCGGGTGACCGTGGTCTACGTGGAGGACGACCCCTCGACCGCCCTCCGGCGCGCCGTCGACCGCGAGGGCCCCGACTGGGAGAACTGGTATCTCACCAAGCTCGCCGCCTCCCCCCGCACCCGCTCCGTCCACGACCTCCCCTCGGCCGCCGCCCACCTGCGCCACGAAACCGCCCTGACCCACCGCCTGCTCGCCGCCACGCCCTGGCACGTCCTCACCGTGAACGTCGCCGACCTCGACGCCCTCCGCACGGCCCAGCACGTCCGCGACCACCTGGCCGCCGTCTTGGACGTCAAAGGCTGACGACGCATACCCCGGCCGCAGCCCCAGCCTCAGCCCCGGCGCCGTCCCGCGGCGCCCGCACCCTCAGCCACGCGCCAGACGTCGCGGTCGCGGTCGCGGTCACAGTCACGGCAACCAGGCGTCCACCGCGCTCAGGCTTGGGCCCCGGCCGAGCACCAACAATCTCTCTCCCCCGTGCCCGCCCAAGCACCAACAATCACCCCCGCTGAATTCCCTCGGTGTCGAGCAGCAACCCCCGGCGGCCGTCCGCGGACTGCGCGAGGATCGCCGGTCCCCGCTGCTCGACGGCGAGGTACCAGGTCCCCGGTATCAGCTCCGCCACCGGCTCCAGGGAGCCGTCCTCACGCACCATCTCGCGGGCCACCGGGACCGCGAACCAGAACGGCTGGAAGCCCGGCTCCGGCGCGGCCGCCACGGCCCCGGCCAGACGTTTGGCCTTGCGCAGGGCCTGCCGGGCATGGCTCTCCGCCACGTCGCTGCCCCCGTGCTGGATTCCGTCCGTCTCGAACAGCAGCCCTCTGCGACCGTCCTCGGTCTGCACCACGAAGGCCCCGTCGCTCTGCCCGACGGCGAGGTACCAGATTCCCGGCGCCAGTTCCGCCACCGGCTCCGGGGAACCGTCCTCGCTCAGCATCTCGCGGGCCACCGGGACCGCGAACCAGAACGGCTCGAAGCCCGGCTCCCCGGCTGCCCCGTAGTCCACGTAAAACCCGCGCTCGATCCCGTCCGCGTCGAGCAACAGCCCCCTGCGGCCGTCCTCGGTCTGCACCACGAGGGCCTGGCCCCGCTGCTCGACGGCGAGGTACCAGATCCCCGGCACCAGTTCCCCCGTCGGCTCCAGGGAGCCGTCCTGGCCCATGAGCGGACGCGACACCGGGACGGCGAACCAGAACGGCTGGACGTCCCGGTCGGGGGCGGCGGCGAGGGCGTTCGCCAGCCGCTGCGCGGTCTCCACCGTCTCCAGGGCGCGGCGCTCCGCCTCCTGACGCAGCGCCTCGCTCTCCAGGCGTAACAGCTCCGCGCGCCGCTCCATCTCCGCGATCCGCTTCTCGGCTTCACTCTGCCGGGAGGCAAGCCTCTCCACATCGACCAGGAACGGCGGCCCGGCCCCATCCGGTACGCCGCCCTCCTGCGCGGCCCGGTTGCGGGCGATCGCAATACGGCCGCCTGTATTGCGATTGCGCTGCTGGGGCACCGGCCGGGACCTGCTCGCCAGCCGCCCGCGAAGATGCCGGTAGAGGGTGTCCATGTCCAGCGGATCGGGCCGGTCCGGAACGCCCTCGGTCAGCGCCGTGATCAGCTCACCGGTGAACGCCGTGTACGTCTCCCCGGGCGGGGACAGCGCCGGCCGGGTCTCGGCGGAGGCCGTCAGCAGGCAGGTCCCCTCGACGATGGCCCGGTCCGCGATGTGCTCGCTGGCGCTCATCTTCCCGAGCAGGGCACGTCCGCTGTAACAGCAGTCGAGGATCACCACGGTCCGCCGGGGCCCCGCCTGCGGGTCCAGCACCGCCCGGCGCAAATACTCGTACCGCAGCGAGGTGTAGATGCGCTCACGCTCCGAGCCGGGCAGGGCGAGATAGAGCTCGTCGGTGTGCGGGTCCGTGAGTCCGTGCCCGGCGTAGTAGACGAGCAGGGTGTCCCGGGCCTTGCCGGCTCGCTCCAGCACCGTGTCGAGCACCTGCGTGTCACTGCCGGGCTGCGAGAGCACCGTGCACGCCTCGAGGGGCAGCCCCCACACCGCGGGATCGGTCAGCGCCTCCCGCAGCCCCACCAGATTCCGGGCGACCGCGGGCAGCTGCTCCAGGTGGACGTAGTCATGCACGCCCACCAATACGGCCTCGGAGCGGCCCGGGTCCGACAAGAGGGCCACGGCTACTCGCTGTCTCCGTCCGCCGGCGCCGGCGCGGGCGCACCGCTCTCGTTCCAGACCCGCAGAATCCGCTCGACCGTCTCGGGAGAGCCGTCCTGCACGGTCACCACCACACCGTCCCGTTCGAGCCGGATCTGCGGCGGACGGGGGCGCGAGCCCCGCCAGGTGGCCACTGCGGTGATCAGGCTGCCCAGAGCAATGCTGTTGGCGAGCACGACATTGACGATGTCGAGCGCCCCGCCCATGTGCCCCGGCTCCGGCCGCCTCGGCCCGAGGGACACCTCCACCTGACCACGCAGCTCGGGCTCGGCCACCAGCCAGCGGTACAAGGACGCCGCCGACTCCGCGAGCCCGGCCTCCTCGGCATCCGCCGCGCCCCCTCCGAACGACAGGTTGACCTCCACCCGCCCCGGCCCCTTCCGTCGCCGCCGCTCCAGGCCCACATCATAGAAGCGCACCTCCCCGGCCACCGGGTTTTCCACAGGCCCGGATACCCCATTCCCGACCCGCGCGACGCCCACCCGACACCACCCCGCGACACCCGCCCGCACCGCACAAGAACACACCCACCACGCAAAGTTGACCTACAGTCAGGCCCCACCACCCGCGCGAACCACTGCACGCATCACCAGCGATCGGCAAGTCCCGCCATGCACCCTCAATTCTGGCTCAGATCGCTTCACACGCACCCGGCGTTCCGTACCCTCGAAGTACATGGCACTACGAACGGAGGACCAATGAAGACCCCCCTCAGCCGTCTGGCCTCCCGCACCGCCTCATTCCTGCTGCACGGACGGCGCCCCCGGCTCGACCACTCTGAATCCCACCGAGCCGCCCGGCCCAACCAACACGCAGGCCTGATCAACCACTACCGCCCCGCTCCTCCCATGGCGGGCAGCAGCGGGCTATAAGACCCCCGCGACCACCCGCCCCAGGCCGAGCCGAGCCGAACGAGCAAGAGGCCCGGCTCGGCTCTCTGCAGACTCTCCTGGCCGCCCACCGGCGGCACCGGCCCCGCCCCGGTTGCTGCACTTCACTGCCCTACGGCACGCCGAAGCCCCCGCCCGGACGACCCGGCGGGGGCTTCAGCCTCTGTGCATTACGACATCAGCAGGAACCCACTACTCCTGGAGCGGAATTGGGCGTGGCATGAGCCGCGTGACAGGTCTCCCTTCCCAGGGGATGACTCAGTGACAGGTTGTTGCCACGTCGCCCAAGAAGCAGCGACCTTCATCCAGGCTCCTGATACCTGATCAGTCGTCATCGCCGTCGTCGCCGTCGTTGTCGCCCTGGCTGTCGTTGTCGTCGTGGTCGATGTGCTGGTTGAGGACCTTGCCACTGCCGGCGTCGATGGTGACGTCGTGGCTCTTGTGGTCCTTGCCGAGGACGTCGACCTCCCAGATGGTGGAGCCGTTGTGGTCGTTGTCGTCGAGGCTGTAGGAGACGACGGTGCCGGGGACGGCCTTGAGGGCCTTGTCGGTGGCCTTGTCGTGGCCGGTCTTGTCGGCCTTGAGCAGGGCCTGGGTCTCGGCGGCGTCCTGGGCGGCGTCGTCGTCGCGGTCGGTGTGCTGGCTCAGGACCTTGCCGTTGCCGGCGTCGATGGTGACGTCGTGGCTCTTGTGGTCCTTGCCGAAGACGTCGACTTCCCAGACGAGGGAGCCGTTGCGGTCGGCGTTGTCGAGTTCGGCGGAGGTCGCGGTGCCGGGGACGGTCTGGAGGGCCTTGGCGGTGGCCTGGGACTGGCTGATCTTGTCGGCCTTGACCTGCGCGCGGTCCTTGGCGGTGTCGTCGAGGTGGCGCTCGTTGTGGGGGAGCTGGACCGAGGACTGCGGGGCCGGGCCGCCGTCGTCGTTCGCGAAGGCGGTCGCGGCACCCGTGCCACCGATCAGTGCGACAGCGGCAGCCGTGGCGAGGACGACGGCGCGAGGGGTGAGCGTGCGCTTGGCGGTGGCCTTCATGAGGACGTTCCTCCGGATCATGTCGCGGTCTTGTTCCGCCGGCGGGCCTGTCGCGCCCTTCCGACATCCACCACAGTGCCGACCCGAACCTGAACACAACCTGAAACCCTGAAACCCCCTTCAGGCCCCAGCCCCGGAACTCCCACTGCCTCCCGGCCGCACCACAGAGGTGCTCCTGTGACTTTGACTCGTACATGGCCGGGAGGGGCGAGAATCCTGCAGGTCGCTGCACTGACTGCGTTGGCATCGCGTCTGAGGCTTGGCGAAGGCAAGCCGGCACCACTGGCTAGTGCGTCATGACGGCGCTGGGAGCCTCACCGTTCTGTGCCTGCTGGGCACGGGCTGTCGTAGTCGCTGCGAAGGATTGGAGGATGCGCAGGTCCGTGCCGCCGGCGCCCTTGTCCAGCATGACGACATTGATGACGACCGTCCCCACCCGGACCGCCGCGAACGCGCCGGTCGCCTCGGTGATCCCGGGCGTCGGACTGTTGGCCCATTCGACGGCGGCGGATTCGTCTCCGCCCACGTTCGACATGGCCACCGGCTTCGGCGTGGACCCGAAGTCCGCGTTCTGCCGCTTGATTTCCGCGTATCCGGCGGCAGCCGCTCCGACGCTCCCGTAGGTCACCACCTCGATCTGCGCCTGGTCGAAGTCGAAGCTCGGGGTGTAGGAAGTCTGGACGTCGAGCAGCGAGTCCTTGCACATCGCACGCCCCGTTCCACACTTCACCTCTTTGGGATTTCCCGCACGCACGCTCCAGCCGGTCGGCAGGCTGTCCAGGCCGGGAAAGATCTTCTTGGCCAGCGTCGCGTCCTTGATGGCCGTCGCGGAATCTCCGGACCCACCTCCGCCCTGTTCGGGGGAACCGCCGCCGTTGAAGAGCCGCACCCCGCCATAGAGGCCCAGCGCCACCAGTGCGACCAGCACGAGAGCCGCGGCGAGCAGGGAGAAACGGACATTGCGGGTATTGCTGATGCTCACACCCGCCATGGAGATGATGGGCCGGCCCCGCACCTGGCTGTTGGCGAACGAGATGCCCGCATTGACGCTTGGTGCGGACGCGGGCGGCGGACCAACCAGGGCCAGGGCAATCCGCTCGGCGAAGTGCGGGTCGGCGGCCACCTCCGCCTGGATCACGTCCCTCAGCTCCGCGACAGCCGCAGGGTCGGTGGGGCTGGTGTCGACGGTGCTGATCGCCGTACGGCCCCGCTCGGTTGTCCCCAGGCGATCGCGCACGATCGTCGACACGGCCTGGCCCACCTCGGCCCCGACTGCCGCGGCCGTTCCGCTCGCCATCTGCGTGAAGATCGCTAACACCTGTTCGACCATGAGTCGCCCCCCGGCAACCGCAGCAACAAGAGCTTCATTGTCGCCGCCGCCACACCAACCACGGAGGCGTATCGCCAAACCTCGTGGCCACCTGCCACCGCACATGTACCGCTCACGCCGAATCACGGGTTCCCGCCACCCAACGGTGAGAGGCGAAACCAACCTCCAGCCGGCCAGGGCCCTACTAGCCACTGAGCTGAAGAGCTGACCCATCTTCAGGAACCGGCCAACAACGAATCACTATGGCCATCTATCGATCAACGCCAGATCCGATTTATGCGGGTTTGTATCACGGATCGCCGGAATCTACCCACAGGCATTCTGGAAGAGAGTTCCTGAGGCGGTTGCCGTCAACCACCGCCGTCACGAGAAACACCAGAGGCCCCGCCGAGTCCTCGGCGGGGCCTCTGGTCTGCTGTTCGCTCGGCAGGATTCGAACCTGCAACCTTCTGATCCGTAGCTCTGAAGAGATCGGTCATTGAAGGCCATACAGGCTGTGGGGAGGAGCATGGCGACCGATGCTCGGGGCTGGCGGTTGCTGGAGTTGCTGTACTTCGCTGCTGTACGGCGCATCTCACAAGGGCGCCAACAGGACCATCACTTGTCCAGCGAGTCGCGCAACGAGCTAATCCCTCGCCCCAGCCGTTCGTTTGCCTCACTGGGCAGCTCCGGGATAGGAACGCCGGCTGCGATGTGCTCACCTACAAGCCACAGCACCTCGTGGAGATCCTCGGCGCTGGCGCGGTCGAGGCGCAAAACAATGTCATCAGGCATGCTGGCAAGCTTTCCGACGGGGCACCGGGCCGGTCCCTGTGGACGGAGCCAGCTACTTGGAACCGGGACGCGTGGCTGACCGCCGCTTTACAAGTTCGCCCGCTGGTTCCCTGCCGCCACCGTGCACCTGGGGCTTCGTGTTGTGCCGGGTCACTCAGGGAGATGCGGATGTGCGGCGTCGTTGATGTCAGCCTTAGTTGTCAGGACTGGAACAGCTGCGGGTGGGGGCAATGCTCCAGAGGGTCGCCGGGACGGTCGGCCCACTTCCACCAAGCGTGCCCGCCAGAGCACCGCCACAGCATGCGGCAGGCTCGCGGGCCACCGTCTTCCCGGCCGGAGAGGACGAAGCCTCCAGCCTTCAAGGGCTGATCGCACTCAGGACAGAGGGGTGGGTCGTCGGACATGATGCGCAACCTACCTTGAGTCCAGGCAGCAACGACATGAGTTGGGAATTACCGCCGGTTTGCCTCACTTACGTGCGCTGACCAGACAGAACAGCTCGCCGGTGCGCTGCCGCGAACCCTCGGATCGAACCGCCGTTGACCGCGGTTCTCCGCTGCAACTGGTGCTCTTCTGGTGCGCTAGCCGTGCGACAACATCGCCGCTGCGAGTGCCCGGCCCCACCAACGACTGATGGGAATCTCGTAGACGATTTCGCACAGAGCGGCGGGGACGACGATGTCCGCTGTCTCCACAGGCCTCCCCTGGTCGCTGTAGTACGTCCGCCGGATGTGCGTGACCAGGCTGCCCTTCTGAATGCCGAGGAGCGACGCCTCCTCGGCATTCGCTTGCCGCGGCTCCGGCTGCTCCACAGCGTGGCTGACCGTGATGCCGATCTCGGCCATGCGATTCACCACGCCCACCCCGGCGTGCGGCCCACCCTCCGGGAGGACGACGACGGTGCCGGCCGTGAGGTCGTACGGCTCCCAGCTCGTCGACAGCTGCATCGGCTTGCCGTCGGCGAGGAACTCGTACACGGTGCGGACGCACAGGTCGCCCTCGCCGATACCGAGGCGCGACGCGATCTCAGCCCCTACCCCGGCGGCGGGTAGCGAGCGCAGCGAGCCTTGATGAAGTAGAGAAAGTTCTATCGCACCGACGTCAGCCGCTTGCCGTCATGGCTCCGTACGTGATGTCCCGCACCATCCAGGGCATCCAAGAATCGGACCGCGTAGACCTCGGACATGGACTCGGCCACCTCGAGATCGGGAAGAACCTCGCCGCCCTGGTGAAGGTGCCCAAGCCGAGGCGCCGTCGGGTCAAGCCGTGGTCCGCGGTCGAAGCTGGGGCAGTTCCTCGCGGACGGGGTGACTCGTGAGGATCCCCTCTTGGCGGCCTGGGTGCTCGTGCTGTGCCTCGGGCTCCGCCGCGGGGAGGTGCTGGGCCTCACCTGGAAGTCCGTCGACTTCGAGGCGGGTGAACTGTACGTGGACCACCAGATCCAGCGGGCGGGGCGTCAGATCCTCCACCGTGAGACCAAGACCGAGGAGTCGGACGACTTCCTGCCGCTACCGGCGCTCTGCCTCAAAGCCCTCTGGATGCGGCGCGCTCAGCAGACCGGTGATCGGAAGGCGGCTGGTGATCTCTGGCAGGACAGTCACGGCCTGGTCTTCACAACGAAGTACGGCACGCCGATCGAGCCGGGGAACCTGACGCGGATGTTCGCTCTGCGAGCTCGCCGGGCCGGCCTCCGGGTCATTCCGCTGCGGAACACCCGGCACACCTGCAGCTCGCTCCTGGTCGCCCTCGGCGTCCGCCCCAAGGTCGCTCAGCGCATCCTGCGGCACTCGCAGATCGCGATGACGATGGAGGTCTACGCCGAGGCGAGTGAGGAAGAGGTCCGCTCGGCCTTGGGCAAGCTCTCTGAGGCGATGGGTGGTACCGGCTGACCCGGTTGCTGTACTTCGCTGCTGTACGGCACGACAAAGCCCCCGTCCGGATTACCCGGCGGGGGCTTTGACCTGCTGTGCGCTCGGCAGGATTCGAACCTGCAACCTTCTGATCCGTAGTCAGATGCTCTATCCGTTAAGCTACGAGCGCTTGGCTTTCCGGCGGTTTTTCTTGCCGGTCGGCGTTGCGGGAACAACATTACATGACCTGCGCCGTGAGGCGAAATCCATTGCCCGCAGCGCCTCTGACCTGGGGAAACGCCCTTGTGGCGGGGGTTTCGGGGCTACTGGGGCCAGGGGGAGTCCTCGATGATCCGGACGAAGTCCGGGCGGGTTTAGCCCTCTTCGAAGCGGTCCAGGACGTCGGCCTTCACATTGCCGAACATGACCCGGGGGCGGTGGGCCGAGCCGGCGTGGACGGCGTGGAGGCTCCGGCGGTTGAAGTCGGGGCGCGGGTGGGTGGCGACGATGGCCTCGCGGGTTTCCGCGGGGAGGGTGTCGCAGTCGATTTCGAGGACGCCGAGTTCGAGGACGCGGAGTTCGACGCCGGCTGTGACGCGCGCCACTTCCGTGGGCTTGTGGTGGGGGACCTCTGGGGTGTGTGCAGGGCGATGCCCTCCCCTCGGACGAGGCGGGCATGACCCTCGGGGCTTCCCGGCCAGTCGTTGCGCGGTCCGGCCCATCGCCGTCCGCCGACGGACGGCGCCGCTCGGGCGGCCGCCAGGCGTGCGTACCTCCGTCGACGTGGCCGGGCGGAGGTGCCGGCGGTGTGACCGGTGTGATCCGCGACGGGGCCGGTCGGGTGGCCGGGCCGGGATGCGGGGGGCGTGGGGCCGGGCGGCACGGGATGCGGAAGGCGTGGGAGCAGGCAACACCGACACCGAGGGTTGGGCAGGACGCCAGGCCTGGCGCCGCCACCGGATCACCGGGCTGGCGCCGGCCGCCGGATCACCGGGCAGCTCCGCCAGCCGCCCCCGCCACCGGATGCCCACACCACCCAGCCGCCGCCGGGCCTCCGCGCCACCACCCAGCCGCCACCGGGCGCCCGCACCGCCCACCCAGCCGCCCGACCGCTGCCCCGCCGCCAGCAAGCGACCAGATGGCGCACACCCGCAGAAGCCCGGAAAAGCGTTCAGGCCCCGGTCTGGTGAAGACCGGGGCCTGAACGAAGAGGAGCGGAGGCGGAGGGATTTGAACCCTCGATGGGGGGTAAACCCCAAACCGCATTAGCAGTGCGGCGCCATAGACCGGACTAGGCGACGCCTCCACACACCCCACGCGCGCATGCACGCTGTGGCGTGTCCAGATAATGGCACAGCCCCAAGGGCTGTCACCAATCGCCCCCTACGGTACTAGGCGCGTGGGCCACCCGGCAAAGACGTTCCTGCAGCGCAACGTCGGGGGCGGCGGAGCGTTAGAGGTGTCGGGGCCGCGACGGCATGCGTTGTCGTGCGCCCCCGGCGTGTACGTACCGCGTACCGCCCCGCACTCGCCTCTGGAGCCTGTGATGCCGTACCGCCGGACGTCGTCCCTCTTCACCGCGGCCGCCACCGCCGCCACCGCCACCACCAAGGCCGTGGCCCGCCTCTCCGCCACCGCTGCCACCTCCGCCAGCACCGCCGTCCCCCGCCTCTCCGCCACCTCCGCCAGCACCGCCGTACCCCGTCTCTCCGCCGCCGCTGCCACCTCCGCCGCTCTGTCCGTCCTCTCCGCCGCCACCGCGCTGGCCCTGGCGGCGCCCGCCGCGTCGGCCGCCCCGATCCCGCTGCCGCACGTCCGGTCCGGGGACGGCATCACCGGCGTCGGCCACCACGCCCCGGCCGCCCAACCCGGCTCAGCAGGCCGCCACGCCCCGGCGAGGCACCACACCCCCGCCACACAGCCCACCCCGGCAAGCCACCACGCCCCCGTCGCACAGCCCACCCCGGCAAGCCACCACACCCCCGCCACACAGCCCGCCCCCGCAGGCAACGACGCCCCGGCCGGCCAGCGCGGCCCCGCCGGGCAGCCCGTCCCCGCAACCCAGCCCGGCCCCGTCGGCCACCGCCCACCGACCGGTCAGGGCGTCCCGGCTCCGGATCTCTCCTCCGTCGATCACCTCACGCTCACCGTCCGCGGCACCGGCTCGGCGGCCACCGATGGCACCTTCGAGCTGTACTGCCACCCCGCGCGCGGCAACCACCCCCAGGCCAAGAAGGCATGCAAGAAGCTGGACGGGATGACGCGGTGGGGCCGGGACCCCTTCGCGCCCGTGCCGCAGGGGGTGAACTGCACGATGATTTACGGCGGCCCGGCCACCGCCCATGTCAGCGGGACCTGGGCGGGGCGCCCCGTCAACGCGGATTTCCGACGCACCAATGGGTGTGAGATCAGCCGCTGGAGCACCTTCGAACCCCTGCTCCCGTCGACCAGTTCATGACCCGGTTCATGCCGTAGTAGCGGGCCAGGTCAGGACGATGGGGCACATGTCGGGCGTGCGGTGAGTCGCACAGGGCCGTGGCATTACCTCCTCGTCATCCGCCTCCGCGTCCCGGGCAAGTGCCCGTAGACTCCATTCCAGCGACCTGCCACGGTGGGTCGGCAAGGTGCGGTAACAGGGAGGAAGCGTCGTCGTGAGCAGCAGGCCATCCCGAGGCGCTGCTCGCCTCGCAGCCATACTCGACGCCCTCCCCGACGCGCTGTTGCTCGTCAACTGCAACGGCACGGTCGTCAACGCCAACACCATCGCGCTGGAGACCTTCGAGGCGCCGGGCACGGCCCTGGTGGGGCGCGGGCTGCTCGATCTGCTGCCGTCCTTCGACTCCAAGCGCATCCCGGGGTCCATGCGGCGCCGGGACGAGGAGACGGCAGAGGGCCGGACGAAGCCGACGCGGATGGTCGCGCGGCGTACGGACGGGACCGAGCTGCTGGTCGAGGTGACCAGCGCCAACCTGGAGGACGGGCGCACCCCGTACGAGTCGGCCTTCGAGGCCGCGTATGCCGATCACCGCAATGGCTACACGGGCAATGAGCTGCTGATGCTCGTCGTCCGGGATCTGACCGGGACGCTGGACACCGAGACCGAGCTGGCCCGCCAGCAGCGGCAGACCGAGATGATTCTGCGGGCCGCGGCCGAGGGCGTGGTCGGGGTCGACGCCGAGGGCAAGGTCGTGCTCGTCAACCCGTCCGCGGCGCAGATCCTGGGGTTCCGGGCGAGCGAGCTGGGCGGCAAGGAGCTGCATCCGCTGATCCACCACTCGCGGGCGGACGGCTCGCCGCTGCCGTGGGAGGACACCCCGCTGGCCGACACGCTCAAGTCGGGGCGCAAGCACCGGGTGCGCGGGCAGGCGCTGTGGGCGAAGGACGGACGGGCGGTGTCCGTCGATCTGACGACGGCGCCGGTGCGGGACGGCGATCAGCTCGTCGGCGCGGTGATGACCTTCACCGACCGCCGGGCCTTCGACGCGCTGGCGGCCCGGCACACCCAGCTGCTGGCCGTCCTCGACCAGGCGCTGCGCGGGCCGCTGGAGGAGCTGAAGGGCGAGCTGGGCACGCTCGCTTCCGACCCGGCGGGCCAGCTCTGGCCCGAGGCGAACCAGATCCTGCACCACCTCGCGGCCGGGCACGCCCGGATGACGACGCTGGTGGACAACGTGCTGAGCTATCAGCGGCTGGACGCCGGCAAGGAGAAGCTCAACCGCACGAAGGTTTCGCTGGACGGTGTCGTCGCGGCGGGTGTGGAGGGCGCGATCGAGCTGATCGGTCCGGGCCGGGCGCAGTTCGCGGTGCATGCGCCGCCGATAGAGGCGACGGTCGACGCGGAGCGGATCGCTCAGGCGCTGTCGCATCTGATCGCGGATGTCGCGGGCGTGGACTCGACGGGCCGGATGCCGGCCGGTGAGGCCGCCGCGGGCGGGCGTTCGGGGCCGGTCCCCGGCGATTCGACGATCGTGGTGGCGGCGGCCAAGCGCGGTGATGTCGTACGGATCGAGGTGCGCGGCCCGTTCGGTGGCGGCGACCCGGTCCATGAGCCGATCGTCCGCGGCATCGTGCGACAGCACGGCGGGCTGATGCAGACGCATGAGGTGCCCGGTGGCGGGCCCGGCGCGGGCGGCAGCTCGTATGTGCTGGAGCTGCCGGTGGCGGCGGACGGCACGTCCCCGGACGGTGCGATGGCCGGGGCGGACGCGCCGACCGGCAATGAGACCACCGTGATGCCGGTACCGGCGGCGCGTGCGCGCGGCACCCAGGGCAACGCGGCGGACCCGGGCAGCGATGCCCAGGGGCCGGACGACGAGGGACACGAGGGCGACGAGGGCCCCTCCGGCGGTGACGGCGGAGGGGGCGGTACCGGCGGGTCCGGTGAGCCGCTCGGCGGCGGTGGTGGCGAGCACGGCGCGGCGGTGCCGGATCAGGCGGGCGGGGCCCAGCCGACCGGCCGGCGGCGGGCGCGGCACTCGGGCGCGGAGCAGGGCGGGCATCCGGGCGGCCCGGATGCCGGTGTTCCGCACGGTGCCGCCGGCGAGGGCACGCAGGGTGCGGCGGGCCCGGGTGCGGTGGACGGCGGCACCCAGGGGGCGCACCCCCAGCACGGTGACGCCGCACGCGGTACCCAGGGCGGCCCGGCCACGGACGGCAGGGGCCTGCCGCCCGGTATGGCGGGGGCCGAGGCCGTACCCCCGACGGGACGGCGCCGGGCCCGGCAGGGGGCCTCGGAGGGCGGCGGACTGCCCGCGCTCCCCTCAGGGGCGAGTGGGGCTCCGGAGCAGCAGCCTGTCCCCGCGGCGGGGACGCAGGGCCGGGGACCGGCGGCCGGTCCGCAGGGGCCCTCGACGCCGCCGGCCAATGGGCCGGTGCCGGCCTCCGCGTCGGCCCCCGCTCCGGCGAGCCCGCAGATTCCAGGTCAGAGCCCGGCTCCGGAGCAGACTCCGGCTCCGGGCCGGCCGCATGTTCCGGGGCAGGCCGCTGCCCTCGGCCAGGCGCCGGCCCCGGGGCCGCAGGGTCTCGGCCCCGTCCAGACGGGCGGCCGGCGGGCCCGCCGGGCGCTGGCCGAGGCGCCCGAGCGGACCGCCCCGGGTGAGCGGGACCGGGCGACGGCGGCCTCCGGGGCGCAGCAGTCCGCCGGTCCGCGTACCGCTTTCGCGCTGCCGCCCGCCGCCGCGGACCGGACCCCGGAGTCGTCGGTGCCGGCGCTGTCCGCGACCGCCGACCAGGTGCCCGCGCAGTCGGCCGGTCCGCAGGAGGCCGCCGGTACGGGACGCCGTCGGGCGCGTCGGCCGGTGGCCGGTGGCCCGGAGGCGGCGGCGATGCCCGCCGGGCAGCCGGGGTACGAACTCGAAGCGGCCGCCACCTCCGGTGCGCCGCAAGGGGAGTGGGACGCCGAGCCGACCGGCAGACGGCGGGCCAGACGGGCCGCGGCCGAGGAGCGCGCGGCGGCCGCGATGGCCGATTCCGAGTCGTCCGGCACCTTTGTCGCGGGCCCGGAGGGGCTCGTGGCGCAGCCCACCGAACCGGCCGAGGCGACGGGCACGGCCGGCGGCACGGCGCCCGGGATCGTCTCCGCGCCGGACGCCGGTGCACCCCAGGTGCCCGCCGCGCCGCAGCCGTCCCCCGCTCCCGTCGCACCTCAAGAACCCCAGAGCCCCCAGGCCCCCACCGGCCGTCGGCGGGGCCGCCCCAGCCCCGCCGAAGAGGCCGCGGGCCCGCCGCCCGTGCCTCCGCAGGACCGGCCCGCCGCCGCGGCGCACCGTCAGCCGCTGCCGCCCGCCGCCGAGGACGACGGGTATGCCGCGGGGCACTCCCAGGGGCGGGCGTTCAGCGTGCGGACACTCGGTCAGGGGGTGCCGTTCGCCCAGCAGATCGCCGATCAGCAGCGCCCGCCGGTGCCGCCCGGCAGCACCCCGCCCGGCGGTACGTCCGCGGGTTCGGGCCGCCGCCGTAAGCTCGCCGCGCCCCCGCAGGAGGGGCAGCGCGCGACGGCCGACGGGTCCGCGCCCGGCGAGGCGCGTCCGCACCCCCATGCACCGCAGCCGCAGCCGCAGCCCAAGCAGCAGGCCCCGGCCCCGCCGCAGTCCCCGCCCCAGCCCCAGCCGCATCTGATGGACGCCAGCGAGGGCCGGGCCTTTGCGATCTCCGCGCCCGACGAGGGCAGCGAGGGCCCCGAGCCGCTGGACGGCCCGAACGGCGCCATAGAGGTGATGGACCGTCAGCCGATGCCGATGGACGACGAGCTGCCGCCGGAGCCGCTGGACAATCCGCGCCGGCTGCTGGTCTGGCCGGCGCCGGATGTCGCCACTCAACAGGCGCTGAGCGACCGTGGCTACCGCCCGGTGATCGTCAACTCCCGCGAGGAGGTGGACGCCCAGATCGCCGCGTACCCGGCGGCGCTGTTCGTCGACCCGCTGACGGGGCCGATCACCCGCACCGCGCTGCAGTCGCTGCGCCAGGCGGCGGGCGCGGCCGAGGTCCCGGTGCTGGTCACCGCCGGTCTGGGGCAGGCCACCCGGGAGGCCGCGTACGGCGCCGACCCGGCCGTGCTCCTCAAGGCGCTGGCCCCGCGCGACAGCGAGCAGCACCCGGCGCGGGTGCTGCTGATCGAGCAGAACGACGACATCGCGGGCGCCCTGACCATGTCGCTGGAGCGGCGCGGGATGCAGGTCGCACGGGCCGGCGGGGACACCGACGCGGTCACCCTCGCGACGCAGATGCGGCCGAATCTGGTCGTGATGGATCTGATGCAGGTGCGGCGCCGCCGGGCCGGCATCGTCGACTGGCTGCGCGCCAACGGGCTGCTCGACCACACACCGCTGGTCGTCTACACCTCCGCCGACATGGACCCGGCGCAGCTGCCCCGGCTGGCGGCCGGCGAGACGGTGCTCTTCCTGGCGGAGCGCTCCACGAGCGCCGAGGTGCAGGCCCGGATCGTCGACCTGCTCGCCAAGATCGGCACCAACTGACCCGTGGTGGAGCCCGGATGCCGGGCCCCACCACGGGATGTCCTACGCCAGCAGCGTCACATCCAGCTCGCCCTCCGCGTACTGCTTGCGGAGCACCTTCTTGTCGAACTTGCCCACGCTCGTCTTGGGCACCGCCGGGATCACCGCCCACCGCTCCGGCAGCTGCCAGCGGGCGATCCGCTCGCCGAGGAACGCCTTCAGCTCCTCGTAGCCGATGGTCGCGCCCTGGTTGAGCACCACCGTCGCCAGCGGCCGCTCGCCCCACTTGTCGTCAGGTACGGCGACCACCGCGGCCTCCGCGACATGCGGGTGCGCCATCAGATGGTTCTCCAGCTCGACCGAGGAGATCCATTCGCCGCCGGACTTGATGACGTCCTTGGCGCGGTCGGTCAGCGTGAGGTAGCCGTTCGGGGTGATGGTGCCGACGTCGCCGGTGCGCAGCCAGCCGTCGGGGCTGAACTTGTCCTCGGGGCGCAGCGGTTCGCCCTGTGCGCCGCCGTAGTAGGCGCCCGCGATCCACGGGCCGCGGACCTCCAGCTCGCCCGCGGCCCGGCCGTCGCACGGGAGGTGCTCGCCGTTGGGGCCGATCAGCCGCGCCTCGACGGAGGCGGGGAAACGGCCCTGGGTGGCGCGGTAGGTCCACTCCTCGTCGCCGCTGACGCCGGCCGGCGGGTGGGCGACGCTGCCGAGCGGGGAGGTCTCGGTCATGCCCCAGGCGTGCACGACGCGGATGCCGTGCCGCTCCTCGAAGCCGCGCATCAGAGCGGGCGGGCAGGCGGAGCCGCCGATGACGACCGTGTGCAGACAGGCGACGTCCCGCTGCTTGGCGTCCAGTTCGGCGAGCAGGCCCTGCCAGATGGTGGGTACGGCGGCGCCGATGGTGGGGCGCAGGGTCTCGATCATCTCGGCGAGCGGCGCGGGCTGCAGGAAGCGGTCCGGCATCAGCAGCGAGGCACCGGCCATGAAAGCGGCGTGCGGCAGGCCCCAGGCGTTGACGTGGAACATCGGCACGACCGGCAGGGTGAGGTCGCGTGAGCTGAGCGCGAACGCCTCGGCGGTGTTGACCTGCATCGAGTGCAGGTAGAGCGAGCGGTGGCTGTAGAGGACGCCCTTGGGGTCGCCGGTGGTCCCGGAGGTGTAACAGAGCGCGGCGGCCTCCCGCTCGTCGATCTCCGGCCAGGTGTAGCTCTCCGGGCGTTCGGCGATCAGCGCTTCGTAGTCGTGCACCCGGGCCTGCGCGCCGCCGAGGACCGACAGGTCGCCGGGGCCCACGACGACGATGTGGCGGAGCTTCGGCAGCTGCGGGAGCAACGGGGCGAGCAGCGGCAGCAGGGTGCCGTTGACGAGCACGACCCGGTCCTCGGCGTGGTTGATGATCCACACCAGCTGCTCGGCGGGCAGCCGCAGATTGAGCGTGTGCAGCACCGCCCCCATGGAGGGGATCGCGAGATAGGCCTCCATGTGCTCCGCGTTGTTCCACATGAGCGTGCCGACCCGTTCCTCGTCGGCCACGGACAGCTCGTCGCGCAGCGCATGGGCCAGCTGTGCGGCCCGGCGGCCGACCTCGGCGAAGGTGCGCCGGTGAGGATCCCCCTCGGTCCAGGTGATGACCTGCGATTCCCCGTGAACCGTCGACCCGTGGGCCAGGATTCGCGAGACGGTGAGCGGTACGTCCTGCATCGTGCTGAGCACCGGGTGCCTCCGCTTTATACGGGCGGGTAATGGTGCTGAGATTGTCAACGCATACCACGCGGTATGTCACGCCCCCAGAGGTGTGTTCTTGCCCGCTCATGGCCGCATATGGGCTGAGCGGGGCCGGGGCGGGACCGGGTCCCGGGGTCGGGGGCTGCCGCCGGGCTATCCGCCCGTACGGTCGATACGGACGGCCAGCCCGTCGAGCACCCGCTGAAGGCCGTAGGCGAATTTGGCGTCGCGCGTCTCGCGGGGGTCCTTTTCCCGTAGGGCGGCGTACTGCTCCTGCAATTGGGGGTGCCCCTGGGCGGCCTCCTCGGCGGCCGGCAACAGGCGCTCCATCCACTCCTGTTCGCTCTCGCCGCCGCGGGCGAGCAGCGTCAGCCAGGCGGCCTCGCTGACGGCCATGCCGATGACGTACGCGGTCAGGGTGCTCACGGCGGCATCCGCCTCGTCCGCGGGGAAGCCCGCCGTGCGGAACATGCCGACCATGGCCTCGGAGATCCGCATCATGTTCGGCCCGAGGTACGCCGCGCCCACGCCGCCGAGCACGGACGCCATCCACGGGTGCCGCAGCATCGCCGCCCGCAGGCTGTCGGCGCAGCCGCCGGCGGCACCGCGCCAGCCCTCCCGGCCCTCGGCGTCCGGCACCTCGATCTCGCCGTAGACCTCGTCCACGACCAGTTCGATCAGCTCGTCCTTGTTGGTCACGTGGGAGTAGAAGGACGTGGCCCCGGCATTCAGACGGGTGCCGAGGCGCCGCAGGCTCAGGGCGTCGATGCCCTCCTCGTCGAGCAGCCGGACGGCCTCCGCCACGATCTGGCTCCGGCTGAGCGCGGGCTGCTCCCGCTTGCGGCGCTGCGGGCGCGTCCACACCGACGGGATCGGCTGCTTCTTGTCGACCGGCATCCGGCCTCCTCTCCTCGGCGGACACCCTAGCTCCAGGTCGTACATCGTGCGTGCTTGCGCACACCGCTCGGAAGTCCGTACAGTGTTCGGAGTAGCGCACAGCGTTCGAGCGTGCCTCGTCCGAAACCATGGAGACGCCCATGTCCAGGTACCTGAAGCAGGAAGCGGCCAAGGCCGGAAGTCCGCTGCGCGGTGCGGGAGTTGACGTCCCGGCGTTCGACTCCGCCCGCTGGCAGACGCGGCTCGACGAGCTCCTGGCGGCGCATCATGTGCCGGGCGCCGCCCTGGCCGTGGTCTCCAACGGCGCGGTTCACGAACTCGCGAGCGGTGTGCTGCACACCGGGACGAGGGTGGCGGTGACACCGGACTCGGTGTTCCAGATCGGCTCGATCAGCAAGGGCTACACCGCCACCCTCGTGGTGCTGCTCGCCCACGCCGGAAAGCTGGACCTGGACGCGCCGGTCACGGACGTCCTGCCGGACTTCGCCGTCGCCGACGCGGAGGCCACGAAGACCGTCACGCCCCGGCAGTTGCTCAACCACACCAGCGGTATCGAGGGCGACTTCGTGAGTGACACCGGTCGCGGCGACGACTGCCTGGCGCGCTATGCGGAGGGCGTCAGGGACGTGGGCCTGACCAACCCGCCCGGCGCGACGATGTCGTACTCCAGCACCGCGTACAACATCCTCGGCCGGATCGTCGAGGTGGTGACGGGGCAAACCTGGGACGAGGCGCTCAAGGAGATGCTCTGTGTCCCGCTCGGCCTCGCGCACACGATGACGCTGCCCGAGGAGGTGCTGCGGTTCCGTGCGGCGATGGGACACATGGGCGAGCCGGGCGAGGACCCGGTCCCCACCCCGTTGTGGAACATGCTGCCCCGCTCGGCGGGTCCGTACGGCGGGATCTGTGCCACGGCGGGCGACGTCGCGCGGTTCGCCCGGCTCTTCGTCGACGGCGGCAGGACGCCGGACGGGAGCCAGGTGCTCGCGGCCGAGGCCGTCGAGGCGATGCTCCGGCGCGAGGTCGAGATGCCCGACCAGTGGTACCTCGGCGCCCATTGGGGCCTGGGCTGGGGCCTGTTCGAGTGGGACGGGGTGCGCGGATTTGGCCATGACGGCAGCACCTTCGGACAGCTGGCCTATCTGCGCGCCCTCCCGGAGGCAGGGATCGCCGTCGCCCTGCTGACCAACGGCGGGGCCGCCGCGCCGAAGGTCTTCGAGACGCTCTGCCGTGAACTGACCGCCGAGCTCGCCGGGGTGGGCATGCCGGAGTTCGGGCCGGCAACGGAGGAACCAGCCATGGACCCGGCGCTGTTCGTCGGCAGCTACCGCCGCGAGGGCTTCCTGATGACCGTCACCGACCGGCCCGCCGGGGAGGGGGTGCTGCGGATGAAGTACGAGGGCGCCGACGGCCTGAAGGACACCTTCGAGCCGCTCTTCTGGAACCTCGTCCCGGTCTCGGACACCCCGTCGAAGACAGTGTTCGCCGGGCGCCGCAACGACAAGGACGGCTGGATACCGGTGGTGTTCTACGCCCTGGCGGACGGCTCCCGGTATGTGCACTTCGGGGTACGGGCCACGGCCAAGTCCGGCTGAGCCGCCGCCCCGGCCCGGGACACGGACGGCCGCGAACGGCTGGGGGCGCCCCGCGCCCCGAGCCCCGAGCAGTGCGCCCCGGACAGTGCGCCTGCCCCGCCGGATTCCCGGCGCCGCCACCCCGCCGCATTCCCAGCACCGCCGCCCCGCCAGGAAAGCCGTCCCTCGTTCTCCCGGGTCAATTGTTCTCCCAGGTCAAAGCACGAGCAGCCGTCGTTCACCCGGAGGGATGGCCCTTACGGCACGTTGCTTGTGCCGTATCCGGACGGAGCAGCACGCTGACGATCATCCGGTTTCCCGGTTCCTCTCCTGACAGGAGCGTCATATGCGCCCCCACCTCGGTCGTTGCCTCGTCATTGCCGCCCTGGGCGGTGTCAGCGTCCTCGCCTGCGGCACCGCTCAGGCGGCGCCCACCGCCGCACCGGCCCCGCGGGCCTCCGGCGACGGCCCCTCCCTCGGCCGCCCGCTGTTCGGCGGGCAGTTCGACCCCGTCGGCGGGCTGGGCGGCGGCGTGATCTCCGGTGGCGGAAGGCCGGTGGCCACCCAGGCCGGCGGCGGGATCTGATGCCACGGCGCTGACCGCCGGACACCGGCGGCCCGGCCGGCTGCTCACGGGCGCCGATCGGCCACCGGGGTCACCGCCTGGAGGACCAGCACTGACAGATCGTCCTCGACCGGGCCGGTACCGAAGTCGTGCGCGGCACGCCGTACGTGCTCGGCAAGGGCCTTGGCTCCCAGCCCCATACCGTCCCGCACCACCTCGATCAGACCGTCGTTGTCGTCCAACTGCCAGTTCCCGCAACGGCGTTCGGTGACACCGTCGGTCACGCACAGCAGCGTCTCGCCCGGGGCGAGGGCGAAGGAGCTGGCCTGGAATTCGGTGCCCTCGTCGATGCCGAGCAGCATCTGGGGTTCGGAGGCCGCCTCGACGGTGCCGTCGACGAACATGTGCAGCGGCGGCGGATGGCCGGCGGTGGCGACCGTGCAGCGGGCCCCGGGTGCGCCCGGATCGACCTCCAGCTCGCCGTAGAGCAGGCTCAGGAAGCGGGAGCTGGCCTGTTCGCCGCCCAGTTCCACCGCCTCCGCGCTCTCCTCGGCCATGGCCAGGTTCAGCCTGCCGAGCACCGACTCGACGCCATGGCCCTCGCGGGCCAGCAGCCGCACCAGGTGGCGGGCCAGACCGGTGACGGACATCGCCTCCGGGTCCTTGCCCTGTACGTCCCCGAGCAGGAAGCACCAGCGGCGGTCGCCCATCGGGAAGACGTCGTAGAAGTCGCCGCCGACGGTCTGGCCCTCGCCGTGCGGCTCGTAGACGATCGCCGTGTCGACGCCGGGGATGCTGGCGAGCGTCGCGGGCAGCTGCCGTCGCTGGAGCGCCAGGCTGATCGTGGTCTGCCGGGTGTACTGCCGGGCGGTGTACACGGCCTGTGCGACCCGGCGCGCCACATCCTCGACCATCCGCACCACGGTGTCGGTCATCTGGAGGTGTCCCGCCCGGCCGAGCAGCAGCATCCCCTGGTCGGTGTCCCGGGCGACCAGGGGGAAGGCCAGCGCGGACCCGCCCGAGGAGGTCGCGCCGGCGCACTCCGGCCAGGGCCAGGGGGTACCGGCGGTGCGGATGAGGTCGGCCGGCGGGTCCAGCTCCAGGTCGGCGCGGAGCGGGGCGATCCGCCGCTCATCGACATGCCAGACCCGGGACAGCTGCATGCTGCCGCCTTCGGTGGTCAGCCAGATCGCGCACCAGTCGGCGAGCCGGGGCACCAGCAGCTGGGCGGCGAGCGCGGTGACCATGTCCTGGTCGAGCTGCCCGGCCAGCAGTTCGCTGGTCTCGGCGAGGAAAGACGGGCCGCCCCGGTCCGCCCACTCGGCGGCGTACCCGTGCGGGCGGCCGCGCGGGGCAGCGGGCTGGGCCGGACGCACCGGAGGCTCCGCGGCCCGTGCCTCGGGCCGGAACGTGGAGGCGATCGTTCCGGGCTCGCCCTCGGTGGACTCCAGCCGGAACCACACGGTCTTCACCGACTTGCGGTAGGTCACGCCCCACGACTCCGCCAGCGCGCTCACCAGCTGCAGGCCGTATCCCGGCTCTCCGGTGCGGGCGTCCACCCCACCGCGTACGCGCCGGGCGGGGTGGCGGTCGGAGACCTCCATCACCAGGCCCAGCCTGGCCGGGCGGCGCTCCCCGTCGCCGTCGGGGGACGCCTGGTCGTGCTCCAGCCGGCAGGTCACATCGATCTCGGTACCGGCGTACATCACGGCATTGGTGACCAGCTCGCTGGTGAGCAGGACGGCGTCGTGGATGAGCTCCGCGTTGATCGCCGCCGAGCCAGGCCCTGCCGTGGCGGGTGGTGCCGCCGCCCGTTCGGTGAGCAGCGCGCGCACGAATTTCCGGGCGCCGGCGGCCGCGAGCTGGTTCGCGGGCAGCCCTTTCCGGGACACGGTTTCCGTCGTGGGCGGGGAGGACAGCGCTACCACTGCGCCCCCTGGATATGCCGGGAAAAAGTAATTACGAGCGCTTTATACTATGTCATACCTGCCCAAATGGATCACTCTGCCCGACTGGATTTCCCCACATCGATCACTGGGGGATGGTGTGCCATGGCGCTCGACCCGGCCCGGCCCGAGTCTGCTTCTTCACCCCCGGAGCCTCCCGAGCCCGCTCAGCCCTCCAAGCCCTCCGCTCCGTCCGAGCCGTCGTCCGAGCCGTCCGAGCCCACCGCGTCCGTACAGCCCGTTCAGCCCGCCGCACCCCCGCCCGACGGACAGTGGGTACGGACGAGTGCACTGCGGCCGCTGCTCGCGGCGATGAACGCGGTGCGCGACGGGGATTTCACCGCGCATGTGGAGAGCCTGCCGGACGGCGGCTCCACCGACGGTGTGCTGGCCGACATGGCCGGCGTCTTCAACCAGATCACCGCCCGCAACGCCCATCTCGCCTCCGAGCTCCAACGCGTCCGCAGCGAGATCATCCGGCAGGGCCGGCTGGACGAGCGGATCTCCGCGAGCCCCGGCCAGGGGACCTGGACGTCGAACATCGACGCGGCCAACACCGTGCTCGAAGCGCTGGTGGTACCGCTCGCCAAGGCCACCCGGGTACTGGACGCGGTGGCCGACGGCGATCTGACCCAGCGGGTCGATCTGCACGACGGCAACCGCCAGCTCCGCGGCGATCTCCGCCGCCTGGGCAACGGCGTCAACCGCATGGTCGACCAGCTGTCCCTGTTCACCGGCGAGGTCACCCGGGTCGCCCGCGAGGTCGGCACCGAGGGCCGGCTGGGCGGCCGGGCCAAGGTCCAGGGGCTCTCCGGGGACTGGCTCCATGTGACCGAGGCCGTCAACACCATGGCGTCCCGGCTGACCGCGCAGGTGCGGGACATCGCCGTGGTCACCACCGCGGTGGCCACCGGCGACCTGACCCAGCAGGTGACGGTCGAGGCGACCGGTGAGCTGCTGGAGCTGAAGCTCACCGTCAACAAGATGGTGGACCAGCTGCGGGCGTTCGCCGACGAGGTCACCCGCGTCGCCCGCGAGGTCGGCACCGAAGGCCAGCTGGGCGGCCGGGCGCAGGTCAGAGGCGTCTCCGGGGTCTGGAAGGACCTCACCGACAACGTCAACTTCATGGCGTCCAACCTGACCTGGCAGGTCCGCAACATCGCCCAGGTGACCACGGCCGTGGCCAACGGCGACCTGAGCCAGAAGATCACCGTGGACGCGCGGGGCGAGATCCTCGAACTGAAGTCGACGATCAACACGATGGTCGACCAGCTCTCCGCCTTCGCCGACGAGGTCACCCGCGTCGCCCGCGAGGTCGGCACCGAAGGCCGGCTGGGTGGCCGGGCGCAGGTCAGAGGCGTCTCCGGGGTCTGGAAGGACCTCACCGAGAGCGTCAACTTCATGGCCGACAACCTGACGTCCCAGGTGCGCAACATCGCACTGGTCGCCACCGCCGTCGCGGAGGGCGACCTCGGCAAGACGATCACCGTCGAAGCCAAGGGCGAGATCCTGGAGCTGAAGTCGACGATCAACACGATGGTCGACCAGCTCTCCGCCTTCGCCGACGAGGTCACCCGCGTCGCCCGCGAGGTCGGCACGGAAGGGAACCTGGGCGGTCAGGCGCAGGTCAGGGACGTCTCCGGGGTCTGGAAGGACCTCACCGACAACGTCAACTTCATGGCGCTCAACCTGACGTCCCAGGTCCGCAACATCGCCCAGGTGACCACGGCCGTGGCCAACGGCGACCTGTCCAAGAAGATCGATGTCGACGCCCGCGGCGAGATCCTGGAGCTGAAGGAGACCGTCAACACGATGGTCCAGCAGCTGCGGGCCTTCGCGGACGAGGTCACCAGGGTCGCCCGCGAGGTCGGCACCGAGGGCCGGCTGGGCGGCCGGGCGCAGGTCCATGGCGTCTCCGGCGTCTGGAAGAACCTCACCGACAACGTCAACTTCATGGCGGACAACCTGACCTCCCAGGTCCGCAACATCGCCCAGGTCGCCACCGCCGTGGCCAAGGGCGATCTGTCCAAGAAGATCGACGTCGACGCCCGCGGCGAGATCCTGGAGCTGAAGACGACGATCAACACGATGGTCGACACCCTCTCCTCGTTCTCGTCCGAGGTGACCCGGGTGGCCCGCGAGGTCGGCAGCGAGGGCCAGCTCGGCGGTCAGGCCCGGGTCGAGGGCGTCTACGGCACCTGGAAGCGGCTGACCACCAGCGTCAACGAGCTGGCGCTGAACCTGACAACGCAGGTCCGGGCGATCGCCGAGGTGGCCAGCGCGGTCACCCAGGGCGATATGTCCGGCTCGATCACCGTGGACGCCCAGGGCGAGGTCGCCGCCCTGAAGAACAACGTCAACCTGATGGTCGCCAACCTCCGCGAGACCACCCGCGCCAAGGACTGGCTGGAGTCCAACCTGGCCCGTATCGCCAGCCTGATGCAGGGCCACCGCGACCTGGTCGAGGTCGCGGATCTGATCCTGCGCGAGCTGACCCCGCTGGTGAACGCGCAGTTCGGCGCGTTCTTCCTGGCCGAAGCGGGCGCCGAGCCGGGTGAGGGCCTGGAGCTGATCGCCGGTTACGGCACCGGCCAGCCCGAAGGCCGCCGTTCGCTGCCGCGGCTGCGGCTGGGCACCCCCGGCTGGGGCCTGATCACCCAGGCCGCCATGGAGAAGAAGCGCATCGTCGTCGAGGCCGTGCCGCCGGACTACATCACCATCAGCTCCGGACTGGGCGCCGCGGCCCCGGCCAGCATCGTCATCCTGCCGATCCTCTTCGAGGACCAGGTGCTGGGCGTCATCGAGCTGGCCTCGTTCAGCCGCTTCAGCGACGTCCACCTCGCCTTCATCGACCAGTTCGTGAACACCATCGGCGTCTCGATCAACACCATCATCGCCAACTCCCGTACGGAATCCCTGCTTTCGGAATCCCAGCGGCTGACCGCCGAGCTCCGTCAGCGCTCCGACGAACTCCAGCTGACGAACGCCGAGCTGGAGGAGAAGGCGGCCCTGCTCGCGACCTCCTCCCAGTACAAGTCGGAATTCCTGGCGAACATGTCGCACGAGCTGCGCACCCCGCTGAATTCCCTGCTGGTGCTCTCCCGGCTGCTCGCCGACAACCCCGACGGCCGGCTCTCCCCGCAGGAGGTGGAGTTCGCCGTCACCATCCACCGCGCGGGCTCCGACCTGCTCCAGCTCATCAACGACATCCTGGACCTGTCGAAGATCGAGGCCGGCCGGATGGACGTCCACCCCAAGACCCTGCCGCTGATCAAACTGCTCGACTACGTCCGCGCCACCTTCCGGCCCCTCACCGTCGACCGCGGCCTCACCTTCGACGTCACGGTCGGCGAAAACGTCCCCAAGGAACTCTTCTCCGACGAACAACGCCTCCAGCAGATCCTCCGCAACCTCCTGTCCAACGCGGTGAAGTTCACCTCCACCGGCGGGGTGGAACTCATCGTCCAGCGGGTACCGGGCACGGATTTCGAAGAGGAATCCCTCCGCACCGCCGACGATGTCATCGCCCTCTCCGTCAAGGACACCGGCATCGGCATCTCACCGGAGAAACTCGACGGCATCTTCGAGGCGTTCCAGCAGTCCGACGGCACCACCAACCGCAAATACGGCGGCACCGGCCTCGGCCTCTCCATCAGCCGCGATATGGCCGCACTGCTCGGCGGCCGGATCATCGCCGAGAGCGAGCCGGGCGTCGGCTCGACCTTCACCCTGTATGTGCCCGCGCGCTACACCGGCCCCTTCCCCGCACCGAGCCCGACCGCCGCCACCCGCCCCGCGGACAGCACCGCACAGTCCGGTCCCGTCCTGGCCGAACAGCTCACGGCCAAGCCCGCACCCCAGCAGAGCACACCGGCCGGTGACCTCTTCCCCGCCCCGGCGGAGCGGGAGCTGACCCCTGCCGCGGGCGAGCACTCCGCCGACGGCACCGCCGTCACCTGGCCCGAAACCACCCGCCTCAAGGACTGGCTCAGCGGACGCGCCGGCGAGGTGCTCGCCAAGCGCCGCATCCTCATCGTCGACGACGACATCCGCAATGTCTTCGCGCTCACACACGTATTGGGCCGGGTCGGCATCAGCGTGAAGTACGCCGAGAACGGCCGCGAGGGCCTGGAAGTGCTCGACCGGACACCCGATGTCTCGCTGGTGCTGATGGACATCATGATGCCCGAAATGGATGGTTACGAGATGATCAAGGCGATCCGTCACGCACCTAGATTCGCGGAGCTGCCGGTCATCGCGCTCACCGCGAAGGCCATGCCGGGCGACCGCGAAAAGGCCATCGAGAGCGGGGCCAACGACTACATCCCCAAGCCGGTGGATGTGGACCGGCTGCTGACCGTGATCTGCCGCCTCCTCGACCCGGAGCACGCCGATTGCTCGCCGCACCCTGACCCCGAGAACCCCGACAACTCCCCTGCCGCCGACGGCAGCGGCGACCAGGACGACCAGGATGACCAGGACGACCAGGGAACGACGGGGCAGGAATCATGACGACCACACCCGACACCTCATCCAGCATCCTCATCGTCGACGACATGGAGGAGAACCTGGTCGCGCTGGAGGCCGTTCTGGGCTCCCTCACCCAGAAAGTGGTCCGGGCGCGCTCCGGCGAAGAGGCCCTCAAGGCCATGCTCCGCGAGGAGTTCGCGGTGGTGCTCATCGATGTGCTGATGCCGGGCATGAACGGCTTCGAGACCGCCGCCAACATCAAGGGCCTCGACCAGACCAAGGACGTCCCGATCATTCTGCTCACCGGCGCCTCGGTCGACCCCAACTACGCCTACCGCGGCTACACGGTCGGCGCCGCCGATTTCCTCATCAAGCCCTTCGACCCCTGGCTGCTGCGCACCAAGGTGAACGTCTTCCTGGACCTGCACCGCAAGAACCGCCAGCTGGCCGCCCAGGCCGAGCAGTTGAAACGCCTGCTGACCTCGGACGAACGCCCTGGCGGCGAGGGTCCGCCATCCGCCGCCACGACCGCCGCGACCACGGCCACGACCGGAACGGATACGGGCGCGCCCCCGGCCCCGCCCGTGGTGTCGGCTTCGGCTCCGGCCTCGCCCACGGCCCCCCAGGAGTTCCCGGATCCGCAGCACCGCCCGGAGCCGGGAGGGCAGGCCGGGCATCCCCCCATTCCCCCGGAGGGCCCCGGCGCCCCGGCGCCGTCCGAGCCGCTCCCGCAGCCGGCGCCTCCCGCCGCGGGCGACGCGTCCCGCCTCGCGGAAATCGCCGGCCAGCTCGCCGAGGTGGAACTCCTCCTGCGTGACGCAAAAGGCTCCGACAAGGAGCGCCTTGCCGACCGCATCGCCGAATTGGAGGCATCGGTGGGGAGGCTGATGGTGAGCCGGGGGACCTGAAACCCCCGTACCGCACAGCTGTGCCGACGGCGCCCGGTGGACACCGCCGACACAGCCTTTTCCCCTTTTCGGCCCGCCTCTTACTCGCCGCGCGCCAAGAAGGGACGAACGGTTCTCAGGATTCGGAATCGCCGACGCATGACGCCAAGAACGCTACGCCTCCGGACCTTCTTGGGCGCTCTTGTTCCGACTCCCCGGAACCTTGTCGACAGTAAAGGCGTAAGTCCCTGCGAGGACGAATAGCGCCAGGTACTGAGCCCAGGTGACGTCATCGAGCACCCTGTTCACCGCGATCACGACGCCGGCCCAGAGAAGAGTGAATACGATCTTGGCCATCAGGATTCCCTAAACCTTTAGGCGAGCGACGAGAGGCAGCCGGTGGCTCCGGCCACAACCGTCTTCTTCGCGATGTCCGAGGCCACGTCCTTGCTGACGTACCGGCCGACGACCAGCGCACCAGCCCCGCCGATCGCGCCCTTGATCAGGCAGTCCTTCACCATCTTCCGCATCTTGGTGTGGTTCATGAGGTAGGCGCAGTCGTCCTTGCTCTTGGACATGATGCACATCGAACGGGCTTCTTCGATGGGGTTCACCATGCTCGACCGAACCGCGGGCCGCGGATTCGAATCGGCGTGGGCCACGCCGGTGCCACTGGCGAGGACGATGCCTCCCAGCATGACGGCCGACATCGCACCTGAGACAAGGCTCTTCATTGAATTTCCCCGATTCAACTTCTTTATTCAGAGCGGGTATGGGTCAGATACCGCGCTCTCTTTGCCACCAAGAACGTACTTGCCGGTATGCGCCTCGGGAAACCCAGTTGAGCGGATCTTGAGCTTGACGATTTTGTGAAACTCGCATGCGGCAGTTGATGTTCGCCTTTCGGCGGACTGATACTCAATGTCCAAATATCTGCGGCCGCGGGAAAGTTGCGAAGCGCGGGGTGGGGCGCCGCGCCCGGGGACGGTCATTCCCTGCCGTGCGCACCATCCGGCGACGCCCCGCTTCACGACTACGACCGTCCGCCGAACTGCCAGCGGTGCACGTCGATGTCGGCGTACCGGTCCGGGGTGAGGACGGCGCGTGCCGTGTCCGCGTCCGGCGCCCGCACCAGCGCCGCCGTACCCAGCCAGGCGGCCCCGTCGTCGGACAGCAGCGGCCCGTACGCGATCAACTCGTCCTGGGCGGGTATGGGCGGTACGACGAGGTCAACGGGCTGCCCGGCACCCAGGCCGAGCACCAGATACCGGTTCCCCTCGTCCGGGCCGCCGGGGAAATCCCACATGGTGCGCCCCAGCAGGTTGCGCCACCGACGCAGCATCACCTCCCGGTACACACCCGCCTGATAGCCGGGCTCGTCGAAGGCGAACGCGCGGGCGGCGGCGGCATCCGGAAGGTCGACGATGTGCACACTGCCGGTGGGCACCTCACCGTCGCCGGTGAGGGTCGGGCCGCGGGCGATCATCTCCGCCGCGTACCCGTCCATGTAGGACCAGTGCTCTTCCAGCAGCTCGTCACGGAGCGCCAGGGAGTCGGACCGGTCGCGGTGGTAACAGAAGAATTCCATGCCCGCAGTCTTCATCAACACCCCGCGCACCTCGCCGCCAACGGCACACCCGCTGCGTTGAGTTGGCCCTGGGTGACCGTGACCGTGAGCTCCACCCTTCCTACCCTGGCCACATGACTGAGACGCACACCTACGACGTAGCGATCGAATGGACCGGCAACCTCGGCACGGGCACGGATACCTACCGCTCCTTCAGCCGCGACCATGAAATCCTCGCAACGGGAACCGGAAAGACTCCGATCGCCGCTTCCTCCGATCCGGCCTTCCGCGGCGACGCCTCCCGCTGGAATCCCGAGGAACTGCTCGTGGCCTCGGTCGCGCAGTGCCACATGCTCTGGTACCTCCACCTCTGCGCCGCCGGCGGAGTGACCGTCGTCGACTACGAGGACCGCGCCCACGGGGTCATGACCATGGACGCGCACGGCGGCGGAGGACAGATCACCGAGGTCGTACTGCGCCCCGAGGTGACCGTCGCCGAGCCGTCGATGGTGGACACGGCTCGCGCCCTGCACGGCGACGTGCACGCGGTGTGCTTCATCGCCCGCTCGGTGAACTTCCCCATCCGGCACGAGCCGGTCATCCGGGTCCAGTAGCTCCAGTAGGTCTAGCAAGGGATCTCTCCGCTGCCGCCGACCGGCGGCAGTCGCGGCAGCGGCCCGGGGTCGGGGCGCGGAAGGCGCGGTCGCAGCCGTCGCAGGTCTGGAGCGGCGGTGGGACCGGGGCCCCGGGCGCGGCAGGCGGCGCCGTGGGGAGGGGTGGGGGCAAGGACTCCGTGAGGCGGTGGGCCAGCAGGGCCGCCGGATGGCGCAGGGTCGGTGGCAGGCCGGTGGTCAGGGCGCTGCGTACGGCGTCGGGGGTGGCCCCGCGTTCCAGCCAGGCGGCGACGGGCGGGGTGAGGCGCTGGATGTCGCGTACGGAGAGCAGCAGTCGGGGATCGTCCCGCCGGAGGTTCGCGAGGAGGGCTGCGGCCGGGGTGTGGTGTGCGTGGGTGCGGGGCTCGGGCGGTGGCGGCGGGGGCTCGGCTCGTACGCGGGGAGCCTCGGTTCGTACCGGGCGAGGGCTGGTTCGTACGCGGGGAGGGTTCGGGGGCGGAGTGGGTGTACGGGCCGGAGTGGGTGTACGGGCCGGAGTGGGAGTGCGGGCCGGGGTGGGGGTGCGGGCCGGGTCCGGCGAAGGGCAGGGCGGTGCGACGGCGGTGCGGCGTTTGGCCTGCTCGGCGGCCTCGCGGGCGCGGCGGGCGCGGGTGGCCTGCGGGTTGTTGTACGAGAGCGTGAGCGTGACCACCCGCCCGTCGTCCGTACGCCGCCGGACCCGTTCGAGATAGCCGTACGCCTCCAACTCCCGTAAGGCGGCAGCGATCCGGTCCCGCCCCTCGGGGAACCGCCTGGCGAGCGTACGGATGTCGACCGGCGCGCCCTCGGGCAGCGACTGGATGTGGGCGGCGAGCCCGATCGCCAGGCCCGACAGCGAACGATGCTGGGTGAGGTGGTTGCCGACGATCGTGTAGCCGGGGTCTTGGAATTCGGTGACCTGGCGGACGCCGGACGGGGACTGGCCCGGGGATCGGCGAATCTCGTACCCGTCGCGCGCGGGCGCATTAAGCTGCTGTTCAGCCATCAGGAAGGTCCGTCTTCCTCGTTGGTCAGGCCCTCGATCGGGATGCCAGTCCCGGCCGGGGGCCGTCGCATGTGTGCGGGTTTTCGGGGGTGTTGTTGCCGAGCGTGCACGGGCGGGGGCTGCGGAAGCGAGTCTTCCGGTCGGGGATCACCCGCGTGAGTGACGACGCGACCCGTCGGGGTCGGTTGGGCTGGGTTGGGTCGGTTTCTGTACCTGGGGTTATGAGGTCTTTTACGGGCCGAAACCCCGGCGCGCGGTGCACCGGCGTCCGGCTTTCCGGCCGCCGGTTGACGGGCGTCCGGCCGCCCCATCAGCCCCACATCGGCAGGTCGAATTCCGCCCACACCGTCTTGCAGGGGAACGGGCCCCGACAGGTACCCCAGCGGTCGGCGAGGGCGTCGACCACCACCAGGCCGTGGCCCGAGTCCCGTACGCCCTGGACGTGCCGGGCCGGAAGCCGGTCGCCACGTGCATCCGTCACCTCGATACGGAGCGTGTCCGCGTCAGACAGCACGGCGAGACGGAAGTCCCGGCCCGGTACACGCCCGTGCGTGGCGGCGTTCGTGGCCAACTCGGCGATGACATGAGCCGGGGACTCGAACGGCAGGCCCCAGGACCGCAGCTCCTCTGTCGCCAGCAGTCGCGCCAGACGGGCGCCCCGGCGGGTGGCGGACAGCTGGACCTTGAACTGGAGCTTGTACTCGGCGATTTCCTGATTCATGTCACTCAGCGTGATCGCGCGTGCTTACGCTGAATAGTGATGACGCCAGTACTCATGGTGATGTCCACGGGTTGTCCAGAGGCGTCCCCGCTGTCCAGGAGGTGGAAGTGGATGAGTGTTGACGGTGCGGAAGACGGGGGTTGGGAACTCGACCCGGAAGACGACGCGCAGGCGGCTGTTGAGACGGTCGGGCGCCAGCTCAAAATGTGGCGGGAGGCGGCGGGGATGCGTCCGGCTGAGTTCGGGGCGGCCGTCGGGTACGGGGAGAACCTGATCTACAAGATCGAGCGTGGCGTGCGTATTCCCCGCCCCGAGCTTCTCGACAAGGCCGATGAAGTGCTGGGCGCGGGCGGCAAGATCGCCGCGATGAAGAAGGACGTGGAGCGGGCCAGGTACCCGAAGAGGATTCGCGACCTGACGAGGTGGGAAGCCGAGGTCGTCGAACTGGGCGCCTACGGCAATCACAACCTGCACGGCCTGTTACAGACGAAGGAGTACGCGCACGCATTGTTCGAGATGCGACGCCCTGCCTACTCGCCGGACAAAGTAGAACGCGAGGTGGCCGCGCGCATGGCTCGTCAGTCGATCTTCGCCCGGACCCCTGCGCCGGCGCTCATGTTCGTCCAGGAAGAAGTGACACTGCGCCGCCCCATCGGAGGCACAATGGTCCTGCGACGACAACTCGAACACCTGTTGGAGGTAGGTCAGTTGCGGAACGTCGAGATCCAGGTGATGCCGACGAACCTCGACGACCATGCCGGGATGGGCGGTGAGATCGAGATTCTGAAATTCGGGGACGGTTCAGTAGTGGGGCGCCCCGATGACCAGTTCAGCAGCCGCCTGATCTCCGGCCCGAAAGAGACCCGGATCCTCGAACTGCGGTATGGCATCATCCGGGCGCAGGCTCTCACGCCCCGGGAGTCACTGGCCTTCATCGAGAAAGCGCTGGGAGAGACATGACCCTCAAGCCCTCTGCCGGAGACGTTTCCGAGCTGGAGTGGACCAAGAGCAGCTACAGCGGCCAGGGCAACGGCAATGAGTGCCTCGAAGTCGCCTGGCAGAAGAGCAGCTACAGCAACAGCAACGAGCGCGACGACTGCCTTGAGGTCGGCTGGCAGAAGAGCAGCCACAGCGACAGCAGTAACGGCCACGACTGCCTCGAAGTCGCCCCCACCCCCTCCACCATCCACATCCGCGACTCCAAGAACCCCGACGGGCCCCAGTTGCACCTCCGGCCGTCCGCCTGGGCCGACTTCGTCGCGTACGCCGCCGCCGAGGGCTGAGTCAGGAGAGGGTCTCGGGCGCCTTGGTCCTCGACCCTCCCGCGTCGCCCGTATTGGGCGTACCGACCGGTTCGAAGAGCAGGATGGCGGTCTCCTCGTCCGCCACCGGGCAGTGCTCGACGCCCTGCGGGACCACGTACAGCTCGCCGGGTCCGAGCGTCACGTCGCCGTCCCTGAGCTGGAGGGTGAGCCGGCCGCTGATGACCAGGAACAGTTCGTCGGTGTCGTCGTGCTTGTGCCAGACGAATTCGCCCTTCAGCTTGGCGAGTTTGACCTCGTAGTCGTTGAGTTGGGCGATCTTCTTCTGCGACCACAGGTCACTGAACTGCGCGAGCTTGTCGGCGATATTGACGGGAACGGGAGAATTGTTCATGCCTTGAGACTGCCGTGCCCGGCATCCGGCGGTCTTGTACGTTCCTGGCATGACAGACGGCCCGCCCCGTACGACGATCAGCGCCTGGCGCCCGACCGTGCCGGGAATCGCCGAGGTCTTCCACGCGCACTTCACCGAGCACGCGTATCCGTCCCACACCCATGACACCTGGGCCCTGATGATCCTCAATGACGGGGCGGTCGACTTCGCCTGTGACCGCCACCGTCATGGCGCGGCCGGCAGCGGCACGGTCGTACTGCTGCCGCCCGGTGTCGCCCACGACGGCAGGACGGTCACCGCGGCCGGGTTCCGCAAGCGCGTGCTCTACCTCGACGCGACCGTGCTTCCCGAGGAACTGACCGGGCGGGCGGTGGACGGCCCGGTCTTCGGCGACGAGCTGCTGCGCCATCGCATCCACCAGTTGCACACGTCCCTGGGCCACCGGGACGAGGGGCACGTAGCCGCTGTGCACACAGGCGAGGAGTTCGAAGCCGAATCCCGGCTGTCCTTCATCCGGGAGCGGCTGCTCTTCCACCTGGCCGCGCTCCAGCCGCCGCGTACGCCGGGCCGGGAGGCGAACCAGCTGGCCGCCGCACTGCGGGATCTCCTGGACTCCCGTCTGCCGACCGGTATCTCACTGCAGGAGGCGGCCGCCGTCCTGCACGCCCACCCCACACATCTGATCCGCTGCTTCAAGCAGACCTACGGCCTGCCGCCGCACACCTACCTGACCGGAAAGCGCATCGAGCGGGCCCGTGGACTCCTGCTCGACGGCCGGCGTCCGGCGGAGGTCGCGGCCACCGTGGGCTTCCACGACCAAGCCCATCTGCACCGGCACTTCACCCGGCACGTGGGCACCACCCCGTCGCGCTACGCGGCCACACGACGGCGCCCCTGACCAACGTCAATCGGCCCCGCCCCTGGCGTTCACACCGCGGAGTCCCGCGACCAGCGCTAGTCGCGGGACTCCGGTTGTTCCGTTGCGCTCTTGGCGTCGGTCCGACCGAAACCGGGCCCGACCCGTCAGCCACGTAGGGGGTGTCGCCTCAGCGCCAGCTGACAGCGGTGAGGTTGGGGTTCTCCTGCCCCGGGCTGAGGGTCACCTTCGCGCCACCGCACTTCTCGTGGTCGTAGAACGAGTAGACCTCGCCGGTGTGGTTGACGACCGACTTGGCGATGTTCGGGGTCGCACCACATATCGGCATGTTCGCCGGGTTGACGTTCGACGGGGTCCCGCGGAAGTCGGGCTCGGGGAAGAAGCACACATTGTCGACCGGGCAGGCGGCCTTGGCCCGTGCCTCGCTCGGGGCCGCGTCGCCGGACGACGCCTGAGCGCTGGTCGCGAGGCCAAGGGTCAGCACGCTGGCGGCCGCGGCGGACAGTACGGCACCGGTCCGCAGACGACGGTTGCGCATTGCTTTCTCCTTCTGTCGTGTGGACTGTCACCCGGCACCCGAATCCCGGAGCGCTCCCGTATGACGGCGGATCATGTGGCCTGCGTCACCCTTGGGTGGCCGAGGTGGCAGACACCGGCGACGAGGCGCCTCGTCCGCGACGAAGACGCCTCACACCACACGGGTCGGTGCCCGGCCCTCAGCTCAGGGACACATGGTGGCGGGTCCCCGGACCGTCACCGTCAGGGGAAATCCGCAGCCTGTGCCGTGCCACTCCCGGGCGGCCGGCGGCCACGTACCCCTCGTACGCATGGACCACCTCGTCCCACAGCCTCCTGGGGCCGTACTGAGCGACCGCGAACGTCGACAGCTGCCGGCCGTCGTAGTCCACTGCGGCCCAACTCGTCGCCTCGTCATCGGCCAGCCACAGCCGCGTATGCGCCGCTCCCACCTCGGCGTCCCACGCGTGCCACGTCCCCGGCACCCGGAGGCCGATGTGCAGCTGCGCATCGAGGTCCGTCCCGGCAACCGACCAGGGGGACAGCTCCGTGACCGACAGAGCGGGATTCTGGCCGTCACGCAGTACGTCGCGGTGCAGCTCGACATCGACCCGCTGGGCCCGCATCAGCATGAACGCCCCGTAGGGAGCGAGCACACCCTCGGCGGTCCCGTCCGCCTGCTTCGTGGCGATGAGCGTCCCGAAGTTGCACCAGGGGGTGTCCCACGGGATGACGAGGAGACCGCCGGTCACGGTCTGCTCCAGCCAAGGGAGTGGCACGGTGCGGACGGAGCAGGTGGCGATGATCCGGTCGTAGGGAGCGTTCGGCCGCCAGCCGCCCGCGCCGTCCGCACACACCACGTCCGGCTGCTGCCCACTGGCCTGCAGCGCCCGCCGTGCGCGGCTCGTCAGCCCGGGGTCGACATCGAGAGAGGTCACGTTCCCCGCGCCGCAGAGGAAGGCGAGCAAGGCCGCGTTGAACCCGGTGCCGGTACCGATCTCCAGCACCGAGTGCTCCGCCCGCGCGTCGAGCGCCATCAGCATCCGGACGACCACGCTGGGCATCGACGCGGAGGAGGACGGGACACGGTCGCCGTCGGGCCCCTCGGTGAACTGGGTGACGAGAGGGGCGTCGCGGTATGCGGCGCGCCACCAGCGGTCGGGGTCGCTCTCCCGGTCACACGGCTCGTAGCCGCCGTTCCCGTCGCGCAACCACAGCGTGGGCGGCAGGAAAAGGTGGCGGGGTACGGCGTCCAGGGCAGCGCGCAGGTGAGCGGGGACGGGGAAGCCGAGCTGCTCGGCGATCTGGTCCAGCAGATCGCCGATGGCTTCGTCCGGCACCGGGGACGAGGTCAACGAGCCTGCTCGGGCTTCGGCGGTGGAGTCGGCTCAGGCTCGGGTGGGATCGGCCGCCCCGGCTGCTGTCCGTCATCTCCAATCGGGCTGCGATGCTTGCCCACTTCGCCCTCCTTCGTCTGTCAGTGCAGAGCTACGGAGAGCGTAGGGCCGGCCGGAGAAGTGCGGTAAGGGCGCATTTGCCGGGCGCACTCCATCGGGCCGCACTACGCGTCCGGATCAGGACGAGAGCATCGCCAGTTCCGGGTCTTCCCGGAGTTTGGCCAGGGCGCGGGAGACGGCGCTCTTGACGGTGCCAATGGAGACCTCCATGACCTCGGCGGTCTGGGCCTCGCTCAGGTCCTCGTAATACCTGAGGACGACCATGGCCCGCTGGCGGGCGGGCAGTCGCATCACCGCGCGCCACATCGCGTCGCGCAGTCCCTGGAGTTCGGCCGGGTCGGGACCCGGCAGCGGGTCCGGCTCCGGCATCTCGTCGACGGCGAATTCCTCGACCTTGCGCTTGCGCCACTGGGAGGTGCGGGTGTTGATCAGCGCGCGACGGACATAGCCGTCCAGGGCGCGGTGGTCCTCGATACGGTCCCAGGCCACATAGGTCTTGGTCAGCGCCGTCTGGAGGAGGTCCTCGGCGTCGTTCGGGTTGGGTGACAGCGACCGCGCGGTGCGCAGCAGGACCGGCCCCCGGGCCCGTACATAGGACGAGAACGTCGGGAACACAGCGGCGGTCGAAGCGCTGGTGCACACAGGCGTGGTCATGGGCACCACGCTAAGAGCGAGGGTGGGGTAAAGGGATCGCCCCCAGGTGCCGAAGCCCTATCCGCCTCAAGTTGTACGGGTGGGGCCTGCCTCACCTCCTCAGGGGGGACTCCGGGTGACAGGGGACAAAGGCGAACGCGGCCTGCGGCGGATGACCTTCCGTCGGGCTGCCCCGCCTCAGCCCTCGGCCCAGGCCGCCTCTTCCTCCCGCGCGGTGTCATACGCCTGACGTGCGGCGATGACCTGCGGAAGGTGGGACTGCGACCAGCCGTGGAGGGTCTGGAAGACCGGGACCAGGGTGCGGCCCAGATCGCTGATCTCGTACTCCACCCTGGGCGGGATCTCCGCGTGGTAGGTGCGGACCACCAGTCCGTCGCGCTCCAGCTGACGCAGTCGCTGGGTGAGGACCTTAGGGGTGATGGACGGCACCAGTCGCTGCAACTCGTTGAAGCGCAGCCGTCCGTGGTGTTCGAGCACCCACACGATCGGTGTGGTCCAGCGGCTGAACAGCAGGTCAACCACCGGATTGATCGGACACGGCTGCTCGTTCGGCCCCGTCATGATCCCTCCTGATCCGCCCGGCCCGCCATGGGCGCAGGGCACTTTCCCGAAGGCACTTACCTCAAGGCACTTTCCTGAAGGTAACCACTATACCGAGGAAAGTAGCGTGGAGGGAGAGCGAGCCGGTACCGGCCGGACCCGGTACCGGCCGGACCCGGTACCGGCCGGACCGCCGCACGACCGCCGCCTGAGGCTTAGGCGCGCGACGCCCTACGAAGGAGCAGCACCATGACTCTCCGGAGCAGCACCATGACTCTCCCAGCACTCCCCGAGCGGGCAGGCGACCGGCCCGAGACGGGGCCCGAGGTCCCGCACCTCCAGTTCACCCAGACCAGCCCGCCCCGGATCAGGGAAGAACTGCGGCGGTGGATGGCCGCCAGGCTGCCGCACATCATCACGGGCCGCAGCGAGATCTCCGCCCCGAGCAGCTGGGCGGTGTTCCTCGACGGTGTCGCACCGGCCGAGGGGGCCCGTCTCCTGCCGCCGCGAGGCGACGCGGAGTTCGCGCATCTGCATGCCGACGGCAGTCTGCACCTGGCCCTGGACCCGGCCGACCACGCCGCCTTCCTCGCCTCCGGGTGGGGCGAGCGGCACCCGCTCTCCCACCTCGGCATCAACGTCGTCATGCTCTACGCCCCGCGCGACGAGGCGGAGCTGGCGGTGGCCAAGAAGGTCATCGGCGCCTCCTACCGCTATGCGACCGGTCATGAACCGGCCGCCACTGCCGCGGTTTGACACCGGCAGCGGCAGCGGCGGCACCGGCGCGGGCGCGGGCGCCGGACCAGTCCTCACCCACCCAGGCCGCACCTCCTCAACTCCCTTGAAAAGAAAGGCTTTACCGATGTCCAGCAACTCCACCGAACGCGCCTCCCATAGCGGGCAGGGCACCAAGACCCGGGCGACGGCCGGAAAGGTGCTGCTCACTGTGGTCGCGGTCTTCACCGGGATCTCGCCGTATGTCGCCGACTGGAACGAAACCCACGTACTGAATCCGCTCTGGCCCCCGCACGCCAAGTTCCACAACGGCCAGACAATGGCGATGGGCACCCTGCTCGCCGTGGCCACCCTGTTCTTCGTGTGGCGCCGGCGCGGTGACGCCCGCTCCCACCTCTACGCCGCCACCGGATTCGCCGGTCTCTACTGGGTCAGCCAGGCAGCGGCCATCCTCTACCCCGGGGCGGCGTACTTCGACCACCCCTTCGACACACCGGACATGCACGTCATGGGGCTGCCCGTGCAGGCCGTCATCGAGATCGTCATGCTCGGCCTCATCGCGGCCGCGGTGGCGCTGAGCCGCCCGGCGCTGCCTCCCGGCCGTCCGGGGCTGACGCAGGGCCGTCCGGAAGACGGATGACGACGGTCACACAACGTCCGCGCCGAGTACCAGCCCCGACGTCGGCACCCCCGTACCCGCGGTGACCAGCACATGTGCGGGGGTGCCCGCCTGGTTGACGGAGGTGCCGCGGAGCTGGCGGACGGCCTCGGCGATGCCGTTCATGCCGTGCAGGTAGGCCTCGCCGAGCTGGCCGCCGTGGGTGTTCAGGGGGAGGGTGTCCGCGGCGACGAAGTCCGAGGCCTCGCCGGGCGCACAGAAGCCGAACTCCTCCAGCTGCATCAGCACGAAGGGGGTGAAGTGGTCGTAGAGGATCGCGACGTCGATATCGGCGGGGGTGAGACCGGCGGTCCGCCAGAGCTGGCGGGCGACCACGTTCATCTCGGGGAGACCGGTCAGACCGTCGCGGTAGAAGCTGGTCATCTGCTCCTGGGCGCGGCCCGCGCCCTGTGCCGCGGCCGTGATCAGCGCCGGCGGGCGGGGCAGCGCACGGGCCCTCTCGGGCGAGGTCACCACGATCGCCTGGGCACCGTCCGTCTCCTGGCAGCAGTCCAGCAGCCGTAGTGGCTCCACGATCCAGCGGGAGGCTGCGTGGTCGGCGAGGGTGATGGGCTTGTTGTAGAAGTACGCCGCCGGATTGCGGGCGGCGTGGCGGCGGTCGGTCACCGCGACCGGGCCGAAGGCGTCCGGGGCCAGCCCGTAGGTGTGCAGGTAGCGCTGGGCGGCCATGGCGACCCAGGAGGCGGGGGTGAGCAGGCCGAAGGGGAGGTTCCAGCCGAGCGCCGCGCCCTCGGCGGAAGGCTCCCGCTGCTGTACGCCGGAGCCGAAGCGGCGGCCGGAGCGCTCGTTGAACGCGCGGTAGCAGACGACGACTTCGGCGATTCCGGTGGCGACCGCGAGGGCCGCCTGCTGGACGGTGGCGCAGGCCGCGCCGCCTCCGTAGTGGACCCGGGAGAAGAACGAGAGCTCGCCGATGCCGGCCGCCTGGGCGACGGTGATCTCGGGGTTGGTGTCCATGGTGAAGGTGACCAGCCCGTCGACGTCGGCGGGGGTCAGCCCGGCGTCGTCGAGGGCGGCGCGTACGGCCTCGACGGCGAGCTGCAGTTCGCTGCGGCCGGAGTCCTTGGAGAACTCGGTCGCGCCGATGCCGGCGATGGCGGCCCGGCCACCGAGGGAGTCGGGGCGGTGGACGCTCATACCGTGCCCTCCGGGAGGCCCACGGTCACCGTGCCGGTGACGTGGTGGCCGATGCCGTTCGCTCCGACGACCCGCACCACCGCCGCACCGTCCGTCACCTCGGTGATGGTTCCGCTCAACACCATGGTGTCTCCCGGGTAGTTGGGGGCGCCCAGGCGGATGGCAACCTTGCGCAGGGTGCAGCGGGGGCCGAAGTGGTCGGTGATGTAGCGGCCGACCAGCCCGTTGGTGGTGAGGATGTTCATGAAGATCTCCGGGGACCCCTTCGCGCGGGCCGCCTCGGCGTCGTGGTGCACGTCCTGGTAGTCGCGGGAGGCGAGCGCTCCGGCGACGATCAGGGTGCGGGTGAGGGGGATGGTGAGGGTGGGGAGCTCGTCACCGGCTTTCATGGGGCCTCCGTCCGGGTCCGGGTCGGCTGGTCCGGGGCGGCTGGTCCGGGCGGGTGGTCCGGGTCGGCTGGCCCGGGGCGGCTCGTCCGGGCGGGCGGCCGGCGTCGAGCGCTCCCCGGTGAGCAACTCCCCCAGTTCCTCCAGGGCTTCGGCTCCCGAGCCCAGATATCCGGCGAGCTGTCTGCCCCAGAGGAAGTGCCGGTGGACGGGGTGGTCGACGTCGGCGCCGATACCGCCGTGCAGATGCTGGCCGGTGTGCACCACACGGGTGCCCGCCTCGGACGCCCACCAGGCGGCGGTCAGCGCATGCGGCCCGGCGTCCAGGCCCGCGTCCCGGCGCCAGGCCGCCTCGTAGGCGGTGAGCCGGATGGCCTCGATGTCCATGTGGGCGTCGGCGGCGCGCAGCAGCACGCCCTGGTTCGTGGAGAGCGGGCGGCCGAACTGTTCGCGGGTGGTGGTGTGGGACACCGCACGGGCCAGGGAACCGGCACAGACGCCTGCCTGGAGACCGGCGAAGGCGGTGCGGGCGAGGGTCAGGGTGTCGGTGTAGGGGTCGGGGTGGATGGGGTCGGTGGGGCTGGCGGGGGCGGGGGTCTGGGTGGTGCGGGCGGGGGCCTGGGCGTGCTGGGCCGGGGCCTGGGCGTCGTTGGCTGAGGCCTGGGCGTCGCGGGCGAGGGGCTGGGCGTCGTGGGCCGGGGCCTCGGCATCGTGGGCCGGGGCCTCGGCGTCGTGGCCCAGGCGTTCGGCGGGGGCGCCGTCCAGGGTGAGGCGGCCCGCCGACCACGGAGCGGTGGTCTCGACCGGGTCCCGCCGCGCCCCGGCGTCGTCGGGGCGTACGAGCCACAGCGTCCGTGTGTCCCCGTCCGGCACCAGGACATGGGTGGCCGCGCGCAACCACGGCACCACGGGGACGACGCCGGTCAGCCGCCCCGTCCCGTCCGCCGCCTCCTCGGCCCGTACGCCGCCGCGCCGCGCCGGAAAGGCCCCGGTGGCGACCGCGTCACCGGCCCGCAGCGCCGGCAGCAGCCGCGCCCGCTGCGCCGCGCTGCCGTGCGCGCCGACCGCCAGCAGGCCGTACACGCAGGTCGCGGCGAACGGCACCTGCGCCGTCGTACGGCCCTGCTCCTCCAGCATCAGGACGAGGCCGAGCAGGCCGGTCTCCTCCGCGGCGCCCGGCAGACCGGCCGCGCACAGCGCCTTCCACAGTCCGGCGTCGGTGCCGCTGCCGCCCGCGGCGAGGCGCTCCGGTGTGGACAGATCGCCGAAGATCTCCGCGGCCAGCTCACGGGCCGCCGTCTGCTCCGGCGTGGGCGTGAAGTCCATCTCACCCCTCACCACCCTCGGCCACCCGGAAGACCGGCAGCTCCAACTCCTCGTCCGCACGCAGGAATTCGAGCCGTACGGGCATCCCTATCCGCACCTTGTCGTAGGGGATGCCGACGATATTGCTGACCATCCGCACCCCCTCCGCCAGCTCGATCAACCCGACCGCGTAGGGGCTCGCCGCGCCGGGGTCTGCTGCGTCGGGGCCTGCCGCGTCGGAGCCTGCCGCGCCCGGGGCCGCCGCCGCGTTGGGACCCGCCCCGTCGGCCGGCTGGTCGGGCACCGTGAAGGCGGGGAAGGGCGGATGGTGCATCACGACGTAGGAGAAGACCGTTCCCGCGCCGCTCGCCTCGACGGTGTCCCAGTCGGGCGACCCGCAGGCGTTGCACCCCGGCAGCCAGGGGAAGCGCAGCGTCCGGCAGCCCGTGCAGCGCTGGATCAGCAGCCGGTGCCCGCGGACGCCCTCCCAGAAGCCGGCGTTGTCGCGGTTGATGACGGGGCGGGGGCGCCGCGGGGTGCGCCGCTCGGGCGTCTTGCGGTGCTCGGCCGCTGCGGACATGTGTTGCTCAGCCGCTTTGCGCTGTTCAGCCGCTGTGCGCTGCTCGGCCGCCCGGGACGGCTCCGTCGCCTGCGGCCGCTCGACCGCTTGGGCCGGCTCCGTCGCCTGCGGCCGCTCAGCCGTCTTGGGGAGCCGTGCCGCCGGGGCGTACTTGAGGACGCGGAAGCGATGCGTCCCGGCGGGCTCGCCGTCCGCGCGGATGTCCATCCGCGTCGTGATGAAGTGCCCGGTGCCCAGCTTCGTGGTCTTGCGCTCCGACACCGATTCGATCACCGAGTCGAAGGTGATCCGGTCACCGGGCCGCAGCGGCCGCAGATACTCCTGCTCGCAGTCGGTGGCCACGATGGAGGTGTACCCGGCGCTGTCCAGCAGCCGGGACAGTTCGTCGTACGCACCCGAGCGGTCCGCGTGGCCCGAGAGGCCGCCCATCGTCCAGGCCTGCAGCATGGTCGGCGGGGCGATGGCGTCCGGTCCCCGGTAGGCGGGATGGGTGTCACCCACGGCCTCGCACCAGTGCCGGATCATCGGCTCGTTGACCAGGTCCTTCCCCACACCGGCGGCCGCGGTCGGCCTGCCCTCATAGGCCTTGAGCCGCTCGTGTGTGAGGTCAGGGGGAGGACCGTCGCCGGGCCGCCCGGCCGCCGTCGCCCCCTCAGGAGACGCCCCTCTCGCCCCGCTCACCCCACTCGCCCCGACCGCCCCACTCGCCCCGACCACCCCGCTCATCGCCGCCCCCTCCGCATCCCCAGCCGCATCGTCGCGACGATCTCCCGCTGGACCTCGCTCACTCCGCCCCCGAAGGTGTTGATCTGCGCCGCACGGTTCATCCGCTCCAGCTCCCCGTCCCCGAAGCCGCCCGGCGAACCGGCCCGTACCAGGGCCGCGTCGCCGGCCACTTCCTGGCACATCCGGTAGACCTCGACGGTGCTCTCCGTTCCCGCGAACTTGACGCCGCTGGCGTCGCCGGGGCTGAGCGTCCCGGCGCCCACGTCGCCGACCAGCCGCCAGTTCAGCAGCCGGGTGGCGGCCAGCCGGGCGTGCGCCTCGGCGAGCCGGGTCCGTACCCAGGGGCGGTCGGCGGGCCGCTCACCGGTCTCCCGGTCCGGCGTACGGGCGTACGCCAGCGCCGCCTCGAAAGCGTCCTCGGCCTGCATGCCGATGGCGGCCAACGCGACGCGTTCATGGTTGAGCTGATTGGTGATCAGCTGCCAGCCGGCGTTCTCCTCACCGACGAGGTTCCCGGCCGGGACGCGGATGCCGTCGTAGTACGTGGCGGTGGTCGTGAGCCCGCCGACGGTCTCGATCGGCGTCCACGAGAAGCCGGGGGCGTCGGTGGGCACAAGGATGATCGAGATGCCCCGGTGCTTGGGCGCGTCGGGGTCGGTGCGGCAGGCGAGCCAGATCCAGTCGGCCTGGTGGGCGTTGCTGGTGAAGCTCTTGCTGCCGTTGATCAGCCAGTGGGCACCCTCGGGGGCACCCACTGGCCAGGCACCCTCGGGGGCACCACCTGGCCGGGCACCCTCAGGGGCACCGCCTGACTGGGCACCCTCGGCGGCCCCACCTGGCCGGGCACTCTCGGGGGCACCGCCTGACTGGGCGCCCTCGGGGGCACCGCCTGGCCCGGCGCCCTCGGGGGCGTCGCCCGGCTGCTTCACCGCGCGGGTGCGGAGGGCGGCGAGGTCCGTGCCGGCCTCGGGCTCCGTATAACCGATCGCGAAGACGAGCTCGCCACTGAGGATGCGCGGCAGGAAGTAGTCCTTCTGCTGCTGGGTGCCGTACTTCATCAGCGTCGGGCCGACGGTGTTGAGGGTGACCATCGAGACCGGGGCGCCCGCGCGGTACGCCTCGTCGAAGAAGACGAACTGCTCGTCGGGGCCGCGGCCCTGCCCTCCGTACGCGGTCGGCCAGCCCAGGCCCAGCATGCCGTCGGCGCCGATCCGGCGCAGTACCGCCCGCTGCGCCGCAGCGTCCTCGACCGGCCCGTCCGGCATTACCTCCCGGAAGTACGAACGGAGTGCGGTGCGCAGTCGCTCCTGGTGCGCGGTGGGGGCGAGGTGCACGTCGGCGGCCTCCCCTTCTGGTGGCCGTACACCCGGTGCGCTGGGTCCGGGCATACGAACGAGCGAGCGGGTTTCTGACTGTCCGTCAGAAACCCGCTCGCTGTCAAGGTCGGCGCAGTGAACCCCGGAGAAGCCCCATTCTCTCCGTGCCGGCCCTGACGTCTCCCCTGCCAGCCCTCCCCTGCCGGCTCTCCCCTCTCAGCTCTCCCCTGCCAGCTCCCCCCCCCTGTCGGCCCTGCCCTGTCGACTCTCCCCTACCGGCTCCCCTGCCAGACCTCCCCTGCCGGCCGGCCACCGCGCCCTGCGCGGCGGGCCGGATCACCCGAGGTTTTTCAACCGGATCACCCGAGGTTGTTGAACCGGATCACCCGGGGTTGTTGAAGGTGACGGTGGCGTTGGTCTGGTGGATCTCCGTGGGGCCGGACGTGCCGTTCACGCTCGCGGTGTTGTTCTGGTTGGAGGCGCCGGCGCCGTTGGCGACCTGCTGCCCGGTGGTCGAGTTGCCGAGGTTGTCGCCGCCGACACCGGTCCCCGTCTGGCTCGTCGCCGCCGAGCTCGACCCGCTGGTCGCAAAGCCGCCGTTGTCGGCCTGCGCCACGCCGGTGAAAAGCGCGGCCGCAAAGGGCAGCGCGCCGGCCACGGCGATGACGCGGGCAGTACGGATGCTTGCCATGTCTCTTCCTCCTACGGAACACGACTTCTGGTTTTGGCCTGCGGGCTTGCTGAGCCCGCTTGCCGGTCTGCCTGGCCGGCCTGCCTAGCCGGTCCACCTGGCCGGTCCGCCTTGCTCGATCCGGATACGAATTGCTGAACTCCGCTTACTCATCGGGAAGTTGGCCGACCACCGCGATGCTTGCCTCGACGTCGCGAACTCAGCCTTGCCCACGAATCCCCGGTGAACCCGTCGCGAAGCAGCGATTCCCCCGCAAGCATGAGGAACCCCGGGTAAACCCCCGTCGCATCCGTCACCCCGGTCACACCCCCACACCGATGCCCGCCCCCGCCTGGGGCCCGCCCACGGCACGGCCGACGAGCCCCACCCGGCGCACGGACGAACCGGTGCGCGGGCCACTGCACACACGCCCCCCTTCCCTTCATCGAACATTCGTACGAAAATGGAGCCATGGCCATGCACCGCCGCCATGCCGGAACACCGACCGACCACCCGCCCGATCCCTGGGCCGGCGGCCGCCCCGCCCCAGGGGCCGGCCCGCAGCCCAACCCGTGGGCCGACCTGCGCTTCGCCCGGCCCACGGCGGACGCGCCCGCCACCGCTCTCGCCCAGGCACTCCTCGCCGCCGAGGCCGGCTACCCCGTCATCCCGCTGACCCGCAGCAAGCTCCCCGCCCTCCGATCCCCGCACCGCGGGCACCCCGAGGTCCCGCCCTGCCGCGGCGCCTGCGGCCGACTCGGCCACGGCGTCCACGACGCGCATACCGACCCGCTCGCCGTCCGCCGGATGTTCGCCGCCGCGCCGTGGGCCACCGGCTACGGCATCGCCTGCGGACGGCCCCCGCACCACCTCATCGGCATCGACCTCGACACCAAGAACGGCGCCGACGGCCTGACCGCCCTCCGGTTCGTCGCCGAACAGCACGACTTCCCGGTCCCGCCGACCGTCACGGTCCTGACCCCCAGCGGCGGCCGCCACCTCTGGTTCACCGGCCCGCCGTCCCCGCCCGTATCGAATTCGGTCGGCCGGCTCGCCCCCGGCATCGACGTCCGCGGCACGGGCGGCTATCTCGTCGGCCCCGGCTCACTCACCACCCACGGCCGGTATGTCCTTGCACCGGACACACCACGCCGCCCCGCCCCCGTGCCGGCCACCCTGCTCAGGCTCCTCACGGCCCCGCCCCCGACCACCCACCGTGAGCCGCCGTACGGCGTCCCGCCCCAGCCCGCCGCTGCGCTCATACGGTTCGTACGGGCGTCCCCGCCCGGCCAGCGCAATGCCCGCCTCTTCTGGGCCGCCTGCCGCGCCGAGGAGTCCGGCCTCGGCCAGGAACTCGCCGCCAGGCTGACGGAGGCCGCCCGCCACACCGGCCTGTCCGCAGACGAGGCCCGCGCCACGATCGCCTCGGCAGCCCGCCGCCGGTAGGGGGTGGTCGTCCGGCGGCACGGCCAGAACAGACAGCCTGAAGAGACGTCCAGAACAGATGGACCGAAGAGACGTCCCGAACAGACGGACCGAAGAGGCAGCCCGAACAGACCGACCGAGGAGACGGCCGGAACAAACGGACCGAAGAGACTCAGGCCTTCCGCGCCTCGATCAGAAACCGGGTCGTCTGCGCCACAAAGGGCCCCTCCCTGCGGATCAGCTCATCCAACTCCCGCAACCGGTCCCGGTATTGCGCGACCGTGAAGCCGGGCACCATCCACACCACCTTCCGCAGGAAGTAGATGACCGCCCCGATGTCGAAGAACTCGGTCCGCAGTGACTCCGCACGCAGGTCGACCACCTCAAGACCCGCGGCCTCCGCCGCCCGGCGCGCGTCCTCGGGATGACGGCCCCGCCGAATGTGCTCCGGCTGCGGCCCCAGGAAGTACTCCACCAGCTCGAACACACTGGCCGGACCGACCTGCTGGGAGAAGTAGGTGCCGCCGGGCCGCAGCACCCGGGCGATCTCCTCCCACCACACGGTCACCGGATGACGGCTCGTCACCAGGTCGAAGGCCTCATCGGCGAACGGCAGCGGCGGCTCGTCCGCATCGGCCACCACCACCGCGCCGAGCGGATGCAACAACGCGGTGGCCTTGGCGACATTCGGCGGCCAGGACTCCGTGGCCACCGTCACCGGCGGCAGCTTCGCCGCCCCGGCGAGCACCTCACCGCCGCCCGTCTGGATGTCCAACGCCGCCGACGCACGCGCCAACCGCTCACTCATCGCCCGCTGATATCCCCACGAGGGCCGCTCCTCCGTGGCTCGCCCCGCCAGCCACGAGAAGTCCCACCCCTCGACCGATACGGCCTCGGCCTCGGCCACCAGCTCCTCAAATGATCGCGTCATACTCACACAATCACCGCAAAAGACCTGCCTGGCCAACGATTTACGCCTTACGTCGCCCTGCCCGAAGCCTGCCACCCGGCGACCACCCCTCGGGCCCTCACGCCCTCGGGCCCTCACGCCCTCACGCCCAGGTCCGCGCCCTGCCAGACCCCGCGATCACAGGATCAACTCTCCCCGCCGGGCCCCACCAGGAAGGCGAGCTCCGGCCGGTCCCACATCACCGCAGGCGGATTCGCCGGCACCATTCCGACCGGCCGGGCACCCATGCTGCAGTAGAACCCTTCGGCAGGCGGATGCGACACCACCCGCACGCTGTCGAGCCCGGCGCGCCACGCCTCCTCCCGCATGTGCTCAACCAGCCGACGCCCGATGCCGTACCCCTGCGCATGGTCCGCCACAAACATCAGGTCCAGCTCGGCCGGCTCCACCATGAGCGCATAGAACCCCAACACCCGCTCAGAATCCCGCTCACCCGCGCCCGCACCGTCGCCCCCCTCCTCCACGGCGACAAACACCCGATGCGCTTCGATGTAGTCCGGCCCCACCCGGTACCCCTCGACCATCGAGGAATACCGCCCTTCATAGGCGCGAGAACTCCGCACCAGCCGAGTGAGCCGTTTGGCATCCCGCCCCTCGGCGCGCCGGATCACCACAACCCCCCGCCGGACCCCGCCCATTTCCCCCACCATCCGCGCACCCACCGTGACCACTGCCCACTTTCCGCATCACACCTGAAAGGTAATTCCGGATTCCACCATTTTACCGCGCCACCCCACAGCACTCCCGCCCCACGGCAATCCCCATGCCCACCCCACCCCCACGACAATCCGGCAATCCCCGGCCCGCAGCCGCCACATTCCCCGGCAGCCACAAGACAGGGATTCCACTTTCACGCAATGCAATGCAACGCAATGCAATGCGAGTTGACCGGCCGACCAGCCGGACCGGGCGCCACACCGGCGCACCGGCGCACCGGCCAGTCTCACTCAGCGGCGCCGTAGTCCTCCTCCGGGAACGGAACACGCAGCTGGTCCCAGGACTTCCGCCCCGGCCAGCCGTCCGCGTCCGAGCCCGAGTACCCCAGGGCGCGCTGGAAGGAGGCATAGGCCTGACGGTGCTTGTCATTCCACTTGGGCCCGGGCCCGCTGAACCCGTAAGGGGAGCCGCACCCTTCCTCCACCAGGCGCAGCCCCATCATCTGGATGATCGGGCTGGTCGGCAGCGTCTTGAACCACTCACCACCGGGGAACGGAACGAAGCTGGGATCGCCGGGCTGCGGCTCTCCCGTCGAAGCCTTGGCGACAATCAGCCGCTGTCCTACCTTGATGACGTTGGGATCTGAAATTTTGTTCCAGATCTGAAGCTGCTTCACAGTGGTATGGAAGCGAGAGGCGATCCCGGAAAGCGTGTCACCGGCAATCACGACGTAGTACTTGTCCTGTGTTGTCTGTTGAGTGCCCATGACACTCACGCTAGAAGCCTTTCCAAGCGCCCGCACGTTTTCCCCACAGCAGCCACTGAAGCCCCAACTCCCAACTTCACCGGGGTCATTTTACCGCCGGAGCCCACCACCGGCATGCCGAAATCTCGGCGCACACGACACCACCGCAACGCAACGAAAGGAAAGGAAAGGAAAGGGTGCCTCAATAAAAAGTGGCCCAATAAACCAACTCGGGCGGCTGGGTGCCGGACATCTCCATGCCCGGCACCGGGTACCGACCCTGACACCCGGACACTCCGTCAAAGTTCCCCGAGATCAAAGGCGTTGGCAATGGCCTGGTAGCCGGCGTCGTTGGGGTGCAGCCCGTCCTCGTAGACATAGCCCGGACGCGGCCGGTCCGGATGGGCCGGGTCAGCCAAGGCCTTGTCGAAGTCGACGACCGCGTCATAGGCCCCGCTGGTGCGGATCCAGTGGTTGACCTGCGCACGGAGCCGCTCGACCTTGGCGGAGTAGCCCGGATACCCCTTCAGCGGCACCATGGTGGCCCCGATGACCTTGATCCCCCGCCCGTGCGCCGCGCGGATCAACGCCCGATAGCCCTCGGCGATCTGGCGCGCCGAGACCGGCTTGTGCGACGACGGGAAGCAGGGACCCGTGGCCCAGTTGGCCCCGACATCATTGGCCCCCAGCTCGACAATCACCGTACGCACCCCCGGCCGGTCCAGGACGTCCCGCCGAAACCGCGTGACGCCCTTCTCGCCGAAGCAGGAACTGCTGGTCAACAGCATGTTTCCGGCAATGCCGGCATTGACCACACCGACGTTCCGGCGGGCGGCAACCAGCCGCTCGGCAAGGCCGTCCGTAAAGCCGCCATGAGCCTCCGGCGTGGACCCCACCCCATCGGTGGCCGAATCCCCCAACGCCACCACCGTGTTCCGCCGCTCCCGGAACGGCCCCGACACATCGACCCCACTGAGAAAGTAGGAGGACTCCGAGGACTGACGATAAGCCTTGGCCAGCACATCATTGAGGTGATTCCCGGCGGCCCGATAGGACGTCGTCAACCCGACCCGGTGAAAAGTGGCCGGCCCGGTCGCCCCGGCGAAGTAGAGAGTGACGACCAGATTCTCCAGCGGGGACGTGGACAGCCTCACCGCATCGCCGACCGCCTCACCGCCGGCCGGGATCACCGTCGAAGCCGAGTGTCGACCGGAGTGCCGAAAGGTCACCTTCCGCGTGGTCCCGGGCCAAGCCTGCGCCCCTCCCCCGGACCGCGCGATCACCGCACCGTCCACCCGCAGCGGCGCCTTACCGAACCGGTTGGACAGCCTGATCCGCACCCGGGCCCCACCCGCACTGACCCGGACGACCTGACGAACCGACTGCTGCCGAAAGCCCTTCCCCGACCAGTTCGGAACGTCATCCACGTCCCCCTCGACGGGCTGCTGCACCGCAGCCCCCCACACCTCCGTCCAACGGGCCGCCCGCGGCCCCGCGGCATGCGCATCAGCCACGGCATCCGCATCAGTCGCGGCATCCGCAGCACCACCGCCCCCGCCCGCCGCTCCCCCTGCCCCCACGAGCGCCATCACCATCGCCATCCCCACCAGAGGCACCACACGCCGGGCCGGAACGAACTGAAAGAAACCCATGGGCCGCCCACCTTCACGTCATCAGCAGATGCGCGCCGTTCGCCCACCACAGCAAGCCGACTTCAGCCGCTCCCCCGACGCGCCTCCGCAGTCTCACCCCGGCCCGAGGCCCCCCACATCTGCCATTCGGCAGAGACGTACCGATCAGGACTTGTAGCGGCTCTCGATCTCCTTCATCACTTCGCACACGATGTCCGTCTCCTGCTGGATGTCGGACAGCCGCCGGCGACGCTCTTCCGCGGTCAGGTACGCATCGAACTCCTGCTCCGCCCGCGCCAGGCTGTCGTCCGTCCACTCTTTCCACGAGTCGCACGCCGCCTCGACCCAGTCGTGCTGAAGCTCGATCTCCCTGTTCACTCCCCGCATCCCGGCCCGCAGATCGCCCAGCGGGACGACGACGCGTGAGAAGTGATGAAAAGAGCGCTGCAGGAGATGCAGTCGGCCGGTGTCCGTCAGGGTGGCTATTCGCTTACCCCGGTTCAATTCCGAAGAAGGGACGGTGGCGAGCTTGGAGAAGTCAGCGACATGCGTACCGCCGCGCACCTCACGGTCCCGCAAATTAGCGAGCGGCATCAGCGCATACCTGCTTTTCCAGTGACGGTCCCATGCCTCGTCACCGTCCAGCACTTTCTTGCCGCTGAACTCCTCGACCGCGATCATTGTGACGTGATCCACCAGGGCCGCACCCTTCCGCATGGTGCAGGGATGCAGAAAAAGCATGCCCATTGTGCTTACCAGGCCAGGTAAGTTGACGTTTTCGAAGATGTCGCCCTGATGCCACGGAAGAACTAGAGGAGGGGCGTCCTCGTCCACATCGGGGACGCCCCTGTAGGCGTACAGCTCGCCGATGCACGGAATCTGGTCGAGCTGTTCCGCCATGCACGCCTCCGTCAACTTCGAGGCCGGAGCGATGGCCTTCCGTCCTCGGCAATGAATACTTCGTACTCACTCTTATGGGTACTGCGCCACTCGGGCAGCAGTCGCTCCAACAGCGTAGCCGGTTGTTCGTCTCCTGCGCCCAGTTCGAGCAAATCCACTGCGGTGAGAGGCGTATAGAGATCGAGCGGAGTGACGGTGTACCCGTCAAGTACAGGAAGGGAGATCCACTGAGCGGGATCTGCCACACCCGCTTCACCGAGGATCCGAAGAAATGCGACCAGCCCGGCGAGATTATCTCTGTTATCAGGAGTCACACCGCCGGCTCTACGCCACTTTCGCAACGCCGGAACGCTCACCCCAAGCATCCGGGACATTGCCACCCACGAGAGACCTTGCTCTGTCGACAGATCGCGGAGCATGTCCTCGACCGACAGGGACCGGGCCAGTTCCTGTCGCCTCTCCCGCAGCCACTTCCTGCGGTGGTCCTGGCGCCCCCGCTCATGGCGCCGGTGACGCATGCGCAACCGCTGGCCGTCTTCCCGCCACTGCGCGTCCAGGGCCTGATAGCTGGTGTAGCTCTGCTGCTCCGCAGCCCACTCGGCGCGTGGGCGGATGCTGTCCGCCACGGCCCGCAATACCTCTAAGTCGAGACGACCTCTTGCCCTCGGATCATTCATCCGGATCCCCCCTGAAATGTTTCCTCGCGCGCTCCGTGATCGATGCCTGGAAGAGTTCGCCGGCGGGTCGATGAAGTCGATCGCAGATCTTCACGATTTGATCGGGATCGAACTTCACGGGCTCACTCGGATCCCAGAAGCTATCGATATCGAGAGCAAAGAACCTGCTGTTCTCCGGCTCCGCGCTTTTCTTCCGCCGCACGGCCACGTCCCGGTCGACGATAGTGGTCCCGATGACATCGCCATAGCGAAATCCGGTCCAGCAGTCATCCTCGAGATGGAAGAGAACATGACCCATGGAACCTGCCGCATGACCGCTCGGCAGCAGCCCTTGGGCGGCCAGCAAAGACTCGGATACCCACGTCGGCCAATCAGGATCCGCGGCAGTCTCCCCCGGCACACGAATCTCATTCACATAGCGGACGCCGACCCGGCGGACCATGGCCCCCGGAACGCTTTCCGCCAACGCCGCCAGAGCCACTCCGAGAAACGCATCAAATTTCTCGAACTGCGTGTAGGAAGTCGTATCCACGGTCAGCGCGCTGGCCTTGAGCAGCACGGATGCCTCGGAGTCGGCAGTGAAAGCGCGGAGGGCCGGCAAAACCTGAGGAGGGATGTCTTCATCGACCTCCTCCAGCTTCACGGCGAGTGCGCGCTCCTGCTGAAGCAGTGGAAAAGTCTGCCGGACACCCTCGGCGAATGCATCGCGCACTGCGGGCTGGTTGACCCGTGGCTCATAGGAAAGGGTGATCTCAGCCGTTACATAGACCAGTGGTGCATGGAGGAAGACCTCGCGTCCCGGATACATTGAGACCGCTCACCCCTTCACCTGCCTAGCTGTCTGGACTGTGCCTCACTAGCCCGTTCCCGTGGAACCAGCAGCCTGCATGAGATCGTGTGGCGTATTGCGTGAACCGACCTGTAACCAGAACTGTAACCAGAATCGGGCCCTTCCGCACCCGAAGAACGAGACATTCACTCAATCGCAACGCCGAAATCCCGCCATGCGAGATCCCGGGGACCTGTCCCTTCGACCCTTGCATACCGCTCCAGCGGCCCTGACCTGCTGTTTCAGCGCCGACTGCCACATTCGGGCCGACGTTCGCGATTCGAACCTGAGGACGCCACTCCCGGCCGCGCGGGCAGTAACACCCTTGCAGCATCCGTCACTTGACGCCCGGCACGCCAAGCAGCATCGAACTTCCACCCGTGCGGCCCACCCCTCAGCGAAGACCGGACATCCACCCTGTGGGCTCGGGCCTGGCGTCGCCGGTCCACTTCCCGACACTCCTTGGCCGCAGCCGCGAACCAACCTGCGGCCACCGTCCTGGGATGCCAACCTGCCGCCGCCGGCCCGCACATGGCCCACAAGGAGGCCATGGGACGGAGGAACCACTGAAGCTGGAGCGGGACACCGCAACTGCCCTGCGGGGGCGGCCACTTCACCCCTCCCGGGGCCGGATCCTGAAGAAGGGTTTCAGGGCTTCAGGCTGTGTTCAGGTTCGGGTCGGCACTGTGGTGGATGTCGGAAGGGCGCGACAGGCCCGCCGGCGGAACAAGACCGCGACACGATCCGGAGGAACGTCCTCATGAAGGCCACCGCCAAGCGCACGCTCACCCCTCGCGCCGTCGTCCTCGCCACGGCTGCCGCTGTCGCACTGATCGGCGGCACGGGTGCCGCGACCGCCTTCGCGAACGACGACGGCCCGGCCCCGCAGTCCTCGGTCCAGCTCCCCCACAACGAGCGCCACCTCGACGACACCGCCAAGGACCGCGCGCAGGTCAAGGCCGACAAGATCAGCCAGTCCCAGGCCACCGCCAAGGCCCTCCAGGCCGTCCCCGGCACCGCGACCTCCGCCGAACTCGACGACGACGACCGCAACGGCTCCCTCGTCTGGGAGGTCGAGGTCCTCGGCAAGGACCACAAGAGCCACGAGGTCATCATCGACGCCGGCAGTGGCAAGGTCCTCAACCAGCACATCGACCACGACGACCACGACAACAACGACAACCAGGACGACAACGACAGCGACGACGACTGATCAGACACCAGTCACCAAGCACCAGGCCGCAGCCGCCTGCCTGAAGCCTCCCCCAGAGCCCGAAGGGGCCGCGCCCGCCACTGTCCGGCGTACGCGGCCCCTTCGTCGGTTTCCGGCAAAGACACGGCCCCGGGTCGCGATGCGATGGCCGGGGCCGTGTCCGCCTTCTGCGGATACTGAGTAACTCTTAGCCGCAGGTCACGGGCCGATGACCGCGATGGACTTGATCGTCGCCCCCGGCTTGGTCTGCCCCCAGTGGCCGGGCTTGATGTCGACGGTCTTGCCGTAGCAGGAGACGTCGCTGTAGACCCGGATCTTCCTCTTCGTCTGGTTGGAAACGGTCTTGCCGTTCCAGTCGTAACAGCCCGGCGAGGGGTTCACGCCGCTGGTGCGCTTCGTGCCGCCGAAGTCATTCTTCGACCACGTGCAGACCGAGCCCTTCCGGCAGACGGACGAGGCAGAGGCAGTCGTGGAGGTGGCGAGAGGCAGCGTCGCGATGAGCGCAGCGCCGCCGAGCGCAATGAGCTTGGTCTTCAAGGGTGGTACTCCTGTTCCCCCGTATGGATCATGGTCAGTAACGAGCATCCCAGCGCCGGATGGCCACGGACAATTGCTTTTCAGCCACCCTCCTCGACGCCGAACCCAGCGCCACTGCTTCACCGGCCCTTGGCCGGCCACATCGCCCGGACCGGCCAGGAAGCCCCGGACAGACCGCAGACACCGGTCATGGCGCATCGTCTTCGGGCCGGGAGCCTGCGGCGAGATCCAGACAAACCGGGGTGAGACGAGACGAACGCAGAAGGGGTGCCCCGCCGAAGCAGGACACCCCTTCTGACCAGCTAACTCGCTGACCTCTGCGGAGGCTGTGGGATTTGAACCCACGGTGACGTTGCCGCCACGACAGTTTTCAAGACTGTTCCCTTAGGCCGCTCGGGCAAGCCTCCCCGCGGCACCGGTGCGCGGGGCGCGTGGGTGTCGCGGGATCAGACTAGCGCGTCACTTGTCGCCCGTGCGCTGGCCCAGGGTGACTTGGGTCGTGTGCTCCTTGCCGCCGCGCTTGTAGGTGAGGGTGACCTCGTCGCCGGGCTTGTGCTGCCAGATCTCGCTGATGAGGGTGGGGCCGCTGTCGATCACCGTGTCGTCGAGCTTGGTGATGGTGTCGCCGGGCCGGAGGCCGGCCTTGTCGGCGGGGCCGTTCGGGGTAACGGCTTCGGAGCCGTTGTTGCCCGTCTTGGCGATGGTCGCGCCGTCGCCGGTGTCCCGCATGCCGACCTGGACGCCGATCTGGGGATAGACCGGCTTGCCGGTCCTGATCAGGTCCTGGGCGACCCGCTTGGCCTGGTCGATGGGGATCGCGAAGCCCAGGCCGATGCTGCCGGACTGCTGGGACTCGCCGCCCAGGCCGCCGCCGTTGCCGGCCGACTGGATCGCGGAGTTGATGCCGATGACATTGCCGGCGGCGTCCATCAGCGGGCCGCCGGAGTTACCGGGGTTTATCGAAGCGTCGGTCTGCAGGGCGCTCATGTACGAGGCGCTGGTGCCGCCGCCGTCGCTGGAGGCCACCGGGCGGTCCTTGGCGCTGATGATGCCGGTGGTGACCGTGCCGGACAGGCCGAAGGGGGCGCCGATGGCGATCGTGGCGTCGCCGACCTGCACACTGCCGGACTTGCCGAGCGGGAGCGGGTTGAGCGGGGCGCCGGAGGCGTTCTTCAGCTTGATCACGGCGACGTCGTAGCCCTGGGCGTTGCCGACGACCTCGGCGTCGTACTTCTTGCCGTTGGAGAACGTCGCGGTGAGCTTGCCGCCGCCGGCCGCGCTGGCGACGACGTGGTTGTTGGTGAGGATGTGGCCCTGCTTGTCGTAGATGAAGCCGGTGCCCGTGCCGCCCTCACCGGTGGCACCCTGCGCCTCGATCGTCACGACGCTCGGCAGCGCCTTCTGCGCTATCCCGGAGACGGAGGTGGGCTTGCGGTTCAGCGCGCCGGGGTCGCCGGGCGCGGAGACCGTCGTCGAGGCGCTGTCGTTCTGGCCCGCGGCCCAGAAGCCGATGCCGCCGCCGACACCGCCGGCCACCAGCGCCGCCACCAGGACGGCCGCGATCAGGCCGCCGTTACGCCGCTTGGGCGCCGGGCTGCCGGTCACACCCCAGGGGTCGCCGCCGTACGGAGGCTGCTGGCCCCAGCCGCCGCCCGCGCCGGGGGCGCCATGGCCGGCGCCCGGGTACGGCGGGATCTGGGCGGTCTGCTCGGTGGTCGGGTCGTCGCCGGGGTATCCGAAGCCGGGCTGCGGAGGGTGTCCGGCGCCCGGGGCCGAGCCGACGGTCGGGGCGAAGCCCGGCGGGGGCGGCGTGTGCGGGGCGTCGGGAGCCTGGGCGCCGGAGGCGGACGCGGGGGCGCTGTCCGGCTGCGGCCCGGTCGGCGGCTTGGCCTCCGACGGGACGGCGACTCCCTCGTTCTCGGTGCTCACAGGTCTCTCCTCAGCTTCATGACTGTCGGCGCCCACGGCCTCGGCAGGCTGCTTCCCTGCTGCCTCGGATCTCATCCATGCCCGAGATCCGGGGCGGCCGTTTCTTCCGGGGCTTGCAGTTCGGCCGGACCCTGGGGGTGCGTCCGGGTGGTGCGGTTCTTCTGTGGGGCCGGCGGGCCTCGCGGTCCGCCGGGTGGTGCGGTTCTTCCGGTCCGGCGGGCCTGGGGCCCTCCGGGTCGTACGGCTCCTCGTGCCGGTGGACGGGGAGCCCCAGTACTCCAGGATTAAGGATCCCGGCGATACGGGCGAGTCCCGGTCCGCCGGTCCGGGGGCCGCCGGCCGTGATCCGCAGGTCCCGTCCCGCACGCCCCGGCCGTGCGCGAGCCCCGTCCGCAGGTCCGGTCCGGGGTCCGGGCCGGGCGATACGGGCGAGTCTCCCTACCACCCTTTCCCACCGCGCGTCAGAGCACCGTAAGCCGAGGCTGTGACTGTCCCCTCATCCTTTATGCCGGACAAAACCGGCGCATCCCCTGTTCCGCGCCCCTGGTATGCGCCCGGCACACCCTCAGCGGTGGATGGCACGATAACGCGGTGACCTATGCACGCCCTGCCCAGGACGCCCGTCCGGGCCGTCCCGCCATTTCCGTCATCGCCCATCGCGGTGCCTCCGAGGACGCCCCGGAACACACCCTCGCGGCCTACCGCAAGGCGATCGAGGACGGGGCGGACGCCCTGGAGTGCGATGTCCGGCTGACCGCGGACGGGCATCTGGTGTGCGTGCACGACCGCCGGGTGAACCGCACGTCCAACGGGCGCGGTTCGGTTTCCGCCCTGGAGCTCGCCGATCTCGCCATGCTCGACTTCGGCTCCTGGAAGGGCGACGGGTTCGCGAACGAGGCGCCGGACCGGCAGCACGAGGACCCCGAGCGGACCTCCGTACTGACGCTGGAGCGGCTGCTGGAGCTGGTCGCCGACGCGGACCGCCGGGTCGAGCTGGCCATCGAGACCAAACACCCGACGCGCTGGGCCGGACAGGTGGAGGAGCGGCTGGTCGAGCTGCTGGCCCGATTCGGGCACACGAATCCGGCCATGCGCACGGACTGGACCCCTTCGGTACGGGTCATGAGCTTCTCGGCCCGCTCCCTGCACCGCGTACGGGCCGCGGCACCCGAGGTCCCCGGCGTCTACCTGATGCAATTCCTCACCCCGCGGCACCGTGACGGCCGGCTCCCGCCCGGTGTCGGCATCGCGGGCCCCGGGATACGCATCCTCCGCTCGCACCCCGACTACGTCGCCAAGGCGCATCGCGCGGGCCACCGCGTCCACGTATGGACCGTCAATGACACCGCCGATGTCGAGCTCTGTCAGGAATTGGGCGTGGACGCGGTGATTACGAACCGCCCCAAGCAGGTACGAATCCAACTCGGCCTTGGCTAAAGCTCATCACAGGGTGTGCACCGGCGCATTCGACCCGTATTCGATTGTGTCCAATGCGTCACCATGTGCCGCTTGGCCGGTTTCCGGTCCAGTCCATTGGGGCATTCATCCCGTGGCGTGGGGCAAAGGAGGTCTCGGGGGTGGCGTTGGTGGTGGCACAAGAGGTGCCGACGTCGTCGATCATGGCCGTACCCCATGGTCCCGTGGGTGTGGGCATGGCCAGGCGGCGCATGCGTGAAGAGCTGTTGGCAAGTGGAGTTCAGGACACAGTCGTCGATGACGCGGTCCTCATTCTTTCGGAGCTGCTGAGCAATTCGTGTCGCCATGCGCGTCCGATATACGAAAACGGATCACCGGGCTCCGCAACGGCCGAGGCAACGGACGCCCCGTCGGCATCCATCCGGGCGTCCTGGCATATCGACTCACAGGGCAGACTGACCGTCGCGGTCACGGACGGCGGCGGCCCGACCCGGCCCCTTCCGGCCACACCGTCGGTCACGGCGCGCGGCGGCCGCGGGCTGGCCATCATCCGCTCGCTCGCCAAGGACTGGGGCGTACACGACTCCGTCGTCGGCGAAGTCACGGTCTGGGCGGCCCTCTCGCTCCAGGGCGCTTTCGCTACGCGCGTGGATCTGACACCCGATCTGCCGCCCTCGCTCGCCAGGGGCGCAGGGGTGAGCACGGTGCGGCCGCTGACCCCGGGCTTCCCGGAATTCGACGATCTGACGTAGCGGCACGGCGGGACACGGCCGGGCGCGCGGCCGAGCGCGACGCCGTACGCAATCCTCTAGGCTCGCGCCGAAACGCGTCCGTACGCCCAGGATCGACCAGGAGACACCGTCGCCATGGCCAAGAAGCGCCGTCCCCAGCCCCAGGCCGCAGCATCACAGATCAAGGGCGGCGAGGTGCCGGTCGTCGGTGCCCGTGAACCCTGCCCGTGCGGCTCGGGCCGCCGGTACAAGGCCTGTCACGGGCGACAGGCGGCGCATGCCGCCACCGAGCTGGTGCAGCGCCCCTTCGAGGGCCTGCCCGGTGAGTGCGACTGGGTGGCGCTGCGCGAGCTGGTGCCCGCCGCCACCGCCGAGTTGACGCTGAAGGGCGGGCTGCCCGAGGGCGTCCCGTCCGTGACGCTGGCGACCGTGCTGCCGATGGCCTGGCCCGCACTGCGCCGCGACAACGGCGCGGTGCTGCTCGGCCTGCAGAACGACACCGCCTCCGGCGACCTCAGCCGCGACCTCGCCGACACCCTGCAGCGCGCGCTGGCCGCCGAGCCCGGCACCCCGGTCGCCGCCGCGCGCCCGGCCCCCGACGGTCCGCGGCTGCAGGATCTGCTCGACCCGGACGCGGCTTTTGAGCCGTCCGTCCACACCGGCTTCGAGTTCTGGGTGGAGAACGCCGAGAACGCCACCGGCGAGGTCGCCGCCTCTCTGGAGCGGGCCAACGCGGCGGCCATTCCCACCTCCCGGATTCCCGGGCTGGAGGGCGCGTACTGGTGCGAGGCCCCGGAGAAGAACCATCTGCGCTGGGTCACCGGGCACCCCGAGGAGCAGCTGCTGGACGCACTCGCCCGGCTGCACGCCGCGGGCGACTCCTCGCTCGGTGAGGGCACCCGTCTGGTGGGCTCGTTCCGCGCTCACGGTCTGGTCGTTCCGGTCTGGGACCTGCCCTCGTCGATGAGCGCCGAGGACGTCGCCAAGCCGGCCGCGGCGTTCGCCGAGCGGCTGGCCGAGGCGCTCGCGACGGACGCCCCGCTGACCCCCGAGGAGCGCCGGGCGCGCGGCGGGCTCACCAACCGCCAGGTGACCCTGAGCTGACCGGAACGCCCTCGACTGTGCGGAATGGATGCCTCCGGGGACCTCAGGCGTGACACCTGTCACAACTCCCCGTACCTGCCGGTAAATAGGCGTCCGGAATTCCACGATCGAATTTGCGAACTGCCGATCTCTTGTTACGGTTCTAGAAGCCCGGTCGCTGGTGCATCCCCCGTCGCCAGCGACCGGGCGCTTCCATGCCCGGAGCCGGGTGCTCCGCTCGGCCGGCCCCGGCCGCCGGTGACTCCGCGCCGTCAGTGGACCGAACCACTGCCTCCCGCAGGCGAGTTGCTGCCGGAGCGCAGCAGCAGCCGCTCCCCCGCCACGTCGGAGAACTCCGCCACCGCGCCGTACGGCCCGCCCCCGCGCACGGTCGCCCCGGTCGGCGTCTCGCACATGCCCGGCACACCGGCCGCCGCCACCTCGCAGTGCACCTGGACGGTCGTACCGTCCGGTCGCAGCAGCGTCAGTGCGGCGCGCAGCGGGGCGCCGGTGAGATTGCGGTAGTAGGTCCGCCCCCAGGTCAGACCGTTCTCGGCGAGCACGCAGGTCTGGGCCTCGATCCGCCCGGGAGCGGCGAGTTGGGGGCCGCAGCGGGAGGTACGGCCGGAGGGGGGCGGCAGGCCGGGGCCGGTAGGGGAGCCGGTGGAGGTCCGGGCGCCGACAGTGACGGGACTCTTGCCCGACTTGGCACCACTATTGGACTTGATGCCCCTTTTGGCCGCAGAGCTGTTTTCGGACGTGGCGGCCGTCCCGGAAGCCGTGAGGTCGGCCGGACCGGCCATTGCGGCGCCCAGCGGCACGACGCCGGCGAGCACCGCCACGCCGGCGAGCCCGGTCATGCGGATTTTCTGCGCACGCTGCATGGGCCCCCACCTGGATCGAGATGCCGCTGACGACGGCTTGACGGTGGGCCGAACCTATCGGGCGGCGAGGGTGCGCCCAGGCACCCGGACGCGGGTTTCCCGTAGTTGTCCGGGCCGGTCACACCCGAACGGGTGATCCGCCCGCGCGTCGTTTCCGACCGCCCGCCGAGCAGACGGGGCAGGCGCCCGCGCGGACGTCAGTACGCGAGCCGGCTGCCGCCGTCGGGAGTGCTGGTGCTCGCCGTGACCAGGGCGTCCACGATCGTGCCCACCTTCGGCAGCCAGGGCGCGGCCGAGGGTGGGGGTCCCCCCTGCTCGAACGAAGTGGAGCGCTTGGGGGAAGCCGGCGGCCGCTCCCAGCGGACCCGGCCCGCGCCGATCTGGGAGGGCGGGAGCACCAGATAGCCGCCCTCGCCGTGGAACCGCAGCGAGCTGGGCACCCAGTCCTGGGAGTGCAGCAGCTCGCCCAACTCCGCGAGGTCGTACGGCGATACGAGCAGCGACCAGCGGGTGGGCGTGGCCACCACGGGGCCGAGGCGCACCCCGAAGTGGTCCAGGGCCGCCAGGGCGCGGGCGCCGGCGACGGCGGGCAGGCTCACCGCGCAGGGCGCGCGGCCGCCGGTGGCCAGCACGATCGGGGCATCGGGGCGGTTCGCCCACCACCAACGCACCATCCGGGCGTCGGTCGTGGCCGCCATCAGGCCGGGGTCGAAGGGGTGCGCGCCGGGCACCACACAGTCGGGGTCGGGGCAGCTGCACCGGCGGCCGGTCCGCTCGCCGAGGCCGAGCCGGGCGCCGCCCGGCTGGCGGCCGGCGGGCCTGATCCCCACACCGGGAAGTACGGGCCACTGCCACTCGGTGGCGCAGTGGAGCGCCGCACCGAGCAGCGCCGACCTTCCGCCGCGCCGGAACAGGAGCTTGCGTCGCCTTCCGAGGATCTCGCGCATGAGCGCTCGTTCCTTTCCGTAAACGCCGAGGGCTTGGTCCATCGCACTACATGGCACTTCTTGCCGGTCCGCCGTCGTTCGTGCCGTGCCGCTTCATGCCGTGGTGTGGCGTTTCCTGCGGCCCGGCCGGGCTTCCCGGGGTCGATCGCATCTCGATCACGCCACGTGGATCACTGGTCACCGCGTGTACAAGGCAGCGCATCACGCCGTACGCCGAGCGTGGAACATGGCGGGGGGTGGCGCGCGCCTGGCGATTGCGCCTCCGTGGTGCAGTCCCCGCCTCTTGGGAGTGCGTCGCGGTCGTCGCCGTATTAGACGCCGGTGTCCGCCGGAGAGTTCCGGTGCGGCCCCAACTGACCCCGCACCTTTCCGAGTACGTACCCGCCACTGTGGTGATGACGCGCTGTTGATCGCCGTCAGTCGACCTCAAATTGACGCTCGGGGGGCTTTTTTCAGGCCAATCTACAGACCTCGCTGACACCACAAACCCCATGGGGAGAGTGCTGGACATCACATCGCTGGTGCGTGTACATCTGGAGGCATTGATAGCGGAGCAGCATGACATGGGGGTTTGCGATGCTATTGAGGAAATTGAGCGGCCAACCGTACCGCGCAACATCACTCAACAAAATGCCGCACTCCCTACCAAAAAGCGGCCTGACCTGGGTCATTACCCGGCGCAACGAGAGTCGTCGGCCATGACCGCCCCTCACGTACCGAAAGTGGCTGGAATCAAACCAGCTCTTCCCGCCCCCACTCACACTGTCGACCCGCGCCCGGGGAAAACCCCCGCGGATCCCCCCTCCGACACCCCGTCCGGCACTCCTCCGGACGCCCCTCGGGACACCGCGCCCGACGCCGCGTCAGACACCGCCCCCGGCGCCGCCCCCGACTTCTCCGTCGTCGACCAACTCGCCGCCGTCCAGGACCGGCTGGCCGGCTGGATCTCCGACCTCAGCACCCTGCACGACCTGACCGAACAGCTCGCGCGCACCCGCACGCTGGAGGACGCCCTCCACGAGCTGCTGCGCGCCGGCGCCTCCCTGGTCGGCGCGCGGCGCGGTCTGGTCGTCCTCGCCCCGGCCGACGGCTTCGGCCCGGAGACCACCGTCGGGCTCGGCCTCGGCCACGCCGAGATCGGCACCATCGAGACCATCCCGCGCCGCGCCCTGTCGTACGCGCGGATACTGGACGGCCTCCCGGAGCCGGGCGCCACCGGCGACGGCCCCCGGACCGGACCGCTCCACGACCCCCGGCACGAGGCGCGTGACACGGGCCGTCCCCCCGGCCCGCGCGGCGCGGCCGCGGCCGGACCGTGCACCGAGATCTCCGAACCCGACATCCCCGGCGAGAAGGACCTCGACCCGCGTCTGCGCGAGGTCGCGGCCCGGCTCGGGTACGCCGCCAGCTACGCGGTCCCGCTCGCCGCCGACCCCATCGGCCGGACCGGCGCCGCGGTCTGGCTCTACGACGAACCGGCCGAGCCCACCGAACGGCAGCGCCATCTCATCGGCCTCTACCGGGCGCACGCCGCCGAGCACCTCGCCCGGCTCCTCGAACTCCACCGCAGCCGGCAGGCCGTCCGGACCCTCCGCGAGGAGCTGCTGCCGCACCGGCTGCCGCGGATCCCCGGCGTCCGCCTCGCGGTGCGGCACCACAGCGGACCGCGCGGGGGCGGCGACTGGTACGACGCGCTGCCGCTGCCCGACGGCGCACTGGGTCTGGCCATCGGTTCGGTGACCGGCTCCGGGCCGAGCGCGGTGGCGGCCATGGGGCGGCTGCGGGCGTCCCTGCGCGCCTACGCCGTCATGGAGGGCGAGGATCCGGTCGCGGTCCTCTCCGACCTCGAACTGCTGCTGCGGCTGACCGAGCCGGCCCGCAGCGCCACCGCGCTGTTCGCCTTCACCGAGCCGCCGCCCGGCGCGCCGGGCGGGCCGCCCGCACCCCCGATGCCGGGCGGTATCATCGACCCCTTCGCCCGCAAGATCGTCCTGGCCGGGGCCGGCCACTGCCCGCCGCTGATCCTCGGCGATCTGCGGACCGAGTACGTGGAGACCTCGCTGTCCGCGCCGCTGGGCATGCTGGCCTGCTGGGAGGCGCCGAGCGTGGAGATCGAACCGGCCGGCGGCGAGACCCTGCTGCTCTACAGCGACGGGCTGCTGCACCGCACCGGTGAGCCCATGGACCGCGCCTTCGCCCGGCTGCACGCGGCAGCCGCGGGCGTTCCCCAGGCCGCCCGCCATGATCCGGAGGCGGTCGTCGACCACATCGTGCGCACGATGCTGCCGCAGGGCCTGGACGATCCGTCGTCGGAGGAGGACGTCGTGCTGCTCGCGGCGTACTTCGAGGAGTAGCCCCCCGGTCCGGCGGCTCAGGGCCGGTCCGGCGGCCCCCGGCCCTGGTCGCGGGGCCGGCCCTGAGCACGCCCCATACGGCGGCGGGCCTGGCGCACCGCGCTCCCGCCCCGTACGGCGGAACCTGCCGTCCCGCGCTCCCGCCCGCGCCACCCGCCCGGACCCGCCGGGCGCCATGCCTCCTATGGCCGGTCTGCCGGAGAGGTCACACCTTCCGGCCCCTGGACCGCTTTCGATCCGCACATACGATGGAATGCGGTTCAGTCTTTAAAGGAGGCATTGTGACCGACGAGCTCACGCCGGAGACCCCGGACGAGGACGAGCAGCCGATCAAGCAGCGCAAGAACGGCCTTTACCCGGGCGTCTCGGACGAGCTCGCGGAGAACATGAAGAGCGGCTGGGCCGACACCGAGCTGCGCGATCTGCAGCCGGTCGAGCAGGCCCCGAATGCCGCCCGGCGCCGGGCCGCGCTGTCCGCGCGCTTCCCCGGCGAGCGCCTGGTGATCCCGGCGGGCAATCTGAAGACCCGCTCCAACGACACCGAGTACCAGTTCCGCGCCTCGACGGAGTACGTCTACCTCACCGGCGACCAGACCGACGACAGCGTCCTGGTCCTGGAGCCGAAGGGCGACTCGCACGAGGCGACGATCCACCGGCTGCCCCGCTCCAACCGTGAGAACGGCGAGTTCTGGCTCAACGGCATGGGCGAGCTGTGGGTCGGCCGGCGCCACAGCCTCAGCGAGTCCGAGGCGCTGCTCGGCGTCCCCTGCAAGGACGTCCGTGAGCTGGCCGACGCGCTCAAGGAGGCCACCGGCCCGGTCCGCGTGGTGCGCGGCCATGACGCCGGTATCGAGGCCGCGCTGACCGACAAGGTCACCGCCGAGCGCGATGAAGAGCTGCGGGTCTTCCTCTCCGAAGCACGCGCGGTCAAGGACGAGTTCGAGATCGGCGAGCTGCAGAAGGCCGTCGACTCGACGGTGCGCGGCTTCGAGGACGTCGTGAAGGTCCTGGACAAGGCCGAGGCGACCAGCGAGCGCTACATCGAGGGAACGTTCTTCCTGCGCGCCCGCGTCGAGGGCAACGACATCGGCTACGGCTCGATCTGCGCCGCCGGCCCGCACGCCACCACCCTGCACTGGGTCCGCAACAACGGCGAGGTCCGCTCCGGCGATCTGCTGCTGCTGGACGCCGGTGTGGAGACCCACACCCTCTACACCGCGGACATCACCCGCACCCTGCCGATCAACGGCCGCTACAACGACCTCCAGCGCAAGATCTACGACGCGGTCTACGAGGCCCAGGAGGCGGGCATCGCGGCGGTCAAGCCGGGCGCGGCCTACCGCGACTTCCACGACGCGGCGCAGCGGGTGCTCGCCGAGAAGCTGGTCGAGTGGGGCCTGGTCGAGGGCCCGGTCGAGCGGGTGCTGGACCTGGGGCTGCAGCGCCGCTGGACCCTGCACGGCACCGGCCACATGCTCGGCCTGGACGTCCACGACTGCGCCGCGGCCCGCACCGAGCACTATGTCAACAGCACGCTGGAGCCCGGCATGGTGCTGACCGTCGAGCCCGGACTGTACTTCCAGGCGGACGATCTGACGGTGCCGGAGGAGTACCGGGGCATCGGGGTCCGCATCGAGGACGACATCCTCGTGACGGACGACGGCAACCGGAATCTGTCGGCCGGGCTGCCGCGCCGGTCGGACGAGGTCGAGGCCTGGATGGCCGGGCTGCTCGGCAAGTAGTACCGCAGGACACCGCGTACGGCTCCCGGTGGCGTCAACCGCCGCCGGGGGCCGTGTCGTTGGCGGGACGCTTCTTGTAGGCGCCCGCGCAGGCCGCCGCCCAGACGGCGGTGGCGGCGGACTCGGCGAGGTGCCGGTCCACGGGCCGGCGGGCGATCAGGATCCGGTAGTAGAAGGGCGCACCGAGCGCCGACATCACATCCTCCGGGTCGGTGTCCGCGGGCAGTTCGCCGCGGTCGACCGCCCGCTGCACCATCCGGCCGGCCAGCGTCAGCCGTTCGCCGAAGAAGGACCGCAGCACCGCCGCCGCCTGCGGGTCACGCGCCGCGGCGGAGACCACCGCCTCGATCAGACAGCTCATCCGCGCCTCGGCGAAGAAGTCCGCTATCGAACGGGCCAGCTGGCGCAGATCCTCGGGCAGGGTGCCGGAGTCCGGCAGCGGCACATCGGAGCTCAGTTCGGTCAGCAGCTCGCACACCAGACCCTCGATGCAGCGCCAGCGGCGATAGAGCGTCGCGACGTGAATTCCGGAGCGCTGCGCGACCTTCTCCATGGTCAGCCCGGCGAAGCCGCCCTCGTCCAACTCCTCGAAGACAGCGGTCAGTACGGCCTGTCGGGTGCGGGCCGTACGCCCGCCGGGCCGGGTCTCGCCCGGGGCATGGTGCGCTGTCGTCACGACGGCTCCGTATTGCAGTGCGGGTTCACGCCAAGTATTGTCCGAGACAAGTTAACGCGAGCAACTTCGCGTTAATCCTGGTGCGCGCTGGTCTCGCAGGGACAGGGGACGCCGCGGGGGAGGTCCTCCCACCGCGAGACCGCGCGGCCCAGTCCTCTCGCCAGGCGGTTTCCGGCCAATTATCCCACTGCCGACGTTCGCCCGGTTTGACACCTCATCTCCCGGCGCCTCGGACAAGGTCCGCCGGGTTTCCGTGGACAAGCAGGAGCCGCGACGGCCGGACGGTCGCGGCGGCCCGGGAGGCGTGACACCTGCCCCGGCTCATGACGCCATAGGAAGCGCCGCTCCCTCGCGCCACTTGAGGATCTTGTCGAAGCTGACCACTGCGCCGGGGCGGCCGGTGCGGTTGCGGTAGCGGACGTGGTCGGTGAGGGCCTCGATCAGAAAGAGCCCCCGGCCGTCCTCGGCAAACTCGGGAGCCTGCGCGGGGGTGGGCACGGGGGCCGGCGGGAGGGCGCGGTCCGTCGCCGTATGGGGCGGGGCGGGGGGTGCGGGGCAGTGGTGGAAGCCGGGGCCCGAGTCGGTGACTTCGATGCGGCAGGTGTCGCCGTCGATGAAGGCGGTGACGCGGTAGTCCTCGGTGGCGTCGCCCCCGTGCTCGACGGCGTTCGCGCAGGCTTCGGAGAGGGCCACCGACAGGTCGTAACAGATGTCCGGGTCCACGCCCGCTGTCTCCATCGTGCCCAGCAGCAGGCGACGGGCGAGCGGCACGCTCGCAGCCTCGCGCCGCAAATGGAGTGACCACCAGATGCTCATCGCTCCAGCCTCCTGGCCGCGGCTCGACATATCGATACCTATTGCCGCGCCGCAAGGTCCGTAAGCATGTCCGGGACGTGATACCGCTCATTCGGCGGATGCGAAGAGTGAGCGCATCGGTGTAGGTGCCGCGCTGCCCATGCGCCGTCGCGCGCCCGTCTGCGTCCTCGGACGCCCCGCTGGACGCCCCTTGACACCGACCTGCCGTCGGGGGTCCTTGAGACCAGTGGGATGATGGCGCGGCCATGACTCCACCGCCCGCCTCCACAGCGCGCGCAGCCGCCGATCTCCGGCTGTTGAGGGCCGCGGTTTTCACCGCGGCCTGCATCGCGCTGTCCGCGGCCGGGCACATCCTCGCCTCGTGCGCCACCGTCCCGCTGTGGACGCTGGGCGTCGCCGCCGCCGCGGTGTTCGCGGTCGCGGCGCCGCTGGCCGGGCGGGAACGCTCACTGCCGGGCATCGCCGTCGGGCTCGCCGTGGGACAGCTCGTCCTGCATGCGGTGTTCACCTGGGGGCAGCAGCCGGTGCCCGCCGCACCGCGGGGCGGGTCCGGCGCCGGCGGGCTCTCGGACCAGGCCGCGATCAGCATGGCCCGGCATCTGATGTGCGGGCTCGGCAGCGGCCGGATGGACGGGGCGCAGGCGCGCCGGGTGCTCGGCTCGGGTGGCTTCGACGCGGCCTCCGCCGCCGGGGTGGCCGCACCGGCGGCGCACGGTACGGCCGGTGGCACGGCCGCCGCCGACACCGTGACGGCGCACACTCTGCTGCCGTCGCTCCCCATGTTTCTGGGGCATCTGCTGGCGGCGCTCGCCGTCGGCTGGCTCCTGCGGCGGGGCGAGATCGCGCTGTGGCGGCTGGTCCGGCTGTCGGCTCCGGCGGTACAGACGCTGGTCGGTGCGGTGCGCGGGGCGCTCGTGCTGATCCGGGCCCTGCTCATGGGCCTCGGCGTGGCGCATGACGAGCCGCGGCGCGCCCCGGTTTCGTACGGGGATGACAAACCCGGCCCGAAGGACGCCGCACTCCACCACAGTGTCGTCAGGCGAGGGCCACCCACCCTGGCCCTCGCGGCCTGACATCGCGCGAAGCACGCTCCCACAGGACGGGTACGGGCTCGCGCGCCGTCGTCGCACGCGCGCCACCTACACCGTCACCAGCACCTTTCTCCTTCCTGTGGAGTGTTTTTCCGATGTCGAAGATCTCGAAGATGACGCAGCAGCAGCCGGACCTCTCGCGGACGCGGCGGCTCGCGCGACGGCTGCCGCTCGTGGGCGCCGCCGCGGTCGGCAGTGTGGTGCTGCTCGCCGCCCCGGCCTTTGCGCACGTCAGCGTGCAGCCGGCGGGCGCCGCCCCGAAGGGCGGCTATGCGACGGTCAACTTCAAGGTGCCCAATGAGCGGGACGACGCGTCGACGGTGAAGCTGGAGGTCACGCTGCCGACCGACCAGCCGCTGGCGTCCGTCATGCCGCAGCCGGTGCCCGGCTGGAAGGTGGACGTCAAGAAGTCCAAGCTGGCCAAGCCGATCGAGATGCACGGCGAGAAGATCAACGAGGCTCCCTCGAAGATCACCTGGACCGCGGAGGACAAGGGCGTCGAGCCCGGCCAGTTCCAGCAGTTCCCGGTCTCCGTCGGGATGCTGCCCGAGGACGCCGACCAGGTCGTCTTCAAGGCTCTCCAGACGTACGACGACAAGGAGGTCGTGCGCTGGATCGAGCCGACGAAGGACGGCGGCCCGGAGCCGGAGAACCCGGCGCCGGTCCTCAAGCTCACCGCGCCCGAGGAGGACGGCCACGGCGCCACCGCCGCGGGTGACAAGAGCGGCGGCAAGGACCACCTCAAGAACGCCGCGGCCGCCGAGGACGCCTCCACCAGCGACAACACGGCGCGCGTCCTGGGCGCCATCGGCATCGTCGTCGGCATCATCGGAGTCGGCTTCGGTGTCTTCGCCGGCCGGCGCCGCAGCGCCTGATCACGGACGGGCCGGCGCCCCACCCGCGCCGGCCCGACGCCCCTTCCCGGACACACGGGATCCAACTCACGGGATTTATCTGCAATGCGTAGAACGACCCTGCTCGCGTCCGCCCTCACGGCGGCCGCGGCCCTCAGCCTGACCGCCTGCGGCGGGGACGACAGCAAGCCCGCCGCCGTGGTGTCCGGCGGTACCTCCGCCAAGTCGATCATCACGCTCGACAGCCCGATGGCGAAGCCGGACCTGGTACTGACCGACACCCACGGCGCCAAGTACGACCTGCTGGAGAAGACCAAGGGCCATCCGACCCTGATCTACTTCGGCTACACCAACTGCCCGGACGTCTGCCCGCTGACGATGGCCAACATCGCGGTCGCGGTGAAGCAGCTGCCCAAGGCCGAGCAGAAGGATCTGCGGGTCGTCTTCGTCACCTCCGACCCGGAGCGCGACACCTCCGCCGCCCTCAAGAAGTGGCTCGGCGGCATCAACAAGGACTTCACCGGGCTGACCGGCAAGTTCGACACCATCCAGGCCGGTGCGCGCAGCGTGAACATCGGCATCGAGAAGCCGGTCAAGAAGAAGAACGGCGATGTCGTCTCCACCCATGGCGCGCAGGTGCTGCTGACCTCCCCCAAGGACGACAAGGTCCACTGGATGGCCATGCAGAAGGCGACCTCCGACGACTACACCAAGGCACTTCCGAAGATCCTCAAGGGGCAGAACCCGTGAACCGCCGCACCTCCCTCGCCGCCGCACTCACCCTCACGGCCGGTCTCACACTGGCGGGCTGCGGTGGGGACAGCGCCCCGAAGATCGAGGTCACCGGCGCGTACATGCCGCAGCCGGTCACCGACCAGATGGCCGGCGCGTACTTCACCGTCAAGAACAACGGCGACTCCGCCGACAAGCTCACCTCGGTCACCACCAACCTGGCCAAGGACATCTCGCTCCACAAAACGGTGGGCAGCAAGATGGAGCGGGTCAAGTCCCTGACCGTCCCGGCCAACGGCACGCTCCGGCTCAGCCACGGCGGCAACCACCTGATGTTCATGGGGCTGAAGAGCAAGCCGACCAAGGACGACGTCGTCACCGTCACGCTGCACTTCGCCACCGCCGACCCGGTCAGGGTGGCGGTCCCGGTCAAGGCCGCCGACTACCAGCCGAAGCACTAGCGGAGAGCCGAGAAGCACCAGAGGTCCGAAGAAAACCAGCAGCGGCCGGGAGCACCGCACAGGCCGGTACACACATCGGGAGTAAGGGGAGCGATCACTATGGTCACCACCGGGCTTCGGCCGCGAGGGTCCGCCGTGCTGCGCCTGCTGGTCGTCGCGCTCGCGCTGGCCGGGACGCTGATCGGCGCGCTCGGCGGTGCCGCACCGGCCTCGGCGCACGCCGCGCTGACCGGCAGCACCCCCGCGCAGGGTTCGGTGGTGGACCGCGCCCCCGAGCAGGTGACGCTCACCTTCTCCGAGGGCGTCGCGATGGGCGACGACTCGATCCGGGTGCTGGATCCGCAGGGCAAGCGGGTGGACGACAAGAAGCTGCGCAATCTGAGCAGCGACCGTGTCGTCAAATACGGCGCGGGACTGCCGCCGGGGCTCCGCGACGGTACCTACACCGTCGCCTGGCAGGCGGTCTCCGCCGACAGCCACCCCGTGGCCGGTGCCTTCACCTTCTCGGTCGGCGCACCCTCCAAGACCACCGCCCCGGTAGCCCAACAGGAAGCCGGCGGCGGCCTGGTGGGCGCGCTCTACGGCATCGCCCGCTATCTCGCCTACGCCGGGTTCGTACTGCTGGTTGGCGGCGCCGCCTTCGTGGTGGCCTGCCGTCCCACCGCGGCCCTCGTGAGGTCCGTGCAGCGGCTGGTCGTCTACGGCTGGGCGCTGCTGGCCGGCACCACCGTCGCGATGCTGCTGCTGCGCAGCCCCTACACCGGGTCCGGCGATCTCGCCGATGTCTTCGACCTCGGCGGCCTCCAGCAGGTCCTGATCACCAAGCCGGGCGCGGCCCTGATCTCCCGGCTGCTGCTGCTCGCCGCCGCGGCGCTGTTCGTGGCGGTGCTCTTCGGGGCGTATGCACGGGCGCACGAACCGGCGGGGGCGGATGCGGACTCCGAGGAGCAGGCCAGGCGGCGCAAGGACCTCACCTTCGGCCTCGGCTTCGGCGGAGTGATCGTCGCCACCGGGCTCGCCGCGACCTGGGCGATGGCCGAACACGCCTCGACCGGGCTGCAGCCCACCGTGGCGATGCCGGTCGATGTGCTGCATCTGCTGGCGGTCGCCGTCTGGCTCGGCGGGCTGGCGGCGCTGGTCGTGTCCCTGTACTGGGGCCCGCCCGTCGAGCGGACCGCCGTCCGCCGCTTCTCGCGGCTCGCGTTCAGCTCCGTGGTGGTGCTGGTGGCCACCGGCCTCTACCAGTCCTGGCGGCAGGTCGGCACCTGGCAGGCGCTGACCGACACCACATACGGGCGGCTGCTGCTGGTGAAGGTGGCGCTGGTCGTGGTGCTCGTCGGGATCGCCTGGATGTCGCGCCAGTGGACCGGGCGGCTGGCCGAGGTACCGGCTGCGGAACTCCGGGCGCCGGAGGAAGCGGAGAAGGAGACGGAGCAGGGCGCGGAGCAGGAAGCCGGGAAGGGGGCCGGGAAGGAGGCCGGGAAGGAAGACCGGCAGGAAGCGGCGAAGGAGGCGGAGAAGGTGACCGTCGGTGCCTCGGCCGCCGCTGCCACGGCGGGCACGGCCCCGAGCCCCGCCCCGGAGAGCGGTCCCGCCTCGAAGACCGGCCCCGCCCCGGAGAGCGGCGCCTCGCCCGCTCCGGACGAAACCCCCGCCACCAACGGCACCACCCCCACCGCCGACGACGCCGCCTCCCCCGCCGGCGGCACCCCCGCGCCCGACCCCGCCCGCGCCGCCCAACTCGCCCGGCAGCAGGCCGCGTTGCGTACCGCCCGGACCAAGCGGCGGCGTGACGCCGACCCGGAGCGGCTGGGGCTGCGCCGGTCCGTGCTGGCCGAGGCGTCGGTCGCGGTCGTCCTGCTCGTGGTGACCACGGCGCTGACCGCCACCGAGCCGGCCCGTACCGAAGCGGCGGTCAAGGCCACCTCGGGCGGGCAGTCCGCAGAGGCCGGCCGGCCACAGGTGCTGACCATCCCGTTCGACACCGGCGGCCCGCGCGGCAAGGGCACCGCCCGCGTCCGCCTCGCCCCCGGGCGCAGCGGCAGCGCCAACACACTGCAGCTGCGGATCTCCGACCCCGTGGGCAAGCCCATGGACGTCCCCGAGGCGAAGGTCTCCTTCACGGAGAAGGCCAAGAAGCTCGGGCCGCTGTCGGTCACCACCCGGCACACCGGCAAGGGTCAGTGGCAGGCGAGCGGGGTCCAGCTGCCGGTCCCCGGAAAGTGGCAGCTGTCGCTGGTCGTACGGACCTCCGACATCGACCAGGTGACCGAGATCAAGAACGTGAAGATCGGCTCATGAGCAAGCAGAACCCCCGTAAGCAGACCGCCGCGAAGCAAGCCACGGCGAAGCAGGCCACTGCGAAGCAGCCCACCGGTGGGAAGAACCCCGGCACGCGCCCCGGCACCGGGTCCGCCGGGGCGGGCGGCGGGCGCATACCCGCCCCGGCCGCCGCCCCAGCCGCCCCGGCCCCCGAAGCGGACGGGGCAGCCGCCAAGGAGTTCTCCCGCCGCCGGCTGCTCGGCACCGTCGGCGCGGCAGGCGCGGCGGGGCTGGTCGTCGGCGGGGCCGGTGGCGCCGCCGGGGTCTCGGCGGCGCAGGACGACGCCCCCAAGGCCCTGAGCACCCTCGGCTCCACCAAGGTTCCGTTCCGGCCGGCGCGCGCCGGGCACCAGGCGGGGATCACCACCCCGTTGCAGGCCAAGGGCCATCTCGTCGCCTTCGACCTGGCACCGGGCAGCGACCGCAAGGACGCGGCCGCGCTGCTGCGCCGCTGGTCGCGGACGGCCGAGGAGCTGATGGCCGGGCGGGCCCCGGACGCCGACACGGGGGTCGCCCTCGACGCGGGCCCGTCCTCGCTGACCGTCACCTTCGGCTTCGGCCACAGCTTCTTCGGCCGTACGGGCCTGACGAAGCGGCGCCCCCTGGAGCTCGACCCGCTGCCCGACTTCTCCGCCGATGCCCTGGACCCCAAGAGCAGTAACGGCGATCTGTGGATCCAGATCGGCGCCGATGACGCCCTGGTCGCCTTCCACGCGCTGCGCGCACTCCAGAAGGACGCGGCCGGCCGGGCGCGGCTGCGCTGGCAGATGAACGGCTTCAACCGCACCCCGGGCGCCACCGCACACCCGATGACCACCCGCAATCTGATGGGCCAGATCGACGGCACCAACAATCCCAAGCCGTCGGACCAGGACTTCGACGAGCGGATCTTCGTGGGGCGGGACGCCGACCAGGCGTGGATGCGCGGCGGCTCGTACGCCGTCGTGCGCCGGATCCGGATGCTGCTGGACGACTGGGAGAAGCGTTCCCGGCACGACCAGGAGCGGGTCATCGGGCGCCGCAAGGACAACGGGGCGCCGCTGACCGGCGGTTCCGAGGGCACTCCGATGCGACTGGACGCGAACGGCCCGGACGGGATGCCGGTGATCCCGGCCAACGCGCACGCGCGGATCGCGGCTCCGGAGTCCAACCAGGGCGCGGCGATGCTGCGCCGGCCGTTCTCCTACCACGACGGGTTCCGGGAGGACGGTGCCCCGGACGCCGGGCTGCTCTTCATCTGCTGGCAGGCCGATCCGCTGCGCGCCTTCACCCAGGTGCAGCGGAAGCTGGACCGCGGCGACGCGCTGTCGCCGTTCCTGCGGCACGAGGCGAGCGGACTGTTCGCGGTGCCCCCGGCGGCGGAGCCGGGCGACTACGTGGGCCGGCCGTTGCTGGAGGGCTGAGGAGGCTCCATGTGGTCCGGGGGGCTGGGGTCTGGGGAGGCCGCGCGACCGGGGCGGCCCTAGGGAGGGGTCGAACGGATGCCGTAGGGGTGGGCAGCGCCCCCTCGGGGCCACAACGGGGTGGGGGGTGTCGGTATTCCCGTGGACCGGCCGGGCGCCGGAGCGGCTGGGTATCGTGGCAGGACAGGGAGAAGATCGGCGGGGTGCCCCCGCAGTTACGCGAGGGAGTCCTTATCCATGTCGGCCAGCCGCTATACCTATCTGGGCCCCGAGGGCACCTTCACAGAGGCCGCGCTGCGCACCCTGCCCGAGGCGGCGACCCGCGAGCTGACGCCGATGGTGTCGGTGCCCGCCGCCCTGGACGCGGTGCGTGCCGGTGAGGCCGCCGCGGCACTGGTGCCGATCGAGAACTCCGTCGAGGGCGGGGTGACCACCACCCTCGACGAACTGGCCTCCGGCGAGCCGCTGATGATCTACCGCGAGGTGCTGCTGCCGATCGCCTTCGCGCTGCTCGTGCGCCCCGGTACGGCGCTCACCGACGTGAAGACGGTGACCGGGCACCCGGTCGCCCAGCCGCAGGTGCGCAAGTGGCTGGCGGCGCAACTCCCGGAAGCCGTATGGGAGTCGGCGGCCTCGAACGCCGATGGCGCGCGGCTGGTGCAGGAGGGCCGCTACGACGGCGCGTTCGCGGGCGAGTTCGCGGCGGCGACGTACGGCCTCACACCGCTGGTCACCGACATCCATGACGCACAGAACGCGGCCACCCGCTTCGTGCTGGTGGGCCGCCCGGCCCGGCCCGCCGCGCCCACCGGCGCCGACAAGACCTCGGTCGTGCTGTGGCTGCGCGAGGACCACCCCGGCGCGCTGCTCGAACTGCTCCAGGAGTACGCGGTGCGCGGGGTGAGCATGATGCGCATCGAGTCCCGGCCGACCGGCGAGGGCATCGGCCGCTACTGCTTCTCCGTGGACTGCGAGGGGCACATCACCGACCGGCGGGTCAGCGAGGTGCTGATGGGCCTCAAGCGGGTCTGCCAGGAGGTGCGTTTCCTCGGCTCGTATCCGCGGGCGGACGAGGTGACGGCGAGCGTGCGGCCGGAGATGACCGACCTGGCGTTCACCGAGGCGTCGGACTGGCTGGCGCGCTGCATGGACGGGCGGGGCTGAGCGGGCGTCCGGTGCTTCACGGGCGGGCCGGCGGGCGCCGTGGAACAGCACGACCTGCGGCTTTGGAAGGCCAGTGGGTTATCCACAAAGTTATCCACAGGGCCAGTTCTCGACCTGTGGGTAAGTCGACATGCGAGTCGGACACAGTCGACATATCGGCCTACTGACCACACACCCTTCCACAGCACCCCACGTCGGGCACCGTCAGCACAATTCACGTGATCAATCCTTTAGGGCGAGGCAATCCCACACGAAAGAGTGCGTGAACGGGGTTTGGACAGGGAATCCATAGCCGAGCATTTCGGGAGCGGAATGATCACCTCCGACTTCCACAGATCTCACACACAGCCTGTGGATAAGAATCCCGAAACCCCCGCCCCCTGTGGACAACCAGGGGATCCCGGGGGATAACCCGGGGCCCACGGCCCGTCCCGGCGCCCGTCCAACTCCCGTTGCCCCCACAGTGGATCACCGGCGCGGACACCGCGAAACCCCCGTCCCGGACACCGCGAAGGGGCCTCACCGGCCACCCCGCGCCAGGGAATGCGCGGGAATTCTGCACCGCCTTTCACCCCCCCACCCCTAAGGGAATAGACAGCCCCAAAACGGGCAAAATGACTTGCCAGGGAATATGCCGTCGAGTGGCGGGGCGTGGCCCCGGTAGCCTGGGGGGGTGATTGACCTTCGCCTGCTCCGTGAGGACCCCGACCGTGTGCGCGCGTCCCAGCGCGCCCGTGGAGAGGACGTCGACCTCGTCGACGCGCTTCTCTCCGCCGACGAGCGGCGCAGGTCGTCCAGCGTCCGCTTCGACGAGCTGCGTGCCGAGCAGAAGTCGCTCGGCAAGCTCATCCCCAAGGCCGCCGGCGACGAGAAGGCCGAGCTGCTGAAGAAGGCCGGTGAGCTGTCCGCCGCCGTCAAGGCCGCCGACGCCGCGCAGGACGAGGCCAAGGAAGAGACGCAGGCGCTGCTGCGGAAGCTCGGCAACCTCGTCCACCCCGACGTCCCGGTCGGCGGCGAGGAGGACTTCCGGGTCCTGGAGACGCACGGCACGATCCGTGACTTCACCGCCGAGGGCTTCGAGCCCAAGGACCACCTGGAGATCGGCGAGCTGCTCGGCGCCATCGACGTCGAGCGCGGCGCCAAGGTGTCCGGCTCCCGCTTCTACTACCTCACGGGCGTCGGCGCGCTGCTGGAGCTCGCGCTGGTCAACGCCGCCATCGCGCAGGCCACCGCGGCCGGTTTCACGCCGATGCTGACCCCCGCCCTGGTGCGCCCGCGCGCCATGGAGGGCACGGGCTTCCTCGGCCAGGCCGCGGAGAACGTCTACCACCTGGAGAAGGACGACTACTACCTGGTCGGCACCTCCGAGGTCCCGCTCGCCGCGTACCACATGGACGAGATCGTCGACGCGGCCAAGCTGCCGCTGCGCTATGCCGGTTTCTCGCCGTGCTTCCGCCGCGAGGCCGGCACCTACGGCAAGGACACCCGCGGCATCTTCCGGGTCCACCAGTTCGACAAGGTCGAGATGTTCTCGTACGTCGCGCCGGAGGACGCCCAGAACGAGCACCAGCGGCTGCTGGACTGGGAGAAGCAGTGGCTGACCGGTCTGGAGCTGCCCTTCCAGGTGATCGATGTCGCCACCGGTGACCTCGGTGCCTCCGCCTCCCGCAAGTTCGACTGCGAGGCGTGGATCCCGACCCAGGGCAAGTACCGCGAGCTGACCTCGGCCTCGAACTGCGACGAGTTCCAGGCGCGCCGCCTCTCGGTCCGGATGCGGGAGAACGTCGACGGCAAGCAGAAGGTCTCGCCGCTCGCGACCCTCAACGGCACGCTCTGCGCCGTACCGCGCACCATCGTGGCGATCTTCGAGAACCACCAGCAGGCGGACGGCTCCGTGCGCGTCCCCGAGGTGCTCCGCCCCTACCTGGGCGGCCGGGAGATCCTGGAGCCCGTCGCCAAGTGAGCTCACCCGCTCCGGCCGCGGGTGCCCCGCTGCCCTACAAGCTCATCGCCACGGATCTCGACGGCACGCTGCTGCGCTCCGACGAGACCGTCTCCGAGCGCACCCGCCGGGCGCTCGCCGCGGCCACCGCGGCGGGCGCGGCCCATATCGTCGTCACCGGCCGGGCCGTGCCCTGGACCCGGCACATCCTCGACGCCCTGGACTACCGGGGCCTGGCGGTGTGCGGACAGGGCGGTCAGGTCTACCACGCCGGTGAACACCGGCTGCTGACGTCGGTGACGCTCGACCGCCAGCTCGCCGGTCTCGCGCTGTCCAAGATCGAGGCGGAGGTCGGCCCGCTGTATCTGGCGGCGAGCCGGGACGGTCTGGAGGGCGAGGTACTGGTCGGCCCCGGCTACCGCGTCCAGGAAGGCCCGCTGCCGAACGTCCTGATGGACGACCCCGGCGAGCTGTGGGCGGCCCCGATCAACAAGGTCTACATCCAGCACCCGAGCCTGGACGACGATGCGCTGGCCCAGGTCGCGCGTCAGGTCGCCGGGGATCTGGTGGGGGTGACGGTGGCCGGCGAGGGCATCGTCGAACTGCTGCCGCTGGGCCTGTCGAAGGCCACCGGGCTGTCGCTGGCCGCCCGCCGGCTGGGCCTCACCGCCAAGGAGACCCTGGCCTTCGGCGATATGCCCAACGACATCCCGATGTTCGCCTGGGCCGCACGCGGTGTGGCGATGGCCAACGCCCATGACGAGCTGAAGGCCGTCGCGGACGAGTTCACCGCCTCCAACGAGCACGACGGTGTCGCGGTGGTGCTGGAGCGGCTCTACCTCTCCTGACGGCTGTCCGGATCCCGGCCCGGCGGTGGCTCCTCGGCCGGGCCGGCACGATCGCGGCCGTGCTCCTCCTCCGGCAACAGCCCCTCGGTGGCCGCCGGGGTCAGCGGCCAGGCCGCAAAGCCCATGGTCAGCGCGATGGCATGGCCGAAGTCGGTGAAGGTCGCACCGGTCAGCAGCGGAATCCCGAAGAAGATCAGCACCGCGGCGAGATAGACATGGCGCCAGGGCGGCCGCAGCCGGTACGTCAGCACCCCGGCGGCCGCCGCCAGCCCGTACGAGACCCCGATGTCCACGACATGGGTCATCGACCGGGGCAGTTGGTGGCCCTCGATGGCCAGCAGCACGAGCTCCTGGCTGGCGAGGGTGGCGGCGATATGCGCGCCGCCGACGGTCAGCAGCCAGCGCACGGTCCCCGTCCAGCGCTCCACGTTGGCGTGCAGCAGCTCGAACAGCACCACGTAGAGCAGGAAGGACGAGGGGCGTTCGATCCAGAAGCCGCTGATCAGCAGCGACGGCAGCGGATGCTCGTTCAGCTGGTGGATGTTGCTGCTGGTGCGGTGGACCAGGAACTGCCCCATCCCCTCGGAGGCGGAGGCGATGACCAGGCTGGTGACACCGATGACCAGCAGCCAGATGTGGGTGCCCGGGCTGCTGCGTACCCAGTCCCTCGTCCGGGCCAGGGGGTTGCCGGCGCACGGCCGGCGGCCGCCGCGCGGTGGCTCCGCCGGCGGCCTCACCGGCGGCGCCCCGGGGCGGCGTGACCGGCCAGGAACAGCGGTCCCGGCCCCTTGATGTGCCGGATGCGGGGTGCGCTCTCCATGGACCGTACGCCGGGCAGCGCCGCCACCCGGGTCGTCAGATAGGTGTAGACCGCGCCGACGTCGCGGCAGAGCACCGAGGCGAAGAGGTTGTTCGGACCGGTGGTGGCGCAGGCGTAGGCGACTTCCGGGTGTGCCGCCATCGCCTCGCCGGCGGCGGCGAGCCGGGCGGGCTCGACGGACAGCCAGAGGGCCACCATCACGCCGTACCCGAACTGCCGCAGGTCGTAGTCGACGTCGTAATACAGGACACCGTTCGCCCGCAGTTCCGCGAAGCGGCGGCGGACGGTGGTGGGAGACCAGCCGGTGGCGGCGGCGAGTTCGGCCAGGGGGGTGCGGCCGTCCCGGGCGAGGACGTCGAAGAGCCGGCGGTCGGCGTCGGTGAGGGCGACGGGGGCGGCGGCCGGGTCCGGCGGCGGCGGGCTCAGCGCGGCGATCTGCTCGTCGGTCAGCGCGCCGGACTTGCTGATCAGGCCCTGGGGGCCGCCGTAGAACTGGTGCAGCCGGCAGTGTGCGGTCACCCCGATGACGCTCGGGGTGCGGGGCAGCTTCTGCAGCAGCAGCACATCGCTGTGGTCGCTGCTCACCGCGCGGCACACCGCGGAGATCTCGGTGCCGCCGGACATCAGGCTGACCCAGGAGGTGTCCGGGCGGCGGGCCAGCGCCTCGGCGACGGCGACCGCGGCGTCCGGGGTGCACTGGACCCGCACCAGCCATTGCACCTCGCCCAGCGCCTGGGCATTCGGCAGGCCCAGCACCTTGAGCGTGCCGTGGGTGCGGTGCCGGGTGTAGCGCCGGGCGACGGTCTGGTCGGAGACCCCGAGCACGGCGGCGATCCGGCTGAACGGCGCCCGGCCGTCGAGCTGCAGCGCATGGATCAGCCGGTGGTCGAGGGCGTCGAAGCCGGTCGGGCCGCCGGGGTCACCGGTGCCGTTGGCCCGGTCCACCGCCTCGGGCTTCCGGTCGGATTTCACCGTTCGAGGCTAACGCGTGTCGGATTGCGCCGCCGGGCGCGCGACGGCTGGGAGCGCGGACCGTGCGCACCGCACCGTGGCGTCGGCAACACACGTCGCCGGCCGGGGAATCGGCGGGCCGGGCCGGCCTTGCGGGCGGCGCCGGGCCCGCCGGCACCGGCCGCTGTCCACGGGAGGAAAGGATCATGCGGAGCACACCCGAGAGGGGGACCGCGGCGGGCGGCCGGACGCCGGGCGCGGGCGGGAAGCCGGGCGGAGGACCGGCCGGGAAGTGGTGGCCGCTGGTCGCCATCGCCCTCGGCAACTTCCTGTTGCTGGTCGATGTGACGATCGTGAACACCGCGCTGCCCCGGATAGCCGACGGCCTGGGCGCCACCCTCACCTCGCTCCAGTGGGTGCTGGACATCTATGCGCTGGCGCTGGCCGCGCTGCTGATGGTGGCGGGCTCGGCCGCGGACCTCTTCGGCCGGCGCCGGCTCTACGTGGCCGGACTGACGCTGTTCGCGCTCGCCTCGCTGGTGTGCGGTCTGGCCCCGGACGCGGGCGTCCTGGTCGCGGCCCGCGCGGCGCAGGGCGCGGGCGCGGCGGCGATGGTCGCCACCAACGCCCCGCTGCTGATGGCCGCTTACCAGGGCCGGGACCGGGGCGTGGCGTTCGGCGTCTGGGGCGGCACCAACGGCGCCGCGGCCGCGATCGGCCCCGTACTGGGCGGTCTGCTCACCGAGTACGTGGACTGGCGGGCGATCTTCCTGGTCAATCTGCCGCTGGCCGCCGTCGCGGTGTGGATCACGGTCCGCCGGGTGCCCGAGTCGCACGGCACCCTCCCCCGTCCTCGAACGGACTCGGCCGGGAGGACCCCCCTCGCCCGCATCGACTGGCCGGGTGCCGCGTCCTTCACCGCCTGCGCGGGCGCCCTGACCTACGGGCTGATGCGCGGCGGTGATCAGGGCTGGACGGAGGCCGGGACACTCACCGCGCTCGGCGGTGCGGCGCTCGCGCTGCTGGTGTTCGTCGTCGTCGAACGGCGGGTGCAGCGGCCGCTGCTGGACCTGGGGCTGCTGCGCCGCCCGTCGTTCGCTGCGCTGCTGGCGGCGGCGCTGCTGCTGCAGGCCGCGGCGTTCCCGTATCTCACCTTCGTGGGGCTGTGGGTGCAGAACATCCTCGGTCTGAGCCCGGTGCAGGCGGGCCTCGCGGTGACGCCGATGGCGCTGGTGTCCCTGCTGGTCGGTGCGCTGGGCGGCCGGCTGCTCCAGCGGATGGCACCCCAACTCCCGGTGGGCATCGGCCTGTTGCTGGTGGGCGCCGGGGTGCTGCTGGAGTACGCGCTGCTGGACGACGGAGCAGGATGGGCGGCGCTGCTCCCCGGCCTCGCGATCAGCGGGCTGGGTATCGGGGCGGCGATGCCGGTCCTGGTCTCTGCGGCGCTCGGCGCGGCGCCCCCGCAGCGGGCGGGGATGGCGAGCGGTGCCGTGAACACCTCCCAGCAGCTGGGCTACGCAGTGGGCATCGCCGCCCTCGGCACCGTCTTCGCCGGCGCGCTGCACGACGTCCGGCCCGGTGCCTCCCGTACGGCTGTCGCGGCCGCCCATGTCTCCGGGCTGACCGACATCCTGCTGATCTCCGGGACGGTGGCGCTGGCGGGCGGGGTGCTGGTCCTGGCCGTCGTACGGCGCGGGGCGGGCGGCGACGGCACCGCTGACCGCCCGGCGGCACGGGCGGCGGCCGCTCCGGCGCGGGCGGGTGCGCCGGGCGGCGCGTAGCCGGCGGCAACGGCCGTGTGGCGCGGCCGAGTCGGAGCATGTCAGTGCGTTCGGGTCGGCACCCGGAACCGTACGGCCGTACGCGGTTCCGGGTTGCCGCCCTGGGCCCTGTGACGATCTTCGCCGCGCCCCACCCCCAAGTCAATCCTCCGATCTCCTTCCAAATCCCTTAGATATAGCTTGGGTTGGCGCGCTACCGTACGCCGGTGACCCTCGACGACCTGCGCGCCTTCGTGGCCGTGTGCGAGGCGGGCAACCTCAGCGCCGTCGCGCGTGATCTCGGCTGTACGCAATCCGCCGTCAGCCAGCGCATCAAGCGCGTCGAACGGGCGGCGGGCATCGGGCTGTTGGAACGGCGGCCGCGCGGGGTGGCACCGACCCAGGCGGGCCGGATCCTGCAGCGCGCGGCGGCGGACGGCATCGGCGGGCTGGATCTGGCGCTGCGCCGGCTGGCCGATCTGCGCGCGGGCGACGGCGGCACGGTCCGGGTGACCACCGGCGCCACGACCGTACGGCACTTCATGTCCGACGCGGTGGTCGCCTTCCGCGCCCGCCATCCGCACGTCAACCTGGAGTTCCGGACCGAGAGTTCCAGCCGCCGCTGCTTCGAGGCGGTCGCGGACGGCAGCTCCGAACTTGCCTGGATCACCATCGGCCCACCGGAGCACGGTATCGAGCAGCATCCGGTGATCCGCCTGCCGTGGGTGCTCGCCGTACGCGCCGATGACCCGCTCGCCGACCGGGAGTGCATCGAGCCCGGGGAGCTGGCCGGCATCCGGCACATCCGGCTGCCGGAGAACTCCACCTCCCGGATGCGCCTCGACGGCCACCTCGGCCACCGGGACGCCGGGCCCGTGCCGCCCCCGAGCACCACCAGCGTCGCCGACTGGGACACCGCCCTGCTGCTGGCCGAACTCGGCGTCGCCCCTGCGGTCGTGCCCCAGCTGCCGGGCCTGCCGGCCACCGCCCACCCGGCCCTGCGGCTGGTCCCGATCGCCGGCCTGCCCCCGCTGGCCACCGGCTGGGCGGTCCGCCGGTGGTCGGCTCTGAGCCCGGCGGCGGTGGCGTTCGCGGAGACGGTCACCGCCGGTCTGGACGGGGCGGCGACGGGCGGGGAGGGCGTGCGCTGAGGCGGGTCGGGGGCAGGCGGACGGCCTGGGGTCCGGCCGGGCGGCCTGGGGTCCGGCCTGGCGAGAGGCCTTGTGTCCGAGCCGGTGTTGCGCCTTGAGTCCGGGCCGGCGTGGGGTCCTGGGGTCCGGCCCGGCGTGACGTGCTGGTGTCCCGCCTGGTTCCGGGTCCCGGTGTTACGCCCTGACCACCGGCTCCTGGATCTCCGTGACCCACTTCTCCAGGTCCGGCGGGCACTCCAGGTACAGCTCGCGGGCGTACCCGGCGGAGCGATAGCCATTGGCGTCGATCCAGTGCGCAAGATTCTGGGAGGTCGGCAGAATCCGGCTCATCGGGCCGCGGTGCACCACCGTGGCGGCGCTGTCCAGGCCGGGGAGGGTGACGACATCGAAGCCGAGGCCGGTGGCGGCGGGGGCCCCGGGGCGGCCGGAGGTGCCGTCGGAGGTGCCGCCGACCGTGGCACCGGCAGTGGCAGCGGTCTTGGCACCCGCCTTCGTCAGGGCCTCCTCGGTGATCACCATCCCCGCGTGCACGACGACGGCGTCCTTCCCCTCGCTCCCTCCGGCCGGCCGTTCGCTGCCCTCGCCCGGCTCGGGCACGTTCTCGTAGTACGCCAGCCCCGGTCCCGCCGGTGCCACCCCCGCCGCCTCCAGCAGCCGGCACAGCTCGGCGTAGAGCGGCGTGATCACCGGGCCGATGTCCTCGGGCCCGTAACTGGCGGCGATCCCGCTCAGCTCCGCGAGCAGTACCGTCCCGGTGCGCTTGACCACCACATCGTCGGCAGACATGCGTCCCTCACTCTCAATCGTCCGGAGCCTCGCCTCGACCCGCGCCAGCCGCGCACCCTCCGCCGTCAGCGCCGCCTCCAGCTCCGCCTGCCGCAGCCGCAGCATGCCGCGCAGCTCCGGCACGCTCACCTCCTCGGCCAGGATCGCCCCCACCTGCTGGAGGCTGAATCCGAGGTCCTTGAGCGCGATGATGCGGTTGAGCCGGGCGAGCTGGGCCGCTTCGTAGAAGCGGTAGCCGCTGACGGGGTCGGTACGGGCCGGGCGCAGCAGCCCGATCGCGTCGTAATGGCGCAGCATGCGGGCCGACACACGGCCGTACTGGGCGAAATCTCCGATGCTGAACATGACGCCTTCCAGTGGAGTGCTTTCCACAGTGTCAAGGTCAAGCGCGGCGGTCCACGGACGATGGACCGGGTGGCGGACCGGGGATCCGGCCTGCCGCCCGCGGCCCGCACCTCGCGTCACCACCGCCGCACAATCGGCCACCGGGCGGCAGCATCGCGTCAAGTAGCGCCCGCAATCCGTCAATGACGCGTCAGCGACCAGCGGGGTGGCCCGTGCGCCGGGCATAGCGTCAGAGCCGAGCCCCGGCGTACGCGTTTCCCACCGGTCCGGGGCCGATGTTCTGTCCGAGGAGCAACGCCGTGTCCCACCATCTGTACGCGGAAGATCCCGAGCCTGCCGATCGTGTCCCGGCCGGGCCGCTGTTCGTCCCCGTCCGGTCGGGCCCCGCGGGCTGCACGGCCCGCCTGTTCCGCACTCCGCTCGGCGGCCGTACCGCCGTCGCCTTCACCTCGCCCCAACTGCTGGCCGCGGCCCTCGGCGGCGGCCAGCCCTGGGTCCGGCTCTCCGAACCGGCGCTGCGGGCGCTGGCAGAACCCGTCGGAGCGACGGTCCTGACCGTCGATCCCCGGTTCATCCCCGACATTCCCCGTGGTCACCACCTACGGGCAGTCTGAGGGAGGGGCGATCGCGATGAGTCACCGCACGCTGCCCCCGGCCGGCCACGAGGCCGCTGCCCCGCCGCCGGCCACCGCCCTGGCACCCCCGCCGCGTACCGCCGCCCGGCCGCCGTCCGGCAGCGAACCGCGATCCGGCGGCGAACCGCGATCCGGCAGCGAACCGCGGTCCATCTGGCCCGCGTCCGCGGCACCGGTCGGCCAGGACGATCTCGCCGTCGGCGGTGTCCCGCTCACCGAGCTGGCCGACCGCTTCGGCACCCCCGCCTACGTCCTGGACGAGGACGAAGTGCGCCACCGCTGCCGCGCCTACCTAAGGACCTTCCCCGACACCGAGGTCTACTACGCGGCGAAGGCCTTCCTGTGCCGCGCGATGGTGCACTGGGTGCAGGAGGAGGGGCTCGGGCTGGACGTCTGCTCCGCCGGCGAGCTGGAGCTGGCCGTCACCACCGGTTTTCCGCCCGAGCGGATCGTGCTGCACGGCAACGCCAAGAGCCCCGCCGACCTGCGGACCGCGCTGCGGCTGGGCGTCGGCCGGATCGTCATCGACAGCACCTCGGAGATCGCCCGGCTGGCCGTCGCGGTCCCGGCGGGCAGCCGCCAGAAGGTACTGGTCCGGGTGGTGCCGGGGATCGCCGCCGGCGGCCACGCCAAGATCCGTACCGGGACCGACGACCAGAAGTTCGGCCTGTCGATCGCCGACGGCTCCGCACAGCACGCCATCGCCCGGGTACTCAGCCAGCCGCGCCTCGAACTGGTCGGTCTGCACTGCCACTTGGGCTCGCAGATCACCACCGTCAAGCCCTATCTTTCGGCGGTACGACGGCTGATCGGCCTGCTGGCCCGGATCCGGGAGCACCACGGCATCACCCTGCCCGAGCTGGACCTCGGCGGCGGCCATGGCGTCGCCTACCGCCCCGGGGAGCCCGCGCTCGACCTCGCCTCCCTCGGCACCAAGATCCGCGCCGAACTGGCCGGCGGCTGCGCGGCGGCCGGTCTGCCGGTGCCCCGGCTCGCCATCGAACCGGGCCGCGCCATCGCGGGCCCGGCCGGGGTCGTCCTCTACCGGGTGCTGTCCGTCAAACGGACCGGCGCCCACACCTTCGTGGCGGTGGACGGCGGGATGAGCGACAACCCGCGGCCCGCGCTCTACGGGGTGCGCTATGCGCCACGGCTGGTCGGCCGCGCCTCGGCCGCCGCACCGGAACCCGTCACCGTCGTCGGACGGCACTGCGAGGCCGGCGATGTCCTCGCCGCCGACGCCCAACTGCCCGGCGACATCCGCCCCGGCGACCTGCTGGCCGTGCCCGTCGCCGGTGCGTACCACCTCTCGATGGCCTCCGGCTACAACCTCGTCGGCCGGCCGCCGGTCATCGCCGTCACCGACGGGCATGCCCGCCTTCTCGTACGGCGCGAATCCCTCGCGGACATCCAGGAGCGGGATATCGGGCTGTGAGGGGGTGCGGGTGAGGGGACGGGTGAGGGGTTACGGGGCGAGGGGGCGACGGGATCCTTCGCTCCCTCCTCCCCCTTCACCGTCGGTGTTTCCGTGTATGATGAATCGACCAGTTGTAGGATGACTGGGCAACTGGCCTTCGGCGGGCCCTGGTCCCTGTGGGCCCTGTGGCCCCGCCGGTCTACGGATTCATCGACGCGGACGGAATGGATATGGCACTGCAGGCAGCCGGGCGGCAATCCCTGGTGGACACCGTCGTCGACGCCCTGCGGTCCCAGCTGACGGACGGGGAGTGGAAGGTGGGGTCCCGGATCCCCACCGAGCATGCGCTCGCCGAGCAGCTCCAGGTCGGCCGTAACACCGTGCGCGAGGCGGTGCGGGTCCTCGTTCACGCCGGGATGCTGCGCTCGCGGCAGGGCGAGGGCACCTTCGTCGTCTCCACCGCGGACCCGGGCGACATCATGCGCGGCATCCAGCGGGCCGGAATCCGCGACGTACTGGAGCTGCGGATCGCGCTGGAGGCGGAGGCCGCCCGGCTGGCCGCGACGCGCCACCGGCCCGACGATCTGGAACGGATGCGGGCCGCCCTGGACGCCCAGGCCGAACTGGCGGACGCGGAGGGGCTGCCCGACCCGGGCAGCCTGGAGCTCTACGCCGATCATGACATCGCCTTCCACAAAGCCGTCGTCGAGGCCGCGCACAACACCGCGCTGACGGCGACCTACGACTGGTTCAGCAGCTCGGTGCGGGAGGCGCTGGTCAGCGCGCTCGACGACCAGGCGATGCCGAGGATCGTGCACGGCGATCACCGTGCGGTCATGGAGGCGATCGCAGCGGGCGACCCGGAAGCGGCGGAGCGGGCCACCCGCGCACTGCTGGACAAGCCGAAACGGGCCGTGGAGGCCCTGCTGGCCACCCGCTGAGGGTCGCTCTCTCCCCCTCTCCCCCCCCGCAACTCCCGCTCTCTTACTTCCCGACCCCCACTCCTGACGAGGTATGCGCGCATGGCAGGGCCCAGAGCCGAAGCACCCTTGATCGACGCCGAAGAAGACCTGGTCGCGACACCGCCGGTCGCCGTGGCCCGCCGCCGGCTGCGAGCCCATCCGGCGCTGGTCATGACCGGGATCGTGCTTGCCGCGCTCAATATGCGGGCGGCGCTGGCCGGGGTCTCCCCGCTGCTCGGGGAGATCGGGGCGCACTTCCGGCTGACCGCGACCGCCAGCAGCCTGGTGACGACCATCCCGCTGGTCTTCATGGGCCTCGGCTCGATCGCCGCGCCGAAGCTGGCGCGCCGCTGGGGCACCGAGACGGCGCTCTGTGCGGCGCTGGTGGCGCTGTGCGGCGGCATCGTGCTGCGGATCGCCCCGCCGGTGGTCGCGCTGTTCGCCGGGTGTGCGGTGGTGGGGTCCTCCATAGCCCTGCTGAATGTGCTGATGCCGGGCCTGATCAAGCGGGACTTCCCGGATCGGGCCGCGGGCATGACGGCGCTGTACTCGACCGCGATGATCCTGGGGGCGACGGTCTCCGCCGCCTCCGCGGTGCCGATGGAGCATGCGCTCGGCGGCTGGCAGGGCGCGCTGGTCTCCTGGGCGCTGCTGGCCGCCGTCGCCGCGGTCGTCTGGATTCCGCAGACACTCATGGCCCGCCGCGGCACTCGCCATGGCGCGGCCGCGGCCACCCCGGCCCACCTCACCGAGGACGGGCCACGGCTGAGCCGCTCCCCGCTGGCCTGGCAGGTCACGCTCTTCATGGGCTCACAGTCGCTGATCGCGTATGTGGCCATCGCCTGGATGCCGACGATCTTCACCGACCACGGCATGGGCAAGGGCGAGGCGGGCCTGGTCTTCGCCTTCAGCACGCTGGTGCAGATGGCCGGTTCGTTCGTGGTGCCGATGCTGGCGGGGCGGATGCGGCAGCAGCGGCTGCTGGCGGTGGCCGTGACCGGGCTGATGGCCTGCGGCATCACCGGTCTGCTGGTGGCTCCGGTGGCCGGTGCCTGGCTGTGGGCCGCGCTCCTCGGTATCGGGCAGGGCGGCGCGCTGGGCCTGGCCCTGACGATGATGGTCCTGCGCTCGGGCGACGCCCACACCGCCGCCCGCCTCTCCGGCATGGCGCAGACCGGCGGCTACCTCCTGGCCGCGGCCGGCCCCCTGGTCCTCGGCGCCGTCCACCAGGCCACCGGCGGCTGGACCGTCCCCCTCGTACTGCTGCTCACCGTCTGCGCCGGCCTGGCCCTGCTGGGCATGGGCGCGGGGCGGGACCGGCGGATCGGCTGACGGGCGGGGCGGCTGACGAGCAGGGCGGCCGACGGTCGGATCGGCTCACCGGCGGATCGGCCGACGGGCAGGGCGGCTGACGGGCGGATCAGCTGAGGGCGGGGCGGCCGAGTGGTGGGTGGTCGGCTGACCGGCGGGTGGTCGACGTACCGGCGGGTGGTCGGCTGACCGGCAGGTCCGGCGGGTCGCGGGGTCCGGCAGGTCCGGCGGGCGGCGGTCCAGCGATCCGCCGGGGTCCACCGGGGTCCACCGGGGTCCACCGGGGCCCACCGGGGCCCACCGGGGCCCAGCGAAGCCCGCCGAGCGGCAACGTCGCAGGTGGCGGGGGCATGGCGAGGTGGTGAAGGATCTTCGCGGTCGGCAACGATCCGGGGTCGGCCACCCCACCTGCCCGCGCCCTCGCCTACCGTGCTGCCCATGAGCGATGCTTCGCCCACCGTTCGCCGGTCTGGTCCGCGGCCCTCCCGCACCGGCCGGCTCGTTCTTGTGGCCGTGCTGTTGGTCCTGGTCGTCCTTGCCGTCCTGCTGCTGCCGCGACTGCTGCGCGGACCGCAGCCCGAGCAGACACTGACCGTCCCGGAGGGACAGCGGGCCACCCAGATCTACGCCGCCGCCGACAAGGCCCTGCACCTGCCCGCCGGGTCCACCGCGAAGGCCGCCAAGCGCGCGCACCTCCCGCTGCCTGCCGAGGCGAAGGGCAACCCGGAGGGCTATCTCTTCCCGGCGACCTATCCGATCAGCTCGGACACCACCCCGGCGTCGCTGCTCTCCTACATGGTCAAAACCGCCAAGCAGCGCCTCGCCGCCGACAAGATCGCCTCCTACCGGACGGTCCTCATCGCCAGCATCGTGCAGGCCGAGGCGGACCGGCCGGCCGATATGGGCAAGGTCGCCCGGGTCATCGACAACCGGCTCGCGCACCGGATGCCGCTGCAGATGGACTCGACGATCAACTACGCGCTGGGCCGCAGCACGCTCCACACCAGCCACGCCGACACCAGGACCAAGAGCCCGTACAACACCTACCGGTACCCGGGACTGCCGCCGACGCCGATCGACAATCCCGGTGCGGACGCGCTGAAGGCGGCCGGGGCGCCGCCCGCCGGCGACTGGCTCTACTTCGTCACCGTCAAACCGGGCGACACCCGCTTCACCGCCGACTACCAGGAGCATCTGCGCAACGTGCGGGAGTTCAACGCACGCCACCGCAGCGCCGGGAGCGGGGCTTAGGGCGGCCTGGCGGCCGTCCGCCGCCCCGCCGCCCTCACTCCTCGCCCGCGTTCTTACTCCTCGCCCGACAGGGTCAGCGCCTTCAGACGACGGGCGGCGTACCAGGTGGCGGCACCCGTGAGACCCACCAACAGGCAGACGGCGAGCGGCAGTTGAACCTCGGAGGTGAGCGCACCCTCCGCGGCCACCTTCTGGCCGACCGCCAGCGCCCACTGCTGGATGCTGAGGGTCTTCGCGCCCGAGATGAGCGTCCCGACGAACGCCTCCCAGATCAGGGCGTAGACCAGGCCGAAGACGACGGCGTGCCGGGTGATCGTGCCGAAGAGCAGGAAGAGGGCGCTGTAGGCGACCGAAGCGACGGCCGCGGCGACCGCGTATCCCACGGCCATCTGCTGGCTGTTGCCGTTGAGGAGGAAGCCGGCGAGCAGGACCGGGAGGGCGGAGAAGGCGACGGTGACGCCTATCGCGACCAGGAGTTTGGTGAAGATGATCGACGGCCGGGACACCGGCTTGGCCAGGAGGTAGACCACCGAGCCGTCGTCGATCTCCGGGCCGATCGCGCCCGTACCGGCGATGACGCCGATCAGCGGCACCATCGTGCCCAGCGCGAAGCCGCCCAGGATGCCGCCGGCGGTGGCATCGTCGGCACCGGCCAGCACGCGGACGGCCACGGCGAGCACCACCAGCAGGGCGGGCAGCGCGAAGAGGATCAGGGCCCGCCGCCGGCCGAGCAGGGCGCGGTAGGTGAGCCGGGCGACGGTCGGGTGGAACAGCGTGAACTTGGGGGCGCCGGGGGGCGCGGTCCGGGCCGTCGGAGTGGTCGTGGACATGCGTCAGGGCTCCTTTCAGGCCTCAGGCCGCTACGAGGTAGGAGAAGACGGATTCCAGCGACTCGTCGGAGGGCGAGACCGTCAGGAGGCGGATGCCGTGGTCGCGGGCGACCCGCGGCAGGAGTTCGGTGAAGCGGCCGAAGTCGACCGCCTGGATGCGCAGCGCGCCTTCGGCGAGGTCCACCTCGATACCGGCCGTCGAGGGGTCGGCGATCAGCGCCCCGGCCAGCGCCCGGTCGTTGTCGGACCGGACGAGATAGCGGTGCGGGCGGTCCGTCATCAGCCGGCGGATCTTGCGGAAGTCACCGGACGCGGCATGCCGTCCCGCCACCACCACCTCGATGTGCGCGGCGAGTTGCTCGACCTCTTCGAGGATGTGCGAGGAGAACAGGACCGTACGGCCCTCGGCGCCCATCCGCCGCAGCAGCTCCATCAGCTGCATCCGCTGGCGCGGGTCCATCCCGTTGAACGGCTCGTCCAGCAGCAGCACCGACGGGTCGTGGACCAGCGCGGAAGCCATCTTCACGCGCTGCCGCATGCCCTTGCTGTACGTCGAGATCTTGCGGTCCTGGGCGTACTCCATCTCGACGGTGGCCAGCGCCCTCGCCGCCTCCGCCCGGCCGAGGCCGTGCAACTCGGCGTTGGCGAGCACGAATTCGCGCCCCGTGAGGAAGTCGTACATCGCCTCGCGCTCCGGGACGATGCCGATGTGGCGGTAGATGCCGGCGTTGCGCCAGATCGTCGTCCCGTCGAGGGTGACGGAGCCGTTGGAGGGCGCGAGGAAGCCGCCCATCATGTTGATGAGCGTGGACTTGCCGGCGCCGTTGGGGCCCAGCAGGCCGGTCACACCGGGGCCGATGGTCATCGTGATGTCGTTGACGGCAACGACATTGCCGAACCAGCGTGAGACATGGTCGATGTGGAGAGTCGTCATGGGCGCGGCCCAGTCCTTCGGAGGGTGGTGGCGGGCGACGGGGAGAAGGCGCATGGGCGCAGCCCATCCCTGGGAAGGGCGGTGGCGGGCGACGGGCAGGCCGTCACGGGCGACGGGTGGGCGGTCACAGGCCGGCCTTTCGGTAGCGGCGCATCAGGAGGCCGTAGCAGCCGACGATGACGGCCAGCGTCACGAGGAGGTAGACGAATCCGGCGCCGGTGGTCGGAGCCAGGCCGTTGGGGAAGGAGCTGCTGCCGCCGAGGAACGTCGACTGCACCCCGTCGATCAGCGTGATGGGGGAGAACAGCCCCAGCCAGCCGACGGCGGACTCATTGCCCTGGATGAAGGCGATGCCCTGGACCGCGCTCACCGCGCCGTACGGAATGGTGAGGACGGCGATCACGGCGGCGACACCGAAGCCGCGGCGCGGGGTGACCGCGGAGACGACCAGCCCTACCCCGGCGAACAGCAGCGAGAGCAGCACCACGGCGACCACTCCCTGCCCCAGGCCCTTGGTCTGGTCGAGGAAGTCCAGCTTCGCCAGCAGCGCCCCGATGTAGAGGATCAGCAGCGGTACGCCGGTGAGGATGAACAGGGCAGCCGCCATGGCCGCGAACTTCGAGGCCACGTAGTCGACCCGCTCGATGGGCCGGGAGAAATACAGCGGTACGGACTTGAACCGCAGATCGCGGGAGACCGACTGCGGGGCCTGGGCGGCCAGAAACAGGCCGATGACGACCTGGAGGTAGACGGCGTAGCGGGAGTAGCCGACCGGGAGGGCGCCGGCCTTGGTGACCACCGTCACCGCGACCATGATCGCGGCGGGCAGGCACATCACTGCGAAGAGCAGCATCGGCAGCACCTTGCTCTTGGCCGAACGGCCCAGACCGAAGGCGCCGCGCAGGCTCTGCGAGAAGAGCGACCGGCGGGCGTAGGCGCGGCCCAGGCGGGGGCCGTCGTAGTGGCGGTAGCCGATGTTGTGGATATAGGCGCCGCCCGGCGCGGCGTCGGGGGACGTCGGATGCGCGGACGTCATGGGCTCAGGCGACATCGTGGGCGCCTCCGTCCTGGGTGGCATACGGGGCGCTCGGGGCGCCTGCGGTGGCGGGGGCGGCCTGCGCCGCATCCGCGTCGCGGAAGACCTCGGCGATCTGATGGCGGCGCTGTTCCATCCGGACCAGGCCGAGCCCGAGTCCGGCGACGGTGTCCCGCACCAGGTCGTACGTCTCCTCGCCGGCCGCCTCGACATACAGCAGGTGACCGGAGGCGGCGAGGCCCTCGGAACCGGCCGCGCGGGTGGTCACCGCGGCCCCGGCCGCGGCCAGCGCCGCACGCAGTGCCTCGGTGCCGTCCGGATGGGCGTCGGTGTCCGTGACCTCGACCGCCAGCGAGGCCGTGACCTGCGTGAACTCATCGGTCGAGGAGGACCGCAGCAGTTTGCCGCCGTCGATGACGACGACATGGTCACAGGTGCGCTCCAGCTCACCGAGGAGGTGGGAGGTCACCAGGACGGAGATCCCGAAATCGGTGTGGACCCGCCGGATCAGGCCGAGCATCTCGTCCCGCCCGGCCGGGTCGAGGCCGTTGGTGGGCTCGTCGAGGAACACCAGCTGCGGATCGTGGACCAGCGCCTGGGCCAGCTTCACCCGCTGCTTCATACCCGTCGAGTAGCCGCCGATGGGGCGGTAGCGCTCCTCGTAGAGGCCGACATGGCGCAGGGTGTCCGCGGTGCGCTCACGGGCGGCGGTCGGCGGCAGCCCGGACATCCGGGCCATGTGCACCACGAATTCGGTGGCGGAGACGTCCGGCGGCAGGCAGTCGTGCTCGGGCATGTAGCCGACCCGCTCACGGATGGTGCCGCCGTCCTTGGTCACGTCCAGGCCGAGGACATGCGCGGTCCCTTCGGTCGCCGGGGCCAGCCCGAGAAGGATCTTGATCAGGGTGGACTTTCCGGCACCATTGGCACCCACCAGGCCCGTTACGCCGGGGGCGATGTCAACGGAGAGCCGGTCCAAGGCGGTCACCCGCGGGAACCGCTTGCTCAGGCTTTCGGTCACGATCACAGTCACGTCATCGACGGTAGTGGTGCCCGCCACACCGGTCGTCAACCCAAACGATGGGATGTCCCTCCCCCTCCGGTATTACGTGCCCGTAGGGGTCTCCTGCTGTGAGCTGCCCCGGCGTAAGGGGTGCCGGTGCGATGCCAGTGCATGGATGCGGATCTCTCGTGCAGAATTACGGACCTCTTGACGCAGCCGCCGGTCATTGTCACATTCATCAGTGTCAAGTTACGGGCACGTACTGCAATGAACTGCTCACGGACGGACGGTTGGCGATGGCTTCAGTCACCTCAGCGACCTCACCAGGAGCCGGAGAACTCACCGCCGGGCTAAGGGGGTTCAGAGAGGTCCAACGCCTCGCCTACGCCTGCGCGGAAGCGGTGGCCGCCCAGCTCAAGCCCGGGGTGACCGAACGCGCTGCGGCTCGGATGCAGCGCGAGTGGCTGCGCGAGCGCGGGGTGCGGGACTGGTTCCACCTGCCGTTCGCCTGGTTCGGCGACCGCACCGCCTTCGCCAATTTCCGCGTGCCGCTGCAGTTCTTCCCCACCCATCGTGAGCTGGAGCCGGGGATGGCCTTCATCCTCGACATGGCCCCCATCCACAACGGCTACACCGCCGACATCGGCTACTCCGGCTGCCTGGGTCTCAACCCCGTGCACGACCGGCTGCTCGCCGACCTCGAAGCGCACCGGGAGCTGATCCTGCGCGAAGTACGCGAACGGCGCCCGCTGCGAGAGATCTACGAGGACGTCGACCGGCTGATGGTGCGGCAGGGCTATGCCAACCGCCACCGCGCCTACCCCTTCGGCGTCATCGCGCACAAGGTCGACCGGGTCCGGCAGCGCCGCTGGTCCCCCACTCTCTTCGGGTTCGGCACCCGGTCCCTCAGAGGTCTGGCCTCGGACGCACTGCACGGGCACCGTGACGGCTGGTCCCCGCTGTGGAGCCCGTACAGCTTCTCCGACCACCCGCCGCAGCCAGGACTGTGGGCGGTCGAACCCCACCTCGGATTCCGGGGAACGGGCGCGAAGTTCGAGGAGATCCTGGTCGTCACGGACTCCAAGGACCCACAGGAAAGCGCCTTTTGGCTGGACGACGATCTGCCGCATGTGCGGCGCTGGCAGGAGGAGAAGGCCGCATGAACACGGGACGTGGACCGGGAAGCGGACGGGGAACGGGGAGCGGACGCGGAAGGGGACGGGGAAGGGGAAGTGGCAGCGGATGGGGCTCGGGGCGGGGGCAGCGGCCCGGGCCCGGGGCTGGGGCCGGGGCCGGAGCCGATTCGGGCGTCGGGGGCGGAGGCGGGGCTGAGGCCGGGGCCGGGGCCGTGTCCGGCGTCGGGGCGGGGCTCGCCGGGGCGCGGGAGCGCTGGGTGCGGACCGGTGGCATCGAGCTGTGCGTCGCCGAGCTGGGCGACCCGGCGCAGCCCACGGTGCTGCTGGTGCACGGCTATCCGGACAGCAAGGAGGTCTGGTCCGAGGTCGCCCGCGGTCTGGCCGGCCGGTTCCATGTGGTGCTCTACGACGTCCGGGGCTGCGGCCGGTCCACCGCCCCACAGCCACTGCGGGGCGGCTTCACCCTGGAGAAGCTGACGGACGACTTCCTGGCCGTCGCCGACGCCGTCAGCCCCGACCGCCCGGTCCATCTTGTCGGCCATGACTGGGGCTCCGTACAGGGCTGGGAGTTCGCCACGGTGCGGCGCACGGAGGGCCGGCTCGCCTCCTTCACCTCCATGTCGGGCCCGTCCCTGGACCACTTCGGCCACTGGATCAAGAAGCGGACGGTGCGCCCCACCCCCCGGCGCGCCGCCCAGCTCCTCAACCAGAGCGCCAAGTCCTGGTACGTCTACATGCTGCACACCCCCGTGCTGCCCGAGCTGGCGTGGAAGGGACCGCTCGGCAAGCGCTGGCCGAAGATCCTGCAGCGGGTGGAGAAGGTGCCGGGCGGTGACTACCCGACCGCTTCGCTGCCGACCGACGCGGCCCATGGCGCCTGGCTCTACCGCGACAATGTGCTCCCCCGGCTCCGCCGCCCGCGCGCCGACGCCTATGCGCACTGCCCGGTCCAGCTCATCACCCCCACCGGCGACGCCTTTCTCTCGCCGCGGCTGTACGACGACCTGGAGCAGTGGGCGCCCCAGCTGGTACGCCGCACCCTCCCGGCCAAGCACTGGGTGCCACGCACCCGCCCCGACCAGCTCGTCTCCTGGATCGGCGAGTTCATCACCGCCAAGGAGGAGGGGGATCCGGCGCGACAGGTCGTGGCGTCCGGCACCTACGCCGACCGGTTCGGCGGGCAGCTGGTGCTGGTGACCGGCGCGGCCGGCGGCATCGGCCGGGCAACCGCGTTCGCCTTCGCGGAGGCCGGCGCCCGGATCATCGCCGTCGACCGGGACGCCGAGGGCGCGGCACGGACCGCCGATATGTCCCGGCTGATCGGTGCGCCACAGGCCTGGGCGGAGGTCGTCGATGTCTCGGACGAGACGGCGATGGAGAAGCTCGCCGACAAGGTCCATACGGAGTACGGCACCGTCGACGTGCTGGTGAACAACGCCGGGATCGGCCTGTCCGGCTCCTTTCTCCAGACCGGCACCGAGGACTGGAAGAAGGTCCTGGACGTCAATCTGTGGGGCGTCATCCACGGCTGCCGGATCTTCGGCAAGCGGATGGCGGAGCGCGGACAGGGCGGCCATATCGTCAACACCGCCTCGGCGGCGGCCTTCCTGCCGTCGAAGACACTGCCCGCGTACAGCACCTCCAAGGCGGCCGTCCTGATGCTCAGCGAGTGTCTGCGCGCCGAGCTGGCGGGGCAGGGCATCGGCGTCTCCGCCATCTGCCCCGGGATCATCAACACCGGCATCACCTCCACCGCACGCTTCGCCGGCGTCTCGGCCGACGAGGAGAAGCGTCGCCAGACCAAGGCCGCGCGGATGTACGGGCTGCGCAACTACCCGCCGGAGAAGGTCGCCGACGCCATCCTGCGGGCCGTGGTCCGCAACCAGGCGGTGGTACCGGTCACCCCCGAAGCACACGGCGCCCATCTCCTCTCCCGCTTCGCCCCCCGCGTCCTACGCGCCCTCGCCCGCTTCGAACCGCGCCTGTAGGGGGAGCGCGGGGCGCGGGCCGATGCGCCGACTCGCGCAGGAGCCCGTCCGGGCGGTCTGGACGGTTCCCCCTTGGCCTTCGCCGCCCCGAGCATCCGCCGCCTCATGGGGTGCCTCGGGGTGGACGAAGGGGCGCGGGGTACGGCGGGGTTGGGACCTCCCGGGATGGGCGAAGGGGCCCGGGGTACAGCGGGGTTGGGACCTCCGGGGTGCGGCCGCGCGGGGAGTGGGTTTCCGGGCCAGGGCTCCCGGGGCTCGGGCTCGGGCTCGGGCCAGGGCCCGGCCACACCCCGGGCCGGGCCGCCCAGGGGCCCGGCCACCACCCGAGCCCGGACCGTCCCGGACTCGACCACCCCAAAGGCTCAACCACCCCGAGTTGGCCGCCCCCGACCTAGGAACACCCGGGAGTCGACCACCCCAAAGGCTCAGCTACCCCAGGGTGGCCGCCCCCGGCCTAGGAGCACCCGGGAGTCGGCTACCACCGGGGGCCTGGCCTCCACCTGAGCCCGGAGCGCTCGGGGGGGGCAGCTGGGTGCGGCGGACCCTCGCTACCGAGGGCGGTCGTACCATCCCTCGCAGGAAGGGTCGTTGCGCACGGCCGTCGCCTGCCCGGCATCCTCCCCGGCCGCACGGGCCGCGGCGGGTGCGGCGGGCCACGCGGCGGTCTCATAGCGCGGCCATCTCGTAAGGAGCACCACAGTGACCGAGCAGCCGCCGAGGGCCGAGTACCGCACGGCCGAGTACCGCATCGAGGACCTGGCTCACCTCAGCGGCGCCACGGTCCGCACGATCCGCGCCTATCAGGACCGTGGACTCCTTCCCCGCCCGGAACGCCGCGGCCGGGCCAATGTCTACGGCGCCGCCCATCTGGCCCGGCTGCGCCAGATCGCCGACCTGCTCGACCGCGGCTACACCCTCGCCAGCATCAAGGAACTCCTCGAGGCCTGGGACGCGGGCCGTGACCTCGGCGGGGTCCTGGGCCTGGTCGCCGAGATCGACGGGCCGTGGACCGACGAGGAGGCGTCCCGCATCAGCCGCACGGACCTCGACGCCGCCTTCGGCGGCAGCCCCGATGAGACAGCGCTCGCCGAGGCCGTCGAACTGGGCGTCCTGGAACGCATCCCGGACCGGGACGACGAGTACCTCGTCCCCAGCCCGCAGGAACTCGCCGTCGCCGCCGAACTGCACTCCGCCGGGGTCCCGCTGACGGCGATCTCCGGTCATCTGCGGGAGGTGCGCGGCCAGGTCGAGCACATCGCCGCCCGCTTCCTGGACTTCACCACCGAACATGTCTTCCAGCAGTTCCTGGACCACCCGCCCACCGAGGCCGAGACCGCGGAGGCCGCCACCCTCGTACGCCGGCTGCGCCCCCTGGCCCAGCAGACCATCGACGCCGAACTCGCCCGCGCCATGCGCACCCTGGCCACCCAGTATCTGCGCCATCACCTCAGCGAGGCCCTGCCGGCAGAGGCGCGGAGGCCCAGCGGAAGGGCGGCGGACACCGAGGCCAGCACCGGGGCAGACGCCGGGGCCACGGCAGAGGACAGTGTTGAGGCCTGCGCAAAGGGCGGTATTGAGGGGGGCGTTGGAGCCGGTGTCGCGCCCTCGGTGGACGGCGCCGGGCGCGGGCCCGGGGCCGGCAGCGTCCCCGCGCCGCGGGCAGCCCCCGGACTGCCGCCCGTCCCGCCGTCCGCCCCTGGACCCGTCGCGGACTCCCATACCGCGGCCGCCCCGCCGTCCGCCCCCGGGCCAGTCGCGGCCCCCCGTACCGCGGCCGCCCCGCCGTCCGCCCCGGCGGCCGTCCCGGAGACCGTGCTGCTCCCCGCCGAGGCCGTGCAGGCCGTGCGGGCTCTGGTCGGCGCGGAGAACACGGCCGCCTTCATCGCCGCCGCCGCACACCGGGAGGTGCAGGCGCGCACGATGGACGCCCTGGTGGCGACCAGCAGCGGCGGAGGCATCGGCATCGACACTGCGTCGGCAGATAACGCGGGCGCCCCCGAGGACACACCCGACACCGCCATCGCCCCCGACGCCCCCGACACCTCCGAAGCCCCCGGCGACCACCCCGAGTCCACGGACCGCGCCGCAGACCAGGCCGCCAGACCGCCCACAGGCCAAGCCGATGGCCAGACCGACAGCTGGACCAACGACCGGGCCGACAACCGAGCCACCGACGACCAGGCCGCCGACCGGGCCGCCGACCAGGCCGACCACCGGACCACCGACAGCAGCCCCCAGGCCCGCGAAGACCACCACTGACCCGGCCCGCAGCGCACAAGCCCCGCCCCGGCCCCGTACCGCCCCGTCAGAGCCCGCCCCGCCTCATGCGCAATACCCGGTGCGCAGTAGGCAGTACGCAGTGGGCAGTACGCAGTCTTCAGTTACCAAGGATCAGGCGGTGCGCGGCCCCTCTGCCGCGCCCTTCCACCGGATCAACGGGCCGGATCCGGCAGCCAGTTGCCGTGGAATCCGTACGGCACACGCTGCGGGAGATGGACCGTGGCGACCGGGTCGGCGGATATGTCCTCCGAGTCGAGTACGACGAGATCGCTGGTGTCGGTGGAGGCGTCGTAGACATAGGTGAGCAGCCAGCCGGGACCTCCCGGACGGTCGTCCGCCGGGGCGAAGACCGCCTCGCCCGGGGTGCGCCCGGGACCGAAGTCGTGCCGGACGGCCTCGCCGGTCTGCAGGTCGTAACGGATCAGGGCGCCGGGTATCGGGCCGGTGCCCGGAAGCTCGCCGATGGTGGCATGGCCGAAGCGGGCGTGCTGCCCGGCAAGGCGGTCATCCACCCTGGGGAACTCGCAGAACTGGTCGTCGAGTTGCTCCTCGGCGACCGTGCACGTCGCCAGATCGATCGTCCAGCGCCAGAGGTGGGCCGGGGCCTGGCCGCCGTAATCGGCGTAGCGGGCGACATGGAGAACGATCCGCTGGTCGCCCTCGTCGTGGGCGTTCAGGGCGTGGAAGACATAGCAGGGGTCGATGGGCAGCCAGCGGACCTCGCCATAGGGATCATCGCGGCGCAGCACGCCGAGCCGGGCGCCGTACTCCGGATTCCAGTGGTACGGCATACCCGGGCGGCTGCGGTCGAAGACGACCGGGAGGTCCATGAAGATGACATGGCCAGCGGTCAGATGGAAGTCATGCATCATCGTGTGCCCCGGAACATCGATGGGGCGGCTGATCACCAACTCCCCCGCGGCGTCGGCACGGTGGTAGGTCAGATAGGGCGGAGTGGGACCTCCGTATCCGAAGAAATGCAGCTCGCCGGTGGTGGGACAGGTCTTGGGGTGGGCGGTCATGGCGGTGGTGAGCCGGCCGCCGAAGTCATGGGCGCCGACCGTCTCCAGCTCATGGCCGGGGCGGCAGTCGATCTCATAGGGGAACGACGACTCGACCAGGGCGAGGGTGCGCCCGGCGTGCCGGACGATATGGGTGTTGGCCACGCCTGCCGTCAGATTGCGGCGGCCCTGCGCGTCCACCGGACGCGCGCCCTCGGTGAAGGTGGTGGTGCGGACCCAGCGGTTGCGGTAGGAGACGGCCCGGCCGCCCTCCAGACGCATGCCGTGGACCATACCGTCGCCGAAGAACCAGTGCGGAGTGGCGGCGTCCCGCGGGTTGGGGCCGTTGCGCAGGAACCAGCCGCTGAGTTCGGGCGGGATGGCGCCCGTCACCGGCAGGTCGTAGGCGGTCAGCTCGTCCGCCACCGGGGCGAAGTTGCCGGCCATGTGCGGTGCGGGGGCGTGGGATGCGGATGCGGTGGTCGGAGAGGTGGGGGTCATGAGGTCAGGCCTCCTTGGATGTCGGCCCGCGCGCCGGAAGTCCCCATGAAGCGGGCACGGGCCCGCTCCGGATAGGCGGCGGTGAAGCGGGCGGGAAGGACGAATCCGGCGAGCTGAATGAGGATCGAGAAGGCCACGTTCCACCCGTAGGCGGAGGCGGCTGCCTGGGCGAGCGCGGTTAGCGTGAAGGACAGCGCCCACGCGGCCGTCAGCACGACATTGATGCGCTGGAACAGCGGGGTGTGCCAGACCTCCGGCGGTGCCATCCGTCGGGCGATCCCGCTCGTGAAGGGCCGTCGCACGGCGATCGACACCCAGGCGATGAGCGCCAGCCACCCCATCGACAAGGCGCTGCCGTACATCTTGAGACCGCTCTCGGGGCGGGCGAAGGCCAGCGCGGTGAGGACCGCGAAGAACACGATCGTGCCGTACTCCAGCAGGCGCAGGTCGAGCGCGAGCCCCGCGGCGCGGTCGGCGATGAGCAGCGCGACGGCCGCCGCCAGACCGGCGAGCGCACCCCACTGCCAGCCGGCCGGGGACACCCCCGCAAAGACCAGCCACGGGATGAAGCCCCGTAGATAGTTCATGATTCCCCCTTTTCGCTCGCGGTCGCACGCCTCACCGCCTGGGTGAGGCGCGTACGCCCGCGGCGACATTCCAACCTCGACATGTCGAACATAGAAGCTGCACCTTTGACATGTCAACAGTGGAAGGTAAAGTGCGGGTCATGAGCCTGCGACATGCCGTACTGGGCCTGCTGGCCGAATCCCCCGCGAGCGGCTACGACCTGATGAAGCTGTTCAATGCCTCGCTCGCCAGCGTCTGGCCGGCCACGCAGAGCCAGGTCTACGGCGAGCTCGGCAAACTCACGACCGCCGGCCTGGTCGAGGTCGCCGCGCACGGCCCGCGCGGCCGCAAGGAATACGCGATCACCGAGGACGGCCTGACGGAGCTGCGCCACTGGCTGACCGATATCGAGCCCAGCGGCCCCCAGCGCCATGACGGCCTCCTGCGCGTCTTCTTCCTCGGCATCGTCACGCCACTTGAGGCACAGACCTATCTCCTGCATCAGGCCGAGCGCGCCGCGCGTGCCCGCGCCGAGCTGGAGCACCTCGACGAGACCGCCGAGTGGGACGAGGAAATGATTTCGGTCTATGGGCGGATCGCGCTGGAGTACGGCCTGCGTATCTCGGCGATGCAGGAGGAATGGGCCCGTTGGGCAGCCGACGAGGTGACCAGCGCCAAGGCGCGGAAGGCGAGCGAGCTCGCGCGGGGGCAGCACAAGGGGCAGGGGCCGCACGCGGAAGGCAGCGCGGGCGAAGGGGAGTGACAGGCCCGGGGGCTGTGGGGTCCCGCAGTACCCCCGGCCGGGAATTCAGATGCCGCCGCACGCCCTGCGCGGCACTCTGGAGACATGAACGACCAGCGTTCCGTGCGCCTCTCGAAGTATCTGGCGAAGCATCTGCGCCATGAACCGGAGCGGATCGGGATCACCCTCGACGCCCAGGGCTGGGTGCCCGTGGCCGAGCTCATGGCAGCGGCCGCGCGGCACGGGTTCCCTTTCACCCGGGCCGAGTTGGCGACAGTGGTCGCCGGCAACGACAAGCAGCGTTACGCCATCGACGGCGACCGGATCCGCGCCAACCAGGGCCATTCGGTACCGGTCGACCTCGATCTGCCGCCGGCCGTGCCCCCCGCCCATCTCTTCCACGGCACGGTGGCCCGCAGTGTGGCCGCCATCAGGGACGAGGGGCTGCGGCCGATGTCGCGGCACGCCGTCCATCTCTCCCCCGACCGCGAGACCGCGACCCGGGTGGGCGCACGACGCGGCAAGCCCGTGGTCCTGACGGTCGACGCGGGCGCCATGCACCGCGCCGGCCATGTCTTCCGGGTCAGCGCCAACGGGGTCTGGCTCACCAACCGCGTACCGGCCCAGTTCCTGCGTTTCCCGGGCTGAAACCACCACGCCCGTAGGGCAGGGCCCGGCTCAGAGCCCCGGAGCACCCCATACCGGGAACCACCGCGCCAGGTCCTTCTCGATCGTCAGATCGTCCCCGAGCATCGCCCGCACCTGGAGTTCCAGCGGGTTGTCGCGCTTCTCGCCACCGTCGCGCTGCGGCGCGAAGGGGTAGAACGTGCCCCTCTTGTAGAGGTAGACCAGCGCCAGCGACCGCTGCCGGTCATCGCGGAAGCCGACCAGCGAACACAGCAGCTGCGGACCGAAGCCCGCCTCCTCCAGGGACGTGTTGACCGCATGCAGGTCGTTGACCAGGCCCGCCACGTCCTCCGGCGGATGCCGCACGAGCAGCCAGGTATAGCCGTAGGTGTCCTGGGTGAACTCCACGGAGCCGTCCAGCAGGGACCGTGCCTCCTCCTGGATACGTGCGAACGCCCCGCCCTCGACGCTCGCGAAGCACACCGACCCCAGGCCGGTGGGTTCGAATCCGGCCGCGGCCTGCAGGGTCACCGCGGCGGACGGCAGCGCGAAGAGCTGGTCGAGGTCGGGGCGGACCGGCTTGCTGCGGCCGAGGATGGCGTCCAGAAATCCCATGTGCTGCTTGCTCCTTGATCGTCACGGCCGGTCGGTCAACGGCCGCACCCCGCGCGCACCGTGCCTCACGCCCGCCCCAGCTCGGCCGCGATCCGGCCCAGCTGGTCCAGCCGCTGTTCCAGCGTCGGGTGCGAGGACAGCAGCCTGCTGAAGCTCTCCTTGTTGAACGCGGGGGCGAAGTAGAAGGCGTTGAACGGCTGGGCCTTGCGCAGGTCTTCGGTCGGGATCCTCGCGATCTGACCGGTGACCTTGGTCAGCGCGGCGGCCAGTGCCGACGGCCGGCCGGTCAGCAGAGCGGCGGCCCGGTCGGCGGACAGCTCGCGGTAACGGGACAGCAGCCGGGTCAGGAGGAAGCTGATCGCGTAGACGACCACGCTCACCGCGGTCACGATGAGCACGGCGATGGCCGTGTTCTGGTCCCGGTTGTTGCGGCCGATACCGCTCCACAGGGCGGCCCGGGTGATGATCCCGGCCAGTACGCCGAGGAACGAGGCGATGGTCATCACGGCGACATCGCGGTGTGCGACATGCGAGAGCTCGTGGGCCAGCACCCCCTCCAGCTCCGCCGGCTCCAGCCGCCGGAGCAGCCCCGTGGTGGCGCACACCAGCGAGTTCTTCTGACCGCGGCCGGTGGCGAACGCGTTCGGCACATCCGACTCGGCGATCGCGACCCGCGGCTTGGGCATATCGGCCAGCGCGCACAGCCGGTCGACGGCACCGTGCAGTTCGGGCGCCTGCTCCGGGGTGACCTCGCGCGCGCCCATGCTGAACGCCGCGATCCGGTCGCTGAACCAGAACTGCGCGACGAACAGGGCACCGGCGATCAGCAGTACCACCACCCAGGCGCCCTTGAGCAGCACCACCAGCACGCCGACGACCACGACGTACAGCAGTCCGATGAAGAACATCGTCATGACCATGCGTGAGGTCAGCCCGCGGTCCGGGGCGAATCGGGTCTGTGCCATGGCTCCTCCACACACGCCGCACTCCGCGCAGTGCGCCGGCCCGCCCGCGCGCCGTCTTCGCACCGCGCGCCGCGTGCCGCGCACTGCGCCGCTGTCCCGATTCTCCCTCTTCAGGGCTATATGCGGGGTAAAGCCCAGGCCAGGAGACGGCCCGGCGCGTCGGGCGCACGGGGAGGAGCACCGGCAGGGGAGCCCCGGCCCCCTGTGGAGCGCGGGGCCGGGGCCCGTCTACCGGGCGGCCAGCTGCGCCGCCCCCTCCGTGGCGATCCGCTCGAAGACCGCGACATCGGCCTCGAAGAGGGAATCGGCGATCGGCCAGTGGAGGACCAGTTCGTCGATGCCCAGCTCGGCGTGGCGGTCGGCGAAGTCGACAAAGGCGTCCACCGAGTCCAGCGGACGGTCCGGGGTGAAGCCGGTCAGCATGATCTTCTGCAGGTCGGCGACGTCGCGGCCCTGGTCGGCGCAGGCCTTCCCCAGACGTTCGAGCTGCCCGCGGATCGCCTCACGCGACTCGGCCGGGGTGCCGCCCCCGTTCGACACCTTGGGATCGCCGGTCGTCACCCAGGCCTGCCCGTAACGGGCGGCCAGCTTCAGCCCGCGCGGGCCGGTGGCCGCCACCGCGAACGGCAGCCGCGGCCGCTGCACACATCCGGGAATGTTGCGCACCTCGTGCGCGGAGTAGTGCGCGCCCTCGTGGGAGACGACGTCCTGGCTCAGCAGCCGGTCCAGCAGCGCGACGAACTCGTCGAAGTGGTCGGCCCGTTCCCGCGGCGCCCAGGGCTCCTGGCCGAGCGCGGTGGCGTCGAAGCCATTGCCGCCGGCGCCGACGCCCAGCGTGATCCGGCCGTCGCTGATGTCGTCGAGCGAGATCAGTTCCTTGGCGAGGGTGACCGGGTGCCGGAAGTTCGGCGAGGTCACGAGGGTGCCCAGCCGCATCCGGGAGGTCACGGACGCGGCCGCGGTCAGCGTCGGCAGGGCGCCGAACCAGGTCTGGTCACGGAAGCTCCGCCACGAGAGGTGGTCATAGGTGTACGCGGCGTGGAAGCCCAGCTCCTCGGCGCGCTGCCACACCTCCCGCCCGCCTTCGGACCAGCGGCGGACGGGGAGTATCAGGGTGCTCAGTCGCATACTCCGAGCGTACGGCCGTCCGAGGGCCGGACGATTCTCCTCAGCGCTCCGGACGGCTGCGCCCGCCTGCCCGTAGGCCTTCGACCCGGCGGCGCGCGGGCTCATGCGCGCAACCCACCGCACGCCTGTGCACAGCGGTACGGGAAGATGGCCCCGTGACTGATGCCTCCGCCCCACCGTCCCGGGCGCCCGAAACGGCCGTTGCGCCCCGGCTGATCGCCACCGATCTCGACGGCACGCTGCTGCACGACGACAAGACGGTCTCCGACCGCACGATCGCCGCGCTCGCCGCCGCGGAGCGGGCCGGCCTCGAGGTGTTCTTCGTCACCGGACGCCCGGCCCGCTGGATGGGCGTGGTCAGCGACCATGTGCACGGTCACGGCCTGGCGATCTGCGCCAATGGCGCGGCCGTCGTCGATCTGCACCGCGGCGGCCGGATCGTCGAGGTCAGCCCCCTGGAGCGGACCACCGCGCGTCAGATCGTGGACGCGCTGCGCAGCGCCGCGCCCGGTACCTCGTTCGCGGTCGAGCGCACCGGCGGCATCCACTACGAACCGCAGTACCCGCCCCTTCTCCTCGACCCGGCCGCGGTCGTCGCACCGGCGGAGAAGCTGCTCGCCGACGACTTCGTCCCGCCGCTGGGCCCGGAGGAGACCGAGGCGGACGGCCCGGCCGGCGGCACCGACCGCCCCGCCTTCCCCGACCAGCCCGTGATCAAGCTGCTCGCACACCACCCCGAGCTGGACCCCGACGCCTTCCTCACCCTGGCGCGTACGGCCGCCGGCGGTCTGGCGACCTTCACCCGGTCCAGCCCCACCGCCCTCCTGGAGATCAGCGGGCCCGGCGTGAGCAAGGCCGGCACCCTCGCCCGCTGCTGTGCGGAGCGCGGGATCGCGCCGGACGAGGTCGTCGCCTTCGGGGACATGCCGAACGACATAGCGATGCTGTCCTGGGCCGGCACCTCGTACGCCATGGCCAACGCGCATCCGGATGTGCTGGCCGCCACGACGCGCCGTACCGCGTCCAACAACGACGACGGTGTCGCCGCCGTCATCGAGCGGATCCTGCAGGACGGCCACCTCTAGGGCGCCTCCGCCTCGTCCTGCCCGGCCCGCGAGGCCGTCGGCCGTGGTCTCCCATAGCGCCTCACAGCGGCGCCTCCCACTGCACCATCGTGCCCGTGCCGCCCTCGCCGAGCCCCGGGCCGTACGTGCTGGAGCCGCCCAGCGCCTCCGCCCGGTTGGCGAGGTTCCTGAGCCCGCTGCGGCGGCCGCCGTCCGGGATGCCGATGCCGTCGTCGGCGACGGTGAGACGGACGCCGTCGGTGCCGTCCGGCAGCCGGACCGTGGCGTCGACGACGACCTCGATCCGGGAGGCCTGGGCGTGCCGGAAGGCGTTCGAGAGCGCCTCACGCAGCGCGGCGATCAGGTTCTTTCCGGTCAGCTCGCCGACCCGGGAGTCGACCGGGCCGACGAAACTGGCCGACGGCTGGAAGCCGAGCGGTACGGCGGCGGTGCCGATCTCGCGCAGGACCCGGGTCCGCAGCCCGGACGGCGCCTCGGCCGGGCCCTGTTGGAGGGCGAAGATCGCGGTCCGGATCTCCTGGATGGTCACGTCCAGCTCGTCGACGGCCTTGCCGACGCCATGGGCCACCTCCGGCACGACGGTCCTGCGCTGTGCGCTCTCCAGCATCATGCCCGTCGCGAACAGCCGTTGGATGACGAGATCGTGCAGGTCACGGGCGATCCGGTCGCGGTCCTCATAGACGGCGAGCCGCTCGCGGTCGCGCTGGGCGTCGGCCAGCACCAGCGCCAGCGCGGCCTGCGCCGCGAACTGGGTGGCCAGCGTCCGCTCGGCACCGGTGAACGGGCGGGCGCCCCGGGCCCGCGGTGTCGCGAGGGTGCCCAGCACCCGGCCGCCACTCTTGAGCGGCAGCATCATGCTGGGGCCGAAGCGCTGCGCGATATCGGTGACCATGCGCGGATCGGTGGCCGAGTCGTCCACGAACACCGGCTCCCCGGCCAGGAGTTGTTCGACCACCGGGCTGTCGGTCGGAATCTGCGTCCCCATGATCCCGGCGGGCTCGTCCGCCGACACCGCGACGATCTCCAGACCGCCCTCCTCATCGGGCAGCAGCACGATGCCGGCCGCCGAGTCCGCCAGCTTCCGGGCCTGCTCGGCGACCACCGCGAGCGCATCGTCGACATCGCTGCCGGCGAGGAGTTCGGTGGTCACGGCGACGGATCCGTCGATCCACCGCTCCCGCTGCCGGGTCGCCGCATGCAGCCGGGCGTTGCCGATAGCGATACCGGCCTCGGTGGCCAGCACCCGCACCATGTGCAGGTCCTCCTCGCTGAACACCCCGCCGTCGCGCTTCTCCGTCAGATAGAGATTGCCGAAGATGTCGCCCTGGACGCGGATCGGCACCCCGAGGAACGTCCGCATCGGCGGGTGCCCCGGCGGGAAACCGGCCGAGCGGGCGTCCTTCGTGAGGTCGTCGAGGCGCAGCGGCTTGGGATCGTGGATGAGCGCACCGAGCAGTCCCTTGTGGCCGTCGGGCAGTGCGCCGATCCGCTCGTGCTGTTGCGCGGTCACGCCGTACGTCACGAAGTCCGACAGCCCCTCGCGCGCCTCGTCGATGATCCCGATCGCCGCATAGCGGGCGTCGGCGAGCTCGGCGGCGGTCTCCACGATCCGGTCGAGGGTGACATGCAGATCGAGCCCCGCACCGACCGTGCGCATCGCTTCCAGCAGCTGCGGCACCCGGGCGGTCAGCTCGGACGACAGACCCCGCAGACTGCGGGTCGCCTCGGTGGCGGCGTCCATGGGGTCGGGGACCGCGCCCTGGCCACCGCTCCCGAGGTCCCTGGGGTCTGAGGGGGGTCCTGCCGTGGCTGCCATGCCATGAGCCTAATAAGGGCCGTTTTCCGGGGAAAGTCCATGTTTGCCAGGACGGCGACCGGCCAGGCCGCTGTACGCCACCGGCCGGACCGCCACACGCCACCGGCCGGCCCCCGCCCTACGCCACCGGCTGGGCCTCGCCGTACGCCGCGTCCACCGCCCGCTCGCGCTCCAGCATCCGCCGGAACGGGCCGTCGGCCGCGGCCAGCTCCGCGTACGTCCCGTGCTGCACGGCCCGCCCGCGGTCCAGGACCAGCACCTCGTCGACCGCGTCGAGACCGGTGAGCCGGTGGGTGATCAGCACCGTCGTACGGCCCTCCGTCGCGGTCAGCAGATCCGCGGTCAGCGCATCGGCGGTGGCCAGGTCGAGATGCTCGGCGGGCTCGTCCAGGACGAGCACCGGGAAGTCCGCGAGCAGCGCACGGGCAAGAGCCAGCCGCTGCCGCTGGCCACCGGACAGCCGGGCGCCGCGCTCCCCGACCATCGTGTCCAGGCCGGCGGGCAGCCCCCGCACCCAGTCCGCGAGGCGCGCCCGCGCGAGCGCGTCCCACAGGTCCTGGTCGGCGTCGTCCCCGGCACCCCGCCCGTCCGGACGGGCGAGCCTGAGGTTCTCCCGCAGCGAGCTGTCGAAGAGGTGCGCGTCCTGCGCACACAGCCCCACCAGCCGCCGCACCGCGTCACCGGCCATCTCCCGGGCCTCCGTGCCGCCCAGCGTGTAGGTGCCCGACTCCCCGTCCAGGAAGCGCAGCAGCACCTGCGCCAGCGTGGTCTTCCCGGAGCCGGACGCACCGACGACGGCGAGCCGGTGCCCGGCCGTCAGGGTGAAGCCGACGCCGTCCAGCGCCGGCCGGTCCTGTCCCGGGTGGCGCGCGGTCAGCTCCCGTACGGCCAGCGGGAACGGCGTCCCGGGAGCGGCGGCCGGGGTGACCGGCTCGGACACCGGCGCGGGCGCGTCCAGCACCTCGAAGACCCGCTCGGCGGCGTGCCGGGTGCGCCGGCGGTACTGCACGGCGAGCGGCAGCCCCGTCACCGCCTCGAACGCGGCCAGCGGAGTCAGCACGACGACGGCCAGCGCCACCCCCGTCAAACGGCCCGTCTGCACGGCCTGGACACCGGCCACCGCCGACGCCGCGACCGTCAGCCCGCACAGCAGCGCCGACAGCCCGGCGCCGGTCCCGGCCACGGCGGCCGAGCGGGAGGCGATCCGGGTCAGATCCCGGTCCGCGCACCGCACCGATTCCGTACGGGCCCCCAGGGCGCCGGCCACCGTCAACTCGGCGGTACCGGTGAGCATCTCGACGACCCGGGTGGCGAGCCGTCCGCGGGCCGGTGCCAGCCGGCGCTCCGTACGGCGGGCCAGCGCACCGGAGAGCGCCGGCACGCCCACCCCCGTGAGCAGCAGCCCGGCGGCGAGGATCGCACCGGCCTCCGGCAGCAGCCAGCCGGTGAAGCCGACTGCGCCGGCACCGACCAGCACCGCCGCACCGACGGGCAGCAGCCAGCGCAGGAAGTAGTCCTGCACCGCATCGACATCGGCCACCAGCCGCGACAGCAGATCGCCACGGCTGCGCTCCCTGAGCCCGGCCGGCGCCAGTCGCTCCAGCCGCCGGAAGACGGCGACGCGTACCTCGGCGAGCATCCGGAACACCGCGTCATGGGCGACCAGCCGCTCGGCGTACCGGAACACCGCCCGCCCGATGCCGAACGCCCTGGTCGCGGTCACCGCCACCATCAGATACAGCACCGGTGGCTGCTGCGCCGCGCGCGAGATCAGCCAGCCGGAGGTCGCCATCAGGCCCACCGCGCTGCCCAGCGCAAGGCTCCCGAGCAGCAGCGCCCACGCGAACTGCGCCCGATGGGCACGGGCCAGCCGCCGCAGCCGGGTGAGCGCGGCACCGCGGGCGGAGTCACGGGACGTATCGAGAGCGGCGTCGGACGCGAGGTCCACGGCCGCGGCCCCGGCGGAGCCTCCCTTCCCGGAAGCCGAGTCCCCGGCCGTCTCCGGGCGCACCGCCACCGACGCGTCCGCAGCGGCGCGCCGCACCGCGCTCGGCGCTCCGGTCAGCACGTCCCCGGCCGCCGGGTCCGGGAGCCGCACCACCCGGTCCGCCACCGCCAGCAGCGCCGGCCGGTGGACGACGAGCAGGACCGTACGGCCGGCAGCAAGCCGGCGGACCGCGGCGACGACCGCCTCCTCGGTGGCGCCGTCCAGATTCGCGGTGGGCTCGTCCAGGAGCAGGATCGGGCGGTCGGCGAGGAAGGCGCGGGCGAGCGCGAGGCGCTGGCGCTGACCTGCGGAGAGCCCGGCGCCGGACTCGCCGAGCCGGGTCGCCGTACCGTCCGGGAGCGCGTCGACGAAGTCCAGCGCGCCCGCGTCCCCCAGGGCCGTGCGCACCGCGGCGTCATCGGCGTCCGGCCGCGCCAGCCGTACGTTCTCGGCGATGGTGCCGGCGAACAGATGCGGGTGCTGCGGCACCCAGGCGATCCGCTGCCGCCAGCTCTCGGGGGAGAGGGACGCGATGTCGCGGCCGTCGACCAGGGCCCGGCCCTCGGACGGTTCGGTGAAGCCGAGCAGCACGCTCAGCAGGGTGGTCTTGCCGGCACCGGAGGGCCCGACCAGCGCGACGGTCTCGCCGGGCCGGACCTCGAACGAGGTCGCGGGGAGCGAGTCGGCACTCCGCCCGGGGTGGCGGACCACCAGTTCCTCGACGGCCAGCGCGGTGCCCCGCGGCGCGGGTGCGGTGCCGGGCGTGCGCAGCGGGGTCTCCAGGACCGCGAAGATCTCCTCCGCGGCCGAGAGCCCCTCGGCCGCGGCGTGGTACTGCGCCCCGACCTGCCGCAGCGGTAGATACGCCTCGGGGGCCAGCACCAGCACCATCAGCCCGGTGTAGAGGTCGAGTTCACCGTGCACCAGCCGCATACCGATGCCGACCGCGACCAGTGCGACGGAGATGGTGGCGAGGAGTTCGAGCGCGAAGGAGGAGAGAAAGGCGATCCGCAGCGTGCGCAGCGTCGCCCGGCGGTATTCACCGGTGATGGACCGGATGGAGGCGGCCTGGGCCTTGGCCCGGCCGAAGACCTTGAGGGTGGGCAGGCCCTCGACGACATCGAGGAAGTGGCCCGACAGCCGGGCGAGCAGCCGCCATTGACGGTCCATCCGCGACTGGGTGGCCCAGCCGATCAGGATCATGAACAGCGGGATCAGCGGCAGGGTGATCACGATCGTGAGCGCCGAGATCCAGTCGCCGGTGACGATCCGGGCCAGCACCGCGAGGGGAACGACGACCGCCAGCCCCAACTGCGGCAGGTAGCGGGCGAAGTAGTCGTCCAGGGCGTCGATGCCCCGGGTGGCGAGGGCGGTGAGTTCGCCGGTGCGCATCTCCAGGGTGCCGGCAGCGGCACCCGCACCGGCCGCCTCCGCGCCGTACGCATCCGGGACCTGCGCGGCGGCGTCCGTACGGCCGATCACCGCGCCGGGCCCCAGCCGCGCCGCCCGCTCGATCAGCCGCATCCGCAGCTCGGACTTGACCGCCGCGCCGGCGCGATGGGCGGCCAGCTCGGTGAGCCAGGAGACCAGGCCACGTCCCACGGAGACCGCGGCGAGCAGCATCAGGGGTGTGGTCAGGGCGCTGACCGCGAGGTCGTGCTGGAACGCACCGACCACGACCTCCGCGATCAGCATCGCCTGGCCGACGACCAGGCCCGCTCCGGCAAGCCCGAGCACCACCACCGCGATCAGGAAGCCGCGGGTGGCCTGGGCGTAGCGGAGCAGACGCGGGTCGACGGGTTTCACGTGAAACATTCCATCCTGCTGAGGCCGCCCCGAGGGGCGGCAGCTCAACTAGTGGGCCTTGGCCAGGTGTTGGGTGCCGATGCGCTTACGGAACACCCAGTACGTCCACCCTTGGTAGAGCATCACGAGCGGTGTGGCGAAAGCGGCACCCCACGTCATGATCTTCAGGGTGTAGGGGCTGGACGAGGCGTTGCTGACGGTGAGGTTCCAGCTCTCGTTCAGCGTCGACGGCATGACGTTCGGGAAGAGCGTCAGGAACAGCATCACGACCGCGGCCACGATGGTGATGCCGGAGAAGGTGAACGCCCAGCCCTCGCGCCCGAGCCGGTTGGCCCCCAGCGCCGCGACCAGTGCGACCACCGCCACGATCAGGGCGATCAGGCTGCTGCCGTCGCCCTGGTCGGCCTGGGTCCAGCCGAGGAAGCCGACCACCAGCACCGCGGCGATCGGTCCGAGGACGGCCGCCATCCTGCGCGCCCGCTCCCGGATGTCGCCCACCGTCTTGAGCGAGGCGAACACCGCACCGTGGAAGGTGAAGAGGGCCAGCGTGACCAGGCCACCGAGGATCGCGTACGGGTTCAGCAGATCGAGCACGCTCCCCACATATTCCTTGTGGGCGTCGATCTTGACTCCGTGTACGAGGTTGCCGAAGACCACGCCCCACAGCACCGCGGGCAGCAGCGAGGCCCAGAAGATCGTGTTCTCCCAGTTCCGCTGCCAGCGCTCCCCGGTCCGCTTGACGCGGTATTCGAAGGCGACACCACGCAGGATCAGACAGATGAGGATCAGCAGCAGCGGCAGATAGAAGCCGGAGAAGAGGGTGGCGTACCACTCGGGGAAGGCCGCGAAGGTCGCACCGGCCGCACTGATCAGCCAGACCTCGTTGCCGTCCCAGACCGGCCCGATGGTGTTGATCAGTACCCGCTTCTCCTGCCGGTCACGGGCGAGGAGCTTGGTGAGGACGCCGATTCCGAAGTCGAATCCTTCGAGGAAGAAGTACCCGGTCCAGAGAACGGCGATAAGGACGAACCAGACGTCGTGGAGTTGCACAGTCGCCTCCTAGTACGAGAAGGCCATCGGCCGGTCGGCGTCCGTGCTGTCGCCGCCGATCTTGGTGGGCGGGTTGAGGTCGGAGTCGGTGAGCTCCGGGGGGCCGGCCTTGACGTACTTCACCAGCAGCTTGACCTCGACCACGGCGAGGATCGCGTAGAGCGTGGTGAAGACGATCATCGAGGTGAGGACCTCGCCCTGCGAGACGCCCGGGGAGACCGCGTCCGAGGTGCGCAGCACGCCGTAGACGGCCCAGGGCTGGCGGCCCATCTCGGTGAAGATCCAGCCCCATGAGTTCGCGAGGAGCGGGAAGCCGAGGGTGACGAAGGCGAGCGACCAGTACCACTTGCTCAGGCGGGCACCGAGCTCCTTGTTCTTGGTGAGCGCGAGCCGGGGTGGTTCCTCGTCGCCCGTGCGCAGCCCCGGCGCCAGCCAGAACTTCTTACGGGTAAGCCACAGCCCGGCGAGCCCAATGGCGAACGACGACATCCCGAAGCCGATCATCCAGCGGAAGCCCCAGTAGGCGACCGGGATGTTGGGCCGGTAGTCACCGGGCCCGAACTTCTGCTGCTCGGCCCGGTTGACGTCATTGATGCCGGGGACCGGTGAGGTGAAGTCGTTGTGGGCGAGGAAGGAGAGCACACCGGGCACCTCGATGGCGACCTTGTTGTGGCCCTCGTCGACATCCCCGTAGGCGAAGACCGAGAACGGCGCCGGCTTCTCCGTCTCCCAGAGCGCCTCGGCGGCGGCCATCTTCATCGGCTGCTGCTTGAACATCACCTTGCCGAGCTCGTCACCGCTCACCGCGGTGAGGACGCCGGAGATCACCAGCGTGATCAGCCCGAGCCGCAGCGACGTCCGCATGACCTTGATGTGCTTCTTGCGCATCAGATGGAAGGCGGCTATGCCGACCATGAACGCGGCACCGGTCAGGAAGGCCGCGGTCAGGGTGTGGAAGACGACGACCAGGGTGGTGTCCTGCGTCAGCACCTTCCAGAAGTCGGTCAGCTCGGCACGGCCGTTCGCGGCGTTGTACTTGTAGCCGACCGGGTGCTGCATCCAGGAGTTCGCCGCCAGGATGAAGTACGCCGAGAGAATCGTGCCGATCGAGACCATCCACATGCAGAAGCAGTGGATCTTCTTCGGCAGCTTGTCCCAGCCGAAGATCCACAGGCCGATGAAGGTGGACTCGAAGAAGAACGCGATGAGCGCCTCGAAGGCCAGCGGAGCACCGAAGACGTCACCGACGAACCGCGAGTAGTCGGACCAGTTCATCCCGAACTGGAACTCCTGGACGATGCCGGTGACGACACCCATCGCGATATTGATCAGAAACAGCTTGCCCCAGAACTTGGTGGCCTTGAGGTACTTCTCCTTACCCGTGCGTACCCATGCGGTCTCGAGTCCGGCCACCAGAGCGGCGAGGGAGATCGTCAGGGGGACGAACAGGAAGTGGTAGACGGTCGTGATGCCGAATTGCCATCGCGCCAGAGTCTCTGGCGCCAACGCCAGTTCCATGTCGTGCTCCTTACGTCGCCGTGTGGCACCACGGCAATGCCCCTTATGCACCCAATAAAAGGCGCATAACGGATGTGCTTGTGAACGCGTTCACATTCACAAGCAATTATCTCCTATGACTTTTCGGCCAATCCCCGGGGGGTACGTGACTGCGGTCACGTCCGCGCCAAAACGGCCCGAGGCCGCGGGTCGGCAGACCCACGGCCTCGGTACGGCGTCCTGACGACGGTTTACAGCGCCTTGCGGAACTCCTCCGCAGCCTGCAGGAACAGATCCATCGCCGAGCTCTCGCCGATCGTCACCCGCACCCCCTCGCCGGGGAACGGCCGCACGACCACACCGGCCCGCTCACAGGCCGCGGCGAAGTCGACCGTACGGTCCCCCAGCCGCAGCCAGACGAAGTTGGCCTGCGATTCCGGCACCGTCCAGCCCTGCCCGAGCAGACCGTCCACCACCCGCGCCCGCTCGGCCACCAGCGCGTCGACCCGCTCCAGCAGCGCCGCCTCGCTGCGCAGCGACGCCACCGCCGCCTCCTGCGCAAGCTGGCTGACACCGAACGGCACCGCCGTCTTGCGCAGCGCCGCGGCCACCGGCTCATGGGCCACCGCGAAGCCGACCCGCAGCCCCGCCAGGCCGTACGCCTTGGAGAAGGTCCGCAGCACGCACACATTGGGACGGTCGCGGTAGAGATCGATACCGTCCGGCACCTCGGCGTCCCGGATGAACTCGCGGTAGGCCTCGTCCAGCACCACCAGCACATCGCCCGGCACCCGGTCCAGGAAGGACTCCAGCTCGGCCCGGCGTACGACGGTGCCGGTGGGGTTGTTGGGGTTGCAGACGAAGATCAACCGGGTCCGGTCGGTGATCGCGGCCAGCATCGCGTCCAGGTCGTGCACCTCGCCGGAGGTCAGCGGGACCTGCACGGACGTGGCACCGGAAACCTGGGTGATGATCGGGTACGCCTCGAACGAACGCCAGGCGTAGATCACTTCATCGCCGGGCCCGGACGTCGCCTGGACCAGCTGCTGGGCCACCCCGACCGACCCGGTGCCCGTCGCCAGATGCTCCACCGGCACCGAGAACCGCTCGGACAGCTCCGCCATCAGGCCCGTGCAGGCCATGTCCGGGTAGCGGTTGAAGGACCCTGCAGCCGTCACCGCGCTCTCCAGGACGCCCGGCAGCGGCGGATAGGGGTTCTCGTTGGAGGACAGCTTGTACGTGACGGGGCCGCCGGCCGCCGCCGGCCGGCCCGGCTTGTAGGTGGGAACGCCGTCCAGCGCAGCACGCAGCCTCGGGGTCTTCTCGCTCACCGCAGGTCCTCCTCGACCGTCCGCTCATCTCCAATACTGCACACCTTATGAGGATTGACCCGTTCGGCGGCAGCCCCGGCCCGGCGGCGGCGCCTCTCCCCTCCCCGGACGGCCCTCCCGGAAAGCCCGCGCAAAGCCCCCTGGGAGCGCTCCCCGAACCGGCGCGCGCCGGTGGCTTACGCCGTGGCGCGCATCCCCCGTCAAGGTGACTTGGGACCGCTTCGGGACCGGAACAGATCGACAGGTCAAGGCGGAAAATCTCCCGCAGAATGATCACCATTCATGCCAACTCCCTTTATTTTCCAGGGAATTGGTGATTGATCACCGTGCAGAAACGTGCCTTTCCACAGCCGTTGGTGGACCCCCGTGAATGCCCCTAACGAGCCCTACTATCGGCTCGCCATGACAGCAGCAGGGAAGCACCAGGTGAGCCGGTCGACCGGTCGCCGGCTGGGGCGGGCGGGCATCCGGGACGTGGCCGCCGCAGCCGGTGTGTCGATCACGACTGTCTCCGACGCGCTCAACGGCAAGGGCCGGCTTCCGGATGCCACCCGTAGCCATGTCCGCGAGGTGGCCGACCGGCTGGGCTACCGCCCGTCCGCAGCCGCCCGCACCCTCCGTACCGGCAAGTCAGGGCTCCTCGGCCTGACCGTGACCACGTACGGGGACGAACCTTTCACCTTCACCGAATTCGCCTACTTCGCGGAGATGGCCAGAGCCGCCACCTCCGCGGCCCTGGCCCGCGGCTATGCGCTGGTCATCCTCCCGGCGACCTCCCGTCACGACGTGTGGTCCAACGTCGCTCTCGACGGCACCGTCGTCATCGACCCCGCCGACGGCGACCCCGTCGTCACCGAACTCGTCCGGCACGGCATCCCCGTCGTCTCCGACGGCCGCCCCGGCGGCGCACTGCCCGTCACCGGCTGGGTCGACAACGACCACGAGGCGGCCGTCCTCGGTCTGCTCGACCATCTCGCCGACGCCGGCGCCCGCCGCATCGGGCTCCTCACGGGCAACACCACCGACACCTACACCCGCCTGTCGACCACCGCCTATCTGCACTGGTGCGAGCGGGTCGGCCAGGATCCGGTGTACGAGTCCTACCCGGCCCACGACCCGTGCGCGGGGGCCGTCGCCGCCGACCGGCTCTTGGCCCGCCCGGACCGCCCGGACGCCGTCTACGGGCTCTTCGACCCCAATGGCACGGACCTGCTGGCCGCCGCCCGGCGCTACGGTCTGCGGGTGCCGGAGGACCTGCTGCTGGTCTGCTGCAGCGAGTCCACCCTCTACGCCGCCACCGAACCGCCGGTCACCACACTCTCCCTCAAACCGCGCCGTATCGGCACCGCCGTCATCCAGATCCTCATCGACGCCATCGAAGGACTGGACAACGGCCGGCCCATCGAACAGGTGATACCTACCGACCTCATCGTCCGTGCCTCGTCCCAACGACGCTCACCGAGAACGACCGTCAGCCCGCCACGGGGACCGACCTGCGACTGAAGGGCTCCCACATACGGACGACCGGGCGTTCTCTTCTACGAGGAAAAAACCGGGTGATCACGGGAGAAATCATCCGTGAATGCCGGGCTTCGGCGGATTGACCACCCCCGGGTGCGTCACAACCCGCGACCAGCATTCCTATGATGGGCGCACGACACCGCGGACCGCCGTCGACCAGGCAAAGGTCCGAGAGGTGCACGGCGGCGCGACGGTGGAGGGGTCGATGACTCAGGGGGCCAGTCTGGGACCCATGGTGCGGACCATGGCGGGAGAAACTCCGGCGCCTGCTCCGCCGCCCGGAGTGCCTTCCGGCACGCCCGCCGGGTCCCCCGTGCCGCCCGTCGGCCCGCCGCTCCATCTGCCCGCCGGTGCCCCTGCCGCGCCTCCCGTTGCGCCGCCGGCCGCCCCGCCGGCCGAGCTGCCCGAGGAGTACACCCCGACCGCGCGTGACCTCCCGGTCATCAGCCCCGGTCGTACGGACACCCTCATCGACCGCCCGGCGGTCGTCCCGGTGCCCGAACCCGCCATGGACCCCGACGCGCCCGAGGGCATGGGCCCGTTGTACGTCGTCGGCGATGTGCACGGCTACTACGACGAGCTGCGCGAGGCGCTGGCCGCCGAGGGCCTGATCGACGCCGACGGCAACTGGGCGGCGGGCAACGCCCGGCTCTGGTTCCTCGGCGACTTCACCGACCGCGGCCCGGACGGGATCGGCGTCATCGACCTCGTCATGCAGCTCTCCGCCGAGGCCGCGGCGGCCGGCGGCTACTGCAAAGCCCTGATGGGCAATCACGAACTCCTGCTGCTGGGCGCCAAGCGGTTCGGTGACACCCCCGTACAGTCCGGCGCCGGCACCGCGTCCTTCCAGGCGGCCTGGCTCCTCAACGGCGGCCAGAAGACCGATATGGACCGTCTGGAGGACCACCACCTCCAGTGGATGGCCCGGCTGGACGCCGTGATGGAGGAGGACGGGCATCTGCTCGTGCACTCCGACACCACCGCCTACCTCGAATACGGCGACTCCATCGAGGCCGTCAACGACACCGTCCACGACGTGCTCACCCGCAGCGACGCGGATGAAGTCTGGGATCTCTTCCGGAAGTTCACCAAGCGCTTCGCCTTCCGCGACGAATCCGGCTCGGAAGCCGTCCGGGAACTCCTCGATGCCTACGGTGGCGACCGCGTCGTCCACGGCCACAGCCCCATCCCGTATCTGCTGGGCGAGGTCGGCACGGAGGACGGCGAGAGCGACAGCGTCGCGGTCGACGGTCCGCATGTCTACGCCGACGGTCTGGCCATCGCCATGGACGGCGGCATCACGATGGCCGGAAAGCTCTTGGTCGTTCAACTCCCGCTGGCCGGCTGAGGGTTGCCCGGGTAGTCGTACGCCGGACCGGGCGACGGGCGGTCAGGACGAAATCGGGGGGCGGCACCGGCGGAAACCGGTCGAGGCATTACTCAATTTCCGCAAACTCTCTGTCACCCCGTACCGGAGTCGCTCTACCATCGGTCTATCCGTAGCAGGCTCTCCTCCGTTTCCGCCCACTGCCCGGCCAACGCCGGCCGTACGGCCCTACGGAGCATCGGGGGATGCACATGAACAGCGCTCCGCACCTGCTGAACGAGGATCGCGCGGAATTTGCGCGGATCCTCGATGAGGCGCTGCGTACCGCCCCATACCGCCCGGACGACCTGACCACCGCCGCGGGACACCCTCTCAACACCGAGCAATTGCGCACGATGGCACTCGGCGCGACCACCGCCATCGCCGCCTGTGCCACGGCCGAATACCAACGCTATGTGCAGCTCCGCGCCGAGCTGCGCGCACCGGCGCCCACCGCGTCCGTCGCCGATACGAACGGCGAGGAGCAGAATGCGGCCGACGACGGGAGACCGGGACCGGACAGCGATGCGGTCATGGACGAGGCCGAAACAACCGGCGCCGGACTGACCGCCATGATCGCGGTGCTCGCCCCCGTGCTCGCCGGCATCGCCGCCGTCCTCTTCCTCCTGCTCGGCTATGTGCTGCGCGCCATCAGCCCCGACAAATCCCTGGCCCAGCCGCTGATCAGCGTCGGCTGGATCTTCGCGGCGCTGACCGCGGTGGGCACCCTCGTCTCGATGGCCGGTCTGCTCGTCACGGCGCTGCGCAACGGCGCGTCCGCCCAGGTCACCAGAGCAGAGGAGTCGGCCGAGGCGCTGGACCGGGCCCGCGAGGCCTGGCGCCGCGCCCTCCTGGAGCGCGGTCTGCTGCCTTTCCTCCGAGAGGCCCTCGCCGACCCCACCGCCACCCCGGACGACGACCCCACCCGCTATGTCTCCCGCAGCACCACGTCCCCCGAGAGCCGCATTCCCACCCTCGGCTACACCCGCCCCCAGTTCACCAGCCCCGACAGCGGCTCCTCGGGATCCCGCCCGCGCTACTCCAGCCCGGACTTCACCAGCCCGGATTACGGCGGACCGGACCACCGGCCGGATTAGGGCGGGCTGCCAGTCAGGGCCGGGCCCGCAGCGGCCGGCCCGTGCCGTCCTCGACCATCAGGGCAGAGGCGTGAAGCGGCCTCAGGGAATCTCGGCGAGGTCGGCCGCAGCCCGCACGAACTCGCGCACTCGCTCCGTGGTGTTCCCCTCCGGCCAGACCAGTCCCCGTTCGATCGGCTTCGCGTCGTGCAGGGGCACGTAGGTGACGTCCGGCCGGGGGTAGTACTGCCGGGAGGACGCCCCGACCGGGAGGACGCCCCTGCCCCTCGCGACCAGGGTGAGCATCTCGGAGAACGACCCGCCGGCGGGCCCCTTCTCCACGGGCCTGCCCGACGGGGTGCGGTCCGGTGTGCGGTCCCTCTTGAATGCCGCTGAGGTCGCCGCCGGGTACTGCACCACGGGGTGTTCCGCGAGTACCTCGACCGACACCGACCGCTCACCGGCCAGCGGATGCCCCGCCGCCACGGCGAGCACCCGTTTCTCCCTCAGCAACACCGGCCCGCAGGCCATTTCGTCGAACGGATAGGAGGCGAGGAGAATATCGATCGAGCCGTCGAGCAGACTCGCCCGGGAATTGGACAGCTGAACCTCCCGGACGTCGACGCGGCAGTCGGGATGACGTTCCGCGAACAAGCCGACCGCCCTGAGCAGCACAGGTGCCGTCCACTCGCCGAGGAAGGCGACCCGCAGTTCTCCCGTCACACCGCAACCGGCGTCGACCGCCCTTTGCAGCGCCCCCTCCATGGCGGCGACCAGTGGCGCCAGGTCATCGGCCAACTGCCGTCCGATCGCGGTGAGTCGGACGGTACGGCTGTTTCGGTCGAACAGCCTGCTGCCTGTCCGGCGTTCCAGCTTCTTGATCACCTGGCTGACCCGCCCGGTCGTGATCCGCAGCCGCTCGGCGGTCCGGCCGAAGTGCAACTCCTCGGCAAGCGTCAGGAAGATCTGGGTCTCCAGCCGTTCCAGCAAGATGCCCCCCGGCGTTGAATCCGGCTCAACGGTCTTATTTCGATCATGCCTTGATCACGGCTTCCCGGGGGCGGATCGTAGAGAGCGACCACCCGGTCATCCATGAGAACCCGAGCCGGCCCGGGCCGTCGCCCACCCGGCCGCCAACGCCATTGCCCTGGAGGGAACGTGACCACTGTGCGCGTCACCGGATTCGACCACCTGGTCCTCAATGTCGAGGACATCGAGCGGTCCCTGGACTTCTACATCGGACTCCTCGGCCTGGAACCGGTACGCGTTGCGGAGTGGCGGTCCGGCAAGGCCCCGTTCCCGTCGGTGAGAATCACTCCGGAGACCATCATCGACTTGGTCAGCGGCGCCCGCGGGGAAGCCAACGTCGACCACATCTGTCTCACCGTGGAACCGCTCGACTGGGACGAGGTCATCGAGTCGGGAGCCTTCTCCGTCGTCCGGGGCCCCATCGAGGTCTTCGGCGCGCGGGGCACCGCCATATCGATCTACGTCCAGGACCCGGACGGCAACACCGTGGAACTGCGCTGGTACCCGCAGGACGTCGCAGCCTGACCGAGCCGAAGTCCCGGTCCGGGGTGCGACGACCGGACCGGGACCGTGGGGAGGAGCTCAGTTCGCCAGTGGCAGGTACACCCGGTTCCCGCTCTCCGCGAATTCCCTGGACTTCTCCAGCATCCCCGCCTCGATCTCCTCGGGGGTGGAGCCCTCGTCACCACCGAACCGGTCGGTGATGCTCTGGCTGATCTTCATCGAGCAGAACTTCGGGCCGCACATCGAGCAGAAGTGGGCCGTCTTCGCCGGTTCGGCGGGCAGCGTCGCGTCGTGGAAGGCGCGGGCCGTGTCCGGGTCGAGGGCCAGGTTGAACTGGTCCTCCCAGCGGAACTCGAAGCGGGCGTCGGAGAGCGCGTCGTCCCATTCCTGGGCGCCGGGGTGGCCCTTGGCCAGGTCCGCCGCATGCGCCGCGATCTTGTACGTGATGACGCCGGTCTTGACGTCGTCGCGGTCCGGCAGACCCAGGTGCTCCTTGGGTGTGACGTAGCAGAGCATCGCGGTGCCCCACCAGGCGATCATCGCCGCGCCGATACCGGAGGTGATGTGGTCGTAGGCGGGCGCGATGTCGGTGGTCAGCGGGCCGAGCGTGTAGAACGGCGCCTCTTCGCAGATCTCCTGCTGGAGGTCGATGTTCTCCTTGATCTTGTGCATCGGGACATGTCCCGGGCCCTCGATCATGGTCTGTACGCCGTGCCGCTTGGCGATGGTGTTCAGCTCGCCGAGCGTCCGCAGCTCCGCGAACTGCGCCTCGTCGTTGGCGTCCGCGATGGAGCCGGGGCGCAGACCGTCACCGAGCGAGTAGGTCACGTCGTAGGAGGCGAGGATCTCGCAGAGCTCCTCGAAGTGCGTGTAGAGGAAGGACTCCTGGTGGTGCGCCAGGCACCACGCGGCCATGATCGAACCGCCGCGGGAGACGATGCCGGTCTTGCGGCGGGCCGTGAGGGGCACATAGCGGAGCAGCACACCGGCGTGCACCGTCATGTAGTCGACGCCCTGTTCGGCCTGCTCGATGACGGTGTCCTTGTAGATCTCCCAGGTCAGCTCCTCGGCCTTGCCGTCGACCTTCTCCAGCGCCTGGTAGAGGGGGACGGTGCCGATGGGGACGGGGGAGTTGCGCAGCACCCACTCGCGGGTGGTGTGGATATTGCGGCCGGTGGACAGGTCCATCACCGTGTCGGCGCCCCAACGGGTCGCCCAGGTCATCTTCTCCACCTCCTCCTCGATGGAGGAAGTGACCGCCGAATTGCCGATGTTGGCGTTCACCTTCACCAGGAAGTTCTTGCCGATGATCATCGGCTCGATCTCCGGGTGGTTGACGTTGGCCGGCAGCACCGCACGGCCGGCCGCGATCTCGTCGCGGACGAACTCGGGCGTGACCTTCTCACGGAGGGCGACGTACTCCATCTCCGTGGTGATCTCGCCGCGCTGGGCGTACGCGAGCTGGGTGACCGCGGCGCCCTCACGGCCGCGTCGCGGCTGACGGGGGCGGCCCGGGAAGACCGCGTCGAGGTTCTTGAGCCCGCCGCGCGGCGAGGTGTGCTTGAGGCCGTCGTCCTCCGGCCGCAGGGGGCGGCCCGAGTACTCCTCGGTGTCGCCGCGGCCGATGATCCAGTTCTCCCGCAGCGGCGCCAGGCCACGGCGGACGTCGGTTTCGATATTGGGGTCGGTGTACGGCCCTGACGTGTCGTAGAGCGTCACGTCCTTGCCGTTGGTGAGGTGCACCCGCCGGACCGGCACCCGAAGGTCCGGGCGCGATCCGGAGACGTAGCCCTTGTGCCAGCCGATCTGCGACTTTTCGTCACCGTTGGCACCGTTTTCGGGCGTGCGTGCATCCTGCAGAGTCATGAGACCCAACTCCCTACGCCGGCATTACCCGGTAACAGGTTCGGCGGTCGACGCAGCGGCTTCCGTCCGCCGACGTTTCACGTGAAACGCCGCTGGGACGGAGGTCAGCGCCCTCTCAGCCCGGTGCTCCGAGCTCCCGCGATTGCAAAGGTGCCACCACGGTAGCGGCCGATGTGGCGCGGTGAACAGTGGGCCCCTTGAGTTCTTGCGATGATCGGGCGGTGTCCGCTCACGAGTCCCACCACCACTCCGCCCCGCACTCCCATGCGCACGGCCATGGTCCTGCCGCGCCCGTCTCCCGGCATCTGCGCAAGGTCATCGCGGCGGTACTGATCCCGTTCGCGGCCGCGGTGGCGGTCGGCCTGTTTGTGCTCTGGCCGGGCGGTGCACCGCCCCACAAACCGTCAGGGGTCGGCTTCGACCAGCCCACGGAGACGGCCAGAGTGGTCAAAGTGGCGGAGGTGAACTGTGCGGACGTCCATGCCGAACAGCAGCCCCAGCCCCCGTCGCCGACGGGGCAGCCACCGACCGGGGGAGCGGACAAGGGCAAGCCCTGCCAGCAGGCGACGATCGAAGTCACCACCGGAGAGAACAAGGGGCGCACCTTCCAGACGGTGGTGACACCGGACGCCCTGCGCCACTACACCACCGGCCAGGAGGTGGTGGTGTCGTACTCCCCCAAGGCACCGAAGGATCTGCAGTACTCGATCAGCGATGTCGACCGGTCGCTCCCGATGTGGCTGCTGGCCGCGATCTTTGCGTTCGCCGTGGTGATCGTCGGCCGACTGCGCGGACTGCTCGCACTGGTGGCGCTGGCGGCCAGCTTCGTGGTCCTGACGCTGTTCATCCTTCCGGCGATCCTGCAGGGCTCCAATCCGCTGGTGGTGGCGGTGGTCGGGGGCAGCGCCATCATGCTGATCGCGCTGTACCTGTGCCATGGACTGACGGCCCGCACCTCCGTGGCGGTGCTCGGCACCCTCGCGTCGCTGCTGCTGATCGGGCTGCTCGGATCGGTGTTCATCGGCTGGGCGCTGCTGACCGGCAACACCGACGACACGACCGGGCTGGTGCACGGTCTGTACCCGGACATCGAGATCCGCGGTCTGCTGCTGGCGGGCATCATCATCGGTTCGCTGGGTGTGCTCGACGATGTGACGGTGACCCAGACCGCCGCGGTCTGGGAGCTCAAGGAGGCGGACCCGTCGGCCGGCTGGCGCAAGCTGTACGGCGCCGCGATGCGGATCGGCCGGGACCACATCGCGTCCGTCGTCAACACCCTTGTGCTGGCCTACGCGGGTGCCGCACTGCCGCTGCTTTTGCTGTTCTCGATCGCACAGAGCAGCGTCGGTACGGTCGCCTCGAGCGAGGTGGTCGCGGAGGAGATCGTCCGCACGCTCGTGGGCAGCATCGGGCTGGTCGCCGCGGTGCCGCTGACCACCCTGCTGGCCGCGCTGGTCGTCTCGGCGGACCGGAAGGAGCGGAGCGCGCCGACCGGCGACGAGGCGGGAGCCGGACAGATGACCGGGGCCGAAGCCGGGGCGGCTGTCGGGGTCACCGGCGGCGTGCCGGCGAGCCCCACGGGTGGCAGGCAGGGACGACGTGGGGGACGCGGCAAGCGACGTAAGCAGTGATGACGGGCAGGTGGGAGCAGGGGAGGGGTGACGGGGGCCGGGTCAGCCGGCCGGGGCCTCCGTGAGGATCTGGTCCAGTACGGCCTCCAGGGTGGCGCAGACCTCTTCCTTGCCCAGCGGGACCAGCCGGTCCGTACGGTCCAGGAAGGCGACCAGCGGCGCCGCACTCACCCGGAACAGCGCACGCTCGGCGCCGACTTGAAGGCTGATGAGGACATCGCTGAGGTGCTCGGGGGAGGCCGGCTCGATACGCACATCGCCCTCACCGGACGGCCGGCTCAGCCCGTCCAGCAGCAGCTCCCGGCCGAACGCCCAGGTCACCGGCGCATCGCCGGGCAGATCGAAGGTGAGGCGGACGGCATACGGATCGGCGCTGGCGAAGTCCAGCTCCACCGGAATCCGGAACGCAAGCTCCTCCGAGACGACGAAGCTCATGATCACTTCTGCCTGAACTGTGTCGGTCATCAACCACTGCCCCGCACTTGATCGGAGATGGCCGGGAAACAACCCCCGTAGCCCTATTGGCGCCATCGTCTGCCACGCGCCAGCAGATCACAAGGAGTGAGTTTTCAGATACTGATAGAGAAGGCGAGTGTCGTTAGTGTCGCCTCCGCCATTTTCCGTAGTCGGTCTGTAACGGACCGCAATCGACGCAGTTCGTCCACGGGCAGGGAAACCGCCAACGTCGCGGCGGCCGCCCCGACCTGGACGGGAAGAGCGGAGCACACCGTGCCCAGGGCATATTCCTGACGCTCGTAGGCGACTTGGCCGCGACGCACCGTATCCAAACGATGCAGTAAATCGTCCTCAGTTCGCACGGAAAAGGGCGTTATCGGCTGGACGGGATGGCGCGCCAGATGCTCCTTCCTCGTTGCCTCGTCGAGCTGCGCGAGCAGACATTGCCCGATCGCATGGGCGTGTGCGGTGGCACGGAAGTCGACCCACTCCGTGACCGGCGGCCGTGCCGGGTCATCGGTCACCGCCACCACCTCCACTTCACCCTCCCGGTAGACAGCGAAGTAGACGGCGGCACCCAGTTCCCGTCCCGCCACGGCGAGCGCCTCGGAGATATGGGCCCGTTGCCGGCGCCTGGCTCCGGCCCCGCCGATGGCCTCGGCCGCCTCTCCGAGGACGAACACACCGTCCTCACGCCGGAGATAGCCCTCGTGCGTCAGGGTCCGCAGCAGGTGGTAGGTCGTCGGCAGCGGCAGCCCGGCTTCCCTGGCCAGTTGCTTGGCGGGCGCGCCGTCGGCATGTGCGCCCACCGCCTCCAGTAGCCGGAGCGCGCGCTGCACCGAGCCGATCAAGGTGGGATGGGAGGCGGATTCACCGTTCACGATCGCCAACGCAAACCCCCAGGTCCGCTCGCAGTGGGGCACGGGCCCCGGCCACGGGACCCACTCCCGCGACCCGCGCGCGCCTCCCAGGCACCCGCGATGACGCTCGGACCGGGCTCGCCTCACCCGGGGTGTTCCGGAACGCCACCGTCCGGAAGACGCCGGCGATCGGCACTCTAACTCGGCAGAGGGGGGCACAAGACCGAAAGCCGGAGGAGTTACCCCGCCCGCGCACCGCTGAGCGGGGCTGTGCGGGCGGGGTTCGACAGCGGACCCAACTGCGTCGCGATGAGGTGCATTTGGGGTACTTTGGTGGGCGTGAGCTGTTCGGCGAACGTCGCCGAGCGGGATCACTGCTGCGGCGACCGCCGGTGGTCGGGCACCGGCGGTCGGTCGCGGCGGCTGTGGCTTACCAGTCGCTCTTCGACGAGGAAGAGGACGAGCCGCTGGCCCTGCGGACGAGGTAGATGACTCCGGCGATCAGGGCCGCCGCGATGAGGACCTTGAACAGCACGCCGATCAGGAAGCCGAGCGCGGTGGCGATCAGTCCGCCGAAGACGACGATCAGGATGACGGGCACCACGACCCAGGTGACCCACCACGGAAGCCCTGCGAATATCCCCTTACCGGCCACTGCTCTCCCCTGCTTTCTGTCTGTCGCGCTGCCGTTGTCCGTACCGCGCTATCCGTCTGCCGCGCTGTGATCGCGCTGATGGCACCGTCCGCGTGCTGCGTGTCTGCCGCCTCACGCCTCAGGTTTCCCTTCACCAACGATGCTAGGACGCGGATCACGACCGTGGGGGCTCCTCAGCCCCGGTCCTCCCCTGACCCGTCCCCTACGGGTCCCGGGGCCCGGCCCTTAGCTCTCAGGAGGAGAGAAGACCACCATCACCCGGAGGTCCTCGCTGATGTGGTGGAACTTGTGGGGCACCCCGGCCGGCACATAGACCACGCTGCCCCGTGCCACCGACTGTGTCTCCTGCCCGACGGTGATCGCCGCCCGGCCGCTGACCACGAGATACACCTCGTCCTGGGCATGCGGCTGCTGTGGATCGATGCTGCCGGCATCCAGCGCATAGAGCCCGACCGACATATTGCGTTCCCGTAGGAACTGCAGATACGCACCGTCGTTCGCGGCCCGCTCCGCTTCCAGCTCTTCCAGTCTGAAAGCCTTCATGCCGATCGCACCCCTCGATGATTCAGACTCGTCTGCGACGATCTCACCATGAAGCATTTTCTGGTCAAGACGATCGCCAATGCCGCGGCGCTTGCCGTGGCCATCTGGCTGCTCAAGGACATCACGCTCACCGGTGAGAACACCGGCCGCCAAATACTGACACTCATCCTCGTCGCGCTGATCTTCGGGCTGGTCAATTTCCTGGTCAAGCCCGTGGTGAAGCTGCTCTCGTTCCCCCTGTTCATCCTCACGCTCGGCCTGATCACGCTGGTCGTGAACGCGCTGATGCTGCTGCTGACCTCCTGGCTCGCCGGCAAGGCCGATCTCGCCTTCCATGTGGGCGGCTTCTGGACGGCACTGCTCGGCGGCGTGATCATCTCCATCGTCGCCTGGGCGATGCATGTGGTCCTTCCCGACGAGGACTGAGCCTTGACCGCTCCCTTCCGCATCTGCTTCGTCTGCACCGGCAATATCTGCCGGTCGCCGATGGCGGAGGCCGTCTTCCGCGCCCACCTCGCGGAGGCCGGGCTCGACGGCCTGGTCGAGGTCGACAGCGCGGGGACCGGCGGCTGGCACGAGGGCGATGGAGCCGACCCGCGCACGGTCGCCGTACTGCGCGCGGGCGGCTATGAACACGCTCACACCGCCCGCCAGTTCCATGCCTCCTGGTTCGACCGCCTCGACCTGGTCATCGCGCTCGACTCCGGCCATCTGCGCGAGCTGCGGCGCCTGGCCCCCACCGCAGGGGACGCCGCCAAGGTCCGCCTGCTGCGTGCGTACGGGCCGGGCCCGGCGACGGGCGCGACGGCGGACAGGGGCTCGGGCCCGGTGTCCGCCCCTGCCTCCGACCCGGCTCTCTCCGGCGATCTCGACGTACCCGATCCGTACTACGGCGGCTTCGAGGGCTTCGAGGAGTGCCTGGAGATGGTCGAGACGGCGAGCGAAGGCCTGCTGACCGCGGTCCGCGCCGCGCTCCCGGCCCGTACCGCCGTCACGGCCCGCGCCCCCGAGCACGACAACCGGCGCGCTGCCCGGGAACCGCATCAGCCGCAGCAGAAGGAGAGCGCATGACCGGCGACGGCACCCGCGCCGTACGAGCCGGGCTCCCGGAGCCCGAGGCCTATGAGCCGACCCTCCCCGGGCCGGTGTTCGCGGCCCACTACCACCTCCCCGGCGATGCCGTCGGCCCCTACACCTACGGCCGCGACGCCAATCCGACGTGGACCCGTCTGGAGCAGGCCATCGGCGAGCTCGAATCGCCGGACGAGAGCGCCCATACCGTGGCCTTCGCTTCCGGGATGGCGGCGATCACCGCGGTCCTCTTCTCCCAGCTGCGCTCCGGCGACGCTGTGGTGCTCCCCAGCGACGGCTATCAGCTGCTGCCGGCCGTCCGCACGCGTCTGGAGAGCTACGGCATCGAGGTCCGTACGGCGCCGACGGCACACGACGCACAGCTCGATGCGCTGGACGGCGCCCGGCTGCTGTGGATCGAGACGCCTTCCAACCCCGGCCTCGATGTCTGCGACATCCGGCGGCTGGCCGACGCGGCGCACCGCCGGGGCGCCCTGGTCGCCGTCGACAACACCCTCGCCACCCCGCTCGGCCAGCGCCCGCTCGACCTCGGCGCGGACTTCTCGGTGGCCAGCGGCACCAAGGCGCTCACCGGCCACGGCGACGTCCTGCTGGGCTATGCCAGCACCCGCGATGCCGCGCTCGCCGATTCCGTACGGCTGTGGCGCAAGACCGTGGGCGCGATCCCGGGCCCCATGGAGAGCTGGCTCGCGCATCGCTCCCTCGCCACCCTCGCGCTGCGTGTCCGCCAGCAGTCGGCCGGTGCGCTGGCGCTGGCCGCGGCGCTGGCGGACCGCCCGGAGGTCACCGGCCTGCGCCACCCCGGACTGCCGTCCGACCCGTCCCACGAGCTCGCCGCCCGGCAGATGCGCCCGGGGCGCTTCGGCTCCGTGGTGTCCTTCGTGCTGCCCGACAAGTCCTTCGCCGAGCGGTTCCTGGCCGCGCTGACCTTGGTCGACGATGCGACGAGCTTCGGGGGCGTACGGTCCAGCGCGGAGCGGCGGGCCCGTTGGGGCGGAGACGCGGTGCCGGAGGGCTTCATCCGCTTCTCGGTCGGCGTCGAGGAGCCGGAGGATCTGATCGCGGATGTCCTCCGGGCACTGAACGTGGCCGCACAGAACTGACCGGGACAACCAGGATCAACCGCACCATCGGGATGAGTCGAACAAGCGGGGCGCGCCGCCAGGTCCGGTACACCTGAAGTCATAAGGAAGGCCGGCAGGGTATCCCCCCTCGTCACCCTGCCGGCCTGCGGTTCCCATGGCCCCGAGTCCACGCGTTTCACGTGAAACCAGATGTTCCACGTGAAACCAACCGCTCGAACAAGGCTAGTTGACCGAGCGTCAGTGTCCAATCACGCTAGCGACACATCCCTATCGACAAATTTATAGTTGGCCCGCGACCAGGCTTCCGAGGGGCGCAGGAGGTATGCGATGGATCTGGCTCTGCTGCGCACCTTTGTCACGGTGCACCGGGCCGGCTCCTTCACCCGCGCCGCGGCGTTACTCGGCCTCTCCCAGCCCGCGGTGACCAGCCAGATCCGGTCGCTGGAACGCCAGTTGGGCCGCCCGCTCTTCCTCCGGAACGCCCGTGGGGTCACCGCCACCACCATCGGCGACGAACTGGCTCACAAAGTGGCGCCGCATCTGGACGCGCTCACCGAGATCACCGAGGCAGGCCTGGACCGGGACTCCGTCACCCGCACCCTCCATCTCGCCGGCCCCCCGGAGTTCCTCACCGAGCGCGCGCTCCCGGCGCTGACCCCGCTGATAGCCCAGGGCCTGTCCATCCGCACCGCCTTCGGGCCCGCGGAGGAGATGCTGACCGGTCTGGCGGCCGGCCACCACGATCTGGCCGTCACCACGACCCGACCGCGCGGCGGACTGCTCACCGCCACACCGCTGTGCGACGAGGAGCATGTACTGATCGCCGCGCCGCACTGGGCGGCCGGTCTGGGCGGCCCCGAGGCGCTGCAGGCCGGTGGCGTCCGCCTGCTGGACCCCGTACCGATCGTCGAGGTCCACGAAAGTCTGCCGCTGATCACCCGCTACTGGTCCGCGGTCTTCGACGCCAAGCCCACGGGCTCCGCCGCCGTGATCGCCGGCGATCTGCGGGCGGTGCTGTCCTGTGTCGCGGCCGGCGCGGGGCTCGCCGTACTGCCCCGTTATCTGTGCGCCGACGCGCTGGCCGACGGCGACGTCCTCACCCTGCTCGACCCGCCGGTGCCCCCGTTGCGGACCTACTTCCTGGCCGTACGGACCGGGACGCTCGGCCTGCCGCACATCGCACGGGCGCATGAAGGGCTGCTGCGGACCGCTGTCGACTGGTGACCGAGGGGCGAGGGTTTCACCAGGCCGTGACTGCGGCATCTGTCCCCTATGAACGAACGGCCAGTCGTCAAACGCACCGCCCGCGCGATTCTGCTCGATGGTGCGGACCTCGTTCTGATCAAGCGCACCAAGCCGGGCCGGGCCCCGTACTGGATCACTCCCGGCGGCGGCGTCGAGCCCGAGGACGCCACCGTCATCGACGCCCTCCACCGTGAGCTGGACGAAGAGCTGGGGGCCAAGATCAAGGACGTGGTGCCGGTCTTCGTGGACACCGTCGAGCACTTCAGCGACGGCGGGGTGGACGGCGTGAAGGTCCAGCACTTCTTCGTCTGCCGGCTCGACTCGATGGACCTCACACGCCGGCACGGCCCCGAGGTCGAGGAGCCCTGCGGGGACTACGACATCGTGCGGGTGCCCTTCACCCGCGTCGGCATCGCCTCCGTCGAGGTCGTACCGCTGTCGCTGCGCCACTACCTGGACGGCAACATCGAGGGCGTGCGGGCCATGCACGCACCCGACCTGGGCTGAGCGGACCGCCGAGCCACCGCGCCGGCCGCCGCGGCAGCGCCGTGTCAGCCGTCGCGCCGGTCGAACCATCCACGGAATCCGGCCTCGTCCTCGGACGGGCGACGGGGCTGGGCGCGGGCGAGCACCCGCTCCACCCGGTCGAGAAATTCCGCGTTCAGCTCCTCGACGAAATCCCCCCGGCCGGAGCCACCGGGCCCGGCGCCGTACGCGGGCTCGGCCCGTGCGGCACGGTGCACGCCGACCTGCGCGGGACCGCCGCCGTACACCGGGGCCGCGCCCTGATAGGCCGCCTCGCCCGTGTCCTCGTGGAGTCCGCCCCGAAGGTGCTCGTTCCCGCGCTCCGCGCGCCGGAACGGCGGCCGCTCACTCGACTCGGCCGCCGCGCCGAAGAAGTCGCCGCCCTTGCGCTTGCTGTCGTCGGTGCCCCATGCCCGCGCCCCGCGCTGCTGTGCCGGGACCTTCTGCAGATGCGGAATGTGCTTGGCGCAGTGGATGTACGCCTCTTCGACCTCGACCGTGACCCACAGCTGGGCCCGCCGCCCAGGGACCGGGTCGACCGGCAGACCGGCGTGCTGCGCCCGCATCTCCTCGTCCAGGACGACCCGCGCGCGGCCGTTGATGTGCAGCCCGATGCGGTCCCGGGTGAAGTCGATCATGAGGATGCCCAGGCGCGGGTTCTCCGAGATATTGCCGATGGACGCCATGACACCGTTGCCACGGTATTCCGGATAGGCCAGCGTCCGGTCGTCGAGCACCCGGACGAACCCCGGCGGGCCGGCCCGGAACGTCGAGTCGCATTCGCCGTGCCGGTCGGCCGTGGCCAGGAAGAACATCTCCTGCCGGGCCACGAACTCCTGCATACGGACGTTGAGATGGTCCAGGACCTGATCCCCGTAGAAGCGGTCGGCGCGCTCGGTCGTACCGAGTCTCTGCTGCACCAAGTGCTCGCCGTCGCTCCCGGGGCGTTCCTGCCGCGGCATACCCCACCCCTCCCCTGTCGGACCGAATTCGCCCTGTGCTGCCAAGACGTCAATCTCCTGCCGAGACCAGCTCTTCTATGGAGTCGTGCCGTATGCGGTCGGTCGGGATGCCGACTCCCACCAAAGCGTCCACACCGCTGCGGATCAACCCTGGCGGCCCGGAAAGGTAGGCGTCGTATTCCCGGAACGGCCCGTATTGCCGTACTGCGTCCGGAAGTTGTCCGGTTTCGCTGCTCGTCCCGCCACGCGCCGCCGGTCCGGTGGCGACGACCGGGCGGACGGACAGCCAGGGGTGGGTCTGTTCCAGCCGCAGCATGGTGTCGAGGTCGTAGAGATCATGGTCGCTGCGGGCGCCGTAGAAGACCTCGACGGGACGCCGGACACCGTGTTCCGCGACATCCTCGACCAGCGCCTTGATGGGCGCGATACCGGTGCCGCCGCCGACGCACAGCAGACCGCTGCGCGTCGTGTGGTCGACGGTCATCGAGCCGCCGGGGGCACCGAGCCGGATGACATCGCCGGGACGGGCGCGATGGACCATGGCGTTGGAGACCCAGCCGGCCGGGACCGCCTTGACATGGAACGAGAGCAGACCGTCGGAGCGGGGCGCCGAGGCGAAGGAGTAGTGCCGCCAAATACGCGGCCACCAGGGGGTTTCCACGCTGGTGTACTGCCCGGCGAGGAACGGGTAGGGCTGGTCGGGGCGGACCGTGACCACCGCGATATCGGGTGTACGCAGCTCGTGCGAGACGACCTCGGCCTGCCACCAGGCGGGAGCCACGGCCTCGTCCTCGGCGGCCGCGTCGATCATGATCTGCGAGATCGCCGTGTAGGCGCGTACCCAGGCGGCCTGGGTCTCCGGCCCCCAACTGGACGTCGCATAACGCGCGAGCGCGCTGAGCAGGCATTCGCCGACCGCCGGGTAGTGGTCGGGCTGGGTGCCGTATTTGCGGTGCCCGCGGCCGAGATTCGCGAGATACGCGGTGAGCACATCGGCGTCGTCGACATGCTGGGCCGCGGTGAGCAGCGCCTTGAAGAGCCGGTCGCGCTGGGTGTCCATCGAGGCGGGGAACAGCGCCCGCAGGTCGGGGTACTGGACGAAGAGCAGCGCGTAGAAGTACGAGGTGACCTTGTCGGCCACGGGCTCGATCTCCGCCATGGTGCGACGGATGAGAATCGCGTCGGGAGAGGCGGGGGTCGCGGAAGAGACCGAAGCGGTCAGAGCGTCGAGGGAGGGCTCCGGCGCGGGAGCGGCGGGACGGGCCTTGGGGGTGAAGGCAGAGGGCGCGGGGGCCGCGCTCTGGGCGGGCGGTGCCGGGGCGGCACTTCCCGCGGCGCGCGCCGATTCGTGTACGGGCTCGGGCTCCCGGCCGCGGACGGACTCGCGCTCCCAGGGCGGCTGACCGTCCCGGACCGGCTGACGGTCCCAGGAGGGCTCGGCCTCGCGGCGCGGCGATGCGTATGCCGGGGCGGCGTACCCGGAGGGGGCCGCGGTCTGCTCGGTGTAAACGGGGGCGGTGGGCGCTCCGCCCGCCTCGTGCCGAGACTGCGGAACCTGCGACGGCTCCGTCTCTCGCTCACGCTCGGCGGCGGTGCCTACCGGCCGGATCGGATTGACCGGCCGACTGGGTATGCGTTCCCGGTCGTTCCGCTCGTCTCTCTCGTTCCACTCGGGGTGATCTCTGTGGTCACCGCGATCGGAGTGTGCACTCCGGTCGTCCGGTTCGGCCCGGCCGTCCTGGCCTTGTTGCCGCTCCTGGCTGTTTTGCCGCTCCTGTTGTTCTGCGGAGGACTTCTTCGCCGGCGGAGTGAACCAACCCCAATCGCCACTGCTCCCGCCGGAAGAGCCGTTATCGGCCGACGTAGTGGTCGGAGCGTCCATGGTCTGCCTCGCCTCGAACGTCTTTCGGTCGTCTTCGCACTTCCGTGGATCGGAACTGCCCGGAATTCCCCCGCCCTGCCCCGGAATTCTTCATCGACTCAAGAGATTCCGGCAACTTCCTCCAAAGCGGACAAATCTCACTTCCCTGCGACAAGATGGAACAGATGCCGTGTCAGCAGCATGCCACTCCTCCTCATCACGATGGACAAATAGTCGGAAGTCCGGGTGTCACGGGCCGCTTCGCCGCTAGGCTGACGAGCTTTACCTGCCCTTCGCGCAGCCCCGGAAGCCCTCACTCCGCCAAGCCGGACTCGACCATACCGGCAGTAGTTGAAACCACAAGTCCTGATCTTGGAACACTCCGTGCGGCCCTTCCGATAACAGTGATCCTCCCCACAGAGTGCAATTTCAGCGCACACAGCGGACGAATCCTCCGCGGAAAGTTCGGAATTACCGGCCAGTACGCACCAGCTCGTATGCCTCGCGCAGATCACCTCCCGCATACGCATATGAGGCCAGGTCACTGACATGGTGATCCGCATTCACTGCCACCGACTGCGGAACCACCGCGAACAGTTCGGTGTCCGACAGGGAGTCGCCGTACGCCACGCAGTCGGCCCGGGTCAGCCCGTACCGCACACAGAGTTCATCCGCGATACGCACCTTCGCCGCCGAGGTGAGGATGCCGGCCGGATCCACCGCCTGCCGGATCGGCACCGCCGGCCAGCGGGAACCGTGCGCCGCATCGGCGCCCCAGGTGAGCAGCCGTTCCACAAAGAAGGCCGGGGACAGGGAAATCACCGCGCACCGTTCGCCACGGGCCCGGATATCCGCCCAGACCTCCCGGATTCCGGTCAGCCAGGGCGCACCGTCGAAGGCCGCGGCCACCTGAAGTTCGGTCAGCTCGGCGGCCCACAGCTCGCATGCCCGCTGGGCGAACTGCACGGGCGTCAGCGCACCCGCCGCAAATCCGCGTTCCAGCTCGCCGATCTCCCGGTCCAGCCCGAGCTGCCGGGAGATCTCGATAGCGGCCGCGGACCCGTAGAGCAGGGTCCCGTCCATGTCGAACAGATGCAGCTTGCTCATGGCCCCGGAGCCTAGGGCGCCCGACGGCGGGAAGCACGGGCGGGAGGGGGTATAGGTGCAACCGGGTTCTTACGACCCCAAATCCGACAAGGTGCGGCGCACCTCTCGGCGCCGTGGCTCGGGTATCTACTCAAGGGCGCGTACGTGCGGATACTCCCGCTGTCAGATGTACCGCGCGGCGTGGGGCGGGACCGTGACGGTATGCAGCAGCTCAGCCGCCCCGCCCGCCGGGCCGTCCTCGTCGTTCATGTCGCCGTATCCGTCAGCTGGCTCGGTCTCGCCCTCGGGCTGCTCACACTCGGCATCACCGGCTACACCACCGGCTCCCCCGAGATGACGACGGTCGCCTACCGGGCGATGAAGATCTTCGGTGACTGGCTGGTCCTCCCCATCGCCTTCGGCTCGCTGGTCAGCGGGCTGGTGCTGTCCCTGGGCACCGCCTGGGGGCTGGCCCGGCACCGCTGGGTCATCGTGAAGTTCTGGCTGACGCTCGTCACCGTGCTGCTGTCGGTCTTCTCACTCCGGCCCGGTATCAACCGCCTCGCCGCCGAGGCCGCCGCGGGCACCCCGGCCCCCGACATCAGCCTCGTCGTCGCGCCGGCGGTCGCCACGGTCACCTATCTCTTCGTCACCGCGATCTCCGTCCTCAAGCCCTGGGGGCCGACCGCACGCGGCAGCCGACTGCGCGAGGCACAGTCGGCCGAGGCCCGCGCCGGCCGGGCACGAAGGAGCGGCATCAAGGGCGCGGGCGTCCGCTAGCGGAGGGCGGGGCCGGCGTCAGCCGAGGTCGGCCTCGGCTATCGCTGCGGTGACGATCCGGTGGTCCTGGTCGGGGGCGCCGCCGCCGAAGCCGAGCGCGCCGATCAGCCGGCCGTCCCGGTGGAGCGGCACACCGCCCGCGATGAAGAGCAGCGGCCGGTCCAGCGCCGTGGGCAGTGTGTGGAAGAGCCCGTCGGGGCGTACGAGGTCGACGAGGTCGGCGGTCGGCGCGTCCAACTGCAGTGCGGTGTACGCCTTGCGGGTGCTGGTCTCCCCGGAGATCAGCACGGCCGTGTCGTCCCGCCGGAAGCCGAGCAGCTGGCCGCCCGCATCCAGAACGGTGACGCTGCCCCGCACCCCGAGGCCATCGGCGGCACGCACGGCGGCCTCGATCAGGGCATCGGTCTCGCGGGTGGTGAGGGGACGGACGGTGGGGGTGGGGGTAACGGTGGTGGTGCTCATGAGGTGGTCCTTTGGGTGTGGTGACGCCGGCCGGGCGGGTGGTGCGCGGAGCGCCGGTGATGCGGAGGGTGCGGTACGGACGCGGCCGTCAGCCGTGTACCGCCGGTATGGGCTCGTCGGCGACCACGCTTCCGTCGGCGACCACGCTCGGTCCGCCGGCGGCCACCACCTGGCCACGGCTCGTCTGACGCCGCTCCAGGACGGAGGCGAATATCGCCACCCCGAGCGCCGCGACGGTCATCAGCGCACCGACCCAGTTGGGAGCGGTGTAGCCCAGGCCGGCGGAGATGACGATCCCGCCGAGCCAAGCGGCCAGCGCGTTGCCGAAGTTGAAGGCCGCGATGTTGCCGGCCGAGGCGAGGGTGGGTGCCGAGGCCGCCTGGTCCATCACCCGCTTCTGCAGCGGCGGCACGGTGGCGAAGCCGAAGATGCCGATCAGCGCGATGGTGACGGTGGCGGCGGTCTTGTCGTGCGCGGTGAAGGTGAACGCGGCCAGCGAGAGCGCCAGACCGGTCAGCGACACGAACAGCATCGGCATCATGGCGCGGTCGGTGAAGCGGCCGGAGACCAGGTTTCCGCCGACCATGCCGAGACCGAAGATGGCCGTCAGCCAGATCACGGAGGACGGTGCGAAGCCGGTGACCTCGGTCATCATCGAGGCGAGGTAGGTGACGGCCGCGAAGACGCCGCCGAAGCCCAGGATCGTCATCAGCATGGCGAGGCCGACCTGCGGGTTGCGGAACACCGCGAGCTCGCTGCCCATGGGAGAGGCCGCCTTCGCCCGCTGCGCGGGGACCAGCTTGACGATCCCCAGCAGGCCGATCACGCCGAGCGCGGTGATGGCGTAGAAGGTGGTGCGCCAGTCGAAGTGCTGGCTGAGCATGGTGCCGGCCGGTACGCCCACGACGTTGGCGACGGTCAGACCGCTGAACATGAGCGACAGGGCGGTGGCGCGCTTCTGGGGCGCGACGAGGTCGGCGGCCACCAGCGCGCCGATGCCGAAGAACGCGCCATGCGTGAACGCCGCCACGATCCGCCCGGCCAGCATGATCCCGAAGTTGGGCGCCAGGGCCGTGAGCAGATTGCCCACGATGAACAGGCCCATCAGCAGTATCAGCATCTGCTTGCGGGTGAAGCGCGTGCCGAGCGCGGTCATCAGCGGCGCGCCGAGGACCACACCGAGGGCGTAGAGAGTGGTCGCGTATCCGGCGAGGGGGATGGAGACACCGAAGCCGGCCGCCATGTCGGGCAGCAGGCCCATGACCGCGAACTCGGTCGTTCCGATCCCAAAGGCACCGATGGCAAGCGCCAGGAGTGCGAGAGGCATGACGGATCCCTTCACATCATTGCGTCCGTCCTTTACGAGCGTCCACAATAATTGCAGACGCGGGTTAATTGCAAGCGCCGTATATTTCGGAGGTGGCCTATCCTGGTTGATGCGCCCATGAGGAGGTCTTCGATGACGCAGCAGACACGGGACAAGCGGGAGACGCAGAAGACGGCGGTCCCGCAGCCGGCAGCGGCCGAGCCCGGCTGCCCGACGGCCGAGCCCCCCGGGCTGGCGCAGGGCTGGTGCGCCCTGTCCGCACTGCACAGCCGCATCGAGTCACACATCGAGCGCGCGCTCCAGACCGCTCATGACCTCAGCGTCCGGGAGTTCTCGGTCCTCAATGTGCTCAGCGAGCAGCACGACGGACCGGGCGGTCATCTGCGGATGCACCAGGTCGCGGACTCCGTCGTGCTCAGCCAGAGCGCCACGACCCGCCTGGTCACCCGGCTCGAGGAGCGCGGGCTCCTCTCGCGCTACCTGTGCCCCGACGACCGGCGCGGCATCTACACCAACGTGACGTCCGATGGCCTCGCGCTCCTGGTGGAGGCCCGGCCCACCCACGACGGCGCCCTGCGCGAAGCCCTCAAGGACGCCGCGCAGCGCCCTGAGCTGGCACCCCTGGTCACCGCCGTCGAGACGCTCGCGCCGCCGCAGTGACGCTGACGGACGGATGAGGAACGGGCGGACGCCAGTACGGGCGGCGGGGCCGCCTGCCTGCCGCCCCCGCGATCACACGGCATAAGGTCGCGCCCATGAGCGATATCGAGATACGCCGCGCGACCGAATCCGATCTTCCCGCCATCGTCGCGATGCTCGCCGACGACCCCCTGGGCGCCAGCCGCGAGTCACCGGACGATCCGGCTCCGTACCGCGCCGCGTTCGAAGCGCTGGCCGCCGACCCGCAGCAGCACCTGGTCGTGGCCGTCCGCGCGGGGCGGACGGTCGGTACGCTCCAGCTCACCGTCATCCCCGGTCTGTCCCGGCGCGGCGCCACCCGCTCGATCATCGAGGGCGTACGGATCCACCGCGACGAGCGCGGCGGGGGTCTCGGCACCCAGCTCATCGAGTGGGCGGTCGCGGAATCCCGCACGCTCGGCTGCCAGATGGTGCAGCTCACCTCAGACGCGACCCGGATCGACGCGCACCGCTTCTACGAGCGCCTCGGGTTCGAGGCCTCGCATCTGGGCTTCAAGCTCCCGCTCTACTGATCAGGTCCGGCCGGAACCCGGCCGGACCTGATCACGTCTGGCGCGTACGCTCCCGCGCTCGGTGTGCCTTCTGCCGGCAGGCACCACCGCAGTAACGCGCGGGTCGGCCCGTGTGCGCCGCCGCGATCGCCGCACCGCACACCCCACACCGTGATTCGTTACGTTTCACCGGCTCGATTTCGAGTTCCGTTACGGCCCGCTCCGGCCGCAGCGCATCGCACATCAGCGCCGTCATCCGGCCCGGAGCCCCGCCCCCGGAACCGCTTCCCGGCACGGCCCGCTCCATCGAAAGACAGCCGACCAGCAGCGCCCTGAGATCCGCTATCCCGACGTCCTGCCGTACGGCGCCCGCCTCTTGGGCTCTCCTGAGCAGGACTTCCAGCGCGTCGTCGAAGTCCTGTCCGACTCCTGGCGACGGCTCGAAGCGGCCCGCGCCGGCCGCCTCCAGTGCGTCACACAGCGCCTTGTTCCGTACCGCGAGCCGTACCACCGAGGACAGAAAGCGAAAGAAGACCGCACCGGGATCCGGGACCTCTGCCAAGTCCCTTGCGGTGTCGGTGAACAGCTCGATCCGGTCCACGATCGTCGCCCTGAACAGGGCTTCCTTGGAAGGAAAATGGCGATAGACGGTCCCGGCACCGACCCCGGCGCGGCGCGCGATCTCGCCGAGCGGTACCCCCAACCCCTGTTCCTCGAAGGCGAATCGGGCCGCCTGGAGCACCAGCGCCCTGTTACGTCGCGCATCCGCACGGGAGGGCGTCACACCACCGTCCGTCACTGCCGGGCCTCCTGAGAAACGATTGACGCCGGGTCCGCGCGCCGGAATTCTAACCGGGTCGGTCATTCCGATTCTATGGGAAGGTTCCAGCATGATCGTTAATGGCTTAGTCGTCGCGGTGGCCGGATCCACGGGGCAGCAGGGCGGCGCGGTGGCCCGCCGGCTACTGGCGGACGGCTGGACCGTGCGGGCACTCACCCGCGATCCGACGAGCCCCGGAGCTCGCGCCCTGGCCGACGCCGGCGCGGACGTACGCGCCGTCGACATGGCCGACCCCGCCGCACTGAAGCCCGCGCTCGACGGCGCCTACGGCGTCTTCAGCGTCCAGCCTGCCTCCGGAGCCCCGGGTGCGCCACCGGACCACTCCTGGCAGGACGAGGTCGCCGCGGGCCGCAATGTCGCCGACGCGGCCGCCTCCGCGGGCGTACGGCACCTCGTCTACTCCTCCGCCAACAGCGCCCAACTCACGGACAACGCCCCCTGTGTACAAGGGTGTTTCACGTGAAACGACGCCGCTTCCCGGCATACACGTGGGGTCGTGTTTCACGTGAAACACGACCCCACATCGACAACCGTCTACAGCCAGGCGCCCGCTCGGCTCAGCCGGCGACCACCGCGTCCCACGCCGCGCCCGCCGCCTGGGCTACACCCTCGGCGTCCACGGACACGCCCTGGGCACGCAGCCCGCCCGCCAGCGCCGCCAAGGAGGCCGTGACCACCGCCCGGTCGGCGGCGCGGCCATAGTGGTTCACCCGGATCATCTCCTTGGCCAGCGCGCCCGCCGCGGCCTGCACCGGCACCGCAGTGTCCAGCGCGACCGCGGCGGTCACGATCTCCCTGGCGTCCACTCCCTCAGGCGCACGGAGCGTCGTGGCGACCGGCGCCGCGTCCTCCTCGCGCACGACATACGGAGTGAGCCCGCCCAGCGCCCGCACACCGGCCCGGGTCGCCGCGGCCGCCGCCCGGTGCCGGGTGAGGACCGCCTCCAGCCCCTCGGCCTCCAGACGGTCCGCGGCCTGCTCCAGCGCGAGCATCTCCAGCTGCGCCGGAGCGTGCGGAAGCGCGGTGCGTCCGCCGTCGATCCAGCGCTCCTTCCAGTCCAGCAGCGAGAGGTACGAGCGCCGCGGAGCCTGCTCATTGGCGGCGATCCGCTCCCAGGCGCGGGCGCTGACCGACACCACCGACACCCCGGCGGGCCCGGCCATCGCCTTCTGTCCGCCGATCACACAGAGGTCCACGCCCCACTCGTCGGTGAGCAGCGGCTCGGCGCCCACCGAAGCGACCGCGTCCAGCATCAGCAGCGCGCCGTGCTCCCGCACCACCGCACCGATCTCGGCCACGGGGTTGGTGTTGCCGGTGGCTGCCTCCGCGTGCACCAGGCTCACGAAGTCGATCTCGGGGCGCTCGCGCAGCGCCTCCGCCACCTGCTGCGGAGCGACCGCACCCGTGAACGGCGCGGCGAGGGTGACCACCTCGGCCCCGCAGGAGCGCAGCCAGCCGCCGAAGGTCTCGCCGTACGGACCGGTGACGATGTTGAGCGCGGTGCTGCCGGGCCGCACGGCCGAGCGGATGCAGGCCTCCAGGGGCAGCAGAGCCTCGCCCTGCATCGCCACGACATCGCCACGGGTACGCATCAGCGCCCCGACCTTGTCCTCGATCCGCGCGAAGCGGGCGGCGGTGAGCGGCGGCAGATCGAGCAGGTCCGGGGCGGCGGAGTTCGCGGTCGGGTCAGACACGGCAGTCACAGGGCCTTCCAGCGGTAGCGAGCCGGCTCGGCGCGGCTCCTGACATCTGGACCGACTGTACGTCCGCGCGCCGCGCCCCCGCCGTACGGGCCTCAGACCCGCCAGCCCTCCGGATCCACCCCGCCGGGCACCGGCGCCGACGGCTCGTACGGACCGCGGGTGAACACAAAGGTGCCGAGATCCAGATGGCTCACCGCACCGTCCCGGTCCCGCCTCACCCGGAGCGTCTCGCCCGCGTAGTAACCGTCCAGCCCGGTCCATGTGCCGTCCTCCTCAGCCCGGAACCGCGAGGAGCGCCCCTCCCCGGACAGCGGGGTGAGCTCCAGCCCGCGCTCGGCCCGCAGCCGCAGCGCATGGGGGTTCGCGCCCCAGTACCAGGGCCCGGTCAGCGCCAGCAGCTCCGGATCCAGCGGCCCGGGCAGCGGACGCCAGGGCTCGGGGATCCTGGGCTCGTGTGCGAGGACGATCCCGGTGAGATCGGCGGCGAGAGCCCCGGCCGCCGGGCCCGAGGTGCAGTTGGTGAGGACGACACCGGCCACGTCCTCCTCGGTATCGGCCCACAGCGCCGCCAGGAACCCGGGCATCGAGCCCTGGTGCCCGACCAGCAGCCGCCCATCCCTCCGCAGGAGCTGCACTCCCATCCCGTACCCCGCATCCCAGGTACCGCTCTCCGGCGGTACGGCCGGTGTCCGCATCTCCGCCAGACTCGCCGCACCGAGCACTCGCGCATCGCCCCTCAGCAGGAACGCCGCCCACCGGCACAGGTCCTGGAGCGTCGACCACAACTGCCCCGCCGGGCCCATCAGGCCGGTGTCCTCGGCCGGCTCCGGCAGCAGCGCGTCGGCCCACGGGTGCACCGCCCAGCCACTCGCGTACGGCTTCTCCGGCCGTAGCGTCGTACGGTCCATGCCCAGCGGTTCCAGGACCTCGCTCCGCAGCACCTCGCCCCACGGGACACCGTCCCGCAGCCGTTCGACCAGTGCGCCGAGCAGTGCGTAGCCGACGTTGGAGTAATGGTGCCGCCGCCCGGCCGGCAGCCGCTGCGGGCGCTCGTCGAAGAGGTCGGCCGGCTCGGACCGCAGCGCGCCCGCGGTCCGCTCCCACCACGGCCCGCGCGGCTCGGCCGCCAACCCCGAGCTGTGGGAGAGCAGTTGCGCGATCGTCGCGTCCGGCACCGGAGTGCCCTCCAGATGCCTGCCGACGGGGTCCTCCAGCCGCAGCAGCCCCTCGTCCCGCAGCCGCAGCACCAGCACGGCGACAAAGGTCTTGGTGAGCGAACCGATCCGGTACTGCACATCGCCGTGCGGTGCCTCCCCCGCCACCGCGCCCCGGGCCCCGGTCCACACCGCTCGTCCGTCGCGGACGACCGCACCCGTCATCGACGGCGCGCGCCCTTCGGCCTGCCCGACCGCCAGCCGGTGCAGCAACGCCCGCCGTGTCTGCGGCAGCAGCTCCGCGAACTCGTCGGGTGTACCGACCGCGCCCGGTCCATGGCCGACGGGCTCGGGACGGGGAAACTCCGTGGACTGTGCGATGGTCATGGCGCTCCTCAACAGCGGATCCGACTCGGCCGGGCCCCATCCTCGCCGTCTCACCGCAGCGCTGCCGACCCGATCACCGCGCCCAGTTCGGCCTGCTCGTCCGCCGGCAGCCGGCGGGCCGCATGCACCATGTGGAGCGCGGACCGCAGCCGCACGCGGTCCGCGGCCGTTCCGAGGTATCCGAGGTAGGCGGGGAGCGCCAGTCCCAGTGCCATGAGCTCGCCCCGCGCACACCACCGCGACACCAGCTCCCGCACCCGCCCGTCGACCGCCTCGTCGAGGCTCCGCGGCATCCCTCCCGCACCTGCTCCGTCCTCCCCCGCGGAGTCCTCGCGCGCGGACTCGTGAGCGGAGTCCTCGTGAGCGGAGTCCTCGTGAGCGGAGTCCTCGTGGGCGGAGCCCTCGCGCGCGGAGCCCTCGTACGCACCGGCCGTGTCCCGCAGACCCGCCGCGATCGCGATGCGGTTCCAGTCGCCGTACTGGCCCTCGGGGGCCTGCTCCACCCGCTCCGCGGCGCGCAAGAAATGCGTATGCGCCAGGGCCGGCCGGCCGAGCTGCCGGCAGGCGTGCCCCATGTTCAGATGCAGCGACGGATAGAACCCGGCCACCCGCTCGTCCCCCACCCGGTCCGCGCGGTCCAGGCACTCCTGGTTCCAACGGAGCGTCTCCTCGGGCGAGTTCTGGTACCGTGCGAGGTAGTGCGCGGCGATGCATGCCTCGTAGTCGTCGGCAGCGCTGTCCCAGGCCTGCTGGAAGAGCGTGCGTGCCGCCCCGGCCCGTCCCTCCGCCTCGGCCTGCATCCCCGCCACGCACAGTCGCACCACAGGCAGTTCCGGATCCACCGGTCCGCTCCCCTCATCCGTCCTCAGTCGTCGGTCAGGTGACATCAGCCGTCGGTACGCCGGCATCGGAAGCGCCCGCCCCGGCGCCCTCGCGCACCGGCATCACCAGCGTCGTGAAACTCCCCTGGTCGGCGGAGCGGACCAGGACGGGCCGGTCCGGCGCAGCGATCTCCAGCAACACGTCCGGCCCCACCCCGGCCTCCAGCGCGGGCACCAGTACGGCCGGATCGAAGGCGATCCGCAGCCGCGGCCCGGTGCGCACCACCCGCATCCGGACGGGTTCCCGGCCCCCGCCCGTCACCTCCAGCACCGGCCCGGCCGCGAGATCCGCCGCGTCTCCCTCCGTGTCCGGAACCGTCGAGCCACCCACGTCCGGCCCCGTCGAGCCGCCCGCGTCCGGAACCATCGAGCCACCCGCGTCCGCCGCGTCCCCCTGCCCCGCGTCCCCCTGCCCCGCACCGACCGACAACGACACCGGCCCCGCCCGCCCGGTCACCGCGTCCCGCAGCCCCACCCGGTCGACGATCACCCGATGCCGTCCCGTCTCCAGGCCCTCCAGCATCAGCCGGTAGTCCGGGAACCCACCGGGCCCCTCACCACCGCTCCGCCCCTGCCCGGCGCCCTCCGGCACCTCCCGGCAGTCCGCCCCGCTCCGCAGCCGGACCCCCTCCACTTCTCCCGCGCACTCGATGTCGACCGTCACCTGCCGTACGGCCCACTCCGCCAGGCTCCGCGCCGTCTCCGCGGCGATCAGCACCCGCCGCGGACCGCCCTCGAACCCGTCCGGCCGCAGCACCCGCACCGCCAGCCGATAGCGGTCCGTCGCCACCCAGCGCACCTCGCCGTCGACGAGTTCGAGCAGCACACAGCCCAGCACCGGAAACTCCTCCCGGGCCGCCCCGGTCGCGGCCGCGGGCGCCACCTGCCGTACCGCACTGGCAAGTTCGGCACCGCCGACCCGCGCCCGCGCCCGGACCCCGCGGTCCTCCCGGGCGCCGGCCCCCTCCCGCAGGAGCCCCTCCACCACGGCCCGCGCCTCGTCCGCCGTCCGTCGTGTGCGCTCCAGGTGGGCCCGCAGCACGTCACGCGCCGCGCCCTCGGAACCGTCCAGCACCACCGCGGCATCCACCAGCGGCAGCCCCGCCGCACGCAACTGCCGCAGCTTCACCGCCCGCGGCGCCTGTCCCGCCCCGTAGCGGCGGTACCCCGTCACGGCATCCACCCGCGCCGGCCGCAGCAGCCCGCAGTCGTCGTAGAACCGCAGGGCACTCGGCGCGAGCCCCACCCGGCGCGCGAAAACGCCGATGGTCAACAGCTGTTCGGTGTCGTCCATGGACGCGATTGTGGAGCTTCGACCAGCCTGAAGGTCAACACCGGGAAGGCGGCCCCGAGCTGCGCAAACGGGCCCGCCGCGGGGCACCGCTTCAGGCGGTCAGATCAGCGGCGCTCCGGAACGTCCGCCGGTAGGCCAGCGGTGCCACCCCCACCGCACTGTGCAGATGCTGGCGCAGGGAGGTCCCGGTGCCGAAGCCGGCGTGATGGGCGACGAGGTCGATCGGCCAGTCCGTGGTCTCCAGCAGATGCCGGGCACGCTCGATGCGCTGTCCGGCAAGCCACTGACCGGGGCTCATCCCGACCTCGTCGCGGAAACGCCGGGTGAGGGTGCGCACGCTGACCCGGGCGTGCACGGCGAGATCGGTCAGGGTGAGGGGCTCGTCGAGACGCTCCAGGGCCCAGGCGCGGGTGGCGGCGGTGCCGCCCGCCGAGGGCTCCGGCACGGGCTGCCGGATGAACTGGGCCTGTCCGCCGTCCCGCCAGGGCGGCACCACGCACAAGCGGGCCACCTCATTGGCGACGGCGCTGCCGTGGTCACGGCGCACGATGTGCACACACAGATCCACTCCGGCGGCCGCGCCTGCCGAGGTGAGGACATCGCCGTCGTCGACGAACAGCACATTGGGGTCGACGCGAACGGTCGTGAAGAGGCGCTGCAGCTGGGTGGCCTCCCGCCAGTGCGTGGTGGCCGGCCGGTGATCGAGCAGCCCGGCGGCGGCCAGGACGAAGGAGCCGGTGCAGATGGCCACCATCCGGGTGCCGGGCCGGACCCGCTCCAGCGCCGCCCGCAGATCATCGGGCAGCCGGCCGCCCTCGCGGAGCGTGGCCTGCCCATGGGAGGGCGGGATGACGACGGTGTCGACATGCGCAAGTACGGAGGCGTCCTCGGCGACCGCGATGTCGTAGTCGGCATCGGTGCGCACCGGGCGCCCGTCCAGGCTGCAGGTGACGACGGAGTAGAGCGGCTCGCCGGTGGCGCTGCACGCGGCACCGAAGATCCGTGCGGGAATCCCCAGCTCGAAAGGGACGACCCCGTCCAGGGCGAGAACACCGACGCGATGCATGACCCGATTCTTTCAAACGTTGGCCATCTGGACACCGCCGGGCGCCCGGCCGCCGCGGAAAGCTGGCAGCACCTCGGGAAACGCGGCCGCCGGGCGGCACGCAGACCCGCTCCCCGCCATAGGCACGTACGAAGGAGACACCATGTCCGAGACCGGGACCCCGCAGATGCGGGCCGTCAGCCAGGACACCGCCGGAGGCCCTGAGGTCCTCAAGGTGATCACGACCGACCGGCCGGTGCCCGGCCCCACGGAGATCCTGGTCCGGGTGCATGCCGCGGGCGTCAATCCGGCCGACTGGAAGACGCGGACCGCCGGCCGGTTCCACAACGGCAGCGAGCCGCCGTTCACCCTGGGATTCGATGTCTCCGGTGTGGTGGAGGCGGTCGGCCTCGGCGTCACCCTCTTCGCGCCGGGCGACAAGGTCTTCGGCATGCCGCGCTTCCCGCACCCCGCCGGGGCCTACGCCGAGTACGTCACCGCCCCGGCGCGCCACTTCGCCCACCTGCCCACAGGCCTGGACCACATCCAGGGCGCCGCCCTCCCACTGGCTTCACTGACCGCCTGGCAGGCCCTGGTCGACACCGCGCAGGTACAGCCCGGCGCACGGGTGCTGATCCACGCCGCGGCGGGCGGCGTCGGCCATCTCGCGGTGCAGATCGCCAAATCCCGCGGCGCGTATGTGATCGGCACCGCCCGGCGGTCCAAGCATGACTTCCTGCGCGGTCTGGGCGCCGATGAGGTCATCGACTACACGGAGCAGGACTTCGCGACGGCGGTACGCGACGTCGACCTCGTGCTCGACACCATCGCCGGCGACTACGGCGCCCGCTCGCTGCGCACCCTGCGCCCCGGCGGTTCACTGATCTCGATCCTGCCGCTGGACGACACCTTCCCGGCCGACCGGGCGCGCGAGGCGGGGATACGCGCGGCGTTCGTCCTCGTCGAGCCCGACCGGGCCGGCCTGCAAGCCGTCGCCGAGCTGGTGAACACCGGAAAACTGCAGGTCAACGTCGACACGGTCTTCCCGCTTGAGGACGCCGCGAAGGCCCACGCCCTCGGCGAGACCGGCCGCACCACCGGCAAGATCGTCCTCACGGTCGCGCCCTGACGGCGGTCACTGCTCCAAGGCCCCCTTCCCACCTGCGGCGACGGTGCTCCCGCCCGTGCCGGCCGCGTGCGACAGAACCCTGACCGCAGGGCGGGAAGGGCGGCTACCGTGCAGGGGTGACCGGTTCTGCCCAGCGTCCGCTCCTCTTCCTCGACGTCGACGGGCCACTCATCCCCTTCGGGTCGAGGCCGGGCGGCCATCCGACGTATCGGACCGGCCCCGCGGGGCCGGTGGCCGACGGGAATCCGCTGCTGGCCAGGATCAATCCCGCGCACGGCCCCCGCCTGCTGGCGCTCCCGTGCGACCTGGTGTGGGCCACGACATGGATGTCCGAAGCGAACGAGTGCATCGCACCGCGGATCGGCCTGCCGGAGCTGCCACTGGTGGCCTGGCCGGAGCCGTCCGACGAGGACGAGCCGGGCGGCCTGCACTGGAAGACCTGCACCCTCGTCGACTGCGCGGACGGCCGGCCGTTCGTCTGGGTCGACGACGAGATCACCGATGCCGACCGGGCCTGGGTGGCGGCACACCACCCGGGACGCGCACTGCTTCATCGCATCGACCCCCGGCAGGGCCTCGCGGACCCGGACTTCGCCGCCCTCGACGCGTGGTTGCGCGCGGGCTGACCGCCGACCTGTGGGAGGGGCCTCCGCCGGCGCTCTTCGTCGGCGGGCCCCAGAGCCGGTGAAGCGCAGCCCGGCGCAGCACGCCCCGACGCAGCACGTCTCGGTGCAGCACGCCCCGCATGTAAACAGACCGTTCAAAACACATAGTTGACAACGAGTCACACCCCATTCCATCCTGGCCGCATGCCTTCCACTCCAGATCAGTCCGCAGACGTCTTCACGCCCTCGCACCCGGAACAGGCGCGCGCACGCCGCGTCCACGCGTCCCTGTTCCGCATCGCCGAGCGGCACGCGGCCACCGACGGGCAACGCCGCAGGCAGGTGCATCCGTCGGTCATCGGACCCCACGAAGCCGTCAGGCTCGTGTCGTTCCTGCTCAGCGGAGCCGCGCTGCCCGAAGACGGCGAGCCGGAGGTGGACCACGCCGACATCACCGCCGCGCTGAGCCTCGTCCCGCTGGCCCGCGGTGAAATGGACGAACTGGAGGCAGGGCTCCTCCAGATGGCACGGGGTCGCGGCATGACCTGGCAGGAGGTCGCCTTCGGCCTGGGGCTCGGCACTCCACAGGCCGCCCGGCAGCGCTACGAACGACTGATCGGCCGTACGGCGACCGACGCGGAGGAGGACCGCGAGAACGGCTGAGACCGAACGCAGAAGGCCGGGGTTCCCGCTCGCCGAGACCGGCCGACCCCTTTCCTCGGGCGCCCCACCGCAGCTGTACGGGCAACAACTCGCCTGCTCACAGGCCGAGACGGAGGCCCTGACGCTCGACGGAGTACATCACCTGGGGTGCATCGAATTCCGTGAAGCTGTCGATGTGCCGCATGCCGATGGCTTCAAGGAGCCGGCACGAGCGGACGTTGGCCTCTTGGGTGACCGCGATGACCGACGGGTTGTCCGAGGAGACGGTCTCCAGGGCCCAGTCGACGACGGCGGCCACCGCCTCGCGGGCATATCCGCGTCCCCAGTACTCAGGCAGGAAGAGGTAGGACACTTCCCGACGGCCGTCGAAGCGGGATTGCGGATCGACCGACACGGAGCCGATCACAGGCGCCTCGTCGCGTGTGGTCACGCTGAACAAGTGGGGACGGCTCGCGAAGTGCTCCTGGTACAGCGCGAGCTTCTGTTCCTCCACCGGACCGCCGAGGAAGCGCCGGACCTCAGGGTCCGTGCAGAGCCGGGTGAACTCCTTCACGTCAGCGGATTCCGCGGGACGCAGCAGGAGCCTGGCCGTGCGGATACGGGCGGGCCAGGAATTCATGGCAGGTAACGAAGACATGCCCCGAGCTTCGCAGCCAACGGACGCCTCGGCCCCACCGTTGGCCCTGAATTCGTGTAGCTCTCAGGTTTGTTCTGCCGACAGTGAAGACCAGCCCGACCGGGCTCGACGATCACTACAGTCCAGCCTCATGACGACGGTCACCACACGCACGGTCGAATACCCGGCTGACGGCCTCACGATGATCGGGCACCTCGCGCTCCCCGCCGGTGTCGACCGCCGGCCCGCGGTCCTGATCGGGCCCGAGGGAATGGGGCTCAGCGACGTGGAGCGCCGCCGAGCCGATGCCCTGGCTGAGCTGGGGTACGTGGCGCTGGCCTTCGATCTCCACGGTGGGCGCTATGTGGGCGACCCCGAGGAGATGCTGGCCCGTTGCATGCCGCTGCTCGCCGACCCCGACCGGATGCGGGACATCGGCCATGCGGCGCTCGACGTGTTGCGCGCCGAACCGCGGACCGACCCCGACCGGATCGCCGCTATCGGCTACGGCACCGGGGGCGCCATCGCGCTGGAACTCGGGCGCGACAGCGTCAATTTGCAGGCGATCGGGACGGTCAACGCACTGACCACGGGCCGGCCGGGCGAGGCGGCGCGCATTCGTTGCCCCGTCTGGGCCGGGGTCGGATCGGAGGACCCGATCATGCCCGCTGAGCAACGGGACGCCTTCGCCGCCGAGATGCAGGCCGCGGGCGTCGACTGGCGCCTCATGGTCTACGGCGGAGCGCTGCACGCCTTCCACCACCCACCGGTCGACCACGCCGCGCCCCCCGGCGTCGGCTACCACCCGCAGCACGCGCAGCGAGCCTGGCGCGACATCGTCGACCTGCTCGCCGACTGCCTGCCCGTAGTGGAATGAGCCAGAGCGTCAGGACTGCCCTCGTCATGACGCGACACTCGTCATGACACGGCAGCGGAGAAAAGGCCACGCAGCCCGAGAACCTGCAATCCGGCCCCTCACTCCTGTTACGTCTGTGCCATGTCCACAAATCGGGAGTAGTGGCCCTGGAACGCCACCGTGATCGTGGCCGTGGGGCCGTTACGGTGCTTGGCCACGATCAGGTCGGCCTCGCCGGCGCGCGGGGACTCCTTCTCGTAGGCGTCCTCGCGGTGCAGCAGGATGACCATGTCCGCGTCCTGCTCGATCGAACCGGACTCACGGAGGTCGGAGACCATCGGCTTCTTGTCCGTGCGCTGCTCGGGGCCACGGTTCAGCTGGGAGAGCGCGATGACGGGGAGTTCCAGCTCCTTCGCCAGCAGCTTGAGGTTTCGGGACATGTCCGAGACCTCCTGCTGACGGCTCTCGGCGCGCTTCGAGCCGCCGGACTGCATCAGCTGGAGATAGTCGATGACGACCAGCTTGAGCTCATTGCGCTGCTTGAGCCGGCGGCACTTCGCGCGGATCTCCATCATCGACAGGTTCGGTGAATCGTCGATGTACAGCGGCGCGGCCGAGACATCCGGCATCCGGCGCGCCAGCCGCGTCCAGTCCTCGTCCGTCATGCTGCCGGAGCGCATGTGATGCAGCGCGACCCGCGCCTCGGCGGACAGCAGACGCATCGCGATCTCGTTGCGCCCCATTTCCAGCGAGAAGATCACGCTCGGCAGATTGCTCTTGATCGAGCAGGCCCGGGCGAAGTCCAGCGCAAGGGTCGACTTACCCATGGCGGGACGGGCCGCGATCACGATCATCTGGCCCGGGTGCAGCCCGTTCGTCAGGGAATCCAGGTCGGTGAAGCCCGTCGGCACACCCGTCATCTGGCCCTGGCGGGAGCCGATCGCCTCGATCTCGTCGAGGGCGCCTTCCATGATGTCGCCGAGCGGAAGGTAGTCCTCGCTGGTCCGCTGCTCCGTGACGGCGTAGATCTCCGCCTGGGCGCTGTTGACGATCTCGTCGACATCGCCGTCCGCCGCGTATCCCATCTGCGTAATACGGGTGCCGGCCTCGACCAGGCGGCGCAGCACGGCACGCTCATGGACGATCTCGGCGTAATACTCGGCGTTCGCGGCGGTCGGTACAGACTGCACGAGGGTGTGCAGATACGAGGCGCCGCCGACCCGCGCGATCTCGCCGCGCTTGGTGAGCTCCGCGGCGATGGTGATCGGGTCGGCCGGCTCGCCCTTGGCGTACAGGTCGAGGATCGCCTGGAAGACCAGCTCATGGGCGGGACGGTAGAAATCCTCGCCCTTGAGGACCTCGACGACGTCCGCGATGGCGTCCTTGGACAGCAGCATGCCGCCGAGCACGGACTGCTCGGCGTCGAGATCCTGTGGAGGGACCCGCTCGAAGCCGCCGGTCCAGGAGCCGCCGCCGTCGTCGTCGCGGTCCTGCCGGTCGCCGCGGCCGCGGCCCTTGCCCTCGCCCCGTCGGGAACGGGCGGCCGGCAGCAGGTCGCTGGGACCGGAGTCCGCCCAGGGGTCTTCCATGGGCTCGGGAATGCTCACCCCGGCACCTCCTCCCGTCCGCGACGCGGACCTTGCTGTGCTGTTCTTTCTTACGGCACAGCTCTGACAATCGAGTCGCCCGACTCCGGTTACGGCGCGTCGAGTTCGGACGATTTCTCAGGCCGGAACAGGCGGCGGGTGCCGGACCACGGTAGGCCCGCGGGCACCGTCCGCCAATCTGGTTATCCACAGGCCATGTGGATGACTGGCCTACAGCTGTGGAGAAGTCCCCGGATCCTGTGCACGGCCCGGGGGAAACTTCTGTGGACAAGCACACAATCACCCCACCCTCAAGCCTCTGACCTGCACTTTCCTCATCCATAGCCTGTGGGGGAGAAAAACTTCCGCCAGCGGTTCAAGATCGCGACAAACGGCACAGGGGAGACGACTCCACACAGCGGAAAGTAAGGGCTGCACAGGGTTTGCATCTCTTACCTGTGGAAGATTAGATTGCGCGCATGACCCTGGCTCCCGCGACACCGCGCCGCACCGGCCGCCGCCATGACCGCGAGATCATCGCCCTCGCGCTGCCCGCCTTCGGCTCACTGGTCGCGGAACCTCTCTTCGTCATGGTCGACAGCGCCGTCATCGGCCACCTCGGCACTCCCCAGCTCGCCGGCCTCGGTGTGGCGGCCGCCCTGCTGACCACCGCCGTCTCCGTCTTCGTCTTCCTCGCCTACGCCACCACCGCCGCGGTCGCCCGCCGGGTGGGCGCCGGCGACCTGCCCGCCGCCATCCGCCAGGGCATGGACGGCATCTGGCTCGCCCTGCTGCTCGGCGCCGCCGTCATCGCGGCGGTACTGCCCACCGCCCCCTGGCTCGTCGAGGCCTTCGGCGCCTCCGACACCGCCGCCCCGTACGCCACGACCTACCTCCGCATCAGCGCGCTCGGCATCCCCGCGATGCTCGTCGTGCTCGCCGCCACCGGCGTGCTCCGCGGCCTCCAGGACACCAAGACCCCCCTCTACGTCGCCCTCGGCGGCTTCTCCGCCAACGCCGCGCTCAACATCGGCCTGGTCTACGGCGCCGGCCTCGGCATCGCGGGCTCCGCCTGGGGCACCGTCATCGCCCAGTGCGGCATGGCCGCGGTCTACCTCGCCGTCGTCGTCCGCGGCGCGCGACGGCACGGGGCCTCGCTGCGTCCCGACGCCGCCGGAATCCGTGCCTCGGCCCAGGCCGGTGTGCCGCTGCTGGTCCGTACGCTCTCGCTGCGCGCTGTGCTGATGATCGCGACCGCCGTCGCCGCCCGGCTCGGCGACGCCGAGATCGCCGCCCACCAGATCGTGCTCACGCTGTGGTCCCTGCTGGCCTTCGCGCTGGACGCGATAGCCATCGCCGGGCAGGCCATCATAGGCCGCTACCTCGGCGCCGGGGATCGCGACGGCGCCAGGGCCGCCTGCCGCCGCATGATCCAGTGGGGCATCGTCTCGGGCCTGGTCCTCGGTGTCCTGGTCGCGCTCGCCCGCCCGCTGTTCATCCCCCTGTTCACCGCCGACCCGGCCGTGCAGGGCCCGCTGCTCGCCACGCTCCTGGTCGTGGCCGTGACCCAGCCGGTCTCCGGCATCGTCTTCATCCTCGACGGCGTGCTGATGGGAGCGGGGGACGGCCCCTATCTCGCCTGGGCCATGGTCGCGACGCTGGCCCTGTTCGCGCCGGTGGCTCTGGCCGTCCCGCTGCTCGGCGGCGGACTGGTCGCCCTGTGGTGGGCAATGACCCTGATGATGACCGTGCGAATGCTGACCCTGTGGCTGCGCACCCGCTCGGGCCGGTGGATTGTGACCGGAGCCTCCCGCTGAAGCATCTCCCGTAATACGCAGCGCGTGTCAATAATGACCCTGTGCGCTCGCTTGCCAGGAATTCCGTGCTGCCCCTGACGTTCGTCGTCATCGTGGCTGCTGCTGTGGTGGGGTACGCCACGGAGGAAGCCGACACGAACAGCAGCAGCGGTGGCGGCCGCAGCAGCTTCGGCAAATCCGGCGAGGCGGGCCAGGATCCCCAGGACCAGGATCCCGCCGCGACGGCCCCGGCCGATGACGGCAATGCGTACACCCCGCGCCGGACCGAGCAGAACGCCCGGGTCGGTGCGGTCTTCGAGAAGGACGACTCCGGCGACCACTTCTGCACCGCGAGCGTGGTGCAGAGTCCGGGCCGGAACATGCTCATCACCGCAGCGCACTGCGCCTTCGACAGCGACGGCAAAACCCCGGTGAACGACCTGGTCTTCGCCCCCGACTACCGCGACGGCGATGAGCCCACCGGCCTGTGGAAGGTCAAGAAGGTGATCCTCGACGACCGCTGGGCCAAGTCCAACGACGAAGATCTCGATGTCGCCTTCCTCGTCCTCGACAAGAAGAAGGGCAAGGAGATCCAGGACGTCCTGGGCGGGAACACCCTCGGGATCGACCGTGGCTACGACAACGAGGTCAAGATCACCGGCTACCCCACCAGCCGTGACACCCCGATCTCCTGCCAGAACCGCACCACGAAGTTCAGCGACACCCAGCTGCGCATCCGGTGCACCGACTTCGAGGGCGGTACGAGCGGCAGCCCCTGGCTCGCCGACTACGACCCCAAGAGCCACACCGGCACGGTCATCGGCGTCCTGGGCGGCCACAAAGGCGGCGGCGACGAGGACGATGTCTCCTTCGCTGCGTACTTCGACGACGACATCGCCGCGCTCTACAAGCGAGCCCAGGACGAGGACTGACGCGGTCCGTCCGCGCTCCGCACACGGCGAAGGGCCGCACCCCGGTGACGGGATGCGGCCCTTCGGCGTGGTACTGCGATTACGCGGCGACGACCTCGACGCCGAGCTTCGCCACGACCTCGGCGTGCAGACGCACGGAGATCTGGTGCGCGCCCAGGGTCTTGATCGGCGAACCGAGCTCGACACGACGCTTGTCGACGTCCGGACCACCGGCAGCCTTGATCGCCGAGGCGATGTCGGCCGGGGTGACGGAGCCGAACAGGCGGCCCGCGTCGCCGGCACGGACGGCCAGCTTCACGTTGACGCCCTCGAGCCGGCCCTTGACCTCGTTGGCCTGCTCGATCGTGGCGATCTCGCGGATCTTGCGACCGCGACGGATCTGCTCGACGTCCTTCTCGCCACCCTTGGTCCAGCGGATCGCGAAACCACGCGGGACCAGGTAGTTGCGGGCGTACCCGTCCTTGACGTCAACGACGTCGCCGGCGGTGCCGAGGCCGGAGACCTCGTGGGTGAGGATGATCTTCATGATTCGGTCACCCTTCCCTTATCGCGCGGTGGACGTGTAGGGCAGCAGCGCCATCTCACGGCTGTTCTTCACAGCCGTGGCGACGTCACGCTGGTGCTGAGTGCAGTTGCCGGTGACCCGGCGGGCACGGATCTTGCCGCGGTCGGAGATGAACTTCCGCAGCAGGTTCGTGTCCTTGTAGTCGACGTAGGAGATCTTCTCCTTGCAGAACACGCAAACCTTCTTCTTAGGCTTGCGAGCAGGCGGCTTCGCCATTGTCTCTCTCCAATGAGTTCAAGAAGTTTGTGCTGACGCCCTCAAGGCCCCTGGCCGTCCCACGGCGCTGTTTCACGTGAAACCGCGCGGAGTCGACCAGCTCTACGGACCTAGAAGGGCGGCTCGTCCGAGTAGCCACCGCCGGAGCTACCGCCCCAGCCACCGCCACCGCCGCCGCCACCCTGCTGGCCACCGCCGGCCGGGCCGCCGGTCGCCCACGGGTCGTCGGCAGGAGCACCGCCGCCCTGCTGACCGCCGCCGGGGCCGCCGCCCCAGCCGCCGCCACCCTGGCCGCCGCCCTGCTGACCGCCGCCGAAGCCGCCGCCACCCTGGCCACCACGACCGCTGGTCTTGGTGATCTTGGCAGTGGCGTTCTTGAGGCTCGCGCCCACTTCCTCGACGTCGAGCTCGTAGACCGTGCGCTTCACGCCCTCGCGATCCTCGTACGACCGCTGCTTGAGGCGGCCCTGGACGACCACGCGGGTACCCCGCGTCAGGGACTCGGCGACGTTTTCCGCCGCCTGACGCCACACCGAGCAGGTCAGGAACAGGCTCTCGCCGTCCTTCCACTCATTGGTCTGGCGGTCGAAAGTGCGGGGAGTGGACGCGACGCGGAACTTCGCGACCGCCGCACCGGACGGGGTGAAGCGCAGCTCGGGGTCGTCGACAAGATTGCCGACAACCGTGATGACGGTCTCGCCTGCCATTAGGGGAACCTCTCGGCGGGTGTGCTGCTGGCTGCTGGTGTTGCTGCTACTCGAACCCGGTTACCGCTGGACGCTGTCGCGTTCAGTGGGTCTCGGGACGGAGGACCTTGGTCCGGAGGACCGACTCATTCAGGTTCATCTGACGGTCAAGCTCCTTGACGACCGCAGGCTCGGCCTGCAGGTCGATGACCGAGTAGATGCCCTCGGGCTTCTTCTTGATCTCGTACGAGAGACGACGACGGCCCCAGGTGTCGACCTTCTCGACCTTTCCGTTGCCCTCACGGACGACGGAGAGGAAGTTCTCGATCAGCGGGGAGACAGCGCGCTCCTCGAGATCGGGGTCGAGGATGACCATCACCTCGTAGTGACGCATGTAGAACCCACCTCCTTTGGACTCAGCGGCCACGGTCGTTCCGTGGCAGGAGGGTCGTATGCGTTCCGCGCCCCGCCCGTCCGGTGCTCCGGACAGACATGGGCGCAGACCGTACAGAGTACCTGCCTGAGGCCTTCCGGTTGAAATCCGTCCGCTCCACCCCTCAATCTGGAACACAACGGGTGTGAGCGGCGTTACAGTGCGCCGCCCTGTCATCGGAGGTGCCGCATGGCACAGGCAGCACGGACCCAGCGCAGTTGGCTGTCGCTTCTCAACAGCGACGGCAAGGACCATCCCGTCGAGAACACCTTCGCCATCGTGACCGTGGTACTCGGCGCGATCGCCATCTTCACCACGCTCTCTCCCAGCCTGCACCTGGTCAGCTCCTGGGCCGGCCTGATCGGCATCGGCACCGGCCTGTGGGGTCAGTTCATCTCGTCGACGACCGGCGAGCGCTTCCTGTTGATCATCGGCCTCGGCGCAGCGGCCGTCGGCTTCTACCTCGGCCTGGCACACGGCGGCCTCTTCGGCGGTGTCATCGGCTAGCCGATGCGGCATACGGGGCCCCAGCCCGTATGGCCCAGACGGGGCGCTCCACGGTCACAGTAGGCTTCGGCGCGAGAGCCGGAGCCCCGACCATGGGGACACACCTGCCGAGGAGCGCCCCGCATGAGCCTGACCCTGAGGACCATCAGCCGAGAGCAGCATCTGGCATATATCCAGAGTCTGCCCGCGGCCAGCCACATGCAGGTCCCCGCCTGGGCGGACGTCAAGGCCGAATGGCGTTCGGAGAGCCTGGGCTGGTTCGACCCGAGCGGCGAGATGGTCGGCGCCGGACTGGTCCTGTACCGCCAGGTGCCCAAGGTCAAGCGCTACCTCGCGTACCTCCCCGAGGGCCCGGTCATCAACTGGTACGCGCCGAACCTGGAGGACTGGCTGCAGCCGATGCTCGCGCATCTCAAGCAGGAGGGTGCCTTCACGGTGAAGATGGGCCCGCCGGTCATCATCCGCCGCTGGGACTCCCAGGCCATCAAGGCCGGCATCCAGAACCCGGACGTCAAGCGGCTCCGGGACGTCGAGGCGACCCACATCGAGCCGCGCGCCTTCGAGGTGGCCGACAAGCTGCGCCGCATGGGCTGGCAGCAGGGCGAGGACGGCGGCGCCGGCTTCGCCGACGTACAGCCGCGCTATGTCTTCCAGGTGCCGCTGGCCGACCGTTCGCTGGAAGAGGTCCACAAGGGCTTCAACCAGCTGTGGCGCCGCAACATCAAAAAGGCCGAGAAGGCCGGTGTCGAGGTGGTCCAGGGCGGCTACGACGACCTGGCCGAGTGGCAGCGTCTCTACGAGATCACCGCGGTGCGTGACCACTTCCGGCCGCGTCCGCTCAGCTACTTCCAGCGCATGTGGTCGGCCCTCAACGCCGAGGACCCCAACCGCATGCGGCTGTACTTCGCCCGCCACAACGGCGTGAACCTGTCGGCCGCGACGATGCTCGTCGTCGGCGGGCACGTCTGGTACTCCTACGGGGCCTCGGACAACATCGGCCGTGAGGTCCGGCCCTCCAACGCGATGCAGTGGAAGATGCTGCAGGACTCCTACGCGCTCGGCGCCTCGGTCTACGACCTCCGCGGCATCAGCGACTCGCTCGACGAGAACGACCACCTCTTCGGCCTGATCCAGTTCAAGGTCGGCACAGGTGGGCAGGCAGCGGAGTACCTCGGTGAGTGGGACTTCCCGCTCAACAAGCTTCTGCACAAGGCGTTCGACCTCTACATGGCGCGCCGCTGACGCTCCACCGCACCGTTCGTCACCCTGAGACACCAGCCACGAGAAAGGTTCCGGGCCCGGCCATGGCGCTCACCCTCTACGTCGACACCGCGCGCTGGCGGGCGCACCAGCAGAGCGTTCTCCAGCAGTTCCCCGGGCTGGTCCCGGTCTGCAAAGGCAACGGCTACGGCTTCGGCCATGAGCGCCTCGCCGACGAGGCGACCCGCCTCGGTGCCGACATCCTCGCGGTCGGGACGACCTACGAGGCGGCCCGCATCAAGGACTTCTTCAGCGGCGATCTGCTCGTCCTGACGCCGTTCCGCCACGGCGAGGAGCCGGTGCCGCTGCCCGACCGGGCGATCCGCTCGGTGTCGTCGGTCGAGGGCGTGGGGGGCCTGGTCGGCGCCCGGGTCGTCATCGAGGTCATGAGCAGCATGAAGCGCCATGGCGTCAAGCCGGAGGACCTGCCGAAGCTGGCCACGGCCATCGAGGACGTCCGGCTCGAAGGCTTCGCGATCCACCTGCCGCTGGACCGCACCGACGGCTCCGACGCGGTCGAAGAGGTCATCGGCTGGATGGACCAGCTCCGCGCCGCCCGCCTCCCGCTGCACACCATGTTCGTCAGCCACCTCAAGGCCGATGAACTGGCCCGTCTCCAGCAGCAGTTCCCCCAGACGCGCTTCCGTGCGCGGATCGGTACCCGGCTGTGGCTCGGCGACCACGAGGCCACCGAGTACCGCGGTTCGGTGCTCGATGTCACCCGGATCGCCAAGGGCGAGCGCTTCGGCTACCGCCAGCAGAAGGCGGCCTCCGACGGCTACTTGGTCGTGGTGGCGGGCGGCACCTCGCACGGTGTCGGCCTGGAGTCGCCCAAGGCGCTGCACGGTGTGATGCCGCGTGCCAAGGGCGTGGCCCGGGCCGGGCTGGCAACCGTGAACCGCAATCTCGCACCGTATGTGTGGGCCGGGAAGCAGCGCTGGTTCGCGGAGCCCCCGCACATGCAGGTGTCGATCCTGTTCGTGCCGGGGGATGCCCCGCAGCCGCAGGTCGGCGAGGAGCTGGTGGCCCATCTGCGGCACACCACCACGCAGTTCGACCGCCTCGTGGACCGCTGAGCCGGCCGAGCCACGGCGCAGACATACCAAGGGCCCGGTGCCCGCAGAGACCTCCTCTGCGGCACCGGGCCCGGTGCGTTGGGGCCGGGGGCCGGGCTCAGTCCCGTACGGCGCCCCAGCGCACCTGGGGCGCCGCCTGGAACTGCACCGCATGCCGGGGCCGGTGGTAGGCCCGTCCGAGCACGAACACATCGGGGCTGCGGTCCAGGACTCCGCCCGAGGGATCGTCGTCCCCGTCCCTGCGGACTACATCGCGCTCCGGCATCAGGATGTCCCGTACGACCAGGGCGCACAGGTAGAGCGTGCCCAAGAGGTGCAGCACGATGGCCAGTTGGTAGCCCTCCGTCGGCAGTCCTTGGTGCTTGTCGCCGCTTCCTGTGTACGCGAGGTACGTCCAGATCCCCAGGAAGTACATGACCTCGCAGGCCTGCCAGATCAGGAAGTCCCGCCAACGCGGCCGGGCCAGCGCGGCGAGCGGGGTCAGCCACAGGACGTACTGCGGCGAGTAGACCTTGTTGGTGAGGATGAACAGCGCGACGACGAGGAACGCGAGCTGTGCGAAGCGCGGCCGACGCGGTGCGTAGAGCGTCAGCAGGCCGATGGCGCCACAGCCCACGATCATCAGCAGCGTGGCGTAGGTGTTGGCGTTCTCCAGGGGGTTCCCGGTGCGCTGCGAGATCAGGAGCCAGATCGAACCGAAGTCGATGGGCCGTTCCTGGCTGAACGTGTAGAACTTCGCCCAGCCCTCCCGGATGTGGAAGCCCGCGGCATCATGCGTGATCATCACCGGCAGGTTCACCACGAGCCAGGACGCGACGGTACCGGTCAGCACCTTCCGGAACGCGCGCCAGGCGCCTGCGCGCCAGCACAGCACCAGCAGCGGGCCCAGCAGCAGCACCGGGTACAGCTTCGCCGCGGTGGCCAGCCCGATGAGGACGCCGGCCGCCAGCGGGCGGCTGCGTGACCACATCAGCATCCCGGCTGCCGTCAGGGCGATGGCTAGCAGATCCCAGTTGATGGTGGCGGTGAGGGCGAAGGCGGGCGCCAGGGCGACAAGGAGGCCGTCCCAGGGGCGGCGGCGGTGGGTGCGGGCCACACACACCGCAATGACAGCGGCGCAGATCATCAGCATGCCGGCGTTGACCAGCCAGTAGATCTGTTCGCGGTGCTGGATCCCCCCGGAGTGCGGAGTCATCCAGGAGGCGACCTCCATGAAGACGCCTGTGAGCACGGGGTACTCGAGATACTCCATATCGCCGGGCAGCCGGTCGAAGTACGGGATCAGCCCATCGGCAAAGCCCCGCCCCGCATAGAGATGGGGGATGTCGGAGTAGCAGGCGTGCGTGTACTGGGTCGTGGCGCCGAAGAACCAGCCGCCGTTGTAGCAGGGCAGCTTCTGCACCATGCCGAGCGCGAACATGCCGATGGCGACGAGCGCGATGATCCGCACCGGCGTCAGCCAGTGCGTCCCGAGCAGTGCGCGGCGGCCGATAGGCCCCCCGATCAGCTCGCTGCCGGCGGCCGCCACCTCATCCCGCTTCGTCGGCCGTACCGGATCGTCCCGTCGCACGCTCGTCATGGCCCCATCCTGCCGTACGCCCGCGGGCAGAAGACGGCGAAGCCCCCGCCCGGGCAAACCGGGCGAGGGCTTCGTTGCTCCACGTTTCACGTGAAACCTTCAGCGTTTCACGTGAAACGGTCAGCCGTTCGGGCCGCCGAGCCAGCCTCCGCTGTCTGTCGCATCCGTCGGGTCAGGCGTCGGACTCGTGCCGCCGGGGCCACCGCCGGGACCACCCGCGCCATTTCCGTTACCTCCGCCGTTACTCGCCCCACCGCTGTTCCGGCATTCCAGATCCCAGGGGGAGCAGGTGTCGGTCGGGGTCGGGCTCGGAGAGTTCGTCGGGGGAACGGACTCGCTGGGAGACTCCGACGGCGAGCTCGACGGAGTGTCCGACGGCGTGGGAGTCGGCGTCGGCGTCGGCATGCCTTCCTGGTCAAACCGCTGCCCGATGGGCGTGGCCGGAGGGAAGGACTCCGGGGTGACACCCTTCATCGCCTGCAGCATGTACTCGGTCCACACCTCGGTGGGCAGCGCACCACCGTGGATCGAGTCAAAGCCACCGACACCGTTCATGGACAGCTGGCGCGGATTCCCCGCGTCCTCACGGAACATCGTGATGGCCGTCGACAGCTGCTTGGTGTAGCCGACGAACCAGGCCGACTTGTTCTCGTCGGTGGTGCCGGTCTTGCCCGCCGCCGGCATGTTCAGCCGCTTGGCTTCCTTCGCCGTGCCGTTGTCGATGACGTTCTCCAGCACCTTGGTCACGTTGTTGGCGATGTTGGCATCCATCGCCGTTTCGCTCTGAGGCTTCTCGAAACCATCGAGGTCCCGGCCCTTGTACGTCACCTGCGTCACCGAATACGGCTCCACCTTCGTCCCGGACTGGGCGAATGTGGCATAGGCATCGGCCATACGAATCGCGCTCGGTGTGGAGGTGCCCAGCGCGAAGGAGGGGTTCAGGTTCTTGTCGAAGCTGGCCTCCGAGATACCCGCGGCCTGCGCCATGCTCCGGACCTTCGCCATCCCCACATCCATGCCGAGCTGCACGAACGGAGTGTTGACGGACTGCTCCATCGCCTTGGTCAACGAGATATAGCCCCACGGATGGTCGCTCTCGTTCTCCTGGAAGAAGAACGAGCCGTCCCTCCTCTTGACGTACCCCCCCTCGGCGTCCTTCACCTTGAGGTGGTCGTCACCGTTGTAGCGACTGTCCTGCCTGATCGGCACCCCGTTGCTCTTGGCCGTTCCGTCCTTCATCGCCGCCGCGAGCACGAACGGCTTCCAGGTCGAGCCGACCGGCACACCGAAGGTGTCCGCGTTGTTGCTGAAGTGCCCCTTGTCGTAGCCCTCGCCGCCGTACAGGGCGACGATCTTGCCGTCGCCCGGCACCACTGAGGCACCGCCGAACTGGACGAATTTGTCCTTTGCGCGCTTCTTCGGGTCGATGTACCGCTTGTTGACGTTCTTGACCGCGGACTCGAGCTGGGCGGTCTTCTTCGAGTTGAAGGTCGTGTGGATCGTGTAGCCGCCCTTGTCGAACTGGGCTTCGCTGAGACCCGAGTGCTTCAGCACGTACTTCTTCGCGGTGTCCATCATGTAGCCGATCTGACCGCTCTTGCTGGCCACCGGCTTCGGCAGATGCGGCTTGGGGAAGTGCCCCCGGTACTTGTTCCGCTGCGCCTTGGACAGGAGGCCGTTCTCGACCTCCCGGTCGAGAATCCAGGACCACCGCGCCTTGGCGCGCTTGGTGTTCGCCGCCCGCGTGGCCCCCGGGCTGGTGCCGCCCGCCGGGTCGTACAGATCCGCGCCCTTGAGCACGGTGGCCAGGAAGGCGCTCTGGTTCGCGTCCAGCTTTTCGGCGTCCACTCCGTAGTACGCCTGAGCCGCTGCCTGGATCCCGTACGCCCCGCGGCCGTAGTAGCTGGTGTTCAGATACCCCTGAAGGATCTGGTCCTTGCTCTTCGACCAGCCGACCTTGATCGCGATGAACAGCTCCTTGAACTTACGGTCAAGGGTCTGCTCCTGGCTCAGCATCGCGTTCTTCACGTACTGCTGAGTGATGGTCGATCCGCCCTGGGTCTCGCCGCCCTTGGCCATGTTGACCAGCGCACGTGCGATGCCCATCGGGTCCACGCCCGAGTCCGTCCGGAACGACGCGTTCTCCGCGGCGATCGCCGCTTTCTGCATCTCGAGCGGAATCTCGTTGATCGTGACGTTCTGCCGGTTCGTCTCACCGTCACGCGCCATGACCTTGCCGTCGGCCCAGAGGTAGACGTTGTTCTGCGACTTGGCGGCGGCACTCTCGCTGGGCACGTTCACCAGGGCCAGCGCGACGCCGGAGGCACCCACGATCAGCCCTATGAATCCGACGCACAGGGTCGTGACCTGTTTCCACGACGGTACGAAGCGCCGCCAGCCGACGCGGTTGGCCCGCGGGTAGTCGATGAAACGCTTCTTGGCAGGATTCCCGCCGCCGCGACCGCGGCCACGGCCTCCCTCGGGACCACCGCCGCCACCGCCGCGACGGCCACCGCCACCACGGCCTCCGGCGCCATCGCCGGAGGCCATCGCGGCATCGGACGACCGCCGGCGGCCACCACGCTGGGCGGCTCTACGGGCGTCGGCACGCCCACCCTGCCGCGGCTCGTGGCCGGACGGCTCGGAGTGGGCGGCAGAACCGGCAGCGGAGCCACGGGAAGGGGCGGCACGGCGCCCCGATGGCTGCTGTGCGGCGCGTCGGGCCGCGGCACGTCCGCCACTCTGCGGCTGTGGCGGTTTGCGACGGTGCTCGCTCATGGAACGAATACTCCTCGGGCAGGCGCGCTATCTCGTCGCCTGAAGGCGGCAGTTGTCTTCAGGTCCCCCCGATGCACGGCCCGCTCCTGAGGCGCGAGCCGCACTACACCGAGGATGAGGACGCCAGATATCGGCCCACGGTTCCCGGCAGTCTGCATGCCGCACAGACTACGCACGGCCAAAACCTGCCCAGTGTTGAAATTCACTCCAAATCAGTCAGCTTGATGAGAACGATTCGGTGATGTGATGCCGTTCACCGTGCCCCCTCTTGTTCCGCCCAGGTGGCCGTTCTATCGTCTGGATGTATCGAGTCGATACATCAGCACGACATAAAGAGCGCACCGGACCAAGGAGGCGGAGGATGAGCAGACGTTCCGGCGTCCTCGAGTTCGCCGTCCTCGGCCTGCTCCGCGAGTCCCCGATGCACGGCTATGAGCTGCGAAAACGGCTCAACACCTCGCTCGGGGTCTTCCGTGCGTTCAGCTATGGCACCCTCTACCCCTGCCTCAAGGCACTGGTCGCGAGCGGCTGGCTGATCGAGGAGACGGACGGCGCCCCGGAGGGCGTACCCCCCGCGGCTCTGACAGGGCGCCGCGCCAAGATCGTCTACCGATTGACACCGGCGGGCAAAGAACACTTCGAGGAGTTGCTCGCCCACTCCGGGCCGGATGCGTGGGAGGACGAGCACTTCGGCGTCCGCTTCGCATTCTTCGGCCAGACCTCGCGGGACGTACGGATGCGCGTGCTGGAAGGCCGCCGCAGCCGGCTGGAGGAGCGCCTGGAGAGGATGCGTACCTCCCTGGCCAGGTCCCGCGAGCGGCTGGACGACTACACCCTCGAACTGCAGCGGCACGGCATGGAATCCGTGGAGCGCGAAGTCCGTTGGCTGAACGAGCTCATCGAGAGCGAGCGCGCCGGGCGCGATCAGCGCCCCACGGGCTCCGCAGCGCAGGACAAGAAGAACCAGTCAGGAGATACGGGCGGCCTGCCCCGGCACCGGGGTGGTACCCGGCCGGATCCGTCCGATGACACCACCACATGAGGCTCTGCTGTGCAGATCCTCATCGAGAACACAGGGAGCAACCGGAATGGGTTCGGTTCGCGTAGCCATCGTCGGCGTGGGCAACTGCGCCGCCTCGCTGGTACAGGGCGTCGAGTACTACAAGGACGCCGACCCGAAGAGCCGCGTGCCCGGCCTCATGCACGTGCAGTTCGGCGACTACCACGTGCGTGACATCGAGTTCGTGGCTGCCTTCGACGTCGACGCCAAGAAGGTCGGGCTCGACCTCGCGGATGCCATCGGCGCCAGCGAGAACAACACCATCAAGATCTGCGACGTGCCGAACGCCGGCGTGCAGGTCCAGCGCGGTCACACCCTCGACGGCCTGGGCAAGTACTACCGCCAGACGATCGAGGAGTCCCCCGAGGCCCCGGTCGACGTCGTCCAGGTCCTCAAGGACACGCAGGCCGACGTGCTGGTCTGCTACCTCCCTGTCGGCTCCGAGGACGCCGCGAAGTACTACGCCCAGTGCGCCATCGACGCCAAGGTCGCGTTCGTCAACGCGCTCCCGGTCTTCATCGCCGGCACCAAGGAGTGGGCGGACAAGTTCACCGAGGCGGGTGTCCCGATCGTCGGTGACGACATCAAGTCGCAGGTCGGCGCCACGATCACGCACCGGGTGATGGCCAAGCTCTTCGAGGACCGGGGCGTCATCCTGGACCGCACGATGCAGCTGAACGTCGGCGGCAACATGGACTTCAAGAACATGCTCGAGCGTGATCGCCTGGAGTCCAAGAAGATCTCCAAGACCCAGGCCGTCACCTCCCAGATCCGGGACCGTGAGCTGGGCGAGGACAACGTCCACATCGGCCCCTCCGACTACGTGGCGTGGCTGGACGACCGCAAGTGGGCCTACGTCCGCCTCGAGGGCCGCGCCTTCGGTGATGTCCCGCTGAACCTGGAGTACAAGCTCGAGGTCTGGGACTCCCCGAACTCCGCGGGTGTCATCATCGACGCCCTGCGCGCCGCGAAGATCGCCAAGGACCGGGGCATCGGTGGCCCGATCCTCTCCGCGTCCTCGTACTTCATGAAGTCGCCGCCGGTGCAGTACTTCGACGACGAGGCACGGGAGAACGTCGAGAAGTTCATCAGCGGTGACGCCGAGCGCTGAGCCGCCCGACGCACCCTCCCTCCGCAGGCCCCCGGGTATTCCGCCCGGGGGCCTGCGGGCTGTGTGAGGCTGTGCCTCATGCATGCTGTGCGCGCCCTTCGCGTATTACTCCGGCTACGCGACTTCCGTTCGCTCCTTGCCGCACGGCTCCTGTCCCAGGCGGCCGACGGGGTGTTCCAGGTCGCGCTCGCCACCTTCGTCGTCTTCTCGCCCGAGAAGCAGACGTCGCCAGCGGCCATCGCCTCCGCCATGGCGATCCTGCTGCTCCCGTACTCCCTTCTCGGACCGTTCACCGGTGTGCTGCTCGACCGCTGGCGGCGCCGTCAGGTCCTGCTGTACGGCAATCTGCTGCGCACCCTGCTGGCCATGGCCACCGCGACGCTGATCGTGTCGAAGGTCCCCGACTGGCTCTTCTACGCCTCGGCCCTCTCCGTGACCGCCGTGAACCGCTTCGTCCTGGCCGGGCTCTCGGCCGCGCTCCCGCGTGTCGTCGACGGTCAACAGCAGCTGGTCATGGCCAACTCCCTCACCCCCACGGCGGGCACGCTCGCCGCGACGGCGGGCGGCGGGCTCGCCTTCGCCGTCCGGCTGGCCGGCTCGGACGTGGACGCCTTCGTCGTGCTGCTCTCCGCGGCCCTCTACTTCTGTTCGGCCCTGACCACGCTGCGCATGGCCCCGGAGCTGCTCGGCCCCGACCCCGCACGCCTCCAACCACACCTGCGGGAAGCCCTGTTGAGCACCGTGCGCGGGCTGAGGGAAGGGCTGCGCCATCTCGCCGAGCGGCGCACCCCGGCCCGCGCACTGATCGCGATGGCCTTGATCCGTTTCTGCTACGGGGCTCTGACGGTCATGGTGCTGATGCTGTGCCGGTACTCCTGGGCCGAGACCGAGTCCGAAGGACTGGCGCTGCTCGGGATCACCGTCGGAGTGTCAGGAGCGGGCTTCTTCGCGGCCGCTGTCGTCACGCCCTGGGCGGTGGGGAGGCTCACCGCGTTCGGCTGGATCGCAGGCTGTGCGGCACTGGGCGCGGTCCTGGTGCCGTCACTCGGGCTGTTCTTCACGCCGGGTCCGATGCTGGCCGCCGCGTTCGTGCTCGGCCTGAGCACCCAAGGAACCAAGATCTCCACGGACACGATCGTCCAGTCGACGGTCGACGACGCCTTCCGCGGCCGGTCCTTCGCCATCTACGACGTGCTCTTCAACGTCGCCTTCGTCGGGGCTGCCGCGGTCGCGGCGCTGATGCTGCCTCCGGACGGACGGTCCGCAGCCCTGCTCGGCATGGTGACCGTGCTGTATGCGCTGGTCGCCGCGGCGATGGTTCGCTCGGGGCGCGGTTAGGCGTCGCCCCTCGCCCGGTGCAGCGCCCTGGGCCCTGCAACGGCGCGTACCCGGACCCGATACCTTACGGGCGTCCTACACGAGCCTGTACACATCAATATCGGGGGAGTCCCATGACCACGCCGCCTCAGGGCCAGAATCCGTACGGTCAGGCGCCGTACGGGCAGCCGCCGTACGGCCAGAATCCTTATCCGCAGGCGCCGCAAGCACCGCAGGCCCCCTACGGCCAGCCCCAGGGCTACGCCTACCCCCCGCAGCCGCAGGCTCCGTACGGACAGCAGCCGCCGGCGGGTTACCCCATGGCTCCTCAGCCGCAGCAGCCCTACATGCAGGGCGGAGCTCCGGTGCCTCCGCCTCAGCCCGCCAAGCGCCGGTCCGTCAAGGCGATCCTGAGGGGCATCGGGCTCGTCATCGCGGTGATCGTCTTCGCGTTCTTCTGGATCGTCAGCCAGGACGACGCGGAGAACGCTGAGGCCGGTGACTGTGTGCAGAAGTCCAGCAGTTCACTCGACGACGGGCTCAAGGTGGTGGACTGCAGTAGCTCCGAAGCTCAGTACAAGGTGAGCAAGGTGCACAACAACACCACGGACCCGACGCTGTGCGCAGAGGGAGAGTCGGCCTACACCAAGAGCGTGCACCGTCGCAGGAGCGGCGACACCCGCATGGTGCTCTGCCTGACCTCGGTGAAGTAGCGCACGCCGAACGCGCTGGAAGACAAAGGAGCGGTGTTTCACGTGAAACACCGCTCCTTGTTTCACGTGAAACACCGCCCGTTTCACGCTCAGCTCTGAGCGGCCCACCACTCCTTCAGCGCAGCGACCGCCGCCTCCCGCTCCATGGGCCCGTGCTCCAGCCGGAGCTCCAGCATCTGCTTGTACGCCTTGCCGACCTCGGGCCCCGGGCGGATGCCCAGAATCTGCATGATGTCGTTGCCGTCCAGGTCCGGGCGGATCGATTCCAGCTCTTCCTGCTCCTGCAGCCGCGCGATGCGCTCCTCGAGCCCGTCATAGGCGCGCGAGAGGGCGCCGGCCTTGCGCTTGTTGCGGGTGGTGCAGTCCGAGCGCGTGAGCTTGTGCAGCCGCTCCAGCTGCGGGCCGGCGTCCCGCACATACCGGCGCACCGCCGAGTCCGTCCACTCGCCCGTCCCGTAGCCGTGGAAGCGCAGATGCAGCTCCACCAGCCGTGAGACGTCCTTGACCAGGTCATTGGAGTACTTGAGAGCGGTCATCCGCTTCTTGGTCATCTTCGCGCCCACCACCTCGTGGTGATGGAAGGAGACCCGGCCGTCCTTCTCGAAGCGCCGCGTCCGGGGCTTTCCGATGTCGTGGAGGAGTGCGGCCAGCCGCAGCACGAGATCGGGCCCGTTCTCTTCGAGGTCGATCGCCTGCTCCAGCACCGTCAGCGAGTGCTCGTAGACGTCCTTGTGACGGTGATGCTCGTCACTCTCCAGCCGCAGTGCGGGGAGCTCGGGCAGGACATGGTCCGCCAGGCCGGATTCGACGAGCAGCCGCAGCCCCTCGCGCGGGTGCGGCGCCAGGACCAGCTTGTTCAGCTCGTCCCGTACGCGCTCCGCGGAGACGATCTCGATGCGGTCCGACATCGCCTTCATCGCGGCGAAGACCTCGGGGTCCACCTCGAAGTCCAGCTGGGCCGCGAAGCGGGCGGCGCGCATCATCCGCAGCGGATCATCGGAGAACGACTCCTCCGGCGTCCCCGGCGTCCGCAGCACACGCGCCGCCAGGTCCTCCAGACCGTCGTGCGGGTCGACGAACTCCTTCTGCGGCAGCAGCACCGCCATGGCGTTCACCGTGAAGTCCCGGCGCACCAGATCCTGCTCGATGGAGTCGCCGTACGACACCTCGGGCTTGCGGGAGGTGCGGTCGTACGCCTCGGACCGGTAGGTCGTGACCTCGATGTCGAAGGAGTCCTTCTTGCAGCCGACCGTGCCGAAAGCGATGCCGACCTCCCAGACCGCGTCCGCCCACGGCCGGACGATCTTCAGAACGTCCTCGGGGCGGGCATCGGTGGTGAAGTCCAGGTCGTTGCCGAGCCGGCCCAGGAGCGCATCCCGGACCGAGCCGCCGACCAGGGCAAGTGTGAACCCGGCCTCCTGGAATCGACGGGCCAGGTCATCCGCGACGGGGGACACCCGCAGCAGCTCGCTCACGGCTCGGCGCTGGACATGGTTCAGCGCGTTCGTCGACTGCGGGGTCCGCTCGGCGATCGGGGCGGGGAGGTCATTGTTGGCGTTCGGCACAACAAAACAGGGTACGTGGCCGCGCAGCGCGAGGCGTCACGTAATAAAGGGGACAGGCTGGGCGCCCGGCTCTCCGCACCGCGATCATGTGGAGCAGTCCCCGGCACTACGGCGCAGCGGGCCTCGTTACCATTCGTGGACGCACATTCCGACGACCACTGACGAAGACGAGGGACGGACGAGCGCGTGGCCGAGGCGGCAGGGTTCCAGGGGACTGAACGGCCGCGTGGTCGATGGCTGCGAAGGACCGTGACACTGCTCACTGGAGTGCTCCTGCTGATGGGGCTGATCCAGGTTCCGCACGCTGCCACCGCCCAGGCGGCCCCGACGGGCTCCCGCACGGTCGACGTCACCATCGACTCGATGTCCCCGTCCGCTCCTTCCAAGAGCGACACGGTCACCGTCTCCGGGACGCTGACCAATGACGGACGCGACACGATCACCGACGCGCATGTCGGCATGAACCGCGGGGACGCCCTCGGCGGCCGGAGCTCCATCGACAATGTGTCCCGTCGCACCGGCTATCTGCCCGGCGCGGACGGCAAGGAGATCAACGGGAGCGCGGAGAAGATCGGCAAGCTGGAGCCCGGCGTCAGCCGCCCCTTCAGCGTCAGCGTGCCGGTCAAGGACCTCCGTCTCGACAAGGACGGTGTGTACCAGCTCGGTGTCTCTGTGTCAGGACGCTCGCAGGCCGCGCCCTACAACCAGGTCCTCGGCTTCGACCGGACGCTGCTGCCCTGGCAGGAGGCCGACGCCCAGAAGAAGACGCAGCTCACGTACCTGTGGCCGCTGATCTCCTCCACCCATCTCACCGCCGAGACCGACGCCGACGCCCAGCAGACGCCGGTCTTCCGCAACGACGACCTCGCTGCCGAGCTCGCGCCGGGAGGCCGGCTGCAGCAGATGGTCGCGCTCGGCAAGAACCTGCCCGTGACCTTCGTCATCGATCCCGACCTGCTCGCGACCGTCGACGCGATGACCAAGTCGTACCGGGTGAACGGCCCGGACGGCCCCATGGGCAAGAACCAGGCCGTCGCCAAGCAGTGGCTGCACGAGCTCGAAGAAGCGGTCAAGTCGCACGAGGTCGTCGCGCTGCCCTTCGCCGACCCCGACCTCGCCTCGCTCGCCCATCACGGCAAGAGCGTGCCCAGCGCGCTCAGCCACCTCGGCCCGGCCACCGACCTCGCCGAGTCGACCGTGGACACGATCCTCGGCGTGAAGCCGCGTACGGACTTCGCCTGGCCCGTCGACGGTGCGATCGACTCCTCGGTCGTGGATGTCGCGACCTCGGCCGGTGCGCACAACGTGATCACCCGCAGCGACAGCCTGCGGGAGACCGGAGGCCTGTCCTACACCCCGACGGCGGCCCGCCCCATCGGTGGCGGCAACACGGCCATCGTCGCGGATGCGCAGCTCTCGCGGGCCTTCGAAGGCGATATGTCGAAGGCCGGAAACTCCGTCCACGCGGTCCAGGACTTCGTCGCACAGACCCAGATGATCAGCCTTGAGGACCCCGACCGGCAGCGCAGCATCGTCGTGGCGCCGCAGCGCATGCCGTCCGTCAGCCAGGCCCACGCCATGGCCACCGCGCTGCGGACGCTGGACGACTCCGGGAGCTGGACCCAGTCGCTGAGCCTCGGCAAGGCGGCCAAGGCCAAGCCCGACCGCTCGGCCACCCGCCAGGTCCCGAGCGGTGCCGCCTACCCGTCCTCGCTGCGCCGCCAGGAACTCCCCACCAGCGCCTTCCGGCAGATCCAGGGCACCCAGGCCGCGCTGGACGACTACCGGGTGATCCTGGCCCAGCCGGAGCGTGTGGTGACCCCGTTCGGCAGCGCCATAATGCGGGAGATGTCGACGGAGTGGCGCGGCCATGCCTCCGGTGCCGCGGGATACCGGCACTCCGTCCGCAGCTACCTCGACGGTCTGACCAAGAAGGTGCACCTGATCCAGAAGTCGGGGGCGACGCTCTCCGGGCGCAGCGCCACGATTCCGGTGACGGTCCAGAACAACCTGGTCCAGGGCGTCAAGGACATGACGCTGAAGCTGACCTCGTCCCAGCCCAACCGTCTGGACGCGGGCAAGGCGCAGCAGATCACGGTGGACGGCGGCCACAGCCAGTCGTTCAAGTTCGCCACCACGGCGAACGCCAACGGCCGGGCCTGGGTGACCGCCCAGCTCTACACGGCCGACGGAAAGACCTACGGTGAGCCCATGATGTTCCAGGTGAACGTCACGGAGATCACCGCCACGGTGATGCTCGTCATCGCCGGCGGGGTGCTGCTCCTCGTCCTCGCCGGTGTGCGGATCTACCTCCAGCGCAAGCGGGCGGCCGCCCAGCGCGCGGAGGACGGGTCCGACGGCGAGGGTCCCGAGGACGACACAGGTACGGACGGCGACAACGGCGGCACGGACGGCGACGAGCCCGAGCAGCCGAGTGACCCCACGCCGGACACCGGATCGGAAAGCTCCGGCCCGTCCGGCTCAGGTGAGAAAGTGGACCGTTGATAGATAGCGGGGCCGGATGGCCGGCGACGGATGAGGTGGGGCAGCGATGAATGCGCCGTATGACGGTGACCGGGGCCGGGGCGCCAATGGCGACCCCACGGGCCCGGTGCCTCCGACGCCCCCGTTGCCCGCGGACCAGGACCCCTACGTCCAGGACGCCTACCGCAACGATCCGTTCCGCGCCCAGGACCCGACGGCTCAGGATCCGGTGACCGAGGCGCTCTACGACCGCGCCGCGCACCCCCCGCCGCCGGGACAGCCCGCGCCCCCGCCCTACCAGCAGCCCGCCGCCGGCCGGCACACGCCCGACCCGCAGCAGTGGGCCCCGCCCCCGCCACCCGGGCCACAGGCGCCGGCCCCCCACCTCCCGTACGGCGAGGACCAGGCGACGACACAGCTCCTGGGCCTCGACCACCTGATGACCCGCGCCTCCAACGAGCGTCCGGAGTCCGACGCCTTCGCGCATCTCTACCGGGACCAGCAGCACTACGAGCCCCAGCAGCCCGCTCCGGTGCCTCCGGGGCCCGCGGCGGCCGGCGCGGAGGCGGTGCCCCAGCAGCCCGCGCCGGAGCCGGAGCCCGCCCCTGTGGCGGCGGCCGGCAAGCCCTCCGGCGGCCGGGCCTCCGGTCTGCTCAAGTCCAGCGCGGTGATGGCCGCCGGCACGATGGTGTCGCGTCTCACGGGCTTCGTCCGCTCGGCACTGATCGTCGCGGCGCTCGGCGGTGCGGTGCTCGGTGACTCCTGGCAGGTCGCCTACCAGCTTCCGACGATGATCTTCATCCTGACCATCGGCGGCGGTCTGAACTCCGTCTTCGTCCCGCAGCTGGTCCGCGCGATGAAGGAGGACGACGACGGCGGCGAGGCCTATGCCAACCGGCTGCTGACGCTGGTCATGGTGGTCCTCGGCGTGCTGACGGTCCTGTCGGTCGTGGCGGCGCCACTGCTGGTGAAGCTGGTCTCCTTCGACATCTCCCGCGACCCGGCCGCCAACGAAGTGGCCGTCGCGTTCACCCGCTACTGCGTACCCACGATCTTCTTCATGGGTCTGCATGTCGTGATGGGACAGATCCTCAACGCCCGCGGCCGCTTCGGCGCGATGATGTGGACCCCGGTCCTCAACAACATCGTCATGATCGCCACCTTCGGCCTGTTCATCTGGGTCTACGGCACGGCGGAGACCTCGCACATCGGCGTCACCACCATCCCCGACGAGGGCATCCGGCTCCTGGGCATCGGCACCCTCCTCGGGCTCGTCGTCCAGGCGCTGGCGATGATCCCGTACCTGCGCGACGCCGACTTCAAACTCCGGCTCCGCTTCGACTGGCGCGGCCACGGCCTGGGCAAGGCCGCCAAGCTCGCCAAGTGGACGGTGCTGTTCGTGCTCGCGAACCAGGCCGGCGTCCTGGTCGTCACCCAGCTCTCCACCTGGGCCGGAAACACCGCCAACGACCAGGGGCACCCGGGCACCGGCTTCATCTCGTACGCCAGCGCACAGCTGATCTGGAACATGCCGCAGGCGATCATCACCGTCTCCGTGATGGCGGCGCTGCTGCCGCGGCTGGCCCGGTCGGCACACGACGGTGACACCGGAGCCGTCCGCGACGACATCTCGCAGGGCCTGCGCACCTCCGCCGTCGCCATCGTCCCGATCTCGTTCGGCTTCCTCTCCCTCGGCATCCCGCTGTGCACGCTGGTCTACGGTTCGTCCGGCGCCGGCATCCCGATGGGCTACATGCTGATGGCTTTCGGTGTGGGCCTGATCCCGTTCTCGGTGCAGTACGTCGTCCTGCGCGCCTTCTACGCGTACGAGGACACCCGCACGCCCTTCTACAACACGGTGATCGTCGCCGCCGTCAACGCCGTGGCCTCCGGTCTCTGCTTCCTGGTCCTGCCCGCGCGCTGGGCCGTGGTCGGCATGGCCGCCTCGTACGGCCTGGCGTACATCATCGGCGTCGGCGTGGCCTGGCGCCGTCTGAGCAAGCGCATGGACGGCGACCTCGACACCGCTCATGTCGTCCGGACCTACGCACGGCTGGCCGGCGCCAGCATTCCGGCCACGATCGTCTCGGGGGCCGCGGTGTACGGGATCATGCAGACACTCGGCACCGGGTTCCTGGGGTCGATCACCGCGCTGATCGCCGGTATTGCCGCACTTCTGGCCGTGTTCTACGTAGCCGCACGCAAAATGCGCATCGAGGAACTGAACGCCCTGGTCGGCATGGTCCGGTCGAAGCTTGGACGTTAGTTGAGCACAACCATCGACTGCCACCGTGTGTCGTGCATAGTGGCGGACTGTGGGCACAATTGTCTTGGCTCATTGAGCCTGCAACGGATGGGGAGGCAGGAACGACGGTGGCGGAACGGAGCACGGCTGCCGTCGACGTGGCTGACACGAGCGGTGAGGAACCGCTGACCGCCAAGGCGGGTAAGGCCACGGACGACGGTGCTAAGGCCGAGAAGGTATCCGGCAGGGAACAGGACGCCGCAGGCACCGATGAGGAGCGTGCCGAGGCGATCGAAGCCCAGCCACCGGAACTGCACAGCGGCCACAAGCTTGCCAGACGCTACCGCCTCGAAGAGTGCGTCACCCGTCTGGACGGATTCAGCAGCTGGCGTGCGGTCGACGAAATGCTGCGCCGCGCCGTCGGTGTGCACATCCTGCCCGCCGACCATCCCAGAGCCCGGCCGGTGCTGTCCGCCGCCCGCTCGTCGGCGCTGCTCGGTGACCCCCGGTTCGTCCAGGTCCTGGACGCCGTGGAGGAGAACGACCTCGTCTACGTCGTCCATGAGTGGCTGCCGGACGCCACCGAGCTCACCACGGTGCTCGCCAACGGCCCGCTGGAGCCGCACGACGCCTACCAGCTCGTCAGCCAGGTCTCCCAGGCCATGGCCGCCGCGCACCGCGAGGGTCTCTCGCATCTGCGGATCACCCCCGGCTCGGTGCTGCGTACGGAGTCCGGGCAGTACCGCATCCGCGGCCTGGCCGTCATGGCGGCACTGCGCGGCATCACCTGCGAGTCCCCGCAGCGCACGGACACCGAGGCGATCGGTGCACTGCTCTACGCCGCGCTGACCCAGCGCTGGCCGTACGAGAACGACGCCCATGGCCTCACCGGCCTGCCCAAGGGCGTCGGGCTGATCGCGCCCGACCAGGTGCGCGCCGGAGTTCACCGCGGGCTGTCCGAGCTGGCCATGCGCGCGCTGATCAACGATGGCGCCACGGCCTCCCGCCAGGAGCAGCCGTGCACCACCCCGGAGGAACTGGCCAAGGCTGTCGCGGCCATGCCGCGCATCCGGCCCCCGGAGACGGCGTTCAACGCCCCGCCGCCGTACCAGCGCACCGGCTACCAGCAGGGCAGCTATCGGCAGTCGTCCGCCCACGGCGCGGCGGCACCGCATGCCACGCAGCCGGTCACCCCGCCTCCGTCGCCGCTGCAGAGCCGCACCGGCCGGGCCCTGAAGTGGTCCGTCTCGGCGCTGCTCATCGCGGCACTGGGGCTCGGCAGCTGGCAGCTGGCGGACACGCTGCTGAAGCGGGAGAAAGACCAGGACGCCCCGGGGAACTCACAGCCGGCCGGCGGTCCGAAGAAGCCCACAGGAAAGGCTCTCCCGGTCAAGGGCGCCACGGAGTTCTCGCCCCTGGCCGAGCCTTTCTCGGAGGATCAGGCTCACAACGTCACGGACGGCGATCCGAGTACTGCTTGGGTGACAGGACGGTTCCTGGGCTGGCCCAACTTCGGAAACCTGTCGCCGCGCGCAGATGGCAGTGGAATCATCCTTGACCTCGGAAGCGCCAAGGACATCTCCGGGATACAGGTCACCATGTATCGGCCGGGCCAGACCGCAGAAGTCCGCGCGGCGGCACCCTCCGCAGCAGATCCGACAACGCTCGGTGATTTCTCACAACGCCTTTCCAAGCTGGGAAAGTCCGGCGACAAGTTGGATGTGAAGCTCGACCAGCCGGTGAAGTCTCGCTATGTCCTGGTCCACATCACGAAACTTCCCACTGATGGAACATCGGATGGGTTCCGCGGCGGTATTTCAGAAGTCAAAATCTTCAGCTGACTCACCAGCATTAACTCGGTGCACCGGGACCCCGTAGAAATACGAGGTGGAGAACGCCCCGCCAACCTTCGGGTCGGCGGGGCGTTCATCGTGCGGCAGACCAGCCTGATCCTGTCCCCACCAGGGCGTCACCCCCACCCGAAACCCTGGCACGTGGACTAAAATGATCATGCGCACTCGCTCAAGTGCCGCACCGACCAACATTCGCCCGACAGGGCATCAGGGGGAGACTTTGTTGAAGCACACCGGGTGGCGCCAGGCCGCAACGGCATCTGTGGCCACTTTGATTCTCGTCGGCGGGATCGCCACCGCCACCCCTGCGTCCGCTGCCGGCGGCAACTACAGCTGTCGCAACTGGAAGCAGACGGTCGCCACGTGGAGCGCGAGCTGCACCGTCAAGAGCGGTCAGGCTCGTGCCGTTACCGACTGCAGCAACGGAAAGACGATTTACGGCGCGTGGACCGGCCGCGGAACGTGGAGGTTCGGCGGCAACTGCGGCAGGTACTTCATCGTCGCCCAGGACACCCAGGGGCGCAGCTAGCCCCACAAGGCACGATGGCCTGCTGACGAATCAGCAGGCCATCGTGCCTCTTTCGGACGACTTGGCCTTTTCCCGGCGCAACTCGGCCCGGCCCAGTGATCACGCCCGTCGCCGGGCAGCCCACCCTCAAGGTCGAAGCGACACCTGAGCAGCACTTCCCTGAGAAGTGAAAGCAGCAACGCATCCTTTTGCGTTCTCGGGCAAGAAGGTCACTCGTCTACCCGTCGATGAGCTCCCTAGTGGTTCTCCACACACCTGCCTACGATGAACAGTGACGCACTGTTGCTGCACGTCAGGAGACGCTTACGTCAGGTAGCAGCAGCTTGGCGATCTTTACGCCGATGTCCCACAGGGGGCAAGATTCCCAGGAGTCGGCGCTAGGTGAGGGGGTATGGGTGGGTCTGCTAGAGGACTCTAGTGATCAAGACCTCATCGCTCGCCATGTCGCAGGTGACCCCGAGGCGTTCGGGGAGATCGTCCGGCGGCACCGCGACCGTCTCTGGGCGGTGGCACTGCGCACCCTCGGGGATCGCGAAGAGGCCGCCGATGCCGTGCAGGACGCCTTGGTCTCCGCCTACCGAGCGGCGCACACCTTCCGCGGTCAGTCCGCGGTGACGACATGGCTGCACCGCATCACGGTCAATGCCTGTCTGGACCGAGCCCGCAAGACAGCCTCACGACGCACCTCGCCTGTCGCCGAGACCGAGCGGCTGGAGCAGCTGCTCGAGCCCGAGGAATCCGCCGCCGCACCCGCCGAGCGTCAGGATCTGCACCGGGAGCTGCTCAGCGCCCTGCGCACCCTTCCCGAGGAACAGCGTGCCGCGCTCGTCCTCGTCGATATGCAGGGGTACCCCGTCGCGGAGGCCGCAGCCATCCTCGACATCCCGACCGGAACGGTGAAAAGCCGCTGTGCACGAGGCCGGGCTCGGCTCCTCCCCTTGGTCACCCATCTGCGCGCCGACAACGGGGATAGCAAACCCGCGAGCGGGGGAAGGAACCGGGCGCAGGGGACATCCGTCCCACCGACGGCAGGGCCGAAGGACACAGGTGCCGTGAAGGGCGGAGGTGGGCGAGCGTGACGTCGACGACCGGCACGGGTGAGCACCCCACAGGTGAGCACCCGGAGGTCTCCGAGATCTCCGAACTCACGGACGGGCTGCTTTCCCCCTCGCGCACCGCGGAACTGCGCGACCATCTCGCCACCTGCCCCCTGTGCGACGACGTCTATGCGTCCCTGGAGGAAATCCGGTCGCTGCTCGGCACGCTCCCCGGACCGCTGCGGATGCCGGCCGATGTCGCCGGCCGCATCGATGCCGCCCTCGCCGCCGAAGCGCTGCTGGACGCCACCACTCCCGTCGCCACGGTGGCTGTTTCACGTGAAACAGCCACCGTCCCCGTCGTGGTTTCACGTGAAACCGACGATGAGGCTCACCGCCGAGGAACACCGTCCGCCCGGCCCGCCGGACGCCCCCGGGGCTCCTCCGGACCGGGACGCCAGACGCCGGGGGGCCGGGCGTCCCGTGCGCGGCGGTGGCCGCGGATTCTGCTCGGCACCGCGGCGGCCGCGGCAGTCCTCAGCTTCGGCGGCCTTCTCATCCAGAACGCCGCCCTCGACGGCACCCAGGCGAGCAATCAGGACCGAGCCACCGCCACCCCCGAGAAGACCACCGGCGGTACCGGCGCCCTGACCGCTGCCAGCCTGGAATCCCATGTCCACGATCTGCTGGCGTCCAAGGGCTCGCACAAATCCCCGGACATCAGCACCCGGAGCACTCCCGACACCCCGCTGCGCGGCAACGCCGACACCATCCCGTCCTGCGTCCGCCATGGCATCGCACGTCCGGAGAGTCCGCTGGCGACCCGCCACACCCGCTACCAGGGCCAGGACGCCTACCTCGTGGTGCTGCCGGATCCGGCCGATCCCCAGCGCGTCTCTGCGTATGTCATCGCTTCCTCCTGTGTCTCCGCCACACCACCGGCTCCCGGGAAGGTCCTGCTGTCGCACTCGTTCCAGCGAGACTGAGCGACGAGAAGTGCGCTGTGACACTCCGGGAATGCTCGCCCCGTAGGATCCGTTGGGTGGGGTGAGAGAACCGAGAGCCCCAGCAAGCAGTCGGCAGAGACAAGGAAGACACCCGTGAGCGACGTCCGCAACGTGATCATCATCGGCTCCGGGCCCGCGGGCTACACCGCAGCGCTCTACACCGCCCGCGCGTCCCTGAAGCCGCTGGTCTTCGAAGGTGCCGTCACCGCCGGAGGCGCGCTGATGAACACCACCGACGTGGAGAACTTCCCCGGTTTCCGCGACGGCATCATGGGGCCGGACCTCATGGACAACATGCGTGCCCAGGCGGAGCGCTTTGGTGCCGAGCTCGTGCCGGACGACATTGTCGCGGTCGATCTCTCCGAAGAGATCAAGACCGTCACCGACACCGCTGGAAATGTGCACCGGGCGAAGACCGTGATCGTCAGCACCGGCTCCCAGCACCGCAAGCTCGGCCTGCCCCGTGAGGACGAGCTGTCCGGTCGCGGCGTCTCGTGGTGCGCCACCTGCGACGGGTTCTTCTTCAAGGACCAGGACATCGCCGTCATCGGCGGGGGCGACACCGCGATGGAGGAGGCCACTTTCCTCTCCCGCTTCGCCAAGTCGGTCACGGTCGTCCACCGCCGTGACACCCTGCGGGCCAGCAAGGCCATGCAGGAGCGTGCGTTCGCCGACCCGAAGATCAAGTTTGTGTGGGACAGCGAGGTCGCCGAGATCCACGGTGAGAGCAAGCTCTCGGGTCTGACGCTGCGCAACCTCAAGACGGGCGAGACCTCCGAGCTCCCCGTCACCGGCCTCTTCATCGCGATCGGCCACGACCCGCGGACCGAGCTGTTCAAGGGCCAGCTGAAGCTCGACGACGACGGCTACCTCAAGGTCGACGCGCCCAGCACGCGTACCAACCTGAGCGGCGTCTTCGCGGCCGGCGATGTCGTCGACCACACCTACCGTCAGGCCATCACCGCGGCAGGCACGGGCTGCTCCGCCGCCCTCGACGCCGAGCGTTTCCTCGCGTCGCTGTCGGACGGCGAGTCGACGGCCGAGCCGGAGAAGACTCCCTCCGCCTGAACCGCGCACCCAGCTTTCCCACCACCCACCCAGTAAGGAGAATCCCATGGCCGGCGCCACGGTGACCGTCACGGACGACAACTTTGAAGAGGTCGTCCTCAAGAGCGACAAGCCCGTTCTCGTGGACTTCTGGGCCACCTGGTGCGGCCCGTGCCGCCAGGTCGCCCCGTCGCTGGAAGCGATTGCCGCCGAGAACGACGGGATCGTCATCGCCAAGCTGAACACCGACGAGAACCCGGCCACCACCGCCAAGTACGGCGTCATGTCGATCCCGACCATGAACGTCTACCAGGGCGGCGAGGTCGTGAAGACCATCGTCGGCGCCAAGCCGAAGGCCGCGATCGAGCGCGACCTGGCGGACTTCCTCGGCTGAGTCACACCGCCACGTTTCACGGGAAACGGGCCCGCCCCCTGAGGGAGCGGGCCCGTTCTCTGTTTCACGGGAAACCGTCGGCTCTACAGCGGCCGCAGTGCGGGCTCCTTCTGGACGGCTCCCAGCAAGCGGTCGAGTGCGAGCTCCACGTCTTCCTTCCACGAGATCGTGGTGCGCAGCTCAAGGCGCAGCCGAGGAAAGCGGGGGTGGGGACGCACGGTCTTGAAGCCCACTGCAAGCAGATGATCGGCGGGCAGCACGCAGGCCGGCTCACTCCACCGGGCATCCCCGAAGGCCTCGATGGCTTTGAAGCCACGCTGGATGAGGTCCTTGGCGACCGTCTGGACCATCACCCGCCCCAGCCCCTGGCCTTGGTAGCCGGGGATCAGCCAGGCCGTCAGCAGCTGCACCGCATCCGGCGAGACAGGACTGGTGGGAAAGGCCGTGGAGCGCGGCACATAGGCCGGCGGGGCGTACATCACGAACCCGACCGGCACCTCATCGACATAGACCACCCGCCCACAGGACCCCCACTCCAGCAGTACTGCCGAGATCCAGGCTTCCTTCTCCAGCTCAGGGCGACCCGTCTTTACCGCGGCCTCGCCACTGACGGGGTCGAGCTCCCAGAAGACACAGGAGCGGCAGCGCTTGGGGAGGTCCGGAAGGTTGTCCAGCGTGAGCGGTACGAGCCGACGGCCCATGAACCCAGGTCCTCGCTTTCCTCGCCTGCCACACCCCGAAGCGCCGTCAGCGCCACCTGCTCTCTGAGCAGACCACCAACGAACCCTCCGATGGCTGCGAGACCGAACCCCGCTGCCAACAGTCCGGTGCGGCTCACCGATCGCATGGCCCTCTCCTCGGTGTGAGATGTCCACATGGATGCGTGCCATACCCGAACGCATCGTATCCACCCTTTACGGGCACGGGTACCGCATGAGTGCAAAGGGCGGGCCGTGTTCCGGTATGGGCTCCGGAACACGGCCCGCCCAGGAGCCGAGAGCCTCAGCTCACTCCTCTTCGTTGTTCTCCTCGGCCAGCGTCTGGCCCAGGACACGCCCCTCACCCGGGGCAAGCGTGCCGAGAATGCGCTCCAGATCGTCCATCGAGGCGAACTCAACGACGATCTTTCCCTTCTTCTGTCCCAGGTCGACCTTCACCCGGGTCTCGAAGCGGTCGGACAGCCGGGAGGCGAGGCCCGTGAGCGCGGGAGACACCCGGGCACCCGCGCGGGGCCCGTTGCTCTTGCTCGCGCCCTTGGGGGCCGACCCCATGAGCGTCACGATCTCCTCGACGGAACGGACCGAGAGCCCCTCCGCCACGATGCGGCGCGCAAGGTGGTCCTGCTCTTCCGAGTCCTCCACGGAGAGCAGCGCACGGGCGTGCCCCGCGGAGAGCACACCCGCGGCAAGCCGCTTCTGCACCGACGGCGAGAGCTTCAGCAGCCGCAGCGTGTTGGAGACCTGCGGGCGCGAACGCCCGATCCGGTCGGCCAGCTCGTCATGCGTGCACTTGAAGTCCTTCAGCAACTGGTCATAGGCGGCTGCCTCTTCCAGCGGGTTGAGCTGCGCCCGGTGGAGGTTCTCCAGAAGCGCATCGAGCAGCAGCTTCTCATCGTCCGTGGCCCGCACGATCGCGGGAATCTTCTCCAGCCCGGCCTCACGGCATGCCCGCCAGCGGCGCTCACCCATGATGAGCTCATACCGCCCCGGTCCCGTCTGACGGACCACCACCGGCTGGAGCAGGCCCACCTCCTTGATGGAGGTGACCAGCTCGGCAAGAGCGTCCTCGTCGAAGACCTCCCGCGGCTGCCGCGGGTTCGGCTTGATCGCGTCCAGCGGCACCTCGGCGAAGTGCGCACCGGACACCTCCGAGACGCCCGCCGACGATGCCTCGGCCCCGGCCGGTGCTTCCGTTTCACGTGAAACACCGTGCGCCGGCAGCGAGGTTACCTTGGCAGCCGCCACTCCACGCTCCGGAGCGAGGACCGGTGCGGACGACGGTGACGTCGCCCCCTGCCCCGCGGCCCCGGCATGATCCGTGCTCTGCGGTGCCGCGGGGATCAGCGCACCGAGCCCACGGCCCAGGCCTCTACGTCGTTCACTCACTGAGTCCCCTCCGAGATGCTGTGCTGTGCTTCATAGTTGACGCTGAGGCCCTGACCCCCGGTCTGCGGGACCCCACGCAATGCGATCTCCCGGGCCGCTTCGAGGTAAGAAAGCGAACCGCTGGATCCCGGGTCATAGGTGAGCACCGTCTGCCCATAGCTGGGTGCCTCGGAGATGCGCACCGAGCGGGGGATGCTCGTACGGAGCACCTCATGGCCGAAGTGGCTGCGCACCTCATCGGCGACCTGGGACGCCAGCCGGGTGCGCCCGTCGTACATGGTGAGCAGGATCGTCGAGACATGGAGCTTGGGGTTGAGATGCCCCCGCACCAGATCGACGTTCCGCAGCAGCTGCCCCAGTCCCTCCAGTGCGTAGTACTCGCACTGAATCGGGATCAGCACCTCGGCGCCGGCCACCAGGGCGTTGACCGTGAGCAGGCCGAGGGAGGGCGGGCAGTCGATGAAGATGTAGTCCAGCGGCTGTTCGTACGCCTTGATGGCGCGGTCCAGCCGGCTCTCACGTGCCACCAGCGAGACCAGCTCGATCTCCGCACCGGCCAGATCGATCGTGGCGGGCGCACAGAACAGGCCCTCCACATCCACGACCGGCTGCACCACGTCGGAGAGAGGCTTGCTGTCCACCAGCACGTCATAGATGGAGGGCACTTCGGAGTGATGGTCGATCCCCAGCGCCGTGGAGGCATTGCCCTGGGGATCGAGGTCGATCACCAGAACCCGGGCACCGTGCAGGGCCAAGGAGGCCGCCAGGTTCACCGTGGTCGTGGTCTTTCCGACCCCGCCCTTCTGGTTGGCAACCACCATGACCCGCGTCTGTTCAGGCCGGGGCAGCCCCTCACCCGCGCGGCCAAGTGCCTCCACCGCCAGCTGAGCTGCACGACCGATCGGGGTGTCGTCCATCGGGGGCGGCGTTTCACGTGAAACGTCGTCCCCGAACGACTCGCTACGGGGACCGGGGACCGGATCGGTCATCGGTCCCGCGATGTTGGCGTCGGACCGCAAGGATTCACTCTCCTCGACATCAGGCTCGCAATGTTCAGAGCCTGCCATGCTTTCGGTGTCGTGAACCAGTGAGGTCCGTTCTCCTGTGGACGAATCCACTTCTGTGGATACTTCGCTGACCCTTGTGGGTCTACGGTCGCGCGGCACGGCGGCCGCACGACCACGGTCGATGATCCCTTGCAGCAGAGAACGACGTTTCACGTGAAACACGATGCCAGCGTCGCGCCTGAATCAGCCGCGACACTCCGTCTTGTGTCGTTTTGATGGCATTTACGGAATTCACCCGTTCCTCATCTTCGCGGAACGGAATGCCCTCACCTCAACGCCGGCCTCCATCGCGCCGGCATCGGGCATCAGCGACGGCGCCCCCTCGACGCACGACTCACGCGCGCCGCCTTCGCCCGCTTGGCCGCAAAGCGCACACCGCCGGGGCTCTCGCCCACCTCGACCCGCACCACGGTCGACGGCGGATCCACAATGCCCTCGCCCACGTGCACCACCGAGGTCTCCACCACACCGAGCTTGCTCAGCGCCGCCCGGGCCCCCTTGAGCTCCTCCTCCGCCGCATCGCCCTTGAGCGCCAGCATCTCGCCGTAGGGACGCAACAGCGGCACACCCCAGCCGGCCAGCCGGTCGAGGGGGGCGACGGCACGCGCCGTCACCACATGCACCTGGGGGAGCTTGCCCATGACCTCTTCGGCCCGCCCGCGCACGACCGTGACATGGTCCAGCCCGAGCAGCTCGACGACCTCCTGAAGGAAGTTCGTACGCCGCAGCAGCGGCTCCAGCAGCGTGATCTTCAGATCCGGGCGCACCAGGGCCAGCGGGATACCGGGCAGCCCGGCCCCCGAGCCCACGTCGCAGACCGAGACGCCCTCGGGCACCACCTCGGAGAGCACGGCGCAGTTCAGCAGATGCCGCTCCCACAGCCGCGGCACCTCACGCGGGCCGATGAGCCCACGCTTCACCCCGGCGTCGGCGAGCAGTTCGCCGTACCGCACGGCTTCCGGAAAGCGCTCACCGAATACCTCCTCCGCCGCCTTCGGCGCAGGAGGGAGCTCTGCTGCTTCCTCCGTCACGGGAACCGCCCTTCTTCTGGACTGCTTTTTCTGCCGGGGACCCGGGTTACGCCCCCGGGATAACACAGAACGCTGACAACTTTTGGCCCCGCCTGCGAGCAGACGGGGCCAAAGAAAAAACGGGAGCGCTGAGCGGTCAGGCCGGGAGGACAACCACTCGACGCTGCGGCTCCTCGCCCTCGGACTCGCTCCGGAGCCCGGCCGCCGCCACCGCGTCGTGGACGACCTTGCGCTCGAACGGCGTCATCGGGTCGAGCTTCACCGGCTCGCCGGTGCCCTTGGCCTCCTCCGCCGCCTTCGCGCCGATCTCCGAGAGCTCCTCACGCTTACGCGCCCGGAAGCCGGCGATGTCCAGCATCAGACGGCTGCGGTCACCGGTTTCACGGTGAACGGCCAGCCGGGTCAGCTCCTGCAGAGCCTCCAGCACCTCACCCTCGCGACCCACCAGCTTCTGCAGGTCACGGCTGGTCGAGTCGCTGATGATCGACACCGCGGCGCGGTCGGCCTCGACATCCATGTCGATGTCACCGTCGAGGTCGGCGATGTCCAGCAGACCCTCGAGGTAGTCGGCCGCGATCTCGCCTTCCTGCTCCAGGCGGGTCAGGGTGTCGGTGCCCTTGGTGGCAGGGGTCGTGTCCGTCACGAAAGGACTCCTTCTTACTTCTTGGTCGGGTGCTTGGGGCGCGGCTGGCCCTTGCGCTGTCCGGACTTGGTGGTGCGGGACCCGGAAGCGCCGCCCTTCCCCTTGTCCTCCTGCGCGTCCTTCTTCTCCAGCGACGGCTTCTTCGCAGCACCCTGACCGGAGCCCGAGCCACCCGATGCCGATCCGGCACGCGTACGGGCCTGCGCACCGCCGGCCGCGGCGCCGCCGGTCTGCCGCTTGCTCTTCGTCTGGCGCTTGGGCTGCTGGCGGTTCTGGCGTGCCTCTTCGACGGCCTGCTTCGCGGCGATCTCGGCCGGGTCCTCGACGAGCTTGCCCGCGGCCCGCAGCCGCTCCTGGCGCTCCTCGAAGGCCTTGCTGCCCGGGGTCGGGTTACGACGGATGATGAACATCTGCTGGCCCATGGTCCACACGTTGGTGGTCAGCCAGTAGACGAGGACACCGACGGGGAAGTTGATGCCGAAGACGGCGAACATGATGGGGAAGACGTACATCAGCATCTTCTGCTGCTGCATGAACGGCGTCTTCACCGTGAGGTCGACGTTCTTGGTCATCAGCTGACGCTGCGTGTAGAACTGCGACGCCGACATCAGGACGATCATGATGACCGTGACCACGCGGACGTCGACCACGGAAGCACCCAGGCTCTGGATCTTCTCCGCGCTGTCCATGAACTTCGCCGCCAGCGGCGCACCGAAGATGTGGGCCTTCTGCGCACTCTCCAGAAGCGGCTGGTCGATGACGCCGACCACCTTGTTCTGGGCGATGTGGTTCAGGACCTGGTACAGCGAGATGAAGAACGGCGACTGGGCCAGAATCGGGAGACAGCTCGAGAGCGGGTTGGTGCCCGTCTCCTTGTAGAGCTTCATCATCTCTTCGGACTGGCGCTGCTTGTCGCTCTTGTAGCGCTCCTGGATCGCCTTCATCTTCGGCTGGAGCGCCTGCATGTTCCGCGTCGACTTGATCTGCTTCACGAAGAGCGGGATCAGGCAGATACGGATCAGCACCACCAGCGAGACGATGGACAGACCCCACGCCGCGCCACTGTCCTTGTCAAAGATGAGGCTGTAGAACGAGTGGAACTGGACGATGATCCAGGAAACAGCGATATAGAGGGGACTGAGGATCGTGTCCACGAATCAGGCTCCTTGGGCGTTGGGCTGAGTCTCGGGCTGGGCGACAGGCTCAGGGACGGTGGGCCCGCCCAGGCGGCTCCTCAGCCGCTGATGCCAAACCGGACGCTTCCGGGGAGGGACGTGGTCGACGCCACCGAGCGACCACGGATTGCACCGCAGGATGCGCCAGGCTGTCAGCGCAGTTCCTTTCACCGCGCCATGCCGGTCGATGGCCGTGTAGCCATAGTGCGAGCACGACGGGTAGTACTTGCAGACCGGCCCCAGCAAGGGGCTGATGGTCCACTGGTAGATCTTGATCAAAAGCAGCAGCGGGTACTTCACTGTGCGCTCCCTCCCGGGTCCCGTCCGGGGTTCCGGGGGCCCGGGGCGCAGCCGCCGTCGGTCGCGGTCCCCGGGGGATTGCAGCCTCTCGGCACCCCTCCCAGCAGCCGCTCGAGGGCGGCATCCAGGTCGCGGGCCAGCTGACCGTGATCCGCATCACCCGCACCGGGCAGGGCCCGTACGACAACCAGGCTACCGGTGGGCAGCCGGTCCAGCCGGTCGCGCATGAGATGGCGCAGCCTGCGCTTGACCTTGTTGCGGACGACAGCGATGCCAACTGCCTTGCTCACGACGAAACCCGCACGTGCCGGGGGAACGCTTTCCCCCGACCCGTGCGGGTCCGTTGCACCGCTACGAAAATGAACGACAAGGAGCGGGCGCCCGGCCCTGCGTCCCCGGCGTACCGCGGTCGCAAAGTCCTCGCGCCGCCTCAGCCGATACTCGGTAGGCAGCACGTCATGGACCTAGGTTGCTGCTCAGGCCGACAGGCGGGCGCGACCCTTGCCACGGCGGGACGCGAGAATCGCGCGGCCGGCACGGGTCCGCATGCGCAGACGGAAGCCATGGGTCTTCGCGCGACGGCGGTTGTTCGGCTGGAAGGTGCGCTTGCTCACTCGGGGGCTCCAGGAATGCTTGTTGTCTCAGGAGAGACAGATGTGGGGCGTCGACTGGCTGTCACCGTGCGCCCACGAGTAGCTCGCAACGCCTAAGTGCACCGCTACACGATCACTCGAGCGTGATCTTTGCCCATCGGAGGCAGGCGGCAGCAGCCATCGACAACTCGACCTGGTCACGGTACGCGCGGCTACGCCATCCGGTCAAACCGGCTCCTCGGCATCGCCCGCCGGCCCCTTGTCAGGACACACTATGCACAGCCTGTGGACAACAACTTGAATCCCCAGGCCCGCCCTGACTACCGTGGCTGAACTTCGATTCCTTCCCGCCCGTCCTGAGAATCACACATTCGTGGGACTGTGAGAGAGCGTGCCCTGTGGCTGATGTACCTGCCGATCTTGCCGCAGTGTGGCCGCGCGTGCTCGACCATCTCCTTCGCGCGGAGGCCGACGGCCTCAAGCCCAAGGACCAGGACTGGCTCAAGCGCACCCAGCCGCTGGCGCTGGTCGCCGACACCGCGTTGCTCGCTGTCCCCAATGAATTCGCCAAGGGTGTGCTCGAAGGCCGGCTGGCACCGCTGATCGGGGAGGCCCTCAGCCATGAGTGCGGCCGCCCGATCCGGATCGCGATCACCGTTGACGACTCCGCCGAGGAGCCCCCGGCGCAGTCCGCGCCGCCCGCGCCTCAGCACCAGTCGTCCCAGCACCAGTCATCTCAGCAGCACCCCCCGCACCACCAGCAGACGCATCAGTCACAGCAGCAACACGATGCGTACGACGGCTACGACGCCCGGCACGATTCCCGGCACGACAGCCGGCAGGGCTACGGACACCAGGGCGACGACCTGCCCGGCGTCCGGCCCGCCTATCCGGACTACCAGCAGCCCCGGCACGAGCCCGGCGGCTGGCCGCAGATGGGCGGCGGCCCCGGGCCGCGCGACGACTACGGCTGGCAGCAGCAGCACCTCGGCGGCTTCCCCGAGCGCGACCCGTACGCCTCCCCGTCGTCCCACGTCTCACAGCATCAGCAGCGGCAGAGCGACTACCGTGCGCAGGCGCCCGACCGCAACGGGCCGCCGCAGCACTCCGACGGTCCGCGCTCCCCTTACGACCAGCCGCGCCGCGACCTCTCCGAGCACCAGCCCGGCGGGCACAACGGCCGCTCGGGCACTCCCGGCTCCGGCCCCGGCGCCGTGCTTCCCGCGCCCAGCGGTGCGCCCAGCCCGCTCGCCGCGCAGCCCGCGCCGGCGACCGGCCCCGGTGAGCCGACCGCGCGGCTGAACCCGAAATACCTCTTCGACACCTTCGTCATCGGTGCCTCGAACCGCTTTGCCCACGCCGCCGCGGTGGCCGTCGCCGAGGCGCCGGCCAAGGCGTACAACCCGCTGTTCATCTACGGGGAGTCCGGTCTGGGCAAGACCCACCTGCTGCATGCGATCGGGCACTACGCGCGCAGCCTGTATCCAGGCACCCGGGTGCGGTATGTGAGCTCGGAGGAGTTCACCAACGAGTTCATCAACTCCATCCGCGACGGCAAGGCGGACGCGTTCCGCAAGCGCTACCGCGACATGGACATCCTGCTGGTCGACGACATCCAGTTCCTGGCGAGCAAGGAGTCGACGCAGGAGGAGTTCTTCCACACCTTCAATACGCTGCACAACGCGAACAAGCAGATCGTGCTCTCCAGTGACCGGCCGCCCAAGCAGCTGGTCACCCTGGAGGACCGGCTGCGCAACCGCTTCGAGTGGGGCCTGATCACCGACGTCCAGCCGCCCGAGCTGGAGACCCGGATCGCGATCCTGCGCAAGAAGGCGGTGCAGGAGCAGCTGAACGCGCCGCCGGAGGTCCTGGAGTTCATCGCGTCCCGGATCTCGCGCAACATCCGTGAGCTGGAGGGCGCGCTGATCCGGGTCACGGCGTTCGCCTCGCTCAACCGGCAGCCGGTGGACCTGGGGCTGACCGAGATCGTGCTCAAGGATCTGATCCCCGGCGGCGAGGATGCCGCACCGGAGATCACCGCGACCGCGATCATGGCCTCGACCGCGGACTACTTCGGGCTGACCATCGACGATCTGTGCGGCTCCTCGCGCAGCCGGGTGCTGGTGACCGCCCGCCAGATCGCCATGTATCTGTGCCGCGAGCTGACCGATCTCTCACTGCCGAAGATCGGTGCGCAGTTCGGCGGCCGGGACCATACGACCGTGATGCACGCCGACCGCAAGATCCGCGCGCTGATGGCCGAGCGACGTTCGATCTACAACCAGGTCACCGAGCTCACCAACCGCATCAAGAACGGCTGAGGCCGGCCCACAGGACGCCCAGGGCGCTCCGGGAACCGCTCCCGGAGCGCCCTTCGCCGTACGGGGACCGCCGTTCGGCGGGCGCCCCGGCCGCACCGCCCCTCCCCGCTTCCCCTTCTTCCTTCCTCTTCCTTCCGCTTCCCTGTGCGGCGTCCTGCGCGCGCCTGCCGAGGGCGTCCGATCCCGTTGAGCGCCTCTCCCGAACCCGTCCCGAGCCCCTCTGCCCCCCGCTCCGAGACGTCCCGCCGTCGTCCCAAACCTGTGGAACGCGTCCGCTCTGTTCGATTCCAGGGCGGGACACGGCCTCTCTCCACAGATTGGGCAAGAATCTTCCGTCCACACCTTGGGGAGGGGAAAGTTATCCCTGTGGGATCCACAGGCCGGTGTACTGACGGGGCATCGGGGGAGGTCAGCCGCGTGTGGATTTGTGGCCAACCTTCTTCCACAGGGTGTGGACAGTGGATTCGTCCACAGGAGGCCCGCCATCTTGTCCACCGCCCGCCCACAGGCAAGCCGCCGTTGTCCCCAGCAATCACCGGCTTCTCCACACCGCTGTCCACTGTTCGGCAACACGACACCCGCCCTCACCGGGCCGAGTGAAAGCGGTCACACCAAGGTGGTCGGTTGGGCTGTGGGGAACGTGGGTAAAGCTGGGGATGGCACTGGGGAGAAGTACCTGTCCCCTGTGCATCGGGTGTGCAGAACTTCCGGCGGTCCACAGAACCGCCCGCTTATCCACGGCCGCCACCCACAGGGGCGGTGGACAAAAAATCCGCGTTGACCTGCGCAAAAGCGGTTGTCCACGGTTTCCACAGCCCCTACTACTACGACCACGGATATCTACCGGGGAACTCGTTCGGAAACGGGGCCTGTGCACAAGTTGGCCGCCGAGCGTCCGGCCCCGGTCGAGTCGACTTGACCCCGAGCCGCACCGACTGTCGGTGGCGTGCGTCAGACTGGTCTCCGGCAACCCAGCCGACGACGAAGGCCAGCAGGGCGAAGAGCCAGCAACAGCAGGAGGCGGTTTCCGGTGAAGATCCGGGTGGAGCGCGATGTACTCGCGGAGGCAGTGGCCTGGGCGGCCAAGAGCCTCCCGGCCCGTCCGCCGGTGCCCGTCCTCGCGGGCCTGCTGCTGAAGACGGAGGACGGCACGCTGAGCCTCTCCGGCTTCGACTACGAGGTCTCCGCGCGGGTCTCGGTGGACGCTGAGGTGGAAGAGGAGGGCACCGTCCTCGTCTCCGGCCGGCTGCTCGCCGACATCTGCCGTGCGCTCCCCAACCGCCCGGTGGAGATTTCCACCGACGGTGTACGGGTCACCGTCGTCTGCGGCTCCTCGCGATTCACCCTCCACACCCTTCCTGTGGAGGAGTACCCGTCCCTGCCGACGATGCCCACCGCCACCGGCACCGTCCCCGGTGAGGTCTTCGCCGCGGCCGCCGCCCAGGTCGCCATCGCCGCCGGCCGTGACGACACCCTTCCGGTGCTCACCGGCGTACGGATCGAGATCGAGGGCGACACGGTCACCCTCGCCTCCACCGACCGCTACCGCTTCGCGGTGCGCGAGTTCCTGTGGAAGCCGGAGAGCCCGGACGCCTCCGCGGTCGCGCTGGTCCCCGCCAAGACGCTGCTGGACACCGCCAAGTCCCTCAGCAGCGGCGACACCGTCACGCTGGCGCTGTCCGGCTCCGGCCAGGGCGAGGGTCTGATCGGTTTCGAGGGTGCCGGACGCCGGACGACGACCCGTCTGCTGGAAGGCGACCTGCCGAAGTACCGCACGCTCTTCCCGACCGAGTTCAATTCGGTCGCCGTGATCGAGACCGCCCCGTTCGTCGAGGCCGTCAAGCGTGTGGCGCTGGTGGCCGAGCGGAACACCCCGGTCCGGCTGAGCTTCGAGCAGGGCGTGCTGATCCTGGAGGCCGGCTCCAGCGACGATGCACAGGCTGTGGAGAGGGTCGACGCCGATCTGGACGGCGACGACATCTCGATCGCCTTCAACCCCGGCTTCCTGCTGGAGGGCCTGTCGGCCATCGACTCCCCCGTGGCGCAGCTGTCCTTCACGACCTCGACGAAGCCGGCGCTGCTGAGCGGCCGGCCGGCCAAGGACGCCGAGGCGGACGACGCGTACAAGTACCTGATCATGCCGGTGCGGCTGTCGGGCTGACGGCCCGAGCGCGAGGGCCACGCAGACGGCGGTATGCCGGTGCGGCTGTCCGGCGGGTGCCGGACAGCCGCACCGGCCACGGGCCTTGTGGCGACCGGCTGACAGGCCCCTGATGAGCGGCTGAGCCCACAGGTGTGCACGGACCTGCGGGCGTAGGCTCGGTCTCGGGTACACCAGCAACGACTACGTGCAAAGAGGGTCTCTGATGGAGCTCGGTCTCGTCGGTCTCGGCAAGATGGGCGGCAATATGCGCGAGCGCATTCGCCGCGCCGGCCACACCGTCGTCGGATACGACCGCAACCCGGACCTGGCGGATGTGAACAGCCTCCAGGGGCTTGTGGAGAAGCTCAAGGGGCCGCGGGTGGTCTGGGTCATGGTGCCGGCCGGTGCCGCCACCCAGTCCACGATCGACGAGCTGGCCGAGCTGCTCTCGCCGGGCGACATCGTCGTGGACGGTGGCAACTCCCGCTGGACCGACGACGAGAAGCACGCCGAGGAGCTGAAGGCCAAGGGCATCGGCTTCGTCGACTGCGGTGTCTCCGGCGGCGTCTGGGGCCTGGAGAACGGCTATGCGCTGATGTACGGCGGCGACAAGGACGATGTCGCCAAGGTGCAGCCGATCTTCGACGCGCTCAAGCCCGAGGGCGAGTTCGGCGCGGTGCACGCCGGCAAGGTCGGCGCCGGCCACTTCGCGAAGATGGTCCACAACGGCATCGAGTACGCGATGATGCAGGCCTTCGCCGAGGGCTGGGAGCTGCTGGAGAAGGTCGACTCCGTCACCGACGTGCGGGAGATCTTCCGTTCCTGGCAGGAGGGCACGGTCATCCGCTCCTGGCTGCTGGACCTGGCCGTCAACGCGCTCGACGACGACGAGCACCTGGAGAAGCTGCGCGGCTTCGCCGCCGACTCCGGCGAGGGCCGCTGGACGGTCGAGGCCGCCATCGACAACGCCGTGCCGCTGCCCGCGATCACGGCTTCGCTCTTCGCGCGGTTCGGGTCCCGTCAGGACGACTCCCCGCAGATGAAGATGATCGCCGCGCTGCGCAACCAGTTCGGTGGCCACGCGGTCGAGGGCAAGAAGTAGCGGACACCGCAGCACCGCAGTAACCAGAAGCAACAGGCACCAACAGCACGCAGCAAGCCGGGGGAGGTCGGCACCCAGCCATGCACGTCACGCATCTGTCCCTCGCCGACTTCCGCTCGTACGCCCGGGTCGAGGTTCCGCTCGATCCGGGCGTCACGGCTTTCGTGGGCCCCAACGGCCAGGGCAAGACCAATCTGGTCGAGGCGGTCGGCTATCTCGCCACGCTCGGCAGCCACCGGGTCTCCTCGGACGCCCCGCTGGTGCGGATGGGCGCCGAGCGGGCGGTCGTCCGGGCCGCGGTCGTCCAGGGCGAGCGGCAGCAGCTGATCGAGCTGGAGCTCAACCCGGGCAAGGCCAACCGCGCCAGGATCAACAGGTCTTCGCAGGTCAGGCCGCGGGACGTGCTGGGGATCGTCCGGACGGTGCTGTTCGCGCCGGAGGATCTGGCGCTGGTCAAGGGCGATCCGGGGGAGCGCCGGCGGTTCCTGGACGAGCTGATCACCGCGCGGTCGCCGCGGATGGCCGGGGTGCGCTCGGACTACGACCGGGTCCTCAAGCAGCGCAACACCCTGTTGAAAACCGCCGCGTTGGCGCGGCGGCACGGCGGCCGGCAGATGGACCTGTCCACTCTCGATGTCTGGGACCAGCATCTGGCCCGCGCGGGCGCCGAGCTGCTGGCGCAGCGGCTCGATCTGATCGCCGCGCTGCAGCCGCTCGCGGACAAGGCCTATGAACAGCTGGCGCCGGGCGGCGGGCCGCTGGCGCTGGAGTACCGCGGTTCGGCGGGCGAGGCGATGGCCGAGGCCACCACCCGCGAGGAGCTGTACGGCGTGCTGCTGGCGGCGCTCGGCGAGGCCCGTAAGGGAGAGATCGAGCGCGGGGTGACGCTGGTCGGCCCGCACCGCGACGATCTGGTGCTCAAGCTGGGGCAGCTCCCGGCGAAGGGCTACGCCAGCCACGGCGAGTCCTGGTCGTATGCGCTGGCGCTGCGGCTGGCCTCGTACGACCTGCTGCGCGCCGAGGGCAATGAGCCGGTGCTCGTCCTGGACGACGTCTTCGCCGAGCTGGACGCGCGGCGCCGCGAGCGGCTGGCGGAGCTGGTGGCCCCGGGTGAGCAGGTGCTGGTGACGGCCGCGGTGGACGACGATGTGCCGGGTGTCCTGGCCGGGACGCGCTTCGCGGTGTCCGGCGGCGCCGTGGAGAAGGTGACCCCGTGAGCGAGGAGCAGCCCGAACGGCCCCGGCCGCCGGAGCTCTCCGGGGTGGATCTGGCCCGCCAGGCGCTGGTGGCCGCAAAGGAGCAGGCGCGGGCGCGGGGCGCGGCCGCGCAGCAGAAGAAGCAGGCCAGGCGCGGGGGACTGCGCTCGGGGGCGCGGGCGGACGGCCGCGATCCGCTGCCGCTCGGTGCGGCGATCAACCGGCTGATCACGGAGCGCGGCTGGGAGACCCCGGCGGCGGTCGGCGGGGTGATGGGGCGCTGGCCGCAGCTGGTCGGGCCCGAGGTGGCACAGCACTGTGAGCCGCAGAAGTACGACGAGGACGCCCGGGTGCTGACCGTGCAGTGCGATTCGACGGCATGGGCGACGCAGCTGCGGCTGCTGGCCCCGACGCTGGTGGCCCGCCTCAACGAGGACCTGGGGCACGGCACCGTAAAGGTGATCAAGGTGCTGGGCCCCGGCGGTCCCGCCCGGCGCTACGGATCGCTGCGCGCACCGGGCAGCAAGGGCCCCGGCGACACCTACGGCTGAACCCCGGACCCCCTGGGTGACCTGCGGAGGACCCTTGTATACGGGTGAGGCGGATGAGACTCCGCTCACGGTAGCCACCGGTTGACAGTCCGAAGCGCTGAGTGCCCGCGTGAGCGTCCTGAGGCCCCGTCTCGGATATGGGGAGTCGGCGGACGCCAGTTCAGGGCGGCACATGACGACTCAGGTGCCTCCAAACCCCCATGAGTGTCGGCGCCACCGGTACACTGGTGGCAATCCCGCCCACTCGCGGAACATGTCGAACGACGCAGCCGCTCCCGCCTGTCTTTCCAGGGGTGAATCCCACAGGCGCGGAAGGGCTCGTGCTGTGCCAGAAAGGGCGCTTCGTGGCCGACTCCGGCGACCTCAACGAGAACAACACGGCTTCTACTGAAGAGGGGGTTCCTGCCGGCGCCATGGGCGACTCCGCGGTGGAGAAGTCGTATGACGCCAGTGCGATCACCGTCCTCGAAGGCTTGGACGCGGTCCGCAAGCGCCCTGGCATGTACATCGGCTCGACGGGCGAGCGTGGTCTGCATCACCTCGTGCAAGAGGTCGTCGACAACTCCGTCGACGAGGCGCTGGCGGGCCACGCGGACACCATCACGGTGACCCTCCTGGCCGACGGCGGCGTCCGCGTCGTCGACAACGGCCGCGGTATCCCGGTCGGCATCGTGCCGTCGGAGAACAAGCCGGCCGTCGAGGTCGTGATGACGGTGCTGCACGCCGGCGGTAAGTTCGGCGGCGGTGGCTACGCGGTCTCCGGTGGTCTGCACGGCGTGGGTGTCTCCGTCGTGAACGCGCTGTCGCAGCGGGTGGCGGTCGAGGTCCGCACGGACGGCTACCGCTGGACGCAGGAGTACAAGCTCGGTGTGCCGACCGCGCCGCTCGCCAAGAACGAGGCGACGGACGAGACCGGCACGACCGTGACGTTCTGGGCCGACCCCGACATCTTCGAGACCACCACGTACAGCTTCGAGACGCTGTCGCGGCGCTTCCAGGAGATGGCGTTCCTCAACAAGGGTCTGACGATCGCGCTGACCGACGAGCGCCCGGACCACGTGGACGAGGACGGCAAGCCGCTCTCGGTGCGGTACCACTACGAGGGCGGCATCGTCGACTTCGTGACGTACCTCAACTCGCGCAAGGGCGAGCTGGTGCACCCGACGGTGATCTCGGTCGAGGCCGAGGACAAGGAGCGGATGCTCTCCATCGACCTCGCGATGCAGTGGAACACCCAGTACAGCGAGGGTGTCTACAGCTTCGCGAACATCATCCACACCCATGAGGGCGGTACCCACGAGGAGGGCTTCCGCGCCGCGCTGACCGGCCTGATCAACCGCTACGCGCGCGAGAAGAAGCTGCTGCGCGAGAAGGACGACAACCTCACGGGTGAGGACATCCGCGAGGGTCTGACGGCGATCATCTCGGTCAAGCTCGCCGAGCCGCAGTTCGAGGGTCAGACCAAGACCAAGCTGGGCAACACCGAGGTGAAGACCTTCGTCCAGAAGGTTGTCCACGAGCACCTCAACGACTGGCTGGACCGCAACCCCAACGAGGCCGCGGACATCATCCGCAAGGGCATCCAGGCGGCCACCGCGCGCGTGGCGGCCCGTAAGGCGCGCGATCTGACCCGCCGCAAGGGCCTGTTGGAGACCGCGTCGCTGCCCGGCAAGCTGAGCGACTGCCAGTCCAACGACCCCGAGAAGTGCGAGATCTTCATCGTCGAGGGTGACTCCGCCGGCGGCTCGGCCAAGTCCGGCCGTAACCCGGAGTACCAGGCGATCCTGCCGATCCGGGGAAAGATCCTCAACGTCGAGAAGGCCCGGGTCGACAAGATCCTGCAGAACAACGAGGTCCAGGCGCTGATCTCGGCCTTCGGCACGGGCGTGCACGAGGACTTCGACATCGAGAAGCTCCGCTATCACAAGATCATCCTGATGGCGGACGCCGACGTCGACGGTCAGCACATCAACACCCTGCTGCTCACCTTCCTCTTCCGCTTCATGCGGCCGCTGGTCGAGGCCGGGCACGTCTACCTCTCCCGCCCGCCGCTGTACAAGATCAAGTGGGGCCGGGACGACTTCGAGTACGCCTACTCCGACCCGGAGCGGGACGCGCTGATCGAGCTCGGCAAGCAGAACGGCAAGCGGATCCGCGAGGACTCGATCCAGCGGTTCAAGGGTCTCGGTGAGATGAACGCCGAGGAGCTGCGCATCACGACCATGGACACCGACCACCGTGTCCTGGGCCAGGTCTCCCTGGACGACGCGGCCCGCGCGGACGACCTGTTCTCCGTGCTGATGGGCGAGGACGTCGAGGCGCGCCGCTCGTTCATCCAGCGCAACGCCAAGGACGTCCGCTTCCTCGACATCTGAGCCCTGTCGGCCCGAACAACAGCCGCAGCTCGAAAGGACTTTGAACCACCATGGCCGACGAGAACCCCCCTGTGACCCCGGACGGCGTGACCGCCGAGGGCGCGCCCGCCGCCATCGAAGGCGTGGGGATGCGTGTCGAGCCCGTCGGGCTCGAGACGGAGATGCAGCGCTCCTACCTCGACTACGCGATGTCCGTCATCGTCTCGCGTGCGCTGCCGGACGTCCGGGACGGCCTCAAGCCCGTCCACCGCCGCGTCCTGTACGCCATGTACGACGGCGGGTACCGCCCCGAGAAGGGCTTCTACAAGTGCGCCCGCGTCGTCGGCGACGTCATGGGTACGTACCACCCGCACGGCGACTCCTCCATCTACGACGCCCTGGTGCGCCTGGCGCAGCCGTGGTCGATGCGGATGCCGCTGGTCGACTCCAACGGCAACTTCGGCTCCCCGGGCAACGACCCGGCCGCCGCCATGCGGTACACCGAGTGCAAGATGAAGTCGCTGTCCATGGAGATGCTCCGGGACATCGACGAGGAGACCGTCGACTTCCAGGACAACTACGACGGCCGTAACCAGGAGCCGACGGTCCTGCCGGCGCGCTTCCCCAACCTGCTGATCAACGGGTCGGCCGGTATCGCGGTCGGTATGGCCACCAACATCCCGCCGCACAACCTCCGCGAGGTCGCGGCCGGTGCCCAGTGGGCGCTGGAGCACCCGGAGGCCTCCCACGAGGAGCTGCTGGACGCGCTCATCGAGCGGATCAAGGGCCCGGACTTCCCCACCGGCGCGCTGGTGGTGGGCCGCAAGGGCATCGAGGAGGCCTACCGCACCGGCCGTGGCTCGATCACGATGCGTGCGGTGGTGGCGGTCGAGGAGATCCAGAACCGCCAGTGCCTGGTGGTCACCGAGCTGCCCTACCAGGTCAACCCGGACAACCTCGCGCAGAAGATCGCCGACCTGGTGAAGGACGGCAAGATCGGCGGGATCGCGGACGTCCGCGACGAGACCTCCTCGCGTACGGGCCAGCGTCTGGTCATCGTGCTCAAGCGGGACGCGGTCGCCAAGGTCGTCCTCAACAACCTCTACAAGCACACCGATCTGCAGACCAACTTCGGCGCGAACATGCTGGCGCTGGTCGACGGGGTGCCGCGCACGCTCTCGCTGGACGCCTTCATCCGCAACTGGGTGACGCACCAGGTCGAGGTCATCGTCCGCCGGACGAAGTTCCGGCTGCGCAAGGCCGAGGAGCGGGCGCACATCCTGCGCGGTCTGCTCAAGGCGCTGGACGCCATCGACGAGGTCATCGCGCTGATCCGGCGCAGTGAGACGGTCGATGTGGCGCGCGAGGGCCTGATGGGCCTGCTGACGATCGACGAGATCCAGGCGAACGCGATCCTGGAGATGCAGCTGCGCCGGCTGGCCGCCCTGGAGCGCCAGAAGATCACCGCCGAGCACGACGAGCTGCAGCGCAAGATCAACGAGTACAACGCGATCCTGGCCTCCCCGGAGCGGCAGCGCCAGATCATCAGCGAGGAACTCGCCGCGATCGTCGAGAAGTTCGGCGACGACCGGCGCAGCAAGCTGGTGCCCTTCGAGGGCGACATGTCCATCGAGGACCTGATCGCCGAGGAGGACATCGTCGTCACGATCACCCGTGGCGGCTATGTGAAGCGGACGAAGACCGACGACTACCGCTCGCAGAAGCGCGGCGGCAAGGGCGTCCGGGGCACCAAGCTCAAGGAAGACGACATCGTCGACCACTTCTTCGTCTCCACGACCCACCACTGGCTGCTGTTCTTCACGAACAAGGGCCGGGTCTACCGCGCCAAGGCGTACGAACTCCCCGACGCGGGACGGGACGCGCGGGGTCAGCATGTGGCCAATCTCCTCGCCTTCCAGCCGGACGAGCAGATCGCGCAGATCCTGGCGATCCGCGACTACGAGGCCATGCCGTATCTGGTGCTCGCCACCAAGGCCGGCCTGGTGAAGAAGACGCCGCTCAAGGACTATGACTCGCCGCGTTCCGGCGGTGTCATCGCGATCAACCTGCGCGAGCAGGAGGACGGCACGGACGACGAGCTGATCGGCGCCGAGCTGGTGTCGGAGCACGACGATCTGCTGCTGATCAGCAAGAAGGCCCAGTCGATCCGGTTCACGGCGACGGACGAGGCGCTGCGCCCGATGGGCCGGGCCACGTCCGGTGTGAAGGGCATGAGCTTCCGCGAGGGCGACGAGCTGCTCTCGATGAACGTGGTCCGCGCCAACACCTTCGTGTTCACCGCGACGGACGGCGGGTACGCGAAGCGCACCGCGGTCGACGAGTACCGCGTCCAGGGCCGCGGCGGTCTGGGCATCAAGGCCGCCAAGATCGTCGAGGACCGGGGTTCGCTGGTCGGCGCGCTGGTCGTCGAGGAGACGGATGAGATCCTCGCGGTGACGCTCGGGGGTGGCGTGATCCGTACGCGGGTCAACGAGGTGCGCGAGACGGGCCGTGACACCATGGGCGTCCAACTGATCAACCTGGGCAAGCGTGATGCCGTCGTCGGCATCGCATGGAACGCCGAGGCCGGCCGTGAAGCCGAAGAGGTCGACGGGGGCGACGAGCCCGACGAGACCGAGGCGGCGGAGGGGACCGAGCCCGCGGAGACCGAGGGCGAGCAGCCCGCGGAGTAACACGAGGAGTAGATCGTGAGTGGAGCCACGGGCGCTGCGGCGGGTGGATCGGGAGCCGAGAAGGACTCCCCGTCCGGACCCGCGACCGTGACGGAGGACAGCGCCCGTGGCTCCGCCGTTTCCGACACCGGCCCCCGGGACGAGGGCTCGCATCAAGGGGGACCCGTGACCGAAACCCGACAGCCGCAGCCACAGCCCCGGCCGGAACCCCAGGCGAAGGCCGGGAGCGGCGCACAGCAGCCGTATCAGCCGCCTCAGGCGTATCCCACCGAGGACGAGGAGACCGGCGGGCAGGCGGTGCGCAGGCCCCGTACGGGCGCCCGTACGGCCCCGCGGACCCGCAAGGCCCGGCTGCGGGTGGCCCGCGCCGATCCGTGGTCGGTGATGAAGGTCAGCTTCCTGCTCTCCATCGCGCTGGGCATCTGCACGGTCGTGGCCGTCGCGGTGCTGTGGATGGTCATGAACGCGATGGGTGTCTTCTCCACGGTCGGCGCGACGATCAGCGAGGCCACCGGCTCCAGTGAAGGCGGCGGCTTCGATCTCCAGTCGTTCCTGTCGCTGCCGCGGGCGCTGCTGTTCACGTCGATCATCGCGGTGATCGACGTGGTGCTGGCGACGGCCCTGGCCACGCTCGGTGCCTTCATCTACAACCTGTCGGCCGGGTTCGTCGGAGGCGTGGAGCTCACCCTCGCCGAGGACGAGTGAGGCCCTCGTGGGAGGGCGTTCGCCAGGCTCCGTGAACCGATTTTGGGAACGCCTCTGAAGTGCGCTAATCTTCTGGTGCAGCGAGCGCGCGGCTATAGCTCAGACGGTTAGAGCGCTTCCCTGATAAGGAAGAGGCCCCAGGTTCAAGTCCTGGTAGCCGCACTGCACAATCGGCCCGGCCGGGGAACTCCCCGGCCGGGCCGATTCGTTGTACGGAGGCGGAAGTTGGCTCGCGGAGCGCGCCTCGGAAGAGGTGTTGCTGTCCGCGGGCTAGGTAACCGATCGGTATCGGTCGGTGTGTATCATCGGCCGACATAGGTCCCCTACGTCAACGAAAGACGAGGTCGCGCGGTGAAGAAGCTTCTCCTGGTCGCACTGGCCGCCATCGGCGGGCTCCTCGTGTACCGCCAGATCCAGGCGGATCGCGCCGAGCAGGATCTGTGGACGGAGGCGACCGACTCCGTGCCCGCAGGTTCGGGTGTCTGAGACCCATAAACGCACAGCAGGTTCGTACGGACCCCGATTGCCTCCGGGCGGTCGGGGTTTCGTGCGTCCGGGGGCGGGCGGGGCGGTCGGTGCTCCCGGGGCCGGCGGCTGTGCCGGGGTGGCTGATTGTCGTTGCAGGACCGTGACGGTGATCCTCTTGAGTTTGCTATAGCACACCATTAGCTTGCAACAGCAAAGCTTCTGTCGGTGATGTGGACCAGCAGGACACAAGGGGGAGCAGGACATGGCAGCACGACCATGCCGGGGGGTGGTGGCGTTGCTCGGGGGGCTGTTGCTGGCCCTGACCGCCGCACCACTTCAGGCCATCGCCGCCACACCGACCAGGGCGCCCGCCGCCGAGGGCACCGGGATGGTGATGGTGCTCGACTCATCCGGCTCGATGGCCGGGAAGGACGGCTCCGGCGGCACCCGGATCGACTCCGCACGCAAGGCCGTCGGCACGGTCGTCGACGCACTCCCCGACGGCTACCCCACCGGTCTGCGGGTCTACGGCGCCGACAAGCCCAAGGGCTGTGACGACACCCGGCTCGCCCAGCCGGTCGCCGCCCTCGACCGGGCGGGCATCAAGCGGGCCGTCGCGCGCGTCGAGCCCAAGGGCGACACCCCCATCGGGCTCTCCCTGCGCAAGGCGGCCGCCGATCTGCCCCGGCCCGCCGGCGGCTCGATCGGCAAGCGCACGATCCTGCTGGTCTCCGACGGCGAGGACAACTGCCGGACGCCGGCGCCCTGCAAGGTCGCCGCCCAACTCGCCGCCTCCGGCGTCGATCTGCACATCGATGCCATCGGCTTCCAGGTGGCGGGCAAGGCCCGTGCCCAGCTGGAGTGCGTCGCCAAGGCCGGCAACGGGCAGTACTACGACGCCCCGGACGCCCGGTCGCTCGCCCGCCAGCTCCAGCGGGCCGGCCAACTCTCCGCGGACGGCTACCGCTTCAAGGGCAAGCAGATCCGCGGCACGGCGGCCCGGAGCGGCGCGCCCGCCATGGCCCCCGGGCAGTACCTCGACTCCATCGGGCCCAACGAGGAGCGGTACTACGCCACCGATCTGGATGCCGCCTCGACGGCCAACTTCTCGGCGACCGTGGTGCCCCAGCCCGGTGCGGCCGTCGACTACCTCGACGCGCTGCACACCCGGATCGCGTACGGCACCGACAGCGCCTGCCAGTCCACCACCGAGTTCTTCGGGCAACAGGAGGGCGCGACGCCGCTGACCTCGGGCGTCAGCCGGGTCCCTTCGCAGAGCGGTACCGGTGGCTGTGACAAGGCCGGGCGGTACTGGCTGGTCGTCGAGCGCAAGGCCGCCAAGGGCTCGGACGCCGCACGGTGGCCGATGGAGCTGACGTTTCACGTGGAACATCCGCTGAAGAAGGGCGTCACGCCCGCGCAGTCGGAGCCGGAGTACGGCGCGGGAGGCAAGAACGCCACGCTGCCCACCACCGCCCCCAAGGACGTCACCGGCGGCACCGGCTTCAATGACGCCCGTACGCTGCGCCGGGGCGTCTGGCGGGACAAGGTGCTGCCCGCGCAGACCCTTTGGTACAAGGTGCCGGTCGGCTGGGGACAGCAGCTCCGCTACGACGTGGAGTTCGCCAACGAGCCGACGGTCAGGGGCTACAGCGCCCATACGTCCTCCGGTGGCACCCAGGTCTACACACCGTTCCGTGCGCCGGTCGGCAGCGGCACCACGGAATTCGGCCGGCAGGTGTCCTACAACGGGCGCCCGGCCTCGCTCAGCATGGGCACGGTCCCGGTCGCCTGGACCAACCGCTACGAGAACCACTCGAACGTCATCCCCGTGCACCGCAAGGGCGACTTCTACCTCGCGGTGACCCTGGGCGCCAAGGCCTCCCAGATCGCGGAGAACCCGCAGATCGGCGTGGTGCTGCGGATCGCGGTGCTGGGCAAGGAGAAGAGCGGCCCCCAGGCCGGGGCCGCCACGGTCGCGGCCGATACCTCCCGGGGCGATTCCGGTCCCTCGGAGGACGGGACGCCGGGCGGCGGTGGAGGATGGTCCACAGGACGTGTGGCGGCGGTAGCCGTCGGCGGCGTGGGCGTACTGCTGCTGGCCGGTCTCGCGGTCGCCTACGGGCGGGCGCGCAGAAAGCCGCGTGCCGACGGCGGGAATTCGGATCCGATGAGGGGTGGCTCGTGGTGACGGGGCGCACGACGTACAGGGGCATAGCCGTGCTGGCGGCGCTCGCCGCGGTGCCGATCCTGCCGGGGGCGGTGGGCGTGGCCTCCGCCGATGCCGTCCCCCACTACCGCATGGCGGAGGGCGCCACGAAGACCGAGGGCTCCTCCAGTGCCGCGCACGCACCGCAGCTCAAGCCCGGACTCCACACCGACTCCATCAAGCGCGGCGAGCAGAAGTGGTACGCCGTCAACCTGGACGCCAGGACCAGCGCATACTTCTCGGCCGTCGCGGCGCCCCCGCCCGGCACCAAGGTCGAGGACTACGGCGACAAGCTGACCCTCACCGTCCAGGACAGCGACGGCACGACCTGCGGTTCGGAAGCCCGGCCGTCCTTCAACGGCGGCGGAATGGCCTACCCGATCGCCGACTACGCCACCCGTCGCATCGGCGCCGACCGTACGGAGTGCCAGAAGGCCGGCCCGTACTACCTCGTGATCACTCGCGAGGGATCGGCAACCTCCGGCCCCGACACCTGGCCGCTGGAACTCAACTACCTCAACGAGCCCCCGCTTGAGGGCAACACCCCCGCCAAGCCGGGCAAGGGCCTCTGGAGCACCGCGACACCGGCGCCGCGTACGGACACCACCAAGCGCAGCGCCAAGGGCGGCACCGGCTTCAACGACGCGGGCTCGGTCGCCACGGGCGTCTGGAAGGACCGGATCAGGCCGGGCGAGACCCGCTTCTACCGTGTGCCGGTGGACTGGGGACAGCGGCTCAACCTGAGCGCCGAGCTGCCGAACGCGACGTCGGCCAAGGCCACCGGCTTCCTCCCCAGGGTGCTCGGCCTGAGCGTCCACAACCCGGCGCGCGGTGTGGTCGGCAACCCCAGCTTTGTCTCGTACACGGGGAAGCCGGCCGCCGCCAAGGAGTTCACCGCGCCCGTCGACTACGGCAACCGCTTTGACTCGACCGGTTCGGTCAACGCGATGCGGTTCGCGGGCTGGTACTACCTCGAGGTGAGCCTGCACCCCGATGCCGCGCAGTACTTCCCCGAGGCCGCGGAGCTCACCCTGCGGGTGGATGTCCGCGGCACCGCCAAGCCCGGGCCCGGCTACGCCGAGCCGACCCGCGTCTTCTCCGTCACGCCCGAGGACCGGGAGACGGCGGAGAAGGGCCAGTCCGCACAGGAGGCGTCGAAGAGCGGCACCTTGATGACGGTGGCCTACGCCGGGATCGGCACGGGTGTGGTGCTGCTGGTGGGACTGGGAGCGTGGACGCTGGTGGCGCGGCGGTCGGCGGCCGGTGCGGCGGCCACACCGGCCGGACCGGGTACGGCGGGCGGACCGGGGGGTCAGCCTTCGCTGCCGGAACAGTCGACGGACTCGACCCAACAGGCGCTGCAGAATCGCCAGTTCGGGCCGCCACAGGGCTGGTAGGGGGCCTGTGCGGGTCCGGGTGCCGTCCCGGCCCCACTGCCGGCCATCGGCCCCGTGGTGGGGCGTCAGGCGGCGATCAGCGCCCAGACACCGACCGCGATGCACAGCAACGCCACGATCAGCACCGGGACCGCGACCTTCGGGGGCGGTCCCGGCTTTCTGCGCGGGGCGGGGTACGCCATGGCCGGAACGGTGACGGAGATGCCCGCCGGGGGCTGTCCGGGGACCGGGAGCGGGCCCGCCGTGTAGGGGCGGGTCGCGGACCGTTCCGGGTGGGCGGCGGCGGTCGGCTCGTACGCGGGCGCCGGCGGCGGGGGCGGCGTCGTCGGTATGCCGGACGAGGCGGGCGGCCCGGCCGGGATGCCGTGGCCGGTGGGCGTACCGCCGTGGTGGGGGAAGGCGCCGCCGTGGCCTGTGAGGCTTGCGCCGTGGCCGGTGGAGGGGGCGCCGTGGCCCGTGGGCGTGCTGCCGTGGCCCGTCGAGGTGCTGCCCGCCACCGCCCCCGGCATCGGGGTGGGCGTGGGCGTCGGGGCCGGTGTCGCCGGGGTGCTCGGCTCCGGCGGGGCGAGCTGGAAGCTGCCGGTGTCCGACATGGAGACCTGCCCGGTGGCCCCGGTGCCTGCGGTGGCGCCGGCCGTCGCGGGTCCCGCGGTGTTCCTGGGACGCAGCGGCCCGTCCGGCCCGAAGTCGGCCGGCAGCGGCCCTATATGGTCGAAGACCTCGACGATCTCTTCCTCGATCGTCGCGTCCGGCAGCAGCTCGACCGCCGACAGCATCGCCTTACGCGCCCCGGTGGCCGTCTTGAACCGCGCCTCCGGATCCGGGTGGACCAGGGACGCCAGTACCTGCCACAGCGGCTCCGGGACGCCCTCGGGCGCGTTCGGGATGCCGTGCTCGGAGAAGTGCCGGCTCATCGCCTCGCCGTCCGGCTTGGTGCCGGTGATCAGATAGAGCGCGACCAGACCGACCGCGAACAGATCGGCGGGGAAGTCCGGTTCGGCGCCCAGCAGCTGCTCCGGAGCGAAGTAACCGGGCGTGCCCACCACGTAGTTGGTCTCGGTGAGCCGTGGCTCGCCCTTGCGCATCGCGATGCCGAAGTCGGACAGCCGCAGATGCGGCCGGCCGGTGCCGGTGGCCTCCAGCAGGATGTTCGCGGGCTTGATGTCGCGGTGCACCACCCCCTCCGCGTGCACCGCGGTCAGCCCGGCCAGCAGCTGGTCCAGGAGCGTGCACACGAACCGCGGCGGCAGCGGGCCGTAATCCCCGATCAGATGCGCCAGCGAGCCGCCGTTCACCAGATCCATGGTGAACAGCACCTTGTCGTCGTCCGCGGCCCAGCTCGCCGGGGCCAGCACATGCGGATGGTCGATCCGCAGTGCCTGTTCGCGGACGAAGCGCAGCAGTGTGTGCGCGTCGCTCTGTTGCAGCACCTTGGCGGCAACGTAGCGGCGGCGCCGGGCGTCCCAGGCGCGCCAGACCGCGCCCACCCCGCCCCGTCCGATCGGGTCGATCAGCTCATACCGACCGGCGAAGATCTCACCCATTGCGCCCCGTCCGCCTTCTGAACTCGCAAGGTCCCCTGTGGCTAACTCTGGTGCGCCTCGTAATGGGCGACCGCGTCCGCGGTGCGACCGGCACCGTAGACCCGGAGGAACTCTGCCAGTTCGGGGTGAGCCGGGGCGAGGGTGTTCGCCGCATCGATGATGTCCCCGGCGTCGGCGACCGACCGCAGCAGCGACTGGATCTCCCGCACCACGCGCCGGACCGTGGTCGCCCCCGTCGACGACGTCTGCTGCGCGGTGTTGTTCAGCACCGAGCCGCCCGCCGTCTTCTTGATCTCCTCCATGCGGTCGGTGGCCTCGGCTGCGCTGACGCTGCCGTCGGCGACCTGGCCGGCCAGGTCCTGCAGCGCCTGTACCCGCTGCACCACGGCCGGGTTGCCTATCTTCGCGCGCTGCCCGCTCATCAGCTGGGACAGCATGGGGGCGGACAGACCGAGCACGCCGGCCAGCCGGGCCTGGTTCAGGCCGAGATCGTCGATGAGACGGCGGAACAGCGCACCCAGAGGCTCCCCGTACCAACTGCGCTGCAGCTCCCGGGCCCGCGCGGTGGCTTCCTGCTGTGCTGAGTCCATACCGTCTCCCCTGTCTCCCCGATCGCTTCGCTGCCGCGAATCTCGCGAAGCATCCTACGGAGAGCAACGGTGTGCGGCGATACCCGGTCGGGAAAGCGGCCGGACACCGGGTACCCTGGTCGGCGAAGGGGCCTTAGCTCAGTTGGTAGAGCGCTGTCTTTGCATGGCAGATGTCAGGGGTTCGACTCCCCTAGGCTCCACTCCCGAAAGCCCTTCCGATCGGCGTAACCGCTGGTCAGAAGGGCTTTTGAGTTTCTGACGGAGTGTTGGGGCATGCGCTCGGCGTCGTCGGCCGTACGCGACCGGGCCGGGCCCGCCGCCCCTCGCTGGGGTGACGGGCCCGGCCCGGTGAGGTCTCCGCTGCTCCGCTGTCAGGCCGTGTTGCCGCCGCGTTCATCGGCCTCGGCCTGCTTGGCCTGGACGTCGGGGTCCAGCGAGGCGCCCTCGCTGCCGTCGACCGCGCTCAGCCGGCCGCGCTCGCTGACCTCGGTAGGAGCCGGCGGCTCGACCAGCCAGTCCGGGTTGGCCTGCTTGTCCCACCACTTCCAGGCGGCGATCGCACCGCCGGCCAGGATGCCCAGCACGGTGAGGCGCTTGGCGAGCTTGCCGCACTTGGCCCGCCGGCTGTGCTTCTTCTGGAGCTTGGCGATCTCGGCGGCCGTCACCTGGCCGCGGAGGGCGGCGAGCGCGGCGGTACCGCGGGCGAGGGCCTCGTCGCGCACCGGCTCGGCCGCGGCGCGGGCGTGGGTCACCGCGTGCTCCAGCCGCGGTGCCGTGTAGTCGGCCGCCTGGCGGGCCGCCTTACGGGTCCGGCAGGCAGCGCGGGTCGCCGCGGCGTCCACCTTGGGCGGCAGCGTGCCACGGGCGTGCTCGATACGTGGGTGCAGATGCGCGTCGTACTGCACGCGTGCCTGATGAGCGGCCTCGGCCACCTTGGGAGCCGCTCGCGTGCGGGCCTCGTGAGCGAAGTGCGCGGCGGCTTCCTTGGCCGTACCGGCATACGGAGCCACCACCTCCGCGGCGTGCCGCACGCTGTCCTTGGCCGTATCGGTCGCGGCGCGCACGCTCTTCTTGCGGGTCACGGGATCCTCCTCCTCGGTGGCGTGTCCGGGGCTTGGGGGTTGGTCCCCCGTGTCTTCTCTGTCGCCTGTCCACCCGTTTGGAGATCATGCCCGCTCATGCGTCGCACGGCATGTGCGAGCGGGCATCCGGGTCATTGCGGACCTTCCGGAGTCTTGTTGACGACAATGCCACGATTTGCCGCTCCGGGCGCAGGAAATGCGCACGAAAACCGTCAAGAGGTGCGGTCGGGACGGCGCGCACATGCGGCGAGGAGGCCTTCGGAGGGCCGGTCCATGCGAGGATCAGGAACCGTCAGTGAAGACTTATGGAAGGTAGATCGTGGCTGAGCAGCTCTACGCCACCCTGAAGACGAACCAGGGCGACATCGAGATTCGGCTCCTGCCGAACCATGCACCGAAGACGGTCAAGAACTTCGTCGAGCTCGCCAACGGCGAGCGGGAGTGGACCCACCCGGCGACCGGCAAGAAGTCCACGGACCGGCTGTACGACGGCACGGTCTTCCACCGGGTGATCAGCGGTTTCATGATCCAGGGTGGCGACCCGCTGGGCAACGGCACCGGCGGCCCCGGCTACGAGTTCGGGGACGAGTTCCACCCCGACCTGGCCTTCAACAAGCCGTACCTGCTGGCCATGGCCAACGCCGGCCCGGGCACCAACGGCTCGCAGTTCTTCATCACCGTCGGGGCCACCGCGTGGCTGACCGGCAAGCACACCATCTTCGGTGAGGTCAGCAACGAGGCGAGCAAGAAGGTCGTCGACGCCATCGCCACCACCCAGACCAACCCGCGCACCGACCGTCCGCTCCAGGACGTCGTGATCGAGTCGGTGGCCATCGAGACCCGCTGACCCGCGTCGTGCGCCCCGGCCGGGTCCGGGGAACCATTGCGCCCCGCCCGGTCGTACATCAGGCGGGGCGCGACGCTCGTCCACGGGGCGAAGGCGGGCGGAAACGGCGAAGTGCTGACGCGCCGGACGGAGAAGGGGACGAGGGGACGGATGGACCAGGTGCCAGGCAGCCCGAAGGAGCCGCAGGACGCGCGGGGTGACGATGGCCTGCCGGGCTGCCACCGCCACCCGGATCGCTCCACCGGAATTCGCTGCACCCGCTGTGACCGGCCCATATGCCCGGAGTGCATGGTCAGCGCCTCGGTCGGCTTCCAGTGCCCGGACTGCGTACGCAGCGGTGGCGGCACCGGTCATGCGCCGCAGGCCGCCGCGCCGCGCACGATCGCGGGCGGCACGATTGCCGCCGATCCGCGGCTGATCACCAAGATCCTGCTGGGCATCAACGCCGCCGTGTTCGTCGCCGTGCTGGCGACCGGCGGCGACATGAGCCCACTGGCCAGCCGGCTCGATCTGCTCGGGCTCGCCGCCGACCCGAGCCGGTTTCAGCTCGTCGGTGTCGCCGAGGGCGAGTGGTACCGCCTGCTGACCTCGATGTTCCTGCACCAGGCGATCGCGCACTTCGCGTTCAACATGCTCTCGCTCTGGTGGCTGGGACCGCCGCTGGAGGCGGCGCTCGGCCGGCTGCGGTTCATCGCGCTCTACCTGCTCGCCGGTCTGGGCGGCAGCGCCCTGTCGTATCTCCTCGCCGCGCAGAACCAGCCCTCGCTGGGTGCGTCCGGCGCGATCTTCGGGCTGCTCGGCGCGACGGCGGTGCTCCTGCGGCGGCTGAATTACGACATGAAGCCGGTGCTGATCCTGCTCGGCCTCAACCTGGCCTTCACGTTCCTGTGGCCGCACATCGCCTGGCAGGCCCATGTCGGCGGCCTGGTGGTGGGCGCCGCGGTGGCGTTCGGGATGGTGCATGCGCCGCGTGACCGGCGGACGCTGGTGCACAGCGCTACCTGTGTGGTGGCGCTGCTGGCGATCATCGCGGTGGTGTGGGTACGGACCGTTCAGCTGGTGGGCTGAGGGTCCGTACCGTCACGTTGTCCACAGTGCGTGGCCGATCTTGTGCATGCTGTGCGGAACTCTCGTTCCGGTCCGCTCCGACCTGCGTTTCCCCAGTAAGGAAAGGGGGAGCGGGAGGCCGGAAGAGGGTGCCGCCGATCACACCGGCGTCAACCTCCGGAGGGTTATCCACAGATCTTCTGAAGTTTTCCCCGGCTGTGGATAACCGTGTGGATGGCCTTGGGTAGGGCTTGCGCTACTTCCACTGGGTGGATACGCCGAAGCCCACCGCGATGAAGCCGAAGCCGCACACGATGTTCCAGTTGCCCATGGCCGCGATCGGCAGATCGCCCTCGGACACATAGAACATCACGATCCACACCAGCCCGATCAGGAACATCGCCAACATCAGTGGCGCCACCCAACCGCGGCCTGAGCTCATCTTCAGGTTGGTGGTCTTCGCCGGCGGCGGCGTGAAGTCGTCCTTCTTGCGGATCCGTGACTTCGGCACGAGGAACTCTCCTGTCGATGCGCTGCTCCCCCGCTCTCGGCTTCGCTCGAGCGGGCGGTGCCCCATCCGCGGGGGAGGTACGAGATGTGCGCCTGGGCGCGGATGCGGTGGGGAGCGGATTCCTTTCCCGGGCGTCCGTTAGCGTAGTGCTTCCGTGGCGCCGTAAGGAGTAAGGGTACGTTGAGCAATTCCGCTGACTCCCCCGACCGCCCCACCCGATCCCGCCTGCGGCCCGTACGGCTCCTCACTCTGGTCGTGTTCGCGCTCGCCGGGCTGCTCTTCTGGCTGAGCTTCGACACCGCGCGTGGCACGAATCTGCGCTCGGACGACTCGATGCTGCGGCTGTCCGACCTCATCCAGGAACGCAGCCACAAAAACGGTGCCCAAGACGACCGTAACGCCACTCTCCGGGAAGAGGTCGACGCTCTCGCGCAGCGCGACAACGGCAGCTCCCGGGCCGAGGACGCCAAGCTCAAGGCGCTGGAGAAGAACGCCGGCACCAAGCCGCTGAAGGGCCAGGGCGTGACGGTCACGCTCACCGACGCCCCGCCGAACGCCACCGCCAAGATCCCCGGGGTGCCCGAGCCCCAGCCCAACGACCTGGTCATCCACCAGCAGGACCTGCAGGCCGTGGTGAACGCCCTGTGGCACGGCGGCGCCAAGGGCATCAAGGTCATGGACCAGCGGCTGATCTCCACCAGCGCGGTGCGCTGTGTCGGCAACACCCTGATCCTCCAGGGCCGGGTCTACTCCCCGCCGTACAAGGTCACCGCCGTCGGCAACCGCGAGGCCCTCACCAACGCGCTGACCGCTGCCCCGGCCATCCAGAACTATCTCCAGTACGTGAACGCCTACGGCCTGGGCTGGAAGGTCGACCAGCACGAGGCGGTGACTCTTCCCGGCTACTCCGGCACAGTGGAACTCCACTACGCACATCCTGTGAAGCCGTAGCCCGCACGCCGCGGGCGCCGGGGAGGGACGGGGCCGGATGACGCTGCGGGGCCGGACGACGGTGCGGTGGATCGTACGGACGCTCAGCGAGATCTGCGTCACCGTCGGCGCACTGATCGTGCTCTTCGTGGCCTACGTCCTCTTCTGGACCGGCGTACGGGCCGACAGCGCCATGGACGGCGAGATCGGCAGACTCCGGCACCAGTGGGCCACGGGCCCGGTCACCGCCCCCGACAGCACACCGGCCCCCGACGGCGACTCCGCCCCGGCCGAGCGGCCCCGCCGCTACACCCCGGGCGCTTCCTTCGCCGTCATGTACATCCCGCGCCTGGGCAGCGACTGGACCAAGCCCGTCCTGGAAGGCACCGCGACCGATGTCCTCAAGCGCGGCCTCGGCCATTACGCCCGCACGGCCCGCCTCGGCGAGACCGGCAACTTCTCCGTCGCCGGTCACCGCCGCACCTATGGCGACCCCTTCAAGGACTTCCCGCGGCTGCGCCCCGGCGACGCCGTGGTGCTGACCGACGGCACGACCTGGTTCACCTACCGCATCGACAACCGGCCCTATACGACGCTGCCCGGTGACATCGGGGTGATCGACCCCGTACCGCGGAAGTCCGGATTCAACGGCCCCGGGCGCTATCTCACGCTGACCACCTGCGAGCCGGAATGGGGCCACAGCCACCGGCTGATCGCCTGGGCACACCTCGATTCCACCCAACCCGTGGCACAGGGAAGGCCATCGGCTTTGACCGGCTGACCCACCTGGGCCCGCCCTCGCCCCTTACTCTGGTGTCGCAATCGACATCGTCATCGGCATCGGCAAGGGGACAGCGACAGCATGTACGGCTGGATCTGGCGGCATCTGCCGGGCAACACATGGGTGAAAGCGCTGATTTCCCTGGTGCTCGTCCTGGCGGTCGTCTTCGTACTCTTCCAGTACGTCTTTCCGTGGGCGGAGCCGCTGCTCCCCTTCAATGACGTCACTGTCGATGAAGGGATGGCCGCCCGATGACCGCACGGATTCTCGTCGTCGACAACTACGACAGCTTCGTCTTCAACCTCGTCCAGTACCTCTACCAACTCGGCGCCGAATGTGAGGTGCTGCGCAACGACGAGGTCGAGCCGCGGCATGCCCAGGACGGCTTCGACGGGGTGCTGCTGTCGCCCGGACCCGGCACACCCGAGCAGGCCGGCGTCTGCGTCGACATGGTCCGGCACTGCGCGGACACCGGCGTCCCGGTCTTCGGCGTCTGCCTGGGCATGCAGTCGATGGCGGTCGCGTACGGCGGCGTGGTGGACCGCGCCCCCGAGCTGCTGCACGGCAAGACCTCGCCGGTCCACCACGAGGACGTCGGCGTCTTCTCCGGGCTGCCGTCCCCCTTCACCGCCACCCGCTATCACTCCCTGGCGGTCGAGCCGGACACCGTCCCCGACGAACTGATCGTCACGTCCTGGACGGAGGCCGAGGACGTCCCCGGCGGACGGATCGTCATGGGCCTGCGGCACCGCGAACTCCTCGTCGAGGGCGTCCAGTTCCACCCCGAGTCGGTCCTGACGGAGTGGGGCCACCGGATGCTGGCCAACTGGCTCGTCGAATGCGGCGACAAGGGGGCAGTGGAGCGCTCCACGGGGCTGGCCCCGGTGGTCGGCAAGGCCGGCGGGTGACCGCTCTGCGCCCCGAACGTGAAGGGAGAGCCTACGAGCCGGACGAGCCGGAGCGGTCCTACGCTCCGCAGGACCCGTACGTGCAGCCCGATGCGTTCGAGGCGGCGGTGGAGCAGCTGGCCGACCCGCTGACCGATCCGCTGCCGGGCCAGGTGCCACCGGCACCCGCGCCCGCGCCGGATCCCTACGGGCAGCCGGGCCGCGGTCGCCGGCGGGGCAAACCGGCTCAGGAGGGCGGGAGACAGGGCTCACCGTGGTTCCGCCCGCATCTGGAGCCCGAAGAGCAGTCCCGGCCGGGCCGGCAGTCCTACGGCTCTCAGACGGCCGCCTACGGCCAGGCACACGGCTCCGGCCCCGCTCCCCACCCCGCCACCGCCGATCCGATATCTCAGCGCGGTACCGCCCCGGAGACACCGGCGTCGCCCGCCCCCACCCCCGCTCCGCGGGTGAGCCCGACTCCGGCCGTGAGCCCCGCTCCGGCAGCGGCCACGGGCCCCGCGTCGTGGCGGGACGACGAGACCATGGCGCTGCGGCAGGCCGAGAAGCGCGACGGGGACAGCGTTTCACGTGAAACCGAGGCGACGGTTTCACGTGAAACCGCGGCAGCGGACCCGGCGCCCGGAGGCCGAGCGGCCCGGCGCAAGGCTGCTCAGGAGGCCGCCAAGCGGGGCGGCAGGCGTGGACGCCACAGTGGCGCCGCCGCGACGGCCGCCGCTGCCACCGCCTCCGAACCGGCGCCCGCCCCCATGTCCCGGCTGGAGGCCCGGCAGGCCGCACGAGCCGCCAAGGACAGCCCCAGCCTGATCGCCAGCCGCGCGCTGGGCGAGGCCTTCATCACCCTCGGCGTGCTGATGCTGCTGTTCGTCACCTATCAGCTCTGGTGGACGAACGTGATGGCGGAACAGGAGGCGGGAGGTGCCGCCAGCAATCTGCAGAGCGAATGGGACAAGGGCGGCGGCGAGAAGAAGAATCTCGCGGACGGCGAGCGCTTCGGGATCATGTATATCCCCAAGCTGGATGTGAAGGCGCCGATAGCCGAGGGGATCGACAAGCACAAAGTGCTGGACCACGGCATGATCGGTCACTACGACAAGAACAGCGGGATCAAGACGGCGATGCCCTGGGACAAGAAGGGCAACTTCGCGGTGGCGGCCCATCGCAACACTCACGGCGAGCCGTTCCGTTACGTCAACCGCCTCACCAAGGGCGACAAGATCATCGTCGAGACGAAGAGCTCGTACTACACGTACGAGATGGAGAGCATCCTCCCGCAGACGTCTCCGAGCAACACCAGCGTGATCGGTCCGGTGCCGCCCGGCTCGGGATTCACCGGCCCCGGCCGCTACATCACCCTGACGACCTGCACCCCGGAGTTCACCAGTACCTTTCGGATGATCGTCTGGGGCAAGATGGTCGACGAGCGGCCGCGGAGCAAGGGCAAACCGGATGCGCTCGCCGGCTGAGCAAACATAAGAGGGGTGCTACGCGGTGACTGCCACCGGAAACGACGAGGCATGCGACCGGTCCGCGCCGCCACTCAAGCCGCGCCGTGTGCGCCGGGCCATCGCCTCCACCGTCAGCGTCATCGGGGAGCTGCTGATCACGGTCGGGCTGATCCTGGGCCTCTTCGTCGCCTACTCGCTGTGGTGGACCAACGTCCTCGCCGACCGCGAAGCGCACAAGCAGGGTGACCAGGTGCGTCAGCACTGGGCGAGCAGCGGGCCCAAGGGGCCGGGGGAGCTGGACACCAAGGACGGCATCGGCTTTCTGCACGTCCCGGCGATGAACAACGGCGAAGTGCTGGTCGAGAAGGGCACCGACGCCGACATCCTCAACGAGGGCGTGGCCGGCTACTACACCAAGCCGGTCAAGTCGGGGCTGCCCAAGGACAAGAAGGGCAACTTCACGCTCGCCGCGCACCGCGACGGCCACGGCGCGAAGTTCCACAACATCGACAAGCTCAAGGACGGCGACCCGATCGTCTTCGAGACCAAGGACACCTGGTACGTCTACAAGGTCTTCGCGACCCTGCCTGAGACCTCGAAGTACAACGTGGACGTCCTCGACGACATCCCCAAGGAATCCGGCAAGCGCAAGGCGGGCCGCTACATCACCCTCACGACCTGCACCCCGGTCTACACCTCGAACTACCGCTACGTCGTCTGGGGCGAGCTGGAGCGCACCGAAAAGGTCGACGCGGACCGCACACCCCCGAAGGAAATCCGCTAGCGGACAACAGAGAGCCCCGGCGCCCTTGGAGGGCTGCCGGGGCTTCCTGTTTGCCTCGCCGAAGCGACCGCTGCTCTGCTAGCCGAACGGTCCGCCGATGAAGCCGCCGCCGTCGTCGCCCCCGTTGCCGCCATTGCCGTTGCCGCCGCCACCGATGGTGGTCAGCGTCACGGTGGTGGTCTTGGGGTCGGACGGTGTCTGCGGCTGCGGGTCCTGGGCGGCCACGCGGGCGTTGTCGTCCTGCGAGCCGCCGGCGAACTGGATGTTGGTGAAGCCGGCCTGCTGCAGCGCCTTCTTCGCCTCCTTCACCGTCTGGCCGACGACACTCGGAACCGGTGTCTGGGCCCCCGCCTTACCGACCGTGAGGGTCACAGTGGAACCCTCCTTGGCCGGGGTGTTGCCATCGGGGCTCTGGCTGAGCACCTTGCCGACCTGGTTCGGGTCGGTGACTTCCTGTTCGGTCTTGCTGACCTCGAAGCCCAGGTCGTCCAGCTGCTTCTTGGCCGTCTCGAAGTCCTGTCCCGTGACGGGCGGGACGTTCCGCTTGGGGGACTCCTGGGCGACGGTGAGGACGATCACTGTGCTCTTGGGCGCCTCGCTCTGGCCTGCGGGGTTCTGCTTGAGCACGATGCCCGGCGTCCGGTCGGACTCCTCAGGGACCTTCTTGACGTTCTTGAAGCCCTTGCGTTCGAGGCGGTCACGAGCACTTTCGAACGCGAGGTCCTCCACGTCCGGAACGGTGACCTTGACGGCGCCCGTGCACATGGTCACGTCGACCGTGTCATTCTTGTCGATCGTCTTGCCGGCCTCCGGGGACTGCTCGGTGACCTGGCCCTTCTTGACGTTGTCGCAGGCCTTGCGACCGGCCTCGGAGACCTTGAAGCCGCCGTTCCGTCCGGAGTCCTTCGCTTCGGCGCGGGTCTTGCCGACGAGGTCGGGCACCGACACCTTGCCGTCCGTATTGCTGCTGGTGAACATCGCCTTGCCGATGAAGATCGCACCGACCAGGACGAGGACGGCCGCAAGCACCAGCAGGATCGTCGAGGTGTTGCTCTTCTTCTGGCCGCCGCCGCGGCGGCGGTCGCCGCGGTCGTCGTAGCCGTAGCCCCCGTCGTCCGCGTTCATCGGCGGAAGCATGGAGGTCTGGCCGGCCGGATCCTGCGGACGCAGCATGGTGGTCGGCTGGTCCTGGTCGTAGCCGGCCGCGCCCATGGCGGAGGCCGCCGCGACCGGCTGGCCGTCCAGCGCCGCCTCGATGTCGGCACGCATCTCGTCGGCCGACTGATAGCGGTAGTCCGGGTCCTTGACCAGCGCCTTCAGGACGATGGCGTCCATCTCCGGCGTGATCTCGGGGTCGAAGTTGCTCGGCTTCTGCGGCTCCTCGCGGACATGCTGATAGGCCACCGCGACCGGTGAGTCACCGACGAACGGCGGCCGTACCGTGAGCAGCTCGTAGAGCAGACAGCCGGTGGAGTACAGGTCGGAGCGGGCGTCGACCTGCTCGCCCTTGGCCTGCTCGGGCGAGAGGTACTGGGCCGTGCCGATGACCGCCGCAGTCTGCGTCATCGTCATCCCGGCATCGCCCATGGCGCGGGCGATGCCGAAGTCCATGACCTTGACCTGGCCGGTGCGCGTCAGCATGACGTTGGCCGGTTTGATGTCGCGGTGGACGATGCCGGCCCGGTGGGAGTACTCCAGCGCCTGGAGGACACCGGTGGTCATCTCCAGCGAGCGCTCGGGCAGCAGCTTTCTTCCGGAGTGCAGCAGCTCACGGAGCGTGGAGCCGTCGACGTACTCCATGACGATGTACGGGATCGAGACACCGTCGACGTAGTCCTCGCCGGTGTCGTAGACCGCGACGATCGACGGATGGTTCAGCGAGGCGGCCGACTGGGCCTCACGGCGGAACCGGGCCTGGAAGGACGGGTCACGGGCGAGGTCCACCCGCAGCGTCTTCACAGCTACGGTGCGGCCCAGGCGGGTGTCATGCGCGAGGTACACCTCGGCCATGCCACCGCGGCCGAGCACCGAGCCCAGCTCGTACCGGCCGCCGAGGCGACGCGGCTCTTCCATAAGCTTCTCCAGCCCTCTCCGTCAGTCCCGACCGCACCGGTGTGTGGTCCGGCGGTGTGCTGTCCGGGCATACCGTACCCGCCACGCCGTACCGGACCGGGCCGGAGCCGCAACCTGATACGTGACCGGTATTGGCATGATCTGAGTCACTTTTCGCCTTCGAGTACCGCCTGCATGACGTGCTTCGCGACCGGAGCTGCGAGCTTGCCACCGGCGATGTCATCGCGGAGCGTGTCGGATCCCTCAATGACGACAGCGACCGCGACGGGGGTGCCCTTGTCGGTCTTCGCGTAGGAGATGAACCAGGCGTACGGATTGTCCTTGTTGTTCTCGCCGTGCTGTGCGGTACCGGTCTTACCGCCGACTGTGACGTTCGGGATCTGGGCGTTGGTTCCCGTACCCGACTTGACCACGGTCTCCATCATGCTCTGGATCTTCTGCGCGTTCTCCGGGCTGAGCGGCTGGCTCATCTCCTGCGGAGTGTGCTGCTGGACCACGTTGAGGTTCGTCGCGACCAGCCGGTCGACCATGTACGGCTTCATCAGCTTGCCGTGGTTGGCGACCGCCGAGGCGACCATGGCCATCTGCAGCGGCGTGGCGCGGTTGGAGGCCTGGCCGATGCCGGCCATCGCGTTCTGCGGCCGGTTGTCCTCGGGGAAGATGCTCTCCGAGGCGCGGACCGGGGTGTTGATTCCCGGGTCGTTGAAGCCGAACTTCTCCGCCTCGGCCTTCATCTTCTTGTTGCCGAGGTCGGCGCTGATCTTGCCGAACACGGTGTTGCAGGACACCCGCAGCGCCTCGCGCAGGGTGGCGTTCTTGCAGGGGATGTTGCCCTCGTTCTTCAGCTCGATGCCCGAGGTGTCGGGGAGCGTGTAGGGCAGCGGTGACCGGGTGCTGGAGTCGACGTCGTTGTAGAGGCCGTTCTCCAGGGCCGCCGCGGCCGTGACGACCTTGAAGGTCGAGCCGGGCGGGTAGGTCTGGCGCAGCGCCCGGTTGAGCATCGGCTCGTCGGGGTTGTTCTTCTTCTGCAGCGCGTTGTACGCCTCGGCGTCCTTGTTGCTCATCCCGGCGAAGGTGGACGGGTCGTAGGACGGGGTGCTGGCCAGGGCCAGGATCGCGCCGGTCTCCGGGTTGATCGCGGCGACCGCGCCCTTCTGCTTGCCGAGCCCGTCGAAGGCCGCCTTCTGGGCCTTGGCGTCGAGGGTGGTCACCACGTTGCCGCCCTTCTGCTTGCTGCCGGTGAACATGTCGACCGTGCGGCTGAAGAAGAGCCTGTCGTCGGTGCCGGTGAGAATGCCGTCGTTGAGCTTCTCGAGCTGGTTGGCGTCGAAGGCCTGCGAGGCGTAGCCGGTGACCGGCGCCCACATCTTGCCGTTCTTGTACGTCCGCTTGTACTTGAAGTCGCCGCTGTCCGTGGTCGAGGAGCCGGTGATGGCCTTGCCGTCCACGATGATGTTGCCGCGCGGGGTGCTGTAGCGCTCGATGGCGACCCGGCGGTTGTGCGGGTCGTTCTTGAGCTCGTCACCCTGGACGAACTGCACCCAGTTGACGCGGACCAGCAGGGCGAGGACGAGCAGGCCGCAGAAGATCGCGACCCGGCGCAGGGGCTTGTTCACGGACGGACCACCTGGGTCATCTCGGCGTCGGTGGAGGGAGCGGGGGCCGGCGCCGGGCGGCGCGCGGTGTCGCTGATCCGGAGCAGGATCGCGATCAGCGCCCAGTTGGCGATCACGGACGAGCCACCCTGGGCGAGGAACGGCATCGTCATACCCGTCAGCGGGATCAGGCCCGTCACACCACCGGCGACGACGAAGACCTGCAGGGCGAAGGCGCCGGACAGGCCGATCGCCAGCAGCTTGCCGAACGGGTCGCGGGCCGCCAGCGCCGTACGGATACCGCGCTCGATCAGCAGGCCGTACAGCATCAGGATGGCCATCAGGCCGGCCAGCCCGATCTCCTCACCGACCGTGGCGAGAATGTAGTCACTCTTCGGCGCGATGCCCAGGATGAGGCGGGAGTAGCCCTGTCCCAGACCGGAGCCGAGGATGCCGCCGGACCCGAAGGAGTACATGGCCTGGGCGGTCTCGGTGACACCGCCGTTGACCAGCTCCAGCGGGTTGAGCCAGTTGTGCACACGCGTCTGGACGTGGGACTCGAACGTCGCCACCGCGACCGCGCCGCCCGCGCTGAGCAGCAGACCGAACACGATCCAGCTGGTCCGCTCGGTCGCCACGTACAGCATCACGACGAACAGGCCGAAGAACAGCAGCGAGGTACCCAGGTCGGTCTCGAAGACCAGGATCATCAGGCTCAGCGCCCAGATGACGAGGATCGGGCCGAGGTCGCGGCCGCGGGGGAGGTACAGGCCCATGAAGCGGCGGCTGGCCAGGGCCAGCGCGTCCCGCTTCACCATCAGATAGCCGGCGAAGAAGATCGCGATGATGATCTTCGCGAACTCACCGGGCTGCAGCGAGCCGAGACCCGGAATCGTGATCCAGATCTTTGCGCCGTTCACACCGGGGAAGAACACCGGGGCGACCAGCAGCACCAGCGCGACCACCATCGAGATGTAGGTGTAGCGCTGCAGGACGCGGTGGTCCTTGAGGAAGATCAGGATGCCGAGGAAGAGGGCGACGCCGAAGGTCGACCACATCAGCTGGTTGGGAGCCATCGCCTTGCCCAGCGAGGGCTCCTGGTCCAGCCGCCAGATGAAGATCAGACCCAGGCCGTTGAGCAGGGTGCCGATGGGCAGCATCAGCGGATCCGCGTACGGCGCCCACTTGCGGACGACGAGATGCGCGACGCCCGCCAGCAGGCCGAGCCCGAGGCTGTAGCCCAGCACGCCGGCCGGCACCGAACCGTCCTTCGCCAGACCGACGTTGACGTACGCGAACACCGGAATCAGCACCGCGAAGATGAGCATCGCCAGCTCGGTGTTGCGGCGGCTCGGGGCTCCGATGGTGCCGATGGTGGTGGTGTTGGTGGTGCTGCTCATGAGATCTACGGCCCCCTACGCCCTCACTGCTGGGTGCTGCAATTCTTTTCCAGCTTCTGCTGCTCCTGGGAAGGGGCCTGGCTGGGAGTGGCCTTGGGAGACGGAGACGTGGTCGCCGCCAGTGCGCCGGCGGTGCCGGTGCCGCTGTTCTTGCCGGTGCTGCCGGGCTTGGCGCTCGGCGTACCGGACGGTGAAGCTGACGGAGAGCCGGGCTTGCTCGGTGTGCCCGTCTGGCCGTGGCCCGGGTGACGCGCCGCGTCACGCTCGGCGGCCTCCCGCTGCTCCTTGGTACGGCAGGCATTGGCCTGCTTACTCAATTCGGTGACCTTTTCTCCCGCCTGAGTGCGGCTGTCGACCGCGATCGTCTCCTTGACCTGATTCCGCTGGTACTGCGGCAGGTACTTGAGTTCGATCTCGGGGTGGTCCTCGTCCACGCCATTGAGCCTGATCCACGCGAGGTCCTGGCTGATGCCCCGGTAGAGCGCGACGTGGTCGTCCTTGGCACCGACGAAGTACTGGGTCTGCGTCCAGTTGTAGCCCGCGTAGCAGCCGCCGCCCACGACGGCCAGCGCCAGCGCGATGAGCAGTGACCGCTTGAGCCACCGCCCGCGCCGCCGGGGCTTGACGAAGTCCTCGTCCATGAACGCGCCGAACGAGCCCTGCGGCGGTCCGCCGACCTCCGGGTCACCGCTGCCGGGCGGTCCGAAGGCACCGGGGGCGCCCGGGTTCGGTCCGCCGGGCCGGCCGAGTTCGGCGGCCCGGGCGGCGGGGGTCTGCAGCGTGCTCGGGTCGCTGAGCTGGTGCTGGTTCTCCGCGACGGCGCCGACGATGACCGGGGTGTCGTTGAGCTGCCCGGCCATCGTTTCGTTGCCGTCCACGTCCAGGACGTCGGCGACGATGCAGGTGATGTTGTCGGGTCCGCCGCCGCGCAGAGCGAGCTGGATCAGCTCCTGCACCGTCTCGTGCGGCCCGTGGTAGCTGGCGAGGGTCTCCTCCAGCGTCTGGTGGCTGACCACCCCGGACAGCCCGTCCGAGCAGATCAGATACCGGTCGCCGGCGCGCACCTCGCGGATCGACAGATCGGGCTCGACATGATCGCCGCTGCCCAGCGCCCGCATCAGCAGCGACCGCTGCGGATGGGTGGTGGCTTCCTCTTCGGTGATCCGGCCCTCGTCGACCAGCCGCTGCACCCAGGTGTGGTCCTGGGTGATCTGGGTCAGGGCGCCGTCGCGCAGCAGGTACGCACGCGAGTCGCCGACGTGGACGAGCCCGAGTCGCTGCCCGGTCCACAGCAGGGCGGTCAGGGTCGTGCCCATGCCCTCCAGCTGGGGGTCCTCTTCGACCATCACCCGCAGCTGGTCATTGGCGCGCGTGACGGCCGTGCCCAGGGAGGTGAGGAGGTCGGAGCCCGGGACGTCGTCGTCGAGCTGGACGAGTGTGGAGATCACCTCGGAGGAGGCGACCTCACCGGCGGCCTGGCCGCCCATGCCGTCGGCGATGGCGAGCAGCCGTGGCCCGGCGTAGCCGGAGTCCTCGTTGCCCTCGCGGATCATGCCCTTGTGCGATCCGGCGGCGAAGCGCAGTGACAGACTCATGCGCACCTCACCCGTCGGCTCGGGGTACAGCCGGTCTCTTCGAGCCACACTGCCCACCCTCCGGTCGGGAGCACGCCCGGGTCCGCCGAGTGGACCGCCGCGGCTCGCTCGCTCCGCTCGCTCATTGTCGTACTACTTCCGCAGCTCGATGACGGTCTTGCCGATGCGGATCGGGGCTCCCAGCGGAATCGGTGTCGGGGTCGTCAGTCGGGTCCGGTCCAGGTACGTGCCGTTGGTGGAACCGAGGTCCTCGACGATCCACTGGCCGTCACGGTCCGGGTAGATCCTGGCATGCCTGCTGGACGCGTAGTCGTCGTCCAGCACGATCGTGGAGTCGTGCGCACGGCCCAGGGAGATGGTCTGGCCTTGGAGGGCGACGGTGGTGCCGGTCAGCGAGCCCTCGGAGACCACGAGCTTCGTGGGGGCTCCTCGGCGCTGCCGGTTGTTGTTGCCGCGTCCGCCTTCCTGGCGGCGCTGTTGTTGCGGTGGCGCGGCAGCCTGCCGCTGCGCACGCGGTTCCTGTCCGCCGCGACGGGCGGCACCGCGCTGTGTGACGCGCGTGCCGAACAGATCGCTGCGGATGACCTGAACGGCCACGATGACGAACAGCCACAGTACGGCGAGGAAACCCAACCGCATGACCGTGAGGGTCAGCTCTGACATTGCCCCCGCTTCACCCTTCGGCTTGCCGGTAAACGATGGTGGTACTGCCCACGACAATCCGCGAGCCGTCGCGGAGATTAGCGCGAGTGGTGTGCTGCCCGTCTACCACGATGCCGTTCGTGGAACCCAGATCCTGGATCATGGGGGGCGTTCCGACCCGGATCTCACAATGACGCCGGGAGACACCCGGGTCGTCGATCCGTACGTCAGCGTCGGTGCTGCGGCCCAGCACGAGCGTGGGGCGGGAGATCTGATGGCGGGTGCCGTTGATCTCGATCCAGCGCCTGGTTTGTGCCTGGGGCTGCGGTCCTGCACCGGGCGGTGCCGTACGGGGTACGGACTGTGCGCCGCCGGGAGGCGGGGACGAAGGCATGGGGGGCGGGCTCACATGGCCGCCGCCGGGCTGGCCGCCGCGAGGCATCGCGGCGGAGCGGCGGTCGGCAGCGGGGCCCGGCTGGTCCTGGGACGAGCTGGAGGCGAGCGTGCGGCTGCGCACGCGGTACAGGCCGGTGTCGAGATCGTCGGCCTTCTCCAGATGGACCTTGATCGAGCCCATGAAGGTGTACCGCTGCTGCTTGGCGTAGTCGCGGACCATGCTGGAGAGCTCGTCGCCGAGCTGCCCGCTGTAGGGGCTCAGCCGCTCGTAGTCGGGGGTGCTCAGCTCGACGATGAAGTCGTTGGGGACGACCGTGCGGTCGCGGTTCCAGATGGTGGCGTTGTTGTCGCACTCGCGCTGCAGCGCGCCGGCGATCTCAACGGGCTGCACCTCGGACTTGAACACCTTGGCGAAGGTGCCGTTGACGAGACCTTCGAGCCGCTGCTCGAAACGCTTCAGTACTCCCACGGGGCACCTCCTTCCTCAGTCTTCGTCGGGGTCGTCCTGATCGAGTCGTCCTGATACTGCTTACTGATCGTATCCACGCGTCGGGAAATCGGCTGGTTCCCCTTTCCCGCCTTGAGGACGAGTGTCGCCCCTCACAGGGTTGCCCGGTGCTTGCTTGCTCCTTGCCCACTGCTCGTGCACTGCGATCGTAGATGTGCCCCGCAAACAGTGTCCCGCAACCGCCGACCACTCCGGGCGGGCGGGTGCCGGAGTCGGACATGGCGCGGGGTCGGGCGCCCCGGCCGGCCCGGGTGGCCCTCACTCTGTTTGCAGCTACCGCGAGTGTGAACCCTCTGGGCAGCGCTCCGCGAATGCCCGGGGTGAGGCGGGGTGCCGCCCGGGTTGCCGCAGGGCGGGGACCGGGGGAAAGGCGTGTGAAGGCACCCCCGACAGCGTGCTAGTGTTCTGGATGTCGGCAGGCGCTCGCACAAGACCCGGACGGAACAGCCCGGATCACGTGAGAGAATCAACCGGCAGCACCCATGCGCGGGTGGCGGAATAGGCAGACGCGCTGGATTCAGGTTCCAGTGCCCGAAAGGGCGTGGGGGTTCAACTCCCCCCTCGCGCACAGATGAGACCCCCGGTCTCCGGAGAAATCCGGACCGGGGGTCTTTCGTTGTCTTCATCACGTTGTTGGGTACGTCACGGACGCGGTGAGGGACGCCCTCACGGGCAGGCCTCGGCCGGCCCGTTGAGGCCTACCTCACATCCGCGCCCGCCGCCGCCCTCGCCGTGGCCGCTTCCGCCCCGCCGTGGCCTCCGTCACCCGGCGATCTCCGTGACGACCGTACGGAACGCGCGGACCCGGGCGGTCTCCCGGGCGGTGTGGTGGACCAGCCCCAGGACCGAACCCGGCAGGCCGGTGACGGGGACGAAGACGAGGTCGCGGCGGCCGTGGTAGTCGGCGGTGGGGCGGCACAGCAGCATGCCGCCGCGGCCGGCCGCGGCGAGGGTGAGGCCCTCCTGCAGCGTGCTGACGGCGGGCCCCGCGGGGATCGGACGGCCCTGCGGCGTGGCGGCCGGGGCGTGGGCCGTGCGCCAGTAGGCCGGCGCCGGGCCGGCCGGGGAGACCAGCGGGACGGTGGCGAGATCCTCGGCGCCGATCGAGGCGCGGGACGCCAGCGGATGCCGTACGGAGACGGCGAGGGTCTGCTGCTGGGCCGGGAAGACGGGGCCGAGGGTGAGATCGGGCTCGGCGACGGGCAGGAGCGTCACGGCGGCGTCGACCGCGCCGCCGCGCAGCGCGCCGAAGGGATCGCACAGCGGGATCTCGACGATCTCGGTGGCGCAGCCCGGGTGGCGTCGGTGGAAGACGTCGATGGCCCGCATGATGCGGTCGTCCGCGGTGCCCTGGAAGCCGATCGTCAGACGGCCCTCGATCCCGCGGGCGGCGCTGCGGGCGCTCTCGACGGTGGTGCGCAGCGCGTCGTAGGCGGGGCGCAGCGACGTACGGAACTCCTCGCCGAGCGGGGTGAGGCGGACCCGGCGGCTGGTGCGGTCCACGAGACGGGCGCCGATCCGCGACTCCAGGGCGCGCAGCAGCTGGCTGACGCGGCTCTGCGAGACATACAGCCGCTCGCCGGTGCGGCCGAAATGCAGCTCCTCGGAGAGGACGAGGAAGCATTCCAGCTCGCGGAGTTCGAGGCCGGGGGCGGGCAGGCCGGCGGTCGCGGCGGGCGGGCCGCTCATGGGGTTCCTCCGGGGATCGGTCGGTGGTCTGCGCGGTGAATCGATGAGTCCTGCTCATAGAAGGGTGAGAGGTGGGCCGTTGTTCCCCCGGCGGTGCGGGCGTTGGCTGGGGGCATGACGAACATCGAGGGCGGGGCGGCGGCCCGTGGCGCCGAAGTGGCCGCGCGAGCAGCGGAGTCGGGGCGGAAGCGGGGCGGTGGCCTGCCGGCGGTCGGGGCGCTGGCCGCGGCGACGTTCACGGTGGTGACGTCGGAGATGCTGCCGGTGGGGCTGTTGACCCCGATCGGCCGGGAGTTGCGGATCTCGGCCGGTACGGCGGGGCTGACGCTGACGGTCACGGGCCTGGTCGCGGCGGTGTCGGCGCCCTTGCTGACGATGCTCGTGGGGCGGCGGGACCGGCGGGCGGTGCTGGTCGCCCTGATGGGCACGCTGGCGGCGGCCAATCTGCTGGCGGCGTATGCGCCGAATGTCGTGGTGCTGCTGGTGGCACGGGTGCTGGTGGGGCTGGGAATGGGCGGGGTGTGGGCGATCGCGGCGGGGCTCGCGGTGCGGCTGGTGCCCGCGCGGAGCGTGGCGGCGGCGACGTCCCTGATCTTCAGCGGGGTCGCGGCGGCGTCCGTACTGGGTGTGCCGGCCGGCACCTTCCTGGGCGAACTGGGCGGCCGGCGAACGGCGTTCGGGGCGATGGCCGTGGTCTGCGGGGCGGTCGCGGTCGCACTGGCCGTACTGCTGCCGCCGCTGCCGGAGGCCGCCGCGGTGCGGCTGAACGGGGTGCTGGCCGTGCTGCGCGGCGCCCCCGTACGGACCGGGCTCGTCCTGGTGGCGCTCCTGGTGACCGGGCACTTCGCGGCGTACACCTATGTGCGGCCGGTGCTGGAGGAGGTGGCCGGTGCGGAGGCCGGGCAGATCAGCACGCTGCTGCTGGCGTTCGGCCTCGCGGGTCTGGCCGGGAATTTCCTGGCAGGGGCCGGGGCGGCGCGGTCACCGAGGGCGGCGTTGCTGGTGATCTGTGGGGTGCTCGCGGGGGCGGTGCTGCTGATGCCGCTGGTGGGGCGCGGGGCAGGGGTGCCGGGGGCGGCTGTCGTGGTGGCCGTATGGGGGCTGGCCTACGGGGGTGTCTCGGTCAGCACGCAGACCTGGCTGATGGCGGCCGCACCGGGTGCCCGCGAGGCGGCCTCCGCACTGTTCGTGGCGGTGTTCAACGGGGCTATCGCACTGGGGGCGCTGGCCGGCGGGCGGGCCGCGGACGGCTGGGGCGCGGTCGGTGTGATGTGGCTGGGCGGGACGCTCGCCGTGGGGGCACTGGTGGCGGTGGGCGTGGGGAGGGCGCCGGTACGGGAGGTGTCCTCGCGCCCGGAGTGAGGCGGGGGCCCCGGGGACGTGGGCACGGGGCGGAGGAGCCGCGTGGCCCGGTGCCCCCGGGGCGGGCGCGTGGGTGGCGATGCCATACGGGCGGCCGCCCGCCGGGAGGTGGCTGCGTCAGTCCGTGGGAAGCCGTGCCGGCAGCCCACTCCCCGGGCTCGGGTCTCGGCCGGGCTCAGGCGGCGAGGCGCTCGACGAGAGCCTTGGCCTTGGCCGCCGCGTCCTCGTGGGCCTTGTCGCGGGAGGTCTCGTACAGCGGGATCAGCTCGGCCATCGCCGGGTTGTTCGGGGCCATGGTCAGCTCGGGGACGATGAAGTCGACCTCGAGGCCCAGACCGCCGTTCAGCACGGCCTCCAGGTAGTTCTGGACGTACTCGAAGGACTCACGGGGCGTGCCGGGCGCGTAGGAACCGCCGCGGCTGGCGACGACGGTGACCGGGGTGCCCTTGGCCGACGGCTGCTCCCCCGCCGTACGGCCCATGATGATCACCTGGTCGAGCCACGCCTTGAGCGTGGAGGGGATCGTGAAGTTGTACATCGGGGCGCCGATGACGATCGCGTCGGCCTGCTCCAGCTCCTCGGCGAGCTTCACGCGCAGTGCGAAGGCCTCCTGCTGCTCGGGGGTGTGGGTGGCCGGGTCGGAGAAGCCGGCGGAGGTGCCGACGCCGTCGAGGTGCGGCAGCGGATCGGCGGCCAGGTCGCGGTGGATCACGGTGCCGTCGGGGTGCTGCTCCTTCCAGGCCTTGCGGAAGGCCGCGGTGACCGAACGGGAGGCGGAGCCGCCCTCGGGAAAAACGGAGGAGTCGATGAGCAGAAGCGTGGCCATGGGAATCGGTCCTTCGGTAGGCGGCCGGGCGGTGCGCGACCACTGATTGAATTCCGTACGTCCCTATTGATAGCACAGGAACTTACTTTTCCGCAGTAGCCAACGGGAAGGCGGTACTCTGGGTATATGGCGGACCACGGCGAGGCGATGTGCAGGCAGGTCGACGGCGGGATGACGCGCGTCTTCGAGCTGTTCGGGAAGCGCTGGACGGGGCTGATCGTCGCGACCCTGATGCCGGGTCCGGTGCACTTCGCCGATCTGCGGCGGGCCATCCCCGGGATCAGTGAGCGGATGCTCTCCGACCGCCTCATGGAGCTCGCGGCGACCGGTCTGGTCGTCCGCGAGGTGGACGCGGGTCCGCCGCTGCGGGTCTCGTACCGGCTGACGGAGGCCGGTCTGGCGATGGAGCCCGCGCTCAAGGAGCTGGGGCGCTGGGCGGAGACCTACCTCGCCGACGGCGGGCAGTGTCCGGAGCAGTTCCGGAAGTAGGCGCCGCGGGGCAGGGTGCCGACGGGTGGTGCGGCGGCCCCGTCTTTGGGGGCGCGCTCGGTTGGGGCGCGCTCGGGTGGCGCTCGGGTGGCTGTCTTACCCCAGCCGTTCCTGTGCGGCGTTGTAGCGGCGCAGGTAGGTCGCGAAGCGGTCGAGGTCTTCCTCGTCCCAGTCGGCCAGCCGCTCGTGGAACGCCTGGCGGCGGCTGGCGGTGACATTGGCGAGCACCTGGGCGCCCTTCTCGGTGGGGTGCAGCACCTGGACGCGGTGGTCCTCCGGGTCGACGCGGCGCTCGACGAAGCCGAGTTTCTCCAGTGCGGCGATCTGCCGGCTGACCGTGGACTTGTCCAGGAAGTAGTGCGCCGCGAGGTCCGTGGCGCGGCATCCCTGCTGGTCATCGAGGTGCGCAAGCAGGGTGTAGGAGACCAGCGACAGCTCGGGATGCATCCGGGCGGCGGTCGCGCGGGCCCGGCGGGCGAACGCGGTCATCTCCTGCTGGATGGTCTCGACGGAGTCCTCGCGGTGAGCCACGGGTTGCCTTTCGTAGAGGTAGTTGTATAGTACAACGTGGTTCAAGAGTTGTAATAGCCAACTACTGGTTCCGGCCACCTGACGGCGACAGCTGATCCGACGAGCTTGAGAAGGCCTGGCCCATGAGTACGGTCCGACGTCCCGATCACCGAAACGAGCACCGTGCCGCGCGCGGCGGCCACGCCACCGGGCTGCGTCACGTCCTGACGCACCTGATCACCCCGCTGCTGATGTGCATCGGGATGGGACTGGCGTATCTGGGTGCCTTCGCGCACCCCGCGCCGCACCATCTGCCCGTCGCGGTCGTCGGACAGGGCCGGAGCGCCCAGCTCCTCGCCCAGTCGATCAACGACAAGGCGGCCGGTGACCTGGACGTACGGACCGTCGGTGACCGGTCGGCGGCGGTCGAACGGCTCAAGCACCAGGACATCTTCGGCGCGTATGTGATCTCTGCGCATGGTGCGAAGGGTGCGGCGGGCACGGGGGGCACGGCGGATGCGACTGTGGCGAAGGGGGCTTCGCACGGGGCGGACAGGGCCGGCGAGGCGGGTGCGTTGAGTGCGTCGGCGGGTACGACCGGTGCCGGCGGGGCGGCGGGACCGGGGAAGCCTGCGCCCGAGCTGCTGGTGGCGACGGCTGCCTCCGACACCAGCGCGACCGTCGTCCAGAAGGTCTTCACCCCGATCGCGGAGCAACAGGGCGCCCCGCTGAAGGTCACGGACGTGGCGCCGACCGCCGAGGACGACCCGACCGGTCAGGGCATCTTCTTCCTGCTGGTCGCGATCAGCATCGGCTCGTACGCCTCGGTCGCGGTGATCGGCGGCGCCGGAGCCGTGCTGCCGCTCCGGCTGCGGGCGGCGCTGGCCCTCGGCACCTCCTTCGTCGTCGGCCTCATCGGGACGGCATTCGCCGGCCCGGTCTTCCACCTCGTCGACCACGGTCTCGGCGGCTTGTGGGGCATGGCCTGGCTCTACGCCGCGGGCATTCTGCTGATCGGCACCGGCCTGCACACCTTCCTCAGGCGCTGGACGACGCTCGGTGTGATGACCCTCTTCGTGATGCTCAACTTCACGTCTTCCGGCGGGATCTTCCGCCCCGAGATGCAGAACGGGTTCTTCGCGGCGCTGCACTCGTTCTGGAACGGTGCGGGCTTCGTGGAGGGCACCCGCAGCCATGTCTACTTCGACGGCTACGGACTGTCGGGACACGTCTGGACGCTGGTGTGGTGGCTGGTCGTCGGCCTGGTGACGGTCGGGGCGGCGGCCCTGGCCGAGAAGCGGCGGCGTACCGCGGAGGCGGAGGCGGCGGCCCATGCCGCGGCGGTGGCGGCGGCCGCGGTGGCGGCGACGGTGCCGGACCCGGCTCCGGAACGGAGCGGCCGGCCGGTGCGGACCGCAGGGGGAGCAGCGGGGGCGGGTCACGGGCCCGCGGAGGCGGCCGCGGAGCTGGCGGGCGAGAGGGAGGAGGAGATGGAGGAGGCGGTGGGCGTCTAGCCGTCCGGAGAGTTATCCACAGGCTCTGCGGGCCGCGCCAGGACCTCGGTAACGTCATGCACGTCGGCAGGCCGGAACCGCCCGGCGCGCGGACGAACGCAGTACACAGAGAAACTGAAGCTGAAGCACAGGGACATCAAGAACACCGGACACAGATCGTGAAGGGGGAGGTGGCCCGCTATGCCGCGTGTGCCGTACGTACCGGGGTTTGCCGATCCGGATGCACAGGGGCCGTCGCCCAAGGCCGTCGGGCGGGCGCTGCGGGAGCGGCTCCCGCGTTCCGGGCAGGCCGTGCTGTCGATCGCGGACGGGCGGCCGGACGCGGTCGCTGCGGTCGAGGAGTCCAACGCCGGCCGGCTGCCCGAGCTGACGCCGATACGGGTCGGGCGGATGGCCGTGAGCCCCTTCGCCTTCCTCCGTGGCTCCGCAGGCCTGATGGCGTACGACCTGGCCGCCGGCCCGGTGACCGGCATCGGCACGCAGATATGCGGAGATGCGCACGCCGCCAACTTCGGCCTCTACGGCGACGCCCGCGACGGCCTCGTCATCGACCTCAACGACTTCGACGAGACCCTGCACGGGCCGTGGGAGTGGGATCTGAAGCGGCTCGCGACGTCGATCGTGCTGGCCGGCCGGGAGGCCGGCGCAGACGAGGACGACTGCCGTAAGGCGGCGCTGGACGCGGCGGGCTCCTACCGGCACACGATGCGGCTGCTGGCCAAGCTGCCGGTCATCGGGGCGTGGAACGCGATCGCGGACGAGGAGTTGGTCTCGCACGCCGACGCCCGGGATCTGCTGGGAACGCTGGAGCGGGTCGCGGAGAAGGCCCGCAAGAACACCAGCGCGCGGTTCGCGGCCAAGGCGACGGAGCCGACGGCGGACGGCGGCCGCCGGTTCGTGGATGCCCAGCCGGTGCTGCGACGGGTGCCGGATGCGGAGGCAGCAGCCGTGGCCACGTCCCTCACCGGCTATCTGGACACGATCGCCGAGCACCGGCTGCCCCTGCTGGCCCGGTACGCGGTGCACGATGTGGCCTTCCGCGTGGTCGGCACGGGCAGTGTGGGCCTGCGCTCGTATGTGGTGCTGCTGCTGGACCACCGGGGCGAGCCGCTGGTCCTGCAGGTGAAGGAGGCACGCAGTTCGGCGCTGGCGCCCTTCGCGGAGAAGGCCGGCTTCCCGGTGCCGTCGGTGGTGCACGAGGGCCGCCGGGTGGTGCTCGGGCAGCGCCGGATGCAGGTGGTCAGCGACATCCTGCTGGGCTGGACGACGGTGCAGGGCGTGGCGTCGACGGGCACGGGTGGCGCGGCCTCGGGCCGCGGCCCACAGGAGGGGCTGCCGGTCCAGGTCCGCCAGTTCAGAAACCGCAAGGGCAGCGTGGACCCGACGCAGCTGTCCGGCGACCAGATGGACGACTACGCCCGGATGACCGGTGCCCTCCTGGCCCGTGCGCACTCCCACAGCGCCGACCCGCGCCTGCTGGCCGGCTACTGCGGCAAGAACGACGAACTGGACGAGGCCATAGCCACCTTCGCGGTCTCCTACGCGGACCGCACGGAAGCGGACCACGCGGCACTGACAGCGGCGGTGAAGAACGGGCGGGTTGAGGCAGAGATGGGGGTGTGAGGGGAGGGGAGACGGGCGCGCGCGGGCTTGGGCTCTGGGCTGGGGCCGGGGCTTGGGTGGGGTGCCGGTGGGCGCTTGGGGTGTTGGCGGGCTGGGGATGGGGGGTCGGGTTCGGGCTCGGTGGTCGGTTGGGGGCTGGGCGGGGCTTGGGCTTGGTTGGGGCTGGGGGCCCGGGGACTCGGGGGCTTGGGGCCTGTTGGGGTCGTGGGCTTGGGGGCGGTCTGGTCGGGGGTGTGCGGGCTTGGGGTTCGTTGGCGGTGGGCGGTAGGTGGGGGTGGGTGGGCTGGGGGGGGAGGGGCCCCGAGCCCAGCTGGAAGCGATTGAATGGCCGTGGAGGGCCTCGCCCAGCGGGGCCGTACGCTGGCCGGGTGACGAACTCGCACGCGGAGAACGCGCAGGACGGCCAGCACCGACCGGACGTACCGGGCACCCCGGACGCCCAGGCCGACCCGCAGGCACCGGACGCCCGCGACGGCGGGCAGAGCGACCAGCTCGGGCACGACGACGGTCCGGAGGATCACGTCGCGGGCTCGGAAGGGTCGGACCTCGGCCGCAGGGCCCACACCGATCCACCCGTGGGTCAGGCCGCGGCGGGGCCTGATCAGGGCGTCGATCGGGCCGGGGCAGGATCCGACGCGGGCGTCGGTCAGGCCGGGGCGGGATCCGAGCCGGGGGTTGGCCAGGCCGAGGCAGCGCCCGAGCCGGGTGGTGCGCCGGACGAGCAGGCGACCGCGGCTCAGGACGAGGCGACCCGGCGGCTGGCGAAGGCGGTGCTGGCCGCGGAGCAGGCGCTGATCGAGTTCGAGATCGCGGTGGAGACCTTCCGGGTGGAGGTGGAGAACTTCTCCCGCCTGCACCACCAGCGGCTCGGCCCCATGTACGCACGGCTGGACGAGCTGGACGCGCAGATCGCCGAGGCGGTGGCGGCGCGTACGGGCGATCCCGCGGACCTCCGCAAGGCGCGGGAGGCGCGGGCGTCGGTGCTGCCGATGCCGGAGGTCGAGGAGTTGTTCCACGGCTGGATGGGGGCGGACGGGCTGTTTCCCGAGGCCCAGGCGATGCTCACCGAGCAGTCGGTGCAGCCGCCGCAGAAGGTGCGGCCCAGCGAAGAGGCCCGCAAGGTCTACCGCGACCTGGTGCGCAAGGCCCACCCGGACCTGGCGCGGGACGACGCGGAGCGTGCGCGGCGGGACGCCTTCATCGCACGGGTCAACATGGCGTACGCCCAGGGCGATGAGACGGCGCTGCGCGAGCTGGCGCGGGAGTGGGAGGCCGGCCCCGCGCCGGTCGAGGAGCGGCTCAGCGAGAGCGAGGAGCTCTACGCGCGGCTGGAGTGGCTGGCCGAGCGCAAGGAGCTGCTGGCCGCGATGGCCGCCGAGCTGGAGGAGAGCGCGATCGGCGCGATGATCAAGATGGCGCCGGAGGACCCGGACGCGCTGCTGGACGAGATCGCCGAGAAGCTGCTCGCCGATGTCGCGGAACGCGAGACGTACCTCGCGCAGCTGGTCGGGTAGCGTCGGGACCATGCAATTTGGTTCTGTGCCCACGGTCGGTGTCGACGCTCTCACGTCGGAGAACTTCCTCCTGGATGTGCGCGAGGACGACGAGTGGGAGGCGGGGCACGCCGAGGGCGCGCTGCACATCCCGATGAGTGAATTCGTCGCCCGCTACGGGGAGTTGACCGAGGCGGCTCCCCAGGACGGCAAGGTGTACGTGCTGTGCCGGGTCGGCGGGCGCTCGGCACAGGTGGCGCAGTATCTGATCCAGCAGGGCGTCGACGCGGTGAACGTCGCGGGCGGCATGCAGGCATGGGAGGCCGCCGGCCGTCCCGTCTCGGACGGCAAGGGCGGCTCGGGCTCGGTCATCTAGCCGGAGCGCCGGAGAGCCGGAGAGCTGGGCTGTCGGGCGGCCGTCCCCCCCCGGGACAGTCATCAGCCCCCGAACAGTCGTCAGTCGCCTGCTCCGTGGTGGTCGACGGAGGCCGCGCTGGATGGTCGTCCGGACTGTTGACGGAGCATGCGGCGGTCGGCGGTCGCCATCCGTGGCCCGTGGCGGCCCGTGGCCAGAAGCCTGAAACCCGGCGCCGTTACGGCGACCCGGCGCCCGCCGCCCCAGCACACGCTCCGGCTTGTACTCGCCTCAGCCCAGCGGGTGTGCCGCGAGCAGCTCGCCGAGGGACTCCTCGTGGGCGGCGGCGGGGCCGAGGGAGAGCTCGAGTTGCTTGGCCCAGGCGTGGTAGCGGTGCAGCGGGTAATCGGTGTCGGCGCCGAAGCCACCGTGCAGATGCTGGGCGGTCTGGACGACGCGGCGTACGCCCTCGGAGGCCCAGATCTTGGCGACCGCGACATCACCGGCGATCGGTAGCGGGCCGGCCGCTTCGGTGGTGATGCGCCAGGCGGCCTGCCAGAGTGTGGCCTCCATGGCACGCAGGTCGATGAAGCGATCGGCGGCCTGGCAGGCGACGGCCTGGAAGGTGGCCACCGGAAACCCGAACTGTTCGCGCTTGCTGGTGTAGTCGCTGGTCATGGCCAGTACGCGTTCCCCGAGCCCCAGGGCGAGTGCGCAGGTGCCGGTGGTCAGAACGTGGCGCAGCGAGTCCCAGGCGGCGGGGTCGGTGACCACTTCCCGGGCGCTGATGCGTACGGAATCCAGCCGGACCTCGGCGAGCGGCTCTCCGCTGGTGGACACCTGGTCGTCGAGCGTGACGCCGGGGTGGGTGCGGGGGACGAGGGCGAGGACGGCGTGGCCTTCGGGGGTGTGGGCGGGGAGCAGGGCCCGGTCCGTGGTCCGGGCCCAGGGGACAGCGGTCTGGATGCCGTCGAGGACCCACTCGGCGCCTTCCTGATGGGCTTCCACGGCGAGATCGGCCGGTTCATGGCCGGTGCGGCCGTGGGCGGCGACGGTCACGACGAGGTCCCCGGCACCGATCCGGGGGAGCACCTCCGCACAGAGTTCGTCGGCCGCATAACGCTGGAGGGTGAGCGCGGCGGCTCCGGCCTCCAGCAGTGGTACCCGTGCCAGCACCTTGGCCGACTCGCGGAGTACGAGGCAGAGCGCGATCGGGTCCAGGCCCGCGCCGCCGTGCTCGGGCGCGATCGGCAGGCTCAGCAGATCGGCCTCGGCGAGCTTGTGCCAGAGCGTGCGGTCGAAGTCGTCGGCGATCGCACCGGGGGTGAGGGCCGGGCTGGGCACACGGTCCGGAGCGACCCCCGAGAAGACGGCCCTCGCCGCTTCGACGGCGGCCTGCTGCTCCTCGGTGAAGGTGAAGTCCACTGCTCTGTCCTCCCACGCGGCGCCTCGATCTGACGAAGCGTCAAGGTAGAACAGGTTGCAGGAATTGGGAATGGCGGAGGCGGCGGAAGGGCGAGGGAGTTGAGGGCGGGCAAGGGGGCGGACGGGGAGCGAGTGGGACGTGTTCGAGTGGGACGTGCTTACGGGCTCCGGCCAGCGCCGGCTTCGGTGACCGCTTCGATGCGGTACCTCCGGAACGAGCCCGAAGCCGAGGCCGAAGCACGAAGTTCGAAGCCGAAGCCGAGGTGCAGGCCGACGCCGATGCCGGGGCCGGTTGCCGACGCCGGGCTTCGGAGCACGCGGACCAGCGGCCGGTCCTCGGCGGTGAAGCCGGGACCTCGCCGTGGCGAAGCGGCTCAGGCGGCCTCCCGGATGCGGCTGGGCACGGGTCCCCGGCAGCGAGAGGCGCCCAGGGCTGAGACGCCGCCCTGGGGTGGCGGCCGGGGCGGCGACCGGTGTGGCGTCCGCGCCCGGCTCGTGGGGCTGACCCGATCGGGGCGGTCTTATCGGTCGAAGTCCAGCTCGACCTTCTCCGTGACCGGGTGGGACTGGCAGGCCAGCACGTAACCGGCGTCGACCTCGTCGGATTCCAGGGCGAAGTTGCGGTCCATACGGACCTCGCCCGAGACCAGGAAGGCGCGGCAGGTGCCGCAGACGCCGCCCTTGCAGGCGTACGGGGCGTCCGCGCGGTTGCGCAGGACTGCTTCGAGCAGCGATTCGCTGTCGTGGACGGGCCAGCTTCCGGAGCGGCCGTCGAGGGTGGCGGTCACGGTGCTGTGAGCGGGAGTGGCGGCTGCGGGGGCGGTCGGGGTGCCGTTGTCGACGTGGAAGATCTCTTCGTGGATGTGGGTGCGGGGCACATCGAGGGCGCGCAGGGCGCGTTCGGCGCCCTGGACCAGGCCGTAGGGGCCGCAGAGGTACCAGCCGTCGACGGAGTCGATCTTCAGGAGTGCGGGCAGGAGGGAGCGGAGCCGGGCCTCGTCCAGGCGGCCGGAGGGCAGGCCGGCCTGCTGTTCCTCGCGGGAGAGGGTGTGGATGAGCTGGAAGCGCTGCGGATAACGGTCCTTGAGGTCGGCCACCTCCTCCAGAAACATCGTCGACGCCGCCGTACGGTCGCTGCGGATGAGGCAGAAGCGGGCGTCCGGCTGCTGGGCGAGCAGGGTGGCGGCGATGGACAGCACGGGGGTGATGCCGCTGCCGCCGACGATTCCGACAAAGTGGCCGGGGCGCGGTTCGAGGGTGAACCGGCCTGCCGGGGCCATGACGTCCACCGTGTCGCCGACCGCCAGTTCCTTGAGGGCGTACGTCGAGAACGCACCGTCCTCGACCAGCCGGATGCCCACGCGCAGTACGGGCTGGTCGGTGGCGGGGGTGCAGATGGAGTACGTACGGCGGATCTCCTGGCCGTCGACCGATCTGCGCAGCGCGATGTGCTGCCCGGGGGTGTGCCGGAAGGCCGTGCGCAGCTCGGGCGGGACCGCGAAGGTGACGGCCACCGCGTCGTCCGTGAGCCGCTCGATCTCCCGGACCTGGAGCGGGTGGAACATCACAACTCCTTGAAGTGGTCGAAGGGTTCGCGGCAGGACTCACAGCGGCGCAGTGCCTTGCACGCCGTGGAGGAGAACCGGCTCAGCAGGGTGGTGTCGGTCGATCCGCAGTGGGGGCAGCGGATGGTGAGGTCGACGGCGACCGGTCCGCCGGCCGGTCCGGTGGGGCGTGGCGGCGCGATACCGAATTCGGCGAGCTTGCGGCGGCCCTCGGCGGTGATCGCGTCCGTGGTCCACGGCGGGCTGAGGACCGTACGCACCTCGACGTCGGGTATGCCGTGGTCGTGCAGCACCCGCTCTATGTCGGCCGACATCGCCTCGATGGCGGGGCAGCCGGTGTACGTCGGGGTGAGCTGCACCTCGACCCGGCCGGGGGCCGTGAGCTGCACGCCGCGCAGCACGCCCAGCTCGGCGAGGGTGAGGACCGGCAGCTCGGGGTCGGGAACGGAGCCGGCCAGCGCCAGCAGTTCCTCTTCGAGGGCGGTGGTGGTCACCATGTCGCCCCCGGGTGGCTGCGGTGGAGGTGCTGCATCTCGGCCAGCAGCCGTCCGAACGATTCGGTGTGCAGTCCCTGGCGGCCCGCCCCGGCCCGCCAGGCGCCGTGCCGGGGCCCTTCGGGGACGGTGAGGGTGGCTTGTTCCAGGGTGGCGGTGATGCGGGTGGTCCAGCTGTCGTCCAGGGCCGACCAGGGCACCGTTTCCAGTCCGTCCACCGGCTCGAAGAGTTCGCCGGTGAACTGCCACAGGGAATCCAGGGCGCGTTGCATCCGGGCGTGGCTCTCGTCCGTGCCGTCGCCCAGGCGCAGCGTCCACTGGTGGGCGTGGTCGCGGTGGTAGGCGACCTCCTTGACGGCCTTCCCGGCCAGTGGTGCCAACTCGCTTTCCGTTGCGGCGAGATGGTCGAACAGCAGCTCCTGGTAGGTGGAGAAGTAGAGCTGGCGGGCGATGGTGTGGGCGAAGTCGCCGTTGGGCTGTTCCACGAGCTGGAGGTTGCGGAACTGCCGCTCCTCGCGCAGATAGGCCAGCTCGTCCTCGTCGCCGGTCAGGGAGAGCAGCACGCGGGCCTGGCCGAGCAGGTCCAGCGCGATATTGGCCAGGGCGACCTCTTCCTCCAGGACCGGGGCGTGGCCGGCCCACTCGCCCAGGCGGTGGGAGAGGATCAGGGCGTCGTCCCCGAGGGGCAGGGCCGGGGTGGCGGTGATGTTCATCAAAGGTGATGCACCCCGTCCGGGATCTCGTAGAAGGTCGGGTGGCGGTAGGGCTTGTCGCCGGCCGGCTCGAAGAAGGCGTCCTTCTCGTCCGGCGAAGAGGCGGTGACCTGCGCCGAGGGCACCACCCAGATGGAGATGCCTTCCGAGCGGCGGGTGTAGAGGTCGCGCGCGTTGCGCAGCGCCATCTCGGCGTCCGGTGCGTGCAGGCTGCCGGCGTGGGTGTGCGAGAGGCCGCGGCGGCTGCGGACGAAGACCTCCCACAGGGGCCAGTCGGTGGGCGCGGCGGCGGCGCTGGGTTCGGCGGGGCGTGGTGTGGTCATCGGGTGGCCTTCCCGTGCTTGGCCGCGTGGGCGGCGGCTGCTTCGCGCACCCAGGCGCCTTCCTCATGGGCCTGTCGCCGGCGGCTGATCCGTTGTTCATTGCAGGGGCCGTTGCCCTTGAGGACCTCGCGGAACTCGGCCCAGTCGATCGGGCCGAAGTCCCAGTGACCGCGCTCCTCGTTCCACGTCAGATCCGGATCGGGGAGCGTCAGCCCGAGGGCCTCGGCCTGGGGGACGCAGATGTCCACGAAGCGCTGGCGCAGCTCGTCGTTGGAGTGCCGCTTGATCTTCCAGGCCATGGACTGCGCGGAGTGTGACGACTCGTCGTCCGGCGGGCCGAACATCATCAGGGACGGCCACCACCAGCGGTCCACCGCGTCCTGCGCCATGGCGTGCTGTGCCTCGGTGCCGCGGCTGAGGGTCAGCAGGAGTTCGTAGCCCTGGCGCTGATGGAAGGACTCCTCCTTGCAGATGCGGACCATGGCGCGGGCGTAGGGGCCGTAGGAACACCGGCACAGCGGGACCTGGTTGGTGATCGCCGCGCCGTCCACCAGCCAGCCGATGGCTCCGACGTCGGCCCAGGTCAGGGTCGGGTAGTTGAAGATCGAGGAGTACTTCTGGCGGCCGGAGTGCAGCTTGTCCAGCAGCTCGTCGCGGCCGGTGCCCAGGGTTTCGGCGGCGCTGTAGAGATACAGGCCGTGGCCGGCCTCGTCCTGCACCTTCGCCATCAGGATCGCCTTGCGGCGCAGGGACGGCGCCCGGGTGATCCAGTTGGCCTCCGGCTGCATGCCGATGATCTCGGAGTGAGCGTGCTGCGCTATCTGCCGCACGAGTGTCGAGCGGTAGGCGTCCGGCATCCAGTCCCGCGGTTCGATGCGCTCTTCCGCGGCCACGGTGGCGTCGAATACGGCCTCTCGGGCCGTCTCTTCCGGCGCGATCGTCGTCATGTGGTGCCCCCTCGCTGCTCCCGACCGACCGATCGTTCGGTTCAATGGTGAGTGGGCGGACCCCGGGTGTCAAGCCTGTGGATAACTCGGGGGAGGTGTGCCCGGCCGGGCCGCCTAGGTACGGTTCCGAAGCGGAGTCAGCCGCTTGGATTCTGGGAACGGGGCGGGAATGCAGTCATACGGGGACGAACCGCGGCCACTGGCCGCGCTCTCGCTGCCCTCGCGGATCATCATCGGAACAGCGGCCTGTGCCGTCGCGGTCGCCGTCGCGGTGCATGTCGCCATGATGTTCTTGCACGTCGCGCCGTCGAACACGCTCAGCAAACAGCAGGGCGCCCTGATCAGCGACTATGTCTATCCCGAGTACGAGCAGAACTGGAAGCTGTTCGCACCCAATCCGCTCCAGCAGAACACACACGTTCAGGTTCGCGCACAGCTGCGCACCGAGGACGGCGCCGCGCGGACCACCGGCTGGACCGATCTGACCGCCCGCGACGGCCGGGCCATCCTCCACAACCCGCTGCCCAGCCACACCCAGCAGAACCAGCTGCGCCGCGGGTGGGAACTCTTCCTCAACACCCACAACGCGCAGAACCGCCCGGTCGGCCTGCGCGGTGAGCTGTCCGAGCGCTACATCCGGCGGATCGTGCTGCTCCGGATGGAGGACGAGTGGACCAGGAGCGGCGGCCGGATCGAGCGGATTCAGGTCCGCTCGCAGACGACGGCGGTCCGCCCGCCGCCGTGGAGCTCCGAGAAGATCAGCGACAAGCCCGTGTTCCGCGTACTGCCCTGGTGGCAGGTCACCGCAGACGACCTGCCCGAGGGGGCGAACAACCAGTGACGTCACTGACGCCCCAGCAGCCTCAGCCAACGCCCGGCGCACAGCAGCCCGAGCTCCCCACGGAGCCGACCGACGTGCCTTCGCAAGCGCAGGCACCACAGGCTCCCCAGGAGCCCGCTCCCTACGAAGAGACCCGTATCGAGCGGGCCATCGGCCGCGGCTTCCGGTATGTCACCGGCCGGGCGCTGGCTCCGTACCAGACCGCCGTGATCCGGATCGGCTTCTCGGCGGCCTGGCTGTTTTTCCTGCTGCGGGAATGGCCGCACCGCGCGGTCCTCTACGGGCCCGACAGCCCCTGGAGCCTGGACATGGCGCGCCGGCTGCTGAGCGGCAACCACGCCTTCTCCGTGCTGCCCTGGTCCGACGGCCGCGGCTGGTTCGAGTGCGTCTACCTGATGGCCATCGTGGCCGGCGCCCTGCTGATGCTCGGCTGGCGCACCCGGACCATGTCGGTGCTCTTCATGGTCGGCGTCATCTCGCTGCAGAACCGCAGCATCTTCATAGGGGACGGCGGCGACAACGTCATCCACCTGATGTCGATGTATCTCGTGCTGACCCGCTGCGGGCAGGTCTGGTCGCTGGACGCGCGCCGGGCGAAGCGGGCGGCGGCCGCCGCGGACGAATCCGGTGGTGCTCCCCACGGCTCCCGCGATCTTCCCGGCGTCATCCTGTGGGCCGTGCTCGGCCTCGCCCTGGCCGTCGCCCAGCTGGGCGGCAACTACGGCCTCAGCTGGTTCGAGCACGGCCCCTTCCCGCACATCGGCTGGAGCCTGGTGCTGTGGGGGCTGTGGGCGACGCACGGTCTGTGGTGGGCGGTGCAGCGGTACGCGCCCGGCGAGCCCCGCGTCGTACTGGACACCCTCGCAAAGCTCGCCCACAACGGCGCACTGCTGGTGATCATGGTCGAGGTCTGCCTGATCTACGCCACCGCCGGCTGGTACAAGATCCAGGGCAGCCGCTGGCAGGACGGCACCGCGGTCTACTTCCCGATGCACCTGGACTACTTCTCCCCCTGGCCGGCGCTGTCCGAGCTGATGGGCGGCAACGGCGTGATGATCATGCTGATCACCTACGGCACGGTGATCGTGCAGGTCGCCTTCCCGTTCACGCTCTTCAACCGGCGGCTGAAGAATGTGCTGCTGGTCGCGATGATCTGTGAGCACCTCTCGATCGCGTTCCTGCTGGGGCTGCCGTTCTTCTCGCTCGCCATGATCACCGCGGACGCGGTCTTCCTGCCGACCACATTCCTGACCTGGATCTCCGGGAGGATCTCCCGCCTGCGCGCACGGCTGTTCTCACGCGGCGGACCGGCCCGTCCGGTGGGCGGTTCCGGCGGCGGTGAGCCGGACGCCCGTACGGAGCACAGCGGCGGTGGCCATACGCTCGTGGGGTGAGCAGCGAGAAAACCGCCCCCGCCGAGCCCCTCCAGTACGACGAGGGGTACGGGCCCCAGATCGGCGTCGGACCGCATCCGCAGCCCTGGCCGCAGGACGAGCGGTTCGACCCCGAGCTGCTCGCGCACGGCGACCGCCGCAATGTCGTCGACCAATACCGCTACTGGACGCGCGAGGCGATCGTCGCCGACCTCGACACCCGCCGCCATGACTTCCATGTGGCCGTCGAGAACTGGGGCCACGACTTCAACATCGGCTCGGTCGTCCGGACCGCGAATGCGTTCCTGGCCAAGGAGATCCATATCGTCGGGCAGCGCCGCTGGAACCGCCGCGGCGCGATGGTGACCGACCGCTACCAGCACGTCCGCCACCACCCGGACACCGCCGACCTCACCGCCTGGGCGGCGGCCGAGGAGCTGCCGATCATCGGGATCGACAATCTCCCCGGCGCCGTACCGCTAGAGACGACCGAGCTGCCGCGCCGCTGTGTGCTGCTGTTCGGCCAGGAGGGGCCGGGGCTGACCGAGGAAGCGCGCCGGCATGCCTCGCTGGTCTGCTCGATCGCGCAGTTCGGCTCGACCCGCTCGATCAACGCGGGGGCCGCGGCCGCCATCGCGATGCACGCCTGGATCGGCCGCCATGCGCGGATCGAGGGGCCGGGCGGCCTCTGACGGCCACCGGGCCCCGTCGGCGGCCCGGTGGGGCCCGGAACAGGTCCCGGGCCGGCCCGCGCCGGTTATGCCGGCCGGCGCACCTCCACCGTCCGGAAGCGGTTCGCCACAAAGGCGCCGTCGCACAGCGCCGCATTGGCCGCCGGGTTGCCGCCCGAGCCATGGAAGTCCGAGAACGCCGCGGTCTGGTTCACATAGACCCCGCCGGTCAGGTTCAGCGACAGCTGGGCGCACTCCTCCAGGCAGGCCTCCTCCACCAGCTGCTCGACCTCGGGCGAGGTGGTGTACGCGCCGACCGTCATGGCGCCCTTGTCGCGGACCGTGCGCCGCAGCAGATCCACCGCGTCGGCCGCGGAATCGACGGCCACCGCGAAGGACACCGGGCCGAAGCACTCCGACAGATAGGCCGCCTCGTCGTCCGGCTTGGCGCCGTCCAGCTTGACGATCACCGGCGTACGGACCGTGGCCCCGGGGAACTCGGGGTTGGCCACCTCACGGGAGGGCAGCGCCACCTCGCCGAGCCCGACAGCCGCGTCGATCCGCTCCTTGACCTGCGGATTGACGATGGCGCCCAGCAGGGCGTTGGCCCGTGCGTCATCGCCCAGCAGGCCGCTCACCGCGCCCGCGAGGTCGCTGACCACCTCGTCGTACGACTTCGGGCCGGCGTCCGTGCTGATGCCGTCGCGCGGGATCAGCAGATTCTGCGGGGTGGTGCACATCTGGCCGCTGTAGAGCGACAGCGAGAACGCGAGGTTGCTGAGCATGCCCTTGTAGTCGCCGGTCGAGTCGATGACGACGGTGTTGACGCCGGCCTTCTCCGTGAAGACCTGCGCCTGCCGGGCATGCGTCTCCAGCCAGTCGCCGAAGGCGGTCGAGCCGGTGTAATCGATGATGCGGACCTCGGGGCGGACGGCCAGCGTCTTGGCCAGGCCCTCACCCGGCTTGTCCACGGCCAGGCACACCAGGTCGGCGGGGAAACCGGCCTCGGTGAGCACCTCGCGGGCCACCTTGACGGTCAGCGCCAGCGGCAGCACGGCGCGCGGATGCGGCTTGACGAGCACCGGGTTGCCGGTCGCCAGAGAGGCGAACAGGCCGGGATAGCCGTTCCACGTCGGGAAGGTGTTGCAACCGATCACCAGGGCGACACCGCGCGGCACGGCCGTGAAGCTCTTGGACAGCTCGAGCGGGTCACGCTTGCCCTGCGGCTTGGACCACGGCGCCTGCTGCGGGGTGCGGACCTGCTCGGCGTACGCATACGCCACCGCCTCCAGGCCGCGGTCCTGGGCATGCGGCCCGCCCGCCTGGAACGCCATCATGAAGGCCTGGCCGCTGGTGTGCATCACGGCCTGCGCGAACTCATGGGTGCGCGCACTGATCCGGGCCAGGATCTCCAGGCACACCGCCGCCCGCGTCTCGGGACCGGCGTCCCGCCAGACGGGGAGCGCGGCGCGCATGGCCGGCAGCAGCTCGTCCACATCCGGATGCGGATAGCTGATGCCCAACTCCGGGCCGTACGGCGAGACTTCCTCGCCCGTCCAGTCGTCCGTGCCGGGCTGGTCGAGCTCGAACCGCTTGCCGCGCAGCGCCTCGAAGGCGGCCAGCCCGTCGGGCGCGGCGGTCTCGCCGTACGCCTTCGGGTGCTCGGGGTGCGGGGACCAGTAGGCGCGGGTGCGGATCGCCTCCAGCGTCTGGTCGAGGGTCGGGCGGTGCTTCTCGATCAACTGCGCTGCGGTCATTTCGGCGGCCATCGATGACCAACTCCTCGTCGAGCCGGGCGGAGAGTGGATAAGGGCTGGGAGCGGACAAGGCAACGGAGTTAGAGTAACCGAACGATCGGTCGGGGCAAGAGGGCCCGGCCAGCCTGTGGAAAAGTCGGTCGGGGAGGATCAGCTGGCATGACGGCACTCGGGACCAGCAGCACCGTGGCAGTGGTGGGCACCGGCACCATGGGACAGGGCATCGCGCAGGTGGCGCTGGTCGCCGGCCATCGCGTACTCCTCTATGACACCGCCCCCGGGCGCGCCGGGCAGGCCGCCGAGGAGATCGAACGGCGGCTGGACCGGCTCGTCGAGAAAGGCCGGATCCCGGCGGACGAGCGGGACGCCGCCCGCGCGCGCCTCTCCCCCGCCACCGACCTCGCGGAGCTGGCCGACGCCGCGCTGGTCATCGAGGCGATCCTGGAGCAACTTCCCGCCAAGCAGGAGCTGTTCACCGCCCTGGAGGACATCGTGGCGGCGGACTGCCTGCTGGCCACCAACACCTCCTCGCTGTCCGTGACCGCGGTAGCGGGCCGGCTGCGCCACCCCGGCCGCTGCGTGGGACTGCATTTCTTCAACCCCGCGCCGCTGCTCCCCCTGGTCGAGGTGATCAGCGGCTTCGCCACCGACGAGGCGGCCGCCACCACGGCGTACGACACCGCCGAGGCCTGGGGGAAACGGCCGGTGCGCTGCGCCGACACCCCCGGCTTCATCGTCAACCGCATCGCCCGCCCCTTCTACGCCGAAGCCCTGCGGGCCTACGAGGAGCGGGTCGCCGACCCCGCCACCATCGATGCGGTGCTGCGGGAGGGCGCCGGATTCAAGATGGGGCCCTTCGAGCTGACCGACCTCATCGGGCAGGACGTGAACGAGGCGGTCACCCACTCCGTGTGGCAGGCCTTCTTCCAGGACCCGAGGTTCACCCCCTCCCTGGCGCAGCGCCGGCTGGTCGAGTCCGGGCTGCACGGCCGTAAGGCGGGGCGTGGATGGTTCGACTACTCCGAGGGCGCCCGCCGGCCGGAACCGCGGACCGCGGAGCCCTGCCAGGCGCCCGAGGCCGTCGGCCTGCACGCGAAGCTGCCCGGCCCCGCGGTGGTGCTGCGCGAGCTCATCGAGGAGGCGGGCATCAAGGTCACCCGCGACCGCACGGCGGGGGTGTCGGAGGGTTTCCTCCGTCTTCCCGGCGGGGCCTGTCTGGCGCTGACCAACGGATATCCGGCCACGACCCGCGTCTACGAGAACTACATCCGCTTCGACCTCTCCCTGGACTACCGTGCCGCGACCCGGATCGCCCTGGCGGCCTCGTCGGCGGTCTCCGAGGAGGACCTCGCGGAGGCTGTCGGGCTGTTCCAGGCGCTGGGCAAGCAGGTCAGCGTGATCGAGGACGTGCCGGGAATGATCGTCGCCCGGACGATCGCGATGATCATCGACTTCGCCGTGGACGCCGCGGCCCGTGGGGTCGCGACCCCCGAGGACATCGACACGGCCATGCGGCTGGGAGTGAACTATCCCGGTGGCCCCATGGAATGGGTCGAGCGGCTGGGCGCCCACTGGGTATGGGATCTGCTGGATTCGATGCACCACCAGGATGCCGGTGGCCGCTACGCACCGTCCTGGGCGCTGAGGCGCCGTGCAGACCTCGAGGAATTGGTGCTCTAATCATGACCATGGCCAAGCGCGACACCTATACGCCTGATTCGCTGCTCGCGGTCGCCGTCGAGGTGTTCATCGAGCGCGGCTACGACGGCACGTCCATGGAGCACCTCTCCAAGGCGGCCGGTATCTCGAAGTCCTCGATCTACCACCATGTGCGCAGCAAGGAAGAGCTGCTGCACCGCGCCATAAGCCGTGCGCTGGACGGGCTGTTCGGCGTGCTGGAGGAGCCGGGCGCCCTCCAGGGGCGGGCGATCGAGCGGCTGGAGCATGTCACCCGGCGCGTGGCCGAGGTGCTGATGGACGAACTCCCCTATGTGACGCTGCTGTTGCGGGTGCGCGGAAACACGGACACCGAGCGGTGGGCGATGGAGCGCCGCCGGGAGTTCGACCACGAGGTGTCCGACCTGCTCAAGCAGGCCGCCGCCGACGGCGACCTGCGGGACGACGTGGACATCCGGCTGGCCACCCGCCTGCTCTTCGGCATGATCAACTCGATTGTGGAGTGGTACCGGCCGGGGCGGGGTGGCGCGGTGAGCCGTGACGAGGTCGCCGAAGCCGTGGTGCGTACGGCGTTCGTGGGGCTGCGCAAGCCCTGATCCGCTCCGCCGCCGGCCCCCGGAACCACGATCCGGGGGCGGTATCCCGGCATTCCCTGAGGTGTCTGTGCCCGGTGGGGGCTCACTCCAGCGGCGGCCGGGCCGGTCATTCCTCTTCGGGGCCGAGGTCGGTCTCCTCGAAGACCAGCAGGGTGCGGGTGCTCAGTACTTCCGGTATCGACTGGATACGGGTGAGGACCAGCTCGCGCAGCTCGCGATTGTCCTTGGTGTGGACCAGTAGCAGCACATCGAAATCGCCGCTGACCAGGGCGATGTGCGTGGCCCCCGGCAGCGCCGTGAGCTGCTTGCGCACGGTCCGCCAGGAGTTCTGCACGATCTTCAGCGTGATGTAGGCAGAGGCGCCCTGACCTGCCCGTTCCTGGTCGATCAGGGCACTGAAGCCACGGATCACACCGTCGTCGATCAGCCGGTTGATCCGGGCGTAGGCATTGGCGCGCGAGACATGCACGCGCTCGGCCACGGAGCGTATCGACGCCCTGCCGTCGGTCTGCAGCATGCGCAGGATCGAGCGGTCGATGGTGTCCAGCGGGCGTGCGGCCGGTGAGGGCGGGGCGGATGCCGTCGGTGGCGGGCCGGCCGGTGTCGCCGATTGCCCACCGGAATTGGCCATCTGTTCGTCCGGCATATGGTCCCGCCTCCCCTTTGTGGACGCCCTGGCTTCATCTCAAGCTGTGGAGAACCGTTTGTCCACAGGCTGAGCCCGCCTGTAGCCAAAATGCATCAGCGACCGAACAATCGGTAGGGCAGGGCGTACCCGCCCTGGCCGATTCCATCCTGCCCACCCGCCGTCCGCCCACCACCCCCATGAGGCGCATCGCGCCACCCCCTTCGATCCGAGGAGGTGCTCGACATGACGGTCCTTGAGCAGCCCGGCAGCAGCAGGAACAAGAGCAGCCTGGCCGGTCCGCCGCCCACCTGGCAGCCGCGCGTCGACCCCGCGCCCCTCCTGCCCGACGCGGAGCCGTACCGCCTTCTGGGTACGGACGCCGCTGCCCGGCTCGACTCCGGACTGCTGACCCGGCTGTACACCCAGCTGGTCCGCGGCCGTCGGTACAACGCCCAGGCCACGGCCCTGACCCGGCAAGGGCGCCTGGCGGTCTACCCGTCCTCCACCGGCCAGGAGGCCTGTGAGGTCGCCGCGGCGCTTGCTCTCGAAGACCGGGACTGGCTCTTCCCCAGCTACCGCGACACCCTCGCCGCCGTGGCCCGCGGACTCGACCCCGTACAGGCTCTGACCCTGCTGCGCGGCGACTGGCACAACGGCTACGACCCCCACGAACACCGCATCGCCCCCCTGTGCACCCCGCTCGCCACCCAGCTCCCGCATGCCGTGGGCCTGGCGCACGCCGCCCGGCTCAAGGGAGACGAGGTGGTCGCGCTGGCCATGGTCGGCGACGGCGGCACGAGCGAGGGCGACTTCCACGAGGCGCTGAATTTCGCGGCGATCTGGCAGGCACCGGTCGTCTTCCTCGTCCAGAACAACGGCTTCGCGATCTCCGTGCCGCTCGCCAAGCAGACCGCCGCGCCGTCCCTCGCCCACAAGGCGGTCGGATACGGCATGCCGGGCCGCCTGGTCGACGGCAATGACGCCCCCGCGATGCACGAGGTGCTCACCGAGGCAGTGGAGCGGGCCCGCAGGGGCGGTGGACCCACCCTCATCGAGGCCGTCACCTACCGCATCGAGGCGCACACCAACGCCGACGACGCCACCCGCTACCGCAGCGATGCCGAGGTCGAGACCTGGAAGGCACACGACCCGATAGCCCTGCTGGAGCGTGAGCTGGCCGCCCGCGATCTGCTGACCGACGACTTCGTCGGCGCCACCCGGGACGGTGCCGAGCAACTGGCGGCCGACCTCCGTGAGCGGATGAACGCCGACCCGGAGGTGGACCCGATGGACCTGTTCACCCACGTATTCGCCGAGCAGACCAGCCAACTGCGTGCCCAGGCCGCACAATTGCGCGCCGAGCTGGACGCCGAGGCCGCCGGACACACCGAGGACGCAGCGGGCACCGACGGGTCCGCCGAGGAGGCCAGGCCATGACGACCACCGTTCCGGCGACCGCGCGCAAGCCCGCCACCATGGCGCAGGCGCTGACCCGCGCGCTGCGCGACGCCATGGCCGACGACCCGTCCGTGCATGTCATGGGCGAGGACGTCGGCACCCTGGGCGGCGTCTTCCGGGTCACGGACGGCCTCGCCAAGGAATTCGGCGAGGACCGCTGCACGGACACCGCGCTCGCCGAGGCCGGTATCCTGGGCACCGCCGTCGGCATGGCGATGTACGGGCTGCGGCCGGTCGTCGAGATGCAGTTCGACGCGTTCGCCTACCCGGCGTTCGAGCAGCTGATCAGCCATGTCGCCCGGATGCGCAACCGCACCCGCGGCGCGCTGACGATGCCGCTGACCATCCGGGTTCCCTATGGCGGGGGGATCGGCGGGGTCGAGCACCACAGCGACTCCTCCGAGGCGTACTACCTCGCCACCCCGGGGCTTCAGGTCGTCACCCCGGCGACCGTCGAGGACGCCTACGGACTGCTGCGCGCCGCGATCGCCTCCGACGACCCGGTCGTCTTCCTCGAACCCAAGCGGCTGTACTGGTCCAAGGCCGACTGGTCGCCCGACGCACCCACCGAGGTCGCGCCTCTGGGCCGCGCCGCGATACGGCGCCGCGGCAGCAGCGCCACGCTGATCACCTACGGCCCGTCGCTCCCGGTCTGCATGGAGGCCGCCGAGGCCGCCCGCGCCGAGGGCTGGGACCTGGAAGTGGTCGATCTGCGGTCCCTGATGCCCTTCGACGACGAGACGGTCTGCGCCTCGGTCCGGCGGACCGGGCGGGCCGTGGTCGTCCATGAGTCCAACGGGTTCGGCGGCCCCGGTGGCGAGATCGCCGCCCGGATCACCGAGCGCTGCTTCCACCACCTGGAAGCGCCGGTGCTGCGCGTCGCCGGCTTCGACATCCCGTATCCGCCGCCGATGCTGGAGCGGCACCACCTTCCGGGCGTGGACCGGATTCTGGACACCGTCGCCCGCCTCCAGTGGGAGTCGGACTGGACCGAGGGACGTGGTGAGTGATGGCCGTGGTCCGCGAATTCACCCTGCCCGACCTGGGGGAGGGCCTCACCGAGGCGACGATCGTGCACTGGATGGTCGAGGTCGGCGAGGTGGTGGCCATCGACCAGCCGGTGGTGGAGGTCGAGACCGCCAAGGCGATGGTGGAGGTGCCGTGCCCGTACGGGGGCGTGGTGACCGCCCGCTTCGGTGAGGAGGGGGCCGAAGTCCCGGTGGGGGCACCGCTGGTGACGGTCGCCGTGGGGGCCGTGCCGGATGATCTGGCGGGCGCCGGTCCTGGGACGGGACCGGGCTCCGGGGCGGGCGCGGAAGGCGGTGCGCCCGAGGGGGGCGCGGCGGCCACCGGCCGGGCCTCAGGGGCGCCCGCGGACGGCGCGGCGGACGCCGGGTCCGGGAATGTGCTCGTCGGGTACGGCACGAGTGCGGCGGCGGCCCGTCGGCGCCGCATCCGGCCGGGGCCCGGAGCGGGCCCCATGGCGGGAGTGCCACGGCCGCCCGGCCAGGTGGCGGACGGCTCGGCCGGGGCCGGAGCGGCCGAGGGGACGCCTGGTGGTTCCAGGGCGGTTGCTTCCGGGGCGACGGCCATAGGGGCGGTCGGCGTCACCGGGACAGCCGGGACCTCCGGTTCGTCCGGTGCGGACGGTTCGGCCGGGGCCGGGTCGGTGGAGGACGGCAGCCGTGCGGTGGCCGTCATTTCGCCGCTGGTGCGTCGGATGGCGCGGGAGAACGGCCTGGATCTGCGGGAGTTGACCGGGTCAGGACGGGATGGGCTGATCCTCCGTACGGACGTCGAGTGCGCGATCCGGGCACGGCGGGAGCGGGAAACGGCCGGTGCCGGAGCAGCCCCCACGGTCGGTACCGGTGAACTGGCTGGGCCCGGTGTGACGGGTGTGGCGGGGGCCGGTGCCGTGACGGCCGTCGGATCCGCGGCCGGGGCCGGTGCCACGGCGGGTGAGGAGCGGATCCCGCTGAAGGGGATGCTCGGTGCGGCCGCCGAGAAGTTCAGCCGCAGCCGCCGGGAGATCCCGGAGGCGACCTGCTGGGTGGAGGCCGATGCCACCGAACTCCTCGCCGCCCGTAAGGCGATGAATGTGCCGGGCGCCCCCAAGGTGTCGCTGCTCGCACTGCTGGCCAGGATCTGTACGGCCGCGCTCGCACGGTTCCCCGCGCTCAACTCCACCGTCGACACCAAGGCCCAGGAGATCGTCCGGCTGCCCGCCGTCCATCTGGGCTTTGCGGCGCAGACCGACCGCGGCCTGGTGGTGCCGGTCGTACGGGACGCCCATGCCCGTACGGTCGAGGAGCTGTCCGCCGAGATCGCCCGGCTCACCGAAACCGCCAGGGCCGGCGGGCTCTCCCTGGCCGAGCTGACGCACGGCACCTTCACCCTCAACAACTACGGCGTTTTCGGCGTCGACGGCTCCACGCCGATCATCAACCACCCGGAGGCGGCGATGCTCGGCATCGGCCGGATAGCCGCCAAACCCTGGGTGCACGAAGGCGAGTTGGCCGTCCGGCAGGTCGTCCAGCTCTCGCTCACCTTCGATCACCGGGTGTGCGACGGCGGCACCGCCGGCGGCTTCCTCCGGTTCGTGGCCGACTGCGTGGAGCAGCCCGCGCTGTTGCTCCGGACGCTGTGACGGGAGTGCGGCGGGTGGCAGCGGCGAGGCCGGGGCAGCCGCCCCGGCCGTCCCGGCTGCGCCCGCTGTGGCGGAGCTGACATCTGCAGTCGCTCCGGCAGCGGTGTGATTCCGGTGCGCCCGGCGATACTCAAGGGGTGAACGACCTCACCGACCACGACGCCGTCGTGCTGGCCGGCGGCGCGGCCCGGCGGCTCGGCGGGGCGGACAAACCCGCCCTGTCCGTCGGCGGCCGCCCGCTGCTGGACCGGGTGCTCGCCGCCTGCCCCGATGCGGCGACCACCGTCGTCGTCGGCCCCGCCCGCCCGGCCGCCCGCGCCGTCGTCCACGCCCTGGAGGACCCGCCCGGTGGCGGCCCGCTCGCCGCACTGGACGCCGGCCTGCGGCACACCACCGCCCCGACGGTGCTCGTCCTCTCCGCCGACCTCCCGTTCCTGACGGCGGCGACCGTACGGAGCCTCCTGGCGGCGACACGAACGGCAGGCGCTGCCGGACCGGGCGGGAGTTCCGCGTCCCGCGACGGGGCGATGCTCCAAGACGCCTCGGGGCGGGACCAGCCTCTCGTGGCCGCCTACAGGGCCGAGCCGCTGCGCCGTGAGCTGGCGCGGCTGCGGGCCGCACACGGCAGCCTGGCCGGACTGCCGCTGCGAGCGCTGCTGGCCGAGTTGGTGCTCGAACGGGTTCCGGACGCCCCCTCCACGGCGTCCTTCGACTGCGACACCTGGGAAGACATCAGCGCGGCACGCGCCCGTATCAGGGAGCATGGGAACGTGTTGGATGAATGGATCACCGCAGTCAAGGCCGAACTGGGCATCGAGCTCGATGTCGACACGGCGGCGCTTCTCGATCTCGCGCGGGACGCGGCCCATGGTGTGACCCGCCCCGCCGCGCCGCTGACGACCTTCCTGATCGGCTATGCGGCGGGCCGCCAGGACCGGGATGTGAAGGAACTGGCCGACCGGGCCGCCGCGCTGGCCCACCGCTGGGCGGCCGAGGCCGAGGGCGCGTCCGGGGCCGGCGGCGCCCAGGGTGCCGAAGCGAAGCCCGCGGAATGACCGACGGGGAGTTCAGCGGGGAGCCCGGCGGCGCGGTGGGCCGGCCGAGGGGCGGCACCTCGGCCGAGGGGCGCGGCGACCCCTTCGACGATGCGCTCGCGCTGGCCAACGGCACGGCGCCGAGGTGGGTACGGCCCGGAGCCGGGCCCGAGGCCACGACCGTGACGACGCCGTACGCCGCCGGAGGGGCCGCGGCAGCCACCTCCTCCGCGACCGGCAGCGGCGGCGACGCCCCCTACACACCGGACGACCCCTTCTCCCCCGACGACCCCGCCGCTGCCCGGAGCGGCCCCTCCAGCCCCTCCAGCCCTTCCGGCCCCTCCCGCCCCGTGGACCCCGCGCCTCCCACCGGCCCCGGCCCGCGCACCGCCCCGGCCGCCGTCCCCTGGCACACCGCCCGCGCACTCGCCGAGCGCGCCGTACCCGGGCCGCCCGCGCCCGAGACCTCGGTCCTGGGCGAGGCGCTCGGCCGTACGCTCGCCGCACCCCTCTCCGCGCTCACCGATCTGCCGTCGTTCGACACCTCGGCGATGGACGGCTGGGCGGTCTCCGGCCCCGGCCCCTGGCGTCTGGACCGGCCCGCCGACGCACCCGAGACGGGCCTCCCGTCCGGCATCCTCGCCGGTCACGCCCCCGCCGAGGCGCTCCTCGACGGCCATGCGATCCCGATCGCCACCGGCGCGCGCGTCCCGTCCGGCGCCACCGCCGTGCTGCGCAGCGAGCACGGCGAGGTCCGTGAGCTGAGCGCCGGCGGACGGCGGCTGTACGCACCACGGCCCGCGCCGCCCGGCCAGGACATCCGCCCGCGCGGCCAGGAGTGCCGCCGCGGCGACCAACTGCTGCCCGCGGGCGCCCTGGTGACCCCCGCCGTCCTCGGCCTGGCCGCGGCGGCCGGCTACGACGAACTGACCGCCTACCGCCGCCCGCGTGCCGAAGTCTTCGTCCTGGGCGACGAGTTGCTGGACCACGGGCTGCCGCACGAGGGCCGGATCCGCGACGCCCTCGGCCCGATGCTCGCCCCCTGGCTGCACTCACTGGGCATCGAGGCGGCGCCGCCGCGCCATCTCGCCGACGAGGCCGACACCTTGTACGCCGCCCTCGCGGGGTCCACCGCCGACGTGGTGATCACTACGGGCGGTACCGCGTCGGGCCCCGTCGACCATGTGCACCCCACCCTGCGCCGGCTCGGCGCGGAGGTGCTGGTGGACGGGGTGGCGGTCCGCCCCGGGCACCCCATGCTGCTGGCCCGCCTGGCCCCGCGCCGGCATCTCGTCGGCCTGCCGGGCAACCCCCTCGCCGCCGTCTCCGGCCTGCTCACCCTCGCCGAACCGCTGCTCCGTACGCTCGCCGCCCGCCGTCCCGCCGCGCCCTACCGCACGCCGCTGGCCGCCGCGGTCGCCGGGCATCCGCGCGACACCCGGCTCGTTCCGGTGGCCTACCGCGACGACGAGCGGCACGGCCTGACGGCGGTACCGTTGCGCTTCCACGGCCCGGCCATGCTGCGCGGGATCGCCTCCGCCGATGCGCTGGCCGTCGTCCCGCCCGGTGGCGCGGAGCGCGGCACCGAGCTCGAACTCCTGGAATTCCCCTGGTCGGCGAGCTGGTCGGCGGGATGGACGCCCGGCTGGGCCGCCCCCGGTGGCCCGTACGAACCCCCTGAGGCCACCGGAGGCCGCGCGTGAAGCTCCCGTCCCAGGACGCCGCGGCGCGTGAGGTGCCCGAGGACCGGTCGCACCGGGTGCTGCTGCCGCGCCGCACCCCCATGCCGCCGCTGCGGCAGGTCGCCCGCCGGCTGCTGATGGCGCTGCTCGTCCTGCTCGCGACGGTCTTCATCGTCTGGATCGACCGCAACGAGTACCACGACAACGCCGACGGCAGGGTCGACCTGCTCGACTGCTTCTACTACGCGACCGTCACGCTCTCGACCACGGGATACGGCGACATCGTCCCGTACGGCGACAGCGCGCGGCTGCTGAACATCCTGCTCATCACGCCGCTCCGCGTGCTGTTCCTGATCATCCTGGTCGGCACCACACTGGAAGTGCTGACCGAGCGCACCCGCGAGCAGTGGCAACTGAAACGCTGGAGAAACACCTTGCGCGACCACACCGTCATCGTCGGCTTCGGGACGAAGGGCCGTTCCGCCGCCCAGACCCTGTGTGCGACGGGGCTCAACCGCGACCGCATCGTCATCGTCGACCCCAGCAGCAAGGTGATCGACGCGGCGGTGGCCGACGGGTTCGCGGGGGTGGTCGGCGATGCGACCCGCAGCGATGTGCTCCTCCGGGCCGAGGTCCAGCGCGCCCACCAGGTCGTGATCGCCACCCAGCGCGATGACACCGCCGTGCTGGTCTCGTTGACCGCCCGTCAGCTCAACAAGAAGGCGAACATCGTCGCGGCGGTGCGGGAGGAGGAGAACGCCCCGCTGCTCCGGCAGTCCGGGGCCGATGCCGTGATCACCTCGGCCAGCGCGGCCGGCCGGCTGCTGGGTCTCTCCGTCCACAGCCCCAGCGCGGGCACCGTCATGGAGGATCTGATCCAGCAGGGCAGCGGCCTCGACCTGGTGGAACGCACGGTGGTGAAGGCGGAGGTCGGCAAGTCCGTACGGGAGACCGACGACTTGGTCGTGTCCGTGCTGCGCGGCCACCGGCTCCTCGGCTACGACGATCCGGAGGCCAGTCCGCTGCAGAGCACGGACCGTCTGATCACCATCGTGCGCGCGGCCCCGACGGAGGCGGCGGACCTCTCCGGCAAGCAGTCCGCCAAGCCGAACCTCCCCGGCACCGGCGTCGCCCCGATGCGCCGAGCGGATGAATAACCGCACGTCGTGCGGGGGCTGATGGCCGATCCGGCGGTAGTCGTCGGCCCCCGCACCTTCGCCCCGTGCGCGGACGGCGAGTAGCCTCGCGCCCATGCGAGCGATCACTATCCCGGAGCCCGGTGGCCCCGAAGCACTTGTCTGGGCGGACGTGCCCGATCCGCAGCCCGCCGAGGGCGAGGTCCTGATCGAGGTCGCGGCCAGCGCCGTGAACCGCGCGGACCTGCTCCAGCGCCAGGGCTTCTACGATCCGCCGCCCGGCTCCTCCCCCTATCCGGGTCTGGAGTGCTCAGGGCGGATCAGCGCGCTCGGCCCCGGTGTGCACGGCTGGGCCGTCGGTGACGAGGTGTGTGCGCTGCTGGCGGGCGGCGGATACGCGGAGAAGGTCGCCGTCCCGGCCGGCCAGGTGCTGCCGGTGCCGGCCGGCGTGGACCTGGTCACGGCCGCCGCGCTGCCCGAGGTGACCTGCACGGTCTGGTCGAACGTCTTCATGATCGCGCACCTGCGGCCCGGTGAGACGCTGCTGGTCCACGGCGGTGCCAGCGGCATCGGCACGATGGCGATCCAGCTCGCCAAGGCCGTCGGCGCACGGGTCGCGGTGACCGCGGGCGGTCCCGAGAAGCTGGCCCGCTGCGCCGAGCTGGGCGCGGACATCCTCATCGACTACCGCGAACAGGACTTCGTCCAGGAGATCCGCAAGGCCACCGACGGCACGGGCGCGGATGTCATCCTCGACATCATCGGCGCCAAGTATCTGCAGCGGAACGTCAAGGCGCTGGCGGTCAGCGGACGGCTGGCGATCATCGGGCTGCAGGGCGGGGTGAAGGCGGAGCTGAATCTCGCCGCCCTGATGGCCAAGCGCGCCGCGATCACCGGCGCCGGGCTGCGCGCCCGCCCGCTGAACGAGAAGGCGGCCATCGTCGCCGCGGTACGGGAGCACGTCTGGCCGCTGATCGCCAACGGTCAGGTCCGGCCGATCGTGGACCGCGCGCTCCCGATGGCGGATGCCGCCGAGGCGCACCGGGTCGTGGACGCGAGTGCGCACGTCGGCAAGGTCGTGCTGACGGTCTGAGCCGACGGCCGCCCCCTCCGCAAGCCGGGCCGTCCGCGCCCGCCCCTCCCGCGCATGCGCCCGGTAACCCGGCCGACATGTCCAAGATGCCGTGAATGTCATCACATGTGACGCTGAACAGGTCACTCGACGGCTCGGCACGGGAGGGGCACTGTGGTCGCTCCAGGATTCCGTTCGCGCATCGCCACCGGTCTGTTGGCGGCTGCCGTCGTGCTGCCCGTTCCGATAGGAGCCACCTCCGCGGTGGCCGCGGACCGGCGTGCCACACCGGTCGACCGTCCCCCGCATCTCGCCCGGCCGGGCGATCAGCCCGACGACGTCCCGGGTGCGGCCGGCGACGACGGTTTCGGTTTCGACGGGTACGGCGCCGACGACTTCGCGCCCAGCCTGCCGCCGGCCGAGGGGCCCGGGGCCGGAGCGGGCCGGGCGCGCGCCGGACATCCCGGTCATCCAGGGGCCCCGGCGCACCTCCCGGAGCTGCCGGACCGCTTCCCCGGCCTGCCGTACGCCCGTCCGGGCTTCCCTCACCGGTCGCCGCATCACCACTTCGGGGGGCTCCACGGGCACGGACGGTGGCACCACCACCCGCATCACCCCTTCGGCCCGGGCTACTCCGTGCCGGGCCCGCCGTACTCCGTCCCGGGAGCCGACGGCGGCAGTGCCGACCACCCGCGGCACGGCAGGCACGGGCCGCCCGCCCCGGCGGGTTCGCCCGACACCGACCGTGCGCACCCGCCGCCCGGTCGGCATGCCCCCAAGCCCAAGCACCGCAAGCCTGCGGTGTCCGAATCCCCTGCCGCGGCGGCCACCCCGTCACGGCCCTCCCCTTCGCGCCGCTTCGACGTCGCGGACCGGTTCACCCGGCGCCCGTACGAGGCATTGCCGCCGCTCCCGACGCCCGCCCCGGGGGAGGACCGCTCCGCACCGGAGATGACGGATGACGCATCGGAGTCCACGGGGACCCCGTACGCCATGGAGACCCCCGGGGCCCCGGTCGAGAGGGTTCTCCCGATGGGTGCCGGCCTTGCTCTCACCGGTCTGGGGCTGGCCTTCTTCGCCCTGCGGCTGCGCCGGAACTGAAGATTGCGGTGGTTTCACGTGAAACGGCGAGAATCCGCTGTTTCACGTGAAACAGCGCCGGACGGATCCGCTCGGAATGGTGGATCACGTTCTCCCGGGGGCACCACCTGTCAGGAGCCCGCGTACGAGAGAATGGCGGCATGGATATGCCGATGAATGAACGGTCGCAGGAGAATCCGCACGTCCTGGTGGTCGGCCCGGACGGCATGGCGCTCGGCGGCGCCGGCTCCGGTGGCGGGGATGACGGCGAAGAATCCCGGGAGACCCCCTTGACGGACATGGTCGAACAGCCTGCGAAGGTCATGCGCATCGGCAGCATGATCAAGCAGCTGCTGGAGGAGGTGAAGGCCGCTCCTCTGGACGAGGCGAGCCGGGTCCGCCTCAAGGAGATCCACTCCAGCTCGGTCAAGGAGCTGGAGGACGGCCTGGCGCCCGAGCTGGTCGAGGAGCTGGAGCGGCTGTCGCTGCCGTTCACCGATGAATCGGTGCCGACGGAGGCGGAGCTGCGGATCGCCCAGGCCCAGCTGGTCGGCTGGCTGGAGGGCCTCTTCCACGGCATCCAGACCGCACTGTTCGCCCAGCAGATGGCGGCCCGTGCCCAGCTGGAGTCGATGCGCCGTGCGCTGCCGCCCGGTGCCGTTCCGATGGACGGCGAGGAGGGCACGCCCGGTCACGGCGGCGCCCGCTCGGGCCCGTACCTCTGAGCATTCGCCCGGCATCTGCGCGGCAGGCCGGAGCGCACCGAGGAGCCACAGCACCCGGACAGACGGAAGGGCCGGCACGCGGAATGCGTGCCGGCCCTTCCATCTGTCCGGGTGGCCGTGGGCCGTATGCCGTCAGCCGCTCCGGCCGGTCGAGACGGTCAGCTCGATGGTCTCGCCGCTCTTCGGGTCCCACCGCTCGAACGGGTCCGGGGACTGGTCCGTGACGGTGTTCTTACCCCAGAGCGCGCTGTCCTCCTCGTCGACCTTGTACTTCCAGCCGGCCGCATCGAGGCACTTCTTCACCGAGTCCAGATTCTTGAAGCGGAACGAAGGCGCGTAGATCTTGCCTTCATCGCCGTAGACCTTGGACGGGCTGGTGCACTCGGACGTCAGGATCGTCGCCGTCTTGTCCTCGGGCCGGACGCTCTCGGTGGGCGAGGCGGTGTCGGAGTACGCGGACGTCGGGCTGTCCCCGCCGGGGTCGTCGCTGGAGCCGGCGCTCAGACCGATGCCGATCGCGATCGCGGTCACCACGATGACGCCGACGATCGCCGAGACGACGATCACCGCGGAGTTGTTCTTCCGCGGGGCGGGGCCGCCGCTCGACGGCATCGACGCTGTCACCGGCGGCGGGGTGTAGGCCGGGGGCTGGTAGCCACCCGTATTGAACGGCGCCGGAGCCGGAACGGGGCCCGGCGCGGGCGTCGGGTAGGTGTTGTTCGGCGGCGGCGGGGGCGTCGAGGGACCGAAGGCGGCCTGGGTCGGCTGGTACGGCTGCTGCACGCTCGGCGGGGCCGGGGTGTGCGGGTTGCCGGAGGCCGTGGGGAAGACCGCGGAGGAGACCGAGGCACCGCTGGTACGCGCCCGCGGGCCCTCGCCGATGATCAGCGGCGTCGCACCGGACTGCCCGGACCCGACGATCCGCAGACACTCGTCCCGCATCGCCTCGGCGGTGGGGAAGCGTTCGTTGGGGTTCTTCTTCAGCGCACGGGCCACCAGCGCGTCCACGGCCGGCGGCAGCGAGCTGTTGATGCTCGACGGGACCGGGGGCTCTTCCTGGACATGGGCGTAGGCGATGGCGAGCGGGGAGTCCGCGTCGAACGGCAGCTGCCCCGTCAGCAGCTCGAAGAGCATGATGCCGACGGAGTAGAGGTCGGAGCGGGCGTCCACACCGCGGCCCAGCGCCTGCTCGGGCGACAGGTACTGCGGGGTGCCGACGACCATGCCGGTCTGCGTCATGGACGTCACACCGGACTGCATGGCGCGGGCGATGCCGAAGTCCATGACCTTGACGACGCCGCGCTTGTTCAGCATCACGTTGCCGGGCTTGATGTCCCGGTGGACCAGGCCCATTTCATGGCTGACCTCGAGCGCCGCCAGCACATCCGAAGTGATCTTCAGGGCTTTTTCCGTCGGCATCGCGCCATGCTGAGCGATGTCGGTGTCCAGATCGGAGCGCAGCGGCTGGCCCGCGACGTACTCCATGACGATGTACGGCACCATGCCGCCGTCGAGCTCGTCCTCACCGGAGTCGAAGACGGAGACGATATTGGTGTGCGTGAGCTTCGCCACGGACTGCGCCTCACGGCGGAAGCGCTCACGGAAGGCCTGCTCGCGCCCGAGCTCGGTGTGCAGCGTCTTGATCGCGACCTCGCGGTCCAGCACGCTGTCGTAGGCGAGGTGTACGGAAGCCATTCCGCCAGCGCCGAGAAGATCACGAAGCTGGTAACGTCCTCCGCCGACCGAACGGCCCTCGTATTGGCCCTGAGCGCCGTCCTGGCTCATCGTTCCGCTTCCCCCTAGGCGCACTACCCGTACGTATAGCGATCAAATTCTGGAATTTCGCAGCCAAGTCTGCCCCAGCCCCCGGACACGTCAAGCTGTGTGCCCGTTCCGTGACCAGATGTGCAAGATCCCGTCACGGCCATGAGACGTTTTGGCGCCTGATTACCCCCGGTGAACTTGCGACGTTTGGCGTCCGGCGGGTTTGATGGCCGGTCCACGACGGACCGGTGGGTGCCGCGGAACCTGTAGCGTGCTCTAGCGAAGACCGATGACCTTACCGCTCTCATGCGGATTGATTCGACGGCGAGGACCGATGGCACCGACGCAGAGCCCCCAGGGCCCGTCCGATCCTGACGCCACCGGCTCCAATATCCCCGACGCACCGGAGATGTGGGGCAACGGCGGGCTGGTCGGCGATGGCCGCTACCGGCTCACGCGACGGCTCGGCCGCGGCGGTATGGCGGAGGTGTTCGCGGCCGAGGACGTACGTCTTGGCCGTACCGTCGCCGTGAAGCTGCTGCGTGCCGACCTCGCCGAGGACCCGGTTTCCAAGGCCCGCTTCACGCGGGAGGCACAGTCCGTGGCCGGGCTGAACCACCACGCGGTGGTGGCGGTCTACGACTCCGGCGAGGACCTGGTCGGCGGCAACACCGTGCCGTACATCGTGATGGAGCTGGTCGAGGGCCACACCATCCGCGATCTGCTGCTCAACGCCGACGCTCCGCCGCCGGACCAGGCGCTGATCATCGTCTCCGGTGTGCTGGAGGCGCTGGCCTACAGCCACCAGCACGGCATCGTGCACCGGGACATCAAGCCCGCGAACGTGATCATCACGAACAGCGGCGCCGTCAAGGTCATGGACTTCGGCATCGCGCGTGCCCTGCACGGCGCCGCGTCCACCATGACCCAGACCGGCATGGTCATGGGCACGCCCCAGTACCTCTCCCCGGAGCAGGCGCTCGGCAAGACCGTCGACACCCGCTCCGACCTCTACGCCACCGGCTGTCTGCTCTACGAACTCCTCACGCTGCGGCCGCCGTTCACCGGCGAGACCCCGCTCTCGGTCGTCTACCAGCATGTCCAGGACATGCCGGTGGCGCCGTCCCAGGTCGCCGACGCGGTGCCGCCGGAGCTGGACGGCCTGGTCATGCGGTCGCTGGCGAAGGACCCCGACGACCGCTTCCAGTCCGCCGAGGAGATGCGCGGCCTGGTCCAGTACTCGCTGCAGATGCTGCACGAGCAGGGCGGCCACACCGGCACCTGGAGCACCGGCCCGGTCGCCATGCACGAGGGCGGGCTCACCCCGTCCATGGGCACCGCGGCCACCACGGCGCTGCCGCACCCCGACGCCGGCCAGACCACGGCGCAGCCGATCCTGACGCCCGGTAGGCGCGACGACGACGGCGGTTTCGACGGCGGGCCCCGGCCGTCCAAGGGCGGCCGCGGCAAGATCTGGCTGATCGCGGCGCTGGCGGTGATCGCCATTGCGGTGGGTGTCGCCTTCGCGCTGCAGAACACCGGCGGCCAGGACCAGAAGCACGAGACTCCCACCACGCAGTCGCCTTCGCCGTCGCAGGACGACAAGACGAGCGAGCCGCCGACGGAGGAGCCGAGCACTCCGGAGACCGAGCCCGAGGACACGGGCGGTGACGGCGGCACGTACTCCGAGCCGCCGACGGAGGAGCCCAGCACTCCGGAGACGTCCGAGCCGCCGACCTCTCAGCCGCCGACCTCTCAGCCGCCGACGGAGGAGCCGAGCACGCCCGAAGAGCCGTCGGACGAGCCCACCGATCCCACCGAGCCCACGGACCCCACGGGCGGGACCGACGACGGTGGCGCGGGCACCGGTGGCCCGGACAGCGGCTTGACGTCGGGCGCGACCGGCTGACGGGTGCCCCGCTCCCCGTTCAGCGGGTGAACGCGTTCCGTACGGCCCGGTACTCGCGGGTCCACCACACGGCCAGGGCGGCCGCCGCCGGGAACTGAGGATCGGTGCGGCGGTCGCCCAGCTGGTAGCGCCAGGTGAGCATCCAGAAGTCGTTCAGCCGCTCCCACCACACCCGGTGGACGGCCGCCGCGAGTTCCTCGGCACCGGCTCCGCAGGCGCTGCGGTAGGCACCCGCGTACGCCGCCACCTTGGCCAGGTCCAGGGTGCCGCAGGGGCGTACGAAGAAGATCGCGGCGGCGCGTACCGCCTCCTCGGCGCGCGGCTGGACGCCCAGCCGGTCCCAGTCGACGATCGCGGTCGGTTCCGTGCCCCGGTAGAGCACATTCAGCGGGTGGAAGTCGCCGTGCACCCAGCCCGCCGGGGGCTCGGCGCCGGGGGCCGGGCGGCGGTGCGCCTGTTCCGCCAGTAAGGCCCGGCGCTCCAGCAGACGGTGTTCGGCGAGTTCGTCGAAGCTGGTGCGCGGCCGGGCGCCGCGGGCCAGGGCCAGCAGCTCGTCGATCGTCTCGAAGGTCCGCTCGGGGTCGGCGCCGGCGTCCGCGCAGGGCGGCCGGGGCGGATGTGGTTCGTCCACCATGACCTCCTCCAGCGCGTTGTGCACCAGCCCGAGCAGGGCGCCGAGCCGCCAGGACTGGCCGCGGGTCAGCGCGGCGCCGCCGAGATGGCGGCCTTCGACCCAGGGGTGCAGGGCGTAGCAGCGGCCGTCGAGGACCGTGACGGTGCTGCCGTCCGTATGGGCGACGGGCGGGGCGACCGGCAGGCCGAGCGCGGCGAGCCGGTAGGTGGCGCGGTGCTGGCGGGTGAGGGCGGCACGGTCGCCGTCGAGGTGGTGCTTGAGGAAGTAGCGGCCGCGGGTGGTGGCGAGGAAATAGCCGTGGTTGAGCAGGCCCTCGGCGACGGGTTCACAGGACAGCGGCGCACCGGCGCCCGCGTAGTGGCGGAGCAGGGATCCGAGGGTGTCTTTGTCGGGCGTCGCCGCCGTCCGGACTACAGATGAGCGCAGCACGCGCCAGATGTTAGATCAACTACGCCCGTCGGAGTGGGCGTGCCGGAAGGCCTTACGCAGAGTGCGCACAGGGGGAAGGCGGCGCATCGGCTCCCGCTCGGCGGTCTGCCGGCGGCCGTGGCGGCCGCGCAGCCGAACGCGGGAATGCGGGGCACCCCCTGGACTGTTCAGTGCCGTTCCGCCTGCATACGGGCGACATAGGCGGCGGCCTGGGAGCGGCGCTCCATTCCGAGTTTGGAAAGCAGACTGGAGACGTAATTCTTGATCGTTTTCTCCGCGAGATGGAGCCGCTCACCGATGGCGCGATTGGTCATTCCCTCGCCGATCAGATCGAGGATCCTGCGCTCCTGGTCGGTGAGGCTCGCCAGCCGGTCGTCGCCCTTCGCGGAGTTGCCGTCGCGCAGCCGCTCCAGCACCCGGGCGGTGGCCACGGGGTCGAGCAGTGACTTCCCGGCGGCCACCTCGCGTACCGCCGAGAGCAGTTCGTTCCCTCGAATGGCCTTGAGGACATAACCGGCCGCACCGGCCATGATCGCATCGAAGAGGGCCTCGTCATCCGCGAACGAGGTGAGCATCAGGCAGTTGATGTCCTCATCCTGTGAACGGATCTCGCGGCAGACCTCGACACCGCTCCCGTCGGGCAGCCGGACATCGAGCACCGCGACGTCCGGACGGGTCGCCGGGATCCTGACCAGGGCATCTGCGGCAGTACCCGCCTCCCCGACCACCTCGATGTCGTCCTCGACCGACAGCATTTCGTGGACGCCACGCCGGACAACTTCGTGGTCATCGAGTAGGAATACCGTGATTTTTCCGTCTTCGCGCACCCCACCAGTCTCACACATCAACCCTTCCCGTGCTCCAGGTCACCGATATAACGTGCCGTTGTCCCGGCGGCCTGCAACGCTGTGACCAGGAGTTGTTCCAAGCCTTCGCGATTTACTTGGAAATCCAAGCAAAATCGCAGGTCAGCGCCGTTTCCACTTCGGCTTTGACAATGGGTAACGTGCAATGAGCAGGCCACTGTCCGGGAGCTTTGTTCCACCCGGATCCGGCCGCGATCGCACACACCCCGTGCGCCGTATCGGATACCGGGTGAGCCGCAATACGGCCACCGGCGGACCCCGGGGGCCGGACAGACGGAGGAGCAGCACGTGACCGTGGAAGGCACTGCGCAGCGGAAAAACGCCCGCGGCAGCAGCAAGCGCACCACCGCCAAAAAGGCGACGTCGGCGAAGAAGGCGTCCCCGGCCAAGGCCCGGAACTCCGGCCGGCCCGACCAGGCGGAGCAGGATCAGCTCGTACAACTGCTGACGCCCGAAGGTAAGCGGGTCGAGCACCCGGATTACTCGATCGATCTTTCCGCAGAAGAACTGCGCGGGCTCTACCGCGACATGGTCCTGACGCGGAAGTTCGATGCCGAGGCGACCACCCTCCAGCGCCAGGGCGAACTGGGCCTGTGGGCCTCGCTGCTGGGCCAGGAAGCCGCCCAGATCGGCTCCGGCCGCGCGCTGCGCGACGACGACTACGTCTTCCCGACCTACCGCGAGCACGGTGTGGCATGGTGCCGCGGAGTCGACCCGACGAACCTGCTGGGCATGTTCCGCGGTGTCAATCACGGCGGCTGGGATCCCAACACCAACAACTTCCACCTCTACACCATCGTCATCGGCTCGCAGACTCTGCATGCGACCGGCTATGCGATGGGTGTGCAGAAGGACGGCGCGGATTCCGCGGTCATCGCCTATTTCGGTGACGGCGCTTCCAGCCAGGGCGATGTCGCGGAATCCTTCACCTTCTCCGCGGTCTACAACGCCCCGGTCGTGTTCTTCTGCCAGAACAACCAATGGGCGATTTCCGAACCCACCGAGAAGCAGACCCGGGTGCCGCTCTACCAGCGCGCCCGTGGCTTCGGATTCCCCGGCGTACGGGTCGACGGCAATGACGTACTGGCCTGTCTGGCGGTGACCAAGGCGGCGCTGGAGCGGGCACGCACCGGCCAGGGCCCGATGCTCATCGAGGCGTTCACCTACCGCATGGGCGCGCACACCACCTCCGACGACCCGACGAAGTACCGGGCGGACGAGGAGCGGGCGGCCTGGGAGGCCAAGGACCCGATCCTGCGGCTGCGGACGTATCTGGAGGCCGAGGGCATCGTCGACGAGGCCTATCTCGCCTCGATCGACGAGGAGAGCGAGGCCCTGGGCAAGCGGGTCCGCGATGCCGTACGCGCCATGCCCGACCCGGACACCATGGCGATCTTCGAGAATGTCTATGCCGACGGGCATGCGCTCGTCGATGAGGAGCGCGCGCAGTTCGCCGCGTACCAGGCGTCGTTCGCCGACGCCGATCTTGTCGCGGAGGGGAACTGACCATGGCCGTCTTCGAGAAGATCACCATCGCCAAGGCGATCAATGAGTCGCTGCGCGCCTCCATGGAGGCCGACCCCAAGGTCCTCGTCATGGGCGAGGACGTCGGCAAGCTCGGTGGCGTCTTCCGCGTCACCGACGGTCTGCAGAAGGACTTCGGCGAGGAGCGGGTGATCGACACCCCGCTCGCCGAGTCCGGCATCGTCGGCACCGCGATCGGTATGGCGCTGCGCGGCTACCGTCCGGTCGTCGAGATCCAGTTCGACGGCTTCGTCTTCCCCGCCTACGACCAGATCGTCACCCAGCTCGCGAAGATGCACGCCCGTGCGCTGGGCAAGGTCAAGGTGCCGGTCGTCATCCGCATCCCGTACGCGGGCGGCATCGGCGCGGTCGAGCACCACTCCGAGTCCCCCGAGGCGCTCTTCGCGCATGTCGCGGGCCTGAAGATCGTCTCTCCCTCGAACTCCTCCGACGCCTACTGGATGCTCCAGCAGGCCATCGCGGGCGACGATCCGGTCATCTACTTCGAGCCCAAGCGCCGCTACCACGACAAGTCGCGGCTGGACACCGAGTCGATCCCGGACCCGCTGCACAAGGCCCGGGTCGCCAGGACCGGCTCCGACCTCACGCTGGCCGCCTACGGTCCGATGGTCAAGGTCTGCCAGGACGTCGCCAATGTCGCGGCCGAGGAGGGCAAGTCGCTCGAGGTCGTCGACCTGCGCTCGCTCTCCCCGATCGACTTCGACACCGTGCAGTCGTCGGTGCAGAAGACCGGCCGGCTGGTGGTCGTCCACGAGGCCCCGGTCTTCTTCGGCGCGGGTGCCGAGATCGCCGCCCGGATCACCGAGCGGTGCTTCTACCACCTGGAGGCCCCGGTCCTGCGGGTCGGCGGTTTCCACTCCCCGTATCCGCCCTCCCGTCTGGAGGACGAGTACCTTCCGGGACTGGACCGGGTGCTCGACGCCGTTGATCGTGCGTTGGCGTACTGAGGGTTTGAGGAGAGTTCGTGACCATGACTGCAAGTACCGCCAAGGCCCAGCGCTTCCGCGAGTTCAAGATGCCCGACGTCGGCGAGGGGCTGACCGAGGCCGAGATCCTCAAGTGGTACGTCCAGCCGGGCGACACCGTCACCGACGGCCAGGTCGTCTGTGAGGTCGAGACCGCCAAGGCCGCCGTCGAACTGCCCATTCCCTATGACGGGGTGGTGCACGAGCTGAACTTCGGCGAGGGCGTCACCGTCGATGTCGGCACCGTGATCATCTCCGTGGACACCGACCCCGGTGCCGGGCCCGCCACGGCTCCGGCACCGGCGCCGGAGCAGGCGCCGCAGGACGCCGCCAAGGACGAGGAGGAGGCCGAGCCGCAGGGCCGGCAGGCGGTGCTGGTCGGCTACGGTGCCGCGCCGTCCTCGACCAAGCGCCGGGCACGCAAGCCCCAGGCCGGCGTTCCGGCCCAGCAGGAGCCCGTGAGCGCCGCGCTCCAGGCGGAGCTGAACGGGCGGACGGCGCCCGCACCGGCCGCACCGGCTGCACCGGCCGCTCCCGTGGCTCCGGTCGCGAACGGTGCAGCTGCCGGGGCCGTCGGCCGGCCGCTGGCCAAGCCGCCGGTGCGCAAGCTTGCCAAGGATCTCGGGATCGATCTGGCGACGGTCGCCCCCACCGGGCCGGACGGCATCATCACCCGCGAGGACGTCCATGCGGCCGCCGCTCCGGCGGCGGCGCCCGCCCCGGCCGAGGTTCCCGGTCCGGCCCCCGTCGCCGAGGCGGTCGCCCCGGCCGGTGTCGTCGACGCCGCCGCCCGTGAGCGGCGGGTGCCGGTCAAGGGCGTACGCAAGGCCACCGCGCAGGCGATGGTCTCCAGCGCCTTCACCGCGCCGCATGTCACGGAGTTCATCACCGTCGATGTGACCCGCACGATGAAGCTGGTCCAGGAGCTCAAGCAGGACCCGGACATGGCGGGGCTGCGCGTCAACCCGCTGCTGCTCGTCGCCAAGGCCTTCCTGGTGGCCATCAGGCGCCACCCGGAGGTCAATGCGGCCTGGGACGAGGCGCGTCAGGAGATCGTCTACAAGGACTATGTGAACCTCGGGATCGCGGCGGCCACCCCACGCGGGCTGATCGTCCCGAACATCAAGGACGCCGGAGCCAAGACGCTGCCCCAGCTCGCCGGGGAACTGGGCGATCTGGTCGCCACCGCCCGCGAGGGCAAGACCTCGCCGGCGGCGATGACCGGTGGCACGGTCACCATCACCAACGTCGGCGTCTTCGGCGTCGACACCGGTACGCCGATCCTCAACCCGGGGGAGTCGGCGATCCTCGCCTTCGGTGCGGTCAAGCTCCAGCCGTGGGTCCACAAGGGCAAGGTGAAGGCGCGTCAGGTCACCACCCTCGCGCTGTCCTTCGACCACCGGCTGATCGACGGCGAGCTGGGCTCCAAGCTGCTCGCGGATGTCGCGGCGGTGCTGGAGCGGCCCAAGCGGCTCATCACCTGGGGATGAGCCGGAATGCGGGGCCGGGCGGTTCGGAGCGGCGTTTCACGTGAAACGCCGCCTCGGGTCCGCACCGGCCCTGTGGACGAGCGGCCGGTCGCCTGCCCCGCGCCGCCGCTCCGGCCGTACGTCAGCTCCTACACCGGATACCGGCAGGCCGGGCTGCCACCGGGCCGGCACCGTGGGCTCCCGTCGCCCCGGCTGACCCTGATCTTCACCCTCGACGAGCCGCTCACGCTGACCGGCCACCCCGATCCCGGGCAGGCCCCCGGCACCTACGACACCCTCATCGGCGGTCTGCACACCCGCCCCGCGCTGATCGCCCACCCGGGCCGTCAGTCCGGCATCCAGATCGGTCTGCATCCGCTGGGCGCCCGCGCCCTGCTGGGGCTGCCTGCCGGCGAGCTGGCGAGCATCGACCTCCCCGCGGATGCCGTCCTCGGACGGCACGGCGCGGAGCTCGGTGAGCGGCTACGAGCGGCACAGGGCTGGCCGGAGCGGTTCGCGCTGCTGGATGCCTACTTGCTGCGCTGCCTGTCGCGGGAGCCGGGCGGCTCCGGACCGTCGCCCGAAGTGGTCCGCGCCTGGCAGCTGCTGGCGCGGACCCGGGGCGCCGCACCGGTGGCCCTGCTCGCCGATGACGTCGGCTGGAGCGCGCGCCATCTGACCGCCCGCTTCCGGCAGGAGACCGGTCTGGCGCCCAAGACCGCCGCCCGGGTCATCCGCTTCGACCGGGCATGCCGGCTGCTCGGCGACCGGGCCCGTACGGGCCGCCCACCGCTGCTGGCCGATCTGTCGGTGCGCTGTGGCTACTTCGACCAGGCGCATCTCGCCCGGGAGTTCCGCTCGCTGGCCGGCTGCCCGCCCAGCCAGTGGCTCGCCGAGGAGTTCCGAAACGTCCAAGCCGCCGGGGGCGCCATCGAGGAACGCTGAAGACGGCGGCCCACCGGGGGCCGCGTTCCGATCCAGGAGGTCCGGCGATCATGCCCGAGAACCTGTCCGACACCACCCCCGCACCCCAGGTATGGCCGACGCTGCGGGCCCGCGATGCCCGTGCGCTGATCCGCTTCCTGGTCGATGCGTTCGGCTTCGAGGAGACCGTGGTCCACGGGGAGGGCGAGCGTGTCGAGCACGCCCAGCTCTCCTGGCCCGAAGGCGGCGGCATCATGCTCGGCTCCGTCAAGGAAGCGGAGGATGACCGCTGGCCGCTGCGGCCCGGGACGTTCGGGGGCTATGTCGTCACCGACCGTCCCGACGAGCTGTGTGCCCGCGCCAGAGCTGCCGGGGCGGAGATCATCGCCGAGCCGGCCGACACCGACTACGGATCGCGGGAATTCGGTGTCCGCGATCCCGAGGGCAACCTCTGGTCGTTCGGTACGTATCGCGGCGAGCCGCGCAAGGCGTAGCGGGCCGGCGACGGGGCCGGTGGCCGGTCAGCCGCGGATGAGCTCCACCGCGCGGCTGAAGTGGCCCACCGGCCCGGTCGGGCCGGACTCGTCGGTGCGTGCGGCGCCGCGGGTCAGGGCGATGCCCGCCCACAGGCCGGCGACGATCAATGCCAGCACGACGGTGTTCCGCGTACGGCGGCCGGCGTTCGTCCTGGACTGCATGGTCAACTCCCCTTGGTGTCGGAGCCTCCCCGGCTCCCTGTCTCTATTCACCCATGAGATTGGCCGCGGTCCGTACGCGGCAGGTACGGACTCCTGTCCGACCTGAGGTGGACCCGACATCACTCTGGGGTCCCCCTTCCCGCAGTGGCCGGGAAAGGGTTTGCCGCGGTCGGCCGCGCTGTTTACGGTCGGCGAAATGAGCAGCGAAATGATCATCAGGCGCTATCGGCCGTCCGACCAGGACGTTGTCACCGATCTGTGGTCCCGGGCCGCGCGGCAGGCGCATCCGTTCCTCGACGGGGAGGGCGCGGGCGAACGGGCCCGGCTCCTCCGCGAGGTGGACCTCGTCCGGGCAGAGAACTGGGTGGCCGAACGGAAGGGCAGTGTCATCGGTCTGCTCGGACTGCGGGTCGACGGGCCCGGGGACGGCGACGGGCCCGAGGGCGGCAACGGGCCCGGGGCCGAGGTCGGCGGGCTGTTCGTGGCACCGGACGCCCAAGGCGGCGGAGCCGGGCGGGAGTTGCTGGAGCATGCGGCGGCGCTGCACGGCGCGCTGACCCTGGAGGTCTTCGAGGGCAACGCCCGGGGCCGACGCTTCTGCGCGTACCTGGGCTTCACGGAGCGGGGGCGCCGGACGGACGAGGAGACCGGCCATCTGCTGATCACTCTGGAGCGCGCCGCGCCGCTGAAGTCGGTGGGCTGGCTGCATCTGCGGGAGGGGCGGCTGCTGAGCGTACGGACGCGGGGGAACGACACCTTCTATCTCCCGGGCGGCAAGTACGAGCCCGGGGAGACCGCACGGGAGGCGCTGTCGCGCGAGCTCGGTGAGGAACTCGGCCTGGTGGTGCCCGCCGAGGAGCTGTCGGAGGCATGTGTCATCCATGACGTCGCCCACGGGAAGAACGGGCGCCGGCTGCATATGACCTGCTTCACCGGCGGGCCCCAGGACATCGCACCGGTCCCCGGCCGGGAGATCGCCGAATACGCCTGGTTCGACCGTCAGGAAGCGCGGGAGCGCTGTGCGCCCGCCCATGCGCAGGTCGTGGACCGGTTGGTCGCGCAGGGGCGGATGCGGGGCTGACGGCGCCCCCGGGCTGAGGGCGCTGCCGGGCGGCGGACGGGCCGGGGCGCACGCGGGCGCCCCGGCGGCCGTTCCGCGCCACGGCCCATAGCGCCTCTACCAGGACAAACGTGACATCAATTGTCCGCATCGCGGAATGAAGTGTCGAACGCATACCTGTTGTATCTATCCTGTGCGCATGCCCTCAGCGTCCACGCCCACCGCTCCCGCCAGAGAGACCGCCGCCAAGCAGCCGCCCGCCGCGGAGCGGGTGTACGCGCACATCAAGGACGCCGTCCTGGAACGCCGCTACGAGGGCGGCATGCTGCTCACCGAGGGTGAGCTGGCCGACGCCGTGGGGGTGTCCCGGACACCGGTGCGCGAGGCGCTGCTGCGGCTGGAGGTCGAGGGGCTGATCAAGCTTTACCCCAAGAAGGGCGCGCTGGTCCTGCCGGTCTCCGCGCAGGAGATCGCCGACGTCGTCGAGACCCGGCTGCTGGTGGAGAAGCACGCCGCGGCCAAGGCGGTGCCCGCGAGCGAGGCGCTGGTCGGCGAGCTGACCGAGCTGCTGGAGACGATGCGGGAGCAGGCAGCGTCAGGCGACCTCGCCGCCGTGTCCGTCACCGACCGCGCCTTCCACGCCGCCATCGTGCGCAGCGCCGGCAATCAGATCCTGGACCGGCTCTATGAGCAGCTGCGCGACCGTCAGCTGCGGATGGGTGTCGCGGTGATGCATGCCCACCCGGACCGGATCGCCAAGAACATCACCGAACACGCCGAGATCCTGGAGGCGCTGCGCGCCGGAGACGCGGACGCCGCGACCGAGGTCGTGCAGCGGCACGTGAGCTGGGTCCGCAACCTCGCGCAGGGGGAGGTGCGATGAGCGCCGGCAGCGGACGTGCCGGTGACTCCCCCGGCCCGGACGGCTCCGGTATAGGCGGCGGCTCGGCCCGGCTGATGCCCGCGGACCCGCCCGGTGGCCGTAGGGCGATGGCCGTCTGGGGCATCGGCGTCGCGGTCTACTTCGTCGCGATCACCTACCGCACCAGCCTCGGCGTGGCCGGGCTGGACGCCGCCGAGCGCTTCCACATCAACGCCTCGGCGCTGTCGACGTTCTCCATCCTCCAGCTGCTGGTGTACGCCGGGATGCAGATCCCGGTCGGTCTGCTGGTCGACCGGCTCGGCCCCAAGAAGGTGCTGACGCTCGGCGTGGTGCTCTACACCCTCGGCCAGTTCGGCTTTGCGCTCTCCTCGTCGTACGCCATGGCGCTCGGCTCGCGTGCGCTGCTCGGCTGCGGGGACGCGATGACCTTCATCAGCGTGCTGCGGCTGGGCTCGCGGTGGTTCCCGGCCCGCCGTGGGCCGATGATCGCCCAGATCGCCGCGCTGGTCGGGATGGCGGGCAACCTGATCTCCACACTCGTCCTCGCCCGGTTCCTGCACTCCTTCGGCTGGACCCCGACCTTCGCCGCCAGCGCGGCCGGCGGGATCGTCGTGCTGATCGTGCTGCTGCTCTTCCTCAAGGACCACCCCGAGGGCTTCGAGCCGCCGCCCGCGTCCGCCGGGCACACCGGCCCCGGGTTCGTGCGCCGGCAGATCGCGGAGGCCTGGCGGGAGCCCGGCACCCGGCTGGGCATGTGGGTGCACTTCACCACCCAGTTCCCCGCGATGGTGTTCCTGCTGCTCTGGGGCCTGCCGTTCCTCGTCGAGGCGCAGGGGCTGTCCCGCGGCACCGCCGGTGAACTGCTCACCCTCGTGGTGCTCTCCAACATGGCGGTGGGGCTGGTCTACGGCCAGATCATCGCCCGCCACCATGCTGCCCGCACCCCGCTGGCATTGGGCACGGTGGGCGCCACGGGGCTGATGTGGGCGATCGTGCTGGCCTGGCCGGCCGATCATGCGCCCATGGGGCTGCTGATCGTGCTGTGTACGGTGCTGGGCGCCTGCGGCCCCGCCTCGATGATCGGCTTCGACTTCGCGCGGCCCGCCAACCCGCCCGAGCGTCAGGGCACCGCCTCCGGCATCGTCAACATGGGCGGCTTCACCGCGTCGATGACGACCTTGCTCGCCGTCGGTGTTCTGCTGGACGCGACCGGGGACAACTACCGGATCGCCTTCGCCTCGATCTTCGTCCTGGAGGCACTCGGCGTCTCGCAGATGCTGCGGCTGCGGCGGCGTGCGGCGCGACGCGAGCGCGAACGGCTGGTCGTCAGCCGGGTCGAGGCGGTTCACGTTCCGGCGTAAGGCGGCCGGGCACGCGGCGGCCGGGCCCGTTTCACGTGGAACGGACAGGGCTGTTTCACGTGAAACGGCTCATACTCCGGTGCCGGCTCTGGATCTCCGGCCGGCCGACGGGCAGGGGCGTGGACGAGGCGGATGCCCGCCGGGACGCCGTCCGCCCGCCCTTGGTGCTACGGCGTGACCGCGAAGTGGTCCAGGATCGCCGCGGCCAGTCCGGCGTCCCCGTCGATCTTGATCTGCTCGGTGACGGCCGCCGGGCGCACCCGGCCGCAGGCCAGCCGGTGGAAGGTGTCCCAGTCCAGGGCGAGGGTCACGGTCGGGCCGAGCGAGACACTGCCGTCGATCGTGGCGTTGCCCTCGGCGTCAATGCGGACCGTACGCAGGAACTCCAGCGGTCCGCTGACGTCGAAGACCACCGCTGAATCGGCGGGCGCCTGGGCCCGCTTGGCGACGATGCCGGGCAGCACCGTCACCAGCAGATCGCGCGTCACCTGCGCGCCGGGGGAGTCGAGATTGCCGGGCTTGCCGAGCGCCCGGCGCAGGTCCTGCTCATGCGCCCAGACATCGAACGCCCGCTGCTGCAGCACGAATTCCAGCGAGCGGTCCTCGCCGAGCGGGCTGCGCACCACGGCGTCCGGCTGGCGGGACTCGTTGCGCAGCTGCCGGGAGCGGCGGATGACGGTGTATTCGAGCTCGCCGAGCATCTCCGGCGCGGTGTGGTGCCGGCGGACGTCGACCTGCACCTCCATCCGTCGCGCCGACTCGCTGCGGACGTGGTAGAGATCGCGCGGCAGGGTGTGGATCGGCCGCGGGTCGCCCAGCATTTCGCATTCCAGGCCGATGACATGGGAGACCACATCGCGCACGGACCATCCTGGGAGGTCCGTCGCCCTGTTCCACTCGCCTTCGACGAGCGGAGTAACCAGCTCGGTTATCGCTTCTATGGAGTGAGTCCAGGCATCGATGGAGGACTGAAGGCTGGGATGGACGGTCACGGGACCCCTCGGACGGTTCGTACGCGGGCTGCTGTCTGTGCAGTTAAGTTACGCTGCGCACGGGCACCCCGGCAGTGCTTTCGGACGACCATCGTAGGCCGATGCTTCCCGGCCGCAGAGGGGTGCGCCGTACGCCCGGAACGCGTGCTTCTCAGTCCTCCCCGCGCTCCCGCTCCGCCAGCCGGATCACACACACGGCGATGGCGATGAGCAGCGGCGGATCCGCGTCGTCCCGTACGACGTTGACCGCATAGGTGTCACGCACCGTCAGCCAGCGCCGCGAGATCTCCGCGAGCAGTTCGCCCTCGTACTCGATCGCGAACTCCCGGTCCAGGATCTTTCCGCTGACGTCCAGCTCGGTGCCGTCCACCAGCTCGACGCGGTAGTGGTTGCGCAGCAGCGACAGCCGCTTCCGCTTGATCGTGGCCAGCGGCTGGTCGTCCCGCTCGATGGTCATCGTGTCGCGCAGGCTGAGCATCTTCTTGCGGATGGTGATCAGCACCCGCCGCTCGGGGTCCTTCAGCTCAAAGGTTTCCCGCAGCCGCAGCGCCTTCCCGTCCACGAGGAAGGCGTGCCGTCCGTGCTCGTCCTCGATCCAGTAGTCGTCACCGATGCCGAAGATGCGGTCGCGTACCACGTACTTGCCAGGGCGCGGGGAGGCTTCCCCGGGAGATTGCTGCATGGCTGACGTGTTCCCCTGGGGCCCTGCGGAATGCGCACGCACCGGAGTGACGTTGAATGTCCACATGGCTTCACGTGCACGCGTCCGCGCCCCCGAGCTGACCGGCAAGGGCGGCTGGCTGAACACCGGCAACAAGGATCTGACCCTCTCCGACCTGCGAGGACGCATTGTCGTCCTGGATTTCTGGACCTTTTGCTGTGTGAACTGTCTGCATGTCCTCGATGAGCTGCGGGAGCTGGAGGAGCGGCACCGCGACACGGTCGTGATCATCGGTGTGCACTCCCCGAAGTTCGTGCACGAGGCCGAGCACCAGGCCGTCGTGGACGCCGTGGAGCGGTACGGCGTCGAGCACCCGGTCCTCGACGACCCCGAGCTCGCCACCTGGAAGCAGTACGCGGTACGGGCCTGGCCGACGCTCGTGGTGATCGACCCCGAGGGGTATGTCGTCGCGCAGCACGCCGGCGAGGGCCATGCGCACGCCATCGAGAAGCTCGTCGAGGAGCTGGAGGCCGAGCACACGGCGAAGGGCACCCTGCGCCGCGGTGACGGTCCCTACGTACCGCCGGAGCCGGTCGCCACCGATCTGCGCTTCCCCGGCAAGGCGGTGCGGCTGCCGGGCGGCAGCTTCCTCGTCTCGGACACCACCCGGCACCAGCTGGTGGAGCTGGCGGCGGACGGCGAGCAGGTGCTGCGCCGGATCGGCACCGGTGAGCGCGGGCTGACCGCGGACTCCTTCAACGAACCGCAGGGCCTGGCACTGCTGCCCGACGGCAGGGTGGCCGTCGCCGACACGGTCAACCACGCCATCCGCGTCTTCGACCCCGACAGCGGCACGCTGGAGACGGTGGCCGGCACCGGCAAGCAGTGGTGGCAGGGCTCACCGGCCTCGGGCCCGGCCCGCGAGGTGGACCTCTCCTCGCCGTGGGACCTCGCCTGGTGGCAGGACCGGCTGTGGATCGCGATGGCCGGAGTGCACCAGCTGTGGACGTACGACCCGGCTGCCGGCACGGTCCAGGTCGCGGCCGGTACGACCAACGAGGGCCTGGTGGACGGCCCGGCCGCCGAGGCGTGGTTCGCGCAGCCGTCCGGGCTCGCGGCGGCCGGCGACCGGCTGTGGGTCGCGGATTCGGAGACCAGCGCGGTCCGCTGGGTGGAGCCCGCCGACGCGGGCAACGGCTATGTCGTCCGTACGGCCGTCGGCACCGGCCTGTTCGACTTCGGACACCGCGACGGCGCCGCCGACCAGGCGCTGCTGCAGCATCCGCTGGGAGTGACCGCGCTGCCCGACGGCTCGGTCGCCGTCGCGGACACCTACAACCACGCACTGCGCCGCTTCGACCCCGCGAGCGGCGAGGTGACGACACTGGCGAAGGATCTGCGCGAGCCCTCCGACGCGGTGCTCGTCGACGGCGACATCGTGGTGGTGGAGTCGGCGCGGCACCGGCTGACGCGGCTGCGGCTGCCGGAGGAGGCGATCCGCGTCGAGTCGGTGGCGCATCGCACCCAGCGCGCGGCCACCGAGGTCGCTCCGGGTGCGCTGCGGCTGGAGGTGGTCTTCCAGGCCCCGGCCGGCCAGAAGCTCGACACCCGCTACGGACCCTCGACCCGGCTGCTGGTCAGCGCGACGCCGCCCGAGCTGCTCGCCGACGGAGCGGGCGCCGGCACCGACCTCACCCGGGATCTGGTGCTCGCGGACGGAGTGACCGAGGGCGTGCTGCACGTCTCGGCGATGGCCGCGTCCTGCGATGACGCCCCGGACATCGAGTACCCCGCCTGCCATGTGCACCAGCAGGACTGGGGCGTCCCGGTCGAGATCGCTGAGGGCGGGGTGGCCCGACTGGGGCTCGTCCTGGCCGGGCTGGACGCCGAGTAGGAGCGCGGACCCCGGGCCCGTTGACCGGGCCCGGGCCGAGGCCGGCCGGTCGGGTCGGCCCGGGCGTCGGGGTTACTTCCCGACGCCGCCCGCCAGCTGCGCCCCGTGAATGCTCGAGCTCCAGTTGGTGACCTTGCTCTTGCCGACGGAGATGTGGAGCCGCTTCTCCGCGAAGTTGACGGTCGCCGGACCGTGCGTGACGGAGCTCGCCGAGATGCCCATGAAGTCGACGGCCACTGACTTCTGCTCGGTGCCCTTGGTGGCCGCGGTGTTGGTGGGGATGACCGCGTAGGCGTAACCGTGGGCGGGCACGGTGATCCGGGTGCCGTCGAGGTGGCCGGGCGTGCCCTGTGACAGGGGCAGCGGGTCCTTGGCGTTGTTGAAGCGCAGCAGCGGCGCGTTGTAGAGCTTGCAGTCGCGGCTGGTGGAGTTCTTGAACTTCACGGCCACATGGCTCTTCGGGCCGGTCTGCTGGGAGAACGTGAGCTTGTACGTGCTGGGGTAGCAGTCGGGCACCCGCCGCGAGGCCGCTCCCGCGCCCGCCGCTGCCGCACCGCCACCGATGATCTTGCGCTTCTTGCTCTTGGAAGACGAGGAGGACGACTTCTTCGACTTCTTCGAGGAGTGGCTGTTGCAGCCGGTCAGCGCGAGCGAACCGGCCAGCCCGAGAGCCAGCGCGGCGTACGCGGCGGAGCGGTGGCGGGAGCGGCGTGCGGTCATGGGTGGTTCCCCCCGTGAGTTGCTGCGATATCAGCGTGGTGTGTCTGTCATGGCACGGCCACGATATCCATTGCCGGTCGATGCACCAGGGTGGGTGCATCGAGCGCCCGTCGATATGGCGTCATCGCAGGTCATAGGCGGTATGTGGGGGACAGAGGCGGTCCGTGACGGGGGTGAAGATCAATCTGCGGGTGACGCGGAACCGGTCCGGAGCGGGGGCCGAAGAGTCAGCCCGGGCAGCCGGGCAGCGCGGTGTTTTCGACCTGTTCCGGGCGGATGCGGATGGCCGGCACCCACACCTGCTCGCGGTCGTGACCGACCCGGAACCACATGCTGCTGTGCCCGCCCGCCTCATCGGTGACCGTGATCCCGTTGGCGATCCGGCAGACCGCGCGCAGCATCTCGCCGTGCCAGACATGGCCCACGACATTGGAGCGACGATAGAGCCGGTACGGATCGCGGGCCAGCCCGAGTGCGCAGTTCTCGGTGCGCCGGTGCTGACAGTCCCGTTCGACATTGTGGACGGTGATCCGGGCGGACCCGGTGGCCGACGCCGCGCTCTTCGCACCCGGTGCCCGGCCGTCGCCGCCGTTGTCCGGCGCCCCGTTCGAGCTGGTCAGCGCTGGTACGGCCAACGCCGCGGCGAGGACTGCCGCGGCGGTTCCGAGCCCGGCGAGCACCAGCCCCCGCCGGCGCCGGCCGGCTGTCGCGGCGGCTCCGGTTTCCGTCCCGTCGCCGCCGGCCCGGCCCTCGGCGTCCGCCCGGGGCTCCCCGTCGGGCCCACCGTCCCGCTCTGCCGGCTCGCCCGCGTCCGCCGCCTCCTGGGCGCGGTGCAGCAGTTCGACGAGAGCGGGCAGCCGGTCCTCGCCGGTGAAGGAGAGCGTGCACCACTGCACCAGCAGCCGTTCGTCGGGCAGGCTCTGCCCCCGCAGATAGCGGGAAAGGGAGGAGCGGCTGACGGGCAGCCGGCTCTCCAACTGCTTCAGGCTGTAGCCGAGTTCGCCATGCATACGGCGTAAGGAGGCGACGAAGTCCCGTACCGGGCCGGAGAGTTCGTCGGGCAGCGGAGCCAACGGCTTGCGGCGGACATGAGCGTGGTTCTGATGGCCAGGCACGTCTCGCATTCCAGCACAGCGGGCATACGCGCGCGAGGGGCACTTCCGCTCCCCTGTGGCGGAAGTGCCCCTCGTGACACGATCCGGATCGCACCCGGACCAGATGGTGACGTTTCACGTGAAACAGCGTGAGATCTTCCGTCGGACCTCGCGCTCCCCGAGCGGGGTCAGTCGCCGAACTTCACCGGACGGTAGGGCTTGAACTCGGCGTCGCCGCCGGGCAGGCCGTAGGTCAGCGTCCGGTGGTCCGTGCCGTGGTCGCCGCGCTGCTCATAGGCGGTGTACGAGGAGTGGGCGTCGTTGTTCCACTTCTCGAAGATCACCACATGCCGGGTGTTGTTGTCACCGGAGGCGTCGATGAGCAGGTCACCGGGCTTGAGCTCGCCCACCGAGAGGGGCCGGGTGATGTCGCGATTGGTGGCCAGCCCCACGGTGTTGGTGCCGGGCGTCGGCAGGCCGAGCGCCATCGACACATAGCCCGAGCAGTCCTGGCGGTAGCCGTCCTTCCAGACCTTGGCCTGGCTGTACGGGACCTGGGCGCCGTTGTTCGCGGTCAGCCAGGTGGCGGCGCGGTTCAGCATCTCCTCGCGCGAACCGCCGGGCTGCGGCTGCGGCTGCCCACCGCCGCCCTGGACCGGTACGCCCGGCAGCCGGTCCTGCGGGATGTCCACCGCCACCACGCTGAGGAAGCCGCTGACCGGCCCGGTGAGATGCGCCATGAACGTCGAGCAGGAGCTGCCCTCGCACACCTTGCGGCCGGTGTCGACCTGGTAGTCAGCGGTGATCCGGTCCTGCCCCGGCGCCGTCTTGTTGATCATCCCGACGGCGGGGGAGCCGGCGTCGGCGGTGGCGTGCACCACCCAACGGGTGCCCCACGTGGGGAAGTCGGCAGCGGCGGCCTGCCGTACGGAGCCGGTTCCCGCGGCGCGGACGGTGCGGGCGGAGCTGTCGTGGGAGAGCTCGGTGGCGGTCGCGGAGTGCCCGCCGATGGTCGCGCCGCCCACGTCACTGCCGTGGGCGAATCCCGTGAACCCCGCGACGCTGATCCCGGCCGCGGCCACCGCGGGCAGCACCGTGCGCCACACGGTCCTGCGGAACGGGGACTGCGGGTGACGCGTCATGGGGGCGGTCCGGTCCGCGGCGCTTGTGGTGTCCGCCGGGTGCGTGCTGCTGTGCTCGTACATGCCGATTCCCCTCCGTACAGGGCCGGTTGGCCCGATCGGTGAGCCGCCGGACGGTCTGCTCACGGCGACGGAGACCATCGTGGAGCGGGGCACCGGGCCGCCCGGCGGTTCCCCGTCCCATGGGATGTCCCGGGCGTGCGCACGGATGTGACCTGCAAAGACACCCGGAGAACGGGACGATACGGGCCGCGGTGTGAGACATGACGGGACAGCGGACAGCGGGCAGCGGAAAGCGGGGAGTGACAGAGGGCAGAAGAAAGGGCGCCCGCTGGGGGATGCGGGCGCCCTGGTTCAAGGGGTTGTGCCGTCGGCCTCTTCAGCCTGCGTCAGGCACCTGACGGTCTGCCGGCCATCGGCTCACCGGACCACGGCTCACCGGACCACGGTCCGGGACCGCGGACGGCGAACCACCGGCCGGGGCTCACCACGCCGTCGCGGCACTCGCGTCCGACTGCCAGTACGTCACCCACGCGCTGTCGTCGATGTACACCGAGCCTCCGGGAAGCGCCACCGTCGTCGAGCCGCCGATGCTGCCCTTGCCGTCGCGGCCGGGGAGGCTGACGGACAGCGAGGTCACCGTGTGGCCGTTCCGGCCGGAACCGTCGGCGGACGAGGTCAGCACACCGGCGTAGCCGGACTCGCCGGGGGCGAGGGTGACCACGGACTGCGGCCTGCTGTCCGGCAGTTCGGCGAGGGGGGACTGTGCGTCGCCGAACCGCAGGTAGGGGGAGAGGTGGAGATCGCAGGCGGCGCCGGAGGTGTTGGTGGCTTCCAGCAGCAGATGGTTGACCGGCCGCTTCAGCGGCTGGGCGACGATCCGGATCTTCGCGGCGTCGCAGGCGGTGTGCCGGGTGCCGGTGGCGCCGCCGCGCTTGCCCGCACTGCTCGTGCCCGCACCGGTGCCGCTCGTGCGGGCACCCGTACCCGTGCCACCGTGCTCGGCGGAGGCCTGCTCCGCCCGGCCGCGTTCGGGCCGGGTGCCGCCCTGGGGGCCGCCGTCACCCTTCGCCGCCGGGTCCTCGGAGACCTGGGGCGCCGGGTTGAACGGCTTGGCGGCGCCGGTCTGGAGCGGATTGTCCTGGCCGCCGCAGGCGGTGAGGGTGAGCGCGGCGACGGCCGTCAGCCCGGCCGCGGCGATCCGCAGCGTACGGCGGCGGACCGCACGGGACGGGCGCGGGGCGCCGGTCTCGATGACGGACTCGGAGCGGTGGTGGCTGCGCGGCATTCCGGTCTCCCCCGGTCGGTGGCCCGTACCGCGCCGGCGGTACGTCCTGCGGTCTGGCCTGTGGCCTGTCCTGCGTTCTGACCACAAGACTGCCGCTCGCCGCTGGCGTGCCACTAACGTGCGCCTAACGTCCCCGCCCGGGGACGGCCACGGGCTCAGCCGCGCCCGTCACTCCCCTTGCTCCCGTCACCCGTACCGCGCTTGCCCCCGTCGCCGCTCTCCCCGCGCTCGTCCCGCGCGAACAGCTGCGTCAGCGTGCTGATCGTGTAGACATCGGTGGCCTCTTCGTCCACCAGATGCATCTCCGCGAGCCGGTCCAGACCGTCCTGGGTGCGCTCCGGGTCGTATCCGGCGAGAGCCGCCGCCAACGACGCGTTGAGGTGTCCGTCCGCGCTGGTCGCCAGCGCGGACAGCAACTGCGCGTCGTCGGCCGACAGCCGGGCGACGGACATCCGCAGGGCCGCCGCGATCCCGGTGTCCTCCGCGGACAGCAGCGCCAGCCGCCGCCGTTCGTCGCGCAGCGCCGCGGCCAGCCGGGCCAGCCGCCAGCGCGGCCGGGCGGTCAGCTGAGCGGCCGCGGCCCGCAGCGCCAGCGGCAGACCGTCGCACAGATCGACCAGCTCGCGTGCGGCTGCCGGGTCCTCGGCGACCCGGTCCGGGCCGAGCATGGCGCCGAGCAGCGCAGCGCCTTCCTCGTGGCCGAGCGTCTGGAGGCCGACCGGCCGGGCGCAGTCGGTGGCGACCAGCCCGTCGAGGCGGCTGCGGCTGGTGACGACCGTGGCGCAGCGCGGGCCGCCGGGCAGCAGCGGCCGTACCTGCGCCGAGCTGCGCGCATTGTCGAGGACGACCAGCAGCCGGCGCTCCGCGACCAGCGAGCGGAACAGCGCGGAGGCGGCCTGGGCCGAACCGGGCACCCGCTCCGGCGGCGTGCCGAGCGCCAGCAGGAAGTCGCGCAGGATCTCGGCCGGCGAAGCCTCGTCGCCCTCGCCGAAGCCACGCAGATCGGCGAAGAGCTGCCCGTCGGGGAAGGACCCGGCGTACAGATGCGCCCACTGCACGGCACAGGCGGTCTTGCCGACACCGGCCGGTCCCGCCACCACCGCGAGCGGGCTCTCCCCGGTCGCACGGTCCGTCAACACGGCCGTCAGTGCGGTGAGCTGGTCCTCCCGCCCCAGGAAGCGGGCCGGCGGCCGGGGCAGCAACCGCGGTGCCGCACCGGCCCGCCCCGAGCCGGACCCGGCACGGGCGCCGTCCGGCGTGCCGGTCCGCGTCCCGTCGGCCCCTGCCACGGCCTCGCCACCACGGGCGCCCGCCGCACCGGTGCCGCCCGGTACGGGCCGTGGCCCACCACCTGTCGCGGAACGGCTCTCTCCGGAAGTCCCGGCGCGACCGTCACCGGCGGTCCCACCGGAAGCGGCACCCGTCGCACGGGCCCCACCCGTCGGCTTCGTCCGTCCCCCGCCGGCCGCCTCCGCCCGCAGAATCTCCTCGTAGGCGCCGCGCAGCCGCTCGCCGGGATCGACGCCCAGTTCCTCGTTGAGCAGCCGGCGGGTGCGGTGGAACCACTCCAGCGCATCGGACTGCCGCCCCGTACGGAACAGCGCCCGCATCAGCCCGGCGATCAGGCCTTCCCGCAGGGGGTGGTTGACGGCCGCGGAGTAGAGGATGGCCGCGGCCTGTTCGTGCTCGCCGAGCGTGCCGTGCGCCCGACCCAGCGCCTCCACGGCCGTCAGCCGCCGCTCCTCCAGCGCATGGGCGGCGGCCGCGAACGGCGGGCTGGTGACCGTGCCGGTCAGCGCGGGCCCGCGCCACAGACCGAGCGCCTCGCGCAGCAGTGGTACGGCATCGGCCGGCGCCGCCTCGGGGCGCGCCAGCGCCACCAGCTCACCGAACCGGTGAGCGTCGATCAGTTCCTCCGGCATCCGCAGGAGATAGGCGGAGCCATGCGTGGTCAGCTCGATGCCGTACGCCTCCGCACCGCCTTCGGCGAGCGTGGCGCGCAGCCGCGAGACATGCCCCTGGACGACCGTACGGGCGTGTTCGGGCGGCTCGTCCTCCCACAGGGAGTCGATCAACTGCTCCAGTGGGACGGTGGTGTTGGGCTGCAGCAACAGCAGCGCCAGCACACTGCGCCGTTTGGCGGGCCCGAGCGACAGCTCCATGGAGCCGGTCGTCACGGCGATCGGGCCGAGCAGTGAGAATTCCAACTCAGCCCTCCAGGAAGGCCGTCAGGGCGTTCGCCAGCAGATACGGGTCCTCGGCACCGCACAGCTCACGCGCCGAGTGCATGGACAGGATGGCTACGCCGATGTCGACCGTCGAGATGCCGTGCCGGGCCGCGGTGATCGGCCCGATGGTGGTCCCGCACGGCATCGAGTTGTTGGACACAAAGCTCTGCCACGGCACCCCGGCCCGCTCGCAGGCCGCCGCGAAGACGGCCCGTCCGCTGCCGTCCGTGGCATAGCGCTGATTGACGTTGACCTTGAGGATCGGTCCTCCGTTGGGCATCGGGTGGTGGCCCGGATCGTGCCGCTCGCTGTAGTTGGGGTGGACGGCGTGCCCGGTGTCGGACGACAGGCACAGGGTGCCGGCGAAGGCCCGTGCCCGGTCCTCGTACGAGCCGCCGCGGGCGAAGACCGAGCGCTCCAGCACCGTGCCGAGCAGCGGGCCGTCCGCACCGGTGTCGGACTGGCTGCCGTTCTCCTCGTGGTCGAAGGCGGCCAGCACCGGAATGCTGGTCAGGGCGTTGCCGGTGGCCGCGGCGGCGGTGAGCGCGGCCGTACCGGCGTGTACGGAGAGCAGGTTGTCCATCCGTGGACCGGCGACCAGCTCGCGGTCGCGGCCCAGATAGGCAGGTGGTTCGATGCTGTGCACCATCAGGTCCCAGCCCTTGATGTCGTCGGCCGGGACGCCGGTCTCCTCGGCGACGAAGGAGATCAGATCGCCTTCGGCCGCCCCGCCCAGGCCCCAGATCGGCGTCATATGGCGCTGCTTGTCCAGCTTCAGACCGTCGGAGTTCACCGACCGGTCGAGGTGAACGGCCAGCTGTGGCACCCGCAGCAGCGCCCGGTCGACATGGACGAGCCGGTGGCTGCCGTCCCCCAGCGTCACCCGGCCGCTCAGCCCCAGATCACGGTCGAGCCAGGTGTTGAGCAGGGTGCCGCCGTAGATCTCGACGGCGATCTGCCGCCAGCCGCGGGCGCCGGTGTCCGGAATCGGCTTGACTCGCAGATTGGGAGAGTCGGTGTGAGCCCCGACAATTCGGTACGGAGTGGCCGCGTGTGCGCCCTCCGGCACGTACCAGGCGACTATCGCTCCGCCGCGCAGCACATACTTCCCGCCGCTCTCGCCGTCCCATGCGTCGACCTCGGCGACCTGCCGGAAACCGGCCTTTTCCAGCCGCTCCGCCGCATTCGCCACCGCGTGGTAGGGCGACGGACTGGCGGCGAGATAGGACATCAGGTCGTCGGTGTGGCCGCGATCGAAGCGGGCGGAGTTGGTCATGGATTCAGCATAAGGAGCCGGACCCCGCATTCCCCGTGCGCATGCGTCGCGACTGCGCACCCTTCCGGCCAGGATTTCTGCACTCCGGACCGGTAAACGTTGCGGAGCGGTGGATTCCGGGTTTTCCGGCCGAGGTACCGGCATACGGGGGGCATGCCCGCTGCGCTGTCCTGCCATCCGCCGCACCTTCCCCGGACATGACGGAGCCCGCCTCTCCGGGGGAAGAGAGGCGGGCCCCGTCAGTCTGGACGGTCAATCTGAGAGACCTCTAAGAGAAACGCCGCAGCGGGGCCGCGGAATCCGCGCTCAGAACGCGGCCTCGTCGAGCTCCATCAGCGACTGGTCCACGGACTCGGCCAGGCCGCGCTCGACGGAGACGCCCGGCAGGACGTTGTGCGCGAAGAACTTCGCCGCGGCGATCTTGCCGGTGTAGAAGGGCTTGTCCTTCGCCGAGGCGCCGGCCAGCTTCTCGGCGGCCACCGACGCACCCTTGAGCAGGAGGTAGCCGATGACGACATCGCCGGAGGCCAGCAGCACGCGGGTGGTGTTGAGGCCGACCTTGTAGATGGACTTGACGTCCTTCTCGGTCGCCGCGAGGTCGGTCAGCATGGCGCCGACGATCGCCTCGAGGTCGGCCGCGGCCTTGGCCAGCTCGCCGCGGGCCTGCTCCAGCTCCTCGCCGCCGGTGTTGTCGGCGAGGAACTTCTTGATCTCGTCGGAGAGGGCGGTGAGCGCCTGGCCCTGGTCGCGGACGATCTTCCGGAAGAAGAAGTCCTGGCCCTGGATCGCGGTGGTGCCCTCGTAGAGGGTGTCGATCTTGGCGTCCCGGATGTACTGCTCGATCGGGTACTCCTGGAGGTACCCGGAGCCACCGAAGGTCTGGAGCGACTGCGCCAGCTGCTCGTAGGACTTCTCCGAGCCGTAGCCCTTCACGATCGGCAGCAGCAGGTCGTTGAGGCGGATCGCGGCGCTCGCGTCCTCGCCCGCGGCCTCCTTGACGAGGATCTCGTCCTGGACCGTGGCGGTGTAGAGCACCAGGGCGCGCATGCCCTCGGCGTACGCCTTCTGCGTCATCAGCGAGCGGCGCACGTCGGGGTGGTGGGTGATCGTGACGCGCGGGGCGGTCTTGTCGGTGAAGGCCGCCAGGTCCGGGCCCTGCACGCGCTCCTTGGCGTACTCCAGCGCGTTGAGGTAGCCGGTGGAGAGGGTGGCGATGGCCTTCGTGCCGACCATCATCCGCGCGAACTCGATGATCTTGAACATCTGGCGGATGCCGTCGTGCTTCTCGCCGAGCAGCCAGCCCTTGGCCGGGTGGTTGGCGCCGAAGGTCATCTCGCAGGTGTTGGAGGCCTTCAGGCCCATCTTGTGCTCGACGTTGGTGGCGTAGGCGCCGTTGCGCTCGCCCAGCTCGCCGGTCTCCCAGTCGAAGTCGTACTTCGGCACGATGAAGAGCGACAGGCCCTTGGTGCCCGGACCGGCACCCTCGGGGCGGGCGAGGACGAAGTGCACGATGTTCTCGGACATGTCGTGCTCACCGGAGGTGATGAAGCGCTTGACGCCCTCGATGTGCCAGGTGCCGTCCGCCTGCTGCACGGCCTTGGTGCGGCCGGCGCCGACGTCCGAACCGGCGTCCGGCTCGGTGAGCACCATCGTGGAGCCCCACTGCTTGTCCACCATCAGCTGGGCTATGCGGTGCTGCTCCTCGGTGCCCTCCTCGTGGAGGACGCCGGCGAAGGCGGGGCCGGACGCGTACATCCACACGGCCGGGTTGGCGCCCAGGATCGTCTCGGCGAAGCCCCAGAGCAGGGAGCGCGGCGCGGTGGTGCCGCCGAGCTCCTCCGGGATGCCCAGACGCCACCACTCGGCGTCCATGAAGGCCTGGTAGCTCTTCTTGAAGGTGTCCGGAACCGGCGCGGTGTTGGTCTCCGGGTCGAAGACCGGCGGGTTGCGGTCCGTGTCGGCGAACGACTCGGCCAGTTCGTTCTCGGACAGCCGGGCGATCTCGGACAGCACGCTCTTGGCGGTGTCGACGTCCATCTCCGCGAACGGTCCGGTGCCGTACACGCTGTCACGGCCGAGCACCTCGAAGAGGTTGAACTCGATGTCGCGGAGATTCGACTTGTAGTGCCCCATGGATACGGCTCCGTAAGGGTTCGGGAGGGAGGACCTCAAACGCAAATACCAGCAAGTAGCAAGTGCCTACGATGATGCTACCCACCGGTAATAAGAATCAACCCCTACCGCCCATCTGTGACGAGCGTCCCCCGGCGAATCGCCGACTCAGTACGCTGTGGCGCATGTACGGCTACGACCAGAACGCGGGTGCAGGGCAGCAGCAGTACGGAGCGCCGCCCCCGCCGCAGCAAGCGGCCCCCGGGGGCTACGGCGAGCAGCCGCTGTATCCCGAGCCGTCCCCGCCCTCCCTCGCCGATGCGGTGCGCGCCTTCACCACGGGCTCGATGTCGGCCGAGGACTTCCAGGGCATCTTCTCCACGTCCAAGATCTACTGCCCGCGCGGTGACAACCCCGGCTTCCTGGCGCTGCACAACACCCAGCAGCCGGTGATCCCGATGTTCACCTCGCTCAAGGAGCTGCGGCGGTACGCGGGCAAGGAGTCCAAGTACTTCGTGATCACCGGCGCCGAGGTGCTCGACCTGCTGCCGACCGGCTACGGGTTCGTCCTCGACATGGAGGGCGACCACCGCATGGTCTTCGACGCGAAGGCCGTGGAGGAGATGGTCGATTTCGCGATGCGGCGGATGTATGGCTAGCCGCCCGGGCGCGCGGCGGGCCGATGGCCGCTGCCACTGCTGAATCGAGGGCCGGTCCCCTGAAGGGGGCCGGCCCGAGTTTGTGTCGGGGTGCGCCCTCGGGGGCTCCGGGGCACCCCTTCGACCTGGGGAAACGCGGGCGGGAATACGGCGGGCCTTGCGGGTTGTTCACCATTCAACTAAGTTGGCCGAACGACCGAGGAGGCCGTCATGCCCGCTGTGACCGTAGAGAATCCGCTGACCCTGCCGCGTGTGGCGGCGCCCGTCGCGGCGCACACCCGTCCCGTGCTGGCCGTTGCCACCGCTCCGAGCGGATTCGAGGGCGAGGGTTTCCCGGTGCGCCGTGCGTTCGCCGGGATCGACTACCAGCACCTCGACCCGTTCATCATGATGGACCAGATGGGTGAGGTGGAGTACGCACCCGGAGAGCCCAAGGGCACGCCCTGGCACCCGCACCGCGGCTTCGAGACCGTCACGTATCTGATCGACGGCACCTTTGTGCACCGTGACTCGCACGGCGGCGGTGGCGTCATCAACGACGGCGACACCCAGTGGATGACGGCTGGTTCGGGGCTGCTGCACATCGAGGCGCCGCCGGAGTCGCTCGTGATGTCCGGTGGCCTCTTCCACGGCCTCCAGCTGTGGGTGAACCTGCCGAAGAGCGACAAGATGATGGCCCCCCGCTACCAGGACATCGGCGGCGGCCAGGTCAAGCTGCTGGCCTCGGGCGACGGTGGTGCGCTGCTGCGGCTGATCGCCGGTGACATCGACGGCCATCAGGGGCCGGGCATCACGCACACGCCGATCACGATGATGCATGTGACGGTGAACCCGGGCGCCGAGCTGACCCTGCCCTGGCGCAAGGATTTCAACGCCCTCGCCTACGCCCTGGCCGGACGCGGTGCGGCCGGTGCGGAGGGGCGCCCGTTCCGTATGGGGCAGGCGGTGGTGTTCGGTACCGGAGACTCGATCACGATCCGGGCGGACGAGTCCCAGGAGTCGCGGAGCCCGAACTTCGAGGTCGTGTTGCTGGGTGGGCTGCCGATCCGCGAGCCGATGAGGCATTACGGCCCGTTCGTGATGAACACGCACGCCGAACTGGCCCAGGCCTTCGAGGACTTCCAGGCCGGCCGGCTCGGGACGATCCCCGCCGACGCACGCTGACACCACATCGGCAACGGGGCGGCGTTTCACGTGAAACGCCGCCCCCGGCTGTTCCCGGGGCCGTACCCGGGGTGCGGCGTGGTGGACTGTCCGGGTGCGAAACGACTCGGAAGAGAACGGGCGCGGCGCCGAGGGCGAACGGCCGCAGCCCCCCAGCCCGTTGCTGCCGGTCCAGGCTCGCCGTGCCGGAGCCTGGTGTCTGGTGGTCCTGCTGATCGCGGCCGTGGTGGCCCTCGGGGTCTGGCTGTGCGTCGAGCTGAGCGCGGCCGTGACGCCCGTACTGCTGGCGCTGCTCGGCAGCGGGCTGCTCGGGCCGCTCTACCGGCGGCTGGTGGCGATGAAGCTCAACCGTTCACTGGCGGCCGGACTGACCTGTGCGGTCCTCGTGGTGGTGGTCGGCGGCGCCGGATACATCGTCGTCAACGCCCTGATCGACACCGGTGACCAGATCATCACCTCGCTCAGGGAAGCCGCCAAGGACCTCTCCCGGCACTTCGGTGCGGCCGGGACGTCGCTCGACGACCTCGCCGCCAGGTCCAAGGAGCTGGTCACCAAGTTCGGGGGCACCGCGGCCTCCGGGCTGCTGGCCGGGGTCAGCGTCGTCGGCCAGGTCCTCGCCGCCTCGATCCTGGCCCTGCTGCTGACCTTCTTCTTCCTGCGCGACTCCGACAAGGCCGTACGCGCCCTGCGGGACTGGGCGCCCGGCAGCTCCGCACCGCAGCTGGAGCGGATGGCCCGCCGTGGCTTCCACAGCATCGAGGGCTTTATGCGCGGCACCACCTTCATCGCGCTGATCGACGCCATCTGCATCACCGTCGGACTGCTGATCCTTCAGGTGCCGGGCGCCATCGGGCTGGGCGCACTGGTCTTCGTCGGCGCCTACATCCCCTACCTCGGTGCCTTCATCTCCGGCGCGGTGGCGATCCTGGTGGCGCTGGCCGACCGGGGCCTGGTGATCGCGCTCTGGGCGCTCGGCGTCGTCCTGGCCGTGCAGGTGCTGGAGGGGCATGTGCTCCAGCCGATGATCCAGAGCCGTACGGTCAAGATGCATCCGGCGACCGTGCTGCTGGCGATCACCGCGGGCGCCGGCGTCGCCGGCATCCTCGGGATGCTGCTGTCCGTACCGCTGACCGCCGCCGTCACCGGCGTGCTCCAGGAGCTGCGGCTGCACTACGCCGCGGGCTCGGACTCCGACGACAGCGGACCCGCCGCCTCCCCCGCCTCCTCGTAGAGCTCGAACCATGTCGACTTGCCGTCGCCGCGCGGATCCACGCCCCACGCCCCGGCCAGCAGCTCCAGCAGCATCAGACCGCGGCCCGAGGACGCCAGTTCACCGGGGCAGCGGCGGTGCGGCAGCTCATCGCTGCTGTCGGCGACATCGACGCGGATACGCCGGGCGCCCCGCTCACCGGTGATCTCGGCGACCAGCAGCGCGTCCCCGTCGGTGTGCAGCAGGACATTGGTGACCATCTCGGAGACCATCAGCACCGCCGAGTCCACCTGGTCCGGGTCGGCCCAGTCGTGCAGCACGTCCCGGACCTGCCGACGCGCCTCGGCTATCCGCTCCGGCTCGGCCTGCGCGACGGAGAGCACGGTGCGCCGGACGGGCTGCGCCGGCAGTCCGCCGGTGCCGACCCCGCAGCCGGCGCCGTCGCGGCGCAGCAGCAGTACGGCGATGTCGTCCTCGCGGCGGTCCACCAGCGGTCCGGTGGTGTGGTGCGACGGCGGCCCGTGCACGGCCTGGACCAGCGCGTCGGCGAGCCGCTCCAGGCTCTCGCCGTCCTCACCGGCCTCGCATGACTCCAGGACGTCGCGCAGTCGCGCCCAGCCGGTCTCCAGATCGTGGCCGCCGGTCTCGATCAGCCCGTCGGTGCACACCATCATGGTCTCGCCGGGTTCCAGGACGAGCCGCGTGGTGGGGTAGTCGGTGTCCGGGACGATGCCCAGCGGCAGCCCGCCCGCGGTGGGCCGGACCAGCATCGTGCCGTCGCTCATCCGGATCGCCGGATCGGGGTGGCCGGCCCGCGCGATGTCCAGCAGTCCCGTCGCCGGATCCACCTCGATGTAGAGGCAGGTCGCGAAGCGCTGGTCCTCGCCGTGCCCGCGAAGCTCGGTCTCGTTGATCCCGGCCAGGAAGCGGGAGGCGCGGGAGAGCACCGCATCGGGGTGATGGCCCTCGGACGCGTAGGCCCGCAGCGCGATCCGCAGCTGTCCCATCAGGCCCGCGGCCCGTACGTCGTGCCCCTGGACATCCCCGATGACCAGGGCGATCCGTCCGGACGGAAGCGGGATCATGTCGTACCAGTCGCCGCCCACCTCCAGTCCGCCGCCGGTCGGGACATAGCGGGCCGCGACCGTCATCCCCGGGATGTCCGGCTGCACCGTCGGCATCATGCTGCGCTGCAGCCCCAGCGCCAGCTCCTGCTGCTCCTCCTGCATACCGGCCCTGGCCAGCGCCTGGGCCAGCATCCGGGCGACGGTGGTCAGCACCGAGCGCTCATCGGGTGTGAACGCCACCGGCTGGGCGAACGCCGCCATCCAGGCGCCGATCGTCCGGCCCGCGTTCACCAGCGGCAGGAACGCCCAGGACGTCCGGCGGAAGCGGGCGGCCAGCGGCCAGGTGGCGGGGTAGCGGCGGCGGTACTCCTCCGGGGTGGGCAGATAGAGGGCCCGGCCGGTACGGACGACCTCGGCGGCCGGATAGTCGGTCGCCAGCGCCATGTCGGCGAACGGCCGCTCATCACCGGAATGGTGTCCGTGGTGGCCGATGACCGACAGCCGGTCGCCCTCGATGCCGAAGACCGCCAGCCCGTCGGGCATGAACCCCGGCATGGACAGTCCGGCCGCGACCCGCAGCACCTCGGCGGTGGACCGGGCCTCGGCCAGCGCCCGGCCCGCGTCCAGCAGGAACGCCTCGCGGGAGCGGCGCCAGTCGCCGGTTATCGGGGTGTGGGCGGCGGAGGTCCCGGGCTGTGGTTCGGGCACCTCCTGGAGGGTGCCGACCAGCTCGAAGTCGCCGTCGACGATCCGTGGGCGGGAGCGGGAGCGGACGATGCGCTGCACCCGCCCGTGCTCGTCCACGATGCGCAGCCGGGCCTCGGCGAGCGTCTTCTCGGCGACCGCGAGCTGGATGATTCCGTTGATCTCGGCGAAGTCGACGGGATGAAAACGGGAGCGCACCGCGGCCTGGGTCAGTTCCACCGGTTCTGCGGGCAGCCCGAGCAGCCGGGCCGCTTCGGCGTCGAGGGTCACCCGATCCGATGCGTGGTCCCAGCGCCACAGTCCGGTCGCGATGGCGGCCAGGAGATCCTCGGTGCGCATTGCCTCACTTTAGGTGTGTTTGGCGAGGCCCGACCAGTGAGCCGGACGTGACCATCGTCCCAGTCGGGATGCCTCGATCCGGTCCTCACGGTGTTGATGCGTATATGTCAATGAAGGCGTACGGGCCGGGACGGTAACCTGGAGCGGTTATGTCAATCCTGGGGTGGCCTTTCGGGTGATCCACGGGGAGAGCGACCGGGCGTGTGAGCCCGTACTCCTTTTCCTCTCCCTCTCCCGACAACTCCTCACCTCGACACTCGCGACGACTTGGATGAGCGATGCATCGGTACCGGTCCCATAACTGCGGCGAGCTCCGAGCCACGGACGTCGACACCGACGTCCGCCTCAGCGGCTGGCTGCACAATCGACGTGACCTGGGCGGCATCCTCTTCATCGATCTGCGCGACCACTACGGTCTGGTCCAGCTCGTCGCCCGCCCCGGCACCCCGGCCAACGAGGCCCTCGGCTCGCTGACCAAGGAGACCGTCGTCCGCATCGACGGCAAGGTCAGCGCGCGCGGTGCCGACAACGTCAACCCCGACCTGCCGACCGGCGAGATCGAGATCGAGGTCTCCGAGGTCGAGGTGCTCGGCGCCGCCGACCAGATCCCCTTCACGATCAACGCGGACGACGGCGTCAACGAGGAGAAGCGCCTCGAGTACCGCTTCCTCGACCTGCGCCGCGAGCGGATGCACCGCAACATCATGCTGCGCACCGCCGTGATCTCCGCCATCCGCCACAAGATGGTGGCCCTCGGCTTCAACGAGATGGCGACCCCGATCCTGTCCGCGACCTCGCCCGAGGGCGCCCGCGACTTCCTGGTCCCCTCCCGTCTGCACGCCGGCAAGTTCTACGCGCTGCCGCAGGCCCCGCAGCAGTTCAAGCAGCTGCTGATGATCGCCGGGTTTGACCGCTACTTCCAGATCGCGCCCTGCTTCCGCGACGAGGACGCCCGTGCGGACCGTTCGCCGGGCGAGTTCTACCAGCTCGACGTCGAGATGAGCTTCGTCGAGCAGGAAGACGTCTTCCAGCCCGTCGAGAAGCTGATGACCGAGCTCTTCACCGAGTTCGGCAACGGCCGCACGGTCACCTCCCCGTTCCCGCGCATCCCGTTCCGCGAGGCGATGCTCAAGTACGGCTCCGACAAGCCGGACCTGCGCGCCGAGCTGGAGCTGGTGGATGTCTCCGACGTCTTCGCGGGCTCCGGCTTCAAGGCCTTCGCCGACAAGCACGTCCGTGCCCTGGCCGTGCCGGACACCGCCGACCAGCCGCGCAAGTTCTTCGACCAGCTGGGCGACTTCGCCGTCCAGCAGGGCGCCAAGGGCCTGGCCTGGGTCCGGGTCGGCGAGGACAACGCGCTGACCGGCCCGATCGCCAAGTTCCTCACCGAGGACGACATCAAGTCGCTGGTCGTCGCCCTGGACCTCAAGCCCGGCCACGCCGTCTTCTTCGGCGCCGGTGAGTTCGACGAGGTCTCCAAGATCATGGGCGCGGTCCGCGTCGAGGTCGCCAAGCGCGCCGGCCACTTCGTCGAGGACGAGTTCCGCTTCTGCTGGATCGTCGACTTCCCGATGTTCGAGAAGGACGAGGACACCGGCAAGATCGAGTTCTCGCACAACCCGTTCTCCATGCCGCAGGGCGGTCTGGAGGCGCTGGAGACCAAGGACCCGCTGGACATCCTCGCCTGGCAGTACGACATCGTCTGCAACGGCACCGAGCTGTCCTCCGGCGCGATCCGTAACCACGAGCCCGAGGTCATGTACAAGGCCTTCGCGATCGCCGGCTACGACAAGGACACGGTCGAGGCCGAGTTCGGCGGCATGCTCCGCGCCTTCAAGTTCGGCGCCCCGCCGCACGGCGGTATCGCCCCCGGCGTCGACCGCATCGTCATGCTGCTGGCCGACGAGCCCAACATCCGCGAGACCATCGCCTTCCCGCTCAACGGCAACGCCCAGGACCTGCTGATGGGCGCCCCGAGCGAGGTCGAGGAGGCACGCCTCAAGGAGCTGCACCTCTCCCTGCGCAAGCCGCAGGCGAAGTAGCCACCGCTGAGGGACAAAGGGCCTCGGACAGGCTGAGGGGCGGCGTTTCACGTGAAACGCCGCCCCGGCCCGTTCGGGGCCCCTGCGCTGTCGGACGGTCAGCGGTGGCCAGACGGTCCCCGGAACGGGCACCGCGCACCGGCCCGCGTGCCCCGACCGCTCCACTCATGTGGCCGTGCCCCGGCGGCGCCCGCACTGTGGTGCCCATGCAGCAAGCCAGCCTCCTCTCCGCTCCGCCCGGCCCGGGGCCGAGGGCCCGCGTCACGCGTTCCGTTGCGGCCCCTGACCTGTGGTGGCTCCTCGCCGTGGCCGCCGCCTTCACCGCCCTCCTGGTCCACTCCGCCCTGACCACCCCCGGTCTGGGCTGGGACGAGACGGTGTACGTCAGCCAGGTCGACCGCCATACGCCGGCCGCGTTCTTCAGCGCCCCGCGCGCCCGCGGCGTCAGCTTCCTCCTCGCCCCGGCCGCCGTGCTGACGACCTCGGCCACCGCGCTGCACTGCTACCTGGCGGTGCTCTCCGGCGCCGGGCTCCTGCTCAGCCTGTGCGTCTGGCGGCGGCTGCTGCCGGCCCCCGTACCGGCCCTGGGCGGCGCGCTGTTCGCCGGTCTGTGGATCACGCTCTTCTACGGCCCGCAGGCGATGCCCAACCTGTGGGTCGCCTACGCCGCGCTCGTCGCCACCGGCTGCTTCCTGCGCGCCGTACGGCAGCGGTCCCGGCAACTGGCCCCCCGCGCCGGCCGGGGCGCGGCGGCCGGACTCGCCGTCGCGGTGGCGGTGGCCGCGCTGATGCGTCCCACCGACGCCGTCTGGCTGACCGTTCCGCTCTTCGCCGCGGCGCTGTGCGTCCCGTCATGGCGGCGCCCCGCCGTGCTGCTGGCGCTGCCCGCCGGGCTGGCCCTGGGGTGCGCGGAGTGGGTCGCTGAGGCGTATCTGTCGTACGGCGGGCTGGTGGCGCGGCTGCGGGAGGCGGCGCGCATCCAGGGCGGCCTCGGCTGGCATCTGTCCTTCGACGACCATGCCCGGTCCCTCCAGGGCAAGACGCTGTGCCGCCCCTGCCAGCTCGCCTGGGACCACCCGGTGACGGCGGTGTGGTGGTTCCTGCTGCCGCTGGCGGTCATCGGGGCGGTGTGGGTGGCACTGCGGTCCCGTGAGTCCGGCGGCGCGCTGCACCGGTACGGCCCGGCGTGGGCGTCCGCGGAGCGCGGCGGCGGTCCGCAGCCGCTCGGGCTGGCGCCCGTCCGGCCGGGCAGCCGCGAACCGTCCGGTGAGCCGGGCGGCCACGGTCCGGTGTGGCCCGCGGTGCGGCTGCGCGACCCCGTCGGTCCGCTGCACCGCAACGGACCTGCTCCGCTCGTCGTCCCGGCCCTGGCCGGTCTCTGTCTCGCCGCCCCCTACCTGCTGACGGTGGATTACGCGGCCCCGCGCTTCCTGCTGCCCGCGTACGCCCTGCTGCTGATGCCGGCCGCGTGGTTCCTGTACTGGCTGACCCGGCTGCCGCGCCGCCGGCACGCCTGGGCGGTGGCCGCCCTCGTCCTCGTCCTGATGGGCCATGAGGTCATCCAGCTGGCGATCCTGCACAAGATGGAGCAGAGCACGGTACGCGCCCAGAACGGCCTCGGCCGGATCTCCGGGACGCTGCGCCGGGCCGGTCTGCGGCCGCCCTGTGTGGTGAGCGGCGAGGAGGCGGTACGGGTGGCGTACCAGGCGGGCTGTGCGTCCCGGCAGCCCGAGGGCCATGACGCCGGTATCACCCCCGCGGGCCTGGCCCGGCTGGCCAGGACCCGGCCCGCCGCCGTCCTGGTCATGGGCCGTAAGCCACCGGCCTACGCCCGTGGCTGGCGCCCGGTCCCGCTGCCGCCGATGCCGGGCATGGAATCCCTGCACGCCTTTGTGTCCCCGCCGACCCGGCCCTGAGCCCGATCCAGCCCTGAGCCCGGCCCGGCCCTGAGCCCGCCGCGGCCGGGGCCCGCACAGGCGCGCGCCCGCCCGGCCTCGAAGGCCGGACGGGCGCGCGCCGGGCTTGCTGTCTCCCGGCCGCGGAGAAAGTCCGCGGTCAGGAGGGGATTGCTACTGCTCCGTGCCGCCGAAGCGCTCGCGGTAGGCCTCCAGGTCGTCCTCGGTGATCTTCGCGAAGAGCACCGGCGGGACCGTGAAGGGCGTGCCGGCCGGCACCGAGGCCAGCGCCTTCGCCTCCTCCTGGGAGACCCACACCGCCGTGTCGTTCTCCAGCGCGAAGGCGCCCCGCATCGCCTTGGCCGACGACGGAATGAACGGCTCGGAGACGATCGCGTACAGATGGATCAGGTTCATCGCCGTACGCAGCGTCAGGGCGGCGGCGTCCTTGTCGGTCTTGATCTCCAGCCATGGGGCCTTCTCCTCCAGGTAGGAGTTGCCCGCGCTCCACAGGGCGCGCAGCGACGCCGCGGCCTTGCGGAACTGCAGGGCCTCCATGTGGCCCTCGTACTCCGCCAGCAGCCCGGCGATCTCCTCGCCCAGCTTCTGCTCCGCGGCACCGGCCTCGGCGCCCGCGGGAACCTCGTCACCGAACCGCTTCCGGGAGAACGACAGCACCCGGTTGACGAAGTTGCCGAGCGTGTCCGCCAGGTCCTTGTTGACCGAGGCCGAGAACAGCTCCCAGGTGAAGGAGGTGTCGTCCGACTCCGGGGCGTTGGCGATCAGGAAGTAGCGCCAGTAGTCGGCCGGCAGCAGCTCCAATGCCGCGTCCGTGAAGATGCCGCGCCGCTGGGAGGTGGAGAACTTCCCGCCGTAGTAGTTGAGCCAGTTGAAGGCCTTGAGGAAGTCGACCTTCTTCCACGGCTCGCGGGTCCCCAGCTGCGTCGCCGGGAACATCACGGAGTGGAACGGCACATTGTCCTTGGCCATGAACTCCGTGTACCGGACGTCATCGGCCTCGTACCACCACGACTTCCAGTCGCGGTTCTCCGGGTCGACGTCCGCCCACTCCTTCGTCGAGCCGATGTACTCGATCGGCGCGTCGAACCACACGTAGAAGACCTTGCCCTCGGCCGCCAGCTCCGGCCACACATCGGCCGGCACCGGAACACCCCAGTCCAGGTCACGGGTGATCGCCCGGTCCTGGAGGCCTTCCGTCAGCCACTTGTGCGCGATGGACGAGGCCAGCGTTGGCCAGTCCTTGCTGCCGTTGCCTTCCAGCCAGCCCTCGACCTCGTTCTGCAGCTTCGACTGGAGCAGGAAGAGGTGCTTGGTCTCCCGCACCTCCAGCTCGCCGCTGCCGCTGATCGCCGAGCGGGCGTCGATCAGATCGGTCGGGTCGAGCACCCGGGTGCAGTTCTCGCACTGGTCGCCGCGCGCCTTGTCGTAGCCGCAGTGCGGACACGTGCCGACGATGTAGCGGTCCGGCAGGAAGCGGTCGTCGGCGATCGAGAAGACCTGGCGGATCGCCCGCTCCTCGATGAAGCCGTTCTCGTGCAGCTTGCGCGCGAAGTGTTGCGTCAGCTCCACGTTCTCCCGCGACGAGCTCCGCCCGAAGTAGTCGAATTCGAGGCCGAAGCCCTCGTAGATCGCCTTCTGCTTGTCGTGCTGCTCGGCACAGAACGCGTCGACCGACTGCCCCGCGTCCTTCGCCGCCAGCTCGGCGGGGGTCCCGTGCTCGTCCGTCGCGCAGATGTAGAGCACATCGTGCCCGCGCTGCCGCATATACCGGGCATAGACATCGGCCGGGAGCATGGACCCCACCATGTTGCCCAGGTGCTTGATCCCGTTGATATACGGAAGGGCGCTGGTGATGAGGTGTCGAGCCATTGCCGGCTGCTCCCAAGTCGCTACGGTGAGTGAGGATTTGCTTTACGGAACGTCAATATCGTACTGGACGGGCCAGGGGTGACCGCGCGGGTTTTCCGGCGGTGGACGAGGCCCTGCTCACCCCGCCCGCCGCCCGCTCTCACACGGCCGCGTCCGCCGACTCGGCGCTGTCCCCCGCCGGGGTCCGGCCGTGCTTCGGCGCCCGGCCGTTGACCATGAGTCCGGCGACGAGCGCGGCGAGCAGCATGATCACCGACGCCACCCCGATGGCGACGGTGAAGCCGTGCACCACTCCGTCCTTCACGACCTGGTCCCGCACCGCCGGGGTGAGCCCGAGCCCGCCGCCCTTCCGGGCCGCGTCCGCCAGGTGATCCGTGATGAACACCGCACTCGTCGAGGTGGCGATCGTGTTCAGCAGCGCCGTACCGATCGAACCACCCACCTGCTGCGCCGTGTTGACCGTCGCGGACGTGACGCCGGAGTCGTGCGGGGCCACGCCGGACGTGGCCGTCGCCATCACCGGCATGAAGATCAGGCCCATCCCGAGCCCGACGAGCAGCATGGCCGGCAGTACATGCGACACATATGCGGGCAGGGCGGTCAGATGCGTCAGGGTGAAGAGCCCCGCGGCGGCGAGCAGCGCGCCCGGGACCATCAGGAACCGCGGCGGGATCCGGTGCAGCAGCCGCGCCGAGATCTGGGTCGAGCCGACCACGATCGCCGCCACCATCGGGAGGAAGGCCATCCCGGTCCTGACCGGTGAATAGCCGAGCACGGTCTGCAGGTAGTAGGTCATGAACAGGAACATCCCGAACATCGCGATGACCGCCAGCCCCATGGTCAGGAAGGCGCCCCCGCGATTCCGGTCCCGCACGATGTGCAGCGGCAGCAGGGGGTGCGGCGCCCGCGTCTGCCACCACGCAAAGACGGCCAGCAGCACCGCACCGCCCACCAGCAGGCCGATGACCAGCCCGTCACCCCACCCCCGTGGCTGCGCCTCACTGCACCCGTAAACGATCGCGACCAGACCGCCGCAGCCCAGCACCGCACCCGGAACGTCCAGGTGAACGCGGCCCCGCTCCGTCTTGTCGTGCAGAAACACCGCGGCCCCCACGAAGGCGATCACCGCGATCGGCACATTCACATACAGACACCAGCGCCAGTCCAGGTACTCGGTCAGCAGCCCGCCGGCGATCAGTCCGATGGCCGCGCCACCGCCCGCGATGGCCCCGTAGATCCCGAAGGCCTTGCTCCGCTCCTTCCCGATGGTGAACGTCGTGGTGAGCAGCGACAGCGCGGACGGGGCCAGCAGCGCCCCGAAGGCACCCTGCAGCGCCCGCGCCCCGAACAGCAGCCCGGACCCGGTGGCCGCACCGCCCAGCCCCGACGCGACCGCGAACCCGACCAGCCCGATCATGAACGTCCGCTTCCGCCCCACCAGGTCGGCGATCCGCCCGCCGAGGAGCAGCAGCCCGCCGAACGCCAGCGTGTACGCGGTGATCACCCACTGCCGGTTGGCGTCCGACATCCCCAGATCCCGCTGGGCCGACGGCAGCGCGATGTTCACGATGGTCGCGTCCAGCACCACCATCAGCTGCGCAATCGCAATCACCACAAGGCCCCACCAGCGCCGCGGATCCGGCTTCGTGGGCGTGGCCCAACGGGGAGTGCCGGTCCTGGGAGGGCGAGCTGGGCCTCCCTCTTGGCTCGCGTCACTCATCACGGCCCGCCTCGCTCGGCTGGTACGGCCACCCCGGCCACCCGCCGCCCACCCCGGAGCAACCGGATCAAACGGAGCGCTTCACCCATTCAGCGTAGGTAGGGGCGCGGGGCCTCGCCTCTTGTGGTGTGCGTCGGCGCGGTGGTCAGGGGGCACGCACGACGGCGGCCGCGGCCGGGCCCGTGGGAGCCCGGCCGCGGCCGGTGAGGTGTCGGGTGTGGTGGAGGTACGGGTGGTCAGCTGTCCTTGAGGACGCCGGCCGTGCGGGCCTCGGCGAGCCACTCGGGGAACTCGACCATCAGCTGCTGGTAGAGCGCGTCGTGGGAGAGGCTGCGCGGGTCGCGGCCGGCGTGGAAGAAGCCGGCGTTGTCGACGGCGCGCTTCTCCGGGACGGCCAGGTCGTCCAGCTTGCGGAGGAAGTCGAAGCCCTTGGCGTCCGGGTCACCGAAGCCGATGAACTGCCAGAAGATGGGGAGTCCGGCCGCCTCGCAGAGGGCCTTCTCGGCGGCCGGCTTGGAGGTCGGGGCGCCGTCGGTCTGGAAGATGACGAAGGCCGGGGCGGTGGCGCCGGACTTCTTGTAGTGCTCGACGACCGCGTTGATGGCCCAGTGGTAGTTCGTACGGCCCATGTGGCCCAGGCCGGAGTGCAGTTCCTCGATGCGGCCCTCGTAGTTGGTGAGGTCGATCTCGGCGGTGCCGTCGATGTCGGTGGAGAAGAAGATGACCGGGACGGTGGCGTCGTCGTCGAGGTGCGCGGAGAGGCCGAGGGCCTGCTCGGCGAGGTTCTGGACGGTGCCGTCCTTGTAGTAGTTGCGCATCGAGCCGGAGCGGTCCAGGACCAGGTAGACGGCGGCGCGCTGGGTGGCGAGGCCGTGCTTGTCCAGGGTGCTGCCCGCGGACTTGTAGAGGCTGACCAGGGCGGGGGCGACGGAGGGCAGCGAGGCCGCGGCGGCGGGGGCGGTGACGGAAGCGGTGCCGGCCTCGGGCTCGGCCTGGGGCTCGGCCTCGGGCTGGTCCGCTGCCGGCTGGTCGGCCTCCGGCGCTGCGGCCTTCGGCTCGGCCGTCTTGGGCTCCGCGGCCTTCGGCTCGTCCTTGGGCTGCTCGGCCGCGGGCTTCGCCTCAGCCTCCGGTGCCGGTGCCGGTTCCGGCGTGGCCTCGGGCTCGGTGGTGGGCTGCGCCTCCGCCGCCACGGGTTCCGGCTTCGCCTCGGCCTCGGGCTCCGGCTGCTGTACGGGCTCCGGCTCGGCCGCCGCCTTCTTGCCCGCCGCCGACTCCGCCGCCGGGTCGGACGCGGGCTCCGCGACCGCCTCGGGCTCTGCGTCCGCCTCGGGCTCCGCGACGGCCTTGGCCTCGGGCTCCGCGACGGCCTTGGCCTCGGGCTCCGCGACGGCCTTCGCGACCGCCTCGGCCTCAGGCTCAGCGACCGCCTCCACCTCGGGCTCCGCGACGGCCTTGATCTCGGGCTCGGCCGCCGGCTCCGCCTTCGCCTCGGCCGCCACCTCGGGCTCCGGTCCGGCGGAGTCGGCGGCGGGCTCGGCGGTGGCCGTCGGTGCCGGGTTCGGGTTGTCGAAGGCCTGGCTCACGAGATCGGCGACGGCGTCGTCCTGGGCCGCAGCCGCCTCCTTGGCCGGGCCCGCCTCGGGCTCCTTGGCCTCCTCGACCGCTTCGACGGCCTCGGCCGGGGCCGACGGCGTGGCCGTCGTGGCGGCGTCCGACGCGGGTTCGGCCGCGGCCCGGTCCGCACGGTCCGCGCGGCTGCCCTGCGCGGGCAGCGTTGCGGTGGTCGGAGCCGGGTCCGCGACGGGGGCCTCCGAGGGGGCCGTCCGGGCGGCCGGAACCTCGGCTTCCGGGGTGGCGGGGGCCGGTGTGGACTCCTCGCGGGCCTCCGGGATGGTCGCGGACTCCGGCTTGTCGGCGCCGCTCGGGGCCGCGCCGGTTTCTTCACGGGTCGCCTTGGAGCGACCGAAAGCGTTGCGCAGCAGACTCCGAATGCCCATCGGCGAACCTCTCTTGCGTGTGCTGGGTGCGGCGTATGTCCGTGAAGCACAGACATGTCCCTGACCAGGACGGATACGTAAGCGTAGCGGCCGGGACCGGCCTCATCGTGGGACCCCGCGCCTTGTGTGGTGGGCCATCCGGGGGCTGTGGCGGGGTAAAGGGTTTCGGCCGGGGTGCCGGAGTCCCGCCGAGAAGACATCGGTCCTGCGTACGAGGTTGATCATCAGTGTGAACACCACCGCGGCGCAGGGTCCCGTGCGGGATTTTCGATACCGGACTGAATCCTTCCCGCGATCTGCGCCGCCGTCGTACCTGCCGTTTTGACCTTCCCTGGATCCGGGATTGACCCCTCGTACGGTGCCGCGCGGGCCTGCCGTACCCCCGGATTCACCGTCTGTTCATGTTTGCGTCGTCGTGTGGCGGAACGGCCCCCTTAGCGTCGCGGCGAACCATGACCGCGAACCGAACGCTTGCGCTCGAATCCGTTCGACTGCGCTCAAAACCGTTCGACATCGTTCGACACCGCTAAAGAGGGGGAAATGTGCGCAAGTTCCTGCCGTTGATCGGCTCGCATCCTGGTGGGCGTTCGGCCCTGACGTGCCGGTACCGCTGTGGTGACGCCTGTTTTCACGAGACGCCCAATACGAGCGACAACGCCTATGTCGGTGAGGTCATCGCCGGTGCGCTGTCCCGGCGTTCGATGGTGCGGGCCGCCGCGGTCGTGACGGTGGCGGCGGCAGCCGGGGGCGTGGCGGGCGGCGTGGGGGCGCCGGCGGCCGTGGCGGCGCCGGGTCCTGGCCAGGCGTCACGGGGCGGGAAGGGCCACAAGGCGGCGCGCGGGCTGCGGTTCGCCACGGTGGCACCGAATACGGCCGATGCGGTGGTCGTCCCGGAGGGGCATGCCCAGAACATCGTCATCCGGTGGGGCGACCCGATTCTGCGTGGGGCGCCGGCGTTCGACCCGGACCGGCAGTCGGCGAAGGCGCAGGCGGGGCAGTTCGGTTACAACAACGACTACATGGCCGTGCTGGACGTGCCGGGCGAGCGGCACCGGCAGCTGATGGTGATCAACCACGAGTACACCGACGAGCAGCTGATGTTCGCCGGGTACGACGCGGAGGCGCCGACGCGGGAGCAGGCCGAGATCGGCTGGGCGGCACACGGGCTGTCCGTGCTGGTCGTTCAGGAGGAGGGGCACAGCGGGCGGCTGACGGCGGTGTCCCGGCACCGGCTCAACCGGCGGATCACCGGCACCACGCCGTTCGACGTCACCGGCCCCGCGGCGGGCAGCGATCTGCTGAAGACCTCCGCCGATCCCGAGGGGAAGCGGATTCTCGGGACGCTCAACAACTGCGGCGGTGGCATCACGCCGTGGGGAACGGTGCTGTCCGGCGAGGAGAATTTCAACCAGTATTTCGCCAATGGGGGCAGTGTCACCGACCCGACGGCGGCGGCCCGGCTCAAGCGGTACGGCATCACCGGCGGGGCGAGCCAGCGCAAGTGGGAGCGGTTCGACAAGCGCTTCGATGTGGTGCGGGAGCCGAATGAGGCGCACCGGTTCGGATGGGTCGTGGAGATCGATCCCTACGACCCCGAGTCGACGCCGCGGAAGCTGACGGCGCTGGGGCGGTTCAAGCACGAGGCGGCCGAACCGCGCCTGACGGCGGACGGCCGGCCCGTTCTCTACATGGGCGATGACGAGAAGTTCGATTACTTCTACAAGTTCGTCTCCGCCCGGCGGATGAAGCGCGGGACTTCGCGGGCCGCGCGGGAGCACAACCGGACGCTGCTGGACGAGGGGACGCTCTATGCGGCCAAGTTCACCGGTGACAGCGCGGGGGAGATCGACGGGTCGGGCAAGCTGCCGAAGGACGGCGCGTTCGACGGGTCGGGGGAGTGGATTCCGCTGGCGAGCGGTGACACCTCGTATGTGCCGGGAATGACGGCGGAAGAGGTGTACGTCTTCACGCGGATCGCCGCCGACAAGGTGGGTGCCACGAAGATGGACCGGCCGGAGGACGTCGAGCCCAGCCCGCGTACGGGACGGGTCTACATCGCGCTGACCAACAACAGCGACCGGGGGAAGACCGGCAAGGCTCCGGCGGACGAGGTCAATCCGCGCAAGGAGAACAAGCACGGTCAGGTTCTGGAACTGAGCGAGCGGTGCGACGACCCGGCGGCGGACCGTTTCGACTGGCGGCTGTTCCTGGTCTGCGGAGACCCGGAGGACCCGGCTACCTATTTCGGCGGATTCCCCAAGGACCAGGTCAGCCCGATTTCCTGCCCGGACAACATCACCTTTGATGTGCACGGAAATCTGTGGATATCGACCGACGGAAATGCGCTGGGCAGCCATGACGGGCTGTTCGGCGTGGCGACCGCGGGGGAACGGCGGGGCGAGGTCAGGCAGTTCCTGACGGTGCCCACGGGGGCCGAGACCTGCGGGCCGGTCGTGCAGGAGCGGCGGGTGCTGGTCGCCGTGCAGCACCCGGGTGAGGTGGACGGGGCGAGCGTGGAGCGGCCCGCCTCGCAATGGCCCGACGGGGAAGGGGAGTTGGTCCGGCCGTCCGTGGTGAGCGTGTGGCGGAAGGACGGACGGGACATCGGGATGTGAGAGCGGACGGCGACCCCGTGGGGCGGGTACCGGCTCCCCGTCCCACGGGCCGCTGCCCCTCCCGCGGGCCCTGGGCCGGTCCCGCGACGCGCCCGGCGGCTCTCTCCCCGGCCCCCACATCACGCCGCGGAAACGATGTGGCAAGAGCAGGGTAAGAAGTAGGTCGTTCAGGTATCCGATGCGCAGGTGTGCCCGTCTTCTCCGGTGACCATTGTCCTGAGCCGTCCGTTGTGCCTAAGGCGGCCGGTTAAGAAGGCAAGAACCCTTCCGAGGGTGACGGGAGATGTGGGCGCATGGGGCTGACCAGTCAGTCGCTCGAATACACGGTGATCGTGCTGGCGGTGCTCTGTGTGGCCGCCACGGTCTGGCTCTGGCCCCGCCTGGCGCGGCGCGGGGTGGGGGCCGTCCTCGGCAGGCTGGGCGCGATCGTGGTCACCCAGGTGTCGATCGTGTGTGCGCTCGCCCTCGCCGTGAACACCAACTTCGAGTTCTACGGCAACTGGGACGAACTGCTGGGCAACACCGAGGAGGCGCCGGCCTCCGTGAGCCAGGGCGGCGGGCAGTACGCCTCGGTCGGCAACCTGAAGGGCGGGCTGGTCCAGCCGGCCGGTCCGCAGGGGCTCGACCGGGTGACCGGACTGCCCAAGGGGCCCGCGGACCGGGTGGGCAAGGTCGAGTCCGTGAAGATCGTCGGCCGTCGCAGCCGGGCCATCAACCCGGGTTTCGTCTATCTGCCGCCGCAGTATTTCCAGCAGCAGTTCCGCCGGCAGCGGTTCCCCGTCATGGTCGTCATCAGCGGCTACCCCGGCGGGATCATGAACCTTGCGCAGCACCTCCAGGTGCCGCAGAACGCCGGCCGGCTGATCGCGCAGGGCAAGATGCAGCCGACGGTGATCGTGATGGTCCGGCCGACGATCGCCCCGCCGCGCGACACCGAGTGCGTGGACGTGCCGAACGGGCCGCAGGCCGAGACGTTCTTCACCAAGGACCTGCCGGACGCCATGAAGTCGGCCTACCGGGTGGGCCGTGACCCCAGTGCCTGGGGTGCGTTCGGCTACTCGTCCGGCGGTACCTGCTCGCTGCAGCTGGCGATGCGCAACCCGAAGGTCTACACCTCGGCGGTCTCGCTCTCCGGCGACTACGCGATCAAGGACGACCTGACCACCGGCAGCCTCTTCGGCCCCGGTCCGGAGGGCGCCCGGCGCGAGCGGGAGCACGATCTGCTGTGGCGGCTGAAGAACCTCCCCGCGCCGCAGATCTCCGCACTGGTGGCCAGCAGCCGTAAGGGCGAGGCGGATTACGGCGACACCATGAAGTTCCTCCGTGCGGCCAAGTCGCCGATGACGGTCGACTCGATCATCCTGCCGCAGGGCAGCCACCAGTTCACGACCTGGCGGCGTGAGGTCGTGCCGGCCCTGGAGTGGCAGAGCCAGCAGCTGACGTTCCCGCAGGACACCGAGGCCGTGCCGCAGCGCAAGCCGGGTGTGGCGAAGGGCGGCGCCCCGGGACAGCGGAACACGCCGTCCCCGGCACCGTCGTCGACGTCCGACGACAAGGGGCACCGACGGGTGGAGGCGGAGCGCCCCCGGGGGTGAGCCGCGAGTGGACCGAGCAGGGGCGCCGGAGCTGTCCGGCGCCCCTGTTGTGTGCCGTGACGCCCGGCGGCGGGCCGCGGACCGGCTCGTTCCGCATGATCCGGGGTGCCCCGGGTAACCGGAAGTTCCTCGGGCGCACCGCCCGTCACGCACACCGGGGAGTTCTCATGGCGCGTACGCGAGGGGGCGACGAGGCGGCCTGGTCACCGGTGTCCGCGCGGGCCCCGTTGGCCGTCCGGATCCTGCTGCTGGTGCTGGCGTTCGCCGCGATGGTGGCGTTCGCGGCGGCGCTGGCGCGGGTCACGCTGACCCCGTCGGCGGCGTCGGTGCCGCTGACCCACCCCAACCTCCGCCCCGGCGACTCGATCCGGGGCTACCTCGGGCAGCCGCACCTGGCCGACACCGTCAAACAGCTCGGCGGCAACGTGGTGCTGGGCGTGCCGTTCGGGGTGCTGCTGCCGGTGCTGGAGCCGCGGGCCCGGGGGCTGCTGCGGGTGGGCGCGGCCACCACGCTGGTGATGCTGCTGGTGGAGCTGGTGCAGGGGGCGCTGATCACGGGCCGGGCCTTCGACATCGACGATGTGATCCTCAACTGCGCCGGCGCGCTGATCGGCTATCTGCTGCTGGGGCGGTGGCTGGGCCGGGCCGTGCACCCGCGGCGCCGGCACTGGTGGCACCGGCTCAGCGGCAAGGGGACGGCCGGGCCGGCCAAGGCCTCCGGGACCGGGCCGGGATGACGGACGGCGGCTGCGGCACCGGCCGTGGCGCGCGGCCCGTGGCGCGCGCTACGGCCGGTAGACCATCCCCGGCTCCGGCTTCGCCGGGGAGAGCAGCTGGGAGACGGTGACGACCGTGTAGCCGCGCTTCTTCAGCTCCTTGAGGATGCCGGGCACGGCCGGCACGGTCCCCCGGTAGATGTCGTGCAGCAGGATGATGCCGTCGCGCTCGGTCTGTTCGAGCACCCGCTTGGTGATCAGGGCCGAGTCGTTGGTCTGGTAGTCCTTGGCGGTCACGCTCCACAGGACCTGCGCGAGGCCGAGGTCCTTGCTGATCTCGGAGACGCTTCCGTCGGTCCTGCCCTGCGGCGGGCGCATCAGCCGGGGCGCCTTGCCGGTGATCTTGCGGACCGCCTCCTGGAGGCGGGACATCTCGCGCTTGGCCGCATCGGGCGAGATCTCGGTCAGGATCTGGTGCGACCAGGTGTGGTTGGCCAGCTCATGGCCCTCGGCGTCGATCCGCTTCACCTCGGCGGGGCGCTTTTCGACGTGGTTCTTGCCGAGCATGAAGAAGGACGCCCGGACCTTCTCCTTCTTGAGGATGTCCAGCAGGCGGTCGGTGTTCTCGCTGGGGCCCGCGTCGAAGGTGAGCGCGACGCACTTTGCCTTGCGGCAGTCGACGCCGTCACCGGCCGCGCCCCGGGGGGCCTTGGCGTCCTTGCCCGCGGCGAGTGCGGCGTCCTTCTTGGTGACCTCGGCCGCCGGTGCCTCGGCGCGGGCGTCGGCCGGGGCGGTGACGTCGTAGGTGGCGCAGCCGCTGAGGGCCAGAGCCAGGGAGGCGGCCGTCAGCAGCCCGGCCATGGACGTGCGGCGGGCCGCGGATATCGGCTTCGGCATACGGCTCTCTCTTCGGGCTCGGGTGGTCGACAACGAGCCCGTGACCTGCGTTTTTGCGCATGGCAAAGCCGACGCGTACGGGGCGGGGCCGCGTCGCGCCGACCATCGGTGACAGCGGTCGAAGGGACTCCAGGGAACTATACATAGGTAGTACACACCGCGTGTATACGTAAGGTGTGTACGGGGCTGGAGAGGCGAAAGGGGCGGGTGGGAGGCACGGTGATGGAGGCCGTCCGCGCCCACCCCGATCGGACGCGTCCGCCGCGACACCCCGCCCCCGTCGCGGTGGACTCGTACCGTGACCGCACCGCCGCCGGACGACTGCCTGGCGCACAACGACTGGATCTGCGGCGACTACCTGAGCACCCGTCGGCAGATCCTGCTCGACGCGCTCGCCCAGCACCTCCAGCTCACGCTGATCTCGGTGGCGCTCGGGCTGGTGATCGCGGTCCCGCTGGCGCTGCTGGCCCGCCGCAGACGCTGGACGGTCGGGCCGGTGCTCGGCATCACCACCGTGCTCTACACGATCCCGTCGCTGGCGATGTTCTCGCTGCTGCTGCCCCTCTACGGGCTGTCCGCCACCCTCGTGGTGGTCGGCCTCGCGCTGTACTCCCTGACCCTGCTCGTACGGAACATCCTGGCGGGGCTGGACGGGGTCCCCGCCGAGGCCAGGGAGGCTGCCCGGGGCATGGGGTACGGGCCGATGCGCCAACTGCTGACCGTCGAGCTGCCGCTGGCCGTACCGGCGGCGATGGCCGGGCTGAGGATCGCCACGGTCTCGGCGGTCGCGCTCACCACCGTCGGTGCCATCGTCGGATACGGCGGACTGGGCAACCTCATCTACGCCGGGATGAATGCGTTCTTCAAGGCGCAGGTGCTCACCGCGTCCGTGCTCTGTGTGCTGATCGCGGTCGTCCTGGACCTGCTGCTGCTCGGTGTGGAACGGCTGCTCACGCCCTGGCGCCGGGCGGGCCGGCGGGCGAGGGTGCGTTCCCGGGCCGTCGCCGGACCGAAGCGGCCGGCCGCCGCGGCCCCCGGGCAGCGGGTGTGAACACCGTCTCCGCGGTCTGGGGGTGGCTGACCACCGCCGCCAACTGGTCCGGGGAGAACGGTGTCTGGCACCGCCTCGAACAGCACCTCGTGCTCACCTTCGCCTGCCTGGTCATCAGCGCCCTGATCGCGCTGCCGGTCGCCCTGACGCTCGGCCACCTCGGCCGCGGTGGCGCGCTGGCCGTCAACCTCGCCAACATCGGCCGCGCGGTGCCGACCTTCGCGGTACTCGTCCTGCTGCTGCTCACCCCGATTGGACGGCACGGACAGTGGCCGACGATCATCGCGCTCGTGCTGTTCGCCATCCCGCCGCTGCTGACCAACGCGTATGTCGGGATGCGCGAGGTGGACCAGAACGTGGTGCGGGCCGCGCGGGGCATGGGGATGACCGGCGCCCAGCTGGTGTGGCGGGTCGAGGTGCCGCTCGCCTCTCCGCTCGTCCTGACCGGCATCAGGATCGCCGCGGTCCAGCTGGTGGCCACCGCCACGCTCGCCGCGCTGGTGGGCGGCGGCGGGCTCGGCCGGATCATCACCGCGGGCTTCAACCTGGCCAGCACCCCGCAGGTGGTCGCCGGAGCGGTGCTGGTCGCGGTGTTCGCGCTGCTGATGGAGGCCGCCTTCGAGCTGGCGCAGCGGTGGGCACCGGGCCGGGCGGGCGGACGGGTCCGATGAGGGCCGCTGTGGCGGCCGTTGCGGGCGTCGCCGTCATCGGGATCTCGGCCTGCGCCAGTGGCCCCTCGCTGGAGACCCGCTCCGCGATCACCGCCTCCCCCGATGGCAGCCGTGAACTGGTCATCGGCTCGGCCGGCTTCACCGAGAGCGAGCTGCTCGCCCAGATGTACGCGGCGCTGCTCGACCACGCCGGGTACCGGACCCGGGTCGTGACCGTCGGCAACCGGGAGCTGTACGAACCCGCCCTGGAGGTGGGGCAGATCGATGTCGTCCCCGAGTACGCCGCCACCTTCGCGGACTGGCTCCATGCCAAGAACAAGGGCTCCAAGGCGGCGCCGGTGGCCTCGCCCGACATCGGCGCCACCATGGCCGCGCTGCGCCGGCTCGCCGGCCCGCGCGGGCTGACCGTGCTCCCGGCCGGCCGGGCCGTCGACCAGAACGCCTTCGCGGTGAGCGCCTCCTATGCCCGCAAGCACCACCTCAAGACCCTCAGCGATCTGGGCCGCGCCAAGCTTCCGGTCCGTCTGGCCGCGGGCGATGAATGCGTCCAGCGGCCGTTCTGCGCGCCCGGGCTCAAGAAGCGCTACGGGATCCACATCACGGCCATCGATCCGAAGGGCGTCGGCACCACGCCCGCCAAGCAGGCCGTGCAGAACGGGCACGACCAGATGGTGCTGACCACCAGCACCGATGCCACCCTCGACCAGTTCGGTCTGGTGCTGCTCACCGACGACAAGAAGCTGCAGAACGCCGACTATGTCGTCCCCGTCGTCAACCGCGCCCGGGCGGGCGGCGAGCGCCCGGCCGCCGCACTCAACCGCCTGAACAAGGTGCTGACCACCGCCGACCTGGCGTACCTCAACGAGCAGGTGGACAGCTGGCGGCGGCTGCCGGCGGATGTGGCGCGCAACTACCTGGAAGCCGAAGGGCTGTTGCCCAAGGACTGACACCGTGCGGAAGGCGTGGTCCGTGGGGCGGTCCGTGACCGTGCCGATGGCGCGAGCGGTGACATGGCCGGTGTTTCACGTGAAACGCCGCGTGGGGAGGCAGGGCGGGCGTTTCACGTGAAACCCCACCCCTCCCTGCGCCTTCACTCCGTAGGGACCGAGTCCACCTCGGCACGCTCCCGCGGTACCCCCCGCTCGTCCGATCCGATGGTGCGGCGCAGCGCCTCATGGAGCGTGGTCGGGGTGAGGACGCCCAGGAACCGGTGGCCGTCCAGGACCGCGATCCAGCCGGCGTCGTGTTTGAGCATCTCGCTGAAGGCTGCTTTGAGGGTGCCGGTCACCGGCACCCAGGCCTCCATCCGGCGGGCGTGAGAGGCGACCGTGCCCTCCCCGTCCGCCAGCTCCTCGGTGCCGACCCAGCCGTGCAGTGCGCCCTCCTCGTCGAGCACCACCGCCCAGCGGGCGCCCTCGGTCCGCAGCCGGGCCAGGGCGTCCGCGGCGGGTTCGCCGAGCCGGGCGAACGGAGGGCGTTCGAGGTCGCCGCGGTCGATACCGGTGACCGAGAGCTGCTTCAACGCACGGTCGGTACCGATGAATTCGGCGACGTAGGGGGTGGCGGGGGCGCCGAGGACGCTCGCGGGGGTGTCGTACTGCTCGATCCGGCCGGCGCCGTAGACCGCGATCCGGTCGCCGAGCCGGATGGCCTCCTCGATGTCATGGGTGACCAGCAGCACCGTCTTGTGCAGAGTGGCCTGCAGCCGCAGGAATTCCTTCTGCAGCCGGTCGCGGACGACCGGGTCGACCGCGCCGAACGGCTCGTCCATCAGCAGCACGGGCGGATCGGCGGCGAGCGCACGGGCCACCCCGACCCGCTGGCGCTGGCCGCCGGAGAGCTGGTCGGGGTAGCGCGGGCCGTAGACGGCCGGGTCCAGGCCGACCAGATCCAGGAGTTCGGCGGCCCGCTCGCGGGCCTTGGCCTTCTTCCAGCCGGTCAGAAAGGGCACGGTCGCGGTGTTGTCGAGGACGGTGCGGTGCGGGAAGAGACCGGTCTGCTGGATGACATAGCCGATCCCGCGGCGCAGGCTGACCGGGTCGACACCGGCGATGTCCGCACCGTCGACATAGATCCGCCCGTGCGTCGGGTCGATGAGCCGGTTGACCATCATCATGGTCGTCGTCTTGCCGCAGCCGGACGGCCCGACCAGCGTCACCAGTTCCCCCTCGCCGACCTCGAAGGAGAGGCCGTCGACGGCGGTGGTCCCGTCGGGGTAGCGCTTGGTGACGGACTCGAACCGGATCATTGCGTCATTGAATCCCGCGGCCCGCGGCCGGACCCGTCATGCGGGCAATCGGGTGGAGGCGGAGATACGCCCCCTCAGACCGCTTCCCGCCGGGCGCCCGGCTCCGGCTCGCCGCCCGCCCCCGGCCCGTCGGTCATCCGGTACCCGGCGCCCGGCACGGCCTCGATCACCGGCGGATCGCCGAGCTTGGCGCGCAGTGCGCCGAGGGTGACGCGTACGGCGTTGCCGCCATAGCTGGTGTGCTCCTCCCACACCTCCTCGATCAGCTCGTCACCGCTGACCACCGCGCCCTGCGCGCGCAGCAGCACTTCGAGCACCCCGAACTCCGTACGCGACAGCGCCAGCGGCCGGCCGTCGCGGGCGGCCAGCCGGTGCGCGGTGTCGACGGTGACGCCGGCCCGCTCGATGACCTGCGGCTCCATGCGGCGGGCGGGCCGGCCCAGCGTCAGGACCCGGGTGAGCAACTCCTCGTGGGCGAAGGGCTTGGCCAGACAGTCGTCGGCGGCCGGCTCCGGGCCCGCCACCCGGTCGTCCGTGACGGCCGCGGTGAGCAGCAACACCCGGGTCGCCAGCCCGTGCTCCACCACATACCGGCGCAGGGCGTCGCCGTGCGGTGCGGGCAGCTCACCGTCCAGGACGAGCACGTCGTACGCACCGAGCCGCAGTCCGGCCAGCGCCGCGCGGCCGTCGTGGGCGATATCCACCACGATCGCGGCGCGGCGCAGCTCCGCGGCGATCATGTCCGCGAGGCACTCCTCGTCCTCCACCACCAGAACGCGCATGGCGTCATATCTACCCGAGGCGGACCTTCCGGAGAGCCGAACGCCCTGCGCCGCGACCCCGGGGCCGGGGAATTCACCAGGCTGGAGCCGAGCGGCGCCCGGTACGGGCCACCCGGGGTGCGCAGCGCCGGTGACGCGGACCGCCGGCCGGGCCGCGAACGGCCCGTGCGGCCGCGCCATGCCGAACGGGGGCCGGACAGCCCCGGCGTGCGGGGCCGTACGAGTTGCTTCCGCCGCACCGCCTCTCCTCCTGCCGCCTCCGGCCCGGCCGGCGTGCTTACGATCCACTTCGGCCACCGGTCGGAAGGGTGGAAGGGAGCGCCACGATGAGAGCCGTAGCAGTCAGCGCATTCGGTGAACAGCCGCAGCTCATGGATCTGCCGCAGCCCGAACCAGGGCCCGGTGAGGTCCTGGTGCGGCTGTCCGCCGCCGGACTCAACCCCGTCGACTGGAAGCTCGCCGACGGGATGTTCGGCGATGCCGTGCCGGCCGTGTTCCCCCTCGTCCTGGGATCGGACGGGGCGGGCGAGGTGCTCGCCATCGGGAGCGGGGTGCGGCGGTTCACCATCGGCGACGCGGTGTTCGGCCAGTTCCAGCGGCCCGAGCAGGGCGGCGGTTCGTACTGCGAACTCGCCGTCGCCGACGAGGACCGCATCGCGCACGCCGCCCGCAGCGTCACCTACGCCACCTCCGCGGCACTGCCGACGGCCGGCATGACCGCGTACAACCTGGTCGAGGAGACCCGGATCGCCGAGGGCAGAACGGTGCTGATCGTCGGCGCCACCGGCGGCGTCGGCACCTTCATCACCCAGCTCGCGGCCGGCCGCGGCGCCGAGGTGATCGCCACCGCCCGCCCGGCCAAGGCGGAACTGATGCGCACGCTGGGCGCCGCCGAGACCGTCGACCACACCGCGGGCCCGATCGCCGACCAGGTCCTCGCGCACCATCCGGGCGGTGTCGATGTGCTGATCGACATGACCAGCGGCGCCGCCGAGTTCGCCGAACTGACCCGGACCGTGCGCGACGGGGGGACCGCCGTCTCGCTGATCGGCTCGGCCGACGCGGACGAGCTCACCGAGCACAATCTCCGCGGCTTCAACTTCGTCAACCGCCCCTCCCCGCAGCTGCTGGAGATCCTCGCGGGCCATGTCGACGCGGGCCGGCTGACGGTCCTCGTGGGACGCGAGGTCTCCCTGGAAGAGGCACCGGACGCCTTGGCGACCAGCCGCACCGGCCGGGCGCAGGGGAAGACGGTGCTGGCGATCTGAGCGGCGGTCAGGGGCCGTCGCCGGTGCGGGCGGCGAGCCGGCGGGCCCTCAGGGCACGGAGAGCCGGCGGTCCCGCCGCGGCCAGCGCCGCGGTCAGTGTTCCCGCGCCGATGACGAGCCAGACCCCGGTGCGCAGCGGTCCGGTGAGGGCGTCCGCGTAGGCGCCCGCGGCCGGCCGGGAGACCATCGCGGGCAGCGCGTCCAGGGTGCGGCTGCGGGCCAGCGCGAGCGCCGCGGCCAGCAGACCGGCGGCCGCCGCGCAGCCCAGCCCCGCACCGATCAGCGCCCGCCGCCGGCGCCGCGCCAGCAGCAGCCCGCCGGTCAGACACAGCGCCGCGACCGGCGGCAACAGCAGCGCCCCGGTGCGGACGACCTCGTAGACGGCCCGGATCCGTGGCACGTCCGGGCCCTTCAGCAGCACGATCTCCACCCCGGCCCGCGGCACCCGCCGGAGAATGTCGAGCCCCATGCCGTTGTGGGACAGCTGGCGCTTGACGCGTTCCACGACCGGGGTGAGATCCAGCGTGACCGCGGACCGCCCGGACGCGGCCAGCCGGCCGTCCAGCGTCCGGTGGGCGGTCCGGTGCACCCCGTTCCACACCGCGGGGAAGCCGCTCCCGGTGACGACCTGCCGCACCTGCTGGGCCACGAACTGGCGAATCCCGCGGGTGAAGTGCCGCCGCACCGCGGGACGCTCGGCGCGCGGTACGGCCTTCAGCAGCCCGTCGAGCCGGACATGCGCCATCACGCCGGCCGTCACATCGTCGACGACCGCCTCCTGGACGGCGGCGTTCCCGGCCAGCGGCGCCACCGCCGCCACATAGCTGTCGGTCTCGGTCAGCTCGGCCCGCGCCCACAGCGCGACCAGGCTCAGCGGCAGCAGCAACGCCCCCACCAGCAGCAACACCCCACCGGCCAGCCCCCGTACGCGCCGCGGCCCGTGCGGCGGCCGCTTGCCCTCCGTCACCCGCCCGCCCGGGCGTACGGGTGCGCTCGCTGACATCGCGTCCGGTCCTTCCTGCACGGCGGACTGGGGCGCGTCCCACGGACCGGCCGGGCCGGAGGAGCTCCGCAGGACGCGCCCTACGGCCACCTCCCAGGCAAGTGGGAACCCGCGCCGCCCGCGAGCCGGGGCGGTGCCAATGGGTGACCGGGTGCGCGGCCCGGCTCAGCCCGCCCGCGCGGCGCGCCGCCGCCGGACCGCCCGCACCACTCCCGGCCCGAGCAGCGCCATCGCCACGGCGGCCGCCGCCCACCCCATCCAGCCGCCGCCCTCGCCCTCCGGGGAGGTCTCCGGCAGGTCGTCCAGATCGCCCGAGCAGGCCGTGGGCGCGAAGGATTCGCCGACGTAGACACAGACCGTGGCGGCGGCGCGGAGCGTGCCGGGGGCGGCGGGGCCGGCGGAGGCGGCGGCGAGGTCGCTGCGGCCGCCGAGCACGGCCCTGGCGGTGAAGACCTGGATGTCGTGCGCGGGCAGATCGGAGCGCCAGATCGCCTTCTGCTCGCCCACACCGTGCCCTTCGACGGTGCCTCCGGGCGCGGTCGCCGAGGTCGTGGTGGCCGGCATCCGCTGTTCGATCCGGGCGCCGTGGACCTCGGTGGCGCCCAGGTTGTGCACGGTGATGCGGTAGTCGAGCCGTTTGCCGGACTCGGCGTCGTCGGCGCCGTCGGTCACCGCCACCGTCACGGAGACGGCGGGCGGTGCCTTCGGGGCGTACGCGGCGGCGGACGGTCCAGGGAGCGTGGCGGCGCACAGCAGCGCGCAGACAACGGCGGTTCTCATGTCGTCATCCGAGCATCGCGGGCCCCGTCACCGGCGGCAGGCGGCGCTGTCCCGGGCCGGGTTCACCCGAGTGAGGGGACGCGGAACGGCGCGCCGCTCCGGCAGCCGGAGTGCACCCCGGGGCTCGCCGCCCCGGCCGCTCAGTGCCGGTGCGGCCCCGGCCGGTGCACCGGACCGTGCGCGTCCTCGCAGTGACCGGCCTGCAGCTCCGGGCCGGGACCGGGCCGCGGGCTCAGCGTCAGCAGCTCATCGGCGGCGCCCTGTTCGCCGACGTGATCGACCTGGAGGGTGGCGTGGGTGATGCCGTACTCCCCGCTCAGCAGCTCCTGCAGACTGCGGCGGACCTTGTGGCAGTCGCCGCCCGGCGCCACCAGGATGTGCGCGGACAGCGCCGGATGCCCGGAGGTGATCTGCCAGATGTGCAGATCGTGCACCTCGACGACCTCGTCCGCGGCGACCAGATGGTCGCCCAGCGCGTCCGGGTCGATGCCGGCCGGCGCGGCCTCCATGAAGATCCGGCCGGACTCCCGCACCAGCCCCGTTCCGGCCCGCAGCATCAGCGCGACGACCACGAGCGTGGCGATCGCGTCCGCCCGCTCGAAGCCCGTCGTCAGCACGACCAGACCGGCGACGGCGGTGGCGACGAACCCGAACAGGTCGGTGAGGATGTGCTGATAGGCGCCCTCGACGTTCAGGCTGGAGCGGTTGGCCTTGGACAGCAGCCAGGTGCAGATCAGATTGACCACGATCCCCGACAGCGCGGTGACCAGCACCAGCCCGCCGGTCACCTTCGGCGGCGAGATCAGCCGCTCGACCGCCTCGTACGCCAGCCAGACCGACAGCAGCAGCAAGGTGATGCCGTTGGCCTGTGCGGAGAGGATCTCGGCGCGCTTGAGGCCGTAGGTGTACCCGCCGCGGGCCGGCCGCGCGGCCAGCCGCATCGCGATCAGGGCCAGCACGATCGAGACCGCGTCGGTGAGCATATGGGCGGCGTCCGAGATCAGCGCCAGGGACTGCGCGATCACACCGATGACGACCTCGACCGCCATGTACGCGGTGAGCAGGATCAGCGCGGCCCGCAGCCAGCGCCGGTCCGCGTCGGGTGAGACACCGTGCGCATGGCTGTGGCTGTGCCCGTGGCTATGGGCGTGCTCGGTCATCGGCGCGCTCCTTCCTGGCTCCTTGCTGCGAAGCAAACCGCACTTCCGCGAAAGATCCAAAGGCTGCACCGGTGACCGTTGTCATTACCGTCGAACGGACGATCGTGCCTGGTCAGAGCGGTGCGGAGGCGGTCGGGCCCGGGGGCGGAAACGGAGCTTTGCCATCCGCTCCCGGCTGGCGCGGTGAGCCGCCGAAGCTCCTCCTGCCGGGTAGCATCCGGCGCCATGAGCAACGCTACGGGGGAGACCCGGCGGCCCGCACCCGGCACGGGAGCGCTGCTGTCGCCCCTCGGCCTGCTGGCCGCCGTCGCCATCCTGTCCACCCACCGGGACGGCCTCACCTTCTGGCTGGGTGCCCTGCTCGGCACTGTCGCCGTCCTCGGCTACCTGGCCTGCTTCGACTCGCCGCGCGGCATCTGGCAGTGGCTGCCGGCGGTCGTGGGCTTCTGCGCGGCGTTCCTGTTCGCGGGCCAGTTCCTGATCGCCCTGCTGACGTGAGGGAGGGGGCGGGCCTCCCCGCGGGGCGGTGCGGAACGACCGGTCAGTAAAGTTCGGCTCCCGTCCCCCGGACCGGTCCCCGTCCCCTCCCGACCTCTGAGGTATCCGGCAGTGAGCCCCGCACCACCCGCCCCGGCCGCTCCTGAAGCCCTGTCCGTCGTCGGCATCGGGGCCGACGGCTGGGACGGACTGCCCGCCGCCTCCCGGCAGGCGCTGTGCACCGCCGAGGTGCTGATCGGCGGCGCCCGCCAGCTCGCGCTGCTGCCCGAGGAGTGCGCCGGTGAGCGCGTCCCGTGGCCGTCGCCGCTGCGCCCCGCGGTCCCCGGTCTGCTCGCCGCGTACGCCGGACGCCGGGTGTGCGTGCTGGCCAGCGGCGACCCGATGTTCTACGGCATCGGGCGGACGCTGACCGAGGTGCTCGGGGAGCGGGCGGCCGCCGGTGCGGGAGAGGCGGCGGGCGGGCCACCGGCCCCCGGCGCCGGCCCCCGGCTGCGCATCCTCCCGCACCCCTCCTCCGTCTCCCACGCCTGCGCCCGCCTCGGCTGGCCGCTGGAGGACACCGAGGTCGTCACGCTCGTCGGACGGCCCGCCGCGAACCTGGTCCGCGCGCTGTACGACGGCCGCCGGGTGCTGGTGCTGTCCGCCGGCGCCGGCACCCCCGCCGAGGTCGCGGCGCTGCTGCGCGCCCGCGGCTTCGGCCCGACCCGGATGCGCGTACTGGAGCAGCTCGGCGGCCCCCGCGAACGGACCGCCGAGGGCACCGCCGACGACTGGGACGCACCGCCCGGCGACCCCCTCAATGTCCTCGCCCTCGACTGCCGCCGCGCGCCCGGCACCCCGCCGCTCTCCACCGTCCCCGGCCTCCCCGACGCCGCCTACGAGCACGACGGCCAGCTCACCAAGCGCCATGTCCGCGCCGCCACCCTCGCCGCGCTGGCCCCCGCCCCCGGCGAACTCCTCTGGGACATCGGCGGCGGCTCCGGCTCCATCGCCGTCGAGTGGCTGCGGGCGCACCGCAGCTGCCGCGCCGTCAGCGTCGAGCGCGACCCCGTACGGGCCGAGCGGATCGGCCGGAACGCGCAGGCGCTCGGCGTCCCGGGACTGCGGGTCGTCCCCGGGTCCGCGCCCGCCGCGCTGGACGGGCTGCCGACGCCGGACGCGGTCTTCATCGGCGGCGGGCTGACCGCCCCCGGTCTGCTGGCCGCGTGCTGGACGGCGCTGCCGCCGGGCGGCCGGATCGTGGCGAACACCGTGACGCTGGAGTCCGAGGCGCTGCTCGCCGACTGGTACCGGCGGCACGGCGGCGAGCTGGTCCGGCTCGCGGTCGCCCACGCCGTGCCCGTCGGCGGTTTCACCGGCTGGCGGCAGGCGATGCCGGTGACCCAGTGGGCGGCCGTGAAACCGCCGTCCGCCTCCCCGTCCCCGACCGCCCTCCCCCAGGAGACCGAGCAATCATGACCGTCCACTTCATCGGCGCGGGTCCCGGCGCCGCCGACCTGATCACCGTGCGCGGCGCCCGTACGCTCGCCTCCTGCGGGGTCTGTCTGTACGCCGGCAGCCTGGTGCCGCGCGAGCTGCTCGCCGAGTGCCCGCCCGGCGCCCGGCTCGTCGACACCGCGCAGCTGGACCTCGACACCATCACCGCCGAAATGGTCCGCGCGCACGAGGAGGGCCATGACGTGGCCCGGCTGCACTCCGGCGACCCGTCCGTCTTCAGCGCGGTCGCCGAGCAGATGCGCCGGCTGGACGCGGCCGGGGTGCCCTACGACGTGGTGCCGGGCGTCCCCGCGTTCGCCGCGGCGGCGGCCGCGCTCAAGCGCGAGCTGACCGTCCCCACCGTGGGCCAGACCGTCATCCTCACCCGGGTCGCGCAGCGGGCCACCCCCATGCCCGAGGGCGAGGACCTCGCCACGCTCGGGCGCAGCGGTGCGCTGCTGGTGCTCCATCTGGCCGCCATGTACGTCGACCGGGTCGTCGGCGAACTCCTGCCGCACTACGGCGCCGACTGCCCCGCCGCGGTCGTCGCCATGGCCTCCCGCCCCGACGAACTCGTGCTGCGGGGCACCCTCGCCGATATCGCCGGCCAGGTGAAGGCCGCGGGCGTGGTCCGTACGGCCGTCATCATGGTCGGCCGCACCCTGGGCGCCGAGCAGTTCCGCGACAGCCATCTCTACTCGGCGGACCGCGAGCGGCCGCACCTGCCGTGCGCCGCACCGTCGGCCACGGAGACCCCGTAGCCGACGCGTACGGGCCGCGGCCCGCGGCTGCGGCCCTTCTACCGACCGGAATTCCTCCCGGATCCCGGCCCGGACATGCGTGAACCCCGGAACTGGAGGTTCCGGGGTTCCGGCCGGCCCTGCCGGGATGCCGAAGCACCGGTGGGGCACGAGGAATACTCCTGGCCGTCAAGCCTCGCCGCTGACGTTGATGTCAGCCGCGGTCAGCCGCTCTCAGAAGCCGGTGGTCTCCACCGTGGCCACACCGGTGACCTGGCCGACGGGCAGGCTCGACGCGAGGGACCCGGCGGTCTCGACGACACCGCCGACGCTCACGGCGGCACCGTGCCCGGCAACCTCGGCACCGGCGCTGGCGAGCCCACCGGCAATGTTGTCCAGCTCGTTGTCGGCGATCTCGCAGGTGTCGATCGCGGGGGTGAAGCCGTTCATGGCGTGCCCTTCCCTTCAAAGCTATGGGTTCTGAACTCACGCAGACCGAATTGCCGATAAAGCCGAATTTGCCGATAAAGCGAATGCGGCCGTAACGGGGCCGTTGGGTGCCGGAAATGTGGCGTCCATAATGACGGTCCGTGTGCTCGCAGAATGCAATCACGCCAAAGCTTTCCCAGGCAACTTACCGTTCAGTTTTTAACCGGTATGCAATCGAGCGCAATGATCGCCCTGACCTGCACTTTTGCCCGCTTCTTGGTGGTGAACCGACCATGCGGTGGCTATCGGAAAAGTGTCCGGGGAAAACCCTTCATGCACGCCCTCCGCGTATATTTTGCGGGTACCGTCCGCCGAGCCCGCGGTGAGTGTGAAGGGGCGAGATGTCTGCCTTCCCTGCTTTCCTCTCCATCGGGGGTGTCACTTCCCCCTGATCCGGAAACAGGGTGCTGTGGCGCGGGAAAGGGCATGCGTCCGCCGGGGCTGTTTTCGGGCAATTGCACACCGAGGACGCAACCGAGGACACGGCCCGGACCGGTCGCGGCCCCTCCGGGCCCGTCCGGATGGCTCTCCGACCGCATCAGGGTGAATACCCGTTAGCCCCCTGCCGGGGGCCGGTAAGGAAGCTGCGACACCCAAGGGGGGCCGAAGCAAAGGAGTACGCCACGATGCGTACCAGACTGGCCGCCGGCGTCGTCGGCGCCGCAGCCCTGCTGACGCTCTTCGGCGGCAACGTCGCCGCGGCCGACGGCAAGGGCCATGTCGCACAGGCGAAGGACACCCCGGGCCAGAGGGGCGACAGCTCGCCGTGGATGCACGACAGTCCAGGCCGGATGCACGACCGGCCGGGCCGGGTGCACGACCGCCGCGAAGGGCGCTACGACCGCCGGGAGGGCGGCTACGACCGCTCCGGACTCCGTGACAACCCGCTGCGGCTGACCACCTGCGCCCTCGGTACGGCGCTGGGGTCGCTCACCGGCAGCGGGGAGGACTGCATCGCCGACCGGTTCGGCCGCGGGTACCGGAACTGACCGCTGACGTGGGGGAAGCCCGTCACCGCTGAGGGCTTCCCTGCCGGGCGTCCCCCGGCCCCCGCGGCTCCGCCCGCCCCACCACCATCCCCGCCCGGTCGATGCAGATGACGTCGACCGCGACGGGCGCGCCCCGCAGCACGGCCAGCGACTCGTCCCGCGCCGTCGCCGCCACCAGATCCCCCAGCGGGACACCCGCCGCGGTGCACAACTGCAGCGCCGCCAGGCCCGTGTTGGCCTCCGCGACCGCGCCCGCCAGCGCCTCGTCCGCCCCGCCCCGCCGGGCGAGCTCGGCCAGGAACCCCTTGTCCACCTGGGACCGCGCCGAGTGCAGATCCAGATGCCCGGCCGCCAGCTTGGACAGCTTGGCGAACCCGCCGCAGATGGTGAGCCGCTCCACCGGATGCCGCCGGATGTACTTCAGCACTGCCCCCGCGAAGTCGCCCATGTCCAGCAGCGCGTCCTCGGGCAGGTGGTGCAGCGCGACGGCCACCTTCTCCGACGTCGACCCCGTACACCCGGCCACATGCCGCCGCCCCGCCGCGCGGGCGACGTCCACCCCCCGCCGGATGGAGTCGATCCACGCCGAGCAGGAGTACGGCACCACGATCCCGGTGGTCCCCAGGATGGACAGCCCGCCCAGGATCCCCAGCCGCGGATTCCAGGTGCTCCGGGCGATCTCCACCCCGTGATCGACCGAGATCTCCACCTCGACATCGGCCGTCGCCCCCGGGCCGCCGTGGCGCCCGGCGACCTCCGCCAGATGCTCCCGCATCATCTGCCGCGGCACGGGGTTGATGGCCGGCTCGCCCACGTCCAGCGGCAGGCCGGGCCGGGTGACGGTCCCGACGCCCGGCCCGGCCCTGAAGACGACGCCCGACCCCGCGGGCAGCACCCGTACGGTGGCCCGGACGAGCGCCCCGTGTGTGACATCCGGATCGTCGCCCGCGTCCTTGACGACACCCGCCGTGGCGGCCGTCCGCCCCGGCGCCAGCTCCTCCACCGCCAGCGCGAAGGACGGCGTCTGCCCCTTCGGCAGCGTGATCGTCACCGGATCGGGGAACTCGCCGCTCAGCAGCGCCGTGTACGCGGCCGTGCTCGCCGCCGTCGCACAGGCACCGGTCGTCCAGCCGGGCCGCAGCCCGGTGTGCGCGAGCTGCGCGCTACGCCCGCCCGCGGCCTTCCCCGTACCCTGCGGTTGCGCTTCAGCCACGGAGGAACCCACATCCCATGCCCGACGCAGCCCGCCCGCCACGCCATGTACTGATCCTCGGCGGTACGACGGAGGCCCGCCGCCTGGCCGCCGCCCTGGCGCCGGAGCCCGCCGGGGCACCGGAGCCCGCGCCGGCGCCGGAGTGCGCCCTGCGCGTGACGACCTCGCTCGCCGGCCGGGTCGCCGCACCACGGCTGCCCGCGGGGGAGGTACGCATCGGCGGGTTCGGCGGCCCCGAGGGCCTCGCCCGCTGGCTGCGTGAGCACGCGGTGGACGCGCTCATCGACGCCACCCATCCTTTCGCCGACACGATCAGTCACAATGCGGCCCTGGCCGCCGCCACCGCCCATGTTCCCCTGCTCGCCGTCCGCCGGCCCGGCTGGGTGCCGGGACCCGGCGACACATGGCACCAGGTCACCTCCCTGGACGAGGCCGCCGCCGCCCTCCCGGCCCTCGGCGCCCGCGTCTTCCTCACCACCGGCCGGATGGGCCTCGCCCACTTCGCCCACCTCACCGAACTCTGGTTCCTCGTCCGCTCCGTCGACGCCCCCGAGCCCCCGCACCCACCCCGTATGGAGGTGCTGCTCGACCGCGGCCCCTTCACCCTGGAGGGCGAGCGCGCGCTGCTCCGCGCCCACCGCATCGATGTGCTCGTGACGAAGGACAGCGGTGCCGCCGCGACCGCCGCCAAGCTGACGGCGGCGCGGGAGGCCGGGGTCCCGGTGGTCGTCGTACGGCGCCCGCCGGTACCCGACGGGGTGCCGGTGGTGGAGGGGCCGGAGGCGGCGGCGGAATGGCTGCGGGGGCTTTTCAGCGCGGCCGATTCACACTGAGCCGATTCGCTTCCCGGACCCTTTCCGCTAATTCCGCCCGCCGCCTCGCGGATTCCTCTTGCTCCGCCTCGTCACCGGTGTCGCGTTCAGCGGCGGAGCCGGCCGTCTCCTCGCTCACGGGGCGACCTTCCCCACCGCCCGCGCGAGCCGCCGCGCGAGCTCCGGCGTGCAGCGCACCGGATCCACCAGCGGGCGCGGACGGTCCCCCACCAGCGACACCCCGTCCGGAGCCAGGGACGGCAAGGTGATGCCCGCCCCCTTCAGCGCCGCCCGCGGCTCGTCCCGCGCCCGCTCGGCATCCCTGATCCTCCCGGCCGCCGGAGTGCGCTCCGCCCATCCCATTTCTCTTCTCCGTTCGAGTCCTGACTGGCCTGTCAATGCCCTTGCCCCGTCCTGGAGTTGTCACTCCGGCCGGCTCTCGAAAGGGGGTTGGCGATGTCGCCGGCACGGGCAAACAGGGGGCCGGAGAATGGTCGAAAGGAATTCCGGTCATGCCGTCATGGGTGGCACACCCCTCCGAGGTCACCCGGGGCTGCGCTCCCGCCGGGTGGCCGCCACGATCACGAACGTGACGCTGATCAGCAGTGCCCAGGAGCCGAACTTCTCCAGGGCGACCGGTTGCCACCCGTGGAGCTGGTGCGGGTAGCGCCATGCGCCCAGGTAGGTGGCGATGTTCTCCGCCAGCCACAAGAAGAATCCGATCAGCGCGAAGGACAGCGCCAGCGGCATGCGGTAGCGCGCCTGCCCCACACTGAACCGCACCGACGTGCCTCCCGTGACCGCGACGAGCAGGGCGGCGAGGAGCCAGCGCAGGTCGGGCAGCCAGTGGTGGCTGAAGAAGTTCACGTAGACGGCCACGGCCAGGGCCGTGGTGGCGCGCGGGCGGTAGTGGACGAGTTCCAGGTCCATCAGCTGCCATGCGCGGCAGACGTAGCTGCCCACCGCGGCGTAGAGGAAGCCCCCGTACAGGGGCACGCCCGCGAACTTGAACACCGCGGGCTCCGGATAGCTCCAGGAGCCGAGCGAGACCTTCACCATCTCGAAGGCCAGCCCGATCGCGTGACACACGGCGATGACCAGGACATCCCTGCCGCTCTCCCACCCGCGCAGACGGAACACCAGCGTCAGCAGCAGTCCGTAGACGAGCAACAGGTCATACCTGGCCACGGGCAACTGCGGCAGCACGGTGGACAGCGCGACCCCCGCGAGCAGCGCGACGGCGAACGCGCAGCTGCTCGTCTGGAGCCGGGTGAAGATCAGTAGTTGCTGTACGCGGGCCAGGTTCGCGTGCATGGTGCGAAAGACGCGGCTGTGACGGGAGGGGTTGCACGAGGGTGTGGTCCGGCATCGGCCACGAGCCCGGACGGGGCCCCGCACCCGCACCCGCACGGTGCGAGCCGGAGCCCCTGCCTGGCGGTCAGCCTTACCCCTCCGGATACCTCCGCGGCGTCCACACGACCTCGGTTCCGTCCTCGCGCCGTGCCGCCTGGGTCTGGGACGAGCCGACGATCAGGAGCGTCCGCATGTCGACCTGGTGCGGGTCGAGGTCGGCGAGGTGGACGGTGCGGACCGACTCCTCGGGGCCGCCGATGTCGCGGGCGAGGATGACGGGGGTGTCGGGGGCCCGGTGTTCCAGGAGGAGTTCGCGGGCCTTGCCGACCTGCCAGGTGCGGCTTCGGGAGCCGGGGTTGTAGAGGGCGAGGGCCAGGTCGGCGCCGGCCGCCGCGTGCAGGCGTTCGGCGATGACCTCCCAGGGCTTGAGGCGGTCGGAGAGGGAGATGACCGCGTAGTCGTGGCCGAGGGGCGCGCCGGCGCGGGCGGCGGCCGCGTTGGCGGCGGTGACGCCCGGGAGGACCCGTACGGGGATGGCACGGTAGGGGGCCTGGCAGGCGACCTCCAGGACGGCGGTGGCCATCGCGAAGATGCCCGGGTCGCCGCCGGAGACCACGGCCACCTTGCGGCCGCGCCGGGCCAGGTCGAGGGCGAGTTCGGCGCGTTCGGACTCGACCTTGTTGTCGGAGGCGTGGCGGCGCTGGCCGGGGCGCAGCGGGACGCGGTCCAGGTAGGTGGTGTAGCCGACGAGGTCCTCGGCGGCGGCCAGGGCGCCGCGGGATTCGGGCGTCAGCCAGAGCGGCCCGGCCGGGCCGGTGCCGACGACCACGACCTCGCCGTGGCCGGACGGTTCGCCTGCCGTGGCCGTGGCCGTGGCCGTCTCCGTAGTCGTGGCCGTCTCCGTGGCCGTTTCCGTGGACGTAGCCGTACCGGGCGGCAGGTCCGCGATGCGGCTCGGTACGACGCTGACGGAGAAGTAGGGGACCGTCTCCGCGTCGATGTCCGCCAGCTTCTCCGTACGTTCGCCGGTCATCGTGGCGCGCTCGACGTAGTGGGCCTCCGGGAGGCGGCCGGAGCGTTCCATGGCGCGGCGGACGGTGGGGAAGGTGCGGCCCAGCTTCATGACGACGGCCGTGTCGGTCGAGGCCAGACGGGCGGTCAGCTCCTCCTCCGGGAGCGTGCCGGGGAGGATCGTCAGGACCTCGTCGGCCTCGGCCAGCGGCTTGCCGAGGCGGGCCGCGGCGGCGCTGACGGAGGTGACGCCGGGGATGACCTCGGTCGGATAGCGGTGGGCCAGCCGCTTGTGCATGTGCTGGTAGGAGCCGTAGAAGAGCGGGTCGCCCTCGGAGATGACGGCGACGGTGCGGCCGGCGTCGAGATGGACGGCGAGGCGGGCCGCCGCGGACTCGTAGAACTCGTCCAGCGCGCCCCGGTAGCCGCCGGGGTGGTCGGTCGACTCGGTGGTGACCGGGTAGATCAGCGCTTCCTCGATGTGGTCGGCGCGGAGGTGCTCGGCGGCGATGGAGCGCGCGATGGAGCGTCCGTGCCGGGCGCTGTGGTAGGCGATGACGTCCGCCCCGGCGATGACCTGGACCGCCCGGACCGTCATGAGGGACGGGTCGCCGGGGCCCAGGCCCACACCGTAGAGGCGACCGGTCAGCTGCTGCTCGCTCACGCTTACTCTTCCTCGCTTGCCATGGCGTTGATCGCGGCCGCGGCCATGGCGCTGCCGCCCCGGCGCCCGCGCACCACGATGTGGTCCAGCTCCGACGGGTGGGCGATCAGCGCGTCCTTGGACTCCGCGGCGCCGATGAAGCCGACGGGTATGCCGATGACGGCGGCGGGGCGGGGCGCGCCTTCCTCGATCATTTCGAGGAACCGGAAGAGGGCGGTGGGGGCGTTGCCGAACGCGACCACGGCGCCTTCCATCCGGTCCCGCCACAGCTCCAGGGCGGCGGCGCTGCGGGTCGTCCCCATCTTGGCGGCGAGGTCCGGGACCGACGGGTCGGTGAGGGTGCACAGGACGTCGTTGCCGGCCGGCAGCCGCTTCCTGGTGACGCCGCTGGCGACCATGTTGGCGTCGCAGAGGATCGGCGCACCGGCGCGCAGCGCCTCGCGGGCGCGGGCCACCACCTCGGGGGTGAAGGCCAGATCGCGTACCAGGTCGACCATGCCGCAGGCGTGGATCATCCGGACCGCGACCCGGCTGACGTCGGCGGGCAGGCCGTCGAGGTCCGCCTCGGCGCGGATGGTGGCGAAGGACTGGCGGTAGATCGTCGCCCCGTCCTTCTCGTAGTCGAACGCGGTCACTGTGGCCTCGGGGTTGTCGGGTACGGGGCGGTTCTGGAGGTGGGGCATGGCGCTGTGGGTCGGGGGTGGTTCATGAGGTGGCGGGGCAGGGAGCTGCGGGTCGGGGCGGTTCATGAGGTGGCGGGGCAGGGAGCTGCGGAGGGTGCCGCCGGTGCGGGGTGCGGGGCGGGTGTGCTCTGCGGCTGTACTACGGAGACGCGGTAGCCCTCCGCCGTCGCCAGCACATCGACCCAGGCGCCGTGCGGGTGGCCGCAGCGGCGTTCGCAGCCGGACCAGTACACGGGGAGCCGGCGCAGGGTGGCGGGCTGCGGTCCTGGCTCGCCGGGGACGGGGGTGCCCGCGGTGACGGCGGCCGTCGCGTCGGCCCGTACATCGGTACGGGACTTGGCGCAGCCGGGGCGGCCGGTGCAGGCGCCGACGCGGTGCCAGGGGGAGTCCGGGTCGGTGATCAGTCCGGCGGCGGACAGTTCGCGCAGGCGGGGAGCCGCCGTGTCGGCGGACAGCCCGGGGATGACGACGCCGCGCCAGGGGGTGAGGCGGAGCGCGCCGGCACCGTCCTCGGCGGCGACGGCGGTCAGCAGACGCCACTGGGCGACCGACAGCCGCCCCAGCGGCGCGAGGACGGAGAGCGCACGGGCGCCGTCGGTGCCCTCGATGACGCCGGGGGCGGAGGAGTCGGCGTACGGGACGGAGGCGGGTGCGGGCGCCTCGGTCGCGTAGGTGGCCCCGGTCGCGTCGGGGGTACCGGTCACTTCCCTGGCCCCGGCCACCGCCGCAGCCACCTCCCCGGCCACCTCCGCGCACCCGATGCCCGCCGCGCGCAGTCGCTCCGCGACGGCCCGGGCCGTCAGGCCGTGTCCGTCCGGGAGTTCACGTACCCGCCAGGCGCCGCTGCCGCTCGCCTCGGCGGCGGTCAGGAAGGCCTCGGCGGCGGTGAGGGCGGCCCGCGGGGCGTCCGGACCGGCGATCCGCAGCGCCGCCGGATCGTCGCCGACCCGCAGCAGCGCGGTACCCCCGGCCCCGGCCGGGCACCCGGCCCCGGACAGACCCCCGGACCCGGCCCCGCCCCGTTCTGCGACCAAGCTCACATCCCCGCCGAGTGCCGCCACATCGCCCCGTCCGTCGTCCAGGACGAAGAGGAATCGGCCCGACAGCGCGGTCGCGGACTCGCTCGCGCAGAGCAGTCCGTCCAGCTCACGGGCCCACAACCGCACGTCAGAAGGGGTGTGCCGGTCGAGTCCGGCCAGCGGCGAGGCGAGGATGTTGCGGACGCGTTCGTGGCGCTCGGAGGGCAGCAGGCCGGCGTCGCGCAGCAGAGCGGCGAGCCGGCCGCCGCAGCCGTCCGCCAGGCCGCGGAGTTCCGCGTTGCCGCGGGAGGTGAGCGAGAGGTGGCCGTCGCCGAGCCGGTCCGCTGCGTCGGCCAGCGCCTCGGCCTGACGCACCGTCAAGTCTCCGGCGGGCAGCCGCACTCGGGCGAGGTGACCATCGGCGGCGGAGTGCAGCCGCAGCGCTCCCGGGCAGGCGTCACCGCGGTCCCGTATGGGCGGTTCGGCACCTTGGGGCCGTATCGAGGGGGAGGGCGGCATGGCCGCGAGCATACCCACGGAGGCGGGTGGCTCATCGGGGCCGGATCCGGCCAAGCTCCCGGTCCGGATCCGGGTACGGAGGCGCGCGCCCCCCGTCCCGCCGCGGCCGGTCCGGAGGCCCGCTTACCTCCCCCGTCCACAGCCCTTACTATGCAGGTCGGTGGGTCGGCTGGCCCATCGACGCCAGCGACGGCGCAGGGTCTTACGGCCCAAGGGAGGAAGCCCGGTGAGAATCCGGCGCGGTCCCGCCACTGTGAACCCGGCAACTGCCGGGTGAGCCAGGAACTCCCGCCGTCCATACGACCACCCGGGGCGCGGATACCCCGAGGAAGGCCTGCGCTCGCATGCTTCTGCTGCTGTCGACCTCCGACACCGACCTGCTCAGCGCCCGCGCGGCCACGGGTCCCGTGCCGTACCGGCTCGCCAACCCCGCCCGCCTCGACGTCGCCGAACTCCCCGCGCTGCTGGAGGGCACCGACCTCGTCGTCGTACGCCTCCTCGGCGGCATCCGGGCCTGGGAGGAGGGCCTGGAGGTGCTGCTCGCCGAGGACCAGCACCGGCCGGTCGTCGTGCTCACCGGTGAACAGGCCCCCGACGCCCAGCTCATGGAGCAGTCCACGGTCCCGGTCGGTATCGCGGCCGAGGCGCACGCCTACCTCGCGCACGGCGGTCCCGCCAACCTCGACCAGCTCGCCCGCTTCCTCTCCGACACGGTGCTGCTGACCGGCCACGGCTTCGAGCCGCCGGAGCCCGCCCCGTCCTGGGGCCCGCTGGACTGGGAAGGGCGCAACGCGAGCGGCCCGCTGGTCGCCGTGCTCTACTACCGCGCGCACCACATGAGCGGTAACACCGCTTTCGTCCGGACCCTGTGCGAGCAGATCGAGGCGGCGGGCGGGCGCGCCCGGCCGTTGTTCGTGGCCTCCCTCCGCGCCCCCGAACCGGAGTTGATCGAGGCGCTGGGGTCCGCCGACGCCCTGGTCACCACGGTCCTCGCGGCGGGCGGCAGCAAGCCCGCCGAGGCCTCCGCCGGCGGCGACGACGAATCCTGGGACGCGGGCGCACTGGCCGCCCTGGACGTGCCGATCCTGCAGGCCCTGTGCCTGACAGGGCCGCGCAGCGCCTGGGAGGAGAACGACGAGGGGCTGTCGCCGCTGGACGCCGCCTCGCAGATCGCGGTCCCCGAGTTCGACGGCCGGCTGATCACCGTCCCGTTCTCCTTCAAGGAGGTCGACGAGGACGGTCTGCCGGTCTACGTCGCCGACCCCGAGCGCGCCGCCCGGGTCGCCGGGATCGCCGTCCGCCACGCCCGGCTGCGCCACATCCCGGCCGCGCAGAAGCGCCTCGCGCTGGTGCTGTCCGCCTACCCCACCAAGCACTCCCGTATCGGCAACGCGGTCGGCCTGGACACCCCGGCCAGTGCCGTGGCGCTGCTGCGCCGTCTCCGGGCGGACGGCTACGACTTCGGCGACGAGAGTGCCGAGCCGGTCCCGGGCCTGGAGTCCGGCGACGGCGACGAGCTGATCTACGCCCTCATCGACGCCGGCGGCCACGACCAGGAGTGGCTCACCGAGGAGCAGCTCGCCCGCAACCCGGTCCGTATCCCGGCCGCCGACTACAAGCGCTGGTACGCCACGCTGCCGCAGCAACTCCGGGACTCCGTCGAGGAGCACTGGGGGCCGCCGCCCGGCGAGATGTTCGTCGACCGCAGCCGGAACCCCGACGGCGACATCGTGCTGGCGGCCCTGCGCCGCGGCAATCTCCTGATCCTCATCCAGCCGCCGCGCGGCTTCGGCGAGAACCCGATCGCGATCTACCACGACCCCGATCTGCCGCCCTCGCACCACTACTTGGCGGCGTACCGCTGGATCGCGGCCTCCGCCGACGACGGCGGCTTCGGCGCGGACGCCATGGTCCACCTGGGCAAGCACGGCAACCTGGAGTGGCTGCCCGGCAAGAACGCGGGCCTGTCCGCGGCCTGCGGCCCCGACGCCGCCCTCGGTGATCTGCCGCTGATCTACCCCTTCCTGGTCAACGACCCCGGCGAGGGCACCCAGGCCAAGCGCCGGGTGCATGCCACCCTCGTCGACCACCTCGTTCCGCCGATGGCCCGCGCCGAGTCCTACGGCGACATCGCGCGCCTGGAGCAGCTCCTCGACGAGTACGCGGCCATCTCCTCGATGGACCCGGCCAAGCTGCCCGCGATCCGCGCCCAGATCTGGACGCTGATCCAGGCCGCCAAGCTCGACCACGACCTGGGGATGGACGAACGCCCCGACGACGACGGCTTCGACGACTTCCTGCTGCACGTCGACGGCTGGCTGTGCGAGGTCAAGGACGCCCAGATCCGCGACGGACTGCACGTCCTGGGCGGCGCCCCGGCCGGTGAGGGCCGCGTCAACCTCGTCCTCTCCATCCTCCGCGCCCGTCAGATCTGGGGCGGTACGTCCGCCCTGCCCGGTCTGCGTGAGGCGCTCGGACTGGACGAGTCCGCGGCCACCCGTACGACCGCCGACGAGGCCGAGGCCACCGCCCGCGCCCTGGTGCAGGCGATGGACGACGCCGGCTGGGACCCGGCGGCGGTGGCCGGTGTCGCCGACGGCCACCCGGCCGCGGTCGCCGACATCCTCGACTTCGCCGCCCGTCAGGTCGTCCCGCGCCTCGCCGCCACCACCGACGAGATCGACCACGCCGTGCACGCCCTCAACGGCGGCTTCGTCCCGGCCGGTCCGTCCGGTTCCCCGCTCCGTGGCCTGGTCAACGTCCTGCCGACGGGCCGGAACTTCTACTCCGTCGACCCCAAGGCCGTGCCCTCCCGCCTCGCCTGGGAGACCGGCCAGGCCCTCGCCGACTCCCTCCTGGCGCGCTACCGCGACGACAACGGCGACTGGCCGCAGTCCGTCGGCCTGTCGCTGTGGGGCACCAGCGCCATGCGGACGTCCGGTGACGATGTGGCCGAGGCGCTGGCGCTGCTGGGTGTCCGCCCCGTATGGGACGACGCCTCGCGCCGGGTCAACGGGCTGGAGCCCATCTCCCTCGCCGAACTCGGCCGCCCCCGCATCGATGTCACCCTGCGCATCTCCGGCTTCTTCCGGGACGCCTTCCCGCACGTCATCGGCCTGCTCGACGACGCCGTACGGCTCGCCGCCGGCCTGGACGAGCCCGCCGGGGACAACTACGTCCGCGCCCACGCGCAGGCCGACCTCGCCGAGCACGGCGACGAACGCCGCGCCACCACGCGCATCTTCGGCTCCCGCCCGGGGACGTACGGTGCGGGCCTGCTCCAGCTGATCGACTCCCGCGACTGGCGCACCGACGCCGACCTCGCCGAGGTCTACACGGTCTGGGGCGGCTACGCCTACGGCCGCGGACTGGAGGGCAGGCCGGCCCGCTCCGAGATGGAGACCGCCTACAAGCGCATCGCGGTCGCCGCCAAGAACACCGACACCCGCGAGCACGACATCGCGGACTCCGACGACTACTTCCAGTACCACGGCGGCATGGTCGCCACCGTCAAGGCGCTCAAGGGCAAGGCCCCCGAGGCGTACATCGGTGACTCCACCCGCCCGGAGACGGTCCGCACCCGCACCCTGGTCGAGGAGACCTCCCGGGTCTTCCGCGCCCGGGTGGTCAACCCCCGCTGGATCGAGGCGATGCGCCGCCACGGCTACAAGGGCGCCTTCGAACTCGCCGCCACCGTGGACTACTTGTTCGGCTACGACGCCACCACGGGCGTGGTCGCCGACTGGATGTACGACAAGCTCGCCCAGACCTACGTCCTCGACCCCGAGAACCGCGCCTTCCTGGAGGAGGCCAACCCCTGGGCCCTGCACGGAATCGCCGAACGCCTCCTGGAGGCGGAGTCCCGCGGAATGTGGGAGAAGCCGGACGCCGAGACACTGGCAGCCCTGCGCCAGGCATTCCTGGAGACCGAAGGGGAGCTGGAGGGGGAGGACTGACCTACGGCGGGGCGGGCCGGGCCGGGGTCTCGGCCGGCCGGGCATGATGGCCGGCCGCAGCTTCTCGACTCCGGTCGACCGGCTGCGGCGGCCCACAGCTCACCTCCGCCTCACCCCCTCCTGCGCGTCCGCTCAGTCGTTTCCTCTCTGCCAGTCATGGCGTCCGGCGAAGTGCAGCCATGCGGTCAGCGCCACCAGGAACGCGGTCGCGCCGCCGAGCGTCATGACCGTCGAGGGGGAGGTGTGGTCCAGGGCGACCCCGCCGGCCAACGCGCCGAGCGAAATGGTCGCCTGGAACGACGCGGTGAAGAGCACCGAGGCCGCCTCCGGGGCGTCGGGGGCCGCCTTGACGAACCAGGTCTGCGACGAGACCGGCACCGCGCCGTAGGCGATCCCCCAGACGATCAGCAGTGCCAGCGCACCCCACGCCCCCCGGCCCAGGAGGGGCAGCAGCAGGGTGGCGGCGGCCAGCAGGGCCGCCGCGGTCCCGAAGGTGGCCCGGGGGAGGCGGGCCACCGTGGCGCCGCCCAGGAAGTTGCCGGCGATCCCGGCGGCTCCGTACGTCAGCAGGAACACGGTGACCAGGCCGGGGGACGCCAGGTGGGTGACCTGCTCCAGGAACGGAGTCACATAGGTGTAGGCACCGAAGTGCGCCAGCACGATGAGGAAAGTCATCAACAGCGCGAAGCGGGTGGGGGTACGGCGCAACACCTCGCGCAGCACCCGGGGCCGGGTCAGCTGCCGGGCAGGCAGCGCGGGGGTCACCACTGCCATCAGGACGAACACCCCGACGGCCACGGCGCCCATGACGACGAACGCGGTCCGCCAGCCGGCGAGATCCCCGATGAAGGTGCCGGCGGGTACCCCGAGCACGGAGCCCAGCGGCACCGCGGAGAAGATCACCGCGGTGGCCCGGCCGACCGCCTCCGGACGTACCAGCCGCTCGGCCAGACCCGCTCCGATCGACCAGAAGCCGCCGATGGTGATGCCCACCATGATGCGGGAGAGCAACACCAGCCAATAGGCGGTGGCGGCCGCGGCGAGGAAATTCGCCAGCGCCAGCAGGAGAACGAAGGCACACAGCATCAGTCGCCGGTCGATCCGGGCGGTGGCCACGGTGACGGTGGGAGCGGCGAGGGCAGCCAGGACTCCGGGGGTGGTCATCATCAGCCCCGCGGTGCCGTCCGAGATGCCGAAGTCGGCCCCGATGGCGGTCAGCAGGCCGATCGGCAGGATTTCGGTGGTGACGATCGAGAAGATCCCCAGCATCACCGCGAGCACGGCGAGCCGGCCGTCCCACGGCGACCGGCCCGGTTCGGCCGTGGCATCGGCGACTGCGGAGGGTCCGGGGGTGGTGCAGCCGGAGCGGGCCGCGCCGGACGTACGAGTGGCGGGTGACATGGATTCCGTCCTGGTGGGCGAGCGAAAGCGGTGCCCTCCAGTCCAGCGCTCCCGGCGCCCCGGGTCTGGCAGCTATCCGACGTGGTGGTCGACCACCCGCCCGGAAGGCCGCGGTCCGTCAGGCGGGCTTCGCGGTGATGTCCCCGTTGCTGGTGGTCAGGTCCAGATGGAAGCGGGCCGCCGGGTCCTGGGCTATGCCTATGTGCTTCTCGCCGTTGTCGCTCTCGGCGGACAGCCGGTAGGGGCCCTTCGGCAGCTGCACCGTGATCTCGCCGTTGGACGTCCTCGCCCGGACGTTCTGCGCGGTGGCGGGGGTGAGGTCGATCGCCCCGTTGGAGGTCTCGGCCGAGGTGCGCGCGCCCGACAGACCGCGGCCGGTGATCTGGCCGTTGCTGGTCCGGGCGTCGACCGCGCCGGCCACGCCGTCCAGCTGGATGTCCCCTGAGCTGGTGGTCATCTTCACCGGGCCCACCTTGGTCAGTTCCACCGCCCCGGACGAGGTCTCCCCGCTCACCGGGAGGCCTGCCGGGACCTCGACCGTGTAGTCCACGGTGCAGTTCGTGCCACAGCCGGCGAGCACCAGCACACCGTCCTCGACGCGGTGGGTGGCGCCCTCGGGACGGTCGCCGTGGTACGACACCGCGCGGTGGACCGATGCCGTGCCGCCGCCCTTGCCGCCGCGCACCGTGAGGCCCCCCGAGCCGCTGTCCAGCCGGATGGACGTGATCTTCTTCGACACCTTGGCGTCGTCCTGGAAGGTCTTCCCGGGCAGTAAGCCACAGGCGCTGAGGGCGCACGCCCCGATGCCGGCCATCGCGACGATCCCGATGAAGCGGACCCGCTGACGCATGAATTCCCCCGTGAATGATCGGTAGTTGGCGAGGTGAGGGCCCGTGCCCCGCCTGCTCCCCCGCTATGACGAGGCTATGGCCGCCGTTGCGGCCGGACCATGGGGAAATCCCCCGGATCAGGGTGTGGTGAGCCCCAGGTGCGACCCACGGGCGCCGGTGCGACGATTTTTGTGGGGGCGGTACATGCGCTGCTCATGGGGCGGACGAGGAGGCTTCCGGTGACTGCCACGAAGACATGGAACGCCGAGATCAGCATCACCGAGACCGACAGCGAAGTCAGGGCCGAGGCCAGGCTGCGCGGCAAGGAAGGCGGGCAGATGGTCGGCCAGGGAGCGGCCCGCTGCAATCCTGCCGATGAGAACGTCCCGGCCATCGGCGACGAGCTGGCGGTGGCCCGCGCGATGTCGGACCTCAGCCACCAGCTGCTCCAGCGGGCCGCGCACGACATCGAGGTGCACACGGCCCGCCCGGTGGAGCGCCTGCGCGCCTGAGGGCCTCAGCACACGGGACGCCGTCCGGCAGCCCCCGGCCCGGCGTCCGGTCGGCATGCCGCGATCCGGCGATGCCGCGATGCCGCGATGCGCCCGTTTTGCCGCCTGGGCCTGAGCCCGGCGCCCGCCACTCCTGTAATGGTTGAATGTATTTGACCCATGACCGCACGCTGGCGGACATGGCACGAATCCCAGATGTGCAGTGTGAACCGTGGTGGTGTCCCGCATGCGGCCTGTCCTTCGACTCCTGCCGACCGGTATCGGAACACCCCACGTCCGAGGGAATGGTGCGGTACCTGTGGTGCCACACCGCTGGATGGCTCATCGTTTGCTCCGATGTCCAGCTCATCCACGTGAGCCCGGATGGAAAGCGCCACACCGCGGACGGTGGGGTTCCGTAACGCCCGGGAAGGTCACGTGAAGCAGAATCACTACGGCCGTCTCGGGGCCGTACTGTCGGCCGATTTGATCAATCTGCCCGAGATGAGCGCCGCGAGCGTGCAAAGCCTGCTGGAGGAGCACGAGATCCGTCGCCCGGCAGTCGTCGACGCCGATGTGGACGGCTTTCGAGACTGGCGGGATCAACTGGCCCGCGTCTTCGGTTCCACCGATGCCGCCGAGCAGTGCTCAGCCGTGAACGACCTGCTGGTGGCGGCGACCATCCGTCCCTGGGTGACCACCCATGACGGCCTCCAGCCCCATCTTCACTTCGTCCCCGACTCGGCCGACGTGATCTCCAGGGTCAAGGCGGTCACCGCCGGTGGCCTTGCCTTCGTCCTGTGCTGGGAAGGGGGAGCACGGCTCGGGCGCTGTCTGCGTCCCGAGTGCTCCCGCGCCTATGTGGACACGTCCAGGAACGGGCGACGGCGGTACTGCACGGCACGCTGCGGGAACACCGAAGCGGTGATGCGCCATCGTTCCCGGCAGCCGGGCGGCAAGCGTCAGCGGCCGTTCCCCTAGGGGGAGACGCTCCTGGCGCTTGCCCTAGCCCTAGCCCTTGCCCGCCGAGAAGTCCGGCCCGATCGTCAGTGTCAGCGCGCCCGGTGCCGCGTCGGCCGACTGCGTCGCCTTGGTGCCGGGGAGGCGGCCGGCGAGGACGGCGCTCTGGGCCTTGAGCGCGGCCGGGTAGGTGAGCGTGGTCTTGTCCGCCGCCGGGGCGTTGCCGGTGGCGATGACCGTGAAGCCGAGCTTGCGCAGCTGCTCGGCGGCGGCCGCCGCCTGGCCGGGGGTGCCGGTTCCGTTGAGCACCCGGACCTGCACGGAACGGGCGGTCACCGGGTGCTTGGCGGCCTCGGTGAGCTTCTTCTTCTCGGCGGCGCCGACCTCCCGGTCGTGCGCGAGGTCGCTGAAGAGCCCGCCGGCCTGCGGGTATTGCCAGACGACATTGGCCTTGTCGGTGGGGACATCGGCCTCGCGCGAGTAGTTGGGGACGGTCAGGAAGGTGAGGCGGTCGCTGGGGACCTCCTGGACCGTCGCGGCCAGGTCGTACAGCGGCTTGAGGCCGGCCAGGGCGTTGTCGGTGGTGATGGACTTGGTGGCCGACTTGAGGAAGTCGTAGAGCTCGCCGGGGCTGGTGAGCTTCGACTGGGCCTTCGCGGCCAGCGCCTTCATGAATTCCTGCTGACGGCCGATGCGGCCGAGGTCGGAGCCGTCGCCCACGCTGTAGCGGGTGCGGACGTAGCCGAGCGCCTTCTCGTCCCGGACGTTCTGGCAGCCCGCGTCCATGTCGAGGTGGGCCTTCTTGTCGTGGATGGCGTACTTGGGGCAGACCTCTATGCCGCCCAGGGCGTTGACCATTCCCTTGAAGCCCTGGAAGTCGACCGAGGTGAAGTGGTCGATGCGCAGGCCGGTGTTCTTCTCGACGGTCTTGATGGTGCAGGCCGCGGCCTTGGTGATGCTCCCGGAGTCCCCGCCGATCGAGAACGCCTCGTTGATCTTGAAGTGGTGCGGGGACGACTTCGAGCCGTTGCCGCGGGTGCACGCGGGGATCTCCACCCAGGAGTCACGGGGGAAGGAGACCGCGGTGGCCCACTTACGGTTGGCGGCGATGTGCAGCACCATCAGCGTGTCCGACTGCATGGTGCTCAGGTTCCTGCCGTACTTGGCGTTGGCGCCCGCGCGGCTGTCGGAGCCGACGACCAGGATGTTCTTGGAACCGGGGCTGAGGTTGGCCGGCCGGTCGCCGTCGACCCCGATGTCCACGCCGCGGATGTTGCCGTCCAACTCCTGGTAGACCCAGGCACCGACGCCGGCCGTGGCGAGCAGCAGGACGCCGAGCACACCGCCGGTCCAGGCGAGGATGCGGCCCCGGCGGGTCATCCGCAGTGTGCCCGCCCCGCCTGCCTTACGGGAGCCGCCTCCGGAGCGGCGGCCGGAGCCGGAGGATTTACGGCGCGATCCGGCGCCGGGCGCGCGGGAGCCGCCGGGCGCGCGGGAGTCTTCGCCGGCGGGAGAGGACGAGCCGGGTGCGCCGTCGGCGCCCCGTCGGGCCGTCTGCTGGTGCGTCTGCCTGTCATGCACGCCGATGGCCCTTCTGGTCCTTCTGATGCTGGTGATGCGGGTGGTGCGGTACGAGTGAGGGGACGCCCCCGGCAGCCGGGGGGACCGGCGGCGTCGGCAGGGGGCGGCGGATCAGATACCGGCGCTGGGCAGCAGCAGGATGGACTCGGGGTCGTAACGCAGCCACTGCGGACATGCGCCGCCGGGCAGGGTGCGCAGCCGGCACCACAACTCGCCCGCGCCGTCCGTCCACCAGGCGTTGATCCGGCCCAACCGCCATCTGCCGTCCGGGTATTGGACCTCCACCGGCTGATACACCCATCGGACCTCCGCCTCTGGAGGCGGGCAGTCCCAGGTCAGGAGTCCGCACCTCGTCGCCATCTCCCCCTCCGACCGCGCCTGTTGCGCATTTGCGCGCACTCTACCGGGAAGTTCTACAGCGTTGTAGAAGTTGCCTGGTGTGGAGCGTTCGCCGTGCGGTGCGCCGTGTCCGGCCCGGCGAGGTCAAGGATCAGTGTGCACTCAGAGCGGCATTGCCGCCTTGAGAACGACGAACAGCGCAACCGCTGGGTTGAGCGCGGAGAGCGCGGAGAGCCCGGAGGTGGCCGTGTCCGCCGCGGCGACCGGAGCCGCCAGGGCCGCCGGGGTCAGCGCCGGCGGTCCGTGCCGGACTCAGCGGCCGGGTCGCCGGCGGGCGCCGGGCCGTCCGCCGTGACGGGCCCGTCGGCCGTGGCCGGGGCGTCGGCCGTGGCGCGGTCGAGGAGGGTGCGCAGCACCTGCTCGTCGTGTGCGGAGAGCGCGGAGACAAAGCTGGTCAGTACGGCGTCCCGGTCCGGTTCGCCGTCCAGTACACGGCGCATCCGCAGCGCCGCGAGACCGGCCTCGTCGGCGGCCGGGGTCCAGACGTAGGCGCGGCCGGACCGCTCACGGGTGACGGCCTGCTTGGCATGCAGCCGGGACAGGATCGTCATCACGGTCGTGTACGCCAGGTCGCCGCCGAGCCGCTCCTGCACCCAGGCGGCGGTGGCCGGGCCCGATGCCTCGTGCAGCGCGGCCAGCACCTGGGCCTCCAGCTGGCCCTGTCCGCGCCGGCGGGCGCGCTCCCGTCCGGAGTCGCCGAACTCCTCCCGCCCAGGGGTTCCCCCACCGCCCGGCGCCTTCCCGAAGGACTTCCCGCCCACTGTCGTCGCCTCCCGTCGCGCCGGGTGTCCCGCCGCCCGGGACGTCCGGGCATCTTACTGAGTGGCCGGATCCGGACGGTGGTTTGTCCGGCCTGTAGCCGGCCCCGTCGATCCCCGTCGCTGTACTTCTACACTCCTGTAGTTTTCGAGGCTTCACCCGGAATGCAGGCAACACCTGGAGGGAAGCCATGGGAGTCTCGCTGGGCAAGGGCGGCAATGTCTCCTTGTCGAAGGAAGCACCCGGACTGACCGCGGTCACGGTCGGCCTCGGCTGGGACGTCCGTACGACCACGGGCGCGGACTACGACCTGGACGCCAGCGCGCTGCTGTGCACCGAGGCGGGCAAGGTCGCCTCGGACGCGCACTTCGTCTTCTACAACAACCTCACCAGCCCCGACGGCTCGGTGCGGCACACCGGCGACAACCTGACCGGCGAGGGCGAGGGGGACGACGAGTCCATCGATGTCACGCTGTCGGAAGTGCCCGCCGAGATCGCAAAGATCGTCTTCCCGGTCTCGATCCATGAGGCGGAGGGCCGGGGGCAGAGTTTCGGCCAGGTCCGCAATGCGTTCATCCGCGTCGTCAATCAGGCGGACGGGGTGGAGCTGGCCCGCTACGACCTGAGCGAGGACGCCTCGGCCGAGACCGCGATGGTCTTCGGCGAGCTCTACCGGCACGGCGCCGAGTGGAAGTTCCGCGCGGTGGGCCAGGGCTATGCGTCCGGTCTGGCGGGCATCGCGGCGGACTTCGGCGTCAACGTCTGAGGTCAGCACCTCCGGGCGGGGAGGGCGGCCGCCGTCGGCGCCGCCCCTCTCCGGCCTCCTCTCCGGGGCGGCGAGGCGCACGGTCGTGGCGAGGAGGCGTCTACACCTGTGTAGAAATTGCCTGGCCGCGGCCACCCAACGGAGAGTGCCCGGCTATCACCTCTTATAAAGGGATTTGCCGGGCCGGTGCGGGGTACCGTGAAGACACCAAGGGACTCGGGGACCACAACACCGGGCGCGCCGGCTTTCCGCGGCCCGCCCGAGTGAGGTGAACACCATGCAGACTCTGTGGACCGTGGTCGTGCTGCTGGCGCTGGTGGCGCTGGGGGCCCTGTTCATCGCCCGGGTCAATGCCCAGGGGACCGGGCGGATGCCCACCCATCGGTACGCGGACTGGAAGCAGTCCGTACGGCAGCGGAGGCACAAGCGGCCGCACGACGAGGCCCGCCCCGAGACGCCCGCGGCCGGCCCACCGCCGCCCTCCGGCAAGGCGGGAAACGACCTGTGACGTCCACCGCCCGCACCACCCCGTCGGCCCAGGACTACGACGGGACCTCCCCCTTCCCTGACAGCGGCACCGAGTCCCCGCCGACCAGCGGACGGCGGATGTATGTCACGGTGACCGGCATCATCGTCGTCGCCCCGTTCGTCGGCCTGGCCGTCGCGATCCCCCTCCTCTGGGGCAGCGTCGTCCACCTCACCGACCTCGTCCTCCTGGCCGTCTTCTATGTCATCAGCGGCCTGGGCGTCACCGTCGGCTTCCACCGCGGCCTGACCCACGGCAGTTATACGGCGGCCCCCGCGCTGCGCGTCGCGCTCGCCCTCGCCGGCTCGCTCAGCTTCCAGGGCGATGTCATCGACTGGGTCGCCACCCATCGCCGCCACCACGCCTACACCGACCGCCCCGGCGATCCGCACTCGCCCTACCGCTACGGCACCAGCCTCCGCGGTCAGCTGCGCGGACTGGTCCACTCGCACATCGGCTGGCTGTTCGGCGACGACCCCACCTCGCACCGCCGCTTCGCCCCCGATCTGCTCGCCGACCCGGGGATCCGCGCGGTGGACCGGGCGTTCCCCGTGCTCTGTCTGCTCACGCTCGGCCTGCCGTTCGCGCTGGGCTGGGCGCTCGGCGGCTCCTGGGTCACCGCGCTGACCGCCCTGCTGTGGGCGGGGTTCATCCGGATCGCGCTGCTGCACCACGTCACCTGGAGCGTCAATTCGCTCTGCCACCTCATCGGCGACCGCCCCTTCCGCACCCGGCGCCACGACCGGGCGACCAACCTGTGGCCGCTGGCCCTGCTGTCGTTCGGCGAGAGCTGGCACAACCTGCACCACGCCGACCCGACCTGCGCCCGGCACGGTGTGGACCGTGGCCAGCTCGATGTGTCCGCCGCCGTCATCCGGCTCTTCGAACGCCTCGGCTGGGTCCGGGACGTGCGCTGGCCCGACCCCGACCGGGTGGCGGCCCGCCGGCTCAGGAGCACCGCATGACCACCGCCGGGGACCCTCCCCACCCAGCCCACGCCCCGCACCACGCGCCGCCCCCCGTCGCCCGCCTGGCCATCGCCCCGCACACCGGTACGGCCCGGCACCTGGACGGTCTCTGGTGGCCGCACTCGACCGACCTGCTGGCCGAACTCCCGGAGCTGCTGACCGCGTTGCCCTTCGACTGGCCCCGGATCACCCACGCCACGGTGAACGGCGCGGCCTGGTCCGCTCTCCCCTCCCACACCCTTGTCGCCGGCCATGTGGTCCGCCTCCGCAGAACCACCGGCCGCCCCGGCCCGGACACCATCTGCCTGGTCTCCTCCGGCAACGGCCGCTGGGACCTCCTGCTCATCCCGCCCACCACCCCCGAGCCCGAGGCCGTCCGCATGATGGCGGAGATGGCCCGCACGGGGGAGCCGACACCGGCCTGAGTGCGGGGCGCGGCGCAGGGGGGCAGCAGCCCGGGGTGATGCCCGCCAACTCACCCTCGTCCGTAGGCGTTTCACGTGAAACAGTCAGCGGCCCGCAACGGTGGACCGCCGGGCGCCCTTCAGCCGAGAATCCCCCGGTCGTACGCCACCGCCACCGCCGCCGCGCGGTCCTTCGCCTCCAACTTGCCGTAGATATGCGTCAGATGGGTCTTGACCGTTGCCTCGCTGATGAACAGTACGGCGGCGATCTCGCGGTTCGAGGTGCCCTTGGCGACGAGGCCCAGGACCTCGCGTTCGCGGGCACTGAGCGGTTCGTTGCCGGGTGACCGGACCCGTGAGACAAGGCGGGAGGCGACCGCGGGCGAGAGCACCGTCCGGCCTTCGGCCGCCGCGCGTACCGCCGTGAACAGTTCGTCGCGCGGGGTGTCCTTGAGGAGATAGCCGGTGGCGCCCGCCTCGATCGCCGGGAGGGTGTCGGAGTCGGTGTCGTACGTCGTCAGCACCAGCACCTTGGAGTGCGGCGCCTGGCGGCCCAGCTCGGTGATGGCCGCTACCCCGCCCCCGCCCGGCATCCGCAGATCCATCAGGACCACGTCGGGGTCGAGCCGAGTGGCGAGTTCCACGCCTTCGATGCCGTTGCCGGCCTCACCCAGGACCTCGAATCCGGGGGCGGCGGTGAACATGCCGCGCAGCCCGTCCCGGACGACGGGGTGGTCGTCCACGATGAGCACCGTGATGACCGGGGCGGTGTGCTCGTGCCGGGCGGTGCGCTCGGCACAGTCGCCCCGCCCGGTCCGCGCCGGCCGGTCGAAGGGGTGGGTGCGCTCGGTGTCCTCAGCCATGGCGGACCAACGGTACGCGAGCGGAGACGGCCGTGCCCCGGCCCGGTTCGGACTCGATGTCGACGGTGCCCGCGATCCGTTCGGCGCGCGCCCGCATCCCGCCGAGGCCGAAGCCGCCGGTGCGCCGGCGGGGCGGTGGCGCCTCCGGATCGAAGCCGCGCCCGTCGTCGCGTACATCCAGCGTCACCTCGTCGCCCATGTAGGAGAGGGTGACACCGACCCGCGACGCGGCCGCGTGCCGGCGGGTGTTGGACAGCCCCTCCTGGGCGATCCGCAGCAGGGTCGCCTCGACCTCGTCGTGCAGCGGTTCGGCGGTCCCGGTGACGGTGAACTCGGCGCGTACGCCCGCCACCGCCGACCACTCCTCGACGGTCGTGCGCAGCGCTTCCGGCAGCGCAGCGTGTTCCAGCGCCCCGGGGCTCAGGTCGTGCACCGAACGGCGGGCCTCCCCGAGGCTGTCGCGGGCCAGCGCCGCCGCCCGTCGGGCGTGCGCGCGGGCGGCCACCGGATCGCTGCTCTCGGTGGCCGCTTCCAACTGCGTGATGATGCCGGCCAGGCCCTGCGCGAGGGTGTCATGGATCTCCGCAGCCAGTCGGCGGCGCTCATCGGCGATACCCGCTTCCCGTGCCTGGACGAGGAGCTGCGCATGCAGGCCGGCGTTCTCCTCCAGCGCCAGTGCCAGCCGGGCATTGGCGCGCTCCAGCTCGGTGATGGTGGCGGCCTTGACTGCCGCGTGCTCCGCCTCCTGGGCGGCGATCCGGCCGAAGACCAGTACCAGGGTGGCGTTGACGATGTACAGCGCCGCGAAGGCTACCCAGTGCACGGTGCTCGCCGGGGGCAGTCCACCGGACTGCGAGCCGGCCATGATCACCGCGGTGGCCAGCCACCCGGCGCGCAGGAAGCGTCGCGGCAGCAGCTGCGAGGCGTCGAAGTAGCCGAGCACCGCGTAGATCGCGAAAAAGGGGTTGAGCCAGGTCAGCACGAAGGCCAGCACGTAGCGGACGAGGTAGTAGAGCTGCCCGGTCGGCGCCTGCGGGGGAAGCCGGTGGCCGGCCCGGCTCCACCACACCTGCAGCGCCAGCGCGGCCGTCACCAGCGCCCCCGCCACATACGCCTCGTGTCCGGGCAACAGCCGGTCCGCCGAGGCCGCCGATGTCAGGACCCCGATACCGAGCAGGACATAGCCGCCCCATCGCCGGAAGGCACGGTCCCACGGCCGCGGCGCGGGGCTGAGGAGCGGCCCGGGTGCGGGAGACATCCGCAGCACCTGGGGGCCGGGAACGGGCGCTGCCGTCCCGCCGTTGCCGTCGTGGCTTGTCATGGGGGCAGTGTCCCCTGGGGGTCGGACGGACACCCGCACTCCGGCCCCCCTCACCGTCACTCCCAACGGGATTGACGGTGGGCGAACCAACCGAGCACGAGGGCCCAGGCGGCCGGCACCGCCAGCTGCCACCAGCCGGGCCAGTGGCCGGACGAGGCCTGGGCGAGCGCCTGCGAGGCGGCGCCGAACGGCACCAGCTGGACGATCCGCTGCAGCAGGTCCGGCATCGCCTGGACCGGCACCCACACGCCCGCCGCAAACATCATCGGGAAGAAGACCGCCGACCCGACCACCCCGGCCGCCTTGGTCGACGGGGAGAGCGAGCAGATCACACAGCCCATGACGAGCGCACTGCACAGTGTCAGGACGAGCGCCAGCGCATAGCTCAGGGGCTGCTCGGGCAGCGCCACACCGAAGGCGAGCCTGCCCACGACGAGCGCCACTGCCATGGAGAGCACGGCCGCCGCGCCGTGCAGGGCGATCTGCGCACCGAGCAGCGCGGCGGGCCGCACCGGCGTGGCCGACATCCGTCGCAGAATGCCGCGTTCCCGATAGCCCGTCAGCACCGAGGGCATCACCTGGATTCCGGCCGTGATCGCGGCGAGCAGCAGCACCACCGGAACGTAGAGATCGATGGTCCGGCGCCCGCCCAGTGACGGACTGGCCTCCCGGAAGGACGGGATCAGTCCGAGGATCGTCAGCAGCAGGGTCGGGAAGACCAGCATCCAGAACAGTGCCCCGGGTTCACGCAGGAACAGCCGCGCCTCCGTCATCAGGACGGCGCGTGAGGCGGACCGGGCCTTCACCGGGGCAGAAGGGCCGGGGGTGGGCTGCGGCGAGCGCGTCGCCGAAGAGGGCGCGGGCGTGGCAGGCATATCAGGCAACCTCAGGCTTCCTGTGCGGTCAGATCGAGAAATGCGTCGTCGAGCGTTGCGTCGGCGACGCGCAGGTGCCGGGCGGTGATGCGGTGCCGGGCAAGAAGGGAGATCACCGCGTCGACGGTGGCGTCCGTCCCGTGGATCACCAGCCGCTCGTCGGCCGGGTCCGTCACGCCCTGTCCGGCGGCCCGCCCGGTCCCTTCGAAGGAGGCGACCTCCGGCAGTGCCGCCAGCTCGGCCGGGTCGAGCGGCGCCGACGGGTTGAAGGAAAGGACAACGGACCGCGAGGCCTTGCTGATCAGGCCCGCCGGGGTGTCCAGCGCGGCGACCCGGCCACGGTCGATCACCGCGATCCGGTCGCACAGCCGCTGCGCCTCCTCCATGAAGTGGGTGACCAGCAGCACCGTCACACCGGCGGCGCGCACCTCCTCGATCAGCTGCCAGGTGTCCCGGCGGGCGCGGGGATCGAGCCCGGTGGTCAGCTCGTCGAGCACCACCACCCGCGGATTGCCGATTAGCGCAAGCGCGATGAACAGCCGCTGTTTCTGGCCGCCGGAGAGCTTGCCGAAGCGGGCGGAGAGCCGGTCGGTGAGGCCGGTCCGCTCGGCGAGCTGTCGCCAGTCGGCAGGGCGCGGATAGCAGGCGGAGTAGAGCTCCAGCGCCTCCCGCACGGTGAGTTTGGCCTGCAGCTCGCTTTCCTGGAGCTGGGAGCCCAGGATCTGGGTGACCCGGTCATGGTCGGCCACCGGGTCCAGTCCGCCCACCCGGACCGTCCCGCCGTCCGGGACGCGAAGGCCCTCGACGCACTCGACGGTCGTCGTCTTGCCGGCGCCGTTCGGGCCGAGTACGCCGAAGATCTCCCCGTCCTGGACGGCGAAGGAGACCCCGTCGACCACGGCCCGGCCCTCGTAGGCCTTGCGCAGCCCGCTGACTTCGATGATTCCCATAACCCGAGAATCCGCCCCGCGCACCCGAGGGCACATCGCCCGTTGCGCTCGGAACGGCATCAACCGATCGGCTGACCGGGGGCTACGACCTGCCTGCCGCCTGCCCCCACGGCCCTCGGCTACTGCGTACGGGTGGTGTTCATCGGAAGAACGCCGATCCGGGGGCGTCGGTCCGTGAATCCGCCCATTACGTACTCATCATAAGAAAACGCAACAGAAGCGACGCCATCCAAGTGGTGCACCGGTAGCGGCGCAACTGAAGCGAAGCAACAGAGGAAGCGCAACGAAGTAGACGCAACGGATCTCTCGGGGAGATCCCGACCGAAAGCGAGGGGCCATGGCTGCGACCAAGGTCATGAAGTTCTGGGCGGTGTGCCTTGTCATGCTCGGCAAGCTGCTGGCATCACTGGGGGTCTCCGCGGCGGCGTCGGCCGCGCGCCGGGACGCCGCACTGTACGAGCGGACCCTGGGCAAGGGGAACGCGGACAAGGGGAACGCGGGCAGCGAGGCCCCGGGTGGTGACGCCCCGGATGTGGGGCGCTGCACCGAGCCGGATCACCAGCCGGAAAGGGGGAGTCGTGCCGTACCCGCTCCCCGCACCGTGCCGCTGTACGGCCAAGCCGGGCCCGCCCGCCGGATGTTCCCCCGCCCGGAGCTGCCGCCCACGATCAAGCAGCGCATCAGTGCCGAGGCCCATGGCACCTCGCCGGGGATGCGCAGCCGCATCACCTCCGGCGCCGAGCCGCTGACGGCCGACGACTTCACCGACCCGGCCGGGACCACGCCGGACGCCGGCCGGACCGACGCGGACGCACGCTCCGCCGTCATTCCGGCGGCCCGCAACCGTGCGCACACCGCCCGCGTTGTCTGAACCGGCAGCAGCGCATACAGGCATGACCACACGCATGACCCAGGCGGCAGCGCACACAGACCGCGCGGCGGCACGGAGTCAGCAGCACGGAGTCAGCAGCACGGTGACATGAGCCATCGCGGCAGCACGCAGCGGTGTTGCACCGGAGACAGAGGCAGACGCAGGTTCGGACGTAGGTCTGGGTGCAGGCGCGGACGAGGGTGCAGAAGCCGGCATGTTCCACGTGAAACGTACGCAGACGTGAACCACCTGAAGGCGCCGGGACGGACGTAGACCCGCATCAACGGGAGACCCGGCACAGCGCAGCCGAACCAAAAGCAGCAGCAAGAGCAGTAGCTAGAGCAGCAGCAGTGACAGCTACAGCCTCAGCCACCGCACGACCACAGACCTGAACTACCCGACGTACCCCCGGAGTTCTGCCGCTTCGCCCCGACCGGGGCGCCGGTCGCCGGGCCTTCTCCCAGCTCCAGCCCGAGCTCGGCACGCAGTGCATGCGAGTCGGGACTTCCGTGGGCCGTGAGCGGCAGGTGGTCGACGGCATGGACCGCGGGCCGGGCGAGTGCCGCCCGACGTCCCGATGTATCTCCGCGCGCCCGTGATGTTTTCCGGGCGGCGGCGCAGCGCGCCGATGCGTGCCCCCGAGGGCCCCGGCGACCGTGCGATGACGTGTACCGGGCGACCGGTTTTCCGGTGCGGTGTGCCGGCTCCTTGCGGGCGATGTCCGCATTGCGCGCATCCCCTCGAAATGATCTCTGTGCGCCCGGCGAAGGCCGGTGAAAGTATCCGCATATTGGTCGACTTCTTCTTGACCCCTTGGTAAAGTCCCGAGCACTCATTGTGACTCGGCGATTTGACGCGGCCGCCCGGGGTCATCCACCGTTCGAAATCCGGAGGGTTTGTGGAATGCCTGAGCTGGCGGACACCGGGAGGAGAATCAAAGAGCTCCGGGTCAGTGCGGGAATGACACAGCACGACCTTGCCGGACCCGAAATGTCCTCCAGTTACATTTCGCTGGTGGAGCACGGGAAGCGCATTCCCAGCGATTGGGCACTCAAGATCCTGGCGGAACGCCTCGGGGTCGGTGTGGCGGAAATATCCGGAGCGGTCGCGCCCGCGGAAGATACCGGCCGGGCCCGCCGGCTCGATCTGGTCGGACGATTGGTGGCGGCCCGCAGGCAATGGGACGGCGGTGACGTCGAAGGGGCCTTGTCGGAATTCCGGGAGCTGGCCGAGATCGAGCCGGCCCACCGGCAGGACGATGTTTTCACCGAGGCCCAGCTCGCCATCGCGGAAATCCTGGGCACGCTCGGCCGCGCCGATGAGGGCGCCGAGGTCCTGCGGCGGATGCTGGAGGTGCTCGCCCCCGAGCCGTACGCCGAGCCCCGGCTGCGCGCCCTGATCGCGCTCGCCGATCTGCTGGAGTCGGCCGGCCGCGTCCAGGACGGACTGCGCTACGCGCTGACCGGCCACCTCGAATGCGCCGGCCAGCGCCCCGGCACCGGCTTTCACTCGCTGCTCGTCCTTGAGGTGCTGACCCGCTGCGCCTATTGGAGCGGCTGCCCGGACTGGGCGCCCGATACCGACCACGGCCGGCCCCCGGCGGACGGTGTACTCCCCGGGCCGCGCGCCTCCGTCGATCTGCACCGGGCGCTCGACCTGCGGGACCGGGGTGAGCCGGAGCGCGCCACCGAGCTGCTGGGCGAGTGTGCGCGCCGGGTCACCCCCGCCGCCGGGTTCCCGCTGTGGGAGAAGATCAACGGCCATTACGCGCTGCTGTTGCTGCGGCGCGGCGAGACGGCGGCGGCCCGCAGCATCGTCGAGCGCGGTCTGGTGGTCGCCTCGGTGGCCCAGGAGCCGGGCTTCCCGCTGTGGCTGACGACCGCGGACGCGGCCGGTGCGGAGGTGGCCGGTGACCGCGCCCGGCTCTTCGCCCTCGGCGCGGAGCTGGCCGCGCTCCCGGACACCGGCCGCAGTCATGAGAAGGCCGCCGCGCTGGGGGAGGTCGCGGCGGCATGTGCGCGGGCGGGCGACCGGGAAAGGGCCGCCGGGCACTTCCGGTATTCCGCGGAACTGTTCCGGCGGGCCCAGGCCTACCGGCACGCCGAGCGGGCCCGGGAACGGCTGACGGAGCTCATCGAAAAGCGGGACTGACGACCGCCGGGATGAAGGCTGCGTAGCGCCGCATATTCTTTCGCCCCGTGCGGGGAGCGTTATTTCTTGGTCTTCTTTGCGAGACCCAGTAGTGCGAACAATGCCTCCGCGGCACCGACGATCGCTAATATCAGCCCGGCCTTGTGAAGCGAGATGACTGCATTCTCCACTTCCTCCGTGGTCAGCCAAAGGGCCAGACCTGCGATCGTCAGAACAATGCCTAAGGCAACACCCTTCATGGGTTTCCCTCGCTCCGTGTGAATGGTGGCGGACTCCTTGTGCGGACCAGTGTTCCGCCCGGACCGGCACATTCGGATCATCCGCAGGTAGGCACTTTCCGCTCGCCGGCTGTCACTTTCTATGTACTCCCCCGGCCCTGTCAGGGGCGGCTAGGGGACGGTTAGGGGGGCGGCCGGGAGAAAATCAGGGGCCGGTCGGGGGCGCGCACTGGGAGCGCTCTCTTTTACCCCCGCAGGGCTATCCCGTGCTGCTGCGCCAGAATCGCCGCCTGCACCCGGCTGCGCAGCTTCAGCTTCGACAGGATGCGGCTGGTGTGGGTCTTCACGGTGCCCTCCGCGAGATGGAGCCGCTCCGCGATGGCGCTGTTGCCCAGCCCGCCCGCGATACAGGCCAGCACCTCCAACTCCCTTTTGGTGAGCCCGTCGAGGGCCTGTGCGGCGCCGTCCGGCAGGGTGGCGCCCGCCGACGGCTGCCGCCCGGCGAACTCGCGGATCAGCCGCCGGGCGAGGGCCGGGGCGAGGTACCCCTCCCCGTACGCCACCTCCCGTACCGCGCCCACCAGTACGGCCGGTTCCGCGTTCTTGAGGATGAAGCCGCCGGCCCCGGCCCGCAGCGCCCCGAAGAGGTACTCGTCGAGGTCGAAGGTGGTCAGCACCAGCACCTGGGCGAGGCCGCGCGCCACGATGCTGCGGGTGGCGGCGACCCCGTTGAGCTGCGGCATCTGGACGTCCATCAGGACGACATCGGGCCGTAGTTCGGCGGCCATACGGACCGCCGTCACACCGTCTCCGGCCTCACCGACCACCGTGATGGCAGGGTCGGTCTGCAGCACCAGGACCAGCCCGGACCGTACGGCCGCCTGGTCGTCGGCCACCAGCACCCGGATGCCCGGGGGCCCGTCCGCCGGGCGCTCCCCCGGCGCCGTCGCCGCCCCGCCCCTCAGCTCGTCCGCCGCTGACTCCTTCACTGGCTGTGCCACCTTTCTCGTCTCCTAGGGGTTCTGGGTCAGCGGGAGCACCGCCCGCACCCGCCAACGCCCCGGGGCGGTGCGGTCGGGCCCCGCGTCGAAGCTGCCGCCGACCAGGGCGGCCCGCTCGGACATCCCGGTGAGCCCGGCGCCCGCACCGGCCGTCAGCTGCTCCATGGGACGCTGCCGGGGCCGGCCGTCGGGGCGGGCCAGCGGACTGTCGACCGAGAGGGTCAGCTGCTCGGCGCCGGCCTCACAGTGGATCCGCACCCGCCCCGCCGCGGCATGCTTGAGGACATTGGTCAGCGCCTCCTGCACGATCCGGTACGCCGTCACCTCGATCACCGAAGACACCTCGGGGAATTTCTCCGGTAATTCGGTGTGCAGGGTCAGCCCCGCCGCGTCGGCGGCCGGCCGGGCCTGGTCGACCAGCGCGCCGAGCGCGTTGAGCTGCGGACGGTCCCAGTCGTCGGACACCCCCCGCTCGGACCGCAGCAGCACCACCATCCGGCGCATTTCGGCCAGTCCCTGCACACTGTTCTCCCGGATCACCGAGAGCGCCCGCAGCACCGGATCCTCCTCGGCCGCACCGTCCTTCTCCCGCTGTGCCTCGGTCAGGGAGAGCACGGCGCTGGAGTGAATGGCGATGGCACTGAGGTGGTTGGCCACCAGATCGTGCAGCTCACGGGCCATACGGGTGCGTTCGGTCTGCAGCACGGTCTTGCGGTCCAGCTCCGCCAGCCGGTCGATCTGTGCGGCGCGTTCCCGCTCGGCATCCGCCCGCTCCTTGTGGTTGCGGATCACCACCGCGGTCCATACGGGGGAGATGAGCAGCACCGCGATGATGATGCCGGTCGTCACCCCCTCGGAGCGGTCGCCGATGAGGACCAGCGCGACGGTGGCCGCCAGAGTGGCCGCCACGGTCCCGATCTGCAGGACCCGGCACAGCCACGGGGCGCCGTACAGGGCGGCCGCATAGAGCAGATCCGTATAGACGAGCACGGGGCCCATCCCGCCGCCGGCGATCAACTCGACGGTGACGGTGAGCGTGCCGACGGCGAGCGCGGCCAGCGGCAGGGCACTGCGGAAGACGGTCGCGGTACACAGCACGAGCACCGGCAGAACGGCCTGCCAGGCGGGAATATCGCCCCCCATGACCCGCGGCCCGCCCACGACATACAGGATCAGGCAGCCGGCGAAGAAGCCCACTGCCAATCTGAGGTCACGGAGCGGTAAGGGGTGCCGGCGCGCGTGCGTACTGGGGAATGGACGTAACCACACACCAGGACAGTATTCGGCGGGTTACCCGTTCTCCTGGCCCTGGCGCCGGAATTCGGGGCGCTCTGCTGTACATCGAAGTATGTAGCCGTACATCAGCAGGAGGGATGACTCGAACGCTGCGGAGGGTCTGCAAACTTGGGCTGTCCGTATCGATCGTTGGAGGCGAAAAGGGGGAGGGGCCATCCCTATGACGGGTAGTCACTCACCCGGTATGGCCTCGGCACCGCTCAACTGCGGAGGACGGAAAGTACGTGAAATCGAACGCCGCTCTTCTCGATCTGTCTCCCCAAGCCCCCTTTGACCACGTGGTGGACCCCGGGCCCCACCCCGGCCCCGCCTGTCCGGCACCGCTCGCTCCCGCACCCGGTCACCCGGACTCCGCCACCACCGCCCCGGACTCCGCCACCACCGTCCCGGTCTTCGTCGTCCCCGTAGGATCCGCTTCTCCCCACGGATCCGGCACGGGCCTCTCCCCCGACGACTGCCCGGCCCTCAACGGCCGTTCCCGGGCCACCCTCGACGGCGCGGACCGCCGCCGGCTGCTGTCCCGGCTCCCCGAGCGGGTGAGCGCCGCGATGGCCGCCGCCGGGCACTGGGAACTGTACGGAACCCGCGGTCTGCTGGTCGTGGCCTGCGGGGACGACGCCCGCCGGATGGGCTTCTCGGTGGAGTCCGTCCGTCCCGAAGCCTCCCCGCCGGACACCCCCTACGAGGTGCTGACCGGCCATGAGTCACGCATCGCGGCCACCCGCCCCGCCCCCGAGCGCGACCGTCTCGTCACCCGTTTCTGGGTCCGCAAGGACGCCGCCCTGCAGGCCGTCGGCCGGGGGCTGTCCCTTGCGCCGGAGCGCATCGAGGCGGGGTTCCCCGGCGACCGCGGAACGGTCACCGTCCCCGGCCCCCACGGGCTCGATGTCCCGGTCTCGGTGCGGAACATCGCGTTCTCCTCCGCGTACGAGTTCGCCGTCGCCGTCCCGGAACCCCTCGCGCTCACCCCGGCCTTCTCCTACCCCGTCGGCTGATTCCCCGGTTTCCGCAGGGGCGTCGGCGCACGCACCGGCAGGCGCGCCCACCCGGGTGAAACCCCCGCATGTCGCGGCGCCCGGACACGGCAAAAACCATATTGCCGGGTTGGTTGGTGGGTGCCCACCGGTCGTGGCGAGTACTGCGCCACGGCGTTGTCGGAGCACAGCGGAGGATTGCCGTCATGCCGTCGCCCCTCGCCAAACGGTCCGTCGAAACGCTCCTGTCCGTGCTGCTGGTTCTGCTGAGCGTCCTGGGCCTGGCCGCCCCGAGTGCCGCGGCGGCCGGCTCGCCCGCCCGCCCGGGACCGGACTGGGAGCGCATCGCCGCCTGCGAGAGCAACGGCCGCTGGCACATCAACACCGGCAACGGCTACCACGGCGGTCTGCAGATCGACCCCGCCACCTGGCGCGCCTACGGAGGCCGCCGCTACGCCCCGCGCGCCGACCTCGCCACCCGCGACGAGCAGATCGCCATCGCTGAGCGCATCGTCCGGGACCGAGGCCTGTCGGCCTGGCCCAACTGCGCCCGGACCACCGACGACGGCGACAGCACCTCCCGCGCCACGGAGCGGAACGCGTCGGACGACCCGGCCCCGCAGGCGGCCCCCCGCACCCGCAGCCGCACCTCCTCCGGCCACCCCACCGCCCGCACCTATGTGGTGCAGCCCGGCGACTGCCTCTCCGTCATCGCGGAGCGCACCCGTACCCCGGGCGGCACCAAGGCCCTGTACGACCTGAACAAGGACACCCTCGACAAGGGGCCGGACCACATCTACCCGGGGCAGCGGCTGCAGCTGCGGGCGTGAGTCCGGCGCCGCGCTCCGCCGGGCGCGGTGCGCCTGGGGGCCGTCACGGTGAATCCGCTGATCGGTGCGGGTGAATGCGCGGGACGGGCCGTTGCTCAGGCTTGGTGGATGGGGGCACGGCCGGTAGCAAGGCGCGGGGTACCAACCGCGAGGTGCAGGAGCACACAGTGAAGAACATGGCACGCATCAATGTTGTGATTGCAGGGGCTTGCGGTCTGCTCCTGGCCGTCGGCGGGGCGTCGCCCGCACAGGCCTGGGACGGGCCGTTCGACGGGGACGGCGTGTGGAACAGCGACACCTTCGCCAACTTCCATGCCGGATTCAGCTGCCGCAACCGGGCCAGAATCTGCATCAACGGGCCGCTGAACAGCGGAAACGTCCGGAACTCGCAGAACGTCCACCTGTCCGGCAACAACAGCAACAGCGGTAGCCCGACCAACGTCAACGGCAACACCAACGACGACGCCGGCGGCACGACCGGAGCCGAGAACAAGACCAGCAACAACCAGCAGCACATCGGCCGCGGCGGCAAGCAGAAGCTGTGACCCGACGCTGATCAGGCCCTCCGGCCCCGGCGCGTCCGGGGCCGGAGGCATGTCCGGAAGGGGCGCCGGATGGCCGGGGCGCCGCACGACCGCGGGGGAAACGGCGAGCGCCCGGCGGAATCCGCCGGGCGCTCGGGGAACGGCTGTCGAAGAGGACCGTGGGCCGTAGCCGTGTCAGGGGCCGGTCCCTGTCAGTGGAGGAGGCCTTTCACGATGTGCTGCACGCTGTTGCCGCTGCCCTGCGAAGCGCCGGTGACGGCGTTGGCGCTGTTGGTCGACCCGTTGGTGTTGGCGATGTTGCCGCTGTTGTTCGGGTTGCCGTGGTTGATGAAGTTGCCGCTGTTCAGGCTGTTGCCGCTGCGTACCGGACCGTTGATGCAGGGGTGCGGCGACCGGAAGACCGGCGAGTTGTAGTTGAAGTCGGCGAGCCGGTTGTTGCAGACCACTCCGGAGACCATGCCGGCCACGGTGCCGACGTCGGCGCCCACGACGGCGGCGAGCAGGGAGTCGCTGGGAATCACCTGGGCCCGGGCCACCCCGCTGCCGAGCAGCACCAGCCCGCACGCCCCGACAACAGTGCTTGCCTGCGCAATTCTTCTCACGTCGCTCCTCGCCTCTTCGTCCTTCGGATGCCAGACGTATCGTGCTGCCGCGGTCGGCCCGCACCGGCGTTCAACCCGCGGGGAGCAAAACCCCCGGCGGCCACAATCAGCCGGGTGGCCCAACACTTCGTGGGGCTTTCGCGGGACGGCCGGCCGTGCGCGGGCAGGCGAAGAGGACCGGCGGCGGGCAGGGGCGCTCGGTCCGCGGCCGGCGGGCCACCGGGAGCGGCCGGGCATCCGGCATCCGGCGCTCAGAGCACGAGCCGCTCCGGCATGGGCTGCTCCACACCGTCCAGCTCCAGCGTGCACCGGGGCATGGAGGGGACGAGGTGCGGCTGGCGCAGCAGGACCCGGAAGGGGTGGGCGGGCTCTTCGGGGAGTTCGCCGGTCAGCACATTCATGCCGGCGCTGTGTTCCTTCTGGTACGCGACCACCTTGCCGTCGACCAGGAGCTCGATCTCCCCGGACCGGCCGGGCCCGACGTTCACGGTGATCGAGTGGTCACCCTGATCGAGATGGAAGTGGTGGCTGTGCCCCATGGCGCACCTCCGGCAGTTCGTCGGTGACGACCGGCGGCGCCGTCCGGACGGACAGCGTGCCGGTCCGTCCTTCCAGCGTAGGTTCCGCGAGCGACAATTGTGGTGGGTGCCGGGCGGCCGGTTCACGGAGCGCGGGTCGGCGAGACCTGCCCGGAGGGACCGGGCGCCGGGCCGGCAGGAGACGACGATGAACGGCTCGGTCCGCGTCGGACAGGTGGTCGGGGTACCGCTGCGTATGCACTGGAGTGTGCCGCTGCTGGTGGGCCTGTTCGCGTACGGACTCGGCCGGCAGGGCCTGCCCGTCTGGACGCCGGGGCGCTCGGACGCCGTGTACGCCGTCGGCGGGGTCGTCGGGGCCGCGCTGCTCATGGGGAGCCTGCTGCTGCACGAGACGGCACATGCCGCGACCGCTCTGCGCAAGAAGATCTCGGTGCAGGACGTGACGCTGTGGGCGCTGGGCGGAACGACCCGGATGGGGCGGCCGCAGAGCGCGGGGGCGGCCTTCGCGGTGGCGGTCAGCGGGCCGCTCATCAGCCTGGTCATCGGCGGTATCGCGCTGGGGGCCGGGGTCGGGCTGCACGGGCTGTCCGGCTGGGCCGTGCCCTCCGTCGTCCTGGCCTGGCTGGGCTGGGCGAATCTGTTCCTGGGCGTGTTCAATCTGCTGCCCGCCGTGCCGCTGGACGGTGGCCGGGTGGTGCAGGCGGTGCTGTGGTGGCGCACCGGGGACCGGGAGCGGGCGGACCTGGCGGCTGCCAGGGGCGGGCAGATCATGGGGCTGCTGCTGGTGGCCGCCGGCTGGATCTCGGTGCTGCGCGGGGCGCCGGGCGGGCTGTGGATCATCTTCATCGGCCTCTTCATCATGATCGTCGCCGGCGCGGAGCGGCGTCGCGCGGCCCTGCACCGGGCGCTGCGGGGGCTCCGGGTCGACGAGGCGATGTCGTCTCCGGTGGCCGGCGGTGCCGACTGGCTGACCGTCCAGCGCTTCATCGACGAGGTGGCCGTGCACTCCCGGCACTCCGCGCTGCCGCTGCTCGACTTCGAGGGCCGCCCCAGCGGCATCGTGCAGGTGCGCCGGCTCGCGACGGTACCGGCCCCGAGCCGGGAGACGCTGCGGGTACGCGAGGTCGCGACCCCGCTGTCCCAGTGCGCGGTCGCCGCCCCGGACGATCTGCTGACCGAGGCGCTGGACAAGCTCAGTCTGCGGACCGGCGCCCGCATCCTCGTCGTGGACGCGGGGCATCTCGTGGGGATCATCACCGGGAAGGACATCTCCCGGCTGATGCAGCGGGGCACCCTGGGCGGAAAGGAGAGCGCCTGACCGGGGGACCGCGGCGGACGCGCGCCGCCGCCCGTCGGCGCCCACAATGGTGGTACGGAACGCCCCGGGGGACACGGGGCCTGCCGGAGCGGAGGCCCGGAACGGGACAGGGGTATGGAGTACGTCACCGTGACCGCGCTGAGCCACCCCGGCCTGCTCCGCGAGCACAACGAGGACAGCCTGGTGGCCGGCCCCTGGACGCTCTGCGGCACCATGACCGAGAACCCGCAGACCCTGGTGTTCCCGCTCGGGACCCCGCTCGTCGTCGCGGTCGCCGACGGTATCGGCGGGCAGCCGGCCGGAGAGGTGGCCAGCGCCCTGGCCGTACGGCAACTGGCGGCGCTGGGTCCGACCCTGGGCACCGAGGAAGCCGTCCGTGACGCCCTGAACCTCTGCAATGGCGCGGTGTACGCGGCCGCCGGCCGGGACCCGGAGCTGTCCACCATGGGCACGACGGTCGCCGGAGCGGTCGTCCTGGCGGAGTCGCTGCTGGTGTTCAACGTCGGCGACAGCCGGGTGCTCGACACGACGGCGGACGGTCTGCGCCAGGTGAGCGTGGACGACAGCCCGCCGCTGTCGCCGGGGCGGCGCACCACCTCGCTCGTCACCCAGGCGCTCGGCGGCACACCGGAGTTCAGCGCCATCACCGCCCATGTCACCGAAGTGCCGCTGTCCGCGGGCGACCGCTACCTGGTGTGCACCGACGGTCTGACCGACCCCGTCCCGGAGGACGCCCTCAACGACGTGCTGCAACTCCACAGCGGCGGCCGGGCCGCCTTCGAACTGTGGAAGTCCGCCATCGAGGCGGGCGGCCCCGACAACATCACGCTGGCGCTGATCGGCATCGGCGAGTAGCGCGGACCGGCCGGTCCGGAACGGCCCACGGCGCGCGACGCCGCATCCTCGGGCTAACCCCACCTCCGGTCTCAGGTCTGCCGGATGGGCGGTGGAGGACCGCTCAACCACCCTTGCCCCATGACGACTTACCCCCATCGCGCCCTCCTCCTCACGCTCTCCGTCGCCACCGTCGCCACCACCCTGACCGCGGCCGCCCCGGCGGTCCGCGCCGACGCTCCTGACGCTCCCGGCGCCACCGTGCCCGCCCTCGCCTGGCGGCCCTGCGCCGAGCCCGGCGGCCCGGCCGGCCAGGAGTGCGCCCGGCTGCCCGTACCGCTCGACTACCGCGACCCGGACGGCCCGCAGCTGAGCCTCGCCGTGACCCGGGTGCGCAGTGAGCGGCCCGCGGCGCGGCGGGGGACGCTGCTGGTGATCCCCGGCGGGCCGGGCGGGTCCGGGGTGCAGCGGCTGGCGGCGAAGGGGCCGGCGCTGCGCAAGGCGATGGCGGGGGCGTACGACCTGGTCGGCCTCGACCCGCGGGGAACGGGCGGAAGCACCCGGGCGAGCTGTGAACTCGACGCGGCCGACCGGCACTTGGTGACCCTGCGGTCCTGGCCGGGGCCGGACGGCGAGATCGACGGGAACGCCGCCCGCTCCCGGCGGATCGCCGAGGCGTGCCGCCGCCATGGCGGTGCCGTGCTGCGCAGCTTCACCACCGTGAACGAGGCGCGCGACATCGACCGCCTCCGCCGGGCCCTGGGCGAGGAGAAGCTGTCGGCCTGGGCGTACTCGTACGGGACGTACGTCGGAGCGGTGTATGCGCAGAAGTACCCGCGGCACACCGACCGTTGGGTGCTGGACAGCAGCAGCGACCCCGACCCGGCCCGGGTGGGGCGCGGATGGCTGGCGAACACGTCGGCGGGCACGGACGACCGCTTCCCCGACTTCGCGGCCTGGGCCGCCGACCCGGCACGGGAGAGCGAGGGGCTGCGGCTGGCGCGGCGGACGCGGGACGTCCGGCCGCTGTTCCTCGCGCTGGCGGCGAAGCTGGACCGCGAACCGAAGGAGTCCACCACACCGGGCGTCCCGCTGACCGGCAACCGGCTACGGCAGGCGCTGCAGAACGCCCTGCAAAGCGACGCACTGTTCGCCGGGACCGCCCGGCTCATCCAGCAGGCCCAGGATCCGGCCGCCGAGCCGGTGCTGCCGGACACCCTCGCGGGGCCGCTGTCGGACCAGGACGCGGCGGCCATGACGGCCACCGTCTGCAACGATGTGCGCTGGCCGGCGTCGGTCCCCGCCCACCGGCGCGCGGTGGCCGCCGACCGCGCCCGGCACCCGCTCACGGCCGGGTTGCCGGTCAACATCACGCCCTGCGGCTTCTGGCAGGCACCGGCGGAGCCGCCCACCCGGATCACCGCCGACGGCCCGTCCAACATCCTGATGGTCCAGAACCGCCGGGACCCCTACTCCCCGTACTTCGGCGCGCTGAGGATGCGCCGGGCCCTGGGCGAGCGGGCACGGCTGCTCACGCTCGAACACGGGGGCCACGGCGCCTACTTGAACAACGGCCCCGCCTGCGGCGACCGCACCGTCACCGCCTTCCTGACGATGGGGCGGCGGCCGCAGACGGACAGCCACTGCGGCGGCTGAGACTGCGGCGGCCGAGGGGGCAGCGGCTGGGGTGCGCGGAGGCCGACCGCCGAGGCCGACCGCCGAGGCTGAGTGGTCGGCTGCGTCTTGGTACTCATCGGTGCTCGCGAGGCAGAGGGCGAAGCCTCCCTTGTCAGCGAACCTGGTCGCTCTTCGGCCCGATGCCTTTGACCCTGGTCGGAGTTCCGTCCGGGGCGAATGAGTGGTGGAAGGTGAAGGCGTGCGGCACGGAGCCGTGGTCGTGGAGGTGCTCCAGCTTGGAAACCCCGTCCTGCCAGGTGGGTATCGCGCCGTCGGCGACCCACCAGCACACGTAATTCGGGTGCTCTGCCCTCTCGAACCAGTCGTAACGCCGGTTCAGCGCCTCACGGTGCAGACCGGTGTAGACGGCGTCGAAGGCGGGGCGCAGGTCGGTCCAGAGGGAGAGTGTCGCGGCCAGGGCGGTGGTTTCCACCGTGCGGCCCTTGCCGTACCAGGTCGGTACGGCGAACTCTCCCCATGCACCCCAGTCCGCCTCGAAGTGCATGCCCCGGTCACCGTCCGCCGCTTCAGCACGCGCGAGGTACCCGGGGTGCTGACTGATCTTCCGGTAGACGGCCTCACCAAGGTCGTAGAACTCGTGCGTGAGGGGTGCGGGATCGGCGAGAGGTGACTTCAGGACGCCGAATGTGTACAGCGCAAGATGGGGCATGCATCTCTTCCTGGTTGGGGTGCCTGGTGTGGCCCCGGTGTGGACCCGGTTCAGTTGCTTACGCACGGGGGCGAGGAGTCGTGGGGCGTGACCAACTCATCCCGTCGCGGGTGGCTCAGTCCGAAGGAACTCCTGTGCGACCGTGGGCGATCGCCGAAGACCAGGTGAAGGTAGCGGCCTCCGCGGGCCATGTCGAAGTTGCGTTTTCCCTGTCCAAGTGGCCTCTTGCACCGGTCATTTCGGGGGCCGGGGCGGTGACGGGCGGGGCGGGCTGCGGGGTACCAGTGATCCACTTCGGCCGGTCGGTTCGCCCGCCATCGCGCCGCTGGCGTGGCCGGTTCGCCCAGGCGGGCCTGCCCGGAACTGGCCCGTGAGGCCGTCCGGCGGGGCATCGCCCCGTTCATGTCGGCGTCGACCGTGCGTCGCCGGCCGGCCCAGGACGCGCTCAAGCCCTGGCAGCACCGCACCGGCAGCGTGAACAACCCCCGAAGGATTTACTACGCCGACCACTGAGCGCGGAGGCTAACCGCCGAGCCGGATTCCCTTGACGGCGGTGTCGAAGACCGGCCGGTACTGGTTCCACTGGGCGTTCGGCGCGACGAGGTAGACCACGTACTGCGTGCCGTCGGTGCTGCTGAACGCCAGCTCCACCGCGCGGTACTTCCGTTTCGAGCCGTCGAAGGTGAACTCCCAGTACCCCGCGGGCCGTCCCCGGAACGTCGTGGGGTCCATCCTGACCCGCTCATAGTTCGGGTTGTCCCGGCGCGTCTGGTCCTCTTCGGTCTCCCGCCAGTGCCGGAGCGGATCGGACTCCCCGGCGAACGGGACGATGTTGATCCGCAGGCCCGCCAGCCCGGAGACATAGGCGATCTCGGCGCCCGGCGGGTCCTGGCGTTTCCAGCCGTCCCGTATGGGGAGGGAGAAGTCCGAACCCTCCTTCTTGAGGTGGTACCCGGCGGGAACCGGCGGCGGCGCGGAAGGGCTGGTGCTCGGGGGAGGGCTGGAGGCGTTCGCCCCGGCCGGGCGGGCGCTCGTTGCACCGGTACCGCCCCAGGGCCAGAGCAGCACACCACCGGTCACGGCGGCGGCGAGGGCCGTCGCCGCGGCACCCCACAGCACCGTGCGGCGGCCGCGCCTGCCCTCCCGGGAGGGAACCGCGGGGACTTCGGCGCGATGCGGCCGGGTGGGCTGATCGCCGAGAGCGGTCACCGTGCCGGCCGTGTGGCCGCCCAGGAGGCGTTCGGCCTCGTGGGCGTCCATGCGCCCCCCGGGTTCCTTCACGAGCAGCCCCTCGATGACCGGGCCCAGGTCACCGGCGTTGCGCGGGGGCGGGTACTCCTCGGTGGCGATGGCGTACGCCGTCTCGATCGCGGTGTCCCGGCCGAACGGGGGGCGCCCTTCGACCGCCTGGTACAGCGTCGCGCCGAGGGACCACAGGTCGCAGGCCGGGCCGGGCTCGGCGATGTTGGTCCGGAGGCGTTCCGGCGCGAGGTACTGGATCGACCCGACCAGTTCGCCGGTCCGGGTCAGCGAGGGCGTCCCGGCCTGCACGGCGATGCCGAAGTCGGTGAGGACGATCCGCCCGTCGTTCCCGAGCAGCACATTGGCGGGCTTGACGTCCCGGTGCAGCACCCCGGCGTCGTGGGCGGCGCGCAGTGCGGCGGCCATGCCGCGGCCGATCCGGGCCGCTTCATCGGGCGGCAGCGCGCCCTTGCGCTTCAGCAGGTCGCCCAGGGTGACCGAGGGGATGTACTCCATGACGATGCACGGCAGGCCCTCGTCGTCGACGACGTCATGCACCACGATCACATGGGGGTGGGTGATCCGGGCGGCGCTGCGGGCCTCGCGGCGGGTGCGCTCGTAGAGCGTCTCGATCTCGTCGTCGTTCAGGTGCGGCGGTACGAGCAGTTTCTTCACGGCGACCGGCCGCCCGAGCAGCTCGTCCTCGGCCCGCCACACCGTGCCCATGCCGCCGCGGCCGACCCGCTCCACCAGCCGGTACCGGTCGGCCACGAGCCGTCCCAGATCGGACACCGTGAGTTCTCCTCCGCCGCACGCGTTGCACAGTCTGCGAGAGCACCATAGCCCGCGCATCCGAGCGGCCCGGAGGGTGGCATTCCGCGGTGGCCGGTGCCGTGGGCGGGCCGCAGCAGCGGGGCCGCTGTGCGCGGCGGTAACTGCCGCGGTGGCCGCCCCCGTTCGTCCCCGGCCGCCCCGGTTTCTCCCTCCCCGGCCGCGACCGTGGCGCCCCCGAGCTGCGCGCGAGAGGTGGTGTGGTGCATGTGTGGCGCCTCGGATGGTGCCGCCGTGGCGCCATTGGTGCCATTCATGCGCCATGGTGACTTGCGGTGGCGCCATGATAGTGCCACTATGGCGTCATGGACCTCACGCCCTACGTCGACAATCTCCGGCACGAGCTCGCGGTCGCCGCGGACGCGGGCGGAGACGAAGCCCGTGCCCTGGCCGAGCGGCTCACCACCCCCCTGGAGTCGGCCGTCCGGCTCACGCTGCTGAACGCACTCTCCTCCGCCATGACCGAGATCACCCGCGACCTGGCACCGGGGTCGGTCGATCTGCGGCTGCGCGGGCTCGACCCCGAGTTCGTGGTGACCGCACCACCGGTCCAGGAGCCGTACGGGCAGGCGGAGTTGCCCGAGGCGGCGGCCGGTGAGCCGCGGGCACCCGCGCCCCCGGCTCCTTCGGACGCCGACGAGGGCGGCACCGCGCGGATCAACTTCCGCCTTCCCGCCCATCTCAAGGCCAGGGTCGAGGACGCCGCAGGACAGGAGGGCCTCTCGGTCAACGCCTGGCTGGTGCGGGCCGTCGCCACCGCCCTGGAGCCGGGCGCCCCCAGCCGCCCCACGACCGGCCGCAGCTCCCACCACCGGGGCCAGCAGGGCTACACGGGCTGGGTCCGCTAGGACGGGCCACGCCCGGGGATCGGGAACCGACCGCCAACCGGAGGCCGCGAGAACCACCCCGCCCCTGCACCGACGCACAGCGCCAAGGCACAGCGCCAAGGCGCATCACCAACGCACAGCGCCAACGCACCGCACCACTTCTCGCTCACTCGCTTAACTCACTCACTCACTCATTCATTCACCCGCCCTCCCGGCGGGAACTCACACCAGTCATGAGGACGGCACAGCCATGCCTGCTTTCGACACTCCCGAACCGCTCTCCGTCACCATTGAGCTCGACCTCGGCTCCGTCCGGATCGCCGCGAGCAAGCGCATCGACACGGTCGTCGAGGTGCTGCCGCGCGACGCCACCGCGGAGGCCGATGTGCGGGCCGCGCAGCAGACCAAGGTCACCTGCTCCGGCGGCAAGCTGCTCGTCAAGGGCCCCAGGAAGCGCTCGCTCTTCGGAAAGTCCGGATCCCTCGATGTGACCATCGAGCTGCCGGCCGGCTCGGACCTCCTGGGCACCGCGCCCATGGCGGACTTCACGGTGGAAGGCCGGCTCGGCGAGTGCCGGCTCAAGACCTCGTTCGGCGATCTCCAGGTCGACGAGGCGGAGGCCGTCAACCTGCGGACCGACTACGGCGCCATCCGGCTGGACCGGGTGTCGGGGGATGCCGAGCTCGTCGGCGCGGGCCAGATCGAGGTCGGTGAGATCGGGGGCGAGGCGCTGGTCAAGAACGGCAATGGCGGGACCATGATCGGCGAGGTCACCGGCGCGCTGCGGGCGCGTGCGTCCAACGGCCTCATCTCCGTCGGTGTCGCGCACGCCGGAGTCGACGCCAAGTCCGCCAACGGTGCCATCCGGATCGGCGAAGTGGCCCGCGGCCAGGTCGCGCTCCAGGCCGCCGCCGGTGACCTGGAGGTCGGCATCCGTGAGTCCACCGCCGCCTGGCTGGAGGTGACCACCGGTGCGGGCAGCGTGCGCAATGACCTCGGTGCCGCCGAAGGCCCCGGCGACAGTGCCGAGACCGTCGAAGTACGCGCCCACACCAGCGTCGGCAACATCCTGATCCGCCGTTCCTGACCAGGCCTCGGACGTTGCTGACCAGGCCTCGACCGCCCCTGACCAGACCTCGGCCGCTTCTGGGCGGCCACTACCACCACACCCAAGAAGCGGGAGTGTCATGATCATGACTTCCACGACCGCCGTCGCGTCGGCGATCAGTACCACCGGGTTATCCAAGTCCTACGGCGACAAGGTGGTGCTCGACGGCATCGACCTGCGCATCCCCGAAGGCACGGTCTTCGCCCTGCTCGGGCCCAACGGCGCGGGCAAGACCACCACCGTGCAGATCCTCTCCACCCTCATCCCCGCCACCGCCGGCCAGGCGCGGGTCGCCGGTCACGACCTGGTCCGCGAGGCCGATGCCGTACGCGCCGCAATCGGCGTCACCGGCCAGTTCTCGGCGGTCGACAATCTGCTCACCGCCCGGGAGAACCTGCTCCTGATGGCGGACCTGCACCATCTCGACCGCCGCGAAGGCCGTCGGCGGGCCACCGAGCTGCTGCGCCGCTTCGAACTCACCGAGGCCGCCACCAAGCCCGTCGTCACCTTCTCGGGCGGGATGCGCCGCAAGCTCGACCTCGCGATGACCCTGGTCGGGGACCCGCGCATCATCTTCCTCGACGAGCCGACGACCGGACTCGATCCCCGCAGTCGGCGCACCATGTGGGAGATCATCCGCAGCCTGGTCGCCGACGACGGCGTCACCATCTTCCTGACCACGCAGTATCTGGAGGAGGCCGACCAACTCGCCGACCGCATCGCCGTCCTGGACCAGGGAAAGCTGGTCGCCGAAGGCACCGCGGACGAGCTGAAGCGACGGATCCCCGGCGGTCATATCCGCCTCCGGTTCCAGGACGTGTCCGCACTCGCCTCGGCCGCCGCGCTCTTCGACGCCACCGCACACGACAGCGAAGCGCTCACTCTGCACGTCCCCGGGGACGGCAGCGTCCCCGCCCTGCGCGCCGTCCTCGACACCCTGGACCGTGCGTCGATCCGCGCCGAGGAACTGACGGTGCACACCCCCGACCTCGACGATGTCTTCCTCACCCTCACCGGCCGCGACAGGTCCGCCAGCGAGGCCAACTCCCTGAAGGAGAACGCCTGATGACCACCCTGTCCTACGCGGCCCGCGATGCCCGGACGATGCTGCGGCGCAATCTGAAGCATGCGCTGCGCTACCCCTCCATGACGGTCTCGGTCATCGCGATGCCCGTCCTGATGCTGCTGCTCTTCACCTATGTCTTCGGCGGCGCCCTGGGGACCGGCATCGGCGGGGCGGCCGACGGCAGCACCGAGTACATCGACTATGTCGCCCCCGGCATCATCCTCATGGCCGCGACCTCGGGTGCCCTGGCCACCGCGGTCGGCGTCTGCGTCGACATGACCGAAGGCATCGTCAACCGGTTCCGCACGATGGCGATCTCCCGTGCGTCCTTCCTGACCGGGCATGTCGTCGGCAGTGTCCTGCAGACACTGGTCAGCATCGCCTTCGTCATCGGCGTCGCGCTCCTCATGGGCTTCCGTACCCATGCCACGCCCCTGGGATGGCTCGCCGCCGCCGGTCTGCTCACCCTGCTCACCCTGGCGCTGACCTGGCTGGCGGCCGCCATCGGCCTGGTGGCCAAGAATCCCGAGACGGCCAGCAACATACCCTTGCCGTTCCAGTTCCTCCCGTTCCTCGGCAGCGCCATCGTCCCCCCGGAGTCCATGCCCACCGGGCTGCGCTGGTTCGCCGAGTACCAGCCCTTCACCCCCGTCATCGAGACGCTGCGGGGCCTGCTGATGGGCACCGGGGTCGGCGCCGAGTGGATCGCCGCCGTGGCCTGGTGCGTCGGCCTCACCCTGGTCGGCTACCTGTGGGCGCGCTCGGCCTTCCGCCGCAGCGCCACCCGCTGAACGGCCGCTCCACCGGCCCCTGCGCAAGCCACTTCACCGGCCGGCCGCTGCACAAGCCACTTCACCGCGCGCACTCACCACGCACTCACCGCGCATGCAGCGCATCGCACCCCTTCACCGCGTGTGCACCGCCCGCCCGCCACCGCACCACTTCACCGCGCGCTCCACCTTGCACGCCGCCTTGCGCGCCACTTTGCACTCCACCTCGCACTCCGCCCGCCGCTTCACCGTGCCGTCATCTGCACCGGAGGACCCATGCAGCACGAACCGTCCGCACCCGCACCCGCACCCACACCCACGACCGAGCAGACCGCTCACGGAACAGCGGTGCACCCCGAGCCGGTGACCCTGCCGGTGACCCGCACCCCGGGCTGCCCCTTCGACCCGCCCGCCGAGCTGGCGGAGCTGCGCGAACAGCAGCCGCTGCGCCCGATGCGCTACCCCGACGGCCACGTGGGCTGGCTGGCCACCGGCCACTCCGTGGTCCGGGCGATAGCCGCCGATCCCCGCTTCAGCTCCCGGTACGAGCTGCTGCGCTACCCCCTCCCGGGCGGGCCTTCCGGCTCCCTGCCGCCGGCACCGCTCGGCGACCTCACCGGGATCGACGCACCGGAGCACACCCGCTACCGGCGCTTGCTCGCCGGGAAGTTCACCGTCCGCCGGATGCGCCAACTCGCCACCCGCGTCGAGCAGATCACCGCCGACCACCTCGACGCCATGGAGCGCCAGGGACCGGTGGCCGATCTGGTCCAGGCGTTCGCGCACCCCGTCCCGGCCCTGATGATCTGCGAACTGCTCGGGGTGTCGCCGTCCGACCGCGCGCGCTTCCAGGAGCACACCGCGATGCTGAGCAGCCCGGACGCCGCTCCCGAGGAGCAGATGGCTGCCATGACCGCGCTCGCGGAATGCGTCCGCGAACTGGTGGTGGCCAAGCGCGCCCACCCCACCGACGACCTGCTCAGCGATCTGACCACCAGTGACCTGACCGATGACGAACTCGCCGGCATCGGCGGCTTCCTGCTGGCCGCCGGTCTCGACACCACCGCGAACATGCTCGCGCTCGGCGCCTTCGCCCTGCTGAGCCACCCCGCGCAGGCCGCCGCCCTGCGCGGCGACCCCGGCCTCGCCGACCAGGCGGTCGAGGAACTGCTGCGCTATCTGACCATCACTCACACCGGGCTGCGGGCGGCCCTGGAGGACGTCGAGCTGGACGGGCAGCTGATCAAGGCCGGCGATACCGTCGCCGTCTCGGTGCAGGCCGCCAACCGCGACCCGCTGAAGTTCCCCGACCCCGACACCCTCGATCTGCGGCGGAAGGCGACCGGCCATCTGGCCTTCGGCCACGGCGCCCACCAGTGCCTGGGCCAGCAGCTGGCCCGGGTCGAGATGCGGGTCGCCTTCCCGGCGCTGTTCCGCCGCTTCCCGACGCTGCGGCTGGCCGTCCCGCCCGAGGACGTACCGCTGCGCGACGCCATGAACATCTACGGGGTGCACCGGCTCCCCGTCACCTGGGACAAGGAGTAGCCCGATGCAGCTGAGCATCGACCGCGACCGCTGTATCGGCGCCGGGATGTGTGCCCTGACCGCCCCCGAGGTGTTCGACCAGGACGACGAGGACGGGCTGGTCCTGCTCCGCACCGCCGCGCCCCCGCCCGGGCTGCACGCCACGGCCCGGCTGGCCGCCGGACTCTGCCCGGCCGCCGCCCTCACCGTCATCGAGCAGGGCGGAGCGGGCAGTTCGCCCCCGGACACGCCCTAGCCCGGCACCGCCCCCCGTGCCGCCGCTCCCTGCCGGGCGGGGAACCCGACCGCCCTCCCGTACGTCTTCCGGCGTGTTGGCGTGATCGGTCCCTGGAGGAACCCGGTGGAACACAGGATGTTGGGGCAGCGGTACGAGCTGGTGGAGCAGCTCGGGCACGGCGGCATGGGGACGGTGTACCGGGCCGTCGACCACCGGCTGCGCCGTACCGTCGCCGTCAAGACCCTCTCCGCCGAGCTGGCGATGCAGCCCGAGTTCCTCACCCGCTTCCAGCGGGAGGCGCATGCCGCGGCCGCGCTCAACCACCCCGGTGTGGCCACCGTCCATGACGTCGGTGAGGACGCCGGCGGCGGTGCGGCCGAGCCCTATCTGGTCATGGAATATGTGGCGGGCCGGACCCTCAGCCAGGTGCTGAGGGACGGCCCGCTGTCGGTGGCGCAGGCCGTCGACGTCACGGGACAGGTGCTGGCGGCGCTGGACCACAGCCACCGGCACGCCATCGTGCACCGGGACATCAAGCCCGCGAACGTCATGCTCACGGCGTCCGGCGCGGTCAAGGTCGTCGACTTCGGTATCGCCAAGGCGCTGAGCGAGGTGGCCACCCGGCTGACCGGGACCGGCGTGGCGGTCGGCACCCCCGCCTATCTCGCCCCCGAGCAGATCAACGGCGGCGAGACCGACCACCGCACCGATCTGTACGCCGTGGGCTGTCTGCTGTACGAGCTGCTGACGGGGCGTCCCCCGTACACCGGGGACTCACCGTTCTCCGTCATGCATCAGCATCTGGCCGCGGAACCGGTGCCGCCCTCGCAGCTCCGCCCGGAACTCCCGCCCGCCGTGGACGCCGTGATCGCCAGAGCCCTGCACAAGCGCCGGGAGGACCGCTTCGCGGATGCCGCCGCGATGCAGGCGGCGCTCGCCGCGGCGCCCCACTCCGCACCGGCTTCCCAACTCCCCACCCCCACCGCGCTCGATCCCGCGGCCGCGGGCCCCGCCCCGGCGGCCCCGCCCGGGCCCGCCGCGAGCGCACCGGTGCCACGGTCCGCCCGCCGGAAGCCGGCACGGGTGGCGTTCCGGCCGACGGCCGAAGGCGCGGTCGCACTGCTCGGCTGCTTCCTGTCCCTGGTGATATCCCGGACCGACATGATCGAGGTCGGTCAGTTCACCCGGGTCGCGCTGCTCGCCGGCGTCGCGGGAGCGGTGCTGCTGCTGTGGTCGGCCCGGCTCGCCTGCGCGGTGGCCTGGGGCCCGGTGGCGGAGGCCGTGGCCGTGTGGTCCGAGCTGGCGCGCGCCAACATCGGCTGGGAAACCAGCTACGTCATCATCGCCCTGGTCCTGGGGGTCGTCTCCGCGCTGTGCCTCGCCGCCGGATACAAGGACGAGCGCACGGGCGGCTTCGCGCTCGTCGCCTTCTGGTTCACGTCCCTGGCATCCGTCTGGTTCTTCCTCGACGACCTCCGCAAGATCGGCGTCTTCTACGTCCTCCTGCTGGCCGTCACGCTCGCCATCGGCACCCAGGTCCTCAAGTCCCGCACCCGGACGTCGCCGTCCGGCGGCACTGCCGGGCCCTCCACGGCGCAGAGGGCCGGGGGCGCCGTACCCCCAGCCGCTGCCGCACGGCCCTCCGGCGGGCGCGGGCGGCAGCCGACCGGGTAGCCGGGCCCGGCCTGCGTGCTCCCCTCACCGCCCGCACCCCGTCACCTCACTCCCGCTCCCACTCGCAGACCGTCGCCCCGACATGTGCGCCGCGCAGGCCCTTGAGCTTCACCTCTTCCGTCGGCGCAAGGGTCAGACAGCTGAGTGGGTCGGCGATGATCCGCAACGTCGGCCGCCCCAGGCCCTGTTCGAGGTACGAGGCGATCACCAGGGAGAACCCCTCGCGTTCGGCGAGCGCCCGCCGGAGTTCGGCACCGGTGAGCGAGACCTCGGCGGGCTCCGCGCCGCCGTGCGCTTTCAGCTCGTAGAAGTGGCCGTTCGAGGCCACGACGTCCGCGCCCAACCCCGGATGGGCCCGGTGGTCCTCCACCGTCAGCCCCTCCGTCGCCAGCACCTGCGTCAGCATCAGCAGTGCCAGCGTCTCCTTCTCCTGGTCGCGCGGCCCGGCGACGGACTGCGGTGACTGCGGCGCGGACCCGCCCGGCCGGGGCTGCGGCAGCGGCGGGGTGCGCCGGGACGGCCTCGGGCGGGCGGCCCCGGGCGGCGCGGCCGGGGACGAGCCCTCGGGCCGGGTGACGGCCGGCGCCTTCTTCAGGAGGACCGCGGCATCGACCAGTCGCCGGGGGGCCGGGGGCCGGGGCGAGGGGAGCGTGCTGCCGACGGGTGCCGGCTGCGGCGGAAGGGCAGGCGCCGGGGCGGGCGCCGTGGGCCGGACCGCCGTGCCGGGCGGGCGGCGCGGACCGGTGCGCAGCGAGGAGAGCGCCGCGGCTTCCCTGCGCTCCCGGAGCAGGGCCTGGTGCCGCTCCCGCTCCTCGTGGTCCCGCTGCTCGGCGGAGACCAGAGGGCTCTCAGGGGGCCCGTCCAGTTCGCCGCTCTCCCAGATGTCCCGCCACCGGTGGCCGACATGCGTCCGCTCACTGGAGAAGACGGACGCCACGGCCTGCCCGCCGCCACGCGTCGTGCCGAGCTCCTCCGGCGCCGATACGTAGAGCACTCCCGTAACGGGATCCAACTGCGCCCCCACGCCGGGCTCGACCGTCTCGCGCCCCTCGTCCAGCACCAGACGCACCCGCAGACCGGCCAGCACCCGCACCTCCACCTGCGCCAGCCAGGACCAGCCGGTGAAGGCGCGGGCGGCCCGGGGCTCGTCCCGGACCAGCGTGTCCTGGAGCGCGGCCACCGCCCGTCGGAACCCCTCCGTCAGGCCGGTGTCGGGGTGGGCGTGCGCCGCGCCCAGCACCTGCGCCCCGGCCGCCTCCACCCGGTCGATCTTCAGCAGCCCGAGCAGCGCCCCGAACTGCTGGAGGTCGCCGCCCGGCTGCCACACCGGCAGCCGCTTGGAAACCGCGGCGGCGAGCACCGGATGGTCCACCGCGTGCACCGGGCGCTGCTTCGTCCAGCCGGCGCTGGTCCACAGCGGCAGCGACCGCAGCTTCGAGCGCAGGCCGATGGGGACCGGGCCCTCCGCCTCGCCGATCATGGTGGCGAGCCGGCGCAGCGCCTCCAGCATCACGCGCTGCCGCTCGCCGACCGGCCGGGCACCGTCCTGCGCGATCTCCTTCAGCACCTCCGCGAGATCCTCCGCTCTCGGCTCCCGGATCCCGAGCACGTCCCACAGCGGAAGCAGCGTCGGCTCCGGCAGGACGAACGGGCGGTGCCCGCGCAGGATCGTGGCGCCGCGGAACACCTGGCCCGGCCGCTGCCAGCCCTGGTCGGTGAGGACCAGGTCCTCGCGGCCCTGGAAGGCCGCGCGGATACGGCGCTCGGCCGTGGCCCGCGGCGCCTCCGCCGAGGTGGCGTCGAGCCGCCGGGCCAGCGCCCCGTAGACGAGATGGACGTCCGCGGCGAGCGCATCGGGCACCGGCCCGGGTGCCGCCGGGCGCGCCCGGAGCTGACGCAACCGCCCGATCAGGGACGGCACATCGGGGTTCTCCGAGATCCCCAGGGTGTGCAGCACCTCCGCGCGGCCCTGCACATCCCGCTGGATCTCGGGGTGCAGATACCCGGGGTCGTCCGGCCCGTACAGCGCCAGGGTGTCGGCCGTACGGAGGTGCAGCTCACCGGGCCGCCGGAGCGTGCCCTCAGCGTCCTCCAGCCACGCCACCTGGAGCAGCCGCCACACCCACAGTGCCTTCGTGAGGCCCTGGTGCCTCCACCCGTGGTGCCCGAACACGGCCTGCTTCTCACGGTTCTCACGGGACAGCAGCAGCCCCTGCTTGCCCAGGGTGTGGACGAGCGCGACGGTACGTTTGCGCCGCTCCTGGACATCGCGTTCGGCAACGAGATCGGCGAGGACGGCATCGAGCTGCGGGCTGACCAGATCGTCCAGGGTGTAGTGGGCCTTCAGGCGGTCGAGTTCGAGCCTCCGGTCGGGTGTGGAGAGCACGCTGAGGCGGGGCAGACCGCGTCGGCGGTCGGTGGTGTACTTCCCCTCCGTCTGGGATCGCGGCACGGTTTCGAGGCGCGGTGCGTCGGCCACGCCGAGGAGCCGCAGGAATGCCGTACGGCTCAGCGGGTTGTTCGGTGAGGTCGCCAGCAGTGAGCGGGCGTACGAGCGGTGGACCCAAGTGATGCCCGGCGCCTTGCGTGCGGCCACGGCGAAACGGCCCCGGTCCGCGCTGTCGAGGGCCCGGGGCAGCGCGCATCTGCCGGGGGTGGCGGTGCACTGCTCCTCCTGCCCGTCCCGGTCATAGCTGAAGGCGCGCAGGACCACTGCCTTTCCGGCGTCGCGGCCCAGTTTCTTGCGCTGCTTGTCGGATATATCGCCGAACGCCCTCTGTAGCGCGGCCAATTGGACGTCATCCGTGATGCCGTCGGGGCCGAGCCGCAGGCCCTCCCTGCCGAGCTGGGCCACCCTGCCGAGCACCGCGAGGGTGTCCTCCGGGTTGACCAGACAGCCCTCGGTGCGCAGCCAGGAGACCACTCTCCGGGCGGGGTCGGCGTCCTGCCAGTACGCGGCGTCGAGCTCCTGCACGATGCCGAGCGTCGCGAGATGCGCGCCGCCGGGGCCGGTGGCCGCTCCGGACCCGTCCGCGCGGTCCGCGAAGGCCCTCCCGGTGAGCGGAGGGCGCAGCCGCCGACCGTCGGACGACAGTACACAGGCTGTGGAGAGCACCTGGTCGTCCAGCCCAGCCTCGATGGCGAGGGCTGTGAGAGCGAGGGTCCGGCCGACCGGGTAGTCCGGGCGCTCCAGCAGCACCAGCGCATCGGTGACCCGCACCTCGTCGGTCAGCGCTGCTCCCTCGGCCGCCCGCCAGTCGGACAGCACGAGCCGCCAGCGTCCGGCGGCATCGCGCGCGGAGTGCGGGAACGTCGCGGGAAGACCGGCCAGTTCGGCGATGTGCTCGTCCGTCACCACCCCGGTCAGCCGCCGGTCCTCCACCGCCAGGGACGTCAGCGGAGTGCGGCGGCCGTCCGGCCCCGGCGGCGAGAGCCGGGCCGATACCCACGCACGGGCCCGGTCCGTCAGGGCGTCGCGGATCCGGTCCGGAAGCTTGGCGGCCGGGCCGGCCGGGCCAGCCGGGGGCTTCGCGGGGGCCAGGGGAATCAGGTGCCAGGCATCGGGCGCGAAGGTCTCCAGCACATCGAGGACACCCACTGCCCATAGGTCGGCGACCAGCGGGGCCAGCCGGTCGTTCCACGGGCGCGCGGCGAAACCCTCCCTGCTGGCCACCGGGTCGAACTGGGCGTGCACCCGCGCCGCGGCATCGAGCGGTGCCACGGGTAACCCGGCGTGCACACTCCCCGCCGTGGCCGTCGGCGACAACGGCAGCGCGACGGCGAGCGGTACGGTCTCCGCGGTGGCCTTGTGCAGCCGCGTCGCGCCGGGCGGCGTGGGAACCCGGGCGTCGTAGACCAGCCACTCCGACCCGTCGGAGGTCCGCGCACGGCGCCTGCGCACCTCGGTGTGCCCGCCGCCGATCTCCGCGGGTTCCGTCCCGAGGCCGTGCCAGGTGAGCCCCAGCGTGCGGACGGCCGACGCCGCCGCACCGGCCGCTCCGCTCCCGTCCCGCTCCAGCAGGGTGACCTGCCGCAGGCTGCGGAGGAAGACCAGTGAGCTGTCGTGCCAGCTCTCGAACCACTCGGTCAGCTCCGGGAGCGTCAGCGTCCCCGGTGCGAGCGGAATCCGGAACACCGTCCACCCGGGACCCGCGGCGTTCGCCGGGAGGACCGGGGCCGGGACCGGCCGCATGCTCAGGTCGGCGAACCGGACATGGAACGGGTGACAGTGCGCCTCCCAGACGGTGGACAGCGCGCGCAGGGTGGTCAGTCCGATCCCGAACCGCCCCGTCGCGTCTGCGTCCAGGGCCTTGCCACTGAGCCACGGCAGACCCAGCAGCAGCACATCGGCCAGCCGCATCCCGTGTCCGTCGTGAGCGACCAGCAGCTCTTCGGATCCCCAGGTGAGCCGGATTTCGGTGGCCCCCGCGTCATCGGCGTTCTGCGCCATCTCCGACAGGACCTGCAGGCGGTCGGAGGAGAGCGTCTCCGCACCCGCCTGCGCCTGTTCGAGCGCCAGGCGATAGACCCCCGCTTCCTCCTTGAGGCGCTCGTCGATGAGCCGCACGGCACGGGCAGCCTGCCGCTCGTCCTCGATGACCGGCCCCGGACCGGACCGGGGATCCTTCAGCAGCCTGCCGATCGCCTCGACCAGCTTCTTGTCCTGCGCATCCATCGCCGCCCCCTCGCCCCGTATTCCTCGGCCCCCGCGCTCCGACGCGCAGTGAGGAGAAGAATCCATCCCGGTCCAGGGGGGAGCCGCCGCTGGGTGCGGATTCCGGACAACGGCCGCACCGGCAGGAGCACATGTCAGAAGGGTGCCGGACCCCAGGCACCGGCATGGTCCGGCCACAGCTCGGGCGTCGCGCCGCGACGGGCCCGCGCGGCACGCGGCTCAAAAAAGATGCCCGACGGACGGTTTTGTCATACCCCACTGATAGGGGCGAGTGCCCGGGCGCCGACAGCGCGGCGCGAGTCATGCGTGCGGCGGCCGCACCGCTGCCGGACGCCCGTCAGGCCCGGGAGTTCGCCCCGGGAGTTCGCCCCGGGAGTTCGGTCCGGGAGTTCGGCACGCCCGGCCGGCCGTCCGGGCGTGCCGGCCCCGGGCGGCCGGACCCAAGACACCCACAACGCCGGTATCAGCCGACGCACACCACACCCAGCAGACACACATGCGTCGGCGAGGACTGCCCCGCCTCCGGTGCGGTCGGTGCGTCCGGTGTGGTCGGCGCAGTGTGTGCCGGCGAGGTGTCCGAGCCGGAGCTTCCGGAGCCTCCGGAGCTTCCGGGGGCAGCGGGGGCGCTGGTCGCGGCATCGGTGTGCGCGGGGTGTGCCGCCCGGTCCGGTGTGGACGCGGTGGGCTCGCTCGCGCGGGGCGGCGCGGCGGTGTGGGACGGGGTGTCGGACTGCGGCTGCCGGGCCGTCGTGGCGGGCGGCGGCGTGGACGCGGTGGGGCGCGCATGCCGGCCGGCCGGGAGGGACGGGCGGGCGCCGGGGTGCCGGGAAGCTTCGCTGTCCGCCCGGTCCGTCGACGAGGCGGCGGGCTCGGTCCGGGGCGTGGACACGCGCTCCGGCTCCGGCATCGAGGCCGCGTGGGTGCCGTTGGTGGCGGGCTTGTTCTGCAGCATGCTGACGGTCAGACCGCCGCCGACGAGGGCAAAGGCCGTGGCGGCCGCGGCCCGGCGCCGGTGCTTCTTCCACCGGGCCAGCTGGCGGCGCCGGGCCGCCCGGCCCTGCCCGGTGGGCGCGGGGACCTCGGCATCGCCGGGCGCACCGTCCTCCGGGGCGGCTGCGGTGCCGGCGGTGCCGGCCCCATCCGCCGGCGCGGCGTCGAAGGCGCCGCCGAACGGCGCAGTCTCGGAGGCACTGCCGAACGGCGTGGTCTCGGAGGCACCGCCGCCGAACGGACCGGCATCGGCGTACCGGCCCGGGCCGGGCTCCGGGGCGGGGGCTTCCTCCGGCTGCCAGGACTCCCAGGTCGCGGCGGCGGCCATCGCGCTCCGCCGGCGGTGGGAGGGCGGGGCTATGTCCGGGGCGTAATCGCCGCATCCTGGACATACGAGTGCCCCGTTGAGACTCCGGCGGCACGACGAGCAGTAGTCCATCTTCGATCTTTCTGTGCTGGCTGCGCCGCCAGGGACGCCGGCGACCTGATCAAGCTGATCCAGTTCGCACGCGGGATCGAGCGGGCAGTAACGCTAACGACACCCGTCGAGGGCGACGCGTACGACGTGTGACGCTTCCGTGCAGATTTCCCGACGGTCCCTCCCGCACTCCGGACATGTCACGACGCGCACCGGGCGGAGAATCGAATCAAGGTCTAATCAAGTTTGACTAATCCCGCCCGAGGGCATACCTTTCCCGAGTAGACAAATTTGACGACTGATGACTGGCGCCTGATGGCCGATGAGTGCCTACGTGCCCGTGGGTCATGTGACGGCTGATGCGTCGAAGAGACCGTGAGGAGTCTGTGTGACCTTCCTGCCGGATACCGGTTACCTCCCGACCGCTGAGGACCGCGCGAGCCTGGACGCCTGGTTCGCGGAGTACGACGCACAGAGCGCGAAGCGCGATGTCCAGAGCATGGCCGACCTGGCGATGTTCCCCCTCAACCTCGTGAGCGACGACGCGGCCGGCAACGGTCGTGCGGCGCAGTGGGACCGCGAGCAGTACATCGCGACGATGACGCAGGTGATGGGGGACGGCAGCGAGGGCATCACCTTCGAGTCCACGCGGACGCCGGTCTTCCTCTCGCCCGCCCTGGCCGTGGTCTTCTCGGACTCGACCATGACGATGGACGGTCAGAGCAGGCAGCTGCGTTACGCCGACATCCTGGTCAGGCGGGACGGCACATGGGCGTTCCAGACCATGATCCAGGGCGGCTGGGGCGACAACCTGTAGCTCCGCACCCTGATTTAGGGCGGCTGGGGCGACAACCTGTAGCGCCGCAGTCGATACGGCACCGCCGGAGCGGGAGTCGTGGGCGCCACGGGCTGATGCTCACCGTTGCCTGCCGCGCTGCCGATGCCCTGAGCGACGGCCGGGGCTCAGCGCGGGCTGTCGTCCGAGGTGGCTGCGGCGCGGCGGAATTCGGCGTTGATGCGCTGGGCTTCTTCGAGCTGGTCCTCAAGGATGACGATGCGGCAAGCCGCCTCGATCGGGGTGCCCTGGTCGACGAGTTCCCGGGCACGGGCGGCGATGCGCAGCTGGTACCGGGAGTAGCGGCGGTGCCCGCCCTCGGAGCGGAGCGGGGTGATCAGGCGGGCCTCTCCGATGGCACGGAGGAAGCCGGGGGTCGTGCCGAGCAATTCGGCGGCCCGGCCCATGGTGTAGGCGGGGTAGTCATCGTCGTCCAGTCGGCTGCCGAGCGAATCATCCGCTGTCATCTGCACCTCTTCTTGGGAGCGCGTCGAGGGGCCTTGGTGCCGTACGGCACCAAGGCCCCGAAGGAAATTCAACACCATCTGTCGGCCCTAGTGCTGCGCCGACCTTCTGTTTCCGCGGCCTCGCCCCGGCGAGGGGCGTGGGTGCGGGGATCGCTGCTGCCTGACCGTGGACCACCTGCCAATCCGGGGTCGTGCGATACCCGGGGGGAGTACTCCTCGCCCGGGCGATCCTGATGGCGTCTGCTTCCTCCGTTCTTCGTCTGTATCGGTCACTTGCCGGGCCGCAGCCGTGTGTGCTGCGGGTACTGCCGGTGGCGGCCCCTGAACACCGCGGGCCACCCGGTGCGGCCGTCAGTCCCGTCGCCGTCCTGCGACCACCCTGGCTTCGGAACTCCACCGCCGCACCGGCCTGGCTGAACCGCTTCCCGGCCATACCTCCGCCGGGCGTTCAACCTTGGCTACGAGAAAAACCGTAACCACGTGAGAGTCCAATGTCTACTCTGACGAGAGTAGATTTTCGTGTCTTTGGCGCGGAGGCAATCCACGTCGAACGGGGTAGGCGTCCGGAGCCGGCGGAGAGCCGGACAGGGGGGTGCAGAGCATCGCGGAAGCGGCGGCCGGCCCCGTTGCGTCGCAGCCCGAGCCCGAGCCCGAGCCCGAGCCCGTCCCCGGCCTGAGCCCGTCCCCGCCCGAGCCGCTCCGTGGCGCAGTGCCGGAGGTCAGAGCCCGTCGGGCCGGGCCAGTCCGGTCCGGTAGGCGATGACCACGAGTTGGGCGCGGTCCCGGGCGCCCAGCTTGGTCATCGCGCGGTTCGCATGGGTCTTGGCGGTGAGCGGGGTGACGAAGAGGCGCTCGGCGATCTCGTCGTTGGACAGGCCGGCGGCGACCAGGGCGACCACCTCGCGCTCCCGCGGGGTGAGCGCGGCCAGTTGCGGTGACGGCGTCCGGCCGGGTGGTGCGGGCTGGGCCAGGAAGCGCGCGATCAGCGACTTGGTCGCGGTCGGCGAGAGCAGGGAGTCGCCGGCGGCGACCACCCGGATCGCATCGAGCAGTTCGTCCGGGTTGATGCCCTTGCCGAGGAAACCGCTCGCCCCGGCGCGGAGCGCCTCCGCGACGTACTCGTCGTTCTCGAAGGTGGTCAGCACCAGCACCCGTACGCCGGCGAGATCCTCGTCCTCGCTGATCATCCTGGTCGCGGCGAGGCCGTCGAGGTCGGGCATCCGGATGTCCATCAGCACCAGGTCGGCGCGGTGGCTGCGGGTCAGTGCGACGGCTTCGCGGCCCGTGGCGGCCTCCGCGACGACCTCCATGTCAGGGGCGGAGTCGACGAGCATCCGGAAGGTGCCGCGCAGGAGTGCCTGATCGTCGGCGAGCAGCACACGGATGGTCATGGCCGGCCCTTTCGACCGGCGTGCAGCGGCAGTTCGGCCTCGATACGGAAGCCCCCTTCGGGGCGTGGTCCGGCAGCGAGGGTACCTCCGGCGGACCTGGCGCGCTCCCGCATACCGATCATGCCGTGGCCGGTGCCGGCCTCCTGGGTTCCTTCGAGACCCGTGGCGCCAGGGCCGGTACCGCGGCCGCTGCCCCCGGTACCGCGGCCGTCGTCCTCGACGGTGAGCCGCAGGACGTCGGTGCGGAAGTCCAGGCGGACCCCCGCCGAGGCCGGGCCGGCGTGCTTGTGCGTATTGGTCAGGGCCTCCTGGATGATCCGGTAGGCCGTCAGATCGGCGATCGGTGACAGCTCGCCCGGTGGCCCGGTGCGCTCCAGCGTGACGTCGAGGCCGGAGTGGCGGAAGGAGTCCAGCAGAGCGTCGAGACCGGCGAGTCCGGGTGCCGGTTCGCGGGGCTCGTCCGGATCCTCGCCGTACCGGAGCAGTCCTACGGTGGCCCGCAGTTCGTCCAGCGCTCCCCGGCTGGTGTCCCGGATCCGTTCGAGCGCCTGGTAGGCGTGCTCGGGGTCGGTGCCCATGAGGTGGTGGGCCACGCCCGCCTGGGCGTTGACCAGGGTGATGTGGTGGGCCACGACATCGTGCAGCTCCCGGGCGATCCGGAGACGCTCCGCGATGACCCGGCGGCGGGCTTCTTCCTCCTTGGTGCGCTCGGCCCGCTCGGCCCGCTCCACGGCGGCGGCGAGCACCTCGCGGCGGCTGCGGACGGCGTCGCCGATGGCCACCGCCATGAGCGTCCAGGCAATCAGGGCAAGGGACGACGGGAGCTTGTCCGCCAGGGCGAGGGACTCCGGGCGGGCAAGGGACTGCGGCAGCTGTAGCGCACCCGGGGGGAAGACCAGCGACGCGGTGATGAGCACGACGGCCGCGAGGGTGCCCACGCGCCAGGCCCGGCGCCGGCCGGTGCGGATCGCCACCGTATAGAGAGCGACGGCCGTGGCGGCGGGCGTCGGCCTGGCGAGCGGGAGCAGGGCGGACTGCACCAGAAGCATGGACACGGTCACCGCGACCACGGTGACCGGCCAGCGGTTCCGGGCGATCAGGGGCACACAGGAGACCGCGAGGGCAACGACGGACCAGCCGACCGGAGCCCGGTCGATGTAGGCGAAGGCGACGGCCAGCGGGGAGGCCAGGAGGAAGCAGGCCAGCGCGACGGTCAGGTCGACCACGAGTGGCCGGGTCGCCCGCTGCCACGCGCTGAACCGGTCGATCATCTGCACTCTCCCACGGTACGCAGCCCCGGCCGGGCCGACAGCGGCGTCGGCCCGGCCCTGCGGTGCACACGGCTTCATCGAACGAGGTGGACCGTGCGGCCCGGCTCTTCGTGCGGCGGGCGGCTCACCTCGCGGACGGCGGGGTCGTGCCCGCGGCCAGGCGGACGGGCGGGTGTGCGGGGCGGATCACGGATGGCTCCTTGCTTACGGGCTACGGGCTACGGGCTATGGGCCATGAGGCGACAGGGAGGTACGGGCCGGCCGGTGCGGCCTTTCGGGGGCCGTCACCGGCCGGCGGTGCCGGTCGGGGAGGGGCTGACCGGGGGGGGAGTGGTGCCCCGCCAGGACGTACGTCAGGCGGCGACGCTCACGGCGAGCTGACTGCGGTAGGCGCGCAGGGCCCGTGCGTTGTTCCAGCCGAGCGCGCCCACCACACGGCCGTCCACCTTGTAGAGCGCGACGAACCGGTGTGCCTCCGGATCCCCGTCGACGATGTCGACGGTCGCGTCGGAAGGGCACCAGCCGCAGGTTTGGATCTTGGTGTAGTAGAGGTCGGTCCAGCCGAACGGGACCGGTGTGTAGGGGACTGCCTGCTCCGGGCCGGACAGCAGGTTCCGGGCGGCGGTGATGGCCTGTTGGGTGGCGTTGGTGCGCTGTTCGAGGCGGACCCGGCCACCGGCGGCGGGATGGGGCCAGTTGGCGACGTCTCCTGCCGCGTACACCCGCGGCGCGGCCTGGCAGGTGCGGTCGCAGAGCACTCCGTCACCCAGCGGGATCCCGGAGCCGGCCAGCCATTCGGTGGCCGGCACCGAGCCGATCGCGACCACGACGACATCGGCGGGCAGCCGGGTGCCGTCGTCGAGTGTCACCGCGGTGACCCGCCCGTCCTCGCCGCTCATGCCGGTGACATGGCGGCCCATGCACAGACGGACACCGTGGTCGCGGTGCATGTCGGCCACCAAACCGCCCACGAAGGTGCCGACCTGCCGGGCCAGCGGAGTGGCTTCGACATCGACGAGGGTGACGTCCAGGCCGAGGCCGCGTGTGGTGGCGGCGATCTCGCTGCCGAGGAATCCGGCACCGATCACCACGACGCGGGGTCCGGCCTGCAACTGGGCGCGCAGCGTGAGGGTTTCGTCGAGGGTGCGGAGCACATGGACGCCGGCCAGGTCATGGCCGAAGGGCAGGTGACGGGGGCGCAGTCCGGTGGCGATGATCAGGCCGTCGTAGCCCAGCCGGTCCCCGTCGGCCAGGGTGACGACACGTTCCGCCGTGTCCAGGCCGGTTGCCCGGCAGCCCAGTCTCAGGTCCATGCGCAGCTGCTGGAGGTCGGCTTCCCGGCGCAGGGCGGACCGGTGCGGTTCCCAGTCGCCGGCCAGCACCTGCTTGGACAGCGGTGGCCGGTCGTACGGGATCCGCAGTTCGTCGCCGACCAGGGACAGCGTCCCGGTGAAGCCCTCGCGCCGGAGGGTGTCGGCCGCGGTGAGGCCCGCGGCCGACGCGCCCACCAGGACGATGTGGTCCATGGCGGGCACTACTCCACCACCTCGATCGCCAGTGCCGGGCAGCGGGCGGCGGCGTCCATGACCTGGGGCAGCAACGCGTGCGGCGGGTCGTCGTCGAGGAGGACGACGATGCCGTCCTCGTCCCGCTGGTCGAAGACGTCAGCGGCGGCCAGCACGCAGGTGCCCGCGCCGACGCATTTGCCCTCATCGATGAGGATCTTCATGGGGTTCTCCGTGCGGTGTGCGGTGTGCGGAGTGTGGTGTGTGGTGTGACGATGCGCGGGGGGCAGGTCTCACCAGGTCACGGGCAGTTCGTGGACGCCGTAGACGAGCATGTCGTCGCGCATCGGCACCTCTTCCACCGGAACCGCCAGCCGCAGCGTCGGGAACCGGTCCAGGAGCGCGGACAGCGCTGCCTTCAACTCCGCCCGGGCCAGCTGCTGGCCGAGGCACTGGTGGATACCGTGGCCGAACGCCAGGTGCGCGCTGTGCGGCCGGCCCACGTCCAGCGCCTCCGGGTCGTCGGCGAGGTGTTCCGTATCCCGGTTCCCGGAGGCCAGGGAGGCGACCACCGTGCTGCCTTCCTTGATCTGCTGCCCGTGCAGTTCCACGTCCTCCAGCGCCGTACGGCGGACCCCGAACTGAACGACCGTCAGGTAGCGCAGCAGCTCCTCGACCGCGCCGTCCATCAGGGAGGGGTCGGCGCGCAGCGCTGCCAGCTGCTCGGGGTTCTGCAGCAGGCACATGGTGCTGAGCGCGATCATGTTCGCGGTCGTCTCGTGCCCGGCTATCAGCAGCAACACCCCCACGCCGACCAGTTCTTCGTCGGTCAGCTCCCCGGACTGCACCAGCTCGCTGAGGATGTCATCGGTGGGCTTCTCCCGCTTGGCGAGGACCAGTTGGTGGATGTAGCCGCGCAGCGCGGCCTGCGCCTGCTGGAATTCCTCGGGGCTGGAATGCAGCCGGACGATCGTGGCCGAGTTCCGCTGGAACTCCTCACGGTCGGCGTAGGGCACCCCGAGCAGCTCGCAGATCACCAGCGAGGGAACCGGCAGCGCGAAGGCCTGGACGAGGTCGACCGGGCCCTCCGCCGCGGCCATCGCGTCCAGCTGCTCGGCGACGATCTTCTCCACCGCCGGCGCCAGCTGCCGCATCCGTCGCACGGTGAACTGACCGGTGAGCAGCCGCCGGAACCGGGTGTGCTCCGGGGCGTCCATCATGATGAACAGCCCGGGCGGCGGGGGCGGTGCGTCCTCCATACCGCCGCCGCCGGGCCGCAGGACGATGCGCTTCGCGCTGAACCGCGGGTCGCTGAGGACCGTCCGCACGTCGTCGTACCGGGTGACCAGCCAGCCGGCGGCACCGTCCGGGAAGGTCACCGGCGCGACCGGCTCCTGCTCACGCAGCGTCCGGTACTCCTCCGGCGGGTCGAAGGGGCAGCTCCGCACAGTGGGCTGGGTTTTGAGGGGCGGGGTGTTCGTCACGGAAGGGTCCTTTCCAGAGAGAGGGATGTCTCGGGGGTCGTGCGGTAGTTGGTGGCGCAGGAGTGGCCGCCGAGGGCGCGGCGGTAGATGCGCCAGCCCAGCAGCGTGCTGAGCGCGAGGACGGGGGGCCCGAAGGCGTCGGCCGTGCCGAGGGCGACCACCTGGCCGGACAGGTACAGCGACAGCTGGATCGTCAGCATCACCGCACTTGAGGCGAGGATCAGCAGGTTGCCCTTGATGTACGCCCGTCGCCGTACGGGGCACCGGTGCCAGCCGGGCCCCTCCTTCGTGATCAGCGCCACCGCCACGCCCATCAGCGGTCGTCGGATCAGCAACATCACGGCGTTGGCCACGACGACCACGCTGTGCATCACCAGGTTGGGCAGGAAGAAGTTGCTGGCGTCTCCGGTCTTCGCGGCCAGCGTCCCCTGGACGCACACGAGACCGAGGACGGCGAGCGCGCGCCACACCGATTCCCCGCGCACCACCCGGTAGACGCAGACGCCGGCGGCTGCCGCCAGGGCGAGCGCCAGCGCGATGGTGAGCTGATGAGTGAAGGCGAAGCTCACGGTGAATCCGAAGATGGGCGCGATATCGATCACTGCCGCGCGCAGCCGGCTGCGAAGGACGGCCTGGGCCGCCTCCTCGCCGTCGGCCATATGGTGTGCTGTTGGGTCCACGACTGCTCCAGGCTCCTCGACAGACGGTGGGCGTCTCGTCGCTTGCGACCTGGTTCACGATGCCGTTGCGCCCCCGCGCCCGTCGTCGTGCGCCCGCAGACACTTGACCTGCCGCAATCGCAGTACGACGGCGCAGCGCCTACCACGGGCGCAGACGCCGGCGCGGTCGGCGGGAGGTGGATCGAGCGCGCCACCGGGACGTGGCCCAACACCCCGCCGCGGGGCCCGGAGGGGCGGGGCGAAGAACAAGGCCACGAAGAAGGCCCAGGTCTCGGACCTGGGCCTCAACTGTGGAGCGTATGGCGGGAGTCGAACCCGCGGGTGGGGGTCTTTGCCCCCTTGCGGTGCCGTCAGCCGCGTCCGGTGAACTGCTGCCCGACGCCGAGCCCGCGCAGGCTGGCGAGGACCTGGGGGTCCTGGGCGTCGAGCCAGTCGCACAGCTGCCGGAAGGAGACCATCCGGACGTCCTTGTGCTTCTCGTCGGCGATGTGCTTGATCGCCTCCTCGACGGCGTCCATGTAGATGCCGCCGTTCCACTGCTCGAAGTGGTTGCCGACGAACAACGGGGCCCGGTTCGTCTCGTACGCCCGCTGGAAGCCGGCTATGTAGGCGTCGGCGGCCTGCTTGCGCCAGCGCGGGTAGTTGGCCGGCGGGCCCTTGGTGGAGTTCCTCGACTGGTTGTACAGCATGTTGTAGTCCATCGAGAGGACCCCGGAGGGGAGGTTGCCGAACGGGATCGACTGGAGCGGGAAGTCCCAGATGCCCTGCTTCTTGGTGGGCCAGACCTGGAGGCCGCCGGGCGAGCTGGCGTCATAGCGCCAGCCGCGCTTGCGCGCCGTCGGCAGCAGGTTCTCCTGGCCGAGCAGGCACGGCGTACGGGCGCCGACCAGCTCCTTGCTGTAATCGAAGGGCAGCGGTTCGAGGTCGGTGAAGCCGGTGTTCGTGCGCCACTTGGTGACGAAGTCCATGGCCTGCTCGATCTCGGAGTCCCACTGGGCGGGGGCCCAGTTGGCGACCGAGCCGGTGCCGCCGCAGAAGTGGCCGTTGAAGTGGGTGCCTATCTCGTGGCCTTCCAGCCAGGCCGCGCGCAGGTTCTTCAGCGTCTCCTTGATGTGGTCATCGGTGAGGTAGTCGATGTCGGCGGCACCGACGGGGTTGTTCGGCGGCCGGTACAGGCGCTTCTTCGACTCCGGCAGCAGATACAGCCCGGAGAGGAAGAAGGTCATCGAGGCGTTGTGGTCACGGGCGAGTTTGCGGAACCGCGGGAAGAGGCCATTACCCACCTCGGCCGCCCCGTCCCAGGAGAAGACCACGAACTGCGGTGGCTTCTGGCCCGGCTTCAGCTTCTCCGGCGCGGGCGGCTGGTTGGGCTGCTTTCCGGTGTACGCGGTCGAGCCGTCGCCGATCGGCTTTCCCTTCGCCGTCTTTCCCGGCTCGGTCCCGACCTTGCCGGAGTCCGACGACCCGGGGAGGGAGCAGCCGGCGACGGAGAGCGCGGCGGCCGCTCCTATCCCGAGTCCACATATGCCCCGACGGCTGAATTCACGCATTACGGTGCCCATCGCATTCGTTCGAAGTTCTGGTGTGGGGAGGACGACCGGAGAAGTGGGACGCCCATAAGGAAGGTGGGGAGGCGGATGCGGGTCAACTTCGAAAAGGCGAAGGCCGCGATTCCTGTGTCCGGCGCCCCGCAGCCGCGTCGTGGTCCGGCGTCATTTTCTGCATGTCGTGCTCCCCCGTTCGATGGGCGGGGCAGAAGGCTGAAGGCCTCAGCAGCCCTCATCCCATGCCCTTGGACGCACATGACTCTCACGGAGATCGCTAGTGCACCGGTAACGCCTCACTAACAAGCGTTGTGAGTACCGGCCCTGCGGTGAGGACGCAGCGCGGAGGAATGGCGGGGAGGGGAGGGGTGGGGCCGCTCAGGCCGGTCCAAGGACGGATACCCGAGCCGCGCATCCGGTCCGGGCGACTCGCTCCCAACTCGGTACCGGAGAATGCTTATTCGCGATCACGCCGTGACGAGTCCCCTCGGGCCCTCGCCGCCCCCGTACCACCAAAGGAACGCCGGATGAGCATATGGACCAGCAGGCTGGATGCCGCGGGTATTCACGACCCGCGGATGCGCGACGACTTCACCCGGCAGCGCGCGGTGGTGGCCCGTTACAAGCGCGCGGCCTACGCCGCGGTCCTTCTCCTCCTGCCGCGCCCCCTGGCTCCCCATGTGATCGCCGCCGTCGCCTTCATGCACCACACCGACAACCTCCTCGACCAGGGGCCGCTGCCCCAGCGCGCCGCCGCCTATGCGGCATGGGAGAAGGAGGTGCACCAGGCGCTGGCCACCGGCACCAGCGACCACCCCGTGATCCGGCCGCTCCTGCACACCGGGGCCTGTCACCCCCGCCTTCTCGTCCATGCCAAGGACTTTCTCCGCACCGCGACCACCGAACTCGAATTCACCGGCTTCGCCACGGAGTCGGATTACCAGCGCTATCTCGACGAGTACTCACTGCCCGCTTTCCTGCTGGTTGCCGGTCTGCTCGTGCCCGGTGACGAACCTGCCGGCTACCGCGCGGCCTGCCGCACCTACATAGACGGCAGCCAGCGCCTCGACTTCGTCAACGATCTCGCCGAAGATCTGTCCGACGGCAGGCTGACCATCCCTGAGGACGCCTTGCTGAGCCACGGCGTGACCCGTGCCGGCCTCGTACAGGCCCAGGACACCCCCGGAGCCCGCGCGCTGTTGCGGCACCTCCTCCAACAGGCCCGTGCTGCCCTGGCCGCCAGTCACGGTGTGACCGGGTTCCTGCCTCCCGCCAACCGTCCTTTCGTCCGGGCGCTGATAGCCCTGGAAGAGGCCACCACCGACGCGGCCGAGGCCAAGGGACCGGGCCTGCTGACCGCCCCCGCACGCCCCGCCGTCTCCGCGATGCTGAAGATCCTCCTGCGCGAATACCGCCACACGCGCAGCCTGCGCCGCTCCGGTCGCGTCCGCTCGCCCCGGCCCGAATGAAGGAGGCGGGGGCCGCGGGGCCGCGCTCCGCCTGAATCACGGCCGGCTCGTGTCCGGCCGTGCGGAGTTGCGGCGCCTGGGGCACGGCGTGACGCTGGGTGGAGCCGGAGGGTGGAGGCGCCGGAGGCGTACGCCGGGAAGGACGGAAGCCGTGACCGACCCTGTACAGATCCTGTGGACACCTGCCGGGACCGCCATGCCGTCGCTGGGCTCGCGTGCCCTGGTCGAGGTACACGACGGGGACACTCCGTACGTCAAGATGCCGGTCCGCATGCTGTCCGTCGACACTCCGGAAACGACGGCGGATACGGCCGAGCAGGCCGAGAACGTCGACAAGGAGTTCAAGCAACTGGCCGCCTGGATACGGGAGGGCATCGCGCCCATCTCCGAGGACCTCGCCGCGTTCCTGTTGCCGAAGATCGAGACGGGGAAAGCGGGCAGTCTGCAGTTCGGCCAGGGCACGGCGGCGGCCGCGTTCAACACGGAGAACATCAAGAAGAGGCTGGCCGAGGGCAGGAAACCAGGCAAGGAACGCAGCATCTTCATCCGCACCGCCGACGACCACTTCGACGACAACAACCGCCTGCTCGCCTACATCGCGCCGAACTACTCGAAGAAGGAACTGGCCACTCTGCCGAGGGAGAAGAGACCGACCTTCAACCTCGATCTCATCACCGAAGGATGGGCGGCACCCTTCGTCATCTACCCCTCCATCCCCGGCGAGCTCGACCTTCCCCTCCTCCTCAAGGCCGCCGACAAGGCGGTCAAGGGCAAGAAGGGAATCTGGAAGGACCCCAAAACCCTGCTCGCCTACGAGTACCGGGCCCTCGAGAAGCTTCACGACGTCACGAAGAAGAAGGCCGAGGGGCAGGAGTGGAAGCCCGGCGAGGCGTTCTCCTGGCGGACGAGGTACTGCGTGGACATGCGCGATCGCGAACTGCACGGTCCGGAGGACTACTTCCGGGTCCCGCCGGTCTACCGGCTGTTTCTCTGGCCGCAGGACGTGAAAGACGCCATCGGCCGGCTCAATCTGACCCCGTCGCCAAGGCTCGCAGGAGGGGGCGGCGGCGCACGCTGAGATCTCCAGCCTCCAGACGACGAAGCAGCCCCAGGTCACCGGCCTGGGGCTTTCGCATGGAACGGGTGACGGAGTCGAACCCGCACTCCCGGCATTCCCTAGTGACGCAGCTCACGAACTGACCAAATGACGAATCTGGTCAGTTCGTGGTTCTCTGGAGCCATGGACATCACGAACGACAGTGGCCGCCGGGCTCTGGTGGTCGGACTCGGCATCAGTGGAATCGCGACGGCCCTGCGGCTACGGCAGATCGGCTGGACCCCGGTCATCGTCGAGAAGGCGGCCTCGCGGCGGTCCGGCGGATACTTCATTGCCCTGTTCGGGGCGGGCCGCGCCGCCGCACAGCGCCTGGGCATCATGGACGGCCTGAGCGACCGCACCCCCCGCGACGGCGCGAACTTCACCATCGACCGCATCGGAAACCGGCGGCTGGGCCTCGGCTACGCGGACCTGCCGGGAAAGCCGTGGATGATGCTGCGCGGCGACATCGAAGAGGCGGGCTTCGACAAGCTGCCGGCGGACGTCGACATCCGCTACGCGACCGTGCCGACCCACCTCAAGCAGGACGCCGAGGGCGTGGACGTCACGCTGGCCAACACGGTGGACGGCACCTCGGTGACCGAACGGTTCGACCTGGTCGTGGGCGCGGACGGGCTCCGCTCCACCGTGCGGAAACTGGCGTTCGGGCCGCACGAGAAGTTCCTCCGCCGGTTGAACTACATCGTGGCCGCCTACCAGCTTCGCGGTCCGGTCAGCGATGTCGCCTCGGATGACGGCGCCATCCTGCTGGAACCCGACCGGTCGATGTGGATCTTTCCCTTTGCCGACCATCCTCCGACGGTGCTGCTGAGCTACCGGGCCGACGACGTGGACGCCGAGTTCAGTGGGTCGCCCGTCGAGCGGGTGCGCGCGGCGTTCGGCCGCGGGCCGACCGGGCGCGCGCTGGGTGAGGCGCTCGACGCGCTGGAGTCCGCCGACGACCTGCTCTTCGACTCGGTGGAACAAGTGCACATGGACCGCTGGCACCGCGGCCGGGTGGTGCTCGTCGGCGACTCGGCGTGGTGCGTGACGCTGTACGCCGGAATGGGCGCCTCGGCCGGACTGGCCGGAGCGGACCTGCTCGGCACCATGCTGGACGGCCATCCCGACAACGTGGGCCGAGCCCTCGCCGAATGGGAGAAGGCGCTGCGGCCCTATGTGGAGCACTACCAGCAGAACGGGTCCCAGCAGCGCAAGTTCTTCGTCCCGACGAACCGTCTCCAGCTCACCGTCCGCAGGCTGATGACGAAGGGGATGCGGTCCCCGGTGACCTCGCGCGTGATCCGCGGGCTTCAGGCGAAGAGCAAGACCGCCCGCTTCAAGGAAATGGACATCGCCCGAGCATGATGGCGGGACCCGCGTCCGCGGGTCCCCTCCGCTCAGGCTAGGAAGTGACCATGGCAGCACTCGTCGAACAGGACTCCGCCAAGGCCGCCCGGATTCTCACCGTCGCACAGGAGCTGGTGCTCAAGCGGGGGGTCAAGGGCGTGACCGTGGCGGAGATCGCGGAAAAGGCACACGTCGGCAAAGGCACCGTGTACCTGTACTGGGGCACCAAGGAAGACCTGCTGGTCGGGCTGTTCGCCAGGGAGTTCCTGGCCGTCGTGGAGGGCTCCATCGACGCGCTGACCACGGACCCGGACGCCGCCCGGCCGCACCGGCTGTGTCCGCAGCTCATTCACAACGGCCTGGAGCGCCCGTTCGTCCGCGCACTGCAGACCGGCGACTCCGACCTGTTGGGCGTCCTGACCCAGCACCCGCGCAGCACCGAACTGCTCGGCACGCTGGGCCCGGCCGCACTCATGTACACGGTCCTGCCGGTGTGGCGTCAGCACCGGCTGGCCCGGACCGACTGGCCGCTGGAGGAACAGGCGTACGCGCTGCAAGCACTCATGGCGGGCTTCCTGGAGACCACCACCCGTGCACACACCCTGCGTGAGGTGACCGTCGACGCGCCCGACAAGGTCATCGCCGCCTCGGTGACCGCCTTGCTCGGCCCCGGAGAAGCCACCCCGGACGACGTCCGCGCAACCGCTGACGAAGGCCTGCGGCTGCTCCGCGAAAAGCGTGAACTCGTACTCGCCTCACTCGCCGGCGACCACGACTCCGGCCAGGAAACCGGCCAGGGGTAGGAGACCAGGGAGCCAGCTGATCGCTCCGCCGGAGCATCCCCGCGACCGCCCGCGTTCACCTGTCCATACCGTCGTGTTGCCGCATGTTCCGGTGCACGGCGGCACATTCAGGGGCGCCCGGGCCCGGCGTCTTACGGGCTGTCAGAGTTTGGGTGCCCGTTGAACCACTTCCGGATCGGACACGTGGTCTCCAGTGACACATGTATGCCGCAACGTCCGGGGAGATTCATGACGCGCAGATGGTCGCTCATCACCGCGATCGCCGTACTGACCGTCGCGCTGGCCTTTGTCGTCACCCAACTGGTGCGCGGCCAGGGGTCCGGGGAGGCCGGGAAGGGGCAGGCCGGGGCGGAACCGGCCTCGCCGGGCGCGGGTGCCGAGTCGCTGCGCGGCGTCGGGTGGTGGCCCCTGCACCGGTCCGGCACCGCGAAGGAGGGTGAGCACGACGCCGTCGTCAGCGGCGGCACGCAGTGGACCGACGGCCCCGAGGGCGGCGCCCTGCGGCTGGACGGCACCAGCGGATTCGCGGACACCGGCTCCCGGATCGACACCGAGGGCAAGGACTACTCGGTCGCCGCACGGGTGCGGCTCACCCCCGAGGACCTGAACGGCGTCCACACCGCCCTGTCCCAGGACGGCGACGCGGTCAGTACGTTCTTCCTCCAGTACTCCGGCCAGGATGAGAACTTCGCGTTCAGTTTCCCCGGTGCCCGTACCGTCGCGGAGAAGACCGGGCAGCCGCAGACCGGCCGCTGGTACCACCTCACCGGTACGTACAGCCGGAAGGACCACCGGATGCGGATCTACGTGGACGGCCGGCTCGCGGGAAGCAGGGGGGCTTCCAGCAAGGTGAAGCCCACCGGCGCCGTGGTGGTCGGACGCGGCAAGTTCGGCGGGAAGGCGGCCGACCACTGGAAGGGCGACATCGCCGACGTGCACGTCTACGACCGGGAACTGACGCCCGGTGAGGTGAAGTCGCTTTCCTCCCGCGAACCGGACTGACGGCGGGCGTCGGTGTCCGCCACGGGGCATCGACCGACGGAACGAGGCGGTACGACGGCGGTACCGGCGTGTGTTCACCGCCGTCGCGTGCCGTCGCGTGCCCGCTGCATGCCGCTGTGTGCCGCCGCATGCCGCCGGGCACGCCGCACGGGCGTACGTCCGCTCACGGTGGTGCCCGCCGGCTCTCCCGCAGCGGCTGAACCCGTCTCCCCACAGACGACCGGAGAGGAAACAGGCCTTTGTCGGCCAGCGCTTCGACCGAAGACCGCATACCCTGCCCCCACACCGCGGAAGCCGGCCCCGACGAGTTCCTCAGAGCCCTCTACCGGTTCCACGGCAGTGCGTTGCTGCAGTTCGCCGCACGGCGGCTGGAGGGTGACTGGCACCGCGCCGAGGACGCCCTCCAGGAGGTCGCGATCCGCGCCTGGCATCACGCCGGGGAGCTCGACCCGACCGCGGATTCGGCGCGGCCGTGGCTGTTCACCGTGCTGCGCAACCTCGTCATCGACGGTCACCGGGCCCGCCAGGCCAGACCACCGGAGACCGGCGACCCGGAGCTCGCCCACGTGCCGGTGTCCGACGACGTGGACCATCTGCTCACCTCCCAGGTGCTCTTCGAAGCATTGCGGGACCTGCGGCCGCCGCAGCGCGAGGTCCTGCTGCACGTGCACTACCTGGGGCGCAGCGTCAACCAGACGGCCAAGGTCCTCGGGGTGCCGCCGGGCACGGTCAAGTCGCGGACGTACTACGCCGCCCGCGCCCTGCGGGAGGCGCTGCGCAGCCGCGGGCTGCACTCGGTCCGCCGTGACCGCGACGCCGGATGAGACTCATGCGAAGCGCCCCGCGTGCCGGGTGATCTCCAGGCCGAGCGGTCCGGTGTCGAGCGATCCGCCCGCACCGGCCCGCCAGCGCCACCCCGTGGGCGCGTCGCCGAGCACCAGCAGTGCGTCACCGCGCCGCAGGCCGTCCAACGCGCCCTCGCGCCGCGGGAGTTGTGAGGCGTCCACGACGAACAGATGGGGCGCCTCACCCTGGACGGCGATCCGGCTGCTGCCCTCGATCAGCCGGAAGATCTGGGTGACGTCGGACGATCCCGGCTCCGGCTCTCCCGGGTCCGCCGAAGCCGCCCTGGCGAACGCCTCCTCCAGGCTGGCCGCGGTGTGCAGACGCGAGGTCCGCGGCATGTCGTCGCCAACGAGCCCGTCGCCGGCCAGGGATCCCACCAGGGTGACCTCGGCGAGCGCCCCCACCGGGCCGGCGAGCGCCTCGGTGATGACGGCCCGCGCCAGGCTGCGCACCTCCTCGTCCGGGCCCGCCACGGAGACGGGACCCGCCGCCCGGGAGAGGTCGACCAGCACCCGGTCGGCGCCGTCCAGCCCCACCGTCACCGTCAGCGCGTACGGCAGGGCGGGTTCGCCCTCCGGACCGGGGCGGTGCAGGTCGTCGGGCGAGACCGTCCAGCGCTCGCCGTCCGCCTCGGCGGTCCAGGGCGCGGGGGCGGCCTCCTCCGCACCGGCCAGCAGCAGTCCGAGCCGCTCCTCGGAGTAGACGACGGCGTACAGGTCGGGCAGCGACCGGCCGGAGCGCAGGCATTCGCCCGTCAGCCGGCGCAGGCCCGCGTCGACCACGTCCAGCGCCTGGCGCCCCACGACGGCGGCCGAGGCGGCGACGGGCTTCGGCGGGCGGGGCCGCCGCTCGGTGACGACCAGCGCGGCCACCGCTCCGATCAGCGCCAGCCCCAGCACCACGGCCAGGACGTACCAGATCATCTTCTGACTCCTTGTCGGGGCGCCCCGGCGGCGGAGCCGGGACGGGCGGAAGCGGGGGCGGCGCCGCGGCGGACTCGCGGCGCCGTGCACCCGAAGGCCACTACGGGGCGCGGCCGCGGACGGTTCACCGGTGCGTCCGTGAGCCGTCCGTGAGCCCGCCCGCCATCCGCCCGCGCACCGTCCGTGAACCGTTCGCAGGCACGCTCCGTAGGTCCCGTCAGTGGCGCGGGAGCCGACGAGCACGGCTGCCGCGGGCCCCGCATTCACGCCGGCTGGAGGACGTTTCGTGTCGTTGATGTTGACCGTGGTCGAGGGGGACGGTGACGCGTTCGACGTCCACCTCGACGCCGACCCCGACACGCCCGTGGGCGCCGTCGCGGAGGCGCTGGCCGGGGCGGGTGGGGTCCACCGGCCCCCGGAGGGCCTCGGCCTGTACGCCGGCGACCGGCTGCTGCCCGCGGACCTGCGGCTGCGGGACGCGCAGCTGCGCCACGCGGCCATCGTGGGCCTGGGCCGCCCGGCGGGCACCTCGTCGGCCGAGCCGGACGGACTGGTGGAGGTCCGTGCGGTCGGCGGGAGCGGGGCGGGCGCGGTGCACCGGCTCGACATCGGCGAGTACCGGATCGGACTGGCACACGACGGGACCGCCCAGGTGCTGCGCGCCGTACCGGCCCGTCCGTTCGCCGTCCTGACGGTGGGCCCCCAAGGACGCTGCCGGGTGGCGCCCGACGCGTCCGCGCCGGACGGCGGCACCCTGCAACTGGACCGCGAGGACCTCGCCGGGGCCACCGCCTGGCCGGCCGGCGCACAGCTCCTCGTCGGCGGCTGCCTGCTCGAACTCGCCCTCCCGCAGCGGCCGGACGCGGCCGTGCAGCCGTCGGAGGACGGCACCGGCTGGGACTACAACCGGCCGCCGCGGCTGCGGCCGGCCGAGAACCGCACCCGCTTCACCCTGCCCTCCCCGCCCGCGGCGCCCGCCGCCCGGCCGCTCCCGTGGCTCGCCGCGGCCGCCCCGCTGGTGATGGCGGTGGCCGGGGCGACGATGCTCGGCCGCCCGACGATGCTGCTGTTCGGGCTGCTCTCGCCGGTCGTGATCGTCGGCAACTACCTGATGAGCCGGCGCAGCGGACGGCAGTCCCACTCCGGCGATGTCGCCGCCTACGAGGAGAAGAAGGCGCGCATCGAGGGCGACGCGGAGCAGGCCCTGGCGGCCGAGCGCACCGCCCGGCGCCGCGGCTTCCCGGACCCGGCCGAGGTCGTCCTGACCGCCGTCGGCCCCCGGCGCCGCCTGTGGGAACGCCGCACCTCGGACGCCGACTTCCTGGAACTGCGCATCGGGACCGCCGACCTGCCCTCCGACGTGGTGCTCCAGGACCCGACCAAGGACGAACACCGCCGCCAGGAGCCGTGGACCGCGTACGACGTCCCGGTGACCGTTCCGCTGCGGGAGCACGACGTGCTGGGAATCGCCGGCGAGGGCCCGACCGCGCGCGCCGTGGCACGGTGGGCGGTCGCCCAGGCCGCCGTCCTGCACAGCCCCCGTGACCTCCAGATCCACCTGCTGACCACCGGCGGCCCGGGCCGGGACGGCTGGTCCTGGCTGCGCTGGCTGCCGCATGTGCGGAAGAAGTCCGGCGACACCCCGGCGAGCATCGGCTACGGCACGGAGACCTGCGCCCGGCGGGTCGCCGAACTGACCGCGCTGATCGCCGAGCGTGCCGGGCAGGAGGACCGGCGGAGCCTGACCGCCGGACCCGACGTGCTGGTCGTCCTCGACGGGGCCCGCAGGCTGCGTTCGCTGCCCGGCGTGGCGCAGATCCTGCGCGACGGACCGTCCGTCGGCGTCCGCGCGGTCTGCCTGGACTCCGAGGAGCGGCTGCTGCCCGAGGAGTGCCACGCCGTCGTCACCGAGGAGCCCGGCGGAACCGTGCGGGTGGGACGCTCCGGGAGGGGCACCGTCGGGGGCATCCGGCCCGACACGGTGTCCCTGGACTGGTGCCGTTCGCTGGCCCGGGCGATGGGTCCGCTGCGGGACCCGGGCGGGGACGACGAGGAGGCCGCGGTGCTCCCCGGTTCCGCGCGGCTGCTCGACGTCCTCGCCCTCGACCCGCCGCAGGCCGCCGGCGTCCGGGCGCGCTGGACGGCCGGGGGCCGCTCGACCCGGGCGGCCGTCGGCGTCTCCCTGGACGGACCGTTCTTCCTGGACCTCAAGCGCGACGGTCCGCACGGGCTGGTCGCCGGTACCACCGGCTCCGGCAAGTCCGAACTCCTCCAGACGCTGGTCGCCTCGCTCGCGGTGGCGAACCGTCCGGACGCGATGACGTTCGTCCTCGTCGACTACAAGGGCGGCTCCGCGTTCAAGGACTGCGTGGACCTGCCGCACACCGTCGGCATGGTCACCGACCTCGACGCCCACCTCGTCGAGCGGGCCCTGGTGTCGCTGACGGCGGAGCTGACCCGGCGCGAGCACATCCTCGCCGCGGCCGGCGCCAAGGACATCGAGGACTACGTCGAGCTGCTGGAGCGGAACCCGGCGGACCACCCGCCGATGCCCCGGCTGCTCATCGTCATCGACGAGTTCGCCTCGATGGTGCGCGATCTGCCGGACTTCGTGAAGGGCCTGGTCAACATCGCGCAGCGGGGCCGCAGCCTCGGCATCCACCTGATCCTGGCGACACAGCGCCCCAGCGGCGTCGTCTCCTCGGAGATCCGCGCCAACACCAATCTGCGCATCGCGCTGCGGGTGACGGACTCCGGCGAGAGCCAGGACGTCCTCAACTCCTCCGAGGCCGCCGGGATCTCGCAGAGCACACCCGGCCGCGCCTATGTGCGCTTCGGCCAGAACTCCCTCGTGCCGTTCCAGTCCGGACGGGTCGGCGGCCGCCGGCCCGGCGCCGCGGCCGCCTCGCTGCCGGCGCCCTGGGCGGTGGCGGTCGGCTGGGAGCGGCTCGGCGAGCCGCTGCCGGCGCGGCCGCGCGCGGCCGCCCCCGCCGAAGTGGAGACCGACCTCACCGGGCTCGTCGCGGCGATCCGCGAAGCGGACCGGGAGATGGGCATCCCCGCACAGCACAGCCCCTGGCTGCCGCCGCTGCCCGAGCAGCTGGTCACCGCCGGCCTGCCGCCCGCCCCGCCCTCGGACTACGACCTCGCGCCCGTCGCGTACGGCGTGGTGGACCTGCCCGCACAGCAGGCCCGGCTCCCCCTGGTGATCGACCCCGCGACGCTCGGGCACCTGCACATCATCGGCTCACCCCGGCAGGGCAGGTCGCAGACGCTGCGCACCATCGCCGGGAACCTGGCCCGCGTCCACTCCCCGGCGCAGCTGCACATGTACGGCATCGACTGCGGCAACGGCGCCCTGCTGGCCATGGAGGGGCTGCCGCACTGCGGCGCCGTCACCCAGCGCACCCAGCCCGACCGGGTGGCCCGGCTGCTCGCCCGGCTGACGGCGGAGCTCACCCGGCGGCAGGAGATGCTCGCCGCCCGCGGCAGCGCCGACCTGACGGAGCTGCGCCGCGCCCTGCCGGAGGACGAACGGCCGCCGCACCTCGTGCTGTTCCTCGACCGGTGGGAGGTCTTCGACAAGCAGCTCGGCGAATACGACGCCGGGAACCTGCTGAACTCCGTGCTGACCCTGCTCCGGGACGGCGCGAGCGCGGGCATCCACCTGGTGATGACCGGCGACCGGGCGCTGTTCTCCAGCCGGGTCAACAGCTCCACCGAGGACAAGCTCGTGCTGAAGCTCAACGAGAAGTCCGAGTACGGAATGATCGGCATCACCCAGCGGAACGTGCCCGACGAGATCCCGCCCGGCCGCGCGTTCCGCGCCGCCGACAAGGCCGAGGTGCAGATCGCACTCCTCACCGAGAACCCGGAGGGCCAGGCGCAGGCCGCGGCGCTCCAGCAGATCGCCGAGCAGTGCCGCGAACGGGCGGGTCATCTGCCGGCCGCCACCCGGCCGTTCCGCGTCGACACCCTGCCGGACCGGCTCACCTTCGAGGAGGCCGCCCGGTTCGTCCCGGCCAGGCGCTCCGCGCGATGGGCACTGGCCGGCGTCGGCGGCGACGAACTCACCGCCCTCGGCCCGGACTTCACCGTCACCCCGACCTTCCTCGTCGCCGGGCCCGCCCGCTCGGGACGCAGCACCGTCCTGTCGACGCTGGCGCTGGCGCTGCTCGCGGTCGGCACCCCGGTCGTGGTCGGGGCCCCCGCCCGCTCGCCGCTGCGCAACCTCGCCGGACGGCCCGGCGTGCTCGCGGTGTTCGACGAGTCCGACATCGACCCCACGGCCCTGGAGGCGGCGCTGGCCTCCGCGCCCGACGGGGCCGTGGTGCTCCTCGACGACGCCGACCTGCTGCTGAAGACGAAGGCCGAGCCCGTCCTCACCCAGATCGCCAAATCCGGTGCCGAGACCGGCCGCGGCCTGGTGATCGCCGGGCAGACCGACCGGCTCTCCTCCGGCTTCTCCGGCTGGCACACCGAGGCCCGCCGCAACCGGTCCGGACTGCTGCTGAAGCCGCAGAACATGAGCGACGGCGAACTGATCGGCGTCAAGGTGCCCCGCAGCCGACTGGGCGCGACCCGCCCGGGGCGGGCGATCCTGCACCTGGGCGACGGCGTGCTGCGCACCGTCCAGGTACCGGAGACGGTGCTTGCGGAGCCGGGCGCACCTGCCTGACCCCCCGTGCCGGACACACCGTCCGCACACCACAGAGGGCTCCCGCCGTTGAGGTCGGCGGGAGCCCTCTCGTCTGTGGGGCGGGGCCGGGTCAGGCCGTCCCGAAGAGCTGCCCCGGAAGGCCGCGCCCGGAACAGCGGATGAGGTCAGCGAGGGCGGAACCAGTCCGGGTTGTCGGCCTGGGCGGTTCGCTCAAGGTACTGATCGAGGCCGCCGGCGACCCAGATGCGGCTGTCGTCCTCGTGGTCCCAGACGTAGATCTCCGAGCCGGTCCCCGTCCGCGCGAAGGCGAACTGGTCGCCGCCTCCGTTGTCGCCGAAGAAGAGCAGCGAGTCGAACGGCATGTAGAGCTCGCCGATCGAAGCGTCCGTGCGCAGGAAGGCGTTGTCCTCTCTGATCCTCTTCAGGTCCCAGACGACGCCGGCGCCGAGGCCGTCGTGTACGCCGTCGCTCTCCAGCAGCAGCGCCTTGAGGTCGTCGGGGAACGGATGTCCCAGGGCCTCCTCAGCGGCCGCGATGCCGTCCTGTCGAGCGGGATCGGCGAGGTGCCAGTCGACGCCGAGGCGGCTGATGAGTTCTCTCCACACGTGCATCACCTTGCGGGGCGGTCGCCGGGGTCCGGAATCGGGTAAACACTAGCGAACGGGCGGATCGAACTGTTTCCCGAACTTGTTGTCGATGTCCGTTGCCTTGTCGAGGAGCTCTTGCCGGGTCGGCGGGTTCGCCGAGGGGTGGAGCTTGTAGAAGTCATTCCATTCCTTGCGTATGTCGCTCAGGTGGACCTTGCTGTTGATCTGGTTGGGGATTCCGCGCAGGTTCTCCACGGAGTTGATCTCATCTGCCCTGAAGACGTTCGGGTACCTCTTGAGAACCTGCTGTTCAACGGCGTGATGGATCACCATGGGCTTCCCCTGCTGGGCGGGGTTGGCGTTGAAGAAGGTGTCCCGGTACTTGTCCGAGCCGTTCTGGCCCACGGTCGCGGGCTTGTGCCTGGGACGCAGGTTGTAGCCGCCGCCTCCGTTGCCCGGAGGAGGGCAGGGACCGCCGGCCAGACCCCAGGGGTCCGTGCCCGTCCGTGGGTTGTCGACATAGGCGACGGGGTTGGGCGCGGCTGCCAGCCCCAGCGGGTCCGGTGACGCGTACCGCCCGGTCTCCGGATCGTAGTGGCGGAAGTAGTTGTAGTGGAGGCCGGTTTCGGGGTCTTCGTATTGGCCGGGGAAGCGGAGGGGGGTGACGGCTGTGGCGTCGCGGTTGCGGGCGGTGGTGCCCCAGAGGGTGGTGCGGGAGTGCCAGGCGATGTGGCCGGATTCGTCGACGAGTTCGGTGGGGGTGCCGACGAGGTCGGTGACGATGGCGAAGAAGCGGGAGTCGACCTCGGGCCCGGTGAGGCCGGACGCGGAGCCGCCCTGGGCGGGACCTGCGGCCGAGTCTCCGTCGGCCCTGGAAACGGGTTTGCGTTCGAGTTGGGTGAGGGGGCGGTGGCCCTCGTGGTCCCAGGTGAGGGTGACGCCGGTGGTGGTGTCGGTCTGTTCGGCGAGGCGGGTGCCGTCCCAGGTGAAATGGACGGCCTCGGCCACCGAACCATCCGCGTTCATACGGTACTTGGCCGTGCGACGGCCCAGCGGGTCGTAGGTGTAGCGCCACAGGACGCCGTTGGGGGTGGTGCAGGACAGGAGGTGGTCCTCGGCGTCCCACTCGTAGCGCCATGTGTCGGGCTTCCCCGACAGGCGCCGCTTCTGACGCAGCACCATGCGGCCCGCGGCGTCGTGTTCGTAACGCACCGCGCCCGCTGCGTCGATGCGGGTGCCGGTGTAGGAGCGCTCGCCGCGGGCCTCGGCGCGGCCGGCCTTCTCCGGCCAGCTCGCGGAGGTCTGGTTGCCCGCCTGGTCGTAGGCGTAGGACTCGCTCCATCCATCCGCCGTCACCGTCAACGGCCGGCCGACGGGGTCGAGTTCCATCCGCTGGACCGTGCCGGACACCGCGTCGGTGACGGCCGTGAGGTGATCGTCGGCCCGGTAGGTGTAGCCGCGGTCGCGGAGGGTGCGGCCGGGGGCGACGAGACCGTGGGAGACGAGGCGTCCCGCCTTGTCCCAGGCCGTCGTCGCCCGCACGGGCGAGGCGTCCGTGCCCCAGACGCGTGCCAGTTCGCGGCCGAGGACGTCGTGGGTGAAGTTCAGCCGGTGTCCCCCGGTGGTGAGGGACTCGCGATTGCCGGCTTCGTCGTAGCCGAGCTCGGTGACGGCGCCCGTGGGTGTCACACGGGAAGTGCGGCGGCCGAGGAGGTCATGGGTGAAGCGGGTGGTGCGGCCGTCCACCGTCTCGGCGAGGAGGCGGCCCATGAGGTCCCGCTCGAACTCCACCGTCGAGTGGGGGGACGCCGCTCGGACGAGTTCCCCGCCCGGGTCGTAGGTGTACGACGTGAGCACCCCTGCGACATTCTTGGCCAGCCGCTCACCGACGGAGTTGTACTGGAAGGTGATCTCCTCGCCCAGGGGCGTGGTGTGGGAGACCACCCGGCCCACGGCGTCGTGAGCGTAGGCGATTTCGCGGTCGTCGAAGTCGGACTCGCCGGTCAGCCGGCCGGCCCGGTCATAGGTGTAGTCCCAGCTCAGGCCCTGCGAGTTGAGCACCTTCGTGAGGCGCAGCTCCGGGTTGTAGGCGAAGGCGTAGCGGACGCCGTCAGGGCCGGTGCGGGCGGCGAGCTTGCCGAAGTGCGTGTACTCGAAGGTGCTGACGCCGCCCGCCGGGTCGGTGCGCTCCAGACAGTTGCCCTCACCGTCCCAGGACAGGTACTCGCTCCGGCCGTCGGGCGTGGTGCGCGCCGATATGAGGCCCTCGACGGTCCACGTGGCACGGGTGACGGCGCCCAGCGGATCGGTCATCACCGTGGGCCGGCCGAACGCGTCACGTTCGATGGTCGCCCTGTGCCCGGCCGGGCCGACGAGTGCCAGGGGGAGGCCCGCGCCGTCGGCCTCGTATGTGGCCACCGCGCCGGACGGGTCCGTCTCCGAGGCGATCGCGCCGGTGCGGTGATGGGTGAAACGGCTTGTGGTGCCGTCCGGGGCGATGACCGCGGTCAGGTTGCCCCGCGCGTCGAACTCCTGCCGCCACGTCGTCCCGTCGGGGCCCGTCGACAAGGTGGGAAGGTTCAGCTCGTTGTACGACGCTGTCGACGTGCTGTCGTCCGGAAGGCGGACGACGGTCGGGTTGTGGGCCCGGTCGTACTCGAACCGGGTCGTGTTGCCGAGGGCGTCGGTGCGGGCGAGGAGGTTGTCGTAGCGGTCCCACTCGGAGGTGGTCGTGTGCCCCAGCGGGTCGGTCTCGCCGATGACCTGGTGCAGGTCGTTGAGCTGGTGGACGGTCGTGGCGCCGCAGGCGTCGGTGTAGTGCGTCTGCCGCTGGTCGGGGTCGTAGCTCCAGCGTGAGGAGAGGTAGCCGTCGGGGCCGATGGTCTCCGTGACGCGGTTGTCGTCGTCGTAGACGTAGCGGTACGTGGAGCCGTTCCGGTCCGTCCAGGAGGTGATGCGGGACCGGGCGTCGTAGCCGAACACCAGCGACTTGCCCGACGAGTTCGCCACGTGCGTGAGGTTCCCGTCCGCGTCATGGCTGTAGGACGTGACCTCGACCGGGCCCTCGGGCGTGCTCACCGCCAGACGCAGCAGACGCCCGGCGAGGCAGTGCACGTCGACCCGGTAGCCGCCGGAGTGGACCAGCCTCGTCGGGGTGCCGTCCTCCAGACGGGAGACGCCGACCTCGTTGCCGTTGCGGTCCTGCCACCGGGCGAGCCAGTGCAGGCCGCTCTCGTCGTGACCGGGAGGGGCAGCGAAGGAGCGGACGAGGCCCGTGTGCGGATCGGTGATGCGGTAGGTGACCTCCCCCGCGGCGCCGGTTGCCTCATGGGTCAGCGGGAGGCGGGGGCCTTCCTCGGGCCACGCCCGCTCATCCGCCCCGGCGGCGGGCAGGCCCGGGTAGGTCAGGATCGAGCCGTCCTCGCGGGCCCACAACACCCGTCCCCGGTCGTCGACTTCGAGGCGTTCGTCCAGGGTGGAGGCCCAGGACGGGCCGAAGAACTGCCCGTACCGGTACGTCGACAGATGCGTACGCGTGATCACCAACGGCAGGACGCCGGGCAGCGACAAGTCGGTCTGCGGCAGCATCATCTCGCCGCTGGCCACATCGACCGGGTCGGTCTTGCAGGTACGGCTGTTCGCCGACCGGCTGTTGACGCGGACGCCGCCCTGCGGATTCTTCATCGAGCCGGGCTTGACCCCCTTCAGAGCCGAGCCGATCCCCCCGACGCCCTTGAGGAGCGCGGCCCCGCCCCCGACCAGGCCCACGACGCCGAGCACGATGTCGAGTGGATTCCACTCCCCCGACTCCGCGCTGATGGCGAGGTTGATCCCGAGCGACGCCGCGCCGGCCACCACGCTGCCGATCGTCAGCGCGAGCCCGATGCCCTGCAGACCGGGCACCAGCAGGGCCAGGACACCCAGCACCGCGCTGATGATGCCGAAGGCCGTACTCAGCGCCTTCTTGATCTTGTCCCACAGGCTGTAGCCCGCGACCGACTCGTCCCTCGCGTCGTCCAGCTTCTGCGCCGCCGTGGAGGCGTCCTCCTCGCGCACCTGCCGCGCGTCCTCGGCGAGCAGCCGGGCCGCGTCCAGGTCCGCCTGTGCGTCATCGGCGTGTGTCTGCGCCGTGGACTGCTTGCTGTGGGCCTCGTCCAGCGCGCGCCGGGTGCTCGCCCGCGCCTCGTGGTCATCCGGAGGGTGCGTGACCCCGTCCAGCCGTCCGATGTCGGCACCGGCCGCACGCACCACCTCGGTGGCCGACTCCAGCCGCTCCTTGGCCTCCCGCCCCTGCTCCAGCGCGTTGTCGGCATTCCGCTGCTGATCACGCAGCGAGTGCACATAGGTGTCCAGGGCGCCGGCCGCCTGGTCGTAGGAACTGTGCAGCTTGCGCACCTGCTCGGCCAGGTCGCCCAGCTTGTCCCGGAGCTTCTCCATGGTCTTGCCCTCGCCCACCTGCTGGTTCTCCAGCCCGGAGACGAGGGGAAGGGCGTCACCCGCGTTGTCGGCCACGGAGCGATAGCTGCGCGCGAGCTGTCCGAGCACCTCCGCATCACCCGGAGTCGGGTCGTCCGAGAACCCGAAGACCGATTCCCACTCGGACACTGCCGGACGCGCCATGGCCGCGACCTCACTTTCCCTTGTCTGCTTCGCCCATGGGGCCTCCACCGGCCGCTTCCGCCGCCGGATCCGCTGCGCCGGACGTGCCGGCCGGGTCCTCGAAGCGGAACGACTCCGCGATCGCGTCGAAGACCTCGTAGAACTGGTCCGCGAGATCCACGTTGGGGGTGGAGCTGGCGAGCACCAGATAGTCCCGGCTGTTCGGCACCGGGATCAGGGTGTGCCGCATCGCGGTGGGGACGGGCTTCCCCTGGTGGTCCACGTCCTCGATCCTGCTGATCCGCCCGGCCGCTCCGATGTGCGGCAGTTCCACCAACTCCACCTCGCCGGGGGGCAGTCCGGTGCCTTCCGCCGCGGTGCCGAGCTGCATACCGGCCGCGACGACGAGGTCCGCCAGATCCTCCGCCTGACCCTCGGGAACGGAGATCCGCAGCACGGCCGTCGTGGCGCTGAGCACCAGGGGCCCGCTGCCCGCGGGAAGAATCCTGAGCATCCCCGACGCCCGCAGCGCGCCCTGCGCGTGCGCCTCGCGGGCGATGCGCCGGGTACTGCGGATCAGCGCGTCCACCTGCTCGCGGGAGAGCTGCGGGGCCTTCTTCACCTGGGACTCGATACGGCGGCGGATCGACGCGTCCCGGGTGCTCGGGTCGAGGTCGAGGTGCCACCAGGAGTCGGGGAACCTCAGCGTGTAGCCCGCGGGCGCGCCCTCGGACCGCTCGGTGACCGGCTGCGTCATGACGCATGTCCCTTCTGCACGACGCTCCTTGTCACGCGTTCTTCTTCGATTCGTCCAGCGACTTGGCGCTGTCCTCGTCCGTCTTCGTGAAGTTCTCGGAGATCTTGTCCGTGTTCTCCGCGAACACCTTCACGTTGTCGTGGACCCGCTCGTGACCCGCCACCCACGCCTTGTCGAAGTCGTCGAGCGCCTCCGCGAGACGGGAGTCGCCGACGACGCTCTTGAACGAGCCGGCCTCACCCGTGGCGTGGTAGAGCGTCGCGCTGTTGCCGATCAGTTCCCCGATGCGCTGGAGCTCATTGGCCGTGTCCTTCAGGTCCTGCACGGGAACGCTGATGCGACCCATCGGTGCCTCCTCTCCTGCTCCGGCCGTCCGGCCCCGCCCTCACCAGGAGGACGGGGCCGGTCAGTTCGGGACAGCTCAGCCGATGGAGCCGGACGTCTGGTCGTCGGTGTCGACGAACGCGTCGGCGACCTGCTTGATGAACTCGCTGACGCCCTGCAGGCCCTCGATCGCCTTCTCGGTCCCGTTCTTGTACTCCTCCCAGTACGGACGGAACTTGGTCTCCGAGCCCGGCGTGGCGTAGGCCGCCTCGACCATCTCGTCCATCTTGGTGTTGGCCTCGTGGAGGCTCTGCTGCATCAGTTCCTTCTGGTTCTGCAGCCAGGTCGCCGCCTCCCGCATCTCGTCCGGGCTGATCTGGATGTTGCCGCCGGCCATGCCGATTCCTTCCCTCGCTGCGTATCGCCGCGGCCGGTGGGCCGCACACACGGGGCTGTACGGGGCATCTTCCGGGGCGGTTCACGGCTGTTGCGGAACGGTGACGAAAGCGGGGCGGAGCGGTGCATCCGTCGCGCTCGTCATCAGCAGGCGACGCGCTGACCAGCAAGGTGCCCCCTCGCGGCCGAACGTCGCTGGCGCCCACGGCAATCCTGAACCGGTCCGGCCCGGCCAAAGAACAAGGCCCAGGTCATTGACCTGGGCCTCAACTAGGGGGCGGGTGACGGGAATCGAAACCGGGCTCTGAGCTTGAGCGGGAGGGGCGCTTCCCGCCTTTCAGACAGGGTCGAAACCGCCCTGTCGAAGAGACACGACTCAGGCAACCGGCAGCCTGTACTTCAACCGGGAAGCGTTCAGGGGCGAGCAGCTGCGGTCCCGGACCCAGGCGGCGCCGGCTGCGACGGCGCCGATCATCGCGACCGGCGCGATCAAGACGGTGACGATGACCTGGAAGTACGGGAACGCGTAAGCCCCGAGGACGTTGACCGCGGTGCCCAGCAGGGCCGCTGCCGCGAGAATGAGGGGAAGGTCCCTGGTCAGGGCCCGCGTGGTCTCTTCGCGTGCGGGGTCGTGTTGGCGCTGGAGCTTCGCGGCCACGGCGCGCCGGACGAAGAAGAAGGCGGCGACCAGGCATACGGCCCAGCCCACCCACATCAAAGGAGTGCCGGGATTGGGGTAGTGGTGCACCTCCCACACCGGCGGTCCCTTCAGCTGCGTGGTCATCGATTCACTGTCGCGGTCGAGGAGGCCACCGGACATTCCTGCCAACCAGAGGATGACGGCGACAACGGCAGGTATGGCGGCGCCCCTGGCCGCCGCGGTGGCGGTCTCCTTCAGGCGCAGGCCGGTAGGCAGCAGACCGCGTTCGACCGCCCAGGAGGTGGCCAGCGCGTCGATGTCACCGCCGATGTAGTCGGTGACCGACCGGCCGTCGAAGGCGGCGGCGGTCAGGTCCGCTGCCAGCTCTTCGGCCATCTCGTCGGTCGCGTCCTGTTCGACTCCGAGGCGGCGCCACGTCTCCATGGCCTGGTGTATCGCGTCCTCGACCGTCAGCGTCATGATTCCTCCCGTGTGGTCTGGCTGATGATGGAGCCGATGCTTGTGGCGAATTCGTTCCAGTCGCGGCTCCACGACCGGAGCATCTGCACGCCCGCTTCGCTGGGCCTGTAGTAGGTACGGGCGGGACCGCCGTCCCCACTGCGGCGTTCGATCTCGACCAGATCTCGTTTACGCAGACGCGCCAGCGCCGGGTAGATCGAGCCGTCCGCGACGTCGAGCCCGGCCTCGGCCAGCCGGACGGTCATCTCGTACCCGTAGACCGGGGCTTCCGCCATCAAGGCCAACAGGCACATATCCAGCACCCCTCGTAGCCACTGGGCGCGTGGGGTGGATCTCTCCTCCATGCCCAGTACCTTACGCAGCATGAGTCATGCATTGCAAGGTAGTGCGGTGCATGGTAGTCGGATCTCTGTGGGGGCCGTACGGGTACCTCGGATGCCCGGCGGCGCAGGTGAACCTTGGGGGTCACCGGTGCTTACTTGCCCCGCTCCAACCTGCACCGGACGACGGGAGCTTCGCAGAATCGGCCGAGGGTCTGAGGATCGGACAGCGGGCCTGTTGGTCAGGGCTCGCCGAGGGTTTCGGTGCAATCCCGGCCACCCTGTCGGCGCTGCCGGCCAGGAGGCCGGGCAAGGGGCAGTTGCCCGCAAGCCCGCCCGGTGACGTGAGCGGTTCACCGGAGTCGTGCCACCGATCGAACCGGCGGGGCGGGCGACGGGCTACGCGCTCATCACTTGGGTGACTTCCGCCCTCAGCCGGTCGTCAGTCGGTCGTCAGTCGGTCGTCGTGTCAGCGTCTGCGGTCGGTGCCGGGGTGACGTCCGGGGAACGTGTGGCCGCGCGGGCGAGGCTGTCCTCGATGCGTTGCAGGGTGTGCAGTGCTTCGGCTTGCTGGTCAGGGGTGAGGTCGTCGGTGGAGGCGCCTTCGAGTTCGGCCCAGATGCGTTCGACCTCGCGGCGCAGCGCCTGGCTGGCGACGGTCGGTTCGATGATGGTGGCGCGTTTGTCGTCGGGGGAGGGGCGGCGGCGGACGAAGCCGGCGTTCTCCAGGCGCTTGATGCTGCGGGTCATGGTGGCCGCGTCGGAGTCGAGCAGGCGCACGAGGTCGGTCTGCCGCTGGGGGCCGAGTTCCCACAGGTGCATCATGACCAGCTCCTGGCCGAGGTGGAGGCCGAGGGGGCGCAGGAGCTGTCCGGCGATCATGCGGTGCAGGCGGGCCACGCGGAAGATCGCGTGGCTGACCGGCCCCGCTTGGGCGACAGCGGGCACCGGTACCGAGGAGGTGGCCGGCGTCTCCTGGTGCGGCCGGCTTGGCGTGTCCCGATTAGTTGTCCGGCTCATCAAGTGCGTCCTTTCCCGGCTGTACTTTGCCGGACAGTAATCCGGCTCACAGCTCGCCGGATGCAGCCAGGATAGCGACCCTTCGTTCCCCGTGGTGCCCTTGTGTTCAGCGGGTAGTTGCCGCACGTCAACGAGGGATTTCCGGGCGGGCGGGCCGGTGGGTGACGCAGTTCACGCAAGGGGCCGGGATGGCTTTGCGGGGTTTTACTTGTTCGGACAGGTAATGGTTTGCTGAGCACCGCACACCGAGGGAGCGCCGCCAGCCCGGGCGGCCTCCCGGCCCTACCGAAGGAGTGATCATGACGACCGCGTTCGACCCGATCGAGCTGGGCGGCAAGCGTCTGGCCAACCGCATGGCGATGGCGCCGATGACCCGCAGCCGCGCCTACGGGTCGGGGGCCAGTGCGACGGAGCTGATGGCGGCCTACTACGCCCAGCGGGCGAGCGCCGGCCTGGTCATCACCGAGGGCGTCCAGCCGTCGGTGGTCGGCCAGGGCTACCCCGACACCCCGGGCCTGCACTCCGCGGAGCAGGTCGCCGCCTGGCGGCAGGTGACCGACGCGGTCCACCGCGAGGGCGGGGTGATCTTCGCGCAGCTGATGCACACCGGACGTATCGGCCACCCCAGCCTGCTGCCCGACGGCCTGATCCCGGTGGGCCCCTCCGCCGTCGCCGCGAAGGGCCAGGTCTACACCCACCAGGGCCCCCAGGACTTCGTCACGCCGAAGGAGCTGGAGCACGACGAGATCGTGCGGACGATCGCCGACTTCGCCGACGCGGCGCGCAACGCCATCGCCGCCGGATTCGACGGGGTGGAGCTCCACGGGGCGAACGGCTACCTGATCCACCAGTTCCTCGCCCCCAACGCCAATCAGCGCACCGATGCCTGGGGAGGCGATGTCGCGGGCCGGGTGCGCTTCGCCGTCGAGGTCACCGCGGCCGTCGCGGAGGCCATCGGGGCGCACCGGACCGGCATCCGTATCTCCCCCGGAACCCCCTTCAACGACATCGCCGAGACGGACCCGGCGGACCTGGAGCAGACCTACACCGCCCTGGTGGCCGGTCTCGCCCCGCTGGACCTGGCCTATCTGCACGTCCTCGAAGGACCCGACCAGAGCCTGACCGGGCGCCTGCGCAAGGACTGGCCCGGCACGTTCGTCCTCAACCCGTTCACGCACCCCGAGCCCACCGGCCACGACTCCCTCGGCCTGATCGAGAACGGCGCCGCGGACATGCTCGCCTTCGGCGCGCTGTTCCTGGCCAACCCCGACCTGCCCCGCCGCCTCGCGTCCGGCGGCCCCTACAACGAGCCGGACCGCGCCACCTTCTACGGCGGCGACGAGCGCGGCTACACCGACTACCCGGCCCTGCCCGCCTGACCCGGGCTCACCGCTACCGGTCGGGGGCCCGGCGAACCGGCCGGCCTAGGGCTCGGCGAACCGGCCCGCGCCGGGCACGCCCGCGCCGGGCCCGACCCACCCGCCGAAACCCTCCCGTCACCGTCACCCCTCACCCCTCACCCGTCCACCCCTCCCCCGGAGAGCCGCCATGTCCCCCCTCGCCCGCAGACTCCAGCACGCCGCCTACGGTGGCCCCGAAGTGCTCGAACTGGCCGAGGTGCCGCTGCCCGAACCCGGTCCCGGCCAGGTCCGCGTCCGTATCCACGCCGCCGGCGCCAACCCCCTGGACTCCAAGAAGCGCCGCGGCCTGTTCGCCCCTGGCCAGGAGGCCCCCGCCGAACCCCAGACCCTGGGCCTGGAGATGGCCGGTGTCATCGACGCACTCGGCCCCGGTGTCACGCAATGGAAGACCGGCCAGCCGGTGCTGGGACTCACCGCCCAGCCGGACGCCGTCGCCACCCACGCCCTGGCCGACGCCGACAACATCGTCGCCAAGCCCGACGTCCTCACCTTCGAGCAGGCCGCCGCCCTGCCGATCGCCACCGAGACCGCGTACCGCACCCTGCGCCGGCTCGGCGTGGTCGCCGGCCAGACCCTGCTGGTCCACGCCGCGGCGGGTGGTGTCGGCCTCATGGCCGTCCAGCTCGCCCGCGTCCTGGGCGCTACCGTCATCGGCACCGCCGGCGAGGCCAACCACGCCTTCCTCCGCGACCTCGGCGCCACCCCCGTCACCTACGGCGACGGCCTGGCCGAACGGATACGCGCCGCCGCCCCGCAAGGCATCGACGCCGTCCTCGACGCCTCCGGCCGCGGCGTCCTGCCGCTGTCCGTCGAACTGACCGGAAACCCGGACAAGGTCCTCACCATCGCCGACCTCGACGCCGCCCGGCACGGTGTGCGCTTCTCCCGCGAGATGCTGCCCGTACCGCAGGTCATGGACGACGTCCTGCCCATGATCGAGGACGGCCGTCTCCACATGCCCCTCGAAGCGGTCTTCCCGCTGGAGAAGGCGGCCGACGCCTACCACCGCCTGGACGAGGGCCATCTGCGAGGCAAGATCGTCCTCACCACCCGGACTCCCCTCGACCCGGCGGCGCGGGCCCTGCTCGACATGGCCACACAGCCCGGTGCGCCCCAGCCGCACGAACTCTCCGCGCCCGAGGCCCGTGCGGCGCTGGACGGAATGTGGGCCCAGCTCGGTGGCGAGCCGGCGGCGGTGGCCCGGACCGAGGACGCGGTGGCCAACGGCGTTCCCGTCAAGCTGTATTGGCCGGAGGGCGAGGGCCCGCACCCCGTGCTGATCTGGATCCACGGCGGCGGCTGGGTGCTGGGCAGCGCCGCCGCATCCGACGCGACGGCCCGGGACCTGAGCGGCCTCGCCGGATACCTGGTGGTCAGCGTCGACTACCGGCTCGCGCCGGAACACCCCTTCCCGGCCGCCGTCGAGGACGTCATGGCGGTCGCGAAGTGGGTGTCCGGCGAGATCGGGGCACTCGGCGGCGACATCACCAGGACGGCCGTCGGCGGGGACTCGGCGGGAGGCAACCTGAGCGCCGTACTCGCCAACGAACTGCCGGGCACCTTCACCCTGCAGGCCCTGGTGTACCCGGCAACCGATCTGACCCACCCGTTCCCCTCGTACGAGGAGAACGGCGAGGGCCTGATGCTGACCAAGGACGCGCTCGCGTGGTTCCAGGGCCACTACCTCGGCGAGGACGTGGACCCCAAGGACCCGCGCGTCTCACCTCTCCACGCGGACGCCGCCACCCTGGCCGCCGCGCCGCCGGCGCTGGTGATCACGGCTGGGTACGACCCGCTGCGGGACGAGGGCGAGGCGTACGCGCAGCGGCTGCGCGAAGCCGGCGTCGCGGTGGAGCAGGTGCGCTACGAGGGCCAGATCCACGGCTTCTTCAGCATGCCGGCAGCCATCCCCGAGGCCCGCGAAGCCATCGACCGCGTCGCCTCGGCGCTGCGGCGGGCCCGGGCGTGACCCGGCGCGGACGGGCCCGGCCGCCCCACCGGGCCCGTCCGCGACCGACCCGCCCGATCGCCGCTGACCACGGACGCATCGACCACATCGTCCCCTCCATCGACGGATGGTGGATGGGCAAGGCCCTGTGGCAGGTCAACCGCCCCTGAAACCGCGCTACAGACGCTACGCAGCAGGGAAATGCGCAGCAGGGAAATGCGCGGAAGGGAAACGCACGGAAAGGAGTGCGAGGCGTGGCCAGGCCTCATGCGGCGAAACCGGCGGAACCGGCGGAACCGTTGCACGCGGACCCTGCCGACGGTACCCCGTGACGAACTCGGTGGATCCGGTCCGGAAGAGAACCAGGAGCGGATGTAGTGGCGTGTCAATCCCCGTCAGTCTGAGCTGTGTTGACGAGGAGTGGACGCATGCATGGATACGGCACGGACACCGAGGAGATGCGGCAGTTCGCCGACACGCTCGACGAGGCGGCCAAGACCTTGGAGAGGGCGGACAAGGGCCTGGACGCCTCGGAGGGCGCCGCACGCACGCATCGGCGGTGGGACAGCGGACGGGAATTGAAGGGCGTCACGTCCGCCTGGGAGGGCGAGTACGCCCGGCTGGCGCGGGAGTGCAGGAACCTCGCCGAAAAAATGCGCACGACGCGCATGTCCTACGCGGCTCAGGACCAGCAGACCGCCGACGAACTGACCGCGCTGCTGCACCGGCACCGGGAGGCGAACTGATGGCGACGTTCGATGATCCCCGCAAGGGGGAGAGCAGGGTCAAGGGCTCGGCCGTGCGGCGGGACAAGGTCACGGTTCCGCAGTTGCGTGCCGCGCAGCCGAGGGACTGGCAGCGCGCTTCCATCGAGTGGGACGACTTCGCCGTTGCGGCGACGGAGGCCCGTAACCACATCCGGGACGTCACCCGCCGTCTGCCCCATGTGTGGCACGGCCCCGCCGCAGCCGCGGCCATGCGCAGGCTGCGTGTGCTGCTGGACGAGATGACCATCGCTTACCGGGAGTCGAGGGCCGCGGCGCTCACGCTGGACGCGGCCCATGACGGGTTCAGGCTCGCGTCGACGTGGCTGGACGAGGCCGAATCCATGACGAAGACCGCCGACCTCACCCTGGAGGACGACGGCACCGTCACCGTCCCCGACCGTGACTACCCGCAGAACGACCCTGACGCCGCCGGCGCCGCACGGGCCGACCAGGACAACGCTTAGGCAGTACACACGCGCGCCGAGGCCGCTCTGACCTACGCCGCGGAAGTGGACTTCCATGTCGCGAACGAGTTGGCGCGCGTCAAGAAGGCGATTCAGACCGGCTGGCAGGGCTTCAACGCCACGTCTGACCCCGACTGGTACCACGCGGTGGGCGCATGCCACTACAACACCGTCGCCCAGGTGGAAGTGGTGCCCGGACCGGACGGCGAACCACAGACGAAGATCAAATACCAGGTGCACGTCGCCGACCGCTACAACTGGGACGGTTCGGAGGGCAAGAGCACCGAGGTGCCGCAGCTGGGAGTGGTCACGGACAAGGACATGGGAAAGCTGCACGCGGCCGGACTGGCCAAGGAATTCGATATGGGCGGTCAGAGCAGTGTCCGTACATGGGAAGGCTGAGCGTTCCGTGCCGAAGCGTCGCCGATGGCTCCCCCCGGTGCTCGTGTGCTGCGCGATGGCCGCCGTCGCCGTGGGTTTCTGGGCGATCATGGCCTTGGGCGCGCGGCAGCCCCCGCGGCCGGAGGCAGCGGCAGAACAGATCGCCGGCCTGCAGCCCGACCAGCACCCTTCCGAGTCGCGCTTCTACGTGCCACGGACGGCGCGTGTCACCAACGGCACCGCACGGCTGACCTACAAGGTGTACGGCACGGGTGATTCCTCGGTCCGGGACTTCTGGCGCACCTACGACCTGAAGGGCTCCCCACCCAGGACGTCCCAGACCTCGTACACCGACCACGTGGCCGGTCACCTGCGCAAGATCAGCGTCACCTACGAGAACCTGCCCCCGGACGCCCCCCGCCTCCAACGGGAGCATCCTGTGGACAACCACCCGGCCACGATCACGGTAACGGCCGGGCCTGCGTAGCGCCCGCGCACCATCTCCCGTTCTGCCACCGTGTGGCCGGCGCCCGCCGGCCACACCGGAAGCCTCCTGGCGCCGGTTTCCTTCAAGGAGCCACGGGTTTTGCCGCCGCCACGCCGGCGCCAGTGCCCCCGGCCACAGGTCCTACGCGTCAGCCGCAGGCCCTACGCGTCGACCACGCCGTCGACCTCGGCCGGGTCGAGGGAGTCGATGTCCTCCATGAAGCTCAGCATCCGGGCGTTGACCACGTCGGGATGGTCGATCTGCGGGCCGTGGCCCGTAGCGGCGATGATCTCGGCGCGGGCTCCGGGTATCAGCCGCGGCACCCTCTCCAGCTGCCGCTGCGGGTGTACCAGCAGGCTGCGCTTGCCCATGATGACGTAGAGCGGGGTCCGTATGGAGCGCAGCGCGTCCTCGGTCAGCGGCAGCGGCGCGGGGCGGCGGATCCGGAAGGCGCGGGCGCCCGCCTGGATCCACGTCCGCAGCTCGGGAACGGCGATCACCGGTTGCTCCAGCCAGGAGGCGAGGCGCGGACGCAGCGCCTTGGGGGCGAAGCTGGCGAAGAGACTGACGAAGACCCAGGCGAAGAAGCGCAGGCCCACCTTCTCCAGGCCGCCGGGGTCGAGCGCGGTGACCGACGCGAGCCGTCCGGGCCGGCGGTGGGCCATGTTGAGCACCAGCCAGCCGCCGTACGAGGAGCCGACCAGGTGGACCCGGTCGAGGCCGAGGGCGTCGAGCGCCTCGTCGAGCCACTGCGCGGCGCGCTCCGGCTGCCACATGGGCTCGCGGTGGACGCTGCGCCCGGCGTCGCCGGGGGTGTCGAGCGCGTAGACGGGCCGCTCGGCGCTGAGCGCGGGGGTGTTGGGGTACCACATCGCCGAGCAGTAGCCCGCGCCGTGGATCAGGACCACCGGCGTACGGGACTCGGCTGCCGGATCCGTGGGGCCGTACCGGTAGACGTGCGTGGTGCCGAAGCTGGTCTCGACGTCCGTCTCGGAGCGGGCGGGCGCCCCCATCGCGTAGACGGCGTCGCAGGCGGCGAAGTAGCGGTCGCGCAGCTCGTCGTTCACGTAGCGGCCGACATCGCGGCGCACACGGGTCGTGTTCTCGGGCACGGGGGCACCTCCGGGGAGATCCGTTCTTCGTAATACGACCGTACCATGAAGCTGGTACAGCGGTACCATAAAGAGGTCCGGGCCGAGCCGGACCGCGAAGCCGACACCGACGGGCGGAGACACCGGCACATGCCAAAGCACGTGGATCACGAGGAACGGCGCGCCCAGATCGCCGAGGCGCTCATCCAGGTCGCGGGGCGTCGAGGACTGCACGCCGTCGGCATGCGCGACGTGGCCGCAGAGGCCGGCGTGTCACTCCGGCTCGTGCAGTACTACTTCGAGACGAAGGCGAAGCTGCTCTTCTACGGGCTCCAGCATCTGACCGACCGCTTCACCGCACGGGTGGGCGCCCGCCTCCGCGCCGCCGGCCCGGACCCGGGCCCGCGCGCGACCATCGAGGCGCTGCTGCTGGCCTCCCTCCCGACCGACGAGGAGGGCCGCACCTTCCACCTCCTCTACAGCTCCTACTCGATCCTGTCCGTGACCGACGACGCGCTGGCCGCCCAGCCCTTCATCGACAACCCCGACGCCGCCGAGAACGCCCTGACCGGCCAGCTCGAACAGGCCCAGGCGTCAGGTCTGACCGGTCCCGGCATCGACGCGCGCACGGAGGCGATCAGCCTGCTCGCCATGACGGCGGCCATGGGCACCAGCATCCTCGTAGGCCAGCGGAGTCCGGAGTCGGCCATCGCGGTACTCCATCACCACCTCGACCGGATTTTCGCGACCCCCGAGACGTAGGCGGCTGGGGAGGGCCCAATCCAACGTGCCGTGGCGGCACTTGCGGCACGCGGAGGGCACGCAGCGCTGAGGGACTCAGGCAGCAAACAAGGCCCAGCTCGCCGACCTGAGCCGCAACTACGGAGCGGATGACGGGAATCGAACCCGCGCTCTGACCATGGGAATCAACGACGTCGCAGGGTTCGATAAGCCACCTGACCTGGGCTCATCGCCTCTGAAGGCATTGTCGGCACGCACTCGAGGCGCCCGTGGTGACCCCTGTTCACCGCCTTGAAGGGCACGGTGGGGGCACGCGCTTGGCATGCGTGGGCAGGGGAGGGCACTCTGGCCTGCGATTGAGCTGTCATCGGTGGTCAGTGTTGGTCGCCCTTGAGTGCCCTTGAGTGCCTTTGAGCGCCCTGAGTGCCTTGAGGGCCCTTTCGCGGCCCGCAGACGGTCGAGGGGGAGGTGTTGCACCCCTCGAACGACCTATGGGTGCGACGGTCGCTGAGCTCAGGTCAACAGAACTGCGTGTGACCGTCAGTTGGAGGCCGGACCCCCGGGCAGTGTCACTGCGATCAGCAACCGATGGTGCACACTCCATCACTCCAATGGGGCGCATCGGATGGCGGTTCCGTCCGCCCCGTTCCTAGCCTGGGCTGGTGCGTTCGATTCGTAGAGAACGCACGAATCACTCAGAGAGGTCACAGCATGTCCCGCACCAAGCTCCTCGCCCTGGCCGCTGCACCCGCGTTGGCCGTCAGCCTGGCGTCCCCCGCACTGGCCGATGACGAACCCGCCCACCCCCGCGTCGTCACCGCAGAGAGCCCGGTCCGGTCCATCGGGGCCAACCAGACCGAGATCGTCACTGTCACCTGCCCCAGGGGCACCTTTGCCGTCAGCGGTGGCTGGATCGTGTCCTCCGCCAGCATCGACGTGACGGGCAACCGCGCCGTGGGCGACAGACGGTGGACGATTCGATTCGAAAACGAGGCGAACCAATCCGGCAGAGTGCAGGCTTTCGCCCGTTGCGCGGCCTGACGGCGAACACTCGCCAGGACAGGCGGGAAGGCCGAGCAGCGTGACCGCCTGAACGTCGCGACCGCTCTCCCTCCAGGCGAATGAGGGGGAAGTGGTACGGATCCGGTGCGGGACGCCTGAACTGCCCCGGACAACAAACAAGGCCCAGGTCGCCGACCTGGGCCTCAACTATGGACGAACAGCGGTCGGGGTAGTGGTGCCGGCCTATGTGCGGTGACCCGCAATTGACCGTGGTTTACCCCCAGTTCTGGGTTGCTTCCTCTTGTGCTTGACGTTGTCGACCAGTGTCTCTCCCGGCTCGCGCCCTGGAGGGAGCAGCTTGCCCCTAACCGCAGTGACCTCACCTTGCTGCCGGACCGCTTGCACAGCCAGCTCATCGGCGCATCTCGGCTGCGGCGAGCCGCCGCTGACCGTGGTTGATCGCGCCATGTGGCCCGCTGCCTGCTGCCACTGATGTCAGCGACGAATCCGATCAGCTTTCGATTTTGATCCCTATCTATCGCCAACTTGGCTGCTGGACGCAGCGCGCCGAAGAGGCGGCAGGCGCCCGCGCGCGGGCCGTGATGAAGTAGAGAGAGTTCTGCCGCGCCGGCGTAAGAGGCCTGCCGTTTTGGCTTCGTAGGTTAGGGCCTGCCCCATCCAGGGGATCACGGAGTCGGATCGAGAAGACCTTGGGCATGGACTCTGCCACCTCGGGCGTGAGCCAGGTGACCGCCGTCCACTCGCTCGAGGTGCGTTCTTCGCCGCCGACCAGCTGGCAGCGAAAGACCAGGGCCACGATGCCTCGTGCCGTGTTCTTGTGGACCCCGGTGAGCTCGTCGACCTCGACGTGAATGCCCGTCTATTCCCAGACCCCGCGTCGTACGCCGGCCTCCGGGGTCTTTTCGAGTTCGAGCACCCCGCCCGGAAGCTCCCAAGCTCCGCTGCCAGCCTGCCGGATCGTCAGAAACTTGCCGTTCTCGCGGACCACCACTCCGGCCACGGACTCCTCGGAGAAAGCCGAACGGTGGACCTGTTGGTCAATTCCGCCCTGCCGGATCTCACCCAGCAGGGAGCAGTGCCGCGAAGGGTGAGACGCGGGTGCCACTTCCCGCCGGACCTGGGGGCAGCCAAGTTGCAATACCTCGCTGGTCTTCCAGGAGACCGCTGTGATGAACCGGTCCGGCGGCGCGGGCGTGACGCCGCGGGCTGACACCAGGGCGCGGCGGCAGCGGGCAGAGCACGGCTTGACACCACGCGCACTCCGGACACGCACGATTCGCGAACACGCTGTTCGGCAGTCACAGTTCCGGCGTCACGGATCGGCAGTCGCATGTTCGGCAATCGCACTTCAGGCATGCACACTTCGGCCTCGTAGAAGCCTGACAAATGTCATCGGTGTTGATGAGACGGGTCGTTCTGCAGGAGGACGGCGGGGACGGTGGTCGGTCGAGAGAATCGAGGCGACCAAGATCGCTTATGTGATCGACCGCAGTACAGGAAGTTGTCACGGGAGACTCCATGCCCCAGCCTCGCCCGGCCCGCCGTCGTACCCGGGTCGCCTCTACCGCCACGGCCGTTCTGCTCTCGCTGACGGCAGCGGCGGTGCCCGCACAGGCCGCAACCGCCCCCGCGCCCGGCGCCCACGCCGCCGCGGGAACGACGGCCCACCCGGGCCATCTCGACCACAAGGCACTGGACGAGAAGCTGGCGGCGGTGCACACAGCAGGTATGTACGGCAGCTACGCGGCCGTCCGGGAGGGCAGGGACGCATGGCGGGGCGCGGCCGGTGTCGCCGACATCGCCACCAAACGCCCGGTCGGGCCGCAGATGCGGCAGCGCGTGGGCAGCATCACCAAGGCGTTGACCTCCGTCGCCGTACTACAGCAGGTCGGCGCGGGCCGGATCGATCTGGACGACCCCATCGCCCGCTACCTCCCCGACCTCGTCCCCGGTGAACGCGGCCGGCAGATCACCGTCCGCATGCTGCTCAACCACACCAGCGGCATCGCCGATTACATACCCGGCGCCTTTCCCTCCCTCCTCAAGGGGAGCACCGAGAGCATCGACGCCAACCGTCACCGGCACTTCGACCCCGAGGAACTGGTCCGCTTCGGCCTGCAGGCGCCACCCACGGGCAAGCCCGGCGAGAAGTGGTCCTACGCCAACACCAATTACGTCATCGCGGGGATGCTGCTGCAGAAGGTCACCGGCGAGAATCCTGAGGAGTACATCACCCGCAACGTCATCCGTAAGGCCGGGCTGAAGCACACCTACTTCCCGGCCTCTGCACGGATATCCGGGCCGCACTCCAAGATGTACGAATCCTTCTTCGGGCTGATCACCCCGGCCCGCGACTACAGCACGTACGACCTGTCCTGGGCCGGCACCGCCGGGGCGCTGGTCGCGACAATGGAGGACGTGAACGACTTCTACCGGGCACTGCTGACCGGCAAGTTGCTCGCCCCCGCCGAACTCCGCCAGATGCAGACCACCGTCGAGGCCAAGGACGAAAAGGGCGATGTGCTGATGCACTACGGCCTCGGCATCGCCGCGATCGACACCGTGTGCGGGCGCTTCTGGGGACACACCGGCTCGGTGTGGGGCGCCGAGACGGTGACGTACTCGACGCCCGACGGCAAGCGCCAGATGACGATCGGGTTCAACCGCGCCAAGTACCAGCAGGTCGATGCGACGGGGCACATCAAGCCGGGGCCGATCGACGCCGCGATCGGAGCCTTCCAGGCGAAGGCGATGTGCGACAACGATGTGCCCGCCGAGCCGGGCACCGAACCGGGACCGTCCGCGCCCCCGGCCACACCCGCACCGAAGACTCTCGCGGAGCAGCCCCTCCCGCTCACCCAGCCGCGGACTCTGGTATCGCCGGGCCGCTGACCCCGGTGACATCCCGCCGACTGCCGTACCTCATACGGGGGGTGGGGTACGGCAGTCGGCAGTCGGCAGTCGGCAGTCGGGAGTCGGCGGCCCGGGTGGGCGCCACGGGGCGCGGTCAAACGTGCTCCGGTATGCGCAACCCCGGTACCGTGCGTTCACCGGGTGGCGTCTGTTCCTGACCGAGAAGCCCTACCAGTAGTGGTGCACGAGTGGTCCACCCCGCCTGAACCATCCAACCGAGCCGCCCGGGAAGCCGATTCAGCAGACATCGGCTGCTCCTGGGCGGCTTCGTGCTGCCCGCGGCCGACGCGCGCCTGACGCGGGACGAAAAGAGGCCCAGGTCGCTGACCTGGGCCCTTCGCTATGGAGCGGGTGACGGGAATCGAACCCGCGCTCTGAGCTTGGGAATCAACGGCGCGTTGGGCGATGGCGGCGCCCTGAACTGCGACTATTTGGGTACGGGGCCTTGTTGGAGGCAGTCAGTTTGACCGCTGCTGACCCTGGTGTACCGCCCTAAAGGGCTGGGATGGGGCTGGCCCCGATGGGGTGGGGGCGGAGGCCACGTGGCGACTCGGGATCGGGTGCGGAGAGGCGCAGTGGGTCGGCGCTGGCACTGAGGTGCGCACGCGCGAACGCGGCGAGCTACGGGCGGCGTGTGGTCCAATCGCGCAGATTGGCGCTGTGCCGCCGGCGACGGCGACTGTACTGCGGCCTCGCCGTCGACGGACTCCCTTCTGTGGAGTTCACTCACGTCGCGCGCATCAATTCGCCTGGGGCGCTTCGTTGCCGGGCCGCTGCCGTCGCCCGGCAGCCTGCTTGGCTCGCAGTGCGGCGACACGCTCGCCGGGTGTGTACATGCAGTATGGGCACCCGCCAAGCTCCTCAAAGGTCTCCCGAGCACCCAAGTGTCCAAGATGGCAGCGGACAATCTCGGCCCGACGCCCTTCCACACTCCAGAAGAGCGGGATGCTGTCATCGCTTGCCATCTGATCTTCCTCTCAAGGCTGGCCTTGCCGGAGCGTTGCCGGCCACAACGACTGCGCGGCACCGGGCTTGAGGTTAAACCTGAGTCGCCCCAGGTGACTCGCCTTCCGCTGCCTGCGCACTCATGGCTGTTTGGGCAGCTTCACAAGTCCACCACCTTGGCCCACGGGGCGGCGGATGCCCGATGAGGTCAAAACGGCGCGGGTGGGAAGCCAAGATGGCGTGCACACTCCAGGAAGCGCCTTTGCTGCGCTTGTCATGGGGCCACGCGGCCGCCACCCGTCGATACCGCCTCAAGGTGTCAGGCGACATTTGGAGAGCGTCAGCAAAGCCGTCCAGCGCTCTCTCGCGCTGAGGCAACGGGGCGTCCACAGGTGCCACTTCCTGGACAAGATCCCCAAGAATGAACTGCAGTTGGCTCTCCCGCTTAACCAACTCTCGTCCGCGTCGTATCAACTCTGGTGCAAGACTCATCGAATACTCTCCCGCGACGTGGTATCTACTCGACCTGCGACCTTGACGGGGCGCCCCCCGAAGCGCCCGTATCGGTCTTACACGTCAACGACTTGGAGTCTTGCGACTGCGTCGAGAAGTTGCACCCTTTGGCTTAGCCTCGGCGCCCTTCGCGGCAGCTTGCGGCGAAAACCCGGCTGCCTCCAAGAGAGCCATCGCGGCGAAAATATTCTCACACTCGGTACGCAGTAGCCGCACTGTCGGCAGTTCCTGCGCCTCCGGAGGGAGGATCGCGATCGAACAGTTGTAGATTCGCTGCGCCTGCCTATAGAGGGAGCGGAGCCTGTCGGTCGCGTAGAGGGTGCACTTGTTAGGGTCTACAGTGATTATGTAGGCGCCGTGATGGTAGACCCACCCTTTCTTTTCACTCTTGCACTTTTTATCCTTGATCCAAGCCTTGCCGTACTCAAACTGGCCACGGGTGTTGCGCCCCATAGCTTGCTTAGTCAGCAGACCAGCTTCGCCGGCCTTTTCGACTCGGTTCCAAATATCCTCTCCAGTATCGTGCGCCGCTTGGCGGCGGGTTGCCATGATTATTCGCCTTCTTCATCCTCCAGCAAGCGCGCCAGCGCCTTATCCATGTCGGTCTTACCTGTCTTGACCGCCGTCTCGCACCAATCAAGGAACGAGCGGGCCTTCGTGATGTTGTCGAGCACCGCCTCCTTCGTATCTTCCGTGTAATCCTGGCTGTGGATCTGCGGGATAATCCGTTGGAAAGAGACGAAGAACGAGGCGAAACTGCCCAGCAGTTGCAGGATCTCCATAGGGGCGTCCTGGTAGGAGACCTTGGCCGGCGCCTCTTCTTCTTCGACCTCTTCTTCCTCGGGAGTGAGTTCAGCTTCCGCCGCGGTCTCCTCATCCACCTGGCGCCAGTGTTCGTACTGAGCCTTGCGTAGGAGGTGCCGTGTACGCGGATCGGCTACCAACCGATGCGTCAGCTCAGGGCGCTGTTCGAGCATCTCGCCCACTGCTTCGGCGGTGTCCTCATCGCCGCCCAGAAGGGTGCGAGCACGCTCAAAGCGCTCCGTGCGATTTGTTGGCGTTTGAGGCTTGGAGTTGTCCGCGGCCCGGAGGGCCTCGTTGTACGTCCAGTGCCGTTCCTTGGTGAACGGGTCCAGCGGGTCTTTCCGGATCTTAACGAACCGGCTTCGTGTGGCGGCTAGTGCTGCGTGCACGGAAAATGACACGTCAGAGCGCCGCTTCTCTTCTGGCCATTGACCGGAAACGTAGTAGTAGTAGCGCAACGTGTTGGGGTTGATGCCGATCTGGTTTGCGTAGAGTTCGATGACATCGGTGACCTCTCCATGGCCCCGTTTGTGACCTTGGAGCATATCGATCACCGTATCGCCCAGCTCAAATTGGATCCCCGACTGTCGCTTGACTAGCGCGCGTCCCTTTCGGACGTACTTACTCCACTCCGATTTGCTGTATCCGGCGGGGATAGTCATAACGGTCACTGGAGGACACCTTCTCCCCGCGCCGTGAGGTGCATCCCGATCATTGTGGGATGGCACTGGTAGCGGGATGCATCTGGCGCGCGATGAATGGGCAGGGCCCCTGTAGAGGCCACCCTGCGTTCCCTTTTTGGCTCACTTTACGCTTTCGCCTAACTTTTTTCCTGCGCAAAGACGACCAGTGCGGACTTTGCTGGTCTACGGCAAAACGCGACAACCAGACCATGCACCGTTGGCGATTCCTGCATTACTGACCGTGATAGCCGCTCTCGCTGTGGTCACTGCCTTTAGGGGCCGGGATACCCCTACTGCTGCCAGCTTCGTTGAGGGACGTTTGGTCCTTGGTGAGGTACCGGCGCGAGCACGGGCGATATGCAGCGATGTGGAAGAACGACACGTGCCTGTCAGAAGGAGCTGTCACCATGGCCAGCATGGCTGCCAAGAGGTGTGACCGCTGTGATCTGTACATCGGGGAAGGCTGCGACTGCCCAACGGACGGCTCGGCTCCGCGGGCTGACGGCACAGCCGCTTCCCTGCGGGGCGGGCAACAGCGCGTCGCTCCTCCCGACAGGATCCTGATCTCTCCACACGGGGTGGCTCACCTTCCGGACGCGTGCAACCACCATCCGGAGCAGAGCCATCGAGATGCAGGGTGGGGATGGATCCCGCAGCCGGCGAAGGGGCTGTGGGAGGACATAGGCCCAGCGCGCCCTGTGCAGGCCACGGAGGGGGAGACGACTCTCGTCGCCCATCGCCGGTGTGGCAGCTGCCTGTCATAGTCCGGAACCAACCATGATCGCCATGTGGTGCTCTTCTGTCGGGGTCTGCGAGATCGTGCCAGGCGGTTACGCACGATTGTGTCGCGTCCCGTCCCCTTGGTCATATGGCGCTATCCACGTCGCCGGCGCGACGCCCGATCCAGCTATCCACCGCCTCTAAAGGCCCCCGACTTCAGCAGCCACGGAGGGCCTCTCCCCGTGTCACGGATCTGTGGCGGATCCTCGCGTACCAGGTCGCAGGGCTGAGGAGCTGTGCGGAACAGCCGACGAATGGCGCCCGCGACCAGCACGGCTTCCTGCGCGTACGGGCGTCAGAGGTTGGCGGGCTGCGCCCAAACGGCGGGCGATAGCTCGGGCGGCCCGTCGGGGGCGGAGAATGAGCCGTTGACGGGTGACTCGCTGTGGGGGCATGGCGATCTCTGCCCAGACGCATTTGCCGCAGGTGGTGTGCTCAGCCCCGTGGCAGAGGGACAGGCGGTCGATGAGCGCCATACCGCGCCCGGACTCATCCTCGGAATCCGCCCAGTGCGGCACAGGCAGGACAAGCGAACCGTCATAGACCTCGACCAGGATGCGCCGTCGGCTGAGGTTGGCGGACACCGTGATGCTGAGCACCGTGCCGGTGCCGTGCCGCACCGCGTTGGTGACCAGTTCCGAGGTGATGACGGTCAGTGCGGTATCGGAGGACTCGTCGAGGCGGAGCCCCCACTTTTGCACCAGACCCTGGAGACGGCGACGGCTGATCGGCACCGAGGTCGGATCGCGGACCAGAAGGAAGCTTTGGCTGTGACGGCGCATGCCGGAGACCCTTCGACGGACTTCAGACCGGGGCTTGAGGCGAGCGGAGATCGCTGAGCGGCAGGCCGACGTGATGCACGGGGGATGCCTCCCTCAGCGGGGACGGCTGTGCGTGGTGGGGGCTCGCATGCCGACCGTTGTCGGCACGAGAGCGCCCTCAAGGGGGGCGGCCGGAGAGGCCGCTATTCGGGCGGTTGGTGGTCTACGTCGTCGCTACTTCGTGGCGACGACGTAGACACTCCCCCAGCGACGCTTCGGCTTGGCGATCTTGGCGTCGAAGGTCCACGGCTCTACGGTGGCGAAGCCTGCTTCGGTGAAGAGCTGGACAAGCTTCTCGTAGTCGTAGGCCCAGAGGTGCGGGGTGTACTTGGGGTCGTCGTCCTGGTCACGGAAGACGAGGTTGACGAGGTCGAGTTGGGTGTTGATGTCACTGCGGCAGTCGCGCTTGGCGTACCAGCGTTCGACCATCTCGTCGGCGGGGTTGAGCGGCCCGGGGTACTGGCTGAGGGCGAAGGCGGCGTCGGGGACACCGGTGATGATCTTGCCGTCCTGTGTGAGTACGCGGTGGGCCTCGCGGACGTAGTGCTTGACGGAGCGGGGGTAGTCGATGTGCTCCAGGAAGTGCTCGGAGAAGATCAGCTCGACGGTGTCGTCGTGCAGGGGGATGCCTTCGCGGACATCCCAGAGGAGGTCGGCCGGCGGGACGGCGTCGATGTTGAAGAAGCCCTCGATGCGGTGGGCACCGCCGCCGATCTGGACCTTGGCGGGCCTCTGGTCGATCCGACCGTCGGGCCAGGCGCGCTGGCTGGCGTGGTGGTAGCGGTGGAGTTCGATCTCCCAAGCCGTGGTGCGGAGTGCTCGGGCCAGGCCGTGGGTCGTGGAGGGGGCACTCAGGAGGGCGTCGATCTGCTCGCCGAGGAGGTCGACGGAGGGCACGCCGAAGTAACTCATGGCGGGGCTCCTGGGAAGAAGAGGAAGCAGAGCAGCTGTTGGTGAAGGCGTCAGTGGTTACGCGGCGCTGGGCGCTGGGGCGGTCCACTGGTTGTTGCGCATGAGGGTGTACTTGATGTCCACCAGCCGCGGGGCGATGGTCAGGGACAGCTGCTCGGCCGGGTGGAGGTGGCCGGCGTTGTCCTGTTCGGCGCGCCAGACGCGGTAGTCGAGGTTGGGGTACGCGGGGTTGATCCCGACCTCGCCCTTGGGCATCGTGCCGTTGAACGGGGCGACGATGTCCATGTGGTTCCAGTAGTTCCAGGCTTGCAGGGCCTTGTACTGGTCGAAGTAGAAGTAGAAGTCGGGGTAGCGGCCGAAGGTGCGCAGCTCCCGGTGGATGAGGTGGCCCAGGAGAGGGCCGAGCTGGGTGGAGAGGGCGTCGAATTCCCAGCGGGTGTGGTGCCAGGCTTCCGGGGCCTCCCCGGGAGCAAAGAGCCGGGCTGCGATGAGGTGGCTGATGCGTTCGACCAGGTAGTCGGTCGCGTGGTTGATCTCGATGGTCGGGTCGACCTGGTGGATGAGGTCGGCCAGCTGGCTGGGCCTGGGGCGGAACCTCGCGAGGTCGAACTTGCCCGCCATGTTCGGGTAGGAGGCGAAGAGCATCTCCTTGTACAGCCAGTTGTTCAGCTCTCCGATGTCGGCCAGGCGTCGCGTGTGCGGCGAGGCCGAGTGGAGCATCAGGTACTCCGCCAGCGCCTCGAAGTACAGATAGCCGAGGATCGGTAAACGGGGGATGGTCTCGTCGAGCAGGCGGAGGAAGGGCCTGGCAGCGATGTGCGTGCCTCGGTAGGCCACGGCCGCCGCGGTGGCGAGGAAGGCGGCAGAGTTCTTCACCCTGGCCACGACGGTCTCGCGCAAGCGGTGGCGCTCGCTCTTGCTCAGCAGGTATTCGAGGTGGCAGTAGATCCGTAAGTGGATGAGGCCCAGCCGGAGATAGTCCACTCCCGCCAGGCCCTGGTACGCCTGCGGTGGGGTGTTGATCTCGAAGATCAGCGGGGCGGGTACCCGATCGGTGACGCCGAGCTTGTCCAGGAAGGCCGGCGCCTCCTTGGTCAGGACGTACGCGGCCAGGTTGTGCATCCGCAGTCCCCGGTCCGTAGCTGTGAGCGGGGCGCAGTAGATGCTGCCGACGAGGCAGCCGCCGGACGGGTAGAGGAAGCCTTGCTCGTTGATCTGCTCCAGGGCGTGGGTGACGTGGAGGAGGTGCAGTGTGCCGTTGCCGTTGAGGGCATCGAAGAGGGAGTTCTGCCGCAGCAGGCGCCCGTTCGGTGTGGCGGCGAGCCGCTCGTCCCAGGCTGCCGACTGCTGGGCCAGCGGGGCGTTTGTGTCGGCAGGGCTGGGGATGAGGGTGGTGTCGTAGAAGGCATGGGCGTCGGCCCAGAGGTGGTAGGCGTCGAGGAAGTCCATGGTCACGCCAGCTCCTTCTCTGCGAGCGCGTACAGGACGGCCGCCGGGCTGTGGGCGCCGGCAAGGTGGGCCTTCTCGGAGATGCTTACGAGGTCGAAAGCGAGGCTGCGGAACGTGTCGAAGGCGGGCTCTTTGACGTGCTGGGCGTTCGGCCACCACCTGGTCTTCGGCAGGCGGTAGCGGTCCAGGGCGTCGGCGGCTTTCACCACGTCGCAGATGATCTGGGTCCGCAGGTAGTCGGCCTGGTCGTCGGGGCTGAATGCGTCGTAGGGCACGTCGTGCAGTCGGATGGCGGTGGCGGCCCGTGTGACGCGGCGCGGTGTGGCCGTGAGGTCGAAGCGGCCCCAGACGGTGTCCGCGTTGGCGGCGAGCCAGATCGCCGCGCGTTCCCCGTGTCCGCGGTCGTCCTTGTCGTGATGGCGCTGGCAGTCGTGGACGGCGGCGGCCACGATGGCGGTGGTGGTGTCGGTGTCGTCCAAGCCGTTCGCCTCGGCGAGGATGGCGGCCAGTGCTGCGGTGCGCATCGCGTGCCGGACGCCGTGGATCGAGTCGTACAGCCGGGGCTCGGCCATCCAGTCGCGCGGTAGTGCGGCTCGCCGCAGGAGGTACTGAGAGAGCTGCCGGAGGGCGGGCTGCGGCGACGGCGGGAGATCGGGCCGGTTCGTTCTGATCCAGTCGATGGTGGCCCGGTCCATGTACTGGTGGAGCGGCAGCTGCCCGCGGGCAGCAAGATCGATCAGGCTTGCGGTCGTTGGGGTCGTGCTCATCAGTGCCCACCCCCTGGTGGTCTCCGCGGTGACGTGCTCCTACCGGATGGGCGCGGCTTGCCGCTCGCGCTCCTTGCGTTCCTTCTCAGCGGCTTCGAAGGCGGCGGTGAACTCGGCCAGCTCCTGCTCGGTCATCAGGGTGACGCCCAGCTCATTGGCGACGTCGGTGATCTTGGCGGCTGCCTCGGCACGGGCGGCGTCGGGGGCGTCGTCGTCCAGCAGGACCTCGAATTCGGCGTGGTAACCCCATGCCTCGCTCCACTTGACCGCGATCTCGACACCGTCGAAGCGGAAGTTGTGCCGGAGATTGGACGCCTCGTGCATCGCTCCCTCGAACCCGAGAGCGTTGAACACCTTCACCGCGGCACGCACGTCGGTCGGGGCGATGGCGAACTCGTTCTCCGCGAATGCGGCGCCCTGGCCGATCTTGCTTCCCTTGAGGGTGATCTTGGCGGTGCCGGCGGCCGTGTTGTCGGTGACCTTCAGCAACTGGTCCGGCAGTACGTAGAAGTAGATGTGCTTGTCGTCGGGGCCCAGGTCTTCGCCGTCCGTGTTCAGACGGTCGACGAGCTGGTCACGGGTCTCCTTGCCGAAGCGGGCGCGCATCTCGATCTCGATGGGCATGGGCGTATCGCCTCCTGAATCAGGCATGACGGAGCCAGCCGGACCGGCGCCAAGGGGGTGGGTGCCGGTTCGGGCGGCTGTTGCTTCTGCGGTTGTGGGTCAGGGGCGGGGCGGTGCGGCCGTTACTCGGCCCGGCTCACCGCCCCGCCGGATGGATCACTGTCAGTCCAGGTCGCCGAAGCGTTCCCGGACTACGCCTTCGTGCAGGTAGGTGGGGAGCTGGACACCGCCCACCGAGGTGCGGCTGGTGGCCACCTGCTCTTCGGTATCGCTGGGGAAGCCTTCCAGGAGTCGCAGGCAGTGCTGCACCCACTCCCGGGACTTGGGTCGGTCGCCCAGGTCCCGGTGTCGTACCGCCAGGGCGTACGCGGTCTCAGCGGCGGTCCACCGGTCTGTGGTCAGTTCGCGCTGGAAGGTGGACTCCAGCTCATCGGCGGAGGCCAGGCGGGTCTGGATGGTCATGGTTTCCCCTCTGAAGTTCGGTCGTGCACTGGTGGTGCTCAACGCATCGGCGTCCGCGCGGTGACGCTGTAACCCGCCGCTAGTAGGTGTAGATCTCCGCGAGGGTCTTGTAGTCGTGCAGCTCGTCCTTGTCGAACCACAGCTCAAGCTCCTGCTGCGCTTCCTCCTTGTTGCCGGAAGCGTGCACGAGGTTGGCCACGGCCTTGCCCGAGGCGATGCTGCCGGCGGCGCTGTAGTGCGAGAAGTCGCCTCGTACCGTCCCCGCCGGCGCCTGGTTCGGGTACGTGCTGCCGACGATCTTCCGCACCGTGGCGATGGCGTCGAACCCTTCCAGCACCAGCGCGATGACCGGCCCCTGCTGCATGAACGTCGACGTGACGCGGTAGACCTCCGACCCCAGCCGCTCCTCCAGATCGAAGTAGTGGCGCCGGGTGAACTCCTCGTCCATCGACTTCATCTTGGTGCCGACGATCTTCAGTGCGGCTTCCTCGAACCGGGTGATGATCCTCCCCGCCAAGCCACGTACGAGCGCATCGGGCTTGAGCAGGACGAGCGTGCGCTCAACGGGGTGTGCCTGATCCTCAGTCATGGAGTCCCTTTCGGCTTGTATGCACGCAGATTGACGGCACATCAGCCGCCAGGTTGCTGAGGTTACCGGCGCCCACTCGCTCGACCAGACGCTCGGACCTTCCCTCGGATGGCGGACACCGGAAGGCGGCACGATAGGGCTGAAAACAAGGATCCGTTTCAGCCAAGTTCCTTGACCTGACTACTCGTTGGGGTAGCTCACCTAGACTCTCCCTTTGGTCGACCAGCGCTCTGGGGCGCAGTCGGATTGGTCGCTCAGGGTGATTCCTGCGGCTCACTCCGCCCTGGCAACCATCATTCTTCCGAGTCACCTACGGAACGGCCATGAACCGCCAGTGCAGCCAGAGTGCACCTTCAGTGCGCAGGTTCCTGCACTGAGGACGGTGGCGAAGGAGGGGGTAAACGTGGATGTGATCGAACTCTGGAATGGCCGCCACGCCTGCCTGCTGCAATCCGCCCTGCGCCTCACCAATGAACAGTTCGCGGCCCGGCTCGGTATCGCGGTACGGACCGTGGCGGCCTGGCACTCCGACCCAGCCGTAGTGCCGCGCAAGGAGATGCAACAGCTCCTCGACACCGTCCACGAGAAGGCCCCGCCAACAGCACGGCAGCGGTTCGCGCTCCTGGTCTCCGCTGAACGGGGCCCGTCCGCACCGGGCCCAGCAGGTGCGCAAGCCCTGCGCGTCGCGATCGCCGTGGTCATACGCGACAGCGAAGTGCTGCTGGTCTGCCGGCGAGACGATGACGCAACGGGCCTCAGCTGGCAGTTCCCGGCAGGCGTGATCAAACCAGGTGCCAGGGCCGAGACAGCGACCGTGCGAGAAACGCTGGACGAGACCGGTGTGCACTGCGCGATCCGGCAGCATCTCGGAAACCGGCTTCACCCGGTTACCGGTGTCCAGTGCGAATACTTCCTGTGCGAGTACCTCGCGGGCCAGGCCACCAACTCCGATGCCGTCGAGAACATCGACGTGATGTGGGTTCCCAGAAACGCGGTGACCCGTTTCATCCCCGTCGATACGATCTTTCCACCCGTGCTTGCCGTCCTGGAGGAGCAGACGTGACGCAGCAGACAGCCGATGAGCGACCCGGCATTGCAGCGGCCATCATCGTGCACGAGGGACGCGTTCTGATGGTCCGGCGCCGGATCAGTGAGGGGAAGCTCTCCTGGCAGTTCCCGGCTGGCGAAGTCGAGCCCGGTGAAACCCGCGAGGACGCCGCCGTGCGGGAGACCAAGGAGGAGACCGGACTGAACGTCTCCGCCGTCGAGCTGCTGGGCGAGCGAGTCCACCCGGCAACGGGCAGGCTGATGTCCTATACCGCCTGCGAAGTGCTCAGCGGAACCGCGCATGTCGCGGACACCGAGGAACTGGCCGAGCTTGCCTGGGTGGCTCACGACCAGATCCCCGAGTACGTCCCGTACGGCTTGTTCGGGCCGGTGCAGGAGTACCTGGACGCCACACTCGCCAGCTAGTCGGTCCGCCCCCAGGCTGCCTCCTGATTGCGGCTTGAAAGGCGGCACGGAAACGCCTGATGTCCTTCGTTACGAGCGGGGGAGGACGCTGACCGTGCCGTGCCTGAACCGCGTTACTTCTGCCGACAGCTGGGAGTCCGCGCGTTACCCACGCCCGGATTTCCGACCTCCGGCCGCACGATCCCGAGCTGTCCGACATCGCGCTCGTCACTCTGGAAGAGGCCCGCGCTCCGCTGCAGGACCGCACAGGTCGCCGTTTCACGGCGGCCACGGAGGCCCTCGTGACGGGAAGACCCGCGTATCTCAGCGATGGCGTGCCCGCCGCGTAACCCGTGTACTCCCATCACGGATGCCCCTGCCGGTCCCTTGAAAAACGGCGCTGGATCGCTCGCCCTCGCCCGGTGGACAGGAAGAGGGTGAGCGGGTCCACTGGGCGTGATCAGGGCCGCCATTCCTTGCGATAGTCGGGATGGTCGGCGTAGGGCAAGGCGAGGCACCGGAATGCCTCGCTGATCAGGCTTCGCTGAACTTGCCTCGTTAGGCGGTTAAATGACTCGGGCAGAGCTCCCGATGTCTCCGGCTCGTCGTACCGAGTCAGAAGCTCGCGCTTGGCTTCGACCTCGGCGAGTACACGGACCGGGTCGTGGAGGGCGATGTGATTGGCGTTGGCGGTTCCGTAACCAAACCCTCCAGGAACTCTGCGGCAGTCGGCCACGGCTGACCCGCAGGGTCTTTCCGGTGTTGCGTCGGCGGCATGTACGCCAGCGACCTGGTCACGCCGGACCCAGGGCCCCGGAAACGCTGCCCGTGCCACTGCCTCGTCCTCGTCGAGGCGTGATCGTAGGAACGCCACCAGTTCGTCGCTCACTATCTCCTCCAGACGGTTCGCCACGCTCCGAGCACTGTTCCAGGCGGCGCGGTTCCTGAGTTGCGCTGCCGCAGCCAGCAACAACGCGGATGTGATGCCCTCACCGTACGGATGGGCACTGACAATGCATGACTCAGCCGCGGCGGCGGAAGCACCGCCGGATCTGTGGCCAGTGCTGGTGGAGGGGACGCTTGGCAGGTCTGCTGACCTCTGGTTGCAGCAGTCGTGAGCTCAGCGACGCGGCGGACGACGCGTGGCCTCGCTGGCCACAGCGCGAGGCTGAAGCGGAGTGGGAGCCGGAGTGGGACGCGGCTGCGTCGCACGGCTGCTGCGGGCCCTGGCTGCCTGAGCCAGGGGGCTGGGGGCGTGGCGTTCGCCGAGGCGGCGGATGCGCCAGGTCAGTGCGCGGGCCGGGCTGTGGGCGTCGTCCAGTGTGCGTTGGCCCAGGGCCTGGTCGAGGACGGTGGCCGCGTTGTGTCCGGCGGCTTCTGCCTCGGCGAGGACGGTGGCGAGTGCGTCCCAGGCGGGGTCGTTGAGGATGCGCTCGGCGTGCTCGGGTACCGCTTCCTGGAAGTGGTGGGCAAAGCGGCGCTTCATCTGGGGGCTCGGGGCGCGGTGCGCGAGGCCGGCCAGGACCGGTTGAGCGGTCTGTGCGTACGCGGTGTGCAGGTGGACGAGGGCTTGCTGGGCTGCGGCTTCCTGCTGGGCGTGTTGGCGGGTGCGGTGCCAGTGCATCGCGTAGGCCACCGCGGTGAGCATGGTGTCCAGGAGCATGGCGAACCCGGCGCCGTCCCTGTCCTGGGGCCGGTCGCGCCAGATCGTCTGGATGCTGCGGCGCAGGACGCGGGCGCTGTCGCGGTCGGCGGTGATGCGGGAGCGGGTGGCGCGCTCGAAGGCAGCGGCGGCCCGTTCGAGGTCGGCCTTCACCGCGGCCGGTGCGGTGACCGACAGCAGATCCAGTGCTCCGCCGAGCGCTTCCAGTTGCCCTTGGGCCACTGAGTGGTCGCTGCCGGTCAGGTGGCTGGGGATGCGTTCGGTGGCGGCGGTTGCCTGGTGCCACGGATTACCCGGGCGGACGGTGACCGGTTCGGGGCCGGTTGTGCCGAGGCGTTTGCGGATCTGGGGCAGGGACAGGTCGGGGGCGAGGGTGGAGCCCGCGTAGAACACCGGCTCGCCCTCGTCGTTGGCGTCGCCGGGCAGGGCGAAGTTGCAGCCGAGTGCGTCGCCGGAAGGGCCGAGCTTGAGACGTACGGTCACGTCCGTCGCCTCCAGCAGGGCGAAGAACTCGTCCTCGTCGGCCGCCGCGGCCACCGCGCGGCGCACCCGCAGGCGCAGGACATCGCGAGCGGCGGCGTCCTGGCCCAGACGCTTGGCCTTGAAGTGCTCCTTGCTGGTGGGGCGCTTGGCGGCGGTGCCGTCGCCGGGCTTGAGCCGCCTGAGCCCGTAGTCGACTTCGATCGTGCGGGCCTCGCGCTGGACAGCGCGCTGGTCGTGGTCGCGTTTGGGGCGTTTGCCGTCCTGGCGGACGAGGGTGGCGGCGATGTGGATGTGGTCGTCGGCGTGGCGGACGGCCACCCAGCGGCAGGCTTCCTCGTCCCCGTCGGGGGCGATGCCGGCGGCGGCCACGATCCGGCGGGCGATGTCGGCCCACTGGGCGTCGGTGAGGATCGGGTCTTCGGGTGCGGCACGGACGGGGCAGTGCCACACGGTGTACTTGGGTGCCTTGTCGCCCAGCATCTTCACGGGCTGATTGAGTTGTGCGGCGAGCTGGTCCTCCACGTCCTTTCGGTTGCGGTGGGGGCTGCGGCCGGGGTCGGGGGCGAAGTCGTTCCAGGAGGCCACCAGGTGCGGGTCGGTGTGCTCGTTGGCCCGGCCCTTGCCGAAGAGGTAGCCGATCGTTCGGCGCGTGGCGTGTGGACCCGTACCGAGGATGATCTTCGGTATCACTGATTCACCGCGCCTCTGTGACCTGGGCGACGGCGGTGTCCAGCTCGGCGATGGACACCTCGACGCGGTCCAGGAGCCGTTGGACGGTGTCGTGGTGGGGCCAGGCGCCGTCCTGGTTGAGGTGGCGGGTGAGCTGGTTGAGGTTGCTGCCGATCTTGCCGAGCTGTCCGTTGGCTGCCATCAGCGTTTTCACCATGGCGCGGTAGTCGGCGACGGCTGCGGTGGGGTCGTCGGCGCGGGCGGCGGCGAGCGAGCACTCGGCGACGTAGCCGCCGGGGTTCATGCGGCTGAGGGCGGCGGCGTTCTTCACAAGGGCAAGCTCGGTGTCGTTGTAGCGGGGAGAGATGCGGTGCTCGCGCAACTGCTTGTCACGCAGACGGCGACGCGGCGCGGACTTCTGCGGCACGTTCGACGACTGCTCGACGGTCCCACCTTCGGTCGGCTCCCCTGGGCCGGCCGACTCCGGTGCCCCCTCGGCGTCGGACGCCTTCGCCACCCCTGGGGCGGAGGCCGGGTAAGGACTCCTTACCCGACAACTTGCTCCGCCAGGGGCAGGCCGTCCGAACGCGCGCTGTAGACGGTCCATCAGCTCAGGGGACTTCGTCAGGGACTGCGGCTCGGCGGGGGCGGCGTCTTCTATGTGGCGCTGGTCGTGTGTCACGGGCGGGTCTCCGGAATGGGGTGGGGAGGGCAGGAGGGTCGGCGGGGGTGGTCCGGCGGAGTGCGGGTGGTCACCGCCTCGTCCACAGGTGGGGATAAGCGGACCCGAATGGGGCGGTGGCCAACCCACCGGGTGACCGGAAGGGGTTCCGGTCACCCGGCGTTGCGGGCGGTCAGCCGCTGGCCGAGGAGGTGTCCGCGTTGGCTTCGAGTTCGGGCTTGAGGATCTTCATCACGTCGGTCACCCGCTCGCTGCCGATCGTCAGTCCCCTGTCTCTAACGGCCATTCGGAGAAGGTCCCGGGTGAGCTTGCCGTGCTCAGCGGCGGCGATCCGGCCGATCTCCGCAAGCTCCTCGACCGAGGCACTCGCCGGACGGCCACCGCGAGGCTTGCCCTCCGAAACCTGGGAAGGCGGTTCCGGCGCTTGGACGGACGCGGAGCCCGGGCGGTCAGCGGGACGGTCGACGAGCTGGTGGATCTGTCGCATGAGGACCCCGAAGGCCAGCAGCGCGGCGGTCGGAGGTACGGCGGCGACCACGTAATCGAGCAGGGGCTTCGCGCCGGAGGTGCTGGCACCGCTGACCCCGGCTACGTTCAGCACGATGGAGCCGACCGACCCGGTGGCCGTGAGACCGATGGCCCACCCATCGGTGACCCGGCGCAGGCCCGCGCGAAGCATCAGCAGCTCTCCCGCAACGATGAACGCGTCCAAGGTCGCTGGCCAGGCCCATTGGCGGATGGGGGAGCTCTTGAGTCCGTGCTGCCCGGCGACCTCGGCGAGGTGCGCGTAGGAGAGCCAGAATCCACCGGCGGTCAGGGCGATGATGACGGTTCCGGCCGCGACGAGTGCATATCGCTCGGCGGTCTGTTTGGTCATCACCAGCTGCCCTCCTGTGTGAGCAGCGCGATGCCTGTCGGTCTCCTGGTGGGTGCGGTTGGCGGGTGCTGCGCTGGTGGTCAAGCGGGGTTCTCCGTGGTCTTGAAGGCGGGGCGCTTACGCGACCCCCTTTACAAGGAGGGGGTCGCGCGTAGGCGCTGGGGCGAGGAAGCGCCGTAAGGGGCGGCGTACGCGCTTGACCTGCGCTTTTGTTCGATCCGTAGGCGGTGTGAGCGGCCCGTAGGCGGCCCTGCCGGGGGACACCGCATACGGGGGCGTGTACGGGTCGGGCCGGTCAGGACACGGCGCTGATGTGGCGGGTGGCGGCGGTCCAGCGGGTGGCCTGGCCGCCGCCCGCCCCGCCTCCGGCGCCGGTCTCCTGGATGGCATGTCCGCTCTTGGTGAGGGCCTCCAGGCGGCGCCGGGCCTTGGCGAGGTCCGCGGGGCGGGGGTTGGCCTCACCGGTCGTCTGCGTGGCGAGCTGGCGGGCGGTGAGCCCGTGAGTGCCTGCCTGGCGCAGCAGGGTGAGCGGGTCGAGGCTGGTGTCGACGCGGGAAGTGCCACGGGGGTGGTCGTGGATAACCGGCAGGGGGCCGATCTCGTCGTCGACGGTCTTGAGGTGGTGGAGCTGGACCACCGGGTCGCCCGCCGCGCCGTTGAGGAAGAGGACGCTTCCTGCTCCGGCGGTGAACCACGCGGACCCGTAGACCTGGTCCAGCACGGGTCGTTGGTTGCGCGAGGCGTCAGGGCCTTGCTTGCGCTGGTGGTGCAGTTCGAGCAGCTCGATGCCGTCGCGCAGCAGTTGCTGGCGCGCGTTGTTGTAGGCGAGCCCGGCTTCGTCGTCGGTGAGCTTCCCGACGACGTCCTTGAGGCTGTCGATCACGACGGTGTCCGCGCCGTGCTCGGCGGCCAGCTCGGTGAGCAGCTGGGGCTCGGCGTTGAGGGACGCGGGCAGCGGGCCGGACCAGAAAACCAGGCGCTGGCGAAGAACGTCCTGGTGGGCTTGGTCCACGACGCGGGTGAAGGCGCGGGCGAGCTGGCTCGGCCGGTCCGCGGCGATGTAGAGGACCTTCTCGCCCTGCTGGACGGGCATGTCCAGGACTTGGGCGAGCAGGCCGAGCCGGGCGAGGACGATTTGCTGGGCAATCGTGGACTTGCCGACCCCGGGCGGGCCGACCAGCATCAGGCTCTCGCCCGACGCCCAGGCTGTCTTCCCCGGTGTGCCCCAGACGGGGGCGGTGCTGGCGGGGGTGTCGGTGACGAAGGACCAGCCATCGACGGCGTAGCGCTGAAGCCGTCCTCCTGAGCTGCGGCGGGCGCGGTCGGCTGCCTCGCTCAGCGAGGCTGTCAGCAGGCTGCGGACCTCTGCGGGGTCCGCTCCGGGTGCGGTGGCGCCTTGGAGGACACGGACCGCTGTGGCCTGTAGGGCGCGCAGGTCGGCGTGGTGGCGCACGATATCGGCGTAGTACTCGGCGCCGGAGCCCACCGATGCCGCGGAGGCCAGGGTGTGCAGGTATGGGGGGCCGCCGACGCGGGTGAGGTCGCCCGTGGATTTCAGCTGGTGGGAGAGGGCGATCGCATCGGTGGGCGCACCTTCCTTCCGCAGCTGAAGCAATGCGTGCCAGATGGTGGTGTGCGCGGGCTGGTAGAAGTCGCCCGGATCCAGCACCTGGCGGACCGCGTCGATGACGGCGCTCTGATACATGCACGACCCGAGCACGGCCATCTCGGCGTCGGCGTCGTGCTGCATCGGCAGAGGCGTGCCGGAGGTGGTATCCGGCGCCATGGGGCGGGGGAGGTGCGAGGTCAGGGGTGTGGTGTTGGCTGGCCCGATGCCCGTAGGCTTGGACATGGATTCCTCCCCGAAGCGCATCAGGCCCTGGCAGGCCGCACTTCGGTTGATCGTCTTGATGGGTGGTCATGCTGGGATCCGTCGTGGCCCCCGGTGCGCTAACACCGGGGGCTGCTCCTTTACGCGGGAGCGACAGAAGCCTGCCTGCAGCCGATGTGCACAGTCAAGGCGGAAACATGCATCCAGGCGACATCGACATTGAATCGCTACAACACAATTCCTGCTTGAATCTGTGCGGCAGGGTGCGTTAGCGTAGTACCCATGACGGAGCACGACTGGCAGGGCCGACTGACGCAACAGGTGGCCGACGCGGTACGCGACTACCGCAAGCTGCGAGGGCTGAGTGCCCAGGGCCTCGCTGATGCCTGCGCGGCACTTGGCCATGCGATCCCCCGCACTTCGATCGCCAACCTCGAAAACGGGCGCCGTTCCGGAGTCGAGATTGCGGAACTGCTGGTCTTCGCCAAGGCGCTGGGCGTTCCTCCCATCGCGCTGCTCCTGCCCATCGGGATGGCCGGCTCGGTCGAGGTGCTCCCCGGCCAGGAGCTGCCGATCTGGGACGCGGTGTCCTGGATCACTGCCGAGACCCTGATCGGCGAGGAGCCCGAACCGGGCACCGTCAAGGAGGTCATTTTCGAGCTCCGGGCGCACGCGCAGGCCATCAGCACGCTGCGCAGAGCCATCGAGTTCGCCGAGGAGGCCCGTCGGGGCGCCAACTTGATCCGTGACCCGCAGCAGCGCGCCCGCAATGACGGCATGCTGGAGGGCTTGGGGGACTACACCCGCGGCTATGCCCAGGACGTACGCGAATTCCGCGCGAGGCTGCGCGTCCGCGGCATCGAACCCCCCACCCTTCCCGAGGACTTGAAGTACCTCGACGCTCCTGAGTAGCCCCTGCTGCCCGTCTCGCCTCGGTGTTAGCGCGCCGCGAGACAAGTGCACGACCCCAGCATGACCACCCATCAAACGATCACGCCGAAGGGGTGCCAGCCCCAGCTCGGCGAGGAGGACTCCCATGCCTTCTTCCTGCGCGCCCGAGCGCTATCTGACCATCCCCGAGGTCGCCGAACGCCTCGGCACCACGGAGCGATTCCCCCGCCGCCTCGTCGCTGAACGTCGCATCGCCTTCGTCAAGGTCGGGCGGCACGTCCGCATCGCCGAAAGCGTGCTCGCCGCCTATATAGCGGCCCGCACCGTTCAGCCGGCACGAGGGCTTCGCTCCGGCTACGGCCAGGCCGCCTGATGGCGCGCAAGCCGCAGCGGCGGCGTGAATTCGGCAATGTACGCCAGACCGAGTCGGGGCGCTTCCAGGCCCGTTACTGGGCTCCGGACGGCAAGCGGCGCTACGCGCCGAAGACGTTCGAGACCAAGACGGAGGCAACGACCTGGCTCGCACTGACCCAGGCCGATATTGAACGCAAGCACTGGACTGACCCCGACGCCGGCGCGGTCAACTTCGAGGTCTTCGCAGCGAAGTGGGTCAACGAACGCGGCCTCGCAGCGACCACCGAGGACTTGTACACCCGCCTGCTCGCCAGGCACATCGTGCCCACGTTCGGCACCTGGGACCTGGACGGGATCCAACCGTCGGATGTGCGCGTCTGGCGAGCCGAGCGGCTGAAGGCAACCAATGGTGCGAAGACGACGGTGGCCAAGTCCTACCGCCTGCTGAAGGCCATCCTTCAAACAGCGGTCGACGACGATCTCCTCAAGAGCAACCCATGCCGCATCAAGGGCGCCGGCAAGGAGGAGGCCGACGAACGCGACGTCGCCGAGGTCGAACAGGTCTATGCGCTGGCCGAAGCCATCGGACCTCGCTGGCGCATCATGATCTTCCTCGGTGCTTTCGCGTCCCTGCGTCCCGAAGAACTCGCGGAGCTGCGTCGCAGCGACATTGACGTCGACGAGGGTGTGGTGTGGATAAGGCGCGCCGCGCCGGAGCTCACCAACGGCAAGAAAGTGATCGGCGATCCGAAGTCGAGGGCGGGCAAGCGCGCGGTGTACCTGCCCGACTTCATCGTGCCCGAGCTGCACCGCCACCTTCAGTGGTTCGCGGAGAAGGAGCCGGACGGACTCCTCATCGTGGGTGAGCGAGGGGCCGCTCTGCGACGGTCCTCTTTCGGGCGCAAGTGGCGCAAGGCGCGCATCGCGGTGGGACTGCCGGACAACTTCCGCTTCTACGATCTGCGCCACACCGGCAACACCCTGGCGGCTGACTCCGGCGCGAAGCTCAAGGACCTCATGGTCCGCGCGGGCCAGTCCAGCCCGAAGGCTCAGCTGATCTACCAACACTCCAAGAAGAAGCACCAGCGCAAGCTCGCGAAGAGCATCGACGCCGAGGTGCGCCAGCAACGCCGGGAGGCAGCCGAGCGCCAGGCGGAGAAGCGCAAGCGCTCCGGGTGAGGCGCCAGCTTCCCCTGCTCAGAGGGCAATGCGCGGCGAAGGCAGGACCGGTCAGCAACACCGGTCCTGCCTTCGCCGCGCTGCGCTTCGGCGGATGTCCGCTGACAAGCGATCATGGCCGTCTGGCAAGCGCGTATGACCGCTGTGCCCAATCCTCAGATCCGCCACCATCAGCCGCGTGCCGCTGGCTATCGTCCCCTTATGAAGTCCCAAGTGGCCGATACCACCGCAGCATGCAGTTGCCACGCGAAGGAGAGCATCTGCCAGGAGTGCAAGGGCGAAGGGTGGCTGACACCGCTGCCTCAAGACGGGCGCCGACGCGATGCCACTGGCAGCTGTACGTCGTGTGCTGGCCGTGGCGGCCACCGCCTGCCGCATGCGCCTGCGTGCCCCGTGATGAAGAAGCATCCCAGGCTTGAGTACTACGCACCGCAGCTCATCAGTGACTCGGAAAACCTCACGTTCTACAGCACCGGCGACGCCATGGCTAACCCAGCGGTACGGCGCCGACTCGCAGAACTCCTCTTCGGGCCGCCTCCCCGCTGACCGCGCCTCATAGTGGAGGGCACCGGGATGGAAGTCGGTCAAGCTCGCCTGGCAAACGGCCAAGAATTCGTGGCAGAGGACAGCGGAGCGCGTTCGCCCTCCGGCGCGGAGGCAAGGCGCCAGATGAACTTCTTTCCCCAGGGCCCATTTTGCATCCGTAATCTCACGACCCCTCAGGCGCAGGTGGCCCAAGTCACAGAAGATGTGTCTCGCTATTCGAGAAGATCGGCTGTCAAGGCGCCTGGCTCGGTGGGGGAGTTCGCGGAATCTGCGCCTCCGTCGCCAGATAGGGCTGGTGGAGGGCTGGTCGACCCCAAAGCGGTCTAGACAACAAGTAAGCCCCAGGTCCCTGACCTGGGGCTTTTGCATGGAGCGGGTGACGGGAATCGAACCCGCGCTCTGAGCTTGGGAAGCTCATGTTCTACCATTAAACTACACCCGCGTGATCCCGTCTCGGATCGAGAGCGGAACATCGTCGCACACTCTACCCCATCGCCGCCCCGCGGTGCATTTGGCATGCCCGGATGTCGTGAGTGGGGGTGTGGGGCGGGGTGTGGGCCGTGGTCTCGGTGGGGTGTGGTTCGGGGTGGGATGTGGGTGCGGGGTGCGGGAGTTGGGGCGTACGGTTGGGCGTCGGAGTGCCGCGTGTGATGGCGCCCAGTTCATCCCCTAATGTGGCTTTTGTTGTCCACGCAGTTGGGAGAGGGACTTGATGGAGCGCACCGTCGTACGTTGTGCCGAGGGCCACGTGTTCAGCACCGCTTCGTTCCCGATGCAGACCACCGACCGGCTCGGTCCCGGACGGCTGTTGCGCTGCCCGCGCTGTGCTCGGCTGCGGCACTCGGTGCCCGTCGAGCACGCCAAGCGGTAGCGGTCACGAGAAGCAGAAGCGATCAAGACAAGAGAAGTGTGGCGGCGATCAAGGAAGTCGCGGCACTTCGCTGAGAGCGGCGGCCGTGCCTCGTGAGAGAGGCAGTGGCCGGCAGCAGGACGAGGAGTGGACGAGGCCCGGCTTCCCCGGTGGGGGGCCGGGCCCTCGTCGTGCGAGGGGGGCCGGACGGGCGCGTATCCTCGTCTGCGTGCTTCTCTCAGACAAGGACATCCGGGCCGAGATCGATGCTGGTCGGGTGCGTATCGACCCCTACGAAGAGTCGATGGTGCAGCCGTCCAGCATCGACGTGCGGCTCGACCGCTATTTCCGGGTGTTCGAGAATCACCGCTATCCGCACATCGACCCCGCCGTCGAGCAGTCCGACCTGACCCGTGAGGTCGTGCCCGAGGGCGATGAGGCGTTCATCCTGCACCCGGGCGAGTTCGTGCTCGCCTCGACGTACGAGGTCATCACGCTGCCCGACGACCTCGCGTCCCGGCTCGAGGGAAAGAGCTCGCTGGGGCGGCTGGGGCTGCTGACGCATTCGACCGCCGGGTTCATCGACCCGGGGTTCAGCGGGCATGTGACGCTGGAGCTGAGCAATGTCGCCACGCTGCCGATCAAGCTGTGGCCGGGCATGAAGATCGGGCAGCTGTGCATGTTCCGGCTGACCTCGCCGACGGAGCACCCGTATGGCAGTGAGAAGTACGGCTCCCGTTACCAGGGGCAGCGCGGTCCGACGCCGTCCCGTTCGTTCAAGAACTTCCACCGCACGCAGGTATGACACGGCCGCGTCGGTGTGGGGGGCGCGCTCTACAGGGCGGGCGCGTGGCAGAGGGTGTGGACACAGAAGGTCTGAGAGAGATACGTGAGTGACGTGCGGGAGAACCTGACGTACGAGCGGTTCGGCGGGGCGATCCGTGAGCTGGCGCAGACGATCGCCGATGACGGGTACGAGCCCGATGTCGTGCTGTCGATCGCCCGCGGCGGCGTCTTTGTCGCAGGGGGTCTGGCGTACGCGCTGGACTGCAAGAACATCCACCTGGTGAATGTGGAGTTCTACACCGGGGTGGGGACCACCCTGGTTGTCCCGCGCAAGAGGCGGTGTAGCCATCACCGGGACTCGCTCGGGATGACGTTCGTGGCGCCGAGTAAATCACAATGCGCGGCGCCTAGCCGTAGGTCTCGCTCGATCTCTCGCCCGGGGGCCCGGTGCCGTGCGATGGCGCCCGTCCGAGGCGGTGCCCACGGGCACGCCTGCGGCCGTATCTGACTCCCACTGACTGAGACCTGCGAGGGGCCCCTCATGAGCGATGTACGCGAAAACCTGACCTACGAGAAGTTCGGCGACGCGGTGCGCGAGCTCGCCCAGACGATTGCCGACGATGGGTTCGAGCCGGACGTCGTGCTGAGCATCGCGCGGGGCGGCGTGTTCGTCGCCGGCGGGCTGGCGTATGCCCTCGACTGCAAGAACATTCATCTTGTCAACGTCGAGTTTTACACGGGAGTTGGTCAGACTCTCGAAATGCCGGTTATGTTGGCCCCCGTACCGAACGCGATTGATTTTTCGAATAAGAAAGTCCTGATCGCGGATGACGTGGCCGATACAGGAAAGACTCTGAAGCTCGTGCACGACTTTTGCCTCGATGCTGTAGCCGAGGTTAGGTCCGCAGTGATTTATGAGAAGTCGCACAGCCTCGTCAAGTGCGAATACGTGTGGAAGCGCACGGATGATTGGATTAATTTCCCCTGGTCAGTTCAACCGCCCGTCGTACGCCGCGACGGACAGGTGCTCGACGCCTGAGACGTGCAAGCGCCCGCCGTCCCCACTGTTCACGGGGTCGGCGGGCGCTGTCTTTCGGGGGCGGTCCTATTGGTTCTGTAGGGTCTCGGCGAGCTCGGGAATCTGCTGTTTCGGGAAGTGCAGCAGAGCAGCGTCGCTGAATCCGTCCGGTTCGAGTGGAACATTCATGCGCCATGAACCGGGGCGCCATGGGTGCCGAACTCGCTCGCCGAACGTCGGCGTCTCGGCAAGCATTGCCACGAAGCGCATGGCGTCCGGGATCGGAAGTTTCAGCAGCGCCCATCCACGGTGGTACTCGATGAACGGGTCGCCCCCGTATCCGAGTGGGTCCGTGCGCTTCTCTCGAACGCCGGCGGTCGCCTCGCCGACGTCTTGGCAGCAGGCACTCGTCGCGTATCCGAGGCGCCACAGATCACGGACGATGGGCGACATGTCCTCGTCGATCTGTACGCGCTCGCCCGTAGGCGCGGTGAGGGTCTCGTGCGGGTGAATGGTCGGGTCGGTCGGCATCGTGCCCCCTCGTCAGGCTTGCCGGTAGGTGAGCCACTGCTGCGCGGCGTCGGCGATCTTCCGTTTCCACGCGACCTCGGGGGAGTCCGAGGCGATACCGGCCCAGAGCCGTTGCTGCGCGGCGGCGAACACGTCGAGAGCGCGCGCCGGCGCGGTGGACCACGCCGGAGTCTTAGCGGCCCACAGCTCGGCGTCTTCCGGGGCGTGTCCGGCAGCGACGAGCCAGACCACCCAACATGCGGCGTCGATCCACGCCGCGCCACGGGTAGGCCATGCCCAATCCACGATGCGCGCGACGTTGCCCACGATCAGGACGTTGTCGGGCGTCCAGTCGGTATGCAGGACGGTGTCGCCGCGCAGCAGTGCGGCGTCGTCGGGGTGGTCGACGTAGTCGGCGAATCGCTGCTCGATCTGTTTAAGCTCGACGTCGCTGGGGGCGTGGACGCCGGAAAGCGTGATGATTGCCTCGGCGACGAGCGGCAGGTCGTCGCTGCCCGGGGCGTACTCGGCGGGGCGTCCGTCGAGGTGCTCGAACCCGAGCAGGTGCCACTCGCCATCGTTGATGCGCCACAGCAGGCGCGGGGCGAGGGGAGCGACGTAGGGGTTAATGGTGGCCTCGCGCTCTTGAGTCCACGCGCGAGGGTGATCGCAGCGCAGCCCCTTGACGAAGACGCGGCCGGCGCGCGTGTCGAGGGTGGCGGCGAGCTCGCTGTTCAGCCCTTTGTCGCTGCTGGCCGTTGCGTAGATCGGGCCGGTACGGGCGGCGACTGCGTCGCGAGTGGCAGTCGGTAGGTCATCCCAATGCATTCTCATGGTCACCACGGCGGGAGTGTAGGGCTCGGAATGGGCGAGGCCGCCCGCACGCGGCGGGCGGCCTCGGTGTCGCGTTGCGCGGAGTGGCCTAGTACGGGTTGTCGTTGCCGCAGCCGCGCATCGCCTCGTTGCCGGCGAGGCTGTCGAGGTCGTCGACGAACTCGATCTCGTCGTCGACCGCGGGACGGGTCGTGATGTTGACGGGTACGGGCTTGGTCGCGACGGCGGCGGGCGCGGTCGCTACGGGCGGTGCCATGGCGGTCTCCTTCTTATGCGTGCTGGCAGTACCGATCCAGGGACGAGCCGGCCTTGCGGTACAGGTTCACGAGCGGCATACAGGTGGTGCACGTCTTCTGTAGAGCGCAGCCACTGCAACCGCTGTGACGCTGTAGCGCTCGGTCGGAGATACCCCCGAGCCGGGCAAGACCCGCGACCCCCTCTTTCAGGAGTGGAATCGGGTGATCGCGGGAGACTTTGCAGACGGTCGCCAGACCGAAAGGGTTCACGTTCAAGGACGTGTGGCCGGCGTCGCATCCGGTGAAAGGCGTTCGGTTGTGCAGGTACTCGGGTGCCTGCTGCGCGAGCGGTTCCGAGTCGCCGGTGAACGTAGGTGACATGTGCGTGTACTCGCGGACGCGGGAGGCGAACCGTTCGGCGAGTGCTCGCATGGCGGGTGCCTCGTGCGCGTTCTTCTCGGTGATGACCACGCTGAGAGACAGAGGCAGGCCGGCCTCGCGCGCAGCGGCCAACCCACGCATGAACTTCTTGAAGGCGCCGCGCCGGTTAGTGAAGCGGTCGAACGTGTCCTCGGTGGCGCCGTAGACGCTGAGCGTCACGCGGTAGGGGGGCCGGTTGGTGAGCAGGTCGAGCATGTGCGGGCGGAACAGAGTCGACCCGTTCGTGAGGATCTCCACCATCATGCCGAGGTCGTAGGCGAGCGCGTACGTCTCGGGAAAGTGCTTGTCGATGGTGGCCTCGCCGCCGCCGAGCTCGACCCAGAGAACGCCGGCGTCACGGAGGATGCGCAGCAGTCGCGCGCGGGCTGACCACGCGAGGCCCTCGTGCCGCTTGGCCCCGTACACGCAGTGGTCGCAAGCCCAGTTGCACCCGTTGTTCACCTCGTACGAGGCGCGGCCGTGCCCGTACGGCGAGGGGTCGCGTATGAGCAGCGACTCGCGCACCGGACGGTCGGCGAGGTTGAGTCCCCATCGGCGGCGCGCGGCGCTGTGAAGCCAGGCGGGTAAGGGCGCCTCGGTGTGCGCGCGTTGCTGCAACTCCAAGTAGTGATGCCCCTTGATCTTCACGCCGCTTACGTCGCCCGGGCGTAACACGAGGTACTCGTCGAGGAACGGACTAACGATCAGATCGTGCGTGCGCGTGGGCGCGTGCATGGTTCCCCCATGTCAACGTGAACAGAGTCAGGGTGTGCAGGGCGAGGGGATCGGGGGCCCATCGTCGCCACAGGGCCTCGAACTCGCGGTCGGTGCTTGGAAGCGAAAGGGCGGGGGCCGCTCGGCTTGCACATGTGCGCAGGGCGAGGTCGCCGTGCGGGTAGATCGAGTAGTCGCTCGTGAAGTCGGCCACTGCTACGGCTGCTGCGGCGGCGTCGATTCCGCGAACGTCGGCGAGGCACTGCACGAGGGCCTCGGGCGGGGTGTGCTGCCATTGCTCGGCATGGACGAGGTACGCCTCGGCGGCCGAGCGTAGGGCCTCGCGCGCCGTGGCTGCGCCGACCGCGGCGAACCCCCCGTCGGAGACGGTGAGCACGCGCTCGGGGCTCGGGACGAGAGACAGCGGGCCGGCGAACGTATCGAGGGTGCGGCCGTATGTGGCGCAGTACACACGGTGGGTCGTGTGTGCTCGTTCCCCTGGGGTGGCTTGTCGCAGCAACGCGGTTGTGATGGCGTCCCACAACGACGGGTTAGTGAGCCGTTGCACGGTGCCCAACCGCATCAACTCGTCGACGAGCGGCTGCATTTCGTCGTCGTACGGCAGGCGGATGGGCGACGTGTACGCCACGGGCGGGGCGTCCATATGGCCCGAGCCTGTAGGGCGCATGATGAGGCACTCGTCGGCCCAAAGCGCCACCCATGCAGCGCCGTTGTGCTCGACGAGTCGTACGGGCTCGCCGGCCGCTGCCTCGCCCCATCCAAGGTGATCGGTGATGATCGTTGCGTTCATGCGCTTGGCCCCTCGCGCAGGCAGGTGGACAGGCTGAGATACGTAATTGGTCTTGCGGACCACTCGGCTTGTCCGCCGCTGCTGAGCACGACAGTGAAGGCGCTGGTATCGCCGTTCCGGAGAGTGGCGAGCGCATGCACCCACCCGGTTTCGGACCACTCGACCGCACGGCGCTGCTCTCGCGGAGTCATGCCGAACACGTGGTGTGTGCGGAGGCTGACGCGGATGGCGCGGATGGCGGCGTGTGCGGTCGGCACGATGTGCGGTGCGCTCGCGATCTTCGGTGGTTCCTCGTCGGCGCGGTTGGTCGACCTGCGCCATAGGACGGCAACGAGGTATCCCTGCTCGACGTGAGCCTCGGCGAGCGGAGCGACGCGAGACAAGGTTGCCCCTGGTGAGGCTGTGGCCGACTGGCGGTTGTGCATAGCCGCTCTCCTGCCCTAGCGCCATGGTTGCCCCTACCTGTCAGGGCAGGCAGGCAGGGGCAACCTACGGGGGCTCTCCCAAAAGGCGTTAGAACAGGGAGAGTTACGCGCCGTTGGGTACGGACTTGCCGAGGGATCGACCCAAGGCGGCGACGCATTGCGACGGTAGCGCTACGGCGGGCGAGGCGGCAAGTGTGCTCCGGGGCATACATGCGGATTGGCATATGCAGATGCCCCCCACCCGGATCGGGTGGGGGGCATCGTTGGGCCCTGGTTGCGCCTAGCTGAAAAGGTGGTCGAACTCACCGTTCTTCGCGCCGAGGACGAACGCGCGCAGCTTGGCTTGCGTCGTCTTCACGATCACGCCGGGGTCGTCGCTCTCGCGTACGAGGATCTCGCCGGCGACCTCGGCCAATTCGAGGCACTGCTCACCGCCGCCACCGGAGAAGCTCGACTTCTGCCACTTGATTTCGCTGTTCATTCCTGGACTCTCACAGTTCTCGTGCGACGTGGTGAATAAAACTTCGCGACTCTTCGGGGGTCAGTGCTGCCTGTTCGGCGAGGTCGAGCAGTGTGCGGTATCGATTTAGGTCCGCGGCTGCATCAAGGAATCCGCCGCCGAACGGGGTGTCGATATGGACAGTGTCGAGCTGCGTCACGACACCGCGTGCATACATCACTGTTTGTGTGACCTCGATAAAGTCCTCGCTCGTGAACGGAATCACTCGCAGGGTAATCCCGGGGCGCTCGGACGCGGACAACACGTATTCGAGTTGATCGCGGGCGACCTTTCGCCCGCCCACCCTCATGCGTAGAGCGGCCTCGAAAACGATCGCCTCGAACTGTGGTGGGTTCTCACGCTCAAGGATGTTGCGCCGCTTCATGCGGTGCTCGACCCGAGCCTGCACCTCGTCGTCAGGAAGGGCCGGAATCACGCCGGCGAACAGCGCGTGCGCGTAGTCCTCAGTCTGGAGGACGCCAGGGAACGTCAGTGATTGCAGGCATCGCAGGTGGGTCGCGTGGTGCTCAGTACGTATACGTCCAACTCGCGCTGAAGCCGAGTCGACGCCCACACGAAAACGATGTCGAGCTTTCCAGCCTCAATCCACTCGATCATGCGCTCGAACTCTTCGCGCTCGCGGTCGCGGAAGCGAGAAGCCGAGCGGTCATCGTCTACGAAGTCTTCGACGATGCCCACGCCGAGGCGGTCGGCGTCAGCCTGCGAGGCGTCGAGTTGCTCGCGCACCGAGAAGCCTCGGCGCGCGCTCTTCCCGCGGTACGCGCTCTTACGTGCGTACCTAGCGCCGCGCAAACCAGTGAACGAGCGAGGACCCTCGCCCCGATCACCGGTAAGGACCAGGGAGCGAGGAACCTCGCTCCGAGCTGCAACAACAGACGTCGTCATGTAGCCCTCCAGCAACAAGACTATGCCTTGCGCGGGACTACGCTGGAGATGCCGGTCATGCTGGCGCCGGTGCCGAACGTGATCGACTTCTCGGACAAGAAGGTGCTGATCGCCGATGACGTCGCCGACACCGGTAAGACGCTGAAGCTCGTGCACGACTTCTGCCAGGGGACGGTGGCCGAGGTCCGCAGCGCGGTGATCTATGAGAAGTCGCACTCGCTGGTGAAGTGCGAGTACGTGTGGAAGCGCACGGACGAGTGGATCAACTTCCCGTGGAGCGTCGAGCCGCCGGTCGTGCGGCGCGAGGGGCAGATTCTCGACGCCTGAGGTGACAGGGCCGGCCGATTGCCGCTCCCGGTAAGGGAGTTGGCGGTCGGCCGGCTTTTCGTTGTGCCGCTTTCGGCCAATCCCGTTCCTGGTGTTCCGCTGTGGGCTACCTCCGAGTACAACCCGCGGTGACGGCAGACGGGAAGGGAGGCCCCATAGTGCGTGCGAGACGCGGGCGGTGGGCGTTACGTGGGCGGAGTACGGGATACGGGTCGCGGACGGGGCGCGGGCGGCGGCTGAGGACCGCCGTGGCGACCTCGACGGCGGCCCTGACCATGGTGTGCACCGTGGCGGCGGGCGGGGCGAGCGCCGCCCCCGGGGCCACGGGCGGCACGGCGGCCGCCGGCGCCACGGCCGCCAAGCCGCTGGCGCCCGAGCTGGAGAAGATCCGGGCCCAGGAGGCGGACCGGCTCTACGGGGACCCGGCCCAGCGGCCCCTAGGGGAGCGCAAGACCTCGTTGATCTCGCTGGGGGACAGCGAGATCTCGGGGGAGGGCGTCGGGACGTACGAGTCGGGGACGGACGGTCCGGACAACTGGTGTCACCGGTCGCCGGACTCGGCGATCCACCGGACCGGGATCGCGGCGGAGGTGACGTACAACGCCGCCTGCTCGGGCGCGGGAACCGGCAACATCGTGATCGGCGGCAGCAAGCAGTACGCCGACGAGCTGGTGCAGAGCGACAGCCTCGCCATCGCGGCCCGTAACACCCGGCTGAAGATGGTGCTCCTGGTGGCCGGCGCCAATGACGATCTGCAGTTCGGGCCGGTGATGACGGACTGTGTCACCCGCTGGTTCCTGCTGCAGGGCACCTGCGAGCCGAAGTACCAGCCGGGCTGGCAGGCACGGGTCGACGGGCTGGTGCCGAAGGTCGGGAAGACGGTCGGCGATCTGCGGACCGTGATGCGGGACGCCGGCTACGCGGACGGCGACTACCGGCTCGTGGTGATGTCGTATCCGAGCCCGATCGGGCCGGATGTCGAGGACAACCCGCGGTATCCGGGGAAGCTGCCGGGCGGCTGCACGGGCTACACCTCCGACGCGGGCTGGGGGCGCAATGCCGCCGTGCCGGCCTTCGAGAAGGGGGTGCGGAAGGCCGCGCGGGACTCCGGCGCGACCTATCTGGACGCCTCGCGGCTGTTCCACGGGCACGAGGTGTGCATGGAGGAGACCTGGGCCCGCGGGCTGTATGTGAACCTCTCCAACCCCTTCCCGCCGAACTCGAATTCGGTGCGGCAGTCCTTCCATCCCAACGCCCGCGGGCACGGCGCGTTCGCCTCGTGTCTGACCCAGCTCTACGCGTCAGGGCTGCGCGAGGCGTCCTGCGCCGATCCGGCGAGCACCGGGCAGCCGAAGCTGTACCCGGGCGCCTGGGACGACGCCTACCGGCCGCTGAAGAACGCCGCGACGGGGAGCTGTGTCGATGCGACCGGGGGCGCCAGCCGTAATGGCACGGCGGTCGGCGGCTGGGACTGCCACGGGCAGCGCAACCAGGGCTGGTGGTACGACGAGGGGCAGCGGTCGCTGCATGTGGAGCTGACCCAGGACCGGTGCCTGGACGTGCCGGGCGCGCGGTACACGGCCGGGGCCGGGCTGGTGCTGTGGAACTGCTCGGGCGCGGCCAACCAGCAGTTCGTACGGGCCGACGGCGGCACGCTCCGGCCGGCCGCGGCGCCCTCGCTGTGCCTGACGCTGGCCGGGGCGAAGGAACCGCTGCGGCTGCAGGCGTGCGACGGATCGGCCGGGCAGCGGTTCGCCTGAGGCCCGTAGGGAGCGAGCCTGTCCTACACAAGGGGCCCGCTCCGGAGCCGAGTGCTCCGGGGCGGGCCCCTTGCCGTGGCCGGTGTGGCCCCTACAGGGTGCCGAGCTTCACCAGGGCGAGCAGCGCGACCAGCTGGATCGCGGCGGCGCCGAGCGCCTTGGGCCACGGCAGGTCGTGCGACTTGCTGACCATGGAGGTGAGCAGATAGCCGGTGGCGAGCCAGGTCAGCCAGCCCAGGACCTGGACCAGGGTGCTGTCGCCGCCGAGGAACATCGCGAACAGCAGCCGGGGCGCGTCCGAGATCGTCATGATCAGCATGGCCAGGCCGATGGTCGGCTGCCAGGCACCGTCACCGCCGAGCTGGCGGGCCATGGTGTGGGTGACCGCGCCCAGGATCAGGCTGCCGACGATGAACATCACCGCGGTGATCAGCACCCACGGGATGATGTTGGAGAGGGTGGCGTTCAGCACATCCTCGCGGGCCTTGTCGAAGCCGAAGACCGCGAGCACGCCGTAGACGAAGGTGACGATCAGCGCCGGGGCCCACACCTGGTGGTCGCGCATCTGCCAGAACGTGGCGTCGGGGCGCAGCACGATGCCGGACAGCAGCTGCTTCCACTGCAGCCGGGGGCCGGCCGGGGGCGCGCTGGTCTGGCCGGCGCGGTAGGTGTCGCCCGCCCCGTACTGGTCGGAGCCGCCGTCGTACTGGCCGGCCGGCGCGCCGTAGGCGTCCGGGGCGTCGCCGACGCTGAACTGCTGGGTGTGACCAGGGTTGTTGTCGTTCGCATACGGTGCGTAGGACTGCTGCTGGGGCTCATAGGCACCGTCGCCGAAGTACTCGGGCTCGCCGTACTGCCCGTGCGGCTGCGGCTGCCCCTGCGGTCCGCCGCCGTACTGCTGCGGTGCCGGCTGCCATTGCCCAGGCGGCGAGGGGGGCTGCTGCCCGTACGGCCCTTGCTGCCCGTACGGAGCCTGCTGCCCCTGCTGCCCCTGCTGTCCGTTCTGCGCGGGGCGGGCATCCCGTCCGCGACCCATCCTGAATCCAGCCACGTACTCGAAAGTACCTGGTCCGCGTGGATTGCGAGGCGGAGCAGGGGGTTCGGGCCCCGGTTTGCTGCTGACCTGTGACATCCCCTAGGGGGTTCCCCGAGGGGGCCGGGGGCCGGGGGCCGGTGTCCAGCGGAGGGTGAGATCCGGCAGGTTCTCCATGTTGGCGCTGCCGTCGTTGACCTCCACGACCCGGAAGCCGTGGTGGGCGTAGAACGCCCTTGCATCGGTGTTGAGTTGGAAGACATGCAGGTACAGGCCGTCGGGGCGGAGCCGTCGCGCCTCGGCGAGGAGGAGGGAGCCGATGCCGGTGCGCCGGACCTCCGGGCGGAGGTAGAGCTGTTCGAGCAGCTCGCCCTGCAGGGACGCATAGCCGAGGAGCGCCGTGCCACGGACGGCGACGAGGGTGTGACACTGCGGCAGCACGATCTCCCGTATCCAGCGGGTGACCTCTGCGTGGGTACGGCGCTGGGGCGGCAGGTAGGGCATGGTGGCTTGCCGTGACGCCTGGTGGACGGCGGCGATCGCGGGGGCGTCGGTGGGGAGGGCGAGCCGGACCGTGACGGGCGGGGCGGGCGGCGTCTGGCGGGGTGCGGGGCGTACCAGGGTGCTCGGATCGTCGGCCGTGGCCCTGCCCGTGTCTGTGTTCATGGCGTCATGCTCGGATGCGTCCCGCGCCGGGACAAGTGTATTAGCCACCGGCCACAACTCGGCTGGCGCACCGTCAGGGAGCCGTGAAATCCGCCGTGGTGAAGGAGTGTGCGGGCCGCGCGGCGAGTCCTGACGGACCGCCGGGCAGCACCGTCACCCTGTCGTGGGTGCGGTCGCGCTGCGTGAGGAGGACGAGGTCGGCGCGGTGGTCACCGTCGAAGTCGGCGAGGGCGAGAACGGTGGAGTGCGGGCGTCCGGAGCCGGGAAGACGGGGCACGGGCAGGCGGCGGGCGGTCGTGGAGAGCCCGTTCGCGGTGCCGCTCAGCAGGGCGGGGCGGCTGCCGGCCACGACGAGATCAGGGTTGCCGTCGTGGTCCACATCACCGGCGGCGAGGGTGGGGATCCGGCCCGCGCCGGTACGGATTCCGCCGGGGCGGCCGCCGACGGAGAGCAGACCACCGGTGTCGGCGGTGACGGAGGTCACCCCCCGTCCGGCCCCGGTGAAGCGGCCGAAGACCGTGGCGTAGCCGGGCGGGTAGGCGGCCGGGCCGGCGCGGAGCGGGCCCCGGGGGCCGCCGAGGGCGAGCCGGCTGCGGGCGCGGCGGCCGGGGTCGGCGGCCCGTACGAGGAGGTCGTCGGTGCCGTCGCCGTCGATGTCGGACGACGACAGGGGGGTGGTGGTCGCGAGGGCGGTGCCGGGGATGTCGACCGGCGCTCCGGCCGCCTTCGGGGCGCCGGTGTGGGTGAACGGGCCCCGCAGATAGCTGATCCGGGGGCCGGAGGCGGTGACGGCCAGGTCGGGTGCGCCGTCGCCGTCGAAGTCGCCGCAGACCGGCTGGTCGGGCCATTCGTTGCCGAATCTCGCCCGGTCCGGGATGCGGAGTTTCACGGCACGGGCGGGACCGAGGCCGTGCGGTGAGCCGAAGAGGAGCTGTACGGGGACGGGCGGGCGGCCGATGCCGTCGTAGGGCGGGTCGGTGGTGACGACCAGGTCGCTGAAGCCGTCCCGGTCGAGATCGCAGACGGTCTCGGCGTCGAAGGACGCGGGGACGGTCCCCGCGGTGGGGGCGGCGTGGCGGGCCGGGGTGAGCAACTCCCGGGTGGCGGGGACGAGTCCGTGCGCGGAGCCGTAGACGATGCCGATGCCCGGGTCGTCGTCATGGCCGCCGGACGGTGCGAGCAGGCTGTCGAGGACGAGGTCGGGGTGGCCGTCGCCGTTGAAGTCGTGGGCGGTCCGGCTGCCGTGACCGGCGGGGACGGGGCGCGCCCGCGGCAGCGAGGAGGAGCGGTGGGGCGAGGAGGGACGTGCGTCGCCTGCGGGGGAGAGCAGACCGCAGGAGCTGAGCACAAGGGCCAGCCCGAGCCCTGCCGTCGCGGCGATCCGTCTTCCCATGCCGTATCCACCCCACCTGTAAGCCTGTTGTCGTGTCGCCGGCCGCAGCCCCCCGATGCTCCCCGGTGGCCCGCCGCCCCGCAATGGCCGCACCGGCCGTCCGGAAAGGCCGGCGGCCGGCCCCCTGTGAGGGACCGGCCGCCGGCCAACGTTCCTGCACGTGCGGTTACTTCACCGGCTCGGGCTCCGGAGCGTCCTCCGGCTCCTCGTCGCCCGCCGGGTCGACGGGGGTCTTGACGGAGTCCAGCAGCAGCTGGGCCACGTCGACGACCTGGATGGATTCCTTCGCCTTGCCGTCGTTCTTCTTGCCGTTGACCGAGTCGGTCAGCATCACGAGGCAGAAGGGGCAGGCCGTCGACACGATGTCGGGGTTCAGCGACAGCGCCTCGTCGACCCGCTCGTTGTTGATGCGCTTGCCGATGCGCTCTTCCATCCACATCCGGGCACCGCCGGCGCCACAGCAGAAGCCGCGCTCCTTGTGGCGGTGCATCTCCTCGTTCCGCAGGCCCGGCACCTTGGCGATGATCTCGCGCGGCGGGGTGTAGACCTTGTTGTGTCGGCCCAGGTAGCAGGGGTCGTGGTAGGTGATCAGACCCTCGACCGGGGTGACGGGGGTGAGCTTGCCCTCGTCCACCAGGTGCTGGAGCAGCTGGGTGTGGTGGATGACCTCGTACTCGCCGCCCAGCTGGGGGTACTCGTTCGCGATCGTGTTGAAGCAGTGCGGGCAGGTCGCGACGATCTTCTTCGACGACTTCGGCTTCTTGGTCGACTCGTCCTCGTCGTCCTCACCGAAGGCGGCGTTCAGCGTGGCGACGTTCTCGGCGCCGAGCTGCTGGAAGAGGAACTCGTTGCCCAGACGGCGCGGGGAGTCACCGGTGCACTTCTCGTCGCCGCCCATGATCGCGAACTTCACGCCCGCGATGTGCAGCAGCTCCGCGAAGGCCTTGGTGGTCTTCTTGGCGCGGTCCTCCAGGGCGCCGGCGCAGCCGACCCAGTAGAGGTACTCGACCTCGGTGAGGTCCTCGACGTCCTGGCCGACGACCGGAACCTCGAAGTCGACCTCCTTGGTCCAGGCCAGGCGCTGCTTCTTGGCCAGGCCCCAGGGGTTGCCCTTCTTCTCCAGGTTCTTGAGCATCGTGCCCGCCTCGGACGGGAACGAGGACTCGATCATGACCTGGTAGCGGCGCATGTCGACGATGTGGTCGATGTGCTCGATGTCGACCGGGCACTGCTCGACACAGGCGCCGCAGGTGGTGCAGGACCACAGGACGTCCGGGTCGATGACGCCGTTCTCCTCCAGGGTGCCGATCAGCGGGCGCTCGGCCTCGGCCAGCGCGGACGCGGGCACGTCGGCGAGCTGCTCGGCGGTCGCCTGCTCGTTGCCCTCCATGTCCTTGCCGCCGCCCGCGAGCAGATACGGCGCCTTGGCGTGTGCGTGGTCGCGCAGCGCCATGATCAGCAGCTTCGGCGACAGCGGCTTACCGGTGTTCCAGGCGGGGCACTGCGACTGGCAGCGGCCGCACTCGGTGCAGGTGGAGAAGTCGAGCAGGCCCTTCCAGGAGAAGTGCTCGACCTGGGAGACACCGAACTGGTCGTCCTCGCCCGGGTCCTCGAAGTCGATCGGCTTGCCCGCGCTGGTCATCGGCTGCAGGGCACCGAGGGCGACACCGCCGTCCGCCTCGCGCTTGAACCAGATGTTGGGGAAGGCCAGGAAGCGGTGCCAGGCCACACCCATGTCGGTCTTGAGCGAGACCGTGATCATCCAGATGAAGGACGTCGCGATCTTGAGGGCGGCGAAGAAGTAGGTGAGGTTCTGCAGGGTGCCGAGGCTCATCCCCTTGAAGAACGCGACCAGGGGGTACGAGATGAAGAACGCCGGCTCGTAGTGGTCGACGCCGTGCTGGGCGCCCTCCAGGGCGTGCAGCGTCACGATGCAGATGCCGACGATGAGGATGACGGTCTCGACGAAGTACGCCTGGCCGGTGTTGGAGCCCGCGAAGCGGGACTTGCGGCCGGCGCCGCCGGGGCGGTTCAGCTGGCGGATGACGATCAGGACGATGATGCCCACGGTCGTCAGCGTGCCCATCGCCTCGACGAACATCTCCCACGGCAGCCAGCCGCCGATGACCGGGATCAGCCAGTCGGCCTGGAAGAGCTGGCCGATGGCGTTGACGATCGTCAGCAGCAGGGTGAGGAAGCCCACCGCCACGAACCAGTGCGCCACGCCGACGACGCCCCAGCGGTTCATGCGAGTGTGGCCGACGAACTCCTTGGCCACGGTGACGGTCCGCTGGGTGGGAGCGTCGGTCCGGGTGCCTGCGGGCACCGGCTGGCCCAGTCGCATCTGGCGGTAGATCTGCAGGAGGGCGCGGCCGAACAGCGCCACGGCGACCGCGATGAGCACCAGCGACACGATGATCGCGGCGAGTTGCATGGGAGGCTCCTCGTACCTGCGAGAGCGGAAAACGGTGGGAACTACTAAGCGGTAACTTTTTGGGTCTGCCGCTGAGGTTACCCATTCTCCTCCGCCCCATGAAGCCGCCCGGCCGGTGATCTGCGTCGCGAAGGCAACCCTGTGTGAGGCCCCGGCGTCCTCCGGTGGAGGCCTGGTGACGGTAAGGGCGATATAAAAGTTGAGCGCCCCTGACTCAGGTCTGTTGACAGGTTTTCTTCGGTACTGCACTCTTGAGCCTGTTCCACTCAAGTCAGCTGGAGGAATTGAAATGGCACGTGCGGTCGGCATCGACCTGGGCACGACGAACTCCGTCGTCAGTGTTCTCGAAGGCGGTGAGCCCACCGTCATCACCAACGCCGAGGGCGCCAGGACCACGCCGTCCGTTGTCGCCTTCGCCAAGAACGGCGAGGTGCTGGTCGGCGAGGTCGCCAAGCGTCAGGCGGTCACCAACGTCGACAGGACCATCCGGTCGGTCAAGCGCCACATGGGCACCGACTGGAAGATCGACATCGACGGCAAGGGCTTCAACCCGCAGCAGATGAGCGCCTTCATCCTGCAGAAGCTCAAGCGCGACGCCGAGGCGTACCTGGGCGAGAAGGTCGTCGACGCGGTCATCACCGTTCCGGCCTACTTCAACGACTCCGAGCGCCAGGCCACCAAGGAGGCCGGTGAGATCGCGGGCCTCAACGTCCTGCGGATCGTCAACGAGCCCACCGCGGCCGCCCTGGCCTACGGCCTGGAGAAGGACGACCAGACCATTCTGGTCTTCGACCTCGGTGGCGGCACCTTCGACGTCTCGCTGCTGGAGATCGGTGACGGCGTCGTCGAGGTGAAGGCCACCAACGGTGACAACCACCTCGGTGGTGACGACTGGGACCAGCGCGTCGTCGACTACCTGGTCAAGCAGTTCCAGAACGGCCACGGCGTCGACCTGGCCAAGGACAAGATGGCCCTGCAGCGCCTGCGCGAGGCCGCTGAGAAGGCGAAGATCGAGCTGTCGTCCTCCACCGAGACGACGATCAACCTTCCCTACATCACCGCCTCCGCCGAGGGCCCGCTGCACCTGGACGAGAAGCTCACGCGCTCGCAGTTCCAGCAGCTCACTTCGGACCTCCTGGACCGCTGCAAGACCCCGTTCCACAACGTGATCAAGGACGCGGGTATCAACCTGTCCGAGATCGACCACGTGGTCCTGGTCGGCGGCTCCACCCGTATGCCCGCCGTCGCCGAGCTCGTCAAGGAGCTGACCGGCGGCAAGGACGCCAACAAGGGCGTCAACCCGGACGAGGTCGTCGCCATCGGCGCCACCCTCCAGGCCGGTGTGCTCAAGGGTGAGGTCAAGGACGTCCTCCTGCTGGACGTCACCCCGCTGTCCCTCGGTATCGAGACCAAGGGCGGCATCATGACCAAGCTGATCGAGCGCAACACCACGATCCCGACCAAGCGCTCCGAGATCTTCACGACGGCCGAGGACAACCAGCCGTCCGTGCAGATCCAGGTCTACCAGGGCGAGCGCGAGATCGCGGCGTACAACAAGAAGCTCGGGATGTTCGAGCTGACCGGTCTGCCGCCGGCCCCGCGCGGGGTCCCGCAGATCGAGGTCTCCTTCGACATCGACGCCAACGGCATCATGCACGTGACCGCGAAGGACCTGGGCACGGGCAAGGAGCAGAAGATGACCGTCACCGGCGGCTCCTCGCTGCCGAAGGACGAGGTCGACCGGATGCGCCAGGAGGCCGAGCAGTACGCGGACGAGGACACCAAGCGCCGCGAGGCCGCCGAGACCCGCAACCAGGCCGAGCAGCTCGTCTACCAGACCGAGAAGTTCCTCAAGGACAACGAGGAGAAGGTCCCCGGGGAGGTCAAGACCGAGGTCGAGGAGGCCCTCACCGAGCTGAAGGAAAAGCTCAAGGGTGAGGACACCGCGGAGATCCGCACCGCCACCGAGAAGGTCGCGGCCGTCTCCCAGAAGCTCGGCCAGGCCATGTACGCCGACGCCCAGGGCGCGGCCGGTGCCGAGGGCGCTGCCGGTGCCGAGGGCGCCGAGCAGGCCAAGGCCGAGGACGACGTCGTGGACGCCGAGATCGTCGACGACGAGAAGCCCAAGAAGGACGGTGCCGCGTGACGGAGGAGACCCCGGGCTTCGACGAGAAGCCCGACGTCCCCTCTGACGCCGCTCCCGAAGACGCGGCGCAGGCCGAGTCCGCCGACAAGGCGGGCTCGGCCCCGGCCGGGGACGTAACGGACGTAGCGCTCCAGGCGCAGCTGGACCAGGTACGTACGGCGCTCAACGAGCGCACTGCGGACCTCCAGCGGCTCCAGGCGGAGTACCAGAACTACCGCCGTCGGGTGGAACGGGACCGGGTCACGGTCAAGGAGATCGCCGCGGCGAACCTCCTGTCCGAGCTCCTTCCCACCCTCGACGACGTCGGCCGCGCCCGCGAGCACGGCGAACTGGTCGGCGGCTTCAAGTCGGTGGCCGAATCGCTGGAGACCGTGGTCGCCAAGCTGGGTCTGCAGCAGTTCGGCAAGGAGGGCGAGCCCTTCGACCCGACGATCCACGAGGCGCTGATGCACTCGTACGCACCGGATGTCACCGAGACGACGTGCGTGGCGATCCTGCAGCCCGGGTATCGCATCGGTGAACGAACGATCCGCCCCGCGCGGGTCGCCGTCGCCGAGCCGCAGCCCGGTGCCCAGAGCACCAAGTCCACCTCCGACGAGGACGCCAAGGCTTCGGACGAGGAGAGCGGTGGCCCGGAAGAGGGCTGACGTGAGGACAGAAACGAAAACCGCGCGGAAGGAGGGACGTCGGGGATGAGCACCAAGGACTTCGTCGAGAAGGACTACTACAAGGTCCTCGGCGTCCCGAAGGACGCCACCGAAGCGGAGATCAAGAAGGCGTACCGCAAGCTCGCCCGCGAGTTCCACCCGGACGCCAACAAGGGCGACGCCAAGGCCGAGGAGCGCTTCAAGGAGATCTCCGAGGCGAACGACGTCCTGGGCGACAGCAAGCGCCGCAAGGAGTACGACGAGGCGCGCACGCTGTTCGGCAACGGCGGCTACCGTCCGGGCCCCGGTGGAGGCGGCAGCTTCAACTTCGACCTGGGCGACCTCTTCGGGGGCGGCGGCCAGGGCCAGGGCGGCCAGGGCGGCGGCTTCGGCGGCGGCCTGGGCGACGTCTTCGGCGGCCTGTTCAACCGCGGCGGCGCCGGTACCCGTACCCATGCGCGCCGTGGTCAGGACATCGAGTCCGAGGTGACGCTCAGCTTCACCGAGGCGGTCGACGGGGCCACGGTCCCGCTGCGGATGTCCAGCCAGGCGCCGTGCAAGGCGTGTTCCGGCACCGGCGACAAGAACGGCACACCGCGGGTCTGCCCGACCTGCGTCGGCACCGGCCAGGTCAGCCGGGGTGCGGGCGGCGGCTTCTCGCTCACCGACCCGTGCGCCGACTGCAAGGGCCGGGGTCTGATCGCCCAGGACGCCTGCGAGGTCTGCAAGGGCAGCGGGCGGGCGACCAGTGCGCGCACGATGCAGGTCCGTATCCCCGCGGGCGTCTCCGACGGGCAGCGGATCCGGCTGCGCGGCAAGGGCGCCCCGGGCGAGCAGGGCGGCCCGGCGGGCGATCTGTACGTGGTCGTGCATGTCGACGCCCACCCGGTCTTCGGCCGCAAGGGCGACAACCTCACCATCACGGTGCCGGTCACCTTCCCGGAGGCCGCGCTCGGCGGTGAGGTGAAGGTGCCGACGCTGGGCGGTCCGCCGGTGACGCTGAAGCTGCCGGCCGGCACCCCTAACGGACGCACCATGCGGGCCCGGGGCAAGGGCGCGGCCCGTAAGGACGGCACCCGCGGTGATCTGCTGGTCACCATAGAGGTGCTGGTCCCCGGTGACCTCAGCGACAAGGCGAAGGAGTCGCTGGAGTCCTATCGCGAGGCGACCGTGGGCCCGGACCCGCGGGCGGAGCTGTTCCAGGCCGCGAAGGGAGCTTGAGATGGACAGCCGGGGCGGGCAGCGTCGTAACCCCTATGAACTGACCGATGAGTCGCCGGTGTACGTCATCTCCGTCGCGGCTCAGCTCTCCGGCCTGCATCCGCAGACCCTTCGGCAGTACGACCGGCTGGGGCTGGTCTCGCCCGACCGCACGGCCGGGCGGGGCCGCCGCTATTCGGCCCGGGACATCGAACTGCTCCGTACGGTGCAGCAGTTGTCCCAGGACGAGGGCATCAACCTCGCCGGCATCAAGCGCATCATCGAGCTGGAGAACCAGGTCGCGGCCCTGCAGCAGCGGGTCATCGAGCTGCAGGGCGCCCTGGAGGGCGCGGCCAGCGCGATGCAGCAGCGGGAGGCGGCGGTGCACGCCTCTTATCGGCGCGATCTGGTGCCGTATCAGGATGTGCAGCAGGGCAGCGCGCTGGTGGTCTGGCGCCCCAAGCGGCCGGAGTGACCGGCCGCGGCGCGGACGCCCGTACGACGTGACGAAGGGCCGGGGTGACCCCCCGGCCCTTCTCGCGTGTGCGCGGCGGCCCCTCGGCCCGCGGCCCGCTCAGCAGCCGTTGTAGCCCGCCGTCGGCATCGACAGCCGCCGGTGTACATGCGACTTCATCGCCAGGGTGTAGACCGGCTCGTCGAGGTCGGCGGTCTCCAGGCGGACGCCGGCCGCGGCGCAGCGCGCGGTGAACTCGTCCGCGCCGTCGATGGCGTTCTCCAGCGCCCGGCGGTTGGGCGCCACGAACACATCGACCAGGCCCTCTTCGACATCACGCCACAGCGCGCTGTGGTCGGCGCGCAGCTGATGCAGGCTGAGCTGGCAGGTCAGGTGGTAGTCACGGGCCGCCGCCCACTGCTTGCACATGTCGTGCTGGCTGCGGTCATCGACCAGGAACGGATCCTCGTCCAGCTCGGACAGCGGCATCAGGCAGGCGATCGCCGTGACTCGGACCGAGTTCATCGTGCCCTCCGGGGCGTGGCGACTGTGGGGGCGACGATACCCCCGCGAGCGGCCCGTGGAGGAGGGGCTGTACCGGGCGGCGAGGCATAGCCGCAGGCGTGACAGATCTTCCAGCCGTCCTGATTGACGGCGAGCTGGCCGCCACAGCGCGGGCAGAGCTCGGCGCGCGGGTGCGGCCGGGCGGGGGACGGACGGCGCGGAACGGTCGTCACGATGCACAATGCCGACGCCATACGGCCTCCAGCTGCTGTCTTTTGCAGGGGACGGGTCCGATGTCGTCCGTGATTGCGCGGAGCTGTTCGGTTCCCGTCGCTCTTGAGTACCAGGTGGGTGGCCCGGAGCGGATCCGGAGGGACCGTTTCCGGCCAGCGGGCCGGAGGGGGCGCCTGGAGGGGGAGCGGGCTCTCGGGCCGGTGCTCAGGCCCGGCCCATCGCCTTGGTCACCGCGATCTCGATCATGACGCGGTCGGGGTTGGGCGTCGGCGTCCTGCCGTACCGCTCGGCGTACCGGCGCACCGCATCGGCCACCGACTCGGCATCCGTACGCACCCGGGCCCGGCCCTCCAGCGTCGCCCAGCGCCCCTTGTCGACCTGGCACACGGCGACGGTGGCGCCGTCCGCCCCGGCGGCGAGGACGTTCTTGACCTTGGTGCTGTCCTTGCGGGTGATGATCCGCGCGATCCGCTGTCCGGCGTCGTAGGTGACGCCCACGGGAACCACATGGGGCGTCCCGTCCGTACGGAGGGTGGTGAGCGTCGGCATCAGATACTCGCCCCAGAAGGCGAGGTACTCCGGGCTGAGGGCGCTGAGGTCATGGGCCATGGGGGCCAGAGTAGTTCGGGGCCCGGGATTCAGAGGAAGTCGGCCGTTTCCAGGTCGAAGGAGAAGGGGGCGGGGAGGGGGAGGGGTTTGCCGACAGGGGCGGTGCTGTGCCCTGCGTAGTCGTCCCCGGAAGGGTCGCTGAACAGCGTGATCTCGGCCCTGCTGCGGTCCACGAGCAGGTAGAGCGGGATGCCGGCGCGGGCGTAGCAATGCCGTTTGGCCTTCCGGTCGCGCTCCGGATTGCTCGATGTCACCTCGACGACCATGGCTACGCCGTCGCTGGGCATCCAGGGAGGGGCGCCGCGGAAGAGACGCAGCGCACGTGGGGCGATGGTGGCATCGGGGATCACATGATTCTTGGGGCACCTGCCGCCGCGGGGCATCTCAAGACCCTTGTAGCCGGAGACGTCCATGTCCACCGCGGACTGTCGCATGATCTGCGAGACGATCCCGCTGAAGCAGTGCTCGTGAGTCCCGTCCGTGGGCGGTGTCACAACGATCTCCCCCTCGATCAGCTCGGCTCGGAAGCCCAGGGGCGTCTCCAAGGCGAGGAAGTAATCCAGGAGGGTTTCTTCGTCGGTGGGCATAGGCGCGTGTGCCATAGCCGTCATGCTGCACCTCCTTGTGGTCGAAGGCCAGTGTCGGCGGGCGGCACGGGCGGCGGCGGTGCGTTCCCCCCCCGATTCGCTCGCACGAGTGAGCGAGGAAGGGGCGGGGCGGCTCCCCAAACCAACCTTGAGTGGAATAGACTCAACTTATCGCATGTTGGTATGTGCAGGATGTGCCGGAGTGTGCGCCGGAGTGGGTTCAGACTGGGCACTGTGGCCGTGCAGGACGAGTCGAGGAGGATCGCGAGGACGTGGACGCCGAGCTGACCAACAAGAGCCGGGAGGCGCTGAGCGCCGCCAATGAGCGGGCGGTCACCGCCGGGCATGCGGACATGACGTCCGCGCATCTCCTGCTCGCGCTGCTGGCCGGGCAGGACAACGAGAACATCATGGACCTGCTGGCCGCCGTCGAGGCGGACGCCGCCGCGCTGCGCAACGGGGCCGAGCGTCAGCTGGCCGCGCTGCCCAGCGTGCAGGGCTCGACGGTCGCGCCGCCGCAGCCGGACCGCGATCTGCTCTCCGCCATCGCGGACGCCACCCAGCGCGCCAAGGAGCTCGGTGACGCCTATGTCTCCACCGAGCACCTCCTCATCGGTATCGCCGCCAAGGGCGGGCGCACCGGCGAGCTGCTGGAGCAGCAGGGCGCCGGCGCCAAGAAGCTGCTGGCCGCGTTCGAGGCGAACCGGGGAGGCCAGCGGGTGACCAACGCCGACCCGGAGGGCACGTACAAGGCACTGGAGAAGTTCGGTACGGACTTCACCGCGGCCGCCCGCGAGGGCAAGCTCGACCCGGTCATCGGCCGGGACCACGAGATCCGCCGGGTGGTGCAGGTGCTGTCCCGCCGGACGAAGAACAACCCCGTGCTCATCGGCGAGCCGGGCGTCGGCAAGACCGCCGTCGTCGAGGGGCTGGCGCAGCGGATCGTCAAGGGCGATGTGCCCGAGTCGCTGCGCAACAAGCGGCTGGTCGCGCTCGACCTGGGGGCGATGGTCGCGGGCGCCAAGTACCGCGGTGAGTTCGAGGAGCGGCTGAAGACGGTCCTGGCGGAGATCAAGTCCAGCGAGGGCCAGATCATCACCTTCATCGACGAGCTGCACACCGTCGTGGGCGCGGGCGCCGGCGGCGACTCGTCCATGGACGCGGGCAACATGCTCAAGCCGATGCTGGCCCGCGGTGAGCTGCGGATGGTCGGCGCGACGACGCTCGACGAGTACCGCGAGCGGATCGAGAAGGACCCGGCGCTGGAGCGGCGCTTCCAGCAGGTGCTGGTCGCCGAGCCGACCGTCGAGGACACGGTGGCGATCCTGCGCGGGCTCAAGGGCCGCTACGAGGCCCACCACAAGGTGCAGATCGCGGACTCCGCGCTGGTCGCCGCCGCCTCCCTCTCCGACCGCTACATCACCTCCCGCTTCCTGCCCGACAAGGCCATCGACCTGGTCGACGAGGCCGCGTCCCGCCTCCGTATGGAGATCGACTCCTCCCCCGTGGAGATCGACGAGCTCCAGCGCGCCGTGGACCGGCTCAAGATGGAGGAGCTGGCGCTGCGGAACGAGACCGACGCCGGCTCCGTCCAGCGGCTGGAGAAGCTGCGCAAGGACCTCGCCGACAAGGAGGAGGAGCTGCGCGGCCTGACCGCCCGCTGGGAGAAGGAGAAGCAGAGCCTCAACCGCGTCGGTGCGCTCAAGGAGAGGCTCGACGAGCTGCGCGGCCAGGCGGAGCGCGCCCAGCGCGACGGCGACTTCGACAGCGCCTCCAAGCTGCTCTACGGCGAGATCCCGGGGGTGGAGCGGGAGCTGGAGGAGGCGGCCGCCGCCGAGGCCGAGCAGGAGGCGTCCAAGGAATCCATGGTCAAGGAGGAGGTCGGGCCGGACGACATCGCGGATGTGGTCGGTGCCTGGACCGGCATCCCGGCCGGCCGCCTCCTGGAGGGCGAGACCCAGAAGCTGCTGCGCATGGAGGAGGAGCTCGGCAAGCGGCTGATCGGCCAGACCGAGGCCGTACGGTCGGTGTCGGACGCCGTACGCCGTACCCGCGCGGGTATCGCCGACCCGGACCGCCCCACCGGCTCGTTCCTCTTCCTCGGCCCGACCGGCGTCGGCAAGACCGAGCTGGCCAAGGCGCTCGCGGACTTCCTCTTCGACGACGAGCGGGCGATGGTCCGTATCGACATGTCGGAGTACGGCGAGAAGCACAGCGTCGCGCGGCTGGTCGGTGCGCCGCCCGGCTACGTCGGCTACGAGGAGGGCGGCCAGCTGACGGAGGCGGTCCGCCGCCGCCCGTACTCCGTCGTCCTGCTCGACGAGGTGGAGAAGGCCCACCACGAGGTCTTCGACATCCTGCTGCAGGTCCTCGACGACGGCCGGCTCACGGACGGCCAGGGCCGCACGGTCGACTTCCGCAACACCATCCTCATCCTGACCTCCAACCTCGGCTCCAACTTCCTGATGGACCCGCTGCTCAAGGAGGACCAGAAGCGGGAGAAGGTGCTGGAGACGGTCCGCGCGTCCTTCCGGCCCGAGTTCCTCAACCGGCTCGACGACGTGGTGGTCTTCCACCCGCTCGGCACGGACCAGCTGCAGCGGATCGCCCGCATCCAGCTCGACCATCTGCAGCGCCGTCTCGGCGACCGCCGGCTGACCCTGGACGTCACCGACCGCGCCCTGACCTGGCTCGCCTGGCTCGGCCAGGAACCGGTCGTCGACGCCCCCGCCCCGGACATGTCCTACGGCGCCCGGCCGCTGCGCCGCCTGGTCCAGACGGCCATCGGCGACCAGCTCGCCCGCGCCATCCTGGCGGGCGAGGTGCGGGAGGGCGACACCGTGCGGGTGGACGTGGACGGCGACCAGCTGTCGGTGGAGGCGGCGGGGCGGCCGGCGGGCTGACCGGCGGGAGCGGGGTGCCTGCGGCCGGGGCGCCAGGGACGGCCGGCCGGTGCCGTGACCGGGGGCGTCCGGTGCAGGCGCGCCGGAGACGGCCGGCCGGTGCCGCGACCGGGGCGCCCCGTGACCGGGCCGGCCGGAGGGGCCGCGGCCCCGGGCACCCCTCCGGCCCGACGATCGTTGCCCCGGGCGACACCTTGCCCGCATCCGCTCCGTCCGGGTTGCCACGACGGGGCGGATGTGGGGGAGGATGGCAGGGACCATACGAAGGGAATTCCACGGTGAGCATCGACCCGTCCTCGATTCCGAATTTCGGGGGCCAGCCCGAACCCGAGCCGTCGGGGCCTGATGGTCCCGTCGTGCCAGACCAGGACCTGGTCAAGCAGCTCCTCGACCAGATGGAGCTGAAGTACGTAGTCGACGAGGAGGGTGACCTCGCCGCCCCGTGGGAGCAGTTCCGCACGTACTTCATGTTCCGGGGCGAGGAGGAGCAGCAGATCTTCTCCGTCCGCACGTTCTATGACCGTCCCCACGGCATCGACGAGAAGTCGAAGCTGCTGGAGGCGATCGACGACTGGAACCGCCGGACGCTGTGGCCCAAGGCCTACACCCACACCCATGACGACGGCACGGTCCGTCTGATCGGTGAAGCATCGATGCTGATCGGCACCGGTGTCTCGCTCGAACACTTTGTGTCGAGCACGGTCAGCTGGGTCCGCGCCTCCATCGAATTCGACAAGTGGATCGTCGAGCAGCTCGGTCTGGAGGCCGAGATCGAAGGCGACTCCGACAAGAAGCAGGGTGACGACGAGGCCTGAGCCCGTCCGTCCCACACCCACCCCGCTGCGCGGGCCCCGGAGCTCATGTCTCCGGGGCTCGCGTCTGTTTGTGGCGGGGCAGTCAGCCGGGGGGCACGTGGAGGGCCACAGAATCAGTGAGGTGGGGATGTACTCCAGAAAATTCAGGCCATCGAGCGTCCCGCATTTTTTCGCGGAGGTGGGCGGGGTCGGTAAATTCTTCCGGTCCGGCCTCCATATTGAGTTCATCGATGACGTCCCCGTTTACAAGTCGTACATCGTCCGAAACCCTGAATCGCCAGACGCCCGGAATCTGCGTGAAGCGTTGGAGTACCTGCTTCGTGAGCGGTCTGCCACCGTAGCGGACTGGTACGAGCTGACCAGGGTCAACTTCTGGCGCGATGACCTTCTGTACGCCTACCTGCAGGATCTGTACGACTACTTCTACGGCGACCGCAAGGAGCCGCCGGAGTCCCCGGATGATGTCCCGCCGCCCGGCTACGGGGTTTGACGCCCCGTCGCACCACGATTTGCTCGTGGGGAGATCGGCTACGCCCGGTAGAGCTTCTGCAGTCGTTCCGCCGCCTCGCGTAGTACCGCCTCCTGCTTGCAGAAGGCGAAGCGGACGTAGGGGGCGCCCTGGGTCTTGTGGTCGTAGAAGACGGCGTTGGGGATGGCGACGACGCCTACGCGTTCGGGCAGGGCGCGGCAGAAGGCGAAGCCGTCGTCGTGGCCCAGCGGGCGGATGTCGGTGGTGATGAAGTAGGTGCCGGAGGGGCGGAAGACCTGGAAGCCGGCCGCGGTGAGGCCGGTGGCCAGGACGTCGCGCTTGGCGCGCAGGTCGTCGCGCAGTTCCGTGAAGTAGCTGTCGGGCAGGGCGAGTGCCTCGGCGACGGCGTATTGGAAGGGGCCCGCGGAGACGTACGTGAGGAACTGCTTGGCCGAGCGGACGGCGCCGACCAGCTCCGCGGGCGCGGTGACCCAGCCGACCTTCCAGCCGGTGAACGAGAAGGTCTTGCCGGCCGAGCCGATGGTGACGGTGCGCTCGCGCATCCCGGGGAACGAGGCGAGGGGGAGGTGCTCGCCCTCGAACACGAGGTGTTCGTAGACCTCGTCGGTGATGACGAGGAGGTCGCGCTCGCAGGCGAGGCGGGCGATCTCGGCGAGCTCCTCGCGGGACAGCACGGTGCCGGTGGGGTTGTGCGGGGTGTTGAGGAGGATCAGGCGGGTGTTGCCGGTGATGGCGTCGCGCAGTTCGTCCAGGTCGAGGCGGTAGGTGCCGGACTCGGCGTCCGCGCGCAGGGTCACCGGGACGCGGCGGCCGCCCGCCAGCGCGATACCGGCGGCGTAGGAGTCGTAGTAGGGCTCCAGCGCGATGACCTCGTCGCCCGGCTCCAGCAGCGCCAGCAGGGAGGCCGCGAGGGCTTCGGTGGCGCCCGCGGTGATCAGGACCTCGGTGTCGGGGTCGTAGGAGAGGCCGAGGTGGCCGTAGAAGCGCTGCTGGTGGGCGGCGACGGCGGTGCGCAGTTCGGGGATGCCGGGGCCGGGCGGGTACTGATTGCCGCGGCCGTCGCGCAGGGCACGCACCGCCGCCTCCCTGACTTCTTCCGGTCCGTCGGCGTCGGGGAAGCCCTGGCCGAGGTTGATGGAGCCGGTCCGTACGGCGAGTGCCGACATTTCGGCGAAGATCGTGGTGCCGAATTCGGCGAGGCGGCGGTTGAGCAGCGGTCGGTCCATGGGCGCCATCCTCCGCCGAACCTCTGGACTTCCTCAACTGTGCTTTGAGACGCCGGGGCCGGGGCATCAGCCCCGCACAGAGGAATGAGACGGCCGTCGACGAGGACGGTCCACGGCACCGGACGGTGCCGGAGCGGCGCACAGGGCGCCGGACGGAGCGGGTGCCTCGCTTCGGGGGAACGAAAGGAGTGTGAGGCAAATGGGGATTGTGGTTTTCGTGGTGATCTGCGCGGGGGTGATCGGCCTGGTTGCCCTGGCCTCGCGGAGCGGTTCCGGCGGGGGAAGCGGGCGGGGCTCCGGCGGGGGACGCGGACGTGGCTCCGGCGCGGCCGGCGCGGCCGGCGGCGGCTGGTGGGTCGGCAGTGACGGGGGTTCGGGCGGCGGCTGCGGCGGCGGTTCCTCCTGTGGTGGCGGTTCTTCCTGCGGCGGTGGAGGCGGTGGCGGAGGCGGCGGCTGCGGTGGTGGCGGTGGCGGCGGCTGCTGAGCCGACGGGCTGCTGAGCCAACGGTGCTGCGCGCCAACTCCATATGTGCGGATGGCTAGTTGCTTGTCGCATATGCGCCCGGCGGGTGTGGTCGAAAGGCCAACACCCGCTGGGCGCTTGGTCGTTGAACAACTGAACTGCAAGGCCCCCGAGCGGATGGAAACCCGGAGAAGATGGGTAAAAGCGCTGTGGGCGACGGGGCTTTCATGATTCCCTCTCCCCAGAGAATCCCCCACGTTCTCCGACCCCACGTGGGCACGAGCCGGCAGGCAGTCGTACATCCCTGATCCTTTTCGGGCGGGCCGGCCCACCATTCCACTGCGTGCTTGCGGAGCCGACCCATGCTCACCTCTTTGACGACGGCGTACACCGATACCCGTGCCTCCGACCTGGCCTGGGCGCTGGGCAGGGAACCCCTGCCCGCCCTCGCCGTACTCGATCTCCAACTCCAGGACGCCCAGGTGCAGTTGAGGCTGCTCGGCGCCTCTCACCAGGTGCTTCTCGAGGAGGAGCACGGCACCTGCTCCGAAACGGTCGCCTGTATGCCGGGCAGCAGCACACCGCTGCCGCTCGGGGTGGCGAAGCGGCTGGGGGACTGGGAGTACGAATTCGCCGCCCATGTGGAGACCCTCTCGCGCGGCTCGTTCGCCGGCCGTGCGCAGGAGTTGCTCGCGCTGGTGGCGGAGCATCCGCACGGTCTCGCCGGTACGTTCCCCGGTTCGCCGCACGCCTTCACCGCGATGCTGGCACAGCGTCAGCAGGGGCAGGTGCGCTGGCGGACCTGGCACGCGTATCCGCAGGAGGGCCGCCTGGTGGCCACCCGTACCCGGGTGGGCGTACGGGCGAGGGTCGCGGTGGTCTAGCGGGGCCGGGCGATAGTGACCGGTCCGGTCGGCAGCAGGGTGGTGGGGAGTGCGTGGTGCGAGGGGCGCGGAGGCTGTGCGCCGGGGGCGTGGGGGTTCAGGAGGGCGCGGATGGCGGGGAGTGTGCGGCCTGTGCGGCGCGGTGCGCCCTCGTGCCCCACGCTTAGCCAACGCTCCAATAGAGGGGTGTAGCCCGCGAGGTGTACTCGTGTGGGTGACGGAGCGCCACAGAATCGTCACGTAGCGTTCACTTTATGATCGACCCGCCAGAGTCCGCTCTCACCGGCGCTCCCAGCCCGCCGGAAGCCATGACACCGGCGCGACTGCCCGTGCCGGCCGGGCCCGGCCGGCTGCTCGTCCTCGCCGTCGTCTTCGTCTGCGCCGCCTGCGGTCTGGTCTACGAACTCGAACTGGTCGCCCTGGCCACGTACTTGGTGGGCGACTCCGTCACCCAGGCATCGGTCGTGCTGTCCGTCATGGTCTTCGCGATGGGCGTCGGCGCGCTGCTCGCCAAGCGGCTGCGCTGCCGGGCGGCGGTCGGCTTCGGCGCGGTGGAGGCCGGCCTCGCCCTGGTCGGCGGCAGCTCCGCGATGGCGCTCTACGCCTGCTACGCATGGTTCGGCCAGTCCCGCTCCGCGCTCGTCGGCTTCTCCCTGGCCATCGGCATCCTGATCGGCGCCGAGGTGCCGCTGCTGATGACGCTGATCCAGCGGGTGCGCCGGCAGGACGCGGGCGGCGCGGTCGCCGATCTCTTCGCCGCGGACTACGTCGGGGCGCTGGTCGGCGGTCTGGCCTTTCCCTTTCTGCTGCTGCCCGGCTTCGGCCAGCTGACCGGCGCGCTGCTCACCGGCGCGGTCAATGTGGTGGCCGGCGCCGTGCTGGTGCTGTGGCTGTTCCGCCGTGACCTCAGTGCCCGCGCCCGCTGGGCGCTCTTCGGCGCCAACGCGCTGGTCCTGGCGCTGCTCGCCTCGGGCGCGGCGCTGGCCACGCCGTTCGAACGGGCCGCCCGGCAGGCGGTGTACGGCTCATCGGCGCGGGTCGCGGTGCAGACCGGCGTCCAGGAGGTGGTGATGACCGGCGGGACGGGCGCCGGAGCCGGTGCGGGGCGGGGGAGGAAAGGTTCCGGCGCACCGCTGGCGCTGTATCTCGACGGCCGGCTCCGGGTCAGCGCGGAGACCGAGTTCCGCTACCACGAAGCGCTGGTGCACCCGGCGATGGCGGGCGGCCCGCACGGCCGGGTGCTGGTGCTCGGCGGCGGCGACGGCCTCGCGGTGCGCGAGATCCTCCGCTACCGCTCGGTCCGCTCGGTGACCGTCGTCGAACTCGACCCCGGCGTCCTGCGGTTGGCGCGCACCGACCCCGGTCTCGCGCGCCTCAACCGGCACTCGCTCGCCGACCCCCGGGTGCGGGTGGTGACCGCCGACGCCTTCGAGTGGCTGCGGCAGCAGGGCACGGGCGGTCCCGGGCGGCGGGCGGCGCCGTACGACGTCATCGTCTCCGATCTTCCCGACCCCGGGATCACCGCGAGCACCAAGCTCTACTCGCAGGAGTTCTACGGCCTCGCGGCGCGGTTGCTGGCCCGCGACGGGCGGCTGGTGGTGCACGCCGGGCCGCCGGTCGAGCGCTCGCGTCTGTACTGGACGGTGGAGTCGACGGTCCGGTCGGTGGGCCTGGCGACGGTTCCGTACCGGCTGTCCGGCCGGCCCGCGGCCTTCTCCGGCGGCCCGGACCGCTCGGCGGGCGCCGTCCCGCAGGTGGACGCGGAGGTGCCGGCCGCCGCGCCCTCGGCCGGGAACCGGTACTGGGGCTTCGTGCTGGCGGCGCGGCACCGGCCGTCGTTCGGTCTGGCGCCCGACGCACCCCCGCTGACCGGCCTCAGCGCCGAGGAGCTGCGGGCCGGCCGGCGGGCGGAGACCCACGACCGGCGGGCCGGGCTGCCGGCGTCGACGCTGATGCATCCGCGGTATCTGGACTGAGCAGAGCAAGAGGAGACGCGGTGGCGGCGGGCGCGGGCCACGCCGGACAACGGCCGGGGCCGGGCGGGTGCGGGGTGTGCGGCGGGCAGCGGTATGCGGCGGGTTCCGGCCCCGTGTCAGAAAGTTCCGCGTGGGCGGGCACGGGTCAGCGGGCGCTGGGTAGGCTCCCATGTCATGGAGCATGAGGTGTACGTTCCGTTTCCCGTCGGGACCGTGCGGCAGGCGCTCACCGAGCCGGAGCGGGTGGCGCGCTGTGTCCCAGGAGTCCAGCTCGACGCCGATGCCGCCCCCCACTGTCCGGAGGGCCGGCTGCGTCTGCGTATCGGAAGCTCCACCATCACCTATCGCGGCACGCTGACGGTCAGCGCCGCCGCGGACGAGGGACCCGGTGACGACGGTGCGGCCGCCGAGGTGACCGTCGAGGCCAAGGGCACCGAGGCGCGGGGCGACGGGGCGGTCGCGCTGACCCTGGCCGTACGGCTCTCCCCGGCCACCGAGCCCGGCCCCGGGACGATGCTGCGCTGCTCCGGCACGGTCCACCGCGACGGCAGGCTCGCCGAGGCCAGTGATCAGTCCGCCGCCACCGTGGGCCGCCGGCTGCTGGACCGCTTCGCGGAGAACCTGGCGGGCGATCTGCAGCGGCGGCCGGTGGCCGACGGCGGCGGACCGGCCGGTGACGCCGACGAGGCGGCCGGGTCCGGAGTGTTCGACACCGAGGTGCCGCCCCCGTCCCTCGACCCGGACGCCGACGACGACCCCGACGGGACGGCGGACCCCGTTGCGGCGGCCGAGGCCGGCGAGGACGCCGACGCGGGCGATTCCGCGGACGCGTTCCCTTCGGTGCACCCCGAGCACGGCTACGGCGACGAGGCGGACCGGCTCGCCCCCGCCGAGGCCGCGCACGCCCGCCGCACGATGATCGGGCGCAGCGCGGAAGAGGTCGATCACGCCCCGCCGCGCGGCCGGTACGCGCCGGTGCCCGCACCCGAGTCGAACGGCACCTCCGTGACCCTGCGCTGGGCGGCGCCCGCGGCCGCGGTGGTGCTGGCGTCCGCGGTGGTCGTCGGCCGGGTACTGCGCCGGCGCCGCTGACCCGGGCTCGCGGCCCGTGGCGGCCGCGCTCCGTACGGCGTCCCACGAGGCGCGCGGTGCGTCGCTAGGCTCGGTTCCGTGAGCACCGACAACACCACGCAGCGCGCGGCGCGGACGCCGGAGGGCGTGCGACTGGCCGCAGGCGACACCGAATTGACCGTCCGGCCGGACCACGGCTGCCGGATCGCGAGCCTCCGCGTCGGCGGTACGGAGCTGCTGCGGCAGGGCAGCAGGTATGGCTGTTTCCCGATGGTGCCGTGGTGCGGCCGGCTCGCCCACGGGCAGTTCCGCAACGGCGGCGAACTCCACCGGATGCCGCTCAACGCCGCGCCGCACGCCATCCACGGCACCGGCCGCGACCTGAGCTGGCGCACGGTGCGGACGAGCGCCACGGAGGGGGTCTTCACCTACGACCTCGCAGACCCGGCGGCGCCCTGGCCGTACCCGGGGCGGGTCACCCAGCTCGTCGAACTCGCCGAAGACGGCGGCTCGCTCACCCTCACCATGGGCGTCGAGGCGACCGCCGACTCCTTCCCCGGGCAGGCCGGCTGGCACCCCTGGTTCCTGCGGAACCTGGGGGAGGGCGGTGAGGACGTCTACCTCGACTTCGCGCCCGAGTGGCAGGAGGAGCGGGGCGCGGACCACCTCCCGACCGGCCGCCGGATCCCGCAGAAGCCGGGGCCCTGGGACGACTGCTTCGGGATGCCGCAGGGCGTGGCGGCCACACTCACCTGGCCGGGCCGCCTGGAGCTGAAGATCACCAGCCGCGCCGAATGGGCCGTGGTCTACGACGAGCAGGAGGAGGCGGTCTGCTTCGAGCCCCAGACCGGCCCGCCGGACGGCCTCAACACCCTGCCGCGCCTGGTCACCCCGATCGACCCGCTGGAGATCTCCATGACCTGGAGCTGGCGGAGCCTCGCGTGAGGCACCGCATAAGCTCGTGCGTATGAGTGACGACGTGCGCGGCGAGCTGCTGCAGCAGATCAAGGACAAGGCCGTGGTGCACGGCAAGGTGACGCTTTCTTCCGGCAAGGAGGCCGACTACTACATCGACCTGCGCCGGATCACCCTGGACGGCGAGGCCGCGCCGCTGGTCGGTCAGCTGATGCTGGACATCACCGCCGACCTGGACTACGAGGCGGTCGGCGGGCTGACGCTCGGTGCCGACCCGGTCGCGACCTCGATGCTGCACGCCTCCGCGGCGCGCGGCGGCCGGCTGGACTCCTTCGTCGTCCGCAAGGCGCAGAAGGCACACGGGATGCAGCGCCGTATCGAGGGCCCGGACATCACCGGCCGCCGGGTCCTGATCGTCGAGGACACCTCCACCACCGGCGGCTCGCCGCTGACCGCCGTCGAGGCGGCGCGTGAGGCGGGCGCCGAGGTCGTTGCGGTGGCAACGATCGTCGACCGTGGTGCCGCCTCGGCCATCGCCGAGGCCGGGCTGCCCTATATCACGGGCTACCAGCTGGGCGACCTCGGCCTGGGCTGAGGCCGGCGCCACGGTTGCGCCGGATCGGGGTAGTCCGCGCTTGACCTGCGGCGTTGCCGAGGGGCGGCTGGTTTCACGTGAAACCGGCCGCCCACGGAGTGGGACGGCCGGACAGGCAATGTGGAGCGGGAGGCCTTGTCTGGGAAGATGTGCACGGCGAAGTCCTCGCCCCCTGGTCAGGGCCCAGTACGCACACCCGCACACACAAGGAGCGGACAGATGCCCATCGCAACCCCCGAGGTCTACAACGAGATGCTCGACCGGGCGAAGGCAGGGAAGTTCGCCTACCCGGCCATCAACGTCACGTCGACGCAGACGCTGCACGCCGCACTGCGTGGCTTCGCCGAGGCCGAGAGCGACGGCATCATCCAGATCTCCACCGGTGGTGCGGAGTTCCTGGGCGGCCAGTACAACAAGGACATGGTGACCGGCGCGGTGGCGCTCGCCGAGTTCGCGCACGTGGTCGCCGACAAGTACGACATCACCGTCGCGCTGCACACCGACCACTGCCCCAAGGACAAGCTGGACGGCTACGTCCGTCCGCTGCTGGACATCTCCGCGGAGCGCGTCGCCAAGGGCCAGAACCCGCTGTTCCAGTCCCACATGTGGGACGGTTCGGCCGAGACCCTGGCCGACAACCTGGCCATCGGCCAGGAGCTGCTCGCCAAGGCCGCCGCCGCCAAGATCATCCTTGAGGTCGAGATCACCCCGACCGGTGGCGAGGAGGACGGCGTCACCCACGAGATCAACGACGAGCTCTACACCACGGTCGATGACGCGCTGCGCACCGCCGAGGCGCTGGGCCTGGGCGAGAAGGGCCGCTACCTGCTCGCCGCCTCCTTCGGCAATGTCCACGGCGTCTACAAGCCGGGCAATGTCGTGCTCCGTCCCGAGCTGCTGAAGGACCTCCAGGAGGGCGTGGGCGCCAAGTACGGCAAGGCCGCCCCGTTCGACTTCGTCTTCCACGGCGGCTCCGGCTCCACCGAGCAGGAGATCGCCACCGCGCTGGAGAACGGCGTGGTCAAGATGAACCTGGACACCGACACCCAGTACGCCTTCACCCGCCCGGTCGCGGACCACATGTTCCGCAACTACGACGGTGTGCTGAAGGTCGACGGCGAGGTCGGCAACAAGAAGACCTACGACCCGCGCAGCTGGGGCAAGCTGGCCGAGGCCGGTATGGCCAAGCGGGTCACCGAGGCCTGCGCCAACCTGCGCTCCACCGGCACCAAGATCAAGTAACCGGCGGGCCGCACCGCCGGCCGCCGCGCACCAGGGCTCCGCATCCGTCCGGGATGCGGAGCCTTCGTGCGCCCGGCCGGCCGCAGGGCGGGCGAGCGGGCGCGAGGGCGGGCATGCTCGCGGTATGAGCGAACCGAGTGCGCCCGGCGCGGTCCGGCTGGCCTCGGCACAGGGCCGGTGGGTGCTGCTGACGGCCGTGCTGGGGTCCGGGATGGCGCTGCTCGACGGCACGGTCGTCAATGTCGCCCTGCCCCGGATCGGCGAGGACCTCAACGCGGATCTGGCGGTCCTCCAGTGGACCGTCACGGCCTACCTGCTCACCCTCTCCTCGCTGATCCTGCTGGGCGGTGCGCTCGGCGACCGCTTCGGCCGGCGCCAGGTGTTCGTGATCGGCGTGGTGTGGTTCGCCGCGGCCTCGCTGCTGTGCGGGCTCGCACCGCATGCCGGGGTGCTGATCGCGGCCCGTGCGCTGCAGGGCGTCGGCGGGGCGCTGCTCACGCCCGGTTCGCTGGCGCTGATCCAGGCCGTCCTCCACCCCGACGACCGGGCACGCGGGGTCGGCGCCTGGTCGGGGCTCGGCGGGGTGGCCGCGGCGGTGGGCCCGTTCATCGGCGGCTGGCTGGTGGACGGCGCCGGCTGGCGCTGGGTGTTCTTCCTGAACGTGCCGCTGGCGGCGGTGTGCGTCCCGGTCGCGCTGCGGCACGTACCGGAGACCCGGGAGCGCGGGGCCCGCGCGCACCGCGGCTTCGACGTACGGGGCGCGGTACTGGGGGCGCTGGCACTGGCCGGGGTGACCTATGCGCTGATCGCCGCGCCGGACGGCGGCACCGGCCCCGGGGTGCTCGTCCCCGCGGTGGCCGGGGTGCTGCTCGGTGTGCTCTTCGTGCAGGTCGAACGGCGACGAACCGATCCGATGCTGCCGCCCGCCATCTTCCGTATCCGCCAGTTCTCCGCCATCAACGCGGTGACGGTCTGCGTCTACGCCGCCTTCAGCGGATTCTTCTTCCTGTCCGTGCTCCAGCTCCAGGTCGTGGTGGGGTACTCGGCCCTGCAGGCCGGTACCGCGCTGCTGCCCACCACCGTGCTGATGCTGCTGCTCTCCGCCCGCTCCGGAGAGCTGGGCCAGCGCATCGGCCCGCGCATCCCGCTCACCGTCGGACCGCTGCTGTGTGCCGCGGGGCTGCTGCTGATGATGCGGGTGGGCCAGGGCGCGTCCTACTTCGCCGATGTGCTGCCCGCGCTGGTGGTGATGGGCGCGGGGATGGTGACGCTGGTCGCGCCGCTCACCGCGACCGTGCTGGCGTCGGTGGACGTGGACCGGGCGGGCCTGGCCAGCGGCATCAACAATGCGGCGGCGCGGGCCGCGGGCCTGATGGCGGTGGCGGCGCTGCCCCTGCTCGCGGGCTTCGGCCCGGAGGCCTACCGCTCGGCGGACGCCTTCGGCGCGGCCTTCCTGCGCGCCATGCCGCTGTGTGCCGGCGTCCTGGTGGCCGGCGCACTGATCGCCTGGCTGACCGTACGCACCGACGCCCTACGCCCCGAACCGGGCGCCGAGGAGCCCTGCCACGCGAAAACGACCTTCCACTGCGGGGTGACCGCACCCCCACTGGACCCGGGCGAAACACGAAAAGACAACGCCCCACACGAGGGCTGACGCAAGCCCCCACCACCTCCAGAACTCCCACCCACGGGAGGGGACGGGCCGGAGGGGCAGGGTGTCCGGACGTAAAGCGAAGCAGTCCGGACACCCTGCCCCGGAGGCCCGTCACCGCACCCCGACAGCCCCGCGCAGCGGCCCCGGCCCGCCGCAGGCGCAACGGCGAGGGCACCGCGCAGCGGGCAACAAACGGCGAGAAACCCCCACGGCGGGACAGCCAAAAACGTGGTGAGGGGCCACCCCGCAGCGCACTGGCAAACTGGAACCATGCCCATTCACGAAAACCTTCTCGGGGGACCGCCCCCGACCCATCTGCCCGACGATCCCGAGCCCCGCGAGCTGCTCGCCGCGGGCACGGCACCGTCCGATGTCGCCGCGAAGTACCCGACCTCGTCCCTGGCCTGGGCGCAGCTTGCGGACGACGCGTTCGAGGGGGGCCGGGTCGTCGAGTCGTACGCCTACGCCCGCACCGGCTACCACCGCGGCCTGGACGCGCTGCGCCGGGCCGGCTGGAAGGGCCACGGCCCGGTGCCGTTCGAGCACGAGCCCAACCGCGGCTTCCTCCGGGCGCTGCACGCCCTCGCCCGCGCCGCCCAGTCGATCGGCGAGCAGGACGAGTACGAGCGCTGCTCGACCTTCCTGCGGGACTCCTCGCCGACCGCGGCCGACACCCTCTCCTGACGGGCCGCCGCCGGTCCCCGTAGCGGGGCCGCCGGCGCTGCTGCCAAGGAGCTCCCAGGTCAACGGGCCGGCCGCGATCGCGGTCGGCCCTTGCGCGGTCGCTGCCCAGCACCGATGATTTCAGTGGGCCGGGCCATCCCGTGCCCGAGGGGACCGGGGCTCCCGAGCCGACAAGGAAGGGGCGGACCGCTACCCGGTAGTTCGCACCTGAGGAGTCCCTCATGTCGCAGCCGTCTCCCACTGATCCCCCGGACCGCGGATCGACCGCGCCCGCCGGGTGCCCGGTATCGGCCGGCGCCGCCGAGTCCGACCCGCCCTTCGCCCCGGATCTGAGCATCGGCAGCAGCAGCACGACCCCGTACGAGGATTATGTTCAGGCGGGCGTCCTCACTCATCTGCAGCACCCGCTCTCCGAGGACCCCGGCGAGATGGTCTTCCTGGTCACCACCCAGGTCATGGAGCTGTGGTTCACGGTCATCGTCCATGAGTGGCGCACCGCCGCCGAGGCACTGCGCCGCGACGACCTGCCGGTGGTCATGGAGGCGCTGCGCCGCTCCACCTACGAGCTGGAGGCGCTGAACGCCGCCTGGAAGCCGCTCGCCCGGCTGACCCCGGCGCAGTTCAACGCCTACCGCAGCGCGCTCGGCGAAGGCTCCGGTTTCCAGTCGGCGATGTACCGGCGGATGGAGTTCCTGCTCGGCGAGAAGTCCGCGTCCATGCTGGTGCCGCACCGTGGTGCGCCGCGGGAGCACGCCGAGCTGGAGAAGGCCCTCCAGGAGCCCAGCCTGTGGGACGAGGTGCTGCGGATGCTCGCCCGGCGCGGCTGGGCGGTCCCCGAGGCCGTGCTGCAGCGGGACCCGGCGCAGCGTTACGAACCGGACCCGGCCGTCGAGGCCGTCTGGGCCGAGATCTACGCCGGTTCGCAGGACTCCGAGCTGGTCCGGCTCGGCGAGATGCTGACCGACATCGGCGAACTGATCCGCCGCTGGCGCAACGACCATCTGGTCGCGACCTGGCGGGCGATGGGAGCAAAAATGGGTACCGGTGGTTCCGCGGGCGTGGCCTGGCTGGAGAAGCGGGCACGCAAGAATGTCTTCCCCGAGCTGTGGACGGCGCGAAGCCATGTCTGAGACCCCCGAGTTCCCCGAGGCCACCGGCCGCACCGAGCCCGCCGGGGCCCGTGAACAGGCCGTGCGCGCCGCCGAGTTGGACGCCGCCGATCCGCTCGCCGCGGTCCGCGACCGCTTCGTCCTCGACCCCGCGCCCGATCACGCGTCCGGCGACGCCGATGTCTATCTCGACGGCAACTCGCTGGGCGCGCTGCCCCGCGGGGTGGCCGACCGGATAGCCGATGTCATCACCCGCGAGTGGGGGCAGCTGCGCATCCGGTCCTGGAACGAATCCGGCTGGTGGACCGCGCCCGAGCGGATCGGCGACAAGATCGCCCCGCTGATCGGGGCGGGACCGGGCCGGGTGGTGGTCGGCGACTCGACCAGCGTCAACCTCTTCAAGGCGCTGATCGGCGGCGTCCGTATGGCCGGCAAGGGCTGCACGGAGATCCTCGTCGATGCCACGACCTTCCCGACCGACGGCTATATCGCCCGCTCCGTGGCCCGGATGACCGGTCTCGCGGTGCGGCCGGTCGAGCCCGCGCGGATCGCCGACGAGGTCACCGAGCGGACCGCGCTGGCGCTGGTCAACCATGTCGACTACCGCACCGGCCGGCTCAACGACCTGCCCGGCATCACCCATGCGCTGCACTCCGCGGGCGCACTCGCCGTCTGGGACCTGTGCCACAGCGCCGGCGCGCTGCCGGTCGGCCTCGACGCCCACCATGTCGACCTCGCTGTCGGCTGTACGTACAAGTACCTCAACGGCGGCCCGGGTTCGCCCGCGTACCTCTACATCCGCGAGAGCCTCCAGGAGCGGTTCGAATCGCCGCTGCCGGGCTGGAACTCACACGCCGATCCGTTCGCGATGGATCCCACCTACGCCCCGGCCGACGGCATTCTGCGCGGCCGGGTCGGCACCCCCGACATCCTGTCGCTGCTCGCCCTGGAGGCGGCGCTGGAGGCCTGGGACGGGGTGTCCATCGAGGAGGTCCGCACCAAGAGCCTCGCCCTGACCGACTTCTTCCTGGAGTGCGTGGCGGCCTATGTGCCGCCGGGCAGCGTGCGCTCCCTCACGCCGTCCGACCACCAGTGGCGCGGCAGCCAGGTGTCGCTGGCGTGTTCCCCCAAGCTCTCCGCCACGGACGGGCAGGGCGGCACCCCGCTCGCCGGTGAGGTGATGGACGAGCTGATCCGGCGCGGGGTGGTCGGCGACTTCCGGTACCCCGATGTGCTGCGCTTCGGCTTCACCCCGCTCTACACCTCCTTCGCGGACGCGGAGCGGGCGGCGCGGGTGCTCGGTGAGGTGCTGGGGGCGCTGCCCGAGGTGGAGTCGGGGGCGTCCGGGGCCGCCGGGTGAGTGTGGCGGACGAGGAGCCGGCGCTGCTGGGGCTCGCCCCGGTGGCGCCGGACCGGACGGTGGCGTACGGGCCGCATCCGGACCAGCTCGTCGACGTCTACGCGCCGCGGGCGGGCGACGGCGGACGGGCGGCGGTCCGCGGGCCGCTGGTCGTCCTGCTGCACGGCGGGTTCTGGCGCGCGGCCTACGACCGGCGCCATCTCTCGCCGCTCGCCGCCGAACTGGCCGGGCAGGGGATGCCGGTCGCGCTGGCCGAGTACCGCAGGGTCGGCGCGGGCGGCGGGGCGCCTCAGACCTTCGAGGACGTCACGGCGGCCATCGGCGCCGCCCACGCGGAGCTGGCGCGGACCGTGGCGGACCCCGCCGTGGTCCTCGTCGGGCACTCGGCGGGCGGCCATCTCGCGCTGCTCGCCGCCGCCCGCCCCGGCACCCCGGTGACCCGCGTCCTCGCGGTCTCACCGGTCGCCGATCTCGCCCGGGCCCATGAGCTGGGTCTGAGCGACGGTGCGGTCGCCGAGCTGCTCGGCGCCGGGCCCGGTCTGCCGGAACGCCTCGCCGCGGCCGACCCGGCGCGCCATCCGCCGGCCGGCGTCCCGGTCACGATCCTGCACGGCACCGACGACCCGGACGTCCCGGTGGAGCTCTCCCGCCGCTACGCGGCGCGGAACCCCGGCACCACGGACCTGCGTGAGCTGCCCGGCGTCGGCCACTACGCCCCCGTCACCCCCGGCAGCCCCAGCTGTCACACACTTGTCGGTTGCCTGAGCTGACCATGTAGTACTTGAGGCGGATCCCCGCAGATCCCCACTGGTGGGGACGCCCGGGGGGCCGCCGTTGCTTACCGTTGTCAGCGTGAACGAGACGACCCAGAAGCAGGACTCTTTGCACTCGGAGGCACGGATAGCCCATGGCGTGCTGCACCGGCTGCGCCAGGACCTGTTCGTCGACGCCTTCGCCTTCCGCCCGCTGCCCCCGCTGGAAGATGCCAAGATCTCCCGGTGGGTGCCGTGGCTGCCCGAGCGGCTGCGACGCTGGGCGCGCTGGCTGCCGCATGTGACCGTCGGCTTCTTCTCGGCTTTCGTCCTCCTGGTGGACCTGGCCAGCTCCGGCCCCGGCCCGCTGCACGGCATGGTGGCCGCCGGCTTCTCCCTGCTGCTCGCCGCGCCGCCGATGCTCACCCTCTTCCGCCCGGTGGGCGCCTACTGGCTGTCGTTGGCCGCGTTCGCCGTCGCGTCGTTCGCCGAGGCGGCCTCCCCGTTCGCCAACCTCTTCTCGAACGGCGCCTTCGCCACCCACGTCATGGTGATGGTCCTCGTGGTGCTGCGCACCCGGCCGCGGCTGGCCATGGAGATGTGGCTGGTCACCTTTGCCGTGGCGGCGGTCCTGACCGTACTGACCGGCACGGACCCGGGTGATCCGGCGCCGGTGGCGGTCTTCTGCGGAGTGATCCTGATCTCCGCCGCCGCGGTCCGTGCCTGGCGCGAGGAGCGCCAACAGGTCGTCAAGACGCAGACCGTCACCGAGGAGGAGCGCACCCGGCGGACGCTCCTGGAGGAGCGGGCCCTGATCGCACGCGAGCTGCACGACGTGGTGGCCCACCACATGTCCGTCATCGCCATCCAGGCCGAGGCGGCCCCCTACCGCGTCAAGGACACCCCGCCCGAGCTCGCCACGTCCTTCGCGACGATCCGGGAGAACGCCGTCGCCGCGCTCGCCGAGTTGCGCCGCATCCTCGGCGTGGTGCGCTCCGCCGACCCGGACGCCTTCGCCGAGAGCGACCCGGAGGCCCCGCAGCCGACGCTCGGCCACCTCGACTCGCTGCTCGACAGCGTCCGCGGTGCCGGGCTGACCGTCGAGGCCGTGATCACCGGTTCGCCCCGGCCGCTGCCGCAGGGCGTCGAGCTGTCCGCGTACCGGATCGTGCAGGAGGGGCTGAGCAACGCGCTGCGGCACTCGCCGGGCGCCGACGCCCGGGTGGAGATCTCCTATGTGCTGGGCGGGCTGGGCGTGCGGATCGTCAACGGGGCGCCCAGCCGGCTGGCCAAGCCGTCCCCGGGCGCGGGGCACGGAGTGCTGGGCATGCGGGAGCGGGTACAAATGCTGGGCGGCGAGATGACGGCCGACCACACCGAGGACGGCGGCTTCGAGGTCGCGGCGTTCATCCCGGTGGCGAACACAACGGGCGAGAAGAAGGCTGGGGGAGCACGCGCATGATCCGGGTATTGATCGTCGACGATCAGGTGATGGTCCGGGAGGGCTTCTCCGTCCTGCTCAACGCCATGCCGGACATCGAGGTCGTCGGGGAGGCGGTCGACGGCCGCGAGGCGGTGCGCAAGGTCGCCGTCCTCAAGCCCGATGTCGTCCTGATGGACATCCGGATGCCGGAGATGAACGGCCTGGAGGCGACCCGCGAGATCGTGGCCGCCGACGAGGGTGCCAAGGTCCTGGTGCTGACCACCTTCGATCTGGACGAGTACGTCTACCAGGCGCTGCGCTCGGGGGCCAGCGGCTTCCTCCTCAAGGACGCCTCGGCCGGCCAGCTCGCCGACGGCGTCCGCATCGTCGCCTCCGGCGAGGCGCTGCTCGCCCCCACCGTCACCAAGCGCCTGATCTCCGAGTTCTCCCGCCTCGGCACGCCCCGCGCCCCCGCCCAGGAGCGCATCGCCGACCTCACCGAGCGCGAGACCGAGGTCCTGGTGCTGGTCGCCCAGGGCCTGTCGAACGGGGAGATCGCCGAGCATCTCGTGGTCGCCGAGTCCACGGTGAAGACGCATGTCAGCCGCATCCTGGTGAAGCTGGGACTGCGCGACCGCACCCAGGCCGCGGTGTTCGCGTACGAGGCGCGGCTGGTGACGCCGGGGGGCTGAGCGCTCCGGGCGGGACGTGCGAGGGCCGCCGGCGATCGGAACCGCCGGCGGCCCGTGCGTACGGCCGTCTACGGCTGCGGGACCTCCCGCAGCAGCTTCGAGCTCCACGGGCACCAGATCAGTCCGGGCAGGAACGGCCCGCCGGCCTCGTCCAGATGCTCTTCGACATAGGGCGTGGTGGCGTCACAGACCTCGATGGCGAAGTCGAAGAAGTCGATCGTCTCCGGGCGGAGATGGAAGCTCCAGCGCCAGTTGTACGGGGCGGGGCGCTTGTCGATCCGGCCGATGACATGGGGCTCCGAGCTGGTCGCACCGCTCAGCAGATCCCGGGCGTGCTGGATCTTGCGCGGGTCGGTGAGCTTGATGACGAATTCCGCGCGGGTGACATCGGTCATCACGAAGTAGGCCGCCGAGTCGACCCGGTGGGGCTGCGCGGCGTCGCTCGTCTGCTTCCCCTGGGCCGGTCCGGCCGCCGTGACGGCGAGCAGTGCCGCCGCCGCGAGAATGCCGATCTTGGTGGTGATACGTCGCATGAACCCCTCCGGTGCCGCGGGTCGTGGTCACGACCGTGCACACGGAAAGTAACGGGTTGGTCACCAAGTGCTCCAGAGTTACTGCGAGTTAACACACCGCCAGGTGAAATGGCGAACAGTGACTGGCGGTTGGTCACGTCATGTGCTGTATCCACACCCTGTGGACGGCGAGGCGCCGACTCACCACGCGTACGGAAGTGCGCCGCCGGAGTCCGCTACAGCTCCGACGGCGCACGTCTTCAGGGGCGGCCGGCCGTGGGACGACGGGCCGCCGGGGGATCAGCCGATGTCGCGCCGGCGCACCCCCACCAGGCCCAGGAGGGCGAAGAGGGCGGAGAGCGCCAGCAGCCAGACGAACGGGGCGGCGGTGGCATCCGCGCCGGGGAGCTTGGGGAGATGGCTGTACGGGGAGAGATTCATCGCCCACGGAGGGAACTTGAGCGAGGGGCCGAGCCAGCCGATGGCCAGGCAGCCGCCGACGAGCGCCCAGACGGCGGGGGTGGCCTTCGGGAACAGCCCGAAGACGAGGACCGCCAGACCGGTGAGCGTCCAGACCGCCGGGACCTGGGAGAGCGCCGCGGCCAGCACCGGGCCCAGTTGGCCGCCGAGGTCGTCGGCCGAAAGGCCGTGGGCCAGGCCCAGGGCCAGGCCGCCGGAGGCCAGGATGACGGCGGTGCCCCCGTACGCGATGACCAGGTGGCTGCCGGCCCAGCGGAGCCGGCCCACCGCACCGGCCAGCACCGGCTCCGCGCGCTCCCCGGTCTCCTCGCCGCGCAGCCGGAGCACCGCACCGGCCGCGTAGAGCGACGCGACCATGCCGAGCAGTCCGGCCATGGTGGCCAGGAAGGCGTCGGTCAGGCCCTGTTGGCCGCCCATCCGCTCGACGATCTCGCGGGTCTGCTGATTGCCGCCGACCAGGTCGGAGGCGCCCTCGGCGATCCCGCCGAAGACCGCGCCGGCGCACAGGAAGCCGGTCGTCCAGCCCAGCAGGGTGGTGCGCTGGAGCCGCCAGGCCAGGCCGAAGGGACCGCTCAGGGAGCGCGGTGCGAGCGCTGGTCCGGGGCGGGCGGGCAGGAAGCTCATGCCGAGGTCGCGGCGGGCGGTCAGCGCGTAGGCGGCGGAGCCGGCCAGGGCGGTCGCCGCGAGGAAGAGCAGCAGGATCCACCAGCGTTCACCGGCGTACGGGCGGAGGTTCTCCGACCAGCCGATCGGGGAGAGCCAGGTGAGCGGGGAGGTGGCATCGGCCGTCGCGGCATCCCCCGCGGCGCGCAGGGCGAAGGCGAGGCCCAGGACCGCGCCGGTCAGCCCCTTGGCCAGCCGTGCGCTCTCGGTGAGTTGGGCGGCGATGGCGGCCAGGCCGGCGAAGAGCGTGCCGGTGCCGCCGATGGCCAGGCCGAGGGCGAGCGAACCGGCGGCCGGCCGGCCGGACAGGGCCGTCCCGCCCGCGATCAGCGCCGCGAGCAGGGAGTTGGCGATCAGGGCGGTCAGCAGGGCCGCGGTCAGCGGTGCCCGGCGGCCCACCATCGCGGCGGAGAGCAGTTCCTGACGGCCCGTCTCCTCCTCCTCGCGGGTGTGCCGGACCACGATCAGCAGACTCATCACCGCGGCGAGGACGGCGCCGAAGCCGGCCATCCGCCAGGCGACCAGACCGCCGACGGAGTCGCTGAAGACCGGTCCGTACAGCGCGCGCATCGAGCCGTTGTGGTTCATCGAGGCGGCCAGTCCGGCGCGCTGGGCGGCGGTGTCGTAGACCGCCTCGAAGGACGCGCCCATGGCGGCGACGGTCAGGCCCAGTGCCAGCACCCAGGCCGGGATCATCAGCCGGTCGCGGCGCAGCGCAAGGCGCAACAGGGTGCCGGTGCCCGCCAGATGGCGGGGGCGTGCGGCGCGGACGGGACGGGCCGCGGTCACGGCGGTCATCGCGCGACCGCCTCTCCGGTGCGGGCGTCGTCCTGGTAGTGGCGCAGAAAGAGCTCTTCCAGAGTGGGCGGGGTGCTGGTGAGGCTGCGGACGCCGGAGGTGCCGAGCGAGTGGAGCACGGCGTCGAGCTTGTCGGTGTCCACCTGGAGGCGGACGCGGTGGCCCTGGCTCCCCCGGATCGGCTGGGCGGACAGGCCGTGGACGCCGGGGAGGGAAGCCAGCCCGTTGGGCGGCCCGGCGAGTTCGGCGATGACCGAGGTGCGGGTCAGATGCCGCAGCTCGCCCAGTGAGCCGGATTCGACGGTCCGTCCCTTGCGGATGATGCTGACGCGGTCGCAGAGCGCCTCGACCTCGGACAGCACATGGCTGGAGAGCAGGACCGTACGGCCGCGGTCGCGCTCCTCGGCGACGCAGCTCTGGAAGACCTCCTCCATCAGCGGGTCGAGCCCGGAGGTCGGCTCGTCGAGGATGAGCAGATCGACGTCGGAGGCGAAGGCGGCGACCAGGGCGACCTTCTGGCGGTTGCCCTTGGAGTACGTCCGCCCCTTCTTGGTGGGGTCGAGTTCGAAGCGCTCCAGCAGCTCGGCCCGGCGCGCGGCGTCGAGTCCTCCGCGCAGCCGGCCGTAGAGGTCGATGACCTCGCCGCCGGAGAGGTTGCGCCACAGGGTCACATCGCCGGGGACATAGGCGATACGGCGGTGCAGCTCGACGGCGTCCTGCCAGGGGTCCTTGCCCAGGAGCCGGGCCGTGCCGCCGTCGGCGCGCAGCAGGCCGAGCAGTACCCGGATCGTCGTGGACTTGCCGGCGCCGTTGGGCCCGAGGAAGCCGTGTACCTCACCGGCCGCCACCTGCAGATCGAGGCCGTCCAGCGCATGGGTGCGGCCGAAGGACTTGTGGAGACCGTCGACCCGGATCGCGGGGGCGGTGGAGATTGCCTTGGTCATGATTTTGAAGCTACGCTAGATTCACAAATTTGTGAAGTTAAGAAACCGTATAAACTTGGGGTGGGTGGCTCTGAACAGGGGAGATGATGCGCATATGAGCGAGCAGGCACAGCAGAGTGCGGACCGGACGGACGACACCCGCCAGGACGGCGACGGCGCCACGCGTGACGACGAAGCGGTCTCGCGGTTCGTCGAGCGGTTCGCCTCGCAGTTGGTCGAGGCCGGTATGCAGCGGATGTCCGCCCGGGTCTTCGCCTGTCTGCTGGCCTCCGACTCCGGCGTGCTGACGTCCGCCGAACTCGGCGAGCGCCTCCAGGTCAGCCCGGCCGCCGTCTCCGGCGCGATCCGCTATCTCTCCCAGGTCGACATGGTCAGCCGGGAACGTGAGCCCGGCTCCCGCCGCGACCGCTACCGCGTGCACAGCGACCAGTGGTACGAGGCGCTGGCGCGCCGGGACAACGTCCTCACCCGCTGGGAGGGCACTCTGCGCGAGGGCGTCGACAGCCTCGGCGAGGACTCGCCCGCGGGCCGCCGGATCGCCGAGACAGTGATCTTCTTCGAGTTCCTGCAGAAGGAGCTCGCCGGCTTGCTGCAGCGCTGGCGCGAACACCGCGACCAGCTGCGGGCCGACCTCGAAAGCGCCGACCGCTGAGGCGTGTCCGCGGGGGTCCGGCGCTCAGCCCCGCGGCAGCTGCAGCCGCCAGGCCGCCGGCTGCACGGTCCAGGTACGGGTCCTGACCGGCCCGCCGACCACCGCATCCGCCCGGTAGTGGAAGTCCGCGCCGGACACCGTCACCGCCCGCGCCCGGGTCCGCACCGGCCGCGCCCCACCCGGCCAGTGCACCACGACCTCGGCCAGCTCACGGCCGTCACCGGCACCGGCCCCCGGGCGCGGCCCGTCCGCCCCGGTCTGTCCGCCGGGCACCACCGAAACCCCGCGCACCGGCCGGTCCAGATCCGCCAGCAGCACTCCGTCCGCCTCGATCCGCAGCCGCTGCCCCGGTACCCGGGCCCGCCGTGCGCCCAGTCCGGCCGCCGGCGCCGCCAGCAGCGCCAGCGCCGTACGGGCGGTCCGCGCGGCCGGCTTCCACCACGGCCGGGGCCCGTCGAGGCCGTCCACCGGGCCACCCCGCCCGCCCAGGGCGTCGGCCGGTCCGACGGGGGCCGGCGGCGGGGCCGTCCCCGGCACATACGCCCCGTGCCCCAGCCGGGTCGCCTCGCTCCCGCAGGGGATGCGCAGTCCGCCCAGCACGATGCCGTCGCTGTCGTCCGTGAGCAGATCCATCGGCCGCTCCCCGCCGTCGAGGACGGCCCGCGCGGCGGCCACCGTGTCCGTGGGGACGCCCAGCGCGCGGCTCAGCGCGACGGCGGCCGGGGCGCCGACCGGGACCATCGACAGCGGCACCGCGGCCAGCTCGCGCTCCTTGTGCAGCAGGCCCACCACCCGCAGCAGCGTCCGGTCGTCACCGATCACCACCGGGCGGCGGTGGCCGCGCCGGGCGAGCATCCGCGCGAATTCCTCCGGCCCCTCCGGAAGACAGATTTTCGCGCCCGCGCCCGCGCACAGGACATCCTTCGCGATCCGCACGGACTCGCCGTCCGTACTGCGGGCGACCGGGTCGATGACCACGAGCAGGGGGTACCCCCGAACGGAGTCCACGGGAGAGTGCCCAGAAGGCTGCGCCGACACCTCGGTCCTTCCTCAGGTAGCATCTCGGTGCAAGAGCCCCTTGCGCTATTGCGCCAGGGGCTTCGTCTATTCCGGGGCACCGGTCCGACGGCTTCAGTGATGACGTACGCGTGAACAGGCACGCCGACGCCATCCACGCACGTTGGACATGCCCCGCCCGGAAGGGGTGTACGCCTGTGCCCGCACTTGTGCTGCTCGGTGCTCAGTGGGGTGATGAAGGCAAGGGAAAGGCCACCGACCTGCTCGGTGGATCCGTGGACTATGTGGTGCGCTACCAGGGCGGCAACAACGCCGGCCACACGGTCGTCGTCGGCGACCAGAAGTACGCACTGCACCTTCTCCCTTCCGGAATCCTCTCGCCGGGGTGCACCCCGGTCATCGGCAACGGCGTCGTCGTGGACCCGGCGGTCCTGCTCTCCGAGCTGAGCGGACTCAACGAGCGCGGCGTCGACACGTCCAAGCTGCTGCTCAGTGGTAACGCGCATCTGATCACGCCGTACAACATCACCGTCGACAAGGTGACGGAACGGTTCCTCGGCAAGCGGAAGATCGGCACCACGGGCCGCGGCATCGGCCCGACCTACGCCGACAAGATCAACCGCGTCGGGATCCGCGTCCAGGACCTCTACGACGAGTCGATCCTGGAGCAGAAGGTCGAGGCGGCCCTCGACGTCAAGAACCAGCTGCTCACCAAGCTCTACAACCGCCGCGCCATCGAGGCCGGCCAGGTCGTCGAGGAGCTGCTGGGCTACGCCGACAAGATCAAGGGCTATGTCGCCGACACCACCCTGATCCTCAACAAGGCGCTCGACGACGACAAGGTGGTCCTCTTCGAGGGCGGCCAGGGCACGCTGCTGGACATCGATCACGGCACGTACCCCTTCGTCACGTCCTCGAACCCGACCGCGGGCGGCGCCTGCACGGGTGCGGGCGTCGGTCCCACGAAGATCAGCCGCGTCATCGGCATCCTCAAGGCCTATACGACGCGCGTCGGCGCCGGTCCGTTCCCGACCGAGCTCTTCGACGAGGACGGCGAGGCGCTGCGCCGCATCGGCGGCGAGCGCGGCGTCACCACCGGCCGGGACCGCCGCTGCGGCTGGTTCGACGCGGTCATCGCCCGCTACGCCACCCGCGTCAACGGCCTGACCGACTTCTTCCTCACCAAGCTCGACGTGCTCACCGGCTGGGAGCAGATCCCGGTCTGTGTCGCCTACGAGATCGACGGCAAGCGCGTGGAAGAGCTGCCGTACTCGCAGACCGACTTCCACCACGCCAAGCCGGTCTACGAGATGCTCCCCGGCTGGTCCGAGGACATCACCAAGGCGAAGTCGTTCTCCGACCTGCCGAAGAACGCCCAGGCGTACGTCAAGGCGCTGGAGGAGATGTCCGGCGCCCCGATCTCCGCGATCGGCGTCGGCCCCGGCCGCGACGAGACGATCGAGATCAACTCGTTCCTGTCCTAGGGACACCCCCGGGGGACCTCCGCGGTCCCCCGGCACGGCGCAGCGGACAGCCGCGCGGCTACTTCACCCTGGAGTAGCCGCGCGGCTGTTTGTCGTCGCCCAGGAACTCGCGGTGCAAGGTGCCGTCGGCGGCCAGACTGAGCACGGAGGTGCTGCTCGGTGTGCAGCCGGGCGCGGCCCGGTCCACGACCGACGGGCCGACGGTCAGCTTGCCGCCCTCCGCCGCGTAGAGGTCGGCGTGCGCCGTGCAGCGGCCGGCGCGGCCCACGACGACGGTGCTGAGGACCGTGCTGCCCGCCGGGGCCTGTTCGACGGTCAGCTGCTGGCTGCCGTAGCCGTCGTCGTTCGGCCGCCGCCAGGTGCCGACGAAGCCGGCCGGGACGGTGGCGTCGGCCGGGGCGACGCGGTGCAGGGTCGCGGTGCGTCCGGCCGCGGCCCAGGTCAGGGTGCCGGCGCCGCCCTCCTCCAGGGTGTGCTCGCCCAGCGCGGAGCAGCGGCCGGCCGGGACGGACCGGACGACCTTGGTGTCCAGGCGCAGCGCCGGGTGCCCGTCGTGCCGGGTGACGGACACCAGCTTGCCGTCGCTGCGGCATTCGTAGGTCGCCCCGAGGCTGGTGCTGTTCGCGACCACCTCGCCGACCGTGCCGTGGGTGATCACGAACCGCCGCTGCTGCCCGGTCGGCGTCCCGTCCCGCAGCACCGGGCCCGACCAGGTGCCGACATAGCGGGCCGGGATGTCGGACGCGCTGTCGTCGGCGTCCGCCCCGCCGCTCAGCAGCGGGACCGCGGCGGCGGCCGTGGCGGCCGCGACGACGGCGGTGGCGGCGAGGGGGAGCCAGCGACGGCGGCGGCGTCGCTCCGCCGGGGTGGGCGGGGGCGGTGCCGGACTCGGCAGGGTTTTGGTGGTCAGCACCGTCGGCGGCTGGCCGCCGGGCGGGGTGTCGGTGTCCAGGAGGAGCACGGCGTGCTGCCCCAGGCGGGCGATCAGCTCGGCCGGCAGCCAGGGCGGGGCCGACGGGCCGCCGGGGACCGGCCCGAGACGCTCGGCGAGCTCCTCGGGGGTGGGCCGCGCCGCCGGGTCCTTGGCCAAGCAGTCCAGGATCAGCGCGCGGATCCCGTCCGGCACCGCGGCCACGTCCGGCTCCTCCTGCGCGATCTTGAACATCACCGCATGGACACCCGAAGCGGGATTGCCGAACGGCTGCCGCCCGGTCGCCGCGTACGCCAGCACCGAGCCCACACAGAAGACATCGCTGGCCGGGGCGACGCGCTGCCCCGTGACCTGCTCGGGCGACATGAAACTGGGTGAGCCGAGCACCGTGCCCGCCCGGGTCTGGGTCTGCTCCCCGACCGCGTCCAGGGCCCGCGCGATCCCGAAGTCGATGACCCGCGGCCCGTCGATGGTGAGCAGCACATTGGACGGTTTGAGATCGCGGTGCACCAGACCGACGCCGTGGATGTCGCGCAGCGCGCAGGAGAGTCCGTACGCCAGCCGCCGCAGCGAATCCTCCGGCAGCGGGCCGTAGCTGCCGGCACGGCTGTACGACCCGACGACCTCGCTCAGTGTGGGGCCCGCGATATAGCCGGTGGCGACCCAGGGGACCGCGGCCTCGGTGTCGGCGTCCAGCACCGGCGCGGTCCAGCGCCCGCCGACCCGCCGCGCGGCCGCGACCTCGGCGCGGAAGCGGTCCCGGAACTCCTCCTCGGCGGCGAGTTCGGCCTTCACCAGCTTCACCGCGACGGTCCTGCCGCCCTCGGAACGGGCGAGGTAGACCCGCCCCATGCCGCCGCTGCCGAGACGGCTGAGCAGCCGGTAGTCCCCGATCCACTGCGGATCGTCGGCCGTCAGCCCCCGCAGGCCGTCCATCCGGGCACCCTCCCCCGTGTCGTTCCGTGCCTGAGGCGCGTGGCGGCAGCAGGCGTCTCCCGAGCCTAGGCCGCCCGGGATCGCGCTATGGCCGACAGAGCGTCACGACGGGAGAACGATCGAGGGGTGACGGGGGAATGACGGACGCGTGACCAGGAGGAACGGCCGAACTGCCCGCGCCGGGCCGTCGCCGGACGCTGCGTCACCCGGGCGCCCTTCACCCCTTCTTGTCAGCCGTCACCCCGCTCTTGCGGTACGACAGCGCCTTCCCGTCGTCCGAGACGCGGCGCAGCTTTCCGCCCACCATCTCCAGGGTGCTCGACTCGCCGGGCTCGCAGCCGTCCGTTCCGGAGACCACCGTGGACGGGCCGAGGCGGACCGGGGGACCCGCGCTGATCAGGGTGGCGGCGAACGCGCAGCGGTAGGACGCTCCGGTCGCCGTCATCGTCAGCACGGTGTCACCGGTCTCGCCCTGGGTGAGCGTGAGGCGCCGGGCGTTGACGCCGGATCCGTCGAGTGTCGTCTCCCACGTGCCGAGATAGTCCGTGGGAATGCCCCCGTTCGCGGCGGACTGCGCCGACGCCCGGCCGTCCTTCGTGTCCTCCGCCCGTACACCGCCGCCGTCACCGCCGAGCACGGCGTACACGGTGGCCGCACCGGCCCCGGCCAGCACCAGCGCGACCGCGGCGAACCGGGCCACACCGGCACCACGACGACGGCGCGGGGCCGGGGCGGGTGCCGGGGCAGCGGGGCCGTGGTGCCCGTGGGCGGCATGGGGCGCATCCGGCGCCGGATGTGCCGCGCCGGGACGCGGCGGCGGCGTCGCCGGGATGCGGCCCGGTGCGGGCGTGTGCGAAACGGCGGTGGGCAGCGCATGCACCGCGCCGGGCCCCTCCGGGGCGGGCGACGGGGCCGCGGACGGTGCGCCGGCCCGGCCACCGCCCCGCGCGTACTCCCCGTCCTGCGGGTCCTCCGCCTCCAGCAGCTCCACGGCGTGCCGCCCCAGCCGGGCGACCAGCGCCCCCGGCAGCCACGGCTCGTCGTCCGTGCCCGGCCGGTCGCCGGTCCCGCGCTCCGCCTGCGCCACCAACTCCTCGGGCGTGGGCCGCTGTTCCGGGTCCTTGGCCAGGCATCCCGCGACCAGCTCGCGCAGCCCGTCGGGCAGTGCGGAGAGATCGGGCTCCTCCTGGGCGATGCGGAACATCAGCGCGTGCGCGATGCTGTTGTCCGTGCCGAACGGCTGCCGTCCGGTCGCCGCGAAGGCCAGTACGGACCCGAGGGAGAAGACATCGCAGGCCGGGGTCAGCGGCTCGCCGCGCACCTGCTCCGGTGACATGAAGCCCGGTGAGCCGACCGAAGCGCCGGTACGCGTCACCCCGTTGCCGGTGACCGCCTCCAGCGCCCGCGCGATCCCGAAGTCGATGACGCGCGGACCGTCGATGGTGAGCAGCACATTGGACGGCTTGAGGTCGCGGTGGATGATCCCGGCGGCATGGATCGCGCCCAGCGCACGGGCCAGCCCGGCGGCCAGGATCCGTACGCTCCGCTCGGGCAGCGGAGTGCCGCCGCCGACGACCCGCTGCAGGGAGGGGCCCGCGATATAGCCCGTGGCGACCCAGGGGGTCCCGGCCTCGGTGTCCGCGTCCAGTACGGGCGCCGTCCACTCCCCGCCGACCTGCTGCGCGGCCCGTACCTCCCGCCGGAAGCGGGCCCGGAACTCCTCCTCGCCGGCCAGCTCCGAGTGCACCAGCTTGACCGCGACCGTACGGCCGCGGTCCGAACGCGCCAGGAACACCCGTCCCATACCGCCCTGGCCGAGCCGCCCGAGCAGGCGGTAGTCCCCGATCCGCGCCGGGTCCTGTGCGTCCAGCGGCCGCAGCCATCCGGCCCGTTCCGCGCGCCCCGGCCGTCCCTGCTGCCCAGCACGTATCGGCTGTTCCACGATTCCCGTCGCCCTTTCCCCCGAAGCCGCCCAGTGAGCGAGTGGACGCCGGCGCCTCCGCACCCGGGGTCTGCCCGCGGTCTCTCGTCCGCGGTGAGGATATCGAGCGTCCGCCGCGCACCGGCAGGCCCGTCCGCCCCTTAGTACTCCGCGGCCGGCGGGGTCCGTGGCGGACCGGGCAACTCGTCCAGCGCCGCCGACAGCTCCTCCAGCGCCGTCGTGACCCGGTGGAACCCCTCCGGCCCGCCGAGCTGTGCGCGCAGCCGGGCGGCGAACTCCGCATGGCCGGGGGTGATACGGGCGACGGCGGCCCGGCCCTCCTCGGTCGGGGCGAGGAGTTTGGCCCGCCGGTGCGCCGGATTCGGCCGGTATTCGGCGAGGCCGCGGGCAACAAGGAGGTCCGCGATGCGCTGCACGCTCTGGCGGGTGATGCCCATCGCCCGGGCGATACCGGCAACGGACAGCGGCTCGGACAGCACGGCGCCCAGCACCTGCCACCAGGCGGCGGTCAGCCCGGCCGGACGGGCGAGGCCGTCCGCGACGCCGAGGAACTGCCCGTTGAGCCGGAAGACGGCGAGTGCGGTACGGCTGAGGAGCTCCGGGGCCTGAGGGGCTTCGGGCGTCGCCGGCTCGGGGGCCCGGGGCGCGTCGCCCCGGGACGCACTCATACGGCCCCGCCCTCGGACTCGGCCCCGGCAGGCCCGTCCGCCCCGTCCCCCGCCGTCATCAGCACGGGAAAGGCCTCGGCGTCGGAGTGCGCGAACAGGCGGAACCAGGCGTCCAGAATCCGCGGCTCCATGACGTCGAGTTCGGCGAAGATCTCCCGGGCGAAGGCCACCGGCGCGGTCGGACCCGCCGTGATCAGACCGCGGGCGCGCACCGCGTCGTCCTCGCGGTAGTGGCCGCCGCCCCGGTAGCCGGGCTGCGCGGCGAGGTACGGGGCGGCGCCGCTGGTGTGCGGACGGTCGTCCAGCAGGCCTTCCCGGGCCAGCCCCGCGGTCGCGCCGCAGATCGCCGCGACCGGCACCCCGGCGGCCAGGAACTCCCGGGCCTTGGCAGCGAACGGCACCAACTCCTCGCCGGTGTCCCACAGTTCGGCGCCCGGGAGGATCAGCAGCGCACTGTCCTCGGGCCGCAGGGCGTCGAGCGCGAGCTCGGGCACGATCCGCTGCCCGCCCATGGTCGTCACCGGCCGGCCGGTGGTGGCCGCGACGGTGGCCACGTCGTAGGCGCCCCGCGCCGGGCGGAAGTAACTGCCGCTGCGGAGATGGCTGATGGCGTGGCCGTACTCCCAGTCGGCAAGCGTGTCGTAGGCGGCGAGGTGCACGGTGCGCGAGGTCATGAGAGCTCCTTGGCCGGCAGCGGATCCGGGTCCGCCGTTCCCTGTGTCTCGATGACAGCATCCTGTCGTATCGACAACATGCTGTCAATGCATCACACCCGCGAAGCCCCGCCACAACAGGGCCGGTCGCGCGGCGCACGGCGACCCCGCCCGAAGCCCTCGATTCCGGACAGCCGGACAGAGTGTCCGTACGCCGTGCGTGGAGTCACACACACTGTCGGTACCGGGCGCCGGGCCGTGATCCCTAGGCTGAGGGCGTTCGCCGCGACCGTCCTCCGGCGGACCCGAGCGACCCGATCCGAGGTACTGACCGTGACCACGACGCCCTCCGCCTCCGCCGCCGATCCCGCTGCCGGGGCGGCCGTGAAGGCCGCCGACCGCGCGCACGTCTTCCACTCCTGGTCCGCGCAGGGCCTGATCGACCCGCTGCCGATCGCCGGCGCCGAGGGGTCGTACTTCTGGGACTACGACGGCAACCGCTACCTCGACTTCTCCTCGCAGCTGGTCAACACCAACATCGGCCACCAGCACCCCAAGGTCGTCGCGGCGATCCAGGAGCAGGCCGCGAAGCTGTGCACCATCGCACCCGGCTTCGCCGTGGACGTCCGGTCCGAGGCCGCCCGGCTGGTCGCCGAGCGCACCCCCGGCGACCTCGACAAGATCTTCTTCACCAACGGCGGCGCGGAGGCCGTGGAGAACGCGGTCCGGATGGCCCGCCTGCACACCGGCCGCGCCAAGGTGCTCTCCGCCTACCGCTCGTACCACGGCGCCACCGCCACCGCGATCAACCTGACCGGTGACCCCCGCCGCTGGCCCTCGGACACCGCCTCGGCCGGTGTCATCCACTTCTGGGGTCCGTTCCTCTACCGCTCGGCCTTCCACGCCGAGACGGAGGAGCAGGAGTGCGAGCGCGCCCTCGCGCACCTGGAGCAGACCATCGCCTTCGAGGGCCCGCAGTCGATCGCGGCGATCATCCTGGAGACCGTCCCCGGCACCGCCGGGATCATGGTCCCGCCGGCCGGCTACCTCGCCGGGGTCCGCGAGATCTGCGACCGCCACGGCATCGTCTTCATCCTCGACGAGGTCATGGCGGGCTTCGGCCGCACCGGCCACTGGTTCGCCGCCGACCACTTCGGCGTCACCCCCGACCTGCTGACCTTCGCCAAGGGCGTCAACTCCGGCTATGTCCCGCTGGGCGGCGTCGCGATCAGCGCCGAGATCGCCGCCACCTTCGACCAGCGCCCCTACCCGGGCGGTCTGACCTACTCCGGCCACCCGCTGGCCTGCGCCTCCGCCGTCGCGACCATGAACGCGATGGCCGAGGAGGGGATCGTGGAGAACGCCGCCGACATCGGCGAGCGGGTCATCGGCCCCGCGCTGCGCGAGATCGCCGACCGCCACCCGTCCGTCGGCGAGGTCCGCGGCCTGGGCGTCTTCTGGGCCCTGGACCTGGTCAAGAACAAGGAGACCCGCGAGCCGCTGGTGCCGTACAACGCGTCCGGCGCCGCCAACGCTCCGATGGCCGAATTCGCGGCGGCCTGCAAGCGCGGCGGTCTGTGGCCGTTCGTGAACATGAACCGGACGCATGTCGTCCCGGCCTGCACGGTCACCGAGGCCGAGGCCAAGGAGGGCCTGGCCGCCCTCGACGAGGCCCTGACGGCGGCCGACGCCCACACCGTCTGAGTCCGGGGCCGGGCCCGCCCGGCGGCCGGAACCGCAGGTCACAGGCGTGCCGTACGGCATGCTCACGGCAACCTCGGGCAGCGGACCGACGCGGCCCTCGCCTATCGTGGGCGGGGGCCGCTCCCACTTGCGCGGTCATGGACGTCTAAGGAGACGCACACGATGCCCGCCGGCGGAGACAGCTCAGTCATACGACGCAGCACCCTGCGCCAGCAGATCGCCGACGCCCTGCGCGACGAGGTCCTGGCCGGCCGGCTGCCGTCCGGCCACCCCTTCACCGTCAAGGAGATCGCCGAGCAGTACGGCGTCTCCGCCACACCCGTGCGCGAGGCGCTGCTCGACCTGTGCGCCCAGGGCCTGCTCGACGTCGAACAGCACCGCGGCTTCAAGGTGCACGCCTTCACCGCCGAGGACTTCCGGGCCATGGTCGAGGCCCGCACCCTGATCATCGAGGGCATCTTCCGCAGCGGCGCCGACCAGGCACTGCGCGCCACCTCCGCAGGCGTGCTGATCTCCATCCGCCGCCGCGCCGACGAGGCCGAACGGGCCGCGCGGGCCGGCGACCTGGACGTCCTGATCGGCTACGACCTGCGGTTCTGGCGCGAGCTGAGCAGCATCGTGAACAACGCCTACATCAGCGACTTCCTCGACCGGATCCGCGTCCAGACCTGGATGTTCGCGGTCCCGCTGCTGCGCCGCAAACCCGACCTCAGGGGGCTGCTGTGGCAGGGCCACAGCGCGCTCGCCGACGCCCTGATCCAGCACGACCTGGCCACCGCGCAGCGGCTGATCGCCGAGTACAACGAGCACTCCCTCGCTCTCGTCGGAACGCGCGGCTAGCACTACGCTGTCCCGACCATCGGCCGTAATGGGCCGTACCCGTAGCTGTACGTGCGCCGGTGTCCCTGTCCCCGACCGGAAGCGAGCCCACACTCGTGGCATGTGACCTGTGGCTGGTACCCCTCGTCGATGTGCTGTGCCACAGCCCCGACAACCCGTTCTCCGAAGAGATCGCCGCCTACGACAAGGCCCTGACGGAAGCGGGCCTGCCACCGGTCCCGGTCTTCAGCTACATGCCCGGCCTGTCCGGTGACGTCGCGCCGGTCGCCGGCTTCGACTACGACGCCCTGCACTTCCTGCGCCGCGCCTACCTGCTGCGGCTGTGCAACCTGGAAGTGACACCGGTCGACGAACTGGGCGGTGACTACGAGCAGTTGCTGGAGATGTTCGAGGCCACCGCGCAGCAGTCCCACCTGGTGTGGCACTACGACCACGCGGGCGCCTACGTCCCGGTCGACTTCCCGCACCCGCTCGCCAACGACGAACTGCTGGAGGGCGGCGGCCCGCTGGGCTCCTCGCACGGCCTGCTGCGCGACCTCGAACTGGTTGCGCCATCCCTCGGCATCGATCCGGCCAATCCGCCCGCCGCCCCCGCCCCGCCGGCCGGCCCCACCTCCCTGGAGGAACGGGCGAACGCCGTCCCCCCGGACAACAGCCCCTTCGCCCGCGAACGCCACGTATGGCTGGGCCTCCACGCCGCCGCCACCCGAAGCCTCGCCCAAGGCTCCATGATCGTCTTCAGCTGACCCACCCATCGCCTTCTCCCGCCCACCACCGTCCCCACCCACCGGCCTTTTCCCCACCCACCCACGGGAGGGGACGGGCCGGAGGGGCAGGGTGTCCGGACGTAAAGCGAAGCAGTCCGGACACCCTGCCCCGGAGGCCCGTCACCGCACCCCGACAGCCCCGCGCAGCGGCCCGCCCCGCCGCAGGCGCAACGGCGAGAAACACCCACGGCGGGAACGCCGAAAACGTGGGCCCGAGGCAAAGCGCAGCGCACGGCGCAACGGCGGGGAACCCGCAAGCATCACCCGCGCCCAAGCCCCGCGCAGCGGACCCGCAACGACGAGAAGCCACCACGGCGGGAACGCCGAAAACGTGGGCCCGAGGCAAAGCGCAGCGCACGGCGCAACGGCGGGGAACCCGCAAGCATCACCCGCGCCCAAGCCCCGCGCAGCGGACCCGCAACGACGAGAAGCCACCACGGCGGGAACGCCGAAAACGTGGGCCCGAGGCAAAGCGCAGCGCACGGCGCAACGGCGGGGAACCCGCAAGCATCACCCGCGCCCAAGCCCCGCGCAGCGGACCCGCAACGACGAGAAGCCACCACGGCGGGAAAGCCGAAAGCGTGGGAAGCCATCACTCAGGCGGCCGCTGCCGAGGCATATTCGGCCGAGCCCGATGCGGCACCGCGAACCGCCCCGCCGCAGGCGCCCCTTCCTGACGCGGAGAAACGGCGGCAGAGCCGCCCCCGTCCGCGGCAAAGCGCAGCGAATCGGCCCGGAACTCCGCCATCCAGCCGGCCGTTTCGGCCCGCACCAGCTCCCCGAGGTCCTCGTTGAACCGCCGCAGCACCCCCAGACAGCGTTCCGCCGCCTCGCCCGCCGTGCCCTCGGCGGGCCCGAGCACCTCCCGCACGCTCTCCGTCGCCCAGTCGAACTGCAGCGCCTCCAGCCGCCGGTGAATCGCCTGCGCGGTCGCCAGATCCCGCATCCAGCCGGCGGTCACCCCGAAGTACCGGTCGCCGCCCAGACACACCGCCGCCAGCAGCAGCGACAGACATCCCCAGGACGCGCCGCCCTCCCAGATCCCGGCGAGATCCAGCAGCGGCAGCGCCCCGCCGACGGTCACTCCGGCCGCGGCGCCCAGCCGCAGCGCCCGCGCGCCGCGGCGCTTGGCCAGCCGGTCGTGCAGATACCAGTCGGCGGCGCGCAGCGCGCCCTCCTCGGTCCAGAGATAGAGCGCGTCGAGGCGGTCGGCCGGTTCCCCCCAGTCGCCGAGCGGGAAGACCCGTCCCGCGAGATCCCTCCGGCCGGGGCCTTGGCCGCCGCTCTCCCGAGTGGGGCGGCTGCTCTCCCGAGGGGGTCCCTCGGGCTGCATCTCCGGCTGACTCACCCGGGCACTCCCTCTCTACGCTCTCTACAGATTGCACGCGACAGATACGCGCCGTGACGCGTGACAGATACGCGCGGTGCACACATGCCAGATACGCGCGGTGCACGCGTGACATACGGGACAGCCGTTGCACGCTGCACGCCGCCCCCTTCCTACCGCCGAACGGCTGGCGTCGGCCCCACAATCACGCTCTTTCCGCCCGGAAGTGGTGCGGGATCGGGTATAAGGCCGCCGGGTGCCTCACCCGAAAGAGTGGCCAACGCGGTGACACACGGTTTCCGGCCGCCCCGGCGCTGCTCGCCCCCGGGCCCGGCCGACGTCCGGGTGTCCGGAGCTCTCGTCTAGGCTGCCACCGTGAAGGTCCTCGTCATCGGCGGCGGCGCCCGCGAACACGCCCTGTGCCGCTCTCTGTCCCTCGACCCCGACGTCACCGCGCTGCACTGCGCTCCCGGCAACGCCGGCATCGCCGAGGTGGCCGAATTGCACGGGGTCAACGCCCTCGACGGCGCGGCCGTCGCCGAACTCGCCGTCGGCCTGGAGGCCGATCTGGTCGTGGTCGGTCCCGAGGCCCCCCTGGTGGCGGGCGTCGCGGACGCCGTACGCGACCGCGGTATCCCGGTCTTCGGCCCCTCGGCCCAGGCCGCCCAGCTGGAGGGCTCCAAGGCCTTCGCCAAGGACGTCATGGCCACCGCGGCCGTCCCCACGGCCCGCAGCTATGTCTGCACCACCCCGGAAGAGATCGACGAGGCCCTGGACGCCTTCGGCGCGCCGTACGTCGTCAAGGACGACGGGCTGGCGGCCGGCAAGGGCGTGGTCGTCACCGAGGACGTCGAGGCCGCCCGCGCCCACGCGCTGGCCTGCGACCGTGTCGTCATCGAGGAGTTCCTCGACGGCCCGGAGGTCTCCCTCTTCGCGGTCACCGACGGCGAGACCGTCGTCCCGCTGCAGCCCGCCCAGGACTTCAAGCGGGCCTACGACGGTGACCTGGGCCCCAACACCGGCGGTATGGGTGCCTACAGCCCGCTGCCCTGGGCCGACCCCAAGCTGGTCGACGAGGTCATGGCCACCGTCCTGCAGCCCACCGTCGACGAGCTGCGCCGCCGCGGCACCCCGTTCTCCGGGCTGCTCTACGCGGGCCTGGCGATCACCTCCCGCGGGGTGCGCGTGATCGAGTTCAACGCGCGCTTCGGCGACCCGGAGACCCAGGTCGTCCTCGCCCGCCTCAAGACCCCGCTCGCCGGCCTGCTGCGCGCCGCGGCCACCGGCACCCTCGCCGCCCTCCCGCCGCTGCGCTGGAGCGACGGCGCGGCGGTCACCGTCGTCATCGCCTCCCACAACTACCCGGACACCCCGCGAACCGGCGACCCGATCGACGGTCTCGCCGACGTCGTGGCGCAGGACGGCCCCAAGGCGTACGTCCTGCACGCCGGCACCAAGCGCGACGACTCCGGCGCGGTGCTCAGCGCGGGCGGCCGGGTGCTGTCCGTCACCGCCACCGGCGGGGACCTCACCACCGCCCGCGAGCGCGCCTACCGCGCCGTCGGCCGGATCTCCCTGGACGGCTCCCAGCACCGCACGGACATCGCGGCCAAGGTCGCGGACGACGCCGCGGACGCACAGCGGTCCTAGCCGCGACGGCGCACGGGCCGCACGGACGCGCCCGTCGCGCCGGTCGCAGCTGATGACATCTCCCCTGGGGCACATGGCACATACCGTGGCATATGCCCCAGGTCTGTGGGTGCAGACCGGGCCGAATCGCCCGCGGCCCCGCTCTTTCCGGCACCGGTTCCCGGCTTTGCCCAAAGCCATTCCATCGAGTGACCGCACCAAGTAACCGGCTGACGAGACGAAAACCCCCAACTAGGGTTCCGCGCAAGCGTCCTGCGGTGGCCGTGCCGGATTCCGGCACGGCGATCACGGTGGCGTCCGGCAAGTGGCTCACCGGCATTGCGATGTCAGTGGCCGGTGCCACAGTGGGTGGGGAGTGAGCTCGCTCCGCACAACGCGCAATTCTCGTACGTCCGTCCCGTGTTCTCTCCGTCCGGCTCCATCAGGACAGCAGGGGGTGTACAGGCTCGTGGCAAGTCCGGAAACAGGCGTCCTGGCGGCGCGTGCCCGCGCCCTCGCCGTGCTGCGGATCCGCAGTACCGCGCTGGCCGTGGCACTGCTGCCCGCGGCCGTGGCCGTGGTGCTGCTCGCCGGCCGGGCAACCGGCCATCTCGGCGCGGGCACCGGCTGGGACCTCGCCCGCTGGATCACCGGCGGCCTCGCGGTGGTCAGCCTGCTGCTGGCCGCGCTGGTCGCCGTGGTCGTCGCGCGCGCCAGACCGGCCCTCAGCCCGTCCGTCCCGATCTCCGAGAAGTCGGCCCCCGATCTCTACCGTCTGGTACGCGATCTCGCCGACCGTCTGGAGGTCCCCGCGCCCTCCGCCATAGCGCTCACCCCGGACTGCGACAGCTGGCTCGAAGACCGCACCCACCGCGCACACGGCCCACCCCGCGGTAGTGGGGGACCGGCAGGCGCGGAGCGCCGGGTGCCCGAGGCGCCGGTCCTGGTCATCGGCTCGCCGTTCCTGTGGTGGATGCGGGTCGCCGAGCTGCGCGCCCTGCTGGCCCCCGTCGTCGCCGGCACCGGCCCGTCCTCCCACCCCGACATAGCCGCCGCCCGCCGCTTCATCCGCGGCCTGGACGCCGCGGTCGCGGTCGCCGCCCGCGCCCGGCGCCCGGTGCGGGACCTCCCGCTGCGCTTCGTCGGCCGGGTGGCGCGACTGCTGCTCCGGGCCGGCCGCGAACACGCCACGATCATGGAACGCGCCGTCGCGACCGCCGCCTCCGAGCGTGCCCAGACCGTCGACTACGGCCTGCGGATCGTCGCCCAGGAGCAGGTCGGCCTGGCGTACGCGGGCTGGGACCGGCTGCTGACCCGGGTCGCGCTGCCGGCCTGGCGGATGGGCCGCTGGCCGTCCCGGCTGGACGCCGGTGTGGTCTCCGCGCTCACCGAACTCTCCCGCCGCGACCGCCTCGCCGACGGCTTCGCCTCCCGTCTGGGCGAGCGCCCCGCCTGCGACCTCCTGGAGGAGCCGGGCGCCATCGACCGCGCCGCCTCCCTGCTGGCCGCCCGCCTCTTCCACGGCGGTCCGGCCGAGCCGGGACCCGACTGGTCACCGGTCGGCTGGAACCAGTACCCGGAAGAGGTCGTGGACCGTAAATGGCGTCTGGAGGCCGCGCGCCTCCACCGCGTACTCGACAACCTCCCGGCGACCGCGCTCCCGGCGCCCCCGCCCGCGCCGGCGGCCCCGGCCCATGAGCCCGCCTCCGCCGCCCCGCCCCTCTCGTACGCCCGCACCGCCGCCCGTACACCCCGCGACCGCCCGGCGGAGCGCCCGCCCGCCGACGAGCCCTCCTTGAGTCCGTCCGCCGACGAGCCCTCCTTGAGCCTGCCCGCCGACGAGCCCTCCCTGGGCCCGCCCGCCGCCGACCGCCGTGACGAGCCGCAGCCCGCCCCGGCCCCCGGCCCCACGCTGGCCCGCGTCATCGACCGGCTCGCCCAGGGCGAGAGTGCGGGCGATCTCGTCGCGGCCCGGCTGGGCGCGGAGGTCGAGCGGGAGGAGCGCGAGGAGGCGGCCCGCCAGGCCGCCCGCGGCACCTCGCAGCAGGACGCGGCACTCGGTGTGGCCTGGGGCGACGGCATGGCCGAGGGCGGCCTCCCGCTGTTCCCGCTGCAACCGCCCCGTACGGGCCGTGAGCTGCTCGCCGACCACGTCACCGCCATGGTCTGCTGCGCCGCCGTCGACACCGCCGGTGCCGCCCCCGGCCTGGACTGGCTCGACGGCCCGGCGCTGCTGGTCGACGGCGCCCGCCGGGCCGACCTCGGCCGCCCGGTGCTCAGCCTGGTCGACGACGGTGACGCGGAGCCGCTCCGCGGCTGGCTGACGACGATCGGCGTACGGCCGGAAAAGCCGGTCCGGCTGGTATGACCCCGGGCCCACGGCGGCCGGCAGGAAGCCGCCCCTCCAAGGCACGACGCTCGACCGGCTGAATGTTCCCTTCCAGTTCGCATTTCGGGGGCGGTTGCATCTAAATTCACGACGAAGGGTGACGGAGTGGGTGCGTAATGTGATGTGCTGGGGGACGGCCGGCCGGGTTCGTCCCGCCGGCGCAGCACCGGCCCGAGGGGCCGCGGCCGATGGGGGACGCGGGAGGGGAGTGGAAGGTGGCGACGGATCAGATCAGGCGCTGGGAGTCGGGCGCCCTCGCCCACGCGGTCACGGACCCGTTCGGGCAGGGCCCGCTGCCCTGGCTGCGCGGCAGCGAGAACTACTTCGACTCCGGCCGCATCATCCCCTGGTACGTCGACCCCGCCGTCGCCCAGGGCGATCTGAGCGAGCCCGCTCCCCACAAGCACAACGGCCCGCGCACCGCCGATGACGTGCACCGCCAGATCAAGGGCTTCGCCGGCCCCGGCGCGGTGGCCCCCGGTGAGGCCATCGACTTCCGGGTCTCGGTCGATCCGCCCCAGCCGTTCAGCATCGACGTCTACCGCATCGGCCACTACGGCGGCACCGGCGCCCACAAGGTCACCACCAGTCCGCGGCTGGCCGGTATCGTCCAGCCGCCCCCGCTGACCGCCGAGCGCACGGTCTCCTGCCATCACTGGTGGCTGTCCTGGCGCCTCCAGGTCCCCACCTTCTGGAACCTCGGCGCCTATGTCGCGGTGCTCACCACCGCCGACGGCCGCTACCGCTCCCACATCCCCTTCACGGTCCGCGACAACGAGCCCGCCGATCTCCTCCTGCTGCTGCCCGACATCACCTGGCAGGCCTACAACCTCTACCCGGAGGACGGCCGCACCGGCGCCAGCCTCTACCACGCCTGGGACGAAAAGGGCGCCCTGCTCGGCGAACAGGACGCCGCCACCACCGTCTCCTTCGACCGCCCCTACGCCGGCGCCGGCCTGCCCCTCCATGTCGGCCATGCCTACGACTTCATCCGCTGGGCCGAGCGCTACGGCTACGACCTCGCCTACGCCGACGCCCGCGATCTGCACGCCGGCCGGGTCGACCCGTCCCGCTACCGCGGCCTGGTCTTCCCCGGCCACGACGAATACTGGTCGGTGCCCATGCGCCGCACGGTCGAGGCCGCCCGCGACACCGGCACCTCCCTGGTCTTCCTCTCCGCCAACACCATGTACTGGCAGGTCGACCTCTCCCCGTCGCCCTCGGGCCCCGACTCCCTGCTCCACTGCCGCAAGCGCCAGGGCCCCGGACGCCCCGCGCTCTGGCGGGAGAACGGCGATCCCGAGCAGCGGCTGATGGGCATCCAGTACGCCGGCCGGGTCCCCGAACCGGCCCCCCTGGTCGTCCGCAACGGCGGCCACTGGCTGTGGGAGGCCACCGGCGCCCATGAGGGCGATGAGCTCCCCGGCCTGGTCGCCGGTGAGGCCGATCGTTACTTCCCACGCACCAGCCTCCCCAAGCACACCGAACGCATCCTGCTCGCCCACTCCCCGTACCGCGACAGCGAGGGCACCCGCCGCCATCAGGAGACCTCCCTCTACCGAGCCCCCAGCGGCGCCTGGGTCTTCGCCTCCGGCACCTTCGCCTGGTCGCCCGCCCTCGACCGCCCCGGCCATGTCGACCAGCGCGTCCAGCGCGCCACCGCCAACCTCCTCGACCGCATCTGCAAACGCGACTGAGCCCGGCGCGGCAGGGCCCGTCCGACCCTGATCCGTCGGACAGGCCCTATCGCGCGGCGGCCGGCCCCAACTCCCGTGCCAGCGCGACGGTCAGCGCCCGGAAGATCCGCACCTCCGGATCGGGGTCCTGCTCCCGGGTCGCGAGCACGCTGTGCGCCCACGGCGCGTCCAGCACCGGTATGTACACGGTGCCCGGCCACGGGTAGTAGCGCGCGAACGACTTCAGCGCCGAGCCCGCACCCCGCCCCGCCGCCACGCTCGTCAGACAGTCGTGCGGGGTCAACGCACAGTCCGGACTGCGCCGTTCACCCTCGTCGAAGTACAGATAGTCGGTGAAGGGCCGCGGGGTGTGCGGCGGCAGCCGCAGATACGGCAGGTCGATGATGTCCGCCCGCCGCACCCCCTCCCGCGCGGCGTCCGCGAGCGAGGACGCCGCGGACACCACCACGATCCGCTGCTCGGTCGTCAGCACATCGACCGTGATCCCCTCGCTCCGGAACGCGGGACGGACGAACGCCACATCCACCCGGTCCTCGCGCAGTGCGCTGCAGTGCTCGGTGAAGGTCAACTGAACCAGCGACAACGGGACTTCGGGCCGCGCCCGGCGGAAGGCGCTGACCGCGGCCGGGGTCACCTCGGCCGATCCGTGCCCCATGACGCCGACCCGCAGCGGCCGCCGCGGCGCCGCCCCCTGGGCCACGTCCGCCACATCGTCCATGGCGGCGTTGGCGGCGGCGAGCAGCGTACGGGCGTGGGAGACCAGCCGCCGCCCGGCCGGGGTCGGCGCCACCGGGCTCCGCTCCAGCAGCGGGGCGCCGAACTCCCGCTCCAGTTGCTGAATGTGCCCGGTCACCGCCGCGGGAGACAGGAACAACCGGGTCGCCGCCCGCCCGAAGTGCCCTTCCTCGACCACGGCAAGGAAGGAGGAGAGCCGCCGCAGATCCATACGCCCCACGATAATTCCGGGCACGCGCCCGCCCCCGGGACCGTTCACACTTCCTGAACGGGGGAGGCGCCGCGGCCCGCGCGGCCCGTACAAAGCCCTGCATGACGACCACGGCACCCGCACGCCTCGCCACCGGCCGCCCTCCGCTCCCGCCCCGCCACTGGCTGCGCACCGGATGGGTCATGACCGCGTCGGGCTGGAGCGCCAACCAGTTCTCCGCCCTGCTCGGCGCCTACCACTCCGGCCCCGGTCTGACCGCGGCCACCACCAGCGCACTCTTCGGCGTCTACGTCCTCGGCCTGATCCCCGGTCTGCTCCTGGGCGGCCCGCTCGCCGACCGCCGCGGCCGCCGCCCCGTCGTGTTCAGCGCGCTCGCGATCTCCGCGCTGGCGACCGCGCTGCTGATGGCGGGCGCGACGGCCACCGGACTGCTGTGGCCCGGCCGCTTTCTGACCGGCATCGGCGCCGGTGCCCTGCTCAGCGCCGGCAGCGCCTGGATCAAGGAGCTGTCCTCACCGCCGTACGACACCGTCTCGGCGGCCGGTGCCGCGGCCCGCCGCTCGGGGCTCTTCCTCTCCGCGGGCTTCGCCACCGGCGGCCTGGCGGCGGCACTGACCGCCCAGTGGGCCCCCGCGCCCCTGATCACGGCCTACCTCCCGCACCTCGCCCTCTCCGCGGCCGCCGCCCTCCTCGCGGCCCGCACCCCGGAAACCGCCACCCCCGGCGGCCAGTTGACGGCCATCACGACGGCCGCGCCTGTCCCCGCGCCTGTCCCTGCCCCTGACACGGCCCCCGCCTTCCGCCGGCTGGTCGCCCCGGTCGCCCCCTGGGTGTTCGTCGCCCCCAGCATCGCCCTCGCCACCCTCCCCGGGCTCGTCGACGCCGGGCTCACCGGCTGGCAGACCGTGTACGCCGGCATCGTCACCGCGGTCACCCCCGGCACCGGCCTGCTCGTCGCCCCGCTCGCCCGCCGCCTCGCCGCCCGGCACCGCATCGCCACCGCCGTCGCCGGGCTCGCCGCCGTCATCCTCGGCCTGCTCCTCGCCGCCCTCGCCGTCGCCTGCGTACGGCCCGACGCCGCCCTGCTCGCCGCCGCCGTCCTCGGCGCCGGCTACGGCCTGTGTGTGGCGTACGGCCTGACCGAGGTCGCTGCCCTGGCACCCCCGGACCGACTGGCCCGCCTCACCGCACGCTTCTGGGCCCTGTGCTACCTGGGCTTCTGCACCCCGTACGCGATCACCCTGCTCACCGGCTGGTTCACCCCGGCCACGGTCCTGCTCGCGGCGGTCGTCCCGGCCGCGGCCACCCTCGCGCTGATCACCCACCGGGGCACCCGCCGCGGTACCCGCCGCCCCATCTGACGCCTGGCTCCGGGGCACACCCGGCCCCCGTCCGACACCTCCGGCGCGCGTAAGGGAGAATCGGTAGGACTCCTGGATCAACCTACGCGGAGGAAGCGTGCCCGGTTTTGTAGAAAAGCCTGAGCCGGTGGAGGTCCCCGGGCTCACCCATCTCCACACCGGCAAGGTGCGCGACCTCTACCGGAACGCCGCCGGTGACCTGGTCATGGTCGCCAGCGACCGGACCTCGGTCTACGACTGGGTGCTGCCCACCGAGATCCCGGACAAGGGCCGCGTCCTCACCCAGCTGTCCCTGTGGTGGTTCGATCAGCTCTCCGACCTGGTGCCCCACCACGTCCTCGCCACCGACGTCCCGGCCGGCGCCCCCGCCGACTGGGCGGGCCGCACCCTGGTCTGCAAGTCGCTGGACATGGTCCCCGTGGAGTGTGTGGCCCGCGGCTATCTCACCGGCTCCGGCCTCGCCGAATACCGGCAGACCCGTACGGTCTGCGGACTGGCCCTCCCCGAAGGCCTCGTCGACGGCTCCGAGCTCCCCGCGCCGATCTTCACCCCGGCCACCAAGGCCGCCGTCGGCGACCACGACGAGAACGTCTCCTACGAGGAGGTCGCCCACCAGGTCGGCACCGAGGTCGCCGCCCAGCTGCGGCAGACCACCCTCGCCGTCTACAGCCGGGCCCGCGACATCGCCCGCGAGCGCGGCATCATCCTGGCGGACACCAAGTTCGAGTTCGGCTTCGACGGCGAGCAGCTGACCCTGGCCGATGAGGTCCTGACGCCCGACTCCTCGCGCTTCTGGCCGGCCGATCTGTGGCAGCCGGGCCGCGCCCAGCCGTCCTTCGACAAGCAGTTCGTCCGTGACTGGCTGACCTCCCCCGCCGCGGCCTGGGACCGTACGGGCGAGGAGCCGCCGCCCGCCCTCCCGCACGAGATCGTCGAGAGCACCCGCGCCAAGTACATCGAGGCCTACCAGCGCCTCACGGGCCTCAGCTGGTCATAACGGAAAAGACCCCGGTCACCGACCGGGGTCTTTCCCTTATCTGAGCGGACGACGAGGCTCGAACTCGCGACCTCAACCTTGGCAAGGTTGCGCTCTACCAACTGAGCTACGTCCGCATGCTCCGCGCAAAGCTCCTGAAATCAGTCGCCGTCGCGCGGTGCGGGGTCCACTATAGCCAACCCCGCTCGCGGGCGATGCGCGCCGCCGCATGACGGTTCTCCGCGCCCAGCTTCGCGGTCGCCGACGAGAGATAGTTCCGCACCGTCCCCGGCGACAGCGACGCCCGCGCCGCGATCTCCGTGATGGGCGCCCCCGCCTCGGCGCATTCCAGTACCTCCGCCTCCCGGACCGTCAGCGGTGACTCCCCGGCGCTTATCGCGTCCGCCGCCAACTCCGGGTCCACATAACGGTTTCCGGTATGCACCGTGCGGATGATCTCCGCCAGCCGCTGCGCCGACACCGTCTTCGGCACAAAGCCCCGCACCCCCGCTTCCAGTGCCCGCTTCAGATGCCCCGGCCGGCCGTGACTCGTCACGATCATCGACCGGCACCCCGGCACCTCGTCCCGCAGCGATGTGGCCACCGCCACACCGTCCGCCCCCGGCATCTGCAGATCCAGCACCGCCACATCCGGCTCATGCGCCCGGGCCATCGCCCGCGCCTCCGGCCCCGTCGCCGCCTCCGCCACCACCTGCAGATCGTCCTCCAGCGACAACAGCGCCGCCAGAGCCCCACGGATCAGGTGCTCATCATCCGCGAGCAACACCCGGATCACCCCCTCATTCACCCCGCCACCCCGCCCCTCCACCCCATTGCGACCGCCCGCACCGACACTCCGCACCCCACCCCCGCTACCCACCCGCCGCCCCCACCGGGAGCTCGACCGTCAGCCGGAAGAAGCCGTTCGGGACCGGGCCCGACGTCAGGCTCCCGCCCAAGGGGCTGAGCCGTTCCCGCAGTCCCTTGAGGCCGCTGCCGGGGAGCGAGCCTGCCGCGGACCCGTCCGGCGGACTGGTGACACCGTCGTTCTCCATGGTCATCACCAGCACCGAGCGGTGCGGGTCGATCCGGGTCCGCACCGCACAGCGCCGCACTTCCACGGCGTGCCGCAGGACGTTCGTGGTGCCTTCGCGGACGACCCAGCCGAGCGCCGACTCCACCTCCGGCGGCAGCTGTGCCCCCTCCTCGCCCTCGATACGGCAGTCCACCCCCGCCGCCCGCAGGATGGAGCGGGCCCCCGCCAACTCCGCCTGCAGATCGGCCTTCCGGTAGCCGCGCACCACCTCCCGGACCTCCCGCTGTGACTCCTGGGCGATCCGCTGCACCTCCACCATCTGTTCCACGGCCTCCGGCCGCTCCCGTCGCGCCAGCTGGACCGCCAGCTCGCTCTTGAGCGCGATCACCGCCAGATTCCGGCCCATCACATCGTGCAGATCCCGGCCGAACCGCAGCCGCTCCTCGGCGACCGCGAGCCGCGTCTCGGTGCCGCGTGCCGCATCCAGCTTCCAGATCACACCGAGCAGCCAGCCCGTGGGCCGCGCCAGCACGAAGCTCCATATACCGGCGAAGAGCAACAGGCACGCCATGCCCAGCGAGCCCAGCCAGGAACCTGTGAGCGGGAAGAGCAAGGCCATGGACGCCGCCGCGCTGCCGGCCAGCGCGGCCAGGAACTTCCGCTTGGACACCACCAGGCTGTGGGCCATGAAGAACGGTGTCAGGGTCGCGCCGATCGCCAGCGCCACCGCACTCACACTGTCCTTGTCGGCAGCTCCCTCGACGGTCAGCAGCGTCCACAGCGCGATCTCGGCGACGAGGGCCAGCACCCCCGAGACGAACAGCAGGGTGCGGGGTGTCGCCCCCCGTTCCAGATAGCGGTTCAACGCGCGGTTCAACAGCGGTACGGCCAGCGCGCCCTGCGCCAGATTCAGCCCCATGGCGACACCGGCCAAGGTGACCGCCAAAGGGCTGCCCCCCGTCTGGCTCATCACAGGCGCCACCCCCATGAGCACGGGAAGCCAGGGGAGGAGGTACAGACTGCTGCGGAAGTAGGCATCGACCATGGCCATCTGACCCCGCCGCCGCCACATCGCCCGTAGCTTTTCGATCATGCGCTGCCCGCCCCCGTCGTTCCCGATCGCCCTGCACTGCTAGCGACGCGGCTCCCAGCGGAACCACCGCTGGACAGCAAACAACGCGAGCCCGGTCCAGGCCAAGCCGGTGATGACCTGCCCCAGCGTCTCCTTGAGGCCCCCGCCGCCGGTCCAGCCGGCCCGTATCAGCTCCATCGCCGGTGACAGCGGGAGCAGTTCGAGCACGGACGCCACCCGCTCCGGAAGGATGTCCAGGGGGACGACCATCCCGGACCCCGCCAGCGACAGCATCATGAAGGGGAGCACGGCAAGCTGAGCGGCCTCGGCCGACTTGGCGAGCACGGAGGATGCCGCGGCGAACCCCACGACCGCGGCCATGCCGAGCGCCACTCCTGCGATGAGGAGATGCGGCGCGGTGGGCAGACCGGCATCCAGCACCAGGCCGCCCAGGACCACCAGTAGGACACATTGCCCCAGTCCCAGCAGTACCGACGGGAGCGCGGTGCCGGTCAGTATTTCCAGGTCCCGCAGCTCACCGGTACGCAGTCGTTTGAGGACCAGTTCTTCACGCCGGGCGACATAGGAGCCGGTGAGGTTGGAGTACACGGCGAAGATCAGGACGTAACCGAGGGTCGCGGGGAGCAGCACCGTTTCGACCGACAGCCCGGTGCCGGACAGATTCATTCCACTGACCGCCCCTTTCATGGCGAATGCCAGGGCGACCGGGATGATCAACGCGGTCGTCAACGCGGTCTTGTTGCGGCCGAGAAGCGTCAACTCGGCCCGCCCCAGGGAGAGAAGACGCGCCGCGGCGCCGGTCCCCCCGGCCGTTCCGGCGCGCTCGGCGACGCCGGCTTCCCTCACGCTTGCACTCATGCGTTCTCCAGCCCCTTTGCGATGTGCAGAAATGCCTCTTCCAGGGATGCGGATCTGACGTCCAGATTCCCCAGCGCTATCCCCTTGTCCTGCGCCCAGAGCAGTACGCCGGTCGCGGCCCGCTGCAGCTCGTCCGTCCGCAGCCGGACCGTGCGCCCGTCCGTCTCGTGGCCGATGACGCCCAGTTCTCCCAGCGGCGGGAGATCGCCGAGATGGAATCCGGTGGGCAGCTCGAAGGAGATGTGCGAGGGGTGCGCGGCGACCACGTCCGCGACATGGCCCGCGGCCGCGATCCGCCCGCCGTGCATGATCGCCAGCCGGTCCGCCAGCTCCTCGGCTTCTTCGAGATAGTGCGTGGTCAGCACGATCGTGGTCCCGGAGTCCCGCAGCTCGCGGACCAACTCCCACGTGGCATGGCGCGCTTCGGTGTCCAGACCGGTCGTCGGCTCGTCCAGGAACAGCACCTCGGGCCTCCCCAGCAGCGCCAGTGCGAGATCCAGCCTCCGGCGCTCGCCGCCGGACAGCTGCTTCACCCGGACATCGCGGCGCCGCTCCAGCCCCACGGAGCCGAGGGCTTCGTCGACCGGACGCGCCCCGCTGGTGCACCCCGCCCACATGCGCACGGTCTCCGCGGGCGTCAGCTCGGAGGGGAAGCCGCCCTCCTGCAGCATGACGCCGACACGGGGCCGCACCTTGCGCCGCTCCCGGAAGGGGTCATGGCCAAGGACCCGGACGTGTCCGGCCGTGGGCAGGGCCAGGCCCTCCAGCAGTTCGAGAGTGGAGGTCTTGCCCGCGCCATTGGTCCCCAGCAGCGCGAACAGCTCCCCGCGCTCGACGGAGAAGTCGATACCGCGCACGGCCTCGAAGCTCCGCGGCCCGCTCGGCCCGCTCGGCCCGCTCGACTCCCCGCTGCGCCCGCCCCGTTCCCGCCGACCGTCCGTCCGCCGGCCGGCGATACCGTAACTCCTCCGCAGCCCGGTGACTTCGATCACACCGGCTCCGGAACCGGCGCTTCTGGCGCCGCCGCGGCCGACGCCCCCGATGGTTTTCTCCCCGATGTTCATGAGACCAGCGTTCCGCCGGATCAAGGTTCCGGGCAGTGCGGGCTGTCATCGCAGCTGATGACAAATGTCAGTTGCCAAGGCGCGGAGCAAGGGAAGGGGGATCGGCACGACGTGGCGCCACAAAAAGAAGGCCCCGGTCGCAATGACCGGGGCCTTCTTTATCTGAGCGGACGACGAGGCTCGAACTCGCGACCTCAACCTTGGCAAGGTTGCGCTCTACCAACTGAGCTACGTCCGCAGGCATCCACTCGGCTTTCACCGAGCGGCGCGACAGCTACTCTACCTGATCCTTTAGGAAGGTCGAGCAGTCAGAGCGGGTGACAGGGATTGCACACTGCGCCTCCCCCTTGGAAAGGGGGCGCTCTACTACTGAGCTACACCCGCGTGACTCCGTGAGGTCCGGCCTTTCGGCCTCGCCCCTCGGCGTGCTCCAGACTCTAGCTGATCAGTAGGGGTGCTGTGCAAGTCGGCTGCGCGCGGGCCGAGGGATGCCGGTAACTCGGTCAGTGATTGGCGGCGTTGAAGGCCTCGTAGACCTTCTTCGGGATCCGGCCGCGCGGGGGGACGTCCATCTGGTTGGAGCGGGCCCAGGCCCGGACGGCCGCGGGATCGGGGGTCACCGCGGTCCGGTGGTAGGCCTTGCCGGACTTGGCCCGCTTGCGGCCGGCCTCGACGAACGGAGCGAGGGCACCGCGCAGTTTCTTCGCATTGGCGGGATTGAGGTCGATCTCGTACGACTTCCCGTCCAATCCGAAGGCGACCGTCTCTGCGGCTTCTCCTCCGTCGATGTCATCGGAGAGCGTTACTACTACGCGCTGCGCCACGGATATCGGTCCTTTCGTGGAGCAACCCCTTGCTGACATGGGGTGATGCTCCGGATCCGGCTGATTGGGATCAATGCTTTTTCATTTGTACAGCGATGGGCATTGCATTGTGAAGCCCAGTTAATTTCGTCAGCGTGTCTTCCCGCAATCCGGACCCCGGATCTTTTCGAGGATTTTTCCTCCGGTGCACTCCTGCCGATACCGGACCGTGATCGGGTGCACTGTATATCTATGCGCGTAGATTTTCGAACACGGTACTGTGAGGACACCGCCTTACGCACCACACCACCGGGAGTGCCAGTGGCACGCGTCGTAGTCGACGTCATGCTCAAGCCGGAGATCCTCGACCCGCAGGGGCAGGCGGTGCAGCGCGCACTGCCACGCCTGGGCTTCGAGGGGATCGCCGACGTCCGTCAGGGCAAGCGTTTCGAACTTGAGGTGGAGGGTCCGGTCGACGAGGCCGCCCTCGCTCGCATCCATGAGATGGCCGAGACCTTCCTCGCAAACACCGTCATCGAAGACTTCACCGTGCGGGTCGACTCATGACCTCGCGGATCGGAGTCGTTACCTTCCCCGGCACGCTCGACGACCGCGATACCCAGCGCGCCGTCCGGGTGGCCGGCGCCGAAGCGGTGCCGCTGTGGCACCGCGACAAGGACCTCAAGCAGGTCGACGCCGTGGTGCTGCCCGGCGGCTTCTCGTACGGCGACTATCTGCGGGCCGGGGCCATCTCCCGTTTCTCGCCGCTGATGGAGACCGTTATCGAGCAGGCCAAGGCCGGTATGCCCGTCCTGGGTATCTGCAATGGCTTCCAGGTGCTCACCGAGAGCCACCTGCTGCCCGGCGCCATGCTGCGCAACAACCATCTGCACTTCATCTGCCGCGACCAGAAGCTGCGGGTGGAGAACGCGGAGACTTCCTGGACCGTGGACTACGAGTCCGGCCAGGAGATCAGCGTTCCGCTGAAGAACATCGACGGCCGGTACGTCGCCGACGAGCGCACGCTCGACATGCTCGAGGCCGAGGGCCGGGTCGCCTTCCGCTACCTGGACGGCAACCCCAACGGTTCGCTCCGCGATATCGCCGGCATCACCAATGAGGCGGGCAATGTCGTCGGCCTCATGCCGCACCCCGAGCACGCCGTGGAGCCGCTGATCGGTACGGGCCGTACCGACGGCCTCGGATTCTTCACCTCGATCCTGAAGAAGCTGGTCAACGCATGACTCTCGACACCGTCAAGCACGCAGCCGAGACGCCGGACACCGACCAGCCGTGGGCCGAACTCGGCCTGAAGCAGGACGAGTACCAGCGCATCCGGGAGATTCTCGGCCGCCGTCCCACCGGCGCCGAACTCGCCATGTATTCGGTCATGTGGTCCGAGCACTGCTCCTACAAGAGCAGCAAGGTCCATCTGAAGCAGTTCGGTGAGAAGGCCCCGGAGAACGACGCGCTGCTCGTCGGCATCGGCGAGAACGCCGGTGTCGTCGACGTCGGCCAGGGCTACGCCGTCACCTTCAAGGTGGAGTCCCACAACCACCCCTCGTACATCGAGCCCTACCAGGGCGCGGCCACCGGCGTCGGCGGCATCGTCCGCGACATCCTCGCCATGGGCGCCCGCCCCGTCGCCGTCGTCGACCCGCTGCGGTTCGGTGCCGCCGACCACCCCGACACCAAGCGCGTCCTGCCGGGCGTGGTGGCCGGAATCGGCGGCTACGGCAACTGCCTGGGGCTGCCCAACATCGGTGGCGAGGTCGTCTTCGACGCCTGCTACCAGGGCAACCCGCTGGTCAACGCCGGCTGTATCGGCGTCATGAAGCACGAGGACATCCACCTCGCCAAGGCGTCCGGCGCGGGCAACAAGGTCATCCTTTACGGCGCCCGCACCGGCGGCGACGGCATCGGCGGCGTCTCCGTGCTGGCCTCGGAGACCTTCGACGACTCCAAGCCCACCAAGCGCCCCGCCGTCCAGGTCGGTGACCCCTTCCAGGAGAAGCTGCTCATCGAGTGCACCCTGGAGATCTTCAAGGAAGACCTGGTCGACGGCATCCAGGACCTCGGCGGTGCCGGCCTGTCCTGCGCCACCAGCGAGCTGGCCTCGGCCGGCTCCGGCGGCATGCGCGTCGAGCTGGACACCGTGCCGCTGCGCGACTCCTCCCTCTCGCCCGAGGAAATCCTCATGAGCGAGTCCCAGGAGCGCATGTGCGCGATCGTCGAGCCCGGCAAGGTCGACCGCTTCCTGGAGATCTGCGAGAAGTGGGATGTCATCGCGACCGTCATCGGTGAGGTGACGGACGGCTCGCAGCTGGAGATCTTCTGGCACGGCGAGCAGATCGTGGACGTGCCGCCGCGCACCGTCGCCCACGAGGGCCCGGTCTACCAGCGCCCGTACGCGCGCCCCGACTGGCAGGACGCCCTCCAGGCCGACGACGCGGCCAAGCTGCCCCGCCCGGCGACCGCGGAGGAACTGCGGGCGCAGGTCCTGAAGCTGGTGGCCTCGCCCAACCAGGCATCCAAGGCGTGGATCACCGACCAGTACGACCGGTTCGTACAGGGCAACACCGTCCTCGCGCAGCCGGAGGACGCCGGTATGGTCCGCATCGACGAGGACAGCAACCTCGGTGTCGCGCTCGCGACCGACGGCAACGGGCGCTACGCCAAGCTCGACCCCTACGCGGGCGCGCAGCTGGCGCTGGCCGAGGCCTACCGCAATGTCGCCGCGTCCGGTGCCAAGCCGCTGGCGGTCTCCGACTGCCTGAACTTCGGTTCGCCCGAGGACCCGGCGGTGATGTGGCAGTTCGCCGAGGCCACCCGCGGTCTCGCCGACGCCTGCCAGACCCTGGGCACGCCCGTCACCGGCGGCAATGTCTCGCTCTACAACCAGACCGGCGAGGTGGCGATCCACCCGACCCCGGTCGTCGCGGTGCTCGGTGTCATCGACGATGTGAACCGCCGTACGCCGATCGCCTTCGCGGAGGAGGGCCAGCTGGTCTACCTCCTCGGAGACACCCGCGAGGAGCTCGGCGGTTCGGCGTGGTCGCAGGTCGTGCACGATCACCTCGGTGGTCTGCCGCCGAAGGTGGACCTGGAGCGCGAGCGGCTGCTGGCGGAGGTGCTGATCTCGGCCTCCCGTGACGGCATGATCGACGCCGCACACGACCTCTCCGACGGCGGTCTGATCCAGGCGCTGGTGGAGTCGTGCCTGCGCGGCGGCAAGGGCGCCCGCCTCGTCGTTCCCGACGGGCTGGACCCCTTCGTCCTGCTGTTCTCCGAGTCGGCGGGCCGTGCGGTCGTCGCCGTCCCGCGCAGCGAGGAGCTCCGCTTCACCGACATGTGCGGTGCTCGGGGCCTGCCGGCCACCCGGATCGGCGTGATCGACGGCGCGGAGATCGACGTCCAGGGGCAGTTCAGCATCCCGCTGAGCGAGCTGAAGGAGTCGCACGAGGCGACGATCCCGGGCCTGATCGCCTGAGGCCGGGCGGGCGGTGCACTCCGCCCCCGTATGACGGTCCGACGGCCCGTCCCCACCAGGGGGCGGGCCGTCGCCGCTTTTCCGTGCCGGACAACTTTCCGTACCGGGCAGCACGGTTGCCAGGAATTACGTAGTTACGTAATCTCTCATCATGGATCTCGAACAGCGGGTGTCCGAGCTGGAGCGACGCCTGGCGGCACTCGAGCAGGTCGCCGACCGGCCGGCACCCGCGCCCGAGCGCGATCCCGATGACGCGCTGTGGGCCCTGCGGGGCCTGAAGGACCAGCTCGCCGAGCTGGGCGCCGACAACGGCGGAGTGCTGTTCACCGGCGCGGTGCGGACTCCGGGCGGACAGCGCTACGAATGGCAGTACGGCCTGATCACCGACACCGTGCTGGAACGCGACTGGGCCGACGCCGCCGAGTCGTTCGCGGCGCTCGGCCAGCCCGTACGCCTGCGGCTGCTGCGCGAGATCCTCGGCGGTCGCTGCACCGCCGCCGAACTCACCGAGCTCGACGGCACGGGCACGACCGGCCAGATCTACCACCACCTGCGGCAGCTGACCGCCGCCGGCTGGCTGCGCACGGCCGCCCGCGGCCGTTACGAGGTACCCACCGACCGCGTCGTACCGCTGCTGGTGATGCTGACCGCCGCCGGGCCCTGACACCCGGCCGAGCCGACCCCAGGGGGAAACACATGCCGTCCACGTCCGCACGGAAGCTCTCCGCATTCGCCGCCCGCCTCTGCCTGCTGACCTTCATCGGGATGGTCGTCACGAACGTCTTCGTCGACTACTTCGCGTACTGGCTGACCTGGATTCCGCTCGTCCTGTGGCTGCTGATCGGATTCGGCGTCAACCGACGGAGGTCCGGCACGAAGGCCGCGGGCGTCACCGGGTCCGCTCCCGAGCCGGTGGTGACCGCCGCGCCGGTCACCGGCCGCTGGAAGGCGCAGAACAGTCCCGCCGACAAGGTCCCCAGCCACGGCACCCGGGCCTACGGGCAGGCGTACGCCATCGACATCGTGGCCGAGCCCGAGCCCGGCGCCCGGCCCGGCTTCGGCTGGTGGCCCCTCGCCCGGGGCAATGCGGACTTCCCGGCCTTCGGCGCGCCCCTGTTCGCTGTCGCCGACGCCACCGTCGTCCGCACCGACGACCGCCAGCGCGACCACCTCAGCCGCACGTCATGGCCCGCGGTCGTCTACTTCTTCCTCGTCGAGGGAATCGGCCGCACCCTGGGCGGCGCCCGGCGGATCATCGGCAACCACGTGATCCTCGACCTGGGCGGCGGCACCTACGCGCTCTACGCCCATGTCCGCCGTGGCTCGCTCACCGTCCGCCCGGGGGACCGGGTCCGGGCCGGGCAGCAGCTCGGTCAGTGCGGCAACTCCGGCAACAGCACCGAACCGCACGTCCACTTCCAGCTGATGGACGCCGTCGACTGCAAAACCGCCGACGGGCTCCCCTTCACCTGGCAGGACATCGGCGTCCCGGCCAACGGCGAGATCTTCGAGGCGGCCCCGGCGGCGGTGGCGGAAACCGAGGGCACTGTCAGTGGTCCCGCATAGGCTGATCCACATGCCACCCGCCGCCCGGAAGCCGCGCGCCCGTCAGTACGACCCGAAGAAGACCCGCGCCGCCGTCGCGGCCCAGCTCGACCATGTCCGGGACGCCGTACGCGCTCTCACGCCCGAGCAGCTCGCGCTGCCGACCCGCCTCGGCGACTGGACGGTGCGGGAGCTGGTGGCGCATCTGGCCATGGCGGTGGGCGCGGTGGCGCGCAGCCTCGCGCAGCCGGCACCGCCGCGGCCGGAGGCCACCCTGCTGGAGTGGCCGTCCGCGTCCGCCCCGCTCGCCTCCTCGGTCGACGAGCGCAGCCGCGCCCTGGCCGCCGCCCACGAGCCCGTGGACCTGCTGGAGCGCACCGCGGCGGAGTACACCGAGGTCGTCGGGCCGGAGCCCGATGACCGGGTGATGGTCGTCGTCCCCGGCGCGATGCGGCTGTCCGACTTCCTGGTCACCCGCTGCCTCGAACTCGTCGTGCACACCGACGATCTCGCGGCGGCGACCGGCCAGGAGATCCCGTACGACCGCCAGGCACTAGCCAATACGACCCGGCTGCTGGCCGATGTGCTGGCCGCCCGCGCGCCGGGAGGCTCGGTCGAGGTCCGGGTGCCGCCGTTCGCCGTGGTGCAGTGCGTCGAGGGGCCGAAGCACACCCGCGGCACCCCGCCGAATGTCGTCGAGACCGACCCGCTGACCTGGATACGGCTGGCCACCGGCCGTACCACCTGGGCCGAGGCGGTGGACGCGGCGCGCGTCAGCGCCGGCGGTGAGAGGGCCGACATCGGCGGGTATCTGCCCGTCATGAGCTGATCCGGCCGTGCCGGTCCGAGCCGGGCCCGGCGGCGGACGGTGCACGTCGCGTATCTCACACGGACGGGGAGGACACCGCGAGCGGCAAACCCGGGGGAAGTGACGCCATGGCCGCACAACGGGCGACCGCGGTGAAGCGAGAAGCGGAGCGCCGCAATCCGCTCAGCGGTGAAGAAAACGCAGTTCAGCGCGGCGGCCGGGGCGGCACTCGGCCCGGGAGCGGCGAGGTCCCGGCCGGCCGGCCACCGGCCCGACGATCGTGGCCACGTCAAACTCACACCGGCCGCATTCATGCACTTCTCCAGTTGCGCGGCCATCCCCGGTTCGGATGAATGCGCGACCTGCCCTAGACTCGGTGCCGTGCCACGTGGTGACGGACGACTCAGCCACGACCTGCTCCCCGGTGAGAAGGGCCCCCAGGACGCTTGCGGCGTCTTCGGTGTCTGGGCTCCGGGTGAAGAGGTCGCCAAACTCACCTATTTCGGGCTGTATGCGCTGCAGCACCGTGGACAGGAGTCCGCGGGCATCGCGGTGAGCAACGGCTCCCAGATCCTCGTCTTCAAGGACATGGGCCTGGTTTCCCAGGTCTTCGACGAGACTTCGCTCGGTTCCCTCCAGGGCCATATCGCCGTGGGCCATGCCCGCTACTCCACCACCGGTGCCTCGGTGTGGGAGAACGCCCAGCCGACCTTCCGTGCGACCGCGCACGGCTCGATCGCGCTCGGCCACAACGGCAACCTGGTCAACACCGCCGAGCTGGCGGATCTGGTCGCCGCCCTGCCCCGCGAGGGCGGCCGCGCGACCCAGGTCGCGGCCACCAACGACACCGACCTGGTGACGGCCCTGCTGGCCGGCCAGGTCGACGAGGACGGCAAGCCGCTGACCGTCGAGGAGGCCGCACCGCGCGTCCTGCCGAAGGTCAAGGGCGCCTTCTCGCTCTGCTTCATGGACGAGCACACGCTCTATGCCGCCCGCGACCCGCAGGGCATCCGCCCGCTGGTCCTCGGCCGCCTGGAGCGCGGCTGGGTGGTGGCCTCCGAGACCGCCGCCCTCGACATCTGCGGCGCCAGCTTCATCCGGGAGATCGAGCCCGGCGAGATGGTCGCCATCGACGAGGACGGTCTGCGCAGCAGCCGCTTCGCCGAGGCCCGCCCCAAGGGCTGTGTCTTCGAGTACGTCTACCTGGCCCGCCCGGACACCGACATCGCCGGCCGCAATGTGTACCTCTCCCGTGTGGAGATGGGCCGCAAGCTGGCCGCCGAGGCGCCGGCCGACGCGGACCTGGTGATAGCGACCCCGGAGTCCGGCACCCCCGCCGCCGTCGGCTACGCCGAGGCCAGCGGTATCCCCTACGGCTCCGGCCTGGTCAAGAACTCCTACGTCGGCCGGACCTTCATCCAGCCCTCGCAGACCATCCGCCAGCTCGGTATCCGACTCAAGCTCAACCCGCTCAAGGAAGTCATCCGCGGCAAGCGCCTGGTGGTCGTCGACGACTCGATCGTCCGCGGCAACACCCAGCGCGCCCTCGTCCGGATGCTGCGCGAGGCCGGCGCCGCCGAGGTCCACATCCGGATCTCGTCCCCGCCGATCAAGTGGCCGTGCTTCTTCGGCATCGACTTCGCCACCCGCGCGGAGCTGATCGCCAACGGGCTGAGCGTGGAGGAGATCGGCAAGTCGCTGGGCGCCGATTCGCTCGCGTACATCTCCATCGACGGCATGATCGAGGCGACCACGATCGCCAAGCCGAATCTGTGCCGTGCCTGCTTCGACGGTGAGTACCCGATGGAGCTGCCCGACCCGGAGCTGCTGGGCAAGCACCTCCTGGAGTCGGAGACCGCGGCTCCGGCGAAGTCCGACGTGGACGGCGTCCAGACGCTCACGGCCGGGGTCGGCGGCGCCGACGCGCTGCGCCGCCCGTAGAGCTCGTACACACACGACACGAAAGTTCTCAGCCATGCCCGAGACCACTGGTGCCAGCTACGCGAGTGCGGGCGTCGACATCGAAGCCGGCGACCGCGCCGTGGACCTGATGAAGGAGTGGGTGAAGAAGGCCACCCGCCCCGAGGTCGTCGGCGGGCTCGGCGGCTTCGCCGGCCTCTTCGACGCCTCGGCGCTGAAGCGGTACGAGCGCCCGCTGCTGGCCTCCGCCACCGACGGCGTCGGTACGAAGGTCGACATCGCCCGCAAGATGGGCGTCTACGACAGCATCGGCCACGACCTCGTCGGCATGGTCGTCGACGACCTGGTCGTCTGCGGTGCCGAACCGCTGTTCATGACCGACTACATCTGCGTGGGCAAGGTCTACCCGGAGCGGGTCGCCGCGATCGTCAAGGGCATCGCCGAGGGCTGTGTGCTGGCCGGCTGCGCACTGGTCGGCGGCGAGACCGCGGAGCACCCGGGGCTGCTGGGCGCGGACGAGTTCGATGTCGCCGGTGCCGGTACGGGCGTCGTCGAGGCGGACCGGGTACTGGGCGCGGATCGTATCCGTACGGGTGACGCGGTGATCGCCATGGCGTCCTCCGGCCTTCACTCGAACGGGTACTCGCTGGTCCGTCATGTGCTGTTCGACCGGGCGGGGATGGCCCTGGACCGGGAGATCCCGGAGTTCGGCCGCACGCTGGGCGAGGAGCTCCTGGAGCCCACCAAGATCTACTCGCTGGACTGCCTGGCACTGACCCGTACGACCGAGGTGCACGCCTTCTCGCACATCACCGGCGGCGGTCTGGCCAACAACCTCGCCCGGGTGATCCCGGACGGTCTGCACGCCACGGTCGACCGTGCCACCTGGACGCCCGGCCCGGTCTTCGACCTGGTCGGCTCGGCCGGCTCGGTCGAGCGCCTGGAGCTGGAGAAGACCCTGAACATGGGCGTCGGCATGATCGCCGTGGTCCCGCAGGGATCGGTGGAGGCCGCCCTGACCACGCTCGCCGACCGCGGTGTGGACGCCTGGGTCAGCGGCGAGATCACCGAGCGCGGTGACCACGCAGAGGCAGTGACCCTGACCGGTGACTACGCGAGCTGACCGGCCGAGTCCGCCCCATGGCCCGGTCCGGGCCATGGGAGGTGCGGCCCTCGTCGGCAGCCGTCGGCGCGGCGGCCGCACCAACGGTCATCCGGACAGCTATCTGGGCAGCACAGAACCCGGTCCGGGCAATGCCCAGGACCGGGTCCGTGATGCTGTTATGGGTGCCGCGAGCGCACAGCGTGGTCAAGCGCGACGACGCTGGTCCGACGAGTCGCCCTCGTCCTCTTCGTCGTCGTCGCTGTTGTACAGATCTGCGTACCGTGCGTACGGGTCGTCGTCCTCGTCCTCCTCGAACGGCTCTGCGTTCGGAGGCTGCTGGTTCGACGGTGATGCACCCAGCTCGTCGGCCAGTCGTGAGAGATCCGTCCCACCGCTGCTGTACTTCAGCTGGCGGGCGACCTTTGTCTGCTTGGCCTTGGCCCGGCCGCGCCCCATGGGTCGACCCCCTCAATGACGGGGCTCGATGGCCCCAGAGTCTTGACACGCGTTCATGGATCAGAGCGGGCTCTCGACAGAGAGACCGGCCCGTAGGGCTTTAACGGTACCTGCTTCCGCGGCCATACGGTACGTCGCCCGCATCACCCGCCGCTCGGCACGACCTGCAAGGTGCCCCGTCCCCGCTGGTCAACTGCGATTTTAACCTGTCCTGTACGGCGACCCGCCGACGGGTGGTGAGGGATGTCTCCCTGATCACCCGTGGCGGGCCGCACAAGCAGCTGTTTCCGGCCGACAAGGCCGCATTTCCGGCCTCGGTCAGGTGTGCCGGGCCTCCGCCATGCGCTGCTCGGCCAGGCGGTCGGCGGCCGCGGCGGGCGGAATGCCGTCGGCCTTCGCACGAGCGAATATCGCCAGTGTGGTGTCGAAGATCTTCGCCGCCTTGGTCTTGCAGCGGTCGAAGTCGAAGCCGTGCAGCTCGTCGGCCACCTGGATGACACCGCCGGCGTTCACGACGTAATCGGGGGCGTAGAGGATGCCGCGGTCGGACAGATCCTTCTCGATGCCGGGGTGGGCGAGCTGGTTGTTGGCCGCGCCGCACACCACCTTCGCGGTCAGCACCGGCACCGACTCATCGCTCAGCGCACCGCCCAGCGCACACGGCGCGTAGACGTCCAGGCCCTCGGTGCGGATCAGCGCCTCGGTGTCCGCGACCGCGGTGACCTGCGGGAACTTGGCGCGGACCCGGTCCACCGACTCGGCGCGGACATCCGTGATCACGACCTCGGCGCCGTCCTGGAGGAGATGCTCGACGAGGAGGTGGCCGACCTTGCCGACGCCCGCGATGCCCACCTTGCGGCCGCGCAGCGTCGGGTCGCCCCAGGCGTGCTGGGCCGAGGCGCGCATGCCCTGGAAGACGCCGTAGGCAGTCAGGACGGAGGAGTCGCCGGCGCCGCCGTTGTCGGGGGAGCGGCCGGTGGTCCACTTGTTCGTACGGGCGACGACGTCCATGTCGGCGACGTAGGTACCGACGTCGCACGCGGTGACATAGCGGCCCCCGAGGGAGGCCACGAACCGGCCGTAGGCGAGCAGGAGTTCCTCGGTCTTGATCAGATCGGGGTCACCGATGATCACGGCCTTACCGCCGCCGTGGTCCAGCCCGGCGAGGGCGTTCTTGTAGGACATGCCGCGCGACAGGTTCAGGGCGTCCAGCACGGCCTCCTCCTCGGAGGCGTAGGCATGGAAGCGGGTACCGCCGAGAGCGGGGCCCAGGGCGGTGCTGTGGATGGCGATCACAGCCTTCAGGCCGCTGGCACGGTCCTGGCAGAGAACGACCTGCTCATGGCCACCCTGCTCCGATCGGAACAGAGTGTGCAGAACGCCGCCGTCGGTGCCGGCGGAGGCCGGACGTACGTCAGTCACTGTGGTGACTCCCATAAGTCGCGAAGGATGCCCTCCGACGGGTGGGGAGGGCCGGTTGAAAAGAGCGTAAGACCTGCGGGGCGGGTTGATCGGTCAGGTGCCGAGGATCACCCTCTCCCGGGGGACGGGCATGGGACGATCTGGTCGTATCGCAGGCCGGCGGGGGCCCTCGGGATCTCCCGGCGGCGGACTTCCCTTTGAAGGAGCGGGCGTGGCCCTGGCGTCGTCGGTGAAGGTCCCGTACATGGCATATCTACGGGTCTACGAGCCGCTGGCTGCGTTCCCCGAGCCGGAGCGCACCCACTGGGCGCGCTATGCCAAGCGGGCGAAGACCCCTACCGCCCAGGACGAGCAGCGCCGGGCGCTGGCGGATCTGCTGCCGACCCCTCCGGTGCCGGTGCCGGTCCACGAGAGCGCGGACGCCTTCATCGCCGTCGTGAACGAGGTGACCTGCGTCTGTCCCTGGCGCACCCGGCTGCGCGGCTGGCAGGCCCTGGAGACGCTGGACGAGCTGCTGCCGGCCTCGGTGCTGGATGCGGCGCTGCCCCCGGTGGTGCGTCGGCAGGCGGCCACCGACTACGAGCAGTGGCGGGAGCGCAACCCGGACGCCAGACCCTGGATCCGCGGGGCGGCCTGGCACGTCCCGGTCCGCTGGTTCGTGCTGTTCTCCGACGGCGAGCGGGAGTACACGAAGGGTGACCAGGGGCCGGTGCTGCGTTACCGGACGCCGATGGTGCAGGCGCGGCGGCGGGTCGCCCGTGGATTGCGCACCCTGCGGGACGCCCTGGAAGAGGGGCCCTTGATCGACGGCCTGGTAGATGTGGGGCGCTGGCTCGAGGAATTCCATCCGCGTTCGCTCGTGGAGCTGGATTACGGAGGGCTGGTGCACGCGGTGCCCGAGGGGCAGCTCGCCGAGGACCGTTCCGCCGCCGAGGTGGCGGAGGGCCTGGCGGCGCTGCGCGAGGGGGACGGCGAGCGGGCCGGAGTCGCGTACGAGAAGCTTTCCGAGCGGTGGCGTGCGGTGCGGGAACGACAGTTCTCCAGCTGAGGCGCCGGTGCGGTGCCGAAGGTTTGTGGTGCGGAAGCGCTGCGTTCGCTTTTCGGTGGTTGGACGGTAAAGGACGTAGGTCCTGATCCGGGCGATTGCCTCAAGCGTGACCTAAAGCACTGACTTCGGGTCTTGCTCCCAAGCCATACCCTCGTGCCAAAATAGGACAAGGAGCCCGACCTGGGCTCCTTCCGTCCAACTAAGGGCGGATAGATCGGTATTGCGCTCCTTGAGGGGTCTGTGGCGGCTGATCACGTTGTGACTGATCGTCACGGACGGGTGACTGTCCGCTATGGCACGGTCCATCGGCTTCCGCCGAGGTTGAACACCTGAGAGGGCAATTCCATCGGTTTGGCCGACGTGGCTGGACAGATGGTGTAGTTGTAGTGCCGAGGACAAGCCGTTCGTCCTATAACCGACTCGGCCCGCGTCCGCCATTTCGGGCAACGTGGGTCAAGGTGCAGAATTTAGAGGAAAGAACCGTGATGGTTCGGTTCTCCCGAGGAGGCCGCTCATGACCGCTCGCACCCCTGACGCCGAGCCGCTGCTTACCCCTGCTGAGGTCGCCACGATGTTCCGCGTGGACCCGAAGACGGTGACCCGTTGGGCCAAGGCAGGCAAGCTCACGTCCATCCGCACGCTCGGAGGACACCGGCGTTACCGCGAGGCTGAGGTCCGCGCACTGCTCGCGGGCATTCCGCAGCAGCGCAGCGAGGCCTGAACAACCGCATAACCAGGTCGTTTTCGGGGCCCCCAACCCGAAAGCGCCCGCTTTGCGCGACACAGCTCGACCGCTCCACCCACGCTCCACATAGCTTCATACGACGCGGCGCCTGCCCCACAGGCCCCACGCCCGCTCCACTTGGGTACGTCATCGATCGCGCTGGACTCCGCCGGGTCCAGCGCGATTTTTTTGTGTGCGCCCGCTTCAGGGCTCGTCGGAGCGGTCGGGCCGGCCTGGCGCCGGCGCCGTCCCGGACGGCGGCCAGGGGGTCTTCACGGGCCCTGTGAGGGCCTTTCCGTGTGGACCCCGACCCCCCTCTCCGGAGCCGTCTCAGGAGTGGTGCAATTGCACATATTAAATTGACCGGTTGTAGGGAGGGTGTAAGTTCCGCATCGCGCCAAACTTGTTCGGTGACACCCGTCACACTACGCGGCGCTTGAAGACGATACGTCCGCTGCGATAGAGAACCCCGCCCGCCACACCCAACGGACCGTCACCGCGCAGCGGGTGGCGGCGGCGCCGGTGGTCACGCGGTCGCGGGAGTCCCGTCGTCGTCCGCCGGCGGCTCGCAGACGGCCGCGGGCGAGGCGGAGGCGGACGTCGGCGCCGGAGGCCCGGAGCGGGCCGTGTGCGGCTCCATGGCGAGCCGTTGCAGCTGATGGCAGATGGGGCAGTGCCGCGTCAGGTGGCGGTAGCCCGTGGCCGCTGACAGATGGGCCCGCAACAGCGCCCTGGTCTCGTGCCGTACCGCAGTCGTCATTGCGCATACCTCCCCGGCCCCCACGCCTTCCTCAGTGAGTACCGGCGGTACGTGCCGCCGTCAATACAGCGGGCGCCAATCCGGCTACGGTCCGCATTCGGCGGGGGCGGAAATGGACAGCGGCAGGGACGGCGTCCTGCGGGGGCGCGGGCGGAGGCCGGCGGGCGGTCGGCACGGCGGCCCGCACCGGTGCGCGATACGGGCCGTGGGGCGTGACCTGACGGGATGTGGGATGCCCGGCGGCCGCGCGCGGGGCGCGGCCCGGTCCGGACAGCAGTACGGCCCGCATCCGAGAGGGATGCGGGCCGTAAAAAAGCGGTCCTGACGGGATTTGAACCCGCGGCCTCCACCTTGACAGGGTGGCGAGCACTCCAAACTGCTCCACAGGACCTTGCGTTTCGCTTTCCGCTTGCGGCGGGCTGCGAAGCAAGACTGTACAGCAGGTCAGGGGGTGCGGTCGAACTCGATACCGGCGGCCCTGGTTCCTACGGCGCGGCGGCGTCCACCGCCTTCACGATGCGCTTGTCGGAGACCGGGTACGCGGTCCCCAGAGCGTGGGCGAAGTAGCTCACCCGGAGCTCCTCGATCATCCAGCGGATCTCCAGGGCCGCGGGCGGCACCGGGCGGCCCTGCGGGAACTGCTCCAGCAGCCAGGCGTATTCGTCCTGCATCTCCTTCACCTTCGCCATACGGGTGCGGTCCCGCTCGGCGTTGGTGGGCAGCTGCTGCAGACGGCGGTCGGCGGCCACCAGATAGCGCATCAGGTCCGGCAGCCGCTTGGCGCCGTGCGCCGTCACGAAGCCCGGCTTGATCAGCGCCGCCAGCTGCTCCTTGATGTCCGTGAGGGACGGCAGCAGCGAGGGGAACGTGGTCTCCTTCAGCCGGCGCTCGCACGCCTGCCAGGCGGCCAGCACCTCCTGGACCTGCTGGATGGTCTTCAGCGTGACGTCCACCAGGTCCGCGCGGACCGCGTCGAACAGCTTCCGGAAGGACTCCTCGTCCCAGGCCGGACCGCCCCGGGCCGCGATCAGACGGTCCGCGGCGGCGGTGACGCAGTCCTCGAAGAGCGCGGCGATGGAGCCGTGCGGATTACGGGACAGCGCCAGCTTCTGCTGATTGCTCAGCTTGCCCTGGGCGAACTTGGCCGGATTGGACGGGATGTTCAGCAGGATGAGCCGGCGGGTGCCCGCCCACATCGCGGTGAGCTGCTCGGCCTCGGTGTCGAAGAGGCGTACGGCGACACTGCTGCCCTCGTCGACCAGCGCCGGGTAGGCCTTCAGCGGCTGGCCCGCACGCCGGGTCTCGAAGGTGCGCGGCAGCGTGCCGATCGTCCAGGACGTCAGCCCCGTGCGCTGCTCCGGCCCGGCCGGCGCCGGTCCGTCGCCCGTGCCGCCCTTGCGGTCCCTGGAGGGCCGCTCGGCGGCCTGCTCGAAGGCCTTGGAGATGGCCGCCCGGGTCTTCGGCTTGAGCTTCAGCCGCAGCGCCTCCAGGTCCTTGGCCTCGGCGAGCTTGCGGCGCCGCTCGTCGACCACCCGGAAGGTGATCTTGAGGTGGTCCGGGACCTTGGCCGCGTCGAAGTCCGCGGCCTCCACGGGCACGCCCACCATCCGCTGCAGCCCCGCGGCCAGAGACGTCGTCAGAGCGCCCTGCAGCGGGACCGTGGAGTCCAGGAAGCGGGCCGCGAAGTTCGGTGCCGGGACGTAGTTGCGCCGGATCGGCTTGGGCAGGGACCGGATCAGCTCCGTCACCAGCTGCTCGCGCAGGCCCGGGATCTGCCAGTCGAAGCCCTCGGAGGAGACCTGGTTGAGGACCTGGAGGGGGATGTGGACGGTCACACCGTCCGCGTCCGCGCCCGGCTCGAACTGGTAGGTGACCTTGAACTTCAGCTTTCCCTGCCGCCAGGAATCCGGGTAGTCGTCCTTCGTGACGGCCTCGGCGGACTCGTTGATGAGCATCGAGTGCTCGAAGTTCAGCAGCTCCGGCTCTTCGCGGTGCTTCTTCTTCCACCAGGCGTCGAAGTGCGCGCCGGAGACCACGTCCGCGGGGATGCGCTGGTCGTAGAAGTCGAAGAGCGTCTCGTCGTCCACGAGGATGTCGCGGCGCCGGGCGCGGTGCTCCAACTCCTCGACCTCGCCGAGAAGTTTGCGGTTGTCATGGAAGAACTGGTGGTGGGTGCGCCAGTCGCCCTCGACCAGGGCGTTACGGATGAACAGATCGCGCGAGGTCTCCGGATCGATCCGGCCGTAGGTGATCTTGCGCTGGGCGACGATCGGGACGCCGTAGAGCGTCACCCGCTCGTACGCCATCACCGCGGCCATCTTCTGTTCCCAGTGCGGCTCGCTGTATGTCCGCTTGACCAGGTGCTGGGCGAGCGGCTCGATCCACTCCGGCTCGATCTTCGCATTCACCCGCGCCCACAGGCGGGACGTCTCGACCAGCTCGGCGGACATCACCCAGCGCGGGGGCTTCTTGAAGAGCGCGGAGCCGGGGAAGACCGCGAACTTGGCGCTGCGGGCGCCCAGATAGTCGTTCTTGGCGTCGGTGTCCTTGAGGCCGATATGCGAAAGCAAACCGGAAAGCAGGGAGGTGTGGATGTGGTCCGGCGCCGCGTCCTCCTCGCTGAGGTGGATGCCCATGGTCTTGGCGACCGAACGCAGCTGGGAGTAGATGTCCTGCCACTCACGTATCCGGAGATAGTTCAGGAACTCGCTGCGGCACATCCGGCGGAAGGCCGAGGAGGACAGCTCCTTCTGCTGCTCGCGGACATAGCGCCAGAGGTTGAGGAAGGCGAGGAAGTCGGAGGTCTCGTCCTTGAAGCGGGCGTGCTGCTGGTCGGCCTGCTGCTGTTTGTCCGCGGGCCGCTCTCGCGGGTCCTGGATGGACAGGGCCGCCGCGATGACCATGACCTCGCGGACACAGCCGTTGCGGTCCGCCTCCAGCACCATCCGCGCCAGCCGCGGATCGACCGGCAGCTGCGAGAGCTTGCGGCCGAGCGGGGTCAGCCGCTTCTTGGGGTCCTTCTGCTTGCTGTCGAGCGCGCCGAGCTCACTCAGCAGATCGACGCCGTCCTTGATGTTGCGGCGGTCCGGCGGGTCGATGAACGGGAACTTCTCGATGTCGCCGAGGCCGGCCGCGGTCATCTGCAGGATGACGGAGGCGAGATTCGTCCGGAGGATCTCCGCGTCCGTGAACTCGGGGCGGGAGAGGAAGTCGTCCTCGGAGTAGAGGCGGATGCAGATGCCGTCGCTGGTACGGCCGCAGCGGCCCTTGCGCTGATTGGCGCTGGCCTGCGAGACGGGCTCGATGGGCAGCCGCTGGACCTTGGTGCGGTAGCTGTAGCGGGAGATACGGGCCATGCCCGGGTCGATGACGTACTTGATGCCCGGGACGGTCAGCGAGGTCTCGGCGACGTTCGTGGCCAGCACGATCCGTCTGCCCGTGTGCCGCTGGAAGACGCGATGCTGCTCGGCGTGCGACAGCCGCGCGTACAGGGGGAGGACCTCGGTGAACGGGAGGGCCTTCTTGTTGAGCGCGTCCGCGGTGTCGCGGATCTCACGCTCGCCGGAGAGGAAGACCAGGATGTCGCCGGGCCCGGCGGACTGGAGCTCGTCCACGGCGTCGCAGATCGCGGTGATCTGGTCGCGGTCAGCGTCCTGGCCGCCCTCCTCCAGCAGCGGGCGGTAGCGCACCTCCACCGGATACGTCCGGCCGGAGACCTCGACGATCGGAGCAGTCGGCTTCGTCTCCTCGTCACTCCCGGCCGAGGAAGCGGCGCGGTCCGGCGCCGCCCCTACGGACGCGAAGCTGCCGAAGTGCCGGGCGAACCGCTCCGGATCGATGGTCGCCGAGGTGATGACGACCTTGAGGTCCGGGCGCCGGGGCAGCAGCTGGGCCAGATAGCCGAGGATGAAGTCGATGTTGAGGCTGCGCTCGTGTGCCTCGTCGATGATGATCGTGTCGTACTGGCGCAGCTCCCGGTCCGTCTGGATCTCGGCGAGCAGGATGCCGTCCGTCATCAGCTTGACGAGGGTGTCCCCGCCGACCTGGTCCGTGAAGCGGACCTTCCAGCCGACCGCCTCGCCCAGCGGGGTCTTCAGCTCCTCGGCCACCCGCTCGGCGACCGTACGGGCCGCGATCCGGCGCGGCTGGGTGTGCCCGATCAGGCCGCGGATGCCCCGGCCGAGCTCCAGACAGATCTTGGGGATCTGCGTCGTCTTGCCGGACCCCGTCTCACCGGCGACGATCACGACCTGGTGGTCGCGGATCGCGGCGAGGATCTCGTCCTTCTTCTGGCTGACCGGCAGCTCTTCTGGATACGTGATCTCGGGTACCGCGGCGCGACGCTGCTCGACCCGCAGCTCCGCCTCGTCGATACCGACGGCGATCTCCGAGAGCACCGCCGCCCGGGCTTCGGGCTTACGGATGCGGCGTGCGCCGTCGAGCCGGCGGCCCAGCCGCTGCTGATCGCGCAGCATCAGCTCGGGCAGACGTTCCAGCAGGTCGGAGAGGCCGGGAGCGGGGGTGCCGGGCAGCGCGGGAGCAGAGCCGTCGGGCAGGGCGGAGGCAGGCTGACTGGACATACGTCCCCCAGGATCTCACCTCCCCTGAACGACTGGCGAACCATTTGCCCGTGCGGACGGTGCCCGGTGCCCCGCCCGCACCCCGCGCCCACGGCCTTCGGAGCCGGCGGCACCGCCATCCGGGTGGCCACGGGGGGAAGGGCACCGGCGGCGGAAAAATGGACACGACGCCTGTGCGCATACGCGAGGATGACCGCATGGACAAGGGAATACGACGCATAGCGGGCATCGTCATGATGGTCGCGGGTATCGCGCTCGGCGCCTGGCTGGTCTTCGGCGCGCCGCATGACTGGGAAGGCAATGTGCGGCTGGTGAAGATGGCGATGGGCCTGGCGGCAACGGGGATGATCACCGGCGGTGCCCGGCTGATCTTCTGGCAGCCCGAGGAGCAGCCCTCCGAGGCCGCCCGGGAAGCCGGTGTCGGATAGCGACGAAGAAGGCCCCGATTCGAGGAATCGGGGCCTTCTCCCAATGGGTGTGGCTGGGGCCGGGGTCGAACCGGCGACCTATCGCTTTTCAGGCGATCGCTCGTACCAACTGAGCTACCCAGCCGCAGCGGTCCTGACGGGATTTGAACCCGCGGCCTCCACCTTGACAGGGTGGCGAGCACTCCAAACTGCTCCACAGGACCTTGCATTGTGCGAAAGCGGCGTGAGCCAGTCTCGCACACGGTGATGCGTGCCCCCAACGGGATTCGAACCCGTGCTACCGCCTTGAAAGGGCGGCGTCCTGGGCCACTAGACGATGAGGGCTGGTGGCCACCTTGGCGTCGTTACCGGCGCCGTCGGGGACGTGAGAAGCATATGGGATGGGAGGACCGTTCGCCAAAACGGTTCAGCGGGCGTGCTCGGAAGGGCTCCTGGCCGGGCGTGAAGAAGAGCCGGACGAGGGACCGGACGGGGGGCCGGATGGCGGGTCGGCCGAGGGCGGTGAACCGGACGGTGAGGGCGTGGCGCCGGGTTGGTTCTCCCGGGGGAGGTGGCGGCTGACCTCGGCCCGGGACAGGCCCAGTCCGCCGAGGGTGATCTCGTCCCAGGCCTGCAGCCGTTTCGTCGTCCGGTCCAGATAGAGCACCGACGCCAGGACCGGCTCGGGTTTCTTGTTCTGCACCGCGCGCAGTCCGCCGCCGCCCGTCGAGCCCTCGACCATCAGCCGGGTGCCCTGGGGGAGCAGGGTGTTCTCGCGGTGGTGGACATGGCCGGCCAGGGCCAGCGGGGCCAGGCCGTCCGCCTCGGTCACGGCGGCGGGGTTGTGGGCCAGCGCGATGTCGACGGGGGTGCCGGCCAGCCGCTGGGTGCGCAGCGCGTCGGCGAGGCGGCCGCCCGCGGTGCGCTCGGCGGGGTCACCGGCCGCCACCACGGAGCGGTCCGGGGTGAACTGCGGGTCGCCGACGCCCGCGATGCGTACACCGGCGACCTGGGTGACCTTGCCGTGGTCGAGGACGGTGACATGGCGTCGGCCGGTCAGGTACTTCTGCGTGCCGCGGGAGTCGTGGTTGCCGCGCACCCACACGTAGGGGGCGCCGAGGGCGGAGGCCGGGTCCAGGAAGTGGTTCTCGGCGGCCGAGCCGTGGTCCATGGTGTCGCCGGAGTCGACGATCACGTTGATCCGGTACTGCTTCACCAGGGAGGCGATGATCCGCCAGGCGCCCGGGTTGAGGTGGATGTCGGAGACATGCAGGACGCGGATGGTGGTGGGGTCCGGCTGGTAGGCCGGCAGCGTCGAGGTGGCGTCGTAGAGCTTGGTGACGTTGGTCACCAGGCGCGCCAACTCCTTCTGGTAGACGTGGAATTCGCTGACGATGTTCCGGGCGTTGCCGACCACGGAGGGGGCCGAGGTGAGCAGTCCGGAGAACTTCGGCTCCAGTACGGACTGCGGGTTCCAGGTGGCGTATGCGGTGCCCGCGGAGGCGGCGAGCAGGGTGAGCGCCAGACCGCCGGCGGCCAGTGCTCGGCGCGGACGGCGGTAGACGGCCAGGCCCAGCGCGGTGGCGCCGGACACCACGGCGACACAGGAGTGCAGCGCCAGGCCTAAGGCGCCGCGGGTGACGTCGTGGGTGACCTCGGCCTGCAGACCGGCGAACCGCTCGGGGTGGTCGACCAGCGCCTGGGAGCGGACCGGGTCCAGCCGGTCGACGTCGACATTGAGCCGTACGGGCGCGTGGTGGCTGCTCAGTTCCAGGTCGCCGAGGGGCGCGACGTCGATCCGGGTGCCGCCGGCCAGTGAGGGGCGCAGCGCCATGCTGGTGTCCATCGGGCCGACGGGGACACGGATGCTGCCGATCAGGAGCAGCCCCAGCCAGGCGCCGACGACGGTGACGGCTATCAGGCCGAGGGAGCGGGCCAGTGGGTGCGGTGACTCGGCCAAGCCTGCGGTGGGGGCCGTACGGCGGGAGCGGTAGCCGCGGCGGACGGCTGCCGGGAGGGCGCGTACGCCGTCGAGGCCGGTATGGAGCAGCCGGTGCAGGGGACTTTGCGGGGTGTCGGGATGCGGTGTCCGGGAGCGCGCTGCGCGGGCCATTGGTCCCGTATGCCCGTCCGTGGCGCCGTTAAGCGAGGAGTGGCGGCTTCCGGTTGGGCTGCGGTGCGCCGGGCGGGCCGCGACGATCGGTGGGGAGGCAGTGTGGCGGAGAATGGTGGTGTGCTGGAAATGACGCGCGAGGAGTTCGAGGAACTGGTCGCCGAGGCGCTGGACCGGATCCCGCCGGAACTGACCCGGCTGATGGACAACGTGGCGGTCTTCGTCGAGGACGAACCGCCCGCCGACGACCCCGAGCTGCTCGGGCTCTACGAGGGGACGCCGCTGACCGACCGGGGCGAGTGGTACGCGGGAGTGCTGCCGGACCGGATCACCATCTACCGGGGACCGACGCTGCGGATGTGCGAGACCCGCGAGGACGTGGTCGCGGAGACCGAAGTGACGGTCGTTCATGAGATCGCGCACCACTTCGGGATCGACGACGAGCGGCTGCACGCGCTGGGCTACGGCTAGGGGCGCCTGAAGGGGCGGCTCCTAGGGGCGGCTCCCAGGTGCCGGCGGGAGTGCGGGCGGCCCCCGGATCGCGCGCCCGGCGCGATCGGCCGGGTGTGGTGCGTGTCCTCAGGTGGGGAGCGGGAGTTGGGCAGGGCGTCCGTGCCGCCGTCCCTGCGTTCCGGATCCGGAGGTCCCGCCGTGCGCCCGAGCCCACATCGCCAGTCGTCCCTGACGCCGACACCGTCCCCGTCGTCGTCCCCTGCCCCCGTCCCTTCGTCGCGCCCTCCGTCGGGCCGGGTGCGCTCCCGGGCCACCGCCGCGGCCGTGGCCGTCTCCGCGCTGGCCGCGACGCTGGCCGGCTGTATGAGCGTGAGCGATCCGGAGGAGCCGAAACCGTCCGGCAGCACCACGCGGCACGACGGGAAGGACGCGTGGTCCGGCCCCAACGGGGTGACCGTGGACGGCCGCGGCGACGGCCCGCGGCGCATGGGGCGCAACGGCGAGGGCCGCCCGGCCGGCGGCAAGGGCAAGAAGGGCAAGCCGTCGAAGAGCGCGGCACCGGAGCCGTCCGAGCCCGGTACGCCGTCCCACCCGGTGCGGCCGTCGGGCCCCGAGCCGGGCGCGGGCGGCCACGGCGGCTCCGGCGGTCATGGCGGACGCCCCGGACATGCGGAGCCCTCGCCGTCCCACCCCGACCGCCCGGCCACCCCGCCGGCCTCACCCGCGCCCAGCACGCCCCCCGCGCAGCCGACCCCGCCGGCGAGCAGCCCCCCCGCCGCCGCCGAGCTCCCATGCCTCCGGCCCGTCCCCCGTCTCGCCGATGGCGTCGGAGTCGGACCTCTACGACGAGGAGGCATAAGGGGGTTCCGGGCGGGGCGGGTAGGTTTGTCCGGGGGAGCGGAAGGCCTGGTCAGAAGGTCATTTGCCATCCGGGGGGCGGAGTGCGTATGGTGGTAGATCGTTTGATCCCATTTGCCCGGCGCCAGAAAAGAAGCGCGCCGCGTGGCGCGTTCTCTCCCTTGCCGTGGCTGACCGCATAGAGGCGGTCGTGTGAAACACACGGAGTTTGGGCGCGTGCCGAGACTCCGGAAGGTTTCGCATTTCGCATGTCCATTTCCACTGAGCAGTCCGTCATGCCCGCAATCGACGAGCAGACGGCCCCCGAGGTGACGGCCGCCGACGAGGCGCCCGAGACCGACGCGGCGGAAGCCGCCACCGACACCGTCACCTTCGCCGACCTCGGACTGCCCGAGGGCGTCGTCCGCAAGCTCGCGCAGAACGGCGTCACCACCCCCTTCCCCATCCAGGCCGCGACCATCCCGGACGCCCTGGCCGGCAAGGACATCCTCGGCCGTGGCCGCACCGGCTCCGGCAAGACGCTCTCCTTCGGTCTGCCGACCCTGGCGCAGCTCGCCGGCGGCCACACCGAGAAGAAGAAGCCGCGCGCGGTCATCCTCACCCCGACCCGTGAGCTCGCGATGCAGGTCGCGGACGCCCTCCAGCCCTACGGCGACGTCCTCGGCCTGAAGATGAAGGTCGTCTGCGGCGGTACGTCCATGGGCAACCAGATCTACGCGCTGGAGCGCGGTGTCGACGTCCTCGTCGCCACCCCGGGCCGGCTGCGCGACATCATCAACCGTGGCGCCTGCTCCCTGGAGAACGTCCAGGTCGCCGTCCTCGACGAGGCCGACCAGATGTCCGACCTGGGCTTCCTGCCCGAGGTCACCGAGCTGCTCGACCAGGTGCCGTCCGGCGGTCAGCGGATGCTCTTCTCCGCCACGATGGAGAACGAGATCGGCACGCTGGTCAAGCGCTACCTGACCAACCCGGTCAGCCACGAGGTCGACAGCGCCCAGGGCAACGTCACCACCATGACCCACCACGTCCTGGTCGTGAAGCCGAAGGACAAGGCGCCGGTCACCGCCGCCATCGCCGCCCGTAAGGGCCGCACCATCATCTTCGTCCGCACCCAGCTGGGCGCCGACCGCATCGCCGAGCAGCTCGTCGAGTCCGGCGTGAAGGCGGACGCGCTGCACGGCGGTATGACCCAGGGCGCGCGGACCCGGGTGCTCGCGGACTTCAAGGACGGCTACGTCAACGCGCTGGTCGCCACCGACGTCGCCGCCCGCGGTATCCACGTCGACGGCATCGACCTGGTCCTGAACGTCGACCCGGCCGGTGACCACAAGGACTACCTGCACCGCTCGGGCCGTACCGCCCGCGCCGGCCAGTCCGGCACCGTCGTCTCGCTGTCGCTGCCGCACCAGCGCCGGCAGATCTTCCGGCTGATGGAGGACGCGGGCGTCGACGCCTCGCGCCACATCGTCGGCGGCTCCGGCGCCTTCGACGAGGACGTCGCCCGGATCACCGGTGCGCGCTCGCTCACCGAGGTCCAGGCCGACGGCGCCAACAACTCCGCCAAGCAGGCCGAGCGTGAGGTGGCCGAGCTCACCCGCGAGCTGGAGCGCCTTCAGCGCCGCGCCACCGAGCTGCGCGAGGAGGCCGACCGGCTGACCGCCCGTGCCGCCCGTGAGCGCGGCGAGGACCCGGCCGAGGCGCTCGCCGCCGCGGCCGTCACCGCCGAGGCCGAGGCCGCCGCGGAGGCCGCCGTACCGGCCCAGGCCGGTGGGTCGGACGAGCGCCGCGACGACCGGGGCAACTTCGACCGTCGCGACCGTCGTGACGACCGCTCCGGCGGCCGTTCCTTCGACCGTGACCGTCGCGATGACCGTTCCGGTGGTGGCTTCAACCGTGACCGTCGTGACGACCGTTCCGGTGGTGGCTTCAACCGTGACCGTCGCGATGACCGTTCCGGTGGCGGTTTCAACCGTGACCGCCGTGACGACCGGGGCGGTTTCGGCCGTGACCGTCGCGATGACCGTTCCGGTGGTGGCTTCAACCGCGACCGTCGCGATGACCGTTCCGGTGGTGGCTTCAACCGCGACCGTCGTGACGACCGTTCCGGTGGCCGTTCCTTCGAGCGCCGTGACGACCGTTCCGGTGGCGGTTTCAACCGTGACCGCGGCGACCGTCCGAGCCGCCCGTTCAACCGTGACGACCGTTCCGGTGGCCGTCCGTCCTCCGGTGGCTACCGCTCCGGCGGCGGCGACCGTCCGTTCAACCGTGACGACCGTTCCGGCCGTCCGTCCTCCGGTGGCCACCGCTCCGGCGGCGACCGCCCGTACGGCCGTCGTGACGACCACCGTGGCGCCCCGACCGGCTCCTTCGGCCGCCGCGAGGACAAGCCGCGCTGGAAGCGCAACGGCTGATCACCGACGCTGATCCGCAGGGCCCGTACGCACGCAAGTGCCGTACGGGCCCTGCGTGTTGTACGGCACACCGGAGGCCCCGCAGGGCCCGTCGGCCGGCCCCGCGGCACCCCGCCGCATGGCTTGATCCGTAATGCCTTCGGGCTGCGGCACCTCCTCGGGCTATGCTGCTCGGTGCGGGCCATTAGCTCAATTGGCAGAGCAGTGGACTTTTAATCCATTGGTTCAGGGTTCGAGCCCCTGATGGCCCACCAGAAGCGGACGGGGAGACCGTCCGGCCGGTGTGCAGTGACCTGAGGGCCCGGACCGTATGCGGTCCGGGCCCTCAGGCATGACCGGTGTTCCGGGCGGGCTCAAGTGGCGCTGAGCGGGACGGGCTTGGGGTGCGCGAACCGGGCGGCCGCATCGGGCGGCACGAGGCGGGTGGCACGAGCGGCTGGAGAGGCCGCCGCTTCCGCCGGTCCTCTTCGCCCGCCCGTTCTCGCCTCTTCCTCCCCTGGCGCGGCCGGTCCGGTGACCCGTCCGGCCCCCGACGAGTCGCCGTCCCGCCCCGTACCGGCAAGCCTGGGGACGTCTAGGCGACCGGCACGGCGGTGCCCGTACGGACGGGCGGGAGTGGGAAGAGGCCGGTGCGGATGCTCCGAGGTGAGGCGCCCCCCGAGGGCGAGGGTGAGGGTGAGGGCGACGGGGAGCGAGGGGCCCGTGGGGAGGGCCGCTCCCGGATGTCGTGGTCCGGCCGTCTGCTGGTGCGCCGACTTCCCGCCATCCTGATCGTCGGCGGGGTCGTCTTCGACATGGGGACGCCGGCCAGTTACACGGCCGCCCCCTTCTTCTCCGCCGCCCCGTTGGTCGCCGCGCCGCTCTTCTCCCTGCGGGGCACCGCCCTCACGGCCCTGGCCGCCCTGCTCGGCGAGATCTGGGTCGTCACCTACCGCAGCGCCGGGCAGAACTACAGCGAGTCGGTGACGGAGATCGTCACGGTCCTTGTCGTCGCCCTGCTGGCCCTCGGCATCAACCGGGTCGTCCGGACGGCCGACGCCCGCCTGGCCTCCGTACGGGACGTCTCGGAGGCCGCCCAGCGCGCCGTACTGCCCATGCCGCCCGAACGGCTCGCCGGGCTCGCCCTCGCCGCCCGCTACGTGGGCGCGCGGGCGGATGCCCGGATCGGCGGCGACCTCTATGCCGTGCAGGACACCCCGCACGGCGTACGGCTGATCGTCGGCGACGTACGGGGCAAGGGGCTGGAGGCGGTGGAGACCGCGGTGATCGTCATCGGCGCCTTTCGCGAGGCGGCGGAACAGGAGAGCACTTTGGGGGCGGTGGCGGGGCGGCTGGAGCGGGCGCTGCAACGGGAGGGCGGGCGGCGCAACGGGGTGGAGCGGACCGAGGGGTTCACCACTGCCGTACTGGCCGAGATCCCCGCCGACGGGCAGTCCGTGCTGCGGGTGCTCAACCGGGGCCACCCGTCCCCGCTGCTGCTCACCCCGGACGGCGGTCTGCGCGAGCTGGCCCCCGCGGCGCCTGCGCTGCCCCTGGGGCTGGGCGAGATGGCGAGCCGGCCGGACCGGCCGGACGAGACGTTCTTCCCGGCCGGGGCCCTGCTGCTCTTCTTCACCGACGGTGTGACCGAGGCCCGGGACCTGCTCGGCCGCTTCTACAACCCGTCGAGCAAACTGCGCGGCTGCCGCTTCCCCGGCCCGGACGTCCTCCTGGACACCGTCGTCGAGGACGTCGCACGCCATACGGGCGGCGCGCCGGCCGACGATATGGCGCTGCTGGCGGTGCAGCGTCCTATGGGGGCGTAGGCGTCGGCGTTTTGTAGGGGCCTTGGGGGTGGCGGCTTATGGGGGGCGGGATCCGCGGAGGGGTGTGGCCGCGCGTACAGGGCCGGGGCTGGGCGTTACGGATACCTGGCCGCGCTCAGCTCCCCGGGGTGTCCGCCGCCCCGGGAAAGCTGTGCAGGCTCTGGCCGTGCGGGCCGGTGAGTGCGACCGGGTGCCCGTCGAGTGCGAGGGTCAGCAGCAGCGGGTCGTCCGGGCGGGGCGAGTGGTGTGCGGGGCCGGTGATCCAGGGCAGCACGGAGTGGTGCTCGTTGGAGATCCAGTGGCCGCCGCCGGGCCGTCCGTCGAGCAGCGACCGTACGAGACGGGCGAACTCCTCGCGGCGGGCGGGCGGGAGGTAGGTCAGCACCGAGCTGTGGAAGATGACCAGCGTCGCCTCGGGCGGGGCCTCGGCGGCGAGCGCGGGCAGCTCGTCGAGCAGATCGCCGCGCACCATCCGCGGCCGCGGCGCCGGCCGCACCGCATCGACGGCCGCGGACAGCCGCGCCGTACGCTCCCCGTCGCCCGGCCATACGAGCGCCTGCAGCCAGCGCAGATCGTCCGGTTCGGCAGCCGGGTCGAGCGGGTCGAGGTCGATGCCGGCCCGCCACACGATCTCCGGCATCCGGTCGGGCAGCTCGTCGGCGGCCCCTCCCGTACGGCAGGTGAGCTCCAGCGGGCTCTCCGGCGCCCCCAGCTCGGTCCGGAAGGTGACCGCCCGGCGGCCGTCCCCGTCCTCGCCGGCGGCCTCGTAGCGGTAGCGATAGCGGTCGGGGTGCAGACACAGTCCCGCGGACGTACCGGCCTCCAGCAGAGCCAGCGGCTGCGGCAGACGGGCGAGCAGCGGCAGCAGGGTGGCGCAGCGGGCCGGTTCGTTGGTCTGGGTGGCGCGCTGCATGATCACCGCGCGTACCTCGTCCCAGTGCCGGATCGTCCACTCGCGCCAGCGCCCGTACGCGGCCTCACCGCGCGGGCCCATTTCGGCGTGCGGGCCGTCGAGATAGCGGACGGCGGCGAGGAGGAGGTTCGGCTGCTGTTTGTTGCCGGCGGGCAGCGACCCCGACAGCAGGTCGCAGAGCTCCGCGTCCTGGCTGATCCGCGCGCTCAGCTCCTCGTGCGCGTCCGACCGGCCCCGCGCCTCCCGCCAGGAGAACTCCCGGTACCGCTCCGCCACTCCCCACGCGATACCGGCAGCACGTCCGGCGTTCCCGGTGTTCCCGACGTTGACGACCATGATCCGACGTTACTGCTCTCACCCTCCGTAACTGAGGGCCACCCCTCCGCATAACGACTGGCACACAATCCGCGCGAGATCGTTTAGGGCCGGGTGGTCAACTCGCCCGGTTTGTGGTCGTGGTGGCCGAAAAAGTCCATGCCACAGGTTGTGCTCAGCCGATAAGGATTCGTGGGAACGCTTGGAATTCGGTCGCCATCTCTATTACTGTCCGATAACGCAGCGCGGTCGTCCCAGCCGTCGCAAGAGGCGGCACCGCGCGCCGACGCCGAATCCCGCACGCGCTTTTCACGCACCCCCAAGCACTTCGAACTGCACCAAGGGAACCGGGGAACCACTTCCTTGGGGTGAATCGGACGCCCTCCGCCAGCGGGCGCCCGTAGGAGACCTTCCTGCTCCGAACCCGTCAGCTAACCCGGTAGGCGAGAAGGAAGGAAAGGAGTGCGCCTCCGTGGCGTCCAACAGGCCTGCCCCCGAGTCTCCGTCCGCCTACGGGCTCGATGACCGAGGGGCCTTCCCGGGTCCCGGTGCCGATGACGGCGACGGACCGTGGGAGGAGTGGAATCCCACCGAGGAATCCACCCGTTCCGTCCGCGGCAAACACCGGGTGGCCAAGCAGCGCGGCGGCGGATTCGCCCGCAGCGGCACCGTCCTGGGTGTCGGAGTCATCGCGGCGGTCGGCGCGAGCGGAATGGCCTCGGCCGAGGACCGTCCGCCGGTGCCGATCTCGATGCCCGACATCGGCGGGATGGCCGACGACCTCTCCGAAAACCTGCCGGACGCCAAGTCGCTTCCCGGCATCGGCGAGCTGATATCCGACGAGGACTCCGAAACCGCCTCGGCTGCCGCCGCCGACGCGGCTCCTGCCGCCTCCGGGCCGCTCACCCGGGCCACGCAGACGAGCGCGGACACGGGCGGCGGCACGGGCGCCGGTGAGGCGCTGCGCAGCCGCATCCTCCAGCAGGCGGACGCGCAGCAGGGCGCCGCCGAGCAGGAGGCCCGCGACACCGCCGAACAGGCCGCTGTCCAGCAGGCCGCAACGGAAGCCGCCGCCCACCAGAAGTCGGCCGAAAAGGCCGCAGCAGCCAAGAAGGCGGCCGAGATGGAGGCCAAGCGCAAGGCCGAGGAAGCGGCCCGTCAGAAGGCGGAGGCCGAACGCCTCGCCAAGCTGGCGAAGAGCTTCATCGCCCCCGTGTCCTCCTACACGCTCACCGCCAGTTTCGGCCAGGCCGGCGACCGCTGGGCCGCGGACCACACCGGACAGGACTTCGCCGCGCCGACCGGCACTCCCGTCAAGGCGCTGCACTCCGGCACCATCACCCAGGCCGGCTGGGCCGGCTCGTACGGCTACCGCATCGTCCTCACCCTCGACGACGGCACCGAAGTCTGGTTCTGCCACCTCTCCTCGATGGTGAAGACCTCCGGCAAGGTCAACACCGGCGATGTCATCGGCCGCGTCGGCGCCACCGGCAACGTCACCGGCCCCCACCTCCACCTGGAGGTACGCCCCGACGCCGGCGATCCGATCGACCCGATGCCGTGGCTCCGCGATCACGGGATCAACGTGTGACCGGCTGCATCAGCGTGTGACTGACGGCATCAACGGGTGACCGGCGGCTTCGGCGCATGAACGGCGGCATCAACGGGTGACCGGCGGCCTCGGCGCATGAACGACGGCGTCGGCGCTCGACCGGCGGCCTTGGCACGCTCGTGTTCGCCGGCCTCGGCGCATGACCGGTGCCCTCGGCACACGCGCAAAAAGCTCAACCCGTGTGCATCTGACGGGAATTGCCGTGGGGCGTGGGGGAAGAGGAAGGAATAACTCCTCTTCCCCCGACGCTGTCACCGGATATGACCGCGACACACAAGCCCCTCGGCTCGCTCTCCGTCTCGCCGCTGTCCCTGGGCGGCAACGTCTTCGGCTGGACGGCCGACGAAGCCCAGTCCTTCGCCGTGCTCGACGCCTATGTGGCGGGCGGTGGCAACTTCATCGACACCGCCGACGTCTACTCGGCCTGGGTCCCCGGTAACAAGGGCGGCGAATCCGAGACCGTCATAGGCAACTGGCTGGCCTCCCGCCGCAATCGCTCCGAGGTCGTCATCGCCACCAAGGTCGGCGCCCTCCCGGACCTCAAGGGCCTTGCCCCCGCCACCATCAAGTCCGCGGTCGACGCATCCCTCACCCGTCTGCGCACCGACTACATCGACCTCTACTACACCCACTACGACGACGAGTCGGTCGAGGTCGGGGAGTTCCTCACCGCCCTCGACGACCTCGTCCGGGCCGGCAAGGTCCGCGAGATCGCCGCCTCCAACATCTCGGCGCAGCGCCTGGAGGAGTCCCTGGCCTGCTCCGCCCGCGAGGGCCTGGCCCGCTATGTCGCCCTCCAGCCCCACTACAACCTGGTCTCCCGCGACACCTACGAGGGCGAACTCGCCGACGTGGCCGCCCGCCACGGCCTCGCCGCGGTCCCGTACTTCGCCCTCGCCTCCGGCTTCCTGACCGGCAAGTACCGCCCGGGCACCCAGGTCGACAGCGCCCGCTCCGGAGGCGCCCTCAAATACGCGGACACCGACCGCGGCCGCCGCGTCCTCCAGGCCCTGGACACCGTCGCCGCCGCCCACGAGGCGGAGCCGGCCAGCATCGCCCTCGCCTGGCTCGCCGCCCAGCCCACGGTCGCGGCCCCGATCGCCAGCGCGCGCACGGTGGAACAGCTGCCGGCACTACTGGCGGTGGGGGATGTGACCCTGAAGGAGGACGAACTCAAGCTGCTGGACGAGGCTTCGGCCTGACCCAGCCCCCGAGGGGAAGGAAGCGAGCCGAGCCCACCGCTTCCTCCCCCCTCGCTTCCCCTCCTCCGCCCTACTTCCGGCGATCCACCACAGCCCACGACGCAGCCGCCACCCCACCCGCCACCGCGAACACCGAAGGCCACGCCCCGATCTTCTTCGCCAACGGATGCGACCCGGCAAACGCGGCCACGTAGACACCACTCAACGCAGCCGCCGTCACATTCCCCGCCTTACGCTGCCACTCCCGCGCCGCCACGGCCCCGGCCGCCGCCAGCGCGACCCCGCCGAGGGGGCGCTTCTTGCTCCAGCGGGCTACGGCGTAGCCGCCAACTAGGCCGGTTGCGGCAACCATTGCCGTTGGGACGCGAACCATCTCCATGACCTCCCTAAGGGGACAACTCTCCCGACCTTATTCCCGTCGGGGGAAGCACGTTCGGATCGCTCCTCCTTGAGGGGCTGTTCGCATTCGTGGACCGCGATGGTACGACCGATGCTGACTGTAGGGCGGAGGGCCGCCGGCAGAGCGGAAGATGTGGAAACGCGATCGGTTCGGCCGCCCTCAAGGCGCTTTCTTGCCCCGGGCCTCGCCAAGGGTGCGGGCGATACGGTCCGCAACAGTCACCGGATCTTCGTGCTCCCAGAAGCGCAGCACCGTCCAGCCCTGTTCGACGAGGTGTTCCGTCGTTTCGCGATCGCGGGCGATGTTGCCGTCGAGCTTGTCGCGCCACCAGTCGGCGTTGGCCTTGGGGTGGGTGGCATGTTCGGGGCAGCCGTGCCAGAAGCAGCCGTCGAGGAAGACCGCGACCTTGGGGCCGGGGAAGGCGATGTCGATCGTGCGGCGGGAGAAACCGGGGACGCGGCGCTGCAACCGATAGCGGTGGCCGGAGGCGTACAGGAGCCGCCGTACCGCCATTTCGGGGCCGGTGTCCCGGCGGGCCTGGACGCTCATGCGGGCGGAGACGCCGGGGGACGAGGGTGTGGCAGGCACGTGGCCATTGTGCCGGAGGGGGCCGTGGGGTGTCAGGGCTGGTTGTCGGGGCGGAGTGCCCGGCCCTGCTGCTCGGAGGTCCGGCAGATGGTCCCCAAAGCGTCGGTCAGCGCCGCCCGCCCCCAAGCCTGATGCTCCCGCAAATGCTCCAGCAGATGCTGCTCCCGGATGGCGAAGTCGGGGGACGGGCCCATGAGGTGGGCGCGGCGGCGGTGGAAGGAGAGGGCGGTGGCCACGGTGGTGTATTCGGTGACGGCGCGGGCGGCGGCGGGGCCCTGGGTGCGGCGGGCCAGGTCGCGGGCCAGGGCGCGGGTTTTGAGGGAGGAGAGGGCGGTGGGTTCGGTGGGGGTGAGCCAGCCGGCGGTGATGTAGGGGGCGAGGTAGCCGCGGAGGGAGAGCAGTTCTTGGTTGCGGGCCCAGATGGCCAGCCAGGTGAGGGCGATGAGGATGGGGACCATGAAGAGGCCGTAGACGATGAGGAAGCCGAGGTCGCCCAGGGTGGACGCGCCGTTCCAGATGGCGTGCAGGAGGACGGCGGTGAGCAGGCCGAGGAGGGCGAGGGCGATGCGGGCGGGGCGGCGGCGGGGGTAGCGGGTGGCGGCGATGCCGAACGCGAGGCCGGTGAGGATGGTGAAGAGCGGGTGGGCGAAGGGGGAGACGATGATGCGGAGGAAGAAGGTGCCGGCGGTGAGTGAGTCCAGTCCGGAGTGGCCCAGGGACTGGTCCTGGCCGAAGGCGTTGCCCAGGTGGAGGACGTTCTCGGTGAAGGCGAAGCCGGTGGCGGTGATGCCGGCGATGACGATGCCGTCCGTGATGCCGTCGAATTCGCGTCGCCGGAAGCGGTAGAGGAGGAGCACGGCGGCGGCCTTGACCACCTCCTCGACGACGGGTGCGATCACCGTGGCGCCCCAGGCCTCGGCCTCGGAGGGTGAGGTGGAGGCGATGTTGGCGGCCAGCCAGTCGGTCGCGAAGCCATTGGCGAGGAGCGCGACCAGGGTGGCGGCGCAGGCGCCCCAGGTGAAGGCGAACGCGAGGTTGCGCCAGGGCTCGGGTTCGACGCGGTCGAGCCAGCAGAACGCCGCCACCAGCAGCGGTACCGGGAAGACGGCCAGTCCGAGGCCGACCAGGAAGCCCTCGGTGCCGGTCTCCTGGCGGACCATGCCGATGATGATCACGCCGGAGAGCGCCAGCAGCGACACCAGGGCGACCGCGCGGAGGGTCTTGCTGCGCCAGGGCGCCGTCCGCCGGCGGGCAGACGCGGCGGAGGGCTCGTACGTGTGCGGTGTGTACGGGGGAGGGGCGGGCGCGTGGGGCGGGTGCGAGGGCGGCTGGGACGGGTACACCCATCGACCCTAACGAGGCGCGTTCGCCCTATGTGTCGCGGCGGCGGAAGAGGAGGTCATGGACGACATGCCCCTTGTCCAGGCCCTGGCCCTCGAACTTGGTGAGGGGGCGGAAGTCCGGACGCGGCGCGAAGCCCTGGTGGAGGTTCTCCAGCGTCGGCTCGGCGGAGAGCACCTCCAGCATCTGCTCGGCATACGGCTCCCAGTCGGTCGCACAGTGGACGACGGCACCGGGCGCGAGCCGGGTGGTCGCCAGGGCGATGAACTCCGGCTGGACGAGGCGGCGCTTGTGGTGGCGCTTCTTCGGCCAGGGGTCGGGGAAGTAGATGCGCAGGCCGGCGAGGGAGGCCGGGGCCAGCATCTCGCGCAGCAGGATGATCGCGTCGCCGTTGGCCACCCGGATGTTGGACAGACCGTTCCGCTCCGCGAGACCGAGCAGATTGCCCTGCCCGGGGGTGTGGACATCGCAGGCGAGGATGCCGGTGTCCGGGTCGGCGGCGGCCATCTGTGCCGTGGCCTCACCCATGCCGAAGCCGATCTCCAGGACGACCGGCCGCCCGTCGAAGAAGGCGTCCAGATCGATGCGGGAGAGCCCGTCGATGTCCAGTCCCCATGTCGCCCACCGGCGGCGCAGCGCATCGGCCTGGCTGGGCGAGACCCGGCTGCGGCGGGGCTGGAAGGAACGGATCCGCCGCTCGTGATGCGAGCCCGCGGGGTCGGCGGCGGGGCCCGTCCCGTCGGGGAACATGGGCTCGCCGCGCCGGGGGGTGGCGGCCGAGACGGCGGTGGCCCCGAGGCCGGGGGTTTCCTGAGCGACGGTTTCCTCAGCCACGGATTCCTGACGGGCGGAGGCCGCGGCGGCTTCCGGAGCGTCTGATTCCGCAGCGGCGGGGGCGTGAGTGGTGGGGTTCTCGGACACAGTGTGTCGATTCTACGGGGGCGCAGGTCCGGGAGAGGAGGGCCCGGGTTCCGCCGGAGCCTTCGAGGCGCCGACCGGGGCGGGCGGGGCGGAACCCTTCGCGAAAAGGGAGGTTGGCGCGCTGTGTAGCGGCATGCATACGATGCGACGCTGACGTGAGCAAAACAAATCAGGGGGTTGGTCCATCGTGTCGCAGGGCGGCCAGGGGTACGCCGGGAATCCGCAGGGGCCGCAGCCGCCCGGCCAGGGAGCTCCGGGAGTGCCGCCCGCCGGCCCGCCGGCACCGGGGCAGGCCGCACCTCCGGCCGCAGGCGCGGGAGCCTTCGGCCCCCCGGAACAGCCACCGGCGGGCTCGGGGCAGGTGCCTCCTGGCCCGTACGGTGCTCCGCCCGCCCAGCCCGGGCCGGGTGCCGCGCAGTACCCGCCCCCCATGGGCCAGCCCCAGGCGCCGCCCCCGCAGGGTTACCCCGCGCCGCAGGGAGGCCAGCAGCCACCCCCGCCGTACGCCCAGAATCAGGGTCAGGTGCCCGGTCAGGCGCCGTTCCCCGGTGGGCCGATGGCGCCTCAGTTCCAGGGTGTGCCCGGCGGGCCCGGCACGCCCAGGCGTAGCGGTGTGCCCGTGCCGGCCATCCTGGCGATCGTGATGGTCCTGCTGGTGGCTGCCGGGGTCGGCGGGTACTTCCTCTTCTCCGGGGACTCCGCCGATCCGGGCGCCGGCCGGCCCGCGAACGCCATACCGCGGCTGTGGGAGGCAGCGTCGCCCGTGTCCGAGCGCGAGGGCCAGAACGAGAACGGGCTGCGCTCGATGTGGTTCAACAATGACGACATCATCTACGGCGACGGCGAGGGCGTACGGGCCTACAACCGCAAGACCGGCAAGAAGAAGTGGACGGTCAAGACGCCCAAGGGCGCGGGCGAGGTCTGCGCGATGTCCGCGGAGCCCAGTGACGACGGTGTGGGTGCCGTGGTCTTCGACGCGGGCGGCGACGACTGCTCCTATCTCTCCGTCGTCGACACCGACACCGGCCGCACGCTGTGGTCCAAGAACCTTCAGGACGGTCACGGCGCGGAGCACCAGCCGCGGGTCGTGGTGAACAGCAAGGTCGTCGCCGTCACGATCGGCCAGACGTATGCCGGCTTCTCCGTCGCCCGTGGAGCGAGGGTCTGGGAGCTGACCGCGCGTGGTCACGCGTGCACCAATTCGGTCGGGCTGAGCCCCCAGTACCTGGCCGTGGCCAGCGACTGCCCCGATGCGAAGCCGAAGAAGCAGTTGGAGCTGCAGGACCTGGAGTACGCCAGCATCCATTCGACGGTCACGGGTGAGGACCACGCGATCGTGAAGACGCTCTCGGACTGGCCCCTGACGCTTCTGACGGAGAGTGGCAGCTCGGCCGATCCCCAGCACTTCATCCAGACCTATACGAAGGAAGGCAAGCCGGACCACACCTTCCAGCTCTCGGGCGAGCTGAAGGACTTGAAGTTCGAGCCGCGGAACACCTACGTCGATGAGGACGAGCAGATTCTGGTGACCGGTTACGGTGCCGGCAACGGGCTTGCGGCGATGGACATGAAGACGGGCAAGCTGCTGTGGAAGAAGCGCGGCTCGGTGGGCATCGCCGGTGTGAACAACCAAGGCTTGATCATGGTGACCGACTCGCCCGACAGCGGCGCCTCCGCCGTGAAGGCGCTGGTGGTCGCGGTCGGCTTGCGTGACGGTAAGGAGAAGGTGAAGGGCACGCTGTACGAGAAGGAGCACAACCTGCCGGCCCCCAGCGATATGTCGCTGGCCTTGGACAGGGACAACATGCTCTTCGTCCAGAGCGAGCGGCTCACCGACCACCGGCCGAGTGTGCAGGCCTTCGAGGTGCCGTTCGGCTGAGGTCTCCAGGACGCCGTCGCCGCCACGGACCCGTCGCCTCTCGGCCCCGCCTCTTACGGGAGGAGGGGCCGAGAGGCATTTTTACGAGGGAGGGGCCGAGAGGCATTTTTACGAGGGAGGGGCCGAGAGGCGCTTGGTCATGCGCGGCTCCGTCCCACCACCCCCAGCACCCTCCGCGCCACCTCCCGCCCGATGGGCAGTGAGGCCGTGGCGGCCGGTGACGGGGCGTTGAGGACGTGGACCATGCCGGGGGACTCGGCGAAGAGGAAGTCGTCGACGAGGGTGCCGTCGGGGAGGACGGCCTGGGCGCGGACGCCGGCCGGGGACGGGACCAGGTCCTCCTCGCGGGCGGCCGGGAGCAGGCGGCGGACCGCGTCGGTGAAGGCGCGCCGGGACAGCGACCGGTGCAGCTCACCGGCGCCGTAGCGCCAGTGGCGGCGGGCTATCCGCCAGGAGCCGGGGTAGGCGAGGGTGCCGGCCAGCTCGGCGGGGTGCAGGGTGCGCCAGTCGTAGCCCTCGCGGGCCAGGGCGGGGACGGCGTTCGGGCCGATGTGCACGGCGCCGTCGATGCCGCGGGTCAGATGCACGCCGAGGAAGGGGAAGGCCGGGTCGGGGACCGGGTAGACCAGCCCGTGGACCAGGGAGGCGCGGTCCGGGGCGAGGGTGAAGTACTCACCGCGGAACGGGACGATCCGCATGCCCGGGGCGTCTCCGGCCAGCCGGGCGATCCGGTCGCAGTGCAGACCGGCGCAGTTGACCAGGGCGCGGGCGCGGTGGACCGTGCCGTCGGCGGTACGGACCGCCACCCGGCCGGGGCGGCGGCCGATGGCCGTCACCTCGGAGCCGTACCGGATCCGGGCACCGGCGTCCTCGGCGAGGCGGGCGAAACGGCGGGCGACCGCGCCGAAATCGCAGACGCCGGTCGTGCCGACATGGATGGCGGCCAGGCCGCGCACCTCGGGTTCGTACTCGGCTATCTGGGCGGGGCCCAGCTCGCGCACCGGCAGGCCGTGCTCGCGGCCGCGCTGGATGAGCCCGTGCAGCCGCGGCAGCTCGCTGCGGTCGGTGGCGACGATCAGCTTGCCGGTGACCTCATGGGGGATGGCGTGTTCGGTGCAGAACTTCACCATCTCCGCGGAGCCCTGGAGGGCGTAGCGGGCCTTGAGCGAACCGGGCGGGTAATAGATGCCGCTGTGGATCACACCGCTGTTGCGCCCGGTCTGATGGCGGGCCGGACCGGGCTCCTTCTCCAGCACCACGACACGCGTGCCGGGCGCGGCACGCGTGATCGCGTACGCCGTAGAGAGTCCGACGATGCCGGCACCGATCACCAGCACCTCGCAGTCGTACGCCGCCACTGCACCTCCCCAACCGCATGACCGCAGGCCGACCCGTCGCCATGGACCTGCGCATCATCGCCGACGACGTATCCCATCATGACGGCCGGCACTGACAATGCCGATCGGACGGGCTCCGGGACGCTCGCTCCCGGCCGGGCCGTACGCGGATCGCTTGGCCGGGAGGACGGCTCGGTCCGGTCCGGCCCGCCGCTAAGCGGGCGCCGCCAGCAGCGGTCTCGCCCGCTCCCGCAGCTCGACCACCCGGGGCTCGTCACCGTACGGCTCCAGGCGGTGCAGCAGATCGCGGACGTACTCGGTGGTGCGGGCGGAGGAGATCCGCCCGGCCACCTCGACCGCGCGGGTGCCCGCCGCGCAGGCCGCGTCCAGATTGCCGGACTCCAGTTCGGCGACCGCGGACACGACCAGGCGCAGACCGTGCGAGCGGACGAATTCCTCGGTGGGCCGGGACAGCGCCTGCTCGGTGAAGCGGCGGACCTGGCGGGGCAGCCGCAGATCGCGGTAGCACTCGGCGGCGTCGGCCGCGAAGCGTTCGTACGAGTAGAAGTCCAGCCACGAGGGGTCGGGGTCGCCGCCGCGGGAGCGCTCCAGCCAGCCCTCGGAGGCCTTCAGCGCCACCTCACAGGCGCGCGCCTCGCCGGCCTTGGCCTGCGCCCGCGCCTCGACCAGGCGGAAGAAGCTCATGGTCCGGGCGGTGGCCAGTCCGCGGTTGCGCTCCAGGGCGGCCTGGGCGAGGTCGACACCCTCGTCGGCGAAGCCGCGGTAGGTCGCCTGGAGGGACATAGAGGCCAGGACATAGCCGCCCAACGGGACGTCGGCGGCCGCGCGGGCGAGCCGCAGTGCCTGGATGTAGTACCGCTGCGCGGCCTCCTGCTGGCCCGTGTCGAAGGCCATCCACCCCGCGAGCCGGGTGAGTTCGGAGGTCGCCCCGAACAACGCACGGCCCACTTCGTCGCTGTACGAGGCGAGAAGCAACGGCGCCGCGTCCACCCGGAGGCACTCGGGCACCATCGAGGAACGCCAGTCCCCGCCGCCGTACTTGGAGTCCCAGCGGCGCGCGTCCTCGGCCGCCTCACGGAGCTTGCTGACATCGCTGTGTCCGACGTGCTGCGGGATCCCGGCGTCGCCGGCCGCCGCGGCGTCCTTGTCCCGGGCCTCGGCCGCCTCCCGTGCCACCGAACTGTCGGCCGGGGATATCAGCCAGCGCGAGGCGGGGGTGGCGTACGCGCTGACGGCGAAGGATCCGGCCAGGCTCTGCCAGATGCCGCCCCCGCCGGCCCGCCGTCCGGCCAGATCGAGACGGTACAGCTCGGTCGCGGAACGCACCGCTGCGCCCACATCGCGGGGAAATGCCAGGCCGACCTCGGGTGCCGGGTCCGCGTCGGCCAGCCCGATCTCGTGCAGCGGGACCGGACGGCCCAGCTTGCTGCCGATCGCGGACGCGATCAGATGGGGCGCGGCGCCTTGGGGCACCATGCCCTTGGAGACCCACCGCGCCACCGACGTCTTGTCATAGCGAAGCGTCAGTCCGCGCTGCGCACCGAGGTCGTTGACCCGGCGCGCCAGTCCGGCATTGCTGATACCCGCGAGGGCGAGAACGGTGCCAAGCTTTTCGTTCGGCCCGCGTATATCCCTGGACATGCGCACCCCTCGACACAGCGACGGCCGCCCCGGTACCCCGGGGCATGCGTCCACCCAGAGTAGTTCGCCGGATCCCGACCGTTAAGAGTCGGTGTCCCGGATGGCGAGATTCATGTTCAAACAGGGGTGCGGGAATTGGCATGTGCTCCGGGTACGTGTGCCCGTGCGCCCGTCCGTGCGCGCTGGCCGCCCGCTTTCGGGAGCGCTTGCATGTCTTCTGCGTGGGTCGGCCCGCTGCACTGGATCCAGTGGGCTGGGGGATACCGTCACCTCATTTCCCCGCGGGTGACGGTCCGGTCCGGGGGGCGCAGCCCGCCTCCCGGACCGTCGCACGGACCGGACGCCGACCGGACGCCGGCCGGTCGAGTCGCCGGTTGACACCACGCCTGATGGCGTCAACTGGGCTATCTGGAACGGACTTTGGCCGAAAATCGACGGGTGATGATTTCGCGCCGCCGCACCCGCCCAGCTGCCTCGGGGGCCACACGGGGGGCCTTCCGGGGTCCATGCGGCGGAGTGCACGCGCCCGGCGTGAGGTGTGCCGCAGGGCCGGCTCGCGCGGCCGTCCCGCCGGCAATCCCGCCGCGTCCGCTCCGCCGCTCACGGCCCGTCGCACGGTGAGCGCGTGAGGCCCTGTGGGCCCGCCGGCGGCCCCGGGTGGCCGCCCGCCCGCGAACTGCCCGTATACAGGCCCGCTCCAGCGCCTCTCCCGCGCCACTGTCATGGCAGCATGGTCCGCACAACAGCTCGGTCGGGGCCGGGCGATCCGCTGTACCGGGCGGCCGTTGGCCCCGGCGCACGGGGAATCGGGTGGAGGCGGCGATGCGCTGGTTGGTGGGGTGGAGCAGTGCCGCCACGGGGCCGGCGGCCGGCGACGAGCGCCACACGGTCCTCCCCGTGGGCGCCCAGCTCCTCTGGGGCGGCCCGGACCCCCTCTGGGCGGTCGGCGACTGGCGGCCGGACGAGGTACGTGTCGTCCAGGCCGACCCCGAGACCCGGCTCGCGGTCTTCGGCGTCTGCGGAGCCACCGACGACCAGCTGAAGGTGGGCCTGTTCGCGGCGCGCGGGGGCGCACTGCGACATCTCACGGCCTGGCCCGGCAGCTACACCGCCGTCGTCCAGGTAGGACGGCGGATCACCGTCACCGGCGACCTGGCCGGCGCCCGCCCCGTCTTCCACACCCCGTGGGCCGGCGGCACCGCCTACGCCACCGCCGCCCTCCCGCTCGCCGACCTCGTCGAAGCCGGTCTCGACATCGGTCACCTTGCCGCGCTGCTGGCCTGCCCGGACCTCCCCGAGGCGCTCGGCGCCGGCACACCGTACGAAGGCGTCCACCGGATCCCGCCCGGCCACGCCCTGGTGCTGCGCGGCGGCGCCGGCGACATCACCTCCTTCGAGCCGACCGCCTCGCTCGCCGTCGCCGCGCCCCAACTCGCCCCGGAACAAGCCGTGGACGGCGTCCGCGACGCCCTGGTCGAAGCCGTCCGTGCGCGGCTGGCCGGGATCCGGCACGCCCCCGATCCGGAGGGGCTCGACGGCCTCGACCCCGGCCCGGTGCCCGGTATGGGACCCGCCGAGCGGCGCGCGGCGCGCGGCGCACCGGCTCCCGGCGTCGGCGCCGACCTCTCCGGAGGCAGCGCCTCCGGAACCCTCGCCCTGCTGGCCGCCGGTCTTCCCGGCCGGCCAGGAAGGCTCAACGGCCACGGCGAACGCCTCCTGGCCGTCACCTTCAACGACCGCGCCACCCATGGCGGCCAGGCCTCCCACGACGCCGAGTTGGAGCGCGCCCGCACCATCGCCGACAACCCGCGGCTGCACCATGTCGTCGTCGCGGCCGGCGAAGAGGCCCTCCCGTATGCGGACCTGGAAAGCGGCCCGCTCACGGACGAGCCCGGCCCCTCCCTCACCACCGCGGGCCGCCACCGCCGACGGCTGCTGGCCGGCAGCGCGGACCACTTCGTCGGGCACGGTGCCCGCCAGGTCCTCGACGCCCACCCGGCGCGGCTCGCCGACCTCCTCATGGACCGCCGCCGACGCCATCTGCTGCGCCCGGTCACCGCGCTGGCCAAGGCGGACGGCGCCTCCGCGCAGTCCGTCCTCGTGCCCTTCACCGTCTACCGCGCGGCCCGCAGGCTCGCCCGTATGCCCTACTCGGCAGGGATCGCCGATACGGCGCGCCGCCTCCTGGAGCGGCAGTTCGCCGACGAGCCGGTGGCCGGCGGGGCCGTGGACGCCTCACTGGCCGCGCTCGCCTGGTGCCGGCCGGGGCCGGCGGCGCGCTGGCTCACGGGGGAGGCACTGGCTGAAGTATCGGTTCGGCTCAGCGACGCGGTGCACCGCTCGCCCGCGGTGGGCCGCCCCGGCGAGCGGCGCGCCCGTGCCGCACTGGCCCGTCAGGCCGCCGACCACCGCGTCTTCGAGCAGGCCGCCGAGGTCCGCAACCAGCGGCTGCACGCCCCGTTCCTCGACAACCAGGTGGTGCTCGCCTGCCGCGCCCTGCCGGACACCCTGCGGGTGCAGCCCGGGGCACGGGCCGCGGTGCTGCGCTCCGTACTGGCCGGGGCCGGGGTCCGGGATCTGCCGCCCGGATGGGGCGCCACCTCGCAGCTCACCCACGCGGCTTCGGTACGCGCCGGGCTGCGCGGCGCCATCGGTGACCTGGTGCGGCTCTTCGACACCCCGCTGCTGGCCGATGCGGGGCTGGTGGAGGCGCGGGTGGTCCGCAAGGCACTGCGCTCGGCGGCCGAGGGCGCGGCACTGCCGCTGGACGGGCTGGCCGAACTCGTCTCCACGGAAGTGTGGTTGCGACGGCTGGTGGCGCGGCGGGGGTCGTGCTGGACGGGGGCCGGGGCGCCGCGTCAGAAGGCGGTCGCGGGGGGAGTGGTCCCCCGGGCGCGGCTGGGGTGAGCCGGGTCTTTGGACGTGAAGCTCAGCAGGCCGGAGACCCACCGCCGGGACCTCGCACCCTGGCGTGTGGCGCGGCCACCCCTGAGCGGGCGGGAAAACAGGGGCCGTTGACGCCTCAGCGGTAGGTGCCCCGGAGGCCGTTGGCACCTCAGCGGTAAATGCCCCAGAGGCCGTTGACGCCTCCGCCACAGGCGATCCAGAGGCCGTTGACGCCTCAGCGACAGGTGATCGTCGACTGGGCCCAGTCCGCCAGTGCCGCCGCACCGAAGGGCGTCGCCGGATCGGTCACCAGCCGCAGGGTCTTCCGGCCCGCCAGCGGGACGTGCAGGGGTACGGCCGGCTCCCCGCCGCGCACCATCGGCGACCGCCACAGCGGCACACCGTCCGCGTAGACGGAGAACCGCAGCGCGCCCGGTCCCGGACTGACGTCATCGACGCCCGCCATGGCGTCAAAGGCGGTGCACCGGCGGTTGAGGTCGATGGTCACCGACGACCGCGCATGCACGCTCACGCCGTGCGCATACCTCGTACCGGCGATCTGCGGTGCCTGCCGCTGCCACAGCCAGCTGCTCCCCAGGGTGCGGACCTCCGGCCTGCTGCCGTCCCCCATGAAGTCGTGGGCGAGCGCATTGACCCGGTACGAGGTCGGGGCGGGCAGCGGCGGTGTCGGGGTGGGCTCGGGCGGCGTGGGCCGGGGCGGTGTCGGCTCGGACGGTGTGGGCCGGTGGGGCGGCGCCGGGGTCGAGGGCGGCTTCGGGGCGGGCGTCGGCTCCTGCGGGGCCGCCGTCGGCGTGGGCTTCGGCGCGGTGCCCGGCTTGTGCTCCGGGTCCGGCTTGTGTGTCGGGTCGGGCTTGTGTGCCGGGTCCGGCTTCGGGGCGGGGGCGGCGCCGCCCGCCGGCGGCAGTACGGGATGCGACGCTCCGGGCGCCGGCTGCTGCGGTGCGGACGGGGCCGGCCGCGGGGACTGGGCCCGCGCTTCCGGCGCCGGCTCCGGGGAGGCGGTCAGCGCCAGCGAGAGCGCCGCGCCCGCCACCACCGCCGCCCCGATCCCGATCCCGGCCTTGACCGTGCCGCCCAGCCCCTTGCCCACGGCGGCACCACCGGCACCTCCCGTCGCCCCGGACCCGCCGCTCCCGGCAGCCGCGGCCGCACCGGCCGCCACCCCCGCCACCCCCGCCGCGCCCGCCACCGCGGTCTTGACGGCGTACCCGGCGGCGAGCCAGCCGAGGAACGCGACCGGCAGCAGCGCACCGATCCGCTGATTGACGTCCGCGACCTCCAGCGCGGCCAGCCGGCACCGGGGGCAGGCGTCCAGGTGCTTGCGCAGCCCCCGTTCGGCCCGCATCCGCAGCCCGCCGCGGGCATAGGCGCCGAGCCGGTCGGCGTACCGGGCGCAGTCGCCGCCGGCGGTCAGCGACTGGCTGACATGGGCCTGCAGATACGCCTGCTTGAGGCCCTCGCGGGCGCGGTGCGCCAATACGGCGGTGGCGTTCGCGGTCAGCCCGAGCAGCGGGGCGACCTCGCTCGGCGACTCGTCCTCGACCGTGGTGTGCCACAGCACCGTCTGATACCGCTCCGGCAGGCTGCGGAACGCCCGCACGGCCATCGACCGCTCGGCCTCCTGCATGGCGCGCACATCCGCGCCCAGGTCCAGGGTGGCGTCGTCGACCGGCACATCGGCCGAGGCCACCGCGAACACCGCGAAGTCCTCGACCAGTTGCTCCCGCCGCGCGGTCTGCGCCCAGGAGGCGGCCACCCGGCGGACGGTCGTCAGCAGATAGGCACGCACCGCGGATTCCGGGCCCGCCCCGCCGCGCACCGCCTGAAGCGTGCGGGCGAAGACCTCGCCGGTCAGATCCTCCGCGGTGTGCACGTCCCGGCAGCAGCTCCGTGCGTAGCGCCGGACCGCCGCGGCGTGCCTGCGGTACATCTCCTCGTACGCACTGTCGTCGCCGGCCCGCAGATCGGAGAGCAACTGGGCGTCGGACGGCGGGAGTTCACCGTCCTCGGGGCCGGCGGCCGGGCCCGCGCCGCGGGAGGGCTCCCGCTGCGGCGGCACACTGTGCCCCGCGCCCTCCGGGACATCGGCGCGATCGTGCGGCCCCTTTGGCCCGCCGGCCGGGGGAGTCTCCCCCAACGGCCCGCCCTGGCCGGGGACCTGCCCGGACCGCGCCCCCTCGTGCTCGCCCGCCCCGGCCGCACCGTCGCGCCGCTCGTCCCGCCCGTCAACACCCATCGCCGAGGCTCCCGAAGCCGCTGTCCCAACGGAATACCGCGCAAGCGTGCCACACCGGGCCCCGGCGGTTGAGGCTCCTGACGGCCATCCACTCATCCGGGGTGCACACGCGGACGACCGCACGGGCGTTCACCCGTACGGGCCATGCTGCACAGACGGCCCACACCGTGCGCGGCCCTCGTACGGGCCGTGTTGTGTGCGACATCCGGACGCGCTCCCCGGCACGCGGACAGGGTGCTCCCCGGTCCGCGGACGGCACCGTCCCGCGGCCCGGCCCCGCCCCGTGGACCCGGCGCTCGGGTCCACCCGGACGGAGCCGGCCGCCGGACCTCACCGGGCCGGGCGCGAGCGCAGCCCCTCCAGCAGAATTTCCAGCAGCCGCGCGGACGCGGCCTGCTGCTGACCGGGATCGGGCAGCGTGGGCGCTCCCGTGGCGATCACTAAAAGGATGTCCGAAACCGTCACATCGGCGCGCAGCTCACCGGCCGTCTTGGCGCGCTCCACGAGCCGCCCCACGACGTCCAGCAGCGCGTCGGCTCCGGTCGCCTCCTCGGCGGAGGCCGGCGCGGCCTCCTGGGTGTCGCGCCGTTCGGCCGGCCGGAAATCGGCGGCCGCCCCGTCCGCGGCGGGTGCCGTGCGCTGCTGCGGCACCCGTGCCTCGCTCAGGCCGTCCGGCACCCGCGGCCCTTCCGCGCCGTCCGCCGTCGGCCCCGCGGACCGGTCGGCGTCCGCGTTCACCCGCAGGATGCCCGGCGGCAGCAGCCGTCCGGCACCCGAGGCGACCGACGTCCGCAGAAAGCGGGACAGCGCCGACCACGGGTCGTCCTCCTGGCCCAGTGCCGTACGCGCCTGGTCCGTCAGCCGTGAGGTCTCCTCCTCGGCTATCCGGCGGACCAGTACGTCCTTGCTCGGGAACCGGCGGTAGACCGTGCCGACCCCGACGCGGGCCCGCCGCGCCACGTCCTCCATGGGCGCGCCGTACCCCAGCTCGCCGAACACCTCGCGTGCGGCGCGCAGTACGTGCTCCAGATTGCGCTGGGCGTCCACCCGCAGTGGTGTGCTGCGGCCGCCCGTCCCCGTACCGGCACCGTTGGTCACCGCGGTGCCGTTGCTGTGGGGTCTGCTGTTCTCGCTACTGCTCCCGGCGCCGTCGTGGGCATGTGCCACAGCGACAGTGGTCGGCCATTGAGAGCCCTGAATGTGCATAGTGATCCCCCGGTAATGACGTCTCCCCCCGGAGACTCCCCGCCCTGACAGTCAGGGCGTACCGACGAGAGGGTGCACCCCAACGAGATACGAACATAGTTGAGCTCGGGTCAAGAATGAAGGGGGCGTTCCGCACAATGCGCCCCCCGATCGGCCCAAGGCGTCTGATCCGCCCCGATTACGCCCCCGCTCTTCCTTCGCCGCCCGCCCCCTGACCAGCGCACCTCGCCCCGGACAGCCGGAATGCGTCGTTCCGTCCCCAGGGCCGCGCCCGGTCATACATTTCGACGGGGCTGTGGACAAAGGCGCTCCGGGGGTGCGTCATGGAACAGTGCTGTGCTTTCCCGGGGGTGCAGCTCCCGAAGCGGGCCGCGCGGCCGGCCGGCTTTCGGATCGGTGCCGCCCCGGGCCTGGTCGACACCGCGAGGAGAACCTCTGTGAAGACTGTGTCTTCGAAAGACGTGACGCGCATTCTCGTTGTCGGCGGTGGCTACGTGGGGATGTATACCGCCCTGCGATTGCAACGGAAGCTCAAGCAGGAACTCCGGCAGGGCACCGTCGAGGTCATCGTGGTCGACCCCGAGCCGTACATGACGTACCAGCCGTTCCTGCCCGAGGCCGCGGCCGGCTCGATCTCCCCGCGCCATGTCGTCGTACCGCTGCGCCGGGTGCTGCCGCAGTGCAAGGTCGTCATCGGCGAGGTCACCGACATCGACCACGACGCCCGCAGGGCGACCCTCACCACCCTGGCCGCGGAGGAGACCGGCAACGGCGCCATGGAGGTGGCGTACGACGAACTGGTCCTCGCCCCGGGCTCGGTCTCGCGCACCCTGCCCGTCCCGGGTCTGGCCGACGTCGGCATCGGCTTCAAGACGGTCGAGGAGGCCATCGGACTGCGCAACCACGTCCTCGGACAGCTCGACATCGCCTCCTCCACCCGCGATCCCGCGATCCGCGACGCCGCGCTGACCTTCGTCTTCGTCGGCGGCGGCTACGCGGGCGTGGAGGCACTGGCCGAACTGGAGGACATGGCCCGCTACGCCGTCCGCTACTACCACAACATCAAGCCCGAGGACATGAAGTGGATCCTGGTCGAGGCCACGAACCGGATCCTGCCCGAAGTGGGCCCGGACATGGGCGGCTACGCCGTACGGGAGCTGCGGGCCCGCAATATCGACGTACGGCTGGAGACCCGGCTGGAGTCCTGTGAGAAGCATGTCGCCCAGCTCAGCGACGGCTCCCGCTTCCCGACCCGGACCCTGGTGTGGACCGCGGGCGTCAAACCGCATCCCATCCTGGCCAAAACCAAACTGCCGCTGAACGGCCACGGCCGCCTCAAGTGCACCCCCGCGCTCCAGGTGGACGGTGTCGAACACGCTTGGTCCGCCGGGGACGCGGCCGCGGTCCCCGACCTGACGGCCGAGCCGCCCGCCGGGGCCGACGCGCCCCGCGTCCTGTGCGCCCCCAATGCCCAGCACGCCGTCCGCCAGTCCAAGGTCCTCGCCGAGAACATCGCGGCGGCGGTGCGCGGCGGCCCGATCGTGGACTACGCGCACACATACGCCGGTTCGGTGGCCTCGCTCGGCCTGCACAAGGGCGTCGCGCATGTCTACGGGCGCAAGCTGAAGGGCTACCCGGCGTGGTTCATGCACCGCGCCTACCACCTCAGCCGGGTGCCGACCTTCAACCGCAAGGCGCGGGTGCTCGCCGAATGGACCCTCGCCGGCCTGTTCAAACGCGAGATCGTCTCGCTCGGCTCGCTGGAGAACCCGCGCGCCGAGTTCGAACTCGCCGCGGGAACCGGACGGCACAACGAAGCCAGTTGACGCGCCGTACCCCCACGAGTGTTGAGGTGCCGTCAGCCCTGGGACGGCCGGATGTTCCGGAGCGCGGAACTCCACAGCGGCACCCCGGCGTCTGACGGATGTCCGTCCGGTCGGCCACACTGGACGTGTGACCATGGGTGGGCTCGTATCTGCAAAGAGTGACAATCACGAGGATTCTGGACGTTTGCTGCATTCCGCAAAGGGGCGCCGAGAGTGTCCCCAGCTGACCGTCCCCCGGCCCCCGGCCGGGAGATCCCGCTATGCCGACGGCCCGATCCCGCGCGACGACGCGAAGTAAGAGGTACCCCTCCGTGATCTTCACGCGCTGGAGCGCCAAACTCCCCGGCACACAGCGGCGCGCCGCCGCGCGGTCCGACCGCGCCGCACCCCGCCCCGCATCCGGCACGCCGGCCGTCCCGCCCACCGCGGCCCCGGCGCCGTCCGACGTGCCCGCGGTGGCGGACGGCGTCCCGTCCGCCCCGACGGCCGCCACCACCGGCTCCGTCCCCGCGGCCCGCGCCGAGCACACCGACCCGGCCCCCGCCCAGGACCGCACCCCCGCGACCCTGCCGCCCACCGTCGACGCCCTCTCCGTCCACGACATCCTGGGCACCATCCCCGCCCTGGTCGCCGTCGTCTACGGCCCCGAGCACCGCCTCGCCTACGTCAACGGCGCCTACGCCTCCGTCTTCGGCCCGCGCCCGGCCGGCCACACCGCCCGCGAAGCCCTGCCCGAGCTCGACGCACTCGGCCTGCTCCCCCTGATGGACCAGGTCCTGCGCAGCGGCAAACCACGTACGGTCAAGTCCCGCAAGGTCCCCGGCGGCGCCGGCGACCGCACCCGCGACGGCTACTACACCTTCACCTGCACCCCGATCGAGGTCGCGGCGAGCGGCCCGGCCCCCGACCCCGAGGTCGCCTGCGTCGCCCCGCACAAGGGCGTCCTGGTCTTCGGCGCCGAGGTCACCGACCAGATCGAGTCCGCCGAGCGGCTGCGGGCCAGCGAAGCGCGCCAGCGCGAGGCCGCGGTCACCCTCCAGCGCTCCCTCCTGCCCCAGGAACTGGAGCAGCCCGACGACCTCTGCGTCGCCGCCACCTACCAGCCCGGCGGCACGGACGCCGCGGTCGGCGGCGACTGGTACGACGTCATCACCCTCGGCGCCGGCCGCACGGCCCTGGTCATCGGCGATGTCATGGGCCGCGGGGTGCGCGCCGCCGCCGTCATGGGCCAGCTGCGCACCGCGGTCCGCGCCTACGCCCGCCTCGACCTCCCGCCCCACGAGGTCCTGCAGCTCCTGGACGGCCTGGCCGCCGAGATCGACGCCAGCCAGATCGCCACCTGCGTCTACGCCGTCCACGACCCGAACGAGGGCCGCCTGGTCTACGCCTCGGCCGGCCATCTGCCCATCCTCGTCCGCGACCCCGACGGCACGGTCCACCGCGCCGCCGAACCGACCGGCCCGCCCCTGGGGACCGGCGGCTGGCTGCACACCTCGGGGTCCGTCCCGCTGGGTCCCGGCAGCAGCGCCGTCCTCTACACGGACGGCCTCGTCGAGCGCCGCGACAAGGACATCGACCACGGTGTCGAGGCCCTGGAGCGCGCCTTCGCCGGTGCGGCCGGCGCCCCCGACATCGTCTGCGACCGCCTGTTGCGTTCCCTGGGCATCACGGCCACCCACGACGACGACGTCGCCATCCTCGTCCTCCAGCACCCCGCCCGCACCGGCCATGACGCCGAGCTGTTCCACAACGCCGCCCTCGAACTCCACGGCGGCACCGAAGCGGCCCCGCGCGCCCGCGCCTTCGCCTCCGGCGTCCTCGCCTCCTGGCGCTTCTCGCCCGAGCTGCACGACCTCGGCGTCCTGGCGGCCAGCGAACTGGTCGCCAACTCCCTCCAGCACGGCACCCCGCCGATGCGCCTGCGCCGTACGGACCGCCGTCTGATCGTCGAGGTCACCGACGGCGACGACCACCTCCCGCGCCGCCGCCGCGCCGAGCCCGCCGACGAGGCCGGCCGGGGCATCTCCATCGTCGCCACCATCGCCTCGTCCTGGGGCTCCCGCCGCACCCCGGGCGGCGGCAAGGCCGTCTGGTGCGAATTCGCGCTGCCACGGGGATAGCCGTACGACAACGGCCCCGGCCCCGGTCCGATGGGACCGGCGCCGGGGCCGTGCTCGACCGTCAGGTCTCTCAGTGCTCGCGGTTCTCTCAGTTCTCTCAGGTCCCGCAGGGCACCGCGGCCGACTCGGCCGGCACCCGCGCCGCGGGCACCGCCGCCACCGCACGGTGCGGATTGTCCTGGTCCGGCCGCAGCATCCGCCCCAGCCACCACGACAACCCGGTGATCCCCAGCGCGCAGACCACCAGCATCCCTATGTACGCCGCGTACATCCCGTGCCCCACCATCAGCGCTCCCACCGCCGGACCAACCGCCAGCGCCAGCTGTTTGACCAGGGCGAACGCCGAGTTGTACTGACCGATCAGCGAGGCCGGCGCCAGATCGGCCACCAACGGAGCCACCGTCGGCGACAGCAGCGACTCACCGATACCGAACAACGCGTACGTCGAGATCAGCAGCATCGTCGCCACCATCTGCGCGCCGTGCACCAGCCCCGACAGCCCGGCGGCGAGCCACGCCACCGTCCAGATCATGCCGACCAGCGCCATCACCCGGCTGCGGCGCCGCCGCTCGACCAGCTTGAGCACCACGAACTGCGCCGCCACGATCGCCGCCGTATTGGCCGCGAGCGCAATGCCCAGGCTCGACGGCGCGATCCGGGTGACCTCGGTGGCATACGCCGCCAGCCCCGACTCGAACTGCCCGTAGCAGGCGAAGAACAGCACGAACCCCAGCACACACAGCCACACCATCCGCCGGTCGGCGAACATCGCCCGCCAGGCACCCTTGGCCCGCTCCTCGGTCGGCACCGCGTCCTCGACCTTCGGCGCCCGCGGCAGCCGTACGGTCGCCACCGCCGCGCCGAGCACCAGGAACATCACGGCCTCGATGGCGAACAGGCGCACAAAGCTCGATGCGTGCGACTCGTCGACGAGCAGCCCGCCGACCAGCCCACCGACACCCAGTCCCAGGTTGTTCAGGAAGAACTGGGTGGCGAACGCCCGCGACCTGGTCAGCGTCGTCGAGCACCACACGATCATCGTGGCGAGCGCCGGCTGAATGACCGCGATCCCGGCACCGAGCGCGATGGCCGACGCGATGACCAGCGGCTCCGTGGCGGACAGCCCGAGCCCCAACGCACCGACGGCGGCGGAGACCGTACCGGCGATGGCCACCGGCAGCGGTCCGCGCCGGTCGATCGCCCGACCGGTCAGCGGCAGGACGACGAGCGCGGCCACCGCCAGCATCGCCAGCACCACACCGGCCGTGCTCGCACCAAGATCCCGCACCTTCGCCACATAGACGTACAGATACGGAACGGTGAAGCCGTTCCCGAACGCACTCAGCGCGTTCCCGAGCTGGATCCGGCGCAACGCGGCGCCCATCGCGGTGGTCACACTCACCTACCTAGGTCAGGTCGTCAGACGAACAAGGGGAGAACCAAGGAGCCAGACAGACGCCAGGGCGAGACCGGTCCGAGGTCGGACAGTCTCACCCTGAAGACTTCAACTCTAAAGTTCGAAGTTAAAGAGTACACGTCGAAGAACTTCAACGCCAATGACTTCCATGTCATACTGCGCCGCATGCCTGAGCCCTCCGATGCGGCCGCCGACGCTGCCGAGCCGAGCCTCGAGGAACAGATCGCGGCCTACCAGCGCGAATTCCAGGACCTCGACCCCCAGGTGGAGCAGGTCGTCTCCGCACTGCAGCGCCTCAACCGACGGATGAACGTCGCCTACGGACGACAGACCGCCACGCTCGGCCTGAGCAACGCCGAATGGGAGGTCCTCAAGGCCCTCGTCGTCTCCGGAGCCCCCTACCAATTGGGCCCCGGCGAACTCGCCAAGCGCCTCGGCCTCACGCCGGCCGCCATGACCCACCGCATCGACCGCATGGCGAGCGAGGGGCTGGTCACCCGGGATCGCGACGAGACCAACCGCGTCCGCGTCATCGTCGAGCTGACCCGCGACGGCCGCGAGAAGTGGCTCGAGGCGATGCGCCTGGCCTCGGTCTTCGAGGAGGACCTTCTCCAGGACCTCTCCGGCGAGGAACGCCAGCTCCTCGGCCAGGTACTGACCCGTCTGCTGCGCCGCGTCGAGGACGCCCAGCCGGACGCCGACGGGCGTCTGAGCGACCTTGACTGACGCGAGTTGACACGGCCTTGCCCCGTCCGTAGTGTTCTCCGAGTTGCCACAGAGCCGGAACGGTTCTGCGACGACCATCCCGCCGCTTCGCGGCACACCACTACTGCACGGCCCCTCACCGGGAACGATTTCGGCATGCCGGAATTCGGACCGCGACGTGATTATGCGTCAACGAGGAATCCCGCTAAAGTAGTGATCACGCCGAAAGGCGCGGCAGCCTGAATAGCCGCACCCCGGCAGAACCCCCTCCGACGGGGATTCGGAAACGAATTCGGACCGGCAACGGACCGAAACGGATCTGATAGAGTCGGAAAGGCCGAAAAGCGAAAGCGAAGCGGCCGACCCCGCTCCAACAGGGGGCCAGAGACGGAAACGGATCTGGTACGGTTGGAAACGCGAAGAAGCCGAAAGGTGGAAACGCACCGGCGAAAATCGGGCCCGCAAGGATCTGATAGAGTCGGAAACGCAAGACCGAAGGGAAGCGCCCGGAGAGCCTGGTGAAACAGGCACAAAGGAAGCGTCCGTTCCTTGAGAACTCAACAGCGTGCCAAAAGTCAACGCCAGATATGTTGATACCCCGTCCACCGGAAACACTCCGGAGGATGAGGTTCCTTTGAAAAGCCCACCACGGCCCAAGCGGTCGGGGTGGCACACACAGCGAGGACGCTGTGAACGAGAGGGCTCATTCCGCCCGCTCGTTCCGCTCTCGTGTGTGTTGACCCGATTACGGGTAAACATTCACGGAGAGTTTGATCCTGGCTCAGGACGAACGCTGGCGGCGTGCTTAACACATGCAAGTCGAACGATGAACCTCCTTCGGGAGGGGATTAGTGGCGAACGGGTGAGTAACACGTGGGCAATCTGCCCTTCACTCTGGGACAAGCCCTGGAAACGGGGTCTAATACCGGATACGACCACCGACCGCATGGTCTGGTGGTGGAAAGCTCCGGCGGTGAAGGATGAGCCCGCGGCCTATCAGCTTGTTGGTGGGGTGATGGCCTACCAAGGCGACGACGGGTAGCCGGCCTGAGAGGGCGACCGGCCACACTGGGACTGAGACACGGCCCAGACTCCTACGGGAGGCAGCAGTGGGGAATATTGCACAATGGGCGAAAGCCTGATGCAGCGACGCCGCGTGAGGGATGACGGCCTTCGGGTTGTAAACCTCTTTCAGCAGGGAAGAAGCGAGAGTGACGGTACCTGCAGAAGAAGCGCCGGCTAACTACGTGCCAGCAGCCGCGGTAATACGTAGGGCGCAAGCGTTGTCCGGAATTATTGGGCGTAAAGAGCTCGTAGGCGGCTTGTCACGTCGGATGTGAAAGCCCGGGGCTTAACCCCGGGTCTGCATTCGATACGGGCAGGCTAGAGTTCGGTAGGGGAGATCGGAATTCCTGGTGTAGCGGTGAAATGCGCAGATATCAGGAGGAACACCGGTGGCGAAGGCGGATCTCTGGGCCGATACTGACGCTGAGGAGCGAAAGCGTGGGGAGCGAACAGGATTAGATACCCTGGTAGTCCACGCCGTAAACGTTGGGAACTAGGTGTGGGCGACATTCCACGTCGTCCGTGCCGCAGCTAACGCATTAAGTTCCCCGCCTGGGGAGTACGGCCGCAAGGCTAAAACTCAAAGGAATTGACGGGGGCCCGCACAAGCAGCGGAGCATGTGGCTTAATTCGACGCAACGCGAAGAACCTTACCAAGGCTTGACATACACCGGAAAACCCTGGAGACAGGGTCCCCCTTGTGGTCGGTGTACAGGTGGTGCATGGCTGTCGTCAGCTCGTGTCGTGAGATGTTGGGTTAAGTCCCGCAACGAGCGCAACCCTTGTTCTGTGTTGCCAGCATGCCCTTCGGGGTGATGGGGACTCACAGGAGACTGCCGGGGTCAACTCGGAGGAAGGTGGGGACGACGTCAAGTCATCATGCCCCTTATGTCTTGGGCTGCACACGTGCTACAATGGCCGGTACAATGAGCTGCGATACCGCGAGGTGGAGCGAATCTCAAAAAGCCGGTCTCAGTTCGGATTGGGGTCTGCAACTCGACCCCATGAAGTCGGAGTTGCTAGTAATCGCAGATCAGCATTGCTGCGGTGAATACGTTCCCGGGCCTTGTACACACCGCCCGTCACGTCACGAAAGTCGGTAACACCCGAAGCCGGTGGCCCAACCCCTTGTGGGAGGGAATCGTCGAAGGTGGGACTGGCGATTGGGACGAAGTCGTAACAAGGTAGCCGTACCGGAAGGTGCGGCTGGATCACCTCCTTTCTAAGGAGCACTTCTTACTCGAACCTGGTTCGGGTCAGAGGCCAGTACATCAGCGAATGTCTGATGCTGGTTGCTCATGGGTGGAACGTTGACTATTCGGCGCATTTGATTGGTTGTCACTAGTACTGCTTCGGCGTGGAACGTGGGGATTGATGGAGTGGGTCGGGCGCGCTGTTGGGTATCTGAGGGTACGGACTGAGTCTGGACCTTCGCGATGCCGGCCCCGGTGAAGCATCCTGGTAAGGGTGTGTGACGGGTGGCTGGTCGTTGCTTGAGAACTGCACAGTGGACGCGAGCATCTGTGGCCAAGTTTTTAAGGGCGCACGGTGGATGCCTTGGCACCAGGAACCGATGAAGGACGTGGGAGGCCACGATAGGCCCCGGGGAGCTGTCAACCGAGCTTTGATCCGGGGGTGTCCGAATGGGGAAACCCGGCAGTCGTCATGGGCTGTCACCCGCTGCTGAACACATAGGCAGTGTGGAGGGAACGCGGGGAAGTGAAACATCTCAGTACCCGCAGGAAGAGAAAACAACCGTGATTCCGGGAGTAGTGGCGAGCGAAACCGGATGAGGCCAAACCAGTCACGTGTGATACCCGGCAGGGGTTGCGTGGTTGGGGTTGTGGGAGTTCTCTTTTGCAGTCTGCCGGCTGTGAGGCAAGTCAGAAACCGTTGGTGTAGGCGAAGGACATGCGAAAGGTCCGGCGTAGAGGGTAAGACCCCCGTAGCTGAAACATCAACGGCTTGCTTGAGAACCACCCAAGTAGCACGGGGCCCGAGAAATCCCGTGTGAATCTGGCGGGACCACCCGTTAAGCCTAAATATTCCCTGGTGACCGATAGCGGATAGTACCGTGAGGGAATGGTGAAAAGTACCGCGGGAGCGGAGTGAAATAGTACCTGAAACCGTGTGCCTACAAGCCGTGGGAGCGTCGCTGTATGTGCTTGCACATACAGTCGTGACTGCGTGCCTTTTGAAGAATGAGCCTGCGAGTTTGCGGTATGTTGCGAGGTTAACCCGTGTGGGGAAGCCGTAGCGAAAGCGAGTCCGAATAGGGCGTTGAGTAGCGTGCCCAAGACCCGAAGCGGAGTGATCTAGCCATGGGCAGGTTGAAGCGGAGGTAAGACTTCGTGGAGGACCGAACCCACCAGGGTTGAAAACCTGGGGGATGACCTGTGGTTAGGGGTGAAAGGCCAATCAAACTCCGTGATAGCTGGTTCTCCCCGAAATGCATTTAGGTGCAGCGTCGTGTGTTTCTTGCCGGAGGTAGAGCACTGGATAGGCGATGGGCCCTACCGGGTTACTGACCTTAGCCAAACTCCGAATGCCGGTAAGTGAGAGCGCGGCAGTGAGACTGTGGGGGATAAGCTCCATGGTCGAGAGGGAAACAGCCCAGAGCATCGACTAAGGCCCCTAAGCGTGTGCTAAGTGGGAAAGGATGTGGAGTCGCAGAGACAACCAGGAGGTTGGCTTAGAAGCAGCCATCCTTGAAAGAGTGCGTAATAGCTCACTGGTCAAGTGATTCCGCGCCGACAATGTAGCGGGGCTCAAGCACACCGCCGAAGTCGTGTCATTGCAGCAATACTCCTAACGGAGGCTGTGATGGGTAGGGGAGCGTCGTGTGCCGGGTGAAGCAGCCGTGGAAACGAGTTGTGGACGGTTCACGAGTGAGAATGCAGGCATGAGTAGCGATACACACGTGGGAAACGTGTGCGCCGATTGACTAAGGGTTCCTGGGTCAAGCTGATCTGCCCAGGGTAAGTCGGGACCTAAGGCGAGGCCGACAGGCGTAGTCGATGGACAACCGGTTGATATTCCGGTACCCGCTTTGAAACGCCCAATATCGAATCCATTAATGCTAAGGCCGTGAAGCCGGCCTGGAGTCTTCGGACAAAGGGACGTGGTGGAGCCGCCGATCCAAGGTGGTAGTAGGTAAGCGATGGGGTGACGCAGGAAGGTAGTCCAGCCCGGGCGGTGGTTGTCCCGGGGTAAGGGTGTAGGCCGTGTGGTAGGTAAATCCGTCACACATTAGGGCTGAGACCTGATGCCGAGCCGATTGTGGTGAAGTGGATGATCCTATGCTGTCGAGAAAAGCCTCTAGCGAGTTTCATGGCGGCCCGTACCCTAAACCGACTCAGGTGGTCAGGTAGAGAATACCGAGGCGTTCGGGTGAACTATGGTTAAGGAACTCGGCAAAATGCCCCCGTAACTTCGGGAGAAGGGGGGCCATTGCTGGTGATCACTCTTGCAGTGTGAGCTGGTGGTGGCCGCAGAGACCAGCGAGAAGCGACTGTTTACTAAAAACACAGGTCCGTGCGAAGCCGTAAGGCGATGTATACGGACTGACGCCTGCCCGGTGCTGGAACGTTAAGGGGACCGGTTAGTCAACTTTCGGGTTGGCGAAGCTGAGAACTTAAGCGCCAGTAAACGGCGGTGGTAACTATAACCATCCTAAGGTAGCGAAATTCCTTGTCGGGTAAGTTCCGACCTGCACGAATGGCGTAACGACTTCTCGACTGTCTCAACCATAGGCCCGGTGAAATTGCATTACGAGTAAAGATGCTCGTTTCGCGCAGCAGGACGGAAAGACCCCGGGACCTTTACTATAGCTTGATATTGGTGTTCGGTTCGGCTTGTGTAGGATAGGTGGGAGACTTTGAAGCGGCCACGCCAGTGGTTGTGGAGTCATTGTTGAAATACCACTCTGGTCGTGCTGGATGTCTAACCTGGGTCCGTGATCCGGATCAGGGACAGTGTCTGGTGGGTAGTTTAACTGGGGCGGTTGCCTCCTAAAGAGTAACGGAGGCGCCCAAAGGTTCCCTCAGCCTGGTTGGCAATCAGGTGTTGAGTGTAAGTGCACAAGGGAGCTTGACTGTGAGACTGACGGGTCGAGCAGGTACGAAAGTAGGGACTAGTGATCCGGCGGTGGCTTGTGGAAGCGCCGTCGCTCAACGGATAAAAGGTACCCCGGGGATAACAGGCTGATCTTCCCCAAGAGTCCATATCGACGGGATGGTTTGGCACCTCGATGTCGGCTCGTCGCATCCTGGGGCTGGAGTCGGTCCCAAGGGTTGGGCTGTTCGCCCATTAAAGCGGTACGCGAGCTGGGTTTAGAACGTCGTGAGACAGTTCGGTCCCTATCCGCTGTGCGCGTAGGAGTCTTGAGAAGGGCTGTCCCTAGTACGAGAGGACCGGGACGGACGAACCTCTGGTGTGCCAGTTGTCCTGCCAAGGGCATGGCTGGTTGGCTACGTTCGGAAAGGATAACCGCTGAAAGCATCTAAGCGGGAAGCCTGCTTCGAGATGAGGACTCCCACCCCCTTTGAGGGGTTAAGGCTCCCAGTAGACGACTGGGTTGATAGGCCAGATATGGAAGCCCGGTAACGGGTGGAGTTGACTGGTACTAATAGGCCGAGGGCTTGTCCTCAGTTGCTCGCGTCCACTGTGTAGGTTCTGAAGTAACGACCTGTGTCTTTGCCGGGTTGGTTAACTTCATAGTGTTTCGGTGGTCATTGCGTTAGGGAAACGCCCGGTTACATTCCGAACCCGGAAGCTAAGCCTTTCAGCGCCGATGGTACTGCAGGGGGGACCCTGTGGGAGAGTAGGACGCCGCCGAACAATCATTGTGGGAAAGCCCCGCACCTCATGGTGCGGGGCTTTTCTGCGTTCAGGGCTCGGTACGCTCATGAGCATGCGCTATGGCCTGGTCATTTTCGATAACGATGGCGTCCTGGTGGACAGCGAGCCGGTCTCCAATCGGATTCTTGCCGACTACCTCACCGAATTGGGTCATCCGACCACCTATGAAGATTCGCTGCGCGACTACATGGGCGGTGCGATGCACCGTATACACGAGGTCCTGCTGGAGCGGTCCGGAAAGCGGCTGCCGGCCGGGTTCGACGAGAGCTTTCATGCCCGGGTCTTCGAGGAGTTCCGCAGGAGTCTGGAGCCGGTGGCGGGCGTGGGCGAGGTGCTGGGGAAGCTGGACGCGGACGGGGTGCCGTACTGCGTCGGGTCGTCGGGAAGCCATGAGCGCATTCGGGTGGCATTGACGAAGACCGGGCTGTGGGAGCGATTCGCAGGGGCCGGCGGTGCTGCCGGTGCGCGCGTCTTCTCGTCGCAGGACGTGGGGAGGGGGAAGCCGGCGCCGGATCTCTTTCTGTATGCGGCACAGGAGATGGGTGTGGCGCCGGAGCGGTGTGCGGTGGTGGAGGACAGCCCGCTGGGGGTGCGGGCCGCGGTCGCCGCGGGGATGGACGTCTACGGCTTCACGGCGATGACGTCGGCGGAGAAGCTGGCGGAGGCCGGGGCCACCGCGCTGTTCGCCCAGATGGCGGAGCTGCCGGCGCTGTTGCAGTAGGGCACCGCCCCACCACCCGTCGGACGCCCCTCGGAATCGGCGCTGTGACCCATCTACCCAGTGGTAGTGGGGAGTTCTAGGCTGAGCGGCCATGACGGCCCCTCGGGTACCAGGAGCGCAGCCGCGGCACGGCCGGGCCGCGCTCGCCCTGAGCTTCTTCATCCAGGGCGCGGTCTTCGCCCTCCTCGTCACCCGAATACCTGCGATCCAGGACCGCTACGGGATTTCGGACGGACTGCTGCCGGCGTTCCTGGCTGCGGTGCCCGTCCTCGCGGGGGTCGGCAGCGTCGTCACCGAACGGCTGGTGCGGCGGGTGCGGCCCAGCCTGGTACTGCGGGCCGTGCAGCCGGTGGTGTGTCTGGCGCTGGCGGCCGTCGGGTCGGTCGGCTCGATGGCGCAGGCGGCGGTGGCGCTGGCGGTGTTCGGGCTGACGGTGGGGGCCCTGGACGCCTCGATGAACATGCTCGGGGTGAGCCTGCAGCGGGCGTACGGGCGGAGCATCATGCTCGGCTTCCACGCCGCGTACAGCCTGGGCGGCATCGTGGGCGCCTCGCTTGCCTGGGCGGGTGCGCACTGGAAGCTGTCGCTGGCGCTGCTGTACGGGCCGGCGGTGGCGGTCCTGGCGCCGCTGGCGCTGCTCGTGGGCCGATGGTTCGTGGACCGGGGCCGGCGGGCTCAGGAGGGACGTGAGGAGGCGCCGGCGGGGGCCGTGGCGCCCCTTGCGATGCGGCTGTTGTTGCCGCTGTGTCTGGTGATGGCGTTCGCGTATATCGGGGACTCGACCGTCTCCAACTGGAGTGCCAAGTATCTGCAGGACGTCTTGGGGAGCTCCGAGCAGCTCGCCACCCTTCCGTACAACGTCTACATGGTCACCACGCTGCTCGGGCGGGCGGTCGGCGACCTGGGCGTGCGGCGCTTCGGGGCGGTCGCGGTGGTGCGGGCCGGGGCGGTGGTCGCGGCGGGCGGTTTCGCGGTGGTGGCGGCCGCGCCGGGGCCCTGGGCCGGGATGGCGGGGTTCACGCTGCTCGGGCTCGGGCTGTGTGTGCTCGTGCCCCAGACGTTCGCGGCGGCGGGGCGCTACGCCTACGAGAAGCACGGTCCCGAGGCCGCGGACATGGCCGTGGCGCGGCTGAACATCTTCAATTACGTGGGCTTCTTGATCGGCTCTCCGTTGGTCGGTGCGCTCGGTGATGCCTGGAGCTATCGGGGGGCCATGCTCGTACCGATGGCCCTGGTGCTGGTGACGCTGCTGTATGCCCGCTCGTTCGGGGCGCCGGAGGCCCGATACGGTGACGGACATGAGCGGCCGCGCACAGCTGATGTGGGATGAGGCAGTAACGGGCTACGACTTCGGGTCCGGGCATCCGATGGACCCGGTCCGGCTCGCGCTGACCATGCGTTTGGTGGAGGCGTTCGAGCTGGACCGCGGGCCGCTGGAGGTGGTCGCGGCCAAGCCTGCCGGGGGCTCCACCCTGCGGCTGGTGCATCGCGAGGACTACATCGCCGCGGTCCGCAGAGCCTCGGCGGAGCCGGCCGCCGCGGATCTGTCGTACGGACTGGGGACGGCGGACGATCCGGCGTTCGTGGGGATGCACGAGGCGTCCGCGCTGATCGCCGGGCAGTCGGTGGGCGCGGCGGAGGCCGTCTGGCGCGGCGACGCGGCCCATGCGGTGAACTTCGCCGGCGGGCTGCACCATGCGATGCCGGGCGGGGCGGCCGGTTTCTGTATCTACAACGACGCGTCGCTGGCGATCGCCCGGCTGCTGGAGCTGGGGGCCGAACGGGTCGCGTATGTGGATGTGGACGTCCACCACGGTGACGGGGTGCAGGCGGCGTTCTGGGAGGACCCGCGGGTCCTGACGATCTCGCTGCACGAGCATCCCCGGACGCTCTTCCCGCAGACCGGCTGGCCGGAGGAGACCGGCGGGGCGGGCGCGGAGGGCACCGCGGCGAATGTGGCGCTGCCGGCCGGGACCGCGGACGAGGGCTGGCTGCGGGCCTTCCACGCGGTGGTCCCGGAGCTGCTGGGGGCCTTCCGGCCGCAGGTGATCGTGACGCAGCACGGCGCCGACACCCACTTCGAGGACCCCCTGGCACATCTCGCGGTGAGCCTGGACGCCCAGCGTGCGGTGGCGGAGGCCTGCCACGACCTGGCGCATGAGCACGCGGACGGCCGGTGGGTCGCGCTCGGCGGGGGCGGCTATGCGGTGGTGGACGTGGTGCCGCGCAGCTGGACGCATCTGGTCGCGATCGCGGCGGGCCGGCCGATCGATCCGACCGCGATGGTGCCGGAGGCATGGCGGCACGAAGTGTTCCGCCGGACCCGGCAGTTGGCGCCGCACCGGATGACGGACGGCCGTACGCCGCAGTGGCGGAGCTTCGTCGACGACGGCTATGACCCGGCCGACCGGCTGGACCAGGCGGTGCTGGCGACCCGTCGGGCGGTCTTCCCGGCGCATGGGCTGCTCCCGTAGGGCCGGACCCCTTCACGTCCCTGTAACGCTGTTACGGCGCCCCGGGGACTCGGTGCTCCGTAGGGGAGCCGAGGTCCCGCTGGCGGGTGTCCCGCGCGGAGCCCTCCGCCGCTCCCGTACGGCCGTATCCGGCGCCGCGCCCCACGGATGTGTGACTACCCGCCGGTCCGGGCAACCGTAGGCCGACCAACCGGACAGTATGGGACGCGTGTTGGGAACCGGGGCGCTGCGGGCGCACCTGATCGAGGCGCGGCTCGCGGGGACGATCGCGACCACGCGGGAGAAGAGTCTGGCGCGCTACCGGCTCTTCGCGGCGCGCGATCCCAGAGTGCTGCTGGGGCTGGATCCGGAACGGGACTGGCCGCTCGGTGAAGTACTGCGACTGATGGGGCGGAAGTGCGGGGTTTCGGCCGATCCGGCGCACACTTCCGGCCCGGATGTGATCGACCCCGACCGGACGGTCGCCGCGCTGGACGGGTTCGCCGAACGGGTCGCCGCGGCGGCCGGCCGCCGGGCGCCGGTGCTGATCGGCACCGGCCATCCGCACCGGCTGCTGGGGTTCTACGCCGCCCTCGCAGACGCCCTCTCGTCGGCGGGCTGCCCCGTTCTCACCCCGGCGTATGGCGCCCGTGTCGACATAGCGACCCGGTTCGGGGTACGTCCCTGCACACTCGCGTACGTACGGGGAGTCGCGCTGATGCGAGAAACCGGCGTGCGGGGCGCGCCCGGGGACAGGGGCGTACACACCCATTCCCCGCTCCCGGTACGGACCGCTCTGGCGGCCGCGGCGGACACCGCGGGCCCGCTGCCGGCCCTGGTGATCGGGGACCACGGTTGGGTCTGCGGGGCAGGTCAGCTGGGTTTTGAGGCGATCGGGCTGGCGGACACCGACGACCCGGCGCTGTTCGTCGGCCAGGCCGAGGGGCGGGTGTCCGTGGTGGTGCCGCTCGATGACGCGGTGCGGGCCGCGGACTATCGGCCGCTGGCGCGCTATGTCCTCAATCGGGCGCGTCTGTCCCGATAGGCGGCTGTTCGCTGCTCCTCTTCCCCACTCGCATCACCCGCCCCTAATCTGGGGAGTGAGCGCATAGCGACGAAGAGTCACCGGAGGGGAAGCCGGTGTCCGTCTTATGCGGAAGGTGCAGGTGTGACATGGCGGCAGACCAGAGGCCTCTGAACGAGGTCGTGTTCCTGACAGTGGCGGAGGTCGCCACGGTGATGCGAGTGTCGAAGATGACCGTGTACCGCCTGGTGCACAGCGGCCATCTGCCCGCGATTCGCGTGGGGAGGTCATTCCGGGTTCCGGAGCAGGCGGTTCACGACTATCTCCGTGAGTCCTTTGTGGGGGTGGAATCAGCCTGACGGGTCCTCGCCGACCCTCGGATTACGCCGTTCGCCCGGCGCCGGGTAGGCTGGCCCGATGTAGGTAGTGTGGGCTCGGACGCCCCGCACCGAGTGATTCGAAGTGAGCGAGGGTAGTCGTGGGCTCTGTTATCAAGAAGCGGCGCAAGCGGATGGCGAAGAAGAAGCACCGCAAGCTGCTCAAGCGCACCCGTGTTCAGCGTCGTAACAAGAAGTAAGCGACGCTGATCGCGAATTCGCAGCCCCTCATCGCCTTGGTGTGATGGGGGGCTGCGGTGCGTTGTGGGCCGTATGGACGGTGGTCGGACGGAAATGTGGCCACGGGCATCCTGCGGTCATCACCGCGCAACACCGACCCGATAGCGTGGCCTGCACAGCTCGGCTAGGGCGTGGTCGCGGCGGGAAGGTAGGGCTGATCTTGGGCAAGGTCGTGCTCGTCACGGGAGTCGCACGGCAATTGGGCGGTCGGTTCGTCCGTCGTATCCAGCGCGATCCCGATGTCGACCGGGTGATCGGGGTCGACGCCGTGGCACCGGAGCACCATCTGGGCGGCGCCGAATTCCTCAAAGCCGATATCCGGCATCCCGCCATTGCCCGGGTCCTGGCCGAGACGGGCGTCGACACCGTCATCCATATGGACATCAACGGCACCCCGTTGGGCAAGCGCGGTGGCCGCGCCTCGGTGAAGGAAACCAACGTCATCGGGACGATGCAGTTGCTCGGCGCCTGCCAGAAGGCACCGAAGGTGCAGCGGCTGGTCATCAAGTCCAGCACCAGCGTCTACGGCTCCGCGCCCCGGGACCCCGCCGTCTTCACCGAGACGACCACACCGAAGTCGCTGCCCAGCGGCGGCTTCGCCAAGGACGTCGTCGAGGTCGAGGGGTACGTACGCGGCTTCGCCCGCCGCCGGCCGGATGTGGCGGTGTGTGTGCTGCGCTTCGCCAACATCCTCGGGCCGTGCGCGGATTCCCCGCTCGCCGAATACTTCTCGCTGCCCGTATGGCCCACCGTCCTGGGCTACGACCCGCGGCTGCAGTTCGTCCACGAGGACGACGCCATCGAGGTGCTGCGGATCGCCGCCGCCGAGCCACGCCGCGGCACGCTCAACAGCGGCACGTTCAATATCGCCGGAGACGGTGTGCTGCTGCTGTCGCAGACCTCCCGGCGGCTGGGGCGGCCCACCGTGCCGCTGCTGCTGCCGACCGTCACCTGGGCCGGTACGGCGCTGCGGTCCATCGGCATCACGGATTTCTCGCCGGAACAGATCCGGCTGCTCACGCACGGCAGGGTCGTCGAAACGACACAGATGCGCGAGACACTGGGATTCCATCCGAAGTACACGACGGCGGAGACCTTCGCGGAATTCGCCCGCAGCCGCGGACCCGGGCTGCTGCCGCCCGAGTCCCTCGCCCGCACCGTCGACCGGCTCGCCGGCGTGCTGCCCGCACGCAGCGGCCCGACCCAGTGAGGAGTTCATCCACGATGGCGGACGCCAAGGTCATTCCCTTCGGCGAGGAGCCCCGGGCGCGCAGGAAGGCCCGGCGGGCCGGGCGCGCGGAGCGCGGTGCGGCGCTGGCACCCGTACCGGAGGCACGGACCGAGCATCCGCCGGCCGTTCCCCCGCGGCCGAACCCCGGGCGGTCCCTGGACGAGCGGATCGCCGGCGGGCTGGCCTTTCTGCGGCGGCGGATCACCGGCGACTACGAGGTCGATGACTTCGGGTACGACGAGGAGCTGACCGACCAGGTCCTGATGTCGCTGCTGCGGCCCTTCTACGAGAAGTACTTCCGGGTCGAGGTGAAGGGGATCGAGAACATCCCCTCCGACGGTGGTGCGCTGATCGTCGCCAACCACTCCGGAACACTGCCGCTGGACGGCCTGATGCTGCAGGTCGGGGTGCACGACAACCACCCGGCGCAGCGTCATCTCCGGCTGCTGGCGGCCGACTTGGTGTTCGTCCTGCCGGTGATAAACGAGCTGGCGCGCAAGGCCGGGCACACCCTCGCCTGCGCGGAGGACGCCCAGCGGCTGCTGGAGCGCGGCGAGATCGTCGGGGTGATGCCGGAGGGCTTCAAGGGCATCGGCAAGCCCTTCGCGGACCGCTACAAGCTCCAGCGCTTCGGGCGGGGCGGCTTCGTCTCGACGGCGCTGAAGGCCGGGGTGCCGATCGTGCCGTGCTCGATCGTGGGCGCGGAGGAGATCTACCCGATGATCGGGAACGCCAAGACGCTGGCGCGGGTGCTGGGGCTGCCGTATTTCCCCCTCACACCGACCTTCCCGTGGCTGGGACCGCTGGGGGCGGTGCCGCTGCCGACGAAGTGGACGATCCAGTTCGGCGAGCCGATCCCGACGGCCGGCTATCCGGCGGAGGCGGCCGACGATCCGATGCTGATGTTCAACCTGACCGATCAGGTACGGGAAACGATTCAGCACACCCTCTACAAGCTGCTGGTACAGCGACGCTCGGTGTTCTTCTGAGGGAAGGACCAGAAGAACACCGAGCGCGCCGGCACCGGAGGCGATCTGCTACTTCGGGAGATCCTCGCCGTCGATGCCCAGACCGGGAAGCAGCCCCGGGATCAGCGGCGGGAGAGTGACATCGGGCTGGCCGCCGGTGTCCCTGCCACCGTTGTGGCCCCGGTCGTGCGGCGACGGGCTGCCGCCCTTGGACGGCGGGTCGAGCAGCCCACCCGTATTGCCGCCGAGCAGGCCGTCCTCCTGGGAGGGGGACGCCGACGGGCGCGGGGCGTGCGGGCCGCCGGAGTGCTTGCCGTGGGAGGACTTGCTGCCGGACGGTGCCGGGCGGCCGTCGGAGCCGGAGCCGGTGCCCGCGGAGGCGGGCGTGTCGCGGTGGTGGCGCCTGCTGTCCGGGGTGGGCGGCAGCAGCGAGCGGAGCGGACCGACCTCTTTGTCTATGGCGTCGAAGACCGAGCTGACCTCGTCGCGGACGTCCGTGAGCTGCACCGGGAGTTTGTCGCGCAGATGCGACCAGGTGCCGCGATGGGACTTCGTGAAGGAGTTCAGCGCCTGGATGGGGCCGAGCGAGCCATCTCGTTCATACGCCGCGTGCAGCAGGCGGTGGCCCTCGCCCGCGTCGTGCCGGATGCCGGAGAGCGCCTTGCGGATCTCGCCGAGCGACTCGTGGTCGAGGTCGGCGAGCCGGGCGCGCTCCATCAGCCTGCGGACCTCCATCATGCGGGTGGAGGCCTGGTCGAGAAGGAGCCGGCCGCGGTCGGAGTCATCGTCGGCCATGCCGAGCCGCAGGTCCTCCATGCCGCGCTTGAGGCCGTAGAGGGAGTCGCCGGGGAGGGCGTCGGAGCTGGCCGCGGCGACACCGCTGAACGCGCCGGCCGCGACGCCGACCGTCAGCCCGCCTGCCGCCAGCCCCTTGGAGAGGCGGGAGCGCGGGCGCAGCCGGCCGATGGATTTCGTGGCGCGGTGCGCGCCCTTGTGTTCGCGCTGCTCGGGCACCCTGGCACCGTCGGACGGAGCGCCTTCGGCGAAGGCGGCCTCCATCGCAGCGATGAGCTGGGCGCGCTGGACAGTCTTGACCTCGGTGGCCATCTCCGGCCCCGGGAGTTTCCCGAGGCCGTCGGCGACCGCCAACAGCCGTGCTTCGCCCGGCGCTTGGGCCGGATTGTCGACCTGGTCCTCGGCCGCCGCGCCCTCGAGGACCTGCTCCTCCAGGGCCTGGGCGAAGGCGTTGGCCCGCCGGTGCACCGAGACATTTGCGATCACGGGCGGCACCTCCTCTCGTCATCCCGCTCGACTCCCCGGACTGGCTTTGACTGTCCAGATGGACCGGATGGTTGCACGCCGTGGTCCGCGGCCACTCGATCGAGTGAGAGGCAGCGGGCATGGCGTGACCGCATGGAGCCTGCATCCCGCACAACGAGCGGCGCGGCACTCGGGTTACGCACTCACGATGATCTGACCGACCGGGCATGAGTGATCACCAAGAGTGAGCGTGTGGCGGCGTGGGACGGGTCGTCGGCGCATGTGGACAGGGGGTGGGTCAGCGGGCGTCTTCGGGGAGCAGCCGTGCGAGGGTGCGGACCGCGCGGTACTGGAGGGTCTTGATCGCGCCCTCGTTCTTGCCCATGACGCGGGCGGTCTCGGCGACCGAGAGGCCCTGCAGAAAGCGCAGCGTGACGCACTCCTGCTGTTGGGGGTTGAGCTTGCGTACCGCCTCCAGGAGGGCGGCGTTGGAGAGGGATTCGAGGACCGAGTCCTCGGGGCTGCGCTCGACCTCGTTGGCGTCGAGCATCTCTCCGGTGGTGACTTCCAGGCGGAAGCGGGAGGACTTGAAGTGGTCGGCCACGAGATTGCGGGCGATGGTCACCAGCCAGGCGCCGAAGTCACGGCCCTGCCAGGTGAACGTGCCGATGCGGCGCAGGGCCCGCAGAAAGGTCTCGCTGGTGAGGTCCTCGGCCGTGGCACGGCCGCCGACGCGGTAGTAGATGTAGCGGTAGACCGTGTCGGCGTACTGGTCGTAGAGGCGGCCGAAGGCTTCGGCCTCGCCGGCCTGGGCTCGTTCGACGAGGTCCATCATGCGACGGCTGTCGCTGTCGGCGGGACGACGGGCGGTGGTCGTGCCGGTGCCGGAGCGGCGGGTTCTGCCGGCGGCCTTTCCGACCGCAGCACTCCCGTCGGCCAGGGCGTAGCAGGGTCCGGCGGCGGGGACGGCTGAGGCGAATGCGGGGACGGCGTACGCGGTGGGGACAAAACTGCGCAGGTGGTCGACGAGTGTCGTACGCAGCGTAGCCAGGCCCGAGGCGTCAACCCCGACGTGTGGGTACACGGGACTCCCAGAGGCAGAGCTTCCATCACGTGCAGTGCGGGACCGTTCACTCGTCGTAGGGACGTGTGGGTTCCGGATTGCGTCTGAGGAGAATAACGCTTCGTACAGGCAGCGCTACACCCAGTTGCTCAAATCATCGATTAGTTACGGTCCGTGCCGGGTTGGTGGCAGATCAAGTATCGAATACTGAGCAACTATTGATCGGAAGGGAACGCAATCTGCCTGGTTGGAAGGCGTGTTGTGGCTGACCGACAGCTGCGGGACTGACGGGACGGCGGAGGGGGTAGGGAGAGGGGATGGCCGTCCGGCCGGTTCGGTGATCAGGCCTGGTCAGCGGCGTCGGCGCTGGAGTGCGACCGCGGCCGCGGCGCCGCCGGCGAGAGCCCCGACCCCGGCCGCCGCGGGGATGCCGATCTTGGCCGCTTTCCGGCCGGTGCGGTAGTCGCGCAGCCGCCAGCCCTGTTCCCGGGCGTGCTTGCGCAGGCGGCTGTCGGGGTTGATCGCGTACGGGTGCCCGACGAGCGAGAGCATCGGGATGTCGTTGGCGGAGTCGCTGTAGGCGGCGCAGTGCGACAGGTCCAGGCCCTCGCCCGCCGCCAGGGCGCGGACCGCCTCGGCCTTGGCGGGGCCGTGCAGCGGCTCGCCCACCAGCTTGCCCGTGTAGACACCGCCGACGGACTCGGCGACGGTGCCGAGCGCGCCGGTCAGGCCGAGCCGGCGGGCGATGATCGTCGCGGTCTCGACGGGGGCCGCGGTCACCAGCCAGACCTTCTGGCCCGCGTCGAGGTGGGCCTGGGCCAGGGCACGGGTGCCGGGCCAGACCCGCTCGGCCATGTACTCGTCGTAGATCTCCTCGCCGATGGACATCAGCTCGGCGACGCGGTGGCCCTGGACGATGGACAGCGCGCTGTTGCGGACGTCCGCCATGTGCTCGGGGTTCTCCGAGCCGGCCAGCCGGAAGTAGATCTGCTGCCAGGCGAAGCGGGCCAGGTCGCGCTTGTGGAAGAAGTGCCGCTTGTACAGGCCGCGGCCGAAGTGGAAGAGCGCCGCGCCCTGCATGACGGTGTTGTCCAGGTCGAAGAAGGCGGCGGCCGCCGTGTCCCCGACGACCGGGAATTCGGGCTCCGCGGGCGTCTCCTCGACCGGCGGCGCCTCCTGGGAGGACTTGCGGGCGGCCTCGGCCGCGGCCTCGCCGGCCAGCACGCTGCGGGCCGTGGCGGGGCGTCTGCGGCGAGGGATCCAGCCCAGGTCGAAGAGCGCCCCGGAGGGCATCCAGCCGGATCGGCGAGCGGGCGACATGCCGACAGCGTAGCCAGTTTGTTCGGTGCAGCCGGTTACGGGCGCGTGTCAGGAGGGTCTGAGGAGGGGGAAGGGGGCATTACGGCCACCTCGGCGGGGCCTTAGGGGGTGGGCGAACGCTTCCCGTAGGGGGCGAGATGGCCCCCTGCGGGACCACAACGTGGTGGGGGGAGGGGGAATTCCTCGCGTGTCTCCGGGGGGCGCGGAAGGCTCAGGCGCCCAGGGCCGTGCGCAGCCGTTTCGGGTCGACCCGCCAGAAGTCGTGCTGGGCGCCGTCGACGAGGATGACCGGAATCTGCTCCCAGTACTTGCGGTGCAGCTCGGGGTCCTCGGTGATGTCCTTCTTCTCCCACGACGCGCCGGTCTCGGCGCAGACCTTCTCGATCACGGCCTGGGCGTCGTCGCAGAGGTGGCAGCCCGGCTTGCCGACCAGGGTGACCATCCGGTCGGCGGGGCTCTTGCGGGGGCTGCGGCTGAACAAGGGGGCCATGGAGCCATTGTGCCGGGTCACGGCGGTGTCCGGTCCGGCCCGGTTCGATTACCATCGGTGGGCGATTTGTAGGTTTCCGGGGGTATAGCGGTAAGGAGTGAGGGCGCGTGCTCCCGTCGGTGCTGCCCCGTGAGACGGGTGGCGCGAGTGAACGGTGTGACGTGGGAGTTGGTTCCGCGGAGGCCTGTAATAGGCGCGTGACCCCGGTCACTTTGGGCGGACAAACCGGACACCATCTTTGTGCACGCGTTCACAAAGACATAGCCTGCAGAAGACAGGGCGGTCGGGTTCCATGCGGTCGCCCGCAGCCCCGCTCTACCCGCAGGAGCACCGTGGCAACTGGCCGAACTCACCGACCGGCGACCCGCAGCCGAGGCATTCCCGAGGCCACCGTCGCCCGGCTTCCGCTGTATCTGCGTGCACTGACCGCGCTCTCCGAGCGCTCGGTACCCACGGTCTCCTCCGAGGAGCTCGCGGCCGCGGCGGGGGTCAACTCCGCCAAGCTGCGCAAGGACTTCTCCTACCTCGGCTCGTACGGGACCCGCGGCGTGGGCTACGACGTGGAGTACCTCGTCTACCAGATCTCGCGTGAACTGGGGCTGACCCAGGATTGGCCGGTTGTCATCGTCGGTATCGGTAATCTCGGCGCCGCGCTCGCCAACTACGGCGGCTTCGCCTCGCGTGGCTTCCGCGTCGCGGCCCTGATCGACGCCGACCCGGCCATGGCCGGCAAGCCCGTCGCGGGCATCGCGGTCCAGCACACCGATGAGCTGGAGCACATCATCGAGAGCAACGGCGTCTCGATCGGTGTCATTGCCACGCCGGCCGGGGCCGCGCAGCAGGTCTGCGAGCGCCTGGTCGCCGCCGGTGTCACCTCGATCCTCAACTTCGCGCCGACCGTACTGACCGTGCCCGACGGGGTGGACGTACGCAAGGTCGACCTGTCGATAGAGCTGCAGATCCTCGCCTTCCACGAGCAGCGCAAGGCCGGCGAGGAGGGCGGGCCCGACAGCGGTGGGCCGGCTGTGGCCGCCCGGGCCGCCGCCGCGGTGGCGGACGATCGCAAGGGACCTGACGGGGACATGCCCGCCGTGATGCCGGCATGACACTCCTGGTCGTCGGACTGAGCCATCGCAGCGCGCCGGTGAGCGTGCTGGAGCGGGCCGCGCTCGCCCCGGAGGCGCGCGGCAAGCTGCTGCAGGACGCGGTGTCGGCCGAACCGGTCACCGAGTCCGCGGTGCTCTCCACCTGCAACCGCATCGAGCTCTACGCCGACGTGGACAAGTTCCACGCCGGTGTCGCTGAGCTGTCCACCCTCCTGGCCCGCCACAGCGGCGCCGGCCTGGAGGAGCTCACCCCTTATCTCTATGTCCACTACGAGGACCGGGCCGTCCACCACCTCTTCTCGGTGGCCTGCGGCCTGGACTCGATGGTCGTCGGCGAGGGTCAGATCCTCGGGCAGATCAAGGACGCACTGGCCGTCGCCCAGGAGCAGCACACCGCGGGCCGGCTGCTGAACGACCTGTTCCAGCAGGCCCTGCGGGTGGGCAAGCGCGCCCACAGCGAGACCGGCATCGACAAGGCCGGCCAGTCGCTGGTCACCTTCGGGCTGGAGCAGCTCGCGGCCGGCCGGGACGTCGAGGACTGGGCGCGCGGCAAGCGGGCGCTGGTCATCGGCGCCGGATCGATGTCGTCGCTGGCCGCCACCACCCTCGTACGGGCCGGCGTCGGCGAGCTGGCCGTCGCCAACCGCACCGTCGAGCGCGCCGAGCGGCTGGTCCGGATCCTCACCGAGCCGGGCGGGACCGGCGCCGCCACAGGAGTCGCCGCCCGTGCGGTGGCGATGACCTCCGTCCCGGACGAGCTGTCGCTCGCCGACATCGTGGTCTCCTGTACCGGCGCGACCGGCCTGGTCCTGGCCGGCGAGATGGTCGCGGCCGCGCGCGACGGGCGTGAGGCGCCGCTGGCGCTGCTCGACCTCGCCATGCCGCGGGACATAGATGCCGCGGTGCACCGGATCGACGGCGCGCACCTCGTCGACATCGAGTCGCTGGCCGACGCGTCCGCTGACGCGCCGATGGCGGCCGACGTGGACAAGGTGCGCGGCATCGTCTCCGATGAGGTCGCCGCCTTCGGCGCCGCCCAGCGGGCCGCGCACATCACCCCCACCGTGGTCGCCCTGCGCACCATGGCCGCGGACGTCGTCGCCGGTGAGATCGCCCGGCTCGACGGCCGCCTTCCCGACCTTGACGACAAGCAGCGCGCCGAGATCACCCAGACCGTGCGCCGCGTCGTCGACAAACTCCTGCACGCGCCCACCGTCCGGGTAAAGCAGCTGGCCAGCGAGCCCGGCGGCGCCGGGTACGCGGACGCCCTGCGGGAACTCTTCGATCTCGACCCCCAGACGGTCGCCGCCGTCAGCCGGGCCGACACGCGCGCCGACAGGCACGATGCACGGGAGCGGGCATGACCGACAGCACAACGAGAGCACTGCGGCTGGGCACGCGGCGCAGCAAGCTCGCCATGGCCCAGTCCGGGCAGATCGCCGAGGCGGTGCGCGCGCTGACGGGCCGCCCCGTCGAACTGGTGGAGATCACCACCTACGGCGACACCTCCCGCGAGCACCTCGCGCAGATCGGCGGCACCGGTGTGTTCGTCTCCGCGCTGCGGGACGCGCTGCTCGCCGGGGAGATCGACTTCGCCGTCCACTCGCTCAAGGACCTGCCCACCACGCAGCCCGAGACCCTGACCCTGGCGGCCATACCCGTACGGGAAGACCCCCGGGACGCGCTGATCGCCAGGGACGGGCTCACCTTTGAGCAACTGACCGCCGACGAGGACCGGGTTGCCCGCATCGGCACCGGCTCGCCTCGCAGGATGGCGCAGCTGAACGCCTGGGCCAGGTCGCTGGGCCGGCGTGTGGAGACCGTGCCGATACGCGGGAACATCGACACCCGCATCGGCTTCGTCGAAAAGGGCGAACTGGACGCGGTCGTACTGGCCGCCGCCGGTCTCACCCGCATCGGCCGGATCGACGAGGCGACGCAGCTGCTGTCGCCCGACGTGTTTTTGCCTGCCCCCGGCCAGGGGGCGCTGGCGATCGAGTGCGCCGCGGTCAACGTGGACCTCGTCGCCCGGCTCAGTGAGCTCGACGACCCGGACACCCGGGCCGCCGTGACCGCCGAGCGATCCCTGCTCGCCGCCCTGGAGGCCGGCTGTTCCGCACCCGTCGGAGCACTGGCCGACCTCTCCCCAAGCTCTCGACTTCGCTCGAGCAGGGGAGGCCCCAAGGCTGACGAGCAGGCTGTCACCGAATTGCACCTGCGCGGTGTCGTCGGCACGACCGACGGCAGCACGCTGGTGCAGCTGTCCACCACCGGGCACGTACCCGCCTCTCCCGACGACGTGTCGACCCCGCTGAACCTGGGTCGTGAACTCGCCGCCGAGATGCTCGCAAAGGGTGCGGCCGGTCTTATGGGGGAGCGAGCACTTTGAACCCCACCGCCCCAAACCACTCCGCCTCCGGTCAGGTCACCTTCCTGGGTGCCGGGCCGGGAGACCCGGGTCTGCTGACGCTGCGTGCCGTGGAGGCGCTGGCCTCCGCGGACGTACTGATCGCCGACCCGCAGGTGCTGGACGTCGTGCGCGTGCATGCCCGCGCACAGGTGGACACACCACTGCAGGCGTCAGCTGACGAGGCGTCAATCCCCGCCGATGTCCCTGCCCTTAGGGACACCGCCAATCTTGTCATGGCGGCCGCCCGTGCGGGCAAGCGGGTCGTACGTGCCGTCACCGGAGACCCCGGCCTGGACGGTTACGTCGCCGAGGAGATGCTGGCCTGCGCCTCCGAAGGCATCGTCTTCGAGGTCGTGCCCGGTATCGCCGCGGCCGTCGGCGTGCCCGCGTACGCCGGTGTCCCGCTGCGGGACGCGCAGGGCACCGATGTGCGCTTCATCGACGCCCGCAGCGCCGATGCGCGCTGCTGGTCCGAAGTGGGTGCCAGTGACGCCACCGCCGTCGTCTCCACCACCCTCGACTCGGTGGCCGCGGCCGCCGGTGAACTGGTGTCCGGAGGCCGCAAGCCCGACACCCCGATGACCGTCACCGTCGCCGGCACCACCACCCGCCAGCGCACCTGGACCGCCACCCTCGGGTCGGTCGCGCAGGTGCTCAAGGCCGCCAAGGTGCTGCCGTCGGCGGACGGCGGCCAGCCGGTCATAGCCGTGGTCGGTGAGCGCAGTGCCGCCGCGCAGCGCGACCGCCTTTCGTGGTTCGAGTCCAAGCCGCTCTTCGGCTGGCGGGTGCTCGTGCCGCGTACGAAGGAGCAGGCCGCGTCGCTCTCCGACCAGCTCGTCTCGTACGGCGCGGTGCCGCACGAGGTCCCGACCATCGCCGTCGAACCGCCGCGCACCCCGCAGCAGATGGAGCGTGCGGTCAAGGGCCTGGTCACCGGCCGCTACGAGTGGATCGCCTTCACCTCGGTCAACGCCGTCAAGGCCGTCCGGGAGAAGTTCGAGGAGTACGGCCTGGATGCCCGCGCCTTCGCCGGGATCAAGGTCGCCGCGGTCGGCGAGCAGACCGCCAAGGCGCTGGTCGCCTTCGGTGTGAAGCCCGACCTGGTGCCGAGCGGTGAGCAGTCCGCCGCCGGTCTGCTGGAGGACTGGCCGCCGTACGACCCGGTCTTCGACCCGATCGACCGCGTCTTCCTGCCGCGTGCCGACATCGCCACCGAGACCCTGGTCGCCGGGCTGATCGAGCTGGGCTGGGAGGTCGACGACGTCACCGCCTACCGGACCGTGCGCGCCTCGCCGCCGCCGGCCGAGACCCGCGAGGCGATCAAGGGCGGCGGCTTCGACGCCGTGCTCTTCACGTCCTCGTCGACCGTGCGGAACCTCGTCGGTATCGCCGGCAAGCCGCACAACGTGACCGTGATCGCCTGTATCGGCCCGGCCACCGCCAAGACCGCCGAGGAGCACGGGCTGCGCGTGGACGTCATGTCGCCCGAGCCCTCGGTGCACAAGCTGGCCGAAGCGCTCGCGGACTTCGGCGCGGCGCGGCGCGACACCGCGCTGGAGGCCGGGGACCCGGTCACCCGGCCGAGCGAGCGGCGGCCCGGATCGCGCCGGAGAGCGCGTAGCTAGCAGCGGTTCGTACGGCTTTGAAGGGCGCCTCCTCCGGGGGCGCCCTTCTGCTTGTGTGCCGGAGCCCGGACCCCTCCCCTCCGACGGCCCGTCGGCAAAGGCAGGCGCAAAGCGGGCGTAGCGTGGGCGTATGACGAAGTACGGAAGCTTCCCCGGTGCGCGGCCCCGGCGGCTGCGTACCACCCCCGCCATGCGGCGGATGGTGGCCGAACACCGGCTGCACCCCGCCGACCTGATCCTTCCCGCGTTCGTACGGGAGGGGGTCAGCGAGCCGGTGCCGATCTCCGCCATGCCGGGCGTGGTCCAGCACACCCGTGACACGCTGCGCAAGGCCGCCGCCGAGGCGGCCGGGGCCGGGGTCGCCGGGATCATGCTGTTCGGAGTGCCCGAGGACGCCAAGAAGGACGCCCTCGGCACGGCCGGCACCGACCCGGACGGCATCCTGCAGGTCGCCATCCGGGACGTGAAGGCCGAGGTCGGCGACGATCTCGTGATCATGTCGGACCTGTGCCTGGACGAGTACACCGACCACGGGCACTGCGGTGTCCTGGACGCCGCCGGCCGGGTCGACAACGACGCGACGCTGGAGCGCTACGCCGAGATGGCGCAGGTCCAGGCCGACGCGGGCGTCCATACCGTGGGCCCCAGCGGGATGATGGACGGCCAGATCGGTGTCGTCCGTGACGCGCTCGACCAGACCGGCCACGAGGACGTCTCGGTCCTCGCCTACACCGCGAAGTACTCCTCCGCCTTCTACGGGCCCTTCCGCGAGGCCGTCGGCTCGTCCCTCCAGGGCGACCGCAAGACCTACCAGCAGGACCCGGCCAACCTCCGCGAGTCGCTGCGCGAGCTGGCGCTCGACCTGGAGGAGGGCGCCGACATGGTGATGGTCAAGCCGGCGCTGCCCTACCTCGATGTGCTCGCGAAGGTCGCGGACTCGGTGGACGTACCGGTCGCCGCGTACCAGATCTCCGGTGAGTACGCGATGATCGAGGCCGCCGCGGAGAAGGGCTGGATCGACCGCGACAAGGCGATCCTGGAGACGCTGACCGGCATCAAGCGGGCCGGGGCGAACATGATCCTGACGTACTGGGCCACGGAGGTCGCGCGGGGGCTGTGAGCCGCCGGGCGCCCGTGTGCCGCACCTGCTCCCGTCCCCGGGCTCCGGGGGCGGGAGCTTTGCTGTGTGACGGTGACGTTTTGTCCGCCTGGTTCCGGGCACGCACCGGTTGTCAGGGAAGACCGCGACCGGACCGAGGAGCGAGTCACCATGACTGCCAAGCGCAAGATGCAGGCCAAGGGCGCCCAGGTCATCGGCGCCATGAAGGAAGCCGTCGGCAAAGCGACGCACAACCGCAAGCTGCAGGCCGAGGGCAAGGCGGAGAAGACCGCCGGTCAGGGCCTCGATGTGAGCGAGAAGACCAAGGACGAGGTGCGTAAGCGCTGGCCGTGAGGCCGGCCTTTCTCGGCCCGGAACGGCCAACGGCCCCGTACAGCACGACATCTGTGCTGTACGGGGCCGTTGGGCCGATGCGGGTGGCGGGTGCGGCCCGCGCGCCGGTCAGAGGCGCTCGGGCGTCCGGATGCCGAGCAGGGCCATGCCCTGGTGGAGGGTGCGGGCGGTCAGGTCGCACAGGAACAGCCGGTTCGCGATCTGGTCCGGGCCGCCCTCGGCCTTCAGGACCGGGCACTGGTCGTAGAAGGTCGTGAACAGCGAGGCGAGGCCGTAGAGGTACGCGGCGAGCTTGTGCGGCTCGTACGAGGCGGCGGCCTCGGCGACGGTCTCGCCGAACTGGTCGAGGTGCAGACCCAGCGCCCGCTCCGCCGGGGCCAGCGGCAGCTCGGGGTGCGCCACGGGGGCCACGTCACCGGCCTTGCGGAAGATCGACCGGATCCGGGCGTAGGCGTACTGGAGGTAGACCGAGGTGTCGCCGTTCAGCGAGACCATCTGGTCCAGGTCGAACTTGTAGTCACGGCTGGCCGACGTCGACAGGTCCGCGTACTTCACGGCGCCGATGCCGACCTGCGCGCCGTTGCCGGTGATCTCCTCCTCGGTGAGGCCGATCGGCTCGCCCTTCTCCCGCACCACCGCGGTCGCCCGGTCGATCGCCTCGTCCAGCAGGTCCACCAGCCGCACCGTCTCGCCCTCACGGGTCTTGAACGGCTTGCCGTCCTTGCCGAGGACCGTGCCGAACGCCAGCTGCACCGCATGCGTCTTGTCGTCCAGCCAGCCGGCCCGGCGGGCGGTCTCGAAGACCATCTTGAAGTGCAGGGACTGCCGGGCGTCGACGACGTACAGCAGCGTGTCGGCGGAGAGGTTCTGGACCCGGTCGCGGATCGCGGAGAGGTCGGTGGCGGCGTAGCCGTAGCCGCCGTTGGTCTTCTTGACGATCAGCGGGACGGGGTTGCCGTCCGGGCCCTTGACGTCGTCGAAGAACACGCAGAGGGCGCCCTCGGAGCGCACCGCCACACCGGACTCCTCCAGCAGCCGGCAGGTCTCCTCCAGCATGGCGTTGTAGCCGGACTCACCGACGACATCGGGGTCGTGGATGTCCATGTCCAGCTTGTTGAAGACCGAGTAGAAGTAGATCTTCGACTCGTCGACGAACCGCCGCCACAGGGCCAGCGTCTCCTCGTCGCCGGCCTGGAGGTCGACGACCCGGCGCCGGGCACGCTCCTTGAACTCCTCGTCGGAGTCGAAGAGCGCGCGCGAGGCCTTGTAGAGACGGTTCAGGTTCGACATGGCCTCCTCGCCGGAGACCTCGCCGCCCTTGTGGTCCAGCTCGTGCGGGTGCTCGATGAGGTACTGGATGAGCATGCCGAACTGGGTGCCCCAGTCGCCGATGTGATGCCTGCGGATCACCTTCTCGCCGGTGAACTCCAGGATCTCGACCATCGCCGCGCCGATCACCGCGGACCGCAGATGGCCGACGTGCATCTCCTTCGCCACATTCGGCTGGGCGTAGTCGATGACGGTGGTGCCGGCCCCGTCGGCGTACGGCACGCCCAGCCGGTCGTCGGCGGCGCGCGCGGCGAGGGTCGTGATGATCGCCTCGTCGGCGACGGTGATGTTGAGGAAGCCGGGGCCGGAGACCTCGATCTCCTTGATCACCGCGCCGCTGTCACCCGTGGGGATGCCCGCGACGACCTGAGTGGCCAGCTCCCGCGGGTTGCCCTTGAGCTTCTTCGCCAGCGCCAGCATGCCGTTGGCCTGGAAATCGGCCCGGTCGCTACGTCGCAGCAGCGGGTCGACGTCGCGGGCCTCCGGCAGGGCTGCCGAGAGGGCGTCCGCGACGCGCTGGTTGACCGATGCTGCGAGGGAAGTGACCGAGGCCATGGAGATGAGCTCTCTTCCAGAGGGAGGTGTCGCTGGAGTGGAAAGGGTTTGCCAACGAGTATCCCACGGCACTACCACTGATTTTCCGTCTGGGACAATGGGCACCGTCAGGCATTTGTGCGTCGCATGCGCAAGACGGCGCAATCAGGAAGCACCAGGAAGAGGAAGGGCCGATCGTGGCTCAGCAGAGCACCGAGACCGACTGGGTCTCCAGGTTCGCGGACGAGGTCATTGCCGAGGCGGAGCGCCGCGCCCCGGGCAAACCGGTCGTCTGCGCCTCGGGCCTGAGTCCGTCCGGCCCGATCCACCTCGGCAATCTCCGCGAGGTCATGACGCCGCACCTGGTCGCCGACGAGATCCGCCGCCGTGGTTACGAGGTCCGCCACCTCATCTCCTGGGACGACTACGACCGCTACCGCAAGGTCCCGGCCGGCGTCGCGGGCGTCGACGAGTCCTGGGCCGAGCACATCGGCAAGCCGCTGACCTCGGTGCCGGCCCCGGCCGGCTCGGCGTACCCGAACTGGGCCGAGCACTTCAAGGCCGCGATGAGCGAGGCGCTGGCCGAGCTGGGCGTCGAGTACGACGGCATCAGCCAGACCGAGCAGTACACCTCCGGTGTCTATCGCGAGCAGATCCTGCACGCGATGAAGCACCGCGCGGAGATCGACGCGATCCTCGGCCAGTACCGCACGAAGAAGGCCCCGGCGAAGAAGTCGCAGAAGCCGGTCGACGAGGCCGAGCTGGAGGCCGCCGAGGGCTCCGGCGCGGCCGCCGAGGACGACGGCAGCGGCGGCTCGGCCGGCTACTTCCCGTACAAGCCGTACTGCGGGCAGTGCGCGAAGGACCTCACCACGGTCACCTCGTACGACGACGAGACCACCGAGCTGGTCTACACCTGCACGGAGTGCGGGTTCGGCGAGACGGTCCGGCTGAGCGAGTTCAACCGCGGCAAGCTGGTCTGGAAGGTCGACTGGCCGATGCGGTGGGCCTACGAGGGCGTGATCTTCGAGCCGTCCGGTGTCGACCACTCCTCGCCGGGCTCGTCCTTCGTCGTCGGCGGCCAGATCGTCCGCAAGATCTTCGACGGCGACCAGCCCATCGGCCCCATGTACGCCTTCGTGGGCATCAGCGGCATGGCCAAGATGTCCTCCTCGCGCGGCGGGGTGCCGACCCCGGGCGATGCGCTGAAGATCATGGAGGCGCCGCTGCTGCGCTGGCTGTACGCGCGCCGCAAGCCCAACCAGTCCTTCAAGATCGCCTTCGACCAGGAGATCCAGCGGCTCTACGACGAGTGGGACAAGCTGGAGTCCAAGGTCGCCGACGGCAGCGCGCTGCCGGCCGACGCCGCCGCGTACTCCCGCGCGGCCCGCACCGCCGCCGGCGAACTGCCCCGTACGCCGCGCCCGCTGCCGTACCGCACCCTCGCCTCGGTCGCGGACATCACGGCCGGCCATGACGAGCAGACGCTCCGGATCCTGAGCGACCTGGACCCGGACAACCCCGTCACCACCCTGGACGAGACCCGGCCGCGGCTCGACAGGGCCGAGTACTGGATCACCACCCAGGTCCCGGCCGAGCAGCGCACCGTCGTCCGTGCCGAGCCCGACGAGGAGCTGCTCGCCACCCTCGACGAGCAGTCCCGCGGCTCGCTGCGGCTGCTGCTCGACGGCCTGGACACGCACTGGTCGCTGGACGGTCTGACGACCCTGGTCTACGGCGTGCCGAAGGTCCAGGCGGGTCTGGAGCCGGACGCCAAGCCGACGCCGGAGCTGAAGGTCGCCCAGCGCGCGTTCTTCGCCCTGCTCTACAACCTGCTGGTCGGCAGGGACACCGGGCCGCGGCTGCCCACCCTGCTGCTGGCCGTCGGGGCCGACCGGGTGCGCAAGCTGCTCGGCGGCTGACGGGCCGCGGGAGAGCCGCTGCCGTTGAGGCGTAGACACCCTCGTGTGGTCTCCGCCTGAGGGAGGAGAAGGGTTCGGCCCCGGGGACGAGGACGCCCGGGACCGGACCCTTCACGCTGGAGCCATGAGAGGTTTACTCGGCTTCATCGTCATGATTCAGGGCGCGATGGGATTCATCGGGCAGGTGTTCTTCGACGGCGCCTGGGGGCTGCTGCCCCACTGGTTCACGCTGCCGTCCCCCGCCTACGTCGGCCTCTTCGCGGCCGGTGCGGCGCTGGCCGTATGGGGTGACACGGCCAGGAAGCGCAAGCAGGAGCGGGCGCGCTCGGCGGCGGTGTAGGGGCGGGGCCTACGGGATGTGTCCGGGCCCCGGTGTGCGCGTTACGCGATGTGCTCGTCCATCATCTCCGCGTTGAGGCGGTCGCTGAACCGGTCCATGTAGCGGTTCAGCTCCCGCGACTGGAGGCGGATCCCGTACTGCGCCAGCAGGTTCGCCGCGAAGGCGCCCGGTGTCGGCATGCCTTCGCCCTCTATCGAATGCCGGAAGACCTGGTACAGGTCCTCGTCGGTCGGGGCCGCGGCCGGCGCCTGGGCAGGCTGCGGGTCCGCCTCCGGGGTGCCCTTGCCGAGCGGACGCGTCCCACCTGCACCGGTCGGCACCGGGACCTGCGGCTCGGGCTCCGCCGCGCGCGGCGCCGGTACCGGGACCTGCTCGTGCGCCGGCACCTGCTGGTGCTCGTCGTACGAGAGCTGATGCTCCTGCTCCGGGACGTACGTCGGGTCGTAGTCACCCTGATACGTCACCTGCTGCGGCGCCGCGAACCACTGGCTCGGCATCTCCTCGGCCGGCTCCTGGGCCTTCGGCTCCAGAGCGGGCGTCACGGACTGCTGCGGCGCCGGCATCAACTGCGGTTCGATGCCCGCCGCGGCAAGCCCCGCGGGAGCGGTCTCCGCCAGCGGCACCCCGTACCGGGCGAGCCGCAGGGGCATCAGGGACTCCACGGGAGCCTTACGACGCCAGCCCCGCCCGAAGCGCGAACGCAGGCGTGCCTGGTACACGAGCCGTTCCTGCTCCAGTTTGATCACCGCGTCGTACGACCGCAGCTCCCACAGCTTCATCCGCCGCCACAACAGGAACGTCGGGACCGGCGACAGCAGCCAGCGCGTGAGGCGCACGCCCTCCATGTGCTTGTCCGCCGTGATGTCGGCGATCCGCCCGACGGCGTGCCGGGCGGCCTCGACGGTGACGACGAACAGCACCGGGATGACGGCATGCATGCCCATGCCCAGGGGATCGGTCGCGACGGCGGCGTTGAACGCCACCGTCGCGACCGTCAGCAGCCACGCCGCCTGGCGCAGCAGCGGGAAGGGCATGCGGATCCAGGTCAGCAGCAGATCCAGAGCCAGCAGGACACAGATGCCCGCGTCGATGCCGATGGGGAAGAAGTAGGCGAAGTCGCCGAAGCCCTTCTTCACGGCAAGTTCCCGCACGGCCGCGTAGGAGCCGGCGAAGCCGATGCCGGCGATGACCACCGCGCCGGCGACGACAACTCCGATGAGTATCCGGTGCGTGCGTGTCAGCTTCAGTGGCGCGGCCACCCGAGAACCCCTCTTAGTCGGTCTGTTGCGAGCGACAGCCTGGCACATGCGTACGGACGGGCGTGTGCCGGTACGGAGGGGGCCGGGTCACGATTGGGCTCTGGCCGGCGGCGGGCCGGGGGCCTTCACCTCGGTGGTGCGGCCATGGACACACACCCGCCCCCGGCCGGTGCCGGGGGCGCGGGCGGCGTCGCTGCCGTCAGGTGTTGGCCTTGGCGGCGGCGGTGACCGCTTCCTTGGCGGCCGCCTGGGCCTTCTTGAGCAGGTCGTCGCCCTTGGGGGTGTCCGCGCCCGCCAGGCCGGCACCGTTGTAGTTGATCGTGACGACGATGTTGGAGGTGCGGGCGACGATCGTGGTGTTCTTGAAGTCGTTGCCCTCCTTCTTCACGTCGTAGGTGATCGCGGTCGCCTCGTCGCCGGTGCCGGAGGTCTTCACGGCCTCCAGCTTCTTGGCGCTCTTGGTGTCCTTCGCCTCGATGACCTGCTTGGTGTAGAAGTCCGTGGCGCGCTTCTCGCCGGAGCCGACGCCCGGGTCGGAGTCGTAGCGCTGGTAGCCGATGTCGAGCCAGCGGAACTGGGTGCCGTCCACGCCGTTCTCGTCGGAGCTGCTCCAGGAGCAGGTGCCGTGGGCGGAGTTGTCCGTGGAGGTGCCGCGCTCCCCGGAGGTGTCCTTCGCCTTGGGCAGCATCTTCTTGACGGTGTCCTTGGAGAACGCCTCGCACGGGTTGGGCAGCTTCTTGAACTTCGCCGGCGCGACGGACGGCGAGGGCTTGGCCGCGCTGCTGGAAGCGGCGGAGGCGGAGGCGTCACCGGAGCTGTCGCTGTCCGAGCCGGAGCAGCCGGCGACGAGCAGCACCGGAACTGCTGCGCAGGTGAGAAGGCTGGCGAGTCGCTTGGCTGAACGGTGCATGGTTCCTTCGCTGTTCGTCGTCGTCAGGCCGGCGTGGTGCACGACCGTGGCGGTGGTCCGCCTTTCCTCCCGTACGGGCAGGGCTAGGGGCACGGTACGCGGCGCGGCGAGGTGGGTGACCGGTTCCTGTCGGTGAGCACAACGCCCGAACCGGTCGTATCTCCTCGCACTTACCTATTCGGTCAATCCGCCCTATCCGGACTATTCGCTGAGGCTCTCGGACAGCTCGCCGGCCAGCGAACGGGCCTTGTCCTGCAGTTCCTGGCTGTCCGGCAACATCGTCTTGTCCGTGGACCACTGGTCGTAGGTGAGCGTCACGATGACGTTCGACGTGCGAAAGACCACAGTGACATCGCGGTGCACCCCCGAGTCCGCTGTGACCAATTTGTCATTGAGGAAGGCCGCGTCCCCGAGGTCGTCCAGGACGCGCGGGGCGGTGGAATCGCTCAGGTCCGCGCTGGGGTCCGTGCTGGGGTCCGCACTCGGGTCGGACGCCTCCGAGGGGCTCCCGGAGGGTGCCTTCCCCTTCCCGTCCACCGACTTGCCGGCCGAGCTGTTCGTGGTGGCTCCCCCGCCCTTGTCCGTGCCCTTGCCCTTCGTGGCGGACGGGCTCGGGGTGGCGGGTGAGGGGGAGCCGCTGCCGCCGGGCGGGATCTGTGCGGCCAGCTCCTTGCTGTCGTAGATCCCCTGCGCCTTGTCGTCATCGCTGACGGCGGCGTCGTACGACACCACGCGCTGGATGTCGAGGCTCAGATGGCGGGTGCCCGCGGTGGTCTCGCGGGTCCAGCGGCAGCCGACGCGGCGGTCGGTGTCGTAGGTGATGTCGGGCTGGCCGTCGTAGATCTTCTTGGCCTCGGCGCGCGAAAGCTGCTGGTCACCGCCGGGCAGCATGCCGCGGAGGGTGCCGCGCGCGGGCAGTCCGCAGGCCTCGGGGAGGGTCTGGTAGCGGCCCGGTTCGGCGGCCGGGCTCGACGAGGCGGTGCCGCCGCTCTTGGCGTCGCCGGTCTCGTCGCCGGTGTCGGAGCCGCCGGTGCAGGCGGTGAGGCCGGCGGCCAGTGCCGCGGCCACGACCAGTGCGGCGCCGGGTACGAACGGCTTGCGTGGCATCGCTCGCGGCTCCTTCCCCTACGAAATGCGGTTGCCGCCGGTCAGCGGCCGATGGACACAATGTCTACCGCACGTCTTGCCGCGCACGCCGGTCCGCCGTCCAAGATCGGATAACTTGTCCGGCTTTTGCGTTTTTCATAAATTCGGGGGAATGAGGAAGTTATGTCGTACGTCGAGGTACCGGGCGCGCAGGTGCCGATCCGGATGTGGACGGACCCGGCCACGGTCGAGGGCGTCGCCATGCAGCAGCTGCGCAATGTCGCCACCCTGCCGTGGATCAAGGGCCTGGCCGTGATGCCGGACGTCCACTACGGCAAGGGCGCCACGGTCGGCTCGGTGATCGCCATGCGCGGCGCGGTCTGCCCGGCGGCGGTCGGCGTCGACATCGGCTGCGGGATGAGCGCGGTGCGGACCTCGCTCACCGCAAATGACCTGCCCGGTGACCTCTCCCGGCTGCGCTCGAAGATCGAGCAGGCGATTCCGGTGGGCCGGGGGATGCATGACGATCCGGTGGACCCGGGACGGATCCACGGGCTCCCGACGGCCCGGTGGGACGACTTCTGGGCGCGGTTCGACGGGGTCGCCGACGCGGTCAAGTTCCGTCAGGAGCGGGCCACGAAGCAGATGGGGTCGCTCGGTTCGGGCAACCACTTCATCGAGTTCTGTCTCGATGACGACGGGGTCGTGTGGCTGATGCTGCACTCCGGCTCCCGGAACATCGGCAAGGAACTGGCCGAGTTCCACATGAGCCAGGCGCAGAAGCTGCCGCACAACCAGGGCCTGGTCGACCGCGACCTCGCCGTCTTCATCGCGGACACCCCGCCGATGGCGGCGTACCGCAACGACCTGTTCTGGGCGCAGGAGTACGCCAAGCACAACCGGGCCGTGATGATGGGGCTCTTCCAGGACGTCGTCCGCAAGGAGTTCAAGAAGGCGAAGGTGACCTTCGAGGACGTGATCTCCTGCCACCACAACTATGTGGCGGAGGAGCAGTACGACGGCATGGACCTGCTGGTGACCCGTAAGGGCGCGATCCGGGCGGGCAGCGGCGAATACGGGATCATCCCGGGCTCGATGGGCACCGGCTCGTACATCGTCAAGGGACTGGGCAACGCCGCGTCCTTCAACTCCGCCTCCCACGGAGCCGGCCGCAAGATGAGCCGGAACGCCGCGAAGAAGCGGTTCTCCACCCGGGACCTGGAGGAGCAGACGCGGGGCGTGGAGTGCCGTAAGGACTCCGGCGTGGTGGACGAGATCCCGGGTGCCTACAAGCCGATCGAGAAGGTCATCGATCAGCAGCGGGACCTGGTCGAGGTCGTCGCGAAGCTCAAGCAGGTCATCTGCGTCAAGGGCTGACCCGGCCGCGGGGCGGCCGCCGGCTCAGGAGACGGGGCCGGCCATCGCTCCGCCGCCGGTGGCGACGCCGCCGCTCGGCCCGGGCGCGGAGAACGGGGGCGTGTCCGGCCGGCACACCGCTCCGGCCGGCGGGAGGGTGCCGTCGATGAAGTAGCGGCTCTCGTACTCCTTGATGCAGCTGCTGGGGTTGAGCAGTGCGGTGTGCCCGTACCCGTGGTGGGTGAGCAGCCGGGCGTGGGCCAGCTCCTTGGTCATGGCCTGGGCGCCCGAGTAGGGGGTGGCGGGGTCGTAGACGGTGCCGATCACGAGGACGGGGTGCGCCGTCGGTCTGTTCCACGGGCCGCGGTAGCGGTCGGCGGCGACCGGCCAGGTGGCACACGGCTCCGCGGCCCAGGTCCAGAAGCGTCCGGTGTCGCCCGCGCGCAGGGCACTGGCCTCCTCCAGGGCGTGGTAGACCCCGGGGTCACGCGGATTGGGGCTGTCGGAGCAGAGGATGGCACTCGCCTGTTCCACGCCGGTGTACGGATTCGGGACCGGTGGTGCGGGCAGGGGCGTGGGCGGCCGCGGGACGCGGCCCCGCCACAGGTCCTGCAGCCTGCCGGCGAGGTCCGTCCATCCGGGGTGGACGATGTCGAGGCCGCTCACCACATCATCGACCGTCTTGCCGTAGGTCCAGGTGCCCACCGGATGCTCCCGCAGGCGCCGCATCAGCCGGTCGAACTTGTCCCGGGTCGCCTTCGGGCTGCCGGCGGAGAAGGCGCAGCGGGCGGTGGTCGTGGCGCCGCACAGGGCGAGGAACCGGTCCAGGATCGCGGCCGCGCCGAGGTCCGCGCCCATGCGCAGGAATATCGGGCGCCGGGGGGCGGTGTGCGAGGCGTGGTCCGTCCAGGCCTGCGGGTCGATGGTGCTGTCGACGGCCAGGGCGCGGACCTTGCCGGGGAAGAGGTTGGCGTAGGTGGCGCCGAGGAACGAGCCGTACGAGGTCCCGAGGTAGGTGAGCTGCGTGTCGCCCACCGCGCGGCGGAGCCGGTCGAGGTCGTGAGCGATGTCGGCGGTCGACATATGGCGCAGCAGCTCGGGGTCGCGTTGCCGGCAGCGGCGGGCCAGATCCTCGAACGCGGCGATCCAGGTCTTCCGCTCCTGTGCGCCGACCGGGAAGCCGGCCGGCTTGCTCGCCTCCCAGGCGGCGGCGTCCCCAGGTCGCGCGAAGCAGTTCACGGCGGTGCTGTGGCCGACCCCGCGGGTGTCCCAGCTGACGATGTCGAACCGCTCCCGCACCTCGCGCGGGAAGAACCGGTAATTCTGCGGCATCTGGACCGTTCCCGGCCCGCCGGGTCCGCCGGGGTTGAAGAACAGGGTGCCGATGCGCCGCCCGGGGCCGGTCGCCTTCCGTTTGATGACGGCCAGTTCGATGGTGCGACCGACGGGGTCGCGGTAGTCCAGCGGCACCTTCGCGGTCGCGCAGTCGAACGCCTTGCCCCGGACGCAGGGTTTCCATTCCAGCTGCGGGGCGGACGCCGGAGGTGACGGCGGACCGCCGGCCGCGGCGAGGTCCGGGCCGGTGAGCACCGTCGAGCAGGTCACCACCGCGGTGAGGACCGCGGCACCACGCCTACGGCCCGCTGTGCGCCCGGATATGAGCATGCCCCGTCCTTCCGCGGCTGAGCGCCCGATGCCACCCCTGCGCGGGACGCCGGCACGCCTCCGTGCCCACCACACCGCGGCCCGGCACCGGCCGCGAGCCGGCCGCCGCCGAATGGCCGAGCTCCCGCCGCCCGGGCTGCCGGCCTGCCGCGGCGCCGCAGCAGATATTCGGCGGCGAGCAGATGGAGGACGAGGGCGGACCAGGACGTGGCGCCGGCGATGTCGTGCCCGGCGGCCAGGGTGTCGCCCGCGTAGGAGAGGGGGCGGTGAGCTGGGCGGCCATCAGGTGCTCGGGCGGGTGCGGGTGCCGGTGGTGGCGGGGTGGGTGCGGGTGCCGGTGGGGCGGGTGCGGGTGCGGGTGTCGGTGGTGGCCGGGTGCTTGCCGGTGCCCGTGGTGGTGGGCCGGGCCCCGTCGGCGGCGGGCCGTGCGGGGGGCCCGTGCGTGGTGGAGGTCATGGGGCCACTGTCGCGAGCGGAGCGCACCGGGACACGGGGCCCGGGCACCCGGTGGGGGGTGTACCCAGGCCCCGTGTTCAAGGGGGTGGCGGCCCGGCGGGGGCGGCCCGCCGGGTGTCTCAACTGCTGCGGTGGACCTTGGAGTTGGAGGCCTGGGCGCGCGGGCGGACCACCAGGAGGTCGACATTGACATGGGAGGGGCGGGTGATCGCCCAGGTGATGGTGTCGGCGACGTCCTCCGCGCTGAGCGGCTGGTCGACGCCCTCGTAGACCTTGGCGGCCTTGGCGGTGTCGCCGCGGAAGCGGGTGGTGGCGAACTCGTCGGTCTTGACCATGCCCGGGGCGACCTCGATGACGCGCACCGGCTCGCCGCACAGCTCCAGCCGGAGGGTCTCGGCGATCACATGCGCGCCGTGCTTGGCGGCGACATAACCGCCGCCGCCCTCGTAGGTGCCGTGGCCCGCGGTGGAGGAGAGCACGACGACGGTGCCGTCGCCGGAGGCGGTGAGCACGGGCAGCAGCGCCTGGGTCATATGGAGCACGCCCAGCACATTGACCTCGTACATGGTCCGCCAGTCGGCGGGGTCACCGGTGGCGACCGGCTCCGCGCCGAGGGCACCGCCGGCGTTGTTGACCAGTACGTCGACGGACGGGTAGCGGTCGAGGGCGGCAGCGAAGGCGTCGACGGCGGCGCGGTCGGTGACGTCGAGGGCGTAGGCCTCGGCGTGCGGCAGCTCGGCGGCGAGCGCTTCGATGCGGTCCTTGCGGCGGGCGGTGAGCACCACGTGGTAGCCGGCCGCGGCCAGCGCTCGCGCGGTGGCGGCGCCGATGCCGCTGCTCGCTCCGGTGACGACGGCGGTACGGGCCTCGGCGGTCATGCGCTCTCCTCGGGCGATGGGTCCCCCCGCTCCGCACGAGCCGGGGGAGGACGGTCCGCGGCCAGGATATGCAGGCGGGTCAACGTCCCCTGGGGGCGTACATGATCACTGCCATGCCGGCCAGGCAGACCAGCGCGCCGATCACGTCCCAGCGGTCGGGGCGGTATCCGTCGGCGACCATGCCCCAGGCCAGCGATCCGGCGACGAAGACACCGCCGTACGCGGCGAGGATCCGGCCGAAATCGGCGTCCGGCTGGAGCGTCGCGACGAAGCCGTAGACACCGAGCGCGAGCACTCCGGCGCCGATCCAGGCCCAGCCCTTGTGCTCGCGGACGCCCTGCCAGACCAGCCAGGCTCCGCCGATCTCGAAGAGGGCGGCGACGGCGAAGAGGGCGGCGGAGCGGGCGATCAGCATGGGGGAAGCGTACGGAGCTGGGGCCCGGCTCCCGTGCGGGCGGGGTGGCTGCCAGTGGGGCGGCTGTGAGCGGGGTGGCTGTGAGCGGGGTGGCTGTCAGTGGGGTGTGAGAGCTTCGGGGGCATGCTGATCGAACGGGCTTACGTGGACGTTCCGGAGGGAGCGGGGGCGGCCGAGGACGGCTGGCCCTGGACGGTGCCGTGTGTGCGCCAGATGGCCAAGGAGGGGCTGGCCTTCCGCGCTCCGGTCACCTTCCTGGTGGGGGAGAACGGTTCGGGGAAATCGACCCTGGCCGAGGCGCTGGCGGAGGGTTTCGGGCTGGATTCCTACGGCGGCTCGGCCGGATACAAGTACGCCAGCTCACGGGAGGCGTCACTGCTCGGCGGACTGATGCGGTTCGACCCGACGCAGGAGGGGCGCCGGATGGTGCGCGGGCCGCGGGTCCGCCGACGGGGGTTCTTCCTGCGGGCCGAGACGGCGATGGAAGCGCTGAACCGGGAGCGGAGCGCGCTGAAGCTGTCGCGGTCCCCGGACGACATGAGCCATGGCGAGGGCTTTCTGATGGCTTTCCGGGAGCGGTTCTCGCAGCGGGGCCTGTATGTGATGGACGAGCCGGAGGCGGCGCTGTCCTTCTCCTCCTGCCTGGAACTGGTGGGGCTGATGGATGAGTTGGGGAGCGGTGGCGCGCAGATCATCTGCGCCACCCACTCCCCGCTGCTGACGGCGCTGCCCGGCGCCGAGATCGTCGAGGTCGGCGAGCACGGGATGCGGCGCGTGGAGTGGGCGGAGCTGGGGCTGGTCGACCACTGGCGGCGCTATCTCAACGACCCGCGGGCGTATCTGCGGCATGTGCTGGAGGGGTGAGGGCGGTGGCTATGGGGGCCCCGTCCTCGACCCCGGTCCAGTGGGCGAGGGCGCCCCGTAGCGCCGCGGCGCGCTCGGCGGGGGCGGTGGCGTCGGTGGCCCAGGCGATATAGCCGTCGGGGCGGACGAGAAGGGCCGTGCGGCGGGGGCTCCGCCAGAAGGCGGTCACCACGCGGCCGTCGCCCGGGTGAGGGGAGTCCCCGCCGCCCGCCGGAGCCTGGGGGACGCCGGGCTCGCCGGCGGGGGTGATGAGGACGAACCGGCCCTGGCGGAGGAGCTCATAGAGGCGGCCGCCGCCGGCCAGCCGGATGTCGGGGGCGCGGTGGCCCGCGAGGGGATGGGCGCCGGGCCCGGCCGGATAGGCGATGCCGATGCCGGAGATGGTGCGGATCGCCCGGCGGGACAGCGGCCGCAGACGGTTGACGACCTGGGTGGCGAGGGTGCGCACGGCGCGCCCGGGGCCGGTCGGCAGCAGGGCGACCCGGATGAGGGCGCCGCTGCTGCGCAGGGCCTGCTTGCCCACCGGGTGGCGCTCGGTCTGATAGCTGTCCAACAGGCTGTCGGGGGCGTGGCCCTGGAGCACGGCGGCCAGCTTCCAACTGAGGTTGGCGGCGTCCTGCAGGCCGGTGTTCATGCCCATGGCGCCGGCGGGGGAGTGCACATGCGCGGCGTCGCCGGCGAGGAAGACGCGGCCGACCCGGTAGGCGGGGACCTGGCGCTCGTCGCTGTGGAAGCGGGAGACCCAGCGGGCGTCATGCATGCCGTAGTCACTGCCGAGGGCGAGCCGGGTCAGCTCGCGGATCTCGTCGAGGTCGGCCGGGGCGTCGTCGTCGGCCTGGTGGTGGCGGTTCCAGCCGATGACGCGGTACAGGCCGCCGCCGAACGAGGCGATCAGCGCGAACGCCTCGCCGTTGGCATTGACCATCAGCGGGGAGTCGGGCTCCTGGGCCAGCCGGACATCGGCGAGCACCAGGGAGCGGATCACGGACTTGCCGGGGAAGGGCAGGCCGATCGCCTCGCGGATGGTGCTGCGGACGCCGTCGGTGCCGACGACATGGGCGGCGCGGATGGCGCCGAGCCCCTCGGCGGTGCGGAAGCGCACCGTCACACCGTCGGCGTCCTGGTCGAGACCGAGCACCTCGGAGTCGTGGCGGAAGGTGACACCGGCCCGGCGGGCCCGGCGCTCCAGCAGCCGCTCGACCTCGAACTGGGGCGTGACCAGCACGAAGGGGAAGCGGGTGCGGAGCCGGGTCGGGTCGATGGTGACCCGGCCGAAGAGACGGAGGCCGGTGAGCGGATGGCCGCCGGCGACCAGCTCATCGGCGAGACCGCGGGCATCGAGCTGCTCCAGGGTGCGAGCATGCACGACCAGGGCGCGGGTGAGGTTGCTGATCTCGGCGGGGCGTCGCTCCAGGAGCGTGACGCCCAGCCCCGCCTCGGCGAGGTCTCCGGCGAGCAGCAGGCCGGTCGGTCCGGCGCCCACGACGATGACGTCCGTGTCGCGCGCCTCGCGGGCCGGGCCGGCCCCGCTCTCGCTCCGGCCGGTCCTGCGGTTCATGGCGTCCATGGCTTCCGCCTCCTGTGCCTGCTGTGACGGTGACTGCGGCTGTGGGCTGTGGCTGATGGTCATGCCAACGCATGTTGGTCAACGCTTGTTGGCAAGCGTAGGGCGGCCGGGCCTGGCGTGTCAACAGCCGTTGGCCTACAGTTGTTGGCATGGTCGAACATGCCCCCTCCACCACGGATGCCGTGCCGGACACCGCCCCCGCCGCGGCATCCGCCGCGATGTCCGATGCCGCCGCGGACCACGCCGGCGCCCCCGACGCCGAGGGCCCCGCGCCCGGCGAAGCGGCCGACCCCGCCCGCCCCCGCCGCTCCGCCGCGACCCGGGCCGCGATCCTCGCCGCCGCCAGGGACCGCTTCGCCGCGGACGGCTACGAGCGCGCCACCATCCGCGCCATCGCCAGGGACGCGGACATCGACCCGTCGATGGTGATGCGCTACTACGGCAACAAGGCCGGCCTCTTCGCCGCCGCCTCCGAGATCGAAGTGCACGCCCCGGACCTCACCCACTTCCCGCGCGAGGAGGCCGGTGCCCGGCTCGTCCGCCATTTCGTGGAGCGCTGGGAGTGCGACGAGACACTGACGGCGATGATGCGCGTCGGCGTCACCAACGAGGCGGGCGCGGAGCGGATGCGCGGCGTGTTCGCGGAGCAGATCAAGCCGGTCCTCGCCGCGGTCTGCCCGGTGCCCGAGGAGGCGCCGACCCGCGCCGCGCTGATCGCCTCCCAGATACTCGGCATGGCGCTGTGCCGCTATGTACTGCACCTCCCGCCGGCCGTCGGCCTCAGCCACGACGAGGTCATCGCCTGGCTGGCGCCCACCGTCCAGCGCTATCTGACGGCCGAACACCCCTGACCGCCACCGGGGCCGGGCGGCCTCCCCGGCGGTCGCTCACCGCGCGTACGCGGTCGGCGGGACCCCGACGGTGGCGGTGACATCGCGGACCAGATGCGCCTGGTCGCTGTAGCCCAGCTCGGCGGCGAGCGCGGCCCAGTCGACCTCCGCACCGGAGGCGGCGCGCTCCAGGGCCTCGTGCACCCGGTAGCGCAGCAGCACCCACTTGGGGCTGACCCCGACATATCCGGCGAAGAGCCGCTGCAGGGCCCGTACGGACAGGCCCTCGGCCCGTGCGAAGTCCGCGACCCGGCGGATCGTACGGTCCGTGCGGATCCGGTCGGCCAGCCCCATGGCGAGCTCGGCCTGGGCGAGAGTCCGCGGCCCGGCCCGCAGCAGCGGGATCAGAAAGGCGTCGAGCGCGGCCACCCGGGCGTCCTCGCCGTCCGGCTCCAGTACGGCGGCCGCGGCGTCGGTGGGCCCGAAGGCCGCGGCCAGCGGCAGCCGGCGGTCCGTCCAGTCCGTGGCCGGCCGCTCCGGGGTGAACGGCCGGAAGCCACCGGGCCGGAACTGCACCCCGCACACCCGCCCGCGCCCCGCCAGCTTCTGCTCGAACAGCTCCAGCCCCACGCCCGCGACCTCGCCGAACCCGGGCCGGTCGGCGTATCGCTGGAAGACGAGGTTCACGCACGGATGCGGGACGACATGCGTGGCGTACGGCTCGGACAGATCCCAGTCGATCAGCCAGTAATGCTCGACATAGGGGCGCAGCGGTTCGGCGGGCGTGCGGCGGCGGAAGCGCACCCGCGTGAAGAGACCGGGGGCGTCCACGATGCCCCGGGTGTCGCGCCGTGGAGCGGCCATGCCTGGAATCGTAAGACGGACCGCGCGGTCGCGAGAGGCCCTGTCGCGATTTTTCAATCCGCCGTCGGCGGCGGCCCGTAGCGTCATCGGTATGAGCGACAGACGAGACATCTCGGACGAAACACACAGCGGTGCACCGGCTCACCCGGCACAGCCAGCACGGACGCCACAGACAGCACGGACGCCACAGCCGGCACAGGCAGCCCATGCGACCCGCCCGGCCCCACCGATCAGCGCGCTGCTCGACGCGGCGGCCAGGGCGGCGCTCCCCGTACTGCGCGAGGTCCGCGACGACCAGCTGGGGTGGCCGACACCCTGCGCCGAGTACGACGTCCGCGCGCTGCTCAACCACCTCTTCCAGGTCGTCGTCGCTTTCCGGTCGCTGGCCGCCAAGAAGGACGTGGACTTCAGCAGCACCCCAGACCGGCTCGGCGAGTACGGGGCGCAGTGGCCCGACCGGTTCGCGGACGCGTCGGCGCAGCTGGTCGAGGCGTGGGCGGCGCCGGGCGCGGAGGACGGGCTGACCGGCGGGATGCAGCTGCCGGCCAGGACCGTCGGCGCGATGGTGCTGCTGGATCTGACCGTGCACGCCTGGGACCTGGCGCGGGCGACCGGCCGGCCGTACACACCGGCCGAGGGCTGTGTGGCCGAGCTGCGGACGCTGGTCGCCCAGATGGCTCCCACGGCCCGCAAGATGAACGTCTTCGCCGAACCGGCCCCCGTACCGCCCGGCGCCTCCGACCTGGAGGTGCTGCTGGCGGAGACGGGCCGCGACCCGCACTGGACGGCCGGCTGACGGGGCGTCGGCCGGAGCATCACCGGGGCGTTGGCCGGGGCAATCGCCGGAGCATCCGCCGGCGCTTCGGACTCGTCCGATTTTGCCCGCCTCACGCGGACTTCGTGCCTAGGCTGAACCAACCGGCAGTCGCAGACGAGGCGGAGGCAGCCCGCAGATGGATGAGCACCGCACCTCCCGTGACCGCCTCCCCGAGGCGCTGATCGACTTCTACGGGCTGGTGCCGCTGCCCCAAGAGGGCGGGCGGTACCGGCGTACATGGGCAGGCCCCGAGCGTGCCGACGGGCGGCCCGAGGGGACGGCGATCGTGATGCTGCTGACCGCCGAGCCGGGCGACTTCTCCGCGCTGCACCGGCTCCCGTCCGACGAGATCTGGCACTTCTACCGGGGCGATCCGCTCACCCTGTTCCTCCTCCGGGAGGACGGCGGCGGGGACACGGCCCGTACGGTCGTCCTCGGGCCGGACGTCCTGGGCGGGCAGCATGTCCAGTTCACGGTGCCGGCCGGTACCTGGATGGCCGCCGAGGTCGCCGACGGCGGCTCCTGGACGCTCTTCGGCTGCACGATGGCGCCCGGTTTCACCTTCGAGGACTACGAGCACGGGGACGCCGCCGTACTGGCCGCGCGCTTTCCCCGGGAGGCAGCGTGGATCACCGCCCTGAGCCGGCCATGACCGACACCCCGTCCGACACTCCGTCCGACACCCCGTCCGACGCCCCCCGCCACCCCGGCCTCCCCGACCTCCGGGGCCAGGTCGCCCTCGTCACCGGCGCCGCCGGCGTCCTCGGCCGGGGTATCGCGCTGCGGTTCGCCGCCGCGGGCGCCGCCGTCGTCGCGCACTACCGCACGGGCGCCGACGCGGCGCGGGAGCTGGTCGCGCAGATCGAGGCGGACGGCGGGAGCGCGCTGGCGCTGCGCGCCGATCTGGCCGTCGAGGAGGAGTGCCACCAACTGGTGACGGAGGCGGCCGGCTGGCGCGGGCGGCTGACCGCGCTGGTGAACAACGCGGGCGTGCAGCCGACCCAGGAGCTGGCGGCGATGTCGCTCGCCGACTGGCGGGCGGTGGCGGACCCGAATGTGCACAGCGTCTTCGCCTGCACCCAGGCCGCGGCGGCCGTGATGCGGGCGGCCGGCGGCGGCTCGGTGACCCATATCGCCTCGATCGAGGCGGACCGTCCGGCGCCGCGGCATGCCCACTACTGCGCGTCGAAGGCGGCGGTGGTGATGCATGCCCGCGCGGCGGCGCTGGAGTACGGGCCGGACGGTATCCGCGTCAACAGCGTCTCGCCGGGCCTGATCGACCGGCCCGGCCTGGCGGAGGACTGGCCGGAGGGGGTGCGGCGCTGGCAAGCGGCGGTGCCCGCAGGGCGGTTGGGCACCCCCGAGGACGTGGGCGACGCCTGCGTCTTCCTCGCCTCGCCGATGGCGTCCTGGATCACCGGTCACGAGCTGGTCGTGGACGGCGGTGTCTCGGCCCGCCCCACGTGGTGACCGGCGGGGCCCGGCGAGCGGCCCGGCGCCGCCCCCTGCGCAGGCCGCCGCGCCCGCGCTGAACCGTTACGGCCAGACCAGGCAGTACGCCTGGTGCCCCGCCTCGTGCAGCCGGTGGCTGAAGTCCTGCCACTCGTGCAGCAGCTGGTAGACGGTGAAGGCGTCCCGCGGGCCCCCGCGGTCGGGGACGGTGGACCAGATGAAGGCGGCCGCACCGACCGACTCCTCGCCGACCCCGCGCAGCGGATCGACCACGGTCATGGGGAGCTTGACGACGGCGTAGTCGGGGTGGAGGACGACGAGTTCGAGCGGCGGAACCTTATGGAGCGGTATGCCCTCTATACCGGTGAGGACCATGGCGGCCATCGTCTCCGGCTTGATCTTGCTGAACATGCCGCCCATGCCGAGCTCGTCACCGCCGAGCTCCTCGGGACGCATGGAGACCGGCACCCGGGCCGCGGTCGCACCGTTGGGCGCACCGAAGTACCTGTACGTCACCCCCATGCGGCCGCCTCTGATTTCCCCGCCTGTGGTCCTGTTGCCCGTGGATTCCGCGCGCGTGGTCCTGTCGCCCGTGGTGTCCTCGCGCCGGTGACGGCCGCGCTGGGCGCGCTCGGGACCCCGGTCATTGGTTCCCTCGCCCAGTTCGCCACCGCGATGCATATCTCCACCCGACCACTCGCAGCCCCAGCCGCGCAACCCGATCATCGTCTCAGAGACCTCCCCCGTCACCGGCGCGTGAAACGCCCGGCCGCACGCCCCCGTGCGCCTCTGAGACCATTGCTTGCGTGACTTACTCGTACGTCTCCACAGTTTCGCAGACGAGTGGGGGCTGACGCCCGGTCGAAAGCGAGAGGAATCAAAAAAGGATCGAGAATGAACCGAGCGGCGCCCGGAGGCGTACCGCGAGGGGATTCCCGCACCGATGTCAGCCGGGCCGTGTCCACGCGCCGCTGCCCTCCCTCCGTTTATGCAGGTCAGGATCACCGTGTCTTTTCCGTATGAAGCCCCTGTTTCGCAGTCGCTGTTCGACCGTGCGTCCGCCGTGACGCCGGGCGGCGTCAACTCTCCGGTGCGGGCGTTCCGCGCCGTGGGTGGTACGCCCCGGTTCATGGTGTCCGGTACCGGTCCGTACCTCACCGACGCCGACGGCCGTGAGTATGTCGACCTCGTGTGCTCGTGGGGACCGATGATTCTCGGTCACTCGCACCCCGAGGTGATCGCCGCGGTCCAGGAGGCCGTCGCCCGCGGTACGTCCTTCGGTACGCCGGGCGCGGGCGAGGTCGAGCTGGCCGAGGAGATCGTGGCCCGGATCGAGCCGGTCGAGCAGGTGCGGCTGGTCTCCAGCGGCACCGAGGCAACGATGTCGGCGATCAGGCTGGCCCGCGGGTTCACCGGCCGGCCGAAGGTGATCAAGTTCGCGGGCTGCTACCACGGGCATGTGGACGCGCTGCTGGCCGCGGCCGGATCGGGCGTGGCGACCTTCGGGCTGCCCGACACGCCGGGGGTCACGGGCGCGCAGGCCGGCGACACCATCGTGCTGCCCTACAACGACCTGGAGGCGGTGCGGGCCGCGTTCGCCGCGCACCCGGGGGAGATCGCCTGTGTGATCACGGAGGCCTCGCCGGGCAACATGGGCGTGGTGCCGCCGCTGCCCGGCTTCAACCAGGGCCTGAAGGATCTGTGCTCCGCCGACGGCGCGCTCTACATCTCCGACGAGGTGATGACCGGCTTCCGCGTCAGCAAGGCCGGCTGGTACGGGATCGACGGTGTACGTCCGGATCTGATGACCTTCGGGAAGGTCATGGGCGGCGGCTTCCCGGCCGCGGCCTTCGGCGGCCGTGCGGACGTCATGGCGCACCTCGCCCCGGCCGGCCCGGTCTACCAGGCGGGCACCCTGTCCGGGAACCCGATCGCCACCGCCGCCGGTGTCGCGCAGCTGCGGCTGCTGGACGACGCCGCCTACGAGAAGGTCGACGCGGTCTCGGCGGAGGTGCGGGGCCTGGTCACCGCGGCGCTGGCGAAGGAGGGCGTGGCGCACCGGGTCCAGGCCGCGGGGAACATGTTCACGGTCTTCTTCACGGACGCCGAGGTGACCGACTACGAGGGGGCCAAGGCGCAGGAGGCGTTCCGTTTCACCGCCTTCTTCCACTCGATGCTCTCGCAGGGCGTCTACCTCCCGCCGTCCGCCTTCGAGTCGTGGTTCGTCTCGACCGCGCACGACACGGCGGCCGTCGAGCGGATCGCCGCCGCCCTGCCGGCCGCCGCGCGCGCCGCGGCCGGGGCGACGGCCTGAGACGGCTGCGGGCGCACGGGCCGGCGACCGCTTGAGACGACTGAATGAATGGGTGACATGAGCAGCGAAGACATCACCGTCGTGCATCTGATGCGGCACGGCGAGGTGCACAACCCCGACGGCGTGCTGTACGGGCGCCGCCCCGGCTACCACCTCTCCGACCTGGGGCGGAAGATGGCCGACCGGGTGGCGGAGCATCTCGCGGAGCGGGACATCACACATGTCGTCGCCTCGCCGCTGGAGCGTGCGCAGGAGACCGCGGCGCCGGTCGCCGGTGCGCACGGTCTGGAGCTCGCCACCGACGAGCGGCTCATCGAGGCGGGCAATGTCTTCGAGGGGAAGACCTTCGGGGTCGGCGACGGTGCGCTGAAGAAGCCGGGGAACTGGAAGTACCTGACGAACCCGTTCCGGCCGTCCTGGGGTGAGCCGTACATCGAGCAGGTCGTACGGATGATGGCGGCGCTGGGCGCGGCGCGCGATGCCGCGCGGGGCCACGAGGCGGTGGCGGTCAGCCATCAGCTGCCGATCTGGATCGTGCGCAGCTTCGCGGAGCGGCGGCGGCTGTGGCACGACCCGCGGAGGCGGCAGTGCACGCTGGCCTCGCTGACGTCGTTCACCTTCCACGGCGACAAGATCATTTCGGTGGGGTACAGCGAACCGGCGCGCGACCTGGTTCCCTCCCATCTTCTGGCGGGCGCCAAACCCGTCAAGGGAAAGGCCAAGGCCTTCGGGGCCTGACGGTGCATCACTTGGCGCAACGTCAAAAGCCCGCAGAATGAAATACCTGAGCGATTGAACCCGGATCCCCCGACGCTCAACATGCCCTCCACTCGGTTGTCCGTTTATATGGATATTGAGTTCGGCGAGCACGAGGGGACGAGGGTATGCGCGCGATCAGCCGGCGAAACCTGCTGGGTATGGGAGTTGGGGCAGCCGCGGCGCCGGTCGTCGGCGGCTGCTCCTCGCCGGACCCGGACGCGGGAGCCAACAAGCAGCGCGTGAAGAACTCCGTCCAGGCCCGCCCCAAGCTCATCGGTGACGGCTCGACAGCGAATTCCGGAGCCCAGCCCCATCAGCCGAAATCCCCCGAACGGCTGGAGCCCGGTCAGACCCCGCCGCAGTTCGTGGTCTTCTCCTGGGACGGTGCGGGAGAGGTCGGCAACGGCCTCTTCCCCCGCTTTCTCAAGCTCGCCCGGGACCATGGCGCGGCCATGACCTTCTTCCTCTCCGGGGTGTATCTCCTCCCGGAATCCCAAAAGCACCTCTACGAACCGCCGAACAATCCGCGGGGCGCCTCCGACATCGGCTACCTCAGCGATGCCCACATCAAGGAGACCCTCAGGTACCTGCGGGAGGCCTGGCTGGACGGCCATGAGATCGGCACCCACTTCAACGGGCACTTCTGCTCCGGCTCGGGCGCCGTCCGGCACTGGTCCCCGCAGGAGTGGCAGTCCGAGATCGACCAGGCGATGGACTTCGTCACCAGGTGGCGGACCAACACCGGATTCACCGATCTGGAGCCGCTGCCCTTCGACTACCGGAGAGAACTGGTCGGCAGCCGTACGCCATGCCTCCTCGGGCAGAAAAATCTGCTGCCCACCGCCAGGGAACTCGGCTGGCGCTATGACGCCAGTTCACCCGGTGGAGTGCAGATGTGGCCGAAGAAGAAAATGGGCCTCTGGGACTTCCCGCTCCAGCAGATCCCGTTCCCGGGGCACTCTTTCGAGGTCCTCTCGATGGACTACAACCTCCTCGCCAATCAGTCGAAGCACTCGACGAAGGCCCCGCCGGTCAACTACCCGGGCTGGCGGCAGCAGGCCACCGACGCATATATCTCCGGATTCCGCCGGGCGTACGAGACCAACCGTGCGCCCTTCTTCGTCGGCAATCATTTCGAGCAGTGGAACGGCGGCATCTATATGGACGCCGTCGAGGCCGCGATCAAGCACATTGCCAATGAGCAGAACCGGGATGTCCGTCTGGTGTCGTTCCGGCAGTTCACCGACTGGATCGACGCACAGGACCCGGAGGTGCTGCGCAAGCTCCAGAGGATCCCCGTCGGACAGCGGCCGTCCGGCGGCTGGAAGTCCTATCTGACCGCGGCCTGACAGGTCCCTTCGCGCGGGGACGCGGCCGGTGAGGGGGGCGTGGAAGATCCGGAAATGGCCCATGCGAAACTTTTCACATGAGTGCCTGCCGCGCCCCACGCCGCCTCACGAGCCGCCGCCGCGTCGCCCTGCTCGCCGCAGGGGCCGCGGCCGCCGCGCTGACCTTGAGCGCCTGCGGCGACGGCGCCTCCGGCGGCTCCGCCCAGACCCGCTTCGTCCAGGGCAAGAACGGTGTCGACACCGTCAAGAAGGGCGAGCGGCAGCCGGCGCCCGAGCTCTCCGGTGAGAGCACCACCGGCAAGAAGCTGGACGTCGCCGACTACAAGGGCAAGGTCGTCATCCTCAACGTCTGGGGATCATGGTGCGGCCCCTGTATCGCCGAGGCGCCGAACTTCTCCAAGGTCGCGAACGAGACCAAGGACAAGGGCGTCCAGTTCCTCGGGATCAACACCCGCGACTCCGAGAAGTCGCAGGCGACCAGCTTCGAGGAAGAGCACAAGGTGCCCTACCCGAGCCTGTTCGACCCGACCGGCCGGCTGATGCTGCGCTTCCCCAAGGGCAGCCTCAACCCGCAGTCCATCCCCTCCACGATCGCCATCGACCGGCAGGGCAAGATCGCCGCGCGCTCGATCGGCCCGCTCGCGGAGGACGATCTGCGCAAGATGGTCGAACCGCTGATCGCCGAGAAGTGATCACGTGACCCTGCTCGCCGCCGCCGCGGAGAACCAGACCGTCCTCAACGGCACCCTCCTCGCCGCCGCCCCCATCGCGCTCCTCGCCGGACTCGTCTCGTTCTTCTCGCCCTGCGTCCTGCCGCTGGTGCCGGGCTATATGTCGTACGTCACCGGCGTCACCGGCACCGACCTCGGCGAGGCCCGGCGCGGCCGGATGCTGGCCGGCGCCGGCCTCTTCGTCGCCGGCTTCACCGCCGTCTTCGTCTCCGGCGGCGCGCTCTTCGGCTTCGTCGGCCGGGACCTCCAGGAGTACAAGGACGTCATCTCGCGCGTCCTCGGCGTGCTGATGATCCTGCTCGGGCTGGCCTTCGCCGGCGTCCTCAAGAACTTCGGGCAGCGCGAATTCCGCTTCCACAAGAAGCCCGCCATGGGCCTGGCCGGCGCGCCGGTGCTCGGGGTGCTCTTCGGCGTCGGCTGGACGCCCTGCCTGAGCCCCACCTTCGCCGCCGTCAGCACGCTCACGTTCTACGATGCCAGCGCCGGCCGCGGCGCCCTGCTCACCGTGGCGTACTGCCTGGGCCTGGGCCTGCCGTTCATCGCGGTCGCGCTGGCCTTCCGCCGGGTGCTCGGCGCCTTCGGCTGGGTCAAGCGGCACTACCTGCTGGTCATGCGGCTCGGCGGCGGCATGATGATCGCGCTCGGCATCCTCCTCGTCACCGGCGTCTGGGACAGTCTGATGTCCGAGGTGCAGGCCTGGACGCAAAGCTCCACCGTTGGGATCTGATTGATGTCCACCAAGACCGGCACCCCCCGCGACGAGGGCCCCGCGGCCGACACGGGCAGCGATCTCGGCGCGGCCGGGTCCCAGCTCTCGACCGCGCCCACGGAGGATGTCACCCTCCCCTCGCTCGGCCCCCTCGGCTGGGCGCGCTGGTTCTGGCGGCAGCTGACCTCGATGCGGGTCGCGCTGCTGCTGCTCTTCCTGCTGTCCGTCGGCGCCATCCCCGGCTCGCTGATCCCGCAGACCAGCATCGACCCGGTCAAGGTCGACCAGTTCAAGAGCGAGCACACCACCCTCGCCGACATCTACGACAAGCTCGGGATGTTCCACGTCTACAGCTCGGTGTGGTTCTCGGCGATCTACCTGCTGCTGTTCATCTCGCTGATCGGCTGCATCGTGCCGCGCAGCTGGCAGTTCGTCGGACAGCTCCGCGGCCGCCCGCCGGCCGCCCCGCGCCGGCTGACCCGGCTGCCCGCGTACACCACCTGGCGCACCGACGCGGCGCCCGAGGAGGTCCTCGGGGCGGCGCAGCGGCTGCTGAAGAAGCGGCGGTTCCGGGCCCACCTGGACGGCACCGCCGTCGCCGCCGAGAAGGGCTATCTGCGGGAGGTCGGCAACCTCGTCTTCCACCTCGCGCTGATCGTGATGCTGGTGGCGTTCGCCGTCGGCAGCCTGTGGAAGTCCGAGGGCGGCAAGCTGATCACCGAGGGCGACGGCTTCGCCAACAGCCTCACCCAGTACGACGACTTCAAGTCCGGTGCCTTCTTCGACACCGACACCCTGGAGCCGTTCGGCTTCACGCTCAACAAGTTCGAGGCGACCTACGAGCGGTCCGGCCCGCAGAAGGGCACCCCGCGGATCTTCCGCGCCCACATCACGTACTTCTCCGGCGCGGACGGCAAGGAGCACAAGACCGCGATCGAGGTGAACACCCCGCTCGACATCGCCGGCTCGAAGGTCTACCTGCTCTCGCACGGCTACTCGCCGGAGGTCACCGTCAAGGACGGCCGCGGCAAGGTCGTCTACAAGGGCGCGGTGCCCTTCCTCCCGCAGGACCCCAAGAACTTCACCTCGACCGGTGTGGTGAAGGTGCCCGGCGCGCAGACCGAGGACGGCAAGCGCAATCAGCTCGGCTTCCAGGGCTTCTTCGTGCCGACGTTCGGCGGCAAGGGCTCCGGCTCGATGTTCTCCCAGTTCCCGGCGCTGGACTACCCCGTGCTGACGCTCACCGCCTACCACGGTGACCTGGGCGTCGGCTCCGGGCTGCCGCAGAACGTCTACCAGCTCGACAAGAAGCGCCTCAAGCAATACAAGGACAAGGGCCGCCCGGTCGCCAAGATGATGCTGCCCGGCGAGACGATGAAGCTGCCCAACGGCGACGGCAGCATCGAGTTCACCGGCATCAAGAGCTGGGCCAGCTTCAAGATCAGCCACCAGCCCGGCAACGGCCTCGCGCTGACCGGCGCGGCCGCGGCCCTGGTCGGCCTGGCCGGCTCGCTGTTCATCCAGCGGCGCCGGGTGTGGATCCGCGCCGAAGCGGACGCCGACGGCCGCACCGTCGTCGAGCTGGCCGGACTCGGCCGCAGCGAGTCCGCCCGGCTGCCGGAGGAGCTCGCCGAGCTCGCGCTGGCGCTGGAGCCCGACGCCCCCCTCGCCCCGGCCACCGGCGACGACGGCCCGGCACCCGACCCGAAGCCCGGACCGGCCCCGGACACCGGCACCGACTCCGAAGACCCCGCGGAGCCCACTGACTCTGACGGACCTGCTGACCCCTCTGAAGGAGCGCGCGCGTGAACCTCGCTGCCGCAGCCAACGAGACAATGGCGCACAACAGCAACATGCTGGTCTATTCGGCGATGGCGGTCTACACGCTCGCCTTCCTCGCCCACATGGCCGAGTGGGTGTTCGGCAGCCGCAGCAAGGTCGGCCGCACCGCCGCCGCCCTGACCGCCCAGGCCAAGGCGCCCGCGGCGGCGTCCGCCCGGGCCGGTGCGAGCGGCTCCGCCGGAACCGCCGTACTGGAGCGCCCCAAGGTCATCAGCAGGTCCGTCCCCGGCAGCCGCGACGTCCCCGACGGGCCGGGCGCCGCGGGCGGCACCGAGAAGGGCGACCTCTACGGGCGGATCGCCATCTCGCTGACCGTGCTGGCCTGGGCGCTGCACGTGGGCGGCGTCGTCACCCGCGCCCTGTCCGTGCAGCGTGCCCCCTGGGGCAACATGTACGAGTTCTCCACGACCTTCGCCGCGGTCGCGGTGGGCCTCTTCCTGCTGCTGCTCGTGCTCAAGAAGAACGTCCGCTGGATCGGCCTCCCGCTGGTCACCAGCGTCCTGCTGGACCTCGGACTGGCCGTCTCGGTGCTCTACACCGCCAGCGACCAGCTGGTGCCGGCGCTGCACTCGTACTGGCTGTGGATCCACGTCAGCTGCGCGATCATCTCCGGCGCGGCGCTCTACCTCGGTGCCGTCTCCACGGGGCTGTTCCTCTTCCGCGACCGCCACGAGGCCAAGCTCGCCGACCCGACGGGCAAGCAGCCCGGCGCCTTCGCCACCTCCGTGCTGGAGCGGCTGCCCTCGGCCGCCTCGCTCGACAAGTTCGCCTACCGCATCAACGCCACCGTCTTCCCGCTGTGGACGTTCACCATCATCGCGGGCGCCATCTGGGCCGAGGCCGCCTGGGGCCGCTACTGGGGCTGGGACCCCAAGGAAGTCTGGTCCTTCATCACCTGGGTCGCCTACGCCTGCTATCTGCACGCCCGCGCCACCGCCGGCTGGAAGGGACGCAAGGCCGCCTGGCTCGGCCTGATCGCCTTCGCCTGCTACCTGTTCAACTACTACGGCGTGAACATCTTCGTGACGGGCCTGCACTCGTACGCGGGAGTCTGACCGCAGCGGTCCCACCGCCGGCGTGATCCACGGCGGTGCGAACCGCCACCCCGGTGCCGTACGGGAGGCCTCGTCCTGAGGCCCCCGTACGGCACCGTCGTTTCACGGGGAACGGCGCGCCCGGCCCCGCGCCCTCAGCGCCAGGCCCGCGCCCCCGGCGCCGACCGCGCCCCTCAGCGCCGCCGGCGCCGGCCGCGCTCCTGGCGCGGCGGCCGCTGCCCGCCGCCCGGCAGCGTCGGCTTCGGCAGATGCGCCACCTCCCACTGCGCCTCGACCAGCTGCTGCGCGGTGTCGTCCGGCAGCCACGGCGGCCGGCGCGCCGCATGCCGGAAGCCGAACGCCGAGGTCAGATCGCCGAAGGCGGACCGCCGCCAGTCACTGATGTTCGGCTCCGCGACGCCCGTCCAGCGCTCCAGGAACTGCAGCACCGAGGTGTGGTCGAAGGGGTCACCGGCGGCCCAGCCGCCCACCGTCCACGGCGACACGATCAGACACGGCACCCGGAAGCCGCCGCCGATCGGCAGGCCCCGGACGAACTCGTCCTTCGTCCCCGGGGGCGGCACCGGCGGCGGCACATGGTCGAAGAGACCGTCGTTCTCGTCGTAATTGAGGATGAAGACCGTCTTGGCCCACACCTTCCGGTTGGACGCGATCGCCTCGATCTTCTTGGCGACATAGTCGGCGCCCGCGGCCGGCAGATAGTCCGGATGCTCGGACTGATGACTGGTGGGGATCAGCCAGGACACCGCCGGCAGCCGGTCGGCGCGGGCGTCGTCCTCGAAGGCGCCGGCCGGCTGCGCCCGCATCCCGCGCTCGTAGAGCGGCTCCCCGGGCTTGGCGTCCCGGAACGTCTGGAACTGCTCCAGGAGATTGCAGCCGTAGTCGTCCTCCTCCTGGTAGACCTTCCAGCTGATGCCCGCCGCCTCCAGCCGCTCGGCGTAGGTCGTCCAGCGGTACGGCCGGGGCGCGGTGTTGTTCAGCACCGGCCCGCCCAGGGTGCCGCCCGGGTCGAGGGTGCCGGTCATCCAGTAGAGCCGGTTGGGCCAGGTCGGGCCGAAGACCGAGCAGAAGTAGTTGTCGCAGAGGGTGAACGTCTCGGCGAGGGCGAACTGGAAGGGGATGTCCGCGCGGGTGTGATAGCCCATCACGTACGGCCCGTTGATGCCGTCGGCCTTGCGGTGCGCGGGCAGCCAGCGGTCCATCTTCCCGCCGTTCCACGCCTCGTGCTGCACCGACCAGGCATGGCTGGTGGACGGGATGGCCTGCGCGCTGGTGGTGTGCGTGTTGAGGCGGAACGGCAGCAGATAGCCGTCCGGGTTCTGCGCGTCCGGCTGATGGAAGACGGAACGGCCGTCCGGCAGCGTCAGCGCGTCCGGGTCGGCGAAGCCACGGACGCCGCGCAGGGTGCCGAAGTAGTGGTCGAACGAGCGGTTCTCCTGCATGAGCATCACGACGTGCTCGACGTCGTGCAGTGAGCCGTGACGTGCTGGTCCGGCGGCGACGGCCTTCTGGACGCTGGGCGGCAGCAGCGACAGCGCGGCGGCGCCGCCGACCGTGCCGGCCGCGGAGCCGAGGAGTCTTCGTCGGGTCATGTCAGGCATATGTGCCACTCTCCCTGAGTCGCGGGAGCCCTCAGTGGGCCGACTTGACTGTGGCGGCGGCTGAGTCTCCCGGGCAGGGGGAGGTTGCTGAATGAGGCGTCAATTGGCTGTGAACGGCGCTGAGTTGGCCGGACCTCGCTACGTCCCGTACGCCACACGAAGCAGCGCACGGCGGACCGCGCGCCACCCCCACTACGTGTTTATGACGCGACGTCAGGACACGCGGCCCAGGCCCGGAGTTCCCTCGGGTGCAGGGTAGGGACGCTCCTCGGGCAGCAGCGCGGCGGCCGCCGCGGTCTCCCCGGCACGCACCAGCGCACGGACCTCCTGGGCCAGCGGGGTGACATCCGTGATCCCCAGCGTCCACTCGTCCGCATACCGCCGCGACGCCTCCCCCGCCAGCCCCAGCTGCAGCGAACGGTACGGCAGCGCCCGCAACCACAGATCGCGCTCCGGATCCCACTGCACCCGCGCCGGCGACCTCTTCAACTCCCGCCGCCACACCCCGCGGTCGGCGTGCTCATCGGCGTCGAAATGCGACAGACAGGCATTCCCCAGCGCCCAGTCGAACCCGTCCCGCCCGATCTCCACGGCGAGCACCGTCTCCTGATCCGCCTTGGTACCCCACCCGCAGCGGTACATCATCCACAGGAACGAGGGCTTGATCCATGTCATCCGCTCCCGCTTCCAGGCCGCGGGAAAACGCCCGTCCCGCGCGGCCGGAACGCCCAGCGCGGGGGAGTAGGCCTGGTAGACGGTGACGGTCCGCTCCGTATACAGCGCGCGGATCCGGCGGTGGGGCTCGGCGGGGTGTGCGGGGTCCACGGGGGCGTGCGCGGCCTGTACGGGGACGTCGGGGCTGGTGCTCATGACGGCTCATCCTGGCGGGAGCGCGGGGGCTGGAGCCAGCGAATTGTGGGGGACGGTGGGCCTGGACGGGCGCGACGGCCCGCCCCTCCGCCCCTCACTCGTCGCCGATGTCCTCCCGCCACAGCTCCGGGCTCGCCCGGATGAAGTCGCGCATCATCGACGCGCACTCGGTGTCGTCCAGGAGCACGATCCGTACGCCGTGCCGGGCCAGCCAGTCGTGGCCGCCGTGGAAGGTGCGGGCCTCGCCGATGACCACCCGGGAGATGCCGAACTGGCGGACCAGGCCGCTGCAGTACCAGCAGGGGGAGAGGGTGGTGACCATCGTCGTGCCGCGGTAGCTGTGCCGGCGGCCGGCCGCGCGGAAGGCCGCGGTCTCGGCGTGCAGGGTGGGGTCGCCGTCCTGGACGCGGCGGTTGTGGCCGCGGCCCAGCAGGGTGCCGTCCGCTCCGTAGAGCGCCGCGCCGACCGGGATGCCGCCCTCGGCCAGTCCGGCGCGTGCCTCGGCGACCGCCGTCGCCAGCATGGCGCGGGCCTGTTCCTGCAGATGGTCGGGGTGCCCGGTCGGGTCGCTGTGGCCGTCGACGCTGCCGTGCAGCCGGAACTCGTCGCGGTCCTGCCCCCAGTCCTGCGTGCGGTCCATGAGGTCACGGTACGCCTGGGTGACCGCCGGTGCGGCGTCGTACGGGCCGATTTCGTGCCGTATGGCTGACTGTGCCGCACGGGTGACTGTGCCGCATGACTGACTGCGGCGTGCGGGGACCGTGGCGTACGACGGGACCGTGACGACGGGCCATGGCCTCCTACGGACGGCCGCGTGGGCGGTCGAAGGCAGGGCGGGGGGAGAGAAGCCGCTAGCCCTTGGTGGGCGGCTGGGGCTCGTCCGGGCCGTTCGACTCGCCCGGCTTCGTCTCCTTGCGGCGCAGCTCGTCCTCGCGGCGGCGCAGATCGGCCTCCCAGTCCTTGAGCAGCGCCTCGTCCTTCGTGTTCTCCTTCTTGAGGGACTGGAGGAACTCGGGGTTGTCGTCCGGCGCGACGAACTTCGTACGGTGCCTGCGGTGCCATTCCGACGGTGTGCTGCCGCCACCCTTCACCGGCTGCCGCTGCTTGCCCGCCACCAGCCAGGCGACCGGCCCGACCAGTACCTCGCCGAAGAGCAGGATGATGAGGACCCAGACCACCTTGGGCAGACCGCGCACCTGCGATTCGGGGGTGTTCAGGCAGTCGATGAACGCATAGATCCACAGCGCCAGCACCAGTAGGAACGGCAGATACCTGAGCATTGCGGAACGGGCCCCCTGCGCGCGACGGCGGGCCCTCGGCGGGGCCCGGTGACCCGTCCAGGGTAGTGCGTACCCGATACTGGAACGCATGGCTTACGACGATCTTCGTTCGTTCCTGCGCGCACTTGAGCGGGAAGGCGACCTCAAGCGCATCAAGGCCGAGGTCGACCCGTATCTGGAAGTCGGCGAGATCGTGGACCGGGTGCAGAAGTCCGGTGGTCCCGCGCTGCTCTTCGAGAACGTCAAGGGCTCGGCGATGCCGCTCGCCATGAATGTCTACGGCACCGACCGCCGGCTCCTGAAGGCGCTCGACCTGAAGTCCTACGAGGACATCAGCGGCAAGATCGGCGGGCTGCTCAAGCCGGAGCTGCCGCACGGTTTCGTCGGCGTGCGCGAGGCGTTCGGAAAGCTCGCCGGGATGACGCACGTCCCGCCGAAGAAGGTCAAGGAAGCGCCCGTACAGGAGGTCGTGCTCCGCGGCGACGACGTCGACCTGGACCGGCTCCCGGCGCTGTTCACCTGGCCCGAGGACGGCGGCTCCTTCTTCAACCTGGGGCTGACGCACACCAAGCACCCGGAGACCGGGGTGCGCAACCTCGGCCTGTACCGGCTGCAGCGCCACGACAAGCGCACCATCGGTATGCACTGGCAGATCCACAAGGACAGCCGCAACCACTACCAGGTCGCCGCCAAGCGCGGGGAGAAGCTGCCGGTCGCCATCGCCTTCGGCTGCCCGCCGGCCGTGACGTACGCCTCGACCGCGCCGCTGCCCGGGGACATCGACGAGTACCTCTTCGCGGGCTTCCTCCAGGGCAAGCGGATCGAGATGGTCGACTGCAAGACCGTCCCGCTCCAGGTCCCGGCGAACGCCGAGGTCGTCATCGAGGGCTGGCTGGAGCCCGGCGAGATGCTGCCCGAGGGCCCGTTCGGCGACCACACCGGCTTCTACACACCGCAGGAGCCGTTCCCGGCGCTGACCATCGACTGTGTGACGATGCGTAAGCGGCCGCTGCTCCAGTCGATCGTGGTCGGCCGGCCGCCGACGGAGGACGGCCCGCTGGGCCGGGCGACGGAGCGCTTCTTCCTCCCCCTGCTCAAGATCATCGTCCCGGACATCGTGGACTACCACCTCCCCGAGTCCGGCGGCTTCCACAACTGCGCGATCGTCTCGATCGACAAGAAGTACCCCAAGCACGCGCAGAAGGTCATGCACGCCATCTGGGGCGCGCACATGATGTCGCTGACCAAGCTGATCGTGGTCGTGGACGCGGACTGCGATGTGCACAACCTCCACGAGGTCTCCTGGCGGGCGCTCGGCAACACCGACTACGCCCGCGACCTCACCGTCGTCGAAGGTCCCGTCGACCATCTCGACCACGCCTCCTACCAGCAGTTCTGGGGCGGCAAGGCGGGTATCGACGCGACGAAGAAGTGGCCCGAGGAGGGCTACACGAGGGACGGGGGCTGGCCGGAGATGGTCGAGTCCGACCCGCGGACGGCGGCGCTGGTCGACCGCCGCTGGAAGGAGTACGGCCTCTCGTGAGCAGCGCATCCGCAGCGGTCCCGCAGCCGGGCCGCACCAAGGCCTTCCTGCGCCTGGTGATGATCGAGCACTCGGTCTTCGCGCTGCCCTTCGCCTACATCGCTGCGCTGACCGCGATGTACGAGGGCGGCCGGCACATCCAGTGGGGCCCGCTGCTCCTCGTCACCGTCGCCATGGTCGGCCTGCGCACCTTCGCGATGGCCGCGAACCGCATCATCGACCGCGAGGTCGACGCCCGGAACCCGCGCACCGCGCAACGGGAACTGGTCACCGGCGCGGTCTCGGTGAAGTCCGCGTGGACGGGCGCGCTGATCGCGCTCGTCGTCTTCCTGGGCGCCGCCGCCCTGCTGAACCCGCTGTGCCTGGCGCTCGCGCCGTTCGCAGTGGTGCCGATGGTGGTCTATCCCTACGGCAAGCGGTTCACCAACTTCCCGCAGGCGATCCTCGGCCTCGCCCAGGCGATGGGCCCGATCGGCGCCTGGCTCGCGATCAGCGCGACCTGGTCCTGGGAGGCGGTGATCCTCGGCCTCGCGGTCGGCATCTGGATCGGCGGCTTCGACCTGATCTACGCCTGCCAGGACGTGGAGACGGACCGCGAGATCGGCGTGCTGTCGGTCCCGGCCCGCTTCGGCATCCCGGCCGCGGTCTGGGGCGCGCGCGGCTGTCACCTCGTCACGACGGCGCTCTTCGCCTGGTACGCCGTGGCGACCGGTGCGGGGGTGTTCCTCTGGCTGGGCCTGGTGATCGTGGCGGCGGCGTTCCTGTACGAGCACACGATCGTCAAGCCGCATGACCTGACCCGCCTGAACCGGGCGTTCTTCCAGGTCAACGGGTTCATCGGGATCGCGCTCTTCGTCTGCGCGCTGCTGGACCTGCTGGTGCGGGGGCTGACGGTCTGACGGTTGCTGGTCGGCCTCTGACGGTTGCTGGTCGGCCGCTGTCGGTGGTCGGCCGCGCCGTAGAGCGGGCGGACCGCGCCGTGCTGCACCGCCACCCCCTCCATGCTGTTCCGCCGCCCACCCCGTGCTGTTCCGCTGTCCGCCCCATGCTGTCCCTCCGTCCGGGCCGGGTGTGCTGCCTCCTCTTATCCGGCAACGATTACGGAGAGTGATCGGTTCCTTGCGGTGTGCTGCGGGCCGCGGCGGTGAACCGTGCGGGGCGACGCCGAGCCCGGACGTCCCTCAGCCCTTGCTGAACGTCCCTCAGCCCTTGCTGAGGGGCCAGGCGATCAGGCGCGGATAGGTCCAGAGTTCGCCGCGGGTGGCCTTGACCGTGCCGATGACGGCGCAGACCACGCCGGACAGGGCGTAGGCGCCGAAGATGACGATCACGGTCAGCAGCGGGACCGCGAGGCCGGAGCTGTTGCGCTGTTCCTCCGTGGCGGCCGCCGCGAAGATGAGGGCGCTGGCGACGTACAGGACCAGTCCGAGGGCCGCCATGATGGCCTGGGTGATGCCGTAGTTCACCGCCTGGGTGGCGTGGTGGCGGATGTACGGGTCGTGCTTGTGGCGCTCGTTGCCGCGCAGGGACAGCGGGTAGATCCAGCCGAGGAAGGCGCCCAGGCCGCAGCACATCATCGTGCCCGCGGTGACGGTCAGCAGCGCGCCGAGGTGGGACCACATCGCGGGGCCCGAGGAAGGCGTGGGCGGCTGGGTGCCGTAGCCGGGCTGCGGCGGCGTGCCGGGGTAGCCGTAGCCGCCCGGCTGGCCGGGTGCGGCGCCGGGCCAGCCCTGCTGCGGTGTCCCGTACGGCTGCTGCGGCCCGCCGGGCGGTGGACCGTAACCGGGCTGGTAGTGGTCGGACATGCTCTGCTCACCCCGTAAGTGCTGCGTCTCGCGCGTCGCGGCGCGCGGTGCGGGGCCGTGTGCACGGCCCCGCACCTCCCGTTCGGCCCGAGGCTACGTGATGGGCCGGACATCGGCGGCGGTCAGGTGGCCGGGAGCGCGCACCCGGAAGACGAAGGCCGCCAGCACCCCGCCTATCAGCCCGAACAGATGCCCCTGCCAGCTGATGCCGCTGTCGGTGGGCAGCGCGCCCCACAGGATCGAGCCGTACAGCACGCCGACCACCAGGCCTATGCCGATGTCGAGGAGCTTGCGCTCGATGAAGCCGCGCACCAGGAGATAGCCGAAGAGCCCGAAGACGACACCGGAGGCGCCCGCGGTGTTGCTGTCCGGCGCGGCCGTGAACCAGACGCCCAGCCCGCTGGTGAGGATGATCAGCAGGGTGACGGCGAGAAAGCGGGGCACCCCGCTGCGCAGCGCGGCGACCAGGCCGAGCAGCAGCAACGGCAGGGTGTTCGCCACGAGATGGCCGAAGCCGAAGTGGAGGAAGGCGGCGGGCACCACATCGGCCAGCTCGGCGGGCTCGCGCGGGGCGATCCCGAAGGTGTCCAGCGCGCCGCCGGTGGCGAAGTCGACGCCCTCCAGCAGCCAGAGCAGGGCCACCCAGCCCAGCATCAGGCAGACCGCGGGCTTCGCGCGTGATGTCATCTCCGGCCGTCCCTTTCTCGTCCCCCGGTGGGGCGGCCCTCGGCGGGGCTGCGCGAGGGGCGCACACGTAGGAACGGCCGTGAGGGGGTCCATGGTTCCGCCGGATAGGCTCGATGCGTGGAGCCGCCGCACAACGACACCAGTAAGCAGGGCCCCGGCCGACGCCGGCCGTGGGTCGTGGGGATCTCCGGCGCGTCCGGGACGCCGTATGCCGCGTCCGTCCTGCGCGGGTTGCTCGCCGCCGGGGAGGCGGTGGACCTGATCGTCAGCCGGGCGTCGCGGCTGACCCTCCTGGACGAGACGGGCATTGCCTTCCGGGATGCTCATTGGCGCGCTGACCTGCGGGAATGGCTGGCGCGTGGAGCCGATGGCAAACCGGCGACGTTTCCGGTGACGGAGGCGGACCTGGCGGATGTGCGGTACTGGCCGGCCGGGGATCTGGCGGCCGGGCCCTCGTCGGGCTCGTATCCGGTGAAGGGGATGCTGATCGTCCCGGCGAGCACGGCGTGTGTGGCCGGAGTGGCGCTCGGGCTGTCGAAGGATCTGCTGCAGCGGGTGGCGAGCGTGACCCTCAAGGAGCGGCGGCGGCTGGTGGTCGCGGTGCGCGAGACGCCGTTGAACGGTCCGACGCTGAAGCATCTGGTGACGCTGGACGAGGCGGGCGCCGTGGTGCTGCCCGCCTCACCGGCGTTCTATGCGGGGGCGACGCACATCCAGGATCTGGTGGACTTCGTCGCGGGCCGGGCGCTCGATGCGGCCGAGGTGCCGCACGGGCTGTACCGGCGGTGGGAGGGGGAGCTGCGGGGTGGCTCCAAGGATGCGGAGGAGGCCCCGGAGGCTCCTTAGCGCTTCTTCGCCGCGGCGCGGCCGAAGAGGCGCCGGGCCCGCGGTGCCGCGGACCGGTGGGCACGTGAACGATTGGCCTGGTCCTGCAGCTCGCGCATGCGGGCGTAGGCCATCTCGATCGAGTACACGGTGACAACTCCTGTGAGATCGTCTTTGATCGTCTGAAAGATTCGCAGGGTAGAAGCCCTGTATGCCTTAGATTCTACATGCAGAACCCGAATATGCGTAAAGATTGGAAGGCTTGAGGGCATGGACGCGGTGGATAGGCAGCTCATCCAGGCACTTCGCGAGAACGGGCGGGCCTCGTATGCGGAGCTCGGCCGGCTCGTCGGCCTCTCCGGGCCCAGCGTCACGGACCGGATCAACCGCCTCGAAGCGGCCGGTGTGATCACCGGCTACCGCGCGACGGTGGACGCCGCCTCGCTCGGCCTCGGTGTCACCGCGCTGGTCGGCATCTCGCTGTCGGACGCCACCGACCACGAGGACGTCGCGCAGCGCCTGCGCGCCCTCGAAGAGATCGAGGACTGCTGGTTCATCGCCGGCGACGACTCCTACATGCTCAAGGTGCGGGTGGGTGACGTGGACGGTCTGGAGCGCACCATCCGGCGGCTGTCCGGCACCAAGGGCGTCTCCCGTACGCGCACCACGATCGTGCTCTCCACCAAGTGGGAGAACCGCGTCGGCCAACTGCCCGAAGAGGCCGAATAGGCCACCGGGCGCCGGCGGGACACACCGGAGCGGACGGGTGGCCAGGGGGCCCCGTCCGCCCTCATTACGGGGGAGTACGCTCGACGAAGCCCGTTTCGGGCTCCGAAGAACGGCACCGATACGGCAGAGACTGGGAGGCGACCGGATGGCTGCGTCGATGGATGTGGGCCTCAAGCGCGAGCTGGAGGCGAAGGTCCACGCCGGGGAGCGGCTGACCCGCGAGGACGGTATCGCCCTCTACGAGTCCGACGACCTGGCATGGCTGGGCGGCCTCGCCCACGAGGTGCGCACGCGCAAGAACGGCGACGTCGTCCACTTCAACGTCAACCGTCACCTCAACATGACCAATGTGTGCACCGCGTCGTGCGCCTACTGCTCCTTCCAGCGCAAGCCGGGTGAGAAGGACGCGTACACGATGCGCATCGAGGAGGCCGTCCGCCTCGCCAAGGCGATGGAGAACGACAACCTCACCGAGCTGCACATCGTCAACGGGCTCCACCCCAACCTGCCGTGGCGCTACTACCCCCGCTCGCTCAGCGAGCTGAAGAAGGCCCTGCCGAACGTCTCCCTCAAGGCCTTCACCGCCACCGAGATCCACCACTTCGAGACCATCTCCGGGCTGACCGCCTCCGAGATCCTCGACGAGCTGATCGACGCCGGACTGGAGTCACTGACCGGCGGCGGCGCCGAGATCTTCGACTGGGAGGTCCGGCAGCACATCGTCGACCACCGCACCCACTGGGAAGACTGGTCGCGCATCCACCGCCTCGCCCACGAGAAGGGCCTCAAGACCCCCTCGACGATGCTCTACGGGCACATCGAGGAGCCCCGCCACCGCGTCGACCATGTGCTGCGCCTGCGTGAGCTCCAGGACGAGACCGGCGGCTTCCAGGTCTTCATCCCGCTGCGCTACCAGCACGACTTCGTGGACATGCAGGACGGCAAGGTCCGCAACAAGCTCCAGGCCCGGACGACGATGGCGACCGGCGCCGAGGCCCTGAAGACCTTCGCGGTCTCCCGCCTCCTCTTCGACAACGTCCCGCACATCAAGTGCTTCTGGGTCATGCACGGTCTGCAGACCACCCAGCTCGCCCTGCAGCACGGCGCGGACGACATGGACGGCTCGGTCGTCGAGTACAAGATCACGCACGACGCGGACAACTACGGCACGCCCAACAAGCTGACCCGTGAGGACCTGCTGGACCTGATCCGCGACGCCGGCTTCCGCCCCGTCGAGCGCAACACCCGCTACGAGGCCATCCGCGAGTACCCGGGCCCGGACCCGGACCGCCGCGAATCCCCGCAGCCGATGCGCGTCTGACCTGCGCGGGAGCACCGCCGACGGCGAGAGTTAGGGTCCGGGTCATGAACGTGCGTTTCGACCTGGACCCTTCCCTCACCCCCGAACTCCATGACGGAATATGCGCGTTGTGGGCCGATGTCTCCAACGCCGGGGGCGCGGTCGGATTCGTCCCGCCGGTGACCCGTGAGGACGTCCGCCCGGAGCTCCTCAAGCACCTGACGGCCATGGCCGAGGGCCGCCAGCACCTGGTGGCCGGCCGCGACGCGGACGGCCGGGTCCTGGCCACGGCGTTCCTCACCACCAACAGCCACCGTCTGATGAAGCACTGGCTGTGGGTCTACACCGTCATGGTCCACCCCTCCCTCCAGGGCCGGGGCACCGGCCGCCGGCTGATGACGGCGGTCGCCGACGCCGCCCGCTCCGTCGAGGGCATCACCGCCCTCCGTCTCACCTGCCGCGGCGGCTCCGGCGCCCGCCCCTTCTACGAGGCCTGCGGCTACCAGGAGGTCGGCCGGGTGCCCGGCGCGATCCGGGTGGCCGACGACGACTACCGCGACGACATCACCATGTGGCTGGATCTGGGCTGACGGGCCGGCCGCCGGGCCGGGCGGGCCGCCGAGGGGCCGGGCCCGCGCCAGGGCCGGGCTGCGGCGGGGGCCGCGAAGATCGCCCGAAGCGCTGTGCTTGACTGGATGCAGACCCTTTAGGTTGCCGTTGAGGAGAAGGTCCCATCCGTGAGTAGCCACAACTTCGCCACGCTCCGCTACACCGCCCTTCGCATCGGCCTCTTCGTCGCCTCGTTCGCCGTGGTGTGGGTGCTGGCGTACTTCCGGATCATTCCGCTCGCCATCGGCGCCGCCAACACCGTGTGGATGCTGCTGCTCGCCATCGTGATCTCCGCGCCGCTCAGCTTTGTGCTGCTGCGCAAGCAGCGGGACGCGATGTCCGAGCAGATCGTCGCCAAGGTCGACCGCCAGCGTGAGCGCCTCGCGGCCAACGCCGGCCAGGAGGACGGCCTGCTCTGAAGGCCTGGACCTTTATGTAAGACGCCTCACAGCCGCACCTCCGCGACAGGCGCCCGTCGCCGTGGACTTTGCTCCACGGCCGGGCGCCTGTCGCGTTTCTGACGGAGACTCCGGCGCACGGCCCTCCCGGGAACCCAAAGATTTTCTTTGGGTTCCTCAAAGTTCAAGTGTTAACGTGCTCGTCATGAAGACAGCAGCCGCGCCCCCGTCCCCCATGAGCACTCCGCTCGTGGCGCGCCTGCATGTCGATCTCTGCCGCTGTATGTCCGCGGCCTGTTGCCGCCGCTGACCTCTCTTCTCCAGCGGCCGGAGATCCTTCTCCCCACCCCTCCGGGCGGGAGAGGCCCGCAACGCAGCTGCTCCGCAGCCGCTCGAGTTCCCGGCGCTTCTTTTCGCCGTCCCCTGACGTCCCTCACCTGTCCCCGGAGTGTGTCCGTTGTCCACGTCTGCCGAGACCACCGAGTCTTCACAGGCCCCGCAGAGTCCCCGGTCCTCCCGCATACCCAAGATCCCGTTCTGGGCGCAGATCCTGGCCGGTCTCGCCCTGGGCGTGCTGCTCGGCTGGATCGCCAAGAGCGGTGACGTCGGCTGGCTCACCACCACGCTGCAGCACATCGGCGATCTCTTCGTCCAGCTGCTGAAGCTGGCCGTGGCGCCACTGGTCTTCTTCGCGATCCTGGTGTCGATCACCAATCTGCGGCAGGTCAACAACGCCGCCCGGCTCGCCTCCCGCACCCTGCTGTGGTTCATGGTCACCTCGCTGATCGCGGTCGCGATCGGCCTGGCGATCGGCCTGCTCAGCAACCCCGGCGCGGGCACCGGCCTGACCCCCAAGGACGGCAAGGCCCCCGACGAGGCCGGCTCCTGGATCGACTTCCTGACCGGCATCGTCCCCACCGACATCATCACGCCGTTCACCGAGCTGAACGTCCTGCAGATCGTCTTCATGGCCGCCGTCGCCGGTATCGCCGCGCTGCAGCTCGGCGAGAAGGCCGAGCCCGTCCTCACGATCAGCCGCTCGGTCCTCGAACTGCTCCAGAAGGCCCTGTGGTGGGTCATCCGCCTCGCCCCGATCGGCACCGTCGGCCTCATCGGCAACGCCATCGCGACGTACGGCTGGAACCTGATCGGCAAGTACGCGACCTTCACCGTCGACATCTACGTCGGCTGCGCCCTGGTGCTCTTCGGGGTCTACCCGCTGCTGCTGTCGACCGTCGCCAAGGTCAACCCGCTGCAGTTCTTCCGCGGCGCCTGGCCCGCCATCCAGCTGGCCTTCGTCTCCCGCTCCTCGGTCGGCACCATGCCGGTCACCCAGCAGGTCACCGAGCGCCTCGGCGTGCCCCGTGAGTACGCCTCCTTCGCGGTGCCGTTCGGCTCGACGACCAAGATGGACGGCTGCGCCTCGATCTACCCGGCGATCGCCGCGATCTTCATCGCGCAGATCTTCGATGTCCACCTGGGCATCGGCGACTACCTCCTCATCGCCTTCGTCTCCGTCATCGGCTCCGCCGCCACCGCCGGTCTGACCGGCGCGACGGTCATGCTGACGCTGACCCTGTCCACACTGGGCCTGCCCCTGGAGGGCGTCGGCCTGCTGATGGCCATCGACCCGATCCTGGACATGATGCGGACGGCCACCAACGTGGCCGGTCAGGCGGTCATCCCGATCCTGGTGTCCGCCCGGGAGAAGATCCTCGACCGCGACGCCTACAACGGAGCCCGGAGCATCAGCGTGGAGACGGCCGGTGCCGAGGGCACGGACGAGAAGGTCTCCGTGCCGGTGCCGACTCCTGCGTAGTTCTCGGCCTGTCACACCGATGCGCCCCGGTCCTTGGATCCAAGGACCGGGGCGCATCCGTACGTACAGCCTCGCCGGGAGGCCGGTGGCGCCCGGCGCGCTAAGGCCGCCCCGCTAACGCCGCCCCGCTAAGGCCGTCCCGCCTCCGCCCGGGGAAAGCACTCCGTGAAGTACACGGCGTGCTGGCTCGGCAGATTCACCCGGGCCCAGGAGCCGTCCGTGAAGCCGAATTCGAAGCTGTCGGCGTCGATGTCGGTACGGTGCCGGACCCAGGCCACCTGCTCCGGCGCCGCGCTCCAGCCCGGCTCGACGGCGCCCAGTTCTCCGCGGCGGCGGCCCCGCTGGACATAGCTGACGTGCAGTCGGCGGTCGGTGAGCTGGAGCACCGGCAGCGCGTCCGTGGTCGGCACGCGCGGCCACAGCGCGGTGGCCAGCCCGCCCGCCAGGCTTCCCCAGCCGCCCTTGAGCGCCTTGCCCTTCGGGCGCCGCCCCCCGAAGAAATCGGGGATCGGTTCGAGGATCGCGTCGATACGCCAGTAGACCGACCAGAAGGCCCGCTTGGTGCCTTCCCAGCGGTCGCCCGGGAGACGCCGGCCGGCCAGGACGCGGGGGCGGTTCCACCGCCACGGCTTGGGCAACTTCCGCCCGGGGAGAGCGACTTCGCTCTGTACGAGACGCTCCCCGGCCGGCAGCGCCTGCGCCGCGCGCTCCCTCGCCTCCTTGTACGGCACCCTCCCCCAGGCGACCCGCAGACTCATCCGAAGACCTCCCGGACGGGCTTGGACCGCGCTGCGCTGTCGGCCAGGCGGTCGGTGAAGCGCTCGGAGTCGGGCCGGTCGGCGTACTGCTTCTGCTGCTCGGTCGGCTGCTCGGCCTTCGGGGCGCTCGGGCCGACGGGGGTCTGATGCTCGACGTCCCAGCTCTTGTCGCCGATGTGGACCTCTTTGAGGCCGGTGGTGTCGTTGATCGCACGCTCGGCCGCGTTACCCGCCTCCTGGGCCTTCTCGGTGACACCGGCGGTCTTCTCGGAGACCCACTCGCCGACGTCGACGCCGGTGTGGTGTTCGAGGACGCTGTTCGCCAGCGGCCCCGCATCGATGACGGCACCGACCGCCTTGGCGCCCACCACCTTGTTGCCGATGCGCTTGAGGTTCTTGTTGATCTTCTTGCGGGCGTTCTTGTTCCGCCACAGCGCCTTGGCCTTGATACGCGCCCGCCGCAGCTTTTGCACCGCCCGCATCCGGTCGGCGAGATCCTTGAGCTTGTCCGCCAGCTTCGCGGTGATCCGTACGGCCTTCATCGCACGGTGCGCGGCCCCCGCGGCGCCGATGAGCGGACCGATCGCGGCGCCGACACCAGCGGTCAGAATCGCGACGATCGCCGCCGTCGCGGCCGCGACCAGCAGGGCCTCGACGATCTCGGTGATCAGCACGATCATCGTTTCCTCGGCCTCGGCGCACGCCTCCGCGGCCATTTCGAGGAGTTCGGCGACCGTGTTCATGTCTTCGGCCTCGGCCTTGAGGGCCTTTTCGAACTCCGTCATGGTGGCGCCGAAGGCTTCCGACGCCTCGCCGGTCCATGACCGCTGCAACGTCTTCCGCTCGGCGAGCAGATCCTCGAGGACGCCGTTCATGTCACGGGCGGCGGCTCGCCATTCCCTGGCGGTTTCGAGCAGTTTCTCGTTGTCGCCGCTGACCTTTTCCAGGTATTCGTCGAGGCCGAGGTCCTTGATGGCCCCCCGGATGACGGAGTCGAGCGCACCCGCCAGCGGGTTGCTCCAGTCGACGTCGAACCCGATGCGCTCCAGTGCCTGGCTCACGAGGCTCCCCCGCCGAGGGCGTAGACCTGGTCATCCTCGTTGTTGTCGTACGCTTCGGCCGTCAGACGGATCCCGTCGGCGATGGCGCCCAGCGATTCCTTGACGTCGTGGAGGTCGTTCACCGCCTCCTCGGACTGCGTGTCGTAGTCCGACTTGAGGCTGTCGGACTCCGCCAGCTGTCCGAACACACCGCTGGACAGCTGCAGTTTGCCGACCCGGTTCCGGATCTTCTCCACTTGGTCCGCCGCGTGGTCCGCCGCGTTCGCATAGCGACGTAGAGCCGTGCTCTCTACGTCGTACCCCGTGCCGCCCATTCGCCCCGTCCTCCCGTTGACCTGCCGCGTCCCCCTGTGCCCGCGCCATCCCAAGTCTTTGCGGAAACAGGGTGATTACTTGGCCTGCACTGTACCTAAGGGGTCAGTGAGGCAGCCCAGCCGAGTGGTGGGTCCGCCAGGGGCGGAGCCGGCCCGGGGCCGGGCGGCGGCGGTGCCTGGATCCGCGTGGCGGCGTCGTCCCCCGGCCGGGCCGGCCGCCGGGCCCGGTGGGGACCGGTCTCAGCCCGTCACCGCTCCCGTGCGGGCCAGGATCGCCGTGGCCAGCGGCGCGTGTACGGCGGGCGGCAGCGCATGACCCATGCCCGGGATCTCGACGAGCTCCGCGCCCCGGACGCACTGGGCCAGGTGCTGGGGGTGCGGCGGCGGGAAGACGGGCTCGGCGGGCGCGCTGACCACCAGGGCCGGCACCTCGTTCTTGGCGAGCTGGTCGGTACGGAGCATGCCGTCGTCCGCCGCACGGCCGTGCGCGGTGCCCACCCGGTGGTGCCCCGTGTGCGCGATGACGCGCTGCTCGAAGGCACGGAAGCAGTCCTCGTCGAAGGGGAGCCGGCCACCGGCGAGTACGCGCCAGTGTTCGATCCGGCGCTCCACCTCGGCCGCCGCACCGTGGTCCTCGACCGGACGGGCCCACAGCTCCAGGACCTCGGGTGCGATGCCCGGCAGCGCGTCGGCCGGGACCGTGCTGCCGTCGGGGCGGGTGTAGGGGGTGGTGCTGAGGGCCATGGTGCCGATGAGAGTGGCGCTGAGCAGTCGGTCGGGGTGGTCGGCGAGCACCATCTGGGCAAGCATGCCGCCCAATGACATGCCGACGATATGTGCCCGGTCGATGCCCAGCCCGTCCAGGACCGCGATCACGTCATCGGCGAGATCGGCGATCCGGTAGGGCTGCTCGTCGAAGGACCAGGTGGAGCGGCCGGTGTCGCGGTGGTCGTAGCGGATCACCCGGTGGTGCGCGGCCAGCGCGTCGACCAGCGGCTCCGGCCAGCCGAGGCCGGACGCCTGGGCGCCCATGACCAACAGCAGCGGAGCCGCGTCGGCGGCGCCGCGCTGCTCGGTCCACAGGCGGATGCCGGGGGCGGCGTCGATGAACTGCTGCATGGGGTGGTCCTCCAAGTGATGCGGACAAGGGCGTCGCACCACGGAGCAGCGCGACGATACGTATCGTCTCGTCATGGGCGCGAACGCGTCAAGGGATGAGGGGCAGGAAGCGAAGATCGTAAACTTACTTTGCAGTAAAGGGGCGGGATGGAGGGACATTCAGGGTGGGAGCTGTGAAGAGCAAGCGGGTGCCGCGCGCCGTCCGGGAGCAGCAGATGCTGGATGCCGCGGTGCTGACGTTCGCACGGCGTGGATACCGGGCGGCCTCGATGGACGAGATCGCCGAGCTGGCCGGAGTTTCCAAGCCGCTGGTCTATCTCTACCTGAATTCGAAGGAAGACCTGTTCAACACGGTGATCCGGCGGGAGTCGGAGGCTCTGGTGGCAGCCGTGACGGCGGCCGTCGAGCCGGGGGTGGCGGCCGACCGGCAGCTGTGGAGCGGCCTGAAGGGTTTCTTCGCGCACACCGCCGAGCATCCGTACGGCTGGGCCGTACTCCACCAGCAGGCGCGGACGCACGGTGAGCCGTTCGCGCGTGAAGTGGCCTCGATGCGGGCGGGGATCGTCGAGTTCGTCACGGAGTTGCTGGGTGCAGCCGCAAAGGAGGCGGGCTGCGTCGGCGAGCTGGCCGAACGCGAGGTCGCCGGGCTCGCGCACGCCCTTGTCGGCGCGGCCGAGTCGCTCGCCGAGTGGGCCAATGTCCGTACGGACGAAGGTGCTTCGGGCGAACCCGAGCATCCGTCGGCCAAGGACACGGCGGCCATGATGATGAACTTCGCCTGGACGGGCCTCGGCCGCCTGATGGGCGGGGACCGATGGCCGCCGAGCGGCCTCGTCGGCCACGAGAGCCCCTCCTGCGCCAGGCGTTGACGCGGCCTGCCCGCCGACTGCCGCCCCGGTCCCCGTCTGTCGGGGGCCGGGGCTGCGGCTTGAGGGGTTCGCCCTTCCGGCGTGGTCGGTACGTGGAAAGGGTGTGGCTGTAGGGAGGGGAGGGTGTGCCCGGTACGTGGAACGCGGCCGACGTGGGTGCGTCCGCCGCGACCCTGGCCGGAATTGCCCGAACGAAGGTGGCGCGCGGGCATTGGCCAACTACCGGTCCTCGCGTAAATTTACGCCGAAGTAAGGTTACCGTCGGGTCAGGAGCTGGGTCGAGGATGCGTGCCACGGATTCCCCCGCCGCCGCCGCGAGCGAGCCGTCCGCCGCCGGTCGCCGTCACCGTCGCCGTGCCGGCACAACTCGCCCAGCCCAAGCCGGTGTTCGGACCCGACGAGGCCGACACCACGATGACGTGCGGTAGTTCGACGCCGCCGAGGGGTGGGCTTCGGGGTCCATCTGCCGCCCGGCGGGGGCTTGGGCCGTGTGGGGTGCGTGTTAGCCGTCCGGCTTCGTGGGGGCTGGGGTTTTGCGGGTTGTGTGGTTGCCGCGGGGGTCGGAGGGGACGCACCGGTACCCTCCCCCAGCCTTCGGCCGGGAGGTGCCCCCATCGGCGCGGGCGACGCGGGTCCATGGGATTGAGTGCCCCGGCGTTCGCTCCAGTCCTGCGGGCGGGCACCGGTACATCCCCTCCAACCATTCAGCGTTGCCGGCTGCGGCCCGGTGACACCGTCCGTCACGGCCCAGACCCTGGCCGCGCCCAACTGCGGGCGGCCCGGCCAGGTCCCTGCCAAGGGGTGGCGCATGGGTTGGTGACGGTGATCGGTACGGCGGTTCAGCCGCCCCCGTACGGCGGTCGGAGGGGATGTCCGGTGAGCCGCCCGCAGGACCCGGAGCGAACAACGGGGCTCCCAACCTCCGGGACCAGGGCCGCCCGCGCCGAGGACGGGTTACCGGGCGTCCCCTCCGACCCCACCACCCACACCCCGTAGGCGAAACGGCGCCAGCCCACGGCAACCCGCACTCCACAGGAAAACGAGGAGCCGCTCGTGTCCCACCAGGAAAGTGCACCCACCGGACCACTCACCGCACCCACTCCCACCTCCGCCCCCACCCACACCTCCGCCCCCACCCTCACCGAGCCGCAGAAAACCGTGGTCAACGGCACGGTCCGCGAGGTCTACGTCCCCCCGCTGGCCCCGCCCGTACGCAGCGGCTCGCTCGGGGACCTTCCCTTCCTCAACGCCGACGAGGCCCCCGCCGACGTCGTGCTCGCCCGTAAGCAGCCCAGCGGCATCTGGCGTGATGTGACCGCCGCGGAGTTCGCCGCCGAGGTGCGCGCCGTCGCCAAGGGCCTGATCGCCCACGGCCTCCGTCTCGGCGACCGGCTCGCGATCATGGCCCGTACGACCTACGAGTGGACCCTCGTCGACTTCGCCGCCTGGGCGGCCGGTCTGGTCACCGTCCCCATCTACCCCACGTCCTCCGCCCACCAGGCACAGTGGATCCTGCACGACTCCGGCACCCGCGCCTGCGTCGTGGAGGGCGTCGACGAGACCCGCCTGATCAGCGGCCTCCGCACCGAACTCCCCGCCCTCGACCACCTCTGGCAGTTCAACACCGGCGCCGTCTCCCAACTCGTCTCGGCGGGCCGCGACGTGCCGGACGAGGCGGTGGACGAGCGCCGCGCCGCCACCGGCCCGTACGCCCTCGCCACCCTCATCTACACCTCCGGCACCACCGGCCGCCCCAAGGGCTGCGCGCTCACCCACGCCAATTTCTTCGCCGAGGCCGACAACGCCGTCGAGCTGCTGCACCCGGTCTTCAAGTCGGTCAGCGAGGAGCCCGCCGCCACCCTCCTCTTCCTCCCGCTCTCCCATGTCTTCGGCCGTATGGTCGCCGTCGGCTGTCTGCGCGCCCGCGTCCGCCTCGGCCACGCCCCCAGCATCCGGACCGACGACCTGCTCGCCGACCTGGCCGGCTTCCGGCCGACCTTCCTGCTGGCCATTCCGTACGTCCTGGAGAAGGTCTTCAACACCGGACGGGCCACCGCGGAGAAGATGGGCCGCGCCGCCTCCTTCGACCGCGCGGTCCGTATTGCCCGCTCCTACGGCGAGGCCGTCGAGGCCAAGGAGCACGGGACGGGCCCGGGCCCCGGCGTGGCCCTCAAGGGCGCCCGCAAGCTCTACGCCCCCCTCGTCTACCGCCGTATCCGCGCCGCCCTCGGCGGCAAGGTCCGCCATGTCCTCTGCGGCGGTTCACCCCTCGGCCGCCGCCTCGCCGCCTTCTACACCGGCGCCGGTATCGAGATCTTCGAGGGCTACGGCCTGACGGAGACGACCGCGGCCACCACCGTCACCCCGCCCCTCCGGCCCCGTATCGGCACGGTCGGCTGGCCCCTCCCCGGCACCGCCGTCCGCATCGCCGACGACGGCGAGATCCTGATCCACGGCGACCACGTCTTCTCCGGCTACTGGGACGCGGCCCTCGGCGCGGCCCGCCCCGTCACCGACCAGGGCTGGTTCGCGACCGGCGACCTCGGAGCCCTCGACCCGGACGGCTACCTCACCATCACCGGCCGCAAGAAGGAGATCATCGTGACGACGGGCGGCAAGAACGTCGCCCCGGCCCCTCTGGAGGACCGCCTCCGCTCGCACCCCCTCGTCGGCCAGTGCATGGTCATCGGCGACAACCGCCCCTACATCACCGCCCTGCTCACCCTGGAGCCGGACGGTCTCGCGCACTGGCGCCAGATGAACAAGAAGCAGGACCTGCCGCCCGAGCGGCTGGTCCGCGACGCGCGCCTGCTGGCCGACCTCCAGCGCGCCGTCGACGACGCCAACGAACTGGTCTCCCGCGCCGAATCCATCCGCCGCTTCGCCGTCCTGCCGGTGGACTTCACCGAGGAAACCGGGCATCTCACCCCGTCCCTGAAACTCCGCCGTGCCGCGGTCGCCCGCGATTTCGCCAAGGAGATAGCGGACCTCTACGAAAGCAGATGACCCCCGGTCTGGAGCAAAAGCCTTTGACGCGTCAAACTGGAACCCCGTGTCACCTCTGTGGGGGAGGTGGCACGGGGTCTGACGTGCAATGCCGTGGTGCCGCATCTGGCTGACTTCACACCGGGCGGCTGCGGCTGCCTCCGCCGTACGCTCCCGCCTTCTACGGCGCCGAGTGGCGCCGGAAGCGGAAGGCGGCGGGCCGCACACTCCAAGAGACCGTCAAGGGCGGTTGCTGCGGGGCGAGTTGTCCAAGGGGAGCCGGGCGGGCGGCGCCGAGCGCGCGGACCGACGGCGGCTTCGTCCCGCCCCGCGATGCGGGGCTTCTCACCGCGGTGGCAGGGCCACCGCCGTCTGCATGTCGCAGGTGTTGCACCAGAACGCCCAGCCGTTGGCGTCAACGGACCGCGAACCGCAGGCAAGACACGGGTCGCCCACGAAATTCGCGGCGACCCAGGTGCCTGCCGTTGCCGCGCGCCGGCCGGCGGCCGCACATTCGTCGGCGTAGCAGGGGATGCACAACCCGCCCTGCCGGCCGGGCAGTTTCATCGACCGTATCCCGCAGGTCGAGCACGGCAGCTTGCCGACGTACTGCTCGTCCAGGCCGACCGGCTTACCGTTCCTACTGGAGGCCGCCATCTTGCCTCTGCCTCCTCTATGCCAGGACGGTTCCGGTGCCGCCACAACCGGAGCACTGTGTGGTGACGCGCTCGCCGGTCGGCGTCTCCCAGTCCACGGTGCCTCTGCCGGCGCAGTCGGGGCAGGGCTTCTGCGGGGGCAAGTGCTCGCTCATTCTGCCCACGGTAGGCCGGGTCATGTTCCGATGTGACCACTTTCCGTGATCGCTTCGGTACACAGTTGCGCGGGGTGTCGGTCGCGCCGGGGGGTCTGGGGCGGGCGGCTCGCTCGCCCCCGGTATGGCCGGCCGCGTGCTGTTTCCGACGGCGGCTGGGGAGGGGAGGTTTTTGGCCGTGCCGAGTGGGGTCTTTCGGCCGACCGGGGCGGTAAGTCTGTACGGATTTCCCTTGCCCCGGCGGGATCGCCTCGGCCGGCGTCGAGGTGAGCCGTCGATCGGGGTGTCATTGGCGGGGGGAATTCTCTATTGCGTGCGGCATTCGGGTGTGTCATGTGCCGGACGACGAGAATTCATGTGGCCGCCATTCGTGTCGGTGCCGGTGGCGGCGGACAAAAGGCAGGAGCCCCGCTCGCCACCGGAGTGGCGGAGCGAGGCTCCTTAGGTACTGCTTAGGGGCGACCTGGAAGGAATTCCGGGCCGGGCAACTTAGACCGGCGTAACGTTCTCCGCCTGCGGACCCTTCGGGCCCTGCGTGACGTCGAAGTTCACCTGCTGGTTCTCCTCCAGGGAGCGGAAACCAGAGGCGTTGATCGCCGAGTAGTGGACGAAGACATCCGGGCCGCCGCCGTCCTGGGCGATGAAGCCGAAGCCCTTTTCAGCGTTGAACCACTTGACGGTTCCGGTAGCCATAAGCCCTCCTTGGGCCAAAGGGTTGCCCTGCTCCAGAACCTGCAAAGAAGTCTGAAACTACAAGAGCCTGCGGGGTCACATGCTCCGCAGGCTCTGTACTGCAAGGGAAACCAAACTGCAACTTGCGCTGAGCGTAGCATGTGCTGCTCCTGAGGCGGAAGAGCCAAAGATCACGTTTAACCGACCGCACTAACGTCCATACGGCGACCCGCTGCGCTGCCCCAAGGGAGACAGGTCTAGCCTCCGCATGTGGACAATTCAACCTTCGGAGACGCACCCGCGGGAGCCGACGCCGGCCGCCGTCGCAGCCGGCCGCGAGTGGGCCACATCCAGTTCCTGAACTGCCTGCCCCTTTACTGGGGCCTTGCCCGTACGGGCACCCTGCTCGATCTGGATCTCAGCAAGGACACGCCGGAGAAGCTCAGCGAGCAGCTGGTCCGCGGGGAACTCGACATCGCGCCGATCACCCTCGTGGAATTCCTGCGGGCCGCCGACGACCTCGTCGCGTTCCCCGACCTCGCCGTGGGCTGTGACGGCCCGGTCATGTCCTGCGTGATCGTCTCGCAGAAGCCGCTGGACCAGCTGGACGGTGCCCGGGTCGCGCTCGGCTCGACCTCGCGGACGTCCGTACGGCTGGCCCAGCTGCTGCTGGCCGAGAAGATCGGGGTGCGGCCCGAGTACTACAGCTGCCCGCCGGACCTCGGCCTGATGATGCAGGAGGCGGACGCGGCGGTGCTGATCGGCGATGCCGCGCTGCGCGCCAATCTGCACGACGGGCCCCGGCTGGGCCTGGAGGTGCACGACCTCGGCCAGATGTGGAAGGAGTGGACGGGCCTGCCGTTCGTCTTCGCCGTCTGGGCGACCCGGCGCGAGTACCTGGAGCGCGAGCCGGCCGTGGTGCAGAAGGTGCACGAGGCGTTTCTCGCCTCGCGTGATCTGTCGCTGGAGGAGGTCACCAAGGTCGCCGAGCAGGCGGCCCGCTGGGAGACCTTCGACGAGCCGGTGCTGGAGCGGTACTTCACCACGCTGGACTTCCGCTTCGGGCCCGCCCAGCTGAGGGGCGTCACGGAGTTCGCCCGGCGGGTCGGGCCTACGACCGGCTTCCCGGCGGATGTGACGGTGCAGCTGCTGGAGGCGGCGGCCGTCCGGTAGCGCGCGGCCGCGCGGCCCGGTTCACCGGCCGGTGCCGGGCGGCGCACGGGGGGCGCGTTCGGGCAGGATGGGGGCGGTCTTGCGAGCGCGCAAGGATCTTGGACATGTGCAACAGGGGGACCCATGAGACGACGTACGCGTGCCCTTGCCGCCCTGGCGGGTGCCGTCGCGGTGCTTGCCTCGGTGTCGGCCGGACCGGCCGGTGCGGCGGGCGTCAACACCGCCGACTGCCGCACGCCGGGCGGCGGTGCGGGCGCCACGCTGAACTGGGGTTACACCGGCAAGACCAAGCTGGGCCTGGTGGGGCTCAGCGCGCACGATCTGACGGCGGACGGCGCCTGGGTGCGGGTGCGTCTCGACATCGTCACCGGCTCCGGGAAGCGGGTCACCTACTCCTGGCGCGCGAACCGCGACGGAGCCGGCACGGTCAAGCGGTGGAAGACGTACGCCTCGGAGAGCTCGGGCATCGTCAGCGCCCGGGTCGAGGCCCAGAAGGTCAAGGGCAGCAGCCCGGTCTCCTCGTGTTACAGCAGGAAGGCGTACAACCCGTACTACTGAGGAGGGCGGTTGATGAGGGTGGTGAAGGGGTGCGTCCCGCACTTCCGAACCCCTGAGGCCGTCCGGCGGCGCTCTCCCCTCGGCTGACGGCGGGAGGCCGCCGCCCGGGCCCCGGTCCGGCCGCGAGCGAGGCTGTCGTACCCCTGACGTACGCTGGTTCAGTTCGTGATGCCCGCCTGCGAAAGGGACGCCCCGGTGACCGAGAACGCCGACCTCCAGTCCGTACTCGACCGCGCCGCGCAGGGCGGCCGCATCACGCCGGAGGAAGCGCTCGACCTGTACCGCTCCGCTCCGCTGCACGCGCTGGGCAAGGCCGCCGACGCCGTACGCCGCCGCCGCTACGCCGGTACCGAGCACATCGCGACGTACATCATCGAGCGCAACATCAACTACACCAATGTGTGCGTGACGGCCTGCAGGTTCTGCGCCTTCTACGCCGCGCCCAAGGACACCGCCAAGGGCTGGACCCGCGACCTCGACGACATCCTGCGCCGCTGTGCGGAGACCGTCGAACTGGGCGGCACCCAGATCATGTTCCAGGGCGGCCACCACCCGGACTACGGCGTCGAGTATTACGAAGAGCACTTCTCCGCCATCAAGAAGGCCTTCCCGCAGCTGGTCATCCACTCCCTCGGCGCCTCCGAGGTCGAGCACATGGCCCGGATCTCCAAGGTGTCCGTCGAGGAGGCGATCCAGCGCATCCACGCCGCCGGCCTCGACTCCTTCGCCGGCGCCGGCGCCGAGCTGCTGCCGGCGCGCCCCCGTAAGGCCATCGCTCCGCTGAAGGAGTCCGGTGAGCGCTGGCTGGAGATCATGGAGACGGCCCACGAGCTGGGCGTGGAGTCGACCTCCACGATGCTGATGGGCACCGGCGAGACCAACGCCGAGCGGATCGAGCACCTGCGGATGATCCGCGACGTCCAGGACCGTACGGGCGGCTTCCGCGCCTTCATCCCGTACACCTACCAGCCGGAGAACAACCACCTGAAGGGCCAGACGCAGGCCACCCTCTTCGAGTACCTGCGCATGATCGCCATCGGGCGGCTCTTCTTCGACAACGTCGCGCACATCCAGGGCTCGTGGCTGACCACCGGCAAGGAGATCGGCCAGCTGTCGCTGCACTACGGCGCGGACGACCTCGGCTCGATCATGCTGGAGGAGAACGTGGTCTCCTCGGCCGGCGCCAAGCACCGCTCCAACCGCACGGAGATCATCGACCTGATCCGCAAGGCGGGCCGGGTCCCGGCGCAGCGCGCGACCACCTATGAGCACCTGGTCGTCCACGACGACCCGGCCAACGACCCGGTCGACGACAAGGTCGTCTCGCATCTGTCGTCCACGGCGATCGAGGGCGGCACGGCGCATCCGGAGCTGAAGCTGGTCGAGGCCAACTGAGCCGCGGATGCTGACACTTCACCGCGTCCGCGGTGTCCGGCTCAGCCATGAGGGGGAGCCCGCTCCCGGGCATGCGGTCGTCGTCGACGGCGCCCGGATCGCCGCCATCGGCCCGTACGAGGAGCTGTGGGCGGCCTACGGCGACCGGGCGCGGGTCCGGGAGTGGGACGGCGTGCTGACGCCCGGCCGGTACGAACCCGAGGGCGCCGCGCTGTTGGAGGCCGCCTACCACCCCGACCCGCGCGAGGCCGATGAGCTCGGCAGCGAGCCGGTCACGGGCGAGGCGCTCGCCGCCCTCGGCATGACCGAGACCCGCTGGGGCGCCGGCGCCCGCCGTGGCCTGCAGCGCCTGCTGGCCACCGGGACGACGGCGCTGACCGGGCCGTTCACCCGGCCCGCGGTCCGTACGGCCGTCCAGCGGTCCGGGCTCGCGGAGCCGCCCGGCGGCCGTCCCCGTGAGCTGACCGTCGGCGGCGCGGCCGATTTCGCGGTCTTCGCCGAGGACGGCAGCTGCCTGGCCACCGTCCTGGCCGGCCGTCTGGTGTACCGCCGCCGCTGACGGCGGGCGTGCCGGGCCGTGCCCGGTGCGTTCCCCGGCGCCGGCACGGTGGACAATGGCCGGGTGACCCGAGCATCCCTGGACAAGCAGCCGCACGAAGTCGCCGCGATGTTCGACGACGTGGCGGCGCGGTACGACCTCACCAACGACGTGCTCTCCCTGGGGCAGGCGCGGCTGTGGCGCAAGGAGGTGGAGCGTGCGGTGGCCGCACGGCCCGCCGAGCGGGTGCTCGACCTCGCGGCCGGTACCGGCACCTCCTCGCTGCCGTTCGCCAGGACCGGTGCGTACGTGGTGCCGTGCGACTTCTCCGTCGGCATGCTGGGGGAGGGCAAGAAGCGGCACCCGTGGCTGCCGTTCACGGCCGGTGACGGTACCCGGCTGCCGTTCGCGGACGAGGTGTTCGACGCCGTCACCATCTCCTTCGGGCTGCGCAACATCCAGGACACCGATGCCGCGCTGGCGGAGCTGTACCGGGTCACCAAGCCCGGCGGCCGGGTCGTGATCTGTGAGTTCAGCGAGCCGACCTGGGCGCCGTTCCGGACCGTCTACACCGAGTACTTGATGCGGGCGCTGCCGCCGGTGGCCCGCGCGGTCAGCAGCAACCCGGACGCCTATGTCTACCTCGCCGAGTCCATCCGCACCTGGCCCAACCAGCCCGAACTCGCCGCCCGCCTGCAGGGCGTGGGCTGGACCGACGTGGCCTGGCGCAATCTGACCGGCGGCGTGGTGGCGCTGCACCGGGGGCGCAGGCCGGCCGGGGACTGACGTCGGCCGGGGGCTGACGCCTGCCGCTGACGGCGGAGCCGGAACCGCCCGTGCGGCTCGGCCCGGACCCGGCGTCGTCGGCGGCCGCGCCGCGCTGCCCGATGGGCGCTGCGGAAGGAATCCGCAGCGCCCTCTCCGTTCGCGGCAGCGTCACAGATCCAGCCGGTGGCAGTACGCCTTCCGGTCCTTCGGCGTGATCACCGTCTCCGCCCGCCGCATTCCCAGCCGCCGGGTGACCGCGATCGACCGCTCGTTCGCGGCGGCCACCATCGCCACCACGTGCCGGACCCCGGCCGCCCGTACGGAATCCAGTGCCGCCTGCGCCGCAGCGGTGGCGTAGCCCTTGCCCCAGTAGGCGCGGCCGAGCCGCCAGCCGATCTCGATCTCCCCGGCCGGGCCCCAGTCGTGCGGCCAGGGCTGGGCTCCGGTGAAGCCGATGACCGCGCCGTCCGCCGGGTCGACCAGGGTGTACAGGCAGAAGCCCAGCTCCGCGTGGTGCCGGCGCTGACGGGCGGTGAGTTCCTCGTACTCCGAGAGTTCGGCGGGGGCGCCTCCATGGAACTCCATGACGTCCGGGTGGTCGAAGGCCCGGTGCCAGTGCAGCGCGTCCTCCTCGGTGGGCACGCGCAGTTCGATTGCGGGGAGCGGTGTGTGCACAGACTTCATCGGGACAACCCTTCAGGTTCTGATCACCAAGGCCCCCATAGACTGCACATGCCCAGTGCCGGTCGGCACCCAGATATCCAGATATCGACTTCCGGGAGACAGCGCCGTGACCGAGTCCGCGTCCGTGACCGATTCCGTGACCACCGCCCGATCGGAGCACAGCGCGGATGTGATCGTTGTCGGTGCCGGGCCCGCCGGCTCCGCCACCGCCTATCACCTCGCCAAGTCCGGTCTGGACGTGCTCCTGCTGGAGAAGACCGCGTTCCCGCGCGAGAAGGTCTGCGGCGACGGGCTGACCCCGCGCGCCACCAAGCAGCTGGTCGCGATGGGCATCGACATCTCCGAGGAAGCGGGCTGGCTGCGTAACAAGGGCCTGCGGATCATCGGTGGCGGCTCCCGGCTCCAGCTGGATTGGCCGGAATTGGCCTCGTACCCGGATTACGGACTGGTCCGTAAGCGCGACGACTTCGACGAGCAGCTGGCCCGGCAGGCGCAGAAGGCCGGGGCGCGGCTCCACGAGCGCTGCAATGTGGGCGCGCCGATCGTCAACGAGCTGACCGGCCACATCACCGGCGTTCACGCCAAGCTCGGCGAGGAGAAGACCCCGGTCACCTTCCACGCCCCGCTCGTCGTCGCCGCCGACGGCAACTCCACCCGGCTCTCGCTGGCCATGGGCCTGCACCGGCGCGAGGACCGCCCCATGGGCGTGGCCGTCCGTACGTACTTCACCTCGCCCCGCCATGACGACGACTACCTGGAGTCCTGGCTGGAGCTGTGGGACCGCCGCGGCGCCCAGGACCGGCTGCTGCCCGGCTACGGCTGGATCTTCGGTATGGGCGACGGGACGAGCAATGTCGGCCTCGGCATCCTCAACTCCAGCTCGGCCTTCAAGGAGCTGGACTGGCGCGAGATCCTCAAGGCGTGGTGCGCCTCGATGCCCGCCGACTGGGGCTACACACCGGAGAACATGACCGGCCCGATCCGCGGCGCCGCGCTCCCCATGGCCTTCAACCGCCAGCCGCACTACACCAAGGGCCTGCTGCTGGTCGGTGACGCGGGCGGGCTGGTCAACCCGTTCAACGGCGAGGGCATCGCCTACGCCATGGAGTCCGGTGCGATCGCCGCCGAGGTCATCGTGCAGGCGCACGCCCGCGCCACGTACGCGCAGCGCGAACTGGCCCTGCAGCGCTACCCGAAGATCCTCAAGGACACCTACGGCGGCTACTACTCCCTGGGCCGCGCCTTCGTGAAGCTCATCGGCAACCCCAAGGTCATGAAGATCGCCACCCAGCGCGGTCTGACCCACCCGCTGCTGATGCGCTTCACCCTCAAGATGCTCGCCAACCTCACCGACCCCACGGGCGGCGATGCGATGGACCGCATCATCAACGGGCTGAGCAAGGTCGCCCCGAAGGCGTGACGCAGCGGAGGCCGGCCCCGGACGGGATGTCCGGGGCCGGCCCCGTTCGTGCCTCCGGTGCCGCCGCCCGGCCGACGCGGGCGGGCTGCCCGGTGGCCGGCCCGGTCAGCCGACGGGGGCGGGGGCCGGTGCGGGGAGCCGGCGCGCCGGGTCCGGGGACGGCAGCCGGCGGGCGGGGGCGGTCAGCCGCTCGGCGCCCGGCGGGACCGGTACCGCCGCGAAGATCGCGTCCTGCTGCTCCTGGAGCTCCCGGACCCTCTCGGGCGGGGTGCCGGGCAGCCGCTGCTCCTCGTACAGCTTGTGCGTCTCCAGCTGCGCCGCCTTGCTCTCGGGGGTGTGGAACTGGACCTCGAAGAGCTGACCGGAGCGGGGCGCGCGCCAGGCGGAGTTGATCGCCTTGTAGCCGGTGGGCCGGTTCCAGGTGTTGGCCCAGCGGGTGGAGTCGTTGCCCCACGCGGACAGCAGCCCGGCCGCGGTGCGGACGCCCTGGCTGTACGTGCCGGCCGGCCACTGCAGGGTGAAGCGGACCGCGTCGTTGATCTTGCGGAGCGATGCGTCCACGGTCTGTCCCGGTGACTCCAGCATCCAGGTGGCGACCTTGCGCTTGAGCGAGTCCGGCGACTTCAGCCGCTGGTCGAAGCCGACCAGTTCGGCATGGCTGATCCTGGCGGCCGCCCGGACCCCGGGGCTGATGGCGCGCTCGGCCCGCCGGGCGCGGGCGACGAAGCCGTTCACCTTCTTGTTCTCGGCGGCCGTCAGATGCAGCCCGTTCTGATGCCAGCCACCGTCGGGGCCGGGCGCCGCGGGCCGGACGGAGAGCGGTGCGGCGGACGGGGCCGAGGCGGTGGCGGTGTGGACGGCGCCCAGGCCGAGCGCGGTGGCCAGGGCGGCGGCCGTCGCGGCCCGGCTGACGAGGCGGTGAGCGGTGCGATGGGTGTTCATCGAAGCGCGGTTCCCTCTCTCTACGGATGCCGCACGGCGCATAAGCGGTATGTGCGGCATATGGCGAGAGGTGCAACGGCGCGTACCGCCCGTCGGTAGCTCGACGGGCGGCCTCCGGCCCGTACCTGGCTTGATCGTGGCGCTGAGCGGCGCGAATCATCCGTCGGACGTCGGACGACGGGTGGCGGGGGCGACCCGGACGGCCCGGAGACACCGCACACGAAAAGGACCGTCCCTCCCGAGCGGCGAGAGGGGCGGTCCTTTTGCGGTGTCGAAGGGTGCGGCGGTCCTAGAGGACGCGCACGGCGCCGGTCGGCATGTCGTAGTCGAGCGGGCGCTCGACGATGCCGGTGCTCGAGTTCTGGGCGCCGATGAACTTGCCGTCGCCGATGTAGACGCCGACGTGGTAGGCGCTGCCCGCGCTGCCCCAGTACAGGATGTCGCCGACCTGGAGGTTGTCCAGGCCGACCTGGGTGCCCTGGGTGGACTGGTCCTGCGAGACCCGCGGCAGGTCGATGCCGATCTGGCTGAACGCGGCCTGCGTCAGACCGGAGCAGTCGTACGAGGAGGGGCCGGAGGAGCCCAGCACGTAGGCCTTGCCGAGCTGCGCCTTGAGGAAGGAGACGAGCGTGGCGGTGCTGCCGGTGGCGTTGGACGACGACGGGGCGGACAGGGTCGAACGCTCGGAGGAGCGCGAGGCACGGGCCTCGGCGGCCTCCTTGGCCTTACGGGCTTCCTCGGCCTTCTTCTTTGCCTCGGCCTTGGCCTTCTTCACGGCCTCGGCCTTGTGCTTCTCCGCGGCCTTGGCGGCGTGCGAGAAGGCGCTGTCCTGGAGCGCCTGACGCTCGTAGGTGAACGCGACCTGCTCGGCCGTGTCGGCGCTCCTGGCGGCGCTGGTCGCCAGCGCCGTCGTGATCGTCGGCATCTCCTGGGTTTCGGAGACGGGCTTTTCCGCGGCGTTGGCCGGCACGGTCGCGCCGGTCACCGCGAGGGTGAGGAAGCCACCGGTCACGCCCGCGCGCAGCGCCCGCGAGGACGCGGAAGGACGGCGGGGCTTCCGGTGGCTGGGTATGAGTGCGTTCGGGGACATGGCAATAACGGCTATCAGGAGCCGCCGGTTGCTGCCAAGAAAGGTGCAGTGCGCCACACTTGACGCGTACGCGACGAACAAAACGGACTTTTGTCCGCCCGTCGCGCCGGCGGCGGGATGTCCGAATTTCGCGATCATGTTCCTACGCATGGCATTTGCTGCTCCACGCGGGCCCGGCGGGCGCCTACCACTTCCTCATCCGCCACGCCAAGGCTTCCCGGGCGTCAAGCGCTTAGTGATGGAAATAGCGTGGGATAGGTCACTCTTGAGTGTCCGTTATGTTCCCGTGACCTGGCGTCGGCCGGCCGCTCGTGAACGGAAGCACGTACCGACGATCACGAGCGGGTCACGAGAGGGGCGCGTTCACGCGGTCTGCCGCATATAGCAGTTGGCCGTGTCCAGCGCCAATTTGCCTGTAGCGGTAACCACTTGATATTGGCCAGCACGCGCTGACCAGCGGTAACGCACGTGAATGTCACCTCTCGTGATCACTCGCGCGCTTCGCGTATGAAGATCACCGCTCATCCGACTTCATGATCCTTCGCCGGGTGGTGGAGATCACAAAGGCGTTGTTCACCCCCGTGTCGCAGATCACAGACCAGCGGGCATAAGATGCAGGCGCTCGGGCTTGTGAACTGCCTCACATAGGCACGATCTCCATGGGGCAGTCGGAGGGCCCGGGTGGACCGCCATCCAGTCATCGTCGACTGAAGGGAGCGAGGACGGTGAACGCTTACGCGCCCATCCTCGTACTGGGAGCCCTCGGGGCAGGCTTTGCGATCTTCTCCGTCGTGATGGCCACCCTCGTCGGGCCCAAGCGCTACAACCGGGCCAAGCTCGAGGCCTACGAGTGCGGAATCGAGCCGACGCCACAACCGTCCGGTGGCGGTCGCTTCCCGATCAAGTACTACCTGACGGCGATGCTCTTCATCGTCTTCGACATCGAGATCGTCTTCCTCTATCCCTGGGCCGTCACCTTCGACGCCCTGGGGCTTTTCGGGCTCGTCGAGATGCTCCTCTTCGCGCTCACCGTCTTCGTCGCCTACGCCTATGTCTGGCGTCGTGGCGGCCTGGAATGGGACTAGGGGTCACACATGGGACTTGAAGAGAAGCTGCCGAGCGGCTTTTTGCTGACCACTGTCGAGCAGGCCGCCGGCTGGGTGCGCAAATCCTCGGTCTTCCCCGCGACCTTCGGGCTGGCCTGCTGCGCCATCGAGATGATGACCACCGGCGCCGGGCGCTACGACCTCGCCCGCTTCGGCATGGAGGTCTTCCGCGGGTCGCCGCGACAGGCGGATCTGATGATCGTGGCCGGCCGGGTGAGCCAGAAGATGGCGCCCGTGCTGCGGCAGGTCTACGACCAGATGCCGAACCCGAAGTGGGTGATCTCCATGGGGGTTTGCGCCTCGTCAGGCGGAATGTTCAATAACTACGCGATTGTGCAGGGCGTTGACCACATTGTTCCCGTTGACATCTATTTGCCGGGTTGCCCGCCGCGTCCCGAGATGCTGATGGACGCCATTCTCAAGCTCCACCAGAAGATCCAGAACACCAAGCTCGGGGTCAATCAGGAGCAGGCCGCCCGCGAGGCGGAGGAAGCGGCGCTCAAGGCCCTGCCGCTGATCGAGATGAAGGGGCTGCTGCGGTGAGTGAGCAGAAGAACCCCGAGCGTCCCGAGCCGAACGGCCAGAACGGCCAGGAGGAAGCCGTTCCCGCGCAGCGCGAGGACACCGGCGAGGCGATCACCACCCGCCGTGGCATGTTCGGCGCCAGCAACGGCGGCGACACCAGTGGCTACGGCGGCCTCGTCCGCACGGTCCGGCTGCCCGGCGCCACCCCGCGGCCGTACGGCGGACCGCGCGGCACGGAGGACGGGTACGGCGAGTTCGACGAGATCGCCGACGAGCTGGAGGGCGCCCTCGACGAACAGGGGCTGGTCCCCGAGAACGTCATCGAGAAGACCGTCGTGGACCGCGACGAGCTGACCTTCCACATCGAGCGCAGCTATCTGCCGGCCGTCGCCAGGATCCTGCGCGACGACCCGGCGCTGCGCTTCGAGCTGTGCACGGGGGTGAGCGGGGTGCACTTCCCCGGCGACGGGGGCCGCGAGCTGCACGCCGTCTACCACCTGCGCTCGATCACCCACAACCGGCTGATCCGGGTGGAGGTCTCCGCCCCGGACGCCGACCCGCATGTGCCCTCGCTGGTGGACGTCTATCCGACCAACGACTGGCACGAGCGGGAGACCTACGACTTCTTCGGAATCGTTTTCGACGGCCACCCGGCGCTGACCCGGATCATGATGCCGGACGACTGGCAGGGCTTCCCGCAGCGCAAGGACTACCCGCTCGGCGGCATCCCCGTCGAGTACAAGGGCGCCCAGATTCCGGCTCCCGACCAGCGGAGGTCGTACAGCTGATGACTACTGCACCGCACTCCCACTCCTCGTCCGGCCACCGCACGTCGAGCGACTTCGACACCCGGGAGTCGCTGGCCCGCGAGACCACCGAGGGCACCGTCTACAACGTGTCCGGTGGCGACTGGGACGAGATCGCCGCGGCCGCCGTGAAGGCCGACGACGAGCGGATCATCGTCAACATGGGTCCGCAGCACCCGTCCACCCACGGGGTGCTCCGACTGATCCTGGAGATCGACGGCGAGACCGTCACCGAGGCCCGCTGCGGGATCGGCTATCTGCACACCGGCATCGAGAAGAACCTCGAATACCGGACCTGGACGCAGGGCACGACGTTCGTGACGCGGATGGACTACCTGACGCCGTTCTTCAACGAGACGGCCTACTGCCTGGCCGTGGAGAAGCTGCTCGGCATCACCGACCAGATCCCCGACCGGGCCTCCGTCATCCGCGTGATGCTGATGGAGCTCAACCGGATGTCCTCCCACCTCGTGGCCATCGCCACCGGCGGGATGGAACTGGGCGCCACCACGATCATGATCTACGGCTTCCGCGACCGTGAGCTCATCCTCGACCTCTACGAGCTGATCACCGGTCTGCGGATGAACCACGCCTACATCCGGCCCGGCGGCCTCGCCCAGGACCTGCCTCCGGGCGCGGTCGACCAGGTGCGTGAGTTCGTCAAGAAGATGCGCAAGAACATCGGCGAGTACGACAAGCTCGCCACCGGCAACCCGGTCTTCAAGGCCCGGATGGAAGGCATCGGCTACCTCGACCTGGCCGGCTGTATGGCCACCGGTGCCACCGGGCCCATCGTGCGCTCCGCCGGACTGCCGCACGATCTGCGCAAGACACAGCCGTACTGCGGCTACGAGGACTACGACTTCGAGGTGCCGACCGCCGACACCTGCGACTCCTACGGCCGGTTCCTGATCCGGCTGGAGGAGATGCGCCAGTCGCTGCGGATCGTCGAGCAGTGCCTGGACCGGCTGGAGCCCGGCCCGGTGATGGTCGCCGACAAGAAGATCGCCTGGCCCGCCCAACTGGCCCTCGGCCCGGACGGTCTGGGCAACTCCCTCGACCACATCAAGAAGATCATGGGCACCTCGATGGAGGCCCTGATCCACCACTTCAAGCTGGTGACCGAGGGCTTCCGGGTCCCGCCGGGGCAGGCCTACTCGGCCGTCGAGTCACCCAAGGGCGAGCTGGGCGTGCATGCGGTCAGCGACGGCGGCACCCGCCCCTACCGGGTGCACTTCCGCGACCCGTCCTTCACCAATCTGCAGGCCATGGCGGCGATGTGCGAAGGCGGCCAGGTCGCCGACGTCATCGTCGCCGTCGCGTCCATCGACCCCGTGATGGGAGGCGTCGACCGGTGAACGCCACTCCGGCAAACCAGGACGTGCAGCTGGGAATGCCCGCACTCCCCGCCCCCGACTACCCGGCGGACGTACGGGCCCGGCTCGAAGCGGACGCCAAGGAGGTGATCGCCCGCTACCCCGGCGCGCGCTCGGCGCTGCTGCCGCTGCTGCACCTCGTACAGGCCGAGGAAGGGCACGTCACCCGCACCGGCGTCCGCTTCTGCGCCGAGATGCTCGACCTCACCACCGCCGAGGTCACCGCCGTCTCGACCTTCTACTCCATGTACCGCCGCAAGCAGAGCGGCGACTATCAGGTCGGGGTCTGCACCAACACGCTCTGCGCGGTGATGGGCGGCGACGCCATCTTCGAGGAGCTCAAGGAGCACCTCGGCGTCGGCAACGGCGAGACCACCGAGGACGGCGCGGTCACCCTCGAACACATCGAGTGCAACGCGGCCTGCGACTTCGCCCCGGTCGTGATGGTCAACTGGGAGTTCTTCGACAACCAGACGCCGGAGACCGCCCGGCAGCTGGTCGACGACCTGCGGGCCGGCCGGGCCGTCGCGCCCACCCGTGGTGCGCCGCTGTGCACGTTCAAGGAGACGGCCCGGATGCTCGCCGGCTTCCCGGACGAGCGGCCGGGCGCCGTCGAGGCCACCGGCGGCGCCGGCCCCGCCTCGCTGATCGGGCTGCGGCTGGCCAAGGGCGAGGCTGCTCCCGGCCGCGGCGCCGACCATGTCGTCTCCCCGCGGACCACGACCGACGGCCCGCCCTCCGACGAGCCCCCGTCCGGCCACCCCGCCGAGGAGGCCCCCTCGGGCCACCCCAGCTCCCACGACGCACCGCAGCAGACGTCGGCCTCGGATCACCAGCACCCGGCCGGCCCCACAGCAGAGGAGGGGGAGTGATGACAGTGGCAGCCGAACACGGGGGTGCCTCCCGGCCGGAGGCCGGCGGGGACACCAATCCCGAGAAGCTTCTGACGCCCGTCCTGTCCGCCTTCTGGGACCAGCCCGCGTCCTGGACGCTGGAGACCTACCGCCGGCACGAGGGCTACGAGGGCCTGCGCAAGGCGCTGGCGATGCCCCCGGACGAGGTCATCGCCTACGTCAAGGACTCCGGGCTGCGCGGCCGCGGCGGCGCGGGCTTCCCGACCGGGATGAAGTGGCAGTTCATCCCGCAGGGCGACGGCAAACCGCACTACCTGGTCGTCAACGCCGACGAGTCGGAGCCCGGCACCTGCAAGGACATCCCGCTCCTCTTCGCGAACCCGCACTCCCTCATCGAGGGCATCGTGATCGCCTGCCATGCGATCCGGTCGAACCACGCCTTCATCTATCTGCGCGGCGAGGTCGTGCCCGTCCTGCGGAGGCTGCAGGAGGCCGTGCGCGAGGCCTATGCGGCGGGCTTCCTCGGGAAGAACATCCTGGGCTCCGGGCTCGACCTGGATGTGATCGTGCACGCGGGCGCGGGCGCGTACATCTGCGGTGAGGAGACCGCGCTGCTCGACTCGCTGGAGGGCCGTCGCGGACAGCCCCGGCTGCGTCCTCCCTTCCCGGCGGTGGCGGGCCTGTACGCCTGCCCCACTGTCGTGAACAACGTCGAATCCATCGCGTCGGTTCCCGCGATCATGAACCGGGGCAAGGACTGGTTCCGGTCGATGGGCAGCGAGAAGTCCCCGGGCTTCACGCTCTACTCGCTCAGCGGGCATGTCGCCAACCCCGGCCAGTACGAGGCCCCGTTGGGCATCACCCTGCGCCAGCTGCTGGACATGAGCGGCGGTATCCGCCGCGGCCACCGGCTGAAGTTCTGGACGCCGGGCGGCTCCTCGACGCCGATGTTCACCGACGAGCACCTCGATGTCCCCCTCGACTACGAGGGCGTCGGCGCGGCCGGCTCGATGCTCGGCACCAAGGCGCTCCAGTGCTTCGACGAGACCACCTGTGTGGTCCGGGCGGTCACCCGCTGGACCGAGTTCTACGCACACGAGTCCTGCGGCAAGTGCACGCCCTGCCGTGAAGGGACCTACTGGCTGGTGCAGTTGCTGCGCGACATCGAGGCCGGCAAGGGGCAGATGGGCGACATCGACAAGATCGACGACATCGCCGACAACATCAACGGCAAGTCCTTCTGCGCCCTCGGCGACGGCGCCGCCTCGCCGATCTTCTCCTCGCTCAAGTACTTCCGCGAGGAGTACGAGCAGCACATCACCGGCAAGGGCTGCCCCTTCGACCCGGCCAAGTCGACCTTGTGGGCCGACAACGACGCTCACCTGGGGGTGAATGCATGACCGTCACGACCAATGCTCCCTCGGGAGGCGGCGAGGCGGCGATCCCGCCGGAGGACCTCGTCACCCTGACGATCGACGGCATCGAGATCTCCGTCCCCAAGGGGACGCTGGTCATCCGCGCCGCCGAACTCCTCGGCATCGAGATCCCGCGCTTCTGCGACCACCCGCTGCTGGACCCGGCGGGCGCCTGCCGGCAGTGCATCGTGGAGGTCGAGGGCCAGCGCAAGCCGATGGCCTCCTGCACCATCACCTGCACCGACGGCATGGTCGTCAAGTCGCAGCTGACCTCCCCGGTGGCCGAGAAGGCCCAGCGCGGGGTGATGGAGCTGCTGTTGATCAACCACCCGCTGGACTGCCCGGTCTGCGACAAGGGCGGCGAGTGCCCGCTGCAGAACCAGGCGATGCAGGTCGGCGACCCGGAGTCGCGCTTCGAGGGCAAGAAGCGCACCTTCGCCAAGCCGGTGCCGATCTCCACCCAGGTGCTGCTGGACCGTGAGCGGTGTGTGCTGTGCGCGCGCTGCACCCGCTTCAGCAACCAGATCGCCGGCGACCCGATGATCGAGCTCCTGGAGCGCGGCGCCCTCCAGCAGGTCGGGACCGGAGAGGGCGACCCCTTCCAGTCGTACTTCTCCGGCAACACCATCCAGATCTGCCCGGTCGGCGCGCTCACCTCCGCCGCGTACCGCTTCCGCTCCCGCCCCTTCGACCTGGTCTCCTCGCCGTCGGTGTGCGAGCACTGCGCGGGCGGCTGCGCGACCCGTACGGACCACCGGCGCGGCAAGGTGCTGCGGCGGCTGGCGGCCGACGACCCCGAGGTCAACGAGGAGTGGATCTGCGACAAGGGGCGGTTCGCCTTCCGGTACGCGCAGCAGCGCGACCGGCTGGATCACCCCCTGGTGCGCAACCCGGAGTCCGGCGAACTGGAGCCGGCGAGCTGGCCCGCGGCCCTGGAGGCGGCGGCCCGCGGACTGGCCGCGGCCAAGGGGCGTACCGGCGTCCTGACCGGCGGCCGGCTGACCGTCGAGGACGCCTACGCCTACGCCAAGTTCGCCCGGATCGCGCTGGGCACCAACGACATCGATTTCCGGGCCCGGGTGCACAGCGCCGAGGAGGCCGACTTCCTCGCGTCCCGGGTCGCCGGCCGCGGCCGTGACCTGGACGGCCGGGGAGTCACCTACACCGCGCTGGAGAAGGCACCGGCCGTTCTGCTGGCCGGCATCGAGGCCGAGGAGGAGGCCCCGGGCGTCTTCCTCCGGCTGCGCAAGGCGCACCGCAGGAGCGGACAGCGCACCTACGGGCTGGCCGGTTACGCCTCGCGCGGGCTGATCAAGGCCGGCGGCACGCTGCTGCCGTCCGCGCCCGGTACCGAGACCGAATGGCTGGACGCGCTCGCGGGCGGGGTCGGCCTGGAGGGCGAGGGCCGTTCCGCGGCCGAGGCGCTGCGGGCCGACGGCTCGGTGATCGTCGTCGGTGAGCGGCTGGCGGCGGTGCCCGGTGCGCTGACCGCCGCGATCCGCCTGGCGTCGGCCACCGGGGCCCGTCTGGTATGGATTCCCCGGAGGGCGGGCGAGCGCGGCGCCGTCGAGGCGGGTGCCCTGCCCGGTCTGCTGCCGGGCGGCCGGCCGGCCACCGATCCGCGGGCCCGCGACGAGGTCGCCGCCGCCTGGGGCGTGGCCGCACTGCCGCACCGGCACGGCCGGGACACCGGCCAGATCATCGAGGCCGCGGCGACCGGCGAGCTCAGCGCGCTCCTCGTGGCGGGCGTCGAGGTCGCGGACCTGCCGGACCCGGCCCGGGCGCTGGCCGCGCTGGACGAGGTCGGTTTCCTGGTCAGCCTGGAGCTGCGGCCCTCACAGGTCACCGACCGGGCGGATGTGGTCTTCCCGGTGGCGGCCGTGGTGGAGAAGCCCGGCACCTTCCTCAACTGGGAAGGCAGGGCGCGGCTGTTCGAGGCCGCGCTGAAACCGGACCAGATGACCCGCCGCCATCTGCTGCCGGACTCGCGGGTGCTGCACATGCTCGCCGACGCCCTCGACGTCCATCTGGCGCTGCCGGACGTCCGGGCCGTACGCCGCGAACTGGACCGGCTCGGCGGCTGGGACGGCCCGTACGCGGGCGAGCCCGTGGAGACCGGGCGTGCGCTGCCCCGCCCCGACAGCGGTGAGGCCGTCCTCGCCGGCCACCGGCTCCTGCTGGACCAGGGGCGGCTCCAGGAAGGCGACAACGCGCTGGCCGGTACCCGGCACGCCGCGGTCGCCAGGCTGTCGGAGATCACCGCGCAGGAGACCGGGGTCAAGGACGGGGATCTGCTGGCGGTCACCGGACCGGCCGGCTCGGTCCGGCTGCCGCTCCAGGTCACGCCGATGCCCGACCGGGTGGTGTGGCTGCCGCTCAACTCCACGGGCGGTGGCGTCGCCGCCGATACCGGGGCCCGCCCCGGTGACCTGGTGAAGATCTCCGCCGCCCCGGGCACGCCGGAGCCGGCCGAGGAGGTGGAGGCATGATGCAGCAGCTCGATCAACTCGCTGCCGCCGGCAGCGCGCTGGCCCAGGAAGACCTGTCGATGTTCGGCCGCGACCCGTGGTGGCTGGTCGTCATCAAGGCGGTCTTCTGCTTCGCGTTCCTGATGCTGACGGTGCTGTTCTCGATCGTCTGGGAACGCAAGGTCGTCGCCTGGATGCAGCTGCGCATCGGCCCCAACCGGCACGGGCCCTGGGGGATGCTGCAGTCCCTCGCCGACGGCATCAAGCTGATGCTGAAGGAGGACCTGGTCGTCAAGCGGGCCGACAAGGTGGTCTACCTCCTGGCGCCGGTCGTGGCGGCCATCCCGGCCTTCATGGCGATCGCGGTGATCCCCTTCGGGCCCGCGGGCAACGAGATCTCGATCTTCGGTGTCCGCACCCCGATGCAGCTGACGGACCTGCCGATCGGCGTCCTCTACATCCTGGCCACGGCCTCGGTCGGCATCTACGGCATCGTGCTGGCGGGCTGGTCCTCCGGCTCGACCTATCCGCTGCTCGGCGGACTGCGCTCGTGCGCGCAGATGATCTCGTACGAGATCGCGATGGGGATGTCGTTCGCGGCGGTGTTCCTCTACTCCGGGTCGATGTCGACGTCGACCATCGTGGAGTCGCAGCAGAACAGGTGGTACGTCCTGCTGCTGCCGGTGTCCTTCATCATCTACATCGTCGCGATGGTGGGCGAGACCAACCGCGCGCCGTTCGACATGCCGGAGTCCGAGGGCGACCTCGTCGGCGGCTTCAACACCGAGTACTCGTCCATCAAGTTCGCGATGTTCATGCTCGCCGAGTACATCAACATGGTGACCGTCTCGGCCGTCGCGATCACCCTCTTCCTGGGCGGCTGGAAGGCACCCTGGCCGATCTCCACGTTCTGGGAGGGCGCCAACCACGGCTGGTGGCCGCTGCTCTGGTTCACGCTCAAGGTGCAGCTGCTGCTGTTCTTCTTCATCTGGCTGCGCGGCACCCTTCCCCGGGTGCGCTACGACCAGTTCATGAAGCTGGGCTGGAAGGTCCTCATCCCGGTCTCGCTGGTCTGGCTGATGCTGGTCGCCACCGTCCGGGCGCTGAAGAACGAGGGCTACAACTTCTCCCAGATCGTGCTGTATGTCGCCGGCAGCGCTGTCGTGCTGCTGCTGATCTCCCTCCTCGTGGACTTCTTCCGGCGCGCCGAGAAGGAGGAGGAGCCGGACGGCGACGGGGCCTTCGACCCGATGGCGGGCGGCTTCCCCGTACCGCCGCTGCCCGGGCAGAGCCTGCCGCCCGTGCCACGCCGCAGGCCGCGCCGGGAGCGGGAGCTGATTGTCAGTGGCGGGGCGGACACTGTCAGTGACGGAATCGGAAACGACGGAAAGGGGGGCGACGGTGCCTGAGTTCCAGAACCCCGTGGCCGGCTTCGGCGTGACCTTCAAGGCCATGTTCAAGAAGCGGCTGACCGAGCAGTATCCGGAGGAGAAGAAGCCGACGGCGCCGCGTTTCCACGGCCGGCACCAGCTCAACCGCCATCCGGACGGGCTGGAGAAGTGCATCGGCTGCGAGCTGTGCGCCTGGGCCTGCCCGGCGGACGCGATCTATGTCGAGGGCGCGGACAACACCGACGAGGAGCGCTACTCCCCGGGTGAGCGCTACGGCCGCGTGTACCAGATCAACTATCTGCGCTGCATCCTGTGCGGTCTGTGCGTGGAGGCCTGTCCGACCCGCGCGCTGACCATGACCAATGAGTACGAACTCGCCGACCGGTCCCGCGAATCGCTCATCTACACCAAGGAAGAGCTGCTCGCGGGCCTGGAGGAGACCATGGTCGATTCCCCGCATGCGATCTACCCCGGCATGACGGAGAAGGACTACTACAAGGGCCTGGTGACCGAGGCCGCGCCGGGGACCGTCCGTCAGGTCGCGGCCTCCAAGGGCGAGAAGGCCGACGACGGCCCGCAGGAGAAGGAGGCGAACGCATGACCGGCCTCGCCGCCGCGGCCTCCATGACCTCCACGGGGGAGGCCGTGCAGTTCTGGATCCTGGGCAGCGTCGCCGTCATCGGCGCGCTGTGCACGATCCTGATGAAGCGCGCCGTGCACAGCGCCCTCTCGCTCGCCGGGACCATGATCGTCCTGGCGGTCTTCTACCTCGCCAACGGCGCGTACTTCCTCGGCGTCGTCCAGATCGTCGTCTACACGGGCGCGATCATGATGCTGTTCCTGTTCGTCGTCATGCTGGTCGGTGTCACCGCCGCGGACTCCCTCAAGGAGACCCTCAAGGGCCAGCGCTGGCTCGCCGCCGGGGTGGGCCTCGGCTTCGGCATCCTGCTGATCGCCGGTATCGGCAACGCCTCGCTCAAGGAGTTCAACGGCCTGGGCGAGGCCAACGCCGGCGGCAATGTGCAGGGCCTGGCGGCGCTCATCTTCACCAAGTACGTCTTCGCCTTCGAAGCCACCGGCGCACTGCTGATCACGGCGGCCGTCGGCGCCATGGTGCTCACCCACCGGGAGCGCACGGAGCGCGCCAAGACGCAGCGTGAGCAGTCCGAGGCCCGGATCCGCGAGGGCAAGCAGGTACCGCCGCTGCCCGCCCCCGGTGTCTACGCCCGGCACAACGCCGTCGACATTCCGGGGCTGCTGCCCGACGGCACCGTCTCCGAGCTCAGCGTCAACCCGACGCTGCGGGAACGGGGCCAGATCCGCGATGTCTCCGGTGCCTCGCTCGCCGAGCTGAAGGCGCTGGAGCGGCGCTCCGAGGACTGGCTGGGCCGCGGCTCCGAGGACGAGCCCGGCCCGCCGTCGTCCGGCGGCGCGGCACCGAAGGAGCACAAGGAGGGGGCCAAGAAATGAACCCGGTCTACTACCTCTATCTCGCCGCCCTGTTGTTCACCGTCGGCGCGGCCGGAGTGCTGATCAGGCGGAACGCCATCGTGGTGTTCATGTGCATCGAGCTGATGCTCAACGCCTGCAATCTCGCCTTCGTCACCTTCTCGCGGATGCACGGGAATCTGGACGGCCAGATCATCGCCTTCTTCACGATGGTCGTCGCCGCGGCCGAGGTCGTGGTCGGTCTGGCCATCATCGTGTCGATCTTCCGCACCCGTCATACGGCCTCGGTCGACGACGCCAGCCTGATGAAGCTGTAAGGGGTCGCACAAAGTGGAGAACTTGATCGCGCTGCTTGTCGCGGCACCGCTGGTCGGTGCGGCCCTGCTGCTGTGCGGCGGCACCCGACTCGACCGCACCGGCCACTTGATCGGCACGCTGTTCTCGGTGGCGTCGTTCGCCGTCGGGGTGGTGCTCTTCGCCGACATGCTCGGCCGGGGCGCCGAGGACCGTGCCCTGCATCAGCACCTGTTCAGCTGGATCCCGGTGGGCGGCTTCCAGGCCGACATCGCCTTCCAGCTCGACCAGCTGTCCATGACGTTCGTCCTGCTGATCACCGGTGTCGGCTCGCTGATCCACATCTATTCGATCGGCTATATGGAGCACGACGAGCGGCGCCGCCGCTTCTTCGGCTACCTCAATCTCTTCCTCGCGGCGATGCTGCTGCTCGTCCTGGCCGACAACTACCTCCTGCTGTACGTCGGCTGGGAGGGCGTCGGCCTCGCCTCGTACCTGCTCATCGGGTTCTGGCAGCACAAGCCGAGCGCGGCCACCGCCGCCAAGAAGGCGTTCCTGGTCAACCGCGTCGGCGACATGGGCCTGTCCATCGCCATCATGCTGATGTTCACGACGTTCGGGACCTTCGCCTTCGGCCCGGTGCTCGCCGCGACCGGTGACACCTCCGAGGGCAAGCTGACCGCCCTCGGGCTGATGCTGCTGCTGGCCGCCTGCGGCAAGTCGGCGCAGGTACCGCTGCAGTCCTGGCTCGGCGACGCGATGGAGGGCCCGACCCCGGTCTCCGCCCTGATCCACGCCGCCACGATGGTCACCGCAGGGGTGTATCTGATCACCCGCTCCGGGGCGATCTTCAATGCCGCCCCGACCGCCCAGCTGGCGGTCGTCGTGGTGGGTGCGGTCACCCTCCTCTTCGGTGCGATCGTCGGTTGCGCCAAGGACGACATCAAGAAGGCGCTGGCCGGTTCGACGATGTCGCAGATCGGCTACATGATCCTGGCCGCCGGCCTCGGCCCGATCGGCTACGCCTTCGCGATCATGCACCTGGTCACCCACGGCTTCTTCAAGGCGGGCCTCTTCCTCGGCGCCGGTTCCGTGATGCACGGGATGAACGACGAGGTGGACATGCGCCGTTACGGCGGTCTGCGGAAGTACATGCCGGTCACCTTCATCACCTTCGGCCTCGGCTATCTGGCGATCATCGGCTTCCCCGGTCTGTCCGGCTTCTTCTCCAAGGACAAGATCATCGAGGCGGCGTTCGCCCGGGGTGGCACCGAGGGCTGGATCCTCGGCGGCGCGGCCCTGCTGGGAGCCGCGATCACCGCCTTCTACATGACGCGGGTGATGCTGATGACGTTCTTCGGCGAGAAGCGCTGGGACCCCAGCGAGGTGCATCCGCACGAGTCGCCGAAGGTCATGACGCTCCCGATGGTCGTGCTGGCCATCGGATCGGTCTTCGCGGGCGGGCTGTTCAGCGTCAACGAGGCCTTTGTGAAGTGGCTGGAGCCGGTCACCTCGTTCGCGCACGGCCACTCCCCGCTCAGCGCCACCACGGTCACCGCCTCGACGATCGTGGTGCTGCTCATCGGGGTCGGCATCGCCTGGGCGATGTACGGCCGCAAGCCCGTCCCGGCGCTCGCCCCGCGCGGCTCGCTGCTGACCCGGGCCGCCCGCCGCGATCTGCTCCAGGACGACTTCAACCACATCGTCTTCGTGCGCGGCGGCGAGGAGCTCACCGGCACCCTCGTCCAAGTCGACCGCTCCCTCGTGGACGGTGCGGTCAACGGCACGGCGGCGTCGATGGGCGGACTCTCCGGCCTGCTGCGCCGGTTGCAGACCGGGTTCGTCCGTTCGTACGCGGTCCAGATGCTGGGCGGGGCCGCCGTTCTCGTCGCCGCGACCCTGCTGATGAGGGGTGTCTGAGCCATGTCGTTTCCCCTGCTGACGGCGGTGGCCGTGGTGCCGGCGGTCGGTGCGATCGCCACCGCCGCGCTGCCCGCCGCCAAGCGCACCGCGGCCAAATGGCTCGCGCTGTTCTTCTCGCTGGCCACCTTCGCGCTGGCCCTGGTCGTCGCGTTCCGCTTCGACCCCGGTGCGAAGGGCCCCTTCCAGCTCACCGAATCGCATGCCTGGATCAGTGACTTCGGTGTCCGCTACGAACTCGGCGTGGACGGTATCGCGGTCGCCCTGATCGCGCTGACCACCCTGCTGATCCCCTTTGTCATCCTGGCGGGCTGGCATGACGCCGACCCCCTGGAAGAGGCCACGCCCAACCGGCGCTGGCGGCCCACCCAGGGCTTCTTCGCGCTGATCCTGGCGGTCGAGGCGATGGTGGTCATCTCCTTCGAGGCCACCGATGTCTTCCTCTTCTACATCTTCTTCGAAGCCATGCTGATCCCGATGTACTTCCTCATCGGCGGCTTCGGGGACCGGGCGGGCGGGGACGGCGAGGAGCGGTCCGCGAACCGGCGGTCGTACGCCGCGGTGAAGTTCCTGCTCTACAACCTCGCCGGCGGACTGATCATGCTGGCCGCGGTGATCGGGCTGTACGCCGTCACCGCCGACCAGCTCGGCAGCGGCACCTTCTCGCTCCAGCAGATCGTCGAGGCCCGGGCGGCCGGCAAGCTGGACATCGCCACCGGCACCGAGCGGCTGCTCTTCCTCGGCTTCTTCTTCGCCTTCGCGGTGAAGGCGCCGCTGTGGCCGCTGCACACCTGGCTGCCGGGCGCCATGGGCGAGTCCACCGCGCCGGTCGCGGTGCTGATCACCGCGGTGGTCGACAAGGTCGGCACCTTCGCGATGCTCCGCTTCTGCCTCCAGCTCTTCCCGGAGGCCAGCAGCTGGGCGACGCCCGCCATCCTGGTGCTCGCGCTGATCAGCGTGCTCTACGGCGCGCTGCTGGCGGTCGCCCAGCGGGACATCAAGCGGCTGATCGCCTATGCCTCGATCTCCCACTTCGGCTTCATCATCCTGGGCATCTTCGCGATGACGACCCAGGGCCAGAGCGGCGCGACGCTGTACATGGTCAACCACGGCATCTCGACCGCCGCGCTGATGCTGGTGGCCGGCTTCCTGATCAGCCGCCGCGGCTCGCGGCTGATCGCGGACTACGGCGGTGTGCAGAAGGTCGCCCCGGTCCTCGCCGGTACGTTCCTCATCGGCGGTCTCGCCACCCTGTCGCTGCCCGGCCTGGCACCGTTCGTCAGCGAATTCCTGGTCCTGGTCGGCACGTTCAGCCGCTATCCGGTGATCGGGATCATCGCCACCCTGGGCATCGTCCTCGCCGCGCTGTACGTCCTCGTGCTCTACCAGCGGACGATGACCGGGCCGGTGAAGGCCGAGGTGAAGAGCATGCCCGATCTCCGGGTGCGGGAGCTGGTGGTGGTGGCGCCGCTGATCGCGCTGCTGCTCTTCCTCGGCGTGTATCCGAAGCCGCTCACCGACCTCGTCGATCCGGCGGTCGGCCACACCCTGTCCGTCGTGGACAAGAAGGACCCCAAGCCCGCTGTGCAGGTGGACGCCGTGCCCGGCCAGGGCCGGCCCGGCCATGCCGTGCCTGATCAAGACGTGGAGGCCGCGAAGTGAGTTCCGTGGCAAGTGTCCACAGCCTGTGGACAGTGGCGGCCGACACGCCGGGCAAGATCCCGGCGCCGCACATCGAGTACGCCCAGCTGTCGCCGACGCTGATCGTCCTGGGCGCGGCCGTGATCGGCATCGTCATCGAGGCGTTCGTACCGCGCCGGCACTGCTACTCCTCCCAGCTGCTGCTGGCCCTGGTGGCGCTGGCGGCCGCGTTCGCCGCGGTGATCGGTCTGGCGGCCGGCGGCTTCGGCTCGTCCAAGGCGCATATCGCCGCCATGGGCGCCCTCGCCGTCGACGGGCCCGCACTGTTCCTGCAGGGCACGATCCTGCTGGTGTCCCTGGTCGCCGTCTTCACCTTCGCCGAGCGCCGGCTCGACCCGGCGGCGCACGGTCACCACGTGGACTCCTTCGCCCCGCAGCCCGCGGCCGTCCCCGGCGGCGCAGCCGAACAGGCCGCGGTCAAGGCCGGGTTCACCACCACCGAGGTCTTCCCGATCGCGCTCTTCGCGGTCGGCGGCATGCTGGTCTTCCCGGCGGCCAATGACCTGCTGACCCTCTTCATCGCGCTGGAGGTCTTCTCCCTCCCGCTCTACATCCTGTGTGCGCTGGCCCGCCGCCAGCGGCTGCTGTCGCAGGAGGCCGCGGTGAAGTACTTCCTCCTGGGCGCCTTCTCGTCCGCCTTCCTGCTGTTCGGCGTGGCCCTGCTGTACGGCTACGCGGGCACGGTCACCTACGCCGGGATCGCCGAGGTGATCTCGGACGGGGCCAAGCAGATCGATCCGGCGCTGGCCGGCGCGATGGGCAATGACGCCCTGCTGCTGATCGGTGCGGCGCTGGTGCTGATGGGGCTGCTGTTCAAGGTCGGCGCGGTCCCGTTCCACATGTGGACCCCGGACGTCTACCAGGGCGCCCCGACCCCGGTCACCGGCTTCATGGCGGCCGCCACCAAGGTCGCGGCGTTCGGTGCGCTGCTGCGCCTGCTGTATGTCGTCCTGCCGGGGATGCGCTGGGACTGGCAGCCGGTGATGTGGGGCGTCGCGATCATCACGATGCTGGGCGGGGCGATCGTCGCCATCACCCAGACCGACATCAAGCGGCTGCTGGCCTACTCCTCCATCGCGCACGCCGGCTTCATCCTCGCCGGTGTCATCGCCACCAGCGAGGAGGGCATCTCCTCGGTGCTCTTCTACCTCGGCGCCTACTCCTTCGTGACCCTCGGCGCCTTCGCCGTCGTCACCCTGGTGCGGGACGCCGGCGGCGAGGCCACCCAGCTGTCCAAGTGGGCGGGGCTCGGCCGGCGTTCGCCGCTGGTGGCCGCGGTCTTCGCGGTCTTCCTGCTGGCCTTCGCGGGCATCCCGCTGACCTCCGGGTTCGCCGGGAAGTTCGCGGTCTTCAAGGCGGCGGCGCAGAGCGGCGCGGGCTGGCTGGTGGTGGTCGGTGTGCTCTCGTCGGCCATCGCCGCGTTCTTCTACATCCGCGTCATCGTGCTGATGTTCTTCAACGAGCCCAAGGCGGACGGCCCGACCGTCGCGGTGCCCAGCCCGCTGACGACCACGGCCATCGCCATCGGTGTCGCGGTCACCCTGGTGCTCGGTCTGGCGCCGCAGTACTTCCTCGATCTGGCCGGTCAGGCCGGGGTCTTCGTGCGCTGAGCACGGGCCGCGCGGTACGGCAACGGCCGCCGCCCGGAGCCCTCGGGGGGTTCCGGGCGGCGGCCGTGTGCGTGGCGCGGGTCAGCTCTTGGGCATCCCGCTCGGCATCTCCGGCATGTCCGGGATCTTCACGCTGCCGTCGCTCGACTTCGTGTACTTCTCGGTGGGGCCGTTCTTCCAGTCGACGGTCAGGGTCTTGCCGTCCGCGCCGGGCTTGAGGGTGCCCATGGTGCGGGTGGTGTCCCCGTCGGTGCACTTGACGGCGGCCATGGTCATCCCGGCCATCTCCTGGACCTTGCCCAGACAGGCGGCCTTGTGCCCGTTGCTGAAGGCGACGGTGCCCTTGGTGATCACCAGGATCAGCTGGTTGCTCTTCGGACCGCTCTTCCAGGCGCCCTCGACCGCGGTGGGGCTCGCGGGCTTGTCGGCGCCTCCCGGAGTCGACGGCGCGGCGTCCGGCGACTTGCTCGGCTTGCTGTCGTTGCCGGTCTCGTTGCCGCCGCTGCTTCCGCAACCGCTGAGCAGCATCGCGGCGATGGCTGCCGCCCCGGCGATCTGCGCTGCCTTGCGCACGTACGTCTCCTCCGTTGTGGGTCAGGAGACGTGAGGCTAGCAGCGGCTCCGGGCGGCGGTCCGGGCCGTCGCCCGGATTGCGGCAGCGCCGGTACGGAGTTGGTGTGCGGCTGTGACGTAGGAGTGCTCTTGAGGCGACAAGAAGGGATATCCCGGGCGGACCGGACCGGGCCGGGCCGGTTCAGGGGGAGGCCGCATGCGACGCCGCCTCCTTGTCCTGGCGGACCGCGCGCTGCACCGCATGTGTCATCCAGAACTCCCGCGCGAACCGCTTCATCTCACGGCGCACGGGGCGGTAGCCGCGGCTGATCAGGAGCCGGCGGTCCAGGTCCGTCGCCGAGGCCAGCGCGGCCATCAGCCGGCCCCGGCGGTCCGGGAACCCGGCGCCGAGCGCTGCGGCGAAGCGCTCCCGGGCCGGGCCGACGAGATCCACCGCCCCGGCCGGGAAGCGCGCGTACGGGAACAGGCCCAGGGCGCGCCGGGTCTCCCGGCGCAGTGCGCCGCGCTGCTCCAGCCGGCGCACACACAGCTCCTGGACCGGCCGCCCGGCCCGGCGCACCCAGCGCTCCGCCTTGATGCCCCGGCCCCGCTTGTCCGGGCCGGGCAGCGCCGCCAGCGCGCCGTCCAGCACCGGATCGCCCAGCGGCAGGGGATTGGTGACCGTGATCCGGTCGCCGCTCCCGACGGTGATCCGCCCGGCCTCCTCCAGATCGGCGAGCGCCGCGCCGGCCAGTCCGTACCGCAGGTACCTGGCGTGGTTCAGGAACCGGCCGCGTTCCGGTTCGAGGGCGAGCAGCAGCAGCTCCTCCGGGAGGGTGAGCGGTGTCCCGGTCATCCCGCGGGCAGGATGCGGCCGGTGACCTCGCCCAGGCCGATCCGGGCGCCTTCGGGGCCGGGTGCCCAGGCGGTGAGGGTGACCTCGTCGCCGTCCTGGAGGTAGGGGCCCTTGCCCTGGGTGAGTTCCAGCAGGCAGCCGAGCTGGTCGGGGTCGGGCCCGGAGACGGTGCCGGAGGCGAACAGATCGCCGGTGCGCAGCGAGGCGCCGTTGACGGTCATATGGGCGAGCTGCTGTGCGGCCGTCCAGTACATGGCGGAGAACGGCGGCCGGGAGACCGTCTCGCCGTTGATGCGCACCTCGATACGGATGTCGATGCCGCCCGGCTCCGCGTCCGCGTCGTCGAGGTAGGGCAGCAGCGGGAAGTCCCGGGCGGGCGGCGGTGTACGGGCCTCGTCGAGGGCGTCGAGCGGGGTGATCCAGGCGGAGACGGAGGTGGCGAAGGACTTGCCGAGGAAGGGGCCGAGCGGCACGTACTCCCAGGCCTGGATGTCGCGCGCGGACCAGTCGTTGAGGAGGCAGACGCCGAAGACATGGTCGCGGAAGGCACCCTGGGCCACGGGCTCGTGGAGCGTGGAGGGCGCACCGACGACAAAGCCGACCTCGGCCTCGATGTCGAGGCGGACGGACGGGCCGAAGGAGGGGGCCTCGTCCGCGGGGGCCTTGCGCTGGCCGTGCGGCCGGACGACCGGGGTGCCGGTGACGACCACGGTGCCCGCCCGGCCGTGGTAACCGATCGGCAGATGCTTCCAGTTGGGGGTCAGCGCCGCGTCGTTCGGGCGGAAGATCCGGCCGACGTTGGTGGCGTGGTGCTCGCTGGCGTAGAAGTCGACGTAGTCGGCGACCTCGAAGGGGAGGTGCAGCGTGACCCCGTCCAGCGGGTGGAACAGCGGCGCCACTTCGTCGTGGTGCGCGGGGTCGGTCACGGCGGTGTGGACGGCCGCGCGGATCTGCTGCCAGACGGGACGGCCGGCGGCCAGCAGCGGGTTGAGGGTCGGCGCCGCGAGCAGTTCGGCGTGCGGATGGATGGCGGCGGGCAGCGCGCTCGGCAGGGCGCTCAGATCGAGGACCTGGTTGCCGTAGCGGACGCCGAGACGGCGCCGGTCGGGCGCGTCGGCGGTGCTGAAGACGCCGTAGGGGAGGTTGTGCGGGCCGAAGGGATCGCCTTCCGCCAGGTCGAACGGGCTCTGCTCGGGCATGGACAGCTCCTCGCGTTCGTCGTCGCCGGTGGGCGGCCGGGGCCTGGTGGCCCGCGGGCCGTGGGGCCGTCGATCAGAGTACGGCCGGGCGGCGATCAGCGGGGCGGTCCCGGGGCGTGATGGCGCGGATGCGTACGCAGACCGTGGGCGGGGGCGCGGTGCGCTGCGCCCCACGCATCGGTCATGTCCGGAAAAGCCTTGCCGCACTGCGCAATTCAGGCCTAACTTCCTTCCCTGGCCGACGCGGCCGGACTGCCGTTCTTCACCTGGGGGAGGGACCGAAGTGAGCACTCCGGTAGCGGTCATCGGAGCCGGTCCGTACGGTCTGTCGGCGGCCGCGCATCTACGGGCGTACGGCCTGCCGGTGCGGGTCTTCGGGCAGCCGATGGTGAGCTGGCGCACCCGGATGCCCGCGGGCATGCAGCTCACCTCGACGCCCGCGGCCTCCAGCATCGGCGTCCCTTGGCCCGGCCACACCCTCGGCGACTTCTGCGCGGCCACGGGGGAGGGGCCCTACGCCTCGGACCGGGACCTGCTCCCCGTGGAGACCTTCGTCCGGTACGGGCAGTGGGTGCAGCAGCGGCTGGTCCCCGGTCTGGAGCAGGTCCGGGTGGTCTCGGTCGACCGGCGGGCCGACGGCTTCGAGCTGAAGCTGGACAGCGGTGAGCAGCTCGGCGCGCGGGCGGTGGTCGTCGCCACCGGCCTGACCGGGCTGGCGCAGCTGCCGCCGGAACTGGCCGCCGCGATCCCGGACGGCCCGTCCGCCACCGGGCCGGTCTCGCACAGTTCGCAGCACCACGATCTGTCCGCGCTGGCCGGCCGGGACGTGGTGGTGATCGGTGCCGGGCAGTCGGCGCTGGAGAGCGCGGTGCTGCTCACCGAGGCGGGCGCGGCGGCCGTACGGGTGGTGGCGCGCGGTCCCGCCGCGGTGGGTTTCGGCCCGCCGCCGGACCGCCGGCCGCGGCTGCGCCCGCCGTCGCCGTCCGGCACCGCCTGGCCGCTGTACGCGCTGACCCGGCACGCCGGAGCCTTCCGGTGGCTGCCGGTGCCCGTCCGGCGGTATCTGGTGCGCCGGGTGCCCGTCCCGCTGGGGGCGTGGTGGCTGCGGGACCGCTTCACCGACCGGGTGCGGGTGACGCAGGGGCGGCGGATCGTACGGGCCACGGTCCGCGACGGCCGTCCCGTGCTGGCGCTGCGCGGCGCCGACGGGCAGGGCGGGGAGGTCGTCGCCGACCATGTGCTGGCCGCGACCGGCTACCGGATGGATCTGGCGGCGCTGGACTTCCTGGGCCAGGGGCTGCGCACCGGGGTCGTGGCGCGGGCCGGCGGTCCGCTGCTGGACGCCGGCTTCGGCTCGTCCGTACCGGGGCTGTACTTCACGGGGCTGCCGGCGGCCGCCTCGTTCGGGCCGGTGATGCGCTTCGTGTGCGGCACGGAGTTCGCCTCGCCGCGGCTGGCACGGGCGGTGGCGCGGGCGTACGGGTGAGGCGGGGCGTCCGCGCGGGCCGGCGCCGGGGTCACCTCGCGTCCGGGCGTCTCCCGGTGCCTTGTACTCCGGGCCTCCTCCGGTACCCCGTATTCAGGGCGTCCTCCGGTGCCCCGTATGCCGGAGGGCCGCCTCGCCCGGTCATGACGGCCGGCGGTGCGGCGGATGCGGAAGTCGTCCTGGTCCGTGGCGATTTCGCGACGGTCGGTGACCGGTACGTCCCCGTGGCGGCGGGGCCGTGACGGGGTGGGGGTTTTCCGGCCATGCCCGGTACGCGGGGGCCTTGCCGGAGCGGAAGCGGACCGGGGATGCTTGCCGTTGCCGGTCCGCTCCTCCGCGTGCGCCGGTGCCGCTCTTCCGCGTCGCACCCGCGTCAACAGTTGACCCGGAACTTCCCGGCCGGGGGGTCGCCGTGCTTCCCGGGCGGTTCGGGGGGCGGGCGCTCACGGTGATCGAACTGCGACCGGATACGCTGGCCAATGGTGGAGACAGCGACAGATCGACATTCAGTTTGATCGTCAGCAGACAGGAGTACCCCTCGTGACCGTCGTCGGGCCCTTCGGGCTGAGCGTGCGGGACCAGGCTCTTGAGGCCGATGTCCAGGCCGGGTTGGCGGCTGTCGAGGAGGGCCTGCTGGAGGCCACCAAGAGCGACGTGCCGTTCATCACCGAGTCCGCGCAGCATCTCGTGCGCGCGGGCGGCAAGCGGTTCCGGCCGTTGCTGGTGATGCTGGCCGCCCAATTCGGTGACCCCTACAGCCCGGGTGTGGTGCCCTCCGCCGTCGTCGTGGAGCTCACGCACCTGGCGACGCTGTACCACGACGACGTGATGGACGAGGCCGACGTACGCCGCGGGGTGGCCAGCGCCAACGCCCGCTGGGGCAACTCCGTCGCGGTGCTGACCGGCGACTTCCTGTTCGCCCGCGCCTCGCACATCCTCGCCGACCTCGGCCCCGAGGCGGTCCGGATCCAGGCCGAGGCGTTCGAACGCCTGGTGACCGGCCAGATCCTGGAGACCGCGGGCCCGCGCGACGGCCGTGACCCCATCGACCACTACCTGGACGTGCTCGCGGGCAAGACCGGCTCGCTGGTCGCCGTCGCCTGCCGCTTCGGCGCGATGATGTCGGGCGCCGAGGAGTCGACGGTCAACATCCTCACCCAGTACGGCGAGCGGCTCGGTACGGCCTTCCAGCTGGCCGACGACGTCCTGGACATCGCCAGCGACTCGCACGAGTCGGGCAAGACGCCCGGTACGGACCTGCGTGAGGGCATCCCGACGCTGCCGGTGCTGCGGCTGCGGGCGCGGGCCGAAAGCGCCGCCGGCACCCCCGAGGACCGGGCGCTGTGCGAGCTGCTGGCCGGCGACCTCACCGATGACGCCCGGCACGCCGAGGCGCTGGCCGGTCTGCGCGCCCACCCGGCGCTCGAAGAGGCCCGCCGCGACACCGTGCGCTATGCGCAGGAGGCCCGCGCGATGCTGGCCCCGCTGTCCTCGTGCATGGCCAGGTCGGCCCTCGAAGGGCTCTGCGACGCGGTGGTGCACCGGGCGGGCTGAGGCCTCCCGCGGCGCCTGTTCCCCAGGGCCTGCCCCCGCACCCCCCAGGGCCTGCCCCCGCATCCCCTAGGGAATGCTCCGCCTTCTGTCGTACGGGCTCCGACTTGAGGTGACCGTGCGTCATACCTCAGCAGTAGGACGAGTTGCTCCCGCGGGCTGACGTTTTGTGCCTTGCGATTTGGTGAGATGGAACCACCTGAGCGCGGCGGACAGGTCACCATGAGCCCCAGGGCGTGGACAGCACAGCAGCCGCCGCACACGACGGAGGTAGGGCAGATGCCACGGAACGAACCGACCGAGGTCACCGACGGATGGGACGGGGAACGCTCCCCGAGGCGCCGTAAGGCGGTGCGGTATGGCGTGCCGGTTGCGGTGGCGGGGGTCGCGGCGGCCACGATCGGGCTGGTCCCGGCGTTCGCCGGCGGTTCTCCGGACCTGCCGAAAATCTCGGCACAGGACCTGATAGCCAAGGTCGCCAAGTCGGATGTCCAGCAGCTCTCCGGCACGGTCCGGGTCACCACGGACCTCGGTCTGCCGTCGCTGCCGGGCGCCGGTGGCGGAGCGGGCGGCTTCGGCGGCGCCCCGGGCGGCGGCGAGAAGGGCGGGGACGACGCCTCCGCGGCGCCCCAGAAGAAGCTGATGGAGCTGGCGTCCGGTGCGCACACGCTGCGCGTCGCGGTCGACGGCCCCGACAAGCAGCGGGTGTCGATCGTCGACAAGGCCGCCGAGTACAGCCTCGTCCACCACGGCAAGGAGCTCTGGGCGTACGACAGCGGCAGCAACACCGCCGTGCGCAGCACCGCGCCCGACAGCCGCTCCGGCAAGGAGCACCGTGCCCCCGAGGGCCTGCCCAAGGACCTGAAGGGCGCGACGCCGCAGGACCTCGCGAAGCAGGCCCTGGAGGCGGCCGGTGACACGACCTCGGTCACCGTCGACGGCACCGCCAAGGTCGCCGGACGGGACGCCTACCAGCTGCTGATCAAGCCCAAGCAGACCGGCTCCACGGTCGGCTCGATCCGGGTCGCGGTGGACGCCGAGACCGGCACGCCGCTGAAGTTCACCCTGACGCCCAAGAGCGGTGGCGCGGCCGCCGTCGACGTCGGCTTCACCAACGTCGACTTCGCCAAGCCCGCCGCGAGCACGTTCGACTTCACCCCGCCCAAGGGCGCCAAGGTCGTCGACGGCGACAAGGAGCGCGCGACGGCGCAGCGCGGGCACGGCAAGGACGCCCCGTCCCGCAAGGAGCTCGCCAAGGACATGGGCGGGATGAACGTCATCGGCAAGGGCTGGACATCCATCGCCACGATCAAGGGCGAGGGCTCCGGTCTGCCCTCCGGCAAGGACAAGGGCGAGGGCGCGGGCGGTGACGCCGCCAAGTTCCTGGACAGCATCGGCGAGAAGGCCAACGGTTCGTTCGGCTCCGGCCGGTTCTTCAGCACCCGTCTGGTCAACGCCCTGGTCACGGACAACGGCACGGTCTACGTCGGCGCCGTCGACAAGCAGAGCCTGATCAACGCGGCCAACGCCGCCAAGTAACGGGCCACCACAGCCTCGCGGGACCGCCGCGCCACCCCTTCGCGGGTGGCGCGGCGCGGCCCGTGAGCCTTCCGCACGACGTTGGGGGACCGATGCCGGCACCACCCGCCCCGGGGCCCGACGGGGTGCGCCCGCCCGCCGACGGGCCCGGGGCCGGGCGTCCGCCGGCCGGGGACCGGGCGATCGAGACGCGGGGGCTGACCAAGGCCTACAGCGGCGGCCGGCTCGCCGTCGACGGCCTCGATCTGGCCGTTCCGCGCGGCAGCATCTTCGGCTTCCTCGGCCCCAACGGCTGCGGCAAGACCACCACCATCCGCATGCTGATGGGCCTGATCCAGGCGACCGCCGGCCACGCCCGGGTGCTCGGGCAGCCGATGCCCGCCGCGGGCCGCCGGGTGCTGCCCGAGGTCGGCGCGCTCATCGAGGGCCCGGCGCTCTACGGCTTCCTCAGCGGGCGGGACAACCTCCGCCGGTTCGACGCCGCCGACCCGGCCGCCGATCCCCGTACCCGCGGCGCGCGGGTCGGCCGGGCACTGGAGCGGGTGGGCCTGGCCGCGGCGGCCGGCAAGAAGGCGCGCGCCTACTCCCTCGGGATGAAGCAGCGCCTCGGTCTGGCCGCGGCCCTGCTCCAGCCCCGTGAGCTGCTGGTGCTCGACGAGCCCACCAACGGCCTGGACCCCCAGGGCATGCGGGAGATCCGTGCCCTGGTCCGCGAGCTGGCGGCGGACGGCACGACCGTTTTTCTCTCCTCCCATCTCCTCGACGAGATCGAGCAGGTCTGCACCCATGCCGCGGTGATGGCCCGCGGCCGGCTGATCACCCAGGGCACCGTCGCCGACCTCTCCGCCACGGTCCTCGGCCCGCGCGGCAATGGCCGGCTCACGGTCACCACGCCCGACACCGCGGACGCGGCCCGCGTGCTGAAGGAGCTCGGGGTGAGCGGCGTGGAGATCACCGACGACCGGGTGACGGGCGAACTCCCGGCCCCGGACGCCCCCATGGGCGGGCCGGACGGCGGAGCGCCGCGGGAGCTCGCGGACCTCAACGCCGCGCTGGTGCACGCCGGGGTACGGGTCCGTGGCTTCGGCACCGAGCGCGCCTCGCTGGAGGACGTCTTCGTGTCACTGACCGGGGAGGGCTTCGATGTCGCAGGCTGAGGCGGCGCGGCGCACTCCCCGGCCGCTGTGGTCGCTGGGGCTGCTGCGCAGCGAGATCGCCATGACGTTCCGGCGCTGGCGCACCCTCGCACTGCTGGCGGTGCTCGCGGGCGTACCGGTCCTGGTCGGCATCGCCGTCAGGATCGAGACCGGTGACGGCGCGCCGGGCGGCGGCGGTGACGGCGGCGCGGGCGGCCCGGCGTTCCTCTCCCAGGTCACCCACAACGGCCTCTTCCTGGTCTTCACCTCGCTCGCGGTGACCCTGCCGTTCTTCCTGCCGATGTCCGTCGGTGTGATCGCGGGCGATTCCCTCGCCGGCGAGGCGCACGGCGGGACGCTGCGCTACCTCCTGGTCGCCCCTGCCGGCCGCACCCGTCTGCTGCTGGTCAAATACGCCACGACCCTGACGTTCTGCCTGGTGGGCACCCTGGTCGTGGCGCTCTCCGCACTGGCGACCGGTGCGCTGCTCTTCCCTCTGGGCGAGGTCACCCTGCTCTCGGGCACTTCCGTGTCGTTCGGCGAGGGGCTGCTGCGGGCGCTGGCCATCGCGGTCGCGGTGGCGCTGTCCCTGACCGGGCTGGCCGCCGTCGGCCTGTTCGTCTCGACGCTCACCACCAGCGGCATCGCGGCCATGGCGACCACGGTCGGCCTGCTGATCACCGTGCAGATCCTGGACACCATTCCGCAGCTGGACGCCCTCCAGCCGTATCTCTTCCCCCACTACTGGCTGTCCTTCGCGGATCTGCTCCGCGACCCCGTCTACTGGGACCAGCTGCAGAAGAACTTCGGCCTGCAGGCGCTGTACGCCCTGGTGTTCGGCTCGGCGGCCTGGGCGCGCTTCACCACCCGGGACATCACTGCGTGAGGCCGGGGGGCCGCGGCGGCAATGTCTGCTCCGCGGTGTGGGGTGCCGCCGCCGCTGCCCGGGGCGCTTGCGCGGACTGCGCCGCCTCTGCCTCGGCCGCCTCGCCCGCGCGGGCCGCGGCCCGCGCCAGCGCCGTCCGTGCCCGCCCCGCGGTCCGCAGCGCGTCCCAGGTCAGCAGCGCCAGGGCCAGCCACACCAGCGCGAACCCGGCCCAGCGCTCCGGCGGCATCGCCTCGTGGAAGACCGTGAGCCCCAGCACGAACTGGAAGGTCGGCGCCAGATACTGCAGCATCCCGATCGTCGTCAGCGGCAGCCGCACGGCCGAGGCGCCGAAGCAGATCAGCGGCACCGCCGTCGCGATACCGCAGGCCGACAGCAGCAGCGCCTGGCCCACCCCGCCGGTGGTGAAACTGGCCTCACCACGCAGGCCGAGGAAGACCAGAAAACCCAGCGCGGGCAGCAGCTGCAGGGCCGTCTCGGCGCTGAAGCCCTCGATCCCGTCGAGCTTGATGCCCTTCTTGACCAGCCCGTACGTCGCGAACGAGAAGGCCAGCGCGAGCGCGATCCAGGGCACCCGGCCGTAGGCGACGGCCATCACGATGACGGCGACGGTCCCGGTCCCCACCGCCGTCCACTGCAGCGGACGCAGCCGCTCGCGCAGCAGCAGGACGCCGAAGGCGATGCTGACCAGCGGATTGATGAAGTAGCCGAGCGACGCCTCCAGCACATGCCCGGAGTTGACCGCCCAGATGTAGAGGAACCAGTTCGCCGAGATGAACAGGGTGCACAGGAGGACCATCCCGAGCCTTCGGGGCTGCCGCAGCAGCGGGCCGATCCAGGACCAGCGGCGGAGCACGGCGAGGAGGACGACGGCGACGGGCAGCGACCACACCATGCGGTGGGCCAGGATCTCGGACGGCGAGGCGTCCTCCAGCAGCCGCCAGTAGAGCGGCAGCAGGCCCCACATGGTGTAGGCGGCGAGGCCGTAGGCGAGTCCGGTGCGCTGGTCGCTTCGAGGCTGCAAGGGGACCCTCCTGGTGGTGCTGCGTCGCTCCGGGGAACGTAGCGCCGCCCGGACCGCCTGTCATGCCCGTCTTGAAATACGGTCATGACCGGCCGTACGGGCGTCGCTACGGCCGGGGCTCCAGGCCGCGGCCGCTTCAGGTGGGCAGCCCCTTCGGCCCCTTCAGCCCTCCAGTCCCTTCAGCGCCTCCGCGATCGCCTCGGCGACCGGTGTGGTCGGACGGCCGATGAGCCGGGACAGCTCGCCGGGCGTCGCGGACAGCTCTCCGCGGGCGATCCCGGCGTCCGCGTCGGCGACCAGCTGTGCGCCCAGCGCCGGTACGCCCGCCTCGACCAGCAGCGCCACATACTGCACCGGCGGCAGATCGCGGTACGCGATGCGCCGGCCGGTCTGCCGCGAGACCTCGGCCGCGTACTCGGCCATCGTCCAGGCGGTGTCACCGCTCAGCTCGTACACCGTGTTCTCGTGGCCGCCGCCGGTGAGGACGACGGCGGCCGCCTCGGCGTAGTCCCGGCGCGCGGCGGTGGCCACCCGGCCCTCGCCCGCGCTGCCGACGACGGCGCCGGTCTTCAGGGTGGTGGCCAGCGCGCCTGTGTAGTTCTCGTGGTACCAGCCGTTGCGCAGCAGGCAGTACGGCACCCCGGACGCGAGCAGCGCCTGCTCGGTGGCGAGGTGTTCCTCGGCGATGGAGAACGTGGCCGTCGGCCCGCCCAGCACACTCGTGTAGGCCAGCAGCCCGACGCCCGCCTCCCGCGCGGCGTCGATGACGGTGCGGTGCTGGGTGAGGCGCTGCCCCGCCTCGTTCCCGGAGATGAACAGCACCCGGTCTCCGGCCGCGAAGGCACCCTGGAGGGTCTCGGGCCGGCTGTAGTCCGCGTGCTTGATCTCCACACCGCGGGCCGCGAGGTCGGCGGCCCTGGCGCGGTCGCGGGCGAGGGCGACGATCTCGTCCGGTGCGGTGCGCCGGAGCAGTTCCTCGATGACGAGCCGGCCGAGTGCCCCGGTGGCGCCGGTGACGACGAAGCTCATGAGTTACCCCCTGTGGGCGTCGCTGGCTGAGGACCCGACCGTACGCCTGCCATAAACGATCGTCTATGACGGGCGTACGGATAGCTGGTGCGGGATCACCCTTCAGCATCGCCCGCCGACGCGGGACCGGCACGGCGCAGGGCACGGGGGCTGCATGGCGCGGGAGCGGACGCCGGCACGAGGCAGGGGCGGGGACCCGCAGGGCGCAGGAGACGGGACCGGCACGGCGCGGGAGCGGGGACCCGCAGGGCGCGCGAGACGGTAAGCCTGTCGTGATCACGGCGTACGACAAACGGGTGCCTCCGGAAGCGACGTAAGACGCTTCCGGAGGCACCCGCGGACCTCGCGAAGTGGCGAACCCGGTCGGTCAGCCGACGACCGTCCAGGTGTCATTGCCGGTCAGCAGTGAGGCGAGGTCGCCCTTGCCCTTCTGCTCGATGGCGGCGTCCAGCTGGTCGGACATCAGGGTGTCGTAGACCGGCCGGTCGACACTGCGCAGCACACCGATGGGGGTGTGGTGGAGGGTGTCGGCGTCGGCGAGCCGGGAGAGGGCGAAGGCCGTCGTGGGCGAGGGGTTGTGGGCGTCGTGCACCAGCACACCGCCCGTGCCCTCCTCCCGGACGTCGATGACCTTGAGGTCGCCGGTGGCCGGGTCGCGGACCACGCCCTTGGAGCCGAAGCCGTCGGGGGCCAGTGCGCCAAAGCGGATCGGCTGCCCGTGCTCCAGACGGATCACGGCCTCCTCGGCCTTCTCCTTGTCCTTGAGGACCTCGAAGGCGCCGTCGTTGAAGATGTTGCAGTTCTGGTAGATCTCCACCAGCGCCGTGCCGGGGTGGGCGGCGGCCTCGCGCAGCACCGAGGTGAGGTGCTTGCGGTCGGAGTCGACGGTGCGCGCCACGAAGGACGCCTCGGCGCCGAGCGCCAGCGAGACCGGGTTGAACGGCGCGTCCAGCGAGCCCATCGGCGTCGACTTGGTGATCTTGCCGACCTCGGAGGTGGGGCTGTACTGGCCCTTGGTCAGACCGTAGATCCGGTTGTTGAACAGCAGGATCTTGAGGTTGACGTTGCGCCGCAGCGCGTGGATGAGGTGGTTGCCGCCGATGGACAGCGCGTCGCCGTCACCCGTGACGACCCATACGGACAGATCGCGCCGCGAGGAGGCCAGGCCGGTGGCGATGGCCGGGGCGCGGCCGTGGATGGAGTGCATCCCGTAGGTGTTCATGTAGTACGGGAAGCGGGAGGAGCAGCCGATGCCGGAGACGAAGACGATGTTTTCCTTCGCCAGGCCGAGCTCGGGCATGAAGCCCTGCACGGCGGCGAGGACGGCGTAGTCACCGCAGCCGGGGCACCAGCGCACTTCCTGATCGGACTTGAAGTCCTTCATGGACTGCTTGGCGTCGGCCTTGGGCACCAGGGAGAGCGCCTCGATCTGCGAGGACCTCTCCGAGATCGTCTCAGTCATTGATGGCCTCCTTAAAGACCTCCGCGAGCTGCTCGGCCTTGAACGGCATTCCGCTGACCTGGGTGTGCGAGTGCGCGTCGACGAGGTACTTGGCGCGCAGCAGAGTGGCGAGCTGTCCGAGGTTCATCTCCGGCACGATCACCTTGTCGTAACGCGCCAGGACCTCGCCGAGATTCCGCGGGAAGGGGTTGAGATGGCGCAGATGGGCCTGCGCGATGCGGTCTCCCCCGCGCCGGACGCGCCGGACCGCCGCGGTGATCGGTCCGTACGTCGAACCCCAGCCCAGGGCGAGGGTCTTGGCGCCCTGGCCGCTCTCGTCGGCGGGGTCGTCGACGTCGAGGTCGGGAACCTCGACGCCGTCCACCTTCGCCTGGCGGGTGCGCACCATGAAGTCGTGGTTGGCGGGGTCGTAGGAGATGTTGCCGGTGCCGTCCTGCTTCTCGATGCCGCCGATGCGGTGCTCCAGGCCCGGCGTGCCCGGCACGGCCCAGGGACGGGCCAGCGTCTGCTCATCGCGCTTGTACGGCCAGAACACCTCGGTGCCGTCCGCCAGCTGGTGGTTGGTGCCGGAGGCGAACTGGACCCGCAGATCGGGGAGTTCATCGATGTCGGGGATCCGCCACGGCTCGGAGCCGTTGGCCAGATAGCCGTCGGAGAGCAGGAAGACGGGGGTGCGGTAGGTGAGCGCGATACGGGCCGCGTCCAGCGCCGCGTCGAAGCAGTCGGCGGGGGTCCTGGGCGCCACGATCGGCACCGGCGCCTCGCCGTTGCGTCCGTACATCGCCTGCAGCAGATCGGCCTGCTCGGTCTTCGTCGGCAGCCCCGTCGAGGGCCCGCCGCGCTGGATGTCCACGATCAGCAGCGGCAGCTCAAGGGACACCGCGAGACCGATGGTCTCCGACTTCAGCGCCACACCGGGGCCGGAGGTGGTGGTCACCGCCAGCGCGCCGCCGAAGGCCGCGCCCAGCGCCGCGCCGATACCGGCGATCTCGTCCTCCGCCTGGAACGTCCGCACACCGAAGTTCTTGTGCTTGGACAGCTCGTGCAGGATGTCGGAGGCCGGGGTGATCGGGTACGAGCCCAGGTACAGCGGCAGATCCGCCTGCCGGCCCGCCGCGATCAGCCCGTAGGACAGCGCGAGGTTCCCGGAGATATTGCGGTAGGTGCCGGTGGGGAAGTCCTTCGTCGCCGGGGCGACCTCGTACGAGACGGCGAAGTCCTCCGTCGTCTCGCCGAAGTTCCAGCCCGCACGGAACGCGGTGACGTTCGCCTCCGCGATCTCCGGCTTCTTGGCGAACTTCGCCCGCAGGAACTTCTCGGTGCCCTCGGTCGGCCGGTGGTACATCCACGACAGCAGCCCCAGCGCGAACATGTTCTTGCTGCGCTCGGCCTCCTTGCGGGAGAGCCCGAACTCCTTGAGCGCCTCGATCGTCAGCGTGGTCAGCGGCACCGGGTGGACGTTGTAGGCCTCCAGCGAGCCGTCCTCCAGCGGGCTGGTGGCATAGCCGACCTTCGCCATCGGGCGCTTGGTGAACTCATCGGTGTTGACGATGATGTCCGCGCCCCGCGGCACATCGGCGATGTTCGCCTTCAGGGCGGCGGGGTTCATCGCGACCAGCACATTCGGTGCGTCACCGGGCGTGAGGATGTCGTGGTCGGCGAAGTGCAGCTGGAAGCTGGAGACGCCCGGCAGGGTCCCGGCAGGGGCCCGGATCTCGGCGGGGAAGTTCGGCAGCGTCGACAGGTCGTTGCCGAACGACGCCGTCTCCGAGGTGAACCGGTCGCCGGTGAGCTGCATACCGTCACCGGAGTCTCCGGCGAACCGGATGATCACCCGGTCCAGACGTCGGACTTCTTTGCCTTCGCCGCCGTTACCGGAAGCGCGCTGTTCCCCGACAAGCGCTGCGTCGGTCTGCTCGGCTGGGCTACTGACCTGGCTGGTCACTGCTTCGGACCTCCCTCGAGGGGTGCGGCGTCCCCGCCGGAGGCAGGGCTCGGGACGTGTCGTACCGACCGGTTGTCCCATAACCATCGTACGTGGGTAAGGGTGGCCTTCCTTGGGTCGATCGCATGGTGGACGTCAGCATGAGACAGCGATCTGGTGCTTTTGTCATGAAATCACCGCCCCCGTGACCCCCTTGTTCATGACGCTCCGGACTCCTCCATTGGTTCTACGCCCAAAGTCCTCGACCTGGGCGGAAAACACCTCGGACAGCCCATCTGACAGAGTGTCAGACGCTCAGGAGTTGAGGTAGGTGAGTACGGCAAGCACTCTTCGGTGATCCCCGTCACTCTGCGCCAGGCCCAGTTTCAGGAAGATATTGCTGACGTGCTTCTCGACCGCACCGTCACTGACCACCAGCTGCCGGGCGACCGCGGAGTTCGTCCGGCCCTCGGCCATCAGCCCCAGCACCTCCCGCTCCCGGGGTGTCAGCCGGTCCAGCACGTCCTGCTTACGGCTGCGGCCCAGCAGCTGTGCCACCACCTCCGGGTCCAGGGCGGTCCCGCCCCCGGCGACCCGGACCACCGCGTCGACGAACTCCCGCACTTCGGCCACCCGGTCCTTGAGCAGATAGCCGATGCCCCGGCTTGAACCGGCCAGCAGCTCCGTCGCGTACTGCTCCTCGACGTACTGCGACAGGACCAGCACGCCCAGGCCGGGGTGGTCCCGGCGCAGCCGGATCGAGGCCCGCACCCCTTCATCGGTGTGCGTCGGCGGCATCCGTACGTCCGCCACCACCACATCCGGCAGCGCCCCCTCGTCCGCCAGCTCCCCGATCACCTTGATCAGCGCCTCGGCGTCCCCCACACCGGCCACGACCTCATGCCCCCGGTCGGTGAGCAGCCTGGTCAGGCCCTCCCGGAGCAGCACCGAGTCCTCGGCGATGACCACCCGCACCTTGTCCTCCACGGCTCAGATCCCCCCACGCGTCATCCCGTCCCGTCCCTGCCGCACCCCAGCATCCCAGCATCCGGACGGAAACGAGGCGGGTGAGGGGGAGCAGGGGTGGAGACAGGGGGCGGAGAGGGCCGGGCGGGAGGGGCGGGCGAGTCTCCGCGGGTGCTGACCCGGAGGCCCCCTCAGCGCCGCCCGGCGGTCATCCGCGCCACGGCAGTTCGGCGGTGATGGACGTCGGTCCGCCGACCGGGGAGTCCACTATCAGCAGGCCGTCGACGGCATCCAGCCGCTCGGCGAGGCCGGCCAGGCCGGTGCCGCTGCCGGTGTGCGCGCCGCCCCCGCCGTTGTCCGCGACCAGCACCATGAGCCGGTCCGCGGTGCGCCAGACGTCGAGCGTGGCGCTGGTGGCCCGGGCGTGCCGGGAGACGTTCTGCAGCAGCTCGGAGGCGGTGAAGTACGCGATGCCCTCGATCGCCGCGGCCGGCCGGTGGTCCAGATCCACGGTCACCGTCACCGGGACCGTGCACCGCGCGGACAGTGCCGACAGCGCCGGGCCGAGACCCCGGTCGGTGAGGATCGCCGGATGGATCCCGCGGGCCAGGTCACGCAGCTCCTGGAGCGCGATCTTCACCTCGCCGTGCGCCTCGTCCACCATCCTGGCCGCGGCCTCCGGGTCCTCCGCCAGCTTCTCCTTGGCCAGGCCCAGGTCCATGGCGAGCGCCGCCAGCCGGGCCTGAGCGCCGTCGTGCAGATCGCGCTCGATGCGCCGCAGATCGGCCGCCGCGGTGTCCACCACCACCCCACGGTCCGACTCCAGCTGCGACACCCGGGTGGCGAGGGAGGACGGCCCCAGCAGGCCATGGACCATGACCCGGTCCACCTGCGTCAGCCCATGGATCACCCACGGTCCGGCCAGCACCAGCAGCAGCCCGAGCCCGCTGGTGAACCCGATGTCCGCCGGGGTGTCGAGATAGATGCCGTTGCCCCTGCCGTCGCCCCACATCTGGATGCCCGGCTGGTCGAGATACGCGAGGAAGGTCCAGCGCCACAGCGGATAGGCCAGAAGCGCCCAGCCGACGGACCAGAACGTCACCGAGAAGACGAAGGAGAAGACCGCCCACGGCATGTGCAGCACGGAGTAGACGAGGTGCCGCCAGGACACCCCGCTCTTCAGCACGGCCCCGACCCACCCCATCAGGCCCGGCTTGGAGGCCCGGGCCGGCTCCGGATCGGCGACGTCCAGTCCCAGCAGGGCGCGGGCCCTGGCACGCTCCAGACCGCCCAGCGCACGGCTGCCGGCCAGACCGCCCGCCAGCACCGGGATGCCCAGGAACGTCACCAGCAGACCGGCGCCCAGCGAGATCACCGTTATCGCGTACACGAACATCAGGACGGACATCGGGAGGCTGAGGAAGAGGTAGAGGAACTCCCGCCAGGTGCGCCCGGAGAACGGGGCACTCAGCCACACGGGCACACGGGGGCCGCGGGGATGCGCTGCGTATGCGGTATCCATCGTCTCGTCGTCCGTTCTGCCGGGCGCGGTCTGCCCTGTCGGCGCCGCTGTCTGCTCTGCCGCTCCGTGCGGCCTTTTCCGCCATGACCAGCGTCCGCGACCGGCGCCCCCCGCACCATGAGGGTCTTCGCAGTCTTCGCCTGGGGTTATCCCCACCCCCGGACCTGAGGTCGACCACAATCGGCCTCGCCGCCCGGGCGCCCGGACGGGCTGACAGGCCGACGGGCCGACGGGCCGACGGGCCGACCGACAGGCCGACCGGCCGACCGGCCGACCGGCCGATGCCCGCTCAGGCCCTCGTCCCCGCCCCTGTCCTCGCCCCGGCCCCGGCCCCCGTCCGCGCACGCCAAGGCAGCTCCGCCGTCACCCGCGTGGGCCCGCCCACCGGCGAATCCAGCACGAACAGCCCGTCCACCGACCCCAGCCGCTCGGCGAGCCCGGTCATCCCGCTGCCGCCGTCCAGCCGCGCCCCGCCCTTCCCGTCGTCCGACACCTGGATCAGCAGCCGGTCGCCCGTCCGCCGCCCGTCACCGCCCTTGTCCGCGGCCCCGGTGGGCCCGCCCCCCTTGACCCGCCACACCTCGACGGACGCCTGCCGCGCCGCACTGTGCTTGGAGACGTTCTGCAGCAGCTCGGAGACGGTGAAGTAGACGATGCCCTCGATGGCGGGCGCGGGCCGCTCGGCCAGGTCCACGGCCGTCGTGACCGGCACCGTGCAGCGCCCGGCCAGCGAGGTCAGCGCGGGCCCCAGCCCCCGGTCGGTGAGGATCGCCGGATGGATGCCCCGGGCCAGGTCCCGCAGCTCCTGCAGCGCCAGCTTCACCTCGCCGTGCGCCTCGTCCACCATCGCCGCCACGCTCGCGTCGGCCTGGCCCTCCAGCAGCTTCTCCTTCGCCAGGCCGAGCCCCATGGCGAGCGCCACGAGCCGGGCCTGCGCACCGTCGTGCAGATCCCGTTCGATGCGCCGCAGATCGGCGGCCGCGGTGTCGGTGACCGTCACCCGGTCCGACTCCAGCTCGGCGATCCGCCGTTCCAGCTCGTCGGACGGCGACAGCAGCCCGCGCACCATCGCCCGGTCGACGTTGGACAGCCAGCGCGCCACCCACGGCAGCGCCGGCCACCCCAGGAAGAGCAGGACGAAGACGACCGTGAACGTGAGGGCCGTCCACGGCAGCCGGATGAACGTGAACAGCGCATGCCGCCAGGCGACCGGATCCTTCAGCCCCGTCCACAACCACGGCAGGAACCCCGGGTACCGGGCCCGCAGCCGGCTCGGCTCCTCGACCCGCACCCCGAGCAACGCCCGCGCCCGGGCCCGCTCCAGCCTCCCGTACTGCCGGCACGCCATCAGCCCCGTGACCAGCAGCGGCAGCGTGATCACGATGACGGACAGCCCGACCCCCAGCAGGACCCACACCATCAACACCGCGAACGCCGCGATACCCAAAGGGAAGTTGGCCAGCAGATAGGCGATCTCCCGCCACGTCGTGGCGCTGAGCGGCGCTCTGGGCGGCGGTGGTGAGGCGCCGTCAAGGGCGTCCTCGGCAGCACTGGGTCGGGAACTCTCCGTCATGCGCCCAGCCTGCCCGTCCGCCGTCCCGGGTGCCATGGGGTAGCTCGGGGGACTGGGGTGGGGTTTGCCCCATTCCCCTCCCCGCATCAAGCGTCCCGTTGCAGGTCAAAGCACCTGTGCCGGGACGGTACGGGGGCGCGGCACAGTGCCTGTCCCGTTATCGGAGTGGTGGACACGGCGCGCCGACGGGACCGTAAGGTGTGGCGATGCACAACGGGAGGGGCGAGGGGCGATGGCGCGGGGTTACGACGGCCAGTTGCTGAAGCCGGAAAGCGCCGCGGGACGGCCGGATTCCGCCACACGGGACCTCACCGACGCGGTGGCCGCCCCCCTTGATGTCCGCGGCTGGGGCTGGGGCGAGCGGAGCAGGGTCTGGACGGCGGTGACGGCGAGCGTGCTGCTCGCGGCGGTCACCGGGGTCTGCGCGGGCAATTGGTACGCGAACGGGGGCACCGCCCTCTGGCTCGGCATCGCCGCCGTCCTCGTCACCGCCGCGGGTGCGGCCGTCGGCGCGCTCGCCGCGCGGCACGGGCAGCACGCCCCGGGAGCCGCCCTCTTGCTGCTCGGCGGGGTGCTCGGCGTGGCCGCGGCCTGGCAGGCGCTCCCGGGCGGCAGCGCCAGGCTCGCCGCCGTCGGACTGACCGTGGCGGCCGTACTCGCCCTCCTCGGACTCTGTACGGGGCTGGGGCGCGGCGGCCTGACCGGCGCCGCGTCACTCGCGCTCGCGGTGGGCGCCTGGGAGCTGGGCCTGGCGCTGACCACCCCCGCACGTACGGGAGTTGTGCTCGGTTTCGTCTCCGTCCTCGTCCTGGGCCAGCTGCCGCGTCTCGCGCTGCGGGCCGCCGGTCTGACCCGGCTCGACGACCTTCGCTCCGGCGGTACGCCGGTCAGCCGGCACCAGGTGGCGGGCGCGCTGGGCGCGACCCACCGGGAGCTGGCCCCGGCCACGACGGTCGCGGCGGCCTCGGCGGGTGCGGCGGGGGTGCTCGCGGTGCAGACACCCGGCCTCTGGACCGTGCTCGCCGCGCTGCTGCTGTGCGGTGTGCTGTGCTCACGGGCACGGGCGTATCCGCTGGCGGTGGAGGTCGTCGCGCTGCTGGCGGCCGGACTGGCGGTCTGCGTACGGCTGGTGGTGCTCTGGGCCACCGACGGCGGGGCGCCGGGACCGGCGCTGGCCGTGCTGGGTCTGCTGGCGGTGCTGCCGGTCGCGGTGCTCGCGGTGCGGGTGCCGGAGCCCTCGCTCGCCCGGCTGCGACGGTGGCTGGACCATGCCGAGTCGGCGAGCGTGGTGGCACTGATCCCGGTCACCCTTGGGGCCTTCGGGCTCTACGGCCTGCTGTTCGGCGCGTCCTGACCCGAGAGGCGGTGGAGGGGTCATGTCATCTGCGGAGTGCCATCCGGAGGAAGCGGGAGCGGGAGGGAGAGGGGGTGTGGATGAGGTGCCTGCGATGAATGCGATGAAGGCGATTCCTGGGGTCTGTACGGCACAGGAGTTGGGTGCGGCGGGAAATACGGGCGAGAGCGGCGAGTTGGGTATGACGGGTGAGTCGGGAGCGATGCGCGAGGCGGGCGGCGGTCCGGCCGGGCAGGGAACTGCCCCGGGGGCGCCGGGGATGCCGGGTGCTCCTGGGGGCCTGCCCGCGGCCGGTGCGGTGCCCGCCGGGGCTTCGATGCCTGCCGGTGCTTCGACGCCCACGAGCGCGTCGATGCCTGCGGCCGGGGCGATGCCTCCCGCTGGTGCGATGCCTCTCGCTGAGGTGACGCCTCCCGCCGGGGTGACGCTTGCCACCGGGGCGATGACTGCCGCCGAGCCGGCGCCCGCCGCCCAGCCGACGTCCGCCGCCCATCCGGCGCCCGCCGCCGGGGCCATGCCAGCCGCTGGGCCGGTGCCCCCGACAGCCGCCGCCCCGTCCGTACCGTTCCAGCCGTCGGCACCGGTTCAGCCCTCCGGACCTGCTCAGCCGTCGGCATCGGTCCAGCCATCCGGACCCGCTCAGGCCTCCGCACCGATCCGGCCGCCCGGCCCCGGCCCCTCGTCACCCGCCCCGTCGGCTTCCGTGCACTCGGCGCCCGCGCCCTCCACTCCCTCGGCCGCCGCGCCTGCGCCCATGCCTGCGCCAGCTCCCGGTCGCTACGGCCGGCCGGGGTTGCCGGCCCGGACGCCCCTCTCCGTGCCCCTTCTGCCGCCGGAACTGGCCGACGGTCAACCCCGGCCGCGCCGTGGTGACCCCCTGGCCCGGCGTGCGGGCCGCGCGCTGCGCCGGGTCTTCGCCTCGTCCCCGGCCGCCGAAACGGCCGCGGTCACCCAGGCCGCGCACGCCATCCAGCAGCCCGTCACCACGGGCCGGCAGATCGCCGTGTCCAGCATCCGCGGCGGCGCCGGCAAGTCCACCGTCGCCGCCCTGCTCGCCCTCACCTTCGCGCACTACCGCTCCGACCCGGTTCTCGCCGTCGAGGCCGACCCGGCGCTCGGCACGCTGCCGCACCGGCTCGGCGCACGCGAGGTGCGGTGGTCGGGCAGTGATCTGGCGCAGATCGTCGATCCGTCCATGCTGATCACGGACCTGACCGGCTATCTCCTCCCGTTCGCGGGCGGCGGCTGGCTGCTGCCCGGCAGCCAGGGCGCCATCGGCACCCGGCTGGACCTCGACACCTACCGCGTCGTGATGACCTCGCTGCGCCGCCATTTCGCGGCCACCGTCGTGGACTGCGAGACGCTGCCCGCCGAGGTGGCGCGGACCGCGCTGGTGACGACGCAGGCGCGTGTGCTGGTCACCCCGGCGACCCCGGAGGGCGTGGCGGCCACCCGCTCCGTACTGGACTGGGTCGGCGGGCTGCACTCCGGCCTGCTGCCCACCACCGTCGTCGTGCTCACCCACACCTCCCCCGACAGCGGCGTCGACGTCCGCAGGGCCGCCGAACATCTCGGCGCCGGCGGTGCGGCGGTGCTGCCTCTGCCCTACGACCGGCATCTGGCGGCCGGCGGCGCCATCCGTACGGAGCTGCTCGGCGAACGCACGAGGGAGGCGGCGGCACGGATCGCGGCCGAGGTGATGGACCGTGCGGTCTCGCGGGAACCGGGCCGACGGCAGCAGCAACAGCACACGACGGTGCACCCGCCGGGGCAGCCGCCGGTGTACGTCCCGGGACAGGCGACGGTCTCCGCGGCCTACCAGGAGCCGCAGCGGTCTCAGGGCCAGTCCGGTCCGCAGGCCCCGGCCCACACCGGTCCGCAGGCCCAGCCCGGCCCGCAGGCCCCGGCCGGTCCGCAGGCCCAGCCCGGCCCGCAGTCGCAGGCTCACACCGGCCCGCAAGTCCAGCCCGCCCCGCCGTCCCCGGCCGGTCCGCGGCCGCAGGCTCAGCATCAGCCCCAGCCCCAGCAGGCGCCCCAGTACTACCCGCCGCAGGCCTCGCACCCGGCTCCCGCACAGCACCAGCACCAGCCACACCCCCAGGCGCAGGTGCCCACCCGGCCTCCGTCTCCGTCGCAGCCCCAGGCCCCGGCGCAGCCTCCGTCGCCGTCGCAGCCGTCCGCTCCCTCGCAGCCCCAGGCCCAGCCCCAGCCCCAGACCCAGGCCCCGCAGCCGATGCCGACGATGCCGGCGTCGGCCCCCGAATCGTCCGGTTCCCCAGGAGGCGCCGGCACCCCCGCCGCCCCCACTACTCCCGACCGGCGGAGCCCGTTCGACGGAGGCCCGATCCACTGACCCGAGCCCTCCCGCCCCGTCTCCCCTTCCGTCTCCCGTCTCGTCTCCCGCGCCGCCGTCCGTCCGGTCCGTGAGACAGGTTCTGAGACAACCGGACGCTCCCTCTACGCTGCCGGCCGCCCAGGTAGGGCGAAGTGGGGACAACCCCACCAGTCGCGACGATGCGGCTGGTCACCGTGGCCGGGGCAGGGCCTAGACTCCGGTCCGTACAGATCGTCGAAGTCGTTGAACAATCACAGTCAGGGAGCGAGGGGCGGACGTGTCGGACGCGACCGTACGGACCACCGTCGCCGCGGACTACTTCCAGGGCTACTCGGTCGTCGGGCTCATCGCCGTGATCGGTGTGCTCTTCGTCGCCGTGGCTTTCGGGGCCGGGCGGCTGCTGCGGCCCGTGGTGCCGACGCCGGAGAAGCTGCTGACGTATGAGTGCGGTGTGGACCCGGTCGGTGAGGGCTGGGCGCACACCCAGGTCCGCTACTACGTCTACGCCTTCCTCTACGTCATCTTCGCCGTGGACTCGATCTTCCTGTTCCCTTGGGCAACGATCTTCGCCGCCCCAGGTTTCGGCGGTGTGACGCTGGTGGAGATGTTCATCTTCCTCGGCTTCCTCGCCGTCGGCCTGCTCTACGCATGGAAGAAGGGCGTCCTGGAATGGACGTGACCCCCGCCTCCGCCAGCTCCGCAGCCGCGGCCGAGGGCGCCGCCCCCGAGTTCCTGCCGGAGCCCCGGCGCCTGGGCACCCTCGCCCGGCTCGCGCCCGAACCGATGAAGGTGGTCCTCAACTGGGGCCGCCGCTACAGCCTGTGGGTCTTCAACTTCGGCCTCGCCTGCTGTGCCATCGAGTTCATCGCCGCGTCCATGGCGCGGCACGACTTCATCCGGCTCGGCGTGATCCCGTTCGCGCCCGGCCCCCGCCAGGCCGACCTGATGGTCGTCTCCGGCACCGTCACCGACAAGATGGCGCCCGCGGTCAAGCGGCTCTACGAGCAGATGCCGGAGCCGAAGTACGTCATCTCCTTCGGGGCCTGCTCCAACTGCGGTGGCCCCTACTGGGACTCGTACTCCGTCACCAAGGGCGTCGACCAGATCATTCCGGTGGATGTGTACGTCCCGGGCTGCCCGCCGCGTCCGGAGGCGCTGCTGCAGGGCATCCTCAAGCTCCAGGAGAAGATCGCGCGCGAATCGCTGGGGGAGCGGTACGCGAAGGGCGGCACCGCCCGGCCCTCGGCTGCCGCGCTGCGCAGCGGGCTCGTCACGCCGCCCGCGCCGAAGCCGGCGGACGCTCCGAAGTCAGTGGATGCTCCGAAGCCGGCGGGGGAGGATGCCCGATGAGCGAGCAGCCCGAGCAGCGGCCGGAGGCTCCCGAGCAGGCGACGCCCCCTGAGCAGACGGCGGCCCCTGAGCAGACGGCGGCCCCTGAGGAGTCGGCGGCGCCGGACCGGAGCGAGCAGCCCGAGCAGCCCCCGGCCGAGCCGGTCGTCGGCTGGCTGCCGCGCCCGGCGAGCGAGATCTTCGGTCCCGGTGCCACGGCGGAGCTGGCGTACGACCTGCTGACCGTCGACGTCCCCGTGGACAACTGGCTCACCGCGCTGACGGCCGCCCGCGACGACCTGGGCTGCAGCTACTTCGACTGGCTGAGCGCCGTCGACGAGCCCGGCACCGGCTTCCGGATCTGCGCCCACCTCGTGGAGGTGGCGCGCCCCGGCACCGTCCACCGGCTGATCGTGCGGACGACCGTGCCGCATGACGCGGCCGCGCTGCCCACCGCCCTCGGTGTGTACGCGGGCGCGGGCTGGCACGAGCGGGAGACCCACGAGATGTTCGGTGTCGACTTCACCGGCCACCCGCACCTCGTACCGCTGCTGCTCCCGGAGAACTTCGAAGGGCACCCGCTGCGCAAGGACTTCGTGCTGGCGGCGCGGGTCGCCAAGGCGTGGCCGGGAGCCAAGGAGCCGGGCGAGTCCGAGCACGGCGGGCCCAAGCGGCGCCAGATGCTGCCCCCGGGCGTCCCGGACCCGAACGAGTGGGGCCCGCTGAAGGGCCAGCTGCCGCCCGCGCCCGCGCGTCCGGCGCGGGGCGCACGGGCGGCCGGCGGGGCCGCGGGCGAGCGGCCGGCACGGCGTACCCGTACGGCGGGCGCGGGCTCGGCCAGCCAGCAGGCGGCGGGGGAGGCGACCGGGACTCCGGCGGCCCCGGCGCGTGCCGAGCGGCCGGCCCGTCGTACCCGTTCGGTGAGCGAGGGGTCGGCCAGCCAGCAGCGCGCGGCGACGGACGCGGCGGAGACCGCGGCGGCCCCGGCGACTGACACCCCGGCGACTGTCAACCCGGCACCTGAGGCCCCAGCGACCGGCACCTCGCCGAAGGGCACCTCGCCCAAGGAAGCACCGGCCCAGGACGCCCCGCCCCCGGCAACCCCCGCGAAGGAGGCGCCCCCGCGCTCCTCCGACGCCCCCTGGCACCACGCCCGCCCGGCCTTCGACGAGCCGGAGAAGAACGCCGAGCCGGAGAAGAAGGCGGAGCCGGAGAAGAAGGCCGAGCCCGAAAAGAAGGCCGGACCGGAAACGCCGGAAGAGAAGCCGGACCCGAACCCGGCAGCCGCCCCCGACCCTGAGCCGGCCGCCCCCACGGACCCTGAGCCGGCAGCCACGACGGAGCAGAAACCGGCGGCGCCCACAGACCCGGAGCCCGCCCACCGACCCCAACAAGACGCGCCCCAGGACCAGCCCCCCACCCCCCAGGACCCGGCAGGAGGCGACACCCCATGAGCGACGCTCTCGACATCGCGCTGCGCCTCCTCGCCGTCTTCGCCGTCTTCCTGGTGTTCCCCCTGGTCATCGGGCAGACCGAGCACAAGGTCATGGCCCATATGCAGGGCCGGCTCGGGCCGATGTACGCGGGCGGGTTCCACGGCTGGGCGCAGCTCGTCGCCGACGGTGTGAAGTTCGCGCAGAAGGAAGACATCGTGCCGGCCGGTGCCGACCGGCGGATCTTCCAGCTCGCGCCCGCCGTCGCGCTGCTGCCGTACCTCCTGGTCCTGGTCGCCATCCCGATAGGCCCGCACAACGCCGTGGGCCAGGCCCTGGACGCGGGAATCTTCTTCGTGCTCGCCGTCATGGGCGTCGGGGTGCTCGGCTCGCTGATGGCGGGCTGGGCCTCGGCGAACAAGTTCTCGCTGCTCGGCGGTCTGCGGACGGCCGCGCAGCTGCTGGCGTACGAGCTGCCGATGCTGCTCACCGCGGCCTCCGTCGCGATGGCGGCCGGCACGCTCTCACTGCCCGGCATCATCGAGGCCTTCCACTGGTGGTGGGTGCCGTGGCAGATGGTCGGCGGCGTGGTCTTCTTCACCGCGGGGCTCGCCGAGCTGCAGCGGCCGCCGTTCGACATGCCGGTCGCCGACTCGGAGATCATCTTCGGTGCGTACACCGAGTACACCGGACTGCGCTTCGCCCTCTTCCTCCTCGCCGAGTACGCGGGCATCGTCGTCCTCTGCGCCCTGACCTCCGTCCTCTTCCTGGGCGGCTGGCACGGCCCGTTCGGCGCCGACGGCCTGGGCTGGCTGTGGACGCTGCTGAAGACCGTGATCCTCGCCTTCGGCGTCATCTGGCTGCGGGTGACCTATCCGCGGCTGCGCGAGGACCAGCTGCAGAAGCTCGCCTGGACGGTCCTCATCCCGCTCGCCCTCGCCCAGATCGCCCTCACCGGCGTCGTCAAGGTGGTGATCTCGTCATGAGCTTCCCCGGTAGCGGCCTCGCCAAGGGGCTCGCCGTCACCCTGCGGACGATGACGAAGCGTTCCGTCACCGCCCAGTACCCGGACGTCCAGCCTGACCTCCCGCCCCGTACCCGCGGCGTCATCGGGCTGTTCGAGGAGAACTGCACGGTCTGCATGCTGTGCGCCCGGGAGTGCCCGGACTGGTGCATCTACATCGACTCCCACAAGGAGACGGTGCCGCCGGCCGCCCCCGGAGGCCGGGAGCGCAGCCGCAATGTGCTGGACCGTTTCGCGATCGACTTCGCGCTGTGCATGTACTGCGGTATCTGCATCGAGGTCTGCCCCTTCGACGCGCTCTTCTGGTCACCGGAGTTCGAGTACGCCGAGACGGACATCCGCGATCTGACCCATGAGCGCGACAAGCTCCGCGAGTGGATGTGGACGGTGCCCGAGCCCCCGGCGCTCGACCCGGCGGCCGAGGAGCCCAAGGAGCTCGCCGCCGCCCGTAAGGCCGCGGACAAGCTCGCCGCCCAGCAGGCGGCGGAGGCCGAGGCACAGGCCCAGGCCGAAGCCGCGGACCGGGGCGGGGACCAGGACCGACCGGAGACCCCAGGGGAGGGACAGTGACGCTCGCCGCCACCGCAGCCGGCCAGGGCTTCCTCTCACCCACGGGTGTCGAGATCGCCTTCGTCCTCGTCGGCATCGCCACCCTCGGCGCGGCCGTCATCACCGTCACCACCCGGCAGCTGGTGCACGCCGCCCTCTGGCTGGTCGTGGCCCTCGGCGGGATCGCCGTCGAATACCTGCTGCTCACGGCCGAGTTCATCGCCTGGGTGCAGGTGCTGATCTACGTCGGTTCGGTCGTCGTCCTGCTGCTCTTCGGGCTGATGCTCACCAAGGCGCCCATCGGCCGCTCCCCGGACGCCGATTCGGGCAACCGCTGGGCCGCGCTCGCCGTGGCCCTCGCCTCGGCCGGCTGCCTGGTCTGGGTCGTCGTGGATGCCTTCCGCGCCACCTGGATCAGCTTCGAGGGCGCCGCCCAGGGCTCCACCGAAGCCTCCGGACGCACCCTCTTCCAGTACTGGGTGCTGCCCTTCGAGGCGCTGTCCGTGCTGCTGCTCGCCGCGCTCGTCGGGGCGATCGTGCTGTCCCGCAGGACGGGGGAGGGCAGGGCCGCGGCGGCGGACCTGAAGACCGGTGCCTCCCGCGCTCCCGCCGCCCCCGCCCCGCGAGAGGAGCAGCGCTGATGCATCTCGCTTACCCGGCTGTCCTCGCCGTCCTCCTCTTCTGCACCGGCCTGTACGGCGTGCTCGCCCGCCGCAACGCGATCCTGGTGCTGATGTCCGTCGAGCTGATGCTCAACGCCGTCAACCTCAATCTCGTCGCCTTTGACGTCTGGCTGCGCGACACCCTGCACACCGGCCAGGCGCTCACCCTCTTCACCATCGCCATCGCCGCCGCCGAGATCGGCATCGGGCTGGCGATCGTGCTGCTCGTCTACCGCAACCGCGGCAGCTCCGACATCGACCGGCTCCGTGACCTCGCCGAGAAGGCGGGCGCCGGGGACGGGGACCCGCAGCCGGACACCACGGCGGAGGCCGCCGCGTGACCCTCACGACCACTGCCGTTCTCGTTCCCCTCCTGCCCTTCCTCGGGGCCGTCGCCGGTCTCCTCCTCGGCCGCCGCGCACCCGGATTCGTCCGGCCGCTGGCCGTGCTGCCGACGCTGGCCGCGGCCGCGCTCGCGGTGTCCGTCGCGATCCGGCAGGGCGGCGGCCCGGCCACCGACGTCGCCACCCAGCTCACCCCGACCGGCTCGATCCCCATCGACCTGGCGCTACACCTCGACGGCTTCGCCGTGCTGATCGCCGTCGTGGTCGGGATCGTGGCGTCCTGTGTGCAGCTCTACTCCACCGGCTATCTGCGCGACGACCCGCGCTACGCCTCGTACGCCGCGCTGGTCTCCCTCTTCACCTCCGCGATGCTGCTGGTCGTCTACACCGGCGACCTGATGCTGCTGCTGGTCGGCTGGGAAGTCATGGGCATCTGCTCCTACTTCCTCGTCGGCCACTACTGGGAGACCGAGGCCGCCCGTGCCGCCTCCCTCAAGGCCTTCCTCGTCACCAAGCTCGGCGATGTCCCCTTCCTCTTCGGCATCTTCGCGCTGGCCGCCGACGCCGGAACCTTCCGCATCACCGGCATCCTCGGGACCGTCACCGACGGCGGCCTGGACCATCCGACGCTGATCGCGCTGCTGCTGCTGGCCGGTGTCGCGGGCAAGTCGGCGCAGTTCCCGCTGCACACCTGGCTCCCGGACGCGATGGCCGGCCCGACGCCCGTCTCGGCGCTGATCCACGCCGCGACGATGGTGGCGGCCGGTATCTATGTCGTGGCCCGTCTCCTCCCCGTCTTCGCCGCCTCCGCGGCCGCGCTGGTGGTGATGGCGGTCATGGCCGCGATCACCATGGTCGGCTCCGGTCTGGCCGCCCTGGCCCAGGACGACATCAAGCGCGTCCTGGCCTATTCGACGGTCGGCCAGCTCGGCTACATGCTCGGCGCGCTGGCCGTCGGAGACCGCGGCGCCGCCGTCTTCCACCTCATCTCGCACGGTGCGTTCAAGGCCCTCCTCTTCCTCGGCGCGGGCGTGATCATCCACGCCGCCGGCACCAACTCGCTGGCCGCCATGTCCCGGATGAGCGGCCTGGCCCGGCGCATCCCGGACGCCTACTGGACCGTCACCGTCGCGCTGCTCGCGCTCGCCGCGATCCCGCCGTTCGCCGGCTTCTTCTCCAAGGAAGCCGTCCTGGGCGCCGCCGAACACACCGCCATCGGTGCGGCGCACGGCATCCCCGGCGCGGCCGGCTGGACCGTCCTGGTCTCCGGACTGCTCACCGCCCTCCTCACCGCGGCCTACGCCACCCGCCTGTGGCTGCTGGCCTTCCGGGGCAAGGGCGTCGAAGCCCCCGACCACGGCCCGCAGCCGGTCGTCATGAACGCCGTGCTGTGGGTGCTCTTCGCCCCGACCGTCGCGCTCGGCCTCGCCGCCCCCCTGCTGCCCGACTGGTTCGACGGGCGTTCGCTCGCGCCGACCCTGACCACCTCCGTCCTGGGCACCGGTATCGCCCTCGTCGGCGGCCTGGTCACCTATGCGGCCTGGCGCCACACCACCGCCCTGGCCGCCCGCACCCCCATCGGCGCGGTCGTCACCGACCCGGACGCCTCACCCGGGCTCGCAGAGGAGACGGCCATCGCCACCCACGCCCCGGTCTACGGAAGCGTGGCCGGTGCCCCGGACCCGGCCGACCCCGGCCGCCTCCTCCTCGGCCCGCTGCAGCCCCACGCCGCCGTCGGCTTCCATCTCGACGCCGTCTACTCCGCGCTGTTCGTCCGGCCCGTACGCGCCGCCGCCACGCTCGTCCGCTTCCTGGACCGCGAGGTCGTCGACACCTACGTCCGCGGTGCCGGCACCGCGCCCCGCTGGCTGGGCGCCGCCGTCCGCCGCGCCCAGACCGGGAACGTGCAGACCTACCTCGCCGCGCTGCTGGCGGGCTCGCTCGTCCTGGCCGTCGCCGCCGTCCTCGTCGCCACGGGTACGGGAGCCTGACCGTGCTGCCATCCCCCGGGGGCCGACCCCCGTACCCCCAGCCGACACACCTCGTGGCCTGCCTCGCCGGAGCCGAACCCCTGAGGAGGGCCTGACCCGTGAATCACACCGCTATGCAGCTTCTCCTCGCGGCCGTCGTCGTCCTCCCCCTCGTCGGCGCGCTCGCCGCACTGCTCCCGGCCCCGCCCGGCCTGCGCGGCAAGAACCCCGACCAGGCCGTACTGCGCCACGGCGTGACCGTCACCGGTGCCGTGCTCGCCGCCGCCGTCGCGCTGGCGGCCGGCTTCGACCACGACCATCCGGCCCGTATGCAGGCCACCACCGACATCAGCTGGATCCCGGCGCTCGACATCCGGATCCACCTCGGCATCGACGGCATCTCGCTCCCCCTCGTCGTCCTGACCGCGCTGCTGACCTTCCTCTGCGCGCTCTACAGCTACTTCCACATGCCGACGGGCCCGTCTCCCAAGGCATTTGTGGCGCTGCTGCTCACCCTTGAGGCCGGCACCCTCGCCACCTTCGCCGTCCTCGACCTGATGCTCTTCTTCCTCGCCTTCGAGATGGTCCTCATCCCGATGTACTTCCTCATCGCCCGCTGGGGCGGCGCGGGGAAGCAGGCGGCGGCCTGGAAGTTCATCCTCTACACGCTGCTCGGCTCCGTCGTGATGCTGCTCGGCCTCCTCCTCATCGGCGTGAATTCCGGCACCTTCGACATGGTGGCACTCGCCACTGACAACGGACCGAAAACCCAGCTCAGCCACACGGTCCAGCTGCTCGCGGTGCTCGCGGTCGGCATCGGACTGGCCGTCAAGTCGCCCCTGTGGCCGCTGCACAGCTGGCTGCCCGACGCCCACACCGCCGCCCCCACCGTCGGCTCGGTGCTGCTGGCCGGTGTGCTGCTCAAGATGGGCACCTACGGCTTCGTGCGGATCGCGCTGCCCATCACGCCCGAGGGCATGCAGACCTTCGCGCCGTACCTCGCCGCGCTGGCCGCCGTCGGCATCATCTACGGCTCGCTCGCCTGCCTCGCCCTCGTACGCAAGGGCGCCAAGGGCGACCTCAAGCGCCTGATCGCCTACAGCTCCGTCGGCCACATGGGCTTCGTCCTGCTCGGCATCGCCAGCATGACCCCCACCGGCGTCAACGGCGCGCTGTTCGCCAACATCGCGCACGGCCTGATCACCGGCCTGCTCTTCTTCCTCGTCGGCGCGCTCAAGGACCGCTACGGCACCACCGACCTCGACGCCCTCGCGGGCAGCACCGGCGCCGCCCTCTACGGCAGGGCACCGCGCTTCGGCGGTGTGCTCGCCTTCGGCGCCGTCGCCTCCCTGGGCATCCCAGGACTGGCCGGGTTCTGGGGCGAGATGCTGGCGATGTTCGGTGCCTTCCGGCCAGCCGCCGGCCTCAGCCGCCCCGCCTTCCTGACGTTCATGGTGATGGCCGGTCTCGGCACCCTGCTGACCGCCGCCTACCTGCTGCTCGTCGTCCGCCGCGTCTGCATGGGCGGCACCCCGCACCTCGCCCCGACCGCCCCGCTCGGCACCGCCGACCCGGCCGACGGCGACCCGTCCGGAGAGACCGCAGCGGCCCCCGCCGTCCCCGACATCGCGCGCTACGAATACGCGGCCTGGACCCCCCTGGCCGTCCTGACCGTCCTCGCCGGACTGTGGCCAGCGGCCCTCCTCGGCCTCACCGACCCGGCCGTCCAGCAGCTCCTCGGAGGCGGTAAGTGATGAGCTCGATCACCCCTCTGGTCCAGTCCGTCGACTGGGTCGCCCTCGCGCCGCCCACCGTCACCGCGGCCGTCGCCCTGGTGGTGCTCGTCGCCGACCTCTTCCTCCCGGCGGCCCGTAAGCCGCTGCTGGGCTGGATCGCCACGGCAGGCCTCGCGGTCTCCGCGCTGCTCCTGCTGCCCCTCCTGGGCGGCGACCGCCGCACCTTCTGCCTCCCCGAGCACCCCGACGTGTGCAGCTATGTGGCCGACCCGTTCACGCTGGTCATCCAGTTCCTGGTGCTCGGCGGGGCGCTGCTGACCGCCCTGCTGTCCATCGACACGATCAAGGACCAGGAACTGCCCGCCGGCGAGTACTGGTTCCTGCTGCTCTCCTCGGCGGCCGGCGCCGCCCTGCTGCCCGCCTCCCGGGACCTCGCCACCCTCGTCATCGCCCTCGAAGTGGCCTCGCTGCCCGCCTTCGCCCTCGTGGGGCTGCGGCGCGGTGACCGGCTCTCCTCCGAGGCGGCGCTGAAATTCTTCCTGTCCTCGGTGGCCGCCACCGCCGTGATGCTGCTCGGCGTGAGCTTCCTGTACGCGGCCACCGGCAGCCTCCACCTCTCCCAGGTGGCCCACGGCCTCACCGCGCTCCCCGACCCGCGGCTGGCCACCCTGGCGAGCGCCGGCGTCGCGCTCACCCTCGTCGGCTTCGCCTTCAAGACGGCCGCCGCCCCGTTCCACTTCTGGGTGCCGGACACCTACGTCGGCGCGCCGCTCCCCATCGCCGGCTACCTCTCCGTGGTCGGCAAGGCCGTCGGCTTCTCCGGCCTGATCCTCGTCACCGTCCAGGGCTTCCCGTCGTACGCGGACGTCTGGGGCCCGGCGCTGGCCGTCCTCGCCGCCCTCACCATGACCGTCGGCAATGTCGCGGCCCTCCGCCAGGACCCCCGCCGCGCGCACAGCGCCGTACGCCTGCTCGCCTGGTCGTCGGTCGGCCAGGCCGGCTACCTCCTGGTGCCGATCGCGGCGGCCGGCTACTCCCAGGACCCGGCGCACGCCATCGGCTCCACCGTCGCCTACGCCCTGATGTACGCGGCCGTGAACCTCGGCGCCTTCGCCGTCGCCGCCCTGGTGGCCCGTACGCACCCCGCCAACCGCATCACCGACTACCGGGGCCTGTACCACCAGCGGCCTGTCGTGGCGCTCGCCCTCGGCTTCTTCCTGCTCTGCCTCGCCGGGCTGCCGCCGGGCATCATCGGCCTGTTCGCCAAAGTCACGGTCTTCTCCGTGGCCGTCGACGCGGGCCTGGCCTGGCTCGCGGTGATCATGGCGGTCAATGTCGTGATCGCGCTCTACTACTACCTGCAGTGGACCACGGTCCTCTTCCGGGGAGCCGAGACCGCCGAAGCGCCCGAAGGCGCCGAAGCGCCCGAGGCCGCCCCGGCCGAGCAGCAGCCGCCCCGCACCGGGATCCCGGCCCCGCTCGCCACCGCCATCGCGCTCGCCACCGTCCTCGGCATCGCCCTCTCCGGCGCCCCGCAGCTCGTCCTGCGCTTCGCCTCCGGGGCGCTGCTCTAACAGGCAACCAGCGGCGGACACCCGCACGCCGAGGGCCGCTCCTGACAGCCGGGAGCGGCCCTCAGCCCTTCCGTACGGCGGCAGGCCCCACCGGGCGCGGCTCCGGGCCCCGCCCGGCCCGCCGCGCGTGCGCCGGGGAACCAGGCTCGTTCATCTCGCGTTGACCAGTGAGTAAGGGTCCACTGGAGAGTGGAGAAACGCAGCACAGGGTTCCCCTGCCGCACCGCTTGGAGGGCGTACCGTGCACCGCCGGCACAACGGGCTCAGGACCGCCGTACTCCTCGGGGGACTGTCCGCCCTCATCATCGTCATCGGCAGCCTGTTCGGCCGTACGGGCCTGATCATCGCCGTCGTCGTCGCCCTGGGCACCAACGCCTACGCGTACTGGAACAGCGACAAGCTCGCCCTGCGGGCCATGCGCGCCCGCCCGGTCAGCGAGTTCGAGGCGCCACAGCTCTACCGCATGGTCCGGGAGCTCTCCACGGCTGCCCGCCAGCCCATGCCGCGCCTGTACATCTCCCCGACCCAGGCGCCCAATGCCTTCGCCACCGGCCGTAACCCCCGCAACGCCGCGGTCTGCTGCACCGACGGCATCCTCCAGCTGCTCGACGAGCGCGAGCTGCGCGGCGTCCTCGGCCATGAGCTCAGCCATGTCTACAACCGCGACATCCTCATCTCCTCCGTCGCGGGCGCACTGGCCTCCGTCGTGATGTTCCTCGTCAACTTCGCCTGGCTGATTCCCATAGGCCGCTCCGACGACGACGAGGGCCCCGGCCTCCTGGGCATGCTGCTGATCATGATCCTCGGCCCGGTCGCGGCCGGGCTCATCCAGCTGGCCGTCAGCCGCTCCCGCGAGTACCAGGCGGACGCCTCGGGCGCCCAGCTCACGGGCGACCCGCTGGCCCTGGCCTCCGCCCTGCGCAAGCTGGAGGCCGGCACCCAGCAGCTTCCGCTCCCGCCCGAGCCGCGGCTGGAGACCGCCGGCCACATGATGATCGCCAATCCGTTCCGGGCCGGCGAGGGCATGTCCCGGCTGTTCTCCACCCACCCCCCGATGCGCGAACGCATCGCCCGCCTGGAGCGGATGGCGGGCCACCGCCCCTGACGGGCCAGAGGCCGCGGGGAGCGGTGGCCGCCGCCCGCCGACCGCCGCATCATGAACGCAACGCTTCACCCGGTCCAGGGCGTCTTGCCCGGCAGTTACGTTCTCCGCCGCGCCCGTGGAAGGCTGCTGATCATGAAGTTCATCCTCAACATCCTCTGGCTGGTTCTCAGCGGCTTCTGGCTGGCGCTCGGCTATGTCGCCGCGGGCATCATCTGCTGCATCCTGATCATCACCATCCCGTTCGGCATCGCGTCCTTCCGGATCGCCGGCTATGCCCTGTGGCCCTTCGGCCGGACGACCGTCATCCGCGATGACGCCGGTGCCGGCTCGGCGATCGGCAATGTCATCTGGATCATCTTCGCGGGCTGGTGGCTGGCCCTGGGCCACATCGTCACCGGCCTCGTCCTGTGCGTGACGATCATCGGCATCCCCTTCGGCATCGCCAACTTCAAGATGATCCCGGTCTCCCTGATGCCGCTGGGCCGCGACATCGTCCCCACGGACGAGCCCTTCGCGGCGCGCTGACCACCCGCCCCGCCCGGCCCCTCGCCCTCAGCCCCGTACGAGCCCCCGAGGGGCCACATAACGCCGGAACCCGAGCGGCTCGACCCCCGGCAGGCTGTCGATATAGCTCAGCACCTGCCCCTGCGGCTGCAGTGCCCGGCCGACCTCCCGCTCGTGCGACTCCGGATCCGTCCACTCGCTGTAGTTGACGACCCGGTCGCCGTCCTCGCTGATGTGGAAGTGCGAGGCGATCCCGCCGTCCCCCTGCTGCCGCTCACCGACCCGCTCCAGCAGCCCGTCAACGAGCCCCCGGGCCGCGTCGTGCCCCGTCGTCCGGAAGGCCACGCGTACGACGCAGCCCGGCTCCTGCGGCGCTCCGTGCGGCAGCATGCTGCGGTACAGCCGGAAGCGGCCGGGACCGGAATTGCCCACGTCCCCCACACCGTCCAGCACCGCCGCGATCCGCTCGCTCAGCCCGGTGTTCTCGGTCCGTACGAACTCCCGGTGTGCCGCATCGCTCGTCCACTGCGCGTAATTGAGCACACTGCGCCCGTCCGTCCCCGCGAACAGCACCCGCGACAGGAAGCCCGCCGGCAGCGGCGTCTCCTCCCAGGCGTGGGCGACACCGTCCAGGACGGCCCGCTGGCCCGCCGGACTGCCCGCGTCCCACTCGCTGATCAGTACGGCACCGGCATCCACCCGCCGGATCTCCGGGAACACATCGGTGCGGAACCCGGCCCGCGTCCCGGGTCCGCTACCGGGACGGGTCTGTGCGTCATGAGAAGAAGTCATGCCACGACCCTGCAATCTCAACCTCAGTTGAGGTCAAGCGCCCGTCGGGCTGCCCGTATCGCCGCCCGACACACAGGTGGGGCGGCACGCCGAAGCGCGCCGCCCCATCCTGTGGCACCCGAAAACCGGGCTCCTAGCGGTAGTTCACGAACTGCAGGGCGAAGTCCAGGTCCTTGCCCTTCAGCAGCTGCTGCACCGCCTGCAGGTCGTCCCGGCTCTTCGAGCTGACCCGCAGCTCGTCGCCCTGCACCTGCGCCTTGACGCCCTTCGGGCCCTCATCGCGGATGATCTTGGCGACCTTCTTCGCGTTGTCCTGCGAGATCCCCTCCTCGATCGAGGCGAAGATCTTGTACTCCTTGCCCGAGGCCTGCGGCTCGCCGGCATCCAGCGCCTTCAGCGAGATCCCGCGCTTGACCAGCTTGGACTGGAAGATGTCGAGTACGGCCTTCACCCGCTCCTCGGCGTTGGCCCGCATCTCGATCTTCTCGCCCGACCACTCGATCGACGCGCCCACGCCCTTGAAGTCGTAGCGCTGCGAGATCTCCTTGGCGGCCTGGTTGAGAGCGTTGTCGACCTCCTGCCGCTCTACCTTCGAGACGATGTCGAAACTGGAGTCGGCCATGTTGAGTTGGCTCCTCGTACGTAGATCCGTCAGGGGTGCGGCCCGTCCCCGGACCGCCTGCCAAGCCTAGCCACCCGTCCAAGATCCAGCGCTCCCGAATCGAGTGGCGGACCACCCCCAGCCATCGGGTATGGTTTACGTCGTTGCCACGGAGCACCGCCCCAGAGCGGGTCTCCCGGCAGCAAACCTTGGCGGTGTGCCCGAGCGGCCAAAGGGAGCAGACTGTAAATCTGCCGGCTCAGCCTTCCCAGGTTCGAATCCTGGCGCCGCCACAGCGGAGGAACCCCTCCGATCTGCTGAAACAGCAGATCGGAGGGGTTTTTCGCGTGTCGGCACCACCGGCCCGCGCCTCGCCCCCCGGAGTCGGCCGTACTCCGGCTCGCCCGGCACTCCTGGCTCTCCCGGATCTCAGCGCGCGCTGCCGATGTTGCGGTCGGCGTCGGTGCCCTGGAGCAGCAGGGTGGTCTCCTCGATGCGGCTGAACCGGCCGTCGGGCGCGAGGTCGGCGAACACATAGACCTCGGTGCGCACGGTCGAGCCGTCCTTCTTCGTGATGTGGGCGGTGTGCCGGTCGGCGTACTTGCTGCCGTCGTGGAGCTCCTCGTGCACCTGGACATGGCCGCCGGCGACGAGGGTGCGCAGGTGGGTGATGTGGTCGAGGAACCCGGCGCGGTCGGCCCACTGCCCGTCCGTGCGCTGGCGGTACTCCGGGGTGAAGTGGCGGTCGGCGGCTTCCTGCACGGTGAGGTCGTGGTGGAAGAGCAGGTCGTTCAGGGCGGCCTCGATGCCGGTGCGAGCCATGGGACTTCCTCTCAGAAAGTGCGTGCGCCGCGCACGCATCTCCGTCACCATAACAGGAGATGCGTGCGCGGCGCACGCTATTCTTGTGCTGTGGAGAACGAAGTGGGACACGAGATCGCAGACGCGCTGGGCCTCCTGCTCAGGCGCACCACCCGCACGCAGCTGCACAAGCAGCTCACCGAGGGCATGGGGGAGGGGGTGGACGAACTGACGTACCCGGTGCTGAGCGCACTGGCCCGGACCGGGCCCCGCAGCGCGGCCGACCTGGCTCCCGACGTCGGGGTCGACCGCTCCGGCGTCACCCGGCGCGCCTCACGGCTGGAGGCCGCCGGCCTCATCCGCCGTGAAGCGGACCCCGACGACCGGCGCGCACACCTGCTCGTCCTCACCGAGCAGGGCCAACGCGCAGTGGCGGAGCTGCGGGCACGTCTGGCCGCTCACATCATGGCGAGCCTGTCCTCATGGCCGCCGGGCGAGGCCGAGGCATTCGCCCAGCGCCTGCGCCGTTTCACGGTCGAGGGCCCGTTCACCTAGGGCGGCCGTTGTGCGTCAGGGGCTGGTCCCTCCAGCCGGAGGCATTCGACGCCCCCGCCCGCTTTCGCTCCCGGCCCGGAGTTCAGCGATTTCCCCGAAGGGGTTCGTCAACTTGGGGGATTGCAGCGCCAGTTGGGCAGCGTGAGCGGCAGGGGCGGCGCCGTCCACACTTCGGGCATCTCAGGCGCGCATTCCACGCCCCGCCCCGAGCCACGACCGGCGCGAAAGCCGACCGGGCCCCGGCCCACACCGGCCGACCCGGCCCCCGGCCCACACCGGCCGACCCGGCCCCGGCCCGCACCCCGCGGACCGTGGCCCGGTCCCGTCCGCCCACCCGGCGGACGCCGTCCTCAGTGCCCGGCCACCGCCCGCACCGCTTCCTTCACCGGTACCTCCCCGCTGACCAGCTCCAGCGTCCGGCCGATGGTGCCCGGCTCGTTGAGCAGCTCCGCCAGGACGGCCGCGACATCGTCCCGGGGCACCTCGCTGCGGCCGGTCGCGTCGGCCAGCGTCACCAGGCCAGTTCCGGGGTCGTTGGTCAGCCGGCCGGGCCGCAGGATCGTCCAGTCCAGCCCGGCGCGGGCCCGTACGTCCGCGTCCGCGGCACCCTTCGCCCGCAGGTACGCGGCGAAGACCGGGTCGGTGCCCTCGGGGGGCTCACGGTCCGCTCCCATGGACGAGACGACGAGGAAGCGCCGTACCCCTGCGGCCTCGGCCGCGTCCGCGAAGAGTGCCGTGGCGCCGCGGTCCACCGTGTCCTTGCGTTCGATGCCACTGCCCGGGCCCGCGCCCGCCGCGAAGACGGCCGCGTCGGCGTCCTCCATGTGCCGGGCGACGTCCTCCACCGACGCCGACTCCAGGTCGCAGACCACCGGCTCGGCTCCCGCGGCCAGCACGTCACCGGCCTGCTCCGGCCGGCGGATGATGCCCGCGACCTCGTCCCCGCGCTTGGCGAGCAACCGCTCCAGCCGCAGCGCGATCTGACCATGTCCACCTGCGATGACAATGCGCATGATCCCGACCGTACGCCGAAGCCCCGCCGCGGGGCGCGGGACCGGCCGGGGGCGGGGTGCCTTCTCGCCGCCGCGGCTCAGCGCTGCGACTGCCGCGGCAGCTCCAGCGCCACATCCGCCGCCGAGTCGCAGTACTCGCGCACCGCGCTGGTACGGGCCACCACCCGCCCGCGGTGGATCACGATCCGGCTGTACGCGAGCGAGAGCACCCCGGCGATCCGCTCACCGCGCACCGCCAGCAACTCCGCGGGGAAGCCCGCCTCGACACGTACCTCCGGCAGCCCCAGAGTCGCCCGCGCCGCCGAACTCACCGTCCCGTAGGCCGCCTCCGGCGTGGCCTCGCCCAGGGAGGCCAGCAGATACGCCGCCTCCAGCGGGTCACCGCGCCCCACCGGGTTCGCCACGTCCCGCAGCGCCCCGCTGCCCGCCGCCACCTGGACGCCGGCCGCCCGCAGCAGCCGTACGGGCGCCGGCCGCGACACCCGCGAGCCGTACCGCTCCAGGCCCGTGCAGTCCCCCTGCGGCAGACAGACGACGGCGACCCCGGCGGCCGCCAACTGCTCGGCGACCCGCGCCGCCACGCTCCGCGGCATCCGCGCCATCCCGGCGCACGGTCCGAGGGCGACGCCCGGCCGCAGCCCGCCGGACATCGCCGCGAACCGCGCCAGCCGCGCCGGATCGTCACCATCGGTGTGCAGATCCACCGGGCAGCCGTGCTCCCCGGCCAGCTCCAGGACCGTCTGGACGTACCCGGCCGGATCGGGGTCGAGGTCCGGGCAGCCGCCGATCACCGAGGCGCCCATCTTCACCGCGTCCCGCAGCATCGCCAGCCCGTCCGCCCCGGCCACCCCGGTCAGCACCCGCGGCACCGCGACCGCCGCCAGATCGGCCAGCCCGCGCAGCGACCTGCGGGCCTGCAGCACCGCCTCCAGCGAGCGCAGACCCTGGACGTCGCCGATCCTGACGTGGCTTCGGGAGGCGGTGGCGCCGTGCCCCAGCTGCAGCAGCGCGGCCTCGGTCGTCCGCCGCTGGACGTCCTCGGGGGAACTGGAGGCGGGGCCGTCGGAGTCGGCCGTCAGGGCGGTGTCGCAGTGCGCATGGGGTTCGACGGGGGCCGGGAGCAGGAGGTAGCCGGCGAGGTCGACCCGGGCGCCCTGCGGGGCGAGGCTGCCGGCCGTCCCGACGGCCTCGATACGTCCGCCGCCGAGCCGTACGTCCACCGTCCGCCCGTCGGCGAGCCGGGCGCCGCACAGCACCAGCGCGCCGTTTTCCGACCTCGCGAACCGGCCGGGCCCGCCGGGCTTTCCCGGCTGCGGCTGCGGCGAACTGCTGTCGGACATCGCGCTCCTCGAAGGCACCGGCGTGCAAGATCACGCAGCGTTCTTCCGAGCCTAGGCCGCGGCCGGGAGAGCTTCGCGCAGGCGCGAAATAGTCGTACCGGTGTGGTGCGCGAGGCGGCTGGGGCACGGCCCGGATACGGATTTCACGTTTGGCGGCGGGCCGTGTAATGTCTTCATCGCTCGCCCCAATAGCTCAGTCGGCAGAGCGTCTCCATGGTAAGGAGAAGGTCTACGGTTCGATTCCGTATTGGGGCTCTGATGTGTGAGGTTCCCGCCTTCGGGCGGGGTCCCCTCGCATCACAGCGGTGTAGCTCAGTCGGTAGAGCAAGCGGCTCATAATCGCTGTGTCACCGGTTCAAGTCCGGTCACCGCTACTGACAGTAGCCGATTGTGGGGTCGGTCCTCCGATCGGCTACTCTTTTATGCGTTAATCCGACCACCCGTCCGTCCAAGGAGCACTCACGTGGCTGCCACCGACGTCCGCCCGAAGATCACGCTGGCCTGCGTGGAGTGCAAGGAGCGGAACTACATCACCAAGAAGAACCGGCGTAACGACCCGGACCGTCTTGAGATGAAGAAGCACTGCCCCCGTTGCAACTCGCACACCGCGCACCGCGAGACGCGATAACACAGGCTCGTCCGTGAGGCCGTCCCCATTCGTGGGGGCGGCCTCACGGCGTTATCACCATCAGTACAGGGAGGTTGCGAGCCCATGGCGCTCGACCAGTCTTTTGTCGGACGCACGTACCCGCCCACCGACCCGTACGAGGTCGGCCGGGAAAAGATCCGCGAATTCGCCGAGGCGATCGGTGACCCCAACCCCGCCTACACCGACACCGAAGCGGCAAAGGCACTCGGGCACTCCGATGTGATCGCACCGCCGACTTTTGTGTTCGCCATCACTTTCAAGGCAGCGGGTCAGGTCATCGAGGACCCGCAACTGGGTCTGGACTACAGCCGGGTGGTGCACGGCGACCAGAAATTCGCCTACACCCGGCCGGTGCGCAGCGGGGACCGACTGTCCGTCACCTCCACCATCGAGGCCATCAGGACCATGGCCGGCAACGACATCATCGACATCCGCGGCGAGGTGCACGACGAGGCGGGCGAACACGTCGTGACCGCCTTCACCAAGCTGGTGGCCCGCGCCGCGAAGGAGGCCTGAGATGACCGCGAAGATTTCCTATGACGACGTCGAGGTCGGCATGGAACTCCCGGCGCAGACCTTCCCCGTGAGCCGCGCCACACTCGTCCAGTACGCGGGCGCCTCCGGTGACTTCAATCCGATCCACTGGAACGAGAAGTTCGCCAAGGAGGTCGGGCTGCCGGACGTCATCGCCCACGGCATGTTCACGATGGCCGAGGCGATCCGGGTGGTCACCGACTGGGCCGGTGACCCGGGCGCGGTCGCCGAATACGGGGTGCGCTTCACCAAGCCCGTCGTCGTCCCCAACGACGAGACCGGCGCGCTGATCGAGGTCAGCGCCAAGGTCGCCGCCAAGCTGGACGACGACGACCGTACGGTCCGCGTCGACCTCACCGCGATGAGCGCCGGCCAGAAGGTGCTGGGCATGTCCCGCGCCGTGGTCCGCCTGGCCTGAGCCGGGGCCGCCGGGGGGCGTCCGGCCGAGGGCTGCCGGACCGCCCCCGTACCCTTGGGCGCGTGCAGGAACTCCACGACGCCCCCCTCGCCCCGCTGACCACCTTCCGCCTCGGCGGCCCGGCCACCCGCCTCGTCACGGCCACCACCGACGACGAGGTGATCGCGGCCGTCCGCGCGGCCGACGACGCCGGGACCCCGCTGCTGATCATCGGCGGCGGCAGCAATCTCGTCATCGGCGACAAGGGCTTCGACGGCACGGCCCTGCGCATCGCCACCCGTGGCTTCGCGCTCGACGGCACGACCCTCACCCTCGCCGCGGGCGAGAACTGGTCCGACGCGGTCGCCCGCACGGTCGAGGCGGGACTGGCCGGTGTCGAGTGCCTGGCCGGCATCCCCGGCTCCGCGGGCGCCACCCCGATCCAGAACGTGGGCGCGTACGGCCAGGAGGTCTCCGCCACGATCACCGAGGTCGTCGCCTACGACCGCCGCCTGGGCGAGACCGTCACGATCCCCAACGAGGAGTGCGGCTTCTCGTACCGCCACAGCCGCTTCAAGGAGCACCCCGACCGGTTCGTGGTGCTGCGGGTGCGCTTCGCCCTGGAGGACGCCGGAGGCCTCTCCGCGCCCCTGAAGTACCCCGAGACCGCCCGCGCCCTCGGCGTCGAGGCCGGGGACCGGGTGCCGGCCGCCGTCGCCAGGGAGACCGTGCTGGCCCTGCGCGCCGGCAAGGGCATGGTGCTGGACCCCGAGGACCACGACACCTGGTCGGCGGGCTCGTTCTTCACCAACCCGATCCTCACCGAGGCCGAGTACGCCGTCTTCCTCCGCCGCGTCCAGGACCGTCTCGGCCCCGACGTCGCCCCGCCCGCGTTCCCGGCGGGCGACGGCCTGCTGAAGACCTCCGCGGCCTGGCTCATCGACCGGGCCGGCTTCACCAAGGGCTACGGCAGCGGCCCCGCCCGCATCTCCACCAAGCACACCCTCGCGCTCACCAACCGCGGCGCGGCCACCACCGAGGACCTGCTCGCCCTGGCCCGCGAGGTCCGCGACGGCGTGCACGCGGCCTTCGGCGTCACGCTCGTCAACGAACCGGTCACGGTCGGCGTCAGCCTCTAGGGCAAGACATCTCGGCAACCCGGACGGGGCACGCCCTGGAAGGCCCCTGAGAGGCTCTGGGCGGCCCTACGCGGCCAGCCAGGCGTCGATCTCCGCCAGCACCCCCTGCTGCTCGTCCTGCGGGGCGCGTGAGCCGCGGACCGACTGCCGGGCCAGTTCGGCCAGTTCGGCGTCGGTGAAGCCGTGCGCGCTACGGGCGATCTCGTACTGCGCGGCCAGCCGCGCGCCGAACAGCAGCGGGTCGTCCGCGCCCAGCGCCATCGGCACGCCCGCGTCGAAGAGCGTCCGCAGCGGTACGTCCTCCGGCTTCTCGTAGACGCCCAGCGCCACATTCGACGCGGGACACACCTCGCAGGTCACCCCGCGCGAGGCCAGCCGGCGCAGCAGCACGGGATCCTCAGCGGCCCGTACGCCGTGCCCCACCCGGCCGGCGTGCAGATCGTCCAGGCAGTCCCGGACGCTCGCCGGCCCCGACAGCTCACCGCCGTGCGGCGCCGCCAGCAGACCGCCCTCCCGGGCGATGGCGAAGGCGCGGTCGAAGTCCCGGGCGAAACCCCGGCGTTCGTCGTTGGACAGCCCGAAGCCGATCACGCCGTGGTCGGCGTAGCGCACCGCGAGACGCGCCAGCGTACGGGCGTCCAAGGGGTGCTTCATACGGTTCGCGGCCACCAGGACGCGGATGCCGAGACCGGTGTCCCGGGAGGCGCTGCGCACCGCGTCCAGGATGATCTCCAGGGCCGGGATCAGCCCGCCCAGCCGGGGAGCGTACGAGGTCGGGTCGACCTGGATCTCCAGCCAGCGCGACCCGTCGAGGACATCCTCCTCGGCGGCCTCGCGCACCAGCCGCTGGATGTCCTCGGGGGACCGCAGACACGACCGCGCGATGTCGTACAGCCGCTGGAAACGGAACCAGCCGCGCTCGTCGGTGGCTCTCAGCTGGGGAGGTTCACCGCTCCGCAGCGCCTCCGGCAGGTGGACGCCGTACTTGTCGGCGAGCTCCAGCAGGGTCGTGGACCGCATCGAACCGGTGAAGTGCAGGTGCAGATGGGCCTTCGGCAATCGGCGCAGGTCTCGGATTGCGGCTTCGCCGCGGGCACGAACGCTCTCCATCCCAAGATCTTGCCGCATCCGGGCGGTGCGCCGGTAGAGCCTTTCCCGAAGGGGTGTCCGGGAGAACGCGCGAGCGGGCGCCCGGAAGGCTCCGGACGCCCGCTGCGCGACCACCTACGACTTTCCGTAGGTGGTCTTGATCACTTGGCCTCCGCCAGCAGCTTCTGGATCCGCGACACGCCCTCGACCAGGTCCTCGTCGCCCAGCGCGTATGAAAGCCGCAGGTAGCCGGGGGTGCCGAAGGCCTCGCCCGGGACGACGGCGACCTCCGCCTCCTCCAGGATCAGCTCGGCCAGCTCGACGCTGGTCTGCGGGCGCTTGCCGCGGATCTCCTTGCCCAGGAGCTCCTTGACCGACGGGTACGCGTAGAACGCGCCCTCCGGCTCCGGGCACAGCACCCCGTCGATCTCGTTGAGCATCCGCACGATGGTCCTGCGGCGCCGGTCGAAGGCGATCTTCATCTCCTCGACGGCCGTCAGATCGCCGGAGACCGCCGCGATGGCCGCGGCCTGCGCGACGTTGGAGACGTTGGACGTGGCGTGCGACTGGAGGTTCGCGGCGGCCTTGATGACGTCCTTGGGGCCGATCGCCCAGCCCACCCGCCAGCCGGTCATCGCGTACGTCTTCGCCACGCCGTTGACGATGATGCACTTGTCGCGCAGCTCGGGCACGACCACCGGCAGCGACGAGAACGCGGCGTCGCCGTAGACCAGGTGCTCGTAGATCTCGTCGGTCAGCACCCACAGGCCGTGCTCGGCGGCCCAGCGGCCCACGGCCTCGACCTGCTCGCGGCTGTAGACCGCGCCGGTCGGGTTCGACGGCGAGACGAACAGCAGCACCTTGGTGCGGTCCGTACGGGCCGCCTCCAGCTGCTCCACGGTCACGCGGTAGCCCGTGGTCTCGTCCGCGACGACATCGACCGGCACACCGCCGGCCAGACGGATCGACTCGGGGTAGGTGGTCCAGTACGGCGCCGGGACGATGACCTCGTCGCCCGGGTCGAGGATCGCTGCGAAGGCCTCGTAGATCGCCTGCTTGCCGCCGTTCGTCACCAGGACGTTCGCCGCCTCGATCTCGTAGCCGGAGTCGCGCAGCGTCTTCGCGGCGATCGCGGTCTTCAGCTCGGGGAGGCCGCCGGCCGGGGTGTAGCGGTGGTACTTCGGGTTGCGGCAGGCCTCGATCGCCGCCTCGACGATGTAGTCGGGCGTGGGGAAGTCGGGCTCACCGGCACCGAAGCCGATCACCGGGCGTCCGGCGGCCTTGAGGGCCTTCGCCTTGGCGTCGACGGCGAGGGTCGCGGACTCGGAGATCGCACCGACGCGGGCCGAGACCCGGCGGTCGGCGGGGGACGAAGCGGGAGGAGTGGCAGCGCTCATATCTGCATCGTCCCAGACCTCTGACAAGCCCGGCACATCGGTTTGCGGGCACCACCCGGGACGTTTCTGTTCGACGCCCGGCTCTGAAGCACGTACACTCGCTGACCGTTGGCCCCCGACAGGTCGCCGCGGTGCACGCACGTAGTGCAGTCGGCCGCATGCGGTAGGTTGGGGTAACCACAAAGGGTCGTAGCTCAATTGGTAGAGCACTGGTCTCCAAAACCAGCGGTTGGGGGTTCAAGTCCCTCCGGCCCTGCTACACGCACTTCTTCACCACGGTGCGTGCACGCGTACGTATGAAATGCACCGCCGTGCGGCTCAACCGGGCGCGGCACGGCCACGACCCGGATTCAGGTGAGGACGAGTGACGGACGCCCTGGGCTCCATCGACATGCCTGAGCGCGGTCGTTCCGAGGACGAAACCGCGGAATCCCAGAAGAAGCCCCGTCGCGGCGGCAAGCGCGGCAAGAAGGGCCCCTTCGCACGGCTCGCGCTCTTCTACCGCCAGGTCGTGGCGGAGCTCCGCAAGGTCGTCTGGCCCACGCGCAGCCAGCTGTCGACGTACACCACCGTGGTGATCGTCTTCGTTGTCATCATCATCGGTCTCGTAACCGTGATTGACTTGGGAATCAACCGAGTCGTCGGGTACGTCTTCGGCTGATCCCGCGGAGGGCGCCTCAGCGGGCGCCCATTTCGCATGTTCAACCCCTTGAAGCCAGGAAGAAGCAGCCACCGTGTCTGACCCGAACCTGAACGACGCCGCCGACTCCGCCGAGACGGCAGCGGCCGACGTGGACGCGGCTGCCTCGGCCGAGGTCCAGGGCGACGACACCGAACTCGAGATCGTCCAGGCCGCCGACGAGGTCGACGAGCTGGACGCCGAGGAAGCCGCCGCCGGTGAGCCCGCCGAGGCCGCCGCGGTGCACGTCGAGGACGAGGACGAGGTCGTCGGTGAGGAAGCCGCCGAGGAAGAGGAGCCGGTCGACCCGGTGGCCGCCCTCCGCGACGAACTCCGCGGCCTCCCCGGTGAGTGGTACGTCATCCACACCTACGCGGGTTACGAGAACCGCGTGAAGACCAACCTCGAGCAGCGTGCCGTTTCGCTGAACGTCGAGGACTACATCTTCCAGGCCGAGGTGCCGCAGGAAGAGGTCGCCCAGATCAAGAACGGCGAGCGCAAGACCATCCGCCAGAACAAGCTCCCGGGCTACGTGCTGGTGCGCATGGACCTGACGAACGAGTCCTGGGGCGTCGTCCGCAACACCCCGGGTGTCACGGGCTTCGTCGGCAACGCCTACGACCCCTACCCGCTGACGCTGGACGAGATCGTCAAGATGCTCGCCCCGGAGGCCGAGGAGAAGGCCGCCAAGGAGGCCGCCGCGGCCGAGGGCAAGCCGGCGCCGTCCCGCAAGGTCGAGGTCCAGGTGCTGGACTTCGAGGTGGGCGACTCCGTCACCGTCACCGACGGCCCGTTCGCGACGCTGCAGGCCACGATCAACGAGATCAACGCCGACTCGAAGAAGGTCAAGGGCCTCGTCGAGATCTTCGGCCGCGAGACCCCGGTCGAGCTCAGCTTCGACCAGATCCAGAAGAACTAGGTTCTTCCGGAACACCAGCCAAATCGACCAGGTCAGACGGGCTCGCAGCCGGTCTGACCTGCTCGGTTTTTGGCCGCACGACTATACCCGTTATCGTTGTGCGGTATGCCTCCATCCGGATGACCGGGTGGAATGGCGAAACACCTCTCACTAGGACCCGGAGAGAGCATGCCTCCCAAGAAGAAGAAGGTCACGGGGCTTATCAAGCTCCAGATCCAGGCCGGTGCCGCAAACCCGGCTCCGCCGGTCGGCCCCGCGCTGGGTCAGCACGGCGTCAACATCATGGAGTTCTGCAAGGCCTACAACGCCGCGACCGAGTCGCAGCGTGGCATGGTCGTGCCGGTGGAGATCACGGTCTACGAAGACCGTTCCTTCACCTTCATCACCAAGACCCCGCCGGCCGCGAAGCTCATCCTGAAGGCCGCGGGCGTGGAGAAGGGCTCCGGCGAGCCGCACAAGACCAAGGTCGCGAAGATCACGCGTGACCAGGTCCGTGACATCGCCACCACCAAGATGCCCGACCTGAACGCCAACGACCTGGACGCCGCCGAGAAGATCATCGCCGGCACCGCCCGTTCCATGGGCATCACGGTCGAGGGCTGATCCCAGCCCTTCAGGCACCACACGTGGCAGGGCCAGGCGCTGGTCCGCACCACGACTCCACCCCACTGCATCAGGAGCAGAAGTGAAGCGCAGCAAGACTCTTCGCAACGCGGACGCGAAGATCGACCGGGAGCGTCTGTACGCCCCCCTCGAGGCCGTCCGTCTCGCCAAGGACACCGCGTCCGTCAAGTTCGACGCGACCGTCGAGGTCGCCATGCGTCTGGGTGTCGACCCGCGCAAGGCGGACCAGATGGTCCGTGGCACCGTGAACCTCCCGCACGGCACCGGTAAGACCGCCCGGGTCCTGGTCTTCGCGACCGGTGACCGTGCTGCGGCCGCGGAAGCCGCCGGCGCCGACATCGTCGGCTCGGACGAACTGATCGACGAGGTCTCCAAGGGCCGTCTGGACTTCGACGCCGTCGTCGCCACCCCGGACCTCATGGGCAAGGTCGGCCGCCTCGGCCGCGTGCTCGGTCCGCGTGGTCTGATGCCGAACCCGAAGACCGGCACGGTCACCCCGGATGTCGCCAAGGCTGTCACCGACATCAAGGGCGGCAAGATCGAGTTCCGCGTGGACAAGCACGCGAACCTCCACTTCATCATCGGCAAGGTCTCCTTCGACGAGACCAAGCTGGTGGAGAACTACGCCGCGGCGCTCGAGGAGATCTCCCGCCTCAAGCCGTCCGCCGCCAAGGGCCGCTACATCAAGAAGGCCACCATCACCACCACGATGGGCCCTGGCATCCCGCTGGACGCCAACCGCACCCGCAACCTCCTCGTCGAGGACGAGGCCGTCTGATCTCTGCGATCGGCGCCTCATAGCGTGTGACCACTGTCGTCAGGCCCCGCTCTCCCGCAAGGAGGGCGGGGCCTGACGCATGCTGTGCCGCCCTTCCGGGCCCGTGTTGCCCCGGAGGCGCGGCCGGCCCGCAGGGCGCGCTCCAGCGGCCGGGAGCGCCGCCCGCGCCCCCTCTCGGCCGATTTGCCTGACGCAGGGCTCTCCCGTACCGTATGCGGAAGCCAAAGACCGCTGGTTGTCTCTGCGCGTCCGGTCCCGGACGTGTAGTGGCCGAAGGATCCGCTAGCTGCGGACGGCCTGCGCAGGTGTGTATGGATGAACTCCCGGACGGACTTCCGCTCTGGTTGAGTACGCCCCGTGCGCCTGCGCCGGGGCGTTTGTTTTGCCCAGCCCCTTCTGCGCGGTCCTCATCACCCGGAAGGAGGCCGAGGCTCATGGCGACGTCTGACAAGATCGCAGCCGTTGAGGAGATCACTGAGAAGCTCCGTGGTTCCAACGCAGCTGTTGTGACTTCTTACACCGGACTGACTGTGGCACAGCTCAAGGAGCTGCGTCGTTCTCTCGGCGAGAACGCTCAGTACCGTGTGGTGAAGAACACGCTGACCAAGATCGCGGCCAAGGAGGCCGGGATTCAGCTGGACGAGCACCTCAAGGGCTCGACCGCTGTTGCCTTCGTGACCGGTGACCCGGTCACGGCGGCGAAGGGTCTTCGTGACTTCGCCAAGGAAAACCCCTCTCTCGTCATCAAGGGCGGTGTCCTTGAAGGCAAGGCGCTGTCCGCCGACGAGATCAAGAAGCTTGCGGACCTCGAGTCCCGTGAGGTTCTGCTCGCCAAGCTGGCGGGTGGCATGAAGGCGTCCATGGCCAAGGCCGCGGCGACCTTCCAGGCCCCGCTCACGAAGTTCGCCCGCACCGCGGACGCGCTTCGCAGCAAGGTCGAGCAGGGCGGTGCCGGTACGCCGGCTCCCGCCGAGGCTGCCGAGTAATCACTCGGACGCTCAGCGGGCCCGTAGTACGCCCGCCAGACATGTACATCCGGCACCAGCCGAATTAGTGGAAGGACCGCCACCATGGCGAAGCTCAGCCAGGAAGACCTGCTCGCGCAGTTCGAGGAGATGACCCTCATCGAGCTCTCCGAGTTCGTGAAGCTCTTCGAGGAGAAGTTCGACGTCGAGGCCGCTGCCCCCGTCGCCGTTGCCGCCGCCGGTGCCCCGGGTGCCCCGGCCGCCGCCGAGGCCGAGGAGCAGGACGAGTTCGACGTCATCCTCACCGGTGCGGGCGACAAGAAGATCCAGGTCATCAAGGTCGTGCGTGAGCTGACCTCCCTGGGTCTGAAGGAGGCCAAGGACCTCGTCGACGGCACCCCGAAGCCCGTCCTCGAGAAGGTCGCCAAGGACGCCGCCGAGAAGGCCGCCGAGTCCCTCAAGGGCGCCGGCGCCTCCGTCGAGGTCAAGTGACTTCACCGGGTCTTCGGACTCGCGTCCTGAGCGCCTGAGGCGTCAGGGACACCAGCCAAGGGCGATCACCCATGCGGGTGGTCGCCCTTCGGCGTGCTCGCCACGGCTGCATTGTCTCGTGCCTGCGTGCGAGTATGGTGATCATCGTTGCCCGGACGTGCCCCCATGTGACGATCTTCCAGAGGTGGGGGGCCTTGACGAACCGGACGCGGCGCGCAATTCTCGGGACGCGACGCAGAAGCGATCCAGGGTTCGAGGCATGGATCGCGGACGAAGAGGGAAGCATCGGTGTGCGCCACTGGCGCAGGGCTTTCGGCAGGCGCATGGCATTGAGAAGAACAAACGAGGGCTTCCTCCGGTGCGGAGGGCGTGACCTCCCGGAGGGAGAAGATCGGTATCACGGTGCTGAACCGGTCTCCGGAAACTCGCTCTGGACATCAGTGTGCCAAGTGGCTACACTGACCCTTTGCGCTGCCTGTTAGCTGCTCCCTGCCCGTCACCAGGGGCATACCCGAGCCCGAGCAAAGCTGAATGATCTGCCCTGACCTGGGCTTTCCCTCAGTCTGCTCGATTCGGGACCGGTACGCGCGTAGTGAGTCCGAGCCCTCGGAAGGACCCCCTCTTGGCCGCCTCGCGCAACGCCTCGACTGCCAATACGAACAACGGCGACAGCACCGCCCCGCTGCGCATCTCTTTTGCGAAGATCAAGGAGCCCCTCGGGGTTCCGAACCTCCTTGCGCTGCAGACCGAAAGCTTCGACTGGCTGCTCGGCAATGCCGCATGGAAGGGTCGCGTCGAGGCTGCGCTGGAGAGTGGGCAGGAAGTCCCCACCAAGTCCGGTCTGGAAGAGATCTTCGAAGAGATCTCCCCGATCGAGGACTTCTCCGGGTCGATGTCGCTGACGTTCCGCGACCACCGCTTCGAGCCCCCGAAGAACTCCATCGACGAGTGCAAGGAGCGCGACTTCACGTACGCGGCTCCGCTCTTCGTCACCGCTGAGTTCACCAACAACGAGACCGGCGAGATCAAGTCCCAGACGGTCTTCATGGGCGACTTCCCGCTCATGACGAACAAGGGCACCTTCTGCATCAACGGCACCGAGCGTGTCGTCGTCTCGCAGCTGGTGCGCTCGCCGGGCGTGTACTTCGACAGCTCCATCGACAAGACGTCCGACAAGGACATCTTCTCCGCCAAGATCATCCCGTCCCGGGGTGCCTGGCTGGAGATGGAGATCGACAAGCGCGACATGGTCGGTGTCCGTATCGACCGTAAGCGCAAGCAGTCCGTGACCGTCCTGCTCAAGGCGCTCGGTTGGACGACCGAGCAGATCCTCGAGGAGTTCGGCGAGTACGAGTCCATGCGCGCCACCCTGGAGAAGGACCACACCCAGGGTCAGGACGACGCGCTGCTCGACATCTACCGCAAGCTGCGTCCGGGCGAGCCGCCGACCCGTGAGGCCGCGCAGACGCTGCTCGAGAACCTGTACTTCAACCCCAAGCGCTACGACCTCGCGAAGGTCGGCCGCTACAAGGTCAACAAGAAGCTCGGTGGCGACGAGCCGCTCGACGCCGGTGTGCTGACCACCGATGACGTCATCGCGACGATCAAGTACCTGGTCAAGCTGCACGCCGGCGAGACCGAGACGATCGGCGAGAACGGCAACTCCATCGTTGTCGAGACCGACGACATCGACCACTTCGGCAACCGTCGTCTGCGCAACGTCGGCGAGCTCATCCAGAACCAGGTCCGCACGGGTCTGGCTCGTATGGAGCGCGTCGTGCGTGAGCGCATGACCACCCAGGACGTCGAGGCGATCACGCCGCAGACCCTGATCAACATCCGGCCGGTCGTCGCCTCCATCAAGGAGTTCTTCGGCACCAGCCAGCTGTCCCAGTTCATGGACCAGACCAACCCGCTGTCGGGTCTGACCCACAAGCGTCGTCTGTCGGCGCTGGGCCCGGGTGGTCTCTCCCGTGAGCGGGCCGGCCTGGACGTCCGTGACGTGCACCCCTCGCACTACGGCCGTATGTGCCCGATTGAGACCCCTGAAGGTCCCAACATCGGTCTGATCGGCTCGCTGGCCTCCTACGGCCGGGTCAACGTCTTCGGCTTCATCGAGACGCCGTACCGCAAGGTCGTCGACGGCCAGGTCACGGAGGAGGTGGACTACCTCACCGCTGATGAGGAGGACCGCTTCCTGATCGCCCAGGCGAACGCGAAGCTCTCCGACGACATGCGCTTCTCCGAGCAGCGTGTCCTGGTCCGCCGCCGCGGCGGCGAGGTCGACCTCGTCCCCGCCGACGAGGTGGACTTCATGGACGTCTCGCCGCGCCAGATGGTGTCGGCCGCGACCGCCATGATCCCGTTCCTCGAGCACGACGACGCCAACCGTGCGCTCATGGGATCGAACATGATGCGCCAGGCCGTTCCGCTGATCAAGGCGGAGTCGCCGCTGGTCGGCACCGGCATGGAGTACCGCTGTGCGGTCGACGCCGGTGACGTCATCAAGGCGGAGAAGGACGGTGTGGTCCAGGAGGTCTCCGCGGACTACATCACCGTCGCCAACGACGACGGCACGTACACCACGTACCGCGTCGCCAAGTTCACCCGCTCCAACCAGGGCACCTCCTTCAACCAGAAGGTCGTCGTGGACGAGGGCGCGCGGGTCATCGAGGGCCAGGTCCTCGCCGACGGTCCGTCCACGGACGAAGGCGAGATGGCGCTCGGCAAGAACCTGCTCGTGGCGTTCATGCCGTGGGAGGGCCACAACTACGAGGACGCGATCATCCTGTCGCAGCGCCTCGTGCAGGACGACGTCCTCTCCTCGATCCACATCGAGGAGCACGAGGTCGACGCCCGTGACACCAAGCTGGGCCCCGAGGAGATCACCCGGGACATCCCGAACGTCTCCGAAGAGGTCCTCTCCGACCTCGACGAGCGCGGCATCATCCGTATCGGTGCCGAGGTCGTCGCCGGCGACATCCTCGTCGGCAAGGTCACGCCCAAGGGTGAGACCGAGCTGACCCCCGAGGAGCGCCTGCTCCGCGCGATCTTCGGTGAGAAGGCGCGCGAGGTGCGCGACACCTCGCTGAAGGTGCCGCACGGTGAGATCGGCAAGGTCATCGGCGTCCGCGTCTTCGACCGCGAAGAGGGCGACGAGCTGCCCCCGGGCGTGAACCAGCTGGTCCGCGTCTACGTCGCCCAGAAGCGCAAGATCACCGACGGTGACAAGCTCGCCGGCCGTCACGGCAACAAGGGCGTCATCTCGAAGATCCTGCCGGTCGAGGACATGCCGTTCCTGGAGGACGGCACCCCGGTCGACATCATCCTCAACCCCCTGGGTGTCCCGTCCCGAATGAACCCGGGACAGGTCCTGGAGATCCACCTCGGCTGGCTCGCCAGCCAGGGCTGGAAGGTCGAGGGCTCCGAGGACTGGCAGCAGCGTCTGCAGGCGATCGGCGCCGACGACGTCGCTCCCCGCACCAACGTCGCGACCCCGGTCTTCGACGGTGCGCGCGAGGACGAGCTGGCGGGTCTCTTCGACTCCACGCTCCCCAACCGCGACGGCGAGCGGATGGTCAAGGGCTCCGGCAAGGCGCAGCTGTTCGACGGCCGCTCCGGTGAGCCGTTCCCGGACCCGATCTCGGTCGGGTACATGTACATCCTCAAGCTGCACCACCTGGTCGACGACAAGCTCCACGCGCGTTCGACCGGTCCGTACTCGATGATCACCCAGCAGCCGCTGGGTGGTAAGGCTCAGTTCGGTGGCCAGCGGTTCGGTGAGATGGAGGTGTGGGCGCTGGAGGCTTACGGCGCCGCATACGCCCTCCAGGAACTGCTGACGATCAAGTCCGACGACGTGACCGGCCGCGTGAAGGTCTACGAGGCCATCGTCAAGGGCGAGAACATCCCCGAGCCCGGCATTCCCGAGTCCTTCAAGGTGCTCATCAAGGAAATGCAGTCCCTGTGCCTCAACGTGGAGGTGCTGTCCTCGGACGGCATGTCCATCGAGATGCGCGACACCGACGAGGACGTCTTCCGCGCTGCGGAGGAGCTCGGCATCGACCTGTCCCGGCGCGAGCCGAGCAGCGTCGAAGAGGTCTGACGGGAGTCCGGCCGGGGAGTCAGCGATGGCTCCCCCGGCCGGCCCCAGGACCCCCGTTTCAGACCCCAAGACTTACAACCCTGAGAGGGATTGACGCATAGTGCTCGACGTCAACTTCTTCGATGAGCTCCGGATCGGTCTGGCCACCGCTGACGACATCCGTCAGTGGAGCCACGGCGAGGTCAAGAAGCCCGAGACCATCAACTACCGCACCCTCAAGCCCGAAAAGGACGGACTCTTCTGCGAGAAGATCTTCGGTCCTACCCGGGACTGGGAGTGCTACTGCGGTAAGTACAAGCGCGTCCGCTTCAAGGGCATCATCTGCGAGCGCTGCGGCGTCGAGGTCACTCGCGCCAAGGTGCGCCGTGAGCGGATGGGCCACATCGAGCTTGCCGCTCCCGTGACCCACATCTGGTACTTCAAGGGCGTGCCGAGCCGGCTGGGCTACCTGCTGGACCTCGCGCCCAAGGACCTTGAGAAGGTCATCTACTTCGCCGCCTACATGATCACGTGGGTGGACGAGGAGCGCCGTACGCGCGACCTGCCCTCGCTGGAGGCGCATGTCTCCGTCGAGCGTCAGCAGATCGAGCAGCGCCGCGACTCCGACCTGGAGGCCCGCGCCAAGAAGCTCGAGACCGACCTGGCCGAGCTGGAGGCCGAGGGCGCCAAGGCGGACGTCCGCCGCAAGGTGCGCGAGGGTGCCGAGCGTGAGATGAAGCAGCTGCGTGACCGTGCGCAGCGCGAGATCGACCGTCTCGACGAGGTGTGGAACCGCTTCAAGAACCTCAAGGTCCAGGACCTGGAGGGCGACGAGCTGCTCTACCGCGAGCTGCGTGACCGCTTCGGCACGTACTTCGACGGCTCCATGGGTGCCGCTGCCCTGCAGAAGCGCCTGGAGACCTTCGACCTCGACGAGGAGGCCGAGCGCCTCCGCGAGATCATCCGTACCGGCAAGGGCCAGAAGAAGACCCGTGCGCTCAAGCGCCTCAAGGTCGTCTCCGCGTTCCTGCAGACCCGCAACAGCCCCAAGGGCATGGTGCTGGACTGCATCCCGGTGATCCCGCCGGACCTGCGTCCGATGGTGCAGCTGGACGGTGGCCGCTTCGCGACCTCCGACCTGAACGACCTGTACCGCCGTGTGATCAACCGCAACAACCGCCTCAAGCGTCTCCTTGACCTCGGTGCCCCCGAGATCATCGTGAACAACGAGAAGCGGATGCTGCAGGAGGCCGTCGACGCGCTGTTCGACAACGGCCGCCGCGGTCGCCCGGTCACCGGTCCCGGTAACCGCCCGCTGAAGTCCCTCAGCGACATGCTGAAGGGTAAGCAGGGCCGCTTCCGTCAGAACCTGCTCGGTAAGCGAGTCGACTACTCGGCGCGTTCCGTCATCGTCGTCGGCCCGCAGCTCAAGCTGCACCAGTGCGGTCTGCCCAAGGCCATGGCGCTGGAGCTCTTCAAGCCGTTCGTGATGAAGCGCCTGGTGGACCTCAACCACGCGCAGAACATCAAGAGCGCGAAGCGCATGGTCGAGCGCGGCCGCACGGTCGTCTACGACGTGCTCGAAGAGGTCATCGCCGAGCACCCGGTGCTGCTGAACCGTGCACCCACGCTGCACCGTCTGGGCATCCAGGCCTTCGAGCCGCAGCTGGTCGAGGGCAAGGCCATTCAGATTCACCCGCTCGTCTGCACCGCGTTCAACGCGGACTTCGACGGTGACCAGATGGCCGTCCACCTCCCGCTGTCCGCGGAGGCCCAGGCCGAGGCCCGCATCCTGATGCTGTCCTCGAACAACATCCTCAAGCCGGCCGACGGCCGTCCGGTCACCATGCCGACCCAGGACATGGTGCTCGGCCTCTTCTTCCTCACCACGGATGAGGAGGAGCGCAAGGTCATCGGTGAGGGCCGGGCGTTCGGTTCCGCCGCCGAGGCGATCATGGCGTTCGACGCCAAGGAGCTCTCGCTCCAGGCGAAGGTCGACATCCGCTTCCCGATCGGCACCGTCCCGCCCCGCGGCTGGACCCCGCCGGTTCCGGAGGAGGGCGAGCCCGAGTGGCAGCAGGGTGACAGCTTCCGGCTGCGGACGACCCTGGGCCGCGCGCTCTTCAACGAGCTGCTGCCCGAGGACTACCCGTTCGTCGACTACTCGGTGGGCAAGAAGCAGCTCTCCGCGATCGTCAACGACCTGGCCGAGCGCTACCCGAAGGTCATCGTCGCGGCGACCCTGGACAACCTGAAGGCGGCCGGTTTCCACTGGGCCACCCGCTCGGGTGTCACCGTCGCCGTCTCCGACATCGTCGTGCCGGAGGCCAAGAAGGCCATCGTCGCGGGCTACGAGGCCCAGGACGAGAAGGTCCAGAAGCAGTACGAGCGCGGTCTGATCACCAAGGACGAGCGCACTCAGGAACTGATCAACATCTGGACCAAGGCGACCAATGAGGTCGCCGAGGCGATGAACGAGAACTTCCCCAAGACGAACCCCATCTTCATGATGGTTGACTCGGGTGCCCGAGGAAACATGATGCAGATGCGGCAGATCGCCGGTATGCGTGGTCTGGTGTCGAACGCGAAGAACGAGACCATCCCGCGTCCGATCAAGGCGTCGTTCCGCGAGGGCCTGTCCGTGCTGGAGTACTTCATCTCCACGCACGGTGCCCGTAAGGGTCTGGCGGACACCGCCCTTCGTACCGCCGACTCCGGTTACCTCACCCGTCGTCTGGTCGACGTCTCCCAGGACGTCATCATTCGCGAGGAGGACTGCGGCACGGAGCGTGGCCTCAAGCTGCGGATCGCCTCGAAGGACGCCGCCGGTGTCCTGCGCAAGGCGGACGACGTCGAGTCCAGCGTCTACGCACGCATGCTGGCCGAGGATGTCGTCGTCGACGGCAAGGTCGTCGCCCCGGCGAACGTCGACCTCGGTGACGTGCTCATCGACGCGCTGGTCAACGCGGGCGTCGAGGAGGTCAAGACCCGCTCGGTCCTGACCTGTGAGTCCGCGGTCGGCACCTGTGCCTTCTGCTACGGCCGTTCGCTGGCCACCGGCAAGCTGGTCGACATCGGTGAGGCGGTCGGCATCATCGCCGCCCAGTCCATCGGTGAGCCCGGCACCCAGCTGACGATGCGTACCTTCCACACCGGTGGTGTGGCCGGTGACGACATCACCCTGGGTCTGCCGCGTGTCGTCGAGCTCTTCGAGGCCCGTACGCCCAAGGGTGTCGCCCCGATCTCGGAGGCGGCCGGCCGCGTCCGGATCGAGGAGACCGAGAAGACCAAGAAGGTCGTCGTCACCCCGGACGACGGCAGCGACGAGATGGCCTACGGCGTCTCCAAGCGTGCCCGTCTCCTGGTGGGCGAGGGCGACCACGTCACGGTCGGCCAGCCGATGACCGTGGGTGCCGTGAACCCGCACGACGTGCTGCGGATCCTCGGCCAGCGTGCCGTCCAGGTCCACCTGGTCGGCGAGGTCCAGAAGGTCTACAACAGCCAGGGCGTGGCGATCCACGACAAGCACATCGAGATCATCATCCGGCAGATGCTGCGCCGCGTGACGATCATCGAGTCCGGCGACGCGGAGCTGCTGCCGGGCGAGCTGGTGGAGCGCACGAAGTTCGAGGGCGAGAACCGTCGGGTCGTGGCGGAAGGCGGCCACCCGGCCTCCGGCCGTCCGCAGCTGATGGGTATCACCAAGGCTTCGCTGGCCACCGAGTCGTGGCTGTCGGCGGCCTCCTTCCAGGAGACGACCAGGGTCCTGACCGACGCGGCGATCAACGCCAAGTCGGACTCCCTGATCGGCCTGAAGGAGAACGTCATCATCGGTAAGCTCATCCCGGCCGGTACGGGCCTGTCCCGCTACCGCAACATCCGGGTCGAGCCCACCGAGGAAGCCAAGGCCGCGATGTACTCGGCCGTCGGTTACGACGACATCGACTACTCGCCCTTCGGCACCGGCTCCGGCCAGGCGGTCCCGCTGGAGGACTACGACTACGGTCCGTACAACCAGTAAGACCGGCCCGTACGACAGCAACAGGGCGGCCATCCCTTCGGGGGTGGCCGCCTTGCGGCGTTGGTGCGGCACTCGCGCCGGGCGGTCCCGCCGAGTTGGGGGCCGCGCAGGGGAACTTGTCCTCCCATCCCTGCGTCTGTGATGAGAAGATGGGGACAACTGTCGAGCGGGGGGAGGTTCGCGAAGTGGCATTCCAACCGTGGCAGGGCGGTCAGCCGGCGCAGCCGTCGAATCAGGTGCCTGCCATGCGCGCCTCGCACGCCGATCGTGAGCGGACGGTCGATGTGCTCAAGGCGGGGTTCGCCGAGGGGCGGCTGCAGCAGCCGGAGTACGAACAGCGGCTCACACGGGCCTACAAGGCGCAGACGCACGCCGAACTGCAGATGCTGGTGGCGGATCTGCCGCAGGGGCCGGTGCCGCAGGCACAGTTCGTGCCGCAGCGGCCGATGGTGCCGGCGACCTTCATGCCGATGCAGATGCCGGTGCCGGTGACGACGAACAGCTCGGCGACGGGTGCACTGGTCTGCGGGATCATGACGCCGGTGACGTGGGGCCTGACGGCGATTCCGGCGGTGATCCTGGGGCACAAGGCGCGGGCCGAGATCCGCCGGTCCGGCGAGCGCGGGGACGGCCAGGCCCTCACGGGTCTCATTCTGGGCTGGCTGGCGATCGGTGGCTGGGCGCTGTTCCTGCTGGTGTTCATACTCTCCGCGGCGGTCAACCTCTAGGGGTCGGCCGGCCGGCGGTCGGCGGCGGTTCGCGCTGCCGCCGGGGGAGGGCCGGCGCGGGGGCGTGGCGCCTTCTTCCGTACGGCCGTGGATCGCACTACGGTGACCGCAACGCCGTGAGGAGTCCGGCGTGTCCTTCGCGTGTGCATTTGTTTTGACCGCAGCCAATGCGGTAGGTACGCTCTGACCTTGTGCCTGGGGTGTCCCTGGGCTGCCGTGCGCCAAATCTCCGCTGGGCGGACCTGCCGGGCCGAAAGGCTTCGGAGGGACTCCGGTCGGAGAGCCACCAGCACGGAAGCCGGGTTTTGACACCGCAATCTGCCGCCTCACTCGTTCCAGCGAGGGACCGGACTGCAGTATTCGACACACCCGACCGCGTGGGTCGGGGAATGTTCCAGGTTAGCTTTACCGAGACTGGCACACAGAAACCGGAGAAACGGTGCCTACGATCCAGCAGCTGGTCCGCAAGGGCCGGCAGGACAAGGTCGAGAAGAACAAGACGCCCGCGCTCGAGGGTTCCCCCCAGCGCCGTGGCGTCTGCACGCGTGTTTTCACGACCACCCCGAAGAAGCCGAACTCGGCCCTGCGTAAGGTCGCGCGTGTGCGTCTGACCAGCGGGATCGAGGTCACCGCTTACATTCCGGGTGAGGGCCACAACCTGCAGGAGCACTCGATCGTGCTCGTGCGTGGTGGTCGTGTGAAGGACCTGCCGGGTGTTCGGTACAAGATCATCCGCGGCTCCCTCGACACGCAGGGCGTCAAGAACCGCAAGCAGGCTCGCAGCCGCTACGGCGCCAAGAAGGAGAAGTAAGAATGCCTCGTAAGGGCCCCGCCCCGAAGCGCCCGGTCATCATCGACCCGGTCTACGGTTCTCCTCTGGTGACCTCCCTCATCAACAAGGTTCTGCTGAACGGCAAGCGCTCCACCGCTGAGCGCATCGTTTACGGCGCCATGGAGGGTCTGCGCGAGAAGACCGGTAACGACCCGGTCATCACGCTCAAGCGCGCGCTCGAGAACATCAAGCCGACCCTTGAGGTCAAGTCCCGCCGTGTCGGTGGCGCGACCTACCAGGTCCCGGTCGAGGTCAAGCCCGGCCGCGCCGCCACCCTCTCGCTGCGCTGGCTCGTGGGCTACTCCCGCGCCCGCCGCGAGAAGACCATGACCGAGCGCCTCATGAACGAACTGCTCGACGCCTCCAACGGCCTCGGCGCTTCGGTCAAGAAGCGTGAGGACACGCACAAGATGGCCGAGTCCAACAAGGCCTTCGCGCACTACCGCTGGTAGTCGCAACCCACATCGAGACCGAGAGAAGATTGAGCCACTATGGCCACCACTTCGCTTGACCTGGCCAAGGTCCGCAACATCGGGATCATGGCCCACATCGACGCGGGCAAGACGACCACCACCGAGCGGATCCTGTTCTACACCGGTGTTTCGTACAAGATCGGTGAGGTCCACGACGGCGCTGCCACGATGGACTGGATGGAGCAGGAGCAGGAGCGCGGCATCACCATCACGTCTGCCGCGACGACCTGCCACTGGCCGCTGGAAGACGTCGACAACACCATCAACATCATCGACACCCCGGGCCACGTCGACTTCACGGTCGAGGTGGAGCGCTCGCTGCGCGTCCTGGACGGTGCGGTGACGGTGTTCGACGGCGTTGCCGGTGTCGAGCCCCAGTCCGAGACCGTCTGGCGTCAGGCGGACCGCTACGGCGTTCCGCGTATCTGCTTCGTCAACAAGCTCGACCGTACGGGCGCCGAGTTCCACCGCTGCGTCGACATGATCGTGGACCGCCTGGGCGCGACCCCGATCGTGATGCAGCTGCCGATCGGCACCGAGGCGGACTTCAAGGGCGTCGTCGACCTCGTCAGCATGAAGGCCCTGGTCTGGTCGGCCGAGGCCGCCAAGGGCGAGATGTACGACACCGTCGACATCCCGGACACGCACATCGAGGCTGCCGACGAGTGGCGCGGCAAGCTGCTCGAGGCCGTTGCCGAGAACGATGAAGAGATCATGGAGCTGTACCTGGAGGGCCAGGAGCCCACCGTGGAGCAGCTCTACGCGGCGATCCGCCGGATCACCATCGCCTCCGGCAAGGCCGAGAACACCACCGTCACCCCGGTGTTCTGCGGTACCGCGTTCAAGAACAAGGGTGTGCAGCCCCTGCTCGACGCGGTCGTGCGCTACCTCCCCTCCCCGCTGGACGTCGAGGCCATTGAGGGCCACGCGGTCAGCGACCCGGAAGAGGTCATCAAGCGCAAGCCGTCCGAGGACGAGCCGCTGTCCGCTCTTGCGTTCAAGATTGCGAGCGACCCCCACCTGGGCAAGCTCACCTTCATCCGGGTGTACTCGGGCCGCCTCGAGGCCGGCTCGCAGGTGCAGAACTCGGTGAAGGGCAAGAAGGAGCGCATCGGCAAGATCTACCGGATGCACGCGAACAAGCGTGAGGAGATCGAGTCGGTGGGTGCCGGTGACATCGTCGCCGTCATGGGTCTGAAGCAGACCACCACCGGTGAGACCCTCTGCGACGCGTCGAACCCGGTCATCCTGGAGTCGATGGAGTTCCCGGCCCCGGTCATCCAGGTCGCCATTGAGCCCAAGTCCAAGGGCGACCAGGAGAAGCTGGGTGTCGCCATCCAGCGACTCGCCGAAGAGGACCCCTCGTTCCAGGTTCACACCGACGAGGAGACCGGCCAGACCATCATCGCGGGTATGGGCGAGCTCCACCTCGACGTGCTGGTCGACCGTATGAAGCGTGAGTTCCGGGTCGAGGCCAACGTCGGCAAGCCGCAGGTCGCCTACCGCGAGACCCTGCGCAAGCCGGTCGAGCGTCTCGACTACACGCACAAGAAGCAGACTGGTGGTTCCGGCCAGTTCGCGAAGGTGCAGATCGCGATCGCTCCGCTCGAGGGCGACGGGTACGAGTTCGAGAACAAGGTCACCGGTGGCCGTATCCCGCGGGAGTACATCCCGTCCGTGGACGCGGGCTGCCAGGAGGCCATGGAGTTCGGTGTTCTCGCCGGCTACCCGCTGACCGGCGTCAAGGTCACGCTCCTCGACGGTGCCTTCCACGAGGTCGACTCCTCGGAGATGGCCTTCAAGATCGCTGGTTCGATGGCCTTCAAGGAGGCCGCGCGCAAGGCCTCCCCGGCCCTGCTCGAGCCGATGATGAAGGTCGAGGTCACCACGCCCGAGGACTACATGGGCGATGTGATCGGCGACATCAACTCCCGCCGTGGACAGATCCAGTCCATGGAGGAGCGCAGTGGCGCCAAGCTCGTCACGGGCCTGGTCCCCCTGTCGGAGATGTTCGGCTACGTCGGCGACCTCCGCAGCAAGACCTCGGGTCGCGCAAGCTACTCGATGCAGTTCGACTCCTACGCCGAGGTTCCCCGGAACGTCGCCGAGGAGATCATCGCGAAGGCCAAGGGCGAATAGTTCCGTCTCCCGAGAGTCGGAACACGCTTTAGGCTTGACACCGTCTGCCGGGGTAATCCCCGCAATCCGTGAGGAATGCCCCGGCAGCCGGCATCCCAGCAAAGATCACCTGGCGCCGATGAGTAAGGCGTACAGAACCACTTCAGGAGGAACCAGTGGCGAAGGCGAAGTTCGAGCGGACTAAGCCGCACGTCAACATCGGCACCATCGGTCACATTGACCACGGTAAGACGACCCTCACGGCCGCCATTACCAAGGTGCTGCACGACGCGTACCCGGACCTGAACGAGGCCTCGGCCTTCGACCAGATCGACAAGGCTCCTGAGGAGCGCCAGCGCGGTATCACGATCTCGATCGCGCACGTCGAGTACCAGACGGAGAACCGTCACTACGCCCACGTCGACTGCCCCGGTCACGCGGACTACATCAAGAACATGATCACGGGTGCGGCGCAGATGGACGGCGCCATCCTCGTGGTCGCCGCGACCGACGGCCCGATGCCGCAGACCAAGGAGCACGTGCTCCTGGCCCGCCAGGTCGGCGTTCCGTACATCGTTGTCGCCCTGAACAAGGCCGACATGGTGGACGACGAGGAGATCCTGGAGCTCGTCGAGCTCGAGGTCCGTGAGCTCCTCTCCGAGTACGAGTTCCCCGGCGACGACGTTCCGGTCGTCAAGGTCTCGGCGCTCAAGGCGCTCGAGGGCGACAAGGAGTGGGGCGACTCCGTCCTCAAGCTCATGAACGCCGTCGACGAGTCGATCCCGCAGCCCGAGCGCGACGTCGACAAGCCGTTCCTGATGCCGATCGAGGACGTCTTCACGATCACCGGCCGTGGCACCGTTGTCACCGGTCGTATCGAGCGTGGTGTCCTCAAGGTCAACGAGACCGTCGACATCATCGGCATCAAGACCGAGAAGACCACCACCACGGTCACCGGTATCGAGATGTTCCGGAAGCTCCTCGACGAGGGCCAGGCCGGTGAGAACGTCGGTCTGCTCCTCCGCGGCATCAAGCGCGAGGACGTCGAGCGCGGCCAGGTCATCATCAAGCCGGGCTCGGTCACGCCGCACACCTCCTTCGAGGCCCAGGCGTACATCCTGTCGAAGGACGAGGGTGGCCGTCACACCCCGTTCTTCAACAACTACCGCCCGCAGTTCTACTTCCGTACCACGGACGTGACCGGCGTCGTGACCCTCCCCGAGGGCACCGAGATGGTCATGCCGGGCGACAACACCGAGATGTCGGTCGAGCTGATCCAGCCGGTCGCCATGGAGGAGGGCCTGAAGTTCGCCATCCGTGAGGGTGGCCGGACCGTCGGCGCCGGCCAGGTCACCAAGATCACGAAGTAATTTCGCTGATCCGGTCGATCCGGTCGTAGCTCCCCGGAGCTCACAAGGAGCCCCGTCCACCGTCAGGTGGGCGGGGCTCCTTGACAGTTGGGCCCCGATTGGCCTTACGCGTCCCAGGTGTGGCACACTGTCCAGGTTGCTCGGTTGAGTGCCGATGCTGCGCGCCTCCCGCCGGGAGGACCGGAAGCGAGTCCCAGGTATTCGTCGTCCCTTCTCAGGGCCGGAAATACGGGAATCTTCCGGGAAGCGTCAGCGGGGTGCCTCGGCCAGGCACCCGGTGGGTGTTCTTCCCCTGCCTTCTCCTTCTTGAAGGATCCCCTTTACGGGGATTTACGAGAAGGGGTGCGACACGCCCGACCGCGTGGGTCGGAGAAGAACGGCGCTTCTGCTGAGGCGCAGCGCACCGGGTCCCAGAGCGTTACGAGAGACAGGACTACGAAGTAGCCATGGCGGGACAGAAGATCCGCATCCGGCTCAAGGCCTACGACCACGAGGTCATCGACTCCTCGGCGAAGAAGATCGTCGAGACGGTGACCCGCACTGGTGCGTCGGTCGCGGGCCCGGTGCCGCTGCCCACTGAAAAGAACGTGTACTGCGTCATCAAGTCGCCGCACAAGTACAAGGACTCGCGCGAGCACTTCGAGATGCGCACGCACAAGCGCCTGATCGACATCCTCGACCCGACGCCCAAGACCGTTGACTCGCTGATGCGCCTGGACCTTCCGGCCGGCGTTGACATCGAGATCAAGCTCTGAGAGGCGCGGAAGAGATGGCTAAGCAGATCAAGGGCATCCTGGGCGAGAAGCTCGGCATGACCCAGGTCTGGGACGAGAACAACCGTGTCGTCCCGGTCACTGTGGTCAAGGCCGGCCCCTGTGTCGTTACCCAGGTGCGCACCAATGACCAGGACGGCTACGACTCCGTCCAGATCGCCTTCGGCGAGATCGACCCGCGCAAGGTGAACAAGCCCCTCAAGGGCCACTTCGCGAAGGCCGACGTCACCCCCCGTCGTCACCTCGTCGAGGTCCGTACCACCGACGCCGGTGAGTACACCCTCGGCCAGGAGCTGACCGCTGAGACCTTCGAGTCCGGCGTCAAGGTGGACGTGACCGGCAAGAGCAAGGGCAAGGGCTTCGCCGGTGTCATGAAGCGTCACGGCTTCCATGGCGGCAAGGCCTCCCACGGTGCCCACCGTGTGCACCGTAAGCCTGGCTCCATCGGTGGCTGTGCCACCCCGGGCCGCGTGTTCAAGGGCATGCGGATGGCCGGCCGTATGGGCAATGAGCGGGTCACCACCCAGAACCTGACCGTCCACGCCGTTGACGCGGAGAAGGGTCTGCTGCTCATCAAGGGCGCAGTTCCTGGTCCGAACGGCGGCCTCGTCCTGGTCCGTACCGCGGCCAAGGGGGCCTGAGGTAACCGATGAGCACCATTGACATCCTTTCGCCGGCAGGCGACAAGGCCGGTACCGTCGAGCTCCCCACGGAGATCTTCGACGCCAAGGTCAGCGTTCCGCTGATCCACCAGGTCGTTGTCGCACAGCTGGCCGCGGCCCGTCAGGGCACGCACAAGACCAAGACTCGCGGCGAGGTCCGCGGCGGTGGCAAGAAGCCGTACCGCCAGAAGGGCACCGGCCGGGCGCGTCAGGGTTCGACCCGTGCGCCGCAGTTCGCCGGCGGTGGCATCGTCCACGGCCCCGTGCCGCGTGACTACAGCCAGCGGACCCCGAAGAAGATGAAGGTCGCCGCCCTGCGCGGTGCCCTCACCGACCGGGCCCGCAACAGCCGCATCCACGTCGTTTCCGGCGTGGTCGAGGGCGACATCTCCACCAAGGCCGCCAAGACTCTCCTCGGCAAGGTCAGCGAGCGCAAGAACGTGCTCCTGGTCGCCGAGCGCAGCGACGAGGCCGCGTGGCTGTCCGCCCGCAACCTGCCCCAGGTTCACATCCTGGAGCCGGGCCAGCTGAACACGTACGACGTGCTCGTCTCCGACGACGTGGTCTTCACCAAGGCCGCTTTCGAGTCCTTCGTGTCTGGCCCCAAGGCCGCTGAGACCGAAGGGAGCGACGCCTGATGAGTGAGGCCGTCGTCACCAGCAAGACCTTCTCGGACCCGCGTGACGTTCTCGTCAAGCCGGTTGTCTCGGAGAAGAGCTACGCGCTGCTGGACGAGAACAAGTACACGTTCATCGTCGCGCCCGGCGCGAACAAGACCCAGATCAAGCAGGCCGTCGAGGCGGTCTTCTCGGTCAAGGTCACCGGGGTCAACACGATCAACCGGCAGGGCAAGCGCAAGCGCACCCGCACCGGTTACGGCAAGCGCGCGAACACCAAGCGCGCCATCGTGACCCTCGCCGAGGGCGACCGTATCGACATCTTCGGCGGCCCGGTCTCCTAACGGAGTCCGAGTCGTCCGGAATCGGACGAGGACTGAGAAATGGGTATCCGCAAGTACAAGCCGACGACCCCGGGCCGTCGTGGCTCCAGCGTCGCCGACTTTGTCGAGATCACGCGGTCCACGCCGGAGAAGTCGCTGGTCCGCCCGCTGCACAGCAAGGGCGGCCGTAACAACGCCGGTCGTGTGACCGTTCGCCACCAGGGCGGTGGCCACAAGCGCGCCTACCGAGTGATCGACTTCCGTCGTCACGACAAGGACGGCGTGCCGGCCAAGGTCGCGCACATCGAGTACGACCCGAACCGCACCGCGCGCATCGCGCTGCTGCACTACGCAGACGGCGAGAAGCGCTACATCATCGCGCCCCGTGGCCTGGCCCAGGGTGCTCGGATTGAGAACGGCCCTGGCGCCGACATCAAGCCGGGCAACAACCTGCCGCTGCGTCACATCCCCGTGGGTACGACGATCCACGCGATCGAGCTCCGTCCGGGCGGCGGTGCGAAGTTCGCCCGCTCTGCCGGTGCCTCCGTGCAGCTGCTGGCGAAGGAGGGCCGCATGGCTCACCTTCGTATGCCGTCCGGTGAGATCCGCCTGGTCGACGTGCGCTGCCGCGCCACTGTCGGCGAGGTCGGCAACGCCGAGCAGTCGAACATCAACTGGGGTAAGGCCGGCCGTATGCGCTGGAAGGGCGTCCGCCCGACCGTGCGTGGTGTCGTGATGAACCCCGTCGACCACCCGCACGGTGGTGGTGAGGGCAAGACCTCCGGTGGTCGCCACCCGGTCTCGCCGTGGGGTCAGAAGGAGGGTCGTACTCGTTCGCCGAAGAAGGCGAGCAACAAGTACATCGTCCGCCGCCGCAAGACGAACAAGAAGCGCTAGGAGCGGGTTTAGATGCCGCGCAGTCTCAAGAAGGGGCCCTTCGTCGACGACCACCTTTCCAAGAAGGTGGATGTTCAGAACGATGCCGGCACCAAGAACGTCATCAAGACCTGGTCCCGCCGCTCCATGATCGTCCCGGCCATGCTCGGCCACACGATCGCGGTGCACGACGGCCGCAAGCACGTCCCGGTGTTCGTCACCGAGTCGATGGTCGGCCACAAGCTCGGCGAGTTTGCGCCGACCCGCACCTTCCGCGGCCACGAGAAGGACGACCGCAAGTCGCGTCGTCGCTGATCGACCGGAGTGCGAAGACTATGACTGACACCGAAGGGACAACCATGGAAGCCAGGGCCCAGGCGCGGTACATCCGCGTCACGCCCATGAAGGCCCGCCGCGTGGTGGACCTTATCCGTGGCATGGATGCCACGGAGGCTCAGGCGGTCCTGCGTTTCGCCCCGCAGGCCGCGAGCGTGCCGGTTGGCAAGGTGCTGGACAGCGCCATTGCCAACGCTGCACACAACTACGACCACACCGACGCCGGCAGCCTCGTCATTTCCGAGGCCTATGTCGACGAGGGCCCGACCCTGAAGCGGTTCCGTCCGCGTGCTCAGGGCCGTGCCTACCGGATCCGCAAGCGGACCAGCCACATCACCGTGGTCGTCAGCAGCAAGGAAGGAACCCGGTAATGGGCCAGAAGGTAAACCCGCACGGGTTCCGCCTCGGCGTGACGACGGACTTCAAGTCCCGCTGGTACGCCGACAAGCTGTACAAGGACTACGTCAAGGAAGACGTCGCCATTCGTCGCATGATGACGAAGGGCATGGAGCGCGCCGGTATCTCCAAGGTGGAGATCGAGCGCACCCGTGAGCGCGTCCGCGTTGACATCCACACCGCTCGTCCGGGCATCGTCATCGGCCGCCGCGGCGCCGAGGCCGACCGCATCCGCGGCGAGCTGGAGAAGCTGACCGGCAAGCAGGTCCAGCTGAACATCCTCGAGGTCAAGAACCCCGAGACCGATGCTCAGCTCGTGGCCCAGGCCGTCGCCGAGCAGCTCTCGTCCCGCGTCTCCTTCCGTCGCGCCATGCGTAAGAGCATGCAGTCGACGATGAAGGCCGGCGCCAAGGGCATCAAGATCCAGTGCGGTGGCCGTCTCGGCGGCGCCGAGATGTCCCGCTCGGAGTTCTACCGCGAGGGCCGTGTGCCCCTGCACACGCTCCGCGCGAACGTCGACTACGGCTTCTTCGAGGCCAAGACCACCTTCGGCCGCATCGGCGTGAAGGTCTGGATCTACAAGGGCGACGTCAAGAACATCGCCGAGGTGCGTGCCGAGAACGCTGCCGCCCGTGCGGGTAACCGCCCGGCCCGCGGTGGCGGCAACGACCGCCCGCGCCGCGGTGGCGAGCGTGGCGGCCGCGGTGGCCGCAAGCCGCAGCAGCAGACCGCCGCTGCCGAGGCCCCCAAGGCCGAGGCCGCTGCCGCTGCTCCGGCGGAGACCCCCGGAACGGAGGCCTGACCGACATGCTGATCCCTCGCAGGGTCAAGCACCGCAAGCAGCACCACCCGAAGCGCAGTGGTATGGCCAAGGGTGGCACCGAGCTGGCCTTCGGTGAGTACGGAATCCAGGCCGTGACCCCGGCCTACGTGACGAACCGGCAGATCGAGTCCGCTCGTATTGCCATGACCCGTCACATCAAGCGTGGCGGCAAGGTGTGGATCAACATCTACCCCGACCGTCCGCTGACGAAGAAGCCGGCCGAAACCCGCATGGGTTCCGGTAAGGGTTCTCCGGAGTGGTGGGTCGCGAACGTCAAGCCCGGTCGGGTGATGTTCGAGCTGTCCTTCCCGAACGAAAAGGTTGCCAAGGAGGCGCTGACCCGCGCCGCCCACAAGCTTCCGATGAAGTGCCGCATCGTGCGGCGCGAGGCAGGTGAGTCGTGATGGCGGCCGGTACCAAGGCGACCGAGCTGCGCGAGCTGAATGACGAGGACCTCGTCGGCAAGCTTCGTGAGGCCAAGGAGGAGCTGTTCAACCTCCGCTTCCAGGCGGCGACCGGACAGCTTGAGAACCACGGTCGGCTCAAGTCCGTCCGTAAGGACATCGCCCGGATCTACACCCTGATGCGTGAGCGCGAGCTGGGCATCGAGACGGTGGAGAGCGCCTGATGAGCGAGAAGAATGTGACTGAGACGAACGAGCGCGGTTTCCGCAAGACCCGTGAGGGCCTCGTCGTCAGCGACAAGATGGACAAGACCGTCGTCGTCGCTGTCGAGGACCGCGTCAAGCACGCGCTGTACGGCAAGGTCATCCGCCGTACGAACAAGCTCAAGGCGCACGACGAGCAGAACGCTGCCGGCGTCGGCGACCGCGTCCTCCTGATGGAGACCCGGCCGCTGTCCGCCACCAAGCGCTGGCGCATCGTCGAGATCCTCGAGAAGGCCAAGTAATCCCTCCTAGGGGGACCCCCTAGGAACAGTTCCGCCAGGCTCGGCAGGGGCTTCGTCTCGTACGAGGCGGCCCCTGCCGGGAACCGGCAGACACACAGGAGATAGACGTGATCCAGCAGGAGTCGCGACTTCGGGTCGCCGACAACACTGGTGCGAAGGAAATCCTTTGCATCCGTGTTCTCGGTGGTTCCGGTCGCCGCTACGCGGGCATCGGTGACGTCATCGTCGCCACCGTGAAGGATGCGATCCCCGGTGGCAACGTGAAGAAGGGTGACGTCATCAAGGCGGTCATCGTTCGGACCGTCAAGGAGCGCCGCCGTCCGGACGGCTCGTACATCCGCTTCGACGAGAACGCGGCCGTCATCCTCAAGAACGATGGCGACCCCCGCGGCACCCGCATCTTCGGCCCCGTGGGCCGGGAGCTGCGCGAGAAGAAGTTCATGAAGATCATCTCGCTCGCGCCGGAGGTGCTGTAACCGATGAAGATCAAGAAGGGCGACCTGGTCCAGGTCATCACCGGTAAGGACAAGGGCAAGCAGGGCAAGGTCATCCAGGCCTTCCCCCGCGAGGACCGTGTCCTGGTCGAGGGTGTCAACCGGGTCAAGAAGCACACCAAGGCCGGACAGACCGCTCGTGGTTCGAAGACCGGCGGCATCGTGACGACCGAGGCCCCTGTCCACGTCAGCAACGTTCAGCTGGTCGTGGAGAAGGACGGTAACAAGGTCGTCACCCGCGTCGGATACCGCTTCGACGACGAGGGCAACAAGATCCGCGTTGCCAAGCGGACCGGTGAGGACATCTGATGACTGCCACCACCAACGCGCCGCGTCTGAAGACGCGCTACCGCGAAGAGATCGCCGGGAAGCTGAAGGACGAGTTCTCCTACGAGAACGTCATGCAGATCCCCGGTCTGACCAAGATCGTGGTCAACATGGGTGTGGGCGACGCCGCCCGCGACTCCAAGCTGATCGAGGGTGCCATCAAGGACCTCACCACGATCACCGGCCAGAAGCCGGCCGTCACCAAGGCCCGTAAGTCCATCGCGCAGTTCAAGCTGCGTGAGGGCCAGCCGATCGGTGCCCACGTCACCCTCCGCGGTGACCGCATGTGGGAGTTCCTGGACCGCCTGCTGTCGCTCGCGCTGCCGCGCATCCGCGACTTCCGTGGTCTGTCCCCGAAGCAGTTCGACGGTCGGGGCAACTACACCTTCGGTCTCACCGAGCAGGTCATGTTCCACGAGATCGACCAGGACAAGATCGACCGTACCCGGGGTATGGACATCACCGTGGTCACCACGGCGACCAACGACGATGAGGGCCGCGCTCTCCTTCGTCACCTCGGCTTCCCGTTCAAGGAGGCGTGAGCGAGATGGCGAAGAAGGCTCTGATTGCCAAGGCTGCTCGCAAGCCGAAGTTCGGTGTGCGCGCGTACACCCGCTGCCAGCGCTGCGGCCGTCCGCACTCCGTCTACCGCAAGTTCGGCCTGTGCCGCGTGTGCCTTCGTGAGATGGCTCACCGTGGCGAGCTGCCGGGCGTGACCAAGAGCTCCTGGTAATCCCTTCATTGGGACGACCAGGGCTCTCGGTAAGCATTCGGTCGGCGGGCGTCCACTCCTCCTTTCCCGTAGGGTAGAGGGGTTTGGGCGCACCGCCGCCCGAGACCGACCGCGGGCCGTGCCCGCATAAAGTCGCTTACTACGCCGTAGGTCCCCGCGCCGCACCCGTCCCGACTCTGATCGGGGAGAGGGATGGCGCACATAGGAAACCCCGGCGAGAGAGGCCGAAGGCCAATTCATGACCATGACTGATCCCATCGCAGACATGCTGACCCGTCTGCGTAACGCGAACTCGGCGTACCACGACACCGTCGTGATGCCGCACAGCAAGATCAAGTCGCACATCGCGGAAATCCTCCAGCAGGAGGGTTACATCACCGGCTGGCGCGTCGAGGACGCCGAGGTTGGCAAGAACCTCGTCCTCGAGCTGAAGTTCGGCCCGAACCGCGAGCGCTCGATCGCCGGCATCAAGCGGATTTCGAAGCCGGGCCTGCGGGTCTACGCAAAGTCCACCAACCTGCCGAAGGTCCTCGGCGGCCTGGGCGTGGCGATCATCTCCACGTCCCACGGTCTCCTGACCGGTCAGCAGGCCAGCAAGAAGGGCGTGGGTGGGGAAGTCCTCGCCTACGTCTGGTAACCAGGGAACGGAGGAATAGCTAATGTCGCGTATTGGCAAGCTGCCCATCCAGGTTCCCGCTGGTGTGGACGTCACCATCGATGGCCGTACGGTCGCGGTGAAGGGCCCCAAGGGTTCCCTCGCGCACACCGTCGCGGCTCCCATCGAGGTCGCCAAGGGTGAGGACGGCGTTATCACCGTCTCGCGCCCGAACGACGAGCGTCAGAACAAGGCCCTGCACGGCCTGTCCCGCACGCTGGTGGCGAACATGATCACCGGCGTGACCCAGGGCTACAGCAAGGCGCTCGAGATCAGCGGTGTCGGTTACCGCGTCCAGGCGAAGGGCTCCAACCTGGAGTTCTCGCTGGGCTACAGCCACCCGATCCTGGTCGAGGCCCCCGAGGGCATCTCCTTCAAGGTCGAGTCGCCCACGAAGCTCAGCGTCGAGGGCATCGACAAGCAGAAGGTCGGCGAGGTGGCGGCGAACATCCGCAAGCTGCGCAAGCCTGACCCGTACAAGGCCAAGGGCGTCAAGTACGCCGGCGAGGTCATCCGCCGCAAGGTCGGAAAGGCTGGTAAGTAAGCCATGGCATACGGTGTGAAGATCGCTAAGGGTGACGCCTACAAGCGCGCCGCCGCTAAGCGTCGCCACATCCGCATCCGTAAGCGGATTTCGGGTACGCCGGAGCGTCCGCGTCTGGTGGTGACGCGGACCAACCGTGGCATCACGGCGCAGGTCATCGACGACATCGCGGGCCACACGCTGGCCTCCGCGTCGACCCTGGACGCTTCGATTCGTGGTGGCGAGGGCGACAAGAGCGCTCAGGCCAAGCAGGTCGGCTCCCTGGTCGCTGAGCGTGCCAAGGCCGCCGGTGTCGAGGCCGTCGTGTTCGACCGTGGTGGCAAGCAGTACGCCGGGCGGATTGCCGCTCTGGCCGACGCCGCCCGCGAAGCCGGGCTGAAGTTCTAAGCCCCGGTTCCGGAGCTAGCGGACGTAACAGAGAGAGGTAAATCCAATGGCTGGACCCCAGCGCCGCGGGAGCGGTGCCGGTGGCGGCGAGCGGCGGGACCGGAAGGGTCGCGACGGTGGCGCTGCCGCCGAGAAGACCGCATACGTTGAGCGCGTTGTCGCGATCAACCGTGTCGCCAAGGTTGTCAAGGGTGGCCGTCGCTTCAGCTTCACCGCGCTGGTCGTGGTGGGCGACGGTGACGGCACCGTAGGTGTCGGTTACGGCAAGGCCAAGGAAGTTCCGGCTGCCATCGCCAAGGGCGTGGAAGAGGCCAAGAAGAACTTCTTCAAGGTCCCCCGTATCCAGGGCACCATCCCTCACCCCATCCAGGGCGAGAAGGCTGCGGGCGTCGTCCTGCTCAAGCCGGCTTCCCCCGGTACCGGTGTGATCGCCGGTGGCCCCGTGCGTGCCGTTCTGGAGTGCGCGGGCATCCACGACGTGCTGAGCAAGTCGCTCGGTTCGTCGAACCCGATCAACATCGTGCACGCCACGGTGACCGCGCTTCAGGGCCTGCAGCGCCCCGAGGAGATCGCGGCCCGTCGTGGCCTGCCGCTGGAGGACGTTGCTCCCGCCGCTCTGCTGCGGGCGCGTGCCGGGGTGACCGCGTAATGGCGCACCTCAAGATCACGCAGACGAAGTCCTACATCGGTAGCAAGCAGAACCACCGCGACACCCTTCGTTCGCTGGGCCTCAAGCGGCTCAACGACGTGGTTGTCAAGGAGGACCGCCCCGAGTTCCGCGGCATGGTGCACACCGTCCGCCACCTCGTGACGGTTGAGGAGGTCGACTGACATGGCGGAGACCAACCCGCTGAAGGTCCACAACCTCCGGCCCGCCCCGGGCGCCAAGACCGCCAAGACCCGTGTGGGTCGTGGTGAGGCGTCCAAGGGTAAGACCGCTGGTCGTGGTACCAAGGGCACGAAGGCCCGTTACCAGGTTCCGGAGCGCTTCGAGGGCGGGCAGATGCCCCTCCACATGCGCCTCCCGAAGCTGAAGGGCTTCAAGAACCCCGCCCACAAGCAGTTCCAGGTCGTGAACCTGGCCAAGCTGGCCGAGCTCTACCCGCAGGGTGGCGAGGTCACGGTGGCCGATCTGGTCGCCAAGGGCGCGGTGCGCAAGAACGAGCTCGTCAAGGTCCTGGGCCAGGGCGAGGTCTCCGTGGCGCTGCAGGTTTCGGTTGACGCCGTTTCCGGCTCCGCCAAGGAGAAGATCGCCGCTGCCGGCGGCACCGTCACCGAGCTCATCTGAGTTCGTTGGTTCAACTGACCGGGGATGCCCAGCGATTGGGGCATCCCCGGTTGGTCGTTCCAAGGGGGTATGGTCGCCGGTAAGGTGGCGTGCAGTGTTGTTTTGTCCGGGACCAGAGCTCGGACGTTCGCCGCACAGGCCGTGCCTGTGCGGTTTTGGCCGCTAACTATTCGTCGATCCTCAAGACCGTCACCTCTCGCACAGGCGGGAGGCGCAGGAGGCACCGTGCTCACCGCGTTCGCCCGAGCGTTCAAGACGCCCGACCTGCGCAAGAAGCTGCTGTTCACATTGGGCATCATCGTGCTCTACCGGATCGGCGCGCATGTCCCGGTCCCCGGGGTGAATTACGCGAACGTCGAGACCTGCATGAAGCAGGCCGGCGGTAACAGCGGGTTGTTCGCCCTGGTGAACATGTTCAGCGGTGGTGCGCTGCTGCAGATCACGATCTTCGCGCTGGGGATCATGCCGTACATCACGGCGAGCATCATCCTCCAGCTGCTGACCGTGGTGATTCCCCGGCTGGAGTCCCTCAAGAAAGAGGGGCAGTCCGGTCAGGCGAAAATTACCCAGTACACGCGCTATCTGACCGTGGCGCTCGCCATCCTGCAGGGCACCGGCCTGGTGGCCACCGCCCGCAGCGGTGCGCTCTTCCAGAGCTGCCCGGTCGCCAGCGAGATCGTGCCCAGCGACTCGATCTTCACCACCATCACGATGGTCATCACGATGACCGCCGGCACCGCCCTGATCATGTGGCTCGGCGAGCTGGTCACCGACCGCGGTATCGGTAACGGCATGTCGATCCTGATGTTCATCTCGATCGCCGCCGGATTCCCGGGCGCGCTGTGGCAGATCAAGCTCACCGGCAAGCTGGCCGACGGCTGGATCGAGTTCTTCGCCGTGATCGCGGTGGGCCTCGCGATGGTCGCCCTGGTGGTCTTCGTCGAGCAGGCTCAGCGGCGGATCCCGGTGCAGTACGCGAAGCGGATGATCGGCCGCCGGTCCTACGGCGGTACGTCCACTTACATCCCGCTCAAGGTGAACCAGGCAGGTGTGATTCCTGTCATCTTCGCGTCATCGCTGCTCTACATTCCAGCCCTCCTCGCACAGTTCAGCGGGTCGAAGGCGGCATGGGCGACGTGGATCGCCACCAACTTCACCAAGGGAAATCACCCGGTTTACATCGTTACGTACTTCCTGCTGATCGTGTTCTTCGCCTTCTTCTACGTGGCCATCAGCTTCAACCCCGAAGAAGTTGCCGACAACATGAAGAAGTATGGTGGCTTCATCCCGGGTATCCGGGCTGGTCGCCCGACGGCCGAGTACCTCAGCTACGTGCTCAACCGGATCACGTGGCCGGGCTCGCTGTACCTGGGGCTGATCGCGCTCGTACCAACAGTGGCGTTGGTGCTCTTCAACGCGAACCAGAACTTCCCGTTCGGCGGGACAAGCATCCTCATCATCGTGGGTGTGGGCCTGGAGACCGTGAAGCAGATCGAGAGCCAGCTTCAGCAGCGCAACTACGAAGGGTTCCTCCGCTGATGCGAATCGTCCTCGTCGGACCCCCGGGGGCCGGCAAGGGTACGCAGGCTGCGTACCTTGCCAAGAACCTCGCGATCCCGCACATCTCCACGGGGGACCTGTTCCGCGCCAACATCAGCCAGGGGACGCCCCTCGGCCGCGAGGCGAAGTCATACATGGACGCCGGCAATCTGGTGCCCGACTCGGTCACCATCGCGATGGCCGAGGACCGTATGGAGCAGCCCGACGCAGCCAACGGCTTCCTGCTGGACGGCTTCCCCCGCAACCTGGGCCAGGCCAAGGCGCTGGACGAGTACCTCAAGGACAAGAACCTCAAGCTGGACGCCGTCCTGGACCTGGAGGTCCCCGAGGACGAGGTCGTCAAGCGGATCGCCGGCCGGCGCATCTGCCGCAACGACAGCAGCCACGTCTTCCACGCCGAGTACAACAAGCCGGCGGTCGAGGGCGTCTGTGACGTCTGCGGCGGCGAGCTGTACCAGCGGGACGACGACCGTGAGGAGACCGTCCGCAAGCGCCTGGAGGTCTACCACACGGAGACCGAGCCGATCATCGACTACTACAAGGCGCAGGACCTGGTGGTCACGCTCCTGGCGATGGGCAAGGTCGACGAGGTCACCAAGCGCGCGATGGCGGCCCTGCCGTCCCGGGACGCCTAAGCAGCAAACGGCTTGCCTACGGCCGCGGTGCCCGCAACGGGTACCGCGGCCGTATCGTGTACGGGGCGGTTGTGACGACCGCCGGAGAAGCGTTGTAGTCGGTTCAGGAAGGCGCCAGCCCTCATGGTGGAGATCAAGACCCCCGAGCAGATCGCGAAGATGCGCGAGGCGGGGCTGGTGGTCGCCGCCATTCACGCGGCGACCCGGAAGGTCGCGGTGCCGGGCGCCACGACCAAGGACCTGGACGACGCGGCACGCAAGGTGCTCGCCGAACACGGTGCGAAGTCGAACTTCCTCGGATACGGCGGCTTCCCCGCGACGATCTGCACCTCGGTCAACGACGTCGTGGTCCACGGCATCCCCGACACCGAGACGGTGCTGCAGAACGGCGACATCATCTCCATCGACTGCGGCGCGATCATCGACGGCTGGCACGGCGACGCGGCGTACACCGCCTTCGTCGGGTCCGGTCACTCGGCGGAGCTGGTCGAGCTGAGCCGGGTCACCGAGGAGTCGATGTGGGCGGGCGTCGCGGCGGTCGCCAAGGGCAACCGCCTGGTGGACATCTCCAAGGCGATCGAGGGCTACATCCGCCGCCAGCCCCGCCCGGCGAGCGGTAAGTACGGCATCGTCGAGGACTACGGCGGCCACGGCATCGGCTCGCAGATGCACATGGACCCGCATCTGCTGAACTACGTCGACCGCAAGCGCGGCCGCGGCCCGAAGCTGGTGCCCGGTTTCTGCATCGCGATCGAGCCGATGGTGAACCTCGGCACGGCCAAGACCCATGTGCTCGACGACGACTGGACGGTCAAGTCGAACGACGGCAGCTGGTCCTCGCACTGGGAGCACTCGGTCGCGCTGACCGAGGAGGGCCCGCTGGTGCTGACCGCGCCGGACGGCGGCAAGGCCAAGCTCGCCGAGCTGGGGATCACGGCGGCGCCCGATCCGCTGGCGTGAGCCGGGCCGCCTGGGCGTAAGGATCACGCCTGATGGGCAATAATCCTGGATTCGTCTTTTCCTGGACGCTGGCGTAGACTGACGCGTCGGCTCTCGTGCATCCGTATGCCCTCTTGGTTGAGGGTGTGGTGCGGGATAGTCGATCAAGGTAGCCGATTCGAAGGGCGAAGCGTGGCCAAGAAGCAAGGTGCCATCGAGATCGAGGGCACCGTGATCGAGTCCCTCCCGAACGCCATGTTCAAGGTGGAGCTCCAGAACGGTCACAAGGTCCTCGCGCACATCAGCGGCAAGATGCGGATGCACTACATCCGTATCCTCCCGGATGACCGGGTCGTGGTGGAGCTTTCTCCGTACGACCTGACGCGTGGCCGGATCGTCTACCGCTACAAGTAGATCTTGTCGCCGCCCCGCTCCCGTGGGGTGACGGCACTGACCCGGAGAACCTCACATCCCATGAAGGTCAAGCCGAGCGTCAAGAAGATCTGCGACAAGTGCAAGGTGATCCGCCGCCACGGCCGGGTCATGGTCATCTGCGACAACCTGCGCCACAAGCAGCGCCAGGGCTGACGCACGCCGACCACCTGCATTTCGCAGTTTTCGCGCGACGCAAGCACATACGTACATACGCAGTCACCCGACCCCCGCATCACTCGCGTGGGGACGACACCCCCGGCTCGGAGGCCGGGGACCCGGCTCGTAATTCTTCAGAGTCTTACGGGAACGGTGCTGCGGAAGACCTCCGAATAGCCATCAGGAGCCACATCAATGGCACGCCTCGCAGGCGTTGATCTCCCGCGCGAAAAGCGTGTGGAGGTCGCCCTCACCTACGTCTTCGGTATCGGGCGGACGCTGTCGCAGCAGACTCTCGCCGCCACCGGCGTGAACCCGAACACCCGTGTTCGCGACCTGGCCGAGGAAGACCTCGTCAAGATCCGCGAGTACGTGGACAACAACCTCAAGACCGAGGGTGACCTCCGTCGCGAGATCCAGGCCGACATCCGCCGCAAGGTCGAGATCGGCTGCTACCAGGGTCTGCGTCACCGTCGCGGTCTGCCGGTGCACGGTCAGCGCACCAGCACGAACGCCCGTACCCGCAAGGGCCCGCGTCGCGCGATCGCCGGCAAGAAGAAGCCGGGCAAGAAGTAGTCCTCAGCAGGACGCTTACCAGCGGTCTTCGCTTGTAGGACCGACCACCTCCACGGGAGTAATGAATGCCTCCGAAGGGCCGTACGGCCGGCGCCAAGAAGGTGCGCCGCAAGGAGAAGAAGAACGTTGCCCACGGGCACGCTCACATCAAGAGCACGTTCAACAACACGATCGTTTCGATCACGGACCCCACGGGCAACGTGATCTCTTGGGCCTCTGCCGGCCACGTCGGCTTCAAGGGCTCGCGCAAGTCCACCCCCTTCGCCGCGCAGATGGCCGCCGAGTCGGCCGCCCGCCGCGCGCAGGAGCACGGCATGCGCAAGGTCGACGTCTTCGTCAAGGGTCCCGGCTCCGGCCGTGAGACCGCGATCCGCTCCCTCCAGGCCACCGGCCTCGAGGTGGGTTCGATCCAGGACGTCACCCCCACTCCTCACAACGGATGCCGCCCGCCCAAGCGTCGCCGCGTCTGACCACCTGAAGTAGGAGACAACTAGACAATGGCGCGTTACACCGGGGCCGACTGCAAGCGTTGCCGTCGGGAGAAGCAGAAGCTCTTCCTCAAGGGGAGCAAGTGCGAGAGCGCGAAGTGCCCGATCGAGATCCGTCCTTACCCCCCGGGTGAGCACGGTCGCGGGCGCACCAAGGACAGCGAGTACCTGCTCCAGCTTCGTGAGAAGCAGAAGTGCAGCCGTATCTACGGTGTCCTTGAGAAGCAGTTCGTGAACTACTACAAGGAAGCGAACCAGAAGACCGGCAAGACCGGTGAGAACCTTCTGCGCATCCTTGAGACCCGCCTCGACAACGTGGTCTACCGGGCCGGCTTTGCCAAGTCCCGCGACCACGCCCGTCAGCTGGTCCGTCACGGACACATCAACGTGAACGGCCGCAAGACCGACATCCCGTCGGCTCGTGTGTCCGTGAACGACATCGTCGAGGTCCGCGAGGGCTCTCGGAACCTGACCCCCTTCGAGGTGGCCAAGGCCGAGGCCGGCGAGAAGACGGTTCCGGCCTGGCTGGAAGCGATTCCGTCGAACCTGCGGATTCTCGTGCACAGCATGCCCGAGCGCCAGGTGATCGACACCCAGGTGCAGGAGCAGCTGATCGTTGAGCTCTACTCCAAGTAAGAGCTGACCGGTGGGGGCGGTACGGAGCCGATGGCGCCGTGCCGCCCGTACCCTTGTCAGTACAGCGGGCGTCAAATAGCGGGCGTCCACGACTGAAGGATCGAACACCATGCTGATTGCTCAGCGTCCCTCGTTGACCGAAGAGGTCGTCGACGAATACCGCTCCCGGTTCGTGATCGAGCCGCTGGAGCCGGGCTTCGGCTACACCCTCGGCAACTCCCTGCGTCGGACCCTCCTGTCCTCGATCCCGGGTGCGGCGGTCACGTCCATCCGCATCGACGGTGTCCTGCACGAGTTCACCACCGTGCCGGGCGTCAAGGAGGACGTCACCGACCTCATCCTCAACATCAAGCAGCTGGTCGTCTCCTCCGAGCACGACGAGCCGGTCGTGATGTACCTGCGCAAGCAGGGTCCCGGCCTGGTCACCGCTGCTGACATCGCGCCCCCGGCCGGTGTCGAGGTGCACAACCCGGACCTGGTCCTCGCCACCCTGAACGGCAAGGGCAAGCTGGAGATGGAGCTGACCGTCGAGCGCGGTCGCGGCTATGTCTCCGCCGTGCAGAACAAGCAGGTGGGCCAGGAGATCGGCCGTATCCCGGTCGACTCCATCTACTCGCCGGTGCTCAAGGTCACCTACAAGGTCGAGGCGACCCGTGTCGAGCAGCGCACCGACTTCGACAAGCTGATCGTCGACGTCGAGACCAAGCAGGCCATGCGCCCGCGTGACGCCATGGCGTCCGCCGGTAAGACCCTGGTCGAGCTGTTCGGTCTGGCGCGCGAGCTCAACATCGACGCCGAGGGCATCGACATGGGCCCGTCCCCGACGGACGCCGCCCTGGCCGCCGACCTGGCGCTGCCGATCGAGGAGCTGGAGCTCACGGTCCGCTCGTACAACTGCCTCAAGCGTGAGGGCATCCACTCCGTGGGTGAGCTCGTGGCGCGCTCCGAGGCCGACCTGCTCGACATCCGCAACTTCGGTGCGAAGTCGATCGACGAGGTCAAGGCGAAGCTGGCCGGCATGGGCCTGGCGCTGAAGGACTCGCCTCCCGGGTTCGACCCGACCGCCGCCGCCGACGCCTTCGGCGCGGACGACGACGCGGACGCCGGGTTCGTCGAGACCGAGCAGTACTAAGAGCTCGGGCCGGACGGCCTGATTTCGGCTGCGGGCCGGCTGTGGCCGGTCGCGCAGTTCCCCGCGCCCCTTACAGGGCGCGGGGGTCCCGTCCCTCTCCTCGCGGGAGGGGCTGGTTGTTGCCGGTGAGCAACCGCTCACCGGGTCCTGACCTCGGTACCTGATACGGCCGGGGCAGATACCAAGGAGAAAGAAAATGCCGAAGCCCGCCAAGGGTGCCCGTCTGGGCGGCAGCGCTGCGCACGAGCGCCTCATGCTGCGCAACCTGGCCACCGCGCTCTTCGAGCACGGCCGCATCACGACGACCGAGGCCAAGGCCCGTCGTCTGCGTCCGTACGCGGAGCGTCTGGTGACCAAGGCGAAGAAGGGCGACCTTCACAACCGCCGTCAGGTCATGCAGCTGATCTCGGACAAGAGCGTCGTGCACACGCTCTTCACGGAGATCGCCCCGCGGTTCGAGAACCGCCCGGGTGGCTACACCCGTATCACCAAGATCGGTAACCGTCGTGGCGACAACGCTCCCATGGCCGTCATCGAGCTGGTGGAGGCGCTGACCGTGGCCCAGCAGGCCACCGGTGAGGCCGAGGCCGCGACCAAGCGTGCGGCCAAGGACGCGGAGGCGGCCACGGCTGCCGAGGCGACCGAGGAGTCGAAGGACGCCTGAGTCCTGACTGACGCGTGAGCGGGTTCGCCCTTCGGGGCGGGCCCGCTTTCGCGTTCGGGTGCGGGCGGCACCGCGCGGGGTTGAGAGGATTGCTGGTGTGAGTGACGAAGTGAAGCCGGGCCTGGTCCGGGTGCGGATGGACCTTTCCTACGACGGAAAGGACTTCTCCGGGTGGGCGAAGCAGGCCGGCGGGCGGCGGACCGTCCAGGGGGAGATCGAGGACGCGCTGCGGACGGTGACGCGCTCCGGGGAGACGTATGAGCTCACCGTGGCGGGCCGTACGGACGCGGGCGTGCATGCGCGGGGGCAGGTGGCGCATGTGGATCTGCCCGCGGAGCTGTGGGCCGAGCACCAGGACAAGCTGCTGCGGCGGCTGGCCGGGCGGCTGCCGAAGGACGTGCGGGTGTGGCGGCTCACCGAGGCGCCGTACGGGTTCAATGCGCGGTTCTCGGCGATCTGGCGGCGCTATGCGTACCGGGTGACCGATCACCACGGCGGGGTGGATCCGCTGCTGCGCGGCCATGTGCTGTGGCACGACTGGGAGCTGGACGTCGAGGCGATGAACGAGGCCTCCCGGCCGCTGCTGGGTGAGCACGACTTCGCGGCGTACTGCAAGCGGCGGGAGGGCGCGACGACGATCCGTACGCTCCAGGAGCTGAGCTGGGTGCGGGGCGCGGACGGGATCATCACGGCGACCGTGCGGGCGGATGCCTTCTGCCACAACATGGTGCGGTCGCTGGTCGGGGCGATGCTGTTCGTCGGGGACGGGCACCGGCCGGTGGAGTGGCCCGGCAAGGTGCTGGCCGCCGGGGTGCGGGACTCCGCCGTGCATGTCGTCCGGCCCCACGGTCTGACGCTGGAGGAGGTCGGCTATCCGGCCGACGATCTGCTGATGGCGCGCAACCAGGAGGCGCGGAACAAGCGGACGCTGCCGGCGGCCGGCTGCTGCTGAGCGGCGGCCCGGGCCGCCCGGTGGTGGCGCCGTCGGAAAGGCGGCGCCACCGGGGGCGTCAGGACTGGCCGGCCTTCTTCTGCGCGTCCTTGAGCTGCTGCTCGGCGGCCTTCGCGGCCTGGTCCTTGCCGCGCTGGGTGATCTGGCTGAACGCGTAGGCGCCGCCGTCCCGGGCGATCTGCTGGGCCTTGGTCTCGGTGCCGGTGACGTCCTTGCCGTTGAGGTAGCCGGCGATCGTGAAGTAGGCGTAGCGGCCGGTGGCGTTGGTCGCCATCCGGCACTTGGTTCCCTGGCAGAAGTCCGAGGGGACCCCGCCGCCGGGCAGCGGCATGAGGTTGGCCTTGTTCTCGTTCATGACCTTGGCGGCCTTGGCGGGCGAGTCGAAGACCGCGACGCCGATGGTGACCGCGACGCCGCCCTTGGAGTAGGTGGCACGCAGCAGCTGCCGGCAGCCGTTGTGGGACAGCGAGGAGACCAGCGGGCCCTGGGCGCCGGCGGTGCAGTCCTTGGTGGTGGCGGTCTTGGTGCGCGGGTAGCTGTGCTCGCCGACGACCATGCTCTTCTGCGCGAAGAGGGTGGCGGGTGTCAGCGGCGCCTTGTCCTTCTTGGGGTCGGAGATGTAGTCCCGCGGGTTGGGCGGGGGCGGGACCGAGACGTCCGGGAAGGACGGCTTGTCGTCCGGCACCGCGGCCTCGTCGGAGGCGGTGGGCCCCGCCGTCGGCTTGCCGCCCTTCGAGCCGCCGCTCGTCATGACGGCGGCGGTGACGATGCCGGCCACCGCGAGGGCGGCCAGCGCGCCGCCGCCGATCCACAGCCGGCGTTTGCGGCGGGTCTGTGCCTCACTCTCCTCGGCGAGTGCGCCCCAGTCCGGCGTCGACGACGAAGAACCCCCGGGGCCGTCGAACGGCCCGCCTTGCCCAAAGCTCATGCCGCGCATCCTAATGGGGTTGGTAGAAGGCTTGGAGGCCGGTCACAATCCCGCTCATGGGACATCTTGAGGCCGGACATCTGGAGTACTACCTCCCGGACGGGAGGGTCCTGCTGGGGGATGTGTCCTTCCGGGTGGGGGAGGGCGCGTCGGTCGCGCTGGTGGGAGCCAACGGCGCCGGCAAGACGACGCTGCTGCGGCTGATCGCGGGGGAGCTGCAGCCGCACGGCGGGGCGGTGACGGTCAGCGGCGGGCTGGGGGTGATGCCGCAGTTCGTGGGCTCCGTACGGGATGAGCGCACGGTGCGTGACCTGCTGGTTTCCGTGGCGCAGCCGCGGATCAGGGAGGCGGCCGCCGCGGTGGACGCCGCCGAGCTGGCGATCATGACCGCCGAGGACGACGACGAGGCCGCGCAGATGGCCTACGCCCAGGCACTCAGCGACTGGGCCGAGGCGCGCGGCTACGAGGCCGAGGCCGCATGGGACATCTGCACGACGGCGGCGCTGGGGATGCCGTACGAGAAGGCGCAGTGGCGGCAGGTGCGGACGCTCTCGGGCGGTGAGCAGAAGCGGCTCGTGCTGGAGGCACTGCTGCGCGGGCCCGACGAGGTGCTGCTGCTCGACGAGCCGGACAACTACCTCGACGTCCCCGGGAAGCGGTGGCTGGAGCAGCAGCTGCGGGAGACGCGGAAGACGGTGCTGTTCGTCTCGCACGACCGGGAGCTGCTGGCCCGCGCCGCGGAGAAGATCGTCAGCGTGGAGCCGGGGCCGGCGGGCTCCGACGTCTGGGTGCACGGCGGCGGGTTCGGCACGTACCACGAGGCCCGGCGCGAGCGCTTCGCCCGCTTCGAGGAGCTGCGGCGGCGCTGGGACGAGAAGCATGTGCAGCTCAAGCAGCTCGTGAACATGCTCAAGAACAAGGCCGCCTTCAACGACGGCCTCGCCTCCCGCTATCAGGCCGCGCAGACCCGGCTGCGGAAGTTCGAGGAGGCCGGGCCGCCGCAGGAGCCGCCGCGGGAGCAGGAGATCACGATGCGGCTGCGCGGCGGCCGCACCGGTGTCCGCGCCCTCACGGCGAAGGACCTGGAGCTGACCGGCCTGATGAAGCCGTTCTCGCTGGAGGTCTTCTACGGCGAGCGGGTCGCGGTCCTGGGGTCCAACGGCTCGGGCAAGTCGCACTTCCTGCGGCTGCTCGCCGGGGACGACGTACGGCACACGGGGGAGTGGAAGCTCGGGGCGCGCGTCGTGCCCGGTCACTTCGCGCAGACCCATGCGCATCCCGAGCTGGAGGGCCGCACCCTGTTGGACATCCTCTGGAAGGAACATGCCAAGGACCGGGGCGGCGCCATGTCCGTCCTGCGCCGCTACGAGCTGGAGAAGCAGGCCGAGCAGCGCTTCGACCGGCTCTCCGGCGGCCAGCAGGCACGCTTCCAGATCCTGCTGCTGGAGCTGTCCGGTACGACCGCCCTGCTGCTCGACGAGCCGACCGACAACCTGGACCTGGAGTCGGCGGAGGCGCTGCAGGAGGGGCTGGAGGCGTACGAGGGGACGGTGGTCGCGGTCACCCACGACCGGTGGTTCGCCCGGTCCTTCGACCGGTTCCTGGTGTTCGGGTCGGACGGGCTGGTGCGGGAGACGGCGGAGCCGGTGTGGGACGAGCGGCGGGTGGAGCGGTCGCGGTAGGCGCGGCGGGCCGGGCGGTGCGCCGGCGGTGCGGGTGAGTACCGTGAGACGGGTGATACTCACGGTCACCGTGACAGCGTCGGCGGACCGGGACCGCACGCCGGTTCGGGGGGCGTTTTGACCCCACCGGGGCCGGGCCGGTATTCTGCCTGTTCGTTATGCGTATTGGCTTGCTCTATCTCACGTGAGGGGGCCCTTACGCGGTCCACCGGGCCGATGACCAGCGACGGACGATCGGGTTGCGTCACCCGTAGTGCCGCTCCTGCTGGTGTGATCGGCAGCGGTGACCAGTACAGGACCCGTCCCCGCGGCCTCAGGCCCTGGGGATACCCCACCTCTGAAGAAGCGAAGGCTAACCGTGCGTACGTTCAGCCCCAAGCCCGGCGATGTCCAGCGCCAGTGGCACATCATTGACGCGCAGGACGTTGTCCTGGGCCGTCTGGCCACCCAGGCCGCGTCCCTCCTGCGGGGTAAGCACAAGCCCGTCTACGCGCCGCACGTTGACATGGGTGACTTCGTCATCATCGTCAACGCCGACAAGGTGCACCTGTCCGGCAACAAGCGGACCCAGAAGATGGCCTACCGCCACTCGGGCTTCCCGGGCGGTCTGCGCTCCGTCCGCTACGACGAGCTGCTCGACAAGAACCCCGAGAAGGCCGTCGAGAAGGCCATCAAGGGCATGCTCCCCAAGAACACCCTCGGCCGTCAGATGCTCTCGAAGCTGAAGGTCTACGCGGGCGCTGAGCACCCGCACGCTGCGCAGCAGCCGGTCCCGTTCGAGATCACCCAGGTCGCGCAGTAAGTCCGGCCACCCCCTAAGACGACAGAGAATTCTGAGGAGCATCGTGGCCGAGACCACTCCCGAGACCGTCATCGAGAACGACGACGCCGTCGAGGAATACACCACTGAGACCGAGGTCGTGGAGTCGGAGTACACCTCCGAGTCCCTCGCCTCCCGCTTCGGCGACCCGCAGCCGGCCGCCGGCCTGGGCCGTCGCAAGAACGCCATCGCCCGCGTCCGGATCGTCCCGGGCACCGGCCAGTGGAAGATCAACGGTCGCACCCTTGAGGGTTACTTCCCCAACAAGGTGCACCAGCAGGAAGTCAACGAGCCCTTCAAGGTGCTCGAGCTCGACAACCGCTACGACGTTGTCGCCCGCATCTCCGGCGGCGGCATCTCCGGCCAGGCCGGTGCGCTGCGCCTGGGCGTGGCCCGTGCGCTGAACGAGGCGGACGTGGACAACAACCGCGGCGCGCTGAAGAAGGCCGGATTCCTCAAGCGTGACGACCGTGCGGTCGAGCGCAAGAAGGCCGGTCTGAAGAAGGCCCGCAAGGCGCCGCAGTACAGCAAGCGCTAATCGCGCGCGCTGCACCATGCAGCATCTTGGCGAACGCCCCGGTGGCACCTCCGTGCTGCCGGGGCGTTCGGCTATCCACGACCAGGGGCGTATACCTGGACTTAATGCTCTGGTCCAAGCTCATCTACTCGGAGGACACCAGTGGGACGACTCTTCGGCACGGACGGTGTGCGCGGCGTCGCCAATGCGGATCTGACGGCGGAGCTGGCGCTCGGTCTGTCGGTCGCTGCGGCGCATGTGCTCGCGGAAGCCGGCACATTCGAAGGTCACCGGCCGGTGGCGGTGGTCGGACGCGATCCACGCGCGTCCGGTGAGTTCCTGGAGGCCGCGGTCGTCGCGGGCCTGGCCAGCGCCGGCGTGGACGTGCTGCGGGTGGGGGTGCTCCCGACCCCGGCGGTCGCGTATCTGACCGGCTCGCTCGGCGCGGACCTGGGCGTGATGCTCTCCGCCAGCCACAACCCGATGCCCGACAACGGCATCAAGTTCTTCGCCCGCGGCGGCCACAAGCTCGCTGACGAGCTGGAGGACCGTATCGAGCAGACCTACCGCGCCCACAGCTCCGGCGAGCCCTGGGAGCGGCCGACCGGTGCCGGCGTGGGCCGGGTCACCGTCTATGACGAGGGCTTCGACAACTATGTCGCGCACCTCGTCGGCGTGCTGCCCAACCGTCTGGACGGGCTGAAGATCGTCATCGATGGCGCACACGGCGCGGCGGCGCGGGTCTCGCCCGAGGCGTTCGCGCGGGCCGGCGCCGATGTCATCACGATCGGCACCGACCCCGACGGCCTGAACATCAACGACGGCTGCGGCTCCACCCACCTGCAGCTGCTGCGTGCCGCCGTCGTCGAGCACGGCGCCGACCTGGGTGTCGCCCACGACGGCGACGCGGACCGCTGCCTGGCCGTGGACCGCGACGGCAACGAGGTCGACGGCGACCAGATCCTGGCCGTCCTGGCGCTCGGCATGCGCGAGGCGGGCACGCTGCGCAAGAACACCGTCGTCGCCACCGTCATGTCCAACCTGGGCTTCAAGCTGGCCATGGAGCGCGAGGGCATCGACCTCGTCCAGTCCGCGGTCGGCGACCGGTACGTCCTGGAGGAGATGAAGGCGCACGGCTTCGCGCTGGGCGGCGAGCAGTCCGGGCACGTCATCGTGCTGGACCACGCCACCACCGGCGACGGCACGCTGACCGGTCTGATGCTGGCCGCGCGGCTCGCCGCGACCGGCCGGCCGCTGGCCGAGCTGGTGGGCGTCATGGAGCGGCTGCCGCAGATCCTGATCAACGTCCCCGACGTCGACAAGTCCCGGGTGGCCACCTCGCCCGAGGTGACCGCTGCGGTCGGCGAGGCGGAGCGGGAGCTGGGCGCCACCGGGCGGGTGCTGCTGCGGCCGTCCGGTACGGAGCCGCTGGTGCGCGTGATGGTGGAGGCGGCGGACATCGAGCAGGCCCGTGCGGTGGCCGAGCGGCTGGCGGACGCGGTCAAGTCGGCGCTGGGATGAGTGCCGTACGCGGTGGCCGCGGCCGCCGTTGACGCACCGCGGGTTCCGCGGAGTTCTCCGGCCTCGCCCCGGGGTGGCAGCTGCCACCCCGGGGCGAGGCCGTTTTGTGGCGCTAGCGGGCCACCGGCTGGGCGCCGTGCCGGGCCCACAGGAGCTTCTGGGTGACCAGGGTGAGGGTGCCGGCGATCACGATGCCCGCCAGGTTCAGGACGAGCTGGGTGGAGGAGCCCCAGGTCTGCGGGTAGTCGCCGTAGGCGAAGGCGACCGCGGCGTTGGCGGCGGCGGGGACGGTCGTGACGGAGATGGCCACGCCCACCAGGGCGCCGGACTTCGCCGAGGTCAGCGAGAGGGTGCCGGCGACACCGGCGAGGAAGGCCACCACGAACGACATCCAGTCCGGCTGCCAGATGAACGACGTATTGGGGCGCGGGCCCCCGGCCTTCTGCTCGGTGAACAGCCCCACCGCGTCCATGAAGTAGCTGAAGCCGCAGGTCAGCACCATGGCCAGGGCGAAGCCGCCGATCAGCGCCACCAGCGAGCGCCAGGCCAGCCGCGGAGCGCGCCGGACCAGGGCGGTGGAGATCCCCGCCAGCGGGCCGAACTCGGGGCCGACCGCCATCGCGCCGACGATCAGGATGGCGTTGTCCAGGACCACACCGCAGGCCGCGATCATCGTGGCGAGGGTCAGGAACGCGAGGTAGGTGGCCGAGAGCGTGGACTCCTCGTGGGTGGCGTCGGTCAGCGACTCCCACAGGACGGCGTCCGCGCCCTCGCCGGGTGCCTCGTCCGCCGCCCGGTCGGCGCGCCGGGACAGCGACAGATCGATGTGCTCCAGGGCGATCGAACCGGTCTTGTCGAGGCCCGTCTCCCGCAGCCGGGCCAGCAGTCCGTCACCGGCTTCCCGCGCGACATCGCACATCACCACATCGCCCCGCGGATCACGGGCCGCCCCGCTCAGCACGACGAGATGGGCCGTCCCGACGGTCTCCTCCAGCAGCTGGAGCACCTCGTCCGTACGGTCCGCAGGGACGATCAGGCGCAGATGCAGCACGGCGTTCGCCTTCCCTAGAGCTTGCGCAACGACAGCCGTTGCACCTTGTGGTCCGGCCCCTTGCGCAGCACCAGGTTGGCGCGGCCGCGGGTCGGGGCGACGTTCTGCTGCAGATTGGGCTTGTTGACGGTGCGCCAGATCATGCGCGCATAGTCGAGGGCCTCGTCCTCGGAGACCTGGGTGTACTTGCGGAAGTACGAGAACGGGTTCTGGAAGGCGGTCTCGCGCAGCTTGCGGAAGCGGCCCAGGTACCACTTCTCGATGTCCTCGGTGCGGGCGTCGACGTAGACGGAGAAGTCGAAGAAGTCGGCGAGCCCGAGGCGGGTGCGGCCGTCCTTGCCGGGCAGCGCCGGCTGGAGGACGTTGAGGCCCTCGACGATGAGGATGTCGGGGCGCTGCACGGTCAGCTGCTCGCCCGGCACGATGTCGTAGATCAGGTGGGAGTAGACCGGTGCGGTGACCTCGGCCCTGCCGGACTTCACATCCGCGACGAAGCGGGTCAGCGCCCGCCGGTCGTAGGACTCCGGGAAGCCCTTGCGGGACATCAGACCGCGCCGGTGCAGCTCGGCGTTGGGGAAGAGGAACCCGTCGGTGGTGACCAGCTCGACGCGCGGATGCTCGGGCCATCGGGCCAGCAGCGCCTGCAGCAGCCGGGCGGTGGTGGACTTCCCCACCGCCACGCTGCCCGCGACCCCGATGACGAACGGGGTGCCGGGCTGGGGGCCGCTGCCCACGTCGCCGAGGAAGGTGTTCAGCGCACCGCGCAGATTGCTGCTGGCGCCGACATAGAGGTTGAGGAGCCGGGACAGCGGGAGATAGACATCGCGCACCTCGTCGAGGTCGATGACATCGCCCAGGCCACGCAGCTGTTCGACCTCGTCGGCCGTCAGGGGCAGCGGGGTCTTCTCCCGCAGGGCGCTCCACTGTGCGCGCGTCAGATCGACGTACGGGGAGCTGTCGGCGCGGCGTCGTTGCTGCGGATCGGTCGTCAGGGGCACGCGCCCATTGTGCGCAGCCGCCACACACCGTTCATCTCGGGGTGCCGGCCGGCGCGGTCTTGTGGACGTCGGGCCCGGCTCGGGTGCTTCTCAGCCTGGTCGTCTGTACCCGGCGGATATTGCCCGGTACCGTCGGTGACGGGGAGAGGCCCGGCTCCGGGCCTCTGGACGAATCAGGGGGTGCGTGTGCGCGCGCGTAAGGCCGGTCTGCTGGGACAGCGGCCGTGGGGGAGGACCGCCGGAGCGAACGGCGGCCGGGGAACGGACACCGCGTCGGACTGCTTCGCAGCCAGGGTCCACGCCGAGCTGGCGGAGGACCTCCCGGACGAGGATCTGGGCGAGGACCTCGCCGACGTCCTGGAACGCTACGAGCCGGGCACCGGCCCCGGCGCGGACGCGGAGGCGGACGAGGAGTTCCTGGAGACGGTGCGGGAGGCGCAGGAGCGGATACAGCGGGGGTATTGAGGGGGCGGTGGGCTCCCGCCCCGGTCCCTGCCGGAACCCGTGTGTGTAGCAAGGGCGGCTGGTGGTCTGCCCGTTCGGGAAGGGCGGGCAGCGGCCGGTGAGCTGGGTGCGTGGTCGTACGTGGTGCCGTAGGGCGTGGCGCGTACGCTGCCTGCATGTGCGGAATCGTGGGATATGTGGGCGGGCAGAGCGCCCTTGATGTCGTCCTGGCCGGGCTGAAGCGGCTGGAGTACCGCGGGTATGACTCCGCGGGGGTGGCCGTGCTGGCGGACGGTGGTCTGGCGGCGGCCAAGAAGGCCGGGAAGCTCGCCAACCTGGAGAAGGAGCTGGCGGACCGTCCGTTGCCGGCCGGTTCGACGGGTATCGGGCACACCCGGTGGGCCACTCACGGCGGGCCCACCGACGAGAACGCCCACCCGCATCTGGACAACGCCGGCCGGGTCTCGGTCGTGCACAACGGCATCATCGAGAACTTCGCCGGGCTGCGCGCCGAACTCACCGACCGCGGGCATGAGTTGGCGTCCGAGACGGACACCGAGGTCGTGGCGCATCTGCTCGCCGAGGCCTATTCGTCCTGCGGGGAGCTGGCCGAGTCGATGCGGCAGGTGTGCCGGCGGCTGGAGGGCGCGTTCACGCTGGTCGCGGTGCATGCCGATGAGCCGGATGTGGTCGTCGGAGCGCGCCGTAACTCGCCGCTGGTGGTCGGTGTCGGGGACGGCGAGGCCTTCCTGGCCTCGGATGTGGCGGCGTTCATCGCGCACACCCGTGAGGCGATCGAGCTGGGCCAGGACCAGGTCGTGGAGCTGCGCCGGGACGGTGTGACGGTCACCGACTTCGACGGGGTGCCCGCCGAGGTGCGGGAGTACCACGTCGACTGGGACGCCTCGGCCGCCGAGAAGGGCGGCTACGACTACTTCATGCTGAAGGAGATCGCGGAGCAGCCGAAGGCCGTCGCGGACACGCTGCTGGGGCGGATCGACGGGTCGGGCGTGCTGTCGCTGGACGAGGTGCGGATCCCGCCGGAGGTGCTGCGCGAGGTCGACAAGGTCGTCATCGTGGCGTGCGGGACGGCGTACCACGCGGGGATGATCGCCAAGTACGCGATCGAGCACTGGACCCGGATCCCGTGCGAGACGGAGCTGGCGAGTGAGTTCCGCTACCGCGATCCGATCCTGGACCGGCACACGCTGGTCATCGCGATCAGCCAATCCGGCGAGACGATGGACACCCTGATGGCGCTGCGGCATGCGCGGGAGCAGGGCGCGAAGGTGCTCGCCATCTGCAACACGAACGGGTCGACCATCCCGCGGGAGTCGGACGCGGTGCTGTACACGCACGCCGGGCCCGAGGTGGCGGTCGCCTCCACGAAGGCGTTTCTGACCCAGCTGGTGGCCTGCTATCTGGTGGCGCTGTACGTCGCGCAGGTGCGGGGCACGAAGTGGGGCGACGAGATCCGGGACGTGGTGCGCGAACTGGCGGCCATCGGCACCCAGGTCGAGCAGGTGCTGGGCACGATGGAGCCGGTACGGGAGCTGGCGCGCTCCCTCGCCGACAAGAACACGGTGCTCTTCCTCGGGCGGCATGTGGGCTATCCGGTGGCGCTGGAGGGTGCGCTGAAGCTCAAGGAGCTCGCGTACATGCACGCGGAGGGCTTCGCGGCCGGGGAGCTCAAGCACGGGCCGATCGCGTTGATCGAGGACGATCTGCCGGTGGTGGTGGTCGTGCCGTCGCCGCGGGGGCGGTCCGTGCTGCACGACAAGATCGTGTCGAACATCCAGGAGATCCGGGCCCGGGGGGCGCGCACGATCGTGATCGCGGAGGAGGGGGACGAGACGGTGGTGCCGTACGCGGATCACCTCGTACGGATCCCGCGGACGCCGGTGCTGCTGCAGCCGCTGGTGTCCACGGTCCCGCTGCAGGTCTTCGCCTGCGAGCTGGCCACCGCTCGCGGCAACGAGGTCGACCAGCCGCGCAACCTCGCCAAGTCGGTGACGGTGGAATGATCATCGGGGTCGGGATCGATGTCGCCGAGATCGACCGCTTCGGCGAGGCGCTGAAGCGTACGCCGGAGCTGGCGCGGCGGCTGTTCATCGACGAGGAGCTGATGCTGCCGAGTGGTGAACGGCGCGGTATCGCCTCCTTGGCGGCGCGGTTCGCCGCCAAGGAGGCGCTGGCCAAGGCGCTCGGGGCGCCGGGCGGGCTGCACTGGACCGATGCCGAGGTGTATGTCGAGGACAGCGGGCAGCCGCGGCTGCGGGTGCAGGGGACGGTCGAGGCGCGGGCGGTGGAGCTCGGGGTGCGGTCGTGGCATGTGTCGATGAGTCATGACGCGGGGGTGGCTTCTGCTGTGGTGATTGCGGAGGGGTGAGGCACGGCCGCGGCGCCTGCCCTTGTGGTGCGGGCGCGCCCCGAGCGTTGTGGTGCGGGGACGGGCCTCCGGAGGCGGTGTCAGGACTGCTTCGCTTTACGTCCTGACACCGCCTCCTCCGGCCCGTCCCCTTCCGTGTGTTCGGCGGTGTCGGGCCGTGGGGGGCCGGGGCCGGGGGAGGACGTGCGGGGTGCTGCTTCGGGTGGCGGGGAGGTAGGTGGTCGCCGTCCCCTCCTCGGCTCGCCCCCCAACTCTCCCCCAGGGGCTGTGCCGGTCCCTCGGATCACGGACTGGCCTGCCCGGTGGGGGGAAATGCGGGTCGGCCGGTGGGTGAGGGGTGAGACTGGGCGGTATGAGGACTGCTTACAGCGTGGAGACCGTGCGGGGCGCGGAGCGGGAGCTCATGGGGCGGTTGCCCGAAGGGGCTCTGATGCAGCGGGCGGCGGCCGGACTGGCCGTGGCCTGTGGGGAGTTGCTGGGGCGGGTGTACGGCAGCCGGGTGGTGCTGCTGGTGGGCAGCGGTGACAACGGCGGGGACGCGCTGTACGCCGGTGCCCGGCTGGCCCGGAGAGGGGCCGGGGTGGTGGCCGTGCTGCTGTCGCCCGAACGGGCCCATCAGGGCGGGCTGGCCGCGCTGCGGGCGGCCGGGGGGCGGGTTTCGGACGATGCGCTGCGGGACATCGGACGGGCCGATCTGGTCGTGGACGGCATCGTCGGGATCGGGGGGCGGGGCGGGCTGCGCCCGGAGGCCGCGCAACTCGCCCGGGCCGCATGGGAGTCGGCGCGGGTGGTGGCGGTCGATCTGCCCAGCGGTGTGGACGCGGACAGCGGTGAGGTGCACGGGGACGCCGTACGGGCCGATGCGACGGTGACGTTCGGCGCGTACAAGCCGGGGCTGCTGATCGATCCGGCGCGGGAGCGGGCGGGCGCGCTGCGGCTGGTGGACATCGGGCTCACGCTGCCGGAGGACGCCGAGATGGAGGCGCTGCAGCATGCGGACGTGGCGGATCTGCTGCCGCGTCCGGTGCCCGAGAGCGACAAGTACCGGCGGGGCGTGGTCGGGGTGGTCGCCGGCTCCGCGCGGTATCCGGGGGCGGCGGTGCTCGCGGTGGCGGGCGCGTTGCGGGGCGGCGCGGGGGCCGTGCGGTATGTCGGGCCGGCCGCCGAGGCGGTGCTGGCGCACTTCCCGGAGACGCTGGTGCATCCCGGGCCGCCGGACAAGGCGGGCCGGGTGCAGGCGTGGGTGATCGGGCCCGGCATCGGGGAGGAGGCGGACGCGCTGGAGGAGGTGCTGGCGGCGGAGGTGCCGGTGCTGGTGGACGCGGACGGTCTGCGGTTCCTGTCGCCGCAGCGAACCCGGGAGCGGACGGCCGAGACGTTGCTGACGCCGCATGCGGGGGAGGCCGCCGCGCTGCTCGGACGCGGGCGCGAGGAGGTCGAGGCGGCACGGCTGGCCTCCGTACGGGAGTTGGCGGCGCAATACGGTGCCACGGTGCTGCTCAAGGGCTCGACGACGCTGGTGGCGGAGGCGGACGGTCCGGTACGGGTCAACCCCACCGGGACCAGCTGGCTGGCTACGGCCGGGAGCGGGGACGTGCTGTCGGGGGTGACCGGGTCGCTGCTCGCCGCGGGACTCCCGGCGCGGGACGCGGGTTCCGTCGGCGCGTATCTGCACGGGCTGGCGGCCCGCCGCGCGGCCGGGCCGGCCGGGGCGCCGATCCTGGCCTCGGAGGTCGCCGCCCATCTGGACGCCGCCTGGCGTGATGTGACGGACTGACAGCTGCCGGTGCGGCCGTTACGCCCCGCGGGGGAACGGTGCGGGCACCAGGGCGAACCTGGTGCCCGGTGGGCTTGTACGACCGCGCGGTCACGGCATGCGTGAGGGCATGAAACGCACCTTTTCCGCGCTGCTGGTCTGCGCCTCGCTCCTCGTTGTCGCCGGGCCGCCCGCGGTGGCCGTGGCGCCGTCGCCCGCGGTGGCCGTGACGCCCCCGTCCGCCGCGTACCGACTGCCCGACCTGGTTCCCGGGATCCCGCGCGCGGGGCGGGAGGCAGCCGGGTCGCGGCACATCGAGTACGTGCCGCGGTCCGAGGCGGCGCACGCCGGCACCAGGGCGCTGCGGTGCAGCGCCTCCACCGGGCCCTACCAGCGGCAGGCGGAGCGCTATCTGGGGCGGCAGGTGGACGGGCGGCAGAGCACGGGGGACTGCCGGGCGATCCGGCGGTTCCAGCAGGCGCACCGCATCGCGCCGGCGACCGGATTCGCGGGACCGGTCACCGGGGCGACGGTGCGGCTGATGCGGGCCAAGAAGGACCCCAACCGGGCCGGGCACTGCCCGGACCTTCCCCAGCGGACCGCGTGTGTCGATCTGAACCGGCAGCTGATGTGGGTGCAGCAGAGCGGGCGGGTGATCCTCGAACCGGTGGTGATCCGGTCGGGCGCGCCGACGATGGAGACCCGCACCGGTTCGTACCGGATCTATCTGCGGCACCGGCGCCACATCTCGAACCTGTACGGCACGCGGATGCCGTACGCCCAGTTCTTCGACCGCGGGGAGGCGCTGCACGGCGTCTACGAGGACATCTTCTCGGGGCCCGGCTCGCACGGCTGCGTCAACCTCACCATGACGGACGCGCGGAGGGCGTGGGAAGTGCTGCGGAAGGGCGACACCGTGTACGTCTGGGGGCGGAAGCCCGGCGTGTGAGCGCGGTTTCCCCGCCCGTCCCCCGGGGCCCCGCGGCGTCGCCTGCGACACTGAGGGGGATGAACGAGACAGCAAAGCGCGCCCGCGCCGCCATCGACCTCGCCGCCGTGCGGTCGAACGTGCGTGCACTGCGGGACCGCGCACCCCGGGCAGAGCTGATGGCCGTGGTCAAGTCCGACGGCTACGGACACGGGGCGGTGCGCTGTGCGCGCGCCGCCCGTGAGGCCGGTGCGGGCTGGCTGGGCACGGCGCTGCCCGAGGAGGCGTTCGCGCTGCGTGCGGCGGGCGACACCGGGCGGCTGCTGTGCTGGCTGTGGACGCCGGGCGGCCCCTGGCGCCGGGCCGTCGAGCAGGACATCGACGTCGCGGTGAGCGGGATGTGGGCGCTGCGCGAGGTGACCGGCGCGGCGCGGGAGTGCGGCCGGACCGCCCGGGTCCAGCTCAAGATCGACACCGGGCTCGGCCGCAACGGCTGCGCGCCCGCCGACTGGGCGGAACTGACCGCCGCGGCCCGTGCCGCCGAGGCCGAGGGCACGGTGGCCGTCACCGGCGTCTGGTCGCACTTCGCCTGCGCCGACGAGCCCGGGCACCCCTCGATCGCCGCCCAGCTGGCCGTCTTCCAGGAGGCGTTGAAGACCGCCGGGGCGGCCGGGCTGCGCCCCGAGGTGCGGCACATCGCCAACACCCCGGCGCTGCTGACCCTCCCCGAGGCGCACTTCGACCTGGTCCGCACCGGCATCGGCATCTACGGCATCTCGCCCAGCCCCGAGGTCGGCACCTCCCAGGACTTCGGGCTGCGGCCCGCGATGACGCTGGAGGCCTCGCTCGCGTCGGTCAAGCGTGTCCCGGGCGGCCACGGCGTGTCGTACGGGCACCACTACACGACCCCCGGCGAGACCAGCCTGGCGCTGGTCCCCCTCGGCTATGCGGACGGCATCCCGCGGCACGCCTCCGGCACCGGCCCGGTGCTGGTCGCCGGCAAGTGGCGGACGGTCGCCGGGCGGATCGCGATGGACCAGTTCGTGGTCGACCTGGGCGGCGACAGCGCCGAGCCGGGCGATCCGGCGGTGCTGTTCGGCCCGGGGGACCGCGGTGAGCCGACCGCGGAGGACTGGGCCCGGGTGGCCGGAACCATCGGCTACGAGATCGTCACACGGATCGGAAGCCGGGTCCCGCGCGTCTATGTGGACAGCGGCATACGGAACGAAGCCGGAGGAGACAGCGCGCTCACGGGGGGTACGGCATGACCGAGGGACAGGAGGCCGCCGCGCAGGCGGTCGAGACGGCCGTCGAGGCGGCCGGCAACTGGGCACGGGCGGGCCGGCACGCCGGCGTGGCCGGTGCCGCGATCGGTGTGGTCGCGGCGGGCGCCGCGGCCGGGGTGGCGATAGAGCGGATGACGGTCGGCCGCGGGATGCGCCGCCGCGCCCGGCTCGCGCTGGACGCCGCCGGCCCGTACGGCACGCTGCGCGGCACACCGGGCGCGGCGATCGCCGAGGACGGCACCGAGCTGTACTACGAGGTCGACGAGCCGGGCGTGGAGTCGGCCAGGCCGGAGAAGGACGACCACCAGGGCAAGGCCAGGAACGGCAAGGGCGCCAAGGCCGACCGGTCCGCCAAGCCCGTCCGCGGGAAGGAGGCGCGGGCCGCGCAGGAGGCCCAGAGCGGTCTGCGCAAGCGGCTGACGGCGGCGCTGGGGCGGCGCTCCGCGGCTCCCACGGTCGTCTTCAGCCACGGCTACTGCCTCAGCCAGGACTCCTGGCACTTCCAGCGCTCCGCACTGCGCGGCACGGTGCGCACCGTCCACTGGGACCAGCGCAGCCACGGCCGCTCCTCGCGCGGCCACGGCCAGATCGACGGCACGGAACCGGTCACCATCGACCTGCTGGGCCGGGACCTGAAGGCGGTACTGGACGCCGCGGTCCCCGAGGGGCCGATCGTGCTGGTCGGGCACTCCATGGGCGGCATGACGGTGATGGCGCTGGCCGACCAGTTCCCCGAGTACGTCGCGGAGCGGGTGGTCGGGGTGGCCCTGATCGGCACGTCCGCGGGCCGGCTCAGCGAGGTCGCCTTCGGGCTGCCGTCCATGGGCGTCAAGGCCTTCCACTGGCTCGCGCCGGGCGTGCTGAAGGCGCTGGGCTGGCAGAGCGAGATCGTCGAGCGCGGACGGCGGGCCACCGCCGATCTGTTCGCGGGGCTGATCAAGCGGTACTCGTTCGGGACGCCGGAGAAGGTGGACCCGGGCATCGCGCGCTTCGGCGAGCGGCTGATCGAGGCGACCCCGATCGATGTGGTCGCCGAGTTCTTCCCGGCGTTCGCGGTGCATGACAAGACCGAGGCGCTGGTCGCGTACGACGCGGTGCCCGCGCTGGTGCTCGCCGGGGAGAGCGATCTGATCACCCCGGCCGACCACAGCCGGGCGATCGTCGAGGTGCTGCCCGACGCGGAGCTGGTGTGCGTCCCCGGCGCCGGGCATCTGGTGATGCTGGAGCGGCCCGAGCTGGTCAATGAGCACCTGGTGTCCCTGGTGGAACGGGCCGGCGCGGCGGCCCGCAGCTCCCGGCACGCCCGCGCCTGAGCCCCGGCCCGGTCTGCCGGGGCTTGGCCCGGCAGACCGAGGGGTGGCGGCGGGGCTACGGGCGGGACGTACCATTTGCGGCATGAGCACCACCGGCGCGATGGCGCACATTACCGTCAAGTCCCCCGAACAGATGCAGGAGTTGGGCCGCCGTCTGGCCCCGCTGCTGCGCCCCGGTGACCTGGTACTGCTCACCGGTGAGCTGGGAGCCGGCAAGACGACGCTGACCCGCGGCCTGGGCGAGGGCCTGGGCGTGCGCGGCGCCGTGACCTCTCCCACCTTCGTCATCGCCCGGGTGCACCCCTCGCTGGCCGGCGGCCCCCCGCTGGTGCACGTCGACGCGTACCGGCTCGGCGGCGGGCTGGACGAGATGGAGGACCTGGACCTCGATGTCTCGCTGCCGGAGTCGGTGGTGGTCGTGGAGTGGGGCGACGGCAAGGTCGAGGAGCTGTCCGAGGACCGGCTGCATGTGGTCATCGGGCGCGCCGTGGGGGCGGACGCGCCGGGCGGCCCGGAGGCGGCCCTGGAGGCCGGGGCGGACGATGTGCGCGAGGTGACGGTCACCGGTCTCGGTGCGCGCTGGGCCGACGCCGGTCTGCCCGCGCTGGAGACCTGCTGACGACGGGGCGGGCGGCCGCGGCGGCCGTTTCGCCCGGTCATGGATCCGGCCGGACGTCCGTAGTTTCCGACAAGCCGTCGGTAAGATGTTGCGTACCGGGTGCCGGGCGTGGTGACATGGGTGGAGACCCCAGTTAGGTGAGCCTAAGTAGCCAGCCTAGCTTCTGTCGCTTGCCCCAGGAGCCCCGGGAGGCGTCCATGTCGGCCCACCAGCCCGCCCCCACGCCCGACGGGCGTGAGAGCACCCCCTTCGCGGCGGCCGGGCGCGATGCGCGCGAGACGCCGACCATGAATGAGCTGCTGGCGGCGGGCGCCGCGGCCAGCGCGGTCTCCACGCCCCCCGACGCCGCCGAAGAAGCCCGTCAGGGCAGGCCCGCGGGGCCGGCGGACGAGCCGGAGGCGGAGGAGGAGTCCGAGCCCGGGACGGCGTCCACCGGGGGCCGCGACGCGGCGTAGCCCGTAGGGGCGAAAGGCGGACGGTCCGGGAGCCGCGTGGTCAGGAGACCACGACGACCTTGGTGCCCTGCAGCGCGAAGTCCCACATCGCCTTGCCGTCGTCCCGCGACTCACGGATACCGCCGGTCTTCTTCGACGGGTCCGGTGTGGGCCGGGAGCCGTCGACGGCCGCGCTGAAGCCGATCGTGACGTTGCCGACGGTGGCGAACCGCACCACATGCTCGATCGCTATCCCGTCCGAGCCCGTGACGCTGACCGACCGCGAGCCGACCGCGTAGGTCCCGGGCGGCGGGCTGACCGTGCTCGGCGCGACCGTGAACGTACGCCGCACCTTCTCCTGCGCGCCGACCAGCCAGACCCGCTTGGCGTCGAGCGAGTAGACGATCCGCTGGCCCTTGCCGGACGCCGGGGGGACCGGGGCCGGAGCGGGGGCCTTCTCCTTCTTGCCGGACCGGTCCGGCTGCTTCTTGGGGGTGCTGTGGTGGCTGTCCTTACGGGCCTCGGTGAGGGTGTCCGGGGCGGACGCCGCGGCCTGGTAGCCGAGCACTCCGACCGCGACCACGGCCGCCGTGGTCAGCGCGGTGACGATCGTGCTGCTCTTAGCGGGCACCGCTGTGCCACCTTTCCTCCCTCTCCCTGCCACCGGCGGGGAGTCCCGGGCCAGGGCGCCGGGCTGCTTGCTGCTGGGCTACGGGGGCGACGGTAGCACCGGGAACCGGAACCACCCGCCGAGCCGTAGTCTTAAGGACGTGCTGCTGCTAGCTCTTGACACCGCCACCCCCGCCGTCACCGTCGCGCTCCATGACGGCACCCGCGTCCTCGCCGAGTCCCGCCAGGTGGATGCGCGCCGGCACGGCGAGCTGCTGCTGCCCGCCGTCGACCGGGTGCTGGCCGAGGCCGGCCACAAGCTCGACGAGGTCAGCGACATCGTGGTCGGCGTGGGCCCGGGACCGTACACGGGGCTGCGCGTCGGCCTGGTGACCGCCGCCACCTTCGGCGCCGCGCTCGGCGTACCCGTCCACGGTCTGTGCACCCTGGACGGCCTCGCCCACGCCTCCGGGCTGACCGAGCCCTTCATCGTGGCCACCGACGCCCGCCGCAAAGAGGTCTACTGGGCGCGCTACGGCGATGCCCGCACGAGGCTGACCGAACCCGCCGTCGACCGCCCCGCGGACCTCGCCGACCAGGTGGCCGGCGTCCCGGCCGTGGGCGCGGGCGCGCTGCTCTACGACACGGTCTTCACCGGCGTACGGCGCGAGGCGCCCGAGCACCAGTCCGCCGCCGCGCTGGCCGAGCTGGCCGCCGGGAAGCTCGCGGCGGGCGAGGAGCTGCTGCCGCCGCAGCCGCTGTATCTGCGGCGTCCGGACGCCCAGGTGCCCGCCAACTACAAGGTGGTCACTCCCCGGTGAGTTCCCGCCCGTCGCCCGACCAGCAGACCTCGGCGCCTCCCCCAGACGCTGTCCGGGGGGACCCCCGGCGCGGCGATGTCGCCCGGCCCGAGGCCGTGCTGCGCGAGATGCGCTGGTGGGACATAGCGCCGGTGCTGGAGCTGGAGCGGGAGCTGTTCCCCGAGGACGCCTGGTCGCCGGGCATGTTCTGGTCCGAGCTGGCGCATGCGCGCGGGCCGTACGCCACCCGCCGCTACCTGGTCGCCGAGCAGGCCGGCCGGCTGGTGGGCTACGGCGGGCTGGCCGCCGTCGACGGCACCGGCGACATCCAGACCATCGCCACCGCCCGCGACCAGTGGGGCACCGGCCTCGGCGCCCGGCTGCTGACCGAACTCCTCGGCGCCGCAACGGACTTCGAATGCCATGAGGTGCTGCTGGAGGTCCGGGTCGACAACCTCCGCGCCCAGCGCCTCTACGAGCGCTTCGGCTTCGAGCCGATCGGCTTCCGCCGCGGCTACTACCAGCCCGGCAATGTCGACGCCCTCGTGATGCGCCGCACCACCCAGACCTCCTCCGAAGCACCCTCCGTACAAGGAACTTGAGAACCATGGCTGACTCACGCGGCGGACCGCTCGTCCTCGGCATCGAGACCTCCTGCGACGAGACCGGTGTCGGCATCGTCCGCGGCCACACCCTCCTCGCCGACGCGGTCGCCTCCAGCGTCGACGAGCACGCCCGCTTCGGCGGCGTGGTGCCGGAGGTGGCCTCGCGCGCCCACCTGGAGGCGATGGTCCCCACCATCCAGCGCGCCCTGAAGGAGGCCGGGGTCGCGGCCTCCGACCTGGACGGGATCGCGGTCACCGCGGGACCGGGCCTGGCCGGTGCGCTGCTGGTCGGCGTCTCGGCCGCCAAGGCGTACGCCTACGCCCTCGGCAAGCCGCTCTACGGCGTCAACCACCTCGCCTCGCACATCTGCGTCGACCAGCTGGAACACGGCGCGCTGCCGGAGCCGACCATGGCCCTGCTGGTGAGCGGCGGCCATTCGTCGCTCCTCCTGGCCCCGGACATCACCTCCGACGTACGGCCGCTGGGCTCGACCATCGACGACGCGGCCGGTGAGGCGTTCGACAAGATCGCGCGGGTGCTGAACCTCGGCTTCCCGGGCGGCCCGGTCATCGACCGCTACGCCCGCGAGGGCAACCCCGACGCGATCCGCTTCCCGCGCGGTCTGACCGGCCCGCGTGACCCGGTCTACGACTTCTCCTTCTCCGGTCTGAAGACGGCGGTGGCCCGCTGGATCGAGGCCAAGCGGGCGGCCGGTGAGGAGGTGCCGGTGGCGGACGTCTCGGCGTCCTTCCAGGAGGCCGTGGTGGATGTGCTGACCCGTAAGGCCGTCCGGGCCTGCAAGGACAACGGTGTGGACCACCTGATGATCGGCGGCGGGGTCGCGGCCAACTCCCGGCTGCGGGCGATGGCCGAGCGCCGCTGCGAGGACGCCGGCATCACCCTGCGGGTGCCGCGGCCCAAGCTGTGCACCGACAACGGTGCGATGGTCGCCGCCCTGGGCGCGGAAATGGTGGCCCGCAACCGGCCGGCCTCCGCCTGGGACCTCTCCGCGGACTCGTCGCTCCCGGTCACCGAGCCCCATGTGCCCGGCGAGTTCCCCGAGGACGCACCCGCGGGCCACACCCACCACCACGACCATGACCACGTCCACGAGATGAGCAAGCACAACCTCTACTCGTGAGGCCCGGCGAGGGCTCGTTTTGTACTTCTGCGAGTCCTCGCCGCCACCCCCGGCCCGACGCCCGGCCCGAGGTCTTACCCTGACGTGCAGTACCGAGCGCGTACGTGGGGAGGCGGCAGGCCGTGGACTGGTTCTGGTGGGTCTTCATCTTCTTCATGGCGGGCGGCTTCGCGAAGGTCGCCGACACCGCCCGCACGGCGCTGCGCACCCGGCACGAACGCAAGATGGAACGCCTGGAGACCGCCCGCCAGGAACGGCAGGAGCTGGCCGCCGCCCAGAAGCCGCCGGAGCCGGTGTGCGGCTGCACCCACCACCTCGCCAAGCATGACAAAAAGGGTAAGTGTCATGAGCGGGTCGAGGTAGCGGTCGCCTGGGACGCCGACCACAAACCCGTGCAGTACGAAGCGGGCCAGTGCACCTGCCAGCAGTACATCGGCCCGCAGCCGCTCTCCCAGATCTACGCCGAGGACCTCACCGACCTGGCGTGAGCGGGTCCGTGGCCGGATGCCCCAGCAGCATGCTGGGGGCGCCGTCGACCCGGGTGAGGAAGATCGTGCAGGACTTGCGTCCGCCGCCGAGCTTCAGCTTCTTGCGCAGTTCCTCGGGCTCGACCGCGGAGCCCCGCTTCTTGATCACCGCGATACCGACCTCGCGCTCCCGCAGCAGCGCCTTGAGCCTCTTGACGTGGAACGGCAGCACATCGGTGATCGCGTAGGCGGTCGCGTACGGCGTCGCGGTCAGCCGGTCCGCGGTGATGTAGGCGATCGTCGGATCGATCAGCCGCCCGCCGACCTGCCGGGCGACATCCGCGACAAGATGGGCCCGGATCACCGCCCCGTCCGGCTCGTACAGCCAGTCACCGACCGGGCCGACCGGCGCGTGCGGCGCGTCGTCGTCGCCGGCGGACGGGTCCGGCAGCCCGGTGCCGAGCAGGGAGTCCCCGGCGGGAAGCAGGGTGGCGCGGCGGCCACCGGGCACCGGCCGGGGCGCGCCGCCCTCACCCGTACCGAACCACACCACGGCCTCCTTGACGTCGCCCCCGTCCGAGATCCACTCCGTCTCGGCATCCTCGGGCAGCGCCTCGTGCGGCACCCCCGGCGCGATCTTCAACGCCGCGACCGGTGCCTTGCGGGCCGCCTCGACGGCCCAGGACAACGGAGGCGCGTACGCCTCGGGGTCGAAAATCCGGCCGCCCCGAGCCTTGCTGCGCCGCGCCGGATCCACGAACACCGCGTCATACCCGGCGGTGTCCACCTCCGTCACATCCGCGCAGCGCACCTCGATCAGCTCCGCGAGCCCCAGCGCCTCGGCGTTGGCCCGGGCCGCCGCACACGCCAACGGGTCACGGTCGACGGCCAGTACCCGGATCCCGGCCCGCGCCAGGGCGAGCGCGTCACCGCCGATACCGCAGCACAGGTCGGCCAGCGTACGGACGCCCAGCGCGGCGAGGCGGGTGGCGCGGTGGGTGGCGACCGTGGCGCGGGTCGACTGCTCGACGCCGTTCGGCGTGAAGTACATCCGCCAGGCGTCCGCCCCGAACTTCGCCACCGCCCGCTGCCGGAGCCGCGCCTGCCCGAGCGCCGCGGAAACGAGCTCCGCGGGGTGCTCCCGCCGCAGCCGGGTGGCTGCCGCCAGCTCATCCGCCGGGTCGTGGTCCCGCAATTCGGCCAGCAGGGCCTGGCCCTCCGGGGTGAGGAGGCGGTGGAAGGTGTCGAGGTCGTTCACGACCTCATTGTCTCCCCACGTTTTCGGCTTTCCCGCCGTGGGGGCTTGGCCCCGTTGCGGGTCCGCTGCGCGGGGCGTGGGCGCGGGTGACACTTGCGGGTGCCCCGCCGTTGCGCCTGCGGCGGGCTGGGTGGGTGTCGGGTGCAGTGACGGACCTCCGGGGCCTGGTGTGTGGACTGCTTCGCTTTACGTCCACACACCAGGCCCCTCCGGCCCGTCCCCTCCCGTGGGAGGAGCGAGTGACGGTGGGTGGGGGCGGGCGTCCGTAGGACGCGTCACTCCTGCCTCGCGAGGAGCACATGACCACCGACGACCACCCCCACCGGCCTTTCCCCCATCCACCAACGGGAGGGGACGGGCCGGAGGGGGAGGGGTGTGGGACGTAAAGCGAAGCAGTCCCACACCCCTCCCCCGGAGGTCCGTCACCGCACCCCGACAGCCCCGCGCAGCGGACCCGGCCCGCCGCAGGCGCCACGGCGGGGGCACCGCGCAGCGGGCCACAAACGGCGAGCAACCCCACGGCGGGAAAGCCGAAAACGTGGGAAGAAATCAAGCCGGCTCACGCCGGCGCTGCGCATGGTCGCTGATCCGCAACAGCAGTGCCACCATCACCCAGTTCGCGACCAGCGACGAGCCCCCCTTGGCGAGGAACGGGAGGGCCTTGCCGGTCAGGGGGATCAGGCCGGTGACGCCGCCGGAGACGACGAAGACCTGGAGCAGCAGCGCCCCGGACAGCCCGACGGCGAGCAGCTTGCCGAAGGGGTCACGGGCGCTCAGCCCGACCCGCAGGCCGCGCTGTGCCAGCAGCACGTACAGCATGATCACGGCCATCACGCCGGCCAGTCCCAGCTCTTCGCCGACGGTGGTGAGGATGAAGTCGCTGTTGCCGGCGAAGCCGATCAGCTCGGGGTGGCCCTGGCCCAGGCCGCTGCCGCTGATGCCGCCGCTGCCGAAGCTGAGCAGCGCCTGGCCGAGCTGGTCGGACATGTGCTCCGCCTGGCCGGCCTTGGTGAAGGCCCGCATGGGGTCCAGCCAGGCGGTGACCCGGCCGTGGACATGCGGTTCGAGGGAGCCGACCACGGCCGCGCCGACAGTGGCCATCAGCAGACCGCACACCACCCAACTGGTGCGGTCGGTGGCCATGTAGAGCATGATCACGAAGACGCCGAAGAAGATCAGCGAGGTGCCGAGGTCCCGTTCGAAGATCAGCACCAGCAGGCTGATCGCCCAGATCGTGAAGATCGGGGCGAGCTGCCGCCCCGGGGGCAGCTGGATGCCCAGGGCGCGGCGGCCGGCCAGTGCCAGCGCATCGCGGTTGACGGTGAGATAGCCCGCGAAGAACACCGAGATCATGATCTTCACGAACTCACCGGGCTGCAGCGACAGGGGCCCCAGCAGGATCCAGCGCTTGGCGCCGTACATATCGGCGCCGAAGAAGGCCGGTGCCATCAGCAGCACCAGCGCGATCACCATCGTCAGATAGATGTAGCGCTGCAGGATGCGGTGGTCGCGCAGTATCAGGAGGATGGCGATGCAGACCGCCACACCGATCGCCGTCCACACCAGCTGGCCGTTGGCCGCCGCGGCGGTCTTCAGCCGGGGCGTCTGCGCGTAGGTGATGTCCAGGCGGTGCAGCAGCACCAGCCCGATCCCGGTCAGCAGGGTCGCCACCGGCAGGATCAGCGGATCGGCCCGGGGCGCGAAGCGGCGCAGGACCAGATGCGGGAGCAGCGCCATGAGCAGCATGCTGACGGTGAAGACGGCCAGCCCGTCGGGCAGTCGGCCGCTCATCGACAGACCGGTGTAGGTGTAGCCGAAGACCGCGATCACGACGACGAGGGCGAGCAGCCGTGCCTCGGTTCTCCGCCGGTCCGGTGCCTGGGCCAGGGCGGCAAACGTCATGGTGCGTTCGACGTCGCTCTCCGGGACCCTGGCCCTCCGGGGAACTCGGGTCGCTGCACACACGGGATTCCTCCGCCATCGGTCGTCGAGGCCGCCGGCCGGCCGGGAACGGGCCCGGTTCGTCGGCCCGGCAGTCGGGGAGGTAGACGAGGCAGCCGGTGGCGTGGTTGCGAGTTCAGGGGAAGGTGTGTCCGATTTGGCGGGAACCTGCCCGCTGGATGCCTCGTCACCCGCCCCGCCCCCGTAGTGGATGACCATGATCGCCGAATGCGGGCGGCCGCGGAACCCCGGCTCCGTACGGCCGCGGAACCCCGGCTCCGTGCGGCCGCCGCCCCGGTTCCGTACGGCCGGTCAACCGCGGCGGGGGAAGAGCCCCCCGCCGCGCTGGCACTCCGCTTGACCGAGTGCTAACCGCGTCATAGTCTCAGCGTTGGCACTCTCCAGTGGGGAGTGCCAACACAGCGACGGGCAGGTCCGGCACCCGCGACGACGGATCCACCTGGTCGCCACCTCAGACAGTTAACCCCGTGAGATCTCCGAAGGGGGAGGTCGGATCGTGACGACCACCAGCTCCAAGGTTGCCATCAAGCCGCTTGAGGACCGCATTGTGGTCCAGCCGCTCGACGCCGAGCAGACCACGGCCTCGGGCCTGGTCATTCCGGACACCGCCAAGGAGAAGCCCCAGGAGGGCGTCGTCCTGGCCGTGGGCCCGGGCCGGGTCGAGGACGGCAAGCGCGTCGAGCTCGACGTGAAGGTCGGCGACGTCGTGCTCTACAGCAAGTACGGCGGCACCGAGGTGAAGTACAACAACGAGGACTACCTCGTTCTCTCGGCTCGCGACGTTCTCGCGATCGTCGAGAAGTAAGTCACCCAGTTTTGCCGTGATCTGCGCCCCTGGTTCCCGCGTCTAAACAACCCGGGGCAGGGGCGCAGTTCGTTTGAGCGACAGCGGTCCCCACGCCGTGGCCGAGGATCGCAATGAGAGGACTTGAAGCAACCGATGGCGAAGATCCTGAAGTTCGACGAGGACGCCCGTCGCGCCCTTGAGCGCGGCGTCAACAAGCTTGCCGACACCGTCAAGGTGACGATCGGCCCCAAGGGCCGCAACGTCGTCATCGACAAGAAGTTCGGCGCGCCGACGATCACCAACGACGGTGTCACCATCGCGCGTGAGGTCGAGGTCGACGACCCGTACGAGAACCTTGGCGCCCAGCTCGTCAAGGAGGTGGCGACCAAGACCAACGACATCGCGGGTGACGGCACCACCACCGCCACCGTGCTGGCCCAGGCGCTGGTCCGCGAGGGCCTGCGCAACGTCGCCGCCGGCGCCTCCCCCGCCGCCCTGAAGAAGGGCATCGACGCCGCCGTCAAGGCCGTGTCCGACGAGCTCCTCGCGACCGCCCGTCCGATCGACGACAAGTCCGACATCGCCGCCGTGGCCGGCCTGTCCGCGCAGGACAAGCAGGTCGGCGAGCTCATCGCCGAGGCGATGGACAAGGTCGGCAAGGACGGTGTCATCACCGTCGAGGAGTCCAACACCTTCGGTCTGGAGCTGGACTTCACCGAGGGCATGGCCTTCGACAAGGGCTACCTCTCGCCGTACATGGTCACCGACCAGGAGCGTATGGAGGCCGTCCTCGAGGACCCGTACATCCTGATCCACCAGGGCAAGATCGCCTCGATCCAGGACCTGCTGCCGCTGCTGGAGAAGGTCATCCAGGCCGGTGCCTCCAAGCCGCTGCTGATCATCGCCGAGGACGTCGAGGGCGAGGCCCTGTCGACCCTGGTCGTGAACAAGATCCGTGGCACCTTCAACGCCGTGGCCGTCAAGGCCCCCGGCTTCGGTGACCGCCGCAAGGCGATGCTCGGCGACATGGCCACCCTCACCGGTGCCACCGTCATCGCCGAGGAGGTCGGCCTCAAGCTCGACCAGGCCGGTCTGGACGTGCTCGGCACCGCCCGCCGCGTGACCGTCACCAAGGACGACACCACCATCGTCGACGGTGGCGGCAAGGCCGAGGACGTCACCGGCCGGGTGGCCCAGATCAAGGCCGAGATCGAGTCCACCGACTCGGACTGGGACCGCGAGAAGCTCCAGGAGCGCCTCGCCAAGCTCGCCGGTGGCGTCTGCGTCATCCGCGTGGGTGCGGCCACCGAGGTCGAGCTCAAGGAGAAGAAGCACCGTCTGGAGGACGCCATCTCCGCGACCCGCGCCGCGGTCGAGGAGGGCATCGTCTCCGGTGGTGGCTCCGCGCTGGTCCACGCCGGCAAGGTGCTGGAGGGCTCCCTCGGCAAGGAGGGTGACGAGGCCACCGGTGTCGCCGTCGTCCGCCGCGCCGTCGTCGAGCCGCTGCGCTGGATCGCGGAGAACGCCGGCCTCGAGGGCTACGTCATCACCGCGAAGGTCGCCGAGCAGGACAAGGGCAACGGCTTCAACGCCGCCACCGGCGAGTACGGCGACCTGGTCAAGGCCGGCGTCATCGACCCGGTCAAGGTCACCCGCTCCGCCCTGGAGAACGCCGCGTCGATCGCTTCGCTGCTCCTGACGACCGAGACCCTGGTCGTCGAGAAGCCCGCGGAGGAGGAGCCGGAGGCCGGTCACGGTCACGGCCACTCGCACTGACGTGAGCCGCCGCGCTCGCTGATGTGAGCCGTCGCCCCGGCTGACGCGCTTCATCGGCCTGCTTCACCTGAGACCCGGTTCCCGCTGCGGCGGGGGCCGGGTCTTCGGGTTTTCCGGCGGGGTGGGGAGTACGGCACCCACCCGCGCGGGGTGCGGGCTCCCCGGCTCACGCCGAGTGGTGCAGATCCTCCGGCCGTACGGGGGTGAGGAACGGGCGGCCCCGGCCGTAGCGTTCGAGTTCGTCGAGGGCGTGGTCGGCCAGGCGGTGGAGTTCGGTGCCCAGTGACCCCGCCACGTGCGGGGTCAGCAGTACGTTCGGCAGGTCGTACAACGGCGAGCCGGGGGGCGGGAGTTCGGGCTCGGTGACGTCGAGGACGGCGTGCAGCCGGCCGGTCGTCAGCTCGGGGAGCAGGGCCGCCTCGTCGACCAGCGAGCCGCGGGCGGTGTTGATCAGGGTCGCGCCGTCGGGCATCAGGCCCAGTTCGCGGGTGCCGAGCAGATGGCGGGTGGCGGGCAGCTGCGGGGCGTGCACGGTGACGATGTCGCTCTCGGCGCAGAGGGCGTCGAGGGGGACCGGGCCCACACCGAGCCGGGCGGCCTCGGCGGCGTCCACGTACGGGTCGTACAGCAGCACGCGCAGGTCGAACGGGCGCAGCAGCTCGATGACGCGACGGCCGATGCGGGAGGCGCCGATGACGCCGACGGTGCGGCGGTAGTTGCCGGCCCCGTCGAGTTCGCGCGGCCAGTCGTGGGGTGCCCGCAGGCCGCGGTAGCGGTGAGCGGAGTGCAGGACGCGCTTGTTGGCGAAGAGGACCGCGGCGAGGGTGTATTCGGCGACCGGGAGGGCGTTGGCGGCGGCGGCCGAGGTGACGGCGATACCGCGGTCCCAGCAGGCGTCCGTGAGGTGGTGCTTGACCGATCCGGCGGCGTGGACGACGGCCCGCAGCCGGGGGGCCGCGGCCAGGACCCGGTCGGTGAGGGGCGGTGCGCCCCAGCAGGTGAGCAGCACCTCGGCGTCGGCGAGGGCGGCGGCGACCCCGGGGGCGGGGTCGGCCAGATCGTGGGCGACGAGGCGGGGGTCGGTACGGGCGAGGGCCGCGAGGCGGGTGTGGTGGCGGCCGTCCAGGACCCGCTCGACGACGCCCGGGCCCATCGACAGCAGCAAGCGGGGCCGGACCGGCGGCACTTCCCCGGGCCCGGGGGGACTGTCAGAGGTGGGGGGCATCGTGCTGAACGGTCCTCCTTCGCGGGGGCGCGCCGGCGCTCGTCGCTTCCTGTCCCTTTCCGTCCCTTCCCGTCGCTCCCCGTCATGAGGCGTCGTTGCGTGTCGTGGCGCGCTCTGTGCCGGTCCGCCGGGGCGGGACTGTGGGTGCACCGCCCTTCCCCGCACCCCACAGCCCCGGCCCGCACGCCACGGCCATGGCACCACCACGGCACCGCACCCGGCAAGAGGCGAAGTGACCCGGCGTCAGCGGGGCCCGTACTTCCGGCCGGTACGGGACGTCAGACCGCTCAGCACGCCACGGGGCGCCAGCTTCACGGCGCCCATCAGCGCCTTGTACCGCGGATCGGGAATGGAGAGCGACTTCCCCCGCGTCAGGTCCTTCATCGCGGCGTCGACCAGCTTGTCCGCGTCCAGCCACATCCACCCGGGGATGTTGTCCGTCCCCATCCCGGCGCGCTGGTGGAACTCGGTCCGTACGAACCCCGGGCACAGCGCCATCAACCGCACGCCGCTCCCCGCCAGATCGCGCGCCGCGCCCTGGGTGAACTGCACGACCCACGCCTTGCTCGCGCCGTAGGTGCCGCGCGGCACGAACGCCGCCACCGACGCCACATTGACCACCGCGCCCCGGCGCCGGTCCCGCATCCCGCGCACCCCGGCCGTGGTCAGCCGCAGCACCGCCTCACAGTGCACCTTGAGCATCGTCAGCTCGTCGGCCATGGGGACTTCGAGGTACTCGCCCTTGTTGCCGAAGCCGGCGTTGTTCACCAGCATGTCCACCGGGTGCTTGGTGTCCGAGAGCCGGGCCTCGACGGCGGCGATGCCCTCCTCGGTGGCCAGGTCGGCGCTCAGCACCTCCGCCTCGATGCCGTGCCGGTCGTGCAACTCGGTGGCCTGCTCGTGCAGTCGCTTCTCGTCGCGCGCCACCAGCACCACGCTGTGGCCGTCACTCGCGAGCCGCCGGGCGAACGCCGCCCCGATGCCCGCCGTCGCTCCCGTGATCAATGCAGTCGTCATACGGGCACGCTATCCGCCCGGGGCACGACGCCCGAGCCCCAACCCCCGGCGGCGCGGCCGCCCCACGGACCACCGGCGGCACACCCTGCCCCCACCGCCCCGGGAGCCCGCCCCGCCCGTCCGGAAAGGCGGCTCAACCCCCCGCCCGCTCGGCATGCTTCAACGCCTTCCGCCGCGCCTCCTCCGGAAGCGCCGCGCCCGCCTCCAGCAGCCGCGGCAGCAGCTCCCGCCGGGTGGTCAGGGCCCGGAACATCAGCCCGATCGTCACCTCGTGATCCGGGCGGTGCACCACCTCGACGGCGTCCCCGGCGCGGATCTCGCCCGGCTCGATCACCCGCAGATACGCACCGGGAACCCCGGCCTGGGTGAACCGCCTGATCCAGCCGCGCTCGCCGATCCACCCGTGGAACGTCCGGCAGGGGATCCGCGGTGAGCTCACCTCCAGCAGCAGCTGCGGGCCGACCCGCCAGCGCTCGCCGATACGGGCGCCGGTGACCTCCACACCCGACGTGGTGAGGTTCTCGCCGAAGGTCCCGTTGGCAAGCTCGCGGCCCAGCTCCCGCTGCCAGTCGTCCAGATCCTCCCGTGCATAGGCGTAGACGGCCTGGTCGTCGCCGCCGTGATGGCGCAGGTCGACCACCGCGTCGCCGGTCAGTCCGCTGCCTCCGACGCCCTTGGGCCCCGGGGCGGTGACCGTCACCGGGCCGTCCACGGGCCGTTTGTCGATGCCGGTACCGCCCTCGGCATCGGTGTGCCGGGACGGGGCGGGCCGGCCGAGATTCACGCTCAGCAGCTTCATGTGGTGCTCCGTTGCTCGATCGGGCGCGGTCCGGGCCCGCTACGTCGGCGTCTACCCAGCTCATGCGTCCCATTGATCCACGCCGGCCATGCGTCCCAAAAGCAACGTCTCCATTTTTCACGATCGACCCAAGAACCGCTTATGCTCGAAACATGATCGAGGCCCGTCACCTCCGTGTGCTGCGCGCCGTGGCCAGGACCGGCTCGTTCTCCGCCGCCGCGCGCGAACTGGGCTGCACCCAGCCGGCCGTCAGCCAGCAGATGAAGGCGCTGGAACAGTCCGCCGGCACCCCGTTGCTGGTCCGCGCGGGCCGCGAGATGCGGCTGACCCAGGCGGGCGAGGCGCTCGTACGGCACGCCGTCGGCATCCTGGCCGGGCTCACCGCCGCCGAGGAGGAGATCGCCGCCATCGCGGGCCTGCGCGCGGGACGGGTGCGGCTGGTCTCCTTCCCTTCCGGCAGCTCGACGCTGGTGCCGACCGCCCTGGCGACGATGCGCGCCGCGCATCCGGGCACCCGGGTCTCGCTGGTCGAGGCCGAGCCGCCGCGCTCGATCGAGATGCTGCGCAACGGTGACTGCGAGATCGCGCTGGCCTTCCGCTATCCGGAGGTGCGCGGTGCGGACCCGGAGGCCGGGGCGGAGTGGGACGACCTGGTGGTGCGCCCGATCCTCGCGGACCGGCTGGTCGGGCTGGTGCCGGACGGTCACCGGCTGGCGAAGGCGGGTGCCGCGCGCTTCGCCGAGTTGGCCGACGAACCGTGGATCGCGGGCTGTCCCCGCTGCCGCCGGCATCTCGTGGAGGTCTGTGAGAGCGCGGGCTTCACCCCGCGTATCGACTTCGCGACGGACGACTATCCGGCGGTCATCGGCCTGGTCGGCGCCGGCCTGGGGGTCGCCGCGCTGCCCGAGCTCACGCTGGCGTCGGTGCGCCCCAAGGGAGCCACGGCCGTACGTCTGGAGCCTGCCGTGCACCGCGAGATCGTCGCGCTCACGCTGCCGGACCTGGCGCGGGTCCCCGCCGTCGAGGCGACGCTCAACCAGCTGGTGGACGCGGCCAGGCGCTGAGCCGCACCGAAGCGGCCGGGAACTACGGCCGCACCGAGGCGGCCGGGGACAGCGGCCGCACCGAGGCGGCCGGGGACAACGGCCGCACCGAACCCCTCGCTCACGGCGGCAACGACCCGCCGGAGCCCTGCAGGCGGGCAGCCGTGCCGCCATGCAGGAACGTTTCTTCAGGAGCGATCCGCCCCCGAAGGTCAGGCGCCGGAGATCCCCGCGTGACCGGTCATGGAGGAGGCGGGGACCAGCCGGTGCCGGGCCCGGCCCATGAGTTCCTCGCGCTCGTCCTCCGTCAGGCCGCCCCACACCCCGTAGGGCTCACGGACAGCCAGCGCATGCGCCGCGCACTCGGCCCGTACAGGGCAGCGCATGCAGACCTCCTTCGCCGATGTCTCACGCGCGCTGCGGGCCGCTCCGCGCTCGCCTTCGGGATGGAAGAACAGCGAGCTGTCCACGCCGCGGCAGGCGGCCAGCAGCTGCCAGTCCCAGAGGTCTGCGTTCGGGCCCGGGAGGCGGGAGAAATCTGCCATTGCTTGTCCCCTCGAAGCGATGCTGATTCGGGCTCGGTGCTCACGACGGTACATCTACTGTCGAAGTAGATGTAAATATGACTCATTGCGAATCTAGTCATAGTCACCACGAAAATGGAAGAAAGAGAGCCAAATAGGGCATAGGGTGCACGCGCGGATGCCGGTCGCCCGATGAGTCGTCTGCGTATCCGGCTCCTCACGGAGCGTGCTGAACTCGGTCGCCGAAGCCGTAACTCTTTCGAGTGACCGTCGTTGAGAGTGCGGAGGCGGTTGGCAGAGGTAGGCCACGGGCAAATGTCCGAGGCCGTCAATCGCTCAGGTGACGATACGTACCAGCCTGGAGGCTCAAGGTGACGCGCATCAGCTGCGGAGGGCGGTCATGACATCCGTCCTCGTCTGCGACGACTCCCCGCTTGCCCGAGAGGCGCTCCGTCGGGCGGTTGCGACCGTGCCCGGCGTCGAGCGTGTGACGACCGCGGCCAACGGCGAGGAAGTCCTCCGCCGCTGGGGTGCCGATCGTTCGGATCTGATTTTGATGGACGTACGGATGCCCGGTCTCGGCGGTGTCGAGACCGTGCGCCGGCTGCTGTCGGCAGACCCGGGCGCCCGGATCATCATGCTCACGGTGGCCGAGGACCTGGACGGTGTCGCGCTCGCGGTCGCCGCCGGTGCCCGCGGCTATCTGCACAAGGACGCCTCGCGCGCCGAGCTGCGGGCGACGGTGACCCAGGCGCTCGCCGATCCGACGTGGCGGCTCGCCCCGCGCCGGCTGCGGTCCGCCGAGATGGGTGCCGCGCCGACGCTGACCGCGCGCGAGATCCAGGTGCTGGAGGGCATGAGCCACGGCCGTTCGAACGCCGAGATCGGCCGTGAGCTTTTTCTCTCCGAGGACACGGTCAAGACCCATGCCCGGCGCCTTTTCAAGAAACTCGGCGCCTCGGACCGGGCGCATGCGGTGGCCCTGGGCTTCCGCTGGGGACTGGTCCGCTAAGGCGTTGTGACGTGCAGCGATGCGGGGGAGTGAAGATCCCCGCCCGCCCTGTGGCGGGCGGGGCGGCATGGCGCCCCGCAGCCGTCGGCGTACGACGGCGGTCCGATTCGCCGCGCGGTGCCGCATCCTTGGAGGTATGGAGTTCCTCGGGGACGGGCCGGTCGGGCACGAGGGGAGGGCGCAGGACATGACAACAGCTGGCGCACCTACCGCTCATAACGCTTCGGTGCACAAGTGCGGACCTGATGCCGCGGATCGCGCGGCGCCAAGGCACCATGGTCCGATGCGCGATGACGGGAAGCAGGAAATCGGCGATCTCGTCGCACGCGCCGTCGAGGGGGACCAGCGGGCCACCCATGATCTTCTGGCCCATGTGCACCCCCTCGCCCTGCGCTACTGCCGTACCCGGCTGTCGCGGCTGCCGGGTGATGCCCGGCACTTCGTCGAGGATCTGGCGCAGGAAGTGTGTGTCGCGGTGCTCTGTGCGCTGCCGCGCTACCGCGACACCGGCAAGCCCTTCGAGGCGTTCGTCTTCGCCATCGCGGGGCACAAGGTCGCCGATCTGCAGCGGGCCGCGATGCGGCATCCGGGCAGCACGGCCGTGCCGTCCGACGAGATGCCCGAGCAGCCGGACGACTCCCTCGGCCCCGAGGAGCGGGCGCTGCTGAGCAGCGACGCCGAGTGGGCCAAGAAGCTGCTGGCGAACCTTCCGGAAAATCAGCGGGAACTCGTTCTGCTGCGGGTCGCCGTCGGGCTGACGGCCGAGGAGACCGGGCAGATGCTGGGGATGTCGCCCGGTGCGGTGCGGGTCGCCCAGCACCGTGCGCTGAGCAGGCTGCGGGCGCTGGCCGAGCAGTAGCGATTGCCGGTGGGGAACGGCCGGATGTCGCCGTAGAAATACACAAGTGACGAGGCCCTCATCGCTCGTGGAATGGGACACCTCATTAGGCCGTTAGCATGGGAGTCCGCGCTGAGGCAAGAGCATTGGGGAAGGTGTCATGAGTGACAACGTCGACGGTATGCCCGCCAAATTCGCCATGCTCGGGCTGACATACGACGACGTGCTGCTGCTGCCCGGTGCGTCGGAGGTGCTGCCCAACGCGGTGAGCACCGCGTCCCGGGTCTCGCGCAACGTCACGGTGAACATCCCGCTGCTGTCCGCGGCCATGGACAAGGTCACCGAGGCGCGGATGGCCATCGCCATGGCGCGGCAGGGCGGTGCGGGCGTGCTCCACCGCAATCTGTCCATCGAGGACCAGGCCAACCAGGTCGACCTGGTCAAGCGCTCCGAGTCCGGCATGGTCACCGACCCGATCACGGTCCGCCCGGACGCCTCCCTCGCCGACGCCGATGCGCTGTGTGCCAAGTTCCGCATCAGCGGTGTGCCGGTGACGGACGCCGCGGGCAAGCTGCTGGGCATCGTGACCAACCGCGACATGGCCTTCGAGATGGACCGCAGTCGTCAGGTCCGCGAGGTCATGACCCCGATGCCGCTGGTCACCGGCAAGGTCGGCATCTCCGGCGAGGACGCCATCGAGCTGCTGCGCCGCCACAAGATCGAGAAGCTTCCGCTGGTCGACGACGCGGGCGTCCTCAAGGGCCTGATCACGGTCAAGGACTTCGTCAAGGCGGAGAAGTACCCCAACGCCGCCAAGGACGCCGAGGGCCGGCTGGTCGTCGGTGCCGCGGTGGGCGTCGGCGGCGAGGCCTACGAGCGGGCGCAGGCGCTGGTCGAGGCCGGTGCCGACTTCCTCGTCATCGACAGCGCGCACGGCCACAGCCGCGGCATCCTCGACATGATCGCCAAGGTCAAGTCCAACATCAGCGTCGATGTCGTCGGCGGCAATGTCGCCACCCGCGACGGCGCCCAGGCGCTGATCGACGCGGGCGCCGACGGCATCAAGGTCGGTGTCGGCCCCGGCTCCATCTGCACCACCCGTGTCGTCGCCGGTGTCGGCGTGCCGCAGGTCACCGCGATCTACGAGGCGGCGCGGGCCGCGAACGCCGCGGGCGTACCGCTGATCGGTGACGGCGGTCTGCAGTTCTCCGGTGACATCGCCAAGGCCATCGCGGCCGGTGCGGACACGGTCATGCTGGGCTCGCTGCTGGCCGGCTGCGAGGAGTCGCCCGGCGAGATGGTCTTCATCAACGGCAAGCAGTTCAAGTCGTACCGCGGCATGGGTTCGCTGGGCGCGATGCAGTCCCGCGGCCAGGCCCGGTCCTTCTCCAAGGACCGCTACTTCCAGGACAACGTGCTCTCCGAGGACAAGCTGGTCCCCGAGGGCATCGAGGGCCAGGTGCCCTACCGCGGCCCGCTCGCCTCGGTCGCCCACCAGCTCGTCGGCGGCCTGCGCGCCTCCATGGGCTACGTCGGCTCCGCCGACATCCCCGAGCTCAAGGAGAAGGGCCGCTTCGTCCGGATCACCGCGGCGGGTCTCAAGGAGAGCCACCCGCACGACGTCCAGATGGTCACCGAGGCGCCCAACTACTCTCGTCGCTGAGGAGGGGGCGCGGCGCGCCCCTCCCCACGGCGCTACCACGGCCCTACCGTGAAGCCCGCGGCCTCCCCGGCCGCGGGCTTCGGTGTGTCGGGGATACTGGAACGGCAGACGTAGAGGGAAAGGCCACACACGTGACTGAGATCGAGATCGGGCGCGGCAAGCGCGGCCGCCGGGCATATTCATTCGACGACATCGCCGTCGTACCCAGTCGCCGCACCCGCGACCCGAAGGAGGTCTCGATCGCCTGGCAGATCGACGCCTACCGCTTCGAGCTGCCGTTCCTGGCCGCTCCCATGGACTCGGTGGTCTCGCCGCAGACCGCGATCCGCATCGGTGAGCTGGGCGGCCTGGGCGTCCTCAACCTGGAAGGTCTCTGGACCCGGTACGAGGACCCGGAACCGCTGCTCGCCGAGATCGCCGAGCTGGACGGCGCCACGGCCACCAAGCGGCTGCAGGAGATCTACGCCGCGCCGATCAAGGAAGAGCTGATCGGCCAGCGCATCAAGGAGGTGCGCGACGCGGGCGTCGTCACCGCCGCCGCGCTGTCGCCGCAGCGTACGGCGCAGTTCTCCAAGGCCGTCGTCGACGCCGGCGTGGACATCTTCGTGATCCGCGGCACCACCGTCTCCGCCGAGCACGTCTCCTCCGCGGCCGAGCCGCTGAACCTCAAGCAGTTCATCTACGAGCTGGATGTCCCGGTCATCGTCGGCGGCTGCGCCACGTACACCGCGGCGCTCCACCTGATGCGTACCGGCGCCGCCGGTGTGCTGGTGGGCTTCGGCGGCGGCGCCGCGCACACCACGCGGAACGTCCTCGGCATCCAGGTCCCGATGGCGACCGCGGTCGCCGATGTCGCCGCCGCGCGCCGCGACTACATGGACGAGTCCGGCGGCCGCTACGTCCACGTCATCGCCGACGGCGCTGTGGGCTGGTCCGGTGACCTCCCGAAGGCGATCGCCTGCGGCGCCGACGCCGTGATGATCGGCTCCCCGCTGGCCCGCGCCACCGACGCGCCGGGCCGTGGCCACCACTGGGGCATGGAGGCGGTGCACGAGGACGTGCCGCGCGGCAAGCGGATGGACCTCGGGGCGGTCGGCACGACGGAGGAGGTGCTGTTGGGGCCGTCCACGACCCCCGACGGTTCGATGAACTTCTTCGGTGCGTTGCGCAGGGCGATGGCGACGACCGGGTACTCCGAGCTGAAGGAATTCCAGCGGGTTGAGGTGACGGTCGCCCCTCGGCGCTGACTCCCACGTTGTCGGGTGACCCCGCCGTGCGTGTCCCGCCTGTCGGCGGGGGGTGTGTTTGGGGTGGGGCCCCGGTTTGTGGTGGGTGCCGGGTTCGGGGCCTCCGGGGTGGGTGTTCGGACTGCTTCGCTTTACGTCCGAACACCCACCCCTCCGGCCCCGCCCCCTCCCGCCGTTGAGGGACCCCACCCCGGTGGGGGTGAAGAAAACAAAAGACCAGTAGCTCGGCCGCGCCACGGTGCGGCCGAGCTACTGGTCTTTTAAGACCCTCACCCCCACCGGGAGGGGGCGGGCCGGAGGGGGCGGGTTTCCGGACGTAAAGCGAAGCAGTCCGGAAACCCGCCCCCGGAGGACCGACCCCGGCACCCACCACCAGCAATAAGCGGCCCCCGCCCAAACATCCCCACCCCCGCCGGGAGGCGACACGGCGCCGCAGACGACAACGTGCGGCTACAAACGATGCGCGGAACCCGTCGGAGTGGCACCCCTGGTGTCCAGTAGCAGCTGCGCTTTTACGGCGAGCCCCTGGAGGTCGTACGTGCGATGCGGCTGCAGCAGGACCGTCAGGTCCGCGGCGGCCGCGGCCTCGTACAACGAGTCGGCCCTAGGCACGGGCCGACCTAGTACGTTCCACTGGGGGACGTACGGGTCGTGGTACGTGAGGTGCGCGCCCAGTTCCATCAGGCGGGAGGCGATCTCGCGGGCCGGAGAGCCCGCCTGGTCGCCGATGTCCGGCTTGTAGGTGACGCCGAGGAGCAGGATCCGCGCGCCACGGGCGGATTTGCCGTGCTCGTTGAGGAGGGTGGCGCAGCGCTGGATGACGTAGCGCGGCATCCGGCCGTTCACCTCCTGGGCCAGTTCCACCATGCGGAGCGGGTGGCCCAGTGAACGGCCCTTGTAGGAGAGGTAGTTGGGGTCGATGGGGGTGGCGTGGCCGCCCACCCCGGGGCCGGGGCGGAAGGCCTGGAAGCCGAACGGTTTGGTCTCGGCGCAGCGGATGACGTCCCACAGGTCGACGCCGATGTCATGGCAGAAGACCGCCATCTCGTTCATCAGGGCGATGTTGATGTGGCGGTAGTTGGTTTCCAGGAGCTTGGCGGTCTCGGCCTCGCGGGGCCCGCGGGCGCGGACGACCTTGTCGGTGAGGCGGCCGTAGAAGGCGGCGGCCGCCTCCGTGCAGGCGGGGGTGAGGCCGCCGATGACCTTGGGGGTGTTGGCGTAGCGGTGGGTGCGGTTGCCGGGGTCGTGGCGGCCGGGGGAGCAGGCGAGGTGGAAGTCCCGTCCGGCGGTGAGGCCCGAGCCCTCCTCCAGGAGGGGGCGCAGGAATTCCTCGGTGGTGCCCGGGTAGGCGGTGGATTCGAGGATCACCGTGGTGTGCGGGCGCAGTTGTGCCGCCAGTGTGCGGGCGGCGTCGGCGAGGGCGGTGAGGTCCAGGGCGCGGTCCTCGCCGAGGGGCGTGGGCGCGCAGAGGACGGCGGTACGGACCCGGCCGAGGGTGGTGGGGTCGGTGGTGGTGCGGAAGCCGGCGGAGAGCAGCCGGCGGAGTTCGGTGGCGGACAGCGGCCCGTCGGCGCCGGAGAGCCCGGCGGTGTGCGGGTCGGGGTCGTAGCCGATGGTGCCGATGCCGGCGGCGGTGGCGGCCTGGGCGAGAGGGAGGCCGAGGTGACCGAGTCCGATGACGGCGAGGTCTGCGGGCATGCTGCGGCCGTCCTTCCCGAGCGACTGCGATGGGCGTGTGCGCATGACGTGTGCGGAGGGCGCATAAATACACTAAGCGGATATTTGACCCAGAATAGGGATTGGTGGATCAAGGCGGCGGGGTGTTGCCGTCAGGAGCGAAGGGTGGATACCGGCACGCGGCGCGGACAGAATCGACGGACGGCGGGTGTGGCCCCGATCACAGCGGGAGGCAGCAGTGAAGACAGCGATACTGGGACCGGCGCAGCGGGCCGAGGCGCTCGCCCGAATGGCGGAGCGGGAGCTGGACATTCTCGTGGTCGGCGCCGGAGTCGTCGGCGCGGGGACGGCGCTGGACGCGGCGACGCGCGGTCTGTCCACCGGACTTGTCGAGGCGCGTGACTGGGCGTCGGGCACCTCCAGCCGGTCGAGCAAGCTCATCCACGGTGGTCTGCGGTATCTGGAAATGCTGGACTTCGCGCTGGTCAGAGAGGCGTTGAAGGAGCGCGGGCTGCTGCTGGAGCGGCTGGCCCCGCATCTGGTCAAGCCGGTGCCGTTCCTGTATCCGCTGCAGCACAAGGGCTGGGAGCGCTGGTACGCGGGCTCCGGTGTGGCGCTGTACGACGCGATGTCGGTCTCGTCGGGGCACGGCCGCGGACTGCCCGTGCACCGGCATCTGTCGCACAAGCGGGCGCTGCAGGTGGCGCCCTGTCTGAAGAAGGACGCGCTGGTCGGCGCGCTGCAGTACTACGACGCGCAGATGGACGACGCGCGCTATGTCACCACGATGGTGCGGACCGCGGCCGCCTACGGGGCGCAGGTCGCCAACCGGGCACGGGTGGTGGGCTTTCTGCGCGAGGGCGAGCGGGTGGTCGGCGTGCGGGTGGAGGACGTCGAGGGGGGCGGCGACTACGAGATCCGGGCGCAGCAGATCGTCAATGCCACCGGGGTGTGGACGGATGACACCCAGGCGCTGATCGGGGAGCGCGGCCAGTTCCATGTCCGTGCGTCGAAGGGCATTCACCTGGTCGTCCCCAAGGACCGGATCCACTCCACGACCGGACTGATCCTGCGGACGGAGAAGAGCGTCCTGTTCGTCATCCCCTGGGGGCGGCACTGGATCGTGGGGACGACGGATACGGACTGGGACCTGGACAAGGCGCATCCGGCGGCCTCCAGTGCGGATATCGACTATCTGCTGGAGCATGTGAACGAGGTGCTCGCGACCCCGCTGACCAGGGACGACGTGGAGGGGGTGTACGCGGGGCTGCGCCCGCTGCTGGCGGGCGAGTCGGACGCCACCAGCAAGCTGTCGCGGGAGCACACCGTCGCGCATCCGGTGCCGGGGCTGGTCGTGGTGGCCGGCGGCAAGTACACGACGTACCGGGTGATGGCGAAGGACGCGGTGGACGAGGCGGTGCACGGCCTCGACCAGCGGGTCGCGGACTGTGTGACCGAGGACGTGCCGCTGGTCGGGGCCGAGGGCTACCGGGCGCTGTGGAACGCGCGGGCCCGGATCGCGGCCCGCACCGGACTGCATGTGGCCCGCATAGAGCATCTGTTGAACCGCTACGGCTCGCTGACCGAGGAGCTGCTGGAGCTGGTGGTGGCCGATCCGTCGCTGGGCGAACCGCTGGCGCACGCGGACGACTATCTGCGGGCCGAGGCGGTCTACGCCTGCACCCACGAGGGCGCCCGCCACCTCGACGACGTACTGACCCGGCGCACCCGTATCTCCATCGAGACCTTCGACCGGGGCACCCGCAGCGCCCGCGAGGTGGCGGAGCTGATCGCGCCCGCGCTGGGCTGGGACGGCGACCAGATCGAGAAGGAGATCGCGCACTACCAGAAGCGCGTCGAGGCGGAGCGCGAATCGCAGCGGCAGCCGGACGATCTGACGGCGGATGCGGCGCGGCTGGGGGCGCCGGACATCGTGCCGCTCTAGAGCGCCCTGCTACCGGGCCGCGGGCCGGAGCGGGAAGCCGTCAGCCGTGCAGGGCGACGGGGAGGGCGGTCAGCCGGCTTCCCTGCAGGCCGCCGATGCCGGTCAGCCGGAGCTCGGTGAAGGGGACGGTGAGGCGGGCGTCGGGAAAGTCGGTGCGCAGCACCGCAACCACCGCGCGCAGTTCGAGGTGGGCGAGCTGGGCGCCGATGCAGAAATGCGGGCCGGCGCCGAAGGTGAGGTCCGGTCCGGCGGAGCGGGCCGGGTCGGTGTTGATTCCCTGGATGTCGACGAGCACGGGCGCCCGGGCGGGCAGTCGTGTCCCGGCGAGTTCGGTCTCGGTGGTGGTGAACCGCCAGAGCGTGAACGGGGCGGGCGGGTGCTGCCGCAGCGTGTCGCGGACCAGTGCGTCGAGGTCCGTCCGGTCCGCCGGGCCGCGGTGCAGGCCGGTGGCGAGTGCACGGGCGATCAGGACGCCGAGGGATGCGTCGGTGGTGAGCTGTCCGGCGAAGATCAGCCCGAACAGGTGGTACTGCAGCTGGTCCCGGGTGGTGTGCGCGGGGACCCGGTCGCGCAGCTCCGCGGCGAGTCCCCGGCCGCCCTCGTCGAGCCCACAAGCGGCGAGTTCGCTGAGGGCGGCGATCGCCCTGCCCTGTGCGCCGGGCTCGTCGCCGAACATCTGCCGGCAGCCGTCGGCGGCCCGGTCGACGTGGTCGAGGGGTATGCCGAGCAGATCGAGCAGGACGGTGAGCGGATAGCGGGTGGTGAAGCCCGCCATCAGGTCGACCACCGTGCGGCGGGCGCCGAGTTCGGTGAGCAGCTCCCGGGCGATCGCGTGGACCCGTTCGGACTGTGCGCGGATCCGCTGGGCGTTGAGGAGCGGAGCGTGGGCGCGTCGCAGAGCGGTGTGCTCGGGGCCGTCGAGGGTGGTGAGGGAGGGCTGTTCGGCGGCGGTCTGCTCCAGTCCGGCGGTGTGCCGGTCCCAGCCGGGTGGCGCGAACGCGGGGTCCTTGACGATCCGGGGATCGGTGAGCACCTCGCGGGCCAGGGCGTCATCGGTCACGATCCATGCCGGTCCGCCGGCCGGGGCGACCACTTCCACGAGGGGGCCGGCGGCCCGCAGCGCGGCGCGGACCGGATCGGGCTCGGTGAGGCCGCGGACGGTTGCGGCGAACGGGTCGATGCCGTCGAGGCGGGGGGCGTTCAGCATCAGCGCTCCAGGGAGTCGGGAGGGGAGTGGGGAAACATACCTCTGCCGTGAAGTGGCTCGTTGGTGAAGAAACTTTATGGTGAAGTGATTCCAGCGGGAAGCTATGGTGAGCCGCGGCGGGTTGTCAACATGTGCCGCCGCCTGCGGTGCCGGTGGCGACGGGAAGGCGGAGGGGCCTCGTGGAGGAACCGGTGTCCGGCGGTGTCGGGGCGCAGCGTGAGCGGCTGGCGGAAGGGCTCAGGAACTACGGGGCGACCTTCACCGAACTGGGCCGTCGCTTCGCCGCCCGGATCGGCGTGCACTCCACCGACGCGTTCGCCCTGCTGGAGATCGCCTCGGCCGAGGAGCGGGGCGCCCCGCTGTCACCGGCCTCGCTCGGCAGGCGTATCCCGCTGTCCTCGGGGGCCATGACCGCGCTGCTGAACCGCCTCGAAGAGGCCGGGTATGTCACCCGCACCCGCGGACACGCCGACCGGCGGATCGTCACCCTGCACAGCAGCCCCCGGGTCAGGGAGCTGGCGGACGAGTTCTTCGGTCCCGCCAACGCGCGCCAGGACGCGGTCCTGTCCCGCTACCCGGCCGAGCTGCTGGAGCAGTTCGAGACCCTGCTGTCCGAGCTGAGCTCCGCCATGGAGGACGGGTCCGACAGTCCCTAGCTGGCGGATCGTCACCCTGCGCAGATCCGCCACACCGGCCGTGGGGAAACGCGCGGCGGGGAAGCCGTCGCGGGTGCGGAGGGTGCGGGCCGCGGCCGGGCGGCGCGGGCGCCTCGTCACCGGGACTGCCGTTCGCCGGGGCCATCATGACGGGTACGAGGTGTCGTCCCGCACCGACCCGGGCCTTCCGCACGGCCGCGGATGAGGGAGAATGAAGGCTCTGCCAGGGTGGGTTGTCCGAGTTGGGCCAGTTTGGTGATCGATGGGACGTCGAAGCTGCCAACTCGGCTGGATTGCAGAGGGGATTCAGTGGGCGACGAGGTCGAGATGAACGGCAAGGAGGGCAGGCTGCTCGCCGGCCGGTACCGGCTCGCCGATGTTCTCGGCCGGGGCGGCATGGGTACCGTCTGGCGGGCACGCGACGAGGTCCTGGGCCGTACGGTCGCAGTCAAGGAACTGCGCTTCCCGGGCGGGGTCGAGGAGGACGAGAAGCGTCGTCTGATCACCCGCACGCTGCGCGAGGCCAAGGCGATCGCCCGGATCAGGAACAACGGCGCGGTGACGGTCTATGACGTGGTCGACGAGGATGACCGCCCATGGATCGTGATGGAGCTGGTCGAGGGCCGCTCGCTCGCCGAGGTCGTCCGTGACGACGGCCCGCTCACCCCGCGCCGGGCCGCCGAGGTCGGCCTGGCGGTGCTCGATGTGCTGCGTGCCGCCCACGCCGAGGGCATCCTGCACCGCGATGTGAAGCCGTCCAACGTCCTGATGTCCGACGACGGCCGGGTCGTGCTGACCGACTTCGGTATCGCCCAGGTCGAGGGCGACCCCTCCGTGACCTCGACCGGCATGCTCGTCGGCGCCCCCTCCTACATCTCCCCAGAGCGCGCCCGCGGCCACAAGCCGGGCCCGCCGGCCGACATGTGGTCGCTGGGCGGGCTGCTGTACGCCTGTGTCGAGGGCGTGCCGCCGTACGACAAGGGCTCGGCGATCGCCACGCTGACGGCGGTGATGACCGAACCGGTCGAGCCGCCGAAGAGCGCCGGTGCGCTGGAAGAGGTCATTTTCGGCCTGCTGGTGAAGGACCCGGCGGCCCGGCTGGACGACGCCGGTGCGCGGACGCTGCTGCTCGATGTGGTGCACGCCCCCGAGGCGCAGAAGCCGGAGCCCCCGCTGGACGAGACCCGGGCGATGGTGCTGCCGACGGTGCCCAAGGAGCGGGCGAAGGCGAAGCCCGAGAGCGCGCCGAAGCCGAAGCCCGCCCCCAAGTCGCGGGTGCCGCGCAAGCCGAAGCCGAAGCCGGCCGCCGCCCCGGTGGCGGAGCCGGCGGCCGGGAGCGGGTCCGCGTCCGACGGTACGAAGGCGGGCAAGAGCAAGACCGGCGCCGCCAAGCCCGCGGCCGCCAAGGCCGCCGCGACGAGCACCCCGGAGCGGACCGAGCGCCCGCAGCAGTCGGCCACCCCGGCCGCCGAGGAAACGACCGCTGCGGACCGGGCGGGCTCGGGCGTGTCCCGTCCGACGCTCACCCGCCCCGGGTTCGACACCGATGCCGCCAAGGAGCGGCTGCGCGCCGCCCTGCAGACGGTCCGTACGGCCGCCACTGCCGCTGCCGACGCCGCGCGAGCCCGTGCGGACTCCAGACCCGGTGACGGGAACCGTCCGTCGACGCGTGCTTCGGTGACCGATGTCGTCCCGCGCCGCACGCTGATCATCGTGGCCGTGATCGTCGCCCTGGCGGTGCTGGGCACGGTCCTGGCCGTCGCGCTGAGCGGCGGTGACACCACGAAGAACAGCGGCAAGCCGGCCGGCAAGCACGACAAGGCGTCGTCCGCGGCGAAGGCGAAGCCCTCCACGGAATCGGCCGGGACGGGCGAGGACGCGAAGGACGGGCCCGCCTCGCCGGCCCCGCAGACGCCGGGCGGGGTCAGCCCGGCCGAGGACAAGGGCGACACCGGCGGGAAGGACGGCAAGGGCGGCAAGGCGGTGCCGGACGGCTTCGCCCAGGTCTCCAACGGCCGGTTCCACTTCGGTATGGCGATGCCCAAGGGCTTCAAGCAGACGGCCACCGCGGGGCAGGGCTCCGGCGTCATCTACAGCGCCTCGGGCGGCTTCCCCCGCGTCCAGGTGGACTACAACGCCGAGCCCGGCACCGACGCGGCGGCTTCCTGGCGCAGCCTGGAGCCGGCCGTGCGCGGCTCCAGCGAGGACTACCACCTCATCAGCATCAAGTCGGTGAAGTGGCGCGACTATCCGACCGTCGCCGACTGGTCCTTCACGCGACGGCAGAGCGGCCAGAAGGTGCGGGTCCTCGACCGCGGTTTCAAGGCCGACGACCAGCACGGCTACGCCATCATGATCACCTGCAAGGCGGACGCCTGGTCGGAGAAGGAGTGTCAGAACGTGGTCAGGACCGCGTTCAAGACCTTCGCGATCAAGGACTGAGCGCGGGACCGGGGCAGCGGCCGGGCGATGAGCGGACAGAGCGCGCGTCGTTGCGCAGACCGGGCCGCAAGCTCCGGTGCGGGCACGTATCGTGAGACCGCGAAGACCGTACGCATCCGCAATCGGCGGGAATACGACCGGAAGTGACCGGAGGCGCCAGCGCCGAGGGCGTTCCGGCGCGACGGTAGACACAGCGCGCGCTGCGGGGAGGCGTCGTGGACGAGTACGCGGGAAGGGTGCTCGCCGAGCGTTACCGCCTGCCGTTGCGGCCCCTCGGCGACGATGACTTCACCGAGTCCCGGGCGTTCGACACGTTCAGCGGACAGGAGGTCCTGGTCCGCCAGGTGCCGCTGCCGGAGGTCGTCGAAGCGGAGGTCGTGGGCGCGGAGCCGGCCGGGCCCGCCGAGGGCGGTGCCGGCGGCCGCTACGGTGCCCCGCGGCTGACCGGCGGGGCGGGGGTGGCCGACCGCAGCCCCCGGGACCCCGCCGTACGACGCGCGCTGGACGCCGCGACGACCACCGCCCAGCTGGCCGACCACCCCCGGCTGGAGCAGGTCTTCGACGTCTTCGCGCAGGACGGCAGCCTGTGGATCGTCGCCGAACTCCTCTTCGCCCGCCCGCTGTCCGCGCTGCTCGCCGAGCGGACGCTGTCCCCGCACCGCGCCGCGGAGATCGCCGCGGATCTGCTCACCGCGCTGCGGGTGCTGCACGCTGAGGGCCGGCTGCACCGCAACATCACCGCCCGTACGGTCCTGGTCTGCGACGACGGCCGGGCCATCCTGACCGGTCTGGCGGCGGGCGCGGCCCAGGAAGCGCTGTGCGGAGCCGAGCCGCCCACCACGGCCGGAGCCCTGCCGGACGAGCCCGCCCCGGACGCCCCTGCCCCGGACGCCCCTGCCCCGGGCGAGCCCGCACCGGCCGGACCCGACGCCAAGACCTCGCTGACCAAGCCCGCCCCGGACGGCGGCACCGCGCCCGCGTACGGCCGGCCCACCGCCGGGCTCGCCGCCGAACGGGCCCGCCAGGCGCGGCTGACCGTCATCGGCCCGGTCACCGAGCGCTGGGCGCCGGAGCAGGCCGGGCCGGTGCACGAGAACTGGCAGCTGGCGCCGCCGGTCGGCCCGGCCACCGATCTGTGGGCGGTCGGCGCGCTGCTCTACCGGAGCGTGCAGGGGCAGCCGCCGTTCCCCGAGGACAACGCCGTCGAACTGGCGCAGCTGGTCTGTTCGCAGCCGCCCGCGGACGCCGAGGAGTGCGGGGCGCTGCGGCCGGTCGTCGAGTCCCTGCTGCGCCAGGACCCGGCCGACCGCCCGGATGCCGAGGAGCTGAGCGGCTGGCTGCGCTCCTTGATCCGTACCGCACCGGAGCCGGAGGTCGGCAGCCGACTGGTGACGATGCCGGCGGAGGTGGCCGACCCGCGGCGGCTGCCGATCGTGCGGCGCCGCGGCGAACTCGTCCGCAAGGGGCGGCACAAGAAGACCCGGACGCCCCGCCGCGCACGGCCGCAGCCGGCACCGGCCGCCGTGAGCGCCGCCGCGGCCGCACCGCCCGCGCCGCAGGCGCCGGCCCCGGAGCAGTCCACCCCGCTGGTCTCCACCGCCCGCCCGCCCCGCCCCCCGAAGCAGCCGAAGCCGCTCCGGCAGTCCAGACCGGCCCGCACGGCCAGGTCCGGCAACCCGGCCCCACCGCCCGGACGGGGCGGGCCCGCGGACCGGGACCCGTACGAGCAGCAGATGAGCGGGCAGGCCGGCCCGGCCACCGCATCCCGCCCGTCGCGTGCACCGCGCCACCTCGGCCGGGTGCTGCTCACCGCGATCCTGCTGCTGCTCGTCGGCGCGGTCGTCTATGCGATGGCGTTCCTGCCGAAGTCCGGTTCGGACTCCAAGGCGGGTGAGCGCGGCGCGGACCGTACGGGCACCTCGGGTGCGGCGCCCGGCGGCAGTCCCGCACCGTCCGGGGACGAGGAGAGCGACCGCGACCACGCCTCCGCCGGCACCGGCGCCCCGCAGTCCACCGCGCCCGCCGAGCTCGCCAAGGGCTTCGAGGTGCGCAGCGACCCGAAGGGATTCCAGGTCGCGGTCCGCAAGGACTGGCAGCGGCGCGGTGCGAACGACCGGGGCCAGGTGCGGTACGTCGGCGGGGACTATGAGCTGGTGGTGGTGCCCGGCCGCGACACGACGGCGCGCTTCGGCACCGACCCGATGGCGTATCTGCAGAACGAGGAGCCCGAGCTGGCGCCGTACCGCTCCTCCGGCTGGGCCTCGGCCTCCGGCCTCCAGCGGATCGACGTCGGGAAGACGGCGATGGCCGAGGGCACCTTCTCCTGGCGCGACAGCAGCGGCCGCGAGGTGTACGTACGGAACCTCGCGATGATCCACAAGGGCCGCTACCACCTCGTCCTCGTCATCGGCCCGGACCGCGGCCGGCACGAGGTGGACCAGCTCTACGGGCAGGCGACGAGCGCCTACCGGCCGCGCTGAGGCGGCCTGGCGCCGGCCCGCCGCCGGTCGCTACCGGCTCAACTCCCGCTCCAGCGGCGTACGGAAGCGCGGGGTGACACGGACCCCACCGACCCAGTCCGCCAGCCGGGCCGCCGCGTCCGCCACCGCCGCTTCGGCCTCGCTGCCTCCGTCGTCGGTCAGCAGCCGCCAGACGATCTCACCGTTCGCCCGCTGGGCCCAGCCGCCGATGATCCGGCCGTCCCACCACACCGTCGGACCGATGTTGCCGCTGCGGTCGACGAGTTGCGGCACCTGGTCCGGGGCGAGGTACCAGTCGCGGGCCTTCCAGCCCATCGTGGTGGGGTCGAGGCCGGGCAGCAGAGCGGCCCAGGGTTCGGGTGCGGCGACCGGGCCGAGGTCGTCGGGCAGTGCGACGCCCGTGGTGCCGCCGTCCAGGGTCACTTCGACGGCGCCGGTGGCGGCCAGCGCCTGCCGGGTGGCGGTGAGCGTCCAGCCCGTCCACCACCTGAGGTCCTCGACGGTCGCCGGGCCGTACGAGGCGAGCCAGCGGCGGGCGAGTGCGGCGCGCGCCTCGGGTGCCGGTGGCGCGGGCACTTCGGCGAACGCGGTGCCGGGCGTCCAGCGGAAGGAACTGCTGGTCCAGCCGCCGCGCGGCCGTCCGCGCCGGATACGGCCCTCGGCGGCCAGCACGCGCAGGATGCGGCTGGAGACGGCGACCGTGGCCTGGTAGGGCTTGCCGGGGGAGACCACGATGGCCTCGCGCAGCTCGGGCACCTCCGCGGTGAGCTCGGCCGCGGTCGCCGCACCCCGCCCGCCGAGCACGGCCAGCACCTTCGCCTCGGCCTCGGCCAGCCGCCGCTCGTCCCACCCCGGCGCGCCCTCGGTGAGCCACCGGACCAGCCCCGCCCGCTCCTTGGCGGCGACCGCCCGTGCGGTGGACGAGGCGACGACCGGTACGAGCCCGGCGCCGACCGCGAAGAGGGTGCGGCGCATCCCCAGCATCCGGACCAGCGAGCCGTCGTCGTACAGCGCCCGCTCCACCTCCGCCGGATCCGGCTCGGCCAGCCGCGCGCAGGCCGCCAGATGAACGGTCGCCGGATCGCTGGCATGCAGCCCCACGACCGCCTCGGCGACCTCCTCCACGCGGTCCGCCCGGTGCCCGCCCGCCAGCAACTGCCGCCGCCCGAGCCGGGCCCGCCGGCCGGCGGTGTCGATATGGGGTCGTGAGTGGCTCATGGGGGGAGCGTAGGAGGGGTGGAGGACAGCGAGTGTCCGCATGGGCGGTCATTGGGGCGGCGGGTCGGGCGCCTCACCCCGCCCCGGCCCACCGCCCCCGAACCGCTCCCGCAGCTGCTGTTTGCGGACCTTGCGCAGGGTCGTGTCGCGGGGCAGGGCGGGCAGCAGCTCCAGCTGTTCGGGGAGCTTGTGCGGGGCGAGGCCGTGGGAGAGGAGGTGCGCGGAGAGGGTGGCGAGGGTCAATTCCCGTGCTCCCGGGGGTTGTTCGACGACCGCGCAGACGCGTTCGCCGCGGGTGGTGTCCGGCAGGCCGACCACGGCGGCGTCGGCGATGTCGGGATGGCGGGAGAGGAGTTCCTCGATCTCCTGGGCGGAGATGTTCTCGCCCTTGCGGATGATGATGTCCTTGAGGCGGCCGGTGACGACGAGGTGCCCGCTGGGGGCGAGGTGGCCGAGGTCTCCGGTGGGGAGGAAGCCGTCGGCGTCGAAGGGGGCGGGCTCGTCGAGGTAGCCGCGGCAGACGGCGGGGCCGCGCAGCCGGATCTCCCCGCTCCCGGGGGCGATACGGATCTCCATGCCCGCGGGGGGCCGGCCGTCGGTGCCGGCCAGGTGCCCGGGGCTGTCGTACGGGTCGCCCATGGTGACCATGGGGGCCTCCGTCATGGCGTAGCCGTGGGTGAGTTGGCAGCCGAGCCCGGCGACGACCTCGTGGTACAGCGCGGGGGGCTTGGGCGCGCCGCCGCCGGCCAGCAGCCGCAGCGACGGCAGCAGCCGGCGGCCGGGCGGAAGCTTGCGGGCCTCGGCGAGGAAGAGGGCGTAGAAGGCGGTGGAGCCGCCGGCGAGGGTGACGCGGTGGCGGCGGTAGGCGGCGAGCGCGCCCGGTAGCGCGAAGTGCTCCAGCAGGACGGCCGGGATGCCGTGCTCCAGCAGCATGACGGTGTAGTCGGGCCCGGCGACATGGGCGTACGGGAAGGCCATCGAGCCGATGTCCGACGGGCCGAGGCGCAGCGCCGCGCCCAGCCACCGGCCGGCCGTCCGCAGGCTGCGGTCGGTGTGCAGCACGCCCTTGGGGGCCGCGGTGGTGCCGGAGGTCCAGTAGATCCAGCGGACCTCGTCGTCGTCGGCCGGCGGCGGGGGCAGGACGGCCGGGTCGGCGTCGGGCAGCGTGTCGTACGCTTCGATGACGGTGAGCGGACCGGGCAGACCGGCGGCCAGACGGTCCGCCATGGCGCGGTGGTCGAAGCCGCGCCACACGCCGGGGACGGCGAAGAAGGCCGCGCGGGTGCGGCGCAGCACCTGGCCGACCTCATGCGCGCGGTAGAGCGGCACGACCGGACTCTGGACGGCGCCGATCCGTGCCAGGGCGAGGCTGAACAGGACGGTTTCGATCCGGGTCGGCAGCTGCCAGACGACCCGGCTGCCGGGCCGTACGCCCGTCTCGTACAGGCCGGCCGCGACCCGTTCCGCGCGCCGGTGCAGGGCGCCGAAGGTGATCCGCCGCTCCTGCCGGGCGGATTCGGCCCCCTGGATGAGGGCGGGCGCGTCAGGGGTACGGGCGGCGCGCCGGGCGACCAGGTCCCAGAAGGTGGTGCCGGTCATCTGGCCCTCCCCTTCGCTGACGATGCGTCAGATCGCCCGCCGAGATTAGAGGCCGGCGCCTTGTCGGTCCAGAGGGGCCGGGCTAGCCTCGTTCTGACGGTGCATCAGATACGAGGTGAGGGGACAGCGATGGCGAACCCGAGGGAGCTGCCGCGCAGCATCGGCGTCGACGGCCGTGCGACCGGGCCCGCGCACTTCTCCGGCCACGGGCCGGTGCGCGGCAATGCGGTCCGCGGGCCCGGCCCGGACCTCGGCAAGTAGCCGCCATGGACCTCACCTGCACACCCGAGGAGGAAGAGTTCCGGGCCCGGCTGCGCCGGTGGCTCGGCGAGGTGCTGCCCCGGCTCCCCGCACCGCCCGCCGCGACCGACTGGCCGGGCCGCCGGGCGTACGACACGGCCTGGCAGCGGATGCTGTACGACGCCGGATACGCGGGCCTGCACTGGCCGCGGGACGCCGGCGGGCAGGGCGCCACCCCCGCCCAGCACCTGATCTTCCTGGAGGAGACGGAGCGCGCCGGGGCGCCCTACGTCGGCGCGAACTTCGTCGGGCTGCTGCACGCGGGGCCCACCCTCGCCGCCGAGGGCACCGCCGAGCAGCGCGCCCGCTGGCTGCCGCCGATCCTGCGCGGCGAGGAGATCTGGTGCCAGGGCTTCAGCGAACCGGACGCCGGCTCCGACCTCGCCGCGCTGCGCACCAGGGCCGTCCGCGACGGGGACACCTACGTCATCAACGGCGCCAAGATCTGGACCTCGCACGCCGAGGTCGCCGACTGGTGCGAACTCCTGGTCCGCACCGACCCGGCCGCGCCCAAGCACCGCGGCATCAGCTGGCTGGCGATGCCCATGGACGCGCCGGGCGTGACGGTCCGGCCGCTGCGCACCCTCGCGGGCTCGACGGAGTTCGCCGAGGTCTTCCTCGACGACGTACGGGTCCCGGCCGGGAACCGCGTCGGTGCGGAGAACGACGGCTGGCGGGTGACGATGGTGACGCTGTCCTTCGAGCGCGGCACCGCCTTCGTCGGCGAGGTGGTGGCCTGCCGCCGGGTGCTCGGCGCGCTGGCCCGCGCCGCCCGGGCCAACGGCCGCTGGGACGATGCCGTGCTGCGCCGCAGACTGGGCAGGCTGCACGCGGAGTTCACGGCGCTGTGGCGGCTGACCCAGTGGAATGTGAGCGAGGCGATGCGGGCCCCCGCGCGCGGTGGGCAGCGGGGCAGCGGCGGCGTCCCGGGAACCGGTGGCTCGGTCTTCAAGCTGCGCTATTCGCACGCCCGGCAGGAGCTGTACGACACGGCGGCCGAGGTGCTGGGCGCCGGGGCGCTGGACGCGGACCACGAGTGGGTCGCGGACCGGCTGTCGTCCCTCTCGTACACCATCGCGGCCGGCACCTCGCAGATCCAGCAGAACATCGTCGCCGAGCGGATCCTCGGCCTGCCGAAGGGGCGATGACCGGCGATGGACTTCCAACTCACCGATGAGCAGCGGGCGTTGAAGGACGGCACCCGGGAGCTGCTGGCCGGGCGGTTCGGCCGGGACCGGCTGCGGGCGGCCGTCGAGGACCCCGGACCGGACCGTGCGCTGTGGCGCGAGCTGGGCGCGGCCGGGTTCTTCGCGCTGCGGCTGCCGGAGAAGGGCGGCGGGGTGGGGCTGGGGCTGCCGGAGGCGGTGCTGGTCCTGGAGGAGGCCGGGCGCGCGCTGCTGCCGGGGCCGCTGGTGGCGTGCCAGCTGCTGGCCGGAGTGGTGGACGGCGTCGCGACCGGGGAGAAGACCGTCGGGCTGTGCGAGGGGGCGCGGGAGCCGGTGCTGTGGGAACACCCGGCCGGATGCGATGAGTTGATCTTGGTGGAGGGTGGCGAGGAGGGGGGTGGCGAGGTGGAGGGTGACGAGGAGGAGGGCGCACGGGAGCGCACGGGCGGTGCGTACCGGAGCGCGTCGGACCGGGTGTCCTGCGCCCCTTTTGCTTCCGTCGATCCCCTCACCCCGCTCGCCCGCGTCCTGGACCTGCCGCGCACCGACCCTGTTGCCCTGGACGTCCCCCGGCTCCGTCGCGAGGCGGCGTTGCTCACCGCGGCCCAGCAGCTGGGCAGCGCCGTCCGCACGGTCGAGATGGCGGCCGGCCACGCCCGTGAGCGCGAGCAGTTCGGCGCCCCCATCGGCTCGTTCCAGGCGGTCAAGCAGCTGTGCGCACAGATGCTGGTACGGGCGGAAATGGCCCGGAGTGCGGTGTATGCGGCGTCGATCACGGAGAGTGTTCTCGACATCACGGGCGCGAAGTTGCTCGCCGACGAGGCCGCGGTGCGTAACGCACGGGACTGTCTGCAGGTCCACGGCGGAATGGGCTTCACATGGGAGGCCGATGTCCATCTGCATCTCAAGCGGGCCTGGTTGCGCGCCGAGTGCTGGGGGGCGGCGGGCGAGGCGGAGGAGCTGCTGGCCGCGGGCTTGATCGCCTGACGGCGCGGGCGCGAAGGCCGTTCCGGAGGTGCGCGGTGGCCGGTGATGTCAGACTCTCGCACCCCGTGTGCGGAATGTCGGACTCACCATGCAGAAGTGGTCACGGAGTGTCGATATCGGGTTGTGTCCTAGGCGTGACTCGTCACAGGGGGGAGTCGGCGCTCCGCTCGGGTACTCTCCGTTGGGTGCGAGTGGTTCTGTGGCGCAACGAACCCGGTGCCGTCGGAATGACGGCTCCGGGGTACGGACTGCGCGCCGCCCGCCTAAGGCAGGGGCCCGGTCGCCCCCCTTGTTCGACTCCCCGCAAAGTGCGTCGCACAGTATGCAGGACGCATACTCCCTTGCGCTGGAATATGCCCGAAGCGCTTGTTGGGGTGACTCAACGTCAACCATGCTGTGCATCGCCGGGGTCACGCACCGTGACTCCGTGGAGGCGCGAGGCGATGTTTCCGCCGGTTCGGATGGTGTGAGCGGTGCAGGTGCTTCAGGTGCAGTTGGACGTACGGCCCGACCCCGCGGAGGTGGGGCGGGCCCGGCGGTGGGCCCGGTCGCGGCTCGTGGGTTCCGGTATAGGGGTCGATGAACCGCTCGCGGAGACGCTGATCCTGTTGATCTCCGAGCTCGTCACCAACGCCGTGGTGCACACCGGCGCGGCGGCCGAGCTGCGGATGTGTTTCTCCGGCTCGGGCGCCGTGGTGGGCACGGTCCGGGTCGAAGTGGCGGACGCCAGCGCCCGCCCGCCGCGCCAGCGGCACGCCGACGGCGACGACACCAACGGCCGCGGCCTGGAGCTGGTCGACGGCCTGGCCGACCGCTGGGGCTGGCAGCAGGAGGGCGCCGGCAAGCGGATCTGGTGCGAGGTGGACCGCGGCCGGCCACTGCTGTTGGCAGCCGGGTCCGATCTGGGTGCTTATGAGCCCCATTGCACGGCCTCACGCGCTGTGACACACCAGGCGTAATCGAGCTGATTGGCGCACCAGCGGCGCACTGCCGTCAGGTAGGGCGAATCGGGCGTAACGAAATTAGTCCATACCAGGTGTTGACGTGGCGTGCTCAGTTGATCACCCTTGGGTGAAGCGATGCGCCGCGAGGGGACGCCGAGGTCGTGGGGAGGGCCGGGATTCCGGTCCGGGGCCTTGACGAGTGCGGATCGTGGCCTGGTCGGGGGCCCTGGCGGGAGCCGGGGGAGGGTGGCGGTCCGCGGTGCCGTGCTCGGGGCGCGCATGAGCGCACCGCCACCTGGTCGGCCGGGCGCCGTCGAGTCGCCGGCCGGTGCGGTCGGCGACTCGGCGCGGCCGCCTCGGTGGGCCGCCCCGGAGGATCGCCTCGGTGGACATCCTCGGCGGACCGCTTCGGTGGACCGCCTCAGAGGATCGCTACGGGGGCGACGGGTGCGCCGGACGCTCCGACGAACGGTTCGGCCATGGCGGACAGGAAGAACGCGTAGCGGCCCTCTTCCGCGCAGGCCGTCGACAGCTCCTCCAGATTCCAGTTCTGGCCCTGCAGCATGCCCATCTCCACGAGATGGAGGGCGTGCACCGGCATCCACAGGTTCTCGATCTCCGGCGGGAAGATCTCGAAGGTCAGGGTGTCGTTGGCGACCGCCGCGACATCGCGTGCATGGAACCACTCCGGAGTGCGCAGCGACAGGCCGGGTGACGGGAAGGCGTAGGCCTGCCGGTCGCCGGCGAGATAGTGCCGCAGCTGTCCGGTCCGGACGAGGACGATATCGCCGGACCGGACCGTCGTCCCGGCCAGTTCCTCGGCGGCGTCCAGGTCCTCCGGTGTGACGGCGTGCCCGCCGGGCAGCACGTCGGTCCCGCGCGCCCGGGCCACGTCCAGGAGGACCCCGCGGGAGACGAGCGGGGTGGCCTTCTCGATGCCGAGGCAGGTGGCGCCGTCGTGCGCGGTGACCGAGTCGGCGGGCCGGTTGTTGTAGAGCCGCCCGGAGTGGGAGACATGGGTGAGGCCGTCCCAGTGGGTGGCGGACTGCAGGCCCATGGTGACCGCGTCGTCCGAGGTCGCGACCGTACCGGGGCCGAAGATCTCCTGGTTGATGGCCGTCATGGTGTGCAGCGGATTGACCCGGCCCGGTATCAGGCCGGTCTGCACGCCGTCGTGCTGGAGGGGGAGGGCGAGCGGGATACGGCGGCCGCTGTGGATGCCGGCGGCGGCCTCCCGGACGACCTGACCGGTGATCAGGTTGAGCGTGCCGATCTCGTCGTCCGCGCCCCAACGCCCCCAGTTGTTCACGCGTTTGGCGATCTCGTGGAACTCCTGTGGCAGGGGCATGGGCCCTCCTCGGGGCGGCCGGGCCGGGTTCGGCCCGGGGTCTTGTGTTCGTACCGGGTCTGCTCAAAAATCTAACGGTCCGTCAGAAACTGCGGGAAGGGTCACGGCATGGGGAACTTCTTGGCCGGCAAAGTGATCGCCGTCACGGGGGCGGGCCGCGGCATCGGCCGGGCGGTCGCCCTCGCCTGCGCGGAACAGGGCGCGAAAGTGGTCGTCAACGACTACGGGGTCTCCATCGAGGGCGGCGCACCCAGCAGCGAGGTCGCCGAGTCCGTGGTGAAGGAGATCGAGGCGGCGGGAGGAGTCGCGGCCGCGGTCGCCGACGATGTGTCGACCATGGCCGGCGGCCAGCGGATCGTGGACACCGCGCTGGCGCAGTACGGACGGATCGACGGCGTGGTGTGCGTGGCCGGGATCCTGCGCGAGCGGATGCTCTTCAACATGACCGAGGAGGAGTGGGACCCGGTGGTCGCCACTCATCTGAAGGGGACGTTCACGGTGTTCCGGGCGGCGGCGGCGGTGATGCGGCGCCAAGGGTCCGGGACGCTGGTGGGCTTCACCAGCGGGAATCACCAGGGGTCGGTTTCCCAGGCCAACTACGCCTCCGCGAAGGGCGGGATCATCTCGCTGGTGCGGAGCGCCGCGCTCGGGCTGCACAAGTACGGGGTGACGGCCAATGCGGTGGCGCCCGTCGCGCGCACGCGGATGTCGGCGAAGGTGCCGATGGAACTGACGGAGATCGGTGAGCCGGAGGACGTGGCGGCGCTGGTCGTCTATCTGCTGAGCGAGCGGGCCCGGGAGATCACCGGGCAGGTCTATACGGTCGCCGGGCCGAAGATCGCCGTCTGGGCCCAGCCGGTGGAGCTGCGCTCCGTATATGCCGAGGGGGGCGGGTGGACGCCGGAGCGGGTGGCGGAGGTGTTGCCGGGGTGCGTGGGGGTGGATCCGATGCCGATGTTGGGGCGGGTGGCGTCTATGGCTGCGGCGGCGGAGGCGAAGGCGCGGCCGAATCGGTAGGTGGCGGGCCCGCGTTTTCGGCTTTCCCGCCATGGTTGTTGCTCGCCGTTGCGCCGGCCGCTGCGCGGGGCTTGGGCGCGGGTGATGCTTGCGGGTTCCCCGCCGTTGCGCCTGCGGCGGGCTGGGTGGGTGTTGGGTGCGGTGACGGGCCTCCGGGGCAGGGGTGTGGGACTGCTTCGCTTTACGTCCCACACCCCTGCCCCTCCGGCCCGTCCCCTCCCGTGGGGGGAGTTCTGGAGGTTGGTGGGGGTTGGTGTGGGAGGGCGTTGTGGACTTTGAGTTCGGGAGTGCGGATGAGGCGTTCCGGAGTGAGGCCCGGGAGTGGCTTTCGGGGCATCTCGTGGGGGAGTACGCCGCGTTGGCGGGGGTGGGGGGTCCCGGGAGTGAGCACGAGGGGGTTGGGGGGCGGCGGGCGTGGGAGCGGGAGTTGGGGAGTGGGGGGTGGATCGGGCTCGGGTGGGAGGGGGCGTACGGGAATCGGGTGGGGAGTCTGAGCCAGCAGGTCGTGTGGGCCGAGGAGTATGCGCGGGCCGGGGCGCCGGGGCGGGTGGGGCACATCGGGGAGAACCTGCTGGCGCCGACGCTGATCGCGGAGGGGGACGAGGCGCAGCGGCGGCGGTTTCTGCCGGCCATCGCCCGGGGGGAGGAGCTGTGGTGCCAGGGTTACAGCGAGCCCGAGGCGGGGTCGGATCTGGCGGGGCTGCGCACGGTGGCGGTCCGGGACGGGGCCGGGTATCGCGTCAGCGGGCAGAAGGTCTGGACGTCGCTGGCCCGGGAGGCCGACTGGTGCTTCGTGCTGGCGCGGACGGATCCGGGGGAGCGGCGGCACCGGGGGCTGTCGTTCCTGCTGGTGCCGATGGACCAGCCGGGGCGGATCGAGGTGCGGCCGATCCGGCAGATGTCGGGGACGGCGGAGTTCAACGAGGTGTTCTTCGACGGGGCGCTGGCCCCGCACGTGGTGGGCGGGGAGGGCGCGGGCTGGCGGGTGGCGATGGGGCTGCTGGCGCGGGAGCGGGGGGTGTCCACGCTCGTGCAGCAGATCGGGTTCGCTGCGGAGCTGGCCGCCGTGATCGCCGCCGCGGTGCGCTGCGGGTCGCTGCGGGATCCGGTGCTGCGTGATCAACTCGTGGGACAGTGGGCCGAGTTGAAGGTCATGCGGTGGAACGCGCTGCGGACCCTGGGTACCGCCGGGGACGCGGGGGCGCCGAGTGTGGCGAAGCTGCTGTGGGGCGGCTGGCACCAGCGGCTCGGGGAGCTGGCGATGCGGGTGCGGGGCGCCGCGGCGGCGCTCGGGCCGGTCGACTGGACCGCGCGGGCGCCGTACGAACTCGACGCGCTCCAGCGGCTGTTCCTGTTCACCCGGGCCGACACCCTCTACGGGGGCTCGAACGAGATCCAGCGCAACATCATCGCCGAGCGCGTGCTCGGCCTGCCCAGACTGGAGCGGTGATGAGAGGCGTCATATTCGACGGCGAGCAGCCCCGGGTCGTGGACGATCTGGAGGTGCGGGACCCGGGCCCGGGTGAGGTGCTGGTCGGGATCCGGGCCGCGGGGCTGTGTCACAGCGATCTGTCGGTGGTCGACGGGACCATTCCGTTTCCGGTGCCGGTGGTGCTGGGGCACGAGGGCGCGGGGGTGGTCGAGGCCGTGGGTGCGGGCGTCGGCCATGTGGCGCCCGGTGATCATGTCGCGCTGTCGACGCTGGCCAACTGCGGGGCGTGCGCGGAGTGCGACCGGGGGCGGCCGACGATGTGCCGGAAGGCGATCGGGATGCCCCAGAAGCCGTTCCGGCGGGGCGAGCGCGAGCTGTTCAGCTTCGCGTCGAACTCGGCGTTCGCGGAGCGTACGGTCGTCAAGGCGGTGCAGGCCGTGAAGATCGCCGAGGACATTCCGCTGACCTCGGCGGCGCTGATCGGGTGCGGGGTGCTGACCGGCGTCGGGGCGGTGCTCAACCGGGCGAAGGTGGACCGCGGGGACTCGGTCGTGGTGATCGGGGCCGGCGGGATCGGCCTCAATGTGCTCCAGGGCGCGCGGATCGCCGGGGCGTCGGTGATCGTGGCGGTGGACGCCAACCCCGCGAAGGAGGTGGTGGCGCGGCAGTTCGGGGCGACGCACTTCATCGATGCGTCGGCGGTGGCCGACAGCGTCAAGGCGGTGAAGGAGGTCCTGCCGACCGGCGCCGACCATGCCTTCGAGTGTGTGGGCAGCACCCGGCTGATCCGGCAGGCCGTCGATCTGCTGGACCGGCACGGCCAGGCGGTGCTGCTCGGTGTGCCGCCGGCCACCGCGGAGGCCTCGTTCCTGGTGTCGTCGATGTATCTCGACAAGTCGATACTGGGCTGCCGTTACGGGTCGGCGCGACCCCAGCGGGACATCGCGCTCTACGCCCGCCTGTACCGCGAAGGGCGGCTGCTGCTGGACGAGTTGGTGACCCGTACGTATCCGGTGGAGGACTTCGCGGAGGCGGCGGACGACGCCCATCATGGGCGGGTGGCGCGGGGTGTGCTGACGTTCGGATAGGGCCCTGGCCCGATCCTGATGAACCCTGGCCTTCCGGCCACTCGTTCCGTCCGGGGGTGACGGACGAAGCTGCTCCGGTGACCCAGACACCCGAACTGCCTCTGCGCACGGCGGACCCCGCCCCTGCCCCGGCGCCCCGTCGGCGGCGCCCGCACCGGGCCTGGTCCGTCGCCGCCGTCACCTTCCTCACCATCATCGGCGCGGCCGGTTTCGCCTCCCTCCCCGGTCTGCTCATCGAGCCGCTGCACGCCGAGTTCCACTGGTCGCGCGGCACCATCGGTTTTGCGGTGTCGGTGAACCTCGCGCTCTACGGGCTGACGGCGCCGTTCGCCGCCGCGCTGATGGACCGGTTCGGCATCCGGCGGGTGGTGGCGGTCGCCCTGACGGTGATCGCGGCCGGCGCCGGGCTGACCGTCTTCATGACCGCGAGCTGGCAACTCGTCCTGTCCTGGGGGGTGCTGGTGGGCCTGGGCAGCGGCTCGATGGCGCTGGCCTTCGCGGCGACGGTCACCGGCCGCTGGTTCACCGCCCGGCGCGGGCTGGTCACCGGCATCCTCACCGCGGCCGGCGCCTCCGGTCAGCTGGTCTTCCTCCCGCTCCTCTCCTGGATCATCGACCGGCACGACTGGCGGCCGGCCGCGGTGACCGTCGCGCTCGCCGCGCTCGCCGTCGTCCCGCTGGTGTGGCTGCTGCTGCGCGACCACCCGGCGGATGTGGGCGTCGCGCCGTACGGGGCGAGGGAGTTCGTCCCCAAGCCGCCGCCGCAGCGGGGCGCGGCCCGGCGTGCCGTACGGGCGCTGGTCTCGGCGGCCCGTACGGGTCCGTTCTGGCTGCTGGCGGGCACCTTCGCGATCTGCGGTGCCACGACGAACGGCCTGGTCAAGACGCACTTCGTGCCCGCGGCGCACGATCACGGCATGCCGATGACGGCGGCCGCCTCGCTGCTCGCGGTGATCGGGATCTTCGATATCGCCGGAACCATTGCGTCCGGCTGGTTCACCGACCGCTTCAACACCCGCCGGCTGCTGGCCACCTACTACGGGCTGCGCGGCCTGTCCCTGATGTTCCTGCCGCTGCTGCTGTCCGACACCGTCCACCCGCCGATGGTCTTCTTCATCGTCTTCTACGGCCTCGACTGGGTGGCGACCGTCCCGCCGACCATCGCCCTGTGCCGCGAGCACTACGGCGACGACGGCGCGATCGTCTTCGGCTGGGTGCTGGCCGCCCACCAGGTGGGCGCCGCGCTGATCGCCTTCCTGGGCGGCCTGGCGCGCGATGCGTTCGGTACGTACAACCCGGTCTGGTACGCGTCCGGCGCACTGTGCGCCGTCGCGGCGCTGATGGCCCTGGTCATCCGGCAGCGGAGGGAGGGCCCGGGGGACGCGAGGGTGGTCGCGGCCCAGGGCTGATTCCCCACGCAGGCCCGAGAGCGCCCCGGTGGCGGGGCGGACTCTTGCGCGGGGCATCATCCCGGTGAGAGGGGTGATGGGGGATGGGGACGACGGGGGACGGGGCCGGCGGGGCTGACGGGGCCGGGGTAGCCGGCGGGGCGGTCGGTACGCCCGGGCGGGCCGGTGAGACCGGCGCCCTTGGTCCGGTCTGGAGCGGCCGGACCCTGCTGGTCTCGATGGCGGCGCTGCTGGCCGAGGCCGTCATCGTGGCGGTCGGGCTCACCCTGTACTCCTTCACCCAGGAGGGCCCGGCCGGCAATGGGTTCATGGCGGCTTTCGTGCTGCCGTTCGCACTGGTCCTCGGCGCCCTCCCCGGCTTTGTGCTGACGGCCACCCTGGTGCTGCCCACGCTGTCGCTGGCGCGCCGGGCGGCCCGGTGGGGAGGGTGGCACGGGCGGCCGAAGTGGTGGTGGACGGCGGCCGCCGCCCCGTTCACCGCGGCCGGTGCGACCCTGGCATACGGGACGGTGCTCGCGCTCCTCACCCGCTCGGCGGGGCCGCCCCGGGTCTACCTCGTGTGCTGGCCGGCGCTCACCGCGGCCGCCGTTCCCGCGGCGCTGCTCGCCGCGGTCGCCGGACGGGGCACCGGGGCCCGGCGGACCGTCCGGCTGATGCTCACCGTCGTGGGCACCGGCTTCCTGGCCGCGTTCGTACTGGGTGTGTGCGCTCTCGGGGCGGGCCTGTTGTCCGCGGTATGAACCTCGCAGGCCGGGCCGGTCGGTACGCGTCGGCGTACCGCCGCCCTCATGGCCGGAACTGCCCGAAGGCTCCCCGGTGGAAGAGGAGCGGGCCGTCCCCGGCGGCTGCCGGGTCGGTGCCGAGGGCCTCGACCCGGCCGACCACGATGAGATGGTCGCCGCCGGTGTGGACGGCCTGCACCGTGCAGTCGATCCAGGCGGGGACGTCCGCCAGTCGTGGGGAGCCGGTCGCCGGCGCGGCCTTGTAGGGGACGCCGGCGAACTTGTCGCCGCCGCTGACCGCGAACCCGCGGCACAGGTCGCCCTGTCCGGCGCCGAGGATGTTGACGCAGAACACCCCGGCGCGGGCGATCCGCGGCCAGGTGGTCGAGGTACGCGCCACCATGAACGTCACCAGCGGCGGGTCGAGCGAGAGCGAGGCGAAGGACTGGCAGGCGAATCCGGCCGGGCCCGGCTCCCCGGGGGCCGTGATGACCGTGACGCCGCTGGCGAAGTGTCCCAGGACGGAGCGGAATTCTGCCGGGTCCAGAGGGGCGCGCTCGTCCTCGCGTACCGCGCGCAGTGTGGGCCGCGGCAGCGCGGTGGCGGGGGACGGTGCGGCGGCCGTGGTGGGCGCGCCGACGGAGCGTAGGTATCGCACGACCGTGGCCGCCATTCCCGCGTGTCCCATCATGTCTTTATTGAATCTGATGCTGCGTCAGATGTGAAGGTGTGCGGGGCGGGCGCCACCCGCAGGTGTGGTTTCCCGGTCACTCGGGGTGATCTGCGGCGGATTCGGGGGAAATTGGGGGCTGGATTCCTGATTGCGTGTCATCCGCGCGGGTAGCTCCACTCCGGCCGCGTCCGTAGCCGAGCACGGGGGAGAGTTCCGGTACATGGCCGATGCGACATCATCGTCAGCTTCGTCTGCCGCGTCACCCACCTTCGACGAGGTCTTCTGTGGGCTGCTGCCACGGTTGTACCGAAGGGCGGTGATGCTGGCCGGATCGAGGCAGTCCGCGGAGGATGTGGTGCACGAGGCGTATCTCAAACTCGCGGCCCGGCCACAGCGTTTCCTCGCACATCCCGAGCCGTACGCCTACGCCTTCACCGCCGTGCTCAACGTCGCCCGCGACGCCTACCGCAAGGACCGGCGCCAGGTGCTGGTCGACGGTCTGGAGGGCGTCGAGGAGGCCGGTGCGGGAGGTGGCGCCGGTGGGGGCCTCGGTGGGGCGCCCGGCGGCTGGGACGGCGGCGTGGAGCGGCGGCAGGCCGAGATCGAAGCGGTGCGCCTGTTAGGGCAGTTGTCGCACCGGCAGGCCGGCATCGTTATCCTCGTCGACCTCGACGGCTACACCATCGACCAGGCCGCCAAGATAATGAAGGTGCATCGTGGCACCGCCGCCCGCCATCGCGCCCGTGCGCTGGACAGGCTGCGCGCCTACCTCGTTGAATCGGAGCACGGGCAGGCCGGGAGGTGAACGGCACGGTGGGCGTGGGGCCACGCTACGACGGCGGTGCGGGCGGTGCGGGCGGCGACGGCCTGGACCTCGGCGGTGGCCAAGGCGACGGAGCCGGGGACGATGCCGAGGCGCTGCTGCGCGCACGGCTACGGCTCGCGGACGAACAGATCGAGACACCGCCCGGCCTGTGGGACCGCATCAGGGATCCGGGCACGGAGCAGGTACCCGCCGTGGTGCCGCTGTCCCAGAGGCGGCCGCGCATGGTCATGCTCGTGGTGGCGGCGGCGGTGGCCGCGGTGGCGCTGGGGGTGTGGTGGCTGGTGCGTCCCGGGCCCGTCACCCTGCAGCCCGCGGGGCCGCCCCCGACGGTGAAGATAACGGTCCACAACAGCGAGCGGGCCTGCCGCACGGGCCGCTCCCTGGAGTGCGCGCTGCGGCTGGCCAACGACCCGCACGCCAAGTACGCCGAGCGCGGCAATTCCGCCGGCCGGGTCTGGCACGGTGATGCGCTGGCCGCGCGCTGTGTGGTGACGGACGGCCGGATGGTCCGCGACGAAGCGGGCATCACCTCCACCCGCTGGTATCTGGTCACCAGCGGGCAGGGGGTGCGGGGCTGGCTGCCGGGGGTGCGCACGCGGAACACCCGTGAGGTGCCGGAGTGCCCTGCCGGGGTGAAGTAGGCCCGCGGGGGCTCCGGGAACGCGGCCTGGGGAGGGTCACCGTCCCCGGAACGTCGGGTGGCGTCGTGCCACGAAGGAGGCGACCCCCTCCTGTGCGTCGGCCGTCGTCATATTGATCTCCTGCGCGGTGGCCTCGGCGGCGAAGGCCGTGGCCCGGTCGGTGTCGAGCGAGGCGTTGACCAGCTGTTTGGTCAGGGCCAGTGCGCGGGTCGGGCCGGCCGCCAGCCGCTCGGCCCACTCCCGGGCCGTCTTCGCCAGCTCGCCGTCCGGCACGACCCGGTTGACCAGACCCAGCCGCTCCGCTTCGGCGGCCGGTACGGCGTCCCCGAAGAACAGCAGCTCCTTGGCGCGCTGCGGGCCGACCAGCCGTGGCAGGAGGTAGGCGCCGCCGCCGTCCGGGGCCAGGCCGCGGCGGACGAACACCTCGATGAAGCGGGCCGATTCGGCGGCCAGCACCAGATCGCAGGCGAGTGCGAGATGGGCGCCGAGCCCGGCCGCGGTGCCGTTGACGGCGGCGATGACCGGCTTTTCGCAGTCCAGCACCGCCGTGATGAGCCGCTGGGCGCCGTCCCGGATCAGCCGGGCGACATCACCGGCGACCCGTTCACCGGCCGACGGCGAGCCGCGCAGATCGGCGCCGGCGCAGAATCCCTTGCCGGTCGCGGTGAGGACGACGGCCCGCACGTCCGGGTCGGCCGAGGCGTCGGCGAGCCGGCCGATGAGGCGTTCGCGCTGGTCAGGGGTGAGGGCGTTCATCGCGTCCGGCCGGTTGAGGGTGAGCCACGAGACGCCGTTGTCAGTGGTGTGCAGTACCAATGAATCGACGGGTTCCGCGCGGGCGGCGGGCTCGCCGGGCTCGGCAGGGGGAACGGAACCGGGGGACGGTGAGGGTGTCATGGGGGAGCGGCTCCAGAGGGTGCGGTCGGGGTGGTCACGGCGGCGGGCGGTGTGGTGGCCGGGGCTGTGGAGGCGGGCGCGGGCGCGGGTGTGGCTGTGGCTGTGGTCAAGGGCAGACGGCGAGCGCGTCGAGGGCCACGGCGCCCTGTCCGCGCGGCAGCACCACCAGCGGGTTGATGTCCAGCTCGGCCAGTTCGTCACCGAGTTCGAGCGCCATCCGCTGCACTCTCAGGACGACCTCGACCAGTGCGTCGATATCCGCGGGCGGCGCTCCGCGCACACCGTCCAGGAGGGCGCGGCCGCGGAGTTCGTCGAGCATCGCGCGCGCCTGGTCCTCACCGAAGGGCGGTACGCCCACCGCGACGTCCTGCAGGACCTCCACGAGCACCCCGCCGAGGCCGACGGTCACGGTCGGCCCGAAGAGGCTGTCCCGGGTGACGCCGACGACCATCTCGACACCCCGCTCGATCATCTGGCAGACCAGCACCCCGTCCAGCGGGATGTCCTCGTAGCGGGCGATGTCGGTGAGCTCGCGGTAGGCGTCCCTGACCTGGCTGGCCGAGGTCAGATGGACCTTGACCAGGCCGAGTTCGGTCTTGTGCGCGAGCTGCGGCCCGGAGGCCTTCATGACCACGGGATAGCCGACCAGGCTCGCGGCCCGTACGGCCGCCGCCGCGCTGGTCACCAGCTGTTCGCGCGGGACCCGGATGCCGTAGGCGCGCAGCAGCTGCTTCGCCGCGTGCTCGCTGAGCTGCTGGCCCGGCCGCATCAGGGCGTGCGCCTTGCGTGCCGACGGGGACAGGACGCGGGGGGCGTCGTCGAAGGGGGAGCGGTAGCCGTCGACGAAGCGATGGTGGTCGAGATAGGACCGGACCGCGGTGATGCAGTTGGCGAAGGTGCGGAAGGTCGCCACCCGCGTGGAGCCGAGGAGGGTGCGGCGGTAGGCGTCCTCCGTACCGACCGGCGAGCCCCACACCACACACACCAGCTTGTCCGTCTGCTCCGCCGCGTCCACCAGGTCCTGTGCGAGCTTGTCACTCATCGGCGGGAAGGGGCCGGTGATCGGGCAGATCAGTATGCCGATGGAGGGGTCGGCCAGGATCGCGTCGAGGATCTTGCGGCCGCGCCAGTCACCGACCGGGTGACCGCCGTTGTCGACCGGATTGGCGACGTGGAGGTAGTCCGGTATCCACTGGTGGAGTTCGGCCTGCTTGGCGGCGCCGAGCGTGGGCAGCCGCAGGCCGGCCGCGGTCGCCAGATCGGCGAAGTGGGCGCCGGTGCCACCGGAGATCGAATAGACGGCGACGCCCTCGGCGGTGGGCTTCCTGGCGCGGGCCAGCAGCGCCGCGGTGTCCTGCAGCTCGTCGAGCCCGTCCACCCGGATCACCCCGAACTGCCGCATCGCGGCGTCCACGACCTCGTCCGCGCCGGTGAGCTTGCCGGTGTGCGAGGCGGCCGTCCGGGCGCCGGTCTCGGTGCGGCCGACCTTGACGGCGACGACGGGCACCTTGTTGCGGGCGGCGCGATCGGCGGCCAGCAGAAAGCTGCGGCCGTCCTTGAGGCCTTCCACATACGCGGCGATGGCACCGACCTCGGGCCGGGTGGCGAAGTAGGAGAGGAAGTCGGCGGTCTCCAGGTCGGCCTCGTTGCCGGTGGGGGCCCAGTGCGAAAGGCGGATGCCCAGTTCCTGGAGGCTGAAGACGGGGCGGCCCTGGTGGCCTGACTGGGTGATGAGGGCGATCGCCGGCCCGTCCAGGTCCGTACGGAATTTCTCGAAGGCGTTGAGGTTGGTGTTCGGGCCGAGCAGCCGCAGGCCGGAGCGGGCGACGGCCTCGGCCAGCCGGTCCTGGGCGGCCGCACCGCGCTCGCCGGTCTCGGCGAACCCGGAGGCGAAGGCCACCGCGAACTTCACCTTGGCCTCGGCGAGTTGCTCGATGACCGGCAGCGGGTCGCCGACCAGGAGGACCGCGAGATCGACGGGTTCCGGCAGGTCGGCGACGCCGGCATGGCAGGGCCGCCCGAAGACCTCGGTGCGTCCCGGGTTGACGGGGTGGAGCCGGGCACCGACCCGTTCCGCCCAGGCGATCAGCTGACGGGTGATGCCGGTGTTGGGGCGGCCCTCGCGGTCCGAGGCGCCGATCACCGCCACGGACTCGGGCCGGAAGAACCGGTCCAGGTCGGGCACCGGAGCGTGCAGTGGGCGGCCGCTGACATCCCGGTCGACGGGGCAGGCGCCCTGTCCCCCGCCGTCGCGGTGCGGTTCACTCATACCGTGGACGGTGTGTGGTGGTTGCTCCCCACAGGCCACGACGCGGGCCGGCCGGGAGTGAGTGGTGAGGGTGCCGTGAGTCGATCCAAGCATCGCAGACGCCCGCTCCTGTGTGACGGCTCTCCAATAGCTGACGCATAGTCAGATTCTTAGATTACTGAACTGACGCCATGTCAGGAATGGTTCTGCAAGGGAAAGGTTGCGCGCCTCCGGCTGCCGTGGAACGCGGGTGAGTCGCGCCGGGCCCCTTGCGCACCCGGTCCGCTTCGGCTGAACTGACGTACCGTCAGGGGTGAGTGGGGTGACTGTCCGGCGCGTGTACGGCGCCGGGACCCGACGCCCGGTACGGCAGCGGGAGGGTGTGCGGGATGCAGACGAGCTGGCTCGGTGGGGCTCCGGTGCTGATGAGCCATGACGGGGCGGAGCACGGGAGGAACGCCATGACGGCGCCGATCTCCCTCGTCGCCCTGTTCGCGATGAGCCGGCAGGCAGGGGCGTTCGGCGAGGTGCTGGGGGTGTTCCGGTGACGGCTGGGGTTGGGGCCGGGGCCGGTGCCGTGGGGAGGGGTGCGGCTGCGGGGGCGGCGGGGGCGCGGAGCGCCGTGCGGTTCGATCTGCCGGAGGTGGATGCCTTCACCCGGCCGTACTGGGACGCGGCGGCCGAGGGGCGGCTGCTGCTGCGCCGCTGCCGGGCCGAGGGCTGCGGTGCTGCCCACCACTATCCGCGCGAGTTCTGCCCGTACTGCTGGAGCGAGGACGTCGGCTGGGAGCCGGCCACCGGCCGCGCCACCCTCTACACCTGGTCCGTCGTGCACCGTAACGATCTCCCGCCGTTCGGCGACCGGGTCCCGTACGTCGCGGCCGTGGTCGACCTCGCCGAGGGCCCCCGGATGATGACCGAGATCATCGACTGCCCGGAGCGGGAGCTGCGGATCGGGATGCCGCTCGTGGTCCACTTCCGGGGGGCGGACGAGGGCAACGCCGGGGGAGAGGGCACCGCGGTCGCCATCCCCGTCTTCCGTCCGGCGTGAACAACCACCGGCACACCCGGCGCCCCGGCACACCCGGCGCCCCGGCACCCTCGGCGCCCCGGCGCCCCGGAGCTCCAGCCCCCGCCCCCGCCCCCGGCGAATTCCGGTGGCGGGCCGGCCGGGCCCGAGGCATGCTGTGGCCGTGCTGATCCGTGAGGCGACCGCGGCCGACTGGCCCGCCATCTGGCCCTTCTTCCACACCATCGTGGCGGCCGGGGAGACCTACACCTATCCGCGGGACCTCGACGAGGCCACGGGCCGCGAGATGTGGCTGCTGACACCGCCCGGCCGCACGGTCGTCGCCGTCGACGACTCCGGCACCGTCCTCGGTACGGCCAAGATGAACCCCAACCACATGGGCGGCGCCTCGCATATCGCCAGCGCCAGCTTCATGGTCGATCCGCAGCACGCCGGACGCGGCGTCGGCCGGGCCCTGGGGGAGCACGTGCTGGCCTGGGCCCGCGCCGAGGGCTATCGCGCGATGCAGTTCAACGCCGTGGTGGAGACCAACACCGGTGCCGTCGCGCTGTGGGAGTCCCTGGGGTTCCAGATCATGACGACCCTCCCCGAGGGCTTCCTGCACCCCACCAAGGGCTATGTGGGGCTGCACATCATGTATCAGCAGCTGTGAAGGCGGAGCGGGCGGCGCTCGGTCCGCCCGGTGCGCTCGGTCCACTCTGCGCACTCGCTCCGCCCGGTCCGCCCGGTCCGCCCAAGCCAGCCGAGCCGCCCGGTCCGCCCGAGCCGCCCGGTCCGCCACCGCCTCACGGCCAGAGCAGCTCCTGCGCCCAACGCCCGTTCTCGTAGCGATAGTTGAGCCGTACGTGACGGCGCTGCGCATCGCCCTGGAAGAACTCGACCTCCTCGGGGTGCAGCACATACAGCGTCCAGCTCGGCACCGGCGCCTCCGGCTCGCGCCGGGCGCGCTCCCAGGCCGCCTCCGAGGCGCGCGCCAGCTCCTGTGCCGAGCCGAGTACCTCGCTCTGCCGGCCGACCAGTGCCGCGGCCAGCGCGCCCGTGGAGCGGCGGTGCAGATCGGCGGCGCTCTCCTCGGGGCCCGCCGCGGTCACCGGCCCGTGGACCCGCACCTGGCGGCCGACCGCCGGCCAGTAGAAGCCGAGCGCCGCCCGCGGACGTTCGGCCAGTTCGCGGCCCTTGCGGCTGCCGCGGTGCGAGGCGAAGTGCCAGCCGCGCTCATCGGCGTCGTGCAGCATCAGGGTCCGTACGGAGGGGACACCGGCCGCGTCCGCCGTGGCGAGCGTCATGGTGTGCGGCTCGGGGACACCGGCCTCGGCGGCCTCCCGCAGCCACTGCCGGAACAGTGGGAGCGGTTCGGCCGGGGCCGTCGCCGGGTCGAACGACGGCAGTTCGACGTCCCAGACCCGCAGCCCGCGCAGCAGCTCGCGGAACGCCTGCGATTCCGCGTCGTCGGAGTGGTGCGCCGGGGCGTCGGCGGGTGCGGCGTCCGGGGAGTCCTGGTGCGCGGGGTGATCGGTCATGTCAGGCAGCGTACGTCGGGCGTCCGGCGGCCGGAGCGCGACCGGTGGCGGCGGCCGGGGCCGGATGGTCCTGGAGGGTGATCGCGTGGGCGCCGCGCTGGACGTCCTCGGCGATCTTCTTCGCGACCAGGTTCTTCCACGGCATGTGCGGCAGGATCCGCATCATCAGATGCCGGAACCGGATCTGCCGCCGGGAGTCCGCTGTCATTTCCTTGGCGAACTTCGCCGCCAGCGCATGGTTGACCGCGACATAGCCGCGCATCTCCTTCTCGTAGCGGTCGAACGCCTCCTCGGGGCCGCGGCTTGCCTCCGCAAGCGCTCCGGCCAGCACATACGCGCCGACCAGCGCCATCCCCGTGCCCTGCCCGGACGCCGGTGAGGCGCAGTGCGCGGCGTCCCCGAGCAGCACCACCCGGCCGCGCGACCAGCGGTCCATCTCGATCAACTGCAGCCCGTCGAAGTAGAAGTCGTCCGCCTCGCGGGCCGCTTCGAGCAGCCGTGGGACCTCCGTCCATCCTTCGGACGGGGAGACGCCCACACCCTTGAACGCGGCCTCCAGCAACGCCAGTTGCTCTGCCGGTTTGCGGTGGTCGTAGGCCAGCCGCGGTGAGCGGAAGGTGAGCATGCCCTTGGCCGCCGGGTCGCCGGCCGAGCTGTAGACGCTGATCAGCTTGCCGGGTACGGCGTGGTACAACTCCTCGCGTTCCAGGCCGAGTTCGTTCGGCAGGGAGAACGCGGAGATATACGCCCCGAGGTGCCGTACGAACTGCTCCTCCGGGCCGAAGGCCAGCCGCCGGACGTTCGAGTGCAGCCCGTCCGCGCCGACGACGAGGTCGAAGCGGCGGGGCGCGCCGCGCTCGAAGGTGACCTCGACGCCGCCGGTGTCGTGGCCCGCGCGTCCCTGGCGGCCGTCGCGGTGATCGTCGTGGCGCCCGTCCGGCCGCTCGGTGAGGGATGTGATCGAGTCGCCGAAGACGTACTCGACATCGGACCGGGTGCGTTCGTGGAGGATGCGCGCCAGATCGCCCCGCATGATCTCGTCGTCCCGGCCGAGTCGGGCGCCGAAGATGCCGGCAGGGAGGGTGGCGATCCGCTTGCCGTCGTCGTTCACATACGCGCCGGTCCGCATGTCCGTACTGGCGCGCTGGATGTCCTCCAGGATTCCCATCCGCGCGGCGACCTCGACGGCCGCACCCCGGATGTCGACCTTGTAGCCGCCGGTCCGCAGCTCGGGGGCGCGCTCGACGACGGTCACCGCGAAGCCGTAGCGGTGCAGCCAGTGGGCGAGCGCCGGGCCGGCGATGCTCGCGCCGGAGATCAGCACGGTCCGGGGCCTGGTGCGGGGGGGCGGCGAAACGGTGCCGGACATGGCGGGGGTTCCTTTCGGGGTCGTGGTGCTCCTGCCTGCGCTGCGCCACGCGGCCGTGGCGCTCGGTCGTGGTGCACTCGCCGACCGGTGACCCGACTATACGAACGTCTTAAACACTTGTCTATGACGTTTGTTCATAACGCTCGCTCCTGCAGGGCGCCCGCCTGCGGTCGCGCTGCCCATTGCCGTCCTGCCTGTTGTCCGCTGCCGCTCTAGGACACGTCCTGTCCTAGAGGCGCACTAACGTCGGTTGCGGGCAATGTCACCGCGAAGGAGCAGACGTTGAGCGAGATCAGCATCAATCAGCCGCTCGGAACGCCGACTTGGATCGATCTCGGGGTCCCCGACCTCGACCGGGCGAAGGAGTTCTACGGCGCGCTGTTCGGCTGGGAGTACGAGGAGCGGTCGGCGGCGACCGGCCCCTTCACCCTGTGCCTGCTGCGCGGCCGGCGGGTGGCGGCGCTGCGGTCCGTCTCCGCCGCGGACGTCGAGGGGGAGTCCTGGTGGCTGCCCTATCTGGCCACGGACGACTGTGACGCGGTGGCCGAGCGGATCGTCGAGTGCGGCGGTGCGGTGGCGGTGCCGCCCTCGGATGTGGCGGGCCTGGCCCGTACGGCCGTCATGACGGATCCGGTCGGCGCCCGCTTCGGCCTCTGGCAGGGACGTAAGCTGCCGGGCTGTGAGCTGGTGAACGAGCCCGACACCCTGATCCGCAACGACCTCGCGTCCCCGGACCCCGAGCCCGCCCGCCGCTTCTACAGCACCGTCTTCGACTTCACACTCGACGGCAACGACGACCTCCCGGACTTCGACTTCACCTTCCTGCGCCGGCCCGACGGCCATGAGATCGGCGGTGTCTTCGGCGACCCCACGGCCCGCGCCTCCCGCTGGCAGACCGTGTTCGAGGTGGCGGACACGGACGAAGTGGCGGCCCGCGCCGTCGCCGCCGGCGGAACGGCCGGCACCCCCGAGGACGCCCCGTACGCCCGCATGGCCGCGCTCACCGACCCCTTCGGCACGGCCTTCAGTATCGGCACCCGACCGGCCACCGACTGATCAACGGTCGGTCTCCCGGGCTCCCTTGAGGCCCCGGCGCCGGGCCCGCTCGCGAGTCTCCGCCGGGGCTCCCGCCGGGCCCGGCCTCCCGAGGCCGTCGCGGGCCCCGCCTCACCCCCGCCCCAACACCACCGTCCCCGACGAACAGAACCAGCCGCCCGTGCCCGAGGCGACCGCGAGGTGGGGCAGCCGGCCGTCGGGTTTGCGTACCTGGCGGTCCGGGCCGGCCTCGCCGCGGAGCTGGCGTACCGCCTCGACCAGCAGGAAGAGTCCCCGCATGCCGGGGTGGCAGGCGGCCAGTCCGCCGCCGTCGGTGTTGACCGGCAACTCGCCGTCCCGCAGCAGCCGCCCCTCCCCGACGAACGCGCCGCCCTCACCCTTGGCGCAGAAGCCCAGGTCCTCCAGCGTCACCAAGGTCATGTAGGTGAAGGCGTCATAGAGCTCGGCGAGGTCGATCTCGGCGGGGCGGACCCCGGCGCGGGCGAAGGCCAGCCGGCCGGAGACCGCCGCGGGGGAGACGGTGAAGTCGTCCCACTCCGACATGGTGGTGTGCGACACCGCGGTGCCCGAACCGAGCACCCATACCGGGGGTTTGGCCAGGTCCGGGACGTAGTCCTCGGCGACGAGCAGGACCGCGCAGCCGCCGTCGGAGCGGATGCAGCAGTGCAGTTTGGTGAACGGGTCGGCGATCACCGGCCCGCCCAGGACATCGTCGACGGTGATCGGGTCGCGGTACATGGCGTCCGGGTTGGCCGCCGCGTTGGCGCGTGCCTGGACCGCGACCTGGGCCAACTGCTCCAGGGTGGTGCCGTATTGGTGCATATGGCGGCGGGCGGCCATGGCGTATTTGGCGATCAGGGTGTGCCCGTAGGGGACCTCGAACTGGAGCGGGCCACGGGTGCCGAAGGAGAGGTTCGAGGTGCGGCGCTTGGCCTTGATGTCGGCGCGGGCGGTGGAGCCGTAGACGAGGAGTACGGCGTTGGCATGGCCGGCGGCGATCGCGTCGGCGGCGTGCGCGGCGAGCACTTCCCAGGTGGCGCCGCCGACCGCGGTCGAGTCGACCCAGGTGGGGTGCAGGCCCAGATATTCGGCGACCTCGACGGGTGCGAGGGTGCCCAGACCGGCCGAGGCGAAGCCGTCGATCACCGACCGGTCCAGCCCGCTGTCGGCGAGTGCCCGGCGGGCGGCCTGGGCGTGCAGGGCGTACGGGGTGGCCTGGTCCACGCGTCCGCAATCGGACAGGGCGACTCCGGCGACGGCGACCTTGCGATTCCCGTAAGCGGTCCCTGAAGACATGAATCTGACGGTACATCAGATATGGCATGACGGGCAGGGCGCGGAGTGCGACTCCGGGCGGCCGGCCCCGACGCGCGGTGGCCGGAATGCGTCCCCCGCCGCGCAGCGCCCGTACCGTCCGAGGGAGCCGGACTTAAAGCGATTATCGGAGAATCGGAGATATGTGGTGGCCTTTAAAAGGTTTCCTGGGGAGGGTATTCTCACATCGCTTTGTGCATTTCGCCGGCCGCTCCAGGCCGGTTGACTGCTCGCTGTTTGCCCATACGGCGGAGCAGACATTTCCGTGTGCGGGACAAGATCGTCCCGCCTGCCTCAGGGAGTGTCATGTTCGCCTTTACGTCAGACATTCCGGCGCCTGCTCAGGTGCGGGATTCAGAATTACGCGCCGCTTTTGCGGCAGGCGCCGTCATTCCTGTGGGTGTGCTGCCCCAGGGAATTACCCTTTCGCCCGGCGGGGCCCGCGCCTATGTCGCCAACCGCGGCTCGGACACGGTCAGTGTGATCGATACCGCCACTGACACCGTTACGGCCACCATCCCCACAGGAGCCGGTCCCGACTACGTGGCGATCAGCCCGGACGGCACCCGCGGCTATGTGACCGTCTCCGGTGCCGGTCTCGTCAGCGTGCTCGACACCGCCACGAACGCCCTCGTCGCGGACATCCCCGTAGGTGACGGGCCAACGGTGGCGGCGGTCACCCCGGACGGCACCCGCGTCTACGTGACACAGCAGGCCGGCACCACGGTGAGTGTGATCGACGCGGCCACCAACACGGTCACCGACACGGTTCCCGTCGGGGCCGGGGGGACCGGCGTGGTCATCACGCCGGACGGGACCCGCGCCTACGTGGCGTGCTTCTCGGGCAGCGTCAGCGTGATCGATACCGCCACGAACACCGTCACCACGACGATTACGGCCGGCGATGTCCCCATCCTGCTGGCGCTCAACCCCGACGGGTCCCGCCTCTATGTGACCAATGCCGGCAGTTCCACGGTGAGTGTGGTCGACACCGCCACCAACGCCGTCATCGCCACCGTCGGCGTCAGCGCCCAGCCGCGCTTCCTGGCGGTGAGCCCGGACGGCGCCCATGTGTTCGTGGCGAATGCCTTCCCGGACACGGTGAGTGTGATCGAAACCGCCACCCACACCGTCGTCGAGAACATCGGGGTGGGGGCCGGCCCCACCGGCCTCGCGGTCTTTCCCGACGGGACGCACGCCTATGTGGTCAACGCCGAGGCCAACACCGTCGGCGTGATCGCGACGACCGTGATTCCCGACCAGGGGTCCACGGCGGGCGGCGCCACCGTGACGGTGACCGGCCACCACCTGGCCAACGCCACCGCCGTGCGCTTCGGCACCGCCCAGGCCGCCGTCACCGCCAATACGGATACCTCGCTGACCGTCACCAGCCCCGCCGGGGGCGGTGTCGTCCCCGTGACGGTCACCACCCCGGGTGGGACCGGCTTCCTCGGAACCTTCTACTACGTGCCGTTGCCCGCCCTCACCGGCATCAGCCCCGCCGCGGGGCCCGTCGGTGGCAGTGACGACGAGATCGTCATCACCGGCCGCAACCTCTCCGGGGCGATCAATGTGTACTTCGGCTCCACCCGTGCCGTGATCCAGAGCGTCTCCGACACCCAGGTCACCGTCCGGGCCGCCGGTGCACCGGGGCCGGGCGGCGTCGCCGTCACCGTGATCACCGCCGGCGGGAGCGCCGTTGGGCTGACCTACACCTACGTCAGCCAGCCCACCGTCACCGATATCAGTCCCAACACGGGACCGACCTCCGGCGGCACCATCGTGACGATCACCGGCACCGGCCTGGCCTACACCGAGCAGGTCACCTTCAACGGCGTCCTGGCGCCCTTCGAGGTCGTCTCGGACACCAGCGTGGTCGCCACGTCCCCGCCCAGCGGCGCCGCAGGCCCCGTCACCGTCATGGTCACCGGCCCCGACGGCAGCACCCCCTCCGGCGGATTCACCTACGTCGCCGACCCCGACATCTGATCCACCCGGGCACGCCGAACGGCCGGCCGGGCGGACCCGGCCGGCCGGTGCGGCACCGGCACACCGAGTTCCGGCCGACCGGAATCCCGGCCGACGGGCCGGGCGGGAGTCGCGGGGTCATGCCGTCCACGCGCCATCGGTCCGGGAAGCAAGGCACCTCACGGCACAGCGTCAGTGAAATTCCCTTCCAGTCCCAGAGGAGAAAACTGTGCGTCACTTCAAGCAGGTTCTGCTGAGCGCGGCCACCGGACTGTCGGCCATCCTTTTCTGCGCACCCGCGGCATCGGCCGCCGGCGCCGATTCCTTTCCCCCGGGAGAGACCGTATTCCAGCTGGTCGCCAAGCAGACTCAGGGAACCTTCGTCGATGTGGACGGCTCGTCCGGGCCCAGCCAGGGCGACGAATTCGTCATCAGCGGGAATCTCTTCCGCGGCGCCCTCCAGGTCGGCACCTACGGTGAGATCTGCACGCTGACCCGGACCGCCCCGGCCGACGAGTTCGACCTCCAGTGCGCGGCCGACCTCACGCTTCCCCTGGGGCAGCTCACCGCGCAGGGCCGGTTCACCGTCACAGCCGCCGGCCCCGGCAACATCGACCTCGCGATCACCGGAGGCACCGGGCGCTACCGCACCGCCCACGGCTCCGTCCACGCCGTCAACGTCAGTGACACGGAGACGAACCTCACCGTCCACCTCATCCGCTGACCGGGCAGCGGCCCGAGGGAGCCGGGTCACGGCGACGTGACCCGGCTCCGCCCTGCCTGCGGCGTGTCCTGAGCCTTCGTTCCCCGGCGGCGGCCGTGACTTGCGAACCCGCCCTAGGAAAGTGCACCCCCCGTCCCTACTATGACGGCCCGTCAGATCGGAAGCGGGGGCCCGTCGACCGGACGGGCGTTGTCGCACGGCCGGGAGGAGCCCGCCGATGGATGCCGCGTTCACCGAGGAGCAGCACGAAATCCGCCGTACGCTGCGCGAACTGCTGCTCAAACGCTGCGGTCCGGACGAGGTCAAGGCGGCGGTACGCACCCCGGCGGGGTACGACACACAGCTGTGGCAGCAGCTCGCCGGCCGGCTCGGCCTGCCCGGTCTGGCGCTGCCCACGGCGTACGGAGGGGTGGGCTGCGGGCCCACCGAACTCGCCCTGGCCTGCGAGGAAACCGGCCGCGCCGTCCTTCCCTCACCTCTGATAGCGACCGCCGCGCTGGCCGCCCCGCTGATCCTCGCGCTGGGCAGCGAGCGCCAGCGCACCGCACTGCTGCCGGCCCTCGCCGCCGGGGAGCTGACCGCGACGCTGGCCGTGCCGGGCGGCCGGCTCGCCACCGCAGTGGCCCTGACCGGGCCGAACGACGGCGGCTGGGCGGGCGGCGGCCGGGCCGGCGGAATCCAGGCGAGGAGGGCGCCGCAGGAGGGCGAGGCCGTCCCGTCGAAGAACGGCGGGCGGCCGGCGGGCGGTGGCTGGCGGCTGTACGGGGAGGCCGGGCAGGTGCTCAACGGGCACACCGCGGAGGTGCTGGTGGTGGCCGCGCACACCGGTGGGTTCGCGAAGGGCCGCACCCTGCTCTTTCTCGTACGGGCGGCGGCGGGCGGGGGCGAGGCCCGGCCCGGCGCGGCGCCCGGTGTGCCCGGTCTGCTGCGGACCCGGCAGACCGCACTGGACGAGACCCGGCCGCAGGCGCGCCTCGAACTGCGCGACGTACCGGCCGAGTTGCTGGGGGAGGGGGAGGGCGGCGAGGCGGCGGTGGCCGGGGCGCTCGCCGCGACGGGGGTGACGGCGGCCGCGGCACTGGCCGCCGAGGCGGTCGGCGCGGCCGATGCGGCGCTGGCCCGTACCGTCGCCCATGTCCAGCAGCGTGAGCAGTTCGGCCGGCCCATCGGCTCCTTCCAGGCGGTCCAGCACCGGCTCGCCGATCTGTATGTGCGGCTGCAGGCGGCCCGCTCGGCGGCGTACTACGCGGCCTGGTCGGCGGGCCGCGGGCCGTCCGCGCCCGGGGGCGCCGCCGGCCCGTACGGGGCGGCCGAGCCCGGGGTGGGGGCGCTGGCGCTCGCGCAGACACTGGAGAGCCTGCGGGCGGTGGCGGCCGAGGCGGTGCAGCTGCACGGCGGCATCGGCTTCACCTGGGAACACGAGGCGCATCTGTACTTCAAGCGCGCGGCCTGCGACGAGCTGCTGCTGGGACCCGTGCACCGGCTGCGCGCGCGGGCCGCGGAGGAGGCGGGGCTGTTCCCGGACGGGGCGGAGGAGCCGGACGGGGCGGGGAAGCCGGGCGGGAGCGGGGAGCCGGCCGGTGCGCCGGGCCGTACGGCGGCGGTGGAGGTCTGATGCCGCCGGGTGAGCGGTTGCTCATGAAGATCTCCGCGACCCGTGCGTTCGCCCGGACCGCGCCGTATGTCATCCCCGCCCTGGACCGTGCGGTACACCGGCTGACCCGCGGAAAGGTGCTGCTCAGCGCCCGGATGCTGCCCGGTGTGGTGCTGACCGCGACCGGCGCCAGGAGCGGGCTGCCGCGGCGTACTCCGCTGGCGTGCGTACCGGAGGACGGCGGCAGCTGGCTGCTGGTCGGCAGCAATTTCGGGCGGCCGGGGCATCCGGCCTGGACCGGGAATCTGCTCAGGAATCCGGAGGCCGAGGTGAGTTGGCGGGGCCGGGACATTCCGGTGCGGGCCCGGCTGCTGACCGGTGAGGAGCGGGCGCGGGCATGGCGGGCGGCGCTGGCGCTCTGGCCTCCGTACGCCGCGTATCAGGCACGGGTGACGCGGGAGATCCGGCTGTTCCGGCTGGAGCGGCGCTGAGCGGGCCGGTGCGCAAGGGGGCGTCGACCCTGCCCGGGCCGGTGCGCCGCATACGCGCAGCGGGCGCCGTGCCGAACCCCGGAGGGGCCGCGCGGCGCCCGCTGCGTGTGGTGTACAGCTATGGCAGGACGGACACAGGACCGACGGCGAACCGTCCCGGGAGCACCGGGACTTCGAGGCGCGGCAGCTTCTCCGGCCGCTTCCCCGACTGCTGTCGCGGTTACTTCGTTATTTGGTCGGCTTCTTTCCGGTGACGCCGAGGTGCACCAGCAGCGCCAGATTCGGCTTGAGCTCGGCCTGTTTGACGCCCCAGCTCTGGAAGCCCTTCTGGTGCGCGGCAACCGCGGCCAGCATCGCGACGATCGAACCGGCGATGGCGGCCGGGCTCACGTCCTTGTCGACCTTGTTCTTGCTCTGGAGTTCCTTGATGGAGTCCGTAAGGGAGTTGGTGACGGCATTGAGGATCTTCATGCGGATCTTGTAGAAACGCTTGTCGCCCTCGGCCGCACCCAGGTCGATGACGCGCAGAATCGCGTCGTGCTTCCGCCAGAAGGAGAGAAAGCCCTCGACCAGATCCTCCGCGGCCTGCCAGGCGGATTTGCCCACCCAGGAGCGTCCGGCGACAAGATCGGTCAGAGTGGCGCCTTCTTTGGCCATCTCCTCGGCGATTTCGAGGACGGCGCCCTCGACGTCCGGGAAGTACTGATAGAACGTTGCGGGTGAAGTCCCCGCTTTTCGGGCTACATCGATGACCTTGACGTCCCGATAGGGGGACGAACTGAGCATTTCACTGAGGCAGTCGAGAAGCTTTTGCCGCGTCGCCTGTCCGCGGCGGCCGGCAACTCTGCCGTCGACGGTTCGAACTTGTCCTGTCATGCCGTCAGCTTACCGAGGGGTGATCGGAGCGCGATTTGGCTGCCTGCAAATGGGGATGGGGGAGTTAGGGGTGCGTGGCCCCGGGGAGTGCCCTGGTGGCGGGCCCGCGCGCGATCACGGCTTGTATGGCGCCGCTTGGTCCGAACCGGTGAACGGTGTTATCAACAGCCTGTGGACAACTTTGGTGGATAAGTGGTCACCCTCCGTGCAGCAAGTGCACGACGATGGCCGTCAGTTGAACTTCACCCCTACTCCTCCGCCGACTCCGCCGCCCCCTTCGGGCCTCACGGGAATCGGCCCTGCGTTCGAATTGCCGTCGCGCATACTTCGCGAACCGGCGCTAGCGTGGGCATATGGCCGCCGTGGCGGCCGGCGCTGTGCGCTGCCCGCACGTCAATCAAGGCGCCACGCCAGGTGCGATGCCGCCGAAATGACCTTCGAACGCGCAGAATTGGGGCGTGGGGCCGGGAGCGACGACGGGGAGGGCAGGGCCGGTGGGGGGTGAGTGTGTGCGGTCGGCGGAAAGGCATGATTTCGGCCACCGCGGCCACCGGATGCCCCAGAGGCTCAACCGTTCCCCTGAGGTGCGCGTCAAACGGAATGGTGAACGTCCATATATCGGGCGGTGCCGCGCGCAGGGGAGCCGCAACCGGCCGGTAACCCGCTCGGCAATCGCCCGTCGCTGGACGTATCGGAGCACGTCAGGCGGGGTGGGGTGACGTCGGGTAACAGGCCCGGTGCGGGCTACGGGGGGTATGCCGTGACACGGCGGACAGGCCCCGGGTTCGCAACCGTCGGCTCGGCCAGGAAGAATCAGCACGCGTACGGCCGTTTCGGCCAGGCGGTGAGCGCTGCACGGGGCAGTGGCTCTCGGCGGCTCGTGGCTATTGAGAGTCTCTTTTTTACGCCCCACGGGGAGGTGGCAGGTAAGTGGTGGAGCAGCTGAAGCAGCTGACGCAGCACGATCCCCGGCGGATCGGCCCGTTCGAGGTGCTCGGCCGTCTCGGGGCCGGCGGCATGGGGCTGGTCTATCTGGCGCGCTCGGCGTCCGGCCGGCGCGTGGCGATCAAGACGGTGCGTACCGAGCTCGCCGAGGACCAGCTGTTCCGGGTCCGCTTCACACGCGAGGTCGAGGCGGCCCGCGCGGTCAGCGGCTTCTACACGGCCGCGGTGGTGGACGCCGACCCGCGCGCGGCGGTGCCCTGGCTCGCGACGGCCTATGTCCCCGCGCCCTCCCTCGAGGAAATAGTCAATGAGTGCGGGCCGCTCCCGGCCCAGGCGGTGCGCTGGCTGGCGGCCGGGATCGCCGAGGCGCTGCAGTCCATCCACGGTGCGGGCCTGGTGCACCGCGACCTGAAGCCGTCGAACGTGCTGGTCGTCGAGGACGGCCCCCGGGTGATCGACTTCGGTATCGCCTCCGGGGTGTCCAACACCCGTCTGACGATGACCAATGTGGCCGTGGGCACGCCCGCCTACATGTCACCCGAGCAGGCCCGTGACTCGCGCAGTGTGACGGGCGCGAGCGATGTCTTCTCCCTCGGGTCGACGCTGGTCTTCGCCGCCACCGGCCATGCGCCGTTCCATGGCGCCAATCCCGTCGAGACCGTCTTCATGCTGCTGCGTGAGGGCCCCGATCTGGCGGGGCTGCCGGACGAACTCCGTCCGCTCATGGAGTCCTGTATGCAGATGGAGGCCGGCCAGCGGCCGTCCCCCGCCGATCTGCAGTCCCAGCTCGCGCCGCACCTCTTCGGCTCCGGCAGCGACGACAGCGGTACCGCCTCGGCCTGGCTGCCGCCCGGTGCGGTGGGCCTCATCGAGGGCCGGCGCGGCGGCCGCACCGCCGTACCCGGCAACGGCCAGCGGGCCGGTTCCGGCCGCGGCGCGAGCCGTCCGGCGCCCGCCGCACCGCCGGCCCCGCCCGTGTCGCCCCCGATGCCCGCAGCACAGCCCGCCCAGGCGCCGCGGCGGCCGGAGAGCGCCCCCGCCGCCGCGGAGTCCGGCTGGCCCGGCCAGATCGGCGCGGGCCCCGGCGCGCACCGCGGCGGCGACCCGCGCGGTGCCCACCCCGGCCCGATGCCGCAGGCCGCGGTGCTCGGCCCGGACGCCTCGACGGCCCGGGTGACCCCGGTCTCCGCGCCGCCGCCCACCGCCGCGCCGTCCCCCGCTGCCGCGCTGTCCTCCGCGCCGCCCGCCCCGTCGGCCGCCCCCGGGGAGGGCGCCGCCGGTCCCGTACAGCTCGGTGGCTCGCCCGCCCCGATAGGGCCGGGTCCGCGCGCCGACGCACCGCCGCCGCGCGGGCAGGCCGGTGCCGCGACGAACTGGGTACGGCCGCCCGGCGCCGGGCCCACGACCGGGGTGCCCCCGCAGGGCCCGGCGCACGGCGGGGAGAGCCCGGCCCGCAATGAGGCCGCACCGCCCCCGCCGCCCGAGGCACCGCCCGCCGAAGCGGGCCGCTGGCGCCCCTGGCGGTTCCGGATGTCGAACGATGTGTGGGGCACTCCCGCGGTCGCCGACGACCTGCTCTACGTCACCTCCTTCGAGGTGCATGCGCTCGATGTGGCCAGCGGGCGCCGCAAGTTCAAGACCCGTGACGTCGCCTGGGCGATGGCGGTCGCGGACGGCCGGATCCATGCCTCGGACGGCCCGAGCCTGTACGCGCTGGACGCCGGCGACGGCACCGAGCGCTGGCGGCTGACCACCGAGGGCTGGGTCTACGCCCTCAAGGTCGACCGCGGGACCGTCGTCACCAGCACCCGTGGGGGCGGCGTCCAGGCGTGGGAGGCCGGCAACGGCGAACTGCTGTGGGAGACCGGCGGCGTCCAGACCGACTTCGAGACCGCCGAGGCCGGGCCCGTGGTGCACGAGGGCACGGTCTTCGTCTGGGCCGACGCCCGGCTGAAGGCACTGGAAGCGCGGACCGGCGCCGAGCGCTGGTCGTATCCGGTGGGCGACGCCGCGGCCTGCGGCGGGGTGCCCGTGCGGCTGCTGCCGGCGTCGGACGGTGCGGTCTACGTGGTGGCCGGCACCCGGGTGCTGGCGATCGACATCGCACGCGGCGATGTGCGCTGGCACTTCGAGGCGCCCGCGGTGTTCCTGAGCCCGCCGGCCTTCGCCCCCGGTCCGGCCGTCACCGGCGGCGGGGTCTATCTGGCGGACTACCTCGGCACGGTCTACGCACTGGACCCGGCGGACGGCCGCGACCGCTGGCGGATCGCCACCGAGGCACGGCAGTCCACCGAACCGGTGCTGGTCGCGCACGGCGCGGTCCATCTGGGCAGCGGTAAGGCGCTCTACACACTCGACGCGGTGACCGGCACCCCGCGCTGGCGGTTCCAGGCCGGTGCGGAGGTCGTCGGCGCACCGGTCGTCGCGGAGGGCCGGGTGCACTTCGGCTCCGCCGACCACTGCCTCTACACGCTCGACGCGATGGGCGGCCAGCTGCGCTGGAAGCTGGAGACCGGCGGCGAGATCACCGGCTCGCCGGTGGCGGTCGGCGGTGTCGTGTACGCCTGCAGCAAGGACCGTTGTGTGTACGCGCTGGACGCGGCCAAGGGGACGGGGCTGGCACGGCGGTCGTGAGGTCGTGACTTCGTGAGGTCGTGACGTCGCGATCGTGTGTCTACTCCCGTTCCTCCGGGGGCTGTTCGCGCCGTTCGGGTTGCTCGGGCGGTGCGGGGCGCGGCTGTCGCTGCTCCTTGCCCCACTCCACCGGAGGTGTGGGCGGCTGCTTATGGGCCGGCATGGTGGGCGGCGGCGGGGGAGCCGGCTGCGGCTGCTGCGGGGGCGGTTGCTGTGGCCGTTGCTGTGCTTGTGTCCACTGTTGCTGTTGCTGTTGCTGTTGCTGTTGCTGCGGGGGTGGTGGTGGCGGCGGGGTGATCGGCAGCGGTGTGGTGGGGGTGTCCTCTTGCTGCCCGTAGGGGCCACCTCCGGGTCCGCCGGGACCGGCCGGGGGGCCGGCAGGTCCGGGTCCGGTCGGGTACGGCTCGGGGTTCCACTCCTCGGCGCCCGGGCGGCCCGCGTCCCACGGTTCGGGAGTCCCCGGAGGGTAGGGCGTGTACGGGTCGTAGGGCGTGCGCTCGTCGTAGCGCCCGTCGTGCGCATAGCGTCCGTAGCGGCCGTCGTCGTACTGCCGGTCGTCGTAGCCGGGGTCGTAGGCCCGGCGGGGGCGGCCCCGCATGATCAGGGCGCCGAGCAGCAGCAGTGCGCCGCCGCCGAGGGCGTTGGCGACGCCCACCCCCAGACCGCGGGCGCCGGCCGTCAGCTCGGTCGCGGCCTGTCCCTGGCGGACCATCCACAGAATCGTGAAACCGAGCACCACCAGGCCCGCGAGGGTGACCAGCACCCGGGAGCGCAGGGCGACACCGATCAGGGTCAGCAGGGCGGCGAACGCCATGGGGAGCAGGAGGGACCCGAAGAGGGCGGCGCTGGTGCGCGTGAGCCCGTTGAAGAGGTCCTCGATGCGCACGTCATTTCCGTGACGGCCGTCGTACCAGGGACGGAAGGGGCTCCAGACGGCGGCCGTCGCTCCGACGAGGGCGATCAGCGACCCGAGAACGTTGCGCACCACGGGCGTCGCCTCGCTTCGGGTCGTCCGGTCATCCTCCGGGACCGACGCTACGCCTGAGCCCCTGCACGCGCGAGACAAGTACGCCCGCATGCGTGGCCGGGGCCCGTAAGGGGTGTCACCGGCGCTTGCTAGGGTGCCGTGCACGCGTCAATTCAAGAGTGACGGCTCAGCGGTTTCCACGGGGGATGGGCAGAATGCAGCAGCGCATGCGCAGGGGTACGGGCACCCGCGGGGGCGCCCGTACGGGTATCAGGGCAGCGGTCGCGGCCGGGCTGGCGCTGGTGACGGTGGCGACCGTCAGCGGCTGTGCCTTCGGCCGGCCCCGGGTGGCGATCCCCAGTTCCTTCCCGAGCCCGACGTTCTCCAGCGGGTACGACCCGAGCGACCCGACCCCGTCGTACGAGCCCACCTTCTCGCCCTCGCCGACCCAGGAGACCTACGACCCGGACGGGCGGTCGGACGTCAGCGGCAGCGGCTGCGACTTCTCCGATTCGCTGCGCCAGTTCACGTACACGGTCTCCATCACCAACCCGTCCATGAACGATTCCTTCTCCTACGACATGGCCGTCAACTGGATGAAGGCCAAGCCGGCCGACGGGAAGGCGTACGGGCTGCACGAGCGCTCGATCACCGTCGGTCCCGGTGACACCGAGACGTACACCGCCAAGTACACCGTCAACCAGTCCTCCATCGGGCGGTTCTGGTTCACCTGTGAGATCACCCGGGCGCACAAGAGCCGTATGTGACCCGTAGGGGAGCGGTCGTCACCTGACCAGGGGCCGGCCGCTCCGTCCGCCGTCCTGGCCGTCGCCCCGCCCGCCGTGCCCCTCACCGGGCCCGTCGCCGTGCCCCTCGCCCTGCCGCTTGCGGGCGGCGAACAGCGCGGCCTGGCGGTCCGGGGGCAGACTGCCCAGCGCGATCAGATGGGGAGCGTGCGCCAGGGCCTGCGCTCTGGCCGCCTCCTTGGCCGCCCACAGGGCGCGTACGGTGCCCTGGACCGCCTCGGTCGGCTGGGCGGCGAGCACGGCCGCACGGTGCCGCGCCACCTCGGCCGCGGCGCCGGGTGCGGTCAGCTCGGAGACCAGGCCGGTCTGGTACGCCCGGAGTGCGCCCAGCCGCTCCGCCGTCCCCATCAGGGCCAGCCGGGCGGCCTCCCCGTAGGGCATCCGCTGTGCCATATAGAGGGACTCGTAGGCGCTCACCATCCCGTAGGTGGTGTGCGGGTCGAAGAACGTGGCGTTCTCGGCGGCGACGAGGAACTCCGCCTCGCCCAGGAGATAGAAGGCGCCGCCGCAGGCCATGCCCTCGACGGCGGCGATGACCGGCTTCCACAGATCGTTGGACTTCGGGCCGATGCGGAGCAGCGGGTCGTCGAGGGAGTAGGGCGAGGACGGCTGGGGGACGTCGACGGAGCGGTCGATGCCGGTGCAGAAGGCCCGGCCGCCGGCGCCGGTGAGCACCGCGGCCCGTACGGTGTCGTCGAAGCGGAACGCCCGCCAGGTGTCCGCGAGTTCGGCGGCGGTGGCGAGGTCGACGGCGTTGTGCCGCTCGGGCCGGTCGAGGGTGACCAGTGCGACCCCGTCCTCGATCTCCGTGCGGACCGTCATGGCCGCTCCAGGAGCCAGCGGGGTACGGTCACGCCTCCCGGCATGGTGTGGAAGACGGCCTTCACCGGGGCGCCGATGCGCAGCCGGGCCGGGTCGACGGAGTTGAGGGGGGCGTCGGCGGCGGTGACGAGGTTGCCGACGAGGCGGATGCGCGGGGCCTCGGCCAGCTCCACGACGATCGCGTTGTAGCCCGGCTGCTCGGCGTACGCGGGCAGCAGCGGCGGGTGCGGCAGCACATAGGACCAGATGCGGCCGCGGCCGCTCATCCGCTGCCAGCGGGCGGCGAAGGACTGGCAGTGCGGGCAGCACGGCCGGGGCGGGAAACGCAGTTCGTCGCAGTCGGCGCAGGCCTGGACGCGCAGTTCGCCCCGGGCGGCGTACTCCCAGAAGGGCGCGCCGTCCTCGTCCGGGACGGGAAGCAGCAGGTCGGCGCCGTTGTCGGGCCGGTTGTCAGTGGCGGGTGCCACGATCGGTGTCATGGCATCACGAACGGGCTCACGGATGGACTCACGCAGCGGCTCACGAGCGGACTCCCGAGTGTTCATGACCTCTCAACTCCTCAGCAGCAGGGCCGAGGTGGGGACTCCCTCGCCCGCGGTGACCAGGCAGGTGGCGGCGTCGGGGACCTGCGCGGTGCTGGTGCCGCGCAGCTGTTTGACGCCTTCGGTGATCAGGTTGAAACCGTGTACGTACGCCTCGGAGAGACCGCCGCCGCCGGTGTTGAGCGGGAGCCGGCCGCCGATCTCCAGCGCGCCGCCCTCGGTGAAGGCCGCGCCCTCACCGCGCCCGCAGAAGCCGTAGCCCTCCAGCGAGAGGGGGATCAGGGGGGTGAACGCGTCATAGATCTGTGCCACATCGACGTCCTGCGGTCCGAGGTCGGCGCCTTTCCACAGGTGCCGGGCGGCCGTCCAGGCGGGGCCGGTGAGCGGGTCGTCGTTCCAGTAGTTGACCATGCCGTGGTGCTGGGCGGGCAGGCCCTGGGCGGCGGAGTGGACGTAGACGGGCCGCTGACGGCAGTCGCGGGCGCGCTCGGCTGCGACCACGACACAGGCCAGCGCGCCGTCGGTCTCCAGGCAGTTGTCGAAGAGGCAGAGCGGCTCGCTGATCCAGCGGGCGGTCATGTACATCTCGCGGGTCAGCGGGCGTTCGTACATGATCGCGGCCGGGTTCTGGTTGGCCCGGTTGCGGCAGGCGAGCGCGACGTTGAAGAGGTGGTCGCGGGTGGCGCCGTATTCGTGCATATAGCGGCGGGCCAGCATGCCGATCTCGTCGGCGGGGCGCAGCAGTCCGAAGGGGCGGGTCCACTGTCCCGGGGTGGGCAGCTGGACCCGGGTGTTCTTCCAGGGGCGCGGCCCCGAGCCGCGTTTACGGGACCGCCAGGCGACGCCCACGCTCGCCTGGCCGGTGGCGATCGCGGCGGCCAGGTGGGCCACCGTGGCGCAGGAACCCCCGCCGCCGTAGCCGACCTTGGAGAAGTGGGTGACGTCCCCGGCGCCGATGGCCTTGGCTATCTCGACCTCGTCGGTCTCCTCCATGGTGTAGGAGGCGAAGGCGTCCACCTCCGAGGGGGCGATCCCGGCGTCGTCCAGTGCCGCGACGATCGCCCGGCAGGCCAAGGTCTTCTCGGATTCCGGGAGTTGCCGGGCGAACGGGGTCTGTCCGATGCCGGCTATCGCCGTAGCGTCCTTGAGGGTCGCCCCCATCGCCACCTCCGTGGTCGGTCGCCAGTACTGACAGCGGAGGAGGCTACCGCTAATCTGACGGGCAGTCAGCTACTGGCGTACAGCTCTTCGGCGGGAGGCAGCGCGATGCGCGACGACGTGGAGGCGCGGGCGGACCTGGAGTACGGCGCCATCCCCGGCCTGGTGCGCGCCGCCGCCCGGCGGTACGGCTCCCGGGAGGCCGTGGTCGAGGGCCGCACCCGGATCTCGTACGCCGAGCTGGGCGAGCGGGTGGAGCGGGCGGCGGCCGCCTGTATGGCCTCCGGGGTCGTGCCCGGCGACCGCGTGGCCGTATGGGCGCCCAACACCCTCGACTGGATCGTCTCCGCCCTCGGGGCCGTCACCGCGGGCGCCGTCCTCGTCCCCGTCAACACCCGCTTCAAGGGCACCGAGGCCGCCTACCTCCTGCGCCGCACCCGCGCCAAGCTCCTCTTCATCACCGGCACCTTCCTCGGCACGTCCTACATCGCCGCACTCCGCCGCGCCGCCCGGGAAGGCACCGGCCACGGCCCGCTGCCCGGACTGCCGCGGCTGGAAAAGGTCGTGGTGCTCTCCGACGACGCGCCCGCCGACTTCGTCACCTGGCAGGAGTTCCTCGCCGGCGGCGCCGCGGTGCCATCGGAGACCGTCCACGACCGGGCCGACTCCGTGGGCTCCGACGCCCCCTCGGACATCATCTTCACCTCCGGCACCACCGGCCGTCCCAAGGGCGCCGTGATCACCCATGCGCAGACCCTGCGCGCCTACGACGTCTGGAGCGAACTGGCCGGCCTCCGGGAGGACGACCGCTACCTGATCATCAATCCCTTCTTCCACACCTTCGGCTACAAGGCCGGGATCATCGCCTGTCTGCTGCGCGGCGCGACGATGATCCCCCAGCCGGTCTTCAGCGTGGAGACCGCGCTCGCCAAGATCGCCGCCGAGCGGATCTCCGTCCTCCCCGGCCCGCCCACCCTCCATCAGCAGCTCCTGGACCACCCCGCCCGCGCCCGGCACGACCTCTCCGCGCTGCGCCTGGTGGTCACCGGCGCCGCCGTGGTCCCCCTGGAACTGGTCGAGCGGCTGCGCAGCGAGCTGAAGATCTCCACCGTCCTGACCGCCTACGGCCTTTCGGAGAGCTCGGGCGTCGTCACGATGTGCCGCCGCGGCGACCCGCCCGAGGTGATCGCCGCGACCTCGGGCCGCGCCCTTCCCGGCACCGAGGTACGGATCGTCGACGCCGCGGACCGCCCGCTGCCGCCCGGCGACCCCGGCGAGGTGCTGGTCCGCGGCTACCACGTGATGTCCGGCTACTTCGAGGACCCGGCCGGCACGGCCCGCGCGCTCACCCCCGACGGCTGGCTGCGCACCGGCGACGTGGGCGTGCTCGACGCGGACGGCAACCTCCGGATCACCGACCGCATCAAGGACATGTTCATCGTCGGCGGCTTCAACGCCTATCCCGCCGAGATAGAGCAACTCCTCGGCCGCCACCCGGACATCGCCGACGTCGCCGTCGTCGGCATACCCGACCCCCGCCTCGGCGAGGTGGGCAAGGCCTATGCGGTCCGCCGCCCCGGCTCCCTGCTCACCGCCGACGATCTGATCGCCTGGTCCCGCCGCGAGATGGCCAATTACAAGGTCCCGCGGGAGGTCGCCTTCGTCACCGAACTCCCGCGCAACGCCAGCGGCAAGATCCTCAAGACCCGGCTGCGGAAGGGTGCCGCGGGGCCCGCCCCCGCGTGAGGCGGCCGACCCGCCGGCCTGCCCCCGCGCCTGTTCCCGTCGCACAGCCACACCGCCACACCGCCACACCGCCACACCGCGTCCAGGGCACTCACCGCACTCGGCGCACTCACCGCACTCGGCGCCGCACGTCCAGCGCCGCACACGGCAGGACCGGGCACCGCCCCGTCGAGCCGTTCGGGCCCCCGGGCCTACGACGTCGGAGGTGTCCAGTCCGGCCGGCGGCCGCTGAGCGCCACCACCCGGTCGAGGAACGGTGCGTCCGCCGCCACCTCCACCGGCGGGCCGAACGGCCCGCGCTCCGGGCTCTCGGCGAACTGCGTGAGCAGCGCGTACGAGACCCCGAGGCTCGCCGTGTCGGGCGCGTACTCCTGGCCGGTGGCGCGCGCCAGGTCCCAGCCGTGCAGCACCAGCTCATTGAGCGCGATCCGGCCCGCGATGGCCGCGGGAAGGGCCACTCCGCCCGCCTGGGTCTCGCCCTCCCAGGCCTCCGGGGCGTGCCAGGCCTCCGCCATGCCCTGCAGATTCCGGTCCAGTTCGGTGCGCCAGCCGGGCTCCACATCGGGCTCCGTCGCACCGGGGTCGACGCTCGTCATCGGCCCGAGGTTCTTGCGCGCCGCCTCCTGGAAGGCCGCGGCCAGCCCGACGAGGTGGCCCAGCAGATGGCGCACCGCGTACGCCTCGCAGGGGGTGGGGGCATCGAGCTGCTCCTCGGCGGTCCGGGCCGCGAGCTGCGACACCAGCCGTGCCTGTGCCGCGAAGTCGATCGTCTCGGTCATCGTCCGGGTCCTTCCGTCCTGCCGGGGGCGTCCTGCCGGGGCCGGCCCCGGACGCATACCGCGCACACCTCCGGCGCCACTCCCAGTGAAGACTCCACCGGCCCCCGGAACTCATCGCCACACCGCCGTACGTCTCCCGCCACACCGCCGCACGGCTCCGGCTACTCCGTATACCGCTCCCGCAGCACCGTCTTGAGCACCTTGTTCAGCGGCCCGCCGCGCGGCAGCGCGCCGACGGTCTCCAGCTGCTCCGGCAGTTTCTGCGTCATCAGCCCGGCGGCCCGCAGATGCGCGGTCAGCCCGGCCAGGGTGAGCGGCGGTGCGGCCGGATCGGCGGGTGTGACGACCGCGCACACCCGCTCGCCGCGTTCCCGGTCCGGCAGTCCGATCACCGCGGCCTCCGCCACCGCCGGATGGGTGTGGAGCAGATCCTCGATCTCCTGCGCGGAGATGTTCTCGCCCTTGCGGATGATGATGTCCTTGAGCCGCCCGGTCAGCACCAGATGCCCGTCGGGGCGCAGCAGCCCCAGGTCGCCGGTGCGGAAGGAGCCGTCGGCGGTGAACGCCTCCGCGGTCAGCGCCGGATCCGTGTACCCACGGAAGAGCATCGGCCCCTTGAGCGTGACCTCGCCGGTCTCCCCGGTGCCGGCCGTGGACCCGTCCGGCCGGACGATCCGTACCTGCGCCCCCACGACCGGTTTGCCGACCGTCCGCGACAGCTGCTCGTCGCTGTCGTACGGCGTCCCCATCGCGATCATCGGGCACTCGGTCATCCCGTAACCGTGCACGATCGCGCACCCCAGCTCCCGGCCCGCCGCCGCATACAGCTCCGGCGGCATCGGCGCCCCGCCGCCGGACAGCAGCCGCAGCGACGGAATCAGCCGTCCCGCGTGCGGCAGCTGCCGCCGGTAGCGGCGCGACTCGTCCAGGAACGCCTGGTAGAACGCGGTGCTGCCGCCGGCCATGGTGACCCCGCGCCGCCGGTAGACGGCGGCCGCGCGGCCCGGCTCGAAGGTGTCCAGGACGACCGCGGGAAACCCGCTGACCAGCATCGCGATGACATAGTCCGGACCGGCGATGTGCGCATACGGAAAGGCGATCGAGCCGATGTCGTCCGCGGACATGCCGAGCGCGGTGGCCAGCCCGACACCACCGGCGATCAGGCCGGCATCGCTGTGCTCCACCCCTTTGGGATCGGAGGTGGTGCCGGAGGTGTAGTAGATCCAGGTGGTGGCCCCGTCGCCGGCCGGTGCCGCGGCGGGCAGCCCGGCCGGGTCCGCCGTGGGCAGCCCGTCCCCGATCGGCAGCACCCGCACCCCGTCCCCGGCGAGCTTCCGGACCATCGCGGTGTGGTCGAACCCCCGCCACACGCCCGGTACGAGGACGAACTCCGCCGCCGACTCCGCCAGGATGAAGCCGACTTCACGCTCCCGGTGAAGCGGAATGACCGGTGTCTGTACGGCCCCCAGCCTGGCCAGCGCCAGCGACGCGACCACCGTCCCGATCCGCGTCGGCAACTGCCAGGCCACCCGCGTCCCGGCCCCGATCCCCAGCTCCCGGAACCCGGCCGCCACCCGCAGCGCCTCGTCCCGCACCCCGTCGAAGGTGACGCTCCGACCGTCCCCGTCGAAGAACATCGGTCTCCCGCACGAGACCCGGGCGCGGTACTCGACCAGTTCCCAGAGCGTGTGTATACGGGCGGGTTCGAACACGGCGCGCCTCCTGGCTACGAGCGGAGCGGGGCGGGGCCGGCCCGACGGCCTCGGCGGGCCTGAACGGCGCGACTGTAGCAGCAAAGCTGATGCATCGTCAGCTCTGTGATGACGCGGATCTGTGCGGCAGGCGGAGAGGCTGCCGAAACCGAGCGGGCCCGTCGCGGTGCGACGGGCCCGGCCCCCGTGAAGGGGCGGTGCTGCGTTCGGTCAGTGCTGGACGGAGCCCTGGGGCGCGGTCGGGATGTGGTTGTCGGGGGTGGCCGTGTTGGCGACTATGGGCATGGTGCTGTCCTGGGCGGAGAAGCCCGGGGTGGCGGGGGTGTGGCTGTCCGCCATCGCCGGAGTCGCGGCGCCGCCGGCGGCAGCGGCCGCGAGGGCGACGGTGACGAGGGTGCGCGTGAATCGGCTCATCTGAACTCCTTGAAGAGGTGAGTCATGAACAACAGAAGCTTGCCGTTCATAGGCCGTACATTCGATCAGGTGTCCTGAAATAGCTGCAGAATGAGGGGAATTGCCGTTGTGGGGTGCCGCGGCACCCGGCACGCAGCCAGGACCCTTCTGCGCCGGAGCACGCGAAAGGGGCCGACTTCGATGACTCCCCCCTTAGGAATGTCATCGAGGCTGGCCCCTTCGGTCCCCCCGTACTTCCCCCCGTTCCCCCGTACGTCCCCCGTACGTCCCCCCGTACGTCCCCCGTACTTCCCCCGTTCCCCGGTCTCCCTCCGGGGCGTCTTCCCGGGTATCCCCCTGATTCCCGGGCTCACTTGATGCCGGTGTCGACTACTTGGGGTCGATGATCGGCCGAGTGCTGTCCTTCGCCGTCACGGAGTGACCGTCATGGGGAGCGCCCGCGGCACCGGCGACAGGAGCGTGCCCTTCCGCCGGCTGGATGGGACGCGTGCTGTCCATGGGCTGGATCGGGCGCGTGCTGTCCATCGGCTGAATGGGGCGCGTGCTGTCCATGGGCTGGATCGGACGGGTGCTGTCCATGGGCTGGATGGGACGCGTGCTGTCGAGCGGCTTGACGACATCCTTCTCGTCACCCGGGCGAGGCTGGTTCTCGGTGGCCATACGATCAACTCCTACGTGTGGGCGCTTTTGGCGCACCCGCCCGGCAACTCCCCCGTGGGTCGCCGGACGGGCGAACCGCGGCCGAACACCTTATCGGTGGGGCTCGCTCACCGAGCCGCTTGCCCCCCGAGGCGGCGGATCGGTTGAGAAGAGACTGCCGTGTGGCGATGAACGATCGATAAACGCCGGAGAGGCACGCCTTGGCTGCCGCTAAGCGACCGCCACCGAGGTGGGAAACCGCTGCGCACCGCTGTTCTGCGGCAGTCCCAGCCTCTTGTGAATCGTCTGCACTTCCTGCTGGCAGACCTGTGCGCGCCCAGTGTGCCCGATCTCGCTCAGAGCGTCTCCGAGTACCGCGAGTGCGCTGGCGCGCCAGCGGTCTCCACCGCTGCTGCGGAGCGCGGCGACCGCGAGTTCAGCGTAGTTGGCCGCCTTGGCGGGCTGATGTGCCGCCAGTTCCACTTCTGCCAGGCGCAGATACGTCATGCCTTCCCAGAACCGCTGCCGGGTGTCCTGGAAGCTGACAAGGGCCTCGGTCAGTTGTTGCGTGGCCTCCTCCAGGCGGTCGGCCAGCGTGAGGGCCATGCCCAGGTTGTACTTGCCGTTGGCCAGCCGTCGCGAGGCACCGCACTCCTCGTACAGCGCGACCCCCTGCTCGGCGAGCGCGACCGCGCTGTCCACCCGCCCGGTGTCCAGATGAACCCGGGAGAGGTTGCAGAGCGCGCTCGCCTCCGACTGCTTGTTGTTGATGTCGCGGTAGGAGAGGAGAGCCTGGTTCAGATAGGCGTCCGCCTCGTCGAGCCGACTCTCGATACTGGCGATGATGCCCCGGTCGTTGAGTCCGTTGCAGGCGGAGAAGTCGTCGCCTGCGGCCAGTCCGCGCAGCGTCGCCAGCTTGGCGTGCTCATCGGCTTCGCCGAGCCGCCCGGACTGGGTGTAGATGGGGGCGAGGATCCAGTGCACGCGAGCCGCGGCGTGCTGGTCGTCGGCCTTCAGCGCGGCGGCGAGCAGAGTGAGACTGGCTTGCTCGAACTGCCGGTTGCTGGCACCGGAATCCGCCATGTCCCTGGTGAGCACCAGCAAATCGACGGCACGCCGCAGGGAGCCCGGTGCGGTGTTCTGCAGCGCGCAGGCGATCAGGCATCGGGTTTCACTGAACAGCCAGCTCATCGCCTCGGCGCGGTCCTCGAAGACCAGTCCGGGATAGTGCGGCGTCTCCATGTGGTCGACCAGGATGTCGCCGGGGCGTTCGAGCGGGTATCTGTGCGCAGCTGTCGCCAGATAGAAGTCCAGGAGCCGCGACACCGCCGCATCGCGCTCCTCCGGCGGCTGTTCGTCGCGTTCCGCGCAGGAGCGTGCGTAGAGGCGTACGAGGTCGTGGAAGCGGTAGCGGCCGGGTGCCGCGGATTCCAGCAGTGAGGTGTCGACGAGGGATTCCAGCAGGCTCTCGGTCGTATCGGCGTCCATGCCGAGGAGGGCGGCGGCCGCGGCCAGGGAGATGTCCGGGCCGTCGGCCAGACCCAGCAGCCGGAAGGCCCGTGCCTGCTGGGGTTCGAGCTGTCCGTATCCCAGTTCGAAGGTGGCGGTGACGGCGAGGTCGCCGGCCCGCAGCTCGTCCAGACGGCGGCGCTCGTCGGCCAGTTTGCTGGCGAGCACGGAGACCGTCCAGGTGCGGCGGGAGGCCAGGCGGGAGGCGGCGATACGGATGGCGAGCGGGAGGAATCCGCAGGCACCGACCACGTCCATCGAGGCCTCGCGCTCGGCGTTCACCCGCTCTTCGCCGACGATGAGGGTGAAGAGGGTGAACGCCTCGTCGGGGCTCATCACATCGAGGTCGATCAGATGCGCCCCGGCGAGATCTATCATGCGCGCGCGGCTGGTGATCAGCGCTGCGCAGCCCTCGGTGCCGGGGAGCAGCGGGCGGATCTGTGCGGCGTCCCGGGCGTTGTCCAGCAGGGCCAGCACGCGGCGGCCGGCAAGGGCGGAGCGGTAGAGGGCGGAGCGCTCCTCCAGGCCGTCGGGGATCGCGGAGTCCGGGGTGCCGAGGGCGCGCAGGAATGCGCCGAGCACGGCCTCGGGCTCGGCGGGGGTGTGTCCGGCGCCCTGCAGGTCGGCGTAGAGCTGTCCGTCGGGGAAGTGCTCGCGGGCGGCGTGCGCCACGTGCACGGCGAGGGTGGTCTTGCCGACGCCGCCGATGCCGGTGAGCGCGGAGACCGCCATCACGCTGCCCTCGCTGGTGGCGAGCCGGTCGCCCAGCTCGGCGACGAAGGGGGTGCGCCCGGTGAAATCGGCGACGGTGGCGGGGAGTTGCTGGGGCCGGACGACGACATGGTCGGCGTGGTCCGAGCCGTCGCTGAGCGTGAGGGGTGCGTCCAGGTCGGCGTCCGCGCGGAGGATCCGCTGCTGGAGTTCCGAGAGCGAGGCGCGGGGCTCGACGGCCAGTTCCTCGTCCAGGAGCCGACGGGTGTCGGTGTAGACGGCCAGCGCCTCCGCCTGCCGGCCGCTGCGGTACAGCGCCAGCATGAGGAGTTCCCGCAGTCGCTCACGCAGGGGGTGGGCGGCGGTGAGGGCGGTCAGTTCGGAGACCGCCTCGGCGTGGCAGCCGACTTCCAGGTCGAGTTCGAGGCGTGTCTCCACCAGGGTCAGCCGCCACTCGTCGAGGCGGGTGCGCTGGGTGTCGGCGTAAGGGCCGGCGAGGCCGGCCAGGGGCTCGCCGGCCCACAGTGCGAGCGCGGCGTCGAGGAGCTCGCGGGCGCGGCCGCGATCGCCGGCGGCCTTGGCCTTTTCGGCCTCGGCCGCGTACTGCTCGGCATGGTCCAGGTCCAGGTCCAGCGGGCGGCCGTCCACGGAGCGGATCGCATAGCCGCCGGACTCACTGACCAGGGCGGCTGCGTCATCACCCAGCGCCTTGCGGAGCCGCGAGGCGTACGTACGCAGCGCGGCGAGCGCGGCGTGCGGCGGTTCCTCGCCCCACAGTGCGTCGACAAGCTCGGGTGCGGTGGCGGTACGGCCGCCACGCAGCAGCAGTGCGGCAAGCAACGCACGCTGCTGCGGGGATCCCGCTGCCAGCTGCGTAGCGCCGCGCCAGGCCCGCACGGGACCGAGCACGGAGAAGCGGAGCCGCTCCCGTCCCTGTCCCGGACTGTGGTCCATGTCTCCCCCTGCCTTGTGCCATCCGTTCGTACCGTTCGCATCGGTTCACCGTGCGCAACGGTCAGTCTGCCTTGTCCCAGCCCCTTACGTCAGTAGGGGTCCGGAGCATGCACAAAGCCTCCTCGGGTGATCAGGAGGTGTATGCGCCAGCGCACAAAAAGGCGCGGAAGGTCCGCTTCCGCGCGCCCTCTGGCCGGTAGTTGCCCCTGTGCGCCCTGAACGAGTCCCACCCTGCCCTTCCGCCGCTCGGGCCGCACTCCGTTTCTCTGCCGGCCCTCCCGGCAGGGAGCCATGTCCGCGATCCGTGCCCAGGACCGCATAGCTGACGCATCGTCAGATCGGCGCTACCGTATCCGCCATGGAGACCTTCCCCAAGATCATCTCGGTGGACGACCACACGGTGGAGCCCCCCAACGTCTGGCGGGACCGGCTCCCGTCGAAGTACCACGACATCGGCCCGCGCATCGTCCGGGCGCCCGTGAAGGAGATGACGTTCGTGGGCGGAAAGTTCGCCCCAAAGATGGGTGACAAGGGTGACGGCGGGCCCATAGCCGACTGGTGGGTCTACGAGGACCTGCACCGTCCGCTGACCCGTCTCGACACGGCCGTCGGCTACGCGCGCGACGACATCAAGCTCGAAGGCATCACCTACGAGCAGATGCGCCCGGGCTCCTTCAGCGTCCCCGACCGCCTGGCCGACATGGACGTCAACCACGTCCAGTCCGCCCTCTGTTTCCCCACCTTCCCCCGTTTTTGCGGCCAGACGTTCACCGAGGCCAAGGACCGTGAACTGGGCTTGCTGGGGGTGCGCGCCTACAACGACTGGATGGTGGAGGAGTGGTGCGGCCCGCAGGCGCGGGGCCGGCTGATCCCGCTCACTCTCGTGCCCCTGTGGGACGCCGAGCTGGCCGCCGCGGAGGTACGGCGCAACGCGGCCCGCGGCGTCCGCGCCGTCTGCTTCAGCGAGATCCCGCCCCACCTGGGCCTGCCCAGCATCCACACCGACTACTGGGACCCCTTCCTGCGCGCCTGCGACGAGACCGGCACGGTCGTCGCCATGCACATCGGCTCGTCCAGCAAGATGCCCTCGACCTCCGCCGACGCCCCGGCCGCCGTCGGCTCGACGATCACCTTCGCCAACTGCTGCTTCTCGATGGTCGACTGGCTGATGAGCGGTAAGTTCGACCGCTTCCCGAACCTGAAGATCATGTACGCCGAGGGTCAGATTGGCTGGATCCCGTACGTCCTGGAGCGCGCGGACGTGGTCTGGGAGGAGAACCGCGGCTGGGGCGGCGTCGCCGACAAGGTCCTCCGCCCGCCGTCCGAACTCTTCACCGAGCACGTCTACGGCTGCTTCTTCGACGATGCCTTCGGCCTGAAGAACCTGGACGCGATCGGCGTGGGCAATGTGCTGTACGAGACGGACTATCCGCACTCGGACTCCACCTGGCCGAAGTCGAGGGAGGTCGGGGAGTCCCAGATGGGGCACCTGGCGCCGGACGTCGTGGAGCGGATCGTCCGGGGCAACGCGATCTCGCTGCTGGGGCTGACGGGGGAGGGGCTGTGGGCGGGGGCAGGGGGTTGAGGTGTGGGCGTGTGCTGACGGGGAAGCGGTGGCCGGCGGCGGGCCGGGGCTGTGCCGCTTCCCCGTCACTGAGTCCCGGCCCCGGCACTCCGCCCCTTGCCCGATGAGGCTTCAGGCACGACGATGTCCCGCGCAAGCTATGTGACGGTGTGTCAGATATAGCTGGAGGGCCGGTGGGCGGCGTGCGTGATGGGGTGTGGCGTCCGGAGGACGGGCGGCTGGTGTGGGGGATGCAGTTGCCGGTGCAGTCGCAGAGCACGCTCTTTGCGGAGGGCTGGGAGGCGGCTGCGGGGCCCGTTGATCTGGTCGAGATCGCGCGGGTGGCGGACCGGTGCGGGTTCGCGTACGTGGCCTGTTGTGAGCATCTGGCGATTCCGCGGCGGCTGGCCGAGGCGATGAGCACCGTCTGGTACGACCCGGTGGCGACGCTCGCGCATCTGGCGGCGGTCACGGAGCGGGTCCGGCTGCTCAGCCATGTCGCGGTGGTCGGGCTGCGGCATCCGCTGATCACGGCCAAGCAGTACGCGACGCTGGACCGGCTCTCCGGCGGGCGGCTGATCCTCGGGGTGGGTGCCGGGCACGTACCGGAGGAGTTCGAGGCGCTCGGGGTGGACTTCGGGCGGCGTGGGGCGGTGCTGGACGAGACCGTCGAGGCGCTGAAGGTGGCGCTGGGGCCGGACGAGTTCCCCAAGTTCACGGGGGAGCGGTTCGCGTTCGAGGGGCTGGGCCAGGCGCCGCGGCCCGTGCAGACGCCGCGGCCGCCGATCTGGGTGGGCGGCTCCTCGCCCGCCGCCGTACGCCGGGCCGCTGAGCGCGGCGACGGCTGGCTCCCGCAGGGCGACCGGCGCGAACAGCTGCCCGGACAGATCACCAGGCTGCGGCGGCTGAGGGAAGCGGCCGGAATCGAGGAGCCGGTCGTGATCGGCACCATCGCCGAGCCGCTGTACGTCGGCGAGCCGGGGTGGGCGGTCGGCCGGCGGACGCTGTCCGGGTCGCCGGAGCGGATCGCCGACTCGCTGCGGGAGTACCGCGCGATGGGCGTACAGCAGATTCAGGTGCGGTTCCGCAGCCGGAGCCGCGAGGAACTGACCGATCAGATGCTGGCGTTCGGGGCGGAGGTCGCGCCGTTGCTCAACGGCTGAGGGGCTGAGGGGCTGAGGGCGGTGGGGCAGGTGGCCACCCGTAGGCGGCCCCCCGTACGCCCCGCCCCGGGCGCTCGGCCAGGCGGTTCGGCGGACGTTCTCACCAGTGGAGGAGTGGCAGGCATGGGCAAGCTCGACGGGCGGGTTGTCATCGTCACGGGTGCGGCGCGTGGGCAGGGGGAGCAGGAGGCGCGGCTGTTCGTCGCGGAGGGTGCGCGGGTGGTGCTCGGGGATGTGCTGGACGCGCAGGGCGAGGCGCTCGCCAAGGAGCTGGGGGAGGGCGCCGCGCGGTACGTCCATCTGGATGTGACGCAGGAGGCGGACTGGCAGGCCGCGGCCGTTGCCGCCAAGGATGCCTTCGGGAAGATCGACGGGCTGGTCAACAACGCGGGGATCCTGCGCTTCAACGAGCTGGTGTCGACGCCGCTGGAGGAGTTCCAGCAGGTGGTGCAGGTCAATCAGGTCGGCTGCTTCCTGGGGATCCGTACGGTGGCGCCCGAGATCGAGGCGGCCGGTGGCGGCACGATCGTCAATACCGCCTCCTATACGGCGCTGACGGGGATGGCCTTCGTCGGTGCGTATGCCGCGACCAAGCACGCGGTCCTCGGGCTGACGCGGGTCGCCGCGGTGGAGCTGGCGGCCAGGAAGATCCGGGTCAACGCGGTGTGCCCGGGGGCGGTGGACACCCCGATGACCAACCCGGCCGCGCTCGACCCGGGCATCGATCCGGCGGAGTCGAAGCGGGCCGTGGACGAGCTCTACCAGAAGCTGGTGCCGCTGGGGCGGATCGGGCAGCCGGAGGAGGTCGCCAAGCTGGCGCTCTTCCTGTCGTGCGAGGACTCGTCGTACATCACCGGGCAGCCGTTCGTCGTCGACGGTGGGTGGCTGGCCGGGGTCAGCATCATCTGACTGAACGTCAGGTCCGTGCGGTGGCGGCTATTGACGCTCTCCGTGCGCGGTGGAACAGTCGGCACATCGAATCTGACGATACGTCAGATATGGCCATCAGGGACGGTGAACCTCCTTGGAATTCGGGCTCTTTGTACAGGGATATGTGGGCAAGCGGGCCGAGACCGACCCGCTCGCGGAGCACAAGGCGCTGATGGAGGAGACCGAGTACGTCATCCAGGCGGACAAGTCCGGCTTCAAGTACGCCTGGGCGTCCGAGCACCACTTCCTGGAGGAGTACTCGCACCTCTCCGCCAATGACGTCTTTCTGGGGTATCTGGCGCACGCGACCGAGCGGATCCACCTGGGATCCGGCATCTTCAACCCGCTCGCGCAGGTCAACCACCCCGTCAAGGTCGCCGAGAAGGTCGCCATGCTCGACCATCTCAGCGAGGGCCGCTTCGAATTCGGCAGCGGACGGGGCGCCGGCAGCCACGAGATCCTGGGGTTCCTGCCGGGCATCACCGATATGAACCACACCAAGGAGATCTGGGAAGAGACCATCGCCGAGTTCCCGAAGATGTGGCTCCAGGAGGAGTACCCCGGGTTCCAGGGCAAACACTGGCAGCTGCCGCCGCGCAAGATCTTCCCCAAGCCGTACGGGGCCTCGCACCCGGCGATGTGGTACGCGGCCGGCTCGCCGTCCTCGTACGCCATGGCGGCGAAGAAGGGCCTGGGGGTCCTCGGCTTCAGCGTGCAGAAGGTCTCCGACATGGAGTGGGTGCTGGAGCAGTACAAGACCGCGATCCGGGACGCCGAGCCGATCGGTGACTTCGTCAACGACAACGTGATGGTGACGTCGACGGCGATCTGCGCCGAGACGCACGACAAGGCCGTGGAGATCGCGGTCAACGGGGGACTCAACTACCTCCAGTCGCTGGTCTTCCGGTACCACGACACCTTCCCCCGGCCCGAGGGCATCCCCGAGTGGCCCGAGCTGCTGCCCGACTACACCACCGAGATCATCGAGCTGCTGATCGCCGAGGAGCTGATGATCTGCGGCGACCCGGACGAGGTGCTCGGGCAGTGCAAGCGCTGGGAGCAGGCCGGCGCCGACCAGCTGAGCTTCGGGCTGCCGATCGGGGTCTCGTACGAGGACACGATGAACACGGTCAAGCTCATCGGCGAGCACGTGATCCCGAAGATCGACACGGATCCGGTGCACCGCACGACCCGGTTCCGGCCGGCCGCGGGCAGCTGAATTCCGCAGAGGGGAAGGGGCGCACACCGTGCTCGACCATCTGATCAAGGGCGCGACCGTCGTGGACGGGACGGGCACGCCCTCGTACACCGCCGATGTCGGCATCCGTGACGGCCGTATCGCCGTCGTCGTGCCGCCCGGCACCGTCACCGAGGAGGCGCGGAGCAGCGAGGACGCCACCGGGCTCGTCCTCGCCCCCGGCTTCGTCGATCCGCACACCCACTACGACGCACAGCTCTTCTGGGATCCGTACGCGACGCCCTCGCTCAACCACGGGGTGACGACGGTGGCGGGCGGCAACTGCGGCTTCACGCTCGCCCCGCTGAACCCGGCGCGGCCCGCCGACGCCGACTACACCCGCCGGATGATGTCCAAGGTCGAGGGCATGTCCCTGGTGGCACTCGAAGAGGGCGCGCCCTGGTCGTGGAGCTCCTTCGGCGAATATCTCGACGCCCTGGAGGGGCGGATCGCCGTCAACGCGGGCTTCATGGTGGGGCATTGCGCACTGCGCCGGTACGTCATGGGGGAGGACGCCGTCGGCGGGCAGCCGACGCCCGCGCAGCTGGAGCGGATGCTGGCGCTCTTCCACGAGGCGATGGCGGCCGGGGCGTGGGGCTTGTCCACCACCCAGTCCGCCACCCACTCCGACGGGGACGGACAGCCGGTCGCCTCCCGGCACGCCGCGCCGGCCGAGCTGCTCGCGCTGTCGCGGGCCGTCGGTGAGCACGAGGGCACCCAGATCGAGGCGATCGTGGCCGGCTGCCTCGACCAGTTCAGCGATGCCGAGATCGAGCTGCTCGTCGAGATGAGCGCGGCGGCCGGGCGGCCCCTGAACTGGAATGTGCTGACCATCGACGCGGCCGTGCCCGAGCGGGTGCCGCGGCAGCTGATCGCCGGCGAACGGGCCCGGGAGGCGGGCGGCCGGATCGTGGCCCTGACGATGCCGATCCTCACCCCCATGAACATGTCCCTGGGCACCTTCTGCGCCCTGAACCTGATCCCCGGATGGGGCGACATCCTGGGCCTGCCGGTCCCCGAACGGATCGAGAAGCTCCGCGACCCCGGGGTCCGGGCCGAGATGCTGCGGCGCGCGGGCAGCAAGGAGGCGGGTGTCTTCCGGCGGCTCACCCACTTCGGCCGGTATGTCATCGGGGACACCTACTCCCCGGCGAACGAGGGCCTGACCGGGCGCGTCGTACAGGACATCGCGGCCGAGCGCGGCCAGGAGCCCTTCGCGTGCCTGGTGGAGATCTGCGCCAACGACCAGCTGCGGACGGTCCTGTGGCCGATGCCCACCGACAACGACCCGGACTCCTGGGCGCTGCGCGCCGAGACCTGGCAGCACGAGGACGTGCTGCTCGGCGGGTCGGACGCGGGGGCGCATCTGGACCGAATGTGCGGCGCCCCCTACACGACGCGCTTCCTCGGCGACTGTCTGCGCGGCCGCAAGCTGATGGGTCTCGAACAGGCCGTGAAGATGCTCACCGACGACCCCGCACAGCTCTTCGGCCTGCGGGAGCGGGGACGTATCGAGGAGGGCTGGCACGCCGATCTCGTCCTCTTCGACCCGGAGCGGATCGACGCGGGCAAGGCCACGCTCGTGCACGATCTGCCCGGCGACAGCCCGCGCCTGGATTCCAAGGCGATCGGCATCAACGCGGTGTGGGTCAACGGCGTCGAGACGATCCGCGAGGACGTGGTGACCGGCGCGGTCCCGGGGACGGTACTGCGGTCGGGGCGGGACACGAGGACGGTGAGCACGAAGTGACGGGTGTGGGGCGGGGACGGGCGAGGGGGCGAGTGAGGCCATGGTGAGCGTGGGACGGAGTGCGGGCGAGGGGACGGGTGAGGCGATGGTGGGCGTGGGGCGGAGTGCGGGCGAGCGGCAGCCTGGGGTGAGGGGCGTGGGGCGGAGCCTGGGTGGCTTGCGGTGCGGCGCGCCGGGCGCGGTGGCGGTGAGCGCCAAGTGACGTCCCCGGGGCGGCTGTTCATCGGCGGGGCGTGGGTCGAGCCCGACGGCGGCCACTACGAGGTCATCGACCCGGCGACGGAGGCGGTCGTCGGGCTCGCGCCCGAGGCGAGCCGGGAGCAGGTGTACGAGGCGGTGTCCGCGGCGGGCGAGGCCTTCCATACCTGGTCCCGTACGGAGCCGCAGCGGCGTGCCGAGATCCTCGACCGGGCCGCGGAGGTGCTGCAGCGCGACTTCGCGGCGCACGCCGAACTGGCGCAGGCGGAGAGCGGTGCGACGACCGGCACGGCGCGCGGCATGCAGGTGGCGGTGGCGGTGGCGCGCTTCCGGCGGTATGCGAAGGGGGCGCTGGAGCCCGTGGAGCAGGGGCTTCCGCCGCAGATCAACGAGGCCGGGCCGATGGGGAAGGCGGGTGTGCTCGGAGCCCTGGCGGTACGGCAGCCGGTTGGCGTCGTCACCTGCATCACCTCGTACAACAACCCGTGGGCCAACCCGGCGGGCAAGGTCGCCCCGGCCCTGGCGATGGGCAACACCGTCGTGGTGAAGCCCGCCCCGCAGGACCCGCTGTCGGTGTACCGGATGGCGGCGGCGCTCGCTGAGGCGGGGGCGCCACCGGGGGTCGTGAACGTCGTCAGCGGCGCCTCCCCGGCGGTCGGCGAGGCGGCCGTGGACGCGCCGGATGTGGACATGGTGAGCTTCACGGGCTCGACGGCCGTGGGGCAGCGCATCGCCGAGGTGTGCGGCCGCGATATGAAACGCCAGCTCATGGAGCTGGGCGGCAAGGGTGCCGCGGTGGTCTTCGATGACGCGGACCTGGACTCGGCGGTGGCCGGCATCGGCACGACGTACTCCTTCTACAGCGGGCAGATCTGCACCGCGCCGACGCGGGTGATCGCGCAGAGAGGGGTGTACGAGGCGCTGGTGGAGCGGCTGACGCGGTACCTCGGGCGGCTGACGGTCGGCGATCCCCGCGCGCCGGGGACGGTGGTCGGACCGGTGATCTCGGCCGCGCACCGCGACCGGATCGAGTCGTATGTGGAACTGGGCAGGAAGGAAGGCGCCCGGGTCGTGGCGGGCGGCGAACGGCCGTCCGTGCCGGAACGCGGCTTCTATGTCGCGCCGACGCTGCTGGCCGACTGCACCCGGGACATGCGGGTCGTACGGGAGGAGATCTTCGGCCCGGTGGTCGTCGTCCTGCCCTTCGACGAGGAGGACGAGGGGGTGGCCCTCGCCAACGACAGCGACTACGGGCTCATCGACTACGTGTGGTCCGGCGATGTCGCCCGCGCCTTCCGGGTGGCACGGCGGCTGCGGGCCGGAGGGGTCGGGGTGAACACCGTCGGACGGAACATGGAAGCGCCGTTCGGCGGCTTCAAGAAGAGCGGGGTGGGGCGCGACGTGGGCTCGTACGCGCTGCATGCGTACAGCGAGCTGCAGTCGATCGTGTGGCCGGGGTGAGTGGGGTTGGGGTGAGTGGGGTTGGGTGAGTTGGGCTTGTTGGGGTGAGTGGGTTGGGGTGAGTGAGGGTGGGGTGAGCGGGGTTGGGGTGAGCGGGGCCGGGTGGTGCTGACCGTCGGCAGGGGGACTCACGGGCTCCTCCGACGGACGGGCAGTGCGGCCGTTCCGTCCTGCCAGTCCTGCCAGTCCGGCCTGTCCCGCCAACCCCGCGGTGACGCCCCGGACTACGCTGCTCTGATCGTCACGCCCCGGGCCAGGAGCCGGCTGGGACGGAGACCGAACATCGCGTGGAATGCGCTGCTGAAATGGGAGGGGCTGGCGAACCCCGCCTCCACGGCCGCCGTGCTCAGATCCGGCCAGGTCTCCAGCAGGAGCGCCACCCGCAGCATGCGCGTCCACAGGCGGTAGCGGCGGAAGGTCGTCCCCGTCTGGGCGCGGAAGAGCCGGAGGAACGTCGATACGGACAGGCCGGCTTCCACCGCCAGTTCCTCCGCCGAGAGCTGCCGCCCCGGGTCCTCCGCCAGCCGCAAGGTGGCCTGCCGGATCCGCGGGTCCCTGGCCTCCGTGCGGTCGTCCGGACCGGCGAGGTCCAGCCAGCGCAGGGCGGCCGGAAGCGGGGTACTCCCGTCCATCTGCGCGGCCAGCCGCGTGAGCGGGAGTTCGTTGCCGTGCCCCCGGGCGAGCTCGGCGCTCCCGCTCATCATCCGACGGCACGCCCGCTCCCGTGGCGAGGCGGGGTCCAGGTAACAGAACGCCATCCGGTCCCCGTGGGGGACGATGCGGTGCCGCACCCGGGCCGCTATCAGTGCGGTACGGGCGACCTGGCGGCTGCCGTTCTCCAGCTGGACCGTGAACTCCTCGTCCACACCCACCGCCAGACAGCTCACCGAGCCGGAGTGGATGTCCAGCGCCAGGGACGGTCCCACGTACAGCGCCTGACCGGGCCACAACCACAGCGCGGCCGGCACACCGCACGTTTCTGAAAGCGGCACCGATGGCATGCAGGCATGCTAGCCAGCACTTCGACCACCCTTCCCACCTCTTGGAATGACACATGTGGCTCGACCGCGTCACCACTGCTCTGCTCCTCCTCGTCGGGTTGGTGAACCTCCTCCCCGGCGTCGTCGCCTTCGCGCCGTCGAAGATCACGACGGCGTACGGAGTGCCTGCCGAGGGCCCCGGCTCCGCCGATCTGACGGTGCTGCTGCGCCACCGGGCCGTCTTACTGGGGCTCGTCGGACTCGCCCTGCTCTGCGCGGCGTTCGTCCCGTCCTTCCACCTCCCTGCCGTCACGGCCGGGGCGATCAGCATGGGGTCCTTCCTGTTGCTCGCCTACTCCACACCGGGGCTCAACAGCGCCACGATGCGCGTGGCACGCATCGACATAGCGGCGATCGTGGTGCTGGCCGTCGCCGCCGCCCTCATCGTGCGGAAGAGCGCCTGAGCGTCCGGTACGCGGAGGCACGCCGGGCGTCGCTCACCGTCCGCCGCTCGCCGCGCCCGGTCGGCCTCATCCGGTCGGGCTCAGCCCCAGCGGCCCAGGAAGACCGGGTTGGTCATGGCGGCCATGGGGCCCGGCAGGCCCGGTGTCGTCGAGGGGTGGCGGACTTCCGCGCGTATGTAGGCGGCGTAATCCGGGGTGGTCCGCCAGCTGACGGTGCCCTCGCCCGAGGGCGGCAGCGGGGTGGAGTACAGCCTCCCCTGGTCGGTGACGAAGGAGACCGTGCAGCCGGGGGCGCCGGAGACCGTCAGCCGCGCGGTGACCTTCGTCGTACGGGAGACCGCCAGGCGCTCGGCGATTCCGGCGTGTTCACCCCGCTCACCGGTGACGGAGAAGGACAGACCGACCTTCGACGACTCGGCGATCCAGACCCGGCCGGCCCGGATGCCGTCCTGCAGCGCCCGGCGCGAGAGATCGTCGGCGAGCACCACGGTCTGCGGCAGGCCGACGACATCGGGGTCGCGATGGGCGTCGCTGTGGCCGACGGCCGGCAACCAGTCAGCGCGGCCCTGGGTGTGGGCGACCAGGGTGTTGTCCCACTCGGCCAGGGTGATCTCGTCATCGGGGGTGTACGGGCCGTTCCAGACTTCCACCGCATCGGCTTCGTTCAGCCCGAACTTCCAGTTGCAGCCGATGCAGGTGGCGTGCGGATGGGCCGGGATGACCAGGCCTCCGGCCCGCCGGATGGCGCGCGCGAACTTTCCGAAGGCGTTGTCGCGGGCCCGGTAGCGCCAGTCGATGAAGACCCCGGGGTCGGTGCCCATCGCCACCACGTGTCCATTACGGGTGGTGACCTCCTCGCCGGTCAGGATCAGCAGGTCATCGCCCCACAGACCGTCCCAGGCACCGTGCGCGGAGGTGGTGTTGTGCTCGGAGGTGTTGATGAAGTCCAGTCCGGCGGCGCGGGCCAGCGCGGCGATCTCGGCGGGGGTGCGCTTGCCGTCGGAGTGGACGGAGTGCAGATGGCTGTCGCCGCGGTACCAGGCGCGGCCCCGGCCCCGGGCACGCTCGGGCGGATGGACGGGCGCCGGGGTGTGGCCCCGGGGGCCGTACTTCAGGGTGATCGTGACGTCGTAGGACAGCCCTTGCGGGGCGACGGTGTACGGGCCGAGGGCGATGTGCCAGGTGCCGGCGTTGACGGGGCCCGGGAGGTAGCCGGGGGTGGCCTCGTCGGCGCGCAGGAAGAACTCCGTCCGTGCCCCGCCCGACCAGCCGCGGAAGCCGGCGCCGCCGAGGTCCGTGCCCCGTTCGTCGAAGATGCCGATGTCGCAGGCGTTGCCGGCCGTGCCCTCGGGGACGGTGGGTCTGTCGTAGCGGTAGGCCACCGCGATCTCGCACACCCCGCGCGGTACTTCCACCGGCAGATACACGAAGTCGGGTGAGCCCGTGGGCAGATGGCCGGTGACCCGCCGGGTCTGCTCGCCCGGCCCGCCTCCGGGCCGGCCGCCCGCGGGCGCTGCGTCGGCGAAGCTCACACGTCCGAGCGTAAGCGCGCCCGTCGCGCCCGCAACCGCCGAAAGTCTCAGTACATCGCGTCGTTCCATCCCCGCCCCCCACGCCGTGTCATGTCCGATGTGTGCCGCCTCGCGGCAGGCTCGTTGCGCCGTGTGAAAACTGTTGTACGCGGGTGCGACACCGAGGGAAAGGGCTGTGGATAACCGTCGGGCGGTGAGGCACCATGCGGTCACGCACACGCCCGACGCGGAGGTGTCCCAGCATGCGGATCGCGACCACGATCTTCCTGACCGACGAGACGATCCGGCCGGACCGGCTGGGCCGTGAGCTGGAGCAGCGCGGATTCGCCGGTCTCTATCTCCCCGAGCACACCCATATCCCGGCCAGCCGGGACACCCCGGCTCCCATGGGCGAGCCGCTGCCCCGTGAATACGGCCGAACCCTCGATGCGTTCATCGCGCTCGGCCAGGCCGCCGCGGTCACCGAGCGGCTCGCCCTCGGCACCGGCATCACCCTCGTCTCCCAGCACGACCCGGTCGACCTCGCCAAGCAGGTCGCGACCCTCGACTTCCTCTCCGGGGGCCGCTTCACCCTCGGCATCGGCTATGGCTGGAACGTCGAAGAGGCCGCCGACCACGGGGTGGAGTGGTCGACCCGGCGCGAGCTGACCCGCGACCGGGTGGCGCTGATGCGCGCCCTGTGGGCCGCGGAACCGACCGCGTACAAGGGCACATTCGGGTCCGTACGGGCGTCCTTCGCGCACCCCAAGCCGGCCCACGGCGCGCCGCGCATCCTCCTCGGCGGCGCGGCCGGACCCAAGCTCTTCGGGCAGATCGCCGAGTACGCGGACGGGTGGCTGCCGATCGGCGGGCGGGGGCTGACCGAGACCGTTCCGGTGCTGCGGCAGGCGTGGTCGGACGCCGGGCGCTCGGGTGAGCCGGTGGTGGTGCCGTACGCGGTCCACCCGTCGCCCGGGAAGCTGGCGCACTACCGCGAGCTGGGCCTGCAGGAGGTGGTGCTGCAGCTGCCACCGGCCGGGGAGGCGGAGGTACTGCGGACGCTGGACGACTTCGCGCAGTACTTGTGACGCACGGCAGCGCACCGTACCGGATGGGTGACGACGGGCGGGCGCGTCCCGGAGGCAGCCCCTTGCGGGAGGCCTGACGGACCGGGGAGGCCTGACGGGCCGGCGAGGCGACCGCACCGGGCGCGCCCTAGGACCAGCGGTGTACGGCCCTTCCCGTCCGGGCCGGTACCGGAGACCGATTCGCATCCGCCCCCTCCGGTCGTAGCGTCGAAGGTGAGGACCCGTTGAGCCACCCGCAGTCAACGGGCCAAGGAGATCGGTCCACGGTCCAGAAGACCGAGGGTCCGAACGATCCCGCAGATCAGGGACCACGTCGATCAGGGACCACGTCGATCAGGGACCGCGTCGATCAGGGACCGCGTCGGTCACGGGACCAGAGAGATCAAGGAGACCCCATGCCTCGCCTCGACCACACGATCGTCCACAGCACCGACCGTTTTGCCTCCGCCCGTTTCCTGGCCGATCTGCTCGGCGTCCCCGAGCCCAAGGCGTTCGGCCCCTTCGCCGCCCTCAAGCTGGACAACGGTGTGGCCCTCGACTACGCCGAGCATGTCGCAGGCGGCGAATTCGTCCCGACGCACTATGCGTTCCTGGTGACCGAGGAGGAGTTCGACGGGATCTTCGGCCGTATACAGGAGCGCGGGCTGTCCTACTGGGCCGACCCCATGCACTCCAAGCCTCAGGAGATCAACACCCGGGACGGCGGCCGCGGTGTCTACATCCTTGACCCCGATGGCCACAACATGGAGTTCCTGACCCGGACGTACTCGGACGAGCTGCTGGCCAGTATGTAAGCGTGCGGTGCGCCGCCGCCGGGAAGTGCCCCCTCCGCACCCGGACGGAACCTCCGTCCGCAGTGATCAGCGGCACATCAACGGGCCTTTCTCCGGCGGCGGGGCTGTCGGTGGGCGCTCGTATGCTCGGAGGATGACTTCCAGCGCGCAGGTACCTGACCAGGCCTCCGACCAAGGGACCGACCGCGAGACGCACGCCGGGCCCGCCGCCGGCCGCCCCACGGCGAACGCGATGCGCCGCGCGCTCAAGCGGGCCCGCGACGGTGTCGCGCTGGACGCCGGCGAGGCCGCGGTGCTGCTGCAGGCACGCGGCGAGGACCTCAGGGACCTGTGCGCCTCCGCGGCCCGGGTGCGGGACGCCGGCCTGGAGGCCGCGGGCCGCCCCGGCGTCATCACGTACTCCAAGGGCGTCTTCATCCCCCTGACGCGCCTGTGCCGGGACAAGTGCCACTACTGCACCTTCGTCACCGTCCCCGGCAAGCTGCGCCGGGACGGCCACGGGATGTTCATGTCGCCCGACGAGGTGCTGGACATCGCCCGCCGCGGCGCCGAAATGGGCTGCAAGGAAGCCCTGTTCACCCTGGGGGACAAACCGGAGGACCGCTGGCCCGAGGCCCGCGAGTGGCTGGAGGCGCACGGCTACGACGACACGCTCTCCTACGTCCGCGCCATGGCCATCCGCGTCCTGGAGGAGACCGGTCTGCTGCCGCACCTCAATCCCGGGGTGCTGTCCTGGACGGACTTCCAGCGGCTCAAGCCCGTCGCCCCCTCTCTGGGGATGATGCTGGAGACGACCGCCGAGCGGCTGTGGAGCGAGCCCGGCGGTCCCCACTACGGATCGCCCGACAAGGAACCGGCCGTCCGGCTGCGTGTCCTGGAGGACGCCGGCCGTTCCAACGTCCCCTTCACCACCGGGCTGCTCATCGGCATCGGCGAGACGTACGAGGAGCGCGCCGAGTCCCTCTTCGCGCTGCGCCGCATCCAGCGCGCCTACCACGGCATCCAGGAACTGATCATGCAGAACTTCCGCGCCAAGCCGGACACGGCGATGCGCGGAATGCCGGACGCCGAACTGGAGGAGCTGGCCGCGACGATCGCGGTGGCCCGGCACATCATGGGCCCCTCGACCCGTATCCAGGCACCGCCCAACCTGGTCGACGGCGAATACCAGCTGCTCATCGACGCCGGGATCGACGACTGGGGCGGCGTCTCCCCGCTGACCCGCGACCATGTGAACCCCGAGCGCCCCTGGCCGCAGATCGACGAGCTGACCGAGCGCTGCGCCGCGGCCGGCTTCGAGCTGCGTGAACGGCTCCCCATCTACCCGGAGTTCCTCCAGCGCGGTGAGCCCTGGCTCGACCCCCGCCTGCTGCCGCATGTCCGCGCCCTCGCCGACCCGGAGACGGGCCTGGCCGTCGAGGACGCCCCCGTGGTGGGCCGCCCCTGGCAGGAGCCCGACGAGGGCTTCACGATGAGCTCCTCGGGCCGTACGGACCTGCACCACACCATCGACACCGAAGGCCGCACCACCGACCGCCGCGACGACTTCGACGAGGTCTACGGCGACTGGGAGGCACTGCGCGAGGCCGCGGCCCCCGGGATGGCACCGGAGCGTATCGACTCCGACGTACGCCAGGCCCTGGCGCAGGCCGCCGACGACCCCACCCGGCTCACCGACGCGGAGGCCCTGGCGCTGCTGCACGCCGACGGGCCCGCCCTGGACGCGCTCTGCACCCTCGCCGACGAACTGCGCCGCGACACCGTGGGCGACGACATCACCTACATCGTCACCAGGAACATCAACTTCACCAACGTCTGCTACACCGGCTGCCGCTTCTGCGCGTTCGCCCAGCGCCGCACGGACGCCGACGCCTACACCCTCTCCCTCTCCCAGGTCGCCGACCGCGCCCAACAGGCCTGGGACGTGGGCGCGGTGGAGGTGTGCATGCAGGGCGGCATCCACCCCGACCTGCCCGGGACCGCGTACTTCGACATCGCGCGCGCCGTCAAGGAACGCGTCCCCGGTATGCATGTGCACGCCTTCTCGCCCATGGAGGTCGTCAACGGCGCGACGCGCACCGGGCTGTCCATCCGTGAATGGCTCAGCGAGGCCAAGGCCGCCGGTCTGGACAGCATCCCCGGCACCGCCGCCGAGATCCTCGACGACGAGGTCCGCTGGATCCTCACCAAGGGCAAGCTGCCCACCGCCACCTGGGTCGAGGTGGTCAAGACCGCCCATGAGCTGGGCATCCGCTCGTCCTCGACGATGATGTACGGCCATGTCGACCAGCCACGCCACTGGCTGGGCCACCTCCGCCTGCTCGCCGAGATCCAGCAGGAGACCGGCGGCTTCACGGAGTTCGTCACCCTCCCCTTCATCCACACCAACGCCCCCGTCTACCTCGCCGGTATCGCCCGCCCCGGCCCCACCACCCGAGACAACCGCGCGGTGACGGCCATGGCCCGGGTGCTGCTCCACCCGCACATCACCAACATCCAGACCAGCTGGGTCAAGCTCGGCGCGGACGGTGCCGCCGAGATGCTCCGCTCCGGCGCCAACGATCTGGGCGGCACCCTGATGGAGGAGACCATCTCCCGGATGGCGGGGTCGAGTTACGGCTCCTACCGCTCCATCCAGGACCTCATCGCCATCGCCGACCGGGCCGGCCGCCCGGCCCGCCCCCGCACCACGGCCTACGGCCCGGTCCCCGAGGAACGCCAGGCCGCCGCCCTCGCGTCGGACGGTCATCTGCCGGAGCTGCTGCCGGTCGTGGAGTAGGCGGTGGGAGAGCCGCTAGCCGCGGTTGTCCACAGCCCCGTTCCCGCAGCTCCGCCGACGGCTAATCTGCGGGAGCGGGGCAGATGATCCGCGGGAGCAGGGCAGAAAGGGCTCGTGAGGGTTCCGGGGCCGGTCAGCGGTAGGCCGCGCCGTCATGACCGTCCTCGGTCGGCGGCCGTACCGCCACGGCCGCTCAGTCCCCCACTCCTCCCTCGTACTCCGCCTCGTGCTGCAGGATGCACTGCTGCCACTGCGACAGTGCCTCCTCGCGGTCGCCTCCGCTGTCCTGGGCGGCGACGATCAGCGCGTCGGCCGCCATGGCGGCGAGGCGTACGGCGATATGGCACACATCGCTCTGGGGGAGCGGCCGAAGGAGTTCCACCGCGCCGTCGCTGTCTCCGGAGAGCGCGGAGGCGACGACAGCCATGGTGGTGCGATCCCACTCGTACTCGGACATGGGGAGAGCATGCCCAACGGGCGCCACTGCCATCATCGAACGGATGAACGCCCAGGTGGGGGCGGGAGGGGAAGGAGGGATGGGAGAGGCGCGGGCCATCTGGTGGGATGAGGCCGGTGGCCACTGCGCGCCTGACCTGAGGGGGGCGCCGCACGAGGCGCGGTTGGTGAAGGCGTCCGTCGAGGAGCGGCGAGAGGCGCTGTGCTCCCCGCCGCGCGACGGGCGGCCGTCCGGGCAGGGGTGACCGGGCCTGTCGGCTCATGGGGGGGTCCCACGTCCGGATGACCGGCGCCGCCTCAGCCCAGTTGACGGACCGGGCCGGGCGGCACACAAGCCGGACGCACGCACAAGGCCGGCCCCCACGGCCCCACGCCCCCCGACGCGACCCCTCCCGGCTCGCCGCGCCGAGCACCGCCCCGCACCGCCCCGCCCCGCACCGCCCCGCCCCGCACCGCCCCGCACCGGCCGACCCCGTACCCCTCGGGCCCCCTCGGGCCGGGACCCATCGGGACGGTACCGGCCAAAAGCCTCCTTACGAATGACTATTCGCAATACCCTCCTGGCCAAAAATTGATCATTCCCGGTCGATTACAGTGCTGCGCCAGGGGCCCCGCAAGGTCCCCCCGGGACGTAGTGAGCTTCAGGAGGGCGCAGTGAGCGAGCGTAGCGAGCGTGCCGTTCAGAGGTGCGCGCCGCGCGAATGCGAGGCCGGGCGACGCGAGGTTTCGGCATGAGCGCGGCGGGCGGCGGCGCCATCTGGGGGCGCGCCGAGCAGCAGGATTTCCGCAGCCGGGTACGCGGCTGTCTGCTCGGTGGTGCCATCGGCGATGCGCTCGGCGCCGGTATCGAATTCGACTCGCTCGACGCGATCCGCAAGGCGCACGGCCAGGAGGGCGTGACCGATTTCGTGCCCGCCTACGGGCGGCGCGGCGCGGTCACCGACGACACCCAGATGACCCTGTTCACCGTGGACGGTCTGATCCGGGCCCAGGTGCGCCGCGACACCGGAGCCTGGCACCCGCCCACCGACGTCCACCGCGCCTACCTGCGCTGGGCCGTCACCCAGCGCGACTGGGGCCCGGACGAGCGCAAGGAGGACGACGGCTGGCTGGCCCGCGAGGAGTGGCTGTACTCCCGGCGGGCACCGGGCCGGGCCTGTCTGAGCGGCCTCGGCGACGAGGCGATGGGCACGCTGGACCACCCCAAGAACCCCGATTCGAAGGGCTGCGGCGCGGTGATGCGCTCCGCGCCGTTCGGGCTGCTGGTCGGCTGGGAGCCGCAGCTGGTCTTCCAGCTCGCCGTCGAGTGTGCGGCGCAGACGCACGGCCACCCCACCGGCTATCTGGCGGCCGGCGCGTTCGCGGTCATCAGCCATTCGCTGGCCCGTGGTGAGGACCTCGACGGCGCCGTGCAGAAGGCGCTGGCCCATCTGGCGACCCGCCCCGGCCACGAGGAGACCAGCGACGCCCTCAAGCGTGCGCTCGGCGCCGTACGGCAGGGCATGCCGACGCCCGCCCGGGTGGAGTCCCTGGGTGAGGGCTGGACGGCCGAGGAGGCGCTGTCGATCGGCGTCTACTGCGCACTGGTCGCCGAGGACATCCGGCACGGCCTCCTGCTGGCCGTCAACCACAGCGGCGACAGTGATTCCACCGGCGCCATCTGCGGCAATCTGCTGGGTACCCTGCACGGCGAGACGGCGCTGCCGCCGGTCTGGCTGGTCGAGCTGGAGGGCCGGGACACGATCCTGCAGCTGGCCGACGACTTCTCGATGGAGATGACACAGGGCGCCGCGCTGCACGGCCCGGCCGGCTCGTCGCCTGGCTGGCTCGCCCGCTATCCGAGGGCTTAGCCCGCCCGCTATCTGAGGGCTTAGCTCGCCCGCCATCCGAGGGCGTAGGGAGTGTCTCCCCGGTCTCCGTGGGCCTGCGACGCTCCCCCAGCTACCGCTGGGAGGTGCCCCAGGCACCGCACCTCGCGGCGTCGTCGAAGGGAGAAGTGCGCATGCCCGGCGGGTGGGCTACCGCATCAGCTCCCCCGCATTGACCAGCAGCGACTGGCCCGTGATCGCACGCGCCCGGTCGGAGGCCAGAAAGACCACGGTCTCGGCCACATCCGCATCCGTCGCCAGCTCGGGCAGTGCCATCCGCTCGGTGAGCCGGGCCAGCACCTCGGCCTCCGGGACGCCTTCGCTCTGCGCCTGGAACCGTACGTACGCCTGCACCGGCGGGCCCCACATCCAGCCGGGCTGCACGGTGTTGACCCGTATCCGGTCCGGCCCCAGCTCGCGCGCCAGCGAGTACATCGCCGAGACCAGCCCGCCCTTGGACGCCGCATACGCCGCCTGCTGGACCTGTGACGGTGCGGCGACCGACGACTGGGTGCCGATCACCACCACCGAGCCGCCGCCGCGCGCCGTGAGCGACGGCAGGCAGGCGCGGGTCATCCGCAGTGTGCCGAGGAGATTGACGTCCACCACACGGTGCCAGGAGTCGAAGTCGGCGTCCCGAAGTCCCCCGAAGAGCGAGTCCAGGGCGGCGACATGGACCACCGCGTCGATCCCGCCGAACCGCTCCACGGCCAGCTCGGCCAGCGCCGCGCACTGCGTCTCGTCACCGATATCGGTCGCCCGCCAGGCCGTACGCGCGCCCGACGGGTCCAGCTGCGCCGCCGACTTGGCCAGATTCGCCTCCGTCCGGGCCCCCAGCACCACCGAGGCACCCTCCCGCACACAGGCCGCCGCGACCTGATGGCCGAGCCCGGCTCCTACACCCGAGATGACGACGGTCTTGTTCCGCAGCAGCATCTGTGCCTCCCGGCCGGGCCGCCCAGCTCACGTCTGATGGGGCGTCAGGTTAGGCGCGGGGGCCGGGGAAGGCCAGAGCTCTTCGCCAAGACGGAGGGAAGCAGGGTCACTCCCAGGGCACATGCTCCGTCGCCTCGAAGCAGTACTTGACCCAGGTGACGGTGCGGCGGGGGCCGGTCATCGGCACCGCGCACAGCCGCACCCGGAAGGTGGGGCCGACGGTCGCCATGGTCGTGTACTTGTCGTGCCGGTAGTCGATGGAGGCGCTGCGGGCCGCGCCGCCCGACACCCGGAGCGTCACCATGTCCCCCGGCTCGCCGTTGACGATCCGCCCCCATACGGCACCACAGCTCTTGCTGTAACGCAGGTGGATGCGGACCGGGTTGCCCTCCTTCGGCTCCCAGGTAGTGGCGTCATACGCGCACCCGCTGTCCTTGGGACTCTTGCCGTCGCAGCCCGCCCCTGGGCAGCCGGGCGGTGGCTCCTCGAAGAGCTTCGGAAGCTGGTCGGCGCCCACGGTGGCCAGCGCACCGGCGACCGCCGTGACGACACCCACGACCAGCGCATGCCGGGCATGCACCCGCAGTCACCGCCCGGCCCCGCGGAGCCGCGCCCGGACGCGGTACGGGAGCGGCTCGCGAGGGGCGTTGGGATCGGGGCCTGGACCGGCGTGCGGCTCGCGAGGGGCGTCGGGATCGGGACGGGGATCGGGATCGGCATCGGGGCTGGGGCTCGACGAGCCGCGCCCCGGGCCGCCCTCCGGCGTGACCGCCAGGTCATCCTCAGGCGCCTCCGCCAGGTCGCTCTCCGACGTGTCCGCCGGGTCGTTCTCCGACGTGTCCGCCGGGTCGTTCTCCGGCGTCTCCGCCGGATAGTCCGGGCCACTGGTCATCCGGCCTCCCGGGAGGTTCACTGGAGGTCCACGCGCCGTGGACCTCCAGTTTCCGGCAGGGCGACGGCCGTCCGGAAGCGGATTTTCCGCCGCCCGCCGCGTCCCGGCGCAGGCGCCGACCGTACGCGCTCACGCGTGCCGACGCGCGCCCCCCAGCGCCTTCTTCAGCCGGTCGAGCCCCTCGCGGATCTCCTCCGGCGGGTGCGTCACGAACGACAGGCGGGCGGCCGTGGCGTCCGGCGGCCCGGCGAAGAACGGCGCGCCGGGGACGTACGCGACGTCATGCCGCACCACCTCGGGCAGCAGCGCCGTCGCGTCGTACCCCTCGGGCAGCGTCGCCCACACGAACATGCCGCCCGCCGGACGGTTCCACCGCGAGCCCTCGGGCAGCGCCGCGGCCAGCCCGTCGACCAGCGCATCCCGCCGCTCACGGTAGGCGTCGCGCACCCGCCTCAGATGCGCGTCCAGGTCCGCGACCGCCAAGTACCGCGCCGCCGCGGCCTGGTCCACGGTCGAGGTGTGCAGATCGGCGGCCTGCTTGGCGATGACACAGGCGCGCCGCAGCGCGGCCGGCGCACGCAGCGAACCCAACCGCAGACCGGGCGCCATCACCTTGGAGAACGAGCCGAGCAGCGCCGTACGGTCCTCGGCCCCGGGGAAGGACGCGACCCACGGCACCGGCTCGCCCTCGAAACGCAGCTCTCCGTACGGGTCGTCCTCGGCGATCCACAGCCCGCGCCGGGCGGCGACCTCGGCGACCGCGGCCCGGCGCTCGGCGGACAGCGTGCGGCCGGTCGGGTTCTGGAAGGTCGGCACGACATAGAGCAGCTTGGGCCGCTCCCGCGCGGTGATCTCGTCCAGCGCGACCGGGTCCAGGCCCTCGTCGTCGGTCGGCACCGGCACCACCCGGGCGCCGGCGAAGGAGAAGATCTGCAGCGCCGCGAGGTAACAGGGGTCCTCGACCAGCACCACATCGCCCGGCTCCAGCAAGGCCGTGGCCAGCAGCGTCAGCCCCTGCTGGGAACCGGTGGTCACCAGCAGGTCGTCGGCGTCGGTGGCCAGTCCGCGCGCGGTGGTGCGCGCCGCGATGGCCGCGCGCAGCGCCGGACTGCCCTCGCTGGTGGAGTACTGCAGCGCCCGCAGCGGGTCCTCGGCCAGCACATGCTGGAAGGCGGCCGCGAGGCCCGCCGTATCGAACAGCTCGGGCGCGGGCAGCCCGCCGGCGAACGAGATGACCTCCGGCCGGGCGGTGAGCGCCAGGATGTCGCGCACGGGCGAGCTACCGGTCCGCGCCGCACGGGCGGCGAGCCCGGGGACGGGGGTGGCTGCGCGGGCAAGTATCGCGTCCGGCATGGCGACTCCAATCGCTCGTGGTCTGCGATTAACCATCGTTAGCTGCAGATGCCCGGCAGCTTAAGCGGCCCGGGAACGGAAAGCAGGGGTGCCCGCATGATGAGCTGGTGCGGGTGAGGGCCGCGTACGGGCCGGGGCGGTTCCGTGCGCGCGGTCTCCCGTGATTCGCGCACCGCCCGCCCCTCCCCATCTGATGCTGTGTCAGCTACACCTGTCTGTCATGACCGCAGACAGCGAAGGAACGCCAGAGGTCACCACCGCCGCGGCCGTCGACACCGGGCCCGCCACCTACGCCGAGCTGGCCGCCGTCGGCCCCTACGGCGTGCATCCCGGCCATGCGCTGATCACCATGGTCGAACCGCATCCCGGCCATGAATACGCCTACAACCGCTGGTACGAGGACGACCACTACATCGCGGGCGCCATGGCGATGCCGTGGATCTTCGCCGGCCGCCGCTGGGTGGCCACGCGCGAGCTGCAACTGCTGCGCCGCCCCGAGAAGTCCGCCGTCGCCCGGCCGGTCACGGCCGGCTGCTACCTCTCCACGTACTGGATCACCGCGGGCCGCTACGACGAGCACATGAAGTGGACCGTCGGCATCAACAAGCGCCTCAACCGGGACGGCCGGGTCTATCAGGACCGTACGCATGTCTTCACGGCCTTCCAGGACCATCTGGCGACGGTCTACCGGGACGGTGCGGCGGGCCCCCGCGACTTCCACGCACTGGACCACCCCTACGCCGGGCTGGTGCTGGAGGTGATCGACGCGGACGGTCCGGAGCGGCGGGAGGCGCTCCTGGAGTGGCTGTGCGCCCGGCATCTGCCGCGGCGGCTGTCGGGTTCACCCGCCGCGATGGTCACGGTCTTCCGCCCGACGCCGCTGCCGGGGGACCGGATGTCGTATGTGCGGCAGGTCGAGGGCGTCGACACCCGGCTGACCCTGCTGTGGTTCCTCCAGCGGGACCCGCGCGACGGCTGGGCGGAGCAGTTCGCCGGCCTGGAGGAGGAGGTCGCGGAGTCGGGACTGGGGCGGGTGGAGCTGGTGGCGCCGTTCCTTCCGACCGTGCCCGGGACGGACCGGTATGTGTCCGAACTGCGCTGACTGATGCGGCCGGCGGCCGTCCGCGCACGGCTGCCGGCGCGCCGGAGGGGACCTGGGCATGGCCGAGCCCCCTCGGCCGGGACGGCGATCCAGTCGAGAGGGCTCACATCTGCGGATTGCGGACGGTGACGGCTCAGGTCACGCCGCGTCGAACGCGCCACCGGCGACGTCCGACACAAAGTGGCTCCAGGAGGAGTTGTCGAACGTGAGACGCGGACCGTCGGGGTCCTTGGAGTCCCGCACTGCGATGGCTGCGGCGGCAGGCACGGCGATTTCCACGCAAGCGCCGTTGCCACCGGAGTACGAGGACTTGGTCCAGGAGAATGCGGAATTGGGCTGCACGGCCATGTTCACTCCAACTCACTCTGAGTTACCGCGGATTCGGTACTGATGACGCTACGCGCCAACATCACCAGCCGCAGAGGCCGTTCACCCGTACGAAGGGCATATTTCTTGATCTCTTTTCATCGGGGCGACGGCAGGTGTACCGTGCGATCCCTTTCGCCGGAATCCCAGATTCCGCGCTCATTCCGCACTATTGACTCCCTGGCAGGCTTCATCTCATGGCGTCTGCATGGGATTTCGCCGCCTCGGCGATGAACTCCCGGCTGTGCTCGGCACTCAACGCCTGCGCACGCAAATGCTCGTACATGATCGTGTATTTGTGCACATCGTTGGTCTTCTCCAGATAGAGGTCGCTGGTGACGCCCTCGATGTACACCACGCTGGAATCGGCGGCATCGTCGAATTCCAGGATGGAGAACGTTCCCGACATTCCGGCATGCGCACCGGTGTCATACGGCAGAACTTGCACCGTCACATGCGGCAATTGGCTCATCTCGACGAGATGGTCCAGCTGTTCGCGCATGATCAGATGGCTGCCGACCACGCGCCGCAGCGCGCTCTCGTCCAGTACCACCCACAGCCGCAACGGACGCTCGGAGTCGGTGACCCGCTCCTGGCGGCGCATCCGCACCTGAATGCGCTTCTCCAGATGGTCGGGCGCCAGCTCGGGGACCGTGCCGGGAATGACCGCCTCGGCGTATCCGGGGGTCTGCAGCAGACCGGGCACCAGCAGGGACTCGTAGATCCGCAGCGAGGCCGCCTCGGTCTCCAGGCCGATGTAGACGCTGTAGGGGATGTCGCCGAAGGCGTGCCACCAACCCTGCTGACGCGAATCCTTGGCCATCTGCATCAGCGAATCCACGATGCGGTGGTCCTCGACCTCGTAGACCCCGCACAGATCGCGGACATCGCGCTGGCTGATGCTGCGGCGGCCGTTTTCCAGGCGGCTGATCTTCGACTGGGAGACCAGCAATGCCTCGGCCACCTCCTCCGCCGTCATGCCTTTGAGCTCACGGAGCCTTCGCAGCTCCTGGCCCAATCGGCGTCGCCTGACGGTGGGATTGACATTGGACGCCACGGGACGTGCACCTCCGGCTCCGTACTGCTGTCGTTTCCTTTTCAGCAGACTGCCACTCCGAGGTGACGCCGCGCAGTGAAACGCACACAGAAGGCGAGCGAGCGGATGCGCGGGGTGGCGGGCCGGCCGTTGTCCAGGAACGGTCGGTCCGCCACCCCGCGCTTGGTGCTGCGGCTCCCGAACGGGACTTTGGGGCGGGTGGTGCGGGTGATGCGGGTGCTGCGCTGGGTGGTACGAGGTGTCGTACGGCGTTCTACGGCGTCAGCGGGCGCCCACCCGGGCCATCCGGCCGTGGCCGTGCCGCGACTGGACCGGCGCGCCGGCCGGGTCCGCCGTGGCGCGTGCCGCCGGTTGCCGGACGGCTGTCGCGCCGGCCGCCTGCTGCCGCCGAGGCTGGACCGCGACACCGTTCTGCACATCCATGACGGCGTGTGCGACCAGTCCGCCCATCGGGTCGTGCCGGATCAGATCCCGGAGACGGGAGCGCGATGAACGCCCTTCGTTCCCTGGATACAGATGCTTGCCGAGTCCGACCGCATGGGCCAGCGCGGCGAGCGCCGCGGTCCGCGGGTCCGGGGGTACGCCGGTGCGGATCGCGTTGTCCAGCCGGGCCCTGATTTCCCGGCTGATGGCCGTCTCCGTCGCTTGGTAGCGCGTCGTCGGCAGTACCCCGCACATCTGTCCCGCCACGGCATGGACCATGCCGCACCGTTCGAGATGCGTGAGGTAGGTCTGGCGCAGCCCGAGTCGGGGCCCGCCGATCCAGTGGACCGCGCGCACCGGACTGCCGCGTCGGCGCAGCAGTTCGAGCGCGGAGTCCAGAGTTGGATCTCCTGTCGGCCGTGCCATCACCACGGCGATACGATCCCCGTCTGGGGCTATCCGTCCTGCCAGAGCCAGCTCTACTAGCTGTGCCCCGGCCAGGCCGAGGTCGAGCGACTGCGGCTGCGCTGTGGTCCCGGTGGTCGGGTCCAAAGCGAGCAGCAGAAGCTCCTCCGGAATTGTTCTGCGGCTCCTGCCCATCCATGCCTCCCCGCGTGGATGAATGACAGGGTGACCCCTCTCACATTCATCTGTCGAGAGTGCGTGGGGGGTTCGGTATGGAACCGGTAGGTATGTCGTTCTCGTCTTGCACCTCGGCGACATCTTTCTGAGGGGTGCGGTACCTACCGGTACGCGTGGCGGCGAGATGGGGCCACGTGGACACAGGACACTTGGGAACACTGGGCCAGGCAGCAGTGGGACGTATGAAGGAGACATCGGTGGCGGGCGAGTCCCCCGACAAGTCGGACAAGAAGCAGTCGTCGGGGAAGACGGCGCGGAGCGAACGTGATCCGCGGCTGTCTGCCTTCCGCGGGGAGCCGGACGAATCGGCGAAGGAATCGGGTTCCGGGAAGAACCCGAAGCCTGAGGGCGGGGCGGAGGCCGCGGCGGAGCCGAAGCCTGCTCCGGCGCCGGAGTCCACGGCTGAGGCGAAGCCGGCGGCGAAGGCGGCGAAGCAGGCGGCGAAGGGGAAGTCCGGGGCGAAATCCACGTCCGGGGCGAAGGCGAAGCCCGGGCCGGACAGCGCGGAGAAGCCGGAATCCGGGGCGGAGCCCGCGTCGGCGGACGGTCCCGGGGCCGGGGCCGAGTCGGGGTCCGAACGTGCGTCTGAGGAGCCTCAGGGGGCCGAGGAGGGCGCCGAGGGCTCCGGGGGTGGCGACGAGCGGCTGCGCGCCGCTGTGGCCGCCTGGGTCGCGGGCAAGGACGATGAGGACGCCGAGGAGGACGCCGAGGCGGGTGAGGGTGGCGACGGCGGAGCCGATGCCGCCGCGGCGTCGGATGCGGAATCCGAGGCGGCGTCGGGGGCGAAGTCCGGGGCCGAGGCGGGGGAGAAGGCCGGTTCCGGTGCGGCCGAGAAGGCCGGCGCTGAGGCATCCGAGGTGTCCGAGGACGCGGGCGGGGGTGCCGAGGGTGCTGCCGCAAAGGGGGAAGCAAAGGCGGAGGCGCAGGCTGTCGTGGCGTCCGACGTCGAGGCTGACCCCGAGGCCGACGCTGACGCCGAGGCCGACGCTGGCCCCGAGGCCGACGGTGACGCCGACGCGGGTCGTGGCGGTTCCGAGGCCGGCGCCAAGTCCCAGCCGGAGTCCAAGGGCAAGAGCGAGCCCAAGGGTGAGAGTGAGCCCAAGGGCAAGAGCGAGCCCAAGGGCAAGGGCAAGGGCAAGAGCGAGAGCAAGGCCGAGCCCGAGGCCGAGCCTGCGTCCGGGGACAAGCCTGAGTCCGGGGCTCGGGGTGAGTCGCGGTCCAAGGGTGCCGAGGTCGTGGACCAGCCGACCGCCGTGTTCAAGACCGTCGGGCCGCAGAAGGGCAAGCCCGGTGGGGCTGCCGCTGCGGCGGGTGCGGGCAAGGGTGACGGCAACGGTGACGGCAAGGGTGACGGCAAGGGCGGTGAAGAGGCCGCCGCCGGGGCCGAGGAGTCGGCGGTCGACAACGCGACCCGGGTCTTTGCCTTCGCGAAGCTGAAGGGGGAGGGCGCCGAGGCCGAGGCCGTCGATCAGGCGACCACCGCATTCAAGATCTCCCCGCCCGCCAAGGGCGGCGACGCGGTCACGAGCAAGGCCAAGGACAAGGCCGAGGCCAAGGACAAGCCGGAGAGCACCGGCAAGCCCGGGAGCAAGGGCACGTCGGACGCCACGGACAAGGCCGGTGCCAAGGACACGGATAAGGCCGGTGCCAAGGACAAGGCCGGTGCCGAGTCCAGCAGCGGTTCCAAGAGCGAGTCCAAGCCCGAGGCCAAGACCGCGGCCAAGAAAGACTCCAAGACCGAGGGCAAGGAAGAATCCAAGCCCGAGGCCAAGGACGAGGCCAAGACTGCGAATGTCGCCGAGCGGGACTCGGAGCGGACCAGTCAGTTCGTCGCGCTGAAGTCGGCGGACGACGGCACGGCGGGCAAGTCGCTGGGCAAGACGGCGCCGAAGACCCCCGCCCGTACGCCCGACAAGGCCGACGACAAGGCCGACAAGGCCGAGGACAAGCCCGGGGAGAAGGCGAGCGGCAAGGCCGGTGCCAAGCCGGCCGGTAAGGCGACCGGTGCGCTGCCTGCCGCCGAGCCCGCGAAGTCCGCGAAGGCCGCCGCGCCGAGCGCGCCGTCCAAGCCCGCGGACCGGCCGGGCGCCATGCCGCCCGCCACCACGGGCGCCACGGCCGCCCCGTCCGAGCTGCCCGAGACCGAGCGCACCAAGCAGCAGCCGCTGCCGCCGCTCGACCTCCTGGCGCAGCTCACCAACACCCCGCCGCCGCCCGAGACGCCGCTGCGCACGGTCGTCCGCCGGTTCAAGATCTGGACCCCGCTGGCGGTGCTGCTGGTGATCATCTTCGTGATCGCCCAGGCGGTGCGCCCGCTGCCCGACCCGACGCTCACCGTCGGCGACGCCAAGTCCTCGTTCACCTTCGAGGGCGGCAAGCTCACCGTCCCGTGGCCCGCGGAGGGGCAGGCGGCGGTCAAGGTGGTGGGCTCCGGGGACGTGGGGACGTTCGGCCCGCAGAAGCCGGTGCCGACCGCGAGCGTGGCCAAGATCATGACGGCCTATGTCGTCCTCCGGGACCACCCGCTCAAGAAGGGCAAGCCGGGCCCGCAGATCGAGGTCGACGCCAAGGCGGTGACCGAGGGCGGCTCCACGGACGAGTCGCGGATCGAGGGGCTCCGGGCGGGGCAGAAGTTCAGCCAGCAGGACATGCTCAAGATGCTGATGATCCCGTCCGGCAACAACATCGCCCGGCTGCTGGCCCGTTGGGACACCCAGTCCGCCAACGAGGGGGCATTCGTCAAGAAGATGAACGCCGCCGCCAAGGACCTGGGCATGAAGAACACCACCTACACCGACCCCAGTGGCCTGGACCCGAAGACCGTGAGCACCGCCGTCGACCAGCTCAAGCTGGCCGAGGCCGTCATGAAGTTCGACGCCTTCCGGCCGATCGTCGCCATGACCAACGCCGAGATCCCGGGCCTGCCGGGGCGGATAAACAACAACAACGACAATCTGCTGCTGGAGCCCGGACTGAGCATCAAGGGCATCAAGACCGGCTCCAGCACCGCGGCCGGCGGCACGCTGTCCTGGGCGGCCTACAAGACGGTGGACGGCAAGGACCGCCTGATCCTCGGCACGATGCTGGACCAGCACTTCAAGGGCCTGGACCCCAACGCCGGCAACAGCCTCACCATGGTCAAGAACAACAGCCAGAAGGTCATCGCAGCCGTACGCGAAGCGCTGACCTCGGCTACGGCGGTGAAGAAGGGGCAGGTCGTCGGCTATGTCGACGACGGTCTGGGCGGGCTGACTCCGGTCGTCGCCACCAAGGACCTGAAGGCGGTCGGAGTCCCGGGCCAGAAGCTGACGTTGAGCGTCGGTGACGGGGGCAAGACCGTCCCGCACACCGCGAAGGCCGGTACCGAGGTCGGTGTGCTGACCGTCGGCAACGGCGAGAGCATGCAGAAGGTGCCGGTCGCCCTGCAGAAGGACCTCGTCGAGCCGTCCTTCGGAGCGAAGCTGATCCGCATCACCTGAGCGGGCCGGGGGCCGCGGGCGTCCGGCCCGCGGCCCCCGGGCCACCGCCCGCGGCCCCCGCTTCACCGCCGCCCGCGGCCCTGGTTCGCCGGCCCCGCCCGGTTCCGGGGGCCTGATCCCCTCGTGTCCCGCGGCCACCGCGTGCGTTCCTCCCAGGCCGCCGCCCTGCTCGCCCGTCTGGTTGTCCACCGGCGGCCCGCTTTATCGTGAGCCTGCCTTTCTGACTGTCTGTCCGTCCGTCCCGCGCGTGACCGGAGTCCGTCATCGACGTAGCGCAAGCGCAGAAGACGTACGCACCCGCCGTCACCGCCCGCGGTACCTGGGTGGCGCAGGGCGCGGCGGTGCTGATGCCCGCGGGGCTGATGCTGTTCCTGGGGGCGTGGGGGATCCGCCGGCAGGACGCCATATGGCGGGACGAGGCGGTCACCTACGACATGGCGCACCGCAGCCTGGCCGATCTGTGGTCCACGCTGCTGCATGTCGATGTCGTGCACGGTCTGTACTACGCGCTGATGCATGTCTGGTTCGCCGGATACGACGCCACCTTCCGCGGCGCGTTCGGCGATGCGGTCGGTCTGCGGCTGCCGTCCGTGGCAGCGATGACGGTCGCCGCCGCCGGGGTCGCCCTGCTGGGGCAGCGCCTGGTCGGCCGGCGGGCAGGGCTGCTGGCGGGCTTCACCTTCGCGCTGATCCCGGTCGTCCAGCAATACGCGCAGGAGGGCCGCTCGTACGCGATGGTCTGCGCGCTGGTCGTCTGGGCCACTTATGTGCTGGTACTGGCCTCGGCCGGTCCGCGCAGAGGGCTGTGGCTCGGCTATATGGCGCTGATGCTGGCCGCCTGTCTGCTGCACGAGTTCGCGGCGCTGGCGCTGCCCGCGCACGGCGCCGCGGTGGTCCTGGCGCGGCTGCCCCGCCGCGTACTGCGCTCCTGGCTGCTCGCCTCGGCCGCCGTCCTCGCCGCTCTGGCCCCGCTCGCGGTGTTCAGCACCCGGCAGTCGGCGCAGATCAGCTGGCTCATGTGGCCGGACCCCCTCCAGCTGCTGACCTTCGCCGTGCTCGCCGTCCTCGGCATCGCCTGCGCCCGCGTCCGGATCCGCTCCCGCGGCCCCATCGGGCTGCGCGCCCTCGGCGTCCCCCTGCTGCTTCTGCCCACCCTCCTCCTGCTGCTGCTCTCCCATGTCGAGCCGGCCTACGTGGACCGCTATGTCCTCTACTACGTCGTGGGGTTCGCGCTGCTCGCGGGCGCCGCGCTGGCGCGGCTGCTGCGGCCGGCCGACGAGCGGGGCCAGACGCGTGGACGGCGGCTGCGGCGGGCGATGGCGGTGGTGGTGCTGCTGGCGGTGCTGCTGCCGGTCAACGTCCATCTGCGCAGCCCGGACAGCCGGGTCGACGATGTCACCGCGGTCGCGCACACCGTACGGGAGGTGTCCGAGCCCGGCGACGGGCTGCTGTTCATGCCGTCCCGGCGGCGGATCTGGCGGGCGACCCTGCCGCGCGACTTCCGAGGGCTGCACGATCTCGCGCAGGCCGAGAGCCCGTTGGCCTCACACACCCTCTACGGCACCGAGCGCACCGGCGATGTGATCCGTGACCGGATGCTGACCGCCCGCCGGATCGTCGTCGCCGGGGACCCGGACGGCCAGCCGGCCGACGACAACGACCAGGAAATCGCCAAGCGGTCCACGCTGCGCACCGCGTTCGAGGTCTGCAGCAGCCGGGAGGTCCGGGGCGCCAAGATCACGGTGTATGCGCGGCCGGGGGCGTGCGGCGGCGGGAGGTAGGCGGCGGGCTCGGGGGTGCACCGGCCCGGTGGGTTGGCGTGGGCAGGGGCGGTGGGTGTACGGCCGGTGTGCGCAGGGGCGGTCCGGTCGTCGGCCGCCTGGGCTTCCCGGCCTGAGCGTTTCCCGTGCGGCCTTCCCCGCCCCGGTCGTCCCGCCCCGGTCGTCCCGGGTCCGGCTGCCCCCCGCCTGGCCCCGCCTGGCACCGCCCGGCCCCGTCCGGTTGTTCCCGTGCGGTCATTCCCCCTGAGGCGGTCGGAAGCTGCGGACCAGCTCGATGCGCCCGACGATATGCCGGTTGAACTCCGTCAGCTCCTCGGCGGGGACCCACAGTTCGAGGATCGTCTCGCCGCCCGCCTGCCGCACCGGATAGCGCTCGGCGAAGTCCGCCTCGACCTCGAAGCGGGTGACATGACCGACGCCGGAAGCCGGCACATTCCAGTCGCGGGCGATCCGGATCGCGTAGTCCTCGTTGAGCACGGGATAGAAGATCGGCTGGTCGGGCAGGCGCGGCGGCCAGGCGCGCCAGCCGGAGGCCTCGACCAGGGCGAGCTCCTCGGGGCCGGTGGGGCGCCAGAGGGTGAGGGTGGCGGGCGCGGTCCCGCTCCGGTGAGGCGTCTCGATCATGCTCGTACGGTACGAGGCCGGGGAGGGCGGGCGCGCGGCGATTTCGGGGCGTGGGGCACACGGGATGCGAGCCGGGCGGTGATGCGGGAGTCGTGGGGCGCGAGCCGGGTGGTGGTGCTGCGCGGTGGAGGGGCGCAGGGGCCCGGGCCGTGGCGCGCGGTTTCGAGGGAGTGGGCGGGGCGGTGGCGCACGGTGGCTGTACGCCGGAGTGGTCATGACTCCGTTCTTCGCCGCGAGTCTTCGGCACCTACCGATGGGGCTCCGGCCTACGGTGCCCATATGAGCACCTCCCCGGAGTACGCCACCTTCCACTTCCATGCGCTGCACCACGCCGACCAGCCGCTGCTGCTGCCCAACGCCTGGGACGTCATCTCGGCCGTCGCACTCGCCGGGGCCGGATACGCGGCAGTCGGCACCACGAGCCTGGGCGTCGCCGCGGCCCACGGCTATCCGGACGGGCGCGGGCTCGCCGAGGTCAGGGACGCCACCGTGGCGCTGGCGCTGCGGCTCAATGGCCGGCTGACCTGCCCTTACACGGTCGATGTGGAGGGTGGATTCGGCGGCGACGCGGGGCAAGTGGGCGACCTGGCCGCCGAGTTGGCGGAGGCGGGGGCGGCCGGGCTGAACCTGGAGGACGGGCTGCCCGGCGGCGAGGGGCTGCAGGATCCGGTGCGTCAGGCCGAATTGATCAGCGCGGTGAAGGAGCGGGCACCGGGCCTGTTCCTCAACGCCCGGATCGACACCCACTGGCGTGCGGACAGCCCACCGCCGCTCTCGGTGACGCTCTCGCGCGCCGAAACGTACCTGGCCGCGGGCGCGGACGGCGTCTTCGTACCGGGCGTCGTCGCCGACGAGGAGATCTCGGTTCTGGTTGCCGAGATCCCCGCCCCGCTCAACATCCTCTTCGCTCCCGGCCGGCACACCGTCAGCCGTCTGGCGGAGCTCGGTGTACGCCGCATCAGCACCGGCTCGCTGCTCTTCCGGACCGCCCTGCAGGCCACCCTCACGGCCGCGGACGCCATCCGTACGGGCCAACAGCCGACGGAGGCGGCCGGGGCGGGCGGCGAGGTGCTGGGCTATGAGGAGGTACAGCGGTTGGTGGGGGAGGAGGAGTAGGGCGGAGGGCAGCGACGCCGGGGGCCTCTTGGGGCTGGGCTCGCTGTCCGGGCTGTCGGGGCCTATTTGCCTGACGGCCGGGGCTCGGGCTCGGTCCGGGTTCAGCCCGCGTTCAGCCCAGGTGGCCGGCTCGGTCCGGGGCCGGGCTCCATCCGGGCTCCAAATCAGGGTGCCCGGGCTCCATCCGCGTACCCGGGACCGGTTCGGGTGTCCGGCCTCAGTTCGAGTGTCAGGCGTCGGTCCGGGCGTACGGGTTGAGGCCTTGCGTACGGGTTCAGGCCCGGCGTACGGCTCAGGCCTGCTGGCCGCGGCTTTCGTGGCGTCGACGGTGGACGGCGATGGCCGTACCGGCCACGCCCAGTGCACTCGCGCCACCGATGAGCCCTGCCTTGGGCAGCTGGCCGGCCTTCTCGGCCAGTCCGGCCAGCCCGTTGTCGGGCAGCATGATGGAGGTCCGGCTCTCGGAGGGGGCGGTGGAGTCGGCGGCGAAGGCGGCGCCCGCAGGAAGCAGCAGCACGACCAGTGCACCGGTCGCGACGGTGGCGGTACGGATCACGGAGCGGCGCTGGGCCCGCATGGGTACTCCTCGTCGTGGGCGGCTGGGGCCGCCGTAGGGATGCGATAAGGCTCAGCACGCTACGGAGCGTCCTTAACGGCGATCCATCCGTTGTGTAACAGTCACCGAGATCTCTGGGATCGGTCGTGTGACGGAGCCCGTACCCAGGCCGGGCCAAAGCGGCCGAATTCCCCCTCCGGGCGCACTTCATGACCCGGCCTTAGCCGAGCTCCGCAGGCCACTCCCCCCAGATCAGCCGCCCTCACCAATCGATGTCGTCCGGCGGCTCCGGCAGCTCCTCGTCTTCGGGCTCAGGCGCGGCGTGATACTCCTCGGCCGCCTTGGGCGTCGTCGTGGCGCCGGCGTCGGCACCACCATCGGTGCCCGCGCCCTCCTGGGTCTCCCGTCCGGCCAGCACATCCAGGATCTGCTGGCCGTACTTCGCGAGCTTGTTCTCGCCGACCCCGTTGACCGTGCCCAGCTCGGCCGTCGTCGTCGGTCCGAGCGTGGCGATCTCCCGCAGCGTCGCATCGTGGAAGATCACATACGCGGGCACGCCCTGCTCCTTGGCCGTACGGCCCCGCCAGCCGCGCAGCGCCTCGAAGACCGGCAGCGCCGCTTCCGGCAGATCCGCCGGCGCCGCGCGCTTGCCCTTCGCCTTCGTCCGGGCCGCCCGCGCCGCCTTCTCCGGCTCCCGCCGCATCGGCACCTCGCGCCGGCCGCCCAGCACCTCGCCGCTCGCCTCCGTGAGCACCAGCGTGCCGTAATCACCCTCGACGGCGAGCAGCCCCTGCGCCAGCAACTGCCGTACGACACCGCGCCATTCGGCCTCGCGGAGGTCGTCCCCCACCCCGAAGACGCTCAGCCCGTCGTGATCGAACTGGATGACCTTGGCGGTCTTCTTGCCCAGCAGAATGTCGATGATCTGGCCCGCGCCGAACTTCTGCCCGCGCTCACGCTGCAGCCGTACGACCGTGGACAGCAGCTTCTGGGCGGGGACCGTGCCGTCCCAGGTCTGCGGTGGGACGAGACACGTATCGCAGTTGCCGCAGGCGCTGCTCTCCTGCCCGAAGTAGGCCAGCAGCCGCACCCGCCGGCACTGCACCGTCTCGCACAGCGCCAGCATCGCGTCCAGATGGGCCGACAGCCGCCGCCGGTGCGCCTCGTCGCCCTCCGAACCGTCGATCATCTTCCGCTGCTGCACCACATCCTGCAGCCCGTACGCCAGCCAGGCGGTCGACGGCTGCCCGTCCCGCCCGGCGCGGCCCGTCTCCTGGTAGTAGCCCTCCACGGACTTCGGCAGATCCAGATGGGCCACGAACCGGACGTCCGGCTTGTCGATGCCCATTCCGAACGCGATCGTGGCGACCACGACCAGCCCGTCCTCACGGAGAAACCGGCCCTGGTGCTCGGCACGCGTCCGCGGATCGAGCCCCGCGTGATACGGCACCGCCGCGATGCCGTTGTCCACCAGGAACTGCGCGGTCTTCTCCACCGAGGCCCGCGACAGGCAGTAGACGATCCCCGCGTCCCCCGCATGCTCGTTCCGCAGCAGCTCCAGCAGCTGCTTCTTCGGCTCGCTCTTCGCCGCGATGCGGTACTGGATGTTCGGCCGGTCGAAGCTCGCCACGAAATGCCGGGCGTCCGCCATCCGCAGCCGTGAGGTGATCTCGGTGTGCGTGGCCTCGGTCGCGGTGGCGGTCAGCGCGATCCGGGGCACCTCGGGCCAGCGCTCGTGCAGCATCGACAGCGCCAGATAGTCCGGCCGGAAGTCATGGCCCCACTGGGCGACACAGTGCGCCTCGTCGATCGCGAAGAGCGAGATCTTCCCGCGGTCGAGCAGATTCAGCGTCTGCTCGACCCGCAGCCGCTCGGGCGCCAGATACAGCAGATCCAGCTCCCCGGACAGGAACTCGGCCTCGACGAGCCGCCGCTCCTCCAGATCCTGCGTCGAATTCAGGAATCCGGCCCGCACACCGAGTGCCCGCAGGGCGTCGACCTGGTCCTGCATCAACGCGATCAGTGGCGAGATCACGACCCCCACACCGCTTCTGACCAGCGAGGGAATCTGATAGCACAGCGACTTGCCGCCACCGGTCGGCATCAGGACGACTGCGTCCCCGCCCCCTATGACGTGCTCGATGATCTCCTGCTGGCTGCCGCGGAACGCGTCATACCCGAACACCCGGCGCAGCACCTGCACCGCCTCGCTTGCGTCCGAAGCGCCTTCCACATCCATGTCCACGACCACTTCCACGTCCGCCAGAGCCATTCCGAAAGCCTACGAGTTCCGCGGGGGTCGCCGTCGACCCTGTGGATAACTCACACTGTCCGGCACGGTCGGGCACTGTCCACCGCCGTCCGGCACTGTCCACCGCCGTCCGCCCGGACAATCAGCCGGACGTTCAGCCAGGACGAGATCCCCGCACAGAACGTGCGGCCCCGCTTCCCCCCCCCCGCACAGTACGTGCAGCTCCGTCCCGCCCGAGCGCCGCCGTGCTCAGCTCAGCCCTCACCCGGCTTTGCGGCGCCGACGGTAGTACGCCACCGTCACCCATCCCAGGAGCGGGCCCCAGGCCAGCAGCGGCAGGTAGCAGGCGGTCATGAGCCAGGCCGCCGCGCCCTTCGGAGCGGTGGGGTCGGCCATCTCCTCGTCCCAGCCGAACGAGGACAGCACCGTGATCACGGTGACCGCGGCCGCGCCCAGCGACGCGGGGACGACCCCGGCGGGGACGGGAATGTTCCGCCCGCCCAGGACGGGAACCCAGCGCGGCACCCGCTCGCCCCACGGCCGGACCAGTCCGAGGGCGAGCAGCCCCAGCCCCTCGGCAACCAGGCTCAGCCCGATCAAATACAGCGACGTCCAGCCGGGAAAGTTGCTCCGGTGCATCGGATCACTCACGCCGAACCCGGAGGGCATCCCGAAGGCGATGGCGCACCGCCACAGGCCCGACGGCAGCAGCGTCAGAGGTGCGGCGTGCGCCGCCCACCGCACCGCACGGGGAACGATCGGGAACCGTTCGATCGTCGTCATCGGGCCCCGGCCCCGTCGGCCTGCTGCTTCCCCCACCCCGCCGGCAGGGGCGGCAGCTCCGCATGGGTGACCTTGAAGCCGCCCTTCGTCACCGACGCGAACGGAGCCGGTGCCATACAGGTGCCGACATGCGGAAAGACGGCCTTCCCATCGACGACATCGACGTTCGACACCGCCCAGGAGAAGCCGAACCGCCCCCTGCCGGGACCGCCGCTCTTGACGCTGAAGCCCAGCCGGTCCCCGATCTCCTCGGGGTCCTCGGACTTGGTGACCACGGCGCTGAGCGTCGCGGTGTCGCCCCCGGTGGCCAGGCAGTCCACCGCGGCCTCCGCACGTCGGCCCTGCTTCTTCGCGGGCGACCAGTGGTAGATCGTGACCGTGCCCCGTGCATCGGTGGGCATTCCCTGAGGCAGCCCGCCGACCGGCCTGCTGAACGGAGCCGCCTTCGCGTCGACGGAGAAGCGGATGTCGTCATGCGGCGAGTAGGCGTAGAAGACACGGGCCTGGCCGCTCACCCGGGCGAGCCCGGCCGGTGCCTTCGCGGCGGCCGTGGTGCCCGAGGGCGCGGCGGACGCGGCGGACGCGGCGGGGGTGAGCCCCGTCAGCGCGGCTATTACGGCCACGGCGGCGACGGCTCCCACTGCGGCCCTGCGACGACGGGAAGCGACGAAGCCGTGCTTCCTGGCTAGAGAGGACGAACGGCCGGAAGAGGAAGAGACGGAAGAGGAACGGCCGGAAGAGGAAGGGACGGAAGGCGAACGGCCGGAAGAGGGACGGACGGAGGGATTGGTGCCGGGCACGAGGAACTCCCTTGATACGCAGCAGCCTTGGCGGCCGCCGCCCTGTCGATGACGCCTCCAATCTGATGCCGGGCCGCCGGGCCGGACCATCTGCCGATCAGCGGATCTCGGGCGCCGGAGCGGACGTCATCTCTGCCGTTCGGCGGAGGGAGCGCCGAGACGGCCGCTCGTAGGATCGATGACGTGGGCTTGACGGCGTGGGGGCGATGAACTCCGTGGGGATACATAGGGGGTGGGCCTGGATGAGGCGCCATGTTGACGCGGACGCGATATGAGGCGCCGCAACCTACCCCCGACCCCGCCCCCAACCCGGCCCTCAACTCCAACCCCGGCCTGGCCCCCACCCCCGCCCGTGCTCGCCGCCATAACGGGCTGCGCAGCCCTGACCGCCCTCACCCTCGCGTACGGCACATGGGCAGCGATCCCCTACGGAGCCGTCCCGGCCGCCGCGTCCGCCACCCTCCTCCTCTGGACCGTTGCCTGCTGGCCGCGCTCGCGTGTCCGCCTCGCCCGCCCGCTGGCGCTCGCCGGAGGCCTGTCGCTGCTGACCACAACGTTCTCCGCCCCTCCATCGGCGCCCTGGGGATCCGTATGGCGGCTGGCCGAGATGGTGCTGCTGCTGATGCTCCTTGCCGTAGTGGCCCGTTGGGCGCCGCGTCGGCAGGCGGTGACCGCGGGTGTGGTGGCAGGCGCGGCGGTCGCGACATGGACGCTGCCTCTGATCCCGGCGCCGTCCGTGCTGCCGCTGGCCGGCGCCGCCGCCTTCTGGGCGCTTCCCGTGCTGGGCGCTGCTGTCGTGGGCGGCTATCCACGGCTGGTGGAACACCGGCGGCGCCGGCTGGTCATCGAGACCCGGCGCTCCCAGCAGCTCGAACTCGCCCGAGATCTCCATGACTTCGTGGCACACGACATCAGTGGAATCGTCGCGCAGGCACAGGCCGCCCGTTTCGTGGCCGCATCCGACCCGGGCCAGGCCCTGCCCGCCCTGGAACGCATCGAAAGAGCCGGGCTGCACGCCTTGGCATCCATGGACCGCACGGTACGGATGCTGCACGAGGCGAACGGCAACGGCATCACCCGCCCGGCCGCCCCGGACGCCTCGATCGCCCCGGAACCCTCAGCTGCTCTGACGCCTCAGGAGCCCCCCGCACCCCAGGAAGCACCCACAACAAAAGGCCCGCCCCCGGAGGTCACCCCCCGCCCCGAGCCCCTACCAGGAGTGGACCAACTCCCCGCCCTCATCGAGCGCTTCACCGCCGCAGGAGCCACCGAGGCCCGGCTGGCCATGCCGCCCGCCACGCCCGGAACCCTCTCCCGCGAAACCAGCTCCACGGCCTACCGGATGGTCGTGGAAGCCCTCACCAACGTCCGCCGGCACGCCCCCGGAGCGGCCCGTGTCGAGGTGACCCTCACCCCCGCCGTCCGTAACCCCGCCACCCACCCCGCACCCGCCCTCAAGATCGAGATCCAGGTCGTCAACGATGCCGGAGCCGCTCCCGCCACCGCCCTCCGCACCCGGCGGGCGCGCGACGGCCACGGCGGACGCGGCCTGAACGCCCTGCGTGAACGCGTACAGGCGACCGGCGGAACCCTCTCCTACGGCCCGTACGAGGGCGGTTGGCGGGTGCTGGCCGTGTTCCCGCAGACCCGCACGCTCCCCCAGGAGACGACATGAGCGGCACCCCCACCCGCATCCTCCTGGCCGACGACCAGGACGACGTCCGCAGCGGCTTCCGGCTCGTCCTCGACTCCCAGCCGGACATGACCGTCATCGGTGAGGCCGCGGACGGTGCCACGGCCCTTGACCTGGCCCGCCACCTCCGGCCGGACGTCGTACTGGCGGACATCCGCATGCCCCGCCTGGACGGCCTGGAACTCACCCGCCTGCTCGCGGGGCCCCAGGCCACCCGGCCGACCAGGGTGGTCGTGGTCACCACCTTCGACCTCGACGACTACGTACACACGGCCCTCCACAACGGCGCCTGCGGCTTCCTGCTCAAACGCTCCGGGCCGGCCCTGCTGATCGAGGGCGTGCGCGCGGCGATGGCGGGGGACGCCCTGATCAGCCCGCAGATCACCGTACGGCTCCTCCGGCAGCTGTCCCTGCCGCCGGCGCGCCCCCGTCCCACCGCCGACACCCTCACGGACCGCGAACGCGAAATCGTCCGCCTGGTCGCCCGGGGCTCCACCAACCAGGAGATCGCCACCGAACTCGTCATCTCGCCCGGTACGGCGAAGACCCACCTCGCCAACATCCAGTCGAAGCTGAAGGTCCGCAACCGCGTCGAGATCGCCGCCTGGGCCTGGCAGACGGGGCTCATGCCACCGGCCCCGTAGGCTCCCCGCCCCACGCAACGGCTCCGGACGCGGAGGCCGAGGCCGCACCACTGGGCAACGCCGACGCCTCGTGGCACGATCTCGTAGGTGACCAGCAGAGCCTCCGCGGAGCAGCACTTGCGCGACCTCGCGCGGCTGCGCCGCGTGCGCGACCGGATCGACCGCGAGTACGCGCAGCCGCTGGACGTCGAGGCGCTCGCCCGCGGCGTGAACATGTCAGCCGGGCACCTCAGCCGCCAGTTCCGGCGGGCCTACGGCGAGTCGCCGTACGGCTACCTGATGACCCGGCGCATCGAGCGTGCGATGGCGCTGCTGCGCCGTGGCGACCTCAGCGTGACCGAGGTCTGCTTCGAGGTCGGCTGCTCGTCGCTGGGCACCTTCAGCAGCCGCTTCACCGAGCTGGTCGGGGTGCCGCCCAGCGTCTACCGACGCCAGGCGGTGCGCGCGACGGCGGGGATGCCGTCCTGCGTGGCGAAACAGGTGACCAGACCCGTCAGGAATCGCGAAGCGCCAGGTGACCGGACCGGTCGGGAGTCGCAAGCGACAGGTCACCGAACCGGTCAGGAATCGAGAAGCGCCGGCGACGAGCGGCACCTAGCGTGACTGCCATGGACATCACCCTTCACGCGAGTTTCCTCCCGCACCACGACCCGGACGCCTCCCTGGCCTTCTACCGCGACACCCTCGGCTTCGAGGTCCGTAACGACGTCGGATACCAGGGGATGCGCTGGATCACGGTCGGCCCGGCCGGCCAGCCCGGCACCTCCATCGTCCTGACGCCACCGGCCGCCGACCCCGGCGTCACCGACGACGAGCGCCGCACCATCGTCGAGATGATGGCCAAGGGCACCTACGCCGCCCTCCTCCTGGCTACCGGCGACCTCGACGACACCTTCACGCGGCTGCAGGCGAGCGACGCCGAGGTCGTCCAGGAGCCGACCGAGCAGCCGTACGGCGTCCGCGACTGCGCCTTCCGCGATCCCGCGGGCAACCTGATCCGCATCCAGGAGCGGCGCTGAGCGTCCGGGATGACCGAGGCGGAGGCCGAGGCCGAGGCCGAAGTCGAGGCCAAGGCCCAGGCCCCCGGGGCCGACGCGCCGCCGCCGCAGCAGTGACCGGCTCGCCCCGCCTCCTTGGCACCGAGCGACTGCGCAAGGCGACCGCCGACGGCCCGGCGCCCCGCCAGAGCGCACCGCCCGGCGCCCCGCCCGAGCACACCGCGCGCCCAACCACAGAGGCACCGCGTGCCCGACCCCAGAGGCACCAAGGGCCAAGGCCCAGGAGAAACCAGACATCCCGTGCAAGGCTTGCCGGATCGAGCCGGGCGACACCGACGGAACCCGTGACGGCGGCCCCGCGTAACAGATCGTGACGGCGGCCCGCGCAACAGAGGGAGACACGATGAGCATGGCCCCGAGGACGGACACGCAGTCGCCTGCGCACGTGGCCGACCGCCACGACCTGATCCGCGTGCACGGCGCGCGCGTGAACAACCTCCAGGACGTCAGCATCGAGATCCCGAAGCGCCGGCTGACGGTGTTCACCGGCGTCTCCGGCTCGGGCAAGAGCTCGCTGGTGTTCCATACGATCGCCGCGGAGTCGCAGCGGCTGATCAACGAGACCTACAGCGCCTTCGTACAGGGCTTCATGCCGACGCTGGCGCGGCCCGAGGTCGACGTCCTCGACGGGCTGACGACCGCGATCATCGTCGACCAGCAGCGGTTGGGCGCCGACCCCCGCTCCACGGTCGGCACCGCCACCGACGCCAACGCGATGCTGCGCATCCTCTTCAGCCGGCTCGGGCAGCCGCACATCGGCTCGCCCCACGCGTTCGCCTTCAACGTCCCCACGGTCCGGGCGAGCGGTGCGCTCACGGTCGACCGCGGTGCCGCCAAGACCAGGGTCGTGAAGAAGACCTTCACCCGTACCGGCGGCATGTGCACGCGCTGCGAAGGCCGCGGCACCGTCTCCGACATCGACCTCACCCAGCTCTACGACGACTCGAAGTCGATCGCCGAGGGCGCGTTCACCATCCCCGGCTGGAAGTCCGACAGCTTCTGGACCGTGCGGGTCTACGCCGAGTCCGGCCTCCTCGACCCGCACAAGCCGATCCGCAAGTTCACCAAGAGGGAGATGCAGGACTTCCTCTACCGGGAGCCGACCAAGGTGAAGGTCGAGGGCGTCAACCTCACCTACGAGGGGCTGATCCCCAAGATCCAGAAGTCGTTCCTGTCCAAGGACAAGGAGGCCCTGCAGCCGCACATCCGGGCGTTCGTGGAGCGGGCGGTCACCTTCACCACCTGCCCCGAGTGCGACGGCACCCGGCTCAGCGAGGCGGCCCGGTCGTCGCGGATCGACGGGATCAACATCGCCGACGCCTGCGCGATGCAGATCAGCGACCTGGCCGGATGGGTACGCGGCCGCGACGAGCCAACGGTGGCACCGCTGCTCACCGCACTGCAGGGCACCCTCGACTCGTTCGTGGAGATCGGTCTCGGCTACCTCTCGCTCGACCGCCCGTCGGGCACGCTCTCGGGCGGCGAGGCACAGCGCGTCAAGATGATCCGCCACCTCGGCTCCTCGCTCACCGACACCACCTACGTCTTCGACGAGCCCACCGCGGGCCTGCACCCCCACGACATCCAGCGGATGAACGACCTGCTGCTGCGGCTGCGGGACAAGGGCAACACGGTGCTCGTCGTGGAGCACAAGCCGCAGACGATCGCCATCGCCGACCATGTCGTCGACCTCGGCCCCGGCGCCGGTACGGCGGGCGGCACCGTCTGCTTCGAGGGCACCGTCGAGGGGCTGCGGGCCGGCGGCACCGTCACCGGCCGCCATCTCGGCGACCGGACCGCCCTCAAGGAGACGGTGCGCAAGCCCACCGGCAAGCTTCCGGTCCGCGGCGCGACGACGCACAACCTGCAGGACGTCGACGTCGACATCCCGCTCGGGGTGCTGGCCGTCGTCACCGGCGTCGCCGGCTCCGGCAAGAGCTCACTCGTACACGGCTCGATCCCGGCCGGATCCGGTGTGGTGTCCGTCGACCAGGGAGCCATCAAGGGTTCCCGACGCAGCAACCCCGCGACGTACACCGGACTGCTCGAACCCATCCGCAAGGCGTTCGCCAAGGCCAACGGCGTCAAGCCGGGGCTGTTCAGCGCCAACTCCGAGGGCGCCTGCCCCCACTGCAACGGCGCCGGCGTCATCTACACCGACCTGGCGATGATGGCCGGCGTCGCCACCACCTGCGAGGAGTGCGAGGGGAAGCGGTTCGAGGCATCGGTGCTGGACCACCACTTCGGCGGCCGCGACATCAGCGAGGTGCTGGCGATGTCGGTGGCCCAGGCCGAGGAGTTCTTCGGCGACGGCGAGGCCCGCACACCCGCCGCGCACCGCATCCTCGGCCGCCTCGCCGACGTCGGGCTCGGCTACCTCCACCTCGGCCAGCCGCTCACCACGCTCTCCGGCGGCGAACGCCAACGGCTCAAGCTGGCCACCCACATGGCCGAGAAAGGCGGCATCTACGTCCTCGACGAACCGACCGCCGGCCTCCATCTCGCCGACGTCGAGCAACTGCTCGGCCTGCTCGACCGCCTCGTCGACTCCGGCAAGTCGGTCATCGTCGTCGAACACCACCCGGCCGTCATGGCACACGCCGACTGGATCATCGACCTCGGCCCCGGCGCCGGCCACGACGGCGGCCGCATCGTCTTCGAGGGCACCCCCACCGACCTGGTCACCACCCGCTCGACCCTCACGGGCGAGCATCTCGCGGCTTATGTGGGGGCCTGACGGCGAAGTTCCCCGTGGCGCCGACCTGTTGTGGAGGGGACCAGCCCGTTCGAGCCGGGCCAGGGAGGGGGCCCGATCGACCGGCCGCCGCCCCCTACGGGGAACCTGAAACGCACGGAAGAGCCGGACTCGCCGGCCTCCTCCGTGTCGAGGAGGAGCCATGGCACTGGGCCGCAAGGGATCGCGACACATCGTCGTCGACAGCACGGCCTACCGCTGGCGGTTGCGACGCAGGCCGACCTACGTCCAGGCCCTTTCCTGGACACCGTGCACATTCGCGGTCGAGCATGCGGACGTCCCTGGGACAACGCTCGTGGTCACCACCAACCAGCCGCACCCGAGCAACTGGTCCGGACGTGCAGCCGAACCGGTACTGCCCTCTGACGTTGCCCGGATCATCCAGCTTGCTCTTCGCCAGGGCTGGACCCCAACGACTCCGGGCTCCCCCTTCCACATGGACCTTTCCGCCGGCTTCACGCCCTCGCCCTAGAAGGGCGTAGCGAGCCGGCTCTGGGCGCGGACGAGCGCACCTTGAGGAGATCGGGCACCCGTTACGGTGACGGGCATGTCTGACACCGGCTTCTGGACCGTCCCGCCCGACCGCATAACCCGTGGCAGCGGCGCGCGCTACGAACTGACCGTCCTGAACCCGTCGTTCACTGTCGAGGTCGCCGACCTTCCGCCCAACGACCCGGAGCACGCCGCGGAGTTCGCTGGCTCCCTGGGCACGATCGACCACGTGATCGAAGACCTGGGCCTCCGTAAGCAGAGCGACACGATCACGGTCGGCACGAGAGCTGATCTGGACCTCGTGCGGGTGGGGGCGTAGGGGAACCTCGTGTCGGTCTCCGATCCGGCGTTCGCGGACGACGGCAACCTGGACGACGAACCAAATCAGAACGACTGGGGCGCCCTCGCCACGGCCTGCCTCGCCGACGCGGACCCATGGGGGAGGGCCGCCCTGGACGCCTCCTCACTGCGGGTGCGCCACAGCGAGCACACCACCAGCCACATGGAAGCCCTGTACCTCAGCGACTGATTACGCTTCAACTTCCCTTCCCGGCAACCGGAGCGGCCGGGTAGGTCAACGGAACGAACCGTCGCCGCAGCAGCAGCCGTCCGCCTTCCTCCTGCTGGCACACCCGCCTGCCCGTCGAGCGGACGGGACCGCCGAGACCGCCGAGACGATCGAGGCCGGCATGCGCGGCTCGGCCGATGCCCTCGATCTGGCCCCTGCGGTGGCGAAGGTCCCTGATGCCCGGCAGCGTCTGCGCATACAAGGGCCATACAAGGGTGCAGCGAGCTCCCCGTCCGCTCACGCAAACGGCCCCGGACGAAGAGCCCGGGGCCGAACAGAGCACCTCCCTGGGAGAGAAACCCCAGGTCAGCGGCTCGTCGAGTGGTGCCCCCGGCAGGATTCGAACCTGCGACACCCGCTTTAGGAGAGCGGTGCTCTATCCCCTGAGCTACGGAGGCATGGGATTGGACCCCTGACAGGGTAGCTGATGTGTTCGCTGCTGATTGCTTGTGTGGGGGATATGGGGTGGTGGGCGTGGCCCCCCGTGGGGAGTGGGGGTGGCGGTGGCCTGTTGAGGGGCCACCGCCGTTGTGGTGTTCGGGGGCGGACTGTGGGCCCGGCTTTGGGGTGTCAGCTGCCGATGTGCCAGCTGACTGTGCCGTCCGTGGTGATGAGGAGGGCGAGGAGGAGCAGGTCGGCGGCGCCGAGGGTGATGCCCAGGAGGGCGCGGCCGCGGCGGGTGGTGCCGCGGGCCAGGGCCAGGGCGCCGAGGACCAGGGCGCAGGGGCCGAGGAGGAGGTTGAGGACGAGGGTGCCGAGCAGGCCGAGGATGAAGGAGGCCACGGCCATGCCGTCCGCTTGGGCGCGGAGGCGGGAGGTGGCCGGGCCCGTTGCCTTGGCCGGTGGGGTCGGAGTCGTCCGCAGGGGTTCGCTGAGCGTGGTCATCGGGAGGTCACCTCGTCGTGGTGGCGGCGTTCGCGGAGGAAGAAGACGAGCAGCCAGCCGGCGATGACGGCGGCCGCGACGAGGGTGACGGGGACGGGGAGGTGTGCCGCGGTGCCCAGCAGGATCCCCATCAGGAGGAGGGCTGCGACGAGGAAGAGCATGATCTTCCTTTCCGATTCCAGAGGACAGTTGTTCACTCAGTTCCTTCAGTCTACGACCGCCTCCGGGTGGAGTAGTTCAGAGAACGGTTGTTTACTGGATGACATGAGTCACAGTCTTGGAGTCCGGCAGGCCCAGAAACAGAAGACCCGTCAGGCGCTGCTCGATGCGGCGCTCGGGCTGCTGGAGGAGCAGAGCCTGAGCAGCCTGGGGCTGCGGGAGGTCACGCGGGTGGTGGGAATCGCCCCGACCGCGTTCTACCGGCACTTCCGGGACATGGGCGAGCTGGGAGTCGCCCTGGTCGAGGAGGCGCTGGGGAGTCTGCATGTGATGGTGCGGGCGATCCTCGCCGAGCAGGACGCGGCCGAGGAGCGGATCGACCGTACGGTCGCGGTCGTGGAGCAGCATGTGCGGCAACATCCGCTGCACATCCGCTTCGTGGCGCGTGAGCGGCACGGCGGGGTGCGGGCCGTGCGGCAGGCCATCGCGGGGGAACTGGACCGGTTCGCTGAGGAGGTCGCGGCGGCGCTCAAGTCCCAGCCGGTGTCGGAAGGGTGGCGCGATGACGATGTGCGGATGCTCGCCGAGCTGTATGTGGACCGGTTGGTGACGACGGCCGCGGCGCTGCTCGATGCCGAGGCGGACGGCGCGGAGGGGGCGGCCGAGCAGGTCGTACGGGTGGCACGCCGTCAGCTGCGGCTGATCAGCATCGGCCGGCGGCACTGGCGGGAGGAGGGGAGGGGGGAGGCGGGAGGTGTGGTGTGTGGGGAGTAGGAGGAGCAGTGTGCGGGGAGTGGGTGGCGGTAGCCGGCCGTGGCCGGGTGGCGGTGGTCAGTCGCGTGCCGGGGTCACCCGTACGCGATAGGTGCCGTCCGGGTTTTCCGTCAGGACGGTGACGGCTGCGCCGGTGGTGCGGTCCGTGTAGGTGTCGCCGGGCTGGAAGGTGGCGTCGGTCAGTTCCGGGTCGACGTATTTGTTGTCGCGGTAGCAGCCGCCGCTGTGCGGGGTGGCGTCCACGATGCGGAGGGGGCCGCGGCCCGAGGGGACGCGGGTGGCGACGCGGTAGATGAGGATGCCGGGGCGGCAGACCGTCGGGTCGAGCAGGCCGCGGGTGCGGGCCTCGGCGACCAGGGCGGTGTGGGGGGAGGTCGGGATGACGACGATCTTTGTGCCGCCGGGGGCGGAGACCGGGGTGAGGGTGTGTTCGCCGGGTGTCCCGTGGCGTGGGGCGCAGTGCACCTGGTCGGCGGAGAGCCAGCCGAGCTTCCACTTGTGCCAGCCGACGAAGTCATTGCTCGGCCCCCAGTCCTCGTCCATCGGGTCCCAGTGCCCCGCGGGGGGCGGGGCGTCGCGGCCGTCGGTGAAGTAGAGGTCGGGCAGGCCGAAGCTGTGGGCGTTCTCGTGGTTGAGGACGCGGAAGGCGCTCACCCCGGTTTGCCGGCTCCAGATGAAGGACGCATTCCGGAACGGCACCCCGTCGGCGGTCTTCAGCCCCATGTCACCACCGCTGAAGGTGACCGAGAGGACCGTACGGGTGGCGGGCGGCCCCGCGTTGGGGGTGGCGATGATGTTGATGACGTCGTAGTCGCGGAAGTCGACGAGCGGGTCGACGGCGCGTACGACCTCCCGGGAGAGGGCGTGATAGCCGCCGTCCGAGGCCGGGTCGAAACCGGCGCCGCGCTGGATGCCGTACGCCGCGAGCGGCCGTGACATGCGGATCCACCGGAGCAGCGGCCTGGGGCGGTAGGTCAGCCGGCCGTACGAGCTGGTGCGGAAGTAGTCCGTCGCGGCCGGGAAGAACTCGGCGAAGCGGGCGCGGGGGGACATCGTGGCGCGGGCGTCCGGGAAGTCGATGAAGAGGGTGAGTGCCTCTACGGTGCCGGATGAGTGCGAGAAACCGGCGGGGGTGTCGGCAGATTCGGCGACGTCGTCATTGATGCCGCGCAGTGCACACGGGCCGCTCGGCGGGGCGCCGGGCGCGGAGGGTATGGCCACGGCGCTGGGCGGTGAGCCCAGGGCTATCGCCGCGGCTGCGGTGGCCGCGCCTGCGGCCAGGACCGCGGAGACCTTGTGCTTCATATCGATCACCTTGTGTCGGCGGGTGATCGTTCGCGCGCGGGGTTACGTCAACTGGAGTCATGTGGGGGCCGGGTGGGGCGGCCCCCGCCCGGGTGCGCCCTGGGGTGGCCCCCGATGCGCCTCGGGGCGTGCCTGGGTCGGCCCGGAGGTTGGGGCGGCCCGGGGGCTGGGGTGGCCTGCGGGCCGGGGTGGCCCAGAGGCTGGGGTCGGCCTGAGTGAGGCCGGAGGTCGGGCCTGGTGTGTGTGGGGGAGGGGGCGGCTGACGGTGTGTGGTTCAGGTCACGTGAGGGCGTGAAATATCCGGGGAGGGGTTCCCCGTTTAACCAGGCGTCCGGATGAAACGGGGAACCTCTCCCCGGTTCGTGCCGGTCGCCGGAGCAGCCGCCGGAGTGGTGGCCTGATGGGGCGTCGAAGTGGTGGCCTGATGGGACGCCAGAGTGGTGGTCTGATCGGGCGCCGGGGCGGTGTCCGGGAAGTCAGGAGCCGGGAAGTCAGGCTCCGGGAAGCGCCGGAAGTGAGAGGAGTGAGCTGCCGTGACCGCCGTCGCCGCATGCGCGAAGTCCGGGAAGCAGGGGCAGCAGCCCCGACTGCGGGCCGATGCCCTGCGCAACCGGGAGCGGATCATCGCCGCCGCCCGCGAGACGATGGTCGAGTTCGGGGCCGAGGTCCCACTCGATGAAATCGCTCGACGCGCGGGTGTCGGCAACGCGACGCTCTACCGTCACTTCGCGGATCGCCTGGAGTTGATCCACCACGTCACGCTCTCCGTCATGTCCCGTACCGCGGACCGCGCGGAGAGCGCCCTTGCCGAGGAGTCCGATGCTTTCCAGGCGCTGAGGCGCTTTGTCCACGCTGCGGTGGAGGAGCGGATCGGGGCGCTGTGCCCGCTGCTCTCCGACGGCATCGACCGGGACCACCCCGATCTGCTCGCGGCGCGCGAGCGTCTGGAGGCGGCCGTCGAGGCCGTCATGGGCGCCGCACGCGACAGTGGCCAGCTGCGTACCGACATCGCCGTCGGTGATCTGATGGTCGCGATCACCCAGCTCACCCGGCCACTGCCGGGGAGCAGCTGTCTGAACTTCGACCAGTTCGTGCACCGGCATCTGCAACTGTTCCTGGACGGCCTGCAGGCGCCTGCCCGCTCCGAACTCCCTGGCGCCGCCGCCACGTTGGACGACTTGAGGCGCCGCTCGTAAACCGGGGCGCACGGGGCGGGGACGGTTTCCCCGCCCGGTGCCCGTCCCGTCTCTGTCCTCCCTCTCCCGCCCCGTCCTCCCCCTCCTCGCCCGTCCACGTCCGGTCCGTCGCTTCGCCGGCGGCCGCCTCATCCCTCCCGTCCTTCGCTCTTGTTCGCTCACTGCACCAGTAGGTGGATCCCGCCATGCCCGAAACAGCCCCATACGTTGATCCGCGGCGCTGGAAAGCGCTGATATTCATCGCTCTCGCCCAGCTGATGGTCGTTCTCGACGCGACCATCGTGAACATCGCGCTGCCCTCCGCCCAGCAGGATCTCGGTATCTCCGACGCCAACCGGCAGTGGGTGATCACCGCCTACGCACTGGCCTTCGGGGGCCTGCTGCTCTTCGGCGGGCGCGTCGCCGACCTGTGGGGACGGAAGCGGACCTTCATCATCGGGCTCGTCGGATTCGCGGTCGCCTCCGCGCTCGGCGGGGCCGCGGCCAACCAGGGGATGCTGCTGGGTGCCCGTGCGCTGCAGGGTGTCTTCGGTGCGCTGCTGGCACCGGCCGCGCTGTCGCTGCTGGCGGTGACCTTCACCGAGGCCAAGGAGCGCGCCAAGGCGTTCGGCATCTTCGGTGCGATCGCCGGTGGCGGCGGCGCCGTGGGGCTGATCCTCGGCGGGGTGCTGACCGAGTACATGGACTGGCGCTGGACCTTCTTCGTCAACATCCCGTTCGCCGTGGTCGCCGCGACCGGCGCCTTCCTGGTCATCCGCGAGCCCGCGGAAGGCCGTAACCCCTCCCGGCTGGACATCCCCGGCGTCATCCTGGCCACCCTCGGCCTGGTCTCGCTGGTCTACGGGTTCACCCGCGCCGAGTCGGACGGCTGGCTGGCCGGTCCCACCCTGGGTCTGTTCGTGGCGGCCGCGGTGCTGCTGCTGGCGTTCGTGCTGGTCGAGTCCAAGGTGAAGGCCCCGCTGCTGCCGCTGCGGGTGGTCACCGACCGGAACCGCGCCGGTGTCTACGCGTCGCTGGGCCTGGCCGTGATCGGCATGTTCGGTCTCTTCCTCTTCCTGACCTACTACCTGCAGATCGTGAAGGGCTACACACCGGTCACCACCGGTCTGGCCTTCCTCCCGATGATCGTCGGCATGATCACCGGCTCGACGCAGATCGGCGCCCGGCTGATGAACCGCGTCCGGCCGCGGCTGCTGATGGCACCCGGCTTCACGGTCGCCGCGCTCGGCATGCTGGTGCTGACCCAGATCGATCTGGACACGTCCTACCCCGCGCTGATCCTGCCCGGCTTCCTGCTGATGGGCCTGGGCATGGGTACGGCGTTCATGCCGGCCATGTCGCTGGCCACGCACGGCGTCCAGCCGCGCGACGCCGGTGTCGCCTCCGCGATGGTCAACACCTCGCAGCAGGTGGGCGGCGCGATCGGCACGGCCCTGCTGAACACCATCGCGGCCAGCGCCACCACCGCGTACGCCACCTCGCACGCGGCCGGTGCGCGCTCGGCCGACCTGCTCAAGCTCCAGTCGATGGTGCACGGCTACACCACCGCCATCTGGTGGGCGGTCGGCATCCTGGCCCTGGCGGGCGTGATCGCCTACACCTTCATCAACACCGGGCGGCCGGGTGCCGGTTCGCCGGTGGCCTCCTCCACCGACGGCGAGAGCACGGTCCTGGGCTCGTCCGAGGGCGACGGTGAGGTCCAGGTTCCGGTGATGGTGCACTGAGCCGGCGGGACGGGCCGTACGGCATCCCGCCGGCCCGGGCCGTGGCCGGCCCACCCCGGTGTCGGGCGCTGCGGACTCCGTGCGCCCGCACCCGCGCGGGCCCGTCCGGCTCCTGTGCTCACACCGGCGTCGGCCTCGTCCGGTTCCGCTGATCCGTCAGCGCAGCCAGGGGAGGTCGGCGCCTTTCGGTTGCAGTCCTTCGGTCATCACTTGGCAGATCTCGGCCAGTTGGCCGACCTGCTCCGGGGAGAGGCGGTCGAAGATCGCGGAGCGTACGGCGGCGACATGTCCGGGGGCGGCCTTCTCCAGGACCCGCATTCCCTCGTCGGTGAGGAGGGCGTTCTGGCCCCGCTTGTCGGAGGGGCAGTTCTCGCGCCGTACCCAGCCGTTCTTCTCCAGGCGCGCGACCGCATGCGAGAGCCGGGAGCGGGTGATCTTGGCGTTCTGAGCGAGCTCGGTCATCCGCATCCGGCGCCGCGGTGCACGGGAGAGCTGGACGAGCAGGCCGTAATAGACGTGCGGCATCCTGGCGTCCCGTTGCAGCTGGCGGTCGAGGTGGTCCTCCAGGAGCGTGGTGGCGTGGAGGTAGCACTGCCAAGCGAATTGCTCCTCGTCGCTGAGCCAGCGCGGCTCGGCTGCGGGTTCGTTGCTCATACCATCCACTCTCTCACCACTCGGAGAGTTATTTAAGTTTTAACAACGATGAATTCCCCTCAAATCCTGTCACTTGAATATTCAAGCATGTGGGCCCTGCGGGTGCTGCGGGTGCTGCGGTCACCGCGCCGACTACTGCCAAGTGTGACTCCGTGGAGTGGCAATGTCCGTCATGCCTCCTGGTCGATCAGCTCCACCGCGTTCAGGGCCGCCGACAGGGCACGGGTGTCGCCGTCCTCGGAGGTCGCGGCGACGTCCAGGGCGGTGTCCGCGAACTTGATCGCATGCTCGTTGCCGTGGGCGACCGCCCGCGCGAAGACCTCGTCGGGCGTGACCATGGAGGCGTCCGGTGCCCGACGCGGGGTGTCCGCGGCGTAGAGCGTGGTGATCGCCGAGGCCGCCGCCCAGGCCACCGCGAACGAGCTCGCCCACAGTTCCCGGGGGAGCGCCGGCAGGGTGCGCAGCACCGCGTTCGGCGCGGTGGCGGCGTGCACCAGCATGATGCCGTTCCCGTGGCCGTGGTCCGCGTAGTTGAGGGTGGCGGCGCGCACGAGGGCGGTCAGGCCCTCGCGTGCGGCCTCGGGGGCATCGGGGATGTGCAGCGACTCGGTGGTGCTCAACCAGCCAGGGGTGGCGGGTAGTTGGGCGTAGCCGTCCAGCGGTGTCACACCCCGTTCGGGGATCCGGGGGAGGGCGGACAGCGCCTCGGCCGGAGTGGCGCTGCCCGTGGGGTGCACCGTCGCGGGCAGGAGCAGATGGCGGGCGGCCCAGTAGCCGAGGGCATGCGCGAACTCCGCGATCCTGGCGTCGTCCTCACCCTCCGTCAGGAGGCTGCGCACGGCATGGCCCACGCGGATGACGGGGTGGGTGGCGGCGCCGGCGATACCGGGCAGCAGCCGCGGCCACCACTCGGCGAGGAGCTCGCGCCAGGGTCGCTCGGCGACCTGCCCGGTGAAGTGCCGCGTCCAGTCGGTGACCCGGCTCGGATCGCCCAGCGCCTCCTGCCAGTTGGCGTCGGTGATACGGGTTTGAGGGGCCGGTACGTCCTCCAGCTTGTGCGCGTAGGCGTCGAGCCAGCGGTGGACGGTGCGGGCCTGGCCATTACGGACCATGGCTTCCACGGCCATCGGTCCGTGGTTGCTCAGATAGCCGCTGAACTCGGGGCCGGAGGTGTGCAGTCGTAACAGGGCTTCGTCGAGTGTGCCGCTCGTCGTCTCCATGGCCCGAGGCTAGGTCGGCGGGGCGGCGTCGCGTAACGGGCTTCCGTCCTACACCGCTGGTCGGCCGCGGCTTACGGCGCTGGTCGTAAGGCCGTGGGCGGGGTGGTCGCCGGGGCGCGCGGGAGTGCGCCGGTGTTGTGGTGCGGCGGCGGTGCGGTGGCGTTGCGGGGCGGTGGCGTCGCCGAGCTCTGCTTCCCGCGGCCATACCGGACAGGAGGTGTCGGGTATCGGGGGGAGGGTGCTGCCATGACGAGTGAGAGCAGAGGCGGGGAAGGCATCGCGAGCGGTGTGGGCGGCGTGGGCGGCGTCGGCGGTGCGGTCGGCTGGTCGGTGGTGGAGGCGGCGGTGCCGGAGCTCGCCGGGCGGGTGCGGGAGCGGTTCGGGGCGCACCGGCACCACGTCCTGGCGACCGTGCGGAAGGACGGCGCACCGCGGCTCACCGGGCTGGAGGCGGACTTCCGTCACGGGGAACTGTGGCTGGGCATGATGGTCGGCTCGCGCAAGGTGTCCGATCTGCGGCGCGACCCCCGGTTCGCGCTGCATGCCAATCCGGGGCCGGGCGCCGATGTGTCCGGAGGCGATGTACGGGTGTCCGGGCGGGCCGTGGAGGTGACCGACCGCGCGTTGGTCGCGCGCTATGCGGCGGAGGTGAAGCCGCCGGAGCCGTTCCACCTCTTCCGGGCGGAGCTGACGGAGGTGGTGCGTACGTCCACCGAGACTCCGTATGTGGTGGTGGAGACCTGGTCGCCGGGACGGGCGCCGCGCACCCTCCGGCGGAGGTCGGACGATGCGGCGCTGCGGGTGGAGTGAGGGCGGCGCTGCAGGTGGTGTGAGGTGGGGGAGGGTCGGTGCCGGGGCTCAGCCGAGGTTGCGGGACCCGGCGCGGCCGTCGTCCGGTTCGAGGTGCCAGCTGATGATGCGGCGCGGATGGACGCGGATCACGTCGTTGCTGAAGAAGTCGGGGGCCATCGGAGGTGCGTCGAGGGTCAGCAGTTCGGCGCGGCCGCGGATCTCCACCCCGCGGCCCCAGCCGGGCGCGACCGGGTCGTCGGCCGGTGCCATGTCGTCGATGAGCAGGGAGACTTCGGGGCGGGCCTGGGCGTTGCGGTACTTCTGGCTGCGACGCAGTGCGGGCCCGCCGATGTCGAGGGTGCCGTCGTCGTTGAGCACGAAGCCGACCGGGCGTACCTGTGGCCCGCCGTCCGGCCCGGTGGTCGCCAGACGGGCCAGCGGCTGGCCGGCGAGGTAGGCGCGCTCCGTGGGGGTGAAGACCTTCCCGGCGGTGCCGGGGGCGGACCCCGCGGCGGAGGGCGGGCCGGCGGGGTCCGGTGTGGGGGCGTTCGGTGTCGCCGCGTCCCGTGTGGGGGCGTCCGGTGTCGAGGGGCGTGAGGGCGTTGTCATGCCAAGGACGCTAGGACCTCAATTGCGGTTGAGGTCAAGGGCTGGTGGCGTCACCGGGTGAGGTCAAGGGCTGGTGGCCTCACCGGTGAGGCCAAGGGATGGGGGGCGTCAGTGCGTGGCCACCGGCAGCCGGTGCGTCCGGTCGCCGCCCCGGTGGTGGGTTTCGTGCGGCCGGTGCAGGCCGTGCGGCTCGCGGGTGCGGTGGGTGCGGAAGACGTAGAGGGCGGCGACGAACATCACGGCGCCCATGGTGAAGCCGAAGGCGGACGACTTGAGGATGCTTTCGCCGCCGAGGCTGTAGACCCAGCCCATCGAGCAGCCGAAGAGCGCACCGTAGGCGGCCGCCCGGGTCTCGGTGATCAGGGACGACTGGAAGTGGGCCACCACCAGCCCCAGTGCCCCCGACACCACGAACGCGGCCAGCCCGTACAGCATGGCCGGACCGCCCTTGTCGCCGGCGGTGTGGGTACGGAAGATGGTGAAGAGGCCGAAGGCGAGCGCCGTGATGATCGGCAACGACACGGTCGGCGGGATGTGCCTGGCCCGTTCCTTCATCCCGGCCATCCCCGGGGCCGGCTGCGGGGTACGGGCGGTGGTCGTCGCGCCGTGTTCGGTTTCGACGGTGCCGTGGGAGCGGGCGGCCCTCGCGCCGTGCCGCTGGGCGTGCTGGTCCATGGCGGGCTCCTCTCGGTTTCCCCCGCTGCCCCCTCCAGTCCAGGCGACACCCGGGTGCCGTACGCGGCAACCGGAACGGCGGGCACCGGAACCGGGCGCGGCGCGGCGGGGGCCCCGCGGTGCGGCGGGGGCCCGGTGGCGAGCGGGTTCAGCCCAGGTCCTTCTGGTACCAGGCCACGTCCCAGTAGCGGCCGAACTTGCGGCCCACCTCCGTATACGTACCGATGTGCCGGAAGCCGAAATGGGTGTGGAGGCGGGTGGAGGCCTCGTTCGGCAGGACTATCCCGGCGTAGGCGCGGTGCACGTCCTCGTCGGCCAGTGCCTCGAACAGGGCCTTGTAGAGCAGCGTGCCGACGCCCCGGCCGGCGGCGCGCGGGGCGCAGTAGACGGTGACCTCGACGGACGGGGCATAGGCGGCCTTCGGTCGGAACGCGCTGCTGGTCGCGTAACCGAGCAGCGCACCGCCCGGGCGCCCGGACGCGGAAGCCGCCCCGTTGTGCGGGTTTTTCATCCGGTCTGTCGCCTCTTGGGCAACCAGAAGACGATGCGGCCCGTCTTGGGGGTGGGAGAGCAACCACGGGCGGCGCTGTTCCGGAGTGAAGGGCTCCAGGTCGAAAGTGATGCACGTCTCACGGATGTAGTGGTTGTAAAGATCCGTAAGGGCCGGGAGGTCGGCCTCAGCGCCCGCCCTGACCTGCACTTCCCCGTGTTGTTGCAGCATGTGACCTCCTAAATGGGGGCGCAGGGTACTGCATGATCAGAAAAATAGCGGGGCAGCCTGGGAATTCTGTCCGGATTCCAGCCGTTGTTTCCTTCGGACGGGCCAGTCGCTGAGCATCGGCTTCGATGCCACCACCCGGCCCGCCCACCGTCCCGCGACCGACTCATCGCAAAGGGAGCACACGCATGGCAACCCGTGCCGTCGCCCGCCGTCAGGAAAGCAGCAGCGGTTCCGACGGGGCCAACAGTGTTCGCGCCATAGGCGGGGAGATCGCCGACCGCGACCTGGTCGGCATGTACCTCGACGAGATCGCGCGTACGCCACTGCTCGACGCGGCCAAGGAGGTCGAGCTGTCCCAGACCATCGAGGCGGGCGTCTATGCCCAGCAGATCCTGGACGGCGAGGTCGCCGACGGCAATGCCGCGGGCGCCGGCCGCGAGGAGCTGGAAAGGCTGGTCGAGGAGGGCGCCAAGGCCAAGGACATCTTCATCCGTTCCAACCTCCGTCTGGTGGTGGCGGTCGCCCGCCGCTACCCGCGCGCCGGGCTGCCCCTGCTGGACCTGATCCAGGAGGGCAACGCCGGTCTGGTGCGTGCCGTGGAGAAGTTCGACTACGCCAAGGGCTTCAAGTTCTCGACGTATGCGACGTGGTGGATCCGCCAGGCCATCACCCGCTCCATCGCCGACCAGTCGCGCACGATCCGGCTGCCCGTGCACCTCGTCGAGGAGCTGGGCCGGATACGCCGGGTGCAGCGCGAGTTCAACCGTGAGAACGGCCGTGACCCGGAGCCGGCGGAGGTCGCCGGCGAGCTGGGCTCCACGCCCGCCCGCGTCACCGACGTACTCGACTGGGCGCGCGACCCGGTCAGCCTCAACATGTCGGTGGACGACGACGGCGACACCCAGTTCGGCGACCTGCTGGAGGACACCTCCGCGGCCTCGCCCGAGCAGTCCGTGCTCACGCTGCTGCGCAGCGAGGAGCTGGAGGACCTGATCGACCGTCTCGACCACCGCACCGCTTCGATCATCAAGGCCCGCTACGGCATCGAGGACGGCCGCGAGCGCACGCTGACCGAGGTCGGCAAGCAGCACGGCCTGACCCGTGAGCGGATCCGCCAGATCGAGAAGCATGCGCTGCTGGAGCTGAAGCGGATGGCGCATGACACGGGATTCGACGCGGCCGCCTAAAGAGCGCGCGGTCGCGCGCACCGAGATCCGCGGCCCGGTCCGTGACGGACGAGCCCCGATGCCCCTTCCGGCGTCGGGGCTCCGTCGCGTCCGGGACCTGCGGGGGAGCGCCCGCCATCGCGTCCGGGACCTGCGGGGGAGCGCCCGCATCTCGCAGTAGATGTCCGTTTGAGTCTGACCGAAGCCCGAGTCTGTTTACTTTGCTGAAATCCAGGCGTAGCCTCGCACTGAAACCACAGGCTCGGGCATGGAACGGACACTCACGCAGATGTATGCACCGGAGCGCCAGCAGGAGATTCTGCGGCTCGCCCGTGAAGGCGGCCGGGTCGATGTGCTCTCCCTGGCGGAGGAGTTCCAGGTCACCGCCGAGACCGTGCGGCGCGATCTGAAGGCCCTGGACCGGGCCGGTCTGGTGCGCCGGGTGCACGGCGGAGCCATCCCGGCCGGCCGGCTGGACTTCGAGCCCGACCTCGCCGAGCGGGACGCCGTCGCCGCCGACGAGAAGCAGCGCATCGCACGGGCCGCGCTCGCCGAGCTCCCCGGCGGCGAAGGCGGCGCCGGCAGCTCCGGGAGCGTGATTCTGGACGCCGGGACGACCGCCGCCCGGCTCGCCGCCGAGATCCCGCTGGAGGCCGAGCTGACCGTCGTCACCCACGGTCTGCCGGTCGCCGCGCGGCTGGCCGACCACCCCGGGCTCACCCTCCACCTCGTGGGCGGCCGCATCCGGCACCGCACCCGGGCCGCGGTCGACGACTGGGCGCTGCGCGCCTACCGCGAGATCAACGCCGATGTGCTGTTCCTCGCGACCAACGGCTTCTCCCCCGACGGCGGTCTGACCACCCCCGACCTCGCGGAGGCCGCCGTCAAGCGGACGCTGATCGCCGCCGCCCGCCGGGTGGTCCTCCTCGCCGACTCCGCCAAATTCGGGCAGCAGCACTTCGCCCGCTTCGGCGCACTGTCGGACGTGGACCTGCTCATCACCGACACGGGCCTGAGCCCCGACGACGCCCTCGCCATCGAGCGTGCGGGCACGGAAGTAGTTCGCGCATGATCCTGACCGTCACCCCCAACCCCAGCCTGGACCGTACGTACGAGATCCCGGCGCTGGACCGCGGGGCCGTGCTCCGGGCGACCGCCGACCGGATCGACCCCGGCGGCAAGGGCGTCAATGTCTCGCGCGCGGTGGCCGCCGCCGGGCATCGCACCGTCGCCGTACTGCCGGTGGGCGGTCCCGCCGGTGCGGCGCTGGCCGGGCTGCTGGGCGCCGAGGGCATCGAGGTGGCGGGCGTGCCGGTGGCCGGTCAGACCCGCTCCAACATCTCGGTCGCCGAACCCGACGGCACCCTCACAAAGATCAACGCGACCGGTCCCGAGCTGACCGCCGAGGAGTCGGAGGCGCTGCTCACCACGGTCGGCGAGCGTTCCGTGGGCGCCGACTGGATCGCCTGCTGCGGCAGCCTCCCACGCGGTCTGGCCCCCGAGTGGTACGCGGAACTGGTCGCCCGCACCCACCGGGCCGGCGCCCGGATCGCCCTGGACACCTCGGGCCCCTCGCTGACCGCGGCCCTGCGGGAACGCCCCGACGTCGTCAAGCCGAACGCCGAGGAGCTGGCACAGGCCGTAGGCCGCCCGCTCGCGACCCTCGGTGACGCGGTCAAGGCCGCCGAGGAGCTGCGCGCCTGGGGCGCCCGCGCCGTACTGGCCTCCCTGGGGGCGGACGGCCAGCTACTGGTCGACGAGGAAGGCGCCTACTTCGGCAGTGCCCCGGTCGCGGCCGTCCGCAGCAATGTCGGCGCGGGCGACGCCTCGCTGGCGGGCTTCCTCACGGCGGGCGGTTCGGGCCCCCTGGCACTGGCCGTCGCGCTGGCCCATGGCGCGGCCGCCGTCCAGCTGCCCGGCAGCCTGATGCCGACCCCGGACGATCTGGACACGGCCGCCGTCCGGACCACCGACGCGGTGCCGTTCGACCGCCTGCTGACGGAGCCGGTGTCATGAGTGCGGCGGGCCGGGTCGTTGTTGTGGGGGCTGTGTACAGGGCCGTTGGTGTGAGGGCCGTGAGTGCTGTGTATCGGGCCGTTGTTGTGAGGGCCGGGTGCCGGGTCCGTGGCGTGAGGGCCGCGCGCCGGGCTGTTGCTGTGAGGGCCGTGAGCGCCGCGTGCCGGGCCGTGGTCACCGCTTCCCCTTGCCGAGCCGTTGCTGGGCCCGCCCGCCGCGGCCCCCGTCCCTCCACCGTCCCCTGCGACCCCCTGGTCTCCTCCCCTGGTCCCGACCTCCCGGTCTCCGCCGACCTCCGGGTCCCCTGCACCCCCTTGGCCGTTCCCCCGGCCCGCACCGGGAGGCGCCCCAGCCACCCCCCGTCCCGTCCCCACCGCCCCCACGGCGGTACCGCGCGCAAGGGAGCCCGCGATGAGTGAGCTGATCACCGCGGAACTGGTCGACCTCGACCTGTCCGCAGAAACGAAGGATGCCGCCGCACGTTCCCTGGCCGAGCGGATGGTCACCTCCGGTCGCGTCACCGATCTGGAGGGCTTCCTCGCGGACATCGCCGCACGCGAGGCCCAGATGCCGACGGGCCTGGACGGCGGGATCGGCATTCCGCACTGCCGCAGCGAACACGTCACGGAGCCGACGCTGGCCTTCGGGCGCAGCGCCTCCGGCATCGACTTCGGTGCACCGGACGGCCCGGCCGACCTGATCTTCCTGATCGCGGCCCCGGCGGGCGGCGACGCCGACCATCTGTCGATCCTCTCGACCCTCGCCCGGCACCTGATGGACGAGACCTTCACCGGCGCGCTCCGGTCCGCCACCGAACCGGAGCGTACGGCGGCGCTGATCCGCGGGGACGAGCCGGCGGCGGTCCCGGAGACGGCGGTCCCCGAACCGGCGGTCCCCGAGCCGGAGGTGGCCGGACCGGCGGCGGAGCCCGGACCCGAGCGGGACGCCGAGCCGCAGGCGACGACGGACGCCGCCCCCACCACCCCAGCAGCCGCCGAGGCCCCCGCCAGTGGCGCCCCTTCCGAAGCCGCCACCGACACCACTCCCGACGCCACTCCCGCCCCGGCCGCCCCCTTCCGCATCGTCGCCATCACCTCCTGCCCCACCGGCATCGCGCACACCTACATGGCCGCCGAGTCACTGGAGAAGGCCGGGCAGGCCGCCGGTGTCGAGGTGTTCGTCGAGACCCAGGGCTCGGCCGGGTTCAAGCGGCTCGACCCGCAGCTCGTCGCGGACGCGGACGGCGTGATCTTCGCGCATGACGTCGAGGTACGGGAGAAGGAGCGCTTCGCCGGGAAGCCGACCGTCGACGTCGGGGTGAAGGCGGGCATCAACCGCCCCGCCGAACTCATCGCCGAGGTACGGCAGAAGGCCGCACACGGCGAGGCCGGCGCCCCCGCACGGGCCGCCGCCCCCATGGACAAAGGCGCCGACGCGGGCGACGGCTTCGCCACCCGCCTGCGCAAGTGGCTGATGACCGGAGTCAGTTACATGGTGCCGTTCGTCGCCGCGGGCGGTCTGCTCATCGCGCTCGCCTTCGCCATCGGCGGCTACACGATCAACAAGGCGCCGTCCGTCGCCGAGCACTTCATCTGGACCGAGTCCGCCAGCTGGGCGGCGCTGCTCTTCCAGATAGGCGGCGTCGCGTTCGGCTTCCTCGTCCCGGTCCTGGCCGGCTTCATCGCGTACGGCATGGCGGACCGGCCGGGCCTGGTCCCGGGCTTCGTCGGCGGCGCCATCGCGCTCACCATCAACGCGGGCTTCCTCGGCGGTCTGATCGCCGGACTGATCGCGGGCGCCGTGGTGATGGCGATTCAGCGGGTCCGTATCCCACCGGTGCTGCGCGGCATCATGCCGGTCGTGGTCATCCCGCTGATCTCCTCGGCGATCGTCGGTTTCCTGATGTTCCTCGTGATCGGCAAGCCGATCGCCGCGCTGCAGAAGGGGCTGACGGACTGGCTGTCCGGCCTCACCGGCGCCAACGCCATCATCCTGGGCGTGATCCTCGGCCTGATGATGTGCTTCGACCTCGGCGGCCCGCTCAACAAGGTGGCGTACGCCTTCGCGGTCGGCGGCCTCGCCAACCCCAACGAGGGCAGTCTGAAGGTCATGGCCGCGGTGATGGCGGCCGGTATGGTGCCGCCGCTGGCGATGGCGCTGGCCACGACCGTCCGGAGCCGGCTCTTCACCAAGGCCGAGCGGGAGAACGGCAAGGCGGCCTGGGTGCTCGGCGCCTCCTTCATCACCGAGGGCGCGATCCCCTTCGCCGCCGCGGACCCGCTGCGCGTCATCCCCTCCGCGATGGCCGGCGGCGCGGTCACCGGCGCCCTCTCGATGGCCTTCGGCTGCACCCTCCGCGCCCCGCACGGCGGCATCTTCGTCGTCCCCCTGATCGGCCAGCCGCTCCTCTACCTGCTCGCCATCGCCGCGGGTACGGCCGTCAGCACGGCCCTGGTCATCCTCCTCAAGGGCCTGCGCAAGCCGTCGCCCACCCACCCGGCCCCCTCCCCGGCCGACGACGAGGCCGAGGTGACGGTCGCCGCCTGATCCCTCTCCGCACAAGCATCCCTGCGCGCTGTCCCGAGGCCTCCACCGCCCACCAGGTGGAGGCCTCAGCCCGTCTGCCCCTCCATCCCTCCACCCACCCCTCCACTCACCCCTCCCCAGTTGCCGGACGCATCTGACGGGACGTGAGGCCTGGTTACCCGCGCGTTAGTGGATCTTTAACCGGCCCGACGAGAGTCATGGGTGTCACGCCGAAGGACACCACGGACACCACTCACCAGCTCGGGGGATTCCTCATGTCGCTCGCCACCACCACTCTGCGCCGCGGTCGCCGTCTTGCCGTCGCCTCGCTCGTCGCCGCCGCGGCGCTCTCGCTGACCGCCTGCCAGAACGGCGACGACAAGGCCGCGCCCGCGCCCTCCGCTTCGAGCAGCCAGGCAGCGCCCGACGGCGCCTCGAAGGCGGGGGACTCCACGTCCGGTGGCTCCGCGTCCGGTGGCTCCACGTCCGGTGGCTCCGCGTCCGGCGGTGCCGCTGCGTCCGGCGGTTCCTCCTCGGGCGGCGCCTCCGCGGGCTCGTCCTCGGCGGGTGGGCAGCAGGCGGGCGGTGGCTCCGGGGCCGCACCGGGGAAGGGCGCATCGCGTACGGGCACGAACGGAGGCCAGGGTTCCGCGACGGGCGGCTCCGGTGGGCAGGGCGGTTCCTCCGCCGGACGCCAGGGCGTCAGCGGCACCTGGGTCGGCACGCTGAAGTGGCTCACCGACTACAAGCTCATGGTCGCCCCGAAGCGCGGTATGGAGCAGGCCTTCCACGTGCTCGACAGCACCAAGGTGCTCGGCGCGGCGGCACTCTGCGGGGACCCCGACGGCCGCGTCCAGCTGGACGGCTCCGGCTACGGCACCCGCCCGTGCAGCCTCACCGACCTGCGCAAGGCGGCCAAGCTCGGCAACGTCACAGTCCAGGTGACCGTGGACCACGGCGCCGCCACGAAGATCGCCGAGCTCTACCACCCGTAAGGCCCCAGCGGGGCCCCACCGTCCCCGCACAACCGGTTCATCGGCCGTCGGAGCATCCGGCGGCCGCCGCCCTTTGCGCCGTCGCCATGAGCACCGCCCCCGGTATCGCCCCCTGTCCGCCATTTCCCTGCCCGGAGGACCGGCACGCAACTACCGTGTGTATTCCGGCCTTTACGGCAAGCGGCCGGAAAGGCGGGCGAATGCTGCCTGTGGGCCGTATTTCGCCGCCACGCACCGTTAGTTCCACACCTTCCACGGAGGAGGTCGCCATGCCACCGAGGCGAGCGGTCACCGGTCGCAGCCAGGAGCCCCGCCAGCGCTACGTAGAAGAGCTGCGATTACTACGGGCCCAGAAGGGCGACAGCCTCCGCCGGCTCGGCGACGTACTGGGCTGGGACTGGTCGCTGTTCGGCAAGATGGAGAAGGGCGAGACCCTCGGCGGCCCGGAGGTCGCGCAGGCCTTGGACCAGCACTACGGGACGCCGGGGCTGCTGCTGACATTGTGGGAGTTGGCGGCGGGGGATCCTACGCAGTTCCGCGAGCGGTACCGGCGGTACATGACGCTGGAAGCCGAGGCGGTGAGCATGTGGCATTACGCGGTGAGTGCTCTCCCCGGCCTGCTTCAGACAGGTGGCTACGCACGCGACTTGCTCTCGGTGGGAGGCAGCAGCGATGACGAGCTGACCCGGCACGTTCAAGCGCGAGTCGGGCGCCGGGAGTTGCTCGATGGTGACGATGCTCCGCGCTTCCGCACCATCTTGTCCGAGGCCGTATTACGCACACCATTGGCTGACGCCGAGGAATGGCGTGAGCAGCTTGAGCACCTGGTGACCATGGGGGACCGGCCACACGTCATGGTTCAGGTCGTTCAGCAGCAACGCGGACTCCACGCCCTGACGAACACGGACACGATGTTCTTGCGGCTCCCGGACGGTCGCACCGTGGCATGGGTGGAGACCGGATATTCCGGCGAACTTGTCGAGGAAACGGCAGCAGCCGAACGACTTCAGCTCAGCTACGATCTGGTCCGTGACCTAGCCCTATCCCCGGTTGCCTCACGGAAGTTCATCAGGCAGATGTTGGAGGAAGCCTCGTGCGAGCCATCGACCTGAGCACCGTTACCTGGCGCAAGAGTTCATACAGCAACCAGGACGGCGGCGAGTGCATCGAGGTCTCCGATGACCTCCTGGCCGCTGCCAGTTGGCGCAAGTCCAGCTACAGCAATCAGGACGGCGGCCAGTGCATCGAAGTCACCGACGACTTCCCCGCCATCGTCCCCGTCCGTGACAGCAAGGCCCCCCACGGTCCCGCCCTCCTCTTCGGGGCGCCCGCCTGGGCATCCTTCGTCACTGCTGTGAAGAGCGGCGAACTCCCCGGCGCCTGACGCTGACCGGTCCCAGGAGACCACCCGAAGATCACCACGGCGGCGGCCGCCCCCCATCAGGGGCTGGCCGCCGCCGTCGTGTGCGTTCCGATGATTCGTGCGGCCGGGGCGGGCCCCGATCAGTATCGGCCTGGGGATGGAGGGCAACATCGTCAAGGACATGGACGCGGCGATCAATGGCGACCCCAACGCGGACAAGGAAAAGGACAAGCCCGGCGCCGCTGCCGATGCGCGCCGGCATGCCGGAGAGGGCACGAAGAAGATGAAGGAATCCCCGGACACGGACAAGTTCGGAGCGTTCGGATGACCGGCGATCAGCCGTCCGCGGTGACCCTGTCCAAGCCGGGCGACCCGGCGCGGCCGGTTCCGGCTGGGGCGGTCGGTGCACGCAGCGGCCGGTGGGTGACCGTGGCCGCGCCCCTCGCGCTGGTGGCGCTCACCGCGGCATGGCTGTTTCTCGGGGCCGGGGGAGTGCGGACGGTCGTCGTCTGGCTTGCTTTCGGGGTGCTGGCGCTGTGCCTGGGTGCCGTCGGGGTGAGTGTGTTCCGGGCCGGCGCGGCCCGGGACCGTACCTACGCGCGGGCGGTGCGGGCCGCTTCATCGGCATCGGGCGAAGCCCGACCTGCAGCCGTCCCCGCGCGGCTGCACGGCACGCCATGGCCGTCGCTCCGTGCCGTCGGCCTGCTGGTCGGGCTGCCGACGCTGGTGTGCCTGTGGATCGCGCTCGCGGTGGCGGAACCGGACTCCGGGGGCCGGGCAGCGGCATTGCGCGAGGCCGGCGCGGTCACCGGCAAACTCCGTATCGCCGCCATCGAGCACGAGGTGACCGAGGGGCGCGGGCGGAACGCAGATGCCACCGCCCAGTACACCGTCCTCCTTCCGCCGGCTAACGGGCAGGGTGGACGCGGGGTTCCGGCGAGCTTCACGGCGGACACCGAACGGCGCCAGGAGGTCGGCGGTGAGCTGTACGTCGGTTACGTCCCGGCGCACCCCGAGCTGGGCGCCGTGGGTGATGACCAACGGGCAGAAGTGGAACGGAAGTTGTCCGGGCGGACGGTGGAAGCCGCCACGTCCTGGGTGGCCGCCGGTTTCTGGATCCTGGTGACGTTGGCACTCTGCGCCGGCTGGTGGCGGGAGGGCGTCACACGCCGGGGTGCACGCAGCACCGGCGAGGACTGGGTCGCCCTGCGGGTCCGTGTCACAGGCGGCGGAAAGCACACCGACGCCCCGCCGGTCGAGGGCACGGATCAGGCGGCCGAGCGCCAACGCCGGGAGAACACCCGGCAGCTGAAGTGTCTGCTGCTCGGCGTCGACGGCACGGACCGGACCGTCCCCTTCCACGGCGAGCTGTCCAGCACCGTCGCGGGGGCTGTCCTGGCAGGGGCATCAGGGCTGCTGGTGTGGCATCCGCAGCGGCGTCGGGGCAAGGATGTGCTTGCCGAGCTGATCGGCGATGACGGCTGGCAGTTGCCGGGTGCGGTGCCCGCCCGTGTGGCGCAGGGCATGGAAGCAGCCGCGCCGGGCCCGGACCGCGGGGCGCTCCCCGGGGCCGGGCGGCAGGTCCGGCTGCTGGACCTCGGCGCCGCCTGGTCCGCCACCGTCCCGAAGCCGCTTTTGGCCGGCTTGGTGTGTGCGCTGCTGAGCATGGGGGCGCTGCTGGCCGTGCCGGACAACGGTGCGTGGCGGCTGTGGGTCGGTGCGGCAGGTCTGCTGGCACCGCTCGCCGCCCTGTTGGTACGGACGTCCCGGACCGCCCCCGACAGCGATTGACGGGGCGCTCCCGGCAGCGACCGACGGGCCGCTCAGGCAGCGGCTGACGGCCCGTCTCCGGCGACCACTGACCGACACCGTACGGGCCGTCCCTCCTGACGAGGGGCGGCCCGCCGTCTTGGTGGCGGCAGTCCGGTGACGAGGGGCATCCACCCACGTCCAGCCACGTCCATGCACGACCACGCACCTGCAGGTAAGTACGCACCAAAAAGTAGGTACTTGTCCCGTGTCGAGCTCCGGCCAAGACTGATGTGGCGGCCTCCGGAATCCCTTGCGAGGTCGCTGAATCAGGCGCAATGAGGCGGGAGTTCGGTTCGTGACGACGGTGAAGAAGAGCGTGGCGGTCCTCGGGCTGGGGAGCATGGGGGCGGCGCTGGCGGATGCGCTGCTGGTGGCCGGCCATGAAGTGACCGTGTGGAACAGGACGCCCGGCCGGGCGGAGGGGTTCGTGGCGCGTGGAGCGCGGCGGGCCGAGTCGGTGGCCGAGGCGGTCACGGCGGGCGAGATCGTGATCGTCTGCATCCTCGATTACGGCGATATCGGTCCGCTGCTGGAGCAACAGGGCGGCGGGCGGGCGGCGTTGCAGGGGCGGGTGGTGGTCAATGTGACCAACGGGTCGCCCGAGGAGGCCTGTGAGATGGCGGAGCGGGTGGCGGCTCTCGGGGCCTCCTACCTCGACGGCGGCATCATGGCCGTGCCCGAGATCATCGCGAGCCCGGAGGCCTTCGTGCTCTACAGCGGCTCGCGGGAGGCCTTCGAGGCGCACCGGGGTGTGCTGGACGCGTTCGCCCGCAGCGTCTACCTGGGAGAGGAGCCCGGGCTCGCACCGCTCCACGACCTCGCGCTGCTGAGCGGCATGTACGGCATGTTCGGCGGTTTTCTGCACGCGGCCGCGTTGGTGCGCTCGGCGGGCGGATCGGTGGCGGAGTTCACCACGACGCTGCTGCAGCCGTGGCTGGCGGCGATGGCCGGTGGTCTGCCCGCGATGGCGGCACAGATCGACTCCGGCGACTACACCGTCACCGGATCACCGCTCGCCATGCAGGTCGCGCACGACAGCATCGGGGAGGTCAGCCGCGCACAGGGCGTCAGCCCGGAACTGTACGCGCCGCTGTTCGCGCTGATGGAGCGGCGGGTGGCGGACGGCCACGGGAGCGAGGGGCTGGCGGGAGTGGTGGAGTTGGTGCACCCCCGCTGAGGCGGGACGAGGAGCTGGTGCCGGTGTCAGTGTCAGAGCCGGTGCCAGTGCCAGTGCCGGTGTCGCTGCGCGGCCGGGGGCCGGTGACCGACAGGTGCGCGGATGCCTCCCGCGCACCTGTCCGTCACCGGCCGCTCAGATGTCCAGCCGGGCCGCGATGCCGTCGAGGACGCTGTCCAGGCCGGTCTCGAAGCGCCACTGCGGGTCGTCCTTGTGGACGGCTTCGCGGAGGTAGCGGTGATAGGTGGGGTAGCGGCCGGTGCTCATCAGGTAGCGCATCTGCGGGCCGAGGGCGGTGCGCAGATCGTCGGGGCTGTCCCAGCCCTGCTCCCGCATCAGGGTGTGCTGGGCGCACTCGGCCGAAACGGCCCCGTGGACATAGGAGGTGACGGTCCCGACGACGGCCATCATCGCGTCGATGTCGAGTCCGAGCCCGTCCAGGGAGGAGAGTGCCCGCTCGGCCTCGGCCATCCGGCTGGGGGTGAGTGCGCGCAGCGCCTGCGGTGAGGAGATCTGGATGAGCCAGGGGTGGCGCAGCACGATCTCCCGGGTGCGCAGCGCGTGGGCGCGCATGACGTCGCGCCAGTTCTCCAGGTCGTCGGGGAGTTGCAGGTCCGCGTAGACCGCTTCGGTCATCAGGTCCAGGACGTCGCCCTTGCCGGAGACATAGCGGTAGGCCGCCATGGGGGCGACGCCCAGTTCGGTGGCCAGGCGGCGCATGGTGACGGCGTCGATGCCGTCGGTGTCGGCGATCTGAACGGCGGCCGCGGCGATCTTCTGCGGGGTCAGAGTGGCCCGCGGGGCCGGTGCCGGGCGGTCCAGCCGCTCCCAGAGGGAGACTTCCGCCGGGTCCGGCGAGTCCGCGGCGGACCCGGACGGCCGCCGGTCCTCGGCATCGGCGGTCTTCTTGCTGGCCATGGGCCCACTTCCTTCCCGGATCCTTCCGGAGCAGCATCGCGTACAACGTATCAGAAGTAGACGCTGTACACGCTGCTGTGTACGTTGTACTCGTTCGATACGCCGCACACAGCAGCGGAGCCGCATGCCGTAGAGCGGTATGCGCGCAGGGGAGGGATGCGTCATGGGCAGCGAGAAGCGCCTGCAGGTCGCGGTCATCGTCGGGAGTACGCGGGACGGCCGGTTCGGGCCGACGGTCGCGGCGTGGGTGGCCGAACGGATCGCCCAGCGGGGGGACATGGCCGCGGAGGTGATCGATCTCGTCGAGACGCCGGCGCCCACCGTCTTTCCCGCCTTCGGGCAGCCTCCGGCGCCCGGTACCACCGAGCTGCTCGCCGAGATCTCCCCGCGGCTGGCGGCGGCCGACGCGATGGTGATCGTCACGCCGGAGTACAACCACAGCTTCCCGGCGCCCCTGAAGAACGTCATCGACTGGCACCACGCCGAGTGGCACGCCAAACCGGTCGGCTTCGTGTCCTACGGCGGGCTGTCCGGCGGGCTGCGGGCGGTGGAGCAGCTGCGCGTGGTGCTGGCGGAGCTGAATGCGATGACGGTCCGGCACACCGTCAGCTTCCACAACTACGGGGACAAGTTCGACGCGGAGGGGCGGCCGACGGACCCGGCGGCCGAGGGCGCGGCCAAGGTCATGCTCGACCAACTGTCCTGGTGGGCACTGGCGTTGGCGGAGGCCAAAGCCATCCGGCCGTACGCCGCCTGATGGCGCACGTACCGGAATCCGCGGCGAGACGGAGAGACGGAGAGGCGGAGAAAGGGAGTGAGGGGCGAGGGGGCGCAGTGAAAGTGACGGACAGTGCGGCGGAAGCGGCCGGCGGGACCGGCCGGGCCGAGGGGGCCATGGGGGCCAAGGGGGCCGCGGGGAACGGGGAGCGGTCGCGGTCGCTGTACCTCGGGGTGTTCGGGCTGCTGCTCGGGATGTTCCTGGGGATGGTGGACGGAATGATCGTCGGGACCGCGCTGCCCACGATCGTGGGGGAGCTCGGGGGCCTGGAACAGCTGTCGTGGGTGGTGACGGCCTATCTGCTCACCACCGCCGTGGCGACACCGATCTGGGGGAAGGCGGGCGATCTCTACGGCCGCAAGGGCACGTTCATGGCGGCGATCGTGCTCTTCCTCGCCGGGTCGATGCTGTGCGGGCTGGCACAGGACATGGGGCAGCTGATCGCGTTCCGGGCCCTGCAGGGGCTGGGCGCGGGCGGGTTGATGGTCGGGGCGCTGTCGATCATCGGGGTGCTGGTGCCGCCGCGGGACAGCGGCCGGATGCAGTCGATGATCGGCGCCATGATGCCGGTCGCGTTCATCGGGGGGCCGTTGCTGGGCGGCTTTCTCACGGATCAGCTGAGCTGGCGGTGGGCGTTCTACGTCAATGTGCCGCTCGGCGCGGTCGCGCTGGTGATCGTCGGGGTGTGGATCCGGCTGGGCCGCACCGAGCGGAGCACGGCGCGGATCGATTATCCGGGCGTCCTGCTACTGTCCGGCGCGATCCTGGCGCTGACCCTGCTGGCCAGTTGGGGCGGTGTCCGCTACGGGTGGGGATCGCCGCAGATCCTCGGGCTGGCGGCGGTGGGCGTGGTGGCGCTGGCCTGGTTCGTACGGGTCGAGCGGCGGGCCGTGGAGCCGGTCATCCCGCCCCGGCTGTTCCGCAGCCGCAACTTCACCCTGGCGCAGATCCTGAGCTTTCTGGTCGGCGCGGTGATGCTCGGCGCGACCAGCTATCTGCCGCAGTACCTGCAGTTCGTGCAGGGGCTGTCGCCGACGGCCGGCGGGCTGCTGTTGCTGCCGCTGATGTTCGGGATGCTCGGTGTGCAGCTCGGCACCGGGGCCCTGATCAGCCGTAACGGCCGCTACCGGATCTATCCGATCCTGGGGGGCGGGGTGCTGACCGCGGGTGTCCTGCTCCTGTTGCTGCTCGGTACGGACACCGCGACGGCCCTGGCCTCCGCGCTCACCGTCGTCGCGGGCATGGGCATCGGGTTCGTCATGCAGAGCACCATGATCATCACCATGAACAGCGCCGCACTGCGCGACATGGGCGCCGCCAGCGGCACGGTCACCCTGCTGCGTACGGTCGGCGGCTCGCTCGGTGTCGCCCTGCTGGGCGCCGTCTTCACCGGACGGCTGCACAGCGGGCTCGCCGACCGGGTGGGGGAGGGCGCCGCGGACCGGCTGACGGCGGGCGCCGGACAGCTGACGCCACAGGTGCTGGACGGGGTGGCCGCACCGGTACGGGACGCTTACCGGGCGGCGGTCACCAGCGGGCTGCACGGGGTCCTCATCGGCGCCGCGGTGCTGGCCGCGCTCGGCTTCGCGGCAGCCTGGTTCGTACGGGAGGTGCCGCTGCGGACGGCGGTTGACATGGTGGACCCGGTGGACCCGGTGGACTGACCCGGTGCGGTCCGGCTCGGCGCGGCCTGGCCCGGCGCGGCCCGGCCCGCCGGCCCCGGCCGGGGTGGCGGGCCCGCTGATCCGCCGGAGCCGTATGCGGCGGCCCCGTATACACCAGCCCCGTACACACCAGCCCCGTACACACCAGCCCCGCACACACCGGCCCCGTACGCACCAGCCCCGTACGCAGCCGTACACACCAGCCCCATACACACAAAGGCGGTGGCCGGCCCCTACCAGGGACCGGCCACCACCTTCGTGCGTGTGCGCCGCGGGCGTCGTCCGTCAGACCGCGCTGCCCTGCTGCCACTCGGCCCAGGACATGTTCCAGCCGTTGAGGCCGTTGTCCGGCTTGATGGTCTGGTCGTCCGAGTTCTTCACGACGACGACATCGCCGATCAGCGACTCGTTGAAGAACCACTTGCCCGGGGTGTCGCCCCCGCCGCCCTTGTTGTCCCGCAGGCCGACGCAGCCGTGGCTGGTGCCGGCCTTGCCGAAGATGGACGGGTCGCCCCAGTAGTTGCCGTGGAGGAAGGTGCCGGAGGCCGACAGCCGCATGGCGTGCGGGACGTCAGGGATGTCGTACTCGCCCTTGCCGTCCTTCTTCTTGAAGCCGACCGTCGAGCCGTCCATACGGGTCTGCTCGAACTTCTCCGAGATCACCATCTGGCCGTTGTAGGTGGGGTTCTCGGGGCTGCCGCCGGAGATCGGGATGGTCTTGAGGGTCTTGCCGTCCCGCTTGACCGTCATGTTCTGGGTGTTCATGTCGACCGTGGAGACCTGCGAGCGCCCGATGGTGAAGGACACCGTCTTGGACTGCACACCGGTGATGCCCTGGCCGCCCTTCACCCCGTCCAGGTCGATCTTCATGGTGACCTTGGAGCCGGCCTTCCAGTAGTCCTCGGGACGGAAGTCCAGGCGCTGGGTGCCGAACCAGTGGCCGACGACCTTCTGGCCGCTGCTGGACGTCACCGTGATGTGGGACTGGACGTCCTTCTTGTTGGTGATCGCCTTGTCGAAGTTGAAGGACACCGGCATGCCGACGCCGACGGTCTTGCCGTTGTCGGGGGTGTAGCTGCCGATGAAGCTGTTGGCCGTGGAGACGGTCGTGAAGCTCGCGTTCTCGGTGGCGGCCCGGCCCTTGGCGTCCTTGGCCTTCGCCACGATCCGGTACTTGGTGCCGCGCTCCAGCTGGACGCCGGGCTTCCAGGACGTGCCGTCGGACGATATGGCACCGGCGACGTCCTTGCCGGAGTCGGCCTCGGTGAGCTTCACCTCGGTCAGCTTGCCGCCGGTGGCCTTCACGCCGGTGTCGTTGATGCTGGCGTTGGTGGCGCCGTCGTCCGACGAGACCTTGATCTTCACGTCGGAGGCGTTCTTGGCGGCCGCGGCGTCCGCGCCGGCCTGGCCGTTCTTGCCGTCGTCGTTGCCGCCGGCCGAGGCGTCCCCGCCACAGGCGGACAGGGTCAGCGCACCCGCTGCGAACAGCGCCGTCACGGCGAGCGTGCGGCGCATCCGCCGGTTACGGCGCGGGGCGCCCGCCGCCGGCTGCTCGACCGAGGGGAGCAGCTGGTGCGGGGTGCGGGACCGAGCGGGCGCGAGGTTGTCCGGCGTTGTCACGAGCTGCTCCATAACAGGGGTGTTGTGATTCCGTGCTGGTAAACAGCACGAGCGGACGGATTTGGTTGCGGGTACGGCGGTCTTGTGATGAAGGTCACACGTGTGGCGGCAGGGGGTGGTCGGCCGGCCCCGACAGCCAGGTTCGCAGTGCCGTGCCGTGTTCGTCCAGGCGGGGTGGAGCGAAGGGTTGGGCCACCGGCGTCCCCGAAAGGCGGAGTGGGCTGGTGACTTGGGGGATACGTCCCTCGCCGACCGGTGTCACCGGGGCGAGACCGAGGCGCTGTGCCAACTCCAGGGCCTCGGAGACGGTGTTGACCGGGCCGCAGGGCACGGACACGGCGGTCAGTCGCTCGGTCCAGTCGCGCGGGGTGTCCGAGGCCAGCCGGCGCTCCAGCGCTTTGACGAGATCTGTGCGGTTCTGTACCCGGTCCTCATTGCGGGCGAAGCGGGCGTCCTCGGCGAGTTCCGGGGCGCCCAGTGCCCGCGCCAGCTCCCGGAACTGACGGTCATTGCCCACCGCCACCGCGAGCAGCTGCCCGTCGCGGCAGGCCAGCGTCTCGTACGGGGCGATGCTCGGATGGCGATTGCCCATCGGGCCCGGATCGCGGCCGGTGGCCAGATGCCCGGACGCCTGATTGACCAGCGAGCCCAGTAGCGACGACAGCAGATTGACCTCGACCAGCTGGCCCTGGCCGGTGCGGTCGCGGTGGCGCAGCGCCGCGAGGATGCCGGTGGTGGCGTCCTTCGCGGTCAGCACGTCCACCAGCGCGACGCCCGCCTTCAGCGGTGTGCCGCCGGGCTCGCCGGTGATGCTCATCAGCCCGCCGACGGCCTGCACGACGAAGTCATAGCCGGGCAGCCGGGCGCCCGCGCCGGAGCCGAACCCGGTGATGGTGCAGTGCACCAGGCCCGGGTTGGCGGCGCGGGTGGCGGTGTGGTCCAGGCCGTATTTGGCGAGCGAGCCGGGGCGGAAGTTCTCGATCAGTACGTCGGCCCGGCGCGCCAACTCGCGGGCCGCGGCCGCATCGTCCGGATCGCCGAGATCCAGTGCCAGACCGCGCTTGGAGCGGTTCGCGGCGTCGAAGTACGCGGCCGTCCCGCGCCGCGGCGCTCCGCCCTCGTGCGGTGCGGGCTCCTCGCCGGAAGGGGGCTCCTCGCCGGAAGGGGGGTCCGCGACGAACGGAGGGCCCCAGGCGCGGGTGTCGTCACCGGTGCCCGGCCGCTCCACCTTGATCACCTCGGCGCCGAGGTCGGCGAGCGTCGCGGCGGCCAGAGGCCCGGCCAGCACCCGGCTGAAGTCCGCGACGAGGATGCCGTCCAGGGCACGGGCGGGTGCCGCACCGGGCGGGGCCGCGTCGGTGGGCGGGGCGGTGTAGGTCTCGGCGCCAGGGGGCTCCGTGCCGGTGGGCTCCGCGCCGGTGGGCTCTGGGGCGGCGTCGGCGGGTGGCCGGGGCTGCGGCCGGTGCGGCTGCGGCACGTGCGTACTCCTCACGTCGCGGACGAGGTGCCGTCATCGTCCGGGACGATCTTCGCCGGGGGAAGCCTCCGGGGTGTCCAACGGGGCGGGGGGAATCCTGCCGGGGCGGCCTCTTGGGGTGGCGCCTTCGCGGGCCGTGCCGGAAATGTGGCGAAATGTCATAGGAGATGTGTCACTTAGGGACTTTCGGCCCAAGATCTCCTGTCGGAAGTCCTGAAACGTGGTGTCTACTGACTCCTGGACCGATCCGAAGACAAGCCCTGGCTCAGCGCCCTCATCCGTCCGGGAGGACCACATGCTTCCCTCCGATTCGATTCTGCAGCAGATCGGCCTCGGCGTCCTTGTCGCTCTGGGCGTCGTCTGGGCGGTCGGGATGACCAGACTGCTGCGACGGGGCCGGTACGAGGCCGCCCTGCGGCGGGACCAGCGGGAGATGCGGGCACGGTACGCCTCGCGCGGACGGTTCGCACCGGGTGGCTCATTCTCGGCGCGAGGTCCGGAGGGGCTGCCCGGAGCGGGACTGCCCGTACAGCCGGAGCTGCTCGGATCGGTGCCGCGGCAGACCGGGCCGGACGGGCCGCCGTCGGAGTGTGTGGAGCTGAGCGCGGCCGAGCGGGCGGCGTTCGAGGGGCTCGTACGGCGGCTGACCAGCCGTAGTTGAGCGGGCCGTGGCCGGTGGTTGGCGGGTGCCCGCACTCGAAGCCGCTGAGTGCGGGCCGTGCGGCCGATTTGGCTGATTTGGCCGGTCGGGCCGATGCGGCGGGGCCGGATTCAGCGGACCGGCCCCGTATTCAGCAGACCGGCCCCAGCCTCAGCGGACCGGGCCCAGCCTCAGCGGACCGGGCCCAGCCTCAGCAGGGCCAGTGCGGCCAGCATCTGTACGGAGACCGCGGCCGCCGACTTCCACGTCGAGAGATGGTGCTGGCCGCGTATGAGCAGTATGGCGAGGACATAGCCGAAGCCCCAGGTCGTCCACGTCGCGGCCTGCACGAAGGTGGCGTCGGTCGGCAGCCAGGCGGCGATCATCAGTCGCGGCAGATCCGTCACCCAGAAGAGCACGATGAACAGGCTCGCGGTCGGCGCGAAGCGGCCGATACCGCCGAGGGTGCGGGCGATCGCATGGGCGACCGCGCCCAGCACGAAGCTGGCGAGCAGTACCCCCGCCTCGGCCAGCCCGATGAGCTGGAGCCCCGCGGTGCGGTCGACGGCCCACTGGGTGTGGAACGCGTCCACCGACAGCACCCCGATGGCGCCGCTGATCAGCGACAGCAGCACCGCCGCGCTCCAGGCGCTGCGGTCCCGCGCCTCGTCCAGCACCTCCACCGGGCGGTACCAGAGCCCGAATATCAGCCGGTGCCACCACAGTCGGCGGCGAGGCGCGGGCTTACGGGGCGCCGGCTGGACGAGCGTGGGCGGTGGGGGCTGGGGAGGCGGTGAGGGGGGCGGTGCGGACATAAGGCCGTTTCTACCACCGGCCATTCCGGGGCGGCGCGGGGGCGTCGAGCGGGGCACGGGCCGGTACGGGTGAGACGCTCGTCCGATGACCTCGCAGACAACGGACCACGACGAGGCGCACGGCGGCGGGCTCGGCAGCCGGCTCAACTGGCTGCGGGCGGCGGTCCTTGGCGCCAACGACGGCATCGTGTCCACCGCCGGACTCGTCGTCGGGGTCGCCGGAGCCACCGACGTACGCGGCACGTTGTTGACGGCGGGGCTGGCGGGGCTGCTGGCCGGTTCCCTGTCGATGGCGGCCGGTGAGTATGTGTCGGTCTCCACCCAGCGCGATTCGGAGAAGGCCGCGCTGGCGCAGGAGAAGCGGGAGCTGGCGACCGAGCCGCAGGCGGAACTCGTCGAGCTGACCGAGATGTTGGAGGGGAAGGGGCTGGACGAGCAGCTGGCCCGGGAGGTGGCCGAGCAGCTCACCGAGCACGATGCGCTGCGGGCCCATGCCGAGGTGGAGTTGGGCATCGACCCCGATGAACTCACCAATCCCTGGCATGCGGCGGGGGCGAGCTTCCTCGCGTTCACGGCGGGGGCGTTGCTGCCGTTGCTGGCGATGGTGCTGCCGCCGGCCGCGGATCGGCTGTGGATCACGGTGGGTGCGGTGGTCGTGGCGCTGGCGCTGTGCGGGTGGGGCAGTGCGCGGATGGGGTTTGCGCCGGTGGGGCGGGCGATGGTGCGGAATGTGGGGGGTGGGGTGGTGGCGATGGGCGTGACGTATGCGGCGGGGTCGGTATTGGGAGCGGCGGGGGTTTGAGCGGTCCGGGGGCCTGGGGCCGGGTACGAGCTTGCGCTGAAATCGTCTTCCTCAGCCGCGTACTTCAGCGTGCCCCCGCCACAGAATCCGAGCCGGACTTATTTCCCGTGAGAATCCCTGTCCCGTCGATGAACAACTGCCACACAGGCTCATCGACAAGCGCTGTCCAGAAGTGAACGAAGCAACGCCCAATGGGACCGGATTCGGCCATCATGCCGCTATCGCACATTCTTCCGGGCGCCATTCTCCGGGCACTTGGGGACTCTCGCGGATTCCGATGGATATCAGGCGTTCTGCTGGTGATGGCGAGACCCCAGCGGATAGAATTCGCGCGCTGCTCGCGATGGCGGTCGGCGAGGTCGGCGGTGGGGGGCGGGGGCGCCGTGAGTGCGTTGCAGGAACACACCACCCGCGGCCGTCTTACCCGAGGCCCTGAACGCGCGTTCGCTTTTCCTGGCCTGCGAGGCTTACAGCTCGCCCGCAATATCCTCAAGCGATCACCACAAAGCGGTCCACGCAACGGCGTGGGCCGTCTTTTTTCCTTTCCGTGGCGTTCGCGCCGGCGTCCGCGTCCGGGGCCACGAAGTCGACGGGCAGCGAGAAGCAGGTACTTCGTTTTCCTGACGAGAAAAGTGTGGAGTGTGATGCCATGAACCGAGTCGGCAGAGACTCTCGCCGTTCGGCCCGTGGGCTCGTGGAGCCGCTGGCACGCATAGGGTTATCCGTTCTGTTGCTGGCGGGCGGTGCCGTGGGAGCGACGGCTGGGCCGGCCGCCGCTTCGACCGCCGACGGCACGCTGACGGTTCAGGTGCTGCGCGACTTCTTCGGCACCGGTGTGATCAACGCGACGATGGACGTCCCACAGCGGGGCATGAAGGTGGAGATCTCCGACCCCGCTGGGCACGATGTCACCGGCGTCACGGATGCCACCGGAAAGGTCGTGGTGTCGCGGTCGGCCGTGCTGAGCGGCGGCCGGTACCGCGTCGACGTCAGCGTCCCGGCACCGTACAGCGACTACCTGCGGGCGGCGCCTGCGTCGACGGCGGACAACCACTTCGACAGCTTCACGTCGTTCGTGGATGTGTCGGACGGAAAGAACGCCTCGGTGGTGACGGGGGTGTGGGATCCGGCCGACTACACGCTGCCGGACTCGCGGTACTTCGTGCCGGTCCACAACGGCGCCAACGGGACCGACAACCGGGCCTTGGTGGCGTTCGGGACGAAGACCCGGGGCACCTGTCCCACCGATGTGGCGTGCCCGGCCACGCTGGCCACGCAGGACCAGGTGGGCACGACGTTCGGGTTGGCGTACGACACGTACCGGACCCGGCTGTTCCAGAGCGCGTTCGCCCGCCGGTACGCCCCGTACGGGCCGCAGGGCGGGGGCGCGATCTACACGGTGCCGGTCAACGGCTCGGGTGCGCCGGAGCTGTTCGCGCGGGTGCCGGACGCCGCGGTGACGCGGCACGACACCGCCAACATGATCAAGGATCCCGGGTTCACCGACGCGCCGGGCAAGGAGAGCATCGGTGGCCTGGCCCTGTCGGAGGACGGCTCCACGCTCTACGCGGTGAACCTGCGGACCCGCAGCCTGGTGAGCTTCGACGCGACAGGGGCCACCGCCGCGGCGCCCGAGTCGACGGTCCCGATCCCGGACCCGGGGTGCGCGAGCCCCGACGACTGGCGGCCGTTCGGTCTCCAGGCCCACAACAACACGCTGTACGTCGGCGGCGTGTGCAGCGCGGAGAGCACGCGGCAGCGCGCGGACCTGAAAGCCTTCGTCTCCACCTACGACGGCAAGCGGTTCACCACGGTGCTGAGCCACCCGCTCTCGGACGAACGCGGCAGCGTCTTCGGTTCCGGCGACAAGGCCACCCACTGGAACCCGTGGAACACCAGCCTGGACACGTGGGACGACCGGAAGGCGGGCGGCGTCTTCATCGATCCGCAGCCGGAGCTGTCCTCCCTCGCCTTCGCCCGCGACGGCTCGATGATCCTGGGTTTCCGCGACCGGTTCATGGATGTGCTCAGTTGGGGAGGGCTGGACCCCCGCCCGGGGAACGACACGGCGGAAAGCGGTATGTCCGGTGGTGACATCACCATGGTCTGCGCCACTCCCACCGGCGAATACCAATGGGAAGGCACCGGGAGCTGCCCCAACCACGCCACCCCCGCCAACAGCGGCGGCCAGGCCGCCGGTGTCGTCGAATACTTCCCGGGCGACTATTACGCCAACGCGCACCAGGAGACCGCGCTGGGGTCGGTGGCCTATATCCCGCAGCAGCAGTGGGTCGTCAGCACGGAGTTCGACCCGGTCGTCAACGTCGCGACCTCAGGGACCGGGTACCACGACATCACGACCGGTCAGGGCCCGGGCAACAACCCGACCGCCAACGGGTTCCAGTTCGTCAGCGGGGTACAAGGCGGGTTCGGCAAGGCCGGCGGGCTCGGTGACATCGCGTACGCGGCGGCGAACGCGCCGATCCAGATCGGAAACGTCGTGTGGTTCGACGGCGACCACAACGGGATTCAGGACCCGGGGCACGTGCTGCTGCCGGGGGCGACGATCAACCTGCTGGACGCGGACGGCAAACAGGTCGCCACGACCAGGACCAATGCCGCCGGCGAGTACTACTTCGGGGGTGTCGGCGCCGCGTACGAGCTCACGCCGGGCGCGAAGTACACGGTGCAGTTCGACGTGTGCACCGCGGACACCAGCCAGGTGCCCGAGCAGCCCCCGGCGAGCGAGCTGAGGTTCACGCTCCCGCGGGCCGGTGCCAACCGTGCGCACGACTCCAATGTGACCCCGCCGACCACCGGGCAGTTGTGCAACGGCCACGCGCCTGTCACGGCGCCGGACAAGCCGGGCGGGGTCGATCACACGATCGACGCCGGGGTGTACATCCCGAAGGCCACTCCGACTCCGACTCCGACTTCGACGCCTACTGCGACTCCGACACCGACGCCTAGTGCGACGCCGACTTCGACTTCGACGCCGACTCCGGCCCCGACCTCGACGCCGAGTGCGCCACCGGCCGCTACGCCGCCGTCCCCCGCGCCGCCTGCCCACCGCCCGGCCCCGGGCGGCGGGAGCACGGGTTCGCTGGCGCACACCGGTATGTCCGGGCTGCCACAGATGATCGCCCTGGTCGGTCTGCTGGTGGGTGCGGGCCTGGTCATCGCGTTCATGAGCCGGAAGCGTCGCGCCCGGAAACACTGAACGAACCGAACCACAGTGATCTGCCTGCCCGCGGTCCGGATGGCGCGGTCGGGCAGATCCCGTCCCGGCCGGTCCACGAGGGCCGGCCTTGGCGTCGTCTGCCACTGGACCGCTCGGCCGCCGCGACCACACGGCGGCCGAGCGGTGTGGTGATCGAGAGGGTGAATCAGAAGAGTGTCAGCGTCGAGCCGCGTGCGGAGCGGGAGAATCCAGCAAGCTCTACCGGGCCGTGCGGCTGGCCGGCGCCGATGGCTGCGGCCACGCTGGGCGGCAGCCGTCATCGGCATAGCGGCCACCGCGGTGGCCGCGTTCCTGGTCGCCGACGGAGGCTCCGGCACCGGCGGTCCGCGCACACTGACGCCGGATGAGGCGAACCGGCTGGCGATCACGCGGTTCCGTAACTACGCGGCGCACGGCCGCGCGGTGACGATCACTGTGCCGGGCACCGCCGGCGGGCTGATCGTCACCGGGTCCGTCGACTACCAACGCAAGCTCGGTTACGGCGTGGTGCACGGCACCGGGCGCGACACATCCAGCGACGGGCTGATCGGGTGGACGGCCACCTCGGTGTTCGTCCACCCGCTCGCGAACGCCCCGGCGCACGCACCCGCGTCGCCGCCCCGCTCGGCCTGGCACAGCCGTCCGCTGCTGTCGTCCGGCAGCGCGCTGGACAGCTCGCTGAGCATCGCCCTCAAGCTCGGCAGCGACCGGCCGGACAACGCCGAACTGCTGCCGCAGAACGGCGCCGCCTGGTGGGGACGAGATCAGGTGGACGGGCACCGGGTGGACGTCATGACCGGGCCGTCCTCCCGTGACCGCTCCGGAACGGCGGGCAACGTGCGCTACTGGGTCGCCTCGGACGGCACCATGTACCGGGTCCGCGTCAGCGTGGCTTCCGAGCCGCAGCCGGTGGTCATCGACTTCGACACCCACAAGTACGTTCCGGTCAAGCCGGTACCCGGAGTCACCCCGACCCGGTAGCCGCTGTTCAGGACGTCCGCACCCGCGCGTTCGCGGCGAGCAGGGACGCCGGCGGCAGCGGGATGCCCGCCGTCTTCGGCAGGGCCGGAACGGCCGGGACAGCGGTGGCGCCCGTAGTGGTGGCGTGCGGGAACTGCGGCTGTGGACCCGGCGCCGCGACCTCGGTGAACGGGATGCCACGCGGCGCCGTCGGCATCGCCCACCTGCCGGCCGGCGAGGGCGACCGGGCCGGAAGCGGGCAGGACTCGGTTCTCGCGAGCCGGGCGGGCACGGTGGTGCGCAGATCATTGCCACGCAGGCAGTTGCCCCGTCCCCGCGTGGCGGTGGGGAACGTCCAGCCGACGTCGATGCCGTTGCCGGTGAACGTGTTGTCCACGATCCGGTTGCCCACCGGAGGCAGGTCGGCGGTCGCGGTGATCACCAGCCCGGCGTTGCTGTTGCCGGCGACGCGGTTGCGGAGGAAGTGGTTGCCGCTGCCGCCGTCGATGCCGATCCCGGTGCCCCACCCGCCGTCGGCCTGCTCCGGGGTGGCCGTCTGCTGGTTGGCCGCGATCAGATTGCCCGCGATGACGGCGCCCTGCTGCGGGAGCAGCTTCTCCTGATGGTCGGAGTCGGTGGTCAGGCCGACCCGGTTGCCGACCAGGCGGTTGCGGACCACGTACATGTCTTCGCTGGCGTTGGTGCCTTCGTAACCGACCGCGTTGAGTTCGGCGATGTTGTCCCGCACCACGATGCGACACGGCTTGCACTGTCCGACGTAGATGCCCGAGTCGGCCCCGCCTGACGCGTACGAGTGCTCGATGACACCGTTCTGCGCGGAGAACGCGTAGATGCCGTACAGACCGTTGCGGGTCGCGGTCACGTAGGAGACCAGGAACGACTTCAGGAAGGTGACCGGCTCATCGCCGGTGTCGTAGCCCCCGGAACGCCCCGGTAGCCCGGCGACCGCCTTCGCCGAACCGGTGACCAGGACCCCGTTCTGCGTGTTGTTCCTTACGGTCAGGTTCTCCACGGCCACCCCGGGCGCGCTGACGACGACGCCGTTCGGTTGCCGCAACCGCCCGTCGATCACGACCTTGTCCCGGGACTCCCCGCGAAGAGTGACCCGAGGCGTGGAGACCTTCACCGACTCGTGGTACACGCCCCGCGCGACCAGCACCAGGTCACCGGGGTGAGCGAGAGACACCGCATCCGAGATCGACGGGGCGTCAGCCGGCACTCTGATCGTCACGTGCGCGCCGGGTGGCCGCCGGCCGTGGTTCGACCCGTCATCGCCGGGCCCGCAGCCCGCCAGTACGCATGTCAGTGTGCTCAGTAACGCGGCCATCACGCGAAGACGGAGACGAGGCATGGCGTCATCCTGGCATGAAGTCATCCCTCCCCGGAGGCCGATCAACTCGCCTGCCCCATAAGGGATATGGCATTCTGCACGCCGTGAGCCGAGCCGAGTCCCGTCCATCACGCCGCGCGTTCATCGGTGCCACCGGGGCAGTGGCGGCCACCGGGATCACCGCCGGGTGCGAATCGCCCGCACCTCGGCCGAGCCGGCCCTCTTCCCCCGCGTCACCCACACGGGTGGCGCCGACCGGACGCCATCAGGCAGGCATCACGCTCCCGCAACCGGCCCAGCCGAACCTCCTCGCGGTGGTGGCCGACCTCGGCGACGCCGTGGCCGTCGGCCCGCTGCTGGCCGAACTCGGCCAGGCCGTTCACACGCTCACCGCGGGAACCGATCCACGACTGCTGGGCCTGCCGCCGGGCGATCTCACCGTGACGATCGGGGTGGGCCCACGGCTGGTGCGCATGGCCGATCCCTCCCTGCCCGGCGCGGCAGACCTCCCCCGCTTCTCCCGCGAGCAGATCGCCCCGCAGGCGCGCGGCGGGGACCTGCTGCTACAGATCTGCGCCGGCGACCCCTTGCTGTTACCGGTCGTCGCCTCCGCGCTTCTGGAGCAGGCCGGTCACCGGATACGTGAACGCTGGCGGCAGTCCGGACGCCGCGGTCCGGACATCCCCGTGGACAAGGGCATCTCCGCGCCACGGAATCTGCTCGGTTTCATCGACGGCATCGTGGGCCCGCACACGACGGCCGAACACCGACGCCACCTGTGGCTGGCCGGGCCGGCTTCCGTCGGCGGCGGCACGATCGCAGTGGTACGGCGCATGGAACTCGACCTGCCGCGGTTCACCGCGCTCTCCGTCGCCGACCAGGAGGCGGTCTTCGGGCGGCGCAGAGCCACCGGCGTGCCCCTCTCCGGAGGGACCGCGGCCTGGGACCCGGACCTCGGCGCCAAAACACCGGACGGGCGCTACCTCGTCCCGGCCGACGCCCATGTCCGCCGGGCCAGCCCCCATGTGGCCGGCGTGGGTCTCATGCTCCGCCGCTCCTACAGCACCGACGCGCCCCACCCCGGCCTGCTCTTCATCAGCTTCCAGAACGACTTACGCACCTTCACCAACACGCTTGCCCGTATGGATGATTCCGACGCACTGCTGGGATTCACCACCACCACCGCCAGCGCGACATTCCTCATCCTCCCCGGCTTCGACCGGCAGCACCCTCTCGGCGCCAAGACGTTCCACTGAACAGGCCGACGACGTGCGCCGTGGCCGTCGGCCCGATGTCGTTGTCGACGGTCACGAGAACGGGACACGGCTGATGTCCGTCCGGGCGGCCCGAGGCGGGGGATGAGCGACGTCGCCCGTCAGGCGCTTCCGTACAGGTCCCGGTACGACGGGAAGACGCCGCCGGGACCGCGCACCGTTTCTGCTGCGAGGGCGGCGTTGACCACGGCGCGGGTCAGGACGTCCGCGCCGGCGGCGAGGAGGTCGTTCAGGGCGCCGGCCTCGGTGTGGATGCCGAAGGCGGGGTCGGTGGGGGGCTCTTCGGGGGTAAGGGGGCGGGTGGCGGTGGACAGGGCGAAGACCGTGTCGCCGTCGGAGAGAAGGTGGACGGGGCGGATGGCGCGGGCCAGGCCGTCGTGGGCGGTGCCGGCGAGCTTGTGGGCCTGGGCGCGGGTGAGGGTGGCGTCGGTGGCGACCACGACGAGGGTGGTGTTGAGCGGCGGACGGACGGACGCTGCCGAACGGGTCAGGGAGATCTCCCGGGCCTCGGCCAGTCGGCGCAGGGCGGCGGCGTGCACCTCGAGGGCCGGGAGGGCGGTGGGGTCCTCGTACAGATGGCCGTAGAGGGCGCCGGTGCGGGGGTCGGTGACGGAGCCCGCGGCATTGACGGCGGCCAGGGCGGCGACGGTGGCGCCCGAGGGGAGGATGGCGCTCGCGGTGCCGATGCCGCCCTTGAGGCCGCCGGCCACCGCGCCCGTGCCGGCGCCCGTGTTGCCCTGTGCGACGGGAGCGCCGGGCTCGGTGCCCGCCGCGGCGGAGACCGCCGCCCGGCCCAGGGCGGCGTCCGGGCGGGCCCGCCAGTTGCCGCCGCGGCCCAGGTCGAAGAGGGCCGCGGCCGGCACGACGGGGACGACCTGGGCGGGGTCCGGGCCGACCCGGAAGCCCCGGCCCTGGTCCTCCAGCCACGCGGCGACACCGGACGCGGCGTCAAGACCGAAGGCGCTGCCGCCGGTCAGCACCAGCGCCTCGACGTGCTGGACGAGATTGCGCGGGTCCAGCGCGTCGGTCTCCCGGGTGCCGGGGCCGCCACCGCGTACGTCGACGGCCGCGACGGCGCCGCCCTCGGGGGCCAGGACGACGGTGGTGCCGGTCAGATGGCCGTCACCGATGCGCTGGGCGTGGCCGACCCGGAGGCCGAGGACGTCGGTGAGGGCGTCCTGCGGCCCCGTGGGGTACGGCGGGCCCGCCTGCTGCTCAGTAATCGGCCGGTCCCATCACGATGACCGGGTGCAGGTCGGGGTCGAGGGTGCGCAGCAGCTCCCGCATCACCTTGGGCTTGAGGCTGATACAGCCCTGGGTGGGCCCGTCGTGGTCGACGTGCAGCCAGACGCCGCCGCCCTTGGCGGCGCCCCACGGGCGCTGCTGGTCCAGGGGGGAGGTGCCCGGCTCGCGGTTGTAGTTGATGGCGATGACGTAGTCGAAGGCGCCGGCCAGCGGCTCGCCCTCCACGCCGGTGCCGTCGGCGACGAAGCTGCTGTTGTGGTCGTAGGGGAGCTTGGTGCCCTCGGGCGCGGGCAGCAGGCCGCCCGCGTCGGTGAGGGGGTAGACCCCGATGGGCGAGCGCAGATCGCCGTAGCGGTGGTCGTCGGTCCAGCCGTGGGCGGCGTTGTGCGCGGCCCAGGTGGGGCCCGGCTCCCAGTCGTCCGAGTCGTCCTCGCGGGTGTAGAGGACGACACGGGACTGGAAGGAGTCCATGTCCTTGCCGGTGACGACCAGCACCTGCCGGGAGTCGGCCGGTATCCGCTTCCTGGCCGCGTCACTGAGGCCCGGGATCGGCCGTCCGGCCGGGGCGTTCGGTGCGGCGTTCGGGGCGGTTTTCGGCGCGGACGCGGGCGTACGTGGCGTGTCCGGGCCGGAAGCCGTCGTCGACATGGTGCTCTTGGCGTCGGTCCCGCTGTTGTGGTCGTCGCCCGAGGCCGGCCACGCCCACAGGGCGGTGCCGACCAGGGTGGAGAGGGCGAGACCGCTCACGGCCTTGCTGCGCCGGGACAGTCTCGTCCGCGCGCGGGACTGAGCGTGGCGGGCCATGGCTGGCGTCTCCTCAGGTACGGACGGCGGTCGGTCCCGGGGCTTCCTTCGGTCTTCCACAGGGACACCCCCTGTCATAAAAAGGGCAATCTGCACCCTACCGCTTCAGCGTCCGCTCGCCTCCGCTGGTCCATGTGAACAGTGGGGAACAAGGGGGCGAAGTGGCGGGAAGTGGGGTCCATTGGTGGGTAATTGACGGGCAATGGGGTGGGTCGGGAGTGGCGGCCGTGCTGGTGAGGGCCCCTCGTCCGGCGGAGGGTGAAGATGGCCGAATCTGATGCGGGATCAGGGCTAGGACAGGGCTGGACGGGGCGTCAGGTCCGCGGCGGGAGGCAGGGCGAGGCGGCGCCGAAGGCCTTGCGGGGGCGGCAGTCGCACGTTCGGGGAGATCGGTGCCGGGGCGATCGTCGAGATGGGTGACGGGGGCCGCTACTCCACCAGCGCGGTGCCCTGACGGGACGTGAGGCCGACACCGGCCGCCACGGTGGCGGAGGCCACCAGCCCGGTCGCCAGGACCGCCCAGTCCCCGGCGAAGGTGCACACCAGGACCAGCAGCGCCGACACCGGCAGCACCAGCTGCTGTGCCAGGCCACGCTTCTGGTGCCGGGAGTGGATCAGCCACACCGTGAGCATGAACAGCGCCGCCGGCACCGTGACACAGGCGGCCGCCGCGAACGCCGACAGATGCGCCCTGCCGAAGGACTCCTCCACCGCGATCTCGATGCCCGCCCCGACCGCGGCCGCCGAGCCGAACACGAGGTAGTGCCCATAGCCCCACAGGAACGCCTGACGGTTCGAGCGGAGGTGAAGGTGGATGGGCACCGCGAAATAGATCCAGTACGCGGCGAAGACCAGCAGCAGCCCGCCGCCCGCGATCGGCAGCAGCGTGCCGAGCGCGTCGTTCCGGTCCAGCGCCGACTGCACGGCGAGAGTGGCCGCCGCGATCGTCTCGCCCAGCACGATGATGGTGAACAGGCCGTAGCGCTCGGCGATGTGATGCGGATGCCAGGTCGTCTGCCGCTCCCGCTCGGCAAGCGCGGGGACCGCCAGCTCCAGCAGGCCAACGACCACGAACACCCAGGGGACGTCGTGCACGGGCAGGAGCAGCAGGCCCAGCCAGCCGATCTGGCACACCGTCACCCCCAAGGCGTAGCGCAGCGCGGTGCGCCGCTCTGCGTCGGTGTTGCCGAGAGCGACCCGCAGCCACTGGGTGACCATGGCCAGCCGCATCACCAGGTACCCGAACCAGATGACGGTGAAGTCGCTGTGTGCGAAGGCCCGCGGCACGCCCGCGGCCAGGACCAGCACCCCCGCCATCTGGACGAGCGTCACCACGCGGTAGAGCGCGTCGTCGGTGTCGTACGCCGAGGCGAACCAGCTGAAGTTCATCCAGGCCCACCAGATGGCGAAGAAGAGCATCAGATAGCCGGACACGCCGTGCCCCGGGTGCCCCTCGGCGAGCGCATGCGCCAGCTGGCGGCCGGCCTGGGCGATCGCCACGACGAAACACAGGTCGAAGAAGAGCTCCAGCGGGGTGGCGGCGCGGTGCTCCTCGTCGCGGCGGCGCGCCCGCATGAGGACCGGCACGTCAGCTCCTCTCGTCGGCCGTTGCGGCCGCCCTCAGTAGAGCGCGGGCGGGCGGTGCCGCCAATGAGGGGAGCGGGGCGCGGCGTGTCGCCCGGGACGGTGTGCGGCGTGTCGTCCAAGAGGGGAGCCGGGCGGGGCGTGTGGCCTGGGACGGCGTGCGGCGTGTCGTCCACGAGCGGAGCGGGCGGGGCGTGTCGCCCGGGATGGTGTGCGGCGTGTCGCCCACGACGGGAGCGGGGCGGGGCGTGTCGCCCGGAACGGCGGCGGCTACTCGGCGACCGCCTCCACGATCGAGGGGAAGGCCGAGGTCGGCAGCACCCGCGTCAGCCGGAACCCGCCTGCCGACAGCAGCGTCGCGAACTCCTCCGCGGTGCGCTCCTGCCCGTCGACCACCGCCATCATCGCGACGTCCATGGTCTTGCCGAAGTGCGGCGCGTTGCCCGGCGGCAGCACGGAGTCGATGACCAGCAGCCGGCTGCCGGTCGCCATCGCCCGGTGACAGCTGCGCAGGATGCGCCGGCACGGCTCGTCCGGCCAGTCGTGCAAGACGTGCTTGAGGACGTAGAGGTCACCGCCCTCCGGTACGGACTCGAAGAAGTCACCCTCCTGGGTGCGCCAGCGGCCCTTCAACTCGTCATCGTCCAGGAGGTGGTGGGCCAGCGGCGGCGCCTGGTCGAAGAGCACACCGGTCAGCTGCGGGTGGCGGCGCAGCGCGGCGCGCAGCAGCCCGCCGCGGCCGCCGCCGATGTCCACGACCGTGCCGGTCGCGGGGAAGGGGTAGGTGGCGGCCACCGCCTCGTCCACCGGGGCGGACAGCGACGACATCCCGTCGTCGAGGAGCCGGCGGGCGGCCGGGTCCGACAGCAGATGCGCGAAGAGGGGCGCCCCGAAGATCCGCTCGAAGGACGCGCCGCTGTGTGCCACGGCCTCCGGCATGGCGGCCGAGGTCCGCAGGAACATCTCGTCGGTCATCATCAGCACGGCGGCGTGCAGCGAATCGGGGACGTCCGTACGCAGCGGCCGGGCGGCCGGCGTCAGTTGATAGGCGCCCGCGGCGTCCTCCCGGAAGATGCCGCGGGTGGCGAGATAGCGCAGGACGCGGCGCAGATGAGGGGCGTGGGTGCCGGTGGTGGCGGCCAGCTGCTCGGCCGTGCGCGGGCCCTCGGCGAGATGGTCGGCGATGCGGTGCTGCACCGCGGTGCGCAGGGCGGCGGAGAAGAGATGGCCCATGGCCTGGTCCATCAGATGAGCCGTGAGGTCGCGGGGCTCGCCGGTCGGTCGGTTGGGGGAAGTGGCCAACGTCAGCCTCCAGTCATCGGCTTGTGCTTGCTGGTCCCGGTCGCAGGCGGTGATCCACCGTTGCAGCCACGGGCCCCGGTGTCACGAACGGAGGGAGCGGCAACCGCGAAGTCCGGCCAGGACGGGCGGGGGCCCCTACGGGAAGGTTCCGGGGTATGCCAGGGGTCGTCGCTCGATGCCGGGTGACCGTTCATGGTCGAATGCGTGTATGAGCGACAGCGACACGACAGGCACGACCGCTAACGCCGGCCCCCGCGGCAGCTCCGCCCCCGCTGCCGTCCTGGCCCCGCTCGACGACCGCCTCGCGGACCTCGTGGCCCTCTACGAAGACCTGCACCGCCACCCCGAACTCGGCTTCCAGGAGACCCGTACGGCCGCCGAGGCAGCCCGCCGGCTGACCGGCTGCGGCTATGACGTCACCACCGGCATCGCCGTGACCGGCGTCGCCGGCGTCCTGCGCAACGGCCCGGGCCCCGTGGTCCTGCTGCGCGCCGACATGGACGCGCTGCCCGTCACCGAGAACTCCGGCCTGGACTACGCCTCCACGGTCCCCGGCCGGATGCACGCCTGTGGGCACGACGTCCATGTGACCTGCCTGCTGGGCGCCGCCGACCTGCTCGCGGCGGGCCGCGACCACTGGTCCGGCACCCTGATCGCGCTCTTCCAGCCCGCCGAGGAGGTCGGCAGCGGTGCACGCGCCATGATCGACGCCGGCCTCTACAGCAAGAGCCTGGTTCCCACCCCCGATGTGGTGCTGGCCCAGCATGTCGCCCCGCTCGGTGCCGGGCTGATCGCCTACTGCCCCGGCCCCTGCATGGCGGCCGCCGACAGCCTGGAGATCACCTTCCACGGCACCGGCGGCCATGGCTCGCGCCCCGAGACCACCATCGACCCGATCCTGATGGCGGCATCCTTCGTCCAGCGGGTGCAGTCCGTCGTGGCCCGCGAGGTCGCGCCCAAGGACCAGGCGGTGGTCACGGTCGGCTCCTTCCACGCCGGGGACACCGCCAATGTCATCCCCGACCGGGCCGTCGTACGGCTCAGCGTCCGCACCTTCGACGAGACCGTCCGCACCGCCGTGCTGGCCGCCATCGACCGCATCGCGCGCGCCGAGGCCGCCGCCTCCGGGGCGGACCGCGCGCCGGACACCGAGGTCCTGGACTCCTTCCCCGTCACCGTCAACGACGCCACGACCCTGCGGGAGGTCAACGAGCAGTTCACCGAACTCTTCGGAGAACAGCGGCTGTTCGCCTACGAACCGGCCACGGGAAGCGAGGACGCCGGACTGCTGGCGACCGCCGCCGGGGCCCCGCTCTACTACTGGTGGCTGGGCGGCTGGGACCCGGAGGAGTTCCGGACGGCGCTGGCGGCCGGGCGGCTCGCCCAGGACATCCCGTCCAACCATTCACCGCACTTCGTCCCCGTGGTCCGGCCGACCCTCACCATGGGCGTCGAGGCACTGACCGCCGCCGCGCTCAACCGGCTGGCTCCCGGGGCGGCGGAGGCGGCGGGGGTGGCGATACGGCGGGGGTGACGGTGGGGGTGAGGTAGGCGGGTCCGGGTGTGACGGGGGGCGGCGGTATCGCGGGGGTGACGGTGGCGGCGCGGCAGGCGAGGCAGGCAGGTTCGGGTGCGGTCGGGACGGCGATACCGCGGCCGTGACGGAGGCGGCGGGGCAAGGCCGGTCCGGTCGGTCCGGCCGGTCCGGCTGATCCGGGCGGTCCGGGCGGGGCGGTGGCCGGCGTTTGACCTTGCCCTTGGGGCAAGCCCCAGCATCGGCCGTACCGGGCGAGGCGCCCGGTACGAGGAGGGCGGACGGGTGGACGGATACGGGGGCACGGCGCCGCGCGAGGACGGTGCGCTGCTGACCATCGGGGCGTTCGCCCGGGCCTCCCGGCTCTCGCCGAAGGCGCTGCGCCTCTACGACGAGCTCGGCCTGCTGCCCCCGGCCCATGTCGACCCGCACAGCGGCTACCGCCACTACGCCCCGGCCCAGTTGGAGCGGGCCCGGCTGGTGGCCTGGCTGCGCCGGCTCGGTATGCCGCTGGCCCGCATCCGCGAGGTGTGCGAGCTGGCACCGGCCGCGGCGGCCGTGGCGGTCGCCGCGTACTGGGCGCAGGTCGAGGCCGACACCGCGGCCCGCCGGGACCTGGCCGCCTTCCTCGTCGACCAGCTGGAGAGGAAGAACACCGCCATGACCACACCACGCACTCCCTTGACGATGCGCTGCGCCGCCCTGACCGACCAGGGGCTGATACGTCCGCTCCACCAGGACGCCGCCCACGCCGGACCGCGGCTGCTGGCCGTCGCCGACGGCTACGGCCCGGACGGCGGCCCGGCCGCGACCGCCGCGATCGAGGCGCTCAAGGACCTGGAAGAACAGGACCTGACCTCGGCGGACCTGCTGGGCGTCCTGGAGGAGGCGGCCCGCCGAGCCCACCGCGCCGCCCCGGCGGGTGACGCGGCGACCGGCAGTACGACCGGCAGCACCCTCACCGCGCTGCTCCGCTCCGGCGCACAGCTGGCGCTGCTGCACATCGGGGACTCCCGCGCCTACGTCCTGCGCGACTCCGGCCTCTTCCAGATCACCCACGACCACAGCCTGGTCCAGTCGCTGATCGACGAGGGCCGGCTCACCCCCGAGGAGGCCGCCTCGCATCCGCAGCGCACACAGCTGCTGCGGTCGCTCGACGCGTCCACCGAGTTCGCCCCCGATCTGCAACTCCTGGAGGCCAGGCCCGGGGAGCGCTATCTGCTGTGCACCGACGGCCTGACCGGGGTGCTGCCGGCCGAGGCGATCCAGCAGGTGCTGACCGCGGCCGACGGCCCCGACCAGGCCGTACGCGAACTGATCCGGCTGGCCCGCGAGGCGGGGGCGCCGGACAACGTGGGGTGTGCGGTGGGTGAGGTGACGGGGGCTTAGGGCGGGGGTGGGGGATCGCCCTTAGGGGGGTGATGTGCCCCTTGCATGATCCCTGCCCGGTGGGGGGTGGGGTTACGCGCCGGTGGGGCCGCCCGGTGGGGCCGCCCGGTGGGGGTGCGGGTTACGCCAGGCCCTTGAGCATCCCCTTGAAGTAGAGCTGCGGCAGTCCGTAGCGCTTGAGGAACCACATGTCGGTGCGTTCCCGGGTGGTGTCGAGGAAGGGGATCGACGGCGTGGGCTGCAGGTCGTAGTCGAACTCGGCGAGCAGCATCTTGTGCCGGGCGGTGACCAGGGGACAGGAGGTGTAGCCGTCATAGCGGGCGGTGGCGGGGCGCCCGCGCAGCCCGGCGAGGAGGTTGGCGACCGCGACCGGGGCCTGCTTGCGGATCGCGGCGCCCGTCTTGGACGTCGGCAGATTGGCGACATCGCCCAGCACGAACACATTCGGGAAATCCGGGTGCTGGAGCGTCTCCCGGTCGGCCTTGACGTACCCGTACGGGGAGGCGGGGTCGGCGAGCGGGCCGTCGGCCAGCCACTGCGGAGCGCGCTGCGGCGGTACGGCGTGCAGCAGGTCGTAGTGGACGGTCTCGGTCTTGCCGGTGGTGTGATCGGTGATCACCGCCTCGCGCGCCGCACCGTCGAGACGGGTCATCTCCGAACTCAGCCGCACCTCGATGCCGTACCGCCGGGCCGTCTCCGTCAGCGCACGGGAGAACACCGGCACCTTGAACATCGCGGGCTCCGGGAGCACCAAAATGGTGCGGATCGCACCCAGCACCCCGCGCTTACGCCAGTGATCCGCCGCCAGATACGCGATCTTCTGCGGGGCACCGCCGCACTTCACCGGCCCCGACGGCATGGTGAACACCGCCGTGCCGCTCCGCATCCGGCGGATCAAATCCCAGGTCAGCGGCGCGAGATCGGGCCGGTAGTTGCTGCTCACCCCGCCATGGCCGAGGGCCGCGGCGAGACCGGGCACCCCGTCCCAGTCGAGCTGCAGGCCCGGGGCGAGCACCAGCCGCCCGTAGGACAGGACCCGGCCCGAGGCGGTGGTGACCGTACGGGCGGCCGGATCGACGGCGGTGGCGCGCTCCCGCAGCCAGCGCACCCCCGGCGGCATGACGTCCGCCTCGGTGCGCAGCGAGGCACGCAGCGGCGCCTGACCGCCGCCGACCAGCGTCCACAACGGCTGGTACCAGTGCGTTTCGGAGGGCTCCAGCAGCGCGATGTCCCGGACCCCGGCACGGCGTAACCGGGCGGCGACGGTGATGCCGGCGGTGCCGCCGCCGACGATGAGGACCTGATGGTGGGACGGGGCGGCGGGCGCGGGGGCCATGTGCTCCTCCTGGAAGGTGGTGAGAATCGGTCGGGGATCGGGGATCGGGGATCGGGGGCCGGGGGCCGGGGGCCGGCGTGCGGGACGCGGGCTACCAGAGGCGGGGCAGGGCGGTGGCCGCCATGGTGACGGCGAGGACGGTGACCAGGCAGGCGAAGGCCGTGGCCAGGACTTGGGGGCGCAGCCGGTTGGTGAGGCGGTTGCCGAGGTGACTGCCGAGCGCCGCACAGGCCGCGAAAGCGGCCAGCAGCGGCCAGTCCAGGGCGCCCGTACCGGCCCGGGTGCCCAGCGCCGTAAGGGAGTTGATGAGGATGACCAGGAGCGAGGTGCCGATGGCGACCGGCATCTCCAGACCCAGCACCAGGGTGAGGGCCGGTACGACGACAAACCCGCCGCCGACCCCGAAGAAGCCGGTGAGCAGCCCCACGGCGGAGGCCGTCACGACGAAGCGGCCGGGGCGCAGGGGCATCCGGCGGGCGCCGCCACCCGGGTCACCGGAGGACGCCGGGCCCGGGGTGTCCCGTAAGGGCACGGTCCCGGTGGGGTCTTGTGGGGACGGCTTCTCGGCGGGGTTCTGTGAGGGCGGCCCCTCCGTGGGCTCCTGTGGGGACGGCTTCTCGGCGGGGTCCTGTGTGGGTGTCTTCTTCGCGGGCTCCTGTGAGGACGGCCTCTCCGTGGGCTCCTGTGAGGCCGGCTTCTTCGCGGGCTCCTGTGAGGACAGCGGATCCGCGGACCCCCATAGGGGCACCGTCTCCCCGGGCCCCGGTAAGGGCACCGACTCCCCGGGTTCCGGTACGGACGCCGTCTCCACGGGCTCCCGCAAGGGCATGGCCTCCTCCGAGGCGTCCCGTAAGGCCCTCGTCTCCGCGGACTCCCGTAAGGGCACGGTCTCCGCAGCCTCCCGTAACGGTGAGCTCTCCGCCGGGTCCCGTAAGGGCCGGACGCCCTCCGCCGCACGCCGCTCGCGCCGTCCCCGTGTCACCAGCATCGCCGCCACCACGAGCAGCAGACCCGCGAACGCCGCCATCAGCACCGTGGGATCCAGGGCCGCGCTCCAGCGGGAGCCGAGATAGCTGCCCGCCGTACCCAGTGCCCCGAACGCCGCACCCGCCGCCCACCGCACCCGTCCGGCCCTGCCATGGCACAGCAGCCCGGTCACCGCGCCGACCGTGACGACGACCAGCGCCCCCGCGGTCGCCTCGTGCGGCGACTGCCCCAGCAGATAGACCAGCGCCGGCACCGCCAGCACCGAACCACCGCCGCCGAGAGCGCCCAGCAGCAGACCGATCAGCAACCCGCACGGCAGCACCGTGAGGGCTACGAGGACGGACACGAGGCCCGCGGCGCAAGGGCGACGGCCCGGCTGTCGCCGGACCACTCCGCGACGAAGGTGAACCGGTCGCCGCGCACCACCGTCTCGCGCCACTCCACCGGCCGCTGCCCGGCCTGCCCGATCCGCTCGATGGCGAACGCCGCCTCCCGGTCGGCCAGCCCCAGCAGCCACGCCTGCCGGATGTCCGGCAGGAACGGCTGGATCCGCTCCCGGCCACCGGTGACCTTCACCTCGCAGCGCCGCGTCAGCTCGCCGTAGAGCGAGGTGTGCCCGAAGTCGGCGTCCAGCAGCGGCTCGGCGACCTCGGCGGGCAGATACGCGGTGTCGTGCGCGAGCGGTTCGCCGTCCGCGAGCCGCAGCCGCTCCAGCACGACCAGCGGCGCCTCCGGGACCAGCCCCAGATGCCCGGCGACCGTGCCGTCCGCGGTCCGCTCCAGCCGCAGCACCTCGCTGCGCTGCTCCACCCCCTGGCCCTCCAGCTCGCGGAAGAGGCTGTAGAGCGAGCCCAGCGGCTGCTGTATGCGGCGGGTGTCCAGCCGGCTCGTCCGGCCGCGTTCGGCGATCACCAGGCCCTCGGCACGCAGTTTGCGCAGCGCCTCCCGGACGGTGTGCCGGCTGACCTCGTACTCGCCGGTGAGCCGGTGCTCGGCCGGGAACTCCTCACGGAACGCGCCGGCTTCCATCCGGCGGCGCAGATCGGCGGAGAGCTGCGCCCACAAGGGCAGCGGCGAGCGCCGGTCCAGGGGACGCGGGCCGTGCGCGCCGTGCGGCGGCTCGGTCGTCATGGTGGATTCCTCCGCGGGCGTACGGGGTTGCAGTGGTGGTGCCGGAGTCATGGATGCGGAATCAAGTGAGGCGTGACCAGTTACTGGGCGATTTATTGATACAGAATCAAATGACAGCGGCTTCATACGGGGTGACGGGTGGTCGTCCTGGCCTGCCCGGCTTGTCGCCCGCCATCCGGCTACCTAATGTACGTACATCCGTGCATCCGCACAACGCACCCTGCCCGAACGGGCCCCGGCCGCCGCGCACGGGCCCCGCGCACCCCTGGAGGCCGACCGTGCACTTCGCGCAGTACTACCTCGACTGCCTCTCCCAGGCGTCGTACCTGATCGGCGACGAGACCACCGGACGCGCCGTCCTCGTCGACCCGCGCCGCGACATCGACGACTACCTGCACGACGCGGAAGCCGCCGGCCTGCGGATCGAACTCGTCATCGAGACGCACATTCACGCCGACTTCCTCTCCGGCCACCTCGAACTCGCGCGGGCCACCGGCGCCACCATCGCCTTCGGCGAGGCCGCCGAAACCGGTTTCCCCATTCGGCGGTTACGGGACGGCGAGCACATCTCGCTCGGAGCGGGCGACGGCCAGGGGGTCACCCTCACCGTTCTCGCCACCCCCGGCCACACCCTCGAATCCATCTGCCTGGTCCTGCGCGAACACCCCGACGACGAGGTGCCGTACGGCGTGCTCACCGGCGACACCCTCTTCGTCGGCGATGTCGGCCGCCCCGACCTGCTCTCCGCCGCCGGGCACACACCACAGGACATGGCCGCCCGTCTGCACCACTCCCTGCACACCAAACTCCTGGCCCTCCCGGACGCGACCCGGGTCTTTCCCGCACACGGCGCCGGCTCCGCCTGCGGACGCAACCTCTCCAGCGAGACCAGCTCCACCATCGGCGACCAGCGCCGGTTCAACTACGCCCTCCAGCCCATGCCGGAGGCCGACTTCATCCGGCTGGTCACCGCGGGACAGCCCACCACCCCCGGCTACTTCGCCCACGACGCGGCCCTCAACCGCGAAGGCCACCCCCTCCTGGAGCCCGGGCCGCCGCCCGCCCTCACCCTGGACGAGGCCCTCGCGGCCCGCGACCAGCAGGGCGCCGTCCTCCTCGACTGCCGCCCGCTGGCCGCCTACACCCGCGCGCATCTGACCGGCTCACTCCATACGAGCCTGGACACCCGGTTCGCGGAGTACGCCGGCAGCGTGGTCGCCCCCGGCACCCCGATCGTGCTGCTCGCCGACCCCGGCACAGAACAGGAAGCCCGCCTCCGCCTCGCCCGCATCGGCTACGACCACGTCCTCGGCCATCTGCCCGACCCGACCGCCGTACTGAACCGCATGCCCGCACTCAGCCGCGGCAGCCGACGCATCCATCATGGGGAACTGGCGCTGCGGGAGTCGCAGTTGGGCAAGGACGGACCGGCCGGGGGTGTCCGGACGGCCGATGCCGAGTCGGTCGACGCCGAGTCGTCCGCCGCCCGCCCGGCCGATGCCATGCCGGCCGACGCCACACAGGCCGATGTCCAGCTGATCGACGTCCGTAATCCGGCCGAGTACGAGGCAGGCGCCCTCCCCGGTGCCCGCAATATCCCCCTCGCCGGCCTGCCCCACCGCATCGCCGAACTGGACCCGGCCCGCCCGGTCGTCCTGTACTGCCGCAGCGGCAACCGCTCGGTAATAGCGGCAGCCCTGCTGGAGGCACACGGGTTCGAGGAGGTCTGCGATGTGATCGGGGGGTATGAGGCGGCGGCGGGGGCGGGCGTGTAGTAGGCGCACGGGGGCCGGCGCCGGGCCCGTTCACGCGCGTGAACGCCTCACTCGCATCGGTCCGTTCGGCATCGGTCCGTTCGGCATCGGGCTGATCGGCATTGGGCTGATCGGTGCCGGTCGGCTTGGCGCTGGCCCGCTCCGCGTCGGTCCACTCCGCATCGGTCCATTCGACGTCGGTCCGCCCGGCGGCCTACAGGGAGGAGTACGCGTACGAGACGGAGTGCGCGTACGCAGACGGGCGCGCGTACGGAGACGAGTGAGCGTACGGAGATGAGTGCGCGCCCGAGTCCGAGGACGCGCCCGAGTACGAGAGCGCGCCCGAGTCCAAGGACGCGCCCGACTACGGGAACGAGCCCGCGTACAAGACGAAGCCTAAGCACGCGAGCGACCACAAGCGCCGCGGCGGTGGCCAGGCAGACGGCGGCGGGCAGCACCAAGGACGGGCCGGCCCCACCACCCGCCCCCGCGTCGGTGAGGGCGAGCCCGACCCCCGCCGTGGCCGTCATCACGGCCTTGGTCACCCCGGACGCCTCGCCCGCCCGCTCGCGGCGCACCACCGCCTGCGTGCCGGTGAGGGCCAGCCCGCCCGCCACCCCGAGCGCGGCCGCGGCAGCCGTCGCGGCCGTCAGCAGGGCGAGCGTGCCCGTACCGCGTGTGGTGGCCGCCAGCGCGACTGCGCCGGACGCGAGACAGAGCGCCATCACCGGCACCGCCGCCCCCGGACGCACCCGTCCGGCCAGCGGCCCCCCGACGGCCAGTGCGCCCGCAGGAGCAACAAAGACCACCCCCGCCTCCAGCACCGACCACCCCTCGGCCCGCTGAAGCGTCCACGGGACCACGTACAACAGCGCCACGGTCGCGGAGTTGGCGACCGCACCGGCCACGGTCAGCGCCACATACGGGCGGTTACGGAACAGGGCCAGGTCCACCAGCGGGGCGGACGAGCGCCGCTCGGCCCGCACGAACAGCGCGCCGATCAACGCCGCGCCGACCGCCCACCCCCAGTCCGCGACATGCTCCAGCCAGCGGGCCAGGCAGGCCACCACACCCGTCGCGGCGATCGCACCGATCCCGTCGAGGGACTGCCCGGCCTCCGGATCGCGGGACTCCGCCGCCCGGCGGGCACACAGCGCGGCGGCCAGGGCGAGCGGCACCGTCAGCCAGAAGACGGCCCGCCAGGACACGGACCGGGCGAGGACACCACCGAGGAACGGGCCGCAGACGGTGGCCAGTCCGGCCAGCCCCAGCGCACGGCCCATCGCCCGGCGCCCACGCCCCGGGGGACAGGCATGGGTCAGCAGTGCCAGCCCGGCAGGCATGATCAACGCGCCGCCCGCGCCCTGCAGAACCCGCGCCGTCACCAGCAGCGGCAGCGACGGCGCGAGCGCGCACAGCACGGCGGTGACACCGAAGAGCGCCAGCCCGACCGTCAGCATCCGGCGCCGCCCGTACAGGTCGCCGAGACGGCCGGCGACGGGCATCAGGGACCCCGCGGCGAGGAGATAGCCACTGACGACCCAGGGGGTGGCCGCCGCGGAACCGTGCAGCGCGTCGCGGACGACGGGCAGCGCCAGATTCAGCGCGAAGGAGTCCAGTTGAACGCAGAACGCGCCGGTGGCAACGGCGGCCAGCGCCCAACGGGCCCGCGCGTCCAGGTGGGGGTGCGGTTCGGATTTCGGCATGACGGGCATCAGGCCGCCTCTCATGGGTTCGCCTCTCACGGGTCCGCCTCTCGCGCCTGCGGAGGAAAATGGGAAAAGGAGGGGGAGAGGGGGATGGAGTGCACCGGAAGGGGGCAGGAACCCGGGGAGCGGCTTGTGCGCACGGCCGGAAGGCCCGGAGCGAAGAGCCGGGGCGGGCGATGCGGTGACCGAAAGGACCCGGGCGATCTGCTGCCGCGTGGGTGCGGGAAGGGGCGGCGCCGGCCCCGTACAACGGACGTTCAGCGATCGTTGATCGGTGATCCCCATGCTGAACCGCATGTTGCGCCGTGTGACTTCAGAGCATGCAGATGACGCCCGGGAAGTGCAAGAGCCGGAGGCGTCGCGGATCGCCCTCACCTGGAGTGGGGAGCCCGGACGCCAGGAGGAGCTGACGCACGGCATGCTCCTCGACCAGGCCGAGCGCGCCGCCGCCGTACTCCGCCGGCTCGGAGTACAGGCCGGTGACCGGGTCGCGGTGCATCTGCCGCTGGTGCCCGAGTCGGTGATCGCCACCCTCGCCTGCGGACGGCTGGATGCGATACGTACCACGCTGCCGGTCTCGCTGACGGTGCCCGAACTGGTCGCGCGGACCCGTGAGTCCTCGGCCCGGGTACTGATCACGGCCGATGCGGCGTTCTGGGACGGGGCCGTACGACCGGTGAAGCCGCTGCTCGACCATGCACTGGCGCGAGGCGCGGCTTCGGGGGGAGCCGTGGACCGCACCGTCCTGGTGGTGAACCGGTGCTCGCGACCGGTCTCCTGGAAGCCGGGGCGCGACCTGTGGTGGCACGAGGCCCTGGGCGTACCGTCCGCCACCCACTGACGTCACGACTGCCCCAACAAGCGCGGCCTCCCGCCTTCAAGCAGGCCCGGCCTACGCGGCGGCGCCCCAGGCCCGGGATAGCGAGCCTCCTCCTTCAAGGGAGCGCGGCCCCTCAGCGAATTACTCCGGGGAGCCCGTCCTCAAGTGAGCGTGGCGTGTAAGCGAGGCCCTTCAAGGGGTCTCTTCGAGGGCGCGGCCTTCGGGCGCAATGGTTCAAGGAGATGCAGCCCTCGACGGATCACTCCGGGGGAGCACCGCCCTCGGAGGAGTGCGCGGCCACAAGATCGCGGCCCCCGGCGGGGGAGCGCGCCGTGAGGGAGTGTGGCCCTGCGGGGGAGCGCGGCGCGGGGGAATGTGGCCCTGCGGGGTAGCGCGGCGCGGGGGAGAGTGGCCCTGCCGGGAGCGCAGGGCGGGGGAGCGTGGCGCCTCTAGAGGACCAGCCTCTCCGGCGGAGGGCCAACCTCTCCAGAGAACAGCCTCTCCATCCCCTGAGAGGCACGGCCCGTACCCACTGACGAGCTCCGCGGCCTCACCCACCGGCGGCACAGCCCTCACCCTCCGGCGAGGCACACCCCTCACCCACTCAGGTCACCAAACGGGCCATTCGCCTCATCCGCGCCTAGCGTGGAGCACGTGCCACAGCCACCAGACGCCCCACCCGCCTAGGGCCGCGGCTTCGGAGGCAACCGTGGCGCCGCCCCGGCCGACCCCACCCACGCCCCGCGCGACACCAGTGGCCTCGGCGGCCGCACCCCCTCCCGACCGTCACCCGCGCCCTGGGCACCCACACACTGCAGAACTTCGCTCGCCCCCGGGCCCCCGCCCCGCCCCCACCCTCCCCTCCTCCCCACCGTCCCTCCCCACCACCACCCACCACCCCCGAGCGGAAAGGCTGCTGACCCATGGCTCGTCATGAGTACGCGCACCCCCGCCACCCCCTGCCCGGCAGCGACCGCAACCGGCCCCTCAGGCGCGGCCGCGCCTCCCAGGGCCCGCCGACCCGGCCCCTCGAAGGCCACCGGCCGCACCCCATCCCCACCCACGACAAGGGCCGCTAGCGCAGGGGGTTTTCGCATCCCCACCCGGCTCACGTCTCTCCCCAGGGGCGGCCATCTCCCCAGCTCATGACGGCAGCGGTGGGGCCCGGCAGACGACTCTTGGCGCGTCCCTTATTGCGTCGTGCTCTCAGCACCCAGCCGGTACGTTCCCGCTATGACGTCAACGTTGCGCCTGGAGAAGGTCACACCGGACAACGTCGAGGCCGCATGCCGGCTGAAGGTGCGACCCGACCAGGAGCGGCTGGTGGCGCCAGTGGTGCGGTCACTGGCGGAGGCGTATGCGCAACCCGAGGTCGCCTGGCCTCGGTTGATCTTCGACGGTGAGCAACTCGTGGGCTTTGTCATGGGGTTCTTCCTGGTTCGATTCGACCCGGACAACCCGGAGGACAGGCTGCGCTCCGGGATCTGGCGACTCAACATCGCCGCGGGACATCAGGGCCGTGGGTACGGCCGGTTCGCTGTGGAGTCCGTGTGCGCGGAGGTCCGACGGCGTGGGCAGCGTCGTGTGACCGTGACCTGGGTTCCGGGTGAGGACGGGCCCGAGCGTTTCTACCTCGGGCTCGGATTCCGCCCGACCGGGGAGATGAGCGGCGACCAGGTCGTCGGCGAGCTGGCCCTGACCACCGGCGCCTGAGAACGACGAACCGGGCGCCGCATCAGTCCGGGCAGCCTTGGCCGTGCACCCCGCCCGCCGTTCCGACCGCGGGCGCCCTTGCCCGTGCACCCCGCCCGCCACCCCATCCCGACACCCCCGCCCACGCACCCCCGCCCGCCCCGGCCATCGATATCCCGCCGAAATGTCCGACGGTCGGCAATGACACGATGGAGGAATGGAGACAAAGCCCGAAGAATCCCCGGAGTGCCGGCCCGCAGTTGCCGAGGGCTGGGCGGATGGGGATTCCCTGCATGCTGAGCTCCTCGCGGCGAAGACGTGGGTTTACGACCCCTGTGGGTTCACCTGCTCCCGGCCGGTGCGTGAAGCGGAGAGCGCTGAGTACGCGGCACATGAATTCACTCTCGACGGCTCCTCCGTCAGGTTTCGGGTTGCCAAGACCACCCCGACGAAGGTCGGCCAGTTCGTCACGGTGTGGAAGCGGAGTCCCGGCGGGCCGATCCAGCCGTTCGACTCCGGGGATCCGGTGGATCTCTTCGTCATCAGCACCCGCGAGGGCCGCCGCTTCGGGCACTTCATCTTTTCGCGCGAGGTGCTCTGCGAACGGGGCATCGTTTCCAGGAACGGTTCCGGCGGAAAGCGGGCTTTCCGTATCTACCCGCCGTGGGTGGAGACCACCAATCGGCAGGCCCGCACCGCACAGGCGTGGCAGGTGGAGCACTTCCTGGAGATCCCTGAGGACGGGCCTCTCGATGTGGCCCGCGCCCAGGCGCTCCACCACCCGTGACCGACGGGCCCCGCCCCCGGCCCCGGCAGGAGAGGTGCGGGCCCCGCTCATATCGAGCCGTCCCGAGCGTCCCGAGAGGGTGCTGTGGGTCCCCGCCGGTCGGCGGGCGCTCCCGGCCCGCCCGTACTCTGAAGGGGTGAGCACCACCCCCGAACCCGAACCCGAAGCTGAGTCGGCCGCCGCGCACCGGGACGCCTCCGGCGCCGAGCAGGCCCCTGCGCCCTCGCCCGCTGAGTCGGTCGCCGCGCACCCGGACGCCTCCGATGCCGAGCAGGCCCCCGCGCCCTCGCCCGCTGAGCGGCCCGCGGCGGTCAGGCCCGCGGCGAAGCTGATCTTCGATGACCCGCTGAACCAGCAGTCCTCGGACGACACCGACCGTGGCTGGGGTGAGCGCCCGGCCGGCGGAGACAGTGCCGCCGACCTCGCCCGGTTCCTCGACGAAAAGCCGCCCCACCACCTCTGAGCGAGGCGAGGGGGCGGCATCTGCCGGCCGTGGGCGCCTGCTACTCGTGGGTCTTCTGCGTGCCGATGGTGCCCGAGGTGGGGGAGGGCACGGACGGCGAGCCGGTGCGCTGGGCGAGCAGCGCATCGCGGATCTCGGTGAGCAGCTCGATCTCGGTGGGGTCCGCGGGGCCCGCCTCGGCCGCCTGCCGGGCCGCCTGGCGTTCCTTCCACTTGTTGATCGGAAGGATCATGAGGAAGTAGACGACCGCGGCGGTGATCAGGAACGTCAGGGCGGCGCTGAGCACCGAGCCCCAGAGGATGTAGATCCCGTCGGTGAAGGCGCCCGTCTTTGGATCCTTGGCGCAGGTGGCGGTCAGGCAGGACTGGTAGTGATCGAGGTTCTGCGAACCGAGCGCGCCCACGATGGGGTTGATGATGCCCTTCACCACCGCGTTCACGATGTTGGTGAAGGCCGCACCTACGACGACCGCGACCGCGAGTTCGATGACGTTGCCGCGCATCAGGAATTCCTTGAATCCCTGAAGGACGCCCTTGCTCTCGCTCACCTGACAGCCTCTTTCCATGCTCACTACGGACGGTGCACCAACAATCAGCACCGCAACTTACGGCAGGGCAGGGCAGGGGTGTCCAGTCGTGTGACACGAACCGTCGAGTGGCCGGTGCGGCTGCGCGGAACAGGTGGTTCCGGCGGAGTGGCCCGAGCGTGCGGACGGCGTGGACGGATACCGCGGTACCGGTGCGGTGGGCGCGCCCCCATTGGCGCGCGGCGGGTGCCCCGCCATTCGCAGCAGTCTCGCGTGGGGTGGGAGCAGATGCCACTTGATCTTGGGGCATGGTCACCGCCCTCCCGGTGCCGTTGCCGACGGGCAGCCGGGGGCGGGAGCATCTCGTACGGCGCCGTACGACGCCCCGCCGGCCAGTGCCGCGGCGGTCATCGCCAGGCCGGCGGCCAGTAAGCGCTGTCGCGCGGTCCGTCCCCACCGGTGCCGGCCGCCGCCGGCCCGCACCGGCGGGAAGTGCGGCACTTCACACGGCGGGGGAGCGGGGAGCGGTGGGGAGAGAAGGTCGGGGCCGGCGAGGTCGGAGGCATCGGCGAGGTCAGCGACAAGGGGTGCGGGCGAGGTGCGGAGCATGGTGGTACCGCCTGTGGGGTGGTGAGGTCGGGTGAACCGCGGATCACCACCGTGCCGCACGACCCCGCCCGCCCGCTCCGGGCTGTGGACGACCCCGCCTCTGTGGACAACCCGGCCACCCGGGAGGGGGAGGCCGAGTGCGTCGTCGGGGTGTTACGGCAGCTCGATGCCCAGGTCCCAGCCGGCGTGGACACCGGTGCACAGGCAGTCGCGGGCGGCGTTGTCGGGGAGGCCGGCGATCGCGTCGAAGAGGACCTCGCGCAGCCGGCCGACGTTCTCGGCGAAGACCCGGAAGACCTCCTCGTGGGAGACGCCCTCACCGGTCTCGGTGCCCGCGTCCAGGTCGGTGACCAGGGTCAACGAGGTGTAGCAGAGGCTCAGTTCGCGGGCCAGGACGGCCTCGGGGTGGCCGGTCATGCCGACCACCGACCAGCCCTGTGCGGCATGCCAGCGCGATTCGGCGCGGGTCGAGAAGCGGGGGCCCTCGACGACGACGAGGGTGCCGCCGTCGACCGGCTCCCAGTCCCGGCCGCGGGCCGCCGAAAGGGCGGCCCGGCGCCCGGTGGGGCAGTACGGGTCGGCGAAGGCCAGATGGACGACGTTGGGCACGCTCCCGTCGGGGAGGGGCTCGCCGTCGAAGTAGGTCTGGGCGCGGGCCTTGGTGCGGTCGACGAGCTGGTCGGGGACCAGGAGGGTGCCGGGGCCGTATTCGGGGCGCAGTCCGCCGACCGCGCACGGGCCGAGGACCTGGCGTACACCGAGCGAGTGCAGGGCCCACAGGTTGGCGCGGTAGTTGATGCGGTGCGGCGGCAGATGGTGGCCGCGGCCGTGCCGGGGCAGGAACGCGACCTGGCGGCCGGCGACCTCTCCCACGAACAGCGAGTCGCTCGGGCGCCCGTACGGGGTGTCCACTGTGATATCGGTCACGTCGTCGAGGAAGGAGTAGAACCCCGATCCGCCGATAACGCCAATCTCCGCGTCAGCCATGCCGGTCACACTATCGGGGCGCGGCGGCGGGAGGAGGGCGGGTGACGGAGAAAGGGAGCCGTGACGCAGCGGACCCCGCCGTCGGTGACGGCGGGGTCCGGAGAAGTGCGGGTCAGGCGGCGGAGCTGGTGCCCGAGGTGCTGCCGGCGGACGAGGAGGCGGCCGGGGTGGAGGGCTTGCTGTCGGAGCTGCCGGACGAGGAGCCCGACGAGTCCGAGGAGGACGTCGTGCCCGACGAGGAGGAGCTCTTCGCGGGGCTGCTGCTGGACGACGAGCCGCGGCTGTCGTTGCGGTAGAAGCCGGAGCCCTTGAAGACGATGCCGACCGCGGAGAACACCTTCTTGAGGCGTCCGTTGCAGGCGGGGCACTCCGTGAGCGCGTCGTCGGTGAACTTCTGCACCGCCTCGAGGCCCTCGCCGCACTCGGTGCACTGGTACTGGTAGGTCGGCACTAGTCTTCCTCCTGGCACTCTCACTCGATGAGTGCTAACGACGCTCCATATTGCAGTATTCCCGCCCGCCAGTCCACCGTGACCGGCGGACGGTGACCGACTCCACGCTCGGTCAGGCGCGCGCCAGCTCCCGTTCCCGGTCGTCGGAAACGGCCGGGACCCGGTCGTCGGCGCCGTGCGCCGGGGCGTCGGCGGCCCCGGCCGAGGAGCGCGGCAGAAGGTGGGCGCGGAGCGTCAGCAGCACCGTCAGGGCCAGCGCCGTACCGGCCAGCGGCACCAGGAATCCGGTGCTCGGCCCGAAGCCGTCCGCCAGCTGGCCGGCGGAGGTGGCTGCGGCCGCCTGGCCCAGTGCGACCGCACCGGTCAGCCAGGTGAACGCCTCGGTGCGGGCGGCGGCCGGCACCAGCGACTCCACCAGCGTGTAGCCGGTGATCAGGGCCGGGGCGATGCACAGGCCGACGACCAGGCCGACGGCGCCCAGCAGCGGCACCGCGGTGACCGCCCACAGCGGGGTGGTGGCCAGCGCCAGCAGCCCGTAGGCGACCAGCAGCCGGCGCCGCGGGCCGACCTTCCAGGCGAGGGCGCCACAGGCGATACCGGCGAGCATGTTGCCGCCCGCGAAGATCCCGTAGAGCACGCCGTTGATGCCGGGCTGCCCGATGTGCTGGGTGAACGCCGTCAGCGAGACCTGCATACCGCCGAAGACGGCGCCGATGCCGAGGAACGCCACGATCAGGACGCGTACGCCGGGCACCGACAGCGCCGAGACGCGCGGCAGGTCGCCGGCCTGCGTCCGGTGCACGGCCGGCTGGCTGCGCCGCTGCGCGGCGAACAGCAGCCCGCCGGCCAGGGTCAGGGCGGCCTCGGCGACCAGCCCGGCCGCCGGGTGGATGCCGGTGCACAGCGCGGTCGCCAGCACCGGGCCGACCACGAAGGTGAACTCGTCGGTCACCGACTCGAAGGCGGCGGCCGTCGGCATCAGCGGGCTGCCGCCGAGCCGGGCGGCCCAGCGGGCCCGCACCATCGGGCCGACCTGCGGCGTCGAGGCGCCCGTGGGGACCGCCACCGCGAACAGCGCCCACAGGGGGGCGTGCGCGAGGGCCAGGGTGATCAGCGCCGCGACACCGGCGACATGCACCAGGACGCCGGGGATCAGCACCGCGCGCTGGCCGAAGCGGTCGGCGAGTTTGCCGCTCTGCGGGGCGAACAGGGCCATCGAGACACCGGTCGCGGCGGACACCGCGCCCGCGGTGCCGTACGAGCCGGTGGTGGATTCGACGAGCAGCACGATGCCGATCGTCAGCATGGCGAAGGGCTGCCGGGCCAGAAAGCCGGGCAGCAGGAATGTCCAAGCACCAGGGGTGCGGAGCAGTGGTCCGTATCCGGAACGGGAGTCCTTGACCGCGGATGCCACGGCCGGGCCTTTCTGCCGCCTGGTAGCGCCACCCGCGAGGTCGTCACGGGTACGCGCCGAGAGCTGTCCTCTCGCGCAGGACCGAGTGATACCGCGTGGTCCGCACCGGGGAAGGTGGCTCTGCGTGGCGCAGGGGACCGCGGCCGCCGAGCGGTCGCGCCAGCTCTGCATCAGGCAGAGTTGGTTCGTCGATGTGCCTCTTCATACTACAGGCCGCGGCGCGTGAAGCCCTGGGATTGGTCAGGGCTTCACGCGGAATTCCTTGGGATCCGTGGAGAGATGCAGCACATTTCCCGGCCCCGGGTGCGGCGGGACGTCAGCGGTGGCGGTGGCCGCGCCCCGCGGCGGGGCCGCCGGTGCCCAGCCAGCCGGCCAGCTTGCCGCCCTGGGAGACCGCCTGCAGCCGCTTCTCGGCCGCGTCGCGCACCGGGTCGGTGGCGACCACCAGCAGCTCGTCGCCGCGCCGCAGCACCGTGGAGGGCGAGGGCACGAAGCTGGAGCCGTCCCGTACGACGAGGGTGACCGCGGCGCCCGCGGGCATCCGCAGCTCGCCGACCTCGACACCGTGCATACGGGACGTCGTGCCGACGGACATGGACAGCAGATGGCCGCGCAGCCGCTCCAGGGGCGCCGACTCGATGCCCAGGTCGGCGGCCTCCTCGTCCTCGCCCAGCCGCAGCCGCTTGGCCAGCCAGGGCAGCGTCGGCCCCTGGATGAGGGTGTAGACCACGACCAGGACGAAGACGATGTTGAAGACCCGTTGGCTGCCGGGCACATCGCCCACCATCGGGATGGTGGCCAGCACAATCGGTACCGCGCCGCGCAGCCCGGCCCACGACAGCAGGGTCTTCTCCCGCCACGGCACCCGGAACGGCAGCAGCGCCACGAACACGGACGTCGGCCGGGCCACCAGCGTCAGGATCATGCCGATCACCAGTGCCGGGACGATGTCGGCGATCAGGTTGTGCGGGGTCACCAGCAGGCCCAGCAGGACGAACATGCCGATCTGGCCGAGCCAGCCGAGGCCCTCGGCGAAGCCGCGGGTGGCCGGTGCGTGCGGGAGTTTGGCGTTGCCGAGGATCACCGCGGCCAGGTAGACGGCGAGGAAGCCGGAGCCGTGCGCCAGGGCGCCGGCCGCGTAGGCGGAGACCGCGATGGCCATGACGGCGATCGGGTACAGACCGGACGCGGGCAGCGCCACATGCCGCATGCCGTACGCGCCGAGCCAGCCGATGGCCAGTCCGATGGCGGCGCCGATCGCCAGCTCCAGCGCGATCTCGCCGAGGAGGGTGTACCAGTGCTCGACCGGCCCCGACGTGGAGAACGCGACGACGAGGATGACCACCGGGGCGTCGTTGAAGCCGGATTCGGCTTCCAGTACGCCGGTCAGGCGAGCCGGCAGCGGCACACTGCGCAGCACGGAGAAGACGGCCGCGGCGTCCGTGGAGGACACCACGGCGCCGATCAGCAGCGCCTGGCGCCAGTCGAGTCCGGCCAGATAGTGCGCTCCGGCCGCGGTGACCCCCACGCTCACCGCGACGCCGACCGTCGAGAGCGCCGCCGCCCGGGGCAGCGCCGGTTTGATCTCTTTCCACTTGGTGCCCAGGCCGCCCTCGGCGAGGATCACGACCAGCGCGGCATAGCCGAGGAGTTGGGTCAGCTCGGCGTTGTCGAAGACGACGCCGCCGGGCCCGTCCTGGCCTATGGCGACGCCTATCCCCAGGTAGATGAGCAGGCTGGGGAGCCCGCTGCGCGAGGAGAGCCGTACCGCGGCGACCGCAATGAGCAGTACGAGCGAGCAGATCAGCAGGAGTTCGTTGAGATGGTCGACAGTCAGGAGCTGATCCTTCCTCGCACGGGTTCCGGGGCGGGCTTTCCTTACCGTATCTAGTTACTGAGACTAACAATTTACCATTGCTTGAAGGTTGGATGTGCTGGTGGTGACTCCGCGTAGGGGTCGCCGAACCCGTGCGCCTATGGTTGCTCCAGCACTCCCACCCTGCCCCTCGAAGGACAGAGATGCCCGCCAACAAGTCCGGCCCAGTCCCCAGGAAGAAGAAGGGGCGGCGCGGCCGTCTCGTCGCGATCACGGTCGTGCTGCTGCTCGTGGCGGGCATCGGCTTCGGCGCGTTCTGGGGCGTCAGTACCGTTCGTGCGTCGTTCCCGCAGACCACGGGCTCGCTCAAACTCCCGGGTCTGACCAACCCGGTGGACGTCACCCGCGACGCCCACGGCATTCCGCAGATCTACGCCGACACCGACGAAGACCTCTTCCGCGCCCAGGGATACGTCCAGGCCCAGGACCGCTTCTGGGAGATGGACGTACGGCGGCACATGACCGCCGGCCGCCTCTCGGAGATGTTCGGCAAGAGCGAGGTCAAGACCGACTCGTTCCTGCGCACGCTTGGCTGGCGCGACGTGGCGCAGAAGGAGTACGACACCAAGCTGTCGCCCAGCACCAAGAAGTACCTCCAGTCCTACTCCGCGGGAGTCAACGCCTACCTCAAGGACCACGAGGGCTCGGCGCTGTCCCTGGAGTACGCGGCGCTGGACTTCGAGAACGACTACAAGCCCGAGAAGTGGACGCCGGTCGACTCGGTGGCCTGGCTCAAGGCGATGGCCTGGGACCTGCGCGGCAACATGCAGGAGGAGATCGACCGCTCCCTGATGACCAGCCGCTTCACCCCCGCGCAGATCGCCCAGCTCTACCCGGCATACCCGTACAAGCGGAACAAGCCGATCGTCGAGGGCGGTGCGGTCGACCCCGCCTCCAAGGAGTTCAAGCCCGGCGGTTCGGCGAACGCCGCCCCGGCCGGCCCCGGCGGGGCCACCGCGGGCCTGCAGTCGCAGCTGTCCTCGCTGTCCAAGACGCTGGACAAGGTCCCGGCGCTGCTCGGCCCCAACGGCAACGGCATCGGCTCCAACTCCTGGGTCGTCTCCGGCGCGCACACGACCACCGGCAAGCCGCTGCTCGCCAACGACCCGCACCTGGCACCGCAGATGCCCTCGCTCTGGTACCAGATGGGCCTGCACTGCCGCACCACGAGCCCCAAGTGCAACTACGACGCCTCCGGATTCACCTTCTCCGGTATGCCCGGCGTCGTCATCGGCCACAACCAGGACATCTCCTGGGGCATGACCAACCTCGGCGCGGACGTCACCGACCTGTACCTGGAGAAGGTCAACGCCGACGGATACTTCTACGACAACAAGCAGCGGCCCTTCATAACCCGCAAGGAGACCATCAAGGTCGCCGGCGGCGAGAGCCACGAGATCACCGTCCGGTCCACCAAGAACGGGCCGATCGTCTCCGACCGCGACGACGAACTGGCCGATGTCGGCAAGGACGCCCCGGTCGGCAACGCCGCCCCGGACCGCGGTGACGGCTACGGCGTATCGCTGCGCTGGACCGCGCTGGACCCCGGCAAGTCCATGGACGCCGTCTTCGAACTCAACCGCGCCAAGGACTGGAACGACTTCCGCAAGGCCGCCGCGCACTTCGAGGTCCCGTCCCAGAACCTGATCTACGCCGACACCAAGGGCAACATCGGCTACCAGGCCCCGGGCCGGATCCCCGTCCGCGGCAAGGGCGACGGCCAGTTCGACGGCACCTACCCGGCGCCCGGCTGGAACCCGAAGTACCAGTGGACCGGCTACATCCCGCAGAAGGCCCTGCCGTACGAGTACAACCCCAAGCGCGGCTACATCGTCACCGCCAACCAGGCCGTCGTCGACGAGAAGTACCCCTACCTCCTCACCAAGGACTGGGGCTACGGCTCCCGCAGCCAGCGGATCAACGACCTGATCGAGTCGAAGATCAAGGACGGCAGCAAGGTCTCCACCGACGACATGCAGACCTTCCAGAAGGACAACAGCAGCGAGATCGCACGGCTGCTGACGCCCTACCTGACGAAGATCGACATCAAGGACAAGTACGTCCGCGACGCCCAGCAGCTGCTGGAGGGCTGGGACTTCACCCAGGAGCCCGACTCCGCCGCGGCCGCCTACTTCAACGCCGTCTGGCGCAACACCCTCAAGCTCGCCTTCGGCAACAAGATGCCCAAGGAAGTGCGCCCCGACGGGCAGTGCCTCACCGTCCGCCCGGCCGACGAGACCGGCCCCGCCGACGAGAACGACAAGTACATCCGCGAATGCGGCGAGCGGGCCGGTGACTCCGCCCAGCCCGACGGCGGCGACCGCTGGTACGAGGTCGTCCGCACCATCCTCGACGACCCGGACAACGCCTGGTGGAAGACCGAGGACCGGCCCAACCGCCCCGGTGACAAGAACCGCGACCAGCTCCTGGCACACGCCATGAAGGACGCGCGCTTCGAGCTGACCTCCAAGCTGGGCAAGAACATCGACAACTGGAGCTGGGGACGGCTGCACCAGATGTTCCTGAAGAACCAGACCCTGGGCACCGATGGGCCCGGCATCCTGCAGGGGCTGTTCAACCGTGGCCCCTGGAACGTCGGCGGCGGCGAGGCCGCGGTCGACGCCACCGGCTGGAACGCCGCCGGCGGCTACAAGGTCACCTGGGTCCCGTCGATGCGGATGGTCGTCAACCTCGCCGACCTCGACAAGTCCCGCTGGATCAACCTCACCGGCGCCTCCGGCCACGCCTACGACGCGCACTACTACGACCAGACCGACAAGTGGGCCAAGGGCGACCTGCTGCCCTGGGCGTACAGCGAGCAGGCCGTCAAGAAGGCGGGCAAGGACACGCTGACGCTGTCGCCGTAGGGGCGGGCGGCGCGCACGCCGCCACCTGGTGATCGCTTAGCCGTCGGGCGGGCCGGAGGATTCCGGTCCGCCCGACGGCTTTCCGGCTCCGCGGGGCCGCCCGCCCGTCCACGGGCGCCTCAGTCCTCCGGACGCTCTCCCGGCTCCGTGAACCGGTGCACCCCCGACGGGGTCACCGCGGCATGCACATGCCGGTCGTGCGCCTCGCCCGGCACCTCCGCCAGCACCTCCGCGTCGTACAGCAGCACCACCAGCGACGCCCGCGCACCGGCCCGCTCCAGCCGCGACAGCACCCGGTCGTAGGAGCCGCCGCCGCGCCCCAGCCGCAGCCCGCTGCGGTCCACCGCGAGCCCCGGCAGCAGCACCACGTCCGCCTCCGTGACGGCCTCCGGGCCCAGCCGCTGCCCGTCCGGCTCCAGCAGCCCGCGGCCCGCCCGTACGAGCCCCTCCGCGCCCTCGTAGAGCGCCCAGTCCAGATCGTTGTCGGCCAGCAGTACGGGCAGCAGCACCCGCACCCCGGCCGCCCGCAGCAGGTCGAGCAGGGCGCGGGTGGAGGGCTCGCCGCCCATCGAGACATAGGCGGCGACGGTCGGCAGCGCCTCGGGCAGCGGGGCGAGTGGCCACACCAACTCGTCCAGCTCCAGGGCACGTCGGGCCAGCGCCTCGCCCGTCGCCGCGACGACATCCGGCGGCAACGCTCTCCTTACCTCCAGGAGATCCCGCCGCAACCTGCGCTTTCTATCGTGCTCAATGCTCACTGTGCGCCCTTGCTCCCGCTCTCGTGCTCTATTCACCGGTCCCTCATCATCGTTCCGATAGGGCCGGTTATGGTGTCGCGCATGACCGCATCGCACACACGGATCAGCAAGGCTGTCATCCCAGCAGCCGGCCTCGGCACCAGGTTTCTCCCCGCCACCAAGGCCACACCCAAGGAGATGCTCCCGGTAGTCGACAAGCCCGCCATCCAGTACGTGGTGGAGGAGGCGGCCGCCGCCGGGCTCTCCGACGTCCTGATGGTGACCGGCCGCAACAAGCGCCCCCTTGAGGACCACTTCGACCGTAATTACGAACTCGAAGAGGCGCTGCACCGCAAGGGCGACGAGTCCCGGCTCGCCAAGGTGCAGGAGTCCAGTGACCTGGCGACCATGCACTACGTACGCCAGGGCGACCCCAGGGGCCTGGGCCACGCGGTGCTGTGTGCCGCACCCCACGTGGGCGACCAGCCCTTCGCGGTCCTCCTCGGCGACGACCTGATCGACCCCCGCGACCCGCTGCTGCAGCGCATGGTCGAGATACAGGAGCAGTACGGCGGCTCCGTCATCGCCCTGATGGAGGTCGACCCGGCGCAGATCCACCTCTACGGCTGCGCGGCGGCCGCCCCGACCGGCGACGACGACGTCGTGGCCGTCTCCGACCTGGTCGAGAAGCCCGACCCGGCCGAGGCCCCCAGCAACCTCGCCATCATCGGCCGCTACGTCCTCGACCCGGCCGTCTTCGAGGTGCTCCGCAAGACCGCCCCGGGCCGCGGCGGCGAGATCCAGCTCACCGACGCCCTCCAGGCGCTGGCCGCCGACCCCGCCCTCGGCGGCCCGGTGCACGGCGTGGTCTTCAAGGGCCGCCGCTATGACACCGGCGACCGCGGCGACTATCTGCGTGCCATTGTCCGACTGGCATGCGAACGTGAAGACCTGGGCCCGGACTTCCGGACCTGGCTTCGCAGTTACGTCACCGAGGAGATGTAAGACGTTGAACGGCACCACCGACCAGACCCGCCACCAGGACCGCGTCTGGTCGGTGGCCGAGCATCTCGACGACGTCCTGTCGAAGATCGACCCGCTGGACCCGATCGAGCTGCAACTCCTCGACGCCCAGGGCTGCGTCCTGGTCGAGGACATCACGGTCCCGGTCGCCCTGCCGCCCTTCGACAACAGCTCCATGGACGGCTACGCGGTCCGGGCCGCCGACGTCGCGGACGCCACGGAGAGCGCCCCGGCCGTCCTCACCGTCATCGGCGATGTCGCGGCGGGCAGCGGCGAGCTGCCCGGGATCGAGCCCGGCCAGGCCGTCCGCATCATGACCGGCGCCCCGATGCCGCCCGGCGCCGACGCCGTCGTCCCCGTCGAGTGGACCGACGGCGGCACGGGCCAGGGACCGGCCGCCACGATGCGCGCCCACAGCGCCGCCCCCCAGGACGCCGGCGGCGAGGTCCGCGTCCACCGCCCGGCCGCCGCCGGCGCCCATATCCGCGCCCGCGGCAGCGATGTCACCGAAGGCGAGCCGGCCCTGCGCGCGGGCACGGTCCTCGGCCCCTCCCAGATCGGCCTGCTCGCCGCCATCGGCCGCGGCACGGTCCGGGTCCACCCCCGCCCCCGCGTCGTGGTGCTGTCGACCGGCAGCGAACTGGTCCAGCCCGGCGAGGCGTTGGGGCCCGGCCAGATCCACGACTCCAACAGCTTCCAGCTCACCGCCGCCGCCCGCGACGCCGGAGCCATCGCCTACCGCGTCGGCGCCGTCGCCGACGACGCCGAGACCCTCCGCTCCACCCTGGAGGACCAGCTCATCCGGGCCGACATCCTCGTCACCAGCGGCGGCGTCAGCGTCGGCGCGTACGACGTCGTCAAGGAGACCCTGGCCGCGCTGTCCGCCGAGGAGGGCACGGTCGAGTTCCGCAGGCTGGCCATGCAGCCCGGCAAGCCCCAGGGCTTCGGCCTCATCGGCCCCGACCGCATCCCGCTCCTCGCCCTGCCCGGCAACCCCGTCAGCTCGTACGTCTCCTTCGAGCTGTTCGTCCGCCCGGCCATCCGCGCCCTCATGGGCCTGCCCGAGGTCCACCGCCCCACCACTCCCGCCAAGTGCACCGAGGCCGTGGCCTCCTCGCCCAAGGGGAAGCGCCAGTTCCTGCGCGGCTCCTACGACGCCGAGGCCGGCACGGTCACCCCCGTCGGCGGCGCCGGCTCCCACCTGATCAAAGCCATGGCGCACGCCAACGCGCTGATCATCGTCCCCGAGGACACCACCGAGGTCCCCGCGGGCGCGGAGGTGGACATCGTCCTGCTCGGATAGCCCGCTGCCGCCGGGGGTACGGTGTCGTCCCACAGGCGGCAGTTTGGTACCGGGAGAACGATGAGCAGCGGCCAGCAACACCTCACCCATCTCGACGCGGCGGGCGCGGCGCGGATGGTCGACGTCTCCGAGAAGGACGTCACCGCCCGCACCGCCCGAGCCCGTGGCCGCGTCCTGGTGTCAGCGCAGGTCATCGAGCTGCTGCGGGGCGAGGGCATGCCCAAGGGCGATGCCCTGGCCACCGCCCGGATCGCCGGCATCATGGGCGCCAAGCGCACCCCCGAGCTGATCCCGCTCTGCCACCCGCTGGCCGTCTCCGGCGTGACGGTGGACCTCTCCCTCACCGACGAGGCCGTCGAGATCACGGCCACGGTCAAAACCACCGACCGCACCGGCGTCGAGATGGAGGCCCTCACCGCCGTCTCCGTCGCCGCCCTCACCGTCGTCGACATGGTCAAGGCCGTCGACAAGGCCGCGGTGATCTCCGACATCCGCGTGGAGGAGAAAACCGGCGGAAAGTCCGGCGACTGGAGCCGGTCATGACACCCGCACGCGCCCTGGTCGTCACCGCCTCCAACCGCGCCGCGGCCGGCGTCTACGCCGACAAGGGCGGCCCGCTGCTCGCCGAGGGCCTGGCGGCCATGGGCTTCGTGGTCGACGGCCCGCAGGTGGTGCCCGACGGCGAGCCGGTGGAAGCAGCCCTCCGCGGCGCCGTCTCCTCCGCCCGCTACGCCGTCGTCCTCACCACCGGCGGTACGGGCCTCTCGCCCACCGACCGCACCCCCGAGGCCACCCGCCGGGTCCTGGACTACGAGGTCCCCGGCATCCCCGAGGCGATCCGCGCCGCCGGCCGTACGAAGGTCCCCACCGCCGCGCTCTCCCGCGGCCTGGCGGGCGTCGCCGGGACGACCCTGATCGTCAACCTCCCCGGCTCGTCCGGCGGCGTCCGCGACGGCCTCGCCGTCCTCGCAGACCTGCTGCCGCACGCCGTCGACCAGATCCGCGGCGGCGACCACCCCAGACCTTCCGGGAGCCCGAGCTGAACGCGCCCTGGCCGGTGGTCCTGACGGACGGTGAGGTCACCCTCCGCCCGATAAGGGTGCGCGACCAACGGGAATGGCGCGAGGTCAACCGCCGTAACCGCGACTGGCTGCGCCCCTGGGAAGCCACCATCCCGCCGCCCCCGCCCGGCCTCGCCCCGCCGCACCGTCCCACGTACCGTCAGATGGTCCGCCATCTCCGTGCCGAGGCGCACGCCGGCCGGATGCTGCCGTTCGTCGTCGAATACCGCGGCCGGCTCGTCGGCCAGCTGACGGTCGCGGGCATCGCCTGGGGCTCCATGTGCTCCGGCCATGTCGGTTACTGGGTCGACCAGGAAGTCGCCGGCCGCGGTGTCATTCCGACGGCCGTGGCGCTCGCCGTCGACCACTGCTTCCGGTCCGTGGGCCTGCACCGCATCGAGATCTGCATTCGCCCGGAGAACACCCCCAGCCGCCGGGTGGTCGAAAAGCTCGGTTTCCGCGAAGAAGGCATCCGCCCGCGCTACCTTCACATCGACGGCGCCTGGCGCGACCACGCCGTTTACGCCCTCACCGCGGAAGAGGTGCCCGAAGGCCTGCTCAACCGCTGGCGGCGAGGGAAACCCCGCACGCCGGGCGCACCCCACAAATAAAATGAATGTTCGAATCTATTCCCTGATTGACCGGATTGGCTGAGGTGCTGATCTCTACGATCACAAAAAAGTTCGAGATATCAGCCAGATCGTGCGACACACCGGCTCAATTGGCGGATGGCCCCACGCAAACCCCTCTACCGTGTGAGTTGTGAGAAGCAGCGGCCTCATCTACGCAGTCATCGTCGGGGCCTGGGCCGCCTACCTGGTGCCGATGTGGCTCCGTAGGCAGGACGAGCTCAACGAGGCCCGTCCGACCGAGCGCTTCAGCACCGCCATCCGGCTGCTGTCCGGACGTGCGGCCATGCAGCGCCGCTACGACAAGCGGCACGGGGAGTACCCCGCCGACGATGCGGGCGACGAAGCGGACCCGGACGCTCCGGCCGACGAGGCCGCCGCCCGGGACTTTGGCGATCCCGCTCCGGCGGACCCGGCCGAGGCCGTCCACACCCGGGTGCAGGCCACCCCGCCGCGCCCCTCCGCCGCCGAGCGGACCAAGCGCGCCAAGGTCCTCGCCCGCCGCCGGCGCACCATCACCATCCTGTTTCTCACCTTCACCGTCGGCGCCATCGTCGCCGCGGTAGGCGGTATCCCCTTCCTCTGGGCCCCTGCCCTTCCCGCCCTCCTCCTGACCGCGTACATCATTTACCTGCGCGCCCAGGAGCGGCGGCGCTTCACCTTCACCATGGACCGGCGCAAGGCGGAGGCGGCGGCCCAGCGACTGCGGGAGGGCAGGCGCCGCCCTCAGCAGGCGGCCGACCAGCCGCCCGCCGACGAGCACCCGGTCGACGCCCGCGCTGACGCCCCGGCCGACGCCGCCCCGGAACCGCCCCGCCCCGCGACCCCCGCCCACACCGCGGGCCGCCGCGCCCTGGTCGAGGAGACCGACCACGCCGAGTGGGTCGACCAGCAGCGCGAGCGCGAGCGTCCGAGCCCCGCCGCCGGCAGCTGGGAGCCGGTCCCGGTCCCCCTGCCCACCTACGTCACCGCCCCGGTCGCCCCGCGCGCCACCAGCCATGTCGACCTGGACGCCGACGACGCCTGGAGCTCCGCCCGCTCCAGCGCCGCCCCCGACCACCCCCAGCCCGACACGCCCTCGCAGGACCGCCCCACCCACCCCGGCCGCCGCACCCGCGGCCGCACCCCCCTCTTCGACCAGTACGAGGACGAGGACCGCCCACGCGCGGCGAACGAGTGACGGCCCTCCGCTGACCAGCACCGGAAGCGATTTCCGAGCACCGCGACCGAGATGCTAGAGTTTCACTCGTCGCAAGGGCCTGTGGCGCAGCTGGTAGCGCACCTCGTTCGCAACGAGGGGGTCAGGGGTTCGAATCCCCTCAGGTCCACAGCAGAGCTGTTCTTGAGTTAGCTCAGGGAGAGTTCATGAGATCCCGTCCGATCCGTTGATCGGGCGGGATTTCTGCATTCTGAGGCGCTGTTCGAGGCGAGATCCGAACTCGGATGGCGTGTGGAGCGGGTTCTCGGTGGTACGCGGTGGTGGTTCTGAGTGGTCCGGTGTGCGGAGGGCATGCCGCGGCGCCTGCGGGCCGGGGCCGGCAGGCGCTGGGGAGGTTCATTCAGGATCGGGGCCTTGCGGAGTTCAGCGGGGTGGCGGGATGCCGTTGGCGGCTGGAGGTGTCGGCACGATGCCGTCGGTTTTGGGGCAGGTGTCCTCGTCTGTGGGTGCGGGTTGGGTGCCGGTGGTGAGGTGCCAGCTGTAGATGATCTGCAGGTTGAGGGTGCAGATCATGAGGGCGACGAGGATGGTCTGGGCGACTCTGCCGTGCGCGAGGCGTTTCTCGGGGCGGGAGATGTCGATGCGGTGGCTCTTGGCGCGGCCGTTGAGTCCTTCGTTGTTGGCGCGGATGGGCTTGAAGGCGTCGTGCCAGGAGGGGCTGAGGTAGCGGAGGTCCTGGCGGTATTTGTCCCGCTGGCCGAGGTCGCCGGGGTGGATGGTGATGGTCGGCTTCTGGCAGATGCGTGGCAGCTGGTTCTTGGGCAGGGGCCGCAGGCGTTCTGCCGGGTCGATGGGGACGGTGGGCTTGGCTGCGGGGTGGGCGGCGGTGGAACGCGCAGAGGTGAGGTCCACCACGGTTCGGCGAGGTGCGGGTCCGTTGCTGTGCTGGAAGCGGGGGCAGTTGACCGAGGGCGAGGGGCCGGCGGCCGGGCATTGCAGCCTGATGGTGCCGTGAGGGTCGGTTGCCTGCTTGAGCTTGAGGAAGAAGGGCTCGCGGCCTGCGATGAGTTCGCGCAGGTCGTCGGTAGAGGTGCGTACGGCTTTGTCGTCCAGGTCGGTGGTGGCTTGGGCCAGGGCTGTGGGCATGGCGGGGCAGGCGAGGGAGCCGTCGACGAGGATGGCGCCTTGGTGAGTGCCCTGGATGCCTCGTTCGTCACGTTTGTAGTCGAGGGCCAGCTTGTAGCCGAGGCGGCGGACGGGCCCTGCGAAGTGACCCGTCTTTTGGGCGGTGTAGGCGCGGTCGGCGGCCAGGATCCCGGTGGGCAGGCCAAGACCAAGGCCGTCCAGGGCGCTGAGGGTGTGGACGGCGTTGGAGCCGATGCGTTTGCCGGGGGTGTCCAGGACCAACCCCAGGGCCAGTTGGGGGTGGGTGCTGCTCCGTGTCCCCGCGTGCGAGAAGCCGGTTGGGTGGCGGCGGCTTGCGGCCATCAGGAGTGTGGCGCTGTGGCCGAAGATCCCTTTGTCCGCGCCGCCGCTGAAATGCCAGCCTGCGGTGATGTCGAGGGAGGCCAAGTCGCGGCGTTCGATGGGCTCGTCGTGCCAGGACGGGAGCGAGGTGGTGTCGAAGCCGACGTCGCCCTTCCAGCCCTTGAGAAGACCGCGGCGGTGGGCGAGGCGGACGGTGACCAGGATCAGGCGGTCGCTGATCTGCTGCAGTACCTCGCGCCGACGCAGGCGTTCCGGGTGGTCGTCTTCCCAGGCCGCGGCGTGTCGGGCGGCTTCATGCAGGGGCAGGCGGCGCCGGCGGTCACATCGGTGCGGGTCGAGCGTGGTGGTCAGCCGATCGAAGGCGCGGTAGACGCGGCGGGTGAAAGCGATGCGGGCATGAGCGTCACGGAGGTCGGTGTCCTTCACGCCGAGCCAGCCCTGGGCGGTGGGCGTCAGCTCGTCGAGCAGGACCCGGTAGGCATCGGCCAAGGTGGCGCTGGAGTGGTAGTGCAGCGACAGCAGCAATCCCCCCAGCACCGTCCGCAGGGGCATTCCGGCAGGGCCCGGACGGCCGGCCAGTTCAGCGTCGATGAGTTCGAGCACCCCAGAGGCGTGCAGAAGCGTGTCGAGCTGGCCGACTTTGGAGTCGGGGATCCGGGCCGGCGCGTCGGTGGCCGGGCGCGGTCGGCAGTGCCTGATCTTGTGGTGGTCCCGCCATGTGCGCGGGAAGGTCACTGGGTGGCGCCTCGCAGCAGGCGGGCGGCAGTCGTCTCATCCAGGGGCGGCACATGGTGTTCGTAGCGGGCCAGGGAGGCGGAGGAGCCGAGCCCTGCGGCTTTGGCGATCACGTCGTGGCCGAGCCGGGTCGTCATCAGCTGCACGATCCATGTCGCCCGCAGACGCCCCACCGACACCTGCGGCAGCCCGCCCGGGGGCCGGTGCTGCAGGGACCAGGAGCCGATCAGGTTCTTGGAGTAGGCCGCGGTGCGACGTGGCCGGAAGAGGTAACCGCCACCCGCGCTGCGGGCCAGCTCCTCCAGCACCTCCTCCCAGCCCGCCCGGACGGCAAGGGGGACCTCACGCGTGACGCCGGTGTGCAGCAGCGGCTCGTCCGTGCGGCGGCGCCGCAGGTGGCAGCCGCGGCTGGCCGCCACCTCCTTGGGCTGCAGTCCGCATCCCGCCCCGAGCGCGATGAGGGCCAGAGCATCCGAGCGCTGCTGCCCCTTCAGATGCACTGCCCACTGCCGCAGCCCCGCCAACTCCCCATCACCATAAGGGGAGTAGGGGTTGGCGACGCCGTGGAGACGAGCGGGGGTCGCTTCCCCACGCTGGCTCCAGGCCAGAGCATTGCGGATCCGCAGCAGCCACGTCCGGTAGGTCTGCACCGACGTCGGCTCCAGGTCAGCCGCCCGGGACAGGACGTAGGCGTCGATGACCTCGTTGCGCAGCCAGGTGTCAGGATCTCTGGCGAGCCCCGAGCCTTCGGCCCACAGCGCCAGGGACGCGGTGATGTGCAGCAAACGCTCCACGTCATAGGGCACCGCGCTGGCGACGGCGGTGACCACGGACCGCACCAGCGGCGCGACGTCCGCCCAGGCAGCCGGCGCCTGGCGAGGCCGGTAGCGAGTGATTTTCGCCGAGGTATCCGGATCAAGGATCACGGTCCATGCATACCGGCTGGACAAGCAGCCATTCCGTGCTCGATCGACTTCAACAGACAGGATGGTGTGCAAGTGGTCGGTGGACGCGCCCGCGCACGCTGCCCCCGGCAGCTGGCCGACGATCCGGAAGCCTGGACCGAACAACCCCTCGCCGACCCGGCGGCCGAGAGTGTCCGGTTCATCGCCCGCGCCCTCGCCCGCGCTCTTGCCGGGCAAGGCTTGAGCCTGCGGGCGGCCGCGGCTGGCTCCGGGGTCAACCGGCAGGCCATCGCCGACCTGCTGGCCGGACGGTCCTGGCCGGACGTGGCCACCGTCGCCCGCCTTGCCGCCTTCACGCGAGTGCACCTGTGGCCGGAGTCGCCCGGATGCTTCCGGAATGAAGATCATTGAGCCTCGATTCGCACCCGGATTCGCACGTTGGCGACCGGGCATGACAATTTCGCGGCTCCACGCCCCGTGCGGAGAGGACCTCTACTACGCTCGGGCATGCGAGAGCCACCTTGTAGGGGAACTCAAGCAACCGGCTCCGCCGAGCTGAACCCTCGGCGGTGCCAGCGCCGCCGCCGGTGCGGGTGTTCACCCGCACTGGCGGCCGTCTTAGGAATCTGCCGTGGTCGCCCCCTCTTCGGTGTCGGCCGGAGCGAGGCGGAACCAGGCAGTTGGGCCCTGGATGAGCAGCCCCTTCTTTGCCATGGCCTTCAAGCGCGAGCGAGTCGTCTCCACTCGGCTCTCTCCAATGGCAGGGACGATGTCCTGCAACCTCACCGCTCGGCCTGCCTGGGCCAGCAAGGCCAAGATGCGTTCCTGAGCCACCTCCAACGGCAGCTCTTCGAGCTCTGGCCCACCACCCTCAAAGCCAGCAGTCCCCTCCGGCCCATCGGGCTCGGACGGCACTGCATCAGCAGCGCCGGACGGTTGCGAGGACCCTGGCTCGCGGCTGCCGGCTCCAGGTTCGCGGCCGAGCAAGGACGCGGCAGTATCCCGAGTGATCGCCAGACGGGCGAGCCGTTCCTCTGCCTGCGCGACCTTGTCGCGAAGGGCAGCCAACTCGCCCCGAACGATGGCCTCTTCCTCATCCAGCCGCTCGAACAGCGAAGTCATCGCCTGCCCTTAATCCAGATCCCAGGACCGTGTAGGGAACCTCAGCCAGAACGCCAGAGCCCCGCCCACACCGTATGCCAGTCACGCAGAACCTCACAGACGGTGATCACCTATGCCCCCAAGCGACAACTACCCGACGCCTTGAGCCCGTTAATGGCCGAGACCGGACCACCGAAGATCATCGCGCTCATTGATGCCAGACCTTCCGGGACGTCCTCGGGCTGGAAGGTGCACGCTGATGGTCGACCTTGTGTCACTGCCGACCTTGCAAGTGCGCGACGTTGACGTACAGCTCGGCACGGACGAGACGTACCTGCCGATGCCGAACGTCAGACTGGGGTTGTGGGGCTCCGGGCGCGGCTCCTGAGCACGTCGTGTTGCGGATTCCCCGGGAGGGACAAGGGGAGAGGTATCGCGAGCGGAGTGACGGAAGCGCGGGAGCACTACCGATGCTGTTCTGCAGCATTCCGTTGATGGTCCTGCTGACTCGTTTCTAGAGTTTGACGAGCAGATCATCAACGGGGGTGCCCAGGTGCGGAAGTGGAAAGCGGGGCTGGCGCTGCTTGCCGGCCTGGGCGCGGCAGCGTCGCTGTTTCTGGCGCTGGCGGCGAACCCCGCTACGAATGTGTCGCGTTGGCCTGGCCCGCTGGACGAACTGCGGCAGCACCCGTGGTTATGGGTCGGCCTGCTCGGCGGGCTGACTGTCGTAGTGGCTGTTGCGTTGGCGTGGATGCAGTCGGCTCCGCCAGCAGTGAACGATCCCTCGCCGCCTCAGCCGACCGCTGTTCCCGCCTGGTTCGTGGACCGGCACCAGACCCGCGAAGCCGTTGACGAGGTGTGCCGCGGTGCCGGAGAGGTCGGCATCACCACCTCCCTCTCGGGAGCAGGAGGGTTTGGAAAGACCACACTGGCGATCGCCGTGGCCAACCACCGGCGGGTGCAGCGCCGGTTCCGGTCACGGATCTACACCGTCACCATCGGACGAGATGTCCGCGGCCGCTCGGCCGTGTCCGCTAAGGTCGCGCAGGCCACCAAGTTCATCACCGGTGACACCACCGAATTCGATGATCCCCACACGGCCGGTGCCCACCTGGGTCGACTCCTGGATGCACGTCCCCGCACCCTGCTCGTCCTCGACGACGTGTGGGAAGAAGAGCAGCTCGCCCCCTTCCTCCATGGCGGCCGACACTGCGTACGCCTGGTCACCACCCGCAACCCGAAACTGCTGCCCCCCACAGCCCGCACCATCCCGGTCGACCAGATGTCCCACACCCAGGCCAAAGCCGTGCTGACCCACGACCTGCCACCCCTGCGCAACGACCTGGTCGACAACCTGCTCCAGGTCACCGGCCGCTGGGCCCTCCTGCTGCGCCTGACCAACCGGTCGATCGCCCTGCAGACCGAAACCGGCGCCGACCCCGCTGCCGCTGCCGGCCACATCCTCGACCAGCTGCGCAACCACGGGCCCAAAGCCGCGGTCAATCCCACCGCCGACCCCACCGCTTGGGATCTCGACGACCTCGACCAGCGCAATGAGGCCGTCCAGGCATCGATCGAGGCTGCCACCAGCCTGCTCCCACTAGGAGGCGCGGCCCGCTTCACCGAACTTGGCATCTTCGCCGAGGACGAATCCATCCCTGTCTCCGTCGTCGTCCAGCTCTGGCATGCCGCCGACGGGCTGACCGAGCACCAAGCACGCGCCTTGCTGGCACAGCTGCATCGCCTCTCACTGATCAGCCTCGACAACACGTGCGAAGGCGGCAGGATCAGCCTCCACGACGTCGTCCGCGACTACCTCCGAAGCGAACTCGGCACGGCCGACCTGATCCGCCTCAACGGCCTCCTGACCGACGCGATCGCCGCCACCCTGTCACCCGCCCAACCCCTCGCCACCACCTCCCCCAACCCCCAACATGCCTGGTGGCAGCTGCAGGACGGCTACCTCCTCGACCACCTCATTGACCACCTCCTCGCAGCCGAACGCATCTCAACCGCCGAAGCGGTGGCCGGCGACGTGCGCTGGGTAGAAGCCCGACTCCACCAACGAGGACCGACCGCTCCCTGGGCCGACCTCGCCCGCATCAATTCCCCTCATGCCCGGCTACTTGCCCACAGCCTCATCCAGAGCGGCCACCTCCTCACCCCCACCAATCCACCTCACGCGCTCATCAGCGTCCTGCACAACCGCCTTGACGGACACCCGCACTGGCACTCTCAGATCACCGCACGTCGGCACGACCCTGACCTACGCCCCTGCTTAACCAATCTGTGGCCACTGCCCGACATCTTTCCCCCTGCGCTGCAGCGCACCCTCACCGGCGACACCGGCGGAATAGCGTCAGTGGCGGTCGCCCCGGAGGGCACCTGGCTCGCCACCGGCAGCGATGACGGGACCGTGCGAATCTGGGACTGGGCATCTGGCACCCGCATCGCCAGCCTCACTGGCCACGTCAGCGAGGTGCATTCGGTGGTGATCGCTCCGGACAGCAGTTGGTTCGCCACCACTAGCTATGACGGTGAAGTGCGGGTCTGGGACCGAGCGTCCGGAGCCTGCACTGCCACCCTTGATCGCTCCGGCCCAGTAACGTCGGTGGCGATCGCTCCCGACAGTACCTGGCTCGCCACCACCAGCCGGGGCACGGGACTACGGATGTGGGACCAAGCCTCCGGTACCGACATCACCGTCATCGGCCATGCGGGCATGGGGCCGTCTGTGGCGATCGCCCGGGATGGCGCCTGGTTCGCCATTACACTCATGGAGGGCGGGGTGCAGCTTTGGGATCGGGCATCCGATGCCTGCACCGCGACCCTTACTGGCCACACCAGCCCTGTGACGTCGGTGGCGATCGCCCCGGACGGTACCTGGCTCGTCACCACTGATGGCCGGTCGGTACGGATTTGGGACCGAGCCTCCGGCACTTGCACCGCCACCCTCACCGGCCACGCTGGCCCTGTGACGTTGGTGGCGATCGCCCCGGACAGCGCATGGCTCGTCACGACCAGTTACAGCAGGGAGGCGCTGATTTGGGACCGAGCCTCCGGCACTTGCACCGCCACGCTCACCGGCCACACCCGCAGGGTGGAATCAGTGGCGATCGCTCCGGACGGTACCTGGCTCGTCACCACTGATGGCCGGTCGGTACGGATTTGGGACCGAGCCTCCGGCACTTGCACCGCCACGCTCACCGGCCACACCCGCAGGGTGGAATCAGTGGCGATCGCTCCGGACGGTACCTGCCTCATCACCACCGATGGCCAGTCAGTACGGATCTGGGACCGAGAGTTCGCTTCTGGGACAGCCGCTATTCCCGAGACCGTCTCAGTAACGTCGGTGGCGATCGCTCCGGACGGTGCTTGGCTCGCCACCGCCGGCGATGGCCGGTCGGTGCGGATCTGGGACCGAGCCTCCGCCACCTGCGTCCGCACCCTCTGGAGCCACATTGGCCCAGTGCTTTCGGTGGCGATTGCCGCAGACGGGGCGTGGCTCGCCACCACCGGCGAGGACGAGACGGTGCGGATCTGGGATCCGGCCTCTGGCACCTGCACTGTCACCCTTACCGGCCATACCGGCCCGGTGGGCTCTGTGGCGATTGCCCCGGACGGGGCGTGGCTCGCCACCACCGGCGAGGACGAGACGGTGCGGATCTGGGATCCGGCCTCTGGCACCTGCACTGTCACCCTTACCGGCCATACCGGCCCGGTGGGCTCTGTGGCGATTGCCCCGGACGGGGCGTGGCTCGCCACCACCGGCGAGGACGAGACGGTGCGGATCTGGGATCCGGCCTCTGGCACCTGCACTGTCACCCTTACCGGCCATACCGGCCCGGTGGGCTCTGTGGCGATTGCCCCGGACGGGGCGTGGCTCGCCACCACCGGCGAGGACGAGACGGTGCGGATCTGGGATCCGGCCTCTGGCACCTGCACTGTCACCCTTACCGGCCATACCGGCCCGGTGGGCTCTGTGGCGATTGCCCCGGACGGGGCGTGGCTCGCCACCACCAGCCACGACAAGACGGTGCGGATCTGGGATGCCACAGAGCAACGCACCGTGGCCATCGCACGTACCGACGGGGACTTGTCCTCGTGCGCCTGGTCGGCTGGTCATGAACTCGTGGTGGGAGGCCAGCAAGGCATATACCTCTTCGCCCTCCGCACCTGACTGCCGTGCCACGTGGTGGAGAGCCGTCACGAGAGCATGAGAGGCGGGTCGGCTTGGCTGGTGTGGACCATTGCCAGGCGGAGTTCAGGCAAAGCCGAACTGCAGGCGGACTTTGCTCGGCTCGTGGTGGCGTTCGGTTTAGCGAACATGTGCCCGACAGCCCTCAACGCATCCGTGTCGGCAAGCGGATCGCCGTCGGTTTCCGGCTCCGTCAGACCGCTCCACCGGACCGTTGGCGACAGTCCTTTGAGGGCCCAGCTGCATGCATGCGCCAGCACACGATTCCGCAAGATCGAAATTCACAGGTCGCCCTGACTAAGGGGCCAAAGATTTCGTCATCGAGGTAGTCACCGGGCTTCCCCACAAGATCGAGCTGCAATGGTCAACAGGCGTCGCGTGAAGCCGGTACGCCGCTAGCGACCATTGGCGTTGAACTGCCCGCGCTCCAGTCGGCGCCCAGGTCCTGCGTCCCTTGGCTTGCCTCATGCGGTGTCAGTCGGTGGGCACGACGGGAAACGATCACTCAGCGTATGGGAAGCGATGTCCAAAGCCGTCAGAACATCCTGGCCAGGCACTCTCGTGAACACCCCACAGCAGGGCCGTTCTTGAGTTAGCTCAGGAACGGTTGACGAGATCCCGCCGATCATGGTGATCGGTCGGGATCTTTGTCGTTTCCGAAGCCTGTCCGAGGCTGTTCGGGGTGGTGGATGACAGCGGATCGCGACTGTGAGTGTGTTGATCCTCTGTCATGCGGTCGTGTGAGCACGACGGGCGGACCTGGGTCTCCGGGGCCGGCCGTGATGCTGTGTGGTTGTTCGCCGGCTGGTCAGTCTGCGAGTGGTGGCGGCCGTCCTCGGTTCGGACGGTGTGCGGCTTTCTCGGCGTCGGGACGGCTGTGCAGTCGGTGTCCGTTAGGTGGGTGCCGCGGTGCGCTGGTAGAGCCAGGTTTCGAGGATGTCCAGGTTGCTGGCGATGACGAGGTTGGCGACCGGGAGGGTCTCGGCGACCTGTCCCGGTGCGCGATGGTGTTTCGGATTCCCGATGTCGATCTCGCCGCTGTTGAGGCGGCCGCCAATTCCTTCGTTGTGGCTGCGGGTGGGCGTGTAGGACGCGGTCCAGGCGGCGGTCAGATAGTGGTCGTCCTGCCGGAACCTGGCGCCCCCTCGATCGACGCAGGCATTGGCGGGGACCGTGATGTCGGACTTGCTGCAGACGGCAGGAAGTTCTTCAGCGGGTGGAGGGACGAGCCCACAGCGGCCCGGCGCATGTCATTACATCGTCACTTGGCTTTGGCCCAAAGAGGGTTGAGGGAATCCGCACTCGACTTGAGCAACTGGCCTAAGTGGATTGGTGGTCGAGGGCCGCGGGTGGTTTGCCCTCGCGCATGCAGCAGCCGCTTGGCGAACACAAGCGGACGGGCGCGGTGACCAGTCTGCTGGAGAGGTCCTCGAGTCGCCGAAGGGCGTTCTCTCCGAACGAACGGCTCCAGCCGGCGGAGATCCTGAAGCCCTCAGCCGAGGGAAGGCGGCTGCGACGTTCATGCGACTCGGCAGCGAGCGGTCGTACCATCAGCGATCAAGGCCATGAAGTCCCAGGCGGCTGTCGAATCAGCCGCGAAGGTAGGCGTGGATTGCCGAGGCGATTGCTGTGCCCAGTGGGATGGGTACGGCGTTGCCGATCTGGCGAGCGATATCGGTTTTCGAGCCACACCAGCGGAAGGGCAGCGGGAAGCCCTGGATGCGGGCGGCCTCATAGTGGGTGATCGGTCGAGGCTCGGTCGGGTGGAGGTAGCGGCCCTTCTCCGGCTTGAAGAACTCGGTTCGGATGGTGACCGATGGCTCGCCCAAGCGGAGCCGTCCCATGACATCACCGGTGCCGGTGTTGTGATTGTCCCAGCTCTCGGTCGAGAGGTACTTCACTGATGTCCTGACGCCCGGCGGGTCCGGAGTAACGAAGATCTGAATCTCGCCCTGTTCATCCACGGTGTACCACTTGCCGCGCAGGTCCTTTCGGTTCCCCTGCTCAGGGATGGCCTTGTACCGAGCCCTCGACAACACCTCCGGGTTACGGCCGAAGTGGAGGTCACGTGTGGTGAAAATTCCGGGGGCGATGTTGTCGACCTCGGGGATGTGCTCCTTGCGATCCGGCAGTTCGGTGCCCTGGATCGGGATCTGGGAGGACTCCTCGAAGACGCTGTCGACACCGCGCCAGTGGGAGGGGCTCAGGCCGACGCCGTCGAGAGGCTGAGCCGAGGTGCTGATGCCGCCCTTCCGGCGGCGGGTGTGCGTGGCGACCGGATACGTCATCGTGCGGCCGTTGTCGAGATCGCGGCGCACGCCTATGACGATGGTGCGCCGGCGGGCCTGGAGCGCGCCATAGTCGGCAGCATTGAGAAGGTAGCGGCTGTTCTTCTGCGCGTTGGTGTCAGTCGGTTTGTGGCCAGGAGGATCGACAAGGCGATACTCGGACAGCAAGCCGTCTTCTTCATAGACCTGGCTCAGCAGGTTCTGGAACTCGTCCGATTTGAGGAAGCGGTCGACGTTCTCGATGACGAAGACCTTGGGACGGATCTCGGCGACAATCCGGACGTAGTCCTCCCACAGACGGTTGCGCTCAGTGCCTTTCTGAGCCCGGTTCAGGGCCGAGAAGCCCTGGCAGGGAGGGCCTCCGACCACCACGTCCGCATGTAGCGCATCCTCTGTCGGCTGCCACTTCTCGATGTCGCCGAAATGGATGCGAGCGGGCGGAACGGTCTTGTCCCATCGGCCGCTGCCGAAGTTCGCGGCATACGTGGCGGCCGCGCTGGCGTCGTGTTCGACTGCCGCGATGCTGTGGAAGACCGGGCCCGTCCCTTTCGCCCCGTCAGGGCGAAACTCATGGAACCCCTGGGTGAAGCCGCCGCAGCCGGAGAAAAGATCAACGACTGTGACGGGCTCGGGGGCGAAAGGGCGGGGCGTGTGCATAGGGCGATCTTAGCTTTGTAGTGCGGCTGCCACGGCATGTCCGACCGCAGCGGCCAGGGGAGGGGGCATCGCATGACCGATTTGGCGATACCTGGACGTCTTGCCGCCGAAGAATTGCCAGTCCTCAGGGATCGACTGGATCATCGCGGCCTGGTCGACGGTCAGTTTGGGGTGGTGGTCCTCGGGCAAGTCCGCTTCAGGAAGTTCGTTGCCGAGGCTGCTTCCGTTCACGCCGAGCGAGGCCCATGCCTTCTTGCTCCCGGTGGGGCCGAGATCGGCCCCACCCCGCCGGTCGGAGCCTCCGACGAGCGCCGGGGCGATGCGATCAGCACCCTTGATCCAGCGTTCTGCTCCCGGCCAGCCGTGAGCAGACATGGAAGCGCCGAGCACTTGGCCGACGGTCGGAGGGGGCAGTTTGTCCGGCTCCGGCCAGGAGAAGGCGGCTTGATGCGGATCTTCCAGGGCGACCAGGAAGCTGCTTCTGCGATTCTGTGGAACGCCGAAGTCTGCGGCGTTGAGGACCTTCCAATTCGGGTGGTAGCCGGCATGTCGGAGCTCTGCTTCGATCCACGAGCGGTCATCGCTGAAGTCCGGGCTCTCGAACAGGTCCGGGACGTTCTCCAGCAGTAGGGCCTTCGGCCTGACAGCGCTCATCAACCTGATCGCCGCTTTGAGGATCCTGCGTTCCTCTGCGTCCTCCGCTCGACCGACTGTGGCCGTGGCCTTGACCCTGGGGAGCCCACCGCTGATGAGATCGACACCCAGTACTTCCGAGTGTGCGTGCGGGGCGAAACGCGTGATGTCCAGGCAGAGCACCTCCCAGCCGGGTCGGTTCAGGCGAATGGTCGAGCAGGCATCGGACTTGCTGTCGATGACCAGCACCGGGTCGAAGCCAGCGCGTTCGAGTCCGAGGGCCTGCGCGCCGGCTCCGGCACAGATCTCGAGTGACCTGAATCGACGGCGCTCGACCAACGCCGCCGGGCGGGGCCGGGGCATTTTCGGCTGTCTCTCCGGCGACGCGCTCTCGGATTGCTCACGGGGAATGTCGCTTCGGGGCGCATCCGGTCTGGTTTGCGAAGTGCAGCCGGTCGAGGACTTGAACGTAAGGCTTTGAGCGCGCACGGTCTCTTGGACGACCGCACGTAGCTCATCGTCGAGAGTGCCAGCTTCTATGCCGTCGAAGAGAACGAACGGGGCGAGCCGCAGCAGCCGCTTGAGGAAGTCACGGAGCATTTCGCGCTCGTTGAGGCCGCGCACGTCGAGATCGTTCCAGACGCGGAGGATGGCCCGGACCAGGTGAGGGCTCCCGCCGAGCGCGGCGCGGCGTGCGTAGATCTGATCGAAGGCAGCTTCTCCGAGGATTCTGAGAGCACCGTACGGCTCCAAGGCCTCGGAGGAGTGGACGAGTTGGGCCCGCCACCACAAACGGCCGAACACGTGTCGGGTCAGGTCTTTCCCAAGTACACGCTCCTTGGGCGGCTGAGGGTAGCGCCAGTAGGCGACATCCGGGAGCAGAACCAGCGAGAGGAAGGCCCAGACATCCCGGGAAGCGGCCTCAGCAGGCACCATGCCCGTCTCGGAGTGCAGCAGGGCGGCAAGCCGGAGGTCGAATTCCGCTTTGCGCGCGCGGTTCGAGTCGTCGGGAAAACCGGAGTCCTTGGCGAGGTCGATGACGACGGCACGCAACTCCCGGAGTTGACCCTCGGAGACTCGATCGCCGCCGGTGGCAACATATACGGCCGAATCGTGGGAGGTGGAGACCCGGCTGGTCAGCTCGGCGACCGTCAGGCGCTGGTACTCCTCGTAGAGGGGCTTTGCCTGTTCGGCAAGTAGCCGGGGGTAGAGGAAGCTCATCACGGCACCTCGAAAATCTTGACGGCTGCCTGGAGATCTGAGGCGAAAAGGCTGGGGTTCTGTCGTTGGCGCAGACGGACGTCGGTGATCGACCGACCTGGGAGCAGTCGGTCGAACAGGCTCATCAGTGTCGCGCCCAAGGAGCCGTCAGGAAATTGGGCGTCGTCGACGAAGTCGTCGAGGCTGAGCGCATGCTCCATCAAGGTGCGGGCGGCATCCGCGTAGACCGCGGACAGGACGACTCGGTCGACAGGACGCGGCCTGCCCGCCCTCTCGAATGCTGTGGAGGTACACGTGTTCCGCTCGTTGACCAACAGCAGCAGGGAGCCCATGGTGGCGCTTTCGAGACCGCCGCTGATCTGCAGGTGCCAGGCTGCATCGTCGGGGAAGGACGTCCGAGCGAAGTCGATCACGGCGAGCGGGAACTGCGGCGCGTCGCCCTGCAAACGCAGCGACTCCCTGTCGCTCCACAGTACGGAGCCGGCCCGACGGGGCGCGGAGGGGCTGGTGCTGTCACGGCGTTCGGCCAGAACGAGGGCGGTGTCCAGGAGGAGCAGCCCACCCAGGTCCGAGCCACGGAGCTGGATATCAAGTTCCACCGTGCTCGTTCCACTGCCGGTTAACCGCACATGAGAGGCCGGCCCACTGAGATTGGAGCCGGTGGCCGTCCATACGGCGGCGAGTGCGAGCGCGGCATCGGCCGGGAGCCCCGATTGCGAGCGCGCCCGATCCACGTCGATCCGGACGGTCCTGCGCAGGTGCAGGTCCATCTGGTAGTCCCAGTCGGGTAGCGCGTCGGGCATGGTGACCTCACCGTCCTCGGTCACCAGGATCCACGTGTCGACGTCGATGACATCCTCGGAAGGGGCCCGGTAGGGGAGAGCGCGCCGACTCACGAGGCCGTCACCGCCTCTACCCTGATGCCGATCTCGGTCATCGTGTCCGGGGCCGGGAGCACCAGAGCCCGCCAGATCGACTCGCTGCCGTCGATCTCGCAGGTCTCGGCGGTGTTCAGGCGTCCGTCGCTGTCCTCCCAGCCGATCAGGGTGGGCATGCTCGCACCGAGCGGTGGATCCGTCTCCGGCCCGCCAGAACCCGGGAGTGTGACGGCCAGGTCGATGCGGACCCGCTGGGGGCCGGGCGCAGGCAGCCTGAACTCTTGGACAAGCACGCAGATGTCGCTGCGGTCCTCGTAGTAGGGATCACCGACGTAGTGCACCCGGGGGCGAGAGCGACTCGTGCTGACGGCGCCGTTCCCATGAGCGCCAAGGGGAGACCTTCCGGCAGTGTCGGTGTGGCCTGAGGTGACCGATCCCCTGCCGCCGAACGCCTCCGCACCGGGCGGGACCGACACAGGTGCGGGACGGCCCGAGGTCGCACCCGCCGTGAACTCCTGCTCGTCCTCGAGCTTCGATGCGCGCGTCTGCCCGGTGGCAGTGCTGCCCGGCTTCGAGTAAGCGGTGGCCCCACCGATTCCCCAAGCCCCGCCCACGAGACCGGAGAAGAGCGAACTCGCGGCTCCCAATGCGACATGGCTGGCTCCGGGGCGGGCGGTGCCGCCGAGGGAGAGCAGCCGGTCCAAGGCCTCGCTGATGCGGCGGAACGTGGTCTGCACAAAGGTGCTTTCGGGCTTTTCGAGTGAGTGAGGGTTCCAGGTGTCGTGGGTGGGCGACTCGGCCTTCGCATAGATCTCGTCCATGGACGCGTCGGCTCGAAACACCCCGGCGTAGCCCTGGTTCTCGCTCGGGGGCTTCGGCCCAGGCCGGTATGTGACAACGAGTTCGGCGGGCCGCATCAAACAGACGTGATGTACAAGGTTCTCAATGCCCAGCATGCGGGAGGCGTGGGTGGGTTCCAGGGGCGGCATGATCCGTTGCACCAGTCCGAGACGGCCGAGATACCGCTTGGGATGCTTGCACTCGAGTTCACTTCCGTCCGGACCGATCATCGCCTCGTAGGCGGCGACGAACATGTTGAGCGGGCGGGTCTCCCGTGGTTCGGGCACGGGGTGATCGAGGCCGTCGCAGGTGACGGTGAACCGCATCGCGGCCGGATTGTCGCCGGCGGATATCATCTTTGGCCAGAGGTGCCAGGCGATGGTCTCGGCCAGGTAGTCGGCGGACTCGGCCGGCTGTAGTTCGTCCAGGCTGGGATCGATGACGACGATGCTGGTCCCGGTTTCCTCGGGGCCAAAGGGCCGGAGACCGAGACGGTGAGCCGTGACCGCCGCTTCCTGCCCGACGAGTGGCTCGACAACGTCTCCCGAGGTGTCGCCCCACCAGTGCCGGCCGGTGTAGCGGCGGCCCCCATCCGCCTCGGCGGCCACATAGCTCTTCAAGAGGGTGCAACCGATGAGTCGGGTCTCGAGGTATCCCTGATCATTGCGGCAGCGGGAATGCACCAGGATCGTCCCAGGCTTGGACAGCAGATAGAAGATGCCCTTGCCGAAGCCGTAGGTGCCGCCTCCCAGCGCCGTCTCGCGTGGTTCGCCGATGTTGCGGATGAAGGAGACGAAGTCACGATTGCTGCCCACCGCGTTGTCGGCGCGGGTGGGACCTCCGAGACCTCTGGTGCCGCGGTCGGAGACGGCCAAGACCCGTACCGTTTCCCGTCGGAGGGTCTCGCGCAGCGGGAAGTGCTCTGAGCTGAGCGGCGTGCCCTTGAGCAGGAGGTCGCGCCAGACGCCGACGTGGGCAGGGCCGACTGTCCACAGGTCGATGCGGTAGTCCACCGGGGTGGAGGACGGCAGGGACCGGGCATCCCAGCTGTTCTGGGCGGATTCGCGCACCAGGATGGTGAGCAGGTCGAGCTCTGGGCGACCGAGCTGATTGCGGATGCCCTCGGCGGCGCTTGCGCCCTCCGGCGGATAGGGCTGGGAGAACCAGCGGGGCTCATTCACGCGGACTCCTGGATCATCGCATCGATCACCTGGGCCACCTGCCCGGGGCTCAGGGGAGCAGATGGGGCATCGGACAGGTCGATGGTGTACTCGACATCCAGGGCCGAGACCGGCACTCCCGCTGCGGCGAGGGCCTGGCCCGTCAGCCCGGGGAAGTCGGTATCTACCTGGTGCCACCTCTCCTCGGTGACCAGGAAGCGCACGTCCCGGTAGCGGTCGGCGTCGGAAGGGTGATACCCGGCTGCGGCGAGCATGCCGAGGAGCACACTCTCGTCGTCGCACAGCCGAAGTGCCCGCTCGACGGACTTCACGAATCCGGTACCGGCGCCGTCCGCTGCGGTGCGTCGTAGGCGGAACCAGGCCAGGCAGAGCGTTCCGCCCTCCGGGGCTTCAAGCTGGTCGAGACCGTGGATCCGCGGTCTGCGGCTCCTGTGGTCGGTGGTCGACTTCACCTCGATCGCGGTGGTTGCTGCCCAGAAGTCGTGACGGTACCCCTCGGGGCCACGCCAGAGCCGGTGTGCACTCGAGTCCCTTTCGAGGAACTGGTGGAGCACCAACAATTCGCCGAAGAGGCTGGCGAGTTGCTCGGCGCTGAGTGGCCTCCCCTCCGTGCGGAACAGCGCCCTCCAACGGTCGAGCACGCTGTATAACGCTTTGACGGGGTTCCCGGGCAGGCCCTCGGCCGCACCCAGCACGTCCGCACAAAGCTCCGTGAACAGATCCTCGAGGTCGCGCTGCAGACAGGCGAGGTCGGCGTAGGTCTGGTACGTGTCCTCGTCCTCCAGGGCTTGCTTTCGCAGTCGGAGCACCGGGCCGTCCATGCCGGTACGGACCTTCCGGTGCACAGGGATAGGCACCAAGACGTGGCGGTACCCGTTGTGGTCGACAGCCACCGCCAGAGGCCCGCTCTTGGTGACGATCGGCAGGTCTGCGACCCGCAGGCGGCGTTCCCCCGTGCTCTGCTCGGCCTCGAGTGCGGTCCAGTGCTCATCGATGAGGCCGCGTAGCTCGCTGTCGGTCATACCTCCTCGCTGTCGAGAAGGCTGTAGTCCTCGTCCTCGATCCGGACGTTGGACAGGTCGGCGGAGATGTACTTCTGCACGGTGCTGTCCGTTCCCCTGGGCTCGGGAAAGACCAGACCGACGCCGATAACGTGCTCCTCCGCGTTCAAGGGTTCACGCAGCTTCTTCGACGGGCTCGGTGCGGACAGCTTGTCGATCGGGTACAGGATCAGAAGGCCCTTGTCCGGGAGCTGCTCCCGGCGCAGATCCATGATGGCCTTCTCGGACAGCTGGGCCGTGTTCCCGGCCAGGTCAATGGCGGCATCACGACGGCTCATCAGCGTCTTGATGTCGGCGAAGTCCGGGGCAGGGTTGGTGACGGCGATGCGGGCACGGGTGATACGCCCGACGGTGACGCCACGGGCGAAGGTGAGGTTGTTCTCCTCCGCACCCACGGAATTGCCGACGATCGCGACGTTCCACCGACGCAGGGAGCCTGCCGTGGAGATTCGCTTCCGGATGTAGCCGGTGAGCAGATCGGCATCGTTCTCGGGGGACTTCTCGTGGAACCGATAGGTCGACAGGAAGTCGATCACCAGGTCACTCGGCACATCGCGGAAGACGTACCGGCCCTCCGCCGACCGGTTCTCCACACGGACCGCGTGCGCCGACGCCGCGGACGTGAGGGTACGTGCAGCTTCGAGGTTCCCCCCCAGCCATTCGGCATTGGTGTGGAAGTAGTGGGTCTGCACCCGTTTGCCGCCGTAGGACGAGGCCGCTGTGACGGAGTCCCGCATCTTGGCGGCCGAGGTCACGCGGAGGGCGGGGTGCGTGCGTAGGCGCACGGCGAAGGTGCGCGGGTTCTCGTCCTCTGTCATGTAGACGTCGATGTCCCGGCGCATCTCGGTCTCGACTGTGGCCAGGTGCCGGAACCACTCCGCCAGCTCGTCGGTCATCCAGATTCGGGGAAGGTCGGCATAGCCGTGCCTGAAGCCGAACCAGCGACCCATCTGCAGGAGTGTGTCGTACGCCGAGACGGAACGGACGAAGTAGCTGACCGACAGACCCTCGAGCGTCAGCCCACGGGAAAGGGTGTTGCCGCCCACGGCGATCGCTACCACGGGACCGTTTGCGTAGTCCAGTCGGTCCTCGCTGCTGGAGTTGTCCATGATGACGCGGCAGCTGCCGAGGACCCCGGGCAGTTCGGACAGCAGTTGCTCGAACGGCACCTTTTTCTCGCCGAAGCCCTCGGCCGCGACCTGGCTGGTCTCCCGCTCCCACAGGTTGCGCAAGTGGGCCAAGAAGTCAGGGTCGGTAAGGGCTTTCTCGGACCGGTCGCGAAGATTCTTCAGTGGCGTCTTGAAGCTGTTGTGGACGGAGGTGTTGACGCTGGTGTGAATGAGCATCGTGTTGTGCGGATTGCCCGTGCCGCGCACGCGTCGGGCGGCTGTGACCAGCCAGAAATACTCGACGGCTTCGCGCAGCGTGTCGGCAACGATGGGCTCGAAACCGTCGACGTCCGCCTTCGACTCGGGGCGCACACACGCCACGTCGCCCTCAGGGATCGACCGGATCATGTCGTGCCCGTCATCGACCTGTTCCGGGTCCTCGCCGTCGAGCGCATAGCGACCGAAGAGAACCTCAGTACCGAAGTGACCTTGGGGCTTGGGCAAGTTGACCACGAAGTCCTTGGGGTACAGGTCCTCGGCGGTCGGATCGATCAGCAGGTTGGCGAAGGGCGAGGCTGTGTAGCCAACGTATCCGCACTTCGGCAGGCAGCCCATGATGTTGAGGATCAGCGGATTGATCGACTTCGTCGCCACCGTGGCCTGGTCGGCCTCATCGTCGATGATCAACGCAGGGCAGTCCTGGAGGTAAGCGGACGCCTTGTCGAGCCAACGGGCCAGTTTGCGCAGCACGGTGGCGTTCTTCTTCACCACGCAGACCACATGGGTCTTGTTGCTCTTCCCGAAGTAGGAAGCCGGGTTCTCCTGCGGGGTGAAGTCCTTGTCGAGACCGGTCAGCTGGGACCACATCGTGGGGTTTGGCTCCACCAGCTGCTGAATCAGTCGTGCCTGGGTCTGGCGTCGGAGGCCGTTGTGGATGCCGGCGAGGACGATGAACAGCTTGTAGCCGCGGTCGGCGGCCTTGGCCATGACCGAAGTGAAGTTGGTCGTCTTGCCGGACTGCACGTGTCCGACCACAAGACCTCGGGTGGAGAACGCCTTCTCCCGCGGGTGATTCAGCAGTGAGACGATCCGAGTGGAGGATTCATCGAGGCTATCGATCGCCGGCTTCTGCGGCCAGCCATCCTTCTGGAGCAGGTCCATGATCGCAGGCCAGAATTTGTCCTTGGCCTGCGGGCCGGTGTACCAGGTATCGCGATTGCCCAGGATCACCGCATGCGGTTCCTCGAGCTCCTTGATGCGGATGGTTTGCTGCTCGTGCCGGTCGCGGATCCGCTGGATGATGTCGGTGCTGATGCCGAGCTGCTCCAGCCTTTTGACCGACTCCGTGGGGGGGAACGTCTCAAGTATCGCCTTGAACGTGTCGTACATTCCGTCGAATTCATCGGCCATGGGAGTCGACCGTTCCCCGCTCTCGTTCGATGCAGCCAGCTCTGCCACCGAGGGCCCAAGGCTCCCGCGGCACGTCACGCCAACAGTGCCGATGCCTTTGAGACTTGCGCAAGCCCACGCTCCTTACACCACCCTTCTACATTAGCCTCCCTGTTTCGGTTCGGAGCTGCTCAGCGGGTGCTTCTCCTGACAACGGGCATTGTCGGCCCGACGGGGAGCATGCCCGGGGGCCCTCGATCGTGAAGCCTCCCGGGGCGCACCTGCGGGCCGTCGGCTATCCGATGATCAGGGCCAGGACCCCGTCGGTGAGACCGAGAACGACGAACTCGTCGAAATTGGCGATGGACAAGGCGGGTGAGCGGACCGGTATCACCAGTGCGGCGTGCGGTGTGTGAGGGTCCCATAGCCGAATCATGCGGTCATCCCCGGCTGTGGCGAGGAGGGTGCGGTCGCCCACTTGGACCGCGCACGAGGCCCTGACCGTGCCGGTGTGGCCTTCGAGGGTGCGCAGGGTGTGGCCGGTGTCGGGGTCCCAGAGGCGGACGGTGCGGTCGATGCCGGCGGTGGCGAGGAGGGTGCGGTCGCCCATCGGCACTGCGCTCAGAGTGAGTACCGCTTCATCGTGGCCTTCGAGTATGCGCAGGGTGTGGCCGGTCTCGGGGTCCCAGAGACGGACCTTTCGGTCGTCGCCGGCGGTGGCGAGGAGGGTGCGGTCGCCCATCGGCACTGCGCTCAGAGTGAGTACCGCTTCATCGTGGCCTTCGAGTATGCGCAGGGTGTGGCCGGTCTCAGGGTCCCAGAGGCGGACCTTTCGGTCGTTGCTCGCGGTGGCCAGGAGGGTGCGGTCGCGCACCTGGACCGTGCAGACGGTGTTGATCCAGTCGGTGTGGCCTTCGAGGGTGCGCAGGGTGTGGCCGGTGTCGGGGTCCCAGAGGCGGACGGTGCGGTCGTCGCCGGCGGTGGCGAGGAGGGTGCGGTCGCCGACCGGCACTGCGCATGCGGTCCTGATCCAGTCGGTGTGGCCTTCGAAGGTGCGCAGGACATCGCCGGTGTCGGAGCTCCAGAGGCGGACCTTTCGATCGCTGCCGGCGGTGGCGAGGAGGGTGCGGTCGCCGACCGGCACTGCGCATGCGGTCCTGATCCAGTCGGTGTGGCCTTCGAGGGTGCGTGGAGTGTGGCCGGTGTTGGGGTCCCAGAGGCGGACGGTGTTGTCGTTGCTCGCGGTGGCGAGGAGGGTGCGGTCGCCGACCGGCACTGCGCATGCGGTCCTGATCCAGTCGGTGTGGCCTTCGAGGGTGTGTGCCGTGTGGCCGGTGTTGGGGTCCCAGAGGCGGACGGTGTTGTCGTTGCTCGCGGTGGCGAGGAGGGTGCGGTCGCCCACTTGGACCGTGCAGACGGCGTTGATCCAGTCGGTGTGGCCTTCGAGGGTGTGTGCCGTGTGGCCGGTGTTGGGGTCCCAGAGGCGGACGGTGTTGTCGATGCCGGCGGTGGCGAGGAGGGTGCGGTCGCCCACTTGGACGGTGCAGACGGCGTTGATCCAGGCGCTGTGGCCTTCGAGGCTGTGCAGGGTGTGGCCGGTCTCAATGTCCCGGAGGCGGACGGTGTTGTCGTTGCCGGCGGTGGCGAGGAGGGTGCGGTGGCCCACCTGGACCGCACACATGGCCCTGACCGGGTCGGTGTGGCCTTCGAGGGCGCGCAGGGTGTGGCCGGTCTCGGGGTCCCAGAGGCGGATGGTGTGGTCGTTGCTCGCGGTGGCGAGGAGGGTGCGGTCGCCCATCTCGACCGTGCACATGGTGTTGATCCAGTCGGTGTGGCCTTCGAGGGTCCGTGTGGTGCGGCCGGTTTCGGCGTCCCAGAGGCGGACCGTCCGGTCGTTGCCGGCGGTGGCGAGGAGGGTGCGGTGGCCCACCTGGACCACACACACTGCCCTGATCGGGCCGGTGTGGCCTTCGAGGGTCCGTGTGGCGTCGCCGGTGTCCGGGTTCCAAAGGCGGATGGTGTGGTCGTTGCTCGCGGTGGCGAGGAGAGTGTGGTCGCCCACCTGGACCGCGCCCATGGTGTTGATCCAGTCGGTGTGGCCTTCGAGGACAATCTCCTCCGCATGAGGTGACCCGGCTGCCCAGATGGCCCGATACGGAGCGGGCAGCACGCGCTCGTGGTAAGTGGTGCCCAAGTGCTCACGTGCCTCCGTGACACTGAAAAGGGCGACTCGGTTCGCCGGTGCCGCGTCCAGGGCCTGCGGGGTCTTTCGCAGCAGGCGGGCACGGGAGCGTGCTGCGTGCGAGGTTGCTGCCTTCGATTTGGGAATCAAGCGGCGCAGATCGGCATGGAGGGGGTACAGATTGTCGCTGAGCAGGTCATCGATGACGCCACCACGGTCGGCGTGGTGCGGCAGAGAGCGCAGCAGGTAACTGGGTGCCTCTTGCCATCCGTTGGCGCCCAGACGCATGAACGCGTGAGCGATGGAACGCTCGTCGATTGTGATCGCACCGACGGCAGCGCGGCCGCCGAGGAGTGAGTCGTTCAGTGCCTGATGAAACAGGCGGAAAGCACCTGACGAGGCGGCGGTGTCGCTCGATTCAATGAGAAAGTTGGCCGCTGATGAACGGGCGAAAGCCCGCAATCCATTGGCACTGGGAGCCCGGCCGGTTACGGCCTTGACAGCGGCGAGCCACAAATCGAGGGTCAGTCCGGGGGACTCCGCGTATGCCAGGGCGGTGAGCACATCGACGGCGGGGACGCCGTCCACGGTTGGCAGAAGGGCGAGGTAGTCCCGTAACGCGGCGTTCACAGTCGGCGTGAAGGAGATGCTCTCCAGGGCAACCGCATGTCGGTCGTGCATGCCGTGGGAGCGTGCAACCAACCCGGCGATCAGAAAGTTCCCCTCAGCCATGGCGGCGATCCGTTCAGCCACTGGGGCTGCCGTGCACCGGTCGGCATACGGGCTGTCCGGGCGTTCGTCGCCGAGCAACTGCAGGGTTGCGAGTGTGTAGGCGGCCAGGTCCTCCTGCGCAAAAAACGCGGGTGTGTCCAGGTCCACCAGCTCGAGTGCGCTGCGGAAGGAGGTCAGAAGGTCGCCGGCATCGTCCCCACGTCGGCTCCCCACCACCACCCGCACACCCAGGTCAGCGCAGGTCTCCGCGATTGCGATCGCGATGTTCCGCATGATCATCCGTGCTTGCTCGGGCGTGGTGGCCTCGTCCAGAGCGTCGATCACGACGGCGAATCCGTGCCGTGGGTCCTCGGCCAGCACGCTACGCAGCATGGCGGGCAGGTCGTCCACATGGTCGGGGAGGGGGGAGGATGCGGCGCTGGCGATCTCCTGGGCAACTTCCAATGCCGTCTTGCCTCTGGCGTGCACCGCACACGCCACCGATCCCTCCGGCGCGCGTATCGCGTCGTCCTCGGGCGGCAGAGCTGCCGCGATTCCTCGATCGGCGGTGGTGACGATGCGCCCCAGCACTGCCGACTTTCCAACGCCGGGGGAGCCGGTGACAAGCAAGACCTGACGGCGATCACCGGCCTCGCCGGTGATCCAGGCAACGACTTCGTTCAGCGCCGCTGTTCGTCCGCGGAATCGGAAACCGCGCTCAGCGTCCGTGCTGACGCCCCGGGCACGGGGGCACCAATGCCGTCCGGACTCGGGATCTTCGGCAAGGGTCCAGCCCCATGCCGACAGCGCGGCATCGCCGGCGGCTTCGACGGACCAGTCGGTGAGCAGGCGCAGCTTTTCCTCGCGCATGCACAGGTCGATTGCCCGCATCGTGAGGGCGCGTGCATCACCGCTGCTTCCCTGCGCCTGCCCCACCATTCCGACGACGGCCTGGTAGTCGGCCGACCAGAGCGCAGCGCCGCTGTATCCGGGCCGGACCGGGTAGCGTGACTCGGTGTCCAGCCGAATCCAGCCGTAGCCGATCGCCTCGCCGACCGAGCCGTCCGAGGAGTTCCCCAGCACGCCGTCGGGGAAGCCGAAGGACCACCATTGACTGCCGATCAGGTCACTGCCCCGCGGTCGGCGCAACCGCGCAGCGAACTCTTCGGAGACCGGCTCCTCGAGGACCAGAACAGCCACATCTTGTTCGTCGAGGCACTCCGGGGCGGGCGTTACGACGTCGCGCACCTTGATTCGATGGTGCATCAGCTCCTCGGCCTTCGGAAATGCCACCCACAGTTCACATTGCCGCTCCTGAATGGAGTGGATGACGTGAGCACAGGTGAGCACCCGATGGGCGTCGATCAGGAACCCCGAACCGAGGGGCTTTCGATCACGTTCGGACTGGTGAATGGCCGTTACCCAGCTGTCTGCACTGGGGCGGGGGCCGTTCCGCGGCGCGGCGTTCATCCCCTGCCTCCGCCCTCGCCCCCGTCCTGCTCGGTGCCAGGTCGCCATATGAGCTTGACCCCGAAGTTGGCTTCGGTGGCAGCCTTGGCGATCAACCAGTTTGCCGAACCGTTCACCTTGATGCCGAAGGACACTTCGACTTCTGCCGGGCACAGGTTCGCGGCCTGATCCAGAACGGCCCGTGCGGCCTCCACGGCCGGACGCACGGCATCGTGTACTCGGCCCACGACTTGGTCGGTGCCGACCTGATGCCATTCGTCCGTTGGCTCGATTTCGAACTGGACCACTGTGTCCGAATCGAGCTTGTAAGACACCACTTGGGATGCCACAGGTCCCCCCTCGCCACTGTCGTGTGCCGAAAACGGTACCGGCAAGTCAGGGCTTCTGTGGAAAGAGGCCGTTGCTCTGGAGTTGGACCCCTGCCGACTCCAGGGCCGACTGAACTTCCCTCAGCTCCCGGACACATCAGGAGCCCGGTTGCCCCCTCGCCCTTCGTCCGCCAGAGCTCCGCAGTGACCGTCGGTCATGTCACCTGTTCCGGGTAGGAAGCCACCAGTAGCAACAGTTCACGAGCGCCCCGCACGGGCCGGCTCGTGGTCAGTGCCGGCTTCACGCCGTACCTATCCCCTTCACCTGCGCGGTGGCGCATCCTGCCGCGTGCAGCGTCGTGCGCAATGCCGGCTCACCCCCACCTGTGAACACCACGTGATTCACGAAATCCCGCACGGTCTTTTCGAACGGGCGGGATTTCGGCGTTAGAGGCCTGTTGGAGCCGGAAGAAGGACCCGGGGGCTCAGGCTGAGGGGGACTCAAGGGGATGAGGCAGGGGCTTGTCGCCGGTGGAGGCTGCCGGCGGATGGGCTAGTGATGGTGCCGGTGGTGGTGCCTGTGGTGGTGGTGCTTGGGGCGGTGGTGGTGGCGGTGGCGTGGTGCGGCGGAGGTGCGGGGGGTGAGGCGGATGCCGTGTTTGGCCAGGTAGGTGAGGGGGTTGATGTCCGTGCCGTAGTGGCGGCCGGTGCGTACCTCGAAGTGGAGGTGGGGGCCGGTGGCGCGGCCGGTGGCGCCGCTGTAGCCGAGGCGGGTACGGGCGCGGACCTTCTGGCCGGGGCGGACCGTGATGCGGGAGAGGTGGCCGAAGAGGGTGTAGCGGCCGTCGTTCATGCGGATCGTCACGGCCTTTCCGTAGGCGCCCGACCGTTTGGCGAGGACCACGGTGCCGGAGCCCACGGACCTGACCTTGGTCCCGGGGCGGACGGCGAGGTCGATGCCCGTGTGGTGACCGGCCTGCCAGGTGCCGCGGACGCCGTAGGGCGAGCTGATGCGGTGGCGGGCCTTCGTGGGGTGGCTCCAGGTGCCGGCCGGGGCGGCGACGGCCACCTCGGAGGCCGCCAGGGTGAGGACGCAGCCCATGGCCGTCGGGGCTATGGCGAGCAGCAGCATTCTGCGCAGCGGGGTGCTTTTGCGGAACGTGGTCATAGTTGCGAGCCCACGCCCTGTGGCCGGTGGTCGCATCCCGGGGCGGGGCACCGGCCCGCCGAACGGGTGGCGGACCGCCCGCCGGACGGGACCCGGCGGCCCGTGCGGCCGGTGGGGTGACGGGCTTGGGGTCGGCGGCCGGGCGGTGTTCGCGGAGCCGGTGCCGGGGCCGGTGCCGGGGTCGGGGCTGGGGCGGTGACGGGGCTGGGGCGGTGAAGGGGCCGGCTCAGGCAAGCAGGCGCTCGGCCGCCTTGAGGACCTCGCCGGCGCCGTCCTCGGTGGCGAGACGGTGGGCGGCGGCGGTGGCGTGGTCGCGGCGGGCGGGGGCGGCGGTGGCCTGGGTAATGGCGTGGGCCAGGCGGGCGACGGCGTGGTCCGTGGACAGGTCCTTGAAGGGGATCGGGGCGGTGGCGACGCCCAGGGCGGCCAGGCGGGCGGCCCAGAAGGGCTGGTCGGCGGTGACCGGGACCGGGACGGTGGGGACTCCGGCGCGCACCCCCGCGGCGGCGGTGCCGGCGCCGCAGTGGTGCACCACCGCGGACATCCGGGGGAAGAGGAGCGCGTGCGGCACCTCGCCGATGGTGAGGAGGTCGTCGTCCGCGGAGGTGTGCCGGGTGGTCAGACCGGCCCAGCCGGACTGGAGGATGCCGCGGACCTTGGCGCGGCGCAGGGCGGCTGCCGCGAGAGCACTCAGGCGTTCGCCCTCGCCGCCCGCCATGCTGCCGAAGCCGATGAAGACCGGGGGCGGGCCCGCGGCCAGGAAGTCCTCGACGACGGGCGGGAGTCGGTCGTCCGGCGCATGCCAGGGCCACCAGTTCCCCACGACGTCGAGGCCGGTGCGCCAGTCGGAGGGGCGGGGCACCAGGACCTCGCTGAAGCCGTACAGGACCGGCCGGCCGGCGGCCTCGGCGCGGCGGCGGACCGTACGGGGTGTGGCGGCCGGCAGCCCGAGGCGGGCGCGCATCTCGCGGGCCGCGTCGGCGTAGAGGCGGTCGATGACGCGGAGGGAGAGCCGGCCGGCGGCGCGGTTGCCCCAGCGGCCCAGTGAGCGGCCGCCGCTGACGACCGGGGCGAAGTCGCCGGTGGGGGCGGCGGGCACGAGGGGCAGCTCCAGGGACGGGATGCCTCTCGCCTCGGCGAGGTGGTGGCCGAGCGGTGCGGTGGTGGCGGAGAGCAGGAGCAGGTCGGTGTCGTCGCGGGCGGCGTCGGCGATACCGCCGCCCAGTTCCTTGACGAAGGCGGCGGCCTGGCGCATGAGGGCGCGGGTGCCGCCGGGGGCCGGGGGCCGCCGGGCCTGCTCGGTGGCGTCCTCGGGGTCGGCGCGACGGGTGCGGGGGTCGGCCGGCAGCCGGCGGAACTCCAGGCCGGCGGCCCGTACGAGCGGGGCGTAGCTGTCGTGGGTGGCGAGGGCGACCTCATGGCCGGCTGCGCGGAGCCGGGCGCCCACACCGGTGTACGGGGCGATGTCGCCGTGGGATCCGGCGGCCGTGATCAGGATGTGCGTCATGGGTGGTCGGCCTCGGCCTTCTTCGGGTCTGGGGAGTGTGGTGGGTGGGGTGTGGTGGGTGGTGGGTGGTGTGTGCTTGCGCTCTGTGTGCTGCGTTCTGCGTTCTGCGTGCTGCGGCGGGCATGCGGCTTTGCGGCCGTGCGGCCGTGCGGGGAGGCGGGGATGCGGGCGTGGCAGGCATACGGGCAGGACGAGGGCATGGCAGGCATACGGGCATGGCGAGGCGGCAGACGTGGCGAATGCAGGGGGTGGGGCGTATGGGGCGGATGCAGTGGGTGTGGGGGAGGTGGCGGAGGCGGTGGGAATGGGGTGCCGCGGTCGTTCCTCGTGTGAGGTGGGCCGGGCCGGGGAGGCGGTGGGAGATGCGGCCGACGGGTATCCGGGCGTCAGGCGGGGCGACCGGGGGCCGCCGGGAAGTGCGTGCGGCGCTCATCCCTCGTACGGCGCTTAGCTCTCGTACGGCGCTCGTCCCTTGTGCGGCGCTCAGCCCCGTGCGGCACTCATCCCCAGTACGGCGCTCAGCCCCCGTGCGGCGGTGACTGGCGTACCGCGTTGGCGTGTACGGCGGTGCGGAGGTACGGGGCGAGGCCGGGGCGTTGTTCGGTGGGGGGTACGACCAGGGCGAAGGCGCGGGGATCGGTGGCGAAGTCGTCGGCGATCCGGCCGTGCATGTCGGTGGGGCACGGGGTGAACCAGCGGGCCACGTGCTGCCGGTGCTCCTCCGCGAGGTCCATGGCGGGTGTGCCGTCCGCCGGCTCGCCGGCGTCGAAGGCGGCGAGGAGCCGTACGCGCCAGTCGGCGGACTCGGCCATGATCTTCGCCCAGTCCTCCTTGGAGTGTGCGGCGGCCCGTGCCATCGAGCGCTGATGGCCCTCGTGGTGCTGCCACTTGAGATGGGCCTGGGTGGCGTAGGTGAGGTCGAAGGCCACCTCGCCGAAGACCTCGAACCGCTCCTCGGGGGTCAGCTCCACACCGGTCTGCTGGACCTCCATGGCGTGTTCGGCGACCTCGACCAGCCGTTGCAGCTTGGTGATCTGGTCGTTGAGGAGGCGGTGCCGGGCGCGGAGGTGGTCCAGGGCGTTGGCCTGCGGGTCCTCCAGGATGGTGGCGATCTCGTCGAGGGGGAAGCCGAGTTCCCGGTAGAAGAGGATCTGCTGCAGCCGGGCGAGGTCGGTATCGCTGTAGAGGCGGTAGCCGGCGGGGCTGCGGTCACTGGGGGAGAGCAGGCCGGCCTTGTCGTAGTGGTGCAGGGTCCGCACCGTGATCCCCGCGAAGCCGGAGACCTGCCCGACCGAGTAACTCATCGCAGCGCCTTTCGTCCCGTGGTGTCCGGCCGGCCCGCCGTCTTCCGGTGGTGGTGAGGCCACCGGTGGCCGGGGCCGTGCCGTTCCTTCAGCGTGCGGCCTGACGTTGCGTGAGGGTCAAGCGGGGAGAGAAGGGGTGAGGAGAGAAGGGGCGGGGCGGGAGCGCCGGGGCGTGGCGCCGCCGCTCCCGCCCGGGGCGACCGCCGGGCTCGACCGTCCGGCTCAGCGGCCCGGCTCAACCGTCCGGATCAGCTGTCCCGAGCAGCCGTCAGGCTCAGCCGTCCGAATCAGCCGTCCGGATACCGGTCCTGCAGTACGGAGTTCATCAGCGCCTGGACGTCCTCCCGGGCCAGTCCCTCCGCGCGGGCCCGGTCCGTCCAGGAGCGGAGCTCCTCGCGGAGCAGGGTGTCCGCGGCGGACTGGGGGCGGGCGAGTGTCCGGCTGACGAAGGTGCCGAGGCCGGGGCGCGGTTCGACCAGGCCCTCGCGCTCCAGCTCGCGGTAGGCCTTGAGGGTCGTATTGGGGTTGACCTTGGTCGTGGCGGCCACCTGTGCGGCGGTCGGCAGCCGGTCGCCCTCCACCAGCACACCCAACCGCAGTGCCTGCTGGACCTGTTGGACGATCTGGAGGTAGGTGGCGACACCGCTGCGACGGTCGATCCGGAACTCGACGACGCTCACCACCTCTCTGCTTCTTCCGCCCGTGCCGTCCTGTGGGGCACCGGGGCCGGGCTGTCCGACCGCTTGATGATCAGGCCGGCCGTGCCGGGTGTCAAAGCGCCGCCCGGCACGTGCCCCGTACGGAATTCTCCCGCGGCCGGCCGCCCGTATCGGCCGTCGCGCGGCTGGCCGTTCAGAGTGGCCGCCGGTGTGCCCGCCAGACGACGAACGCCAGCACCACGACGGTCAGCGCCAGCAGAATCCCCGCGCCCCGCCACTGCATCCCGGCCATCTGCCCGTAGTCGAAGTACTGGGTCACCCGGTTGACGATGCCCAGCTTGGCCCGGCAGGCCTCGGCGTCGCCGTTGACGCAGGTGCCGAAGCCGTAGAGCGTGCCGTCCGCGGTGGACACCCAGTCGTCCACCCGTACGGCGTCGACCGGCAGGCGGGGGCCGTCGTCGGATGCGTACGGGTAGGTGACGCTGCGCAGGGCGCCGAGCCGGGGGCGTACCTGCTCGGCCCAGAGCACGCCGGTGACCACGGTGAAGACGGCGGTGGCCGCGATGGCCGGTACGACCCGCTTGATCAGCATGCCGATGGCGATCCCGCAGGCGGTCAGGAACAGGGTCCTGGCGACGGGGACGGGGCCGGTGCTGTCGAAGGGGCCGCCCGCCAGCCAGTCGCTGCCCATGGCCAGTTTGTGCGCCGGCGTCCACAGCCAGGTGAAGACGGCCGACAGCAGGGTGGTGCACAGCACCGCGACGGCCAGCGGCAGGGCGAGGGTGGCGGTGATCCAGCGGCCGCGGCTCACCGACTGGGTGGTGACCAGCTTGATGGTGCCGTGCTCCTGCTCGCCGGCGATCAGCGGTGCGCCGACGAAGATGCCGATGAGGACGGGCAGGTAGTCCAGCAGCTGACTGCCGCTGAGGAACACGCTGCCGTAGGCGTTCTGGAAGTCGTTGGCCAGCCGCCCGTCGGGGGCGGGGGTGGTTCCCCGGGTGTGCAGGAAGTCCATCACGCCGATGCGCTGGTAGGCGAAGGTCGCGCATCCCACGACGGTGACCAGCAGGGCGAGGCGCAGGAAGGTGCGGTGCCGGCGGCAGACCAGCCAGGGCAGGCCGTGCAGCAGGCCGCGGCGGCCGGTGGCCGTATGGGGGAGGCCGCTCGCCCCGTCCGTGGGGTCCGTGGCACCGGTGAGGCCGGATGTGCTGGTGGTGCTCATGCCGCGGCCCCTCGCGGTCCGTCGACGCGGGACTCGTCCGCGATCAGGGTGGGGGCGTCGGGCGAGCGCAGATAGGCCAGCAGGACCTCCTCCATGCTCGGCGACAGCACCTCCCAGCTGTCGGAGAGCGGGCCGCCGCTCCGGATCAGGGCGCTGAACTGCCGCCCGGTGACCCGGGATTCGACCACGGTGTGCTGCCGCCGCAGCTCCTCGGGCACCCCGTCGTCCCCCTCGGCGACGCCCGTCACCAGCAGGTGCGCGGGGATCAGGTCATCGGTCTGGCCGGCCATCCGCAGCCTGCCCTCGGCGAGGACGAGGAGGTAGTCACACATGACCTCCATCTCGGAGAGCATGTGGGACGACATCAGGACGGTCGTGCCGTGTTCGGCGGCCTCGGCCATCAGCAGCCCCGACATCTCGTGCCGGGCGAGCGGATCGAGGTCGGACATCGGCTCGTCGAGCAGCAGCAGCTCGGGCCGCTTGCCGAAGGCGAGGGCGAAGGCGACGCGGGTGCGCTGGCCGCCCGAGAGGGTGCCGATGCGGGCGCTGAGCGGGACCTTGCCGGAGCGGACGATCCGCTCGGCCAGCTCCTGGTCCCAGCGGGGGTTGAGCTCACGGCCCAGCCGCAGCGTCTCGGCCACCGTGAAGCGGGGGTAGAGGGGCTTGTCCTGGGCGAGGAAGGAGACCCGGGACAGGACGGCCGGGTCGGAGACCGGGACACCGAACAGCTTCAGCGTGCCGGTGGTCGGCTGCACCAGCCGGGTCGCGGTGCCCAGGAACGTGCTCTTGCCGGCGCCGTTGGGGCCGACGAGGGCGCAGATGTGGCCCGCGGGGAGCCGGAAGGAGCAGTCCCGCAGCGCCCAGCCGCGACCGTACTGCTTCCCCAGTCCTTCGGCCTCGATGGCCCATGGGCTCGGGTCGCTCACCCGGATCCCCCCTTTAGCTAGTTGATTAGTGGAATGAGTATGGGGAGCGGCCCGGACGCCTGTCAATAAATTCGGGCCGGGGCAGCGATGGGGCGGGGGCCGGGCCAGGGCCGGGCCGATGGGGCCGGGAGCCCGCCCGCGCGCGGGCCGAGCGGGCGGGCCGGCTGGCTCAGCCCTCCGCCACCAGCGGCTTCGCCATGCACCGGCTGTCGTCATACGTCCGGTACAGACCGAACTTCTCGACGAGTACGTAGCCGCACGAGGCATAAAGCTCCAGCGCCTCGGGCTGCTTGATCCCGGTCTCCAGCACCATGCGGGAGCGCCCCGCGGCCCGAGCGTCCGCTTCCAGGGCGGCCAGGATCCGCCGGGCCAGCCCCCGTCCGCGCGCCTCCGGGACCACGAACATCCGCTTGATCTCGGCGTCGCCGACCGCGTACCCCTCCGCCGCGTCCTCCTGCCGCCGCCATCCGCCGGTGGCCAGCGGGCGGCCGCCGTCGTACGCGATCAGGTACGCACCGTGAGGAGGGGTGAACATCTCCGGGTCCAGCGGGGTCATGTCACCGTCGCCGTAGCGCCGGGCGTACTCCTGCTGGACCAGCTCATCGAGCGTGACCGCGTCGGGGTGGTCATAGCGGACGGGACGTATCTCCATTCCAGAAATCGTACGGGTGCGGACGCCCGGCGCGATGAGGTGCGGAGGGTCGGTATCGTGCCCGGATGCTCACCGTGACCTCTGTGAATGTGAACGGGCTGCGCGCCGCGGCCAAGAAGGGCTTCGTCCCGTGGCTGGCGGGGACCGCGGCGGATGTGCTGTGCCTGCAGGAGGTACGGGCCGAGACCGCCCAGCTCCCGGACGAGGTGCGCGAGCCCGCGGGCTGGCACACCGTGCACGCGCCGGCGGCCGCCAAGGGACGGGCCGGGGTCTCGCTCTACACCCGGCGGGAGCCGGACCGTGTCCAGGTGGGCTTCGGCTCGGCGGAATTCGACACCAGCGGCCGCTATGTCGAGGCGGACCTGCCCGGTGTGACCGTCGCCAGCCTCTATCTGCCCTCCGGTGAGGTCGGCACCGAGCGGCAGGACGAGAAGGAACGCTTCATGGCGGAGTTCCTGCCGTACCTCGTCGAGCTGCGCGAGCGGGCCGCGGCGGACGGCCGTGAGGTGGTGGTGTGCGGCGACTGGAACATCGCGCACCAGGAGGCCGACCTGAAGAACTGGAAGGCCAACCGGAAGAAGTCCGGCTTCCTCCCGGAGGAGCGCGCCTGGCTGACCGACGTCCTGGACGAGGCCCGCGGCGGCTATGTGGATGTCGTCCGCGGCCTGTACCCGGACACCGAGGGCCCGTACTCGTGGTGGTCGTACCGGGGCCGCGCCTTCGACAACGACGCGGGCTGGCGCATCGACTACGCCATGGCCACCCCCGGTCTCGCCGTGCGCGCGGTGAAGGCGTCGGTGGAGCGGGCGGCCAGCTATGACCAGCGGTGGTCGGACCATGCGCCGGTGACGGTGGTGTTCGAGCGGTAGCTTGCGGCAGGACGCCCCGTCCGACTGTGGTGCTCGCCGTCGCCGGACGGGGCTGCTGGAGGCACTTCGGCTTCCCGGGGCCGAAGCGGTCCGCCCCTCACTGCCTGGGCAGTACCCCAGTCAAGGGCGGACCGAAGCGAGAGTCTGAGCCCGTCGACTCAGACGGGGCACGTCTGCCCGCTCCGGGCTTGTCCGGTCGGGGGCCCACTCGTCTTCCACGCGGTGGCCGGTACCAGCCCACGTGATCACCTCCGGGCCGCCTTTGTGCCGTGTGGGTGCCGCCGGATCTCTACATTGCAGTCGCTCACCTTGGAGCCGTCTCCGGCGCGCCGCGCGGCGTCCCGCTCCCTGGCCAGTGCGCCGCACACATCACAGCCGGGCACGGGCACGGGCACGGGCTCCAGGTCCATCCATAACGGCAGTTCTGCCGGTGCCGTCGGGTATTTCGTGGGCTCTGTCATGGCTCCCATGGTCGCTACACCGCTAGCTCACACGGGAGTTGAACAGCGTTGACTACAGTGGAAGTCACTCGGTCAACCCCTGAGTGATGAGGCGCGATGCGTGACGACGACTTCGCTGATCTTGCCCGCCGTGCTCTGCATGACAACGGTTACTCGATAAAGGCCGCCGCGCGTGCCATCAACTACGACCCCGCCTACCTGTCCCGGGTGCTGAACGGGAAGCAGCAGCCGTCGCCCAAGCTGGCCAGGTCACTTGACGAACTGCTCAAGACCGGGGGAGCGCTGGCCGGAACCCTGCTCGACGTTGACGAGCGCTCTCGGATGACCCGCAGCGTGGCCAACCCCTCCCGGCTGGACGCGGGGACCGTGGACGCCCTGGCCGGCATCCTTGCCGCGTACCGGCGGCTGGACGACACGGTCAGGCCCCAGTCGGTACTTCCGGCCACCCTGACCCAGATGAACGAAGTGATCCACCTGCTCAAGGGCGCCCGGGGGCCACATCGCGACCGACTGGCGGAAGTCGCCTCTGAGTTCCTCCAGTTCGGCGGATGGATGCTCGCTCAAGAACGCCAGGACGCCAAGGCAGTGCACCTGCTGAACGACGCGGTGGAGCTGGCGGACGAGGTGGGCAACGGCACGCTGGCCGCGCAGGCGCTCAACTTCAAGGGGTACATCGCACGTCAGCAGGGCCGGCCGCACGGGGTTGCCCGCTGGTACTCCGCCGCCGCGTACACCCCGGGCGCGCACCCCGCGCAGCGTCTCGGGGACATGCTCCAGGCGGCAGCGGGCATGGCGGAGTCGGGGGAGCGGGACGACGCACTCCGCTTGGTCGAGAGCGCGGAGAGGCTGACGGCCGCTGCCGCCGAACTGCCGCCCCCGGACACGGCTTACTGGCTCACGCCCGAGTTCAACCGCCTGAACATGGGTCTGGCGAATCTGGGTCTCGCTCGCTACGCGGATGCCGTGGACCACATCACGGCAGGGCTTGCAGGGCTGCCTGATGAACTTCGCGACGCCCCGTGGACTTGGGAGCACCGCGACGCTCTGAAAAGGGCGGTAGCGGCGCGGTAACCCGTACGGTGAGAGACCGCCGCCCTAGCGGAAGTCGGCCTCTTTCGGGTTGTTGTGGGTGTCATGCATAACGGCCCGCCGGGGGCCGGCGGGCCGTTATGAGGGGAGGGGGGTCAGTGGTGCGACCCAGGCGTCAGGAGACGCGGGAGAACTTCACGTAGCCGCCGTTGTCGGGGCGCTCCCAGATGCCGCGGAAGGCCCAGTTGATGTAGCCGCCGTCGCCCTGGTTCGTGAACTCGCCGTCCTCGAACACCCAGATGCCGTAGACGACACCGTCATAGGTGGCGGTGCCGAACGACTTCACGCCGTTGAAGTGGTCCTCGTACGGCTGGCTCAGGTTGTGGACCATGACGTTGTACTTGCCGTCGGCCGCGTAGAACGCCGACTCCATGAAGCTCTTGACGAAGCCCTCGCGGTTCTGGGCGGTCTTGATCGACGCCTCGATCTTGTTGGCGATGCCGAGAACGTCGACGTTGAAGTTGAGGTTCGCGTTGGCGCCGACGCTGACGGGCGACTCGCCCGCCGCCGCGGCGGCGGCGACCGGCGTGGCCGAGGCCGTCGCCGGGAAGGCCACGGCCGTGCCGCTCAGCGCCGCGCACAGAGCCGCCGTGGCAAGGCTCTTCTTGACAATGTTCTTGGTGAACATGGTTCTCCTTCATGGGGGGTGCGGACAGCAGGCCCCTCCGGTCCCCGATGCGGGTTGTGGAGACCGGAGAGGCGGCCCGGGGCAGCCGCTGGGGAATGCCACTGCGCCGGTGCGAAAGTGATGATCCGTGGCCCGGCTCATGATTCGCTCACGTCGTGATCATGGAGTCCGCCGACGGTCCGCGCTTTTTATTGACTTCTTGTCAATTCGCTGACGGTGTCCACATAGTGAGAGCGGAAGAGGAAAACGGAACCCAGTGTTCCTAACGGTGGTCTTCCAGGAGAAAAGGGCGGTTTGCCGTGCGTCCACCGGCGGCGTGAACTCGAGGTCACAATGGTTCAGTTGCGGCTACTAGGGCCAGTTGAAATTGAAGTGAACAATGGGCGACTTCTGAGTTTGGGAACGGGGCGATTGCGCACCGTGGCCGCGATTCTGATCAGCGAGGTCAATCAGGTGATCACGGTGCGCAGAATGATCGACCTGGCCTGGGACGCGGACCCGCCGGCCAGAGCGAGGGGCGTGGTCCACAACCATGTGCACCGCCTGCGGCAGCTGTTGGTCGGCCAGGCCGAAATCGCCACCCGCGGCCAGGGGTACGTGCTGCTCGCCGATCCGTGCGCGGTGGACGTCAACCGGTTCCGGTACCTGGTGTCCGGTGCTCATGAGGACGAGCCGCGGACGGCCGTCGCCAAGCTGCGCCAGGCGCTCGGGCTGTGGCGGGGTGAGGCGCTGGCGGATGTGCCCGGTGAGCGGGTGCGGCGGACGCTGGGCGTCGGCCTGACCCAGGCGAGGGTGGCGGCGTTGCAGGAGCTCGGCTCCAGGCTGCTGATGCTCGGCCGCTACGGGGAGTTGATCACGGAGCTGACCGCCTGGCTCGCCGAGCATCCCCTGCACGAGGAGCTGACCGCGCTGCTGATGCGCGCGCTGCAGGCGAGCGGCAGACAGGCCGAGGCCCTGGAGCACTATCACCGCACCCGACTGCATCTGGAGGACCAGCTGGGTATCGATCCCGGCCCGGCACTCAGCGCGACCTATCTGGCGGTGCTCGGCGGGAAGTCCGCGGCCGCCCCGCCCGGCTCCGACCGCCCGCAGGCCGGACCCGGTCCGCGTACCGGCCCCGGCCCCGTCCCCACCGCGCTGTACGGCTCCGACCGCCCGCCGGTCCCGCCTCCGTCCGTCGCCCAACTCCCGCCCCGTATAGCCGACTTCTGCGGTCGGACGCGGGAGATCGTCGCGATGGACCAGAAGCTGGACCGGCTTCCGGGACCGGACTGTGTGGTGCTCGCGGGCGGGGGCGGCGCCGGCAAGACCACGCTGGCGGTGCACTGGGCGCACCGCCACAAGGCCGAGTTCCCCGACGGGCAGCTCTTCGCCGACCTGCGGGGATTCGAGCGTCCCCCGATGCGGCCGGACACCGTGCTGGGGATGTTCCTGCGGGCCCTGGGGGTGCCGGAGGCGAAGATCCCCGACCCGCTGACGGAGCGCTCGGCGCTCTACCGTTCGCTGCTCGCCGGGCGGCGGATGCTCGTCCTGCTGGACAACGCCGGCACGGCCGAACAGGCGCGCCCGCTGCTGCCCGCGACACCCGGCTGTCTGGCCGTGGTGACCAGCCGGCGGCGGCTGAGCGGACTGGTGGTGCGCGACGGGGCGGCCCTGGTCACGGTGGGGCCGTTCGCCGCGGAGGACGCCCTGGAGCTGCTCGGCAATGTGCTGGGCCGGCCGCGCCTCGCCGCGGACCCGGCCGCCGCCCGGGAGCTCGTCGAACGGTGCGACAGGCTGCCGCTGGCGCTGCGGATCGCCGCGGCCCGGCTGATGGCGCACCCCGACTGGTCACTGAGGTGCTGGACGGGGAAGCTGGCCGATGAGCGGCGCCGGCTGCAGGAGTTGTCCGCACACGACGCCGACCTGGCCGTGGAGGCGAGCCTCTACCTCAGCTATCGGGCGCTGTCGAGCGGGGCCGCCCGGCTGTTCCGCCTCCTCGGACTCCACCCCGGCCCGGACGTGGATGTCCACGCCGCCGTGGCCCTGACCGGCCGCGAGCTCGAACGCACCCGCCGCCACCTCGCCGAACTGTGTGACGCGCACCTTGTCGAGGAGCAGGCGCAGGGGCACTACGTGCGCACCGAGCTGGTGCGCATCTATGCCGAGCAGCTCGTCCTGTCCGAGGAGACGCCGGCCGACCGGGACCTCGCCCGGCAGCGGCTGCGTGACCACGCGGCGCGGTACCGGCCGCGGCGCTGCTGAGCCGCCTCCGCCCGGCGATGGCGGTCCGCGGTCAGGTGCCCTCCCGGCCCTCCTCGGTCAGCCACTTCGCCACCTCTGCCCGGACGCGGCGGTCCATGGCCATGGAGAGCTCGGCCTCGACCACGCCCTTGGAGAGGGGGCGGAGTTTCTCGATGGTCTCGGTGAGGTGGTCGACCTCGTGGGGGCCGACGTCCTCGCACGCGGAGATGCGGGCGAGGACGTCGGACAGGAGGTGGGTGCGGATGAGGGTGGTGAAGACGTCGGCGAGGGCGTCGGCGTGGGCGCGTACCTGGCGGCCGGCCTCCAGGACGGCGGCCAGCGGGATGCCCTGGTTGACGAGTTCGGTGGAGGCGTCCAGGAGGCGGCGGCTGATGTGCACGAACTCGTCGCCGTCGACGGCGAGATAGCCGATGTCCAGGGACGTACTCAGGTTCTCGGCGGTGATGTCCTCGCTGAAGTGGTCGGCGAGCTCCTCGGGGGTGAGGCGGACCGGCGTCTCCTCGGACCAGGGCGGGACCAGGGTGTTCTCCAGGCCGAGGAGTTCCCCCACGTCGCGGCCGGTGTCGAAGGCCGAGAGGAGTTCGGCGATGCCGCCGAGGGTGTGGCCGCGCTCCAGGAGGGCGCCGATGGTGCGCAGCCGGGCGAGATGGTGCTCGTTGTACCAGGCGATCCGGCCCTCGCGGCGCGGTGGCGGGATGAGCTTGCGCTCGCGGTAGAAGCGCAGCGTACGGACCGTGATGCCGGCTTCCTCGGCCAGGTCGGCCATGCGGAATTCGCGTGCGGGGCGGTGGTCCGCGGGCTCCGTCCGCTCGTCGGGGGTGTTCTCGTTCGCTGCCACGGGTTCAGCCTATGCCGGGGGTATGACGCGGGGCCGGGGTACGACCGGGGGTAACTCCTGTCGTCCGACCCCTACCGCTCGGTACGTGGCTGCCCTACTCTCCAATTGCGCCAGTGATTGCTGGCGCAGTTGGGCGGGCGGCTGTGACGCCGAAGGTCATGGCACCGAAGATGGCAGGTAAGAACGTCGAACTCGGGAGGCGGCGGGATGGACGGGCGCGAGCGCAGGCATGTGCGGGTTGCGGTGATCGGATCGGGTTTCGGTGGCCTGGGGGCGGCGGTCCGGCTGCGGCGCCAGGGGATCACCGACTTCGTGATCCTGGAGCGGGCCGACGCGGTGGGTGGCACCTGGCGGGACAACAGCTATCCGGGGTGTGCGTGCGATGTGCCCTCGCACCTGTACTCCTTCTCCTTCGCGCCCAACCCGGAGTGGCCGCGGAACTTCTCCGGGCAGCCGCACATCCGCGCCTACCTGGAGCGGGTCACCGACACCTTCGGGCTGCGCCCGCACCTCCGCTTCAACTCGGAGGTGCGCAGCCTGCGGTGGAACGGGGAGGCGCTGCACTGGGAGGTGGAGACCGCGAGCGGGCCGCTGACCGCGGATGTGGTGGTGTCGGCGACCGGCCCGCTGTCGGACCCCAAGGTCCCCGACATCCCCGGGCTGGACACCTTCCCCGGCAAGGTCTCGCACTCCGCCCGCTGGGACCACGACTACGACCTGCGCGGCAAGCGCGTCGCCATGATCGGTACGGGCGCCTCGGCGATCCAGATCGTGCCGGCCATCCAGCCGGACGTGGAGCGCCTCACGCTCTTCCAGCGCACCCCGCCCTGGGTGCTGCCGCGCGCCGACCGCAAGATCAGCGCGGCCGAGAAATGGCTGCACAGCAAGCTCCCGGCGACCCGGGCCGTGCGCCGCGGGCTGCTGTGGGGCCTCAGGGAGATGCAGGTCAGCGCCTTCACCAAGCGCCCCAACGAGCTGGGCCTGATCGAGTTCCTGGCTCGCAACCATATGAAGAAGGCCATCAAGGACCCGGGGCTGCGGGCCGCGCTGACGCCCGACTACCGCATCGGCTGCAAGCGGATCCTGCTCTCCAACACGTACTACCCGGCCCTGGCGCAGCCGAATGTGGACCTGGTCGCCGCGGGGCTCACGGAGGTCCGCGGCAGCACCCTCGTCGGGTCCGACGGGAGCGAGGTGGAGGCCGATGCGATCGTCTTCGGCACCGGATTCCATGTGACCGACATGCCGATCGCGCAGCGGGTCACGGGCGCCAACGGGACGACGCTGGCCGAGGAGTGGAAGGACGGCATGGAGGCGCTGCGCGGCGCCAGCGCGGCCGGCTTCCCCAACTTCCTCACCGTCATCGGGCCCAACACCGGCCTCGGGAACAGCTCGATGATCCTGATGATCGAGGCGCAGCTGAACTACCTGGCCGACTTCATGCGCCAGCTGGACGTCCTCGGCGGGAAGATCGCGCTCGACGCCCGGCCGTCCGCCGTACAGGACTGGAACCGCAGGGTCCAGCAGCGGATGACCCGCACGGTGTGGAACACCGGCGGCTGCGACAGCTGGTATCTGGACGCCAACGGCCGCAACACCACCGTCTGGCCGGGCACGACCTCGGAGTTCAAGAAGGTCACCCGGCAGGTCGACCTCGCGGAGTACGAGGTGCTGCGGCCACCGGGCACCAGGTCCGCGGGCCGGAGCACCGGCGAGCGCGCGGAGGTGGCCGCATGAGCCGCCGGCCCGCACATGTCACCAGCGGTCCGTACGCCCCGCCGGTACCGCGGACGACGCTGACCGCCACCTCGGCCGACGGCGCGCGGCTGTACACCGAGGTCCACGGCCCCGAGTCCGCCCCGGCCGTCGTCCTGGCGCACGGCTGGACCTGCTCGACCGCCTTCTGGGCCCCGGTCGTCCGCGAGCTGGCCACCGACCACAAGGTCGTCGTCTACGACCAGCGCGGCCACGGCCGCAGCCCCGCCGCCGGTCCGGCGGGCCACAGCACCCATGCGCTCGCCGACGACCTGGTCGCCGTACTGGAGGCGACCCTGGAGGCGGGCGAACGCGCCGTGGTGGGCGGCCACTCCATGGGCGGCATGACGATCATGGCCGCCGCCGAGCGGCCGCAGCTGCGTGAACGGGCCGCGGCAGCGCTGCTGTGCAGCACCGGCAGCGCCGATCTGCCCGCCGAATCACGGGTGTTCCCGCTGCGCAGCCCGCAGGGCAGGCGGCGCGCCCACCGGCTGCTGCTGCGCTCGCGGGCCCCGCTCGGCCCCGTATCGCCGCTCGCCAAACGCGCACTGAAGTACGCCACCATGGGCCCCGGTGCCACCGCCGAGCAGATCGAGGCCTGTGCGCGCATCGTGCACGCCTGCCCGGCCGGGGTACGGGCCCGCTGGGGCACGGTGCTGGCCGGCCTCGAACTCACCGGTGGCGTCAGCAGGCTGGAGCTGCCGACCGCGGTCCTCGCGGGCACCGCCGACCGGCTCACCCCGCTGGTGCACGCCCGCCGGCTGGCCTCCGTCCTCCCCGACTTCCGCGGGCTGACCGAGCTGCCGGGCCTGGGCCACATGACGCCGATCGAGGACCCCGGCGCGGTCTCCGGCCGGCTGCGCGCGCTCGTACAGGACCATCTGCACGGCACCGGCAGCGGACCGGCCGCCACCGCCGAAGTGCCAAGCGGCACGCGGCAGAAGAGGGAGAAGACGGCATGAGGGCGAGCAGGAGTCTGCAGGGGCAGGTCGTCGTGGTGACCGGCGCGGCGCGCGGGGTCGGTGCGCTGCTGGCCCGCAAGCTGTCGGCGCGCGGTGCGTCGCTGGCGCTGGTCGGGCTGGAGCCGGACGAGCTGCGCGGGGTCGCGGCCGCGCTGCACGGCCCGGCGCACCACTGGCACGCCGATGTCACCGACCACGAGGCGATGGCCCGGGTGGCGGGCGAGGTCAAGGACCGCTTCGGGAAGGTCGATGTGGTCGTCGCCAACGCCGGGGTGGCGACCGGCGGCCCGTTCGTCGACTCCGACCCGGTCGCCTGGAAGCGGGTCATCGAGGTCAACCTCATCGGCGGCGCGGTCACCGGTCGCGCCTTCCTGCCCGTCCTCATGGAATCCCGTGGCTACTTCCTGCAGATCGCCTCGCTGGCGGCGATCTCCCCGGCGCCGATGATGACCGCGTACTGCGCGTCCAAGTCGGGCGTCGAGGCGTTCGCGCACAGTCTGCGTGCCGAGGTGGGTCACAAGGGCGTACGGGTCGGCGTCGGCTATCTGAGCTGGACGGACACCGACATGGTGCGGGGCGCCGACCAGGACGACATCATGCGCGAGCTGCGCTCCCGGCTGCCCTGGCCGTCGAACAAGACCTATCCGCTGGGCCCGGCCGTCGACCGGATCGTCGCGGGCATCGAGCGCCGCTCCGCACATGTCTACGGGCAGTGGTGGCTGCGCGGGATGCAGTCGGTCCGCGGATATCTGCCGGCGCTCGTCGGGGCGGCGGGCGGGCGGGAGATGCGGCGCTTCGGAGACCGGCTGGAGGGGCGGCGGGTCGGTCTGGTGGGCGCCGGCGGCGAGGCCGACGAGAAGGAGCGGGCGGACCGGTGAGCGCCCGCCGAGCACCTGCTGATTCTCACGGAGCGTAGTCATCCGTGATCGAAATGCGAGCAATGTCCGGGCGTGTCACGCTGAACGGGGCCCAACCCCCCTACACCCCACTAGGAGTGAACAGCATGGGCATCAAGGACCAGTTCCAGGACAAGGCCAACGAGCTCAAGGACCAGGCGCACAAGGCCTCGGGCGACGCTCGCGAGCAGGGTCACGAGCGCGGTCAGCGCCAGGACCAGGAGCGTGGCGGTCAGCGCCAGGACCGTGAGAGCGACCGTCGTCAGGGCGGCCAGGACCGTGGGCAGCAGCCCCGTGACCGTGGCCAGCAGCCCCGCCGGCCGGCCCAGGACGCGATGGACGCCGCCGAGGGCCGCTTCCAGAGCTGACATGGCTCGTCCTGAACACCACGCGCGGCGGCGTACGCGCCATGCGTGAAGGGGCGCACCCGGTCGACCGGGTGCGCCCCACCGCATGTCAGCTGACGACCTTGAGCTCCGTCGGCCAGCCGTACTGCTCCGCCTTGGCGAAGAGGTTCGTGATGTGGGCCGGGCTCAGCTTGATGCAGCCCAGCGAGCGGTAGTCATCGTCGCCGTCCCAGCGGTAGGGGTTGTCCTTGCCGGGCTGGGAGTCCGCCTGGCTTCCCTCGGGCCACATCTCGCTGTGCACGAACAGCTCGGCGCGGGTGGTCCGGCCGTTCTCGCACACCTTGTCCTGGACGTGTATCACCTTCCCGTTGATCCCTTGGTCCCCGCCGTTGTAGTGCGCGTCGTGGGCCAGCACCTGATAGGTGCCGTTCGGCAGCCAGCCCTGCGAACTGGCGCACTCGTCCTTGGCGTTGCGGCCGCCGTTGCCGGAGCCCGCGCGGTACTTGGCGAGCACCTTGTCCTTGGCGTTCGGGATGCTCTTCATCAGGTAGAGCCGCGAGTTGCCCGGGTTGCTCTGGTTCTTGTTGAAGTAGAGGTACGTACCGTCGGCCGCGGCCGTTTTGGTGGTCTGCCCGGACGCCGGCTGGGCGGCCAGTGCGGGGGCGGCTTCGGTGGCGGCCAGTCCGCCGGTCAGCGCGAGCGCGGCGGCCAGCGGAAGGATCCGTCGACGGATTCCCATCGGTGTATCTCCGTTGAGGTGGGGTGTGTTGGCGGGGCGTGCAGCGGCTGCCCCGGGCGGGAACGGTACGACCCCGATGTAATGGTTCTATTACCGGGAAGTGATGGCCCGTCTCGGACCGGAATCCGGCTGTCCGGGCAGGCCGGAGGGGGTGCGGCGGTGATGTCCGGGCCGCGGCGTGCGTGAGGGGCGCACCCGGCCTCCCGGGTGCGCCCCACGACTTCCCCCCAACCCCCTTGGCTACAAAATCATTTGAGGCCGTCGGTCAGCTGACGACCTTGAGCGCCTTCGGCCAGCCGTAGTGCCCGGCCTTGACGAAGAGGTTCATGATGTGGGCCGGGGTCAGCTTGATGCAGCCCAGTGAGTAGTAGTCCCGGACGCCGTCCCAGCGGTAGGGGTTGTCCCGGCCGGGCTTGTGGGCACCCTGTGTGCCGTTGACGTTCATCTCGCTGTGCACGAACAGCTCGGTGCGCTTGGTCCTGCCGTTCTTGCAGACCTTGTCCTGGACGTGGATCGCATAGCCGTTGATGCCCCGGGACCCGCCGTTGTGGCGCTTGGTGTGGTCCAGCACCCGGTAGCTGCCGTTGGGCAGCCAGCCCTGCATGCTCGCGCACTCGTTCTTGGCGTTGCGGCCGCCGTTGCCGGAGCCCGCGCGGTACTTGGCGAGCACCTTGTCCTTGGCGTTCGGGATGCTCTTCATCAGGTAGAGCCGCGAGTTGCTCGGGTTGCTCTGGTTCTTGTTGAAGTAGAGGTACGTACCGCCCGCGGCGGCCGGCCGGGCGGACGGTCCGGACGCCGGGTGGGCGGCGAGCGCGGGGGCGGCTTCGGTGGCGGCGAGGCCGCCGGTGAGCGCCAGTGCGGCGGCGAGCGGAACGATCCGGTGACGGATTCCCATCGGAGTATCTCCCGTTGTGTGGTGGCTCGTTGGTGTGCGGTGCGGTGCCGGCCGGGCAGGACAAGACCCTGCTGGGGCCGCGGCTGTCCGGCAAGGGGAATCGGCCGGCCCGGACAGACGGGGGACGTCCGGGCAGGTCGGACGGGGCGCGGCGGCGTTGTCCGGAGGGGTGAAGGGCGCTGTCCGGGGTGACGGGCACGGTGTTGTGGCCACGGCCCGGCGGCGGTTCAATGGCCCGCATGAGAAGCACGGGGGGATCCGGCGGCTTATGTCCGGCCGCGGCCGGTGACGCGGTCGCACTCGTCGAGCTGATGCAACAGCTCAAGGAACGGTCAGGATTGACGTACCGTCAGCTCGAACAACGGGCGGCGGAACGGGGCGAGGTGCTGGCCCGCAGTACCCTCGCCGACGTCCTGCGCAGACGGACCCTGCCGCGGGCCGAACTCCTCGCCGTCTTCCTCCGGGCCTGCGGCTGCGCGGAGGACGAGGTCGGCGCGTGGCTCGCGGCGCGGCAGGGCATCGAGGAGCGGGCGGCGGCGGGTGCCGGGGAGTCGTCGGATGCCGGGGAGCCGCCGGACGTCGGCGCGCGGCCGGATGGCGGGGAGTCGGCCGGTGGCGCTGCCGTACCGGACGCCGCGCGCCGGAGCCCGTACCGCAGCCGGCGGGTGCTGCTGAGCGGCGCCGCCGCGCTGGTGGCGCTGCTGCTCGCCGTCGGCATACCGCTGATGACCGGGGACGCCGCCGCCCCGCCCGAGGCCGCGGCGAAGGCGTCGCTGCCCACGGGCGAGGTCCGCATCCGCCCGCTGAGGACCCCGGGCCTGTGCCTGACGGACGGGCGGGTGCTGCGGGAGCGCCGGTACCGCACGGTCGCCATGCAGCGGCCCTGCGCGGAGGCCGTGCCGCCGCAGACGCATCTGACGGCGGCCGGGGCGGGGCGCCACCGCATCCAGTGGACCCATCGTGACCACGGCAAGGGCTGTCTGGTCCTGCTGCGCGAGTCCGGTCTGGAGGGGCTGCTGGAGCCGTGGGACGACTGCAGGGCGGGCGGTCCTGCCCAGCTGTTCCGGGTGGAACCGGCCGGTGGGCGGACGGGCGCCGGCGGGACGGCGTACCGGCTGCGGCTGAGCGGAGAGGGCGCCGAGCGGTGCGTCACCCTCGGCGGCGACGAGCCCGGCGCCACCGCCCTCGCCCGGCCCTGCACGGGGAAGGACGACCAGAAGTTCCTGATCGGCCCGGGGTGAGGCGGCCCGGGCCCGCAGGCGTCAGGCGCCGGCCGCCTCGGCCGTGCCTCCGCTGCGCGGCGGCAACGGGGGCCGCCGCAGGTCCGGCACGTCCGACAGATCCGGAGGCATCGCCGCCGGATGCCGCTCCAGCAGCTCCAGCGCCGTACGGATCGCGACGCCCAGCTGGGGATGCCGGCCCTCGGCCCAGTGCAGCGGGGAGCGCAGCGCCTCGATGTCGACCTCGACGCCGTGGTTCTCCACGCCCCAGCCGTAGAGCCGGAACCACGCGGCGTTCATCGGGACGGTGATCGCGGTGCCGTCGGCGAGCCGGTGCCGGCCGGTCATCCCGACCACTCCGCCCCAGGTGCGCATGCCGACCACCGGGCCGAGGCCCTGGAGCTTGAAGGCCGCGGTGATCATGTCGCCGTCGGACGAGGTCATCTCGTCGGCGACCGCCACGACCGGGCCGCGCGGCGCGTTGCTGGTGTACGAGACGGGCTCGGCGTCACGGGTCAGGTCCCAGCCCATGATGGTGCGGGTCAGCTTCTCGATCACCAGCTCGGAGATGTTGCCGCCCGCGTTGCCCCGTACGTCCACGATCAGGGCGGGCCGGGAGACCTCCATCCGCAGATCGCGGTTGAACTGCGCCCAGCCGGAGCCGCCCATGTCGGGGATGTGCAGATAGCCGCACCGGCCGCTGCTCAACTCCCGTACCACCGCCCGGCGTTTGGCCACCCAGTCCTGGTAGCGCAGCGGCCGCTCGTCGATCAGCGGGACCACCGCGACCCGGCGGGCCGGGCCCTCGTCCTCCGGCGGGGAGAAGCTGAGCTCCACGGTGGTGCCGCCGGCCGCGGCCAGCAGCGGATACGGGCCGGCCACCGGGTCCACCGGGCGGCCGTCGACATGGGTGAGCGCCGCGCCCTCGCGGATGCCCGTACCGGCCAGCGGGGAGCGGGCCTTGGAGTCCGAGGACTCACCGGGCAGGATCCGCGTGACCACCCAACGGCCGTCCCGGCACACGAGGTTGGCGCCGAGCAGGCCCATGGCGCGCTGGTAGTGCGGCGGCCCCTCGTTGCGCCGGGCGCCGGAGACATAGGCGTGCGAGGTGCCCAGTTCGCCCATCACCTCGCGCAGCAGATCGGCGAACTCGTCGGGGGAGGCGACCCGGTCGAGCAGCGGCCGGTACTGCGCCAGCACCGCGTCCCAGTCGATGCCGCACATCCGCGGCTCCCAGAAGTACGCCCGGGTGATCCGGCCCGCCTCCTCGAACGCCTGGTGCCACTCCGCCACCGGATCGACATCGTGCAGGATGCGCCGCAGGTCCAGGAAGACCGTGGAGTCGCTGTCCGGCTGTTCGGTCGCCGGGACCGCGCGCAGCTCGCCCTCGTCGTTGACGACCAGCCGGGAGCCGTCGCCGCTGAGCGCGAACCCGTCCAGGGAGCTGGTGAGTTCGGTGCGCCGCGCCTTGGTCAGATCGAAGTGTTCGAGGGTGGGACGGCCCGAGGTCTCGGCCGGGTTGGCGAAGGTCTCGCCGAGCGCACCGGAGATCGGCCAGCGCAGCCAGACCAGCCCGCCGCCGCTGACCGGCTCCAGGGAGGAGTACTTGGACGCCGCCACCGGGAACGGGGTGACCCGGTTCTCCAGCCCCTCGACCTCGACCAGCAATGGCCCCTCACCGGCCGGTGGCGGAACCTCGTCCGGGTCCAGGCCGCCCGCCGCGGGCCGGCCCTCCGGGGACAGCGCGAAGGGGGAGGGGGTCGCCGACGACAGCGGGACGAGATAGGGCCGGCAGCCCAGCGGGAACGACAGATCGCCGGTGTGCACGTCGTAGACCGGGTCGAAGCCGCGCCAGGACAGGAACGCCAGATAGCGGCCGTCGCGGGTGAACACCGGCTGCTCGTCCTCGAACCGGCCGTTGGTGACGTCCACGATGTGCCGGTCGGCCAGCCGGGCCATCTTGATCTGCCGCAGCGACCGTCCGATGCCGGGGTGCGACCAGGTCAGCCAGCGGGAGTCGGGGGAGAACGCCAGGTCGCGGACCGGGCCGTTGGTGGAGCGGATCAGCTCGGTGACACCGCCGGAGGCGGTCTCCTCCTCGCTCGCCCCCTCCTCCGGCCGGGCCACGTCCACCAGCAGCAGCCGGCCGTCGTTCGCGGCCACCGCCAGCCGTTCGCCGTCCGGGGCGGCGGTCATCTCGTGGACCCGGCCCAGCTCACCGGCGGCCAGCCGGCGCGGCTCGCCCGGCGCGCTGGCCCGCGGCAGATTGGTGATCTCGATCGCGTCGGCGCCCTCGGCGTCGGTGACATAGGCGATCCGCCCGCTGGCGCCCAGCATTTCGGGGAGCCGGACCCGTACGCCCGGGACGTCATGGATCGTCCGGGCCGGGCCGTCGCGGTGGGTGAGCCAGTACAGGCTGCCGCGTACGCCGACCGCGCTGGCCCGCCCGGTCGTGTCCACCGCGAGCGCGGTGACGTGCGAGGCGGCCGGGACCTGGTAGCTGCGCCGGCCGGCCCGCGGACCGCCCAGGCGCACCGCCAGCTTGCGCGGGACCGCGTCCGGGGCGAGGTCGTCGATCAGCCAGAGTTCACCGGCGCACTGGTAGATGATCCGCTCGCCGTCGGTCGAGGCGTGCCGGGCGTAGAAGTCGCCGTGGTCGGAGTGGCGGCGCAGATCGGTGCTGTCGGGCAGGCAGGAGTAGACATTGGCGATGCCCTCGTGGTCGGAGAGGAACGCGATCCGGCCGTCGACGAACATCACCGAGTCGAGGTGCCCGTGCAGGTCCGGCAGCAGCCGGGTGCCGTGCAGCCACATCCGGCCCATCGCACCGCCCCGGTAGCGCTTCCAGGAGGCGGGCTCGTGCGGCGGTTTGCCGCTCAGCAGCAGGGTGCGGTGCTCCCCTGCGATGTCCGCGACCGCGATGTCGGAGACCGGCCCCCAGGGCAGCTGGCCGCCGGGGCTGCCGTCGGTGGGCAGGCTGTAGGCCCACGAGTAGTACGAGAACGGCTGGCCGTGCGAGGAGACCGCCAGGATGTGCGAGTGGCCCTCGTGGTCGGGGGGCGTCCAGCCGCAGACCCGGGCGTCGGTGCTGCCCCAGTACGTCAGCCGGCGGGCCGGGCCGCCCTCGACCGGTGCGAGATGGACCTCGGGGTCGAGGCTGCGCCAGGTGGTGAAGGCGATCTGCTGCCCGTCGGGGGAGAAGCGGGGGTGGCCGACGCGGGTGCGGTCCACGGTCAGCCGCCAGGCGCGGCCGGGTTCCTCGCCGTCCGGGGCGATCGGGGCGATCCACAGGTCGTCCTCGGCGGCGAAGCAGAGCAGACCGCCGTGCAGATGCGGAAAGCGCAGATACGAGCCGCCGGGCGGGTCCGGCCGGGCCGGCATCCGGCGCAGCCGCCCACGAGGCTTGGCGGGGTTCGGCTCCGGGCGCGGCCCGACGGCCTCGGGTGCATCGCTCACGCACCCATCGTTTCGGGACGAGCAAGCGGCGGCAACTCGGTCGGGTGACGCAGACCACTGTCGCGTGGCCCGGCGGCGCCGGTTTCCCCTCATTCGCACGCATGTGCCATCACGGGTGGGTGCCCAGATGGGACCCCCTTCCGGGAGCGCCGTGGCCGTTTCGCATCATGGGCGCTCTTGCAACGTATTTGCAGGAGGCACCACCATTGGTGGGTTGCAGAGCCTGAAGCGGAGAAGCCGAGATGCACGTACCCGATGGATTCATCAATGCGCCGGTGTCCGCGGCGACCGGAGTGGTCGCCGCGGTCGCGGTGGCGGTCAGCCTGCGCGGCGCCCGGCGTGAGCTGGCGGGTGCGGGGCCGGTAGGTGCGGCGGCCGCCGAGCGGACGGCGCCGCTGGCCGGGCTGGTCGCGGCGTTCATCTTCGCCGTGCAGATGCTGAACTTCCCGGTCGCGGCGGGCACCAGCGGGCATCTGCTGGGCGGGGCGCTGGCCGCGATACTCGTCGGCCCGTACACCGGGGTGCTGTGCGTCTCGGTCGTGCTGCTGATGCAGGGCGTGCTGTTCGCCGACGGCGGGCTGACCGCGCTGGGTGTGAACATCACCGATATGGCGATCGTGACGACCGTGGTCGCCTACGCCCTGTTCCGCGGGCTGGTGAAGGTGCTGCCGCGCAAGCGCCGCTCGATCACCGTGGCCTCGTTCGCCGCCGCGCTGCTCTCGGTGCCGGCGGCCGCGGTCGCCTTCACCGCCCTGTACGCGGTCGGCGGGACCGCGGACGTGCCGATCGGCAAGGTCTTCACCGCCATGGTGGGCGTGCATCTGCTGATCGGGATCGGCGAGGCGGCGATCACCGCCCTGACGGTCGGTGCCGTGATCGCGGTGCGCCCCGACCTCGTGTACGGCGCGCGCGGGCTGACCAAGCCGCTGGAGCTGCGGACCTCGCCGCTCGCCGCCCCGGCCGACGAGCCCGCCCCGGAGGCCGCCCCGGCACCCGTGCCCGCCGCCCCGGCCCCCGCGCGCCGCTCCGTCCGCCGCGTCTGGCTGGCCGGACTCGCCGCCGCCCTGGTGTGCGCGGGCGGCCTCAGCTACTACGCCTCCGCCAACCCCGACGGCCTGGAGAAGGTCGCCCACGACCACGGCATCGACGCCAAGACCGAGGACCACGCCGCCAAGGACTCCCCGCTCGCCGACTACGGCGTCAAGGACATCACCGACCCCCGGCTGTCCGGCGGCCTCGCCGGTGTCATCGGCGTCGGCGCGACGCTGGCCGTGGGCACGGGCGTCTTCGTCGTGGTGCGGCGCCGCCGGAGCGCCGCCACCGCGGAGCGGCCGGACGAGGGCGCCGGACGCCCGTCGGAGAGCGTCTGAGATGGGCGCGGGACACGCGCACAAGCTCTACCGGCACGGGCACTCGCCCGTGCACGCGCTGCCGGCGCACTGCAAGATCGCGGCGGTCTTCTGCTTCGTCCTCGTCGTCGTCTCCACCCCACGCGAGGCCGTCTGGGCGTTCGGGCTGTACGCGCTGCTGATCGCGGCCACCGCCGCGGCCGCGCGGATCCCGGCCGGGTTCCTGCTCAAGCGGCTGCTGATCGAGGTGCCGTTCGTCGCCTTCGCCGTGCTGATGCCGTTCGTCGCCGAGGGGCCGCGGGTCGCCGTCCTCGGGATGAGCCTGAGCGAGTCCGGGCTGTGGGGCGCCTGGAACATCCTCGCCAAGGGCACGCTCGGCGTCGCCGCGTCCGTGCTGCTCGCGTCCACCACCGAGCTGCGCGAACTCCTGCTGGGCCTGCAGCGGCTCCGGATGCCGCCGCTGCTCGTCCAGATCGCGTCCTTCATGATCCGCTACGGCGATGTGATCACCGACGAGATGCGGCGGATGCGGATCGCCCGGCTCTCCCGCGGCTTCGAGGCGCGGGGCATCCGCCACTGGGGCGTGCTCGCCAAGTCCGCCGGGGCGCTGTTCATCCGCTCCTACGAGCGCGGTGAGCGCGTCCACCTCGCGATGGTCAGCCGCGGCTACACCGGCACCATGCCCGTGGTCGACGGCAGCGCCGCCACCCGCACACAATGGACCCGCGCGGCCGCCCTCCCGCTCGCCGCGCTCGCCGTCTGCCTCCTGGGATGGACCCTTTGAGCACCGCCACGCCCGCCCCCTCCCTCGCCGTCTCCGGGCTCGCCTACGCCTACCCCGACGGCCACCAGGCGCTCTTCGGTGTCGACCTGACCGTCGGCCGGGGCGAGCGGGTCGCCCTGCTCGGGCCCAACGGCGCCGGCAAGACCACCCTCGTACTGCACCTCAACGGCATCCTCGAAGCGGGCGCCGGCACCGTCGCGGTCGCCGGGCTCCCGGTCGCCAGGGAGCACCTCGCCGAGATCCGCCGCCGCGTCGGCATCGTCTTCCAGGACCCCGACGACCAGCTGTTCATGCCCACCGTCCGGGAGGACGTCGCCTTCGGGCCGGCCTCCGCGGGGCTGCGCGGCGCCGCACTGGACGAGCGGGTCACCGAGGCGCTCACCCGGGTCGGCATGGAGGAATTCGCGGACCGTCCGCCGCACCACCTCTCGTTCGGGCAGCGCCGCCGGGTCGCCGTCGCCACGGTGCTGGCGATGCGGCCGGAGATCCTGGTCCTCGACGAACCGTCCTCCAACCTCGACCCCGCCTCCCGCCGCGAACTCGCCGACATCCTGCGGTCGTTGGACGTCACCGTCCTGATGGTCACCCACGATCTGCCGTACGCGCTGGAGCTGTGCCCGCGGTCCGTCGTGCTCTCCGGCGGTGTGCTGGTGGCCGACGGGACCACCCAGCAGCTGCTGTGCGACGAGGAACTGATGCGCACCCACCGGCTGGAGCTGCCCTTCGGGTTCGATCCGCGGTCGGTCGACGTCCCGCTGTGACCCACCGCTGACACCCTCCCGGGCCCCCGGCCGCAGTGTGCGCATGTGACGAACGCCACGGGCCGCGGTCCTGGTCATCAGCACCGATCCGCACGTTGCACCATGGATGGGGTCACGACAGCGGCGGATGAATGGGAAGCGGGAATCAGTGGTGGACGTCCAGGGCACGGTCGAGGACGGCTTCGAGCCGGTCCGGGACGCCTTCGTGGCCAACTTCGCGCGGCGCGGTGAGCGGGGCGCGGCGGTCGCCGTCTACCGGCACGGACGCAAGGTCGTGGACCTGTGGGGCGGCACGAGGGACGGAGACGCCGGCAGGCACGCGGCGGACGCGGCGCCCTGGGAGGCCGGCACCGCCCAGGTGATCCGCTCCGCGACCAAGGGCATCGCCGCCGTCGTCCCCCTGCTGCTGCACCAGCGCGGGCAGCTCGACCTCGATGCGCCGGTCGGCACGTACTGGCCCGAGTTCAAGGCCGCCGGCAAGGAACGCGTACTCGTCCGCCATCTGCTCTCGCACCGCGCCGGACTCCCCGCCCTGGACACCCCGCTCACCCCCGACCAGGCCATCGACGGGGTCAGCGGCCCCGCCGCCCTCGCCGCCCAGGCACCCGCCTGGGAACCCGGCACGGACCACGGCTACCACGCGCAGACCTACAGCTGGCTGCTCGGCGAGCTGGTGCTGAGGGCCACCGGCCGCACCATCGGCAGCTGGGTCGCCGACGAGATAGCCGGGCCGCTCGGCCTCGACCTGTGGATCGGCCTCCCCGCGGAGGCGCAGTCCCGGGTCGGGCGGATCGCCGCCGTCGAGCCCCCGGCGCCGCCCGCCGCGTCGGGGCTCCGGGTCCGACCGAAGCAGTCCGTGGCCGACGCGTACGCCGATCCCGACTCGCTCACCAGCCGCGCCTTCGCCGCGATCTCGCCCGCCCCCGACGAGAACGCACCGGAGTACCGGGCCGCCGAGCTGCCCGCCTCGGCGGGCGTCGCCACCGCCCGTTCGCTGGCCCGCTGCTACGCCGCGCTCATCGGGCCCGTGGACGGCCGCGCCCGGCTCTTCGCGCCCGCGACGCTCACCCTCGCCCGGACCGAGGAGTCCGCGGGGCTCGACCGCACCCTCCTGGTCGCTACGCGGTTCGGCCTGGGCTTCATGCTCCACGGGCCGTCCTCCCCGCTCCTGGCGCCCGGCGCGTTCGGCCACCCCGGGCGAGGGGGCGCGCTCGCCTGCGCCGATCCGGAGAGCGGGCTGGCGTTCGGGTATGTCACCAATGGGATGCAGCGGAATGTTACGGCGGATGCGCGTCCGCAGGCGTTGCTGCGGGCGGTATCCCACGTTGCCGGGTGACCCGTCGTGTCTCTTCTGTGGGGTTGAGCCCCGCCTTCGGCGGGAGCGGGGGAGGTTTGTGGGCTGACCCCCTCTCTTGTGGGTGGTGGGTGCCGGGTGCGGGGCCTCCGGGGTGGTGTTGTGGACTGCTTCGCTTTACGTCCTCAACACCACCCCGGAGGCCCCGCACCCTCCCGCTTGTGGACGGGGCCGGCCCGGTGGGGGGTGGTGAATGGTTGGGTTTCCGTGGTGAGTTGGGTGCGGGGGACTGTTACGTCGGCATCATCCGGCCATGGAAAGGCCGTCATGCGGGGGCGTGAGGGTGTGCGGCATGAATGGTTCGGGATTCTTCTCCCGGCCCGGGGACGGGTCGGTCGAGAGTGCGAAAGTCCGGGTGCGTTTGTCGCGTAGAGGTGTGGGCCTCACGGCTTCGGCGGGGGTGGTGGCGCTGGCCGGGTCGCTGCTCGTGCCGTCGAGTGCGGGGGCGAGTCCGGGGGCGGGTAAGGCCCCGGTGCGGTCGATCCAGTGGTCCGCCTGCCCCAAGGCCGAGCCGCCCTTTCCCGCTCCGAGCAAGCGGACCCGGTGCGGGACGCTGGAGGTGCCGGTCGACTGGGCGAAGCCGGACGGGCCGACGATGAAGATCGCGGTGGCCCGCCAGAAGGCCACCGACCCGAAGAAGCGCATCGGGGTCCTGCTCTCGAACCCGGGCGGGCCGGGCAGCACCGGCCTGGACGACGCCTACTTCGCCGACAACCCGGTCGAGGGCTACCGGGACAGCATCAGGAGCCGCTTCGACATCATCGGCTTCGACCCGCGCGGTATCGGCCGCAGCGGACAGCTCCGGTGCGACGACAAGCTCGCCGCGAAGATTCCCCACCGCCCGAAGAGCGCGGCCGAGTTCCAGCGGATGCGCACGCTCAACCAGCGGCTCGCCGAGAGCTGCCGGGCGGGCAGCGGCGCGGTCGTCGACCACATGGACAGTGTCAGCGTCGCCCGCGACATGGACGCGATCCGCGCCGCCCTCGGCGAGAAGAAGATCAACTTCCTGGGGCACTCGTACGGCACGCTCATCGGCCGCCAATACGCCCGCCTCTTCCCGCAGAAGCTCCGGGCGCTGGCCCTCGACAGCGCGATGGACCCGTCCCGGCCGGACGCCGAGCGCTTTCTCAGGGACGGTTCCCGCGCCGTCGACGACGCGGTGCGGCAGCTCGCGGACTGGTGCGCGAAGGACAAGTCCTGCGCCCTGAAGGGCCGGGACGTGCCGGCCCTCGTCCGGGGGCTCTTCGCGCGCGCCGACGCGGACCGGCTGTTCGAGCCGGGGCGGCACGGCCCCACGCGGAAGAAGGTCACCGCCGACCAGCTGACCGACTTCCTCACCTCCTACCTGATGAAGTGGAACCCGCAGACCACCGCTGAGCAGCTGAGCGCCCTGAACAGCGGCCGGGGCGAGGTCTCCTGGGCCGCCGGCTCCGCGAACATCGCCTGGCGCAGCGTGATGTGCCGGGACTACGACTTCCGGCTCCGCGGCTGGGACCAGTACCGCGAGCTGCGGCAGCGGGCCCGGTCCGACGCTCCGATCGCCCGCTACAACTCCCAGGCCCTGGACATGGTCCTCGGCTGCCAGGGCTGGCCGGCCGCGCCCGAGCCGGAGCCGGCCCGGGCCAAGGGCCCGCTGCCGCCGGTCCTTGTCGTGAACGCCGGGCACGACCTGGCGACCCCACTGGCGGGTGCCCGGCGCATGGCGCGGGAGTTCCCGCAGGGGCGGCTCGCCGTCCTCGACGCGGTGGACCACTGGCTCTACCGCAAGTGCCAGTCGCCGCTCCCGGCACGGGCCGTCGACACCTATCTCCGTACGCTGAAGACGCCGCCCGACGGCACGGTCTACCCGCGTCGTTGACGGGACCACGGGCTGCGGCGTCTGTTGTTGCCGGGTGTGGCGCCGCCACACCCGGCAACAACGGCCCGTGGCCGCGGTCCAGTGCATCGTGAGGGAGCCTGATGAAGATAGTGATACCCGGCGGGACAGGTCAGGTGGGCGGAATCCTGAACCGTGCCCTGACCGCCGCGGGCCACGAGGTCGTGGTCCTGACCAGACGCCCGGTCCGCGCGCGGGAAGTGGCCTGGGACGGTGCGACGCCCGGCCCCTGGGTGGCGGCGGTCGACGGCAGTGACGTCGTGATCAACCTGGCCGGACGCAGCGTCAGTTGCCGCTACACCCCGGCCAACCTCCAGGAGATGATGCGCTCGCGGGTGGACTCCGCCCGGGTCGTGGGCGAAGCGATCGCGGCGGCCGCCCGGCCGCCCCGTGTCTGGCTGCAGATGAGCACCGCCACCATTTACACCCACCGCTTCGACGCGCCCCACGACGAGGCGTCCGGTGAGATCGGCGGCTCGGAGCCCGGCGTCCCGGACTACTGGGCGTTCAGCGTCGAGATCGCCAAGGAGTGGGAGCGGGCGCAGGAGCAGGCCGCCACCCCGGACACCCGCAAGGTCGCGCTGCGTTCGGCCATGGTGATGAGCCCGGACCGCGGCGGGGTGTTCGATGTGCTGCTGCGGCTGGCGCGGCTGGGGCTCGGCGGACCGGTCGCGGGCGGCGCCCAGTATGTGTCCTGGATCCATGACCGTGACTTCGTCCGCGCGGTGGAGTTCCTGGTGGACCGGAGCGACCTTGCCGGGCCGGTGAACCTCGCCGCGCCCGGTCCGCTGCCGCAGCGGGACTTCATGCGCGCGCTGCGGGCCGCCTGGGGCGTCCCGGTGGGGCTGCCGGCCACGAAGTGGATGGCCGAGCTGGGCGCGTTCGCGCTGCGTTCCGACACCGAACTCCTGCTCAAGAGCCGCCGGGTGGTGCCCGGCCGGCTGCTCGAAGCGGGCTTCGCCTTCGAGAACGAGGCATGGCCGAAGGCCGCGGAGGACCTGGTGCGGCGCGTTCGTGGCGCACGGGCCGCAGGCTGAGTCGTCCGCGCGGCGTGCCTCAGCCGGTGTGCAGCATCAGGCCGATCCCGATGACCATCAGGCCCGCCGCGGCGATCCGGGGGGCGCCGAAGCGCTCCTTGAAGAAGACGGCGCCGATGGCGGCGCCCACGATGATCGAGGACTCGCGCAGCGCGGCGATCGGCGCGAGGGGGGCGCGGGTCTGGGCCCACAGGACCAGGCCGTAGGCGAAGACGGAGAGCACTCCGCCGGCCAGCCCGCGCAGCGCGAAGGGGCGGAGTTCGGTGAGGAGTCGGCGGCGGCGGGTGGCGAGCGCGTAGGCGGGGATCGCGATGCCTTCGAGGAGCATCAGCCAGGCGATATAGCCGAGGGAGCTGCCGGAGGCGCGTACGCCCAGGCCGTCGACGGTCGTGTACGAGGCGATGGCGAGGCCGGTGGCGAGGGCGGCGAGGAGGGCCGGCCAGTGCGGCTTGGTGCCGGAACCGCGGATGCCCCAGAGGGCGACGCCCACCAGCCCGGCGGAGGCCAGGGCGACACCGGCCAGCGCCCAGCCGTCGGGGATCTCGTGGACGAAGACGGCGGCCAGGACGGTGACGACCAGGGGCGCGGTGCCGCGGGCGATGGGGTACATCTGCCCGAAGTCGCCCAGGCGGAACGACTGCATCAGCAGGGCCTGGTAGACGATGTGGAGTACGGCGGAGGCCAGGAGGAAGGGCCAGGCGCCGGCGGCGGGGAGCGGGGTGACGGCGGCCAGGGCGAGGCCGCAGACCGCACCGCCGCCACCGACCAGGGTGAAGGCCAGGAGCTGGTCACGGATGCCGTGGGCGATGGCGTTCCAGCTGGCGTGGGTGACGGCGGCCATCAGGACCGCGGCGACGACGAGCGGGGTCACGAGGTGCGCTCGCGCGCGTCCGGTATGCCGCCGGGGGTGGTGCGTACGCCCGCCGGGAGCGCCGCGGCGCAGCGGGGGTGGGCCGGGGGGCCGGTGGTTTCCGGGCGGGTGCCGGACGCGGAATCGCTCATGGCCCGCACGCTAGCGAAAGCTGTACGGGCCATGCGAGTCACTTCCGGTCGCTGAGACGGGGCGCCGCGTGGGCGCCCCGCGCGCGTCAGCCGGCGGTGAGGAGGGCGCGGACCACCGGGCCCGCGTTGGAGCCGCCGTGGCCGCTGGCCGGGACGACGGCCGCCGCGGCGAGGTCGTCGCGGTAGGCGGTGAACCAGGCGTTGGGCTTCTTCTGGCCGTCGACCTCGGCGGAACCGGTCTTGGCGCCGACGTCACCGCTGACCCCGGACATCGCCTCGGCGGCCGTACCGGACGTCGCGGTCAGCTTCATCAGCGACCGCAGACCGCTGAGGGTGGACGGCTTCATCGTGCGGGGGGCCTTGGCGAGCGTCCGGCGGTCCAGCGACGGGGAGACGATGTACGGCTGGTGGAAGGAGCCGGCCCGGACCGTCGCGGAGAGCGTGGCGACATTGAGCGGGTTCATCCGCACCCCGCCCTGGCCGATCAGCGAGGCCGCCATCTGGGCGTCGCTCTGCACCGGCACCGCGCCGTCGAAGGTGGGGATGCCGGTCTGCCAGTTCAGGCCGATGCCGAAGACGTCCCGGGCCTCCTTGGTCAGATCGTCGTCGCTGAGGTCCTTGGCCTGCGAGATGAAGGCGTTGTTGCAGGAAGCGGCGAAGCTCTGCGCGAAGGTGCCGTTCTTGATCTCGCTCTTGTTGAGGTTCTGGAACTTCCAGCCGCCGACCGTCACGTACTTGGGGCACGGGTGGGACTTGCCCGGCGAGGTCATGCCCTTGTCCATCAGCATCGCCGCGGTCACGACCTTCATCGTCGAGCCGGGCGCGAGCGACCCCTGGGTGGCCAGGTTGAAGCCCTTCTCCGGGGAGTTGGCGAGCGCCAGGATCTCGCCGGTGCTGGGCTTGACCGCCGCCACGGAGGCGGACTTCTTGCCCTTGACCGCCCGCTCGGCCGCCGACTGCATTCCGGCGTCCAGGGTGGTCTTGAGCGTGCCCGGCGTCCCCTTGGAGAGCACCTTCAGGGTCTTGTCGGGCAGCTGGTCGGCGGGCTTGGCGCTCTTGGCGCGGTGGATGAACAGCTCCACGCCCGGCTTGCCGTCGGTCTTGTCGCCGTACTTGTCGCGCAGGCTGTCCAGCACCCCGGCCAGCGCCGGATGCGCCTCGGGGGTCAGCGCGGCGCCCTTGCGGTCGACGGCCTTGATCGGCGGCGCCTCGGCCTCGCCCGTACGCAGCTGATCGCCCTTGGCCAGGCCCGGGTGCATCATCGTCGGCTGCCAGGCGATCTGCGGCTTTCCGGTGGCCTTGTCGCGCTCCACGGTCGCGGAGGTGCGGTAGGAGTAGGCGGACTTGGCGCCCTTGTAGTCGATCTGCGCGGCGACGGTGTACGGCACCTTGCCGCCCGTCGGCGCGCCCGGCGTGAGCGTCACCTTCGAGAACCGCGCCTGCTTGGCGAGGCCCTCCAGGGCGCTCTTGCACTTCGCCGGGTCGTCCGTCAGCCCGGCCGCCTTTGCCGCGTCACCGGACTGCCACGCGGTCAGGAACTCCCGCGACGTCGTCTGCACTTCCTTGGCCGACAACGGGCCGGTTGCCACCTTGGTCCCGTTCTCGCCCGACTTGGCATCCGCCGACCTGACCTCCTGCGGCGACTCGTCCGAGCCGCCGAACAGCGTGAAGCCGCCCACGACTCCCGCCACCAGGGCCACCGATCCGCCGATCAGCCCGTACTTCACCTCACGGCGCATGCCACCGATTCCCTCCCAGAGCGTCGTCCCTGAATACGCACACAAGAACGTGCCTCGCACTCTAAGGGACACGGGAGGGCCCTGAGTCTCGATACGGGCACGGTCCGGTGACGCGCTGTTGTACAGCTGTTACGGAACTGTCGAATGGCCGTCGCTCACACCCAGGTGTCGAACCACATCCGGTGGTGCCAGGCCGACTTGGGGATCGGCATCCCCGTATAGAGGGGGTAGAAGTAGATGAAATTCCATGCGATCAGGAGAACCAGGACACCGGCGCCGACCGCGCCGATCGTGCGGCGGCGCTCCGTCGAGCCCGGCGGCCCGATGATCGCGCCGATCATCATCGCCAGCGCCAGACACAGGAACGGGACGAACACCACCGCGTAGAAGAGGAAGATGGTCCGCTCCTGGTAGAGGAACCACGGCAGATAGCCGGCCGCGACGGCGCACAGGATCGCCCCGGCCCGCCAGTCCCGCTGGAACAGCCAGCGGTAGAGGACATAGAGGAGGGCGAAGCAGGCCGCCCACCACAGCAGGGGGGTGCCCAGCGCCAGCACCTCGCGGGCACAGCCCTCGGCCACCGTGCAGCCGTCCTGGCCGGCCTTGGGGTCCTCGTAGAAGTACGAGACCGGACGGCCCAGCACCAGCCAGCTCCACGGGTTGGACTGGTAGGTGTGCGGGGTCGTCAGTCCGGTGTGGAAGGAGTAGACCTCGGTCTGGTAGTGCCACAGGCTGCGCAGCCAGTCCGGCACCCAGACCCAGGCCCCCGTACGGCCCTCCGGTGTGGTCGCCCAGTCGCGGTAGTAGCCGCCCTTGGTGGCGATCCAGCCCGACCACGACGCGAGATAGGTGGCGACGGCGACGACGACGGTGGCGCCGAAGGCGGGCAGGACGTCGCGGCGCAGGGCCGAGCGGAAGGGGCGCCGGGCGCCCGCCGTACGGCGTGCCGCGACATCCCACAGCACCGCCATCAGGGCGAAGGCCGCGAGGTAGTAGAGGCCGTTCCACTTCGTCGCCGCGGACAGGCCCAGGCACAGCCCCGCCGCGATCCGCCAGGGGCGCCACCCGAGCCGCAGCCGGTCGCCGACGCTCTCGTCCGGGCGGGCCAAGCCGTCCGGGCCGACCGGCAGCGCCGCCGCCAGCCGGGCCCTGGTGCGGTCCCGGTCCACCAGCAGACAGCCGAACGCGGCCACCACCCAGAACATCACGATCAGATCGAGCAGCGCGGTCCGGCTCATCACGAAGTGCAGACCGTCCACCGCGAGCAGGGCGCCCGCCAGGCAGCCCAGCGCCGTCGAGCGCAGCAGCCGGCGGCCGATACGGCAGATCAGCAGCACCGAGAGGGTGCCGAGCAGCGCCACCATGAACCGCCAGCCGAAGGGGTTCATCCCGAACACGCCCTCGCCGAGCGCGATCAGCCACTTGCCCATCGGCGGGTGGACGACATACGAGTGCTCCGGCGAGAGCAGCAGCTCCGGCGGATGCCCGACCAGCGCGTCATTGGCGTTCTTGGCCCAGGTGCCCTCATAGCCGTACTGCAGCAGCGACCAGGCGTCCTTGGGGTAGTACGTCTCGTCGAATATCACCTTCCGCGGGCTGCCCAGGTTCCAGAACCGCAGCACCCCGGCGAACAGCGCCACCAGCAGCGGACCGGCCCAGGCCGACCAGCGCGTCAGCCGGGCCGCGGCCTCCGCGCCCGCGCCGAACACGGCCCACAGACGACCGCTCGGCTCGGGGAAGGCGGGCACCAGCCGCGTGCGGACATCGGTCTGCGGGCGGACGGGAAGCCCGAAGCGGCGCAGTCGCCGCTGCCACACGGGGGGCGCTCCGGGGGGCTCCGGGGCGTGCTGCGCGGCGGCGTCGGTCGCGGTGGTGTCACTCGTCACCCGGCCCATCGTAGGGAAGCCGCCTGTGGACCGGCGTGGAGCACACCGGGGGACACCGACCGGCCGGGGCACGGCGGCGCCCTGGGAGGATGGGAAGGTGACTGGAACGCTGGTACTTGCAGGGACGCCCATCGGAGAGATCGCGGACGCGCCGCCGCGGCTCGCCACCGAGCTGGCCGCCGCCGATGTGATCGCCGCCGAGGACACCCGGCGGCTGCGCCGGCTGACCCAGGCGCTGGAGGTCCAGCCGTCCGGGCGGATCGTGTCGTACTTCGAGGGCAACGAAGCGGCCCGGACGCCCGAGCTGGCCGAGGCGCTGGCCGGCGGGGCGCGGGTGCTGCTGGTCACCGACGCGGGGATGCCCTCGGTCTCCGACCCCGGCTACCGGCTGGTCGCCGCGGCCGTCGAACGCGACATCAAGGTCACCGCCGTACCGGGCCCCAGCGCGGTGCTCACCGCCCTGGCCGTCTCCGGGCTGCCGGTGGACCGCTTCTGCTTCGAGGGGTTCCTGCCCCGCAAGGGCGGCGAGCGGCGCACCCGGCTGCGCGAGGTCGAAGGCGAGCGGCGCACCCTCGTCTACTTCGAGGCGCCGCACCGGCTGGACGACACCCTCGCCGCGATGGCCGAGATCTTCGGCGCCGACCGGCGCGCCGCGGTCTGCCGGGAGCTGACCAAGACCTACGAGGAGGTCAAGCGCGGGCGGCTGGAGGACCTCGTGCCCTGGGCGGCCGAGGGCGTACGCGGTGAGATCACCATCGTCGTCGAGGGCGCCCCGGACACCGGGCCGCAGGACCTGGGCGCCGAGGAGCTGGTGCGCCGGGTGCGGGTCCGCGAGGAGGCCGGGGAGCGCCGCAAGGAAGCCATCGCCGCGGTCGCCGCGGACGCCGGGCTGCCCAAGCGCGAGGTCTTCGACGCGGTGGTCGCGGCGAAGAACGCAGAGAAAACCGACCCATCAGAAGGTAAATGACTGGCCTGAAAAGTAAAGCGCAGACCGGGATGGCGGGGAGTTTTCCCTGCCCCCGGCCAAATCTGGGCCAATACGGTCGGCGATCAGCTGCTTTGTGACCGGGAAAGGCGTCCACTGGTCGTGGGACGAACGGTTCCCGGACACCTTGTCCAGCGGACAAGAGGAGCGCAGCACATGAACGATTTCGCGAAGCCCACCGGCGTTTCCACGACCACCACCAGCGGAGATCACCCCGCCCCCCGGCCCGACGCCGCCGCGCACGAGGCGTACTCCTTCGCCTGTATGCGGTGCGGCTACGGCTGGGAACAGGCCTACGAGATAGTCCACCAGGTCGACGGCAAGGGGGAGCCGCATGTCGTCTACTACGCCGACGGTGTGCGCGTCCCGTCGCCGCTGACCTGCCCCACCTGCCTGAACTGCGGCGCCGACGTCGTCCGCATCATGCGCTCCGGGCAGGTCTCGATGGTCTCCGCCGCGATGGCGAGCATGCACCAGCGCCGGCCCGGCAGCGAGAAGAAGCCCGGCGGCGAGAAGAAGGAAACTCCCGCGGCGGACCCGGACCCCGCCGCCGGTACCGCCGGGGACAAGGACGCCGGACGCCACCACTGGCACCTCTCCGACCTGCTGCACCCCTTCCAGCACCACCGCAGGTGAGCTCCGTGCCGCGCCCCTCGTAGGATCGCGGCCATGGCACCGCAGGACAAGAACACCCCGCCGCCGCTGCCCGAACCCCTTCGGGTGGCGGTCGCGGATTCGCACACCCACCTGGACATGCAGGAGAGCACCGTCGAGGAGGCGCTCACCAAGGCCGCCTCCGTCGGGGTCACCACCGTGGTCCAGGTGGGCTGCGACCTGGCCGGTTCGCGGTGGGCCGCCGAGACCGCCGCGGCCCACGACAGCGTGCACGCCACCGTCGCCCTGCACCCCAACGAGGCGCCCCGCATCGTCCTGGGCGACCCCGACGGCTGGTCCCGGCAGGGAGCCCGGGAGCCCGGCGGTGACAGTGCCCTGGACGCCGCACTCGCCGAGATCGACAAGCTGGCCGCCCTCCCGCAGGTCCGCGGCGTCGGCGAGACCGGCCTGGACTACTTCCGTACCGGCCCCGACGGCATGGCCGCCCAGGAGGCGTCCTTCCGGGCGCACATCGAGATCGCCAAGCGGCACGGCAAGGCCCTGGTCATCCACGACCGCGAGGCGCACGACGATGTGCTGCGGATCCTGCGCGAGGAGGGCGCACCCGACCGGGTCGTCTTCCACTGCTACTCCGGCGACGCCGAGATGGCCAAGATCTGCGCCGCGGCGGGCTACTTCATGTCCTTCGCCGGCAATGTCACCTTCAAGAACGCCCAGCCGCTGCGCGACGCCCTCGCCGTCGCCCCGCCCGAACTGGTCCTCGTCGAGACCGACGCCCCCTTCCTCACGCCCGCCCCGTACCGCGGACGGGCCAACGCCCCGTACCTCATTCCGGTCACGCTGCGGGCGATGGCCGAGGTCACGGCGATGACGGAGGACGCACTGGCCACCGCCATCGCGGCGAACACGGCGCGGGCCTTCGGTTACTGACGGTTCGCGGCCGACTCCCGCCGGCCGCCGAAGGGCCCGTACGCCCCACCGCGACGCCCTCCCGCATCCCCCGATCCGGTCACTTTCCGTATCGATCCGACTTGGGAGAGTGACGCCGACTCCGCTACATTCCCGCAGTCAACCGCAGCCGGGGCATGTGGAGCGCGCCGTGAGTCATTCGCAGAGCAGCCACCGCGCCGCGCGCGGCCGTCGCAGACGCCGTGCCGAACACCCCGACGCGCTGCGCCTGCTGCTGCCCCGGGCCCTGGTCGTGGCCTTCCTCGCGGGCGGCACCACCGCCTTCATCGCGCACGACAAGGCGGTCCGGCTCACCGTCGACGGCGCCCCGCGCACCCTGCACACCTTCGCCGCCGACGTCGACGATCTGCTGGCCCACGAGCGCCTCGACATCGGCGCCCACGACATCGTCGCCCCCGCCCCCGGCACCGTCCTCCGCAGCGGCGACGAGGTCGTCGTCCGGCACGGCCGCCCGGTCGTGCTGACCATCGACGGGCAGCGCCGCACGGTGTGGACCACCGCGGACACCGTCGCCGGCGCACTCGACCAGCTCGGTGTCCGCGCCGACGGCGCCTACCTGTCGGCCTCCCGCTCCCGGCGCATCGCCCAGCGCGGCATGGAGCTGGCGGTCCGTACCGAACGCTCGGTGGTGATCGTCGCCGACGGCCGCGAACACCGGCTCCGCACCAACGCGGCCACCGTCCGCGAGGCCCTCGCGGAGGCCGGCCTCGCCCTGCGCGGCCAGGACACCACCTCGGCGCCGCCGGAGAGCTTCCCGTACGACGGCCAGACCATCTCGGTGCTGCGGATCACCGGCTCCAAGGAGGTCCGCGAGAAACCCATCCCCTTCCGTACGCTCCACCGGACCGACCCCCGCCTGGCCCGCGGCACCGTGGCGGTCGTCCAGCAGGGGCGGCCCGGTGTGCGACGGATCACCTACAGGGTGCGCACCGTCAACGGCGTCAGGCAGAAACCGAAGCGGCTGCACAGCGAGGTCGTGCGCGCCCCGCGCCCGCAGATCGTGCACCTCGGCATCCGGGACCTGCCCACCTCCGTGCGCGGCGCCGACCACCTCGCCTGGCACGCGCTGGCCCAGTGCGAGGCGGGCGGCCGACCCCACGCCGTCGACTCCTCCGGCACCTACGGCGGGCTCTACCAGTTCGATGTCGCCACCTGGCGGGCCCTCGGCGGCCGCGGCCGGCCACAGGACGCACCCGCCAGCGAGCAGACCTACCGGGCCAAGAAGCTCTACATCAGCCGGGGGGCGAGCCCGTGGCCGGTCTGCGGCCGTAAGCTTCACGGGTGAACGAGCGCAACGAGGCTGTGGCATGAGCAAGAGCACCACCGACGATCCCGGGCCCCTGCTGGGCGCCGCCGACATCCGCGAGCTGGCTGCCGCGCTGGGCGTCCGCCCCACCAAGCAGCGCGGCCAGAACTTCGTCATCGACGCCAACACCGTCCGCCGGATCGTGCGGACCGCCGGTGTCCGGCCCGACGATGTCGTCGTGGAGATCGGCCCCGGCCTCGGCTCGCTGACCCTGGGCCTGCTGGAGGCCGCCGACCGGGTCATCGCCATCGAGATCGACGAGGTGCTGGCCGCGGCGCTGCCGTCCACCGTCGAGGCCCGGCTGCCCGGCCGCGCCGACCGCTTCGCGCTGGTCCACAGCGACGCGATGCACGTCACCGAGCTGCCCGGCCCCGCGCCCACCGCGCTGGTCGCCAACCTCCCCTACAACGTCGCCGTGCCGGTGCTGCTGCACATGCTCGCGACCTTCCCCACCATCGACCGCACCCTGGTCATGGTGCAGTCCGAGGTCGCCGACCGGCTGGCCGCCCGCCCCGGCAACAAGGTCTACGGCGTGCCGTCCGTGAAGGCCAACTGGTACGCCGAGGTCAAGCGGGCCGGCGCCATCGGCCGCAACGTCTTCTGGCCCGCCCCCAACGTCGACTCCGGCCTGGTCTCCCTCGTCCGCCGCGAGAAGCCGATCGAGACGTCGGCGAGCCGCGACGAGGTCTTCGCCGTCGTCGACGCGGCCTTCGCCCAGCGCCGCAAGACACTGCGCGCCGCGCTCTCGGGATGGGCCGGATCGGCCGCCGCCGCGGAGGCCGCCCTGGTCGCCGCGGGCGTCTCCCCGCAGGCCCGCGGGGAGGCACTGACCGTGGAGGAGTTCGCGCGGATCGCCGAACACAAGGGACCGGGCGGAGCGCCCGGCATCCGGCAGTCGGGGGGAGCACACACATCAGGGGGAGAGCAGGCATGACCGACACGACCGACACGACCGCGGCCTCGGTCACCGTCCGCGTACCGGCCAAGGTCAACGTCCAGCTGGCCGTGGGCGCCGCCCGCGCGGACGGCTTCCACGACCTGGCGAACGTCTTCCTCGCCGTCGGCCTCCACGACGAGGTCACCGCCACCCCCTCGGACACCCTGCGCATCACCGCCGAGGGCCACGACGTCGACCAGATCCCCCTGGACCGCACGAACCTGGCGGCCCGCGCCGCCGAACTCCTCGCCGCCCGCCACGGCATCGAGCCGCACGTCCACCTCCACATCCGCAAGGACATCCCCGTAGCGGGCGGCATGGCGGGCGGCAGCGCGGACGCCGCCGGCGCCCTCCTGGCCTGCGACACCCTCTGGTCCACCGGGGCTTCGCGGGACGAACTCCTCTCCATCTGCGCCGAGTTGGGAAGCGACGTCCCGTTCAGCCTGGTCGGCGGCGCGGCACTGGGGCGCGGCCGCGGCGAACTGCTGACCCCGCTGCCCGTCGGCGGCACCTTCCACTGGGTCTTCGCGGTCGCCGACGGCGGCCTGTCCACCCCCGCCGTCTACGGCGAGTTCGACCGCCTGACGGCAGGGACGGACGTGCCGGAGCCGGAGGCGGCCCCTGAGTTGCTGGCCGCCCTGGAGTCCGGCGACGCCACCGCCCTCGCCGCGGCCCTGTCCAACGACCTCCAGCCCGCGGCGCTTTCCCTGCGCCCGTCACTGACCGCGACCCTGGAGGCAGGCATCGCGGCCGGCGCCCTGGCCGCCCTGGTCTCCGGCTCCGGCCCGACCACCGCCTTCCTCGTCAAGGACGCGGAGGCGGCGGGCGAGGTGGCGTCGGCGCTGATGGCGTCGGGGACGTGCCGCCAGGTGCGGGTGGCGGATTCTCCGGCGGTGGGGGCGAGGGTTCTTTAGGGCGGGGGCGGTTCTCGAAACTGTCGGGGCGGCGATGGCGCTGCGGGGCCAAATCCTCCGGGTACATCGCTCGTAGACTCCGAGACCTGTGCGACGAGTTCGGCCCCCTGAGCCGCGACCACCGCGTGGCTGAGCTGGGGGCGGAGATCGCCACGCTGAGCACGCCGTGACAAGAGGGGATGACATGTCGCAGACCGAGGGCGCACGACTGTTCCGGGAAACCTGGATTGCGGGAGTGCATCAGCACTTCCCCGGGGAGCCGAAGTCCGGCTACGTCACTCCGTGGGCCGACACCCCGCAGTGGGAGCGCGAGGCCGCCGGGTCGGTCTACGAGCAGGTGCGCCACTTCATCGAGATCAGCGACGGGCGCACGTCCAGGCTGTCCCGGGAGCAGAAGGGCCGCTTCATCGCGACCTGCTGGACGGCCCAGATGTTCAAGCACTTCGACGACCCAAAGCCGGGCTACGTTGCGGACTGGCCCGACCTTCCGGCCTGGCAGCAGGAGACCGACGCCGACATCTTCGAGGCGATTGAGAAAGCGCTGAACTGACCACGCAGAAGCGTGCCTTGGTAGCCAGCGGCTGGAAGCGTTCAAGCACCCGGGAGAGTTCAGACGCTCGGGAGGTCGGTGTCCTTGACGGCGGAGATGAAGGACGTCCAAGCGGCGGCCGGGAAGACGATCGCGGGGCCGTGTGGGTCCTTGGAGTCGCGGACGGGGACGATGCCGGGGAGGTCGTCGACGACCTGGACGCAGTTGCCGCCGTCGCCGTTGCTGTACGTGCTCTTGCGCCAGCGGGCGGCCCCGGGGAAGCCCTCGGCGACCTCGAGACAGTTCCCGCCGTCGCCGTTGGTGTAGCTGCTCTTGCGCCAGACGGCGGTTCTCAAGTCAACGTGGCTGTTTGCCATTTCGGTCATCCCCTGCCGCTGCTTCGACCCCCGCAACGGAAGCCTGCCCGCCCCGCGGGGCCACAACGCGGCGGGGCGGCATTCTCGCGGTCTCGCCCCGCGCCCTCGGGTGTTCGGGTGAACTCAGATGCCCGGAAGGTTGGTGTTCTTGACGGCAGAGACGAAGGATGACCAGGCGTTGGCCGGGAAGACGATCGTGGGGCCGTGCGGGTCCTTGGAGTCGCGGACGGGGATGATGCCGGGGAGGTCGTCGACCACCTCGACACAGTCCCCGCCGTCGCCGTTGCTGTAGCTGCTTTTGCGCCAGGCGGCCGTGCTCAAGTCAATGTGGCTGTTTGCCATTTCGATAATCCTCAGCCGCTTTCTCGATCATGGCGAGGGACGCCTTCGGCGGCAGCGCGGCGGCCCTGAGCCAATCGTATGCCTTGCGGTACTTCTGCACGAGGGCCGGATCATCGATCGTGTCACCGCTGTACTGCGATTCCAGGTAGGCCAGTGGCGGAGCATCCGTAAAGGTCATGATCTTGGTCAAGCCCACCACCATGAGGGGATGCGGTCCGCAGTTCCACGGAAGGATCTGTGGAACGATCCGGCGGCTCCGTGCCAGGGCTGAGATGTGGTCTAGCTGGTCGGCCGCAGCGTCCGGCGGAATGATCGGGTGGCGCAGCAGCGACTCGTGCAGGATCGCCCAATACTCTGGAGTCTTCTGGTCGCCCTCGAACAGACAGGCACGGGCCATGGAGGCTTGGACCTTCTCGTCCACCTCTGCGTCGGACGCCAGCGGATGCGCCGCCTGCGCCACTGCTCGTGTGTACGGCTCGGTCCGCAACAAACCAGGAATGACGGTAGGGGACCACTCCTCGATGCTTGCCGCGTACTTCTCCGCCTCCAATACGCGCTCGAAGTACTCGGCATGGCCTGTCCGCCTCGCCTTCCGCACGTCCTCGCAGCGCCGTCGGAAGAAGCCATCGGTCTTCAGCGTCTTGTCCACGTGCTCGGCCAGCTCCGCCGGCATCCGTCGTTCGCCGCGCTCGATCTCGCTGAGGTGGCTGGGGCCGTAGAAGCTTCCCTCAACCAGCTGCTGGAGCGTGAGGCCGGCCAACTCCCGCTGGTAGCGCAGCTCCTTGCCGTAGAAGGTCGGAACTCCCGCCGACCCGTCGATGTCCTTGCGTCGTGCCACGGTTCACCGCCGTACGTGTAGCTGATTCACAGTGATTGCGGACGGGCCCCGGCGGTTCCCACATTTCCACCACGTCACACCGCGCATTCCCCGGACCGCGCCCGGGAGCCCAAACCCCTTTCACGCTACGCCGCGTCACCTCACTCTGTAAGCGGTTCGTTGCTATGCGTACAGAAAGGCGGGGTCCATGCCCCTCGATCGCTCCCTCCCCGACGACGTACACGAAAGCGCAGAAGAGCTGCGCACCGCGCTGAAGGACCACGGCATCACGCTGCCGTCGCTCGGCGTCGATCTGCCGGGCTTCGCGGGCGTCTACGGCGTCTCGCTGGTGGCCCTCGGTAACTGCAATGCGGCGACCGCACGCCGCCTCGCCGAGGTCCTCCGCAAGGCGGCCGCCCGTTGAACGGACTGCCGGGCCTCGCCCGAACAACCCTCGGAATGCTGCTGAGTTGGTTACTTCCGGGGCGGGGCGGCCATCGGGCGAGCAGTAGTACCGGTGCCCTCTCGCCCATGGCCTGGTTGCCGGAGGCTCCGGCGCGGCGGCGCCTCGTATTCCTCCGGCGACTGCCGCCCGAACTGCTCCCGCTGTGCGACGAGGACGGCCGCCTCGTTCGGCCGTACCTCCCTGCCTCGACGCGGCATCCCGTGGATCAGGACGCCCGGCGCCGGGAGCTGGAGGAGGCTGTACGGAGGCTCAACTCCTGGTCGTCCGGCGGGGGCGGCCGCCGTTGACACACCACGAGGGGCCGAAGCGTTACGCCGCGCCCCCGCCCCCGGCAGCCTCGGTCAGCACCTCGGCCACCGCCCGCCCCGCCCGTACCGCATGCTCGGCAGTCGTAGGGACACAGCGGTCCGTCGCCGGGTCGTACGCGGTCATGATCACGCCCGCGTGGTCGGTGTCCGGCTCCTGGAGGGGCACCGTCCGGCCCGCGGCCCGCAGCGCCTCGGCGAGGTCGCGGGAGTACCGGGCCTCCACGACGGGGTCGCGGCTGCCGTGGACGAGGTGAACCGGTACGCCAGGCTCCCGGCCCGCGTCGAGATCGGCCAGCGGCGCGGCCCCGGTGGTCCGCGCCTGCAGGTCATAGCGGCCAGCCAGACCCACCACCGCCCTCGGCCGCCACCCCTCCACGCTCTCGGGCCGCAGCGCGACGCCGAGCGCGGCCCCGGCCCCCGCCGACCAGCCCGCCAGCACGAACGACTCCCCGTCGCCGCCCAGCCCGCCCGCTTCCTTGCGGGCGAAGGCCAGGGACTCCAGCAGATGCGCCCGGCCGCCGTCCGCGGCGTCCGAGCGCCAGTCCGGTACGAGCACCAGGAGTCCGTGCGCCGCCGCCGTACTGGCCAGCGGCTCCAGGACGTCCCGTTCGTCGGGGCCGATGCCGTGCCAGAGCAGTACGGTCGGCGCCGGCCGGGGCGCCTCGGCCGGACGGTAGACGTCCAGCTGCTTGCCGCTCGGTCCGTAGACCAGCCCGCGTTCCGTCTCCACTGTCGTGCCCATGTCCGGTGCCATGACGGCACGTTACATCGCGGGCGCGCGGCGCCTCAGGCGCCCGCGATGCCCAGCGACACCACCCAGGACACGACCAGCACACACGGCGCCGCCACGAGGCAGCCCCAGCCGGCCGCGCTCCTGCTGCCCATGCCTACCACCGCAAGGAGGGCGGCCACGAAGGCGGCGGCGACCGGCAGGCCGCCGACGATCTGCTGGGCGCCCGCAGAGCAGATCATGCGGGCGTCGCCCTCGTTGCAGCTGTCGCTCGCCATGACCAGCAGCGGCGCGAACAGTCCGGTCACCCCGGCGAACGCCAGTATCAGCAGGCCGATGAAGATGCGGCCCACGACGGAAGCCCTCACCGACTGTGCCTCGTCGCGCACGGGAAGGGCGGTAGGCGCCTCGTCGTTGATCATGCGGCCCACGCTAGGCCCGCCGTCCGCCCCTGCCATCAGTACGGCTACTCATCTCCCGGTACTCATCTCCCCGCACTTATCCACAGGTATTTGTCTCCCGGCGGACCTCCGCCGCACGCCGACTAGGCTGGGGAGATCGATCGATCTGGAGTGCAGGTCGGAAGCGCAGGTCTGAAGTGCAGGAGTGAGATGGCCGTCAACCTCGTCAATCTGGAAGCCGTCGGCAAGGTCTACGGGACCCGTGCCCTGCTCGACGGTGTCTCGCTCGGCGTCAACGAGGGGGACCGGATCGGCGTCGTCGGGCGCAACGGGGACGGCAAGACCACCCTGATCCGGATCCTCGCCAAGCTGGAGGACGCGGACAACGGCCGGGTCACCCACAACGGTGGGCTGCGCCTCGGCGTCCTCACCCAGCACGACTCCCTCGACCCGGCCGCCACCATCCGGCACGAGGTCATCGGCGATCTCGCCGACCACGAGTGGGCCGGCAACGCCAAGATCCGCGACGTGCTGACCGGTCTCTTCGGCGATCTGCACCTGCCGGGCTTCATCCAGGGCCTGGACACCGTCATCGGCCCGCTCTCCGGTGGTGAGCGCCGCCGTATCGCGCTGGCCAAGCTGCTGATCGCCGAGCAGGACCTGATCGTTCTCGACGAGCCCACCAACCACCTCGACGTCGAGGGCATCTCCTGGCTGGCCGGGCACCTGCGGGCCCGCCGCTCCGCGCTCGTCGTCGTCACCCACGACCGCTGGTTCCTCGACCAGGTCTGTACGCGGATGTGGGACGTCCAGCGCGGCGACGTCCACGAGTACGAGGGCGGCTACAGCGACTACGTCTTCGCCCGGGCCGAGCGGGAGCGGATCGCCGCCACCGAAGAGGCCAAGCGGCAGAACCTGATGCGCAAGGAGCTGGCGTGGCTGCGGCGCGGCGCCCCCGCCCGTACCAGCAAGCCCCGCTTCCGCATCGAGGCCGCCAACGAACTGATCGCGGACGTCCCCCCGCCCCGCGACAACGCCGAACTGATGAAGTTCGCCAGCTCACGCCTCGGCAAGACCGTCTTCGAGCTGGAGGACGTCAGCGTCCAGGCCGGGCCGAAGATCCTCCTCAAGCATCTGACCTGGCAGCTGGGCCCCGGTGACCGGATCGGCCTGGTGGGCGTCAACGGCGCCGGTAAGACCTCGCTGCTGCGGGCGCTGGCCGACGCTACCCGCACCCAGGGCGAGGCACAGCCGGTGGCCGGCCGGATCGTGGTCGGCAAGACCGTCAAGCTGGCCTACCTCTCCCAGGAGGTCGGCGAACTCCCCCCGACGCTGCGGGTGCTGGAGGCCGTCCAGCAGGTCCGCGAGCGGGTCGACCTGGGCAAGGGCCGGGAGATGACCGCCGGCCAGCTCTGCGAGAAGTTCGGCTTCACCAAGGAGAAGCAGTGGACGCCGGTCGGCGACCTCTCCGGCGGTGAACGCCGCCGCCTCCAGATCCTCCGCCTCCTCATGGACGAGCCCAACGTCCTCTTCCTCGACGAGCCCACCAACGACCTCGACATCGAGACCCTGACCCAGCTGGAAGACCTCCTCGACGGCTGGCCCGGCTCCCTCATCGTCATCAGCCACGACCGCTACTTCATCGAGCGCACCACCGACCGCGTCCACGCCCTCCTCGGCGACGCCACGCTGCGAATGCTGCCGCGCGGTCTGGACGAGTACCTGGACCGCCGCCGCCAGGTCATCGAGGCCGCGACCCCGGCCCCCGCCCCGCAGACCACTGCCCCCAAGAAGGCCGCCGCCGTCAACCGCGCCGCCCAGAAGGAACTCCAGAAAATCGAGCGCCAGCTGGACAAGCTCGGCGACAAGGAGACCAAGCTCCACGCTCAGATCGCCGAAAATGCCACCGACTTCGAAAAGGTCGCGGGTCTCGACGCCCAGCTCCGCGAACTGAGCGCGGAGAAGGATGAGTTGGAGATGCGGTGGTTGGAGTTGGCGGAGGAGGCGTAGGGCGTGGGGTGGCTCATCTTGCGGGTCCGGCTCGCTGGGCGCCGCCCGAATCCTGCTCCCAATGGTGTCACCGGCCGGCGGTGGCTGGTCGGCCAATGGCCCGAAGGCGACGACGAGCCGGCCAAGTACTGGATCTCGAACCTGCCCGCCGACCTCCCCGCCCGGGATCTGTTCCGCCTCGCGAAGCTTCGCTGGCAGATCCAGCACGACTGCCGCGAGTCGAGGACCACACTGGGTCTCGACCACTTCGCGGCTGGCACCGCCACGTCACCCTCGTCACCACCTATTCCTGACCGAACAGCTGACCTGCCCAAAAGCCCCTGCCAGGGCCTGGCCCTCTGCCAGGCCCCCTGGACCTCCTCAATCACCTCGCGGCCACCTGGACAGCACATGCCCCACCTGCCAACACCCCCCATGGCAGCCCTACGACACCACCTAACAAAGCCCTACTAGGGGCTGGCGTAGGCGCGGAGGCCGGGACACGGATCTGGTTCCATCGGTGCCTCGGCGGGGTCGAAGCATTACAGGTTTTCCAGATCCGGCCTGGCGCCACACCCGAAGTCCGTCAGCCTGTGGACGTCCGGCCAGTGCCGCTTTGGGAAGTCTTTTCAGGCCACCGAACGCCGCACTGACTCGCTTCCTGTCATTTCCCTTCAAGGCGCTCTAGATTACTCCAGAGCGGGGGCATGTTGAACCTTTCCATGTATTCTTCAAGGAATTGGAATGGAGGGATGTTCGAGGGCTCGGAGCCGTCTTCCCAGACCGTGTCGCACTCTTCACACACCTTAAATGTATCGGAATTGCCGATGATGCGGCATGTGATGACCCACCCTTGTTCGCATCGAGGACATTGAAGCATTTCTTTAACCTGTTTCATGCTTGAGGGAATGCGGTTATGACTTTTCCAGTGCCCGGTATTACGACGATTCGTAGATTCCTTTCTCCTGCAGTTCCGACCACGCGCCCCATGGGGACCACGTATTTTGCGGGATCATTGGGATCTGGCGCCCCACGCTTTGCCCAACCCTCGTCGATTAGCCTCAGAATATCTTTTTGTTCAGGATTCTTGAAGACGCTGTGCGCGGGCTTGGATGGGTCGGGTGCAGCATGCTCCATCACATGAGACAAGCGGTGGCCGTGTGAAGATCCAGGGCCATAGATCAGGCCGCCGGGAGATTGAAACCTGTTCCCGCCGAGGTCGGTGAAACCTTCAGGTACGCAGGGTGTTAGCCCAAGCGGGTCGATTATCCCGGTGGGATTGTGTGCATAGGTCACCGGGTTTGGTGCGGGCGTCAAGCCAATTGGGTCTGGCGTGAAATAGCGAGCTGTGGTGGGGTCGTAATGGCGAAAGTAATTATAGTGGAGTTGTGTTTCGGTGTCGAAGATTTGCCCCGGAAAGCGCAGGGGGGTGTAAGCGGTCGCTGCTGCGTTCCATATGGTAGTTCCCCACAGGGTGGCTCGCGACTGCCATGTGGTTTGGCCTGACTCAGTCACCAACTCTGTAGGAGTGCCAACAAGGTCGGAAATAATCGCGAAGAAGCGCTGCTCTATGGCCTGGTCGGGGATATTGGAGAACTCGGCAACTCTGACCTTGCGTTCAGTTTGACTAAGTGGCGTCAAGTGCTCGTGATCCCACGTGAGCGTGATCGCCTCTTGGGCGCCTTGGGCGTATGTGGTTTGTTCTATGAGTGTGTGGCCGTCCCACGTGAAGTCAGTTTGCTCGATGGCGGTTGTACCGTCGACTGCGAGGCGTTGTTTGGCAATTCTTCGGGCGAAGGGGTCATAGAGGTAGCGCCAGGTGGTGCCGTCGGGCGTGATGACCGAGGTGAGGCGGTCCTCTGCACTCCAGATGTAGTGCCAGGTATCCGGTTTGCGGGAGAGGCGGGTTTTTTGGCGGAAGGTTACGCGGCCGAGAGGGTCGTGTTCGTAGCGGATGGCGCCGGCTTTGGTGATGCGGGTGCCGGTGTACGTGCGGTCGCCTCGTGCTGAGGGGTTGGCGTGGCGGTCGGGCCAACGGGCATGGGTTTGGTTGCCCGCTTCGTCGTAGGTGTAGGTCTCGGTCCAGTCGGCGGCGTGGACGGCGGTGACGCGGCCTGCGCGGTCTAGGCCGAAGGTGCGGCGGCCAGTGTGGGAGTCGTCGATCGCGGTGAGATTGCCGTCGGGGCGGTAGGCGTAGCCGCGGTGCAGGACCTGCTGTGCTTCGGCAGCGGCGTTTGATACTGGGGCGGTCGTGGCGGGGGGCTGGAGAGTGCCGGTGGCTGCTGTGGTGAGGGACTGGGTGGCGAGGCGGCCGGTGGGATCCCAAGTGTGGGTGAGCTGGAGATGGTCGCCGATGGTCCGGGTGAGTTCTTGGCCGGCTGCGTCGTGGTCGAAGGCCAGGACGTGGCCGGCGATGTCCATAGCCGTGCGGTTGCCGGCGGCGTCGTAGGCGTAAGTGGTGGTGTGGCCGGTGGGGGTGGTGCGGGAGGTGCGGCGGCCCAGGGCGTCGTAGGTGAACGTCATGGTGCGGCCGTTGACGATTTCGGCGGTGACGCGGCCCAGGATGTCGCGGGTGTAGGTGACGGTGGCGTCCGGGTTGGCCGCTTGTTGCAGGTTGCCGCTGGTGTCGTGGACGTAGGTGGTGACGAGACCGGCGGCGTCCTTGTGTGTGATGCGGCCGAAGGTGTCGCGGGTATAGGTCGTGACCTCGCCCAAGGTGTTGGTGCGGGTTACGAGTTGGCCTGCGGCATCGTGAGTGTAAGTGAGGACGCGGTCGTCGAAGTCGGTCTCGGATATGAGGCGGCCGGAACCGTCATAGGTGTAGTTCCAGGTCAATCCTTGGGGATTGGTGACCTGCGTGAGGCGGAGTTCGGTGTCGTGGGTGAATTCGTGGCGGACGCCGTCGGGGTCGGTGCGGGCCGTCAGCAGGTCGAAGTGGGTGTATTCGAAGCGGGTGGTCTGGCCGATGGCGTCGGTGTGGGTGAGGCGGTTGCCCTCGCCGTCGTAGGTCCATTCCTCTGCGGCGCCGGTCGCATCGATGCGGGCCGCCAGCTTGCCTTCGACGGTCCACACCATGTGCGTCGTCTCGCCGAGCGGGTCTGTGACCGAGGTCGTGCGGCCGAAGGCATCGCGGCGGTAGTGGGTCACCGCGCCGAGGGGGTCGGTGACCGAGATCGGCAGGCCCGCTTTGTCGCAGTAGAGACGGGTGATGTTGCCCAAGGCGTCGGTGACGGCAGCGATGTGGCCGCGCTCGTCGTGGGTGTAGGTGGTGGTGGCCCCAGTGGGGTCGGTGGTGGCCGTCCGGTTGCCGTCGGCGTCGTAGGTGTGGGTCCAGGTGGTGCCGTCCGGACCGGTGGTGGTCAGGGGCAGGCCGAGGTCGTTGTAGGTAGTGGTGGACCGGCTTCCGTCCGGGAGGACGACGCTCACCGGGCGGCCCTCGTCGTCGTAGTCGATGTGGGTGGTGCGGCCCAGGGGGTCGGTCGTCGACAGGACGCGGTGTTTGGCGTCGTGGACCGTGCGGGTGGTGGCGCCCGTGGGGTCGGTCTCCGCGACGATCTGGTGGCGTTCGTTGACCTCGTAGCGGGTGACGCCGCCCTGGGAGTTGTGGAGCAGGTTGGTGCGCAGGCCCGTTACGGGATCCGGGTCGCCCCACGTGAACTGGGCGCGGAGGTGGCCCGCAATGCCGCCCTGCGAGGTGCAGCGGTCATCGTCGTCGTAGACGTAGGTGTAGCTGCTGTTGTTGGTGTCCGTCCAGGACGTGATCCGGCCGTGGTCGTCGTAGGTGAAGCGGAGGGGGAGGCCGGAGGAGTTGGTGGTGGTGATGAGGTTGCCGGCGGTGTCGTAGCCGTATGTCATCAGCAGTTGGTCGGAGCCGTCGGGGGCCGCGCCTGCGAGGTGGAGGGCCGTGATGCGGCCCTCTTCGGTGGTGAGCAGGAGGCGGTAGCCGGCGCTGTGGGTGATGGCGGTGGGGGTGCCGTCTTCGGTGTAGTCGAAGGTGTGGTGGTTGCCGCGGCGGTCGGATATCTCGTCGAGGACGGCGAGGTCTTCGGTGTAGGTGGTGAAGTAGCGGCGGATGCCGGTGACCGGGTCGGTGAGGAGGTAGTCGCCGTCCGGTGTGCGCTCCAGGGGGTGGCCGTCGCCCTCGGTGGGGAGGGTGGGCACGCCTACGGCCGGGTGTGGGTAGAGGAGGAAGTTGCCCTCCTCGCCGATGAGGATGACGCCCTCGGCGTCGATTTCCAGGCGCTGGTCGACGGTGCTCATCCACGTCGGGCCGAACCAGCGACCGGTGCGGTAGGACGACTCGAAGGTGCGGGTGAAGGTGAGCGGGAGGCTGCCGGGGAGGGTGATGTCGGTCTGCGGCAGGATCATCCGGCCGGTTGCCATGTCGATGGGGTCGTTGCCGAAGATCTTGCACCAGGCGGTACGGGCCCGGTCCATGATGGTGCGCTTGCCGCCTTGCTCGACGGCTGTCCGCGCGGCCCCCTTGACCGCGTCCTTCGCCCCCGCCTTCATCACGCCCTTGCCGACGGCGCCGACGCCCTTGGCGCCGATGAGATTGCCGATGACGCCGCCAAGCGCATCCCCGGGGTCGCTGCCCCAGCCTTCGCCGAGCATCCCCTTGGCCAGGCGACCGGGGTGGGCGGCCGTACTGGCCAGGCCTAGCGTGATCTTGGAGACGTTGGCCATGTACTGATGGGGGTGGGCGAGGTTGTACGGCTCCAGCGGGTTCACCATGCGGCCCAGGTTGACCGTTTCGACCAGGGCCTTGCCCACACCGCCGACGACGTGCATCAGGTTCATGCCGCCGGCTGCGATGCCGTCAGCGGCGTCGAGAGCCGTCTCAGTGGTGAACTTGGGTGCCTGCGGGGCGTGTTCCAGTGCGTTCTTGAGGGCGTGCTGTGCTTTCTCCGCGGCCTCGTTGCGCTCGCTGCGGGCGTTTTTGAGGATGTCCTGCGCCGCCTCGCGATCCTGGTCAGCGGGGTCGTGGAAGTCGCCGGGCTTGTCGGGCTTGGGTCCCGGGTCGGAACCCTCGTCCCGTGCGGCGTTATATGCGTCTGCCTTGGCGTTGTACGTGTCGACCGCGTGGCTGTACGCCTTGAACGCCTTCATGGTCTTCTTCTCGGCCGCGCGCCATGCGTCGATGGCCGCCTGAGCCTTCTTCTGCGCCCAGGAGACCGTATCCGCGTAGGAGTCGAGGGCCTTCCACGCCGCCTCACAGGCGTCCGCGGTGCGCATCCACTGTTTGGGGTGTACGTCGAACTTCTCGTGGAAGCTGTCGGCGGCCTTTCCCTTCCACGATCCGGCGTCCAGTTTGCGGATTCCCTGGCCGACGCGTTCGAAGGCGGCGTAGAAGTCCTTCAGGTGCGCGGCGGATTCATTGATCTTCGCGACGTCGCCGTGGATCAGCTCCTTGGGGTCGTCGCTCTCACCCAGCTGCCGCTCAGCGACCTGCGCGCCCAGCGCATCGGCGACGTCGTCACCGGCCGAGCGGACGGTCTTGGCCGCGCCGTCCGCACCGACGTAGTCGAGTGCATCGGCGGTCATGTCCGTGGCGGAGTCGACGGCCTCGCCGGCCGCCTCCTTGACGCCATCGACGGCGTTGCCGGCCTTCTCGGCCGCGGAATTGATGAGGTCGCCGAGGCCCATCAGTTATTAACCCCCAGTGGTGCTGTGCAGCAGTGGATGTGCGGTGGTGCGGTGCAACGGCGTGTCAGGACCCGTTGTGGTCGTTGGCCTGCGCCGGGGCGTCACGGTCGTCTTGAAATGGCCGCAGAGCCCAGTTGTGGTCCTTGTCGCCCGCCCACTTGGACGTCGCGAAGTCCTCGCCCGTCTGCTGTGCAGCCTGGTCGACTTCCTGAAAGGCCTTGCGGGATCTGGCGGAGTTGGGGTCCCAGTCCGCGTCGTCGAACTGGGTGATTGCGTTGTCGTCGCGGACTTGCTTCCACGTCCGGTGCTTGAGCTGTTCCTCCGTCATGGTCGGGTCGCCCATCAGCAGCGCATTCGCCCCGACCTTGAGCGTGGTCGAAACATACTGCTCCTGCTCGTGATAAAGCCCGGCCGTCAAATCAAGACGGCGCGCGAATTCGTTGGCTTCATGGATGAGCAGGCGAACGCCCCAGCCCCAGCGTTCACAGAAGTCATCGAATACGGAACTCATGCCGGCGTGCCCGCTCTCCATGCCGGAGAGGGCCAGCTTGTCGAATCCCTGGCCGAGCTGGGCGTTGGTGTCGAAGCCCAGCTCCTTCAGTTCCGCGATCGAGTCGTGGATGCCCTTGGTGACCTGCTTCAGGGCCGTCGGATCGAGTTCGTAACCCTCGGCGGACGTCATGCCGCACCCCCGGCCACGGGTGCACCAGGTCCGCTGTCGGCCTGGCCCGGCTCGATGAGGTCGATCGCCGCTGAGTCCGGCACGATGCCACTGACCGGCGGAAACACCATCCCCTGCTCACTTCCCGCGTCGAGCACCACGCCCGCCGGCCCCTCGATGGCGGGGATGACGACGTCCAGGAGACGCGCGCCGACCGCGCGGGCGTAGGACAGCTCGGTCTCGGGAGCGGCGCCGCGGGACGCCGCGAAGCGAGCCAGTTCCTGTTCGTCGGAGAAGGCGTACAACCAGCGGATACCGGACAACTCGGCCGACATGAGGGAGTCGTTGATGAGCGGTATCAATACCGGTGTCCGGCGGAACTCACCCACCAGTGCGGCCGGATTCGGTTCCCCTGCGTGTGCTGCCGCTACTTCGTCGGCCAATGACATGACGGCCGGCTCCCTCCCCGACTTCAGCTCAACTGTCGAACCCACTTTCGCATACGGCACTGACAATGCAGGCAATGACGCTCCGCCGGAAAACCGGCCACTGGTTTCTTTTGAGTTCAACCAATTTGGAGTGGGGTGGAGTTCGAAGAACGGCGTTGGCGGGTGACGCGCTCGATGTGGCGACCGAGGCTGCTTGCCATGGGTGGCGCCTGAGGGCGGACCGTCTCAACTCTGCGCGAGAGCCGCTGGGTTACGCCGTTACACCCTCTGCGCCCCGTGCATCGGCAGAGCCCGGTCCGCGCGAGCCCCCGCCCCCACTCCCTCGCGAGCACGCCAACCAGCCCCGAATGGCCGGGATTCCAGCATTCCGGGGGGCTTCTTCCCGGTAGGGGGCGCGCTATCGCAGCCGAGCGTGTAGCTTCCCGGGGACAAGCGGCCCGGCCGGGGGCTGCGCCGGGGCCCGCCGGAGCGGGGGAGGTTGCTCGATGGGCGTGCGGCTCATGGTGGTCGACGATCATCGTCTGCTCGCGGAGGCGCTCGCCTCGGCGCTGAAACTGCGCGGGCACCGGGTGCTGGCGGCGGCCGCGCCGAGTGCGGGGGCCGCGGAGCTGGTGGTGAGCCGGGCGCCCGAGGTGTGTCTGCTGGGTACCGCCGCGCCCGCCCGGCCGGGGGCCTTCGACCCGGTCGTACGGATCAAGAAGGAGCGGCCGCAGGTCGCGGTGGTGGTGCTGGGGCCGGTTCCCAGCCCGCGCGGGATCGCCGCCGCTTTTGCCGCCGGGGCTTCCGGTTACGTCCGTAATGACGAGCGGATCGAAGGTGTCGAGCGCGCCATGATGAAGGCGCGGGCGGGGGAGTCGGCGGTGTCGCCGCAGTTGTTGCAGCAGGCCTTCGAGGAGTTGCTGCACCCCGCGGCGCAGCCGGACGACGAGGGGGCGCGGCTGCTGGAGCTGCTCACCCCGCGGGAGGTCGAGGTGCTGATGCGGGTCGCGGACGGTGAGGACACCCGCCTGATTGCGGCGGGGATGGACATCGCGCCGAGTACGGCGCGTACGCATGTGCAGCGGGTGCTGATGAAGCTGGAGGTGGGCTCCCGGCTGGAGGCCGCCGCGCTGGCGGCGCGTACGGGGCTGCTGGACCGGGCGGGCGGCCGTGGCGCGCGCGGGGCGGCGGGGGCGGGGTCGGACGAGCCGGTGCCTCCGCCGCGTTAGTCGCGCCCAGTCCTGTGCGGTGGCGGGACCGACCGGATGAGCTGGCGCCGCCCTCGCGTTAGCCGTGCTCAGCCCTGCGCGATGGCGGTACGGGACGAGCCGCCCCCGCGGTAGCCCGGCCCAGCTCAGCCCCGCGCGGCGACAGAACCGGACAAGCCGCCCCCGCCCCGCCCCCGCGACACCCCCCTCAGCCCATCACGCCCCCGCACTCACCCCTCCCCACCCCCACCCCCACTCCCGTCCGCCAACTCCTCAGCCGTAGGCGGAACCGCCGGTCGTAGCTTCATCCAAACCAGGAAGAACAGGCCGAGGGCGAGCATGCCCAGGCCCGTCCACAGATTGATGTTGATGTTCTGGGCCTTCTTGAGGTCCGCGTCGGTCGCCATTACGCCGGCGATGGTGACGATCACGCCGTAGACGACGAACAGGCCGCCGATGATGCGCCGTACGTCGAAGAGCCGCGCGGCGGTCGCCGATTCGCGCTCCAGCTCCGCGACCTCGTGCTGGTAGTCACTCATGGTGCGTCAACTCCGCTGGTTCAGCAGGTTCAGAAGGAGAACGGGATGTAGCAGAGGGCGGCGAGGATGATCGCGCCCCAGCCCAGCAGGGCCGGCTTGCGGTACCAGGCGTCGTCGCCCTCGGCGGGCAGCTCCTCCATGCCGGGGGAGCGGGTGCCGTAGACCAGGCCGGCCAGGGATTCGACAGGCTTGGGCTTGGTGACCATCGTGACGACGAACATCACGAGCGCGCCGACGACGAAGGCGACGATGGAGGAGACGAAGTTCGCGCCCTGGTCGGAGGGGATCGCGATGATGCCCTGCTTGTAGAGCCAGAAGTAGTTGACCATCGCGGCCACGGTGCCGGAGAGCAGCCCCCAGAAGCCGGCCGCGGCGCTGGTCCGCTTCCAGAACATGCCGATGATGAAGACGACGAACAGCGGGACGTTGAAGAACGAGAACAGCGTCTGGAGGTAGTTCATGATGTTGCTGAAGCTGGCGGCGATGAACGCCGTGCCCATGCCGGTCAGCACGCCGACCGCGGTGACCACCCGGCCCGTCTTCAGGTAGTAGGCGTCCTCCCGGCCCTTCTTGAGGTACGCCGCCCAGATGTCGTTGGTGAAGACGGTGTTGAAGGACGAGACGTTGGCGGCCATGCCGGCCATGAAGGCGGCGAGCAGACCGGTCACCGCGATGCCCAGTACGCCGTTGGGCAGCAGGTCCCGCATCAGCACCGGGATCGCGTCGTTGTACTGCAGCCCGTCCTTGGACTTGCCCAGCGTCGGCTCCATGACCAGCGCGATCAGACCGGGGACGACCACCACCAGCGGGATGAAGATCTTGGGGAAGGCGGCGATCAGCGGGGTGCGCTTGGCGGCGGAGAGGTTCTTCGCGGACAGGGCGCGCTGCACCTCGGCGAAGTTGGTGGTCCAGTAGCCGAAGCTCATCACGAAGCCGAGGCCGAGGACGATGGTGAGCCAGTTCGCGCCGAGCGGGTTGCCCTCGCCGATGCCGGTGCCCTTCCAGGCGGTGAGGAAGGCGTCCCCGTGCGAGGACGTGAGCGAGTCGGTCAGTCCGTCCCAGCCCCCGACGCGCTTGAGGCCGACGACGGTCAGCGGTATCAGCGCCGCCAGGATGACGAAGAACTGCAGCACCTCGTTGTAGATCGCCGAGGAGAGACCGCCGATGGTGATGTACGCGAGGACGAAGAAGCCCGCGACGACGATCGCGACCCACTGCGGCCAGCCGAGCAGCGCCTGCAGCACGATCGCCATCGCGTACAGGTTCACGCCCGCGATCAGTACGGACGAGACGGCGAAGATGACCGAACTGAGCAGGTGCGAGGAGGGGCCGAAGCGGTGCAGGAGGAATTCCGGCACCGAGCGGACCTTGGAGCCGTAGTAGAACGGCATCATCACCAGGCCGAGGAAGACCATCGCCGGGATGGCGCCGATCCAGTACCAGTGGACGGTGTAGGCCCCGTACTGCGCGCCATTGGCGGCCATACCGAGGATCTCGGTGGCGCCGAGGTTGGCGGCGACGAACGCGAGACCGGTGACCCAGGCAGGCAGTGACCGCCCGGAGAGGAAGAAGTCCAGGCTCGTCTTCACGCTGCGTTTGGCCGCGAATCCGATGCCGAGGACGACGACGAAGTAGAGGGCCAGGATCGTGTAATCCAGCCCGTTGGTAGGGAGCCGTAGCCCCTCGGCCAGGGTGATCATGGTGGGTACTCGCTTCTTTGCGCGACCGGAACGCACAGAAAGCTACGCCCGGGCCCTCAGAAACTGAATACTTTTGTTTGGTTGAGTTGTTGATCTGTGATCGGGCCTGTCGATATGTCGTATATGCCCCTGGGGTATCCCGTGCTGTGCCCAGCGTTGACGCCGCTGTTGAGTTGTGCTTCATTGTGTTTGTTTGTGTTTGGTGGGCGTGTGAGGAGCTCCGTGAAGAAGACGACGACCCGGCTGGCGGACGGCCGGGAGCTCATCTACTACGACCTGCGCGACGACGCCGTACGCGACGAGCGGGACCACCGCCCCCTCGACCCCGTCGCCACCGCCTCCGAGATCAGGCACGACCGGCTCCTCGGCGACTCGGTCGCCATCGCCTCACACCGCCAGGCCCGCACCTACCACCCCCCGGCCGACGAATGCCCGCTGTGCCCCTCCCGTGACGGCCGGCTCTCCGAGATCCCCGCCCCCGACTACGACGTCGCCGTCTTCGAGAACCGCTTCCCCTCCCTCGCCGGCGACAGCGGCCGCTGCGAGGTCGTCTGCTTCACCCCCGACCACGACGCCTCCTTCGCCGACCTCAGCGAGGAGCAGGCCGCCCTGGTCCTGGAGGCCTGGACCGACCGCACCGCGGAACTGTCCCAACTCCCCGGTGTGGAGCAGGTCTTCTGCTTCGAGAACCGCGGCGCGGAGATCGGCGTCACCCTCGGCCACCCGCACGGCCAGATCTACGCGTACCCCTTCATCACCCCGCGCACCGAGCGGATGCTCACCTCGCTCGCCGCGCACCGCGAGGCCACCGGCGGCAACCTCTTCGACGACACGGTCGCCGACGAACTGGCCGACGGCCGCCGGATCGTCCTGGAGGGCGAGCACTGGGTGGTCTTCGTCCCGTACGCCGCCCACTGGCCCTACGAGGTGCACCTCTACCCCAAGCGCCGGGTCCCCGACCTGCTCGCCCTCGACGAGGCCGCGCGCACAGAATTCCCACAGATCTATCTGGAAGTCTTGCGGCGCTTCGACCGGATCTTCGTCGGGCGGGACGGTGGGAAAGAAGCCGGGCGGGACGGCGGGAAAGAAGGGGAGGGGGCGAGCCGGGGGGCCCGTGCGGCCGGCGCCGCGCGCACGCCGTACATCGCCGCCTGGCACCAGGCGCCGCTGCGCGCCGGGCGCCGCGAGGACTTCGCACTCCACCTTGAGCTTTTCACCATCCGCCGAACTTCCGGCAAGCTGAAGTTTCTCGCGGGTTCCGAATCCGGCATGAACGTGTTCATCAATGATGTGCCGCCGGAGGCCGCGGCCGAGCGACTGCGAGAGGTAGCGAGCGAGTGAGCAAGAAGTACCTGGTCACCGGTGGTGCGGGATATGTCGGCAGCGTCGTTGCGGCACATCTGCTGCAGGCCGGCCACGAGGTCACCGTGCTGGACGACCTGTCCACCGGCCACCGCGAGGGCATCCCCGCCGGAGCCCACTTCATCGAGGGCCGCATCCAGGACGCGGCGAAGTGGCTCGACCCCTCCTACGACGCGGTGCTGCACTTCGCCGCCTTCTCCCAGGTCGGCGAGTCCGTCGTGGACCCCGAGAAGTACTGGCGCAACAACGTCGGCGGCACCATGGACCTGCTCGCCGCGATGCGCGACGCCGGTGTCCGCACCCTCGTCTTCTCCTCCACCGCCGCCACCTACGGCGAGCCGGCGTCCACCCCGATCACGGAGTCCGCCGAGACCGCGCCGACCAGCCCGTACGGCGCCAGCAAGCTCGCCGTCGACCACATGATCAGCGGCGAGGCCGCCGCCCACGGCCTGGCCGCCGTCTCACTGCGCTACTTCAATGTCGCCGGCGCCTACGGCAGCTGCGGCGAGCGCCACGACCCCGAGTCGCACCTGATCCCGCTCGTCCTCCAGGTCGCCCAGGGCAAGCGCGCGGCGATCTCCGTCTACGGCGAGGACTACCCCACCCCCGACGGCACCTGCGTCCGCGACTACATCCACGTCGCCGACCTCGCCGAGGCCCACCTCCTCGCCCTCGACGCCGCCACCGCCGGTGAGCATCTGATCTGCAACCTCGGCAACGGCAACGGCTTCTCCGTCCGCGAGGTCATCGAGACCGTACGCAAGGTCACCGGGCACCCCGTCCCGGAGGTGGCCGCCCCGCGCCGCGGCGGCGACCCCGCCGTGCTGGTGGCCTCCGCGCAGACCGCCGTCGACCGCCTCGGCTGGCGGCCCGCCCGCGCCGACCTCGCCGGCATCGTCGCCGACGCCTGGGAGTTCGCGCAGCACCTAGAACGGACGAAGGAGTCCTGATGACCGCACACGGAACCGCGGCCCCGGCCACCGGGCGCGGCCGGCACACCGCCGGGCAGTTCGCCGCGGTGTACGGCGCCGCCCCCACGGGCACCTGGGCGGCGCCCGGCCGGGTCAACCTGATCGGTGAACACACCGATTACAACGACGGTTTCGTGATGCCGCTCGCCCTGCCGCACACCACCCTCGCCGCCGCCTCGGCCCGCACCGACGGGGTGCTGCGGCTGCACTCCGGCGGCGCCGACGGCGGCATCGTCGCACTGCGCCTCGACGAGCTGCGGCCATGGCCCGAGACGGCCTCCGGGGCACTGGAGACGAGCCGGGGCGGCGCCCAACGCAGCGGCGGATGGGCCGCCTACCCGGCCGGCGTCGTCTGGGCGATGCGGGAGGCCGGCCTCCCCGTCGGCGGCGCGGATCTGCACTTCGAGAGCACGGTGCCCACCGGCGCCGGACTCTCCTCCTCCGCCGCCCTGGAGGTCGTCACCGCGCTCGCCCTCAACGACCTGTACGCGCTCGGCCAGGAGCCGCAGCGGCTGGCGCAGCTCGCCCAGCGGGCCGAGAACGCCTTCGTCGGGGTGCCCTGCGGGATCATGGACCAGACCGCAGCGGCCTGCTGCACCGAGGGCCACGCCCTGTTCCTGGACACCCGCGACCTCACCCGGCGCCAGGTCCCGTTCGACCTGACGGGGGAGGGCCTGCGGCTCCTCGTGGTCGACACCCGGGTGAAGCACGAGCTGGGGGACGGCGCATACGCGGAGCGGCGCGCCGGCTGCGAGCGCGGCGCGCGGGCGCTCGGGGTGCCTGCCCTGCGCGACGTGCCCTACGCGCAACTGCCCGAGGCGCTGTCAGGGCTGGCCGGAGACCCCGTCGTCCAGGCCCTCGTCCGGCACATCGTCACCGAGAACCACCGCGTCGAAGAGGTCATCACCCACCTCGACGCGGGCCGCACCCGCGCCATCGGCCCGCTGCTGACGGCCGGCCACGCCTCGCTCCGCGACGACTTCAAGATCTCCTGTCCCGAGCTCGACCTCGCCGTCGACTCCGCGCTGGCGACGGGCGCCCTCGGGGCCCGGATGACCGGCGGCGGTTTCGGCGGCTCGGCGATCGTGCTCGTCGAGGAGGCGGACGCCACGGCCGTGAGCGCGGCGGTCACCGAGGCGTTCGCGGCGGCCGGCCATGCCGCCCCGCGGATCTTCGAGGCCGTCGCGAGCGCGGGGGCGCACCGCGTCGAGTAGGGCGCGCCGGACGGCGTGAAGCCACCGGACAGGCGCCGAACAGCCCGGCGGGGGAAGCAGTTTCGCCAATCACCTTCCCTCGCCGCACCCCGTCCGTACGCTGGGAGCCTGCACCGGTGGGGGCCGGTGCCGATCAGGGGGCGAGACCGTTCGGGTACGGCGCCCGGGGTGGGGTAGCAAAGTCGGCACGGCGGCGGCCGTGCGGCTGAGGCGATCTTCAACTCGGGCGCCGTGCCCGCTATGGTCCGTTCACCGAGACAGGGGGTCTCTGTGCAACGCATCCGGGTTCTGGTGGTCGACGACCACCGCATCTTCGCCGAATCCCTGGCGGCCGCGCTCGCCGCGGAACAGGACGTGGACGTCGCGGCCGCGGGCAGCGCCCCCGCTGCCCTGCGCAATCTGGACCGGGCGGCCACCGACGGCCACCGCTTCGACGTGCTGCTCGCCGACGCCGACCTCGCCGCGCCGCTGCTCGCGGTGCCCGCACAGGGAGCCGCCCGCGACACCGTGCCGCGCGCCGTGCCGCGGGACGGCATCGCGCTGGTCTCCGGCCTGCGCACCAGCCATCCGTATCTGCGCACCGTCGTCCTCGCCGACCGCGACGATCCGCGCCGCGCGGCCGCCGCCCTGCAGGCCGGTGCCTCCGGCTGGGTCGCCAAGGACTGCTCGCTCTCCCGGCTGCTCGCCGTCATCCGCGGTGTCCTCCGCGACGAGACGCATCTGCCGCCCGCGCTGCTGACCGGTGTGCTGCGGGAGCTGACGGCCGCCCGCAAGCACCGTTCGGAGAGTGAGCGGCTGGTGGAGTCGCTGACCCCGCGCGAGCGTGAGGTGCTGCGGTGCATGGTGGCGGGCCTGGGCCGCAAGGCGGTCGCCGAGCGGCTGTTCCTCTCGCCGCACACGGTCCGTACCCATATGCAGAACGTGCTCGGCAAGCTCGGGGTGCACTCCACCCTCGCGGCGGTGGCACTGGCCCGCCGGGCCGGCGTCGGCCCGGTCGAGCTGGAGGCGGCGGCCGCGGCGGCCTCGGTGCCGGTGCCGTGAGCGGCACGGGACCCGGGGGACGGCTGGGGGCCTGAGCCCGCCGCGGGCTCCTGGCGCCGGTCCGGCGGATCGGGGCAGGGACCCGGCAGGCCCTACGGCTCCGCCACAGCACGGGCACGTCCCCGGCAGGCCCTATGGCTCCTCACAGCACGGGCACGCCCCGGCGCGCTCTACGGCTCCGTCAGCACGGCCACGCACCCGCCACGCCCTACGGCTCCGTCAGCACCGCCACGCCCCGTGCCCCCAGCGTGATCCGGTCGACGGCCCCGGCCCCGGCCGTGCCGCGCGCCGCGAGCGCATCCCGCAGCGGCGCCGGCAGCCCGACCTCGGCCGCCTCCGTCCCGTGGTTGAGGAGGAAGAGATAGCGTCCGCCGGCGCCCTCGCGGACGGTGGCCTGGACGCCCGCGGGCAGCCCCGGCAGTACGGGCTCCACACCGGCCGCCGCGCGGACCTCGTCCAGCAGCGCCCGCATCAGCGCCGGTTCGAGCCGGGTGGCGACGTACCAGACCGTGCCCCGCCCGTAGGAGTGCCGGGTCACCGCGGGCCATCCGGCGAGCTCCCCGTCCGTGAAGTGGGCGAGCGCCTCGGCCCCTTCGAGGTCCAGGGCCTCCGACCACAGGTCCGCCTGCCCCGCGTAATCTCCGTCGACAGCCACCGACCGGCCCGCCTCCAGCGGCCAGAACTCCGCCACCCGCAGCCCCAGCGGCGCCCGCAGCGGCGCCGGGTAGCCGCCGGGGTGCACCCGGTCGTGCGCGTCGACGATCCCGGAGAAGAACGACACCAGCAGCTGCCCGCCGTCGCGTACATAGGCGGCCAGCCGCTCGGCATCCCGCGTGGTGAGCAGATACAGGTTCGGCGCCACGACCAGCCGGTAGCCGGACAGGTCGCGCTGCGGCGGCAGCACATCGCAGGCCACACCCGCCTCGAACAGCGGCCGGTAGTGATCCAGCGCGATACGGGAGTGGTCCAGCGCGGTCGACGGTTTGGAGTCCAGCTCCAGCGCCCACCAGCTGTGCCAGTCCGCCAGCAGCGCCACCCCGGCCCGTGACCGGGTCCCCTCGATGCCCGGCAGTGACGCCAACTCCCGTCCCAACTCCGACACTTCACGGAAGACGCGGGTGTCGGTCCCGCCGTGCGGCAGCATCGCCGAGTGGAACTTCTCCGCGCCGCCCAGGGACTGCCGCCACTGGAAGAACAGCACCGCGTCCGCGCCCTGGGCGACGGCCTGCCAGCTCCACAGCCGCATCGCACCGGGCGGCTTGGGACCGTTGCGGGGCCGCCAGTTGACCGCGCCCGGCGCCTGTTCCAGCAGCATCCAGGGCTGCCCGGAACGCGCCGAGCGCATCAGGTCGAAGACATATCCGGCCCGGACGTGATCGTCGGGCACATGTGGATCCTGGTAGAAGTCCAGCGCCATCGCGTCCATATGGGACGACCAGGCGAAGGCATCGACCGGCTTGTGCTGCGGCATCAGATTGGTGGTGGCCGGAATTCCCGGGGTGACACGTTCCAGCACCGCCTTTTCGGCCAAGTAGCAGGCGCGCAGTGCCTCGTCACCGAAGCGTAGATAGTCCAGCTGCTGTGCGGGGTTGGGGAAGGTGGGCGCGGTGCGGGGCGGCAGCACCTCGTCGAAGTCGCCGTACGCCTGTGACCAGAAGGCCGTCGACCAGGCGGCGTTGAGCGCGTCGACGCTCCCGTACCGCTCGCGCAGCCAGCGCCGGAAGTCGTCGGCCGACACCTCGCAGTAGCAGTGGCGGGTGTGGCAGCCGTATTCGTTGCCGATGTGCCACATGGCGAGCGCGGGGTGGCCGGCGTAGCGGATGGCGAGCTGTTCGACGAGGCGTACGGCGTGGGCGCGGTAGACGGGGCTGGAGGGGCAGTAGTGCTGCCGGGCGCCGGGCCAGCGCCGCCGGCCGTCGGCGTCCTCGGGCAGGATCTCGGGGTGCGCGCGGGAGAGCCACGGTGGTGGTGAGGCGGTCATGGTCGCCAGACAGACGGCGATACCGGCGCCCGCCAGCCCGTCCATGACCCGGTCGAACCAGCCGAAGTCCCATGCCCCGGGCCGGGGTTCGACCTTGGCCCAGGAGAAGATCCCGGCGGTGACCAGGGTGACACGGGCCGCCTTCATCAGCTTCAGATCCTCGGCCCACACCTCCTCGGGCCACTGCTCGGGGTTGTAGTCGCCGCCGAAATGGATGCCCATGGATCCCCCTACGGATCGAGGCCCGGGCGGGGCGCCGCGGCCCCGCCGTCAGCAGAACCGGCTCACGAGGAGTTCTTGTACACGCTCCAGCCGCCGTCGACGACGAGGCTCGCCCCGGTGACGAAGGACGCCTCGGGGGAGAGCAGAAAGGCGATGGCCGCGGCGATCTCCTCGGGCCGCCCCAGCCGCCGCGCCGCCGTCTCCGCGGCGCTGGCCTGCCGTTCCTCCTCGCCGATCCCGTCCCATGCAGCCGTCAGCACGGGGCCCGGCAGCACGCTGTTGACCCGCACCTCCGGCCCGTATTCGACGGCCAGTTGACGGCCCAGACCGGTCAGTCCGGCCTTCGCCGCGGCGTAGGCAGGCCGTCCCGGCAGCCCGACCAGGGCATGCACGGACGAGGTCAGCACCACCGCGCCGCCGCGCGCCCGCAGATCCGCCAGGGCGGCGCGTACGCCCAGGAACGAACCGGTGAGATTGACCGCGAGCTGCCGGTCCCAGTCCGCCAGCGGGGTGCGGTCGGCGGCCGCCACAGACGGCACAAAGGCGTTGCTGACCAGCCCGTCCACCGGGCCGTAGCGCTGCCGCGCCGCCTCGACGGCCCGCCGCCAGTCGTCCTCGCCCGCCACATCGCAGTGCTCGTACGAGGCCCGGCCGCCGGCCGCCCGGATGCGCCGCGCGGTGTGTTCGCCGCGCGCGTCGTCGATGTCCAGCAGCAGCACCCCGGCGCCCTCGGCCGCCAGCCGGTCGGCGGTGGCCGCCCCGATCCCGGCGGCGGCCCCGGTCACCAGGACCGTACGGCCCTCGAACCGCCTGCCGTACGGGCCGTTCGCCGGATGCGGTGCGCGCTGCTGGCTCATGGCGCGATCCAAGCCCACGGGGCGAGCGGCGGGCAAGGGGACAGGGATGGCGAGGGGCGCACGCGAATTCAGGGGGCGCGCGCCACCTTCTAGCGCGCCGCCAAATGCGGTGCGCCAACCGGTCGCACGCCGGTGCGGAGCTGCCTTCGCGACGCGCCTGGGCGTCCCTGGGCGGCTATCCGGGAGTGTTGTCGAACGGCCCGGTCAACTGCCGCAGCAGTCCGGCCAGTTCACTGCGCTGCTGTCGGGACAGCTCGGCGAGAATGGCGCGCTCCTGGTACAGCAGTCCGGCCAGTGACCGGTCGGCCTTGTCGCGGCCCTCCGCGGTCAGTCTGACCAGCACTCCGCGCCGGTCGCTGGGGTCGGGCAGCCGCTCGACGAGGTTCTTCTTGGCCAGCCGGTCGATGCGGTTGGTCATCGTCCCCGAGGTGACCAGTGTCTGCGTCAGCAGCGCCCCGGGGGAGAGCTGGTACGGCGCCCCGGCGCGCCGCAGCGCGGTGAGTACATCGAACTCCCACGGCTCCAGGCCCACCTCGGAAAAGGCGATACGGCGGGCCCGGTCAAGGTGTCTGGCCAGCCTGGAGACGCGGCTGAGGACCTCAAGCGGCTCCACGTCGAGGTCCGGGCGCTCGCGGCGCCATGCTGCGACCAGTCGGTCGACCTCGTCCTCCATGACGATCAGTGTAGAGGGTCTGTCGACATGAAGTCTCTTGACGTCGAGATATATTTCGCTGGACTATGGGCATCGTCGGCGGGGGCTCGGTTTCCAGCCGAGACGGCCCGAACCAGACCGTGCCAGCCTTGTGTCAGCCCTGCATCGGCAAAGGGGTTTCGAACATGCACGACGCACCAACCTGGGATCCGCAGCAATATCTCCGCCACTCCGGGCACCGTACCCGTCCGTTCCACGACCTGCTCAACCGGATACCCGACCTGCCCCGGCAGGACCGCACCGCCCGCATCGCCGACCTCGGCTGCGGCCCCGGCAACGTCACCGCCCAGCTCACCACCCGCTGGCCGGACGCGCACATCACCGGATTCGACAACTCCCCGGACATGCTCAAAGAGGCCGAGACCTACGCCGGCCCCACCCCGGGCGGCGGCCACCTCGACTTCGCCCCCGCCGACGCCGCCGACTGGACGCCCGAGGAGACCTACGACCTGATCGTCTCCAACGCGGCCCTGCAGTGGGTCCCCAACCACCCGGACTCCTTCGCCCGCTGGATCGAGGCCCTCGCCCCCGGCGGCACCTTCGCCTTCCAGGTCCCCGGCAACTTCACCTCACCCAGCCACGCCCTCCTCGGCGAGCTGTGCGACGCCCCTCAGTGGCGCGAGCGGCTCAACACCCACGGCCGCCGCTTCATCCACATCCTCGAACCGGCCGCCTACCTGGAGCGCCTCACCGACCTCGGCTGCGCCGCCGACGTATGGGAAACCACCTACGTCCAGCTCCTGGAGGGCGACGACCCGGTCCTCGACTGGGTCAAGGGCACCGCCCTGCGCCCCGTCCTCACCGCCCTGGAGAACGACCCGGCCGCCCGCGAAGCCTTCCTCGCCGAATACCGCGAAGCCCTCCGCAAGGCCTACCCCACGGGCCGCCATGGCACGGTCTTCCCCTTCCGCCGCATCTTCGCCGTCGCCCAGAAGCCCACGGCACACTGACGCCCCCCGCCCACCGTCGGCCGCCACCCCCGCGGCCGCGCCCCGACTCTCCCCCTCCGAGGTGACCCGCGCCGTGATCACCGGCCTCGACCACATCCAGCTCGCCGCGCGTGGCGACTACCGGTCCGAGGCCGGCACGGGCCGGCTCCAGCTGGGCGTCCAGGGGATTTGCGGCCTTTGAGCTACGGGATTTCGAGCTACGGGATGGGGTCCCGCTTGCCGAGGGTGTGCGGGAAGAACTTCGCGCATTCCTCCGTGTCGGGACCGAACAGCGTCCCCCACGAGCCGTCGGAGAAACCGAGCTGCACGTCGTGGTCATGGGCGCCGGTCAGCCGCGTCCAGGACAGGCAGTCCCGACGGAAACTCGGACCCAGTTCGATCGCCTCGTCCAGTTTCCCGTTCCAGCGGTTGTACTGCGCGTACACGAAGTGGAAGTTTCTCTCGGTGAGCGCGACCGCGACCACGACACCCACCTTGGCCCGCGGCTGAGCTGCCGCCAGCCACTGGCCGGCCAGGCTGTCCCAGCCGCCGAAGAACGTCTTCTTCCTCTTCTGCGCCTTGGCCCTCTTGGCGGGATCGGTCACCTTGTCGAACTGACTGGGCGACGAAAAGTCGGCGGTCAGGAAACGGAAGACGAATTCCCCGAACTTTCCCAGGAAATCCCCGGAACTGGACCGGCCGTCGGCCAGCACCCGGGGCCGTCGCTTGTCCGGCACGTCGCAGCCACCCGTACCGGTGGCATAGGGCGAGCGCGACGTGGTGAACCCGCCCAGATAGACCTCGCCTGCGGGCAGTACCGCGGGGATTTTCTGCTCCAGATCGGCCCGCATCATTCTCAGCTCCTCTTAACCAAACAGGGAATCAGTAGGGGCAGCGGCGCGGGTACACGGGGCAGTCACCTCGGCCGTGAACGTGCCGGCTTCGATGTCCACCGAGGCGGTGAACGCATAACCCGCCGATTGCTCAGGCGCCTCGTCCTCGGCCCATACACGGGCGTGATTCCCGCCGCTTTCCGTCTCCGTCTGCCATCCGCGCGACGCGAACGCGGCGACGGCCCTCGGCAGTGCAAGCGTGAGATCGCCGTTCATCACGCTGCCGATGGACCAGCCGTGTCGTGCCGAGCAGGCGGACCGCAGGCCCTTGGCCCAGCACTCCGCACACGTCACGGACGTGACCTGCCCGCCGCCCATGCTGCCGTGCAGTGCTACGGCATCCATCAGCCTGCTGGAATGCCAATACAGCTCCTGCTTCACTCCGTCCGTCGGCTCGACCGCGGCCGGGGCGCTCTGCCGCATGGCCCGGTAGTCCTCGACCTCCTGGTCGGTACCCCAGTCGATGGTCTTGAGGATCTCGGCGAAGAGCTCCGAGTGCAGATCCCAGTCCTCGCTGGAGGGGGAGTCGAGCGCGAAGATCAGCATCTCGCGTGCTCCGGGCAGCGGGATGTACACCTGGATCTGGGACTGCTGGACCGCCACCTCCTGACCCGTGGGGGACCACTGCGCGGAGATGATGAAGCCCGATGCGCCGATGCGGCTGAGAGCGGGCCCGCAGGGCAGGTCCACGCGCTGGTAGTCGTCGTCCGGGTGGGTCCGCTCCAGCGTCTCCTGTGTGGTGCGCAGGAGTTCCTCGTCGTCGTCGCTCTCGTGCTCGATCTGGCTGACGACGATGGTGGAACCGCTCGGACGGCCCTCCACTTCGAGGAGGCAGAGCCCGGCGTAGATGACATTGGCCTCCAGCATCAGGTCCATCTGTGACCCGAGCGCCAGCGCGAAACGGAACCGGTCCTCGTCCGACCGGTCCGGCATCAGATCGGTGACCAGCGTGTACAACTGCTCCGCGCCGGTCTCGTAGTCGGGCGCGTCCACGGGCAGTTCCCGTACGAACGGCGGCATGACCCAGCCGATGTTCAGCCGGGTCCGCTTCGGAGCCGAAGGCGGAGTGGTGGCCGCTGCTTCGGCGGGGGCGGACGGATACGACACTTCTCGTTCCCCTCAGCCCTCAGGCGGCCAGCGTCTGATGGAACTTCGCGCCGGACGGGCCCGGCGCCTGGGTCTTCGTCTCGCCGCCATCGGCGAGGTGGTGATAGGCGCCATTGAGGGTGGAGCCCGTCTTGAGGATCAACTGGGTGGGGGCGCCTGGAAGCTCCGTCTTGATCAACTTCTTGGAGACCCAGTTGATCCCCTTCTGGCCCAGGCCGTCGGAGAGGGCCTCAGCCATGCCCGAGGGGGTACTTTTGACGATGTTCCCCGGCCCGAGTGCCTTGGCCGCCCCCGCCAGCTTTCCGCCGAACTGGGCCTCAGCTCTGGCGGCCGCAGCCCAACCGCCCTTCGCTGCCTTGATCGCTCCGCCGAAACCAGGAACGACGCCGAGCGCATCGAGCCCGATCTTCCACCCCGGTGTGCCGTTGCCCCGTGCGTTGCCGATCCAGTGGCCCGCCATGGCGCCCGCCGCGAACACTGCGGAAGCGCCGCCGAGCACCGTGCCCACCGCCGTGCCGACGCCCGGGATGATCTGGCACGCCAGAGCGGCAGCCGCCAGGCCGGACGAGATGGTCGACAGCAGATCCGCGTTCTCGACCAGCCAGTCCGTGAATGCCCGGAAGCCGGCCTTGAGCCCGTCCATCGCCTTGCTCCACCAGTGGAGGTCCGGCGGGTGGTTCTCCGAGGCCTTCAGGATCGCGCGTTCGGCCTCGCCGGCCCGGTCCTTCCACTGCGCGTAGATCCGCTCGGCCTCGCGGATGAGGTCCTCGAGTTTGTCCTTGGAGTGGTCGGCCTTCTCCTTGGCCGCGTCCATCTCGTTGTCCATCCGCTTGGCAGCCGCCGGCTCCATCGGCTGCCCGAAGTACGGCGCGTACTTTTGGTACACGTCGTTGTAGTGATCGAGGTCCGACTCCGCCTGCTTACGGGCCGACGCCGCCTCCGCCTCGATCTTCCCGGCCTTTTCCTGGAATCCCTGCAGATGGCCGTGCCAGCCGCGCAGCGCCTTGGCGCAGTCGTGCATGGACTCGCTGCCCTGCTTGAGGTACTTGGGGAGTTCGCCGAGCTTCTTGGCGAAGTTCCGGGCCGCCTCGCCCTCCCAGGCGCCGTCACTCTTGCCGACCGCCTTGAGCAGATGGTCCAGCTCATCCAGCTCGTCGCCCACGGACTTCACGTCCGAGGAGAGTGCCTGGATGGCGTGGAGATCCCCCTTGGCCGGATTGAATCCGACCCCGGGCCAGGCCGAGTCGTCGTCGATGAACATGCTGCGCCAGGACATGCGTTTCCCCCTGTTGTCAGTCGCTTCTCGGGCCGAGCCGGTGATTACTTCTTGCCGAGCATCTTGGCGTTTTCCTCTTCGCCCGCTTTATAGGCGTCCAGAGTCATCTTGAGCTTCTCGTGAATATCCTTCGCGGCATCCGCGATGCGCTTGATGCCGTCGCCCCACTGGCCCTGGAATTCATCACAGGCATCATCGAGGCCGTCGGTTCCCAGCGTCTTCGGGCCCACCTTGTTCAGGCGCTGCTGGGCGTCCCGCATACGATCGTCGGCGTTTGCGAGTTTATTGAGCATCCCCTGTACGCGCTCGACGTCGATTTTGAAGTCTGCCGCCATGGCGTGATTCCCCCGTCGCTCGGCGATTTCTTGGATGCGGCGATCCCGAATCGACGCATCCGCTCACCGTATCGTGATCACCTGGCGGGGTGAAAACGCGGAGGTAAAAGGTGGGTAATGTGAAGTGAGGGTGTGGGGCAAAGATGGATTAAAGAAAGGGGAAAGCGGGTGTGGGGTGTGCCGGAAATGTCGCCAAACGATCGAACATTCGCATGATGTCTGTACGGAGGTGCTCCGCGGAAAAGGGAGCGGCGTCCGGCCCGTTGCTACGCGCCGTACAGTGTGGCCTGCGCATAGATGAGGTTCGCATCCAGTAGTCCGGTATCCGCGCGGTATCGGCCGGACTTGAAGTCGAGGGCGGGCTTCCGCGGCCCGTCGCCGGCTCGCGTGCGCCAGTGGGCGCGGCGGGGCTTGCCCCAAAGCCACCAGCTCGAATGCGTATCGCCGTTGAGCAGATTCAGCAACGCAAGAAGGGCCCAGAAGGGCGAGAATGCCCAATATGCGATCCAGCCGCGGATATTCCCCTTATAGGCGGTCATGCTGCGCTGCCCGCCCGCGTCCTCTATGCGCCACGCCTGACGCATTCCTCGGGGGGAACGTTCGTGGGTCACCTGACCGATGAATCGGCCGTATCCGTCATGCACTGCATAGACGGTCTGCTGGGCAGCGGCGCCGGCCTGAGGGGCGATGGTGCACAGGGTGTGTGCGGGCTCTGCAGCGGTCGTAAGCGTGAAGGCCGGCTGTTGCTCGGAACTGGTGATGTGGTGATGAACCCGGGCCAGCGCCGGGCCGGGGGCAATCTTCCCGGTCCGTCCCGGGTGCAGGATCCCCCATGCCTCACACCCCGGCAACGCGGAGAACTCCTTCGCAGCGTCGTTCCGTGTGATGCCGAACGTGACCTCGGACATTTCTCGCTCCGTAATTCCTGCTTCGATTCGGTGCTCTATCGGCGCTACGCGCCGTACAGCACGGCCTGCGCATGGATGAGGTTCATGTCCAGCTGCCCGCTGCCCGCCCGGTAGCGGCCGGTGTTGAAATCGAGGGCAGCCTTCCTGGGGCCGCCGCCGGCCCGCATGCGCCAGCGGGCGCGGTGGGGCTTGCTCCACAGTGAACCGCCGGGACGCACATCGCCATTGAGGAGGAAGATCAGGGCCATGATGGCCCAGAACGGCGAGATCGCCCAATAGGCGATCCAGCCGCGGATAGTCCCCTTATAGGCGACCGCGCTGTACTGCTTGGCCGCGTCCTCGATGCGCCACGCCTGGCGGATTCCCAGTGGGGAACGCTCGTGGATGATCCGGCCGATGAAGCGGCCGGATCCGTCATGCACCGTATATGCGGTATGCGACTCGGCGGCGCCGGCCTGAGGGACGACGGTGCACAGGGTATGGGTGGGCTCTGCGGCCGTGAGGGCGAAGGCCGGCTCGTGGTCGTCACTACCGCCGAGGCGATGAATGCGGGCCAGTGGTGATTCGGCGGCGATCCGCCCATTTCCCGTTTGCAGGGCTCCCCATGCCTCGTGCTCGGGCAGTGCGGTGAATTGCTGCGCAAACTCTTCCCGGGAAAGGCAGAACGTTATCTCGGTCATTCGGTTTACTGCTCCTGGTCCGGCTCGCCTCGTTCCGCAGGTCCCCACCCTCGCGTACCCGGATCACCGTCTCGTGGCTCCTGGTGAGGCGCGGTGATGGCGGCGGCCGACCAGTGTGTCAGACGATGATCAACAGGCGGATCGCCATGTGAGGCACTGCCGTTGAGGCATCACCGGGGAGTCGTCATCGCTGAGGCGTTGCCGTCGGGATGCCATGGCAGACGCCCGGCACTCGGCCCGCAGGCGCCTGCCCCACCGCCCCGCCGGCCCGAGGAGCCCCGCCCCCAGCCCCGCCCCGCGCACCCTCAATTCTTCCGATGCCCTATCAACCGAGGCTTCGCCTCCAAGTTGCCCAGGCCGTGCCAGGCAAGATTGACCAGGTGGGCCGCGACCTCGGCCTTTTTCGGCTTGCGGGTGTCGACCCACCACTGGCCGGTCAGGGCGACCATGCCGACCAGGGCCTGTGCGTAGAGCGGGGCGAGTTTCGGGTCGAAGCCGCGGGCCTTGAATTCCAGGCCCAGGATGTCCTCGACCTGGGTGGCGATATCGCTGATGAGGGAGGCGAAGGTGCCCGTCGACTGGGCCACGGGGGAATCGCGGACCAGGATGCGGAAACCGTCGGTGAAGGTCTCGATGTAGTCGAGCAGCGCGAAAGCCGCCTGTTCGAGGAGTTCGCGGGGATGGCCGGCGGTCAGCGCGCCCGTCACCATGTCCAGCAGCTGCCGCATCTCGCGGTCCACGACCACCGCGTACAGGCCCTCCTTGCCGCCGAAGTGCTCGTAGACCACCGGCTTGGACACCCCGGCCTTCGCCGCGATCTCCTCCACCGACGTGCCCTCGTAGCCCCGCTCGGCAAAGAGCGTGCGACCGATGTCCAGCAGCTGCTCCCGGCGCTCCGCACCGGTCATCCGGACCCTGCGGGCCCGCCGCGTCCCCGCGGAGGAAGACTTGCTTTTGCTGCCGCTGGTACTGCTGTCGTCGATCGCCACCCGTCAATCATGCCTTCCCGGCTACCGCCGGGAGGCACCCCCGGCGGCCTTCTCCGCGCGTCGGGCATCGAGACGGGACGCATCCGGCCACCGGACGTCATACGCCCAGCCCGCCTTCTCGAACCAGCGGATCAAGCGGGCGCTGGAGTCCAGCTGCCCCTTCATCACCCCGTGCCGGGCGCAGGTCGGGTCCGCGTGGTGCAGGTTGTGCCAGGACTCACCGCACGAGAGGACGGCCAGCCACCAGACGTTCCCCGAACGGTCCCGGGACTTGAAGGGGCGCTTGCCGACCGCGTGGCAGATGGAGTTGATCGACCACGTCACGTGATGCAGCAGCGCGACACGGACCAGGGAACCCCAGAAGAACGCGCTCAGCGCACCCTGCCAGGACCAGGTGACCAGGCCGCCCACCAGCGGCGGGATCAGCAGCGACACCGCCGTCCACAGCACGAACTGGCGGGAGATCGTACGGATCGCACTGTCCTTGATCAGGTCCGGTGCGTACTTCTGCTGCGGCGTCTGCTCCTCGTCGAACATCCAGCCGATGTGCGCCCACCACAGGCCCTTCATCAGGGCGGGCACCGTCTCGCCGAAGCGCCACGGAGAGTGCGGGTCGCCCTCGGCGTCGGAGAACTTGTGGTGCTTGCGGTGGTCGGCCACCCAGCGCACCAGCGGCCCCTCCACGGCCAGCGACCCCATGATCGCGAGCGCGATCCGCAGCGGCCGCTTCGCCTTGAAGGCGCCATGCGTGAAGTAGCGGTGGAAGCCGATCGTGATGCCGTGGCAGCCGATGTAGTACATCGCCACCATCAGCCCCAGATCGAGCCAGCTCACCCCCCAGCCCCAGGCCAGTGGCACCGCGGCCACCAGGGCCACGAACGGGACGGTGATGAACAGCAGGAGCGTGATCTGTTCGAGCGACCTGCGCTGCTCGCCGCCCAGCGTCGCGGACGGAGTACCGGCGGACGGACCGACGGCGGAATCGGCAGGAATCGGTGGATCTTCTACGGCTTCAGGACCAGCGGTCATGGTGTCCCTCGTCGGGGGCTCGGGGGCACGGCTACGGCTACGGGACCGTAACCTACGGTCTCGTAAGTATGGCAGTGCCGCCGCCACGGGCAAGGCCGTGACAGGCGCCACACCCTCCCACCTGTGACGCAGTGCCCACACAGCGGACGGTGTGATCTGCCGAAGCTGGGCAGACCTATCCTGGGGACGTCGGACAGCGCGGTCCGCAACCCGCCCGCATCAGACCTGCCCACCCCGTCGCCCGTCCCGACCCCTCCCACGGGTCGCGGTGCGACGTCCCTGATCGCTGCAAGGAGCCGCACCTGTGAGCAGTGCCGACAACACTCCGGCCGAGATCGTGTCCATCGAAGGCCCCGAAGCCGGCCCGAGCGACAACGTCGCCCTGCGTGCCGACATCCGCCGCCTCGGTGATCTCCTCGGCGAGACCCTCGTCCGACAAGAGGGACAGGAACTGCTCGACCTGGTCGAGCGGGTACGCGCCCTGACCCGGTCCGACGGCGAAGCCGCGGCCCGGCTCCTGGGCGACACCGACCTGGCCACCGCCGCCAAGCTGGTGCGCGCCTTCTCCACGTACTTCCACCTCGCGAACGTCACCGAGCAGGTCCACCGCGGCCGGGAGCTGGGCGCCAGGCGCGCCGCCGAGGGCAGCATCCTCGCCCGCACCGCCGACATGCTCAAGGACGCCGACCCCGAGCACCTCCGCGAGACCGCCCGCAACCTCGGCGTACGCCCCGTCTTCACCGCGCACCCCACCGAGGCCGCCCGGCGCTCCGTCCTCACCAAGCTCCGCAAGGTCGCCGAACTGCTCGACAGCCCCGACGGCGAGCGCCGCCGCGCCGACCTGCGCCTGGCCGAGAACATCGACCTCATCTGGCAGACGGACGAGCTGCGCGTCGCCCGCCCCGAGCCCACCGACGAGGCCCGCAACGCCATCTACTACCTCGACGAGCTGGGCCGGGGCGCGGTCGGCGACGTCCTCGAAGACCTCGCCGCCGAGCTGGAGCGGGCCGGCACCGAGCTGCCCGCCGGCACCCGCCCGCTCACCTTCGGCACCTGGATCGGCGGCGACCGCGACGGCAACCCCAACGTCACCCCTCAGGTCACCTGGGACGTCCTGCTCCTCCAGCACGAGCACGGCATCACCGACGCACTGGAGCACGTCGACGAGCTGCGCGGCGCGCTGTCCAACTCCATCCGCAACTGCGGCGCCACCGACGAGCTGCTGGCCTCCCTCCAGCGCGACCTCGACCTCCTCCCCGAGATCAGCCCCCGCTACAAGCGGCTGAACAGCGAGGAGCCCTACCGCCTCAAGGCGACCTGCATCCGGCAGAAGCTCGTCAACACCCGCGAACGCCTCGCCGGCGACACCCCCCACGTCCCCGGCCGTGACTACCTCGGCACCGTGGAGCTCCTCGACGACCTCGCCCTGATCCAGACCTCGCTGCGCGCACACCGCGGCGGACTGGTCGCCGACGGCCGCCTGGAGCGCACCCTGCGCACCATCGCCGCCTTCGGCCTGCAGCTCGCCACCATGGACGTCCGCGAGCACGCCGACGCGCACCACCACGCCCTCGGCCAGCTCTTCGACCGCCTCGGCGAGGAGTCCTGGCGCTACGTGGACATGCCGCGCGACTACCGCCGCAAGCTCCTCGCCAAGGAACTGCGCTCCCGCCGCCCGCTGGCCCCCACCCCGGCACCGCTCGACGAGGCCGGCGCCAAGACGCTCGGTGTCTTCCGCACCATCCTCAAGGCCAAGGACACCTTCGGCCCTGAGGTCGTCGAGTCCTACATCATCTCGATGTGCCAGGGCTCCGACGACGTCTTCGCCGCCACCGTCCTCGCCCGCGAAGCCGGCCTGATCGACCTGCACGCCGGCTGGGCCAAGATCGGCATCGTCCCGCTCCTGGAGACCACCGACGAGCTGAAGATCGCCGACCAGCTGCTCGACGAGATGCTCGCCGACCCCTCCTACCGGCGCCTGGTCGCCCTGCGCGGCGACGTCCAGGAGGTCATGCTCGGCTACTCCGACTCCTCCAAGTTCGGCGGCATCACCACCTCCCAGTGGGAGATCCACCGCGCCCAGCGCCTGCTGCGCGACGTCGCCCACCGGCACGGCGTACGGCTGCGCCTCTTCCACGGCCGCGGCGGCACCGTCGGCCGCGGCGGCGGCCCCTCCCACGACGCGATCCTCGCCCAGCCCTACGGAACCCTCGAAGGCGAGATCAAGGTCACCGAACAGGGCGAGGTCATCTCCGACAAGTACCTCGTCCCGTCCCTGGCGCGGGAGAACCTGGAACTGACGGTCGCCGCCACCCTCCAGGCCTCCGCCCTGCACACCGCCCCCCGGCAGTCCGACGAGGCCCTCGCCCGCTGGGACGCCGCCATGGAAACCGTCTCCGACGCCGCCCACGGCGCCTACCGCCGCCTCGTCGAAGACCCGGACCTGCCCGCGTACTTCTTCGCCTCCACCCCCGTCGACCAGCTCGCCGAACTCCACCTCGGCTCGCGGCCCTCCCGCCGCCCCGACTCCGGCGCCGGACTCGACGGACTGCGCGCCATCCCGTGGGTCTTCGGCTGGACCCAGTCCCGCCAGATCGTCCCCGGCTGGTTCGGCGTCGGCACCGGCCTCAAGGCCGCCCGCGAGGCCGGACTCGACAGCGTCCTGGACGAAATGCACGAGTACTGGCACTTCTTCCGCAACTTCCTGTCCAACGTCACCATGACGCTGGCCAAGACCGACCTGCGGATCGCCCAGCACTACGTCGACACCCTCGTCCCCGACAAGCTCAAGCACGTCTTCGACGTCATCAAGGCCGAGCACGAACTCACCGTCGCCGAGGTCCTGCGCGTCACCGGGGAGAAGGAACTCCTCGACTCCAACGACGTCCTCAAGCAGACCTTCCACATCCGCGACGCCTACCTGGACCCGATCTCCTACCTCCAGGTCTCGCTGCTGGACCGCCAGCGCAGCGCCGCCGAACGCGGCGAGGAGCCCGACCCGGTCCTCGCCCGTGCGCTGCTGCTCACCGTCAACGGCGTCGCCGCCGGACTGCGCAACACCGGCTGACCCACCCCCGCACCACACCACGGCGGCGGCCCGCCCTCCCACCAAGGAGGACGGGCCGCCGCCGTCTTCAGCGCTACAGCGCCGTGAACGCCTCTACAGCGCCATGAACGCCTCTACAGCGCCGTGAACGCCGCGCCCAACAACACCGCCCCCAACAACCCCATCACCCACGCCGTACGCCGCAGCCGCATCCCCCCGGCCACCACCAGCGCCGCCAGCAACAACGACCCCGCGAACGGCACCCACGCATGCAGAATCCCGGCCGCCCCGGTCCGCACCGCATGCGTCGTCCCCGGCTTGACCGTCACCTCGACCCGCGCACCCTTGTCCGGCGCCGCCGCCTCCGCAATCGACACCTTCGCCAGCCGCCGGCCCTCACCCGCCGACGGAACATACGGGCCCGTGCACCGCTCACCCGCACACGCCGACACCGTCATCATTCCGCGCTCCCGCGCCTTGACGAGCATCGCGTACTGCGCCGTGTGCCACGACGTCCACACCCCCGCCACCAGCAGGAGCAACGCCAGCAAACCCATCAACCCGGTCCTGGCGACAAGGAGCGCCCCATAGGCGCTCTCACCGGCACGCCGGAAACGACTACGTCTGACCGGACGGGTACGCGTACTGCTTCTGGGCATGGCCGCGATCCTTGGCCATCCACCCACACCCGTCAACCTCGGACAACGGTTCGTCAGAGACTGACCCCCACTGTCCCATTCACGAGTTGTACGTGGTCTGCGCCCGTTCCAGACCATCGACAATCAGCGTCTCCACCGCATCCGCCGCACGGTCCACGAAATAATCCAGCTCGCGCCGCTCCGCCGCCGAAAAATCCTTCAGCACAAAATCCGCCACCTGCATACGGCCCGGCGGACGCCCGATCCCGAACCGCACCCGGTGATACTCCGCCCCCAACGACTTCGTGATCGACTTCAAACCGTTGTGACCGTTGTCACCGCCGCCCAGCTTCAGCCGCAGCGCACCGTAATCAATATCCAGCTCATCGTGAATCGCCACGATGTTGCCCACCGGCACCTTGTAGAAATCCCGCAACGCCGTCGTCGGCCCACCCGACAGATTCATGAACGACAACGGCTTCGCCACCACCACACGGCGACCCGACGGGCCCGGCGCACCACAACGCCCCTCCACCACCTGCGCCCGCGCCTTGTGCGCCTTGAAACGGCCCCCCATCCGCTCCGCCAGCAAATCCGCCACCATGAAACCCACATTGTGGCGATTACGCGCATACTCCGGGCCCGGATTACCCAGCCCCACCACCAGCCACGGATCAGCGTCCGCCATCTCAGTCACTCCCACATCCGCCGGCCACACCCGCCGGCCCCGACCGCAACTGCCCATGAAACAGCCCAACCGCCACCCCACGCCCAAAGGCGCGCGGCAGCGGCTGGACAAAGCGCTGAGAACCCGCCTCAGCGAAAAAGACTCAGGCCTCGGCGCCCTCAGCGCCCTCACCCTCGGCGGCCTCCTCGGCCGGCGCCTCCGCCTGCGCCGCGACGACCTGCAGCACCACGGCGTCGTCCTCAACGGCCAGCGACACACCGGCCGGCAGCGCGATGTCCTTCGCCTGCACCGAGTGGCCGGCGTCCAGACCCGCGATGGAGACGGTGACCGACTCCGGGATGTGGGTGGCCTCGGCCTCGACCGGCAGGGTGTTCAGCGAGTACTCGAGCAGGTTGCCGCCCGGGGCCAGCTCGCCCTCGGTGTGGATCGGCAGCTCGACGTTGACCTTCTCGCCCTTCTTCACGGCCAGGAAGTCCGCGTGCACCAGGAAGCCACGGATCGCCTCACGCTGCACGGCCTTGGGGATGACCAGCTCGTTCTTGCCGTCGAACTCCAGACGCAGCAGGGCGTTCGGCGTCTTCAGGGCCATCATCAGCGCGTGGTTGTTGATCGCGACGTGCTGCGGCTCGGCACCGTGACCGTAAATGACCGCGGGAACCAGGTCGGCGCGGCGGGCGCGACGGGCGGCACCCTTACCGAAGTCGGTACGAACCTGGGCGGTGAGCTTGACCTCGGCCATGACTGCACTCCTCGTATCTCAGAAACATCTGGTGGGCGTCACCCGGCCCACGACAGACCTGCTACGAAGAGCGCGTCGATAACGGACAACCACCAAAAAGGCGGCCTCCCTCGCCGAGCAACTCCACGAGTCTACCCGGCCGGAAGGCCGCCCCAAAGTCGATCAGCGCCGGACTACCTCACAGGCCCGCCCGACGCCCGCACTCACTGCTCCTCGAAGAGGCTCGTCACCGAACCGTCCTCGAACACCTCACGCAGCGCACGGGCAATCGTCGGCGCCATCGACAGCACCGTGATCTTGTCCAGCTCCAGCTCCGAAGGCGTCGGCAGCGTATTCGTGAACACGAACTCGCTCACCTTCGAATTCTTCAGCCGGTCCGCCGCCGGACCCGACAGCACACCGTGCGTCGCCGTCACGATCACATCCGACGCACCATTCGCGAACAGCGCATCCGCCGCCGCACAAATCGTGCCGCCCGTGTCGATCATGTCGTCGACCAGGACACACACCCGGTCCTTCACATCACCGACGACCTCGTGCACCGTGACCTGATTCGCCACGTCCTTGTCACGCCGCTTGTGCACAATCGCCAGCGGCGCACCCAGACGGTCACACCAGCGGTCCGCCACCCGCACCCGGCCCGCGTCCGGCGAAACCACCGTCAGCTTCTCCCGGTCCACCTTCGCGCCCACATAGTCCGCAAGAACCGGCAGCGCAAAAAGATGATCCACCGGGCCGTCGAAGAAGCCCATGATCTGGTCGGTGTGCAGATCAACCGTCACCACACGGTCCGCACCCGCCGTCTTCATCAAATCCGCGATCAGCCGCGCCGAAATCGGCTCACGGCCACGGTGCTTCTTGTCCTGACGCGCATAACCGTAGAACGGCACGACCACGGTGATGCTCCGGGCCGAGGCCCGCTTCAGCGCATCAATCATGATCAGCTGTTCCATGATCCACTTATTGATCGGAGCCGTGTGGCTCTGAATCAAAAAGCAATCCGCGCCACGCGCCGACTCCTGATAGCGGACATAGATCTCACCGTTGGCGAAGTCGAAAGCCTTCGTCGGGACCAGGCCCACACCCAGCTGATGCGCGACCTCCTCCGCCAGCTCGGGGTGGGCGCGGCCGGAGAAGAGCATCAGCTTCTTCTCGCCGGTCGTCTTGATCCCGGTCACAGCAAATCTCCTCGAATCACAGTTTGCGTGCGTTCATCACGGTACGCCCCGCACGGCGCACCCCTTGCACGATCACCGCTCGCCCTCGGACTCCTGGCGAGCAGCCGAAGCCGCCTGCGCGGCGGCGCTTCCAGGCCGCTTACGCGCGACCCAACCCTCGATATTCCGCTGCTGGCCACGCGCGACCGCCAGCGAACCCGGGGGCACATCCTTGGTGATAACAGAGCCGGCCGCCGTATAAGCGCCGTCCCCGACCGTGACAGGAGCCACAAACATGTTGTCCGACCCCGTCTTGCAATGCGAACCGACCGTGGTGTGGTGCTTCGCCTCACCGTCGTAGTTCACAAAGACACTCGCCGCGCCGATATTGGTGAACTCACCAATCGTCGCATCCCCCACATACGAAAGATGCGGCACCTTCGTGCCCTCACCGATCGACGCGTTCTTCATCTCCACGTACGTACCGGCCTTCGACTTCGGACCAAGATCGGTCCCCGGACGCAGATACGCGTACGGACCGACATTCGCCCCCTCACCAATACGCGCACCCTCGGCCACCGTGAACGACGCCACCGCGCCCGCACCCACCGACGTATCCGACAACCGCGAATGCGGACCCACCTCGGCACCCGTCGCGATATGCGTCGCACCCAGAAGCTCCGTACCCGGGTGAACCGTCGCGTCCGGCTCGAACGTCACCGACACATCCACCCACGTCGACGCCGGATCCACCACCGTCACACCGGCCAGCATCGCCCGCTCCAGCAGCCGGTCGTTCAGCAGCCGCCGCGCCTGCGCCAGCTGCACCCGGTTGTTGATCCCCAGAATCTCCCGGTGATCGCCGGCCACCGCCGCACCGACCCGGTGCCCGGCCTCCCGCACGATCCCCAGCACATCGGTCAGGTACTCCTCGCCCTGACTGTTGTCCGTCCGCACCTTGCCGAGCGCATCGACCAGCAGTCGCCCGTCAAAAGCGAACACCCCGGAATTGATCTCCCGGATCGCCCGCTGCGCCACACTCGCGTCCTTGTGCTCGACGATCGCGGTCACCGCGCCCGAGCTCTCGTCGCGCACGATACGCCCGTAACCCGTCGCGTCCGGGACCTCGGCCGACAGCACCGTGACGGCATTGCCGTCCGCGGCGTGCGTGTCACCCAGCAGCCGGAGCGTCTCGCCGGTCAGCAGCGGGGTGTCACCACAGACGACGATCACCGTGCCGTCGACGGCCACACCGCTCTGGCTCAGCTCCTCCAGAGCCGTACGGACCGCATGACCGGTGCCGTTCTGCTCGTGCTGCACCGCGGTGCGCACGGCGGGGTCGACCGCGGAGAGATGCGCCTGCACCTGCTCACGGGCGTGGCCGACGACCACGACGAGATGCTCGGGGTCCAGCTCACGGGAGGCGGCGACGACATGGCCGACGAGGGAGCGGCCGCAGAGGGTGTGCAGGACCTTTGGGGTGGCCGACTTCATGCGGGTGCCCTCACCCGCTGCGAGAACGACGACGGCTGCCGGGCGGTTGGCGCTCACGGGGATGCCCTTCGGCTTCTTGGCTACTTCGGGTGGTGGTCATCCGAAGGATACCGGTGCGTATTGCAGCCGAAACGCGGGCGGGTCCTGACGTCGTGGTCAGGACCCGGAAAATCGCCTCTTGTGCGTGTGCTCCCCTGCCAGGACTCGAACCCGGACATAAGGCACCAAAAGCCTCAGTGCTGCCAATTACACCACAGGGGATAGTAAGGCGGCCCAAACCGGACATCTCGTCAGTCTGGCCGCTTGGCACCCAACACTATGCCGTACCACCAGCCTTCGATGCGACGGTATAGCTCTGCACTTTGTAGCACCCGGACCACCAGGCAGCCGCGGTAGCCCTCCCCGACGTTTTTGCGCGTGGTCTTGGGGTTGTGCTTCTTGATCGTGGTCTTCTGGAGCGCGGCGACGTCCACGCCGACGAGTTCGGCCCAGTAGCGCTCGGCCGCCTCCACGTCGGCAGTCATGTGGATCATGACCCGGTAGGCAATCCGGTCCGGCTCCACGCCGAGCAGGCGCAGCCAGGCCAGGAAGACCTCGATGACGCCGGGGTCGCTGTTGACGAACTGGACGTGTTCTCGCCGCTTGTACGGCTTGTCCTTGGCGCCCTCGGCCCAGTAGAGGACGGCTCCGGCGAAGAGGAGCTCCCGGTCCGACAGATCACCGACCTCCTGGGTTGCTGCGCTCTTCGTTTCCCGGCGTTCCCTGTCCCGTACCGCCAGCTCGTGCTCCCACCGTTTTTCGCGGGCGATCCGGGCCTGCTCCGCCGGGGTGCGGAGCGGCTTCGGCTTCGGCAGATCCCGCACCCAAAGTGAGATCGAGCTCTTGGAGCAGCCCAGCTCGACCTGGATCCGGTCGTAGGTGAGGCCCTGTTTGCGGAGCTCGCGGGCCCGTGCGCGGAGGTCGTCCTTGGCGTTGGGGCGGCGGGTCCAGTCGGGGGCGGGGACGCCTTCGAGGAGGCGGTTGAGGATGTCGTTGTTGTGGACGTGGAGGCGGTCGCGGATCTGGCGGCGGCTGAGGCCGGCCCGGCGCAGGGCGACGGCCTGGGGGCGTAAGGACTCGTAGTCGGGGTGTTCCCGATGGGGGTTCGGCATGGGAACAGGGTGGCGCGTGCAGGCGTGCGAGGAGGTCGAAAATGTGGGCGATTCAATAGTTCGGGTGAAAACCGGCGGTAAGGGCTGGTAATGGGCCAGGACAGGGGCCGGTAATGGGTCGGGGGAACGGGGGCGGGCGCCCGTAGGCTGGACGGTATGACCGCGACGGGGGCAAGTGAAGGTGTGGGCGCGCGGGGTGCGCCGGTGAGCGGGCCGTGGTGGTGGGCCCGCCGGCGGAGTGCCGTGCTGGATGTGTTTCTGGCGGCGGCTTCCACGGTGGAGTGTGCGTTCGAGGGGGCGCGGTTCGCCGAGGGGGCGCAGCTGCCCGAGCTGCTCGGGATACTGCTCGGCCTGCTGGCGGGGCCGGTGCTGTTGTTGCGCCGCCGCTGGCCGGTGGTGGTGGTGCTGGTCTCGATAGCGGTGATCCCGGCGGAGATGGGCGGGCTGCTGAGCACGGTGGGGCTGTACACGCTCGCCGCGTCGGAGGTGCCGCGCCGGATCACGGCGTTGCTGGCGGGGATGACGGTGACGGGGACGTTGGTGACGACGTTCCTCAGCCTGCGGCAGGACGTGGCGGCGCAGGAGGACTTCCAGCCGCCGATGTGGCTGATCCCGGCGATGTCGCTCGCGCTGGGGCTGGTGCTGACGGCGCCGCCGGTGTTGTGGGGGCTGTATGTGGGTGCCCGTCGGCGGCTCGTGGAGAGTCTGCGGGAGCGGGCGGACGGTCTGGAGCGCGAGCTGTCGTTGCTGGCGGACCGGGCCGAGGAGCGGGCGGAGTGGGCCCGTAACGAGGAGCGGACGCGGATCGCGCGGGAGATGCACGATGTGGTCGCGCACCGGGTGAGTCTGATGGTGGTGCATGCGGCGGCGCTTCAGGCGGTGGCGCTGAAGGACCCGGAGAAGGCGTCGAAGAACGCGGGTCTGGTCGGCGACATGGGGCGGCAGGCGCTGACGGAGCTGCGGGAGATGCTGGGGGTGTTGCGTACGGCCGACGGGGCGGCGGTGCGGGGTGCCGCGGTGTCGGATGCGCCGGAGCGGCTGGCGGCGGTGGCTTCCCGGGCGGGTGCGACGGTGCAGGCGCGGTCCCCGGAGCCGTCCATGGCCGGGGCCGCGGCGGAGTCCTCGGAGGACGGCGGTCCGACGGGCGGGTCTTCGTCGCCGGCGCCGGCCGCCGTGGATACGGACGCCGAGGGGCCGCATCTGGCGGAGCTGGCGGATCTGGTGGGTCAGTCCCGGGCGGCCGGGATGGTCGTCGAGCTGACCGTGGACGGGGTGGCCGAGGGGGAGCCGGCTGCTTCTGACGGGCGGCAGTATGCGCCGCGGGTGGAGCGGACCGTCTATCGCGTGGTGCAGGAGGCGCTCACGAATGTGCACAAGCATGCGCCGGGGGCACGGGCGCGGGTGCGGCTGGCGCACCGCGACGGTGAGCTGGCGGTCCAGGTGGAGAACGGCCCCAGCGAGGGCGGCGCGGCCGACGCGGGCCTGCCGAGCGGCGGCAACGGCCTGGTAGGCATGCGGGAGCGGGTAAACGCTCTGGGCGGCGTCTTCGTATCGGGCCCGACGGACTCCGGCGGCTTCCGCGTATCGGCAGTGCTACCCGCCTCCATCACGACGGCCGCCTGATCGCGCTCCGTCACCGGCGCCGTACCGGGCCTGGCCGCACAACGACGCGGCCGAGCCACTGGTCTTTAAAAACCCTCACCCCCACCGGACGGGGGTCGCCATTCCGGACGGGAGGGGGCGGGCCTCCGGGGCCTGTGTTGTGGACGTAAAGCGAAGCAGTCCACAACACAGGCCCCGGAGGCCCGCCCCCGGCACCACCACAGACAACAAGCGGCCCCCGCCCAAACACCCCCACCCCGCCGAAGGCGGAAAGAAACCACAGAAGAACTACGGCGCCTCAGGAGACAACGTGCGCCGCCACTCCCAGTCGCACAGGCCGCCTCCCCAACACCAACACCCCCAACGCACTGTCGATGTCCGGCCCCAGATACCAGTCACCGGTGTGATCGAGGCTGTAGACGCGGCCCTCGCTGTCGATGGCGAGGGTCGCCTGGCTGTAGGTGTCGCCGTCGCGGGTGGTGAGTTCTTCGCGGCCGAGGGGGGCCACATCGGTTTCCAGGGCGCGGCCGAGGTCGCCGAGGGTGCGGGCGAGGTGGAGGCCGTGCAGGGGGTCGATGGCGAAGGGGGCGGGGGCGATGTGGCGCCCGGGGCCGGGCCCGGTGATGTGCAGTCCGCCGAATTCGGCCCAGGCTTCGACGGCGGCGGGGAAGACGGTGTGGCGGTGGCCGGCGGGGGAGGTGTGGGCGCGGAGGGTGTCGGCCCAGTGTTCCGCCTGTTCTATGTCCCAGCGGCCGGGCTGCCAGCCGGCTTCGTGGAGGGCGACGTCGACGGCGGCGGGGAAGCGGGTCGAGTCGGTCCGGTCGTGGGCCGGGGTGCGGGGGCCGGGGGTGGTGGGCGGCATGGTGGCGGTCAGCTTCCTGTGGGCGCGGTGCCGCTGATGGGCATGACGCCGAAGTGGGCGAGGAGGGCGTCGCAGGAGCGGCAGGGCGGGGCGTAGCTGCCGTGCTGGGGGTCGCCGTCCTCGCGGATGTGGCGTGCGGTGATTTTGGAGTGTTTGAGGGAGCGGCGGGCTTCGCCGTTGGTGAGGGGTTTGCGGGAGGCGCGTTTGCCGCGGTTGCCCTCGACGGCGGTGAGGTGCCGGGAGAGGAGGACAGCTTCGGGGCAGCGTCCGGTGAAGCGTTCGCGTTGTGCGGTGGCGAGGGTGTCGAGGAAGTCCTGGACGAGGGGGTGCAGGGCGGGGGGCTGTTCGGCCTTGCTCGCGGTGCAGGTGAGGGTTTGTCCGCGTACGGACAAGGCAGCGCCGATGGTGGGGAGGATGCCGTCGCGGCGGTGGTGGAGGGCGGGGGCGCGTTCGGCGTCCGCGGGGCCGCTCCAGCCGATGCGGGGGTCGCCTGCGGCTGCGTTGTGGTGGCGTGCAGTGGTGCTCATGGTGGTGCTTTCCCTCCCCGAATCCCCGTGTAGCTGGGGGTCCCCCCGCCGTAGGCGGGAGAGGTCAGCCTGCCAAATGTGCTGGGTGTTGCGGTAGTCGGGCGGGCTGTCGATGATCTCACGGCGGGCTGACGGGGCGTCGGTCGCGGGGCAACGGGGCTGGTGGGCGGGGTGGTGCGCGGGGGGCTCGGGGGTGGTGGGGCGGTGGGTGACGTCGGTGTGTCGCGGGGCTGACGAGCGGGGGCGGGGGAGGGGGGACGGCGTAGCGGTACGGCTTAGGCTGTGCTCCAAAGCCAGCTTCAGCCAGGGGGCAAGCGCGATGACGACAGGTCGGCAAGGGCTGGGGGCACACCCCGGCCCCCGGGCGGCGGGACATGCCGCGCCACCGAATTCGGCCTATGCCGGGCAGGTCGTGCATTTTCCGGATCCGGTCCGTGCGGCACGGTACCCCGCCGGTGTGCGGATGGACGAACGGGGTTTCCCGGAGTTCTCGCCGTATGCGCGCGCGGCGGCGGAGATCGCCGAGCCGCCGGAGGGCTTCGGCGTCGACGAACTGCGGCTGACGGACTATGTGTCGGCGAACGCGGCCCTGCACGCGCAGGGGCACGAGCTGTGGATAGATGTGCCGGCCGTGGCGACACCGCACGGCTGGACCTGGCATCACGTGGCCGGTACCCGGCGGATGGAGCTGGTTCCGGTGGAGGTGAAGGCGCTGTTGCGGCATCACGGCGGGCTGGCGACGGCCGCCGTGGCGCACGACAAGCGCGGTACCCGGCCGTTGCAGGAGACGCGGCCGGCGCACTTCGGGCTGCCGCACCGTGATCTGTCGGTGGGCGAGGAGCAGTTGGCGCAGGCCGAGGAGGCGCTGGGCTATCGGCTGCCGGGCGCGTACCGGTCGTTCCTGAAGGCGGCGGGCGGCTGTGCTCCGGTGGGGGCGGCGCTGGACGCGGAGTTGGGGCTGCTGGTCGACCAGCCGTTCTTCACGGTGCGCGATGACGCGGCGGTCAATGATCTGCTCTATGTGAACAAGTGTCTGCGGGACCACTTCACCAAGGACTATCTGGGCGTGGCGTTCGTGCAGGGCGGTGTGGTCGCGGTGAAGGTGCGCGGCGAGGCGCTCGGTTCGGTGTGGTTCTGCCCGTACGACGATGCGCGGGACCAGGACGGGTGGACGGTGCAGGAGCGGGTCGAGCGGCTGTTGTTGCCGTGCGGCGCGGATTTCGATGACTTCCTGCAGCGGCTGGCGGGCAATCCGCCGGAGCTGGAGACGGTGGCGGATCTGATGGTCGACGGTGGTTTCGCGTACGCGGTCGCGGTGGGGGGTTGAGTGCGGTGGTGACGTTCGCGCAGGCGCAGGAGCGCGCGGAGCGGTGGGTGAACGGCGAGGTGCCGCCGGCGCTCCATCGTGAGGTGCGGGTGCGGGAGTTCGATCTGGGCTTCGTGGCCTGGGCGGAGGACCGCGAGGGCGGTCCGGCGACGGATGGCGGCCGGGCCCGGCTGGTGATCGCGCGGGACAGCGGGGAGACGACGCTGTGGCCGGGGCTGCCGGTGGGTGAGGTGATCCGGCGTTACGAGGAGGAGTACGGCGCTGCCGCGGACGGCGGGTACGGCGTTGCCGAGGCGCCGCCGCAGCGGATCGACCTGGAGGCCACCTCGTTTCTGCTGACGCCGCCGGAGTGGCTGCAGGAGGCGGCGGACGCGAGGGGCGTGGCGGAGCGGCGGGGTGCGGAGGAGGCGTCGGCGGCTGCCGCGCCGTCCGCTCCCGCTCCTGCTCCCGCGCCTGCGCCTGCCCCCGCCCCTGCTCCCGCGGCCGCGTCGTCGGCGTCGGATGCCTGGGCCGAGGTGAGCGTCAACGGTACGGACGGCGGGCCCGCGCAGAGCGGTGCGCAGGCGGCGGAGACGGGTGCGGGCGCCGGTCCCGCCGGTGTGCCGACGCCGTGGGCCGAGGCGGACACGACCGCCGGAGGCGGCGAGGACCGTTCGGTGGGGCTGCCCGCGACGGTGTTCGCGCCGCCGCTGGCCGGTTTCGACGAGGAGGAGGACGCTCCGTCGGCGCCGCGGGCCCGGCCGGAGGCCAAGACCGAACTCCTGCAGGGCGGCAGTCAGTTGCCGCGTACGCAGGTCGCGCCCGCGCTGGATTCGCCGGACGGGGCCCGGCCCGGCGGCGGTGCGCTGCCGCCGCCGATGCCGTCCGCTCCGCCGGCCGCCGGGGGGCTGCCGGATCTGCCGCCGCCGTCGGGTCCGCCGGTCACCGATGTGCCGCCCCCTCCGGGTGCCGGTACGCCCGCCGCGGCCGGGCCGGGGCTGCCGCCTCCCGCCGCGCCGCCCGCGGGCGGCGGAGTACATGCCGCGGCGACGATGCTGGCCGACGGCTCGTCGCTGCCCGGTAACGCCGCCGCGGGCCCGCCCCCGCCGCCCGCCGCGCCCGGTCCCCCCGGTGCGGGCCGGGACGGTGCGCAGCAGGACCCGGCGCAGGCCGCGGAGGCCGGTACGGGCGGGGACGGGGTGCGCCCGCCCGGTGGGCCCGCGGCGTCCGGCCCCGGTGCTCCCGGTGCGCCGGCCGGTGGCTATGTGCCGACGCAGCTGGTCTCGCAGCTGGACGCGGCGGAGCTGGATCTGAGCGCGGTGGACGGGCCGGGCGGGCCGGAGGCGTCGGGTGGGTCCGACGGGTCCGGTGCTTCCGGTTCCGGCGGGGCGGGTGCCCCGGCGGCCGGTGGTCCCGGTCCCGGCGGGGTGCATGCCGCCGCGACGATGCTCGCCGACGGCGCGTCCGTGCAGGCAGCCGGCCTCGGGGGTGCGGGCGGGCCGGGCGGTGCCGCCGGTGGCCCCGGGGTGCCGCCGCCGCCCGCGCCGCCCGGTGTGCCGGGCGCGCCCAAGCCTCCCGGCCCGCCCGGTAAGCCCGGGGTTCCCGCGGACGGCCGGAGCTCCGGCGGCCAGGGCGGTCCGCCACCGCCGCCGCCCGCCCCGCCCGCCGCGGGCGGTACCGGTGGTGGCGGGGTGCATGCCGCGGCCACGATGCTGGCGGGCGGCGCGGCGCTGCCCGGCGGTGCGGGTGGTCCCGGCGGCGCCGGTGGGCCGGGTGCTCCCGGTGTGCCGCCGTCGGCCGGTCCCACGCCCCCGCACGCGGCGCCGCCCGGACCTCCGCAGGGGCCGCCCGGTGCGCCGGGCCCCGGCGGTAGCGGTGCGTACGGCTATCCGCAGGCGCCCAGTGGTCAGCCGACGGTCGGTCCGGGCTACATGGCCGTGCTGAGCTATCGCGCGCCGGACGGGTCCGAGCAGAAGATCGTGCGGCGTTCGGCGCCCGGCACACCGCATCCGGAGTGGCAGCTGCTGCACGAGCTGCGCCAGATGAACGTGCCGCCGCAGCAGGTGCTGGAGCTGCACACCGAGCTGGAGTGCTGTGATCTGCCGGGTGGCTACTGCGCCCGGATGATCCGGGACAACTGGCCGCAGGTGCGGATCAGCCACACCGCCGCGTACGGCAGGGACCATGCCTCGCGCCAGCAGGGCGTACGGCATCTCGTCGAGCATCAGGGCGAGTTGCACCAGGTCGCGGACGGTCCGGCGCGGCCGGCGCCGGTGCGGGTGCCGTTGCCGCATCCGTCGCAGGTGCAGCCGGTGCCGCCGGTGCCCCCGCAGGTGATCGGGCAGGAGCTGGAGCAGGCGTTCGGCCCGCAGGCCCTCTTCCGATTCGACCAGCGGGCGGTCTCCCGGCAGGGGGTGCCCGATGTGGTGGCGCAGATGCTGGTGTGGGCCGGGCTGCCGGTCGACTTCGGGCCGTTCTTCTGGGCGCAGGCGCAGCCGCACCGTCCGGTGCCGACGCTGGCGGAGCTGGCGGCGGAGCGGATGGTGCAGCCGGCCGCGGATGCCGGGTCGTATCTGGTGATGGGCAATGACTTCGGCCGTCAGCTGTGTGTGCAGTACGGGACCGCGCACATCGTGGCGGTGCCGATGGAGGCCGGTCCTGGCGGGCAGCCGGCGACGCCGCAGTTCGTGAACTCGGGGCTGCCGGAGTTCACGCGCTGTCTGGCGATGCTGGGGCGGATGTGGCGGCTGCGGTACGGGCTGACGCCCGAGCAGGCGGGCCGGTGGACCGTCGACTTCCAGGCGCAGCTGGTCGCGCTGGATCCGCCCGCGCTGGGGTCGCCGGAGACCTGGTGGTCGGTGCTGCTGGAACAGATGTGGGACGGGCTGCTGTAGCGGCGCGTCAACGGGCCGGCGGCAGACGCCGCCGCCGGGCACGGTCAGGGCGCTCGACCTGCGGGATGGGTCGGGCGCCCTGACCATGCGTATATGGGCCGTCCGATATCCCCGCTGTCACAGGCGTCGTCGACGACGCCGTACCGGACGGCGCGCCCGCGCTGGTGGCACCGTGGGCGGAGGACGGGCGGGCCGCCGCTTCGGCTGCGGCCGCGCCGGAGCCGTTGGGCGTGGTTCACCTGGACCTTGGTGACGCTGCTGGTGCTGGTCGCCCTGGTGTGTGCGGGCGGGGCCTGGCTGTATGTGTCGTCGGGGCGGCAGTTGCAGCATGTCGATGCGCTGGGCGAGTACGCCGGGCGGCCGGCCGCGGGCAAGGGCACCAACTGGCTGCTGGTCGGCACGGACAGCCGTACCGCGCTGACCCCGCAGCAGCGCGAGGAGCTGCATGTCGGCAACAACGAGGTGCAGAACACCGACACGATCATGGTGCTGCACTCCGGTGAGCACGGCCCCACGCTGGTCAGCCTGCCGCGCGACAGCTATGTCCCGATACCCGGCCATGGCAGCCGGAAGATCAACGAGGCGTATGCGGACGGCGGTCCGAAGCTGCTCACCCGAACGGTGGAGCAGGCGACCGGGCTGCGGATCGACCGCTATGCCGAGGTGAACTTCCTGGGGTTCGTGCAGGTGGTGGACGCGCTGGACGGGGTGCGGCTGTGTCTGGACGCCCCGCTGAAGGACGAGAAGTCGGGCGCGGACTTCCCGGCCGGCTGCCGGCGGATGAGCGGCGCCGAGGCGCTGGCGTTCGTACGGGCCCGGTATGCCGACCCGGAGGGTGACCTCGGACGGGTGAAGCGCCAGCGGCAGTTGCTCGGTGCGGTGGCGGACGAAATGGCCGCCCCGTCGGTGCTTCTCGATCCGGACCGGCTGACGCGGGTGAGGGACGCCTCGCTGGCGGCGCTGCTCGTGGACGAGGGCGCTGATCTGGCACGGCTGCTGGATATGGGCTGGTCGATGAAGCAGATCGCCGGGGGCGGCGGGACGGCGACGACGGTTCCGGTGCACCGGCCCGGGGTGATGGTCAGTGGCGTCGGGTCGGTGCTGCCGTGGGACGAGAACGGGGCGAGGGAGTTGTTCGAGGCGCTGCGCCACGATGACCGGATTCCGACTTCTGGCACCAAATGACGCATCCTGGTGGGGTGGATGGGGTGAAGTGCCGCGAGGGTGCGATGTCGCACCGACCCCCAGGGAAGGCGCGTAACGGCACAGTGCTGCACACAACCATGCGAAATGGCGCGGAAGGCTGCGGGTCGCACGACTGCTGCGCGCGGCGGAGAGGGGCTTGAGGGATGAGTGCATCGGTTTCGCCTCACGGGTTCGAGACCGTACGAGGGCGTGGCTACCGGCCGGAGGATGTCGACCGCCGGGTCGAGGGACTCTCGGTCGACCGCGACTCCTGCTGGGAGCGCGCCGCGCGGCTCACGGTCCTGTCCAACGAGATGGAGGCCGAACTCACGGAACTGCGGGCCCATGTGGCGCAGTTGCCGCCGCAGACGTATGCCTCGCTCGGCCGTGAGGCCCGGCTGATCCTGACGACCGCGGAGTCCGAGGCGGCGCGGCTGCGGACCGAGGCGCAGCAGGCGGACGAGCAGATCCGGGAGGAGGCCGCGGTCCATGCGGACGAGGTCCGGGAGGCGGCCGACAAGGACGCGTACGCCCGGCGCGATGAGGCGGAGACGCGGGCCCGGCGCACGGGGGAGGCGGCGCGGGGCGAGGCCGCGGAGCTGGTGACCGTGGCGACCGAGGAGGCCGGGAAGCTGCGGGAGGAGGCGGCCGAAGAGCTGGCGGAGGTGCAGCGGCGCACCGCGCAGCTGCTGCGCGACCAGGAGAAGCGGCAGGCCGAGGAGTGGGACGCGGCCGGCCGGCAATTCGCGCAGATGGAGGCGGAGATGGACCAGCTCGTCGCGGAGCTGGACGCCCGTGGGAAGGCCGCCCGCGCCGACGGCGAGCGGCTGTACGCGGAGGCCGAGGAGGCCGCCCGGCACCGTCAGGAGGACGCCGAGGACCGTGGCGCCGGGCTGCTGTCCCAGGCGCGGGCCGAGGTGGAGCGCATCGAGCGCACCACGGAGCGGATCCTGCGGGAGCACGACGCGGAGCGCGAAGAGGTCCGCACCCATATGACCCATGTACGCAACAGCCTGGCCGCGCTCACCGGGAAGGCACCGGCACCGGACTCGGACGACGGCACGGAGCAGCGGGGTGGCGGGCGGGACGGCGGCACCGCCCCGGACGCCGGTCCCGATGAGGAAGACACCCTGGAGACGCAGTTGCCGCGCGCGGGCGGCGGCGCGGGCGCCTGACCGTACGGCCGCCCCGCCGTCGCCCCGGGGCCGGTCTCCCGGTCAGGTCCCGCCCGGCTCGCCCTCGTTCGTGCCCGTGCCCGTGCCCGTGCCTCCGGTGTCCGTGTGCACCGGGAAGCGCCGCGGTGCCAGCAGCAGGGCGAGCAGTGCGAGCCCGGCGGCCGCGGCGGCGCCGAGGTAGACGTGGTCGACCGTGGTGTCGACGGCGCGGCGGAGGTAGTCGGTGGCCTGCGCGGTGAGGTCGCCGGGGTGTTCCAGCGCGCGCGAGACCGCGTCGAGGTCGTCGGGCAGGCCGGGGCGGATGCCCGAAGGGGCGTGGGCGAGGCGGTCGTTGAGGGTGGCGTTGGCGAGGGCGCCGAAGAGCGCGGCGCCGAGGGACTGGCCGACCTGACGGCAGAAGAGTATGGACGCGGTGGCGGTGCCGCGCTCGGTGTAGCCGACGGAGGACTGGACGCCGATGATCAGCGGGAGCTGGAAGAGGCCGAGGGTCGCGCCGAGCGCCAGCATGATCAGCGCGGGCTGCCAGGCCGCGCCGGGGTAGGGCAGCAGCGGGAAGGCGAGCAGGACCAGTCCGGCCGCGCCGATGCCGAGCATCGCGCAGGTGCGGATGCCCAGGCGGTTGTAGACGTGGCTGCTGAGGGCGGCCGAGACCGGCCAGCTCAGGGTCATCACGGACAGCACGAAACCGGCGGCGGTCGGGCTCAGGCCCAGCACCGACTGTGCGTAGGTGGGCAGGAACACCGTCGGGGCGACCATCAGCAGGCCCAGGGCGCCCAGGGCGAGGTTGACGGCGGAGATGGTGCGGCGGCGCCAGACCCAGCCGGGGATGATCGGCTCCGCGGCCCGGCGCTCGATGAGGACGGTCAGCGCCGCGCACGCCGCGCTCCCGGCGAACAGCAGCAGCGACGGGGTGGAGAGCCAGGCCCAGGCCACCCCGCCCTGCACCAGGGCGGTCAGCAGCAGCCCGCCGCAGGCGAAGATCGCCAGCGCGCCGGGCCAGTCCACCCGGGGGCGGGCGCCGGGGGCCGGCCGGCTCCGCTCCTCCTCGGAGAAGTGCCGCACGATCAGCCAGAGCGCGACCGCGCCCACCGGCACATTGACCAGGAAGATCCATCGCCAGTCGGCATAGGCCGCGAGCAGTCCGCCCAGCGCGGGCCCGGCGACCGCCGAGGTGGCCCAGACGCTGGAGAGCCTGGCCTGGATCTTGGGGCGTTCCTTCATCGGGTAGAGGTCGGCGGCGATGGTCTGGACGGTGCCCTGGAGGGCGCCGCCGCCCAGGCCCTGCACCACGCGGAAGGCGATCAGCGAGGCCATGTTCCAGGCCCCGGCGCAGGCCAGCGAGCCGACGAGGAAGAGCACGATGCCGGTGATCAGGACGGTCTTGCGGCCGAAGGTGTCGGAGAGCTTGCCGTAGACCGGCAGGGTGACGGTGACGGCCAGCAGATAGCCGGAGAACAGCCAGGAGAAGACCGCGAAGCCGCCGAGGTCGCCGACGATCTGGGGGATGGCGGTGGCCAGGATCGTCGAGTCGAGTGCGGCCAGTGCCATCCCGAGCATCAGGGCGGCGACGACGGGACGGCGTGGCGGGCCCGCGGGCGGCGGACCCGGGGTCCGCAGAGTGCCGCTGTCTCCGGTACGTCGTGTGCTTCCGCTCACCGTTCCCCCTCCGGATGTCCTTGTAGGGTGCACCCTTCCATGGGGGCCGCGGGGTGCGGAACCACGGCTCCCGTGGTGTCCCGATGCGCCGTACGGGGGCGCGGGCGTTCCGGGCTCCGGGCCCGGCCTGTCAGCGGGCGGGCGTACGCTTGGCAACCCCGGCCCGTGAGACGTGTCGGGCTGCTGCGTTGTTCGCCTCGCTGGGACGGAACCTTCTCATGAGCCTGACTGGTCTGCTCGACGTCGTCGTACGGGACCCGGCGCTCGCCGAAGCGGTGCAGGCCGCGGCCGACGGCCACCGCCCGCAGGTGGATCTGGTGGGGCCGCCGGCCGCCCGCCCCTTCGCGATCGCCGCGCTCGCCCGGCAGGCCGGGCGTCCGGTGCTTGCGGTGACCGCCACCGGCCGGGAGGCCGAGGACCTCGCCGCCGCGCTGCGCAGCCTGATGCCGGCCGGCGAGGACAACTCCGTCGTGGAGTTCCCGGCCTGGGAGACGCTGCCGCACGAGCGGCTCTCGCCGCGCTCGGACACCGTCGGCCGCCGCCTCGCGGTGCTGCGCCGGCTCGCCCACCCGCGCCAGGACGACCCCACCGCCGGCCCCGTCTCCGTCGTCGTCGCCCCCATCCGTTCGGTGCTCCAGCCGCAGGTCAAGGGCCTGGGCGACCTGGAGCCGGTCAGTCTGCGCACGGGCGAGACCGCCGACCTCGAAGAGATCGTCGACGGTCTGGCGGCGGCCGCGTACGCGCGGGTGGAGCTGGTCGAGAAGCGCGGCGAGTTCGCGGTCCGCGGCGGGATCCTGGACGTCTTCCCGCCGACCGAGGAGCACCCCCTCCGCGTCGAGTTCTGGGGAGACGACGTCGAGGAGATCCGCTACTTCAAGGTCGCCGACCAGCGGTCCCTGGAGGTCGCCGAGCACGGTCTGTGGGCGCCGCCGTGCCGGGAGCTGCTGCTGACCGACCAGGTGCGGGAGCGGGCAGCGGCGCTCGCCGAGCAGCACCCCGAGCTGGGCGAACTCCTCGGCAAGATCGCCGAGGGGATCGCGGTCGAGGGCATGGAGTCGCTGGCTCCGGTCCTGGTGGACGACATGGAGCTGCTGCTGGACGTGCTGCCGAAGGGCTCGATGGCCGTGGTGTGCGACCCGGAGCGGGTGCGCACCCGGGCCGCCGATCTGGTGGCGACCAGCCAGGAGTTCCTCCAGGCGTCCTGGGCGGCCAGCGCGGGCGGGGGAGCGGCCCCGATCGATGTGGGCGCGGCCTCCCTGTGGGGCATCGCGGACGTCCGGGACCGGGCGCGCGAGCTGGGGATGATGTGGTGGTCGGTCAGTCCCTTCGCGGCCGACGAGGACCTGGAGACCGACGGCGACACCCTCAAGCTGGGCATGCACGCCCCCGACACCTACCGGGGGGACACCCAGCGGGCGCTGGCCGACACCAAGCAGTGGCTCGCGGACGGCTGGCGCACGGTGTTCCTCACCGAGGCGCACGGCCCGGCGGCCCGCACGGTCGAGGTCCTCGGCGGCGAGGGCATCCCCGCCCGCCTGGACGCCGACCTCGCCGAGATCTCCCCGTCCCTCGTCCATGTCTCCTGCGGCTCCCTCGACAACGGCTTCCTCGACCCGTCGCTGCGGCTCGCCGTCCTCACCGAGACCGACCTCTCCGGCCAGAAGGCGGCCGGCAAGGACGGTGCCCGGATGCCGGCCCGCCGCCGCAAGACCATCGACCCGCTCACCCTGGAAGTGGGCGACTTCATCGTCCACGAGCAGCACGGTGTGGGCCGCTACATCGAGATGGTGCAGCGCACGGTCCAGGGCGCCACCCGCGAATACCTCCTCGTCGAGTACGCGCCGGCCAAGCGCGGCCAGCCCGGCGACCGCCTCTACATCCCCACCGACCAGCTGGAGCAGGTCACCAAGTACGTCGGTGGCGAGGCCCCGACGCTGCACCGCCTGGGCGGCGCCGACTGGACCAAGACCAAGGCGCGCGCCAAGAAGGCCGTCAAGGAGATCGCCGCCGACCTGATCAAGCTCTACTCCGCGCGGATGGCGGCGCCCGGCCACACCTTCGGCCCGGACACCCCCTGGCAGCGCGAGCTGGAGGACGCCTTCCCGTACGCGGAGACGCCCGACCAGCTCACCACCATCGCCGAGGTCAAGGAGGACATGGAGAAGTCGGTCCCCATGGACCGTCTGATCTGCGGCGATGTCGGCTACGGCAAGACCGAGATCGCGGTCCGCGCCGCCTTCAAGGCCGTCCAGGACGGCAAGCAGGTCGCCGTCCTGGTCCCGACCACCCTGCTCGTCCAGCAGCACCACGGCACCTTCACCGAGCGCTACGGCCAGTTCCCGGTCAACGTCAAGGCGCTGTCCCGCTTCCAGACCGACGCCGAGGCCAAGGGCGTCCTCGAAGGGCTGCGGGAGGGCTCCGTCGACCTCGTCATCGGCACCCACCGCCTCTTCTCCTCCGAGACCAAGTTCAAGGACCTGGGCCTGGTCATCGTCGACGAGGAGCAGCGGTTCGGCGTCGAGCACAAGGAGCAGCTGAAGAAGCTCCGCGCCAACGTCGACGTCCTGACCATGTCCGCCACCCCCATTCCCCGCACCCTGGAGATGGCGGTCACGGGCATCCGCGAGATGTCGACGATCACCACGCCCCCCGAGGAGCGCCACCCGGTCCTCACCTTCGTCGGCCCCTACGAGCAGAAGCAGATCGGCGCCGCCATCCGCCGTGAACTGCTGCGCGAGGGCCAGGTCTTCTACATCCACAACCGGGTCGAGTCCATCGACAAGGCCGCAGCCCGGCTCCGCGAGATCGTCCCCGAGGCCCGGATCCAGACCGCCCACGGCCAGATGGGCGAGTCGCAGCTGGAGCAGGTCGTCGTCGACTTCTGGGAGAAGAAGTTCGACGTCCTGGTCTCCACCACCATCGTCGAATCGGGCATCGACATCTCCAACGCCAACACCCTGATCGTCGAGCGCGGCGACAACTTCGGCCTCTCCCAGCTCCACCAGCTGCGCGGCCGGGTGGGCCGCGGCCGCGAACGCGGCTACGCCTACTTCCTCTATCCGCCGGAGAAGCCGCTCACCGAGACCGCCCACGAGCGGCTGGCGACCATCGCCCAGCACACCGAGATGGGCGCGGGCATGTACGTCGCCATGAAGGACCTGGAGATCCGCGGCGCGGGCAACCTCCTCGGCGGCGAACAGTCCGGCCATATCGCCGGCGTCGGCTTCGACCTCTACGTCCGTATGGTCGGCGAGGCGGTCGCCGACTACCGCGCCTCCCTCGAAGGCGGCGTGGAGGAGGAGCCCCCGCTCGAAGTCAAGATCGAACTCCCGGTGGACGCGCACGTCCCGCACGACTACGCGCCCGGCGAGCGGCTGCGCCTCCAGGCCTACCGCGCCATCGCCTCCGCCTCCTCGGAGGAGGACATCGCGGCCGTCCGCGAGGAGCTCACCGACCGCTACGGCAAGCTGCCCGAGCCCGTCGAGAACCTGCTGCTGGTCGCCGGTCTGCGCATGCTTGCCCGCGCGTGCGGCGTCGCCGACATCACGCTCCAGGGCGCCAACATCCGCTTCGGCCCCGTGGAGTTGCGCGAGTCCCAGGAGCTGCGCCTCAAGCGGCTCTACCCCCGTACGGTCCTCAAGCCGGCCACCCAGCAAATTCTTGTACCGCGGCCGACGACGGCAAAGATCGGCGGCAAGCCGGTGGTTGGGCGCGAGCTGCTCGCGTGGACAGGAGAGTTCCTCTCCACCGTTTTGGGCTCTTAGCCCCGCTTCCCACGTTGTCGGGTGGCGCCGCCGTGCCTCTTCTGTTTTCGCCTGTCGGCGGGGGTGGGGGTGTTTGGGCGGGGGCCGCTTGTTGGTGGTGGGTGGCGGGTGCGGTCCTCCGGGGGCGGGTTTCCGGACTGCTTCGCTTTACGTCCGGAAACCCGCCCCCTCCGGCCCGCCCCCTCCCGTCCGGATGGCGGCCCCCGTCCGGTGGGGGTGAGGGTTTCTAAAGACCAGTAGCTCGGCCGCGCCACGATGCGGCCGAGCTACTGGTCTTTTGTTTTTCTTCACCCCCACCGGGGTGGGGTCCCTCAACGGCGGGAGGGGGCGGGGCCGGAGGGGTGGGTGTTCGGACGTAAAGCGAAGCAGTCCGAACACCCACCCCGGAGGCCCCGCCACCGGCACCCACCACACACCGGGGCCCCACCCCATACACACCTCCCCGCCGACAGGCGGGACAGGCACGGCGGGGCCACCCGACAACGTGCGGCTACTTGGAAGACGTTCGGTGGAACACCAGAAGGTCGGCCGTGGCCCCGAGCACGACGTACGTGGACTTGGGGTGGCGGCCCGCCGCGTCCGCCAGGACTTGTCGCGGGGTGCGGTCAGCACGTAGCTGCAGGGCGATGTAGTCGGGCGACAGCCCACCCGTATCGCCGGTCCAGAAGACCTGGGTGCGGTGGATGAGGCGGCTCAGCGGCCGGACGTCGGACTCCACCGTCGCGCCGTCGGGTATGCGGTCGAGCAGCTTCTCGTCGGCGGTGACGTTCGGCGGGGTGCGGTAGGTGTCGGCCTCGGTGAGGCGGGCCAGCGGGAGCGTGGTCGTCAGCGCGAGGGCCGCGGCCAGGACGGCGGCCGGCAGGTGGTGGGCGTAGGAGCGGAGCCAGGGGCGGGCCGATACCCGTATGCGCGGCAGGGCGTCGATCAGTGCGAGGAAGACGACGGGCATCAGGACGGCGTTGTAGTGCCAGTCGATGCCCCAGTAGTGGGGCTCGTGGGAGAGGAAGCGCCATCCCAGGGTGGGCAGCGCGACCAGGAGAAGAGGGGAGCGCAGGGCGAGCAGGCCGGTGGTGGGGAGCAGGACCCACAGGGTGGTGCGGAGGGCGGTGTCGAGGGGGATGGCGGCCCCGCCGCCGTCGGCGCCGAACTTGGTCCAGTAGTCGTAGGAGCCGGAGCCGTTGAAGCCGGGTATGAGCACGCCGAGGGTGACGGCGGTGGCGGTGATGCCGAAGGCGACCAGGCCGATGGCCAGGGGGCTGGCCCGCCGGGTGCGTATCAGGGCGAGCGCGCCGATGGTGGCCGCGGTCACCCCGAGGTCTTCCTTGACCAGCACCAGGGGCGCGGCCCAGCACACCGCCGCGGTCCACCGTCCGCGCAGCACCGCTTCCAGCGCGAAGGCGATCAGCGGCAGGGCGAAGGCGATCTCGTGGAAGTCGAAGTCGACGGCCTTCTGCACGCCCCAGGACAGGCCGTAGGCGAAGCCGAGGGCCAGGCCCGGGACGCGGCCCAGGTAGCGGGCGGCGGCGCGGGCGACCGGCAGCACGGACAGTGCGAACAGCGCGGCCTGCGCGGTCAGCAGGGTCAGGGGGGAGGGGAACACCCGGTAGAAGGGGGCGAGCACGACCAGTACGGGGCTGAAGTGGTCGCCGAGGATGTTGGTGCCGGGGCCCTTGAGGTCGACTATCGGGGCCTGGAAGTGGGCGTAGCCCCGTACGGCCTGTTCGAAGATGCCCAGGTCCCACGAGGAGATGGACATGGTGCGGAACCGGCAGACGGTCAGCAGCGTGAACGCGACGAAGAAGAACCCGGCGGTCCAGTACGGGTCGAGGTGCGGGGCGCGCAGGGGCGCGGTCCGGGTGCGCAGTCGGTGGACGGTGCGCCGCAGCCGGCCGGTCCTGGCCGGTGGTGCGTCGGTGGTCGCGGTTGCGGGGGCGGCCGGTTCGGCGGCCCGGGGCGGCGGCACACTGCCGCTGTCCGCTCCCAGAATCCGTCCGGGGGCGCCCCCAGCCGTTGTTGCGGCCGTGTCCATGCGGATCCTCACTCTCCCCTGCCCGAAAAGATACTCGAATCGGCTGACCGGACCGTCCGGCGGGCGCTGAGCTGCGATGTGCCGGTTGGCAGTGGGTCAGACGCGGGCGTGGGCCGGTCCGTTCCCGGAGCGGCCGGCGGCCGGCCCGGCACCGCGGGGTCGCGGTGCCGGGCCGGGGGCCGGAGCGGGGGGGGGAGGGGAGCCGGTGGCTCAGAGGGTCAGCTTCCAGCTGGAGGCGTCGAGCAGCAGGTCCGGAGTGACCTCGACGTCGAGCTGCTTGGCGCTCGGCGGCGCGTCGAAGACCATCTCGACGCTGGCGGTCTCGCCGGGGCCGATCTCGTTGCCGTAGTCGTGGTGCAGGATGCCGTGCTTGTCGTCGTCGACCTCCTCGGCCTCCTTGCCGTTGACCCGGGCCTTGGTCTGGACGAGCGGCTTGTCGAACGGCTTGCTGCCGGTGTTCTTGATCGTGACGGTGAGCTTGTAGGCCTTGTTGCCGTTGGTGTGGCCGCTGACGACGGTGCTCGGGTCGACGGTGTACGGGGACGTCTTCGAGACGGTGACCTGGACGCCGTTGTTGTACTTCGCCGTGTCACCCGGGCCGAGGTCCTTGGCGCTCTGGCCCGAGCCGTTCTTCGGCTGGCCGGAGCTCTGCTCCACCTGCTTGTTCACCTCGTCGACGGCCTTGTTGACCGCCAGCACGGTGACGATGATGCCGACGATCGCCAGGACGATCGCGAGGGCGCCCAGGATCGTGCCGGTCACCGCCACGCCCTTGTTCGTGGCCTGGCCCTTCTTGGCGCGGCTGAGGCCCACCAGCCCGAAGATCAGGGCGAGGACGCCGAGCGGTCCGGCGAGCCAGAACAGGATCATCGGGATGCCGCTGAGCGCGCCGATGATGCCGAGGATCAGGGCGGCGATGCCGAGCCCGTTGCGGGCCGCCTGGGGAGCCGGAGCGCCGGCGGGTCCCTGTGGTGCGGGCTGGTAGTGCATCTGCTGAGACATGCGAAGGGGCCCCTTCCGGGCGCTCGAATCAAGTGCTGCCGAAGCGATGGGTCAATAACAGCAGAGCGTGTGAACCGAGTCAACATGAATGAATGAAGTTGAGTAGTTCACGCTGTGAAGGGGCAGGTGTATGGCTGCTGGGTATGCTTGCCGACACAGCGTCGGGGGCCACGGATGGGAGTCAGCCAGGTGCCGGACAACGCATCACCGGACAACGCGACGGTCGGCACGGCCGAGGTGACCGCCGCCGGGATCGCCCGGCTCGCCGGTGTCGGCCGGGCCGCGGTCAGCAACTGGCGGCGCCGGCACGCGGACTTCCCCAAACCGGTCGGCGGCACCGAGACCAGCCCCGCCTTCGCCCTCCACGACATCGAGCAATGGCTGCGCGACCAGGGCAAACTCGCCGAGGTCCCGCTCCGTGAACGGGTCTGGCAGCAGCTCGTCGGGCATCCGGCCGGCACCGCGGCCGCGCTGCGCCAGGCCGGCGCCGTCCTGCTGCTGGTCCATGAGCGGCCCGCGGTCTGGCAGCAGCTGCGCACCGCCGCCGACGACACCGAACTCACCGGCGTACTCCCCGCGATGCTCGACGCCGTCCTCGCCGCCCGGCTCGGCCCGGAGCACCCCGTTCGCGGACTGACCCGCGAGGCGCTCGCCCCGTCCGCCGCGCTGGTGCGGGCCGCCGGTGATCTCGCGGCCGCGGACGGCGCCGCGGAGGCGTACGCCTTCCTGCTCGGCCGTCATCTGGACGCCAACCCCCGGCAGTACACCCTCACCCCGCCGGGACCGGCCGCCCTGATGGCCGAACTGGCCGCGTCGGCGGGCCCGTTGCGCACCGTCCTCGACCCGGCCTGCGGCGCCGGCGGCCTGCTGACCGCCGCCCAGGAGCGCGCCGGGCAGGAGCGCGCCGGGCAGGAGACCGGTGACGGGACGGACAGTGACGGGACGAACGGTGACGGGACGAACGGGGCGGAGGACGCCGTATCGCAGGCAGACGCACCCGATGCCCCCGAAGGGCCCGTCACCCTGCACGGCCAGGAGGCCGACCCCGACCTCGCCGCGCTGACCGCGCTCCGCCTCGCCCTGCGCACCCCCGGCGTCCGGGTCCGCGCCGCCGACACCCTGCGCGCCGATGCCTTCCCGGACCTCGCCGCCGACGCCGTCCTGGTGCACCCGCCGTTCAACGAACGCAACTGGGGCCATGACGAACTCGCCTACGACCCCCGGTGGGAGTACGGCTTCCCGGCCCGCACCGAATCCGAACTGGCCTGGGTCCAGCACGCGCTGGCCCGGCTCCGGCCGGGCGGCACGGCCGTCCTGCTCATGCCGCCCGCCGCCGCCTCCCGCCGCTCCGGCCGCCGGATCCGCGCCGACCTGCTGCGCCGCGGCGCACTGCGCGCCGTCATCGCGCTGCCCGCCGGTGCCGCCCCGCCCAACGGCGTTCCGCTGCATCTGTGGGTGCTGCGCAAGCCGGGCGGCGGCCGGCCGCCCGTCCCCCAGCTCCTCGTCGTCGACACCGCCGACCTCGCCACCGGCACCCCCGCCGGCCGGGACAAGCCCGACTGGCAGAGCGTCCACGACACCGCCGTCGAGGCCTGGCAGACCTTCGACCGCGAGGGCGGCATCGAGGAACGGCCCGGTGTGCGCCGGTCGCTGGCCGCCATCGACCTCCTCGACGACGATGTCGACCTCGCCCCGGCCCGGCACCTCCCGCCGCCCGCGGCGGCCGGCGGCCCCGCCGAACTCGCCCGGGTCCGCGACCGGCTGACCGCCACCCTCGCCCGGACGACGGAGCTCACCCCGCGGCCCGCGGCAGGCGACACCGTCCCCGAACCCGCCGCCGCCCGCTGGCCGCTGACCACCGTCGGCGAACTCGCCCGCTCCGGCGCCCTGGTGCTGCGCGCGGGCGGCGCCGGCACCGCGTCGTCCGAGCTCGGGGACGTGCCCGCGGTGCTCACCGACCACGATGTGATCGGCGGCGGCGCCCCGTCCGGCGCCCTCCCCGAAGCGCCCGCTTCCGGGCCCGCCGAGGAGCCGGTCCTGGTCCACGAGGGCGATGTCGTCGTTCCGGTCCTCGGCGGCGGCGCCATCGCCCGGGTCGTCGACGAGGCCACCGCCGGGGCCGCCCTCGGCCGCAACCTCACCCTGCTGCGGCCCGACCCGGCCGCCCTCGACCCGTGGTTCCTCGCGGGCTTCCTGCGGGGCACCGCCAACACCCGGCAGGCCAGCAGCTATGCCTCCACCGCCACCCGGCTCGACGTCCGCCGGCTGCAACTGCCCCGCCTGGCGCTCGCCGAGCAGCGCCGCTACGGGCAGCGGTTCCGCGATCTGGCCGCCTTCGAAGAGGCGTTGCGGCTGGCGTCCCGGCTCGGCGAGCAGCTCGTCCAGGGCCTGCACGACGGGCTGACGGACGGTTCGGTGGCGCCGGACTGACCCGGCGGCCCCCCCGACGGACCCCCGGCGGAGTGGCGGCGGCGGGGCGGCCGGGCGGTGCCGCCCCGGGACCGGCAGATCGGATCGTCCAATCCGTACAACCCCGCACGCGCGGTCGGCGTCGTATATACGCTCGCAGGCAGGTGCTCAATATTCCCGCGCGCCCGCGCGCGAGGCCGCCGTGGCAGCACGGCCCCACCGGCCATGAACCGATCCGTCAGGAGCAGTAATGCACGGCCCCGTCCCGGCCCTCCCGCCGCACCGTCCCCCGGCGCGGTCGACGGTCATCCTGCTGCGGGTGGTCTTCGTGGCCGTCGCGGTGCTCAGCCTGGGCTTTCTGGCCTGGGCCGCGCTGCTGCGGGCCGCGCTCGTCCAGCGCAAGCCGCTGGGATGGTGGCTCTTCGGCGCCGATCTGGTCCTGCTCACCGGCACCATCGTGTGGTCGGGGGGCTACCCCGAGACGGACTGGCACACGGACGTCGCGGTTGCCGTGATCCTGCTGCAGATGGCCGGCGCCGTGGCCTACTACCTCGTGGCCGACCTGCGGGCGGCGCGGACGGCCGGGCAGCCGTACGGCCCGCCCGCCGGGCAGGTGCCGGGATACGGCTCCGCCTACGCCGCCGTCCCGACGGGATACCCGGCCGCCGGGACGCCGCCGCACCCCTACGGCCCGGCCCGGCCCCCGGTCCCGCACCACGCCCAGGAGACCCAGCCGTACGGGGCACCGGGCGGCGCCGCCCCCGTCAACCCGTACGCCATGACCGAGACCCGGCTGCCGCCGCCCGGGGGGCCGGGCGCACCACCCCGCCCCTCACCGCCGCCGACCGGCCCGTACGCCCCGCCCCCGGACCGGCCCCAGCCCCCGCAGCGCATCGACCGGGTGCGGGCCGAGCTCGATGAGCTCAGCGACTACCTCCGCAAGGAGGAGGGCCGGTGAACGGCCGGGTCATCGGGGAGCGTTACGAACTCTCCGCGCTGCTCGGCCAGGGCGGGATGGGCCAGGTCTGGATCGGCTACGACCGCCGCCTGGACCGCCGGGTCGGCGTCAAACTGCTGCGCCCCGACCGGGTGGCCGGCACCCCGGACGGCGAGGAGATGCGCCGCCGCTTCGTCCGCGAATGCCGGGTCACCGCACAGGTCGACCACCCCGGGCTGGTCACCGTCCATGACGCCGGCAGCGACGACGAGGACCTCTACCTGGTCATGCAGTACGTCGAGGGCGCCGACCTCTCCGACCACCTCGCCGAGCACGACCCCTACCCCTGGCCCTGGGCGGTCTCCGTCGCGGCCCAGCTCTGCGCCGTCTTGGCCTCCGTCCACGCCGTCCCGATCGTCCACCGCGACCTCAAGCCCCGCAATGTCATGATCCGGCCGGACGGCTCCGTGGTCATCCTCGACCTGGGCATCGCCTCCGCCTTGGACACCGACACCACCCGCCTCACCCACACCGGCTCCCCCATCGGCAGCCCCGCCTACATGGCGCCCGAACAGGCCATGGGTGGCGCGGTAGGCCCGCACACCGACCTCTACGCCCTCGGGGTCCTCCTCCACGAACTCCTCAGCGGCGAGGTCCCGTTCGCCGGCTCGACGGCCCTGGGCGTGCTCCACCGCCACCTCCACGAGGAGCCGGTCCCGGTACGCACTCTGCGCCCCGACGTCCCCGAGGCCCTGGAAGCCCTCGTCCTCCGCCTCCTGCGCAAGGACCCCCAGGCCCGCCCCGCCGACGCCCAGGAGGTCTACCAGTCCCTGGCCCCCCTCCTCCCCACAGCCACCATCGGCCCCCAGGCCGCCCAGTCCCCACCCACCCCTCTCGCCCCCATGGACCCCACCCGTCCCTTCCGCCAGCCACACGCCCCCTGGCCGGCACGCTCCTCCGGGACACTGGCCCCCACACCCACCGCCCTCTCCACACCCCAGGTACCGGAGCCCCTGGTCCCCGCCGGGGCGGCCGCTGCCTACCCAGGGACGGGCCCCGCCGCGTCCTCCGCCCCGGCCGGCGCCCGCTCCGCCTCCCGCCCGGCCGCCGACCCCCGCACCTCCGCCGCCCCCGCCGCGGCCCGCACCTCCCGCCCCGGCGCCTGGACCTCCGCCTCAGACCCCCGCACCTCCTCCGCCTCCCCTTCTCCTTCGCCTTCGCCTTCCCCTTCCCCTTCCGCCTCCGGACCGGACGTCGCGGCCGCCGTAGACGAGGTCAAGAGCCTGCTCGACCAGGGCCGGATCACCCGCGCCGTGGACATCCTCGGCGGCATCCTGCCCGCCGCCGCCGAACGGCACGGCGCCCACTCCCCGGTCGTCCGCACCCTGCGCAAGCAGTACGCCGCCACCCTCATGGACGACGGCCAGTACCGCCGCGCCCTGCCCGAACTCCGGCTGCTGGCCGAGGAGTTCGCCAAGGAATCCGGCGCCGGCGCCACCCGCCAGGCCCTCCAGTTCCACTACGAGGCCGCCCAGTGCCTCGAACAACTCGGCGAGGTCGCCCAGGCCCTGGAGGAGTACCGCGCCCTCCTCCCCTACTTCGAGCACTACGCCGACGACCCCGTACGCCCCCTCGAAATCCGCCGCTCCATAGGCCACTTGCTCCTCGCCCAGGGCGAACGCGGCGCCGCCCAAGAAGCCCTCACCCGCCTCCTCTACGACGCGGAACGCCTGCACGGCCCCCACCACCCGTTCCCGGAGGAGCTGCGGCGGACGTTGTATTGGCTGGGGAGGGTGCAGGGGTGAATCGGAGGCGGGCGATGCCCCCCGGGCAGGGGCGGGGTGGCCTCCGGGCCGGCGGCATCCAGGCCTCGTGGCGATCAAGCGGCTGTCGCGGCGGAACCGTCCTTACCCGAGATCGTTGGCCGAAGCAGTGGCCTGGGCCACGCCGACTCCATAGCATCGATCAATCAAGGTCGAGACTCCGTCGCACGATCTGCCGGGAGGCCAAGTGTTCCGCCGAAGGACAGCGCTCTCCGTATCCGCCACCGCCGCCCTGCTGGCCGCGACCCCGTTGCTCGCCGCGTGCGGCAGTGACGCCCACCCCGGTGCCGCGGCCATCGTGGACGGGAAGCGGATCACCGTTTCGCAGCTGCAGGCGAAGGTGAAGGACGTACGCGCCGCCCAGGCCAAGTCCCCGCAGGGCGGTCAGCTCATCATGAACACCGGGCGGCTGAGCCTGGCCACCCTCAACGGCATGATCTTCGACGAGGTGCTGGAGCGCGGTGCGCGGGACGCCGGGGTGACGGTCAGCCGCGGCGACATCCAGAAGTGGCGGGCCCGGGCCGAGAAGCAGGCCGGCGGCGGCGAGCGGCTGAAGGCGATGTGGCTCCAGCAGGGCGTCGCCCCCGACGAGATCGACGCCATGGTCCGCAATCAGCTGCTGCTCGACGGTGTCGCCGAGCATCTGCACGCGGACCGCCGGGCGCCGGAGGGCCAGCAGAAGCTCGCCCGTGCGCTGGCCAAGACCTCCCGGTCCATGGGGATCGACGTCAATCCGCGGTTCGGCAAGTGGGACGACCAGCAGGTCATCCTCGGGGAGACCAAGGATCCGTGGATCACGGGGGAGCCCGCGAAGCAGCAGGCCTGACAGTGGCGCACCGGGCCGGGAGCCGGTAAGCGGCGGCCGGCGGCGGTGGCTGTACGGGGCGGTCCGCGCCGCGTCCTCCGCTCGGCGGCGGGCCGCGCCGCCCGTGCGGTCCGGGGGAGCGCCGACCGGCGCCGGGCGGTGTCGGCGCGGTGCGTTACGTTCGAGGCGTGAACGCTGACGCCTCCGCCGCCGAAACCGGCGCCGAAGCCCGCCCCGAGGGCACCGGCACCGGACGCCTGGTCCTGCTCACCACCAGCCACCGGGTCGCCCCCGGGCTCCTCTCCTGGCCCGCATGGCAGATCCTGCGCGCGGCCGACCGCGTGCTGAGCGCCGATCCGGACCACCCGCAGCTGCCCTATCTGCGGGAGGCCGGCATCGAGGTGGAGACGGCCGCCCCCACCGCCCGCGAACTGGTCGACTACTGCGTCCCCCAGGACCGTACGGCCGTCGTGCTGACCTCGGCGGACGGTGAGAGCGCGCTGACCGACGGCCTGGCCCGGCTGGCCGGCTCCGGCCGCGAGACCATGCCGGACCTGGAGCTGCTGCCCGGCTCCTACGACCTCCCCGGTGCCCGGCTGCTCGACCTCGTCCAGGTCATGGACCAGATCCGCGCCGAGTGCCCCTGGAGCAGCATCCGTACGCACCGCGACCTCGCCAAGTACGGCATCGAGGAGGCGTATGAGCTGGTGGAGGCCATTGAGGAGGGGGATCGCGCGGAGCTGAGGGAGGAGCTCGGCGATGTGCTTCTCCAGGTGGTCTTCCACGCCCGGATCGCTCAGGACGATCCGGACGAGCCGTTCTCCATCGACGACGTGGCGGGCACGATCGTGGAGAAGCTGCTCCACCGCCACCCCCATGTCTTCGGGGAGGCGGACGCGGCCACTCCGGAAGAGGTCAGGGCCCAGTGGCTGCGGACGAAGGCGGAGGAGAAGCAGCGGGAGTCGGTGACCGAGGGCGTGCCGCTGGCGCAGCCGGGGCTGGCGCTCGCGGCGAAGCTGGCGTCGCGGGTGCGGTCGGCCGGACTGGACGTGGCCCCGCCCACGGGCGACGGGATCGGCTATGAGCTGCTGGCGATGGCCATACGGGCCGAGGCGGAGGGCGTCGACCCGGAGGCCGCGCTGCGGGCGGCGGCGCGGGCCTACCGGGACGCGGTGCTGGCGGTGGAGGGCGGCGCCGGCCAGGACACGTCCGATGGGTCTGCGTGACGTCTGAGAGTCCTGACCGTTCCGGTCGGCGTGGGGCGGGGCCGCCGGTGGCCATGACCTTGGGCGGGCGGATGCCGCTGGTTCCGGCAAGCAGCTCCGTGATTCCCAACCAGTCGTCCGCGCCCGGTCTTTCGGATTCTCCTTGGCGTCCTTCCGCTGCCCACACCCGTGTTAGCCGGACGTTAGTGCTGCGACAGTGGCTCAGACCAGAGTGGGTGACGTACCGAGGAAAGCACGTCACCGACTGTCCTGGGGGGACCCGAAATGAGCTCCAGCACCACTGTCCGCACCGCTCGCCGCCGCACCCTGCGCATGGCCGCCCTGGCCCTGACCGCAGCCGCCGGCCTGACGCTGACCGCCTGCTCCGGGTCGGACGCCGCCGGCACGAAGCCCGCGGGCCACTCGGACACGGGTGCTGCCGTCGAGGCCAGCGGCGCGGGTTCCTCCGCGGGGGCGCAGGGCTCCGCTGCCCCGGCGAGCCCCGGTGCCAAGGCCGACGCCAAGTCCGGCGCGGCGGGCAAGCAGTCGGGCGGCGCGCACGCCACCAATGGTGGCAAGGCGGCATCCCCGGCCCGCACCCAGCGCCTGGCGGACGGCGTCAGCACGGCCGAGATCTCCAAGGTCGGCGACCAGCACTACCGCGCCAAGATCGTCGCCCGCGGTTCGGTCCTGGCCACGCTGGAGGCGAAGGGGCAGGACGCCGGGCTCGACGCCAATGACATGTTCCTCGTGCTCACGTCGGACGGCCAGGTCCGTTCCTGGACGGGCGGCGGACACCAGGGGCCGGGCACCTTCAAGATCGCGGGCGGCTGGACGGTCAAGGTCTCGAAGGTCGGCGAACTCCACTACCGCGCGGAGTTCCTCAGCCCGAGCGGGGACGCGGATGACACGGTGGAAGCGAACCAGCACGACATCGGGTTCGTCGCCAACGGCGTGAACGTCGTGCTCAGCGCCGGCGGTGTGATCAGCGCCCACAGCTGAACGACCGCCTTACTGTGGCGACAGCTGAACGCCCCGCCTCACCGCGGCGGTGGAGCCCCCAGGCCCGGGGGCTCCACCGCCGCGGCCGGCGTGGGCCGGAGCCACCGCCCGTCAGGACGTGAAAGACGGCGCCGGAGCCTCGGCGGCGGCCGTCTGCCCCGGCCCCGTCCGGCCCCCGCCGGAGGCGCGCCGCCGCATCCGCTCCACCGCCCACAGGGCCACGACCACCGCCGCCAGTCCCGCTCCCAGCACGCACACCCCGCTCCAGCCCGCCGCGCCCCAGACCACCGAGGTCAGCGCCGAGCCCACAGCGCCGCCCACGAAGTAGCTGGTCATGTACGCGGAGTTGAGGCGGTTACGGGCCTCGGGGCGGACCGCGTAGACCAGGTTCTGGTTGCTGACGTGCACCGCCTGCGCGGCCAGGTCCAGGACGATCACTCCGGCGAGCAGCGCGGCCAGGGACCAGCTGCCGCCCGATCCGCCGAGGGCCAGCAGGCCCCAGGAACCCAGGAGCAGGAACGCGGCCGCGCCGGTGACCCGGTGTGCCAGGCCGCGGTCCGCCAGCCGTCCGCCCACCGAGGCGGCCAGTGAACCGGCCGCGCCCACCAGCCCCAGCAGCCCGATGGCCGACTCCTGCCAGCCGTAGGACGGTCCGGACATCAAGAACGCCAGCGCCGTCCACAGCACGCTGAAGCCCGCGAACGTCAGCGCGCCCAGCGCACCCCGCCACCGCAGCACCGGCTCCTGGCCGAACAGCGCCAGCGTGGAGCGCAGCAGCGCCGGATAGCGCAGCCCGGCCGTGGTGCGCAGGGCCGGCAGCCGGAGCCGCAGCAGCACCGCCATCAGCAGCATCAGCGCCGCGTTGACCCAGTACACGGTGCGCCAGCCGCCCAGCTCGGCGAGCAGTCCGGCGGCCGTACGGGCCAGCAGGATGCCGAGCAGCAGCCCGGTCATGACGGTGCCGACGGTCCGGCCGCGCTGGGCGGGTGCCGCGAGGGTCGCCGCGTAGGGCACCACGACCTGGGCGGCGACCGAGGTGAGGCCGGTCAGGGCGGTGCCGGTGAGCAGGAGGGCGGCGTGGGGCGCGCTCGCCGTGACGGTGAGGAAGACCGCGGTCGCCGCGGTCAGGGTGACGGCCAGCCGGCGCCGCTCCAGCAGATCGCCGAGCGGGACGAGCAGCAGCAGGCCGAGTCCGTAGCCGACCTGGGCCACGGTGACGACCAGTGCGGCGGTGGACGCGGAAAGGTGCAGATCGCGGCCGATGAGGTCCAGCAGGGGCTGGGCGAAGTAGTTGCCGGCGACGGAGAGTCCGGCGGCGACCGACATCAGCAGCAGGGTGCCGCGGCCCAGGCCCGGCCGCGTCCCCGGTGCCTCCCCGGCGGGCGGCTCCGGTATGTGCTCGGTCTCCATGACCTGACCTCCCCTGTACGCCCACGGCCACCGTGGCGGCGGGCACGTCCCAGCCTGGGGTCCGCAGATCAATGAGTCCAACACATCGTTTTCATCGCATCCATCGTGAATCGTGATCAATGCTGGCTAGGGTGCGGGATATGGAGCTTCAGCAGATGCGGTATGTGGTCGCGGTGGCCGAGACCGGCGGGTTCACCCGGGCCGCCGAGCGCTGCCATGTGGTGCAGTCCGCGCTCAGCCATCAGATCGCCCGGCTGGAGAAGGAGCTCGGTGCCCGGCTCTTCGACCGGACCAGCCGCAGTGTCCGGCTGACCGCCGCCGGGGAGGCCTTCGTCCCGGTCGCCCGGCAGGCGCTGGAGGCTGCCGAGCGGGCCCGCGCCGAGGTGGCGGCGGCGACCGGGGAGGTACGCGGCCGGCTCGCGGTCGGCGCGATCTCCACCGTCGCGGCCGTGGATCTCGCCCGGGAGCTGGGGGCCTTCCGTACGCGGTGCCCGCAGGTGCGGATCAGTCTGCAGACCGCGATGAGCGACCAGCTGCTCGAACAGGTGCGGCAGGGCGTGCTGGACGTGGCGTTCGTCGGGCTGGTGCCCGCTGCGCGCACCGTCGGCGTACGGGAGAAGGAGCTGTCGCGCGGTGAGCTGGTCGCCGTCGTGCCGCCGGGGCATCCGCTGGCGGGGCGGGAGTGGACCACGCTGTCGCGGATGGCGCGGGAGACCTTTGTCGACTTCACGGCGGGGTCCGCGGCCCGCCGGCAGCGCGAGGACGCGTTCCGTGCGGCGGGGCTGACCTCGGAGGTGGCGTACGAGGTGACCACGGTCGAGTTCCTGGCGAAGCTGGTCCGGGCGGGACTGGGCGTCGGCATGGTGCCGGAGGCCATCGCCTCCGAGCTGGCCGGGCTGGACATCGTGCGGGTGCGGCCGGCGCCCGAGCGGACCGAGCGGGTGGTGTGGAGCGGTCTCGGCCCGTCGCCGGCGGCCGTGGCGTTCCTGACCGGCCTGGGGGTGGATCCGGCACAGAGGGGGGATCCGGCGTAGGGCGGCGTGGGCCCGCCCCGTGCGTTGGGCCCGCCCCGTGCGTTGGGCCCGGCGGTGCGCGGGCGCGCCGTTGTGCGCCCAGCGGTTACGGTCGGAAGGTGCACGACAAGCCCCACACCACCGCCGCCGACGCCCCCGCGGGCTGCCCCGCCGCCGGGCCCGCCCCCGCGCTGTTCACCTGGGAGTTCGCCTCCGACCCGTACCCCGCGTACGCCTGGCTGCGCGAGCATGCGCCGGTGCACCGGACCGAGTTGCCCAGCGGTGTCGAGGCCTGGCTGGTGACGCGGTACACGGAGGCGCGGCAGGCGCTGGCCGACGCCCGGCTGTCCAAGAACCCGGTCCACCACAGCGAGGCCGCGCACGGCAAGGGCAAGGTCGGCATCCCGGGCGAGCGCAGCGCCAACCTCATGACGCATCTGCTCAACATCGACCCCCCGGACCACACCCGGCTGCGCCGCCTGGTCTCGAAGGCGTTCACCCCGCGCCGGGTCGCCGCCTTCGCCCCGCGGGTCCAGGAGCTGACCGACCACCTCATCGACCAGTTCGCGGCGAAGGGCGAGGCCGACCTCATCCATGAGTTCGCCTTTCCGCTCCCGATCTACGCGATCTGCGATCTGCTGGGCGTACCGCGCGAGGACCAGGACGACTTCCGGGACTGGGCGGGCATGATGATCCGGCACGGCGGAGGGCCGCGCGGCGGCGTCGCCCGCTCCGTGAAGAAGATGCGCGGCTATCTCGCCGAGCTGATCCACCGCAAGCGCGAGTCCCTGGGCGAGACCGCCGAGGCGGACGAGGATCTGATCTCCGCCCTGATCAGGGCCTCCGATCACGGTGAGCACCTGACCGAGAACGAGGCCGCCGCGATGGCCTTCATCCTGCTCTTCGCGGGCTTCGAGACCACCGTCAACCTCATCGGCAACGGCACCTATGCGCTGCTGCGCCACCCCGCCCAGCGTGAGCTGCTGCAGAAGTCGATCGCGGCGGGCGACACCGACCTGCTCACCACCGGCATCGAGGAACTGCTCCGTTACGACGGACCCGTGGAGCTGGCGACCTGGCGGTTCGCGACCCAGGAGCTGACGCTCGGCGGGCAGCGGATCGCCGAGGGGGACCCGGTCCTGGTGGTGCTGGCCGCCGCCGACCGCGACCCGGCGCGCTTCGAGGAGCCGGATGTGCTCGATCTGACCCGGCGTGACAATCAGCATCTGGGATACGGGCACGGCATCCACTACTGTCTGGGTGCGCCGCTCGCCCGCCTCGAAGGGCAGAGCGCGCTGGCGACCCTGCTGACCCGGCTCCCCGACATCCGTCTTGCCGCGGAACCTGACGATTTGCGCTGGCGTGGCGGGCTCATCATGCGCGGACTGCGTTCACTTCCGGTGGAGTTCACTCCGGAGCGGCCCTGACCAGCGGTAAAGCGTAATGTGACGCAGAGTCAACTGCGTGACCTTTACGTGATCCGCACTACACCGACTTGTGACTACTCCTGACCCCGGCTACCTTTCGACCCGACGATCGACAGGCTTCACTCGATCGGTCGAAGCGGTGATGTGGGGGACCGGTGTAACGGTGCCGCTCGCGTGCGTCGGCCGGCCGGAAGCCCCGTCGAGCAGCTCGAAGAGCTCGTCGAAAAACTCAACCGCCGCGCGAAAGGCATCCGCATGCGTTCCGGGAACGGCCGACATCGTCGACCCCGTCAGGCACCGGCCATCTTTGTCACGGCGGGAGTGACCGGCGCAGGCCTCGCCCTGCCGCTGTTCGCCGCGAGCGGTGCACAGGCCGCCGACACCTCGACCTGGGACAAGGTCGCCCAGTGCGAGAGCGGCGGCGTGTGGAGCGCGGCGTCGGGCAACGGCTACTACGGCGGCCTGCAGCTCACCCAGGAGATGTGGGACAACTACGGCGGCTCGTCCTATGCGTCGCGCCCCGACCTCGCCAGCCGCTCCCAGCAGATCGCGGTCGCCGAGTCGATCCTCGACGACCGCGGGCCGGACGCCTGGCCGAGCTGTGCGGTGAACGCCGGGCTGACCGACGACGGCCGGGCACCGGAGGTCGACCCGGGCAGCACCAGCACCCCGGCGCCCGACCCCTCGGACTCCGAGGGCTCCCTCGACCCCTGGGACACCCCCGGTTCGTCCGACTCCCACGACCGTGCGGACTCCGACGGCAGGAACGACGGGCCGAGCGACGAGCCCAGCGACGAGTCGAGCGGTCTGCCGTCCGACGTGACGCCCTCGCCCGACGCCTCGAAGTCCGACGGGCCCGGCGACTCGTCCGCGAGCCCGGAGCCGTCCGACCCGGCGACGCCCGGCGACAGGGGCGACGACCGGGGCGGCGACCGGGACGAGGGCCCGTCGCAGTCCGCCGAGCCGTCCGACGAGCCCTCCACGGACCCGTCCGACGGCGGCAGCCGTACGGACAGCAGCGGCACTCCGCGCGAGGTGCCCGGCAAGGGCAAGCACCGCGGTGAGGCGGGCGACGGGGACGCCGGTGACGGTGACGACGACGGCCGGTCCGCCGGCGGACGGCACGCCTCGCGCGGCGATGACGCGCACCGCACGGGCCCGGCGGCCGACGGCGACTACACGGTGCGCCCGGGTGACAGCCTGTCAGCCATCGCCACGGCCCACCGGCTGCCCGGCGGATGGGCCGAGCTCTACGACCGCAACGAGGGCGTCATCGGCTCCGACGCGGACCTGATCCAGCCCGGTCAGCAGCTCGATCTCGGGCGGAACGCAGGGTAGTTCGGCACCCTTCGCCCTCTTTTGGGAAAGTGAGACAAGGGTCTCGTTGACTGTGGTGGGGTCCGGGCTGCTCAACCCCGGCATACCGGGCCTCACCTGCGAATATGTAACCAACCCGTGATCAAAAACGGTCAACTTGGTTCAGATGGTGGGGTTTGAACCCCAAGGGGATTACTGCTTAACGTCAGGACCGCTCGCCAAAGCGGGCCCTTCGATCACACGCCGAATCCTGCCGGTGGTCGAAGGCACTTGACGCGCAAGCGCCGAAGGCAGGAGCGGGGGACCCAGGATTTGTGCCGGCCCCGCCCGTGAAAACGGGTCAACCGGCTTGGGGTGAAGCCACGTGCGTCCTGCGCACACGGCCGGGCGACTCATCAGTCCGAACCCGACAGCTCACCTCGTAGGCGTCGGTGAGGAAACGAACGAACCATGCTGATCTTCAAGGGCAAGCACCGTCGTCCCTCCAAGGCCGTCCGCGTCGCCACCCTCGCCGGTGTCGCCGGTGCCGCCGTGGCCGTGCCGCTGATGGGCGCCACCTCCGCCTCCGCCGCCTCCGTCGCCACCTGGGACAAGGTCGCCCAGTGCGAGTCCGGCGGCAACTGGTCGATCAACACCGGTAACGGCTACTACGGTGGCCTGCAGTTCTCCAACTCCAGCTGGGCCGCCGCCGGTGGCACCCAGTACGCGCCGCGCGCCGACCTGGCCACCAAGTCCCAGCAGATCGCCGCCGCCGAGAAGCTCCTCGCCATCCAGGGCCCGGGTGCCTGGTCCTGCGCCGGTGCGGGCAACCTGACCTCCGGTGGCCCGGCCGCCGACGTCGACACCTCCGCGCAGACCAAGTCCGCGCCGAAGCAGGAGTCCGCCAAGCCCGAGGCCAAGAAGGCCCCGTCCGCCTCCGAGGACCGTGCCTCGCGGTCCGCCGAGCGCAAGTCCACGGGCGACGGCAACTACACCGTCAAGGCGGGCGACACCCTCGCCAAGATCGCCAAGGCCCACGGCACCGACTGGAAGTCCGTCTACAAGGCGAACAAGTCGGTCATCGGCGGCAACCCGAACCTGATCATCCCCGGTCAGCAGCTCACCGTCTGAGCCGCTTTCTCACCGGGGCACCGGCGGGCTCGAGCGGCGGGCCCCCTTCCTCCGTGAGACCGCCCCGCCACGGCGCGCCCTTCCCCCCCGGCGCGTCGTGGCGGGGCTTCTCGCATCCCGGGCCACGGGCCCGAGGCGCCCCGGCCGGCGGCAGGCCGCTGACCGGCGCTGTTCAGCAACTTTTCCCGTTCAGTGAACAATGTGCCCAAACGTCCCGTGAACTGGGCCTTTGGGCCTGTTTTCGTCCCACGGAGCGGGCCAAGGGCAGGCGGACGCGCCCGGGGCCGTTAGGCTCATGCGCAGAACGCCAGACACCCACGAAGGAGACAACGTGCCGTCGATCGACGTCGTCGTAGCCCGCGAAATTCTCGACTCGCGAGGTAATCCCACGGTCGAGGTCGAGGTCGGCCTCGACGACGGCAGCACCGGCCGTGCCGCCGTCCCGTCCGGCGCCTCCACCGGCGCCTTCGAGGCCATCGAGCTCCGCGACGGCGACCCGAACCGCTACCTGGGCAAGGGTGTGGAGAAGGCCGTCCTGGCCGTCATCGAGCAGATCGGCCCGGAGCTCGTCGGCTACGACGCGACCGAGCAGCGGCTGATCGACCAGGCCATGTTCGACCTGGACGCCACCGACAACAAGGGCTCGCTCGGCGCCAACGCCATCCTCGGCGTCTCCCTCGCCGTGGCGCACGCCGCCTCCGAGGCCAGCGACCTCCCGCTGTTCCGCTACCTCGGCGGCCCGAACGCGCACGTGCTGCCCGTCCCGATGATGAACATCCTGAACGGCGGCTCGCACGCCGACTCCAACGTGGACATCCAGGAGTTCATGATCGCCCCGATCGGCGCGGAGTCCTTCTCCGAGGCGCTGCGCTGGGGCGCCGAGGTCTACCACACCCTCAAGAAGGTCCTGAAGGAGCGCGGCCTGTCCACCGGTCTCGGTGACGAGGGTGGCTTCGCCCCGAACCTGGGTTCCAACCGTGAGGCCCTCGACCTCATCCTGGAGGCCATCAAGCAGGCCGGTTACGCCCCCGGCCAGGACATCGCGCTCGCGCTGGACGTCGCCGCCTCCGAGTTCTACAAGGACGGCAAGTACCAGTTCGAGGGCAAGGACCGCTCGGCCGCCGAGATGACCGAGTACTACGAGGAGCTCGTGGCGGCCTACCCGCTCGTCTCCATCGAGGACCCGCTGTTCGAGGACGACTGGGCCGGCTGGAAGGTCATCACCGACAAGCTCGGCGCCAAGGTCCAGCTCGTCGGCGACGACCTGTTCGTCACCAACCCCGAGCGCCTCGCCCGCGGCATCGAGGAGGGCTCCGCCAACGCGCTGCTGGTGAAGGTCAACCAGATCGGCTCGCTGACCGAGACCCTGGACGCCGTCGAGCTGGCCCAGCGCAACGGCTTCAAGTGCATGATGTCGCACCGCTCCGGTGAGACCGAGGACGTCACCATCGCCGACCTCGCCGTCGCCACCAACTGCGGCCAGATCAAGACCGGCGCCCCGGCCCGCTCCGAGCGCGTCGCCAAGTACAACCAGCTGCTGCGCATCGAGGAGATCCTCGACGACGCCGCGGTCTACGCCGGCCGCTCCGCCTTCCCGCGCTTCCGCCACAGCAGCTGACGAAGGCGGCCCGCTGCCGGGCCGGACAAGGCAGCAGGGGCTGAACGGGCGAGGCAATCGCCCGGCACCCCGTACGTCCCCGGCGACGGTCCCGTACCGTTGCCGGGGACGTACCTGCTTGAAGCAGTCAGGCGTCCGTCAGTGAAGGGGAGACGACGTGCCCGCGGACCGGTTCTCGACCGCGACCCGACTCAAGGCGCTCGGCGAGCAGGCCGCCGCCCGCGTCTACCGCGCCCGCCCGCCCCGCCGCAACCGCCTCACCGGCCGTGCCGCACTGCTGGCCCTGGTGATGTGCTCCCTGGTCGTCGCCCTCGCGTATCCCATAAGGCAGTACGTCTCCCAGCGCTCGGACATCGCCGACCAGCGCCGCAAGGCCCAGGAGGCCGGTGCCGCCCTGGACCGGCTGCGCGAGCAGAAGGCCCGCTGGCAGGACCCGGCGTTCGTACGCCAGCAGGCCCGCCGGCATCTGCACTACGTGATGCCGGGCGAGGCCGGATACATCGTCCCGGACGGCTCCGGCACCGGCTCCGCGCCCAAGGGGGCGCAAGCGGCGCAGCGTCCCTGGTACGAGAATCTGTGGGACGCCGTCGACGCGGCCGACAAGCGGTAGCGCCGGCCCGTACCGCCGGCGGACGCCGACCCGTACTGTCGACAGCGTGCGGCCCGCCGCGCCGCACCGCCCCTCCACACCACTCACCTCACCGAAAGCGCACATGGACACCCCCCCGCCCCAGACCGAGCCCACCGAGCCCACCGCCGCGGACATCGCCGCCTTCAAGGAGCAGCTCGGCCGCCCGCCCCGCGGGCTGCGCGCCATCGCGCACCGCTGCCCCTGCGGGCAGCCGGACGTCGTCGAGACGGCGCCGCGCCTGGAGGACGGCACGCCCTTCCCCACGCTCTACTACCTCACCTGCCCGCGCGCGGCCTCCGCGATCGGCACGCTGGAGGCCAACGGCGTGATGAAGGAGATGAGCGAACGGCTCGCGGCCGACCCCGAGCTGGCCGCCGCCTACCGGGCGGCCCACGAGGACTACATCCGGCGGCGGGACGCCATCGAGGTGCTGCAGGGCTTCCCGAGCGCGGGCGGTATGCCCGACCGGGTCAAGTGCCTGCATGTCCTCGTCGGCCATTCGCTGGCGGCCGGGCCGGGCGTCAACCCGCTCGGTGACGAGGCCCTCGCGATGCTGCCGGAGTGGTGGAAGAAGGGGCCCTGCGTGACCCCGTGCCAGGACGCCGCCCAGGGCCCGGACGCTCCCGGGACCCAGGACGCTCCCGAAGGAGACGCCAAGTGAAGCGGGTCGCCGCCATCGACTGCGGTACGAACTCCATCCGGCTGCTGGTCGCGGACGCCGACCCGGCGACGGGTGAGCTGAAGGACCTCGACCGCCGGATGCAGATCGTCCGGCTGGGCCAGGGCGTGGACCGCACCGGGCGGCTGGCGCCCGAGGCGCTGGAGCGCACCTTCGCGGCCTGCCGGGAGTACGCCGCGGTGATCAAGGGCCTGGGCGCCGAGCAGGTCCGTTTCGTCGCCACCTCCGCCTCCCGGGACGCGGAGAACCGCGATGACTTCGTCCGCGGCGTGGTGGACATCCTCGGGGTGGAGCCCGAGGTGATCACCGGCGACCAGGAGGCCGAGTTCTCCTTCAACGGCGCCACCAAGGAGCTCACCGGCCGCGCCGATCTGGAGCGGCCGTTCCTGGTGGTGGACATCGGCGGTGGCTCGACCGAATTCGTCCTCGGTGACGCGTCCGTCCGCGCCGCCCGCTCGGTCGATGTCGGCTGCGTACGGATGACCGAGCGGCATCTGGTGCACGAGGGCGAGATCAGCGACCCGCCGTCCCCGGGCCAGATCGCCGCCATAAAGGCCGATGTGGCCGCGGCGCTGGACCGGGCCGAGGAGACCGTCCCGCTGCGCGAGGCGGCCACCCTCGTGGGCCTGGCCGGCTCGGTGACCACGGTCGCCGCGATCGCGCTGGACCTGAACCAGTACGACTCCGAGGCCATTCACCACTCCCGGATCCCCCTGGCGAAGGTCCGCGAGATCACCGACCGTCTGGTGTCCTCCACGCACGCCGAGCGCGCGGCCATCCCCGTCATGCACCCGGGCCGGGTCGATGTGATCGCCGCGGGCGCGCTCGTGCTGCTGTCGATCATGGAGCGGGTGGGCGCCGGGGAGGTCGTCGTCAGCGAGCACGACATCCTCGACGGCATCGCCTGGAGCCTCGCGGGCTGAGCTGGCAAGCGGTGCGGCAGGGGCCGGCAACGGCCTCTGCCGACCGGCTTTTTGAGCGGGCGGGATGCCCGTCTGAGCGGCTTTCAGGGGGCTTCGGCAGGCCTCGGGGACGGGTCCGCGAAGAAAGTTCGTGAAATCCTTCACATGAAAAAGCCTCGCGTTGGACGAACAATCTGATCGTCCGACCCTCATTCGAAGGTCCTAGGACCTCTCCACCCGGAGAATGCGCGGTTGCCGACGCGGCGGTGGTGCGCTCACGGAAGCGGTGGTTCAGCCGCTCGAAGGGCGACAATCCCTGATCAACGGGGGTCTCCAACGCCTTGCGCCACACGGTGGTTCCGGATTGGACTATGGCGTCGGTCACGAAGCCGGCGGAGTGTAGCAGATGCCCCCCGAGTGCTTGTGAAGGGGCTCACGAGCGACCCCCCATGTGGGGGTGGATACTCGATTGCATGAGCACCACGGAGCGTCCCAGGATCCTCGTTGTAGGCGGTGGGTACGTAGGCCTGTACGCGGCACGCCGCATCCTCAAGCAGATGCGGTACGGCGAGGCGACCGTCACGGTCGTCGACCCGCGCTCGTACATGACGTACCAGCCCTTCCTCCCCGAAGCTGCAGCCGGCAGCATCTCCCCCCGCCACGTCGTGGTTCCGCTACGACGCGTGCTCCCCAAGGCGGAGGTTCTCACCGGCCGGGTCACCACCATCGATCAGGACCGCAAGGTCGCCACGATCGCCCCGCTGGTCGGCGAGGCGTACGAGCTGCCCTTCGACTACCTGGTCATCGCGATGGGCGCGGTCTCCCGTACCTTCCCGATTCCCGGCCTGGCCGAGAACGGCATCGGCATGAAGGGCGTGGAAGAGGCCATCGGCCTGCGCAACCACGTGCTGGAGCAGCTGGACAAGGCCGACTCCACGACCGACGAGGACGTCCGCCGCAAGGCGCTCACCTTCGTCTTCGTCGGCGGTGGCTTCGCGGGTGCGGAGACCATCGGTGAGGTCGAGGACATGGCCCGCGACGCCGCGAAGTACTACAACAACGTGAAGCGCGAGGACATGCGCTTCCTGCTGGTCGACGTCGCCGACAAGATCCTCCCCGAGGTCGGCCCGAAGCTCGGTGCCTACGGCAAGGAGCACCTCGAGGGCCGCGGTGTCGAGGTCTACCTCAAGACCGGCATGGACTCCTGCGTCGACGGCCACGTGAAGCTCAACAACGGCCTCGAGGTCGACTCCAACACCATCGTGTGGACCGCGGGCGTCAAGCCGAACCCGGCGCTGGCCCGCTTCGGTCTGCCGCTCGGCCCGCGCGGCCATGTCGACACCGGCGCCACCCTGCAGGTGCAGGGCACCGACTACATCTGGGCCGCCGGCGACAACGCCCAGGTCCCGGACATGGTCGGCCGCAAGAACGGCAACGAGAACGCCTGGTGCCCGCCGAACGCGCAGCACGCGCTGCGGCAGGCCAAGGTCCTCGGCGACAACGTGCTCTCCGGTATGCGGGGCTTCCCGCAGAAGGAGTACAGCCACGCCAACAAGGGTGCGGTCGCCGGTCTGGGCCTGCACAAGGGCGTCGCGATGATCGTCATGGGCAAGATGAAGATCAAGCTCAAGGGCCGTCTCGCCTGGTACATGCACCGCGCGTACCACGGCATGGCGATGCCGACGTTCAACCGCAAGATCCGGGTCTTCGCCGACTGGACGCTGGCGATGTTCCTCAAGCGCGAGGTCGTCTCGCTCGGCGCCATGGAGAACCCCCGCGAGGAGTTCTACGAGGCCGCCAAGCCGGCGCCGGCCCCGCCGACCGCCGCCGAGGCCGGGGACAAGACCAAGGCCAAGGCTTCCTGAATTCCCGGTCGGCTACTCCGACCAGCCCGAAGGGCGTCCGCCATCCGTGGGGCGGGCGCCCTTTGGCGTGTCCGCTCTGGCGAAAACCGGGCGGTGTGCGGTTCTCTTACGTGTGAACGGGACTAACTGGGCGCCCCATTGGCGTTTACGTGGTGGGTGAAGCTTCTTTGCCCGACTCGTCAACACGGAGGTGTGCGACATGGCCGACGCCGCTGGACGGCTCACCAAGCTCGCCGAGGAGGTGCTGGGAGCACCGCTTCCGGTGCGCATCCGCGCCTGGGACCGCAGCGAGTCCGGCCCGCCGGGGGCACCCACACTCGTCATCCGCCATCGCCGGGCGCTGCGCCGGCTGCTGTTCAAGCCGGGCGAACTCGGCCTGGCCCGCGCCTGGGTCGCCGGCGACCTCGACATCGAGGGCGATCTCTACGAAGCGCTCGACCAGCTCGCGGGGCTGATCTGGGAGCGCGACGACGCCCCCAAGCCGCAGCGCGCCGCCGTGCTCCGCGCCCTGGCCCGCCCGGAGATCCGCGCCGCCGCCCGGGAACTGCTGAGTCTGGCCGGCGCCCCGGTCCCGCCGACCCCGCCCGCGGAAGAGGTCAGACGCCGCCGCGGTCCGCTGCACACCCTGCGCCGCGACAAGGAAGCCATCAGCCACCACTACGACGTCGGCAACGACTTCTACGCCCTGGTGCTCGGCCCGTCCATGGTCTACTCCTGCGCCTACTGGGAGAGCCCCGAGGCCACCCTGGAGGACGCCCAGCGCGACAAGCTCGACCTGATCTGCCGCAAGCTCGGCCTCCGGGAGGGCCGGCGGCTGCTCGACGTGGGCTGCGGCTGGGGCTCGATGGTGCTGCACGCCGCCCGCGAGTACGGCGTACGGGCGGTCGGCATCACCCTCTCCGAGGAGCAGGCCACCTTCGCCCGCAAGCGCATCGCCGAGGCCGGGCTCGCCGACCGGATCGAGATCCGGGTGCAGGACTACCGCGAGATCAAGGACGAGCCGTTCGACGCGATCTCCTCGATCGGGATGGCCGAGCATGTCGGCCGGACGCAGTACGCGGAGTACGCCGGCGCCCTCTACTCCCTCCTGAAGCCCGGCGGGCGGCTGCTCAACCACCAGATCGCCCGGCGGCCGCTCGCGGACGAGGAGGCGTACCACGTCGATGAGTTCATCGACCGGTATGTCTTCCCGGACGGTGAGCTGGCGCCGATCGGCCGGACCGTCGGCCAGCTGGAGGACGCCGGGTTCGAGGTGCGGGACGTGGAGGCGATCCGGGAGCACTACGCGCTGACGCTGCGGAGCTGGGTCACCAATCTGGAGCGCCACTGGGACGAGGCGGCGCGCCTGACCTCCGCGGGCCGGGCCCGGGTGTGGCGGCTCTACATGGCCGCGTCGGCGCTGTCCTTCGAGCGCAACCGGATAGGAGTCAACCAGGTGCTGGCGGTCCGGACACCGGAGGGCGGGGCATCCGGGGTGTCGCTGCGGGAGCGGACCTGGACCGGTTGACACGGCGGTGCGCCGGACCCGTCCGGGCCCGGCGCACCCACCGCGTGCTACTCCGCCTTGATGGCGGTCAGCATGTTCAGCCGCGCCGCCCGGCGGGCCGGCCACAGGGCCGCCAGTACGCCGATCAGCGCCGCCGCCGCGAAGAAGAGGCCGAGCCGTCCCCAGGGCAGCACCAGCGCATACGTCGGCATGTCGCTGCTGATCAACGGACCGGCCGCCCAGCCGAAGAAGACGCCCAGGCCGATGCCGAGCACCCCGCCGAAGAGCGAGATCACCAGGGACTCCAGCCGCACCATCCGCTTGATACCGGGGCGGTCCAGTCCGATGGCGCGCAGCATGCCGATCTCCTGCGAGCGTTCGAAGACCGACATCGCCAGGGTGTTGATGACGCCGAGCACCGCGACGATCACGGCCATGGCGAGCAGTGCGTACAGCATGTTCAGCATCAGGGAGACCATGCCGGCGATCGCTTCGGTGACCTCCTGCTTGTCGGCGACGGAGAGCGCCGGGTTCTTGCCGAGCGCCGTGATCAGCGCGTCCTTGGTGGCATCGGTGGCGCCGTCCTTGGTCTTCACCAGCACCCGTGAATCGTCGGCCGTCTTCTCATGCGGGGCCAGTGTGGCGTTGTCCAGGATGACGCCGTTGATGAGGTCGTTGCCCTCGTAGACACCCGAGACGGTGAGCGTGCTCTTCTTGCCGTCCGCGAAGGTCACCGGGAAGCGGGAGCCGGGGTGCAGCCCCTTCTCCTCGGCGGTTTTGCTGTCCACGACCACCTGGTTTCCCTGGATCGTGCCCAGTGAGCCCTGGGTGAAGTCGAGCCGGGCGACCTTGTCGAAGTCCTTGCCGGTGACGCCGGTCAGCATCGTGTGGTCCGCGAAGGACTGGCGCAGCGGGCTGACGGCGGTGACCTCGTCCAGGGTGCGGAGCTTCTTCGCCACGTCGGGGGAGAGCGGCACGGGGCCGGCCATGGAGACCACGTAGTCGGACTTGAGCGAGGCGACGGCCTGCTTCTCGATGGCGGTCTGCACACTGGTCGCGACCACCGTCAGGCCGGTGATCAGGGTCAGTCCGACCATCAGCGCGGAGGCGGTGGCCGCCGTACGGCGCGGATTGCGGACCGAGTTCTGCCGGGCGAGGGTGCCGGCGACCCCGAAGACCCGCAGGACGGGCGCTGCCAGTGCGATCAGCGGGCGGGACAGCAGCGGCGTCAGGACGAACACGCCGATCATCAGCAGCGTCGCACCGCCTGCCAGTACCAGGTTGACGTTCTTGCCGGCGGATCCGCCGGTGCCGTAGAGGACCACGGCGACACCGGCGCCGGCGAAGAGCGCACCGATGGTGTTGCGCAGCACCAGCGATTTGGTGGTGGCGGTGGCATGCACGCTGTTCATCGCGGCGATCGGCGGGATCTTCGAGGCGCGCCGGCCCGGCAGCCAGGCGGCCAGGACGGTGACGAGGGTGCCGACAAGCAGCGAGGTCAGCACGGCCGACATGGGCACCACCAGGGGGCCTTCGGGAACGTTGCCGCTCATGCTGCCCATCAGGGCGCGCAGCCCGGCGCCGACGCCGATGCCGGCGGCAAAGCCGACGACGGAGGCGATCGCGCCGACGACGAATGCCTCGGTCAGCACCGAGCGGGTGACCTGGCGGCGGCTGGCGCCGACCGCGCGCAGCAGCGCCAGTTCCCTGGTGCGCTGGGCGACCAGCATGGTGAAGGTGTTGGCGATCAGGAAGATGCCGACGAAGAGCGCGATACCGGCGAAGACCAGCAGGTAGGTCTGCATGTCGCTGGCCCGCTTGGCGTTCATCTTGCCGAGGTCGTCGGCGAGTTGCTTGCCGGTGGTGGCCTCGACGCTGCCCTTGGGCAGCGCGGACTCGACCGCGGACTTCAGGGCGGTCTGGGAGGTGCCCGGGTCGGCCTTGATCCGGATCTGCTGGAACCCGCCGGGGGCACCCAGCAGCTTCTGGGCGGTCGGGGTGTCGAACAGGGCGATGCTGCCGCCGGCCGCGACCCCACCGTCGTCGGTGGTGAAGATGCCGGTCAGCTTCTGCTCGTGGACCGGTCCGTTGGCGGACAGCCGTACGGTGTCGCCGACTTTGTAGCCGGCCTTGTCCGCTGTGCCGGCGTCCAGTGCGAACTCGTGCGGGCCGTGCGGGGCCGCGCCGTCGCGCATCGGGTAGCGGGCGTCCTTGCCGTCGGCGCCGGGGAAGTAGTTGCCGCCGTTGCTGGAGTTGGGGTTGCCGATCAGCGCGCCGTTCTTGTCGGCGATGCCGGTGAAGCCGGAGATGAGGCCGGTGGCGGAGGCCGCGCCGGGTACCCGGGCGGACTTGTCGAGCAGCTTCTGGTCGATGACGGGCGCCCCGGAGCCGTTGCCGGACGGCGCGTGGAGCGCCACGTCGACGTCACGGAGGTCCTGGCGGGACTGGGCCTGGGATGCCTGGGAGACGGTCTCGGTGAAGACCAGGGTGCCGGAGACGAAGGCCACGCCGAGCATCACGGCGAGGACGGTCATCAGCAGCCGGGCCTTGTGCGCAAGCACATTGCGCAAGGCGGTTTTGAACATGAGGGGTCCTGGGGGAGAGGTCAGGTCGTACGGGGCGGCTGCTGTTGATCAGCTCGTGCGGGCCTTGGCGTCGAAGCCCTTCATGCGCTCCAGCACCGTGTCGGCGGTCGGTCCGGCCATGTCGTCGACGATCCGGCCGTCGGCGAGGAAGACCACGCGGTCCGCGTAGGAGGCGGCGACCGGGTCGTGGGTCACCATCACCACGGTCTGGCCCAGTTCGCGCACGGAGTTGCGCAGAAAGCCGAGGACCTCGGCGCCGGAGCGCGAGTCCAGGTTGCCGGTGGGCTCGTCGGCGAAGATGATCTCGGGTCGGGAGGCGAGCGCGCGGGCGACCGCGACCCGCTGCTGCTGGCCGCCGGAGAGCTGGCTGGGGCGGTGCTTGAGGCGGTCGGCCAGGCCCACGGTCTTCACCACGCGGTCCAGCCAGGCGCGGTCGGGCTTACGGCCCGCGATGTCCATGGGCAGGGTGATGTTCTCCAGGGCGGTCAGGGTCGGCAGCAGGTTGAACGCCTGGAAGATGAAACCGATCTTGTCGCGCCGGAGTTGGGTGAGCTTCTTGTCCTTCAGCCCGGTCAGCTCGATGTCGCCGATCCGGGCGGAGCCGCCGGAGATCGAGTCCAGCCCGGCCATGCAGTGCATCAGCGTCGACTTGCCGGATCCCGAGGGGCCCATGATCGCGGTGAACTGGGCCTGCCGGAACTCGACGGAGACCGCGTCCAGGGCGACCACCTGGGTCTCGCCCTGTCCGTAGACCTTGGTGAGGTCCGTGGCGCGGGCGGCCGCCGCGGTGGTGCGGGTGGCGGTGGCGACGCCGGAGTGGTTGGTGGTCACGGGAGGGTGCTCCTGTCGTACGAGGGCCATCAGTTCCGCCGCGACCCCGGGGATGCGGGCGGCGAACGGAAGGCGGACCTCTCCATCGTGGGTCAGGGCACGGGGCGAGGACGTCAACCCCTGTGACCGTCCTGGACCACCCCTGGGGCGTAGCGGGGGCGTGTGTGTCATCCCTGCGGAGGAGACGGCTCCAGATCCTGTTGCCGCGTCGGCGGCGGCCGGAAGGGCGGCCCGGCGGGGGTGAGGGTCACGCTGACGAGGCGTCGAGTTTCCGTCAATTCGGGCATGAAAATGCGCCGGGGGGCTTCCCGGCGAAGGAGGGCTTCAGGCATGTGCCGAAGGCCTGTACCGGGCGCTGATGCTCACTCAGTTGCCAATAAAATAAGACAACCTCGGGAAGAGCGGCCGATCTGCGTCGTGCGCTGCGGGCTACGCTCGTGCTGCCCTCTTTGAGGTGGCATGGGGGATCCCAGGCCCGGATGGTGGAATGCAGACACGGCGAGCTTAAACCTCGCTGGCCTACGGGCCGTGCCGGTTCAAGTCCGGCTCCGGGCACTCCGCACCCAGCGGAGCTTAACTGAATTTTCAACGAGAAGGGCCACCGGGAAAGCCGGCGGCCCTTCTCGCATTGTGAGTTGCCGGCTCAGCGCTCCACGAGCGCGAACAAGCTCTCCCAGCGGCCGACAATCTCCTCCGTGGAGAACCGCTGGATGTTCTCCCGGGCCGCTTCGCCCATCGTGTCCCGGAGCTCCTTGTCGGACATCAGGGCGTCGAGATGCCGGGCGAATTCGGTGATATTGCCCGGCGGGGCGAGGAATCCGTCCACGCCGTCGGTGATGATCTCGTGGACGCCCGGCGCCACATCGAACGCCACACACGGCACAGCGGTCGCCATCGCCTCCATGGGCGCCAGCGGGAAGCCCTCACCGCGCGAACTGAGCGCGAATACCGCGCTCTCCCGCAGCGCGCCGGGCACATCAGAGGTCCGGCCCATCCACGCGACCGTGGCGGCGATGCCCAGCTCGGCGGCCTGCTTGCGCAGCGCCTCCTCTTCCTCGCCGGAGCCGTAGACCCGCAGCGTCCAGTCGGGGTGCCGCGGGGAGACCTTGGCCCAGGCCTCCAACAGCAGGTCCACGCCCTTCTCTTCGTGCAGCCGGCCGATGCTGGCCACGTATGAGCGGGAGCGGTCCGAGGGCACCTCGGGGAAGAAGGGCAGCGGGTTCGGCATGAAGCCGACGTTGTCCATCCGCTGCCGGATCCAGCGGTCCGCGTCCTCCCGGGTGAGCGTCAGCATCCGGTCGACGTCCCGGTAAAACCGCTTGACCCGGGCGAACCGGGAGGACTTGCGGCAGGTGTCGAAGGATTCATGGCTCATACCGATCACCGTCAGACCCGCGGTGTCGGCCAGCGCGACCCACTCCATGGCCCATACCTGAGTGACGATCACCACACCGCCCGGCTTCGCCGCCCGGAACAGTGCGCTCAACTTGGCCGCCTGCTCGCGCATCCCGGCCTCCCGGGCCGCCCGGCGGCGCTGCTCGACGAGGTTGAGCTTGTCCTTGAGGCCGCACACGGGGGCGACGGACGGCGGGTGTTCGGCGTACAGCGTGGTGGTCTTGAACGGCGCGTCGGGGGCCAGCTCCTGGACCCGCCCCTCGGGAGGCGGCACCACGCCGACGAGGTGCACCCGGTGGCCCCGCTCGCTGAACAGCCGCGCCATCTGGTGCGACCAACTGGTGATGCCACCCAGCTCGTTGACGCTGTTGGACACGAAGAAGATGTCCCGCGGCTCGGCTGCGTTCGACTTGGTCATCAACGGCTCCACTGCGCAAAAAACTGATCGACGATGCTCCGGGCGGCGTCGCCCCGGTCGTATTCGCCGAACTTGGCGACGAATTCCTTGCGGCGCTGTGCGTATTCCAGCGTCTGCGACTCGAACGACTTGATCGTCTCGTGGAAATCGTCCTCGTTACGGACCACCGGGCCCGGTGCATGCTCCAGCAGATCGAAGTAGGTGCCGCGGCCCTCGTGCACATACGCGTCGTAGTCGTAGGTGAAGAACACCAGCGGACGGTCGAGCAGCGCATAGTCGAACATCACCGACGAATAGTCGGTGATCAGCCCGTCGGCCAGCTCCAGCAGGGGCGTGACATCGTGGCGCGCCGATACGTCGATGACCCGGCCCTGCACGGTCGGTGGCAGCACCACATGATTGAGGTAGTGCGAACGCACCAGGAGGACATAGCGGTCGCCGAACTGATCGGCGAAACGCTCCACGTCGAAGGGCAATTCGAAGCGCCCGTGCCGGCCGCCCGCCTTGCGGAACGTCGGTGCGTAAAGCAGTACGGTCCGGTCCTCGGGAATGCCCAACTCCGCGGCAAGCGGCCCGCGTTCACGCACTCCGCGCTCGGCCTCCCGCTGCCGGGCGCGCACCAGCGCGTCATTGCGCGGGTAGCCCACCCGCAGCAGCGTCTTCTCCTGGAGCCGGAAAGCCTTGGCCAGAGTGCGCACATCGTGCTCGGAGCGGACCAGGAAACGGTCGAAGCGGTCCAGCGAACGCTGCTGTTCCGCCTGCTGCTGCCGGGTCTGCGCCTTCAGCGCCGGCTGGTCGAAGCCCATGTTCTTCAGCGCCGAGCCGTGCCAGGTCTGGAGGTAGGTGGTCTCCGGGCGCTTGGTGAGCTTGAGCGGGTAGCTCTGGTTGTCCACCCAGAACTCCGCCTGCGCCAGCGCCTTGAGGTAGGGCAGCGACCAGCGCCGTACGAGGGTGACGTCCTTCGGGAAGTCCTTCGGGGACCCGGAGTACGACCAGATCGCCTCGAAGTCCAGGCCCTGCCGGCGCATCTCCTCGTAGAGGGCGCGGGGACTGTCGCTGTACTGCTTGCCCAGGTGGCTTTCGAAGACCACCGTGCGCTTCTTGACCGGCAGCCGGCAGAACACCTCGTGGTAGGCGCGGAGTTTGTTGTCGCCGGAGGTGACCTTCTTGCGCAGCGCCTTCGCCTTGCGGTAGCCGGTCTTGGCCAGCGTCCCCGGCTTGCCGCGCACTCCGCGGGTGATCAGCTCCTGTACGCGCTCGGCGCTGTGGCCCTCGCTGACCAGGCGGAACGCCAGATGACCCTTGGCCGAGACATGCGGTTCGAGGTGGTCGGCGACCATCCGCGTCAGCCGCGGCCGCACCGGCAGCGGCTCGGACAGCCCGGTGTCGGCGACGGTGAGCCGGGTCGTGGTGCGCACCCCGTCCACATCCAGGCGCAGCCGTACGTCCCAGATGGTGTCGACGATGCCCAGCGGGCGCAGCTTCGCGGTGAGGTCCGCGGCGGCCTCCCAGTGGAGGCTGTCGCCGTCGTGGCGCAGCTCGTGCACCGGGAAGCGGAAGGACTGCAGACTGCGCCGGCGGGCACTGAACTCCAGCTCGCCCTTGAGGCGGGCGCCGGGCGGGACGACGCCGAGCGGATTGGTGATCCGGCCGGCCAGCGAGACCGTCCTGCCGGACGAGCGGAAGCCGGTGAGCTGATTGCGCAGGAACAGCTGGTTGACCGGCTTCTCGTGGTAGCCGATGTCGGTCACGTCCAGCAGCTCGCGCCCGAACGGATCGTCGAAATGGCCGTCGCACCAGTAGATCCGGCCGTCGTGCTCGGTGAGCGGTGAGGAGACCTTGTCGCGGTTGATGAGGGTGTCGACCGCCGGGATCAGGTTGTCCCAGTCACCCTGCTGGAGCAGGTAGGCGCAGATGGCCTGTATCGGCTGGACCCGGTCGTACGCCTCGGGGGCGATGCTTTCGAGATATTCCCGGGAGAGTTCGGAGAACTCCTGGCGATAGGAATCGTCGCGGAACGGCAGGTCCCGCAGATGCAGCACCAGATCGTGCTTGAGGAATTTCACGTCCTTGGCGAGCTTCAGCTCGTCCAGCCCGCGCTCCGCCAGCAATGCGTCGATGCGGCGGTGGATCTCCAGCCGGTGCGTATAGTTGGTCATTTCGTGGCGCCGGTTCGTCACCGACTTCACGGCGGCCCGTTCATATACGTGCCAGAAATAGACCTGATTGGGGATCAGGGTGATGCGCTCCGCCGCGAGATAGGCATCGGCGATAAACATCAGGTCCTCGTAGAACATCCCCTTGGGGAATCGGAGATTGTTCTCGATGAGGAAATCGCGGCGATAGCACTTGTTGGTGGACAGGGTGTCCCAGACGAACAGGTCCGGCAATTCCGTGACGGATTCCAGAGTGCGGGTCGTGGAATACAGCCAGGAGTACCACTCGTCGCGCTTCTGATTGCGGGTGTCCTTGTGCAGCCGGACGCACAGACCGGAAACGATATCCGATCCGGATTCCTCGGCGGCTTCCAGCATATTGCGGCACGCATTGATTTCCAGGACGTCGTCGCTGTCCAGGAACATGACGTAGCGGCCCTCGGTGTGCTGGATGCCGACGTTCCGCGGCTCGCCTCCCGCACCGCTGTTCTCCGGCAGCTGGAAGGCTCTGACCCGCCCGGGGTGGTCGGCCGCGAGCCGCTGCGCCACTTCGAAAGAACGGTCGGTGCTGCAGTCGTCGACGATCACCACCTCGACGTCCCGGAGCGTTTGATCCAGCACGGACTGGACCGCGGTCGGCAACCGGTCGGCGTCGTTGTAGACGATGACGACTACTGAGACGTCAGGCACAGGCACCTCAACCCTCTTTCGCTGCTGTTTCCCGCCAGAATAGCCCTATCTGTACCCTCGGATTACAACCGATCGCGCCCATAGCACTACGGACGGTGAGCCACGGGAGCATCGAGATGGGGCACTCCGGGGTTCGGATCTTGACCATGCGTCAGCCCTGCAGATCCACCCACCAGGGCAAGCTCCGGCCGGCAGGGAAGACGGACCCTCCCGCGAATCGGTTGCCTGCCGCGTCCGGTGACGTCCGTTGCGATCAGACATTTATCGGATTCCGTCCGGGCGGCAGCGGGAAGGAGCCCCGGGCGGAGCAGAAGGAAAATCCCGGTTCGAGTACGACGCCACCGCACGTCGACCACGGACGACGACAACGGACGATGACAAGAGGGCGGCAAGAAGGCGGCAAGACGGCGCCAAGAGATCGAATACCCAAAATGCCCGGGACCGGGCGGCGGGACGGTGTGGCAACGGAACGGCGGGTCGGCGGCGCAACGCGGTCCCGTCCCCGCTCCGGGCACGTCTCCGGCGTCCCGTACGTCCTCCTCATGGCGGATGTGCCGTCCCGGGTTCAGGGAAAGATCCTGCTCAAGAACTAGCGACGCGCCTTTGCCAAGCCATTACGCTTGCCGTCAAGGCCGCGCAGGGCGGCCATGGAGGAGTGAGATGAGGAGCAGCAACCCGGTCTTCTCGCGACGGGGGTTCAGCCGCGACACCGGCTACGCGGGCTTCAACGCGCCGCCGCAGGCCGGGGGCCCCGCCGCGAACCCGTACGCCGGAGCGAACCCTTACGCGCAGGGCGGCAACCCCTACGCGCAGGACGCGACCAACCCGTACGCCCAGGGCCAGCAGGACGTCACCCAGGCACCGCCGCAGTACACGCCGCAGACCCGCCCGATGACGATGGACGATGTCGTCGCGCGTACGGGCATGACGCTGGGCACGGTCATCGCGGGTGCCACCGTCGGCTGGCTGTTCCTGACCCAGAGCCTCGGCTTCGCCATCGGGGCCGGTCTGGTCGCGATGGTGCTGGCGCTGGTCCAGTCCTTCAAGCGGAAGCCGTCGCCCGCGCTGATCCTGGCGTACGCGGCGCTCGAGGGCCTCTTCCTCGGCGCGCTGAGCGGCTTCATCAACGACCTGCCGAAGATGAACGGCGCCCCCATGCAGGCGGTGCTGGGCACGATGGCGGTGTTCGTCGCCATGCTGGTCGCCTACAAGACGCGGATCGTGCGGGTCACCGCCCGCTTCACCCGCTTCGTGATGATCGCGGCAATGGGCTTCGTCCTGCTGTCGCTGGTCAATGTGCTGTTCATGGTGTTCGGCGGCGGTGAGGGCCTCGGCTTCCGCAGCGGCGGTCTGGGCATCGTCTTCGGCATCGTCGGCGTGGTCCTCGGCGCGCTCTTCCTCGCGCTGGACTTCAAGCAGGTCGAGGACGGCATCGCCTACGGCGCTCCGCGTGAGGAGTCCTGGCTGGCGGCGTTCGGTCTGACGCTGACCCTGGTGTGGATCTACATGGAGATGCTGCGGCTGATCTCGATCCTCCGGGGCGACTGACCCCCGGTGCCGGGCGCCTCGTGCGCCGGGCACCACCGTCGAAGGGCCCGCGGGCGAACTGCCCGCGGGCCCTTCGGCGTGAGTGGTGTCGGATGAGGTGAGTGTTCCGATCCGGACCGGCTACCGAGCCCGGCGCCGTGGATCAGAACTTGCGCGCGGCGCGCCTGAGATCGTATTCGTGGACGATGGCCTTGGCGTGGCCGTAGGCGAGGTTGTGCTCGCCGCGGAGCCAGCTGACTTTCTCATCGAAACGGAAGAGGGCGGGGCCCTCGTCAACGGCGCGCAGCCAGTCGGAGATTTCCCGGCCGGTGCACTGCGGGATACGGGAGAGCATGTTCCGGTGGGTCTCTTCGGAGAAGAGCTGAGACATCGGCGCCTCCGGACGCGGTCGATGCTGGTTCTTCAGCCCACCGTGCCTGAGCGTTCGGGCGTTGGCAACCACCCGGGAGTGGCGCATAGGCTCACGGCGTGCTTGACGTGACCCCCTTGCAGACCGCCGTGGACGCCCTCGCCGACCGCCTCCGCGCGCTGCCCCAGAGTCGGCTCGACCGCGGCGTAGCGGCCGAAGGGCTCGCACTGGCGCGGCAGTTGGCGACCCGGGCGCAGCTGATCGAGCGGCCGGGAGAGCCCCCGTACGAGCTGCCGGACGCCGGGACGTTCGCGGTCGGCGACCAGCTGGCGGTGGCCGGCCATGACCTTGTCGAGGCGCTGCGGGCCGCGGCGGCGCGGATGGCCGACGGGACGGCGGACTCTGACGCGAAAGTGGCCCCCGCCGACGAACTGGCGGAGGCCGTACGAGGCGTTCGGGCGGTGGCGGACCGCTGCTGAAGGTGCCGGGCCCGCCGCGCCGCGGTCAGAGTGAGGCGATGACGCGGTCCGCGAGGATGTAGACGCTCTCCTCGCGGGTCTCGCCCCAGGAGAAGGTCAGCGCGTACGCCCCGGAGATACCGGAGCCGCCCAGCAGGACGGGGGTGCGCCCCGCGTGCAGTGCGCCGGCCACGCGCTCCGCGGTCTCGCGCTGCCCGGGGGTCAGGCAGAGCGTGGTGCCGTCGGCGAAGACATAGACGTCCAGGGTGCCCAGCGGGCCGGGGCGGACGTCCGCGAGCGGGGTGGCGTCCTGCGCCAGTTCCTCCAGGCGCGCCACGGTGCGCTCATGATCACTGATCGCCGGGGACGGGGAGAAGTCCGGGTGCGAGGGGTGGCGCCGGCGCGCGGCGGCCAGCTCGGCGGACTCGGTCTCCTCGACCGGCTCCAACTCCGGCGCGTCCAGGGCTTCCAGCGCCTCCATGGACTCCAGGGACTCCATCGCCTCCAGGGCGTCCGGGCCCAGCAGCGGCTCCAGGCCGCCCAGATCCGCCTGGCGGGGCAGGAACGGCTGGGTGTCGAGCCGGTCGGACTCCGGGCGCTCGGACAGCTCGCGCTGGTCCAGCAGGCCCTCGTCACCGAGGCCGACGAGCCCGCCGAGCAGGGACGGGGCGTCGGCGGCGTCCCGGGCCTCCTGCGCGGCCCAGAAGGCGCGGGCCTCGGCCAGTTCGCGCTCCCGCTCCTCGGCCAGGGCGTCCGCGACGGCGGCGCGTATGTCCGCCAGCGGGGTCTCGGCGGCCGGGACGGTGCGGGCGGCCGGGATGGCCGCGGTGGCCGGGTGCGCGGCGTCGGCCGGGGTGTCCTGACGGGCGGCGAGGAGCTCGGCGTGCAGCTCGGCGATCTGGTGGCGCAGGCCGCGGGCGGTGCGCAGGGCGGCGGCGCCCAGCGCCACGGCGGTGGCCGCGGCCGTCAGCAGGAAGAGGGTGGTGACGCTCATGCCGAATCCTCGCTTCGCTCGGCCCCGCATTCGCGAGGCGCGCCCCCTTCAATGGTTCGCTCGCAGAGCTCGCTCACGCCGAATCCTCGCTTCGCTCGGCCCCGCATGCGCGAGGCGCGCCCCCTTCAATGGTTCGCTCGCTGCGCTCGCTCACGCCGAAACCTCTCTCCGTTCGGTCCCGCATGCGCGAGACGCGCACCTCTCGATTCGATCGGGGCACTCGCTCATGCGTCCTCCCCACGTCGCTCGGCGGCCCTGGTCCCACGGGCCGCGCATCGGTACACGGACTGTCCCCGGCCCGGTCGGACGGGGACCCCCTTGACGCGCTCGCTCGGGATCACGCCTGGTAGCGGCTCGGTCACCGGCGTACTCCCGTTAGCAGATTGTTCTCCGACTTCCTACATCAGGCTGCCGGTGGTCGGCGACCGCACCTCGTGCCGTATGTCCCGAAATGGAGAGGAGTCAGGGGCTCGTGAGTACGGCTGCCCCCGTGCTGACCTGCAAGAACACTGCTCCCCCAGGGCGTTGGTCACAATCCTGGGGGAGATTGGGTCGCGATCTCGTTACCGAGTGGCGCAGGTCACGCCGTGTCGCCGCCCGTGTTCATTCGAGCGCGAAGGGTGTGCGCGGGGCGGAAGTTGGTCCGTTTTGCCGCGCACACCCGTGGGGTGGGGCCGGGAGGCCGGCCCTCACTCCCCGTTGCGGGTCAGCTCAGCCGCTCGATGACCATCGCCATGCCCTGGCCGCCGCCCACGCACATCGTCTCCAGGCCGAACTGCTTGTCGTGCCACTGAAGGGAGTTGATCAGGGTGGTGGTGATACGGGCACCGGTCATGCCGAAGGGGTGGCCAACGGCGATCGCGCCGCCGTTGACGTTCAGCCGGTCCAGGTCGATGCCCAAGTCCCGGTAGGAGGGGATCACCTGGGCGGCGAACGCCTCGTTGATCTCGACCAGGTCGATGTCGGAGACCGAGAGGCCGGCGCGGCGCAGGGCCTGCTTGCTGGCCTCGACCGGGCCGTAGCCCATGATCTCGGGGGAGAGGCCGGAGACGCCGGTGGAGACGATCCGGGCCAGCGGGGTCAGGCCCAGCTCGCGCGCCTTGGTGTCGGACATGATGACCAGCGCCGCGGCACCGTCGTTCAGCGGGCAGCAGTTGCCGGCGGTCACCAGGCCGTCGGGGCGGAAGACCGGCTTGAGGCCGGAGACGCCCTCGACGGTGACCCCGGCGCGCGGGCCGTCGTCCTTGGAGACGACCGTGCCGTCGGGCAGCGTGACCGGGGTGATCTCCCGCTCCCAGAAACCGTCGTTGATCGCCTTCTCGGCGAGGTTCTGGGACCGGACGCCGAACTCGTCCATGTCCTGGCGGGTGACGCCCTTGAGGCGGGCGAGGTTCTCCGCGGTCTGGCCCATGGCGATGTAGGCGTCCGGGATCAGGCCGTCCTCGCGCGGGTCGTGCCAGTCGGCGCCCTCCTGCTCGGCGCGCGCCGCGGTGCGGGCCTCGGCGTCGGCGAAGAGCGGGTTGTGGGTGTCCGGCAGGCCGTCGGAGGAGCCCTTGACGCTGCGCGAGACCGTCTCGACACCGGCCGAGATGAAGACATCGCCCTCACCGGCCTTGATGGCGTGCAGCGCCATTCGGGTCGTCTGGAGCGAGGAGGAACAGTAACGGGTGATGGTGCACCCCGGGAGGTGGTCCATCCCCATCTGGACGGCCACGATGCGGCCGAGGTTGTGGCCCTGCTCGCCGCCGGGGAGGCCGCAGCCGAGCATCAGGTCGTCGATGTCGGTGGGGTCCAGCTCGGGGACCTTGGCGAGCGCGGTTTCGATGATCTTCGCGGTCAGGTCGTCCGGCCGCAGATCCTTCAGCGAGCCCTTGAAGGCGCGGCCGATCGGGGAGCGGGCGGCTGAGACGATCACGGCTTCGGGCATCACACGGCTCCAGGTGCGCGGGAAAAGGGCGGACTGTGAGGGAAGTTACCTGCACGTACTGCTGAGGTCACGGGGTGCGTGCTGTGATGCGGGCCTCTTTTCTAAGCGGGCGCTTATGGGAACGGGGCGGGGCCGCCGGGTATTCCCGTACGGCCCCGCCCGTTCCCGTGCGCGTCGCTCACCGCCGGGCCGCCGCCCGGTCCCTCACGGGGTGACGGACGAGGGATCCGTCGTCTCCGCCGCCGGCAGCTGACGGCGCCTGCGGTGCTTGAGCAGCGCCCAGGGGGCCCGGGAGGCGGTGACCTCCGTACCGCCCTCGGAAGCCGCCTCGGCGGCCGCCTGCTCGACCGGCAGGATGCCCTCGCCCCGGGCGGGCTCCGGACGCTCCTCCTCCGGCCACAGGCCGAGCGAGGCGCACAGCGTCGGCAGCACGGCCATCGCGGCGGTGGCGTAGCCCTCGGCCGAGGGGTGGTAGTTGTCCGGCCCGAACAGCTCCCGTGGACGCGCCTCGAACTCGGGGCCGAGCAGATCGCCGAGGGAGACCGTACGGCCGCCGCTCTCGATCACGCCGATGGTCTGGGCGGCGGCCAGCTGCCGGGAGAGCCGCCGGGCCACCCAGCGCAGCGGCTGGTAGACCGGCTCGACGCTGCCCAGATCAGGGCAGGTGCCGACGACCACCTCGCAGCCTGCCGCGCGCAGTCTGCGCACCGCCTCGGAGAGATGGCGTACGGACTGCGCGGGCGGCATCCGGTGGGTGACGTCGTTGGCGCCGATCATGATGACGCAGACGTCCGGGACCTCGGTGCCCGCCGCCAGCATCAGCTCCACCTGGCGCTCCAGGTCGTCGGACTGCGCACCGGGCAGCGCCACGTTGCGGAAGTCGACGGGCAGCTCGGAGAGCGCGGCGAGGCCGGAGGCGAGCAGGGCGCCCGGTGTCTGGGAGGCGCGGTGCACCCCCTGGCCCGCGGCGGTGGAGTCGCCGAGGAAGCCCAGGCGCAGGGGCGGGCGGTCGGTGCGGTGGCCGAAGGCGGCGCCGTAGCGGCCGTCGGCGCACGGTGGGATGTCGCTGGAGCCGCCGACCGTACGGCGGGCCAGCCGGACCTCGGTCAGCAGCACCCCGACGGTGGCGACGCCGAGCAGCCCGACCCCGCCGCCGCCGAACGCGGCGGCGGTGGCGATCCGCCGGGCCACTCTCGCCCTGGACATCGTCATCGGCATGGGCCGGGCACCTCCCCGTGCAGCGCGGGCGCGCCACGGCCCCGCGGGCCGGACGCGCGCTTGAATCGGCAAGAACTCCTACAACAGGGTGTTGCCCGTTCCTGCACGGAACGCAACGCACCCCTCCTCTAACGGACCCGGGCAATAGGCTGGCCGCACGGGCGCAGGAGAGCGTGCCCCCGACCGCGGAGACCACCGTGCAGTTTTACGATTCGATGATTGAGCTAGTCGGCAACACCCCGCTCGTGCGGCTCAACAACGTCACTCGAGGTATCCAGGCCACCGTCCTGGCGAAGATCGAGTACTTCAACCCGGGCGGGTCGGTCAAGGACCGGATCGCCGTGCGGATGATCGAGGCCGCCGAGCAGTCGGGTGAGCTTCAGCCGGGCGGCACGATTGTCGAGCCCACCTCCGGCAACACCGGTGTGGGCCTGGCGATCGTCGCCCAGAAAAAGGGTTACAAGTGCATCTTCGTCTGCCCGGACAAGGTGTCCACGGACAAGATCAATGTGCTGCGGGCCTACGGTGCCGAGGTGGTGGTCTGCCCGACCGCCGTGGACCCCGAGCACCCGGACTCGTACTACAACGTCTCGGACCGGCTGGTGCGTGAGACGCCCGGTGCCTGGAAGCCCGACCAGTACAGCAACCCGAACAATCCGCGCTCCCACTACGAGACGACCGGTCCCGAGCTGTGGGCGCAGACGGACGGGCGGATCACCCACTTCGTGGCGGGTGTCGGCACCGGCGGCACGATCAGCGGCACCGGCCGCTATTTGAAGGACGCCAGCGACGGCAAGGTCAAGGTCATCGGCGCCGACCCGGAGGGCTCCGTCTACAGCGGCGGCTCCGGGCGCCCGTACCTGATCGAGGGCGTCGGTGAGGACTTCTGGCCGACGGCGTACGACCGTACGGTCGCGGACGAGATCGTGGCGGTCTCGGACAAGGACGCCTTCCAGATGACCCGGCGGCTGGCCAAGGAGGAGGGCCTGCTGGTCGGCGGCTCCTGCGGCATGGCCGTGGTGGGTGCGCTGGAGGTCGCCGCGAAGCTCGGCCCGGACGATGTGGTGGTCGTGCTGCTGCCGGACAGCGGCCGCGGCTATCTGTCCAAGATCTTCAACGATGAGTGGATGGCCGACTACGGCTTCCTGGAGGAGGGCGGCGCCGCCGCCCGGGTCGGCGAGGTGCTGCAGCACAAGGAGGGCGCGCTGCCCTCGCTGGTGCACATGCACCCGGAGGAGACCGTCGGCGAGGCGATCGAGGTGCTGCGCGAGTATGGCGTCTCGCAGATGCCGATCGTCAAGCCGGGCGCCGGGCACCCCGATGTGATGGCCGCCGAGGTCGTCGGCTCGGTCGTCGAGCGCGAGCTGCTGGACGCGCTGTTCACCCAGCGCGCCTCGCTGACCGACCCGCTGGAGAAGCACATGTGCCCGCCGCTGCCGCAGGTCGGCTCGGGCGAGCCGGTCGCCGATCTGATGGCGGTTCTGGAGACGGCGGACGCCGCGATCGTCCTCGTCGAGGGCAAGCCGAAGGGCGTGGTGAGCCGGCAGGACCTGCTGGCCTACCTGGCGCGCGAGGCCGGCAAGTAGCAGTGGTGCCCGGCGGCCGTCCCCCGTGGCGACCGCCGGGTGTCGCGGCCCCGGCCCGTTCCCGTCACGGCGTCAAGTGGCCGTCAGGAAACGGGCGGTCGCCGCAAGGTGTACGTATGCGTCATGTGCCGGCAGCACGGGCTTAACACGCGTCGGGCACATTGGTCGTACGGCGACAAGGACCTCCGGAGCGGCTCCCGGACCTCCACCGTCGCCGCCCGGATGCGACGACCGGCCCTGACCCGGGCGCGCGTCCCTTGCGGGGACCGCCGTCGTCCCGCCCCCGGCTCCGGCCGGGGTGCGGCGGTCCCCGCAACATCTCCCCGCACCCTCCCCGCACCGCTCCCGACGGAGTCTCAGTCCGCCGCGCCGTCGCGGCGGTCCGTACGCGGGCGCAGCGGATTCCACCGGACCGTGCCGTGCGCGGCGTTGACGCCGACGATCCCGGCCCAAGTCACGAGCAGGCCCGGCAGCCCGGTGTGGACCGCCGCGACCGTGGACAGCGGGATGGCCAGCAGCAGCGAGAGGGCGGCGACCCCGAACCGTTCCCAGAACTCCCTGCCGTGGCCCGTGCGGCGGGGCGGCAGGGTGCCGCGCGCCACCTGGATCTGCTGCTCGGCGAGTTGCCGCCGCACCCGCCGTTCGACGTTGGCGTCCAGCTTCTCCAGGAAGGACTCCAGGAGCTCCGACTCGTACTCCGGCCCCAGCTCCTTGCGCGTCTGGAGGGTCGCGTCGAGTTCTTTGCGCAGATCGGGGTCGTGTGTCGCCATGCTGCAAGAGATTACGGACGGCGGGCGGGCCGCGCGCTGGGGCTAACCCCCCAATTGGGCGGGGGAGCGCTCCCCGTCGGGCGTGCCGGGCCCGGCCGTGCGGGCGGTGTCGTTTCGGGCGGCGAACCAGTACAGGACGGCCGGTACGGCGAGTCCGACGAGCCAGGAGATGTCGGCGCCGCCGAGCGGTGCCACCAGCGGGCCGGTGTAGAAGTGCGTGACCAGGAACGGGAGCTGGGCGAGCACACCGAGGACATAGACCGTCAGCGCCCGGACGTTCCAGGCGCCGTAGCGGCCGGCCGGGTCGCTGAGCGCCGGGATGTCGTAACGCTCCTTGGAGATCAGGTAGTAGTCGACGAGGTTGATCGCCGACCAGGGCGTGAAGAAGGTCAGCAGGAAGAGCAGGAAGTCCTTGAAGGACGTCAGGAACGAGTCCTTGCCCAGGAGGGCGACGGCGGTGCCGGCCACCATGATCCCGGCGATGTAGGCCGAGCGGCCGCGGGGCGACAGGGTGCGTTGCCCCCGGAAGCCGCTGACGCTGGTGACCAGCGACATGAAGCCGCCGTAGGTGTTGAGGATGTTGATGGTGAGCTTGCCGAGGGCGATGGCGAAGTAGAGGAACGAGGCGATCAGTCCGGCGCCGCCCAGGCCGACGATGTAGCTGACCTCGTGGCCCACGAACGCGGCCGGCGCCGCGGCGGCCGCCAGCGCGCCGAACGTCATCGACCACTGCGAGCCGAGCACCGAGCCGGACAGAGTCCACCAGAACGTGGCGCGCGCCGAGGTGTGCCGCGGGAGGTAGCGCGAGTAGTCGGCGACGTACGGGCCGAACGCCAGCTGCCAGGAGGCCGAGAGCGAGACGGCGAGCAGGAAGACCGGCAGTGCGAAGTGGTGGTCGGCGAGGAGGGCGCCCAGGTCGGCGCGCTGCACCAGCCGGATGCCGAGGTAGACGAAGGCCAGCGCGCAGACCAGGCCGGCGATCTTGCCGAGGGTGTGGATGAGGCGGTAGCCGACGGCCGCGGCGACGGCGGTGACCGCGGCGAAGAGCACGATCCCCGGCGTCTCGCCGAGGTGGGTCAGCTCGCCGACCGCCTGCCCGGCCAGCACACTGCCGCTGGCGAAGAACCCGATGTACATCACGATGACCAGCGCCAGCGGGACCACCGCACCGCGCACCCCGAACTGGGCCCGGGAGGTGATCATCTGCGGCAGTCCGAGCCGCGGCCCCTGCGCGGAGTGCAGTGCCATCACCGCCCCGCCCAGGAGGTTGCCGAGCAGCAGCCCGATCAGCGACCAGAAGGCGTTCGCCCCGAAGACGACGGCCAGGGCGCCGGTGATGACGGCGGTGATCTGGAGGTTGGCGCCCAGCCAGAGGGTGAACTGGCTGACCGCGCTGCCGTGCCGTTCGTCGTCGGGGACGACGTCGATCGAGCGCTGTTCGACCACACCTGCCATGAGTCCGCCTCGGGTCGCGCCTGTATGGATTCATGCAGGATCGATGGCGGTGAATGGAAGGTCAATAGGTGGGATCGATTACCGCGGTTAATTACTGGTAACGGCCGGCTCAGGCGGCCGTCGTCGTGTCCATCGGCCGCAGCTCGTCCGCGTACGAGACCGAGACCCGCCGCATCAGCCCGTCCTCGGTGATGTCGTACTGGCCCAGGCGCCACAGCGGCGGCGAGTAGGCGTGCACCGACACCGCGTCGTCGGTCGCGCCGGTGAGCCGGTGGATGTGGTCCGGCCCGAAGCAGAACGAGGAGCCCGCGCCGACCGCGGTGGCCAGGTGCTCGCCGCCGATCCGGGGATTGGACTCGGTCAGGACGCCCTGGACGACGCGCACCGCCCCCGAGGAGAGGTCGTGGTCGTGCCAGCCGGTGTCGTTCTGCCGGGTCCAGCACAGCAGCCAGACGTCGACGAACTCGTCGCGGTACAGCGAGGCGTAGTGCCGCTCGGTGTCGGAGAACGCGACCTGCTCGCGCCACAGGTCAGGGCGCGCGGCGAGCTGGTCGACCAGGGCCTGCAGCTCGCGCTTGCCGAGGTTGCGCTCGGGCAGTGCGGTGAACGGCTGCTCGCCGTCGGGGACCTCACGGGCGGTGTCGGCCTGGGAGGCGGTGTCCGTCATGGGCGGGCTCCTTTCGTCGGGCCCAGCAGGCGGGCCGGGTTGGCATGGCGCAGGGCGTGGACGGCGGCGTCCGCGCCGAGGTCGGGGAGGACGGGGGCGGCATACGGGCGGTCGCTGCCGCTGACGATCACATCGATGCCGACGGCCCGTACGAGGGCGTCCACCGCACGGGTTCCGTAGGAGGACGTCTCGTAGAAGGCGCGGCAGTCCACCCGGCCGCGGTCCCGGCCGCCGCCGCGGGCGACCAGCCGCTCACCGTGCAGCGGCGCCAGGCCGGCCAGCGCCGCGAAGCAGACCCGCAGGTCCGGGTGGCGCGGCCGGCCGAAGGCGCGGAAGGCGAACCAGGAGGCGTGCAGCTGCTGGACGTACGGGACCAGGGCCGGCCACCAGGCGGGCGCGGCGGATTCGGCGGCCGGGGCCGCGCCGGGGTGGACGAACAGCGGTTTGCCCTGCTCGGCGGCGACCTCCAGCAGCGGTGCGCAGCGGGCCCAGCCCGCGGCGTCGAGCAGGGCGGTGGCCGGGAGCTGGAGGCCCACGCAGCCGCGCGCCAGCTCGCGCCGCAGCGCCGCGGTGTCCGGCTCGGGGGCGGAGAGGCAGGCCGAGGCCCAGACGCCGAAGGGTGCGGGCAGGTCCAGCGCGCCGTCGTGGAACGCGGTGAGCAGGGGGCCGGCCTCCGCGGGCGGCAGATATTCGATGCCGAGCGGGCTGGAGAGCGACACCAGGGCGAGGTCCAGGCCGTCGGCGCGGGCGAGCCGGGCGCGGGCCGCGATGTCGTGGTCGGCGGGGTCGACGGCGTACGGCGGCTCACCGGGCAGGTGCAGCGTCCAGCCGTCGAGCCGGGGCGGCGCGGTGCGGGACCGCAGCAGGGCGAGGAACTCGGGCGGCCAGAGGTGCTGGTGGACGTCGGTGGGCACGGGCCTCCCTCCGGGGCGGCGCGGTCGGACGGACGGGGTACACGGGAGGTTCCGCCGTCCTGAAACGTTTCACTTAACCGATTAACTGATACGTTTAAGTGAAACGGTTAACAGCAGCCGCTGTCAAGGCCGCAGCCGATCCGCCGGGCCGTGGTCGCCCCCGGGACGTCGCATCGTGGAGTCGTATCGCGGCCGGGTGCGGCGCCCTCCTTGGGTAGGCTTCCGGACATGGCCAGGCCCAATAAGCGCACCACCCTCCGCGAGGTGGCCGAGGCCACCGGACTCTCCACCGCCGCCGTCTCCTACGCGCTGCGCGGCAAGCATGTCTCCAAGGAGACCGAGGAGCGGGTGCGCAAGGCGGCCGCCGAGCTCGGCTACGAGGCCGACCCGATCGCCCGGGCGCTCGCCAGCGGCCGTACGAGCACGGTCGGTGTGCTCGCCGGCGACCTGCAGGACCTGTGGCAGCAGCAGCTGATGGCGGCCATAGGGCGCGAGCTGCTGGCCGGTGACCGCTATGCGCTGATCCTCGACGCGGGCGGCGACCCGGAACGCGAACTGACCCTCGCCAAACAGCTCCGTGACCAGCGGGTGGACGGCCTGCTGGTGTCGCCCGTCGATCCGTCGGCCGAGGGCTGGTCGAAGATCGCCGACGCCGTGCCGGTGGTCTCCATCGGCGACGCGCTGAGCCGGGCCCGTACGGCGGGCGAGGTGCTCTTCGACAACCGGGCGGGCATCGACGCCGTCCTCGACTACCTCCGCGGGCTGGGCCACCGCCGGGTCACCGTGCTGACGCCCACCGGCCCCTCCACCCCCGACCGCCCCGCCGACGTCTATGTCCGCGAGGCCGCCGACCGTCTCGGGATCGAGGTCGAAGTCCTGCCCTGCCCCCAGGAGTTGGACGCGGCGACCGCGATGGCCCGCCGGGTCCTGGCCAACAGCCCGGACGGCCGCCGGCCGGCCGGTGCGCTCGCCCCGCCCACCGCCGTCTTCTGCTTCTCCGACTCCATCGCCTACGGTGTCTACGCGGCCGCCGCCGAGGCCTCCCTCACCGTCGGCCGCGACCTCTCCGTCGTCGGCTTCGACGACCACCCCGTCTCCCGGGTCCTCACCCCGCCCCTGACCACCGTCGACTGGGGCCTGACCGAGATCGCCAAGGAAGCCGCCCGCCTCGCGGTCGCCGCCATCGAGGGCCGCCGGGTCCGCCGCAAACGCATCCTGTGCGCCCCGCGCCTCTCGGAGCGCGGGTCGGCGGTGGAACTCCGGCGGGAGTGACGCCGCGGGGCGAGTCCCGGAAGGCCGCCGCGCCCGCTCTCCGGCTGCACGGCGCAGGGCCGGGGAGCAGACTGGTGCCGGGCGCTCCGGTACGGTCGGGCGTGTGTACCGGTCGGCCGACGGGCGGATGGGCAGGTCCTCGATGAAACGGTCCTCGATGAGCGAAGCCACGGCGCAAAGCGGATCCGCGACGGCGGACGGTGCCGGGCCGGGCGCGTCGCAAGGGGAGCCGGCGGACCGGCTGGAGGAGCACCGTACGGAGCTGACCGGCTACTGCTACCGGATGCTGGGATCGGCGTTCGAGGCCGAGGACGCCGTGCAGGAGACCATGGTGCGGGCCTGGCGGAGCTACGACCGGTTCGAGGGCCGCTCCTCGCTGCGGTCCTGGCTCTACCGGATCGCCACGAATGTCTGCCTGGATCTGCTCAAGGGCAGCCAGCGCCGGGCCCGGCCGATGGATCTCGCCTCCCCGTCGAGCGTGGACAGCCCGATCGGCACGGGGCTGCCCGAGACGACCTGGATCGGGCCCGTGCCGGACCAGCGGGTGCTGGCGTCGGCGGGGGACCCGGCGGAGACCGCCGTCGCCCGGGAGTCGGTCCGGCTCGCCTTCATTTCCGCGCTGCAGCGGCTGGCGCCCCGGCAGCGGGCGGTGCTGATCCTGCGGGAGGTGCTCAGCTGGTCGGCGAGCGAGGTCGCCGAACTGCTGGGCAGCTCGGTCGCCTCGGTCAACAGCGCGCTGCAGCGGGCCCGTGCCACCCTCGCCGCGTCCGGTGACACCACCACCGCCGACGCCTCGCCGCAGCCCCTGGACGACGCCCAGCAGGCGCTGCTCCGGCGCTATGTCGACGCCTTCGAACGGTTCGACATGGACGCGCTCACGGCCGTGCTGCACGAGGACTCCACGCTGTCCATGCCGCCGTACGCGCTGTGGCTGCGCGGCCGCGCCGACATCCTGAAGTGGCTGCTGGGGCCGGGCTGCGGCTGCGAGGGGTCGCATCTGGTGCCGGTCAGGGCGAACGGCCGGGCGGCGTTCGGGCAGTACCGCGCGGACGGCACGCCCTGGGCGATCCAGGTCATCGAGGCGGCGGACGGCCGGGTCACCGCACTGCAGTGCTTCCTGGACACCGAGCGGCTGTTCCCGCTCTTCGGACTGCCGCTCCGCTACGACGGCCCCGGGGTCAGCCCAGCTTCTGCTTCTTGAGCCAGGCCTCGGCCACCCGGTCCGGGTCGCGCTTCTCCTTGTCGACGAGGCGGTTGAGCTCGGTGAGCTGTGGGGTGGTGAGGGTGTTGCCGAGGCGGGCGAGGGCCTTGCGGACCTTGGAGTCGGCCTTGCGGGAGGCGATCAGCGGGACGATGTGCTGGGCGGGGATCAGGTTCTTGGGGTCGCCGAGCAGGACCCAGCCGTTCTCCGCGGTGTCGACATCGGTGGTGAAGACATTGGCGATATCGATGTCGCCCTTCTTCAGCGCGCCCTTGACCAGCGGACCGGACGAGTCCAGCGCCTTGAACTCCTTGAACTCCACGCCGTACTGCTCCTTGAGGCCGACGACGCCGACGACCCGCTTCTTCATCTCGGCGGCGGCGCCGAACACCAGCTTGCCGTTGACCTTGCGCAGATCGGCGAGCGTCTTCAGCCCGTAGCGGTCGGCGGTCTCCCGGGTCACCGCGAAGCTGTCGCGGTCCTCGGCGGCGGCGTACGGGAGGACTTCCAGGCCGTTCGGCAACACGGTGGCCAGCGCGTTCTGCATCGCGCCCGCTTCGGTCTCGGTGGCCTTCTTGTCGAGGTAGAGCAGCAGACTGCCCTGGTACTCGGGGAGCAGATCGATATCGCCGGAGCGCAGTGCGGGGACCACGATCTCGCGGGAGCCGAGGTTGGGCTTGACGGTGGTCTTGACCCCGGCGGCGTTCAGCACGCCCGCGTAGAGGTAGCCGAGGATCTGGTTCTCGGTGAAGTTGGCGGTGCCGATGGTCAGTCCGCCGCTGCTGCTGCCGCTGTCGCCCCCGACGCCGTCCCCCTTGAGGGAGGTGATGCCGGAGGAACAGGCGGCCAGCAGCGGGGCCGAGGCGCCGGCGAGGAGCGTGGTCAGGACGGTACGACGGTTCATGGGCGGGACTCCTCGGGACGTACGGAGGGGACGGGGGCGGCGGACGCTCAGCGGGCGGTGGCCGGACGGCCGCGGAACAGCAGCCGCGTCAGACCGCCCAGCGCCAGGTCGGCGACGACGGCGAGCACGGCGACCAGGGCCGCACCGCCGAGGACCTGCACCAGGTCGCGCTGCGCCAGGCCGTCGAAGACATAGCGGCCCAGCCCGCCGAAGCTGACATAGGCGGCGATGGTGGCGGTGGCGACGACCTGCACGGTCGCCAGCCGTACGCCCGTCATGATCAGCGGGAGCGCGAGCGGGAGTTCGACCTGCCAGAGGACCTGGCGGCCGCGCAGCCCCACGCCCTTGGCGGCGTCCTTGACCTCGGGGTCGACGGCGGCCATGCCCGCGTACGTATTGGTGATGATCACGGGCACGGCGAGCGCGACCAGGGACACATACACCGGCCAGACGCTCAGCCCGCCCGCCAGGAACACCAGGGTGACCAGGCCGACGGTGGGCAGTGCCCGGCCGAAGGAGGAGAGGTTGACGGCGAGGAAGGCGCCGCGGCCGGTGTGCCCGATGAGCAGGCCGACCGGCAGCGCGATCACGGCCGCGGCGAGGGTGGCGAGCACCGAGTACTCCAGGTGCTCCAGGATGCGGGCGGCGATGCCCTCGGGGCCGGACCACTGGGCCGGACTGGTCAGCCAGGAGGCGAGGTTCTTCAGGAGTTCGAGCATCGGCGCGTCACGCTGCCTTCCGCCACAGAGAGGTGCGCTGCCGGGAGGTGCCGCGCCGCCAGGGGGTGCACAGCCACTGGACGGTCACCAGCAGCGCGTCGGCGACCAGGGCGAGCAGCAGGGTCAGGGCCACCCCGGAGATGACCGGGGTCGGGTAGTTGCGCTGGAAGCCGTCGGTGAAGAGCTGGCCGAGGCCGCCGTAGCCGATGTAACTGGCCACGCTGACCAGGGAGATCGACATGACGGTGGCGACCCGTACGCCCGCCATGATCACCGGGAGGGCGAGCGGCAGCTCGACGGTGAGCAGAGTGCGCAGCGGCCCGGTCCCCATCGCCGTCGACGCCTCACGGACCTTGACCGGGACCGCGTCAAGGCCCTCGACGGTGTTCCGTACGAGGACGACCAGGGTGTACGCGGTCAGACCGACGATCGCGGTGGTGCGGGTCAGCCCGGTGACCGGCAGCAGCAGGACGAAGAAGGCCAGGGAGGGGATGGTGTAGAGGATGTTGGACGCGCCGAGCACGAAGCCGCGCAGCGGCCGTACACGGTGCGCGAGGACCGCCAGCGGCAGCGCGATCAGCAGGCCGAGGAGGACCGCGGGGACGGCGGTGGCGAGATGGTCCGCGGTGAGCTCGGCCATCTCGTCGGCGTGGTCGGGGAACCAGCCCCACTCGATGGTCATGCGGAGGGCTCCGGGGCGGACGGCTCCGGGGCGGAGGCGGTCTTGAGGGACGCGGGGTCGTCGGCGTCCTTGGCGGTTCTGCCGTCCTTGCCGTTCTTGCCGTCCTCGGCGTCCTTGGCGACGGGCGGCTCGGGGGCGGGCTCCGGGGCGCGCTCCGTGGTGGTTGCCGCCCGGCCCGCCTCCGCGTGGCTGCGGCCTGCCCGGTCGTGGATGGCGTCGCGGGAGGTGAGGCCGGTCAGCACACCGTCGGCGGTGACCCGGGCGACCGCGGCGGCCGGGGAGGAGACGGCCTCGTTGAGTGCGGAGAGGAGCGAGTCGGTGTCGCGCAGCGGGCGGACGGCCTCCAGAGGCGCCTCGCCGGCCTTGCCGCCGGCGGGCAGCGCATCGGTGTCCAGCCAGCCCAGCGGTTCGCCGCGCGGGGAGGTCACCAGGCGCCAGCGGTCGCCGTCGCGGGATATCGCGCCGACCGGCTCGTCCGCGCGTATCTCCCGGCCGGGCGCGTAGGGGACATCCGCGAGGGTGGTGAGCGAGAGCAGCTTCAGCCCGCGCTCGGCGCCCAGGAAGTCGGCGACGAAGTCATCGGCCGGACGGGCCAGCAGCTCGGCGGGCGGCGCGCACTGGACGAGCCGGCCGCCGGTGCGGAAGACCGCGATCCGGTCGCCCAGCCGGACCGCCTCGTCGATGTCGTGGGTGACGAAGACGACCGTCTTGCGCAGCTCTTCCTGGAGCCGCAGCAGTTCGTTCTGCAGCTGGGTGCGGACGACCGGGTCGACCGCGCCGAACGGCTCGTCCATCAGCAGGACCGGCGGATCGGCGGCGAGCGCACGGGCGACGCCGACGCGCTGCTGCTGGCCGCCGGAGAGCTGGTGCGGATAGCGCTTGCCGGCGTCGGCGGGCAGGCCGACCAGTTCCAGCAGCTCGGCTGCGCGGGCGCGGGCCTTGCGCCGGCCCCAGCCCAGCAGCAGCGGGACCGTCGCGATGTTGTCCAGGATCGTACGGTGAGGGAAGAGACCGGACTGCTGGATGACATAGCCGATGCCGCGGCGCAGCTCGGCGGCGTCCGCCTCCAGAATGTCGCGGCCGCCGACGCTGATCGTGCCGGATGTCGGCTCGACCATGCGGTTGACCATCCGCAGGGTGGTCGTCTTCCCGCATCCCGACGAGCCGACGAGGACGGTGACCCCGCCCTCAGGGAGATCCAGGGACAGGTCGTCCACGGCGGTGGTGCCATTCGGGTATCGCTTGCTGACTGCGTCGAACTTGATCATCCGCTGCCCCTTGCCCGGCCTGCATAGTGTCATGCAGAGTCTTAGGCGCGTGAATAGAAGTCAATAGGCGGAAGGGAATCGACTGTTACCCCGCCTGTACTTCGGCTCACCGTACGGAACGAGGTGTCGGACTTCCGTCCACAAAGCGCGTTATAAGAGGGAGTTGAGCCCCTTGGTTTCTCACATGCTGGACAACGGCCGACGAGCCGGCCGGCCCATCACACTCGACGGCAGCGCTTTGCACCCCACCGATATCGCCGCCCTCGCCGAGCGCACCGCGTACCCCGCGGCGCCCGACCCCAAGGCCTTCGCCCGCGCCGAGGAATCCTGGGAAACCGCCCGCCGCCTCGCCGCCACCGGCCGGGTCTACGGGCGCAGCACCGGCGTCGGCGCCAACCGCACGGAGGACGTCGGGGCCGCCGACGCCGACCACGGGCTGCGGCTGCTGCGCAGCCACGCCGGCGCGATCGGCGACCCGCTGCCCGCCCGCGAGGTCCGGGCCATGCTCGCCGTACGCGCCAACCAGCTGCTGGCCGGCGGCGCGGGCCTGAACCCCGCCGTCATCACCTCCCTCCTCGACGCCCTGGACGTCGGCGCCCACCCCGTCGTCAACGAACACGGCGCCGTCGGCACCGGCGACCTGGCCGCGCTCGCCCAGACCGGTCTCGCGCTGGCCGGTGAACACCCCTGGCACTGCGCGCCCGGCGGCCGGGCCCCCGCCCCCATCGCCCTCGACAACAATGACGCCCTCGCCCTGATCAGCAGCAACGCCCTCACCCTCGGCCAGTCCGCGCTCGCCCTCGACGAACTGCGCCGGCTGCTGGCCGCCTCGCTCCCGGTCGCCGCGCTCTCCCTCCTCGCGGTCGGCGGCTCCTGGGAACCCTTCGCCGAGCCGGTCCTGCTCGCCCGCCCGCACCCCGGCTCCGCGGCCGCCGCCACCCGGCTGCGCACCCTCTCCGGCATCCCGCCCCGCCCCACCCCGCCGCTCGGCCGCATCCAGGACCCGTACGGTTTCCGCTGCATCCCGCAGATACACGGCCCCGCGCTGGACGCCGCCGACACCCTGGACGGGGTGCTGACCGTCGAGGTGAACGCCGCCGCCGAGAACCCGCTGATCAGCATCGAGGACCAGGCCGCCTACCACCACGGCAACTTCTACGCCGCACATGCCGCGCTCGCCCTGGACACCTTCCGGCTGGCCGTCCTGCAGACCGCCCGGCTGTCCACCGCCCGTCTCGCCGCGCTCTCCGAGCCCGACTTCACCCGGCTGCGGCCGTTCCTGGGCGACGCGGCGCCCGCCAGCTCCGGCGTGATGATCCTCGAATACGCGGCCGGCGCGGCGCTCGGCGAGATGCGCGCGGTCTCCCACCCGGCCTCGCTCGGCCACGCCGTCCTCTCCCGCGGCGTCGAGGAACAGGCCAGCTTCGCCTCCCTCGGCGCCCGCCAGACCCTGCGCGCCTGCACCTACTACCGCCAGATCCTCGCCTGCGAACTGGTCGCCGCGGTAAGGGCCCTGCGCATGCGCTCCCTGGAACCCGACCCCGGCCTCTCCCTCGCCACCGCCTTCACCCTCGCCGCCGACGCCCTCGACCCGCGAATGGAGGACCGCCCGCTGACCGATGACGTGGCGGTGGCCTCGGGGTTGCTGGATGGGATGGCGGGGTTGTGAGGGGTATTGGGGGCGGGGCGGGCGGGCTGGCGGGTGCGCTCTCGTACGGCAGCCGGGTGGCCCGGTGACAGGGGCGGGCGCCGGTGGCCGGGGCGATGCCGTACGGCCGGATCGCGTGCGTACCCGGGACCGGAGCGGGCCAGGAATTCCGTACAGTCGGTCGACACAGGACAAGGCCCCCGACCGGGCCGGGAAGAAGAGGCGATGAGCGGGGACGGGGACAACGGCGGCGGCATCGGCAGTGGCATCGGCGGCGCGGCCGGCGACGGGCCGCGGGACAGGGCCGGTATGACGCAGGGCGCGCGGGCCACCGGGGGGCCGGACACCGGGGCGGACGCCGGGGCGCGTGACGGGGCGGGCTCCGGCGTGGACGCCGGTGCGGACACCGGCACCGCCGCCCGGCTGCAGAAGCTCTTCGAGGGCCACCGGCTGACGCCCACCCAGCGCCGGATCGCCCACTGCATGGTGCGCCGGGCCGCCGACGCGCCCTTCCTCTCCAGCGTCGAACTGGCCGAACTCGCCGGTGTCAGCCAGCCGTCCGTCACCCGCTTCGCCGTAGCCCTCGGCTTCGACGGCTACCCGGCGCTCCGCCGCCATCTGCGCGAGGTCGCCCCCACGGAGAAGCCCGGCGACACCGGCTCCTACAACGAGTACCAGCAGGCCGTGCAGGCGGAGATCGACAACCTCCGCCATCTCGCCGCCGCCCTCGCCGACCCTTCGCCGGTCATCGAGGCCGGCCGCCTCTTCGCCGCCTCCCGCCCGCTCCCCGTCCTCGGCCTGCGCGCGGCCACCGCCCAGGCCGCCGGCTTCAGCTACTTCGCCCGCAAGGTCCACCCCGACGTCCGTCTGCTGGATGAGGGCGGCACCATGCTCACCGACCGCATCGACGCCGCCGTACGCGCCGGGGCGAGCGCCCTCCTGTGCTTCGCCCTGCCGCGCCACCCCCGCGAGGTCGTCGACGCGCTGGAGTACGCCCGCACGGCCGGTCTGACCGTCGTCACCGTCGCCGACAGCGCCTTCGCCCCCGTCGCCCACCACACCGACCTGCTCCTCCCGGCCGCCGTCGGCACCGGCCTGGCCTTCGACACGGCCTGTGCCCCCATGCTCCTGGGCCGCGTCCTCCTGGAAGCGATGTGCGACGCCCTCCCGGACGCCCAGGCCCGCCTGGAGGAATTCGACGCGCGGGCGGCGGCGCGGGGGCTGTTCGTGGAGTGAGCGGGCGGGGCGGGCCTCACCCGTTCCGGTGGCGCCCCCGGCGGGTCACGGCGCTCTCCCGGCCCCCCGGACCACCGCCGCCACCCGGCGGCCGACGTTCGCTCCCCTCCCCGCTCCCCTCCCCGCGCCCTCTCCGCACCGTCTCAGGGAATCCTCATCCGGGCTGGTTACGATCCGCCGCCTGCACAGGTGTGCCGGACAGGTAGGGCGTAGCGGTCTCGGGGCGAGGAGGTCTGTCGTGGGGCGTGGGGCGTATGCGCTGGCGCGGGTGGCGGTGGTGGTGCGGGCACCGGCCGGCTGGTTGTGGTGGCCGGGGCTGCTGGCCGCGGGGATCGGGGCGCTGGTGCCGGGGCTGACCGGGCGGACGGCCGGGCTGGCGGCCGGGGCGGCGCTGTTCGTGGGCGCGGCGCTCGTGGTGTTCACGGCGCGGCGCGGACGGTACGCGGCGCTGGCGCGCGGTGCGTCGCGCGCCGGGAAGGCCGTCATCCTGCAGGACCGGTCCGTCACCCTCCGGATCTGGCGGCGGGCGCACCGTTGGTGGCTGCTGCTCGCCTTCCTGGCGGCGGTCGCCTCGTCGGGTGTAGCGCCCGCGGCCGGTGGGCTGCTGATGGCCGGCGCCGCGCTCGGACTGTGGGGCAAGGCATGGTGGCTGGGCCGCTGGGAGCGGGAGCACGAGGCGCTGCTGTGGCTGCGTACGGAGTCCGCCCGACGCGGCGGCGCGGCGGGCAAGGAGGTCCGCGGCTATGTGCTGACCGGAACGGCTGCCGGGGACGCGCGGCCTGGTGGGGCACGGGCCGGGAACGCACGGTCAGGTGGTGCGCGCGCAGGGACACGGGCCGGGGGGCCGCGGGCCGGCCGCTGAGGAGCGGCGGGCGGGGGCCCGGCCGGCGCGGGCCCGACCGGCGCGGTGGTGGCCGGCGCGGCACGGGCGGGCTCGGTTACGGCCGGTGTGGTGCGGGTGGGCTCGGCCGTGGCAGGTACGGCGTCGGGCGGGCTCGGTGGTGGACGGATCGGCTACGGCCGGCCGAGGTCGTTGAGTGCTGCTGCGTGTGCCGCGCCGCTCTCCGCGGTGAGGTCCTCCAGGGTCTGCGGGGTGCGGATGGTCGCGAAGCGGACGGCGCCGTCCGAGTCCGGCGCATAGCCGTAAACCCCGGGGCGGGGGAGGGAGTTGTAGGCGAAGTGGGTGGAGAAGTAGTACGCGCCGGTGTCCAGGAGGGCGGCGTGGTCGCCGGCGTCCAGGAGGGGGAGCGGACGGTTCTCGGCGACCAGGTCACCCGCGAAGCAGCACGGCCCCGCGACGTCCTGGGCGACCGGAGCGCCCGTCTTGGGACGGCCTTCGGCGTCGTAGGCGGCGACCCGGATCGGCCAGGCCTCGGGGACGAAGACCGTACGGGTCGCGACCTGGGCGCCGGCGTGGGTGACCGCGATCGGCCGGCCGCCGGCCGACTTCGCGTACTCGACGCGGGCCAGGACCGTGCCGTGCTTGGCCAGCAGTGAGCGGCCGAACTCGGTGACGAGGCCGTAGCGTCCGGACAGCAGACCGGGGACGGCCGAGTGGAGCAGCGCGGCGTACTCGCGGTAGGTCGGGGTGTGGGCGTCCGAGGAGAAGTTCACCGGCAGGCCGCCGCCGATGTCGAGGGTGTCGATCTGACGCCGGCCGGCCTGCTCGTTGATCTCCTCGGCCAGCAGGAACAGGGCCCGTACGCCCGCGACCATCAGCTCCAGCGGCATGCCCTGGGAGCCGACGTGGGCGTGCAGCCGGGTCAGCCACGGGCGGGCGAGGAAGGCGCGGACGACCCACTCGCGGGCGCCCTCGTCACGCAGCGCGACACCGAACTTGGAGGTGTCGGTGGCGGTGCTCATCGCCCCGATGGTGCCGCCGCCGATCTGCGGATTGACCCGCAGGCCGATGGGGGCGCTGCTCGGCGCGGAGGCCATCAGCGCGTCGATCCGCGCCAGTTCCTCGGGGTTGTCGGCGTTGACGGCGATCCCGAGGGCCAGCGCCTCACGCAGCTCGGCGAGGGTCTTCGCGGGGGAGTCCAGGACGGTCCGTGCGACCGGCACCTTGGCGGCACGGGCCAGTGCCAGCTCGCCTGGACTGGCCACCTCGCAGCCGAGCCCTTCCTGCGCGAGCAGCCGCAGTACGGGGACGAGCGAGGCGGCCTTCACCGCGAAGGCGTGTAGGACCGGGGTGCCGGGAGCGGTGAACTCCTCGAAGGCGGCGCGGAGTTCACCTGCCGAACGCCGGATCCCGGCAATGTCCAGCAGCCCGGCCACGGGCTCGCCGGGACCCACCAGCCCCTGCGCAACGGCTGCCTCTACGGCTCGGTCTCGATCCGTGAACGTCATAGGACAACTCCATCATTGGCCGGGGGTGTGACGCCAACGGGTACGGGGGGCGGGGGAGGGGCGGAGGGGAAGGTGCTGGTCAGAGCACGTCTGAGGCTGAGGCCTGTGACGGGCCTGCTCTGGTTTTGGGCCGGCGCCGGCTTCGGGGCCGTTCTGGCGTCGGTCCCGCTGGCCTGGGGCCGTTTTGGCGTCGGTCCCGCTGATCTGGGGCCGTTACCGCGTCCGGCCCGCTGACCTGGGCCCGCCCTGGCCCCGGTCCTCCGGCCGTCCGCGCTCCGGGGCCGGTTCTGCTTTCGGCCCCAGGCGCGCCCGCGGCTGTGGTGTCGGCTGGCTCGGGGCGCCTCAGCGTTCTGCGCGGAGTGCCGAGGGGCGCTGTCATGCGTCTGTGTCTGCGGCTGCGTCGTGGCTGGTCGCGCAGTTCCCCGCGCCCCTTACGGGGCGCACGGACCGCACCGGACCGCACCGGACCTCATTCAGCGAGACCGCTCAGCCCTCCGGGCACCTGGTCTCCAAGCCCTCAAACCCGGCCCTCAATCCCGGCCCTCAGATCCCGGGCCTCAGACCCCGAGCCGAGACCCCCGGCCTCCGGCCACTGGGCTTCCGGACGTCGACCCCTTCGCCTCCAGCCGGACCCGCCCCGGACCCCGCTCCCGTCCCGGACCCCGCTCCCGCCCCGGGCCGGCCTGGCGCTGCTGGGCTCGTCTGCCCCCCCCGTGCAGACGAGCCCATGCCACTAAGGCCGCCCGTCGCCCTGACCGCCGCCCGCCCGGCCGCAGCAGGCGACCCGCCCCCTCGGGCCAGCCCGCCCGGACCGGTCCAGCCCGCCTGTCCTCGGCCGGCCGCCTGCCTGGCCCAGGCAAGCTCGCCCGGGCCCGCGCATCGCCCAGGCAAGCTCGCCCGGGCCCGCGGCATCTCCCAGGCAGGCTGCCCGGCCCAGTCCAGCCGCTCCCCCCAGCCCGGGCTCCCCCCCAACCCAGGCAACCGGCCTCCTCCCCTTCCTCAGGCCGACCGGTTCCTCTTCCTCAGGCCGACCGGCCTCCGCTCAGTCCTGCCTTGCGGTGGCGTTCGGTGAGGCGGGAGCCGGACTCGCGGCGGGCGGCGCGGCGGAGGAGGGGGACGGCGAGGAGGAAGCCGAGGATGGCCCAGGCGGTGAGTATCAGGGCCACTGTCGGCAGTTCCCAGGAGCCGGCCGGTTCCGCGGCGCGGGCGGCGTCCGGGAGGAGGGCCGAGCGCAGGCCCTGCGCCATCCACTTGAGCGGGAAGACGGAGGCGATCTTCTGGACCACCGCGGGTAGCGAGGCGAGCGGGAACATCGCCCCCGAGGTGATCAGCAGCGCCATGACGGGCAGCATGATCAGCGCAAGTGCCTCACGCGGGTTCGGCAGCACGGCGCCGATGGCCGCTCCCAGCGGTACGACGGCGAGCAGTCCCAGCGCGCTGACCCACAGCAGCGTCAGCCAGCCCGCCGGCCCGTGCGGAAGCGGCCCGTCGACCAGCAGCGCGGCCGTTCCCAAGAGCAGGACCAGTGTGCCGAACGCCATCGCGACCACCAGCAGCGACTTGGCGACGAGATAGGCCGGTATGCCGCCGGGGGTGGCGCGCAGCCGCAGCAGCGCGCCCTCTTCGCGCTCGGTCACCAGGATCTGCGGGAGATTGACCAGCCCGATCTGGAACAGCAGATAGGCGGCGAAGCCCGAGAGCGTCAGATGGGCCATCGGGACCTGGGTGCCGGGCACCTTGTCGTTGAGGTAGCCGGCGAGCAGCAGCGCCACGACGACATTGACCAGATGGCCGCTCAACTCCTTGGGGTTGCGCAGGAGATGACGCAGCTCGATTCCGCCGCGCAGGACTCCGGCGCGCCAGTAGCGGCGACGGGGGTGCGGTGCGGCGGTCTCCCGTGTCGCCGCACCGGTGGTGCCCGTCGTGTGCGTGGTGTGCGTCGTGTCCGTGGTGACGGCCCCCTCGGCCGTGTCCGTGGCCGCTGTCGCTGTCGCTGTGGTCACGCTGGTCACTTCGGTCCCCCTCATGCGGCTCGCTTCTCCCCGTCCGAGGGCCCGGCCTCGTTCGCGTCCGTGGTCCCGGCGTCGGAGCCGTCCCCGGTGTCCCGGTGGACCATGTGCAGATAGGTGTCCTCCAGCGTCGGCCGCCGGACCTCCAGGTCGGCGACCGGTCCCCCCGTCTCCTGGTGGAGCTCCCAGACCAGCTGGGACGGGTCCTCGGTACGTTCGCGCCGGGACGTACCGTCGGGTGCCGTCCAGCGGACCTCGGCCTGGGCGGCGGCCCTCCGGGCCAGCTCCGACGGGGTGCCGTGGGCCCGGATCCGGCCGTTGACCAGCATCGCTATGCGGTCGGCCAGCCGCTCGGCCTCGGCCAGGTCGTGGGTCGTGAGCAGGATCGTGACGCCCTCGTCGCGGGCGAGCCGTTCGACCAGGTCGTGGAAGTCGCGCCGGGCCTCGGGGTCGAAGCCGGTGGTCGGCTCGTCCAGGAAGAGGAGTTCGGGGCGGCCGACGATGGCGAGTGCGACGTCCAGACGGCGGCGCTGGCCACCGGACAGCCGGTCGACCTGCTGGCCGGCCTGCTCGGTGAGGCCCACCAGGGCGAGGAGTTCGGCCGGGTCGCGCGGTCGCGGGTAGTAGGTGGCGAAGTGCGTCAGCAGCTCGGCGACCCGCCAGCGGCGGTGGTCGCGCCAGGACTGCAGAACCAGGCCGATCCGCGCGCGCCAGGCGTCGCCGCCGCGCGCCGGGTCCGTGCCCAGGACGACGGCCTCGCCCGCGGAGCGCTGCCGGAATCCCTCCAGGATCTCGACGGTGGTGGTCTTCCCGGCGCCGTTGGGGCCGAGCAGCGCGAAGATCTCGCCGCGGTGGATGTCCAGGTCGATGCCGTGCAGGACGTGTGCGCTGCCGTATGACATCCGCAAGTCGCGTACCCGGATGACGGGTTGGCGGGGTGTGGGAGAGGCCGTGGGGGCCGGAGCTGTAGTGGACGGGTCTGCGGGCTGGTGGTCGGTCGTCGTCATCGGCCCGCCTTCGCGTGGTGTTGCCGCTGCTGGGTGTCTGATGCCGTCTCTGCGGCGGCCTCCGGCGCGGATGCGGGTGCCGCGGCGGGTCCCGCGCCCTCGACGATGGCCCGGAGCGCGGCCACATGCCCCTCGAAGGCGGTCCGGCCGCGGTCCGTCAGCCGTACCTTGGTGCGGCGTTTGCGGCCGCCACCCTCCTTGCGGATCTCCAGATACTCGGCCTCTTCCAAGGTGTGCAGCTGCTTGGAGAGCGCGGAGTCGCTGAGCGAGAGGCTGTCGCGGATGAAGGGGAAGTCGGCCCATTCCGTGGCGGCGAGCAGCGCCACCACGGACAGCCGGGTGGAGGGGTGGATCAGTTCGTCGAAGCCGCTCGGGGTGCTCATCGGGCCGTCCTTCCGTCGGTGGCTCTTCCGCCCCGGTCGCGGAGCGTGCTGATCGCCCAGCGGTTCGCCGGGCCGACGAAGAGCACGAAGGTGCCCGCCGAGACGGTGGCCTGGATCAGGCTGCCGAACGGCAGCGCCAGCCAGTCGACCAGACGGCCGGAGAGCACGATGGCCACGAGGGTCACCGCGGCGCCCCCGATGAAGGTCGCGAACGACCGCCAGCTGTGGCGCGAGCGGTGCAGCCGCATCCGCGTCCGGCGGTTGTGGACCACACCCAGCGTGCCCAGCACGGTGACGTAGGCGGTCAGTGACAGCCAGAAGGCCCACCTGGGCAGATCCAGGCCGGAGACGGCGAGGAACGTCCACATGAGGGCGGCGGTGGTGTACGTCGCCCCTGCGTCGTCATGGGCGGTTCTCTCGATCTCGTCGTAGACCCGCTCCTGCGGGACCCGGATGCGCTGCAGATCCTGCCAGGCCTGTTCGGCATCGACAGTCGTGGTCATGGTCATCGCCTCCCCAAGGCGGTCGAGCTGTTCCCCGTTGACTTGCCCACTTGGAAAGTTAGCGCAGACTTTCCCGGTGGGCAAGTCAAAAATCCCGGCCGGATTGGCCGGTTCGTGCGGTGCGTCGTGCGTGGCTCACCGCGCCCTGTTGACTAGCGCTATTCATCAACCCCAATATGTGAATAGCTCAATCCATTCGACGTCAGGGAGGCACGGCCCATGTCGGGACCGCGACCCGTGCGGGCACCGCGCGGAACGGAGCTGAGTGCTCGGGGATGGCAGCAGGAAGCCGCGCTGCGCATGCTGCAGAACAACCTCGATCCGGAGGTGGCCGAACATCCGGACCAGCTCGTCGTCTACGGCGGTACGGGCAAGGCCGCACGTGACTGGCGCTCCTTCGACGCGATGGTGCGCACGCTCACCACGCTCAAGCAGGACGAGACGATGCTCGTCCAGTCCGGCCGGCCGGTCGGCGTGATGCAGACGCACGAATGGGCACCGCGGGTGCTCATCGCCAACTCCAACCTCGTCGGCGACTGGGCCAACTGGGAGGAGTTCCGCCGTCTGGAGGCCCTCGGCCTGACCATGTACGGGCAGATGACCGCCGGTTCGTGGATCTACATCGGCACCCAGGGCATCCTCCAGGGCACCTACGAGACCTTCGCGGCCGTCGCGGCGAAGAGGTTCCACGGCACGCTCGCCGGGACCATCACGCTCACCGCCGGCCTCGGCGGCATGGGCGGCGCCCAGCCGCTCGCCGTCACCATGAACGACGGCGTCGCCATCTGCATCGATGTCGACCCGCGGGCCATCGAGCGCCGGATCGAGCACCGCTACCTCGATGTGAAGGCCGACAGCCTCCAGCACGCGCTCCAGCTCGCCGTCGAGGCCCGTGACCAGCGCAAGCCGCTCTCCATCGGTCTGCTCGGCAACGCCGCCGAGCTGCTGCCCCAGATGCTCGCCGAGGGCGCGCCGATCGACATCGTCACCGACCAGACCAGCGCCCACGACCCGCTGGCCTACCTGCCCGTCGGTATCGACTTCGACGACATGGCCGCCTACGCCGCCGAGAAGCCCGCCGACTTCACCCAGCGGGCCCGTGAGTCGATGGCCCGGCACGTCGAGGCCATGGTCGGCTTCATGGACGCCGGCGCCGAGGTCTTCGACTACGGCAACTCGATCCGCGGCGAGGCCCAACTCGCCGGATACGAGCGGGCCTTCGCCTTCCCCGGCTTCGTCCCCGCCTATATCCGGCCACTGTTCGCCGAGGGCAAGGGCCCGTTCCGCTGGGCCGCGCTGTCCGGCGAGGCCCGGGACATCGCCGCGACCGACAAGGCGATCCTGGACCTCTTCCCCGAGAACGAGTCGCTGGCCCGCTGGATCAAGCTGGCCGGTGAGCGGGTCCACTTCCAGGGCCTGCCCGCCCGCATCTGCTGGCTCGGCTACGGCGAGCGCGACAAGGCCGGTGAGCGCTTCAACGAGATGGTCGCCGACGGCACCCTGCGCGCCCCGCTGGCCATCGGCCGGGACCACCTCGACTGCGGCTCCGTCGCCTCGCCCTACCGCGAGACCGAGGCCATGAAGGACGGCTCGGACGCGATCGCCGACTGGCCGCTGCTCAACGCCATGGTCAATGTCGCCTCCGGCGCCTCCTGGGTCTCGCTGCACCACGGCGGCGGCGTCGGCATGGGCCGCTCGATCCACGCCGGACAGGTCACCGTCGCCGACGGCACCCCGCTGGCCGGCGAGAAGATCCGCCGGGTGCTCACCAACGACCCCGGCATGGGCGTCATCCGGCATGTCGACGCGGGCTACGAGCGCGCCGACGAGGTGGCCGCCGAGCGCGGTGTCCGCATCCCGATGCGCGAGGGCGAAGGCGGGGACGCGTGACCGCCTCGTTCCACGAGATGTGGGAGGAGTTGCGGCCGCTCGGCCGCGACTCCTCCTCCGGGGGCTACCGCCGCTACGCCTGGACCGGCGCCGACACCGACTGCCGTGCGTGGTTCCGGGCCCAGGCCGAGGCCCGTGGACTCACCTACGAACTGGACCGCAACGGCAACCAGTGGGCCTGGCTCGGCGCCACCGGCTACCAGGACGTGGCCCCCGGCGACGCCGTCGTCACCGGCTCCCACCTGGACTCCGTACCGGACGGCGGCGCCTTCGACGGCCCGCTGGGTGTCGTCTCCTCCTTCGCCGCGCTGGACGAACTCCGCCGGAGGGGAGCGGAGTTCGACAAGCCGCTGGCGATCGTCAACTTCGGCGACGAGGAAGGCGCCCGTTTCGGCCTGGCCTGCGTCGGCTCCCGGCTCGCCGCCGGGGCGCTGACCACCGAGGCCGCGCACCGGCTGCGCGACGGCGACGGCATCACCCTCCCGCAGGCCATGGAGCGCGCCGGATACGACCCCGAGGCCATCGGCCCGGACCCCGAACGGCTCGCCCGGATCGGCGCGTTCGTCGAACTCCACGTCGAGCAGGGCCGCGCCCTGGACCTCTCCGGCGACCCGGTCGGCATCGCCTCCGCCATCTGGCCGCACGGCCGCTGGCGGTTCGACTTCCACGGCGAGGCCAACCACGCCGGCACCACCCGGCTCGACGACCGCCGGGACCCGATGCTCAGCTACGCGGCGACAGTGCTCGCCGCCCGCGAGCAGGCCCGGCTGGCCGGGGCCCTGGCCACCTTCGGGAAGATCAGCGTGGAGCCGAACGGCGTCAACGCCATTCCCTCGCTGGTCCGCGGCTGGCTGGACTCCCGCGCCGCCGACCAGGACACCCTCGACACCGTGATCACCGGGATCGAGCGGGCCGCCGCCGAGCGCGCCGCCCGCGACGGGGTGGACCTGACCGTCGTCCGCGAATCCTTCACCCCCGTCGTGGAGTTCCAGCACGCCCTGCGGGACGAGCTGAGCGCGATCCTCGGCAAAACGGGGGAGCGGGCCGTGCCCGTCCTGGGCACCGGAGCCGGGCACGACGCCGGTATTTTGTCCGGAACCGTCCCCACCGCGATGCTGTTCGTCCGCAACCCCACCGGCGTCTCGCACTCACCCGCCGAAGCGGCGGACGAGGACGACTGCGTCGCCGGGGTCACCGCACTCGCCGACGTACTGGAGGGGCTGGCGTGCCGCTGACGCCGCAGGCAACACCGACGACGTACTGGCTCGAACACGCCTGGCTCGGCACCCATGTCGAGCCGGGCGTGGCCGTGGACACCGCGGACGGGCGGATCACCGCCGTCCGTACCGGGGCGGACACCCCGCCGCCCGGCGCCACCGCGCTGCGCGGCCTGACCCTCCCCGGCCTCGCCAACGCCCACTCGCACGCCTTCCACCGCGCCTTGCGCGCCACCGTCCAGGTCGGCACCGGCACCTTCTGGACCTGGCGCGAGATCATGTACAGCGTCGCCGGCCGGCTGACCCCCGACACCTATTACGCCCTCGCCCGCGCCGCCTACGCCGAGATGGCGCTGGCCGGCATCACCTGCGTCGGCGAATTCCACTACCTGCACCACGCGCCCGGCGGCACCCGCTACAGCGACCCCAACGCCATGGGCGAGGCGCTGCTCTCCGCCGCCGCCGAGGCCGGTATCCGCATCACCCTCCTCGACACGGCCTATCTCTCGGCCGGCTTCGGCGCCCCGCCCAACCACCACCAGCTGCGCTTCTCCGACGGCACCGCCGACCGCTGGGCCGAGCGCGCCGACGCCCTCAAGGAGCGCGCGCACGCCCGCATCGGCGCCGCCATCCACTCCGTACGCGCCGTCCCCGCCGACCAGCTCGGCGCCGTCGCGGACTGGGCCCGCGCACGGCAGGCCCCCCTGCACGTCCACCTCTCGGAGCAGACCGCCGAGAACGACGCCTGCCGGGACGCCCACGGCGTCACCCCCACGCGACTGTTGGCCGACCGCGGAGTGCTGGGCCCGCGCACCACCGCCGTGCACGCCACCCACCTCACCGATGAGGACATCACGCTCCTCGGCGACTCCCACACGGGCGTGTGCATGTGCCCCACCACCGAACGCGACCTCGCCGACGGCATCGGCCCGGCCGCTCAGCTCCAGGGCCGCGGCAGCCCGCTCTCCCTCGGCAGCGACAGCCACGCCGTCATCGACCTGCTCGAAGAGGCCCGCGCCATGGAGCTCGACGAACGGCTGCGCACCCGCACCCGCGGGCACTGGACGGCCGCCGCCCTGCTGCGCGCCGCGTCCGCCGACGGACACGCCGCCCTGGGCTGGGACGACGCCGGAACCCTCGAAGCCGGGGCGCTCGCCGACCTCACCACGATCGCACTGGACTCCGTACGCACCGCCGGACCACTGCCCCGGCTGGCCGCCGAAACGGCCGTATTCGCCGCCTCCGCGGCGGACGTACGACACACCATCGTCGGCGGCCGGCAGATCGTCCGGGACGGTGTGCACACTCTTGTCCCCGACGTACCCACCGCCCTCGCCGCATCCATCGCCGCGGTACGCGGCTGAAGGAGAACACCCCCGCGATGACGACGACCTCAGCGCCGACCACCGCCATCACCCACATCGCCCAGCTCGTCACCAACGACCCCTCCCTCGGCGAAGGCCCCCTCGGCCTGATCCAGGACGCGGCGGTCGTCATCGACGGCGACCGCATCGCCTGGGTCGGTCCCTCCAGCAAAGCACCCGCCACCGACAACGCCGTCGACGCCGGCGGCCGCGCCGCCATCCCCGGCTTCGTCGACTCCCACTCCCACCTGGTCTTCGCCGGTGACCGTACCGCGGAGTTCAACGCCCGGATGTCCGGCCGCCCTTACTCCGCCGGCGGCATCCGCACCACCGTCGCCGCCACCCGCGCCGCCACCGACGAGGCCCTGCACGCCAACATCGCCCGCTACCTCGCCGAGGCGCTCCGCCAGGGCACCACCACCCAGGAGACCAAGTCCGGCTACGGGCTGACCGTCGAGGACGAGGCCCGCGCGCTGCGCATCGCCGCCGAGCACACCGACGAGGTCACCTTCCTCGGCGCGCACATCGTCTCGCCCGACTACGCCGACGACCCGGCCGGCTACGTCGACCTCGTCACCGGCCCGATGCTGGACGCCTGCGCCCCGCACGCCCGTTGGGTCGACGTCTTCTGCGAGAAGGGCGCCTTCGACGGCGACCAGGCCCGCGCCGTCCTCACCGCGGGCAAGGCCAAGGGCCTGGTGCCCCGGGTGCACGCCAACCAGCTCGGCCACGGCCCCGGCGTCCAGCTCGCCGTCGAACTCGGCGCCGCCTCCGCCGACCACTGCACCCACCTCAGCCCGGCCGACATCGACGCCCTCGCGCAGTCCGACACCGTCGCCACCCTGCTCCCGGGCGCCGAGTTCTCCACCCGCGCCCGGTGGCCCGACGCCCGTCCGCTGCTCGACGCCGGCGCCACCGTCGCCCTGTCCACGGACTGCAACCCCGGCTCGTCCTTCACGAGTTCGATGCCGTTCTGCATCGCGCTGGCCGTCCGCGACATGGGAATGACGCCCGACGAGGCCGTGTGGGCAGCCACCGCGGGCGGCGCCCGCGCACTGCGCCGCACGGACGTCGGCCGGATCACCCCCGGCGCCCGCGCCGACCTCGCCCTCCTGGACGCGCCCTCGCACGTCCACCTCGCCTACCGGCCGGGCGTCCCGCTCGTCTCCGCGGTGTGGCACAAGGGCGTTCTCGCCTGACGACGGTCACCGGGCGGTCCGCGCGCCCCGGTTGCCGGACCCTGCTGCGAGCATGGGGTCATGAGCAACGGGGTGAGGGGGCCGTCCGACGCCGTGACGGACGATCCTGCGCGGTGGGCGGCCGTCGACCGGCCGGCGGTGCGCGCGCACTTCGATGCCACGGCCGGGGCGCACAGCGTCTGGCGTGAGGTGTTCGAGCAGGCCGAGGCGATCTTCGGGGGCGCGGAGGTGCCGCCTGCCGAGTTCGCGTCCTGGCTGCATTTCGCGGCGACGGTGCTGGGACACGACGCGTACGCCGCGCGGATCGCGGCCGCCGAGCCGGGCATGCCGTGGCGGACGGTGTGGGCATGGTGGCGGCCGGCGGGACGGTGCGTGGCGCAGCCCGAGCGGCTGACCGAGTACGAGGCGGCGTTCTACGAGTGCGGCGGCCGGACGCTGCTGCACGTCGAGACCGCGGACGACTCCGGGCTCCTGCTGGATCTGGAGACCGGCATACGGGTCCCGGCGCCGTCCGCCGCAGACGTCAGTCCTTCGGCGCCGCCCCGCCGTTGTGGGGGCGACGGCGAGGCTCTCGGCGACTTCCGGCTGTCCGCACCCGAGGCCTGGGCCTACGCCGACCCGCTCCCCGCCCCGGACGGCAGGACATGGCATCTGGTCCAGCACGATGCCCATGGGCTCGCGCTCCTGGAAACGGACCCGGTGGTGCTGCGTGACTGGCCGCGCGGCGGGATCGACCACACCTCGGCCGAGGAGGGCATGCCGGGGCGGGTGCCGTTTCTCCCGCCGTCCGCGGAGCCGCTGACCGCCTCGCGGGTCGACGCGGCCTTCGCGCCGGCCCCGGTGGTCCGGTTCCCCGAGGAGGCGCTGCCCGCCGGTCTCCGCGATTCCGCCGCCCGCGCCTTTCTGCGCGAGGTCGGTCTGCCGAGGCAATGGCGCTCCTACAAGGCCGACTTCGTGCTGCGCCCGGACGACGAGCCGGCCGAGGTGGACGAGAGCGCGGTGGCCGGGGTGCGGCTGCCGGACGGGACGGTGGCGGCGGATCTGTTGGCCTCGGCCGCTCCGTCCACGGTGCGCTGTATCTGCACCGCCATGACGGGACGGTGCACATCGCCGCGTCGTCGGCGGAGCTCGGCGAACCGGGCCCGGTCTTGGTGGAGTTGGCGCCCGGCCTGGAGGTCTTCACCGTTGTCTGGAGGCCGTGCGCCGGTATCTGAGCGCCGTGTCGGCCCCCTATCCGGGGGAGCCGGACATGACCGAGGTGTTCGCCGCGGAGATGGACGCGCTCGCGCCGGGACTGCTCGACCCGGAGACTCCCCGGGGGGTGCTGTGGAGCCACTTCACCTGGGCCCTCACCGAGTGGGACGGTGACCTCTTCTGGCTGCCGTAGCGGGGCCCGGCAAAACGGCCCGGCCACAGCGGAGGAGGGCCCGTCCCGAGCGATCCCGGGGCAGGCCCTCCTCCGCGCGGGCGGCTGCCGGCCGTGGCCGGCAGGGACCGCGGGGTCCTCACTCCTCGATCATGAGCCCCTTGCGGAGCCGCACGAGGGTGCGGGAGAGCAGACGGGAGACATGCATCTGGGAGATGCCCAGCTCCTCGCCGATCTCGGACTGCGTCATATTGGCGACGAAGCGCAGCGAGAGGATCTTGCGGTCACGCGGCGGGAGTTCGGCGATCAGCGGCTTGAGGGACTCCACGTACTCGATGCCTTCGAGACCGTGGTCCTCGTAGCCGATGCGGTCCGCCAGCGCGCCTTCGCTGTCGTCCTCCTCGGGCTGGGCGTCCAGCGAGCTCGCGGTGTACGCGTTGCTCGCGGCCATCCCCTCGACGACCTCGTCACGGCTGATGTCGAGCCGCGCGGCGAGTTCGTGCACCGTGGGGGCGCGGTCCAGCTTCTGCGCGAGTTCGTCGCCCGCCTTGGCGAGGTCCAGACGCAGTTCCTGCAGACGCCTCGGGACCCGCACCGACCAGCTGGTGTCACGGAAGAAGCGCTTGATCTCGCCGACGATGGTCGGCATGGCGAACGTCGGGAACTCCACGCCACGGCTGAGTTCGAAGCGGTCGATCGCCTTGATCAGGCCGATCGTGCCGACCTGGACGATGTCCTCCATGGGCTCACTGCGCGAGCGGAACCGGGAGGCCGCGAACTTCACCAGAGCGAGATTGAGCTCGACCAGGGTGTTGCGGACGTACGCGAATTCGTGCGTGCCTTCCTCGAGCGTTTCGAGCCGCTCGAAGAGGGTCTTGGACAGAGCCCTCGCGTCCACCGGGCCCACCTCGTCGAACGGCGGGATCTCGGGCAGATCGTCGACCTCAGTCATCTCTGCCAGATCTGATTCGACAGGCAGTGACTGGGCAGGGATCTGTCCGGTCGGGTCGGACGGGGGTGTCGACGATGCGGACTGCCGGGTGTCGTCGGTGCGCAGTTCGTCGAGCCGGGGTGACATGGTCTCCTCCATCGTTCTCGGCATATGGCTGCCGATGCCTCTACGTGAAGCTGCGGTGTGCGGCGCCTCCAAAGCCGGCCGTTTCGGATGTGTGCTTCTACGCCTACCTGGCTTTGCCTGAAGATGGCAAGTGCGTGTTGTCCATATATTGGGCAATATGCGGATTGTTCAGCTACCGACAGACGACAGGAAGGCGTAGGGTTCGACCAGCGCAGTCGTAAGCAAACAGTCGTCTAGACAGCAAGAGGGGTGCGCGCGCATGGACCGCGGGACGGTCGGCAGTGCAAGCCGGGGCCGGCTTCACGTCGAGATCCGCCATCACGGCGCCAGCGCGGTGGTGACGGTCTCCGGTGAGCTGGATCACCACACGGCGGATCTGTTGCGTGAGTCACTGGAAGGCTGTGTGGACGACGGCTATGCACGCCTGGTGGTGGACTGCTCACCCCTTGAGTTCATGGACTCCACCGGTCTCAATGTTCTGCTCGGCGCGCGCCTGAAGGCGGAGGCCGAGGGGGGCGGGGTGCACTTGGCGGGGATGCAGCCGGTGGTTGCCCGGGTCTTCGAGATCACGGGCGCCGAGGCGGTCTTCACGGTGCATGACTCTCTCGACGCGGCCCTGGCCGACTGACGTGACAGCGGTGTCCGGAACGTTGCATTCCGGGCACGTAGTACGTGTCACAACTTCCGTACCCAAGAAGTGGGTGTTCTCACGGTCCGGTCGGGCAGGAGACATCTGAATCCGTTGAATCAGTCAGTATCTGTTTTCCGTGAACAGGCGAATCGGTGAGGTGAAGCGCTGATGAGCACCACCCGGCCGTACCCGCCGGGCGATCTCGGCCCGGAGTCGGGCGGCGCCGGTGCTTCCGCCGCCGCCCCGGCTGCCGCCATCCCGGCCGGCCAGATCCGCCGGCTGCGCCTGGCGGGCACCCGAGGGGCCGTGGCCCGTGGCCGTGACTTCGCCCGGCAGGCCCTGCACGACTGGGGCTGGCTGCCGGCGGCCGGCGCGGACCAGCGGGCCGCGGCGGAGGATGTGCTGCTCGTCGTCTCGGAGCTGGTCACCAACGCCTGTCTGCACGCCGAGGGGCCGGAGGAGCTGCGACTGCGCTGTACCGGCAAAGTGCTGCGCCTGGAGGTCAGCGACCTCGGTACGGGCTCACCGGCTCCGCGCAGCCCGCACCGTCCGGGGCGCCCCGGCGGTCACGGCATGTTCATCGTGCAGCGGCTGTGCCTGGACTGGGGCGTGGTGCGCAACGCCGACGGCACGGGCAAGACCGTATGGGCGGAGCTCGCCGCTCCGTCCTGAGAAGGCGGCTTCGTCGGAGAAGAGTTGAGCGCGGGCCGGTGGGCCCGCGCTTCGTCGTTTCCGGAATCCCCTCTTCGGCGCATCCGGAACCCCGTGCTCCCGGCCGGAATTCCGCGCCGCCCCGGGCCCGGAGCGATCGGGGCTGTGCTGTGCCTTCCCTCGGCAAGGTCCCCGGCGTACCTTGACGGCCAATCTGATGTGCCGTCAGAACGTCCGGCGGCGCGCTCCCGGGAGAAGGGGAACCGAGGTGGCCCGCTTCTACGAACAGCACGGCAGGCGCCCGAGCCGGGCGGCCGGTCTCGCCGTGGCCGTGGCGATGGCGGCGGGGTCCGCGGTGATGCTCACCGCGCCGGCCGCCCATGCCGAGGTCATCGACGTCAACTACCAGTGCAAAACGCCGATCGGCAACAAGGGGGCGGTCTCGCCCATCGACATCAAGAGCACCCCCAGCGGCGGCGCGTACAAGCTCGTCATGTCCTTCCAGAAGGGGGTCTCCTCCAGCCCCGTCGAGCTGGGCAAGGGCGCCATGAAGCCGAGCGCGCTGATCCAGCTGGGCGGCGCGGAGAGCGGTACGGTGCCGGTCGCCGGGCCGCCCAACGACCAGGCGATTCCGGCCAACACCCCCATCAAGATCAGTGACTTGAGCGGCACCTACACGCCCAAGGGCAGCGGCAAGGTCACCTTCACGGCCTCCACCCTCACGATCAAGGCGCTGGGCACCACCACCACCTGCACACCCAGCAACCATCCGAAGCCCTCGCTGTCCCTGGACGTGAAGGGTTCCGGCGGAGCCTCGGGAAGCACCGGAGGTTCCGCCACGGGTGGCGCCTCCGCCGGCGGGCAGCTGCCGCAGACCGGGCCCGCGGACTCCGCCGTCGCGCTGGGCACCCTCGGCGGCACGGTGCTGCTGGCCGGTGCGGCCGGTGCGCTCTGGCTGACCCGCCGTCACCAGCGGGTGTGACCCGACGCGCGGGAGGCCAGGACCCGCGCGGTGCCCCGCCGTTCGTAGTACGTCCCGCTTCCCCGGCCGGCACGGGGAGGCGCCCCCTCGCACCAGGAGCCGCCGATGCCGTTCCGTCCCCGCACAGCGGTCAGCGGTGCGATCCTCGCGACCGCCGCCGTGCTGCTGTGCCCCGCCGCGGCCGCGGCCCGGCCGGCCGCCGCACCGGCGCCGCCGGGCTGGTCCGCCGCGCCCGCGCCCGGTGACGGCGCCACACCGAGCGCCCAGGACCGCCCCTACTTCTACCTGGAGGGCGCGCCGGGCACCGTCATGAACGACCGGCTGTCCCTGCGCAACCCCACCGGCCGGGCCGTCACGGTACGGCTGCGCGGCTCCGGCGCATGGATCGCGTTCGCCGCCAAGGAGGTCACGGTCCCGCCGCGTACCCGGGCGGCCGTCCCGTTCACGGTGACCGTGCCGCGCGACGCTGCCCCCGGCGACCACCCCGCCACGCTCATCGCGACCGCGGCGGGCCCGGGGCGCGGCGCGGCCGGGCGGGACACCGTACCGGTGCATCTGCGGGTGTCCGGGCCGGTGTTGGCCGCGCTGACCGTAGAGAACATGTCGGTGCGCGGCCGGGGCGAGGCGGCGGTCATCCGGTACACGCTGGTCAACCGCGGCAACACGGTGCTGACCCCGCGGCTCGCGGTGCGCGCCGACGGGCTCTTCGGCCCGGTGCTGCGGCGGGGCGTCCGCACCCTGCCGGGCCGGCTGTCCCCCGGTCAGAGCGCCGAGCTGACGGAGCCCTGGGCCGATCCGCCCGGCCTGGACGCGGTGGAGGTGCGGCTCACGGCGACCGCGGACGGCGGTGCGCACGGGTCCGCCACCGCCTCGTACACCGCGCTGCCCTGGGGCGTCGTCGCCGGGCCGGCGTTCCTCCTGGCGGCGGGCGCGGGCGGCCTGGTGATCGTCCGTCGGCGACGCCGTGCCCAGGGGCCGGGCGGCCCACAGGGCGGCGGGCCCGTGGGGAGCGCGGACGGCGGCAAGCAGCCGTCCGGGAGACAAGCGGCGGACCCGGAAGCGGAATTGGCGAGTACCGGATCAGGAGCGCGATCGTGAACGGCGAGACGGGTACGGGCAGGTCGACGGCCGGCGGCACGGCCCGTGCGCTCCGGGCGGCGCGCACCGGGGAGCATGCCGTAGCACGGAGGCGACGGCGGGCCGCGGCCGTGCTCGTGCTGTGCCTGGCCCTGGCGCCCGCCCTGCTGCCGTCCGCGGCCGCGCACGCCGCCCCGGACATCACCGCCGCCTCCGCCCCGTACGCCACCGCCGCCGACGCCACCCCCACCGTCCGGCTCTCCGCCAAGGAGGCGGGCAAGGGCGGCACCGTGACCGTGACCGGCCGCGGCTGGCGGCCCAAGGCGCTGCTCACGCTGCTGATCTGCGGACAGAACATGATCGGCGGCACCAACTCCTGCGCCAACGGGGACGGGCGGGCCGTCACCACCGATACGCACGGCGCGTTCCGCCGGAAGCTCCCGGTCGCCGAGCCGCCCAAGCCCTGCCCCTGTGTGGTGCATGTGGCGACCGTGACCGGTGCGGCGGCCGACGCGGAGGCGGCGTTCAAGGTGGCGGGCCACCCGGTGGCGCCGTTGCCCAAGGAGCGCACCGGCGGCCGGCTGGCGGTCCTCGCCCAGCCGCGGCTGACGGGCAGCAGCGGCCTGCTGACCTGGTTCGGCGCCCCGGCACAGCGCGAGTTGCGGGTCACGGTCGGCAATCTCGGCTCGGCGCCGGCCAAGGACCCGGTCTTCCAGGTCGGCACCTCCCACGGGGTCTTCGCACCCGAGTGGGCGGAGCAGCAGTGGCGGGGGACCGTCCCCGCCGGGAAGAAGGCCGAGGTCAGACTGCCGGTCGAGCTGCCGGCCGGCGCGCACGGGGACTATCTGGTCTCCCTCAAATACGGCGGCAAGGTCCTGGTCGAGCAGCCCTGGGGGGTCGGCAGGCCATGGGGCGTGACGCTCTTCTGGGTGCTGCTCTGCATCGTGGTCCCGACGGCGGTCTTCCGTATCGGGATGGCCCTCGTGGACCGGGTCCGCCCGCACGGGCCGGGCCGGGGGCGCTCCGAGGGACGGACGCACCCGCCCGCACGCGGCCACGCCGCCGGCCGGCGGTCCGGCGCGGCCGGCACCGGACAACGCATCAGGAACCGAACCCCGCGTGCGCGCGACATGGCCGGCCCCGGTACGCCGGGCGACGGTGCCGCGCTGCCGTGGTTCACCCCGGACACCGCACCGTCCACCACCACATCAACCGAACGACCGACGTCGAAAGGTTCTGCGTGATGAGGCAACGGAGGAGAGCCGCGGTGGCCTCGATGGCCGCGCTGATGCTCGCGGGTGCGGGCATCATGACCGCGGCCGGGACCGCCCAGGCAGCTGAGGTGTCGTACAAGACGGAGTGTCTGCCGCCGCCGATATCCGGGCTGCCGCCGATCCAGGGCACCACCAAGGTGGCGGTCAGCGCGCCGGGGACGGCGAAGGTCGGCGAGGAGATCGAGGTGGTCTGGAAGACCATCGAGGGCGCCTCCAAGAACCCCGACATCCTCGACCTGGGGGAGAACACCGTCCAGCCGACCGGCACGATCAAGGTCGCCGGGGCACAGACCGGCGATCTCGCGATGCAGGGGCCGCGGGAGAATCCGCCGATCCCCAAGGGCGGCGCGATGAAGCTGTCCGACATGAAGGGCAAGCTCAAGCTGACGAAGCCGGGGGAGGTCACCCTGACGCCCGGCTTCTACAACATCAACGTCAACCGGCCGATCTCGACGGACACCAAGTGTTCGCCCAAGGAGACGGTGCAGCCCGGGGTCACCATCAAGGTGACCGACGGCGGAGGCGGTTCCGGCGGCACGACGGGCGGGTCCACGACGGGTACTACGGGCGGGACCACGACGGGCGGCACCACGACCGGGACGACCGGTGGCACCACCGGCGGCTCCGCCGGTACGGCCTCCGGTGGCGGCACCGACGGCGGTACGACCTCCGGCTCCTCGGGCGGTACGGCCTCCGGCGGAACCGGCGGCTCCGGCGGTGACCCCGACGGCACCGCGTACAAGGGCAAGGAGGTCAACGTCCCCTACGCCTGCAAGACGCCGATCGGGGACAAGAAGGCGACCTCGCCGGTCCAGATCAACGCCGTGAAGAAGGGCGGCAGTTACGACCTGACGGTGAAGTTCCGCAAGTCCGTCATGGACAGCCCGGCGGACATCCCCAAGGACTCGGTCAAGCCGTCGATGGACGTCAAGGTCGGCGGTGCGGACAAGGGGTCGGTGAAGGTCGAGGGGCCGACCAACGCCGGGCCCATCAAGTCGGGCCAGCCGATCGAGATCCCCGACCTGAAGGGCACCTACAAGCCGGGTGCCACCGGCAAGGCCACGCTGACCCCGGGCGTACTCACCGTCAACGCCCTCGGGACGACCACCACCTGCACCCCGGAGAAGGACCCCGGGGTCTCGCTCGCCCTGGACACCTCGGCGCAGCAGGGCGGTACGTCCGGTGGTGCGACGGGCGGTGACTCCGGCGGCGCTGCGGCCTCCGGCGGCAGCGCGGCGGGACCGGCCAGTGTCTCGGGCGGCAGCAGCGGCGGCCTCGCCGAGACCGGGGCGGGCGACCACGGCGCGCTGACCGCGCTCGGCCTCGTCGCCGGCACCGTCATCCTGCTGGGCGGCGCGGTGTTCACGTTCCTGCCGCGGCGCCGGGCGCGGGTCCGCTGACGCGGCAGGCCCGCGGGACGCACGAAGGGGGCGTCGCACCGGCGGTGCGACGCCCCCTTCCGTGATCCGGGGCCGGCAGGCGTCAGTTGACGCCGCCCATCAGCTCCTTGATCCGCTTGCGGGACATCCAGATGCCGAGGCCGGCGACGACCGCGAAGGCGGCCTCGACGGCGACCGCGCTCCCGGTGTTCAGGTCGACGTTCAGCTGCGGCGACGTCAGCAGGCCTGACACGGAGTCACCCGCGGTGACCGCGAGGAACCAGACACCCATCATCTGGGAGTTGTACTTGGCGGGCGCCATCTTCGTGGTGACCGACAGGCCGACCGGGGAGAGGCACAGCTCACTGACCGTCTGGATGAAGTAGATCGCCACCAGCCACATCGGGCTGACCTTGCCGCCGTTGGCGGCGGTGTCGATCAGCGGGATGAGGAAGACCGCGAACGAGATGCCGATCAGCGCGAGGCTGGACGCGAACTTGACGGCGGTGCTGGGCTCCTTGTCCCGCTTGTTCAGCCACAGCCAGGCCGAGGCGACCACCGGGGCGAGCGCCATGACGAAGATCGGGTTCAGCGACTGGTACCAGGACGTCGGGAAGTCGAAGCCCAGCAGGTTGTTCGTCGTGGAGTGCTCGCCGAAGATCGACAGGGTCGAGCCGTTCTGGTCGTAGATCATCCAGAAGACGGCGGCGACCACGAAGAACCAGATGTAGCCCGAGAGCTTGGACTGCTCCAGCTCCGTGAGCTCCTTGTCGCGCTTCATGCGGACCAGGACCGCGATCGGGATGACCAGACCGGCGATGGTGATCGGCATCAGCGCCCAGTCGGCGAAGTTACCCGTCACACCGAGCAGGGTGTAGAACACGGCCGCGACGATCAGCCAGATCAGGCCCTTGCGCAGCGCGGACGACTTCTCCTGCGGCGTCGCCGGCTGGGCGACGACGCTGCTCTCCGGGCTCAGATGGCGGGTGCCGAGCATGAACTGGGCGAGGCCGAGCGCCATGCCGACGGCGGCGAGCGTGAAGCCGAGGTGCCAGTTGACGCTCTCGCCGACGGTGCCGATGCTCAGCGGGGCCAGGAAGGCACCGATGTTGATGCCGATGTAGAAGAGCGTGAAGCCACCGTCACGGCGCGGGTCCTCCGGGCCGTTGTAGAGGTGGCCGACCATCGTGGAGATGTTCGCCTTCAGCAGGCCGGAGCCGAGCGCGACCAGTACGAGACCGGCGAAGAAGCTCGCCGCGGTGGGCAGGGCGAGCGTGATGTGGCCCGCGATGACGACGGAGGCGCCGATGGCGACCGTCTTGCGCGGTCCCCAGAAACGGTCCGCCACCCAGCCGCCCGGCATGGCGAGCAGATAGACCATCGCCATGTACACGGAGTAGATCGCCGTGGCCGTGGTGGCCTGCATGTGCATGCCGCCGGGCGCGATCAGGTACAGCGGGAGAAGTGCTTTCATGCCGTAGAAGCTGTAGCGCTCCCACATCTCGGTCATGAAGAGAGTGGCCAGGCCACGCGGGTGGCCGAAGAAGGTCTTGCCGCCGTCCGCAGGGTTCCCCTGCTGGGCCGCGTCCTTCGTCAGGCTGGACGCCATGGATGCTTCCTTGCTGCTACGGGACGCGTTCACAGGCCGATACGCGCCCGGGTGGGGGTGACCGGCTCCGGCGTATTCCCGCCCACCCCCACGTCCGGGAGGTCCGGTACCCACGAGGGGCCCGCAAGGACGGTCGTACCCCCGGATTCCGCGCCCCGTCGTGCAAGCGCGCCGGTCCCGGTCGGCAGGTCGATCACTGTGCATCCGGGCCGTTGGTACCGGCCCGGCACACAACGAGGGACCGATGACGTCAGTTGAGCGTCAAAGGCCCCGAAGGCTGTGCGATGTACGTCGAACCACCATACGGCTGGTTCCGCCGCCGATGAGCTGCGTGAGACAACGCTCACACCGTAACGGGGAACCATACGCGCCCCTTGGGGGATCGCGCGCCCTCGCGCGCGCCCGAGGCTTCCGCAGCTCAGGGCGGTGTCGGTGCAGGAACGGTCCGTCGTCGGCCATCCGCGCTGGTCCGCCCCTCGGCGCCGATACATCGGACTACCATCGGGCCATGACCCGTGTACTGCTCGCCGAGGATGACGCGTCCATCTCGGAGCCGCTCGCCCGCGCACTGCGCCGCGAGGGTTACGACGTCGAGGTGCGCGAGGACGGCCCGACCGCGCTCGACGCCGGTCTCCAGGGGAACATCGACCTCGTCGTCCTGGACCTGGGGCTGCCCGGGATGGACGGCCTGGAGGTCGCCCGCCGACTGCGCAACGAAGGCCACTCCTTCCCCATCCTGGTGCTGACCGCCCGCGCCGACGAGGTGGACACCGTGGTGGGCCTGGACGCCGGCGCCGACGACTATGTCACCAAGCCCTTCCGGCTCGCCGAACTCCTCGCCCGCGTACGGGCCCTGCTGCGCCGCGGCTCCACCGCCGAGCCCCAGCAGCCGCCGGCCACCCACGGCGTACGGATCGACGTCGAGTCGCACCGCGCCTGGATGGGGGAGGAGGAACTCCAGCTCACGGCGAAGGAGTTCGACCTCCTGCGGGTCCTGGTGCGCGACGCCGGCCGGGTCGTCACCCGCGACCAGCTGATGCGCGAGGTCTGGGACACCACCTGGTGGTCCTCCACCAAGACGCTCGACATGCACATCTCCTGGCTGCGCAAGAAGCTCGGCGACGACGCCGCCAACCCCCGCTACATCGCCACCGTCCGCGGTGTCGGCTTCCGATTCGAAAAAAGCTGAAAGAGCCAGGAGCCTGTGCGCCGCCGCCTGATCAACTCCACGCTCGCCGTGGTGCTCGTCGTGATCGCCGTCTTCGGCGTCTCGCTCGTCATCGTCGAGACCCGCACCATCCAGGCCGGTGCGCAGGAGAGCGTGGTGTCCGAGGCGGTCCGGCTCGTCGGGATAGTGGAGAGCCGGCTGGGCAGCGGCGAGAAGATCACCCCGGACATCCTCTCCGAGCAGATCACCGCCAAGAGGTACGCGCGGATCACGGTGCCCGGCAAGGAGCCGATCGAGATCGGGAAGCGGCCCTCGGGCGATGTCATCGAGTCCAAGGTGCGCGGTGACCGCGGCGAGTCCGTCACGGTCCAGGAATCCCGCTCCATGGTCAGTGCGGAGATCGGCCGGACGCTGCTGGTCATCCTGGCCGTGGCGCTGCTGGCGATCATCGCGGCCGTGATCCTGGCCGTCCGCCAGGGCCGCCGGCTGACCGCGCCGCTCACCGATCTCGCGGAGACCGCCGAGCGGCTGGGCTCCGGTGACCCCCGCCCGCGCCACCGCCGCTACGGCGTGCAGGAGCTGGACCGGGTCGCCGATGTGCTGGACGCCAGCGCGGAGCGGATCGCGCGGATGCTGACCGCCGAGCGGCGGCTCGCCGCGGACGCCTCCCACCAGCTGCGGACACCGCTGACCGCGCTGTCCATGCGGCTGGAGGAGATCACCGTCACCGACGATCCGGACACCGTGAAGGAAGAGGCCACCATCGCGCTGGCGCAGGTGGAGCGGCTCACGGATGTCGTCCAGCGGCTGCTGACCAACTCGCGGGACCCGCGCAGCGGCTCCGCGGTCGCCTTCGACCTGGACGAGGTGGTCAAGCAGCAGATCGAGGAGTGGCGGCCGGCCTACCGCAGCGCGGGACGGGCGATCGTGCGCTCCGGCAAGAAGAAACTGCGGGCCGTCGGTACCCCCGGCGCCGTCGCCCAGGTGCTGGCCACCCTGATCGAGAACTCCCTGATGCACGGCGACGGGACGGTCGCGCTGCGCACCCGCGTCACCGGCAATCAGGTGGTCGTCGAGGTCACCGACGCCGGGCCCGGGGTGTCGGCGGACCTCGGCTCGCGGGTCTTCGAGCGGACCGTGTCCGGCCGTAATTCCACCGGCCTCGGGCTGGCCGTCGCCCGGGATCTGGCGGAGGCGGACGGCGGACGGCTGGAGCTGCTCCAGCAGCATCCACCGGTCTTCGCGCTGTTCCTGGCCCGGGAGGCGGAGCCCGCCGAGGAGTGAGCGGCGCCCCGGGCTACTTCCGGGAGGCGCTGCGCGGGCGGCGGGAGCCGTCCGCGAGGAAGGACTCGGCCGTCTCTATGGCCTCCCGCGCGGGCAGCGTGCGGAAGACCCAGGTGCGGTAGGACCAGAAGCGGAAGAGCGTGGCGACGCCGATGCCGAAGAACTTGAAGATGTTGCTCTGCAGCGGGCTGTCCCAGTGGAAGCCGTAGGTCGCGACGTAGAGCAGGCCGTTCTCGATCACCAGGCCGAGCGCGCTGAACAGCAGGAAGAGCGTCAGCTCCTTGGTGCGGCCCCGCTTGTCGCGGTCGCGGTAGGTGAAGTAGCGGTAACCGAGGTAGTTGGTGCCGGTCGCCACGACCGTCGCGATGATGCTTGCCCGGACGACGGGCACCTCGGTCAGCTGCCGTACGAGGTTGAACACCGCGAAGTTGACCACGACGCCCGCGCCGCCGACCGCGCCGAACTTCACCACTTCACGAGTGAGCGCCTCCAGCCGGGACCGCAGTGCGCTCCGTTCACTCATGGTGGTCGTTCAGCTCCCCGTTGTGGGCGGTGTCCGCGGGCCGTCAACCCTGGTCCGCTCCCTCATGCTAACCACGCCCCGATGGGGGCGCTTGCCACGTGGCGAGGCCGCGCGCAAGCCCTGGCGGCCGTACGGGTCAGCGGACCGTGACGCGGAAGTTGAGGCTCCGGGAGCCCGCTTCGTCGGCCGCGCCGGGGCCGCAGCGCCGGCAGCGCAGCAGCCGTAAGTCCGTACGGCCCGGGCGGACCGCCTCGAAGGAGAGGTGGCGGGCGGACCCGGCCGGCGGGCCGCCGGTGGTCACGCGCCCGCCGGCCGCTTTGAGGACCGCCGGGTCGGGGCGGGGTTCGGCGATGATCCAGTGATAGCCGCCGGCGGGGCTGTCGGGGACCCGCACGCTGAAGCGGTCACCGGGGGAGACCGCGATCTCGGTGTCGTCCGCGTCATAGACCTCCGGCGCGGACAACTGGCTGAAAATCGAGTGCAGGGCGATCAGCAGCGTGGTGATCGCGACGACGATCACCAGCGTCCTGAGGCCCCTCGATATGCCGCTGTTCTCCATCCGGCCTCCCCTTTTGCCGGGCCCGCTCCGGGCACCGGTCCCGCACCCCGGCCCGTGCGCACGGGCCGGTGTCGATCTTCCGTCGACGATCTTCGAACGTGCGAACTCGGAGGATCATCCAAGCCGGTATCGGGGCAGCGAAGCCGTGCGGATACCCTGGGGGGCGTGACGTTCCCGGTAGTCGGCATGGTCGGCGGCGGTCAGCTCGCCCGTATGACCCACGAGGCGGGTATCCCCCTCGGCATCAAATTCAAGCTCCTCAGCGACACTCCGCAGGATTCCGCGGCTCAGGTGGTCGGTGATGTCGTCATCGGCGACTACCGCGACCTGGACACGCTGCGCGCCTTCGCCCGTGGCTGTGACGTGATCACCTTCGATCATGAGCACGTTCCCACCGAGCACTTGCGGGCACTGGAGGCCGACGGCATCCCCGTACGGCCCGGTCCCGACGCGCTGGTGCACGCCCAGGACAAGGGGGTGATGCGGGCGAAGCTGGACGCGATCGGCGTGCCCTGCCCACGGCACCGCATCGTCTCCGACCCCGAGGACGTGGAGCGCTTCGCGGCCGAGGGGGACGGTTTCCCCGTGATCCTCAAGACGGTCCGCGGCGGCTATGACGGCAAGGGGGTCTGGGTCGTACGATCCTCCAAGGAGGCCGCCGAGCCGTTCCGTGCCGGGGTGCCCGTCCTTGCGGAGGAAAAGGTCGATTTCACCCGCGAGCTGGCGGCCAACATCGTCCGCTCCCCGCACGGCCAGGCCGTCGCCTACCCGGTCGTGGAGTCCATCCAGGTCGACGGCGTCTGCGACACCGTGATCGCTCCGGCGCCCGGCCTCGACTCCGAGCTGGCCGGCCAGGCCCAGGAGCTGGCGCTGCGCATCGCCCAGGAGCTGGGGGTCGTCGGTCATCTGGCCGTCGAGCTCTTCGAGACCTCTGACGGCCGGATCCTCGTCAACGAGCTCGCCATGCGCCCTCACAATTCCGGCCACTGGACCCAGGACGGCGCGATCACCTCGCAGTTCGCCAACCACGTCCGTGCCGTGCTCGACCTCCCGCTCGGCGACCCGCGCCCGCGCGCCCGCTGGACGGTGATGGCCAACGTCCTCGGCGGCGACTACCCCGACATGTATTACGCGTACCTCCATTGCATGGCGCGGGACCCGCAGTTGAAGATCCATATGTACGGCAAGGACGTGAAGCCCGGCCGTAAGGTCGGACACGTCAACACCTACGGCGACGACCTGGCCGACGTGCGCGAGCGCGCCGCTCATGCCGCCGGTTATCTGCGAGGAACGATCACCGAATGACGTCCAGCCTGTCGTCCGAACTCCGCCCCTCCGACGCGTCCCCCGTGGTCGGCATCGTCATGGGCTCCGACTCCGACTGGCCCGTCATGGAGGCCGCCGCCCAGGCCCTCGCCGAGTTCGAGATCCCCTACGAGGTCGATGTCGTCTCGGCGCACCGCATGCCGCGCGAGATGATCGCGTACGGCGAGGAGGCGGCGGAGCGCGGCCTGAAGGCGATCATCGCGGGCGCCGGGGGCGCGGCCCACCTCCCCGGGATGCTCGCCTCGGTCACCCCGCTGCCGGTCATCGGCGTCCCCGTCCCGCTGAAGTACCTGGACGGCATGGACTCCCTGCTGTCCATCGTGCAGATGCCGGCCGGTGTGCCGGTCGCCACCGTCTCCGTCGGCGGCGCCCGCAACGCCGGGCTGCTGGCCGCCCGCATCCTCGCCACCCAGGACCCTGAACTCCTCGCCCGGATGCGGGAGTTCCAGCAGGAGCTGAACGACCAGGCCACCGAGAAGGGCAAGCGGCTGCGCAACAAGGTCGCCACCCCGAACGGCTTCGGCTTCGGCGGCGCCAAGTGAGCTCCTCCCAGGGGGCGGCGCAGGACCTGCTCGCCCGCTGGCCCGTCGTCGACGGTCACAACGACCTGCCCTGGGCGCTGCGTGAGCAGGTCCGCTACGACCTCGACCGGCGCGATATCGCCGCCGACCAGTCCGCGCACCTGCACACCGACCTGCCGCGGCTGCGGGCCGGCGGCGTCGGCGCCCAGTTCTGGTCGGTGTATGTGCGCGCCGACTACGCGGGCGACAAGGCCGTCAGCGCCACCCTCGAACAGATCGACGTGGTCCGGGAGCTGGTCGCCCGCTACCCCGGCGAGCTGCGTCTGGCACTCACCGCCGACGACATGGAGGCGGCTCGCGCGCAGGGCCGGATCGCGTCCCTGATGGGCGCCGAGGGCGGCCACTCCATCAACAACTCGCTGGCCACCCTGCGCGCGCTGCACCAGCTGGGCGTGCGCTACATGACGCTCACCCACAACGACACCATCGACTGGGCGGACTCCGCGACCGACGAGCCGCGCCACAACGGCCTGTCGGCCTTCGGCGAGGAGGTCGTCCGTGAGATGAACCGCTGCGGGATGCTGGTCGACCTCTCCCATGTCTCGGCCGACACCATGCGGGACGCGCTGCGTGTCAGCACCGCGCCGGTGATCTTCTCGCACTCCTCCGCCCGTGCCGTCTGCGACCATCCGCGCAACATCCCCGACGATGTGCTGGAGCGGCTGTCCGCCAACGGCGGGGTCGCGATGGCCACCTTCGTGCCGAAGTTCGTGCTGCCGGCCGCCGTCGCGTGGACACAGCGCGCCGACGAGAACATGCGCGCGCACGGGCTGCACCACCTCGACACGACCGAGGCGGGCATGACGGTCCAGCGGGCCTTCGAGGCAGCCAACCCGCGGCCGAAGGCCACCGCGGCCACGGTCGCCGACCACCTCGACCACATGCGTGAGGTCGCCGGCGTCGACCACATCGGTATCGGCGGTGACTTCGACGGCACCGCCTTCACGCCCGACGGCCTGGCCGATGTCGCGGGCTACCCGAATCTGATCGCCGAACTCCTGGACCGCAAGTGGTCCGAGGGCGACTTGGCGAAGCTGACGTGGCGCAATGCGGTGCGTGTTTTGCGGGCGGCGGAGGATGTGGCTCGCGCGGAACGGGCGCGGCGGGGGCCGTCTCACGTGAGGCTTGGTTGATCCCACGTTTTTGTCTGTCCCGCCGCGGGGGTTTCTCGCCGTTGCGCCTGCGGCGGGCTGGGTGGTTGTCGGGTGCGGTGACGGGCCTCCGGGGCCTGGTGTGTGGACTGCTTCGCTTTACGTCCACACACCAGGCCCCTCCGGCCCGTCCCCTCCCGTTCGGGGAGTAGTGGCGGTGGGTGGGGGCGGGCGTCCGTAGGCGGTTCACTGCGCTCGACGAGCCGCACCGGACCACTGGCGTGACCCCCACCAACGTTTTTCCCACCCCTCCACGGGAGGGGACGGGCCGGAGGGGGAGGGGTGTGGGACGTAAAGCGAAGCAGTCCCACACCCCTCCCCCGGAGGTCCGTCACCGCACCCCGACAGCCCCGCGCAGCGGACCGGCCCGCCGCAGGCGCCACGGTGGGACAGCCAAAAACGTGGGGCTACTTAAGGCAAGCGTTTACTTGAGGCACAGGCAAAACGGGTGCCCCGCCGGATCCAGGTACACCCGCCAGTCGCGAAGCTTCTCGTCGCTCTGGACGAGCTTCGCCCCGAGGGCGAGCACCTTGCGTTCCGCCTCGTCGATGTCCGCGCGCGCCACGTCGAAGTCGAGATGCATTTGCTGCGGTACGTCCTGGCCCGGCCACTGCGGCGGGCGGTAGTCCGCTACCTGCTGGAAGGCGAGGATGCGGCCGGTCGGGCCGGCGACCTCGATCCAGTCTTCGTCGCCTCCCGTCACCTGCCAGTCGAGCATCTCGGCGTAGAAGTTGGCGAGCGCCCGGTGGTCGGGACAGTCCAGTGCGATGACGCCGAACTTGATCGCGCTCATGGCGTTACCTCCTCATTGCTCCAACCGGTAACTTCGTTACTGCATGATGCCAGGTATCGGTAACATCGCAAGAGTGGCATCCCGAACGGCTCCGGATTCCCTGCGGCTGGTGCAGGACCTGGTGAACACCCTCGATATCGAGACCGGCGAGGACGCGCTGACCGACGACGGCGGCCTCGGCGCCTTTCTGCGTGACCACGGGGTGCCCGCCGGACGGGGCGGGGTGACGGCGCCCGGGGAGCAGCGGGAGGCGCTCGGGGAGCTGCGGGAGCTGCGTGAGGCGCTCCGGGAGGTGTGTCTGGCGCACACCGCCGGTGCCGCCGTGCCCGAGCCGGCCGCCCGGACGCTGGAGCGGCTGTTCGCCGCGGCCCCGCTCGTCCTGGACGTACGGCCCGACGGTGGCGCCGCACTGCGCCCGGCCGTCGGGCTCGGTGGTGTCGCGTACCTCACCGCCCTGGTCGCCGCGGGCATCGCGGCCGCGGTCGCCGACCGCACCTGGAGCCGGCTCAAGGCCTGTGAGGCCCATGACTGCCGCTGGGTCTTCTACGACAAGAGCCCGGCCGGCCGCAGCCGCTGGTGCACCATGGCGGTCTGCGGCAGCCGGGCGAAGATGCGGACCTACCGCGCCCGACGCGCGGAGTCCGAGTAGAGGGCAGGCAATTACGCCTGGGGGCGGCCCAGGGCGCGGTACGTCCAGCCGGCCTTGCGCCACAGCGCCGGGTCCAGGGCGTTGCGGCCGTCCAGGATGCGGCGCTCGGCGACGACCTCGCCCAGGGCCGCCGGGTCCAGCTCACGGAACTCGCGCCACTCCGTCAGATGCAGCACCACATCCGCGCCGCGCACCGCCTCCAGCGCGGTGTCCGCGTACGCCAGCGTCGGGAAGAGCCGCCGGGCGTTCTCCATGCCCTTCGGGTCGTACACCGTGACCTGGCCGCCCTGGAGGTGGATCTGGCCGGCGACATTGAGCGCGGGGGAGTCGCGGACATCGTCCGAGTCCGGCTTGAAGGTCGCGCCCAGGACGGCGACCCGCTTGCCGAGGAAGCCGCCGCCGACCGCGTCCCGGGTCAGCTCGACCATGTGGCCGCGGCGTCGCATGTTGATCGAGTCGATCTCGCGGAGGAAGGTCAGGGCCTGGTCGGCGCCCAGTTCACCGGCGCGTGCCATGAAGGCCCGCAGGTCCTTGGGGAGGCAGCCGCCGCCGAAGCCGATACCGGCCCGGAGGAACTTCTTGCCGATCCGGTCGTCGTGCCCGATGGCCTCGGCCAGCTTCACCACATCGCCGTCGGCCGCCTCGCAGACCTCCGCCATCGCGTTGATGAAGGAGATCTTGGTCGCCAGGAAGGAGTTGGCGGAGGTCTTCACCAGCTCGGACGTCGGGTAGTCCATGACGATGAACGGCGAGCCCTCGGCGATCGGGGTGGCATACACCTCACGCAGCAGCTCCTCGGCCCGCGCGCCGGCCACTCCGGCGACGATCCGGTCGGGGTGCAGGGTGTCCTTGACGGCGAAGCCCTCGCGCAGGAACTCCGGGTTCCAGGCCAGCTCGGCGGCCTCACCGGCGGGGGCGGCCGCGGCCAGCCGCCGGGCGAGCCGGGCCGCGCTGCCCACCGGCACCGTCGACTTGCCGACCACCAGCGTGGGCCGGGTCAGATGCGGCGCCAGCGCGTCGAAGGCGCTCTCCACGTAGCTCATGTCGCACGCGTACTCACCGTGCTTCTGCGGGGTGTTCACGCAGACGAAGTGCACATCGCCGAAGGCGCCGGCCTCCTCGTAGGAGGTGGTGAAGCGCAGCCGGCCGGTCGACCCCTCGATCCCGGCGACATGGCGGCGCAGCAGGTCCTCCAGACCGGGCTCGTACATCGGGACCTCGCCCCGCTGCAGCATCTCGATCTTCTCGGGGACCACGTCGAGCCCCAGCACCTCGAAGCCCAGCTCGGCCATGGCCGCGGCGTGGGTGGCGCCGAGGTAGCCGGTGCCGATCACGGTGATCTTGAGGGGCATGGACGCTCCAAACAGGCGGGTGCGGCGCGAAGCGCGGCGTTGAGGGGCGGTGGTCGGGTGACGGGTGGGCTGAGGAAAACGGCGCTGACCGAGCATAGTCGGGCAGGGAACGGCCCACTCCGGCCCCGCGGGCGGTGCTTGTGTAACTGTCGGCAACCTCACGTATCCGCAGCCGGGATCGGCGCCTAGAATCCGGAGACGTATCGGGTTACTTAACGGTAGTTAGCACTGGCATTCAGCTCACAGGGGAGTGAGAAACCTTGGCGGGAACCGCTGATTTCGATCTGTACCGGCCGTCCGAGGAGCACGACATGCTCCGAGAGTCGGTGCGCTCGCTCGCCGAGGCGAAGATCGCGCCGTTCGCCGCCGCGGTGGACGAGGAGGCCCGCTTCCCGCAGGAGGCGCTCGACGCGCTGGTCGCCAACGACCTGCACGCCGTCCACGTACCGGAGGCCTACGGCGGTGCCGGCGCCGACGCGCTGGCGACCGTCATCGTCATCGAGGAGGTCGCCCGCGTCTGTGCGTCGTCCTCCCTCATCCCGGCCGTCAACAAGCTCGGCTCGCTGCCGGTGATCCTGTCCGGCTCCGAGGAGCTGAAGGCGAAGTACCTGGGCCCGCTGGCCAAGGGCGACGCGATGTTCTCGTACTGCCTGAGCGAGCCGGACGCCGGTTCGGACGCGGCCGGTATGAAGACCAAGGCCGTCCGCGACGGCGACCACTACATCCTCAACGGTGTCAAGCGCTGGATCACCAACGCCGGCGTCAGCGAGTACTACACGGTGATGGCCGTCACCGACCCCGAGAAGCGCTCCAAGGGCATCTCGGCGTTCGTCGTCGAGAAGGGCGACGAGGGGGTCTCCTTCGGCGCCCCGGAGAAGAAGCTCGGCATCAAGGGCTCCCCGACCCGCGAGGTCTACCTCGACAACGTCCGGATCCCCGCCGACCGCATGATCGGCGCGGAGGGCACCGGCTTCGCCACCGCCATGAAGACCCTGGACCACACCCGCATCACCATCGCGGCCCAGGCGCTCGGCATCGCCCAGGGCGCCCTGGACTACGCCAAGGGCTATGTCCAGGAGCGCAAGCAGTTCGGCAAGCCGATCGGTGACTTCCAGGGCGTGCAGTTCATGCTCGCCGACATGGCCATGAAGGTGGAGGCGGCCCGTCAGCTCACCTACGCCGCGGCCGCCCGCTCCGAGCGGATATCGGCCGGCGGCAAGGGCGAGGACCTGACCTTCTTCGGCGCCGCGGCCAAGTGCTACGCCTCCGACGCTGCCATGGAGATCACCACGGACGCCGTCCAGCTGCTCGGCGGCTACGGCTACACCCGTGACTACCCGGTCGAGCGAATGATGCGGGACGCCAAGATCACCCAGATCTACGAGGGCACCAACCAGGTGCAGCGGATCGTGATGGCGCGCAACCTGCCGCAGTAAGCCCGTAAGAACGGCTAAGGGCCCCGGACCGCAGCGGCGGTCCGGGGCCCTTTCGTGTCTGCGGTCAGTTGCTGCTGACCGTGACCTTCTCGTCGTTGTTGAGCTGCTGCACCAGCTGCGCGAGCTTGGTCTTGTCCCAGACCAGGTTGCCGCCGTTGCTGCCGGAGACCGGCATGTTCATGGACTTGCCCTCACCGCCGGTGACGCCCTTCATCGCGAAGAACATCTCGCCCAGGCTCCACAGGCTCATGTCCTTGTCGACGACGAGCGTGTCCAGGCCGGCGCTCATCGTCGGGTAGAGCTTGAAGGGGTTGAGGACCGTGGCGGGGGTGGCGGTCTGGCTCGCCAGCGTCGCCAGGAACTTCTGCTGGTTCTTCGTACGGTCCAGGTCCTGCTGGGCGAAGGCGTGCCGGGTGCGGACGTAGGCGAGCGCCTGCTGGCCGTTGAGGGTCTGCTTGCCGGCCGGGAAGTCGGCGCCGGAGTCCCTGTCCTTGATCGCCTTGGGGAGGTCCATCTCGACCCCGCCGATGGCGTCCACGATGTTGGCGAAGCCCGCGAAGCCGATCTCGACGTAGTGGTCGATGTGCAGCTTGGTGTTGTACTCGACGGTGCGCACCAGCAGCTCGGGGCCGTCCTCGGCGTAGGCCGCGTTGAGCTTGGTGTGCCGCCCCGTCCCCTGGTACTTCTTGCCGGAGTCCGAGCCGACGAACGTGGGTATCTCCACGTCCGAGTCGCGCGGCAGGGATATCAGCGTCGGGCCGTTGCTGCCGTCGTGCAGGATCATCATCGAGTCGGTGCGCTTGCCCTCGGCGGAGCCGGTGTGCAGCTTGCGCTTCTGCGCGGCGGTCATGCCCTCGCGGCTGTCCGAGCCGACGATCAGGTAGTTCGTGCCGTCGCCGGTCTCCGGGCGGTCGATGACCTTGCTCAGGTCGACCTTGCGGCGGAGCTTGCCGTCGGCCCAGAAGTACGTGGCGACCGAGGTGACCGCCAGCACCGCGACCAGGGTGATGACCGTCCACTTGATGCGCTTGCCCCAGCGGGGGCGCGGCCGGCCGGCACGGCCGTCGCCGTAGCCGTCGTCGTAACCGCCACCGCCGCCGCGGCCACCGCCGTAGACCTGGCCGGTGTTGTACCCGTCGTATGCGTCGTCGTAGCCCTGGGACTGCTGCGGAGGTACGGCCGCGCCCCCGCGCGGGGACATCGACGGCGGCAGCGGAGGCTCACTCCGCTGATAGCCGGGGCCTGCGTCGCGCCGCACCTGGCGCATGGCACGCGCACCCTCCGGCTCGGCACTGCCGCTGCCGTGTCCGTACCGGTTGCCGCTCTGGTCGCCGGACCACCCATTGGGCCACTCATTCATACGGGGAAGTGTGCACGCCGCAGAGGGGGTCTCCATAGGGCGGGTGCCGGATCGGGCCAGTGCTGTTGCAGAGCTGATGCAAAGCTACGGCGGCCTTCCGTGGCATACCGCAAAGGGACATGACCATTCCGACCTGCACGAATGGAAGCAACCATTCCGGATGGTTTCCGGCGGAGACGGTGAGACCTGGGTCACGGACCTGCGGAAACGGCGAGACCAGTCTCACGATCGGTGTGGAGTGGTGCCGTACGGGCGCCGCTTAGGCTGGCTGCATGACCGAACTCGTCACCGACAACCCCGAGGACGAGGTGGTGGGCAAGCCCACTTCCGTGTCCCGCATCACGCTCAGCCACATCATGACGGCCGGCGACACGAACCTCCTGGGAACGGTGCACGGCGGCGTGATCATGAAGCTCGTCGACGATGCGGCGGGCGCGGTGGCCGGGCGCCACTCCGGTGGACCGGCCGTGACCGCCTCCATGGACGAGATGGCCTTCCTCGAACCTGTCCGGATCGGCGACCTCGTGCATGTGCGCGCCCAGGTCAACTGGACCGGGCGCTCCTCGATGGAGGTCGGCGTACGGGTCCTCGCCGAGCGCTGGAACGAATCCAGCCCCGCCCAGCAGGTCGGCTCCGCCTACCTCGTCTTCGCCGCAGTCGACGAGCAGGGCAAGCCGCGCCGGGTGCCGCCGGTGCTCCCCGAGACCGAGCGTGACCAGCGCCGCTATCAGGAGGCGCAGATCCGCCGGACGCACCGCCTCGCCCGGCGGCGCGCGATCATGGAGCTGCGCGAACGGCGCGCCGCGGAAGGCCTCGACGACGCATAACGGCGACCCCGTGCTGCGCGGCCAGCGCCAGCCCCGTGCCGATGACGGTGCCGGCCGCCGCGCAGATCACATCGTCGATATCGGCGATCCGCCCGGCCCTCATCAGCAGCTGCGCCGTCTCGATGACCAGGCACAGCCCCACGCCCAGCAGGAAGGTCGCGGCGGCCGGCGCGCGCGGCACCGCGAACCGCAGCAGCAGCGGTGCGGGCACGAACAGCGCGGCATTGGCGATCTGCCGCCGCACCAGCATCTCCAGCTCCCCGGGCTCCAACTGGGCGCCCAGGTCGAACAGCCCCTCACCGGGCCGCCACCACACCGTCGCGTCCCCGGAGCCGACCGGCTGGCTGGGCGCGAGCGTCGCCAGCAGGAGCAGCAGCAGCCAGCCGGCCAGCAGCAGCCGGGCCGTGGTGCGTGGTGTGCCGCTGTCGGGCACGAGCGCCGTCCACAGGGCGAGCGCGACCGCCGCCGCCAGCGCCAAGAACAGGAAGAGCGTCACCGTGGTGGGGGTGATGCCCAGCACAACCTGCCACACAGTGCGCCCCTTTCAGGACATCTCGAACATCACGAACATTACGGAAGTCCCGAACATCAACTGCAGCTCCATTTGGTGACGTAGAACGTCTCCCCGCGCTCCATGACGCCCCGGATGCACTCATCCGCGAGCATCTCCACCCGGCCGCTCAGCCCGACGGCGCCGCCCTGGGTCCGCCGGGTGCCGAACCAGCCGGGGAAGGCGGTGATCCGGTCGTTCTTGCGCTGGTAACCGAGCCGCACGATGATCTCGTCGGGGCCGGCCGCCGACCCGTGCCGCCGGTAGGTCGCGGTGTACATCCCGTCGGCCCCCACCGGCCCCCGCAGACACAGCTGGCCGCGCACCAGCTCCCCGCAGCCGGTCGGCGCGGGAGGCGCCGGCGGCGCCGCGGCGGCAGTGGCCGCGACCAGGCCCAGCGCGGCGAGGGCCACCGTGACCCGGCGCGCCCGGCAGCGGGCGTCCGGCCGGCGCACGGGTGGCCCGGGCAGGGTGCGGCGGGGCGCGGGGACACTCATGGGCACACTGCCTCGTCCCCGGTGATCGCCGCGATCCGGCCCGGCTTCTGCGGCGGCTCCTCGGCCCGTACCCGCTGCACCGCCGTCCGGCCCTGGCCGACCGTCACCTGCAGCACCGGACCCCGCCCGGCCACCGGCCGCAGCTCGGCGCCGGGCAGCGCGGCGGCCAGCGAGCGGGCCGAGCGGTCCCAGCGCGGGTCGTAGACGATCACCGTCCGGGGCACCTTGCCGAGGGCGGAGTCGCCGGGGACGCCGGTCGTGGCGAAGCCGGTGGCGCGCAGTTCCCGGGCCACCGTGGCGGCCGGTCCGGTCCGGTCGCTGCCGTTGTCGACCCGCACCTGGACCTGGCCCGGCGGGATGTCCACCACCCTGGCCCGCGGCTCCTTCCGGTCCCGGGGCACCGTGATCGGCTGGTCCTCGCGGATCGCCCGGAAGAGCTTCGGCGCCTGCACCGGATCCCAGCGCACGGTCGAGCCGACGCCCGGCACCGGCTGGGCCACATCACCCAGCGGCACGGACGTGAACTCCGAGGACGACGGGGTGAACCCGCGCATCGCCTGCCCGAGGTCGACCAGGTCGTTGGCCCCGAAGCCCGAATCGGCCCGTACGGACCGGAGCATCGTGTCGGCGACGTCCCTGAAGCGGATGGGGTTCATCAGCACTCCGGAGGAGGTGATCTTGTGGATGAGAGCGGCCAGAAAGCGCTGCTGGCGCTGCATCCGGCCGAGATCGGCGGAGCCGTCGAGATGCCGCGAGCGCACGTACTGCAGCGCCTGGCCGCCGTTGAGCCGCGATTTGCCGACCGGCAGATCCAGCCCCGTGAAGCTGTCGCGCAGCGGCCGTACGGTGCAGATCTCCACCCCGCCGACCGCGTCCACGCTGCGCATGAAGCTGGTGAAGTCGACCTCCAGGTAGTGGTCGATATGCACCCCCGTCATGTGCTCGACGGTCCGCACGGTGAGGCTGGGGCCGCCCTCGGCGTAGGCCGCGTTCAGCTTGATGGCGTGCTGGGCGCGCTGCCGGCCCGTGACGGCGTCCGTGTGCGCGGGGACCTCGGCGTAGGAGTCGCGGGGCAGGCTGATCACGCTGGCGCGGTCCCGGTCGGCGGAGAGGTGGACCAGCATGAGGGTGTCGGTGCAGTGACAGGGCGCACCGCCCAGGTGGTACTTCTGCTTCTCCGCCGCGGTGAGCCGGTCGCGCCCGTCCGTGCCGACGACCAGGAAGTTCAGGCCGTCGCCGCCCCCGGGCCGGTTGCTCATGCCCTTGAAGGCGTCCACCCGGCCGATGCCGCTCTCCACGCCGGTGACCACGGCGTGCCCGACGCCGCTCACGGCCAGCACCAGCACCGACACGACCGCGCCGATCCGCAGCCCCCAGCGCGGGCCCGACGGGCGCCGGCGCGCACAGGGCCGGGCGGCCCGGCGCCGGGCCGGACGGGGGGAGCGGAACGGCGCGGTCACGGGGGACACCTCCGCGGCTGGGCGGGCGGGAGCGGGGCCCGGCGGGGAGCGGGCGGAACGGCAAGCGCGGACACATGCTGATCAATCAGACGAGGACACCGTAGGTCCATATGATCAGTGGCAAAGCACCACACGCCGGACATCCGGCGCCCGGCCACCCGGCTGCGTCCGAGGGTGTCCACCATTCGCGGTAACGTGAGGCGCGATTCTGCAGTCTCCCGGCGGGCGCTGCCGTCGCTGGCGGCTCCGCCGCGGGCCGTACCCCTGAGGAAACATGCCGCAGCAGCAGCCCCCGGCCGTCTCCGTGATCATGCCGGTGCTCAATGAGGAACGTCACCTGCGCAATTCGGTCCGGCACATCCTGGAGCAGGAGTACGCCGGTGAGATGGAGGTGGTGATCGCCCTCGGCCCGTCCACGGACCGTACGGACGAGATCGCCGCCGAGCTCGTCGCCGAGGACGCCCGGGTGCACACCGTGCCCAACCCCACCGGCCGCACCCCTGCCGCGCTGAACGCCGCGATCAAGGCGTCCCGGCACCCGGTCGTGGTGCGCGTCGACGGCCACGGCATGCTCTCGCAGAATTACATCGCCACCGCCGTGCGCCTCCTGGAGGAGACCGGCGCGGCGAACGTCGGCGGCATCATGCACGCCGAGGGCGAGAACGCCTGGGAGGACGCGGTCGCCGCCGCCATGACCTCCAAGATCGGTGTGGGCAATGCCGCCTTCCACACGGGCGGGCAGGCCGGTCCCGCCGAGACCGTCTATCTCGGGGTGTTCCGGCGCGAGGCGCTGGAGCAGCAGGGCGGCTACAACGAGGAGTTCATCCGCGCCCAGGACTGGGAGCTGAACTTCCGGATCCGTGAGGCCGGCGGCCAGGTCTGGTTCTCGCCCGAGCTGAAGGTGCAGTACCGCCCGCGGCCGAGCATCAAGGCGCTGGCCAAGCAGTACAAGGACTACGGCAAGTGGCGCCATGTCGTGGCCCGCTACCACGCCGGTTCGATCAATCTGCGCTATCTCGCGCCGCCGACCGCGGTGTGCGCCATCGCGGCGGGCCTGGTGGTCGGTGCGGCCGTCACCCCCTGGGGCCTGGTCGTCCCGGCCGGCTACCTCGCGGCCATCACCGCGGGCTCGGTGCCGGCCGGCAAGGGGCTGTCGCTGAAGGCCCGACTCCAGATCCCGGTCGCCCTGGCAACCATGCACATGGCCTGGGGCACGGGCTTCCTGACCAGCCCCCGCGCGCTCGCCAGGAAGGTCATCGCCAGCCGCCGCCCGGCGGTCATGGCCCCGGCGGCGGACGCGGAGTAGACGGCCCTCCTATACCCGCCCACCCCCCGAAGGGGGGTGGGCGGCGGGGAAAAAACCTAGGGCAGCGGAAGAAGCTAGGGCAGCAGGGAACCCCAGGCCGGCAGGGAACCCCAGGCCGGCGGGGAAAACCTAGAAGGTGTAATCCGGATTCACCTTCATGCAGGCCTTGGTGTCCTCACCGTTGAGCGCGTCCGCGCTGTCCGGGGCCTTGTCCGCGCCCTTCTCGTCGCCCGGCTTCTTCGGGTACGCCGAGCCGGTGCGCCAGTCGTTGCCGACCACCAGCCGCATCCCGGTGGCCGAACTCGACTCCCGTACCGCTTCCTTGGGGAGGCCGAGCGCCTTCGCCAGTGCCAGGGCGTCGCCCCTCTGGCCCTTGTCCCGGTAAGTGATCGTGGTGTCGGCCTGTGTGGTGAGCGCGGAGTCGGTGCCGGCCGCGGTGTAGCCCAGGCCGGACAGCTGCTGCTGGATGACCGACGCGCGGCCGGAAACCGGGCCGTTGACCGTGCTGTTGGTGCCGTTCTGCACCACAACTTTCAGCTGGTCCTTGGGCGTTGACGGCTTGGGGGCCGGCGTGGCCTTCTTCTTCTTGTCCTTGCCGTCCAGCGCGGTGTCGTTGCGCAGCAGCGCGAAGGTCTCCTCCGCGTCGCCGGGCTTGGGCATGACGTACGACTCGTCGGCGCTGTACTGCCAGGGCATGGTGACCATCGTGATGCGCTTGGTCGGCACCCGGCTGAGATCGCCGCCCAGGTCGTAGAGCTTCTTGACGGTGTCCAGGCCGTCGTCGACGGTCAGCGCGTTGGTCGCGGCCTCCGCCAGATCGCGCAGCTCCCCGGGGTTGGTGAGCTTGGCGTCCTTCTTCAGCTGACGGACCATCGAGTTCATGTACATGTGCTGGGCCTTGGCCCGGCCGATGTCGGTGTTGTCCTCGAAGCCGTAGCGGGTGCGCAGCCACTGCAGGGCCTGGACGCCCTTGACGGAGTGGGTGCCCTTGGTGAGCTTCAGCCCGCTGCCGTGGCCCTTGCGGTCGTGCGAGTAGACGTTGTTGTCGACACAGACCGGGACGCCGCCGATGGCGTCCGCCATGTCCACCACACCGGCGAAGTCGACCATCATGAAGTGGTCGATGTAGATGCCGGTCAGCTCCTGCCAGGTGGCGAGCGTACAGCCCGGACCGCCGTGCTGGAGCGACTGGTTGATGGCCCCCGAGGTCTGCGGATAGACCTTGCGGGTCTTCGGGTCGGTGCACTCGGGGATGGTCACCCGGGTGTCCCGCGGGATGGAGATCACCGACATGTTGCTGCGGTCCGCCGAGACGTGCAGCAGCATCTGCACATCGGCGAGCGGCTTGCGGTCCGCGTCCTGCCGGGCGCCGCCGAGCTCGATGTTCTTGGCGCTGTTCCGGCCGTCGGAGCCCAGCAGCAGGATGTTCAGCGGGCTCTGCCCGAAGGCGTTGGGGTCCGGCTTCTGCAGACCGCCCCCGCCCAGGGACCTCGGCGCCTTGCGGAGGTTGGCATTGAGGTGCTCGTAGTACCAGTACCCGGCACCCGCGCCGCCCACTATCAGGACGGCGAGGGTGAGGGCGGTCCAGCGCAGCACCTTGCGGCCCTTGCGGGGCGGCCGCCCCCCTTTGCGGTGCCCGCCGCCCTCGGCGGGCACGTTCCCGTCCCCGTCCGCGGAGGCCACGGCGCCGCCTTCGGGAGGCGTCCAGCCGGGCGCGTCCGGAGGCAGCCCCTTGTCCTCGTAGACGCCGTCGTCCCGGACCGGCTCCTCAGCTTCCGGCCGGCGTCTCCGACGCGACCGGTCACCCCGCACACTGCTCTGCCCCATTCGGCCCTCTCCCCGTTGTCAGTCCGGTGGTGCGCTCGGCGCCTCGGCGGGGCGGCCGGATCCCGCTCAATTCACTTTGCGCAGATGTTCTTGTCATCTGCATTGACGTTCTGCACCCCGTCCGGGGTTTCGGTCGGCGCCTCGATCGGTGAACCCGGTGCCTTGAAGTCCTTGCCGAGGACGAGCTTCATCGGCTCGCGGTCGCCCGCGTTCTGCGAGGACTTCTTCAGCGCGCTCTTGGGCAGGCCCATCCAGTCGGCGAGCGCGGCGGCCTGGTCGGCCTGGTTGGGTCCGTATTCGAGGCGGGTGGCGGCCAGCTTCGACGGCGCGTTGCCGGCGTTGGTGGAGAGCTTGGCGCCCTTGCTGTTCTGCAGCCAGTCCACGGTCTCCTGGGCCGAGCCGATCGGCCCGCCGCCGTTGGAGACATCGACCCGTACGCGCTCGGGCGGCGCCTTCTTGACCGGCGCGGACTTCTTGCCCTTGCCCTTCTTGCCATTGGCCAGGGTGTGGTCCGCCCGCACCATCGCGAACAGCGGATCCGCCTTCGCCTTGTCGAGGATGACGGTCGCCGGGTCGTCGGGGTTGTCCAGCACCGGCACGGTGGCGAAGGTGACCTTGTCGATGTCGACCTTCTTGAGGTCGGTGCCGAAGTCCAGCAGCTTGCTCGCGGTGCCGATACCGGTGTCGACGGTGAGCGCCTTGGTCGCCGCCTGGCTGACGTCGTAGAGCTTGCCGGGGCTGCTGAAGGCGCTGGACTTCAGCTTGCGGATCAGCGAGCTGAGGAACTGCTGCTGCAGCTCGATACGGCTCAGGTCACTGCCGAAGCCGACGGTGTGCCGGGTACGGACGAACGCCAGCGCCTGCTCGCCCTTGACGACGTGCCGGCCGGCCTTCAACTTCAGGTGCGACTTGGGGTCGTTGATGTCCTTGGCCGCGCACACCTCGACACCGTCCACCGCGTTGGACAGCTCCTTGACCGCGTTGAAGTCGGCCATCATGAAGTGGTTGATCTTCAGCCCGGTCATCTTCTCGACGGTGCGCCAGGTGCAGCCGGGGTCCCGGCCCTCCTGGCCCAGGCTCGTGTTGAAGCGCACCCCCTGCTCACCGGGGATGTTCTTCGTCGAGCCGTCCTTCTGCTTCGTCGGGCAGCTGGGGACGTCGGCGATCATGTCGCGCGGGATGCTCATCGCCGTCGCGTTCGTCCGGTCCTTGGAGATGTGCATCAGGATCGTGGTGTCCGCGTGCCCCACGCTGCCGGCGTCGCCATAGCCCCCGTTGCCCTTGCCGGAGCGGGAGTCGGTCCCGATGATCAGCAGGTTCACCGGGCCGTCGGACACGGCGTCGTTCTCCACGCCGACATCGACCTTGGAGATGTTGCCGTCCAGCTGCTGGTAGATGAAGTACCCGGCGCCGCAGCCGGCGACGAGCACGAAGCCCACCGCACCGGCGGTCCAGTGCAGCGCCCGCTTCTTCCCCGACTTCTTCGGCTTGCGCTTACGGCGGCTCGCCGGGCCCGCCTCCGCCGCCGTCGCGGTCGCCGTGCGGTTGGCGGCCGCACGGCGCGCCGCCCGCCCGCCGGCGGGGCGCTCGTCGTCCCCGTCCGCAGTGCCCTCGCCCTGCCGGCCGCGCTGGGTCGGCAGCGGACGGGTGTCGGTGTCGCCGACACCGGCGTCCCGCTTCCGGGCGGCGCGTCTGCCGGCCGCATTGCGGTCGGAGGGCCGAGCGGCGGCTTGACCGGCAGGGTCAAGCCGCAGTTCGTAGTTGCCGGTGTCCGGATCGAACACCCACTGATCGGCGGGATCGACATTGTTGTCGCCCGCCCGCCCACGGCCTTGCGCGTCCACGGTGCCTTGAGTCCTCCGTCGGTGCCACGCGGCGCCATCCCCTCAAGGCGCTCGGTCGGTCGATCGTGCATTGGTAGGTCATCGGTCAGCTTGGTCGTGCGACCGGATCGCTCACACTATCCGCCCAGTTCAGCGCCCCGCGACGCTCGTGACAAATTCCACTTACCTACAACTGGGCAATCCGCCCAATCCATTCGAGTCGTCGGCTTGTTTTGCGGCATCTTTATTCGCAGATCCCGTGTTCCGCCGTCGTCCCGGGAAAGGTCGGGCCCGAACTCGGCGAGGGCGCGGGCGGTTCGCCCGGCCGGTCGTCCGAAGATCCGTTTCCGGTGCGGACCCGTTCCTCCCCGTCGTCGCGCGGGGGCGTCACGGTCACCGGAAGATCCCTGTGCAGCTGCCCGAAGAGCCGTGCGGCGTCCGGCTGCACCAGCTCATCGCGATTGGGGTCCAAGCGGTACTCCCGTCGCGGCACGGTCATGAACTGGATCCGGTCGGTGGGAATGCGGCGGGCGCTGCGCACCAATTCGTACAGGCCCTTCAGGGAAGCCAGCGCGGTGTCCGTGGTCAGTGAACTCGTCGCGGCATCCAGCACCGGATACAGCCGGGTCGGATTGAGCAGGACACCATTGCTCTGCACTTTCTTCACGAGTGCGCCAAGAAATCGCTGTTGCCTCTCCATGCGCTGGGTATCGCTGCCGTTTCCCAGACTCTTTCGTGCCCGTACGTAACCGAGCGCTTCCTCACCGTGCAGGGTCTGCCGGCCGGCGGGCAGCGCGAGATGCGCCTCGGGATCGTGCACCGGCCGGGGCAGACAGACCTCGACGCCGTCCACCGCGTCCACCATCTTCGTGAAGCCGACGAAGTCGATGATCAAGTAGTGGTCGACGCGGATCCCCGTCATCTTCTCGACCGTCCGGATCGTGCAGGCCGGGCCGCCCGCCGCGAACGCCCCGTTGAACTGGGCCGCCCGCGGTGCGGTCTCCGTGCCGTCCGGACGCTTGCAGTGCGGCACCTCGACCATCAGATCGCGCGGGATGCTCACCGCGGTGGCGCTCTTCCGGTCCGCCGCGAGGTGCAGCAGCATCGTGGTGTCCGAGCGCTGGCCGCGGCTGTGGCCGTATCTGCCGTTGCCGCCGTTACGGCTGTCGGAGCCGATCAGCAGCACGTTCGCGGCGTTCGGCGGGCCCGCCGGCGGCCGCTCGGACTCCCACTTCCGCAGCTCCCGCTCGGTGGCGCTGTCGGTGCGGATATTGCTGTTGAGCTTGGCGTACACCGCCCAGCCGGTACCGGCCCCGGCCAGCACGACACCGGTGATCCCGACGGCGGCCAAGCGACGCAGGTGCCGGCGGTGCGGGGGAGTGCCCCCCGGCCCCGGGCCGCCCGCTCCCGGCCCCCCGGCCGGGCGCGCGGCCCAGCCGGCGAACCTGCGGGGCTCGGGGCTCTCGGTCACCTGTGCGTCCATCCCTCACGGAGTCGGCGTCGCGCCCGCGCGCAGGGCCCGGACGGAACAAGAGACGGACAAAACCCGCGCATGGTTGTACGTACTCAAGATCCTGGACCGAAAAGGACGTACCGGCCCGCCCTGGGGGCGTCCGGTCCGCCGGACGGGGGAGCGCCGTTTCTCAGTGCGGCAGCGGCGCCCGGAACGTGATCTTCTCGCTGTGCTCACGGTCGGTCGCGGCCTCGGCGCCCAGCCGGTCCAGGTGGCGGCACAGCACCACGGAGCCGCCGGTCACCAGCGGTGCGTACAGCCCGTACGACAGGCCCTGCCAGGTGTCGTACCCCAGCCCCGACAGCACCCGGGGGACCTCCGGCAGCCCGGCCGCGCCCGCGTCGGCCAGCGCACGGGCCACGATGCCCGCCCCGGTCAGCTCCTCGCCGCCGACGACCAGCGCCGCGGCACCCGGGTCCACCGGTGCGAACGGCGCGAACCGGTCACCCTGGCCCGGCACCTCGACGGCATAGTCCGCGAAGCCCGCCGGCGGCTGCGGGAAGCGGCCGCCCAGCGGGCGCAGCGCCAGCGCCACCCGCTCCCCGGAGCAGGCGAGCCCCGCGTCGAGCCGGTCGGGCCCGGCGACGACGAGATCGGCGGCGGCCGGATCGCCGTCCACCTCCGCCACCACGCCCACGGACGCGCAGGCCAGCAGCCAGACGGCGGTCTGCCAGTGCGCGGGCAGCAGCAGCGCGAGCCGGTCGCCGGGTTCGGCGGCCAGATCGCCCTGGAGGTAGTTGGCGGTCTTGGCCACCCAATTGGCGAAGGTCGCGACGGACAGTTCCACGCGTTCGCCGGTGGCGTCGTCGTAGAAGGTCACCAGCGGGCGGGCCGGGTCCGCGGCGAGCGCGGAACTCAGCAGGTCGGCGGGGGTGCGATCGGTGGCGTTCATCGCGGCCAGGGTACGCGCGGCGGCGGCTGACGACGGGTCGGGCCCGGCGGGCCCGCGCCACCGGATCGGCCGATGCCCCGTCAGACCACCGTTGGCGCGTTCGCTCCGCCCATGTCCAGGATTTTGTCCATGCGCCCCTTCCTCGCGATCTGTCTCGGCGCCGTGTGCACCGCCGCCCTCGCCCTGCCCCTCGACCCGACGGCCGGTGCGAGCGCCGCCCCCGCCGCCGCGCCGCGGCCCGCACCCTCCGGTGAGCTGCCCGGCAGCACCCAGTCCCTGCCGGTGGCGGCGCTCGGCGCACCCGCCCCGCACTCCGACGCCCGTGACGCCACCCCGGAGCCCGCTCCCCAGTCACTCGGCCTGCCGGCCCGCACCGTACGGCCGTTCTCCCTCCTCGGGGTCGTCTGGGACGACGCCGCCGCCGAGCTGGGCGGCCGGGTCCAGGTCCGCACCCGCGCCACCGGCAGCGGCGACTGGTCCGGCTGGCAGGACGTCCAGGTTCACAACGACGACGCGCCCGACCTCGGTTCCGCCGAGCGGCGCGACAGCGAGGTACGCGGCAGCACCGCGCCGCTGTGGGTCGGCGACTCCGACGCCGTCCAACTGCGCATCACCCCCGAATCCCGCCACCGCGCACGGGCCGCCCTCCCGGGCGGACTCCGGCTGGAACTCGTCGACCCCGGCAGGGCACCACGGGCCGTCCGCCGCGCACACGCCGACCCCCCGGCCCCGCTCACCCCCGAGGCCACCGAGGCCTCCGCCGCCAACGCCGGGCTCGCCCCGCTCGGCGCCACCGAGATCCCGGCCCTCGACCAGGCCGCCTCCAAGGCCGACCTCCCCGCCGAGGACGGGGCGCCGCCCGCCCACTCCTACGTCGGACCGCGCCCGCGGATCGTCACCCGGGCCGGCTGGGGCGCCGACGAGAAGCTGCGCGAGAAGGCCTTCACCTATACCCGTACCGTCCGCGCCGCCTTCGTCCACCACAGCGGCTCGGGCAACAACTACGACTGCGCCGAGGCCCCTTCGCTGATCCGCGCCATGTACCGCTTCCACGTCAAGAGCAACCACTGGCGGGACATCGGCTACAACTTCCTCATCGACAAGTGCGGAACGGTCTATGAGGGCCGCGCGGGCGGCGTCGCCAAGGCCGTCATGGGCGCCCACACCCTCGGGTTCAACTCCGACAGCACCGGAATCGCCGTCCTCGGCACCTTCACCGACGACGAGCCGCCGCAGCCCGCCGTCGACGCCATCGCCCGTCTGACGGCGTGGAAGCTGGGCCTCTACAGCGTCGATCCGCGCGCCACCACCCAGCTGCTGTCCGGCGGCGGAAACCGCTTCCCCAAGGGCACCAAGGTCCCGCTGCACGTCATTTCCGGCCACCGGGACGGCTTCACCACCGACTGCCCCGGCGTCCACCTCTACGACAAGCTCGCCGGCACCCGCACCGCCGCGGCCGCCCTGCAGGGCCGCTGATCCGCTGCCGGCCGGGCGACGGCACCTTCCGGGTGTGTGGGTCCGTCACGGTGCAGGCTGCGGGGTGCAGGAACCACTCAACCGTTCCTGCCGCCGGCACGTCTTAGCCGCCACGACGTCCGCCCCCCCAGGGCCCGCGCTCCTTCCGTGGCCGGAACGGCACGGGGGCGCCCCACCACCGAGGGCGCCCGGGGCCCCGTCTGCCTACACTGGTCGGCCGATCGGCCGACCCCAGCAGGAAGCAGAGACGACAAGGTGACTGAAGCGATCCTCCTGGTCGGCGGCAAGGGCACCCGGCTGCGCCCGCTGACGGTGCACACGCCCAAGCCCATGGTCCCGGCGGCGGGTGTGCCGTTCCTCACCCACCAGCTGGCCCGCGCCCGGGCCGCCGGCGTCGAGCACATCGTTCTCGCCACCTCGTACCTCGCCGAGGTCTTCGAGCCGTATTTCGGCGACGGATCGGCGCTCGGCCTGCACCTGGAGTACGTCACCGAGGAGGAGCCGCTGGGCACCGGCGGCGCCATCCGCAATGTCGCCTCGCGGCTGCACTCCGCGCCCGACGACCCGGTACTGATCTTCAACGGTGACATCCTCACCGGCCTGGACATCGCCGCCCTCGTCGGCACCCACCGCACCTCCGGCGCCGATGTCTCCCTGCACCTGACCCGGGTCGAGGACCCGCGCGCCTTCGGCCTGGTGCCCACCGACGACACCGGCCGGGTCACCGCCTTCCTGGAGAAGCCGCAGACCCCCGAGGAGATCGTCACCGACCAGATCAACGCCGGTGCCTATGTCTTCAACCGGTCGGTCATCGACACCATCCCCGCCGGCCGCCCGGTCTCCGTCGAACGCGAGACCTTCCCCGGCCTGCTCGCCGACGGCGCCCACCTCCAGGGCATGGTCGACTCCACCTACTGGCTCGACCTCGGCACCCCGCAGGCCTTCGTCCGCGGCTCCGCCGACCTGGTCCTCGGCCGCGCCCCGTCCCCGGCGGTGCCCGGCCGCTGCGGGGACCGCCTGGTCCTGGAGACCGCCGAGGTCGCCGCCGACGCCAAGCTCACCGGCGGCACCGTCGTCGGCGCGCGCACCGTGATCGGCGCCGGCGCCGAGATCGACGGCAGCGCCGTCCTCGAAGGCGCGGTCGTCGAGCCGGGCGCCCGGATCCGTGACGCGCTGATCGGCGCCGGGGCGCACATCGGGGCCCGTACGGTCCTGGACGGTGCGGTCATCGGCGACGGCGCGCGGATCGGCGCCGACAACGAGCTGCGCGGCGGCATCCGCATCTGGTGCGACGCCGACATCCCCGCCGGCTCGGTGCGCTTCTCGTCCGACCAGTAGCGGACAGCGCCCCGCCGCTCCTTTGGTGCCCCGCTCCTGTGATGCCCCGCTCCTTTGGCGCCCGCTCCCGTGGCGCACCGGCGGAGCGGCGCACTTCATAGGAGCGGCGCACCACGGGAATGCCGCCCTGCAGCACCACGTTGTGGCCCCGAGGGGGCGCTCGCCACCCCTACGGGATGTGTTCGCCCACCCCCTACGGCCCACCCAGCTGCCCCCCCACCCACGGCCCGCCCCGCTGTCACCCCATCGCCTAACCTGGCCGCATGCCCGCCCGCACCTGGGAGCCGCCCGGCCCGTTCGACCTGCACCGCACGCTGGGTGTGCTGCAGCGCGGCCCCGGCGACCCCGCGTTCGCGGTGCGTGACGGCGAACTGTGGCGCGCGTGCCGTACGCCCGAGGGACCCGGCACGCTCCGTATCGCGGCCCGTCCCGCCGCCGGCCAGGTCGAGGCCGAGGCCTGGGGGCCGGGTGCCGACTGGCTGCTGGAGCGCCTGCCCGAGCTGCTGGGGGAGTCCGACGACCCGGCGCAGCTGACCGCCCGGCACCGCATCGTCCATGAGGCCCGCCGCCGCCACCCCGGCGTCCGGCTCGCGCGCACCGGCCTGGTCCTGGAGTCGCTGATCCCCTCGATCCTGGAGCAGAAGGTCACCAGCGACGAGGCCTACCGCGCCTGGCGGCTGCTGCTGCAGCGGCACGGCGAGCCCGCCCCCGGACCCTGGGCGCGGATGCGGGTGATGCCGGAGCCGCGCGGCTGGGCGCTGATCCCCTCCTGGGAGTGGCACCGCGCGGGCGTCGACGCCAAGCGCTCCTCCGCGATCCTGCGCGCCGTGCGGGCCGCCCGCCGGATGGAGGAGGCCTCGCGGATGGACCTCGCGGACGCCACCCGGCGCCTCATGGCGCTGCCCGGCATCGGCCCCTGGACCGCCGCGGAGACGCTGCAGCGCACCCTCGGCGCCCCGGACGCGATCACGGTCGGCGATCTGCATCTGCCGAAGATCATCGGCTATGCCCTCACCGGCCGCCGCGGCACCACGGACGAGGAGATGCTCGAACTCCTCGCGCCCTACGAGGGCCAGCGGCACCGCGCCGCCCGCCTGATCCTGCTGTCCGGCCGCGTCCCGCCGCGCCGCGCCCCGCGCTTCCCCGTAGGGGACATAGCCCGGCTGTGACCGGCGCTGGCGCGGGCCGGCGCACCACGACGGCGTCGTCGTCCCGGTCAGCGCACCACGACGAAGTCCTCGGCGTTCCGTGCCGGGCGCGCGGCCGGTGCCGCCGCCGGACGTCCGAGGGCCACCGCCCCCATCGGCTCCCAGTCCTCCGGCAGCTCCAGCACGTCCCGGACCACGTCCCGGCAGAACATCGTCGACGACACCCAGGCGGAGCCGAGGCCTTCGCCCGCCAGCGCGACCAGGAAGTTCTGGATCCCCGCGCCGTGGGCCACGAGGAACATCTCGCGCTCCGCCGTGCTGCGCCGCGCGTCGGGGTAGGGGTGCGAGCCGTCCGTCACCATGCACGGCACCGCCAGATACGGCGCGGCACGCAGCACATCGCCGCGCCGTATGCGCTTGGCGATGGACTCCTCCGACTTGCCGTCCCGGCGCAGATCCGCGACCCAGGCGTCCCGCATCGCGTCCAGGAGCCGCACCCGCGCCTGAGGCGACTCCAGGAGCACGAACCGCCAGGGCGTGGTGTGGTGCGGCGCCGGGGCCGTGACCGCCGCCGCCACCGCGCGCCGGACCGCCCCGGGATCGACCGGTTCGCCGGTGAAGGCGCGGACCGTACGCCGTGCCGTGACCGCTTCCCGTACGGCCTCCGAGGTGCCCAGCCGGAACATGTCGTCCTCGGGGCTGCGCACCATGGCGCGCGCCCCGTCCGCCTCGCCGGTCTCCCCGACGACATGGGCAAGACCCCGCACCACCGCGACCGGCAGCCCGTCGGCCTTGCCCTTCACCAGGTCGCCCGCGGCGGCCAGTTCATCGGCGGTGGCCACCACCGTCGCGCTGAGCGGATTGCCGTACGCGTCCGTGCCGCCGCGCAGATCGTCCAGCACCCGCACCCCGGCCGCGCCGATGGCGACATCGGTGAGCCCGTTGCGCCACGGCCGGCCGAAGGTGTCGCTGATGACGACGCCGACGTCGACGCCGAGCGCGGTACGCAGGCCCGCGCGCAGGGCACGCGCCGAGGCGTCCGGATCCTCCGGCAGCAACAGCACGGTCCCCGCAGGGGTGTTGGAGGCGTCGACACCGGCCGCGGCCATCACCAGCCCCTGCCGGTTCTGCACGATCCGCAGGGTGCCGCGGCGCGCCACCACCCGCACGGTTTCCTGGTCGATCGCCGCCTCGCGGTCGGCGGCCTCGACCACCCGGCCCTCGGCCTTGCTGACGATCTTCGAGGTCACCAACAGCACGTCACCGTCGGCGAGTTGGGGCATCCCCTCGGCGGTCGCGGCCGCCGCGATCAGCTTGACGAGGTCGTCGCCGGGCTGCACCTCGGGCATTCCGGGTAGCGCCCACACCCGGTAAGCGGGCACCTCGGAGGCGTCCTTCACGCCCGGACCTCCGCGGCCAGCTCCAGCGCCTCACGGACCATCGCGGTCGTGGCGTCCAGATCCGTCATCATCAGCGGTACGGCCCGGCAGCGGATACCGGCCGCCTCGACCTCGTCGACCGCACCGGCGTCGACGGAGTCGACCAGCCAGCCGTCCAGCAGTCCGGACCCGTAGTGGCGGGCGACGGCCGCGGCGGTCGCCTCCACCCCCACGGCCGCCAGCACCTTGTCGGCCATTCCGCGGACGGGGGCGTCGCCGACGATCGGCGAGAGTCCGATCACCGGCACCCCGGCGTCCGCGATGGCCTCCCGGATGCCGGGCACCGCCAGGATCGTCCCGATACTGACCACCGGATTGGACGGCGGGAACAGCACCACGTCCGCCGCCGCGATGGCCTCCAGCACGCCCGGCGCGGGCTTGGCCTGGTCGGCGCCGACCGGCACCACGGCATGTGCGGGCACCGAGGCGCGCAGCCGCACCCAGTACTCCTGGAAGTGGACCGCCTTGCGCTCGCCCTCTTCGTCGACGGCCACATGGGTCTCGACCCGGTCGTCGGACATCGGCAGCAGCCGCACTCCGGGCTTCCAGCGCGCGCACAGCGCTTCGGTGACGGCGCTGAGCGGATATCCGGCGCTCAGCATCTGGGTCCGCACGATGTGGGTGGCGAAGTCCCGGTCACCGAGCCCGAACCACTCGGGGCCGACGCCGTAGGCGGCCAACTCGTCCTTCACCCGGAAGGTTTCGTCGGCGCGGCCCCAGCCCTGCTCCTCGTTGATGCCACCGCCGAGCGTGTACATCACGGTGTCGAGGTCGGGGCACACCTTGAGCCCGAACAGATGGATGTCGTCGCCGGTGTTCCCGATGACGGTGATGTCCGCGTCCGGAGCCGCTGCCTTCAGTCCCCGCAGAAAGCGGGCGCCGCCGATACCGCCGGCCAGAACCACGATTCGCATGAAGACAGTGTGTCAGCCGAAGGCTGAGTCGATGAGGGGCGGTGGCCGGGCGACGGGTGGGCATGGCAGGGCGGAACGGGGTGGTGTCAGGGGGCCGGTATCCCGGGAGGGGTGGTGACGGTCCCGGAGTCCGTGGCCTGGCTGGGGTGCATCGGCATATTGGTCAGTCCGGGGAAGTACACGTGCAGGCTGACGGCCGGCGTCAGGGCGTCGTTGACGACTTCGTGGACGTAGCCGGGGGCGAACACCCGCTGGGCGCCGGCCGTGAGGGTGCGCGGCCCGTCCTCGGCGTGTTCGGTCAACTCCCCTTCCAGGACGGTCAGCACACCGGAGGACGCCCCGTGGTCGTGCCGGCCGCTGCCCTGCCCCGGCACCCAGCTCAGCAGCCACACCTCGTAACCCGGGCCCGTGCGCAGCCGGTGGTACCAGCGGGTGGTGGCGTCGTAGCGGACCAGTGGGGCCCAGGCGGCGCGGTCGGCGGCGATCGAGCGGGCCAGCCCCGCGAAGCCGGCGACGGTGGCCGGGTGTGCGGGAACGGGCGGCAGCAGGTGGGGGATGGCGAGCGGGTCGCCGGCGATCTGGACGTCGCTGTTCATGGGGTTTCGGTTCCTCGGCGGAAGTGCTGGGGTGACGCGAACTGGCTGCGGCGCGGTGCGGGCTCTCCCTGTAGGGGGCGCGGCGCGGCGACGCGGAGCAGGGGCGCTGCGGGGTGGTGCGAGCGAAAAGGCTGGAGCTCAGTGGCTTCAACAGCTGGAACAGCGACAGCGGGACTGCGCAGCGCAGAGCGACCCGTAGGCACGGGTCAGTCGGAGCGCGGGAGTCGCTGGCATGGGGTCAAGGAGACCGGGTTCGCGACGCGATGTCAACTTGATGTCGGGTTTGCCGTAAATCTTTCACCTCATCCGGTTACTCCGCCCGGCGAAAGGTTTGTGCAGCTACGGGCACGGAGACATCGACCGGCAACCGCGCTTTCAAACGCCGTTGCGGACCCGTGATCGGTCTGTGATCTCCCCCGCTTCGGCGCGTGGGGTGCAACGTGAACGCCGCCTGGTCGCGTCTTGGTGAGTGAAGAGGACGTGCCGAGTGGCACGCCCGGGAAAGTGTCCTGGTTTTTACTGATTTGAACACTTTCCGCATCCGCTTGGTTCCGCCGAGTGAATAAGAGGCTCAATAGCAGATCTCGGCTTGACTGGCCCGGATCACCACACTTGTAATTTCACTCGTGTCGTTCAGCCGAAATCGATCACGGCTTGATCACGGGGACGTAAAGACAGACGAGGGGCGCACATGACCGAGCTGTTCCAGGAATTGCTGGTCGAGGAGGCGGACGAGGAGCTCGGCTGGCAGGAGCGCGCACTGTGCGCCCAGACCGACCCCGAGTCCTTCTTCCCGGAGAAGGGTGGCTCCACCCGCGAGGCCAAGAAGGTCTGTCTCGCCTGCGAAGTCCGGTCCGAATGCCTTGAGTACGCGCTCGCCAACGACGAGCGCTTCGGCATTTGGGGCGGTCTGTCCGAGCGCGAGCGCCGCCGGCTCAAGAAGGCCGCCGTCTGACGATGACAGCGCAGCCGGCCGGACCGACGGCGCGCGGCCTCGTGGACCACGCCGCCGCACCCCCTCAACTCCCCATATCCCCCTATAGCGAACTCTCCGCCTCCAGCGACCTGCTCGCCGGAGGCGGACTGCTGTGTACGGACCCGGTCGGGGCACCGACGCGAACCATTAGTGTGGGGCACCGTCCGAGATGCGCCGCCGCCCCACGGGATGCGCGCGTCGCCTCGTAGTCCGTCGCAGTGTCTTCCGGGGGCGGTGGCCCAGCGCGACTTCGCCGCGGGCCTTCGAACTCCCGGGTCCGGAGGGCCCGTACCTCGATGTCCGTGCACAGCCAGTCGGCGGCCCAGGCCGCCTCACATGCAGCCGCCACCCCAGAGTTCCCGCGGCACGTCGTCACCGCCGTGATCGTCTCCCATGACGGTGCCCGCTGGCTGCCCGACGCGCTCACCGGCCTGCTCGGCCAGGAGCGCCCGGTGCAGAACGTCATCGGCGCCGACACCGGCAGCGCGGACAACTCCGCCCAGCTGCTCGCCGAGGCCATCGGGGACCAGCGGGTGCTGCACCTCGCCCGCCGCTCCGGATTCGGCACCGCCGTCGACGAAGCCGTCCGCACGGCCCCCGTGCTCACCCCCGACGATCTGCCGTATCTGCGCCGGCCCAGCGGCTGGGACCCGGTCACCCGCACCTGGCGCGACGAGGCCTACGAGATGCCGGAGTTGCCGCACGGCGAACCGGTCCAGTGGCTGTGGCTGCTGCACGACGACTGCGCGCCCGAGCCGGACGCGCTCGCCGAGCTGCTGCGGGTCGCCGACGCCAGCCCCTCCACCGTCATCGTCGGCGCCAAGCTGCGCAGCTGGTACGACCGCCGGCAGCTGCTCGAAGCCGGGGTCAGCATCGCCCGCAGCGGCCGCCGTTGGACCGGCCTGGACCGCCGCGAACAGGACCAGGGCCAGCACGACCAGGTCCGTCCGGTGCTGTCCGTCTCCACCGCCGGAATGCTCATCCGCCGTGACGTCTACGAGGAGTTGGGCGGCTTCGACCGCCGGCTGCCCCTGATGCGCGACGACGTCGACCTGTGCTGGCGCGCCCAGGCCGCCGGGCACCAGGTCCTGATCGCGCCGGAAGCCATCCTGCGGCACGCCGAGGCCTCCGCCCGCGAACGCCGCCCCATCGACTGCGTCGGCCGCTCGGTCGCCAACCCGCACCGCGTCGACAAGGCCGGCGCCGTCTACACCCTGCTCACCAACACCCGCGGCGCGACCCTTCCGTACGTCCTGCTGCGGCTGCTGATCGGCACCTTCCTGCGGGTGCTCGCCTACCTCGTCGGCAAGGTCCCGGGCCAGGCGCTGGACGAACTCGCCGGACTCTTCGGCACGCTGCTGCGGCCCGGCAAGATCCTCGCCGCGCGGAAACGGAGAGGCCGGCCCGCGGTCGACGCGAGCGAGCTGCGGCCGCTCTTCCCGCCCCCCGGCGCCACCGTCCGGGCCACCGTCGAGCAGGTCGCCGGCAACCTCGCCGGGCGGGCCGCACCGGATGTGGCCTCGGCCGGCCGGCACGGCGCGGTCGAGTCCGGGCCCGGCGGCGACGACGCCGAATTCCTGGAGATCGAGCAGTTCGCCCGGCTCAAGCGGATCGCCCGCAAACCGGCCCCGGTGCTCTTCCTCCTCCTGCTGCTGGTCTCACTGGTCGCCTGCCGCGGACTGCTCGGCTCCGGCGCGCTGACCGGCGGTGCGATGCTGCCCGCGCCCGGCAGCGTGTCCGACCTGTGGTCGGCCTACCTCGACAGCTGGCATGCGGTCGGCGTCGGCGGCAGCGCCTCCGCGCCGCCCTACCTGGCGATCGTCGCCCTGGTGTCGAGCATCTTCTTCGGCAGCACCGGCTTCGCCGTCACCCTGCTGCTGGTCTGCTCCGTCCCGCTGGCCGGACTCACCGCCTACTTCGCCTCCCGCCCGCTGGTCGCCTCCCGGCTGCTGCGCGCCTGGGGGAGCATCGCGTACGCCTTCCTGCCCGCGGCCGCCGGCGCACTGGCGGGCGGCCGGCTGGGCACCGCGGTGCTCGCCGTCCTGCTGCCCCTGATGGCACGGGCCGCGATCGCCGCCGCCGGACTGCGGCTGCCGGCCGGCACCCGGCCCAGCTGGCGCGCCACCTGGGCGTACACCCTGCTGATCACCTTCACCATGGCCTTCACCCCGGTCGTCTGGCCGATCGCGGTGCTGCTCGGCATCGGTCTGCTGGTGCTGCGCTTCCTGGATGGCAGCCGCGACCAGATGCTCGCCTACGGGCTGCGCTTCCTGGTCGTGGCCGTGGTGCCGTTCGTGGTGCTCGCGCCCTGGTCGCTGACGTTGCTGAGCCGGCCCTCCGCCTTCTTCCAGGAGGCCGGGCTCGACTACGGCGCCGGTTCCGCCTCCGTGCTCGACCTCATCGGGCTCAGCCCCGGCGGGCCCAAGGCCGCCGGCGGGGTGCTGCTCTTCGGCATCGTGCTGGCCGCGCTCGGCGCGACGCTGCGCGACGAGCGGCAGCGCGCGATCCGCACCGCCTGGGTGGTGGCGCTGGCCGGGCTGCTGCTCGCCGCGCTGGGCAACGGCTCCGGCTGGACCGGGCCCGCGATGCTGGTCTACGGCCTGGCGCTGCTGTGTGCCGCGGCGATCGGCGCCGAGGGCATCCGCACCCGGATGGCCACCCTCGGCTTCGGCTGGAAGCAGCCGGTCGCCGTGCTGATCGCGCTGGCGTCCGTGCTCGCCCCGCTCTACGTCGCGGCCAGCTGGATGATCACCGGCGCGGCCGGTCCGCTGGAGCGGCGCAACCCGGAGCAGGTCCCGGCGTTCGTCGCCGAGGAGTCCGGCACCGCCGACCGGGCCCGCACCCTGGTCCTCGACGGCTCGCCCGGCCATGTCGACTACACCCTCGTCCGCGGCTCCGGCGCCCGGCTCGGTGACGCCGACCTGGCCGCCTCGGCGGGCGAGGACAAGCGGCTCGCCGGCATCGTCGCCCACCTCGTGGCCGGCTCCGGCGCCGACCAGACCAACCAGCTCGGCGGCTATGCGGTCCGCTACGTCCTGGTCAGGGACGGGGCACCGCGCGAAATGGGCCGGGTGCTGGACGCGACCCCGGGCCTGACCCGGCTCAGCCAGGACGACGGCAGCGCCCTGTGGCGCGTCGACCGGCGGGTCTCGCGGGTCTCGATCGTCCCGGGCGAGGCCAAGGACGGCACCAGCGCGGGCGAGGCCGCCGCACCCGTCGCCGTCCCGTCCGGCCCCGTCGAGGCGCACACCAAGGTGACCGGCGGCGACTCCGGCCGGGTGCTGCGCCTCGCGGACGCCGCCGACGAGGGCTGGCAGGCCACCCTCAACGGCACCCCGCTCAAGCCGGTGACCGTCGACGGCTGGGCCCAGGGCTTCGCGCTCCCCGCGGAGGGCGGCACGCTCGACCTCACCCATGAGAACCCCCTCGGCCACACCCTCTGGCTGTGGGCGCAGGGCCTGCTCGCGGTCACCCTGGTGGTGCTGGCGCTGCCGGGCCGCCGCCGGGAGATCGACGACGACCTGCCGGAGGACGCGGCCGCCGCGCAGGCCGCCGCGGTGTCCGGCGACGGCCGCCGGGCGCGCCGCCTGCGGGCCCAGGCCGAGGCGGCCGGAGCCCCCGAGGGCGCCGGGTCCGGTATCCCCGCGGCGCGAGGGGGCGAGCAGCCGGCCGACCCGGCAGCCGACCCGATGTCCGCACCGGCACCCGCCCCGGACGCGGTCCAGGGGGGCGCCCCCACCGCTCCGGGCGACCCGTATGCCGCGGTGCCGCAACAGCCGTCCTACGAGGAGTGGCAGGCCGCCCAGCAGGCCGCCCCGGACGGGACCGTGCCGCCGGGCCACCCCGCCGGACAGCAGCCCTACGCACCCGCCGACCCGTACCAGGCGGGCCAGTACGGCCAGCCGTACCCGCCGGCCGATCCCTACCAGGCCACCGACCCGTACGCGGACCCCTTCCAGGCGGGCGCCTACGACCCGTACGGCTACGGGCAGCAGCAGTACGGCGACGGCGGGCCGCAGCACCAGCAGCCCTACGACGACGGCACCGAGTACCCGGGGTACTCCGGCTCCTACCCCGAGCCGCGCCGTGACGGGAGCGACCAGCAGTGAAGCGCACCATGATGTCCCTGATCGGCGTGGCCGTCGCGCTGGCCGCGGTCACCGGCGTCGCCGCCGTGGCCGCCCCGGACACCGGCGACCCGGACGCCCCCCGCGGCAGCAGCCGGCTGCCCGTCCAGCGCTCCGCGCTGCTCTGCCCGGCCCCGACCTCCTCCGAGGTCGGCGAGACCGCCTACACCGCCTTCGCCCCCAAGGGCGCCGCGGCCGGCGCGGACGGCAAGAAGGGCACCGCCGAGCTGCGGCCCGCCGGGACCGTGCGGGACGCCGGCGGCGGTGCCGGCGGCAAGGGCAAGAAGGGCAAGGACAAGGGCGCTGCGGACTCCGCCGCCGGGCAGACCGTCGCCCCCCGCGACACCAAGCCCGTCGTGCCCCTCCAGGAGGCCGGCAAGCCGGTCACCGCGACCACCGACAGCCCCGACGCCCCCGCCCTCGTGGGCGCCGCCGACGGCACGCTCGCGCCCGGCTGGACCGTGCAGCAGACCACCTCCGTCGCCGCCGGTGCGGGCCGCGGCCTTCTCGGGCTGAGCTGCACCACCCCCGACACCACGTTCTGGTTCCCCGGTGTCAGCACCGCCACGGACCGCCAGGACTATGTCCACCTCACCAACCCCGACGCGACCCCGGCCGTCGTCGATCTCGAACTCCGCGGCAAGGACGGGTCGTTGGCGGGTTCGGCGGGCGAGGACATCTCCGTACCGCCGCACGCCACGGTCCCGGTGCTGCTCTCCACCCTGACCAGCAGCCCGACCACCAACGCCTCGCTGCATGTCGTCGCGCGCGAGGGCCGGGTCGGCGCCGCCGTCCAGGCGAGCGACGGCAAGCTCGGCAGCGACTGGCTGCCGCCCGCGGCCGATCCGTCGTCCAGCGTGGTGCTGCCCGGCATCCCGAAGGACGCCACCTCGGTGCGGCTGGTCGCCCTCGCCCCCGGTGAGTCCGACGCCGATCTGAAGGTCCAACTGGCCACCCCGACCGGGCTGATCACGCCCGCCGGGCTGGAGACCCTGCACCTCAAGAGCGGGATGACCACCGCCGTGGATCTCAAGGACCTCACCAAGGGCGAGGCCGGCTCGCTGGTGCTCACGCCCTCCGACAAGGACTCCAAGGCCCCGGTCACGGCCGCGCTGCGGGTCACCCGCGGCAAGGGCGCCAAGCAGGAGATGGCGTTCATCCCCGCGACCCGGCCGGTCGAGAAGCGCGCCACCGCCGCCGACAACCGCGACCGGGGCAGCACCCTCTCGCTGGTCGCGCCCGAGAAGGGCAAGGACGCCAAGGTGAAGGTCACCGCGTCGGCCGGCAGCGGCGGCGGCACCCCGGTCACCAAGACGTACACGGTCAAGGGCGGCACCAGCCTCGACGCCGAGCCGCCCCGCCCGTCGGGCCTGAAGGGGACCTACGCCCTGACGGTGGAGCCGGAGCCCGGCAGCGGTCCCGTCTACGCGGCCCGCATGCTCGCCCGCCCCCAGGGAGGGCTGCCCGCGTTCACCGTCCAGCCGCTGCCCGACGACCGCGGTTCGGTCCTCGTCCCGACCGCGGGGCAGGATCTGTCGGTCCTCACGAACTGACCGCGGACCCGCGCACGGACCCGCGCGGCGGCCTCACTCCTGGCCGTAGCGCGGGTCCACCGACTCCGGGGCCAGCCCCAGGAGTTCGGCGACCTGCTCGACGACCACCTCGTGGACCAGCATCGCCCGCTCGTCGCGGCCCTTGGTACGGATCTCCACCGGCCGCCGGTAGATCACGATCCGGTCGCGATATCCCCCCGCGGCCGGCAGCATCCGCCCCAGCGGCACGGTCTCCGCGTCCTCGGTCGCGTCCGGCCCGTCGTCCGGGCCAAAACCGGGCACCTCCAGAACCAGGAAGTCGACCTGGGAGAGCTGCGGCCAGCGCCGCTCCAGCCGGTCCCGGGAGTCATACACAAGATCCACGAAAGCCTCGGCGCGGGTCACCGACAGCGGCACCTGCGGCGGCGCGATCGGGCCGCGCATGCCGCGGCCGTGGCGGTCGCGGCGGCGGAGCCGCGGCTCCGGCGGTCGGGGAGGTACAGGCCTGTCCATCAGCATCGAGCGTAGCCGTCAGGGACCCCCGGACACCGGGGAGCGCGACAAGACGTGGCATGTCGCCGGCTGACCGTACCTGTCCGCGTTGTGTTCGTTTGCATCCCTGTATGAGATCGCAGATCGACGACGGAATGGCAGGAAATGCATCGAGTCGTGACGGGATTCCGCGCCGCACGCGGTCCGTCCCGGCCCGGCCGGTCCAGGTCAGGTCGAGCGGGTGCAGGTCAGACGCATCGGACGAAGCGGGACGACACGGTTGGGTGAGCCGGGGGAGAGTCGTCGCGGCCCGCTCAAGAGTGCGGTACCGTCCAACGTCGTGAGCCCTGTACGTCGCTGTTCGCGCACTGCGTGCGGCCGCCCCGCCGTCGCAACGCTGACGTACGTCTATGCGGATTCGACCGCCGTGCTCGGACCGCTCGCCACCTACGCCGAACCGCACTGCTACGACCTGTGCGCCGAGCACTCCGAGCGGCTGACCGCGCCCCGCGGCTGGGAGGTCGTCCGCCTCGCCCTCGACTCCGGCCCGCCCCGCCCCAGCGGCGACGACCTCGAAGCCCTGGCGAACGCCGTACGCGAGGCGGCCCGCCCCCAGGAACGCGCCGCCGGCGGCACGCACACCCCCGGCGACCGCGACACCCACCCCATGGAGGTCGCCCGCCGCGGCCATCTCCGGGTACTGCGCTCACCCGATTCCTGAACGGCGCGGGCCGACTCCCGGCCGCCCGTCACCGCACCCGCCCGCCGTATCGGAGCCACGGTGCCCCCGCGCGGGGATACCCGGCCACCGCACAGGGCCGCCCGGTAGGTTGGGAGTTACATAGAGACTCTCCAGGAGGGCTGGCTGTGACTGATCTGTCGCAGATCGTGAAGGCGTATGACGTACGCGGCGTGGTCCCCACCCAGTGGGACGAACCCCTGGCCGAGTTGTTCGGGGCGGCCTTCGCCGAGGTCACCGCCGCGGACGCGATCGTGATCGGACACGACATGCGGCCCTCCTCGCCCGGCCTGTCCGGCGCCTTCGCGCGCGGCGCGGCGGCCCGCGGCGCGGACGTCACGGAGATCGGTCTCTGCTCGACCGACGAGCTGTACTTCGCCAGCGGCTCCCTGGGCCTGCCCGGCGCCATGTTCACCGCCTCGCACAACCCGGCCCAGTACAACGGCATCAAGATGTGCCGGGCCGGCGCCGCCCCGGTCGGCCAGGACACCGGCCTCGCCGACATCCGCGCGCTGGTCGAGCGGTGGTCGGACGAGGGCGCCCCCGAACCGGTCGCCGAACCCGGCACCGTCACGCGGCGCGACGTCCTGGGCGACTACGCCGCCCACCTGCGCGGCCTGGTGGACCTCAGCGGCATCCGCCCGCTGAAGGTCGTGGTGGACGCGGGCAACGGCATGGGCGGCCACACCGTCCCGACCGTCTTCGAGGGACTGCCGCTCGAACTGGACGCGATGTACTTCGAGTTGGACGGCTCGTTCCCGAACCACGAGGCCAACCCGCTGGATCCCAAGAACATCGTCGACCTCCAGGCACGGGTACGCGAGACCGGCGCGGACCTCGGCCTCGCCTTCGACGGCGACGCCGACCGCTGCTTCGTCGTCGACGAGAACGGCGACCCGGTCTCCCCGTCCGCGATCACCGCACTGGTCGCCGCCCGCGAACTGGCCAAGCACCCCGGCGGCACCGTCATCCACAACCTGATCACCTCCTGGTCGGTGCCGGAGGTCGTCAGGGAGAACGGCGGCAACCCCGTCCGCACCCGCGTCGGGCACTCCTTCATCAAGGAGGAGATGGCCACCACCGGCGCCATCTTCGGCGGCGAGCACTCCGCGCACTACTACTTCCGCGACTTCTGGAACGCCGACACCGGCATGCTCGCCGCGATGCACGTCCTGGCGGCCCTCGGCGGTCAGCAGGGCCCGCTCTCCCAGCTGGTCGCGCAGTACGACCGGTACGCGGCCTCCGGCGAGATCAACAGCACCGTCGACGACCAGACCGGCCGGCTCGCCGCGATCAAGGCCGCCTACGAGAGCCGCGACGGCGTCACCCTCGACGAGCTGGACGGACTGACCGTCACCGCCGACAACTGGTGGTTCAACGTCCGCGCCTCCAACACCGAGCCGCTGCTCCGGCTCAACGTCGAGGCCCGCGACACCGCCACCGCCGACCGGGTCCGCGACGAGGCCCTGGCGATCATCCGCGGCTGAGTCCCGGCACCCCGCCGCGCCAGCACCGTGTGGGAAACCGGAGCACGTCGCCGAGGGGCGGGCGGCAGCGGCATCCCTGCCGCCCGGCACCCCCGTGCACCACCCCGAAACCCCGCCGAGCAAGCCCCCGCACCCCGTCCGGCGGTACGCTGGCCAAGCCGCAACCGCCCCGAAGGAGCAGCCTCCATGCCGGTCGAAGCCAGCTTGATCCAGATCCTTGCCTGCCCGGCGTGCCATGCCCCGCTCCAGGACCGGACCGGAGACTCCTCGGGTCCCGCTTCCGACCCCGAGCTGCTCTGCACCTCCGGCGACTGCGGCCTCGCCTACCCCGTCCGGGACGGCATCCCCGTACTCCTCGTCGACGAGGCTCGCCGCCCCGCCTGACCGGGCTCCGCCGGGTCCGCCCGGCACCGCCCGGCACACCCCCGCCCGTCCCGGCGATTCGGAGGCCGCGCCCACCATGCTCGACGAGTCACTCCTCGACACCCCTGACGCGCTGGCCGGAGCCGACCGCTTCGGCCTGCTGCGCGGCGTCGCCGAATCCGGCGCCCGGGTCCGTACCGCGGCCCGCAGCGCCGCCGAGTCCGGCATCCCCGAGCTGACCCCTGACGGGCGGCCGCGCGCCGTACTCGTCGCCGGCCCCGGCCCCGCCGCGGCCGGAGTGGCCGACCTCCTCAGGGCGCTCGGCGGCGGCAGCTGCCCCGTCACCCACCTCCAGCCCACCGGCGTCGCCCCACTGCCCGGCGCCCTGCGCTGGGCACTTCCCGGCTGGGCCGGCCCCCTGGACCTGCTGCTGCTCCCCGGCCCGGACGCCGCCGACCCCGGCCTCGCCGAGCTGGTCGAGCAGGCCTCCCGCCGCGGCTGCGCCGTCGTCGCCGTCACCCCGGCCGGCGGCCCGCTCGCCGACGCCGTCACCCAGGCCCGCGGCCTCGCCGTCCCGCTGGCGACCACCCCCTACGACGCCGAATTCGACGTCGAGGGCGCCCCGCCCGCCGCCCCCGGCACCCTCTGGTCGGTGCTCATCCCGCTGCTCTCGCTCGCCGACCGGATCGGCCTGCTCAGCGCCCCGCCGGAGGCCCTGGGCAAGCTCGCCGACCGCCTCGACCAGCTCGCCGAACGCTGCGGCCCGGCCATCCCGACGTACACCAACCCCGGCAAGACACTGGCCGCCGACCTCGCCGACGCGCTCCCGCTGATCTGGACCGAAGGCACCATCGCCGGCGCCGTCGGCCGGCACTTCGCCACCGAGCTGGCCGGGCTGGCCGGCCGCCCCGCGCTCGCCGCCGAGCTGCCCGAGGCGCTTGCCACCCACCGCACCCTGCTGGCCGGCGCCCTGGCCGCCGGCGCCGACCCGGACGACTTCTTCCGCGACCGGGTCGAGCAGCCCGCCGCGCTGCACGCCAGGGTCGTGCTGCTGCGCGAGGAGGAGCCGGGCCCGCTGTCCGCCACCCGCGCCGCCCAGGCGCTCGCCGAGGAGCGCGACACCGCCCTCAGCGAGCTGGAGGCCGACACCGGCAGCGATCTGGAGAAGGCCGCTGAGCTACTCGCCATCGTGGATTTCGCCGCCGTTTACCTGGCGCTCGCCGGGACCGAGTGATCTTTGACGGCCGGCCCGCACCCGCAGGCCCGTAGCAGCACCCCGCAGCACGTACCACTGTCAGGAAGCAGCCGCCCCATGGACCGCCTCGCCAATACCGTGCGCCCCTACGCGTGGGGCTCGACCACCGCCCTCCCGGAGCTCCTGGGCACCACGCCCACCGGCGAACCCCAGGCCGAGATGTGGATGGGCGCCCACCCCGGCGCCCCCTCCCGCATCGACCGCGGCGCCGGCCCCGTCTCCCTGGCCGAGGTGATCGACGCCGCCCCCGAGGCCGAACTGGGCGCCGACGCCGTACGCGCCTTCGGCCCCCGGCTGCCCTTCCTGCTCAAGCTGCTCGCGGCCGGCTCGCCGCTCTCCCTCCAGGTCCACCCCGACCGGGCGCAGGCCGAGGAGGGCTTCGCCGACGAGGAGCGGCGCGGCGTCCCGATCGACGCCGGCCACCGCAACTACAAGGACGCCAACCACAAGCCCGAGCTGATCGTCGCGCTCACCCCCTTCGACGGTCTGTGCGGCTTCCGGCACCCGGACCGGGCCGCAGACCTCCTGGAGGGCCTGGGCGTCGACGACCTCAAGCCCTACGTCGACATCCTGCGCGCCACCCCCGAGGAGGACGCGCTGCGCGAGGTGCTCACCGCCGTACTGAGCGCCGAACACCACGCGATCGCCGGGACCGTCGAGCGCACCGCCGTCGCCGCCGACCAGCTGGCGGCCAAGGGCGGACCGCACGCCGACGCCTACGCCGCCTACGCCGTCCTCGCCCACCACTACCCGGGCGACCCCGGCGTCCTCGCCGCCATGCTGCTCAACCACGTCCGGCTCCAGCCCGGCGAGGCGCTGTTCCTCGGCGCCGGCATCCCGCACGCCTACCTCAGCGGGCTCGGCGTCGAGCTGATGGCCAACTCCGACAATGTGCTGCGCTGCGGTCTGACCCCCAAGCACGTGGACGTACCGGAGCTGCTGAAGGTGGTCCGCTTCGAGGCCGGTGACGCGGGCGTGCTGCGCCCCGAGGACGTCGACGGCGAGGAGGTCTACGAGACCCCCATCGACGAGTTCCGGCTCTCCCGCTTCGTGCTGGCCCCCGGCGCCGCCCCGCACCCGCTCGCCTCCCGTACGCCGCAGATCCTGCTGTGCACGGCGGGCACCGTCCAGCTGCGGGACGCCGATGACGAGTCCGCGGCCGGGCTGACCCTGGCCCCCGGTGAGTCCGCGTTCGTCCCGGCCGGCGAACGGATCGCCCTCTCCGGAGACGGCACGCTGTTCCGCGCGACAGTCGTGGCATAGCCCCCGGCGCTGCACGTCCGGCGGCACGCACGGAATCCGGGAGGCCCGCGTCGGCGGCACAGGCGGAACCCGGGAGGCCCGCGTCGGCGGCCGGAAAACCGTCCGCCAGGTGGCCTCCTGGCGCCGGCCCGGGACCGGGCTGCAACAATGACCGCCGCACAGCATTAAAGGGGCGGTAAAGCCCGGACGACGGAAGGGATATGCGGCACCTATGAGCGCATCAGGCGGGACAAAGGCGATCGTTGCGGCGCTGGGCGCCAACCTGGCGATTGCCGCAGCGAAGTTCGTGGCCTTCGCCTTCAGCGGCTCGTCCTCGATGCTGGCGGAAGGCGTGCACTCCATCGCGGACTCCGGCAACCAGGGCCTGCTGCTCCTCGGCGGCAAGAAGGCCAAGCGCGCGGCCACCGCCGAGCACCCCTTCGGCTACGGCCGCGAGCGCTACATCTACGGCTTCCTGGTCTCCATCGTCCTGTTCACCATCGGCGGCGTCTTCGCCCTCTACGAGGGCTACGAGAAGATCCACGACCCGCACGAGCTGGACAACTGGTACTGGCCGGTCGGCGTCCTGGTCTTCGCGATCATCGCCGAGAGCTTCTCCTTCCGTACGGCCATCAAGGAGTCCAACGAGCTGCGAGGCAAGCAGACCTGGGCCCAGTTCGTCCGCCGCGCCAAGGCCCCCGAGCTGCCGGTCGTGCTGCTGGAGGACTTCGGCGCACTGGTCGGTCTGGTCCTCGCGCTGGGCGGCGTCGGCCTGACCATCGCCACCGGCGACGGCATCTGGGACGGCATCGGCACCATGTGCATCGGCGCGCTGCTGGTGCTGATCGCCCTGGTCCTGGCCGCGGAGACCAAGTCGCTGCTGCTGGGCGAGGCGGCCGGTCCCGAGCAGATCGCCAAGATCCGCGCCGCGGTCGTCGACGGTCAGGTCGTTACCCGCGTCATCCACATGCGCACGCTCCACCTCGGCCCCGACGAGCTGCTGGTCGCCGCCAAGATCGCGGTCCAGCACGACGGCACCGCCACCGAGATCGCGGACGCCATCAACGCCGCCGAGGCCCGCATCCGCGAGGCCGTACCGATCGCCCGCGTCATCTACCTGGAGCCGGACATCTACGACGAGAAGGCGGCCGCCGCCGGCACCGACCCGTCGAAGACACCGGGCGGGGAGTGAACCGGGGCGACTGACGGGGGCGGCGGACGCGGGCGGCTGACGGGCTGAGCCCCGCTGACCGGCCGAGCCCCGCAGGCCCCCGGCCCCAGAACGCGGCAAGGCCCCCGCACTCCTCAGGAGCGCGGGGGCCTTGCCACGTACGACGCCAATCCTCTTGGCCCACCCCAGCCCGTCGATCACACTGCGAGCCACGGGGATGCTGCCCCGGTCACGGGACTGCCGCCCCGGCCGTGGCAATACCGCCCTGGCTGCGGGAATACTGCCTGGCTGCGGGAAGACGGCCCCGCCGTGGGAGTCCGGCTCCGGCCGTGGGGGTCGTCCCTGGCCGTGGGGGTCCGCCTCCGGCCGTGGGGGTCGTCCCCGGCCGTGGGGGTCCGCCTCCGGCCATGGGAGCCCGTCCCCGGCCGTGGGAGCCCTCCCCAGCCACGGGAGTCGTCCCCGGCCGTGGGGGTCCGCCTCCGGCCATGGAAGCCCGCCCCAGCCATGCGAATCCTCCCTGGCCACGGGAGTCGGCCCCCGGCCATCGGAGTCCGTCCCTGGCCATGGGAATACCTCCCCGGCCCCACCACGTTGTGGCTCCGCAGGGGGCCCGCGCCTCCCCTACGGGATGCGTTCGCCCCCGCCCTACTGGATCTCCCCGAGAACGCGCAGAACCGCCGCCTCGTCCTCCGCGCCCTGCAACCGCGCCCGGAAGTCCGCGTCCATCAGCTTCCGCGACAGCAGCGCCAGGATCCGCAGATGCTCATCACCGGCCGCCGCCTCCGGCACCGAGATCAGGAAGACCAGCCTGGCGCGTGTGCCGTCGAGCGAACCCCAGTCGATACCGTCCGCCGACCGTGCGAAGCCGACGACCGGAGCCGTCACCGCGTCCGTCTTGGCGTGCGGAATGGCGATCTCCTCACCGAGCCCGGTCGTGCCCTGCGCTTCACGGGCCAGCGCCACCCGGACCAGCTCGTCGACGTCCGCCACCTTGCCGGTGCCGGCCACCAGCTCGGCCATCTCGCGGATCGCCGCCTCCTTCTCGTCGGCGACGAGCTGCGTCTTGACGGTGCGCTCGGTGAGGTAGCCGGAGAGCACCTCGACGTCGGGAACGTCATCGCGTTCGGTGCCGTCGCTGCTGACATCGTTGCCACCGGTGACCGCGGTGTCAGCGGCCGAGCCATCCGCCTCATGAGCCGAAGCGGAGGCGTGCGCGGGAACGGAACCCGCCCCTGACGTAACGGAACCGGCCACTGCCGGAACGGAACCCTCCGCCGACGGAACGGAACCCGCCGCCGGAGGAACGGACACCGCCTCCGCGGCCGTACGGGACGCCACGCCGCCACCACCAACGGCTCCTGCGCCCACGCCGACCCGGACTCCTACCGGCTCTGCACCAGCGGCAGCCGGCGAGCCCCCGGCGGCGGCGACATCAGCACCCGCATCAGCCCCCACATCGGCACCAGCAGCCGCCGGCACCCCGCCGCCCTTCCGCCGCTCCGCCACATCCACCAGCATCACCGTCGTCAGCGCCGTGACCACCGAGCCGGCCACTACGGCGAGGAAGAACGCCGGCACCCCGCCGACCGCGCCCAGCACCGCCACGATCGGCCCGCCGTGCGGCACCGCGTCCGTCACCCCGGTCATCCCCGCGAGGGCGCCGGCCACCGCGCCACCGAGCATGTTCGCCGGTATGACCTGCGCGGGCCGTGCCGCGGCGAACGGAATCGCGCCCTCCGAGATCCCGAAGAGCCCCATGAACAGCGCCGCCATGCCCGTCTCCCGCTCCTGCTCGGAGTACAGGCGGCGACGGACCAGCGTGGCCAGCCCCTGGCCGAGCGGCATCACCGGGATCGCCGCGGCACACATGCCCATCACGGTCTGGTTGCCGGACGCGATCAGTCCCGCACCGAACAGGAACGCGGTCTTGTTGACCGGACCGCCCATATCGAACGCGATCATGAGACCGAGGAGGGCGCCGAGCAGAATCGCGCTGGACCCGGTCATCCCGCCGAGCCAGCCTGTGAGATGGGTGAACACCCAGGAGATGGGCCGGCCGATCACGTAGATGAAGAACAGTCCGAGCGCCGTCGTCGCCACGATCGGGATCACGATGATCGGCATGATCGGCCGGGCGAACTTGGGAACTTCGACCTTCTTGATCCACTGCACCAGATACCCGGCCAGGAAGCCGGTGACGATCGCACCGATGAAGCCCGCACCGGCCTTGGAGTCGTACAGCGAGCCGGTGTTGGCGATCCAGCCGCCGATCATGCCCGGCACCAGCGCGGGCCGGTCGCCGATCGCATACGCGATATAGCCGGACAGGATCGGCACCATCAGCGTGAAGCCGATGACGCCGATGTCATTGACGTGCTTCCAGAACGAATCGTCGGGGATGACCAGGCCACCGTCGGCCTGCGGATGCCCGCCCAGCGCCAGCGAGATCGCGATCAGCAGCCCGCCGACCACCACGAACGGAATCATGTAGCTGACGCCGTTCATCAGCGCCTTGTACCCGACGCTGCGCTCCTTGCCGCCCCCGGCACCCCCGGAAGCCGGAGCCGCGCCGGCCCCCGTACCGGCCCCGGCCCCTGTGCCGCCCCCGGCACCTTCCGCGCCCCCGTACATCGGCGCGCTCCGCACCCGCTCTATCAGCTGCTCGGGGTGGCGAATGCCCTCGGCTACCCCGACCGCCAGGACCCTCTTGCCGACGAACCGACTGCGGTCGACGTCCTTGTCCGCGGCGATGATGACGGCGTCCGCGTCCCTGACATCGTTGTCAGACAGTAGATTCTCAGCCCCGATGGAGCCCTGCGTCTCCACCTTGATCTCGTGCCCGAGGGACCGGGCCGCCTGGGCCAGCTTCTCCGCGGCCATGTACGTGTGGGCGATACCGGTCGGGCAGGCGGTCACTGCGAGCAGCTTCAGCCCTTGCCCGCTCGTCCCCGCGCCCTTGAGGGGCTCAGCTGGACTGGTGGTCACGTGGCTCTCCTTATGAACGTGCGCGCGGTCGTGCAAGTGTTCCGCGCTCCAGGCATCCTGCATGACGGCACAGCGCCCGCAAACCCCTCCGACGCCACGGCCCGCGGCAGCCGGGACGCCGGTCGTCGGCGCACCCGGACCCGGGAATCACGGGCCGTACCCGAGCCCCTGCTTGGCCGGGACCACACCGGACCGGACCCTCCGGGCTGGGGTTCACTGGGCCGATCGGTGTAGATTCGTGACCAGTGCCAGACGTCGCTGCTGATGGCGGTCGGGCGGCCCGCACCGCGGACCGGCCGAGGGAGAGAGGGCCTCCGACGGACTGCGCTGTGGCCAGGGGGAGAGGTGCGTCCGCTTCCGCGTACGCTCGAACTCCCCCAGTGGTAGCTGGGGGGACCCCAGCCCGCGCCGCAGACTGCCCGCCCATCCACCTCGACGCTCGAGGAGCAGCCCGCATGACGACAGCAGCCACCGGCCAGGACTTCAAGGTCGCCGACCTGTCCCTCGCCGCTTTCGGCCGCAAGGAGATCACCCTCGCCGAGCATGAGATGCCCGGTCTGATGGCGATCCGCAAGGAGTACGCCGCCGCCCAGCCGCTGGCCGGTGCCCGCATCACCGGTTCTCTGCACATGACCGTGCAGACCGCGGTCCTGATCGAGACCCTGGCCGCTCTGGGCGCCGAGGTCCGCTGGGCGTCCTGCAACATCTTCTCCACCCAGGACCACGCCGCCGCGGCCATCGCGGTGGGCCCGAACGGCACGCCCGACGCGCCGCAGGGCATCCCGGTCTTCGCCTGGAAGGGCGAGTCCCTGGAGGAGTACTGGTGGTGCACGGAGCAGGCGCTGACCTGGCCCAACTCGCCCACCGGCGGCCCGAACATGATCCTCGACGACGGTGGCGACGCCACCCTCCTGGTCCACAAGGGCGTCGAGTACGAGAAGGCCGGCAAGGTACCCGCGATCGAGACCGCGGAGAGCGATGAGCACCGCGCGGTCCTGGAGCTCCTGACCCGCACGCTGGCGGAGTCCCCGCAGAAGTGGACGAACCTGTCCTCCGAGATCCGCGGTGTGACCGAGGAGACCACCACCGGCGTGCACCGTCTCTACGAGATGCACCGCGACGGTGACCTGCTCTTCCCGGCGATCAACGTGAACGACGCCGTCACCAAGTCGAAGTTCGACAACAAGTACGGCTGCCGCCACTCCCTGATCGACGGCATCAACCGCGCCACCGACGTCCTCATCGGCGGCAAGACCGCCGTGGTCTGCGGCTACGGCGACGTCGGCAAGGGCTGCGCGGAGTCGCTGCGCGGCCAGGGCGCCCGGGTCATCATCACCGAGATCGACCCGATCTGCGCGCTGCAGGCGGCGATGGACGGCTACCAGGTCACCACCCTGGAAGAGGTCGTCGAGACCGCCGACATCTTCGTCACCACGACGGGCAACAAGGACATCATCATGGCGTCGCACATGGCGCGGATGAAGCACCAGGCGATCGTCGGCAACATCGGTCACTTCGACAACGAGATCGACATGGCCGGTCTCGCGAAGATCGATGGCATCGTCAAGGACGAGGTCAAGCCGCAGGTGCACACCTGGACCCACCCGGACGGCAAGGTCCTGATCGTGCTGTCCGAGGGCCGTCTGCTCAACCTGGGCAACGCCACCGGTCACCCCTCCTTCGTGATGTCCAACTCGTTCGCGGACCAGACGCTGGCCCAGATCGAGCTGTTCACCAAGCCCGAGGAGTACCCGACCGACGTCTACGTGCTGCCCAAGCACCTCGACGAGAAGGTCGCCCGGCTCCACCTCGACGCGCTCGGCGTCAAGCTCACCGAGCTGCGTCCCGAGCAGGCCGCCTACATCGGCGTCCAGGTCGAGGGCCCGTACAAGCCCGACCACTACCGCTACTGATCCAGCGGCGATCACCGGCCGGTCAGCCCGCCTGACCAGCTGGTGCGCGCCCACAGCAGCCGGTGACACCAGGCCCTCGCCTTCATGGCGGGGGCCTGGCCCATAAGGTCCCCATACAGACCCGCCCTCCCCGACTCACCGGCCCGTCGCCGGCCGAAGGACTGCACCTCATGCCCCGCGGCCACTACTCCCTCCACGACCCGCACGATCACACCCCCCTGGGTGAAGAGCACTTCCACTGCGCCACCGGCCCCTCCGGCTGGCGCTATGTCTCCCAGATCGTCAACCCCTCCGGCGACCACATCGGCTCCGTCGACCTCACCCTCGACGAACTCGGCCGCCCCATCCGCCTCGAACTGCACGCCTCCGCCTGGCAGGTCCGCGGCGCCGCCCTGGAAGGCGTCACCTGGGTACGCACCGACCCGACCGGTGAACACGCCACCGAAGGCAACGTCCCGGCCCACGCCTTCACCGGCGCGTCCCCCGCGTTCCTCATCGCCACCGCCCGCTTGCTGCGCCCCGCCCTCGGCGCCGGCGCCGTCCGCACCCGCCTCGTCGCCTTCACACCCCCCGTCCTCGCCCCCCGCACGCTCGACCAGTCCTGGGCCCTGCTGAAAAGCACACCACACGCCACTGACAACGCCCCGCTCATCGCCGACGAATACCAGGTCAACGACTTGGAAACCGGCGAACAGCACACCGTCCACATCGCGGGCGACGTGGTCCTCTCCGCCCCCGGCATCGAACTCGAATCCCTCGAATCCCCACCGTCGACCTTCCCCTGACCCACCCGCTCCGCCGGTCTCACCTCGCACTCGCAGCGCCGAGACCGCCCCCCGCTTGGCGGCTGGCCCCCGACCCACGGCACGCAGCGGCGAATACCGGGGGATCCCGCCGCCCCCAGCCGCTCCAGCACGACCCCCTGCAGCCAGCTGCGGTCATGGCCCGGCCACACCGAGCCCGTACGTACGCAAGCGTCGCCCAGCGCCTGAACCGGAACCGGAACCGGAACGGATCAGCTCACCGGCCTCCACCGGGCGCCAGTCCGGACGTGCCGCACTCCTGGAACCCGGAGGCGTCGGCACCGCCTCACACCCGACGCATCGCCCCGCTGCCGGGCCCCCAACTGCTGCCTGTCAGATGCGGCCACGGCCAGCGCGGCTGCCGAATACAGACACGCTCAACCCGGCGGCCTACTCTCGCTGCAATTACTGCCACAGGCTTCGGCGGAGGTCCCACGACGGCCACACCACCCGGTGGGGCGCCCGCTCCCGTCCCGCCTCGCCGCATCCAGCTGCACTGACGCCTGCGCGCTGCGCCCTCACCGCACGCCACGGGGGCCAGGACACCGTCCTCCCCGTCGACCTCACCGCCCCCCGAGGCCAGGACACCGTCCCCTTCGCGCTCACCGCCAACACGGGGCGAAGTCGGATGGACCCGCCGCCCCGAGCCCAGCACACCCCGCCCTGTCCCGCCCGTCACCGGCCTCCTCACACCGGCGGCGCAAACCCCGTACGCGGCGGCCGCCCTCCTCCACCGCCCCCCTGATCACCCGCACGCTCCCGCACCGGCGCCCCCGTAGGCGCGGCACCGTCACCACGCATCACCCCGTCACCGGCCACAGCCTCAGGAGCCCCCGCTACCACTCCACCCCCAGGCAAAGCCCACGCCCCGCCCGCCACCGACGCCACATCCCCGTCCCCACCCCCGGACGGCACGGCTTCCCCCGCCCTCTCCATGGGCCCGACCGACGACCACGACTCACCGGCCCGAGCCTCGCCACCCCCAGCACCAGGCCACCCACCGGGAGCACCCTCTCCCCACCCCACAGACGCCGCCCCGGCAACCGCCCCCGACGCCCCGAACGCCCGCTGCGACTCCCGCGCCTGCCGTTCCCCAGCCACCGCCGCCAGATACGCCGCCGGATGCACCCCCGCGGGCCCCGGCACCCCGGTGAACCCCCGCAAGTCCTCCGCCAGCCGCCCCGCCATCGCCCCGCCGACCTGCGGATCCAGCTGTCCCATCCGCGCCAGGTACTGCCGGACGGTCAGCCACCACGCATCAGGTACCCGCGAAAGGTCCAGCGCCCCGACATCCGCAACCAACCACGGAGGCGGTGCCGGCAGCGCCGTCCCGGTCTCCGCCACGGGCGTCCGCTCCCGTATGACCAGCGTTCCGGCGAACACATCACCCACCCGACGCCCTCGCGCCGACACCAACGACGCGATGGCCGCCACCACCCCCATCGTCATCACGATCTCGATGGCGCCCATCGCCCCGCGCACCAACGCATGCCGGAACCGGATCGGTCCGCCGTCCTCCCGTACGACCCGCAGTCCGCAGATCACCTTTCCCAGCGACCGGCCCTGGCTCAGCGTCTCCACGACGATCGGGATCCCGACCTGCACCAGCACGAACGCCGCCACCGACACGGCCGCCACCGCCGCACTGTCCATCGACGAGGTCGCGCTCACCAGCATCAGCGAGATGCCGATGTAGATCACCCAGGCCACGGCCACATCGACCGCCACCGCCAGCCCCCGGCTCGGCAGCCTGGCCGGCCGCAGCCCGAGCACCACCGCTTCACCCGTGACGAGTTCCTTCACGCCGCGCCCCACTCCCTCTCGATCCCCGAAGTCCCGCCCACCCCACGCAGGACACGGCCAGTCTGCCAAGCTGACCCGGCACTCACCCACGGCGCTGCGAGGAGCGACACCCTATGGACCTCGATGTCTTCGTCACGGCCCACGGCGCCGAATGGGACCGCCTCGAAACACTGCTGCGCCGCAAACGCCACCTCACAGGAGCCGAGGCCGACGAACTGGTCGCCCTCTACCAGCGCACCACCACCCACCTCTCCCTCCTCCTCTCCAGCGCCCCCGACCCCGCGCTGACCAGTCGCCTCACGTCCCTCGTGGCCCGCGCCCGCAGTACGGTCACCGGTGCCCGCAAGGCCTCCTGGCGCGACACCGCCCGCTTCTTCACCACGGCCTTCCCGGCAGCCGTCTACCGTCTGCGCCACTGGTGGATCCCCACCGCGATCCTCTCCACCGCGGTCGCCGCCCTCATCGGCTGGTGGATAGCCGCACACCCCGAGGTCCAGGCAGCCATCGGCGCCCCGGAGGACCTCCGCGACATGACCCGCCCCGGTGGCCAGTACGAGACCTACTACTCCAGCCACCCCGCCGCCTCCTTCGCCGCCCAGGTATGGACGAACAACGCCCAGGCCGTCGCCCTGTGCCTTGTCCTCGGCGCCTTCGCCGGCCTCCCCGTTCTGTGGATCCTCTTCCAGAACATGCTCAACCTGGGCGTCGGCATCGGCCTGATGTCCTCGGCGGGCCGCCTCGACACCTTCCTCGGCCTGATCCTTCCGCACGGCCTCCTCGAACTGACCGCCGTCTTCGTCGCCGCCGGCATCGGCCTCCGCCTGGGCTGGACCCTCATCGACCCCGGCCCGCGCACCCGCCGTACGGCCCTCGCCGAGGAAGGCCGCTCCGCCCTCGGAGTCGCCATAGGGCTCGCCGCCGTCCTCTTCATATCCGGCGCCCTGGAAGGCTTCGTCACCCCTTCAGGCCTCCCCACCTGGGCCCGCATCGGCATCGGCATAGCCGCCGAACTGGCCTTCCTCCTGTACGTCCACGTCCTGGGCGGCCGCGCCGTACGCGCCGGAGCCACCGGCGACGTCGACCTCTCCGACCGCGAAGCCGCGCTGCCGACCGCCGCGTGATGTGCATCGAGCCCTGCTGACCTGCTAATCTCCTCTTCTCCCCAGAAACCCGTTGACACGGGCAGCAGGGGGAGGTAGATTCGAACGGTTGCAGCGAACTGGACAAGTTCATCCGCAACGGTTAGTCTCTTCTCCGCTTCGGCCGGAATTTTCATGTCGGCGAGGCGCAACCGACCACTTACCGGAAGCCCCGGCCGAATCAATTCGGCGGAATCTCTTCTGATAAAGTCGGAAAAGCCAAAAGGCAAACCCCTCCGACGGGGATTCGGAAACGAATTCGGACCGGCAACGGACCGAAACGGATCTGATAGAGTCGGAAAGGCCGGAAAGCGAAAGCGAAGCGGCCGACCCCGCTCCAACAGGGGGCCAGAGACGGAAACGGATCTGGTACGGTTGGAAAAGCGAAGAAGCCGAAAGGCGGAAACGCACCGGCGAAAATCGGGCCCGCAAGGATCTGATAGAGTCGGAAACGCAAGACCGAAGGGAAGCGCCCGGAGAGCCTGGTGAAACAGGCACAAAGGAAGCGTCCGTTCCTTGAGAACTCAACAGCGTGCCAAAAGTCAACGCCAGATATGTTGATACCCCGTCCACCGGAAACACTTCCGGCGGATGAGGTTCCTTTGAAAAGCCCACCACGGCCCAAGCGGTCGGGGTGGCACACACAGCGAGGACGCTGTGAACGAGAGGGCTTATTCCGCCCACTCGTTCCGCTCTCGTGTGTGTTGACCCGATTACGGGTAAACATTCACGGAGAGTTTGATCCTGGCTCAGGACGAACGCTGGCGGCGTGCTTAACACATGCAAGTCGAACGATGAACCTCCTTCGGGAGGGGATTAGTGGCGAACGGGTGAGTAACACGTGGGCAATCTGCCCTTCACTCTGGGACAAGCCCTGGAAACGGGGTCTAATACCGGATACGACTACCGACCGCATGGTCTGGTGGTGGAAAGCTCCGGCGGTGAAGGATGAGCCCGCGGCCTATCAGCTTGTTGGTGGGGTGATGGCCTACCAAGGCGACGACGGGTAGCCGGCCTGAGAGGGCGACCGGCCACACTGGGACTGAGACACGGCCCAGACTCCTACGGGAGGCAGCAGTGGGGAATATTGCACAATGGGCGAAAGCCTGATGCAGCGACGCCGCGTGAGGGATGACGGCCTTCGGGTTGTAAACCTCTTTCAGCAGGGAAGAAGCGAGAGTGACGGTACCTGCAGAAGAAGCGCCGGCTAACTACGTGCCAGCAGCCGCGGTAATACGTAGGGCGCAAGCGTTGTCCGGAATTATTGGGCGTAAAGAGCTCGTAGGCGGCTTGTCACGTCGGATGTGAAAGCCCGGGGCTTAACCCCGGGTCTGCATTCGATACGGGCAGGCTAGAGTTCGGTAGGGGAGATCGGAATTCCTGGTGTAGCGGTGAAATGCGCAGATATCAGGAGGAACACCGGTGGCGAAGGCGGATCTCTGGGCCGATACTGACGCTGAGGAGCGAAAGCGTGGGGAGCGAACAGGATTAGATACCCTGGTAGTCCACGCCGTAAACGTTGGGAACTAGGTGTGGGCGACATTCCACGTCGTCCGTGCCGCAGCTAACGCATTAAGTTCCCCGCCTGGGGAGTACGGCCGCAAGGCTAAAACTCAAAGGAATTGACGGGGGCCCGCACAAGCAGCGGAGCATGTGGCTTAATTCGACGCAACGCGAAGAACCTTACCAAGGCTTGACATACACCGGAAAACCCTGGAGACAGGGTCCCCCTTGTGGTCGGTGTACAGGTGGTGCATGGCTGTCGTCAGCTCGTGTCGTGAGATGTTGGGTTAAGTCCCGCAACGAGCGCAACCCTTGTTCTGTGTTGCCAGCATGCCCTTCGGGGTGATGGGGACTCACAGGAGACTGCCGGGGTCAACTCGGAGGAAGGTGGGGACGACGTCAAGTCATCATGCCCCTTATGTCTTGGGCTGCACACGTGCTACAATGGCCGGTACAATGAGCTGCGATACCGCGAGGTGGAGCGAATCTCAAAAAGCCGGTCTCAGTTCGGATTGGGGTCTGCAACTCGACCCCATGAAGTCGGAGTTGCTAGTAATCGCAGATCAGCATTGCTGCGGTGAATACGTTCCCGGGCCTTGTACACACCGCCCGTCACGTCACGAAAGTCGGTAACACCCGAAGCCGGTGGCCCAACCCCTTGTGGGAGGGAATCGTCGAAGGTGGGACTGGCGATTGGGACGAAGTCGTAACAAGGTAGCCGTACCGGAAGGTGCGGCTGGATCACCTCCTTTCTAAGGAGCACTTCTTACTCGAACCTGGTTCGGGTCAGAGGCCAGTACATCAGCGAATGTCTGATGCTGGTTGCTCATGGGTGGAACGTTGACTATTCGGCGCACTTGATTGGTTGTCACTAGTACTGCTTCGGCGTGGAACGTGGGGATTGATGGAGTGGGCCGGGCGCGCTGTTGGGTATCTGAGGGTACGGACTTGAGTCTGGACCTTCGCGATGCCGGCCCCGGTGAAGCATCCTGGTAAGGGTGTGTGACGGGTGGCTGGTCGTTGCTTGAGAACTGCACAGTGGACGCGAGCATCTGTGGCCAAGTTTTTAAGGGCGCACGGTGGATGCCTTGGCACCAGGAACCGATGAAGGACGTGGGAGGCCACGATAGGCCCCGGGGAGCTGTCAACCGAGCTTTGATCCGGGGGTGTCCGAATGGGGAAACCCGGCAGTCGTCATGGGCTGTCACCCGCTGCTGAACACATAGGCAGTGTGGAGGGAACGCGGGGAAGTGAAACATCTCAGTACCCGCAGGAAGAGAAAACAACCGTGATTCCGGGAGTAGTGGCGAGCGAAACCGGATGAGGCCAAACCAGTCACGTGTGATACCCGGCAGGGGTTGCGTGGTTGGGGTTGTGGGAGTTCTCTTTTGCAGTCTGCCGGCTGTGAGGCAAGTCAGAAACCGTTGGTGTAGGCGAAGGACATGCGAAAGGTCCGGCGTAGAGGGTAAGACCCCCGTAGCTGAAACATCAACGGCTTGCTTGAGAATCACCCAAGTAGCACGGGGCCCGAGAAATCCCGTGTGAATCTGGCGGGACCACCCGTTAAGCCTAAATATTCCCTGGTGACCGATAGCGGATAGTACCGTGAGGGAATGGTGAAAAGTACCGCGGGAGCGGAGTGAAATAGTACCTGAAACCGTGTGCCTACAAGCCGTGGGAGCGTCGCGCAGAGACTTGTCTCTGCGTCGTGACTGCGTGCCTTTTGAAGAATGAGCCTGCGAGTTTGCGGTATGTTGCGAGGTTAACCCGTGTGGGGAAGCCGTAGCGAAAGCGAGTCCGAATAGGGCGTTGAGTAGCGTGCCCAAGACCCGAAGCGGAGTGATCTAGCCATGGGCAGGTTGAAGCGGAGGTAAGACTTCGTGGAGGACCGAACCCACCAGGGTTGAAAACCTGGGGGATGACCTGTGGTTAGGGGTGAAAGGCCAATCAAACTCCGTGATAGCTGGTTCTCCCCGAAATGCATTTAGGTGCAGCGTCGTGTGTTTCTTGCCGGAGGTAGAGCACTGGATAGGCGATGGGCCCTACCGGGTTACTGACCTTAGCCAAACTCCGAATGCCGGTAAGTGAGAGCGCGGCAGTGAGACTGTGGGGGATAAGCTCCATGGTCGAGAGGGAAACAGCCCAGAGCATCGACTAAGGCCCCTAAGCGTGTGCTAAGTGGGAAAGGATGTGGAGTCGCAGAGACAACCAGGAGGTTGGCTTAGAAGCAGCCATCCTTGAAAGAGTGCGTAATAGCTCACTGGTCAAGTGATTCCGCGCCGACAATGTAGCGGGGCTCAAGCACACCGCCGAAGTCGTGTCATTGCAGCATGAGGGTCAACGCCCGCTGTGATGGGTAGGGGAGCGTCGTGTGCCGGGTGAAGCAGCCGTGGAAACGAGTTGTGGACGGTTCACGAGTGAGAATGCAGGCATGAGTAGCGATACACACGTGGGAAACGTGTGCGCCGATTGACTAAGGGTTCCTGGGTCAAGCTGATCTGCCCAGGGTAAGTCGGGACCTAAGGCGAGGCCGACAGGCGTAGTCGATGGACAACCGGTTGATATTCCGGTACCCGCTTTGAAACGCCCAATATCGAATCCATTAATGCTAAGGCCGTGAAGCCGGCCTGGAGTCTTCGGACAAAGGGACGTGGTGGAGCCGCCGATCCAAGGTGGTAGTAGGTAAGCGATGGGGTGACGCAGGAAGGTAGTCCAGCCCGGGCGGTGGTTGTCCCGGGGTAAGGGTGTAGGCCGTGTGGTAGGTAAATCCGTCACACATTAGGGCTGAGACCTGATGCCGAGCCGATTGTGGTGAAGTGGATGATCCTATGCTGTCGAGAAAAGCCTCTAGCGAGTTTCATGGCGGCCCGTACCCTAAACCGACTCAGGTGGTCAGGTAGAGAATACCGAGGCGTTCGGGTGAACTATGGTTAAGGAACTCGGCAAAATGCCCCCGTAACTTCGGGAGAAGGGGGGCCATTGCTGGTGATCACTCTTGCAGTGTGAGCTGGTGGTGGCCGCAGAGACCAGCGAGAAGCGACTGTTTACTAAAAACACAGGTCCGTGCGAAGCCGTAAGGCGATGTATACGGACTGACGCCTGCCCGGTGCTGGAACGTTAAGGGGACCGGTTAGTCAACTTTCGGGTTGGCGAAGCTGAGAACTTAAGCGCCAGTAAACGGCGGTGGTAACTATAACCATCCTAAGGTAGCGAAATTCCTTGTCGGGTAAGTTCCGACCTGCACGAATGGCGTAACGACTTCTCGACTGTCTCAACCATAGGCCCGGTGAAATTGCATTACGAGTAAAGATGCTCGTTTCGCGCAGCAGGACGGAAAGACCCCGGGACCTTTACTATAGCTTGATATTGGTGTTCGGTTCGGCTTGTGTAGGATAGGTGGGAGACTTTGAAGCGGCCACGCCAGTGGTTGTGGAGTCATTGTTGAAATACCACTCTGGTCGTGCTGGATGTCTAACCTGGGTCCGTGATCCGGATCAGGGACAGTGTCTGGTGGGTAGTTTAACTGGGGCGGTTGCCTCCTAAAGAGTAACGGAGGCGCCCAAAGGTTCCCTCAGCCTGGTTGGCAATCAGGTGTTGAGTGTAAGTGCACAAGGGAGCTTGACTGTGAGACTGACGGGTCGAGCAGGTACGAAAGTAGGGACTAGTGATCCGGCGGTGGCTTGTGGAAGCGCCGTCGCTCAACGGATAAAAGGTACCCCGGGGATAACAGGCTGATCTTCCCCAAGAGTCCATATCGACGGGATGGTTTGGCACCTCGATGTCGGCTCGTCGCATCCTGGGGCTGGAGTCGGTCCCAAGGGTTGGGCTGTTCGCCCATTAAAGCGGTACGCGAGCTGGGTTTAGAACGTCGTGAGACAGTTCGGTCCCTATCCGCTGTGCGCGTAGGAGTCTTGAGAAGGGCTGTCCCTAGTACGAGAGGACCGGGACGGACGAACCTCTGGTGTGCCAGTTGTCCTGCCAAGGGCATGGCTGGTTGGCTACGTTCGGAAAGGATAACCGCTGAAAGCATCTAAGCGGGAAGCCTGCTTCGAGATGAGGACTCCCACCTCCTTTGAGGGGTTAAGGCTCCCAGTAGACGACTGGGTTGATAGGCCAGATATGGAAGCCCGGTAACGGGTGGAGTTGACTGGTACTAATAGGCCGAGGGCTTGTCCTCAGTTGCTCGCGTCCACTGTGTAGGTTCTGAAGTAACGACCTGTGATTGTGCCGGGTTGGTTAACTTCATAGTGTTTCGGTGGTCATTGCGTTAGGGAAACGCCCGGTTACATTCCGAACCCGGAAGCTAAGCCTTTCAGCGCCGATGGTACTGCAGGGGGGACCCTGTGGGAGAGTAGGACGCCGCCGAACAAATTTTGAAAAATGCCTCGTTCCCCGAGTTTCGACTCGGGGAACGAGGCATTTTTGCGTTGTGGGAGGAATGGGGATGCCCTCCGGCCGAAGGGCCGGCAGAGGCGGAGGTGCCTTGTGGGTTGGGCTGACCTGGCTTGGTACGTGGAGTGCCGGGCGAGCCTCGCGTGGGCCCTTACCGGTGGCCTTGCTTTCCCTCACTGGTGTGCTTGTCAGCGTCTTCATGGGGCTTTGAGGTGTTGGAGGCCCCAGTAGCGTCGTCTCCCCAGCCGTGTGAGGACCTCCCTTGTATGCCACGTGTCCGCGGAGGTGTCTGCAGGCGCCGTCTGGGTGAGGGACGGGGAAGAAGGCGCGGTCTTACAGACGACCTGCGGACTTGAGGGTGAGGTAGGCGTCGGCCAGGTCGGGGGCCAGGCGGGCCGGGGTGGAGTCGATGACGGTGATGCCGTGGTGGCGGAGGCGGTCTGCGGTGCGGCGGCGGGCGGCGCGGGTCTGTTCCGCGGCGGCGGCTGCGTAGACGGCCTGGGGCGTGTGGCGGCCGGCGGCCATTTCCTCGATGCGGGGGTCGGCCACGGCCGCGACGATGAGCTCGTTGCGTTGGGTGAGGCCAGGGAGGACGGGCAGGAGGGCTTCCTCCACGGGGGCCGCGTCCAGGCCGGTGAAGAGGACGATCAGGGACCGGCGCGGGGTGCGGCGGTGGATGGTGGCGGCCAGGCCGCGGGCGTCCGCTTCGACCAATTGGGATTCGAGGGGGGCCAGGGCTTCGGTCAGAGCTGGGAGGAGATCGCGGGCTGTGCGGCCTTGGACCGAGGCTCGTACGCGGCGGTCGTAGGCGAGCAGATCCACACGGTCACCGGCGCGGGCGGCAAGGGCGCCGAGCAGCAGGGCGGCGTCCATGGAGGCGTCGAGGCGGGGTATGTCGCCGACGCGGCCGGCCGAGGTACGGCCGGTCTCCAGGACGAGCAGGATGCGGCGGTCGCGTTCAGGGCGCCAGGTGCGGACTGCGAGGTTCTGCCGGCGGGCGGTGGCGCGCCAGTCGATGGAGCGGGTGTCGTCACCGGGGGTGTAGTCGCGGAGGCTGTCGAACTCCGTGCCCTCGCCGCGGGTCAGGATGCTGGTGCGGCCGTCGAGTTCGCGGAGCCGGGCGAGCTTGGCGGGCAGGTGTTTGCGGCTGGTGAAGGGCGGAAGGACGCGTAGCGTCCATGGGACGTGATGGCTTCCTTGCCGGGCTGCCAGGCCGAGCGGGCCGTAGGAGCGCACGGTGACGCGGACCGCGTGGTGGTCACCGCGGCGGGTGGGGTGGAGCGTGGTGGTGAGGCGGCGGCGTTCGGCGGCCGGGATGCGCACGGTGTGGCGGGATGCGGGGATGTCCGAACCGGGCTGGAAGGTGCTCGGAGGCCAGGCGTCACGGATCTGGGCGCGCAGGCTGCGGCGGCTCGGATTGGTGAGGGTGAGGTGCGTGTGGGCTTCGCCTGTTAGTCGAACGGTTGTATCACCGGTTCGGGTGAAATGGAGCTTTCGCACTGGCGCGGCGAGTGCGAGATCGCACAAAATTGCTATCAGCAGGGCGAGTTGAACGGTGAGGATGCCGAGCCAGCTGGGCAGCACGAAGCCGACGAAGAGGGCTCCGCATGCGGAGATGAGGGCGGTGCGTCCGGTGAGGGCCACGGTGTCGTCTCAGCGGGGGACGGGGAGATGAGCGAGTACGGCGTTGATCACGGAGTCTGCAGTGACTCCCTCCATCTCCGCTTCGGGGCGGAGCTGGACACGATGTCGGAGCGTAGGAAGAGCAAGGGCCTTGACGTCGTCGGGGGTGACATAGTCGCGGCCGGTGAGCCAGGCCCAGGCTCGTGACGTGGAGAGCAGAGCGGTGGCGCCTCGGGGGGAGACGCCGAGAGAGAGCGAGGGGGATTCGCGGGTGGCACGGCAGATATCGACGATATAGCCGGTGACTTCGGGGGAGACGGCGGTCTTGGCGACCGCGGCTCGCGCAGCGTCGAGGTCAGCGGTGGAGGCGACAGGGCGCAGCCCTGCGGCACTGAGGTCGCGGGGGCTGAAGCCGGCCGCGTGCCGGGTGAGGATGTCTATCTCATCGTGGCGGGCGGGGAGCGGCACCGTCAGCTTCAGCAGGAACCGGTCGAGCTGGGCCTCGGGGAGCGGGTAAGTGCCCTCGTACTCCACGGGGTTCTGTGTGGCGGCTACCAGGAACGGCTCGGGGAGGGGACGAGCTGTGCCGTCGACGGTCACCTGACGCTCCTCCATCGCTTCGAGCAGCGACGCCTGGGTTTTGGGTGGCGTGCGGTTGATCTCGTCGGCGAGCAGGAGGTTGGTGAAGACGGGGCCCGGCTGGAAGGAGAACTCGGCGCTGCGGGCGTCGTAGACCAGCGAGCCGGTGACATCGCTCGGCATCAGGTCAGGGGTGAACTGGACGCGCTTGGTGTCGAGTTCGAGAGCGGCCGACAGGGCGCGAACGAGCAGGGTTTTGGCGACGCCGGGGGCGCCTTCGAGGAGCACATGACCGCGACAGAGCAGTGCGACGACCAAGCCGGTGACGGCGGGGTCCTGGCCTACAACGGCCTTGGCTATCTCGGTGCGCAGGTCCTCCAGGGAGGCTCGGGCGCTGTCAGCGGTCGGGGTGCTCACGGGGGGCGTGCCTCTCTTGGGAAACGATCGAGGATTCGAGTTCGTCGAGTTGGTCGGCCAGGTGGACCAAGGCCTTGTCGTCCGCGGGGGCCGGGCCGAAGAGCAGGACATGGAGGTCTGCATCGACGCCGGGGGCGGTGGTCAAGTGGGCGTGAAGGGCCGGGAGAAGGATGTCGGGGGTGTGGGCGTGGGCCGGGGACACACCGATGAGGGGGGCGAGTCGTGTGCGGGTCGCGGAGCGCAGCACGGAGGAAGCCCGGTCGCGGGCGTTGGCCTGCTCGTACAGGCGGGCGTGCCCCTCGGTGGTCTCGGCGGCCGGGACGGTGACAGGGAGCTTTTCCGGCACCAGTGGGCCGAGACGACGGGCGCGCCACAGGGCCGCGAGGGCGGCGGCAAAGGTGAGTTGGAGCAGGGCCCAGTACCAGCCGGAAGGGACGAGATCGAGGAAGCCGCGCTGGTCGTCCTGAGCGGAGGACGGGTCGCTCATGGAGGGGAGGTACCAGACCAGATGCTTGTGCGTACCGAGGAGTTGAAGGGCCAGCGAGGCGTTGCCGTGCTCGGCGAGGTGGTGGTTGTAGAGCAAATCGGGGGAGCCGAGGAGCACGGTGTCGCGGCCGGTGCGGGGGGCCGGCAGGCGCAGCAGGGTGGGACGGTCGCCGCTGAGGTAGCAACGATCGGTTCCGCCGGCGGAAGTTGTGTAACTGAGGCCGCCCAGGAGGGCGTTCCCCGCGCGTTGGGCCTCCGGCAGGGAACAGGCGGGCCTGCGGGCCGAGATATCGGCCGGGGAATCCGTCCGGACGCCGGGGGCGAAGGTTTCGAGGGCCGAGGAGTCGGGGGCAAGGAGGACAGTGCGGCCGGGGGTGTGGGCGGTCGCGGTGTGCAGGCCCGTCAGCTGATCTTGCGTCAGCATCTCGGGGTTGGTGACGAGGAGTGTGGTGTGCGGGCCGGCCGCGGCGGCGGCTTCCTCGGAGGTGGTCACGACCTGGGTGGAGACGTCGTGAGAGGCCAGGAGTTGGGCGATGGCCCGGCTTCCGGTCCGGTCGTAGGACCGGGGGTCGAGCCGCCCGTGCTGTTCGCCGGACTGCAGAGCCGCGATCGCCACACCGCTGATGACGAGCAGGAGGAGCGCGAGCAGCGGTCCGCGGGACCGGTTCCACAGGCTGCGAACGGTGGGAGGGAGTGCGGAGGTGTCCGGGGCGGCCGTGGTCATCCGCGGCTCCTGGTCGGGGTCGTGGCCAGGTCGGGCTTGGCGTGTTGCAGGTCGGTGTCGAGGCCGGTCAGGAGGGTGTACGCCCGTTCCGTGCCGGGGCGGCCGCCGTATGTGACGTCGTCGAAGGTGCGTGCCGCGGTACGCAGCCGGTCGGCGTACGCGGGGAGTGCCCAACCCGCTTCGGTGGCCGCCTCATCGGCGGTGCGGCCGGGGCCAGGGGTGAGCAGTGTCCGTTCCTCGAGGGCGAGGACGACCGCGCGCATGCGGTCTTGGATCGCCTGGTTCCAGCGGCCCTCGGCGGCGTGCCGGTCGGCGGCGGCGCGGTGTTCGGCGGCGGTGCGGGGGGTGTCGGAGAAGAGCGCACCGCTCGTGGTCGGAGTGCGGCGCACCGCGCCGAGCCGCAGCCGGAGTGCGACCACGAGCAGCAGGACGAATGCGGCGATGGCGAGAAGCCCGATCCAGCCACCCGGTGTGGCGCCCGCGGCCGCGTGGAAGAGGTCGTTGACGCGTTCCCAGAGCCAATCGAGGGCACGCTGGATCGGGTTGGGGTCGTGCTGGTGGTACCGAGGGTCGGACAGTTCGCGCTCGGCCGCCTCTTGGGCGGGGACGCGTGGAGTCCGCACCGGTATGTCGTCGTCGGGGCGCGCGATGAGTCGTATGAGCGCGGCCCCGTTCCCCCCTGTGGTCACCGCATCAGCTTCCCGGTGTGGCGTTGCCGGGGTGCTGCCCGGGGCCGTCGGCGGGGGTGGACTTGGCCGGGGCTTCCGGGGCTTCCGGGGCTTCCGGGGCTTCCGGGGCTTCCGGGGTGGCCGTGGGCGTGGCGCCTGGCTCGGTGGCGCTGGTGCCGCCCGTCTTGGGGCCGTCTGCCTCGGTGTTGTCCGTGGCATGGCTGTCGGCCGGCGTCCCGTCTGCAGGCGTGCCGGCAGCGGCCGGTGCGGCCGCTGTTGTTGGGGCGTGGCCCTGGACCGGGCCCGTGGCTGCGGGAGCGGAGGGCGCCGGGTGCGCGGTGGGGGCGTCGGCGCCGTAGCCGGGGAGGCCTGCGGCGCGGGCGAGTTCGAGGTCGAGTGCCTCGCGGCGGATGCGCTGGTCCATGTACAGGAGCGCGGTGACGCTGGCGCTGATCGGGAAGGTGATGGTGGAGCTGATGACGGCTCCGACGCCCAGCACGATCAGGAACGACCAGCCGGTGGAGCTGCTGGTGCCGTTCGCCCAGTCCATGAGGTTCTCGCCACCGATGAGGAAGGCGACGAGGGTGGCCGGGATCTGGATGATGAACTCGACGATGCCGATCAGGAGGTAGGTGAGGAGCTGTGCGCCCAGCACTCGCCACCAGGCGCCCCGTACGAGCTTCGCGGAGCGGCGCATCGCGGCGATGACGCCCTGCTTCTCCAGCATCAGCGCGGGGGAGGCGAGGCTGTAGCGGACCCACAGCCAGATGGTCACGACGGTGGTGGCCATCCCGCCGAACAGGGTGAGGAGCAGTCCGGCCTTCGGCATGCCCGTGGCGACGAGGATGATGCCGGGCCCTACACCGACCGCGACGATGGCCGTGATGAGCAGGGGGAGCAGTACCAGCAGGCCGAGCAGGCGCGGGAGCTGGGGACGCGCATCGCGCCAGGCTTCCCCGGCTGTCACCGAGCGGCCCAGGACGGCCCGGCTCACGACCATGGTGAGCAGCCCCGTGGCGATGATGGTGGCGAGCAGCCCGATCACGGAGGTGATGCCGGTGGCGGCGAGCGAATTGCCCACCTCACGCATGGTCTCGCGGAGCGGCGGGATGTTCTCGCTCGACAGCGAGGGGGCGCGGTCGGCGCCCTGGAACCACAGACCGGTGACTACGGTGATGGCGGTCTGCGAGACCACCGCGACGATCAGCGAGATGCCGAGGACGGTGCGCCAGTGGGCGCGCATGGTGGTGACCGCGCCGTCGAGTATCTCGCCGACGGCGAGGGGGCGCAGCGGGATGACGCCGGGCTTGGCGGCCTGTGGCGTCGGGGCCCAGGCGCCGCCCCAGGGGGGCTGATTGCCGGGGCCCGGAGCACCGCCCCAGCCGGGTCCGCCGTAGCCGGGCGATGTGGCACGGGTGCGGTCGCCGGCCGTGCTCTGGTCAGGCCCGCCATGCGGGCCGCGGCTCTGACCGGGGATACCGGCGGGGGCCGACCACTGGCCGGCGGGTGGCTGTTCCTTGGACCAGTTCGGTGGGGACGACTGCCCGGCGGGGCCGGTCTGGTCTGCCTGGGTGGGCTGCTCCTGGGTGCCGCGGGCCGGCTCGTCGGAGGGAGTGGATCCGGGCGAGGCCCAGCCCGGAGAGTTGTTCATCGTCGCTCCTTCTTGCTGCCCGTCCGCCGGGGCGGCGGGGGTCCGGGGTCCGCGGTGGCAGTCATCGTGTCATGGCCACCGGCGTTGTGTACCGGTGCCCGGAGGACGAGGGGACCTTCTGTTCGAGGGCCGGTCGGCGGCAGACTGAAGGAATGGGCGATCAGTACGAGGTATCTGAGGTGGGCGCCGGGGCGCTCACGATTCCGTCGTTGCGCTGGGAGGAGCCGCCCGAGGGGCCCGTATTGGTCCTCCTTGATCAGACGCGGCTGCCCGCGGAGGAGGTCGAGCTGGTCTGCACGGACGTTCCGGCGCTGGTGCAGGCGATCCGGACACTGGCCGTGCGCGGGGCGCCGCTGCTGGGCATCGCGGGCGCGTACGGCGTCGCGCTGGCCGCGGCACGCGGCTTTGACGTGGAGGAGGCGGTGGAGGCGCTGGCACAGGCCCGGCCGACCGCGGTCAATCTGGGGTACGGGGTACGGCGGGCGGCTGTCGCGTACCGCGCGGCGTTCGGCGAGGACGGTGCTCAGGCCGCCGCTGCTGCGGCGCTGGCCGAGGCGCGGGCCGTGCACGCCGAGGACATCGAGGCCAGTGCCCGGATGGCGGAGCACGGGCTGGCGCTGCTGGGCGAGCTGCTGCCGGGTGGCGGTCACCGGATACTCACGCACTGCAATACGGGTGCCCTGGTGTCCGGGGGCGAGGGCACCGCCCTGGCGGTGGCGCTGGCGGCGCACCGGGCCGGTGAGCTGCGCCGGCTGTGGGTGGACGAGACGCGGCCGCTGTTGCAGGGGGCGCGACTGACCGCCTACGAGGCGGCGCGGGCGGGTATGGCGTACACGGTGCTCTCGGACGGGGCGGCGGGATCGCTGTTCGCCGGGGGCGAGGTGGATGCGGTGCTGATCGGCGCTGACCGGATCGCAGCGGACGGGTCGGTGGCCAACAAGGTCGGCAGCTATCCGCTGGCGGTGCTGGCGCGCTACCACCACGTTCCGTTCGTGGTGGTGGCACCGACCAGCACGGTGGATCTGGAGACCGAGGAGGGGGCGGATATCGAAGTGGAGCAGCGTCCGGGCCAGGAAGTGACGGAGTTCTCGTTGCCGTTTGCGCAGGGGCCCGGGGCGGAGGCCGGCACCGGCATACCAGTGGCGCCGCTGGGCGCACAGGCCTACAACCCGGCCTTCGACGTCACTCCGCCGGAGCTGGTGACGGCGATCGTCACGGAGGCCGGAGTGGTGTCTCCGGTGACCCGGGACGGGCTGGCAGAGGTGTGTTCCACGTCACGATGGAGTAAGTCACGATCAGGTAATGGGATGATGGCCGAATGAAGGGACGCGTCCTGGTCGTCGACGACGACACCGCACTGGCAGAGATGCTCGGCATCGTGCTGCGTGGCGAAGGTTTTGAACCGTCGTTCGTGTCGGACGGTGACAAGGCCCTTGCCGCCTTCCGCGAGACGAAGCCCGATCTTGTGCTGCTCGACCTGATGCTGCCCGGACGGGACGGCATCGAGGTCTGCCGGCTGATCCGGGCCGAGTCCGGGGTGCCGATCGTCATGCTGACCGCCAAGAGCGACACGGTGGATGTGGTGGTCGGGCTCGAGTCGGGCGCGGACGACTACATCGTCAAGCCGTTCAAGCCCAAGGAGCTGGTGGCACGGATCCGGGCGCGGCTGCGGCGTTCGGAGGAGCCCACGCCCGAGCAGCTGGCGATCGGTGACCTGGTCATCGATGTGGCGGGCCACTCGGTGAAGCGGGACGGGCAGTCGATCGCGCTGACCCCGCTGGAGTTCGATCTGCTGGTGGCGCTGGCGCGCAAGCCGTGGCAGGTGTTCACGCGTGAGGTGCTGCTCGAGCAGGTCTGGGGCTATCGGCACGCCGCCGACACCCGGCTGGTCAATGTCCATGTGCAGCGGCTGCGCTCCAAGGTCGAGAGGGACCCTGAGCGGCCGGAGATCGTGGTGACCGTGCGCGGGGTCGGCTACAAGGCCGGGCCCAGCTGAGATGATCCGGGACGGTTCGGCCCCGGAGGGAAAGCGGGGGCGCACCGTCGGCCCGGCGGGTGATATGTCCTTTTCGGGCAGGTTGTCTGCTTGGTTGCTGCGTGGCGGGCAGCTGCTGCCCGACGGCGCGGTGAGCGGACCGGTCCACCCCCTACTGCGGCTCTTCAGCCGCTGGGTGCGGCGGCCGCTGCTGCCCGCCCTGCGGCTGTGGCGGCGCAATATCCAGCTGCGCGTGGTGGCGACCACGCTGCTGATGTCGCTCGCCGTGGTGCTGCTGCTCGGTGTCGTGGTCGTCGGGCAGGTCCGTAACGGCCTGCTCACGGCCAAGGCCCAGGCCGCGCAGAGTCAGGCCGTGGGCGGCTTCAGCGTCGCTCAGAAGATGGCTGACGGCGCCGACGACACCCGGCCCGATGAAGGCGCCCGCACAGGAAACCGCGGCACCCAGGACTCCGCGACCTGGCTGACCGGCCTGGTGGAACAGCTCGCCAGTGGTGGCCAGGGCGTCTTCTCCGTCGTGGCGCTCAGTTCCGACTCGGACGAACCGTTCGGCGACTCCAGTCCCGGCACCCGCGGGCCGCGCGCCTCGGGCGATGTCGATCCCGAGCGGAGCGTGCCCGCCGATCTGCGGCGGAAGCTGGACACCAAATCCGGGACGTTCCGCCAGTACACCCAGATCAAGCGCATCGGGTCGGACGACGGCGTGTCGGCGCTCATCATCGGCAAGCGTCTCAACGATGCAAACAGCAACCAGTACCAGCTCTACTACCTCTTCCCGTTCACCCAGGAAGAGGAGTCGCTCAAGCTGGTGACGGGGACCCTCGCGACCGCGGGGGTGTTCGTCGTGATCCTGCTCGGCGCGATCGCCTGGCTGGTGGTCCGGCAGGTCGTCACGCCCGTACGGATGGCCGCGGGGATCTCCGAGCGGCTGGCCGCCGGCCTGCTCCAGGAGCGGATGAAGGTCACCGGCGAGGACGACATCGCCCGGCTCGGTGAGTCCTTCAACAAGATGGCGCAGAACCTCCAGGTCAAGATCCAGCAGCTGGAGGAGCTGTCCCGGATGCAGCGCCGCTTCGTCTCCGACGTCTCGCACGAGCTGCGTACGCCGCTGACGACCGTACGGATGGCTGCCGATGTCATCCATGACGCGCGGGACGAGTTCGATCCCGCCACCGCGCGCTCCGCCGAGCTGCTGCGCGGCCAGCTCGACCGCTTCGAATCACTGCTCGCTGAGCTGCTGGAGATCAGCCGGTTCGACGCCGGCGCCGCCGCGCTGGAGGCCGAGCCGGTCGATCTGCGCGACGTGGTGCACCGCGTCATCGAGGGGGCCGAGCCGCTCGCCGACCGCAAGGGCACCCGGATCGTGGTGCGCGGCGCCGAGCAGCCCGTCATCGCCGAGGCCGACCCCCGCCGGGTGGAGCGGGTGCTGCGCAATCTCGTCGTCAACGCCGTCGAGCACGGTGAGGGCCGCGATGTCGTGGTGCGGCTGGCATCCGCGGGCGGCCGCAGCGGCGGCGCGGTGGCCGTCGCGGTGCGTGACTACGGCGTCGGCCTCAAGCCCGGCGAGGCCACCCGGGTCTTCAACCGTTTCTGGCGCGCGGACCCGGCCCGGGCCCGTACGACCGGCGGTACCGGACTCGGCCTGTCCATCGCCGTCGAGGACGCCCGGCTGCACGGCGGCTGGCTGCAGGCCTGGGGCGAGCCGGGCGGCGGCTCGCAGTTCCGGCTGACGCTGCCGCGTACGGCCGGTGAGACCCTGCGTGGGTCCCCGATACCCCTGGAGCCGGAGGACTCGCGGCGCCACCGCGGACTGGACGAGACGGGACAGCCGCGTACCGGATCGGGCCACAAGGCGTCCACGATCCCGGTGCAGACGCGCGCCGCACAGGCGGGCGACTCGGCCTCCCCCGTACCGGAGCCGAAGGTGGCCCGTCCGGAGGCCGATCCGACGGCGCTGCCCGGCAGCGGCGCCCGTGTGGTGCCGCAGAGTGGGGGCGCACGGAGCGAAGCGGCGGCGCGCGGCGAAAGCGCGCGCATCGACGAGCCGGTCCACGAGGGCGGGGCCGAGCAGGAAGCCGGACAGGGCGTGGAGCGGGAAGGCGGGCTGCGTGGACACTGAGCGCGGAGGCGAGCACGTGGAGAGGGCCGGGTCCCGCCCCCGCGCCCGCAGGGGAGCCGGGCCGGCGCGGAAGTTTCTGCTGCTCGGTTGTGCGGCGGCGCTGCTGGCGGGCTGCGCGTCGATGCCGGACGGCGGGGAGGTCACCTCGGTCGACCAGTCGCCGCGCTCCGAAGGCGAGTCGCAGGTGCGGGTCTACGGTGTACCCCCGCAGGACGGTGCGCAGCCCATCAACATCGTGCGCAGCTTCCTCGACGCGACGACCAGCGACGAGGCGGATTTCCGTACGGCCACCCAGTATCTGGCCAAGTCGGCGAAGCGGACCTGGCGGCCGTTCCAGGCCACCAATGTGCTCCAGGAGCGCCCGAAGGCCGAGCCGAAGCTGCAGCCCAACCGCGAGGACGCCAACGCCCTCACGGTCACGCTCTCCGGCAGCCAGGTGGCAACGGTGGACGACAGTCACGCCTACACCCCGGAGGAGAAGCCGTACCACCGGACGATCCACCTCATCAAGGAGGGGGGACAGTGGCGTATCGACCGGCTGCCCAACGGGCTGGTGCTCGGGCTGTCCGACTTCCAGCGCATCTACCGCTCGGTCAACAAGTACTACTTCGCGTCCTACAACTCGGAGTCGCAGGAGCCCAAGGCGAACCGGAACGCGCTCGTCGCGGACCCGGTCTATCTGCGGCAGCGGATAAAGCCGATCACCGCCAGTGTGGAGGCGTTGCTGTCCGGGCCCACCGACTGGCTTAACCAGGTGACGACTTCGGCGTTCCCGTCCGGCACCCGGCTCGCCGCGAGTGATCTGGCGCTGGACGACTCCAACGCGCTGCACGTCAAGCTCAGCAAGCAGGCGGTGAGTACGGACACCGCGCAGTGCAAGCGGATGGCGGCTCAGCTCTTCTTCACCGTCCAGGACATGACACGGGCTTCGAAGGTCAGCGAGGTCGAGCTCCAGGACGACAGCGACAACTCGCTGTGTGCGCTGTCCCAGGAGCAGGCCGAGCGTGACTTCGCCCCGTCCCCGGGCACCGGGCGCGCCGCCGACGAGTACTTCATCGACGCCGACCACAAGGTCGTCGCCATGTCGGACTCCGCGACCGAACCGACGCCGGTCCGCGGGCCGTTCGGAACGGGCCATACCCCGCTGCGTTCGATCGCCATCTCGCGCGGGGAGGACACCGCGGCCGGGGTGTCGGGCGACGGCCGGTCGCTGTATGTGGCCGCCATGGAGGACGACATCAAACGTGGCGAGCCGCTGCTGACCAGCAACGGCCCGGCCAAGGGTGCCGACAGCGGGCTGACCGCGCCGAGCTGGGACGGCCTGGGCGATCTGTGGATCGCGGACCGCGATGCGCACAGTTCGCGGCTGCTGCGGATGCGCGAGGGCAAGGGCGACCCCGAAGAGGTGTCGGTGCCCGGCCTCAACGGGCGGCGGATCAAGGCGATCAAGGTCGCCGCGGACGGGATCCGGATCGCGATCCTGGTGGAGGACAAGGGGCGTACGACGCTCCAGCTCGGCCGGGTCGAGCGGGGCGGAAGTTCGGCGCACCCGGTGCTGTCGGTGCAGGAACTGCGGCCGATCGCCCCGCAGTTGGAGGATGTGGTGGCCGCGTCCTGGGCAGGCGGCAGCCGGCTGGTGGTGGTCGGACGGGAGTCCGGCGGTGTGCAGCAGATGCAGTTCATGGAGACCGACGGTTCGGCGTCCAATGCGCAGACGCTGCCCGGCGTCAACGGCGTCAAGGCGGTGGCCGCCTCGGAGGACGAGACCAGGCCGCTGATCGCCGACGCCACGGAGGGCATCGTGCGGCTGCCACTGGACTCGAACTGGAAGACCGTGGCGAAGGACGGGACGGCGCCGGTCTATCCCGGGTGACGGGTGAGAGGTGACGCGGTGGCGGCGCGGGCACCGGCACGAGGCTGACGACGCCCGCCGCCCCGTCCGGGGCCGGCGAGGCGGCGGGCCCGGCCGCCTGCCGCGATGTCCCGTGCGGCTGATCCGTCTGTCCGCGGCCGCGGTTATCCACAGGGGTGGTGGCCGGGCGGGAACGGCGGGACAGTGGAGTCATGCAGGGGGTGTGGCGCGAACTGGCCGGTCTTGTGCTGCCGGTCGACTGTGCGGGGTGTGGTCGGCCGCGTACGGAGCTGTGTGCCGAATGCCGTCGGGTGCTTGCGCGGGACGGGCGCGGGGCGCGGCGGGTGCGGCCGTGGCCGGAACCTGGGGGGCTGCCCCGGGTGTGGGCGGGGGCGCCGTATGCCGACGAGGTGCGGGCGGTGCTGCTGGCCCACAAGGAGCGGGGTGCCCTGCGGCTGGCCGGGCCGCTGGGGGCGGTGCTGGCCGGGGCCGTGCGGGGGCTGCGGGCCGGCGGCGGGCCGCTGCTGCTGGTGCCCGTGCCGTCGGCACGAAGATCGGTGGCGGGGCGCGGGCATGATCCGGTGCGCAGGATCGCGCTGGCGGCGGCCGGGGAGCTGCGGCGGACGGGGACGGGTGCCCGGGTGCTCACGGTGCTGCGGCAGCGGCGTGTGGTGGCCGACCAGGCGGGGCTGAGCGCCCGGCAGCGGCTGGCGAATGTCACCGGTGCACTGGAGGTGCGGGCCGGGGCCGGGAGGCTGCTGACGGGCCGGGCAGCGGTACTGGTGGACGATCTGGTGACGACGGGGGCCACACTCGCCGAGGCGGCCCGGGCGGTCACGGCGGCCGGCGGGCGGGTGGCCGGAGCCGCGGTGGTGGCGGCGCCTAGCAGTGCTTTCGAGAGCGACGGCGCACGAATAGAGGCATTACCACGTGGCAAGTAGTTGAGGAGGAAAAGTCACCCAAATGGAGCCGACGGCTCCGAGGGGGTGCCGACATCCGTCCGGGAGAGCTATGTTCGGTTGTGAGGACTTGGCGGGTGTTTTGCCTCGAATGTCGCGATGCGTGCGATCAGGGGTGTTTGCAGCGACCCTGAAAACGGGGGAGTGGAGAGCTGGTCGTCGGGGGAGGAGGAGGTGAAAGTCGCCAAGTCCGAGGCTTCGGCAACCACCGGAGCCTGGTGCAAGAAGGAATTGCTCCGCTTGATGAGCGGAGCGATCCGGGAACGGAGTTCTGCGTGGACATCGTCGTCAAGGGCCGCAAGACCGAGGTGCCCGAGCGGTTCCGCAAGCACGTGGCCGAGAAGCTGAAGCTGGACAAAGTCCAGAAGCTCGACGCCAAGGTGATCAGCCTGGACGTCGAGGTGTCCAAGGAGCCCAACCCGCGGCAGGCCGACCGTTCCGACCGAGTGGAGATCACCCTCCGCTCCCGTGGCCCGGTGGTCCGGGCCGAGGCGGCCGCAGCCGACCCGTACGCCGCGCTGGATCTGGCAACCGCCAAGCTCGAGGCGCGTCTGCGGAAGCAGCACGACAAGCGCTACTCGCGTCGCGGCAACGGCCGCATTCCGGCGAGTGAAGTCGCTGTCACCGTGCCCGACGCCGCAAGCCTGAACACCAACGGCGAACTCGCCGCCGAGGCCGAGCAGAAGGTGCCGACCACCAGGATGGGGTCGATCGACGTCCAGGGTGAGGGACCCCTGATCGTCCGCGAGAAAACCCACTCGGCCGCGCCGATGCTGCTCGACCAGGCGCTCAACGAGATGGAGTTGGTGGGACACGACTTCTATCTCTTCGTCGACGCCGACACCAAGCTTCCGAGTGTCGTCTACCGGCGGCACGCATACGACTACGGAGTCATCCACTTGAACCCCGACTTGTTCGGGGAGGAGGAGCCCGGCGGCGCAGGCGGCGCGCTGGGTGGCTGAACCCCACCCGCTCGGTGCCCCCGGCGTACGCCGGGGGCACCATCGTGCCCGGAGAGAGCAGGAGTTGAAGCCGTATAGTGTTTGTGCCGGCCAGGGAGTATGTGGACACGAATCGGCGATGAGCCGGGGAGACGGTCGTATGACATTGATCGGGCCGGCAGCAGAGGGCTGTTGTCAACCAGCCTTATATCCAAGCTCTGGCCTCTCGGCCGAGTAGTTGACGGGGAGGATCCATGGGGGACAGTTTCGGGCCCGTGCACGACGACGCGGACGATGACCACAGCGGTGCCGGGAGTGATGACGGGGCCGGCCGGGCCGTAAGCGTGCCGCGCAAGGAGCCGATCCGGGTCCTGGTCGTGGATGATCACGCGCTCTTCCGGCGGGGCCTGGAGATCGTTCTGGCCCAGGAGGAGGACATCCAGGTCGTCGGCGAGGCGGGGGACGGCGCGGAGGCGGTCGACAAGGCCGCGGATCTGCTGCCCGACATCGTGCTGATGGACGTACGGATGCCCAAGCGCGGCGGAATCGAGGCGTGTACCTCCATCAAGGAGGTGGCCCCCAGCGCAAAGATCATCATGCTCACGATCAGCGACGAAGAGGCCGATCTCTACGACGCGATCAAGGCCGGCGCCACCGGTTACCTCCTCAAGGAGATCTCCACCGACGAGGTGGCGACCGCGATCCGCGCCGTGGCCGACGGCCAGTCGCAGATCAGCCCGTCGATGGCGTCCAAGCTCCTGACGGAGTTCAAGTCGATGATCCAGCGCACCGACGAGCGCAGGCTGGTGCCCGCGCCCCGGCTCACCGACCGTGAGCTGGAGGTCCTCAAGCTGGTCGCCACGGGCATGAACAACCGCGATATCGCCAAGGAACTCTTCATCTCCGAGAACACGGTGAAGAACCACGTCCGCAACATCCTGGAGAAGCTGCAGCTGCACTCCCGGATGGAGGCGGTGGTGTACGCGATGCGGGAGAAGATCCTCGAGATCCGGTGAGCGGGCCGGCCGGGGTGAGCGATCCGGCGCCGGTGGCCGGCCTTCCGGTGTGCCGGGTGGCCGGGGGCGGTGTGCGCCCCCGGAGCCGTCGGCCAATGGGTTCTAGTCACTCATGTGGGTGAGTTCCGAGCGCAGGGCGTCGGCCAGTTTCCGGTCGTCACAGCGTTCGACGCGTACGGAGTCGCAGCCGACCCAGGTCGCGGCTTCCCGGAGGGCCTGGGCCATGGGGGCCACAGCCTTGGGGCCCTGCATCGAGACCTGGCGGGCGACGAGGGTGGTGCCCTCGCGGGCCGGGTCCACCCGGCCCACCAGGCGGCCGCCCGCCAGCAGAGGCATCGCGAAATAGCCGTGTATCCGCTTGGGGCGCGGGACGTACGCCTCCAGGCGGTGGGTGAATCCGAAGATCCGTTCCGTGCGCGGCCGGTCCCAGATCAGGGAGTCGAAGGGCGAGAGCAGGGTCGTACGGTGCCGGCCGCGGGGCGGGGCGGCCAGTGCGGCGGGGTCGGCCCAGGCGGGCTTTCCCCAGCCCTCGACCTCGACCGGGACCAGCCCGGAGTCCGCGACGACGGCGTCGACCTGCTCGGCCTTGAGGCGGTGGTAGTCCGCCAGGTCGGCACGGGTGGCGACGCCCATGGCGGCCCCGGCCTGGGCGACCAGGCGGCGGAGGCACTCGGAGTCGTCCAGGTCGTCATGGAGCAGGGCATCCGGGACGGCGCGCTCGGCGAGGTCGTAGACGCGCTTCCAGGCGCGGCGTTGTGTACAGACCACCTGGCCGGTGTCGAGCAGCCACTCCACCGCGATCTTGGTCTCGGACCAGTCCCACCACTCCCCGCCTTTCCGGCCGCCGCCCAGGTCGGAGGTGGTCAGCGGGCCGTCGGCCGTGAGCCGGTCCAGGACGGCGGCGCAGGAGCGCTCGGAGTCCTCCATGACATGCCAGCGGTGGCCCCTGGCCCGCCAGGCGCGGCGGCGGAAGGCGAAGTGCGGCCACTCCTCGATGGGCAGGATGCAGGCGGCGTGCGACCAGTACTCGAAGCTGTGGGGCCGGGCCGCGGGCGCGCCGGAAGGAGCCGTGGCCCAGTAGGCGGCCTCGACGGCGGGGCGGCCGACGGCGCCGAGACGGGCGTACGGCACCAGCTCATGGGAGCGGGCCAGCACCGAGATCGTGTCGAGCTGCACCGCGCCCAGATGCCGCAGCACGCCGCGCACCCCCGCCCGGCGGTCCGGGGCGCCGAGCAGGCCCTGGGCCCGCAGCGCGATACGCCGGGCATCGTCGCGGGACAGGCCGGTCACGGGTGGTGGCAGAGCTGTTGGCTGCGTCACGGCGGTCATGCGGGAAAGCGTAGGGGCGGGCACTGACAATGCCCCCGGGCCCGTAATCACCGCTGGTGGTGACGGTGGCCGGGCCCAGCCGGACCGGGAGCGGCGGGGGCGCGGCACGTCCGTGCGGCACCGCCTGTGCGGCGCGGCCTGTGCGGCACCGCCCGTGCGGCCGGAGCGGCGGGTACTCACCCCGGGTACGTACGACGGTACTCACCCGGGGTACGGCAGATACGGCGTCGCGTCGGGCGCGGCCGGGCCGCCGGAGCCGGACGGGCCGGGCTCCTCGGGCAGGTCGGACGGGAGCAGGGAGCCGATCCAGATGTCCCGGCGGGTGCCCTCGCGCACCAGCTTGGCGCGCAGGGTGCCCTCCATCCGGAAGCCGAGTTTGCGGGCCACGGCCCGGGAGCCCTCGTTGCCGGCCTCCGCGTGCCACTCCATGCGCTCCACGCCCAGATCGCGGAACGCCCAGCCCAGCACCGCGCGGGCCGCCTCGACGGTGTACCCCCGGCCGCGCTGCTCCTTGGCGGCCCAGTAGCCCAGCTCGGCCTGCCGCTCGGGCGTGTGCAGCCGGGCCAGACTTACCAGACCCATCGCGCCGGCCAGGGCGCCGTCCGCCCGGGTGACGACGGCGAAGTGGTACGCGGTGTCATTGCGCCAGCTCTCGGGAACGGCCGTGCCGACGAACTGCTCCGCGTCCGCTACCCCGTAGGGTGAGGGGACGTTCGTCCAGCGCGGGATATCGGGCTCCTGGCACGCGGTGTGCACCGCGGGCGCGTCGGAGGGTTCGAAAGGACGCAGCACGAGGCGCTCGGTGGTGAGGGTGACAGGCTTCATGACGTGAGTCTGCAAGCTCGCGCACACCACGGCGAAGGGTTTTCGGCGTGATTCCGGTGCCTGCCCGGCACCTTCTCGCGGCGTCGTGCGTTCACGTGAGGAGGGGACAGCGGGGTTCGCTGCGGCGTACCTCCCGGCCCGGCGGCGTCCTCCTTTACGATGGCCGTTGCGGCGGGGCCTGCCCCCTTGGAAAAATGCCGCGCCCGCGCACTCGACCGTGCAGGCCCGACCGGCAAGGAGACCAGCCCAAGTGTCCGTCTTGACGAAGATCATGCGTGCAGGCGAAGGAAAAATCCTGCGCAGACTGCACCGCATCGCGGGCCAGGTCAACTCCATCGAGGAGGATTTCGCGGCCCTCTCCGACGCTGAGCTGCGGGCGCTCACCGACGAGTACAAGCAGCGCTACGCCGACGGTGAGAGCCTCGACGACCTGCTGCCCGAGGCGTTCGCGACCGTCCGTGAGGCCGCCAAGCGCGTGCTCGGTCAGCGGCACTACGACGTCCAGCTGATGGGTGGCGCGGCCCTTCACATGGGCTACGTCGCCGAGATGAAGACCGGTGAGGGCAAGACCCTGGTCGGTACCCTCCCGACGTATCTGAACGCGCTGTCCGGCAAGGGCGTCCACCTGATCACGGTCAACGACTACCTGGCCGAGCGCGACTCCGAGATGATGGGCCGGGTCCACAAGTTCCTGGGCCTGACCGTCGGTTGCATCCTCGCCGACATGACGCCGGCCCAGCGCCGCGAGCAGTACAACTGCGACATCACCTATGGCACGAACAACGAGTTCGGCTTTGACTACCTGCGTGACAACATGGCCTGGTCGCAGGACGAACTCGTCCAGCGGGGCCACAACTTCGCGGTCGTCGACGAGGTCGACTCGATCCTCGTCGACGAGGCCCGTACGCCTCTGATCATCTCCGGCCCGGCGGACTCGGCCACCAAGTGGTACGGCGACTTCGCCAAGTTGGTGCAGCGCCTGAAGCGGGGCGAGGCCGCCAATCCTCAGCGCGGCATCGAGGAGACCGGCGACTACGACGTCGACGAGAAGAAGCGCACCGTCGGCATCCATGAGTCCGGTGTCAGCAAGGTCGAGGACTGGCTGGGCATCGACAACCTGTACGAGTCGGTGAACACCCCGCTCGTCGGTTACCTCAACAACGCGATCAAGGCCAAGGAGCTCTTCAAGAACGACAAGGACTATGTCGTCATCGACGGCGAAGTCATGATCGTTGACGAGCACACCGGCCGTATCCTTGCCGGCCGCCGCTACAACGAGGGCATGCACCAGGCCATCGAGGCGAAGGAAGGGGTGGAGATCAAGGACGAGAACCAGACGCTCGCCACGATCACCCTGCAGAACTTCTTCCGTCTCTACGACAAGCTCTCCGGCATGACCGGTACGGCCATGACCGAGGCCGCCGAGTTCCACCAGATCTACAAGCTCGGTGTCGTCCCGATCCCGACCAACCGCCCGATGGTCCGGGTGGACCAGGCGGACCTGATCTACCGCACCGAGCCCGCGAAGTTCGACGCGGTCGTCGAGGACATCGTCGAGAAGCACGGCAAGGGCCAGCCGATCCTGGTCGGCACGACCTCCGTGGAGAAGTCCGAGTACCTCTCCCAGCAGCTCAACAAGCGCGGTGTGCCGCACGAGGTCCTCAACGCCAAGCAGCACGACCGGGAAGCGCCGATCATCGCCCAGGCCGGCCGCAAGGGCGCCGTCACCGTCGCCACGAACATGGCCGGCCGTGGTACGGACATCAAGCTCGGCGGCAACCCCGACGACCTCGCCGAGGCGGAGCTGCGCCAGCGCGGGCTGGACCCGGTCGAGCACGTCGAGGAGTGGGCGGCCGCGCTGCCCGCCGCTCTGGAGCGCGCCGAGGCCGCGGTCAAGACGGAGTTCGAGGAGGTCAAGGACCTCGGCGGGCTCTACGTCCTGGGCACCGAGCGGCATGAGTCGCGGCGGATCGACAACCAGCTGCGCGGCCGCTCCGGCCGTCAGGGTGACCCCGGCGAGTCGCGGTTCTACCTGTCCCTCGGTGACGACCTGATGCGGCTGTTCAAGGCGCAGATGGTGGAGCGGGTCATGGCGATGGCCAATGTCCCCGACGACGTCCCGATCGAGAACAAGATGGTGACCCGGGCGATCGCCTCCGCCCAGTCGCAGGTCGAGCAGCAGAACTTCGAGACGCGTAAGAACGTCCTGAAGTACGACGAGGTGCTCAACCGCCAGCGCGAGGTCATCTACGGCGAGCGCCGCCGCGTCCTGAAGGGCGAGGATCTGCAGGAGCAGATCAAGCACTTCATGGACGACACCATCGACGCCTACATCCACGCGGAGACCGTCGAGGGCTTCGCCGAGGAGTGGGACCTGGACCGCCTGTGGGGTGCGTTCAAGCAGCTCTACCCGGTCAAGGTGACCATCGAGGAGCTGGAGGACGAGGCCGGCGACCGCGCGGGCATCACCGCCGACTTCATCGCCGAGGCCGTCAAGGACGACATCCACGAGCAGTACGCCGCCCGTGAGGAGCAGCTCAGCTCGGATGTGATGCGTGAGCTGGAGCGCCGGGTCGTGCTGTCCGTCCTGGACCGCAAGTGGCGTGAGCACCTCTACGAGATGGACTACCTCCAGGAGGGCATCGGCCTGCGGGCGATGGCCCAGAAGGACCCGCTGGTCGAGTACCAGCGCGAGGGCTTCGACATGTTCACCGCGATGATGGAGGGCATCAAGGAGGAGTCCGTCGGCTACCTGTTCAACCTGGAGGTCCAGGTCGAGCAGCAGGTCGAGGAGGTCCCGGTGCAGGAAGCGGTGGAGCCGGCCTCGCTGGACAAGGGCGTGGCCGAGGGCGTGCCCGCCGCCGCGGTGCGGCCGGAGATCCACGCCAAGGGCCTGGAGGCGCCGCAGCGTCCGGACCGGCTGCACTTCACCGCCCCCAAGGTGGACGGCGACGGCAGCGTCATCGAGGGCGACTTCATCAGCGACGAGGAGGCCGGGCCGGCCCGTTCCGAGGCGGACGGTCTGACCCGTGCCGAGCGGCGCAAGGCCCAGAAGAGCGCCGGGCGCCGCCGCAAGAAGTGAGGGAACGCTGACGCGGCTCGGGCACGGGATGCCGGAGCCGCGGCGCGGAGGGCGCCCCGGCCGGACAGCGGCCGGGGCGCCCTTGTGTGTGCCGGTCATGAGGCCGGGCACCGGAGGGCCGGGGCCGGACCGATGTCGAGGGCGGCGCACCGCCAGCGGGAGTCGGCGCCCAGCTCCAGCCGGAAGGCCAGGGCTCGCAGCCGTTCCCCCGCCGTGATCCTGGCGAAGGCCTCGATGACGCCGCGGCACGGACGGCACAGCCCGCAGTCGCGCACGGTGGGGGCCGGGCCGCGCCGTCCGGGGCCCGTGGCGGGCCGCAGCGGCGCCTGTGGGGCGAGCTCCGCCAGCCGGTCGTAGGCGGCGGGCAGCGCATGCCCCAGCAGGGCGTGTACGGGGCGCTGCCCGCTGAGCGCGAGCACCAGCTGCTGCGCGAACCAGTGATGCGGCCGGCTCTCGTGGGCCCGGCGCCGCGCCCCGACGGTCGGCAAGGGGGCACCGGCCGGGCTGACGGGGGTGCCGGTGCGGATCCTGCGGCTCTCGGCGGCGGCGGCCGCGGCGGGGCGGGCCAGGCGTGGAGCGGTCCGGGCGGCGCCGCGGCCGGGGGAGCCGGGGCCCCGGCCGCCGGATCCGGGACCACGGGTGCCCGGGCCGCTCCGGCCGGACGACCCGGGGCCGCTGCCGGCCGGGCCGAGCGGGCGGCGGTCGGCGGGGGACCGTCGCGGCCGGGGCACGGCCGGGACCGCCGGGACCGGGGCGCCGGCGGGGCGGCTGCGCGGGCCGCGGCCCGCCCCGGTGTCGTCGGGTGCCTCGGGTGCAGCAGACGTGGCGGGTGCGGCGGGTCGTGTGGTGCGCCCGGTGGCGGTGGGTGTGGTGGGTGCCGTGCTGTGGTCGGTGCCGGTCATGCTGGTGATCGCCCCCGTGGTGCTGGGCCCGTGAATTACTGGGCGGTAGCTTTTTGTGGTGGGGATCTTCTATCGGCGGGATCGGGACGGCAGCAAGGCGCGAATGGACCGGAACCGGGGGTGCGAAGAGTTCACCCGTCCGTGTCGCGGGCCCGGGACGAGGCCTCGGGAGCGGGGTGGCGGAGCAGGCCCGGGCGGGCGGCGCGGGGGACTCCGGGGCGGCACGATGGGGGACGCCCGCCCGTATGCTGGCGGGACAATCGTCGAGTCGAGTGAATCGAGCGGAAGCGGCTGCCATGCGCGTCTATGTTCCCCTGACCCTTTCCGGTCTCGCAGAGGCGCACAAGAACGGTGAGCTGGGCCCCGGCCCCCTCGGCGCGTACGCCGTCACACCGGCGCTGCGCGAGTGGTACGTCTCGGACGACATCGAGGAGCTGGAGTACGCGGCACTCGGCCGCGCCGCCCAGGCGTCCCTGCGGCTGCTCGCCGGGCACCCCGAGGCCGCGCGGCGGCGGGTCGTGGTGGCCGTGGACGTGCCCGACGGCGCCGCGGTGGCCGACCCGGACCGCGGGCTGGACCAGTCGGCGCTGGGCGAGGTGCGGGTCGCCGGGCCCGTGCTGCTGTCGAAGGCGGCGGCGGTGCATGTGGACGCCGCGGACGCGGAGGCGGACATCGCGGCGGCCGCGGCGGCGCTCGGCGCGGCGGACCAGGGCGATGACGACGCGCAGTTCACCGTGGACGGCGCGGAGGACCACGATCTGATGTGGTTCGGGGTGCAGGAGATCCCGCAGCTGATCGGCTGAGCGGCGGGGCGCCCGTCCGGCCGCGTTGTCGGTGGGGGCGGGTACTTTTTCTTCATGGGGAAGCGCACGGGCACCGATCTGGGGGACCGCATGGGGAAGCACGCGACACACATCGTCTGGGACTGGAACGGCACGCTGTTCCATGACATCGACGCCGTCATCGGGGCGACGAACTCCGCCTTCGCGGAGATCGGGCTGGAGCCGATCACCCTGGAGACGTACCGGGAGCTGTACTGCGTGCCCGTGCCGCGGTTCTACGAGCGGCTGATGGGGCGGATGCCGACGGAGGCGGAGTGGCTGGTGATGGACGAGGCGTTCCACCGCCACTACAGCACGCACCGTCTGGGCTGTGAGCTCGCCGAGGGTGTGCATGCGCTGCTGGAGGGGTGGCAGTCGGCCGGGCGCAGTCAGTCGATCCTGAGCATGTACGGCCACGACGAGCTGATACCGATCGTGCGCGACTTCGGGATCGAGTCGCGGTTCGTGCGGGTGGACGGCAGGACCGGGCCGTCCGGGGGCACCAAGAGCGCGCACATGGTGCGGCACCTGGCGGCGATGGAGAGCGTGGATCCGGCCCGTACGGTCGTGATCGGTGACGCCGTGGACGATGCGGTGGCGGCGCAGGACGCGGGTGCGTATGCGGTGCTCTACACCGGCGGATCGCACAGCCGCGGGAGCCTGGAGACCGCCGGGGTGCCGGTGGTGGACACGCTCGCCGAGGCGGTCGGGCTGGCGGGAGAGATCACCTTCTAGGCGGATCTGCCCCGGGACCGTTCCGCGCCTCCTGGGCACGGGTGTCCCACGCGCCGCACCTGCGCCGGTCCGCCGGGCATCCGGCCGCCGTGGCGGCAGGCACACGCCACCCCGGCGTTTCGTTGTCCAGAAGGTCTAAGTTCGGGCCGAGGTTTTGTTCCCCCACGGCCCATGACGGCACCCATGTGGGGAGCGATAGCCTTGCACCGTGATCAGCGCGATAACCCGCGGGGGCATCGAGGCCCCTGCCGTGCGCCCGGGGCACCACCGTGACCGGGCGGTCGCTGGTCTTTGCGGCCACCCATCCATGTCGGCATTGTCAAAGATTGTCGATAACGGCACGGCCTTCTCTCATCGCGGCATAGCGTCGACAGCGACAGGACACCCCGCGTCGCGGCGTTGTGCGGCTTCCATCACGTTCTTCCACAACGTCACGCAACGGCGCGCGACAGGAGCCAGAGGACATGCAGACCAAGCTGGACGAAGCCAAGACCGAGCTGCTCGCCAGGGCCGCCCGGGTCGTTGAAAGCAGCCCGGCCGGGGGCAAGCACCCGGTACGCGGCCTCGACCCGGACACCCTTTCGGGATACCTCCAGCGCTACTACCTGCACACCGCCCCCGAGGACCTCGCCGATCGTGACCCGGTCGATGTCGTCGGCGCCGCGCTCTCGCACTACCGCCTCGCGGAAATGCGTCCTCAGGGCACCGCGAACGTACGGGTGCACACCCCGACCGTCGAGGAGAACGGCTGGACCTGCAGCCACTCCGTCGTCGAGGTCGTCACCGACGACATGCCGTTCCTGGTCGACTCGGTCACCAATGAGCTCTCCCGGCAGGGGCGCGGCATCCATGTCGTGATCCACCCGCAGGTGATCGTCCGCCGTGATGTCACCGGCAAGCTCATCGAGGTCTTCGACTCCAACTGCGACGCGCACGGCAAGACCGGCAAGGGCAAGGGCACGAAGCTGCCGCACGACGCGGTGACCGAGTCCTGGATCCATGTCGAGATGGACCGCGAGACCGACCGCGAGGACCTCCATCAGATCACCGCCGATCTGCTGCGGGTACTCTCCGACGTCCGCGAGGCCGTCGAGGACTGGGAGAAGATGCGTGCCGCCGCCGGCCGCATCGCCGACGAGCTGCCCGCCGAGCCGGTCGCCGACGACCTGGGCGACCAGGAGATCGAGGAGGCCCAGGAGCTGCTGCGGTGGCTGTCCGCGGACCACTTCACCTTCCTCGGCTACCGCGAGTACGAGCTGACCACCGCGCCCTGCGAGGGCGGCGCCGACGAGGATGTGCTGACCGCCGTGCCCGGCACCGGCCTGGGCATACTGCGCGCCGACCCGACGCACCGCGAGACCGCCGACGGCCACCCCGTCTCGCCGTCCTTCAACCGGCTGCCCGCCGACGCCCGCGCCAAGGCCCGTGAGCACAAGCTGCTCATCCTGACCAAGGCCAACAGCCGCGCCACCGTCCACCGCCCCTCCTACCTCGACTACGTCGGCGTCAAGAAGTTCGACGCCGAGGGCAATGTCGTCGGTGAGCGGCGCTTCCTGGGCCTGTTCTCCTCGGCCGCGTACACCGAGTCCGTGCGCCGGGTGCCGGTCATCCGCCGCAAGGTCGCCGAGGTCCTCGAAGGCGCGGGCTTCAGCCCCGACAGCCATGACGGCCGCGACCTGCTGCAGATCCTGGAGACGTACCCGCGCGACGAGCTGTTCCAGACGCCGGTCGACGAGCTGCGGTCCATCGCCACCAGCGTCCTCTACCTGCAAGAGCGCCGCCGGCTGCGCCTCTACCTCCGCCAGGACGAGTACGGCCGCTACTACTCCGCGCTGGTCTACCTCCCGCGTGACCGCTACACCACCGGTGTGCGGCTGCGCCTGATCGACATCCTCAAGGAGGAACTGGGCGGCACCAGCGTCGACTTCACCGCCTGGAACACCGAGTCGATCCTCTCCCGGCTGCACTTCGTCATCCGGGTCGAGCCCGGCGCCAGCCTGCCGGAGCTCACCGACGCCGACGCGGACCGCCTCGAAAGCCGGCTGGTCGAGGCCGCCCGCTCCTGGGCCGACGGCTTCTCCGAGGCGCTGAACGCCGAGGTCGGCGAGGAGCGCGCCGCCGAGCTGCTGCGCCGCTACGGCCACGCCTTCCCCGAGGGGTACAAGGCCGACAACAGCCCGCGCAGCGCCGTCGCCGACGTCCAGCACCTGGAGAAGCTCACCGGCGAGCCGGGCCGCGACTTCTCGGTCAGCCTCTACGAGCCGGTCGACGCCGGCCCCGGCGAGCGCCGCTTCAAGATCTACCGCAGGGGCGAGCCGGTCTCGCTGTCCCGGGTGCTGCCCGGCCTGAACCGCCTGGGCGTCGAGGTCGTCGACGAGCGCCCACACGAGCTGCGCTGCGCCGACTCCACCATCGCCTGGGTCTACGACTTCGGGCTGCGGATGCCCGAACACATCAAGGGCGACGACGCCCGTGAGCGCTTCCAGGACGCGTTCACCGCGGTGTGGACCAGCGCGGCCGAGAGCGACGGCTTCAACACGCTGGTGCTGCGGGCCGGCCTCAACTGGCGCCAGGCGATGGTGCTGCGGGCCTACGCCAAGTACCTGCGGCAGGCCGGTTCGACCTTCAGCCAGACGTACATGGAGGACACCCTCTCCAACAACGTCCACACCACCCGGCTGCTGGTCTCCCTCTTCGAGGCACGGATGTCCCCCGACCGGCAGCGGGCCGGCACGGAGCTGACGGACGGGCTGCTGGAGGAGCTGGACGGCGCGCTCGACCAGGTCGCCTCCCTGGACGAGGACCGGATCCTGCGGTCCTTCCTCACGGTCATCAAGGCCACCCTGCGCACCAACCACTACCAGAAGGACAGCCAGGGCAGGCCGCACAGCTACCTGTCCATCAAGCTGGACCCGCAGGCCATCCCCGACCTGCCGGCGCCCCGCCCGGCGTACGAGATCTGGGTGTACTCGCCCAAGGTCGAGGGCGTCCATCTGCGGTTCGGCAAGGTCGCGCGCGGTGGTCTGCGCTGGTCGGACCGCCGGGAGGACTTCCGTACGGAGATCCTCGGCCTGGTCAAGGCGCAGATGGTCAAGAACACCGTCATCGTGCCCGTCGGGGCCAAGGGCGGCTTCGTCGGCAAGCAGCTGCCGGACCCGTCGCAGGACCGCGACGCCTGGCTGGCCGAGGGCATCGCCTGCTACCGGACCTTCATCTCCGGTCTGCTGGACATCACCGACAACCTGGTCGGCGGAGAGGTCGAGCACCCCAAGGACGTCGTACGGCACGACGAGGACGACACCTACCTCGTCGTCGCCGCCGACAAGGGCACCGCGACCTTCTCCGACATCGCCAACGAGGTGGCCGAGTCCTACGGCTTCTGGCTGGGCGACGCCTTCGCCTCCGGCGGCAGCGCCGGCTACGACCACAAGGGCATGGGCATCACCGCCCGCGGCGCCTGGGAGTCGGTCAAGCGGCACTTCCGTGAGCTGGGCGTGGACACCCAGTCCGAGGACTTCACCGTCGTCGGCGTCGGCGACATGTCCGGTGACGTCTTCGGCAACGGCATGCTGCTCAGCGAGCACATCCGGCTGGTCGCCGCCTTCGACCACCGGCACATCTTCCTCGACCCGAACCCGGACGCGGCGACCTCGTACGCCGAGCGCCGCCGGCTCTTCGAGCTGCCCCGTTCCTCCTGGGCGGACTACAACACCGAGCTGCTCTCGCAGGGCGGCGGCATCCACCCGCGCTCGGCCAAGTCCATCCAGATCAACGCGCAGGTGCGGGCCGCCCTCGGCATCGAGGCCGGGGTGAAGAAGATGACGCCCGCCGATCTGATGCAGGCCATCCTCAAGGCGCCGGTCGACCTGCTGTGGAACGGCGGCATCGGGACGTATGTGAAGTCCTCGGCGGAGTCCAACGCCGATGTGGGCGACAAGTCCAACGACGCCATCCGGGTCAACGGCGAGGACCTGCGGGTCAAGGTCGTCGGCGAGGGCGGCAACCTGGGCCTGACCCAGCTGGGCCGGATCGAGTTCGCCATGGCCGGCGGGAAGATCAACAACGACGCGATCGACAACAGCGCCGGTGTGGACACCTCCGACCACGAGGTGAACATCAAGATCCTGCTCAACTCCGTGGTCGCGGACGGCGATATGACGGTCAAGCAGCGCAACAAGCTGCTGGCCGAGATGACCGACGAGGTCGGCGCGCTGGTTCTGCGCAACAACTACGCGCAGAACACCGCGCTGGCGCTGGCCCTCGCCCAGTCCTCCAGCATGCTCAACGCCCAGCAGCGCTTCATGCGCCGACTGGTGCGCGACGGTGATCTCGACCGGGCGCTGGAGTTCCTGCCCACCGACCGGCAGATCCGGGAGCGGCTGAACGCCGGGCGCGGGCTGACCCAGCCCGAGACCGCGGTGCTCCTGGCCTACACCAAGATCACGGTCGCCGAGGCGCTGATCCAGACGGGGCTGCCGGACGACCCCTACCTCCAGCGGCTGCTGCACGCCTACTTCCCCTCGGCGCTGCACGACCGGTTCCCCGAGCAGGTCGACGGGCATGCGCTGCGCCGCGAGATCGTCACGACGGTGCTGGTCAACGACACCGTCAACACCGGCGGTACGAGCTTCCTGCACCGCATGCGGGAGGAGACCGGCGCCTCCCTCGAAGAGGTCGTCCGGGCGCACACCGCGGCCCGCGCCATCTTCCGGCTGGGCCAGGTCTGGGACGACGTCGAGGCGCTCGACAATGTCGTCGCGGCCGATGTCCAGACCCGGATCCGGCTCCACTCCCGCCGGCTGGTCGAGCGCGGCACCCGCTGGCTGCTCAACAACCGCCCGCAGCCGCTGGAGCTGTCGGAGACCATCGGCTTCTTCGCGGACCGGGTCTCCCAGGTGTGGTCGGAGCTGCCGAAGCTGCTGCAGGGCGGCGACCTGGAATGGTTCCAGGCGATCCTGGAGGAGCTGACCGACGCGGGCGTGCCTGAGCAGCTGGCCGTCCAGGTGTCCGGCTTCTCCTCGGTCTTCCCGGCGCTGGACATCGTCGCCGTCGCGGACCGGCTGGACAAGGAACCGCTGGATGTCGCCGAGGTCTACTACGACCTGGGCGACCGGCTGCGGATCAACCAGCTCCTCGACCGCATCCTGGAGCTGCCGCGCAACGACCGCTGGCAGTCGATGGCCCGCGCCTCGATCCGCGAGGACCTCTTCGCGGCCCATGCGGCGCTGACCTCCGACGTGCTGTCGGTGGGCAACGGCTCCTCGACTCCGGAGCAGCGGTTCAAGGCCTGGGAGCAGGCCAATGCGGCGATCCTCAGCCGCGCCCGCGCGACGCTGGAGGAGATCCACGGGTCGGAGGGCTTCGATCTGGCGAACCTGTCCGTGGCCATGCGGACGATGCGTACGCTGCTGCGCACGCGTAGCTGACGGAGCCGGGCCGCCGCATGGCCCGGACTCCGGTACGGCAGAGGGGCGCACCCGTCGTGGGTGCGCCCCTCTGCCATGTCCGTCTGCGGCGCAGCTTTGTCGTGTCCGTGTCCGTGCCCGTGTCCGTCCGCGCCCGTGTCCGTCTCCGGCGCAGCGTCAGCGGTGCGCCTCGTACGCCTTGATGACGTCGTCCGTCGGGCCGTCCATCAGCAGTTCGCCGTGCTCCAGCCACAGGACGCGGTCGCAGGTGTCGCGGATCGACTTGTTGTTGTGGCTGACGAGGAAGACCGTGCCGGCTTCCTTGCGCAGTTCGCGGATGCGGGCCTCGGAGCGCTTCTGGAAGCTGCGGTCACCGGTGGCCAGCGCCTCGTCGATCATCAGCACATCGTGGTCCTTGGCCGCGGCGATGGAGAACCGCAGCCGGGAGCCCATACCGGAGGAGTAGGTGCGCATCGGCAGCGAGATGAAGTCGCCCTTCTCGTTGATGCCGGAGAAGTCGACGATGCCGTCGTAGCGCTCACGGACCTGCTCGCGGCTCATGCCCATCGCCAGACCGCCGAGGATCACGTTCCGCTCACCGGTCAGATCGTTCATCAGGGCCGCGTTGACGCCCAGCAGCGAGGGCTGACCGTGCGTGTAGACCTTGCCGCGCTCCGCGGGCAGCAGCCCGGCGACCGCCTTGAGCAGTGTCGACTTGCCCGAGCCGTTGGAGCCGATCAGGCCGATCGACTCGCCCCGGTAGGCGGTGAAGGAGACGCCCTTGACCGCATGCACCTCTCGCACCCCGGAGCTGGGCTTGCGGCGCACGATGCGGTTGAGTGCCGCGGTGGCGGTGCCCTTGCCCGCGCCCGTGCCGTAGACGCGGTAGACGATGTGCAGATCGTCCGCGATCACGGTCGGGATCCGTGCCCCGGTCGCCTGGCTGCCGTTCTGTTCCGTCCTGACCTCAGCCACGTCCGTACCGCTCCTCGGCCTTCCAGAAGTACACAAAGCCCACGACGCCCATCAGCAGCGCCCAGCCCCCGGCGAGCGCCCACACATGGTGCGGCAGCTTTTCGTGCGTGAAGCTGTCGATCAGCGCGAAGCGCATCAGGTCGATGTAGACGGCGGCCGGGTTGGCGTTGAGCAGCCACTCCACGAACGCGGGGACCTGCTTGTCCTTGAGGATCAGGTCGATGCTGAACATCACGCCGGACGCATACATCCACGTCCGCATGATGAACGGCATCAGCTGCGCCAGGTCCGGGGTCTTGGAACCCAGCCGGGCCATCACCATCGCCAGGCCCGTGTTGAACACGAACTGCAGCGTCAGCGCCGGGATGACCAGCAGCCACGACCAGGTCGGCAGCTGCCCGAAGCCCAGCAGGATGAGGACCAGCACACCCATCGAGAAGAGCAGCTGCTGCAGCTGCATCAGGCAGAACGAGATCGGCAGGCAGGCCCGCGGGAAGTGCAGCGCCCGCACCAGGCCCAGGTTGCCCGAGATCGCCCGCGTACCGGCCATGACCGAGCTCTGGGTGAAGGTGAAGATGAAGACGCCGGTCACCAGGAACGGCACGAAGTCGGGGACGCCCTTCTTCGTGCCGATCAGCAGACCGAAGATCAAGTAGTAGACGAGCGCGTTCAGCAGGGGCGTCGCCACCTGCCACACCTGGCCCAGCTTGGCCTGGCTGTACTGCGCCGTCATCTTGGCGCTGGCGAAGGCGGAGATGAAGTGCCGCCGGTGCCACAGCTGCCGGACGTACTCGGGCAGTGAGGGGCGGGCGCCGCTCACCGTGAGGCCATGGCGCTCGGCCAGTGCGCGCAGCTCGGGGTCGCCGGATGCGCCGGGGGCGGACGCCCCGGCGGGCGACGGGGCAGGGGGAGCAAGGGTCTGGGGCATGGGGCCGCTTTCGCTTGCGTACGGGGGAAGCGGAACGGAGCGCAACGACGGGACGGGCCCGTATCGTCGCGACGTTGACACTAAAGGGAGCTCGCGTCGAAACGCAACCGTATCGTCGTGACGGTAGGCTCACGCCATGGCAAAAGACGGCAGCGGGAGCGAACCCGTGGCGGCGCGCCGGGCCCCGGCAGGCGCCGCCGTACTGCGCGAGGACAAGACCGAGGCGATCCGTGCCGCGGTCTTCGAGGAGCTGGCCGCGGCGGGCTTCGCCCGGATGTCGATCGAGGGCATCGCGCGGCGGGCGGGCGTCGGCAAGACCGCCGTCTACCGGCGGTGGCGCTCCAAGCTGCACCTCGTCCTGGACGTGGTCTCCGCGGTGGCCGTGGCGGGTATGCCGACGCCGGACACCGGGTCGCTGTCCGGCGACGTACGGATGCTGCTGGAGGTCGCGGCCCGTGCGCTGCGGCACCCGATGGCCTCGCAGATCATCCCGGACCTGCTGGCGGAGGCGGCCCGCAGCCCCGAGCTGGCGCAGGCGCTGAAGGCGGCGCTGCACGACAGCCAGGAGAGCGTGGCGGCCGCGGTGGTGGCGCGGGCGGTGGAGCGCGGCGAGCTGCCGCAGGACGTGGATGCCCGCCTGGCGCTGGACCTGCTGACCGGGCCGCTGTACTGGCGGCTGCTGGTCGTCCGCGACGAGCTGCCCAAGGGGTACCTCGACGCGCTGTCGGGCTCGGTGGTGGCGGCGCTCGGGGCGGCACTCGGGCCGGAGTGAGGGCGGTCACCTAGGGCGGGGGCGAACGGATCCGGTAGGGGGTGCGGGAGCCCCCTGCGGGTCCACAACGAGGAGGGGTGGGGCGGGTATTCCCGCGCGAGAAGGCCTTCCGCGCGAGAAGGCCTCCGCCCGAGAAGGCCTCCGCGCGGGATGGATTCCCGCCACAGGACTGCCTCCGGCCGGGCCCGCGACTGCCTCCGGCCGGGCCTCCGGCCGGATCCCGCCCGGATCCCGGCCGGAGGCAGTCGCGTAAGCGTGAGCGCCGGAACCGGGCGTCAGCCCGCCATCTCGACGTCCGAGGTGCCCGAGGTGCCCGAGGTGCCCGACGTGCCCGAGGGGGTCACGTCGTCATGGGCCGCGGTTCGTGGGGCCGGCAGTTTGAGGAGGCCGGTTGCCGCGGCTGCGGCGCGCGGGGACGGGGCGATGGTGCGCTCGTCCTGCGGCAGCGGCTCCGGGGTGGCCTCCTGGCCGAGGAAGACCCGGCGTACCACGCGCTCGGCGGCGTGCCCGTCGTCCCACGGGCAGAATCGCGCGCGGAACGCGGCGCGCAGCCCGGTGGCCGCCTCGTCGTCCCAGCGGCCGCTGCGGAACGCCTCGATCAGCTCGTCCTCGGTGGTGGCGATCACGCCCGGGGTGTCGCCCGGCAGGCCCGAGAGCAGGTCGAAGGTGACACCGCGGGAGCGGACGTAGGTGTCCCAGTCGTCGGCGTAAGTGATGATCGGCCGGTCGAGGTTGGCGTAGTCGAACATGATCGACGAATAGTCGGTGACCAGGGCGTCGGCGGCCAGACACAGTTCCTCGACGACCGGGTGGCCGGACACGTCGATCAGCGCACCGCGCTCCTGGAGCTTCTGGAGGCCGGGGTCCCGGTCGTAGAAGTAGTGGGTGCGCACCAGCAGGACGAAGGTGTCGCCCAGTTCGCGGGAGAGCTTCTCCAGGTCGAGCCGCGGGACATAGCCGACCTGGTAGTCGCGCATCGTCGGCGCGTACAGGACGGCCGTCCGGCCGGGGGCGATGCCGAGGCGCTCGCGGATGTCGAGGACGTCCTGGGCGGTGGCCCGGTAGTAGACGTCGTTACGGGGGTAACCGGCGTCCACCGACGCGAAGTCGCAGGGGTAGACGCGCTCCCACTGCTCGGTGGTGTGCCGGTTGGCGGAGAGCGAGAAGTCCCAGCGGTCGGCGCGGGCCAGCAGCTTGCGGAAGCTCATGCCCTTGGCGGCGGCCGGGTAGCGCTTCTGGTCGGTGCCCATCGACTTCAGCGGGGTGCCGTGGTGGGTCTGGAGGTGGATCTGGCCCTCGCGCTTGACTACGTTGTCGGCGAAGTTGACGTTGTTGACGAGGTACTTGGCGCGGGCCACCACCTCCCAGTAGCGCGGGGAGTTCAGCACGACGTGGTCGATGCCGGCCGGGACCGAGTCGGCGAGCTGCTTCTTGACGACCCAGACGCCGTGCACGTCCGGCGCCAGCTCCTTGGCCTTCTCGTAGACCGCCAGCGGGTTGCAGGACGGCAGCCGGTTCCAGTACGCGGAGTAGACCGCGAGATTCTCGTCCAGCGGCTGCCGCAGCAGCGCCTGGTAACGCAGGTTTATGGCCTTGCGCTTGGCCTGCCGGACCCGCTTGCCGGCGTGCTTGCGCACCGTGCGCTGCACCTTGCCGGCGACCTTCAGACCGGCCAGCGCCGGGTAGGCGTCCCTGGCGAGCAGCGCGTACTTGCCGCCGGCCACACCGGAGGGGCGGACGAAGCCGGCCGGCAGCCGAAGGCGGTAGTCGCGGGCGGCGCGGTGGAAGAACTCGGCCTGGGCGTGCTGCGGCAGCCGGCCGGGCTTGTCCAGCACGGTCAGATAGTGGTCGACCATCTTGCGGAACATGTGCGGGCGCCAGCGCGACAGTTCGGGGTGCGCGTCGAGGTAGTCGAAGACCCGGGCGTACTGGTCGAAGACGTCGAAGTGCTTGCGGCTGGTGGTGCGCAGGATGTTGCCGCCCTGCCGGCGCTGGCGGTAGTGCAGGCAGACCCGGTCGAGGACCGCGATCCGCTGCGCGGTGATCAGCGTGCAGAACGTCCAGGGCGCGTCCTCGTAGTAGCCCTCCGGGAAGGCGAAACCGTGCTCCTCGACGAAGTCGCGGCGGTAGGCCTTGTTCCAGACGATCTGCAGCAGATCGAGGAGCCGGGGCCGCTCGGCGAGCGGGAAGGAGGGCGCGCCGGACTCGTCGAGCAGCGCGGAGAGGGCATTGCGCCGGGAGGAGCCGTCCCAGTACGTCCGGGCGTAGTCGAAGATCAGGATCTCGGGGGTCCCGGTGGCGGCCAGCCGTTCGGCGAGGGCGCCGAGCGCGCCGGGCACGAGGGTGTCGTCGCTGTCGAGGAAGAGGAGGTAGTCACCGCGGGCCCGCGCCAGGCCGGCGTTGCGGGCGGGGCCCAGTCCGGCGTTCTCCGGGAGGTGCAGGACCCGGACGCGGTCGTCGTGCGCGGCGTACTCGTCGAGGATGGCGCCGCTGCGGTCGGGCGAGCAGTCGTCGATGGCGATGAGCTCGAAGTCGGTGAACTCCTGCGTCAGCACCGAGTCCATGCACTCGCGCAGGAAGCCCTGCACTCTGAACACGGGCACGATGATGCTGAAGCGGGGGCCGGCGTCGACGCCTGTCTCGGACATGCGGTGCTACTCCTCGTGGCGAGCTGAGTACAGAACACAAAAAGACCCAAAGGGGTCTCTTGTGGTGTCAGCCTTCTGACTACTGTTCACCCGAAAAGGTTGTTGTCCGTAACCTGAAAGTTCTGTGCTGCTCATCACGAATCTCGTTAAGTGGTGATATGTCGGACGGTGGGATGGGCCCGGATCCGGCAGTGCTGAGGGTGCGTCGGCTCCGCGTCCGCTCCGTGGCTTCCGCTGACGGCTGCTTCAGGCCACCGGCGGGGCCGTGCTCGCCACGACGGCGGGTGCGGGCGAGGGGGGGCGGGCAACCTCCAGGGGCCGGACCGCCTCTTGGGGGGTGGCGGGTGTCGGAGCCACCGGCGCCCTCCGCGATCGGCGAACGTTCACCTCGCGTTATATGTCTTGATGGTCCCCTTCGCCCTGCTGGGACGCCGGGTATTCCGGGGGACTGCCGAAAGAACGGAGGGCACGGTGTCCGTCCCTGACGACCTCGCGGCCGCGGCTCCCACCGGAACGGACGCCCCCGCGCCGACCGTCTCCGTGATCGTGCCGGTGCACAACACCCGGCGCTACCTCGACCGCAGCCTCGGCTCGGTCTTCGCCCAGACACTGGACCGCCGCCACATCGAGGTGATCGCGGTCGACGACGGCTCGACCGACGGCAGCGCCGAGTGGCTGGCAGAACAGGCCCGCCGCCACCCCCAGCTGACGGTGCTGCGCCAGGAGGCCTCCGGCGGGCCGGGCAAGCCGCGCAACGCCGGGCTCGCCCACGCCACCGGCGACTACGTCTTCTTCCTCGACTCCGACGACCGCCTCGACCCCCAGGCGCTGTTCTGGCTCACCCGGACGGCCCAGCGGTACGGCTCGGACATCGTCTACGGCCGGATCGCCGGCGCCGACGGCCGCGCCGCCCCCGTCGACCTGCGCACCACCAGCGCACACGTCTCGGTCTTCGACTCCCCGGTCTACTGGTCCCTGGCCGCCTACAAGCTCTTCCGCCGCTCCTTCCTCACACGCCACCAACTGCGCTTCGTCGAGGGCCGATTGCTGGGCGAGGACCTGCCGTTCGGCAGCACCGCCCTGCTGCGCGCCGACGTCGTCTCCGTCTTCGCCGAACGCACCTGCTACTACCTGCACGGACGCGACGACAACAGCAACGCCAGCCGCCAGGAGACCGACTGGTGCGAGTACCTCGGCTACATCGGCACCGTCCTCGACCCGGTCGCGGCCGCCGTCCCGCCCGGCGCGAACCGCGACAAACTGATGGTCCGGCACTTCCACGGCGAGATACTCATGCCCTTCGGGGCCCCCTACCTCGCCCGCGACCCGGCCGGCCGCACAGCGATGGCGGCCGCCGCCCGCCCCCTCGTGGAGCGCTACCTCACCGACCGGGTACTGGCCGCCCTGCCGCCCCGGCTCCGGCTGCGCGCCCACTGCATACGCGCCGGGCTCGACGACGAACTGACCGCCGTCGTCCGCGCCGACACCGAGAACCGCCCGGACCCGCCGCACCTCGACGACGACGGCCGGGTCTACGCCGGCTACCCGTACTTCCGCGACCCGCGGCGCGCCCTCCCCGACACCTGCTACGACCTCACCGACCGCGTGGTGCTGCGCCAGCGGCTGATCCGGCAGCGCTGGGCGGGCGGCGTACTGCACCTGCGGGGCACTGCCGCCCTCCCCTGGCTCGGCGGCGACACCGTCGAGATCCTGCTGCGCCGCGGCGGCACCACCCACCGGATCCCGGCCCGCGCCGCGGACGGCGCCTGGCGGGCCGCCGTCGACCCCGCGACCGCGGCGGACGGCGCACCGCTGGCCGACGGCGTCTGGGGCCTCAAGATCGCGGTCACCGCGCACGGCCCGGGCGGCGCCACCGGGCCCGCCGTCCGCCGCGAGGCCTGGCTGGTCCCCGAGGACGAGAGGGACGACGAGGACGACACCGGCTTCGCGCCGCGGATCGTCGGCCGCGGCCCGGCCGGCCCCGCCGTCGCCGCGCTCTTCCGCTCCCGCCCGCACGGCCACCTCCACCTCGACCTGGACCGGGACGGAGTACGCCGCCCGCTCGGCGGCGATCTGCGCGGCACGGCGGACTGCACCCGCTCCGGGCGGGCCACCCTCACCGCGCGGCTCACCCTGCCCGGCTGCCCCGTGGACGCCGAACTGCGGCTGATCCTCTACGACGCGACCCGCACGGTGGCACTGCGCACCACCGTCGAACGGGCCGCCGGCGACCGCTACACCGTGCGCTCCCTGCTGCGCAGCGGCCCCACGGGCACCTGGCGGGTCGCCCTGCGGGTGACCGCCGGCCCGCTCCGCCGCGAGCTGCCGGTCCGGACGGCCGGCCGCGGCGCCGACGGGCGGACACCGCTGACCCTCACCGTGCCGGGCGGCTCCCCGGCGGGCCTGCTGCGCCGGGCGCGCCGCTGACCCCATACGTCCGCCCCCGGGCCCCGGCCCCGCCCGGGGGCCCGCGGCGCCCGGCCCGGCGAGCCCCTTTCGGCAATAGCCGAATGCCGTTGCCCGGCCCGCCCCCGCTGAATCAGGCTGACCCACAGTCAGGCACCGGCAGCGGTGCACCCGCGGGAGAGGACCCCGCGGGCCGTATGACAGGGGGAACACACATGTCCGTACTGAAGCGAGTCGGCATGACGGCCATGGCCGTCGCGGCGCTGGTCGTCCCGGCAGGCGTGGTCGTCGGGACCGCCGGACCCGCCGCGGCGAAGGCCGCCACCACCCAGGGATGCCCTTACGGCGCGGTCTGCATCTACCCGCAGAACGCCGGCTGGAACGGCGGCCACCCGTCGCACTTCTACTACAGCTACGGGGCCCACAACCTCAGCAACATGGTCGGGGTGCACCGCATCTACAACAACCAGTCCGGGGGCGCGACCATGCGGACCTGCACCGGTTACAACGGCACGGGCTGCCAGGGCTACCTGCCGGCCAACAACTACATCGACAAGGACATGACGCCGATCAACTCGATCACCCTCCAGCGGTAGCCGCGCGGCACCGCCGAGAGCGCCGGGGCCGGGCCTCCTGCCGGGAGGCCCGGCCCCCGCACATCGTGCGGCGGACGGCAAGCGGGCGCACCCTGGTAGGAGCGGCTCCGGAGGTGATTGCCATGTTGCAGACCGCTGTCGGATGGCATGTCGAGCTGGAATTCGAGGAGGACAACCACCGCACTCGCGCCGCCGCCCTCGTACGGCTCCCCGACGGGACCGAGGTGCGGTCCCACGGATACGCCAGCCGCCACCCCGTCGACTCCAACCAGCCGAGGGTCGGCGAAGAGGTGGCGGGAGCCAGAGCGCTCAACGAACTGGCGATGAAGTTGCTGACCAAGGCACACGACGAGATCGACGAGGCGTCCGGCCGGACATCGCACCCGCTGACCTGACCGGCGCCCGCTCTCCACAACCGGCCCCGGCGGCCGCGGAGTAGGGTCGGCGCCCATGACCGAACCGGACTTCCTGCGGACCACCCGGACGTTCTACGACGCCGTGGCCGCCGACTACGCCGAGCACTTCCGCGACGCCCTCGCCGCGAGGCCGTTGGACCGGGCGGTACTCGCCGGGTTCGCCGAACTCGTACGGGACGCGGACGCCGGCCCGGTGGCCGACCTCGGATGCGGGCCCGGCAAAGTGACGGCCCACCTGGCCGGCCTGGGGCTGCCCGTCTTCGGCGTCGATCTGTCCCCGCAGATGGTGGCGCTGGCCCGGCGGACGCACCCGGAAGTCCGCTACGAGGTCGGGGCGATGACGGACCTGGACCTGCCGGACGGGGCCCTCGGCGGCATCGTGGCCTATTACTCGATCATCCACACCCCGCAGGAGCGGCTGCCGGAGCTGTTCGCCGAGTTCCACCGGCTGCTGGCCCCGGGCGGCCACGCGCTGGTCGCCTTCCAGGTCGGGGACGAGCCCCTGCACGTGGCGGAGCCGTTCGGGCACCCCGTGTCGCTCGACTTCCGGCGGCGCCGGCCGGACCGCGTCGCCGGCCTGCTGGCCGGGGCCGGCCTGGAGGTGCGCACCCGGCTGCTCCACGAGCCGGACGAGGGGCTGGGGGAGTCGACCCGGCAGGCCTGCCTCATCGCCCGCAAACCCGCCGGGACCGCCGACCGTCACGTCTGACGGCACCCGCACCACGCACGGCCGCCGGGCACCGCTGAACACGGTGCCCGGCGGCCGTAGGCGCGAGGTGCGGCCCGAGGTCAGCCCTGCGGGTGGTGGTGCTGCCAGCCCGCCCAGGCCGAGGTGATCATGTCGCGGACGTCGTGGCGGGCCTTCCAGCCCAGCTCGTCGGTGATCCGGTCGGCGGCCGCGACCACCCGGGCCGGGTCGCCCGCCCGGCGCGGGGTGACCTCGGCGGTGACGCCCTGATGCCCGGTGATCCCGGTGATCAGATCGATCATCTCGCGCACCGACACCCCCTCACCGCGCCCGATGTTCAGCGTCAGATCGCGCACCGGACCCGGCCCGGCGAGCTTGCGGGCGGCCGCCACATGGGCCTCGGCGAGGTCGGCGACATGGATGTAGTCGCGGATGCAGGTGCCGTCCGGGGTGTCGTAGTCATCACCGAAGATGCGCGGTGCGGCGCCCGCCGTGAGCCGCTCGAAGACCATCGGGACGATGTTGAAGACACCCGTGTCGGCCAGCTCCGGGGTGGCCGTCCCGGCGACGTTGAAGTAGCGCAGACAGGCGGTGCTGATGCCGTGCGCCCGGCCGGCCGCACGGACCATCCACTCGCCGACGAGCTTGGTCTCGCCGTACGGGTTGATCGGGGTGCAGGGGGTGTCCTCGGTGACCAGATCCACGTCCGGCATGCCGTAGACCGCGGCCGACGAGGAGAACACCAGCCGGCCGACCCCGCCCGCCGCCATCGCCTCCAGCAGCGTCTGGAGACCGTGCACATTCTCCCGGTAGTACAGCAGCGGCATCTCGACGGACTCGCCGACCTGCTTCTTCGCCGCCAGGTGGATGACATCGGTGATGCCGTGCTCGGCGAAGGTGGTGTCGAGCAGCGCGCGGTTCAGCGTGGAGCCGACGACCAGCGGGACGTCCTCGGGGACCCGGGCGGCCACGCCCGTCGTCAGGTCGTCGAGCACGACGACCGTCTCGCCCGCCTGGCGCAGCGCCCGTACGACATGGGCACCGATGTAGCCGGCACCACCCGTGATCAAGTAAGACATGGCGTCAATCCTAGGCTCGGGGACGAAGAGTGCTGAGGAGTGGTCCGTGGGCGTCAGCGGCGCAGCCGCCGGGCGCCGATCCGCCATACGCTGCGCAGCCCCGACGCGACCCGCAGTGACAGGGCCCCGCCGGTCGTCGCATACGGCTGCACCAGCAGCAGCAGATGCCGGCGGCTGGGCAGCACCCGGCGGCGCAGCCCCGGCCCGATGGCCCGCAGCGCGGCCCGGAAACCGGCCCCGTCCGCGCAGCTGACCTGCGCCATCAGATCCCAGGGCTCGGGGTCGGCACGGTGTGGGCCGCCCCGTTCGACCAGCGCCCCGAGATCCAGCACGACCTCGGCGGTCCAGCAGGCCTCCGAACCGCCGGCGGCCGGGGCCGGGGTCAGGGCGGCGGTGTGCACCGGGCCGCGCCGGTCGTCCCGGCGCCGCCGCAGCTCGATATCGATGCTCTCCGGCCCGGCCGCGGCCAGCCGCCCGTACAGGTCGTGCACCCGCAGCCGCAGCACACCGGGACTGCTGAGGGCCGGTTCCGCGTCTATGGTCACCGGCAGCCGGTGCATCGGCTTGGTGCCGATCGCGTCCAGCTCCACCTCGGGCAGGTCCTGGGACCACACCGCGCGGCCCCCGGCCTCCGCGTACGGCGGCAGCAGTCGGCCGGGCCGGGCCGCCAGCTGGGTCAGCCGCCCCAGGTCCCGCGGCGCCGGCGAGGCCAGCACCACCCGGGCCAGCCAGCGGGCCGGGGCCCGGGCCGCCCGCAGATCCGCCTCGTCGAAACCGGCCAGATAGTCACGGGTCAGCCGCCACCACTCGCCGCGGTAGTCGGCACCGCGGGTGTGCAGCTCACGGACGTACATCCGCAGATCGTGATCGAGGAACTTGGTGCTCGCGGCATGCGCCAGCGCCTTGTGCCCGGCCTCCTGGAAGATCTGCACGCTGGCCCGGTGCGCCGCGATCCGCGCCTGCCAGTTGGCGACGTCCTTGCGGTCCAGCGAGATCGACTGCCGGGCGGCCGAGCGGCGCACATGCCAGACGTAGACGTGGTCGGGAATGGTGGCGACCCGCGGGGCGGCGGCCAGCACCCGCGCGGTGAAGACGAAGTCCTCATAGGTGAAGCGGCCCTCGGGGAAGGTGATGGCGTGCTTGTCGAGGAACGCCCGCTCGTAGAGCTTGTTGACGCACAGGGTGTCCCGGACCAGCTGGGGGCTGGCATCGGGGGAGTCGTGGACCGCCGGCTCGCGGTAGAGGCCCGGCTGCCAGGGGACATCGCGGTGCGCGGGCAGCTCACGGCGGACACAGGCGCCGGCCACGACCGGGGCGTCATGCTCCAGAGCGGCGGCCAGCAGCGCCCGGGCCGCACCCGGGGGCAGCACATCGTCGCTGTCGAGGAACATCACGAACCGCCCGGTGGCGGCGCGCAGCCCTTCATTGCGCGGAGTGCCGCAGCCACCGCTGTTCGTGTCGCGGTGGATGACCCGCAGCCGCGGTTCGTCGTGGGCGAGGGCGTCCAGGGCGGCGCCGGTGCCGTCGGTGGAGGCGTCATTCACCGCGATCACTTCGGTGACCGTTTCGCCGGGGGCCCCCTGCGCGAGCGCCGAGCGCACCGCGTCGCCGACGTGGCCGGCGTCGTTGAAGGCGATCACGACGATGCTGACCTGCGCGGATGGCGTGATGGTGGGCCCCGGCAGTGGCTCAAGGGCTTCTTTCACAGTCACTGAAATCTACATTTCGTGTCGACAGCATCTCTTGGCGCGAGCGGGAATTCCGAACCCATTTCCGATGATTCAGAGGGTGAAATCCGTCGCGCGGTTGCACCCGCCGCTCCGCTTTTCCGCCCTCTTGCCGTCTTCGTGCCGGGCGGGAGCCGGGCTTGGGGTGTGCCGGGCCCGTGAGGACACCTGCACATGCTGTAACGACGCGAACGCCGCAGGATGCCGATCCGCACACCATCATCTTGCGGCGGACCGGCTCCGGTCACCGCTCCATCAGATCCGCGACCCGTCCCGCCGCGCCGCCGTCGTCCCGGTGGCAGAAGGTCTCCCGGAAATCCGCGTACGCCTCCGCCCCCGCCGCGGCGATAGCCGTCAAGTCCCCCAGCGCGTCGACCAGTTCACCGGTCGAGCTGAGCAGCGGCCCCGGCACCCGGGCCTCGAAATCGAGGGTGAAGCCCCGCAGGGTGTCGCGGTAGTGCGGCAGATCGGGGGTCAGAAAGAGCATCGGGCGGCCCGTGTTGGCGAAGTCGGCGGCCAGCGACGAGTAGTCGGTGACCAGCACATCCGCCGCCAGCAGCAGCTCCGTCGCGTCCGGGTGGGCGGACACATCGAGCGCGAACGGCGCATGGTGGGCCGGCAGCCGGTCGGCCACCATCGGATGGCCGCGGACCAGCAGCACATGGTCCTCGGCCAGCTCCCGCCGCGCCAGCTCCAGATCGAGCGGCAGATGCAGCCGGTGGTGGCCCGCGTCGTAGGCCAGATCGTCGCGCGGTGTCGGCGCGTACAGCACGACCTTCCTGCCCGGCTCGATCCCCAGGCGCTCCCGTACCGCCGCCGCCGTCAGCTCACGGTCGGGGGCGAACAGGGCGTCGGTGCGCGGCAGTCCCGTCTCCAGCAGCCGCCCCGAGTAGCCCAGCGCGGAGCGCAGCACCGGTGTGCTGTGCGCATTGGGCGACAGCAGCACGCTCCACTGCCGGCTGACCCGCGGCCGCGGCGCCAGATGCGCCAGGCCCGCGCACAGCGTGCCGGCCAGATCGGCGCCGATCCGCTTGAGCGGGGTGCCGTGCCAGGTCTGGATGATCCGCTGGCCGCCGCGGCGGGTGAACCACCGGGGCAGATGCGTGTTGGTGACCACCCAGCGGCTGTGCGCCAGCGCGCCGTGCCACTCGGCGCTGCCCACCAGCACCGCCCGGGCCGTCTCCGGCACCGCGGTCTGCGCGTCGCGCACCGCCCACAGATGCTCCACCTCCATGCCCCGGCGGACCAGCTCCTCGTGCACCGCGCGCGGGGAATCCCCGTACGCGCGGCCGCCGAAGCTGCTGTAGAGCACGGTGTCGCGCAGCGGGCGGGAACGGTGCAGCGAATAGTGCTGTTCGCGCAGCATCCGGCGGCGGTAGGGGCCGCGGTCGGTGGCGGGCAGCGCGGGCCCCGCCACCACCAGCGCCTCGTCCTGCCGGTGCCGGTCGAGGGCGAGCGGCTTGCCGCGGACCGTACGGGAGGCCGGCAGCCCGTCGAGCACGGACGGCGCACAGCGGACCGGGGCGTCCAACGGGGAGCCCACCGCGCCCCGTTCCCGCAGATGCAGCGTCCAGCGGCCCTCACGCAGCGGCAGCGTCCCGGCCAGCGAGGGCAGCGCGCCCAGCGGCAGTGTGCCGTGGAACCGGCCCTCGTCGTGCGTGGTGGGGAAGGCCAGCTCGGCGGCGTGCGCCCCGTGCTTGAGGACCAGTTCGGTGGCGTGCGGCGCGGCCGCCGGCAGCCCGCCCGACAGGAGCAGCGTGCCGTCCGTGCGCCACAACAGCCGGTCCAGATACGGCTGCGGGATGCGGTCGTCCAGCACGAGATGCCCCGCCGGAGTGGCGGCCACGACCAGCTCACGGCCGTGCGGCAGCGGATACGGGACCGGCGCCAGCCCGGGGGCGCAGGCGACCGGGTCGGTGCCGCCGCCGGGCAGTACCAGTTCCGCCGCCCAGCTCACGGTGTGCGCGGGCGGGATGGCCCGCGGCGCGCCGTCCCGGGTGGGGCGCGCCGCGGCGAGCGCGTCGAGCCGGATGCGGAAGGTGTGCGTCGACGACGGGGCGCCGTACGCGCCCCCGGACACCTCGCCCGCCTCCCCGGGGCCCGCCTCCCCGGGCTCCGGCTCCTCGGGCGGCGCCGTCTCCACCGGGAACGACACCACCGTGCCGGTCCCCTGGTGGGTCAGCCGCAGCGCGGCGGGCGGCGGACCGGGCACGGTGACGGTCAGGTCCAGATCACCGGCGGCCGCGGCACGGTGGCCGGCCAGCCGCCGGGTGCGGCGGTGCACCGACAGCCGCAGCCGCCCGCCCGCGTACCAGGGCGTGATCCGCACCCCGTCGTCCGCGCCGCCGCCGGCCACGTCGTGGGCGCGCGGCGCGGCGCCCGAGCCGGTGTCCGGTGCCTGCAGCGCCCCGGACCCCACCACGCCCGCCGACGCCAGCAGCACCCCGACGGTCCAGTCGCCCTCCTCCCAGTGCCCGCCCCTGCGCAGCCGGGCCGGATCGAGCCGCATCTCGAAGCCCGACCAGTCGTAACAGTGCAGCTCCTGACCGGACTCGGCGGTCGCCTCCGGCATCGCCACCGCGCGCAGCGGCAGCAGGATGCGCCGCCGCCCGCACGACAGCACCGCCGTCCTGAGGTAGCGGTGCCGGGCCGCGGCGTCCAGATTGCGGAGATAGGCGTAGCCGCGCAGCACCAGCACCCCGTCCCGCCACACCGCTTCCCTCACCCGGGCCACGACGGGGAAGTCCGCACGGTCCAGCCGGGTCACGCCCGGCGGCAGCTCCAGCGGCGGCGTCAGCGGCAGCACCGCCCGCTTGCGCAGCGGCGGCCCGGCGACGGTGAACCCGGCCGGATTGCGGGCCTCGTGGGTCAGCAGCGCCAGCAGATCCGCCAGCCGCCCGGCGCGGATCAGATACCAGCGCATCCGCAGCTCCACGGGGAGCGTGGGGAACAGCCGCGGATCCACCCCGGACAGGAAGTCGCGGGCACAGTCCAGGAACGCCGTCCGGCACTCCGGCGCCGCCCCCGGCAGCGACTCGACCAGGTCGAGCAGCCCCTCGGTGAGCTGCGCGCGGTCGTAGTCGCGCCGGTGGCCGCTCAGCCGGTCGCGGGCCGGATCGGCGAGGAAGCGCCGGATACCGGCCACCGCCGCGAACCGGTCCCGTACGCCCCGGGCATCCAGCCGCCGGTGCCGGTCCGGCCCCTCCGGCAGCCGCCGGTAACAGACGTGCTCGTGCAGCACATCGACCGCCTCGGCGAGGAAGAAAGCGGGCAGCGTCACCGCCGCGTCATGGCACCACTCGCCCTCCGGGAAGGCGAAGCCGTGCCGGTCCCAGAAGGTCCGGCGGAACACCTTGTTCCGGGCCACATGGTCGGACAGCAGCGTGAGATCGTCGCCGACGCGGGTGCGCAGCACGGTCTCACGGCCGGCCGGATGGTGGGCGGACTGGCTGCGGCCGGCCGCCCCGAGCCGGTAGACGTTGCCGGTCGCGAGGTCCGACCCGGACCTGTCCAGCAGGCCGACGAGATCCTCGTACGCACGCGGCAGCAGCACATCCTCGCCCGCGTCGAGGAACGCGAGGTAGTCGGTGTGCGGATAGGCGTGCCGGGCCCCGGTGTTGCGGACCGCGCCACAGCCGGGGGCCGGACCGTCCCCGGAGTGGTGGACGATCCGGAACCGCGGATCGCGGGCGGCGAAACGCCGGGCGAGGGCGGCGGGGGCGGACTCCGCGGCGCCGGCGTCATCGCGCCCCGCCGCGGGTGGGCCGTCCACCAGCACCACATCCAGCTCGGTCAGCGTCTGGGCCGCGACCGACTCCAGGCACTCCTCCACATTCCGCTCGGACCCCTCGATGCGATGGACCGGGACGACGACGGTGAGCCGTGGCTTCATACGCGGACCAAGCCTTTCCGGACTGGCGATGCACAAGACCGGTCCGTTCAACTCGCCCACGGCGGCACGGTCACCGGATCTGCGCTGAAAGGGTGAGGCGCATCATCGACAGTGCGTGGTCAGCTCATTACGCTCGGTGTGCGAAATCGGCGCGCCGTAGCGCCGGGCCGCGTCCGATGCCGTAGACCCGTTGCACAGCTTTACGGCGCCCCGCGCGCCGTGTTTCCCCCAGGGAAGGTGACCGCGTCCCGATGCCCGGCCGAACCGACAGCTCCGCCGCCACCGACAGCCCCGACGCCGGACCGCCCGGCAGCGACGTCCGGACCGCCCGGCCCGCGCCCGCCGCGGGCACCGCCCCGTCCGCCTCCACCGCGCGGCTGCCGGCCGAGCGGCGGCGCGGCGGCCCGGCGCGGCTGCTGCCCGCCCGGTCCCCGTTCCGCAGCCAGCTGCGGCGGATCGGCACCGGGCGGGTGCTGGAGATCGGCTGCGGCACCGGCGACACCCTCGCCGACTGCGCGCCCGGCAGCGTCGGGGTCGACCACGACCCGCAGTCCGTGGCGCACTGCCGGCAGCGCGGACTGACCGCCTACACGGCCGACACCTTCCTCGCGAGCCCGCACGCCCGTCCCGGCGCCTTCGACGCGCTGCTGACCGCGCACGTCCTGGAACACCTGGACGACGAGCAGGTCGAAGGCCTGCTGCGGGCGTATGTGCCGTACGTCCGGCCCGGCGGCGGAGTCCTGCTGATCACCGCGCAGGAGGCCGGACACCGGGCCGGCCCCGCCCCGGTGCGCTTCACCGACTTCCCGCTGCTGCGCGCCTTCGCCGAATCCGCCGGGCTGACGGTACGGCGGACGTACTCCCATCCGCTGCCGCGCCCGGCCGGGATGCTGCTGCGCTCCAATGTGTTCGTCCTGGTGGGGCAGGTGCCGCGGTAGACCCGCCGGGGCCCGGGGCCGGTGCCCGGACCCTGCCCGGATCCGGTGCTCGGGACCCGGTGCCCGGGGCCGCGGCGGACCCCGGCCGCCCGGCCCCGCGCGGTGCGGTCAGCGGGTACGGGCGCGCCGACGGGCGTTCACGACCGCCCGGGTGACCACCGGCGGCAGCACGTCCAGGGCGACCCGGCGCAGGGTGCTGCGGGCCGGGAGCGGCGCGCGCGGGCCCGGACGGGCCGCGGAGGCCTTCGGCGCCCGGGCCGAAGGCCGCGACAGGGCACGGCCGCCCCCGGACGTGTACCGGGACACCGGATGGGCGGGCTCCTTGGCGCCCTTGGCGCTCAGCCGGACCAGCGGGGCGTCGTTGACGTACTGCACCTCGTGCCAGATGTCCCCACGGGCCTTGATCCAGTCCACCAGCGCCTGCTGGAGCGGCTCCGGATCGCCCCAGGTCCCGTAGAACTTGGTGCCCGTGATGCAGATGGGGCGCAGCCCCTCGTTCGCGACGGCCTGCCAGGTCGCGGCGGCCACCCCCGGGCAGTGCTCGGCGCGGTAGTCGTCCATCACCACGACACCGTGGGAGGTGAGCAGCTCGCGCACCGCGAGGATGTCGCCGTGCACATGCTCGTACAGATGCGAGGCGTCGATATGGGCGAAACGCACCGAGCCCTCCTCGACATGGTCGGTGACGATCGAGCTGAGGCCCTGCACGATGGTCGGCAACTCCTCATGGAACGCAAGGTAGTTCGCCTCGAACGCGCGGCGCGTCAGGGTCGCATAGGACTTCTTCATCTCCTGGGAGTTGGAGGAGTCCTCGGCGGGGGAGTCGAAGAGATCGCAGACCGTGAAGCGCTCGCCGGCCCGCCGCCGCGCACCGAGGAAGATGGCGCTCTTGCCCATGTACGCACCCAGTTCGAGCAGATCACCCGGCTCCGAACGCTCCTGCTGGCGCTTCAGGAACCAGTCGAAGAGCAGCTGGTCCGCGGTGAAGAACCAGCCCTTGACCTCGGAAAGCCGGGTGGGGCGCGGGAGTTGTTCGGCACTCTGGTCTGCGATGGGGGCAGTCATGTGCGGTCCGTCTCCAGACGGTCGGGAACGTAAGGGCGTATGACGACACGTGCGTGGGGGGAGGAAGGTGCGGTATGTACCGGCGCTGTCTGCCGTGGATATGCGGGGAATACGGGGAGCGCAGGAAATCCGGGAATCCATGGACTCCGTGGACGCCACGGACCCCATCGACTCCGTAAGGATTTCTGCTGTCTGCTGTCTGCTGTTGTGCATCTCTGCAGTTATGGGCGCCCGCCCGGTGCCACGACCGCTGCGCAGGGGCGGCCCGGCAGGGGCCAGGGCGCCACGCCTCGCTCCACGAGACATGCGGGCGCCGCTCAGGCGGTCCCCATGAAGGAACCCGGTCGTACCCTGCGCGGCACGGCACCGACGGCATCGTAGGCGGAGGAAAGTGAACGGGAGATGGCGCGCAGCCCGGCGGCAGCGGGCCCCCGCGCGCAGATCACTTCACCGCACCGGCCATCACACCCGAGACGAACTGGCGCTGGAAGGCGAAGAAGACGATCAACGGCACCACCATCGACAGAAAAGCGCCGGGCGCCAGCACATCGATGTTGTTGCCGAACTGGCGCACCTCCTGCTGCAGGGCGACCGTGACCGGCGGATTGCCGCTGTCCGCGAAGATCAGCGCGATCAGCATGTCGTTCCACACCCACAGGAACTGGAAGATCCCCAGCGAGGCGATCGCCGGACCGCCCAGCGGCAGTACGACCCGGGTGAACAGCCGCAGCTCACCCGCCCCGTCCAGCCGGGCCGCCTCCAGCAGCTCGCGCGGGATCTCGGCGAAGAAGTTCCGCAGCAGGAACACTGCGAACGGCAGCCCGAAGGCCGTATGGAACAGGACCACCCCGGCCGTCGTCTCGAACAGCCCCACCGCCCCGAACAGCTTGGCCACCGGGATCAGCGCCACCTGTACGGGCACCACCAGCAGCCCCACCACGGCCAGGAACCACCCGTCCCGGCCGGGGAAGTCCATCCAGGCGAACGCATAGCCGGCCAGCGAGCCGATGACGACGACCAGCACCGTCGCCGGCACCGTGATCGCAGCCGTGGTCAGCAGCGAACCCATCACCTTGTCGTTGGACAGCAGCTGGCTGTAGTTGTCCCAGGTGATCTGGGCCGGCTCACTGAAGACCTGCCACCAGCCGGACTCGGCGATCTGCTGCGGACCGCGCAGCGAGGACAGCAGCAGCCCCACCGACGGCATCAGCCAGAACAGCGCGACGAGGACCAGGAAGACCCGCACCGCGCCGCCGCCGGTCCGCGCCGCGATCCGCGCGGCCGGCGACCGCCGGGCCCGTACGCCACCGGCGGCACCGGGGCGCCCGGCCGGTGCGACACCCTCCACGGTCGTCATCGGCGACGCTCCTTCCGTAGGCGCCGGAGATTGACGTACATCACCGGCAGCACGAGCAGCAGCAGGAAGACGGCGATCGCGCTGCCCAGGCCCTCGTCGACATCCGTGCCGAACGACGACTGGAAGAGCTGGAGCGCCAGCACATTCGCGGACCGGATGCTGGAGCCCGGCGCGATGATGTAGACCAGATCGAAGATCTTCAGCACATTGATCATGAGGGTGACCAGCACGACCACCAGCACCGGCGCCAGCAGCGGCACCGTGATCCGGCGGAAGACCTGCCACTCGCCCGCACCGTCCACCCGCGCGGCCTCCAGCAGCTCCCGCGGCACGGCCGCCAGACCCGCCGCGATCAGCACCATCGCGAAACCCGCCCACATCCAGACGTACGAGCCGATGATGGCCGGGGTGACCAGCGCCGGGCCGAGCCAGTCGACACCGCGATAGGCCTCCGCGAAGTTCGCCGCGGGCAGCCGCAGCCGGGCACCCTCGGCCTTGCCGGCGGGCAGCGCAAAGGTGCCGTCGGCCGCCGTCGTGGCCGAGGCGACCACCCTGCCGCCCCGGACCGCCTCGACGCGCAGACCGGCCAGCGCCTTCTCACTGCCGTCGACAGCATTGGGCCGGCCGCCGCCGCCCCGGGTGAAGTCCAGCCACGCGGTGCCGGTGATCCTGCCCGGCTGCGGCCGGGCGGCTGAGGCCGACCGCGCCCCGCGCAGATCGCCCGGCTGGACGGCGACCAGCGGCAGCAGCACGGGCGACCCCGACCGGACCGCCGACCCGGTGGTGAAGGCGCCACCCCCCGACGGCTTCAGATCGGCACGCGGCCGCGGCTTGGCGCCGGGGAACGGCGCCGGGTCGGCGAAAGTGTCGTGGACGCCGACCCACACCGCGTTGGCGACCCCGCGCTCCGGCGCCTGGTCGTAGACCAGCCGGAAGATGATCCCGGCCGCCAGCATCGAGATCCCCATCGGCATGAACACGATCAGCTTGAAGGCGGTGCCCCAGCGGATCCGCTCGGTCAGCACCGCGAAGATCAGCCCCAGCGCGGTCGAGACCGTCGGCGCCACCACCACCCAGACGACGTTGTTCCGCAGCGCCGTGCGGATGCCCTCGTCCGAGAACATCGCGCCGTAGTTGTCCAGCCCCACGAAACCGTCACCGGACGCGTCGAACAGACTGCGGTGGACGGAGAACACGATCGGATAGACGACCAGCGCACCGAGCAGCAGCAGCGCCGGCAACAGAAACACCGCGGCGAGCCACGGACGGGCACCCAGAACACGCCCGCGGCCCGCGCCGCGCCCTCCGGCCCTCCTCCGGCCCGCGCCGCTGCCTCCGGCCCTCCCGCGGTCCGGGCCGCTGTCTCCGGTCCTCCCGCGGTCCGCGTCGCCGCCTCTGGTCCTCCCGAGGCTCGCGCCGCCGCCTCCGCCCCTCCTGCGGCTCCGCTCGCCCGCCCTGCTGACCTCTTCGTCGCTCATGGTGACGGTCCCCCGGTCCCGGTCGAGGCGGTCGGCGTCAGTGCCCGAACGACGCGGCGGCGTCCTTCTCCAGCTGCGCCTGCGTACCCGCGATGTCCTTGGGGTTCTTCAGGAAGTCCTGCAGGTCCTTCCACTCGCCCTGGCCCGGCTTGCCGCCGAACGAGGCGGGCGCCTGGTCGGACATGTCGAAGCGGAAGTCGTCGCCCGCCGCGACCAGCGCCTTGGCGATCTCGCGCATCACCGCATCGGCGTACGCCGCCTGGTCGAGCTCCTTGTTGGGCGAGATGAACCCGCCCGCCTGCGCCCAGATCTTGGCGGCGTCCGTCGACGCCAGGAACGCCAGCAGCGCCTGCGCGGCCTTGGTGTCCTTGAGGGCCACCGCCACATCGCCGCCGGTCACCACCGGGGACTTCGCGCCCACCGCCGGGAACGGGAACACCTTGGCGTCCGTACCGACCCTGGCCTTGGTCTGGGTGATGTTGGCGGCGGCGAAGTCGGCCGAGGAGACCATCGCGGCCTTGGGGGTGTCACCACCGCTGAAGGTCTGGGTCACCGACGTCGGGAAGTCCGTCTGCAGCGCACCGGAGTTGCCGCCCGCCAGCAGATCCTTACGGCCGAAGAGCTGCCCGAGCGTGGTCAGCGCCCGCTTGACCGTCGGGTCGGTCCACTTGATCTTGTGCTGCGCCAGCTGGTCGTACTTCTCCGGGCCCGCCTGCGAGAGATAGATGTTCTCGAACCAGTCCGTCAGCGTCCAGCCGTCCGAACCCCCCACCGAGACCGGCTCCACGCCCGACTCGGCGATGACCTCCGCCGCCTTGACGAAGTCCGGCCAGGTCTTCGGCTCATGGGCACCCGCGTTGTCGAACGCCTGGGCGTTGTACCAGACCAACGACTTGTTACTGGCCTTGAAGTACACGCCGTACGGGGTGCCCTTGTGAGCGCCGAGATCCCGCCAGGCCTTCGCATAGTTCTTGGCAAGCTGCGCCTTGGCGCTCGCACCCAGCGGCTTGAGCCAGCCCTTCTGCGCGAACTCCTTGAGCACACCGACCTGTTGGAGCATCGCAATGTCCGGCGGGCCGCCACCGGCGACCTTGGACCCGATGAAGCCCGCCATGTCGTCACCACTGGGCACGAAGTCGACCGTGGCGCCGGTACGCTTCTCGAACTCGTCCAGCACCTTGCCGAAGTTCTCCCGTTCGGGCCCCGTCCACACCGCGGTGACCTGCAACTTCTGGCCCTTGAGCGAGGGCAGCTGCACCGTGGGGGCGGTACTGCCGCCCTTGCCGCCGCCGCTCCCCTCGTCCTTCGTGCCACCGCCGCTGCCGCCCCCGCAGCCGGCCAGCACCAGCCCGAGTACCGCGGTCGCCGCCACCACGGTCGTGGCGCGTCCAGCCGTCCGGTCGAGTCGTCTGCGCATCCCCGTAACCCCTTATCGCTGCGCCTGCCATACCGGGTGCAAAGAAATCCACCTCACGCCCTACCGCGACGTCCCTGCCGTGCAGTTCGTGTGGGCCGTGCCGTTCGTGCGGTGCGGAGGTGCGGTGGTGCGGTGCGGTGGTGCTGAGCGGTCCGAGCGGTGGTGCGGTGCGGTGCGGTGGTGCGGTGCGGTGCGGTGGTGCCGAGCGGTGGCGCGGTGGTGCCGTGCGCTGGGCTGCGCGCCGCGCCCTGCTTCCGCGCCGAGCGGCGCCGTCGCAGCGCACTGCCGCTGCGTCGCGCGGCACGGGTGCGTCCCGTGGTGCGCGTGCGTCGCGCGGCGCGAATGCGCCACACGGTGCGGGTACTACGTCGCGCTGCAGCCGCGTCGCGCGCTGCGCTGCACCGCGCGGTGCGGGAGCGGTGCGTCTGTCGTGTCGGTGTGAGGTATCCGGTGCGCTGCGTCCTGCAGTGCGGTGTGCGACAGTCCTACGCCCTGGCCACGGGGTCCGCAATACCGCCTTCCGCGTCAACCGGCCTTTCGTGACAGGGCTGTTATGGGCGACATGACGTGACGGGGCTGGGTGCCGGTGGCGTGACGGAGCTGGTCACGGGTGGGCGCCCGCGCTTCACAGCAGCGGCGGGGCGGCCGACGCCCCCGAGGACTGTGCGGCCCGTTGCAGTGCGCTGGCGAGCAGGGCCAGGTCCGTCGGGCCGTTGCCTAGCTCGCGCAGCGGGCGCCGGGCCGGCGGGTCGCCCATCCGCTGCCACTCCAGCGGGACGACCGTCGGCCGGAGGGTGGACGTCCGGGGTATCCGGCCCGTGACGCGGCCGGCCTGGAACGGTGTCGAGGAGCCGTCCGCCGCGCGGTGGAGCCGTCCGCGGCCCGTGGGTACCGGCTCGGACGGATCGGTGGTGGCGCCCAACTGGACGCGCAGACCGGACCGTTCGCTGGTCGCGGTCTCCGCCGTACGGTCCGGATGGCCGGTGGCGGCTATGAGGTGCACCCCGAGCTCCGCCCCGTCCCGGGCCACCGCCTCCAGGGCGCGTACCACGGACCCGGCGGCCGGGCGGCCCGTGCTGCCCAGCGCCGGCGCCACGAGTGCGTCGAAGTCGTCGACCAGGACGAACAGTCGCGGCATGGGCGCCGCGGGCTGCTGTGCGGTGTCCTCGGCGGGGGCTCCGCTTCGGGTGCGGAGGCGTAGGGTGCCGGTCGTTGACGGGTCTGCCGGGGTGGCGCCTCCTTCCTCCTTGTTCCGGCAACGATTACGGAGAGTGATTGGTTCCTGCTCTCCGTCACCGCCCTCGGTCGAGCGTCGTGGTGCGGCGATCCGCGGTGCCGGCAGATGCTTGCTGCGCCACTCGGCGAACGGGGTGCCGGCGAGTATCTCCGCCCGGCGCTTCAGCTCCGAGGACAGCGCCTGGGCGAACTCCCGCATCCGGACCGGGTCCGAGGCGGCGAGATACGTCGTGACATGCGGCAGGTCGGTGCACACCCGCAGTCCCTCGCCGCGCTCGCTGCCGCCGCCGTCGACCAGCACCAGCGACAGCAGGTCCGGGCGGTCGGCGGCGGCGAGCGAGGCGGCCAGTGAACGCAGCAGCTCGGTCTTGCCGGTGGCCGCGGCGCCCTCCAGGAGGAGATGCGAGCCGTCGGCGGCGAGGTCGGCGCACAGCGGGCCGTGCGGTCCGGCGCCGAGGACCGCGGCGGCGCCGGGCCGGTCGGTGTCCAGGGCGGCGGCCCAACGGGCCATCAGGGACGCCGGGGTGGCGCGGGCCAGCCCCAACTCGTCCAGCAGCCGCGCCGTATCGGGCAGCGGGACGGCCGCCCGCATCGCCGCGCCACCGCCGGCCGTGGCCGTCGGGTCGGTCTCGCGCAGCGGCGCCAGCGCCCGGGCGAACCGCTCCGCCCAGGCGCCGGAGACCGCGTCCACCGTCGCGACCGTGCCGTTGGGGCCCGAGCCCGGCTGGACGACGCGCAGTGCCGTGGCGACATCGCCGCTGAGCACCGCGACCGCCCCGCACTCCCCGAAGGCGGGCGAGGCCTTCCGGGCCGCTTCGTAGGTCGCGGCCAGCGGGAAGGCGGGGGAGGCGGCCGGGGTCTCGGCCAGGCACAGCAGATGGATACCGGCCGCCGGACCGGCCGCGGCCAGCCGGGCGGTGGTCTCGCGCAGCGCGGAGGTTCCGGGGTCGCCGTCCACGATCACGAGGGTGTACGGGCCCTGGTGGCGGGCCGCGGCGGCGGCGATCTCGGCGCGCTCGGCCTCGGCCCAGCCGGGGCCCAGCGGGCCGTCGTCGAGCCGGCGCACCAGCTCGGTCGCCCGCGCCTGGGCCTGATCCGTGTCGTAGGCGAGCAGCAGCCGGCAGTCCTGGCCGCGGTCCGGGCGGACCTGCGGCAGCCAGCCGAGCCAGGACCAGTCCGCCACCCGCTCCTCGGCCGGGCGCGCCCGGTCCGTGCTGATCAGCACGATGTCGAGGGTGGCGGGGGAGTGCAGGGCGGCGAGCTGGGCGAGGGCGCAGCGGGCCAGCCCGGTCAGCCGCGCCCGCGGCCCGGCGAGGCCGAGGGAGCCCGCCCGGCGCAGTTCGACGGTGACCGGCACCGCGGCGCGGCCGCCGCTGCGGGCGGCGGTCCCCAGCCGGACGGTCAGCGCGTCGGGGTGGTCCGGGCCGCGCTCCCAGAGCCGCGGCCCCGGGCCCAGCGCGGTGAGCAGGATCGCGGCGGCATCCGGCCATCGTTCCTCGGCGGCGGGCCCGGAGGGCCCTTCGGCGCTCCGGGCGCCGCCGGGGGCGTTCGCGCGGGCCGCCGCGGGGTCACCGGCCGGTGCGTACTCGGCCGCGAAGGCCTCGTCCGGCCGCTCCACGGCGGGCCGGCCGCCCGCCAGCCGGCGCGCCCAGGCCCCGATACCGCCCCGCCGCCCGCCCTTACGGGGTACCTCGTCGGCCGGGACCAGTGCCTGCTGCCCGCCGTGCGTCCGCTGCTGTGCGGCGTCCGCGAAGCCGCCGGCCGGTTCCCGGACGCCGGGCCCCCAGCCGGCCGACGGGGTGCCGTCGTCGGTGGTGCGGTCGTAGACATGGCCGGTGGAGGCGTCCGGGAAGGGTGTACCGGCGGCGCGCGGCGAGCCGGGGCCGGGGGCCGGTGCGCCGGAGGCCGTTGCTCCGTATCCGGTCGGGGTGCCGCGCAGGGGGGTGTCCCGCCGTCCGGGCGCGGCCGGGGCCTGCGCGGGCGGGGGAGCCGTCAGGGGGGCGGACGCGCCGCCGGCCACCTGGGCGTACGCACCGGCTCCGGAATAGGCCCCGGCGGTGGCGACGGTGGCCCCGTGCGGGCCCGCCGCCCCGTCTGTCCGGTACTCCTCGGCCCGTCCCGCCGTGACGCTGTCCGCGGTGCCCGGGGTGATCCGCAGATGCCCCTCGCCGTCCGGTGCGGTCGCCAGGGCGGGGTCCGGGGCGCCGGGCGCGGACTGCAGGCGCAGGGCGGACTCGCCGATACGGAGAAGGGTGCCGGGCCGCAGGGGTGCGGGCCGTTCGTCGAGGTCGGTGCCGTCCACGGCGGTGCCGTTCGTGGAGTGCAGGTCGGCGACGGACACCGAGCCGTCCGGTTCGACCGTCACGGCGCAGTGCAGCCGTGAGACATCGGGGTCGTCGAGGGGGACGTCCGCGTCGGCGGAGCGGCCGATGCGGATCTGTCCGCCGTGCAGCAGATGCACCCCGCCGGCATCGGGCCCGGAGATGATGCGGAGCCGCGCGGAGCCGTGCGGCAGACCGTGGGCCGGAGCAGGTCCCGGGCTCTGGAGGGAGAGCACCGCGCCGTCGATCAGCGGGGGCTCGCCGATCGCCGCGCGCTGTGGATCGAGCCGCTCGGACCCGGCATACAGGACGACGGGGCCGCTGCCGCCGCCCGCACCGCCGACATCCGCACCCGAGCCCGCCACGGAGGCGGCGAGCGAGCCGGCCACCGCCGCCAGCGCGGTCCCGGCAGGGGCCGTCACCAGCACATCGCAGGCCCGTGTGGTGTGGCCGCTGCGCGGCCCGAGGACGGTCAGCCGGATCTGCATCGCCGTCAACGGTCCCTTCTGCCGGGATCCGGCAGGGGGCCCGCTCGCTCCCCCCACCACACCCGAGCACGTCGGCACGTACAAGTCCCAAGTGCACGTCGCGACAAGGACCGTGCGCCCCACCGCATCGTGCTGGGTGCATCCTCGCACCTGCCACTGACAACGCGCCCGCCGACCGCCGTTCAGTGATCTTGATTGGTCTTCTAAGGGCGAAAAAGTGCCTGCTTGCGCGCCGTGCCCGGCCGGATTTCGACCGCCGTGGTCAGCTCGGAAGGTCTCCGGACCGGACCGCGCGGGCCCCGTCCGCACCGTCCGGGCTCCGGCAGGCAACCATCCGCCCCGAACCCGCGTCTTTTCCACAAGCCCGCACTGGGCCGCCGGACCGAAAAGATTGTGCGACGGCACTACAGTGGGTCGGACGGTCCGCGCGGAGTTGATCAGCTGACCAGCGGGCCGGGCAAGAGATCCACCACGACCAGGGAGCGCATGACGTGCGGCCGGTAGGCAGCAAGTACCTGCTCGAGGAGCCGCTGGGACGCGGTGCCACGGGCACCGTCTGGCGTGCCCGCCAGCGGGAGACGGCGGGCGCCGAGGCCGCCGTGGCCGGAGAGCCCGGTGAGACGGTCGCGATCAAGGTCCTCAAGGAGGAGCTGGCGCACGACGCGGACGTGGTGATGCGGTTCCTGCGGGAGCGCTCCGTCCTGTTGCGGCTCACCCACCCGAACATCGTCCGTACCCGCGACCTCGTCGTCGAGGGCGATCTGCTCGCCCTGGTCATGGACCTGGTCGACGGCCCCGACCTGCACCGCTATCTGCGCGACAGCGGCCCCTTCAGCCCGGTGGCCGCCGCGCTGCTCACGGCCCAGATCGCCGACGCGCTGGCCGCCAGCCATGCCGACGGTGTGGTCCACCGCGACCTCAAGCCCGCCAACGTCCTGCTCGCGGGGTCGGACGGCAGCAGCGAGATGCACCCGATGCTGACCGACTTCGGCATCGCCCGGCTGGCCGACTCCCCGGGCCTGACTCGCACCCATGAGTTCGTCGGCACTCCCGCCTATGTGGCGCCGGAGTCCGCCGAGGGCCGTCCGCAGACCTCTGCCGTGGACATCTACGGCGCCGGCATCCTGCTGTACGAGCTGGTCACCGGCCGTCCGCCGTTCGCCGGGTCGACCGCCCTGGAGGTGCTGCACCGGCACCTCAGCGAGGAGCCGCAGCGCCCCAGCACGCTGCCCGAGCCGCTGTGGACGGTCATAGAGCGCTGTCTGCGCAAGCGGCCCGAGGAGCGGCCCGGCGCCGAGAGCCTCGCCCGTGCGCTGCGCACCGTCGCGGCCGGGATCGGGGTGCACGCCCGTCCCGCCGAGGCCGAGGCCGCGCTCGGTGTCGCCGCGCTGCTCGCCCCCGACCCCGCGCCCGCCACGGTTCCCGGTACGGGTGCCGACGGCGGCCAGGCCGCCGGAGGCGACGCCGACCCCACCCAGGTGCTTCCGTCGGGCGCCGGTTCGTACGACCCGGGCGCGGCGACCAGCGTGCTGCCCTCCACGGGCGGACCGGGCGGACCGGGCGGCCCGAACGGCCCCGCCGGGCAGGGCGATCCGACGCGGGCCATGCCGCCGATGCCCATGGGCGCACCGGCCGGAGGCCCGCAGGGGCCCGACGGTCCGCACCCGTGGGAGTCCCAGATGCGGGCCGCCCGCGACCGCAACGAGCAGACCCAGGTGCAGTACCTGGACCCCAGCGAGGACCCGCTGCGCCGCCGTCCGCAGCGCCAGGCCCCCCAGCAGCCGCCGCAGCGCCCGCAGCAGCAGTACCGCCAGCAGCCCGCTCCGGTGCCGTACGCCCAGCAGCAGCCGCCGCAACAGCAGCGGCAGCCGCAGGCGCCCCAGCGGCGCCAGGAGCCGCCGCCGCAGCGCTACGAGCCGCAGCGGCCGCCCGCGCCGGAGCCCCGGCCCCGGCGCGAGCCCCGTCAGCGCAGCGCCAACCCGATGAAGATCCCCGGCCTGGGCTGCCTCAAGGGCTGTCTGTTCACGCTGATACTCCTGTTCGTGGCCGCCTGGCTGATCTGGGAGCTGACCCCGCTCCAGGAGTGGATCGGCACGACGAGGGGCTTCTTCGCGCAGATCGGGGAGGTCTACCACAGCGTGGAGAGCTTCGTGCGGGGCCTCAGCAGGTGACGTCGGCCGTCCGCGCGCTCCGTGCAGCCGCGGGCGGCCCCCCGCCCCCCGGGCCTGTCCGGCCGTCATCCGCCGGACGGGCCCTAAGACCCACTCAGTGGATTTGTCGACTTCCGGCGGAGAATTTCGCTCACAGAAGTGAAGGTTGCCACCGTCCGGGGCATTGAACCCCCTGGCACCCGCGTAGCTTTGACGCCAACCTCAGCCCCCGCAGGACGCTCGGGGGCCCGACACGTCGGAGCAGTCTTGGCACGGAAGATCGGCAGCCGGTACACCGCCCACCAGATCCTGGGACGCGGCAGTGCCGGCACGGTATGGCTGGGCGAGGGTCCCGAAGGGGCCGTGGCCATCAAGCTGTTGCGTGAGGAGCTCGCGTCCGACCAGGAGCTCGTCGGCCGCTTCGTACAGGAGCGGGCGGCCCTGCTGGGTCTGGACCATCCCCATGTCGTCGGCGTCCGCGATCTCGTCGTCGACGGCAATGACCTGGCGCTTGTCATGGAGCTCGTACGGGGCACCGACCTGCGCACCCGTCTGGAGCGGGAGCGCCGGCTGGCCCCGGAGGCCGCGGTCGCGATCGCCGCCGATGTGGCCGACGGGCTCGCCGCCGCGCACGCCGCCCGGATCGTGCACCGCGACGTCAAGCCCGAGAACGTCCTGCTGGACATGCAGGGCCCGCTCGGCCCCGGTGGCGCGCACCCCGCGCTGCTCACCGACTTCGGTATCGCCCGGCTTGTCGACTCCCCGCGCCGCACCAGGGCGACCAAGGTCATCGGCACCCCCGACTACCTCGCCCCGGAGATCATCGAGGGGCTGCCGCCGCGCGCCTCCGTGGACGTCTATGCGCTGGCGACCGTCCTGTACGAGCTGCTCGCCGGCTTCACGCCCTTCGGGGGCGGACACCCCGGGGCGGTGCTGCGCCGCCATGTGACGGAGAGCGTGGCGCCGCTGCCCGGTATCCCCGACGAGCTGTGGCAGCTGCTGCTGCAGTGCCTGGCCAAGGCGCCGGCCTCCCGGCTGCGCGCCCCGGAGCTCGCCGCCCGGCTGCGGGAGCTGCTGCCCGGCCTGGCGGGCATCCCGCCGCTGGACATCGACGAGCCGGACGACGAGGACCCGGAGGGCGAGCAGGAGGGCGCCGCCGGCTCCCGCGAGGAGGCGTTCTACCCGTCGGCGGCACCGGCCGAGGCCACTCCGCCGCGCGGCGCGGTCCCGCTGGTGCAGGGCGCGGTCCCCGACTCCAACCGGGAGACGCACACCAGCATGCGCGTCCCGGGCCCGGACGAGCTGGCGGGCGGCGCCCACGGCACCGCCCGGGCCCCGCGCGCCGCCGGTGAGCGCCGGGCGGGCTCGGCCCGGCACCGTGCGTCCCCGGAGGCGGTGCGCCGCCGCCGCATCAAGCTGGGGGCGGCCGCCGCCGCGGCGCTCGTGGCGGCCGGCCTGGGCGGCTGGCTGGCCTCGGGCGACGACGAGCAGGGCGACGCCACACCGGGCGTCCACCAGTCGGAACCGGACACGCCGTGACGCTCGCCCGGCGCGCGCTGGCCGCGCGCCGGGCCCGGCGATGACCGGCGCGGTGACCGGTGTACGGGCCGCCGTGGACCGGCCGTGCACGGCTCCCGGCGGGTCCGGCCTGCCGGGGCCGGGTCACGCTGACGGTGGCAGCCGTTAGGCTGGGTGCGTGGCAGTCGTCGATGTATCCGAAGAGCTGAAGTCCCTCTCCTCGACCATGGGGTCGATCGAGGCCGTCCTGGACCTCGACAAGATGAGGGCCGATGTCGCCGTGCTCGAGGAGCAGGCCGCGGCGCCGTCCCTGTGGGACGACCCGGAGAACGCACAGAAGATCACCAGTCGGCTGTCCTACCTCCAGGGCCAGCTGCGCAAGGCCGAGGACCTGCGTGGCCGGGTCGACGACCTTGAGGTGCTCTTCGAGCTCGCCGAGGCCGAGGACGACGAGGACGCCAGGGCGGAGGCCGAGGACGAGCTGTCCGCCGTCCGCAAGGCGGTCGACGAGCTGGAGGTCCGCACCCTCCTGTCCGGCGAGTACGACTCCCGTGAGGCGGTCGTCAACATCCGCGCCGAGGCCGGTGGCGTCGACGCCGCCGACTTCGCCGAGAAGCTGCAGCGCATGTATCTGCGCTGGGCCGAGCGGCACGGCTACAAGACCGAGCTCTACGAGACCTCGTACGCGGAAGAGGCCGGCATCAAGTCGACCACCTTCGCCGTGCAGGTGCCGTACGCCTACGGCACCCTCTCCGTCGAGCAGGGCACGCACCGCCTGGTGCGCATCTCGCCGTTCGACAACCAGGGCCGCCGCCAGACCTCGTTCGCGGGTGTCGAGGTGCTGCCCGTCGTCGAGCAGACCGACCACATCGAGATCGACGAGTCCGAGCTGCGGGTGGACGTCTACCGTTCGTCCGGCCCCGGCGGCCAGGGCGTCAACACCACCGACTCCGCGGTCCGGCTGACGCACATCCCCACCGGCATCGTGGTCTCCTGCCAGAACGAGCGCTCGCAGATCCAGAACAAGGCGACCGCGATGAACGTCCTCCAGGCCAAGCTCCTTGAGCGCCGCCGCCAGGAGGAGCAGGCCAAGATGGACGCGCTCAAGGGCGACGGCGGCAATTCCTGGGGCAACCAGATGCGTTCGTACGTCCTGCACCCGTACCAGATGGTCAAGGACCTGCGGACCGAGTTCGAGGTCGGCAACCCGACCGGTGTTCTGGACGGCGACATCGACGGCTTCCTGGAGGCCGGAATCCGCTGGCGCAAGCAGCAGGAGAAGTAACGGGCCGGTCCCGTCCGAAGGTGAAACAACTGCCTCCCTCGCGGAGGCAGTTGTTTTTGCTGTGGGGGTTTGGTCACAGTCGTATGTCCATGTACCGCGCAACTCTTGGTAATTCGGGCATCCGGCCTTTAATCGACCTTGACGATAGTGGCGGAACTGGGAAGGCTGAGCGCGGCATGCGTATGTCTGGGGCGCGTGCAGTAACGGGGAATTGAGCGGCCTGGCCGCTGTGCGGAGCTGAGGCTCGCGTACCCCGGCACCGGCTCGTCGCCCCGCACAGCGGTGCTCCCATGACGAGTTCAGCTACTGGGGGTAGCAGTACATGACGAAGAAGACGCGGCTGCGCGTAGCGCGCATTGCGGCCGGTGCGGTGATTGCGGCCGGTGCGTCGCTCACCGCCGCCGGCGCTGCTTCCGCGGCCAGCCCGGGTGAGACCCCGGGCCAGGACGGCGGGATCATCGGCGGCATCATCGGCGGGATCATCGGCGGCGGCGACTCCGGTGGCGAGTCCACCGGCAGCACCGACGGTGGCGAGACCACCGGCCAGGTCGGCGGCGACGACAGCACCGGCGGCGAGATCGGCGGTGACGACAGCACCGGCGGCATCGGCGGTGAGGACACCGGCGGCACCGGTGGCGAGGAGATCGGCGGTAACGAGACCACTGGTGGCAATGAGACCACCGGCGGTAACGAGACCACCGGCGGTAACGAGACCACTGGTGGCAATGAGACCACCGGCGGTAACGAGACCACTGGTGGTAACGAGACCACGGGCGGCAATGAGACCACTGGTGGTAACGAGACCACCGGCGGTAACGAGACCACTGGTGGCAATGAGACCACCGGCGGTAACGAGACCTCCGGCAGTGGCAGCTCCATCGGTGACACCGACGGCACCGGCCCCGACAACGAGGGCTCCAAGCCGATCGAGCAGCCCGGCAAGGGCAAGGAGCAGATCGCTGACACCCCCGGCCAGGCCAAGCAGCAGGCCAAGGGCGGCGAGCTGGCGGAGACCGGTTCCTCCGGTACCACCTTCCTGCTCATCGGTGCGGCGACGATGATCGCGGGCGGTGTGGGCTTCCGTATGCTGCCCCGCCTGATCAACAAGAACGGCGGCGGCGCCGCGGCGGCCTGACGCCGACGTGCCACAGCTGGAGGGGCCCGGGACGCGACTGCGTTCCGGGCCCCTCGGCGTCCGCGCTGCCGCGACCGCCGAGGAAGCCTCGTACCGGGGTCAGACGGCCTGGTGGAGGAGCAGACCCAGCGCGATCAGCAGGATCATCAGCGCCACCAGCATGGCGGGGCTGAGCTGGGCGAAGATACCGCCCGCTTGCTGCTGAAGCCGTTCTCTGCTTGCCCGGCACACGGGGCAGCGGCCCTCGTTCACAGGGGCCGCGCAGTTGGCGCACACCAGTCGGTCGTACGTCATGCGACCTCCTTCTCCACTGCACCAACGCACCGGAAGGCGCATTGGTTCCCTCCTCCACTGTGCCAGCTCCTCGCCGGAACGGCGCGCCCCGCGAGATTGTGCGCCTTTTGTCCCGTAGGTGCCGTGAATAAACGCACCAACCGCCTACGGCGACTGCGCCGTCCTGCGAGGTTCGCGTATGGTCACGCACACCGACGGGAGCCGCAACTCGGCAACCCGTGCCCCTATCCAGGTCGACCGTGGTGCATCAGTGATCCGATTCGACAACGTCTCCAAGACCTACCCGAAGCAGAACCGCCCTGCACTCAGGGATGTCTCCCTCGAGATCGAGCGCGGCGAGTTCGTCTTCCTGGTGGGCTCCTCGGGCTCCGGCAAGTCCACCTTCCTGCGGCTGCTGCTGCGCGAGGAGCGGGCGAGCCATGGCCACGTGCACGTTCTGGGCAAGGACCTCGGCAAGCTCTCCAACTGGAAGGTTCCGCAGATGCGGCGCCAGGTGGGGACGGTCTTCCAGGACTTCCGGCTGCTCCCCAACAAGACCGTGGGGGAGAACGTCGCCTTCGCCCTGGAGGTCATCGGCAAGCCGCGGGGCCAGATCCGCAAGACGGTTCCCGAGGTCCTCGAACTCGTCGGCCTCGGCGGCAAAGAGGACCGTATGCCGGGTGAACTCTCCGGTGGTGAGCAGCAGCGCGTCGCCATCGCGCGGGCGTTCGTCAACCGCCCGATGCTGCTCATCGCGGACGAGCCCACCGGCAACCTCGACCCGCAGACCTCGGTCGGCATCATGAAGCTGCTGGACCGGATCAACCGGACCGGTACGACGGTGGTCATGGCCACCCACGACCAGCAGATCGTCGACCAGATGCGCAAGCGGGTCATGGAACTAGAGAAGGGCCGGCTCGTACGCGACCAGTCGCGCGGCGTGTACGGCTACCAGCACTAAGCGTGTACGGCCCCCAGTACTGAAAGGACGCCATGCGCGCCCAGTTCGTCCTGTCGGAGATCGGCGTCGGTCTCCGCCGAAACCTCACGATGACATTCGCCGTCATCGTCTCCGTAGCCCTTTCGCTCGGCCTGTTCGGCGCCTCGCTGCTAATGCGCGACCAGGTCAGCACCATGAAGGGCTACTGGTACGACAAGGTCAACGTCTCCATCTTCTTCTGCAACAAGAACGACGCCGAAAGCGGTGCCAACTGCGCCAAGGGCGCGGCCACCCAGCAGCAGAAGAACGACATCAAGGCGGAGCTGGACCGGCTGCCGATCGTGCAGAAGGTGACGTACGAGTCCAGCGACCAGGCCTACAAGCACTACAAGGAGCAGTTCGGTGACACGCCCGTCGCCGGGCTGGTGACTCCCGACCAGCTTCCGGAGTCCTACCGCGTCAAGCTCAAGGACCCCACGAAGTTCACGGTCATCAAGTCGGCGTTCTCCGAGCGGCCCGGCGTCATGGAGGTACAGGACCAACGGGACACCGTTGAGCCGCTGTTCAACCTCCTCAACGGCATGAACATCGCCGCGCTGGTCGTGATGGGGCTGATGCTGGTCGTTGCGCTGATGCTGATCGTCAACACCGTGCGGGTGTCGGCGTTCAGCAGGCGGCGGGAGACCGGGATCATGCGGCTGGTGGGAGCGTCCAGCTTCTACATCCAGATGCCGTTCATCCTCGAAGCCGCCATCGCGGGCCTGCTCGGCGCCGCCTTCGCCTGTGTGCTGATCGTCGGCGGCAAGTACATCCTCGTCAACAACTGGCTGGCGGAGCGGATCCAGGTGATCAACTTCATCGGCTGGGACTCGGTGGTCGCGGTCCTCCCGCTGGTCCTCCTGATCGGGCTGCTGATGCCCGCGCTCGCCGCGTTCTTCGCGTTGCGCAAGTACCTCAAGGTGTGAGCTTTGCCAAGGGGCGCCGTACGGTCAACTTGCCGTACGGCGCCCTTTTGTCCCCTAGACTCACCGGCATGTCGGGCCCGTGTTCGTACGACCGGCCCCGCCGCATTCGCCGCGGGGCGGCCCTGACGTTGTTCCTCGCGAGCGTGCTCGCCACCGGCGTGGTGACCGGCACCTGGAGCGATGAGGCGGAGGGTGCCGCGGGGCGCACCGCCCCGGACCACAGATCCTCCGGAGCGCACACCCGCGAGTCCCTCGCGGACCGCGCCGCCGTCGAGCGGGCCGCTTCCGAGGCCGTCGAGGACGGCAAGTCCGGTGCGCAGGCCGCCGCCGAGGTCGTCAGCCGCAGCGGCGACCGCTGGTCGACGATCTACACACCGGGCGAGTACGAGGATTTCCAGGAGCAGTTGGGCGGCGGCTATGTCGGCGTCGGGCTCTGGGTGCGGCAGGCGGCCGGCGGCCGGATCGTGGTGTCCCGGGTCCAGCCCGGCGGCCCCGCCGAACGTGCCGGTATCGCGGTGGGCGACCGGCTGCGCGCCGTCGACGGCCGCACCACCCGGGGCGCCCCGGTCACCGATGTCGTCGCCCGGCTGCGCGGTAACGCCCCCGACGGCTCCCGTGGTCCCGCCGCCGCGGCCGGCACCCCCGTGACCCTGGATCTCCAGCGCGGCGACCGCCGCTGGACCGAGACCCTGCACCGCGCCCGGGTGAAGGCCCGGAACGTCGTCGTCGACCGGCCGGCCGGTGACCGCGGCCCGACCCGCGTCAAGATCACCGCGTTCACCAAGGGCACCGGCGACGCGGTCCGCCGCGCGGTGCGCCAGGCCTCCCCCGACGAGGGCATGCTGCTCGACCTGCGGGGCAACACCGGCGGTCTGGTCACCGAGGCCGTCGCCACCGCCTCCGCCTTCCTGGACGGCGGCCTGGTCGCGACGTACGACGTCCGCGGCAGTCAGCGCGCCCTGTACGCCGAGCGCGGCGGGAATACGCATGTCCCGCTGGTCGTCCTTGTCGACGGGGGCACGATGAGCGCCGCCGAGCTGCTGGCCGGTGCGCTCCAGGACCGTGGCCGGGCGGTGGTGGTGGGCTCCCCGACCTTCGGCAAGGGCGCGGTGCAGATGCCCAGCGAGCTGCCGGACGGCTCGGTCGCCGAGCTGACCGTCGGCCACTACCGCACCCCCTCCGGCCGGACCGTCGACGACACCGGCCTCACCCCCGACCTGGTGGTGGGCAACGGTGCCGAGAAACGGGCCCGCACGGTATTGAGTGGCCTCGGGGGCGGGTCTTAGTGCGAAAATGGCCGCACTATGGCTAAGGACAAGGGCAAGGACAAGGATCCCGGGCGCAAGCTCGTGGCGCAGCACAAGAAGGCGCGGCACGACTACCACATTCTGGACACCTATGAGTGTGGTCTGGTGCTGTCCGGCACCGAGGTGAAGTCGCTGCGGCAGGGCCGGGCGTCGCTGGTGGACGGTTTCGTCCAGATCGACAACAACGAGGCCTGGCTGCACAACGTACATATTCCGGAATACGCCCAGGGCACCTGGACGAATCACAGCGCGCGGCGCAAGCGGAAGCTGCTGATGCACCGGGCCGAGATCGACAAGCTGGAGTCCAAGAGCCAGGAGTCGGGCCACACGATCGTGCCGCTGGCCCTCTATTTCAAGGACGGCCGGGCCAAGGTCGAGATCGCGCTGGCCAAGGGCAAGAAGGAGTACGACAAGCGGCAGACGCTCCGCGAGCAGCAGGACCGCCGCGAGACGGACCGGGCGATCTCGGCGGCCCGGCGCCGGCAGCGGGCCTGATCAGGCCCGACGGAGCCCGGTCCGGCCGGGCTCCCGGGAATACGCTGGCAACCGCGGGCGTTGTTCCCGTACGATGGCTCCACACCCCACGAGGGGCGTAGGTACCACCTTGATAAATCAACATGGGGATGATCGGTTTCGACAGCGGATGTCGAAGCAGGGGAAGCGAGTCGAGGAAGCGGCAATGATCTCGTTAACCATATGTCGCAACCAATAATCGCCAACACCAAGCGCGATTCCTTCGCCCTCGCTGCCTAAGTAGCGACTTGCGAAGTGTCAGCCCGGGGCTGTTCCCGACCCGGATCCTGGCATCAGCTAGGGAACTAAACTTCTAGACCCGGTCACGGGGTTTAGAAGGAAATCAAACAGTGACTGGGCCCGTCGGAGACTTGTTCGCGTGATCTCCGGGGCCGAGAAAATCGCAGCGAACTGCACTCGGAGAAGCCCTGATTCCGCACCGTTGGACGCGGGTTCGATTCCCGCCATCTCCACGACACGGAGAGCTGGGGGCAAGGCCCCCCAGACCCCGTCATCCCATGTAAGGCCCAGGCCCCGCATGTCCGAGAGGACAGCGGGGCCTGAGTCGTTTTGCGGGGCGGGGAGGGGCGAGGAAGGGCAGCGGGGCGCTGGTTCAGGGGTTTGACGAGCCTGTCGCGCGAGGTGTGGCATTGCTCGGCGCAGCGGCGGCAAAGGGGGAGTGATGGGGGCCTTCGGGTGAAGATCAGTGAGGTCGGGGACGCGCTCTGGGCCGGGGTGAAGGGCTGGCTTTCCGGCCCGGACCGGCAGGCGGTGGCCCGTGCGGCCAAGGAGCGGGCGGCGGCCGTGCTGCCGCCCGGGGAGCGGGTCGTCGCCAGTCATCCGGTCGAGGCGGGGGAACGGCTTCCCGAGCCGCCCCGGCGGTTCCGGCAGCAGGCGTTCTCGGCGCAGCGCACCGCCGGTGACCGGCTCGTTGACGGTATGGGGCGGGCCGAGGAGGGACTGCACCGCCTCAATCCGGTCAATGCCGTGGTGGACGGGTGGGGTGACCGCCGCGACACCCCTCAGCTGTCGGGCGGCTGGGAGAGTCTGGCCGGGCAGCTGGCGGCCGTGCTGCGGCCGCGCTGTTCGTTCCGGTATGTGGCGGTGCTGCTGGTGACCGAGCACCATCTCCATGTGGTGCGGGTGCGGCTGGCCGGCAACCGGCGGGAGCCGATGGCCGGTGCGGAGGCGGTGGAGTACGCGTGGCGGGTGGAGCGGCGGCAGGTCGCCTGGGTGCGGAACCGTACCGATGTGCGGCACGGCACGCATGAGGTCGGCTTCGTGGACGGTTCCTGGGTGACGTTCGCCTTCACGGTCGGGGGGTACGGCCCCGTCGTGGAGACCTTCCCACGGCGGTTGCGGTACACGGACCCCCTCAGCTGACCGGCGCCGCCGGGTGTCGGCGGGAGGTGAGCAGGGTGACGGTCAGTGCGAGGGCGGCGGCCGCGACGGGTACGCCGTAGGCCGCGCCTCCCGGGGCCAGGTGGTCGACGGCCCAGCCGCCGCTCGCCGAACCGGCCGCGATACCGCCTAGCAGCGCGGTCACGGCGAGCGTCATGCCCTCGTTCAGTTGGCCGGGCGGCGTCCGCGACTGGACGAGGCCCATGCCGGTGACCATGGTCGGTGCGGTCGCCATACCGGCCAGGAGCAGGGCGGCGGCCAGCGTCACCGGGCTCCCCGTCCCGGCCGCGAGCAGCGGGAGCAGCATCAGGGCCGCCATCGCCGCGGTGCAGCCGAGGAAGCGGCGGCCGGGATGGCCCGACGGCCGCAGCAGGCCGTAGAGCAGTCCCGCCGCACAGGAGCCCGCCGCCTGGAGGGCCAGCATGGCGCCCCCGGCGGAGCGGATGCCCTGGGCGTCGGCGTGGGCGAGGGTGACCACCTCCAGCGAGCCGAAGATCGCGCCGGTGCAGAGGAAGGTGAGGAGGAGGGACGGGAGGCCGGGGAGGCGCAGCGGGGAGCGGGCAGGGGGACGGTCCGCGGTCCGGGCGGCGACCGGGGGTTCGGTGCGGCGCTGGGCCGCGAAGAGCAGTACCCCGGTCAGCAGGAGTGCCGCGCCCACCGCCGTACCCGCCTCCGGGAAGAGGGCGGTGCACAGCAGCGTGGCGAGCACCGGTCCGAGCATGAAGCACAGCTCGTCCGCGGCCTGTTCGAAGGAGTTGGCGGTGTGCCGGGCGGCCGGATCGTCGCGGAACAGGTGCGCCCAGCGGGCGCGGGACATCCCGCCGGTGTTCGGGGTGGTCGCGGTGGCGGCGTACGAGGCGAAGAGCGTCCAGGAGGGTGCGTGGTAGTGGACGCAGAGCAGGAGTGAGAGCGAGCCGAGGGTGGCGAGCGCGGTGGCGGGGACGGCGGTACGGGCCTGGCCGTAGCGGTCGACCAGCCGGGCGGTCCAGGGCCCGGCCAGCGCCGTTGCCGCCAGCCCGGTCGCGGTGACCGCCCCGGCCAGCGCATAGGAGCCGCGCGAGCCGGCGATCATCAGGACCGCGCTGATGCTGAGCATCCCCATGGGCAGCCGGGCCAGCAGATTGGCGGCCGTGAAGGCGCGGGTGCCGGGGATCGCGAAGATCCGCCGGTAGGGCGCGAACGGGCGGAAGCGTGCGCGGCGGCGGCGCGGGGCCGGGCGTACGGGAGGGGCAGTGACCGGCCGGGCGGCGAGGAAGAGGATCATGGCTTCTACGGTCGTGGCCGGGCCCCTCGCCCGTCCAACACCTGCTCAGCGCCCATTTACGCGGCTGGGTTGTCAATGGGTCGAGGGCTGCCGTCGCCGCGGGTACTGCCAGGATGGCCCGATGCCGTACGACATCGATCCGCGACTGCTGCGCGCGTTCACCGCCGTCGCCGAGGAGCTGCACTTCACCCGGGCCGCCGCCCGGCTGTACGTCGCCCAGCAGGCGCTGAGCCGCGATATCCGGCGGCTGGAGCGGGAGTTGGGTGCCACGCTGTTCGTACGGAGCACCCGCCGGGTCGCGCTGACGGCGGACGGGGAGCGGCTGCTGCCGTACGCACAGCGGGTGTTGGCCGCGCAGGACGAGCTGGCCGCCGCGTTCCGGGCCGCGCCGGAGCGGCCGCTGCTGGTCGATGTGAGCGTCCCGATCGGCACGGCCCACGCGGTGCTGGAGGCGGCCAGGGACCGGGTGCCGGACAGCTGTGAGCTGGTCGCCCGCTTCCACAGCGGGCTGACCGGTGCGGCGGCCGAGATGGCGGCCGGACGGCTCGATGTCTCCTTCGGCCGGATCGCGGCGCTGCCGCCCGACGTCCGCGCCGGTCTCGACCATCAGCCGGTCCGTCTGGAGCCGATGGCGGTCCTGCTGCGCGACGATCATCCGCTGGCCGCACGGCCCGCCGTTCCGCTCGCGGAGCTGGCCGGCGAGACGCTCTACGCGGCCGCCGGCAATCCGCAGACCGTGGAGTGGACGGACCTGGCCGAGCGGCTCTTCGCGGGCCGCGGGATCGCGACGGCCGAGCCGTTCCCGGAGATCGAGGGCTCGCAGGAGTTCATACGGGTGGTGCGCAAGCGGGGGTGGTCCGTATTGGCGAGCGTGGAGTTCATGGACGTACCGGGGATGGTGCTGCGGCCGCTCGTCGACCCCGTACCGCTCTCGCCGGTGTCCTTGGTGTGGCGGCGCGGACTGCGGCATCCGGGGCTGGACGCCTTGCGGGCCGCCGCACGGGAACGGGCCGATCGGCACGACTGGCTGGCGCCGCCCGGGAGCGCATGGTGGCTCCCGGAGGCGGATGCGCGGGCGATGGGCGTGCACGGGTGACGGCCCGGTGCCGCGCGACGCACACAGAAAGTAGCCCCGCGCAGGCAACCACGGGCGCGTGAAAACCTTTCCTTAACGGCAGGGAATCTTATGTGGAACGAACAGGGAGAGCTGTGCAACGGCGTGCACTTCTCGCGGCCGCGGCGGCCGCGCTGACCTTGACCGTCACGGCGTGTCTGGCCCTGACCGGCTGCGGCTCCCCGCGGATGGCGGCGCTGCACGCCAGCTGCACGACCAAGGGTCTGGGGTGGAAGCTCACCGTCCTGAAGAAGAAGCCGCGCACGCAGCACCGTGAAGCCCGGCTGTCCGTCGTCAACAAGGGTTCGGACCCGTGTGTGTTCCGCGGCTTCCCGACCGTTGCGGTGCATCTCGGCAAGGGGCCCCAGTCCGATGCCCAAGGGCATGGCCGGGCCCTGCCGATAGACCTGCGGCGCGGCGCCACGGTCACCGCCGGCCTGCGCTACCGGGACTGCCCCAAGGACGCGCTGTTGAGCGAACCCATAGCCGTCACCAACGACATCGCCGTGGTGTCCGCGCCGCGCGACTCCACGGACGGGCACGCGGTCGTGGCCCGGGACGAGAAGGGCAAGCGCCTGCAGATGAACATCTGCGCGGACACGATCTGGATGGGCCCGCCGCGGGAAGCCGCCGAGTAGCCCCGCTTACGGCGCCGTTGGGGCGGCGGCGCCGCTACGTGCGGCGAACGAGGTGAACGCGGCCCAGGCACGCGGCGAGACGTCGAGGTGCGGGCCCTGGGGGTCCTTGGAGTCCCGGACGTGGACGGTGGCGGGGTGGGCGGCCACCTCGACGCAGGCACCGCCCTCGTCGCCGCTGTGGCTGGACTTGTGCCAGTCGTAGGCGACTTCGAGGCAGTTGCCGCCTTCGTCGCTGCTGTAGCTGGACTTGTGCCAGACGTAAGCCACTTCGAGGCAAGCGCCGCCCTCGCTGCCGCTGTAGCTCGACTTGAACCATGTCAGGTGGGTCATCGCTCTCCTAGCAGCCGCTCCAGCAGACCCACGGTCTCTTCGGCGTTGAGGGCCTGCATTCGCAGCATTCCATACTTCTGAGCGAGGATGCTGACCTCATCCGGGTCCGAAATCAGCTCACTGCTGCGCTGCGCCTCGGTGTAGGCCAGGTGCTGATGATCTGCGGTTTCCAGCACCACGAACTGACCGTCGAGACCGGCGTGGTGCTCGCGGCTCAGCGGCAGGACCTGAATGGAGACGCCATTGAGGTCCGCGCAGCTCCGCAGGTGGGAAAGCTGGGCCCGCATGACCTCCCGGCCCCCGAGATTGCCGGCCACGATGGCCTCCGAGATGACGAAGCTCGCGATGAGGGGCTTGTCCCTGTGGAGGATCTGCTGGCGCTCCAGCCGCCCCGCGACCCGCCGCTCCACTGTCTCCTCGTCGAGGAGCGGGATCTTGCTGCGGAAGGTGGCACGGGCGTAGTCCTCGGTCTGGAGCAGGCCGGGGAGTACCCCGTACTCGAACCAGGAGAGCGCGAGGGCCTGCTGCTCATAGGCGATGAAGTCCTCCGCCCAGATCGGATATTTGTCCTTCGGTGGCAGCTTCTCCACCCCCGTCGCCAACGCCCCGCCCGTACGCAGGAGTTGGTCGAACTCGGACGCCAGATGCGGCATCAGGGCCCGCCTGCCCTGTTCGATGGAGGCGATGGTCTCCTCGGAGGCGGTGGTGCGTTCCCCGAGGGCACGCTGGGTGAGTCCGGCGTTGATGCGGAACATCGCCAGTTGGGCGCCGATGACTTCCATGGCTGCGGAGTGCCGGTTCCTGGGCTTCTTTCGCGGCTGCATGGCCTTCCACTCCCCGTAGTTGGGCGTCGGTGACCGTGTGTGCGCCCGTACTCACCAGGAGTACGGGTCGCCTGGCGCGGCAGCATAGTTACGCAACGCGACCGTCGCCGCGGAAGTGTGCAGATCGCACCCGCACGGGCGTCCGGGCCGCCTCACCACCCGTCGCCACACCCCGTGAGTGCAAGGTTTCGTCCGTGTCACCGGGCGGCACGGTATGGAAACCCGCCATCCCTAGCGTCAGTGAGCAGGACCTGAACCCTGGGAGGCGCGATGACGGCCGCGGCAGCAGAGACCCGTAGCGAGAGCCCTGACGAGACCCCCGCCGGCAGTCGTGGCGAGGGCCGGCCGAGGAGGGGCGGCCGGTGGATCGAGCACTGGGACCCGGAGGACGAGGGCTTCTGGCGGGAGACGGGGGAGCGGGTCGCGCGGCGGAACCTGGTGTTCTCCGTGCTCTCCGAGCACATCGGGTTCTCCATCTGGAGCCTGTGGTCGGTGATGGTGCTGTTCATGGGGCCCGAGTACGGGATCGATCCGGCCAGCAAGTTCTTCCTGGTGGCGATGCCGACGGTGGTGGGCGCGGTGCTGCGGGTGCCGTACACCTTCGCGGTGGCGCGGTTCGGCGGGCGCAACTGGACGGTGATCAGCGCCGCGATGCTGCTGGTGCCGACCGCGGCGGCGGCGGTGGTGATGGAGCCGGGCACCTCGTACACGACGTTCATGCTGGTCGCGGCGTTGGCGGGGGTCGGCGGCGGGAACTTCGCCTCGTCGATGACCAACATCAACTCCTTCTATCCGCTGCGGAAGAAGGGGTGGGCGCTGGGGATGAACGCCGGTGGCGGGAACATCGGGGTGCCGGTGATCCAGCTGCTGGGGCTGCTGGTGATCGGGACCGCGGGGGCCGCGCATCCGCGGATCGTGCTGGCCGTCTATGTGCCGCTGATCGTGGTCGCGGCGGTGTGTGCGGCGCTGTTCATGGACAACCTCGCGCCGGTGACGAACGACACCGGGGCGGCCCTCGACGCCGCTCGGGAGCCGCACACCTGGGTGATGTCGCTGCTGTACATCGGCACCTTCGGGTCGTTCATCGGCTACAGCTTCGCCTTCGGGCTGGTGCTGCAGAACCAGTTCGCGCGCACGCCCCTCCAGGCGGCGTCGCTGACCTTCATCGGGCCGCTGCTGGGGTCGCTGATCCGGCCGGTGGGCGGACGGCTGGCGGACCGGTTCGGGGGTGCCCGGATCACGCTGGGCAACTTCGGGGCGATGGGGCTGGCCACCGGGGTCGTCATTTATGCCTCGGCGGAGCGGTCGCTGCCGGTGTTCCTCGTCGGGTTCATCGCGCTGTTCGTGCTGACGGGGCTGGGCAACGGCTCCACGTACAAGATGATCCCGGGGATCTTCCAGGCCCAGGCGCTGCGGCGGGGTCTGGCGGGGGAGGAGGCCGCGGCCTACGGGCGGCGGCTGTCCGGGGCGGCGATGGGGCTGATCGGGGCGGTGGGCGCGCTCGGCGGGCTGGCCATCAACCTCGCCTTTCGCCAGTCGTTCCTGGTGGCGGGGTCGGGCACGCCGGCCTTCGTGTCGTTCCTCGGCTGCTACGTGGTGTGCGGCGCGGTGACCTGGACCGTATACCTGCGCCCGGCGGCCCGTGCGCGGCGTACGGCGGAGGCGGCGGAGGCCGAGCCGGCGGACGAGGGGCGGCGCCCGGTGTACGCGGAGGTGTGAGCGGGACGGCGCAGGCGGCGGCCGCTTCCGGGCCGCCGTAGCCGCCCCCCGCACCCGGCCGGTCGTACGGGGCGGCGTGCGGAGCGTCGTAACCACGGGGAAATATGGGAGGACCGGGGTTGTCACGTGCCGTTGGCACGCTGGCGACTTGGCACTCCGTGCCGCCCGAGCCGCGGCGGTACGGAAGCACAGGGCACCACACCACTCTGGGCGGAGCGGGACGACCATGCACGAACAACAGCAGGAGCACAGCGAGCAGGAGCGGACGGCATCCGAGCCGGGACCGGACGCGGGGCCGGACCCGAAGCCGGACCCGAGGCCGGCCGTCCGGCCGCTGGAGGGGTTCACCGTCGGGGTGACCGCGGCCCGGCGGGCGGAGGAGCTGGGCGCGCTGCTGGAACGGCGCGGCGCCCAGGTGCTGCATGCCCCCGCCCTGCGCATCGTTCCGCTGCCGGACGACACCGAGCTGCTCGCGGTGACCCGGGACCTGATCGAGCACGCCCCGGACATCGTCGTGGCCACCACCGCGATCGGCTTCCGCGGCTGGATCGAGGCCGCGGAGGGCTGGGGCCTGGGCGAGGCGCTGCTGGACCGGCTGACCGGGGTGGAGCTGCTGGCGCGCGGGCCCAAGGTGCGGGGTGCCATCCGGGCCGCCGGGCTGACCGAGAAGTGGTCACCGGCCTCCGAGTCGATGGCCGAGGTGCTGGACCGGCTGCTGGCGGAGGGCGTCGCCGGGCGGCGGGTGGCCCTCCAGCTGCACGGGGAGCCGCTGCCGGGGTTCGTCGAGGCGCTGCGGGCCGACGGCGCGGAGGTCGTCGGCGTCCCGGTGTACCGCTGGATGCCGCCGGAGGACATCGGTCCGGTCGACCGGCTGCTGGACGCGGTGACCGGGCGCGGGCTGGACGCGGTGACCTTCACCAGCGCGCCGGCCGCGGCGTCGCTGCTGCGCCGGGCCGGGGAGCGCGGTATCCGCGAGGAGGTGCTGGCGGCGCTGCGGCAGGACGTGCTGCCGGTGTGCGTGGGGCCGGTGACCGCGCTGCCGCTGCAGGCGGAGGACGTGCCCACGCTCCAGCCGGAGCGCTTCCGGCTCGGGCCGCTGGTGCAGCTGCTGTGCCGTGAACTGCCGGGCCGGGTGGAGATGTTGCCGGTGGCCGGGCGGCGGCTGGAGATCCGTGGGCACGCCGTCGTGCTGGACGGGGCGCTGCGGCCGGTGCCGCCGGCCGGGATGGCGCTGCTGCGCGCCCTGGCCCGCCGTCCCGGCTGGGTGGTCTCCCGTGCGGATCTGCTGCGCGCCCTGCCCGGCGCGGGCCGGGACGAGCATGCGGTGGAGACCGCGATGGCCCGGCTGCGGGTGGCGCTGGGCGCGCCCAAGCTGATCCAGACGGTCGTCAAGCGCGGCTACCGGCTGTCGTTGGACCCGCATGCGGACACGGACAAGTACGGCGGGGAATAGCGGGGCCGGGGCGGGCCGGGGCGGGACGGGGCGGGGCCGGGCCCGTTTACCGGGGTCCCCAAGACGCGCCCTACTGCGGGTTGTTGACGCGGATCTTCGACTGGCCGTGCTTGCGCGTCTCCCAGTCGTCCATGAAGCGCGCCTCCAGGCCGTGCTTGCGGGCCAGCTGGAGCAGGGTCTCGGTCCGGTAGTAGAAGTCCTCGCGCAGCACCTGGTGTTCGGCGCCCTCGGTGCGGTCGAAGGTGAAGTCGAAGAAGCCGCCGGGGGCCAGGATCCGGCCGACATGGGCGAGGCACTCGTCGATGACGTCGAGTGGTGAGTGCGAGAAGACGCTGTGCGCGTGGACGACGTCGAAATGGGCGGACGGCAGGAAGTCCAGCTTCAGGTCCTGCGTGATCGTCAAGTGCGGCAGTTTGTCCTGGAGTTCGTAGGTCGTCAGGGTCTGCTTCGCGGAGATCAGGATGTCCGGTGAGATATCGATGCCGTAGTAGTTGCCGGTGTCCAGGTAGGCGATGAAGCGCCAGCCGGCGCGCAGGTTGCCGCAGCCGATGTCCAGCATCCGGTGGCTGGGCTTCAGACCGTGCTCGGCCAGGTAGTCGAACTGCATCTCACCCAGTGCCAGCCAGCGCTCATGGCTGCGGCTGCCGACCGCGGCCTCCGGATTGCGGCCGGTGTCGGAGGCCATCACCGCCCGGTAGTAGGCCACATGGCCGGGGTGCTTGAGGCGCAGCCAGGTGTCGCGGGCGGTGCGCCTGACGTACGGAGTGATCCGGTCCGGGTGGCGGAGCGCGTAGCCGATCTTGTGGGTGAGGCTGGCGCGGTTCGTGAGCAAAGACTTGCGCGACATGGAGACCTTCGTCCTGGAGGGGCTGAGGCGCTCGGGGGCTGTCCGGCGGACCGGGACACGCTCCAAGCATGCGGCGGACCGGTGCGGAAGGCCCGTGGAGCGCCGCGCGCCGGACTATACATCAGATGTATACGCGCAGCGTCTACTCGCAGTGTTTACGTGGCCTGGGAGTGCGGGTCCCCATGGTGCGGGTGCGCGGAGTGGCCGCCTCCGGAGGGTTCCGGCCGGACCGCGGGCCGGGCACTCTGGGAGCACACACGTTTGGTCCCTAAGGAGTGACAGGCACATGGCGGCGCCTTGTGAGCTGCGGTTCGACTGCGGGCGGATCTGCCTGGACCTGGCGGCCACCGCGGACGGCGCCGCCGCCGAACGCCTCGCCGGCCCGGACCAGTTGCGGGCCTGGCTGACCGGCGCGGGCCTGGTGCCGCACGGCACCCCGCTGGACGGCGTCGACGGGCGCTGGGTCGGCCGCTTCCGCGGGCTGCGGGAGCTGCTGCTCCGGGTCGTGCACGACGAGCTGCGGGGCGGGGCGGCCGAGGCCGATCTGGCCCTGCTCAACTCCGCGGCCGCCGCCGGGCAGCCGCCCGCCGTCCGCGCCGTACGGGCCCCGGACGGCACCCTGGCCCGTGCCCTCCCCGGCCCGCCCGAATGCGCCGGACTGCTGGCCGCGGTCGCCCGGGACGCGATCGGGCTGCTGACCGACGCGGCGGCGCGCGCCCAGCTGCGGCAGTGCGAGGGCGAGAGCTGCACCCTGGTCTACCTGGACACCTCGCGGGGCCGCCGCCGTCGTTGGTGCTCCAGCGAAGTGTGCGGCAACCGGGAGCGGGTGGCGCGGCACCGGAGGCGGACGACGGTGCGCCGGGAGCAGTCCGGCGGCGCCGTCGCGGACCCCGTCACCAGGGCGGAAAACTTTTCCGCCGGACGCTGAACGCCCCGTCCGTCCCGTCCGTACTCCTCACCGCAAGTCCGATTCATGGCAGGGTCCCCGTCGATCTTGGGCGATCTGGGCTATCGACCCGGGAGTTGGAGTGCGTAAGGATGCCGTCGTGGCAGACAGGACGACACCTGAAGAGGAGCTCATGCGAGCCCTCTACGACGATCATGCGGGCCCGCTTCTCGCCTTCGTCCTGCGATTGGTGGCGGGCGACCGGCATCGCGCGGAGGACGTGGTGCAGGAGACGCTGGTGCGCGCCTGGCGCAACGCCGACCAGTTGCAACGGGCGACCGGCTCGATCCGGCCCTGGCTGGTTACGGTTGCCCGGCGGATCGTGATCGACGGGCACCGCAGCCGAAAGGCCCGGCCCCAAGAGGTCGACGCGACCCCGCTGGAGACCATGCCCGCCGCCGATGTGATCGACCGGGCGCTGCGCCTGATGACGATCTCCGAGGCGCTGAGCGACCTGAGCCAGGCCCACCGAGAGGCCCTCGTCGAGACGTACTTCAAGGAACGTACGGTCAGCGAGGCAGCGGAGGTGCTGCGCGTGCCGGCCGGAACCGTGCGGTCCCGGGTGTTCTACGCGCTGCGCTCCCTGAAGCTCTCACTCGAGGAACGAGGAGTGACGGAGTGATCCCGCCCACGCAGCCGGACCGGCACAGCGACGTCGGCGCCTATGCGCTGGGCGTCCTGGACACCGCCGACACGGAACGGTTCGAGGCGCATCTCGTCGGCTGTGACCGGTGCGCGGCCGAACTCGAGGAGCTGATGGCGCTGACGCCGGTGCTCGCCGAGTTCAAACAGTCCGCGCCCACCCCGCAGACGATCACGGCCGTCCCCGGGCCCCGGGTGCTGGACGGACTGCTCGACGAGGTCCACGCCACCCGCCGCGGCCGCGGCCGGCGCCGGCTGTTCCTGGTCGCCGCGGCCGTCGTGCTGATCGTCGGCGGGCCGCTCGCCACCTTCTCCCTCAAGGGGGAGGGGGACGAGGCGCCGACGCCGCCGCTGGCGAACGCCGTCCGGGCCCAGTACGCCGCGGGCGAGAAGGTGACCTCCACCGACCCGGACACCAAGGTCTCGGCGGGCGTCTCCATGGCCGCCCGGCCCTGGGGCACCCAGGTCGTCCTCGAACTCGCCAACGTCAAGGGGCCGCTGAGCTGCGACCTGGTCGCCGTCGGCAAGGACGGCAAGCGGCAGACCGTCACCACCTGGGCGGTCCCCAAGGGCGGCTACGGCATCCCGGGCAGCGCCGCGAAGTGGAACCGCGAGCCCCTCTACGCGACGGGCGGAGCGGCCCTCAACCGCGGCGACATCGACCACTTCGAGATCAACACGCTGGACGGCAAGCGGCTGGCCACGGTGAAGGCCTGAGCATCCGGGGCGCCAGGACCGGCGCCCCGGCCCCACACGGTGCGGGCGCCGGTCAAGGACCGCCATGCCTTTCCGACCGGCACAACCCCGACCGGGCACACCCGACGTAGCGCCCAGAATCGACATCCGTCCAAACTCGCCCGTCTTTGTCCCTTTCACCAGGTGCGCGCGGTGCCTGGTTCGCGTACGGTTGACGGCTGCCCTACGCACAGCAGAAGGGGGCCTGGGTGGCCGCGCACAACGCCACGCACGCACCGGATCACGCTTCGGATTCCGTACGCGACCGCGAGATCGAGGCCGAGCAGACGCATCTGGACCGTGTCTACCGGCGCCTTGAGGAGAAGATCCACGAGGCAGAGTTCCTGATGGACGACGCCGCCAAGCGCGGCCAGGTCGGCACGCCCGGCGCGCTCGCCGAGCGCGACGCCCAGGTCTTCCAGGCCGGCGTCCATCTCCACCGCCTGAATTCCGAGTACGAGGACTTCCTCTTCGGCCGGATCGACCTGCTCCTCGGCAAGGACGGCAAGAAGGGCCCGGACGGCGCCTTCACCTCCGTCGAACCCGCCGACGGCGCGATCGAGGACGGCCGCGCCACGATCGCCGAGACGCTGCACATCGGGCGTCTCGGTGTCCTCGACGCGGACTACTCCCCGCTGGTCATCGACTGGCGGGCGCCGGCCGCCGCCCCCTTCTACCGGGCCACCCCGGTCGCCCCCGGCCGGGTCGTCCGCCGGCGGGTGATCCGCTCCAAGGGCCGTAAGGTCCTCGGCGTCGAGGACGATCTGATGCGTCCGGAGGTCACCGCGACGCTGGACGGCGAGGAGCTGCCGGCGATCGGTGACGGCGCGCTGATGGCCGCGCTGGGCCGGGCCCGCAGCCACACCATGCGGGACATCGTCGCCTCCATCCAGGCCGAGCAGGACAAGGTGATCCGGGCGCCCGCCGCCTCCGTCACCGAGGTCGAGGGCGGGCCCGGCACGGGCAAGACCGCGGTCGCCCTGCACCGCGCCGCCTACCTCCTCTACCAGGACCGCCGCCGCTACGCGGGCGGCATCCTGATCGTCTCCCCGACCCCGCTGCTGGTCGCGTACACCGAAGGCGTGCTGCCGTCGCTGGGCGAGGAGGGCCAGGTCGCCATCCGGGCACTCGGCTCGCTCGTGGACGGCGCCGAGGCGACCGCCTACGACCCGCCGGCGGTGTCCCGTATCAAGGGCTCGTCGCGGATGCAGAAGCTGCTGCGCAAGGCGGCCCGCGGCGCGCTGGAGCTGGCCGCGCCGGGCGCACCGCACACCGGCCGGGAGGCCGCCACGGCCGCGGCGAACGGGTCGAACGGGGGAGGGGCCCCCGACGGGGACGCCCAGCTGTCCCTGGAGGACCTCTTCGAGGCGTCCGGGGACGACAGCGAACGGGACGCGGCCGCCAACGGGAGCCGCAGGAGACGCCACAGAGCCCCGCGTCCCGCCCAGCCCGCCGCGGGCCCGCCCGCCCATCTGCGGGTCGTCGCGTTCGGCGGCCGGATCGAGCTGGACGCCGACGAGCTGCGTGCCATCCGGCAGTCCGCGCTCGGCGGCACCGCACCGGTCAACCTGCTGCGCCCGCGGGCCCGCCGGCTGATCCTGGACGCCCTGTGGACCAAGTCGGGCGCCGCGCGCCGCTACACCGACCCCGAACTCGCCGCCGAGGCCCGCGAGGGCTTCGACGAGGACATCACCACCGAGCCCGACTTCCAGGAGTTCCTGGACGCCTGGTGGCCCGAGCTGACCCCGCGCGGGGTGCTGGCCGCCATGGCCGACGAGCGTCTGCTCGGCCGCTGGGCACGCCGTCTCCTCAACCCGCGCGAGGTACGCCAACTGGCCCGCTCGCTGCAGCGGCTGGACCGCGGTGGCCACGGCCCGCTGTCGGTGCACGATGTCGCGCTGCTGGACGAGCTCCAGATGGTCCTGGGTGCCCCGATGCGTCCGCCCCGCCCGCGCGAGGCCGATCCGCTGGACCACCTGACCGGCCTGGAGGAGCTGACCACCCACGCGGACCGCATGGGCGGCGGCCGCAGCCGGCGCGAACGGCTGGAGGAGGAGCGCACCGACTACGCCCATGTCATCGTCGACGAGGCGCAGGACCTGACGCCCATGCAGTGGCGGATGGTCGGCCGCCGCGGCCGGCACGCGACCTGGACGGTCGTCGGCGACCCCGCGCAGTCCTCCTGGTCCGACCCGGACGAGGCCGCCGTCGCCCGCGACGAGGCGCTCGGCACCCGCCCGCGCCGCCGCTTCACCCTCACCGTGAACTACCGCAACCCCGCGGAGATCGCCGAACTGGCCGCCCGGGTGCTGGCGCTGGCGATGCCCGGTATGGCGTCCCCGAAGGCGGTCCGCTCCACGGGCCTGGAGCCCCGCTTCGCGCTCGTCGCGGACGGGACCGGGACCGGGACCGGGAACGGGAACGGGCGGGCCCGGTCCGGCGACGACACGGCGCTGGCGCAGGCCACGGTGGCCGAGGCGGAGCGGCTGCTGGGCGAGGTGGACGGCACGGTCGGCGTCGTGGTGGCCATGAACCGCCGTGCGCAGGCCCGCCGTTGGCTGGCGCCGCTCGGCGACCGGGTGGTGGCGCTGGGATCCCTGGAGGCCAAGGGGCTGGAGTACGACGCGACGCTGGTGGTCTCACCGGCCGAGATCGCCGACGAGTCCCCGGCCGGCCTGCGGGTCCTGTACGTGGCGCTGACCCGGGCCACCCAGCAGCTGACCGTGCTCTCGGCCGAACGGGACGAGCCGGACGCGGCCGGAGTGCCCGACCTGCTGCGGGACTGAACCGTCCCGCAGGCCGTGCCGACACCCGGACGGCGGCCCGCGCCGGGCGTGCGCGCCGCCGTCCGAGGGGTCTTGAAATCGGCCCCCCGGGACGGGATTCGCTTCCGGGGATGGTTTGTTAGCCTGGGTGACGGCACCGGCTCGATCCAAGCCCCCGGGCCCAACCATCGTCGCTACGAGCGACCACTTGCCGCGAGGCGAGCATGGCGGGTCGGTGCCGCTGAACGCAGGAGAGGCCCACGTCACCCCGTGACGTGGGCCTCTTTGCTGTTGGTCTTTTACTGTGGCCGCAATATCTCGTATGGTGGAAGTCGTTTTCCGAAGTAGCCGCCGCCTGCGAACAAAACGTTCTCAATGCCGGGCGGCTACCGCGTACTCCGCGGTAGGTGCGACGATCGGACGGCAAATTCAGCCACACGGTGAAAGCAGAGGAAGTCGGCCATGGCAACGGCGCCCAGCGTCTCCTACTCGATGACGGTCCGGCTGGAGGTGCCCGCGAGCGGAACCGCGGTCTCCCAGCTCACCACGGCCGTCGAGTCCCACGGAGGCTCGGTGACCGGCCTCGACGTCACTGCGTCCGGACACGAAAAGCTCCGCATCGACGTCACCATCGCGGCGACCTCCACGGCCCACGCCGACGAGATCGTCCAGCAGCTGCGCACCATCGAGGGCGTCTCGCTCGGCAAGGTCTCCGACCGTACGTTCCTGATGCACCTCGGCGGCAAGATCGAGATGTCGTCGAAGCACCCCATCCGCAACCGTGACGACCTGTCGATGATCTACACCCCGGGCGTCGCCCGTGTGTGCCAGGCCATCGCCGACAACCCCGAGGACGCCCGCCGGCTGACCATCAAACGCAACAGCGTCGCGGTCGTCACCGACGGCTCCGCCGTCCTCGGCCTCGGCAACATCGGTCCCAAGGCCGCGCTGCCCGTCATGGAGGGCAAGGCGGCCCTCTTCAAGCGCTTCGCCGGCATCGACGCCTGGCCGCTGTGCCTGGACACCCAGGACACCGACGCGATCGTGGAGATCGTCAAGGCCATCGCCCCCGGCTTCGCCGGCATCAACCTGGAGGACATCTCCGCCCCCCGCTGCTTCGAGATCGAGGCACGGCTGCGCGAGGCCCTGGACATCCCGGTCTTCCACGACGACCAGCACGGCACCGCCATCGTGGTGCTCGCCGCGCTCACCAACGCGCTGCGTGTCGTCGGCAAGAAGATCGACGACGTCCGGGTCGTGATGTCCGGCGCCGGCGCGGCCGGCACCGCCATCCTCAAGCTGCTGATCGCCGCCGGTGTCCGGCACGCCGTCGTCGCCGACATCCACGGTGTGGTGCACGCCGGCCGCACCGACCTGGTCGACGCCGACCCGGACTCGCCGCTGCGCTGGATCGCCGACAACACCAACCCCGAGGGCGTCACCGGCACCCTCAAGGAGGCCGTGGTCGGCGCGGACGTCTTCATCGGCGTCTCCGCCCCCAACGTCCTGGACGGCGACGATGTCGCGAGGATGGCCGAAGGCGCGATCGTGTTCGCACTCGCCAACCCCGACCCGGAGGTCGACCCGGCCCTTGCCCGGCAGACCGCCGCCGTCGTGGCCACCGGCCGCTCCGACTTCCCGAACCAGATCAACAACGTCCTGGTCTTCCCCGGAGTCTTCCGCGGCCTCCTGGACGCCCACTCCCGTACGGTGAACACCGAGATGATGCTGGCCGCGGCCGGAGCCCTCGCGGACGTCGTCCTGGAGGACGAGGTCAACCCGAACTACATCATCCCCAGCGTCTTCAACGAGAAGGTCGCGGGCGCGGTGGCCGGTGCCGTCCGGGAGGCCGCGAAGAGCGGCGACCCGGCTGTGACAGCCACCACGGCGGTCTGAGTACGGCGCGTCGCTGGACACGCCGTCGTTGGGGCCCCCATAGGGTGGCGGGCAGCAAGCGACCGCCGCCCTGTGGGGCCGGCCCGGAGCGGGAATAATACGGAGCGTCACCACTAACGAGGCAGTGGCGCTTTTCGTGTGACCCTCCTGGGTGCCGGATTGGCTTTACCGCCGCAGGTGGGGGCAGGATGCGTAATCGGGCGCGAGGGTCTGGCACCAGACCCGGGTCCGGGGACTGTCCGAGGACCCTGGCAGCATCGGCTTCGATCTCACGCCTCATTGGCAAGAAGAACACGGGAGTACAAACATGAACCGCAGTGAGCTGGTGGCCGCTCTGGCCGATCGCGCCGAGGTGACCCGCAAGGACGCCGACGCCGTTCTGGCCGCCCTCGCCGAGGTGACCGGCGAGGTCGTCGCCAAGGGCGACGAGAAGGTCACCATCCCCGGCTTCCTGACCTTCGAGCGCACCCACCGTGCCGCTCGCACCGCGCGCAACCCGCAGACCGGCGACCCGATCCAGATCCCGGCCGGCTACAGCGTGAAGGTCTCCGCGGGCTCCAAGCTCAAGGAAGCCGCCAAGGGTAAGTAACACCCTCAGCACGGCATGACAGGGCGGCCATCCCTTCCAGGGGTGGCCGCCTTTTTGCGTTCGGAGGGGGAGCGCGGGAGCCGTGCCGCCCCGGCCTGAGCCCCCGTTGGCCTTCCGGTGCCCGTGAGGCGGCCTGTGCCCGCCCGGGATCAGCGGCCCGGGTGGACGGGAGGTCCGCCGGGTCCACGTCCGCCAAAGGGGCCGTCACGGCCGTCCTGCGCGGCGCACAGGGCGTGGTCGGCCAGGTCGGTGACGCCCCGGATCTGGCGCACGGCCGTGTCGTTGTCCCCGGGGCGGCCGTGCGTGGAGACGGTGAGGGTGCTCCGCCCGTCCGGGGTCACGGCGGGCCACATCACGTAGCCGAACCCGGTGCCGGCGTGCCCCCAGTACCCGCCGCCGCAGGACAGCGGTGTCCAGACGAGGCCGAGTCCGGCGCGGGTGCCCGGGGGAGCGCCGTGGTCGTCCCGCTCCCAGGAGCGGCCCGTGACCGCCTTGATGACCATGCCGGCGAGCAGGTAGTTGGTGTTGGAGTACTCCCAGCGTGTACCGGGAGGGGAAGCGGGCGGGTGCCGTAGGGCCAGGGCGACGCGCTGCCCGGGGGTGTAGGTGGTCCAGCGGTGATGGCGGTATCCCGCCGCGCCCGGTTCCGGGACGACGTCCTTGAGGTAGTCGGGCAGTCCGCTGGTGTGCCGGAGCAGCTGCCGCAGGGTGATCCGGCGGCCGTCGTTGGACGGTGCGTAACCCGTGGGGTGTTTCCAGTCTGGCCGATAAGCCGGTGACGCCGGCGTCCCGCAGTGCGTCGGCGTCCTGTTGGAGACGGGAGGGCCGTACGGCGGCCGCCGCTGCGGTGCCCGCGGGGAGAAGCGTGGTGAGGAGCGCGACGGAAAGGACGGCCGCTGTCCGGCGTGCCCTCCGGAGTGGGGTGATCGACATGCGGCAACCGTAGGAGCGGGCAGGTGCGGAGACCATCCGGCCTGCTTCAGGTTTCGCCGTCGGGTTCTCCACCGGCCCGTGCCCGTACGCCTGTTGACGGCACGCGGCCCCGGCGGACCGGGGGAGCCGGCGCGGTCATGGCCGGCTCCGGGGCCGTCGGCCCCGGAGCCTGAAAGCCGCCCCGTCCGCGCTCAGTTGGGCAGTGCGCCGTTCGGCAGCTCGACATCGGCGCCGAGTTCCACGAGCTTCTCCATGAAGTTCTCGTAGCCGCGGTTGATCAGGTCGATGCCGTGCACCCGGGAGGTGCCCTGCGCCGCCAGTGCCGCGATCAGGTACGAGAAGCCGCCGCGCAGGTCGGGGATGACCAGGTCGGAGCCCTGCAGCTTGGTGGGCCCGGAGACGACCGCGGAGTGCAGGAAGTTGCGCTGGCCGAAGCGGCAGGCGGAACCGCCCAGGCACTCGCGGTAGAGCTGGATGTGCGCGCCCATCTGGTTGAGCGCGGAGGTGAAGCCCAGCCGGGACTCGTAGACCGTCTCGTGCACGATCGACAGGCCCGACGCCTGGGTCAGCGCGACGACCAGCGGCTGCTGCCAGTCCGTCTGGAAGCCGGGGTGGACGTCGGTCTCCAGGGCGATGGCGTTGAGCAGGCCGCCCGGGTGCCAGAAGCGGATGCCCTCGTCCTCGATCTCGAAGGCGCCGCCGACCTTGCGGAAGGTGTTGAGGAAGGTCATCATCGACCGCTGCTGCGCGCCGCGGACGTAGATGTTGCCCTCGGTGGCCAGCGCCGCGGACGCCCAGGAGGCCGCCTCCAGGCGGTCCGGGAGGGCGCGGTGGGTGTAGCCGTCGAGTTTGTCGACACCGGTGATCCGGATCGTCCGGTCGGTGTCCATGGAGATGATCGCGCCCATCTTCTGCAGCACGCAGATGAGGTCCTCGATCTCCGGTTCCACGGCGGCGTTCGACAGCTCGGTGACGCCCTCGGCCAGGACGGCCGTCAGCAGCACCTGCTCGGTCGAGCCGACCGACGGGTAGGGCAGCCGGATCTTGGTACCGCGCAGCCGCTGCGGGGCTTCCAGGTACTGCCCGTCGGCGCGCTTCTCGATCGTCGCGCCGAACTGGCGCAGCACGTCGAAGTGGAAGTCCACGGGCCGGCCGCCGATGTCGCAGCCGCCCAGACCGGGGATGAAGGCGTGGCCGAGGCGGTGCAGCAGCGGGCCGCAGAACAGGATCGGGATCCGGGAGGAGCCCGCGTGGGCGTCGATGTCCGCGACGTTGGCGCTCTCCACGTGGGACGGGTCGAGGACCAGCTCGCCCGGCTCGTCGCCCGGGCGCACCGTGACGCCGTGCAGCTGCAGCAGCCCGCGCACCACGCGTACGTCGCGGATATCGGGCACGTTGCGCAGTCGGCTGGGGCCGCTCCCGAGGAGGGCGGCGACCATGGCCTTGGGCACAAGGTTCTTCGCGCCGCGAACCCGGATCTCGCCCTCGAGCGGGGTGCCGCCGTGGACAAGCAGTACGTCGTCAGTAGAGACGGTCATGGATCTCGCGTTCCTGGAGACGGGCAGGGGCCAAGCCAAAATGGTAAGGGCGGCGGAGGGTGTACCCGTAGGCCCGTGCGTGCTTTGACCATGTAATGGCTTTGTCACAACACGCTCCGCTACGATCAGTCTTTGCTCTGTAATCGCCCTTTGGGGGAATTGCCGGGGAATGTCCCCAATGGGCTGTCCGGCGCCGAGGGTGTGCGCCGGTGCTGCCGCCGTACGCCCTGCCCTGCTCTCGCACGGGTCCGGGCGTTGACTCCCCGCTCCGGGCAGAAGTGCGGGATCATGTGGCCATGACCGAGGTGTCCTCGCTCACAGGCCGGCTTCTTGTCGCGACCCCCGCGCTCGCCGATCCGAACTTCGACCGCGCGGTGGTGCTGCTCCTCGACCACGACGAGGAGGGCTCCCTCGGCGTGGTCCTGAACCGTCCCACCCCCGTCGGCGTCGCGGACATCCTCGCGCCCTGGGCCTCGCTGGCCGGTGAGCCGGGAGTGGTCTTCCAGGGCGGACCGGTGTCGCTGGATTCGGCGCTCGGGGTGGCCGTGGTGCCGGGCGGGCTGTCCGGTGAGGGCGGGGTCCCGTCGGTGGACAGCGGCGCCCGGCCCCAGGACGACGGCGCGGAGATGGCCGGTGTGCCGGCCGCGGACCGGGCGGACGTGCAGTCGGGTGACGAGCCGCTGGGCTGGCGCAGGGTGCACGGAGCGATCGGTCTGGTCGATCTGGAGGCCCCTCCGGAGCTGCTCGCGGCGGTGCTGGGCAGTCTGCGGATCTTCGCCGGGTACGCGGGCTGGGGGCCGGGCCAGCTGGAGGACGAACTGGTCGAGGGCGCCTGGTACGTGGTCGAGTCCGAGCCCGGCGATGTCTCCTCGCCCGACCCGGAGCAGCTGTGGCGCGCGGTGCTGCGCCGGCAGCGCAACGAGCTGGCGATGGTGGCCACCTATCCGGATGATCCGTCGCTGAACTGAATCCGGATGGCGCTGTGCGGCGCGGCCGGTGCGGGGGGCGTGGGTCACGGGCCGGATTTTGTTGACGACTTGATTATTGTGACGGCTTCGTCATGGGGAAATGTCAGTGCCCGTCGCTATGGTGCGGGATGACAGGGGACGGTGCGCGGCCGCGTCGGCGGGGCCGTGCTGGACAAACGGGGAGAGGCCATGCACAGGCCGAGCGTGCCCGAGGATCTGGACCACCCGGAGCGCCTGTGGGCGCGCGCCGCGACGCTGGCGGTAGTGGCGGCCGCCGTGGACGACGGGGACGAATTCTCCTGGAGCGACCAGGGATTGCAGTGCTGGAACGTCGGCGGCAGCTACTGGTGGCGGCTGAAGATGTTCGAGGACGGCCGGGCCCTGCTGTGCGGCCAGGACTCCGACGGCAGTCACACGCACAGCGGAGGCCGGCAGATCGACTTCCTGGACGGCGGCCCCGAGTGGCTGCCCTGGGAGGAGCTGCGGGAGGACGCCGCCGGCAATCTCTTCGGCTTCGTCTACTGGTGGCAGGACGGCGCCTGGGCCCGCGCGCCGTACCCCGAGAAGATGCCGGACGACGGCCTGGAGACGGCCATGAGCTGGGTCGCGCCCGGTGACGACGCGATCCGGGAGATCGCCGAGGACCTGGCGGCCCGCACGGAGACCGAGGTCGACGCCATGACGGCGGTGCGCGCCTTCCTCGCCGCCGCCGAGGCCCGCACGGTCGGCGCACAGGACATCGCCACCCTGCTCGACACGGTCTGCGGCCAGGACACCTGGTACGAGGTCCGGCCGGACGCCGCCCTGGCCTTCGCCACCGAGCTGGGGCTGACGGCCGGGGACCGGGGCGGGATGGCGGTCGCCTCCTGGTGACGGTGGCTTCCTGGTGACGGTGGCTTCCCGGCGGCGCCGGGGTGGCGGCGGCGGGTCTGGCGCTCCACCTGGCGGTGGACCGAGGCTCCCGGGTTGCGGCGCGCGTGAGTACCCTTGGCTGTTATGAGCACTCTTGAGCCCGAGCGCGGGGCAGGTACGGGGACCCTCGTAGAGCCGACACCACAGGTGTCGCACGGCGACGGCGACCACGAGCGCTTCGCCCACTATGTCCAGAAAGACAAGATCATGGCGAGCGCGCTCGACGGCACCCCCGTCGTGGCGCTGTGCGGCAAGGTCTGGGTCCCGGGTCGTGACCCGAAGAAGTACCCGGTCTGCCCCATGTGCAAGGAGATCTTCGAGTCCATGGGCGCCGGTGGCGACAAGGACAAGGGCGGCAAGGACGGCGGCAAGAAGTAACCGCCGGCAGGACCGTCCCGCCCGGCCGGTCCTGCCCGTCCGTCAGCGCACGGCCGCACGCGCTCTGTCGCACGGGCGCAGCCGCACAAGTACAGCCGCACCGGCACAGCCGTATGAGCCCAGCGCAGCCGCATGAGCTCAGCAGAGCCGAAGAGCCGCAGGACGCAGCCGTCGTCCTGCGGTGACGGCACCCCGCCTCGGGTACGGGCCCGGATCCTTCGTGGACCGGGCCCGTCTCCGTGCCTGCCTGCGTTCCCGTCCGGGGCGCTCCGCCTCCCGCACCGGCGCCCCCGCGCACTCCACCCGGCAACGGCGCGGGCGGTCTTCCGCACGCCGGACGGGACGAACGGCGCGGGAACGTGGCAGCATCGCCGTGACGACCACCCCCGTGCCGGTCGTCGCTTCCGCGCACCCGCATCCGTATCTGCGCGCTCGTAACTGCGTAGGCGTATCTGCGTACTCGTACAGGCCGGACGGTCCTGGGGCCGTCCGCCGCGGTGAAGGACGGACGGCATGCCCGAGACGGACCCCACCCCCACGGCACCGGGCGGCGGCCTGGTCCCGGCGCCGCTGAGCATCGACGGGCCCTACCGCAGCGCCGTCCGCCTGGGCGAGGACACCGTGTTGGCGGCCGAACCCGGCACCGAGGACACCGCGCGCTGGCTGCGCGCCACCCTGGGCGCGGCCTTCGGCCTGCCGCTGCCGCCCGGCTCCGGCAAGGCGACGGACGCCCTCGCCCTGGCCCTCGACCCTTCCCTGCCCCCGGAGGGCTACCGGCTGGCGGCCGACGCCCGTTGGGGCGTACGGATCACCGGCGGCGGCCCGGCCGGAGTCTTCTGGGGAGCGCAGACGCTGCGGCAGCTGCTCGGCCCGCAGGCCTTCCGCCGGGCGCCGCTCGCGCCGGAGCGCGCGGCCGTCCTGCCGCAGCAGACCGTCGACGACGGCCCCCGCTTCGCCTGGCGCGGCATGCTGCTCGACGTCGCCCGGCACTTCCTGCCCAAGGACGGAGTGCTGCGCTACCTCGATCTGCTCGCCGCCCACAAGCTCAACGTCCTGCACCTCCACCTCACCGACGACCAGGGCTGGCGGATCGAGATCAGGCGCTACCCGAAGCTGACCGAGGTCGGCGCCTGGCGGGAGCGCACCAAACTCGGCCACCGGGCCTCCCCGTTGTGGGACGAGCGCCCGCACGGCGGCTACTACACCCAGGACGACATCCGCGAGATCGTCGCCTATGCCGCCCAGCGGCATATCACCGTCGTGCCCGAGATCGACATCCCCGGACACTCGCAGGCCGCCATCGCCGCGTACCCCGAACTCGGCAACACCGACGTCATCGACACCACCTCCCTGAAGGTCTGGGACACCTGGGGCGTCAACCCCAACGTACTGGCGCCCGCTGACAACACCCTGCGGTTCTACGAGCACGTCCTGGAGGAGGTCCTCGGCCTCTTCCCCTCGACGTTCGTGCACATCGGCGGCGACGAGTGCCCCAAGGACCAGTGGCGGGCCTCCGCCACCGCCCAGGCGCGGATCGCCGAACTGTCGCCGGCCGGCGAGGACGAACTGCAGAGCTGGTTCATCCGGCACTTCGACCGCTGGCTCGCCGACCGCGGCCGCCGGCTGATCGGCTGGGACGAAATCCTGGAGGGCGGACTGGCCGAGGGAGCCGCCGTCTCCTCCTGGCGCGGCTACGCGGGCGGTATCGCAGCCGCGAAATCCGGCCATGACGTCGTCATGTGCCCCGAACAGCAGGTGTATTTGGACCACCGTCAAGACCCCTCCCCGGACGAGCCGGTGCCGATCGGCTTCGTACGGACCCTGGAGGACGTCTACCGCTTCGAGCCGGTACCACCGGAGCTCACGGCCGATCAGGCCGCGCATGTCCTGGGCACCCAGGCCAACGTCTGGACCGAGGCCATGGACAGTCAGCAGCGCCTCGACTACCAGGTCTTTCCGCGGCTGGCGGCCTTCGCCGAGGTCGCCTGGTCACGGCTGCCCGCCCCGGCCGACCGCGACTACCAGGACTTCACCCGGCGCATGGCTGCCCACTACACCCGCCTCGACGCCCTCGGCGTCGATTACCGCCCGCCCGGCGGCCCCCTCCCTTGGCAGAAACGCCCCGGGGTGCTCGGACGCCCGATCGACGGGGCGCCCCCAAACGTGTGAGCCCTGGTGCAAGGAGGGCGCTCGTACGGCCGGTCCCTGGGACGGTGGTGCGGTACGGCGGTTCCTCCCCCGTACCGCCGTACCGACCGCCGGCGCAACGACGGTCTGCGCCCCGCTGGACGCCCTCCGCCGACGCACCGCACCGCAGTTCCGCACCGCGGCGGCGGACGAAACCGGACCAGCAGCCTGTTCGGGGACGGATCGTTCCTTCGTGGACCCTCGCGCCGAGGGTCCGGGAAGATGTGCCAGAGTTGCCACGTCCGGGCTGCGAGCACGTACCGTACGGCGGAGCGGAACTGCCGGGACACCGGGGAAGGGGCAGCTGGCTTGACCACGCACGCACCGCACGCGTCGCACACGGTGACGTTGCCGGCCTCGCTCGACGAGGCGGTGGCGGCGCTGACGGCCATGCCTGCCGCCGTGCCCGTCGCGGGCGGCACCGATCTCATGGCGGCGGTCAACGCCGGACTCCTCAGACCCGCGGCCCTGGTGGGCCTCGGCCGCATCAGCGAGATCCGCGGCTGGCAGTACCTGGACGGCCATGCGCTGCTCGGTGCCGGCCTCACCCTCGCCCGTATGGGACGCCCCGACTTCGCCGCCCTGATCCCCGGGCTGGCCGCCGCCGCCCGCGCGGCCGGTCCGCCGCAGGTCCGCAACGCCGGCACCCTCGGCGGCAACATCGTGACCTCCGCCCCCACGGGCGACACCCTCCCGGTGCTCGCCGCCCTGGAAGCCACGGTGATCATCGCCGGCCCCGGGGGCAGCCGCCGCGAGATCCCGGTCAGCCACCTCCTGGCCGGCCGGGAGATGCTGAGCCCCGGCGAACTCGTCGGCTTCGTACGGGTGCCGCTGCTGCACGCCCCGCAGACGTTCCTGAAGGCGACCGGCCGCACCGGCCCCGGCCGTGCCACCGCCTCGGTGGCACTCGTCCTGGACCCGGCCAGGCGCGGTGTGCGCTGCGCGGTGGGCGCGGTCGCCGCCATGCCGCTGCGCCCCCTGGAGGCCGAGGAGTGGGTGGCCTCGCTCATCGACTGGGACGGCGAACGCGGCCTGGTGCCCGAGGCGCTGACGGCCTTCGGTGACTATGTCGCGGCCGCCTGCATCCCGGACCCGGCACCGCCCGAGGACGGTTCGGAACCGGCCACCCTGCCGCCGGCCGCACTGCACCTGCGCCGTACGGTGGCAGCGTTGGCCCGCCGCGCACTTGGGAGGGCGCTCTCATGAGCGACGCAGACAACCGCCATCCGTACCAGCCGCACCCCGACCAGGGCTGGCAGCCGCTGCCCCAGGGCGGAGAGTACGAGTCGGAGGCGACGGCCTTCGTGCAGCTCCCGGAGGGCTTCACCACCGGGGTCTACGGCGGTGGATCCCCCCGGTACAACACCCCGGGCCCCGAGCCTCTCGCCGCACCCGGCCACGGCTACACCCCGCCGGCCTCCTTCAGTTCGCACACCGCCCCGCAGGTCGCGGACGCGGGCACCGACCCGTCGTCCACCGGCCAGTGGACGATGCCCTTCGCGGACCCCTCGGCCGGTTACGCGGACCCGACCGCCGGATACCCGGCCCATACGGAGCACGCTCCCCACCACGACCCCTCCGCGGGCTACCAGGGCGGCGCGCCCGAGGCGGCCCAGCCGTGGGGCGGCGACACCGTGGAGTGGCCCGTGGCGGGCAGCCCCGAGGCGGGTGGCACCGGAGCCTGGTCGGTCCCCGCGGCGGCGGACGACGGCCTGGAGGAATCCGGCGAGTACCTGGTCGGCGACGACGGCCTGACGGGTCATACGGGACTTACGGGCGGCCACCCGGGCCTCCCCGGCCATTCGGGTCATCCGGGGCATCCAGGACATGGTGTCGCCGCGGGCTACCACGGCGGCGGATACCCGGGCTCCGGCGCGTACGGCGACGCCGGGAGCGCGGCGGACACCGGCGAGGCCGCCGGGACCGGGCACTGGAACTTCACCGCCGGGCTGAGCGCCACGAGCGCGCCGGAGACGCACCACGCGGAGCCGCAGGAGACCGGGCACGGCGGAGCGGTCCACGACCCCTTCGGCGGCCCCGCGGGCGACCCGTACGCGCACGAGCGCGGTCTCCCGGGCCACGGCACCCAGCCGGGCGGCGAACGGCCCGGAGACGGCGGTCCGTCGGCCGGCGACCCGTACGCCACGGGCGCGGGCAGCCGGAACGCCGCGGCGGGCGACGCGACCGGGCACTGGTCGCTGCCGGCCGATGCGCTCGCCCAGTGGCCGCCGGTCGCGGAGCCGGCGCAGCCGTCGCACGACGGGTCGCCGCACCAGCAGGAGGCGCCGCACCAGCAGGAGGCGCCGCTCCAGCGGGAGGCGCAGCACCAGCGGGAGGCGGCGCACCAGCAGGAGGCGGCGGACCGTCCCGACCGGGCGGCGGATGCGCCCGGCGCGAGCGGCTGGTCGATCCCGGTGGCCGAGGGCGAACAGCAGGAGCACTCCGGCGAGTTCGCGCTCGCCGACGCAGCCGGGCACCTGACGCCCGCCCCGCCCACCGCGCCGGAGGCCGACGGAGCGACGGACGCTCCTATGGAGACCGCGGAGAGCACGGAGACGGCGGAGACCGCGGGGACCGCGGAGCTCGGTGCGCACACGGAGTCCCGCGAGTCCGGCGAGCCCGTGGGCCTCACCGGCCCTGCCGACCCCGTGGCCACCACGGACGAGGGCGCCGCGCCGCGCGACACCGCCGACGCCGCCGGTTCCCCCGGCGACGCCGAGCACACCGGTGCCGGGGACCCGGCCGCTGCCGAGGAACGCACGGGGGCCGGGGAACGCACCGGGACCGGGGAGCCCACGGGCGCCGACGCGGGCGCCGGGGAGTCGACCGGCCTCGTCGACGGGCTCGCCGCCGCACACCCCTCCGACCTGGCGGCCGATCCCGGCTTCGACGACCACGACGAACACCCCGCCGCCTCCTACGTCCTGCGGGTGAACGGCATCGACCGGCCGGTCACCGACGCCTGGATCGGCGAGTCACTGCTCTACGTGCTGCGCGAGCGCCTCGGTCTGGCCGGCGCCAAGGACGGCTGCTCGCAGGGAGAGTGCGGGGCCTGTTCCGTCCAGGTGGACGGCCGGCTGGTGGCGTCCTGCCTGGTGCCCGCCGCCACCACGGCGGGCAGCGAGGTCCGTACCGTCGAGGGGCTCGCGGAGAACGGTGTGCCCTCCGACGTGCAGTGCGCGCTCGCCGCGTCCGGTGCCGTGCAGTGCGGCTTCTGCGTACCGGGGATGGCGATGACCGTCCACGACCTCCTGGAGGGCAACCACGCCCCCAGCGAGCTGGAGACCCGCAAGGCGCTGTGCGGCAACCTGTGCCGCTGCTCCGGCTACCGGGGTGTGCTGGACGCCGTCGACGAGGTAGTCAAGGCCCGTGCGGAGGCTGCCGGGGCCGCCTATGCGCCCGCGGACGAACCGGACGGGGCGGCGCCCGCGGACACCGCCCGTATTCCCCACCAGGCGGGCCCCGCCGACGAAACGGGCCACGCCCCGCACGACCAGGATCCGCACCCGGGAGGCTCCGCATGAACGAGCGCAGCATGGGGGTCCCCCCGGCCGGAGGCCGGGGGAGAACGATGAAGAGGTGCGCGCTGAGCGAATGCGAGGCCGAGCGAAGCGAGGTTGCGGCATGAGCGGTACGTCCGACGGCGCAGGTGCCGTTACCGCGCCCCCCGCGGCGGGCGTCCAGATCCCCGAGGAGCCGCCGCCGCACGGCCTGGGCGTCTCGCTGCCGCCCGCCGACGCGCCGGCGAAGACCGAGGGCACCTTCCCGTACGCCGCCGACCTGTGGGCCGAAGGGCTGCTGTGGGCCGCGGTGCTGCGCTCGCCGCATCCGCGCGCGCGGATCCTGTCCATCGACACGAAGCACGCGGTGGAGATGCCAGGTGTACGCGTCGTCGTCACGCACGAGGACGTGCCCGGTGACGCGGGGCACGGCCGGGGCACCGCCGACCGCCCGGTGTTCGCCAAGGACGAGGTCCGCCACCACGGTGAGCCGATCGCCGCGGTGGCCGCCGAGCACCCCGACACGGCACGGCTGGCCGCCGCCGCCATCGCCGTCGAGTACGAGGTCCTGGACGCGGTCACCGACCCCCAACTGGCCTTCGAGGCCGAGCCGCTGCACCCGGACGGCAACCTCATCCGGCACATCCCGCTCCGCTTCGGCGACGCCGAGGCCATGGGCGAGGTGATGGTCGAGGGGCTCTACCGGATCGGCCGGCAGGACCCGGCGCCCATCGGGGCCGAGGCCGGGCTCGCGGTGCCGCGCCCCGACGGCGGCGTGGAGATCTACACCGCCTCCACGGACCCGCACACCGACCGCGATCTGGCCGCCGCCTCCTTCGGCCTCGAACCGGAGCAGGTCAAGGTCGTGGTGACCGGTGTCCCCGGCGCCACCGCCGACCGCGAGGACCCCGGCATCCAGCTCTCGCTCGGACTGCTGGCGCTGCGTACGGGCTGCCCCGTCAAGCTCGCCGCCACCCGGGAGGAGTCCTTCCTCTCGCACGCCCACCGCCACCCCACGCTGCTGCGCTACCGCCACCACGCGGACGCCGACGGCAAGCTGGTCAAGGTGGAGGCACAGATCCTCATGGACGCCGGCGCCTACGCCGACACCTCGGCCGATGCGCTCGCCGCCGCCGTCTCCTTCTCCTGCGGCCCGTACGTCGTCCCGCACGCCGTTGTGGACGGCTGGGCGGTGCGCACCAACAACCCGCCGTCCGGCCATGTGCGCGGCGAGGGCGCGATGCAGGTCTGCGCCGCCTATGAGGGCCAGATGGACAAGCTGGCCGCCCGGCTGGGCCTGGAGCCCGACGAGATCCGGCTGCGCAACGTCATGGCCACCGGCGATCTGCTCCCCACGGGACAGACCGTGACCTGCCCCGCCCCGGTCGCCGAACTCCTGCACGCCGTCAAGGAAGCGCCGCTTCCCGAGCTGCCCAAGGATGCGCCCGAAGCGGAGTGGCTGCTGCCGGGCGGGCCCGAAGGGGCGGGCGAGCCGGGCGCGGTACGCCGCGGCGTCGGCTATGGCCTGGGCATGGTGCACATGCTGGGCGCGGAGGGCGCCGACGAGGTCTCCACCGCGACCGTCAAGGTCAGCGGCTCGGTCGCCACCGTCATCTGCGCCGCCGTCGAGACCGGCTCCGGGTTCTCCACGCTGGCGCGGCAGATCGTGCAGGAGACGCTCGGCATCGAGGAAGTGCATGTCGCGGGCGTCGACACCGACCAGCCGCCGGCCGGACCGGCCTGCCACGGGCGGCACACCTGGGTCTCCGGCGGCGCCGTCGAGCGGGCCGCCAAGATGGTCCGTACCCAGCTGCTGCAGCCGCTGGCCCACAAGTTCGGGATGTCCACCGAGCTGCTGCAGATCAACGACGGCAAGATCACCTCTTACGACGGAGTGCTCAGCACCACCGTTTCCGAGGCGCTGGACGGCAAGGAACTCTGGGCCACCGCCCAGTGCCGGCCGCATCCGACGGAGCCGCTGGACGAGGGCGGACAGGGCGATGCGTTCGTGGGGCTCGCCTTCTGCGCGATCCGCTGTGTCGCCGATGTCGACATCGAGCTCGGCACCATCCGGGTCGTGGAGATGACCGTCGCCCAGGACGTGGGCCGGGTGCTCAACCCCCGCCAGCTGCGGGCCCGTATCGAGGCCGGGGTCACCCAGGGCATGGGCGCCGCCCTGATGGAGAACCTGCGCACCACCCGCGGTCAGGTCCGCCACCCCGACCTGACCGGCTATGCGCTGCCGACCGCCCTGGACGCTCCGGAGATCCGCATCGTCAAGCTCGTCGAGGAGCGCGATGTGGTCGCCCCCTTCGGCGCCAAGCCGGCCAGCGCGGTCCCGGTCGTCACCGCACCGGCCGCCGTGGCCTCCGCGGTCCGCGCCGCCACCGGCCGCCCCATCGGCCGCCTCCCGATCCGCCCGCAGGCGGCGGTGGCGCAGGTGGTGCAGCAGTAGGGCTCACGGGGCTGGGGTGACCGGGGGGCTGCGCGCCTTTTTGGGGTTGCCGGTTGGTCACGTGCCTTTGGGGGCGGCAGTTGGCTGTCGGCTGCGGTCCTTCTGGGGTTGGTTGTCGGCTGGGTGGCTCCTTGGGGGGACTGTCGACCGCGTGCCTTTGGGACTTGGCCGTCGGCTGCGTCCCCGTGGGACTTGGTCGCCGGTAGCCCCGCCTCTTGGGTTGCTTCGCTGCCTACCTGCTGCTCTGGGTTCTTCGCTGCCTGCCCCTTGGGTTTTTCCCCGCCGCCCACCCGCTGCGTTTGGTTTTTCCCCGCCGCCCACCCCCCTTCGGGGGGTGGGCGGGTGTATGTGGGTCGGTTTGCGGTGAGTGGCGTGTGCGCGGGGGCGTGGGGCGGGACGGGGCGGGGCGGGGCGGCATCGTGCCCTGGATCGGAGGGGGCAGCGGCTCGGTGGGGGCGGTGTCCGCGCAGCGGTTCGGCGTTGCGCGTGGCTGGGTCGCCGGTCGGTGTGAGTGAGCGGCTGCGCATCGGGTCAGGGCCGGGGGTGGGCCTCGTGCGTGTGTGTCTCGTGCGTGTTGCTTCGGGGATCGGTCGATGACCTGCGCTTTCACTGTCCGTCACGGCGTTTGTCAGTGGGGTCACTTAGAGTGATTTCCGGTGGGTGAGATGGGGGTGCGTGAGGGGAGGAAAACGGTCTGGTGGGGTCAAAGTGCTTGCAAGGGACGGGAATTGGAGGATCCTGGGGCGGCCGGAGTGAGCGCCGGCCGGTCGTGGGGATCGCGGGGATCACAGGGATTCGCGAGGTCGAGGGGGAGCGGGGATGCCGCAGGAATGGGCGGGGGAGTCCGGGCGGGACCGGGCTGTGGAGCGGTACGTCCAGGAGTTGTTGGTGCGCAGGCCGGGCAGCCGGCCCGAGTTGCCTGCCACCTTGTTGCTGGGGCCGCGTGGCAGCGGTAAGACGACGGTGCTGCGCCACCTGGCGGACTGGGCCCGGCGGGCCCCGGTGGCCCGCCTCGATCTGGCGGCGCTGGGCCAGGAGGGCCGTAAACCGATCGATGTGCTGGCCGCGTTGGTCTTCCAGCTCAACGAGTCGAAGCGGGATTTCGCCCGGCTGAGCTTCCCGGCGTTCGGGCTGCTGACCATCGCGGTCGCGGCGCGGATGGACGCGGCCGACCGGGACGCCGCCGTACGGCAGATGGAAGAGGCGCTGGTCGGGCCGCCGGGCAGCCGCTCGGAGGTGATCAACCAGCTGGCCGCGTATGCCGCGACGGTTCTGGGCGCCCCCACCGCGGTGACCGCCGCGCTGCCGCTGCTGCCGGAGTGGCGGCGCCACTGGGTGCGGCTGCGGGTGCGCTGGCGGCTGGCGCGTATCCGGCGCCGCAGCCGTGGCGGCGGTTCCGTCGACGGCTTTCTGATCGACCTCAACCAGCGCTACGGCGACCGCGAGGCGGCCGAGCGGCAGCGGGCCGAGGCGGTGCTCTTCGACGCCTTCCTGGACGATCTGGGGCGGGCGTACGGCTCGCGTGGCGGTGACAAGCGGCGTACGACGCAGTGCCTGGTGCTGCTGGACAACGTCGACAGTCCGCTGGGCAACGACTTCCTCAAAGCGCTGCTGGACGCCCGGCGGAAGGCCGGGGCGCCCGATCCGCTGCTGGTGCTCGCCACCGCGGGGAGCTATCCGGCGGCGCTGGAGGGCTTTGCGTTCGGCGGGCCGCGGCGGCCCGGTGTGCTGCCCGGCCGGTGGCCCGCGCAGGAGGAGAGGTTCGTTCCGGAGCAGGTCGTGAAGGGGCTCGTGGTGGGCCGGCTGCGCGATCTGGTCCGTCATGAGGTCGAGCAGCAGGCAAAGGAGGCGCTGCGGTCGGCCGGCCCCCGGGTGCCGGTGCCGGCTGCCGACAACGGTGTGCAATGGCTGGGCTGGGTGGTGTACGAGCTCACCCGGGGGCATCCGGCAGGCACCGCACAGCTGTTGGAGGCCCTGCTGGAGTGCCCGGCGGACGAGGGCTGGGAGGCGCGGCTGCGGCAGGTCCTGCAGCCCTCCTCGGACCTCGTCGACGCCCTGCTGGAGCGGCTGCTGCCGATGGACGCCAGCGGCGAGCTGATGCAGGCGCTGGCCCGCGGCTCGGCCGCCGTCGACCTGGCGCAGGCGCAGGCGGGCCGGGTGCTGTGGGACGAGTCGAGCGCCCGCGTCCAGGAGGAGTTCAACGACTTCTGTACGGACGTGCTGCGCACCATGCATCTCGACGGGGGCGACGAGGAGTCCGACGGCCGGACGGAAACCCCCCACCCCTTGCTGCGTCTGCTGTTGCTGCGCCGGCTCGCCGCGGTCCCCGAGCCCGACACCGCGGCAGGCGGAGCGGCCGGGAGCGTTGACGGGGCGGCCGGTATCCGGGGGCGGCGGGCGGTGCATGCCGCGCTGCGGGACCGGGCGGCCGCCGCGGGGGAGGAGGCCACCGCGGCCTATCACGCGCTGGCGGGCGGCGATCTCGCCGCGGCGGCCGCCTATCTGGACGACGCGTTCGACCGGGTCACCCCGGAGGAGTGGTGTGCGGAGCTGTGCCGGCTGCGGCGCGCGCCGCTCGCCGAGGCCGGGCCGGCCCTCGATCAGCCGCTGTGGGAGCGCTATGAGCGGCTGGTGGAGCACCTGGGCGAGGGCGCCGTGGAGCAGCGGCTGCGGACCATCACCCGGCTCCTCGCGGCGGTCTGGATCGGCCCCGAGCCGCCGGACGACCCCCGTACGGACCGGGTCGGCGATCCGTACCGCGATCCGCTCGGCGACCCCGGGGCCGAGCTGTACGGCGAGATCCAGGCCCGCTTCCACACCCTCGCGGTGCATGCCGACAGCGTGCCCTGGACCTCGGCGCTGCTGCGGAAGGCGAAGCAGTACGGAAAGGAGCCGTGGCTGTGAGCACCCGTCTCTTCGAACCGCCCCGGCCCCCGCGGCGCTGGGGGCTGTGGATCATCTCGGTGCTGGTGGCGGCGGCGGTCGTGGTCGCCGCCGTGGTGCAGATCGTCGAGACGAACGGACGCTGCGGGGAGGGCGTCCGCGAGGTGGCCGACGGTGAGTGTGTGGGCGTCACGGACGGCGCGTACGCCTTCGGGAACATGAAGTCGCTGAGCGACAGGATCCGCGCCGAGAACGACGAGGTCGCCAAGTCCGGGGAACGGTCGGTCGCCATCGCCTATCTCGAGGCCATGGCGGGCGGCTCCGCGGACCGCGGGCCGGAGGCCACCCGGCAGGCCATCAGCGGCGCCTACCTCGCCCAGCGCGCCCTGAACGCCGAGCGCTCGACGCTCCCCAAGATCCGCCTGCTGCTCGCCAACACCGGCCGTGGCGACCGCCATTGGCGCCAGGTCGTCGACCAGCTCATCGCGATGAAGGACAAGGAACGGCTGGTCGCGGTGGCGGGCTTCGGGCAGAGCAACGACCGTACGATGCGCGCCGTGCAGCGGCTGCGCGCCGCCGGGCTGCCGATGGTCGGTGCGACCGTGGCGGCGGACGGGCTGAGTTCCCGTACGGCCGGGTTCTACCGGGTCTCCTTCCCCAACCGCGACCAGACCGCGGCCGCCGCGGGCTACCTCAAGGAGCAGCAGCGCAAGCACCCCGGCTACCGCGTGCAGGTGATCAGGGACGGCAACGAGAAGGACAACTACAACACCTCGCTCTACGAGGACTTCTCACGGGCGGCGCGGCGCGCGGGCCTCGACGTGGACGACGAAATCATCCCGTTCCGCTCCGGGGAGGACGAGGCGGCGACCGCGGGCAATGCGCTGTCCCTGGTCGCCGACAAGGTCTGCGGTGACCCGAAGCCGCCGGACGCGGTGTATTTCGCGGGCCGGGGCCGGGAGCTGCGCCGGTTCATCGAGGCGGCCGGGGAAGGCGGCCGGCACTGCCGTACGACGGTGCTCTCCGGCTCCAGTGCGCTGGGCATCTACTTCGACACCGGAGGCGACCGGCACCGCGCCGAGCTCGCCACCCTCGCCGAGCGCTGGAAGGACAGCCAACTGACCGTCTACTACACCGCCTTCACCCACCCCGCGATATCCAAGGAGGTCTACGGCGGCGCCGGGAACGGCCCGTTCGACGACTTCGAGCGCGCCTACCGCACAGCGGTCGGCGGCCCCACCACCGACCTCGCCAGCGGCCAGGCGATGCTCGGCCATGACGCCACGTACACCATAGGGAAGGCGGCCCGGAACGCCGTCGGCGTCTACGGCACCCGCCAGGTCACCGCCCGTATGGTCCTGGCCATGCTGGAGCAGACCAACGGCAGGTCCCGGGTCCGTGGCATCAGTGGCTACATAGCCTTCGACCCGGACACCGGCGAGCCGGTGGACCGTCCGCTGGCGCTGGTGGAGCTGCGCCGCCCGACGGACACCGGCGAGGCCGGGGACATCTACCGCTTCGTGACCGGACTGTCCGCCGGCCGCTAGGGGCGGGGCGCGGCGGCACGGCCGGTGGGGAGCCGGAAGGCGTGGAAGCAGGAGAGGGGGCCCGGGGGCCCGGGGCCACGACTGCGCGCTCAGCCGACGGCGGCGCCGAACCACTGGGGCAGGCGGCCGAGCAGATCCTGCTGATCTTCACCGGCCCACGCCACGTGACCGTCGGGCCGCAGCAGCACCGCGGGCACGTCCAGTTCCTCGCTGACGTCCACGACATGGTCGACCCGGTCTTCCCAGCCCGCCACCGAGAGCCGGCCGGTCTGGTCGAGCAGCAGTCCGCGGCCGCCGCGCATCAGCTCGTAGAGGCGGCCCCGCTTCAACTCCACGTCCCGCATCCGCCGGCCGAGCAGTTCGTGGCCCTCGCCGAAGTCGTAGCGGACCCCGACCGCGGTGATCATCCCGGTCACGTACCGGTTCACCTCCTCGAGGTCCATCAGCTTCGAGAACAGCTCCCGCAGCGCGGTCGCACCCGGATCGGCTCCCAGCAGCGTGATCTGCGCGCGGGTGTTGTCCAGTACGGCGGCGCCCACCGGGTGCCGTTCGGCGTGGTAGCTGTCCAGCAGGCCCTCCGGTGCCCAGCCGCTGACCGCGGCGGCCAGCTTCCAGCCGAGGTTGAACGCGTCCTGCACACCGAGGTTGAGCCCCTGCCCGCCGGTCGGCGGGTGGATGTGCGCCGCGTCGCCGGCCAGCAGCACCCGGCCGACCCGGTAGCGCTCGGCCTGCCGGGTGGCGTCGCCGAACCGGGACAGCCAGCGCGGCGAGTGCACGCCGAAGTCGGTGCCCGCGTACGCCCGCAGCTGCCGCTTGAACTCGTCGAGGGTCGGCGCGGTCGCACGGTCCTCGGCCACCCCGTCGGCGGGCACGACAACGCGGCACACACCGTCCTCGGCGGGGCCGACGCCGAACCGCAGGTGCGTCTTGCGGACCTCCTCGACAACAGCGGCAATCGTCGCCGGATCCTCGGTCACCTCCATTTCGCCCAGCAGCGTCTCGACCGTGGCGGGCTCACCGGGAAAACCGACGCCGACCAGCTTGCGCACCGCACTGCGGCCGCCGTCGCACCCGACGAGATAGCGCGAGCGCAGCCGTGCCCCGTCCGCCAGCTCGACGGTCACCCCGTCCTCGTCCTGGCTCAGCCCGACCACTTCGCAGCCGCGCCGGATCTCGGTACCGAGTTCGAGCGCGCGCTCGTTGAGCAGCCGCTCGGTGAGCGGCTGCGGGGTGGCGACGCCGAACGGGTGCGCCGTGTCCAACTGATCCGGCCACGGCTTCATGATGCCGCCGAAGAGACCGCCGACCTGGAACTTCTCACTGACCGCGAGGAACCGCTCCAGCAGGCCGCGCTGGTCCATCATCTCGACGCTGCGCGCGTGCAGGCCCTGCCCACGGGACTGCGCGGTCGGCTCCGCAAGCTTCTCCAGCACGACCGCCTGCACACCCTGCAGCCGCAGCTCGCTCGCCAGCATCAACCCGGTCGGTCCACCACCGACAACGATCACATCGATCATCACAACGCCCATTTCCGCAGAATTCTTGGTCAGGCCGAGGATTCTGCGGCACGACCCGGGCCTTGCCGCAAGCCCCCCGGTGCGCTATAAGTTGAGAGTGGCAAGGAGTGGTTGACCTCCTTGCCTTTGTCTTTTGCCGGCCACATTTGTCGGCCACGTTTGTCGGCCACGTTTGTCGGCCGCCATGGAAAAAGGGCGACATCCCTGGAGGGATGCCGCCCTTTCGTTTCCTCGGAAAGAGAGGCCGTGGCGGGATTCGAACCCACGTAACTCGCTTTGCAGGCGAGCCCCTGAACCACTCGGGCACACGGCCGGGTTGTTGCTGTTGTCCCGACTGTAGGCCGCGGGGCACCCCGCCCGGCAAGGGTGCGGGGCGGGGCGCCATGAGGCTGCAACGCGGGGAAATGCAAGGTAATGCGGGGAAACCGCGCAGCAACCGCGCAGCAACACGGGGTTCATGAAGCGCGGCCCGGTCATGGAGGGTGTCGATGGTCCGGCTCCCCGCCGAGCCGTCCTCACACCGCGTGCAGGAATTCCTCCACCACCGGTCCGAACAGTGACGGTTCGTCCACCCAGGGATAGTGGCCCACGCCGTGCAGGGGATGCACCCGTGCGTCCGGGAATGATGCGGCCACCCATTCGCCCGCCCGCATTCCGGTCACCGCGTCCCGGTCCCCGGTCACCACCAGGACCGGGCAGGTCACCTCGTGCAGCCCGGCGAGCAGGGCCGCGCGCAGCTGCTCGTCCACGCCCTGCCAGAACCCGGCCCGTGGCACCGGCCCCAACTGCGCGCCCTCCGTGGCGGCATGGGCCCGTTGCGGCTCGTCCCACCGCCCGTAGGCGAGCGGCGCCGCGGCGAACAGCAGCTCCCGCACCTCGCTCAGATCGGCCGCCTCGGCCAGCTGCCGCAGCGCCGCCGAGGCCTGCGGCCACCACTCCTCGTGGCGGCGCGACTCGAAGATCTCCTGTGCGTCGTCGGGGAGTTCGCCCTGCAGCCGGGAGCCGGGGCAGACCAGCACCAGCCGGGTCAGCCGCTGCGGATACCCCGCCGCGTACGCCTGCGCGACCGCGGCCCCCGCGTCGTGCGCCAGCAGCGCGAACCGCTCCAGGCCCAGATGCGCGCGGAGCGCCTCCAGATCCTCCGCGAGCTGCGGGAAGGCATAGCGGGACGGGTCGGCGGCGGCAGGGGAGGCGCCGGTGCCGCGGCTGTCGGGAAGGATCAGCTGCCGGTGTGCGGACAGGCCGCCGAGGTCGCCCAGATATGCGGCGTCCCGCCCGGGCCCGCCGGCCAGGCACACCAGGGGCGGCAGGGCCGAGTCGTCCGGCCCGAGCACGCGGTAGTGGAGCTCGGCATCGTCGTACGTACGGAAGTGCGGCATACGGACAGCTTGCCCGACATGTGGCGGCAAGGGCCGGGCGGAGGCGGTCCGGGCGGGCCGGCGGCGTAGGACCGACGACCGACCCGATCCCCGCCCTCCGCCAGGGGCACTGCCGCCGTACGGCCCTTACGCTGGCCCGATGACCGCTGACCGCCCCCACGACCTCGGCACCGGCACCGGCCGCGACCTCAGTATCGGCACCGACGAGGATGCCGACACCGCACCCGGCGCGGAGACCGCCGCGATCCCCGGCCACCCCGCCCGGTCCGCGGACGGCCACTCCGCCCGGTCCGCGGACGGCAGTGGCGGCGGGCCGGACGGCGGCATCCTCGGCCGGGCCCATCGCGCGCTCACCCTCGGCATCATCTCCGTCGTCTCGCTCGTCGCCTTCGAGGCGAGCGCCGTGAACACCGCGATGCCGGTCGCCGCCCGCGCCCTGGACGGCATCGGGCTGTACGCCTTCGGCTTCTCCGCGTTCTTCACGGCGAGTCTGTTCGCGATGGCGCTCGCGGGGGAGTGGAGCGACCGGCGCGGCCCGCTCGGGCCGCTGTTCACCGGGATCGCCGCGTTCGGGGCGGGGCTGCTGGTCGCGGGCCTCGCGCGCAGCATGGGCATGTTCATCGTGGGCCGCGGGGTGCAGGGCATCGGCGGCGGCCTGGTGGTGGTCTCGCTCTACGTGGTCGTCGGCCGCGCCTATCCCGAGCGGCTGCGCCCGTCGATCATGGCGTCGTTCTCCGCGGCCTGGGTGGTGCCGGTGATCGTCGGACCGCTGGTCGCCGGGACCGTCACCGAACACCTCGGCTGGCGCTGGGTCTTCCTCGCCATCCCCGTCCTGATACTGCTGCCGCTCGTGGTGATGCTGCCCGCGCTGCGCACCCTGCCGCGGACCCGGCCGGGCGCGCGGGGCGGTGCGCGGCAGGTGCTGGGCAGCCGGCGCTGTCTGCTCGCGCTGGCCGTCGCCGTGGGCGCCTGCCTCCTCCAGTACGCGGGCCAGCACCCGTCCTGGCTCGCGCTGCTGCCCGCGGCCGCCGGACTGGCCCTGCTGGTGCCGGGCATTGTGCGGCTGCTGCCCCGCGGTACGTTCCGGGCGGCGCGCGGCCTGCCGTCCGTGGTGCTGATGCGCGGACTGGCCGCCGGGGCGATGGTCGCCGCCGAGAGCTTCATCCCGCTGATGCTGGTCACCCAGCGCGGACTGTCCGCCACCCTCGCCGGGCTCTCCCTCACCGGCGGCGGGCTGACCTGGGCGCTCGGCTCGTATGTGCAGAGCCGGCCGCGCCTGGAGCCGTACCGGGAGCGGCTGATGGGCCTGGGCATGGTGCTCCTGGCGGTGGCCATCGCGATGGTGCCGCTGGCCCTGATCGACGGGGTGCCGGCCGCGATCGTCGCGGTGGCCTGGACGATCGGCGGCTTCGGCATGGGCCTGAACATCTCCAGCGGCGGCGTACTGCTGCTGAAGCTGTCCCGCCCCGAGGAGGCCGGCAGCAACTCCGCGTCCCTGCAGATGTCGGACGCGCTGGGCAATGTGACGTTCGTCGGGGTCGGCGGTGTGCTCTTCGTAGCCTTCGGCGGCGCTTCGATCGCGCCCCACGGCCCCGCGGTCGCCGCGACCGGCGCGGCGAGTCATCCGGCGGCGTTCGTGGCCGTGTTCGCGACGATGGCGCTCGTCGCGCTGCTGGGCGGGGCCGTGGCGAGGCGTCTCAGTTAGCTCCCCGCGTTTGCGGCTGTCCCGCCGTGGTTGTTGCTCACCGTTGCGGGTCCGCTGCGCGGGGCTTGGGTGCGGGTGATTCTTGCGGGTTCCTCGCCGTTGCGCCTGCGGCGGGCGGGGTCCGCTGCGCGGGGCTGTGGGTGCGGTGACGGGCCTCCGGGGCCGGTGTGTGGGACTGCTTCGCTTTACGTCCCACACACCGGCCCCTCCGGCCCGTCCCCTCCCGTGGGTGGAGTGAGTGACGGTGAGTCGGGGCGGGCGTTCGGGTGCGGAGATGGTCCGGGTTCCGTTCGCGGGCGGGCTACGTGTGTCGGACAAGGCGCACCGGACCACCGGCAACCACCCCCACCAAGGTTTCTTCCCTCCCCCCAACGGGAGGGGACGGGCCGGAGCGGGTGGGTGTCCGGACGTAAAGCGAAGCAGTCCGGACACCCACCCGCGGAGGTCCGTCACCGCACCCCGACAGCTCCGCGCAGCGGACCGGTCCGCCACCAGGCGCAACGGCGGGGAACCCGAAAGCATCACCCGAGCCCACGCCCCGCGCAGCGGACCCGCAACGGCGAGGAACCCCCACGGCGGGACGGCCGACAACGTGGGCCGAAGGCAAAGCGCAGCGGAACGCAGCGGTAGGGTGGCGCGGTTGCCGATCCCCGAGTCCAGCCGACGGAGACCGTGACTACCACCACCAGCGCCACCAATAACCATCACCTGTCCCCGGCCTTCCCGGGACGGGCCCCTTGGGGTACCGCGAACAAGCTGCGTGCCTGGCAGCAGGCGGCCATGGACCGCTACATCCAGACCCAGCCGAGAGACTTCCTCGCCGTCGCGACGCCGGGCGCCGGCAAGACGACCTTCGCGCTCACGCTCGCGTCGTGGCTGCTGCACCACCATGTCGTGCAGCAGGTGACGGTCGTCGCACCGACCGAGCATCTGAAGAAGCAGTGGGCGGAGGCGGCGGCCCGGATAGGTATCAAGCTCGACCCGGAGTACAGCGCGGGGCCGCTGGGCCGCGAGTACCACGGTGTGGCGATCACCTATGCCGGTGTGGGCGTCCGGCCGATGCTGCACCGCAACCGGATCGAGCAGCGCAAGACGCTGGTGATCCTCGATGAGATCCACCACGCCGGTGACTCGAAGTCGTGGGGCGAGGCGTGTCTGGAGGCGTTCGAGCCCGCCACCCGGCGGCTGGCGCTGACGGGTACGCCCTTCCGGTCCGACACCAACCCGATTCCGTTCGTGACGTACGAGGAGGGGAACGACGGCATCCGGCGTTCCTCCGCCGACTACACCTACGGCTACGGGAACGCGCTGGGCGACGGTGTCGTCCGGCCGGTCATCTTCCTCTCCTACAGCGGCAATATGCGCTGGCGGACGAAGGCGGGTGACGAGATCGCGGCCCGGCTCGGCGAGCCGATGACCAAGGACGCGGTCTCGCAGGCCTGGCGTACCGCGCTGGATCCGCGCGGTGAGTGGATGCCGAATGTGCTGCGCGCCGCCGACCAGCGGCTGAGCGAGGTCCGTAAGTCGATCCCGGACGCCGGTGCGCTGGTGATCGCTTCCGATCAGGAGCAGGCGCGGGCGTACGCCAAGCTGATCCGGGAGATCACCGGGGAGGGCGCCACCCTCGTGCTGTCCGACGACTCCGGGGCCTCCCAGCGGATCGATGACTTCTCGTACTCCCAGGACCGCTGGATGGTCGCGGTCCGGATGGTGTCCGAGGGGGTGGACGTGCCGAGGCTGGCGGTCGGGGTGTACGCCACCACGATCTCGACGCCGCTGTTCTTCGCCCAGGCCGTGGGGCGCTTCGTGCGCTCCCGTAAGCGCGGCGAGACCGCCTCCGTCTTCCTGCCCACCGTCCCGATGCTGCTCGGCTTCGCCAACGAGATGGAGGTCGAGCGCGACCACGTCCTCGACAAGCCGAAGAAGGACGGGGAGGAGGACCCGTACGCCGAATCCGAGAAGGAGATGGAGGAGGCGAACAAGGAGCAGGACGAGGACACCGGCGAGCAGGAGCAGTTCTCGTTCGAGGCGCTGGAGTCGGAGGCGGTCTTCGACCGGGTGCTCTACGACGGTGCCGAGTTCGGTATGCAGGCGCACGCGGGCAGCGAGGAGGAGCAGGACTACCTCGGCATCCCCGGGCTGCTGGAGCCCGACCAGGTGCAGATGCTGCTGCAGAAGCGGCAGGCCCGGCAGATCGCGCACAGCAAGAAGCGGCCGGACGCGGAGGCGGATCTGCTGGAGCTGCCGGCCGAGCGGCGTCCCGTGGTCACGCACAAGGAGCTGCTGGAGCTCAGGAAGCAGCTGAACACGCTGGTGGGGGCGTATGTCCATCAGAGCGGGAAGCCGCACGGTGTGATCCACACCGAGCTGCGGCGGGTGTGCGGCGGGCCGCCGAGCGCGGAGGCGACCGCCGGGCAGCTGGGTGAGCGGATCAAGAAGGTACGGGAGTGGGCGACGCGGATGCGGTGAGCCCGTCCGGGGCCTGTGGGGCGGTGTGCCGTGGGGACGGTGCGCCGCCCTCGTCCGTACCCGGCCCGGCCGGGACCCTCCGCCTCGCCCGTGATCCGTCCGTCCCGTAACACCCGGATAACGCCGTAGCCCTCCTTGAAACACCACACGGAGCACAACAGGCCGCTCTGAGTGGACCTACTGGGATATTTCGGGCACGGGAGACCGGATTCTGGACGGACTCTTCCGCTGACCGAACCGGCTCGCTACTGTCCCGGTCACGCACACGCCCCGTGGCAGCGCCGCCGCGGAGCGCAGCCGGTGCCATGCGGCCGGCGGCCTCTAGCGCGCGCTGCTCCGGGACCCGCAGCGCGTCGCGCCCGATGCCGCCACTCACCCAGGAGGGGCGTCGTGACCGCAGAGACCTCCCAGACACTCGACCGAGGGCTGCGCGTCCTCAAACTTCTCGCCGACACCGATCACGGGCTGACCGTCACCGAGCTGTCCAACAAGCTCGGCGTCAACCGCACGGTCGTCTACCGCCTCCTGGCCACGCTGGAGCAGCACGCCCTGGTGCGCCGCGACATCGGCGGCCGGGCCCGGGTCGGCCTGGGCGTCCTGCGCCTGGGCCGTCAGGTGCATCCGCTGGTCAGGGAGGCCGCCCTGCCCGCGCTGCGGTCGCTCGCCGAGGACGTGGGGGCCACCGCGCATCTCACCCTCGTCGACGGCACGGAGGCGCTGGCGGTCGCCGTGGTGGAGCCGACCTGGACCGACTACCACGTGGCCTACCGGGCCGGTTTCCGTCATCCGCTGGACCGGGGAGCCGCCGGGCGGGCGATCCTCAAGGCCCGGCAGGGCCGGACCCAGGACGCCGGACTCGCCCTGACACACGGGGAGTTGGAGGCCGGTGCGAGTGGTGCGGCGGCCCCGCTGCTCGGGGTGAGCGGTATCGAGGGGAGCGTGGGCGTGGTGATGCTCACCGACACCGTCTCCGAGCGGGTCGGACCGCGGGTGGTCGACGCGGCCCGGGAGGTGTCCGAGGCGCTGCGCTGAGGCCCTGGAGGCTGCCGAGGCCGTGGGGTGTGAAGGGGCGGTGGCCGTGTCGTGAGGCGGCGGCGCCTTGAGGCCCTGGTGAGGCGGGGGTCAATTAGGGTGGCGGGGTGTCTGCACGCACCCGCGCCCTGGCGGTCTGCACCGCCCTCGTTCTCGCCCTTCTCGTCATCGCGGTCTTCGCCCCGCTGCCGTATTCGCTCGCCTATCCGGGCATGACGGCGAATGTCCTCGGTGACGACAAGGGCAAGCCGGTGATCACCATCACCGGTGCCGAGACCCGGAAGACGAGCGGGCAGCTGCGCATGACGTCGATCGTGGCCACCGGCCCGGAGGCCGACGTCCATCTGCCGGACCTCGTCAAGGGCTGGTTCCGTACGGACGAGGCCGTGATGCCGCGGGAGGCGGTCTACCCGGTGGGCGAGAACACCGAGGAGATCGCCGAGCACAATGCGCAGCAGATGCGGAAGTCCCAGGACACGGCCACCAGCGCCGCGCTCGGGCAGCTCGGCAGGTCCACCAAAGACATCGAGGTCAAGCTGAGCCTCGCGGACGTCGGCGGGCCGAGCGCCGGGCTGATGTTCGCCCTGGGCATCGTCGACAAGCTGGACGGCGACGGCGCGGGCCATGATCTGACCGGCGGGCGCACCATCGCCGGCACCGGGACCATCACGGCCGGCGGCAAGGTCGGCGCGGTGGGCGGCGTCCCGCTGAAGACGCAGGCCGCGCGGCGGGACGGGGCCACGGTCTTCCTGGTCCCGCGCAAGGAGTGCGCGGACGCGCGGGCGGAGCTGCCGAAGGGGATGCGGCTGATCCCGGTCAGCACGCTCGACGGCGCGATGGACGCCCTGAAGGCGCTGCGGACCGGGGACAAGGTCCCCAGCTGCTGAGGCGGCGGGCCCCCGGACCAGCGAGCCCCGGCCCGAGCGGATCCCGGCCCGGTGCACCCTGGCCCGGCGGAGCCCGGCCCGGCGCCCGGTGGCGGCCCCGGCCCCTCACGCCTCCTTGATGAATCCCTCCTGGATCAGCCAGTTCTTGGCGACCTCGTGCGGGTCCTCGCCGTCCACGTCGACCTTGCGGTTCAGCTCCTGGGCAACGGTGTTGTTGAGGGCCTTGGTGACCGGGGCCAGCACCTCGGCGATCGCCGGGTACTTCTTCAGGGCCTTGGCGTTGATCTCGGGAGCGACGTTGTAGTTGGGGAAGAAGTGCTTGTCATCGGCCAGGACGTGCAGATGCATCGCCTTGATCCGGCCGTCGGTGGTGAAGACCTCGCCGAACGCACAGGTGCCCTTCTCCGTCTCGGTGTAGACGACGCCGCCGGTCATCTTGCGGACATTGCCGGACGGCACCTTCATGCCGTAAGCCCGCGCCATGCCCGGCAGACCGTCGTTGCGGGTGGCGAACTCGTTCTCCACGCACATCGTTACGGCGCCCGGCTTCCTGCGGGACAGCGCCGCGACGTCCGAGAGGTCGCGCACCGCCAGCTTCTTGAAGTTCGCGGAGTTCAGCGCCAGCGCGTAGGTGTTGTTCAGCGTCGAGGCCGGCAGCCAGACGATGCCGTTCTTCGCGTCCTCGTCGCGGACCGCCTTCCACTGCTCGTGGGGGTCGACGATCGGCTTGGTGTGGCCGAGGTAGGTGATCCAGCCGGTGCCGGTGTACTCGTACGCGGCGTCCGCCGTGCCGGACTTGACGGCCTCCCGCGCGCCGATCGACCCCTGGATGCTGGTCTTGTCGATGACCTTGGCGCCGGCCGCCTCGAAGACGATGCCCATCATCTGGCCGAGGACGATCTGCTCGGTGAACTCCTTCGAGGTCACGGTGAGCTGCGCCCCGGAGAGCGGGCGGCCCGGATAGCCCGCCTTCGGGCCCGGCCGCACGTTGTCGGTCATCGCACTGCCGCTGACCAGGCCACATCCGCCGAGGGTGAGGGCGGCGAGCAGGGCGACGGCGAGGTGGGCGGCCCGGGCGCGTCCGAAGCGGTGGTGCCCGGTCGGGTGCTGGTGCCCGCTCATGCCGTCGCCTCCAGGCCGCGCGGGCGGAGCAGTAGTTCGGCCAGCGAGGCCAGCCACTCCACCAGCAGGGCGAGCGCCACGGTCAGCACGGACCCGAGGATCAGTACGGGCATCCGCTGGGTGACGATCCCCGCCGAGATCAGGTCGCCGAGACCGCCGCCACCGCCGAAGGTCGCCAGCGTCGCGGTGCCGACGTTCAGCACCAGCGCGGTACGGACACCGGCCAGGATCAGCGGTACGGCCAGCGGCAGCTCGACCTTGGTCAGTACGCCCATCGGGGACATGCCGATGCCACGGGCGGCCTCGGTCAGCGTCGGATCGATACCGCGCAGTCCGGCGATGGTGTTGGCGAGCACCGGCAGCACGGCGTAGATGACCATGCCGACGATCGCCGACCGGGCGCCGATGCCCAGCCAGATCACCAGCAGGATCAGCAGACCCAGGGCCGGCACCGCCTGCCCGAGGTTGGCGAAGGCCATCGCGAGCGGGGTGGCCCGGCGCAGCTTGGACCGGGTCAGTGCGATGCCCAGCGGGATCGCGATGATCAGTACGAAGAAGGTGGAGATCGCGGTGAGCTGGATGTGCTGCCGCAGCGCGATCCACACCTTGCCGTTGTCCACCGCCTGGTGGGCGATGGAGTCCAGCCGGGCGCCGCGGAACCACAGCCAGGTGGCGAGCAGCGCGGCCACCAGGAAGACCGGCATGAAGGTCCACTTCTGCCAGCTGATCCGGCGCGCGGCGGACGGCGCGGGCGCGACGGGCGCCTCACCGGCCGCCTGTTCGCGCTGCGCCATCTCGACCTCGTCCTTGAAGGCCAGCGCCTCGTGATCGCTCGGGTGCCGCCCGTCCCGGCGCGGGCTGCCGTTGCCGTCGCGGGGGCTCATACCGCCCCTCCCGGACCGCCCTCGGTGCCGCCCGCGCCGGCCAGGCCCTCCTGCTCCATCTGGGTCTGGCGGGCGCGCCGCTCCTGGAGCTGGTGCTGATGCTCGATCGCTTCGAGGCGGTCCGCCTCCAGCAGCTCATGGACGTTGTTCATCAGCGTCTCCATGTCGACCACGCCGATGTACTCGCCGCGCCGGCCGGTGACCGCGACCCGGCCCGCGCTGTCGGTGAGCACCGCCTCCAGCGCGTCGCGCAGCGTCGCGTCCCGGGACACGGTGTGCTGCACCAGGGTCCCGGCCCGTGCCAGTGATTCCCTGGCCAGGGCCAGATCGCCGCGGCGCAGCCATTTGTACGGGCGGCGGTTGCGGTCCAGCAGCAGCAGTTCGTTGTGGGAGCCGGAGCGCAGCCGGTCGAAGATGGACTCCAGGGGGTCGTCGAGGCCGGCGGTGGGGAAGTCGACCACGCCCACGTCCCGTACGCGGGTCAGATTCAGCCGCTTGAGTGCCGCCCCGGCGCCCACGAAACCGGAGACGAAATCGTCCGTCGGGTTGGTGAGGATGGCTTCGGGGGTGTCGAACTGGGCGATGTGCGAGTGCTCGCGGAGCACCGCGATGCGGTCGCCGAGCTTGATGGCCTCGTCGAAGTCGTGGGTGACGAAGCAGATGGTCTTGTGGAGCTCGTGCTGGAGCCGGATCAGCTCGTCCTGGAGGTGGTCGCGGGTGATCGGGTCGACGGCGCCGAACGGCTCGTCCATCAGCAGGACGGGCGGGTCGGCGGCGAGGGCGCGGGCCACCCCGACGCGCTGCTGCTGGCCGCCGGAGAGCTGGCGCGGATAGCGGCCGTGGAATTCGCGCGGGTCCAGTCCGACCAGGTCGAGCATCTCCTCGACCCGGCGCGTCACCTTGCTCTTGGACCAGCCGATCATCTTCGGGACCAGGGCGATGTTCTGGGCGACCGTCATGTGCGGGAAGAGGCCGGACGCCTGGATGGCGTAGCCCACCTTGCGGCGCAGCTTGACCGGGTCCATGTCGGTGACGTCCTCGTCGCCGATCCGGATCCGTCCGTGGGTCGGCTCGATCAGCCGGTTGATCATCTTCAGACAGGTGGACTTGCCGCAGCCCGAGGGGCCCACGAAGATCACGATCTCGCCGGCCTTGACCTCCAGGTTGACGTTGTCCACCGCGGGGCTGGGGTTCCCCGGATAGATCTTCGTCAGGTTCTCCAGATGGATCCTGGCCCCGGAGGCCGGTTCGGTCTCTGTCGTCTCAGGCACGGATCCCCCTGGAGATGGTCAGCCGTCCGATCAGGACGTATGCGGCGTCGAAGAGAAGAGCGAGGATGGCGATCCCGAGGGTGCCGGAGAGCACCTGGTTGAGGGAGTTGGCGCTGCCCAGCGAGGCGATCCCGCGGAAGATCTCGTTGCCCAGGCCGGGTCCGGAGGCGAAGGCGGCGATGGCGGCGATGCCCATCAGCATCTGGGTGGCGACCCGGATGCCGGTGAGGATGGGCGGCCAGGCCAGCGGCAGTTCGACGCGGACGAGCTGGGCGGCGCGCGACATCCCGATGCCCCGGGCCGCGTCGATCAGATCCGGGTCCACCCCGCGCAGCCCGACGATGGCGTTGCGGACCACCGGCAGCAGCCCGTACAGGGTCAGGGCGATCACCGTCGGGGGGACGCCGAGGCCGACGATCGGGATCAGCAGACCGATCAGGGCCAGGGAGGGGATGGTCAGGATGGTGGCGGTGGAGGTGGTGGCGAGATTGCCCGCCCACACGCTGCGATAGGTCACCACGGCGATGAGGACCCCCAGCAAGGTGGCGAGCACCATGCACTGGAAGACCGCGCTGGCGTGCTGATACGTATCCGTCAGCAGCTGGGCGTGCCGGGTGCCGACGTACTCCCAGAAGCTCACTCGGTCTCCTCGGTTCAGTCTCCCGATGCCTGTTTCACCAGCGGGATGATCCGCAACGGAACCGGATTTTCCATCACGATTGCCGTTGAGGCCCGCACAATCCCATCAAAGCCCACAACCCGGTCGATCACCCGCTGCAGATCGGCGTTGGAACGGGCGACAAGCCTGCAGAGCATGTCCCCATGTCCCGTCGTTGTATGCAGCTCCAACACCTCGGGAACGGTCGTCAAGTGAGCACGTACGTCATTCCCTTGGCCTTGTTTGATCTCAAGCGTCGCGAATGCGGTCACGGGGTAGCCGAGCGCCGCGGGGTCCACGTCCGGCCCGAAGCCCCGGATCACTCCATTGGACTGAAGCCGGTCGAGCCGGGCCTGGACCGTGCCGCGCGCCACCCCCAGCCGCCGGGACGCCTCCAGAACGCCGATCCGCGGCTCCTCGGCGAGCAGCTCCAGCAGCGCCCCGTCCAAATGATCGATCGCCATCGGTCGCCCCTTCCTTTTCGATGGTCATCATGTACAGATAGCCCGGCGATGCCGCCCTTTTGCTAGTCATAATGCCCAGAGGATTCGCGAACTATTGCGCACCTTGTGGATCGGAGAGACTCTGCGGCCATGGCAGACACCACGATGCACACTCAGCCCACCACCCCCAGCTCGGCCCGGCAGGCGGACCCCTTCCCGGTCAAGGGGATGGACGCGGTCGTCTTCGCCGTCGGGAACGCCAAGCAGGCCGCGCACTACTACTCGACCGCCTTCGGCATGAAGCGCGTCGCCTACTCCGGTCCGGAGAACGGCAGCCGTGAGACCGCGAGTTATGTGCTCGAATCCGGCGGCGCCCGGTTCGTGTTCACCTCCGTCATCAAGCCCACCACCGACTGGGGCCACTTCCTCGCCGAGCATGTCGCGGCCCACGGCGACGGCGTCATCGACCTCGCCATCGAGGTCCCGGACGCCCGCGCCGCCTACGAGCACGCCGTCGCCCAGGGCGCCACCGGCCTCGTCGAGCCCCATGACCTCAAGGACGAGCACGGCACCGTCGTCCTCGCGGCCATCGCCACCTACGGCAAGACCCGGCACACCCTCGTCGAGCGCTCCGGCTACGACGGCCCCTACCTGCCCGGCTTCACCGCCGTCGAGCCGCTGGTGGAGACCGGACCGCGGCGTTTCCAGGCCATCGACCACTGCGTCGGCAACGTCGAACTCGGCAAGATGAACGAGTGGGTGGCCTTCTACAACAAGGTCATGGGCTTCACCAACATGAAGGAGTTCGTGGGCGACGACATCGCCACCGAATACAGCGCGCTGATGTCGAAGGTCGTCGCCGACGGCACCCTCAAGGTCAAGTTCCCGATCAACGAGCCCGCGATCGCGAAGAAGAAGTCGCAGATCGACGAGTACCTGGAGTTCTTCGGCGGCCCCGGCGTCCAGCACATCGCGCTGGCCACCAATGACATCGTCGCCAGCGTCCGGGCGATGCGCGCCTCCGGTGTGGAGTTCCTGGACACCCCCGACTCCTACTACGACACCCTCGGCGAGTGGGCCGGCGAGACCCGGGTGCCCGTGGAGACGCTCCGCGAGCTGAAGATCCTGGTCGACCGGGACGAGGACGGCTATCTGCTGCAGATCTTCACCAAGCCGGTCCAGGACCGGCCGACCGTGTTCTTCGAGATGATCGAGCGGCACGGCTCCATGGGCTTCGGCAAGGGCAACTTCAAGGCCCTCTTCGAGGCCATCGAGCGGGAGCAGGAGCGCCGCGGCAATCTCTGAGCCTCAGGGGCCGCCACGGGCCGTACACGATCTTCCGTGTACGGCCCACGGATGCGAGGCTGAGGGTATGGACCTCATCGCACGGCTGCGCGCCGGACTCCCGGGGGAAGCGATCCTCACCGACCCCGACGTCACCGGCTCCTACGCCAATGACATGACGAGCTTCTGCGAGGCCGGGACGCCCGCCGTGGTCGTGCTGCCGCGCACCGTCGAGCAGGTCCAGCACATCATGCGGACGGCCACCGAGCTGCGGGTCCCGGTCGTCCCGCAGGGGGCGCGTACGGGGCTGTCGGGCGCCGCCAACGCCTCCGACGGCTGCATCGTGCTCTCGCTGGTCAAGATGGACCGGATCATCGAGATCAACCCCGTCGACCGGATCGCGGTGGTCGAACCCGGTGTCATCAACGCCGTGCTGTCCCGCGCGGTGAACGAGCACGGGCTCTACTACCCGCCGGACCCCTCCAGTTGGGAGGAGTGCTCCATCGGCGGGAACATCGGCACCGCCTCCGGCGGCCTGTGCTGCGTCAAATACGGCGTCACCGCCGAGTACGTCCTCGGCCTGGACGTCGTTCTCGCCGACGGGCGGCTGCTGACCTGCGGCCGGCGCACCGCCAAGGGCGTCGCGGGCTATGACCTCACCCGGCTGTTCGTCGGCTCCGAGGGAAGCCTGGGCATCGTCGTCCGCGCGGTGCTCGCGCTGAAGCCGGAGCCGCCCGGGCAGCTCGCGCTGGCAGCGGAGTTCCCCTCCACCGCCGCCGCCTGCGAGGCGGTCTGCGAGATCATGGCCCGCGGCCACGCCCCCTCGCTGCTGGAGCTGATGGACCGTACGAGCATCCGCGCGGTCAACGAAATGGCCCAGATGGGCCTCCCGGACAGCACCGAGGCGCTGCTGCTGGCCGCCTTCGACACCCCCGAGCCGGCCGCCGACCTCGCCGCCGTCGGCGCGCTGTGCACCGCGGCGGGCGCCACCGAGGTCGTGCCCGCCGAGACCGCCGCCGAGTCCGATCTGCTGCTGCAGGCCCGCCGGCTGACCCTGACCGCGCTGGAACGGGTCAAATCCGCCACGATGATCGACGATGTGTGCGTACCGCGCTCCCGCCTCGCCGAGATGCTCGACGGCACGGCCGCCATCGCCGAGAAGTACGACCTCACCATCGGCGTCTGCGCCCACGCCGGGGACGGCAACACCCACCCCACGGTCTGCTTCGACGCCGCCGACCCGGACGAGTCCCGCCGGGCCCGGGAGTCCTTCGACGACATCATGGCGCTCGGCCTGCAACTGGGCGGCACCATCACCGGTGAGCACGGCGTCGGGGTCCTGAAGAAGGAGTGGCTGGCACGCGAACTGGGGCCGGTGGGTGTGGAATTGCAGCGCGGTATCAAGGAGGTCTTCGACCCGCTGGGCATCCTCAACCCCGGAAAGCTTTTCTGAGCCACGGGCCCTGGAAATACCCTGGCCGTGCGGCGGCGCATTTTACTGCTGGCCGCGCGCACCCGCAGAGAGCGCGCATTCCCGCCGAATCCCTGGCGTGGCGAGCCCGGCCCCTTCTGCCTATCCTGAACAAGAATATCTGCGCCCGCCGGTCCTTCCCTGAGCAATTCGACCGCAGCGGCCACACAAGGATTCCGCCGCTTGAGGCCGCGTCGTTCCCCGCGCACACGATGTCCGTCGTGAGGGAGACCCGTTCCCATGGACCTCAACACCGTCACCGAAGTCGTCCGGCGGCCGTCCGACCGGCCAGGCGCGGACTGGCGCGCGGGGGATGCCTGGCTCGCCGGCGGAACCTGGCTGTTCTCCGTGGAACAGCCGGACCTGCGCCGCCTGGTCGACCTGACGGCGTTGGGGTGGGATCCCCTCGTCCCGGGCGAAGCGGGCCTCGGCATCGGCGCGACCTGCACCATCCGCGACCTGTACGCCTGTGCGCTGCCGGACGAGTGGAGCGCGGGCGGCATCGTCGCGACGAGCTGCGAGGCCTTCCTGTCCTCGTTCAAGGTCTGGAACTCGGCGACCGTCGGCGGCAATATCTGTATGTCCTTGCCGGCCGGCCCCATGATCACGCTGACGGTCGCCCTGGAGGCACAGTACGAGCTGTGGGCTCCCGACGGGTCCGCGCGCACCGTCGATGCCCTCGCCTTCGTCACCGGCAACAATGAGAATGTGCTCGCCCCCGGGGAAATCCTGCGGCGCATCGACATTCCGGCGCACGCCCTGAAGAAACGCACCGCGCACCGCCGCTTCTCCCTGACCCGCCTCGGCCGTTCGACGGTATTCCTCATCGGTACGCAAACGCCGGGCACGAACGACCTGCTGCTCACCCTCACCGCCGGCACCACACGGCCGGTGCGCATCGCCTTCGACTCCATGCCCGACGCCCGGACCCTGCAGCAGAGCATCGACGTCATTCCCTCCGATGTCTGGTTCGACGATCCCAATGGGACCCCCGACCACCGCCGCCACCTCACACGGCATTTCGCCGAAGAGATACGTCATGAACTCATGGCTGGGGGGCCGGTATGACCTACCTCGTGAACGGCAGGAGCTTCGACGAAGAACCGGAGCCCGGCCAGTGTCTGCGCACCTTCCTCAGGGCACTCGGCCATTACGGCGTCAAAAAGGGCTGTGACGCGGGCGATTGCGGCGCCTGCACGGTGTGGCTGGACGGCGAGCCCGTCCACAGCTGCATCACCCCCGCCTTCCGCGCGGACGGCCGTGAGGTGACGACGATCGAAGGAATCGGATCACCCGGCCATCTGCATCCGGTGCAGCGGCAGTTCCGCGACGCCCCGGGATTCCAGTGCGGTTTCTGCACCGCAGGGATGATCATGACGTCGGCGACCTTCACCGAGGCCCAGAAAGCGGACCTGCCACGGGCGTTGAAGGGCAACCTCTGCCGCTGCACCGGCTATCGAGGAATCGAGGATGCCGTGAATGGCGTCGCCGGCGTGGCGGAGGCCGCGCCGGGAAAGGCCGTCGGGACGAGCGTCAATGCGCCGGCCGCCGAGGATGTCGTCACCGGGCGCGCGGAATTCACGATGGACACCCATATCGACGGCATGCTGCACCTGAAGGTGCTGCACTCACCCCACGCACACGCCCGGATCGTCTCGATCGACAAGACCGACGCACTCGCGGTCCCCGGCGTACACCGGGTCTACACCTGGGAAGACGTGCCGCGCCGGCGCTTCACCACCGCGATCCACACCGACCATCTGGTGGATCCGGACGACACCCACATCCTCGACCGCACGGTCCGCTTCGCCGGGCAGCGCGTGGTCGCGGTCCTGGCCGACTCGGTCCGGGCGGCGGAAGAGGGCTGCCGGCGGGTCGCCGTGGAATATGAGGTGCTGCCGGCGGTATTCGACCCCGAAGAGGCCATGGCCGACGGGGCGCCACAACTGCACGAGGCGGTCGATCCGTTCGTCATGGACCCCGTCCACAACACCCTGGTCGAGATCCATTCACAGATCGGCGATATCGACGCGGGATTCGCCGAGGCGGACGTGATTCATGAGGGCACATACTTCTCCCCGCGCGTGCAGCACGCGCATCTGGAGACCCATGGCTCGATCGCCTGGATGGAGAACGGCCGGCTGAACGTCCGCACCAGTTCACAGTCGCCGTCGATCGCGAAGGTCAAACTGGCCCATCTGTTCGCGCTGCGCCCGGACCGGCTCCGGGTGTTCTGCGCACGCGTGGGCGGCGGCTTCGGCGGCAAACAGGAAGTGATCTCGGAGGATCTGGCCGCGCTCGCCACCCTGGACACCGGGCGCCCGGTCTCCTTCGAATACACCCGGGAGGAGGAGTTCACCACCGCCTCGCCACGGCATCCGATGACCTTGACGGTCAAGCTCGGCGCGAAGGCGGACGGCACGCTCACGGCGTTCCAGGTCCGCAATGTGTCGAACACCGGCGCCTACGGCAATCACGCCGGCGAAACGCTGTACGCGGGCGGCGCCGCCGTCATGATCTACCGCTGCCCCCACAAGAAGTACGACGCGTTCTCCGTCTACACCAACACCGTGCCGAGCGGGGCACTGCGCGGTTATGGAATGACGCAGCCGGCGTTCGCCGTGGAATCGGCGATGGACGAACTCGCCCGCGCGCTGCACATGGATCCGCTCGCACTGCGACGGCGCAATATCGTGCGGCCCGGCGATCCGCTTCTCGCCCTGCACGAGGGCCCCGACGACGTGGTGTTCACCGAGGACGGACTCGGGAAATGCCTCGACCTGGTGGGCGAGGCCATGGCCCGTACCGCCGGGGAGCCGTCCCCCGGCCCCGGGTGGCTGGTCGGGTCCGGTGTCGCGAGTTCCCTGCACGAGACCGCGCCGCCGACCGAGCACCTCTCCGAGGCCTGGGTCACGCTGGGCGACGACCTCATGTACGAACTGGCCGTCGGCACCGTCGAATTCGGCGAGGGCACGTCGACCGCGCATGTCCAGATCGCCGCCAACCAGCTGGGCACGACGCCGTCGCGGATTCGCCTGGTGCAGTCCGACACCGACCGCACGGGATTCGACACCGGAGCATTTGCCAGTGCGGGGCTCTTCGTGGCGGGCAACGCCGTCCTGCGGGCGGCCAACGCCGTGCGCGACCGCATTCTGGAAAGTGCCGCCGCGTACACAGGGACCCATGTCGTGATGTGCTCGATGGACGACGACGGGGTCCTCTGCGGTGACCGGCGGGTTTCGCTGGCCGAGCTGGTCGCGGCGGCCCGCGCGCGCGGAATCCGCTTCACCGCCGCCCGTAAGGCCTATGGCTCGCCCCGCAGCGTCACCTCCAATGCGCAGGGCTTCCGTATCGCCGTTCACCGGGTGACGGGGGAGATCCGCATCCTTTACAGCGTCCAGGCGACCGACGCGGCCGTCATCATCAACCCCGCGCAGGTCCGCGGACAGGTGGAAGGCGGTGTCGCCCAGGGAATCGGCTTCGCCCTGACCGAGAATCACCAGGTCGACGCGGACGGTGTCATGGTCAACCCGAATTTCCGCAATTACCGCATCCCCGCCTACGCCGACATCCCCCGCACCGAGGTGCTCCTGGTGGACTCGGCGGATTCCGTCGGGCCCCTGCGGTCGAAGGGGATAGCGGAATGCTGTATCAACCCGGTGGCCCCCGCGTTGGCGAACGCGCTCCACGACGCCACGGGCGTCCGCTACCGGGCACTGCCCCTGACCCCGGAACGCATTTACCGACAACTGAGCGAAAGCGCGGCAGTGACGACGGGGCTGAGCACATGACCACCGAAAAGCCCCAGGGCACCGAGGCGACCGTCATCATCGGCCAGAAGATCCGGCACGGACTGGAGCCGGAATTCCACGCATGGCAGGAGGAGCTCAATGCCGCGGCCGCCGGCTACGCCGGATTCCTCGGCGCCGAGATCTCCCCGCCGACACCCCTCCAGCCCGACTGGGTGGTCGTCTACCGGTTCGACTCGATAGCCCACCTGCAGGCGTGGATCAACAGCGCCACCCGGCAGCGCTTTCTCGACAGCGGCAGCAAATATCTGGACGGCCCCGCGACCCAGCAAGTCGTCAGCGGCGGCACCCAGCAACCGGACCCGCTGGTGACCGTGGTGGTCACCCACCGCGTCCACCCGGACCACGTCGACGCCTTTCTCGCCTGGCAGCGCCATATGACCGAGCAGGAGAGCACCTTCGAAGGATTTCGCGGAACGGAGCTCTTCCGCCCCGTCGAAGGACTCCAGGACGAATGGACCACGCTGTACCGGTTCGACAGCGCCGAGCACCTCGACGCCTGGCTGACCTCGGCCGAACGGAAGGAAGTCCTCGCCGAGGGCGAGAAGTTCCACGACTTCCGCATGCGCACCATCGACAACTCGTTCGGCAGCTGGTTCGCCTTCGAGGAGAACGGCAAGGAAGCGCCGCCGCCCTCGGAGACCAAGACCTCCGTCGCGGTCTGGGTCGGCCTCTACCCGACCGTGGTGCTGCTGACGCTCGCCCTGTCACCGTTGCACCTGCCGCTCTGGCTCGGACTGCTCATCGGCAACCTGCTGTCGAGCTTCATCATGAGCTTCCTGACCATGCCCTTCTACGTGAACCCACTGCTCAGGCGGTGGCTGCGGCCCCGCCCGGAGGCACCGCCGGCACGGACGAACCTCGTCGGACTCGGCCTTGTCACCGCGGTGATGGTGTTCTGGGCGGTGGTCTTCTTCCTCGTCACCACCCAGATCTGGCATCTGCCCTGACCAAACGCCCCTCCCGGCCCGTGACCCGGATGTACACGGCAGGGGAAGGACGGTTGACTGCCCCCATGACGATCCACGATCCGCACAGACCCGGCGAGGGAATGGTCACCTTCCGGGTGACCGGCCAGGGCGTCGACGACATCACCTACGCCGTCCAGGCGCTGGGGGACTCCGGCAGTGAGGAGCAGGTGACCCGGCCGGAGTTGCCGTGGTTCGTGGTGACCGACGCGCGCGGGGTGGGGGCCATGCCGATGCTCACCCTCACCCTCGACGGGCCGGACGCCTACGCCGAGTGCGAGATCCTGACGGACGGCGCACCGGCCGTCCGCGGCACCGTGCACGGCCCGGCCGCGACTGCCGTGTTCATGGCACGCGCGGCCGCCTCGTAGGGTGATCGCCATGGACTCCGTACTGCCCGTCGTCATCGCTCTTCTCGTGCTGGCCGCCATCATGCTGGTCTCGGCCACCGACCGCCGCTCCAGGTCGCTGGAGCGCCGGCTCCGGCAGCTGGAGGGCAAGGTGGACCTGCTGCTGGCGCACGCCGGCATCCAAGAGCCACAGGACGCCCGAATGGCCGAGATCGACCAGCTGCTGACGCAGGGCAAGAAGATCCAGGCGATCAAGGTGCACCGCGAGGCGACGGGCTCCGGACTCGCCGAGGCCAAGGAAGCGGTCGAACGCCGGATGCGCTGACCGCGCGTTGGGCCGAGGATGGCCAGAAGGACCCGCCCCGCGGGCCACCTCATGCCCACGCAGGAAGCGAGAGCCGATGGCAGCGACCGAAGCCACCAAAGCCGCTGATGAGGCGTATGACGTCATTGTGCTGGGAGCGGGGCCGACCGGTGAGAACCTCGCCGACCGGGCGCATGCCGCCGGGCTGAGCGCCGTGGTCGTGGAGAGCGAACTGGTCGGCGGCGAATGCTCCTACTGGGCGTGCATGCCCAGCAAGGCCCTGCTTCGCCCGGTCACCGCCCGCTCCGAGGCCCGCCGGGTGCCCGGCCTCAAGGACGCCGCGGACGTGGCTCTGGATGCGCCCGCCGTACTCGCCCATCGGGACGCCTTCACCTCCTACTGGAAGGACGACGGGCAGGTCCGCTGGCTGGACTCGCTCGGCATCGACCTGGTGCGCGGCCAGGGGCGCCTCGCCGGGCCCCGCAGAGTGGTCGTCGACGGCGGCCGGGTGCTCACCGCACGGCATGCGGTCGCGGTCTGCACCGGCAGCCGCGCGGTGCTGCCCGGCGTCCCCGGGCTCGCCGAGGCCAGGCCCTGGACCAGCCGTGACGCGACCAGCGCCAAGAGCGTGCCGGGCCGGCTGGTGGTGGTCGGCGGCGGTGTGGTCGGCGTCGAGATGGCCACCGCCTGGCGGGCCCTGGGCGCGTCCGTGACGCTGCTGGTCCGCGGCGACGGGCTGCTGCCCCGGATGGAGCCGTTCGCCGGCCACCTCGTCGCGGAGTCGCTCGCCGAGGCGGGCGTCTTCCTGCGGACCGGCGTCGAGGTGCGCGAGGTACGACGGGAGGCCCCCGGCGGCCCGGTCACCGTCCTGCTGGACTCCGGCGACGAGATCGTCGCCGATGAGCTCCTGATCGCCACCGGCCGGGCCCCACGCACCGAGGACATCGGCCTGGACACGGTCGGCCTGGCGCCCGGCTCCTGGCTGGACGTCGACGACAGCTGCCGGGTGACGGGGGTGACCGGCGGCTGGCTCTACGGCGTCGGCGACGTCAACCACCGCGCGCTCCTCACCCACCAGGGCAAGTACCAGGCCAGGATCGCCGGAGCCGCCATCGCCGCACGCGCCCGGGGCGTCCCGATCCTGGAGTCCGACCGCTGGGGCGCGCACGCCGCCACCGCGGACACCCTCGCCGTCCCGCAGGTCGTCTTCAGCGACCCGGAAGCCGCCTCGGTGGGCCTGACCGCCGCCGCGGCCGAGAAGGCCGGATACCGCACCCGGGTGGTCGACCAGGACCTGGCGTCCGTGGCCGGGGCGTCCCTGTACGCGGACGGCTACCGCGGCCGGGCCCGGATGGTCGTCGACCTGGACCGTGAGGTGCTGCTCGGCGCCACCTTCGTCGGTGCCGGCGTCGGCGAGCTGCTGCACTCCGCGACGGTCGCGGTGGCCGGTGAGGTCCCCATCGAGCGGCTGTGGCACGCGGTGCCCTCCTACCCCACGATCAGCGAGGTGTGGCTGCGGCTGCTGGAGGCGTACCGGGGCTGAGGCGGCGCCGGGCCGTACGGCGTCGGGCACCGGCCGCCTCGTCACGCCCCGTCCCCCGGAGCCCGGCCCGTCACCCTTACGCCCCTGGCTCCGGGGACTCGTCCGCGGGCCAGGGGCCGCCCGGCCGCAGCTCGTCCCCGGACGCCATCGCGAACAGGTCGCTCAGCCCTTTGTCGAGGCCCAGATGCCTCTGCTCCGACCCTGGCGGGACCACCCGCAGGGTGCGCTCCAGCCACCCCGAGACCGCCGCGGCCGGCGCCTCCAACAGGGCCCGCCCGTCCGGCGAGTCCAGCGCTATGCAGACCAGGCTGCGGCCGTCCAGCTTCGTCGGCCACACTCGCACATCGCCGTCGCCGCACGGCCGGAACACGCCCTCGACGAGCAGTTCGCGGGCGAACGTCCAGCTGACGGGGGAGTCCGAACCGATGTGAAAGGTGACATGGACGGCGTACGGGTCATCCGTCCGGTACCTCAGCCGGGCCGGCACCGGAATGCTGCGCTCCGGCGACAGGACCAGGCCCAGCTCCAGCTCTCGTTCCACCACGGTGTGCATGGCGTCCGCCTCTCTTCGCTTCCTGCGGGCCCCCGATACCGGGCCCGCACGGAGAGAGAGCGGCCAACCGCCGAACCCTTACACGACTTCGTACAACTTTTTTCCCGCGCCTCTTCCAGGTGGTCGTCGGCGGGCACGGCCACCGCGGGAACCCGGGGTCTGATAGATGTGGACGCCGCGTTGCGGCAGACTGCACCCCACACCCACCAGGCCGAGTACAGATACGGGACTACGGATATGAGCGCTCCCACCTCAGGATCCGCCGGCGGCAGCCCCACGCCAGGCTTCTACCCGGACCCGTCCATCCCCGGCTACATCCGGTACTGGAACGGTGCCGCGTGGGTGCCGGGCACCAGCCGGCCGGCCCCCGCCGAGGGCGAGGCGATGCCCGCCCCACCGCCCGGTGCGGCCCCGTCGCCCGCCCCCGCCGTCGAGGAGACCGGCCCGGTCTTCTTCGACGAGGAGGAGGCGGCCGGCGGCTCCGCGGTGCCCGCCGTACGCCAGAGCGGTGAGGTCGCCGACCGGCCCGTGAGCTGGGACGACCCGGCCCGGCTGCACGGCAACAGCCCCGAGTCGGCCGCCGCCTGGCAGGCCGATGCCTCCCGGCAGAGCGGATTCGGCGGCGAGCCCGACCGCCGGATCTCCTGGGGTTCGCCGGACCAGGCCCCCGCCGGTACTCCGTCGGGCGCCGCCTCCTGGGGCGCGGTGCCGCCGCAGCGTGAGGAGCGGGGCGCCGACGCCGGAGCGGGTGAGGTGCCCGGCACCCCCTCGTCCGCCTCGCGGGGACCGGGCGTCCCCTCCGACGGGACGGTCGCCATCCGCGCCGTGAACCCGGCCGCCCGCCGCGGCGGGAACTCCGGCGACCAGGGCACCACCGCGATCCGCGCGGTCCGGCCCGGCGGCGGCAAGCCCGCCAAGGGCCCCGAGACGATGGCGATCCGCGTCGCGGGCGGCGGCCGTACCCCGTCCGAGGCGCCCGAGGACGGCTCCCCGCAGTCGCTGCCGGCCGGCGGCGACCGCCAGCAGAGCCGCCCGGCCCCGCAGAGTCAGGCCCCGCAGCAGGCCCCGGCTCCGCAGCAGGCTCCGGCCCCGCAGACCCCGGCGCCCCAGAGCCCGGCCCCGCAGCGTCCCGCCCCGCAGGCCCCGGTGCAGCAGCAGCCCGCCCCGCAGACGTCCGCCCCCGCGGCCGGTCTGCCGCCGCAGGGCGGTGCCGCACCGGCCCGGCCCGGTCCGCAGGGCGCCGACGCCGACGGGGTCATCCCCTGGAAGCCGCCGGCCGCCGCCGACCCCTTCTCGGCGCTGGCGCAGGCCGCGCAGGGCCATCCGGCCGGCCTCGGCCGCAGGTTGGCGGCCCGGCTGATCGACACCCTGGTGCTGGGCGCGCTCACCGCCGCGGTCGCCGTCCCCATGTGGGGCACGGTCACCGACCACCTCGACGCCAAGGTGGAGGCCGCCAAGCAGTCCGGCCGCCAGGTGACGGTCTATCTGATCGACGGCACGACCACCCCGGTCTTCGCCACCATCCTGGCCGTCCTGCTGATCGGCGGGGCGCTCTACGAGGCGCTGCCCACCCTCAAGTGGGGCCGTACCCTGGGCAAGAAGCTGTGCGGCGTACGGGTCCTGGACATCGAGAGCCACGACACCCCGGCCCTCGGCGCCGCGCTCAAGCGCTGGTTCCTCTACAGCGTGCTCGGCATCCTCGTCGTCGGTGTGCTCAACGTCGTCTGGTGCCTGTTCGACCGGCCGTGGCGCCAGTGCTGGCACGACAAGCTGGCACGGACCTTCGTCGCGGCCGGCTGACCGCCGCCGGGCCGCCGCCGCGGCCGCATCCGTTCCCCCGAACGGACCTCGCCGGATGCGGCGGGCCGCGACAAGGGGTCGACTCGGGCCATGAGTACCGACCAGCCCCGGCCCGGCCCCGGTGAGCCGCCGGAGAACGACCCGTTCCTGAAGAAGCCGCAGGAGCCCCCGGGAGGCGGCGCTCCCCGCAACAGCTCTCCCCGGGAGAACGGCTCGCCCCGTAACCACGCTCCGCACGGCGGCGGTACGGGGGGCAGCGGTACGGGTGGCGGTGAAGGCGGTGCACCACCCCCGGGGGGACCGCCGCCCGGGGGCACCCCGCCCCCCGCAGGAGGCCCGTACGGCGGTGGCCCCTACGGCGGCGGCCCGTATGCCGGCGATCCTTACGGCGGGCAGTACGGAGTGGCCGATCCGCTGGCCGGGATGCCGCCGCTGGCGAACCGCGGCCGCAGGCTCGTGGCGCGCATCATCGACGCGGTGATCATCGGGGTGCCGGTCTGGCTGATCATGACCGCGATCGTCGGTGGGGTGGACTTCTTCACCACCGACGGCGAGATGGCCGGCCGGCAGTCGACGGTCTCGGGCGTCACCCTTCTGGTGTACCTGGTCTACGAGGGGCTGATGCTCAGCAGCCGCGGCCAGACCGTCGGCAAGATGGCGATGAAGATCCGGGTGGCGATGCTCGCGGACGGGTCGGTCCCGCACGGCCAGCCCGGCTGGGTCCGGGCCGCGGTCTATTCGCTCCCGGAGATCATCCCGTGCTGCGGTTTCATCTTCTGGCTGATCAACGTCCTGTGGTGTACCTGGGACAAGCCGTATCAGCAGTGTCTGCACGACAAGGCGGCGAAGACCGTGGTGGTGTCCACGGAGACGGAGCCGCCTGCCGGCTCAGCGTGAGTGTTCGCCGATCCGGGCCTCACCCGCGCCCGCGGTGACGCCGCCCCAGGCGGTGCGCCGCGGCGCGCCCGCGGGCCCAGGGCGCCCGGACGGCGTCGGAACGGCCTGCAACGGGGCGGGCGCGGCGGGCGACCCGTTCCGTACGACATGCCGGCGGACCACCCGTGACACCCCGGGCATCGGCACCGTCATGGCGACCAGCAGCCCGAGCCCGAGCCCGGCGATGGCGATGACCGCGACCCCGATCCCGGTCTGCGTCTGCGACAGCAGCAGCATCGCGAGGGTGGAGAAGAAGACGGTGGCCGAACCGTAGGCGAGCTGTGCGGCGGTCGGACGAGGCATGGCGGAATCCGTCCTCGGAGGGTCGGCAGGGGGGTCGGTCAGGGCGCGCCGGAAAAGGAGCCTACGGTCGTAATTGCCCGAGCGGAACGCCGAGTAAGCGTGACCTAACCCACGGTTCGGGGCACAGGGGGCGCACAACGCCGCCGCGGCTGTGCCGGCGGCGGGACGTCATGGCTGCTGGGGGCGGGGGCGCATGCCCAGCAGGCATATACACCCGGCCCCTGCCCGGTGATCCGGCGTCCGGCGCGATGCCGTGGCTCGATGTCCGATAGCCGCAACTCGCGGACCGAGTAACGTACTTCGCTGACGTGCCCAAGTCAAGATCTGTCTTTTTCATCGTACTTCCGGTCGAATGCCCTCGAACAGTGACCGGTTCGATGGGGAGGACAGCGCCAAGTGAGAGACAGCAGAAGGGTGTTCAGATCGGCCGCCCTGGCCACGGCAATTGCCGCGATCGGGGCGGCCGCTTTGTCTACGGGGGTGGCGACGGCCGACGCGCAGGGGCCGTCGCCGGTCGCCAAGCGTCAGGACCCGGCTCCCGAGCGGGCCGTGGACCACGACCTCAAGGGCCCGTTCAGCGAACGGCAGGCCGCCGAGCGCAAGGAAGCGCTGCAGCAGGTCATCGCCGGCGACGCCAAGGCGACCGAGCGCAACGGCTCCCAGGTCGTCAAGCTCGGCAAGAGCAAGTACGTCGAGCTGGCCCGGCAGAAGACCGACCGGATCTTCACCGTCCTCGTGGACTTCGGCGACAAGGTCGACGACACCACGATGTTCGACCCGGACGGCGACGGCCCCAAGCCCCCGGTGAAGAAGTACGGCGGCGACCCCGGCCCGGCGCACAACCAGATAGCCAAGCCGGACCGTGCGAAGGACAACAGCACGGCCTGGCAGAAGGACTACAACCAGAAGCACTTCCAGGACCTCTACTTCTCGCACGACAAGAAGAAGCAGTCGCTGGCCAAGTACTACGAGAAGCAGTCCTCGGGCCGCTACTCCGTCGAGGGCGAGGTCTCCGACTGGGTCAAGGTCGACTACAACGAGGCCCGTTACGGCTCCAACTACTGCGGCCAGACCAACTGCGCCAGCGCCTGGGACCTGATCCGCGACGGCGTCAACCAGTGGGCCAAGAACCAGAAGGCGGCCGGCCGCACCGACGCGCAGATCAAGACGGACCTCGCCAAGTACGACCGGTGGGACCGCTACGACCACGACGGCGACGGCAACTTCAACGAGCCCGACGGCTACATCGACCACTTCCAGATCGTGCACGCCGGTGAGGACGAGTCCGCGGGCGGCGGGGTCCAGAAGACCAACGCCATCTGGGCGCACCGCTGGTACGCGTACGGCACCGACGCCGGCAAGACCGGTCCCGGTGCGAACAAGGCGGGCGGCGCCCAGATCGGCGACACCGGGATCTGGGTCGGCGACTACACCATGCAGCCGGAGAACGGCGGACTCGGCGTCTTCGCCCACGAGTACGGTCACGACCTGGGCCTGCCGGACGAGTACGACACCAGCGGCACCGGTGAGTCCTCCGTGGACTTCTGGTCGCTGATGTCGGGCGGCTCCTGGCTCGGCACCGGCAAGGACTCCATCGGCGACCTGCCCGGCGACATGAGCGCCTGGGACAAGCTGCAGCTGGGCTGGCTCAACTACGGCAAGGCGAAGGCCGCGAAGAAGTCCACCCACAAGCTGGGCGTCGCCGAGTACAACACCAAGAACAAGCAGGCGGTGGTGGTCGAGCTGCCGGCCAAGGCGGTCAAGACCGACATCGTCCAGCCCGCGGAAGGCTCCAAGCAGTGGTGGAGCGGTATGGGCGACAACCTCAAGAACACCCTGTCCCGGCCGGTGGACCTCACCGGTAAGGCCAAGGCGTCACTGACGCTCAAGGGCTGGTGGGACATCGAGAAGGACTACGACTACCTCTACGCCGAGGTCTCCACCGACGGCGGCAGCGACTGGACGGCCCTGGACGGCACCGCGGGCGGCAAGGCCATCCCGCGCGACGGCAGCGACAAGCCCGCCCTGACCGGCACCGTGGGCGCCTACCAGGACCTCGTCTACCCGCTGGACGCCTACGCGGGCAAGAAGATCGACCTGCGCTTCCGCTACCAGACCGACGGCGGCGCGGCCCAGAAGGGCTTCGCGGCCGACACCGTCAGCGTCGTCGCCGACGGCAAGTCGCTGTTCAGCGACAACGCCGAGGGCGGCGACAACGGCTGGACCGGCAAGGGCTTCTCGCGCATCGGCGCGTCCTTCACCAAGGACTACCCGCAGTACTACATCGCCGAGAACCGCCAGTACGTGTCGTACGACAAGACCCTCAAGGTCGGCCCGTACAACTTCGGCTGGACCACCGCGAAGCCGGGCTGGGTGGAGCACTTCCCGTACCAGAACGGTGTGCTGATCTGGCTGTGGGACACCTCGCAGGCGGACAACAACGTCGGTCTGCACCCGGGCCACGGGCAGATCCTCCCGGTCGACGCGCACCCCAAGGCCGAGCGCTGGGCGGACGGCAAGCTGATGCGCAACCGCTTCCAGTCCTACGACTCGACCTTCACCCGCTTCCGGACCGACGCCCTCACGCTGCACCGTGACGGCAAGCCGGTGAAGATCACCTCGAAGAAGGGCGTGACGCTCTTCGACGACCACCGCGGCGTCTACTACGACAAGGCGAACCCGACCGGCGGTGTGATCGTTCCTGACACCCACACCCAGATCAAGATCACCAAGGAGGCCCGTGACGGCTCCACGGTGACGCTGAAGGTCGGCTCTGCGGGTAAGTAAAACGTAAAACCGCAGGTCAGATGCTGTTCGGCCGTCGCCCCCTAGCGGGCGACGGCCGATTAGCGTTTAGATGCGTTCTACAGTTCCTTGTTGACGCGAAGTCTCACGGGGGAGATATGACGATGTCCGGTGGTGGATTCATCAGGCTTCCAGGCGGAAGCGTGGTGGTCGCCCTCTCGCTGCCCAGGCCGCCGCACGGCGCGCGGTCGGGCCTGTACGACTGCGGTTGCCGGGTGCGGGTCCTGGTCCATGCCGTCAACCGCCAGCGCGCCCTGACCAGGCTGCGCAACCTCGGTCTGCGGTCCGTCTACCTGCGCGGCAATACCGAGCCGCCCACACCCGACGAGGTCACGGCCGTGCTGCACCATCCTGACGGCCTGGTCTGGCGCGAGGCCCCGGAGGACGACACCGAGTCGTGGCATCCGATACGGGCGCTGCTGCGGCCCCAGCCGGCCCGCCCGGCGGCGGCCGAGCCGGCCGGAGGGAACGAACGTCCGGCCGCCTGACGGGCCCGTCAGGCGTCGATGAGGACCGGCTTGCCGGTCAGCTCGGCGCCCGCCGCGCGCAGCTCCTCCAGCGCCCGCTCGGTGCTGTGCGCGGCCACCCCGGCGGTCAGGTCCAGCAGGACATGGGTACGCAGCCCGGCGCCGAGCGCGTCCAGGGCGGTGGCGCGGACACAGTGGTCGGTGGCGATACCGACCACATCGACCTCGCTGACGGAGTGGGCGCGCAGCCAGTCCGCGAGCGGGGTGCCGTTCTCGTCCACGCCCTCGAAACCGCTGTACGCGGAGGTGTGGGCGCCCTTGTCGAAGACCGCGTCGACGGCGCCGGAGGCGAGCGCCGGGGCGAAATTGGGGTGGAACCCGCTGCCCTCCGTGCCGGCCACACAGTGCACCGGCCAGGAGCGCTCGTAATCCGGGGTGGTGGAGAAGTGATCGCCGGGGTCGATGTGGTAGTCCCGGGAGGCCACGACATAGCGGTAGCAGCTGCCGGCCGCCTGGCCCACCAGATCGGTGATGGCCGCCGCGACATCCGCACCTCCCGCCACCGCGAGGCTGCCGCCCTCGCAGAAGTCGTTCTGCACATCAACGACGATCAATGCCCGGTGCATGGTGCGTGCCTTCCGGCTGGGAATCGGGGAGGGGCGCGAGTGGTGGTGTGACCGAGGGTAGCCACTGGAGGGGGATTGCGGGAGTGGTGCGGAGCCCGGCGGGACGGCGGATACCGGGCGCGGCGTACGGCGGCCGCCGCCCGGCACCGGGCGCTCCCTCAGCGGCGCCCGGTCACACGTACTCGGTGGGCAGCACGGGCTCGCCGCGGGAGAGCTGGGTCGCCGACAGCGGCAGCGTGGCGCGGGCCGCGATGTGCCGGTCGCGGGCGGCGTCCAGCGGTTCGCGGGCCACCACCTTGCCGGCGCTCACCAGCGGCACCAGCAGCTGCCGGTCGGCCAGCTCGGCGGGGACCGGGCCGGTGCCGATGACCTCGGCCTCGGCGACACCCTCCGCGTCCACCCGGCGCGCGGCCCACTTGCGGCCGCCGATCGAGGTCTTGGCGCCCATCGACTTCTTCGCGACCGGCCGCAGCGGCGCGCCGGGCTCCTCGCTGTCGGCGCGGGCGACCAGCTTGTAGACCATCGAGCAGGTCGGGTGCCCGCTGCCGGTCACCAGCTGGGTGCCGACGCCGTACGCGTCCACCGGGGCGGCGGCCAGCGAGGCGATGGCGTACTCGTCCAGATCGCTGGTGACCACGATCCTGGTCCGCCGGGCGCCCAGCTCGTCCAGCTGCTGGCGCACCCGGTGGGCGATCAGCAGCAGATCGCCGGAGTCGATCCGTACGGCACCGAGCCCCGGGCCGGCCACCTCCACGGCGGTGCGCACCGCCTCGGTGACGTCGAAGGTGTCCACGAGCAGGGTGGTGCCGCTGCCGAGGGTGTCGACCTGGGTGGTGAAGGCGTCCCGCTCGGTGTCGTGCAGCAGCGTGAAGGCGTGGGCGCTGGTGCCGACCGTGGGGATGTTGTAGCGGAAGCCGGCGGCCAGGTCGGAGGTGGTGTGGAAGCCGCCGACGTACGCGGCGCGGGACGCGGCCACCGCCGCCAGCTCATGGGTGCGGCGGGCGCCCATCTCCATCAGCGGGCGGTCGCCGGCCGCCACCGACATCCGGGAGGCCGCGGCGGCCACCGCGGAGTCGTGGTTGAGGATCGAGAGGATCACCGTCTCCAGGAGGACCGCCTCGGCGAAGGTGCCCTCGACCCGCATCACGGGGGAGCCGGGGAAGTAGACCTCGCCCTCCGGGTAGCCCCAGATGTCGCCGCGGAAGCGGTAGTCGGCCAGCCACTCCAGGGTCGGCTCGTCGAGGATGCCGCGCTCGCGCAGGAAGCCGAGGATGGTCTCGTCGAAGCGGAAGTTCTCCACCGCGTCCAGGACCCGGCCGGTGCCGCCGACCACGCCGTAGCGGCGGCCCTCGGGGAGACGGCGGGTGAAGACCTCGAAGACCGAGCGCCGGTCCGCGGTGCCGGACCGCAACGCGGCCTGCAGCATGGTGAGTTCGTACTGGTCGGTGAAGAGCGCAGTCGACGGCACGGCCACCGGCAGCCCCAGGTCTGCTGTGTTCATGGGGGAGATGCTACCCCCATTACTCGTCACTCTGACGATAGTGCTCCGGTAGCGACAAAAGGCCGTCCGCGAGCGCGGTGTGCGGCTCGCCGACGCGGCCCGCGCGAGGGGCATTTGTGCGTCGCCCGCCCCCGGGTGGCAGCATGGGGCCTGTGAGCGCCCACCCGTCACCCACGACCACGCTCCGGCCGCATCGCTGCACGCTCAGTGTCCCGGTCGAGATCGAACGTCCCGAGTCGAGCGAGGCTCCCTTCGAGGTCCCCGAACCCGACGTCCCGTGGGTCACGATCGTCCACAATGACCCCGTCAATCTCATGAGCTACGTCTCGTACGTCTTCCAGTCGTACTTCGGCTACTCCAAGGACAAGGCGCACCAGTTGATGCTCGACGTCCATCACAAGGGCCGCGCGGTGGTCTCCAGCGGCAGCCGCGAGGAAATGGAGCGCGACGTGCAGGCGATGCACGGCTACGGCCTGTGGGCGACCCTTCAGCAGGACCGCCGATGAGCGGGCACTTCGAGCCGCTGCCCGACGGCGGCGCCGCCGTTTTGCTCGACGAGGTCGAGATCTCCATCCTGCGCAGCCTCGCGGTCCAGCTGATGGAGCTGATCGGTCCGGGCGAGGAGGCCGGGGAGAGCGAGAGCGACGATCTGCTCGCGTCGGTCTTCAACGACGGGCCCAGCGAGCCGCCCGCCGACCCGGTCCTGGCGCGTTTCTTCCCCGACGCCTACGGCGGGCCCGACCTCGTCCCCGATGACGACGTCCGCGCCGCCTCCGCCGAATTCCGCCGCTACACCGAGAACGATCTGCGCTCCCGCAAGCGTGAGGACGCCCTCGCGCTGATCCGCGCGCTGGACACCCTGGCGCCCGAGGGCGGCAGCGCGGAGCTGCGGCTGAAGCCCGACGAGTGCCGGCAGTGGCTGGGGGCGCTCAATGACCTCAGGCTGGCCATCGGTACGCGGCTTGAAGTCACCGACGAGGAGGACGGCGGCGAGCTGCTGCGGCTGCCGGACAGCGATCCCCGCAAGCCGATGGTGATGGCATACCTCTGGCTCGGCGGGCTTCAGGAGACTCTCGTCGAGTCACTCATGGGCTGAAATCCGGGCGTACCGCCCCTGGAATTCGCCGAGTGTTCGCTCAGCGGATGCTCAAATCCGGATAACGATCGCATCACTGCGGTGGTGCGGCTTGCCGTTGTTCGCGCAACTTGTCCTGTTTTCCTTGTGGTTCGGTTCACGCCATCTCTAGTCGATCTTCAGTGGCGCGTGTTAAATGTTCACGACCTGCCGTGAGCGACGCCACCCCTGTCGCTGCGGGAGCGCTTGAGCCGGCCGACCGTCGGCGTGCAGGAACTCCATCCGGGGGGATCGGGACCCGATCCGGACAGACCGGGTCGGAATGGAGAAAGGCGCACCACTCATGACCTCTGTGCAGGTCGACAAGCAGCACGACGGCAGCGAGGCACCTGGACAAGCCCCGGAAGAGGGCTACCAGCGGGGGCTGGGAAACCGTCAGATCCAGATGATCGCCATTGGCGGCGCCATCGGTACCGGCCTCTTTCTCGGGGCCGGCAAGGCGATCTCGATGGCCGGGCCGAGCATCATCCTCGCCTACGCCATCGTCGGGCTGGTCATCTTCTTCATCATGCGGGCCCTGGGCGAACTGCTCATGTACCGGCCCGTCTCCGGCTCCTTCTCGGAGTACGGACGCGAATTCCTCGGCCCGTTCATCGGCTTCGTGACCGGCTGGACGTACTGGCTGTTCTGGGTCGTCACCGGCATCACCGAAGTGACCGCCGCCGCCACGTATGTGCAGCACTGGAACAAGGGCATCCCGCAATGGGCCTCGGCACTCGTCTTCACGTGTGCGCTCTTCGGTATCAACCTGATCTCCGTGAAGATCTTCGGTGAGCTGGAATTCTGGTTCTCGATGGTCAAGGTCACCGCGATCATCGGCATGATCCTGATCGGCCTCGGCGTGATCACCCTCGGCTTCTCCGACGCCGGTGACACCGCCTCCTTCAGCCTCCTGTGGTCCGACGGCGGGTTCTTCCCCAAGGGCATCGGCGGCACGCTGATGACGCTGCAGATCGTGATGTTCGCCTTCCTCGCCGTCGAACTCGTCGGCGTCACCGCGGGCGAGGCGACCGACCCCAAGAAGGTCCTGCCCAAGGCGATCAACACCGTGCCGTGGCGGATCGGCCTCTTCTACATCGGTGCGCTGATCATCATCCTGTCCGTCGTCAGCTGGACGGCGTTCGAGCCGGGCGTCAGCCCCTTCGTCGCCGCCTTCCAGCAGATCGGCCTGCCGGCCGGTGCCGGCATCGTCAACTTCGTCGTGCTGACCGCCGCGCTCTCCTCGGCGAACTCGGGCATGTACTCCACCGGCCGGATGCTGCGTGACCTCGCGCTCAACGGCCAGGGACCGAAGTTCTTCACCAAGCTCAGCAAGAACGGTCTGCCCACCTGGGGCACCGGCGTCTCGGTCGCGATGATGCTGTTCGGCGTCTACATCAACTACAAGTGGCCCGGTGAGGCGTTCAACTACGTCGTCTCCTTCGCCACCATCTCCGGTATGTGGGCGTGGATCGTCATCCTGGCCTCGCAGCTGCGCTACCGCGCCAAGGCGAACCGCGGTGAGCTGCCGCAGTCCGATTTCAAGGCCCCCGGCAGCCCCTTCACCTCGGTCTTCGCGCTGGCCTTCATCGGCATGGTGATCGTGATGATGGGTGTCGACAAGGACGCCCGGGCCGCGCTCTACGCGGCGCCCGTGTGGGCGCTCGTCCTGGCCGTCGGCTACCTCTGCATCAAGCGGCGGGACGCGGCGGCCCTGGCGGCCGGCGGGGCGCCGAAGGAAGCCGCCGCCAAGGACACCAAGAGCTGAGGCAGCACCCCGGACGGTCGGCGGAGCCGCCCGACTGTCCAGCATGCGGGCCCGTAAGTACCACTCTTCGGTACGTACGGGCCCGCTGGCTATTCTTGGCGCCATGCTGACCCTCACCAAGGCCCTCTTCGACCAGATCGTCGAGCACTCCCGCCAGGACCACCCCGACGAGGCCTGTGGCGTGGTCGCGGGCCCGGCAGGCAGCGGCCGCCCCGAGCGGTTCATCCCGATGCTGAACGCCGCCCGCTCGCCCACCTTCTATGAATTCGACTCCTCCGACCTGCTCAAGCTCTACCGCGAGATGGACGACCGGGACGAGGAGCCGGTGATCATCTATCACTCGCACACCGCCACCGAGGCCTACCCCTCGCGCACCGACATCTCCTACGCGAACGAGCCCGATGCCCACTATGTCCTGGTATCCACCGCCGACGCCGACGATGCCGGGCCCTTCCAGTTCCGCTCGTTCAGGATCGTGAACGGCGAGGTCACGGAGGAAGAGGTCGAGGTCGTGGCGGCGTACTCCTGAGCGCGTCCCACCTGGTGTACACCGATCGTCCGCATCATGGGACGAGGTTCCAATACCCGGACCGGGAATCGATACGATGACCGCATGGTTGACCACGACGTGAGCGAGAAGAGGCCGGGCATGCTGCTGCTCGCTCCGCTCGCCACGCGTCGCTCCGCATCCGCGCTGCTGGGCGCGTTCGGCTGCGGAGCCGCACGGCTGCACGTGGATCTGTGCCGCCTTTCCAGCGCCATCTGTCCGCGCTGCGCCGGCGCCTGACCGGCCCCTTCGGGCGCGCGGCGCGCGCCACCCGCACTTCCCGCGTCACCCGACGCCCTCCCGGCCTGCCGACCGCAGTGCACCGGGACGCACAGCATCCGCCACCGCACTCCGACAGGAGCACTCCCATGGCCATCGAGGTCCGAATCCCGACCATCCTGCGCACCTACACCGACGGCCAGAAAGCCGTCGAGGGCAGCGGAGAGACCCTCGCCGACCTCTTCACCGACCTGGACAGCCGGCACACCGGCATCCGCGAGCGCCTTGTCGAGGGCGAGCAGCTGCGCCGCTTCGTGAACGTTTACCTCAACGACGAGGACGTCCGCTTCCTGGAGGGCATCTCCACCAAGCTCGCCGACGGCGACAACGTGACGATCCTCCCGGCCGTGGCCGGCGGCATGCGCTGATGCGTTACGACTCCCCGCTGGCGGCGGTCGGGAACACCCCTCTCGTCCGCCTCCCGCGCCTCTCACCCTCCGACGACGTCCGTATCTGGGCGAAGCTGGAGGACCGCAACCCCACGGGCTCGGTCAAGGACCGTCCCGCGCTGCACATGATCGAACAGGCCGAGAAGGACGGCCGGCTCACCCCCGGCTGCACCATCCTCGAACCGACCAGCGGCAACACCGGCATCTCGCTCGCCATGGCGGCCAAGCTCAAGGGCTACCGCATCGTGTGCGTCATGCCGGAGAACACCTCGTCCGAGCGGCGCGAGCTGCTCGCCATGTGGGGTGCCGAGATCATCTCCTCGCCCGCGGCCGGCGGCTCCAACACCGCCGTCCGGGTGGCCAAGGAGCTGTCCGCCGAGCACCCCGACTGGGTGATGCTCTACCAGTACGGCAACCCCGACAACGCCGGTGCGCACTACGCCACCACCGGCCCCGAGATCCTCGCCGACCTCCCCTCCGTCACCCACTTCGTGGCCGGTCTGGGCACCACCGGCACGCTCATGGGCGTCGGCCGCTATCTGCGCGAGCAGGTCCCGGGCATCCAGATCGTCGCCGCCGAACCGCGCTACGACGACGTCGTCTACGGTCTGCGCAACCTCGACGAGGGCTTCATCCCCGAGCTCTACGACGAGTCCGTGCTCACCACCCGCTTCTCGGTCGGCTCCGAGGACGCGGTCCGCCGCACCCGCGAACTCCTCGCCGAGGAAGGCATCTTCGCGGGCATCTCCACCGGCGCGGCGCTGCACGCCGCGATCGGTGTCGCCAAGAAGGCGGTCAAGGCGGGCCAGAGCGCCGACATCGTCTTCGTCGTCGCCGACGGCGGCTGGAAGTACCTCTCCACCGGCGTCTACACCGCCGAGTCGACCGAGGCCGCCATCGCCACGCTGCAGGGCCAGCTCTGGGCCTAGGGCAGTGCCCCCGGCGCCGAAGGCCGGGGGCACTCCGCGGACGGCGGGGGACAGGCGCCATTCCACGGCGGTAGCGGTCCTGCGTACGGGCGTACGGGGCGACAGCCCAGACTGGTGATTCCGCCCACAGCTCGCCCCGCTGGAGGAGCCACAGGACCTTTTGCGGCTTACGCTCGTGGGCACCGCACAGACCGCCAAGGACCCGGCAACACCCCGGCAGGGCCCCGCCGGGAATCCCCGCATGGAAAAGCCGGCCGCCGCCCCCGCCCACGGAGGTTCACGCCCGTATGAAGCTCACTGTCGTCGGATGCTCGGGGTCGTTCCCTTCCATGGAATCGGCCTGCTCGAGCTACCTCCTGGAGGCCGACGGCTTCAGGCTGCTCCTCGACATGGGCAACGGCGCCCTGGGCGAGCTGCAGCGCCACTCCGGCCTCTATGACCTGGATGCCGTACTCCTGTCGCATCTGCATGCGGACCACTGCATCGATCTGTGCGGCTATTTCGTCGTCCGCTATTACCGCCCGGACGGCGGGCGTTGTGCGCCGATGCCGGTCTATGGGCCGGCCGGCACCGAGCGGCGACTGACCGTCGCCCACGCCGATGTGCCGCACGACGGCGCGATGAGCGAGGTCTTCGAATTCCGCACCCTGACCCCCGGCACCTTCACCATCGGGCCGTTCACGATCCGTACGGAACGCGTCAGCCACCCGGTGGAGGCCTTCGGCTTCCGTATCGAGCACGGCGGCCGGACCCTGACGTACTCCGGGGACACCGGACCCTGCGAGCCGCTGGAGTCGCTCGCCGAGGGCGCCGACTTCTTCCTGTGCGAGGCGTCCTTCACCTACGGCAAGGAAGACATCCCGGATCTGCACCTCAACGGCCGGGAGGCCGGCGAGAGCGCCCGGCGGGCCGGCGTGGGGCGGCTGGTGCTGACCCACATCCCGCCGTGGACCGACGCCGACATCAGCATCCGCGACGCCCAGAAGGTCTATGACGGCCCGGTCGAGGCCGCCAAGGCGGGCGCGGTCTACGAGATCTGAGGCCGGGCGGTGCGCCCGGGCGCAACGGCGAAGGGCCCCGGAACCGTGGTGCGGTTCCGGGGCCCTTGTGCGTGCCGTGGCCGGCGCGGCTACGCCTTCGTCAGGTCCTCGACCTCTTCCTCGGGCTCCCGGCCCGGGGTGGTGAGGTTGAACTTGGTGATCGCGAAGCGGAACAGCGCGTAGTAGACGACCGCGAAGACCAGGCCGATCGGGATGATCATCCAGGGCTTGGTGGCCAGGCTCCAGTTCAGCGCGTAGTCGATGAAGCCGGCGGAGAAGGTGAAGCCGTCGTGCACGCCGAGCGCCCAGGTGAGGGCCATCGAGAGGGCGGTCAGCACCGCGTGGATCGCGTAGAGCACCGGCGCGATGAACATGAACGAGAACTCGATCGGCTCGGTGATACCGCAGACGAAGGAGGTCAGCGCGAGCGAGATCATCATGCCCAGGACGGCCTTGCGGCGCTCGGGGCGGGCGGTGTGCGCGATGGCGAGGGCGGCGGCCGGCAGGCCGAACATCATGATCGGGAAGAAGCCGGACATGAACTGGCCGGCGGACGGGTCACCCGCGAAGAAGCGGCCGATGTCGCCGTGCGCGACCTTGCCCGCGGCGTCGGTGAAGTCACCGAGCTGGAACCACGAGACGGTGTTGACGAACTGGTGCATGCCGATCGGCAGCAGCGCGCGGTTGATCAGACCGAAGAGACCGGCGCCGCCGGCACCGAGGCCGGTCATCCACTCGCCGAAGGCGGAGATCCCGTCGCCGATGGGCTCCCAGATCAGCAGGAAGAGCACGCCGACGGCGGTGCCCACGAAGGCCATGATGATCGGGACCAGCCGGCGGCCGTTGAAGAAGCCCAGCCAGTCCACCAGCTTCTTGCGGTGGTAGCGCTGCCACAGGACCGCGGAGAGCAGGCCCATGATGATGCCGCCGAGGACGCCGGGGTTGTTGAGGACCGGCTCGACCCACTCGCCCTTCTCGATGTGGCCTTCCGTGACCGGGAACGCCTTGAGGACATTGCTGTAGACCAGGAAGCCGACCAGCGCGGCGAGCGCCGTCGAGCCATCGGACTTCTTCGCGAAGCCGATGGCGACGCCTATGCAGAAGAGCAGCGGCAGATTGTCGAAGACCGCGCCACCGGCAGCGGCGAAGACCTTGCTGACGTCGATCCAGCCCAGGCCCTTCTCGCCGAACACGTCCGGCTGGCCGAGGCGGTTGAGGATGCCCGCGGCGGGCAGGACGGCGATCGGCAGCTGGAGGCTGCGGCCGATCTTCTGCAGGCCCTGGAACAGGCCGGAGCCCCGCTTCTTCGCGGGAGCCGCCTTCGTGGCGGTGGCCGAACTCATCGGATTCCTCCTGGTGAGGCGGGCACTCGAAGGGGGGACGGCCCGCGCTTGGTCTACACCTTGGTCTACACCACTAGTGGTTTAGACCATTCTTAGCACGTAGCCCCGACATAAAGGAATCCATTCTTCCAAGTGGTGTGGACCACATGGCGACCGGCCCCTGGTCAGTGGACTCAGAGGCCGGCAAAAGCGTCCCGGAAGGCCGGGCGGCGGCCTGTGCGGCCGCTCCCGGCGGGTGTTCCGGGCCGGGTCCTACTTCACGTTCTCCCGCTCCATCGCGTCCCCCACCTCATCCGGCTCGCGGCCGGGCGTCGACAGATTGAATTTCGTGATCACGAAACGGAAGAGGGCGTAATACACCGCCGCGAAACACAGACCGATGGGAATGATCAGCCAGGGTTTGGTCGCCAGCCCCCAGTTGATGACGTAGTCGATCAGCCCCGCCGAGAAGCTGAAGCTGTCGTGCACCCCCAGCGCCCAGCTCAACGCCATCGACACACCCGTCAGCACCGCGTGGATCGCGTACAGCACCGGCGCGACGAACATGAATGAATACTCGATCGGCTCGGTCACACCCGTCACGAACGACGTCAGACCGACCGACAGCATCATGCCCGCGATCTCCTTGCGGCGATGCGGCTTGGCGCAGTGCGCGATCGCCAGCGCCGCCGCCGGCAGCGCGAACATCATGATCGGGAAGAACCCGGTGGTGAACTGCCCCGCATCCGGATCGCCCGCCAGGAACCGGTTGATGTCACCGTGGACGACCGTGCCGTCCGGCTTGGTGAAACTGCCGAACTGGAACCAGACGAAGGTGTTCAGGAACTGATGCAGGCCGATCACCAGCAGCGCACGGTTGGCGACACCGAAAATCCCCGAGCCCCATTCCCCCAGCCCCGACAGCCATTCACTGAAGCTCGTCAGCGCATCGCCGATCGGCTGCCACACGAACAGACACAGCACCGCGAAGACCAGGCCGACGAAGGCCATGATGATCGGGACCAGCCGGCGGCCGTTGAAGAACCCCAGCCAGTCCACCAGCTTCACCCGGTGAAAGCGCTGCCAGAGCCACGCGGACAGAAATCCCATGACGATGCCGCCGAACACCCCCGGATTCTGGAACTCCGCCTGCGTGACCGTATCCGTCCTGTCCAGGCACACACCGGTCCACAGGCCGGCCTGGGTGTACGTCTGGCCCGCGCCACAACCGGACGGGAACGCGTGCAGCACCGAGAAGTAGACGAGAAAACCGGTCACCGCCGCCAGCGCCGTCGACCCGTCCGACTTCTTGGCCATACCGATCGCCACACCGATACAGAACAGCAGCGGCAGACCGAGCCCCGAATCCAGCAGCGCACCGCCCGCGGCCGCGAACACCTTGCCGACGGCGTCCCAGCCCAGGCCCTTCTCGCCGAACACGTCCGGCTGGCCAAGACGGTTGAGAATCCCCGCGGCGGGCAGGACGGCAATCGGCAACTGCAGACTGCGCCCCATCTTCTGCAGGCCCTGGTAGAGGTGCGCCCCCCAGCTCTTCCTCGGTGCCGCCGCCGCGTTCGCGCTCATTCCCGTCCTCCCGGCGGTCGGCCCGTCGACAACCGCCCTGGTGCTTGCCTCATACTGGTGGTGTAGACCACTCAGGGGTGCGCGCCGCAGCCGTTTTTCCGGCTGTCCGGCGCGCACTCCGGTGATCGCCATCCTTCGTCAGACAGCGGACAAACGCCCACATAGTTGGGCTGAACGTGCGTTACGGTGTGAAAACCGCACGGCGGGACCGCCGGCGGCCGAGACAAGCAGGAGTGGACATGGCCAGCAAGGCTGAGAAGATCGTCGCCGGGCTCGGCGGACTCGACAACATCGAAGAGGTCGAGGGCTGCATCACCCGCCTCCGCACCGAGGTCGTCGACTCCTCCCTCGTCGACGAGGCCGCCCTCAAGGCCGCTGGCGCCCACGGCGTCGTCAAGATGGGCACCGCGATCCAGGTCGTCATCGGCACCGACGCCGACCCCATCGCCGCCGAGATCGAAGACATGATGTGAGCTGACCCCAGGTCACTCCCGAAGGCCCCGCACCGGACGTCCACCGCCCCGGAGTGGGGCCCTCGCCGTTCCCGATAGGGTCTACGCCATGTCTCGCACCGACGGCCGCACCCCCGAACAGCTCCGCCCGGTCACCATCGAACGCGGCTGGAGCAAGCACGCCGAAGGCTCCGTCCTCATCTCCTTCGGCGACACCAAAGTCTTCTGCACCGCCTCCGTCACCGAAGGCGTCCCGCGCTGGCGCAAGGGCACCGGCGAAGGCTGGGTCACCGCCGAATACTCGATGCTGCCCCGCTCCACCAACACCCGCGGCGACCGCGAATCCGTACGCGGCAAGATCGGCGGCCGCACCCACGAGATCAGCCGCCTCATCGGCCGCTCCCTGCGCGCCGTCATCGACTACAAGGCCCTCGGCGAGAACACCATCGTCCTGGACTGCGACGTCCTCCAGGCCGACGGCGGCACCCGCACCGCCGCCATCACCGGCGCCTACGTCGCCCTCGCCGACGCCATCACCTGGGCCCAGGGCAAGAAGCTCATCCGGCACGGCCGCAAGCCCCTCACCGGAACCGTCTCCGCCGTCAGCGTCGGCATCGTCGACGGCACCCCCCTCCTCGACCTCTGCTACGAAGAGGACGTCCGCGCCGAGACCGACATGAACGTCGTCTGCACCGGCGACGGCCGCTTCGTCGAGGTCCAGGGCACCGCCGAGGCCGAACCCTTCGCCCGCGACGAACTCAACGCCCTCCTCGACCTCGCCGTCGCCGGCTGCGCCGAACTCGACGGCGCCCAGCGGGCGGCACTGGCCCGCACGCTCTGAGCACCCGGCGCGGCACACCGGCCCGCGCCCCGGACACCCGGAGCGCACCGCCGCCCACCGCATGAAGCCACCCACCACAGGGGGAGGACCCGCAAACCTCCCCCTGTGACCCTTTTCTCATGGCGCCCCCCGCTCTGGAAAAGCCACCACGGCACCCGCACTGTGGACCCATGTCCACGACCGCTGCCACCGCTGCCACCGCGCCCCGCACCCGCGCCCGCACCGGCGGGCCCGGAGACGACTCCCGGCTCCTGGAGAACATCCTCGGCTGGACCCTCGTCGTCGCCCTCGCCATGCTGCTCACCCAGACCGGCCTCATCTGACGGACCCGGCCTCATCCGACGGACGGGGCGCGGCTCACGGTGGGGTTCGGGGGTGCGGACGGTCGGCGTACTCGCGCAACCAAAACAACCCCGCCCCGCGTTTCTTCCTTTACCCGAACACCCCCAAGGGAAGGAACCCCGCGCCATGGCCCACCGCACGCGCCCGCAGCGTCGCCCCGCCACCACCGCACTCGCCGCGCTCGCCGCCGCCACCCTCGCGATACCGCTGCTCTCCGCCTGCGGAGCGGTCCAGAAGGCCATGGACTGCGCCAACACCGCGTCCTCCGTCGTCAGCGCCGTCGACAAGCTCCAGCAGGCCGCGGACACCGCCGTCAGCGACCCGCAGAAGACCCAGCAGGCCCTCGACGACATCGACGCGAAGCTGCGCAAGCTCAGCAAGGACGCGAGCGACCCGGACCTGTCCAAGGCCATCGACAAGACGAACGACGGCATCAAGGCCGCCCGCAAGGACCTCGACAACAACAAGGCCCCCGACATCCAGCCGATCGTCGACGGGACCGGCGAAATGACCAAGATCTGCACCCCGGGATAGCCGGGATAATCGGGTCCCATGCAGACTCACACCGGCGGACCCTCCGCTCACCCCCGCCGCCTCATCCTCGCCACCCGCAACGCCGGCAAGGTCAGTGAACTCCGCGCCATCCTCGACGCGGCCGACCTCGGCATCGAACTCGTCGGTGCCGATGCCTACCCCCACATCCCCGACGTCAAGGAAACCGGCGTCACCTTCGCCGAGAACGCCCTCCTCAAGGCCCACGCCCTCGCCCAGGCCACCGGCTGCCCCGCCGTCGCCGACGACTCCGGCCTCTGTGTCGACGTCCTCGGCGGCGCGCCCGGCATCTTCTCCGCGCGCTGGGCCGGCACCCACGGCGACGACCGGGCCAACCTGGACCTGCTCCTGGCCCAGCTCGGCGACATCGCCGACGAGCACCGCGGCGCCCACTTCGCCTGCGCCGCCGCCCTCGCCCTGCCCGACGGCACCGAACGCGTCGTCGAGGGCACCCTCAAGGGCACCCTCCGCCACACCCCCTCCGGCACCGGCGGCTTCGGCTACGACCCCATCCTCCAGCCCCTCGGCGACACCCGTACCTGCGCCGAACTGACCCCCGCTGAAAAGAACGCCATCAGCCATCGCGGCGAGGCCTTCCGGGCGTTGGCACCGGTGGTGCGGGAGTTGTTGGGCTGAGGCCGGACAGCAAAACGGCCTCCCGGTCCGAGGACCGGGAGGCCGTACGCGCAGGTGGGCCCGGTGGGACTCGAACCCACGACACACCGGACCTAAACCGGCGCCCTCTAGCCAGCTGGGGTACGGGCCCGCGCGCCTACCTTACTGTGCCCGGGCGCGGGGTTGCGCGGGGATGGCCGGGTGCGCTGACCGGCAGGAGAAAGTCCTCGTCTGGCTGTGGCACGAAGGGCACAGATAGCGCAGGTTCTCCAGACGATTGTCCAGCCGGTCACCGTTGATGTGGTCGATTTCCAGGACGAGCCGCTTGCCCTGCCAGGTGTCCCCGAGGCTGCATTCCGAGCACCTCCGGGGAACCTTGTTCTCGTCGAGGGCGCGGCGTAGGAACACCGTCTTCTCGCGCCGGGAACCGGGTTCGCGTTGCCGCAGGATGTTGTCGGCAGACTTGCGGGACGGCGAGGGAAGCCCACGCCTGTGGCCCTGACCGGTGAAGTGCTCGGTCGACAGGCCGTATGCCTCGATGCTGCGTTTCAGTGCTCTCCGGGATGTGCTGTTGTCGGTCCGGCCGAGGTGGGCGAGGACTCCGGCGAGGCTCTGTGAGGCGACCACGGCCATTTCCAGTTGACGGCGTGGGAGCAGGGCAGAGCCACGCCCGCGGCGGGTGAAGTGGGAGATGTCGATGCCGAATTGCTCCAGCTTCCTGTAGAGGTGCGTGTACGCGCTGTCGTAGGGCGGAACCTCCATGTACTCCAGCATCTCCCGGATGCTGTGGGACTGCGCGGCGGCTTCTCCGAGCAGGGCCCGGGTGTACGCACGGCGCTGACGAGGCGGGAGCGCCTCATCGACGAAGTGCGTGGTGTCGACGCCATGGTGTTTCAACCGGTCGCGTAAGTATCTGCGCGGACCGCTGCCCAAGGGCGCGTCGAGCCGGCGCAGCATGTCGACCAGACTGGTGGAGTCAGCGGCTGTACGGGTCAGCAGGTCGCGGGTGTAGGTCGGGTGCCGGGCCATGGGCGGGACGTCACTTCCGCCGTGGCTTACGGCCACGGTAAGTGTCGGTCACCGCATGGCAGTTGGGACACAGCAAGCGTAAGTTGGCCGCGCGGTTGTCCCACCAGTCACCGTTGAGGTGATCGACTTCCAGGCGCAATGGCTTGCCGTTCCATTCCGTGCCCGTGCCGCATATCGCACACCGCTCCGGAGCTCCCCGGCGCAGCAGGTTCTTGCGCAGGCGCTCGCCTCCGGTGCGGCCGTCGGCCGGCGAGCCGAGAACCAGAGGGTCGCGCCTGGTGCTCTTGGTGCGTGCGCGGGACGTTGCGGTGAAGTGCGAGGTATCGATGCCCAGTTCGGCGATGCGCCTGCCGATGTGTGCTTGATTTCCGCCGACCGGGCTGATGCCGAGGCGGCGTACGACCTCGGCGATGCTGTGCGAGCAGGCCACCAGCTCACGAAGCCGGGACTCGGTGTGCCGTACGCCAGGGGGAGCGAAGTGCGCGGTGTCGACGCCTGCTTCCCGCATTCTTGCGCGCAGGTAGCGTCTGCTGCCGGGCGACGGTGTCCCGCCGAACCATCGCACGGCGTCGTCGAACGACCAGCAGGCGCGTGCGGCCTCGGCAAGCCGCTCGGGCGTGTACTTGACCGGCATGATTCCCCCGTCCCGCGCACCAGGCCCCCGTGCGCCCCTCGAACAGAACAACGATCGAATGCAGGGCCGGTTACGGCCACGGCAAGTAGGCGAGACAAGGATGCGGGCCCCGGGGAGGGGGATCCCGGGGCCCGCAGAGGGGGTGTCGCGCAGGTCAGAAGCGCGGTTCGGGGGATTGGGCCTCGATGAGTTCGACGGCTTCTTCCTTGGTGGCTACGGAGGGTGGGGAGCCTTCGAGGGGCTGTTGGGCGGTTTCCTTCATGCAGGCGACTGCGATGACGCCTACCAGGGCGGCGCCCATTGTGTAGTAGGCGGGGACCATCACGTTCTTGTCGAAGACGTCCATGAGGGCGGTGATCACCAGGGGGGTGGTGCCGCCGAAGAGGGAGACGGCCAGGTTGTAGCCGATGGACAGGGAGCCGTAGCGGACGTTGGTGGGGAAGAGGGCGGGCAGGGCGGCGGACATGGTGCCCAGGAGGCAGACCAGGGAGAGGCCGAGGAGGGCCATGCCGCCGCAGACCGCGGGGACGCTGCCCTGCTTGACGAGGAGGAAGGCCGGGATCGCGAGGACGAAGAAGCCGAGCATGCCGGTCATCAGCAGGGGCTTGCGGCCGTAGCGGTCGCTGAGTTTGCCGACGGTGCTGAGGACGCACATCAGGACGGCCATGGTGCCGAGGAGGATCAGCAGGCCGTGGGACTCCTCGTAGTGGAGGGTGTCCGTCAGGTAGGTCGGCATGTACGACAGCAGCATGTAGTCGGTGATGTTGTACGCGCCGACCAGGGCGATGCAGAGGATGAGGGTGGGCCACTGCTGGGTGAAGATCTCGCCGATCTTCTTCTTGGGGGCGTTCTCGGAGAGGTGGGAGAACTCCGCCTCGGTCTCGACGGCCGAGTTGCCGCCGCCGTGGGTCTGGGCGGCCTCGAACTTCTGGAAGGCGGGGGTCTCGTCGAGCTTGACCCGCAGGTAGAGACCGACCAGGCCGAGCGGGCCGGCGATCAGGAACGGCAGGCGCCAGCCCCAGCTGACCATGGCCTCGTCGCCGAGGGTGGTGTTGAGCAGCAGCACGATGCCGGCGGCGCCGGTGTAGCCGATGAGGGTGCCCATCTCCAGGAAGCTGCCGAAGAAACCGCGCTTCTTGTCGGGGGCGTACTCGGCGATGAAGGTGGAGGCGCCGCCGTACTCACCGCCGGTGGAGAAGCCCTGGACGAGGCGGAAGAGGATGAGCAGGACGGGCGACCAGAAGCCGATGGCGGCGTAGGACGGGATCAGCCCGATGCAGAGGGTGCCCAGCGCCATCATGATCATGGTGAGGGCGAGGACCTTCTTGCGGCCGATGCGGTCGCCGAGGGGGCCGAAGTAGGCGCCGCCGAGGGGCCGTACGAGGAAGGCCACGGCGAAGGTCGCGAAGGACGACAGCAGGCTGGCGGTGTCGCTGCCGCCGGGGAAGAAGACCTTGCCGATGGTGACCGCGAGATAGCTGTAGATCCCGAAGTCGAACCATTCCATGGCGTTGCCGAGCGCGGCGGCTTTCACGGCGCGCTTGACGACGCGTTCGTCGGTGACGGTGATGTCGGTGCGCCGCAGTTTGGGGTTCTTGCGCCGGGCGACGGCACGGAAGAGCACCCGGTGGCGCTTGAGCGCTTCCCGGTCCTGTTCGGGAGCGGGGTCGGCTTCGGTGCTGCCGGTCGGCACGAGGCGGTCCTCTCGGGTCGGTCAGCGCGTGGTGCGCGGTGGGATACGACAGGTGCGCCTGCGCAGCGGAGCGTGGATCCAAACCACTCCGGCCGGATGAATTGAGGTATGTCACGTGCGGCCGGTCCGTCCGGAGTGCCGGGGCGGGGTGGTGACAGGGCCGTGGCGGGGGTGCGCCAGAGGTGCGGCAGGCCTTGTTACAGGACTGGTACACAGCCGAGTGGTCACTGCAGTGTTCAAGCAATCAGCCTGTGTCGCGGGGACGGGAGAGTGTCAGCGCGGGGGGCGGCATTCGTGTTTGCTGTGGGGGTACGGGGCGTCGTCCCCGGGAGGAGAGCGTGATGACGGACCGCGAAGGGGCCCGCTGGGTTCGGGGGCGTACCGCGCTGGCGGCCTTTGTCGTGGTGACGGCGCTGGCGGCCGGCGGGGTGTGGTTCGGGCAGTCGTCGGACCGTGCGTCGGCGGTGGACGCCGCGCCGAAGACCTCGGCGGTGCAGGACGTGAAGGACGACGGCAAGCAGTCCGGGGGGCTGCCGGGGGTCCGGGACTGCGGGCGCGGGAAGCCGGAGACCAAACCGCATGTGATTACGCTGACCTGCGAGGATGCGGAGATGGTGGCGACCGCGATCTCGTGGAAGTACTACGGGGAGCGGGAGGCGCTGGGGGTGGGTGTGGTGCAGGTGGAGAGGACGGATTCCGGCGTGGGCACGGATGCCGGTTTCCCGGCCACCTTCCGCCTCCGTGATCCGGAGCGGATCGGCGGGGCGCTGGCCTTCACCGGTCTTGAGGTGACGTACGAGGGCTCGACGCCGCTCGGTGACACGACGGAGATGTACAACCTCGCGTGATGGGCATTCGAGGCCGGATCGCCCTGGCCATTTCCTGTATGACCGCGCTGGCCGTGGTGGTGCTCGGGTTTGCCGTGCACCACATAGCGGATGCGGAGCGGGAGCGGTCGGCGCGGGCGTATCAGGACGACCGGTTGAGTTCGGCGCTGCAGATCTACGAGCGGGACGGCACGCTCGCGCTGGGGGCGCAGCTGGACGATGCGACCTTGCCGGTGCCGTTGCGGGACGCGGTGTTCCAGAACCAGTCGGGGACGTATGTCAGCGGTGGTGAGGATCCGCGGGTGTGGGCGGCGACCGGGGTCGGGGGCGGCGACGGGAGAGCGCCGACGCGGTCGCTGTCGGTGTCGGCGGCGTATCCGGATGACGATCCGGCGCAGGTGACGCTGGACCGGGCGCTGCTGATCGCGGGGTGCGGCACGGTCACGCTGATGGCGGGGGTGTCGTGGTTCGTGGCGCAGCGGCTGTCGCGGCGGCTGCGGATGAGCGCGGCGGCGGCGCGGCGGATCGCGGCGGGCGCGGCACCGGACGCGGACGCGCTGGCGAGCAACGGCCGTGACGAGGTGGCCGAGTTGGGCCGCAGTGTGCATCACATGGCGACGTCGCTGGCGGCGCGGGTGGAGGCGGAGCGGGAGTTCACCGCGGATGTGGCGCATGAGCTGCGGACGCCGGTGGCCGGGCTGGTGGCGGCGGCGGAGCTGTTGCCGCAGCCGCGGGCGGTGGAGCTGGTGCGCGACCGGGCGCAGGCGATGCGGCGGCTGGTGGAGGATCTGCTGGAGGTGTCGCGGCTGGACGCGGGGGTGGAACGGGCGGATGTGGACGCCTGTGAGCTGCCGTCGCTGGTGCGCGGGATCGTGCAGCGGGCGGCGCGGCAGCGCGGGGTCGACGAGGCCGACGAGGTGTCGGTGACCGTGGAGGGGGAGCCGCGGATCGTGGAGACGGACCGGCGGCGGGTGGAGCGGGTGCTGGTGAATCTGCTGGCGAACGCGGCCAAGCACGGCAAGCCGCCGATCGAGGTGGTGGTGGCCGGTTCGCGGATCGTGGTGCGCGATCACGGTCCGGGCTATCCGGCGGAGTTGTGTGCCGAGGGGCCGCGGCGGTTCCGTACGGCCGCGCCGGAGCGGGGCACCGGGCACGGGCTGGGGCTGACGATCGCGGCCGGCCAGGCGGAGGTGCTGGGTGCGCGGCTGGACTTCGGCGCCGCCGCGGAGGGCGGCGCCGAGGCCGTGCTGGAGCTGCCGGACCGGGCGGTGCCCGACCTCGCGGTTACAGCCCCAGGTCCTTGATGATCTTGGCGACGTGGCCGGTGGCCTTGACGTTGTAGAGGGCGCGCTCGACCTTGCCGTCCTCGTCGAGGATGACGGTGGAGCGGATGACGCCGGTGACGGTCTTGCCGTAGAGCTTCTTCTCGCCGAAGGCGCCGTAGGCCTCCAGGACCGCCTTGTCGGGGTCGCCGAGCAGGGTGACCTTGAGCTCTTCCTTCTCGCGGAACTTGGCGAGCTTCTCCGGCTTGTCGGGGGAGATGCCGATGACGTCGTAGCCGTGGCCGGCGAGGAAGTCGAGGTTGTCGGTGAAGTCGCAGGCCTGCTTGGTGCAGCCGGGGGTCAGGGCGGCCGGGTAGAAGTAGACGATGACCTTGCGGCCCTTGTGGTCGGCGAGCGAGACCTGCTTGCCGTCCGCGTCGGGCAGGGTGAAGGCGGGGGCGGTGTCGCCGGGCTGCAGTCGCGCGCTCATGGCTCTCCTTAGGGTGGATCCGTACGCCCCGACATTAGCCAGCCGGGGTGCGGAGTGGTGCCGGGGGCGCCTCGGGTGCGCGAAACGGGGGTGCTGTGGGGCGCGTGGGGGTGTGAGCTGACAGACTGTCCATCACGAATCGGCAGTCAGTGGTGTGGCCGGTTCCGTACGGGGCCCCGTGCCCGGCCCCCGTACGCAGCGGCGCGAGACGACGGAGGCAGCGCGGTGGCGGAAGCCAGGACCCCGGCGCAGATCGAGGCGGACATCGTCCGCAGGCGGCAGGAGCTCGCCGTCACGCTCGACGAGATCGGTGTGCGGCTGCACCCGAAGACGATCATGGATGACGCCAAGGCGAGGGCGGCGGCCGTCGTGGACCGTACGGCGGGGCGGGCCTATGTGGCCGCCAATCGCGCGGTGACGGATGTGCGGGCGCAGCTGGTGTCGGAGGACGGGGCGCCGCGGCTGGAGCGGATCGTTCCGGTGGCGCTGATCGGTGTGGCCGTGGTGGGCCTGCTGACGCTGCGCGCCAGGCGGCGCGGCTAGGCGGTCTGCGCCGCCCCGGGCCCGGGGCGGCCCGCGGTGCGTGCCGGGCGTCGCCGGGCAGGTACCGTCATGCCGTGAGCCCGAATAACGCCAAGGACACCCACGACAAGCTGCCGATCCGGATGCTGCACGACCGTGTGCTGGTCCGGACGGACATCCCCGAGGGCGAGCGCCGCTCGACCGGGGGCATCGTCATTCCCGCGACCGCGGCGGTCGGCCGCCGCCTGGCCTGGGCCGAGGTGGTCGCGGTCGGGCAGAACGTGCGGACCGTGGAGGTCGGGGACCGGGTGCTGTACGACCCGGAGGACCGGGCCGAGGTCGAGGTGCGCGGTGTGGCGTATGTGCTGATGCGTGAGCGCGATCTGCATGCGGTGGCCGCGGAGCGCCTGGAGGGCGCGGAGGACTCGACCGGGCTGTACCTGTAGCCCACGGAACACCGGGCAGTAGCTGTAGCCCACGGAACACCGGGCGGTATCTGTAGCCCCAGGAAGCGGGCGGTGACCGGGGTCACCGCCCGTTCTGCTGCCTTTTGCTAGCCTCGGAGACACCCGACGAGACGCGCCGTACCGGGTCAGGACAAGACGACGCACCCCTGTTGAAGCTCTTTCGCGGAGGTGCCGTCATGGCCTGGATCCTGATCGTGGTCGCCGGTCTGCTGGAGGTCGGCTGGTCGATCGGTATGAAGTACACCGACGGCTTCACCCGGCTGTGGCCCAGTGTGTTCACCGGCGCGGGCATCGTCGCCAGCATGCTGCTGCTCTCGTACGCGGCCCGGACCCTGCCGATCGGTACCGCCTATGGCGTGTGGGTCGGCATCGGGGCGGCCGGTGCGGCGGTGGTCGGCATGATGGTGCTCGGCGAGCCGGCCACGGCGGCCCGGATCTTCTTCATCTGTCTGCTGCTCGTGGCGGTGGTCGGGCTCAAGGCGACGTCGGGGCACTGACGCCCGCCCGGCGGACGCGCGGCGCGCTCCCGTGGAAAGCACGGGCGCGCGCCGCTATCCGTCCCACCTCCACTGCATCTGCCGCTCCAGCTCGTCGCTCTGCGGCTGCACCGTGGGGAAGTCGTTCGTGGGCGGTGTGGTCGGCCCGGGCTCGGTGGGGAGCGTCGGGGTGGGGGGTTCGACGGTCGGCCGGGTGGGGGCGACGGTGGGCGGGACGGGGTCGGTGGGCGATTCGGTCGAGCCGGGCGTCGGGGTGCCCGAGGCGCCGGGTGACAGCGAATCGCTGCCGGACGGCTCGGGCGAGGACGGTTCGGCTCCCGCTTCCAGGCGCAGGTCGAAGTCGCGGACCGGGCGTCCGTTCAGTGCGGCCGCGGTGTAGTCGGCCCAGATCTGGGCGGGGTAGTCGCCGCCGTTGACCCGCGACAGGCCTCCCGCGCCGTACAGGGGCTCCTGTGCGGCGCTCTCCGGGTTCTGGCCCAGCACGGCGACGACGGTGGCGAGTTCGGGCGTGTAGCCCGCGAACCAGGCGGCCTTGTCCTCCTCGGCGGTGCCGGTCTTGCCGGCCGCGGGCCGCCCGGCGCCCTGGGCGGCGGTGCCGGTGCCGCCGTCGACGACGCCGCGCAGGACGGCTGTGGTGGTGTCGGCGGCGGTCCGCGGGACGGCGGCGGTCTCCTCGCGCTCGGGCAGCTCGATCTCCTCGTCGCTCTTGGTGACCTTGTCGACCAGGGTGTACGGCCGGTGGGTGCCGTGGTCGGCGAGGGTGGCGTAGGCCTGCGCCATGTGCAGGACGCTGGGGGTGGCGGTGCCCAGCGAGACGGCGCCCTGGGAGGAGGCGAGGCTGGGGGTGTCGGCGGGGATGCCCAGGGCGACGGCGGTGGCCTTGACCTTGGCGGGGCCGACGTCGATGCCCATCTGGGCGTAGACGGCGTTGACGGACTTGTCGGTGGCCTCGGTGACGGTGATCGGGCCGTAGGAGCGGTCGTCCTCGTTGGCGGGCGCGAAGCCGGTGGCGCGGCCGTGACTGACCGTCATCCGCTTGTTGGTGCCGTCGTAGACGGTGTTCGGGGTGATCCGGGTGCCGTCCTGGGTGGTGGAGCGGTGCTGTACGGCGGAGGCGAAGACGATCGGCTTGAAGGTGGAGCCGACCTGGTAGTCGTTGCGGGTGGCGCCGTTGACGTACTGCTTGGCGTAGTCGATCCCGCCGTAGAGGGCGACGACCCGGCCGCTCGCGGGGTCGATGGAGGCGCCGCCGGCCCGGACGTAGCGGTCGACCTTCCGGGAGTCGTCGAGCCGGTCCATCACCCGGGTGTTGACCGCCTTGACGAAGGCGTTCTGGCGTTTCTTGCTGATGGTGGTGGTGATCCGGTAGCCGCCGCCGCGCAGGGTGTCCTCGTCGAGGATGTGGTGGCCGGTGAGGTAGTTCTTGACCGCTTCGACGAGGTAGCCGCGCTGACCGGAGAGTCCGGGGGAAGGTTTGGCGGGCTTCGTCGTGGGGAACTCCAGCGCGGCCCGCTCGGCGGGGGCGAGCCACTTCTTCGTCACCATGCCGTCCAGGACGTAGTTCCAGCGCGACAGCACCCGCTGCCGGTTCTCGGGGTGCGCGGTGAGGTCGTAGGCGCTGGGGGCGTTGAGGAGGGACGCGAGATACGCGCCCTGGGCGGTGGTCAGCGCTTCCGCGTCGCGGCCGTAGTAGGTCCGGGCGGCGGCCTGGATGCCGTAGGCGTTGCGGCCGTAGTAGCTGGAGTTTAGGTAGCCCTCCAGGATGTTGTCCTTGCTCACCTCGCGGTCCAGCTTGATGGCGATGAAGAACTCCTTGGCCTTGCGGGTGAGGGTCTGCTCCTGGCCGAGGTAGTAGTTCTTCACGTACTGCTGGGTGATGGTGGAGCCGGACTGCTTGCCCTTGCCGGTCAGGGTGTTCCAGGCGGCCCGGACCATCGCGGCGGGGTCGACCGCGGACTCGGAGTAGAAGTCCCGGTCCTCGGCGGCGAGTACGGCCTGCTGGACGGGCCGGGGGATCTGGCTGAGGGTGACGTTCTGCCGGTTGATCTCGCCGTCGTGGGCCAGCTCGGAGCCGTCGGAGTAGAGGTAGATGTTGCTCTGGGCCTTGGCGGCGCTGTTGGCCGGCGGGATGCCGACGAGCAGATAGCCGGCGATCATCCCGCCGACGACGAGCAGCAGGAACAGCAGCCCGGTGCCCAGCACCGTGCGCCAGGTGGGGATGACACGGCGCCAGCCTGTGCGTTGTCCGCTCATGTCGGTATGGACTCCTCGGCCGCCGCCGAAGGTTGTACTGCGGCGGACGGTGTCGTGTCGGGGGACTGCGCGCGGTACGCCGGAAGAGCAACTGCCGCCCGCTGGGAAACTCTCGCATCATGCGTCCCGGTCAGCGGGGGTGGCGCGCACCGGAGTCCGCCACCTGACCGGCTGAATGGCGCCCACGGCTCACCCGAAGCGGTGATAATTCGATGGTGCCCGCCGTGCCCGCGACTTAGGCTCCGGTGCTTTGCGCGTCCGACGAGAACGGGGCTGGGGGGAGGGCGGCGTGGTGTACGCGGCGGTGGCGGCCGGCAGCTTCCGGCGGTACGCCACCTATCGGATCGCCACCGCGGCGGGGGTGTTCACCAACACCGTCTTCGGCTTCATCGTCGCCTACACGTACATCGCGCTGTGGGACGAGCGGCCGCATCTGGGCGGCTACGACCAGGCGCAGGCGCTGACCTTCGTCTGGACCGGGCAGGCGCTGCTGGCCACCGCGGCGCTGATGGGCGGCGGCGGGCTGGACGAGATGCAGGAGCGGATCCGCACCGGCGATATCGCGGTGGACCTCTACCGGCCCGCGGATCTCCAGCTGTGGTGGCTGGCCACGGATCTGGGGCGGGCCGGGCTGCAGCTGATCGGCCGCGGGGTGGCGCCGATGGCGGTGGGCGCCCTGGCCTTCCCGCTGGCGCTGCCCGGCGATGCGCTGACCTGGGGCTGGTTTCTGCTGTCGGTGCTGCTCGGGGTGCTGGTGAGCTTCGCGCTGCGGTATCTCGTCGCGCTGGCGTCCTTCTGGCTCCTCGACGGCTCGGGTCTGGCCATGATCAGTGGGCTGGCCTGCATGTTCTTCACGGGGATGGTGCTGCCGCTGCGGGTCTTCCCCGGCGGTTTCGGGGAGGTCGTCCAGCTGCTGCCGTGGGCGGCCATCCTGCAGGTGCCGGCGGATGTGCTGATGGGCGTCCGGAGCGGCGACGCGCTGGTGCGGGGGCTGCTGTTCCAGGCGGTGTGGGCGGTGGCGCTGCTGGCGCTGGGGCGGCTGGTGCAGTCGGCGGCGACCCGCAAGGTGGTGGTGCACGGTGGCTAGCGTGCAGGCGCCGGAGCGGGCCGGGCGCGGCCGGGCGGCGGCGGTGGCGCAGGGGCTGTCCGCGTACGGGCTGATCGTGCGGATGTGGGTGCGCGCCGCCCTCGCCTACCGGACCTCGTTCGTGATGATGACGATCGGCAGCTTCGCGGCCAACGGTCTGGACTTCGTCGCGATCATGATGATGTTCTCGCAGATCGAGGCCCTCGGCGGCTTCACGCTGCCCGAAGTGGCCTTCCTGTACGGGACGTCCGGGATCGCGCTGGGCCTGGCGGATCTGCTGCTGGGCAGCATCGAGGGGCTGGGCCGGCGGATCAGGGACGGCACCCTCGACACGCTGCTGCTGCGCCCCGTACCGGTCTTCGCACAGATCGCGGCGGACCGCTTCGCGCTGCGCCGGGTGGGCCGGGTCACCCAGGCGCTGCTGGTGCTCGGCTGGGCGCTGCCGCGTATCGAGGTGGACTGGACGGTGGGCCGGGTGCTGATGGTGCCGCTGATGGCGGTGTGCGGCACGGCCATCTTCGCGGCGGTCTTCACCGCCGGGGCCGCCTTCCAGTTCTGGGCGCAGGACGCGGCCCAGGTGCAGAACTCCTTCACCTACGGCGGCAATGCGCTGCTGCAGTACCCGCCGACGGTGTTCGCCAAGGAGCTGGTGCGCGGGGTCACCTACCTCGTTCCGCTGGCCTTTGTGAACTGGCTGCCCGCGCTGCGGCTGCTGGGCCACCCCGACCCGCTGGGGCTGCCGGGCTGGGTGGACTTCCTGGGGCCGGTGGTGGCGGCGCTGATGTGTACGGGGGCCGGGCTGGCGTGGCGGGTGGGGCTGCGGGGGTACCGCAGCACCGGCAGCTGAGGGCACGTCATGGCGCGGGCCGCGAACGGGACGACGGAGGAGTGGGTGTGGTGAGCGGTGCCGGCGCTGCGGAGCAGCTGATCGAGGCCGACGGTGTCGAGAAGGTCTTCTCGGTACGGCGCAGGGCGGGCCGGCTGCGGCGGGTGCGGCAGGAGGTCCGGGCCGTCGACGGCATCTCCTTCCGGGTGCCGCGCGGCGAGATGGTCGGCTACATCGGGCCGAACGGCGCCGGGAAGTCCACCACCATCAAGATGCTGACGGGCATCCTCGTCCCCAGCGGCGGCCGGCTGCGGGTCGCCGGCATCGACCCGGCGCGGGAGCGGACCCGGCTGGCCCGCCGGATCGGGGTGGTCTTCGGGCAGCGCACCACGCTGTGGTGGGACCTGCCGCTGAAGGACTCCTACGAGCTGGTGCGGCGGATGTACCGGATCCCGGACTCCGTCTACCGCGCCAACCTGGAGCGCTGTGTCGGACTGCTGGACCTGGGCCCGCTGCTGACCGTGCCCGTACGGCAGTTGTCGCTGGGGCAGCGGATGCGCGGCGATATCGCGGCGGCGCTGCTGCACGACCCCGAGGTGCTGTATCTGGACGAGCCGACCATCGGCCTCGATGTGATCAGCAAGGCGAAGGTGCGCGAATTCCTGCGCGAGGTGAACGCCGAGCGGGGCACCACGGTCCTGCTGACCACCCATGACCTCACCGATATCGAGCAGCTGTGCCGCCGGGTGATGGTCATCGACCACGGTCATCTGGTCTACGACGGCGGGCTCGACGGGCTGCGGGCGGCCGGCGAGGGCGAGCGGACGCTGGTGGTGGACCTGGCGCGGGAACTGCCGCCCATCGAGGGCGTACCGGGCGCCCGTACGGTCCGGGTGGACGGGCCCCGGCAGTGGCTGGCGTTCCCGGCGTCGCAGAGCGCGGCACCGCTGGTCGCGGCGGTCGCAGAGCGCTATCCACTGGTGGACCTGTCGGTGCGGGAGCCGGACATCGAGACCCTGATCGCCGAGCTGTACGCGGGCGGCGGGAAGCGGCGGGATGTCGTGGAGAACGGGGGCATGGCGGGCGACGCGCTCTAATGTGTCCGTATGACTGAAGACCTCCCGGAATTGCGCGCTTCCGACACCGACCGTGAGCGGGTCGCCGAGATCCTGCGGGACGCCCTCGCGGAGGGGCGGCTGGCGATGGAGGAGTTCGACGAGCGGCTCGACGCGACGTACAAGGCCCGCACCTACGGGGAGTTGGAGCCGCTCACCGCCGATCTGCCGGTGGCCGCGGCGGGCGGCCCGGCGCCGCTGTCGCTGCGCAAGGAGAGCGGTGCGCCGACCCGGTGGGCGGAGCGGATCGTCAGCGGCACGCAAGGGTCCGCGGTCGGCCTCTCCTTCATGGGCGGCTTCCAGCGCAAGGGCCGTTGGACGATCGGGCGGCGCTTCACGGCGGCCTGCCTCATGGGCGGCGGCCAGATCGATCTGCGCGAGGCGCAATTCGCCGGACCCGAGGTCGTCATCGACTGCTGGGTGCTCATGGGCGGGGTGAACATCGTGGTGCCGCCGGGCGTCGAGGTCGATGTGCGCGGGCTCGGCATCATGGGCGGCTTCGACGCGCGGGAGGACGGGACACCGGGCGAGCCCGGCGCGCCCCGGGTGGTCGTCAGGGGCCTGGCACTGATGGGCGGCGTCAGCGTGGAGCGCAAGCTGCCCAGGGCCGAGCGGCGCCGCCTGAAGGAGGAGCGGCGCCGCCTCAAGGACGACGGGCGCAAGGAGCTGGACTAGGGCTTGTCCGCGGGGCGTGTCCGCAGGGTTTGTCCGAACCGGGGCGGCGCGCCTGCTCCGTTGGGGTTACAGCGCGGCGGGAGCCGCCTGCCTGAGGTGGGCGAGGTTCACGGCGTTCGCCATGGCGCGGAAGCCCTCGTCGCTGGGGTGGAGATGGTCGCCGGAGTCGTAGGCGGGGCGCAGCCGCACCGGCGCGGACGGGTCGCGCAGCGCCTTGTCGAAGTCCACGACCTCGTCGTAGACGGTGCCGGAGCGGATGATGCGGTTGACCTGTTCGCGGACCGAGTTCAGCTGGTTGGAGTAACCGCGGTGCCCCCCGAACGGCGTAAGGGTGCTGCCGGTGACGCGCAGCCCGCGGGCGTGCGCCTCCCGGACGATCTCCCGCATTCCCGCGACGATCTTCTCCGGGTCCAGCTGCCGTGGGGACTTGAACAGGTCGTTCAGCCCGATCTCGACGATCACGGCCTTCACACCGGTACGGGACAGCGCGTCGCGCTCCAGGCGTGACAGCACACTGGGCCCGTTGTTCGGCGAGAAGCGGCTGCCGTTGACCAGCAGCCGGTTGCCGCTGATGCCCTGGTTGAGGACGCCGTAGCGGGGCGCGCCGGGCTCGTTGCGCAGCCGCGCCGCGAGGAAGTCCGTCCAGCGGTGGTTGGCACCGGGGGTGGAGGTGATGCCGTCGGTGATCGAGTCGCCGATCGCGACGACCGCGCCGCGGGCCTCGGTGCTCCACACGTCCACACCGGTCAGATACCGCCAGTACGGGCTCTGCTCGGTGTAGGCGGCGCCGGTGGCGTCCTCGGCACGGTCGCCGCGCGCCAGGTAGGAGGTCTGCCGGGCGTACGGGTGGTAGGTGGCGGGGCCCGAGGGGGAGGGCGAGTAGGTGGTGACCAGCAGGTCCGCGTCGCCGGGCACCTTCAGCCGGGTCGGGTCGCTGGTGACCGCGCCGCCCGCCGGGATGGTCACCGCGGGCTTGCCGCCGAACGCCAGCCGCCGCATGGTGCCGGTCGCGGCGGTGGGGTTGCTGGGGGCGGCGGCCAGCGCCAGCGAGGCGTGGCTGACCACCAGCGGCCGGGTGCCGTAGAGGTTGGAGAGCTGGATGCGGACGCCGGAGCCGCCGACGCTGGTGTGCACGACATTGCGTATCGACATGCCCGCGTAGCCGTTCAGGGTGCCGGGCTCGGCCGCCGCGGCGGCCGCCGACCAGGTGCCGACCCACTGTCCGGAGACCGCGGGGGCCGCGGGGTCGCGCGGCTTGTGCGAGGAACTGCCCGGGCCGCCGCTCTCGCCGCCGAAGCCGACGAATATCGCGGTCGAGATCAGCACCACCACTGCCGCCAGACCGGCGAGCAGGGAGTAACCCACACTTTTCTTCATGCGGGAGAGGTCTCCTGGGTAAAGCGGAGCAGCACGCTCCGGGCGGGCAAGGGCAGCGGATGATCAGCGGCACCGTTGCGGTCCGATCGGTCCCTCATGATCCCACGGACCGCGGGGGAGCCGCCCGGCACCCCGCTCGATGCCTCCACGGCATGGACGCGGGGAACTCGTGGTTCGTTCCAGGAGTAGGTCACAGTGGGATGACGGCCGGAACGTGGCCGTCGTGCGGAGCAGGATAGGGCGTACGGACGGCGGGGGCACGGTGGGAGCGGTGGAGCGGATGGAACGCACAGGAGCGGATGCGGCGCCCCGGGCGGAGCGGGTGCCGGCGGCGGGCACGGCGCCCGGCGGCGGTTTCGTCTTCGGCGTCGCCGACGAGGAGCGCCGGCGCGGAGTGCGCCGGATGAAGACGCTGGCCACGGGCCTGCTGCTGGCCGTCGCCGTGGTCTATGTGCTGGCGAAATGGGCCGGATCCGCCGGGGCGGGCGGCTGGACCGGGTTTGTCGCGGCGGCCGCCGAGGCCGGGATGGTCGGTGCGCTGGCCGACTGGTTCGCGGTCACCGCGCTGTTCAAGCGGCCGATGGGGCTGCCCATTCCGCACACCGCGATCATTCCCACCAAAAAGGACCAACTGGGTCAGAGTCTGGGCGATTTCGTCGGGGAGAACTTTCTCTCCGCCGAGGTCGTCCGGCGCCGGCTGCGCTCCGTCGGCATCGGCCGCCGGCTCGGCGGCTGGCTCGCCGAACCCAGGAACGCCGACCGGGTCACCGAGGAGCTGTCCACCGCGCTGCGCGGCGCGCTGACCGTGCTGCGCGACTCCGATGTGCAGGCGGTGGTCGGCGAGGCGATCACCCGCCGGGCGGACGCCGTGGAGATCGCGCCCGGTGTCGGCACCATGCTGGAGAAGATCGTCGCGGAGGGCGGCCACCGGCGGGTGGTGGACCTGGTCATCGCCCGCGCCCACGACTGGCTGGTCGAGCACGGCGACTCCGTCATGAGCGCGGTCTCCGGCGGCGCACCGGGGTGGACCCCGCGGTTCGTCGACCGCAAGGTGGGTGACCGGGTCTACAAGGAACTGCTGCGCTTCGTCACCGAGATGCGGGACATGCCCGAGCATCCGGCGCGCGGGGCGATCGACCGCTTCCTGCGGGACTTCGCGGAGGACCTGCAGTCCGACCCGGGGACCCGGGCCAAGGTCGAGCGGCTGAAGTCCGAGGTGCTGGGGCGCGGCGAGGTGCAGGATCTGATCGCCTCGGCCTGGGGCTCGGTCCGCGCGATGATCGTCGCCGCCGCCGAGGACGAGCGCAGCGAACTGCGGCTGCGGGTACGGGCGGCGCTGCTGTCCCTGGGCCGGCGGCTGGCCGGCGAGGAGCGGCTGCAGGACAAGGTGGACAACTGGCTGGAGGGTGCGGCCGTCTATGTGGTGACGACCTATCAGGGCGAGATCACCTCCCTGATCACCGACACCGTCGCCGGCTGGGACGCCGAGCACACCTCGAAGAAGATCGAGGCGCACATCGGCCGGGACCTGCAGTTCATCCGCATCAACGGCACCGTCGTCGGCGCGCTGGCCGGGCTGTGCATCTACACCGTCTCGCAGGCCTTCGGCGGCTGACCCCGTCCGCCGGCCGGACCGTGCGCGCCTCTGGTGACCTGTGCCCGCAGGGCTTACCGTGCCCGCGTGCGGGAGCGGATACCGGTAGTCGTACAGGGGCGGCGCACCCGTCGCTCCCGTGCCGCGCGGGCGCTGTGGACGGCGGCGGAGCTGGCGGTGACGCTCGGCGTCGTCCTGCTGCTGCTCGTCGTCCACCAGCTGTGGTGGACCAACCGTCAGGCACAGCACGCGGCACGGGACCAGGTGGGCCGGCTGGAGCGGCAGTGGGACGCCCGGCCGCCGGCACCCGGCCCGGCCCCCGCGCCCGGGGACGACGGTCCGGGCGCGCGCACCGCACCGAGCGCCCCGCCGTCCGGCCCGCCCGCCCACCGCACCGGGAACCGGAAACCGGCGCCTCCCGAGGACCGGGCGTACGCCGTCCTGCGCATCCCCCGGATCGGGCTCACCGCCCCCATCGCCCAGGGCGTCGGCAAGGCCGCGGTCCTCAACAGGGGCTACGTCGGCCACTATCCGCACAGTGCGCAGCCCGGCCGGGCCGGCAATGCCGCGCTGGCCGGGCACCGCAACACCCACGGTGAGCCGTTCCGCCGTCTCGACCGGCTGCGCCCGGGCGACACCGTCCTCGTCGACACCGCCGAGGCCCGCTACACCTACGCCGTGCGGCGCACCCTGCCGCGGACCACCCCCGGCGACGGCACGGTCCTCGCCGCGGTCCCGTACAGCAGCGTGCACCCCGCCTACCGCTTCACCGCGCCGGGCGCCTATCTGACCCTGACGACCTGTACGCCGGAGTACACCTCCACCTACCGGCTGGTGGTCTGGGCCGTGTTGCGGTCGACACAGTCCAGGTGACCGCGGGCCGGTGTCCCCTAGGCTCTCGGGTCGTGCGAAAGCGAAACCAGACCTCCGGCGGCCCGCCCCCGGGTTCGAGAAGGCGTCCCGCGCTGCTGTGGCTGCTGCTGCCGTATGTGCTGTTCCTGGCGGTGCTGCCGCTGGTGAACCATGTGACCCCGACCGTGCTCGGTCTGCCGTTCCTGTTCTTCTGGATGCTGCTGGCGACGCTGGCCACCCCGCTCGCGGTGTGGCTGGCCCGGCGCGGTGACCGGGCCCGGGGGCGGATATGAACGCCGCGGTCTCGACCGCCGTCTTCGGCGGCTTCATGGTCCTCACCGTCGCCCTCGGCCTGCTCGCGGTGCGGGGGAAGGGCGCGGGCGGGGGGCTCACCGGGTGGTCGGTGGGCGGCCGGAGCATGGGCACGGTCTTCATCTGGGTGCTGATGGCCGGCGAGAGCTATACGAGCTTCAGCTACCTCGGCGCGGCCGGCTGGGGCTACAACTCCGGTGCCCCGGTGCTCTATGTGCTGGCCTACATGTCCTGCGGCTACGCCCTGGGGTACGTCGTCGGGCCGATGCTGTGGGCCTACGCCCGCCGGCACGGCCTGGTCGGGATCACCGACATGATCGCGCACCGCTACCGCGCGCCCTGGCTCGGCGCCGCCGTCGCCCTCCTCGCCACGGTCTGTCTGCTGCCGTACATCCAGCTGCAGATCACCGGCATGGGCGTGGTCGTCTCCACCATCTCCTACGGCGCCATTAGCCTCAACTGGGCCTACTTCCTGGCCTTCGCGGTCACCACCGGCTTCGTGGTGATCAGCGGGCTGCGCGGCAGCGCCTGGGTCTCGGTGCTCAAGGACGTCCTCGTCATCGGCACCCTCGGCTTCCTCGCCATCTATGTGCCGCTGCACTACTTCGACGGCTACGGGCCCTTCCTGGAACGGCTCGTCCACGAGAAGCCGCAGTGGCTGACGTTCCCGGGGCACGCCTCGGGCGGACTGGGCCAGGTCTGGTTCGTCACCACCACCCTCGTCAACTCCCTGACCGTGGTGATCTTCCCGACGACCGTGGCCGGCTATCTCGGTGCCCGCAACGCCGAGGCGCTGCGCAGCAACGCCCTCTACCTCCCGTTCTACAACGTGCTGTTGTTCGTGCCGATGCTGCTGGGTATGGCGGCGCTGTTCGTGGTGCCCGGCCTGACCGGCGCGGACTCCAACCTCGCGCTGTTCAAGATGGTGGTGGACTCCCTTCCGGCCTGGGCCGTGGGGCTGGTAGGGGCGGCCGCCGCCCTCTCCTCCATCGTGCCGATGGCCGTGTTCATGCTGGTCATCGGCACGATGTGGGGGAGGAGCGTGCTGGGCGCGATCCCTCGTCTCCACAAGGGGGCGGCCGGGGCGGCTTCCGGGGACGGCGGGGGAGAGGCGACGGGCGGGCGTCAGAAGCTGTGGTCGCAGCTGGTCGTGGTGGTGGCCGGGGCGCTGGCACTGCTGCTGACCTACACCGCCCCCGACACCCTCGTCCGGCTGTCCCTGATTTCGTACGAGGGCATGGCGCAGCTCGTGCCGATGCTGCTGCTGGGGCTGGTGTGGCGGCGGCTGACGCTGCACGCCGCGGTGAGCGGCCTGGTGGCGGGCTTCACGCTGGTCTGTGTCCTGGTGTTCGGGGGACACGACCCGGTGTGGGGGATGAACGCGGGGATCGTCGGGCTCGCCGTGAATGTGGCGGTGGCGCTGGCGGTCACCTGGCTGGGGCCGCGCGCCACGGACGAGAGGCCGGACGCCGAGGTGCTGGCGCTGGACGACGAGTTCCCGCGGGACGGAGTGCCGTCGCAGGACGGGCGGGTCAGCCCTCCGGCGTCGTCGTGATCTTCTTGCCCTGCTTGGAGACCGCGAACCACAGGCCCATCTTGCCCTGGCCGTTGATGTCGCCGGGCTGCTCGTCGCCGGTGAACCAGTAGACCGGCCAGCAGTCGACGGCCAGCTGGCGGGTGCCGTCGGGGCGGGTGACGGTGGAGATGAGCTTGGGGGCGATGCCCTTGAGCTTGGAGCGGTCGGCGGGCTTGGCGGGCTTCCAGGTGTCCAGGCAGGCGTCGTTGCAGCCGAACTTCATCGGCCAGGCGCTGTCCTTGTTGAAGCGGTAGAGGGTGCGGCCCTTGCCGTCGACGAGGATGCCGCCGAGGTCGGGGTGGTTGAACACCGAGACGTCGCTGGGCTCCTGGGCGCCGGCCTTCTTGCCGTCGGGGGCCAGCGCGTTCCACGTGCCGCCGACGCCCTGGCCCTTGGTGTCACCGGCCTTGGTGTCCTTGATGTAGCGGTAGGCGGGCCAGCCGGCGATGGTGAGCTGCTTGACGCCGTCGGCGCGGGTGACCGAGCCCAGCTTGCTCTCGTCGATGCCGGCCGGGGCGGTGGCGCCGTCGGCGGGGACCGGCGGCCAGGTGGTGGCGCAGGACCCGTTGCAGTTGGACTTGGCGGGGTCCGGGGTGTCCTTGTCGAAGCGGTAGAGGGTCATGCCCTTGGAGTCGGCGACGACCGTGCCGAGCTTGGCGTCCTGGTGCAGTGCCAGCTTCCCGGCGCTGGGCGCGGCCTTCGGGGCCTTGCCGCTGCCGCTGGCGCCGCCCGCCTGGCCGCCGTAGCCGTCCGCGCCGACGCCGCCGGAGGAGCCGTAGTCGCTGGTGCCCTGGCCGGCGGGCTGGACGTTGTCGGTGGTGGTGGTGCCGGCGCTCTGGGTGCCGCTGCTGCCGCAGGCCGTGGTCAGCGCCAGGGTGGCGACCGCCGCGGCCGCGAATGCCGCACGACGTCGATTGATCATGATGTCTCCTCTGCCGGTGGGTGGTTCCGTCGCTTGCTGAGGTGGTGACTGTGTTGCTCGTCCGGTCGCCCGTTCAGTTCCCGTCCGGGCGACGGCGGGGTGCCGTCGCCCGGGGAATACGCGCTACGGGGTGCCGGGCGTTCAACGGCGCCGAAGAATTTTCTCCGGGCGCAAAAAGCCTGTACGGCACGTCAGTTGCCGCCCTGCACCCGCATGGCCAGCGCCGGGCAGCGGCGCACCGCGAGCTGGGCGCGGCGCCGCATCCGGGCCGGCAGCGGCATGCTGGCGGACTGCGGATAGCCGTCCGCGCCGAGCTTCACGACGCCGGGCACGACATCGGCGCACAGGCCGTGGCCGCGGCACAGCGTCCAGTCGACCAGCAGCCGTTCCTGCGGCGGCGCGGACACCCGCGCCGGGGCGGGGGCGGGGGCGGTGACCGCCAGCGGCGGGTTCCCCGTGACCGGCAGGGCACCGGTCACCGGGCGGCCGCAGCCGAACCCCTTCGCATGCCGCTCGAACTCCTCGGGGAAGGACCGCAGGGCCGAGGCGACGAAGCGTGAGGTGCCGTCCGGGTGGCTGCAGGCGCCGCGCTTCTCCACGGCCCGCATCCGGGTCTGCACGGCTTCCAGGGCGCTCTCCCCGCCGCCCCGTACGGCGCGGTCGAGCTGGTCGGCGAGCGCGGGCAGGCCCAGCACACAGGGGCCGCACTGGCCGGCCGACTCGGCGGCCATCCACTGGGCGACGCGTACGGTCTCGCCCGCGGGACAGGTGTCGTACGGGATCGGCAGCACCGCCCCGGCGCCGAGCACCGCGTTGTACTCGGCCAGCGACTCCTTCGACAGGTTCGCGGTCAGCGCGTCCGCCGGGGAGATGAAGGTGCCGTGGTAGCCGCCGATCAGCACGCCCTGCCCCTGGTCCATGCCGCACAGCGCCAGGACCCGGGCCAGCGAGACGCCGTAGGGGACCTCCACCACCCGGCTGCCGGCGACCGTCAGCAGCAGCGTGCCGGGCTCGGTGGGCAGGCCCGCGGTGCGGTAGCCGAGCGCCCCGAGGCGGGCCGCCACGGCGAGCTGGGCGTAGGTCTCGGTGTTCGACAGCAGGGTCGGCACACCGTTGAGTCCGCGCTCGCTGGAGCGGATCTTGCGGCCCGAGGGCAGCCCGGGGCCGCCGCTCAGCCCGTTCGTCATGGCGGAGCCCTCGCCGGTGACGAACCGTTCGGTGAGCAGGGTGACCCGTAAAGCCGGCCGGACCGGACCGCGTTCGTCGATGGCGCGCTGCACGGAGGTCAGGACGTCGGTGCGGGTCACCCCGAGGGCGACCTCCTGCGCGCCGAGCGCGTCGGCGGCCAGCAGCGCGCCGTCGAGCACCAGATGCGGGGCGTGCAGCAGCATCGCGGTGTCCTTGAGGCAACTGGGCTCGCCCTCGCTGCCGTTGACGACCACCGCGCCCTTGCCGTCCGCGCGCTTCATCCCGTCGATGACGGCCGTCAGCTTGCGGGCGAAGGGGAAGCCCGCGCCGCCGCGGCCGCGCAGATCGATGTCCTCGGCCAGCGCCACCAGCTCCTGAGGGGTGAGCTGGGGGAGACTGCCGTGCCGGGACAGATGGGCCACCCGGTCCATGCGGGGTATCTCGTCGAGGCCGGCCAGCAGACGCGGCGGTCCGAAGGACGCCAGCGTCGGTACGGGCTCGGCCTCGGCGAGAACCGGCAGCAGTTGGGTGGGGGCGGGGGCGGTCATGGGAGTTCTCCTGTGTTCCTGCGTGCGTCGCGCAGCCGCAGGGCGAGTCGTACGGCCACCGCCGTGAGACAGATGGCATAGCCGGCGACGGCCCAGCCGGCCGCCGCACGGCCGGACTTGAGGCCGTGCACCAGGGCGAGGCCCCAGGCGAGGTAGGCGCACATGTGCAGCGCCCGCCACCAGCGGGCGCCGGTCAGGCCGGTGAAGGCGCCGCGCACCGCGCCGGTCACGGCGACGGCGATGAACGTGTAGGCGGCGAGGGTGCCGAGGCCGATGAGGCCCGGCCGGGCGCCGTCGGTGAACGGCACGGCGGCGGCCGCGGCGCCGGTGTGGCCCTCGGCGATCTTCACCCAGATGTGCAGGCCGAGGAAGCCGAGGCCGGCGACCGCGGTGCCGCGGTGCACGGCCTGGGCGAGCAGCCGGTGGCCGGAGTGCAGCACCATCCGGTCGGTGGCGGCCAGGCCCCACAGCACGGTGACCGACAGCGAGACCAGCGCGAGGACTCCGGCGCCGAAGTCCAGGAAGCGCATGAGGGTGTCCGCCGCACCCGAGTGCAGGGTGACGGCGATGAAGAGCAGCAGGGCCGCGGGAAGCGCCGGACGGAGCACGGCAGTTCCGGCGAAGCCGCCGCCGGGAGCCCGCCGGTCCGGCGGGCCGGGTTCGTGAGGAGGGCGCCGGGGGCGGGGCACGGTGGGCGAGGGCCGGGCGCGGTGTGAAGCGCGGCGGCTCTGCCGGCTCTGCAAACGCGGTGCGGACATCGGACCTCCCGGTGTCAGGGCACGGGTGCGGGATGCGAATTTCTATGAAATCTCCCGGGGGCGGTATTTGCCCGGGGCTTTTGTTCGGGTGACCCCCGGTAACACTAAACATTCTGTAACCGGGTGGATACGCAGGGCCGTAATCCGGATGTGCAAAAGCATCTCCGAACGTGTTCAGGCTTTCGTAAGGTTTATCGCGCTGTGACAAATTCCTGCACTGGCATCGCGGTCGCGCGGGGGGACTCCGGATGATGCCGACTCAGGCGCACGGGGGGGCGCCAATCCCCTGTACCAACCGCATCCCCGCCAGGATCGAGGTAGCGATGTGTGATCTCCTGAACCGCATCTGGTCGCGTCCCCGCGGCGAGTGGAACCGGGTAGTGAGAAATGAACTCCCGGATCTCGCCGAGAAGTTGGTCGCGGAGTTGCAACGCGGATTTCCCGCATTGTCCGCACTTCTCGGGGATACTCCCGTAGAAGACGCACATTGGGCGCTTGAACAGGCCTTGCTGACAGTTCTGGGGTACCAAAAAGAGTCGGAAAGTAAACCTCCGGCAGTGCCCTCAGTTGTCACACCGATGCCGGTGGCCCGGGCCCGACAGGACCTGTTCGACGTGCTCGCCGGCCAACGAGAAGTACCCGAGGAGGGGTTGCACGAGCTGGCCCGCGCCGCGGGCTGGCCGGTGCCCGACACCCTCCAGGCCGTCGTTCTCGCCACCCCCGCCGAGGCACCCCAACTCGCCGCGGCGCTGGGCCATGCCCTCATCGGCAACGTCGAGGGCTACACCTGTCTGTTCGTGCCCGACCCGGCCACCCAGACCCGGGCCCGCCTGGAGGCGGCGCTCAAGGGCCGTCCGGCGGCGGTCGGGCACGTGGTGCCGGCCACCGACACCGCGTCCTCGCTGCGTTGGGCGCGGTATCTGCTCACGCTGGCCCCGAGCCGGGTCGGCCCGGAGTCGCGGCCGGCGTTCGTCGACGACCATCTCTCGGCGCTGCTCCTGCTCCAGGACGAGTCGCTGGCGGACGCCCTGACCTCCCGCTGGCTCGGTCCGCTGGAGGAGCTGACGCCCCGGCAGAGCGAACGGCTCGAAGTCACGCTGCTGGCGTGGCTGGAAGGAGGAGGTGCCCCCGAGGCGGCCAAACTCTTGCATGTGCACCCGCAGACGGTCCGGTACCGCCTGCGCCAGATCGAGAAGCTCTTCGGTCCGGTCCTGCGTGACCCGCGTACCCGCTTCGAGCTGGAGATGGCGCTGCGCAGCCGGCGTCTGATGGCACACGTCCGCAGCTACCGTGCACGGGCCGGCCGCCGCGCCCGCGCCGTCGCGTCCTCCATACGTCCCCTTGGCATGGCCCGTGAGGCCCGCGTCAACGGCCTTTGAAGTACCGACGGATGAACCACCGCGCCCCTTGAGCTGACGGCCGGCCGGTCCGACGGCGTACCACCGGCACCACGACAGCACCTCGGCGCAGCACAGTGGCCCCGCCCCGGGAATCCGGGACGGGGCCACTGCGTTGTCGGGTCCAGGGGGCCCACAGGCCCCTTAGGGGACGTCTCCCCTAGGGGGCCTGCGGCCAAGGGCCCTGAGGCCAGGGCCCCTGCGGCCAAGGGCCCTGAGGCCCGTAAGCCTCAGGGCCACCGGTCCGTCAGTTGCATTCCTGGCCGTTGTTGATGCAGTCGACCGCCTCGCGCATCAGGTTCTCCGGCATCACGTTGATGAAGTCACCGTGGTCGGTCACCGGTTTGTGCAGCTGTTCGGGGAAGCTGTCCACCGCGAAGCTGTTGCCCTGCGGGACGTCGTAGGTGATCCGCTGGACGAGCTGCGGGACCGCCTGGAAGCCTTGCGGGCAGTTGCCGTTCTGGTCGGAGAACGCCATGTGGTCGCGGTGGTTGCCGCTGTCGATGTCCCGGCCGTTCCAGCAGTTCTGGAAGGCGAAGGTCCGCACGACCTGCGAGCCCTGCGGGCACAGCGGGTACTTGTCCTTCAGCTGCCGGTCCTCGAAGCCGGTGCAGCTCCAGGAGGCGTTGGCGTTCTTCGTGCCGTTGGTGAACGCCTTGGCGTCGCCGGTGATGATCTTCAGGAAGCGCGGCATCTCCCGGACCTCGCCCGACTGGCTGCCCCGGAAGGTCAGGGTCACCGTCGCCGGGGTCAGCGTCGTGCCGACGTTGGCGTCCTGCGCGGCGCCCGGCTTCTGCTCGGCGTTGCCGTCGAGCTTGCGCAGCACCGGCCAGTAGTGGGTGGACTGGTCGCCGTTGTTGCAGGTGGTGTCGGAGGCGGCGAGCTTGTTGTCGTCGGAGAAGGCGTCGGTGGCCTTGTTGCCGACGTAGTCGTGGGTGTGGTGGGCGCCGTTGCTGACGCCCGGCGTCACGATGACGTTGTCGGAGTTGAAGTGGCCGTCCTCATTGCGGCCGCACTCGGTGGTGAAGGTGCCGGTCGAGGCGTTGCCTCCCTGGGGGGCGGCGAACGGCGGGGCGTCCGCGTTCGGCTGGACGTTGTTGATGTCCACGAAGTCGTCGGGGGAGGGGCCGCCGGGCTGGCCCTGCTGCTGCCCGCCGTTCTGTTCCTGGCCCGGATCCTGGCCCTGCACCTGACCGGCGTCCTGGCCCTGTACCTGACCGGTCTCCTGGCCCTGGGTCTGGTTCTGCGTCTGTCCCTGGTACCAGCCGTCCTGCACGGACTTCGTGGAGTCGTTGCCGCCCTCGCCCGCGCCCTCGTTGACGGGCTTCATGGTGCAGCCGCTCATCTTGAGCAGGTAGCCGGGCCGTTTGGCGTCCTTGGCGATCGCGGTGACCATCATCTTGATGGTCGTCTGCCGCTTCGTCTTCAGCCCGTTGAGGACGCTGTCGCCGCTGCTGCCGCTGCCGCTCGTCATCATCTTGTGGTAGGCGTCGTGCACCTGCTTGTCGAGCGCCGACAGCCCCTTGGAGACCGGGAGCTTGGCGCTGCGGGGTACCTGGCGCAGCCGTTCGCCCACATCGGGGCAGGAGAGCGTGAAGGCGCTCGCGGTGTGCTGGGAATGGCCGGCCGCCGCGTCCGGGGTGTTGTTGCCGGCCAGCGCCGTGGTGGCGTAGGCGGCCAGACCGCCGCCGCCCAGCAGCAGGGCGGTGGCGCCGATCAGCATTCTGTTCGTCAAACGCGAGCGTTTATGGGCCTGTTGCCGTTGCCTCATGAGATCACTTCGCTTCGTCCGATGTGAGGGGTGTCGGTTGGGTGCGGGTGTCGTTTCTTCCGGTTCGCGGGTGGTGGAGGGCGGGGTGCGTCCCCCGCCGTGGGCGAGGGGGTCCGCCGTCGTCCCGGCCGGCGTCCGCGCCGCCGTGGCATGCCAGGGCTCCGTGCCCTAGCTGCTGTGCAGGGTGTTGAAGTCGACGCTTCCGGTCTTCTCCAGCACCGTGATGTGCTGCAGGACGACGTCGTTGGCCCGGTTCGCCAGGGCGCGCACCATGGAGTTCTTGGTCTGGTCGCGGACCATGGCCACCAGGCCGAAAACCTTGCCGTGGGCCCGCCGCAGCAGCTCGGCGAACGTCGGGGCGAACTCGTCGCCCTGGGCGGCGTTCATCTGCGCGAGCCAGCCCTGCTGATCGGCGTTGGGCTGGTTGGGCAGTGAGATGCCCAGGGCCCGGCCGGCCTCGATCGACCGCCGGTCCAGTTCGGTGTGCCCGGCGACGAGGGTGGCGCCAGCGGTACGGACCGCCGCGGTCTGCCCGCGTTCCTGCGCCTGGCGGCCCGCGGGCAGTTCCCACAGGCCGGCCAGTCTGACCTTCCGTACGAAGTCCCGGTCCATGGCGGTCAGCGGACCGTAGCGGGTGTTCACCGTGCCGCCGCCGTCATCGTCGTAGGTCACGGTGTTCGTCGCCGCCGACGCGGTCTCACCGAAGAGCTGGACGGGCAGCAGCAGTGCCGCGAGCGTGGCCACGAGCGCGGCTACCACCAGTCCGGTGGCGATGGTCCGCCCGGATGTTGCGGAATTGCTGAGGATCGACCGCACACGGCCTCCCGGATCGTCCGTACGTGAATGCCACCGGACGCTAAGTGCCCTGACGGGCCTGCGGTCGTGGGTCCTCACCCCTGGACAAATAAAGGCCGGGCCCGCCGCGGCACTGCTACGGTGCCGCGGGCGGGCCCGGCCGGATACGGGTGACGTGCGCCGGATGCCGTATGCCCGGCCGGGCCCGTCCAGAGGCGGTCCGCCCTGCGCTCTCAGCGCGCGTACAGGCCCGCCGCGGCCCATCTGCGCCGGTCCTGCCGGGTCTCGGGCTCCTCACGCTGTCCCTGGGCGTACAGGGCGTCGATCTCGGCCGCGTACCGCCGTACGATCGCCGCCCGCCGCAGCTTCAGCGACGGCGTCACCAGCCCGGACTCCTGGCTGAACTCGCCCGGCAGCACCCGGAACGCGCGGATCGACTCGGCCCGGGACACCGAGGCGTTCGCCCGCGCCACCGCCCGCCGTACCTCCGCCTGCAGCTGCTCCTCCGGTGTGGGCGCGTCGGAGTCCGTGCCGGGCGCCTCCCGCAGCTTGTGCCAGTGGTCCAGGGCCTCCGGGTCCAGTGTGATCAGCGCCGTCACATACGGCCGGTTGTCGCCGACCACCACACACTGCGAGATCAGCGGATGGGCGCACAGCCGCTGCTCCAGCCCCTGCGGGGCCACGCTCTTGCCGTTGCTGGTGATGATGATGTCCTTCTTGCGGCCGGTGATGACGAGATAGCCGTCCTCGTCCAGATGCCCCAGGTCGCCGGTCGCCAGCCAGCCGTCGTACAGCCCGCTGCCCGGTGTGTCGTCGTCCTCGTCGAGATAGCCGGCGAACACCACGGCACCGCGCACCCACACCTCGCCGTCCAGCGCCAGGTGCACCGCACTGCCCGGCAGCGGCAGGCCCACCGTCCCGAACCGCACCCGGCCGGGCGGCTGTACGGTGATGGCGCCGCTGGTCTCCGTCAGGCCGTAGCCGTCGTAGACGGTGATACCGGCGCCGGCGAAGAGCAGCCCCAGCTCCCGGAAGAGCGGTGAGCCGCCGGAGACCGCGGTCCGCACCCGGCCGCCGAGCAGCTCCCGGATGCGGGAGTACACCAGCCGGTCGTAGAGCGCGTGCCGGGCCCGCAGGAACGGGTCGGGGCCGCGCCCGGTGCCCTGCGCCTCCGCCGCGAGGGCCTCCGCGTAGCGCACCGCCACCGTCATCGCCGCGTCGAACGTCCGCCGCCGGCCCGCCTCTTCCGCGGCCTGCCGGGCACGGGCGCAGATCTTCTCGAAGACGTACGGCACCGCGAACAGGAACGTCGGACGGAACGAGGCGAGCGCCGGCAGCAGTTCGTCCGAGGTGACATCGGGCTGATGGGCGAGCTTCACCCCGCCGCGCAGACACGCCACCTGCACCATCAGCCCGTAGATGTGCGCGAACGGCAGGAAGGCCAGCAGCGACGGGCGTTCGCCGGGCGCGGCCAGCAGCCCGCCCCAGCCCGCGTAGAGGGTGTCGCACCCCGCGGCGAGATTGGCGTGGGTGATCACACAGCCGCGCGGGCGTCCGGTGGTCCCCGAGGTGTACACGATCGCCGCGACGGCGTCCGGGGTGACCGCGTGCCGCAGCCGGTGCACATCGGCCTCGGTCAGCCGGGTGCCCTCCTCCGTCAGCCGCCGGACGCAGTCCAGGTCCAGCTGCCACAGCCGGCGCAGCCTGGCCCGTTCGTCGCAGGCCTCGGCCACGGTCATGGCCTGCGCCTCGTTCTCCACGACGATCGCGGTGACCTTCGCCCCGGCGAGGATGCAGCGCAGCTGCTCGGCCGAGGCGGTCGGATAGACCGGGACGAGCTGCCCGCCGATCGCCCACAGCGCATAACTGAACAGGGTCCACTCGTAGCGCGTACGGGACATCAGCGCGACCCGGGTGCCGGGCCGTATCCCGTCCGCCAGCAGCCCCCTGGCCAGGGCCATGACCTCGTCGCGGAATTCCGCCGCCGACACCTCCTGCCAGCTGCCCGGTGTCCGGTCGTCGCGGCGGGCGAGCTGAGCGAAATCCGGCTGGTGGGCGGCGGTGTCGAAGACCGAGTCGGCCAGGCCGCCGGTCCGCAGCACAGCCGCCAGGGCCGGAACGCTGATGTCGCGCACAGCACCTCCTAGGTGTTCCCCCTTGATTTCCCCCTGCTCCCCGCCGTCCCCGACGGCAGGGAGGGCGCAAGCTACCGGCCGGTCTCCCGGCTGCCCAGATGTGTGGCTACTCTTGAGCGGAAGACGACAAGTCTTGACGACCGGACAACCTGAGGAGGGCGCTGGATGTACCGCATCGTCGACGCCTGGCGCCTGTACACCTCAGCGCTGTTCTTCGTCCTGGCCGGATTCCTGCTCACGCAGACCGGTCTCACCACGGCCCTGACCGCCGCCGCGACCACCACCGCGCTGATGCTCCTGTGCCGCGCCTTCCTGATCGCGGCCTGCGCCCGGCCCGTCCCACCGGGCCGGATCCGTACGGCCATCCGCGACCGCGAGCGGCGTACGGCCTTCCTGCCACAACGTGATCCCGACGCGGCCGGCCGCCCGCGTCCCCGGGCACCGGGCCGTCCCCTCCCGACGGCCGCGTAGGCGCACGGTCCGGTCCCCGTACCGCTTTCCGCGTCCGCGCGGCTCGTCACGCCGAATCCACATCCCGGCACGACGAGACCCGTGGAGGGCTCACCCATGTCCATGTTCGGCTTCCTCGGCGAGGCGCTGGCGCACGGCGCCCAGGCGATCGCCCCGCTCTTCGGCACCGCGGCCATGGCCGCCGCCATCGTTCTGTTCACCCTGGGGGTCCGCGCCGCGCTGCACCCCCTCGCCCGCGCCGCGGCCCGCGGCGAGAAGGCCCGTACGGCGCTCGCCCCGCAGCTCGCCGAACTCCAGCGCAAGCACAAGGGCAACCCCGAGCGGCTGCAGAAGGCGACGGCCGACCTGTACGCCAAGACCGGCTCCTCGCCGCTCGCCGGCTGTCTGCCGACCCTGCTGCAACTGCCCGTCTTCTTCGTGATGTACCACCTGTTCTCGACCGGGAGCGGGGGCCTGCTGGACCACACGCTGCTGGGTGCGCCGCTCGGCGGGCACTGGACCGGGGCGCTCGCCGACGGCGGGCTCTTCGGGCCGCAGGGGCTGGTCTACCTCGGGCTCTTCGCGCTGATCGCGGCGGTCGCCACCTGGAACTTCCGGCGCGCCCGGGCCACGATGGCCAAGGCCCCGCAGCCGGCCGCGGGCAACGCCGCACTGCCCGGTATGGCCTCGATGGCCAAGGTGATGCCGCTGCTGTCCTTCGGCACGCTGATCACGGTGGCGGTGGTGCCGCTGGCCGCCGGCCTCTACATGGTCACGACGACGACCTGGACGGCGTGCGAGCGGGCGCTGCTGCACCGGGACCGCGCATCGCGCGACGCACAGGAGACGGACATCGCGGGGGCTGCGGCGGCGAAGGGGAAGACCGCCTCGGCCAAGGGGAAGGTGACTCCGGCCCTCAAGGGGAAGGCCGCGCCCGCCGGGGAGCAGACGTCCCCGGCCGGTGCGCCGGCGGCCGCGGCGGCTGACGGGGCGTCGGGTGGGCGCGCACCGCGGCAGGGCCCGGCACAGCAGCGGGCGGGCCGGCGTACGCCGAAGAGCCGCGCGGCCCGGCAGCGGGCGGCCCGCGCCAGGGCCAACTCCCAGGCCAACTCCCAGGCCAACTCGCAGGCCAACTCGCAGGGCAGCGCCCACGCCAGGGTGGCGGCGCCGGTCGGCTCCCGGGCCAACTCCCGTACCGAGGCCGACTCCCGGAACGGCTCCCGCCCGGCCGGCGAGGCGGGTTCGCAGTCCGGCGGCGGGGCTCCCGGGCACATCGTTACTACCCCTCAGTAACGGTCCAGTCCGTGAACGGGGTCTTGCGGACTGGACCCCGTTCTTGGAGGATCAGCCAAATCGCTCGATGGCCGTCCCCCATCGGCCGGCCGGGGAGACCCCTTCCCGGCCGACCTTCGACCACGGGAGTTGAACCGATGAAGCTGCTGCGTGTCGGAACGGTGGGGGCCGAACGCCCGGCGCTGCTCGACGGGACCGGGACTCTGCGGGACCTGTCGGGCCTGGTGCCGGACATCGACGGAGCGCTCCTCGCCGACGAGGCGAAACTGGCGCAGCTCCGTACCGCCGCCGCCTCCGGTGAGCTGCCGAGGCTCGATCCGGCCGGGCTGCGCACCGGCCCGCCGGTGGCCCGGATCGGCAAGATCGTGTGCATCGGGCTGAACTACCACGACCACGCCCGGGAGACGGGCGCCGCGACCCCCGCGGAGCCGATCCTCTTCATGAAGGCCCCGGACACGGTCGTCGGCCCCGACGACACCGTGCTGGTCCCGCGGGACAGCGTGAAGACCGACTGGGAGGTGGAGCTGGCCGTCGTCATCGGACGGACCGCCCGCTACCTGGAGAGCGACGCGCAGGCGCTGGCGGCGGTGGCCGGCTACGCGGTGGCGCACGATGTCTCCGAGCGCGCCTTCCAGATCGAGCGTGGCGGCCAGTGGGACAAGGGCAAGAACTGCGAGACGTTCAACCCGCTGGGCCCCTGGCTGGTGACCGCCGACGAGGTGCCCGACCCGCAGAACCTCGGCCTGCGACTGTGGGTCAACGGCGAGCTGAAGCAGGACGGCACCACCGCCGAGCAGATCTTCCCGGTGGCCGAAGTGGTCCGCTACGTGAGCCGGTTCATGACCCTCTACCCGGGCGACGTCATCAACACCGGCACCCCGGCCGGCGTCGCCATGGGTCACCCGGAGCCCAAGCCGTATCTGCGGTCCGGCGACGTCGTGGAGCTGGAGATCGACGGGCTGGGACGGCAGCGGCAGGAACTCAAGGACGCCTGAGGGGGCGGGGCCGGGGGCGGGTTCGGGGGCGGCCTTCGGTCCCGGGGTCGTCTCCCCGAGCGGCGTACCGCGTCTCCGCTCCCGTGCCTCCGCTTCCCCGCCTCCGCTTCCCCGCCTCCGTTCCCGCGTCTTCGCTTCCCTGCCTCCGCGTCCCCGTCAGCCCGTTGCCAGGTACCGCTCCAGTGCCTCGACCACCAGCGCATGGTCGTCGGCCTGGGGCAGGCCGGAGACCGCTACCACCCCGACGACGCCCGTGCCGCGCAGCCGGAGGGGGAAGGCGCCGCCGTGGGCGGCGTAGCGGTCCGGGTCCAGGCGGGAGGAGTCCTCGAAGGTGCGGCCCTTGGCGCGGAAGCGGGCGCCGACCAGGTACGAGGACTCGGCGTAGCGTTCGACGACGGCGGACTTGCGGGCGATCCAGGCGTCGTTGTCGGCGGAGGTGCCGGGGAGAGCGCAGTGGAACAGCTGCTGGGCGCCGCGCCGGATGCCGATCGTCACCGCGGCGCCGCGCTCCTGCGCCAGCTCCACCAGCAGCGAGCCCAGCTGCCAGGCGTCGTCGTTGCTGAAGGTGTCGAGGACCAGCCGCTCCTCCTGTGCGGCCAGTTCGCGGATCTCGCCGTCGTCCGCCGGGCGCGGACCGGCCGGGCTCATGCGCGCGCCTCGATCCGGACCGTACGGCCTTCGGCGGCGGAGAGCTTGGCGGCTTCCAGGACGCGCAGTGCGGCCGCGGCCTCGGTGGCGGTGACCGGCGGCCGGCCGCCCTCGCGGAGCGCCCGGGCGATCGCGGCGTAATAGGCGGGGTAGTCGCCCGGCAGGGTCGGTACGGGCTCACCGCCGCCGGTCTGCGGGGACGAACCGGCGCCGAGCCGACCCCGGCACGACTCCGGTTCGACGCCCCACTCGACGCCCTCGGTGCCGGGCCGCAGCCCCTCGCGCAGCGCGGCCTCCTGCGGGTCCAGACCGTGCTTCACATAGCCCGCCCGGCTGCCCAGCACCCGGAAGCGCGGGCCGAGCATGGCGGTGGTGGCGCTCACCCACAGATGGCAGCGGACGCCGTTCGCGTGGGTGAGGGCGAGGAAGGTGTCGTCGTCGGCCTCCGCGCCCGGACGCCGGATGTCGGACTCGGCGTAGACCGAGACGACCGGGCCGAACAGGGTCAGCGCCTGGTCGACGAGGTGGCTGCCGAGGTCGTAGAGCAGCCCGCCGATCTCCGCCGGGTCGCCGGACTCGCGCCAGCCGCCCTTGGGCTGCGGGCGCCAGCGCTCGAAGCGGGACTCGAAGCGCTGGATGTCGCCGAGCGCGCCCTCCTCGATCAGCTTGCGGACGGTGCGGAAGTCGTTGTCCCAGCGGCGGTTCTGGAAGACGGAGAGCAGCAGGCCGCGGTCGTCGGCGAGCGCGGCGAGCTTCTCGGCCTCGGCGGCGGTCGCGGCCAGCGGCTTGTCGACGACCACCGGCAGACCGGCCTCCAACGCGGCGGTGGCGAGCGGCACATGGGTCTTGTTGGGCGACGCCAGCACGATCAGATCGAGGTCCGCGGCGTGGTCGAGCACGGCCTGGGGGCTGTCGACCGTGCGGACCTGGGGATGCTCGGCGCGGGCCTGCGCCTGCCGTTCCGGATCGGAGGTCGAGACGATGTCGAGCCGCAGGCCGTCGGTGGCCGCGATCAGGGGGGCGTGGAAGACCGAACCGGCCAGTCCGTAGCCGATGAGGCCGACGCGGAGCGGGCCATCGGGGGCAGCGGTGCCGGTGGGGTCGCTGATCTCGCTCATCTCGCTCATGGCTCCCACTTAAGCAACGCTGTTGCCAAAGTGCAAGCGATGCGGACAATGGGTGGGTGAGCAGCGATGACATCTCCCAGGGCCGGGCCGGGGCGGCGGGTACCGACGGGGCGCCGGGCGCAGGCGGCGGCACTCCGGCCGCCGCCGGGAATCCTGGCGCCAGGGGAAAGCCGGGGGCCACGGGACGTACTGGCGCCATGGGCAGTACTGGCGCCACGGGAAATCCCGGCGTCAACCTCCCCGCGCTGCGTGGCCACAATGCCGCGCTGGTGCTCGGGCTGCTCCGTGCGGCCGGTGAGCAGGGGGTGAGCCGGCTGGAGCTCGCCGCGCACACCGGGCTGACCCCGCAGGCCGTCAGCAAGATCACTGCACGGCTGCGGACCGAGGGCCTGGCCGCCGAGGCGGGCCGCCGGGCCTCCACGGGCGGCAAGCCCGCCACCGTCCTGCGGCTGGTCCCCGGCGCGCGGCACGCGGTCGGGCTGCACCTGGACCGCGATGAGCTGATCGCCGTACTCGCCGATCTCACCGGCGCCCCGGTGGCCGAACGCCGCGCCCCGCTCGCCTTCGAGGCGGGCGCCGGGCAGGTGCTCGACACCGCCGGACGGGAGGTCGCGGCGCTGCGCGCGGAGGCCGGCGGGCCGCCGGTGCTGGGTGCCGGGGTGGCCTGCCCGGGCCCGCTGGACCACACCGCCGGCGTCCTGCACCGGGTCACCGGCGCGCCCCAGTGGGACGGCTTCCCCCTACGGGACGCGCTCACCGAACGCCTCGGCCTGCCCGTCGTCCTCGACAAGGACACCAACGCGGCGGCGCTCGGCCTGGCCCAGGGGATGCCGTCCGGCGCCGGCTCGTTCGGGTATCTGCATCTGGGCACCGGCCTGGGCGCCGGACTCGTCCTGGGCGGCAGCCTCTACCGGGGCCCGCGTACCGGCGCCGGGGAGTTCGGGCACCAGACCGTGCAGTGGGACGGGCCGCTGTGCAGCTGCGGACGGCGCGGCTGCATCGAGGCGCTGTGCCTGGCGGCGGTGGCCCGCGGCGATCTCACGGGCGCGGCACAGGTGTTGGGGACCGGCGCCGCCAACCTCGTCGAACTGCTGGACATCGACCGGGTGCTGCTGGGCGGGCGCACCGTACTGGAGAACCCGGACGGGTTCCGTACCGGTGTGGCCGCGGCCCTCGATGCCCAGGCCCGCGCCCGCGGCAGGACCGCGGTCCCGGTGGCGCTCGCCCGGGGCGGCGCACGGGTGGTCGCGGACGGCGCGGCGGAGCTGGTACTCGCGCCGCTGTTCGGGACGCGGCAGCCGGCTCTGGTGGCCTGAGGGGGTGGTGCGGGCCTCCGGAGGGGCGGCCTTCCGGCGCCGCGGCCCGCGGGCTGTCGGGGGCTGGCGGCCGACGGGATCCTGGTTGGCCCGGCCCGGCCCGCCGCCCCCGGCCCGCCGCCCCCACCGCCCATCGCCCGCCGCTGCCGCCCGGCCGGGCCCGGGATGCGAGGATCACGCCGTGGAGTTCCCGTACGGCCAGGATCCTGGCGCACCCATCCGGTCCGGCGTCCCCGAGCACGGACGCATTCCCAAGTACTACGCGGCCAAGGTCGAAATCGCCGCGCTGCTGGCGGAGTTGGGCGAGGGTGAGGTGCTGCCCACCGAGCGCGAACTGGCGCTGCGCTTCGAGGTCTCCCGCGAGACGCTGCGGCAGGCGCTGCGCGAGCTGATCCTGGAGGGACGGCTGCGCCGGCTGGGGCGCGGCACGGTCGTCGCGGGCCCCAAGCTGGAGCAGCCGCTGTCCCTCGCCAGCTACACCGAGGGCGTACGCGGCCAGGGCCGCAATCCAGGACGGCACCTCGTCAGCCTGGACCGCTTCCCGTGCCCGCCCGCGCTCGCCGGTGACCTGGGGCTCGAAGTGGGCGACGCCGTATGGCACATGGAGCGGGTGCTGCTCGCCGACGACGAGCGGGTCGGGCTGGAGAGCACCTACGTCGCGGTCGAGCGGGCCCCGGACCTGGCCACCGGCTTCGAACCGGACTCGTCCTTCTACGCCTACCTCCATGAGCGGCTCGGCATCGGCTTCGGCGACGCGGACGAGCGGCTGGAGACCGTACTGGCCACACCGCGCGAGGCGCTGCTGATCGGCACCCCGGGCGCCCTGCCGATGCTGCTGATCCACCGGCTGTCGCGGGACACCGAGGGCCGCCCCCTGGAGCGGGTGCGCTCCCTCTACAGGGGCGACCGGTTCTCTTTCACCACCCACCTGGGGACCGCGGCACCGCGCTGAGGCGGCCCCGGCCGCCGCCCTTCCCGGCACCCTGAACCCACCCCGAAAGGTCACGAGAAGATAACGGGTCTAGGCCAGGTTTGCCGCCCTGTTCACCCCCGCGTCGCCGGACCACCCCCTACGGGCCACCCACCGCCGCGACCGTCTGGGGCATGCGAGTCATAGTCGTCGGAGCCGGTGTGCTGGGAACCATGCACGCCTGGCACGCAGTCGAGCGGGGCCATGAGGTCCTGCACATCGAGCGGGAGGCCGAGGCCCGCGGCGCCTCGGTCCGTAACTTCGGGCAGATCTGGGTCAGCGGCCGGGCGGGCGGCGAGGAGCTGCACACCGCGCTGCGGGCCCGGGAGCTGTGGGAGGGCATCGGGGAGCGCGTCCCCGACCTCGGCTTCCGGGCCATCGGCTCGCTGACCATCGTCAAGAACGCCGCCGAGCGGGCGGTCGCCGAGGCCGCGGCCCGCCGCCCGGACGCCGCCGCCCGCGGCTACCGGCTGCTGGACGCCGAGGAGGCCCGCACCCTCAACCCCGCCCTGCGCGGCGAGTTCACCGGCGCGCTGTGGTGCGAACGGGACGCCGCCGTCGAACCACGGATCGCCCAACGCGCCCTGAAGGCGGCGCTGCTGGAGTCCGGCCGCTACCGCTACCTCGGAGGCCGGGAGGTCCGCGAGGTCGTCGGCGAGCGCGCCGTACGCGACGACCACGGCGAGGTCCACCACGGTGACGCCGTCGTCCTGTGCACCGGCGCCTGGCTCGGCGGCCTGGTGCGCGAGCTGTTCCCCGAGCTGCCGGTGCGCCGGGTGCGGCTGCAGATGATGCAGACCGACCCGCTCGGCGAGCCGCTGACCACCTCCGTCGCCGACGCCGACAGCTTCCGCTACTACCCGGCCTACCGGAGCGACGCCCTGGACGCGCTCAACGCCGGCCAGGCCCAGGCGCCGACCGCCGCCGCACACAAGATGCAGCTGCTGATGGTCCAGCGCGCCGACGGCGGACTGACCATCGGTGACACCCACGAATACGAGGCCCCCTTCGCCTTCGACACCGTCGAGGAGCCGTACGAGCATCTGACCGGTGTCGTCGAGTCCGTCCTGGGCCGCCCGCTGCCCCGGATCCGCCACCGCTGGGCCGGGGTCTACGCCCAGTGCACCGACACCACCCGTGTCGTGCACCGGCAGCAGGCCCGCGACGGCGTCTGGCTGGTCACCGGGCCCGGCGGCCGCGGGATGACCTGCGCCCCGGCCATCGCCGAAACCACCGCGAACGAACTGGGCTGGTGAGGAAGTTGACACACCCCGACATGACACCCGACCCCCGCAACAGGGACCTGATACCCGACTCCCACCACAGCGACGCGGCCCCCGACCCCCGCGACAGCCAACTCATCGTCCTCGACATGGCCGGCACCACCGTCGCCGACGGCGGCCTGGTCGAGCAGGCCTTCGATGTCGCCGCCCGCCACCTGGGCGTCGAACCGGGCAGCGCCGACCACGCCGAGAAGCTCGCCTACGTACGGGCCACCATGGGCGAGTCCAAGATCTCCGTGTTCCGCCACCTCTTCGGCGACGAGGCCGCCGCCCGGCGCGCCAACACCGCCTTCGAGACGGCCTACGGGAAGCTGGTCGACGGCGGCCGGATCGCGCCGGTCCCCGGTGCCCGCGAGGCGATCGAGGCGCTGCAGGCCGCCGGGCGCACCGTCGTGCTCAGCACCGGCTTCGCCCGGGTCACCCAGGACGCCCTCCTCGACGCGCTCGGCTGGCAGGACCTGGTCCCGCTCACCCTCTGCCCGGCCGACGCCGGCGGCCGCGGCCGCCCGTACCCCGACATGGTCCTCACCGCGCTGCTGCGCACCGGGGCCACCGACTCCGTCCGGCGGATCGCGGTGGCCGGCGACACCTCCTACGACATGCTCTCCGGGCGGCGGGCCGGCGCCTCGGTCGTCGCGGGCGTGCTGACCGGTGCGCACGACCGGGCGCAGCTGGAGTCGGCCGGGGCCACCCATGTCCTCGGCTCGGTCGCCGAACTGCCCGCGCTGCTGGGAGTGGTGTGAGATGTCCGCCTCAGCCGCCACGGCACCCGCCCGGACCGCCGGCCGGTCCGCGGCCCCGGCCCCGGCCGCGTCGGGCATCCGCTTCGACCAGGTGTCCGTGGCCTACGGGAAGCACGGCGAGCACACCGTCCTGGACTCCTTCGACCTGACCGTCGAACCGGGCGAGGTGATGGCCCTGCTCGGCCCGTCCGGCTCCGGCAAGACCACCGCGCTGCGGGCGGTCGCCGGATTCGTCCGGCCGGTCTCCGGGCGGGTGCTGATCGGCGGCCGGGACGTGACCGCGCTGCCGCCCCACAAGCGCGGCATCGGCATGGTCGTCCAGCAGTACGCGCTGTTCCCGCACATGAAGGTCGCCGAGAACGTCGCCTTCGGCCTCAAGGCGCAGAAGACACCGCGCGCCGAGATCCCCGGCCGGGTCGCCGAGGCGCTGGAGATGACCGGGATGGCCGCCTACGCAGGCCGGCATCCGCGGGAGCTGTCCGGTGGACAGCAGCAGCGCGTCGCGATCGCGCGGGCGCTCGCCATCCGCCCCGGGGTGCTGCTGCTGGACGAACCGCTGTCCGCGCTCGACGCCCAGCTGCGCTCCGGCATGCTCGCCGAACTCGCCCGGCTGCACCGCGAGCTGCCCGACGTCTCGATCCTCTATGTCACCCACGACCAGATCGAGGCGCTGACCCTCGCCGACCGGATCGCGGTGCTGGACCGGGCCCGGCTGCAGGACTGCGGCACCCCGCAGCAGCTCTACCGGCGCCCGCGCACCGAGTTCACCGCCTCCTTCGTCGGCACCGCCAATCTGCTGCCGGTGACGGTGCGCGGCCACGGCGTCGACTTCGCCGGCCGGCCGCTGACCGTGCCCGTCGGCGACGAGGTGGCCGACGGCGCCACCGCGACGCTCTGCGTGCGCCCGCACCTCGTCGGCCTGGGGGAGGGCCCGCAGACCGCCGGCCCCCGGAACACACTGCGCGGCACACTCACGGACGTGCAGTGGCGCGGTGCGACGCACCGTCTGTGCGTGACGGTCGACGGCCACCGCGTCCTGGCCGACGTCCGTGAACTGCGCACGGCACCGGCACCGGGCGACGAGGTGACGCTGCACTTCGCGCCCGAGGACGCGGTCATCGTCCCGGCGGGACTCGCCGAGGGCGGTGCTCCCGATGCCTAGGACGGATACGGCGGCGGCCGCCGCGACGACCGCACCGGCCCGGGCCGCGGCGCCCGCCCGCCCGCGGGCCCGTCCCCGCCGGACCGGGGCCGCCCTCCGGGCCCTGCCCCCCGTCGCCGCCCTCGGCCTGGTCTTCCTCTATCCGCTGGCCCTGGTGGTGTGGCAGTCCTTCACCCCGGAGGACGGCGGCCACTCCGCCCCCTACGCCGAGGTCCTCGCCGAGGCGTCCTTCCGCACGGCGCTGGCGAACACCGTGCTGATCGCCGTCGGAGCCACCGCCGGCGCGCTGCTCCTCGGACTGGCGCTCTCCCTCGTGATCGCCTTCGTCCCGTTCCCCGGAGGCCGGGCGCTCAGCCGCTTCATCGACCTCTTCCTCGCCTTCCCCTCCTTCCTGATCACCCTCGCCCTGCTGTTCCTCTACGGCACCGTCGGCATGGCCAACGGCCTGTGGACGGATCTGACCGGCGCCGCCCATGGACCGCTGGACTTCCTCCACACCCCCTGGGGCGTCCTGCTGGCCGAGGTCACCTACTTCACCCCGTTCGTGATGCGGCCGCTGCTCGCCGCCTTCTCCCAGCTGGAGACCGGGCAGTTGGAGGCCGCCGCCTCACTGGGCGCCCGGCCGTGGCGGATCGTACGGACGGTGATCCTGCCGGAGGCGCTGCCCTCGCTGGCGGCGGGCGGCGCACTGGTCCTCGTGCTGTGCCTCAACGAGTTCGGCATCGTCCTCTTCACCGGCGCCAAGGACGTCGTCACCCTCCCGGTGCTCGTCTACACCAAGGCCATGCTCGACGGTGACTACACCGGAGCCTGCGTCGTCGCCGTCGTCAACATCGTGCTGTCCGTCGCGCTCTACGCCCTCTACCGGACCGTGATGTCCCGTACGGGCGGCGGCGCCGGGCCGCGCCCAGGAGGTGTGCCCCACCGTGCTGGTGCATAGCAGGCCCGCCCGCCGGGCCCTTCACATCCTCTTCCTCGTCCTCTTCCTGCCCGTCTTCGCGCTGCCGCTGCTGGTGATCGTCGCCGCGTCCTTCGCGAGCAGCTGGAGCGGCACCCTGCCCTCCGGCGCGACCCTGAAGCACTATCAGGACATCGCGCACGGCGAGGCGCTGCACGCCCTGCTCACCAGCGTCCTGACCGCACTGGCCGCGAGCCTCGCCGCGCTCACCGCCGGCACCTGGGCCGCGCTGGCCGCCGAAAAGCTGGGCCGCCGCACCCGCCGCCTCCTCGACGCCCTCTTCCTGCTCCCCGTCGCCGTCCCCTCGGTGGTCGTCGGCCTCTCCCTCCTCGTGGCCTTCTCCCGGCCCCCGTTCCTGCTCAACGGCACCCCGCAGATCGTGATCCTCGCCCACACCGTGCTGGTCACCGCCTTCGCCTACCAGTCGGTGACGGCCGCCCTGACCCGCCTCGACCCGGCCTACGAGCAGAGCGCGGCCGGCCTCGGCGCCCGCCCCGCCTACGTCCTGTGGCGGGTCAAACTGCCCCTGCTGCTGCCGTCCCTCACCGCGGCCGCGGGGCTGTGCTTCGCCCTGTCCATGGGCGAGCTGAGCGCCACGATGATGCTCTATCCCCCCGACTGGCTGCCGCTGCCGGTGCAGGTCTTCGCCGCCACCGACCGCGGCGCCCTCTTCGCCGGCGCCGCCCTGGCGGTGACCCTGATGGCCGCCACCCTGCTCGTCCTCCTCGGCGTCTCCCGTATCCGCACCAAGGCCTCCTACCGCTGAGACCCGCGCCCGCCGCACCCCACCGGACACCCCGACCCTCCCCCCCAACACCCACACCCACCTGAGGAGTTACCTCGCCATGCCCCGCTCCCGCCCCCGCCCCTTCCGCAAGCCGCTCGCCGCCTGCTGCGGCGCGCTCACCCTCGGCCTCCCGCTCACCGCCTGCGGCGGCGCCTCCACCGCCGACCCCCACGCCAAGGAGGTCACCGTCTACAGCGCCGACGGCCTCAAGAGCGAGCAGGGCGACGGCTTCTACGACACGGTCTTCAAGGACTTCGAGAAGAAGACCGGCATCAAGGTCAACTACGTCGAGAGCGGCTCCGGCGCGGCCGTCCAGCGACTGGCCCGCGAACGGGCCAACACCAAGGCGGATGTGCTCGTCACCCTCCCGCCGTTCATCCAGCAGGCCGACGGCAAGGGCCTCCTGGACACCTACCGCCCCAAGGGCTCCGACCAGGTCGCCGCCGCGGACAAGTCCCCCTCCGGCAACTGGACCTCCATCGTCAACAACTACTTCTGCTTCATCTACAACAAGAAGGAGCTGAAGCGGGCCCCCGCCACCTGGCAGGACCTGCTGGACCCCAAGTTCAAGAACAAGCTCCAGTACTCCACCCCGGGCGTCGCCGGTGACGGCACCGCCGTCCTGATCAAGGCCCTGCACGACTTCGGCGGCCAGCGCCCCGCCATGGACTTCCTCAAGAAGCTCCAGGCCAACAACGTCGGCCCGTCCTCCTCCACCGGCCAGCTCGCCCCCAAGACGGACAAGGGCGAACTCCTGGTGGCCAACGGCGATGTCCAGATGAACTACGCCAACATGAAGTCCATGCCCAACCAGGGCATCTTCTTCCCCGCGCCCCGGCCCGGCGCCAGGCCCACCACCTTCGCCCTCCCGTACGCGGCCGGCCTGGTCAAGAACGCCCCCCACAACGCCAACGCCAAGAAGCTCCTCGACCACCTGCTCTCCGCCCCCGTCCAGCGCCAGGTCTCCTCGGTGGGCGGCGGCTTCACCTCCCGCAAGGACATCAAGGCCACCGACCCCCACGCCACCGAACTCGCCAAGATCATGAAGAACGTCGACATCTTCCGCCCGGACTGGAACGACATCGACAAGAACCTGGACGAGCGGGTGGAGGCGTGGCGGGAGGCTACGGGGGGCTGATCACGCCCCCTGCCCGTGCCCACTCGCCTGCTTGGGTGGGCGCGGGCCTCACTCGCCCGTGAACTCGTACCGCAGCTCGTAGAGATGGCCCGCCTTGACCATCACCGTGACCTCGATGGGGAGGTCGCCGTCGCCGCGGACGACACGGAGGGTCCGGAGCACGGGCAGATCACCCGGCAGCCGCAGCGCGGTGAACTGCTCCTGGCTGGGCACCCGCGCCGAGACGCGGTCCACGCTGAGCCGGGGCGGATACCCCAGCTCGGCAAGGAGGGCCGGCGTCCCGCCCTTGATCTTCAGGCGCTTGGCGATGGCCGTGCCACGGGCGATCTCCAGCGGGTAGTAGGAGCTGACCAGCTCGACCGGTTCGTCGTCGATCAGCAGCAGTTGGTGCCGGAGCAGTGCCGTACCGCCCTCCGGGAGGCCGAGCACCGCGGACACATCGGCGGGCGGCGCCACCTCCGCGACCCGGAGCAGCTTGCTCCGCGCCTGCGATCCGAGTTTCTCCGCCTCGGTGAGCCAGCGGTACCGGTCGCCGCTGTCCGCCGGGGCCATGTAGGCGGCCGGACGCATCGTCCGCTGCCGGTGTTCGCGTACGGTGACGGCTGATCCGGCGCGCCCGACGACCAGGCGCTCCTGCTTGAGCAGCCCCAGCGCCTTCTGCACGGTGGCATTCGAGGCCGCGAACCGCTCCTTGAGCCGGGCCGTGGACGGCAGCTTGGCGCCCGGTGCGAGGTCACCGTTCATGATCTCGTCGCGCAGGTCGGCGGCGATACGCTCGTGCAGCGGGCGGTTGTCGAAGGTGTCGGCGCTGTCACCGGTCACGTCGGTCATCCGATCCTCACGTCGTAGCGCAGCCGCTGGAGCCGCGCGGGCATCACCATTCTGTCCGCCTGGACGGGCCGGTCCCGCGCGTCGAGGGTGAGCCGGAGCAACTGGAGTACCGGCTGGGACGGTTCAGCTTCCAGGGCCGTGGCCTCCTCGTCGCTCGGCAGCCGCGCGGAGACGTCCTCATGGGCCCGCACGCCGACGTGGCCGAGCTCGGCGAGGAGCGTGACCGCCCCGCCGGCGATCTTCGCCGTCCCGGCGAGCCGGGTGCCCCGGGCGATGCCCAGTGGGTAGTAGGTGTCCGTCAACTCGCAGGGCCGCCCGTCGAGATACATGACGCGCCGCCGCACGACGACGAGACCGCCCGGCTCCACCCCCAGCAGCTCCGCGATCTCGCCGGGCGCGGCCACTTCCCCCGCCTGCACGATGCGCTGGCTGCCCCGGCGGCCCCTGGCCGCGGTCTCGGCGCTCCAGGCGTCGCGCTGCCCCGGTTCCCGCGGGGCCAGATACGGCACGGACGTGGTGACCCACTCGGCGCTGTTCACGGCATCCTCCGGCACGGTCGATTGTCCTCCGACCGGATAACTGTGCTGCCTTACGGAACAAGTGACAAGCCTGAGTGCGGTAATCCTGGCTGCTATTCGCGAATAGCGATACCTTCTGGCGAGTCAGCACCCCGAAGTGAGGCGGTGGTCCACCATGTATTTCTCTCACCGGCAACAGGCCCGATTGCTTCCGTGGTCCGACCCTGGGGGCAAGTCCTGCTACCTCATAGGAGACGGGAACGGTCCCGTATCGCGCCTCGCTGACGAGGTGGAAGCGGTGCAGCTCGCGATGGGGGCCGCGTTACTCGGTCACGCGAGGGCCCTGCTCGACGACCGCCGCGTCTCGAACCGTGAGCTGCGCTTTCTGGCCGAACGGCTGGCCGAGGCGCTGCGCGACGTTCTGCGGGTTGCCGAGAGCCGGGGCATCGGCGCTGTCCCGCCGGTGGAAGGCCGGGGCGACGGCCCGGGTCAGGTGCCCGGCGGCTGACTTAGGGTGGGGGCGTCGGCCGTACGCACGGCGCGCGGGTCCGTTCGCGCGGTCCACGGCGCGTGCGGGAGGCGGTCGGCGCCCCTGGTCCTCACGCACGGCAGGAGTCCGGCAGTGGCAGAGCGCAAGCCGATCGAGTCATGGCTCACCGACATGGACGGCGTCCTGATGCACGAGGGCATTCCGGTTCCCGGCGCGGACGCCTTCATCAAGCGGCTGCGCGAATCGGGCAAGCCCTTTCTCGTGCTGACCAACAACTCCATCTACACCCCGCGTGACCTGCACGCCCGGCTGAACCGCATCGGCCTGGACGTGCCGTGGGAGTCGATCTGGACCTCCGCGCTGGCCACCGCCCAGTTCCTGGACGACCAGCGCCCCTGCGGCACCGCCTACTGCATCGGCGAGGCGGGCCTGACCACCGCCCTGCACGACATCGGCTACGTCCTGACCGACCACTCCCCGGATTACGTGGTCCTCGGGGAGACCCGCACCTACAGCTTCGAGGCCCTGACGAAGGCGATCCGGCTGATCAACGACGGGGCCCGGTTCATCGCCACCAACCCCGACGAGACCGGCCCCTCGCCGCAGGGCGCGCTGCCCGCGACCGGCTCGGTGGCCGCACTGATCACCAAGGCGACCGGCGTCGACCCGTACTTCGTCGGCAAGCCCAACCCGCTGATGATGCGGCACGGACTGAACGTCATCGGCGCCCATTCCGAGACCTCGGCGATGATCGGTGACCGGATGGACACCGATGTGCTGGCCGGCCTGGAGGCGGGCATGGAGACCTTCCTCGTGCTGACGGGTCTCACCCGCCCCGAGGAGATCGAACGGCACCCGTTCCGGCCCTCCCGCGTGGTGGACTCGATCGCGGATCTCATTGACCTGGTGTGAGGGGGCTGGGCCCGGTGCGAGCACCGGGCCCCTCGTCTCAGCGTTGCTGGTGTGGGAGCCGGTCTGACCGCCGGCGGGCTGTTCCGGCCCGACGGCCCGCCGTTCCGCCGCCCCGCCGCCCCCGACGGCCCGACGGCTGGCCTGCGGGCCGGGTTCGCTGCCCGCTCCGGCCGTGGACGGCCGGTGGCCCGTGGGCCCCACCCGAACGGCGCAGCCTCGGACCGCACCGGATGCGGCCGGGCTCGCGTGGGCGGACCTTCGGAGTTATCGGAGGTTCACCATGCGCTCACGGCAACTTGCTCTCTGTGCCGCGGTCGCGGCGTGCGCGGTGACGACGGCGCCCGCGTACGGCGGGGACGAACGCGCCACCGGAGCCGCAGCCGGAACCGCAACGGTCCTGGCCCATCCCGCCCCGGCCACCCCACGCGGCACGGTCACCTTGCGGGGCACCGGCTGCGCCGCCGGGCGGGCCACCGTCCGCTCTGCGGCCTTCCACGACGCGGCGCCGCTCACCCGGGCCGCCGCGGGCCTGACCACAGGCACCGGCCGCATCCGTTCCGGCTCGGTATCCCTCTCACATCCGCGCACCGCCGCCTGCCCGAGCGGCACCGGCCGGACCTCGCTCGCTGCGCGAACGGTGCAGGCCGGAGCGGTGGCCGGAGCGGTGGCCGGTCACGCCGCGCGGACGGTGCAGGCCGATGAGGCAGCCGTCCACCCTTCCCACCCTTCGCGGGCCATGCCGGCCGACGCGGCGGCCGTACACCCTGCCCGGCCCCTGCCCCAGCCCGCCAAAGCCACCAAAGCCACCAAGGCAGCCAAAGCCGCATCGAGCGACGAGCTGAGCAGCACCTCGGCAGTGGGCCTGGTCCTGGCCGGCGGCGCCATCCTGGTCATCGCGGGGCAGCTGCTCCGGCTCCGGCTGAGACTGCGCCGCGAGCGCCGGGGCGACGCCGATGAGCGCTGACGAAGACGGGCGGGCGGGCGCGGTCGGGGTGACTGCCAGACCTGGCGTATCCGGCCCAGGCGGCGGCGACGTACACGGCACGAGCGCCGTACCCGGGGTATCCAGAGGGCCGGGCGCATCCTGCCCGCCCGGCACCCATGGCACCCGCGGCACCCATAAGACGCTCCACACCTTTGCCCTACTCGGCACTCATGTCTCCCCTGCTCCCGATACGGCTACCAGCCCTGCCCCCGCTCCCAGTAGGGGAACCGGCCCGGCCCGCCACCCCGCCCCCGATACCGTCGCTGACCCCGACCCTGCCCCCCACCGCACCCCTGCCTCTGGCCCTCGCCCTGGCCCCGCCCCCGTCCACCGTCCCGCCCCCGTCCACCGTCCCGCCCCCGCCCACCGCCCCGGGCAGCTGCTCGCCGGTGTGGCCTGGGCGGTGTTGCTGTTGGGGCTGTGGCTGTGGGGCCGCGATCTGATGGACGGGGTCGCCGCGCAGCTCGCCACGACCGGTGATGTCGCCGCCGCCGGGCGCCCGTTGGGCCGACAGGCACCGCCGCATGCGCACGCCCCGGTAACGGCCGCCACAACCGCACGGCCCGTCCGGATCACCATCGATGCGCTCGGTGTACGGGGTGCCGCTATCACCGGACGAGGCCTCGACGGGGACGGCATGCTCACCCCGCCCCCGTACACCTCCCCGGAGCCCGTCGGCTGGTACGCCGAAGGGCCGCAACCGGGCGAGGCGGGCGCGGCGCTGCTCGTGGCCCGTGCCGGCGCCGAACCCGCCCCCGGCGCCCAGCGGACCGTCTTCCACCGTCTTCCCCGCCTCAAGCCGGGGGACAGGGTGGACATCCAGCGCGCCGACGGCAGCACCGCACGCTTCACCGTCGAAGACATCCAGCTCTACGACCGTCACCGCTTCGACCCGCGCAAGGCCTACGCCGCCCACGACCGGAGCCGCTCCGAACTCCGCCTGATCACCTACGACGGCAGCCGCGACCGTGACCCCGGACGGCATGGCGGCAACGCCGCGACCGTCACCGTGGTTTCGGCCTACCTGACGTCCTACCAGCAACCCCCGCACGCCGGGGCACACTGAGCCGCCACAGCCACAACCACAGCCGCCCCAACCACCACAGCCACCACAACTGCCACCCGGGCCGGCGCCAACAGCGGCCTGTGGACGATCGGTAGCCAGGCTGTCCACAGGCCGACCCGGGCAAGTCGGGCGTGTGCCACGATGGATGCGGCCGGTGGTCCCCTGCCGACCATGTTCCGTGTTCATGCTCCGAGGGGGGAGTGGATGTACGGCAATCTGCGACGGATGGCCGGGGTCGGTCCGACGGGCGGGTCCCGCGACGGCCGGCGGCGCTCCGCGCATGCCGGTGTGGCATCGGCGAGGGCGGCGGTGGGCGCGCTGGCCCTGCTGCTGGTCGCCGGCTGCTCCTCGCCCGGCGGCGACGGCGACGGCAGCGTGCCGGGCAAACCGGGCCAACGCCCCAAGGCCGTCACCCCGTTCTGGGTCAACCCGGACAGCAAGGCGGCCCGTCAGGTGTCCGCGTACGGCAAGGACGGCAAATCCGGCGACGCCCGTCTGGTCAACAAGATCGCGACGCAGCCGGTCGCCGAATGGATAGGCATCGACGACCCTCAAGGCGAGGCCCGTGGCTTCACCGAGGCGGCCGCCAAGGCCGACCGCGAGGCGCTGCTGGTGCTCTACAACATCCCGCACCGCGACTGCGGCAGCTACTCCAAGGGCGGCGCCGCCGACGGCAACGCGTACCGCTCCTGGCTGGACGGGGTGCTCAAGGGCATCGGCGACCGCGCCACCACCGTGATCCTGGAGCCCGACGCACTGCCGCACATCGCGGACAAGTGCACCCCGCAGCAGTTCCACGAGGAGCGCTACGCCCTGCTGACGGAGGCGGTCGGCAAGCTCAAGGCGCTGCCGCACACCAAGGTCTATCTGGACGCCGGCAACCCCCACTGGATCAAGGACGCGGGCCGGATGGTCGAACCGCTCAAGCGGGCCGGCATCGACCGAGCCGACGGCTTCGCGCTGAACATCTCCAACTACCAGACCACCGCGGAGAACACGAAGTACGGCAAGAAGCTGTCCGCCATGGTCGGCGGCAAGCCCTTCGTCATCGACACCAGCCGCAACGGCAACGGCCCGGCCCCCGGCGGCGACGACCCGGAAAACTGGTGCAACCCACCCGGCCGCGCCCTGGGCACCCCGCCCACCACCAAGACCGGCGACCCGCAGATAGCCGCCTACCTGTGGATCAAGCGCCCCGGCGAGTCGGACGGCACCTGCAAGGGCGGCCCCAAGGCGGGCACCTGGTGGCCCAAGTACGCCCTCGGCCTGGCCGACAGCGCCAAGTAGGCCCCGCGTCCTGCCGTGACGGCGACCAACGCCCGGCCGCCGTCACGGCACGACACCACATCCCGCCACCGCGACAAGCCCCACCCCACCGCGAGGACCAACCCACTTCCCCGGCAACGACGAGGGCCCGGCGGAAGAATTCCACCGGGCCACAACGCGGGCGGGACTTAAGTCCCCTCGGGACCTGCTTCCCCTCGGGAGGTACTTCCCTTCGGGAGGCACCTCCCCGGGACCTACGTCCCCTCGGGACCGATCTTCACCCACACCGCCTTCGACGGCGTCCCTTCGCCGTCCACCGCATGGAGCATGTACCACCCGGGCGGCACCAGCGAGGGGTCCTTGGGCAGGGTGACCGTCACGCCCTTCCCGTCCTTCGCCACCGTGAAGTCCAGTGCGATGGAGCGCTGTTCGATGTTGGTGACATGGGTGAAGGAGCCGGGTCGCATCAGCCGCATCTTCTTGATGCCGGTGGCGTGCGGGGAGCCGTAGGTCGCGCGGTCGCCGAGCGAGAGCGTCTTCGTCGCCCCGCCCGTCAGCTCCGGGCGCGACTTCCGGTAGAGGTACGGCGGGGTGTAGAGGTCGATCTGCTGCTGGAAGACGCCCGGCTTGGTGTTGTCCTTGTCGGCGAAGAGGGAGTCGGACCCGAAGGTCATCACCCGGCCGTCGGGCAGCAGCAGCGCACCGGAGTGGTAGTTGCGGCCCACCAGCGGATCGGCCACCTGCCGGGCGGTGTTGGCCGCCGGGTCGTACAGCTCCGCCTTGAGGACGTTGGAGTCGCTGCGCCCGCGGTAGTCACCGGAGCCGTTAGTGGTCAGCACGGTGTCGTCCGGCATGATCACGCTGCTGGGGTAGCGGGCCTTCGCATACAGCGGCGGCCCGTCCTTGAAGCGCGGCGACGGCGCGTGCAGATCCACGATCCGGGTCTTGTCCGTGGCCTTCGGGTCCTCGCCGACCCCGCCTCCGCCCAGCACCATGTACCGCTGCTCCTGGGCCGGCGGCAGCAGCACCGACATCGACGTCTCCAGGATGTTCGGGTCGCTCATCCCGGGCACGTACTGGAACTTGTTGGTCTTCAGGTCCCAGATTCCGGGCTTGCGGCCGATGTTGTCCGGGCCGTAGCCGGCGTTGGAGCCGGTGTAGAAGATCCGGCCCTGGTCGGTGAGGAAGAGCGCCGGGTAGGTCGGGAAGAAGCGCCGCTTGGGCAGGTAACGCCACTTCTTCGTCTTCGGGTCGTAGATCTCCTGCTTGCCGGGGACCACCTGCCCGATCTCGTCCAGCCCGGAGACGGAGAGGACCTTGCCGTCCTGCAGGGTGGTGAGCGTCGGGTACCAGCGGGCCTCGTTCATGGGGTCGACGGGTATGTAGCGCTCGGCCACCGGGTCGAACTCGAAGCTGTCCTTGATCCCCTGGAAGTCCTTCTTGTCGAAGGACAGCTTCTGCGCGATGCCGTAGAAGTTACGGGCATCCGCACCGGTCAGACCGTGGATGCGGTAGTTGTCCTGGGTGCCCGTGGAGTGCGACGGACCGTCCTTGAGGGCCTCGACATACACCCGGGCCTCGCTGTGCACGACGGTGACCTTGCCGGTCGCCGGGTCGGTCTTCTTCTTCGCCCGGGGCACCACGACCGGGTCCTTGGAAGCGAAGGTCTTGCCGTTCTTCTTGCCGGTGAAGAGCGTGCCGGCCGGGAACGTCTTCGGGCCGTCCGGATTCTCGTTGTAGAGGATCATGAGGCCGCCGGCCTTCTTCACATCGCCGTTCAGCTTCTCGTAGCGCTGCGTGCCGCCGGCCACCAGGAGCTTGCCGTCCGGGAGCTGGGTGTGCCCGGAGCAGAAGAGGTCCTTGGGGGTGGGGATGTTCTTGAAGGTGTTCTTCTCCGGATCCCACAGGACCGTACGGAACGACTTGGCCTTGAAGTTCGCCGCGTTGTTCCCGGAGCCCGCGACCAGCAGCACCTTGCCGGTGTGCAGCAGGGCCGCGTGGATGGTGTTGATGCGGTACTTCTCCGGGACGTTGACGACATCCCAGTGGCCGTTCTCCGCCTTGTACTCGGGCCTGTTGATCTTGTACTGGTGGTACTGCTCGGAGGCGAAGCCGTAGATTGCCGGCCCGTTCATGCCGGCCAGCGCGAGCACCACCGCCGTTGCTATCGCCACTCTGCGGGTGCGACGGCTCGGACGGTACTTCATGTGTGACGTCCCCCAAGGGCGATCTGCATGGTCTGTTCGGTGGTGGCGGCCGGGTCACCGGCCCGGTCACCGGCCCGGTCACCGGCCGGAGCGGCGGCCTCGTCGGCGCCCGTCGCGGGCGGGTCCCCGCCGTCGGCCGGCTCCGGTGGACTCCCGCCGTCGGCCGCACTGCTGCCCGTGGCATCGGAGGTGGCGGCGGCCGCACTCCGCTTCTGCTTCTCGTCGCGTACGGTCAGCCGCCAGGCGACGATCGGTGCGGCGGTGATCAGCATCGCGAGGACGGCCCAGATGACCATCGCCGGATGGCTGTGCCCGAGCACGAACGAGGCGATCAGCGAGCCCCCGAAGACGAGCAGGAAGAACAGATGCACCCGGAAGGTCCCGAAGAGCGTGTCCGGGCTGGACGAGTCGCCCTTCGGCGTGACCACGAACTTGCTCTTGCGGCGCAGCGCCGCGTCGAACAGCGACCGGGCGTAGATCGGCGCGGACAGCGCGGACATCACCATGCCGGCGACACCGCCGGAGCCCTCCGGCTCGTGCGGGGAGACATTGTGCCGCCGGTTCCAGATGTACAGGCCGATCTGCAGCGCCGAGGCGTTGCCGTACAGCATCATCCACACCGCCGGGTCGATCTCCACACCCGAGGCGCCCATACCCAGGAACAGCGCACAACTCAGCGCCGCCAGAATCCAGTTCAGCGCCGACATCGGGTAGAAGATCACCATCATGGTGTAGTTGACCAGCCGGCCGAAGGGCAGGGTGAACGGCGCCTTCCAGAACTGCTTGAGGATCGTCTCGTACGTCCCGCGTGACCAGCGCAGCTGCTGGGTGAAGAAGTCCGTCCAGGCCGTGGGCCCCTCACCGACCGCGAGCACATCCGGCGTGTAGACCGAGCGCCACTTCTTCCCGGTCTGCGGATTGCGGTGCCGGTGTATCTCGAACCCGGTCGCCATGTCCTCGGTGATCGAGTCGTACAGCCCGCCGATCTGCTTGAGCGCGCTGATGCGTACGGCGTTGGAGGTGCCGACGAACATCGGCGCGCCGTAGCGGTTGCCGGCCCGCTGGATCAGCGCGTGGAAGAGGAACTGCTGCGACTCGGCGGCCTTGGTGACGAAGGTGTCGTAATTGCCGTACACCTGGGGGCCGATGACGAAGCCCACGTCCGGGTCGCGGAAGAAGCCGAGCATCCGCTCCAGGTAGTTGGGCAGCGGGACATGGTCGGTGTCGACCGAGGCGAAGTAGTCGTAGTCGTCGCCGTGTTCCGCCAGCCAGGCGTTGTAGTTGCCGTGCTTGGTCTTGGCGCGGTGCGGCCCCTTGGGCCGGTTCCACTCCGGGATGCCCTTACGGGTGAAGTGGTGCACGCCCAGACGCCGGCAGACCTCTTTGACCTCGGGGTCGTCACCCTCGTCCAGAAGCCATATGTGCAGCAGCCCGCGGTGGCGTATCTTCACCGCCGCCTCCAGCGTCTTCGTCACCATCTCGAGGGGCTCCTTGCCCGGCACGAAGGAGGTGAGGAAGGCGACGCGGGTGCCGCTCTCGGGTATGACCGGTATGGGGTCGCGGGCGACGAAGGTGGCATGCGCGTTGGACAGCACATTCATGCACCGGAAGAACTCGATCAGCCCGATCGCGACCAGCATGACGGTGTCCAGCACCGGCAGGAACTCGTAGGCGGGGTAGTCGCGTTCGGTCCAGTTGCTTGGCTGCATCAGCCAGATCAGCAGCCCGAACGAGAGCAGCGGCGCGGCACCGAGCAGCAGGGCGGCCCGGATGCGGTGCGGCTCGTCGGCGAGCAGCGAGCGATAGCGGACCTTGTACGGCTTGTCCGGGTCGGGCTGGGTGAGCGGCCCGGCCAGTCTGCTGTAGTGCTCGTAGTCGTAGCGCGGCAGCGGCTTGCGCTGAGCGCGCCGCTGCCGTTGCTGGCGTGGCAGACGCAGGCGCGCGGTGGCGGACGAATCGTACGAGTGCTGCGGTCGGGCACCCTCAGGTGGCGACGTCATGGGTCCATCCCCCCGCACGCAACGGGCTGCGTGCCGTGTGCTGATAGCCCGATTACTCGGTCCCCTCGACCGACTCGGGCTCACTGGTCTCGGCCGTCCGCACTGTCAGACGGTGACGGCCATGTTCCGGTGGTATGAGGAACGCCCCGTAATCCTGCCAAGCAGCGGGTTCCCCGCGTTCACATCACGCCAACCGGGCGTATCTCTTTCTGCCCACTCCTGCGAACCCCGCCGCATTTCGACCGAGTTCCCTGGTCAGAGTGCCGAACGGCCCTGCCGATTGCAAGACGCATCACAAGGTATGAGGTCCGGAAGAGGCAATATCCGGACGCCAAATGGCGCCGTGCGCAGGGCTTTGACCTGGAACGGCAGCTGATTTCCGGCTTGTTGACAGTTAGTGTCGGGATAACTGGAATGGCATACTCCGTGAACGCAGAGTTACCCTTCCCGGCAAAGAGAACGCCCCTCGTTCGCAAAGTCCGTCGGCAACTGGCAATGCAATAAGGAGAGTCGGCGGAATCGGGAGCGCGGGGCGCCACGATTTGCGCTTCGAGGCGCCGCGATCGAACGGGCCGGCCGGAACCTTTGTAGCCGTGCGTGCGATTTGGAGCGGTATCTGAAGGAATTCACCCGCAAAATGGGGGATGGGCAGATCCATGGCGGATTCGGCACGAACCGCCGAGTCCCCGTAAGTGACTGGCGAGTACACCGAATTGGCTGAACGTCAGGCCCAGTGGCCGGGAGCCTGCACCGCCCCTCGGCAGTGCCGCCGGCCGGGGTGGCACCGTCTCGGTCCCCGACCGGGTCCGCCGACGACAACGGGGGCATCCGTCCCCGGCTCTCCGCCCCGCCCCTCATCGCGGCAGGCGGCAGGCGGCAGGCGGCAGGCGGTAGGCGGCGGGCGGCAGGCAACATGCCGCATCAGTCCATCGCGGCATCAGCGCATCGGGGAGTCATGCCGCCATGGGGTCATGCCGCCATGGGGTCATGCCGCCACGGGGGCGCGGCCTCGCGCAAACGTTCCATCCCGCGGCCGTCCGGGCGGGGGATGCTCCTCCCGGGTGACCGCCACCCGCGTGTCCCGGCGGCCCTGACGGCGGCGGGTGATCTTGCGCCCCGCCCGGCCCCGCCCGGCCCCGGCCGGACATACGACTGAGGCCCCTCGCATGGCGAGGGGCCTCAGTGTGTCGTGCGCCGCCAGGGACTCGAACCCCGGACCCGCTGATTAAGAGTCAGCTGCTCTAACCAACTGAGCTAGCGGCGCGTGCTGACCTGAAGAACTTTACACGAACTCGGAGGGTGCTCCGTACCCTCGCCCGCACCGCTCACGCCCTCAGGCCATGTGATCCCTGCCACTCGTGGCGGCCCCCTCGCTCGTGCGCCCACCGCAGAGCAGATTTCGCGCATACGGGACAAAAGCTACCCAGCCTCAGAGGTACCGATCGGCGCCCTGCCCGAAATATCACGGGCGAGCCATTTTCACCCTATACACCCCAATAGTCACCAGTTGCCCCGTCAACATGCGATATCTCCTGCCGGTTGAGAGGCTGAGGCGAGCGCCGAGACGCAAGAACTGAACATTGTCCAGAGGGTGCCGGCCATGGCGTCCGTCACTCCTCTTGCACCAGTTGCAACCCCACCCTCCACAGCAGCGTCTGCCAGGACGCGCGCCCCGGACCGGGTCCCCGGGACTCGCCCCTCCGTCGGAAAGGTTGATCGTCGTGGTGTCGACAGCCAAGCGCACCCTTGAGATGCGGCTCCTCCTCGGGCCGGACGAAGCAGTTCCGGTGGCCGGCCGGTTCAGCTACCGCAGCGACCGTCCGTACGAGGTCGAGGTCGCCTTCATCAGCCGCGGCCAGACGGTCGCCACCTGGCTGTTCGCCCGCGACCTCCTGCTGGCCGGGCTGCATGACGAAGCAGGGGAGGGGGACGTCCGGGTGTGGCCCTTCCGCCGGCCGGGCGAACCGCGCCGCGTCCATATCGAGCTGTCCACCGACGACAGCGTCTGCGAGCTGTCGGTACGCGCGCCGGAGCTGACCGCCTGGCTGGAGCAGACCGCGGCGATCGTGCCGCCCGGCGACGAGGGCGGCTACCTCGACATGGACACACACCTGGCCCGGCTGTTCGCTGGGAAGTGCTGATGGGGGACACGGCGATCATGAAGATGACCATGGCCGAGCCGGTGAACGCGGCCGGGCCGACGAGCGACGGCATACCGTCCGCCGCCCACGCCACCCCCCTGCCGGCCCCGCGCCGCGCCACGGGCTGGGACCGGGCGGAAACGGGCGCGGAGCCGGTCGGCCCGGAGGGTAAGGGGCAGTCGGCCGCCGCCCGGCCGGGGCGTGCCGACGGGGAGGCGGACGGTTCCGCCGACGCCTCCACGGTCGCCCCGCACGACCCCTGTGCGCACGGCTTTCTGCCCGAGCGGCCGCCCGTCCGTTCCCTGATCGGAACCTGGACCCGGCTGGACGCCATGGCGCGCGCGGCGGCGATCGCGCCCGACCGGGCGGCCGCCGTCGCACTCGTGGAACGGGCCCACCGCGCCGATGAGTTGGCCGCCCTGCGGCAACGCGTCTCCCGGCTCTCGCTGCGCAACGCGGAGGCCGCCGCCATGCGGATCGCGGTCATCGCGGTGTCCTGCGGCTGGTGCGGGCTCGACCCCCAGGCCCCGGCCGCGCGCGAGGTCGCCGACGAGGCGTTCCTCGACCTCTGGGCGGCGATCGCGCACCGTATCGACCATGACCAGTTCGTCGCGCTGCCCACCCTCGCGCTCCACAACTGGGCCCCGGAACGCAAACCGCGCCGCCATATCCCCATCGACCAGCTGGCCCGCACCGAAGCGCTGGTGCCGATAGTCCGCTGGGCCCCGGAAGGCCAACCGCTCAGCCGGCTGGACCGGTTGATGCTGGCCGCGACCCGCCTGGAGGCGCACGGGATCTGGCTCTTCCGGCTTGCCGAAACCCTCGCGGGACGGTCACCCGACGACTCCTCCACCCCGACGGCGCTGCGCCGTCTGGTCCGGGTCCAGCACGCGCTGCGCGCCCAGCTCCTCGCCGAGGCGGCGGAACTGTCGGCCGCACCGGCCACCCCGCAGCAGCGCGCGGTGCTCGGCGCGCTCGCCGGACAGGGCGCCCTGGAGCCGCCGGTGCTCCAGGCCGCCGACGCGGTACTGGGCATCGGCGCCCGGCGTATGCGGGAGGGCCGGCGCCAGCTGCTGCGGAGGCATCTGCCGGCGCAGCACCGTGCCTGGCTCAGCGCGATGGACCGCCACTGTGCCCCCGTGCGTACCCTCGCCCACCGCGGCGGCCCCGATGCCGCCGTCTATCGCGAGGCCCAGGAGTCCCTGATCGCCCTTCGCCGCACCTATACGGCACTGGTCCAGGCCGCCGCCCGCCCCACGGCGGCTCCGCTCACGAAGGCGGCCTGACCCGCGGCGCCCCCGTTCGCGCCCCCGCGGCGCGCATTCAGTCGCCCTCGGTGCGGCCCCAGGCGGCAGCCCCTCGGGCCGACATTGGTCCGTACCTTGGTATGGACATGCTCAGCGCCCGCTGATTAGTCTGCCATTTGGTCTAGACCGCACTGCCTCTCCCTCTCGGCTCATGGAAGTCCCCCCACGTTCTTCAGGAGCGAAGCATGCGCAAAAAGATCAGTGCTGCCGTGATCGGCCTCGGCGTCCTCGGTGTCTCCCTCCTCTCGACGGGCAGCGCCGCCAGTCACGGCTACAGCGACGCGCCCCCCAGCCGGCAGGCACTCTGCGCCAACGGCACCGTCAAGGACTGCGGCGCGATCCAGTACGAACCGCAGAGCGTGGAGGCCCCCAAGGGCTTCCCGGCCGGTGGCCCGGCGGACGGCAAGATCTGCTCCGGCGGCCATGAGAACTTCGCCGAACTCGACGATCCGCGCGGCGGCGCCTGGCCCGGCACCAAGCTCTCTCCGGGGCAGGGCTACACCTTCACCTGGCGGCTGACGGCCCGTCATGCCACCACGGATTTCCAGTACTTCATCACCAAGGACGGCTACGACCCCGGCAAGCCGCTCACCCGCGCCGACCTCGAACCCGAGCCGTTCATGACGGTTCCCATGGGCGGCGCGCAGCCGGATGCGACCGTTCAGCACCAGGGCACCGTCCCCACCCAGAAGTCCGGCCGCCACCTCATCCTCGGCGTCTGGAACATCGCCGACACGGGCAATGCGTTCTACGCCTGCTCGGACGTCGACCTCTCCTGACGCCCCCGCCGGCACCATCGGCCCCCGGCCCCGCCGCGGTCCCGGACACAACGAAGTGGGCGTTCCCGGAGAACCGGGAACGCCCACTCGATACGTGCGCCGCCAGGGACTCGAACCCCGGACCCGCTGATTAAGAGTCAGCTGCTCTAACCAACTGAGCTAGCGGCGCGCGCTGACGAAAGAAATACTACCTGGTCGAGAGGGGTGCTCAGGACCACGGCCGCACAGCGGTGCGGTCCGGCCCCGTCGCCCCGCCCGCGCCCCGGCTCAGATCGCCAGCGAGAGCAGGACCGGGGCGGCCTGACGGTTGAGGGTGTCGGCGGCCTGGCGCAGCCGGTGCGCGTGCTCGAGTGGCATGGACAGGGCGAGGCAGCCGACCGTCGCACCGGCGGTGATCGGGACGGCCGCGCAGACCGTGCCCACGGCGTACTCCTGGAGATCGAGAACGGGGACCGTGGGCGGCTGGCTGTCGAGCTTGTGGAACAGGACCTTCTCGTTGGTGATCGTCCGCGAGGTGAGCCGGGCGGTCTTGTGCCGTGAGAGGTGGTCCTTGCGGCCGTCGTGGTCGAGCTGCGCGAACAGGCACTTGCCGATCGCGCTGGCGTGCGCCGTGCGGTGGAATTCGGCCCACTCGTTGACCTTGGGGGCCAGCGGTCCGTCGGCGTAGTGGAGGATCTTCACCTCGCCGTCGATGTACCGGCTGATGTAGACCGCCGCGCCGACCGAGTCGCGCAACTGGTCGAGGGTGAGCTGGAGCTTGTCGCGCAGGGCCTGGTCGCGATCGCCGCCCGAGCCCAGGAGCAGGAGCGATTCGCCGATGACATACGCCCCGTCAGTGACCTGCTCGACATAGCCCTCGCGCCGGAGCATCGCCAGCATGTGTCCGAGCTGGACCGGGGGCAGGCCGGTCTCGCGGGCGATCTGCGCATCGGTCACGCCCTCGGCGCGCCTGGAGATCGTTTCGAGCACGCGAAGGGCGTACTGCACCGAATGGAACGGCGCGGTCGGCTCGGGCTTCAGCGCCACGGTGTCCCCCTAGCAGGTTGTTACCGCTTGCGTCGTGACCGTCGTTGGTGGTCACGGCCGGGCTTGCGCGGCCGATCCCGGACAACGGGGCTTCCCTCACGATAGCGGCCAACGGCCCTCGGGGGAGGGGGTCTTGACTGAAAAGAAGCGCGCCCCGGTCATCTGTACTGGGGCGAGAGACCTTGGCATATGCCAAGGTCACAGTGCCGGACCGCCGGCGGCTTTGCGTCGTACGGACCCCGGCCCCCCGGCGTCGAGCCGTATGGACTTCGATGTGGCCTTCGTCTTCTGGCCGTACACGGTCTTCCGGGGTGATGTTCCGTAATTCGTCGGCCATGGCCCCGGTGTGCGGAAATGAGAAAGGGTGGTGTGCCCCCTCGGCGGGGGCCCACCACCCGAACTCACTTCCTGTTGAGTGACGTTCAGAGCACCGCGCTCAGGAATTCCCGGGTGCGCTCGTGCTCCGGCTCCGTGAAGATCTTCTCCGGGGAGCCGGATTCGATGACCCGCCCGGCGTCGAACATCAGGACATCATCGGAGATGTCCCGGGCGAAGTTCATCTCATGGGTGACGCAGAGCATGGTGATGTCCGTGGTGTGCGCGATGTCCCGCAGGACGTCCAGCACCCCGGCCACCAGCTCCGGGTCGAGCGCCGAGGTCACCTCGTCCAGCAGCAGCACCTGCGGGCGCATCGCCAGTGCGCGGGCGATGGCGACCCGCTGCTGCTGGCCGCCGGAGAGCTGGGTCGGGTACTTGTCGAGGTGCTCGGTCAGGCCCACCAGATCGAGGAGTTCGCGGGCCCGCGCCTCGGCGGCGTCCTTTTCCATCCCCAGGACGTGCACCGGCGCCTCGGTGATGTTCCGCAGCACCTTCATGTTGGGGAAGAGGTTGAACTGCTGGAACACCATGCCGATGTTCTTGCGGACCTCGCGGATGTGCTTCTCGCCGGCCGGTACGAGCTTGCCGCCCTTTTCCTCGTGCGTCAGATATTCGCCGCCGACCTTGATGGTGCCCTCGTCGGGCTTCAGCAGCGTCATCAGCAGCCGCAGAATCGTGGTCTTGCCGGAACCGGACGGGCCGATGAGGGTGACGTGCTTGCCCGAGGAGACGGTGAAGTCCAGGGAATCCAGGACGGTGTTGGTCCCGAACCGCTTGGTGACGTGGTCGAACCGGATCAGCTCGGTGCCGTCCACCGCCGGGTTGGCCGTTTCTCCGGTGTGGTCTTTCGGGTGATTGCTGTCAGCGGACAAGACGACGCTCCAGGGCTCGCAGGAGGAGAGAAGTGGGGTAGGAGATGACCACGAAGAGGATGCCGACGACGGTGATCGGCTCCAGGTAGTCGAAGGTGGTGGCGCTGATGCTGTTCGCCTGGAAGAGCATGTCGGCGACGGTGATACCGGCCAGCAGCGGCGTGTCCTTGAACATCGCGATCACGTAGTTGCCGAGTGCGGGCACCACCCGGCGGAACGCCTGCGGCAGGATCACCGCCGTCCAGGTGCGCCGGCGCGGCAGGTTCAGCGCCGTGGCGGCCTCCCACTGGCCGGGCGGCACCCCGTCGATACCGGCGCGGTAGACCTCGGAGGTGTACGTCGAGTAGTGCAGGCCCAGCCCGATGACGCCCGTGGTGAGCGGCGCGAAGGTGAGCCCCCAGCCCGGCAGCACGAAGAACAGGAAGAACAGCTGCACCAGCAGCGGGGTGTTGCGGATGAACTCGACGAAGATGCTGACCGGCCAGGTGACCCAGCGGCTCCGCGAGCGCAGGGCCATCGCCCACACCAGCCCGAGCGCGAAGGACACCAGCGAGCCGTAGAACGTCGCCTGGATGGTGATCCACAGCCCTTTGAGGATCTCGGGCATGATCTCCCCGATGTAGCTCCATGACCAGTTGTTCACGGCTTTCCTCCGGTGGCCAGCGCCTCGGGGCCCTGCTTCTCGACGGGCAGTTTGCGGGAGAACCAGCCCTCACCCTTGGGTACCGCCCGGCCGACCGAGGCCTTGGCGCGGCGCTCCAGCACCCGCATGATCCGGGTCATCACGAACGCGACCGCGAAGTACAGGACGAGGATGATTCCGTAGATCTCGGCGCTCTGGCCCGTCGACAGCCGGGCCAGCTTGGCCTGGAAGGTGAGTTCGCCGATGGACAGCAGCGACGCCAGCGCGGTGCCCTTGAGCAGCTCGATCAGCAGGTTGTTGAACGGCGGCATCATCTCGGGGACGGCCTGCGGCAGGATCACCTTACGCAGCCGCTGCCCGGGCGTGAAGCTCAGCGCGATGGCCGCCTCACGCTGGGCGGGGGCCACCGCCTGCAGCGCACCGCGGACGACCTCGGAGCCGTACGCGCCGTACGACAGTCCCAGCGCCAGGGTGCCCGCCCAGATGCCGACCAGCTGCCAGCCCAGCAGCGGCAGCGCGAAGAACAGCCAGAACATCAGCACCAGTGCCGAGGTGCCGCGGAAGAACTCCACATAGACACCCGACAGGAAGCGGACGGTCCGGAACCGCGAGGTGCGTGCCAGGCCGATGCCGAAGGCGACAGCGGCGGCCAGAGCGGCGCTGTAGACCATCAGCTGGACGGTGATCCACAGCCCTTCGAAGAAAAGTTCCCACAGCGCGCCGGTCACTTTTTACAGAGCTCCTTCGCCGTGAGGTCGGTCATGAACTCCTTGGTGAAGCCGTACGGCTCGGCGATACGCAGGAGTTCGCCGCTCTTCTTCATCTTCTGCAGCTCGGCGTTGAAGGCGTCCCGCAGCTTGGTCTCACCGAGCCGGAAGCCGTAGCCGCCGCCGTCGCGCTGGGGCTTCCCGTCGACCTCCGGCGTGAACGGCTTGGTCATCTCCACCTTGGGGTGGGCACCGGTCTTCAGCGCCTCGATCATGGTCAGCGCGGTGCCGGCGAAGACGTCGATACGGCCCGCCTCCAGGGCCTCCATCCCGGCGATCTGGTCACCGTAGGTCTGGATGGTGTCCTTCTTGACGCCGTTGCCGACCGCGTAGTCGATCTCGGCATAGCCGATACCGGAACCCATCCGGTATTTCCCCTTGGCGATATCCGCATAGGAATGGATGTTGTCCGGGTTCCCCTTGCGTACGAGGAAGGCGTCCTTGCTCTCGTAGTCCGGGTCGGAGAAAAGGACGGCCGCACACCGGGCCTTGTTGATGAACATTCCCGCGACGATCACGTCGTACTGGAAGGAATGCAGACCGGGCACCAGTGCCTGGAACTCGACCGGCACCGGCTCAAAATTCTTGATTCCCAGCCGCCGGAAGATCGTCTTGGCGACGGCCGGGGCCTCGCCGGTGAGTTCGCCCTTGCTGTTGATGGACGCATAGGGCGGTTCGCTGGCGATTCCCATGCGGACGGTGCCCTTTTTCCGCAGATCTTCGAGCAGATGTCCGCCGCCGGTCGCGCCCGAGACATCGACCCGGGAGCAGCCCGAGGCCGCTCCCACTGCACCCGCTGCGCCGAGCGCCGCTACCCCCGCGAGCAGCGAGCGGCGGCGGATGCCGCTTGCCAATTTTCTCTTGATCATTTTGGTGTTCTCCTGTGGTGGAGCCATGGGCGCGCGGCTACCCGAACGCCTCACACATATGCCAATCGTTTCCAGCCCTTGATGGAAGCGCCGCGGACTTGTTCCGTACGCCGGTATTGCCCACCTACGATCGGGGCATGACCGATCGCTTCATCGAAGTCTCCCTGGACAAGCGCGGCGTGAGCTGCACGGCCAAGTTGCTCGACGACCGCGCGCCGATCACCTGCAATGCCGTATGGGACGCCCTCCCACTCGGCGGCGACGTCTACCACGCCAAGTACGCCCGCAATGAGATCTACGCCCTGCTGGCGCCGTTCGCTCCCGAGGAGCCGCCGCTGGAGAATCCGACGATCACCCCGATCCCCGGCGATCTGTGTTACTTCACCTTCACCGACACCCAACTGGGCACCAAGTCCTACGGCTACGAGACACAGGCGGCGCACCAAGGCCGCGCCACCGTCGTCGATCTTGCGCTGTTCTACGAGCGCAACAATCTACTGATCAACGGTGACGCGGGTTGGGTGCCGGGCATCGTGTGGGGCAGTGTCGTCGACGGTCTGGACCGGATGGCCGATGCCTGTCAGGACCTGTGGCGGGCCGGCGCCCTGGGCGAGAGCCTCAACTTCCGGCGGGCCTAGGGGCTAGGGCCTGAGCGCAGGCGGCGCGGGGATCTCCGCGGTCCCCGCCTCGTAGAGGGCATGCGCGACGCGCAGCACCAGCGCGTCCGCGTGCCGCGCGCCGACCAGCTGGACGCCGATCGGCAGCCCGTCCGCGTCCACCCCGCAGGGCAGTGTCGCGGCCGGCTGCTGGGTGAGGTTGAAGGGGTAGGTGAACGGCGTCCAGCCCGTCCAGCGGGTGTGACCGGAACCGGCCGGGACCTCGGCGCCCGCCTCGAAGGCGGTGAGCGGCACGGTCGGCGTCACCAGCAGGTCGTAGGCGCTGTGGAAGCGGCCCATGGCCTGACCGAGCGCCATCCGCGTATCGACCGCGGCCAGATAGTCCAGCGCGCTGTAGCGGGCACCCTGCTCGCAGATCTCCCGCAGCCCCGGATCGAGCAGCGCCCGGTCCGCGTCGTCCAGATGCTGCACCACCCGCGCCGCACCGCTGAACCACAGCGTGTGGAAGGCCTCCACCGGGTCGGTGATGCCCGGGTCGATCTCCTCGACGACCGCGCCGAGCCCGGCCAGCGTGTCGACGGCCGCCCTGACCGCCGCCGCGATCTCCGGAGCCACCGGCACGTCCCAGCCGAGCGACGGGCTGAAGGCCACCCGCAGCCCGGAGACCGGACCGGCCAGCGCCTGACGGAACGAGCCGGGGGCCGGGCCGAGCTGGGACCAGTCCCGCCAGTCCGCCCCGCAGATCACCTCCATCATCAGCGCCGCGTCCGCCGCGTCCCGGGTCATCGGCCCGACATGCGCCAGGGTCCCGAAGGGGCTCGCCGGATAGAGCGGCACCCGCCCGTAGGTCGCCTTGAGCGCGAAGATCCCGCAGAACGACCCCGGGATACGCACCGAGCCCCCGCCGTCCGTGCCCAGGCTCAACGGGCCCGCGCCCAGCGCGACCGCGGCCGCGCTGCCGCCGCTGGAGCCGCCCGCGGTGCGCGCCGGGTCGTACGGATTGCCCGTCACCCCGTGCCGCGGACTGTCGGTGACGCCCTTCCAGCCGAACTCCGGAGTGGTGGTCTTGCCGACGAACACCGCGCCGGACTCCCGCAGCCGGGCGACCGACGGGGCGTCCTCCTCCCACGGACCCTCGGCCCGCACCGTGCGCGAACCGCGCAGCGTCGGGACGCCCCGGGTGAGGATCAGATCCTTGACGGTGACCGGCACCCCGTCCACCGGCCCGGCCGGTTCGCCGGCCCGCCAGCGCTCCGCCGACTCCTTGGCGCCGGACAGCGCCTCGTCCGCGTCGATCAGGGTGAAGCAGTTCGTCGCGGCCTGGGCGGCCTCGGCGCGTTCCAGCACCGCCCGGACCGCCTCGACGGGGGAGAACTCGCCGGCCGCGTACCCGGCCGTGAGACGGGTGGCGGAGAGGTCGGCGAGGTGGGTCGGTTCGGTGGTCATGCGTCCTCCGAGCGTCGGCCGCCCCGGGCGGGACGGCGGTGGGGGGAGCGCGGCTGCCGCGCCGGGGCCCGGCAGCCGGCCCCGTCACTGCACCGGCACGTACCCGAGCCGTTTGTCGACGAGGTTGTCCAGCGGCTCGCCCGCCGACCACCGCTCGAAGTTGTCCTGGAACTGCTCGGCGAGGGCGTCCCGCCAGCCCAGGGTGTCGCCGCTCATGTGGGGCGACACGATCAGATGGGGGACGTCCCACAGCGGGCTGTCCGCGGTGAGCGGCTCCTCCTCGAAGACGTCCAGCGCCGCCGCCGCGATCCGCCACTCGCGCAGCGCCGCGACCAGAGCGTCCTCGACCACCAGCGGCCCGCGCCCGACGTTGATGAACCGGGCCCGTGGCGCCATCCTGGCGAACGCGTCCTTGCCGAACAGGCCGCGGGTGGCCTCGGTCAGGGGTGCCGCGCAGATCACCCAATCCGCTTGGGGCAGCAGGCCGTTCAGTGCGTCACTCGCGTGCACGAGGCCGAATTGCGGATCGTCCGGGCGCTCCCGGCGGCCGACCAGATCGACCTTGACACCCAGTGCCAGGAGGGTGCTGCCGATGGCCCGGCCGATCGGTCCGGAGCCCACCACGACGGCCCGGCTGCCGGCCAGCCGCAGGGTCTCGCGATGCTGCCAGCGCCGCTGCCGCTGCAGCTCCCAACTTCCGTAGAAGTCCTTGGCCATGGCGATCACCAGCCCGGCCACATATTCTGCGATCGGCTGCTCGAAGACGCCCCGGGCGTTGGTCACCAGGGTGTCGTCGGCGACCAGCGCCGGGCACAGAAGCTGGTCCACACCCGCGCTGGCGGTGTGCACCCAGCGCGGCCTGGGCCCCTCCACCGGCCAGGCTCTGCGGATCGCGTCGGAGGTGAAGTCCCAGGCCAACAGCACGTCGGCGGTGGGCAGTCGGTCGGCGAGCGAGTCCTCGTCGGTGAAGATCACCCGAGCCCGGCCGGTGAGGCGGTCCAGCTTCGGCGGCGGGTCGGAACCGAGGACGAGGACGGTGCTTTCGGACATAGCCAGAAACCGTTCTGAAACGTGAGCCCCTTTCCATGGAAAGGGGCGCCGACAGATGCCTGAGATGCGAGGATTGACCACGCTAGGAAGTCGTATCTACCGTGTCAACAACGGCTCTGTCCCGACGTCCCGGCTTGATCCGGCTGCACCTCATCCCCGGCCACTGGCCTGGCCTTCCAGCCCTTCGTTTCTTCTAGGGGCCTTCATGGACGTCTCTTTTCTGGGTGGCCCACAGCCGCAGCTCGGCGTGGGTGTCGTCGCTCCCTTCGACTTCGCGCTCGACCGAGAGCTCTGGCGCTGGGTTCCCGACGACGTGTCCCTCCACCTCACCCGCACCCCTTTTGTGCCCGTCGAGGTCAGCCTCGATCTGGCCCGTCTGGTCAGCGAGCACGAAACGCTGGACGCTGCCGTCCAGGCGCTGTGTGCGGTATCACCGCAGGTCATCTCCTATGCCTGCACTTCGGGCAGCTTCGTCGGCGGGGTCGCGGGCGAGCGGGCCATGTGCGCCGCCATGGTCCAGGCGGGGGAGGTTCCCTCCCTCACGACCTCGGGCGCACTGATCGAAGCGCTGCGCGAGATCGGCGCCCGGCGCATCGCCGTGGTCACGCCCTATACGAAATCGGTCACCGACTCCCTGGAGGACTATCTCGGTGAGGCCGGCATCACCGTCACCGGCCGCGCCTACCTCGGGCTGACCCGGCACATCTGGAAGGTGCCGTACCGCGATGTCGTCGACATGGCCCGCGCGGCCGTGGTCGGCGCCACCGATGCCCTCTTCATCAGCTGTACGAACCTGCCGACCTACGACGTCATCCCGCAGCTGGAGGCCGAGCTGCGGATGCCGGTGCTGTCCGCCAATCAGGTCACGATGTGGGCCGCGCTGCGCGCCATCGGCGTCCAGGCGGTGGGCCCGTACCAGGCGCTGCTCGATCCGGTGGCGCGGCGCGGCCCGGCCGCGATGACCGCGACGGCGGAAGGGCCGGAAGAAGGAGTGCCGCGGGTGACCCCCGAGGCGGCCTTCGCCGGACCCCCCGCCCCACCGGAGGGGGAGCCCCTCGACGGCCTTGAACCGCCGCCGTATCCGCCCGATGACACGGGAGGCCTGCCCCCGGTCTGAGGCCGGTCCGAACCCGGCCTCCACCCCGGATGCTGCCGGCGTCGTTCCTCTCGCCGGCAGCACTCCTTCCCGGACCCACCGCACCACCCGTGAGCGCACCCGCACCCACGAACGCCCCTGCACCCGCAGCCGTACACGCAAGGGAGACCTGCATGGCATCGGTCGGCTTCCTCTACCCCGGGTACTCCGCGGAGGACGACTACCCCCGGCTCGAAGCGCTCCTGGGCGGCGGGATCCGCCTGCCGCTCGTGCACACCGATATCGGCGAGGACGCCCATCGCGTCGACGCCCTGTTGGAGATGGGCTCCGCCGGGCGGCTGGCGGCCGGCGTCGACGAGCTCAAGGAACGCGGCGCCGAGGCCGTCGTCTGGGCCTGTACGAGCGCCAGCTTCGTCTTCGGCTGGGAGGGCGCCCACGAACAGGTCAGGGAGCTGTCCGCGACCGCGGGCCTGCCCGCCTCCAGTACGTCCTTCGCCTTCGCCCATGCCGTCCAGGCGCTCGGTGCCCGGCGGGTCGCGATCGCCGCCACCTACCCCGACGACGTGGCCGAGCGCTTCCACGCCTTCCTGAAGTCCGCGGGTGCGGAGGTCGTCTCGACCCGCGGCAGCGGCATCATCACCGCCGCCGAGGTCGGCACCTGGGGCAGCGAGGAAGTGCTGGCGCTCGCCCGCGCCGGTGACCATCCGGACGCCGAGGTGGTGCTGCTGCCCGACACCGCGCTGCACACCGCGGAACATCTGCCGGCCCTCGAAGCGGAGCTGCGCAAGCCGGTGCTCACCGCCAATCAGGTGACGGTCTGGGAAGGGCTCCGGCTGCTCGACCGCACGATCAGCTGTCCCGCGCTCGGCACCCTCTTCTCGCGGACCGCGCACGCCTAGGGCGCGCCCGAGGGGCCCCGGGCCAGGGAGGTCCGGGCGCCCCTCCGACCGCGGTGCCGCGCCGGGGATCTGACCCGGGAATAAGTGGAGATCCTCTCCGGTTGTCCTCCTCGCAGACCACCGACGCGAGGAGGACCCGCACCGTGAGCGGCGAAGACGAGGAGATCCGGGGCAGCGGCGAGACGGCCGGCGACGGGATACGGGGCACGGCCCCGGGCACCGCACCCGTCCCGCTGTCGGTGCTCGACCTGGTGACGGTCGGCGCCGGCAGCACCGCCTCGGCCGCGGTGCGCACGGCCGTCGACATCGCCCGTACGGCCGAACGCCGCGGCTTCCACCGCTACTGGGTCGCCGAGCACCACTCCATGCCCGGCGTCGCCTCGTCCTCGCCCGCGGTGCTGCTCGCCCACCTCGCCGCCCACACCACCCGCATCCGCCTCGGCTCCGGCGGCGTGATGCTGCCCAACCACGCCCCGCTCGTCATCGCCGAGCAGTTCGGCATCCTGGAGGCGATGGCCCCCGGCCGGGTCGACCTGGGCCTGGGCCGCGCGCCGGGCACCGACGGGGCCACCGCCGCCGCGCTGCGCAGGACCGAGAGGCTGCACGAAGGCGCGGACGAATTCCCGCAGCAGCTGGCCGAGTTGACCCGCTTCCTGGACGACTCCTTCCCCGACGGCCACCCGTACGCCAAGATCCATGCCGTCCCCGGCCCGGTCCAGGCGACCTCACCGGGCGGCGTCCAGGACCCGCACCGCCCGCCCCTGTGGCTGCTGGGCTCCTCCGGCTTCAGCGCCCGGCTCGCCGGCTCCCTCGGCCTGCCGTTCGCCTTCGCGCACCACTTCTCCGCGGCCAACACCCTCCCCGCGCTGGACCTCTACCGCGCGTCCTTCCGCCCCTCCGAGGTGCTGTCGGAGCCGTACGCCCTGATCGGGGTCGCGGCGCTGGCCGCCGAGTCGGAGCAGGAGGCCCGCCGTCAGGTCATGACCGGCGCGCTGTCCATGGTCCGGCTGCGCACCGGACGCCCCGGCCTGGTCCCCAGCCCGGAGGAGGCCGAGGCGTACCGCTTCAACGAGTTGGAGCGGGGCTTCGTCGACAGCTGGCTCGGCAATGTCGTCCACGGCACCCCGGACGCCGTCCGCCAGGGCCTGGACGACCTCGCCAAGCGCACCGGCGCCGACGAGCTGATGATCACCGCCAACGCCCATGGCGGCGCGGCCCGGCTGCGCTCGTACGAGCTGATCGCGGATGCGTACGGCCTGCCGGCCTGAGGGCGTCGTGCGGGGTGGTGGCGGCCGGTGCTGATTCCGCCGGACCCTGCCGCGGGGGTGGCGCGCCGTTGTGGCGGGATTCTTTTTCGGTGCGGGCGGAACGTCGTTCCGCCCGCACCGGCGCACTCCATCCCTGCGACCCTCAGGCCCCCGTGTGCCGGCCCGCGTCGAGCAGGGCCGCCACCCGGTCGGGGGCGACGGGGCGGGAGTAGAGCCAGCCCTGGCCGGTGTCGCAGCCGATCCGGCGGAGCCGCTCGGCCTGTTCGGCGCTCTCCACGCACTCGGCGGTGACCGTGAGGCCGAGCCGGTGCGCCAGCGCCACCAGCGCCTCCACGATCATCTCGTCCGCCGGGTTCGGATGCTCCTGCGAGCGGAAGCCGCGGACGAAGGACCCGTCCAGCTTCAGTACGGAAACCGGGAGGCGGCTGAGGTAGGCGAGGTTGGAGTAGCCGGTGCCGAAGTCGTCGATGGCGATCCGTACGCCCATGTCGCTGAGCGCCTGCAGGGCCTGGAGCGGGCGGCCGGCCGAGCCCATCACCGCGGACTCGGTCAGCTCCAGCTGCAACAGCTCCGGCGGCAGCCCGGTCTCGGCGAGAATCCCGGCGACATCCGCCACCAGGTCGGAGTCCCACACCTGACGTACGGCCACATTGACGCTGACGAACAGCGGCTCGCCGGGGTGCGCCAGCTGCCAGGCGCGTGCTTGGTGGCAGGCCCGCTCCAGCACCCAGCGCCCCAGCTCGACGATCGCGCCGTTCTCCTCCGCCAGGGCGATGAACCGATTCGGCGACAGCGTCCCGAACTGCGGATGGCGCCAGCGCACCAGCGCCTCCACGCCCTGTGCCCGGCCGTCCCCCAGCCCGACCAGCGGCTGGTACTCCAGGGTGAATTCGCCGCGGTCCACGGCCGGGCGCAGGGTGCTGGAGAGCGCCTGCCGGGTCATCCGGTGGGCATTGCGCTCCGGGTCGAAGAGCGTCCAGCGGGCCTTGCCGTCCTCCTTGGCCCAGTACAGCGTGGTGTCCGCGGCCTGCATCAGACCGGTCGCGGTGGTGCCGGTGGCGGCCCGCTCCACGACGCCGATGCTCGCCGACACCGACAGCCGCTGCCCGGCCAGGTCGAACGGGCGCTGCAGCGTGTCCAGGACGCACTGGGCCAGTTCGGCGAGCTGGTCGGTGCCGGTGGAGTCCTCCACCAAAAGAGCGAACTCGTCACCGCCGAGCCGGGCGACCAGATGCCCGCCCCGGCCCGCCCCGCGGTCCGCGGCGCTCTCCGCGCAGCGCGTCAGACGCTGTGCCACCGCGCTCAGCAGCCGGTCGCCGACGCGGTGCCCGAGGGTGTCGTTGACGGCCTTGAAGCCGTCCAGGTCGAGGTAGCACAGCCCGATGCGGCCGGTGCCGGACGGTTCGAAGGAGGCGGTCTCCAGGGCGGAGGAGAGCCGCTCGAAGAACAGCGCCCGGTTGGGCAGCCGGGTCACCGGGTCGTGCATCTGCAGATGCCGCAGCCGGGCCAGCAGATCGTGCCGGTCGCTGATGTCCGCGACCGACAGCAGCATCCGCTCCTCGCCGCTGAGCGGCTCCGGCGTCAGCGGCTCGACGGTCACCTCCACCCAGACGGAGTGCCCTTCGGGGTGTTTGAGGCGGCGGGTGCAGCGCAGCCGGTCGCTGCGGCCGCACAGCACCTCGCGGTAGGCGGTCCACACCCGTGGGTCGGCGCCGAGGTCGGTGAGGTCCGCCGCGGTGGCGGCGACCAGCTCGGCCGGGTCGGCGCCGACCAGCTCACCGAAGGCCGGGTTGGCGGCGAGGACCAGGCCGTCGCGGTTGAGGACGGCCATCGCCACCCGCGCCGCGTGGAACGTGGCGCGGTAGTCGCCGAGCGAGGCCGCGGTGTCGTCGCAGCGCCCGCTCGGGGCCGGCCGGGCCTCGGCGGATTCTTTGGTCGTTTCATCACGCTCCGTCACTGAGGGGAGCGTCGCTCCGGGCGTGCGGCCCGGGCTGTCGGGGTGTCCGCTCACTGCTCGCTCCCGCGTGGCGCTGTCTCGTGATGGAGGGGGGATCTCGCGCTGGAAAGTGTGGCGATCATAGAGGCTGGCACGACGGCCGATCCAGCGACGCAGCCGTGATCGTCCGCGCGCATGACGGAACTTCAGCCATTTCTGCCCGGCTCTGTTCGTACGGATTGCCCCGTTGGCCGTTTGTGACTTTCCGTTACGGGACGGCCAAGACGCGCCGGTCACTCGTCCGGGCCTTCAAAACAGGACGAATAGCATTAAATCGCCACAGGGTAGATGAGGTCTCCGAATCCGTCCCTGGAGGTATGTGTGCCGCGCGCCCAGACACCCGACGGGGCGGATCGCCGCAGCCTGCGGCGCGTCGCGGCCGTCGCCACCTCCCTGAGCGCGCTCATCGCGACCTCGATCGTCGCCGGACCCGCCACCGCCTCCGAGGCCGTGCTCCCGTGCGCCCTGGGACGCACCGACGCGCACCACTCCGAGGGCGTCGACAGCTGGAACGGGTCCTATCCGCGCCCGGACCGCACGCTCAACGCCGTCATGATCTTCCTGTCCTTCCCGGACTCCCGGCCCCTCTCGGCCCCTCAGGACCTGTCCCACGACTACTTCCCCGCCACCTCCGGCTTCTTCGACCGCGCCTCGTACGGGAAGTTCCGGCTGCGCCCGCACATCCACCGCCGCTGGGTGCAGATGCCGCGCTCGTCCGTCTCCTACGGAATACAGCGCGACTGGGACGCCGGCCGGCGCTCGTCCTACCTGCGCGACGCGGTCACCGCCGCCGATCCCTCCGTGGACTTCAGCCGGTACGACGTGGTCTATTTCGTCGCCGACCCGGACGCCCCCGGTGTCGATTCGGACGCCACCAAGGTCGTCAACCTCGACCGGCCGCTGCACGCCGACGACCATGATCTGCACCGGTTCGTCACCGTCTTCGAGCAGAGCCCGCCGGACCGCAATGTCCTCGCGCACGAGACCGGGCACGTCTTCGACCTGCCGGACCTCTATCACCGGCCGGAGGACGGCAAGGGCGACTGGGACACCTACGTCGGCGACTGGGACCTCATGGGCAGCCAGTTCGGACTGGCGCCCGACCCTTTCGCCTGGCACAAGTGGAAGCTCGGCTGGATCGCCGACAGCCAGGTCGACTGCCTCGATCTGACCGGACGCGCCCTGCACTCCCTGCGCACCCTGTCCGCCCCCGAGGAACCCCGGGCCCAGCGCCGGCCGCGGCTCCTGGTCGTCCGTACGGGCCCCGACAGCGCGCTCGCCATCGAGGCACGCGGTGCCATGGGCAACGACCGCTCCCTGTGCACCGAGGGCGTTCTGGTCTACCGCGTGCACAGCCGGACGGCCTCCGGGGCGGGCCCCGTGCAGGTGCTCGACGGGCATCCGGCCACCTCCGCCTGCTGGGGCACCTCCGTCTACCCGCCGCTCGCGGACGCTCCGCTGGGCGTGGGGGAGAGCATGGACGACGCCGAGGACGGGGTACGCATCCAGGTCGAGGGCCGGACGGCCGACGGGGACTGGGCGGTGAAGGTGAACCGCGGCTGACCGCGCCGCACCGGCCGCGGCGTACTGATCGCGCCGTACAGCCGGGAACGACGAAGGCCCCCACCGGAGTGGAGGCCTTCGACCGTCTGTGCGCCGCCAGGGACTCGAACCCCGGACCCGCTGATTAAGAGTCAGCTGCTCTAACCAACTGAGCTAGCGGCGCCTGCTGACGGGGAAAACATTAGCATCCTGGTCGGGGAGGACAAAAATCGGTTTGTCTCAGCCCGCGGTCAGCATGGAAACGGGGTGCTGAGCTGCGGCTTCGTGCACCGGGCCGGCCATCGAGCGGGCCGCGCGGACACAGGCCCAGAGCAGTACGTCGGGGCCGGGCAGCCAGGGGTTGCGGACATCCGGTGCCACCAGCCAGCGGGAGACGGACGGGGCGGCCGGGTCCTCGTCGGCCGGGGCGCCGGCGCCCGCGGTCCGGTCCGCGGCGGGGCTCTGGCGGGGGTGCAGCGGCGGCACGGTCACCGCGTCCCCGCTGCCGTGGCACAGCAGCGGCGGGACGGCCGTGGCCCACTCCTCCCAGACGAGCAGTGCCGGCAGCCGCTGGGCCGTGCCCGGGGCGGCGAACAGCAGGATCCGGCCGCGGTGCGCCGCCACCGGCCCCGAGCCGGGGCCGTCGGACCATAAGCGGTCCACCATCCGCCGCCCGAAGAGCGCCGGGGCGTTGATCACGTCGAAGGCGGTGCCGCAGGGCAGCACGCTGGGCGCGGCCGGCCGGGTGGCCCACACGGTGTGCATCTCGTCCGGATGGGGGCTGGCGGAGGCGAGCCAGTCGGCGCCCGCGAGGGTGACATATGCCGCGGTCGGAAAGGCCAGGGTGCGGGGGGTCTCAGGCAGCCAGTCGCTCATGGGGACAGGTCTACCCAGCCGGCACGCGGGACTTGGCTGATTGGCGGAAAACGGGACGGGGCGGTGGGGGAGCCGGTATCTTTCCCCCCTTGCATATGCCAGCGGCCCATGATCATGGACCATGAGCCGTGGTGGGGCGCGTCGGTGGGCGGGGTTCCTGGGGGCCGGTGGGCGGGGCCGGGGCGGTCAGTCCATGTCGCCCGGCAGGGTGCTGCCGCTCCGCATCAGGCTGCGGCCGAACTCGATCATTTTCTGTGCGTAGTCCTCGGTCCACTCCGCCTGCTCCGCGAGCGTGGCCAGCGGCAGCCGGTCGAACCGGCTGGGGTCGGACAGCTGGGCCGCCGCCAGCGCCTGGAACTCCGTGGCGCGGTCGGCCGCGGCGCGGAAGGCCAGGGTCAGCTCCGTGGCGCGGCCGAGAAGCTCGCGCGGGTCCTCCATCGACTCCAGGCCGAAGAAGTGCTCGGGGTCGGCGACGGCCTCGGGCGGCTCGAAGAGCAGCTGCGCGGGCTTCATCCGCCGTGGTCCGGGCGCCGTACCACGCGGGTCGGGAGCCGGTCGCGGCTCGGACATGTACCTACCTCCAGATCGTGTGCCGCATTCCATTGTCCCGCTGCGCGCAAGTGGGCCCCGGGGGAGAGGCCGTACGCCCTGGCGGGCCGCCGTCGGACAGGCTCCCTAAGGACGCCACGCCACCCGGTGTTCCGCGAGATGGGCGAGGACGGCGTGGTTGGCCTCCCAGCCGTCCGGGAACTTGACCGTGACGCCGAGACGGACCGGCTCGGTCGAGGGGTGCTCGTCCAGCAGATCGGCGACGCCGGCCCGGCAGACCACGATGCAGGCGTGCCGGTGGCGGGAGGCGAGTACACACAGCCGGCCGGTCTCCAGGTGGAAGGCGGTGGCGTCGGGCCGGCCGGACAGCGGATGCAGGACGACCGTGACATCGAACTCTCGGCCCTGGAGACGGTTGGCGGTGTCCACCGCGACACCGCTCACCCCCAGGTCGGCGAGCGCGGCGCGGACGGCCGCCGCCTGGTCGCGATGGGCGGTGCCGACCGCGATCCGGCCGGCCGTGAGCGGTGCCGGGGCGGGCGCGGCCCCCTCCGGAGCCCCGTGGGCCTCGCTGGTCGTGGCGCCGCCGCGGTCCAGGAGCCGGCGCACGACCTGGGCCACCGCGCGGACCGCCTCCGGGTCCGTGCGCGGGGTGTGGCGGGCGGGGAGTTCCAGCAGGCCCCAGCCGGACTCGGCGGCCTCGTCCAGGACCCGGTCCACGCCCGAGCCGTCGCCCGGCACCCCGAACGCCAGCCGGCGGTCGCCGTGGCCGGTGCCGCTGCGGAACGGGGTGTACGGATAGAACGCGGCGGAGACCAGGGGCGCCGCCGAGGCGGGCAGCCGCCAGGAGACCGGCAGCCGGTGCTGCGGCAGATCGGGGTTGTGCGCCAGGAGGGTGGACACCGCGCTCGACGACGGGTCGTAGGCCAGCCCCGCCCACTGCTCCGCGCCGACCACGCTGAAGGGGTCCAGCTGGCCCGGGTCGCCGACGAACAGCGCCCGCTCGAAGAGCCCGGCGACGCTCAGCAGCGCATCGGAGCGCATCTGATAGGCCTCGTCCACGATGGCGTGCCGCCAGGGCTCGTCGACCTTGGTGTACGCCCATTTCGCTGCCGTCGAGACCACGATGTCCATCCCGGCCAGATCGGCGGCCTTCGCGGACGTACGGACCGCGGGCAGCTCGGCCAGCGCCGGGTCGAACGCGCCGGGCTCACTGCTGTGCAGCCGGCCGACCGGCAGCTGCGGATCCTTCTCGGCGAGCCGCAGCACGAGATCGTCGACCTGGGCGTTGGTCTGCGCGACCACCATCAACGGGCGCCCGGCGGCGGCGAGTTCGCGGGCCGCCCGCACCACGAGGGTGGACTTTCCGGCGCCGGGCGGGGAGTCCACGACCACGCCGCGCCGGGTGCCGTGCAGCGTGTCCCGCAGGATCGCGTCGGTCGCCGCGGCGGCCGCGGCGGCGGGGTCGAAGGGCCCGGCGGTGGTGGGTTCCTGAGTGGCCGTCATACGGGAGTGTGCTCCAGGGCGGTCGAGGGCCGGGCGCGGGTCACAGGAAGTCCTCCGCGGTCACGGGGTCGGGGGCGGGGTGCGGCGCGTCCGCGGCAGCGGACGGCGGGCCGCCGTGGGTCCACGGGGTGTCCTCGGGGTCCGGGAGCTCCGGGCCGCCGCGCGGGGCGTGCTCGAACAGCGTCCAGCACACCGTGTCGTCCGGCTCCGGCACCGAACCGGGCTCCGGCGTCTTCCCGCGCCCCATCCCGCCCGTCAGCCGCACCACCAGAATTCCCGGCTCCTCGGTCACATACGCAACGAATTCGGCGGTCTGGGTCTTGCCGTCCGCCACCGAGCGGTAGAGCTTGCCGCCCTCCGACAGCTGCGGCCGGTCGGCCGTCCGCAGGGTGACCAGCGGGCGCGGCATCGGCCGCCGCCCCTCGGAGAAGGCCATCTCGACGCCGGTGACCGTGCCCTGGAACGCCTCGCCCGCCAGCCGGCGCCCCGCCATCACCAACGGGTCGTCCAGGGCTTCCTGGGCGTCCAGTTGGGCCTGTGCGGTCTCCCGTGCGGACAGCTTCTGCGCGGCGGTGACCGCGTCGTCCTGCTTGGGCTGCGGGGGCTCCCCGGCGCGGATCCGGTCCCGGTGCGCGGTGTACGACCAGCGGTCGCGCTTCCAGCGGTCGGGGACCCGGGCGCCCGCGGGGAGCTCCCGCAGCAGGTCGATGCCGTGCCAGACGGCGTCCCAGGCCGGTCGCAGCTGTCCCTCGACGAGGGTGCGCAGCGCGTCCTCGGCGCCCGGCAGCCCGGCGTCGTAGCGGGCCATCGCGGGGGCGAGCAGCCGGTTGTCGAACGCCGGGTCGGTGGCCGGGCCGGCCGGCGGGCACAGCAACTGGCCGTCCGCGTCCCGCGCCGACTCCGCGCGCTCGGCCGCCTCCCGGCCGGACAGCCCCGGCGGCGGGTCGATCCAGGAGAGCAGCGCGCCCAGGTGCTGGTCCTCCAGCACGCTCTGGCCCGTCGCCCAATGGCGGGTCAGCAGGCCGGTCATGGACAGCAGCAGGCTCGCGCCCGGGACCCGCGCCCGCTCGCCGAAGTGGGTCAGCCAGCGGCCCAGCAGCGGGACGTGCGGCGGCGCGGGATACGGGGTCTCCGGCTCCTGCTCGGCCGTCCGCCGGAAGCGCATGGAGCGGCCCAGCAGCCGGACGAACTCGATGCCGGCGGCGCTCGGCACGATCAACTGCGGTGCGTCCGCGCACAGTTCGACCTGCACCGGGACCTTCTTGCCGGTCTCGGGGTCGGTCTCCTTGCGCTCCTCCCACTCGATGGCGTCCGCGAAGCCGTCCACATAGGGCAGCACCGCCTCCGCCAGCTCGGCGAGGAACGCGAACCGCAGATCGCGGTCGCGGGGCTGCGGGACGGCCAGCAGCACCGGCTTCTCGCGGTCCGTGCCGACCAGCGCCCCCAGCGGGGCACCGGCCTCGCCCGCGGTCGTCAACGGGACGAACACCAAAGGGCGTTCGGACAGATGGCGGTGGCGGACCGTGCACCGTGGCCGGGCGCGGCCCGCCGCCACCGCCTCCATCCTGGCCAGCGTCTCGATCAGCGGCATCCCGGCTCCTCCGCTCGCGGTCCCGGCACGGTGGGGCGGGCCAGCGCCTCGGCCCGCAGCGCGGCGGCCCGGCGCAGCGCGACGACGGCCGGGTCGTCCGGCCCGTCGTCGGGGGCCTCGGGGGACTCCGGGCCGTCGGGGACCGCCGCCGCCAGCACCTCCTCGATGGTGTGCAGCCCGCCCAACTCGCCCCGGACGCCGCGCCCGAGCGCCTCCACCGCGCCGTCCTCACGGGACCGCTTACGGCAGTGGAAGGCCAGCTCGCACGCGGCCAGGCACTCGGGGGCGTAGGCCGCGTCGACCGCCTCGACGGCCTCGGCCAGCTCCTCGGGCCGACGGGTCGGGGTCTTCCCGTCGTCCGCCAGCCGGAGGTCGAAGGTGGTCCCGTCGGGGAGCGCGGCGGCGATCTCCTCGACCCGGGTGAGGCGCGCCAGCTGCCGCCGGGTCGTGGCCAGCTGCTTGCGGACGTCGACGGCCGCGGCGGTCGGGAGGTTGGAGAAGTCCTTCGGGCACACCAGCAGCACCCGGTCGCGGACCCGGACCGGGCGGCCGGTGTGCGCGCCGGTATGACCGGCGACCGGCTCCAGGGCCAGCACATACACCGCCGCCTGCCGCGCGGCGGCGCCCACCTTCGCGGCGTCCGCCGAACCGTCGATCATCGGGAAGGACTTGATCTCGACGACCGTCCAGCTGCCGTCCGGATGCACCACCACCGCGTCCGGCTCCACATAGGCGGGCGAGCCGGCCACCTCGACGACCAGCATCGGATGGTCGAGCAGCGCCCAGCCGCCGGCCGCGGTCGCCTCGCGCAGCGCCAGCGCCGTACGGGCCGCCCGGCCCTCGGGCCCGGCCGCGGACAGATCGGGGGTGGCGACCTCCTCCGGCGCGGGCGGCGGGGTGCCGGGCGCCAGCCGCTCGTGCAGCAGCCGCAGCAGCTCCGTGCCGCCGTCGGCCTTCACCCGGGATTCGAAGGCATTGCCGCGGACGATCGCGAACTGCGACTGGCCGTACGCCGCGGGCGAGCCCAGCGCCTGGGCCAGCGCGCCCTTGTCGATGCCCGCGCCGTCCAGCAGCGCGCGGCGCCGGCAGCCGGGATTGGCGGCCAGCGCGGCGAGCGCACGGGCGTCGAGGGAGCGGGGGCGGACACCGGGGCCGCGCAGCTCGGTGAGTCTCCCCCGGCGCACGCCGGGAGCAAGATCCCCCGGCGGCGGGCTCGGCGTCGCCGTCGGCCGCCCCGCCGAAGGGGCGGCCGACGCGGGTCGGCTGTCGCGGAAAGCGTTCACCCGCGGAAGTCTCGCATCCGGCACCGACATACGGGGCGACCGCCCGCCGCCGGACGCCCCCCTACGCTGTGGGCGTGACCGCCCCGGACGCCGGGGCCCGGGCGGGACGGCCTCCCCGGTCAGGGACAAATCGACCCGATGCGCGATGATGGAAAGCCCGCGGTCAACGCCGCCCGCACCGAGAACGAGCAGCCGAGCGATCGGCGAGAGGTACGACCATGGCACCGCGCATATTCCTGGCCAGGCACGGGCAGACCGAGTGGTCCCTGTCCGGCCGGCACACCGGCCGTACGGACGTCCCGCTGCTGGACGAGGGCCGGCGCGGCGCCAAGCTGCTGGGCGAGCGGCTGCACCGCGCCCCCTGGGAGGGACTGCCGGGTGTCGAGGTCCGCACCAGCCCCCTGGTGCGCGCCAGCGAAACCTGTGAGCTGGCCGGATTCGGCGAGCGGGCGCAGCCGTGGGACGCGCTGATGGAGATCGACTACGGCGCGTACGAGGGCCTGACACCGGCCGAGATCAAGTCCGGGCGGCCGGACTGGCTCATCTGGCGCGACGGGGTGCCGGAGGGGGAGACGCTCGCCGAGGTCACCGCGCGGGCGGACGAGGTCATCGACTGGGCCCGGTCCGCCGACCGCGATGTGCTGGTCTTCGCGCACGGCCACATCCTGCGCGCCCTCGGCGCCCGCTGGCTGGGCCTGGGCATCTCCTTCGGCGCCCGGATCCGGCTGGAGCCGACGTCCCTGTCGGTGCTCGGCTGGGCCTACGGGGAACCGGCGATCGAGCGCTGGAACGACACCGGGCACCTCGGCTGAACGACGGCCGCCCGGCCACCACGGTCCGGCCGGGGGGCGCGCGCACCGCAGGCCGCCTGACGGGGCGTCGGCCCGCCGCTCCGCGGGCCGTCAGCCCGCGGAGCCCGGGGCCGGCGTCCCGCCGCCGGAGGCGGCCGAGGCCGCGTGCCGCTCCAGGAAGCCGGAGACCGCGCCGCCGCCGTGGTACGCCCGCAGCGTCCGGGCCGTGCCGTCGAGCATCGTCCGGATACGGGCCGAACGGACCTGCTCCAGCAGCGCCAGCACCCGGGCCCCGGCCGCGGCGGCCTCCTCGGGCTCCCCGCTGTCCGCGAGATCGCCCGCGAGCTCCGCGGTGAACAGGGCGATATTGCGGGTGAAGTGGGAATCCTGCAGCGCCACCGCCCGGCGCGCCTGCTCCACCGCGCGGCCCGCGTCACCCAGGGCCGACCAGCACTGCGCCTCCAGGCCCGCCAGTTCGGCCTCGCCGTAGAACGTCATCCACTCCGGGTCGCCGTCCCGCGGCCCGCCCGCGAACAGCCGCTCGGCCCGCGCCAGCGCCTGCTCACAGCCGGCGCGGTCGGCCAGCCCCGCCCAGCCGCCCGCCTCCCGCAGCGCCAGCAGCGACAGCAGCCGCGGCGAGGCCAGATGCTTGGCGGCCTGCTGCGCGGCCTGCGCGGCCCGCACCGCCTCCCGCGGCCGGCCGGCGTCGCGGGCGAGGAAGGCCGTATTGCAGAAGGCGTGCGCCTCCAGGGCGGCATCACCGCAGACCCGGGCGGTGGCCAGGGCTTCCGCGTAGTGCGAGCGGGCATCCTCGAAACGGCCCGAGTCATGCGCCAGCCAGCCCACGGTGATGGCGAGTTCACCCGCCCCGGCGTGCAGCCGGTCGGACACCGAGCGACGCTGGACGCCCGCGTCCAGCAGTTCGTAGGCGGCGCGCAGCGGCTGGGCGGCGCGGCGGTAGATGCCCTCCGCGCCGTGCCGGTCGTCCAGCAGCCGGATATGACGGACGGCCTCCTCGACCGCGGCGGCCTCGGCCGTCCCGGGACGGCCGGAGGTGCGCGGGCCCGGCACATGGGCGGACGCGGCGGCGGCAGCGGCCTCGATGGGATGCAGGGCGGCGAAGCCCAGGGCTGCTGCCGGGCCGCCGGTGATGAACGCGCGACGCAGCACGTCGCTCTCCTCGCAGATCTGGATACGGGTATCGCGGTGGTCGGGGTCGGTTGCCAGGGGCGCGGCGCCGACCGCCGCCGTACGCGCCCCCCGTCCGCGGACCGCCTCGCGCGGCGCGAACCCCATGTCGGGCAGCGTCAGCCCGGGGAACATGTGCCGGAACACCCGCTCGTAGGCGTAGTTCGGACACCGGATCTCCCCGGACTCGACGCGGCCCACATAGCGGGCGTCGCACGAGACCTGTTCGCCGATCTCACGGGCGGACCGTCGGACCGCCGCCGCGAACTCGCCCGGTGACAGCCGGCCGCGCAGCTGTCGGAAGGCGAGGTTCGGGCGGGCGGGTACGGTGCGGGACGACGCTGAACTAGCTGCTGGCGACGCCATGGCGGACCCTCTCCGTGCCCTCTCCGTGCCATCAGGTGGCGTTGCCGCCTCCTGGCGGTGCGGCGGGATGACCGTACCGGCTGTGATGGCTCCGATACGCACAGTTTGGCTACAAATCGGATATCTCGCGCGCGATCTGCCATGAACTGCCATCCTTTGCAGCGTTACGCCGCCGTAGCTGTTGACACGTCCGGCCGTTGAAGTCGGTGTAAAGGGTCGGGTACGTGCAGGAGGAGGGGTTCTCCGTGTGGGAGACCGGCGTGAGCAGGGGCGGCAACGGGTCCGCGGGCCAGGCCGGCGGTGGGCGGGGACCGGCCGTCGCGGCCGGGGGACCGGCCGTACCGGCCCAGGCGTGTGACCTCGTCACGGTGCCGGCCCGGCAGGGCCTGGAAGCCGTCGACATCCTCCGGCTGCGGGACGGGGTCGGCCCCGTCCTCCATGACGGCGCCTGCGACACCCTCGGCTTTCTGGTGCCCGCGGGCACGGCGGACGGCTGGGACGTGCCGGGCAGTGCCTGTACCCAGACCTCCGGGCGGGGGATCGCACTGGGCGCACTGTGCGAGGAAGGGGCCCCGGAGGAGCCGCCGGTGACCGGCACCGGCTGGCTGGTGCCGCCGGAGGGCGCGGGCGCCGCCGCCACCGATCCGGCCGTCCTGCGGGCGGCGCTCGGCGAGGCGGCCCGCACGATCGAGGCCGTCGACCGCTGCCAGTGACACCGGCCGGACCGTACGCGAAAGGGGCCGCCCGGCCGATGCCGGACGGCCCCTTCGGGCGGGTGGCCCCTTATGGTGCCCCCTAGTGGGCGGCCGGTGTGCTGTCCCGTGCCGGGCGGGGGATGGTGGTGGCGCCGCGGCGGTCGCCGAGCCGGCGCTGTACGCCGCGCAGCATCCGCGCCGCGGTGAAGGCCGCGCCGTACACGAAGCGCATCGACGGGCCGAACGACGGCGCGGTCAGCAGCCCCGCGAAGAACAGCCCGGGCCAGGACGATTCGAAGCCGGAGCTCAGCTCGGGCGCCCGGCTGCCGCCCACCGTCCGCAGGGTGGTGCGCACTTGGGGAGCGAGCAGCCGCAGCCGCCCGAGGTCCGGGGTGAAGCCGGTGGCCGCCACCACGTGCTGGGTGTCGAGGGTCTCGGTGCGGCCGTCCGTATGGGTGAGGTGGAGCCGCACCCCGTCATCCTGGGGAGCCGCCGCCCGGACCCGGTGGCCCAGCAGCACCGGCACCGCCGGCTCGAAGCGCTCCCGCAGCCACCAGGCGCCGGCCGGGCCCAGCGCGTTCTCCGCGATGTGCACCCGGGTTCCCGGGGGCAGCCGGCGTACCGCCCCGGGCATCTGCGACCACAGCCAGTTCGGCCAGCCGGTGCCGAGCCCGGAGTGCGGGTCGCGCAGCGCGCGCAGCCGGCCGCGCGCCAGCGGCTGTGGCGGGGCGTTCCAGCGCAGGTGGTCGGCACGGGCCACGAGGCGGGGCCGGGCGCCCTGTTCGGCCAGCAGGGTCGCGGTCTCCAGCGCGGACTGCCCGGAGCCGAGCACGGTGACGTCCTGGCCGGCGAAGCGGCGCAGATCGCGGTGGTCGCTGCTGTGCGAGGCGAGCTCCGGGGGCAGTTCGAGCAGCGGCCACGGGCGGTTGACGAAGGGCATCACCCCGACGGCGAGCGCCACGGTCCGGGCCGGGATCTGCTCGCCGGTGTCCGTCTCGACGTGGAAGCCGTCGCCGTCAGGGCGTACGGAGGTGACGGTGACCTCCTCGACCTGCGGTACCGCCCGTTCGCCGAACCACCTGCCGTACGCGGCGAAGGTGTCGAGGGGCAGCGGGACGCCGTGCTCGGCGGTCAGATCGTGGGCGGCGCAGTAGTCGGCCAGGGTGTGGCCGCCGGCCGGGTCGGAGAGATCGGTGGACCAGGGCTCGGACTTGAGGAGCATGCCGTCGGGCATGTGAGCGCGCCACGAGGCCATCGGCCGGCCCAGGACCCGCAGCCGCAGTCCGGCCGCCGCCGCATGCGCGGCGATCGAGAGTCCGTAGGGGCCGGCGCCCACCACGACGAGGTCGTACATGGAAGTTCCCTGCTCTTTCTTTTGTGCGGTGCGGGTTGGTGCGCGGTGCGGTGCGCGCGATGCGGCTCCGCCCTTGCCTTCGGTGGACCGTGTGGGGGACGGAGGGCGGTCAGGGGCTGTCGGGGAGGGGCCGGGGCGCGCCGTACGGGTCATCTCCCGGAGGGCGTCAGGGGATTGCCGACGCGGCGGGCGTGCGGAGGGACGGACGCCGTTCCACAGCACCGGCCCGTCGGCCCGGGCGTCGGGGGCGGCGGCAGGCCCTTGCCGTCCGGCGCCCTTCCGCACCGGAGGCGCCTGCCGGAACCGGCACCGGCACCGGCACGGGCAGCAACCGCGACAGCGGACGGTACGTCAGCATCAGCGGTGTCGCCGCGACCGGCCGCCCGCCCTCCCGTCGGCGCGCACGCTCCCGTCGGCGCGCGCCGTCCCGTCGTACGCCGACCCGGTCTCATCTCTCACGGCCTCGGCCATGGCGCTGCCTACCTGTTCGGGAGCGGGGACGGGTCGGGCGACCGGGACGGGTCCGGCAGCGACACGCTCGCCGCGGGGAGCACGGCGGCCCGGCCCTGCGGCGGCGGCACGACCGCCGGGGTCCTGCGCCGTGCCGAGGTCACGGCCACGGCCTGCTCGTACACGGACATCAGCGCCTCGGCGCTGCGGCTGATGTCATAGCGCCGCACCACCGGCGGGACCGGCAGCCGGCCCGGGCCCTGACGCCGCAGGTCCCGCAGGGCGGTGCCCAGTTCATGGACGTTGAGGCCGAAGTGGCGGGCGCCGGGGGCCCGGTCGGCGGGCAGTTCGTCGACCGCCGGGCAGCTGCCGTAGAGCACATGCAGCCCGGACGCGAGCGCCTCCAGGACGGCCAGCCCGAACGCCTCGTCCGGGGAGGGCGAGACAAAGACGTCGATGGCGGAGAGCAGACCGGGGATATCGGGCCCGGCGGCCCCTCGGCCGGCGGCCGCCGTGTCGACCGCGCCGTCGCGCTCGCCCAGCAGATGGATCCGGTCGCCCGAGCCGAACTGCTCCGCCATCCGCCGCAGCATCTCCCGCTCCGGCCCCGCACCCGCCAACAGCAGGTGCACACCGGGCAGCTGGGTCACCGCGCGGACCAGCACATCGAACCGCTTGCCGGGCACCAGCCGTCCGGCGCCACCGACCACGAAGGCATCCAGCGGCAGGCCCAGCCGGGTACGCACCAGCGCCCGCGCCGCCGGGTCGAAACCGAACCGGTGGGCCTCGATCCCGTTGGGGACCACGTGGATCCGCTGCTCCGGTACGCCCCAGCGGCGCAGCCGGGCGGCGACGGTGTCCGAGACGGCGACCGTGGCCGTCCCCAGCCGTTCGGTGGCCCGGTAGAGGGTGCGGACGCCACGGGTCAGCCGGCGGCCCTCGATGACCGCGTCGCCCAGGGAGTGTTCGGTGGCGACCACGGCCCGTACGCCGGCCAGCCGGGCGGCGACCCGGCCGTAGACGCAGGCCCGGTAGAGGTGGGTGTGCACCAGGTCGTAGCCGCCGTCGCGGATCAGCCCGGCGAGACGGGGGAGCGCGGTCAGGTCGCGGTTGCCGGTCATGCCGAGGTGGCGGACGGGGGTGCCGTCGGCCTCGATGCCCTCGGCGACCGGGCCCGGACCGGTCAGAGTGAGGACCTCGCAGTGCGCGGGGAGCCGGCGCAGCAGCAGCCGCAGCTGCTGTTCGGCGCCGCCCACGTCGAGGTCTGTGATCACATGCAGAACCTTCACCGGATGCCTCCAGAGGTAGCGGCCGGGGTGGTGGTCCGGTCGGGGGGCAGGGCACGGCGCCACAGCGGGTGCAGGGCGCGGTTACGGGGGTCCGGCGGATCCCAGGCGTGGTCGCCCCCGGGCCTGCCGGGCGGGACGGGCACCGCGGCGGTGCGGCCGGGGCGGCGCAGCGGCGGGGCGCCCGCGCTCATCTGCCCTCCAGCCGCACCACCGAGGCCACGGTGCGCAGCAGGATCAGCAGGTCCTGCCGCAGTGACCAGCTGTCGATGTAGAGGTTGTCGAAGCGGACCCGGTCCTCGACGGAGGTGTCGCCGCGCAGCCCGTGCACCTGCGCCAGGCCGGTCATACCCGCCGGCATCCGGAGCCGGGCGCCGTAGTCGGGGCAGGTCCCGAGGAACCGCTCGACGAAGAAGGGACGTTCCGGGCGCGGCCCGACCAGGCTCATCTCGCCGCGCAGTACGTTCCACAGCTGCGGCAGCTCATCGAGCGAGGTGCGCCGCAGCAGCCGGCCGACCCGGCTCATCCGGCTCTCGTCCGCCAGGCTCCACCGCGTCGCCGCCTCGTGCTCGTCGCACGGCTGCCAGGTGCGGAACTTCAGCAGGGTGAAACTGCGGCCCCCTCGGCCGATGCGTTCCTGCCGGAAAAGCACACCGGGACCGACGGCGAGCCGCACCGCGAGGGCGCAGCCCAGCAGTACCGGGGCGGTGACCACCAGCCCCGACGCGGCCAGTGTGAGGTCCAGCAGCCGCTTGCTCCCACCGCCGTGCCGCGGCGGGGCGGTGTCCAGGAGCCGGCAGGCGAAGCCCCTCAGGTGGTCGGTGTCCGCATGCGGCGTCCGGCCCTCGCGGGCGGCCGCGGCGCCGGCCAGCCAGACGGCCGAGCCCTGCGCGATGAAGCGGCGCAGCAGTGCGGTGGTGTGCGGATCGCCGTACGGCGGCAGGGTGAACACCACGTCCCGCACGGTGTGCTGGATGACGGCGCGGGTGATGTCCTGCGCGGAGCCGAGCCGCGGCAGCGGCGGTCCGGCGGTGCCCGGGGGCGTGCCGGATCCGGAGGTGCCCGTTGCGTCGGATCCGGCGGGCGGCAGCGACGGCGGGGTGACCACGCCCACCGGGCGCATCCCGTACTCGGGGTGGGTGTGCAGGACGGCGGCGAGCTGCCGGGCCGCCGGGCCGGTGCCGACGATCAGCGTGGCGCGGGGCCGGCGGCGGGCGGCGGCGCGGCGGGCCCGGTGCACCGCGGCCCGGCCGCCGCAGCCCAGCGCGGTGTGCACCGCCACCGCACCCACCAGCAGGGCCGGCGGCAGCGCCTGCCCGGGGCGTACGGCGGCGAGCACCGCGGCCGCCGCGCACCAGCAGACGGCGGACCGGCCCAGCAGCGTCGGCAGATCGTTCAGCGTGCGCGGGGCGGGGCCGGGACGGTAGAGACCGGCGTGGGAGTGGAGCAGCAGCAGACCCGCCAGGAGGAGGCCGAGTGCGGCCGGCGCCGTTCCGGGGCCGAGGACGAGCAGCGCGGTGGCCGCGGTGGCCAGAGCGTCGACGGCGAGCAGCGGGGCGACGGTCCGCCGCCGTACACCGCGGCCGGGCCGGGGCGGGGGAAGGGTTTCCCGCCCCGGCCCGCGCGGCGGACGGACCGCGGCTGCCGGGCGGGGGACCGCCGACGGGGGCGGGACCCGGGCGGAGCGGTGCGCGTCCGCGCTCTCCGTCGTCATCGGCTGATCCGCATCGGCTGATCCGCTCTCTGCTCTCCGGAATTCCCGGGGCGCGTCGCTCAGCGCCTGGTATCGGTCTGGACGAAGAGCGCGCCGAGCAGATATCCGGGATTGCGAGTGGTGGTGAAGCGGAAAGTGAGCCGGTCGCCGCCGGACCGCAGCGCGGGCGTGATGTCGAATACGTCGGAATCAAATCCGAGCGTGTTCCGGTAAGCGGGCCACCGCATCGTCGGGCGGCCGAGATCGGTGACCGTCGAATTCATCACATCATTCGCCGGATTGGCGGTGTCCCGCACCGTGTGCGCGCGGTGCTGTCCGGCCCGGACGGTGAGCGTGTCATTTCCGTGGCCCCGGTCGCCGTCGTATGCCACCGCGCCCGCCAGGCCGTGTGAATTCGCCGGGATACGCAGTCCGGGCAGTCGCACCGAAAGCTCCCGGCGGTCCGCGCCCAGCGACTGGAAGCCGTCCCACAGCGCGATTCTGCGCAGCGGCTGCTTTTTGTTCTCGTATGCGGCCACCAATGTCCAGCCGCCCCAGACGCCGGCCGTGGAATGGCCCGTCGCCATATTGATCTGCGCCACCGTGTAGGCGCCGCCGCCGCTGTTCCGCACCAGTTCGGTGACCTCCGCGGAGGCCTGGAATCCCTCGGTCGCGGAGTGCGGGCGGTGCCCGGTCATGGTGTCGGCGCGCACCTGTCGGTACCGGCCGCCGGGCTCGGCGAGCAGCACCCGGCCGTTGTCCTTGGCGGCCTTCTGCCCGCTGCCCCGCAGGCTGCCGCCCCAGTACAGCCGGGCGTAGCTCACCCGGGAGCCGGCCGGGATCCGCAGGGTGGCGCTGCTGGAGTTGGCGGTACGGGCGTCGGAGTCGACGTCGATGTACGCCATCCGGTAGTGGCCGTTCGCTCCGGCGCCGCCCTGCTGGACCGCCGCACACGGGGTGGCGGTGCGGCCGGCCGCCGTTTTGCAGGTGACGGAGGAGTTGGCGGCACGCGCGATACCGCCGTGCTGGGTGGCGTGATAGCGCTCGGTGAACGGAATTCGTGCGGATTCCATGGGAGCCGGCGCGGCCACCGCCGAAGACAAGGCGGCCGACAATGCCAAGGACGCCAGCGCGCATACGACGCCGCGCCCGGTGCGGTCCATCGACTTCCGCATGTCTTCCTCTCCGACTTCAATCAGTCAAACAGGAGAGCACTCTGACAGAAATCATGTTGGAAACCGCGGCAGGCACGCCGGACCCCGGTCGGGGGCGGCCATTCGGCGGAATGCCGGACTTCGTACCGCCCGGCCATTACTGCCAGAAGGCCTAACGATTTCCCGGAAGAGGGAATGCCCGCATCCCTGACTCATTCCGCTCGTTGTGACCGGTTGCCCCATTCGCGAACTGAAAGGAGAATGGGATGAAGCGGTTTGTTACGACCGCCGCGATGACTGCGGCCAGCTGTGCCATGGTTCTGGGTGGCGCAGGCATCGCATCTGCAAGCGGGGACCACGGCCGTGGTCACCACGACCATCACGACAGCTACCGTCACGACCACCGCGGTTTGTACAACCACCGCAGTGGCGCCAATGCGGCGGGCTTTGCCGCGGGTTCCCCGGGCATTCTCAGTGGCAACAATGTCCAGGTCCCGATCAACATCCCGATCAACATCTGCGGCAACAGCCTCAACCTTGTCGCGGCGTTGAACCCGGCGTTCGGGAACGCATGCGTCAATAGGTGATCCGCCCGCCGGTCCGGATGGACATCGGGCCGGCACGGGTCATGATGTGCAGTTGGCGGATCACCCGTGACCTCGGTCGTGGGTGGTTCGCCACTCTGCTCCGCACGCCCGGCCCCTTGGCCTCCGGGCGCCGCTATCGCGCTGACCAGCGGATACGGCATCCCGGGCACAGGCCATACTGGAGGGCATGGCGAAGAGCAGACGAGGGCGCGGCGGCCCGGAGCCCGTCACCGAAACGGTGGACGGCGGGCTTGCCGAGCTACGTCCCGACCGGGACCGGCCGCGCGGCTGGACACTGCTGATCGACGGTGCTCCGCAGTCCCATGTGGACCTCGACGACCCCGCATATCTGGAATTCCCCTATCAGCGGCGGCTCGGCCACCTCGCCGATCTGGCCGGACCGGCCGGCAAACCGCTGCGCGTCGTCCACCTCGGCGGCGGCGCCCTGACCCTGGCCCGCTATGTCGCGGCGACCCGGCCGCGGTCCACCCAGCAGGTCGTGGAGATCGACGCGGCGCTGGTCCCTCTCATACGCCGGCAGCTGCCGTTGGACAGCGGCTGGCGGATACGGGTGCGCGGCGGCGACGCCCGCGCCGGTCTGGCGAAGGTCCCGGACGGCTGGGCGGATCTGATCATCGCCGATGTCTTCGCCGGTGCCCGCACGCCCGCGCATCTGACCAGTACCGAATTCGTGGCGGAGGTGCACCGGGCGCTGCGGCCCGGCGGGTTCTACGCGGCGAATCTCGCCGACGGGCCGCCGCTGCGGTTTCTGCGCGCCCAGATCGCCACGGTCCGTACGGTCTTCCCCGAGCTGTGTCTGACCGCCGACCCGGCCGTACTGCGCGGCCGGCGCTTCGGCAACGCCGTGCTGCTGGCCGCCGACGGGGAGCTGCCGGTCGCCGAACTGACCCGGCGGGCGGCGACCGACCCCCAGTCCGGCCGGGTCGAACACGGCCGCGCGCTGCTGGACTTCACCGGCGGCGCGGCCCCGGTCACCGACGCCACCGCCCTCCCCTCACCCGCCCCGCCGGCCGACGCCTTCGACTGACGGGCGGCGCGCGGCCGTTCTACGTCGCGTGGTCGCTGGTCTCCACCGTCGGCGGATGGCCGTTCCAGGTGCAGATCACGGACGTATGGGCGCCGCCGCCGGTGAAGTCGACCCGCAGCCACCCCACCTGCTTCCACACCTGCATCTCCCAGCCCGGGTTCGGGGTCGCCGACACCAGCTCGGCGGACCGGTTGTCCATGTCGATGACCACCCGGCCGCCCGCCGTGGAGTAGCTCTTGACCCGGCCGTCGGAGGCCGGGGCGGAGCCGCCCGGCCGGCCGGTGCCCGGGTACCCCGACCGGGGGGAGCCGGTGTGCGACGGGGTGGGCGGCCGCGAGGGTTCGTGGTCGCCGGGCGCCTTGCTGCGGCCCGCCGAGGGGGACGGCTTGGGGCGGTGCGTGGAGGAGACCCGCGGTGTGGCGCCGTCGTCCGACTGCCGCCCCGAGGAGGCCACTTGGTCGGTCAGGGGCAGGGCACGCGGCGCGTCGTACGCCGTGCCGGACAGCACGGTGTGCACGCCGAACCACGACAGGGTGACCGCGGCGCCGGTCGCCAGCGTCCAGGCCGCCGCGTGAACCAGTCCTCGTTGCATCCGGGTCATACTGCACCACCGCCCTGTCCCCGTGCAGCCCGTCCGGTACCGCGGACCGCACCGCCCCGCTGTCAACCTCGGGCAGGTAACCCCGCCCGAATGGCGTACGGTGCCGCCCATGGCAAGTGTGCTCGTGGTCGAGGACGACCAGTTCGTACGCTCGGCCCTCATCCGGCATCTGACCGAGGCCGCCCACACGGTACGCAGTGTCGGTACCGCCCTGGAAGCGCTCCGCGAGGTGGCACACGTCGGTTTCGACGTCGTCATCCTCGACCTCGGTCTGCCCGATCTGGACGGGGGCGAGGCGCTCAAGATGCTTCGCGGAATCACCGATGTCCCAGTGATCATCGCCACAGCCCGGGACGACGAGGCCGATATCGTCCGGCTGTTGAACGACGGCGCCGACGACTACCTCATCAAGCCGTTCTCCGTCGAGCACCTCTCGGCCCGGATGGCGGCCGTACTCCGCCGCTCCCGGTCCGCGGCGGCCGGCGCGGAACCGCCCTCACGAGTGATCCGGGTGGGCGGCCTGTCCATCGACCCGCTGCGCCGGCAGGCCGAACTGGACGGTGTCACACTCGATTTGACCCGCCGGGAGTTCGACCTGCTGGCCTTCCTCGCCGGCCGTCCCGGTGTCGTCGTCCCCCGCAGGGAACTCCTCGCCGAGGTCTGGCAGCAGTCCTACGGCGACGACCAGACCATCGACGTCCATCTGTCCTGGCTGCGCCGCAAACTGGGCGAAACCGCGGCGAAACCACGGTACTTGCACACTCTGAGGGGTGTCGGGGTGAAGCTGGAGCCACCACGGTGAGATGGGCCCTGGTCAAGGTGGCCCTGGCGGTCACCGCCATGGTCGTGGTCGCCTTCGCCGTCCCCCTCGGACTCGTCGTCAAGGAGCTGGCCCGCGACCGCGCCTACGGAAGCGCCGAGCGGCAGGCCGCCACCATCGGCCCGGTCCTCGCCATCACCACCGACCGCACCCAGCTGGAGCGCGCCGTCGCCAGCGCCGAGACCGGCTCCGGCGGCCGGATCGGCGTCCATGTCCCGGCGAGCGGCAGGAACGGCAGATCCGCCGAGATCGGCACCCGGCGCGCCCCGGAGGCCGATGTGGCGGCGGCCGTCAAGCTGGGCCGGGCCTCCATCTCGCCGGTCCCCGGCGGCTCCTCGCTCCTCCAGCCGACCGCGGTCGCCTCCGGTATCGCCGTCGTCGAGGTGTTCGTCCCCGACGCGGCGCTCACCAACGGCGTCACCACCTCCTGGCTGGTGCTGGCCGGTGTCGGTCTCGCGCTGGTCATCGGCTCGGTCGCGGTCGCCGACCGGCTCGGCACCCGTATGGTCCGGCCCGCCGAACGCCTCGCCGGCGCCGCCCATGACCTCGGCAAGGGTGAGCTCGGCGTACGTGTCCCGGAGGACGGCCCCAAGGAACTGCGCCTGGCGGCCAGCGCGTTCAACTCCATGGCCGACCAGGTCGTCCAACTGCTGGCCAACGAACGGGAACTGGCCGCCGACCTCTCGCACCGGCTGCGCACCCCGCTGACCGTGCTCCGGCTCAACACCGCCTCCCTCGGCGACACCCCGGCCGCCGAGCAGACCCGGGCCGCCGTCGAGCAACTGGAGCGCGAGGTCGACCAGATCATCCGTACCGCCCGCGAGCAGAAGGCCCAGACCCAGCAGGCGGCCGCCGCGGTCGGCTGTGACGCCGCCGAGGTGATCCGCGAGCGGATGGCGTTCTGGTCGGCGCTCGCCGAGGACGAGGGCCGCACCGTACGCGTCGCCGGCGCGGACCGCCCCGTACGCATCCCCGTCGCCCGCCCCGAACTCGCCGCCGCCCTGGACGCGATGCTCGGCAACGTCTTCCGGCACACCCCCGAGGGGACCGCCTTCGCGGTCGACGTCCACAACGCGGAAGAGGCGGTGATCGTGCTGGTCTCGGACGCCGGGCCGGGCATCGCCGACCCGGCGGCCGCACTGCGCCGCGGCCACGGCGGCGGTGGGGAAGGCTCCACCGGCCTCGGTCTGGACATCGTGCGCCGGCTGGCCGAGTCCACCGGCGGCGATGTGCGCATCGGCCGCTCGGTGCTCGGCGGCACCGAGGTACGCATCTGGCTGGCGCTGGACGGCCGGCGCGCCCCGCACGGCGGACGACGCGGCCACCGGCTGCGCCGCACGCTCCGTACCCGGTGGCGGCGGGCGGCCCGCACCGGCACCTGAACGGGGCACATGCCGGGGGCTCTTAACCACCCCCTTCCGCTGCCTTAAGGCCGCCATAAGTCCGCCAACTGCCGTGCCATTACCGGCATTTGTCCGTTTCGCTGCCGCTAGCGTGCGGGACGCACCACGGTGCACCCCACCCCCCTCATGTGACGACAGGCAGGCACGCGATGACTTCCTCGGTACACCGCCGGCGCAAGAGCCGCACCACCAAGCTGATCGTGACCGGCGCGGCCGCCGCGGTCGCCGCCGGCGGCGCCTTCGCCATCGCCGGTTCCGCCATGGCCACCAAGGCCCCGCGGCCCGCGCCCGCCGCCGCGAAGGCAGCGGCCGGCTTCGCCCCGTACGTCGACACCTCGCTCAGCCCCGCCTACGACCTGGCCGACACCGCCAAGAAGACCGGGGTGAAGAACTTCCACCTCGCCTTCGTCACCTCCGGCGGCGGCTGTGTGCCCAAGTGGGGCGGCTCGGGCGAGCTGGGCGACAACCCGGTGGCCCGGCAGATCCCCGCACTGCGCGCGGCCGGCGGCGACGTCCGGGTCTCCTTCGGCGGCGCCAACGGCTCCGAACTCGGCCTGGCCTGCGGCTCCACGGGCGATCTGGCCGCCGCCTACGGCAAGGTCATCGACCGGTTCGAGCTCACCAAGGTCGACTTCGACATCGAGGGCGGCGCACTGCCGGACACCGCCGCCAACACCCGCCGCGCCCAGGCCATCAACCGGCTCCAGAAGAAGCACCCCGGCCTCGACGTCTCCTTCACCCTGCCGGTCATGCCCGAGGGCCTGACCCAGGACGGGGTGAACCTGGTCGCCGACGCCAAGAAGAACGGCGTCAAGATCTCCGCCGTCAACATCATGGCGATGGACTACGGACCCGCCTACAGCGGCGACATGGGCACCTACGCCACCCAGGCCGCCACCGCCACCCAGGGCCAGCTCAAGAAGGCCCTCGGCCTGAGCGACAAGGCCGCCTGGAAGACCGTGGCCGTGACCCCGATGATCGGCGTCAACGACGTCCAGTCCGAGATCTTCCGCCGTGACGACGCCACCCAGCTGGTGAAGTTCGCCAAGGCCAAGCACCTGGCCTGGCTGTCGATGTGGTCCTCGACCCGCGACAAGGCCTGCCCGGGCGGCGCCGGCAACTCCGCGCAGCCGACCTGCAGTTCCATCGAGCAGGGCCCGCTGGACTTCACCAAGGCCTTCGGCGCGTACAAGGGCTGACCCCCACCGGCGGTCCGTCCCCCCCGGACCGCTCGCCCCCGAGGCGGGGCGCAGCGGGCCCAACCGCTGCGCCCCGCCCCTCCTCCGTGCGCGGCACGTCCTCAGCCCGCACCGCCCCGTACGGCCATCCGGAAGGCGATCGGGGTGGTGCCCGTCTGCCGCTGGAAGAACTTGCTGAAGTTGGTGGCGTCGGCGAAGCCCAGCCGGTCCGCGATCCGGGCCGCGGACTGATCGCCGTGCGCCAGCAGCCGCTTGGCCTCCAGCGCCACCCGCCGGTCGATGAACTCCTTCGCCCCCACCCCGGCGGCGGCCTCGGTGGCCCGGGAGAGGGTGCGCGGCGCATAGCCCAGCGAGCGGGCGTAGTCGGCGACCCGGCGGCTGCGGGTGAAGCCCCGCTCCACCGCGTCCCGGAAACGCAGATACGTCGCGCTCGCCGCACAGGCCCCGTCGCGCTCCCCGCCCGCCGCACCACCCGGGTGCGCGGCCCGCAGCACCAGCACGGCCAGCAGATGCCGCAGCACATCGAGGTGGATCTCCAGCGGCAGCCCGCCCAGCGCCCCGAACTCGGTGTGCAGCTGCCGCAGCGCCTCGGCCACGCCCCGCGCCGCAGCGCCCTCGGGATGCCGTACGGGCGGCCCGTACCAGTCCTCGATCCGGGCCGCGGCCGCGGTCGCCGGGTCCAGGAAGCCCGCCTCGAAGAGCACCAGCCGCCCCTCCGCACCCGTCAGATCGCCGAAGTGCTGGACCTGCCCGGGGCGCGACCACAGCAGATCGCCCGGGGCCATGAGGTGCTCCCGGAAGTCGACGCTGTGCACCAGCCGGCCGCGGTCCAGGAGCAGCAGATGGTGGAAGCCGGGGCGGTGCGGGGTGGCCAGTTGGCAGGCGTCCGCCCGCGCCCGCAGCTCCGCGAGCGTCAGCACCTCCACCCCGGCCGGCCGCCCGGCCGGCGCGGAGAACGCCACCTCCCGGATCTCCGGAACGGGCTCCCCGCCCTCCTGTCGCTTTCTGACCATCGCTGGTCTCCTCGCTACCCCGAAACGTCCTGCTCGTGCCCCTAGCGTAAAGACGTCAGCACATCAGCTGACGGAAAACGGAAGTCCCGACCGGGACCACGGAACAGCTGGGAGACCCACCATGTCCACGATCGCTCTCTTCGGGGCCAACGGCACCATCGGAAGCCGCATCCTCCACGAGGCCCTCCGGCGCGGCCACCGGGTCACCGCGGTCGTCCGCGACCCCGCCAAGATCACCACGACCGATGAGCACCTGACCGTGACCACCGGCGACATCCTCGACCCGGCCTCCGTCGCCGCCGCGGCCAAGGGCCGGGACGTCCTGGTGAGCGCGGTCGGCGGCGGCGACGGCCCGGGCCACATCGCCACGATCAAGCCCGCCGCCGAGTCCCTCGTCGCCGGTCTGCGCACCCTCGGCGACGCGGCACCCCGGCTGCTCACCGTCGGCGGTGCCGGCTCGCTGCGCACCCCGGACGGCAAGCAGGTCTGGGACGCGGAGGGCCTCCCCGAATTCCTGCTGCAGATCATGCACGCCCACGGCGACGCGCTGGACTTCTACCGCTCCGTCTCCGATGTGCGCTGGACCAACCTCAGCCCGGCGGCCACCATCGAGCCCGGCGAGCGCACCGGCAGCTACCGCACCGCCACCGACGATCTGGTCACCGACGCCGGGGGCCACAGCCGGATATCCACCGAGGACTACGCCGTCGCCGTCCTCGACGAGATCGAGCGGCCCCGCCACCTCGGCGAGCGCTTCACCGTCGGCTACTGAACCGGCACCCCTTCCGGAAGCCGACTCCCCACATCCGACTCCCCACATCCGGCCCCCCAAATCCGGCTCCCTATATATGGCGGCATATAAGGGGAGCCGGTACGCCGACAAACGCCAAGGCCCCCGACCTGAGGTCGGGGGCCTTGAAGTGGGGTGAGTAACGGGACTTGAACCCGCGACATCCTGGACCACAACCAGGTGCTCTACCAGCTGAGCTATACCCACCATGACCGGTGCTGTGTGGTTCTTTTTCCCCACCGGCTGAGAAAAAGTGTACAGGGTCCGGAGGGGTGCTCGCGCCCAGGTTTCGTGTCCCGGGACCGAGGGCGTGTCGCGCGGGTCACGGGCGGACCCGGGCACCGCGCGACACGCGCCCTCCGGCTCACTACGGTGTGGACTGCTGCTCGGCCGGCAAGACGTGCTTGGCGGCGATGGCCTTCGCGGTGTCCGAGTCGGGGCCGGGCTGCGGCACGAAGACCGCCTCCCGGTAGTAGCGCAGTTCCGCGATGGATTCGCGGATGTCCGCCAGCGCCCGGTGGTTGCCGTTCTTGTCCGGACTGTTGAAGTAGGCCCGCGGGAACCAGCGCCGGGCCAGTTCCTTCACGGACGAGACATCGACGATCCGGTAGTGGAGGTAGCTCTCCAGCGTCGGCATGTCGCGCAGCAGGAAGCCACGGTCGGTGCCGACGGAATTGCCGCACAGCGGCGCCTTCCCCGGCTCCGGCACATGCTGCTTGATGTACGCAAGCACCTGCGCCTCCGCCGCCTCCAGCGTCGTCCCGCTGTCCAGCTCCTCCAGCAGCCCGGAGGCGGTGTGCATCTGGCGCACCACCTCCGGCATGGTGCCGAGCGACTCGGCCGGAGGGCGGATCACCACATCCACCCCGTCGCCCAGCACATTCAGCTCCGAGTCGGTGACCAGTGCGGCCACCTCGATGAGCGCGTCATTCGCCAGCGAGAGTCCGGTCATCTCGCAGTCGATCCACACCATGCGATCGTTCATACATCTCACCCTACGGGGCGCTCCCGCTGTCCGGGCAGCACGGGGCGGCCCGCTCCCCGGCCGACCGGGGATTCCGGCAGGCGGGAGGCGTAGGCGTCCGACTGCGGTTTGCCCGCTTCGGCCGCTTCGGCGGTCGCCAGTCCGTGGCCGGCCAGCGCGGCGGCCGCATACCGGTCCCCGCTGCCCGCCCCCAGCGCCGCCCGCTCGCGCTCCGGCCGCTCGGCACGCTCCGCCCGCTCCGGTCTCAGCGCGGGTTCGGACCCCCCGTTCTGCGGCCGGCGCGCGCGGTAGGCCGCACGGTAGGCCGCGGGCGAGGCGCCCAGCTGCCGTCGGAAGTGGCCGCGCAGGGCGACCGGCGAGCGGAATCCGCAGCGCCCGGCGACCTCGTCCACCGAATAGTCGGAGGTCTCCAGCAGCCGCTGGGCCTGCAGCACCCGCTGGGTGATCAGCCACTGCAGCGGAGCGCTCCCGGTCAGGGAACGGAAGCGCCGGTCGAAGGTGCGCCTGCTCATGTAGGCGCGCGCGGCCAGCGTCTCCACGTCGAACTGCTCGTGGAGATGCTCCAGCGCCCAGGCGACGACCTCGGCGAGCGGGTCGGCGCCGATCTCTTCAGGTAATGACCTGTCCAGGTAGCGCTGGTGCCCCATGTCGGACGCGGTGCGGCGGGGCGGCACGACGAGCCGGCGGGCCAGCGCGTTCGCGGCGTCCGCGCCGTGGTCGGTGCGCACGATGTGCAGACACAGGTCGATACCGGCCGCCGTCCCCGCGGACGTGAGCACATCGCCGTCGTCGACGAAGAGCTCGCGGGGGTCCACATGGACGGACGGATAACGCTTGGCGAGCGTCGGCGCGTACATCCAATGGGTCGTGGCCGGGCGGCCGTCGAGCAGTCCGGCCGCGGCGAGGACGAACGCCCCCGTGCACAACCCGACGATTCTGGCCCCTTCTTCATGCGCGCGGCGCAGCGCGTCGAGCGCGGCGGGCGGCGGGGCCTGGGTGATGGAACGCCAGGCCGGTACGACGACCGTCCCGGCACGGGAGATCGCCTCCAGCCCGTAGGGGGCGGAAAGTTCGAGCCCCCCGGTCGTGCGCAAAGGCGCATCTTCGCCCGCGCACACAAGCAGCCGGTACCGCGGGACGCCTGCGTCCTGGCGGTCGATGCCGAAGACCGAGAGCGGAATGGAGCTCTCGAAAATGGGGCCGCCGCTGAAGAGGAGCACCGCGACTATTTCGCGGCGTCGTCGGGCGGCGAGCTTGCGTGCGGCATCTGGTACGGCAGCGGAGTCCTGGCTCATGGCACTTAAGCCCCCCTCGGTCGTCTCGCCCTCTCGGTCCTGCACAGTTCCCCCGCCATTGCTACCAAGATCGAATCTACTGTGTTCCGTGAGGATGGAGTGCCAAGTTCACCACCCGCTGGTATGTCGATATGGCAACTTGGCGCGAAGCATTCGATCACGAAGCGTTCCACTCGTCGGGCCTACATGGGAAGTACGCGTCTCGGCTCTGCCCGTTCGCAGTAGGGCACAACCATGCCCAGCGGTCCTTTCCTCCCTGCTCACACCAGGGTTGAGGGGTGCCGCGGACAAGGTGTGGACCTCGGCCGGAAGTTGGCTGAAAACGGTCGCGCGCAGACTTGCAGGCGCCCTCAATCGACCGGCGTACGCCCTTCGGAATGCCGGCCGCCCCCGTGCGCCGCCGCCCCTGAACGTCCGCTTCTGTCCCGGTGTCTTCCGACCTCACGCACGCGGACCCGCGCGGCGGTCCGTTCGGAATGCCGCAACAGTGCGCGACAGGCGCAGGTCACAGCGGCCAGACCGGCGGCGGCGCCGGTCGCACCGGCCCAGGAGGCGCCGCTGAAGATCAGTACGAGGGGTACCAGGGCACAGCTGAACGCGCCCCAGCGCACCACATCGCTCACTGGGTCGGGTGATCTGTCGGACGGCAACGGCACCGCGCACTCCCCTCGGACGGGCTGTTACTACAACGCCGACGACGATCATGGGTCACCGCGAGGGGTACGTACGGGGGCAGGCCGGGGCATTGCCATCCGCGCCACGCTCCGGCATGCTCCGGGGAACGTTCGAGGCCCCACCCACCTCGCGCGGGCGCCCCGCGTCCGTTGCGGGCTCTGGGCAGCGGGGGAGTGGCGCCGTACTCTTGGGGTATCGGGTTGGGAAGATGATTCCCAGTCGTATCGTTCCTCTTTGAACTATGGCTCCCGCACCTCGGGCGCGCCAGCTCAGTCAACTGCCGGATCAAGTCAATCGCCGTTCCCCGTTCGCCCCTCCGCAAGAGGACGTCCTCGCCGAGACACCAATGGCCGGTCACGAAATCCCCGAACCCGCGGACCGCAAGCAGGTCGCCGATCCCATGGCGGACCTCGAAGCGGCGGAAAAGACGCGCCACTCCTGCGACCCCGCGTTCCGGCACGGCGTCGTGGTCGGCTTCGACGGCTCCATGTCGAGCGAGCGAGCGTTGGCGTATGCAATCGGTATGGCCCGGCGCCTCGGCTCGGGTCTGATCATCGTCCATGTGGCCAACCGGCTGCCGACGACCGTCTGGGCGGGCTGTGAGCCCCCGGTCTTCGTGGATGTGCCGGATCACCGCACCGAAGTGCTCGGCCTGGAGCTGGCCTGTGCGGACCATCTCACCGAGGTGCCCTGGATCCTCGTCGAGCGCGGCGGTGACATCTGCCACGAGCTGGAGGAGGTCGGCCGGGAGTACGAGGCCGACGCGATCGTGGTCGGCTCCACACACGGCATCGTCGGCCGGATCTTCGGCTCGGTGGCCGGCCGGCTGGCCCGCCGGGCGCAGCGCCCGGTCATCGTGATTCCCTGACGCGCCCCCGGCGCGGACCAACTCGCCTTTGCGCCTGAGCCGGCGCCGCTTTCGCGGAGGTGGCTGGGCGCCGTGGGGGGTGCTCAATTGTCGCTTCGGTGGGGTGGATTGGGGTGAGGTGGGGGGAGCGCTCCACCGGGCTCCCCCCCGGTTGCTACTCGACCGTGACGGACTTCGCCAGGTTGCGGGGCTTGTCGATGTCGCGGCCGAGGGCCAACGCCGTGTGGTAGGCGAGCAGTTGGAGCGGGATGCCCATGAGGATCGGGTCCAGCTCGGGCTCGTTCTTCGGGACGACGATGGTGTGGTCGGCCTTCTCCTGCTCCTGGTGCGCGACGGCCAGGATGCGGCCGCTGCGGGCCTTGATCTCCTCCAGCGCGGCGCGGTTCTTCTCCAGCAGGTCGTCGTCGGGGACGATCGCGACGGTCGGCATCGCGGGCTCGATGAGGGCCAGCGGGCCGTGCTTGAGCTCCGACGCCGGGTAGGCCTCGGCGTGGATGTAGGAGACCTCCTTGAGCTTCAGGGAGGCCTCGCGGGCCACCGGGTAGCCGCGCACCCGGCCGATGAACATCATCGACTTGGCGTCCGCATAGGCGGCCGACAGCTTCTTGATGTCCTCCTCGCCCTTGAGGATCTCGTCGATCTGCGCGGGCAGCTTGCGCAGACCCTCGATGATCCGCTTGCCGTCCGCGACGGACAGATCACGGATCCGGCCGAGGTGCAGGGCGAGCAGCGCGAAGGAGACCACCATGTTGGTGAAGCACTTGGTGGAGACCACGCAGACCTCGGGGCCGGCGTGGACGTAGATGCCGCCGTCGGTCTCCCGGGCGATCGCCGAGCCGACCACGTTCACCAGGCCCAGCACCCGTGCGCCCTTGCGCTTGAGCTCCTGGACGGCCGCCAGCACGTCGTAGGTCTCACCGGACTGGGAGACGGCCACGTACAGCGTGTCGGGGTCCACGACCGGGTTGCGGTAGCGGAACTCGGAGGCCGGCTCGGCGTCCGAGGGGATCCGGGCCAGCTCCTCGATCATCTGCGCGCCGATCTGGCCCGCGTGGTACGAGGTGCCGCAGCCCAGGATCTTCACCCGGCGCACCCCGCGCGCCTCGCGGGCGTCGAGGTTCAGGCCGCCGAGGTGCACGGTGGAGAAGCGGTCGTCGATCCGCCCGCGCAGCGCGCGGTCCACCGCGTCCGCCTGCTCGGAGATCTCCTTGTGCATGTAGGTGTCGTGGCCGCCCAAGTCGTAGGACTCGGCCGCGTACTCGACGGTCTCCGGGGCGGACGTGGTGCGCGAGCCCTCGGTGGTGTACGTGCGGTAGTCGTCGGCCTTGAGGGTGGCCATCTCGCCGTCGTCGAGGGTGACGACCTGACGGGTGTGCGAGACCAGCGCGGCGACGTCCGAGGAGACGAACATCTCGTGCTCGCCGATGCCCAGGACGACCGGGGAGCCGTTGCGGGCCACCACGATGCGGTCGGGGAAGTCGGCGTGCAGCACGGCGATGCCGTACGTGCCCTCGATGTGCCGCAGCGCCTCGCGGACCTTCTCCTCCAGCTTCTCGGCCGGGGAGCGGGCGATCAGGTGGGCCAGCACCTCGGTGTCGGTCTCGGAGGCGAAGACGATGCCGTCGGCGGTGAGCTTGGCGCGCACGTCCGCGGCGTTGTCGATGATGCCGTTGTGGACGACCGCGACCTTGCCCTCGGTGTCCTGGTGCGGGTGGGCGTTCTCGTCGGTCGGCGCGCCGTGGGTGGCCCAACGGGTGTGCGCGATGCCGGTGGAGCCCGCGAAGCGCTTGGGCAGCCGGGACTCCAGCTCGCGGACCCGGCCCTTGGCCTTGGCGGTCTTCAGGCCGCCCGTGGCCTTGCCGGTGCCCTTGGCGTGGATGGCGATGCCCGCGGAGTCGTAGCCCCGGTACTCCAGGCGCTGCAGACCCTCAAGGAGCAGCGGGGCGACATCACGCTTGCCGATATATCCAACGATCCCGCACATGCAGTGACCCTCCCAGAAAAGCGTTGTGGCAATGGTTCGTGCTGCCCGGCGTCCCGGGCGCGGCCGTCAGCCGTAGACGAGGCGGCGCAGCTGGCGGGCCGAGAGATCGGGCGGGGCCACGGCGCGGTGCGGCATCTCGTGGCGGATCCGTTCGAAGATCTCCTCGTTGCGCAGTCCCTGGGACTGCAGCTCCCGATGGCGGCGGCGGACGAACTCCTCCGTGGTCTCGTCGAAGTACGCCAGCACGTCCAGCACCACCCGGGCGGCCTCACCGCGCTGTAGCGGTGTGCTGCGCACCAGGTGGTCCACCAGGTCTTCGTGCGGCGCTTCAGCGCGGTGACGGCGTTCGAGCACCCGTTGATACTGCGGGGCGCCGCGAAGATTCGCAAGAAATCTGCCCGCTATCGGGCACATCCCCGATTTGGGGGCCGGAAACTGGTCTGAACCTTGACCGGATTGGAGGCTCACGGTACGCATGGTCACCGTTCGGTCGCTCCATGCCATGCACCATGCCATGCACGAGGTTCGCCGAAGGGACCGTCGATGAGACGACGCAGACTGCTGTTCTCGCTGCTGCTGGTCGCGGCGGCGGGGCTGGGAACCGCCGCCGTACCGCCGCAGGGCGCCGCCGGTGCCGCCCCCCGGGCCGCCACTCCACTGGACCGGGTGATCCCCGCGCCCGCGTCCGTACGCGGCGGCGGGGACGCGTACACCCTCGGTGACCGCACCCGGATCCGGGTGCCCGGCGGCTCCGGTGAGGCCAAGCGGATCGCCGGCTATCTGGCGGGGCTGCTGCGGCCCGCCACCGGGTTCGCCCTCCCCGTGACCACCAAGGACGGCCGGGACGGCATCGTCCTCCGGCTCGGCGGCAGCGGCACCGGGGGGCTGGGCGACGAGGGCTACCGGCTGACCTCCGACGGCCGTGCGGTCACCCTCAGTGCCGCGCGCCCCGCGGGCCTCTTCCACGGCGTCCAGACCCTGCGCCAGCTGCTGCCCGCCGACGTGGAGCGGCAGGACGCCCGGCGCGGGCCCTGGCGGATCGCCGGGGGCACCATCGCCGACTCCCCGCGCTACGGCTACCGCGGCGCGATGCTCGACGTCTCCCGGCACTTCTTCACCGTGGCGCAGGTCAAGCGGTACATCGACCAGCTCGCCATGTACAAGATCAACAAGCTGCATCTGCATCTCTCGGACGACCAGGGCTGGCGGATCGCGATCAAGTCCTGGCCGCGGCTGGCGACCTACGGCGGCTCCACCCAGGTCGGCGGCGGCGCCGGCGGCTACTACACCAAGGACGACTACCGCGAGATCGTCCGCTATGCCGCGTCCCGCTATCTGACCGTCGTCCCCGAGATCGACATGCCGGGCCACACCAACGCCGCGCTGGCCTCGTACGCCCCGCTCAACTGCAACGGCCAGGCACCGCCGCTCTACACCGGCACCGAGGTCGGCTTCAGCTCCCTGTGCGTGCCGAAGAAGGAGACGTACGACTTCATCGACGACGTCATCCGTGAGGTCGCGGCCCTGACGCCCGGCCGGTACCTCCACATCGGCGGCGACGAGGCGCACTCCACCAGCCATGCGGACTACGTGACCTTCATGGACAAGGTCCAGCCGGTGGTCGCCAAATACGGCAAGACCGTGGTCGGCTGGCACCAGCTGACCGGGGCGCACCCGGCGAAGGGCGCCGTCGCGCAGTACTGGGGCTACGACAAGACGAGCGCCGCGGAGCGTCAGCAGGTCGCCGACGCCGCCCGGAACGGCACCCGGCTGGTCCTCTCGCCCGCCGACCGCGCCTACCTCGACATGAAGTACGACAAGAACACGCCGCTGGGCCTGTCCTGGGCCGGCTATGTCGACACCAGGCGCTCCTACGACTGGGACCCGGGCAGCTACCTCCAGGGCGCGCCCGCGGACTCCCTCCTCGGCGTCGAGGCGCCCCTGTGGTCCGAGACGCTCTCCACCTCCGCGCACATCGAGTACATGGCCTTCCCGCGGCTGCCCGGCATCGCGGAGCTGGGCTGGTCCCCGGCGAGCACCCACGACTGGGACGACTACAAGGTGCGGCTGGCCGCCCAGGGGCCGCGCTGGGACGCCCTGGGCATGAACTACTACCGCGCACCGGAGGTGCCCTGGCCCGCGCGGTGAGACGGCCGTGCCGGGCGTCCTCGGACGTCCGGCACGGTCTCCCGAGTCCTCAGACCCGCTCGGCGGCGATCAGCAGGTACTGGAAGCTGCCGTTGCGGTACGCGGTCAGGAAGGTGTCCTCGATCCCCGTGACCAGGTGGTCGGCCTCCCGGCGCAACTCCCAGTACGGCAGCGCGGCCTCCGTCAGGTCCTCGACGTGCACGGGGACGAGCCGGTTGCGGGCCATGGCGCGGAAGTACTCCGAACGCGGGTGGATGTCGCAGATGTAGTGGGCGTTGATGAGGGACACCTCGCGGGAGGCGCGCCCGTAGGCGTCGTTGTAGCAGCCGGTGATCGTGACGTAGCGCCCGCCGCGCCGCAGCAGCCGCGCATGCTCGGCGAAGAGCAGGTCCAGCTCGACGTACATGGTCGACTCGTTGTTCCAGGACGCCGCGTACGCGCCGGGGGTGAAGCCGGTGTCGAGCATGTTGCGGTGGTGGTAGCGCACCTTGTCGTCGATACCGCGCTTGCGGGCCTGCCCGTTGGCGAAGTCGGCCTGCTTGGCGGAGATCGTGGCCCCGTCGGCGTGGCAGCCGTAGCGCAGATGCGCGACCACGCTGCCGCCGCCGCGGCCGCACCCGGCGTCGAAGACGCGGTCGGTGGGGGAGAGGTCACCGAGGTGGGAGACGAGGAGTTCGGCCTGGGCGTGCTCCAGCCGGTGGAGTTCGCCGGTGACCCGGTCGCGGCGCCGGCCGGGGTCCGGCTCGTTCAGCACCGACCGGTCGGCCTCCCCGATGCCGTAGTGGTGGTGGTAGAGGTCGTCGATCTTGCCCAGTTCGAGGTTGACCGGGTTTTCCTCGGCGTTCCAGTAGTCCGCGACCCGGGACTGGTACGTGGACTGGGTCGGCACCGGTGTGCGGGCGGTGTCGGCGTGAGTGATGGTCAACGGTGACTCCTTGCTTGTGGTGCGCGGATCGGACTACCAGTAGTTGGGCAGCTGGTAGCGGTCGGTGTTGGTGGCGTGCCACTCGTGGTTGCCGGACACCCAGTCGGCCAGGCCGCGGACGTACCGTTCGAGGAGGGGCGAGAGGGCGGCCAGCGGAGCCGACTCCGTCTCGAACGCCTCCATGATCTGGTTGTGGATCTCGACGCTCTTCAAGTAGGCGGCCTTCAGGCCGCGTTGGTCGTTGGCGGCCACCACCTGGGGCAGGTTCAGATGGTCCGGGTCACTCGCCAGCTCCCTGGTGAAGGAGTACAGGTCGTTGACGATGGTCGTGGCGTTGCAGGCCAGCGCGGTGACCCGCTGGACCTCGGGGCGCGCGTAGAGCGCCTCGGGCAGTTCGTAGCCGTCCACGGCGTCGACGATGGACAGACAGGGACGGAAATTGTTGAACTGCCGCATGACCAGGTACTCCCAGACCCGCGGCGCATGCCGTGTCTCCGCCCAGGCGGCCTCGGCGAGATAGCCGAGGTGCAGCCGGGCGATGTCCTGGACGAACCGGTCGGTCTGGCTGGGGGTGGCGAGGGCCGCGTAGTCCTTCAGGGCCCAGTGGTAGGAGCGCAGCGGTCCGTCGGCCTGCACACCGTGGCGCCACTCCTCCTCCAGCTCGGGGGTGCCGTGGAGCGGGTCGAGTGCCGACTGGGCCATGATCAGCCGGCCGCCGAGGCCACGGTGGGCGCCGCCCTTGCCCTCGTCCTCCTCGCAGTAGCAGTTGTCGACGATGTTCTCGGCCAGCAGCAGCTTGCCCGCGACGGTGAGGCGTTCGAGGTCGGCCGCGCCGGGATGCTGGAGGACGACGGCCCGGCCGAACTGGAACTGGGTGAAGTCCCCGGTCCACTGCGCGGGGAACAGGTCCAGTTGGCGGGCCCAGGCCTCCAGCCTGCGGTCGATCTCCTCGGCCTTCTCGGGGTCGGCGGGTGCGGCGGGCCGGTACCTCAGCCCGGGGACGGCTCCGCCGGGGGGACGGGTCCGCAGGGTGCGGGCGAGGTTCGGCGGGCCGGGCAGCGAGAACGCGGCGGCGGTGTTCGGGGGCGTGCTCATGGTTCGGGACTCCACCTGATCAGTCGGCGCTCCGGCCGATCTGGACGTTCTCCAGGACTCCGACGGCGTCGGGCACGAGGATGGCCACCGAGTAGTAGGCGGTGACGAGGTAGTTGATGACGGCGGACGGGTCGATGCCCATGAACCGGACGTTCAGGCCCGGCTGATACTCCTCGGGGATGCCGGTCTGGTGCAGACCGACGACTCCCTGGTCCGCCTCACCGGTGCGCAGCGCGAGGATGCTGCTGGTGTGCGTGTCGCTGACCGGGATCTTGCCGCACGGGAAGATCGGGACACCGCGCCAGGCGGGCACCTCGTGGCCGTCGACATTCGCCGTGCCCGGTACCAGACCGCGCTTGTTGCACTGCCGGAAGAAGGCGGCGATCGCCTTCGGATGGGCCAGGAACAGCCGTGTCTTGCGGCGCATGGACAACAGCTCGTCCATGTCGTCCGGGGTGGGCGGGCCGGTGTAGGTGCTGATGCGCTGGCCGTAGTCGGCGTTGTGCAGCAGCCCGAACTCCCGGTTGTTGAGCAGCTCCCACTCCTGGCGCTCGCGGATCTCCTCGACGGTGAGCCGGAGTTGCTGCTGGGTCTGGTCCATCGGGTCGTTGTAGAGATCGGCGACCCGGCTGTGGACCCGCAGCACGGTCTGGGTCAGGGAGAGCTCGTACTCGCGCGGGGCGAGGTCGTAGTCGACGAAGCCGCCGGACAGCGTCGGCTCGCCGACGTGCCCCGCCCGCACCGGTACCTCCGCCTCTCCCTTGCGGTTCATGGGGCGCTGCTGCCGCTCCGCGTACGCCGTCAGATGGGCGGCCAGGGACGGCACCCGGTCGGTGAACTCCCGGACCACGTCCCAGGGCAGCGTCATCAGGACGCCCGCCGTTTCGGCCCGGACCGAGCTCAGCCACCGGGGGTCGGGCCGGCCGATCGCCTCGTCCCCCATCTGGTCGCCGTCCGTGACGACCCCGGTGACCTCCTCCTCGCCGTACTTGCCGACCGTGTAGCGGGCGAACCGGCCGTGGACGACGAGGTACGCCTCGGTGGTGGGCTGACCGGCCTCGAAGAGGACCTGGCCGGCCCGGACCTCCCGGACCCGGAAGCGGCCGGCGAGCTCCTTGAGGACCTCGGTGTCGGAGTAGCCGCGCAGGGCGGGCAGCTCGGTGAGCGTCTGCGGGATCACCCGGATGTCGTCCGCGCCGTTGTGCTCGAACTGGACCCGGCCCCGGCCGACGCGGAGCTGCAGACGCCGGTTGACCCGGTAGGAGCCGCCCTTGACGTCCACCCAGGGCAGCGTCTTCAGCAGCCATCGCGAGGTGATGGCCTGCATCTGGGGCTCGGACTTGGTGGTGGTCGCCAGTTGGCGCGCGGCCTGGGTGCTGAGGCTGGTGCGCGCGCTGTCTGCGGGTGGTGCGAGAGCGGGCTCTTCGGCAGCGGAACCGGTGACGTCCGGTACGGACACATTCCCTCCCGGGACATGAACAGAAGTGAGCAAAACGGCCTGGCGTGACCAAAGTGGCCGTGTTCAGGAGCAAGCCAAACAGGAGGGAGCGCGCGCCGGTACGGCGTGAAAGGGGGCGAACTCGCATCCACGAGTCATAAACCCCGAAGCGATGCAGACGGATCATGGTGGTGCGCCCGCGCGCCCTCCGGCCGCCGCATGCTCCCGACGCACCGGGGTACAGGCGCGGACGCGCACAGGGGCGCGCGGTGTCCGGGACGTCGGCAGCGCGACACCGTCGGAGGCTCCGTCAACGCGCACAGGAAGCGCGCACAGGAAGCGCGCACAGGAAGCGCGCAGAGAAAGCGCGCACAAAAGCGGCGGCCCGGTCACCGAAGCGACCGGACCGCCTTCCTTCACCGCACCGGGCCACGCCCGGGACGACGCCCTAGACGACGCCCAACTCCCGGGCGATCAGCATCCGCTGGACCTCGCTGGTGCCCTCGCCGATCTCCAGGATCTTGGCGTCCCGCCACATCCGGGCGACCGGGTACTCGTTCATGAAGCCGTACCCGCCGTGGATCTGGGTGGCCTCGCGGGCGTTGTCCACCGCGATCTCGGACGAGTAGAGCTTGGCGAGCGCGGCCTCCTTCTTGAAGGGCTCGCCGTGCACCAGCCGGGACGCGGCGTCGCGCCAGGCCAGCCGGGAGGTGTGCGCCCGCATCTCCATGTCGGCGAGCTTGAACTGGATCGCCTGGTTGCTGCCGATCGCGCGGCCGAAGGCCTTCCGCTCCTTGGCGTAGCGCACCGACTCGTCCACACAGCCCTGCGCCAGGCCGGTGGCCAGCGCCGCGATGGCGATCCGGCCCTCGTCGAGGATGCGCAGGAACTGGGCGTAGCCGCGGCCCTCCTCGCCCAGGAGGTTGCCGACCGGGACCCGGACGTCGGAGAAGGCCAGCTCGCGGGTGTCGGAGGCGCTCCAGCCGACCTTGGAGTACGGGGCGCCGACCGTGAAGCCCGGGGTGCCGGACGGCACGATGATCGAGGAGATCAGCGGGCTGCCGTCGTCCTTGCGGCCGGTGACGGCGGTGACCGTGACCAGACCGGTGATGTCCGTACCGGAGTTGGTGATGAAGCACTTGCTGCCGTTGATCACCCAGTCCCCGCCGTCGCGCACCGCGGTCGTCCGCGTCGCGCCGGCGTCCGAGCCGCCGTCGGGCTCGGTGAGGCCGAAGGCGCCGAGCATCTCACCGCTGCACAGCTTGGGCAGCCACTCGCGCTTCTGCTCCTCCGTTCCGAAGTGGTAGACCGGCATGGCGCCCAGGGAGACGCCCGCCTCCAGGGTGATGGCCACCGAGGAGTCGACCCGGGCCAGCTCCTCCAGGGCGATGCCGAGGGCGAGGTAGTCGCCGCCCATCCCGCCGTACTCCTCGGGGAAGGGCAGCCCGAACAGGCCCATCCGGCCCATTTCCTGCACGATCTCGTACGGGAACGCATGCTGCTCGTAGTACTCGCCGATCTTCGGGGCGACGACGTCGTGCGCGAACGCCTCGACCGTACGCCGGAGTTCTTCCAGCTCGGCGGGCAGACGGTGGTCAAGGGACATGAGGGTTCACTCCTGGTGGGAGAGGGCACGGAGGGTACGCGAGGGGCTCGGCCGGCCCAGGACCCCGGCCATCCACACGCTGGTGGCGGTCAGGCGGTCCAGGTCGACCCCGGTCTCGATGCCGAGGCCGTGCAGCATCCACACGAGGTCTTCGGTGGCGAGGTTGCCGGTGGCGCTCTTGGCGTACGGGCAGCCGCCGAGGCCGCCCGCCGAGGCGTCGATGGTGGTGATGCCGTGCTGCAGCGCGGCGAAGGTGTTGGCGAGGGCCTGCCCGTAGGTGTCGTGGAAGTGCACCCCGATACGGGAGGCGGGGACCTGGGCCTCGCCGAGGGCGGCCAGCAGGCTCTGCACATGACCGGGGGTGGCCACCCCGATGGTGTCGCCCAGGCTCAGCTCGTCGCAGCCCAGGTCGAGCAGTGCCCGGCAGACCCGGACGGTCTGCGCGACGGGCACCGGGCCCTCCCAGGGGTCGCCGAAGCACATCGAGAGATAGCCGCGGACGTGCACCCCGGCGTCCTTGGCCCGTGCGACGACCGGGGCGAACATCGCCAGCGCCTCGTCGACCGTCCGGTTGAGGTTGGCCTTGGCGAACGACTCGGTGGCGCTGCCGAACACCGCGATCCGGCGGGCGCCCAGCGCGAGCGCCCGGTCCAGCCCGCGCTCGTTGGGGACCAGCACGGGCAGCCGCTGCGGATCGAGATCGTCCAGCAGCGGGAACAGCTGCTCGGCGTCGGCGAGTTGGGGCACCCACTTGGGGTGGACGAAGCTGGTGGCCTCGACGGTTGGCAGGCCCGCGGCGGCGAGGCGGTGGATGAACTCCGCCTTGATCTCCGTGGGCACCACGGTCTGCTCGTTCTGCAGCCCGTCGCGCGCGCCGACCTCATGGATCCGTACGCGGGTGGGCAGCCCGTCCGCGCGGATCTCCATCGGCAGTCCGGCCGCGGTCATGAGGCGCTCTCCTGCCCGCCCTCGGGGCCGCCCGCGGACGCGGCGGACTCCTCGGGGCTCTCGTGCGGGGCGACCACGGCCAGGATCTGGTCCATGGCGACGGTCGAGCCCGCGGTGACATCGAGTTCGGTGACGGTCCCGGCGTGCGGTGCGGAGATGACGTGCTCCATCTTCATCGCCTCCACCACCAGCAGGCCCTGGCCCGCGGCCACCTCGTCGCCGACGGCGACCTTGACGACGGTGACGGTGCCGGGCATCGGGGCGGCGAGGGTGTCCGCACCGTGCGCCCCGGCGGCCCCGCGCAGCGCCGCGGCCACCGGGTCGTGGGTGGTCACCTGCCACGAGTCGCCGTCCCGCCCGAGCCAGTCGCCGCGGTGGTGGAAGCTGTGCACCACCCCGTCAACGGTGATGCGTACGCGGCCCGGCTCCAGCTGTCCGGCCGGGGAGCCGGGACGTACGTCGTGCGGCACCGGGTCGTGCCCCGGCACCCGCAGCCAGTGGCGTACGGGCGCGGGCTCGCCGCCGAGCCGGAAGCCGTTCGGCGCGGCGAACGGGTCGCGCCAGCCGCCGTCCTCCACCGCCGGCTCCAGGGCGGCCTGCCGCACCGCCGCGGCCGCCGCGTACACCTCGTCCGGCACCGTGCCGTCGACCAGACCGGCCGCCTCCCGCTCCACCAGACCGGTGTCCAGCTCGCCGGAGACCACGTCCGGGTGGGCCAGCAGCCGCCGCAGGAATCCGGCGTTGGTGGTGACGCCGAGGGTGACCGTCCCGGCCAGCGCGGCCCGGAGGCGGCGCAGCGCGCTCGCCCGGTCCGGCCCGTGGGCGATCACCTTGGACAGCATCGGGTCGTAGCGGCTGCCGACCTCCCCGCCCTCGGAGAGCCCGGAGTCCGTGCGCACACCGCCGCCCTGCGGCTCGTGCAGCGCGAGCACCGTGCCGCCGGTCGGCAGGAAGTCGCGCGCCGGGTCCTCGGCGCAGATCCGCGCCTCGATGGCGTGCCCGGTGAGGGTGATGTCCTCCTGGGCGTACGGGAGATGCTCACCGGCCGCGACCCGCAGCTGCCACTCGACCAGGTCGATGCCGGTGACCATCTCGGTGACCGGGTGCTCGACCTGGAGGCGGGTGTTCATCTCCATGAAGTAGTAGGAGGACGGGTCCTTGCCGGGCACGATGAACTCGACGGTGCCGGCACCGCGGTAGCCGCAGGAGCGGGCCGCCTGCACGGCCGCCTCACCCATCGCGGCGCGGGTGGCCTCGTCCAGCAGCACCGAGGGGGCCTCCTCGATGACCTTCTGGTGGCGGCGCTGGAGGGAGCACTCGCGCTCGCCGAGGTGGATGACGTTGCCGTGGCCGTCCGCCAGCACCTGGATCTCGATGTGCCGTGGCCGGTCGATCCAGCGCTCGACGAGCAGGGTGTCGTCGCCGAAGGAGGAGCGGGCCTCGCGGCGCGCGGACGCGATCTCGTCGGCCAGCAGCGCCTCGTCGCGGACCAGCCGCATGCCCTTGCCGCCGCCGCCCGCGGACGGCTTGAGCAGCACCGGGACGCCGATCTCCCGTGCCGCGGCGGCCAGTTGCTCATCGGTCAGCCCGCTGCCCGAGGAGCCGGGCACGACCGGGACGCCGGCCTCCCGCACCGTCTCCTTGGCGCGGATCTTGTCGCCCATCAGCTCGATGGCCTCGGCGGACGGGCCGATGAAGACCAGCCCGGCGTCCGCGCAGGCACGGGCGAAGGCTGCGTTCTCGGCGAGGAAGCCATAGCCCGGGTGGACCGCCTGGGCGCCGGTCCGGGCGGCCGCCTCCAGCAGCCGCTCCACGGACAGATAGCTCTCGGCGGCCGGGGCCGGGCCGATGCGTACGGCGGTGTCGGCCTCGCGGACATGGCGGGCGTCGGCGTCCGCGTCGCTGAAGACGGCGACCGAGCGGATGCCGAGGGCGCGCAGTGTGCGGATCACACGGACCGCGATCTCGCCGCGGTTGGCGATGAGCACGGTGTCGAAGTTGGTGGCCATTCCTGTGGACATCCCTCTCACATCCGGAAGACGCCGTAGCCGGGCGCGGTGCTGTCCTTCTGGGGAAGCGGCGCGTTGGCGCAGGCGGTCAGCGCCAGCCCCAGCACCTGCCGGGTCTCCAGCGGGTCGATCACTCCGTCGTCCCACAGCCGCGCGGTCGCGTAGTAGGCGTTGCCCTGGGTCTCGTACTGCTCGCGGACCGGCGCCTTGAAGGCGGCCTCCTCCTCGGCGCTCCACTCCTCGCCGTGCGCCTCCAGCTGGTCGCGCTTGACGGTCGCGAGGACGGAGGCGGCCTGTTCGCCGCCCATCACCGAGATCTTGGCGTTCGGCCACATCCACAGGAAGCGTGGCGAATAGGCCCGTCCGCACATGGAGTAGTTGCCCGCCCCGTAGGAGCCGCCGATGACGACCGTCAGCTTGGGGACGCGGGTGCAGGCCACCGCCGTCACCATCTTCGCGCCGTGCTTGGCGATCCCGCCGGCCTCGTACGAACGCCCCACCATGAAGCCGGAGATGTTCTGCAGGAACAGCAGCGGAATGCCGCGCTGGTCGCACAGCTCGATGAAGTGGGCGCCCTTCTGGGCGGATTCGGAGAACAGGATGCCGTTGTTGGCGACGATGCCGACCGGGTGGCCGTGGATATGGGCGAAGCCGGTGACCAGCGTCGTGCCGTACTCCGCCTTGAACTCCGCGAAGCGCGAGCCGTCCACGAGTCGCGCGATCACCTCCCGGACGTCATAGGGCGTACGGGAGTCCGCGGGCACCGCCCCGTACAGACCGGCCGGGTCGACCTTGGGCTCCTCGACGGTCCGCACGGTCCACGGCAGCGGCTCGCGCTCACCGAGGGTGCCGACGATGGTGCGCACCAGGCGCAGGGCGTGGGCGTCGTCCTCGGCGAGATGGTCGGTGACGCCGGAGGTCTTGGCGTGCACCTCGCCGCCGCCCAGCTCCTCGGCGGTGACCACCTCGCCGGTGGCGGCCTTCACCAGTGGCGGCCCGCCCAGGAAGATCGTGCCCTGATTGCGGACGATCACGGCCTCGTCGCTCATCGCCGGGACATACGCGCCGCCCGCCGTGCAGGAGCCGAGCACCGCGGCGATCTGCGGAATCCCCGCCCCCGACATCCGCGCCTGGTTGTAGAAGATCCGCCCGAAGTGCTCCCGGTCGGGGAAGACCTCGTCCTGCATCGGCAGGAAGGCGCCGCCGGAGTCGACGAGGTAGAGACAGGGGAGACGGTTCTCCAGGGCGATCTCCTGCGCCCGCAGATGCTTCTTGACCGTCATCGGGTAGTAGGTGCCGCCCTTGACCGTGGCGTCATTGGCGACGATCACCGTCTCGCGGCCGGAGACCCGGCCGATGCCGGCGATCACCCCGGCGGCCGGTGCGGCCCCGCCGTACATCCCCTCCGCGGCCAGCGGCGCCAGCTCCAGGAACGGCGAGCCGGGGTCCAGCAGGGCGTCCACCCGGTCGCGGGGCAGCAGCTTGCCGCGGGCGGTGTGCCGCGCCCTGGCCTTCTCGCCGCCGCCCAGCCGGGCCGCCGCGAGCTTCTCGCGCAGCTCCGCGGCCAGCTCGCGGTGCGCGGCCTCATTGGCCCGCCAGGAGTCGGACGCCGGATCGGCGGTACTCCCCAGCACCGGTGCCTGCTCCATCAGTACGAGCCCCCTTGCTCGGTCTGCTGTCCCGGGCCGCGGTCCGCGGCTGCCGGGCCATCCGGGTTAATGGGCGTTAACCTCATTGCCTTCAGGTTAACGAGCACTAACCCGGCTGTCTACAATCGACGGCATGAGTAATGCGCAGTCCTCCGCCCCGACCAGCCGCCGCGAGCAGATCCTCAAGGAGGCCGCCCGGCTCTTCGCGGAGCGCGGCTTCCACGGCGTCGGCGTGGACGAGATAGGGGCGGCCGTGGGTATCTCCGGCCCCGGCCTCTACCGGCACTTCGCCGGTAAGGACGCGATGCTCGCCGAGCTGCTGGTCGGGATCAGCGAGCGACTGCTCGCGGGGGGCCGGATGCGGGTCGCGGAGGGCGGCGGGAGCCCCGAGGCGGTGCTGGACGCGCTGATCGACGGCCATATCGACTTCGCGCTGGACGACCGGCCGCTGATCACCCTGCACGACCGGGAGCTGGACCGGCTGCGGGAGGCCGACCGCAAGCGGGTCCGCCAGCTGCAGCGGCAGTACGTGGAGCTGTGGGTGGAGGTCGTCCGCCGGGTCCACCCGGGCCCCTCCGAGTCACAGGCCCGTGCCGCCGTGCATGCCGTCTTCGGCCTGCTCAACTCCACCCCGCACCTCGGCCGCCCGGGCGCCCTCCCGGGCCGCACGGAGATGGCGGAACTGCTGCACCGGCTGGCGCTGGGCGCGTTCGGCGCGGTGGCGGGCGAGCCGGAGGCCGGGGAGCCGATGGCGGCGTCGGTACCGGGCGCCTAGGGGCGGGCCCACCGGCTCGCACGGATTTTCGTTGACCTCTGGACAGCCTAGGTAACCGGCCGGTAGCTTTCGCTGAGCAAGCGCTTAGACATGCGCTTGGACCAGCGACCTGGAGGAGGCGACGTAGCAATGCGCCGTACGGTGTTCAACGAGGATCACGAGGCGTTCCGCGAGACCATACGCGCCTTCATCGAGGCCGAGGTCGTGCCCGTGCACGACGAGTGGCTGGCCGCCGGCCAGGCCCCGCGCGACTTCTACTACAAGCTCGGTGACCTGGGCGTCTTCGGTATCCGCGTCCCCGAGGAGTTCGGCGGCGCCGGTATCGACTCGCACAAGTTCGAGGCCGTGATGTACGAGGAGACCGCCCGCGCGGGCGTCACCTTCGGCGGCTCCGGCGTGCACGTCCTGCTCGGACTGCCGTACATCCAGATGCTCGCCACCGACGAGCAGAAGAAGCGCTTCCTGCCGAAGTTCGTCAGCGGCGAGGAGATGTGGGCGCTCGCGATGACCGAGCCCGGCACCGGCTCCGACCTCGCGGGCATGAAGTCCACCGCGAAGCTGTCGGACGACGGCACGCACTACGTCCTCAACGGCGCCAAGACCTTCATCACCGGCGGTGTGCACGCCGACCGCGTCATCGTCTGCGCCCGCACCGCCGCCCCCCGCGAGGACGACCGCCGCTTCGGCATCTCGCTCTTCGCCGTGGACGCCAAGTCCGCCGGCTACTCCGTCGGCCGCAAGCTGGACAAGCTCGGCCTGAAGGTCTCCGACACCGCCGAGCTGGCCTTCGTCGACGTCAAGGTCCCGGTCGAGGACCTGCTGGGCGAGGAGAACAAGGGCTTCTCCTACCTGGGCCTGAACCTCGCCTCCGAGCGCTGGGGCATCGCCTTCGGCGCCTACGCCCAGGCCAAGGCCGCCGTCCGGTTCGCCAAGGAGTACGTGCAGGAGCGCACGATCTTCGGCAAGACGGTCGCCTCCTTCCAGAACACCAAGTTCGAACTGGCCGCCTGCCAGGCCGAGGTGGACGCCGCCGAGGCCGTCGCCGACCGCGCGCTCGAAGCCCTGGACGCCGGCGAGCTGACCCCGGCCGAGGCCGCCTCCGCCAAGCTGTTCTGCACCGAGGTCGCGCACCGCGTGATCGACCGCTGCCTCCAGCTGCACGGCGGCTACGGCTTCATGAACGAGTACCCCATCGCCCGCCTCTACGCCGACAACCGCGTCAACCGCATCTACGGCGGCACCAGCGAGGTCATGAAGTCCATCATCGCCAAGTCCATGGGCCTCTAGGCCGTAAGGGCACCGCGCACGTGAACGACGCACTCCGGTCCCTGCTCGGTCTGCTCGCACTGGAGCGGATCGAGCAGGACATCTTCCGGGGCGAGAGCCGCGCCTCGGTCGTGCCCCGGGTCTTCGGCGGCCAGGTCGCCGCCCAGGCCCTGGTCGCGGCCGGGCGCACGGTCCCCGCCGACCGGCCGCCGCACTCCCTGCACGCGTACTTCCTGCGCCCGGGCGACCCCGGCGCCCCCATCGTCTACACCGTCGACCGCATCCGCGACGGCCGCTCCTTCACCACCCGCCGGGTCGTCGCCGTCCAGCATGGCCAGCCGATCTTCCACCTCTCCGCCTCCTTCCAGGCGGCCGAGGAGGGGCTGGAGCACCAGGAGCCGATGCCGCCGGCACCGGACCCGCTGGAGCTGCCCACCGCCGCCGAGATGCTGCCCCGCCACGCCGAACGGTTCCTCGCCCCCGGCGTCGCCGAGCGTCTCCTGGAGGCCCGCGCCGCGATCGACCTGCGGTACGTGGACGAGCCGCCCTACGTCACCGTCGGCGAGCCCCGCGACCCCCGGTCCCAGGTATGGTTCCGCACCCAGGGCAAGCTCGACGACGACGGCGAGATCCCCCGCCCCCTGCTGGACATCTGCCTGGTCACCTACGTCTCCGACATGACCCTGCTCGACTCGATCCTGCTCGCGCACGGCCGCGGCGGCTGGGCGGTAGGCGACGTGGTCGGCGCCAGCCTGGACCACGCCATGTGGTTCCACCGCCCCCTGCGCGCCGACGAGTGGCTCCTGTACGACCAGGAATCCCCCACCGCCCAGAGCGGCCGCGGCCTCGGCAAGGGCCGTATCTTCACGGCCGACGGCCAGCTGGCGGTGTCGGTGATCCAGGAGGGCGTCATCCGGGTACCGCGCGATTAGGCGCCGCGCACCCCAGGTCGGCCGGTGGGCCGGACTTCCCGATATTCCGTGGCTCGGGGGGACCGGCCCACCGGCTTTTGCCGTGCTCGGACCAGGAACAGTCGACCAGCCGTACGCCGTGGTCGGTGTGGATGTCGTGGGAAGGCTGGAGGTCGGAGTGGACCCAGCTGGAGGCACTGTTTCCCTCGACCGTTAAGGCGTGACGCGGACGGCTCGCGTCGCTTCGGTCAGCGCCAGTTGCCACGGATAGCCTTCTGGTCGCCCTTTGCCCGGCTCGTTGGGTTCGAAGCCGCCGGGCCCGTACAACACCGACACGCCCGCGCCGCGCAGCGTCGCCACTGACCGGTCGAACTGCGGATGGTGCACATAGGCGGTGTTCACGCAGGGCATGGCCACCGTGGGAATGCCCTTGCCGATGCCCTCGGCAACCACCCCGACCACGAAGTGATGCGTCAGTCCAAGCGCCCAGGAGTTGAGGGAATTGAAGGTGACCGGTGCGAACACGATGACGTCGGCCGGAGGCCACACATCGGGGGCGGCCGGTTGCTTGTACTCGGACCGGACCGGGTGCCCCGTCAGCTCTTCCAGTAGCGGCACCTCGCCGTCGAGCCACCGGGCCGCCGTGGGCGTCAGACCGATGCACACGTCGAATCCAGCCGTGTGGGCGCTGCGTGCCACCTCGGCAAACTGCTGGACGGGCGGGGCGGCGGAACCGAACAGGTAAAGCACGGGACGATTCATCACGTCATCCCACCACAGTCTTCTGCTGTGAAGCCTGCGGATCAGCGGCGGAGAGCATTCACCAGCCCGCCCTCGCCGGTACCGTTCCGAATGGCTGCGAGGGACTGGAGAGCGAGATGCCTTCACTGCACGACGACCACACGGGCGCACGCATCGCGCACACACGCAAGGTCCGACGCCTGACCCAACGCGAGCTGGCCGACCTTGCGCACGTCTCGTACAGCACGTTGACCAAAGTGGAGCAAGGAGTCCTGCCCGCAAGCCCTTCGGTGCTCGGGGCGTTGGCCCGTTCTCTCTCGGTGCCGGTGACGGAACTGACAGGGCAGCCCTACCTTGAAGAACTCCGCCAGGATCAGCTGGACGGCCTGATCAACCCCATTCGCGAGGCGCTCAACATCTACGATCTCGGCCCCGACCCGGAGGTATTGCCGCGCACGGTGGAGGAGTTGGCGGCACATGCCGACCGGCTGTGCGCCATGGTGCGAGCGACGAACATCAAACAGGTTGCTGCCGAGCTTCCCGGCTTGATCCACGAGGCCACGACGACGGCGCATCTCCATCCCACGGACAGAAACTGGCGGCTGCTGGCGAGCACGTACCGCACCGCGTATGACCTGACAGCGAAACTGGGTTTCTCCGACCTGGGCATGGTGGCGCTCGACCGGATGGGCTGGTCGGCCGAGCGTGCCTCGGATGCGGTGCTCAGCGGAGTGCGTCAGTACATGCGGGGTGTGGCCTACCTGCGGGCGGGCGACTACCGCACGGGGAAGCGGTTGGTCCGGCTTGGCTTGACTGACCTGGATCAGGCTGCCCCCGGGCGTGTGTTTGACGCAGTAACGGGACAGCTGCACCTGGGAGCCGCCGTTCTGGCGGGCCGCGACAAGGACAGGGACACCGCAGAGGGGCACCTCGGTGAGGCTCAGCGGATCGCGGAGCGGACCGGTCCTGCGGAGAAGGTCCACTGGCTGTCGTTCGGGCCTACCAACGTCGGTGTGCACCGGGTCAGCGTGCTCGCAGAGCTGGACCTCTATCCGGAGGCCGTGCAGTGCGCGCAAGAGATCGCGATTCCGGACGGGTGGCCGCCGTCCCGGCTGGCGCACCACCATGCCGAGGTGGCGCGGGCACTGATGTGGACGGGACGCACGGATGCGGCATTCAAGAGTCTGCTGAAGGCTCGGAAGGTCGCCCCACAGCAGACGCGATACCACCCCGCGGTGCGGGAGACGTACGCCGGTCTGGACTCGGCCAGGCGCAGGATGCCTGAGACCTTCGGCAACTACGGCTCATGGCTCCGCATGTGACGTTCTGAGAGCCCATGGCCGGAGCTATCAGCGATGACTGATAGTTCCGGCCTCCTGCGGTCGGCACGCTGAGAGGGTCAGCAGACCCCCGCGACCGTGTTGGGACGGCCCGGGGGCATGGCCAACCTGAGGAAAGCAGGTCGACATGTCGAACGGTATCGCCCGCATCTTCGAGTTGCTGCTGCGGCTGTTAGCCGACCCGGCAGCCCGGGCAGAGGTGACCGGGCGATGAGTGAGTCACCGACCACGCGTCTGCTGCCATGGGTGAGCCCCGACGGGAAGACCTGCATCCTGCTGAGCGATGGCAGAGGTGAGAGCGGCTTCTCCCGTGTCGCGGACCGTATCGAGGACGTGCAGCTGGAGATGGCGGACGGGCTCCTCGATCACGCGGCCGACATGCTTGGGGACGACGCGGCGACGGATCGACAACTCCGTTATCTGGGAGAGCAGTTGAGTACTGCGCTGCGGGATGTGCGTCGCGTCGCGGAGTGCAGGGGTGCGCGGCTGAGCCGGTGAGGAGCGTCGTGTCGGCCACGTCCCGTCGCCGACACGACGCTCGCCGTACCGCCCGCCTCGGGCTGGAGGAGGGGCCGGCCCGAGGCGGGGCATCAAGCCGGCCAACAAGGGAGGAACTGGGCACCAGACGGGTAGTAAGTGCAGGGCACCACGCACTGAATGAAGGAGAGGTACACGGGATGTGCATGCAGATCATCACCGCTGCTGATGGTGTGCAGCAAGGCGGAGAAGGAGACGGTGGCGACGGGCACCCTGGCCAGCCCTGGACGCCGCCCCCGCCGCCGCCCCCGGACGGTGACATGCCGCCCGGCGACGGGACGCACCGCAAGTGAGGCTCAACCCTCAGCAGGGTCACCGTGCCAGTGACGAGCTGGCGCGGTCCCTCATCGAAGCGGGAGCCCTGACGCCCGATTGGGCGGAGACGTTCAGAGCCGTTCCCCGATCGCTGTTCCTGCCGGACCTCGTCTGGGCGCACGACATGGCGACCGGCCGAAGTGCGCCCGTCTCCCGGAGCAGTGACCCCGCAGCGTGGGAGCAGGCGGCGTACGCGAACGTCCCGCTCGTCACCCAGTGGGACGACGGACAGCACACGGGCAGCGAGCCAGGGACCGTGCCGACCAGTTCGGCGAGCATGCCGTCAGTCGTGGCTGCGATGCTGCGAGACCTGGACGTGAGCGAGGGCATGCGGGTGCTCGAAGTCGGCACCGGCACGGGGTGGAACGCCGGACTCCTCGCTCACCGGCTGGGCAGCGGGAACGTGGTCAGCGTCGAGATCGACGAGGCGGTCGCCGATCAAGCCCGGGGAGCGTTGCTGCGCGCCGGGCTCCACCCCGAGACGGTCCACGGGGACGGAGGGGGCGGGTGGCCGGACGGGGCGCCGTATGACCGGGTGATGGTCACGGCGGGGGTGCGAGCCGTTTCGCCGCGCTGGTTGGAGCAGTCACGGCCGGGCGGGGTCATCCTTGCCCCCTGGGGCACTCATTACAGCGACCAGGACGCACTTGTCCGGTTGACCGTGCGGGAGGACGGTTCCGCGTCGGGGCCGTTCCTGCGCATGGTCGAGTTCATGAAGCTGCGGGAACAGCGCTTGGACTGGAACCGGTTCAGGGAGCACGTTCCGGATTTCCCGGGCGATGCCGGGGTCTCCCGTACGACGGTCGCTTTGACGGACCTGGGGGAACGCTACGAGCCCGCACGGTTCGTCATGGGGCTGTGTGTGCCCGACTGCGCCCATGTCATCAACAGGTCGGACGGGGGGAGTGCGAAGGCGTGGTTCTTCGATCTGAGGAGCCGGTCGTGGGCCGCCGCCGTGTTCCGCAGTGGCGAACCGGACGCCACGGTCTACCAGTCGGGCCCGCGTCGCCTGTGGGACGAAGTAGAGGCGGCCCACCGATGGTGGGCCGGCCGGGGCGAGCCGGACCACACCCGGTTCGGTCTCACCGTCACCGCGGAAGGGCAGCGGGTGTGGCTGGATGACCCGGCCGACTCCTGGGCCGTGTGACGAAGGAAACCGGCCCCGTCCGCGCGTGGCACGGGGCTCAGCGAACAGTCATGGACCCCACGGGATGTGTTCGCCTCCGCTTGGGGTGCGCCCGTCCCGGCGCACCCAGGGGGTCCGCCGTCATCTGCCGGCCCTGCCGGCCGAGTCCGGCGGTTCGGTCTCGGCCAACACGGTACGGTCGCCGATTCGACGACCACGTGGGCCAAGCGAAGGAAGCACTCGGAAAGTGACGACGCCCACCCACCCTCGAAGCCCACGTGGCGGACTGCGCATCGGCACAGTTTTGGGGGCATGCCTACTGCCCACGATCGAGGCGCCGCTGGCTTTCGTCACACTGGTCCAGCTCATGCCCCGCGGCGACGGCGCCGTCGAGTTCGACGCTGCTCAGGAGTTCGCGCTCCTCAGCAACCTCGGCATGGGCTGGGCCATGCTCTGCCTCGTCCTCACCCTTCCCTTCGTCAGAACGAGAACGCTGCGGCCCTGGTGGTACGCGCCGCCCCTCGCCATGCTCCTGGCGCTGGCCGCGCGGCTGCTCTTCTTCCCGCCCTACGGCAGCTGACCTCATCTGAGCCGTGCCGGTGCGCGCACAGCGGGCGGCCGGACGGCCCTGCGGTGAGCGCGGCGACCACCAGGGCGCGGCCCTCCTCGATCATGGTGCGGTCCCGGCGGCCGCGGTCCTGATCGTCGAACAGCACGAGTTCGCCGTGCGGCCCGGTCCGGGCGAACGGCCCTGTCAGCGCGGCTCGGCGGCTTCGCCAGGGGCGTTGTGGTGCCGCTCGGCCAGGGCGGTGATTCCTGCTGTGGCGGCGGTGGCGAGGTCGGTGACCATGGCGTCGTCGACGGGCAGGTTGAGGAGGTAGAGGGCGGACGCCAGGGAGCCGAGCAGCAGCAGGTGGGCCATTGCGGGGGCGACGGGTCCGGCCAACTCGCCGCGGGCCACGGCCTGTTCGATGATGCCGGCGAAGGCGGCCTGTTCGGCGGCCAGGAAGGTGTCCTGGAACCGGGTGTCCAGTTCGGGATTGCCGGCGAGTTCGCTGATCAGGGCCGGTGCCAGCTGTCGGGCCGCCGGGGTGGCCATGCGGGCGTGGAACGTGCGGACCAGCGCCAGCAGGTCCCCGTGTAGGGAGCCGGTGTCGGCCGGCGGGGGCAGCTGCTGCTCGTGCACGGTGGCGACGAACGCCATCTCGGCCTTGGAGGCGTAGCGGCGGTAGATCGCCGCCTTGCCCACCCCGGCGCGCGTCGCGACCTGGTCGACGGTCAGGGCCGGGTAGCCGACTTCGTCGATCAGCTCACGGGTGGTCTGCAGGATTTTGTGATCCACACGACTGTCTCGGGGGCGCCCGCCCCGTTGCCTTCTCGCTGTCATGGCTGCATGATACGGAACGCGAGTATCGGAACTAGAGTTTCGGAACTGTGGTTTCGGAGATTGCTGGCTCCCCGCTGGGCACGGACAACCGCGATGAAGTCGCACGGCGTGGCTTCGCGACGAGAACGGAGAACTCAGATGATCAAGTGGGCTGGCTGGATCATCACGTTATGCGGCACCGGACACACGGTCGGCGCCCTGACGCTGGAGAAAGCCGGGCGCTACGCCGGGACTTGGTTCAGCGGCGGACTGTGGAGCGAGGACTTCGCCGACATGAGCCCGGCGGGCAGCGCCTACTGGCTGAGCCTCGCAAGCTTCGGCATACCGCTCATCCTGGTCGGCCTGACGGTGCTGTGGCTGGACCGCCGTGGCATCACCCCGCCGGCATTCATCGGCTGGACGCTGGCGGGCTGGACCGTCGTCGACGCCGTGGTCCTGCCGTTCACGCCCTGGCCGATCTTCGTGGTCGCGTGCGCCCTGCTGCTGATCGGAATCCACCGCGCCCACCGCGACCACCCCGCGCCCAAGGGCCGGGCTGCCACCGGCGTGAACAGTCCGCAGTGACCGACGGAACCGGCCCCGTCCGTGCGCTGCCCTCCTGGGCGCGGTGGACGGGGCTTACGCGTGCGGTGGACGGGGCCTACGCATTCTCCGGCCCGCCGCCGCTGTGCTCGTGAAGGCGCCGGGCCGGGAGGCGAGCCGCGGGGGGCGTTCGGCCCAGGGCTGCCTCAGGCCAGTCCCGCCGCGTCCAGCAGGTACGCGGTCAGCGGGTCGTAGTGGCGGGGGCTGAGGACGTGGTCGTCCAGGGGGATCGTCACCTGGAGGGTGCCTTCGGCCTCGGCGAGGAAGAGGGCCGGGTCGTTGCAGTCCGCGAAACCCACGGCGTCGATGCCGCGCTGGCCCGCGCAGCCCGCCCAGCCGTGGTCGGCCATCACCAGGTCCGGCAGCGGGCGGCCCGCCTGCTCCAGGCCGTCCAGGATCGCGGCCATCGGCTCGGGGGAGTGGGTGTGCCAGAGCGTCGCACCGCGCTCCAGCATCGCCACGTCGCCGAACTGGAAGACCATGCCGTCGTCCGCGCGCAGCCCGTCCGGGATGACGACGATCTCGCAGCCCGCCGCGCGCAGTGCCTCGGCGGTCGCCCGGTGGACGTCGAGCAGGCCGCCCGGGTGGCCGGTCGCGAACAGCACCCGGTGCTGACCGGCGGCCGCCTTGCGCAGCACCGCGGCCGTCCGGTCCAGCGCGTCGACCGTCAGCTCCGGGTCGATGGTGTCCTGTCCCTGCCGGTGGTGCGGATCGTCGATGACCCCGCAGCGCTCCGCCATCACGGCCAGCACATCCTGCTCGTCCACCCACCGTTCGCCGAACTCCAGGCCGAACCAGTAGTGGCGGTCGCCGTTGGCGAGCCTGCGGTAGTGGGAGAGGTTGTTCTCGCGGGGGGTGGCGACGTCACCGGCGATCCGGGTCCGTACGAGATGATCGACGAGTTCGGCGCGCGAGGGGGCGGTGGCTGCGGAGGCTATCGGCATAGCGCCCATTGTGCCCGTACACCTGTTCCGGGGCGGGGGAGTTCCGCAGCGCGGACACCGGGGTGCGGATGCCGGAGCCGCGGCACCGCGCTGCGGACACCCCGTATTGCCTGGTCACCGCCCTTGTGCGCGCCCTGGCCAAAATGTCGAACGGCCCCGGTCCCGGGTGCGCAAATGTCCATGGGCCCGGCGCCCGGCGCTCCCTAACCTCACCGTCATGACCACCGCAGCCAGCGCATCCAACGGGCCCGTGGGCCCCGTCGACTCCTCCCGCGTCCCGCGCTATGCCGGGCCCGCGACCTTCGCCCGCCTGCCCCGCCTGGACGAGGTCGGCGGCCGGGCCGATGTGGCCGTCGTCGGTGTCCCCTTCGACACCGGCGTCTCCTACCGTCCCGGAGCCCGCTTCGGTGGCAACGCCATCCGTGAGGCGTCCCGGCTGCTGCGTCCGTACAACCCGGCCCAGGACGCGTCCCCGTTCGCGCTCGCGCAGGTCGCCGACGCCGGTGACATCGCCGCGAACCCCTTCAACATCAACGAGGCCGTGGAGACGGTCGAGGCCGCGGCCGACGACCTGCTCGCCGGCGGCGCCCGGATGATGACCCTCGGCGGTGACCACACCATCGCCCTGCCCCTGCTGCGCTCCGTCGCCAAGAAGCACGGCCCGGTCGCGCTGCTGCACTTCGACGCCCACCTGGACACCTGGGACACCTACTTCGGCGCCGAATACACCCACGGCACCCCGTTCCGCCGCGCCGTCGAGGAAGGCATCCTCGACACCTCCGCGCTCTCCCACGTCGGCACCCGCGGCCCCCTCTACGGCAAGAAGGACCTCGACGACGACGAGAAGATGGGCTTCGGCATCGTCACCTCGGCGGATGTCATGCGCCGCGGCGTCGACGAGGTCGCCGACCAGCTCCGCCAGCGCATCGGTGACCGTCCGCTGTACATCTCCATCGACATCGACGTGCTCGACCCGGCCCACGCCCCGGGCACCGGCACCCCGGAGGCGGGCGGGATGACCTCCCGCGAGCTCCTGGAGATCCTGCGCGGGCTCGCGTCCTGCAACTTGGTCTCGGCGGACGTCGTCGAGGTCGCGCCGGCGTACGACCACGCGGAGATCACCGCCGTCGCCGCCTCGCACACCGCGTACGAGCTGACGACGATCATGTCGCGGCAGATCGCGGCCTCCCGCCAGGGGGAGTAGGGGGAGGCGGGCGGGGCAGGGGCGGCGGCGTCCCGCGCGGGTGGAGCCCGGCGGGACCATTCCCGGACTTCCGTACGGCGCTGCCCCGCTCCCGCCGTGGGGGCCGGTGTCCTGCACGGCACACGGCCCCCCGTTCCGGCTCAGGCCAGCATGCCGCCGTCGACCCGGAGGACCGTGCCGGTGACGTAGGAGGAGCGGTCGCTCAGGAGCCAGGCGGCGGCCTGGGCGATCTCGTCCGGATCGGCGGCGCGGCCCAGCGGGGTCCGGGCGTTGAGCTGCTCGATCGTGCCAGGGGACTCCGCATCCCACGCGTACAGCATCTCGGTGAGCGTGGTGCCGGGCGCGATGGCGTTGACGCGGATCCCCTCCGGGCCGTACGTGGCGGCTGCCGACGCGGTGAGGCTGTTGACCGCCCGCTTCGCCGCGCCGTACGCGGGCAGCGCGGGGTTGGCCATCAGGCTGCCGACGCTGGAGGTGTTGACGAGGGCTCCACGCCGCGCGGTGGCACGGATGGCGGCGATCTCGGCGGTCATGGCCAGCCACGGGCCCTTGAGGTTGACGGCGCAGACATGGTCGAAGTCGGCCTCCGACAGCTCATCCATCGGGCCGGGCGGCTGGCCCGTCGCGCCGTTGTTGAAGGCCACGTCCAGCCGGCCGTACAGCTCCACGGACCGGTTGACGGCGGACCGGACGCCGGCCGGGTCGGTCAGGTCGCACACCACGTAGTCCGCGGTACCGCCGGCCGCCCGGATCTCCTCGGTCACCGCCTTGAGCTGCGACTCCGTGCGGGCCGCGAGGAGAACCCGGGCGCCCTCCCGGGCGAAGAGCCGCGCTGCTGCCGCGCCGATGCCGCGACCGGCACCGGTGATGAAGGCGACCTTGCCGGCGAGCAGGCCAGGGGCCGTGGTGGACATGATCGGTGTCTGGTTCATGGCGACGAGCCTGTTCCCGGCAGCCCGGCGCATCCAGGCACCGACAGTGCCTGGCTGGGCACCTCGGCGCCGCACACACTGGGGAGATGGATCGACGAGAGCTGGCCGGCTTCCTGCGCAGCAGACGCGAGCGCATCACCCCCGCCGACGTGGGGCTGCCCGCCGGGCCGCGCCGCCGCACCCCGGGACTGCGTCGCGAGGAGGTGGCGCAGCTGGCGTTCATCTCGACCGAGTACTACAGCCGCCTGGAACAGGCCCGCGCTCCCCACCCCTCCCGTGAGGTGCTGGCCCAACTCGCCCGCGCACTGCGCCTGTCGGACGCCGAGCGCGACCATCTCCACCACCTCGCCGGCGCCCCGCCCGGACCGCCGCCCGGGCCCTCGCGGGAAATACGGCAGAGCATCGTCGACCTGCTGCGCCGGCTGCCGGAGGCCGCGGCGCTCGTGCTGTCGGCGACGTACGAGGTCATCGCCTGGAACGACCTGGCCGCTGCCCTGATGGAGGATTTCTCCGTCCTGTCGCGCCGGGACCGGAACCTCATCCGACGTGCCTTCCTCGGCCCGTACCGGAACGACCGGCGGCTGTACGGCGTCTCGGACGCGGACGAGTTCGCCCGGACCTCGACCCAGCACCTGCGCGCAGCAGCGGCCCGCTACCCCAACGACCCGGAGGTGACCGGCCTGGTCGCGGAACTCCTGGACGGCAGTGCGGAGTTCGCTCGGCTCTGGGCCGCCCACGACGTGACCGACCGGCCCACCCTCTGCAAGACCTTCGAGCACCCCCTCGTCGGTCCCGTGTCCGTCAACTGCGACGTCCTGGACATCGCCGACCGGGACCAGCGAGTCGTCCTCTACACCGCCGCCCCCGGCTCACCGTCGGAAGAGGCACTGCGGCTGCTGTCCGTCGTCGGCACACAGCGCATGGGCGTGCCCGGCTGATCCGTCCGCGCCGACGCGAAGGGAGCCCGGGGCCGGACCGGACGTCACCGCTCGCCCGTAACTCCCCGCCCGTAACTCCCCGCCCGTCACCGCCCCGTCAGTCGTTCTCGAAGATGTACATCCAGGCGTCGGACTGCGAGCCGGCGTCGTCGAGCATCCAGAGTTCTCCGCTGACGTGCTGGCGCAGCGCGTACTGTTCGTCGCTGTTGTCGACCGTCCGGGAGATGCGCAGGCCGGTCAGCCACTGGGCGGTCATGGCGAGGAAGTTCTCCAGGGAGGACGCCACCAGCGCGCCGTCGACCGGGTCGTCCTCGTCGCCCGGGACCCGGAAGACCTCGCCGCCGGTTCCGTCCAGGACCACGTCACCGCCCATCCAGCGGCCGAGGAGGAAGAACGGCCCGTCGCTTTCGGGGTCTTCGGCCGCGTCGTCCGGCCAGGTGTATTCGGTCAGGAAGGCGTCGTCGTCCGGGGCGAGGCGCAGGCCGCTCTCGTCGAACGCGGGGACGCCGATGCCGGTCAGCACCTCGCGGGCGCCGTCCTCCTCCAGGCCGGCCGGCAGTTGGTCCCCCTTGAGGGGGCGGAAGACGTCCTCGCCCACGACGGCGCGCAGGTCCGCCGCTCCGGGGGGCGTGGCGTGCCGCGGGGTGGTCGGGCCCGCCGCCGCGTACGGCCCGGAGAGCGGGGCGCGGCAGGGGGTGCCGGCCGTCTCCTCCCAGCCCTTCGCGGGGGCCAGGGCGAACAGGCCGCCGGGGCCGCCCAGAATCGCCAGTTCGCCCACGGTCAGCACCGGAGCGGAGAGCAGGCTCGGATGTGCCGCGTCGGTGCCCGGGACGGCGGCTTCGAGCGCGTCGAGCGTGGTGATCGTGTCACCGGTGCCCGACCCGTCCGGCCAGGTGAGGGCGGTGTGGGCGTCCTCCGGGACGACGGAGTCCTCCGGCCAGGGGCCGGCCAGCGGTTCGCCGGTTCGCGCGTCCCAGATGCTGACGTCCACCTCAGGTGTGCCGAGCGCGGCCACGGCGGGCCGGCCGTGCCAGCGGACCTCGGCCGTCTCGCCGACCACGCCCGGCGCCAGGAACGAGGCGTGGAAACCGCCCGGCGGACGCCAGCGGGTCCACACCGCCTTCCACGGGAGGCGGATCCCCGAGGCGAGGAGCCCGGCCACGAAGTCCTCGTCGCCCCGGGCGGTCGCCATCAGGTGCAGCCAGGCGGCCCAGGCGGTCTGCGTGGCCGGGACCACTCCGTAGTCCCAGAGGTACGCGGCGTCCGCCGCGGCGCTGTTGCTGCCGATGCCGCCGTAGTGTGCGCAGCGCGCGGCATCGAGCAGGGCCGTCTGCGGCAGATGGGCCACCAGCTCGCCCCGGGCGACCAGTTCGTCGAGGGTCTGCGTGGTCCACTTCTGCTCGTGGTCGGCCTGTGCCGCGTGCATGGCCAGCCCCGCGGCCGCGTACGTGCCGAGCGCTCCGCCCGCCGCCCAGCCGTCGGGGTGGGCGAGCTCCGGGGCGAGCGTCCGCAGCCAGGCCGTCATATGGCGGTTCACCCGGGTGACGGTTTCCGGGGCGGTCTCGCGCCGCAGTGACTCGGCCACCGCCTCGTCGACGAAGCCGACACCGTCCTCGCGCCGCTCCAGCCACCGGTCGTGCTCGGCCAGCACGGTCTGGAGCGCGTCCTCGGTGACCGGGCGGCCGTCGTCCGCGCGCAGGCCCGCCACGAGTGCCGCCCAGGCGCGCGGCGGCACCGTACGGGGCTCGGCGAGCGCCAGGGCCCGCACCTCGTCCGGCCAGGCCGGCGGGGTGGGCGCCGGGTCCGCTCCGGCCGGCTCCAGCCGGAGGCCGGCGTCGCCGGAGCGCAGCAGACCTGGCGCGTCCACCTGCGCGATCACCTGGAGTCCGGTGCGCGCGCACAGCGCCTTCAGGGTTCCGGTCAGCAGCCGCTCCGCCTCGTACGAACGGCGGGTACGGCCCATCCGGTGCACGTGCGTGAGCAGCACCAGCCGCCGTTCCGGGAGGGCACGTACCTCGGAGATCCACCTGAGGCCGCCGTACCGCCGGGACTCCAGCCCCAGCGCCGCCAGCACCTCCCCCAGCAGCTCCTCCGCGGTGCGCTCCGTGGCATCGACCAGGACGCTCGACGCGACCTGTGCGCCCACCTCCCGCAGCACCTGCCCGCCGTCGGCCGCGCCCTCGCCGACCAGGCTCAGCCAGCCCCCCGGCGCCAGCGGATCGGAGGTGTCCTGCCACCACCGCAGGAGTCGTCCGGCCGCCGCCCGCGCGGAAATGGTCTCCAGCACCGGGGTGTTACTGCTCATCGCTGCTCTCCTCGACTACGGCTTCGGCAGCATATGCATGCGGGTGGTTGCCCACAGATGGCCCATCTTCCGCAGGTGATTGTCCATCTCCTCGTCCATGATCTGCTCGTTGGGCTGCCGGTGGGCCTTCACCCGTTCATCGATCTTGGAGTCGGACAGCTCCGCCTTGCGCAGGGCCGCCTTCTGGGCGGCCTCCGACTGGCCCTCCATGCTCGCCAGGAGGTCCCTGCGCTCCTGCTGGAGGCGGGCACGTTCCTCGTCACGGGCCGGCTGGCCATCCGGATCGGTCCGGTAGGTCGTGCTGTAGTAGACCGGGAAGGGCGGGCGCTTCTGGATCTCCGTGGTGCAGTGGGCGTGCCCCAGCCCCTCACCGCACGGCTCGCGTTCGGTGTACAGACCGGCGACGTCGTACGTGCCCTGGCCGCTGGCCGTCTGGCTCTTGTTGAGCCGCTCCACCCACTCCAGCAGGTGCCGTTCGGAGTGCCGCGGGGTGTAACCCGAGTTTCCGGCCGGGATGGAGGAGTCGACGACGTAGGTGCTGTTCCCTTCGCTGTCGACGACCTCGATCACGGCGTAGTTCTTGCCCGTGAAGTCGGGCCGGGTGGAACCCGCCTGGCGCAGCAGCTGGTTGACGTGCGCGGTGGTCAGGTCGCGGCCGGCCAGATTGGGGCGGCGCGCGTCGCGGAGATCGGTCAGCGCCTGGTGCTCCGGCGTGCCGGGCTGCCGGTACGTCTCCGGCCACGACCCCGCGGGCTTCGCCTGCTCACGGGAGTGGGCACCGGCGGAGACCTCGTTCTGCTCGATGGGGTCGGGCTTCCCGTCCTTCTTGCGGGGCGGGGCGCCGTGGTACGGGTTCTCGCCGTCGGTGGCCCGCTGAGGGCTCTGGCCCACGCCGTTGTCCTCGTGGAACGCCTGGCTCATCCGGGCGAGCGTGGCCACGACGGCACCCCGCTGGCCGTCGTTCATGTCGGCGAAGTCCTTGCCGAGCACCTCGCGCAGTTCCCGCTCGGTGAAGGCCGTCGGCGGAATGTCGACGGGGTCGTTGCCGTCCTGCTTGTTGTTCGCCCGGGCGGCGTCGGCGGCTGCCTTGCGGTCGGCGGCCCGCTGCAGCAGATCGGCGAGGCTTCCGTCGTTCGCCCAGTGCTGCATGCGGTCATGGACCGGGTCGAGCCCGATGCGGTAAACGGGGTGCGGATGGGGCGCGTCGGGATGGTCCGGGTCGACCCGGATTCCCTGCTGCTCCGAGTCCGGGGGCAGGGAAGCGTGGTGGTCCGTGGTCCGCTCGGGCTCGGGCAGGTCGGAGTTGCGCTCTTCCCGGGTGTTCTCCGCCGAGTAGGGGTCCGAACCGGTCTGCTGCTCCGGGCTGTCGATGTCCATCGGGGACGGCGAAGGGTGGCCGTCGCCGTGCGCGCCCTCGGGCTCCGGGCCGTCGGTCTCCCTGTCCGTACGCGGATGCTTGGAGTCGCCCTGCTCGATCTCGTCCTCGGCCGGCCGCTTGGTGCCCGACGGGTCGGACGGTGGCTGGGGGGTGTCTTGGCCGGACGGGTTCTCCGGAGGCCGGCGGTCCGCGGCCGGCGGGTTGTCGGTGGTGTGCTGGGTGGTGTGTTGGGCGGGGGGCTGGTGGTCCGGGGTTCCGTTGTCCGGGGTTCCGTTGTCCGGGGTCCGGTGGGAGGGCGGCGGATCGCCCGGGGAGTGGTGATCCGGGCGGCCGGAGGAGGCGTCGGACGTGGTGCCGTCCTCCGCGGTGCCGTCCCTGGGGGTACCGGCGGGGTGTGGGCCGGGGGCGTTCTGTGGGGGATGTTGTGGGTTCTGGGGTTGGGGTTGGTTCTGGGGTTGGCCCTGGTGCTGCCCCTGGCCCTGGCCTTGGTGTTGTCCCTGACCCTGGCCTTGGCCGTGACCCTGGCCCTGGCCCTGCTGCTGGTTGGCCGCGGGGTCGAAGGGCTTGCGGTCGGCGTCCAGGGTCAGGTGCCAGACGCCGTCGGCGTGGGTGTGGATGGGCTGTTGGCTGATCTGGCCGGTCTGGCTGTCGACCCAGACGACCCGGCCGTTGTGGTTCACGGCGTTGAAGACATGGGCGCCGCCGCCGGAGCCGTCGGGGTTCTTGGGCCAAGTGACGAGAACGGCGGCCGCCGAGCCGTGGCCGGACTGACGGAGTTCGTCGGCGATGCGCTGGTAGCTGTCCTGGGCGTTCTGGCCGGAGTGGCGGAAGTTGGTCCCGGCCCAGTTCTGGATGTTGTTGGTGCCGTCGCGCTCACCGCTGACCCGGTCCAGGCCGCCGTGGCCGTCGTTGTCGTAGGTACGGGGTGCCGAGACCTGCGGGTTGCCGTACCAGGACTCCATGAACGAGCGGGTGCAGTCGGCGCAGTTGTTGGAGCGGCCCGGAACGGTCGGGCCGCCGTCGTTCTGGAGCTGGGACCAGGGCTGGAAGGGGTCCGCGTGACGCTGCGGGCTGCCGTCCGGATCGCGCGGGAAGTTGTTCTCCAGCGCCTGCTGGTCGTGCGGGAACGGTGAATACAGGCCGCTGGGCTGGTGGTTGAGGCTCGCCCGGACGTCGTTGAGGCTCGGCCGCGGGGGGTGGTTGGGCGCTGTCGGCTGCTGCTGTTGGTGCGGAGGCTGCGGCTGGTGGTGTTGGGGTTGTTGGTTCTGGTTTTGATTCTGGGGCTGGTTGTGGGGCTGGGGCGGGGCCTGGTGCTGTGACTGCTGGTTGGGTTGTTGCTGCTGGGGTTGGGGCTGGTTCTGGTGTTGCGGTTGCTGGTGGTTCGTCGACTGTGACTGCGGATGCGGCTGCGACTGCGGCTGGTGGCTCTGGAGCGTCGGCTGCTGACGGGGGTCCGGGCGGTTCGGCTGGTTCGTCGGCTGGTGCTCGGGCTGCTGCTGACGCGGGTCCGCACGATGGGGCTGCTGCTGTGGCTGCTGTTGCGGACGTTGCTGGTTGGGGTCGTGCGGTTGCTGCTGCGGAGGACGCTGAGCGTCGGGGCGGGGCGTATCCGGGCGCGGCTGGGCCTGGTCGGGACGCTGCTGGCGGGGGTCGGACTGCCCGTTCTGGGGGGTGCGCGGGTCGTCCGGGCGGGTGGCATCCGGGCGGGGGGCGTCCGGACGTGGCTGGTCCGGGCGGGTGGTGTCGGGGCGCGGTGTGTCCGGCCGGGTGGTGTCCGGGCGCTGGTTTTGGGGGTGTTGCTGGTCCGGGCGTACGGGCTGGGTCTGGTCCGGGCGCGGTGGAGCCTGGTCGGGACGTACCGGCTGAGTCTGGTCCGGGCGTACCGGCTGAGTCTGGTCGGGGCGCGGGCCCTGTTGGTTCGGCTGGTTCGGCTGGTTCGTTTGGGGTGGCTGGCTGCCCTGCGGGTGTTGCTGGTTCTGCCGGTCCTGGTCCGGGCGGGGGCCGTCCAGACGGGGGTTGTACGGCGGCGGCTCGGGGCGGCGTTGCTGGGTGGCGTCGTGGATGGCCTGGGAGCCGTCGGGGCGGCGGTTCGGGTCCGGCGAGGTGGTGGTGGGGCGGGGGCCGTCCAGGCGTGGGTTGTACGGGGGCGGTTCGGGGCGGCGCTGTTGGGTGGCGTCGTGGATCGCTTGGGAGCCGTCGGGGCGGCGGTTGGAGGGGGCGGACGCGTTTCCATTGGACGGTGTGCTGCCGCGCGGCGGGGCGGAGTGGGGAGTGGCCGGGCCGCCTTGCGGGGGCACGGCGGTGGGCGGGCCCGTCATCGGGCCGGGGTTCTGCGGGGTGTTCTGCGGCGACTGCTGCGGGGTGGAGGGCGTAGCGGTGCTGGGGTCCGCCGTGTGCGGGGTCGGCGGCGGTGCCGTCATGGTGCCGGCGGACTGGGTGGTGACGGTGGTGTCCTCGTCGCGCACATGCGGCATGGGGTCGCCGGGCGAGGGATCACGCTGTCCGATGGGCGGGCCGGACGAGGAGTGGTGCACCGGGGCGCCCTGGGACGGCACGCCCGCATGCGGGGTGGAGGGACGTCCGCCCGCGCCGGATGCGGAGTTGTCCCCGTTGTTCTGGGAGCCGCTCTGACCGCTGTTGCTGTCGCCCTGGGGGGAGTTGTCGGTGTTGGTGGGAGGGTTGCCGGCCACCGGGTCGGGGGAGGGCGACGCCTGCTGTGGCTGCTGGGACGCGTCCGGGTGGGAAGACCCGTCGGGGGTAGGGGAGTTGGACGGTCCGGCGGAGGAGTGGTCCGGGGCCGGGGCGGCGTCGGGGGTCGTCGTGCCGGAGTCGGGGGCCGGTGCGCCGTCGGGGTGCACGGACGGGCCCGGGGCCGGTTGTGTGCTGAGGGAGTCGGGGTCCGGGCGGGCCGAGTCCGGGGTGTGGTCGGGCGCCGGCTGGGTGCTGATGGCGTCCGGGCGGGCGGAGTCGGGGGTGTTGTCCGGTGCCGGCTGGGTGCTGACGGCGTCCGGGCGCGCGGCGTCCGGGGTGGTGTCCGGGGTGGGCCGGGTGCTCACGGAGTCCGAGTCCGGGCGGGCGGCGTCTGGGGTGGGGCCGCCGGAGTCGGGGGTGGTGCCCGAGTCAGGGCCGGGGCCGCCGGAGTTGGGGGTGGTGCTGCCCGAGTCCGGGCCGGGCGTGGAGCCCCCGTACGGGTTGTGGTTGTTGCCGCCCGTGTACCCCTCGTCGAACGCGGTGCGCTGGTCCGGAGGCGGCAGGGGCTGGGCCTGGGGCGTGTTGCGGTTGCCGTCCGGGCCGGGAGTGGAGCTGTCGCCCGTGGCGGAGGGGCCGCTGCCGGAGCCGGAGCCGGAGCCGGAGTCCGTGCCCGTACCGGAATCGCCGGCGCGCGGGGCATGCGACGGGCCGCCGGAGCTGTTGCCGCCGCCCGAGCCGTTCCCACCGCCACTGGACTCACCGGACCCGGCCCCCGACCCCGACCCGGAGCCGGTTCCCGACCCGGCCCCCGACCCGCTGCCGGTACCCGCCCCGCCACCGTCGGCCCCACTCCCCGACCCACTGCCGGAACCCGCACTGCTGCCGGACCCGCTGCCGGAACCGCTCCCGGCCCCCGACCCGCTCCCCGAGCCCGCACCGTCTCCGCCGCCGCTTCCACTCCCGGAGTTGCTCCCGGCCCCGGAGTTGCTTCCGCTCCCGGAGCCACTGGACTCGCTCGTGCCCCCGCCGTCTCCGCCGCTGTCCTCGCTCCCGCCCCGGCCGGCGGCGTGCTCCAGCCCGTCGCGGGCATGGTGGCCCGCCCGGCCGCCCGCGCCGTCGCGCAGGGACTCGGCGAAGGTCTGGCCGGAGTTCTTGAGCGCCTCCACGCCCGCCTCCGCGCCGGTCTTGGCGCTACGGCCGACGTCGAAGCCCTGCTGGGCCCCGAAGTGCATGTTCATGCCCTGCGCGATGGCGTCGGAGACCATCGCCTCCAGCGCGGAGACGGCCGGCTCCTTCACCGTCTCGACGATCGCCTCGACCAGCGCCTCTCGGGCTTCCTTGAGGATGCGGCGCACGATCAGACGGGTGGCCTGGGTGGCGGCGGCGGCGCCGATCTCGGACAGGCCGAGGGTGAAGGGCGCGGCCGCCTGAGCCGCGATGATCTCCGCCGCGAGGATCGCCAACTGGGCGATCACCGCGACTTTCATCCCGATGATGACCACGGAGCCGGAGTCCAGCGCGAACGCGATCAGCTCGGCGGCGCTACGGGCGTCGTCGAGGTAACCGGAGCCGTTGCCGGAGTACTTCTCCCAGGTCTTGCTGAAGCCGTCGATGCTGTCGCCGGAGTTGGCCGACAGCACGTTGCCGGCGGCGGAGACACCTTCGGACTGCAGCTGCTCGACGGCGCTCGCGAACGTCCGCCAGTGGTCGGCGGACTCGTTCATCTTGTCCTCGTCGCCCGTCGGCCAGTCGTATCCGAGCATCTCAAGGACCCACTCGAGCCAGTCCGGAAGCATGAGCGACATGGCGGCAATCCCCCGTTGAACCGTGAAGCGACGGTGACGATGGTGGAGCTGTCGAGCGGGCTGGGCCTCAGGTGTGCGGCGACTTGAGGGCGATGATCTTCTGGCCCTCCGCCTCGGCGTTGGCGACGTGCTGCTTCATCAGCGACTCGTTGAAGTCCTCGTCGGCCTGGTGGTTGTCGGCCATGGTGTTCAGGGCGCCGCCGATCTCCTGGAGCTTGGCGGCCAGATGCCCCATCGACTCGTACATGCCGTCGCGCAGGCCCTCGTAGACCACGCCGAACTTCTCGCCGATCTCGTCATCACCCCATGGAGGGGTGTCCTTGCCCTCCAGACCGGTGAGCGCGTTCTTCAGCTTCTCCACCGCGGACTGGTAGCGCTGTCCGACGCCGGTGAAATCCCGGCCACCTGACTTCAGTGACGGAATGTCTGCCTGCAGGCCATCTCCTGCCACAGCGTCCCCCGCTCTCCGCTCGTCACCGTGTACCGCAGAACGTTCAACTAAGTTTAGTGGCGTACGCCCTTATAGGCTCAAGAAGTTGACTGTCACAAGGGTGTTACCGAGTCCGGCATATGTCCGCCCCGGATTCCTGCGTGACGGAGCGTCGGGCATGCGGTGCCCGGAAACGCCCCGGCCCTCGGCCCCAGCCCCGGCCTCTTCACCCCGCGACTTAGCCACCACGTCACCGCGTCACCGCATCACCGCGTCAGGACGGCGTGGCGTCCCGGTCGAGCGAGCGGAGGGCGAACCACAGCTCCATCCGGACGTCGGGGTCGTCCAGGTCGGTGTCGAGGAGGCCGGCGATACGGGTGATGCGCTGGCGCACGGTGTTGCGGTGGATGCCGAGGGCGGTCGCGGTACGGTCCCAACTGCCGTGCAGCGCGAGCCAGTTGTGCAGGGTGGCGAGGAGGGGCGGGGAGTCGGTCAGCGGGGCGAGCAGGGCCTGGGCGTGCCGGCGGGCGTCCGTGGGGGCGACGAGGGAGGTGACGCTGTGGGGGCCGGGGGTGCGGTGGCGTACCAGGGCGGTGCGGCCGGCGAGGGCGCGGCGCAGGGCGGAGGCGGCATGCCGGTCGGCGGCCGGCAGCTCGGCGACCGGGGCGGGTTCGCTGACACCGAGCGTCCAGCCGGGGTGTGCGGTGATCTCGCGGTCGGCGGGGATCAGGGCGCGCAGGGCGGGGGTGGCGCCGGGGGCGGTGGTCGCCTCGGCGCCGGCCTCGGTGGGAGCCGCTGCCTCGGAGCCGGGGCGACGCGTCCCAGGGACTTCGGAGCCGGGGCGTTTCCCCGGGGCGGAGGGCGGTTCGGTGGCCGTACCCGGGGCGACCAGGGAGGTGCCCAGAGCGGCGGCCAGTGAGGCCGCCGACTCCGTGGTGTCGCGGCGGCGTTCGGCGTGCACGACGGTCCAGAGGGACGGGCCGAGGAGCGGGGCGACATCGGCCGGGCGGGCTCCGAGGAGCAGCCGGACCAGGGCCGCGGAGTGCTCGGCGGTGGCCGGGCCGTGGGCGGTGGCCGGGCCGGTGATCAGGGAGAGGAGTACGGCGGCGACGCCCGCGATGGCATGCGCGGGCGGGTCGTGCGGGTCCGCGGCGACGACCAGGACGAGCGCCTGACGGTCGCGGCCGCGGCCCGTCAGGGCGTATGCGGACAGGGAGGTGCCGGGGAGGGTGTCGGTGGCCGAGGACGGGCCGCCGGCGCCGATCACCTGGGCGAGGCGGGCGGCCGCGGTCCGTACGGCGGTGGCGGGGCGGGGGCCGGCGGAGCCGTGTTGCGCGCCGTCCGGGGCGAGCAGCGCGGTCCAGCCGTGCACATGGCGGGCGAGGGTGCGCAGCACGGCGGTGGCCGGGTCGGGGCGCGCTGCGGCCGCGGCCAGGGCGCGCTGTGCCTCGCTGAGCCGGGTCAGCTCGCGGTGTCTGGCCTCTGTGACGGCCTGCCATACCGCGCTCTCCACGGCGGTGAACGGGGTGCCCGCCGGGACCTCGACGAGCGGCAGTCCGTGCCGGTCGCAGGCCGCCACCAGGGCGGCGGGCACGGTGTCGTGCACCGGCGCGATCCCGAAGCCGAGGGCAGCGGCACCGGCGGCGACGGTACGGGCGGCGTAGCCGTCCAGATAGGCATCGAGGGCACCCGGCGTGCGTGCAGCGTGCGCCTTGCCCGGTTCCGCCGCGGCCGACGGGTCTGGTCCCGCCGCACCCGCCAGGCCTGGTCCTGCTGCGTCTGACGCGCCCGGCCTCGCCGCGGCCCCACCCGCCCCCTCCGTACCCCCCATCACCTCCGCCAGGTGCACCCCCGCCGTCAGCAGCATCTCGCCGCCCAGGAGGTAGGGCACCGGGTCGGCCATCTCGGAGGTGTGCACCCAGTGGATGGCGACGCCCTGGCGCGGGCCGGCGATCTGGCGCAGGCCCAGATCCGTACGGGCGAGGAGGTCCGCCAGCGGCACCGGCGGGGTGGACGGCGGAGGCATCGGGTGCGGCATGTGCGGACCATCCACATCGGAGGGTGACGAGTGGAGGAAACGTACACTTCAGCGTCGTCCTGCCGCCTCCCAGGGTCAACCCCCGGGACGCGGCGCTTGGACGGGACCCCCGCTCGCCAAGCGCCCGTCGTCCCCCTGTCACACCCCCACCCCCCATTGCACTTCTCGCTTCTCCCTCTCTCCCTCTCCCCCTCGGCGCAGCTGGAAGGGATGGCCCATGGCTGTCGACTATGCGGTGATCGTGCTCTATTTGGCCGGAATGCTCGTTATGGGCTGGTGGGGGATGCGGCGCGCCAAATCGAAGAGCGAGTTCCTGGTCGCGGGCCGCCGCCTCGGCCCCGCGATGTACTCGGGAACGATGGCGGCGATCGTGCTCGGCGGCGCCTCCACCATCGGCGGTGTGGGGCTCGGCTACCAGTACGGCCTCTCCGGCGCCTGGATGGTCTTCACCATCGGCCTCGGGCTGCTCGCGCTGAGCGTCTTCTTCTCGGCCCGGATCGCCCGGCTGAAGGTCTACACGGTCTCCGAGATGCTCGACCTGCGCTACGGCGGCGCCGCCGGGATCATCTCCGGTGTCGTCATGTGGGCGTACACCCTGATGCTGGCGGTGACCTCGACCATCGCCTACGCGACCATCTTCGATGTGCTCTTCGGCATGGACCGGTCCCTCTCGATCATTCTCGGCGGGGCGATCGTCGTCGCGTACTCGACGCTCGGCGGGATGTGGTCGATCACCCTCACCGACATGGTCCAGTTCGTCGTCAAGACGATCGGTGTGCTGCTGCTCCTGCTGCCCATCGCCGTCATCAAGGCGGGCGGCTTCGCCGAGATGAAGGCCCAACTGCCGGACGACTACTTCGCGCCCCTGGGAATCGGCGGGCAGACGGTCTTCACCTATGTGCTGATCTACTCCTTCGGCATGCTGATCGGGCAGGACATCTGGCAGCGGGTGTTCACCGCGCGGAGCGACAAGGTGGCGCGCCTGGGCGGCACCGCGGCCGGTACCTACTGTCTGGCCTACGCCCTGGCCGGTGCGGTCATCGGCACCGCGGCCAAGGTGCTCTACCCGCATCTGGGCAGCCCGGACGACGCCTTCGCCACGATCGTCAAGGACGCGCTGCCGGTGGGCGTGCGCGGACTGGTGCTGGCGGCGGCGCTGTCCGCGGTGATGTCCACGTCCTCGGGCGCGCTGATCGCCTGCGCCACGGTCGCCAACAACGACATCTGGTCCCGGGTGAAGGGCGTCGCCGCGAAGCGGCGGCGGCCGGCCGAGGGAGGGTCCGGCGACGACGGCACCCCGTCGCGGACGGACGCCGGGGACGGGGCCGAGGCGCATGACGAGGTGCGCGGCAACCGCCTCTTCATCCTCCTCATGGGCCTCGCGGTGATCGTCATCGCGCTCGCGCTCAACAATGTCGTCGAGGCGCTCACCCTCGCCTACAACGTCCTCGTCGGCGGGCTGCTGGTGCCCATCCTCGGCGGGCTGCTGTGGAAGCGGGGCACCGCCGCCGGTGCGCTGGCCTCGGTCGCGGTCGGCGGGCTGACCGTCGTCGGGCTGATGGTCTGGCTCGGTGTCCTCGCCAACGAGCCGATCTATTACGGGCTGATCGCCTCGCTCGCGGCCTATGTGGCGGTCAGCCTGGCCACCCCGCCCACGGACGCCGCGGTACTGGCCGCCTGGCGGGCGAGGCTGGCCGGCCACTCGGACGGTGATCCGGACGGCGGTCCGGACGGCGGTCCGGAGGGCGAGCCGGAAGGCGATACGGCCGGGGCGGTGGCGCTGGCGCTGCAGCCTCCCTCCGCCGCCGGACGGGCCTGACACCGGCGCACACCGTCCCCGGGCCCCGGGGGGACCCCTGCCCCCCGGGGGGACCCCTGGCCCGAGCCCCAGTGCCCGGCCACCCCTCCACATCCGCCCGTCCGCCCGCCCGTTCCCACCTCCGCCCCCGCAAGGAAGGCAGCACGCATCCATGAGCACCACCCACCCCACGGCAACCGAGCACCGGCGCACCGGCGGTGACCTGGTCGTCGAGTCGCTGGCCGCACTCGGCGCGCGCACCGTCTTCGGGCTGCCGGGGCAGCATGCGCTCGGGGTGTTCGACGCGCTGCGCCGCTCCACCCTGCGCTATGTGGGGCTGCGGGTGGAGAACAACGCGGGCTTCGCCGCCGACGCGTACGCCCGGGCCACGCACGGGGTCGCGCCGCTGCTGGTCTCCACCGGGCCCGGTGCGCTGATGACGCTGGCCGCGCTCCAGGAGGCGGCGGCCGGGTCGGCCGCTGTACTGGCCATCGGCAGTCAGGTGCCGCTGGCCGGGATCGGCGGCGGGCGCCACGGCTATCTGCATGAACTCACCGACCAGAGCGCCTCGTTCCGCGGTGTGGTCAAGTCCGTCCACACGGCGCGTACCGCCTCACAGATCCCCTCGGCGGTGGCCGCCGCCTGGGAGTCGGCGCTGAGCGCCCCGCACGGGCCGGTGTGGCTGGAGATCCCGCAGGATGTGCTGCTGGCGGAGGCCGGCATCCCGCCGGTGGGTGAACTGGACGCCACCCCGCGGGAGTTGCTGCCGCGGCCCGAGCTGATCGCGGCGGCGGCGGACCGGCTGACCGGGGCCCGGCGGCCGGTGATCCTGGCAGGCGGCGGAGTCGTCCGGGCCGGGGCGGAGGAGGAGCTGCTGGCGCTCGCCGAGCAGCTGGGGGCACCGGTGGCCACCACCTTCGGCGGCAAGGGCGCCTTCCCGTGGGAGCATCCGCTCTCCCTCCAGTCCTGGCTGGAGGACCGCTACACCACGACCTTCCTGGAGGACGCGGACACGCTGCTGGTCGTCGGCTCGGGGCTGGGCGAACTCTCCTCGAACTACCACACGTTCCGGCCGCTGGGGCAGGTCGTGCAGATCGAGGCGGACCTCGGCAAGCTGGAGTCCAACCATGCCGCGCTGGGCATCCACGCGGACGCCCGGGCGGCGCTGGCCGCGCTGGTCAAGGAGGTCGGGGAGCGCGGGCCCCGTCACACCGGCGCCGCCCAAGAGGCCGAAGAGCACGCGGGGGCCGGAGGCGCCGGAGGGGCCGGGGGTGCCGGAGCGCCCGCCCCCGAGGCCGCCGTGTCCGACCTCCTGGCGCGGGTCCGCGACCGGATCGCGGGGCAGCAGCTCGACCTGGAGCAGCAGGTCCTGGCCTCGGTGCGGGAGGCGCTGCCCGACGGCGCGGTCAGCTGCTGGGACATGACGATCCTCGCCTACTGGGCGTGGTCCGCCTTCGACCCGCGGCGGACCAACGCGCTGCATTCGGCGCAGGGCGCCGGCGGGCTGGGCTACGGCTTCCCGGCGGCGCTGGGCGTGGCCGTCGCCGATCCGGCGCGGCCGGTGCTGGCGGTCTCCGGCGACGGCGGCGCGATGTACTCGATCGCCGAGCTGGCCACCGCCCGGCAGTACGACCTGCCGGTGACCTGGCTGATCGTGGACGACGGTGGCTACGGCATCCTGCGCGAGTACATGACCGATGCGTTCGGCGAGGCCACCGCCACCGAACTCACCCGGCCGGACTTCGTGGCCCTGGCCGAGTCGTTCGGGGTCCCCGCGGTCCGGACGAGCCCGGAACAGCTCCGTACGGACCTGGCGGCGGCACTGGCGGCCCCCGGCCCGTCGGTCGTCGTCCTCCCGGCCCGGCTGCGGATGTTCGCGCCCACCCACCTGAGTTCCTGAGGGCGGGCCGCCGAACTAGGCCCCCGACGGGCCGCCGCCCGCCCCCACCCGCCCCTGCAACAGCCGCGACAGCGCCGCGTGGACGTCCTCGACCGAGCGGTCCGGCTGGAAGGACTGCCAGTCCAGGGCGGCCACCAGGACCATGCCGAGGAGGGCGGAGGCGGTGAGGGGGATGTCGAGCTCGTCGGAGAGTTCCCCGTTCCGTACGGCGTCCCGGAGGACGTCCTCGACGACGGCCTGGGCCCGGCCGCGCACGGAGGTGAGGGTGGCACGCCAGGTGCGGTTGGTGCGCCAGAGTTCGGCGACGTAGAGCTGGATGAGGGCGGGGGAGCAGGCGATGAAGTCCAGGCCGGCCCGGATCATCGCGTCCAGGGCGTCGACCCGGGTGCCGCCGCGCTCCGCCGTGGCATCGGCGGCCCGGCGCAGGGAGTCGGCGAGCAGATCGATGCCGTCCCGCAGCAGCTCCTCGTAGAGGACGTTCTTGCTCGCGAAGTTGTAGTAGACGGTGCCCTTGGCGACGCCGGCGCGGTCGGCGATCTCGTCGACGGTGGTGGCGGAGAAGCCCTGTTCCGCGATGAGGATGACGGCGGCGTCGAAGATCCGGCGGCGCGTCGAGCTGCGCCGGGGGCCGGGGGCGGCCCCCGGGGCGGTGCCGTCGCCGGCACCGCCCCGTCGGACCGTGGGGACGCTCACAGGCTGAGTTCCGGATGCAGGTCCTTCATCCGGACGACCTGCCGGCTGCGCGCCGCGAGGGCGGTCAGGGCCAGCGCGCCCAGGGTGAAGACGACCAGGACCACACAGCCTTGCTGCACGATGGCGAGGTCACCGCCGGTGATCAGCCGGCGCAGGCCGTCGACCACGTAACTCATCGGCAGGAAGGGGTGGATGACGGCGAAGAACCCGGGGCTGGTCTGCACCGGATAGGTGCCGCCCGCCGAGGTCAGCTGGAGCATCAGGACGACCAGGGTCAGCACCCGGCCGGCCGGTCCGAAGAACGCGCCCAGCAGCTGGATGATGGCGGTGAAGCAGGCCGTGGCCAGCAGCAGGAATCCGACGGTGCCGGCCGTGCGGGCCATCTCCAGGCCGAGTCCCCAGTGGAGCACGGCCATCAGCGCCAGCACCTGCACGACGCCGATGGCGTAGGCCGGCAGCCACGAGCCGAGGGCGATCCGCCAGCCCGGGGCGCCCGCGGCCAGTGCGCGCTTGCCCAGCGGCTGGAGCAGCATGAAGGCGACCATCGCGCCGACCCAGAGGGAGAGCGGGATGAAGTACGGCGCCAGGCCGGTGCCGTAGTTGGGCGCCTTGTGCAGCGACTTGGCGGCCAGCTCGACCGGGTCGGCCATCACCTCGGTGCGGGTGTCCCGGTCCTTCTTGTTGTAGTCGGGGATCTTGGAGACACCGCTGTGCAGCCCGTCGGCCAGCTGGTTGCTGCCGTCCTTGAGCTTGAACAGGCCGCCGGTGAGCTTGTCGGCACCGTCCTTGGCGACGCCCAGGCCGTCGTGGAGCTTGCCGGCGCCGTCGGCGAGCGTGCCGATGCCGTCGGCGAACAGCCCGGCGCCCTGGGAGACCTTGTGGGCGCCCGCGTTGAGCTGGTTGATCTGGCCGATCGCCTTGTCGGCCCGGTTCGCGATGCCCGGTGCCTCCTCGGCGACCATCGCGGCACCGTTGTGCAGCTCCCGCACCTTGGTGCGCAGCTGCCCGAAGTCCGTGTGGGCGACGGTGTCGTTGACCTTCTCCGCCGTGTCGGCGGCGAGGGCGGTGCCGTCCGCGATCGCCTTCAGCTTGGGGCAGTCGGGGTCGGTGTCGACGAGGCCGTTGCAGCGTTCCCGGTAGAGGTCAGCGGCGTTGTCGGCGTTCTTCCGTGCCTGTTGGGCGGCCCTGGCGGAGTCCCCCGGCAGCTTGCCGAGGTCCTCGTCGAGCTGCTCGGTGAGGTCGGCGACGATCTGTGCCTTGCGGCCGATGTCCTTGCCGTGCTCGCGGAGGTAGGGCAGGTCCTTCCTGGCGATGCCGTGGACCTTGTCGGCGAGCTGCTGGGTACCGTCCGAGACCTTGCGCGCGCCCAGGCTCAGCTGCCTGGCCTTCGTGGCGGCCTCCGCAGCGCCCTTGCTGATCCGGCCCGCGCCCTTGTCCAACTCGCCGAGGCCGTCGGCCAGTTTGCCGGTCTTGTCCTTGGCGGTGCCGAGGCCGTCATCGAGCTTCCCGGCCCCGTCCGCCGCCTCGGCCGTCTTGTCGTGCAGATCGGAGAACGAGATGAAGATCTTGTCGAGCATGGCCCGCGACGAGGTGGCCGAGGTCTTCGCGCGGACCTCGGAGAAGACCGTCTTGGAGATCGAGCCGACGACGTAGTTGTTGGCGTCGTTCGTCCGGACCTGGAGCGCGCCCGTCTGCGGGGTGTCACCCGAGCTGGAGGCGATCCGCTTGCTGAAGTCCTTGGGGACGGTCAGCGAGAGGTAGTACGTGCCGTTCTCGACGCCCTTGGCGGCGTCGGCGGAGCTGACGTCCTCCCAGTGGAACTTCTTGCTGTCCTTGAGGTTCTCGGACAGGTCGTCGCCCGCGGTGATCTTCTTGCCGCCGCTGGTGGCACCCCGGTCCTCGTTGACGAGGGCCACCGGGATCTTGTCCAGGCGGCTGTACGGGTCCCAGAAGGAGCACAGGTAAAGGGCTCCGTAGAGCAGGGGGATCAGCGTCAGGGCCACCAGGCCCAGCCGGGGCAGCTTGCCCCTGCCGAACCGCCTGAGCTCAAGCGCGGCCAGTCTTGGCGAACGCATGCGCTGCTTCCTCCTCGGGGGTCTGGGTGTCGTCCTGGACGGGGGTGGGGGTGGGGTCGGCGGCTTCGGAATCCGTCCGCGCGGTGCCGGCGGCTTCGGAGTCCGTCCGCGCGGTGCTGACGGTCAGCGCGTCCGCCGGTGCGCCGTCGCCGGCGGCCACGACGGTGAGGCCCTCGCGCGTGAGGTCCAGCAAGAGCTGCCAGGCCTCGGTGCGTTCGGCGTCGGAGAGCTTGAGGTCCACATCGTCGACGGCCAGCAGCTGCGGTCCGTGCATCAGCCCGAGCGCGACGGAGAGCCGCAGCGCCTCGATCCGCTCCAGATCGCGCACGGCCGTCCGCAGGCCCTTGGGCAGGGTGCCGGGGTCGAGCCGGGCGGCCGCGAGGGCGGCGTCGATCCGGGCCCGGGTGGCCTCCTTGTGGCGCTTGCCCCAGGGGAGCGAGGCGCTCAGGGAGCCCTTGACGCGGTGGCCCAGCAGGGCCTGTTCCTTGAGGTGTTCGCCGACGGTGAGGGCGGGTTCGAGGTCGGCGACGCCCGGTACGTGCGCCAGCGCCGTACGGCTGCGCACCGTCCCCCTCCGCTTGGGCAGGGGGAGTCCGGAGACCGTCGCCTCGCCCTCGGTGATCCGCATCCGGCCGGTGAGGGCCAGCAGCAGACAGGTGCGGCCGGAGCCGGAGGGGCCCTGGACCGCGATCAGCGTTCCCGGCTCCGCGGTGATGCCGATCCCTCTGAAGGCCCATCCCCGTGGGCCCTCCACTCCGATTCCGCTGGCGTTGACCGCCGCCCCCTGGCGGGTGGTGTTCACCGACACCCCTCCCCTTTTGATCTGACTGGTCAGTCTAAAAGTGTGCCGCATCGAGGGCCTTGTTGACCAATCGGGGTGCCCCGGCGGCAACGGACCGAAGTCGGCCGCGTCGATCCCGTGACCCGGACGGGGGAATCGCCCTAGGGTGCCGTGCAGGCGGGGGCCTGATGATGTCCATGGTGAGTCCGTGCCGCGGCAAGCGGTGCGGACCGCGTACAGACGACGGAGAACCATGCACCCTTCGGCTCAGCACCCCGTGGACCGGCCGCCGCAGCAAGCGGCCGGTCCGGCCGCGCCACGCTCCCGCAAGCTGGTCGCCCCCCTGCTCGCCACCGCCCTGATAGCGGTCCTCGCCCCCGTATCGGCCTCCGCCGCGGCGCCCACCCCGGCGCCCGAACCGGCCGGCTCCGCCAAGGGGCCCTGTCTGAAGGGCGACGGCGACGACGGCTGGACCGCCACCGCCACCAAGATCGACCCCAAGGACAGCCACCACGCCTACGTCGGCAACGGCTACCTCGGGCAGCGGGTACCGCCCAACGGCACCGGCTACGCGGCACCCGGCGGTGCGACCGGCTGGCCGCTGAAGACCCCCGAATACGACGGCTCGTTCGTCTCCGGGCTGTACGCCAAGGGGCCCAAGGACCTCAAGGGCCGGCAGGCCATCGCCGCGATCCCCACCTGGACCACCCTCGACGTCGCCACCGGCGGCGCGCACCCCGACACCTTCTCCTCCGCCACCGCGCCCGGCCGGATCTCGCACTACCGCCAGACCCTCTCCCTGCGCTGCGGATTCGTCCGTACGTCGCTGACCTGGACCGCCGCCGACGGCCGGGCCACCGACCTGGTCTACGACGTGCTCGCCGACCGCACCGACGCCCACACCGGCGCCGTACGCCTGCGGATGACGCCCCATTGGAGCGGCTCGGCCACGGTCACCGACGGCCTCGACGGCCGCGGCGCCCGCCGGATGACGGCGTCGTCCGAGGGCGGCCCCGCCACCGGGGGCAAGGAGGCCGGCGGTAAGGAGACCGGCGGCAAGGAGGCCGGCGGCCCCGCCACAAGCGGCAAGGAGACCGGCGGCAAGGAAGCCGGGGGCAAGGAGGCCGGGGGCAAGGAGGCCGGGGGCAAGGACACCGGCCGCACCATGGACGTCGGGTTCCGCACGGACGGGACGAAGACCGAGGGCGCGGTGGCCTCCACCCTGCGCACCGGGCCCGGCGTACGCGCCGAGCAGCCCGGCCCGGCGGCCCGACAGGACAAGCTGAGCAACCGGCAGCGGGTGTCCTTCCCGGTCCGCAGCGGCCGCTCGTACGAGCTGACCAAGTACGTCGGCGTGGACACCGCGCTCACCTCCCGCTCCCCCCGCGCCGCCGCCGACGCCGCCTCGCGCCGGGCCGCCGAGCGCGGCTGGGACGCACTGTTCGCCCGGCACAGCGCCGCCTGGCAGCGGCTGTGGCGCAGCGACATCGAGGTCAAGGGCCGCCGCGACCTGCAGTCCTGGGTCCGCTCGGCGCAGTACGGACTGCTGGCCAACACCCGCGCCGGCAACCGCAACAGCATCGGCCCCACCGGCCTGACCAGCGACAACTACGCCGGTGAGATCTTCTGGGACGCCGAGACCTGGATGTACCCGGGCCTGCTCGCCGCCCACCCCGCACTCGCCAAATCGATCGTCGACTACCGCTACAAGACCCGGGCCGGGGCCGCCGCGAATGCCCGGAAGCTCGGCTACGACGGGCTGTTCTACTCCTGGACCAGTGGCAGCAAGGGCGATCTGTGGAACGAGTGCCACAGCTGGGACCCGCCGCACTGCAAGACCCAGAACCACCTGATGGGCGACATCTCCCTAGCCACCTGGCAGTACTACCTCGCCACCAAGGACACCGCCTGGCTCAGGTCCCGCGGCTGGCCCGTCCTCAAGGGCATCGCCGAATTCTGGGCCTCACGGGCCACCCGTAACACCGACGGCAGCTACTCCGTCAAGAACGTCGCCGGGCCCGACGAGTACAGCAACGGCGTCAACGACGCGGTGTTCACCAACGCCGGGGCCGCCACCGCGCTGCGGCACGCCGGCCGGGTCGCCGAGATCCTCGGCGAGAAGGCACCGGCCTCCTGGAAGACCATCGCCGACAAGCTGCGCATCCCCTACGACAGCAAGAAGAAGGTCTTCGAGCAGTACGCCGGGTACAAGGGCACGACCATCAAGCAGGCCGACACCGTGCTGCTGATGTACCCGCTGGAATGGCCGATGTCGCAGACACAGGCGGCCCGCACGCTGGACTTCTACGCCGGGCACACCGACCCGGACGGCCCGGCCATGACGGACTCGGTGCACGCCATCGACGCCGCCGGGATCGGTGAGGCCGGCTGCTCCACGTACACCTATCTGGAGCGGTCCATCAAGCCGTTCGTCCGCGGGCCGTTCGACCAGTTCTCCGAGGCGCGCGGCGAGAAGGCCGGGGCCGAGGACCCGCACGCCGGCAAGCCCGCCCAGGACTTCCTCACCGGCAAGGGCGGCTTCCTGCAGACCTTCACCCACGGGCTGACGGGGCTGCGGCTGCGCGAGGACCGGGTCCGTCTCGACCCGATGCTGCCGCCGCAGCTGTCCGAGGGCGTCACCTTGCGCGGTCTGCACTGGCAGGGGCGGACCTACGACATCGCGATCGGCGCGCACCAGACCACCGTGCGGCTGACCGCCGGGGCGCCGATGAGGATCGAGTCGCCGGAGGGCGAGAAGATCGTCAGCCGGGGCGTGCCCGCCGTCCTCAAGACCCGCCGCCCGGATCTGGCGGCGACCTCGAACGCGGCCCGGTGCACCTCGGCCACGGCGACCTCGGAGGAGCCCGGTCTCTACGCCGGCGCCGCCGTGGACGGCAACAGCACCACGGCCTGGGTGCCCAACGCCGCCACCGGCACCCTCACCGTCGACCTCGGCCGGATCACCCGCGTCGGCCAGATCACCCCGCACTGGAACAAGACCCGGCCCAAGTCCTACAACGTCCAGGTCTCGCAGGACGGAAAGCACTGGTCGGGGACCGGATACTCGGGCCGCACCCCGGCCCGGTACGTCCGGGTCACGGTGACCGGCGACCGGACCCCGGCGGCCGACGGGAAGCCCAAGCCGCATCCGGGCATCTCGGAGCTGACGGTGGAGCGGGTGAAGGACGACCCGACGGGGGAGCGGGGGAAGTAGCCCGCCGCACCCCGCCGCCTGAGCGACGGCCCCGTCCCGGACCACCCGGGGCGGGGCCGTCCGCCGTGCGGGCACGGGGCCGTCCACCGTGCCGTGCCGGGGCCGTACCGCCGTGCGGGGCCGGGGCCGTTCCGTCGCGCCGGGGCGGGATTCGTACAGAAGTTTGTAACGGCGGGATGAAATCCGCCCTGTGCGGTGTTGGTGCCCTCGACAAGTGTCGATGGGCGGGAGGCTCCGGGTGGCGGGGACGGACACGGAACGAGCGGGCTGGGCGCGGCGGCTGACCCGCGACTGCTGGCAGTACCGGAGGGATGTGCTGCTGGCCCTCGGCTCCTCGCTCGCGGGGATGGCCGTACTGGCCCTGGTCCCGCTCGTACCGAAGCTGATCATCGACGAGGTCATCGTCCGGCACGAGCGTGCCCTGGGCCCCTGGGCAGCTCTGCTGGTCGCGGCCGCGGTCGTGGTCTACGTCCTCACCTACATCCGCCGCTTCTACGGCGGCAGGCTTGCCCTGGACGTCCAGCACGATCTGCGGACCCGGATGTTCGGCGCGATCGCCCGCCTCGACGGCCGGCGGCAGGACGAGCTGAGCACCGGCCAGGTCGTCGGCCGTGCCACCAGCGACCTCCAGCTGATCCAGAGCCTGCTGTTCATGCTCCCGATGATGATCGGGAACGTCCTGCTGTTCGTGATCTCGCTGGTGGTGATGGCGGTGCTGTCGCCGCTGCTCACCGTCGTGGCGCTGGCCGCCGCCCCCGCCCTGTGGTTCATCGCCCAGCGCAGCCGCGCCCGCCTCTTCCCCGCCACCTGGTACGCCCAGGGACAGGCGGCCGCCGTGGCCGGTGTCGTGGACGGCGCGGTCTCCGGGGTGCGGGTCGTCAAGGGCTTCGGGCAGGAGGAGCAGGAGACCGGCAAGCTGCGCGAGGTCAGCCGGCGGCTGTTCGCCGGGCGGCTGCGCACGGTCCGGCTCAACGCCCGCTACACCCCCGCGCTGCAGGCCGTACCCGCGCTCGGCCAGGTCGCGATGCTGGCCCTCGGCGGCTGGATGGCCACCCAGGGGCAGGTCACCCTCGGCACCTTCGTCGCCTTCTCCACCTATCTGGCGCAGCTGGTCGGACCGGTCCGGATGCTGGCGATGATGCTGACCGTCGGCCAGCAGGCACGCGCCGGTGTGGAGCGGGTCTACGAGCTGATCGACACCGAGCCCTCGATCGCCGAGCGGCTGGACGCACACGAGCTGCCCGCCGACGCCCCGGCCACCGTCGAATTCGACCGGGTGACGTTCGGGTACGCACCGCTGCACGAGGCCGCGGGCGAGGCCGCGGACGAGGACGCCGGGCCCGCCCGGGAGGCCCCGCCCGCCGTCCGCCCCGTCCTGGAGGACTTCTCGCTGCGCATCGAGGCCGGTGAGACCGTCGCCGTGGTCGGCACGTCCGGCAGCGGCAAGTCCACGGTCTCGCTGCTGCTGCCGCGCTTCTACGACGTCTCCGCCGGCCGGGTCCTGGTCGGCGGCCACGATGTGCGCGAGCTGACCCTGGAGTCGCTGCGGGCCGCCATCGGCCTGGTCCCCGAGAGCAGCTTCCTGTTCTCCGACTCCGTCCGCGACAACATCGCCTACGGCCATCCGGACGCCACCGACGCGCAGGTGCGCGCCGCGGCCCGCGCCGCGCAGGCCGACGGCTTCATCTCCGAGCTTCCCGAGGGCTATGACACCAAGGTCGGCGAGCAGGGGCTGACCCTGTCCGGCGGCCAGCGCCAGCGCGTCGCCCTGGCCCGCGCCATCCTCACCGACCCCCGGCTGCTGGTGCTGGACGATGCGACCTCGGCGGTCGACGCCCGCGTCGAGCACGAGATACACGAGGCGCTGCGCGGCGTCATGGCGGGCCGGACGACCCTGCTCATCGCCCACCGCGCCTCCACCCTGGCGCTCGCCGACCGGGTCGCCGTCCTCGACGGCGGGCGGCTGGTCGACCTCGGCACCCAGGAGGAGCTCGAAGAGCGCTGTCCGCTCTACCGCAGGCTGCTGACCGACCCGGAGGAGCTGGGCGGCGTCGAGCGGGACCCGGCCGGTGCGCTGGCCGGCGCCTTCGACGGCGAGTTCGCCGCCGGCGGGCTGCTGGAACGGGACCCGGCGGCGGACACCGACGGGCCCGAGGGGGTACGGGACGACGAGGCGGCCCGGACCGGGGCGGACGGCACGATCACCCCTGAACTGTGGGTCCGCCGGGAGCAGGAGGCCGAGGCGGGCGGAGCCGGGATGGCGGCCCGCGCGGCCGTCGCGGCCGGGCCCGGCATGGGCGCCGCGATGGCCGGACTGCCCGCGACCCCCGAACTCCTCGCCCAGGTCGCCGCGCTGCCGCCCGCGACCGACAACCCGGACGTCGACGAGGACCAGGCCGTGCGCCCCGAGCGCTCCTACGGCCTGCGCCGGCTGCTGCACGGCTTCGGCGGGCCGCTGGCCTTCGCGCTGGCGCTGGTCGCCGTGGACGCCCTCGCCGGGCTGCTGCTGCCGGTCCTGATCCGGCAGGGCATCGACGAGGGCGTCCGCCGTGGTGCGCTGATCGGTGTCTGGACGGCCGCCGCCATCGCCCTGGTCGTGGTCCTGGCCCAGTGGGCCGCGCAGATCGGCGGCAACCGCATGACCGGACGCATCGGTGAGCGGGTCCTCTACTCCCTCCGCCTCAAGATCTTCGCGCAGCTCCAGCGCCTCGGGCTCGACTACTACGAGCGGGAACTGACCGGCAAGATCATGACCAGGATGACGACGGACGTGGACGCCCTGTCCACGTTCCTGCAGACCGGCCTGGTCACCGCCCTCGTCTCGATGCTGACCTTCTTCGGCATACTCGTCGCGCTGCTGGCCATCGACCTCCAGCTGGCCCTGGTCGTCTTCGCCACCCTCCCGCCGCTGATCGTCGGCACGTACTTCTTCCGCAAGCAGAGCGTGAAGGCCTACGAGCTGGCCCGCGAGCGGATCAGCGTCGTCAACGGCGACCTCCAGGAGAGCGTGTCCGGACTGCGGATCGTCCAGGCGTTCCGGCGCGAGCGGCAGGGCGCGGAGCGGTTCGCCGCCCGCAGCGACGACTACCGCCGGGCCCGGGTCCGCGGCCAGTTCCTGATATCCGTCTACTTCCCCTTCGTCCAGCTGCTGTCGTCCGTGGCGGCGGCGCTGGTGCTGATCGTCGGCGCCGGGCGGGTCGGCTCCGAGACCCTCACCGCCGGTGCGCTGGTCGCCTACCTGCTCTACATCGATCTGTTCTTCGCCCCCGTCCAGCAGCTCTCCCAGGTCTTCGACGGCTACCAGCAGGCGTCCGTCTCCCTCGGCCGCATCCAGGAGCTGCTGCGCGAGCCGACGACCACCCCGGCCGTCGAGCGGCCCCGCGAGGTGCCCGCGCTACGGGGCGACATCACCTTCGACGATGTGCACTTCCACTACGGCGAGGACGAGGACCCGGCGCTGGCCGGTATCGCGCTGACCATCCCGGCCGGCCAGACCGTGGCCTTCGTCGGCGAGACCGGCGCCGGCAAGTCCACCCTGGTCAAGCTGGTCGCGCGGTACTACGACCCATCCTCGGGCGCCGTCCGGGTCGACGGCGCCGATCTGCGCGAGCTGGACCTGACCGGCTACCGCCGACGCCTCGGAGTGGTCCCCCAGGAGTCCTACCTCTTCACCGGCACGGTCCGCGACGCCATCGCCTACGGCCGGCCGGACGCCACCGACGCCGAAGTGGAGGCCGCCGCCCGGGCCGTCGGCGCCCACGCGATGATCGCCACCCTCGACGGCGGCTACCTCCACGAGGTCGCCGAGCGCGGCCGCAACCTCTCGGCCGGCCAGCGCCAGCTGCTGGCCCTGGCCCGTGCCGAACTCGTCGATCCGGACGTGCTGTTGCTCGACGAGGCCACCGCGTCCCTGGACCTGGCCACCGAAGCGGTCGTCAACCAGGCCACCGACCGGCTCGTCGGGCGCCGTACGACCCTCGTCGTCGCCCACCGGCTGACCACCGCGGCCCGCGCCGACCGGGTGGTGGTGCTCGACCGCGGCCGGATCGTCGAGGACGGCAGCCATGCCCAGCTCCTCGCCCGCGACGGCCGCTACGCGGAGCTGTGGCGCACCTTCACGGGCGAGGAGGAGGAACTCGCGGCCTGAGAGGCCCGAGGTCTGAGGGCTGAGGCGTGAGGTCTGAGACCCGAGGCCCCAGGCCCGGTCCACGACCGGTCTGGGGCCATTCCGGACCGTTCCGGGGCTGTTCCGGACCGTTCCGAGACCGGTCCCCGGCCGTTCCGGGACCGGTCCGCGGCCGTTCCAGGAACTTCCGGAGCGGGGGAGACCGATCCTCCGAACGGCGCCAAGGGCTGGTGGCACCCCCGTCGCGCCGATAGGTTCAGCCCGACCTTTGCTATCCCAAGGGGAGGGTGCATGCGCAAGGCCACCAGATGGCTGCTGTCTCTCGCGGTGCTCATAGGCACGGTGGGAGCCGGCAGCGTGCCGGCCGGGGCGGCTACCGCCGCAGGGCCGGAGACCGAGGACATCAAGGACCGGATCCTCGCGATCCCGGGAATGAGCCTCGTCGAGGAGAAGCCGGTCGACGGCTACCGCTACTTCGTTTTGAACTACACCCAGCCGGTTGACCACCGGCACCCCTCGAAGGGGACCTTCCAGCAGCGGCTGACCCTGCTGCACAAGTCGGTGGACCGGCCGACGGTGTTCTTCACCTCCGGGTACAACGTGAACACCACACCGTCCCGCAGCGAGCCCACCAAGATCATCGACGGCAATCAAGTCTCGATGGAATACCGGTACTTCACCCCGTCGCGGCCCACGCCCACCGACTGGAAGAAGCTGGACATCCGGCAGGCCGCCAACGACCAGCACCGTATCTTCCGGGCGCTGAACCGGATCTACGACAAGAACTGGATCGACACCGGCGGCAGCAAGGGCGGGATGACCGCCACGTACTACCGCCGCTTCTTCCCGGACGACATGAACGGCACCGTCGCCTATGTCGCGCCCAACGACGTACGCAACGACTCGGACGCGGCGTACGACCGGTTCTTCCGGACCGTCGGGACCGCGGAGTGCCGCACCGCCCTGACCGCCATCGAGCGCGAGGCGCTGCTGCGCCGCGGGGAGATGGTCAAGCGCTTCCAGGACTGGGCCGACAAGGAGAAGCAGACCTTCACCAAGGTCGGCAACGCCGACCGGGCCTATGAAGTCATGGTCACGGACCTGGTGTTCGGCTTCTGGCAGTACCAGCCGGCCGAGACCGCCTGCGCCGAGGTCCCCGAGCCGACCGTCTCCACGGACGAGCTGTGGAAGTGGATGGACAAGGTCGGCGGCTTCGACAGCTACACCGACCAGGGCATGGAGCCCTACACGCCGTACTACTACCAGGCGGGAACCCAGCTCGGTGAGCCCGGCTACCGCTACCCGCAGCTGGCCGGCCTGCTGAAGTACCCCGGCATCAACAACTCCCGGTCGTTCGTGCCGAAGGACATCCCGATGCGCTTCGACAAGCGCGCGATGCCCGACATCGACCGCTGGGTGCGGCACCGTGCGCACCGGATGATGTTCGTCAACGGCCAGTACGACCCGTGGAGTTCGGAGCACTTCGAGGTCGGCAAGAACGGCGCACGGGACTCCTACGTCTTCACCGTGCCCGGCGGCAACCACGGCTCGAACATCGCGAAGCTGAAGGAGGCCGACCGCACCAAGGCCACCGCCGAGCTTCTCGACTGGGCCGGGGTCCAGGCCCCGGAGGGCAAGCCCACCCCGCTGGCCCCGGACGACAAGAAGCTGGACAAGCAGGAGTTCCGGCGGATGCCGCTGCTGCGGCCCTGAGTCCGCGGGGTGCCGTGGGCCGCAGTGCCCCGCGCCCGCAGTGAGGTGACGGCACGGAACCGGCGCGCTCCCCGAGACCGGGGGAGCGCGCCGGGTCCGTGACCGGGGCACGCGCCGGATCCGTCTCCGGCACCGGCTCAGTACGTCAGCCCGTGGCCGATCTGGTAGAGCGCCCGGGTCGGGGCGTCGGCACGCATTATCGGGACGGGCAGTCTGCCCGCCGGATCCCGCTGACCGGCGATCACCCGGGCCGCCGCCCGCAGCTCCACATCCGTCCACGAGTAGCTCGCCAGCGCCGCCCGGACACCGCCCAACTGGGCGATGTCATAAGGGTTGCGGACCGCCAGCTGCACCACCGGCTTGCCCGTGGCGAGCAGCGCGTCGACCAGCTTCCGCTGGCCCGAGGCCGCGGTCACGTTGTAGGTGGCCACCACCACCGCGTCCCGCTCGCCGAGCGCCGCCACCGCCTCGTCGATCCGCTGCTGGGTCGGCGTCTGGCCCGTGGACAGGGCGGTGGCCGTGAAGCCCAGCTCGGTGAGGGCCCTCGCCAGCACCGTGGTGGGCGGACCACCGGTCCCGGACGGCGCGGCCACGTCGACGCCCGCCACCAGCACCCTGCGCTCCCGGAGCCGGGACAGCGGCAGGATGCCGGTGTCGTTGCGCAGCAGTGTGGTGGTGCGCTCCGCGATCCGGTCGGCGGCGGCGAGGTGACCGCGGGTGCCGACCGCCCGGTCCACGGCCTGGTGGGTGGTGTACGGGTCCTTGAAGAGCCCGCGCCGCTCCTTGAGCAGCAGGATGCGCATCAGCTTCGTGTCGAGGTCCCGCTCGGTCAGCTCGCCCTCCCTGAGCGCGGTGAGGACGGCACCGTGCGCGACGGAGAGGTCCGGAGGGTTCAGCAGCTGGTCGACACCGGCCTTCAGGGCGAGCACCGGCACCCGGGCGTCGCCGTACTTCACCCGGACGCCCTCCATCCCTAGGGAGTCCGTCACCACCACCCCGTCGTAGCCGAGGCGTTCGCGCAGGATGCCGGTGAGGATGGGGCGGGAGAGGGTGGCCGGGTCCTCGCTCGGGTCGAAGGCGGGCACGACGATATGCGCCGTCATGATCGAATCGATTCCGGCGGCGATCGCGGCCCGGAAGGGCGGCGCGTCCAGCCGCTCCCACTCCTCGGCGCTGTGGTGGATGTACGGCAGCCCGACATGGCTGTCGATGTCGGTGTCGCCGTGACCGGGGAAGTGCTTGGCGCAGGAGGCGATCCCGGCGCCCTGATAGCCCTTCACCTCGGCGGCGACCATACGGGCCACGGCCTGCGGGTCCGCGCCGAAGGAGCGCACGCCGATGACCGGGTTGGCGGGGTTGACATTGACATCGGCGTCCGGCGCGTAGTCCTGCCGGATACCCATCGCGAACAGTTCCTCGCCCGCGATCCGGGCCGCCGTACGGGCATCGTCGCGGGAGCCGCCCGCGCCGAGCGCCATCGCTCCGGGGAAGAGCGTCGCGGGGGCACCGACGCGGGCCACTATGCCGTGTTCCTGGTCCGTGGAGATCAGCACCGGGACGGGGAGGCGCTGGGCGGCGGCGGCCTTCTGGATGCCGTTGGAGAGGTCGGCGATCTGGTGCGGCTCACGGGTGTTGTGCGCCCAGCCGAAGTAGATGATGCCGCCGACGTGGTACTTGGCGATCAGCTCGGCGGCGTTGGCGACGCCGATCTCCTTCTGGTTCGCGGCGGCATCGGCCGGGTCGGGGTCGGTGGCGGAGTGCCCGTAGACCCGCATGACGAAGAGCTGGCCGACCTTTTCCTCCGGAGTCATACGGGAGATGAGGCGGCGCAGCCGGGCCCGGGTGGCGGCGGACGGGGCGGGGGCGGCGGGCCGGAGTCCGATGGCGGGCGCCGTGCCGTGGGCCGTGCCGTGCGCGGGACCGGCACCCGCGCCCGTGGCAGCGGCGGCCGCGGCGGCCGCGGTGGTCAGGACGGTACGTCGGGAGTGCATCTGCGCTCCTTCCGGAGGGCTTCCTCGGCTCTGTGAAGGAAACTTCCAAGGAGACACGGATAGCCGGAAAACTATTGTCGGTCAATGACTCGATCCGTGGTGGCGCCCAGCTATTGCGCGGCGGCCGGGGATGTGTGATGGGGCGTCGGGCGCTGCCTCGGATGCCGCCTTGGCCGCCGCCTCGGACTCCGCTCCGGGGCCGGGCCGTCGGCCATGTCCGGAGTGGAGTCGGGCCGACGGCTATGTCCGGAGTCGGGCCGACGGCCGCCCTCCGGGGCCGGGCCGGGCCGACGGCCACGCCCGGAGTCGGGTCGGCGCCACGCCCGGAGTCAGGCCGACGGCCATATCCCGGGTCGGGCCGACGGCGGCCCGCTCAGGAGTCGGCCGGCCCGTCCAGAAGCCGCTGGAGGTGGATGCGGCCCGGGGCCAGCAGGTCGGGGAGCCCGGCCGCCTCCGGATACCAGCGCTTCTCGTACTCCCAGCACAGCCAGCCGCCCGCGCCCTGGTCATAGGTGCCCTCGGGGGCGGGCACGGGGCCGTGGGCGCCCGCGGGGTCCTGGCTCAGGGTGTCCAGGACGGCCGCCAGCGGGACCGCGCCGGCACCGAGCGGGAGCGGTGTACGGTCCTCGGCCGAGGCGACGTCCTTGACCTGGACATAGCCCAGATGCGGGGCGAGCGCGGCATGGGTGTCGGCCGGCTCCTCACCGCCGAGCCAGCTGTGCAGCACATCCCACAGCGCCCCGATCTGACGGTGTCCCACGGGGCCCAGCACACGGGCGGCATCCGCGCCCGTACGGTGCGAGTCATGGGTCTCCAGCAGCACCCGGACGCCCCGCTCGGCCGCGAGCGGCGCCACCGCGGCGAGCCGCCGGGCGGCATCCGCGTCCGCCTCGGCCGCCGGCCGCTCCCCGCCGCCGGGGAAGACCCGCACATACGGCGCCCCCAGATCGGCGGCGAGCCACACCAGCTCGCTCAGCTCCTGTGCCAGCTCCTCCTCGCCCGCCGCATCCCGATCAGCGGCGACCTGCGCGTATCCGGCGACGGCCAGGATCTCGACCCCGGCGTCCGCGAACTGCTGGCGCACCGCGGCCCGTTCCCGCATCCCGAGCAGCGGATGCACCGGCTCCTCCGGATGGGCCCGCAGCTCCACGCCCTGATACCCGGTATCGGTGGCCAGCCGCAGGACGTCGGCCACCGGCATCCCGGGCACACCGAGGGTGGAGAACGCGAAGCGCATCGCGGGGGTGGTGCCGTGCGTGTTGCCCGTGCTGACCATGCCTGGGCTCCTCCTCGTCGGTCACGTCATCGTCGTCCGTCCCCTCCACCCTGCCCGCAATGCGCGCGGCATCACAGCACCAGCCGCCAGTCCTGGCCGACCAGGTCCTGCCCGAAGCTGTGGTGCGCCGACTCGGTGACCAGCTCGAACCCGGCCCGCTGATAGATGCTGCGGGCCGCGCCGAGGACGGAGTTGGTCCACAGCACCATCTCGCCGTACCCGGCCTCCCGGGCGAACTCCACACAGGAATCGACGAGTTGACGGCCCACCCCGTGGCCGCGGGCGTCCGGCTCCACCAGCAGCAGCCGCAGCCGGGCGACGCCGGGCCTGCCGTCCCGGACACACATCACCGCGCCCGCTCTGCGCCCGTCCAGCTCCGCTATCCAGGTGCGGTCCCACCGCGGGTCGAAGGCCTCGGCGTACTCCGCGACGATCCGGGCGACCAGCGCCTCATAGCTCAGATCGAAGCCGTACTCGGCGGAGTAGAGCGCGGCGTTGCGCTCCACCATCCAGCCCAGGTCCCCGGGGCGGGCCGTGCGCAGCGTCACCGCGGGCCCCCGGTCCCCGGGCGGCTGCTCCGCGCCTTCGCCGAGCAGGGCGCGGATGGTACGCATCGAGTCCACCAGCCGGGCCCGGTCCTCGGCCGGGAGCCGCTCCAGCAGCGACCCGGCGGCGTCCTGCGAGCGCTCCTCCAGCAGGCCGGCCGCCTCCCGGCCGCCCTCGGTCAGCGTGATGCGCTGCCGGCGGGGGTCCTGCTCGGACCTGCCGCGGGTGATCAGCTCGCGGTCCTCGAACTTGCCGAGCAGCCTGCTCAGATAGCCGGCGTCCAGCGACAGCGAGGCCCGCAGATCCGCGGCGTCCACCCGCTCGTGGTGGGCGACCTCGTAGAGCACCCGGGCCTCGGTGAGCGTGAACGGGGTGTAGAGATGCCGCCCGTAGTCGAGGGCGCCGATCAGGTTCGTATAGAAGCGGTTGAATCTGCGCAGCTCACGGACGTCGGGCGTGGCGTCGCACGCCGCGCCGGAAGTCGTGTCGGATGCCGTCCCGGTTGTCATCGTCGACCCCTCACCCTTGACTGAGTCAAGGATAAGCGACCGGAGCCGCTCCGCGCAGCAGAATTTTCGCGCCCTGTCGGCGCCCGCCCGCGCGGGCTAGCGTCCTCACGGGAGAACGCCCCCGCATGACGATCCTCATCTGCCGCGAGCGAGAGAGGCCGGGCCGTGACACACACGACCGTACGTATCGCCATGAACGGCGTGACCGGGCGCATGGGACACCGCCAGCACCTGGTCCGCTCCGTCCTCGCCCTGCGCGACCAGGGCGGCCTCGTACTCGCCGACGGGACACGGATCCGGCCGGAGCCCGTCCTCGTCGGCCGCTCCGCGCACAAACTGCGGGCGCTGGCCGAACGCCACGGCGTGGAGCACTGGAGCTGCGACCTCGACGCCGTACTGGGCGACGGCACCATCGGCATCTACTTCGACGCACAGATCACCGCCGCCCGCGAGGAAGCGGTGCGGAAGGCCATCGCCGCCGGAAAGCACCTGTACGTCGAGAAGCCCACCGCGGGCAGTCTCGACGGCGCCCTGGAGCTGGCCCGGCTGGCCCAAGAGGCGGGCGTCAAGAACGGCGTCGTCCAGGACAAGCTCTTCCTGCCCGGCCTCCGCAAGCTCCGTCGCCTCGTCGAGAGCGGCTTCTTCGGCCGCATCCTGTCCGTACGGGGCGAGTTCGGATACTGGGTCTTCGAAGGTGACCTCCAGCAGGCGCAGCGCCCCTCCTGGAACTACCGCGCCGAGGACGGCGGCGGCATCGCGGCCGATATGTTCCCGCACTGGGAGTACGTCCTGCACGAACTGTTCGGGCCGGTCAGAAGCGTCCAGGCACACCTCACCACCCACATCCCGCGCCGCTGGGACGAGTCGGGCGCCCCGTACGACGCCACCGCCGACGACGCCGCCTACGGCATCTTCGAACTGGCCGGCGGCATCGTCGCGCAGATCAACTCCTCCTGGGCGGTCCGGGTGCACCGCGACGAACTCGTGGAGTTCCAGGTGGACGGCACCGAAGGATCGGCCGTCGCCGGGCTGCGCCACTGCCGCATCCAGCACCGCGCCGGCACCCCCCGGCCCGTCTGGAACCCGGACGTCCCGGCGTCCGAGCCGTTCCGCGCGCAGTGGCAGGAGGTCCCCGACAACGCCGCCTTCGACAACGGGTTCAAGGCACAGTGGGAGCTGTTCCTGCGGCATGTCGTACGCGACGAGCCCTGGCGCTGGGACCTGGCGGCGGGCGCCCGCGGCGTCCAGCTCGCCGAACTGGCGCGCCGGTCCTCGGCGGAGGGCCGCCGCCTGGACGTGCCGGAGCCGATCCGGTGAACACCCCGGCGCACGCGTCCCCGCCCCCGCCGGCCCCTGTTTCCCGGTCCGCTCCAGTGCCGCCCCCCTTGCGCTCCCGCACGGTCCTCGCCGCCGCCCATGTGGTCGCCGATCCGCACGCCGACACCACCCCGGACGGTCCGGCCGCCGTCGACTGGGACGCCACCCTCACCTTCCGGCACCACCTGTGGTCGCACGGCCTGGGCGTGGCCGAGGCGATGGACACCGCGCAGCGCGGTGCGGGCCTGGACTGGGGCGCCGCCGCCGAGCTGATCCGGCGCTCCGCCGCCGAGGCACGGGCGGTCGGCGGGCTGCTCGCCTGCGGCGCCGGAACGGACCAACTCCCCGCACATAGCGCCTCCTTGGCCGACGTCCGGCATGCATACGAGGAACAGCTCACCGCCGTCGAGGCGGCCGGTGCCCGACCCGTCCTGATGGCGTCCCGCCAGCTCGCCGCGGCCGCCACCGGCCCGGACGACTACCGGGAGCTCTACGGCCACCTGCTGCGCCAGACCACCCGGCCGGTGATCCTGCACTGGCTCGGCGAGATGTTCGACCCGGCACTGGCGGGCTACTGGGGCAGCACGGAACCCGACACCGCCACCGAAACGCTCCTCGCCCTCGTCGCCGACCACCCCGCCAAGGTGGACGGCATCAAAATCTCCCTCCTGGACCCCGGCCGGGAGGTACGGCTGCGCCGCCAACTGCCACCGGCCGTACGGTGCTACACCGGCGACGACTTCCACTACCCGGAGCTGATCGCCGGCGACGCACACGGCTACAGCGATGCCCTGCTGGGCGTCTTCGACCCACTCGCCCCCTTGGCCGCGGCCGCCGTACGCCGCCTCGACTCCGGGGACACCACCGGCTTCCGGGCCGCCCTGGACCCGACCGTCGCGCTCGCCCGGCACCTCTTCGCGGCACCCACCCGCCACTACAAGACCGGCGTGGTCCTGCTCGCCTGGCTGGCGGGCCACCAGTCGCACTTCACCATGGTCGGCGGCCTCCAGTCGGCCCGTTCGCTGCCGCATCTGCGGCGCGCCCACGAACTGGCCGACGCGCTCGGCCTGTTCCCGGACCCGGAACGCGCCGCCCACCGGATGCGCACCCTGCTCACGGTCTACGGGGCGGACGACGCATGAGCCACAACACCCCCTCGCTCCTCGACCGTCTCAGCCTCAACCAGGAGACCGTCCGCCAGTGGTCGCTGCCCGAACTGGCCGACGGCTGCGCACGCGCGGGCGTACGGGGCGTGGGCCTGTGGCGCGCGCCCGTGCAGCAATTCGGGGTGGCCGCGGCCGCCCGGCTGATCCGGGACGCCGGGCTGCGGGTCACCAGCCTGTGCCGGGGCGGGTTCTTCACCGCCGCGGACCCGGGCGCGCGGGCCGTGGCCCTGGACGACAACCGGGCCGCCCTCGACGAGGCGGCCGCCCTCGGGACCGACACCCTGGTACTGGTCTCCGGCGGACTGCCGCCCGGCAGCCGGGATCTGCCCGGCGCCCGGGAGCGTGTCGCGGACGCGCTGGGCGAGTTGGCGCCGTACGCCGCGGAGCGGGGCGTACGGCTGGCGCTGGAACCGCTGCACCCGATGTACGCGGCGGACCGGTGCGTGGTCTCGACGCTCGCGCAGGCCCTCGACCTCGCCGAGCGGTTCCCCGCCGACCGGGTCGGGGTGGTCGTGGACACCTACCACCTGTGGTGGGACGACACGGTCGGCGCCCAGATCGGGCGCGCGGGCGGCACCGGCGGCGCGGCTGGTTCACGGCTCGCCGCCTTCCAGCTCGCCGACTGGGTCACCCCGTTGCCCGAAGGCGTCCTGCTGGGACGTGGGCAGCTCGGGGACGGCTCGGTGGATCTGCGGTGGTTCCGGGAGCGGGTCGAGACGGCCGGCTACCGGGGGCCGGTCGAGGTGGAGATCTTCAACCCGGCGCTGTGGGCACGGGACGGCGCCGAGGTACTGGCCGAGATCGTGCAGCGCGTCCGTACCCACGTCGTATGAGCGCCGCACGACCTCCGGCTGACCAGGGGACCCGCACCTCGGCCGGCCGGAAAATAACTCCACGGAGGTGTGCAACCGTTGACCGCCCACAAAGGTCATAGCTGACGTTGGTCCCGAAAAGGGGAGGGATCCGGGGGGATCCGGGACCGGCATGGAGGGGGAATCGAGGGGCCCGACCATCGGACGGGCCCCTCGATGGGAACGCGGCATCCCGGCCCCGGCGCGACGGCGGACCTCATGCGAGGGCAGACCCCCACGCGGTGTCAGACCCCGGCGGTACGGTCGGTGCATGGTCAACGCAGCCGTCGTCGAAGGGGTCCTGGAGCGGATCACCTACGCCAACGAGGAGAACGGCTATACGGTCGCGCGGGTCGACACGGGCCGCGGCTCGGGCGATCTGCTGACCGTCGTCGGCGCGCTGCTCGGGGCGCAGCCGGGGGAGTCGCTGCGCATGGAGGGCCGCTGGGGCTCCCACCCCCAGTACGGCAAGCAGTTCACGGTCGAGAACTACACCACCGTCCTGCCCGCCACCATCCAGGGCATCCGCCGCTATCTGGGCTCCGGACTCATCAAGGGCATCGGCCCGCGGATCGCGGACCGCATCGTCGAGCACTTCGGCACGGACACCCTCGACATCATCGAGCGCGAGCCCGCCCGCCTCGTCGAGGTACCGGGCCTGGGCCCCAAGCGGACGAAGCTGATCGGCGCGGCCTGGGAGGAGCAGAAGGCCATCAAGGAGGTCATGGTCTTCCTCCAGGGCGTCGGGGTGTCCACCTCCATCGCGGTGCGGATCTACAAGAAGTACGGTGACGCCGCCATCTCCGTCACCCGCAACGAGCCCTACCGCCTGGCCGCCGACGTCTGGGGCATCGGCTTCCTGACCGCCGACCGCATCGCGCAGTCCGTGGGCATTCCGCACGACAGCCCGGACCGGGTCAAGGCGGGCCTGCAGTACGCCCTGTCGCAGTCCACCGACCAGGGCCACTGCTTCCTCCCCGAGGAGCAACTGATCGCCGACGCGGTGAAGTTGCTCCAGGTCGACACCGGACTGGTCATCGACTGCCTGGGCGAGCTGGCCGCCGACCCGGAGGGCGTGGTCCGCGAGCAGGTACCGGGCGGCGCGGACGGCGAGCCGCCGGTCACCGCCGTCTATCTGGTGCCGTTCCACCGTGCCGAGATCTCCCTGTCCGGCCGGCTGACCCGGCTGCTGCGGACGGACGAGGACCGGATGCCGGCGTTCCGGGACGTCGACTGGGACAAGGCGCTGGCGTGGCTGGCGCGGCGGACGGGCGCCGAGCTGGCCCCCGAGCAGCAGCAGGCGGTGCGGCTGGCGCTGACGCAGAAGGTCGCGGTGCTCACCGGCGGGCCGGGCTGCGGCAAGTCCTTCACGGTCCGGTCCGTCGTCGAGCTGGCCCGCGCCAAGAAGGCCACGGTGGTGCTGGCGGCGCCCACGGGCCGGGCGGCCAAGCGGCTCTCGGAGCTGACCGGGGCGGAGGCCTCCACGGTCCACCGCCTCCTGGAGCTCAAGCCGGGCGGGGACGCCGCCTATGACGCGGACCGGCCGCTGGACGCCGATCTGGTGGTCGTCGACGAGGCGTCGATGCTGGATCTGCTGCTCGCCAACAAGCTGGTCAAGGCGGTGCCGCCGGGCGCCCATCTGCTGCTGGTCGGGGATGTCGACCAGCTGCCGTCGGTGGGCGCGGGCGAGGTGCTGCGAGATCTGCTCGACGGGTCCGGCCCCGTGCCGGCGGTCCGGCTGACCAGGATCTTCCGCCAGGCCCAGCAGTCCGGGGTGGTCACCAACGCCCACCGCATCAACTCCGGTGTGCCGCCCCTGACGTCCGGAATGACGGACTTCTTCCTGTTCGCCGAGGAGGACGCCGAAGAGGCCGGGCGGCTGACCGTGGATGTCGTGGCCCGCCGCATCCCGGCGAAGTTCGGTCTCGACCCGCGCCGGGACGTCCAGGTGCTCACCCCCATGCACCGCGGTCCGGCCGGCGCGGGAGCCCTGAACGGCCTGCTCCAGCAGGCCGTCACCCCGGCCCGCCCCGATCTGCCCGAGCGCCGCTTCGGCGGCCGGGTCTTCCGTGTCGGCGACAAGGTCACTCAGATCAGGAACAATTATGAAAAGGGCCGTAATGGCGTCTTCAACGGCACGGTCGGTGTGGTCACCGCACTGGACGGCGATGAGCAGCGACTGACCGTGCGCACGGACGAGGACGAGGAGGTTCCCTACGACTTCGACGAACTCGATGAACTCGCCCATGCCTATGCCGTGACGATCCACCGCTCGCAGGGTAGTGAGTATCCAGCGGTGGTGATTCCGGTCACCACCAGTGCCTGGATGATGCTGCAGCGCAATCTGCTGTATACCGCCGTGACCCGGGCAAAGCGTTTGGTGGTGCTGGTCGGCTCCCGGAAAGCCCTGGGACAGGCCGTACGCACGGTATCCGCCGGTCGGCGGTGTACGGCGCTGGATCACCGGCTCGCCGGTGCGATGTGATGTCACCCCTCTTTCCTATTCAGGGCGAAGAGGGGCAGGATGGGCACCCAGACGGCACTGAGTGCCGCAGACAGGCCCTATGGCCGACCCCGAGTGCACATCCAAGGCCCAAATGGGGGAAGGTATAGGCAGTCAGGGCACCTCGAAGAAGAGGCACAACGTCGGTGAGGGATGACGTGAGCGACAACTCTGTAGTACTGCGTTACGGGGACGGCGAATACAGCTACCCGGTCGTCGAGAGCACCGTCGGCGACGAGGGCTTCGATATCTCGAAGCTGCGCGCCCAGACCGGTCTGGTGACCCTGGATTCCGGTTACGGCAACACCGCGGCGTATAAATCCGCGATCACCTATCTCGACGGTGAGAACGGGATTCTTCGTTACCGCGGGTACCCGATCGAGCAGCTTGCAGAGCGCAGCACGTTCGTCGAGACCGCGTACCTCCTCATCAACGGCGAGCTGCCCACCGTCGATGAGCTGGCGAACTTCAAGCAGGACATCACCTACCACACCCTGCTGCACGAGGACGTCAAGCGCTTCTACGACGGCTTCCCCCGGGACGCCCACCCGATGGCGATGCTGTCCTCGGTCGTCAGCGCGCTGTCGACGTTCTACCAGGACAGCCACAACCCGTTCGACGAGCAGCAGCGCCACATCTCCACGATCCGGCTGCTGGCCAAGCTCCCGACGATCGCGGCCTACGCGTTCAAGAAGTCGGTCGGCCACCCGGTCGTCTACCCGAGCAACGACCTCGGGTACGTCGAGAACTTCCTGCGTATGACCTTCTCGGTGCCGGCCGCGGACTACGACCTCGACCCGGTCGTGGTCAGCGCCCTCGACAAGCTGCTGATCCTGCACGCCGACCACGAGCAGAACTGCTCCACCTCCACGGTCCGCCTGGTCGGCTCCTCGCAGGCGAACCTCTTCGCCTCGATCTCGGCCGGTATCAACGCCCTGTGGGGCCCCCTGCACGGCGGCGCCAACCAGTCCGTGCTGGAGATGCTGGAGGGCATCCAGCGCGACGGCGGCGACGTCGACTCCTTCATCCGCAAGGTGAAGAACAAGGAAGACGGCGTGAAGCTCATGGGCTTCGGGCACCGCGTCTACAAGAACTTCGACCCCCGGGCGAAGATCATCAAGGCGGCGGCGCACGATGTCCTCTCCGCGCTCGGCAAGTCCGACGAGCTGCTGGACATCGCCCTGAAGCTGGAGGAGCACGCGCTCTCCGACGACTACTTCGTCGAGCGCAAGCTCTACCCGAACGTCGACTTCTACACCGGCCTGATCTACCGGGCCATGGGCTTCCCGACCGAGATGTTCACCGTGCTCTTCGCGCTCGGCCGGCTGCCCGGCTGGATCGCCCAGTGGCACGAGATGATCAAGGAGCCCGGCTCCCGCATCGGCCGTCCGCGGCAGATCTACACCGGTGTCGTCGAGCGCGACTTCGTGCCGGTCGAGGAGCGCTGACGGCCGCCCTGTCAGGGTGCCCCCGCGGTCTTTAGCAGAAAGCGCCCCGCCTCCGGATCCCCCCACGGGTCCAGAGCGCGGGGCGCTTCCCTTGTCCCGGTTGGATTCCCCCCACGGGATCCGTCCGGGCGTTCCGGGTTGCACCGCGATCTGCCGGGACGCGCACGTTCGGGAGGGCCGCTCAAAGCTCCCCGGGCACGTCGCCCCGGCCACGCGTAGCCGGGCACGATCCCCCAAGATCAGCACGGCTGTTGCAGTGCAAGCCCCGCCGGGGTGCCTGCACTGCCCGGTTAGACTCACGACCCCCCTCAATGGTTACGTTCCGATGAGTGTGATCTGGGTCTCTTGCCATATGGGGGCGAATGCGGTCAAGGGCCTCCATCTGAAGATCGGGGCCCTCCGGTATGGGTGTTGTGTCAGTTGTAAGGGCTGTGTGAAATTTCGCGGCCGCCGGCTGTTGGTGATCACAAAGGCCGACGGAAGCCATCGGGGTACCGGCCCCCTCGGTGAGGGTGCGGCCCAGCGCGAGGGGGCCGGACGCCGGGATCAGGCCGCCTGCCCCACGAGCTCGTAGCCGGCCTCGTCCACGGCCGCGCGGACGGCTTCCTCGTCCAGCGGGGCCTGGGACGTGACGGTCACCAGGCCGGTGGCGGCCACCGCCTGCACCGCGCTGACCCCGGCGATCTCACCGATCTCGGCCGACACCGCACCCTCGCAGTGGCCGCAGGTCATACCGGTGACCTTGTAGGTGGTGGTCACCGCGCCGACCTGGACGTCGGTGCCGCCGGAGTGGCAGGAGCCTTCCGGGGTGCAGCAGGAGCTGTTCTCAGCCATGGGGGACTCTCCTTGTGGTGCCGATGTGTTCCGTGTGGTGCAAGTGCCGGAGTGTCGCAGCGTGCCACGCGAGGCTCAGGCGACCGCCGGTTCCCCCGACCTTACGCACTGTATACCCCTGGGGGGTATCAATCCAAGCCATGGACACCCACACCGCGTTGCCGTGCGCCCCACCACGCGTCAGCCTTGGGATAACGGGCTCGGGGCGGATCCGAGGAGGCGGCCGGATGGACGTACTCGCCTTCTACGGCCTGCTGGTGCTCACCACGCTGCCGCCACTGGTCCCCAACTCCGCACTGCTCGTCTCCGCCGGTGTGCTCGCCTCCCGGGGAGAGCTGTTCCTCCCGCTGATCCTGCTGACCGTCGCCGGCAGCGCCCTGACCGGAGACCTGCTGATGTACCTGGCCGCGCGGCGGTTCGGCGGACCCGTACGGGCCTGGATGCGGCGCAAACCCCGCCGCCGGGCACTACTGGAGTGGACCTCGGGCCGGATCCAGCGCTACGGCCTGCCCTTCGTGATCGCCGTACGCTTCCTGCCCAGCGGGCGGATCGCCGGCGCACTGGCCTCCGGCGTGCTCCGCTACCCGCTGCGCAAATACGCCCTCGGCGCCGGTATCGCCGAAGCCACCTGGGCGACCTACTCCATCGGCCTCGGCTACCTCGGCAGCGCCACCACCGGCCGCCCGCTCCACGCCGCCGCCATCGGCTTCGGCGTCTCCTGCGCGGTTGCCACGATCGGCGCCGCGATCCAATGGGCCGCCCGCCGCCGCGCCCTGCGCGAACCCTCGGAGGACGGCGGCGAGGGCGAGAGCGGCGGCCCCCGCAAAGGAGACGGCGAGGATCCCGGCGGTCGCGCCTCCTTTGTGGCGGCGACGTGACCGGGGGACGGGCGCCGGCGCCGATGCCCGCCCCGAGCGCCCTCAGGCGCCCGGAACCGCGCCCCCGGCCGAGGCCCGGACGTCCGCGACGGCCACCGGCTGACCGGTGCGGCGCGAGCGCTCGCACGCCTCGGCCACATAGAGCGCCTCCAGCGCCTCCGCCGGTGAACAGGGGCTCGGCCTACGGCCTGCCGCGACCTCGGTGAAGACGCCCAGCTCGGTGACGTAGGCGTCGTGGAAGCGCTCCATGAACGTGGCATACGGATCGGCCGCCCGCCGCCACGACAGCTCCGCCTCGGCGGACGGCAGCGGCGCCCGGTCGTCGAGCCCGACGAAGCGGGCGCCCTCGGAGCCGCACACCTCCAGCCGGACGTCATGGCCCGCGCCGTTGTAGCGGGTCGCCGTGACGGTGGCCAGGGTGTCGTCGTCAAAGCGCAGCAGTGCCGCGCAGGTGTCGACATCGTCGCCGTCCGCGAAGAAGGACGCCCCGCGATTGCTGCCCTGCGCATAGACCGAGACCACCTCGCGGCCGGTCAGCCAGCGCAGGATGTCGAAGTCATGGATGCTGCAGTCCCGGAACAGCCCGCCGGAGGTGGGGATGTAGCCGGCCGGCGGCGGGGTCCGGTCGCTGGTGCAGGCGCGCAGTGTGTGCAGCCAACCCAGCGCACCGGAGTGCAGCGCCTCGCGGGCGGCGCGGTAGCCCGCGTCGAAGCGGCGCTGGAAACCGATCTGTACGGGCACGGTGCCGGCCCGTGCCCGCTCCACCACCCCGACCGTGCCGGGCACGTCCAGGGCGACCGGCTTCTCGCAGAACACCGGCACCCCCGCGTCCAGGGCCTGGTGGATCAGCGTGGCGTGGGCGCTGGTCGCGGCGGTGATCACCACACCGTCCAGGCCGTCCGCGTACATCTCCTCGATGCCCGGGGCGGCGCGTACGCCGAGGGTGTCCGCCAGCGCGGCGGCCCGTACGGGGTCCAGGTCCGCGACCACGAGGCCGGTGACGCCCGGGACGCTCTGGAGGGTGGTGGCGTGGAACGCACCGATGCGCCCGGTGCCGATCAGCCCGATCTTCATGCCTCGGTTCCTTTCGGGGGAGGGGGAGGTGGCGGGGAGGGGAGGGATGCGTGGGCGGGTGGGCGGGTGGACGGCGATGAATTGGAACGGTCCAAACCTCGCGGGTATCGGCACCCTGCATGTCCTGATGTCCGCATGTCAACCACCCTGCAGGCAGACAAGGTTGCGCATTGACGCCGACCTGCGCCGATGGAAGGATTTCCGTTCATGGAACGGTCCAACGAGCGAGCCGACGGGCGGACGGACGGCCGGGCCGACGGACGGAACGGCACACGTACCGGTACGCGTACCGGCACACGTACCAGCACACCGCCGGGCGCGGACCGGCCACCGACGATCCGCGGAGTCGCCGAGCGCGCGGGCGTCTCCAAATCACTGGTCTCGCTGGTGCTGCAGGGCTCCCCGCGGGTCAGCGACAGCAAGCGGCAGGCCGTGCTGGACGCCATTGAGGAGCTCGGCTACCGGCCGAACGCCGCCGCCCGCAGCCTGGTGGCCCGCCGTACGCACACCGTCGGGGTGCTGCTGAACGATATGCGCAACCCCTGGTTCGTCGAGGTGCTCGACGGCCTGAACTCCCTGCTGCAGGCGCACGGTCTGCGGATGCTGATGGCCGACGGGCGGCTGGACCGACGTGCCGGCCAGGACTTCGCCCGCACCTTCCAGGAGCTGCGGGTCGACGGTCTCGTCGTCGTCGGCACCCTCCCGGACACCGACGGCCTCGCCGAGGTCGCCGCACGGCTGCCGACCGTCATCGCGGGCAACCACGAACCCCGGCTGCCGCACACCGACCTCGTCGCCAACGACGACGAGCGCGGCGCCCGGCTCGCCACCGAACACCTCATCGGCCTCGGCCACCGGCGGATCGCCCACATCGCCGGAAAGGGCCTGGTCGGCGAACTGCGCCGGCGCGGCTTCGAGACCGCGATGCGCGCCCACGGCCTGGCCGAGAGCGCCGTAGTGGCGAGCGGCGACGGGACCGAGGAAGGTGGCTACCGCGCCGCCGTCCGGCTCCTCACCCCGCCACCCGTCACCGCACGCCCCGGTGACGGGCCTGCGGCCGCCCAACGCCCCACCGCCGTCTTCGCGTTCAACGACATCTCCGGTGTCGGCGCGCTGTCCGCGGCCCAGGAGCTGGGCCTGCGCACGCCCGCCGATCTCTCCCTCGTCGGCTACGACAACACCTACCTCGCCCGCATCCGCCACCTCTGGCTGAACTCGGTGAACAACGCCAGCCACGAGGTCGGCCGGCGCGCGGCGCGCTGCCTCCTGGACCGTATGGAGCGCCCGGACGCCCCGGCCGGACAGCAACTCGTGGCGCCGGAGCTGGAGATCAGGGGGTCGACGGCACCACCCCGGCCCGACTGACCGCGCCGGGGGACGTACCACTCGTGGCGCCCGGGAACACTTGGCGGGCGATGTCGCCCGAGCACCCCGGGGCCGGTCCGGTGGCTCTCAGCGCCGGCCGCGTTGGCCCGGTCGCTGCGCCACCCACCTTCTGACCGTATCGGCGAACCAGTACGGTTTTCCGCCCTCCACCAGATCCGGTTCGGGCAGCAACCCGTGCTTCCGGTAGGAGCGCACGGTGTCCGGCTGTACCTGGATGTGCGCGGCGATCTCCTTGTACGACCAGAGCTTGCGGTCGGTCATCTCTGCCACCTCCTGAGCGCCGTACGCAGGGTCGGCCCGGAGAGCCGGCAGGGGGCTGCGTACGGCCTGGTGATCACTCACCCTGTGCCTGGACAACGACACCGAGTAACCGTGGGGGAGGGGCTGTTGAACGGCTGTGACGTAAGGCGCGCGTAACGGTGACAGCTGTGACGGGGGGCGGACGGCTGTGACGGGGGCGGGACGGACCGGAAGGGGGCGATCCGGAAGGTGGCGAGGCCGGAAGGAGGCGGGCCGGTCTGCGCGGCCACGGCGCCGTGGGCGCACAGACGTGTGGCGGGCCGGTCCCCGGCTGGGGAACCGGCCCGCCACAGGCGTGCCGTAGGCGGCCGGACGCGGATCAGGCGTGGTACAGCGCGTACCAGGTCTCCTTGCCGACCTTGCCGTCAGCGGTCAGATGGTGCCGGGACTGGAACTTCTTCACCGCGGCCCGGGTCTTGGGGCCGAAGTACCCCGTCACATCTCCCCAGGGGAGATAGCGGCGGTTCGCCAGCAGGCACTGCACCTGCCGGACACGGTCGCCGCGCTGACCGTAGACGGTGAGGGCGTTGCCGTTGTAGTACGCGCAGGCGGCCCGCGTGTCGGCCCGCCCGCCGGCCGGACTGTCGGCGGACGCCGGGCCGGTGAGCAGACCCGCGGTCAGCAGACCCGCGGTCGCGGTCAGGACGGCCGTGCGCTTGACGGCATGGCTGAGTGCGTTGGTTTTCACGAATTCCACCGTTTCCCCCGTTGGATGTGATTCCACTCACAGTGACGCCGGGAACGCGGTCCGTGGTTCCCGCGATCGGCAATCTGCCGACGCCCCGTCAGGCCGCGGCCGGTGCGGCCCCCGTCGCCTTCCGCAGCTCGTCCTCCAGATCCTCCAGCGCCAGCCCCTTCGTCTCCGGCGCGTACCGGTTGCAGAACACCAGGGACAGGACGCACATCGCGCCGAAGAACCAGAAGGTGGTGCCGGCGCCGACCGCGTCGAGCAGCAGCGGAAAGACCAGCGCGACCCCGAAGTTGACCAGCCACATCACGAACACCGCGGCGCCCATGGCCAGTCCGCGGACCTTCAGCGGGAACATCTCGGCCAGCAGCAGCCACACCCCCGTATTGAGAGTGCCCTGCATGAAGGCCATGTAGAGGACCATCAGGCCCAGCACCAGGGTGCTGACGCCGGGGGAGTGCGGGAGGTGGAAGGAGGCGCCGAGCAGGGCGAGCGAGACGGTCATCCCGGCCAGGCCGGTGAGCAGCATGGGCCGTCGGCCGACCCGGTCGATCAGGGACATCCCCAGCGCGGTGGCGAGCACCGAGATCACACCGATCGCGATGGTGGCGGTGATCGAGGCACCGGTGCCCAGACCGGTCGACGCCAGGATCTTGGGCGCGAAGTACACCACGGCGTTCACACCGGTGATCTGCTGGACGGCCGCCAGACCGATCCCGACCAGCAACAGCCGCCGTATCCACGGCGTGCGCAGCTGCTGCCAGCCGCCTTGCCGGGCATCGGCCTCCAGGCTGCGGGCGTGATCGATCCGGGCCAGCTCGGCGGGGACCTCGTCGGCGGGCAGCGTACGGCGCAGCACCCGGGCCGCCTCGTCCTGCCGCCCCTTGCTGATGTACCAGCGCGGGGTGTCGGGCAGGAAGAACAGCCCGACGAACAGCGCCACGGCCGGCAGCGCCGCCAGGCCCAGCATCCAGCGCCAGGCCGCCCACTGGGCCAGGAAGGCATTGATGAGGTAGGCGAGCAACTGGCCGCTGACGATCATCAGCGAGTTGAAGGAGACCAGCCGGCCGCGGATGTGCGGGGGCGCGACCTCGGAGAGATAGAGCGGGGTGATGACCGAGGCGCTGCCGACGGCGAGGCCGAGGACGAAGCGCGCCACGGTCATGAACGGGACGTCGGGGGCGAGCGCGACGGCCAGCGCACCGCCGATGAACACGGCGCCCGCCCACAGCAGGGAGTTGCGCCGGCCCAGCGCATCGGACATCCGGCCGCCGATCAGCGAGCCGAAGGCCGCGCCGATCAGCAGCGCGCTGGTGATGATGCCCTCGTCCAGGGAGGTGAGGCCGAAGTGGCCCTCCATGAAGGGGAGCGCGCCGGAGATCACTCCGGTGTCGTAGCCGAAGAGGGCGCCGCCGAGGGCGGCAATGGCAGCGATGCCGACGATGAAGCGCCTGGCGTTCCGGTCCCGCGCACCCTCGCGCGGGCCGACGGACGCCATCTGACCGGTCGGAGCCGCCATCAGCAGCTCCGGCCCGCCCACGCCCGGCCGGTCAACCCGGCGTCGGGAGCGGGGCGTTGGTGCGGGGGCAGGTGGCCGTGCGGGCCGGCGTCGGGAGCGACGTACATGGTGCGGGGCCTTTCGGTGGACCAGGTGCGGGCGCGGGCGCGGCGGCGGCCTGGGGGAGCGGGCGGCGCGCTGCGGCGGTGCGGGGTGCGTGGGTGGAGGGGGACAAGGGGGGACGGGGGTGCGGGCGCGGCGGGTGTCCGGGCGTACGGGCGTCCGGGCGCCCGGTCGGAGAGGGCCTCTGTGGCAGGGCGGCGTAGCGCGGGGCGGGCGCCCGGGCGGCGTGGGCCTCGGGGGCAGGGGCACGGAGCCTCGGCGGCTCGGCGGCTCGGCGGGGCTGCGCGGGGCGGGCGCCTCACGACAGGCCGCCGCCGACGGCGGACCGCCTCCGTGCTGCGCCGCCTCAGCGGTACGGCACGGCGACGGGCCGCCTCACCCGTAGAGCGCGGCGACGGGCCGCCTCACCTGTACGGCACGGTGACGGGCCGCCTCACCCGTACAGCGCGGCGACGGATCGCCTCACCCGTACAGCGCGGGCCGTTGGATCAGCTCGACGGCGGTACGGCGTGCACCGGCGGCGGGGCGCTCAAGCGGCGGGGGCCCGGGGACGGGGGCTCGGCGACGGGGCGCCTCATCCGTACAGCGCGGGCCGCTCGATCAGTTCGACCGCCACCCGCTCGCCGGTCGTCTGGGCGCGCACACCCGCCTCGCAGACGGCGGCCGCGGCATAGCCGTCCCAGCAGCTGGGGCCCTCGATCTCGCCGCGCCGGGTGGCGTTGACCCAGCGCTGCACCTGCCGGTCGTAGGCCTCCTCGAAGCGCTCCACGAAACCGGGGGTGATCGCACCGCCCCAGCGGCCCGCGGTGTTGCTGAACACTCCGTGGTCGTCGCCGATCCTGGCCGTGCCGCCCTCGCAGACCGCCTCACAGCTGACCTGGTACCCGAAGCCGCAGTTGACGAAGATCTCGGTGTCCACGACCTGGCCGCCCGCGGTCTCGAAGAGGATCAGCTGGGGGTCGCTGAGGCCCTCCGGGGCGTTGCCGGTGGGGGCGGGGCGCAGCGCCCGCACCGCGGTGATCTCCTCCCCCAGCAGCCAGCGCGTCACATCGATCTCATGCACCACCGAGTCGTTGATCATCATCGCGTTGGTGAAGCCGGGCGTGCTGCCGGCGTTGCGGTGCTTGTTGTGCAGCATCAACGGACGGCCGTAAGTGCCTTGGTCCAGAAGGGACTTGAGGGCGCGGTAGTCGGCGTCGTAGCGGCGCATGAAACCGACCTGGACCCGGCGGTGCCCCAGCGCCTGCTCGGCCTCCAGCACCCGCAGCGCGGAGGCGGCGTCCGGCGTCAGCGGCTTCTCGCACAGCACGGGCAGATCCCGCGCGAAGGCGTCCAGCAGCGTCGCCTCGTGCGCGGGTCCCGGCGAGGCGATCAGTACGGCGTCCACCCCGGGGTCGTCCATGGCGGCGGCCGGGTCGGTGTAGGGGGTGCACCCTTCGATGCCGTCGGCGAGGTGCTTGACCCGCGCCGCGTCGATGTCGACCACGGCCGCCACCCGGGCGCCACTGATCACCTCGTTGATCCGGCGTACGTGGTCGGCGCCCATCCGGCCGGTGCCGATGACCGCCACGCCCAGCGTTTCGTGCGAAGTCATGTCGTCCACAAGTCCTTACGTGCTACGGAGTGTGAGGGATACCCTGAGAACGGAACTGGTTACGCTCCGTAATCGTTGCCGGGGTAAGAGGAGGAGGCGTCGCGCGGCGGGCGCGCACGACGTGCAGGTGTACGGGGAGGGTAGGTGCGAGGCGTAGGCGCGCGAGGCGGATGCACACGCGCCGTAGGTGTACGAGGCGGTCACGCACGAGCTGTAGACGTACGAGGCGGCCGCGTGCAAGGCGCAGGCGTACGGGGTGGGCACGCGCGCGCACGAGGTGCAGGCGTACCCGACGCAGGCGTCCGAGATGTGCGCTACGGCATCCGCGTACGGCATCGCGTACGACATCGCGTGCGAGTCCTACCGCCGCACCCGCAGGAGGTGCGGGCGGCTCATGCCCCGCACGACCGCAGGAAGCGGCGGGTCCGCTCGGCGATGGGGAAGGGCTGGTCGGGCGGGCAGGGGTACATGTCCTGCTCGACGATGGCGAAGAGGTCGACGTTCAGTTCCTGGGCGGCCTCCAGGACGGGCGGCAGTGCCGGTACGCCGAGCGGCGGCTCGCACATCACGCCCTGCTTGACGGCGGGGCCGAACGGCGTGCCCTTGGCGACGACCTCGCCGAGGATGTCCGGGTCGACCTGCTTGAGGTGGAGGTAGCCGATCCGCTCGCCGTAGGTGCGGATCAGCTTGACGCTGTCGCCGCCGCAGTAGGCGTAGTGGCCGGTGTCCAGGCAGAGGTTGACGAGGCCGGAGTCGGTGGCGTCCAGGAACCGCTCGACATGCTCTTCGGTGTCGATGTGGGTGTCCGCGTGCGGGTGGACGACGATGTCCAGCCCGAACTCGTCCCGCACCCGCTTGCCCAGCCGCTCCATGCCGGTGGTCAGATGCTTCCACTGCTCCACGGTCAGCTCGCGCGGTTCGAGTTCCTCGGCGGTCTTGTCGTCGCGCCAGAAGGACGGGATGACGACGAGGTGCCCCGCGCCCATCGCCTGGGTGAGGGTGGCGACCTCGGAGACGTGCGCCCAGGTCTTGTCCCATACGGACGGGCCGTGGTGCAGCGAGGTGAAGATCGTGCCGGCCGAGACCTGCAGGCTGCGGCGGGTGATCTCCTCGCGCAGGACAGCGGGGTCGGTGGGGAGGTAGCCGTACGGGCCGAGTTCGATCCACTCGTACCCCGCCTCGGCGACCTCGTCCAGGAAGCGTTGCCAGGGGACCTGCTGGTCGTCGTCGGGGAACCAGACTCCCCACGAGTCGGGTGCGGAACCGACGCGGATGCGGTCCAGGACGGGCTGGGCGGCATGGGGAACGGGCATGCTGCGGCTCTCCTCTCACCGGTCGGCGGTGACCGGGAGGCGCTGGGGTGGGGTTGTGGGGCACAGCCTCTCTGCCGCCCCGGGGAGTGTCAAGACTTCGTCCTGACATAAGGACTTAAGGACTTTGTCACTCGGGGTGTGTCGGGAGGGTGGGTCGGGCGCCGGGCGCCGGGGGCGCGCGGGCCCTTTCCCTGGGTGCGCGGGCGCCCTTTCTGGAGTCGCACGGGCCTTTCGCTCCGGCTTCCCCTGCACCTTCGCCCCGGCTTCCCCCGCACCTTCGCCCCGGCCTCCCTCGTCACCTTCGCCCCGGCCTCCCTCGCGCCAATCCCGGCTCCCCTCGCGTCGATCCCAGCTCCCTCCCGTCGTGCGCTCATTGTTCTCCCTGACGTCAGTATGTAAGGACAAAGTATTGACAGGGTCTGGCTCTCCCCGTTAGACCTTTCCTCGGAGCCGAACCTGCCGAACCCGCCGCGCCGGCCGACCCGAAGGGGCGCACATGACCCAGCCGCACGACCTGATCACCATGGGCCGCATCGGAGTCGACATCTACCCGCTGCAGACCGGTGTGCCGCTGGCCCAGGTCGAGACGTTCGGGAAGTTCCTCGGCGGCTCCGCCACCAATGTCGCGGTGGCCGCCGCCCGGCTCGGCCGCCGCAGCGCGGTCATCAGCCGCACCGGCCGTGACCCGTTCGGCGACTACGTCCACCAGGCGCTGCGCGACTTCGGCGTGGACGACCGCTGGGTGACCTCCGTCGACGCCTACCCGACACCGGTCACGTTCTGCGAGATCTTCCCGCCGGACGACTTCCCGCTCTACTTCTACCGCCGCCCCAAGGCGCCGGACCTGGTCATCCGTCCCGAAGAACTCGACCAGGAGGCCCTCGCGGCCGCCCGGATCTTCTGGATCACCGGCACGGGGCTCTGTGAGGAGCCCAGCCGCAGCGCCACCCTCGCCGCACTGGAGGCCCGTGCCAAGGCGGGTCCCACCGTCTTCGACCTCGACTGGCGGCCGATGTTCTGGGGCGGCGAGGGCGGCGCCTCCGGGGACGGCGGGGCGAGCGGCGCCGCGGCGATGGCCACCGCCCGCCCGTATTACGAGGCCGCCCTGCGGCACGCCACCGTCGCGGTCGGCAATGTCGACGAGGCCGAGGTCGCCACCGGGCTGCGCGATCCCAAGGCCTGCGCCCACGCGCTGTTGGAGAGGGGCGTTGAGCTTGCCGTCATCAAGCAGGGCCCCAAGGGCGTGCTCGCCGTCCACCGTGACGGCCGTACCGCCGAGGTCCCGCCCACTCCCGTCGAGGTCGTCAACGGCCTGGGCGCCGGCGACGCCTTCGGCGGGGCGCTGTGCCACGGCCTGCTGGCCGGCTGGGAGCTGGAGCCGATGATGCGGTACGCCAACGCCGCGGGCGCCATCGTCGCCTCCCGCCTCGCCTGCTCCTCGGCGATGCCCACGGCCGGCGAGGTCGACGCGTTCCTCGCCGGCCGGTGACCCCCCGGCCCGGCCCGTCCGGTGGCCGCACCCCCTCCACCTGTGCACTCAAGAAGGTGAGTTGAGCCTTGACCCCTCGGATCAGTGACCTCGCGACGCTGCGGGCCCGGCACCCCGAAGCCGTCGCGGAGGCCGCCGCCCGCCGCACCCGTCGCCCGCTCCTCGGCGACAGCGGCCGGCTGATGATCGTCGCCGCCGATCACCCGGCCCGTGGCGCGCTGGCCGTCGGTGACCGGCAGCTCGCCATGGCCAACCGCCTCGACCTGCTCGAACGCCTGGTCCTGGCGCTGTCGCGGCCCGGTGTGGACGGGGTGCTCGCCACCGCCGACATCCTCGAGGACCTGCTGCTGATCGGCGCCCTCGAAGGCAAGGTCGTGATGGGCTCCATGAACCGCGGCGGTCTGGCCGGCGCCTCCTTCGAGATGGACGACCGGTTCACCGGCCACCGCCCCGAGGACCTCGCCCGGCTCCGCTTCGACGCCGGCAAACTGCTGCTGCGCATCGACTACCGCGACCCCGGCTCGCTGACCACCCTGGAGGCCACCGCCCGCGCCATCGACGCGATGGCCGAGCGGCGGCTCCCCGTCTTCGTCGAGCCGTTCCTCTCCTCCCGGGCGGACGGCGCGGTCCGCAACGACCTCAGCGCCGCGGCCGTCACCCGCTCCGTGGCCATCGCCTCCGGACTCGGCGGCACCTCCGCCTACACCTGGCTCAAACTGCCGGTCACCGACGACCCCGACGCCATGGCCCGGGTCTGCGAGACCACCACCCTGCCGACCGTGCTGCTCGGCGGCGACATCGGCAGCACCGTCCAGGACCAGGAAGCCGCCTACGAGAAGTGGCGCAAGGCGCTGCGGCTGCCGACCGTGCAGGGCCTGGTCGTCGGCCGCTCCCTGCTCTACCCGGCCGACGGGGATGTCGCGGCCGCCGTGGACACCGCCGTGGGCCTGCTGTGAACGCCGCGAATTCCGCAGGAGACTCGACTTATGAGCACTGAATTCCATCTGGGGGCCGGGGCCGCGGCAGCGGGCCCGTACGCCCTGGACATCGACCCGAAGCGGGCCGGCTGGGACCACTCCTCGCTGCGCGTCCTGGACCTGCCGCCCGGTGCCCACCACGCCTTCGCCACCGGCGACAGCGAATGGATCGTGCTGCCGCTGTCCGGCGGCTGCACGGTGCTGACCGATGACGGCGAGAGCTTCGAACTGACCGGCCGGGAGAGCGTGTTCAGCGGGGTCACGGACTTCGCCTACGTACCGCGCGACGCCCACGTCCAGATCGCCACCGCGGCCGGCGGCCGCTTCGCGCTCACCGGCGCCCGCTGCGAGAACCGCCTGCCCGCCCGCTACGGGGCCGCGTCCGACGTCCCCGTGGAGCTGCGCGGCACCGGCAACTGCTCCCGCCAGGTCAACAACTTCGGCGCGGCGGACACCTTCGAGTGCGACCGGCTGATCGCGGTGGAGGTGCTCACGCCCGGCGGCAACTGGTCCTCCTACCCGCCGCACAAGCACGACGAGTGCCGCCCCGGCGAGGAGTCCGAACTGGAGGAGATCTATTACTTCGAGATCGAGTCCGCGCGCGGTACGGACGGGGTCGGCTACCAGCGGGTGACCCCCTCGGGGCGCGGCCGCGGCACCGACGTGCTGGCCGAGGTCCGCAGCGGGGACGCCGTCCTCATCCCCGACGGCTGGCACGGCCCGTCCATCGCCGCGCCCGGCCACACCATGTACTACCTGAACGTGATGGCCGGTCCCGGCGCCCGCGAGTGGCTGATCTGCGACCACCCCGACCACGGCTGGATCCGCTCCACCTGGCCCGGCCAGCCGGTCGACCCCCGCCTACCCCTCTACGAAGCGCCCGCAGGAGACGCCCGATGAACGCTCCGACGACGCGCCGCCTCACGGTCGCGCAGGCCCTGGTCGAGTTCCTCGCCCACCAGTACACCGAGCGGGACGGCCGCCGGCACCGCCTGATCAACGCCTGCTGGGGCATCTTCGGCCACGGCAATGTCGCCGGCCTCGGCCAGGCCCTGCTGGAGTCAGGGGACGCGCTCCCGTACCTCCAGGGCCGCAACGAGCAGGCCATGGTGCATGCCGCCGTCGGCTACGCCCGGCAGTGCGACCGGCTCTCCGCCCAGGCCGTCACCACCTCCATCGGCCCCGGCGCCACCAACCTCGTCACCGGTGCCGCGCTCGCCACCGTCAACCGCCTCCCGGTGCTGCTGCTGCCCGGAGACACCTTCGCCACCCGGACGGCAGACCCCGTCCTGCAGCAGCTGGAGGTCCCGCAGGCGGGCGACGTGTCGGTCAATGACGCGCTGCGCCCGGTCTCCCGCTACTTCGACCGGGTCACCCGGCCCGAAGCGCTGATCCCCGCCGCCCTCCAGGCCATGCGGGTGCTCGCCGACCCCGTCGACACCGGCGCCGTCACCCTCGCGCTGCCGCAGGACGTCCAGGCCGAGGCGTACGACTGGCCGGAGGAGTTCTTCGCCGACCGGGTCTGGCGGGTCACCCGGCCCCTTCCCGACGCCGATGCCCTGGCGGATGCCGTGCGCGCGGTACGCGGCGCCCGCCGGCCGCTGCTGATCGCGGGCGGCGGTGTGCACCACTCCGAGGCCGAGGACGCGCTGTGCGCCTTCGCCGACGCCACCGGCATCCCGGTCGCCTCCACCCAGGCCGGCAAGGGCTCGCTGCGCCACGACCACCCCGCCGATGTCGGCGGTATCGGCCACACTGGCACCGCCACCGCCGACGCGCTCGCAGGCGAGGCCGACCTGGTCATCGGCGTCGGCACCCGCTACACCGACTTCACCACCGCCTCCGCGACCCTCTTCGCCGAGCCCGGTGTCCGCTTCCTGAACCTCAACATCGCCCCCTTCGACTCCCACAAGCTCGGCGCCGCCTCCCTCGTCGCCGACGCCCGCGCCGGACTCGAAGCGCTCACCAAGGAGCTGTCCGGACACCGCGTCGACGCGGAGTACGAAGCCGCCTACAGGGTGGCGAAGGCGGACTGGGAGCGCCGGGTGGACGCCGCGTTCGGTGCCCGGGACGCCTCCGTACGGCCCTCCCAGACCCAGGTCCTCGGCGCGCTGGACGCCCTGGTCGACGACACCGACATCCTCGTCAACGCGGCCGGATCCCTCCCCGGTGACCTGCACAAACTCTGGCGTGCCCGGTCCCGCAGGCAGTACCACCTCGAATACGGCTACTCCTGCATGGGCTATGAGATCCCCGCCGCGATCGGTGTGCGGATGGCCGCCCCCGGCCGGCCGGTGTGGGCGCTGGTCGGCGACGGTACGTATCTGATGAACCCCACCGAGATCGTCACCGCGGTCCAGGAGGGCATCCACATCAACATCGTCCTCATCCAGAACCACGGCTACGCCTCGATCGGCGGGCTCTCCCAGGCGACCGGCGGCGAACGGTTCGGCACCGACTACCGCTTCCGCGCCGCGGACGGCACATACACCGGCGCTCCGCTGCCCGTCGATCTCGCGGCCAACGCCGCCTCGCTCGGGATGCACGTCCTGCGGGCGGCCACGGTCGGTGAGCTGCGCGCGGCGCTCGCCGAGGCGCGTGGCGCGAACCGGCCCACATGTGTCTATGTCGAGACCGAAACGGCTGACACTGTGCCGGGCGCGCCGGAGGCTCAGGCCTGGTGGGATGTTCCTGTTGCCGAGACCGCGACACGTCCGGCGGCGGTGGCCGCCCGCGAGGCGTACGACCGGCACACCGCCGGGCGCCGCCGCCACCTGTGACCCCTGCCCGAAGCCGTCAGCCCAGAAAGGCCCCCCGCATGAAGACCATCAGCCACTGGATCGGCGGAAAGCCCGTCGAGGGCGTCTCCGGCAACTTCGGCCCGGTCTACAACCCGGCCACCGGCGCCCAGGACAAGCAGGTCGCCTTCGCCTCGGTCGACGAGGTCGACGCGGCCGTCCGCGCGGCCAAGGAAGCCTTCAAGACCTGGGGCACCAGCTCTCTGGCCAAGCGCACCTCGGTGCTGTTCAAGTACCGCGAGCTGCTCGACGCGCACCGCGAGGAGATCGCGCAGCTGATCACCGCCGAGCACGGCAAGGTGCACTCCGACGCGCTCGGCGAGGTCGCCCGCGGTCTGGAGATCGTCGAGCTGGCCTGCGGTATCCCCGAGAAGCTCAAGGGTGAGCTGTCCACCCAGGTCTCCACCCGCGTCGATGTGGCGGCGATCCGCCAGTCGCTCGGTGTGGTCGCCGGCATCACGCCGTTCAACTTCCCGGCGATGGTTCCGATGTGGATGTTCCCGCTCGCCATCGCCTGCGGTAACACCTTCGTCCTCAAGCCGAGCGAGAAGGTTCCCAGCGCCGCCTTCAAGCTGGCCGAGCTGGCCGCCGAGGCGGGGCTGCCCGACGGTGTGCTGAACGTCGTCAACGGCGACAAGGTGGCCGTCGACGCCATCCTGGAGCACCCGGACATCGCCGCGGTCTCCTTCGTCGGCTCCACCCCCATCGCCCGCTACATCCACACCACCGGCACCGCCAACGGCAAGCGGGTCCAGGCACTGGGCGGCGCCAAGAACCACATGCTGGTCCTGCCGGACGCCGACCTCGACCTGGCCGCGGACTCCGCGATCAACGCCGCGTACGGCTCGGCCGGTGAGCGCTGCATGGCGATCTCCGTCGTCGTGGCCGTCGGGGAGACCGCCGACCCGCTGATCGGCAAGATCAAGGAGCGCGCCGACAAGCTGCGGATCGGCCCCGGCGACGACCCGGCCTCCGAGATGGGCCCGCTGATCACCAAGGTCCACCGCGACAAGGTCGCCTCGTACGTCGAGGGCGCCGCGGCCCAGGGCGCCGATGTCGTCATCGACGGCACCGGCTACACCGTCGAGGGCTACGAGGACGGGCACTGGATCGGTGTCTCCCTCCTGGACAACGTCACGCCCGAGATGGACGCCTACCGCGACGAGATCTTCGGCCCGGTGCTGTCCGTGGTCCGCGTCGAGACCTACGACGAGGCCATCGCGCTGATGAACAACTCGCCGTGGGGCAACGGCACCGCGATCTTCACCCGCGACGGCGGCGCGGCCCGCCGCTTCCAGATGGAGGTCGAGGCCGGCATGGTCGGCGTGAACGTGCCGATCCCGGTGCCGGTCGGCTACCACTCCTTCGGTGGCTGGAAGGACTCGCTCTTCGGCGACCACCACATCTACGGCAACGACGGCGTGCACTTCTACACCCGCGGCAAGGTCGTCACCACCCGCTGGCCGGACCCGTCCGACGGCGGCATCAACCTGGGCTTCCCCAGCAACCACTGAGGGCGTCCTGAGGACCCCCGGCCGGACCCCCGCCGGCCGGGGGTCCGGCATGTCCGGGCCGTGGCGGCGCCCGGGGCACCGTGCGCAGGAACCGTGAAGAACTGCAGGTCCAGGGGCAGACCGCGGACCGGCGCATTGCTACCGTGCTCCCTCGCCACGCACTGACACAACCGGGGGACGAAATGCACCAATCCATGGCGCTCGCCAAGGGCGCCCGTATCACCGGCGGGGCATTCTGCCTGCTGTTCTTCCTTTTCACCGTCACCTGGCTGGTCGTCGACCTCAGTGAGTTCGGCATCGACGGGGTCTGGGAATCCTGGACCTTCCAGAACTCCGGCGGCCTCAACCAGGTCACCAGCGTGTTCCATTTCGGCCTCGCCCTGGTCCAGCTGGCGGCGGTGTTCGCGGCGTTCGCGGGGCAGCGGGTGGCCGGCGGACTGCTGGCCGTCGCCACCACCCTGACCTTCGCCACCGCGCTGCAGGCCATCATCAGCGTCGGCTTCCACACCAGCGACAACCGCTGGTTCCGGCACGCCGAAACCGACACGGACACCTTCGACAACGTCTTCCTCAGCAGCCTGGGGCTGTTCCTGCTGTCCCTGATCGCGGGCGTCGTGCTGCTCGCCGGGATGCGTTCCTGGCCGCGTCGGACGCCCAGCGACCCGCCGATGCGCCCGGCCAGGACGGCCGGTGTGGTGGCCGGTCTGGTGCTCGGCGCGATGGTGCTGGTCAACCTGGTCTGGCAGGTCTACATGCTGGTGCAGGGCGGCAGCAACGCCTTCACCATCTTCTACCTCGGCAAGGGCTCCCTCGGCGCGCTGCTGGGCCTGTCCTCCGGGTGGTCCGCCCTGGCCTTCCTCGCGCTGACCGTGCCTGCCGCGCTCAACAGCCTGATGCGCGGCGCCGCGGCCCGCGGGCTGGCCATCGGGCTGGCGGTGGTGTCGCTGCCCGGCGCCCTGCTGTCGTTGATCGGGATGGCCATGAACGGCACCCTGTTCGACCTGTCCGGCGCCATGCCGGGCATGAGCATCATCGGCCACCTCCAGCTGGCGCTGGACCTGTTCGGGTCGGTGGTGCTGCTGGCCATGATGGGCCGCGGTGAGCCGGTCGCCCCCGCCTGGTACCCGCCGGCGCAGGCACCGCAGTTCGCCGCCCCCGGCTTCGTCCCGCCGCCCGGCCCGCAGGCCCCGCCGGTCTGGCAGCCGCCCGCCGGACCGGTGCCCCCGGTCAGCGGTCCGCCGATGCCGCCGGCCGGTGCCCCGCCGATGCCGCCCGGCACCCCGCCGCCCCCGCAGGGCGGCTTCGGACCGCCGCAGTACTGACGCGGCGCCGGGGCCGGTGCGCGGAGGGCGGCGCCCGCCCCGCGTGACCGGCTCCGGCCGGCCGCCGCGGAAAACAACTGGGGGCGGCAGCCCACCGGTTGGTACGGTGCAACGGCGCGCGCCCCGAGCGCGACCGCTGCTGGACGAGGGAGGTTGATGAATATGGCCCGCCGGCCGCTTCCTCAGCATGCCCTTGTCCGGGCCGCCGCCTGAGCGGGACGCCGGAGCGCCTGATGTCCTGAGCGCCCGATGTCCTGAGCGCGGCCCGGTCGTCGACAACGACCAGGAGTGACGCGTGTCTTCCTCTCTTTCCTCTTCTTCCCCTCTCTCCCCGGGTTCTCCGGACTCTCCGGATTCCGCCTTTGTGCCGAGCGGTACGGATCTGCTCACCGCACGGCTGCTGCTGCGGCCGTGGTCCGACGGTGAGCTCGCCGCCGTGCTCGACGGGACACCGCAGCCGCACTGGGCGGCGGACTTCCCCGCCGACGGTGACCGGGTCATCGCCGGTTTCACCGCCGAGAACCCCGACGCGCGTGGCGTCCACGGCCAGCGGCAGATCCTCGAACGGGACGGCGGCCGGGTGGTCGGCGCCATCGGGCTGTTCTGGCCGCCGAGTGACGGCTCGCTGGAGATCGGCTACGGCATCGTGCCGTCCCGGCGGGGCCGCGGCTATGCCTCCGAGGCCGCCCGCGCCCTGGTGGCGTTCGCCTTCACGGCACCGGGCGTGCACACGGTGTGCGCGGACGTGGAGCTGTCGAACCCGGCGTCGGGCCGCGTCCTGGAGAAGGCCGGGCTGGTGCGCTGGAGCAGCGACGACCGGCTCGCACGGTTCCGGCTGACGGCACCGGAACCGGCCGCCGGCTAGTCCGTATCGGCCTGCCTGCCGGGGCCCTGGTGCGGGGCCCCGGCAGGCGAGTCCGGCGAACGACGGGCAGATACGGGCGGGGGCCGTGGGCCGGGAGGTGAGCCGTTGCTTACTGCCGGTTTATGACCCCTTTGTGCAGGATGGACGGTGCCTTGCAACTCTCCTGTGCCTTAAGGCACCTGAGGAAGGATCAGTCGTGCGTACACCTCCTGCCCCGGTATCAGTAGCAGTGCCCGCTTCGTCGGCTCCTCGGGGCTGAGGGTCATGGCACCCGCTTCCCGGGCTCCCGCGCCGGCCGCCCTGCCTCCGATGCCCACCGCGCGCCCCGGCCCGCCGCGCCGCCCGGCGCCCTGGCTGCGGCCGACCATCCGGATACGGCTGACGCTGCTGTACGGCGGCATGTTCCTGATGGCCGGGGTCGTCCTGCTCACGCTCATCTACATCCTGGCGGCCCAGACCCTCAAGGAAGGCACCCCGGAGTTCCGGGTCTTCGGCACCAACGTCAGGGTGGGCAACATCAGTTGTCCCGACCTGCCGTCGGTCGGCACGGTCGCCGAGATCAACTCGGCCATCAGCGACTGCCTCCACAACCAGCGCGAACTCGCGCTGCACACCTTCCTGAACCGCTCCCTGGCGGCGCTGGTGGGTCTGACGGTGGTGGCGTTCGCTTTCGGTTATGCGATGGCGGGGCGGGTGTTGTCGCCGTTGGGGCGGATCACGCGGACGGCGCAGCGGGTGGCGGGTTCGGATCTTCATCGGCGGATCGAGTTGGGGGGTCCGGATGATGAGTTGAAGGAGTTGGCGGACACGTTCGATCAGATGCTGGACCGGTTGGACCGGGCTTTTGAGTCGCAGCGGCGGTTCGTGGCGAATGCGTCGCATGAGCTGCGGACGCCGTTGGCGATCAATCGGACGTTGCTGGAGGTGCAGCTGGCCGATCCGGCGGCGTCGCCGGAGCTGGCGCAGCTGGGCAAGACGCTGCTGGCGACCAATGAGCGCAGTGAGCAGCTGGTGGAGGGGCTGTTGTTGCTGGCGCGCAGTGAGAACAAGGTGGTGGACAAGAAGCCGGTCGATCTGTCGGAGGTCGCGGCGCAGGCGGTGGACCAGACGCGGGAGGAGGCGCACGCCAAGGGGGTGGAGCTGCGGGGGGTGCGTCATCAGGTGCTGGTGCAGGGCAACGGTGTGCTGCTGGAGCGGATCGCGTTGAATCTGGTGCAGAACGCGGTGCGCTACAACGTGCCGGAGGAGGGCTGGGTCGAGGTGGTGACCGAGCCGCAGCCGGGGTGTGCGGTGCTGGTGGTCGCCAATACGGGGCCGGTGGTTCCCGCGTACGAGGTGGAGAACCTCTTCGAGCCCTTCCGGCGGCTGCGGACCGAGCGCACCGGCAGCGACAAGGGCGTCGGTCTGGGCCTGTCCATCGTCCGGTCGGTCGTCCGCGCCCACGACGGCACCATCACCGCCCGGCCCCGGGAGGGCGGCGGAATGGTGATGCGGGTCGTCCTGCCCCGGTAGGCGAGACCCGTCCTCCGCGGCCGCGCACCCCGGACCGGCCGCTTCGGACGGCGGGCCCTGGCCCCCCGGCCCGTACCGCGTCCGTGGTACGGGAGCGCGCACCCTACTCCCCAGGGAGGCTGCCGGGTTCAGCCCGGGGTACCGGCCGCCCTGATCGGCTCCTCCCTAGGATTCACGGTATGGCTCTCCGAGGTATCCGACTGAGCGGCCGGCGCTGGTACGCCGCCGCGGGCGCGCTGGCCGTCCTCATAGGAGGCGGCACCTGGGCGGCCGCCTCCTCGGACGCCGCGCCCGCCGTCCACCGCACGGACCGGCTGATGACGATGCCGGAGAAGCCCGGCAGCAAGAAGGAGGTGCGGATCGACACCTCCTTCTTCACCGCCGGGGGCGACTCCGGCGGGCGGCGGCCCGCGGTCCTGCTCGCCCACGGCTTCGGCGCCAGCAAGAAGGACCTCCGCCCCCAGGCCGAGCGGCTGGCCCGGGACGGATACGCCGTGCTGACCTGGTCGGCGCGCGGCTTCGGGAAGTCCACCGGCAGCATCGGGCTGAACGACCCGGACGGTGAGGTCGCCGACGTCCGCCGGCTGATCGACTGGCTGGCCGAGCGGCCCGAGGTGCAGCTCGACAAGGACGGTGACCCCCGGGTGGGGATGGCCGGCGGCTCCTACGGCGGGGCGATCTCGCTGCTGGCGGCCGGCAACGACCGGCGCGTCGACGCGATCGCCCCGCAGATCACCTACTGGAACCTCGCCGACGCCCTCTTCCCCCACGGCGTGTTCAAGAAGCTGTGGGCCGGGATCTTCTTCACCACCGGCTCGGCGGGCGCCCCCACCGGCTCCGCGGGTCCCGCGCCCACCACGTCCGGGGGCTGCGGGCGCTTCGAGCCCGCGCTGTGCCGGATGTACGAGCGGGTCGCCGTCAGCGGCAAGCCGGACGCCGCGGCCCGTGCCCTCCTGGCGGAGCGCAGCCCGTCCGCCGTCGGCGACCGCATCAAGGTGCCGACCCTGATCATGCAGGGCCAGACCGACTCACTGTTTCCGCTCGACCAGTCCGACGCCCTCTACAAGAAGCTCCGCAAGAACGGTGCGCCGGTCGACGTCGACTGGATCGCCGGCGGGCACGACGGCGGGGACCGGGAGACGGCCCGCCTGGAGGGACGGACGAACGCCTGGTTCGACCGCTACCTCAAGGGCGACAAGCACGCCGGGACCGGGCCCGGGTTCCGGATCAGCCGCAGCGGGGGAGTGGACTCCACCAACGGCTCGGTGCGGCTGCGCGGCGCGCACGCGGACCGCTACACCGGACTGGACAACGATCCGCGGCGCATCCGGCTGACCGGCCGCCCCCAGACCTTCAGCAACCCGCCCGGCGCCGGACCGCCGGCGATCTCCGCGGTGCCCGGGGTCGGCGCGCTCGGCAACCTCTCCTCGCTCGGCGCCGGCGGACTGTCCCTGGACTTCGCCGGCCAGTACGCCCGCTTCGAATCGGCGCCGCTGGACACCCCCGTCCATCTCACCGGCAGCCCCACCGCCACCGTCCATGTGCGGTCCGACACCCCGGACGCGGTGTTCTTCGCCAAGGTCTACGACGTCGCCCCGGACGGCCGCCGCCAGGTGCTGCCGTCCCAGCTCGTCACGCCGTACCGGATCAAGGACGCCGACGAGGGCCGGACCGTGCGGCTCCGGATGCCCGCCGTCGACCATGACTTCGCGGCCGGCCACCGGCTGCGGCTGGTGCTCTCCGCCACCGACCTCGGCTATGCCTCACCCGCCGAACCCGCCACCTACACCGTCTCCCTGAAGGACGGCGCCCTCAGCGTGCCCACCGCGCCCCGGGTGCGCAGCGCCGCCGCCCCGCTGCCCGCCTGGACCTGGGCGCTGCCCGCCGCGGCCGCCGCCGTCGCCGCGCTGCTGCTGCTCACCGCCCGCCGCCGGACCGCGGCGCCCGCGCCCGACCCGGCGCTCGCCGAGGTCCCGCTGCAGATCAGCGACCTGAGCAAGCGGTACGCCAAGTCCACCGACCGGTATGCCGTAAGGGAGTTGTCCTTCCGCGTCGAGAAGGGGCAGGTGCTGGGCCTGCTGGGGCCCAACGGCGCCGGCAAGACCACCACCCTGCGGATGCTGATGGGGCTGATCACACCCGACGAGGGCGAGATCAGGATCTTCGGGCAGGCCGTCCGGCCGGGCGCCCCGGTGCTGTCGCGGGTCGGCGCGTTCGTGGAGGGCCCCGGCTTCCTGCCGCATCTGTCGGGCCGCGCCAACCTCGATCTGTACTGGCAGGCCACCGGCCGGCCCGCCGCCGACGCACACCTCGACGAGGCACTGGAGATCGCCGGTCTCGGCGACGCCCTGGAACGCGCCGTACGCACCTACTCCCAGGGCATGCGCCAGCGCCTCGCCCTGGCCCAGGCCATGCTCGGCCTGCCGGATCTGCTGATCCTCGACGAGCCGACGAACGGGCTCGACCCGCCGCAGATCCGGGAGATGCGGGACGTGATGATCCGCTACGCCGAAGCCGGACGCACCGTCATCGTCTCCAGCCATCTGCTGTCCGAGGTCGAACAGAGCTGTACGCATCTGGTCGTCATGGACCGCGGCCGGCTGGTGCGGGCCGGTCCGGTCGCCGAGATCACTGGCTCCGGCGACACCCTGCTGGTCGGGGTCGCGGAGGAGATCGGCGACGCCGTCGTGGAGAAGGTGGCCGCACTGCCGGGCGTCGCCTCGGCCGTACGCGCCGAGGGCGGCCTGCTCGTACGGCTGGACGGCCTGGGCACGCCCCAACTGCTGGCCGAACTCCTGCGGATGGAGGTCCCGGTGGACCGCGTCGGCCCGCACCGACGCCTGGAGGACGCCTTCCTCACCCTGATCGGAGGGGACCGATGACCGCGACCCCCACGGCGCGGGCGCCGGGCTACCGCCCGCGCCGCACCCTCCCGCTGCGCGTCGAGGCCCGGCGCCAGCTGCGCCGCCGCCGCACGCTGGTGATCGCCGCCATCCTGACGCTGCTGCCGTTCGTGCTGGTGGCGGCGTTCGCGATCGGCGGCGACCCGGACAGCCGCAGCAACGGCCGGATCACCCTGATGGACAGTGCCACCGCGTCCGGCGGCAACTTCGCGGCCACCGCGCTGTTCGTCTCCGCGGGCTTTCTGCTGGTGGTGCCGGTGGCGCTGTTCTGCGGAGACACGGTCGCGTCGGAGGCGAGCTGGTCCTCGCTGCGCTATCTGCTCGCCGCGCCGGTCCCGCGGGCCCGGCTGCTGCTGAGCAAGCTCACCGTCGGGCTGGCGTTCAGCGCCGCCGCGATGCTGCTGCTGCCGCTGGTCGCGCTGGGAGTGGGCAGCGCCGCGTACGGCTGGGGCCCGCTGCAACTGCCCACCGGCGGCGCGCTGTCCGCGGGCGAGGCGGTGCCGCGGCTGGCGGTGGTGGTCGGCTATGTCTTCGTCAGCCAGCTGGTCACCGCGGCCCTGGCGTTCTGGCTGTCGACGGTGACCGACGCACCGCTGGGCGCGGTCGGCGGCGCCGTCGGGCTGACCATCGTCGGCAATGTCCTCGACCAGGTCACCGCCCTCGGCACCTGGCGCGATGTGCTGCCCGCGCACTGGCAGTACTCCTGGGTGGACGCCCTGCAGCCCCGGTTGGAGTGGTCCGGGATGATCCAGGGTTCGGCGGTCTCGGTGGCGTACGCGCTGGTGCTGTGCGCGCTGGCGTTCCGGGGGTTCGCGCGCAAGGACGTGGTGTCGTGACGGCGGGGCGGTCGTGACGGCGGGGCGCCGGGGCGGGCCGTGCGCCGTGGCACCCCGCCTCCGGGGCCGGTCCCGTCAGGCGGTCGGCCCCTGCATGTGCGCACTGACCCAGCGCATCGTGCCCTCGCCCAGGCCCCGCACATAGGTCGCCGCGCTGTGGGTGCCGCCCGGCACGATCTGCAGCCGGGTGTGCACCGGCCCGTGCCCGTATTGGGCGCGGAACTTGTGCACCTTCGGCAGCACCGTGTGCTCTTGGGAGCCGTCCTGGAAGGCGAGGTAGACGTCCGGTCCGCCGCGTGCCATCAGCCGGCGGGCCAGCACCTCCGGGTTGTTGTCCCGCTTCGCCCCGGCGTGGCCCTTCCACAGGGGTGAGTCGGGCACGATGTCCGGCCCGTTGGGTATCGCCACCTTGAACGTGTCCGGGTGCTGGAGCACGTTCTTCAGCGCCGCGAACCCGCCCGAGGAGGAGCCCATGATCGCCCAGGCGTCGCGGGTCCTGAGGGTGCGGAAGTTCTGCCGGACGAGGTCGGGCACGTCCTGGCTGAGCCAGGTGCCGATCTTCGGGCGGCCCGGTATGTCACTGCCGTCGTAGTACTGCTTGTCATCGGGGTTGAGCACCGGCATGACGACGATGAACGGCAGACTGCTGCCGTTCTTCGACCACCGGGCGAGGTTCTCCTGCAGTTTGAGACCGGCGCCGATCCAGTAGTTGACGGGGTAGCCGTACGCGCCGGGCAGCGCCTCCATCACGGGGAAGCCCTTGTGCGCGTTCCGCTTCTCGTAGTACTCCGGCGGCGCCCAGACCCAGACCTTCCCGGTGAAGCCCGACTTCGGGCCGTGCAGGGTGGTCACGCCGATCGGGGTGTTCTCACCGGCCCCGCCGACCCGGCTCTCCACGTCGAAGCTGATCGGCTTCGTGGGCCACTGCACCAGCGAGCCCTTCCCCGACGGTCCGGGCCGGAGCGCGGTGTCCGCCTGGTTGCTGCCGAAGCGTATGGGGGAGGAGGCCTGGGAGGCGCCGGTGCCGCAGCCGGCCGTGGTGGCGAGGACGGTCAGGGCGATCAGCGCGATCACCGGGCGGAGCAGGGCTCTGTGCACGGGTCTTTCTCCTTGCCGGACATCCGGGACTCGTCCCGGCTGCGGAGCAAGAGGGGAGGGAGGCGGCCCGCGGTTTCCCTGCCGGAGTGTCGGCTTCCTCGCAGCGCCCGCCCGGAATCCGGTCATCCCCTTGGTGACCTGGGATGTTGTGCGCGCGGCGGAAGGCGGCTTTACCGGGATTTTCCTGGCGTGAAGGGGGGAACGCGGGCACACGGAGCCCGTTCCGGCCATACCGGAACCCTCGCCTCCGGCCCGTATCCTCTCGCTATGACCTGGTCGCGTGCGCTCAAGGAAGCCGCCCGCTCGGGGCTGACCATCGAGCGGACCAAGCTCACCCCACTGATCGCCATCCGCGGCTCGGTCGGCGTCGCCATCGTCATCGGACTGTGCCTGTGGCTCGGTGACCCGGCGCTGGCGGTCTCCTCCGCGTTCGGCGCGTTCTCCTCCGGCATCGTCACCTTCCAGCGCAGCATGCGGCCGCGCCCGGTGCTCGCACTCGCCGTCGCCGGGGCGCTGGCCGTCTCCACCTTCCTCGGCTATCTGGCCGCCGCCCATGTCGTCGCCTTCGTCCTGCTCCTGGCCGGCTGGACGTTCCTGGCGGGCATGGCCTGGGCGATCGGCCCGGTCTCCGGGCTGGCCGGCACCCAGACCGTGGCGATCATGCTGGTCACCGTCACCCTGCCGACCTCCGTCCTCGGCGCGGCGGAACACGCCGCACTGATCTTCTTCGGCGGCGTCGTCCAGGCGACCCTCATCGTGGTCTTCCCGGTCCGCCCCTGGGGCGTCCAGCGCGATGCGCTCGCCGACGCCCTGGCCGCCGAGGCCGACTACGCCCGGCGGCTGCGGCACGACCCGGTCGCCCCGTTCGACCCGGCGCCCCTGATGGACGCCCGGCTCGCCTCCGCCGTGACCGCGCGTCAGGCCCGGCGCCGCCCCGTACAGCTGCACGGCCCCCGCGGCCTTGCCGAACGCGTCCGGCCGGTCCTCGCCTCCCTCGCCGACCCGGTCGTCGGCCCCCCGCTGGAAGGGCCCGAACGCGACCGGGCCCGCGACCTGCTGGGCGCCGCCGCCACCGTCCTGGACGCCGTCGCCCACGCCGTACGGCACGCCAGCCCGGTCCGGCTGCCCCCCGAGGCGATGGCCACCCTCGAAGTCCCCGCGACCGGCCCGATGCTCCACGGGGCCGCCCGCCGCTCCGCCTACCGCCTGATCTCCCTGCTCGCCGACGCCGTCGAACTCACCGATGAGCCCGTCGAGGCCACCCGCCCCACCACCGACGCCGAACGCGGCCATCTGCTGCGCCCCAGCGTCCCCAAACTGGTCCCGGGCGCCCTGCGCGCCCTGCACCGCGAGGCCCGCTGGTCCTCGCACATCCTCCGGCACGCCCTCCGCGTCGCCGCGGTCGCCGCCGCCGGCTATCTGCTGGGCACCGCCCTCCCGTTCGGCCATGGCTACTGGGCGCCGCTCGCCTCCGTCATGGTGATGCGCCCCGACTTCGCCCAGACCTACTCCCGCGGCGTCGCCCGCTTCAGCGGCACCCTCGTCGGCGTCGGCATCGCGGGGGCGCTGATGGCCGTGGCGCATCCGAGCATGTATGTCAGCGCCGCACTGGCCGTGGTCTGTGTCGCCCTGATGTATCTGCTGATGCGCACCGGCTTCTCGGTGACCTCGGCGTGTGTGGCCGCCTATGTCGTCTTCCTGCTCGGCATCGCCGGCGCCGGCTGGGAACAGACCGTCCAGGAACGCGTCGTGCTCACCCTCCTCGGCGGACTGCTCGCGATGCTCTCGTACGCGCTGTTCCCCGCCTGGGAGACCCCCAAGCTCCGCGACCGCCTCGCCGCCTGGCTGGCGGCCAACGGGCAGTACGCACTGGCCGTGTTCGACCTCTACGCCACGCCCGCCGAACGCCGCCCCCGGCAGGTCCGCGACGCCCTCCTGGACTCCCGCGCCGCCCGCGCCGCCTGGGAGGAGAGCGAGGCCCGCGCCGAGAAGGAACCCGTACGCCACCGCGGCCTCTCCCTCGCCTCGGCGAAGGCGGCCAGCACCGCCCTCGCCACCATGGGCCGGGTCACGATGATCCTGGAGGTCCACCTCCCCGAACGGGATGCCGCGTCCTCACCGGGCGCCACCGCGTTCGCCTTCGAGCTGCGCGCCTCCCTGGAGGAGGCCACCCTGGCCGTCCGGGAACGGGGCGAACTGAACTGGAGCGAGCTGCGCGCCGTATGGGAGAGGTGGGACGCGGAGGACGCGAACCGCGGTGTCGCCCTGCGCGTCGCGGATCTGCTCCTCGACGCCCTCGACGACCTGGCCGAGGCGCTGTCCAGGGAGCCGGAAACGGACAGCGGGACGGTGCCCGGGACGGAGGAGGACAGCAGCCGGTGAAATGGAGAGGAGCGGTACGGAGGGGAACCATTCCGCGTCCCCAGTAGTCTTAACAATTGCCCGCAAAGATCACCATTGGTAGCCCATGGGGTTGTCTGCAGCGCAATGCCCCAGGCCCACCTCGTCGCGAGAGAGCACACGAACTCCCCATGGCGTCCAGCACTTCGTCCGGTACGTACGACATAGGCATCGACCTCGGCACCGCCAACACCCTGGTGTACGCCCGCGGCAAGGGCGTGGTGCTGAACGAGCCGTCCGTCGTCGCGGTCAACGCCGCCGGTGACGTGATCGCCGTGGGCGTGGAGGCCAAGCGGACCATCGGGCGCACCCCGTCCGGGATCACCGCGATGCGCCCCCTGCGCGAAGGGGTCATCGCCGACTTCGACGCCGCCGAGCAGATGCTGCGCGCCCTGATGAAGAAGGCCCTGCCCAGCCGGCGCTTCTCCCGGCCGCGGGTGGTCATCTGCGTCCCCTCCGGCATCACCGGTGTCGAACGGCGCGCGGTCATCGATTCCGCCCGCGGCGCCGGCGCCCGCGAAGTGCACCTCATCGAAGAGCCGATGGCCGCCGCGATCGGCGCCGGCCTCCCGGTCGACGAGCCGGTCGGCTGCATGGTGGTGGACATCGGCGGCGGCACCACCGAGGTCGCCGTCGTCTCCATGGGCGGTCTGGTCACCGCCCAGTCCGTACGGGTCGCCGGTGACGCCCTGGACGCCGCCGTCAGCGCCTACATCAAGAAGAAGCACTCCCTGGACATCGGTGAACGCACCGCCGAGGACATCAAGATCGCGATCGGCTCGGCGGTCTGGACGCCGGTCGACGTCGACGAGGACGGCGAGCCCGAGCGCCCGTCCACCTACACGGTCCGCGGCCGCGACCACGTCAACGGCCTGCCCCGCATCCAGGAGATCACCGAGGAGGAGATCCGCGAGGCACTGGCCGAACCGGTCGAGGCGATCGTCCGCGCCGTCCACCGCACCCTCGACGACTGCCCCCCGGAGCTCTCCGGCGACATCGTCGAGCACGGTATCGCCCTCACCGGCGGCGGCGCCCTGCTCCGCGGCCTCGACCGACGGCTGCGCCAGGAGATGGGCGTCCCGGTCCGGGTCGCCGACGACCCCCTGGACTGCGTGGTCAACGGCACCGCCAAGTGCGTCGACGAATTCGCCAGCCTGCACGGCCTGTTGACGGGCGCGAAGGAACAGCCGAGGCGGACGGTGCGGCTGTAGGGGCCGCGGCCCGGCGGGCCTTTGCCATTCCGGCAAGAAGGGTCGCGCCCGCCGCAGGGGCAGCGCCATGATCGAGGCGGAACGGGCGAACGGAACGGGCCGGAACGGAACCGGCCGGAACGCGCCGGACGACGCCGGGCCATGACGACCCGTCGTCCCGCTCCTTCCACCGCCTGCCGCCCGCCGCCCACCGCCCTCATGAGCGCCGCCGTACTCGCCCCAGGAGGAAGCATGCCGCAGTCCGCCAAGACGACGCCCACACCCGCCCCGGCCCCGGGAGACCGGGCCCCGGCAGCGGGCCGGCCCTCCGCCGCGCTGCCGGCGGCGGTCCACCGCACGGTGGAGGCCCCCGCCGGCCGTATCCACCTGGTGGAGCAGGGCACCGGACCGCTCGTCCTGATGGTCCACGGATTTCCCGAGTCCTGGTACTCGTGGCGCCACCAGCTCCCCGCGCTCGCCGCGGCGGGCTACCGGGCGGTCGCCCTCGACGTCCGCGGCTACGGGCGCTCGTCGAAGCCGCGCGAGGTGGCGGCCTACCGGATGCTGGCCCATGTCGCCGACAACGTCGCCGTGGTGCGCGCCCTCGGCGAGGAGACCGCCGTCATCGCGGGCCACGACTGGGGCTCACCCATCGCCGCCAACTCGGCGCTGCTGCGGCCCGATGTCTTCACCGCCGTGGCCCTGCTGAGCGTGCCGTACGCACCCCGCGGCGCGATCCGGCCCACCGAGGCGTTCGCGCAGCTCGGCGGCGACGAGGAGTTCTACATCAACTACTTCCAGGAGCCGGGCCGGGCGGAGGCGGAGATCGAACCCGATGTCCGCAGCTGGCTCGCCGGGTTCTACGCCGGGCTCTCGGGCGATGCCGAGCCCTCGGCCGACCCGGCCGGCGCCGGCCTCTTCTCCGTGCCCCCGGGCGGAAAGCTGTCCGACCGCTTCCCCGCCGGCCCGCCCCCGCACTCCTGGCTCACCGAGGCCGATCTCGACTTCTACGCGGGCGAGTTCGAGCGGACCGGTCTGACCGGCCCGCTCAACCGCTACCGCAATGTCGACCGGGACTGGGAGGACCTCGCCGCCTGGGACGGGGCCAAGCTCGCCCAGCCCGCCCTCTTCATCGGCGGTGAACACGACGCCCCCGCCCAGTGGATGGCCGACGCCATCAAGGCGTTCCCCCACACTCTCCCCGGCCTGTCCGCCGCACACCTCCTCGACGGCTGCGGCCACTGGATCCAGCAGGAACGCCCCGAGGAGGTCAACGGGCTCCTTCTCGACTGGCTGCGCTCACTCCCCGCCACCTCCGTACGGACGGCGTCCTAGGCGACGCCCCGCGCCCGGCTCATATAGGCCGCCAGCCCGTCCAGGATCCGCTCCAGGCCGAACTCCCCGGCCTGGTCGCGGGAGGCGCTGTCGGCCTCGGTGGCGGCGACGGCCGCGGCGACCGCGGGAAAGCGGTCGGCGCGGCCGGCGAGCAGTTCGTTCAGCGCCGCGCTCATGACCTGTTCGGGCTCCCTGGCCCGGGCGCTGCCCAGCCCCATCGAGGACGCGACCTGGGCGATGGCCCGGATGTGGCCGCTCACCACGACCACGGCGTCGAGCTGCTCGGCGCCGGTCAGGCCGGTGTCCGTGAGCGCGGCGAGGGCGCGTTCGGTCCAGCCGAGTTCGTTGGGGCCCATGACCCGGGGGCCGACGGCCGCGCCCAGTAGCCAGGGGTGCCGGCGGTGGACCGCCGCCAGCGCGTGCGCCCAGGCCCGCAGCGCGACCCGCCACGGCTCGCCGTCGCCCCGGCCTGCGGCGTCCGGCGAGGGTGCGCTCGGCGGTTCCCCCATCGCCCGGTCGATCATCAGCGCGACCAGCTCACTCTTCCCCGGCACATAGCGGTACAAGGACATCTTGGTGAAGTCCAGCTCCGCCGCGACCCGTTGCATGGAGACCGCCCCGAGCCCGCCGGTGTCGGCGAGGTCGATGGCCGTACGCGTGATCCGCTCCAGGCTCAGCGCCGGCTTGGGGCCCCGGCTGGGCCGCTCGCCTCCGCCCCACAGCAACGCGACGCTGCCCGCCTGATCCCCGAACACACTGCGCTTCTCGTCGTCTCCAGCCATCCCCGCATCCTAAAACTGTGTCCGGGGTACACAGAACAGTGTCCATCGGATACAGTTTCCTGTGTCAGTGTGACCGACCGACGCGGGGGAGCGTGCGATGACGTACGGAACGACAACGGGGCACCCGGGCGCAGGCGGGCCGGGCAGGGCGCGGGGGAAGCGGACGGCGCCACCGCACCCGACAGTTCTGATCTCCGGCGCCAGCGTGGCCGGCCCGGCCCTGGCCTACTGGCTGGCCCGCTACGGCTACCGGACCACCGTGGTCGAGGTGGCCCCCGCCCTGCGCGGCGGCGGCTTCGCGGTCGACTTCCGCGGCGCGGCGCATCGGACGGTCCTGGAGCGCATGGGCGTCCTGGACGACATCGGACGGCACCGCACCGGCCCCGGCACCCCCATGAGCTTCATCGACGGGCAGGGCCGCGACCTCGCCACCCTCCCGCCCGAGTTCGCCGCCGGCGAGGTCGAGATACTCCGCTCGGACCTCTCCCGTCTCCTCCACGCACACAGCCTGACCCCGCCCGACGGCGACGACGCCGTCCCGGGCACCACCCCCGAGTACGTCTTCGGCGACTCCCTCACCTCGCTCACCGAGTCCACCGACGGCGTCCATGCCACCTTCGAACGGGGCGCGCCCCGCACCTTCGACCTCGTGATCGGTGCCGACGGTCTGCACTCCACCGTGCGCCGGCTCGCCTTCGGCCCCGAGGAGCAGTTCGTCAGCCACCTCGGCTACTACTTCGCCGCATGGGACCTGCCCGCAGACGCCGGAGACCTCGGCGCCCGCCCGGTCGGCCACGGCGAACCCGGCCGGCTGGCCACGGTCGGCCGTCTGCCCCGCCGCTCCGGAGAGCCGGGCTACACCGGCGAAACCTTCTGCGTCTTCGCCTCCGAGGAGCAACTCCCCTACGACCGGCGGGACATCAGGTCCCAGAAGAAGGTGATAGCCCACGCCTACGAAGGGGCCGGCTGGCGCACACCGGAACTGATCGACACCCTGTGGGCGGCCGACGACCTCTACTTCGACTCCATCAGCCGCGCCGATGTGCCGACGTGGTCCACGGGCCGCACCGCGCTCCTCGGAGACGCCGCCCACGGCGCCACACTCGGCGGCATGGGCACCGGCGCGGCAATCGTCGGCGCCTATGTCCTCGCCGGCGAACTGGCCCTTGCCCAAGGCGACCACCGCACGGCCTTCGCCCGCTACGAACAGAAGATGCGTCCCTATGCCACCCGCTGCCAGCAAGGCGGCCGCGCCGCCGGCGAGTTCTTCGCCCCCACCACCCAGCAGGCGATAGACGCCCGCAACACCGCCCTGAACACCCCGTCCACCGTCACCGCCATGCTGAAACAGGGCCACGACATCTCCGCGGCGATCACGTTGGAGGACTATCCGGCACTGGTCGCGGAGGGGTAGGGGAAGAGGAGGGGGAGGGGAGGGGGAGGGGAGGGGGAGGGGGCACCCCTGTGGCGAACGCCCCCGAAGCCGTAGTGAACCCCCCCCGCAGTTCACGCTGGGCCGATCGGGTGCTTCGGGGTCAACGTGATTGCCCGGTGTCAACTCTTCTGGGTTACTGGTGGGGCCTGTCGGTGGGCCGTCCATCCCCCTCGGGCTTCGGTAGTCGGCCCGCCCACCAGTCCTCTTCGCTGCAGGGCTGTGAGGGACGGCCAGGAGCGCGACGGCCCCCCGCACCGCCCAGGTGTGAGCCGGCCGCTGTGCGCCCGTCTGTGTCGTCCTCCTGTACGGCCGGCTGCTGTCAGTGCTCGGGCCCGGCGTGTGCGCCATGTCTGCCACGAGCGGGCCGAGCAACGAGCTCACACAGCAGGAGGACCTTCATGACCACACCCACACTTCAATCGGCACTGCCGGCCTTGCCGTTGGCGATCGGGCCGGTGCTGCTCGGCGTGGTGCCGGCCACGGGGCCGACCGCGGGCGGCAACACCGTGCAGCTGGTCGGCCTCGGCCTGGGCGGCGCCACCAGCGTCCTCTTCGGGGGCACGTCGGCGACGATCGTCGGGCAGGACCCGCTGGGGCTGACCGTCACGGTCCTGGCCCCGGCGCACGCCGCGGGCACGGTGCAGGTCACCGTCACCAATGCCGCCGGTACCAGCAACCCGGCGTCGTACACCTATGCCGCGACGGGTGCGCCGGTGGCCGCGGCCATCAGCCCCAACGCGGGGCCGACCGCGGGCGGTACGCCGTTCGCCATCATCGGTTCGAACCTGCAGGGCGGCAGCGTCACCATCGGCGGCAACGCGGCGACCGTGCTGGGTACGGACCCCACCGGAACAGTCCTGTTCGGTGTCACTCCGGCCGGGCCTCCCGCCGGAGGCAATGTCCCGGTGGTGGTGACCACTCCGGGCGGCAGCGCGTCCGTCCCGGGCGGTTACACCTACCTGCCGCTGCCCCCGACGGTCACCGGAACGGTGACGCCGTCCTCCGGTTCCGCGGGAGCCGCCTTCACCATCGTCGGCACCAACCTCTTCGGGGCGAGCGTGCTCTTCGGGGCCACACCCGCCACCGGCGTGACGGTGAATGTGGGCGGCACCACCGTGACCGGCACGGTGCCGCCGGGCACCAGCGGGACGACGGTGCAGGTGACCGTCGTCACCCCGGCCGGCAGCGTCAACGCCGGTTCCTTCACCTACCTGTGAGGGTCCGCACCCCTGGACGACGGTCCGGGTCCCGGCGCCTGAGGTCCACCGGTCGCACCGTCCCCGGCCGGACCTAGCCGGGCAGCCCGGCACCGTCACTCCGTAGGAGGGTGCGGGAAAACGGTTCGGCCCCCGCCCGACGTACGGGCGGGGGCCGAACTCGCCGGTGGCTCCCCATGGCTCTCCGCGGAGAGGCGATGCCCGTCAGGGGGCAGATAGCGCCGGGTGTCCCCCGGGGGCCTCCCGGCGGCGCCGCACAGCAGCGGCAGCGGGAGCCCGGCGTCCGCCATCCACGTCAGGCCCGTGTGGCGCAGGTCCTGGCGCCGGAGGTACTCATGACCGAGCTCGTCCACCACGTCGTCCCAGTGGGTCGCGTCCCGCAGCACCGCGGCGGTGAACCGGCTCCGGTGCGGGCCGGTGAACAGCCGGGCCGGCGGAGTGTGCCGCGCCCTCTCCAGCCGCCCGGCGGCCAGCTCCCGCGCGGCGGGGCGCAGCGGCACCACCCGGTGATGCCTGCCTCTGCACGGGCGGTCGTGCAGGCCCTCCGGCTCGGACACGGTGAAGTGCTGGACCTGCCAGGTCCAGGTGCTCGCATCGATGTCCTGGGCCTGCAGGGCGGACACCTCGCTGAAGCGGGTACCGGTCCAGGCGGCGAAGCGGACGATGTCGCCCCACCCCGCGTAGCCGTCGGAGGACCGCTGGACGAGCGCGGCCGCCAGCCGTTCCAGGGCGTCCGCGTCGGGCAGCGCCAGCGACCGCGGAGCGGTGCGTTCGGCCTGTGCGCGCTGGTACTCCTGCTGCCAGCCGGCCACCCGCGCCGGGTTGGCGTCCAGCACCCCGTCCCGGACGGCCTGTTCCAGGACGCGGACGAGGACGGCAAGGCTGTTCTTCACCGTCGACAGGCCGCATTCGTCGGCGATCCAGCAGTGCAGCGCGCGGTTGACGACCCGGCGGGTGACCTTGCGCACGAGGACGTGCCCGATGCTGGGCACGACCCGCAACCGCCACCCGGCCTGGTAGGGGGACATGGTCAGGGTTTCCAGGCCGTGCATCGCTGCCTCCCACCTCCGTTCCCCGTAGGCGGCGAGTGACATCGTGTGTGTGTCGTTCCCGGACGGAATCCGGCACACGGCGTTATCGTTCATTATCGAATCACCCTTGTCTGCTGGGAAGTTATTCGGCCGACGGAGCCGAGGGCGCGATGTGCTCGTGAGCGTGAAACCGAAGTCGAGGAATCGTGACCACATCGTGCCGTGGTCGGTGCGGTGAACTGCCGGCCCGACGGAGAGCGCATTGCAGTGCCGCTGCTGCGGAAGGGGAACGACAGCCGGCCGAGGTCGTCAATAGGCCGGGCTCCACAGCACGGACGGTCCGCGCCGACGGCCCTCCCGTGGATCACTCACCGGTACCGGAGAATTGTGGACGCACCTCCAACTCGCTTATGTGCAACGGAAGATGCGGAAACGGCGTAGGCTTTGCCGATGCCGAAGTGACTTCCATTGTCACCATCAGCGGCGGCCGGCGGCGGTCGGCTATTGACAGCGCGTCGGTTCCCGCTGTGTTCCACATACAAGAATGACAAGCGGCGAGCTTGCTGCTGCACACGGTTCTACATCGCGATCAAGCGGGAGCAGTGAGCAATCAAACGCTTCATCAGTCATGAGTGGAATAAAGGCATCTTCTAAGGCCATTGCGCAAGTTGGTACGGGTTTCCTCTTTTCGCGCTGCTCCGAACGGGTGGCCTTATCGGTTGACTGTTGTAGCCCGCCGAGCCGCATGGATAACTAGTCGCATCCAACCGGTGGGCCGCCCATCCTCTCCGGGGAGCGGCACCTGGCCTACCCGTTGGCCCGGCCCAGCGCCTGGTTGCGGTCAGACCGAGATGCCGTATGGGCGTCCCCGGTAGAGGGTTTTGGATCCGTCAGCCGGTGCCGGCACCTCGGCACCGGCTGATCGGCCCCCACATTCGGATCAGGGGGCTTCATGCGAACCATTTCCACTCTTCGCTGGGTCAACGGCGCAGGTGCCTTGATCCCGGCCCTCACCGCGACCGCACCGGAACCCGACCGGTCCGGCGGTGACCTGAATCTCCCGATTCCGATCCCGATCCCGATGCCGGGTGACGAAGCCGCGCTCGTGACCGCGGCCGGTCCGGCCCCCGCGTCCGGCACCACCACGCCGCCGCCGGCACCGCACCGTACCCACCCGTCCCACGCTCCGTACGGGAACGGCAACGGCAACGCGGACGCCGCGCTCCGGCGCACCACCGCTGCGGATTCCCCGGCGGGACGGTCCCCCCTCCCCGTCCGCGGGGAATCCGCCCGGTATTTCCGCACCGGCGGAACGGCTGGACAGGTGGGAACGGCCGGAGCGGTCCCCGCCCCCGCCCCCGGCGCCGGCCGGCGACCCGTACCGGCCGGAACCCGCTTTCGCGGTATCCGGACCGAATTCCCTTGTGCCGACGGCGATATCACCGAAACCGCTGGTGTGGAGTCCCCCATCTCCCGCTCGTGGAACGGGAATTGCGTTCTGCGCGGCGCGGGCCGCTCCCTCGACAACGGAAGCGCGACGATGACCGCCGCCCGCTTCACCGGCACCCGTCCTGCCGCGTTTATCGCGGCGGAATTCAGTAACAAGGCCTGAGCGGGCCCTCACCCCGCAGCCTGCCCCGGGCGCCGCCGGGACCGTCACGGTCACCGTTTACGCCGCGCCTTCCCCGCCGCCGACGACCTCCACGGCGCCGCCGCTCCATCCCTCATGGCCGGTACGGCAGTTGTCGCCCCGCCGTATCCGGTCCCGCAGTGATCTGCACCCGGGTCCCCCCACCTCACTCCGAAGCCTGCCCCCCACATAACCCACTGCGACAGAACACCGGAGAACAGTATGGCGAAAAGAAGAATGGTGATCCTCGTCGACGGGCCGGAGGGAAATGCCCTGCCGCAGCACCTGCACGACGATGCGGGCGATCCGATAAGGATCCTCCGGGGCAACGGGTACGAACGTTTCGAATTCTACGGCGAGTACGCGGACCTGGGCGGACAACAGGTCCCGGTCTACCGCTGGTGTTACCGCACACGAATCGCCGAGTAGGCGTTGTGCGTCCCGCAGAAGAAAGCGATGTGCAGAGGAGAACGAACATGTTGAACCTCGTGAGGGATGGAGTTCTGTCATGAACCAGCAGTCCGGGAACTCCGGAGAACGAAACAAGAGCCGCGATGTGGTGGTGACGGGTGTCGGATTCTGTCTGCCCGGCCGGACGGAGCCGGTCTTCACTGCCGACGACATGTGGGCCGTGATCTCCAACGGCCAGTCCTGCCTGAAGCGTGACGAGGTCTACTACGGATCGGTCGAGCTCACCCAGGAGATGTTCGACGAACGCCTCCCGGACGTGCCGCCGTTCTTCTCCCGCCACTACACCTCGGCGCACCGCTTCGGCCTGGTGTCGATGGCGGAAGCCACCACCGATGCCGGGCTGACGTTCTACGGCGGTGCCCTGAGCGAGGCCGCGATCCTGGTCGGGCGCGGCGGTGTCGACGCGAACATCGACAGCTATCTCTCGGTGCTGAGCGCGGACCCGGGCAAGACCAGCGCACCGGACGCCATGGAGCTGTTCGTCGCGGCCGAACAAGCCGTGACACCCTCCGACGTCGCCCTGGTCCAGGCGGCGCTGACCCAGTCCAACGGCCCCTGCTACACCGTCTCGTGCGGCTGCGCCTCGTCCGCCGTGCAGATCGGCAACGCCCGGCGGATGATCGCCCAGGGCGAGGTCGATGTCGCGGTGGTGACCGGGGTCGACGTCTTCAACGTCCACCTCATCCAGAACATCCAGCGGCTGCTGAGCGGCGCGCAGCAGACCTACGACGACCTCCGCACCACCGGAATGCCGGAGCTGCTGCCGTCCTTCAGCTCCCTCATGCGGCCCTACGACCGGCGGGCGGACTGCATCAACCACGGTGAGGGCGCCGCCACGGTGATCCTGGAAAGCCGTGAGCACGCCGCCCGGCGCGGTGCGCACATGTACGGCCAGGTGCTGGCCACCGCCATGACCCGGGACGGACTGGCCAACCCCCTCGCGTCCGACGAGACCGGCGCGGAGCTCGTCGCCGCCGTCCGCCGCTGCCTCGGCGACCGGTGGCGGATCGACGAGGTGCCGTACGTCCACGGCGGCAGCGACGGCAACATCGTCGTCACCGCCTTCGAGGCGGCCGCCATCCGGGAGCTGTACGGGCCCGACAGCGATGTGCTGATGACGTCCCAGGAAGGCTGCTTCGGCCACAACGGCGCACCGGCCGGCTGCCTGGGCGTCGCCATGACGCTGATGATGATGGAGCGGGGGCAGGTCTGCCCCACCGCCAACTGCGAGCAGCCGGCCGACGGGCTGCCCTTCGACCCCGTCCCCGGTGTGCGGCCCCGCCCGCTCGACTTCGACTACGCGCTGAGCTTCAACTACCAGGTCGGCGGCGTGAAGAACGCCATCCTCCTCGGCAGTCCGGAAGCCGTGTGACCACGGGCAGATCACCTCCCACATACGGAGACCCGATGAGCAACGACATGCACGGCTCGCCATCCGAGTCACGACCCACCCACGAGACAGAGCCCGTCGCCGTGATCGGCATGGGCTGCCGGCTTCCCGGCGACACCGATTCGCCCGCGGCGCTGTGGCGGCTGCTGGTCGACGCGCGCGACGCCGTCGGCGAGCTGCCCGCGGAGCGCCGGCGCCTGGTTCCCGAGGCCCCCGGCCCGGGGAGCCGGGCACCGACGCCCCGTCAGGGCGGCTATCTACGCGAGGTGACCGGCTTCGACGCGGCCTTCTTCGGGGTCGCGGGCGGGGAGGCCGACGTCCTGGACCCCCAGCACCGCCTGCTGCTGGAGGTCACCTGGGAGGCACTGGAACACGCCGGCCTCCCGCCGGACCGGATGAACGGCACCCAGACGGGCGTCTTCGCCGGGATCAGCTACAGCGACTACATGGACCAACTGGCCGGTCAGCCACAGGAGTTGGAGGGTTCGATCCTCACCAACGGGCACTGTGTGGCGGCCGGCCGGATCTCGTACCTGCTCGGTCTGCAGGGGCCGTGTGTGGCGCTGGACACCGCCTGCTCCTCCTCCCTGGTGGCCGTGCACATGGCGCGCCGCTCACTGGGCGCCGGTGAGTGCGATGTCGCGCTCGCCGGCGGCGTCACCCTGAGCTTCCAGCCGCGCATCACCCGCTCCTTCGCCCGTATGGGCATGCTGTCGGCCGGCGGACGCTGCCGGACCTTCGACGCCGACGCCGACGGGTTCGTGCGCGGTGAAGGCTGCGGCGTCGTGGTGCTCAAGCGCCTGACCGACGCGGTACGGGACGGCGACCGGGTGCTGGCGGTGCTGCGCGGCTCGGCCACGAACCAGGACGGCTCGTCCGAAGGCCTGGCCGCGCCGTCGGTGACCGCCCAGCGCGCCCTGTATCTGGACGCCCTCGGACAGGCCGGTGTCGACCCACGGGACGTGGGCATGGTGGAGACCCACGGCACCGGCACCCCCGTGGGGGACCCGATCGAGTTCGCCAGCCTCGCCGAGGTCTACGGCTACGGGCCGGGGAGGTGCGCCCTGACGTCGGTGAAGACCAACGTGGGGCATCTGGAACCGGCCGCCGGAGTCACCGGGCTGATCAAGAGCGTGCTGTGCCTGCAGCGCGGCACCATCCCGGCGAATCTGCACTTCCGGCGCTGGAACCCGGCCATCACCCCCGGGGGCACCCGCTTCTTCGTCCCCACCGAACTGACCGCATGGCCGCTGCGCACGGCCACACGGCTGGCCGCCGTCTCCTCCTTCGGCTTCTCGGGGACCAACGCCCATGTCGTGCTCGAACAGGCACCGGAACCGCGGCCCTCCCGCAGCCAGGAGCTCGGCCGCCCGACCCGGACGGCCTCCGATGTCTTCCTGGTGTCGGCCGGATCCCCCGACGTCCTGCCGGCCGCGGCCACCCGGCTCGCGGACTGGATGGAGGGCGACGGCGCCAACGTCCCGCTCCGCGACATCGCGCACACCCTGGCCCTGCGGCGCTGCGCGGGCCGCGGACGGATGGGCGTGGTGACCTCCGCGCGCCGCGAACTCATCGGCTCGCTACGGGCGTTCGCGTCCGGGGAGCGGCACCCGGCGGTGGTGACCGGCGCCGTGGGCGCCGCGGTCGAGCGGCAGCCGGTGTGGGTGTTCTCCGGCCAGGGCTCCCAATGGCCCGGCATGGGACGCGGACTGCTGAAGACCGAACCGGCCTTCCTCGACGCGCTGACCGAGCTCGACGAGCTCATCAAGGCGCAGAGCGACGTGTCCGTGCTCGATGTGGTGCGGCAGGGCAGACCCGTCCAGGGCTGCGGCACGGTGCAGCCGGTGCTGTTCGCCCTCCAGGTCGCCCTCGCCGCCACCTGGCGCTCGTACGGCGTCGAACCCGCCGCGGTGATCGGCCACTCCATGGGCGAGGTCGCGGCGGCGGTGGTGGCCGGGGCGCTGACCCTGGCCGACGGGGTCCGGGTGATCTGCCGGCGCTCCGGACTGCTGAGCGATATCGCCGGCAGCGGCAGCATGCTCAGCGTCGGCCTGGACGCCGCCACGGTCCGCGAGGAACTCGCCGGCAGCGCCGCCGACACCGTGTCGGTCGCCGTCCTCTCCGCGCCCGACTCCACCGTCGTGGCCGGGCGGACCACGGAGGTGAGCCGGCTGGCCGCCGCCTGGGAGGCCCGGAAGATCCCGGTGTTCCCGATCGCGGTGGACGTCGCCTCGCACTGTCCGCTGGTGGACCCGGTGCTGCCGGCGCTGCGTTCGGCGCTGGCCTCTCTCGCGCCGCGGCAGCCCAAGGTGCCGTTCTACTCGACGGTCGTCGACCCCGGGGAGACGCCGTCCTTCGACGCCGACTACTGGTGCGACAACCTGCGCCGCCCGGTGCGGTTCGCCGAGGCGGTGGCCGCCGCGGCCGCCGACCGGCACGTGGTCTACGTCGAGATCTCACCGCACCCCGTGGTCACCCACTCCGTCGACAGCAGTCTGGCCGGTCTCGTCACCGACCCCGTCGTCCTGCCGACGCTGCGCCGCGACGAGGACGACCAGTCCACGCTGCGGACCCAGCTCGCCGCGCTGCACTGCGCCGGGGTGCCGGTCAACTGGCGGCACCTCTACGCCGAGGGCGCGCTGGTGGACGTGCCCACCGTCACCTTCGACCGCCGCCACCACTGGGCCGACGCCCCGCAGCCGACGGCTCTCGCCGAGGCCCCCCGCGCCCAGCTGCCCGGCCACCACACCGAATTCCCCGGCGAGCCCGTGCGGCACTGCTGGCGCGCCGACGCCGGTACCGACGCACTGCCCTGGCTCGCCGACCACCGGGTGCACGGCAACGCGGTCTTCCCCGGAGCGGCCCACTGCGGTCTGGCCCTCTCGGTGGCCTGCGAGGTCTTCGGCGCGGCACCGCACGAAGTGGAGGTCACCGACGTCCACTTCAAGCAGCTGCTGCGGCTGGAGGCGGACACCGAGGTCTCCACCGTCGTCACGATGACCGCACCGGACCGGGCCCAGTGCCAGATCCTCGCCCGCAACGAGAACGGCGACTGGGAGCCGCAGGCGGACGCGGTGCTGCACCGGCTGAGCGTGCGGCCCGAGCTCCGGCCCAGATCCGTCGACGAGATGGCCCTGCGCCACCCGCTGTCCGTCGACCCGGCCGATCTCTACGCCGGTCTGCGCCGGCGCGGCCTGGAACACGGCCCGGCCTTCACCGGTGTCCGCCGGCTGAACGCCGGCCGTCACAACGACAGTTTCTGGGCCGAGGTCGCGGTACCGCGCCAGGCGAGCAGTCCGCCTCCCGGGCTGCCGGTCCACCCCGTCCTCCTCGATGTCTGCGCCCAGCTCGCCGTGGCGCCGCTGATCAACGAGGAGGACCAGGCGCTGGTGCTGCCGGTGGGCATGCAGGCGCTGCGCCTCATCGGTGACCCCGCGACCGCCGTGTATTGCCACGCACACGTCAGCGAGATCACGCCGGAAGCCATCGTGGCGAACGTGCGCCTCCTGGACGACAGCGGCGCCGTGGTGCTCGTCGTCAACGGTCTGCGCTTCGCACGGCGCGCGGCCGCCCGCGGCACCCCGGCGGTCGACGACTGGCTGCTGGAGATCGGCTGGCGCTCCACGCCCCGCGCGGCCCCGGACGGCGGCCACGCACCGGGCAGCTGGGTCATCGTGGGCGAGGCGGACGGCTCGGCCCAGGCGCTGGCCGCCGCGCTGCGCACCCGCTGCGCCCGCACGGTCGTCTGGGACCGGCCGCTCGACGACGCCTCCCTCGACACCTTCCGCGACGCGCTCACCGGGCGGCTGGCCGCCACCCTCGAAACCCCGCGCGGTGTGGTGCTGGTGTGCGGCCCCGCGGACGGCGGGGAGCCCACCGAGCAGTCCTTGCGGCGCACCCGCAGACTCCTCGGCGCCCTGCAGGCCATCACCGCCACCACGGACACGCCCCGGCTGTACGTCGTCACGCGCGGGGCCCGCGCCGTGGTGCCGGGCGACGAGGTCGACCTCGGCCAGACCGCGCTGCGCGGACTGCTGCGGGTCGGCGCCCTGGAACACCCCGAGCTCCGGCCGGTGCTGGTGGACGCCGACCCGCACGACGCCGATCCCGAGGAGGTGTCCCTGGAGCTGCTGGCGGACGCGGACGACGACGAGGTCGCCCTGCGCGCCGACGGCCGGTACGTCGCCCGCCTGGAGCACGCCGCGCCGAGCGGCGGGCAGGACGAGACGGCCACCGCCTGCACCGTGCGCTACGGGGTGGACGGATTCCGGCTGCGCGCCGGACACCTGGGCGATCTGTCGAGCCTGGAGTACGCCGTCACCGAACGGCGCGCGCCCCGGCCCGGCGAGGTCGAGGTACGGGTCACCGCCGCCGGCCTGAATTTCCGCGATGTGCTCACGGCCATGGGCCTGCTCCCCGGCGAGACGGACGTCCGCTACCGCATCGGCTTCGAATGCGCGGGTGTGGTGAGCGCGGTCGGCGACGGGGTGGAACGCCCGCAGGTCGGCGACGAGGTGATCGCGGTCGACCTGCGGGGCGGCGCGTTCGGGTCGTTCCTGACCGTGCCCGCCGACGCGGTGGCCCCCGTCCCGTTCGGCATCGAACCGGTCGTCGCGGCCGGGCTGCCGATCGCCTTCCTCACCGCCTGGTACGCGCTGCGCTCGGTCGCCCGGCTCACCGCCGGGGAGCGGGTGCTGATCCACTCCGCCACCGGCGGCACCGGTATGGCGGCGATCGCGGTGGCCCGGCTGCTGGGCGCCGAGGTGCTGGCCACGGCCGGCAGCGAGGACAAGCGCCGCTATCTGCGGGGCATGGGCATCCGCCACGTCATGGACTCCCGCACGCTGGAATTCGGCGAACGCACCCGCGAGGCGACCCACGGCGAGGGCGTGGACGTGGTCCTCAACTCGCTGTCCGGAGCGGCCATCCGGACGGGCCTGGAGACCCTGCGCCCCTTCGGCCGCTTTGTGGAGCTGGGGGTCCGCGACATCCTGGCGGACGCCCCGCTGGGCATGCTGCCGCTGCGGCACAACGTCACCCTGAGCACCGTCGACCTGATCGAGCTGCGGCGCAACCGTCCCGACACCTTCGCCACGGTGTGGCGGGAGGTCCTCGAAGCGTTCGAGGAGGGCCGGCTCAAGCCCCTGCACTGCACGGAGTATCCGCTGTCGGAGGCCACCACGGCCTTCCGCACCATGGCGGCCGCGGACCATGTCGGCAAGCTGGTGCTGACCGTGCCCGACAGCGGGGAGGCCCCCGCGGTGCTGCCCGACATGGATCTGCCCGTACAGGAGGGCGGCGCCTATATCGTCACCGGCGGGCTGCGCGGCCTGGGGCTGGCCACGGCGAAATGGCTCGCGGGCCACGGCGCCGGCCATCTCGTGCTCAACGGCCGCTCCGCCCCGTCCCCCGAAGCCGCGCAGACGCTCGCCACGGTGATCGGCAAGACCACCAAGGTGTCGGTGGTCCTCGGCGACATCGCCGAGCCGGACGTCGCCGGCCGGCTGGTGTCCACGGCGGTGGCCGACGGGTTCCGGCTGCACGGTGTGGTGCACTGCGCCATGGTGCTGGACGACGCCGTGATCGCCAACGTCGCCGAGGACCAGCTGGAGCGGGTCTGGATGCCGAAGGTCACCGGCGCGTGGCAGCTCCACCGGGCCACGGAGGGGCATCCGCTGGACTGGTTCGCGGCGTTCTCCTCGATGGCCTCGCTGCTGGGCAACCCCGGCCAGGGCTCCTACGCCGCGGCGAACTCCTGGCTCGACGGGTTCGCGGCCTGGCGCTCCGCACAGGGGATGCCGACACTGGCCGTCAACTGGGGCCCGTGGGGCGAGATCGGGGTCGCCACGGACTTCAGCGCCCGCGGCTACCGCACCATTCCCACGGACCAGGGCCTGGCGGCACTGCAGACGCTGCTGGCGCACCGGCGGGTGCAGACCGGGGTACTCCCCGGCCCGCCGGACACCTGGCTGCCGCCCGCGGGCCGGCATCTCCCCTTCTTCAGCGGGTTGTCCGGCGACGCACCGGCGGAGCAGGCCCCGGCACCGGACGACACCACCGAGGACATGCGGGCCAAGCTCACCGCCCTGCCGGCCGGTCTGGCCCGGAGGGCGGCGCTGGAGGAGCATCTGGCGGGCCATGTCCGCGATGTGCTGCGGCTGGGCAAGAGCTCTCTCGACCCGCAGACCCCGCTGAAATCCCTGGGGTTCGACTCGTTGCTGGCCATGGAGCTACGGGCCCGCATCGACCGCTCCTTCGGCCTCAGCCTCCCGCGGAACTTCGTCTGGGAGCACCCCACGCTCGCCGCCCTCGCCGCCGGTATCGCCGAGCAGCTGGGCCTGGAATTGACGGCACCATAGCCCCTTGGTTCATCGGGGCACACGACGCCCGGCGGGTCGCTCGGACCCGCCGGGCGTCGGCCTGTTCAGGTCCCCGCCGAAGCGGTAGCATTTCTTCCGCATTCTCCCGGAATTAATTTCCGGCACGGTCTCCGCGCATGCTCATCAATGGCATTACCGATAATGCGCAACCGTTTTCTTATGGTGATAGTATTTCGCGTCGGCAATATCCCCGACTGCTCCCATTGCTGCACACTGCGCCTTCCCGGGCGGGCTCTCGCGCTGCTTGAATTAATGCGGGAAAGAGGTCGGAAGCGGTCCGGTGCACACCGGAGGCGCGGCGAACTCCGAAGGCCGCCAGGACAGATCGAGCGATGGCGCTGGCAGTGCTTCATGAGGCGAAAGCGACATCGGAGTCCATGAGGCATGTACGAAAGGGGTAGTCATGTTACCCACCACAATGCATTCGGCCGAAGTCATGGTGACCGCCCGGCATATCGCCGGCTGGCCCGAGGAAAGAAACTCACTGGTCCCCGCCGACTGCTGGGGTTCCGGGCAGCAAGTGGTACTTCGACTGCCCGCGTTGAAGCGGGCCGTACCTGTCTGCCGCAGCCTGGCGCGCTCCTGGCTCGACGGACAACGCATACACGACGAGGACACCCGCTATCTGGTGCTGCTCGTCCTGTCGGAACTGTTCACCAACGCCATCCAGTATTCCGCCGGCACCCGTATCACCTGCCGGATAGGGAGAGCGGAGAACCAGCTGCACATCGAGGTGCACGACCGCGGGGGAACGCCGTCGGTGCCACGGATGCGCCACCCGGGCCAGGAACAGGAGCACGGCCGCGGCCTGGAACTGGTCGCCAAGTCCTCCTCGCAATGGGGCCGCAGGGTCGAGGCGGACAGCGGCTGCACCGTGTGGGCGGCGGTGCCGCTGGCAGCCGGCGTACGGCACGGCGTGGCGCCGTAACGCCTCCACAAGGGCCGGTCCCGGCGTTCAGGCCGGCGGGCCTCGCACGACGGAACACACCGAGCGGCGGGCCGGATCGCCACCGGCGACCGGTACCCCTCTGCCGCTGCACCCCTCGCGGGTGGCTCTCTACCGCCGACGGCCGGCCGGGCTCCGGCTCCGCACCCCCTCCCCGCGGGACGGTACGGGCCCACTGGCCGTCGGTGCCCCCTGGACCGGCTGCCCCGCCCGCCGGTCCGCCCCACGCCGGGGCGTCACTTGGGCACCCGTACACCGCTCTCCTGCACCAGGGTCTCGAATTCGCGCACCGCCGTCGTGTCGGCGAAGGGCCGCAATTCGTCCCTGAACTGCTGCAAGTACCGTTCCCCGAGCGCCGTCTTCATCCTGCCGAGCAGCGCCACCGCCTGTACGGCGGCCTGGCACCCCTCCTCGACGTCACCGGCCTGCACTAAGACGGTGGCCAGCAACAGCAGATCGATGGCCCGGCGCCGTACCCGGGTCCGCGGATGCCGGGCGAGGGCCTCCTCGGCCCGCCGGGCGGCCGGCCGCGGCTGCTTCAGGTCCCGGTAGCAGTGGGCCAACTCGTCGGCCAGATAGGCGCGGTCGAACTGCGCGATCCACTCGGGACTGTCCCCCGGAACGACATGCGCCATCGCCTCGGTGGCCTTGTCCGCCAGTATTTTGCACATCCGCGCGTCCCCGAGCATGGCGTAACCGCGGGCCTCGGTCGCATAGAACATGGCCTGCGCGGCCAGCGGGGCCCGCCCCCGGGTGCCTTCCTGTGCGGCGCGGGCGAGCTGGACCGCCTCCCGGGAGCAGCCGGCGCCGACGGCGAGATGACTCAGTCCGGCCGCCAGCACATAGCCGCCGTAGCACCGGTCGTCCGCGGCCTGCGCGAGCCGCAGGGCCTGGATGTAGTACCGCTGCGCCAGGCCCGGCTGCCCGATGTCCAGGGCCGTGTATCCGGCGAGCTCCGTCAACCGGGCGGCCGCGGCGAACAGTTGCCGTCCGGTGGCCTCGGCGTAACTCCCGTCCATCAGACCGGACAGCACACTGCTGAGACAGGAGACGATGACCGGCCGGACATATCCGCTGCCGACGCGGTGATCGAGTTCGGCCAGCGCCTGGGTCGTCGCCCGCACCAGCTCCACATCGGTCGCCCCCACCCGCGGCCCCAGCCGCCAGCTGCGTGCGACCTGCGGATCCGGGGAACTGATCAGCCAGTCCCTGCTGGGCTCGACCAACGCCGAGGCGGTCATGGCGGAACGCGACAAAAGCCCCCTGGACTCGGCGTCCATATGCCATAGTTCACGGACCTGTTCCAGCGCGTCCTCCACCGTGGCCGCGAAGTGGAGACCGACCCCGCAGGTCACGCTGTTGCCGTTGGCCATACCGATCTCTTCCGTCGAGACCGTGCGGCCGAGTTTGCCGCTCAGTGCCTCGGCGATGATCGCCGGCACCCGGCCGCGTGGCCGCTGACCACTCAGCCACCGGCTCACGGAGGTCTTGTCGTACCGCAGATCCAGACCCTGCGCCTCTCCCAGGACGTTCACCTGGCGGGCCAGCGCGGAGTTGGACAATGAGGCTTCCTGGATGAGCGACCGCAGCCGCTGGTTGGTCTGACGCGCGACGAGTGGTCGGGCGGCCATGGTGCGCCTCCAAGCACATGCCGCCAACGATTCACGTTGGCATATACAGAGAGAACGGGACAGGAAGGTCAATACCCAACAAGCGGGGCTGAATCGCCATGACCAAAGTCAAGTCGTCGCCTGGGCGTTGCGCCCAGTAGCAAAGGGGCATGAGGGGGCTCCAGAAGCCCTTCCCCTGCACCCGCCCGCTCTGCGCGCCCCTGCCGTCCCCTCCGGCGCCCACCACTCCCCACCGCGCACAACCACCACCACCCCGAGCGCGGCCCACGCACCCGGGTGAGCCGTACGCGTATGTGTCGGGGTGAGTCGTACGTGTACGCATCGGGGTGAGCCGTGCGCATCGGGGTCCGCGCCTCGTGGCGTCACGGGCGTCAACGGGCGTCACGCCACCAGCGGCCGGTCCGTCGGGGCGATGGGGGAGGGAAGTTCGGTGGAGCCGGTGAGGAAGCGGTCCGCGGCCGCCGCGGCAGCCCGGCCTTCCGCGATGGCCCACACCACCAGCGACTGCCCCCGCCCCGCGTCGCCCGCCACGAAGACGCCGTCCACTGCCCCGGTCCCGGCCCCGGCTGCTGCCCCGGCCCCGTCCACCGCCGCGGCCCCGTCCGGCCCCGCCCCGCCCGTCCGCTCGCCCCGCGCGGCCGCGAAACCGGCGTCCCGGGCGAAATTCCCCCGGACGTCCAGCGTGAGCCCGAGCTGCGTCATCAGCCCGGTGCCCCGCTCCGGACCGGAGAAGCCGAGGGCGATCAGCACCAGCTCCGCCGGGAGCACCCGCTCGGTGTCCGGCAGCGGCCTCCTGGCCGTCGGCTCCACCTCCGTCAGACGCAGCGCGCGCACCCGCCCGGCCGCGTCCCCCTCGAACCGGAGGGTGGCGGAGGAGAAGAACCGCGGATCCGTGCCCGCCCGGCCCCGGGCCTCTTCATGGGCGTGGGAGATCCGGTAGACCTTCGGATAGACCGGCCAGGGCTCGGCGTCCGCCCGGGCGTCGCCCGGCTCCGGGTTGATGTCCAGCTGCACCACGGACGCCGCGCCCTGCCGCAGGACGGTGCCCAGACAGTCCGAACCGGTGTCCCCGCCACCGACGATCACCACATGCCTGCCCTCGGCGGTGACCGGCGGCGCGGTGTAGTCACCCTCGGCGACCCGGTTGGCGAGGGTCAGATACTCCATGGCCTGGTGGATGCCGGACAGCTCACGCCCGGGGACGGGGAGCTCCCGCCGTTCCATGGCGCCGACGGCCACCACCATCGCGTCGTGCCGCCTGCGGAGCTCGGTGACATCGGCCGCGCCGCCGACGTCCACCCCCGTGCGGAACTTGGTGCCCTCCGCCCGCATCTGCGCAATACGGCGGTCCAGATGCCGCTTCTCCAGCTTGAACGCGGGGATGCCGTAGCGCAGCAGCCCGCCGATGCGGTCGGCGCGCTCGTAGACGGCGACGGTGTGCCCGATACGGGTCAGCTGCTGCGCCGCCGCCAGCCCCGCGGGCCCGGAGCCGATCACGGCGACGCTCTTCCCGCTGAGCCGCTCCGGCGGATGCGGGACCGTGAACCCCTGCTCCCAGCTCTGGTCGGCGATGGCCTGCTCGACGTTCTTGATCGTCACCGGATCGGCATTGATGGCCAGCACACAGGCGTCCTCGCACGGCGCCGGGCACAGCCGCCCGGTGAACTCGGGAAAGTTGTTCGTCGCATGCAGCCGCTCGGCCGCGGCCCGCCAGTTGCCCCGCGTCGCATACGCATTCCACTCGGGGATGAGGTTCCCCAGCGGACACCCGCTGTGGCAGAACGGTATGCCGCAGTCCATACAGCGCCCCGCCTGCTCAGCCACCAAGGGCAGCAGCGCCTGCCCCGCGTAGACCTCGTCCCAGTCACTCAGCCGCTCCTCGACGGGGCGAGCCGGAACGGGCCGACGGGGGACCTTGAGAAAGCCGCGTGGGTCGGTCATCCACCGCCTCCATCGCTCACTCACGGCGCAATAAGGCGTTCTGCCAGCCTACGCCTGGTTTGTACGGCTTTCATGAGCCGGCGGCGTGGGGCGGGGTGGGGCGGGGTTGGCTGGACAGGGTCTAGATCTCGCCACTGACGACGCCGTTCCGCCCTCCCGTCCGCCCTCCCGGTCGACGGCTTCCGCTTCCACGCGCCCCTCGCGCTGCGTCCCCTCGCCGCCCCCATGAACGATCTTCACCACCCAAATATCAGACAAATTTCGTGTACTGACTGCCACGAAGGATCGGCAATGCGTGGGCGCGTTCCCGACGCGCCGCTCGGACCGCGTATCGATTAGGTCACAGCGGCCGATGATTTGCCCAGCCTGGAGCGCTTTGGGCGATCTGCTCCGTGATCTGCATCACGCTGGCTGAAATTCGCCCGTGGTACATCTTCACGACCGCCTGACGGACGTCACCCATGTCCGCGTAGGGGGCGCTTGAGCCGGCCGATCGCCGGCATGCAACTCCATCAGCATCCGGGGGGATCGAAACCCGATCCGTCGCCAAGCGAGGCGCGGGTCGGCATGGAGCGGAAGGGCGCACCACACATGACCTCAACGCAGGTCGGCACGAACCCCGGCGACGGCAACGAAGCCTCGGGCGCGGCACCGGAAGAGGGCTACGAGCGCGGTCTCGGCAGCCGTCAGGTCCAGATGATCGCCATCGGCGGCGCCATCGGCGTCGGTCTCTTCCTGGGCGCGGGCGCGAACATCGCGAAGGCCGGGCCCAGCCTCATCCTCATGTACGCCCTCGCCGGCGTGATCGTCTTCTTCATCATGCGAGCGCTCGGTGAGCTGCTTCTGTATCGCCCGGTGTCGGGTTCCTTCTCGGAGTACGCCCGCGAGTTCCTCGGCCCCTTCTTCGGGTTCGTAACGGGCTGGACGTACTGGCTCATGTGGGTCGTCACCGGCATGGCCGAGCTGACGGCCGCCGCGATCTACGTGCACTTCTGGTTCCCACAAATCCCTCAATGGGTCACCGCGCTGGTCTTCCTGGTCGTGCTGTTCGTGGCCAACCTGATCTCGGTGAAGATCTTCGGTGAGATCGAGTTCTGGTTCTCGATGGTCAAGGTCACCGCGCTCGTCGGCATGATCGTGATCGGTCTCGGCGTCGTCACCTTCGGCTTCAGCCAGGCGGGAGACGCCGCTGCGGTCTCCAACATCTGGGCCCACGACGGGATCTTCCCCAACGGCATCGGCTCCAGCCTCATGACCCTCCAGGGCGTCATGTTCGCCTACCTCGCCGTCGAGCTGGTCGGTGTCACCGCGGGCGAGTCCGAGGACCCGGAGAAGACCCTGCCGAAGGCCATCAACACGCTGCCGTGGCGCATCATCGTCTTCTACGTCGGTGCGCTCAGCGTGATCCTGATGGTCGTCAAGTGGACGGAATTCGAGCCCGGCGTCAGCCCGTTCGTGGCCGCCTTCGCGAAGATCGGCATCCCGGCCGGTGCGGCGATCATCAACTTCGTCGTCCTGACCGCCGCGCTGTCGTCCTGCAACTCGGGTATGTACTCCACCGGGCGCATGCTCCGCGACCTCGCCGCCAACTCCGAGGCACCGAAGGTCCTCGGCAAGCTGAGCTCCACCAAGACCCCGGCCCTGGGCATCACCCTCTCCGCCGCCCTCATGGGCATCGGCGTGATCCTCAACTACATCGTCCCGGAGAAGGCGTTCGGCTACGTCACCTCGGTGGCCACCGCGGCCGGCATCTGGACCTGGCTGATGATCCTCATCAGCCACATCCTCTACCGCCGCGCGGTCGTCGCCGGCCGCCTGCCCGCCTCGTCCTTCCCGGCGCCGGGCGGCACGGTCTGCAGCTGGATCGCGGTGGCGTTCCTCCTCCTGGTGACCGTCCTGATCGCGATCGACCCGGACAGCCGCATCTCGCTGTACGTGGGCGCCGGCTGGGCCGTCTGCCTGGCGATCGGCTGGGCCGTCCTCAAGTCCCGCAACCCGCACATCGCGGCGAAGTCGAAGACCCAGGACAAGCAGCTGGAGACCACCGGCCGGCCCCGCGGCTAACCGCAAACGGACTCCGAGGCCCCGGACAGACGGTCCTCGACCCCGCCACATCCCCCGACGGGGCGCCCAGGCACAGCCGGCCTGGGCGCCCCGTCGGCGTTGCACACGGCGCCCCTGAGAGGGAGCCGCTCTCCCCCCCCGCATCGAAGCCACCGAGCGGCACTCACCAAGCCGCCCCCGACCAGCAAAAAGCCCTCCACAAGGGAGGGCTGAACACCGTACGGGCGAAAGCGCCCCCGGCAGGACTCGAACCTGCGGCCAAGTGCTTAGAAGGTGTGCGAGCCCCAGCGATGTGCTTACCGGCCTATTCGCAGGTGGCGTCGAACCAAAGTAGGGAAAAGCACTTGGCCCGAGATTTCTTGGAAGCTTGACACCAGTGCCGTGCCCCGGCCGTGAGCAACTGCACATATCCTGAGCGGACGCCGAGGCTCCGTCCCCTCCCGTGAGGGGACGGAGCCTCTCTCGCTGGGGAGCAGCGCTGAGAACTACTTCTGCTCAGCGGCAAGCTGCGCGGCCAGCGCATTGAACGCTGTGACATACCGGTTCGCGGCGGCCAACTCATTTCGATCGGGCTTCACGTTCCAACTCTGCACGTTGCCGTTCCCGAAGGTCACGTTGATCGCGGCTGCACCTTTGTTCTTCCGGCCGGTGGCAGCCGCTGAGACGCCCAACGTCGCGACCCCCGCCACCAGTCGTGTCGCAGTCCACCCCTTGTGCGCGTCGGCATTGAAGAACTCGGCCCGCCCACCGGCGATAGGTCCAAACGTCGTGATCCCGCACTCGGAGGTGGCCCAGGGGTGCATGAACGCCGCTTGCTTCAGCTGAGTCTCGGCGGGGTGATCTGCGCGCCATTCCCTGAGAGCTTCCCTGGCTTCCCTCTGCGCGTCTCGTTGTGCTTCACGCGACGCTCGCCGTTCAGCGCGTTGAGCCGCCCGAGCCTCAGCCTTCTGCGGATCACGATTGAACATAGGTCACCTCGTTCTGTGGGCTGCCACGAATGCCCTAGAGCTGTCGGGCCGGCCTGCGCTGGCCGGGTTGCTGACCACGACTGCCGGGGCCGCCGGATGGTTGTGCCTCACCGGGGCATATTCGTGTGTTCTGAGAGACGCCGAACGAGCTTGGAGAACATCACCGTGTATTCACCGTGGCCACCCGCAGAAACCCGGTGGCAGCCGGACGGCGTCGGCTCTCTCGCCGACCACCGGGGGAGGGGCCGACGCCTGCACAGGAGCATCCGCAGATGCCCTGAACAGCAAAAGGACCCTCCCCGTGGGGAGGGTCTGGTCTGGCGCCCCCGGCAGGACTCGAACCTGCGGCCAAGTGCTTAGAAGGCACCTGCTCTATCCACTGAGCTACGGGGGCCGGGTGTGGACGTGGATCACGGACCGCGGACAAGGATAGAGGTCCGGGTGCCTCGTCCCGGTTGCTTCACCTCCGTGGCACGTTGTGGAGGTTCGGTGAAGCGGTCCCGATAATCGCAGGCAGGTACGAATCCTGCACCGCTTTTGGCGCCTCGTGCGGCGGGTGTTGTGCACTCGTTATGCCTGCGCCTCACGTGTCGCGAACGTCTCGCGCGTCACTTATCCCGATCTGTGGGGGTTCTTGCGGCGCGCACGAGGGGTTATACGCTTCAAAAACCCAACGAAATTGGGCATTCTGCACATGTGGCGACCTTGGACGTACGACCCCGGCTGATCGACGCACTGTCCGTTCTGCGTAACCGCGTCGACGCCGCACGCTTTCCACTGCCACTCCGGGGCGCTGCCCGCGCCCGGCGCAACCGGGCCGAGCTGCTCGCCCAGCTCGACGACTATGTGATTCCCCGGCTGCGCTCTCCTCAGGCCCCGCTGCTCGCAGTGATCGGCGGATCGACCGGTGCGGGCAAGTCCACGCTGGTCAATTCGCTGGTGGGGCGGCGGGTCTCGGAGGCCGGGGTGCTGCGTCCGACGACGCGTACGCCGGTGCTGGTCTGCCACCCCGACGATCTCCACTGGTTCGCCGGACCGCGCGTCCTGCCGCAGCTCGCCCGCGTGTGGGTGCCTGAGCAGGATGACGGGGGCGAGGGGGAGTATGCGGCGGGCGGTGGCCTGGGCCGGGGGGATTACGGGGTCGGGGTCCATGGTGTGGGCGGGCCGGCGGCCGGCGGTGGGCGCGCGGTGGTCGGCGGGCAGGGCGCCCGCATGGCGCACGGGGCCTGTGCGGAGCGTGGGTCTCACGGGGGACATGAGGGGCATGGGGTACATGGGGGAAAGCGGGGGCACCGTGGGTCCGATGGGGGGCATGGGCTGGGGGCGTGTCAGGAGGGGCAGGGCGGCGCGCACGGGGTGGTTGGTGCTCATGGGGTGGGAGCGGCTGGGTGTGAGGCGTCTGGGGCTTCTGAGGGGTCCCAGGTGTATCGGGAGCGGGAGCGGGAGGCGGAGGGGGCTGCGGAGGGGTATGGGTGTGGCTCTGCGGTGGGTGGGGGTGGTGCGGCTGGTGATGGTTATGGGGCGTACGGCGGTGTGGGTGGGGGGAGTGGCGTAGGCCTCGGGAGGGACGGGAGTGCGGCCGCGGTGGGGGGCGGGGCCGAGGCGGGGATGCTGACGGTGCGGATCGAGACGGATCCGGCGTTGCCGAGCGGGCTGGCGTTGTTGGACGCACCGGACATTGATTCGCTGGTCGCGCGGAACCGGGAGCTGGCCGCCGAACTGATCTGCGCGGCGGATGTGTGGGTGCTGGTCACCACGGCCGCCCGGTACGCGGATGCGGTGCCCTGGCATCTGCTGCGTACGGCCAAGGAGTACGACGTCACGCTGGTGACCGTGCTGGACCGGGTGCCGCATCAGATCGCCACCGACATCTCCGGGCGGTACGCCGAACTTCTTCAGCGGGCCGGTCTCGGCCATGTCCCGCGGTTCACCATTCCCGAGCTGCCCGAGTCCGCCGGCGGGGGGAGCGGGCTGTTGCCCGCCACGGCCGTCGCGGCGCTGCGCGGCTGGCTGGAGCGGCATGCCCAGGATCCTGTCGCCCGCGCCGCCGCGGCGGAGCGCACGGCAGCCGGCGTGATCGCCTCGTTGCGCAGCCGGCTGCCCGCGCTGGCCGGGGCCGCCGCCGCCCAGCACGCCGCGGCCCTGCGGCTGGCCGGCCGGGTCGAGGAGGCGTACGAGCGGGCCGCGGAGCGGGTGCGGCAGGAGGTCGCGGCCGGTGAGGTGCTGTCCGGGGACGCGCGTGCCCACTGGCGTGACCATGGGCTCGACGGCCGGTCGGACGAGCTGCTCGACGCGCTGACCGACGGGCTCACCTCGCTGCTGACCTGCGCCGTGGACGAGGCCGATGAGCGGGCGGCGGATGCCTGGCGGCGGGATCCCGCGGCGGCCGAGGTCTCGCTGACGGCCGCCGCGGGCGCCTCGGGTGCGGGTGGCCGGCTCGGTGTGATCGTCCGGCGCTGGCGGCGCTGTCTGGAGGAGCTGGCCGAGGAGGAGACCCGTGAGGCGCGCGCCGGACAGGCCGGGGAGCGTGCGGGGTCGGTGGAGCCGGAGGAGTCGGCCGCGCTGTTGGCCACCGCTCTGCTCGGCGGCCGTCGTGCTCGTACGGCGGGTGAGAACCTCGCCGACCTGTTGGGCGCCCAGACCGCGCTGAGGCTCTGTGAGCGCGGCGGACGGCTTCTGGCCATCTACCTGGAGCGCGCGCTGGACGGTGAGCGCGAGCGGCGGCTGGCACCGCTGGACCAGCTGACCGTGCCACTGGACCAGCAGGCGGAGCTGATCGCCGCGCTGTCCGTAGTGCAGAAGGAGAAGCAGAAGGAGAAGGAGATGGAGAAGCCGGAGGGGATGGAGAAGGAAAGGCCGCGGGAGCAGCGGCAGGCGGAGGAGCGGGCGAGGGCGATGGAGAAGGAGGAGGTGTCGGGGTGAGCAATTCCGAGGTGGCTGGTTCCGGGGAGGGCTCGGGGGGCAACGGGCGGGGGACGGGGGAGGGGGAGGCCGGTGAGGTGGCGGGGGAGGACGTGACGCGGGTTGAGGGTGGTGTGGCGTCGAGGAGGGATGTGGCGTCGGGGAGGGGCGTGACGTCGGGGGGAGGGAGGGCTCCGGGGGACGGTGGAGCGTTGGTGGAGGGCGGGGTGTCTGGGGGAGGCGGGAGGCCGGGGGAGTCGGTGGTGGCGATGGCGTCTGCCGTGGAGGGGGAGCCTGGGGTGGGTGCCGTGCCTGTGGCGTCTGTGGTGCCTGTGGTGACTGTGGCTGCTGGGGAGGATGTGGGGGCGGCGGAGGCTCGGGAGGCTCACGGGGCTGCGGTGTCGGTGGCGGAGGAGGAACCGGGAGCGGCTGGGGGGTCGGCTGTGCCAGGGGTGGGCGCGGGCGGGGCGTGGGATGACGGGTTGATTGCGCGGCGGGCGCGGGACGCGGGGGTGCCCAGGCCGACGACGCGGGTGGGGCCGCCTGTTGTGGCGCCTGTTGGGGCGGGTGTTGCGGCAGGGGCTGGCGTGCCGGTCGGGGCCCGGGGCGAGTCAGGTGTGCGGGCGGGAGGTGGGGCCTCGGCGGAGGGGGCCCGTTCCAGGGGAACCCACCCTGCGGAATCCCGGACGGCGGAAGCCCGTGGCGCGGAATTCCGTGGCGCGGAAGGGCGCGGTGCGGATTTCCGTGGCGCGGAAGGGCGCGGTGCGGATTTCCGTGGCGCGGAAGGGCGCGGTGCGGATTTCCGTGGCGCGGAAGGGCATGGTGCGGAAGCCCGTATGGAGAGGGCCCGTAGTGGCGGAGCACGTAGCGCGTCACGTGCCGACTGGCGTATGGAGGCGATGGCGCAGCCGCGTTCGCCTGCCGATGTGGAGAGCGGTGGTGGAGGCGCGTACCGGTGGGCCGCGGACGGGGGGCGGCGGGCCGTGGGGGGCGGGCTGCGCGGGCGGCTGGATGCGTTGCGGGAGTTGATCGCGCTGTCCCGGACCCGGCTGGACGGGCGGACGCTGGAGGGCGCGGGCCGGGTACTGGAGACGGCGGACGAGCGGTACCGGCTGTCGGGTGAGCACACCGTCGTCGCCATCGCGGGGGCGACCGGCAGCGGTAAGTCCTCGCTGTTCAACGCGCTGGCCGGAGCGAACCGTTCGCAGGTCGGACCGCGGCGGCCGACGACCGCGGAGCCGGTGGCCTGCGTCTGGCCGGGTAGCAGGCCGGGCGCGGACGGGTTGTTGCACCGGCTGGGCGTGCCCACCCACCGCCGGCACGTCCCGGCGGACGGCAGCTCCGAGCTGCGCGGACTCATCCTGATCGACCTGCCCGACCACGACTCCTCGGCCACCGAGCACCGCGCGCAGGTGGACCGGATGCTGGAGCTCGTGGACGCGGTGATCTGGGTGGTGGACCCGGAGAAGTACGCGGACGCGGTGCTGCACGAGCGGTATTTGCGGCCGTTGGCGGGCTACGCCGAGGTCATGTTCGTCGTCCTCAACCAGGTGGACCGGCTTCCCGGGGACGCCGCCGACCAGGTGGTGGACGATCTGCGCCGGCTGCTGGACGAGGACGGGCTGGCGCTCGGCGAGCACGGGGAGCCCGGGGCGGCGGTGCTCGCGCTCTCCGCCGCGACCGGCAGGGGCGTGGGGGAACTGCGGGAGGCGCTCGGCCAGTTCGTCGCGGAACGGGGTGCGGCGGACCGGCGGCTGGCGGCGGATGTGGATGCGGCGACCGAGCGGTTGCGGTCGGTGTACGTGGCGCAGAGCCGGGTCGGGCTGACCGAACGGTCCCGCGCGGAGTTCGATGACCGTTTGGCGGAGGCGGTGGGGGCGGTGGCCACCGGGCGGGCGGCGGAACGCGATTGGCTGCGGTATGCGGAGCGTGCCTGTGGGTCTCCGTGGTCGCGGATGCGGATGCGGATGCGGATGCGGGGGAGGCGGGGGAGCCGGGGGGCCCTTGGCTTCGGGGTGGGGGCGACCGATGTGGGGATGACGGGAGCGGGGCTGACGGGAGTGGGGACGGCGGGGGCTGGGACGACGGGGGCTGGGACGACGGGGGTGGGGGCTTCTCGGGGAGGGCGTACGGGTGCTGGGGCGGCGGACGTCGGGCGGACCGATGTGGGGTGGGGCGGTGCGGCGCGGGGACGTCTAATCGGGCGGGCGGGAGTGGGGCGGAGCCAGGACGGGCGGGGTGCCGCGGGGCAGGCCCGCGCGGGGCTGAGCCGTACCGGGTGGAACGGCGACGGGGCCGAGGAACTGACCGCCGGCGGGCGGACCGGTATGCAGCAGGGCCCGGTGGGGCGGCAGTCGGCGGCCGGACATCGGCGCGCTGACGGGGCTGCTGCGGCCGGTCCCGGGGACGCGTCGGTGGTGGACGGCCGGGCGGCGGCCCGGCCAGTGGTGGAGCATGCCGTCCGCACGGTGGCCGCCGAGGCGGCGCACGGGTTGCCGGCGCCCTGGGCCCACGCGGTGCGGGACGCGGCGGACCGCGGTGCCTACGGGCTGCCGGAGGCGTTGGACAAGGTGGCGGCGGAGGCCGAGGAGTCGCTACGGGGCGGGCCGGCCGTGAAGCCGCGGTGGTGGACGGTTGCCGCCTCGCTCCAGGGGATGTTGTCCGTACTCCAAGTCGTCGGCGTCCTGTGGCTGCTGGGTGCCGTCACGGGCGTGGGCGAGGCGACGGCCTGGATCTCCGGGCTGCTGCCCGCGGTGCTCGGGTCGGTGGGCGGGCCGGCGCTGGCGTGGATGTGCCGGGTGGTGGCGCGCGGCCCGGCCCGGCGTTACGGGCAGGACGCCGAGCGGCGGCTGCGGAGTGCGGCGGCGGCGTGCGGGCGGGCGCGGGTGCTGGAGCCGGTCGCCGCCGAGCTGTTGCGCTACCGCGAGGTGCGGGAGCAGTACGCGGTGGCATCGGGCGTGTGACGGCGCAAGGAAGCAATGGGTGGGCGGGGGCGGGAGTTGGTGACCGGCGGGCTGTGAACAGCCCGCCGTGATCCCTCTTCCGGGTGGCCGAGTTGTCCACAGCCGGCCACCTGTCCACACGCCGCCGCGGCGCTCGCCGAACCCGTGCAGCATGAGATCAACGCAGCGCGAGCAGCACGTGACGAGAGTGTCACGCAGCACGTGACCAGAGCGGCATGTGACGAGAGCGAGCGCAGGACACGGGGGAGGCGTAGCAGGTGAACGACACGATGGTGACGCTGGTGGGAAATGCCGCGACGGCGGTGGAGCATCGGCTGACGGCGGCGGGTGTGACGGTCGCGAGGTTCCGGCTGGCGGCGACGTCCCGCCGGTGGGACAAGGCGCAGGAACGCTGGACCGACGGGGAGACCAGTTTCTATACGGTCCGGTCGTGGCGTGGGCTCGCCGACAATGTGGCGGCGTCCGTGGCAGTGGGTGAACCACTCATCGTCCAGGGACGGTTACGGCTGCGGGAGGGGGAACAGCCACCCGAGAAGGGCGGGCAGCGCTGGTTCTCGGCGGAGGTTGATGCCGTGGCGATCGGCCACGATCTCACGCGCGGTACCGCCGCATTCCGGAGAGTCCTCCGGGCGCTGCGTACGGGAGCGGACGGGCCACCGGCCCCGGCGCAGCAGTCGACGCCGGCTCCGGAAGCTTCGACGGGCCAACAATCGAACCCGGCGGCGCGATCGTCCCCGCCTCCGGAACCTCCCCCGGCGCAGCAATCGTCCCGGGCTCCGGAACCTTCCCCGGCGTCGCAATCGACCCCGGCGCAGCAACCGACCCCGGCGCCGCAATCGGCCCCGGCACCGGACTCGTCAGCACCACCGCAACGGCATCCCTCGCAATCGCCCCGGTCCCCGTCTCCGTCCTCGCCCCTGCCCCCGTCTCCGCAACCATCGCCACCATCGCGCCCCTCTCCACCATCTCAACAAGATTTATGGGAAGGCGCGTTGCCGGAAGAACGCAGCCGGACGACCGCCAACGCACCGACGGAGGCCGACACATCAGAGGCTGCCGTCAAGGCAAAGACGGCCGCCACGGCACCGCCGGCCTCCAGAGGAAAGCCGGCCGCCAAAGCACCGTCAGCCGCCAGAACACGGAGAGGCGCCAGAGCTCCGGCAGTTCTCAAGGGGCAGACGGCCGAGAAGGCCTCCACGGTCGCCGAAACGCCTACGACCAGCGGGATTGCAGCCGTCGCTGAGTCTCCACGGGGCTCCTCCGGACCACCTTCAGCCGTGACCCATTCGCCCGAGACGTTGACTGTGCCCTGAAAAGTCCAGGCGATTTGTCGATAATGCCAAGTCAGGGTGCCCGTTGTCGGTAACGATTACGAGTCGGATCGCTTATGGGATGCCATTACTGGGGACCCTGGTGCACCTGCTCCTTAAGATCCGACAAGTACTCACGGGGGCTGACGTGTTCGGCTGTTGAGTTCTTTGGGATCTTTCCGGCGAGGCAACCTCTCCCACTCGACCGCCTCGCCCAGAGGGGAATTTCATGCTTTCGATAAAGAGGCGGGGCGCAGCCCGCCTTGCCGCCGCGGTCGTGGCCTCCGGCCTGGTCGCGGCGGGTGCGATAGCCACCGCGGGGCCTGCCGCGGCGGACGAGACGACCCCCTCCCACGGGGGTGCCACCGCCACACTCGGTGGTCTGAAGACCTTCGACCAGGCGGTCGTGCACAACGACGGAGGGGACCAGCGCGTAGGCGCCGGGCTCTTCGAGATGGCGGTCGACAACGGCGGCACGCTCCAGACGTACTGCATCGACATCCACAACCCGACGCAGCAGCAGGCGAAGTACCAGGAAGTGCCCTGGAGCGCCTCGTCGCTGCACAACAACGGGGACGCGGGCAAGATCCGCTGGATTCTGCAGAACTCGTACCCGCAGGTGAACGACCTGGCCGCGCTCGCCGCCAAGGCCGGTGCCGGGAACCTCACCGAGAAGACCGCCGCGGCCGGCACCCAGGTCGCGATCTGGCGCTTCTCCGACCACGCCAAGGTGGACGCGGTCGACCCGGCGGCCGAGAAGCTCGCCGACTACCTCGAGAAGAGCGCGCAGAACGTCGCCGAGCCCAAGGCCTCGCTGACGCTCGACCCGCCGGCCGTCTCCGGCAAGTCCGGCAGCAAGCTCGGCCCGGTCACCGTGCACACCAACGCCGACAGCGTCACGATCTCCCCGGCCGCCGGTGTGCCTGCCGGTGCCAAGGTCGTCGGCAAGGACGGCAAGCCGGTCACCAGCGCGACCGACGGCACCCAGCTGTTCTTCGACGTGCCCGCGGGCGCCGCGGACGGCAGCAGCTCGCTGACCGCGCAGGCCGCCACCAAGGTCCCGGTCGGCCGTGCCTTCACCGGCATCGGTGAGCACGCCAAGAGCCAGACCCAGATCCTGGCCGGCTCCAGCGAGTCCACGGTCTCCGCGGCCGCCACGTTCTCCTGGAAGAAGCAGGGCGCCATCCCGGCGATCACCGCCGAGAAGAACTGCGCCAAGGGTGGCGTGGACGTCACGGCGAGCAACAAGGGCGATGAGGCGTTCCGCTTCCAGCTCTCCGGCAAGGACTACGAGATCGCTCCGGGCAAGTCGCAGACCGTGACCGTTCCGGTGGCCGAGGACCAGCCGTACGACATCACGATCAAGGGTGAGGGCGGCTTCAAGAAGTCGTTCTCCGGCGTCCTGGACTGCAAGACCGCCGGCAGCGGCGGCGGCAAGCCCTCCAGCCAGCCCAGCCCGGCCTCGGTAGGCGGCAGCACCGGTGGGGACACCGGTGGGGGCAAGGGCGGCGACCTCGCCGAGACCGGCTCCAGCAACGCCACCCCGATGATCGCGGGCATCGCGGTCGTCCTCGTCGTGGTCGGCGGCGCAGCGGTGTTCTTCCTCCGTAAGAAGAAGGCCGGCACCCCCGCCCAGTGACACCCGGCGGCCGGTGACCCCCGGCGTCCGGCCGTACGTGGCGACCACTCGGTGACCCGAGGGTGACTCGATGACCCGAGGGTGAGTGGGTGGTCGCCGGTGAGGTACCCCAGGGCCCCGGAGCGCAGCAGCGCTCCGGGGCCTTCGGCGTTTCCGGCCTTCGGCGTTTCCGGCCTTCAGCGTTCCCGGCCTTCAGCGTTCCCGCCTTCGGCGTGGGCGGGCAGGCGTGGGACAGCGCGGATGGCAGATGTGCGGATGGCAGATATGCGGCGGCCGGCGTCTGATGGCGGACGTACGGCAAGGGCCCGATCCCGAGTGATCAACGCTGACAGACGGCAATCAAGCGGACACCGAGTCGTGGCAGGTCGGTGCTGAGCAGGGGTGTGCTGACCTACTCGTTTCCGCCTGAGCGCAGGCGTACGGCAAGATGGGGTGTATCTGCCCTCCCACGGTCGCCAGGCACGATGGCCCCGGGGCGGTGCCGCACAGACCCTGATCGATCCAATCTGCCGGACGGTTTCTCTTGGCTGAGTACATCTACACGATGCGCAAGGCGCGCAAGGCGCACGGCGACAAGGTCATCCTCGATGACGTGACGCTGAGCTTCCTGCCGGGCGCAAAGATCGGTGTCGTGGGTCCCAACGGCGCCGGTAAGTCCACGGTGCTCAAGATCATGGCCGGGCTGGAGCAGCCGTCGAACGGTGACGCGTTCATCTCCCCGGGCTACACCGTCGGCATGCTCCTGCAGGAGCCGCCGCTGGACGAGTCGAAGACCGTGCTGCAGAACGTGCAGGACGGCGCTGCCGAGATCATGGGCAAGCTCCACCGCTTCAACGAGGTCGCCGAGCTGATGGCGACCGACTACTCCGACGAGCTCATGGAGGAGATGGGCAAGCTCCAGGAGGACCTCGACCACGCCAACGCGTGGGACCTGGACACCCAGCTGGAGCAGGCCATGGACGCCCTCGGCTGCCCGCCCGGCGACTGGCCCGTCACCAACCTCTCCGGTGGTGAGCGCCGCCGTGTCGCGCTGTGCAAGCTGCTGCTGGAGGCCCCCGACCTGCTGCTCCTCGACGAGCCCACCAACCACCTGGACGCCGAGTCCGTGCAGTGGCTGGAGCAGCACCTGGCGAAGTACCCCGGCACCGTCGTCGCCGTCACCCACGACCGGTACTTCCTCGACCACGTCGCCCAGTGGATCTGCGAGGTCGACCGCGGCCGCCTGCACGGCTACGAGGGCAACTACTCCAAGTACCTGGAGACCAAGCAGACCCGTCTCAAGGTCGAGGGCCAGAAGGACGCCAAGCGTGCGAAGCGTCTGAAGGAAGAGCTGGAGTGGGTCCGCTCCAACGCCAAGGGGCGGCAGGCCAAGTCCAAGTCGCGACTGGCCCGTTACGAGGAAATGGCCGCCGAGGCCGACAAGATGCGGAAGCTGGACTTCGAGGAGATCCAGATCCCGCCGGGCCCGCGTCTGGGCAATGTCGTCGTCGAGGTCGACAAGCTCAACAAGGCCTTCGGCGAGAAGGTCCTGATCGAGGACCTGAGCTTCACCCTGCCGCGCAACGGCATCGTCGGCATCATCGGCCCGAACGGCGCCGGCAAGACCACGCTGTTCAAGATGCTGCAGGGCCTGGAGACCCCGGACTCCGGCGACATCAAGGTCGGCGAGACCGTCAAGATCTCCTACGTCGACCAGAGCCGCGAGAACATCGACCCCAAGAAGACCCTGTGGGCCGTGGTCTCCGACGAGCTGGACTACATCAACGTCGGCCAGGTCGAGATGCCCTCGCGGGCTTATGTCTCCGCGTTCGGCTTCAAGGGCCCGGACCAGCAGAAGCCGGCCGGTGTGCTCTCCGGTGGTGAGCGCAACCGCCTCAACCTGGCGCTCACCCTCAAGCAGGGCGGCAACCTGCTGCTCCTCGACGAGCCGACCAACGACCTCGACGTCGAGACCCTGTCGTCGCTGGAGAACGCGCTCCTGGAGTTCCCGGGCTGCGCCGTGGTCGTCTCCCACGACCGCTGGTTCCTCGACCGCGTCGCCACGCACATCCTGGCGTACGAGGGCGACTCCCGGTGGTTCTGGTTCGAGGGCAACTTCGAGTCCTACGAGAAGAACAAGATCGAGCGCCTCGGTGCGGACGCGGCCCGCCCGCACCGCGCCACGTACAAGAAGCTCACCCGGGGCTGACCGGCGTGCGACACCTCTATTCCTGCCCCCTGCGCTGGTCGGACATGGACGCGTTCGGCCATGTCAACAACGCGGTGTTCGTCCGCTACCTCGAAGAGGCGCGGATCGACTTCATGCACCGGCTGGCGCCGGGGGGCGGCAGCCCGTCGTTCACGGGCGGCTCGGTCGTCGCCCGGCACGAGATCGACTATGTGCGGCCGCTGGTCCACCGGCACGCCCCGGTGACCGTCGAGTTGTGGGTGACGAAGATCAGCGCCGCGTCGATGACGGTCGGCTACGAGGTCAAGGACGAGGACACCCTCTACCTGCGGGCCTCGACCGTCGTCGTCCCGTTCGACTTCACCGAGGAGCGTCCCCGCCGCCTCACCGCGGAGGAGAAGGCGATCCTCAAGGAGTATCTGGACGACGCCGCGCACCAGGAGGGATCCGCCGCGGTATGACGGCGCTGCACCTGGCCGATGCGGGGGAGGCGGCGGATCTCGCTGCCTTCCTCGCCCGCCTGATCCACTACGACCGCGCCGCCGCGGTACGGCTCCAGGCCGGCGGCGGGGTGCTCGCCGTCTTCGGCCGCCCGCCGTCCTTCGAGGTACTGGCGATCCGCACCGCCCGGCTCGCCGACGACACCGGCCTGGACCGGACGGTCTCCGCCGGTGAACTCCTCGAAGGCGTGGACGGGTCGGCTGACGTGCTGACCGTGCCCGCCGCCGTCACCGGTCCGCCGTGGACCGGGATGCTGCCGCCGCGCGGCGGCTGGCAGCGGGTGCCGGGGCTGCCCACGCCCGAGGCCCTGGTGCGGGCGGTGGCCGCCGCGGTCACCGAATTCCGCGCCCGTGACGAGGCGTTGCCGCCGCAGCACCGCACCCGCACCGAACGGGACCGCATCGGCCGGGAGATCTGGTCGCGCACCCTCGGCGACACCCATCTCCCGCTGCGCGCCGCCCATGCCGCGCAGTCGCTGGGCTTTCTGCGGCCGGCGCGGACCGGCGCGCTCGCGGGCGGCGGCACCTCTCCCGGCGCCCGGCCCGCGCAGTCCGGACCTCAGCCGCTGAGTCTGCTGTCCGCGGGCGGCTGGCTGCGGCTGAGCACCCCGTACGGGTCGATCGCCGTACGGACCGGCGGCCCGAGCGGGCTGACCGGGCTGTCGGGCCTCACGGTGACACCGATCTGACGGGAACGGCCGGCGGGGAGGCAGGCAGTTGCCCGGTGAGGCGGTTGCCGGTGAGGGCCGCTCGGCGCGCCGATCACCCCGGCGACGGCCCCGCATCGAGGCCGGTCAGCCACCCTCGTCCGTGCCTCCGCGCTCAGCCGCGCCCCCGCGCTCGTCCGTGCCTCCGCGCTCACCCGAGCCTCCGCTCCCGTCCGCCCCCTCGCTGACGCCCTCGGCCCCGCCCCCGCCCTCGGCCCCGCCCCCGCCCCGCGCCGCCCCGTCCGCCGTGTGGTCCGGCCATACCCCGATGTGGTCGCTCTCCAGCTCCAGCAGGACGCGGTGTGCCATGCCCAGGCTGCTGGTGTAGTCGGCCGGCAGTTGGAGGCGGCCCGCCCGGTCGAGCATCGCGTACTCGCGTGCCACCAGGGACTCCTGGCCGGTTGCGGCGTCCCGTTCGGTACGCCGCAGCACCTCCGAGGACGTACGGCCGTCGCGGATCGCGACCGTGCGCCGTACCTCGCTCGCCACCGCCTGGTCATGGGTGACGATCACGATGGTGGTGCCGAGCTCCTCGTTGGCGGTGCGGAAGGCCGTGAAGACCTGCTCGGCGGTGTGCGAGTCGAGCTCGCCGGTCGGCTCGTCGGCCAGCAGGACGGACGGGGTGTTGGCCAGCGCCACCGCGATGGCGGTGCGCTGCTGTTCGCCGCCGGAGAGCTGGTGCGGACGCCGGTCCCCGCAGTGGTCGAGCGAGAGCATCGACAGCAGCTCCTCGGCCGCTTTCGCACGGGCCGCCCGCCGCCGGCCGCCCCGCAGCTGCATCGGCAGCATCACGTTCTGCTGGGCCGTCAGATAGGGCAGCAGATTGCGGGCGGTCTGCTGCCAGACGAAGCCGACCACCTCGCGGCGGTAGCCGAGCCGTGCCTTGGCGTCCATCGTCAGCAGATCGCGGCCGGCGACCGTGGCGGCACCCGCGGTCGGCACGTCCAGACCGGCCAGGATGTTCATCAGTGTTGATTTACCGCTGCCGGACGCGCCCACCAGTGCCATCAACTCGCCCTCCGCGACCAGCAGATCGAGCCCTTGGAGGGCCTGCACCTCCACCCCGTCGGTGGCGAAGACCCGCACCAGCCGGTCGCAGGCGATCAGCGCGTCATGCCCGTAGGCGGGCTGCCCGCGCCGGGAGGCCGCGCGCCGCTCCAGCTCGGCCAGGCTGGTGGCGGCGGGCCGGGGCGCGGAGGCCGGGGCCGCCCCGGGGACGGGTGTGTCCGGTGGTGTGCCGTCGGGCCGTGTGGTCATCGGGTGTCCCCCGCTCTCAACTCGGTGCTCTCGCGCCGCCGTCCGCTCAGCCAGGCCTGGGCCAGGGCGACCGACAGGGCCAGGGCGACCACGCCCACCGACGGCAGCAGCAGGGACGCGGGATCGGTGTGCAGTCGTACGACGCTGCCCGGTGCGCCGCCGCCCGAGGTGCCGGGGAGGGCGAGCGCGGTGAGGTCCATGCCCGGGCCCAGCAGCCGGATCGTGGCGGCGCCGGCCAGGGCGCCGCCGAGCGCCGCGAGGACTGCCTGCGGCAGTGCCTCCAGAACCAGCAGCCGCCGCCCCTGGGCCCGGGGCAGCCCCATCGTGCGCAGCCTGGCCAGGAGTTGGGTGCGCTCCGGGGCGGACTGGAGGAGGGACAGGAACAGGGCGAGCAGGGCGAAGCCGGCGCCGGCCGCGACCGCGGCGGTGTAGAGGCGTACCGCGCCCTGCTGGAGGGGCGAGTCGGCGAACTCGGCGCGTACGGCGGAGCGCAGCGCCAGCCGGACGGACAGCGACGCCGGGGCGTGGGCGCGCACGGCGGAGCGCAGCGCCCCGGTGTCCAGGGAGCGGCCGGACAGCAGGAGGGTGGAGGGCCCGGTGGCGGGGTCGCGGTAGGTGTCCGGGTGGCGGCGGGCGACGCTCCCGGCGTCGATGACGACGAAGTCGCCGCCGGGCTGCGCGGGGGTGTCGGCGCGTACGGTCTTCGGGCGGATGACGAGCTGGCCGAACTCCGGCTGCAGGGCCATCGGCGCGTGCCCGAAGCGGGTGAGGAAACGGGGGGACACCAGCGCGGGCAGCGGCCGGTCGCCGCCGGGGTCGGCCAGGTCCCGCGCGGCGAACGCGCCCAGGCCGGTGGCCCGCGCGAGCCGGGAGTACGCCTCGGCGTCGGCGATGACCAGGTAGAGGGGCGGCCCGTTGTCGTCGGCGGCCTGGACGTCGATGCGCAGCGGTACCGCGTCCACGACGCCCGGCACCTTGCCGACCGCCCGCCGCAGCTCCTCGGGGAGCGGTTTGCCGGCCGAGATCCGGGCCTCGGCGCCGACCGCGGTCAGCGCCGCACGGTCCCGTGCCGCGGCGACCCCGGCCAGCACCGAGCCGCCGAAGGACGCCGTGGTCAGCGCCACCACCAGGGCCAGCAGCGGCAGTCCGGCGGTGCCCGGGGCGCGGCCCGCGCGGGCCAGCGACAGAAAACCGGTCAGCCCGGCGGTGCGGGCGGCGGGGCGGGCCGCCAGCCGCAGCGGGAGCGGATAGAGGCGCATCAGGACCAGCGCGGCGATCACGCCGATCAGCACCGGGGCGGCGCTGACCAGGGCGTCCACCCCGCCCGTCGCCGTGCTGCGGCCCCGCAGGGCGAGCACCGCCCCCACCGCCAGTATCAGCACGGTCAGTTCGGCGACCGTACGGCGCCGGGAGGGGCGGGCGCCCGCCGCGTCGGCGCGCTCCACGGGACGCGGACGACGGTGCGCGACGACCGCCCGCAACGGCAGCGCGAGCGTCCCCAGCAGCCCGGCCCCGGCCGCCGCCAGGAGTGAGGGCAGCACCCCCTCCCCGGGCACCAGCAGCAGCGCCAGACCGGCCCCGGCCGCCGCCGCGGGCAGCGCCACCGCCCCGGTCTCCGCCGCCAGCCGCCCGGCCAGCCCGGCCAGTGACGCACCACGGGCCCGCAGCAGGGCGAGTTCGGCATGCCGGCGCGCCGCGGTCAGCCCGGCGGTCATCAGCAGCACCACCCCCGCGACGGTGCCGATGCCGTACGCGGCCACCGCGATGACCGGCGCGACCGCCGTCCGCGTCCGCACGAAAGCGTCCAGCAGTCCGTCCACCGCGCTGTCGGCCAGCGCACCGCCGCCCGCCACCGCGCGCAACCGGGCGAGCGCGGCGCCGTGTTCGAGGGAGACCAGCCGGTCCCGCAGCAGCGGGGCGTCCCGGGCGGTCAGCGCGCGGGTGTCGAGCGGGTAGCGCCAGAACTTCTCCGGCTCGCCCCCGGTGGACAGCAGCGCCGGGCCGTCCTGCGGCGACAGCAGCAGCCCGGCACGCCAGAACTGGTGCGGCGGAAGGCCCGGCGTCGTGTCCTGGCGCGCGGCCGCCATCAGCGGGTCCACGGACCAGTACGCGCTGTCCGGGGCGCGCGGGGTGAGCAGCCCGGAGATCCGTATGGTCAGGCCCTCCAGATGGAGTTCGCTGCCGACGTGCAGGGCGAGGGCGCGTGCGGTGGCGACGGTGACCGCCGCTTCCAGAGTGTGCTTCCCGGAGGCCGCGCCGTGCGGCAGCCGGCCCTCGGCGAGGGTGGCATGGGCGCCGAGCCCGGCGGCCGCGTACAGCGAGAGGCCGGGAGCGACGCCGTCGGGCCGGGGCAGCCAGGCGTCCTGTGCGGACAACGGCTTGGTGGTGCGTACGCCGTGCTGGGTCTCGCCCCCGGCGATCCGCAGCGGGGCGTGGAACTGTCCCCGGATCGCCCGGTCCTGGCGGGTCAGCTCTCCCGCGGCACAGGCGGCCGCGGGGTCGCCGCCGGTCATGTCCGTACGCGAGACGGTGATCTCCACCGTCCGCTGGCCGGCCGGCACCGAGCCGAGCGCATGGCGCACTCCCCGCGTCTCGTACGCCGCCACCCCTCGCGGGAACGCCGCCGCGAGGAACGCGGTGACCAGCACCAGCGCGCCCAGGGCCAGTGCCGCCGCGCGCGCCGGACGCGGCCGGCTCCGCCCGTTCCGTGCCGTCACCGGCGCTCACCCCGCCGGACCGTCCCCACGGCATGCCTTGTCATCTCACTGCACTCCTTGGCTGCGCAGGGCCCGCACCGGATCGCCGCGGCGCAGCCCGATGGCCGCGACGACCAGCAGCGGCACCGCCGCGACCGCCGCGAGCAGCGCGGCCACCGGGCCCGGCGGCAGCTCCACCAGCACCGGCGGCACCGGGCGGCCCGCCTGCTCGGTCAGCACGATCAGCGGGACGACCGCCCGGGTCAGCACCGTCCCCAGCGCCGCACCGACACCCAGCGCCAGCGCGATCAGGACGCCCTGCTCGGCGACGATCATCCGGGCCAGCTGCGGGCGCGGCGCCCCCAGGGCCCGCAACACGGCGAATTCCCGGGCCCGTTCGCGGACCGAACCGGCGGCACTGACGGCGAAGCCGACCGCCGCCAGGGCCACCGCGACCGCGGCCGCCGCGGTCAGCGCGGTCTGCGGGCCGAGCCCCAGCGGATCGTCGTGCAGCTGCCCGGCGATCTCGTCCCGGACCAGCACCTGGCCCGGGTCGGTGTCGGGGCGGTCCCGCAGCGCCTCGACGACCTCGGCCGACGCGCCCGGCCGAGGGCGCAGCCACCACTCGGTGGCGGTCAGCGGCAGTGCGCCGCGGTCGGACAGCGCCTCGTTGACGGCACCGAGGTCGACCAGCAGTCCGCCGGTGTCCGGCGCGTCCGCCGGACCCGGCAGGGCCCGCACCGCCCGGACGATCCGGGCCTTCAGCGGACTGCCGTTGACCGGCACCTCGACGAGGGAGCCGGTGCGCGATCCGCTGTCGCGCAGATACGCCTCGGTGGCGACGGCGGCGAGCGGTGGACGCGCGGGGTGCGCGGCGTTGATCCGCACCGTGGTCACGGCGGCCCCCCAGTCGTCCAGCCTGGCGCCGGTGTCGTACGTCTGGGACAGCAGCCCGCCGTCGGGGACCTGGGACCGGCCCGCCCTGGGCCCGGACGGCTCGCCCACGGAGCTGCTCTCGTCGGTGATCCGCGCCTTCCAGGCGAGGGCGGCGGGCGCGGCGAGGGACCGGGCCGGGCCGTGGCCGGTGGCGGCCTCCACGGCGGTGACGGTGAGCCGCTGACGGTGCGAGACCGGCGACTGGTCCGTGTCGAGGAGCAGACCGGTCAGCCGCAGCGGACCGGCCGGGCGGCCCGCCGGGGCGCCGGCCGCGGCGCCGAGGTCCGCGCTCAGGGTGTGTGGTGCGCCGTCGGCCGCGAGCGGGCCGAGCGGCACGGTGTACGGGATGCCGTGGCGGTCGGTGACGAGGACGGAGAGGCTCGCCGGCACCGGCCCGGTGTCGCGCCCGGCGGCCTGCTGCCCGGGGGACTGCCGGCCGGGGGCGGGCGGCAGTGCCCGCAGCGAGCGCAGCGCGGCGGTCAGCCGTAACCTGTCGCTGCCCGGCGGCAGTTGCACCCCCGCCAGGGGCCCGTGGTCCGGCGCCACCGCGCGCAGCACACCGTCCGCCGCCCGGCCCCTCGGGCCGTCCGCGCCGCCGCCCACGAGATCGCCGCGCAGCAGCAGGGCCCCCGCCGACCGCCGGGCGTCCAGCGCGAGCAGCGAGGAGGACCGGCCGTCCGACAGCTCCAGACCGGACTGCCCGACGGGCAGCGCCGCGGCCACCCCCGGCACCGCCGCATACGCACCGCCCTGGCCCAACGGCGGTGTCCGGCCCGCGAGTACGCGCACCGCAGCGCCCGCGCGGAAGTCGGCCTGGTCGTCCTGCGAACGGTCCCAGGACGCGCCCTGGCCGATCGCCAGCATGCCCAGGGCGGTGGCCAGCACCAGCAGTAGCACGGGACCGGCGCCGCGCAGGGGGCGGCGGCTGATCTGCCAGCCGGCCAGCGCCGCCGCCAGCCCCCGGCCGCCGGCCGCGCCCCGCTCGGCGATCCGGGCGGCGAGCGGCAGCAGCCGCAGCGTCAGCACCGTACCGGCGAGCAGCGCCAGCGCCGGGGCGGCCACCAGCACCGGATCGATGCCCAGTTGGCCGGCAAAGTCCCCGGTCAGCACCCCGCTGCCGGTGCCCTCGCCGCCCGCCGTCTGCCGCTGGAGCTGCCAGTAGGCGACCCCGGCGATCACCAGCAGCCCGAGGTCGGCCCCGGTCCTTCCCCAGGTCTTCAGCCCCGTTCGAGGAGAAGAGAGCCCCGTGCCACCGGGCAGCGTCCGCGCCCGCCGTCGCCGCGGGCCGTCCGCTCCGGTCCGCAGCAGTGCGGGCGCGGCCACCGCGAGGGCGCAGCCCAGCGCCACGCCGAGGCCGGTCAGCCAGACCGGCGCGGTCAGCCCGGTGTCCAGCGGCAGCCCGATACGGGCCAGGGCGCCCTGGCCTGCCAGCAGTTGCCTCAGCGGTCCGGCCAGCAGCGGCGCGCCGACCGCGGCCGGGGCCGCCAGCAGCAGCGACTCGGCCAGGGCCAGCCCCGCGATCCGCCGCCGGGACGCGCCGCGGGCCCGCAGCAGCGCCGTCTCGCCGGTCCGCTCGGCGCTCAGCATCCGGGCGACCAGCAGCAGCGCATAGCCCGCCAGCAGGATCAGCTGCAGCGCGACGATCAGGATCGTCGAACGGTTCACCAGCAACGCCCGCTGCAACTGTCCCAGCGCGGCGGGCAGATCGGTGGTGACGGTGGCCCGGCCCGCGAACGCCGGGTCGGCCATCAGTGCCTTGGGCGCCGGACCGGCCGCGGCGGCCAGCTCGGCCAGCCGGTCCGCGGTCAGGGAGCGGAAGTCGGCGGTGGCGAGCCAGCCCACCGAGTCCTGGGCCGGCGACCCGCCGCGGAACGCCGCCGGATCGGTGAGCAGCGGCCCGTACGTGGTGAAGCCGGCGGTGCGCACCCCGCGCCCGCCGAGGTCGTCGAGCTTCCAATACGGGTCGGCGCGGTCCTTGGGCCGGTAGACGCCGGTGACCTCGACCGCCAGATGGGCGGGGCCGGACAGCCGGTTGTCGAGGGTGAACCGCCTGCCGGGCGCGACCCCCAGCCGGGCCGCCGCGGCCTCCGGCAGCGCGACCGGCAGCCGTCCGTGCGCGGCCGGGCCGGGCCAGTGGCCGGCGGTGAGGGTCAGACGGGAGCGGTCCAGGGCCGCGAGGTGGGTGAGATCCGGCTCACCCTTGCGGGTGTCCGGCGCCCGCAGCGTGCGGGGCAGCGCATACGGCCCGGAGCGGACCAGTGTGTGCACCGTGAACGGCAGCCCGTCGAAGGCCCGCCGGGCGCCCCGGGCGACCGCCCGGTCCGCCGCGTCCCGTGCCCCGGGCGGGAGTTGGGCCTTCACCTGTAACGCGGCGGCCGCCGCGGCGCGGGTCCGTAGCGCCTGCCGCAGCCCCGCGTCGCCGACCGCGCCGGAGAAGGCCGCGAGCGTCGTCAGTACGGTCGTGGTGAGCAGCACCGAGAGCAGGGCAGCGGCCAGCAGCAGACGGTGCGCGCGCACCCGCAGAAAGACAAAGCCGGACACGGATCCCCCTTACCGCGCTCAGCACCACACAGATGAACGAATGGTGTCAGACGAGCGGCGCGGGCGGAGGGGGCTGTGGATAACCCTGGCCGGATCATGAGGGCGAAGGCGCGGGGCGGTGTGAGGCGTTCCTCAGTCCGCGGCGTTGACCATCGAGGCGGCGGCGTAGGTGAGGTAGTTCCACAGCTGCGTCTCGTGCTTCTCGGACAGGCCGAGGGAGTCCACCGCGTCGCGCATGTGCCGCAGCCAGGCGTCGTGGGCGGCCCGGTCGACGGTGAACGGGGCGTGCCGCATCCGCAGCCGGGGGTGACCGCGGCCGTCGCTGTACGTGCGGGGGCCGCCCCAGTACTGCATGAGGAAGAGCGCAAGCCGCTCCTCGGCCGGACCCAGGTCCTCCTCCGGGTACATCGGCCGCAGCAGCGGGTCCTCGGCGACTCCCTGGTAGAAGCGGTGCACCAGGCGCCGGAAGGTCTCCTCGCCTCCGACCTGTTCGTAGAAGGTCTGCTCCTCGAGCGTGCCGCGTGGAATCTTGTTCACCCGTCCATGGTGGCAGACGTCCCGGCGGAGGACTTCGGTCGTAGGCCGTGGCCGGAAATGACCCCGGGGCGTGATCGGTTGATCACGCCCCGGGGTCGTGCACGGCCGGCGGCTGCTCAGCCGCGGCGGACGGTCAGCGTCGTCCAGGCACCGACATGCACCCGGTCGCCCTCATGGAGCGGCACCGGCACATATGGCTGGATCGGGTCCTCGGTGAGGTTGATCGTCGTGCCGTTGGTGGAGTTCTGGTCCACCACCGCCCAGCTGCCGTCCTGCTGCTGCACCAGCAGCGCGTGCTGGTGCGAGACGCCCGGGTCCTCCGGCGCACTGCCCAGGTCGATGTCCGGGGACTCGCCGGTGCTGTTGCGGCGGCGGCCGACCGCGATCTGGCCGTTCAGCGGGAGCACCTGCTCGGGGGAGTACGAGGGCAGGTTGAGCCCCGCCGCCTCCGGGCCGCTGCGGCCCATCATCGCCATGAAGTACTCACGGTCCGGCGCGACCGCCACCACCCAGCCGGCGCCGACGACCGGCGGCGGGCCCTGCGGTGGTGCCGCGGGACCCTGGCCGGGTCCGCCGTTCCACTGCTGGTCCGGGCCGGGCTGCTGCTGCGGCGGCATCTGCTGCTCGTACGGGCCGGGCTGCTGCTCGTACGGGGGCTGCTGTTGCTGCTCGAACGGAGGCTGCTGCTCGTACGGTCCCGGCTGCTGCGGCGGGAACGGCGCGGGCGGCTGCTGCTGCTCGTACGGGGCCTGCGGACCGGGGCCGGGCGGCGCGGGCGCCATCGGCGGGGGAGCGGCCTGGGCGCTCGGCGGGTTCAGCGTCCAGTCGTCGCCGCCCTGCTGCGGCGGCGGGCCGCCCTGCGGGCCGGGTCCGGGCATGCCGGGGGGCGGGCCGGGCGGGAATCCGCCGGGTCCGGGCTGGTCGGGGAATCCGCCGGGTCCGGGCTGGTCCGGGAATCCGCCAGGTCCGGGCTGGTCGGGGAACCCGCCAGGGCCGGGGCCGCCGGGGGGCATGCCCTGCTGCTGCGGGGGCTGGGGCTGCTGGGGCTGCGGCGGCGGGAAGCCGTAACCGCCCTGGCCACCCTGCTGAGGACCGCCCTGCGGACCGGGTGCGGGCGGCGGGAAGCCGTATCCGCCCTGGCCGCCCTGCGTGCCGGGACCGGGGGCACCGGGCGGCGGGCCCGGCTGCTGGCCGGGCGGCGGGGCGTAGGACGTCGGGGAGTTGGTGAGGAAGTTGTAGCGGCAGCCCTCACAGAACGGTGCCATCGCCTCACGCGGCGTACCGCACTGCGGGCAGGTCTCGGGCTGTCCGGACGGGCCGGGGCCGCCCTGCGGAGGCTGGGGCTGCTGGGGCTGTGGAGGCGGGAAGCCGTATCCACCCTGGCCGCCCTGGGAGTCAGGGCCGGGCTGCGGCGGCGGGAACCCGTATCCGCCCTGGCCGCCCTGGGTACCGGGGCCGGGCGCGCCGGGGCCGGGCTGCTGCGGAGGCGGGAAGCCATAGCCGCCCTGGCCGCCCTGGGAGTCGGGGCCACCGGGGCCACCGAAGCCGGGACCGGGACCACCGGGGGGCGGACCGGGCTGTCCGGGCGGCGGACCGGGCTGGCCCTGCGGCGGGCCGGGCTGGCCGGTGGGCTGTCCGGGCGGCGGTGTGTTCAGGAATCCTGCAGGCAAGGAGGGCGGCGGGGGGACAGCGCCCGCCATCCGCTGGCCGCACACCTCGCACCAGTCTTCGGCCACCGACTGGTGGCCGCTCGGGCAGGTCGGCATGTCGGTTCTTCCCCCTCCGTACCGATTTCTTTCGGTCGTGCTGCTCGGTACTGATCGTGGCTATTTCTTCACGCGAACGGTTTTCGTCGAGCGCGTTTCGAGAGTCATCTCGTCCGCCTCGGCGACCTTCGCCTTCAGTCGCACAGTACCGGTCGCCGTATCGACGACGTCCACCACCTTCGCAAGGAGTTTCGCAGTCTCCTCGTTCCCCGAGGCTCCGGCCAGTTGTACCGCGCGGCCCAGTTTCTCCGTGGCACCGTCGATATCACCCGACTTACGGGCATCGAGCCCTTGTTGAATGGCTTGCGCCAGTTCGGCCTGGCCCGTGTAGTGCGCCACCTGGGGGTTGATCGCGGTGGAAGCGGCCACATCGTCCGTCCACAAGGCCCGTACGAGGCCCTGCGACAGGGGCCGCGGCGGGCTCTGCGCGGGATCGCCGTCCGGGGCGGAGAAGATCAACGAGACCCGGCCGGCCAGCATTTCCTGCCCGATCCCGGCGGCCGGGACCCGCAGGCACAGGTGGTAGTCGCGGGACTCGTCGCCCCAGGACCCGGTCGGATAGTCCGCCGACCGCGGACCGGACTCCCGGCGCCGGCCGGTCAAGTCCTCCACGGTGGGCGCCACTTGCTTGACGAAGACGGTCTCGGCGCCCAGCGGAGTCCACAGCCGCAGGCCGACATCGGCGACCTCCTTGCGCATCGCCGTCTCCATCATGCGTGTGAAGTCGGCGGTCAGACCGGCCGGATCGGCGACGATGTCGGCGGTGCCCAGCAGCGCCGAGGCGATGGCGGTGACCTCCTTGATCTCCCAGTCCGTGCCGACACCGCGGGCGTCGCAGGTGAACGACCCGGAGCAGGCGTCCAGGGCGTCGCGCAGCTCGCGCGGGGACTCGTGCTCGTTGCGGCCGTCGGTGAGCAGGATGGCGTGCCGGATGCCGGCCCCGGCGGACGACAGCAGCCGGCCGGTCAGCCGCAGCCAGCTTCCGATGGCGGTGCCGCCCCCTGCGGTCAGCGTGCGCAGCGCCTCCTTGGCCTGCGCACGGGTGGCCGCCCCGGCCGCCGCCAGCCGTCCGTCGCCGGGGTAGACCTCGACGGCCCGGTGGGTGCCGGCCACCACCGCGAAGCCGACACCGTCGCGCAGGGTGTCGAGGGCGGCGGCCGTCGCCTCCCGGGCGCCGCGCAGCTTCGCCGGCGGATGGTCCATCGACCCGGAGCAGTCCACCATGATCACCACGCCGGCGTCCGGCTCGCCGGTACCCGCCCTCGGCACCGGCCGGCCCCCGGTCGTGCCGCCGCCGGTCGCGGTGACCGTGACGATGGCGTGGACCTCCCGCCCGCCCTCGGGGAGATAGGGGTTCTGGTACACCTCGGCGGAGAAACGCGGCACCCGGGACTTGGCGAAGTTGGCCATCCGTTCCGCTCCTTGAGACGACGTAACCGGTTGGTCGGTACACGTGGTGCGTCGTACATGGCGCATGGCGCGTGAGGGGGCGTACGGGCGGGGGTGCGCCGTGCCGCGCACCCCCGCTCACGCTCTTCGGTGGTGAGCCCGTCAGGCCGGTGCCGTCTGCCCCGCCGGTGCGGGGAACGGCACCAGTGCCACGGTGACGTTGTCGTGCCCGCCGCCGTCGAGGGCGTGGGTGACCAGGGTGCGGGCGCCGTTCAGCGGCCTGGCGGGGGCGTCGTACGGCAGCACCGCGGCCATCTGCTCCGCGCTCTCGGCGTAGTTCCACAGCCCGTCGGTGCACACCACCACGACCCCGGGCCCGTCCGGCTTGAACGTCGCGGTGTGCGGCTCGACCTCGTACGCGTCCGCGCCGAGCCAGCCCGTGATGGCGTGCGCCCGCTCATCGGCGTTCGCCTCGGCCTCGGACATCAGGTTGTTGGCGACCATCTGGGCGGCCCAGGAGTCGTCCTCGGTGAGCCGGGCGGGCGGCGCCGTACGGTCGTTGGGGATCCAGTAGGCGCGGCTGTCGCCGACCCAGCCGACGGTCAGCAGCCCGCCGCCGACCACCGCACCGACGAAGGTGCAGGCCGGGGCGTTCTGCTGACGGTGCTCGTCATGGACCAGAGACGGGTCGGAGGCGAGGGCGTCGACCGCCGAGGAGGCCGCCAGGATGGCGTCGTGCATGGCCTGCGCGGGGTGGGTACCGCGCGGCAGGGACGCCCGCAGCGCCTCCCCGGCGGCCTCGGACGCCGCCGAGGACGCCTCGTCCGGGCGGGTCGCCGAGGAGACACCGTCGCAGACCACGGCGACCACGGCGGGGGTGCCGTCCGGCAGCGCGGCGGCACGCAGCGCGAAGAAGTCCTCGTTGCGGTGGTGCCGGTGGCCCCGGTCGCTGACCGCCGCGATGCCCCCCACCTCGCATTCCATGTGGTCGCGGGGGCGGGGCCGGGCGTGACCGCAGTGTGCGCAGTAGCCCTCGGCGTCCACGGCCCCGGAGCGGCAGGCGGCGCAGACGGCGGTGCCGGAGGGGTCTTCCGCCGCGGCGGGCACGGAGGGTTCCGGGACGGGCTCCGGGGCGGGCGCCACGGGTTCCGCGTCCGGCGCCACGGTCTCCGAGGCGGGCACACCGGAGGGCGCGCCGGTCCCGGCGGCGGCCGCGGCCCCGGCGGCGGCCGCGTCGGCGACCGCCTCGTATCCGGCGACGCGCGGATCGGCGGGCGGCGGGGTGTCGGCCACCGCCTGGCCGGGCACCGGCGGGGCATGGCCCGGCATCGGCGGCGCACCGGCGTCCCCGTACGGGAGCCGGGCCTGCGGGTCCGGGGGCGGTGGCCCGGCCGGAGCGGTCCGGCCGGCCGGTGCGGGCACCGGCGGCGGACCGGGAGGCATCGGCGGCGGGGGCGGCACGGCGGAAGCGCCGGGCGCGGCCGGGGCGCCGTGCGCCGGCGGTGCGGCGGGCGGCAGGAGATCGGCGCCGCACCGCCCGCAGAAATTGTCCTTCGCGTCGAGCGGTTCGTCACAGCCCGGACACCGGGACGGCCCAGTCACACCCATGTCACACCCACGTCCTGGGGCGGAAGCGGTTGGCCCGTTCCACCAGTTCGATCCTTTTCTCACCACGCTGTGCCAGCCGCGCCAGCAGACGGTACGACTGCTCCAGCCCGAAGCGCAGACCGCGCTCGTCCAGCGGGCTTCCGAGCAGCGCCGGCCGCTCGGAAGCGGGCGCTGCGCCGTCCGGCCCGGCACCGTGGCTACCGGAGAGTACCCAGTCCAGGGCGCTGCCCAGTACCTCGGTGGCGAGTTGTTCCCGGCGCTCGGTGTCCAGACCGAAGTCCGCGAGCGCCTCGACCTGTTCGGCGGCCGCCCGCAGATCCGCCAGCAGCGGATCGCGGGGCGGCCGCTCCCGCAGCCGGGCGCGGACCGCCGCGCTCCGCGCCGCGATGTAGTGGATGGACGACTCCGGCACGGACTCCAGCACCTCGACCGCGCCACCGCGGTCGCCCGTCGCCAGCCGCACCCGGGCCAGCCCGAACGCGGCGCCGACATAGCTGCGGTCGGTCGCCCACACCAGGCGGTAGTACTCCATCGCGTTGTCCCACTGGCCCAGCAGCTCCGCGCAGATGCCCAGCGCCAGCTTCGGCGCCGGTTCACCGGGGAAGGCGTCGTAGACCGCGTCGAAGGCCAGCGCGGCGCTCTCGCGGTCGTCGGCCGTCAGCGACACCAGACCGCGATGCCACACCACCCGCCAGTCCGCGCCCCACGTGGCGGGTTCGCCGCCGCCCCGACCCGCGGCGGGCCACGGCCCGGCGGGCTCCGCCGCGATCGCCTCCAGCACCTCCCGTGCCGCCGCGCCGTCCCCCGCCTCCAGACGGGCGCGCAGCTCCCGCAGCCGGAGCTCCAGGGAGTCGGCGGGCGCGGAGCGCAGCGCACCCAGCAACTCCGCGGGCCCGGCGGCCGGCAGCCCGGCCAGCAGCCCGGCGTTGGGGTCACCCGGGTCCACCCGCGGCACCGGCAGCGCGAGGGCGGCGCCCGCGACGTCCAGGGGGCGCAGCAGCGGACCGCCGGACACGCGCTCCGCCGCGCGGGCCGGGACCGCCCCCCGCGCGCCCAGCAGCGAACTGTCGCCGTCCACCGGCGGCATCAACTCCGTGTCGGTCACCCGGAGTTCGGGCCCGAAGAGGGTCGACAGCGCGGGCCGCGGCTCCCCCGACTGGAGCGCCACCACCTCCCGCAGCACCCCCGTCAGCTGCTCGGCCATCTCCTCCGCGGAGGCGAACCGGCGCGCCCGGTCCGGGTCCGTGGCCCGCACCAGCAGCCGGTAGAACGACTCGTAGGTGCGGAACACCTCGATGTTGTCCGGATCGGGCAGCGAGTCCGCGAAGATGTTCGTATAGCCCTGGAAGTCGAAGGTGAGGACGGCGAGGGTGCGCGCGACCGTGTAGAGGTCGGAGGAGACCGACGGGCCCACAGCGGCGATCTCGGGCGCCTGGTAGCCGATCGTGCCGTAGATCGGGCTCACATGGTCGTCCATCCGGCGCACCGCGCCCATGTCGATCAGCTTGAGCTGGTCGTGCTGCTGGATGGCGTTGTCGACCTTGAAATCGCAGTAGAGGTAGCCGCGGCTGTGCAGATGGCCGAGCGCCTCCAGCGCCTCGATGCCGTACGCGCAGGCCTGCTCGACGGGCAGCGGATCGCGCCGGCCCTGCGGGGTGCGCCGGTCGTTGGCGAGGTCCTTGAGGGACTTGCCGCCGACGTACTCCATGACGATGTAGCCGTCGAGGCTGCCCGTCGTCCGGTCGAGATGCTCCACGAAGTTGTAGATCCGCACGATGTTGGCGTGCTCGATCTCGGCGAGGAAGCGCCGCTCGGACACCGCCACCGCCAGCGCCTCCTCGTCGCCGGTGTCCAGCAGCCCCTTGAGCACCACCCACCGGTCGGAGACCGCATGGTCGGTCGCCAGATAGATCCAGCCGAGCCCGCCGTGCGCCAGACACCCCACGACCTCGTACTGGCCGTGCACCATGTCACCGGGCCGCAGCTTGGGAACGAAGCTGTACGGATGGCCGCACTTGGTGCAGAACCCTTCCGTACGGTCCGGCTGTTCACCACGCGCCCGGCCCACCGGCGCCCCGCAGTCCGCACGGCTGCAGAACCGCTTGCGCTCCGGGACCTCCGGATGCTCCAGCACCGCCGTCCGCGGATCGGGCCGCGGCACCTCCGGCACCGCCACCAGCCCCGCGCCCAGCCGCCCGCGCGACGGCCCGGAGGACGCACCGCTGCCCGAGCCGTGCACCGACACCGCCGGCACCCCGCGCGTCCGGACCCCGCCGGAGCCCGCGCGCGAGAGCCGCCCGGACACCGACCGCCGCGACGGCGACGAACGGCCCGACGGCCCGCTGCCGCCGGAACCGGGACCGGACGGCGCGCTGCCGCCCGAACCCGGGGCGGGGGAGGGCACTGTCAGCAGCGCCCCGGCTGCCTCCCGCGCGGCCGTCACGCCCGCCGAAGCCCGGCCCGTCAGGCCCGTGGGCGGCGACGACAGCAGACCGCCCGGTGAGACCACCGGCGCCAGACCGCACAGGTCGCAGTACCGCTCACCGCCGCCGACATCCTCGTAACTGCCCGCACAGTCCCGCCGCTGGCAGCGCTCGTCGGCCTGCTCCGTCACGACTCCCCCCGCCCCTCCGGCGGCGGCTCCAACGCCTCCGCCGCCGCCTGCTGATAACGCCACACCGCCTGCTCGGCCGCCCGCAGATCGCACGGCGCGCTCCACAGCATCCGGCGCGCCAGGTCGTACCGCTCCGTCAGCAGCGGGTCCTCCGCCATGCCGTGGCGCGCGACCTTCGCCCGGTACGCGTCCAGCCTGCCCCGCAGCTCGGCGCGCACCGCGAGCGGCGCGGTCACCGCCGTCAACGATTCGCGGGCCCGGTGGAGTTCGTCCTCCGCCCGCTCCTCCAGACTGTCCAGCAGCGGCGAGAGCCGGTGCCACTGCGCCCGCCTGCGGTAATCGGCCGCCGCCGCCAACTGCTCGTGCAGCGCCGTCGACGGGCCGCTGACCGCCGGCACCTCCGACGCGGCGATCTTCGCCAGCACCTCGCCCCGGGCCTGCCGCGCCTCGGTCAGCGTGCGGTCCGCCCGCGACAGCACGTCCCGCAGCTGCATCAGCCGCCGCTCCGCGTCCTGCCGCACATCCAGCACCGCCGCCACCTCCCGCCGGATCTCCTCCAGCGCACGCGCCGCACGGTCATAGCGCCCGGTGTCCGGCCGGCCCCCGCCCGGCGCCGAACTCCCCGTCGACGACGACACCCAGAACGCCAGCGGATCCGCGATCACCCGCTCCCGCAGCCGCAGCAGCTCCTTCGTGATCCGCTCCAGATCGTCACCCGCCGGATGCTCCCCGGGCCGCACCCCCACCGAATGCGCCAGCGAACGCGTCCGCTGCAACTCGGCCGACAGCAGATCTATCCGGGCCGGCAGCGCCGACCAGACCGCATCGGCCGCCACGATCACATCCAGCGACCGCGCGTACAGCCCGTTCATCCGCTCGACGAGCCCCTCCAGACTGAACCGCTCGCCCAGCCCGGCCGGGCCGCCCTCCGGACCACCGTCCGCCGCGGCCGCACCCGGGACCGTCACCCCCTCGCCGTGCAGCAGCTCCGTCAGCTCCGCCAGATCCTCCGCGGACGGCCAGCGGCGCCGCTCCCGCAGCTCACGCGCCTCCTCCAGCGCGGCCGTGTACGCATCGAACAGCGACCACAGCACCGTGATCGACCGCTCCGCGGCGGCCCAGCGTTCCTTGGTGGTACCGGACAGCTCGGCGCCCTCCAGCAGCCGGCGCCCCGCGTGATCCTGCAACGCGAGCAGGGATGTCTCGATCGCCTCGTACTCGGCACCGAGCCGCTCCAGCGCGCGATCCACCTCCTCCCGGTCCAGCACCGGGGCATCGGGCCTCCCCGGAGAACCGGGGAAGGGTCCAGGGACCCCCATCGATCACCTCTCCAATACGCGTACGATGCACGGCGGTTGCGGCGACCCCGTAGCCGCTGCGGTCTGCTCCTCCCGCTTCCTCCTCCATAGTGACCTCATCCGGCCCTTCCATGGGGCGATCAGCCGCGCACACCGCTCCTTGGGGCGATCAGTCGCTGTACTCCGGCGACGGCGGCCCCGATATGCCCGGCAGGTCGTCCTCCAGCCAGGTGCGGTACGCCCGCATCCAGCGGCTGTCCGCGCCCCCGTCGCCCCGGTAGTCGTCCAGGACCTTGTTGACCCGCCGCACCAGATCCGTGTCGCCCTTGTTCATCGCCACGCCGTACGGCTCGTCCGTGAACGGCTTGCCCTTCAGCTCCACCGCCGGATCCTGCGCCGCCTGCGCCGCGGCCAGCGCATTGTCCGTGACCACCGCATCCGCCTCACCCAGCTGCAGCCGCACCAGACAGTCGAGTTGATTGGGCACCGTCAGCACCTTCGCGCCGTGCCGCCGCGCCGACAGCTCGCTCTCACCCGTCGAACCCGCCGCCGTGCACACCCGCTTGCCGCGCAGCGAATCGTCGAACGCCGTGACCTTCGACGCCTTCGGGGCCAGCACCTGCTGCCCCGCCTGGAAATACGCCGTGGAGAACGCCACCTGTTCCTTCCGCGCACAGTTGATCGTCATCGTCCGCACCACCAGGTCGACCGTGCGCCGCTGCAGCGCCGGAATCCGCTGACTGGTCGGCACCGCCTTGAAGACCACCTTGGGGCGCGGCCCCAGGATGTCCTCGGCGACCGCCCGCGCCAGCTCGATGTCGAAGCCCTCCAGCTCGCCGGTCGCCGGATTGCGGTACCCCCACCGGTAGGTGTTCTGGTCGACCCCGACGACCAACTGGCCCTTCTCCTTGATCCGTGACACCGCCGCACCGTCGTCCGGCGACGGCCGCAGACTCTCCGCGGCGTTCCGCGCCGTGCACTTCGCGACGGCCGGCCGCCCGGCCCCCGGCCCGTACGCCCGGTGCGTCACCGCCGGCGCGGCCGCACCACCACGACCGGGCCCGTCCTCCCCGGCGCCACCGCCCAGCGACGGCACCAGCACCGCCGCGGCCGCCGCCATCACACACATCCCCGCCGCGACCGGCGCCAGAACGGCACGCAGATTCACCAGCCCTCGCGCGCGCATCCTCATGTCCCCCTCACCCGGCTCCCTCACCGGTACTCCGCCAGCCTGCGCCCGATCCCCAGCACCGCGCCCACCGCCGCCAGCCCCGCCAGCACCCCGGCCCCCACCGGCAGCCCGCCCAGCGCCGCACGCCCCCCGTCCGCCGCCGACCGGAACTCCGCCTGCTCGTGCACCAGCGCCCGCTGCAGCCCGGAAGCCACCCGGTCGAAGGACTCCCCGGTGGACCCCTTCGCACCGATCACCCCGTCCAGCGCCCGGTCGTAATCCCCCTTGTCGTCCGCCGCCCGCGCCTGCGCATGCCGCGCCTGCCACTGCCGGACCTGCGTCAGCGCATCCCGCACCGGACGCCGCCCGGCCTCGTCGTCCGCCAGCGCCAGCGCCGCCCCCAGCCTGCTCGTCGCCGGCGCCGCACCGCGCTCACCCGCACCCGCCAGATCCGTCATCCCCGAGCGGAAACCGGCCTCGTAGAAATCCTGCCGCCCGTCGGTCAGCACCGCACCCCGCGCCACCAGCGTCAGATTCTCGTTCCCCCGCGCCCGCAGCGCATCGATCCGCGCCTCGTTGAGCACCCGCAGCGACCGCGCCCCGTGCTCATACGACCCCGTCAGCCCCCCTCGCGCCACCGCATGCCCCGCCACCAGCCACATCAGCACCATCACGGACGCGGCCGTCGCGGCCAACAGGCCTTGGTTGAACACCCGGTTGGTCCGCCGGTAGTGCCGCCGCTGCGCCCACCCCAGCGCACCGAGCGCCACCACCCCGGACGCCAGCGCCCACCACGGCCACGCCTTGGCCGTGGAGTAGTCCGCGGCCAGCCGGTCCGTCTCCGCGTCGTACAACGCCCGTGCGGCCGGGAGGAGTTCCGTCCGCATCTGCTCATGCGCATAGCGCAGATACGCACCGCCCAGCGGCAGCCCCTGCCGGTTGTTGGCCCGCGCCGTCTCCACCAGCCCCGTATAGCGCGGCAGCCCGCCGTTGAGCTTCGTGATCTGTGCGCCCGCCCCCTCCGAACCCGCGCTGTTCGCCGACGCCTTGACCAGCAAGGAGGACGCCGTCGCGATATCGGCGGCATACCGGTCACGCGTCGCCCTGCTCTCCTCGCCACCGGCCAGGAAGCCCGCCGCGGCGGTCGTATCGGCATCCGCCAGCGAACGGTAGATGCTAGCCGCGTCCGCCGTCAGCGGCTGGCTGTGCTCCACCACATCGTCCGCGGCCGCCGCCCGGCCCGACACCTGCCAGGCCGTGACCGCACCGAACAGCACGACCAGCAGGGCCAGTACGGCACCGATCACCCGCAGCCGGCCCGGCTCGGTCGTCGCCGCGGCACGCAGCTCGTCCAGCCCCTCGGCCCAGGCCGTCCGGCGCTCCGCGGCAGGCGGCGACACGCTGCTGGTCGACACGGAACCTCCCCCTGGGGCGCTGACGGCGGGACCGGCCCCCGCGCACAGCGCCCGGGAGCGCTCACGAAAGGGACCGGTGCATGGGCAGCAGTATGTCCGCAGCCGCTGACACCCACACCGCGAATGCCCCGATCTTGTTCGGATCGCGACCCACGGACGGGCCCGCCGCACCACCGTGCGCCGCATTACAGTGGGCACAGAGTCATCAGACATCAGGTGATACCGGGCCCCGGATGTCGCGCCGAAGGGGGAGTGATCTCGTGCAGTCGGTCCGCAAGGGCAGGGTGTCGCTCGTGGAGACCGCGACCGACGAGATCCGCGGCCAGATCGTGAACGGCACCTGGCCGGTGGGCAGCCGCATCCCGCCCGAGAGCGCCCTCTCCGAAACCCTCGGGGTCAGCCGCGCCTCGGTCCGCGAAGCCGTCCGCTCCCTGGTGCACTCCGGCCTCCTGGAGCCCCGGCAGGGCGACGGCACGTTCGTGATCTCCGACGACGACAGCGCGGTCGCCCTCCGCCGCCGCCTCGAACGCGCCGAACTCAGCCATGTCACCCAGGTCCGCCAGGGCCTCGACGTGGTCGCCGCCCGCCAGGCCGCCACCCACCGTACGGACGCCCAACTCGCGGGCATCGAAGCCGCACTGGCCCGCCGCAAGGCCGCCCTCGCCGCGCACGACAGCGAGGCCTTCACCGCCGCCGACGCCGAGTTCCACGTCCTGGTCGCCGAGGCGAGCGACAACCCCGTCCTCGCCGACATCTACCGCTCCCTCAGCGCCGCCCTGCGCGAGGAACTCCGCCGCGCCGCCTGCCTGGACACCGCCACCGCGGCCCCCGCCGACCCGCACTCCCGCCTCACCGACGCCATCCGCGCCCAGGACCCCCAGGCCGCCGTGGACGCCGCCGTCCTCCTCCTGGCCGGCCACGTACGGGACCTCGCCCTCCCGCTCGACGACTGACCGGCCCCGCCGACCGCGCGCGCCCCACCTCCCCACGCCCCCCACTTCACTCCCACGCGCCGCTGCCCCACCCACCCACCTCCGACTACGCTGAGTGACGAAGTCGGGCCCCGCCTCACCCGATGAGCACGGGTCCACCGCCCCTGACGAATCGGAGGCAACGCCATGCGCCGGATCAGAAAACTCCTCGGCCCCCTCGCGGCCGCCACGACGGGCGGCGGTCCCCCCACCTCGGACAACACCCCTTCGGCCAGAGGCTTTCTGACCATCGGCGGTACGACCTATATCGACCCCCACGGCAGCTACCCCCTCGACCACCGCCTGGACGGCTCCGCCACACTCATCGTCAACGACACCGACCACTACGTCACTGTTGTTACGGAGTGCGACTGTTGTGGCCCGCCTGGACCGGAGGCCCGCCACACCGAAGCACCGGGCGACGCCCCCGGCCGGGACCTCGTCCTGGCCCCGGGCGAGCGCGCGGAGACATGGCGGGGGGACAGCGTGCGGGTGGGGTGAGGTGGGGGCGTAGACGGGGGCGAACGGGGGCTGGGGGAGGGTGGGGGCGGGGGAGGCCCCCAGAGGAGGCGGGAGGCACAGAACCCAGCGGCGGAGGCTCAGCCCCCAGCTCCCTCAGCGCCCCACCCCCCACCCCCCAAACCCCCGCACCCGCCCATAAGCCCTCGCCTCCGCTCCTGCCCGGTCCAAGGTGTCGAGGGCCGCGCCCAGTACCGGCGGGGCGGTCACCACATGCGGGACCGCCTTGGGGGCGCGGTCCGCGAGGAGTTGGGTGAGCTGGTCATGGAGGAGGGGGTGCCGGGAGGCAAGGACGCCGCCGCCCAGGATGACGGGGGTGGGTTCGCCGAGGAGGCCGAGGCGCTCCAGGGCGACGCCGGCCAGGAGGGCGATCTCCTCCGCCTGGCGGGTCACGAGGGCGCGGGCGATCCGGTCGCCGGAGGCGGCGGCGGCGAAGAGCACCGGGGGCAGTTCATGGCGGCGGTGGCCGGGGATGTCGTGCAGATGGAGTGCCTCGATCAGTTCCCGCATGGTGGTCAGGCCGAAATGAGCGGGCAGCGCGCGGGCCAGCTCGGTCGCCGCGCCGCGGCCGTCCTCGGCGCGGGCCGCGCACCACAGCGCCTCGTCGGCGAGGCATGAACCGCCGCCCCAGTCACCGGAGATCCGGCCGAGGGCCGGGAAGCGCGCGGTGGCACCGTCGCGTCCGAGCCCGGCGCAGTTGATGCCGGCCCCGCACACCACGGCGACGCCCACCGGCTCCCCGTCGTCCGGCAGCCCGGCCCGCAGCAGGGCGAAGGTGTCATTGCGCACGGTCACCGTGCGCGCCCACCCCCGTCCCGCGATCTCGGCGTTCAGCCGCGCCTCCTCGACGGGGAGGTCGGCGTTGGCGAGAAAGGCGGAGAGATGGCCGACGGGGCCGGCCGGCGCTCCGGCCCGCGCCAGGACGGATGCCACCAGCGGCGCCAGGACGTCGACCGCCCGCCCGGCGCCCACCGCCGGCGGCCGGAAACCGCCGCCCCGGGCCGTCGCGAGCACGTTGCCGTCCACGGCCACCAGCGCCACATCGGTCTTGCTGTTTCCCGCGTCGACGGCCAGCGCCGTGCAGGTCAGGCCCACGGGAGGTGCTCCCGGTTGTGCGCGATCAGCTCGTCGGTGAGCCGGTCCGCCTGGTCGAGCTGGCCGATGAGGGGGTGGGCGAGGAGGGCGGAGAAGACGGCGTTGCGCCCGTCGGCCCGGCCGGTGGTACGGCCGTCGCGGCCCAGCAGCGCCGCCTCCAGGGCGAGTTGTTCGTAGGCGGTGACATGGGCGATCAGTCCGGCGTAGCGCGGTTCCAGGGGGCGTACGGGGAGGGGCGCGGCGCCCGTCGAGTCCACCGTTGCGGGGACCTCGATCACCGCGTCGTCGGGGAGGAAGGGGAGGGTGCCGTCGTTGCGGGCGTTGACGATCTGGACGTCTCCGGTGTCGCCCAGCAACGACGAGGTCAGCGCCACCGCCGCCTCCGAGTAGAAGGCCCCGCCGCGCCGGGACAGAAGCTCCGGCTTCTCGTCGAGCGCCGGATCGCCGTAGAGGGTGAGCAGCTGCCGCTCCAGGGCGGCGACCTCCGCGGCGCGGGACGGTTTGCCGCGCAACTCCCGTACGACGGCGTCGTGTTGGTAGTAGTAGCGCAGATAGTAGGAGGGGATGGCGCCGAGGTGGTCGAGGAGGGCGCGGGGCATCCGGACCTTGCCGGCGAGGGTCTCGCCGTGTGCCGCCAGCAGCTCCGGGAGCACGTCCTTGCCCGCGACGCGTACGGACCGCTCCCAGGTGAGGTGGTTGAGGCCGATGTGCTCCAGCTCGACCTGCTCGGGGGTGACGCCCAGCAGGGTGGCGAAGGTGCGCTGGAAGCCGATGGCGACATTGCACAGTCCGACGGCCCTGTGGCCGTGGGTGAGCAGGGCCCGGGTGACGATGCCGACGGGGTTGGTGAAGTCGACGATCCAGGCCGCGGGGTTGCGGCGGCGTACCCGTTCGGCGATGTCGAGGACGACGGGGACGGTGCGCAGCGCCTTGGCGAGGCCGCCGGCGCCGGTGGTTTCCTGGCCGACGCAGCCGCACTCCAGCGGCCAGGTCTCGTCCTGGTTGCGGGCGGCCTGGCCGCCGATGCGCAGTTGCAGCAGCACGGCGTCGGCGCCGTCGGTACCGGCGTCCAGGTCGCCGGTCCAGGAGATCCGGCCCGGGTGCCCCTGCCGGGCGAAGATGCGCCGGGCCAGTCCGCCCACCAGCTCCAGCCGCTCCGTGTCCGGGTCGACGAGGACGAGTTCCTCCAGCGGCAGCAGATCACGCAGCCGGGCGAAACCGTCGATGAGTTCGGGGGTGTAGGTGGAGCCGCCGCCGACCACGGCGAGCTTGATACGAGGGCGGGGGGTGAGCCCCTGGGGAGACGTCATACAGGATCAGCCCTTCACTCCGGTGAGCGCGACGCCTTCGAAGAAGGCCTTCGGGACGAGCAACCCGGCGCCGGCCGGGGCCACGGAGAGCCGGACAGGTCTACCCACGAGCGGCATGGCGGACTTCCTTCACGGCAGGGGGAGTTGGGGAAGTGGCGCTGTTCTTCCTTGACGCGGTCGGCGGTCGGCGGTCGGCGGTGGGCGGTCGGCGGTCGGTGGCCGCTGGACGGTGGTGATCGGCGCCTCTGGCCGTTGGCGGGGGCGGGTGATGGATGGTGGGTGATCGTCGTCTCGGTGGTGGGGGCTGGTGGGGCCGGGGCGCCGTGCCCGATGGCGTCCGTCAGCCGGTGGGGAACACCGCGTCGCGCGTAGCGGCGAGTGCCGTCCGCAGTGCGCCGAGGAGGATCGGATTGCCTTCTGTGCGGCTGAGGCGCAGGACGGGGCGGGGGAGCGCGAGCCCGGTGAATTCCTCCTCGACCAGGGCGCGTAGCTCCTCCCCGCCGGCCTGGGCGACCTCGCCGGACAGCACGATCAGCTGGGGGTCGACGACCGCCACCACGGCGGCGAGCCCGGTCGCCAGCCGCCGCGCGACCTCGGCGCGCACCGCGTCGTGCGCCAGCGCCCCGGCGACCGTACGGACGTCGGGTGCCCCGTACTCCCGGGCCAGTTCGATGATGCTCGGCGCGCCGACGAGCCGCTGGAAGCCGCCCCCGGCGTCCGCCCGGGCGGCGCTGCGTTCGCCGCCCCGGGACAGCGGGGCGCCGGGCAGCGGCATATAGCCAATCTCGCCCGCGCCTCCGGTGGCGCCGCGCAGCAGCCGACCGCCCAGCACGAGGGCGGCGCCGACCCCTTCGTCCGCCCACACCAGGACGAAGTCGTCGACGTCCTGTGCGGCCCCGTCGTGATGCTCGGCGACCGCCGCCAGATTCACATCGTTCTCCAGGGTGACCGGCATGCCCAGCGCTTCGGCCAGCTCTTCCTCCAGTGCCCGCGAGTGCCAGTCCGGCAGATGGGGCGCGTAACGCAGCCGCCCGGTCCGCGGGTCCAGCGCGCCGGGTGTGCCGATCACCGCCCCGTGCAGCTGCCCGCGCCCCAGCCCGGCCTTGGCCAGCGCCCCGTCGACGGCCTGTGCGACCAGCTGCGCGGTCCGGTTCGGTGCGTCCTCGGCGACCGCGTCGGTGCCGACCCGTTCCTCGCCGAGCACCTGCCCGGTGATGTCGGCGACCGCGGCGGTGATCCCCTGCTGATCGACGGCGAGCGCGGCGACGTGCGCGGCCGTCGGATTGATCTCGTAGAGCTGCGCGTTGGGCCCCGGCCGTCCGGTCACATTGCCGGTGGTCCGCACCAGGCCCGCGGCCTCCAGCCGGGCCAGCAGCTGCGAGGCGGTGGGCTTCGACAGTCCGGTCAGTTCCCCGATCCGGGTACGGGTCAACGGGCCCTGCGACACCAGCAGATCGAGCGCGGCACGGTCGTTCATGGCCCGCAACACCCGCGGTGTCCCGGGGAGGCGCCGCACCGACTGTCCACCGGCCATGACCGTCACCCCGTTCACCGGCGGCCGGGACGACCGCGAGTCTCTGTGAAAACGTCTCTGTTAGGAAACTTTCCCATCGGTGTCTGGACGGTAGGCCGTGCTCCGGAGCGGCGTCAATGGGCCGAGCGGGGGAGCGGCTCAAGGAAGGGGAAGCCGGTCGCTCCGGCCGGCGAAAGGGGAAGAGAAGAGGGGCGCACCGACACCCGGTCGGTACGCCCCTCCCTTGTTACGGGAGCCCTCAGGCCGCTTCCCTTGTCACGGGAGCCCTCAGGCCGTTGCCACCCGCCTACTTCCCCAGCTTGGACGGCGACGCGATCGGGTTCGTCGCCAGGGACTGGGGGGACAGCGGGTTGTTGAGGGCCGAGGGGGCGGCCATACCGGCGGCGGGGTCGTTGGCCTCCGCCACCTCGTCCTCGGGGAGCGGGCGGGGGGCCAGGTGGACGCCGGCGGCGTCCAGGGCGTGCTTGATGCGCCAGCGCAGTTCGCGCTCCACGCCGAGGGCCTTGCCGGGCATGGTCTTGGCGGAGACGCTGATGGTGACCGTCTCCAGGTGCACCTCGCTCAGGCCGAGGACCTCCACCGGCTCCCACAGCTGCTCGTTCCAGGGCTCGGCCTTGGACATCTCCTGGCCGGCGGTGGTGATGGTGTCGCGGGCCCGCTCCAGGTCCTGGTTGGCGGCGATCACCACGTCGACGGCGGCCGTGGACCAGCCCTGGCTGAGGTTGCCGATCCGCTTGACCTCGCCGTTGCGGATGTACCAGATCGCGCCGTTGGGGCCGCGCAGCTTGGTGACGCGCAGGCCGACCTCGATGACCGTACCGGTGGCGACCCCGGCGTCGATCTCGTCGCCGACGCCGTACTGGTCCTCCAGGATCATGAAGACGCCGGAGAGGAAGTCGGTGACGAGGTTGCGGGCGCCGAAACCGATGGCGACACCGGCCACACCGGCGCTCGCCAGCAGCGGTGCAAGGTTGATCTTCAGGACGGAGAGCACCGTCAGGGCGGCCGTGCCCATGATCACGAAGGAGGCGACGCTGCGCAGCACCGAGCCGATGGCCTCGGAGCGCTGCCGGCGTCTCTCGGCGTTGACGAGCAGTCCGCCCAGCGCGGTGCCCTGGGCGGCGGCCGCGGTGCGGTTCATCCGCTCGATGAGCTTGGTGATGGTGCGGCGGATCACATGCCGCAGCACCACGGCGATCACGAGGATCAGCAAGATCTGCAGGCCGGACGTGAGCCACGTCCCCCAGTTCTCCTGCACCCATCCGGCGGCGTTGGTGGCCTTCTCCGTGGCGTCGTCGAGGGACGCCGGGCCGGATGAGCCGGGTGTGGCGGCGCTCAGGTGCGCGGCAGCGACCGGCGAAGCGGACCAGAACACAGTCGAACCTTCCGTGTGGGACAGCAGACCCGGGCCTCGGTGGGACCCCAGGGACCGGGCAGACCAACCACACTAACGGGGCAATGAGAACGGTCCGCGCTCTTGTTCGAACAGGCAGGTTTTGCGCGGGCGGGAAAGAGCGGGATCCGGACAGCGGTGCGCGGGGTGTGGTGGAAAACACCTCCGGCCCGTTACTCGGTCATGGTGGCGCTCCGACCAGGCAGCGGGGGACACTGTGGGGAGATCGTCCCGGCGCGAGCCACGCGCCGCCGGCGTACAAGGAGGCACCCGTGCCGCATGTCCTGGTCCTCAACGCGTCGTACGAGCCGCTCGGCGTCGTACCGCTCCGCCGCGCGCTCATCCTCGTACTCAATGAGAAGGCAGTCAGCCTTGAGGAGTCCGGCGCCCTGATGCACAGCGCGACCCGAGTCATCCCTGCTCCGAGCGTGGTCCGCTTGAAGAGGTTCGTGCGGGTGCCCTTTCGCGGCCCCGTGCCACTGACCCGCCGGGCGCTGTTCGCCCGTGACGGCGGGCGCTGTATGTACTGCGGTGGCGTCGCAACCAGCGTCGACCACGTCATCCCGCGCAGCCGCGGAGGTCAGCACACCTGGGAGAACGTCGTCGCCGCCTGCCGGCGCTGCAATCACGTCAAGGCCGACCGCCATGTCGCCGAGATCGGCTGGCGGCTGCGGCATCAGCCCGCCCCGCCGTCAGGACTGGCGTGGCGGATCATCGGTACGGGCCATCGCGACCCGCGCTGGCTGCCGTATTTGCAGCCGTACGGCGCGGATGACGCCCTGGCCCGGATCGACGCCGTATCGGCGTAGGTCCGGGTTTCTCCGTCCGGGGGCCCGTGGGGGGCGCGCTGTGTGCGCGGCTCCCGACGGCCCCCGGACGTCGTTCAGCGCTTGTCCTCGCCGCCAGACCTGTCCTTGCGGCCCGGCCCGTCCTCGCCGCCAGACCTGTCCTCGCCACCCGGCCTGTCCTGGTCGCCCGGCTCCGTCACCGCGTACGCCTCCACCGACCACAGTGAGTAGCCGAAGCGGGTGGCCCGCTTGTCGCCCTGGATGCGGACGAACCGGGCGTCCCTGGCGTCCATCCGGACGGACTCCCGGCCGCCCTTGCCGTCCCGGACCGTGGCCGCCGTACGCCAGGTGCGGCCGTCCGGGGAGACCTGGACGCGGTAGCCGGAGGCGTAGGCGTCCTGCCAGTTCAGGACGAGCCGGCCCAGGCGGGTCGGATGGGCCAGGGCGAACTGCAGCCAGGCACCGTCCTCGGCGGTGGACGACCAGCGGGTTCTGGGATCGCCGTCGGTGGCCGCCGAGGCCGGGAAATCGGGCGTCTCGTCGCCGGAGGAGGTGGCGACGGTGCCGCGTGCCAGGTCCTTGCCGCCGGTGGGCGGGTAGGTCCGCACCGTCAGCGTCTGCTCCGCGCCGCCGAAGTCCACCGGGATCTCGTACGTCCCGGAGCGGGCGTCCTCGGGGACATCGACCGTGATGCGGACCGTGGCGGTGCCGCCCCGTGGTGCGGTGACCTCCTTCGGGGCGTGCACGGTGAAGCCCTTGGGCGCCTTGACCGTCAGCTTCTCGTGGATGTCGCCGGGGCGGCGGGAGTAGATCAGGGCGTCCACCGTCGCACTGCCGCCGTTCTGGGCGTCCGCCTCCTTGCGGGACAGTTCGAGCCCGGCCGGCGGGGTGTCCTCGAACCAGGGGGTCAGCGCCTTCACGGACGGCGCCTTCGTGCCGTTCGCCCAGGTCAGCCGTACCGCGTCGGCGCGCAGCCGCGGGGTGCGCGACTCCGTCCAGCCGGTGACGGAGAGCCGGCCGAGGCGGCGCCAGCCCTCGCCGGGGACATGCGCCTCCAGGGACACGGCGCCCGCGGCGGGGCCCGGCTCGGTCAGGGCGGTGACCGCGGCCAGCCGGCGGGCCCGCTCGAAGGGCACGGTCAGCGACGTCGGGCCGTCGTCCTTCCCGTCGGGCCGGGGGGTCTCGTGGCGGGCGCCGGTCCAGGCGTCGGCCTCGGTCATCGCCCGCTCCAGGAACGGTGCGAGCACCCCCTTGCCGACCGTCGCCGGGCTGCGCCCGATCTCCTTGCGCAGCCGCTGCGCCGTGCGCTGCGCGGACCAGGCGGTGTCGCCGTCGTCGTGGGCCTGCGCCATCAGCGTGTCCACGGCGTGCACACCGGCGCTGCCGTAGCGGGCCAGCTGCTCGGCCCAGGGGCGGACCTCGGCGGCCAGATCCGCATGCAGGTCGTCGGGGGCGCTGCTCATGGTCCGGAACGCGTTCCGCAGCGCCCGGGCCGCCTTGGCGAGGTCCGCGTCCCGGCCGGGCCGGCCGTGGTTGGTCGCCGCCTCGCGGGCCGCCCAGAAGCGGTTGATCAGCACCCGCAGATACTTCGACTCGCTCCGGTCCAGCACCGAGGAGGAGTCGTTGCCGGCCAGCGCCCGCAGCGCGGCACGGGCCCGCGGATCGCCGCCCGCCAGATCGTCGACGGCCGCCTCCCAGGACTCCGCGGGGCGGTAGTTGCGGGGGTTCCACGCGTAGTCGGCGGCCGTGAACAGCGGGATACGGGAGGCGAGCGGCTGCTCCATGGCGTTGGCGAACAGCGCCGAGGAGCCGGTGGCGACGGCCGGCTCACGGCCCCGGTAGGGGCCGAGGAAGATCCGGTCCGGGGCGTAGTCGTTGACCGGGTAGTTGTCCATGGTCACCAGCGGGTGGCCGAACGCCTGGCGGGCGGTGGACAGTTCCCCGCCGGTGATGGTGCGCGGGACCACACCGACACCGGTCCAGGCCACCTCGACCCGGTCGCCGAGCTCATCGGACAGTGCGCTGCGGTACGCCGTCGAGCCGTCCTGGTAGTACTCGGTCGGCATCAGCGACAGCGGCGGGGCCTGCGGATGGCGCTCCGCGAGGTGCGCGGCGAGGGCGTTGGCGACGCGGGCCTGTGCCTTGGCCGCGGCCCGCGGGCCGGCGCCGAAGGTGTCCTGGTCGTCGTCGCAGTGCCATTCGCTGTAGCTGACGTCCTGGAACTGCAGCTGGAAGGACCGCACCCCCAGCGCCCACATCGCGTCCACCTTGCGCCGCAGCGCCCGCAGATCCTCCTCGGAGGAGAAGCACAGCGCCTGGCCGGGGGCGAGGGCCCAGCCCAGCGTGACGTGGTTGGCGCGGGCCCGCTCGGCCAGCGCCCGGAAGTCGGCGCGCTGCTCGGCCGGGTAGGGGTCGCGCCAGCGGGCCTGCCGGTACGGGTCGTCGCCGGGCGCGTACAGATAGTGGTTCTGCTTGGTGCGCCCCATGAAGTCCAGCTGGGCGAGCCGCTGCGGACGGCTCCACGGCTGCCCGAAGAACCCCTCGGTGGTGCCGCGCACGGCCGTACCGGGCCAGTCCCGCACGGTCACCGAGGCCAGCTGCCGTCCCCCGCCCACCCGTCGCCCGCCACCACCCCGGCCGGAATCGCTGCGCGATGCTTCCCCTTGATCGCGGTCCGTGACCAGCTGCCGCAGCGTCTGCGCGGCGTGGAAGAGACCGTCCGGGCCGACGCCGTCCAGGGCGACCGTGTCCCGGCCCGCGACCTGGCCCACGGCCAGCCGGTAGCCGCCGGAGGGCAGATCCCCGCGGGCCGGTGCCCGCAGCGCCCGCAGCGCGTCCGCGGCCTGCTCGCCGCCTACCCGGATCACCGGTCCGGCCGCGGGCAGCCGGTCGCCGGGCGCCAGAGTCCGGACGGTGTGCACCCCGGCGTCGCGCAGCAGCCCGCGCAGCACGTCCAGCGCGTACGGATCGGTGTCCGGCGCCGCCACCAGTGCCGCCTCGCCGGAGAGGGGCACGGCGGCGCCGAGCTCCTGCATCGACTGGGGGCGCGGCCAGACGGCGGGCGTTCGCCCCGCCCCGGCCGGCCGGTCCGGCTGCTCGGGCGTGCCGATGGCGGGGTCCGCGGGCGCGGCCTGGGCGCCCGGCGCCCCGCCGAGCAGACCCCCGATGACCGCGGCGGCCAGTGCGGTGGTCCCCGCCACCCGCGCGCGGGCACCCGCGCCGCTTCCCCTGCCGCCCCTACCGATTTTTCCGACGCTCCATACGCCCCGGCCTCGCACGGCTGCTCCTCGTCCCCGTCCATCGCTTACCGGTCTGCACCGGCGCCCCGTTTTCCCCGCCGATGCCCGTTCGGACAGACCTTCGGCCGTGAGCCCACCATTGTGGCGGTGAGGGTGTCAACCAGGCCATGGCGGGGTCCTGGACGGGGGTGTACGGACGGGTACGTACGGTGTTGCAGGAGGGGTGCACGGGGGGCCGCCGGTCCGCAGAACTTTCGTCGCGGGGCCCGCTTTCTGCGCGTTCTCTGCGCCTGTCGGTGTCCGCCGCAGTGAAATCGCCTGCGTGGGGGATAATGAGACGTGGGTCACGTTTCGTGAGCAGATACGTCTGCGAACGTGTCGAGTGGGTAGGGCCCACGTGTCCCACTACCGATGAACGGGAGGCCCTCGTGGCCGCATCCGCTCAACTGCTCCTCGACGCCCTGTCCTCCAAACCGGGAGGTGCGACGATGGAGCCCGACATCTTCGACGGGGTGTCCGACCCCGATTCCGGCCTCGACGGCTCCGGCTCCTACAGCTTCGTCGAGCCGCCCCTGACCAGCGAGCCCCCGCTCGCCGACGCCGCGCCACTGACCAGCGAGGTCCCGATCGCCGCCGAGCTGCCGCTGACCAGCGAGCCGACGGCCGCGGGCATGGGTACGGAGTCCATGGAGGTCTGAGGACCCATGGGCCGCGCGCGGCTCGCCCGGCTGCACGGCGTCGCCACGTCGTACGCACCCTCGCCGGGCAAGAGCGTCCAGACCGCCGACGACACCGTCGTCGCCGTACTCGCCGCACTCGGGGTCGACGCCTCGACCCCGCACGCCGTACGCACCGCCCTGGCCGCGTACGAGGACGGCGCGGGCCGTGCCCTGCTTCCCCGCACCGTCGTCGCCCGCCCTGACCGGCCACCCGACCTCACGGGTCTCCCCGAAGGCACCGTCCTCCGGGTCGAGACCGAAGGCGGGGGGACGGCGGACCTGGGGGCGCCCGATCCGGCGGCGCTCACCCGGCTGCCCCTGGGCATCCATGTGCTGGAGGCCCAAACCCCCGGCGGCCGGACCGCCCGCGCCCCATTGATCGTCGCGCCCGACCGGGTGCCCGCACCGCCCGGCCGCAGCCACGGCTTTCTGGTGCAGCTCTACTCGCTGCTGTCCCGGCGGTCCTGGGGCATGGGCGACCTCGGGGACCTCGCCGATCTCGCGGCCTGGTCCGGGCGCGCCCTGGGCACCGGCTTCGTCCAGCTCAACCCGCTGCATGCGGCCGTCCCCGGCCCGCCCACCGACCCGTCGCCCTACCGGCCCTCCTCGCGCCGCTTCCCCGACCCGGTCCATCTGCGGATCGAACACATCCCGGAGTACGCCGACCTCGCCGGCACCGCGCGCTTACGGGCCGACGAGCTGGCCGCCCGCGCCCATACGCTCCGTTCCGAGGTGCTCGAAGGGGGCGCGCTGATCGACCGGGACGCCGTCTGGGCGCTCAAGCGGGAGGCGCTGGAGCTGCTGTGGGCGGTCCCGCTCAGCCCGGGCCGGCGGGCCGCGTACTGCGACTTCCTCGCCGAGCAGGGCCAGGCGCTGGAGGACCACGCCACCTGGTGCGCGATCGCCGAGCGGCACGGGCCGGACTGGCGCGGCTGGCCCGACGGGCTGCGCGATCCACGGTCCCCGGGCACCGCCCGGCTGCGGCACCGGCTGCTGGACCGGATCGACTTCCACTGCCGGCTGGCCTGGCTCACCGACCAGCAGCTGGCCGCCGCCCAACGGGCCGCGCGGGACGCCGGGATGGCCATCGGGCTGGTGCACGACCTCGCCGTCGGTGTCCATCCCTCCGGCGCCGACACCTGGGCGCAGCAGGACGCCTTCGCCGCCGGGATGTCCATCGGGGCACCACCGGACGCCTTCAACGCCCGCGGCCAGGACTGGGGCCTGCCGCCCTGGCGCCCCGACGCGCTGGCCGCCGCGGGCTACGCCCCCTACCGGGAGCTGCTGCGCGGACTGCTGCGGCACGCCGGTGCGCTGCGGATCGACCATGTGATGGGGCTGTTCCGGCTGTGGTGGGTCCCGGAGGGCCGGCCGCCGACGGAGGGCGCCTACGTCCGCTACGACGGTGAGGCGATGCTCTCCGTGCTGGCCCTGGAGGCGCAGCGGGCCGGTGCCGCGGTGATCGGCGAGGACCTGGGCACGGTCGAGCCGGGCGTCCGCGATGCGCTCGCCGCCCGGGGTGTGCTGGGGACGTCGGTGCTGTGGTTCGAACGGGACTACGGGGGCGGGGAGCGGGATGCGGCGCCGCGGGCCGAAGCGGCGGAAGCGGCGGAAGCGGCGGACGGCCCCGGCGCGGCCAGGGCGCCGGAGGCCGTGCCCGACGGGTCCGGCAGGGGCCCGGCGGGCGAGGGAGGCGCGGCCCGGGAAGCCGCCCCCGGGCCCGGCGCCGCCGCCCGCATCCTGGCGCCCGGCGAATGGCGCAGCGGCTGTCTCGCCACCGTCACCACCCACGATCTGCCGACCACCGCGGCCCGGCTGACCGGTGCGGATGTCGCGCTGCGCGAACGGCTCGGGCTGCTCGCCGGCCCGCCGGAGCGGGAGCGGTCCCGGGCCACCTATGAACTCGCCGAATGGATGGGGGAGTTGGTGCGGCGCGGACTGCTGCCCGAGGGGCAGGGCGACGAGGAGGCGGCGGTCAAGGCCGTGCACCGCTTCCTGCTGCGCACCCCGGCGCGGATGGTCGGCGTCTGGCTGCCCGACGCGGTGGGGGACCGGCGCCCGCAGAACCTCCCCGGGACATGGGATGAATACCCCAACTGGCGCCTGCCGATCGCCGACCCCGACGGCCGACCGCACACCCTGGAAGAGCTGGCCGCCTCACCCCGACTGCACGCGCTGATGCGGGAGTTGTCGGACGACCGCTAGACGCACCCCGGCGCCGGTCGCCACACACCCCCTTCCGGTACCTCGCACCGTCCGGCACCATGCCGTGGACACCATCCAGACATCCGACCATTGGCCCAGCGTGGTCGGCGAGTTGGAGGGAACCATGGCACTTCGCAGCACCCGGCGGACGCTGTGCGCGCTCGCGCTCACCGCGGCCGCCGCGCTCGCCCCCGTCCAGAGCTCCCTGGCCCGGTCGCCGTCGAGCGCCCCCGCCGGCCCCTGCGACCGGCCCGTGCGCCCCGCCTCCCAGATGGCCGTCGAACCCTGCGACACCCCGGCCCGGATCATCGACAAGGCCGCCCACATCGTTCCCACCAAGGGCCAACTCGCCTGGCAGCAACGGGAGGTCACCGCCTTCACGCACTTCGGTATGAACACCTTCACGGACCGCGAATGGGGCTCCGGCGCCGAGGACGAGAAGCTGTTCAGGCCCTCCCGTATCGACGCCGGCCAGTGGATGCGCGCGTACAAGGCGGCCGGCGCCGAGCAGGTGATGCTGACCGCCAAGCACCACGACGGCTTCGTGCTCTACCCGAGCCGCTACACCCCGCACTCCGTCGCCGCCAGTCCCGGCAGCCCGGATGTCGTGGGCGCGTACGTCAAGGCCGCCCGCCGGGCCGGGCTGAAGGTCGGCATCTACCTCTCGCCCTCCGACGGCGCCGAACTCCCGCACGCCTGGCACGCACGGTGGGTCGCGGAGATCCGCAAGAAGCAGCAGGAGGGCATCCCGCTCAGCCTGCCCGAGCGGGTCGCCCTGGAGGACGGTGACCGGGCGCCCCGTGGCCTGGGCCGCTTCGGCAACGGCAGCGAGGTCGCCGAGCGCACCATCCCCACCCTCGTCCCCGGCGACGACCGTGCCGCCGCGGTCCGCAGCGGCGCGCTGCCCGCCTTCCGGGTCCGGGCGGACGACTACGACGCCTACTTCCTCAACCAGGTCTACGAACTGTTCACCCGCTACGGCCCGCTCGACGAACTGTGGCTGGACGGCGCGAACCCCTGGTCGGACGCCGGGATCACGCAGAAGTACCACGTCGCCGAGTGGTTCCGGATGATTCACCGGCTCTCCCCGGACACCGTCGTCTTCGCCGGGCCGCAGGGCGCCCGCTGGGTCGGCAACGAGAACGGCATCGCCCGCGAGACGGAGTGGAGCGTCACCCCGTCCGCCGACGATCCCTGGACCGTGATGGCCGGCGGACTGCCGAACGACTCCACCGACCCGGACATCGGCTCCCGCGCCAAGCTCCTGGCGCCCACCACCAAGTACCTCCAGTGGTACCCGGCCGAGGCCGATGTCTCGTTGCGCCCCGGCTGGTTCCACCACCCCGGCGAACGCCCCAAGACGCCGGCGCAGCTGATGGATCTTTACGAGAAGAGCGTGGGCCGCAACGCCTCGCTGCTGCTGAACGTCCCGCCCGCCAGGGACGGCCGGATCGCCGCCGAGGACGTCGCCTCGCTCACCGCCTTCGGGACCGCCGTGCGTGAGACCTACGGCACGGATCTGCGGACGGCCGGGCCCGGGCCCTGGACCTTCGACCGGATCGGGATCGCCGAGGACATCCGGCACGGCCAGCGGGTCGAGCGGTTCACCGTCCGGGCGCGGACCGGCGGCGCCTGGACGACGCTCGCGCACGGCACCACCATCGGGCACCGGCGGATCCTCGCGCTCCCATGGCCGGTGACCGCGGACGCCGTACGGGTCGTCGTCGAGGAGTCCCGCGGGCCGGGCCGGGTGGCACCGGTCACGCTGCACCGCAGCCGGGCCGCCGGCGGCTGAGCCCGCGGGGCCGCCGGTTGTGCCACCCCGGGCGCGCGCGGCGCAGAGGCGTCCGATACGTTGACTTCGTGAGCAACAAGGTCAATAAGAATGTCCTGCGCGCCGGAACCATCACCGCCGGCACCGCGCTGATGCTGCTGATGTCGTCCCCCGCGTTTGCGCTCACCCGCGACGATGGTGACGACCCGGGTCCGGGTCTGAGCGTGATCGAGACGCTCGGCCTCTTCGTCGCTTTGCCCATCGTTCTCTTCCTGGTCATCGCCGGGCTGGTCATGGTGGGCGACAAGTCCCCCAAGAAGGCCGGCTCCAAGGTCTGACACCGGGCACCAGTGACGCCTCAAGGGCGCCCATCGGTTACAAGAACCGATGGGCGCCCTTTGTCGTACCCGGATATTTCCGCAGGTGGAAAAGGGGTTGCGAGGCGGCTATCGCGCGATTTTCGGCCGGTTTGCGCGAGGGCTGTGTTTAACCGGCCCTAACCTACGATGACGTAACCTACGCAGCCGTAGGTCAAACCTACGGACCCGTAGGTCATCGTCCCCAGGAGTTCCCCCGTGACCATCGCCCCTGCCCGCCATAACGGAGAGCTCGGCCAGGCCGCCTGGAGCGACGCCCAGCTGCTCTACGCGCTCGAAGAGGTCGTCGAGAAGGAACTCAACCGCCATCTGAAGATCGCCAAGGAGTGGATGCCCCACGAGTACGTACCGTGGAGCGACGGGCGCAACTTCCCCGGACCGCTGGACGGCGAGGCCTGGGAGCCCGAGCAGTCCAAGGTCAGCGACATCGGCCGGATCGCCCTGGTGGTGAACCTCCTCACCGAGGACAACCTCCCCAGCTACCACCACGAGATCGCCACCCTCTTCGGCCGCGACGGCGCCTGGGGCACCTGGGTGCACCGCTGGACCGCCGAGGAGGGCCGCCACGGCATCGTGATGCGCGACTACCTGCTCACCAGCCGGGCCGTCGACCCGGACGAGCTGGAGCGGTTCCGCATGGCCCACATGTCGGAGGGCTTCGAGTCCGACAACTCGCACAGCATGCTGCACTCGGTGGCGTACGTCGCCTTCCAGGAGCTGGCCACCCGCATCTCGCACCGCAACACCGGCCACCACTCCGGTGACCCGGTCTGCGACCGGATGCTGGCCCGGATCGCCACCGACGAGAACCTCCACATGGTCTTCTACCGCAACCTCCTCGGTGCGGCCTTCGAGATGGCGCCCGACCAGACGATGTGCGCGGTGCGCGATGTCGTCACCGGCTTCCGGATGCCCGGCCACGGGATGCCCGGCTTCGAGCGGTCCGCCGCCCGGATGGCCATCGGCGGGATCTACAACCTGCGGATCCACCACGACGATGTGCTGCAGCCGGTGCTGCGCTACCTGAAGGTGCTGGAGATCGGCGGACTGGGTCCGGCCGGGCTGGCGGCGCAGGAGGAGCTGGGCCTGTTCATGGACGGCCTGGACGGCCAGGCGCGGAAGTTCGACGAGCGCCAGGCCGCCATCCTCGCCCGCCGCGAGGCCAACCGCCGGGCCTGACCCGGACGGCTCCCCGCTGCCGTGGTCAGCGGTGACCGCGGCGGCGGGTGCGTACGCTTCCCGCATGGCCGACTGGGACCTCAAGAAGCTGCGCATCCTGCGCACCCTCCACGAGCTGGGCACGGTCACCGCGACCGCCGAGGCGCTGCACATGACGCCCTCGGCGGTCTCCCAGCAGCTGACCGGGCTGGCCAAGGCGCTCGGGGTGACGCTGCTGGAGGCCCACGGCCGGCGGGTGCGGCTGACCGACGCCGCCCAGCTGGTGCTGCGGCACGCGGAGGCGGTCTTCGCCCAGCTGGAGCGCGCCGACGCGGAGCTGCTCGGCTACCTCCAGGGCGAGGCCGGCCAGGTGCGGGTCGGGGCGTTCTCCACCGCCATTCCCGCGCTGGTGGTCCCCGCCGTACAGGAGCTGCGCCGCAGCCACCCGGGGCTGTCGGTCGCCGTACGGGAGGCCGAGGCGGAGGCCGCGTACGAGCTGCTGGCGGAGGGCAGCGTCGATCTGGCGCTGTCGCTGGCCGCGCACGCCCCCACCCCGCGCGACCCCAAGTTCAGCCGGGGCGCGCTGCTCGCCGACCCGCTGGACGTGGCGCTGCCGGCCGGTCATCCGCTGGCCGCCGAACCGGGGCTGCGGCTGGCCGATCTGTCGGGCGAGCCCTGGATCTTCGGCAGCAGCGGACCCTGGTCGCAGATCACCACCACCGCCTGCGAGAACGCCGGGTTCGTGCCCGAGCAGGCACATGCCGCCGCCGACTGGAGCGCGATCTGGGCGATGGTCGCGGCGGGGATGGGGGTGGCGCTGGTGCCCCGGATGGCCATGGCGGGCGGCGTCGGCGCGGGCCGCGGCGTACGGGAGCGCGGCAGTGACGGGGTCGCGCTGCGGGTGCTGCACGCGGACCAGCCGCGCCGCCATGTGATCGCCGCCGCCCGGCGCGGCTCCGAGGGGGCGCCGGGGCTGGCCCGGGTGCTGGCCGCGCTGCGGCAGGCGGCCGCCGCGCAGCCGCCGGGAGAGGAAACCGTTCAGTCCAGCTGAACGTATTCCTCAAAAACTTTCGATGGACCTGTGGGGTGGTCCGCTGCGACCGTGAAGCGGTCCGCACCTCCCCACCATCGAAGGGCAACGATGACCGCCAACCCGGCCGCCGACACCACTGATCCGCACGCCAACGACGCCAACCCGTACGGCGGCGGAGACCCCTACGCCGACTACCGCGGCGGGGACTTCCCCTTCACCTCGCTCGTCGACCTCGCCGACCGCCGCCTCGGTGCCGGTGTGATCGCCGCGAACGACGAGTTCTTCGCCGAGCGCGAGAATCTGCTGAAGCCGGCTCCGGCGGTCTTCGACCCCGAGCACTTCGGCCACAAGGGCAAGATCATGGACGGCTGGGAGACCCGGCGCCGCCGCGGCACCGACGGCGACCACCCCTTCCCCACCGACGACGACCACGACTGGGCGCTGATCCGGCTCGCCGCCCCTGGCGTGATCCGCGGCATCGTCGTCGACACCGCCCACTTCCGCGGCAACTACCCCCAGCAGGTCTCCGTCGAGGCCACCTCGCTGCCCGGCAGCCCCGGCCCCGAGGAGCTGCTCGCCGACGAGGTGAAGTGGGAGGAGCTGGTGCCGCGCACCCCCGTCCGCGGCCACGCCGCCAACGGCTTCGAGGTCACCGTCGAGCGCCGCTTCACGCATCTGCGGCTCAAGCAGCACCCCGACGGCGGCATAGCCCGCCTCCGGGTCCACGGCGAGGTCGTGCCGGACCCGGCGTGGCTCGATGTGCTCGGCACCCTCGACCTGGCCTCCGTGCTGCACGGCGGCACCGTCGAGGACGCCTCCGACCGCTTCTACTCCTCGCCCGCCCAGATCATCCGGCCCGATCTCTCCCGCAAGATGGACGACGGCTGGGAGAACCGCCGCCGCCGGGTCAAGGGCACCCACGACTGGGTGCGCTTCCGTCTCGCCGCGCAGGGCGAGATCCGGGCGGTGGAGATCGACACCGCCTACCTCAAGGGCAACTCCGCGGGCTGGGCCGCCCTGTCCGGGTGCAACGGCGACCCGGCCGACGAGGCCTCCTGGTTCGAGATCCTGCCGAAGACGAAGCTCCAGCCCGACACCCCGCACCGCTTCGCCCTGCCGGCGGCCGTCACCGCCACCCACGTACGGCTGGACGTCTTCCCCGACGGCGGCCTCGCCCGGATGCGACTGCACGGCGACCTCACCGAGGCCGGCCGCGCCGCACTCGGCCGCCGCTTCGACGCGCTGGGCGGCTGAGCCGCACCCCCGTTTTCCGCCGGACCCCGCCGGAGGGGGACGGGGCCCGGCGGACCCCGGCCCGCCCGGCGGACGGAGCGCACCGGGCGCCCGTCCGCCGGGCGGCACCACCCCGGCAGTGCCGGGAGGCGGACCGGTCAGGCCGCCGCGTCGGCCCGCTGCGCCTTCAGCGCCCGCTCGATCCCCGCCCGCGACTCGGTCATCAGCCGGCGCAGCGCCGGGCTCGGGTCGGCCGAGGCCAGCCAGGCGTCCGTGGTGTCCAGGGTCTCCTGCGAGACCTGCAGCGCCGGGTAGAGACCCACCACGATCTGCTGCGCCATCTCATGGCTGCGGGAGTTCCAGATGTCCTTCACCGCGGCGAAGTACTTCGCGGTGTACGGCGCCAGCAGCTCCCGCTGGTCCGGCTGGACGAAGCCGCCGATGACGGCCTCCTGCAGGGAGTTGGGGAGCTTGTCCGACTCCACGACCGAGGCCCAGGCCTCGGCCTTCGCCTCCGCCGTGGGACGCGCCGCGCGCGCGGTCGCGGCGTGCCGCTCGCCCGCGGAGGTCTTGTCCCGGTCCAGCTCCGCCGCGATGGCCTTCTCGTCCGCCCGGCCGGTGGCCGCCAGCCGCTGCAGCAGCGCCCAGCGCAGCTCGGTGTCCACGGCCAGCCCGGAGATCTCCTCCGTACCGTCCAGCAGGCCCTGCAGCAGGTCCAGTTGCGCGTCCGTACGGGCCGAGGCGGCGAACGCGCGGGCCCACGCCAGCTGGTGGTCGCTGCCCGGCTCGGCCGCCCGCAGCTGCTCCAGGGCCGCCGCGGTCCACGTCGCCAGACCCGTCTCGCGCCACTCCGGAGCCGCGTACAGGTCCAGCGCCAGCTTCACCTGGCGGTGCAGCGACTGGACGACGCCGATGTCCGACTCCTTGCCGATGCCCGACAGCACCAGCGACAGATAGTCACGGGCGGGGAGTTCGGCGTCCCGCGTCATGTCCCAGGCCGACGCCCACGACAGGGCGCGCGGCAGCGACTCGGTGAAGTCGCCGAGGTGCTCGGTGACGGCCTTCAGCGACTCCTCGTCCAGCCGGACCTTGGCGTACGACAGATCGTCGTCGTTGAGGAGGATGACGGCCGGCCGCGCCTTGCCCACCAGCTGGGGCACGGCGGTCAGTTCACCGTCCACGTCCAGCTCGATGCGCTCGGTCCGCACCAGCTTGCCGTCCCGCAGCTCGTAGGCGCCGACCGCGATCCGGTGCGGCCGCAGCACCGGCTCGCCCTTGGCGCCGGCCGGGAGCGCCGGAGCCTCCTGCTTCACCGCGAAGGAGGTGATGACGCCGGCGCCGTCCACCTCGATCTCCGGCCGCAGGATGTTGATCCCGGCGGTCTCCAGCCACTTCTTCGACCAGGTCTTCAGGTCACGGCCGGAGGTCTCCTCCAGCGCGCCGAGCAGATCCGAGAGCCGGGTGTTGCCGTAGGCGTGCGCCTTGAAATAGGCCTGCACGCCCTGGAAGAACTCGTCCATGCCGACATAGGCGACCAGCTGCTTGAGGACGCTGGCGCCCTTGGCGTAGGTGATGCCGTCGAAGTTGACCAGCACATCGTCGAGGTCATTGATCTCGGCCATGATCGGGTGCGTGGACGGCAGCTGGTCCTGCCGGTAGGCCCAGGTCTTCATGGAGTTGGCGAACGTCGTCCACGAGTGCGGCCACTTCGAGCCCGGGGCGTAGGCCTGGCAGGCGATCGAGGTGTAGGTGGCGAACGACTCATTCAGCCACAGGTCGTTCCACCACTCCATGGTGACCAGGTCGCCGAACCACATGTGCGCCAGCTCGTGCAGGATCGTCTCCGCGCGCACCTCGTACGCCGCGTCCGTCACCTTGGACCGGAAGACGTACTGGTCGCGGATGGTCACCGCGCCCGCGTTCTCCATCGCGCCGGCGTTGAACTCCGGCACGAAGAGCTGGTCGTACTTCGCGAACGGGTAGTCGTAGTCGAACTTCTCCTGGAACCACTCGAAGCCCTGCCGGGTGACCGCGAAGATCTCGTCGGCGTCCAGGTGCTCGGCCAGCGACGGCCGGCAGTAGATGCCCAGCGGCACCGTCCGCCCGTCCTTCTCGTACGAGCTGTGCACGCTGTGGTACGGGCCGACGATCAGCGCGGTGATGTAGGTCGAGATCCGCGGGGTCGGCTCGAAGCGCCAGACGTTGTCGCTCGGCTCCGGCGTCGGCGAATTGGAGATCACCGTCCAGCCCTCCGGGGCCTTCACGGTGAACTGGAAGGTCGCCTTCAGATCCGGCTGCTCGAAGGAAGCGAACACCCGACGGGCGTCCGGCACCTCGAACTGTGTGTACAGATAGGCCTGTTGGTCGACCGGGTCGACGAAGCGGTGCAGCCCCTCACCGGTGTTGGTGTAGGCGCAGTCCGCCACGACCGTCAGATCGTTGCGGCCGGCCCGCAGCCCCGTCAGCGCGATCCGCGAGTCCTTGAACACCTCGCCCGGATCCAGCGCCTCGCCGTTGAGCACCACTTCGCGCACGGCCGGCGCCACCAGATCGATGAAGGAGTCCGCGCCCGCCTCGGCGACGTCGAACCGCACCGTCGTCACGGACCGGTACGTGCCTCCTGTGCTCCCGTCCTCGGCCGACCCGGGGGCGCCCCCCTCCTGCGCGGCGGAGAGGTCGAGATCGATCTCATACGCGTCCACGGTCAGCAGGCGCGCCCGCTCCTGCGCCTCGTCGCGGGTCAGATTTGTGCCAGGCACCCGGCCATCTCCTTCGCATGCGTCATCACATCGGACTCTTCGGCCATCCTTCCACGTGGTCCGGCCTCCGCGGGGTGGTGATCGAAGGAGTGGAGAGCACCCGCGCCGGGCCGGCTTCCGGCACTCCGGAGCGCGCGCCGATCACGGCGTCCGATTCCCGCCAGCGCGCGCGGCCCGCGCGCACGAGGCTGGGCCCATGACGACCTACACCGCACTTCCTCTCCCGGCGACCGCCCACAAGGAGCTCTGCGCAACCGACGACGCCGGGCGGCCCGCCGCGCCGTTCACCGCCCGCGAGGACGGGGTGCCGCTGGACGCCGTCGGCAGTCCGCTGCGCTGCTGTCTGCGCGACGTCCGCGCCGGCGAGCGGGTCGCGCTGGTCTCGTACGCGCCGCTGCGCCGCTGGGCGGACGCGACCGGGGCGCAGCCCGGGGCCTACGACGAGCAGGGCCCGGTGTTCGTCCACGCCGAGCCGTGCGGCGGCCCGGACGCCGCGGCCGGCCGCTATCCGGCCGTGCGGGCGGGCGCCCTGCGGGTGCTGCGCCGCTACAACGCCCGGGGCGAGATCGTCGGCGGCCGGCTCCTGGAGGTCCCGGGGGACGCCCCGGCGGCGTTCGACGCGGCCCTCGGGGAGGCGTTCGCGGACCCGGAGGTGGCGCTGGTGCACGTCCGGGCCGTGGAGTACGGCTGCTTCCACTTCGAGGTCCGGCGGCCCTGACCGTGAAAACGGCGGGTGCCCGTACGGAGACTCCGTACGGGCACCCGCCGTTTTGCGCCGGGGGCGGTCAGCCGCGCAGCTCCGCGGCGACCAGCTCCGCGATCTGGACGGCGTTCAGCGCCGCGCCCTTGCGGAGGTTGTCGTTGGAGACGAACAGCGCCAGGCCGTTCTCGGCGGTCTCGTCCTCACGGATGCGGCCCACGAAGGACGCGTCCTGGCCGGCGGCCTGGAGCGGGGTGGGCACGTCGGAGAGGGTGACGCCGGGGGCGCCGGCCAGCAGCTCCTGGGCCCGGGCGGGGCTGAGCGGACGCGCGAAGCGGGCGTTGACCTGCAGCGAGTGACCGGTGAAGACCGGGACGCGGACACAGGTGCCGGACACCTTCAGGTCCGGGATCTCCAGGATCTTGCGGCTCTCGTGGCGGAGCTTCTGCTCCTCGTCGGTCTCGTTCAGCCCGTCGTCGACGATCGAGCCGGCCATCGGCAGCACATTGAAGGCGATCGGGGCGACGTACTTGTCGGGCTCCGGGAACTCCACCGCGCCACCGTCGTGCGTCAGCTTGGTGGCGTCCTGCTCGATGACCTTGCGGACCTGGCCCTCCAGCTCCTCCACACCGGCCAGACCGCTGCCGGAGACCGCCTGGTAGGTGGCGACGACCAGCGAGACCAGACCGGCCTCGTCGTGCAGCGGACGCAGCACCGGCATGGCGGCCATGGTCGTGCAGTTCGGGTTGGCGATGATGCCCTTGGGCCGGTCCGTGATGGCCTGCGGGTTGACCTCGGAGACGACCAGCGGGACCTGGGGGTCACGGCGCCAGGCCGAGGAGTTGTCGATCACGACCGGTCCGGCGTCGGCGACCTTCTCCGCCAGCGCCTTGGACGTGGCGCCGCCGGCCGAGAAGATCACGATGTCCAGCGCCGAGTAGTCGGCGGTGGCCGCGTCCTCGACGGTGATCTCGGTGTCCTGCCACGGAAGGGTGCGTCCGGCGGACCGGGCCGAAGCGAACAGCCGCAGCTGCTCGACCGGGAAGTTCCGCTCGGCGAGGATGCCCCGCACCACGCCGCCGACCTGTCCGGTGGCTCCGACGATTCCGATCCTCATGGGACTCCTTCTTTCTGGCCTGACATGGGTGTCTGCTCGGAACACCTGCTCAGTAGTGCCTCCATCATGTGTGTGATACCCGTCGCGTTGTCCAATCCGTTCCATTCCGTGGAGCGTGGACGGCGCCGGAATCCACCTTTCAAGGATGCGGCACCGGGGGCGGAAGCAGCGCCTCCAGCGCGCGGTCGAGGGCGCACAGCAGCGCTTCCCGGTCGTCGGGCGCGTACAGCAGCCGCAGCGCCAGCCCGTCGGACAGCGCGAGTACGGCATCCGCGAGGGCCAGGCAGTCGGCGGCCGGATCCGGGCCGCGGCCGTGCCCGGCGGACGCCAGCCAGCCGCCGAGGGCCTCCCGGACCCCCTGGTCGACCTGCCGGCGGATCGCGCCGAGCCCGGGATGGTGGGCCGCGCGGGTGGCGAAGGCCAGCTGGGCCGCGGCCTCGGCCCGGCGTTCGGCGTCCACGGGGAGGGTGGCGAGGACGAGTGCCCGCAGCGCCTCACGCGGTGGCAGACCGCGCTCGACGGCGGCCATCCGCTCCTCGACGCGTTCACCGGCCAGCTCGGCGGCGAAGGCCAGCAGCTCGTCCTTGGTGCGGAAGTACTTCTGTACGGCACCCGGTGAGCGGCCGGCCGCGGCGGCCACGGTGCGCACGCTGACCTCGTCCAGGCCCTGCTCCGCGGCGAGGCGCAGAACCGCCGCACCGATCTGCCGGCGCTGCTGCGCACGGTCCACGGTTCTGGGCACGGTGTGCTCCTCCTCACTCCCGCCGTCGGGCGGTCTCCGCCGGCGCGTCCCCGTCAGGATACGGGTGTATTCTTTTTGAGATACGGTCGTATTCTCAAAATGGAGTGCGGCTTCAAAGGCGTGCTGACGCGAAGGGGGACAGGGATGGCGGAGCGACGTGATCCTGCCGAGCGGATCTCGGACCGGGAGCGGGACCGCAGGGACCTGCGGGCATGGATCGAGGAATGGCGCTACTGGCTCGGCGGCGCCGTGATCATGTCGGCGGTCTGGGGTGTGCACTGCTTCCACAAGGGTGAGCTGGAGTTCTACTGGCCGCTGCTGCCGCTGGGCGTCTGGGCCGCCGTGCTGGTCGCCCTCGCCGTGTGGCCGCGCGGCGGGGAGGCCGGTGGCGCATAGCGGGCCGGGCGGGGGCGGAGTGCGGCTGACCGGACGGCCGTGCCGCCCCCGCTGCCCCGCCGGGTGAACGGCCGGTGACCGGCGTCCGCCGACGGCAACAGGGGCCGGTGACCGGCCGATGACACGGAGATCCCTGTGCGGTGATGGGTTCTCCGCGTTGCGGTGGCGTTCACGTCCAGGTCACCCCCGCTGCCAACCATCCAAGGTGACAGGGCAGTTGTGCTGCCCGGCCGCCTTTGCGTTCGCACCCGGGGAGCCCGCGTATGTCCCGTATACGGTCCGCCGCCGCCACTCTCGACCGCCGTACGTTCCTCGCCGCCACCGGAGCCGTCGGCGCCGCCACCGGACTCGGGCTCGCCTTCGGCCCCGACCGGACGGCGCAGGCCGCCACCGTCAGCCCCGGCCCGGCCCCGGCGGCGCCCGTACCGGTCGAGGCCCCCGCCGTCCCCCGCGTCCCCTACACCCGGGGCACCACCCTCGGCGGTGTGTCCGCCCCGCGCGGCAGCGGCGGCTTCCGCCGGCTCGGCGACGGCCCCGCCTGGGACCGGGTGGTACGCACCGAGCTGGGCACCGCACACGGCGGACGGGACGGGCGGCGTACCGCGCTGGCCTCGTTCGTGCAGTTCACCGATCTGCACCTGGTCGACGTGCAGAGCCCGCTGCGCTACGAGTACCTGCGCGCCGAGACCGCCAGCGCCTGGCGGCCGCAGGAGGCGCTGTCCGTGGCCGGGGTCGTCTCGCTGATCGAGCGGGTCAACGCGCTGCCCGGCGGGCCCGCCACCGGTGCCCCGCTGTCCTTCGTGATGACCACCGGCGACAACACCGACAACAACTCCAAGCTGGAGCTGGAGTGGTACCTGACCGCGATGAGCGGCGGCCGGATCACCCCGAATTCCGGCGACCCGCGCCGCTACGAAGGCGTCCAGGACAGCGGGCTGAAGCTGTACTGGCAGCCGGACAGCGCGGTGCGCGACGCCGACAAGGCGCTGGGCTTCCCCCGGCTGGACGGGTTCCTGGACGCGGCGATCCGGACCGTCCACAGCCCCGGCCTGCGGATGCCCTGGTACTCGACGGTCGGCAACCACGACTCGCTGCCCGGCGGCTGCTATGCGCCCGGTGACCCGTTCTGGACCGAGGTCGCCACCGGCGAGCACAAGCTGGAGACGCTGCCCTCCGCCGAGGCCGCGAAGGTGTGGCAGGCGGTCAAGGACGGCCTCGACCCCAAGGGGGAGGACTTCAAGCGGCTGCTGAAGTCGCACGCCAAGCAGTCCAGGAGGGTCACCCCCGACGAGCGGCGCGCCCCCTTCACCCGGGCCGAGTATCTGCGCGCCCACCTGGACCCGGCGCACACCGGCCCCGGCCCGCACGGCCACGGCTACACCGCCGCGCACCTCGACGGGACCCGCCTCTACTACAGCTTCCGGATCTCCGACGACGTCCTCGGCATCAGCCTGGACACCACCGACCCCGGCGGCCACTACACCGGCTCGGTCGGCGACGCCCAACTGCGCTGGCTGGAGCGGACCCTGAAGGAGAACGAGAAGGGCGAGAAGGCCCATGTGCTGGTCTTCAGCCACCACACCAGCAAGACGATGAACAACACCCGCCCCGACCCGGCCCGGCCGCACGAGAAGCGGCACGGCGGCCCGGAGCTGGTCGAGGTGCTGGCCGCGCACCCCGCGGTCGTCGGCTGGATCAACGGCCACAGTCACAAGAACGAGATCATGGCGCACGGCGGCTTCTGGGAGATCTCCACCGCCTCGCACATCGACTTCCCGCAACTGGCCCGGGTCATCGAGCTGGTGGACAACCACGACGGCACGCTGTCGCTGTTCACCACCCTGGTCGAGTCGGCCGCCCCGCACCGCACGGACTTCACCGACCTCTCGCAGACCGGGCTGGCCGCCCTCTACCGCGAGCTGTCCTTCAACGCGCCCCAGTCCCGTACGGACCTCGCGGGCACGGCCCGGGACCGCAACGTCGAGCTGCTGCTCAAGCGGCGCTGACCGGCCCGGGGCCGCACTACCGCGGCAGGACCACCACATACGCACCCGGCTCCCGGTCCCCGGCGGCCATCAGGGCCGTACGGACCACCGCGGCCTGCTGCTCGGGGGACTGGCGCAGGGTGCGGGGCAGACAGCGGACGACGGTGATGCCCAGGCGCTCCAGATGCTCGCGCTTGTGGAAGAACGGCGAGTGCAGCGGGTCCTCCTCGGCGCGCGGTGCCCGGGTGTCGATCTCCAGGGCCACCGAGTGCTCCGGCCAGAAGGCGTCCACACCGCCCAGGTGCGGCCCGCCCGGCAGCCGCAGATCGACGTTCCACAGCGGGTCCGGCAGCCCGTGCTCCCGCACCATGGCGTACAACTGCTGCTCCGCCAGCGCCCGGCCCTCGGCCAGCAGGGTGTCCACCGCGTCCACCACGTGCGGCCGGGTCAGCAGCCGGGCCCGGCTCAGCTCCCGTACCACCGCACTCGCCTCGCAGTGGCCGCCGCGGACCGCCTCGGTCAGCAGCCGGCGCACCGCCGAGGCGTCGGTGAGCGTGCCGATCGCGTCCGCCAGCGCACGCGGCACCGGCGCGGCCGGCACCCCTGTGACGTCCTGCGGGACGGGCAGTTCCACCGCCCGCAGGATCCGCGCGAAGCCGGTGGAGCGCAGCCGCCGGGTGCGGGAGACCAGCACCTCGATGCGGTCCAGGGCGAGCAGCGGGGGCGCCTCGGTGAAGCCGTGCAGGGCGAGCGCCGCCAGGCCCGTGATCATCGCCTCCGGGGCGTCCCCCGACGGACTGCCCTGCCGGGGGACGGTCGGCCCCCGGTGACTGGCGTACAGCAGGACCGCATGCAGCCGCTCCTCGCTGGTGGGCGGCCCCGCATGGAGCAGGTAGATGCCCGGGAGCACTTGTTGCCAGCTGCCGCCGGGGCGGCAGCGTTCGGTGGTCTCCGCCGCCGCGATGCCGTGCTCGCGCAGCTGACGGGTGGTCATCACCCGGCACCGGGAGGCGGTCAGGTGCTGGAGGGGGAGGGGGGAGAGCGGGGTGTCGTGGTTCATGCCGGGTCGATTCCCGCCCCCGCTCCGCCCCCTAACCGCTGTTACACGCCCGTACCACAAACCGGACAACCCTGTACTAAAGTACGGGCGTTCGACTGCCGAAAAAGGCTGGTCGTCACGGGGGTTACGGCCGTGCCCCGGCCGCCTCGTCACAAGCCTGTGCCCGCAGCGCACGGGCCAGATCGTCCCGCTCCTCCAGCACCATCCGGCGCAGCGCCGGGGCCGCCTGGCCGTGCCCGTCCAGCCAGCGGTCCGCGGCGTCCAGCGTGGCCTGCTCCACCTGCCAGGACGGGAACAGCCCGCGCACCACATCCATCGCGATCTCGATGGACCGCTCCCGCCACACCCGCTCGATCTCCGCGAAGTAGCGCGGGGCGTACGGGGCCAGCAGCTCCCGCTGCCCGGGCTGCGCGAACCCGGCGATCGTCGCCTCCACCAGCGCATTGGAGAGCGCATCGGACTCCACGACGTCCGCCCACGCCTGCGCCTTCACCCCGGCCGAGGGGCGGGCGGCCAGACAGCGCACCTGGTGGCGCTTGCCGGACGCGGTGTCGTCACGGGCCAGCTCGGCGGCGAGCACCGCCTCGTCCGCGACACCGTGGGCGGCCAGCGGCTCCAGCAGGGTCCAGCGCAGCTCCTGGTCCACGTCCAGGCCGTCGATCTTCGCCGTACCGTCCAGCAGGCCCTTGAGCAGCTGGAGATCGGCGGGCGTGGTGGCGAGGGCGGCGAAGTGCCGGGCCCAGGTGAGCTGATGGCCGCTGCCGGGCGCGGCCAGCCGCAGCTCGTGCAGCGCGCCCTCGGCCAGGTCCCGCGCCGCGGGCTCCCGGCGGTCCGGCGCGGAGTAGTACTCCAGCGCCGTCTGCGCCTGCCCGTGCAGCGACTGCAGCACACCGATGTCGGTCTCCTGGCCCGCGAACCGCCGCACCAGGCCGAGGTAGTCGCGGGCCGGCATCAGCCCGTCCCGGGTCAGACCCCACAGCGCGGCCCAGCACAGCGCCCGCGCCATCGGGTCGGCCAGATCGCCGAGCCGGGCCCGCAGGGTGGCCAGCGACCCCTCGTCGAAACGGACCTTGCAGTACGTCAGATCGTCGTCGTTGACCAGGACCAGCTCGGGCCGCTCGGCACCGGCCAGCTCCGGGACGACCGTCCGCGGCCCGGAGACATCCACCTCCGCACGGGCGTAGCGCACCAGCGCCGGGTCCGCGCCCTGGCGCCGGTAGAGGCCCACCGCGACCCGGTGCGGCCGCAGCTCGGGCTGCTCGGGTGCCGCCTCCTGGAGGATGCTCAGCTCGGTGATCCGGTCCTTGGCGTCATAGGTCACCTGCGGGGTCAGGGAGTTGACGCCCGCGGTCTCCAGCCAGGCACGCGACCAGCTCGCCAGGTCCCGGCCGGACGTCTCCTCCAGCACCGTCAGCAGGTCCGTCAGCCGGGTGTTGCCGTAGGCGTGCCGCTTGAAGTAGCGCCGGGCGCCCTCCAGGAACGCCTCCTGCCCCACATACGCCACCAGCTGCTTGAGGACCGCGGCGCCCTTGGCGTAGGTGATGCCGTCGAAGTTGAGCTTGGCGTCCTCCAGGTCACGGATGTCGGCGGTGACCGGGTGGGTGGAGGGCAGCTGGTCGGCGCGGTAGGCCCAGGACTTGCGGCGGTTGGCGAAGGTGATCCAGCCGTCCCGGAAGCGGGTCGCCTCCACCAGCGCGAAGGCCCCCATGAAGTCCGCGTAGGACTCCTTGAGCCACAGGTCGTCCCACCACTGCATGGTGACCAGATCGCCGAACCACATGTGCGCCATCTCGTGCAGGATGACGTTGGCCCGGCGCTCGTAGGACGCCTCGGTCACCTTCCCGCGGAAGATGAACTCCTCGCGGAAGGTGACACAGCCGGGGTTCTCCATCGCCCCGAGGTTGTACTCCGGGACGAAGGCGGTGTCGTACTTCCCGAACGGGTACGGGAAGTCGAAGTGGTCGTGGAAGAAGTCCAGGCCCTGCTTGGTGACGGTGAAGACGTCGTCCGCGTCGAAGTGCTTCGCCAGCCCCTTGCGGCACAGCGCGCCCAGCGGGATCTCCAGCTCCGTCCCGTCCTCGAAGGTGCGCCGGTAGGTGTCGGAGACGAAGTGGTACGGGCCGGCGACCACGGCCGTGATGTACGTCGAGATCGGCTTCGTCGTCGCGAAACGGTGCCGGCCGCCCTCGGCCCCGCCCTCCTGTGCGCCGTTGCTGACCACCAGCCAGCCCTCGGGGGCGGTCACCTCGAAGGTGAACGGGGCCTTCAGATCGGGCTGTTCGAAGTTCGCGAAGACCCGGCGGGAGTCGGCCGGTTCGTACTGCGTGTAGAGGTAGACCTCGCCGTCCTCGGGGTCCACGAAGCGGTGCAGGCCCTCACCGGTCCGGCTGTAGGCGCACTGCGCGTCGACGACGAGGGTGTTCTCGGCGGCCAGCCCGTCCAGCGTGATCCGGGTGCCGTCGAACACCGCCCCGGGGTCCAGCTCCCGGCCGTTGAGGGTGACCGAGGTGACCGACGGTGCCAGCAGGTCCACGAAGGTCGAGGCGCCGGGCTCGGCGCAGCGGAAGCGGAGGGTGGTCAGGGAGCGGAAGGTCTCGGCCGACGCGTCACGGGCGACCGCTGAGCGGACGTCCAGCGCCACGTCGTAGGCGTCGACGCTCAGCAGCCGGCCCCGCTCACGTGCTTCGTCCCGGGAAAGATTCTCACCTGGCACGCCGTGACTCCCTCGTCCTCGTCTCGAATATCGAACACGGGGAATCATGGCACGCCCACCGGCGGTTGAACCTTCCAGGAACTGCACCGTTGACCTACGCGCACAGCCGTGAAGAGGAGACCCCGTGTCCGAGACCGCGAAGACCCCCGCAGACTTCTGGTTCGACCCGCTGTGCCCCTGGGCCTGGATGACCTCCCGCTGGATGCTGGAGGTGGAGAAGGTCCGCCCGGTCGAGGTGCGCTGGCATGTGATGAGCCTGGCGGTGCTGAACGAGGACCGGCTCGACGAGCTGCCCGAGGAGTACCGCGAACTGCTCAAGACCGCCTGGGGCCCGGTGCGGGTGTGCATCGCCGCCGAGCAGCAGCACGGCAGCGAGGTGCTCGGCCCGCTCTACACCGCGCTCGGCACCCGCTTCCACAACCGCGGTCTGGAGCGCACCCGCGAGACGATCGTGGACGCCCTCGCGGAGGCCGGCCTGCCCGCCGAGCTGGCCGACGCCGCGGACTCCGACGCCTACGACGCGGAGCTGCGCGCCTCCCACAAGGAAGGCATCGACCTGGTCGGCCAGGAGGTCGGCACTCCCGTCATCGCCGTCCCGGGTCACGACGGCGACCAGATCGCCTTCTTCGGCCCGGTCGTCACCCCGGCCCCCAAGGGCGAGGAGGCCGCCAAGCTGTGGGACGGCACGCTGATGGTCGCGTCCATCCCGGGCTTCTACGAGATCAAGCGGACCCGGACGCAGGGCCCGATTTTCGACTGAGACCCGGGCTGTGGGCAGTCGTTCCGCTGGGCGGAACGGGTGGGCACAGACCGACCACCGGCCCGTGGACGAACACGGGCGAGGCCCCACGAGTCACGTCCTCGTGGGGCCTCGCCGTTCTTCCGCCCGCCAAGCGAAAGGTGAGAAGACGATCACGAGGCGGGACGTCTGTAACGCTGTTACGGAGCCAGCAGCAGGTTGTTCGCCCGCTCCTGAGCGGAGCGGTACCGCTTGGCGACGTCCTGCCAGTTCACGACCTGCCACATGGCCTCGATGAAGTCCACCTTCTGGTTCTTGTACTGCAGGTAGAAGGCGTGCTCCCAGGCGTCGAAGACCAGGATCGGGACCGAGCCCTGGCCGACGTTGCCCTGGTGGTCGTAGATCTGCTCGACGATCAGCCGGCCGGTGACCGGCTCGTAGGCGAGGACGCCCCAGCCGGAGCCCTGGGTGGTGGCGGAGGCCTTGGTCAGCTGGGCCTTGAACTTCGCGAACGAGCCGAAGGACTCGGCGATCGCGTCGGCCAGCTCGCCCACACCGTCCTTCTCCAGCGGCTCGCCGCCGCCCTCACCGGTCATGTTGTGCCAGTAGATGCTGTGCAGGATGTGGCCGGAGAGGTGGAACGCGAGGTTCTTCTCCAGGCCGTTGATGCTGCCCCACTGGTCCTTGTCGCGCGCCTCAGCGAGCTGCTCCAGGGTGTCGTTCGCACCCTTCACATACGCCGCGTGGTGCTTGTCGTGGTGCAGCTCGATGATCTCGGGGCTGATGACCGGGGCCAGCGCCGCGTAGTCGTAGGGGAGTTCCGGAAGTGTGTAGGTCGCCATGCCGATCCCGCCTCCAAGCTGCTTACATGCAGTAGTTGCAAACAATGTGCAAGAGCACGCTATCAGCAGCAGTGATCACCGGCCGGTTGCGGTGACCGGCCTGGTCCCAAAGACGGAGGCGGGGCGGGACCTCGGAATGAGGTCCCGCCCCGCCTGATGGGGAGTGGGGGAGCGCTACTCCTCGGACAGGCCCGCGCCCCGGCCCAGCGCCCGCTGCCGGATCAGTCCGATCACCGTCAGCACCACCCCGAAGCCACCGGTGAACAGCAGCTGGATGCGCTGGTTCTCATCGCGCAGCATCAGCAGCAGCACGGCGGTGATACCCGCCAGCGCCACCCAGGTCAGCACCGGGAAGGCCCACATCTTCACCACGAGCTTCTCGGGTGCCTCGCGCTCCAGCATCCGGCGCATCCGCAGCTGGGCGACGGCGATGAAGCCCCACACCACCAGGACGGCCGCGCCGACCATGTTCAGCAGCCACTGGAAGAGCGTGTCGGGCCACAGGAAGCTCAGCACGACCGCGAAGAAGCCGAAGGCGGCGCACAGCAGGACGGCGCGGCGCGGGACGCCGCCGCTGACCTTGCCGAGGAAGGCCGGGCCCTGGCCGCGGGAGATGAGCGAGTACGCCATCCGTGAGGCGCCGTAGAGGTTGGCGTTCACCGCGGAGAGCAGGGCGACCAGGATGACGACGTTCATGACCTGGCCGGCCGCCGGGATCTCCAGGTAGTCCAGGACCGCCACGTACGGACCGCTCTTGGCGATGGAGGGGGCGCTCCAGGGGATGACCGTGACGATGACGGCCATCGAGCCGACGTAGAAGAGGGCGATCCGCCACATCGCGGTACGCACCGCGCGGGCGACGCCGCGGACCGGGTCCTTGGACTCGGCGGCCGCGATGGTCACCGTCTCCAGGCCGCCGTAGGCGAACACCGAGGCCAGCAGGCCGATCATCAGGCCGTCGACGCCCTTGGGGAGGAAGCCGCCGTCACCGGTGAGGTGCGTGGTGCCCGGAGCGGGGGTGCCGGGCAGCAGACCGAAGATGGCCAGCAGCCCCAGGACCAGGAAGATGGCGATCGCCGCGACCTTCAGGGCGGCGAACCAGAACTCGAACTCACCGAAGTTGCTGACCGCGGCCAGGTTGGTACCGGTGAAGATCACCATGAACAGCAGGACCCACATCCAGGGCTCGGAGCCCGGGAACCACTGGACCATGATGTCCGCGGCGCCCATCGCCTCGGCGGCCACCGCCACACACAGCAGCGCGGTGAACATCCAGCCGACCGTGAATCCGGCCCACGAGCCTATGGAGCGCTCGGCGTGCACGGAGAAGGAGCCGGAGGCCGGATTGGCCGCGGCCATCTCGCCGAGCATGCGCATGATCAGCATGACCAGGGCGCCGGACACGGCGTAGGCCAGCACGATCGAGGGGCCGGCCGCCGCGATGCCCTCGCGCGAGCCGACGAACAGGCCCGCGCCGATCACCCCGCCCAGGGCGATCATCGAGAGGTGGCGCTGCTTGAGGCCGTTGGACAGCGTGGATCCGCTGTCGGGGCCCGCGCCCTGAACCGCGTCGCTCTGCTCGCGCGCGGCGGCGGCGGACGAGGGTGTCCGATTCATGTCGTACCTGTCCCAGTAGGTGAGAGCGGAGCAAGGCGTTACTGCGTTCTCCCGGGGCCGCGACCGGCGCGACGGTGCTGCCGGGCCCCCTGGACCCCCGCCGGGGCAGCAGGTCGCGAAGGGCCTGCCGACGGCACAACTCCGGGTCCTCGGCAAAGCGGGCTCAGTTTGAGCGCCGGTGTCCGCTCAGGGCAACACTTGTGCAGCGAATGTTCGGTATTCAGACGTGATCGTCACTATGTGTGCCTGATTCCTCGTCGAATACGACGCGGTGTGACCTTCGACGCAGGGCGGATCAGCGCCGGGCGCGCCGCCCGCGGAGTTCGCGGAGGCCCGCGACGAGCAACACCGCGCCCGTCGCCCCGGCCGACCACAGCAGCTGCGGACGGGCCGTGTCGTCGGTCAGCATCAGCACCAGCACGCCGCCCATGGCCACCAGCGCCGCCCAGGTCAGATACGGGAACGCCCACATCCGCAGGGTCAGCTTCCCGGGTGTCTCGCGTTCGATGCGCGGACGCAGCCGCAGCTGGGAGACGGCGACCAGCCCCCACACGAACAACAGCACCGCGCCGACCGCGTTGAGCATGTACAGGAAGACCGAATCCGGCCATTTCAGATTCAGCAGCACGGAGACGAACCCGAAGGCCACCGACGCGAGCACGGCCCGGCGCGGCACCCCTCCGGAGACCTTCAGCAGCGCCCGCGGCGCCTCGCCGCGCTCGGCGAGTGAGAACACCATCCGCGACGAGCCGTAGAGGTTGGCGTTCAGCGCGGAGAGCAGCGCCACGAACACCACGATGTTCATGATCTGGCCGGCGCCCGGCACCCCGATGCTGTCCAGCACCGCGACGTAGGGGCTCTTGCCCGGCTGCATCGACGACCAGGGCAGCAGCGTCACGATCACCAGCATCGAGCCGACGTAGAAGAACAGGATCCGCCACACGGCGCTGCGCACCGCCCGGCCCACCGCACGCGCCGGATCGTCCGACTCGGCCGCGGCGATGGTGACGACCTCCAGGCCGCCGAACGCGAACACCACCGCGAGGACACCGGAGATCACCCCGGCCCAGCCGTGGGGAAGGAAGCCGCCGTGCCCGGTGAGGTTCGCCAGGCCGACCGGCTCGGTGTCCGGCAGCACCCCGAAGACCGCCAGCAGGCTCAGCGCGAGGAAGAGCACGATCGCGGTGACCTTCAGTGCCGCGAACCAGAACTCGAACTCGCCGAAGTTCTGCACCGCGGCCAGGTTGGCGACGGTGAACACGATCATGAAGATCAGCACCCAGCCCCACTGCGGCACCGCCGGCACCCAGCCGTTGGCGATCTGCGCCGCACCGGTGGCCTCCACGGCGAGCACCACGACCAGCAGGAACCAGTACAGCCAGCCCACACTGAACCCGGCCCAGCGGCCCAGCGCCCGCTCGGCGTGCACCGAGAACGCACCCGACGCCGGCATCGCCGCCGACATCTCGCCGAGCATCCGCATGACCAGCATCGCCAGCGCGCCCGCGATCAGATACGACAGCACGATCCCCGGGCCGGCCACCGCGATCCCCGCGCCGGAGCCCACGAACAGGCCCGCGCCGATCACCCCGCCCAGGCCCAGCATCGTCAGATGGCGCTGCTTGAGCCCCGCGGACAGCGGCTCTTTCTCACCGGTCCCCGCGCCGAGGGCGGGCTCACCGGCTTGGGTCGTTGTGTCGTGCATGGACTCGTACTCTCGCAAGGGCCGGGGCGGCGGGGGCCGCCGGCGGGTTTGGGGGAACTCCACAGCTCACCGCGGGGCGGACACAGTGTCGCCGCACCCCGCGCGCTACCACAAAACCGGCGCCGGAAGACGGCCCCGGCCGTGATGAGCATCACGTGACCTGCAAAGACGCCACGCACCCCGTCAGGGCCGGGCAAGGTGGCGGTTGTTCGGAACTCTCCAAGCGGGCCGGTACGGCTTTGTCGCCGCCACACGATGATCGCCGGCGGCCCCCTGGACTAACGTCATCGCGTCCCGTCCCATATCCGAAACTCACATCCGCGGAGTCCTGATGAGCACTGCAGCTCTCACCCGTCCTGGCACGGTCCTCGCCGATCTGCTGCCGGCCGCCACCGCCTCCCGCGCCCGCGTCCGTGACGCCGCGCTGGTGCTCGGTGGAGCCGCGCTCACCGGTATCGCGGCCCAGATCGCCGTCCCGGTCCCCGGCTCCCCGGTCCCGGTCACCGGCCAGACCTTCGCCGCCCTGCTGGTCGGCGCCTCGCTCGGGGCGGGCCGCGGTCTGCTGTCGCTGGCGCTGTACGCCCTGGCGGGGCTCGCGGGCATGCCGTGGTTCGCCGGCGGTGCCTCGGGCGCCGGCGGGGCCACCTTCGGCTACATCGTGGGCATGCTGCTGGCCGCCACCGCCGTGGGCGCGCTGGCCCGCCGCGGCGGCGACCGCGGGGTGCTGCGCACCGCCGCCACCATGGCCGCCGGCATGGCCCTGATCTACGCCGTCGGCGTCCCCTACCTGGCCCTGAGCACCGGGATGTCCCTCGGCGAGGCGGTCGCCGTCGGCATGGTCCCGTTCCTCATCGGCGACGCCCTCAAGGCCGCGCTGGCGATGGGCGCGCTGCCCACGGCCTGGAAGCTGGCCGGGCGCCGCTGATTTTGCGGCTCAACCTCCCCCAGCTACCGCTGGGAGGTGCCCCCAGCCGCTCTCGCGGAGGTGGTTGATCGCCGTGGGGGTTCCTCAATCGATGGTTGAGGTGCCCGATATGAAGAGGGCGGGGCCCGCACCAACTCGGTGCGGGCCCCGCCCTCTTGTCTTCCGCCGTACGGCGTTACACGCGCTCGGCCTCGACCGCGTCCCGCTCCCGCGGGCGGCGGCGGTCCAGGATCAGCCCGACCGCCAGCACCACCACGGCCGCGACGACCGAAAGGATCATCTGCTCGCGCCCGTCCGGGTCGTAGAACATGTAGCCGATGACGAAGACGATCAGCCCGATCGTCGCGTACGTCAGCCACGGGTACAGCCACATCCGCACCGTCAGCCGCTCCGGCGTCTCCCGCTCGATGATCCGGCGCATCCGCAGCTGCGAGAGACAGATGACCAGCCAGACGAACAGTGCCACCGCGCCCGACGAGTTCAGCAGGAACTGGAAGATGGTGTCCTTCGAGGTGTAGCTGAAGATCGTCGCGATGAAGCCGAAGGCGACCGACGCGTAGATCGCGACCGCCGGGACACCGCCCTTGTTGACGGTGGCGAACGACTTCGGCGCATCGCCGCGCTGACCGAGCGAGAACGCCATCCGGGAGGCGGTGTAGAGCCCGGAGTTCAGACAGGACAGCACCGCGGTCAGCACCACGACGTCCATCACGGTGCCCGCGTACGGGATCTCCAGCGACTTCAGCACGGCCACGTACGGGCTCTTCGCCACCGCCGGGTCGTCCCACGGCAGCAGCGTCACGATCACCGTGATCGAGCCGATGTAGAAGAGCGCGATCCGCCAGATGACGCTGTTGACGGCCTTGCGGACGGCCTGCACCGGGTTGGGCGACTCGCTCGCCGCCAGCGTGACGATCTCGCTGCCCATGAAGGAGAAGACCACCAGCAGCATGCCGGAGAGGATCGCGCCGGGACCGTTCGGCAGGAACCCGCCGTCCCCGGTCAGATGCGACACCCCGACCGGGTCACCGCCCGGCGGCAGCCCGAATATCGCCATCGCGCCGACCACGATGAAGATGACGATCGCCACGACCTTGATCCCGGCGAACCAGAACTCGAACTCGCCGAACGACCCGACCGAGACCAGATTCGTACCGGTCAGCACGATCATCACCAGCAGAGCCCAGGCCCACTGCGGGACGGCCGGGACCCACCCGGTGAGGATCGCGGCGGCCGCGGTCGCCTCGACGGCCAGCACGACCGACCAGAAGAACCAGTACAGCCAGCCGATCGTGAAACCGGCCCAGCGGCCCAGCGCCCGGTCCGCGTAGGCGGAGAACGACCCCGAGGTGGGAGAGGCCGCGGCCATCTCACCCAGCATCCGCATCACGAGCACGACCAGCAGGCCGGTCAGCGCGTACGAGAGCAGGATGCCCGGTCCGGCGGCCGCGATCCCGGCGCCGGAACCGACGAACAGGCCGGCGCCGATGACCCCGCCGATGGCGATCATCGACAGGTGGCGGTTCTTGAGTCCTGCCTGCAGTCCGTCCTGCGACTGCCCCCCGGTCACACCGCTGCCGGGGTCACCGGCAGTGGGGACCACTTTGGTGGTAGGCGGGTGCGCGCCCATGTGCACCGTCCTTCGTGGTTCTCGGATGGATCCCCCGCATTAGATCTTCGTTCACCGTGGATTGGAAGGTCTGCAGCCGGATTGTTGTGTGAAACCCTGGACGGTTACGCGATGCGCTTGCGTACAGAAGGCGGGGGGTAGCTTTCCGTGCAGGAGCCCCGGGCAGACCCAGCCGCGCCTACCCGACGGCGCCCGTGTCACACTCATCGCATGCGCGTGTACCTCGGCTCCGACCATGCCGGTTTTGACCTCAAGAACCACCTCGTCGAGTGGCTCAAGGCCCATGGCCACGAGCCCGTCGACTGCGGACCCCACATCTACGACGCCCAGGACGACTACCCGCCGTTCTGCCTGCGCGCCGCGGAGAAGACCGCCGCCGACCCGGACAGCCTCGGCATCGTGATCGGCGGCTCCGGCAACGGCGAGCAGATCGCCGCCAACAAGGTCAAGGGCGTGCGGGCCGCGCTGGCCTGGAGCGAGGAGACCGCCAAGCTCGGCCGCGAGCACAACAACGCCAACGTCATCTCCGTGGGCGGCCGGATGCACACCGAGGAAGAGGCGACCAAGTTCATCGAGGTCTTCCTCAGCACCCCCTACTCGGGTGAGGAGCGCCACACCCGCCGCATCGAGATGCTCTCGGCCTACGAGACCACCGGCGAGCTGCCCGCCATCCCGGCCCACCACCCGCAGGGCTGACCACCGTTCATCCCGTCGCCCGCCCGCCCCGGCCGCCGGGGCGGGCGGGCGCGCCCACTGGAGGACCTCCGTGCCCGAGGGGCATACGATCCACCGCCTCGCCCTGGACCACCGCTCCCGCTTCGAGGGCGAACGGGTCCGGGTGAGCAGTCCGCAGGGCAAGTTCACCGGTGGTGCGGCCCTCATCGACGGCCAGGTGATGACCGGCGCCGAGGCGCACGGCAAACACCTCTTCCTGGGCTTCGGCCCGGACCGCTGGGTCCATGTCCACCTCGGCCTGTTCGGCAAGCTCGGCTTCGGCGCGGCCCCGGCCCCGCCGCCCACCGACACGGTGCGCCTCCGTCTCGCGAACCCCTCCGCGTACGCCGACCTCCGCGGCCCCACCACCTGCGCACTGATCACCGACGCCGAGAAGCACGCGATACACGACCGGCTCGGCCCCGATCCGCTGCGCCCGGGGGACGACGGCACCCGCGCCTGGCAGCGGATCTCCCGCAGCCGTACGACCATCGCGGCGCTGCTGCTCGACCAGAAGGTCATCGCCGGCGTCGGCAACGTCTACCGCGCCGAGGTCCTCTTCCGCCACCACATCGACCCCTACCGCGCGGGCCGCGACCTCACCCGCGCCGAATGGGACGCCCTCTGGGCCGATCTGGTCTTCCTGATGGCCGAGGGCGTCCGGCACAACCGGATCGACACCGTCCGCCCGGAGCATCTGCCGGAGGCCATGGGCCGCCCGCCCCGGGTCGACGACCACGGCGGCGAGGTCTACGTCTACCGCCGCGCCCACATGGGCTGCCACATCTGCGGCAGCGAGATCCGCACCGCCGGCCTCGCCGCCCGCAACCTCTTCTGGTGCCCGGGCTGCCAGCCGGGCACGGGCGGCGGCTGACGGGCGGGATGCCGCCCGGAACCGCCGCGGAACGCCCGTTCCGCGGACCCGGCAGCGGGGGAGGCCCTCAGAACCCGTGCGGCAGCCAGGGCGCCACATCCGACCCGAACGCCACCGAAGCCGCCGCCAGCGCACCGGGCCGCAGCTCCCGCACCCGTCCCGCCGCCGCCAGCGCCGTCAGGGAGAAACCGCCCAGATACGCCGACCCCAGCTCCCGCACGGACAGCGCCAGCCCGGCCGGGTCCGTGGTCCGCGCACAGGACGCACCCGTCCCGTCGCCGGTCAGCCACCAGCGCCCCTCGTTCCACGGGCAGAACGGGTCGGTGACTTCCAGCACCACATCCACCGGCGTCCGGTACGTCCGCGCCGCCAGCGCCGCGCCCACCTCCACCGGCCGCACGAACAGCGACTCCCGCAGCACAGGTACGCAGCGCCGCATGTCCCCGACGAGATGCGGCAGCGGATCGTCCACCGGCCGGGTGCGCACCGACACCGACGACGTCAGATCGATCCCGAACAGAAAGCGCCACAGCGCCGCGTACACCACCGCGTCCAGTGCCTCGATGTGCCGCACCCGCACCACACCCGCCGGCCCGGCGTCGTCCCAGACCGGTTTGACCGCATAGCGCACATAGCCCCGGACCTCGCCGTCCACCTCGGCCACCACACACTGCAGTTCCCCGGCCCCCTCCCGCTCGCCCGGAGGGTCCAGCACCGCCATCCGCGCCCAGCCGGGCCGCCGCGCCAGCATCCCGGGCCGGGCAGGCACCAGTTGGGCGTAGACCCGCTCGCAGTCGGCCAGCGCGGCCGCCGGGTCCACCAGCCGCAGCCCTACCTCGTCCACACCGGGCAGCTCGGGGGCGGCCAGCCGCAGGGTGTCCACGGTCAGCTGCATTTCCTGGGCCGCCGCCCCGTAGCCGAACCGGCCGTAGATCGCCGGCTCCGAGGCGGTCAGCACCGCCAGCGGCTCCCCGCGCTCCCGGACGTCCGCCAACTGGTGCCGCATCATCTCCCGCAGCAGCCCGCGGCGGCGGTGCGTCGGCTGCACACTGACCATCGTGACCCCGGCCGCCGGCACTTCGGCGCCGCCCGGCACGGTGAGCCCGAAGGAGAACGCCCCCGCCGTGGCGACACAGTCCGCGCCGTCCCAGACGCCGAACGAGCGGCCGGTCTCGGTGACCTCACGCCGGACGGCCCGCTGCTCCGGGGTCGGGGGCGGCTCGCCGAACGCCCGGTTCAGCGTGTCCGACCAGGAGTCCCACTCGACGTCCCGCAGCATCCGTAATTCCGTCGCCATGCCTCATCCCTAGCAGCACGCTCCACGGCGGCGCGACCGCATTTCGAACGGGGTTTCCCGGGAATTTTCCGGCCTGACGTGCGGCGAATCGACGCACCGCCGAACGGGTGGATAAGGTCCCAGAGCAATGACAAGCGGCCAGGGAACGGAAACCCTGACGGCCCGGATGCACAAACGTCTGCACCGGGCCCGCATCGGCGTGCGCAAGGCCGGTGTCGACTACTTCCGCGGTGAGGGCTCCGACCGGTTCGCGCTGGCCGCCCTGCTCATCGCCATACCCGCCATCGCCGCGGGCACACTCTGGTGGCCGGAATGGATCGCCCCGACGGCGCTGGTCCTCCCGGTCATCGCCGGCGGACTGCTGTTGCGGCCGGCCAACCTCCTCGTCCTGTACGGCGCTTCCGCGACCGCGCTGGTCGTCGAGTCCGCCCTGTTCGGCCCGTACGACGAAGGGCCGGAACGGATCACTCCGGGCACGGTCCTGGTCGTCGCCGCGGTCGGGCTCTTCGGGCTGCTGATCGCCCAGTTCCGCAGCCGGGTCGGGGTGCCCTGGCGACGCGGCGGCACCATGCTCTTCGACCTGCGCGAACGCATCCGCGTCCAGAGCACGCTCCCCAAGCTGCCCCCGGCCTGGCACCACGAGATGGCGCTGCGCCCGGCCGGCGGACAGTCCTTCTCCGGCGACTTCGTGGTGGCCTCCCGCACCCACGGCGGCACCATCCTCGAAGTGGTGCTGACCGATGTCTCCGGCAAGGGCATGGACGCGGCCTCCCGCGCACTGCTGCTCTCCGGCGCCTTCGGCGGTCTGCTCGGCTCGCTGCCGCCGCACGGCTTCCTGCCCGCCGCCAACGGCTATCTGCTGCGCCAGGACTGGGACGAAGGGTTCGCGACCTCCATCCACCTCGTCCTCGACCTGGAATCCGGCGACTACGAACTCTTCTCCGCGGGCCATCTGCCGGCGTTGCAGCTCAGCGCCGGCACCGGCCGCTGGGAGGAGAAGTCGGGGGACGGGCCGCTGCTCGGCGTCTATGACGGCGCCCAGTTCGACCCGGTCAAGGGCACGCTGCGGACGGGCGACGTGCTGATGCTGTTCACCGACGGCCTGGTCGAGGCCGCCGACCGCGATATCGCCGAGGGCATCGACCGGCTGACCGGCGAGGCCGACCGCTATGTCGCCGGCGGCTTCGCCGGCGCCGCCTGGCATCTGATCGAGGCCGTCGCCAAGGACGTCAACGACGACCGGGCGCTGCTGCTGATCTGCCGGGACGCGTAACGGGGCCGGACGGCAACGCCGGAGGCGGACGCGTCCCCGCCGGATGCCCTCCCGAGAGGGACGTGGGGGGACGTTCTTCAGCCTTTTCCGCGGCCGTTCTCAGGGGCGCCGCGGGCCCGGGACGCCGGCCATGACATGGCGTGAACCGACCACAGCATCCGTCCGGCCCGGGCGCACGGCCCCTCAGGCGCTGACGCGCGCCCGCGCCGTATCGGCCGGGTCCTTGCGGAACGCCCAGGCCATCGTCGGCTCCATGGCGAAGCGGAACACCCTGCGGACCGGCGGGGTGCACAGCGCCGTCACGATGCCGCCCGCGAGCAAGGTGACCGCGATCTCACCGAGCGGGGTGTGCAGCCAGGCGTAGTCGTCGAACCAGCCCCAGAACCGCGAGCCCTTGGCCAGGAAGCCGTGCAGCAGATAGCCGTAGAGCGTCCCCGCGCCCAGCACCGTGAACCATGTCTGCCGCGTCGGCACCCAGGCGAAGAAGCAGGCCACCAGCACGATCGAGCAGCCGAAGAGCGCCGGGGTCATCACCGCGCCGACCCACCAGGTGGTGCCCAATTCCTGGGCGCTGTCCCGGTGGTAGAACCACGCCGAGGACATCCTGGGCGCCGCCCAGTAGGCCATCACCAGCGCCGCGGCGAAGATCGGCAGCGACGCGATCCGCACCGCCCGCCGCTGCACCAGCTTGAAGTGCTCCGGCCGCAGCATCAGCCCCAGGACGAAGAACGGCAGGAACTGCAGCACCCGCTGGAGGTCCAGATCGTCCCCGATGTCCGGTGAGACGGAGGCGAGTACGGCGATGGCCACCGCGAGCGGAATCGGCCAGCGCACGACCTGCCACAGCGGGGTGGTCAGCCGCCAGATGAACAGGGCCACCAGGAACCACGTCAGGAACCACGGGTCGAGCAGGCTGATGGGGTGCCCGGGATCGTCGTCCGCCCAGCGCTTGAAGAACGCATAGGCGGTCTCGAAGAGGACGTAGGGGACCGCGACCCCGGTGACCAGCCGCTGCAGCCGGTCCTTGCGCATGTCGAAGCTGCGCGAGAAGTAACCGGAAATGATGATGAAGGCCGGCATGTGGAAGGTGTAGACGGTCATGTAGAACGCCTCGGCCGCCCGGCTGCCGTCGGTCAGCGGCTCCCATGCGTGCCCCATCGCCACCAGCACGATGGCCAGGTACTTCGCATTGTCGAAGAACGGGTTACGGCCACCGGTCTTCGGCGCGGGCGCCGCCGCGCCCTCCGCGGCGCCGGACGGCTGAGCCGTGGGCCCGGTCCGGTCCGTACCCGCCGCCTTCCGGGCAGGGGGCATCGCGCGTCGGGGTGTCGAGGCAGCGGGAAACATTTGAGGCACGATAGCGGCGGTCGGCAGGCGCGTAAAACCGTCTGCGGGCCCTTCGTTATTTCCCTGGGTGCCGCTCGGGAGAGCGCCCGGATAAAATCCGCAATCGCCAGGGGCGTGGCCTCTCAGTGCTGCCCGATTCGCCCCCCGTTATCCCCCCAAATCGGACCGTATCCCCCGCAAACGACTCTGGGGGAATGTCCCATTCCTTAGTCTTATGTCCGAATGCCAATAAGCCTTTGAAGCGCCCCGTAAGGCAGTGACGGATGCCACGAATTTGAAATTCCCCGTGGCCGGTTAATGATCAGAATGCGGCGGGAAAATGATCGCCGCGAATTACCGACGCGGCGTCAGGCGGGGAAATTTTCCCACCTTGGGCCCGACTCGACCCGTCCCCCGTCCCCGCCCCGCGCGGCCCCCGTGCCGTCGCCCGCTCGTCGTCCGTACGCCACCCCGCCGTGGCCCCTCGTTCACGGGCGGCCGGAATCGGGCAAAGCGTTGGCCGATGATTCGTCACCGGCCTGCAGTGGGCATGGAGTTGGTGGCACGATGGGTGCAGGGGGGTGTGCGCGGCATGCCCCCGGGCCGGTGAGGCGTTCCGACCGAGGGTGTGATCAGTGTGGCTCTTTCGCTGTCAGTGGTGCTGCTGTTGGGGATCATCATGATCGTGCTGATCAGAGGGAAGTCCCTCAAGGGAGGCCCGGCGCTCGTCGCCATACTGTTCGGCTTCTTCCTCGCCTCCACGGGCGTGGCGCCGTCCATCAACAAATTCCTCAACTCCCTGGCGGACACCATCAACCACATCACCTTCTAGGTGGTCCGCCGGCCCTCCGCCAGGCGCCGCACAAGGTCCCGCCCTACGAGGTCTCGCCCCCGGTCCGCGCCACTGCCTCGCGTACGGCTTCCTCGCTGCGTCCCACCAGCGCCGAGCCGTCGTCCGCGGTGATGATCGGCCGCTGGATCAGCCGGGGGTGCGCCGCCAGCGCCGCGATCCACCGCTCACGCGCGGCGTCGGTGCGCTCCCAGCCCCCGAGGCCCAGCTCCTTGGCCTCGGCCTCCTGGGTCCGGGTGATATCCCAGGGCTCCAGGCCCAGCCGCGTCAGCACGTCCCGCAGGTCGTCGGCGCTCGGCGGGTCCTCCAGGTACTTGCGCACGGTGTACCGGGCGCCTTCCTCGTCGAGGATCTCCACGGCGGAACGGCACTTGGAACACGCGGGATTGAGCCAGATCTCCATGCAGGCCACCTTATTGATCCGCGACCGCGGAGCGAAGAGGCGTGCAGGAACCCGGCTACCCGTTCCGTACAGCGGAAAACCCCAGGCCGACCGGCCTGGGGCTTCCTCCTGCGAGCGGGCGACGGGAATCGAACCCGCGTAGCCAGTTTGGAAGACTGGGGCTCTACCATTGAGCTACGCCCGCAAGCGCCACAGGTCGCACGGACCTCGGCACGCAGTGCATCCTAGCGGGTCGCGGCGGTGCACCGCACATCCCTTCCCGAGGACGGTGCGCGTCGCGCGTACGACCCCATCTCCCGCCACCGGGCGCCCCGATAACTGGCAGCCGTAGCGTCGACGGCCATGTACCCTACGTGTCGCACCGACGGGGTGTGGCGCAGCTTGGTAGCGCGTCCGCTTTGGGAGCGGAAGGTCGTCGGTTCGAATCCGGCCACCCCGACCAGTAGCAGGTCAGCCCGATGACAGCAGTCGGGCACGGCCTCGGCCCACCGTGGCGGCACCGTATGACCGGCCGCTGTTCAAGATCGCGTTGTGGGCGTCATCCTCCTTGCGGTTACTATGCAAGCTGCGTGCCCGTGTGTCTGTGTACCGGGCGTGATCGGCCGGTACCGGAAAAGCCGGATACGGGAAGATCTCAAGCAGAACCCCAGAAGTCAGCCCCAAGGAGACCGAACCGTGAAGAGCGCCGTGGAGACCCTGAACCCGACTCGGGTTCGGCTCACTGTCGAGGTGCCCTTCGAGGAGCTCAAGCCCAGCCTCGACGCGGCGTACAAGAAGATCAACCAGCAGGTCACGGTGAAGGGCTTCCGCCAGGGCAAGATCCCGGCGCGCGTCATCGACCAGCGGTTCGGCCGCGGTGCCGTGCTGGAGGAGGCCGTCAACGACGCGCTCCCGAAGTTCTACACCGAGGCGGTCAACGAGGGTGAGCTCAACGTCCTCGGCCAGCCCGAGGTCGACATCACCGAGCTGAAGGACGGCGAGCTGCTGGCCTTCACCGCCGAGGTCGACATCCGTCCCGCCCTCGAGATCCCGGACTACTCCGGCATCGAGGTCGAGGTCGACGCCGTCGAGGTGTCGGACGAGGACATCGACAAGTCCGTCGAGCAGCTGCGTGAGCGTTTCGCCACGACCTCCCCGGTCGAGCGTGCCGCCCAGGACGGCGACGTCCTGACGCTGAACCTCGAGGCCAAGGTGGACGGCGAGGTCCTGGAGGACGGCGTCGCCGAGGGCGTCACCTACACCGTCGGCTCCGGTGAGCTCCTCGACGGCATCGACGAGGCCGTCAAGGGCGTCGAGGCCGGCAACTCCGCCACCTTCACCTCCGAGCTCAAGGGCGGTTCCGCCGAGGGCAAGGAGGCCGAGGTCAAGGTCGAGGTCACCGAGGTCAAGTCCCGCGAACTGCCCGAGCTGGACGACGACTTCGCGCAGCTCGCGAGCGAGTTCGACACCTTCGAGGAGCTGCGCGCGGACAGCCGCAAGCGCCTCGAGCAGATGAAGAAGTACGACCAGGCCACCCAGGCGCAGGAGAAGGTCCTGGACGAGCTGCTCAAGCTCGTCGAGGTGCCGATCCCCGAGAAGCTGCTCGCGGACGAGATCGAGACCCGCAAGCACAACCTGGTCAACCACCAGCTCGGCCAGATGGGCCTCGACCTCGCGAAGTACCTGGAGATCCAGGGCAAGACCGAGGAAGAGTTCGACGCCGAGACCAAGGAGCAGGCCGAGAAGGGCATCAAGACCCAGTTCATCCTGGACGAGCTGGTCAACAAGGAGAAGCTGAACGTCAGCCAGGAGGAGCTCACCGAGCACCTCATGCGCCGCGCGCAGTCCTCCGGTATGTCCCCCGACCAGTTCGCCCAGGCCGTCGTCGAGGGCGGCCAGGTACCGATGCTCGTCGGTGAGGTCGCCCGCGGCAAGGCCCTCGCGGTCGTCGTCGAGGCCGCCACGGTCAAGGACAGCAACGGCGAGGTCATCGACCTCGACGACGAGGACGAGACCGCCGAGACCGTCGAGGCCGAGGGCACCGACGCCGAGGCCGCCGACGAGAAGCCCGAGGCCTGAGCCACGGTCGCCTCGCGGCGTCACGAAGACCGCTGATTACGGGCCCGAACACGCACGTCCGCGTGTTCGGGCCCGTACTCGTACCGGACCGGTGAGCCTGCGCTCACAGCGAACAGTTATCGATGCGGGATGGCGTTGTCCGACCTGCGCGTTAGGGTCCGTAGATACGAGGGCAGGGGAGTCCCTGAAACCGCGCCGGGGCGACACACGGCGCCGATCCCCGCGCCCCAGAAGACGACGCTGAGACGGCCTGGAGCCGTCCGACAACGAGCAGGTGGACACGTGACGATCCCGATGCCTTCCGCCGCCGCTGAGCCGACCTTCGGTGGCCTCGGCGACCAGGTCTACAACCGGCTGCTCGGCGAGCGGATCATCTTCCTCGGCCAGCCGGTCGACGACGACATCGCCAACAAGATCACCGCGCAGCTGCTTCTCCTCGCCGCGGACCCGGACAAGGACATCTTCCTCTACATCAACTCCCCGGGCGGCTCGATCTCGGCCGGGTTGGCGATCTACGACACCATGCAGTACATCAAGAACGACGTGGTGACGATCGCGATGGGCCTCGCCGCCTCCATGGGACAGTTCCTGCTGAGCGCCGGCACCCCGGGCAAGCGCTTCGCGCTGCCGAATGCCGAGATCCTCATCCACCAGCCCTCCGCGGGCCTGGCGGGTTCCGCGTCGGACATCAAGATCCACGCCGAGCGGCTGCTGCACACCAAGAAGCGGATGGCGGAGCTGACTGCCTTCCACACCGGTCAGACCGTCGAGCGGATCACCCAGGACTCCGACCGCGACCGCTGGTTCTCCGCCGATGAGGCCAAGGAATACGGCCTGATCGACGATGTCATGACCTCCGCCGCCGGCGTTCCGGGCGGGGGCGGCACGGGCGCCTGAGGCCCCGTACCACTCGCCCTTCAGCCCCCAGCCCACTTGATCGCCACCAGGACGGTGAACACCACGATGAACAACTTCCCCGGCAGCGGCCTCTCGCAGGGCGCCGAGTCCGAGTTTTCCGGCCCGCGCGCCGAGTCCCGCTACATCGTCCCGCGCTTCGTCGAGCGCACGTCGCAGGGTGTGCGCGAGTACGACCCGTACGCGAAGCTGTTCGAGGAGCGCGTGATCTTCCTCGGCGTGCAGATCGACGACGCCTCGGCCAACGACGTCATGGCGCAGCTGCTGTGCCTGGAGTCGATGGACCCGGACCGGGACATCTCGATCTACATCAACTCCCCGGGCGGTTCCTTCACGGCGCTCACCGCCATCTACGACACGATGCAGTTCGTGAAGCCCGACATCCAGACGGTCTGCATGGGCCAGGCGGCCTCCGCCGCGGCCGTGCTGCTCGCCGCCGGCACCCCCGGCAAGCGGATGGCGCTGCCGAACGCCCGGGTGCTGATCCACCAGCCGTACAGCGAGACCGGCCGCGGTCAGGTCTCCGACCTGGAGATCGCCGCCAACGAGATCCTGCGGATGCGTTCGCAGCTGGAGGAGCTGCTGGCCAAGCACTCCACCACCCCGATCGAGAAGATCCGGGACGATATCGAGCGTGACAAGATTCTGACGGCCGAGGAGTCCCTGGCGTACGGTCTGGTCGACCAGATCGTCTCGACGCGGAAGTCGTCGGTCTCGATCGGCTAGCGGTCTTCGCACAATGAGCCGGAGCGTTGCCCCCTTGGACCGGGTTCGGACCGAGTGAACCGAGTCCGTCCAAGGGGGGCCCGTACGGGGGGCCCGGCAAGGTACCGTCGATAGGCAAGCACCCGGGTCCGTGGAGCAATACGGATCCCAGGCGAAGGGGAAGCACCTCGTGGCACGCATCGGTGACGGCGGCGACCTGCTCAAGTGCTCATTCTGCGGGAAGAGCCAGAAGCAGGTGAAGAAGCTCATCGCGGGACCTGGTGTGTACATCTGCGACGAGTGCATCGACCTCTGCAACGAAATCATCGAGGAGGAGCTCGCCGAGACCTCCGAGGTGCGGTGGGAGGAACTCCCCAAGCCGCGGGAGATCTACGAGTTCCTGAACGGCTATGTCGTCGGCCAGGATCCCGCCAAGAAGGCGCTCTCGGTGGCCGTCTACAACCACTACAAGCGGGTGCAGGCGGGCGAGAACGGCCCCGGCCGCGGCGAGGAGGGCATCGAGCTCGCCAAGTCCAACATCCTGCTGCTCGGCCCCACCGGCTCCGGCAAGACCCTGCTCGCGCAGACCCTCGCCCGGATGCTCAACGTCCCCTTCGCGTTCGCCGACGCCACGGCGCTGACGGAGGCCGGCTATGTCGGCGAGGACGTCGAGAACATCCTCCTCAAGCTGATCCAGGCCGCGGACTTCGACATCAAGAAGGCCGAGACCGGCATCATCTACATCGACGAGATCGACAAGGTCGCCCGGAAGAGCGAAAACCCGTCGATCACCCGCGATGTCTCCGGCGAGGGCGTCCAGCAGGCGCTGCTGAAGATCCTGGAAGGCACCACCGCTTCCGTCCCGCCCCAGGGCGGCCGCAAGCACCCGCACCAGGAATTCATCCAGATCGACACCACCAACGTCCTCTTCATCGTCGGCGGTGCCTTCGCCGGCCTGGAGAAGATCATCGAGGCCCGGTCCGGCGCCAAGGGCATCGGCTTCGGCGCCACGATCCGCTCCAAGCGCGAGATCGAGTCCAAGGACCAGCTCCAGGACGTCATGCCGGAGGACATGGTGAAGTTCGGGATGATCCCGGAGTTCATCGGCCGTCTCCCCGTCCTCACCTCGGTCCACAACCTCGACCGCGAGGCCCTGCTGCAGATCCTGGTCGAGCCGCGCAACGCGCTCGTCAAGCAGTACAAGCGCCTCTTCGAACTCGACGGCGTCGAGCTCGACTTCGACCGCCCGGCCCTGGAGGCCATCGCCGACCAGGCCATCCTCCGCGGCACCGGCGCCCGCGGTCTGCGCGCCATCATGGAGGAGGTCCTCCAGGCGGTGATGTACGAGATCCCGTCTCGCAAGGACGTGGCCCGTGTCGTCATCACCGAGGACGTCGTCCACTCGAACGTGAACCCGACCCTGGTCCCGCGCAACCGCGGCGACTCGGGGGAGCCGCAGGAGAAGAGCGCGTAGGGCGCACCCATCGTTGTACGAGAGCCGCCCGGCAGCATCCAAGCTGCCGGGCGGCTCTCGTGGTTCCGGGGCGACGCGGGGGCGCTACTTCTCCTTGCGGACCTCGTTGCGGATCTTGGCGGTCTTCTCGGAGAGCTCCTCGGCGCTGGGCGTCGAGGCGGTGGCGGGCCCGGAGGGGGTCGGGGCGGCCACCATCTGAACGAGGCCGAGGGCGCTGTTGTCGCCCCAGATGCAGGTGGAGGCGGTGATGGGCACGGTCACGCCGCCCTGGGAGACCGTGATCTTCTGCGTCCGGCACTTCATCACCGTGCCGTCGAAGTCACTCGGCGAGTACTCGGTCGTCGGAGTGACGTCCTCGATCTTGGCACTGCGCATGGTCTTCTTCTGGTTCTCGTCGGCCTTCGCGAGCATCTGGCTCACGGCGCCCTCGGGGTCGGCGACGTTTCCGTACAGACCGGTCACGGTCGCCGACAGCCCGCCGTCAGCCGTGTACTTGCCCTGGACGCCCTTGCTGTTGGTGATGCCGAGGGCCTTGGCCTCCTTGTCGTTCGAGAAGTCCTCGGCCCCTCCTCCCGTGGGGCTCTTCATCTTGGAGAACTCCGCGTTCAGCAGCTTCTCCGGCAACGAGATCGTGTACGGCTTCACTTCCCCGCCCGAGCCGAAGGCGAAGTACGCGCCCACGCCGATCGCCGCGACGACCGCGACCGCGCCGATGATCAGACCGACCTTCTTGCCGTTGCCGCCGCTCTCCTCCGGGCCCTGCGGGATCATGCCGTAGGGCGTCTGCTGGCCGCCGTACGGGGCCTGCTGGCCGTAGCCGGGCTGGGCGCCCTGCTGGGGGTAGCCGTAGCCCTGCTGCGGGGGCGCCTGGCCGGCCTGCTGGGGGTAGCCGTAGCCCTGCTGCGGAGGCACCTGGCCGCCTTGCTGCGGGTAGCCGTAACCGGGCTGGGGGGCCGGCGGCTGCTGCGGCTGGCCGTACGGGCCCGGCTGCGGGGGCTGCTGTCCGTACGGGCCGGGAGGCGGCTGGTTGAAGCTCATGGAGCGGTTCCCCTCGTGACAACTGAATCCAGTTGAAGTTCTGCGTGTGAAGTTCTGCGATGTTTATGCGCTGCCGACATCCTGTACGACGCCGCTGACAACCGTTGCCCCGGGGGCGAAACCGATTCGAAGCTGCTACATCCGCGCCCGTACACTGTCCGTCGTGACCGAGAACACTCAGCAGAGCAACCACAGCGCCCCCGAACTGCCGACTCAGTACACGCCGGCCGATGTAGAGGGGCCGCTGTACGAGCGCTGGGTAGAGCGGGGCTACTTCGAGGCGGACGAGAAGAGCGACAAGCCGCCGTACACCATCGTCATCCCGCCGCCGAACGTCACCGGGTCCCTGCACCTGGGGCACGCCTTCGAGCACACCCTCATCGACGCGCTCACCCGCCGTAAGCGCATGCAGGGCTACGAGACCCTCTGGCAGCCCGGCATGGACCACGCCGGTATCGCCACCCAGAACGTCGTCGAGCGCGAGCTCGCCAAGGAGGGCGTCTCCCGGCACGACCTGGGCCGCGAGGCGTTCGTCGAGCGGGTCTGGCAGTGGAAGAACGAGTCCGGCGGCCAGATCTCGGGCCAGATGCGACGGCTGGGCGACGGTGTCGCCTGGTCGCGTGAGCGGTTCACGATGGACGAGGGCCTCTCCAAGGCCGTCCAGACGATCTTCAAGCGGCTGCACGACGACGAGCTGATCTACCGCGCCGAGCGCATCATCAACTGGTGCCCGCGCTGTCTGACCGCCATCTCGGACATCGAGGTGGAGTACCAGGACGACGACGGCGAGCTCGTCTCCATCCGGTACGGCGAGGGTGATGCCTCGATCGTTGTCGCCACCACGCGTGCCGAGACGATGCTGGGTGACACCGCGGTCGCCGTCCACCCGGAGGACGAGCGGTACGCCCATCTCGTCGGTACCGAGATCGAGTTGCCGCTGACCGGCCGCCGGATCCCGGTCGTCGCCGATGAGCATGTCGACCCGGAGTTCGGCACGGGTGCGGTCAAGGTCACTCCGGCCCACGACCCGAACGACTTCGAGATCGGCCGCCGGCACGGGCTGCCCAACCTCGCCGTGCTCGACGAGCGCGGTGTCATCACGGCGCACGGCCCCTTCCAGGGCCTGGACCGCTTCGAGGCCCGTTCCGCGATCGTCGGTGCGCTGCGCGCGGACGGCCGGATCGTCGCCGAGAAGCGTCCGTACACGCACTCCGTCGGGCACTGCTCGCGCTGCAAGACCACCGTCGAGCCGCGGCTGTCGATGCAGTGGTGGGTCAAGGTCGGCCCGCTGGCGAAGGCCGCCGGGGACGCGGTCCGCGAGGGCAAGGTCAAGATCCACCCCAAGGAGATGGAGTCCCGCTACTTCGGCTGGGTCGACAACCTCCACGACTGGTGTATCTCGCGCCAGCTGTGGTGGGGCCACCGGATTCCGGTCTGGTACGGGCCGGAGGGCGAGGTCGTCTGCGTCGGACCGGACGAGGAGCCGCCGAGCGGCGAGGGCTGGCACCAGGACACCGACGTCCTCGACACCTGGTTCTCCTCCGGGCTGTGGCCGTTCTCCACGCTCGGCTGGCCCGAGCAGACCCCGAGCGTCGAGAAGTTCTATCCGAACTCCGTCCTGGTCACCGGCTACGACATCCTCTTCTTCTGGGTCGCCCGGATGATGATGTTCGGGCTGTACGCGATGGACGGCACCCCGCCGTTCCACACCATCGCGCTGCACGGCATGGTCCGCGACCAGTTCGGCAAGAAGATGTCCAAGTCCTTCGGGAACGCGGTCAATCCGCTGGACTGGATGGACGAGTACGGTTCGGACGCCGTCCGGTTCACGCTCGCCCGTGGCGCCAACCCCGGTGTCGACGTCCCGATCGGCGAGGCCTGGGTCCAGGGCTCCCGCAACTTCGCCAACAAGATCTGGAACGCCACGCGGTTCGCGCTGATGAACGGTGCGACGGTGGAGGGCGAACTCCCGCCCGCCGAGCAGCTGTCGGCGACCGACCGGTGGATCCTGTCCCGGCTGAACTCGGTCGTCGCCGAGGTCGACGCGTACTACGACGACTACCAGTTCGCGAAGCTGTCGGACACCCTCTTCCACTTCGCCTGGGACGAGGTCTTCGACTGGTACGTCGAGCTGTCCAAGACCACCTTCATGGCGGGCGGTCCGGCCGCCGACGCCTCGCGCCGGGTGCTGGGTGAGGTCCTGGACGTCACCCTGCGGCTGCTGCACCCGATCGTGCCGTTCGTCACCGAGACCCTGTGGACGGCGCTGACCGGCGGTGAGTCGGTCGTGATCGCCGACTGGCCGAAGGACTCCGGCTTCCGGGACGCGGCGGCGGAGCGGGAGATCGAGACCGTTCAGCAGGTCGTGACCGAGGTCCGCCGGTTCCGCTCCGACCAGGGGCTCCAGCCGGGCCAGAAGGTCCCCGCGCGGCTGGACCTGTCCGGTACGGCGCTGGCCGCGCACGAGGCCGCGATGCGCTCGCTGCTGCGGCTGCAGCCGGCCGGTGACGGCTTCAGCGCCACCGCCTCGCTGCCCGTCGCGGGTGCCACGGTGGCCCTGGACCTGTCCGGCACCATCGATGTCGAGGCGGAGCGCAAGCGCCTGACGAAGGACCTGGGCGCGGCCGAGAAGGAGAAGGCGCAGGCCACCGCCAAGCTCGGCAACGAGGCGTTCCTGGCCAAGGCGCCGGAGAAGGTCGTGGACAAGATCCGCGGCCGGCTGGAGGCCGCGGAGGCGGACATCGTCCGGATCACCGCGCAGCTGGCTTCCCTGCCCCAGGCGTAACGGCGGCAGACACCGCGGGCCCCTCGTCCTCACGGGCGGGGGGCCCGCGCCGTTCCCGGGGAGCCGTCCGCCCGCGGGAGGGGTGCCGTCCGGGGGGCCGCCGGGCCTGTCCGGGCCCCGGCGGGCGGGGCCCCGGCGGCGGTCGGGCCGTTCTCATCGCGCTCTCATCTGGCCGAGGCACGGTGGACCGGAATGCCGTGGTGACGGCAGCACCGCACGCCCCGTACCGAGGAGCCGCGCCCCATGAACAAACCGCTGCGACGGGCCGCGGTCTTCTGTCTGGCCCTGATCGTCGCGCTGATGGGCTGGACCACCTGGCTCCAGGGCGCGAAGGCCAGTGACTACAAGGAGGACCCGCACAATCCGCGGGTGACGATCGGCAAGTACGCGGCGCCGCTGGGCAACATCCTCGTCGACGGGCAGCCGGTCACCGGCTCCGCCGCCACCTCCTCCTCGCTGAAGTACAAGCGGACCTACAAGGACGGCCCGCTGTACGCGCCGGTCACCGGCTTCACCTCGCAGATCTTCGGCAGCAACCAGCTGGAGAGCCTGAACGGCGATCTCCTGGACGGCTCCGACAGCCGGCTGCAGAGCCCCGCCGACGCGCTGACCCGTAAGCGGGCCAAGGGCGGCGATGTGGCCACCACCATCGACTCCAAGGTGCAGAAGGCCGGCTACCGGGCGCTGGGCGGCAAGAAGGGCGCCGCCGTCGCCATGGACCCGGCCACCGGCCGGATCCTGGGCATGGTGAGCACTCCGTCGTACGACCCGGGGACGTTCGCCGGGTCCGCCGCCACCGACCAGAAGGCGTGGCGGAAGATGTCCGGCGACGCGGACCACCCGGAGGTCAACCGGGCGCTGCGGCAGCCGCTGCCACCCGGCTCCACCTTCAAGCTGGTGGTCGCCGCGGCCGCGCTGGAGAACGGCCTGTACCCCTCGGTGGACGAGCCCACCGACAGCCCCGACCCCTACACCCTCCCGCACACCCGCACCAAGCTCACCAACGAGAACAAGGCCGCGCCCTGCAAGAACGCGGACATCCGCACCGCGCTCCAGTACTCCTGCAACACCGTCTTCGCGAAGATGGCCGTCGACCTGGGCAAGGACAAGGTGAAGGCGCAGGCCGAGAAATTCGGCTTCAACGACGGCGAGGTGGACACCCCGGTGCGGGCCGGCAAGAGCGTCTACCCCGGGAAGATGGACGACGCGCAGACCGCGCTGTCCGGGATCGGCCAGTTCGACGACCAGGCGACCCCGCTGCAGATGGCGATGGTCACCTCGGCCCTCGCGAACGGCGGCGAGCTGAAGACCCCGCAGCTGGTCGACAAGCTGACCGACGGCGGCGGCAACACCATCGAGGAGAACGGCCCGAAGACCTACGGCGACGGCAAGGCCCTGTCGGCGCGCTCGGCCCGGCAGCTGCAGTCGGCGATGCAGACGGTCGTGGACAAGGGCACCGGCTCCGGTGCGAAGATCGGCGGACTGACCGTCGGCGGCAAGACCGGCACCGCCCAGCACGGTGTCGACAACAGCGGTACGCCCTACGCCTGGTTCGTCTCGAACGCCGAGGACGGCAAGGGGCACCGGGTGGCGGTGGCCGTGATGGTCGAGGACGGGCACGCCGCCCGCAACGAAGTCTCCGGCAACGGGCTGGCGGCCCCGATCGCGCGGGCCATGATGAAGGCGGCGCTGCCGTAGGCGCCGGCCGGCCCCCGGCGTAGGGGCGCACGCCGGGGCGCGGACCGGGCCGGCCGCCCCGGCCGCGGCGCGGTACCGGCGGAGGGCAACGCAGCGCACCGCTGTCACACGTGCCTCGTAGACTGGTCGGCGTGAGCGAGCGCCCCCAGAACGACGACCCCGACCCGAACGATGCCTTCGACGAACTGGTCGAGGCGGAGACCGACCGTGACCCCGATCTCGCGGTGATCGAGGCCGGCAGCCGGACCCTGCGCGCGCAGGCCGGCCCGCCGCAGGGGGACGGGATCCCCGCCCGGCCGGCCGATCCCGAGGTCGACCGTGCGCTGCGCGCCGTCGAGGAGGAGCTGGCGGGCCGCTGGGGTGAGACCAAGCTCGACCCGTCGGTGCAGCGCATCGCGGCGCTGCTGGACATTCTCGGCTCGCCGCAGCGGGCCTACCCGTCCATCCACATCACCGGCACCAACGGCAAGACCAGCACCGCCCGCATGATCGAGGCCCTGCTGGCCGCCTTCGACCTGCGCACCGGCCGCTACACGAGCCCGCACGTCCAGTCCATCACCGAGCGGATCAGCCTGGACGCCGCCCCGATCCCCGCCGAGCGCTTCATCGAGACGTACCGCGACATCGCCCCGTATGTGGAGATGGTCGACGCCCAGCAGGAGTACCGCCTGTCGTTCTTCGAGGTGCTGACGGCGATGGCGTACGCCGCCTTCGCGGACAGCCCCGTGGACGTCGCGGTCGTCGAGGTCGGCATGGGCGGCACCTGGGACGCGACGAACGTCATCGACGGCGATGTCGCCGTGATCACCCCGATCTCGCTGGACCACACCGACCGGCTGGGGGAGACCCCCGAGCAGATCGCCGGTGAGAAGTCCGGGATCATCAAGAAGGACGCGACGGTCGTGCTGGCCCAGCAGCCGGTGGACGCGGCGTCGGTGATGCTCAAGCGCGCGGTCGAGGTGGATGCCACGGTTGCCCGTGAGGGCATGGAGTTCGGGGTGCTCTCCCGTGAGGTGGCCGTCGGCGGGCAGATGCTGACGCTGCGCGGGCTGGGCGGCGAATATCCCGAGATCTTCCTTCCGCTGTACGGCGCCCATCAGGCGCACAACGCCGCGGTGGCCCTCGCCGCCGTCGAGGCGTTCTTCGGCGTCGGCTCGGAGCACGCCCGCACGCTGGACATCGACACCCTCCGTTCCGCGTTCGCCGCCGTCACCTCGCCCGGCCGGATGGAGGTCGTGCGCCGCAGCCCGACGGTCGTGCTGGACGCGGCCCACAACCCGGCGGGTGCGCGGGCGGCGGCCGAGGCCGTCACCGAGGCGTTCGGGTTCAGCCGGCTGGTCGGCGTGGTCGGCGCCAGCGGGGACAAGGACGTACGGGGCTTCCTGGAGGCCTTCGAGCCGATCTTCGCCGAGATCGTGGTGACGCGTAATTCCAGCCATCGTGCGATGGATCCGGATGAGCTGGCGGCCATCGCCGTCGAGGTCTTCGGCGCCGAGCGGGTCCAGGTGGAGCCGCGGCTCGACGACGCCCTGGAGGCGGCGATCACCCTCGCCGAGGAAGAGGGCGAGTTCTCCGGTGCCGGTGTGCTGGTGACCGGCTCGGTGATCACGGTCGGCGAGGCCCGGCTGCTCATGGGGAGGAGCTGACCATGCGCACGCTGTGTGCGGGCACTCTGATAGGCGAATTCTTCGTGATCGGCTTCGCCGGCCTGGTCGCGATGCAGATGACCGAGCTGTCCACGGCCACGGTCTGGACGGTCAGCGGGATCGCGATGCTGCTGAGCCTGCTGCTGTGCGGGATGCTGACCCGTCCGGGGGGCGTCCAGCTCGGCTGGGCGCTGCAGATCGCCCTGATCGCCAGCGGCTTCGTGGTCCCGACGATGTTCTTCCTGGGTGCGGTCTTCGCCGCCCTGTGGTGGGCGTCGGTCCATTACGGCCGCAAGATCGATGAGGCGAAGGCCCGTTGGGCGGAATCGCCTACGGCGGGTTGATTCCCACGTTCTCGGGTGCGGCGCCGTCGCGCCTGCGGCGGGCGTGATCCGCTGCGCGGGGCTGTCTCGGGTGCGGTGACGGACCTCCGGGGCCGGCTTCCAGGACTGCTTCGCTTTACGTCCTGGAAGCCGGCCCCTCCGGCCCGTCCCCTCCCGCGGGTGGGTGGGTAAAGGCAGATGGGCCCTCCCCTGTAGCCTCAAGGCACCCGCTGACCGTTGTTCATATCCAGGGAGTCCCTCCGTGAGCCAGCGCACCCTCGTCCTCCTCAAGCCTGACGCCGTCTCGCGCGGTCTGATCGGCGAGATCATCGGCCGTATCGAGAAGAAGGCCGGCTGGACGATCAGCGCGCTGGAGCTGCGCAGCCTGGACCGCGGGATCCTGGAGCAGCACTACGCGGAGCATGTCGGCAAGCCGTTCTACGAGCCCCTGGTCGCGTTCATGTCCTCCGGTCCGGTGGTCTCGATGGTCGTCGAGGGCGAGCGGGTGATCGAGGGCGTACGTGCGCTGGCCGGTCCGACTGACCCGATTGCCGCGCCGAGTGGGTCCATTCGTGGGGACTTCGGAACGATCACCCGGGAGAATCTGATCCATGCCTCGGATTCCGAAGAGTCCGCGGAGCGTGAGATCAAGATTTTCTTCCCGGGCATTTCCTGACACTTCATCAGCTGCACACCCCCCGTGACCTGGGGCGACCGACGAAATCATCGGTCGCCCCTTGGTGTATCCGACACGATCGGGGGAACGCATCTCCGCGACACGACGTCACCATTGAGGGGGGCGGGTGCGTGTACGGCTGACAATGGCGGAACAGCCTCCCGACGTGTTCGAGTGGGCGCACTACGAACTACGATGGAGGCTTCCGCGCCTCACAGCGCATCACCTCCTGCCGACCTCCAGTAAGCATTCGCTCCAGTTGGGAAGGCCAGACGTATCCTCATGGGGAACAACATGTCGTTCATCGGCCGTGACATGGCTGTCGACCTCGGGACCGCCAACACGCTGGTGTACGTCAGGGGCCGCGGAATCGTCCTCAACGAGCCGTCGGTCGTGGCCATCAACACCAACACCGGCGGGATTCTCGCGGTGGGTGCTGAGGCGAAGAAGATGATCGGGCGCACGCCCGGCAACATCGTCGCCGTACGGCCCCTGAAAGACGGCGTGATCGCCGATTTCGAGATCACCGAGCGGATGCTCCGCTACTTCATCCTGAAGATCCACAAGCGCCGCTATCTGGCCCGTCCGCGGGTCGTCGTGTGCGTCCCCTCCGGTATCACCGGAGTGGAGCGCCGCGCGGTGATCGAGGCCTCGACCCAGGCCGGCGCGCGCCAGGTCCACATCATCGAGGAGCCGATGGCCGCCGCGATCGGGTCCGGTCTGCCGGTCCACGAGGCCACCGGCAACATGGTCGTGGACATCGGCGGCGGTACCACCGAGGTCGCGGTCATCTCGCTCGGCGGCATCGTCACCGCCCAGTCCATCCGGGTGGCCGGCGACGAGCTCGACAACGCGATCATCCAGCACATCAAGAAGGAGTACAGCCTTCTGCTGGGCGAGCGCACCGCCGAGAGCATCAAGATCACCATCGGTTCGGCGTACGACCTCGAGCAGGACGAGCACACCGAGATCCGCGGCCGTGACCTGGTCTCCGGCCTCCCGAAGACCGTGGTCATCTCGGCCGCCGAGGTGCGCAAGGCCATCGAGGAGCCGGTCAACTCCATCGTCGACGCGGTCAAGACGACCCTCGACAAGTGCCCGCCGGAGCTGTCCGGTGACGTCATGGACCGCGGCATCGTGCTCACCGGAGGCGGCGCCCTGCTGCGCGGCCTCGACGAGCGGCTGCGCCGCGAGACCGGTATGCCCATCCACATCGCCGAGGACCCGCTCGACTCCGTCGCGCTCGGTTCCGGCAAGTGCGTCGAGGAGTTCGAGGCGCTCCAGCAGGTCCTCGACTCCCAGCCGCGCAGGTAGCAAGGGCCGGGGAACCGACCGCGCCGCGCCGCCGAGCGGCGGCCGCGGCGGTCGGGCACCCCGGCGACAGCGGCCGGTCCGTCCGCCGGACCGGCCGGCATACGGGCGCAACCTCCCGACAGACACGGTGCACTGACGCTTCACCGTCCGGCACCGTCACACAGGCACAACGCTCAACTCCCGAACGAGACCGGCGGGGCCCGCAGCCGGCCGGTCCTACGAGGAAGGACACGGCCGCCGCACGTGAGGGACACACGAGAGAGCCGGCTGCTGCTGGTGCTGCTGGTCGCGATCGCGTTCGCGCTGATCACGGTCGATATCCGCGGCGGCGAACAGTCCCCGCTCGATGGTGCCCGGCAAGCCGCCGCCTCCGCCTTCGGCCCGGTCGAGAGCGGCGTCGCCCGCGTCGTCGACCCGGTAGGCAACGCGGTCGGTGCCGTACGGGACTCCGGCCGGCGGCACGACCGGATCAGCAAGCTGGAGCACGAGAACGAGGCCCTGAAGGCCAAGCTCGGCTCCTCCGACCGGAACCGCAGCCGCGCCGCCGAGCTCGACAAGATCCTCAAGACCGCCGGCACCGGCCAGTACGCCATCAAGGGCGCCCAGGTCATCGCCATCGGCTCGGCCCAGGGCTTCTCCTGGACCGTCACCATCGACGCCGGCAGCCGCGACGGCATCCGCCGCGACATGACCGTGCTCAACGGCGACGGTCTGGTCGGCCGGGTCACCACCGTCGGTGCCGGCACCTCCACCGTCCTGCTGGCCGCCGACCCCGACTTCACCGTCGGCACCCGCATGGAGAAGACCAACGAGATCGGCTTCGCCAACGGGCAGGGGGTCCGCTCGCTGCGCGTCCAGCTCCTCAACGGCCGGGCCAACATCAAGAAGGGCGACCGCCTGGTCACCTTCGGCTCCAGCAAGGACAAGCCGTTCGTGCCCGGGGTGCCCGTCGGCAAGGTCGTCAGGGTCGAGCCGTTCAACGGCGATCTGACCCGCACCCTCCAGGTCCGGCCCTTCGTCGCCTTCTCCCAGCTCGACATCGTCGGCGTCGTCGTCCAGCCGCCCCGTGAGGACCCGCGCGACACCGTGCTGCCGCCCCAGCCGGCCAAGCCCAAGCCGACGCCGACGGTCACCGTCACGGCCACCCCCTCCGCGAGCGTTCCTCCCAGGAGCTGACCGATGCGCATCAACCGGATTCTGCTCTCGGCCCCGCTGGTGGTCGTCGCCCTCGTCATCCAGGTCACCATCCTCGCCAGACTCCAACTGCCCGGCGCCGTACCGGACCTGCTGCTGCTCGTGGTGGTCGGCCTGGCGCTGGTCTACGGCCATGTCGGCGGCGCCCTCCTCGGCTTCTTCGCCGGGCTGCTGGCCGATCTCGCCCCGCCGTCCGACCACGCCATCGGCCGCTATGCGCTGGTGCTTTGCGTCATCGGCTACGCGGCGGGCCTGACCAAGCCGGAGTCCGGCCGGCACCGCTCGGCGACGGTGCCGCTGATGGTCGTCATCGGCGCCGCGATCGGCTCGACGCTGATGTACGCGGGCGTCGGCGCGCTGGTCGGCGACACCGCCGCCCGACACGTCGGCATCGTCGGACTGCTGCTCAGCGCCACCCTCTACGACCTGCTGCTGGCCCCCTTCGTGGTGCCGCTGGTGATGGCCGCGGCGCGCAGAACCGAGGGCGATCCGCTGACCGGCGACGGCACGAGCGGCGCGAGTGGCTCCGGCGGCACCTCCGGCTACGGCTGGCTCACCACCGGCACCGGCCTCAAGGCCAGCCGCGGTGCCATGAAGTCCGTGCGCTCGGGCGCCCGGATCGGCAGCCAGCGCGGCGGTCTGCTCGGCAAGTCGGCCCGCGACAAGGTGGGCCGTATCAAGGGGGTCAAGCGGCTGTGACGCTCTTCCGTCCTTCGACCACGACCCCTCATGGAGGCGCTGCGCGCCATGAGTAATCTCCCGGAAACCCGGACCTCCCGGGTCAGCGTCCGGCTCATCGCGATCCAGATCCTGGTCTTCTCGCTGCTGCTCACCCTCGGCGGCCGGCTCTGGTATCTGCAGATCCGCAACGGCACGGAGTACGCCACCGAGGCGAGAAACAACCACGTCCAGCAGGTCATCGAGCCCGCCACCCGCGGCTCCATCCTCGACGCGCGCGGGGTGCCGCTGGCCGACAACCAGACCCGTCTGGTGGTGTCGGCCAGCCGTACCGAGCTGCTGAAGATGAAGGACGACGGCAAGGCCGTGCTCGGCCGGCTGGCCAAGGTGCTCGGCATGTCCGAGAAGGAGATCCGCAACAAGGTCCGGCTCTGCGACTCCAAGACGCCGCAGCCCTGCTGGAACGGCTCGCCCTACCAGCCGATCCCGATCACCGACGAGGCCACCACCCAGCAGGCCCTCCAGATCCGCGAGCGCTCCGAGGACTTCCCCGGCATCAGCGCCGAACCGACCGCCGTCCGCCGCTACGCCGCCCCGGGCAACGCCAACACCGCCCAGGTCCTCGGCTATCTCTCGCCGGTCACCGACGAGGAGATCAAGAAGGCCGAGCACAGCCGTTCGCCGCTGCTGCGCTCCGACCAGATCGGCCGGTCCGGCCTGGAGCGGACGTACAACGACGCGCTGCGCGGCAAGGCCGCCGTCACCCGCTACGAGGTCGACAACCTCGGCCGGGTCATCGGCCAGGCGAAGAGCGAGAAGGGCAAGGCCGGCGCCAGCGTCGTCACCAGCATCGACGCCCGGGTGCAGGGGCTGGCGGAGAAGCAGCTGGACCAGGCCATGAAGGACGCCCGTAAGCAGCACGACAAGAACACGGGCACCAACTACAAGGCCGACTCGGGCGCCGTCGTCGTCATGGAGGCGAAGACCGGCCGGGTGGTGGCGATGGCCTCCAACCCCACCTACGACCCCAACTCCTGGGTCGGCGGGATCTCGGGCAAGGACTACGCCCGCCTCACCGGCAAGGACTCCAACTACCCGCTGCTGAACCGCGCCATCCAGGGACAGGCCGCCCCCGGCTCGATCTTCAAGGTCATCTCGACCGCGGCCGCGGTCAACGCGGGCTATGACTTCAACGGCCACTACCCCTGCACCAGCTCGTACAGCATCGGCGGACAGGTCTTCAAGAACTTCGAGTCGCAGAGCCATGGCGCGATCAGCCTCGGCCGGGCGCTGGAGGTCTCCTGCGACACCGTCTTCTACAAGCTCTCGCACGACGAGTGGAGGAAGGACGGCGGGGACAAGCCGAAGAAGGGCGCCAAGAACTGGTTCTACAAGACGGCCCACCAGTTCGGCCTCGGCAAGGAGACCGGTATCGACCTCCCCAACGAGGTCACCGGCCGGGTCCCCGACCGCAAGTGGAAGAACGACTTCTGGAAGGCCAACAAGGCCGGCTGGTGCGAACAGGCCAAGGCCTGGCCGAAGAAGAAGGACTTCGGCACCAAGCTCGCCCGGGAGGGCTGCCTGGAGGGCATGAAGCTGCACGCCTACGACTCGATCAACTACGCCATCGGGCAGGGCGACACCCTCGTCACCCCGATCCAGATGGCGACCATCTACGGCGCGATCAGCAACGGCGGCACGCTCTACGACCCGACCGTCGGCAAGGCCGTCGTCAGTCCCGACGGCAAGCACATCCAGCGGATCAAGCCCCGCTCGCACGGCAGGCTGCCGGTGTCGCACAAGACCCTCGGGCAGATGGACGGCGCCCTCGCCGGTGTCGCCACCCGCGGTACCGCCGCCTGGCGGTTCGGCGGCTGGCCGCAGGACAAGATCCCGATGCACGCCAAGACCGGTACGGCCGAGGTCTACGGCAAGCAGACGACCTCGTGGTTCGCGACGTACACCAAGGACTACACGATCGTCATGACCATCTCCCAGGGTGGTACGGGCTCCGGCGCCTCCGGCCCCGCCGTGCGCAACATCTACAACGCCCTGTACGGAGTCGACGAAAAGGGCGGCATCGACCCGAAGGCCGCGCTGCTCCCGAAGCCGGAGGCCAAGCTGCCCAAGATCGAAACTGATGGCAGCATCCGGTCCCAGCCCATCAAGCCGTATGTCCCGCCGTCGCCGTCGCCGTCCGCATCGGAGAGCCCACAGTGACGACCAGCCACACCTCCCGGGCGTTCTCGATCCGGCGCTACACCCCCGAGCTCGGCACCTGGGGCAAGCTGACGGCGCGTGATTCGGTGCTGCGCAAGCTGGACTGGATACTGCTGTCGTCCTGTCTGGTGCTGTCGCTGATGGGCTCGCTGCTGGTCTTCTCCGCCACCCGCAACCGCACCGAGCTCAACCACGGCGACGAGTACTACTACTTCCTGCACCATCTGCTGAACCTCGGCATCGGCCTGGCGCTGGCCGGCGGCACGATCTGGCTCGGCCACCGCACGCTGCGCGGCGCCGTCCCGGTCCTCTACGCCCTCTCGGTCGTGCTGGCCCTGCTGGTGCTGACCCCGCTGGGTGCCACCATCAACGGCTCACGCTCCTGGCTGGCGATCCCCGGCGGCTTCTCCCTCCAGCCCGCCGAGTTCGCAAAGATCACCATCACGCTGGGCATGGCGATGCTGCTGGCGTCCCGGGTCGACGCGGGGGACCGCCCGCACCCCGACCACCGCACCGTCGTCCAGGCCCTGGGCCTGGCCGCCGTGCCCGTGGTCGTCATCATGCTGATGCCCGACCTCGGCTCGGTGATGGTGCTCGGCGCCGTCATCCTCGGCGTACTCCTCGCCTCCGGCGCCTCCAACCGCTGGATCCTCGGACTGGTCGGCACCGGTGTCGTCGGCTGTGTCGCCGTCTGGCAGCTCGGACTGCTCGACGACTACCAGATCGCCCGCTTCGCCGCCTTCGCCAACCCGAGCCTCGACCCGGCCGGCGTCGGCTACAACACCAACCAGGCCCGGATCGCGATCGGCGGCGGCGGACTGACCGGATCCGGTCTCTTCCACGGCAGCCAGACCACCGGCCAGTTCGTCCCCGAACAGCAGACGGACTTCATCTTCACCGTCGCCGGTGAGGAACTCGGCTTCCTGGGCGCGGGCCTGATCATCGTCCTGCTCGGTGTGGTCCTGTGGCGCGCCTGCCGGATCGCCCGCGAGTCCACCGAGCTCTACGGCACGGTCGTGGCCGCCGGCATCATCGCGTGGTTCGCCTTCCAGTCCTTCGAGAACATCGGCATGACCCTCGGGATCATGCCCGTCACCGGCCTCCCGCTGCCGTTCGTCTCCTACGGCGGCACCTCCATGTTCGCGGTCTGGATCGCGATCGGGCTGCTCCAGTCGATCCGGGTGCAGCGCCCGCTGTCGGCGTCCCGCTGACGCGGGTCAGTGCTTGAGGTGCAGCTCGAACCAGAACGAGGTGGACCGCGGCAGCCCCCCGAACGGGGTCGTGCCCCAGTCGTCGGCGAGATGGCCGGTCAGCAGCAGCCCGTGATCGGCCTCCTGCTCACCGGCCACCGCGGCCGGCCGCGGAATCCGCACCGGCGCCTCGTCGTGCACGCTGATCCGCAGTCCGTGCCCGGTGGTCAGCATCCGCAGCAGGATGTCCGCGGACCGTGGTGTGCGCAGATGGGAGCTGGTCACCGCCTCCGAGGTGAGCAGCAGGGCGGTGTCGAGAAGCGGGGCGAGGGGGCTGCGGCGCAGTACCGCGCGGACGAAGTCGCGGGCGGTCTTCGGGGCGAGGGGGGTGCTCGGTGCGGTCAGGAGGTGCGGGCGGGCGCCTGCCGCGACGCGGATGGACGGCCGGGTGACGGGTGCGGTCTGGGGGTGCACGGGTGTCTCCCTCCCCGAAGGGGTCGAGTGAGCGCCCATTACCACTCTGCGTGGCGGGCTCGTTACGTACCGTAAGTCACGCTGTGCGGCGAGTGCCACCCGCTCCGGCGGATTCCGGCCCCGTGGCCGCTCCCCGCTCCGGCGGGTGGTCCCGGCCGGAGTGGGTGACTAGATTCGATGCATGGCGGACACCGTGCGGGAAATCGAGCGGAAGTACGAAGCCGACAACGACACCCAGCTGCCCGACCTGGCCGGGATCGGCCCGGTCGCCGCCGTGGCGGAGGCGGGCACCGAGGATCTTGACGCCCTCTACTACGACACCACCGGTCTGAGCCTCGCCGCCGACGGCATCACGCTGCGCCGGCGCACCGGCGGCAGGGACGCCGGCTGGCATCTGAAACTGCCGGTCGCGCCGGGGGTGCGGGACGAGGTGCGGGCGCCGCTGTCCGATGTGCCGCCCCCGGAGCTGACCGCGCTCGTCCGGTCGCGGGCGCTGGACCAGGAGCTGGTCCCCGTCGTACGGCTGCGGACGCGGCGCACGGTCCGGGTGCTGCGGGACGCCGCGGGCACTCCGCTCGCGGAGGTGGCGGAGGACGCGGTCCACGCGTGGCCGGCGGCCGGGGCCGTCGGCGCCGGGGAGTCCGGAGCGGGGCGTGCCGGGGCCCGCTGGCGCGAGATCGAGGTGGAGCTGCTCGGGGAGGGCGATACCGGGCTGCTGGACGAGATCGGCCGGGCGCTGGCCGCGGCCGGGGTGCGTCCCGCCTCCGCGGCGTCGAAGCTGGCGCGGGCGCTGGCCGAGACGGGCCAGGGCCGCGGCGGGGCCGCCGCACCGCACACCGCCGGGCCGGACGGGCGGCGCGCCGACGGCTCCGGCAAGGCCGCGGCCAAGGCGAAGTCCAGGGCGAAGTCCAAGGGCAAGGGCAAAGCCGCGGCCAAGGGCAAGGGCAAAGCCGCGGGCGCCGGGAAGAAGGGGCCGACCGCCGGGGACGTCGTGCTGCGCTATGCCCACGAGCAGGTGCGGGCGATCATCGAGCTGGAACCCGCGGTGCGGCGGGACCTGCCCGACGCGGTGCACCAGATGCGGGTCGCCACCCGCCGGCTGCGCAGCGCCTTCCGCTCGTACACCAAGGTGCTCGACCGCGCCGTCACCCGGCCCATCGGCGTCGAACTCAAGTGGCTGGCAGCGGAGTTGGGGGTGGAGCGGGACCGCGAGGTGCTGACCGGGCGGCTCCAGGAGGCGCTGGCCGGGGTGCCCGGGACGCTACGGCTCGGCCCGGTCGACGCCCGGCTGCGCATCTGGTCCGAACGGCGCCGGGCCGGCGCACGGGACCAGCTGCTCGCCGTCCTGGACGGGCCGCGCCATCTTTCGCTGCTGAAGAGCCTGCACGCCTTCCTGGAGGAGCCGCCGCTGCGCAAGGCCGCCGGCCGCCCGGCGGCCGAGGTGGTGGCCGGGGCGGTGCTGAAGGACTACCGGCGGCTGGCCCGCCGTACGGAGGCCGCGCTGGCGGCACCGGCCGGGCGGGAGCGGGACGAGGCGCTGCACGGCGCCCGTAAGGCGGCCAAGCGCACCCGGTACGCGGCGGAGGCGGCCCGCCCGGCCCTCGGCCGGCCGGCGAAGAAGTTCGCCAAGCGGACCAAGCGGGTGCAGCAGCTGCTGGGGGACCACCAGGACAGCGTGGTGGCGCGTGCCACACTGCGCGAGCTGGCGACCCAGGCGCAGCGGGCCGGTGAGGGTGGCTTCACCTTCGGTCTGCTGTACGGGCGCGAGGAGGCCCTGGCCGCGGACCGGGAGCGGGCGCTGCCGGACCTGTGGCGGAAGGTCTCGCGCCGCAAGCACCGGGCCGCGCTCCGGCCGTGATCTGCCGGGTGCGCGAGGATTGTTCGGTGCACGACAGCCCCGCCCGGCGCGGAGACGGTCCGCCGGGGGGCAGGCACAAAGCGCGCGGCCCCTGTGCTGCCCGCCACCGCGGGGGTGTCCGGCCGCCGTGCGAAGGGGGTGGTTGCGAGCAGTTACGCTTGAGAGTCGCCCCCCGCCAGCTCACGAAGGTTCGAGATGTCTGCCGAGTCGGTCTTCCCACAGCTCGAGGCCCTGCTCCCGCATGTGCAGAAGCCCATTCAGTACGTCGGCGGTGAGCTGAACTCCACCGTCAAGGACTGGGACTCCTGTGATGTGCGGTGGGCGCTCATGTACCCCGACGCCTACGAGGTCGGTCTGCCCAACCAGGGCGTCATGATCCTCTACGAGGTCCTCAACGAGCGCGAGGGCGTGCTGGCCGAGCGCACGTACAGCGTGTGGCCGGACCTCGAAGCGCTGATGCGTGAGCACCGCGTCCCGCAGTTCACGGTCGACGCGCACCGCCCCGTCGGCGCCTTCGACGTGCTCGGTGTCTCCTTCTCGACCGAGCTGGGGTACACCAACCTCCTCACGGCCCTGGACCTGGCCGGTATCCCCATGGAGGCCAAGGACCGTACGGAGGACCACCCGATCGTCCTCGCCGGCGGCCACGCGGCGTTCAACCCCGAGCCGATCGCGGACTTCCTGGACTGCGCCGTCGTGGGTGACGGCGAGCAGGCGGTGCTGGAGATCACCGAGATCATCCGCGCCTGGAAGGCCGAGGACCGGCCCGGCGGCCGCGACGAGCTGCTGTTCCGCCTCGCGAAGACCGGCAGCGTCTACGTCCCCAAGTTCTACGACGTCGAGTACCTGGCCGACGGGCGGATCTCGCGCGTCGTGCCGAACCGCTCCGGCGTCCCGTGGCGGGTGTCCAAGCACACCGTCATGGACCTCGACGAGTGGCCCTACCCCAAGCAGCCGCTCGTCCCCCTGGCCGAGACCGTCCATGAGCGGATGTCGGTCGAGATCTTCCGTGGCTGCACCCGCGGCTGCCGTTTCTGCCAGGCCGGCATGATCACGCGTCCCGTACGGGAGCGAAGCATCACCGGCATCGGCGACATGGTGGACAAGGGTCTGAAGGCCACGGGATTCGAGGAGGTCGGCCTGCTGTCGCTGTCCTCCGCGGACCACACCGAGATCGGCGATATCGCGAAGGGGCTCGCCGACCGGTACGAGGAAGACAAGATCGGCCTGTCGCTCCCGTCGACCCGGGTCGACGCGTTCAACGTCGATCTTGCCAACGAGCTGACGCGCAACGGCCGTCGCTCGGGTCTGACCTTCGCGCCCGAGGGCGGCTCGGAGCGGATGCGCAAGGTCATCAACAAGATGGTCTCCGAAGAAGACCTGATCAGGACCGTCTCCACGGCCTACGGCAACGGCTGGCGGCAGGTGAAGCTCTACTTCATGTGCGGTCTGCCGACCGAGACCGATGAGGATGTGCTCCAGATCGGCGACATGGCCGTCAAGGTCATCGCCGAGGGCCGCAAGGCCTCCGGGCAGAACGACATCCGCTGCACGGTCTCCATCGGCGGCTTCGTCCCCAAGCCGCACACGCCCTTCCAGTGGGCGCCGCAGCTGTCGGCGGAGGAGACGGACGCCCGTCTCGAAAAGCTCCGGGACAAGATCCGCGGCGACAAGAAGTACGGCCGCTCCATCGGCTTCCGCTACCACGACGGCAAGCCCGGCATCGTCGAGGGCCTGCTCTCGCGCGGCGACCGCCGCGTCGGCTCGGTCATCCGCGCCGTCTACGAGGGCGGCGGCCGCTTCGACGGCTGGCGTGAGCACTTCTCCTACGACCGCTGGATGAAGGCCGCCGAGGAGACGCTGCCCGCCTTTGGCGTCGACGTCGCCTGGTACACCACCCGTGAGCGGGAGTACGAGGAGGTCCTGCCCTGGGACCACCTGGACTCCGGTCTCGACAAGGACTGGCTCTGGGAGGACTGGCAGGACGCGCTCGACGAGACCGAGGTCGAGGACTGCCGCTGGACCCCGTGCTTCGACTGCGGCGTCTGCCCCCAGATGGACACCGAGATCCAGATCGGCCCGACGGGCAAGAAGCTGCTTCCGCTGATGGTGAAGTGACCTAGGCGGAGCCGACGGTCGTTCCCCGCGGACGCGGGGGTGATCCGCTGCTTCCGCCGACCGTCGTCAAGTGGCGCTCTCCGTACGCCTCTTCGGCCCGGCCCCCGCACCGTGCGGGTGGCCGGGCCGTGGCGTACTCCCGCACAATGAGGCGATGTCGGCACAACTCATCGCTCCCACCGTCGCCGTCCACGCTTCCTTCCTCGCCGCGATGGACGAGTTCCTGGCCGAGGGCGCGGACTCCGTCCAGGGCTCCAGCATGGCCCACGAGCTGCGGACCTGGCGGGGCCGCTGGGCGACCGCGGACGGCTTCGCGGAGTACGTCGGCACGGTCGGCGGGGTCATGGACCACGAACGCCCCGACGGTGTGGTCCCCTTGAGCACCCGCTGGTGGGTGGACGGCGACACCTACCTGGGGCGCATCGCCTTCCGCCACCGGCTCACCCCGTCCCTCCTCACCTGGGGCGGCCACATCGGCTACGGCGTGCGCCCCGGTGCCCGACGCCGCGGCCACGCCACCGCGATGCTGCGCGCCGCACTGCCGGTTGCCCATCACGAACTGGGCATCGACCCGGTGCTGGTCACCTGCGACGACACCAACACCGCCTCGCGTAAGGTCATCGAGGCCTGCGGCGGGATCTTCGAGGACCAGCGGGACGCCAAGCTGCGCTACTGGATCCCCGCGGCCGCGGCCACCGCCGGGCAGCAGCCGCAGCGGCGCATCTGACGTACCGAAGCACAAGGGGGAGGGCCGCATGGAGCCCACCGACAACGACCGGCGGGTGCCGGACCGTTACGAACCGGGCGAGGGCTGTCTTACCACCGCGGTCCGGCTTCCGGTACGGATCGTGGTGCTGGTGCTCGTGGTGCCGGTGCGCCTGGTGTGGGACGCGCTCGCCGCCCTCGGCCGGGCCTTCCACCGGACCGCGCTGCGCCCCCTCGGCCGCGGTTTCGCCTGGCTGTGGCGCACCCTCGTGGTGATACCCGTGACATGGACCTGGCGCACCCTCGTGGTGGCCCCGCTGTCGTGGCTCTGGCGCACGCTGGCCGTCGCTCCGGCGGTCTGGCTGTGGCGGTACGCGCTCACACCCCTCGGGCGGGGACTCGCCTGGCTGGTGCGTGGACTGGGTGTGGCGCTGGTGTGGTTGGGCAAGGCGTTGTTCGTGTGGCCGTGGGTGGCGTTGTGGCGGTATGTGCTGGCGCCGGTGGGCCGGGGGACCGCCGTGGTGGTGGCGTGGTTGGTGCGGTATCTGGTGGTGGTGCCCGCCCGGTGGCTGTACGCCGCTGTGCTGACGCCCGTCGGGCGGGGACTCGCCTGGCTGGTGCGTGGACTGGGTGTGGCGCTGGTGTGGTTGGGCAAGGCGTTGTTCGTGTGGCCGTGGGTGGCCCTGTGGCGGTATGTGCTGGCGCCGGTCGGTCGGGGGATCGCGGTGGCGGTGGCGTGGTTGGTGCGCTATCTGGTGGTGGTGCCCGCCCAGTGGCTGTACACGTCCGTGCTGACGCCCGTCGGGCGCGGTATCGCCTGGCTGGTGCGCGGGCTCGGCACCGTTCTCGCCACCCTCGTCCGGTGGATCGTGGTCGTGCCGCTGGTCGCCCTGTGGCGGTATGTACTGCTGCCGGCCGGGCGGGCGCTGGCCGCCGTGGTGACGGTGGTCGTCCGCGAGGTCGGGGCGGCCTTCGGGCACTGCTGGCGGGTCGCCGGGATCATCTCCCGGGCCATCGGCCGGTTCCTCGGCACGCTGCTGCGGTGGGTCTTCGTCGAGCCGGTGCGCTGGGTGTACCGCACCGTGCTCACCCCGCTCGGCCACGGCATCCGTGACGGCATCTGGAAGCCGGTCCGGCAGGCGCTGCGCACCGCCCGCGAGACCGTGCGGCAGACCCGTCAGGAGCTCCGGCGCGCCCTGTTCGGTGCCCCCAGGGAGCCCCGGCGCGCGGCCGCTGTTCCGCCCCGACGGGAACCGTGAGCCCCCGGGGCACGTACTCTTGGTAGCAGTACGACCGCACTCACGAAGGACTGAACGACACTGGGCAAGCGACAGCCCGAAGGCCCGCCGCCCGCACCGGCGGTGCAGCGCATCCGACTGCGCTACACCAAGCGCGGCCGCCTCCGGTTCACCAGCCACCGCGACTTCCAGCGCGCTTTCGAGCGGGCGCTGCGCCGCGCCGAGGTCCCCATGGCCTATTCGGCGGGCTTCACCCCGCACCCCAAGGTGTCGTACGCCAACGCCGCCCCGACCGGTACGGGCAGTGAAGCCGAGTACCTGGAGATCCAGCTCGCCGAGCGCCGCGATCCGGACAAGCTTCGCGAACTCCTCGACGAGTCGCTGCCGGACGGGCTCGATGTGATCGACGCCGTCGAGGCGCGCACCAGTGGCCTGGCCGACCGCCTCCAGGCCTCGGTGTGGGAGATGCGGCTCGACGGGGTCGAGCCGGAGGCGGCCGGGCGCGCCGTCGAGGCGTTCCTCGCCGCGGAAGAGGTGCAGGTCGAGCGCCGGACGAAAAACGGCATGCGGGCCTTTGACGCACGGGCCGCGGTGGCGCGTCTGGAGGCCACCGGTCGCGAGGGCGATAGGCCCGACGGCAATGCCTGTGCGATACTGCGGCTGGTTGTTCGGCATCTGACACCTGCCGTTCGACCCGACGACGTCCTGTCCGGCCTCCGAGCTACGGCCGACCTGGCGCCGCCGGTCCCCGCAGCGGTGACCAGGCTGGCGCAGGGGCTGCTCGATGAGGAGACCGGCGCGGTGACTGACCCGCTAGCGCCCGACCGCGACGCTGCCACGGCCGCCCCACCCACGGCCGCCGGGCTGAGTGCCGCGAAGGCGACGAGTGGGGCCTCCCCGGCAGCCGGGGAAGGTACTGCGTAGGAGCGCCGTCGTCGCGTCGCCGATCAACCAGGGAGCCACCCCGGTCCGGCAGACGCACTGACCAGGAGACTTTCGCCGGTCCCGCCCTACGGGGGCCGACGAGCGAGACGACAGCTCCCGTGCGGCGCCCACGCCCCGGACAGCGGGACCGCGCTCATCACGCGGACCGCGACCGGAATCAGGCGCGGCGCCCGGGAGCGTGACGGGAGAACCGCCCGCATGCTCGAGCCCATTGAGCCCACCCGATCCACGAATTCCCAGGATCGCGGTGCTGACGACAACCACTCACCCAGTGACACGCTGCCGCCGCGCCGACGGCGCCGCGCGGCATCCCGGCCGGCCGGTCCGCCGGCGGCCGGTGCCGCCGCCGAAGCCGCGGTGGTGAGCACCGAGGCCACCGCCGCGTCCGCGGCCGATCCGGCCCTCGACGAGGAGACCACCGCATCCGCGGTGACCACCGGCGAGGAGGCCAAGCCGGCCCGTACCCGCCGCCGGGCGACCCGCAAGGTCACCTCTCCGGCCGGCGCCCCGCAGCGGGCTGCCGACGAGCCGGACACGACACCGGCCGCCGAAGCCGAGGCCGAGACCGCCGAGGCCGAGACCGACCAGGCCCCGGCCGCCGCCGTCGAGACGCCCGCCGAGGCGCCGCAGGAGGAGGAGGCGGCACCGCGCCGCACCCGCCGCCGTGCGACCCGCAAGGTGACCGCCCCCGCCGGCGCCCCGCAGTCCGAGGCCGCCCCGGAGCCCGTGGTCGCCGAGGCGCCCGCGCCCCTCGCGCAGCCCGTCGAGGCCGCCGCGGACGTCGCTCCGGCCACCGCCGAGGAGAGCGAGGAGGCGGCACCGCGCCGCACCCGCCGCCGGGCCACCCGTAAGGTCACCGCTCCGGCCGGCGCCCCGCAGGCGAGCGCCGCCGACGAGGCCGCCCCGGCCGAGAGCGCCCCGGCCGCCCCTGTCGCCGAGGAAGCGGCCCCCGCGCCCGCCGAGGACGCCAAGCCCGCCCGGACGCGTCGCCGCGCCACCCGTAAGACCACCGCCCCCTCGGACGCGCCGCAGGCCGCCGAGGAGGCCGAGGAGCCCGCGGCAGCGGAGCCCCAGGAGGCACCGGTCGCCGAGGCACCGGCCGCCGAGGACCGGACCGCCGAGGCGCCCCGCCGCCGGGCGCGCCGCCGTGGCGAGCGTGCCGCGGAGCCGGCCGCCGAGGCGCCCCGCACCGAGGAGGAGCCCGCCACGGCGGCGCCGCAGCGCGGCCGTCGCCGTGCGCAGCGGCCCCCGACCGCCGTCTTCCAGGCGCCGGTCTTCACCGAGCCGATGTTCCAGACGCCGGAGACCGCGGCCGCCGCCGCTGCCGCGGCCCGCCAGGAGGAGACCGTCGTCACCGAGCCGGTCGCGGAGGAGCAGCCCGCCGCGGGTTCGCGCCGCCGTCGCCGTCGTGGTGCCCCGGCCGAGCCCGAGCAGGTGTCCGCGGCCCCGGCCGAGGAGCCGGTGGCCGAAGAAGCCGCGGCAGCGGCCGAGCCGGAGACTGAGCAGGCCGAGAGCGGCCACGGCGAGGACGAGTCCGCCGACCGTCCCTCGCGCCGCCGCCGCCGTGGTGGCCGTCGCCGTCGTCGCGGTGAGTCCGCCGAGGGCGCCGACGAGCAGGCCGCCGACGAGCGGGAGGCCCCGGAGACGGAGGCCGAGGAGACCGAGGAGCAGGGGCAGCCGGAGGCACACGAGGACGAGGAGCCGTCGGGCGGCGGGTCCAGCAGCAGCCGCCGTCGCCGTCGCCGCCGCCGTCGTACCGGTGAGCCCGCCGAGGTCGAGGCCGGCAGCGCCGACGACCCGGAGCGCACGGTCGTCAAGGTCCGTGAGCCCCGCAAGAAGGACGAGAGCACCAGCGCCGACGAGGTGCAGTCGATCAAGGGGTCGACGCGTCTGGAGGCCAAGAAGCAGCGCCGCCGTGAGGGCCGTGAGCAGGGCCGCCGCCGGGTGCCGATCATCACCGAGGCGGAGTTCCTGGCCCGCCGCGAGGCCGTCGAGCGGGTGATGGTCGTCCGCCAGAGCGGCGAGCGCACCCAGATCGGCGTTCTTGAGGACAACGTGCTCGTCGAGCACTTCGTCAACAAGGAGCAGGCGACCTCGTACGTCGGCAATGTCTACCTCGGCAAGGTGCAGAACGTCCTGCCGTCGATGGAGGCCGCGTTCGTCGACATCGGCAAGGGCCGTAACGCCGTGCTGTACGCCGGTGAGGTCAACTTCGAGGCGCTGGGCATGGCCAACGGCCCGCGCCGGATCGAGACCGCGCTGAAGTCCGGCCAGTCCGTGCTGGTGCAGGTCACCAAGGACCCGATCGGCCACAAGGGCGCCCGGCTCACCAGCCAGGTCTCGCTCCCCGGCCGCTACCTGGTCTACGTGCCCGAGGGCTCGATGACCGGTATCAGCCGCAAGCTCCCCGACACCGAGCGGGCGCGGCTGAAGCAGATCCTCAAGAAGATCGTCCCCGAGGACGCGGGCGTCATCGTGCGCACCGCGGCGGAGGGCGCGAGCGAGGAGGAGCTGGCGCGCGACGTCCAGCGCCTGCAGGCCCAGTGGGAAGAGATCCAGAAGAAGGCCAAGAGCAGCAGCTCCAGCGCGCCGACCCTGCTCTACGGTGAGCCGGACATGACCGTCCGGGTCGTCCGCGACATCTTCAACGAGGACTTCTCCAAGGTCATCGTCAGCGGTGACGACGCCTGGGAGACCATCCACGGCTATGTCGCGCATGTCGCCCCGGACCTCGTCGACCGGCTCCAGAAGTGGACCTCGGACGTCGATGTCTTCGCGACGTACCGCATCGACGAGCAGCTGATGAAGGCGCTGGACCGCAAGGTCTGGCTGCCCAGCGGCGGTTCGCTGGTGATCGACCGGACCGAGGCGATGATCGTCGTCGACGTCAACACCGGCAAGTTCACCGGCCAGGGCGGCAACCTGGAGGAGACGGTCACCAGGAACAACCTGGAGGCGGCCGAGGAGATCGTGCGCCAGCTGCGGCTGCGCGACCTCGGCGGCATCATCGTGATCGACTTCATCGACATGGTGCTGGAGTCCAACCGGGACCTGGTGCTGCGGCGCCTGCTGGAGTGCCTGGGCCGGGACCGGACCAAGCACCAGGTCGCCGAGGTCACCTCGCTCGGCCTGGTCCAGATGACCCGTAAGCGGGTCGGCCAGGGCCTGCTGGAGTCCTTCTCCGAGTCGTGTGTGCACTGCAACGGCCGTGGCGTCATCGTCCACATGGACCAGCCGGCGGCGGTCGGCGGCGGTGGCAAGCGCAAGAAGAAGGGCAAGGGCGCCCAGCCCGAGCCGCATGTCCACGAGGCCGAGGCCGTCGAGCCGACCCCGGACGGCGCCGAGCCGGAGCTGGAGCCCGTCCCCGTGACGGAGGCCGAGCTGCAGCCCGCGGTTGCCGAGGCCGAGGAGTGGTTCAGCAGCCCGGCCGAGGCCGAGGCGGCCGCCGGGCGTGGCCGTGGCCGCCGCCGGGTGAGCCGGAAGGTGTCCGCTCCGGCGGGCGCCCCCAAGGCGGCCACGGAGGCCACCGAGATCGTCGTGCCGGCCGAGCCGGTGGCGGCGCCCGAGCCGGAGCCCGCTCCGGAGCCGGTCGCCGAGGCGCCGGCCGCGGAGCCCGCGCCGGCCCGTCCGCGCCGTCGGGCGACCCGTAAGGTGACCGCCCCGGCGGGCGCCCCCAAGGCCGCCGAGGAAGCCGCCGAGATCGTCGTGCCGGCCGAGCCGGCGCCGGCGGCGGAGCCGGTCACCGAGCCGGCGTCGGCCGAGTCCGCGGAGCCCGTCGAGGGCGCCGGGGCGGAGGCGGAGCCCGCGGCCAAGAAGACCGCGAAGAAGGCGACGACGAAGAAGGCGGCGGCCAAGAAGACCACCGCGAAGAAGACCACGGCCAAGAAGACGGCGGCGAAGAAGACCACCACCGCCAAGAAGGCCACGGCGAAGAAGACCACCGCGAAGAAGACGACGACGAAGAAGGCGGCGGCCAAGAAGACCGCTGCCGCCGAGCAGCCCTCGGTGGCGTCGGTGTCCGCTTCCGCGGAGGACTGAGCACGTACGGCCGTGCCCCGGACCAGCAGGTGGTCCGGGGCCGGTTTGACCCCCTGGTCAAGGCCCCGTAATCTTGACCGTCGGTGTCTGTGACACCAAACCCCTGAGCAAACACCTCTCGGTCCGCCGAGGGAGGCCGCTCGTCCACTCGGATTCCACGGGCCCTATCCCGAGCCCGTGTGAGCGGCTGGCATCAGAGGATCCGTTCCTAGCGAAAGAGAGTTCCGCGTGTACGCGATCGTGCGCACCGGCGGACGCCAGCAGAAGGTTGCTGTTGGCGACGTCATCGAGGTTGACCGCATTTCCACCAGCAAGGTCGGCGACACCGTCGAGCTCTCCACGCTGCTGGTTGTCGACGGCGACTCGGTCACCAGCGACCCGTGGGTCCTGGCCGGCGTGAAGGTCCAGGGCGAGGTCGTCGACCACCACAAGGGCGACAAGATCCGGATCCAGAAGTACAAGAACAAGACCGGTTACAAGAAGCGGATCGGCCACCGCCAGCTCCACACGGCGCTGAAGATCACCGGCATCGACGCTCCGGCGAAGTAAGGGACTGAGGAGACATGGCACACAAGAAGGGCGCATCGTCCACTCGGAACGGTCGCGATTCCAATGCTCAGCGGCTCGGCGTGAAGCGCTTCGGCGGTCAGGCCGTCCTCGCCGGTGAGATCCTGGTCCGCCAGCGTGGCACCCACTTCCACCCGGGCACGGGCGTCGGCCGCGGCGGCGACGACACCCTGTTCGCCCTTGCTGCCGGTGCGGTGCAGTTCGGCACCCACCGTGGCCGCAAGGTCGTGAACATCGTTCCGGTCGCCGAGTAATCACGGCCTGACCGGGCGATAGCTCAGCATCAGCATCACTCAGGGGCGGACCGCCTTTTCCCGCGAGAGCGGGAAGGCCGGTCCGCCCTTGCGTGTTAGTACAGAGACATTCGCAGTACAGCGACATACCCGTAGTTATCTGGAGGCACCCCCACCATGACCACCTTCGTGGACCGCGTCGAGCTGCACGTCGCCGCGGGTAACGGAGGCCACGGCGTGGCCTCCGTGATGCGGGAGAAGTTCAAGCCGCTGGGCGGCCCGGACGGCGGCAACGGCGGCCGCGGCGGTGATGTGATCCTGGTCGTCGACCAGGACGTCACCACGCTTCTCGAATACCACCACCACCCGCACCGCAAGGCCACCAACGGCCAGCCGGGCGCGGGCGACAACCGCTCCGGCAAGAACGGCCAGGACCTGGTCCTGCCGGTCCCCGACGGCACGGTCATCCTGGACCGCCAGGGCAATGTGCTCGCCGACCTCGTCGGCCAGGGCACCACCTTCGTCGCCGGCCAGGGCGGCCGCGGCGGCCTCGGCAACGCCGCGCTGGCCTCCGCCCGCCGCAAGGCCCCCGGTTTCGCGCTGCTCGGCGAGCCCGGCGAGGCCCGCGACATCGTGCTGGAGCTCAAGACCGTCGCGGACGTCGCGCTGGTCGGCTACCCGAGCGCCGGCAAGTCCTCGCTGATCTCGGTGCTCTCCGCAGCCAAGCCCAAGATCGCCGACTACCCCTTCACCACCCTGGTGCCCAACCTCGGTGTGGTGACGGCCGGTTCGACGGTCTACACGATCGCGGACGTCCCCGGTCTGATCCCCGGCGCGAGCCAGGGCAAGGGCCTGGGCCTGGAGTTCCTGCGGCACGTCGAGCGCTGCGAGGTGCTCGTCCACGTCCTGGACACCGCGACCCTGGAGGCCGACCGTGACCCGGTCTCCGACCTCGACATGATCGAGGAAGAGCTCAAGCAGTACGGCGGCCTGGACAACCGGCCCCGGATGGTCGTCCTCAACAAGATCGACGTCCCGGACGGCAAGGACCTCGCCGACATCATCCGCCCCGACCTGGAAGAGCGCGGCTACCGCGTGTTCGAGGTCTCCGCGGTCGCCCACATGGGCCTGAAGGAGCTGTCCTTCGCGCTCGCCGACGTCGTCTCCAAGGCCCGCGCCGCCAAGCCCGTGCAGGAAGCCACCCGTATCGTCATCCGGCCCCAGGCCGTGGACGACGCCGGCTTCACGATCACGGAGGAGGGCGAGAACTTCTTCCGCGTGCGCGGCGAGAAGCCCGAACGCTGGGTCCGCCAGACCGACTTCAACAACGACGAGGCCGTCGGCTACCTCGCCGACCGTCTCAACCGTCTCGGTGTCGAGGACGCGCTGCGCAAGGCGGGCGCGCACGCGGGCGACGGCATCGCCATCGGCCCCGAGGACAACGCCGTCGTCTTCGACTGGGAGCCGATGATGGCGGCCGGCGCGGAGATGCTGGGCCGGCGTGGCGAGGACCACCGCCTGGAGGCGCCCCGTCCGGCCGCGCAGCGCCGCAGGGACCGGGACGTGGCGCGGGACGAGGCCGACCAGGAGTACGAGGGCTTCAAGCCCTTCTGACGGCCCGCCCGGCGGACTGCGGCACCCAAGAACGCGGCACCGGAGAACGCGGCACCGGAGAACGCAGCACCGAAAACGGGGAAGGCCCCCGGGAGGAGATCCTCCCGGGGGCCTTCCCCGTGCTCGTCGCCGCTGTCGAGGCCGTGAACGGCCCGCTGCGGGCCTAGACGGCGGCCGTGGCGTCCGAGGCGCCGTTGGCCTTGTCCTCGGCCGTCTCGGAGGCGTCCATGTCCTCCTGCGAGCGCTGGCCGGGGATGCCGGACAGCCGGTTCTCCATCCGGACGCGCCGCTCGTCGGCCTTGGCGGCCAGCGCCAGCGCGGCCTGGTTGAAGCGGACCGACGACGGCGGGTCCGACGGGCCCAGCAGATGCTCCTTGAGCTCGGCCCGCTCCCCGGCCAGGGTGTCCTTCTCCGGATTGCGGACCGCGTCGAGGAGACCCGCCACACCCTCCGCCTCCGGCGTGAGGATCGTCGCCGCCCGCACGGTCGGGAAGTTCACCCGGAAGTCGTCCTCGCTCATGCCCGAGGTGTTGGCGACCGCGTAGGGCTTCTCGCTGGTCAGGTAGTCGGAGACGACGCTGGAGACATCGCTGATCAGCACATCGGCCTGGTTGAAGCAGCTGAAGATGCCGGGGCGGGCGGTGGTGATGATGCGGTGCTCCCACTCGGGGAAGGAGTTCCAGTACGCCTCCTCCCAGGCGGTGACGGCCGCCGCGACGGCGGCGGCGCGGCCCTCCTCCGGGGTGCCCTGCAGCCGCATCCGCTCCAGCTCGTCCGCGCTCTTGCGGAACGCGGAGGTGGTCAGCGCGTTCAGCGCGTCGGTGCACCGGGCCAGCTCGGCGGCGGCCTCCGGGCCGGGCTGCGCCCCGCTGCGCCGGGCGTTCGCCTCCGTGATCATCGCCTGGATGCGGGTGTTGGCGGCGCCCGCACGCGGGTCCACGGAACCGGTCATCGGGTGCGGCTTGTACAGCAGCCGCACGTTCTCGTCGGCGAGCAGCTCGCGGACGATGTTCTCGCCCGCCAGGATCACCGAGGTGTTGCCCGGGTTGCCGTCCCAGCCCTCCCAGGTCGGGGCGTACAGCACGGTCGTCAGACGGCCGGCCGGGGCGCCCGCGTACGGCTGGATCGGCGCCAGTTGGGGGCGGCCGACCTCGATGACGTCCTTGTCCTCGACGCCGATGTCGGCGAGCTGGTAGCGGTCACGGGCCGCCGGGCCCGCCACCCATACCTCGTCGTACGCCTTCGCGTACGGGTTGCACGAGGACAGCTTGTCGCTCTCGCCGTGGTTGGTGAAGGCGTGCTTGATGGACGGGATGCGCAGGATCTGCGAGGTCTTGCCGGAGTTCGCCGGGTGCAGCAGCACCTTGAGCGTGGAGTGCTCCAGCCGCATCAGGTTGGCGACCTTGGGGATGCAGACGATCGGCACGTCCGTGGCCTCGATCTTCTGCACCATGAAGCGCTCACGGAGCACGATGATCGGGTTGCCGTCCAGGGAGGCGAGGGTGCTCAGCCACATGTTGGCCTGGTAGGCGGAGGAGGAGCCGCCGGAGAAGTACATACCGACCGTCGGCCGGTACTCCGCCAGCCAGTTGTCCAGCCACTCCAGCGCCTGCTTCTCGCTGGCCACGCGGTGCTTGGGCAGCAGCCAGGTGCCCAGGTAGAGCGTGCCGCCGGCGGACAGGGCCAGGGAGACGGCCAGGCCGATGCCGCCCCAGTACGCGTCGGTGGTGATCGCGGTGAGCATCATGCCGGTCGTGGTGGGCACCGAGAAGCGCAGCAGGCGCCGGCCCGTCTGGCGGGAGAGGATGCGCGGCGGGGCATCGCACAGCCGCAGCGCGCTCGCGTCGATGTTGCGGGTGACGAACGGCATGCTGCGGGTCCGGCGGACCAGCACCGCGACCGCCTGGCACACGAAGTGGGTGCCGTAGAAGAGGAGCAGCGTGATGGTGAGCGGCGCCTGCTCCTCGAGCGGGTTGATGCCGTCGATGTGCAGCAGGCCGACCAGTATCAGCATGTCGCGCAGCAACTGGCGCACCGTGACATCGAACCGGATCCGGCCGAGCACCGCGAGCAGGCCGGGCTGCTTGTGCTGGAGGACCAGGTCGAGACCCAGGTTGACCACGGATGCGGCGATGAACAGCGGGATGACGGGCAGCAGCGCACCGAGGAGCTGCGCGGTGAAGGCGACCATCATCGCGAAGAGGGCCGCGAGCTGTACGGCTCGGCGGGGGACGATTCCGGCGGAAGGCACGGGGGAGGGCTCCTGGCAGCACGAAAGGTCAGGGGGAGGCCGAGGGGGGCGGCCGGGTCCCGCGCTGCGACGCCGCCGGAGCGGCGAAACGGGACCGATGGACACCCGACCGTATGACCTTGTTGGCCTTGGTGACAATCTGCTGTGGCTCTCATCACCGCGAAAGCGGACCAATCGAACGCAACCCGTTGGCCTCGGCTTCCCTCTTAAGGAAAACCTCGTGAGGTAGCGGGCGAACGGGATGCGCGGCCCCTATTCTGCGCGATTCCTCCGCGCGCCGTGACCGGCCTGACGTATCTCACACGGCGTCCGCCAGGCGATATCACGAAGCGCCCGTGGCCCGCCCTGCCGTAGATTGCGCCCGTAGGGCCGTGGTGCGGGTCGAGCAGTGATCCCCGTACGGCGGTGGGATCGGCGAGCACAGGGGTACGCAGGTGGCAGGCGCAAGGCAGGACGTGAAGGACGCCCGCCGGATCGTGGTGAAGGTCGGCTCGTCGTCGCTGACCACGGCCGCGGGGGGACTGGACGCGGACCGCGTCGACGCGCTGGTGGATGTGCTGGCCAAGCACCAGGACAAGGAGATCGTGCTGGTCTCCTCCGGCGCCATCGCGGCCGGTCTGGCGCCCCTGGGGCTCGCCAAGCGGCCCCGCGACCTGGCCCGGCAGCAGGCCGCCGCCAGCGTCGGCCAGGGCCTGCTGGTCGCCCGCTACACCGCCTCCTTCGCCCGCTACGGCCGCCGCGTCGGCCAGGTCCTGCTGACCTCCGACGACACCAGCCGCCGGGCCCACTACCGCAACGCCTACCGGACCCTCGACCAGCTGCTGGCCATGGGCGCCGTACCGATCGTCAACGAGAACGACACCGTCGCCACCGACGAGATCCGGTTCGGCGACAACGACCGGCTGGCGGCCCTGGTCGCCCATCTCGTCCGCGCCGACCTGCTGATCCTGCTCTCGGACGTGGACGGCCTCTACGACGGCGATCCGGCCACCCCCGGCACCTCCCGGATAGCCGAGGTCCACGGGCCCAAGGACCTGGAGGGCATCTCCATCGGCAGCGCGGGCAAGGCCGGCGTCGGCACCGGCGGCATGGTCACCAAGGTCGAGGCGGCCCGGATCGCGGCCGCGGCCGGCATCCCGGTCGTCCTGACCTCCGCCGTGCACGCCGCGGAGGCCCTGGCCGGCGGCTCGACCGGCACCCACTTCCTGCGCACCGGCCGCCGCTCCGCCAACCGGCTGCTGTGGCTCGCGCACGCCTCCACCCCGTGCGGGGCGCTCGTCCTGGACGACGGGGCGGTGCGGGCCGTCGTCGAGCGCCGCTCCTCGCTGCTGCCGGCCGGCATCGCCTCGGTGGAGGGCGATTTCTCCGCCGGCGACCCGGTCGAGCTGCGGGACGGCGAGGGCCGCGCGGTCGCCCGCGGCGTCGTCAATTTCGATGCCCGGGAAATCCCCCGTTTGATTGGCCGTTCGACCCGCGATCTCGCCCGCGAGCTGGGCCCCGCCTATGAGCGGGAGGTCGTGCACCGCGACGATCTGGTGCTGCTGCACCGCTGAGGGCCCGCCCCCGGGCCGACGTCCCTCCGCGGCCGAAAACCGCCCCTCCGGCCTGGTGTGAAGACCGGCCTTTCCATGGAGACCTTGGGGAAAACGCCCCCGCGACGGGCCGCGGGCTGGTCAACTTTGTTGCGGGGGCGCCGTAGGGGAGCGGCGCCCGCAGCGCGCACGCGCACCCGCCGACGTACGACGGCTCCGCACCCCCGAGGGCGGAGCGATTCGCATCACAGGAGGCCGCCGGTGAGACGAGGGCGCCCAGGGGCACCGCCCCGAGGGTCGGCGGAGCGCACCCTGACCAGCGTCGGGACCGGCGAGGACGCCGCCCGGCCGGACGACCGCGGTACGGAGCGTGACGGGGCGGCGCAGCACGCACCGGAGGGCGGGCGCCGGGAGGCGTCCCGGCTGTGGCACATCACGCTCAGCGTCTCGGGCGCCGAGGCCCCGCTGAAGGAGGTCCGGCGGGCCCTGGAGCAGCTCGCCCACGACCATCCGTTCCTGCTGACCAGCCGCTACGCCAATGATCACGCCGAGATCCGCTACTGGGAGGAGGCGCGGGACCTGCACGACGCCGCGGCGGTCGCCCTGCGGCTGTGGGGCGAGCACCGCTCGACGGCCAAGCTGCCGCCGTGGGAGATCGTCGGCCTGGAAGTCATCGACCGCGAGACCTACCACCAGCGCCTCGCGGAGGGGTACGGCCCACCGCCGGCCTCCCCGGTCGGCGTCCACCCGTTCTGATCCTCGGCCGTCCGCGTCCCGCGCTGTGAGATACGGCGTGGCCGCGGCCTGCCGCCCCGCTAGGCTGCGGCCATGACCAGCAGCGCATCGCACTCCTCGCCCGTCCTCGAGACCGCCCGCCGCGCGCGGGAGGCAGCCGCCGTCCTGGCGCCACTGCCGCGTACGGCCCGTGACGCAGCGCTGCTCGCCATCGCCGACGCCCTGGTGGAGCGGACCGACGCGATCGTCACCGCCAACGCCCAGGACATCGCCAAGGCCCGGGCGGCGGGCACCGCCGAGTCGATCGTGGACCGGCTCACCCTCACCCCCGAGCGGATCGCGGCCATCGCCGCCGACGTCCGCCAGGTCGTGGCGCTGCCCGACCCGGTGGGCGAGGTGGTGCGCGGCTCGACCCTGCCCAACGGTCTCGACCTGCGGCAGGTCCGGGTCCCGCTCGGCGTGATCGGGATCATCTACGAGGCCCGGCCCAATGTGACGGTCGACGCCGCGGCCCTGTGCCTGAAGTCCGGCAATGCCGTGCTGCTGCGCGGCTCGTCCTCCGCGTACGCCTCCAACAGCGCCCTGGTGGAGGTGCTGCGCGACGCCGTCCAGAGCGCCGGACTGCCCGCCGACGCGGTGCAGCTGGTGCCCGGCGAGAGCCGTGACTCGGTGCGGGAGCTGATGCGCGCCCGCGGCCTGGTCGATGTGCTGATCCCGCGCGGCGGCGCGTCCCTGATCCGTACGGTCGTCGAGGAGTCCACCGTCCCGGTGATCGAGACCGGCACCGGCAACTGCCACGTCTACGTCGACGAGGCCGCCGACCTCGACATGGCCGTCGACATCCTGATCAATTCCAAGGCACAGCGGCCCAGCGTCTGCAACGCCGCGGAGACGGTGCTGGTGCACGCCGGGATCGCCGAGAAGTTCCTGCCGCGCGCCCTGGAGGCGCTGACCCAGGCCGGGGTCATCGTGCACGGTGACGCCGCCTGGCAGCAGGCCGGCCCCGGACTGGTGGCCCCCGCCACCGACGAGGACTGGGCGACGGAGTACCTCTCGTACGACATCGCGGCCGCCGTGGTGCCCGACCTGGACGCGGCGGTGGCGCACATCCGGCGCTGGACCTCCGGTCACACCGAGGCCATCGTCACCACCTCGCAGGCCGCCGCCCGCCGTTTCACCCAGTTGGTGGACTCCACCACCGTCGCGGTCAACGCCTCCACCCGGTTCACCGACGGCGGTGAGTTCGGCTTCGGCGCGGAGATCGGCATCTCGACGCAGAAGCTGCACGCCCGCGGCCCCATGGGACTGCCGGAACTGACGTCCACGAAGTACATCGTCACGGGCGACGGCCACACCCGCTGAACGTCCCCCGGATTCCCCGTTCTCCCTGCCCAAAATGACCGGCCGGGGCTAACCTGGACGGGTGCCGGACGACGTGGGGGGCAAGCCGTTCCCGGACGGTGAAGAGCCCGACGAGCACCACCACGGGAGCCACGGAAAAGCGGACGAAGAATTCGCCTCCGTGGTCTTCGACGAGGAATTCGTCCGGTCGGCCCGGATTCATGAGCCCTCGGCGGTCGAGCGGATGCTGGCCGCCGCCGAGGCGCGCGCCGAGGCCGAGGCGGCCCGTTCCGGGCCCGGTTTCGGACCCGACGGCGACGACCCGGACGAGACCGGCCCCCGCAGACGCCGGCGCGGCCGGGAAACCGACGACTACGACGGCTACGCCGATTACGGAGAGTACGACGACGGGGAGTACGGCGACTATCCGCCACATGACCCGTACGGCCCCTACGGCGGTGCGCTGCGTCCCTACCGCGGCAGCACCCGCTGGCACCGGCCGGTCGCCTGGGTGCTGGCCGTGGTGATGGGGATCGGGCTGGTCGCGCTGGCCTTCAGCGCCGTCTACCGGGGCTCCGCCGGGCGGACCCAGACCCCGGCTCCGGCGCCCACCTCCAGCGGGGTGGATTCCCCGGTCACGGGCGGCACGGACAGCGTCCGTACGGCCCGCCCCGGCCTGCCGTCGCCGCCCTCGGCCGAACCCCTGCGCCCGTCGTTCTCGGCGGTGCCCAGGCCGCACTGACGGCGTGGCACACTTCCCGCAAATCGGACGCCTGAAACCGCATCGTCCGGCGAAGTTGCCCGGCGTCCCCGCGTTTACGATCGCCCCGCCCGACCTACTCTTGTTGTATGACCGGGCCTGGTGACCCTCCGGAAGGGACGCCCAACGGCGCCCCGGGAGGCGGTGAGGACGAGTACCGATCCGTCGTCTTCGACGAATCGTTCGTTCGGGCTGCGCGGCTGCAGGAATTCTCCGCGGACGAGCGGCTGGGCGAGCACCACTCCCCGGCCGTCAAGACCCGGCACGCGTGGATGCGGATGGGCGGCTCCCGGCAGGCCATCCTGCTGGTGCTGCTGATCGTGCTCGCCTTCGGCACCGCCGTCTACATGGGCGTACGGCACCCCTACAAGGCCCCGGAGACGGTCCGTGCGCAGCCGCTGCGCTCCGCGGTCGTGCCGCTGGCGCCGACCGGGACGGTACCCGGCGCGACCCCTGAGGACCTCTTCGCGCACAGCCCGGCGGCGAATTACCGGATCGGCGCCGCGGGCGTCAATCTGCCCCCCGTCGCCCGCACCGAGCACTTCTCCGACGGCCAGATCGTCTCCGCGCTGACCGTGGCGAAGGACTACATCGTCCGCTCCTCGCTGGACCCGGACACCCTCACCGGAGGATCCGTACGGCCGGTGCGGCTGCTGCTCGACACCCGCCAACTCGACCAGTTCGACCGGAGCCTGGCGCACCCCGACGACAACGGCCACGATGCCGCGACCGGCTGGCTGGTCCGCTTCGACCCGCGGCAGACCCGGCTCGCCGACCGGGACGTACGGGTGAACGGCACGCTGTCCGCCTCGGAGTTGAGCCCGGACGCCCTCGATGTGACCGCCGACTACACCTTCGTCTACGCAGTCCGGCCCGCCCCCGGCGCACCGGGCGGAGCATCGGCCAAGGACACCGGCAAGCCCACGCCGGGCGCCGCCTCGCTGGTCACCGTCCGCCGTGAGGTGCACTTCCGGCTGACCCGCGACAACCTCAGCGACCACCGCCTGGAGGTGCTGCAGAGCAGTCTGCAGGCAGGGCCGCTGGCCTGCTCCTCGAAGCCGGCCGACGCGCTGCGCCCGCTGTTCGCGGGACAGCACGCCGGCAACGACCGGCCCACGGGCACCGACCCCTACGCCAGGGACCGCGCCAACCCCTCCCTCTGCGGTGAGCTGGCGCCCTCCGCCCAGCCGAAGCCGAGCCATCCGATGCGCTAGGAGCCGTCCGAGGCTCCACCGCTTCCGTTGGCGCCGCCCGGGCCGTCGGGGCGCGGCCCGCCACGGAAGACCGTGTCGCGCAGCTTGCCGCCCAAGTCGCCCGCACCGCCCGCGATGTCGCGCACCAGGCCCATCAGCGGGTCCTTGCTGTTGCGCATCGAGTCGGCGTAGTGGGCGGCGGAGTCCCGGAACGAGTCGGAGACCGAGGTGTCCTTGTCCTCGTCACGCCGCGGGTAGTGGCCGTCCATGATCCGCTGGTAGTCGCGGCTGGCCGCCCACTTCTTGAGCTCGGCCGCCCGCACGGTGGTGAACGGGTGGCTGCGCGGCAGCAGGTTGAGGATCTTCAGCACGGAGTCGCGCAGATCGCCGCCGGACTCGTACTCGTCCGCCTGCTTGAGGAAGGCGTCGACATTCATCTCGTGCAGATGATTGCCGCCGGCCAGTTTCATCAGACCGCGCATCGAGGCCTGCAGATCCTGTCCGACCAGCAGCCCGGCACGGTCGGCCGACAGCTCCGACTTGCGGAACCACTCGCGCAGCGCCGTCACGATCGCCATGATCGCGACATTGCCCAGCGGGATCCAGGCGACCTTCATCGCCAGATTCGTCAGGAACAGCAGAATCGTGCGGTAAACGGCGTGCCCGGACAGCGCGTGTCCGACCTCGTGGCCGACGACCGCCCGCATCTCCTCCTCGTCCAGCAGCTCGACCAGACCGGTCGTCACCACGATGATCGGCTCGTCGAGACCGATACACATGGCATTGGGCTGCGGGTCCTGGTTCACGTACATCGGCGGGACCTTCTCCAGGTCCAGGATGTAGCAGGCATCGCGCAGCATGTCGTTGAGGTGCGCGAACTGCTGGTCGCTCACCCGCACCGAGTCCGACAGGAACAGCAGCCGCAGGCTGCGCTCCGGCAACAAGCCGCTGAGCGTCTTGAAGACGGTGTCGAACCCGCTCAGCTTGCGCAACGCCACCAGCGCCGAGCGGTCCGCCGGGTGCTCGTACGACCGCGACGAGATTCCGGGGAATCGCCGCCGGTCCCGGCTCGGTACGTTCGCGCTGCCGTCTGGGCTCTCCGTCATTGGGGCCTCCCCCTGTTCGACTGCGTGTGTTCAGACTAGAGGACGCCACCGACAGGCGAATGGATGCTCGGGCGTACGCTGGCGATCGCACCAATACCCGCACAGGCTCGTACACATGACGACACGGGCCGCCCGTACCTGAGGGAGTGCACCGTCGTGCCGTATCAGAGCGTGCTGCTCGCCGCAGCCCAGGAGACCGCCAAGGACGCCGGGCCCGGTTGGATCCTGCGCACCGTGATCATCGGCGGCGTCGTGGGCGCCGTCCTGCTCGCCTGGTTCCTGCTGCGCGGTTACGGCCAGGACTGACCTCCGACGGCGTCCCGGGGCGCTTCCGGGCGGAGTCGCCGTGGGCCCGCAGTGGGCCGACGCTTACGATGTGGTGGAAGTCTCTGCCCGACCCCAGCCCGGATTGGTCCTGCCGACGATGAGCCTGCACACCACCGCACAGTCCCTGGCCACCCTCGCCGCCGAACCCGGACACGAGGGCGGTCACGCCAGCCTCAGCCCCTTCGTGACCGGCGGCGGCGCCCTTTTTATCCTGCTCCTCCTGCTCTGGATCACGACCCGTTTCAACCGGGACCGCTGAGCCCCGGCACCCGGCCCCCGGCATCGCGCGCCGCCCAGTAGGGTCTGCACGCATGGGAGAGCACACAGGGCCCGTGAAGCGGCGACTCGGAGTGATGGGCGGGACGTTCGACCCGATCCACCACGGACACCTGGTCGCCGCCAGCGAGGTGGCCAGCCAGTTCCACCTCGATGAGGTCATCTTCGTGCCGACGGGACAGCCGTGGCAGAAGAGCCACAAGACGGTGTCCCCGGCAGAGGACCGGTATCTGATGACGGTCATCGCGACCGCGTCGAATCCGCAGTTCTCCGTCAGCCGTATCGACATCGACCGCGGCGGCAAGACGTACACGATAGACACGCTGCGTGATCTGCGTGAGGAACACCGTGACGCGGATCTGTTCTTCATCACCGGCGCCGACGCGCTCAGCCAGATTCTGACCTGGCACGATGCCGCGGAGCTGGTCTCGCTCGCCCACTTCATCGGGGTGACCAGGCCCGGACATGTCCTCGCGGACCCCGGGCTGCCCGAGGGAGCGGTGTCTCTGGTCGAGGTGCCGGCGCTGGCCATCTCCTCGACCGACTGCCGGGCGCGCGTCGCCCAGGGGGATCCGGTCTGGTACCTGGTGCCGGACGGTGTGGTGCGCTACATCGACAAAAAAGAGCTGTACCGCAACGACCGCTGACGGGGCTGACGGAAAGGGGCACCGGTGAGCGACCGACAGGATCCGTACGGGCCGCAGGACCCGTATGCCCACGACCCGTATGCCCAGGAGCAGCAGGGGCAGCCGGGCTACACCTATGACGCCTACGGGCAGCCGGTCTACCACGACGCCGCACAGCCGTCGTACGAGCAGCACTACGACACGTACGGGCAGCAGACCGCCCCGTCCGCCTACGAGGGCTATGACCCGTACGGCGGCCAACAGGGCGGCGGCCAGGCCGCACAGGGTTACCAGGGCGGCCACCAGCCGTACCAGGCGCAGCAGGAGTACGGCTACGACGCCTACGGCGGCCGGCAGGTGCAGGCCCAGCCCGGCTATCCGCAGCAGTACGACCCGTACGGCAGCCCCGAGCAGCCGTCGCACCAGCAGCAGGAGTGGATCCCGCAGCAGGCCCAGCAGTCCCCGTACGAGCAGGTCCCCTACGGGGAGCAGCCCCGCTACGAGGAGCCCGCCCCGCAGCGCCAGGACGGCCCGCCCCGGCCGCCGGCGCAGCGCCGCGCCCCGGACGACACCGCCGGGCCGGACACCGCGAGCGGCCCCGCCGGGCCCTCCGCCGACGATCCCGAGTACGGCACCGAGCAGTTCTCCTTCATCGAGGAGCCGGACGAGGACTCCGAAGACGTCATCGACTGGCTGAAGTTCACCGAGAGCCGCACCGAGCGGCGCGAGGAGGCCAAGCGGCGCGGCCGCAGCCGGATCGTCGCGCTGTCCGTCGTGCTGGCCCTGCTGGTCGCCGGCGGTGTCGGCTATCTGTGGTGGGCGGGCAAGCTGCCGGGCGTGGCCGGGCCGGACGCCGGTGCGGCGGCCGCGGGCGCCGGGCAGAAGCGCGATGTCCTCGTCGTCCATCTGCGGGACACCAAGACGGGGAACAGCTCGACGGCGCTGCTGGTGGACAACGAGACCACCCACAAGGGCACCACCGTCCTCCTGCCCAACAGCCTTCTCGTCTCCAAGGACGACGGCACGACCACGACGCTCGCCAAGTCGGTCAAGGACGAGGGCACCGAGCCGACCCGGGACTCCCTCAACAACCTCCTGGGCGCCGACCTCAAGGCCAGCTGGCGGCTGGACACCCCCTACCTGGAGAACCTCGTCGAGACGGTCGGCGGGATCACCCTCGACACCGACGCCACCGTCCCGGGCGCCAAGAAGGGCGCCTCCCCGGTCGTCAAGCAGGGCAGCGCCCAGGACCTCAACGGCCAGGCCGCCGTCGCCTACGCCACCCACCTGGCGCCGGGTGAGCCCCAGACCAAGCAGCTGCAGCGGTTCGGCCAGGTCATGCAGGCGACCCTGAAGAAGGTCTCCAGCGACGCCGACGGCGCCACCACCACCGTGAAGACGCTGCTCCAGGTCCTCGATCCGCCGCTCACCGAGGCCCAGCTGGGCAGCTCGCTGGCGCAGCGGGCGGAGCTGGCGAAGACCGGCGCGTACCGCACCACCCTGCTGCCCGTGCAGGCGAACGGGACGCTCAGCCAGACCACCTCGGCAAGCGTGGTCAAGGACGTGCTCGGCGGCACGGTCAAGAAGACCGCGCCCGACGCGGCCGCCCGGGTCGCGGTCCGTAACGCCACCGGAACCGCGGCCGCCACCAACAAGGCGAAGGTCGCGCTGCTCAACGGCGGCTACAGCTTCGTCGACGACGGCACCGCCGGCGCGGCCGCCTCCGCGTCCCGGATCACCTACGCGGACGCCGCCCAGAAGGCCAAGGCAGCCGAGGTCGCCAAGACACTGGGGCTGCCGGCGGGCGCGGTCAGGCAGGGCAAGGGCGCCTCGAACGCCGACATCACCGTGGTGCTGGGGCGGGACTACAAGGGCTGACGGGACGGACGTGCCCGGCCCCTCCGGTGGTGACCGGCGGGGCCCGGCAGCCCCGGCCCCGGCGCTGACCAGCCCGGACACCGGAACTGACCGGTGGGTTCGAAAACACAGCCGGGAGTGTCGGTGGTCCGTGAGACCCTTGGGGAGTACCTGACCGCCGATCCGGTTGCCCATGGGGACTGCGGCGCGCGCCGCGGCTCCGCAGCGAGCCAGCGCCCCTGCCCGGCCGGAGAGGCTGCCCTCGAACCGGAAAGCCGCTTGTGACCGCCACGGACCGCTCCATCGAGCTCATCAACGCCGCCGCCCAGGCCGCGGCCGACAAGCTCGCGCACGACATCATCGCGTACGACGTCAGTGACGTCCTCTCGATCACCGACGCCTTCCTGCTGGCCTCGGCGCCCAGCGACCGCCAGGTCAAGTCGATCGTCGACGAGATCGAGGAACGGCTCAACAAGGACCTCGGTGCCAAGCCGGTCCGCCGCGAGGGCGACCGCGAGGCCCGCTGGGTGCTGCTCGACTACGTCGACATCGTGGTGCACATCCAGCACAGCGAGGAGCGTGTCTTCTACGCGCTCGAGCGCCTGTGGAAGGACTGCCCCGAGATCGACCTCCCCGAGGAGGCGAAGGCCACCCGCGGCAAGGCCGCTGAGCACGCCGACGCCACGGCGGGCGAACAGGACGGTGAGCTGCTCTGAACGCCACCAAGAGCGGCCAGGGTCGCCGCATCGTCCTCTGGCGTCACGGCCAGACCGCCTGGAATCTGGAGCGCCGCTTCCAGGGGTCGACGGACATCGAGCTGACCGAGGCGGGCGTCGGCCAGGCACGGCGCGCCGCCCGGCTGCTCGCCGCCCTCGGGCCGGACGCCATCATCGCCTCCGACCTGCAGCGGGCCTCGGCGACGGCGCGCGAGCTGGCCGAGCTGACCCGGCTCGACGTGACGCATGACGCGGCCCTGCGGGAGACCTACGCGGGCTCCTGGCAGGGACTCACGCACGACGAGATCCTCGCGCAGTACGGCGAGCAGTACACCGCCTGGAAGCGCGGTGAGCCGGTGCGCCGCGGCGGCGGCGAGCTGGAGACCGAGGTGGCCGACCGGGCCGCCCCCGTCGTCCTCAACCACGCGGACAAGCTTCCCGGGAACGGCACCCTGGTCGTGGTCAGCCACGGCGGCACGATCCGCACCACCATCGGGCGGCTGCTCGGCCTGGAGGCCCACCACTGGGAGGGCCTGGGCGGTCTGTCGAACTGCTGCTGGTCCGTGCTGGGCGAGGGCGCGCGCGGCTGGCGCCTGATGGAACACAACGCCGGCACCCTGCCGGAGCCGGTGCTCGGCGACGACGACTGAGCCCACAGGGCGGCCCCGGCCGACCGGATTTCACATCTGGGCAGGTCGCAGGCTAAAGTTCTTCTTGTTCGCGGCGCCGCCGGGGGAAACCCGGGGGAGCGGAACAAGACCCGGGGCTATAGCTCAGTTGGTAGAGCGCCTGCATGGCATGCAGGAGGTCAGGAGTTCAATTCTCCTTAGCTCCACAACCCGGATGATCCCGTCTCCTCATGGAGGCGGGATCTCTGCGTTGTGCGGGGCCACGGTGCGGTCGGGGCGTGTCCCGTGCGCGGTGCCGCCGCCGGCCCCTGGTTACCTCACCGCTCGGGGCGTGGCCGGGCCCCATGACCGGCGGTGCGGCCGGCCGGGGTGGCGCGAAGGCGGGCCTGACCCGGCCCGCGGTCCGTGGCAGAATCGGACGGCGCCGGCAGGGGAGGAGAGATCGCGATGCCCACGAGCATCCTCGAGGAGGTCAATGACCTGCTCGAAGTGGCCGGGGCGCAAGGCTATGACTGGCTGCCGGAATACGCGCTCCGTTTCACCTGCCCCGTTGACGGCCCCGCCTCCGTGGGCAGCAGCGACGACACGGCCCTGCAGTGCCCGTCGTGCGGCTCCTCCCATGTCGCACAGGTGCTGGGCGACAACGGCGGCATTTCCTTCGTTTGTACGGCCTGCGGCCACAGTTGGAGCTGATGGATGGGCGCCCACAGCAGGAAATGTGACTGGTGCGGCAGCGGTACGCCGATCGTCCGGGACATGGAACCCGTCAACGCGGACTACCAGTACTGGTGCGAGGAATGCGCCCGCGCCCTGGTCATAAAAGGCGACCCCATCGAGACCTACCGGGAGCTCGACGGGGAGCCGATCTACGGGCGGCTGCTGGACGAGCACTGCACGCTGAAGCGCTTCTACTCGTTCGCCACGGCCTGAGCGGACCGCCGCCCCAAGGGGTCGCTGAGTGAGCGTGCCCCCTCCTTGACGCCGTCTCAGGCAGTTCCGGGCAGTTCCGGACGGTTCCGGTCAGGCGGAACTGCCGTCGGGGGCGGGGGCGTTGTGGCGGATATGAGACGCTCACCGCGCAATTCCGCAGTGCGGGCGCACGGTTCAGCTGCTGCTGCCGCTACCGGCCTCGGCGAATGGGCGTGCGTCGCTCTGCCCCGCCCGCCCCCTGAGCCGCCACAGCCGGGCCCCGGTCAGTGCCAGCAGCGCGAGACCGGCGAGCGGATAGCCGCCGGAGAGCAGCATCTGCACGCCGTTCTGGTGCAGTTCCTCGTGGTGGTGCCAGCGGTGCGGCACCCACCACAGCGCGAACGAGCAGAAGAGCAGCCCCAGTGCGCCGGTCATCACCCACCAGCGGCGGGCCGCGGTGCCCGTCCGGCGCAGCGCCTCGGAGCCGAGCAGGATCAGCATCGGTACACACCACACCCAGTGGTGGGACCAGGAGATCGGGCTGACCAGGAGCGCGGTCGCCGCGCAGGCGACGGCCGCCCAGGCGCGCTGCCCGCGCAGCAGCGCCCCGACCGCCAGCGTGAGACCGAGGGCCGCGGTCAGACCCGCGACCACGAGCCAGGCGGCGCCCGGGTCGTGGGTGTGCAGCAGCCGGGCGAGGGCGCCGCGCAGCGACTGGTTCGCGGTGATCTCCACCTCACCGACCCGGTCGGTGGCGTACACGATCTCGGTCCAGAAGCGGTACGAGTCGCGTGGCAGCGCGAGCGCGGAGAGGAGCGCGGTGGCCAGGAAGGTGGCGGTGGCGACGACGGCCTGCCGCAGCCAGGGGTTCCAGGCGGCGCGGGCCCCCGCCCCGGAGCGGAGCAGCTGCCCGGCACGGACGGCGCCGGCCAGCGCGAGGAACACCGCGAACAGCGCCGGGGTCAGTTTGAGGCCGGCCGCGATGCCGATGCCGATGCCCGCGAGCCGCTGGTGGTCCCTGCGGGTCAGGTCCCACAGCACCAGCACGGCGATCAGCAGATTGATCTGGCCGTAGCGCAGCGTCGTCCAGACCGGCTCGCACCACACCAGCAGCGCGGAGACGGCGAACGTCGCGGCGGGCCGGGGGAGCCGCCGGGGCAGGCCGGCCAGCCGTAGCGAGAGGTGGACGACGCCGATGAGCAGCAGCAGGTTCCCGGCGGTGGCGCAGGCGCGCATCTCCGGAACCCCGAGCAGGGTGAGCGGGGTGAACAGCAGGGCAGCGAAGGGCGGGTAGGTGTTGGGCAGGTGCGCCGAGGTCGCCACCATGTCGTAGAGGGACTCGCCGTTGCGGACGGTGAAGCCCTCGGCCCGGTAGACCATCAGGTCGATCATCGTCACGTTCAGCAGGCGCTGCGCGGTCCAGAAGACGGCGAAGGAGACCAGACAGCCGAGGGCCGCCGCGAGGGTCGGGTGCCGGCGGACGAGGCCGTTGCCGGGGTGGGTGCCGCCGGCTTCGGTGGGCTGCTCCAGCTCCAGCGCGGTCACGGCGTACGGCTCCCCAGGACGTATCGGGCACAGATCGCCGACAGTACCGCGCGTCGCGCCGAAGGACCCCTGGCAGAACGATTTGGCAGAAGCCGGGGAGGTCCGTGTAATGTAGGCGATGCCGCAGCGGGGAACCGGGCGGAAACAGAATACGGGGCTATAGCTCAGTTGGTAGAGCGCCTGCATGGCATGCAGGAGGTCAGGAGTTCAATTCTCCTTAGCTCCACAATGAACGAAGCAGGTCGTCCGATAGGACGGCCTGCTTCGTCGTGCGTATGCGGACCGAGCGTTGCCCTAGGGCCGTAACCGGCGGGAGTTCCTCCGTGGTTGTGCCGCTGTCCGGTCAGTGACGCGTCCGCCAGGGTGAGTTGGCCGTTCGCTCCCTGTTCCTTCCTGACCGGCCCTTGTCGTTCCTTGGGCGCATCTTGGCGATCGCATGTCCCTGACATGAACGGTTCACCGAAAGAGTGGCGCATCGCGTGAGCGTCACCCCTCACGCCTTCACCGCTCGTGCGGTGCCGCACACCGGCACACCGGCGCAGTGCGGCACCCCGCAGCGCCACACAGGGGGTTCCATGAGATCAAGCCGCACCAGATCACCGCGCGCCCGCGCCGGTCTGGCCTGGGCAGCGACGCTGCCGCTGGTCGCCGGTGCGCTCGCGCTCGGCGCGCCCGCCGCCGACGCCGCGGGCCACGACGGCGGTCGCCATGCGCTGCAGGGCACCAAGCCCCTGTGGGCCACCCGGCAGGCCGACCAGGGCGCCACCTCCGCCTCCGCGGCCGTCACCGCCCGCGTCTATCTGGCCGGCCGCGACGCCAAGGGCCTCGCGGACCGCGCGCGGGCCGTGTCCGACCCGCACTCCGCCGCGTACGGGAAGTACCTGAGCCCCGCCCAGGTGCGCGCCCGCTACGGCGCCACGCACGACCAGATAGCCAAGGTGACCGACTGGCTGAAGACGTCCGGCCTGACGGTCACCGGCACCACCAACCGCTATCTGGCGGTCAAGGGCGACGTGGCCGCAGCTGAGCGCGCCTTCGCCACCGACCTGCACAACTACCGCAAAAACGGGCATGTTTACCACGCCCCGTCGACCACCGCCTCCGCGCCCGCCTCCTTGGCCGACGCGGTGCTGACGGTCACCGGCCTGAACAACGCGCCGCGGCCGGCCAGGCACCACTCCGGCGAACTGCCGCCGCCGGAAGGTGTCTTCCGTAACTCCGGCCCGTTCTCCTCGTACTACGGCTCCAGGACCGACAAGGCGCTGCCGTCCGCCTACGGGAGCAAGGCGCCGTACGCGATCAAGGGCTACACCGGCAAGCAGCTCCGCGCCGCCTACGGGGCGAAGAAGTGGACGGGCAAGAACGTCACCGTCGCGATCACCGACGCCTACGCCTCGCCGACCATCGCCCGGGACGCGGACACGTACGCCGCCCGCCACGGCGACCCCCGCTACCGCCGGGGCCAGCTCTCCCAGGTGCTTCCGCAGGACTACACGCACATCAAGGAGTGCGGCGCGGCCGGCTGGTACGGCGAGGAGACCCTCGACGTCGAGGCCGTCCACGCCGTCGCCCCCGACGCCGACATCGTCTACGTCGGCGGCGCCTCCTGTATGGACGACGATCTGCTGGACTCGCTGGGCAAGATCGTCGACGGGCACCTCGCCGACCTCGTCTCCAACTCCTGGGGCGACATCGAGGCGAACGAGACACCGGACGTGGCCGCCGCCTACGACCAGATCTTCCAGCAGGGCGCGGTGCAGGGCATCGGCTTCTACTTCTCCTCCGGCGACAACGGTGACGAGGTCGCCAATACGGGCACCAAGCAGGTCGACACCCCGGCGAACTCCGCCTGGGTGACCGCGGTCGGCGGCACCTCTCTGGCCGTCGGCAAGCACGACTCCTACCAGTGGGAGACCGGCTGGGGCACCCGGAAGGCGGTGCTCTCCAAGGACGGCAACGACTGGACCGGCTTCCCCGGCACCTTCAACGGCGGCGCCGGCGGCGGCACCAGCAAGACCGTCGCGCAGCCCTTCTACCAGCGCGGAGTCGTCCCGGACGGGCTCGCGAAGGCGAACGGCGGCGGTGCGATGCGCACCGTCCCGGACATCGCCGCGGTCGCCGACCCCAACACCGGCTTCCTGGTCGGCCAGACCCAGACCCTGCCGGACGGCAAGCTCGGCTATGACGAGTACCGCATCGGCGGCACCTCACTGGCCGCGCCGGTGATCGCGGGCGTCCAGGCGCTCGCCCAGCAGGCCCGGCACGGCGTCGCCCTCGGCTTCGCCAACCCCGGCATCTACCAGCGCTACGGCACCGCCGCCTACCACGACGTCACCGATCACCCGCTGGGTGCCGGGCGAGACCTGGCGGTGGTCCGCGTCGACTACGTCAACGGCACCGACGCGAGCAAGGGCACCACGACCTCGCTGCGCAGCCTGGGCCAGGACAGCTCCCTGCGCGCGGTGGTCGGCTATGACGACGTCACGGGCGTGGGTACGCCGGGCGCCGGCTATGTGAGCTCCTACCGCCCCTGACGCCGGGGCGCGGCACCGCCTCCCCGCGCCGGCCGTGACCCCGGCGACGTGGCGGTAGGAGGACGGGGTGACAGGGGGGGCGGGGCCCACGTTGGGGTAATCCTCAGCGCGGGCCCCGTACGCCCTGCGGTACCCTGACGCCATGCGTGCCGTACGCCTTCTGCTTAGCGGGCCGCGCTGATCAGTACCGACGGATGACAGACCCCGTCGGAATCGGCGCGGCTTCCCCTCCTGTGCGAGGGGTCTTTTTGTTTCCGGCGTGCCGGGGATCTGGCGCGTTTCCGCTGGCAGAGACGATCGATGGAGCTTTGAGCATGAGCGAGACGACCAACTCCCCCGTTGTCGAGAGCGCGGGAGGTGCCTCCGCCGAGACGGCGGCGCCGCACCGCTATACGGCCGCGCTGGCCGCCGACATCGAGGCACGCTGGCAGGACTTCTGGGAGGCGAACGGGACCTACGAGGCCCCGAACCCGAAGGGGGACCTGGCCGGCGACGCCGAGCCGGTGGCCCGCCCCAAGAAGTTCATCATGGACATGTTCCCCTACCCGTCGGGCGCCGGCCTGCACGTCGGACACCCCCTGGGCTTCATCGCCACCGACGTCTACGCCCGCCACCAGCGCATGACGGGCCACAACGTCCTGCACACCCTGGGCTTCGACGCCTTCGGCCTGCCCGCCGAGCAGTACGCGGTGCAGACCGGCACCCACCCGCGGGTCTCCACCGAGGCCAACATCGTGAACATGCGGCGCCAGCTGCGCCGCCTGGGCCTGGGCCACGACCAGCGCCGCTCGGTCGAGACGATCGACCCGGCGTACTACAAGTGGACCCAGTGGATCTTCCTGCAGATCTTCAACTCCTGGTACGACCCCGAGGCGGACGCCGCCCGGCCGATCGACACCCTGGTCGCCCAGTTCGAGGCCGGCACCCGCCCGACCCCCGACGGCCGGGCCTGGAGCGAGCTGAGCCCCATCGAGCGGGCCAACATCCTGGGCGAGTACCGCCTGGCGTACGCCTCGGACGCACCGGTCAACTGGTGCCCCGGCCTGGGCACGGTGCTGGCCAACGAGGAGGTCACCGCCGACGGCCGCTCCGAGCGCGGCAACTACCCGGTCTTCAAGGCCAAGCTGCGCCAGTGGAACATGCGCATCACCGCCTACGCCGACCGGCTGCTGAACGACCTGGACGCGCTGGACTGGCCCGAGGCCATCAAGCTGCAGCAGCGCAACTGGATCGGCCGCTCCGAGGGCGCCCGGGTCGACTTCCCGGTGGGCGATGACAAGATCACCGTCTTCACCACCCGCCAGGACACCCTGTTCGGCGCGACGTACATGGTGCTGGCCCCTGAGCACCCGCTGGTCGCCGGCTCCGACAACGGCAACGGCACGGGTTCCATCGTCCCGGACGCCTGGCCCGAGGGCACCCACGACGTGTGGACCGGCGGCCACGCCACCCCCGGCGACGCCGTCGCCGCCTACCGCAAGCAGGCCGCCTCCAAGTCGGACGTCGAGCGGCAGGCCGAGGCCAAGGACAAGACCGGCGTCTTCACCGGCGCCTTCGCGACCAACCCGATCAGCGGCGACCAGGTCCCGGTCTTCATCGCCGACTACGTCCTGATGGGCTACGGCACCGGCGCGATCATGGCCGTCCCCGCCCACGACAGCCGCGACTTCGCCTTCGCCCGCGCCTTCGAGCTGCCGATGCGCTGTGTCGTCGAGCCGTCGGACGGCCGCGGCACCGACCCCTCGGCCTGGGACGACGCCTTCGCCTCGTACGACGCCAAGATCGTGAACTCGTCCAGTGAGGCGGTCTCGCTGGACGGCCTGGGCGTCACGGAGGCCAAGGCGAAGATCACCGAGTGGCTGGCCGACCAGGGCATCGGCGAGGGCACCGTCAACTTCCGGCTGCGCGACTGGCTGTTCAGCCGGCAGCGCTACTGGGGCGAGCCGTTCCCGATCGTCTACGACGAGGACGGTGTGGCGCACGCGCTGCCCGAGTCGATGCTGCCGCTGGAGCTGCCCGAGGTCGAGGACTACTCCCCGCGGACCTTCGACCCGGACGACGCCGACACCCAGCCGGAGACCCCGCTGTCCCGTAACGAGGACTGGGTCCATGTCGACCTGGACCTGGGCGACGGCATCAAGCGCTACCGCCGCGAGACCAACACCATGCCCAACTGGGCGGGTTCGTGCTGGTACGAGATGCGCTACCTGGACCCCCACAACAGTGAGGCGCTGGTCGACCCGGAGATCGAGCAGTACTGGATGGGCCCGCGTGAGGGCCAGCCGGCCGGTGGCGTCGACCTGTACGTGGGCGGCGCGGAGCACGCCGTACTGCACCTGCTGTACGCCCGCTTCTGGTCCAAGGTGCTGCACGACCTGGGACATGTCTCGTCCTCCGAGCCGTTCCACAAGCTGTACAACCAGGGCATGATCCAGGCCTTCGTCTACCGGGACAGCCGCGGTATCGCCGTCCCGGCCGCCGAGGTCGAGGAGCGCGACGGCGGCTACTACTACCAGGGCGAGAAGGTCAGCCGCGTCCTGGGCAAGATGGGCAAGTCCCTGAAGAACGCCGTCACTCCCGACGAGATCTGCGCCGAGTACGGCGCGGACACCCTGCGCCTGTACGAGATGGCGATGGGCCCGCTGGACGTGTCGCGCCCGTGGGACACCCGGGCCGTCGTCGGCCAGTACCGGCTGCTGCAGCGCCTGTGGCGCAACGTCGTCGACGAGGCGACCGGCGAGGTCACCGTCGTCGACACCGAGCCGGACGAGGCCACCCTGCGTGCCCTGCACAAGGCGATCGACGGTGTCACCCAGGACATGGCGAACCTGCGCTTCAACACCGCCATCGCCAAGGTGACCGAGCTGAACAACCACCTGACCAAGGCGGGCACCCCCGTCCCGCGCACGGTCGCTGAGCAGCTGGTGCTGCTGATCGCCCCGCTGGCGCCGCACATCGCCGAGGAGCTGTGGCGCAAGCTGGGCCGCACCGACTCCGTCGTGCACGCGGACTTCCCGGTGGCCGACCCGGCGTACGTCGTGGACGAGACCGTGACCTGCGTCGTGCAGATCAAGGGCAAGGTCAAGGCCCGCCTGGAGGTCGCCCCGTCGATCTCCGACGCGGACCTGGAGGCGGCGGCCCTGGCCGAGCCGGCCGTGGTCACGGCGCTGAACGGCGCGGGCATCCGGAAGGTCATCGTCCGGGCGCCGAAGCTGGTGAACATCGTTCCGGCGTAGACCGTCGGCGGGCGCCCGGGGCCGGCCCCGGGCGCCCGGCAGCGGGTCTTCGGGGACGGACGCCGCCGGTGTCCCACCGGCCGGTCGCGAGGCCGCCCCGGCCCGCACGGCCGGTGCTCCGTGAGCGCCATGGGGGGCTTCCCCTACGGGCAGGTTGGGGGTTCTTCCGGAACCCGCAGCCTGCCCGAGCCGTTTACCGTGGAGGTACAGGGCGCGGGCCGGAAACCGGCGCCGCCGACACATCTGGGGAGAGCCCATGGAAGCCGCTGCCGCCATCATCGGACTGCTCTTCGTGCTGTTCGTACTGGCCGGGGTCTTCGTGACGGTCAAGGCGGTCAAGGCAGCCAAGCGCGGAGTGGACCGCACGGTCGCCCACGCCCGCAGGACCGTCGAGGACACCACCCTCCGGGCCCGGCAGCTCGCCCAGCCCGGCGTGGTCGGCGAACTCGCGCAGCTCAGGCTCTCCCTGCGCACCTCCATGCGCGCCACCCAGGAGGTGCTCTACGCGGGCTCGGCGGACGACGCCTCCCTCAGCGAGGCGATCGGCCTCTTCGAGCGCCTGAGCGCCCACGGCCATGAACTCGACGACGAGCTCAAGCGGCTCGAACGCGAACCGGACCGCGCCACCATCGGCAACCGCCTCCCGGACCTCCGGGAGCGCCTGGAGCAGATCACGCACTCCGCGGAGTCGCTGCGCTGGGCCGCGCGCGACCGCGCACGCAAGTTCGCGGACGACGACCTGGCCTCGCTGAGCGACCAGATCGATGTGGAGACAGGGGCGCTGCGGCACTGGACCCGGGTCGAGGACACTGCGGACCCGCTGCGGGAGCCCGTACCGGGCCGCCCGGAGAGCGCGGGACCGGGAGAGACGAAGGCCCCCACGGGAGGCCGGCCGACGGAGGGGCAGGCACGGGCCGGTGCCACCGGCGGTCCCTCGGACGCCGCCCGCTCCTGGGGCCCGACGCCCGAGGACCCGCCGGCGATCACCGCCCGGGACCCGCGCACCCAGCCGTCCTACCCGTGGCAGAAGGCACCGCGGACGGAGGACACCACGACGTGAGGCCATAGGAGCAGCAGCCGGGGCGAGGGGGTGGGGTGGGGTGGGGCGGGGCCCCCGGGGGAGACGAGACGGGGGTGAAGGCGGCGGTGAAGGACCGAGGCTCCCGCTCCCGGGGAACATCGAGGACGTGTGGGACGCCATGAGGCGTTGTCGCGGTCGCCCGGAGCGGCGGAGGCGTTGGCTTGCCCTTCGGCGGGCTCTTGGCAGAGCTTTGGGTAAACCTGGAAGATCTTGGGAAGGAGCCCGCACTGTGCGGCGTCCGGATCCCCGGATAACCTCCTTTTCATGTCCCGCCATGTCGCGATCGTCACCGATTCCACGGCCTACTTGCCGCGGGCGGCTATCGAGCGTCACCACATCACGGCCGTGCCACTGACCGTCGTCCTGGGGGACCAGGCCCTGGAAGAGGGCACCGAAATCTCCGCGAGATCCCTGGCCCAGGCGCTGCAGAAGCGCCGTCCCGTGACGACCTCCCGGCCCAGCCCCTCGACGTTCGCGGAGACCTACCGGAAGGTCGCGGCGGGCGGCGCGAGCGGCATCGTCTCGCTCCACCTCTCCTCGGAATTCTCCGGCACTTACGACGCGGCGGTGCTGGCGGCCAAGGAAGCTCCGATTCCCGTACGCGTGGTGGACACCGGGATGGTCGCGATGGCTCTCGGGTTCTGCGCCCTCGCGGCCGCGGAGACGGCGGAGGCCGGCGGGGACGTGGAGGAAGCGGTCGCCGCCGCGGAGAAGCGCGCAGCGGGTACCTCCGCCTACTTCTACGTCGACACCCTCGACTATCTGCGCCGCGGTGGCCGGATCGGCGCGGCCCAGGCACTGCTCGGCTCCGCGCTCGCCGTCAAACCGCTCCTTCAACTGGCCGACGGGCGGATCGAGCTGCTGGAGAAGGTCCGTACGGCGTCCAAGGCCATCGGGCGGCTCGAGGAGATCGCCGCGGAGCGGGCGGGTGAGGGGCAGGTCGATATCGCGGTCCACCATCTTGCCGCGGCGGAGCGCGCGGAGGCCCTTGCCCAGCGGCTCCGGGAGCGGGTGCCCGGGCTCAATGAGCTGCATGTGAGCGAGGTGGGCGCGGTGATCGGCGCGCATACGGGTCCCGGGCTGTTGGGGGTTGTGGTTTCCCCGCGGTGAGAGGGACGGCGGGGTGCCCTGTGGGTGACGGAGTTATCCACAACTGGGGTTCCATCCACCGGATTTGAGGCTGCTCGGCGAGATCTGCGCGGGGTGCTTAGCGTCGGTCGGTATGAACTTGTCTCGATCTGCGTCATGGGGATTTCCGGGCTCGGCGGGGGCTTTGGGGGTGGGGGCGGGGGCAGGGTCGGCTTCGGTGTCGGTCCCGGCTTCGGCCTCGGCTTCGGCTCCTGCGGTCCCCTCGGCATCCTCCGGCCCTGCGGTTCCCCCGTCGGCTTCCTCCGACTCTTCGGCGGCGTCGGATCCTTCCGTCGGTTCCTCGTCTGCTTCGGCTTTCGCCGTTCCCGCTGGGGCCGCTGTTCCATCCGGCGGGGCGGAGCGGCGGGAGTGGGAGCGCGAGAGGGTGCGGGCCCGAGCCGCGGCGATCTTCGGCGACGCGGGGGTCGCTGCCGAGGCCGGTCCGCTGCCTCCTGGGCATGATCCGCCGGGCTCACGCCGTAGGGAGCGGATGTGGTGTGCCGTGCGCGAACGGCTCCCGCTATGGGTGCAGTTACGGTGTGGCACCGACCCGAAAGCGCTCGCCGCCCTGGTCCTGGTGCTCGTGGTGGCTGTGGGATTCGCCGTGCAGCACTTCTGGGCCGGCCGTCCCGAGCCGGTACGGGCACCGGCGGTCGAACGGGCCGGAGGGACATCTGGCCCCGACCCGCGAGCACCGTCGCTGCCGTCCGCGTCATCGACCGCCACTGCGGTGGCGAATGGCCCGCCGGGTACTGCGGGGCGACAGCTGGTCGTCGATGTCACGGGCAAGGTCCGGCATCCCGGAATTCAGCGGATGCCACGGGGATCGCGGGTGGTCGATGCCCTACGGGCCGCGGGCGGTGTGTTGCGCGGGGCGAATATCCAGGGGCTCAACCGGGCGCGGCTGCTGACCGATGGTGAGCAGATCGTTGTCGGTGCGGCTGGTGCGGCTGGTGCGGCTGGCGGCGGGGGCGGGACCGGGGGCGGTCCCGCTGATGTGGGGGCCGGCGGGCCGGGGAGTGGGCTGCCGAGTTCCGGGGGTGGTCCGGGTGGCCCGGTCAGTCTCAGCGCGGCGACCGAGCAGCAGCTCGACTCCCTCCCCGGAGTGGGTCCTGTCCTGGCCCGGCACATCGTCGAATTCCGCAGCCAGCACGGGGGGTTCACCTCGGTGGACCAGCTCCGCCAGGTGACCGGTATCGGTGACCGTCGTTTCGCCGATCTGCGCCCCCTGGTGGTGCCATGACCAGCCCTCGCGCCACCGTGCACGCCACGGCGGCGTCGCCGCACGGTGCCTCGGACCCGCATCAGGAGGGCCCGGCCGATCTGCGTCTTGTCGCACCCGCGTTGGCGGCCTGGGCGGCCGCGGCGATCGGTCTGGGCGCCCCCGGCGGGGGAGTAGCGGTGGCCTGTGGCGTGGCCGTGGCGCTCGCAGTCGTCGCGTTACGGGTGGCCGTGGTCCGGCGCAGAGCCGAGCGTGAACCAGGGGCGGAGGAGCAGCCCGGTGTCGCTCCTCGGGCCGACGCCGGGTGGCGAGGAGCGGAGTCGCCCGGCCGCCGCTCTCCCCGCCTCCGGTCGGCCGGCGCGTTTGTGGCCCTGGCCGCGGTGTTGCTGTGTGCCGCGGCGGGGGCTGCCTCCGCGGCACTGCATGCCTCGGACCTGCGGCGTGGGCCGCTTCCGGCCCTGGCCGAGCAGTATGCGCGGGTCACGGTGGAACTGGAGGTGACCGGCGATCCACGGCTGACCCGCCCCAAGGTGCGGGGCTCCCAACGGACGCCCCCGGTCCTGGTGTTCACGGCTGATGCCGTCCGCGTCACGGCCCCGGATGGCGAGGTCACCGCTGTCCGCACGCCGACCCTGGTGGTTGTACAGCAGCCCGGAGGAGGGCGCGGCGCGGGTGGCGGGCACGATCGAGCTGAGGGCAGTGGCGGCCCGCAGAAGGCGGGCGCCGGTTCGCGGATCTCGGCTGGCCTCCCTCAGAACCGGGGGGCCGCAGGACAGGAGCCGTCCGCCGCCCCGCCGGGGCCGCCTGGCGTCCCGCCGCGGCCGGCCGCCGCTCCACCGGGGGCGACCGGCCTCCCGCCCGCTCCGGGCGCTGCTCCGGTGGCTTCGGTATTGGCCGCGCACGGTTCGCCCGCTGCCCTGCAGCCCGCGGTGGCCGGCCCGCGCGGCTCGCTTGCTGGGCCGATGTTTTCGCTGACCGCCCGTTCAGCAACCGCCCTGCCGAATGCGGTGACCAGCCCGTACGGCTCGTCCGCGGCCCCGCTGAATGCGGTGACCAGCCCGTATGGATCGTCCGCGGTCCCGCTGTATGCGGTGACTGGTTCGCATGTCCCGGTTGCCGCTCCGCAGACCTCCGTAACCGCTGGCTCGCCCGCCGCCCCGCCGTACGCGGTGACCGGCCCGCAGGGTTGGTCCGCCGCCCCGCAGATCGCCGCCGCCACCCCGCGAAGCTCAGTCGCCGGCCCGCCCCCGTCGGGAGCAGAGGGCCGCGCCGACGCCCGTGGGGGCATCGCGTCGGCGTGGCGGGGGTTATTGCCGTCTACTCGGATCCGGGTGGCGGCGCGGGCTGTGCCGCCGCTGGCGTCTGGCGATCAGGTGGCTGCCGTGCTGCGGGTCCCCGCCGAGGCGCCGCCGGTCAAGGTGGGTGCGCCGGACGCGTTGCAGCGGCTGGCGGGGAGTCTGCGTGCCGGGCTTCGTGAGGCCAGCGACGGGCTGCGTCCCGATGCCCGAGCGCTGTTGCCGGGACTCGTGGTGGGGGACACCTCGCGTGTGCCGCCGGATCTGGATGACGCTTTTCGTGCCACCGATCTGACGCATCTGCTCGCCGTGTCCGGCAGCAATCTGACGATTGTGCTCGCGCTGCTGATCGGCCCGCCGCATCTTGCGTCACGCGCCGAGCGTCGTGGGCTGGCGCCGCGCCTGGGGCTGTCGCTGCGCGGCACGGCGGTCATCGGGGGAGCGCTCGCCCTCGCCTTCGTCGTGGTGTGCCGCCCGGACCCGAGTGTGCTGCGGGCCGCCGCCTGCGGTCTGATCACGTTGCTCGCGATCGGCACCGGCCGTCGCCGCTCGCTGCTCCCCGCACTCGCCGCCGCGGTCCTGCTGCTGGTTCTCTACGATCCCTGGCTCGCCCGCAGCTACGGCTTTCTGCTTTCCGTCCTGGCGACCGGCGCGCTGCTGCTGCTCGCGCCGCGTTGGAGCGCCGCACTTCAACGGCGCCGGGTGCCGCCCCGCCTCGCCGAGGTGATTGCCGCCGCGGCCGCCGCCCAGGCGGTCTGTGCACCCGTCGTCGCCGTGCTGGCGGCCCGGGTGGGACTGGTCGCCGTGCCCTGCAATCTGCTGGCCGAACTGGCCGTGGCCCCCGCGACGGTCCTCGGCTTCGCGGCCCTCGCCGCCGCTGCGGTCGCGCCGCCGGTCGCCCAGGCGCTGGCATGGTGTGCGGGCTCGCCCGCCGAGTGGATCGCCGGTGTCGCCCGTACGGGAGCGGCCCTGCCGGGGGCGGAGTTCGCCTGGCCGGGCGGCTGGGCCGGTGGGCTGGCGCTGGCGGCCGCCATGGTGGTCCTCGTGCCTGTCGGCCGCAGGGTGCTGCGCCGTCCCTGGTTGTGTGTGCTCTGCGCGTTGGCGGTGATCCTGGCCGTGTGCCGCCCCGCGCCGTTCACCCGTGTCCTCACCGGCTGGCCGCCGCCGGGTTGGCGAGCCGTGGTCTGTGACGTGGGGCAGGGCGACGGCCTGGTGCTGGCAGCCGGGGACGGTACGGCACTGGTGGTGGATACCGGGCCCGAGCCCCATGCCATGGACCGCTGCCTGACCGACCTGGGCATCCGCCGCATCCCCCTCCTCGTCCTGACGCACTTCCACGCCGACCATGTGGACGGGCTCCCGGGAGCGCTCCGCGGGCGCTCGGTCGGTGCGATCGAGACGACGCCCCTGCAAGAGCCGCCAGGGCAGGCACAGTTCGTGCGCAGTACGGCTGCCGCGGCCCGGGTACCGATCGTCCGCGCCACACCGGGGGAGCGCCGCCGCCTGGGGCCACTGACCTGGGAGGTCCTCTGGCCGCCCGCCCCGCCCACCCTTCCCGACCCCAGCGATCCCATCGGGCCTCGCGACTCGACCAATCCAACCGAGCATCACGGCTCAACCAAGCCCACCGACCTTCGCCGCTCAGCCAGTGTCACCGAGCCTCACGGCTCAACCGACCTTTACGACCCCACCGGTTTCGCCTACCCCCACCGTCAGGAACCCGGTCCCGGCGGCTCCTACGACTCCGGCAGCCCTGGCAGCTCCGGCAGCCCTGGCAGTCCCTCCGGCACCGACCCCCTCGACGGCCCCAACGACGCCAGCGTCACCCTGCTCGTCCGTACGGGAGGGCTGACCATCCTGCTGCTCGGTGATCTCGAACCGCCCGCACAGCGCGGGCTGTTCGCGGCGCACCCCGAGCTCGGCGGCGTCGATGTCCTGAAGGTGGCACACCATGGCTCCGCCTATCAGGACCCGCCGTTGATACACCGGCTGGCGCCGCGCCTGGCGCTGATTTCCTGCGGCGCCGATAACCCGTACGGCCATCCGGCGCCCCGCACCATCGCGGCACTCCGGGCCCAGGGCGCCCGGGTGCTGCGTACGGACACCGACGGGGCCATCGCGATCCTCGGCACCGAGGCCGGGCTTTCCGCCACGGTCACCGGTCATCGGGTCAAGGTCCGCCTGGCCGGTGGTCCGAGAACCCGGGCCCGTACGCATCCTGGCGCGCGTCGAGCCGAAGTGCGTACAGCAGGCAACCGCCGCTCAAGGAGCCGCACCCGTCCCGTCGACAACCGCCAACCGAGATGCCGACCGAGACGCCAACCGAGATGCCGACCGAGACGCCAACTGGGACACCGGCGGAGACGCCGAACGACCCGCAGCATGCGACGGTGCCTGAGCCGCCCCCGCTGCCCGCCCGGCGGACGCCGGAGTGGCAGCAGCGGCCGGACAGAAGGAGGAGAGCCGCTGAACCAGGACCTGTAGACTCCAGATTATGAGGATGAGTGAGGGCGTCGAGTGGGGCCTGCACTGCTGTGTGACGCTGGCCTGGCTCGAAGGGGACGGACCCGTGTCCACCGCTCGGCTGGCGGCTTCCTTCGAGTTGCCCGCGGCCTACCTGAACAAGCGGCTGCAGGCGCTGGTGCGGGCCGGGATTCTGAGCTCCACCCCCGGCGCGCGGGGTGGCTTCCAGTTGGCGCGGCCGCCGGAGCGGATCACCCTCATGGATGTCGTTGCGGCGATCGAGGGCACCGACGATGTATTCCGGTGTACCGAGATCCGTCGGAAAGGGGCCGGCGCGGTGGCGTCCGGCAGGGAGTTCGGCCGGCCGTGTGGCATCTCCACGGCGATGCGCAAGGCCGAGCTGGCCTGGCGGCGTGAGCTGGCCGCACAGACCCTTGCCGAGGTGATGGCCGGTACGCCCGCCTCGGCGGCGGAACGGACCCGCCGCTGGTTCGCTGCGGAGAGGACGCACACCTGATGGACACCGCTGCCACTGACGCCTACCTGGACCGGATCGGCGCCGGCCGTCCCGACTCCCCCGATGCCGACGCGCTGCGTGCACTGCACCTCAGTCATCTGCGCACCGTGCCCTTCGAGAACCTCTCCATCCACCTCGGTGAGGAGATCGTGCTCGCGGAGCAGCCGGTGCTCGACAAGATCGTCGGCGCCCGGCGCGGTGGCTTCTGTTACGAGCTCAACGGCGCGTTCGCCATGCTGCTGGGCGCGCTCGGCTATGAGGTCGAGCTGTTGTCCGCCCGGGTGTTCGGCGCCGAGGGGAGGCTCGGGATTCCGTATGACCACCTCGCGCTGCGCGTACAGACACCGGACGGGCCGTGGCTTGCAGACGTCGGCTTCGGCAGGCACAGCCACCTCCCGCTGCGCTGGGACAGCCGCGCCGAGCAGACCGATCCCGGCGGGGTGTTCCGGATCGAGGAGACCGAGACGGGCGATCTCGATGTCCTGAGGGACGGCTCCCCGCAGTACCGCCTGGAGCAACGCCCGCGTGCGTACGCGGACTTCGAGGTCGGCTGCTGGTGGAACCAGACCTCGCCCACGTCGCACTTCACCCAGTCCCTGGTGTGCTCACGGCTGACGGAGAACGGTCGCATCACGCTCTCCGGCCGCACGCTCGTGACCACCGCAGTGGACGGCGCACGCGAGGAGCGCCAGGTAGGTGCGGACGAGGTCCTCGCCGCCTACCGGGAGCACTTCGGGATCGCGCTGGACCGGGAGCCCGTGGTGGGCGAGGTGCCGCCGCCCGGGGTGCGAGCCCAGGGGCGTCCGTAACCTCGTCATCCACACGTAGGGCGGGGCGCGCGGCCTGTCGTTACTCGGCCTCGCGCCAGCCCTCGTACTCCGCCGCGAGGTCGTGCAGCCGCGCGGGATCGTGAGCGGCGTCCGGGTCCTCGACGACGACCAGCCACTGTGCGTCCTCGGCGTCGTCCTCACCGGCCAGCGCGTCCCGTACGAGCTGGGGCTCCTCGGTGACACCGAAGCGTTCGGTCAGGGCTTCGGCCACCTCTTCCGCCGCGTCGCGGTCGGGCAGCACCAGGACGTGGCGCACATGTCGTACATCGGGGTGGTGTGGGGCAGCATCATTCACCGGGCCATTGTCCGACAGACCGGGCCATTGTCCGACAGCGGGAGGACGGTCCTGTCCGGCAGGGGCCGGAGAGCGTCCGGGCCGGGTTGTCAGTGGCACGTGGGATGCTGGACCGCGATGGCCAGGAAGACAGCTCACGATGACCCGCTCGCCCCCGTCACGATCGCGGTGGGCCAGGAAGACCTGCTGCTGGACCGCGCGGTGCAGCAGGTGGTGGCGGCTGCCCGGGCGGCCGATGCGGACACCGATGTGCGCGACCTCACCCCCGACCAGCTGCAGCCCGGCACCCTCGCCGAGCTGACCAGCCCCTCGCTCTTCGCCGAGCGCAAGGTCGTCGTGGTGCGGGCCGCCCAGGATCTGTCCGCGGACACCATCAAGGACGTCAAGGCGTATCTCGGCTCGCCAGCCGAGGAGATCACGCTGGTGTTGCTGCACGCCGGCGGCGCCAAGGGGAAGGGCCTGCTGGACGCCGCCCGTAAGGCCGGGGCGCGGGAAGTGGCCTGCCCCAAGATGACCAAGCCCGCCGACCGGCTGGGCTTCGTACGGGGCGAGTTCCGGGCGACGGGGCGGTCGGCGACGCCCGAGGCCTGCCAGTCGCTGGTCGATGCGATCGGCAGCGATCTGCGTGAGCTGGCATCGGCCTGTGCACAGCTGGCCGCCGACGTCGAGGGAACGATCGACGAGGCCGTCGTCGCGCGCTACTACACGGGCCGGGCCGAGGCATCGAGCTTCACCGTCGCGGACCGGGCCGTCGAGGGCCGGGCCGCCGAGGCGCTGGAGGCACTGCGCTGGTCGCTCGCCACCGGCGTCGCTCCCGTCATGATCACCAGCGCGCTGGCCCAAGGCGTCCGCGCCATCGGCAAGCTGGCCTCCGCCCCGCGCGGCGCCCGCCCCGGCGACCTCGCCCGCGACCTGGGCATGCCGCCCTGGAAGATCGACCGGGTACGGCAGCAGATGCGCGGCTGGTCGGCGGACGGGGTGGCTACGGCGCTGCGCGCGGTGGCGGCGGCCGATGCGGGAGTGAAGGGCGGCGGTGACGATCCCGCGTACGCCCTGGAGAAGGCCGTCGTGGCGATCGCCCGGGCGGCCCGGTCGCGGTGAAGCGGCAGCCGCGGGCGGCGGTCGCCTTCGGCCCGTCGCGGTGGACGCGGCGGCAGCCGTCTGTCCCGTCATGCTGAGGTAGCGGCTACGCGTCCAGTACCTGCGCGCAGTGGCTGTGGGCCCCGTCCGGCGAAGCGGATCCCCGGTACGGCGACCTCCCCTGCCCCGTGTCCACCGCCCCGTGTTCCGCCGCCCCACGTCCCGCCGCCCGACGTCCGCCGCCCCGCGCGATCCACCCTCACCGAGCCCGCGAACTCCTACCGAGCCCGCGAGCCCGTCACCAAGACGGCGAGTCCCTCAGCGGGACCGTGACCCCTCACCGAGCCCGCGAGCCCCTCACCGGGACCGTGAGTTCTGCAGCCGCTTGAGCGTCTCCGTGGCGCTGGTCTTCAGCATCGTCGCGACCTCGTCGGCGGTCGGCGGCTTGGTGGAGCTGCGGCTCGACGCATAGCTCGACCATGTCGACTGGTATGTCATCCAGCCGTCCCGGACGCCGAGGATCACATACGACCCGGAGTTCGTGCTGCCGTCGTCCTTGCGGGTCACCAGAAAGGCCTCGTCGCCGAGGCCCGGCACGGCCTCGACCCGGTAGCCGACGGAGGCGTCCTGCTTCTCGTAGGAGCGGTAGCCGTCGGCGAACTCGGGCGCGGGGTCGGTCTTCTTGTGCAGCGTGGCGGTGTTGTAGAGCCAGGTCGAGGAGTAGTCCGAGCTGCTTGCGTTCTCCTTCTCCAGCGAGACGTTGCACCACATGGTGTCCAGCGAGGCCTGTTGGGCGCCGCTGTGCTGCGGGTTGGTGTTCTTGGAAGCCGTGCCGGTGTTGGCCTTGGTCTTGAAGTCGGCGTTCTCGAACGGAGTCATCGAGGTCTCCGCACACAGATCACTGGTGTAGCCGTAGCCCGCGAGGTCGGGGCTCGGCTCGGAGGAGAAGCCGCCGGTGGCGAACAACACGGAGCCCCAGATCGCGGACGCGGCGACGGCCCCGCCGATCGCCCAGAGCCAGCCGGACATACCGCGGCCCGCCCCGTCAGGAGCGCCGGGCGCTCCTAGGGGTGCGGCAGGCATGCCGGATGCGGGATAGCCGTATCCCCCGGCCGGCCCCTGCGGCGGAGCCTGGTGTGCGTAGGGATTCTGCTGCGCGGGCACCGGATTCTGTGGCGCGGGAACCTGGCCGTAGGGATGGGGCTGCGGCTGGTTGTACGGATTGTTCTGATCCCCCGATATGGACATGGCCGCAGCGTAGCGGAACTGGCCGAAAGCGAACCCGGCCCGGTGCTCCGAATTCCCTCTACGGTGAGCAGATCGCGCCTCTTGTTACGGGGTTTTCCTTGCGGGCTTTATTGTGAATTGTGCTGTGGGATTTGTTGCTGATGCCCTTGTTGCTGTGGTTTTGCTACGGGGATCGGCTTCCGGGCATCTGCTGAGCGGCATTTGTGGTGAGGGGGCTGTCGAGAGGCCCTTGTTGTGGTGGCTTTGAGACAGGGCTGTCGTTGTGGGGCCGTTGTTACCCCAGGCAAACGCCACCGGCGAAAGCCCACCCGGCGAAAGCCCACCCGGCGGAAGCCCGCTCCCGGCGGAAGCCCGCCCCCGACGAAAGCCCGCCCGCCCAAAGCCCACCCAGCGAAAGCTCACCCGCCCAAAGCCCACCCGCCCAAAGCCCGCCCGCCAAACAACCGACAAAAGCCGGCAGCGTCCTACTGTCCCCCACTGCGACAGCTGCCTGCCCCCACCACGACAAAAGGCCCCGCCTCGCCCCTGGGGAAGGGGAAAGGCGGGGCCTTCGTGTCAAGCTCTTGCGGCTTCGTCGGCGGTGGTGACCGCCGGGTGAGCCGGGTGCGCCGCACCCGCGTGGCGAACGCAGGCCGTGTGCGGCGCGGTGGTGCACCGGTCAGGGAGCGGAGAGAGGGGCCGCTGGGTCCCTGTCGGCAGGGTTACTGCTCGGGTATTGCGGGGGACGGAGATCAGGCCTGGACAGGCCGGGGACCTTCGTCCGTCGGAAGGTCAGCCCTTGAGGGACGCGACCTTCTTCGCCAGCGCCGACTTCTTGTTGGCGGCGGCGTTCTTGTGGATGACACCCTTGCTGACGGCCTTGTCGAGCGTCTTGGCAGCGGCGGCCTGGGCGGTGGTGGCCTTCTGCAGGTCACCGGCCTCGACGGCCTCGCGGGTGCGACGGATCGCGGTCTTCAGAGTGGACTTGACAGCCTTGTTGCGCTGACGAGCCTTCTCGTTGGTCTTGATCCGCTTCATCTGGGACTTGATGTTCGCCACGAAAGAGCCTTTTCAGGTTCGTTGGAGTTTCGAGTGGCGCCTCGTACGAGAGAGGGCACGAAGCGCAGTGGACCAGGCTACCAGCAGGGTCTACGGCCTCCCAAACCGGACCGGACCCACCGCCTGACCGCCGCCGCGGCGGCCTGGCGCCGCCCGTCGCCCGCCGCCCCGCCCGTTCCCACTCCCCGAGCCCCTCAGCCCCCGCTCCGAGCCCACGCGTCCCCGCCCCCCGACCCCTCCATCCCCCGCCCCGGAACCCCCCGATCCCGTCTCCGCCCCGCCCAAACCGGACCGGGCCCCTCGCTCATGGGACGATGGGGGAGACGTCACATACCCGAGTCCCGCCTACCCGCGTTCACTGAATGGACCCTGCGTGCCCGCGACCCCTACGAACGTGCCGGAGCCGAGCCGTACCGATCCGGCCCTCCTCCGTAACTTCTGCATCATCGCGCACATCGACCACGGCAAGTCGACGCTCGCCGACCGGATGCTCCAGCTCACCGGTGTCGTCGACCAGCGGCAGATGCGCGCGCAGTACCTCGACCGCATGGACATCGAGCGCGAGCGTGGCATCACGATCAAGTCTCAGGCGGTCCGGCTGCCCTGGGACCCCTCCGAGGGTGAAGAGGGAAGTGGCACGACCCACATCCTCAACATGATCGACACCCCGGGCCACGTCGACTTCACCTACGAGGTCTCCCGCTCGCTCGCCGCGTGCGAGGGCTGCATCCTCCTCGTCGACGCCGCCCAGGGCATCGAGGCCCAGACCCTCGCCAACCTGTACCTGGCGATGGAGCACGACCTCACGATCATTCCCGTCCTCAACAAGATCGACCTGCCGGCCGCGCAGCCCGAGAAGTTCGCCGCCGAGCTGGCCAATCTGGTCGGCTGCGAGCCCGAGGACGTGCTGAGGGTCTCCGCCAAGACCGGCGTCGGCGTGGCCGAGCTGCTGGACAAGGTCGTCCGCGAGGTGCCGGCCCCGGTCGGCGTCAAGGACGCCCCCGCCCGCGCGATGATCTTCGACTCGGTCTACGACGCCTACCGCGGTGTCGTGACCTACGTGAAGGTCGTCGACGGCACGCTCAGCAAGCGCGAGCGCATCAGGATGATGTCGACCGGCGCCGCGCACGAGCTGCTGGAAATCGGCACGAACTCCCCGGAGATGAAGGCCGCCGACGGTCTGTCCGTCGGTGAGGTCGGCTATCTGATCACCGGTGTGAAGGACGTCCGGCAGTCCAAGGTGGGTGACACGATCACCCAGCTCACCAAGGGGGCCCAGGAGCCGCTCGGCGGCTACAAGGACCCCAAGCCGATGGTGTTCTCGGGCCTGTACCCCCTGGACGGCTCGGACTACCCGGAGCTGCGTGACGCGCTGGACAAGCTGCAGCTCAACGACGCCGCGCTGGTCTACGAACCGGAGACCTCCGCGGCCCTGGGCTTCGGCTTCCGCGTCGGCTTCCTGGGTCTGCTGCACCTGGAGGTCATCCGCGAGCGCCTGGAGCGCGAGTTCGGCCTCGATCTGATCGCCACCGCGCCGAACGTGGTCTACCGCGTCGACATGGAGGACGGGGCCGAGCACGAGGTCACCAACCCGAGCGAGTTCCCGACGGGCAAGATCGACAAGGTGCACGAGCCGGTCGTCCGGGCCACGATCCTGGCGCCCAGCGAGTTCATCGGCGCGATCATGGAGCTGTGCCAGAACCGCCGCGGCAACCTCCTCGGCATGGACTACCTCTCCGAGGACCGCGTCGAGATCCGCTACACGCTGCCGCTCGCCGAGGTCGTCTTCGACTTCTTCGACCAGCTCAAGTCCAAGACCCGCGGCTATGCCTCGCTGGACTACGAGCCCACCGGTGAGCAGGTGGCCGACCTGGTCAAGGTCGACATCCTGCTGCACGGTGACAAGGTCGACGCGTTCTCCGCGATCTGCCACAAGGACAAGGCGTACGCATACGGCGTGCGGCTGGTGGCCAAGCTGCGGGAGCTGATCCCCCGGCAGAGCTTCGAGGTGCCGATCCAGGCCGCCATCGGCAGCCGGGTCATCGCCCGTGAGACGGTCCGCGCCATCCGCAAGGACGTCCTCGCCAAGTGCTACGGCGGTGACATCTCCCGTAAGCGGAAGCTGCTGGAGAAGCAGAAGGAAGGCAAGAAGCGGATGAAGATGGTCGGCAGCGTGGAGGTCCCGCAGGAGGCCTTCATCGCGGTCCTGTCCTCGGACTCCGACGGTGACGCGAAGAAGAAGTAGCGCGTAGCCGGTGACGGCGGCGACAGGGCGCCGGTCCCCAGGGGCCGGCGCCCTGTCGGCTTCCCGGCCGCGCATCGGGATGAATGCGCCGCACGGCGCCGGAGGTGGCGTGATCCGGCCCGCCGGGTGTGGTCTGGTGTGGAGGAGCGGCGCGGCGCACTATCGGGCATTGTGTGTGCTACGTACACCTATCGCACTGGTCACATCGTGAACCAGTAGGTCGCAGCCCCTTACGCGTCGGCGCATCGCGCTCTAGTCTGATCACTGCTCAAAGGTTACTCGCGAGTCACCAGCAACGAAGCGGGCCCCGGAGGACGCCGTGACGGACACCCACACGCTGATCGAAAACCGGCCGCCTTCGGTGGCACACCTCTTCCTGGAGCGGGTCGCGGCCACGCCCGATATCGAGGCCTATCGCTATCCGGTCCCGCCTTCGACGGGGAAGGGCCCGGACGACTGGAAGGCGATCAGCTGGTCCCAGGCCGCGGAGCGGGTCTACGCCGTGGCCGCCGGGCTCATCGCGCTCGGCGTACACCCCGAGGAGCGGGTGGCGCTGGCCGCCAACACCCGCGTCGAGTGGATCCTCGCCGACCTCGGGGTGCTCTGCTCCGGCGCCGCCACCACCACGGTCTACCCCAGCACCAACGCCGAGGAGACCGCCTACATCCTGGCCGACTCCGGCAGCCGGGTGCTGATCGCGGAGGACGCCGGACAGCTCGCCAAGGCCCGCGCGCAGCGCGCTGAGCTGCCCGAGCTGGCGCATGTCGTCGTCATCGACGAGGCGGGCGCGGAGCCCGCCGAGGGCGATCCGGAGGGCTGGGTGCTCACCCTCGCCGAGCTGGAGAAGCGCGGCACCGCCTATCTGGAGGAGCACCCGGAGTGCGTCAAGGAGCGGGTCGCCGCGCTGCGCGCCGACCAGCTGGCCACGCTCATCTACACCTCCGGTACCACCGGCCGCCCCAAGGGCGTCCGGCTGCCGCACGACTGCTGGTCGTACATGGCCCGCGCGATTCAGTCGACGGGCCTGGTGCATGAGGACGATGTGCAGTACCTCTGGCTGCCGCTGGCGCATGTCTTCGGCAAGGTGCTCACCGCCGGGCAGATCGCCACCGGCCAGGTGATCGCCGTGGACGGCCGGGTCGACAAGATCATCGAGAATCTGCCGGTCGTCCGCCCCACGTACATGGCGGCCGTCCCGCGGATCTTCGAGAAGGTCTACAACGGGGTCGCGGCCAAGGCCCGGGCGGGCGGCGCCGCCCGGTACAAGATCTTCCAGTGGGCGGCCGAGGTGGCCCGCGAGTACGCCAAGGTCTCGCAGGACAACTTCCGCCGCACCGGCAGCGCCTCGGTGCCGTTCGCGCTCGGCGTCAAGCACAAGGTCGCCGACACTCTCGTCTACACCAAGCTGCGGGAGGCGTTCGGCGGCCGGCTGCGCGCCGCGGTCTCCGGCTCGGCCGCGCTCTCGCCGGAGATCGGCTACTTCTTCTCCGGCGCCGGTATCCACATCCTGGAGGGCTACGGCCTGACGGAGTCCAGCGCCGCCAGCTTCGTCAACCCCGGCGAGGCCTACCGCACCGGAACGGTCGGCAAGCCGCTGCCCGGCACCGAGGTGCGGATCGCCGACGACGGCGAGATCCTGCTGCGCGGCCCCGGCATCATGCAGGGCTACCACGGCCTGCCCGACAAGACCGCCGAGGTCCTGGAGGAGGACGGCTGGTTCCACACCGGCGACATCGGCGAGCTCTCCCCGGACGGCTATCTGCGGATCACCGACCGCAAGAAGGACCTGATCAAGACCTCGGGCGGCAAGTACATCGCACCGGCCGAGGTGGAGGGCCAGTTCAAGGCGGTCTGTCCGTTCGTCTCCAATGTGCTGGTGCACGGCGCCAACCGGAACTTCTGCACCGCGCTGATCGCCCTCGACGAGCCGACGATCCTGACCTGGGCCAAGGAGCACGGCCTGGGCGGCAAGAGCTACGCCGAGGTCGTCGCCACCGACCAGGCCCGGGAGCTGATCGACGGCTATGTCGAGCGGGTCAACGAGGGGCTGCAGCGCTGGCAGCAGATCCGCAAGTTCCGGCTGCTGCCGCGTGACCTGGACATCGAGCACGGCGAGGTGACCCCCAGCCTCAAGATCAAGCGGCCCGTGGTGGAGCGGACGTTCAAGGATCTGCTCGACGAGATGTACGCGGGGGCGCGCGAGGCGTAGCCGTACGGCACGGCGGTGCGGGGCGGGCCCGGTCGGCCCCGCCCCGCACCGCCGCGCCCGTACGGGTGAGATGCGGCTGCCGCGGGAACCACCGCGGCAGCCCGTAGACCGTCCCTGCCGGTTCCCCGGGCCCGTCCTTCCCGCGTCGGCCAACTCCCTCGGCGCGTCAGCCGAATTGGTGGCTGCGGCCACCCACTTCTGTGACTCAGTGCTTATGTCTGCGCTCGTTCTGTCACTCTGTCGTTGGCGCATCCGGCGCTGTAGCGGAGCTGCTCGGGAGTTGCTCAATGAGGACGACCACTTCGTCTCCACGGGACGACGACGTCACGGCGGCGCGCACGACGAGGGCGGACGGGTTCCCCGGCGGACCCGCGGCCGGGCCTGCCGACGGTCCCGCCGTCCGTTCCCGTCGGGCCAGCCTGCCTGGTGATCCGCAGGCCGCTGCCGCCGCCCGGCGCTTCGTCCGGGCCACCTTCGCCGACTGGGCCGGACGGCAGCTGACCGGCGCGGAGGGCCTGACCGACCGGCTCGCGGACGAAGCGGAGCTGCTGGTCAGCGAGTTGGTCACGAACGCGGTCGTGCACGCGGGCACCACCGTCGAACTCCGCTGCCGGCTGGATCCGGAGGCCGGGCGGGACGGCGGCGCGGAGCCGTACCGGGGCCGCAACGGGGAGCCGTACGAGGCGCCGCACCGGGAAACGGCGGCCGCCACGGGAGCCGGCGCCGACGGCGCATCCGGTCCCGGCATCGTCATCGAGGTCTCCGACCACCACCCCACCCAGCCGGTCCGCGCCCGTGCGGAGAGCGCCGCCTCGGAGAACGGCGGGCACGGGCTCCAGCTGATCAGCGCGGTCGCCGAATCCTGGGGCGTCACCTACCGCCGGGCCATGAAGACCGTGTGGTTCCGGCTGCCCGTGGGGGGCGCGGACGGCGCCGGGTGGCCCGAGCCGGAGTTCACCCTCGACCACCAGCTGCTGCAGTGCGAGCTGCGGGCCGCCGAGCTCCTCGCCCCGGCGCCGCGCCGGGCCGCCCGGCCGGAACCCGGCACCGGCCGGATCGACAACGGCGCCCTCTCCTTCCTCGCCGAGGCCTCCGACCTGCTCTCCGCCCAGCTCGACGCCGACCAAGTCGCCGCGCTCGCCGCCCAGTTGATCGTGCCCCGGCTCGCCGAATGGTGCGCGGTGTGGCTGTACGACGGCGACAGCGGCGCACCCGGCCGGGGGATCGCCCCGGCCGGCGACGAGCAGCGGCTCGCCGGCGTCTGGCACACCAGCGAGAGCCGGATCGACGCGCTGCGCACCGCGCTGGAGAAGCAGCCGCCGGAACTCCCGGGCGGTGGCGCGTCCGGCAGCGCGCCGGGCATCGTTCCCTGGCCCTGGCCGTACGAACCGGGCGGCTACGGCCCCGGCGGCGCCGCACTGGCCTGCCCCCTGGTCGCCGGCGGCCGGCGGCTCGGCACCCTGCTGCTCGGCCGGGGCGGACTGCCGCACTTCCCCGACGAGGCGGTCGGGCTGATCGAGGACCTGTGCCGCCGGGTCGCCCGCGCGGTCGCCACCGCCCGCGCCTACAGCCGCCAGGAGCGCATCAGCCAGGTCCTGCAGCGCCGGCTGCTGCCCCGGGGGCGGGCGCAGGTGCCCGGCGTGGAGTCGGCGGTGGTCTACGAGCCGCGCGAGGGCGCCTGGGCGGGCGGCGACTTCTGGGACCTCTTCGACGCCGGGGACGGCCGCTGGTGCTTCGCGCTCGGCGATGTCTGCGGCAGCGGCCCCGAGGCGGCCGCGGTGACCGGGCTGGCCCGGCCGGTGCTGCGGCTGCTGGCCCGCGACGGCTTCGGTGTCGCGGCGGTGCTCGACCGGCTCAACAAGACCATGGCGCGCGAGGCCGCGGACTCGGTCGCGGCGGTCGCGGCGGCGGTCGCGGCGGCCGGTGCCGGGGCGGAGGCACCGGTCGAGATCCGCGAGGAGGGCGAACAGGCCCGCTTCCTGTCCCTGCTCTACGGCGAGATCGTCCCCTACCCCGGCGGCTCCGGCGGCGCCCGCTGCACCCTCGCCAGCGCCGGGCATCCGCTGCCGCTGGTCCTGGGCACGGACGGCGCGGTCCGGGTCGTGGCGGCGCCGCAGATGCTGCTGGGGGTGGTCGAGGACGCCGCGTACGTCAGCGAATCGTTCGACCTCTGCCCGGGGGAAACGCTTCTGTGCGTCACCGACGGGGTGACCGAGCGGCGCTCGGGGCGGCGGCTCTTCGACGACGAGGACGGACTGGCCACCGCCCTCGCCGCGGGCGCCGGCCTGGGCGCCACCGCCCTCGCGGACCACATCCGCAGCACCGTCCACGCCTTCGGCCCCACCCCGCCCGACGACGACCTGGCCCTGCTGGTCCTCCAGGCGTCGGGGCCCGGGGTGTCCTGAGGCACAGCGGCACCGGACCGGCACCGCCCCGCCATGACGGACAATGGTTCCCATGCCTTCCGCACTGCCTGATGGTGAGCCGATGCCCGAGGACGGGGCGCTGCCCGGTCATACGCCGGCCGATGCCGCCGGACGCCCCCTCGGCTTCTATCTGCATGTGCCCTACTGCGCGACCCGCTGCGGCTACTGCGACTTCAACACCTACACCGCGAGCGAGCTGCGCGGTTCCGGCGGCGCACTGGCCTCGCGGGACAACTACGCCGACACCGTCGTGGAGGAGATCCGGCTCGCCCGCAAGGTGCTGGGCGACGACCCGCGCCCGGTCGAGACGGTCTTCGTCGGCGGCGGCACCCCGACCCTGCTGCCCGCCGCCGACCTCGGCAAGATGCTGGCCGCGATCCGCGAGGAATTCGGCCTCGCGCCGGGCGCGGAGATCACCACCGAGGCCAACCCGGAGTCCGTCGACCCCCGCTACCTCGACGAGCTGCTGGCGGGCGGCTTCAACCGCGTCTCCTTCGGCATGCAGAGCGCCCGGCAGCACGTCCTGAAGATCCTCGACCGTACGCACACCCCGGGCCGCCCCGAGGCCTGTGTTGCCGAGGCCCGCGCGGCCGGCTTCGAGCACGTCAACCTCGATCTGATCTACGGCACCCCGGGCGAGACCGACGACGACTGGCGCGCCTCCCTCGACGCCGTGGTCGGCGCCGGCCCCGACCATGTCTCCGCCTACGCCCTGATCGTCGAGGAGGGCACCCAGCTGGCCCGCCGGATCCGCCGCGGCGAGGTCCCGATGACCGACGACGACGTGCACGCCGACCGCTACCTCATCGCCGACGAACGCCTCGCCGCGGCAGGTTTCACCTGGTACGAGGTCTCCAACTGGGCCACCACCGACGCCGCCCGCTGCCGCCACAACGAGCTCTACTGGACCGGCGCCGACTGGTGGGGCGCCGGCCCCGGCGCCCACAGCCACGTCGGCGGCGTCCGCTGGTGGAACGTCAAGCACCCCGGCGCCTACGCCCAGGCCCTCGGCGAGGGCCGTTCCCCGGGCGCCGGCCGGGAGATCCTGTCGGACGAGGACCGCCGGGTCGAACGCATCCTCCTGGAGCTGCGGCTGGCCGACGGCTGCCCGCTGGACATCCTCGCCCCGGCGGGGGCGCGGGCGGCGTCCCGCGCGCTGGCCGACGGGCTGCTGGAGCCCGGTCCGTACGAGGCGGGCCGCGCCGTCCTGACCCTCCGCGGACGGCTGCTGGCGGACGCGGTGGTGCGGGATCTGGTGGACTGATCACTCGGCTGAGGGATCTCACCCCGAGACCCTGCCCACCGGCCCACGCCGTCCCTAGGCTGCAGGCAGTACCCCGGCAGGCAAGGACAGTTGGGCGGTTGGCCGCAGCGCACGATCAGCACATCGAGGAGTACTTCGCGGCGTTCGAGCCGCCAGAGGGTTTCCGGGCGGAGCTCCTGCGCCGGGAGATTCTGCTGAGCAGCGGGACGGATATCGTCCACAACAGGATCGTCAGCGAGGTGACGGGCCAGATTCCGCGCGACGGCCGGCACAGGTTCGCGACGCTGCACCTCTCGCTTCCGGGGGAGCTCAGCAAGCCACAGCCCGACCTCGTGGTGCTGGAGCGCGGAAGGGGCGAGGGTTCCGGATGGCTCGTACCCGCTTCGGACGTGACGCTGTTGCTCGAGGTGGTTTCCCTGCGCAGCGCCGACCGCGACTACGGCCTGAAGCGCTCCATCTATGCCGCCGGGAGCGTCCCCGCGTATTTGATCATCGACCCGTATGACGCCCGCTGCGTACTGCTGACGGAACCGGACGGCGCGGGAGAGGACGCCGACTACGAGGTGCAGCGCACCGTCCCGTTCGGTGTTCCCCTCCGCATCGACGCCCTCGGCACCACGCTGGAGACCTCGCGGTTCGGCACTCTTCCTGCCGTCACCCGCCACCGCCGGCCGTGACGAAGTCGATCAGCTCCTCCACCCGTCCCAGCAGCGCCGGCTCCAGGTCCTTGTACGAGCGCACACAGGACAGGATCCGCTGCCAGGCGGCCCCCGTGTTCTCCGGCCAGCCCAGCGCCCGGCACACCCCCGTCTTCCAGTCCTGCCCGTGCGGGACGGACGGCCAGGCCGCGATGCCGACCGAGGACGGCTTCACCGCCTCCCAGATGTCGATGTAGGGGTGGCCCACCACCAGCGCATGGTCCCCGGTCACCTCGGCCGCGATACGGGACTCCTTCGAGCCGGGCACGAGATGGTCGACGAGGACGCCGAGGCGGGCGTCCGGGCCGGGCGAGAAGCCGCGGACGATCACCGGCAGGTCGTCGATGCCCTCCAGGTACTCCACGACGACGCCCTCGATGCGCAGGTCGTCGCCCCACACCCGTTCCACCAGCTCGGCGTCGTGCCGGCCCTCCACATAGATGCGCCCGGCGCGGGCGACCCGTGCGCGGGCGCCGGGCACGGCGAGGGAGCCGGAGGCCGTTCGTGCGGGGCCGCTCCGCGCCGGCGCGCCCTGGGGGCGTACGAGCGTGACCACCTTGCCCTCCAGGAGGAAGCCGCGCGGCTCCATGGGAAAGACGCGGTGCTTGCCGAAGCGGTCCTCCAGGGTGACCGTCGGGCCCTGCGCCGTCTTCTCGCAGCGGATCACGGCGCCGCAGAAACCCGAGGTGACCTCCTCGACGACCAGATCGGGCTCGGCGGGCACCTCGGGTGCGGGCCGCTGCTTCTTCCAGGGAGGGGTGAGGTCGGGGCTGTAGCGCTTGCTCTGCATGGGGGCCTGTCCGTGGTTGAGCGGGCGGTGGTCAGGAGTGGTCAGGAGGGGGCGACGCCGAAGCGGGCGGCGAGGGCGTCCCGTTGGGCGCGGACGAAGGAGGCGTCCACCACGGCGCCGTGGCCGGGTACATACCGTGCGTCCTCGCCGCCGAGGGACAGCAGCCGGTCCAGTGCGCCGGGCCACCGCTGCGGCAGCGCGTCCGGGCCCGCCTGGGGTTCGCCGGACTCCTCGACCAGATCGCCGCAGAAGACGATCTCCGGGGACCCGCCCCGGCCCGGTACGAGGACCGCCAGATCGTGGGCCGTGTGACCGGGGCCGACGTTGGCGAGCAGTACCTGCCGGTCGCCGAGCTCCACGGTCAGCTGGTCGTGGACGTGGTGGTGCGGGGCGACCAGCAGATCGGCGGCCTCGGCGGCGGCGTCCCGGCCGACGCCGTGCCGCATCGCGTCGTGCCGCAGTCCGTCCTTGCCGCGGCGCAGCAGCTCGCCCAGCCCGGCCGCGCCGAAGACCTCGACGCCCGCGAAGGCGGCGGTGCCCAGCACATGATCGAAATGCGGGTGGGTGAGCGCGACATGCGTCACTTCGCGGCCCAGCACGCCGCGGATCGCGCGCCGCAGATCCGCGCCGTCGCGCAGGGTCGCGCCGGTGTCGACGATCATGACGCCGGTGGTCCCCGCGATCACCCCGATCGTCTCGTCCCACCTCGGCATACGGCGTCTGGCGACACCGTCACCGAGCTGTTCCCAACCGGCCTCTTCCCAAGCAGTGTGCATACCGAGACGCTAGCGCCATCGCGATAGCGTTGCCCGACAGATCGACCGAACACGGTCATCGGGCGGGTGCCGTGCGCGGCTGCCCTTGCCGTGTGCGTGCTACTCGGCCGTACACTGGCTCCGGGTCTGGCACTCGGCCCGTGTGAGTGCCAGGAGAGTCGAGACGGCGGACGGCCGGACTGGAGGTGCGCGGGATGCTCAGTGAACGCAGGCTCGAAGTGCTGCGCGCCATCGTCCAGGACTATGTGGGGACGGAGGAGCCGGTCGGCTCCAAGGCCCTCACCGAACGCCATCAGCTCGGTGTCTCCCCGGCCACCGTCCGCAACGACATGGCGGTCCTGGAGGACGAGGGCTTCATCGCCCAGCCGCACACGAGTGCCGGGCGGATCCCGACCGACAAGGGCTACCGCCTGTTCGTCGACAAGCTGGCCGGTGTGAAGCCGCTGTCCAGCCCGGAGCGGCGGGCGATCCAGAATTTCCTGGACGGCGCCGTCGACCTCGACGACGTGGTGGGCCGCACGGTCCGGCTGCTGGCGCAGCTGACCCGGCAGGTCGCGGTCGTGCAGTACCCGTCCCTGACCCGGTCCACGGTCCGGCACGTCGAGCTGCTGGCGCTGGCCCCGGCCCGGCTGATGCTGGTGCTGATCACGGACACCGGGCGGGTCGAGCAGCGGCTCATCGACTGCCAGGCACCGTTCGGCGAGACCTCGCTGGCGGATCTGCGGGCCCGGCTCAACAGCCGGGTCGTGGGGCGCCGGTTCGCGGATGTGCCGCAGTTGGTGCAGGATCTCCCGGAGTCCTTCGAGCAGGACGACCGCGGCACGGTCTCGACAGTGCTGTCGGTGTTGCTGGAGACTTTGGTGGAGGAAACCGAAGAGCGGCTGATGATCGGCGGTACCGCCAATCTCACGCGATTCGGGCACGATTTCCCGCTGACCATCCGGCCGGTGCTGGAGGCCCTTGAGGAGCATGTGGTGATGCTCAAGCTGCTCGGCGAGGCCAAGGACTCGGGCATGACCGTACGTATCGGGCATGAGAATGCCCATGAAGGCCTGGCGTCCACATCGGTCGTCACGGTCGGCTACGGTTCGGGCGACGAGGCAGTCGCCAAACTCGGCGTGGTCGGACCGACCCGCATGGACTACCCCGGAACGATGGGAGCGGTACGCGCAGTGGCACGTTACGTCGGACAAATCCTCGCGGAGTCGTAAGTGGCCACGGATTACTACTCGGTCCTCGGCATCGGCCGTGACGCCTCGCAGGACCAGATCAAGAAGGCCTTCCGTCGGCTGGCGCGCGAGCTGCACCCGGATGTGAACCCGGATCCCAAGACCCAGGAGCGGTTCAAGGAGATCAACGCCGCTTACGAGGTCCTCTCGGATCCGCAGAAGAAGCAGGTCTACGACCTCGGCGGCGACCCCCTCTCGCAGGCGGGCGGCGGCCAGGGCGCGGGCGGCTTCGGCGCGGGCTTCGGAAACTTCTCCGACATCATGGACGCGTTCTTCGGCACCGCGTCGCAGCGCGGACCGCGCTCGCGCACCCGCCGTGGCCAGGACGCCATGATCCGGCTCGACGTCGAGCTGAACGAAGCGGCCTTCGGCACCACCAAGGACATCCAGGTCGACACCGCCGTCGTCTGTACGACGTGCAGCGGTGAGGGCGCGGCGCCGGGCACCTCGGCGCAGACCTGTGACATGTGCCGCGGCCGCGGTGAGGTCTCGCAGGTCACCCGGTCGTTCCTGGGCCAGGTCATGACCTCGCGGCCCTGCCCGCAGTGCCAGGGCTTCGGCACGGTCGTCCCGACGCCGTGCCACGAGTGCGCGGGCGACGGACGTATCCGCTCCCGCCGCACGCTGACCGTCAAGATCCCGGCCGGTGTCGACAACGGCACCCGCATCCAGCTCGCGGGCGAGGGCGAGGTCGGCCCCGGCGGCGGCCCCGCCGGCGATCTCTACGTGGAGATCCACGAGCTGCCGCACGCGGTCTTCCAGCGGCGCGGCGACGATCTGCACTGCACGGTCACCATCCCGATGACAGCGGCGGCGCTGGGCACGAAGTGCCCGCTGGAGACGCTGGACGGGGTGGAGGAGATCGATGTCCGGCCCGGTACCCAGTCCGGCCAGTCGATCCCGCTGCACCAGCGCGGTGTGACCCATCTGCGCGGCGGTGGCCGCGGCGACCTCATCGTCCATGTCGAGGTGCAGACGCCCTCCAAGCTCGACCCCGAGCAGGAGGAGGTGCTGCGGCGGCTGGCGAAGCTCCGCGGTGAGGAGCGGCCCACGGGGCAGTTCCAGCCGGGGCAGCAGGGGTTGTTCTCGCGTCTGAAGGATGCGTTCAACGGGCGATAGCCCAGGTCGGCCCGGGGTCCGCGGAGATTCCGCGGACCCGTGCGGCAGCCGCCTCCCCGGTTCGGGGCGAGGGGGTGGGCGTGACACGATGTGCTCATGCCCACTGCACTGACCGATCTCTGCCGCTACCCGATCGTGCAGGCCCCGATGGCGGGAGGCGGCTCCGGACCCGAGCTGGCCGCCGCTGTCTGCGGCGCCGGCGGTCTCGGCTTCCTCGCCGCCGGCTACAAAACCGCCGACGGCATGTACCAGGAGATCAAACAGCTGCGGTCGCTGACCGACCGGCCCTTCGGTGTCAACCTCTTCATGCCGCAGCCCTCGCTGGCCGACGGCTCCGTCGTCGAGGTCTACCGCGAACAGCTCGCCGGCGAGGTCACCTGGTACGAGACCGATCTCGGCGACACCGACGGGCCCATCGACGACGGCTACGAGGCCAAGCTCGCGATACTGCGGGAGGACCCGGTGCCGGTGGTGTCCTTCACCTTCGGCTGCCCCTCGCGCGCCGTCCTGGACGCGTTCGCCAAGGTCGGTACGTACACCGTCGTCACGGTCACCACCGCTGCCGAGGCACAGGCCGCGCAGTGGTCGGGCGCGGACGCGGTGTGTGTGCAGGGCGTGGAGGCCGGCGGCCACCAGGGCACCCACCGGGACGATCCGCACGCGGACGGGACCGGAGCGGGGCTGGGGCTGCTGGCGGCGCTCGGCCAGGTCCGGGAGGCCGTGCAGATTCCGATGATCGCCGCGGGCGGGCTGATGCGCGGGACGCAGATCGCGGCGGTGCTGGCCGCCGGGGCGAGCATGGCGCAGCTGGGCACCGCCTTCCTCGCCACCCCCGAGTCGGGCGCCAACCCGCTGCACAAGCAGGCCCTGACCAACCCCCTGTTCACGCATACGGAGTTGACCCGGGCGTTCTCCGGGCGGCCGGCCCGCGGGCTGGTGAACCGCTTCATGCGCGAGCACGGCCCGTACGCACCGGCCGCCTACCCGGCCGTCCACTACCTCACCTCCACCGTGCGCAAGGCCGCGGCCAAGGCGGGCGACGCCCAGGGCATGAACCTGTGGGCGGGGCAGGGACACCGCCTGGCGCGGGAGCTGCCCGCCCGGCAGCTGGTGGAGGTGCTGGCGGCCGAACTGGACGCGGCACGCGCCGCGTTGAACTTCCCCGCCGCCGGAAGCGCCTCATGACCGCGCCGGTCTTCCTCGTCGAGTCCCTCGCGGGTGTACGGGCCGGCGGCACGCTGACCCTGGACGGTCCCGAGGGCCGGCACGCGGTCTCGGTGCGCCGGCTGCGGGCCGGCGAGGAGGTCGTCCTGACGGACGGGCACGGCACCGGCGCGTACGGCACCGTCGCCGCCGTCGAGGGCAAGGACCGGCTCACCGTCGCGGTCACGGAGCTGCGCACCGAGGACCCGCCCCGCCCCACGATCACCGTCGTCCAGGCGCTCCCCAAGGGCGACCGCGGCGAGCTGGCCGTCGAGACGATGACCGAGACCGGGGTGGACGCCATCGTGCCCTGGCCCGCGGCGCGTTGCGTCACCCAGTGGAAGGGCGAGCGGGCCGCCAAGGCGCTGGGCAAATGGCGCGCCACCGCCCGCGAGGCGGGCAAGCAGTCGCGCCGGCTGACCTTCCCCGAGGTCGCGGACCCGCTGACGACCAAGCAGGTGGCCGCGCTGCTCGCCGACGCCGACTTCGCGGCCGTCCTCCACGAGGAGGGCAGCACGCCGCTCGCCACCGCCGAACTCCCCGCCGAGGGCCGGATCGTGCTGGTCGTCGGCCCGGAAGGCGGTGTCTCCCCGGAGGAGCTCACCACCTTCGCCGAGGCCGGCGCCAAGCCCTACCGTCTGGGGACGACGGTTCTGCGCACCTCCACGGCAGGTACCGCGGCCACCGCGCTGCTGCTGGGGCGCACGGGGCGTTGGAGCTGAGCGGGTCCGCTGCGCTTTGCCTTCGGGTCCACGTTTTTGGCTTTTCCGCCGTGGTTGTTGCTCGGCGTTTGTGGCCCGCTTTGCGGTGCCCCCGCCGTGCGCTGCGCTTTGCCTTCGGTCCGCGTTGTTGGCTTTCTCGCCGTTGCGCCTGCGGCGGGCCGGTCCGCTGCGCGGGGCTGTTGGGGTGCGGTGACGGGCCTCCGGGGTAGGGGTGTGGGACTGCTTCGCTTTACGTCCCACACCCCTACCCCTCCGGCCCGTCACCTCCCGTTGGGGGGGGTGGGAAAACCCTGGTGAGGGTGGTCGTCGGTGGTCCGCTGGGCCTTGTGGGGCGCGGAGAAACGGGCTGCTGTCCCTGGCGCTCAGGCCGGCGGTCGCACGATCGCGGCCGCCGTCGCGAACAGCTCCGTGAGGGTGCCGGCGAAGGTCGGCAGCAGCTGGAGACAGACGGCCCAGGCCTCGGGGTCGCTGCCCAGATGTTCCGCGGTCAGCGCGGCCGCCCGCGTCCGCAGCTCCTGCCGGTCCACCTGCCGGGCCGCCCGTTGGTTCGCCTGCCGGTCCGCGGAGTTGAGCAGGCGGAGGAGGTGGGCCAGGCCCTGGCGCGCGGGGGCGGCGCGGTTCAGGACATCCTCGGGCGTGAGCGTGCCGCGCCGGAGGGCGAGCTGGGGCCACGAGAGGTTGGAGCGGCCGAGCTCCGGAGTGCTCGACAGCAGCTCCAGCAGCAGCTCGCGTGGGCAGTCCGCGAGCTCCGCGAGGTCCTTGGCCGCACTGGGGGCCAGCGTGCCGGAGCGGTGCGCCGCGACCAGATCGGGCCAGGGGAGGGGTATGCCGTCGCCGGTGAGCTTGGACGCCTGGTCACCGTCGTAGCCCGGTGCCTTGTTGAGGAACGCCAGCAGCTTCGCCGGGTCCTCCTCCGCGGCCAGGCGGGCGCGCAGCCGGTCCAGCCCGTCGGGGACGTCGAGGAGCTTCTCGGTCTGCCGGCGGAGGGTGAGCGGGAGGCGGTCCATCGCCAGGATCTCGCGCACCGCGTCCGGGCCGCCGCGCTCCCACACGGCCACCAGCAGCCGCAGCCGGGCCGCCGGTACCCGGAGCTTCAGCCGCCCGACGATCGTGCGGGCCACGCCCAGATCGCCGGAGTCCAGACCGGCGATGAGCCAGTGGCGGTGGTGGCTGAGGTGGGCCTCCCGCAGGACGTTGAGCAGCTCCTCGGGGACGGTACGGGTACCGCCGCCGCGCAGCCGCCCGGCGAGCATCCGCTCCCGCTCCCGCTGGTCGATACCGCGGTGGAAGAACAGGTTGGCGTCCACCTGCGGTTCGTCGAGGTCGAGGAGGTACGCCAGCTTTTCGGGGGAGAGGGCCGTGGTGGCGGCCTGCGCGGCCTGCGCGGACACCCCGTGGGCCGCGACCACCGCGTCCCGGACGGCCGGCGCCGGATCGCCGTACACCAGGAGATGCTGCACGGCCCGCGGGTCGAAATGCGGTACGACGGCGATCTGCGCCTCCTCGGAGGCGCACTGGAACAGGCTCAGGAACGCGGCCCGGGACGCCTCGGGGGGAGTGGCGGGGAGCACTGCCTCCAAGGGGCGCGGCCAGGTGGTGCTGCGCTTCTTGGCGGAGCCGGCCGAGGCGGCGTCGTCGATCAGCTCGGCGACGCTGCCTCGGGCCCGGCCCATCCGGGCGTAGCACGTCAGCCAGTTGACCGGGTCCGTGCCGAGCCGGTCGAGGAGTCCGGCGAGGGCCTTGCGGGTCGGCTCGTGGTCGTACGGCAGCGCGTTCAGCACCTCCGTCGCCGGGCCCACTTCCGCCAGCACGCGCTCCACCGGCAGCCGGCCCGTACGGATGCTGCGCCCCAGGACCTCGCCGAAGGGCACCTTGCCTGCCGCCGCCTCGGGCCCCACCAGCGCCTCGAAGGGCAGCTCGGCGGCGCCCCGCGAGGTCCTCCAGGGATCGGCGCGGAAGCACTCCATGACGAGGTCGTCAGGGCAGCCTTCCCACCGGGTGAGCTGCGACAGGCGGTTGCCGCTCTGCCGGCCGCCCGTCCGGCCGGTCTCGAAGGGCAGACGGGCGTGCTCGCGCCGGACGAGGTCCCAGTCCAGGGCGGCGGGCTTCGCGACCGCGTCGGCGCCGTTACGGACCATCAGCAGGGCCCGCAGCGCGGCGGGGTCCGTCCACTCACCGGCCGGGCGCCGCTCCCGCAGGAACGCCTCCGGGTCGGCGTCGGCCGCGGCCGCCCGCATCACCTCCAGCAGCTCCGGGCGCCCGAGATCGAAGTCCGGGGCCCGCTCGACCCCGTCGGCGAACGCCAGCAGCCCTTCAGCACCGGCGAGTTGGACCAGGGCGACACAGGCGTCGAGGGCGGCCGGCAGCGGGAGGAACGGGGCCAGCCGGACCAGCGCGAAGGAGAGAAGCTGAGGGAACGGGCCGGTCAGGGCGGGAAGGAGCTCGAAGCCGGAGGCCTCATCCTGGAGCAGCGGGACGAGGCCGTCCTCGTCCTCCCAGCGCGGGTCCGTGGGGTCGGCGGCGCGCAGAATCGCCGGCAGCAGATCCGGCAGGTCCCTTGCGCGCCGGCTCTGTTGCGGGGCGGGGCGGTACCGTGCCTTCCACAGCGCGCGGGCGATCACCGGATCGCCGGTCTCCGCCGCCCGTATCAGAAACGCCTCGGGACCGGCGTCCAGGGCGGCACGCAGCGCCGCGCCGCCCGGCCCGGTTACTGCCTCCACCATCTCCTCCGGCAGCCCGAACCTGTTGGACAGCGCGGTCAGCAGGTCCGGACGCAGCCGCTCGGCGAGCGCATCGGCGGTGTCCGGAGCGGCGAGCCGCAGCGCCAGGCGGAGCGCGGCGGGGGAGCTGTGGGTCACGGGCGGGAATCCCTTCGCGGGGCGGGCGTGCGGCGGTCCACGGAACGGCACCGGGCCGTTCCGCAGTACAAAGATCGTGGCACAGCCCACTGACAACGCGGCGGTGCGCCGGACGCGCCCTCAGGGCCCGCCCGGCGCACCGCCGTTCACGCGAAGGGGAACCGGCCAGGCCGGCCGTCCCGTCAGACCAGCTCCGCCGCCAGCGTGATGTTCTTGACGCCCGCCAGCGCCTGGCTCACCGGGCAGTTGGCCTTGGCGTCCTGGGCCGCGGCCTGGAAGTCCTCCTCGGACAGGCCGGGGACGCGGGCCTTGACGGTCAGCGCGATGGCGGTGATGCCCTCGCCGGGCTGGAAGGTGACATCGGCCTGGGTGTCCAGGGCCTCGACGGTGTACCCCTTGCCCGCCAGGCCGTGCGAGAAGGCCATGGAGTAGCAGGAGGAGTGGGCCGCCGCGATCAGCTCCTCGGGGCTGGTGACGCCGTTGGGCTGCTCCGCGCGGGCGGGCCAGTTCACGTCGTACGTACCGACCTTGGAGGACTCCAGGGCGACGGTGCCCTTGCCCTCCAGGAGGTTGCCTTCCCAGTGGGTCTTGGCGGTGCGCGTGGTTGCCATGGTGCAGAACTCCCGGTTGTGGGCGAAAGCGGTCTGCGCGCCAGCTTAGTGATCCAGGGGGCCGCGCCGGGCCGGTCCGCGCCGGGCCGGGCCGCAGTGGGCGGCCGGTGCGCCGCGGGGCGGGGCGGGCCGGGGCGGCCCCGTCGGGAGCCGGACGGGGCCCGGCGGGCCGGGCGGACCCCGGCCGCCCCCGGTCGCTGCAATCCCCCGTGGGTGCCGCCCGGTAGCATCCGAAGGCCGTACGCACCGGGTGTACGGCGGTGACCGGGAGGAGCCACCCGTGGCGGGAGAACCGCAGGCCGACTGCCTGTTCTGCAAGATCGTGGCGAGGGAGGTGCCGGCGACCATCGTCCGGGAGACGGAGACCACCGTCGCGTTCCGCGACATCAACCCCCAGGCGCCGACGCACGTCCTGATCATCCCCAAGGTGCACTACCAGGACGCCGCGGCCCTCGCCGCCGCCGAACCGCAGATCATCGCCGACATACTGCGTGAGTCCCGTGAGGTCGCCGCCGAGGAGAAGGTGGAAGACCGGGGCTACCGGGTCGTCTTCAACACCGGTGCGGGCGCGGGCCAGACCGTCTTCCACGCACATCTGCACGTGCTCGGCGGCCGCGGCCTCCAGTGGCCTCCCGGATAGCCGACCGTGTCCGTACGCGAACTGGTCGTCCTCGGCACCGCAAGTCAGGTCCCCACCCGTCACCGCAACCACAACGGCTATCTGCTGCGGTGGGACGGCCAGGGGCTGCTCTTCGACCCCGGTGAGGGCACCCAGCGGCAGATGCTGCGGGCCGGGGTCGCCGCCCATGACCTGAACCGGATCTGTGTCACGCACTTCCACGGTGACCACTCGCTGGGCCTGGCGGGGGTGATCCAGCGGATCAACCTGGACCGGGTGCCGCATCCGGTCACCGCCCACTACCCGGCCAGTGGCCAGCGCTTCTTCGACCGGCTGCGCTATGCCACCGCCTACCGCGAGACGGTCCGGCTGATCGAGCGGCCGGTCGACGCCGACGGAGAGCTGGACCGCGCGGAGTCGTACGTCCTGGAGGCGCGACGGCTCTGGCACCCCGTCGAGTCGTACGGCTACCGCCTCGTGGAGCCGGACACCCGCCGGATGCTGCCGGAGCGGCTGGCGGAGCACGGCATCGCCGGGCCGGACATCGGACGGCTCAAGCAGCTCGGCGAGCTGAACGGCGTCACCCTCGACGAGGTCAGCGAGCAGCGACGCGGCCAGCGGTTCGCGTTCGTCATGGACACCCGGCTGTGCGAGGGCGTGCATGCGCTCGCGGAGGGGGCGGACATGCTGGTCATCGAGTCGACGTTCCTGGACGAGGACATCCAGCTCGCCGTGGACCACGGTCATCTGACCGCCGGGCAGGCCGCGGAAGTGGCCACGCGGGCCGGGGTGCGGCATCTCGTGCTGACGCACTTCTCGCAGCGCTACGCCGACCCCACGGAGTTCGAGCGGCAGGCCCGCACGGCGGGGTACACCGGCGAACTGACCATCGCCCAGGACCTGTCGCGGGTGCCGCTGCCCAAACGGCACTGACCGGCACGGCGCTGACGGCCACGGCGCTGACCGCCGCGGCACCGGACGTGGCGGGCGCCGGACGTGGCGCCCGCCCGGTCCCTCCCCCCCCGCGGACCGGACGGGCCGGCGGTGCGCCTCGCCTACGGCAGGTAGTACATCGGGTTCGGCATCTTGAACGTCCGGTCCCCGGCGCCGCCGCGCAGATCGCTGTACTGGTCCCCGAAGTTGGCGACGATGTTGTAGCCGAGGGACTCTATGTACTTGCGGGTGCCCGACTTGTACTCGATGGTCGTGCAGGTGGCGCCGCAGGGCAGGTAGGCCGGCGGGTGCTCCTTGTCCTTCAGGTAGACGTGCCGGCGGTCCAGGGGCACGCCGTAGCCGACGTTCTTGAGGTTGCGGGTGCTCCAGGCGCGCTGTGCCTCTTTGCGGCCGGTGAGGAAGAAGACCTCGGCGCCCTTGTCGTGCGCCCAGTTGACCAGCCGTTCCATGCCGAAGACCGGGTCCATGTCGGTGTGGGCCAGGTACTTGTCCTGGCTCTCCTCGGTGTAGTGGAAGCCGACCTGGAGCTCGTAGTTGTAGGTGAGCAGGGTCGTGTCGTCGATGTCGAGCACGATGGCCGGTTTGGTCTGCTTGCCCGTCCGGCCGTGCTGTGCCAGGGCCTTGGACAGATACGTGCGGGCCTTGGCCTCGATGCCGCGGACCTGGTGTGCGTAGTTGCTGCGCGGGGAGGCGTAGTGCTCGCCGTCCGCCGTCACCGTGTCGCCGTAGTACGCCTTGATCTTGTCCTGCACCTGCGTGAGGTTGGGGATCTCCTTGTCGGTGCGCGGTACGGAGTGTTCGGCGGTGGCCTGGCCGATGCCGAAGACGGCGGTGCCGGCGACGAGGGTGGCGACCGTGGCGGTGCCGAGGCGGGCCCTCCGGGAGAGGGCGGGGCGGAAACGGGCGGGACGGGGCATGCGCGGCTCCTCCGGGAGACATGAGCGGACCCAGTAGGTCTAACAGAGCCTCACATCGGTATCTACGCGCGCAGATTCAACCCTTGGTAAAAGCTCGCCGCGGTGCGGGGTGTTGACGGTCACCGTGCGGGCTCCCTAACCTCCAACTCCATCTGTAGACGTCATCTACATATGAAAACAGCCCTCGGCCTCGTAGGAGCTTCTGGATGACCGACGCCCGGCACGGCCTCACCATCTCCGAGGTCCGGCTCACCCCCGTCCTCGTGGCCGACCCGCCGCTGCTGAACACGCAGGGTGTGCACCAGCCGTACACTCCCCGGCTGATCATCGAGGTGATCACCGAGGGCGGCGTCACCGGGCTCGGCGAGACCTACGGGGACAGCAAGTACCTGGAGCTCGCCCAGCCGCTGGCGACGGCCCTGATCGGCCGGTCGGTCACGGATCTGAACGAACTGCCCGCGCTGGCCGCGGAGGTGTGCGGAGACCCGCCGGCCGCGACCGGCGCGGACGCCGTGGACGTCGGCGGACTCCGCGGCGTCCAGACCGCCGGCAAACTGCGGCTCTCCGTCCTCTCCGGCTTCGAGGTCGCCTGCCTGGACGCCTGGGGACAGGCCGCCGGACTGCCCGTGCACGCCCTGCTCGGCGGCAAGGTCCGCGACCGGGTGGAGTACAGCGCCTACCTCTTCTACCGCTGGGCCGGGCACCCGGGCGGCCGCGGTGAGCGCGACGACTGGGGCGCGGCGCTCGACCCCGCCGGTGTCGTCGCCCAGGCCCGCCGGTTCGCCGACACCTACGGCTTCACCTCCTTCAAGCTCAAGGGCGGCGTCTTCCCGCCCGACGAGGAGATCGCGGCGGTCCGGGCGCTGGCCGCCGAGTTCCCCGGCCGGCCGCTGCGCCTCGACCCCAACGGCGCCTGGAGCGTGAAGACTTCCTGCCGGGTCGCGGACGAGCTGGGCGACGTCCTGGAGTATCTGGAGGACCCGACGAGCGGCACGGCAGGGATGGCGGAGGTAGCCGCCGCGGTGCGCGGGGCGGGGCGACACCCCTCCGGACGGGCGGGCCTCCCGCTGGCCACGAACATGTGCGTGACCACCTTCGACGAGATCGCCGGGGCGTTCGCCCGGGACGCCGTACAGGTCGTGCTCGCCGACCACCACTACTGGGGCGGGCTGCGCGCCACCCGGGAACTCGCCGCCGTCTGCCGCACCTTCGGCGTCGGCCTGTCCATGCACTCCAACACCCACCTGGGCATCAGCCTCGCCGCGATGACCCAGGTCGCCGCCACCGTGCCCCACCTCGGCCACGCCTGTGACAGCCACTACCCCTGGCAGACCGAGGACGTCCTCACCGAGCGGCTCACCTTCCGCGACGGCCGGGTGGACGTCAGCGACACCCCCGGCCTCGGCGTCACCCTCGACCGTGACCGGCTCGCCGTGCTGCACCGCCGCTGGCTCGCCGACGACGGCGGTCTGCGCGACCGCGATGACGCCGCCGCCATGCGGCTCGCGGACCCCGGCTGGGTGACCCCCGCCCTCCCGCGCTGGTGACCCCGGCGGCCCGCCCCCTGCTCCCCAGCCGCCCCAGGGCGGTCTGACGACAACGGAGCCGCATGTGAGCGCCGCCCCGGACCGCCCCGCTCCTCAGGAGCCCCCCGACCCGCAGCTGCGGAGCGCCGTGCGGAAGATCTTCCGACGCGTCGTCCCGCTGTTCTTCGTGATGTTCGTCGCCAACTACGTCGACCGCGTCAACATCGGCTTCGCCCAGGACCAGTTGCGCGCCGACGCCGGGATCTCCGCGGCCGCCTTCGGCTTCGGCGCCGGTCTGTTCTTCGTCGCGTATGCGCGAAGCAGACGGCCCGTACCGCCGCCCGTGGCACCGTCAGGGTCTCCCGCCGGCAGCTGCTCACCGACCCGCAGCTGCTGCTGTTCTGCTGGATCTACTTCGCCATCTCGGTCGCCCTCTACGCGGTCACCTTCTGGCTGCCGAGCATCGTCGGCGACATCGCCGGGCTCTCCGGGTTCCAGGTGGGGCTGCTGGTCGCGGTGCCGTGGTTGTGTGCGCTCGCCGCGGTGTACGTCACGGGGCGGGCCTCGGACCGTACGGGCCGGCGGCGGCCCTTCCTGGTGGGCGCGCTGCTGGCCGGCTCGGCCGGCACCCTGCTGGCCACCCTGGTGTCCCCCTGGCTCGGCCTGGCCGCCCTGTGTCTCGCGGCGATGGGCTTCAAGACGTCCTCCCCGGTCTTCTGGGCGATTCCGCAGAGCTATCTGGACGCCCGGATCGCGGCGCCCGCCATCGCGCTGGTCAACTCGCTGGGAAACCTCGGCGGGTTCGTCTCGCCGACCGCCTTCGGGATCCTCCAGGACGCCACCGGCTCGACCCGTGGCGGGCTGATCGGGCTGTCGGTGGTGGGCGTCCTGGCGGCGCTCAGCGTGGCGCTGGTCCGCGGCGGCGGGCACCGCGAGCGGACCCGCGGCCGGCGGCCCCGGGCCGGAGATCATGGACCCGGCCGTGGTCCTGTGCGCGGTGGCCCGGCACGCGTACGGTGAGGCACGGCTCAGTGGCGGTGCGCCACAGTGGTCCCGTAAGTGATCTTTGAAAGGGGCTGTCCCGATGGCACAGGAAGTGCGCGGCGTGATTGCGCCGGGGAAGAACGAACCGGTCCGGCTGGAGACCATCCTGGTGCCGGACCCGGGTCCCGGCGAGGCCGTGGTGAAGATCCAGGCGTGCGGGGTGTGCCACACCGATCTGCACTACAAGCAGGGCGGCATCAATGACGACTTCCCGTTCCTGCTCGGGCACGAGGCGTCCGGCGTGGTGGAGTCGGTCGGCTCCGGTGTCACCGAGGTGGCGCCCGGCGATTTCGTCGTCCTCAACTGGCGGGCGGTGTGCGGCCAGTGCCGGGCCTGTCTGCGCGGGCGCCCCCAGTACTGCTTCGACACCCACAACGCCCGGCAGAAGATGACGCTGAAGGACGGCACGGAGCTGAGCCCGGCGCTGGGCATCGGCGCCTTCGCCGAGAAGACGCTGGTCGCCGCCGGACAGTGCACCAAGGTCAACCCGGAGATCGCGCCCGCCGCGGCCGGTCTGCTGGGCTGCGGGGTGATGGCGGGCATGGGCGCCGCCCTCAACACCGGGGGCGTCGCACGCGGCGACTCGGTCGCGGTCATCGGCTGCGGCGGCGTCGGCGGCGCGGCCGTGATGGGGTCCCGGCTGGCCGGCGCGGCCAAGATCATTGCGGTGGACATCGACGACCGCAAACTGGAGACCGCGCGCTCCATGGGCGCCACCCATACGGTCAACTCCCGCTCCACCGACCCCGTCGAGGCGGTCCGCGAACTGACCGGCGGCTTCGGCGCGGACGTCGTCATCGACGCGGTCGGCCGCCCGGAGACCTACCGGCAGGCGTTCTACGCCCGCGACCTGGCCGGGACCGTCGTCCTGGTCGGCGTCCCCACCCCGGACATGACCCTGGAACTCCCGCTCCTGGACGTCTTCGGCCGCGGCGGCGCCCTCAAGTCCTCCTGGTACGGCGACTGTCTGCCCTCCCGCGACTTCCCGATGCTGGTCGATCTGCATCTGCAGGGCCGGATCGACCTGGGGGCGTTCGTCACCGAGACCATCGGCATCGAGGACGTGGAGCAGGCCTTCGAGCGGATGCACGCGGGCGATGTGCTGCGTTCGGTGGTGATGCTCTGATGGCGGTCCGCATCGACCACCTGGTCACGTCCGGCACCTTCTCCCTCGACGGCGGCACCTGGGACGTCGACAACAACGTCTGGATCGTCGGCGACGACGACGAGGCGATCGTCATCGACGCCGCCCATGACGCCGACGCCATCGTCGCGGCCCTCGCCGGCCGGACGCTGCGCGCGATCATCTGCACCCATGGGCACAACGACCACATCGACGCGGCCCCGGCGCTGGCCTCCCGCACCGGCGCCCGTATCCATCTGCACCCCGCCGACCTGCCGTTGTGGAAGATGACCCACCCGGGCACCCCACCGGACGCGGAGCTGGCGGACGGTCAGGTGCTGACCATCGCCGGTACGGACCTGATCGTGCTGCACACCCCGGGGCACGCCCCCGGCGCAGTCTGCCTCCACGCGCCCGAGCTGCGCACCGTCTTCACCGGAGACACCCTCTTCCAGGGCGGCCCCGGCGCCACCGGCCGGTCCTTCTCGGACTTCCCGACGATCGTCGACTCGATCCGGGACCGGCTGCTGACCCTGCCGCCGGAGACGGAGGTCCGCACCGGACACGGTGATCCGACGACGATCGGGACGGAGGCCCCGCACCTGGAGGAGTGGATCAAGCGCGGGCACTAGGGCGAGCGGGGGCACCGGGGCAAGCGGCCGCTAGGGCAAGCGCGGGGCACTGGGGCAAGCGCGGGCACTAGGGAAGGTGCGGCCACTAGGGCAGGTGCGGCCACTAAGGCGCGGTCGCACACATCCCGTAGGGGTGGCAGGCGCCCCCTGCGGGGCCACAACGCGGCGGGGGCGGAGGGTATTTCCGTGACCTCACGCCCCGTGACCTAGCGCCCCCGCAACCTCACGCCTCCTTGGCCGCCCGCTCCAGAATGCGGGCGGCCACCGCGGGGGAGTCCACCAGTGGATGCAGTGCCAGGGCCCGTAGCGCGGCGCCCCGGTCCTTGAACAGCGCGGCTTCCACGGTTGCCCGCTCCACCGCCTTGACCTGCAACATCAGCCCCAGCTGGTCCTCCCGCAGCGGCGCACAGGGCAGCGGCCGGGCGCCCTGCGCGCCCACCTCGCACACCGTCTCCACGATCGCGTCGGGCGCCAGCTGCGGCACCGTCGTCCCGTTGCGGACATTGAGGATCAGCCGGGTGCCGCTGTTGCCCAGGATGGCGTGCATCAGCGCCAGCGCCACCCGGTCGTAGCCGCCGCCCTCCAGATCATGGCTGTCGCGCTGCCAGCCGCCACTGGCCTCCCGGCTGTGCGCCATATACGTCTCCTCGCGCTCCAGCCGGGTCCGCTCCCACAGCGCATACACCGCGTCCGGGCCGCCGGCCGCCGCGGCCCGCTCGAAGAAGCCGCCCTGCTGCTGGTCGAGGAATTCGCCGCGGGTCTCCCGGGTGTCCCGTACGGAGTCGAGGGTCTCGCGGCGGAAGTAGTAGTAGTGCAGATACTCGTTCGGCAGCGCGCCCAGGGTCCGCAGCCAGTCCCCGCCGAACAGCCGGCCCTCCTCGAAGGACCCCAGCGCGGCGTCGTCGGCGAGCAGCCCCGGCAGCAGCTCGGTGCCGTCCAGCGTCAACGACCGCAGCCAGCCGAGGTGGTTGAGCCCCACATAGTCGTAACCGGCCCGGTCCGGGTCCGCCAGGGCCGCCGGGTCCGCGCCGGCCGCCCGTGCCGCCCGGCGCACCAGCCCCACCGGCGAATCACAGATCCCGATGACGCGGTCGCCGAGCACCTGGGACATCGCCTCGGTGACCATGCCCGCGGGGTTGGTGAAGTTGATGACCCAGGCCTCCGGGGCGAGCGCCGCGGCCCGTTCGGCGATGTGCAGCGCCACCGGGATCGTCCGCAGGCCGTAGAGGACACCGCCCGCGCCGACCGTCTCCTGGCCGAGCACGCCCTCGGACAGCGGGATCCGTTCGTCGCGGATCCGGCCCGCCGTGCCGCCCACCCGGATCGCCGAGAAGACGAAGCCCGCGCCCTCCAGCGCCTCGTCCAGACCGTCCGCGACCCGTACGGGCACCGGCGCCGGATGCCCCTGGGCCAGCCGCGCCAGGACCTCGGCGATCACCGCCACCCGGCGCGCATCGGTGTCGTGCAGCACCACCTCGGAGACGGCGCGGCCCGGGTCGTCCAGCAGGGCGCGGTAGACCAGCGGCACCCGGAAACCGCCCCCGCCCAGAATCGTGAGCCTCATGGGGCGGAACGTACCGCAGCATCAGGCACACTGGCGGCACGTGCCGATACGAGAGGAGCGAGCACGGTGAGCAGCCGACGCGAAGACCCTCCGCCCGCCGGCCCGGCCGTGGTGCCGGCCGCCCTCGATCCGCTGGCCGGGGTGCGCGCCGACGGCGATCCGCCCACCGACGTCTATCTCACCGGCACGGTCTTCCTGGACATCATCTTCACCGGCCTGGATTCCGCACCCGTCCGCGGCACCGAGTCCTGGGCCCGCGGTATGGGCTCCAGCCCCGGCGGCGTCGCCAACATGGCCACCGCGCTGGCCCGGCTCGGGCTGCGCACCTCGCTGGCCGCGGCGTTCGGCGACGACCACTACGGCGAGTACTGCTGGGAGGCGCTCGAACAGGGCGAGGGCATCGACCTGGCACTGTCCCGCACCGTCCCCGGCTGGCACTCCCCGGTCACCGTCTCCATGGCCTACGAGGGCGAGCGCACGATGGTCTCGCACGGCCACGAGGCGCCCCCGCCCGATTTCGCCTTCGACGGCAAGCACGCCCCCGGCTGCCCGCCGCCGTCCCGCGCCTGCATCGCCTCGCTGGTCCCCGGCCGGCGGGAGGGCTGGCTGGGCTGCGCGGCGGGCCGCGGCAGCCGCATCTTCGCGGACGTGGGCTGGGACGACAGCGGCCGCTGGGACCCGGCCGACCTCGCCGACCTGGAGCACTGCGAGGCATTCCTGCCCAACGCGGAGGAGGCGATGCGCTACACCCGGACGGACTGCCCGCGCGCCGCGGCCCGCAAGCTCGCCGACCTGGTGCCGCTCGCGGTGGTCACGCTGGGTTCGGAGGGCGCCTACGCGGTGGACGGGCGGACCGGCGAGAGCGCCGAGGTGCCCGCGATCGCCGTGGAGGCCCTGGACCCGACCGGCGCCGGCGACGTCTTCGTCGCCGGATTCGTCACCGGCACCCTGGCCGACTGGCCGCTGGCCGACCGGCTCGCCTTCGCGGGGCTGTGCGCCGCGCTGTCCGTGCAGGAATTCGGCGGTTCGCTGTCGGCGCCGGGCTGGGCCGAGATCGCCGCCTGGTGGCAGCAGGTGCGGGCCTGTGAGGCGGGCGCACCGGGCGTTCTGCGCCGCCAGTACGCCTTTCTGGACGAGGTGCTCCCCGCGGCCTACCGGCCCGCCCCGCTGGCCCGCGCCGTCCCCACGATCGGCTTCCGCCGCCCGGCCTGAGCCGCCGCGGAGCCGGGCCCGGCGCGGCCGGCTCGCCCTGCTCCGGGGTCCGGGCGGCGCGCCCCCGGCGCTCCTGCCCCGGCAGGAAAAGCCCTCGGGCTTGTCAGTGCTCCGTCGTACTCTGGTATCCCAAGGAGTCGAGTGCAGGCAGGCACTTCTTATGAGCAAAGGATGGGGTTGAGCAGGCCACCGAGCCGCCCTATGACTCAGACACCCACGCAACCGCAGGCGCGCGCCCAGTTCACCGTCCCGGCCAAGCACCCGATGGTGACGGTCCTGGGATCCGGTGATTCCCTACTGCGCGTGATCGAAAAAGCCTTTCCGGCGACCGATATCCACGTCCGGGGCAACGAGGTCAGCGCTGTCGGTGACGCCCGGGAAGTGGCCCTCATCCAGCGCCTTTTCGACGAGATGATGCTGGTGCTCCGCACCGGACAACCGATGACGGAGGACGCAGTGGAACGGTCCATCGCCATGCTGCGCGCGGCGGAGGACGGCGAGGGCGCGGAGAGTGAGACACCCGCCGAGGTGCTCACCCAGAACATCCTCTCCAACCGTGGTCGTACGATCCGGCCCAAGACCCTCAACCAGAAGCGCTATGTCGACGCCATCGACCAGCACACCGTCGTCTTCGGCATCGGCCCGGCCGGCACCGGCAAGACCTACCTCGCGATGGCGAAGGCCGTGCAGGCGCTGCAGGCCAAGCAGGTCAACCGCATCATCCTGACCCGCCCCGCGGTCGAGGCCGGTGAGCGGCTCGGCTTCCTGCCCGGCACGCTCTACGAGAAGATCGACCCTTATCTGCGCCCGCTCTACGACGCGCTGCACGACATGCTCGACCCCGACTCCATCCCGCGCCTGATGGCCGCCGGGACGATCGAGGTCGCGCCGCTGGCGTACATGCGCGGCCGGACGCTCAATGACGCGTTCATCATCCTCGACGAGGCGCAGAACACGAACCCCGAGCAGATGAAGATGTTCCTCACCCGCCTCGGATTCGACTCGAAGATCGTCATCACCGGCGATGTCACCCAGGTCGACCTCCCGGGCGGGACGAAGAGCGGTCTGCGCCAGGTCCGGGAGATCCTGGACGGCGTCGACGATGTGCATTTCTCCCTGCTCACCAGCCAGGACGTGGTCCGGCACAAGCTCGTCGGCCGTATCGTCGACGCCTACGAGAAGTACGACAGCCGCAACGGCTCGTGAGCCCCGCCGGCCGGCCGCCCCGGCCGGCGGGCGCACGGACCCGCGGTCCCAGCAACCATCGGGCCGGGCCCGAGAAGCGAGAAGCAACGCCCCCATGTCCATCGACGTCAACAACGAGTCCGGCACGGAGATCGACGAGCAGGCCATCCTGGATGTCGCCCGCTACTCCGTCGCCCGGATGCGCATCCACCCGCTCTCCGAGCTGTCCGTGATCGTCGTGGACGCCGAGGCCATGGAGCAGCTCCACCTCCAGTGGATGGACCTGCCGGGACCGACCGATGTCATGTCCTTCCCGATGGACGAGCTGCGTCCGCCGGCCAAGGACGACGAGGAGCCCCCGCAGGGCCTGCTCGGTGACATCGTGCTCTGCCCCGAGGTCGCCAAGAAGCAGGGCGAGGAGGCGCCGACCGGGCACAGCATGGACGAGGAGCTGCAGCTGCTCACCGTCCACGGCGTGCTCCACCTCCTCGGCTACGACCACGAGGAGCCGGACGAGAAGGCCGAGATGTTCGGTCTGCAGGCGGCGATCATCGACGGCTGGCGCGCCGAGCGGGGCCTGACCGGCCCCTCTCCGGCCCCCACCGTGACCTGACGGGACAGCCCGATGACCACCCAGCTGATCGCGGTCGCGGTCCTGCTCGTCGTGATCGCCTGGCTCGCCGCCTGCGCGGAGGCCGGCCTGGCCCGGACGACCAGCTTCCGGGCCGAGGAAGCCGTCCGCTCCGGCCGCCGCGGCAGCGCCAAGCTCGCCGCCGTCGCCGCCGACCCCACCCGCTACCTCAATGTCGCCCTGCTGGTGCGGGTCGGCTGCGAGATGGCCGCCGGGGTCCTGGTGACCTACGCCTGTCTGCGCTCCTTCGACGAGACCTGGGAGGCGCTGACCGTCGCCATCGCCGTGATGGTGCTGGTCTCCTATGTCGCCGTCGGGGTCTCACCGCGGACGATCGGCCGTCAGCACCCGCTGAACACCGCCACCGCCGCGGCCTATGTCCTGCTGCCGCTGGCCCGGATCATGGGCCCCATCCCGCAGCTGCTGATCCTCCTCGGCAACGCCCTCACCCCCGGCAAGGGCTTCCGCAAGGGCCCGTTCGCCTCCGAGGCCGAGCTGCGCTCCCTGGTGGACCTCGCGGAGAAGGAGTCGCTGATCGAGGACGAGGAGCGCCGGATGGTGCACTCCGTCTTCCAGCTCGGCGACACCCTCGTCCGCGAGGTGATGGTGCCGCGCACGGATCTGGTCGCCGTCGAGCGGTTCAAGACCATCCGCCAGGCGCTGACCCTCGCCCTGCGCTCCGGCTTCTCCCGTATCCCGGTGACCGGCGAGAACGAGGACGACATCGTCGGCGTCGTCTACCTCAAGGATCTGGCCCGCAAGGTCCACATCAGCCGCGATGCCGAGACCGAGCTGGTCTCCACTGCCATGCGCCCCGCCGTTTTCGTGCCCGACACCAAGAATGCCGGTGATCTGCTGCGCGAAATGCAGCAGGACCGCAATCATGTCGCGGTGGTGATCGATGAATACGGAGGCACGGCCGGCATTGTCACGATCGAGGACATTCTGGAAGAGATCGTCGGCGAGATCACCGACGAATACGACCGGGAACTGCCACCCGTCGAGGAACTCGGCGACGGCCGCTATCGCGTCACCTCCCGGCTGGACATCGGCGACCTCGGCGAGCTGTACGGCCTGGCCGAGCTGGACGACGAGGACGTCGAAACGGTCGGCGGACTGCTCGCCAAGCTCCTGGGCCGGGTCCCGATCGCCGGGGCCACCGCCGAGGTCGATCTCTCCGGCGACGCCTCCGACCCGGGCCTGAAGGCGCTGCGGCTGACCGCGGAGTCGCCTGCCGGCCGCCGCAACAAGATCATTACGGTGCTGTGCGAGCCGGTGCGTCCGGCGGGTGCGAGCGCCGCCGAGGGGCCGTCCGCGGGCGGTCGCTCCGCCGGCTGAACATCCGGGGAATTCGGCGCGTAATTCCTGGTGATTCCGGGAATATTTCCCGCTGTCGTGCTCCGGGCGGCTACTTATCTCCAGTGCAGCAGAAATGTTCTGCAAGCCATATCCGGGGGAGCTGGATTCCGCGGTGGGCGCCATGGAAGGATCTTCAAGCGGTCGCAAACGCGTGGCCGCAATGCGTGAGAGAAATCCTGTAGCGCAGGTTGCCCCGGGGCGGGGGACCGGGGCAACCACCTTCTTCCTCAGCGGCGGCGCGTCGTCCGCAGCCCGGCCGCCACCAGCAGCGCGACCACCGCGACCAGCGCCGCGTCCAGGCCCAGTCCCAGCTTGATGCCACCGAGAGTGGCCTCGGCGAAGCCGCTGCCGTCCGCCCGCAGCGCGGCGATATGCGCCGAGGCGACGGCGCTCAGCAGCGGAATGCCGACGGTGAGGCCCACCTGCTGCGAGCTGGTGACCAGCCCGGTGGCCAGGCCCTGCTCGGCGTCCGGCACCCCGGAGGTGGCGGTCACGCCGTAAGCGATGATCGCCCACAGATGGCCGAGGCTGGCGAGGGTCACCCCGGTCAGGGCCAGCCACATCCCCGTGCCGGTGCCCAGCCCCAGCAGCGCGGCCGTGAAGCCGGCCTGCAGCAGCAGCCCGGTCAGCAGGGTGCGGCGGGCGCCGAGCCGGCCGATGACCTTCGGCGCGACGAGGCCGGCGCCCGCCGACACCACACCCTGCACCCCGAAGACCAGACCGGTGTGGAAGGCGGACAGCCGCAGCACTTCCTGGAGGTAGAGGGTCAGCAGGAAGATGACGGCGCTCATCATCGCGAAGGTCATCAGGCCCGCCAGATTGCCCCAGGCGACGGTCCGGCGGCGCAGCATCGGCAGCGACACCAGCGGCTGCTCGGCCCGCGACTCCACCCGCACGAACGCGGCCAGCAGCCCCGCCCCCACGATCAGCGTCACCAGCACGTCCGGGCGGCCGAAGCCCTGCTCGGCCGCGGTCGACAGGGCGTAGATCAGCGACAGCAGCCCGCCGGTGACGGTGACCGCGCCGGGCACATCGATCCGCGGCCGCTCCGGGGGCCGGGACTCGGTCAGCAGCAGCGGCGCCGCCGCGAGGACGGCCACCCCGGCCACGGACAGCAGGCCCATGGTGGAGCGCCAGCCCAGCGCATCGGTCATCACCCCGCCCAGCACCATGCCGATGGTGAAGCCCATCGAGAGCACGGTGCCGCTGACGCCCAGTGCGCGTTCGCGCTGCGGGCCCTCGGCGAAGGTGGTGGTGAGCAGCGACATTCCGGTGGGCACGATGACCGCCGCGCCCAGGCCCTGCAGCGCCCGCCCGGCCAGGAAGACCGCCGGGGACCAGGCCAGCGCGGTCAGCACCGAGGCCGCGGTGAACAGCCCGAGCCCGATGAGGAACAGCCGGCGCCGCCCGTAGAGATCGGCGATCCGGCCGGACAGCAGCAGGAATCCGCCGGAGGGCAGGGCGAACGCGGTGACCGCCCACTGCAGATCGGCCTGGCCCATCCCCAGATCCCTGCCGAGCACGGGAAGCGCCACATTCAGGATGGAGAAGTCCAGCGCGATGATGAACTGCGCGCCGCACAGGAGCAGCAGGATGAGCTTGGCGCGCGGGGCCATCCGTGCGCCGGCGGGGGAGACGGCCGGTGCGGTGGCGGCGGCCGTCGGTGTATCGGGGGCAACAGCGGTGTCGGTGATCGGCATGGGAAGAGACTGCGGCCCCGGAATACGCAGTGGGGAGCGGGAACTTATCGTGGTGTCCGCACCACCAGCCACGGCACACAGGGGGAGAAACGTGGCCTCGCATACAGCCACCCGGGACACCGCGCGCCGCCGCCAGGATCTGCGCGACTTCCTCCGGAGCCGTCGCGCCCGGGTCACCCCGGCCGAGGCGGGTCTGCCGGACGGCGGCCGCCGCCGCACCCCGGGCCTGCGCCGCGAGGAGGTCGCCGTCCTCGCCGGGGTCGGCGCGTCCTGGTACCAGTGGCTGGAGCAGGGCCGCGACATCACCGTCTCGCCGCAGGTGCTGGACGCGGTCGCCCGGGTCCTGCGGCTCAGTGGCGCCGAGCGCCGGCATCTGTACGTCCTGGCGGGCCTGAACCCGCCCCTGCGGCAGGACGCCGAGGAGCTGGGACTCACCGATGTCTGCGCGGGCCTGCAGCGGCTGATCGACGCCTGGATGCCGTACCCGGCGCACATCATGGACCCGTACTGGAACACCGTCGCCCACAACGACGCGGCGCATCTGGTGCTCGGCCACGGCCGCCCCGGTGTCTCGTCGAACTGTCTGATCGCGTTCTTCACCGACCCCGTCTACCGTGCGCGGGCGGCGAGTTGGGAGGCGAACGCCCCCTCGATCGTGGCGCAGTACCGTGCCGCATGGTCGGCGCGGCCCGGTGACGAGGGCTTCGACGAGGTGGTCCGCGAGGCCTCCGCGCTCAGCGAGGAGTTCACCGAGCTGTGGGGGCGCGGCGATGTGCAGGACGGCGGCCAGCTCCACAAGGAGATGGACCATCCGCTCGTCGGCGCCCTGCTGTTCGAGGCCACCCAGCTGCGGGTCCCGGTCCGTCCCGATCTCAACATCGTGCTGCACCACCCGCGCCCGGAGACGGACACCGCGGCCAAGCTGGAGTGGCTCACCTCTCCGGAGGGCCGGCGCGGCGGGATGTCCTCGGTCGCGGGCTGACGGGCCGGGCAGGGACCGGCCCCGACCCGGGCAGGGACCGGCCCGCCGCCCCTTGCCGCCGTCCTCCGCCGCCCCGCATATGCTCGCCCGTATGAGCGAAGCCGCACCGCTGGACCCCGAAGACCGCAAGATCATCACGCTCGCGCGCTCGGCGCGGGCCCGTAACGGCGTGCCCGAGGGCGCCGCCGTCCGCGACGAGACCGGCCGCACCTATGTCGCCGGCACCGTCGCCCTGGAATCGCTGCAGCTCAGCGCGCTGCAGACGGCCGTCGCCATGGCCGTCGCCAGCGGGGCGACGTCCCTGGAGGCCGCGGCCGTGGTCACCGAGGCCGAGCGCGCCACCGACGCCGACCGCGCGGCCGTACGGGACCTCGGCGGCCCCGAGACGCCGGTGCTGGTCGCGGGCCTCGACGGCACCCTGCGCAGCGCCGTCCCGGCGGGCGGGACCCCGGCCTGAGCCGGCAGGCCGTGCGACGGCGTACGGGGCGGCCCGCCGGCACCGGAGGGCCGCCCCGGGCCGCCCGCGCCCACCCACCGCCGCCTCCGGGCCCGGGTGGTCGGAGACGCGCCCGGGATCGGGGAGAATGGGCGCCATGAGCGTTCGTACCGAGTCCTCCGCCGCGCACCGCGCGGGCTTCGCCTGCTTCGTCGGCCGCCCCAACGCGGGCAAGTCGACCCTGACGAACGCGCTCGTCGGCACGAAGGTGGCCATCACCTCCAACCGCCCGCAGACCACCCGCCACACGGTCCGCGGCATCGTGCACCGCCCCGAGGCCCAGCTGGTCCTCGTCGACACCCCTGGTCTGCACAAACCGCGCACACTGCTGGGTGAGCGGCTGAACGATGTCGTCCGCACCACCTGGTCCGAGGTCGATGTGATCGGCTTCTGTCTGCCCGCCGACCAGAAGATCGGCCCCGGCGACCGCTACATCGCGGGTGAGCTGGCCGACATCAAGAAGACCCCCAAGGTCGCCATCGTCACCAAGACCGACCTGGTCGACTCCAAGGCACTGGCCGCCCAGCTCATCGCCATCGACCAGCTCGGCAAGGAGCTGGGCATCGAGTGGGCCGAGATCATCCCGGTCTCCGCGGTCGGCGACACCCAGGTCTCTCTCCTCGCGGACCTGCTGGTCCCGATGCTCCCCGAGAGCCCGCCGCTCTACCCCGAGGGCGACCTCACCGACGAGCCCGAGCAGGTCATGGTCGCCGAGCTGATCCGCGAGGCCGCGCTGGAGGGCGTCCGCGACGAGCTGCCGCACTCCATCGCGGTGGTCGTCGAGGAGATGCTCCCGCGCGAGGACCGCCCCGCCGACAAGCCGCTCCTGGACATCCACGCCAATGTCTACATCGAGCGCCCCAGCCAGAAGGGCATCATCATCGGCCCCAAGGGCAAGCGCCTGAAGGAGGTCGGCATGAAGTCCCGCAAGCACATCGAGGCTCTGCTGGGCACGCCCGTCTTCCTGGACCTGCACGTCAAGGTCGCCAAGGACTGGCAGCGCGACCCGAAGCAGCTGCGCAAGCTGGGCTTCTGAGCCTGCCGTTCCACGCTCCTGCTCAGCGGCGGGTCTGCCGGAGCCCGCAATGGACGAGGGTGCGCAACAGCCGTCTGTTGCGCACCCTTCAGGAGCCGTCTGAATTCGCGGGCCCTACTGCTGCTTGAGGCACCCCCGGAAGACCCAGCGCCCGATATCGGCCTGGATCCACTGGTTGCTCTGTGTGCCGCACCGCTTCTTCTTGAGGAACGGGTCACCCCAGAAGTGCAGGTCCGTGCAGAACACCTGCCCCTTCCTGATCGACCCGATCGCCTTGGCGTGCACGGAGTGGTTGATGCGGATCGCGGTCTTGGTCTTCGCCTTCCAGCAGCCCGCAAAGAGGGCCCGGGCGGGCGCCGGTGCGGTGCTCAGCTGAGGAGCGCGGTGCGAGGACGGCCCGGCCCCGGCTGCCACGGCCGAGGAGGGCGCGAGAGTGGTGGTGGCGAGTACCGCCGCGGCGGCAATCCCCGTTAAGTGGGCCCTGTTCACCATGTTTCCCCCAAGATGTGCCTGATGCGTCATCGGTTGGTGAGCGCCGCACAGTATGCGCGCCGCAATGCAGCGGGGGAATCTGAATTTTGAGGTCGTGGACGCCGGGTCCGGCTGTCACGCTCCTCTGGCGCCGCCCCCCCGGGCCCCGCGGGCGGGTGCCGCCCTTACGCCACGCCCCGGATCCTGCGCACCAGCAGCGCCCCCAGCAGCCCGACGGCCGCCGCGACGCAGTACAGCGCCCGGTAGCCGCCGAGGTGCTGCACGATCGGGGCGGCCAGTGCCGGGGCGGCCACCTGCGGCAGCGCGTTGGCGATATTGATCAGGCCCATGTCCTTGCCGCGGTGTGCGGCGGCCGGCAGCACCTCCGTCATCAGGGCGAAGTCGACGGAGGTGAAGACGCCGAAGCCGACCCCGAGCAGCGCCGCGGCGCACAGCGCGCCCGGCCAGGTCTGCCACCCGGCCAGCAGCCCGGTCGCGGCCGTCATGATCACCCCCGCCCCCAGCACGAACGGCTGCCGGCGCCCGACCCGGTCCGACCACAGGCCCCCGACGACGACCGTGCCGAGCAGGGTCACGGCGTTGACGGCGGTCAGCACCAGCACCCCGCCGTCCGGGTCCGGGCGGTGCAGTACATCCCGCAGGTAGTACAGCAGGTACAGCAGGGCCAGCGCGTTGCCGAGGTTGATCAGGAACCGGGTCAGCCAGGCCCACCCCAGATCGGGGTGGCGGCGCGGGCTGATCCAGAACCCGGCGAGCACGGCCCGCCAGGTCAGCGCCGGACGGCGCGCGGCCGGCAGCGCCGGGTCCCGGTGCGCCAGCACATACGGGAGGGCGCCCAGCACGACGAATCCGGCACAGGCGAGATAGCCCGCGACCACGCCGCCCGCGACCGTCGCCAGCCCCGTCCCGGCCACCACCCCGAGAATCTGCGCGGCCCCAACCCAGCCGCCGACCGCCCCGCGCTGCCGTTGCGGCACCCGGTCGGGCACCGCCGCCGTGATCGCCGCGAACGCCGCGTTGAGGGTGAGCTGCACCAGACACCACCCCAGTGCCATCGCCGGCACCGTGCCCGCCCCGGCCAGCAGCACCAGCGCCCCGGCCCCGCCCAGCACCCCCGCGAGTACCCACGGGGCGCGCCGCCCGAACCGCGAGGCCGTACGGTCCGACAGCGCCCCGAACAGCGGGTTGGCCACCATCGAGACGGCGGCCCCCGCGCCCGTCACCCACGCCAGCACCGACTCCTTCGCCGTGCCCGGCGGGGCGAGCTCCGCGGCCTGCAGGGCGAGCAGGATCTGCAGCGGTCCGTACCACCCCACCCAGATCGCCCCGTTGGCCAGCGACAGCGAGGCGGTCCACCCGCGCCCGGCCCGCTCCGTCGGCTCCGCGAGCGCCTCCGGAGCCGCTGGCCGGCTCATCCCCGGGCCTGCTCCCGGAGGGCGTCACGCAGCCAGCGGAACGAGGCCTTGGGCGTCCGCTCCAGCGTCTCGTAGTCCACATGCACCAGCCCGAACCGCCGGGCGTACCCCTCCGCCCATTCGAAGTTGTCCATCAGCGACCAGACGAAGTACCCCCGCACCTCCACCCCGGCCGCCATGGCCGCGTGCAGCGCCCGCAGATGCCCGTCCAGGAAGGCGATCCGCTCCGCGTCCTCGATCCCCTCGTACGAGCACCCGTTCTCGGTGATCACGACGGGCGGCAGCCGGTCGCCGTACCGCTCCTGGAACGACACCAGCAGCTCGGTGAGCGCCTCCGGCACCACCGGCCAGCCGAAGTCCGTCCGCGGATACCCTTCGATCTCCTGGGGCGCAAAGGGCAGTTCGGGCGGCAGCCGGATCCCGCCGAAGTCGGCCGCCCCCGTCCCCTCGGCTCCCGGGGCGCCCACCAGCGTCGGCTGGTAGTAGTTGATCCCGTACCAGTCCAGCGGCTGCGAGATCACCTTCAGATCCTCGGCGACCGGCCCCGGCAGCAGGGCCGCCAGCTCCTCGTCCGGATAGCGCCCCAGCAGCACCGGCTCCGCGAACAGCCGGTTGAGCAGCAGGTCGTAGAGACCGGCCGCCGCGGTGTCCGCCTCCGACGCGCTCGCCGTCCAGGTCGGCCCGTGCGAATTGGCGATCCCGATGCTCGCCGCCCCGCGGGCCCGCAGCGCCTGGACGGCCAGACCGTGCCCCAGCAGCTGATGGTGTGCCGCCGGCAGCGCCTCGAACAGCAACTGGCGCCCCGGTGCGTGCTGTCCCAGTCCGTAGCCCAGCAAGGTCAGTTCGGCCGGCTCATTGAGCGTGATCCACCGCTCCACCCGGTCCCCGAGCCGCTCCGCCACCACGTCCGCGTACGCCGCGAACTTCTCGGCCGTGTCCCGGACGAGCCATCCGCCGCCCTCCTCCAGCGCCTGCGGCGTGTCCCAGTGGAACAGTGTCGGCACCGGGGCGACTCCCGCCGCCAGCAGCGCGTCCACCAGCCGGTCGTAGAAGTCCAGCCCGGCCTTGTTGACCGCCCCGCTCCCGTCCGGCACCACCCGGGGCCAGGCCACCGAGAACCGGTACGCCCCGACCCCGAGCTCCTTCAGCAGCCCCACGTCCTCGCGGTAGCGGTGGTAGTGGCCGGTCGCCACCCGCGGATCCGACCCGTCCTTGATCCGCCCCGCCTCCGCCGCGAACACATCCCACGCGGACCGCCCCCGCCCGTCCTCCGCCACCGCCCCCTCGATCTGTGCGGCGGAGGTGGACACCCCCCACACGAAGTCACGGGGGAAGCGGGGCAGGGCGGAGGGCACCGGTTCGCTCGTCATGTCCCGGATCTTTGTAACCGGCGGTAACGGTGTCAAGGGGGCGGTGCGGTACGGGAGTTGAGGTGCAGGTCAGCCCGCCTCGGGGATATCCGGCACCTCGGTCGGCAGGCCCACCCACCCGCTCGAGAGGTAGTTGATCTGCTCACTGCTGAGCGCGCCCCGGAATGCCCACACGTCGTCGATCGCCCCCGACCAGTGGTCCCCGAAGGTGCCATGGCTCTTGGCCCGTCCGACCTGGAGGGACCGCTGTGCCGTGAAGGAGCGCGCATGGTCGGCCCACGGCACCGCCGGGACGCACTGTGGATCATCGGCCGCTCCGTCCCTGTCGTCGTCGAAGCAAGGGGCGGTGCCGAGTTGGCCGTTGACGTAGAGGTGGAGCTGCTGGGCCGGTGCGTCGTAGACCACCGCTAGGTGGTTCCAGTCCGTCCCGCTGTTCCAGCCACCCGCGTTGACCGCCGAGACGGTCTTGCTGCCGGCCGTGTCGGTCCGCGCCATGGTTGCTTCCCATGCCGCCCCGCCGGCCCGATGCGCGCGGGCGGGGACGAAGTCCACCCGGAAGCTGCTGGTGGTGTTCCCCGCGGCGCTGACCAGCGTCATACGGCGGGTGGATTCCACGGAGGTCTGCACCCACGCGGTCACCGTGAAACTGGTGCCGGTGTCGACGGGCACCGTACTGGACGCATAACCCCGCTTGCCGTCCAGGAGGAGACCTCCCTCGCCCAGGAACCCGGCGCCCGGCACCAGCTTCGCGCCACCGCCGAGCGTCATGGCCGGGCCGCCCGGCACGGAGTTGGCGCCCGCCTCGGCCTCCCGGTCGAATTCCCAGCGGGCGGTGACCTCCCGCGGGACGGCGTCCCCGGCGGGGGACTGCCCTGTAACGGTGGTCGTGACGGCCGTGGGTGTACGGGGCGTCGCCCACGCCGAGGTCCCGAGGAGCCCGGGGAGGGCCCCCACCAGAAGCCCGCCCAGCCCCGCCACCCGGATCAGACGGAAGCGCCTTCGACGCGACGCCGCAGTGCTCCTTGCCAAGTCCCCCACCTCACTGACGAAAAGGCATGCACGTGCATGCCGCGAACGTGCTGTGGGCGGGAACTTAAGCCCAGCCGGGGCGGGTTGAATAGCTCCATAAAGCACCATTGAAGGGGTGGAGCGGGCATTCCGGGGCGTGGGTGCCGGTGATGCCGGTCACCACGCGCTGAGGTTGTACGACTTCAGGACGTGACAGCGGCGAGAACGCGCCAACGCGTCAAGGCGTCGGGCCCTCACTGGATGGCCCGGGCTCCGCGAGGCCCTCGGAGGCGCCTACGCGCCCTCCTTCATCACCTTCGTGATCAGTGACCGCTGTTCCTTCGTGAGGCGCGGGTCGGAGCAGTAGACCGTCCGGCCGTCGACCGTGATCTGGTAGCTGAAGCCGTCCGGCACTCCGACGGGGGGTTCGGTGCGGGCGGTGGCGACGGCCTCTTTGGCCAGGTCCTGCCAGTCGTCGGCATCGGGGCGGCCCGAGGTGTCGATCTCGGCGCGGCGGTCGACGCCCGCGAAGCCTCCGGTGCGGTGGACGTGAATGCGCATAACGGACTCCTCCGACGTCTTCGACGGACTCCTACCCCGTACAGCCACGGTAATCGTGCGCGGGGCGGAAGGCGCTGCCGAATCCTCCCGCTCCGCGCACCGTCGCGCCGCTACTTCGTGGTGACGCCGACCTGTGTCCAGGCCTTGATCGTCGCCTCGTGCTCGTCACCGGCGCCGAAGCGGGCCTGGGCGGCCTTGACGGTGAGGGTGGCGAAGTCGGTGAACGTGGCGTTCTGGGTGAGCTCGCCGCCGGTCAGCACGTCGTACCAGATCTGCCCGGCGCGCTCCCAGGCCTTGCCGCCGAGGGCGGTGGCGGCCAGGTAGAAGGCGTGGTTGGGGATACCGGAGTTGATGTGCACGCCGCCGTTGTCGTCGGTCGTCTGGACGTAGTCCTTCATGGCGGCGGGCTGCGGGTCCTTGCCGAGGACGTCGTCGTCGTAGGCGGTGCCCGGGGCCTTCATCGAGCGCAGGGCGGTGCCGGTGACGTTCGGGCCGAGCAGGTCGGCGCCGATCAGCCAGTCGGCCTGGTCGGCGGTCTGGCCGAGGGCGTACTGCTTGATCAGCACGCCGAAGACATCGGAGACCGACTCGTTGAGGGCGCCGGACTGGCCCTGGTAGTCGAGGTTGGCGGTGTACTGGGTGACCCCGTGGGTGAGCTCGTGGCCGATCACGTCGACCGAGATCGTGAAGTCCTTGAACAGGTCGTTGTCGCCGTCGCCGAAGACCATCCGCTCGCCGTCCCAGAAGGCGTTGTCGTACCGCCGCCCGTAGTGGACGGTCGCGTTGAGCGGCAGTCCGGCGCCGTCGATGGACTTACGGCCATAGATCTTGAGGTAGAGCTCGAAGGTGGCGCCCAGACCGGCGTGTGCGCGGTTGACGGAGGCGTCCTTGGACGGGCCGTCGGATTCGCTGCGCACCTTCTTGCCGGGCAGGTCCTCGCGGTGGCGGGCGTCGTAGATGGTGCGGTTCGGCTTGTCGGCGCCGGCTCCCGGCTCGCCGGGGGTGAGGCCGCCGCGGGCGGCGATCGCGCGGCGCTCGGTGCGTCGTACGTGGTCGTGCTCCAGGGTGCGGCGGGCGGGCTCGTGCCGGTCCGGGTCGTCGGACTGGGCCAGGTTGTCGAGGATGTGCGGCGGGATGATCGTGCAGAAGACGGGCGTGTGGCAGGTGGCGGGATCTGGCTGCGCGTCGTTGAGGTCCATGCACAAACGGTGGCACTCTGTAATGCCGCTGTCACTGCCCGCGTCCAAGATTCCCGTAAAAGTGTGGTTGGTCGCATTTAGGCCGTAACGTCCGTCCGGTCCCGCATACTGATACGCGACCGCCAGACAGGGCGTACCTCAGCTAGGGTGCTGTGCATCATGCGTTTCGGGCTGCTTCTCCTTAGCTGCCGCGGCGAGGGCCTGTAGTCGTAGGCCGACCCCCTCCCCGCGGAGTTCGGTGTTGCGATCTATCGCCCCGTCGGCCTCTCCCTGGCTCTTGTGGAGCAGGGGGACCCCCAGCGGACATACGAGGAGCCCTACGCACCATGACGAATCCGTCGAGCCCCGCAGGTCATGCCGTCGGCCGGCCCACCCCGGTCACCAACGCGACGCAGCTGCAGCGGCCCTCCGGGATGCCGGTCCACAAGTACGGCCGCTACGAAGCGGTTGACATCCCCGACCGCACCTGGCCCGACAACCGCATCACCGTCGCGCCCCGCTGGCTCTCCACCGACCTGCGGGACGGCAACCAGGCACTGATCGACCCGATGTCGCCCGCCCGTAAGCGCGAGATGTTCGATCTGCTGGTGCGCATGGGCTACAAGGAGATCGAGGTCGGCTTCCCCTCCTCCGGGGAGACGGACTTCGCGTTCGTCCGCTCGATCATCGAAGAGGGCGCGATCCCCGAGGACGTGACGATCTCCGTCCTGACGCAGGCCCGCGAGGAGCTGATCGAGCGCACCGTCGAGTCGCTGCGCGGCGCCCACCGCGCCACGGTGCACCTGTACAACGCCACCGCCCCCACCTTCCGCCGGGTCGTCTTCCGCGGCTCGAAGGAGCAGGTCAAGCAGATCGCCGTGGACGGCACCCGGCTGGTCATGGAATACGCCGACAAGATCCTCGGCGACGAGACGATCTTCGGCTACCAGTACAGCCCGGAGATCTTCACCGACACCGAGCTGGACTTCGCGCTGGAGGTCTGTGAGGCGGTCTGTGACGTCTGGCAGCCCGAAGAGGGCCGCGAGATCATCCTGAACCTGCCCGCCACCGTCGAGCGCTCCACGCCGTCCACCCATGCCGACCGCTTCGAGTGGATGTCGCGCAACCTGTCCCGGCGCGAGCACGTATGCCTGTCCGTACACCCGCACAACGACCGGGGCACCGCGGTCGCCGCCGCCGAGCTGGCGATCATGGCGGGTGCCGACCGCATCGAGGGCTGTCTGTTCGGGCAGGGCGAGCGCACCGGCAATGTCGACCTGGTGACGCTGGGCATGAACCTGTTCTCCCAGGGCGTCGACCCGCAGATCGACTTCTCGCAGATCGACGAGATCCGTCGTACGAGCGAGTACTGCAACCAGATGGAGATCCACCCGCGCCACCCCTACGCGGGCGATCTGGTCTACACCGCCTTCTCCGGCTCCCACCAGGACGCCATCAAGAAGGGCTTCGACGCCATGGAGGCCGAGGCCACCGCCGCCGGCAAGACCGTGGACGACATCGAGTGGGCGGTCCCGTACCTGCCCATCGACCCCAAGGACGTCGGCCGCTCCTACGAGGCCGTCATCCGCGTCAACTCGCAGTCCGGCAAGGGCGGTATCGCCTACGTCCTGAAGAACGACCACAAGCTGGAACTGCCGCGCCGGATGCAGATCGAGTTCTCCCGGATCATCCAGGAGAAGACCGACACCGAGGGCGGCGAGGTCACGCCGACCGCCATCTGGTCGGCCTTCCAGGACGAGTACCTGCCCAACCCCGAGAACCCGTGGGGCCGCATCCAGGTCAAGAACGGCCAGACCACCACCGACAAGGACGGCATCGACACCCTCACCGTCGAGGCCGAGGTGGACGGTGCGGAGACGGTGCTGGTCGGTACCGGCAACGGCCCGATCTCCGCGTTCTTCGACGCGCTGCAGAGCATCGACGTGGACGCGCGGCTGCTGGACTACCAGGAGCACACCATGAGCGAGGGTGCCTCCTCGCTGGCCGCCTCGTACATCGAGTGCGCGATCGGTGACAAGGTCCTGTGGGGCATCGGTATCGACGCCAACACCACGCGCGCCTCGCTGAAGGCCGTCGTCTCCGCCGTGAACCGCGCGGGCCGCTGACCCGGCACGAGCACCTCCTCTCGCGCCCCCGTGGCTCTCACCGAGCCGCGGGGGCGCCGTTGTGCGACCCCGCCACCTGAAGGTGGGGTTTGGACTCCGTGCCTGTCACGGTGAGTAAGTGATTCAGTACGTTTGGTGACCAGCGCCCGTCGGACAGGCCGCGGCGCGGACACCAAGGACGTGCAGATGAGCAGATATGGCATGCCCGCACTCTCCCGGCTGGCCGTCGCGGCGGTTGCCTCGCTCGCCGTGGTGGCCTCCGCATTCGCCCCGGCGGCATCCGGAGCCCCGGCCCGGACCGCGGACCGCCCGGAGTATGTGGCGCTCGGCGACTCGTACAGCGCCGGGGTGTTCGTCCGCCCCTGGGAGGAGCGCGACGGCTGCGGCCGCTCCGGGCGCAACTACCCGCATCAGGTGGCCGGTCAGCTCGGATTCGAGCTGACGGATGTGACCTGCGGGGCCGCCGAGGTGGTCGACGGGGTCCTGGCACCCCAGCCGGCCTCCAAGATCTATGGGCCGCCGACCATCCCGCCCCCGGGCGGCTGGTCCGATCTGCCCGCGCAGGTCGACGCGCTGTCCCCGGACACCGACTACGTGACCGTCGGCATCGGCGGCAACTCCCTCGGCTTCGGGTCCATCGTGAAAAAGTGCCTCGAACTGGGCGTCACCAAGCCCCTGCAGCTCAGGCCCTGTACCAACCACTACAGCAACGGCGGTGCGGGCGAGGACTGGCTGGAGCAGCGGTTCACTCAGCTCGACACCGACCTCGCCCGCATGATGACGGTGATCCACCGGCGCGCACCGCACGCCCGGGTCGCCGTCGTGGGCTATCCGGCCATCGTCCCCGACAACACCGGCTGCAATTTCTGGCACTGGAACCAGCTCGGCAGTGTCAAGAAGGGCGATATGCCCTGGCTCGACGGCCTCGAACTGCGCCTGAACGCACTGCTGGAGAAGCACGCCGCTTACCACGCCGCGAGCTACGTCGACACCTACGGGCCGAGTGCGGCGCACGGGGTGTGCGAGAGCGGCGACGCCAAGTGGATGTACGGCATCAAGGACAACCTCACCGGTGAGGGCGGCCAGACCGACCCGCCGAACGAGCAGTGCCGCTCCCTCCCCGGTGCCGGCGAGGCCTGCACCTTCGTCCACCCCAACGCCCGCGGTCTGGACAACCAGACACGGCAGGTGAGCCGGGCGCTGATGACCTCGTAAGGCTGACGCCGGTCCCGGCGCGGCCTGCCGTACCCCCACCGGTTTTGGCCAAGCCGGGCCCCGTCAGGAGCGGCCCCCTCAGCCGCCCCACCCGTCGCCCGCCTCCTCATGGCCATGCTCTTCACGGCGTCCATAGGCCCCGCCCCCTACCTTCCGGAGGGGCGGGGTCCTTCGTCATCCGGCCAGTTGTCCGGTACGGGGTGCTGACGCCGCATCACGTATGTGGCTAACATCACGTCCCATACGACGAGGGGGCCGTCGGGGTGCCTCCCGTGTCCGGAGGGCCACGGGTGAGTTACGGAGGGCTGACGTGATGCACAAGATGTGTGTGATGGGCGTGCGCACGTCCTGGCGGACCGTCGCCGATGGCGAGTTCTTCTGCCCGGACTGCGGCGGGGACCGCAACTACCTCCGCCGGACCGGCCGTCGCCGGCTCACCCTCCTCGGCCTCCCGCTCCTCTCCCGCGGCGCCGCCGGACCGGTCCTGGAGTGCTCCGCCTGCCACGGCCACTTCGGCCCGGACGCCCTGGACCACCCCACCACCCTCCGCTTCTCGGCGATGCTCAGGGACGCCGTCCACACCGTCACCCTCGCGCTGCTGGCCGCCGGCGGCACCTCCTCCCGCGCGGTCCGCGACACCGCCGTCGACACGGTCCGTGCGGCCGGCTTCGCGGACTGCTCCGAGGACGAGCTGCTGACCCTGCTCGCCGCCCTCGCCGCCGACACCGGCCGGCTGACCGGCACCTACGACGCGGTGACCGGCGGCCACTGCGGCCACCAGGGCCTGGACCCGTGCGGCACCGCCCTGGCCATAGAGCTCCATGAGGCGCTGGAACCGCTCGCCCCGCACCTCGCCCCCGCGGGCCGGGAATCCCTCCTCCTCCAGGCCGCCCGCATCGCCCTCGCCGACGGCTCCTACACCCCCGCGGAACGCGAGGTGCTGAGCACGGTCGGCAGCGCCCTCATGCTGCGCCCCGCCGAGACGAACCGCCTGCTGGCGACGGCGCGTACGCCGTCCTGAGAGGCACTGGGCCCCTCCCGCCCGGCTCCTGCCGCCCTCGTCCGGCGCAGGGCTCACCGGCTCTGTTACGCGGTCATCAGCTGAGCAGTTCCTCCTCGTCGCGCATCCGGGACATCCGCTGGCCGGTCGCGCGGTGACCCCGGCCGACCTGGAGCGGCAGCATTTCCTGTTCCGGGAGGAGGGCTCGGCGACGCGCCGGGCCCAGGACGACGCGCCGGCCCGCTGGAAGCTGTCGCCCGCGCGCTGTCCGCAGATCAGCGGGAACGAGACGCTCAAGCACGCGGTGCTGGCCGGCCTCGGCATCGCGGTGCTCCCGCGGCGCTGTGTGGCCCGGGAGTTGCAGGAGGGGCGGCTGGCCCTCCTCCGGCCCGACCCCGAGCTGCCCGCCTGTGCGATCGTGCTGGCGACCTCCCGTGAGACGTCGTTCTCCCCGGCCGAGCGGGAGTTCATCGGCCTGCTCCGCACCGTGGATGACGCGCGGGCCGTGGGCGGGGGCGGCCCTCTTCCGGACGGGGAGGTCCCCGTCGGGGGCCCCGGCGTCCCCGGGCCCCTGGCGGCCCCGGCCGGGATGGCCGACGACCCCGCCACCCGGGTGGGGTGACGGGGCCGGGTGCCGGAGCGTCGGGCCGCTTCAGGCCGGGTTCACGCCGGAGTCAGACGGACCGGCAGGCTGCGCAGACCGCCCGAGATGAAGCCGCTGGTGGGTTCCAACTGCTCTGCCGGGGTTGCCAGTTGAAGGTCGGGGAAGCGGGCGAAGAGGGCCGGGAGGGCGATCCGGGCCTCCATACGGGCCAGCGGGGCGCCGAGGCAGTGGTGGACGCCGTGGCCGAACGCGAGGTGCTCCTGGCGGGTCCGCCGGATGTCGAAGTCGGCCGCCGTGTCGCCGTGGAACGCGGCGTCCCGGCCGGCCGCCGCGTACGCCGGGAGGATCGCCTCGCCCTTGCGGATGGTCGGGCCGTCCGGGATGTCGATGTCCTCCACCGCGAAGCGGAGCGGGAGGGCGGCGATGCTGGGGGCCCAGCGGAGGGTCTCCTCGATGACGTCGGCCCAGGGGACCTGGCCCGAGCGCACCAGCTCAAGCTGCTCGGGGTGGGTCAGCAGGGCGTGCACGGCGTTGCCGAGGAGGTCGACGGTGGTCTCGTGACCGGCGCCGATGACGAGCAGGAGGGTGTCCAGCAGCTCCTGCTCGGTCATCTTCTGGCCCTCGTCGTCCCGCGCGGAGACCAGGAGGCTGGTGAGGTCGTCGGCCGGGTTCTCCCGCTTGCTGCCGACCAGTTCGGACAGCAGCGCATGGACGCCCGCCGCGGTGGCGGCGGCCTGCTCCGGGGTGGCCGTGGTGTCCATGATGGCCTCGACGAGGCGGGCGAGTTCGGCGCGCTGCTCGCCCTCCGGGAAGCCGAACAGCTCACAGATGACCTGCATGGGCAGCGGGTGGTTGAAGCGCGCCCGCAGGTCCAGGGGCTCGCCCGCGGGGTGCGCGGCGAGGTCGTCCAGCAGCGCCATGGTGATGCTCTCCACGCGCGGCAGGATCGCGTCGGTGCGGCGGGCCGTGAACGCCGGGGCGATCAGCTTGCGCAGCCGGCGGTGATCGGTGCCGTACGCGGTGAACATGTTGGTGACGCCGATCCAGGACTGCAGCCAGCTGCTGCGGATCTCCTCGCGCTGCCAGGCCGGCCAGTGGTCCCGGGGGTTCTTGGAGACCCGGTCGTCGGTCAGCAGCTGCTTGAGGAGGGTGTGGCTGGTGACCGACCAGGCCTCGATACCGCCGGGCAGTTCGGTCCGCGCCACCGGACCTAGCGCGCGGAGGCGGGCTGCCTCCCCGTGGATGTCGCTTCCGACCGGGTCGATGACGAAGGGCTGCTGTCCCTGTTGTGCCATGGAGTGGCTCCTGCCTGGTCGGGGGTGATCGGGGTGAAGCGGGCCGGGAGCCCGACGAGAGCCCGGTGGAACGCGCCGTTGCGCCACTGCAACTCGCTTGCGTCCACGGCCAGTTCGATGTCGGAGAGCCAGGCCGTGAGCCGCTCGATCGCGGTGGTGGCGATCAGCAGCGCATGCCGCTTCACGGGACAGGCGTGCGGACCCGCCGCCCAGGACAGGTGTGAGCCGCCGCCCGAACCGGGCGTCCCCAGCGACGTGGTGTCGAACTGGCTGTTGGCGGCCGCGTACGACACCATCACCAGCTGCCCCTTGCGCACCCAGGTGCCGTGGAAGAAGACGTCACGGACCGGGAAGTGGGCGGAGTAGTTCGTCAGCGGCGGGTCGTTCCACAGCACCTCGTTGATGGCGTCGTGCGCGGTCAGCGCGCCACCGGACAGGGTGTTGTAGTAACGGTCGTCGGAGAGCATCCGCGACAGCGCGTTGCCGATGAGGTTGGCCAGCGGTTCGTTGCCCGCGCCCATCGTGAGGATGATGTTGTGGATCAGTTCCTCGTCGTTGAGCGCGTTGGGGTGGTCCATGAACCAGGACGTCAGGTCCGGACCGCGCTCGGCCTTCTTGGAGCCGACCAGCTCCATGATGTAGTTCGTGTACGCCTCGTTGGCGGCCGCGGCCTCCTCGGGGGAGGTGCCGTCCAGCATCCCCGCGATGGCCTCGATGAGCCGGTCGCTGTAGGAGTCGGGCATCCCGAAGAGGTTGTTGAACATCAGCAGCGGGATCAGCCGCGCGTAGTCGGCGATCAGATCGACCTCGCCGTGCGCCCCGAAGCGCTGGATCAGGGTGTCCGCGGCGTGGTGGACGCGGGCCCGCAGCTCATGCGGCTCGACCAGCTTGAAGCTGTCGACGACGACGTCCCGGTAGCGGACGTGCGCCGGCCCGTCGGCGTAGAAGATGTTCGGGCGCCACATCAGCATCGGCATGACCGGCGAGTCCGCGGGGACGGTCGTCATCCACTCACGGGAGTCCTTGGACCAGGTGCTGTCGTCGTGCAGCAGGTCGAGGGCCGCCCGGTAGTCGGTGACCAGCATCGCGGTCACCTCCGGCGCGATCTCGACCGGCGCCAGCGCCCCGTACTGCCGCAGCTGTGCGTAGATGCGGTGCGGGTCGGCGGCGAAGTCCGGTCCGTAGAGCTTCACCGGCGTGTGGGCGTCGGGCTGTGCCGGTGCCTGCTGGTACGGGGCGGCGTGCGCCGGGCAGCCCGGTGGCGGTGCGGCTCCCGGCTGGTGCGGGGAAGTCACGGGTTCGGGTTCTCCTCGGGGGTGTGGGCCAGGACGTGCCCGACGAGCGCGATCAGCGCGTCGACGGACTGCTCCTGGTCGCGGGCGTCGCACATCACCAGCGGCGTCTCGGGGTGCAGATCGAGCGCCTCGCGGAGCTTCTCGACGCTGTACTCGGGCGCGTCGGGGAAGGTGTTGACCGCGACCGCGTAGCGCAGCCCGGCCTCCTCGACGATGTCCATCACCTCGAAGGAGTCCGCCAGCCGGCGGGTGTCCGCGAGGACGAGGGCGCCCAGTGCGCCGCGGGCGATGTCCTGCCACAGGGGACGGAAGCGCTTCTGTCCGGGCGTGCCGAACAGGTACAGCACCAGGTCCCCGGGCAGGGTCAGCCGCCCGAAGTCGATGGCGACGGTGGTGGTGGTCTTCTCCCGTACTCCGGCGAGATCGTCGACGGCGGCGCCGGTCTGGGTCATGACCTCTTCGGTGTGCAGCGGCGGGGTTTCCGACAGCGCACGGATGAGGGTGGTCTTGCCGACCCCGAACGGTCCCGCGATCAGCAGTTTGACCAGTGTCTGGTTCTCGCCGGAGAGGTACATGCTGCCGGTGCTCGCGCCGGTGCCGGGGCTAGGACTTGAGAGAGCGGAGTCCATCGAGAACCCTCTCCAGGATGTGTCGGTCGAATTGCTCGGCTTCGGGGATGGGGGCACGGGCGTGCAGTCGCCCGGCGTCGACGAGATCGGCCACCAGCACCTTCACCACGCTCACGGGCAGGTGAAGGTGGGCGGCGACCTCGGCCAGAGACAGCGCCCCGGGCTGCAGCAGCTCCAGGATGCGGTGCTCCTCCGGGCGTACCTCACTGGTGATCGGCATCCCCACGCTGTGCAGCAGGGTGAGCCGGTCCAAGGTGTTGCGGCTGGGCTGGGCGCGTCCGCCGGTCGCCAGATAGGCCGGTACGAGGCGCCTGCCGCTGCTCTGGCGCGGGGTCATGCCGGGTTACCGAGGTCCCGTGCCCGGCTGTTCATGACCTTGTTGCCCAGGGTCGTGACCTGGACCTGCATATGGTGCGCGACCACACCCATGTTCACCTCCGGGCCGGCGAAGACGGCCAGGCAGGTGTTCTCGCCGGCCGGTATCGCGAAGACGAAGCCTTCATCGGACTCGATCACGGTCTGCCGCAGCCGGGTGTCGTCCTTCTCGGCGAACGCCGCGGTGACGGCACGGCCCGCACCCTGCAGCGCGGACATCATCGCGGCGACGCCCTCGGCGGAGTCCCGCTTCAGGCCGGGCGAGGAGCCCTCGATGAATCCGTCGCCGGAGATGACGGCTGCGTGAATCACATGCGGCAACTCCAAAAGGGGCTCCAGCACCCAGGACTTGTCCTCGGCGACACGGCGGCGGGTGGGGCTGTTCATGACTGAGCGTTCCCTTCGGGACTGCGAGGGGGTTCTGACTGGGCGGCTGCCCGGCCGGATTCGGTGCCGCGCTGGAGCGCGGCCCAGCGGGTTCCGGTCTCTTCCGGGGAGCGCTCGGGAGCCGACTCGGTGCGCGCGGCACTCTCGTCGAGTTCGGACACGGGCTTCCGGCGCCGCCGGCGCGGGAGTTCCCCTTCGGCCTGCTGGGCGGGTGCCTCGTAGGAAGGGGCGGGCGCGGGCTGCGCGGCGGGTGCGGGCTGCGCGGCGGGTGCGGGCTGCGCGGCGGGCGCGGCGGCGGCCTGCGGCGGCGTCGCGGAACCGGTGGGCAGCACGGAGGAGGAACGATCCGGCACCGCGGAACGGTGCGGCAGAGGAGCCATCACGGACATCGGCTGGGCGCTCTCGTCGAGGACGGTGAGGAGGGGGTCACCCGGGATGTACACGACCGCACGCACCCCGCCGTACGGCGAGGGCTCGACATGCACGCCGAAGCCGTACTGACGCACCAGCTGACCGGCCGCCGCGAACCCGGACCGCGGCGGGTCACCGAGCTGGGTCAGCAGCAGGTCCTCGTCACCCGACAGCAGCTCCATCGCCGCCTTGATCTCGTCGTCGTGCATCCCGACGCCGTAGTCGTCGACGATGACCGAGGCGCCGCGGTTGCCCTGCTGGAGGGTGATGGTGACGGGCAGTTCACGGTGCGAGTGGTGCAGCGCGTTGGCCAGCAGCTCGGTCACCACGATCGCGATCGGCTCCACGGCCCGCGCGACCACCGCGACCGGGTCGCGCAGCTGATTGCTGATGTTCACACGCTCGTAGCCGCGCAGCCGGGAGGTGGCGCCGACGACCAGCTCGGCGAGGTAGGAGTCCTCGCGGGTCAGGCCCGGCCAGGCGCCGCAGACGACGCCGGTGGCCTGGATGCGCCGCAGCGCCTGCTCGTTGAGGAAGTCGGCGTTCAGCAGGTCCTGGGCGACGTTCGGGTCGTCGTAGCGGTGCTGCATCTCCTGCAGCGACGTCTGGAGCTGGTAGAGCAGCGCCTGGATGGTGGTGGTCGCCCCGCGGAGGGTGGACTGGGCGGCGGCGTCCACGCGCGCCCGCTCCTTGGTGATCGCGTCGCTGACCTGCTCCAGTACGGCGTTCAGCGCCTGCTCGGTCTCCGACCCGGTGAACCGCGCGTCCAGCAGCCCCGGTACGGGCACATGGGGGTGGGCCAGCGCCAGCGTCAGATCGGGGAGCCGGCTACCGGCCAGATGCCGGATCTCGGCCTCGGTGGCGCGCAGCCGGGCCGTCAGCTCCGTATTGCTGTGGAGCGTGGCGCTGCTCTGTTCCTCAGCGGTGGACAGGCGCCTTCTCAGGTCCGCGCGCTGCTTGCCCGCACGGATCGAGAGCGCCGCCAGGACCACGGCGGCGGCCGTACCTGCGCTGAGGCACCACAACAGCGCCTCCGGTATGGATGTCATCGAGATCCTCAATTGGGGTACTGACTGGATCGGCCGGCCTTCACGGCGATGTGCTGCCGAACATCACCGGATGCTACCGGGCAGTTGACGAGCCGTGAGGGCCACTTCCACGGGGCGACTGAGAAGTACGGAAGGTCGTCTTCCGCCCGCGATGACCCGGACCATAACGTGATGTGGCCCCGTCATCCAGTGGGATGGCGGGGCCTTTGTGTCCCTGTTGTGTACGCCCGGTGAAAGCTGGTCAGGCGCCCGGGAAATGCCCGTCTTTGACGGCGTCGGCGAACGCGGCCCAGGCGGTCGCGGGGAAGACGGGCGCGGGGCCGTGGAGGGTTAGCGGTGCGCCGGCCATGGCTTCCTCCTTTCCCTGCAAGGCAGTTGTGGGGCTCATCTCGTTGCGCAGCGCAATTCCGCAGCGCAATTCCGCAGCGTCACGATCTGCATGCGAACAGTGAGGTCGTTTGCGGAAGGTGGACGTGACGAAGCGGATCAAGGAAGTGGGGAGCGCGACGACCGCCGGCCGTCGACCGGCCGATGCCCGGCGGGCAACGCCGTGTACCAGGCGCGCGCCGCCAGCGGCGCCCGGCCCGGACGCCGCAGCAGGCCGGGCGACCGCGGCCCGGCCGCCATGCGCGAGAATGGCGCCATGAGTCTGTTCCGCGACGACGGCATCGTGCTGCGCACCCAGAAGCTGGGTGAGGCGGACCGGATCATCACGCTGCTCACCCGGGGGCACGGCAGGGTCCGTGCGGTGGCCCGTGGGGTGCGGCGGACGAAGTCGAAGTTCGGGGCGCGGCTGGAGCCGTTCTCGCACGTCGATGTGCAGTTCCATGCGCGCGGCAGCGAGCTGATCGGGCGCGGGCTGCCGCTGTGTACGCAGAGCGAGACGATCGCGGCGTATGGCGGCGGGATCGTCACGGACTACGCCCGCTACACGGCCGGGACGGCCATGCTGGAGACCGCCGAGCGGTTCACCGACCACGAGGGCGAGCCCGCCGTGCAGCAGTATCTGCTGCTGGTCGGCGGGCTGCGGACGCTGGCCCGCGGGGAGCACGAGCCGCATCTGGTGCTGGACGCGTTCCTGCTGCGCTCGCTCGCCGTCAACGGCTACGCGCCGAGCTTCGACAGCTGCGCACGGTGCGGGCTGCCCGGTCCCAACCGGTTCTTTTCGGTCGCGTCGGGCGGGGTGACCTGCGGCGACTGCCGGGTGCCGGGGAGCGTCGTACCCTCCTCTGAGGCCATTGGACTCCTGAGCGCGCTGCTGACCGGCGACTGGGAGACCGCGGACGCCTGTGAGGCCCGTCATGCCCGGGAGGGCAGCGGGCTCGTCACGGCGTATCTGCACTGGCATCTGGAGCGGGGCCTGCGCTCTCTCCGGTACGTAGAGAAATAGCGAAACCACCCTCAAGACACATACGCCCCTCAAGGCAAAACGCCCTCAAGACACATAGGAGACGTGGGCCGCATGGCACGACGCGGGATTCTGGGCCGTAATCGACGTGAGTACGTGACGCCCGAGCCGCACCCTTCCGGTGCGCGGCCGCCGAAGATCCCCGGTGAGCTCGTCCCGAACCATGTGGCGGTCGTCATGGACGGCAACGGCCGGTGGGCCAAGGAGCGCGGGCTGCCGCGCACCGAGGGCCACAAGGTCGGCGAGGGCGTCGTCATGGACGTCCTCAAGGGCTGCATCGAAATGGGTGTGAAGAACCTTTCGCTGTACGCCTTCTCGACGGAGAACTGGAAGCGGTCGCCCGACGAAGTGAAGTTCCTGATGAACTTCAACCGCGATGTGATCCGGCGGCGCCGTGACGAGATGGACGCGCTGGGTATCCGTATCCGCTGGGTCGGGCGGATGCCGAAGCTGTGGAAGTCGGTCGTGCAGGAGCTCCAGATCGCTCAGGAGCAGACCAAGAACAATGACGCGATGACGCTGTATTTCTGCGTGAATTACGGCGGCCGGGCCGAGATCGCGGACGCGGCGGCGGCCATCGCGGCGGATGTGCGGGCCGGGAAGCTGGACCCGTCGAAGGTCAACGAGAAGACCGTCGCGAAGTACATGTACTACCCGGACATGCCGGATGTGGACCTCTTCGTGCGGCCGTCGGGTGAGCAGCGGACCTCGAACTACCTGATCTGGCAGAGCGCGTACGCCGAGATGGTCTTCCAGGACATTCTGTGGCCGGACTTCGACCGGCGGAACCTGTGGGAGGCGTGCCTGGAGTACGCCAAGCGGGACCGCAGGTTCGGCGGCGCGCAGCTGGCGGACGGCGAGTCCGCGACGTAAGGGCCGCGGGCTGACGCGTAACGGGCCGCCTCCGGTCATCGGAGGCGGCCCGTACGCATTGCTGTCCTTGCCGTCGGCTACTGCTTCTCGGCGGTCCGGGCGGCGCACTCGCCGCAGGTCCCGAAGATCTCGATGGTGTGCGCGACGTCCTGGAAGCCGTGCTCCCGGGCGATCTGGTCGGCCCACTTCTCCACCGCGGGGCCCTCGACCTCGACGGCCTTGCCGCAGGCCCGGCACACCAGGTGGTGGTGGTGATCGTCGGTGCTGCACCGGCGGTAGACCGCCTCGCCTTCGCTGGTGCGCAGCACATCGACCTCACCGGCGTCGGCGAGGGACTGCAGCGTCCGGTAGACGGTGGTCAGCCCGACCGAGTCGCCCTTGTGCTTGAGCATGTCGTGCAGCTCCTGCGCACTGCGGAACTCGTCGACCTCGTCGAGTGCGGCCGACACCGCGGTCCGCTGCCGCGTCGACCGGCCGCGTACCGGAGATCCCGCGCTCGTCGCCACCGTTGCCTCCCTAGGACGTCAGGACTTCCCCCTGCCGTGCGTCCCGCCATTGTGCCAGGTGATGACCGGCTCCCCGGTGAGACGCTTACCCGTACACGCATCTGTCTGCCGACGGTGGTGCGCCGGCTCCTCTTTGCCCGTGCTCACCCGGACACACTCACATCGTCGGTGACGGTGCGGTCGCCGGGTACCTCCAGAGTGCACCCCTTCGAGGCCTCTGCGGCAGCCTTTGCACGCTTTTTCGCGAGCGGCGCGGCGAGCCCGGTGAAGAGCACGAACACCCCGATGGCGAACAGCACGATCGTCGCGCCGGACGGGACGTCCACGTAGTACGAGGTGGTGGTGCCCGTCAGGGTGACCGCGACACCGATCGCCACCGCCACCGAGAAGGTCACCGCGAAGCTGCGGCTGATCTGCTGGGCGGCCGCGACCGGGATCACCATCAGGGCGCTGACCAGCAGCAGTCCGACGACGCGCATGGCGACGGTGACGGTGACCGCGGCGGTGACGGCGACCAGCAGATTGAGCAGCCGCACCGGCAGGCCCGTCACCCGGGCGAACTCCTCGTCCTGGCACACCGCGAACAGCTGGCGGCGCAGGCCGATCGTGATCGCCAGCACCAGGGCGGCCAGCACATAGATCGTCGTCATGTCCTGCGGCGAGACGGTGGTGATCGAGCCGAAGAGGTAGGTCCCGAGGTTGGCGTTGGAGCCCGCGTCGGACAGGTTCATCAGCATCACGCCGCCCGCCATACCGCCGTAGAACAGCATGGCCAGGGCGAGATCGCCGCGGGTCTTGCCGTACCAGCGGATCAGCTCCATGACGACGGAGCCGGCGATGGCGACGGCGGTGGCGACCCAGATGGGGCTGGTGTTCAGCAGGAAGCCGAGGCCGACGCCGGTCAGCGCGACATGGCCGATGCCGTCGCCCATCAGGGCCTGGCGGCGCTGGACGAGGTAGATGCCGATGGCGGGGGCGGTGACGCCGACGATCAGGGCGGCGATCAGGGCCCGCTGCATGAAGGCGTAGTTGAGGATCTCCATCAGCTCAGCAGCCCCGTCCGGATCGGTTCCGCGGCCGCGTCGGCGTGCGGGTGGACATGGTCATGGCCGGGCAGCGCGTGCTGGCCCACGGCCTCGGGCGGCGGGCCGTCGTGGACGACGCAGCCGTCCCGCAGCACCACCGCGCGGTCGATCAGCGGCTCCAGCGGGCCCAGCTCGTGCAGCACCAGCAGGACCGTGGCGCCGCGGCCGACCTGTTCGCGCAGGGCGGCGGCGAGCACCTCCTGGCTGGCCAGGTCGACGCCGGCCATCGGCTCGTCCATGATCAGCAGTTCCGGTTCACCGGCCAGCGCACGGGCGATCAGCACCCGCTGATGCTGGCCGCCGGACAGCGCGTTGACGGAGTCCTTGGCGCGGTCGGCCATGCCGACCAGCTCCAGCGCCCGGTGCACCGCGGCCCGGTCGGCCTTGCGCAGGATGCCCAGCTTCGTACGGGCCAGCCGGCCGGCCGTGACGACCTCGCGGACCGTGGCGGGCACACCGCCGGCCGCGGTGGTGCGCTGCGGGACATAGCCGATCCGGGCCCAGTCCCTGAACCGCCGGAACTCCGTGCCGAAGAGCGCCAGCTCACCGCCGGTGAGCGGGACCTGGCCGATCACGGAGCGTACGGCGGTGGACTTGCCGGAGCCGTTGGCGCCGAGCAGCGCGACGACCTCACCGGACCGCACGGTGAGGTCGACGCCGCGCAGCACGGGACGGGCGCCCAGCGAGGCGGTCGCCCCGCGCAGGTCGATCACCGGCTGGGTGGGCGGCTGGTTCATGGTGACCTCCGTCACGTGCGGTGCGGTGTCCGTCACTTGCTGCCGAGCGCCTTCTGCAGCGCGGCGAGGTTGGCCCGCTGGACGCCGAAGTAGTCCTTGCCGCGGGACTTGGCGTTGATCCCCTCCAGTGGGTCGAGGACATCGGTCTTCAGATGGAGATCGCCGGCCAGGGCCTTGGCGGTGGCCGGGTTGGCGATCGTCTCGAAGAAGACCGTGGAGACGTGGTGGTCCTTGGCGAGGGTGTGCAGGTCCCTGATGCGCTTGGCGCTGGGCTCGGACTCCGGGTCGAGTCCGCTGATGGCCTCCTCGGTGAGGCCGTAGCGCTCGGCGAGGTAGCCGAAGGCCGCGTGGGTGGTGAGGAAGGTGTCGGACTTCCGCTTCTTCAGCCCGTCCTTGAACTCGGTGTTCAGCCCGTCCAGCTTCTCCACCAGGGCATTGGTGTTCTTCTGGTAGTCGGCCTTGTGCTTCGGGTCGGCCTTGGCGAGGGTCTTGTTGACGCCCTTGGCGACCTCGGCGTACTTCACCGGGTCGAGCCAGATGTGCGGGTCCTTGCCGCCCTCGGACTCCGAGTGCGAGTGGTTGTCGCCGGTGGTGTGGTGGTGGCCGTCGACCTCGGTGCCGTGCTCTTCGAGGCTGGTGAGGGAGGCCGCGTCGGCGACGTTCTTGGCGCCGGACTGCTCCACGGCGTCGTCCACGGCGGGCTGCAGGCCCTTGAGGTAGACGATCGCGCCGGACTCGCCGAGCTGGGCGGTCTGCTTCGGGGAGAGCTCCAGGTCGTGCGGCTCGACCCCCGGCTTGGTGAGGTCGGTCACCTCGACGTGCTTCCCGCCGATCTGCCGGGCGAGGAATTCCATGGGGTAGAAGGACGCTGTCACCTTCAGCTTGCCGTCCTCGGTGCGGGCGCCACCCGAGGGGGAGCAGGCGGAGAGGGCCAGCAGGCCGAGCACCGAGACTCCGGCGAGGGTCGCGGTGGATATGGGACGGCGTATGTTCATGACACTCATTTTCAACAAAGTTGGAAACGATTGTCAACAACGGATGGGCCGGTGTGAGCGGGGCGACAGTGGGCCGGAACCGATTTGATCCAGGGGGTACGGCCGCCGGTACCCTGAACTATTCGCCCGGCCGTCTTTTGACCAGCACCCCTCATGGAGACGCTAGGGCGCCGCCCATCCATCGTTCGTCGTCGTAATGAAGAGAGCACCGTGGCCGCCGACAAGATCGATACCATCGTCAGCCTGAGCAAGCGCCGTGGCTTCGTCTATCCGTGCAGTGAGATCTACGGCGGCTCCCGCGCTGCCTGGGACTACGGTCCGCTGGGCGTCGAGCTCAAGGAGAACATCAAGCGTCAGTGGTGGCGCGCCATGGTCACCTCGCGCGAAGACGTCGTCGGTCTCGACTCGTCGGTGATCCTGGCCCCCGAGGTCTGGCAGGCGTCCGGCCACGTCGCCACCTTCACCGACCCGCTCACCGAGTGCACCTCCTGCCACAAGCGCTTCCGCGCGGACCACCTGGAGGAGGCGTACGAGGCCAAGCACGGACGGCTCCCCGAGAACGGCCTCGCCGACGTCAACTGCCCCCACTGCGGCAACAAGGGCGGCTTCACCGAGCCCAAGCAGTTCTCCGGCCTGCTCTCCACCCACCTCGGCCCCTCGCAGGACACCGCCTCGGTCGCCTACCTGCGCCCCGAGACCGCGCAGGGCATCTTCACCAACTTCGCCCAGGTGCAGCAGACTTCCCGCAAGAAGCCGCCGTTCGGCATCGCGCAGATGGGCAAGTCCTTCCGCAACGAGATCACGCCCGGCAACTTCATCTTCCGGACCCGTGAGTTCGAGCAGATGGAGATGGAGTTCTTCGTCAAGCCGGGCGAGGACGAGAAGTGGCAGGAATACTGGATGGCCGAGCGGTGGAACTGGTACCGCGACCTCGGCATCCGCGAGGAGAACATCCGCTGGTACGAGCACCCGGCCGAGAAGCTCTCGCACTACTCCAAGCGCACCGCTGACATCGAGTACCGCTTCAACTTCGGCGGCACCGAGTTCTCCGAGCTGGAGGGCGTGGCCAACCGCACCGACTACGACCTGTCGGCGCACGCCAAGGCGTCCGGCCAGGACCTCTCCTACTTCGACCAGGAGGCCGGCGAGCGCTGGACTCCGTACGTCATCGAGCCGGCGGCCGGTGTGAACCGCGCGATGCTCGCCTTCATGCTCGACGCGTACATCGAGGACGAGGCGCCCAACGCCAAGGGCAAGATGGAGAAGCGCACCGTCATGCGGCTCGACCCGCGCCTGGCGCCGGTCAAGGTCGCGGTGCTGCCGCTGTCCCGCAACCCGCAGCTGTCGCCGAAGGCGAAGGGTCTGGCCACGGACCTGCGCAAGAACTGGAACATCGAGTTCGACGACGCGGGCGCGATCGGCCGCCGCTACCGCCGCCAGGACGAGATCGGCACCCCGTTCTGCGTCACCGTCGACTTCGACACCCTCGACGACAACGCGGTGACCGTGCGTGAGCGCGACACCATGAAGCAGGAGCGGGTCAGCCTGGACCAGATCCAGGCCTACCTGGGCGCACGACTGCTGGGCTGCTAGTCCCGCGCGGGGCGGCGCCGGTCCCTTGCGGGGCGGCGCCCACCCGTGACCTGTGACCTCAAGCGCCGGTCGGGCTCGGAATTCCGGGCCGGGCCGGCGCTTTTGTGTGGGTGGGCGGTGGGTGGTGGGTGGAGTGGCGGGCGGGGTTGCCGTGGGGGTGGGACCGCCGAGGGGTGGCGTGGGGGTGGATCGCCGTGGGGGCTGATCGTTGTGGTGGCTGATCGCAGTGGGGGCGGATCGCAGTGGGGGCGGATCGCGATGGGGGCGGATCGCGATGGCGTCGGGGCGTCGGGGCGTCGGGGCGACGGCGCGGGGTCGCGGGAATGTCTCCCGGCGTCCGCACGTTGTGGCCCGCGAGGGGCCCTCGCCACCCCTACGGGTTCTGTTCGGCCGTGCCCTAGGTTCTCCGCGGCCGGTTCCCTAGCTCTTCCGCATCGGGCGCGTGGCGAGCGCCGCGCACAGGCCCGCCAGGGGCAGTTCGGCTCCGGCTGCCATGGCGACGGCGGTGGCCAGTTCCGTGCCGGGGGCGGCGGTGGCCAGGTCGAGGCAGGCGTCGGCGAGGAGGAGGACGGCCGCGGCGGCTGCGGGGGCGCGGTGCCGGGAGTCGCCGCGCAGCAGCCGGGTGCCGGTGACGAGCAGCGCGACGGCCTCCAGGGCGTCGAGGGCGACCCAGGCGACGGCCTCGGCGGGCGGGAGGGTGCCGGCGAGGTAGCCGAGCCAGGGGAGAAGGATGAGGCCCGCGCCGGTGAGAATCCTGCCCTGCCGCCGGCGTCGTCCGGCGTCGGTCCGCACCAGGCCGCCGGAGATGCCGCGACGAGGGTAATTGCCGTGTTTGACAGGAGAGTTGAGGGCGATGAGGGCCATGGAAAGGTTCTCTTTCGGAGTCGCGAACCCGGCCGTCGGGCTCGTGATCAACACTCCGGTTTTCGGTGCCCGCCGTCAGTAACCCCGCTGTCCGACTTGGGGTGGCACCAGCTACACCCCCGGAACGGACACTGCTGTCATGGCCGCCCCAGAACCGGCCCCATACGGTTGGATCATGACCGTCCCGCCCCGGCTCCGCCGGGCCCTCATCCGTATGCGGCGCGACCTCGCCTTCGTCGCCGCCGGGGTGCCGCTGCACCTCGTCCCGGCGCTGCTGTTCTGGTGGGCCATCTCCCTGCTGACCGACACGGTGAACGGGGTCTCTTCCGAGGCTCCCGTGGAGCTGATCGCCCCGCTGACCCTGCTGGTCATCGCCGGATACGGGTTCACTGAGGCGCAGCGCTGGCGGTTCCGGGCGATTTGCGGGGTGGAGCTGCCGCGGCTGCGGTTCACCGAGGGCAAGCGGCAGCTGGGCTACAACTGGCTGGTCGGCCCGCTGCTCGGAGTACTGGAACTCCTGTTGCTGGCACTGCTGTTGACGGCGCTGGTCGCGGCGCTGGTGCTGGTGTGGGTGTGGCTCGTTCCGCCGCAGTGGCGTCGCGGGCACCCCGGCTACACCGTCCCCGGTGCCTATCTCACCGTGCTGGGGCTGGTGGCACTCGCCGCGGTACCGGGTCTGGCCGCGGGGCTCGTCCGGCTGGAGATCCTGGTCGGGCGGGCGGTGCTGGGCGTGAGCCGGTCCGAGGAGCTGGCGCGGCGGGTCGAGGACCTCACCGAGAGCCGGGCCGGTGCGGTGGACGCCGCCGACGCCGAACGGCGGCGTATCGAGCGGGATCTGCACGACGGCGCACAGCAGCGGCTGGTGTCCCTCGCGCTGAACCTCGGGCTCGCCAAGGCCACCCTCACGGACCTGCCGCCGGAGGCACGGGAGGTCATCGATGCCGCGCACCGCGAGGCGAAGGACGCGATCGAGGAACTCAACCATCTGGTGCGGGGGCTGCATCCGGCCGTTCTGGACGAACTGGGGCTGGATGCCGCCCTGTCGGGGCTCGCGGCCCGCGCACCGCTGCCCGTACGGCTGCGGGTGGATCTGCCGGCTGAACTGCCGCAGCGGACCGCGCCGGCCGTCGAGGCGGTCGCCTACTTCGTCGTCTCCGAGGCGCTGACGAATGTCGCCAAGCATGCGCGGGAGGCGACCCGGGCGGAGGTGACGGTCACCCGGCTCGGCGAGATACTTCGGGTGGTGATCGCCGATGACGGTATGGGCGGCGCCGATCCGGCCAAGGGGAGCGGCTTGAAGGGGCTCGCCCAGCGCGTGCGCTCCGTGGACGGAACGTTCCGGATGAGCAGCCCCGTGGGGGGCCCGACCATGATGAGCGTGGAGCTGCCGTGCCCGATGTGAGGCGTGCCGTGATCGCCGAGGACTCCGTTCTGCTGCGGATCGGGCTGGTCAAGGTGGTGGAGATGGCCGGGTTCGAGGTGGCGGCCGAGGCGGGGGACGCGCAGGGGCTGCTGGCGGCGGTCGAGGAGCACCGGCCGGACCTCGCGGTGGTGGATGTCCGGATGCCGCCGGGCTTCACGGACGAGGGCGTGCGCGCGGCGCTGGCGATCCGGCAGAAGTGGCCCGGCACCGCGGTGTTGATGCTCTCCCAGTACGTCGAGGAGCGGTACGCGGCCGATCTACTGGCGACGAACACCAGCGGGGTGGGCTATCTGCTCAAACAACGGGTCGCGGATGTCGAGGAGTTCATCGAGGCGCTGCGGAGGGTGGCGGTCGGCGGCACCGCGCTCGACCCGCAGGTCGTCGCCCAGCTGCTGGTGCGCCGGGCGAGCGATCCACTGGAGCGGCTGACGGCCCGCGAACGGGAGGTTCTCGCCCTGATGGCCGAGGGCCGCTCCAACGCGGGCATCGCCGCACAACTGGTGGTGAGCGAGAGCGCGGTCGCCAAGCACATCAACAACATCCTCGCCAAGCTGGACCTGCCGAAGGCGGACGCCGACCACCGCCGGGTGCTGGCGGTGCTGCATTTCCTGGGGGTGGGGGGTTAGGGCTCGTCCGGGGCCTGGTTGGTGGTTGCTGGTTGGTGGGTGGTGGTTGGTTGGGGTGCTGGTCGGTGGGGTGGGCGCTGGTCGAGTGGCGGGCTCTGGCCTGGGGAGGGGCGGGCCCTTGCCTGGGGAGGGCGGGCCCGGTCGTCGGTGGGGTGAGGCCCCGGAGCTGCCGGACCGGGCGCCCGTCCTGCGGTCGCTGACCGTATGCGCTCATGGAGCGCATCCGAACCACCCGGCTGGGTGCGGGCGGCGGGCCGCCGGTGTCAGTGCCATGGGCTATAGGTGGTGACCATGACCTCAACTCCTGTGCACTGGAAGCTCGTCGTCGACGCTCATGACCCGCACGCCCAGGCCGACTTCTGGGCGGCAGCGCTCCACTACGAGGTCGAGGACCACAGCGCCCTGATCGCCAAGCTCCTCGACCTCGGCGCCATCCCGTCCGAGATCCTCCTCGATCACCACGACCGGCGCGCCTGGCGGGACGCGGCGGCGGTACGTCACCCCGACGACCCGTACGACGCGGAGAGCGGCGCGGGACTGGGGCGTCGGCTGCTCTTCAACCGGGTGCCTCCGTCGGAGAAGAAGACGGGCAAGAATCGCCTGCATATCGACCTGCACGGTCCCGCGGGCCAGCGGGACACAGAGGTTGAGCGCCTCCGTGCCCTCGGCGCCAGCACCCAGCGCCACGTCGCGGAACAGGGCGGCGAGTGGGTGGTCATGACGGACCCGGAAGGCAACGAGTTCTGCGTGCACTAGCCTTCCAGGGCCGCCGGGTACGCCCTCGAAGTGCGCCCGCTGTGCTCTTCCAGGGACCGCCGGCCACATTCGCCGGCTGAGCACATCGGAACTGCTCCTCTAGTCTTCCGGGAGCCCAGTCACCAGAAGGCCCGAAGGCCCGAAGGCCCGAAGGTCCGCAGGAGGAACCGCCCATGGCAACGCCGACACCGGGGCAGCCCGTCCGTGGCTCGGCCAAGGGGCGGCCGCTCATGGCCGCGCTCGATCTGTTCGGCCGGCGGTGGAGTCTGCGCATCGTGTGGGAGCTGAAGGAAGGCGCCCTGGGCTTCCGCCCCCTCCAGCAACGGTGCGACAACATGTCCTCCAGCGTGCTGCGCCAACGCCTTCTGGAACTGGTCGAGGCGTGCCTGGTGGAGCAGAACCCCGAGGGCCAGTACGTCCTCACCGCTCTCGGCGAGGACGCCCACCGGGCCCTTCGCCCCCTCGCCTGCTGGTCGGAGGGGTGGGCCGCTGAGCTGTCCGAGCGCTCCCGTGCGGCCGGCCAGGAATCACCCTGAGCGTCCCGGTGCCGCACGGCACCGGAGGCCGGCCCGGCGCGTATATCCGTTGGGCCCGATCCGCGGCGTACGGACGTTGGGCCCGATCTGCGGCGTACGGCGGTGGGGCTCGATCCGCGGCGTACGGACGTTGAGCCCGGCCCGCGGCGTACGGTCGTCAGCCCGATCCGCGGTGTACGGCTGCGCCGGGCGGCTCGTTCGCCGGAAGGGCGGGGGTCGCTCTCGGTAAGGTCGGCCCACATTTCGGATTCGGAGGAGCCATGAGAGTCCTGCAGACCGTCACGCTCCTGGTGGCGACGCTCGGTACGGGCCTGATGGCCGGCCTGTTCGCCGCCTTTGCCTATGCGGTGATGCCCGGACTCGCCCGCTCCGCCGACCGCACCTTCGTCCAGGCCATGCAGAACATCAACCGGGCCATCATCAACGGCTGGTTCCTGCTCCCCTTCCTGCTGCCGATCCCGCTGCTCCTCCTCGCCACCGTCCTGGCCTGGAACGGACACGGGCGGGTGGCCCTGCCCTGGATCCTTGCCGCGCTGGTGCTCTACCTGGCGGGCTTCTTCGTCACCAGCGGGGTCAACGTCCCGCTCAACAACGCCCTCGACAAGGCCGATACGGGAGACGACGACCGGACCGAGGCCGCAAGGGCCGCCTTCGAGGGCCGCTGGGTCACCTGGAACCGCGTCCGCGCCTTCCTCCACACCGCTGCCTTCGGTGTCCTCGCCTGGGCCCTCTTTCTGCACGGCACGGCAGCAGGCACGACGTAGCGGCCGGTGGTGTGCTGTTGAAGCCGCCGTGCTGAGAGCGCTGGGCTCGGGCCGCCGTGCTCGGGTCTCCGTGTTCAGGTCTGCGTGCGCAGGCCCCGCAGGACCAGGTCGCGGACGGCCTCGAAGTCGGCGGTGATCTCGGGGCGGGACCACTCGGGGGCGTAACACGGGTCGTGGAAACGGCCGGTGGCGTCGAAGACGGCGCGGGCGGTGGTGCTGGGGGAGGGGGTGTGGAAGTCGCCCTGGCTGACGCCGGCTTCGATGATGGAGGTGAGCTGGGCTTCGAGGTCGGTGATGTGACGGTCGACCACGCCGCCGCTCTCTCCGATCAGCGTCATATAGGTGGCGAACAGTTCGGGATCGTCGCCGGCCTTGTGCCGCTTGGCCTCGAAAAGGGCGGTCAGCCAGCGGTCCAGCCGCTCCGGAGCTGGCCCTTCCGCCGTGACGATGACCGACAGCTCCTTGCTCGTACGGTCCAGCCAGCGCTCCGTGACCGCCTCCCGCAGCGCCGTCTTCGTACGGAAGTGGCGGTAGACGCTGCCATGGCTGACGCCCAGGGCCCGCGCCACATCCACGACCGTGGCCTTGGCCGGCCCGTAGCGGCGCAGCACCTCTTCGGTGGCTTCGAGGATGCGCTCTGGGGTCAACGTCTCGGGCGGCATGGGGCGGGTCGGCCTTTCGGGAAAGCGGGTGGTCGCGGGGCGGGAGGGCGTGGGGGACGGTGGTACGTACGGACGGTACCTGGCCGTGCCCCGCAACCGCTCCGGTGGCCCGGTGGCGGCCCGGCGGCCCGGTGGCGGCCCGGTGGTCCGATGGCGGCGTGGCCCCGTGGCCCCGTGGCGACACTGCCCCGTGGTCGCTTTGGCTGGTGGACGCCGCCCGAGGTCACCCGGGTCGGTGACGGCGCCGCCCCGCAGTGATGCTTCCCCAGTGCTCCGCCTCCCCGGTGGTCAGTGCTCGCTGTCCAGGTGGGCCATCTGTGCGCTGGGGTAGCGGTCGCCGGCGGCGGCGCCGGCCGGGATGGCCTGCTCTATCGCGGTGAGGTCGTCGGCGTCCAGAGTGACGTCCAGGGCGCCGAGGGCCTCGGTCAGCCGGTCGCGGCGGCGGGCGCCGATCAGCGGGACGATGTCCTCGCCGCGGGAGAGCACCCAGGCGATGGCGGTCTGCGCGACCGAGACGCCCTTCTGTTCGGCGATCTTGCGCAGCGCCTCCACCAGGTCGAGGTTGCGGTCGAGGTTCTCGCCCTGGAAGCGCGGGCTCATGCCCCGGAAGTCATTCGCGGCGAGCTTGCGGTCGCGGGTGAAGTGGCCGCTGATCAGGCCGCGGGACAGGACCCCATAGGCGGTGATGCCGATGCCCAGTTCGCGGGCGGTCGGCAGGATCGCCTCCTCGATGCCGCGGGAGATGAGGGAGTACTCGATCTGGAGGTCGGCGATCGGGGCCACGGCGGCGGCCCGGCGCAGGGTCTGCGCGCCCACCTCGGACAGGCCGATGTGGCGGACATGTCCGGCCTCGACCAGCTCGGCGATGGCGCCGACGGTCTCCTCGATCGGGACGTCCGGATCCACCCGGGCGATCCGGTAGATGTCGATGTGGTCGGTGCCCAGGCGCTGGAGGGAGTACGCGGCGAAGTTCTTCACCGCCTTCGGCCGGCCGTCATAGCCGGTGAAGTGGCCCTCGATGGTGCGCAGAGCGCCGAACTTCACGCTGATCTGCGCCTTTTCGCGAGCCGCCGCGGGGGCGGTGCGCAGACCTTCGTTGATCAGCAGTTCGTTGTGGCCCATGCCGTAGAAGTCGCCGGTGTCGAGCAGGGTGATGCCCGCGTCGAGGGCGGCGTGGAGGGTGGCGAGGGATTCGCTGCGGTCGCTGTCGCCGTAGAGGGCGGACATGCCCATGCAGCCGAGGCCGAGGGCGGAGGTCTGCGGGCCGGTGGTGCCCAGGGTGCGGGTCTGCACTGCGTGCTCCTGGAGGTGAGGGGAGGGAGGCTGAGGGGACGGGGAACGGCTGCCGTGTATTCACCATGACATGACGGCTGACAGATTTCAATATCTGTCAGCCGTCATGTGGATCCGGAATTGAGCGTCGGGAGTCGAGCGTCGACCGTCGGCGTCGGACGTCTGCTGTCGCCTGTCCCCCGCCTATCGCCGCCCCCCCGCCGCCCGTCCTCGCCCGTGAGCCCTCCCCGTTTTCTCGCTCCTCGCCGGTCAGCGCAGGGTCAGCCCAGGATCAGCCCAGGTCAGGGCACCTCAACGCACGGTGCGTGGCAGGCGCAGGGCGAGCAGTGTCGTGCCGGCGACGATGGCCAGTTGTGTCAGCAGTGCGGCGAGCAGGGCGTCGCGGATGCCGACGGACGGCAGCAGCGAGAGGAAGAGGGTGCCGAGGGTGGCCACGCCCAGGGCGAGGCCGGACTGCTGGGTGGTGACCATGGCGCTGCCGCCCACGCCCGCCTGCGTCATCGGCAGTTCGCTCAGCGCGATGCGCATCAGCACCGGCATCACCATGCCCTGTCCGATACCCAGTACGGCCATGCTCGGCGCGAGGCCGGCCACCGATATCCCGGGCCAGCCCGCGTGCACGGTCAGTGCGAGCAGGGTCAGCCCGGCGCCCTGGATCAGTGAACCGGCGACCACCACCCGCCGCCCGAACCGCAGCACCAGCCGCGGACCGGCGAGCGAGGCGAGGAAGAAGGCGGCGCACAGCGGCACCAGGGACAGCCCGGCCGCGAACGGGCCGAAGTGCAGGCCGCTTTGGAGGGCGACCGCCACGACGAACATGAAGCCGCCGAAGCCCAGTGTGAACGGAACGAGCATGAGAAGTCCGCTGTTCACGGAGGGGATGCGCAGCAGCGAGGGCGGGACCAGCGGCGTACGGCCGAGGCGCTCGGCCCGGCGCTCGACCAGAACGAACGCGGTGGCGGCAAAGGGGAAGGTGGCCAGCAGGACCCAGGACCACAGGGGCCAGCCGGCCGCCCGGCCCTCGGTCAGCGGCAGCAGCAGGGCGATCAGGGCGGTGGCGAGCAGTGCGGTGCCGGGGCCGTCGACCCGGGCGGGGTGCGGGGAGCGGGTCTCAGGGACCGTACGGGCGGCCAGCAGCCAGGCCGCGGCGGCCATCGGGACGTTCACCAGGAAGACCGCGCGCCAGCCGGTGCCCGCGAGGTCGACGGAGACCAGCAGCCCGCCGAGCACCTGGCCGACGGCGCTGGACACCCCGGCCGTGCCGCCGTAGAGGCTGACGGCCTTGGCGCGCCGCTTACCTGTGGTCGTCGCCTGGATGGTGGCCAGCACCTGCGGCAGCAGCAGTGCGGCCGCGCCGCCCTGGGCGACCCGGGCGGCCACCAGCGTCCAGGCGTCCGGCGCCAGACCGCAGGCCAGCGAGGTCAGGCCGAAGGCGGCCAGGCCCCACAGGAACAGCCGGCGGCGGCCGATCATGTCGCCGAGCCGCCCGCCGAGGACCAACAGCATCGCGTAGGCGACGCCGTAACCGGCCACCACCATCTCCAGCATCGCCGGGCCCGCGTGCAGATCGTGGTCGATGGTGGGCAGGGCGACATTGACGATAAAGAAGTCGATCATGGGGAGGGCCGCGCCCAGCAGTACGGTCAGCAGGCCGAGCGGGGTCAGCACGGTCGGACGCTGCTGCTGTGGGGCGGGGCCGGGTGCGGCCGGTGCCTCCAGGGTCGCCGGGGCGCCCGGGAACGCGGCCTCCGGGGCGGTGGCCGGCGCTCCCAGGGGCACGGCCGGGGCTTCCGGGGTGGTCGTCTGCGCTCGGATATCGCTCACGGGTTCGACGATCGTCGACCGCTCACCCGGGTACCAGAGTGTTCTTATCCTGGTACCAGTGCTACCTGGCAACCGGCTCGGGCCTGCGGCACGCTGGACCCATGACCCTGGACCCGTCCCCGCCGCAGCCTGCCACAGGCCCCGGTGGCGCCGCCGCCCCGCCGTACGGCACCGCTCCGCGCGATGACGCCGCCCGCCGGGCCGAGCTGGCCGCCTTCCTGCGCAGCCGACGGGAGCGGATCACACCCGAGCAGGTCGGGCTGCCGAGGGGCGCCCGCCGGAGGACCCCCGGTCTGCGCCGCGAGGAGGTCGCGCACCTGGGTGCGGTCGGGGTCACCTGGTACACCTGGCTCGAACAGGCCCGGGACATCCATGTATCGCCGCAGGTCCTGGACGCGGTGGCCCGTGCCCTGATGCTCGACCGCGCCGAGCGCAGCCATCTGTTCGCGCTGGCGGGGGCGGTCGATCCGATGCCCGGCAGGGAGTGCACGGGCGTGACGCGGGAGCTGCGGCAGCTCCTGGAACAGCTCACCCCGTTCCCCGCGGTCGTCCAGAACAGCCGCTTCGACATCCTCGCCTACAACCGCACGTACGGCCGCCTGCTGTGCGATCTCGATGCGCTGCCCCAAGAGGACCGCAACTGCATGTGGCTGGCGTTCACCCACCCCGAATGGCGGGCGAGCATGGGCGATCTGGAGGGCGCGATGCGGGTGATGGCCGCCAAGTTCCGGGCGTCGATGGCCGAGCATGTCGCGGAGCCGGCCTGGAAGGCGCTGGTCGCGCGGCTGACGGAGGCCTCGCCGGAGTTCCGGGAGATCTGGGCGCAGCACGAGGTCGTCCGCCCGGTCAGCTCCGTCAAGCTCTTCCGGCATCCGCGGGTGGGCGCGCTCGAACTGACCGCCACGAGCCTGTGGACGGGGCCCAACCCCGGTCCCAAGCTGCTCTTCTACACGCCCGTGGACGAGACGTCACGGGAGCGGCTGGAGCAGCTGGCGGCGGAGCCGGCGGCGCTCGCCGCGGTGTGACCGTACGGCCGGACGTCTGAGGGGGCGCGGGCTCGCCGGGCCGGAAGGAAGCCCCCTCCTAAGGCCGCGCATCCGCCGGCCGGTACCCCGGGGCCTCGTCCTCGAACAGCGCCGCCGTGCGGTCGGCCGTCGCCCTCGCCCACCGGCCCGTGGTCAGAGCGCCGAGCAGCAGGACGGCCGCGCCGCAGCCGGCGATGATCCACCACGCCGGGCGGCCGGCCGCGAGGAAGGCGTCCGCGGTGGCGGCGGCATGCGCCCCGCTCGCCAGTACGGCGCCGATCACCGCGACGCCGAGCGACTGCCCGACCTGCCGGCTGGTGGAGGCGACAGCGGCGGCCACCCCGGCCTGGGCGCGGGGCATCCCGGACACCGCGGTGTTGGTGATCGGGGCGTTGACCAGGCCGAACCCGATGCCGAACAGGACATAGCCGGTGAACAGCAGCGGGTTCGTCGACTGGGCGTCGAAGGCCGCGAAGAGCAGCCCGCTCGCCCCCATCGCCGTACCGGCCAGGAGCAGTGACAGCCGGGGCCCGCGGCTGCCCACCAGCCGTCCCGACACCGGCGCGAAGATCAGCGTCATCCCGGCCATGGGGAGCATGTAGAGCCCGGCGTCCAGAGCGGACAGACCGCGGATGTTCTGCAAATACAGCGTGTTGATGAAGAGGAAGCCGGCCAGCGCGGCGAAGGCGCAGACCGCCACGACCGTAGCTCCGCTGAACGGTGCGCTGTGGAAGAACCGCAGATCGATCAGGGGTTCCCGGCGGCGCCGCTCATAGCCGATCAGACCGGCCAGAGAGGCCAGCGCGAGCAGCACGAACGCCAGGATCTCCGGGGACGTCCAGCCGGCGTCCGGGGCCTCGATGATCGCGTACGTCAGCGAGCCCAGCAGCCCGATCACCAGCAGCTGGCCGACCGGGTCGACACGGCGCGGCTTGGGGGCGCGCGATTCGGGGACGTAGCGCAGGGTCAGGAAGAGCGCGAGGGCGCCGATCGGGACGTTGATCCAGAAGATCGAACGCCAGCCGACGCTCTGCACCAGCAGCCCGCCGATCACCGGACCGGCGGCCATGCTGATGCCGACGACCCCGCCCCACGCCCCGATCGCCCGGGCCCGTTCCCGCGGTTCGGTGAAGGTGTTGGTGATGATCGACATTGCGACGGGGTTGAGCATCGAGCCGCCGACCGCCTGCACCATCCGGAAGACCACCAGCCACTCCAGGCTCGGCGCCAGGCTGCACAGCAGCGAGCCGGCCGCGAAGACCACCAGCCCGATCAGGAAGATCCGGCGCCGCCCGAGCCGGTCGGCGGTGGAGCCGGCCAGCATCAGCAGCGCCGCCAGCACCAGGGTGTAGGCGTCGATGGTCCACTGCATGCCGGCGACCGAGGCGTGCAGGTCACGCTGGATGGACGGCAGGGCGACATTGAGGATGGTGTTGTCGAGGCTGACGATCAGCAGGCTCATACAGCAGATCGCCAGCACCAGAAGACGCCGTCGACGGCTGAGCTCAGGCATTCTTGAACGCTACAACGATCCGCCGTCCCCGGCCCTGGCGGGGCCACTCGCGCGGTGCGGGACAATGGGAGGTCGCAGCGGCCGGTACCCCGTACGGCCGCGGCCCGCCCGCCCCGCCAACGGAAGCCGAAGAAAGCCGAAGGTATCGCCGCCATGACTCTGCTGCAGATCGGTCCGCACGCGGTGCAGCCACCCGTGGTCCTCGCGCCGATGGCCGGGATCACCAATGCCCCGTTCCGGACGCTGTGCCGGGAGTTCAGCGGCGGCAAGGGCCTGTTCGTCAGCGAGATGATCACGACGCGGGCGCTGGTCGAGCGCAACGAGAAGACCATGCAGCTGATCCACTTCGACGAGACCGAGAAGCCGCGCTCGATCCAGCTGTACGGCGTCGACCCGGACACCGTCGGCAAGGCCGCCCGCATGATCGCGGAGGAGGACCTCGCCGACCACATCGATCTGAACTTCGGCTGCCCGGTCCCGAAGGTGACCCGCAAGGGCGGCGGCTCGGCGCTGCCGTACAAGCGCAATCTGCTGCGCTCGATCCTGCGGGAGGCGGTGGCGAACGCGGGCGGCCTGCCGGTGACGATGAAGATGCGCAAGGGCATCGACGACGACCACCTCACCTACCTCGACGCGGGGCGGACCGCGGCCGAGGAGGGCATCACGGCGATCGCGCTGCACGGGCGCACCGCGGCCCAGCACTACGGCGGCACCGCCGACTGGGACGCCATCGCGCGCCTCAAGGAGCATGTCCCGGAGATCCCGGTGCTCGGCAACGGCGACATCTGGTCGGCCGAGGACGCCCAGCGGATGATGCGGGAGACCGGCTGCGACGGAGTGGTCGTGGGGCGCGGCTGCCTCGGGCGGCCGTGGCTCTTCGGGGATCTGGTCGCCGCCTTCGAGGGCACCGGCACCTACGCGCAGCCGACGCTCAAGGAGGTCGCCGCCGTCATGCTGCGGCACGCCACCCTCCTCGGCGAGTGGATCGGCGACGAGGCGCGCGGCGTGATCGACTTCCGCAAGCACGTCGCCTGGTACACCAAGGGCTTCTCGATCGGCTCCGAGATGCGCCGCGGTCTCGCGGTGACCTCCTCCCTCGACGAGCTGGACGGGCTGCTGTCGGAGCTCGACCTGGACCAGCCCTGGCCGGCGGGCGCGGACGGCCCGCGCGGCCGTACCTCGGGCCGCAACCGGGTCGTCCTGCCGGACGGCTGGCTGGACGACCCCTACGACTGCGCGGGCGTGGACGCGGGCGCGGAACTGGACACCTCGGGCGGCTGAGCCGGGCCGGGAACGGCGGTGCCGCGAAGCCCCCACCCCTACGGCACCCGTGTACCTCCATGGCGTGTCAGCGCGCAGGCGCGGGCCGCCGAGGCCGTGTCGCCCTACCGTTTGCGCCCGTACGGGAGGCGCCCGGCAGCCCGTACTGCCGCTCCCGGGACCCGGCAGGAACGGGCGGCGGGACCGAGGCGGAGGCCGAAGGAGTCGCTGTGGTGAGCGGGCACCGTTCCATCGGGGACACGGAGAAGGCCGTCCAGGCCAAGCTCGGTGACACCCCCGTCCGCCACGAGCGGATGGCCGCGGTCGCGAATCTCTACCGCGCCGCGGCCGCCGTACGGCAGCACTTCGAGAACTCCGTACTGCGCGGCGTCGAGCTGACCTGGACCTCCTTCGTCGTGCTGTGGGTGGTGTGGATCGGGGGCGAGCGGGAGACCCGCCTGGTCGCCGAGGAAGCCGGTATCTCCAAGGGCACGCTCACCGGCGTCGCCCGCACTCTCCAGAGCCGCGGCCTGCTGGAGCGCAAGGACCATCCGACCGACGGACGGCTCGCCCTGCTCGCGCTCACGCCCGAGGGCGAGCGGCTGATCGCCTGGGTCTTCCCGGAGTTCAACGCCGAAGAGGTCTTTGTCACCGAGGGGTTGAGCGACGATGAGGCGCTGGACCTGGCGGATCTGCTGCGCCGGATCGTGGACCAGGTCGAGACCCGGGGCGAGGACCGGCGGCTGGAGCTGCTGGACGGCCATGAGCCGCGCCCGCGGCGGAGCGGACGCCGGGCCAAGAGGTAGGGGAGTGGGGTGGGGGCCGTGGCTCCCCGGTTCACCACCCCGCGCCGCCCGTACGACCGCTGCCTCACCCCGCGCCGCCCGTACGATCGCCGCCTCTTACCGGCCGCCGTACCGGTCAGCTCTCCGGTGCGCCCCCCGCGCCGGCGGCCACCAGCCCGGCGGCGCCGATCTCCCGGTAGCGGACGAGGAGTTCACCGAGTACCCGGACCGCCTCCTCGTCGGCCGGCGTGTAGATCCACATCTTGGCGTCCGGGACGGCGGTCGTGGTGAATCCGGTCGCCGTGATGGTGACCTCGCGGCCGTCGGCCGTCCGGAATCTCTTGCGGTGGGTGACCGGTGCGGTGACTTCGTGCCGGGCCCACATTTCCGCGAAGAGCGGGCTCGCCCCGGAGAGTTTCCGGATATACGCCTGCCAGTGCGGGTCATGGGGGCGTCGGCCGAATTCGGCCCGCAATTGGCCCACCATGAAGGAGACTTCACGCTCCCAGTCGACGAGCGGCTGGCTTTCCTCGTCCGCCGTGAAAAGGCGCCACAGCACATTACGGTCGGCCGGTGGCAGCAGCACGATACGGGGGTCGAGTGCCGCATAGGCGTCGTTGAACGCCAGTACGTCGTAACCGGCGGACACCAGGCCCGTCGGCAAGGGATTCAGCGCGTCCAGAATGGTCTGCGCCTCGGACGGCAGCGGCTGCCGCGCCGGGGTGCAGGCCGCGGCGCCGGGGACCCCGGCGAGCCGGTGCAGATGCTCGCGTTCGGCCGGGCCGAGCAGCAGCGCGCGGGCGATGGCATCGAGCACCTGCACACTCGGGTTGATGGCCCGGCCCTGTTCGAGCCAGGTGTACCAGGCCACTCCGACCCCGGCGCGCTGGGCGACCTCCTCGCGGCGCAGCCCCGGGGTGCGCCGCCGTGGACCGCCGGGCAGTCCGACGTCGGCCGGTGTGATGCGCTCCCGGCGGAGCCGCAGAAAAGCGGCGAGTTCACCGCGCCGGGAGGCCGCGGCGGCTGCGGAACGGGTGTGGGTGCTGGACACCGCACCATCATGCGGGACGCCGTGACCCCGTGCCAGATACCGCCGGTACCAGGATCACTGGATATCTGGTACCCGAATACCCCGGCCGTGATCATCGCTGTCATGAGCGAGCTGACACAGGACCGCATCCTCGAACCCGGCCGGATATCCGCCGTGGAATCCGCGGACGGCGTCACGAGGGATGCGCCGCCCGCCGCCCCGAAAGGAAAACGACCGCAGCACACCGGAATCCTTCTTGTCGTCCTCGGCGCGGTGTTCATGGCGCTGCTGGATGCCACCGTGGTGAATGTCGCCACCCCGACCATGCGGACCGACCTCGACACCACCGGTTCCGCACTCCAGTTGATCGTCTCCGGCTATACGATTTCCTATGCGGCGCTGCTGATCACCGGCGCCAGACTCGGTGCCCGGCACGGCTTCCGGACCGTCTTCCTGACCGGTCTCGCCACCTTCACCCTCGCCTCGCTCGCCTGTGGCCTGGCGCCCACGGCGGGGGTGCTGATCGCCGCCCGTGTGGTGCAGGGCCTCGGCGCGGGGCTGATGGTCCCGCAGATCTACAGCCTGATCCAGCTGACCTTCGAAGGGCCCGCCAGGGCACGGGCGTTGAGCCTGTACGCCACGGTGATCGCGGTCGCCGTGGTGGTCGGCCAGGTCGCCGGCGGACTGCTGGTCAGTGCGGATCTGTTCGGCACGGGCTGGCGTCCGGCCTTCCTGATCAATGTGCCCGTCGGGCTGGCGCTGCTGGTCGCCGCGGTACGGCTGCTGCCCGTCGGGACGCCCCGGTCGGCCAAGGGCCTTGACCTGCCCGGCCTGGTCACGCTGACGGCCGCGCTGCTGTTGCTGGTCATACCGCTGGTCCTGGGCCATGAGCAGCACTGGCCGCTGTGGACGACGCTCTGTCTGGCCGCCGCGGCCCCGATGTTCGGGGTGTTCGTGCTGGTCGAGCGGGGGGTCGCACGGCGCGGCGGGGCTCCGCTGGTGCCCGGCCGGGTGCTGCGCTCACCGGACCTGGTGTGCGGTGCGGCCGCGCTGTTCTTCGGCATGGCCGGGTACGCGGGCTTCCTCTTCTCCTTCTCCCAGCATCTGCAGTCGGGGCTCGGCGAGTCCGCGACCCGCGCCGGTCTGGCCTTCGCCCCGCTGGCCCTCGGCGTCGCCACCGGCAGCCTCACCTGGCAGAAGCTGCCCGCCCGGTGGCATCTGCCGATGATCGCCTCCGCCTCCGCCCTGGCGGCGGCCGGATATCTGGGCATCGGGTACACCCTGCGCGCGGGCGGCCAGGGAGGTCTCGTCCTGCCGGCGCTGCAGCTCCTCTGGGGGCTCGGCCTCGGGTACACCACCAGCCCGCTGCTCACCCTCGCGCTGTCCCGGATCGACCCCGCGGACGCCTCGGATGCCAGCGGGGTGCTCACCACCGTCCCGCAGCTCGCGCAGGTGGTCGGTGTCGCGGTGTACGGCAGCGTCTTCCTGGCCCTCGCGGACCGGCCCGGGACCGCCGGAGCCGCCGCGCCGTCGGCCGTCGCCTCGGCGCAGGCCCTGTACGCGACCGCGCTGCCGGTGGCGGCCGGCACCCTGCTCGGCGCGCTGGCGGTCCTCCCGCTGCTGCGCAAACGGCGCTGAGCCGGGGACGGCCGCTCGTCCGGCGGCCGTCCCGCGCGCGGGGAACGACGGGCGGGGGCCATCGTTCACGACCCTCTGTCCGCCCCGCGCCATATGGGCGAGCGGCCGGCCGAACGGGGCCGTGAGGGGGAGGAGCTGCTCGTCGTGCCGGCCGGACGGTATACGAACCCGGACGTCGACGTGGCGTTCCCGGCCCCCGAGGACTATGGCCTGATCCTGACGCTCCGTACTCCGTGGTCGGTGGCGCGAAGGTGTGCCTGGATCGAGGCGGAACTTGCCCTTCTGTGCTCGGCGCACGAAGTGCGGGCGGACGCTTTCCTTGATCAGGTAGCTGGAACGGGGTCCAAATGATGGAACCCCGTCACACATGAGCGCGTGATTCTCGCCACCCCTGATAGGGGGTGCGCTCAGATGAGCACATGGAGCGGGGCTCCACCTCTCCAATGATGGCACCGGGTGCCACGCTTCATGTGTTCGATTAATTAAGCCATTCGTTGCAGTGCGTAGCACAGATCTCCTCTGCAGCTACGTTGCGCAGTGATGCATTCAGGTAATGAAGTCTCCTCCAAACGCATGATCACTTTCGATCTGGTGGCGGACGACTGGTTACGCAGGTATGTCGACCAAGTGGACGTACCCATACGCCTTCGATCTGGGTATGTTCCTCGCCGTCAGGGCAGCCCGTCGGCGAGGAGTCAGTGCCGTGCCGGAAACACAAGATCCCCACGTAACCCAGCCTTCGTCCGCGAAGTTCGTCTACGACTTCACCGAGGGCAACAAGGACCTCAAGGACCTGCTAGGCGGCAAGGGTGCGAACCTCGCCGAGATGACCAACCTGGGACTTCCCGTCCCTCCCGGCTTCGTCATCACCACCGAAGCCTGCAAGGTCTACCTGGACAGCGGCACCGAGCCCGCGGCACTGCGTGCCGAGGTCTCGGAGCACCTCGACGCCCTTGAGCAGAAGATGGGGAAGAAGCTCGGCCAGGCCGATGACCCGCTGCTCGTATCGGTGCGTTCCGGGGCGAAGTTCTCCATGCCCGGCATGATGGACACCGTCCTCAACATCGGCCTCTCCGATGCGTCGGTTTCCGGCCTCGCCGCGCAGGCCGGTGACGAGCGCTTCGCGTGGGACTCGTACCGCCGCCTCATCCAGATGTTCGGCAAGACCGTGCTGGGCGTCGACGGCGAGCTCTTCGAGGAGGCGCTGGAGGAGGCCAAGCAGGCCAAGGGCATCCGCGTCGACATCGAGCTGGACGCCGCCGACCTCAAGAGCCTGGTCGCGCACTTCAAGGACATCGTGGCCAAGGAGACCGGCCGCGACTTCCCGCAGGAGCCGCGCGAGCAGATGGACCTCGCCGTGCGCGCGGTCTTCGACTCGTGGAACACCGACCGCGCCAAGCTCTACCGTCGCCAGGAGCGCATCCCCGGCGACCTCGGCACCGCGGTCAACGTCTGCTCCATGGTCTTCGGCAACCTCGGCCCGGACTCCGGCACCGGCGTCGCCTTCACCCGCGACCCCGCCAGCGGCCACCAGGGCGTCTACGGCGACTACCTGCAGAACGCGCAGGGCGAGGACGTCGTCGCCGGTATCCGCAACACGGTCCCGCTCGCGGACCTGGAGCAGATCGACAAGGCGTCGTACGACGAGCTGATGCAGATCATGGAGACGCTCGAAACGCACTACAAGGACCTGTGCGACATCGAGTTCACCATCGAGCGCGGCAAGCTGTGGATGCTGCAGACCCGGGTCGGCAAGCGCACCGCCGGTGCCGCCTTCCGGATCGCCACCCAGCTCGTCGACCAGGGTCTGATCGACGAGGCCGAGGCCCTCCAGCGGGTCAACGGCGCGCAGCTGGCGCAGCTGATGTTCCCCCGCTTCGACCTCGGCGCGAAGTCCGAGACGATCGGCCGCGGTATCGCCGCCTCCCCGGGCGCGGCGGTCGGCAAGGCCGTCTTCGACTCGTACACCGCCGTCAAGTGGTCGCGCTCCGGCGAGAAGGTCATCCTGATCCGCCGGGAGACCAACCCGGACGACCTCAACGGCATGATCGCCGCCGAGGGCATCCTCACCTCCCGCGGCGGCAAGACCTCGCACGCCGCCGTCGTCGCCCGTGGCATGGGCAAGACCTGTGTCTGCGGCGCCGAGGAGCTGGAGGTCGACACCAAGTCCCGCAAGATGACGACCCAGGACGGGACCGTCATCGAAGAGGGCGACGTCGTCTCCATCGACGGCTCCACCGGCAAGGTCTACGCCGGTGAGGTGCCGGTCGTGCCGTCTCCGGTCGTGGAGTACTTCGAGGGCCGGATGCACGCCGGCGCCGAGGACGCCGACGAGCTGGTCAAGGCCGTCCACCGGATCATGGCGTACGCGGACCGGGTGCGCCGGCTGCGCGTACGGGCCAACGCCGACAACGCCGAGGACGCCGCCCGCGCCCGCCGCTTCGGCGCCCAGGGCATCGGCCTGTGCCGCACCGAGCACATGTTCCTCGGTGAGCGTCGCGAGATGGTCGAGCACCTCATCCTGGCCGACAACGAGAGCGACCGGGACGCGGCGCTCAGCCAGCTGCTGCCGCTCCAGAAGGCCGACTTCATCGAGCTGTTCGAGTCGATGGACGGGCTGCCGGTGACCGTACGGCTGCTGGACCCGCCGCTGCACGAGTTCCTGCCCGACATCACCGAGCTGTCGGTGCGGGTCGCGCTCGCCGAGGCCCGCAAGGACGCCAACGAGAACGATCTGCGGCTCCTCCAGGCCGTGCACAAGCTGCACGAGCAGAACCCGATGCTGGGTCTGCGCGGTGTGCGCCTGGGCCTGGTCATCCCCGGTCTGTTCGCGATGCAGGTGCGCGCGATCGCCGAGGCGGCCGCCGAGCGCAAGAACGCCAAGGGCGACCCGCGTGCGGAGATCATGATTCCGCTGGTGGGCACCGTCCAGGAGCTGGAGATCGTCCGCGAGGAGGCCGAGCAGGTCATCGCCGAGGTCGAGAAGGCCCACGGCGTCAGCCTCAGGCTCACCCTCGGCACGATGATCGAGCTGCCCCGCGCCGCCCTCACGGCCGGTCAGATCGCCGAGTCGGCCGACTTCTTCTCCTTCGGTACGAACGACCTCACGCAGACGGTCTGGGGCTTCAGCCGCGACGACGTCGAGGCCAGCTTCTTCACCGCGTACCTGGAGAAGGGCATCTTCGGCGTCAGCCCGTTCGAGACCATCGACAAGGACGGTGTGGGCTCCCTGGTCCGCAACGCCGTCGCGGCCGGCCGCGCCACCCGCCCCGACCTCAAGCTCGGGGTCTGCGGTGAGCACGGCGGTGACCCGGAGTCCGTCCACTTCTTCCACGAGGCCGGACTGGACTACGTCTCCTGCTCGCCGTTCCGCATCCCGGTCGCACGGCTGGAGGCGGGCCGCGCGGCCGCCGAGTCCAAGGGCAGCGACAGCCGCTGACCCCACCGGGGCACCGCGGGCGCCAGGCGCGTCCGCGGCCCCCGGACAGCCCACCGGAGCCGGCGCCACGGCACCTCACCCTCAGCCGCCTGTGGCTGTCGGCTCCGGCACCCCGACGAGGGCGGCACCTGTGCGGAGGTGCCGCCCTCGCTCCGGTTCCGGGGCCCTCCGGCTCCCGTGTCGTCGAGGCGCGGCCCGGTACCGGCGGTCCGGGGCACGGTTCACACGGGGCCGTCACATCCAGACGTTGTGGCCGCCGCCCCGCCACTCGATCAAGTCGTGGTCGTCGAGCGACACCACGTCCGTGTCCAGACCGGCACGGCGCAGAAACTCCAGAAGGTCGACGCTGCTGTACGCGAGGCCGAGGATCTCGCCCTCGATCGTGACGCGCCGGCCACCGGTCGGGGACGGCGGATGCACGATGACGGGCGGGTGCTCGGCCATGCCTCCAGCCTGCCCCCGTGTCCCCGAGGGTGCATCCGGTGGAGAGGGGCTGCCGGGCGACGCCCGCTTGCGCGGGAGCTGTCCGACGAGAGCGGCACCTGTGCGGAGGTGCCGCCCTCGCTTTCTCCGGACTCCCCCCTCGGGAGCTGCCGCCACCCCGGTCGGCGCGGGAAGGCGGCCTTCAACGGGGCTGGCGAGCGGCCGGTTCCTTGCCCATCACCCCCCACGGGATCGAGCAACCCGGGCCGTTCGCGCCGCCGTTGAATTGAGTACAGCATTCCTTCCGGCCGCCCGGTGGCGCGACTACTTTCAAGTCTGGCCAAAAGGGCATGGTGACCGCGCGTGTTGGCGTGCATACTCAGGCGTGCCGGGGGCCGACTGAGGAAACCAGGGGTGGGGGTTCGGTGTTACGCGTCCATTTCAGTGGACTCGATCTGGCCCGTGTGCGCATTGCGGCACGCCCGGACGCACTGTGGGAGACCGTCTTAAGCTTTCATCGGCTACGTGACAGACGGGACGATTCGGCGTTCGGCAAATGGCGATCGGAAACACGTGGAAGGTTGAATGGCGAAGCGCGGCTGCTGGCGCCGCTGGTGCCCACGCGCGGCTATTTTCCCGATTTCCTGACGCCCGCCGAAGGGCTCCTCGGGATGACCGACGCGCTCGCCGCCCTGCGGGAGACGCCCGCCGCCCGGCTGGGCGCCGAGCTCGCCCGGCTCTCCACGGCCGCCCGCCCGTTCCCGTCATGGATACGGGCGATGGCCGACGGCGACACCCGGGCCCTCGGCCGGCTCGCCGGGATACTCCAGCGCTATTACGAGGCGGCCGTCGCCCCGTACTGGCCGCGCGTCCAGGGCCGCATAGAGGCCGACCGGGCGGCCCGTGGCCGGGCGCTGCTCGACGGCGGCGCGGACCAGCTGCTCGCCTCGCTCTCGCCGATGATGCGCTGGCGCCCGCCGGTCCTGGAGGCCGACTATCCCGTGGACCGGGATCTCCACCTCAACGGCCGGGGGCTGTTGCTGCTGCCGTCGTACTTCTGCCGCCGCACCCCGGTCACCTTCCACAACCCGGAGCTGACGCCCGTCCTGGTCTATCCCGTGGAGCACCCCGCGCCCCGGCTCACGCCCCAGGTGCCGCCGGAGCGCTCGCTGGGCCGGCTGGTCGGCCAGACCCGCTCGGCGATACTCCAGCGGATCGGCGTCGGCTGCACCACCAGCGAACTCGCCCGTCGCGCCGATGTCTCGCTGGCCTCCGCCAGCCAGCACGCGACGGTGCTCCGCGACGCCGGACTGCTGCTCACCCTGCGGCAGGGCAACGCGGTGCTGCACACCCTCACCCCGCTGGGCGCGGCCCTGCTGCGCGGCGCGCGCCCGGCGGAGGAGGCGGCGTACGAGCGGCTCCGGTGAGCAGCGCCGCGGGCGCCGGAGGGCGCGCCGGAGACGCCGTGCCGGGCGCCGGGTGCGCCCGGCCGCCCGCCACAGGTGCGCGGGGCGTCCGGACTCCCGTCGGCCGCGCCGGGCCTGCGGTCAGTAGGGGCGGTCGCCCGCGATGGCGACCCGTTCGGCGACCCGGCGGTGCGTCCCGTAGTCGTTCACCGCATAGTGCTGGGTGGCGCGGTTGTCCCAGAACGCGAGGTCCCCCGCCTGCCAGCGCCAGCGCACCTGGAACTCCGGCACCTGTGCCTGCTGGAACAGCAGCCGCAGCAGCCGGTCGCTCTCCTCCTGGGCGAGACCCACGATGTGGGTGGTGAAGGACGCGTTGACGAACAGCATCCGCCGCCCCGTCTCCGGGTGCCGGCGCACCACCGGGTGCTCGACCGGAGGGAACTCCTCCTGAAATGGCGCCAGTTGAGCGGGGGAGTAGAAGCGCGCGAAGCCCGGGAGATAGTCGTGCACCGCCCGCGCCCCATTGATCCGTGTCCGGATTTCCGGCGGCAAATTGTCGTATGCCGCGGCCATATCGGCCCACATCGTGTCCCCGCCCGCGGGCGGCACCTCACGCAGCTGCAACACCGCGCCCATCGCCGGGCGTTCCCGGAACGTCACATCCGTGTGCCATACATTCTCGAACGTCGCGACCCCGCCGGCCGCCTTGTCGAACCGCACCACGTCCTTCGAATCGCCCCGTGCCAGCAGCGGATTGGACTCCAGCTCGCCCCAATTCTTGGCGAATTCCCGCTGCTCCCGGGAGCTCAGCCGCTGCCCGCGGAAGAACAGCACCTTCCACTCCAGCAGCGCCCGGTTCAGCTCCGCACGCAGCTCCCCGGACAGTGGCCGGGACAGGTCCAGCCCACGGATTTCGGCCCCGATGGTGGCCGCCTGCGGTACGGCCTCGAAGCGCTCGTAGGGCCGGACGTCCGCCCCGTCGGGGGTCCGGCGCAGGATGCGGGGCCCTTCGTACAGCCCGTCGGCGGGGATGCGGTGGGGGCGCAGGGCGGGGGTGCGGGGAGCCGCGGAATCGGCAAGGGTCGTCAACTGGTCCTCCTGGAGGGCGAGAAGGGGAGGCATGGGGGAGCCGTGAGGGGGAGGGCGGGAGCCGCCGGGGCGGCCGGGGCGGCCGGGGCCGACGCGGCCGTGGGGGTGGGGCCACGTCCGCCGGGCGTCAGCGCGCGGAGCCGTCAGGACACGCGCGCGGAGCGGTCAGACAGACCCGCGGAGCCGTCAGGGCAGGCGCACGGAGCGGTCAGGACTGACAGGAACGGGAACAGGAACAGCCGGCCGGGGGCGATCCCACCCGGCCGCGGCGGCGCAGAAAGCTCATGCCGCGGGGCGCGCACTCGCCGTGGGGGCCGCGGTAGCGCGGCTGTGCCTCACGGACGTCCAGGTGCGTGCTCATGCCACGCACCGTACCCCCTCGTGTCGATGTCCTCAATGCCTCAGTCATCGATCCCGCTGCGCTCCACCCCCGCGACGATGTACCGCTGCAGCAGCAGGAACACCACCACCAGCGGGGCGATCGAGACCGCCGCGGCCACGAACAGCTCGTGCAGATTGAGGTTCTGCGCGGTGGTGAACGTCGACAGCGCCACCTGCACCGTCCAGGCCTCCTGGTCCTGCCCGATCACCAGCGGCCACAGGAACGCGTTCCAGGCGCCGATGAAGACGATCGTGCCGACGGCCGCGAAGACCGGCCGGGCGTTGGGCACCACGATGCGCCAGTACGTCCGCCAGTAACCGAGCCCGTCGACCCGCGCCGCGTCCTCCAGCTCCCGGGGGAAGCCCAGGAAGTACTGCCGGAAGATGAAGCAGGCGAACGCGCTGAACAGCGTCGGAATGACCAGCCCGCGCAGGGTGGAGATCCACCCGAGCGAGGACACCAGCACAAAGCTCGGCACGAACGTCACGGCCGCCGGGACCATCAGCGTCCCCAGGATCGCGTAGAAGACGATGTTGGCGTGCCGGTAGGGAATCCGGGCCAGGCCGTACCCCGCGAGCGAGGCGAGCAGCACCGTACCGGCCGTCGTCGACACCGCGATCAGCGTGGAGTTGAGCAGCGCCCGCCCCAGCGGCAGGTTCGGGTCCTGGAAGACCTCGGTGAGGTTCGACCACTGGAGCACCCGCGGGAAGAACGTCCAGTCGGGCGCGGTGATGTCCTGCTCGGTCGCCAGCCCGTTCCGCACCAGCAGGAAGAACGGCACCAGGAACAGCAGCGCCAGCGCGACCAGCAGCACCACCCGCAGCGCCCGCCCGACCCTGGTCAGTGCGTCGTCCATCCCGCTCACTCCTCCTTGCGGCCGAGGCCGAACCAGCGGGCCTGCACCACCGTCGCCACCGCGATGATCAGCGCCAGGATCACCGCGCCCGCACTGCCCAGCCCGAGGTTCTGATCCCGGCCGAGCGCCGTGTAGTAGAGATAGACCAACGGCGGCCGGGCGTACGGCGGATAGCCCCGCGCATCGCTCAGCAGGTTGTAGAACTCGTCGAACGCCTGGAACGCATTGATCACCAGCAGCAGCACCACCGCCACCGACGTGGCGCGCAACTGCGGAAAGGTGATGTGGCGGAAGACCTGCCAGCCGGGACGCGCCCCGTCCACCGCCGCCGCCTCGTACAGCTGCGGCGAGATCCGCTGCAGCCCGGCCAGGAAAAGGATCATGTAGAACCCGGCCTGCAGCCACAGCCGTACGGTCACGATGACCAGCCAGTACCAGGGCGGATCGGTCGTCGACAGCCAGGCGGTCTGGTCCGCCCCGAACCACCCCAGCACGGTGTTGGCCAGCCCGAACCGCACCCCGTTGAAGATCGACAGCTTCCAGATCACCGCCGCGACGACATACGAGCAGGCCGTCGGCAGGAAGAACACCGACCGGAAGAACGCCTGGGCGAACCGCAGCCGGTTGACCATCAGCGCCAGCGCCAGCGAGAGGCCGTAGGTGGCCGGCACGATGAAGACGGTGAACAGCGCGAAGGTGCCGAGGCTGCCGAGGAACGCCTCGTTGGTCACCATCGCCGTGTAGTTGCCCAGCCCGACGAAATCCGCGCCGGACGGACTCACCGTGTTGTGCGCGTCGAAGAAGCTCAGGTAGACGCTCCACGCCAACGGCACATAGGTGAACAGCCCCAGCCCGACGGCGAACGGCCCCACAAAGGCCCAGAACCACAGATTCCGCCGCTGCGGCCCGAGCAGCCGGGCACCGAGCGAGGGGCGCTCGGGGGCGGGCGGCGCCGCGGCCGCGGGCCCCCGTACGTCGTCGGCCACTCCCTGGGTCACTGCTTCTTGACCTTCTTCTTGACCCGCTGCAGCTCGGCATTGACCTTGCGCACCACGGTCTTCAGCTCACTCTCCGGGTTGGCGCCGTCCTTGATGATCCGGCTCAGCGCGTCCTGGTAGGCGGTACGGTCCGCGGTCGTCCACAACAGCGGTTCGGCATAGCCGTGATCGGTCGCGAACCGGACCGCGTCCGCCGCCGGCCCCTCCCGCAGCTGCTCGGCCTTCTTCGCCAGCGAGATCCGTGCCGGGATGTGGAAGCCGTACGACAGCGCGAAGTCCTGCTGGAAGTCGGTGCGGTCCACCCACAGCCACTTCGCGAAGGCCGTGGCCGCCGCCTTGCGCCTGCTCCGCGCACTGACCGCGGAGCCATAAGCGCCCACCGGAACGGAAGGCTTTCCGCCGCTTCCGTCCTTCGGGAACGGCAGCACCCCGAAGTCGTCCCCGAGCGCCTTCTTGATCTGCGGCAGCGCCCACAGCCCCGACCACTGCATCGCGGTCAGCCCCTGGACGAACGCGGCCGGATCGGACCAGTCCGTGGGCGCCCCCAGCAGCAACGACTTGTCCGCGTACAGCTGCCGGATCTTCCCGAGCGCCCGCGCCGCGGCCGGATCGTCGAACCCGACCTTGCCGTCCTCACTGATCAGACTCAGCCCGGCGGCGAACAGCGGCGTCCCGCCGAGCACCCCGACCCCGCCGTCATTCCCCAGGAACAGCCCCTTGGTCTTCCTGTCGCTGAGCTTCTTCGCCCCGTCCACCAGCTCATCGAGCGTCTCCGGCGGCCGGACCCCGGCCTCCTTGAGCAGGCTCTTGCGGTAATAGAGCACCTGCGTGTCCACGACCTGCGGGATGCCCCAGATCCTGTCCTGCCAGATCTTCGGCGCCAGCACGGCCTGGTTGAAGTCGTCCTTGACCGGCTCCACGACCTCCGTCAGATCGGCCACCTGCCCGCCCTGGATCTGGTCCAGCAGCGGCCCGTTGACCTCGAAGACATCCGGCCCCGAGTCGGTGAGCAGCGCCGCCGCCGTCTGCCGGTCGTAATCACCCGGCCGCCACTGCACCGCGACGTGCGCCTTCCGGTACGCGGCGGCATACCGCTTCACGGCCCGCTCGGTCCCCGGCTCCCCGTACTGGTGGTACCACTGGCTGATCTCCGGCCCCGAACCACCCCCGCCCCGCCCGGTGTTGGAACCACACGCCGTCGCCAGCCCCGCCGCGAGGGCAACCCCACCACCGGCCGCCAGCAGCCGCCGCCTGTCGATCTCCGTCATGGCACATCGCCCCCTGCGCTCGTCACGTCCCGATGATGGTCGATCACCGACGGTGCGACCGTCCATGCTGCCGTATGGGCGTGACGGGTGCATTGCGTCTCTGCGAAACGGGGGGGCCGGGGTGGGTGGCTGGGTGGTTGGGCGGCTGCCCCACTGCCCGCGGCCGCACCCCGGTTCGGCCCTCTGGGCACCTGCTCCTGCATACGGCCGCACCCATCTTGACCGCACCCTTCTTGCCCGCACCCTTCTTGACCGCACCTTTTGACCGAATGCGGACTACGGTCGCCTGCCCGAACCTCCCCGAACCTGCCCGCGCAGGACAATGCGTAGATGTACTCGGACAGCGGCGACGACCGACAACAGCAACCGGGCGGTGAAGTGGGGGAACTGCACGGGGCGGCGGTTGTACTGCGGCCGACGACAGCTACGGACATCACCACCCTCGACCGCATCGTCCGGGAACCGGAGGTCGCGGCGTGGTGGTCGGTGCCCGACGACTACCGGGACATGCTCGCCATTCTCTGCCACGACGAGGTCATCGGGGCGATCCAGTTCTCCGAGGAAACCGACCCCGAATTCCGGCACGCGAGCATCGACATCTTCCTCACGGCGCGCCGGCACGGCCAGGGCCTCGGCACGGACGCCGTCCGCACACTCGCCCATTGGCTGATCCACGAACGCGGCCACCACCGCCTGACCATCGACCCGGCCGCCGCCAACACCCCCGCCATCCGCAGCTACCGCAAGGTCGGCTTCCAACCCGTCGGAATCATGCGGGCCTACGGACGCGACCACCGGACGGGCGGCTGGGCGGACGGGTTGCTGATGGATCTGCTGGCGGACGAGCTGACCTGAGGAGATGCGGGGCCGGCAGCCGTCAGGGGTTGGGGTGGTGGCGCCTGCGGTAGAGGGCGATCGCGGACTCCGGCGGGAAGTTGGGAACGAAGGTCAGTGCCCCGTCAACTTTGGACACGACAAGGTGGCTGCCACCGAACGAACGAGGCTCGGTGGGCGGGAACGTGGCGTAGATCAGGTAGCCGAGGTCGAATTCCCGGACGTGCAGGGAGGCAGGGGAGCCGTCGCGGCAGCGGGGGTGAAAGTGGGGACGGGCTATGGTCAGCGCTTCTTCTGGGGTTGTCGGCGCGGTGCTCTCCGGCTCAGGCACGTGATCCCTCCTCATCTTCCGGGCTCGTCGTGAGCCGGCTGTCATCATGTCGCCATGAACCGCACAGAATTACTGCTTATTGGCGGCAGGGCAGGTGTTGGCAAGTCCACGGTCGGCTGGGAGGTTTCGGATCAGTTGCGGGCCGCGTCCGTTCCGCACGCCATCATCGAGGGCGATTTCATGGGCCAGGTGCATCCGGCCCCGGACGGAGACCCGCACCGCTCTCAGATCACCGAACGCAACCTCAGCGCGATATGGGCTAATTACCACCAACTCGGCTATCGCCGCCTCATCTACACCAACACCGTGTCTGTGCTTCCTGAGAGCGCCGGCCTCTTCGAGCGAGCCATAGGGGCAGACACCCGGACCGTACGGGTCCTCCTCACCGCCTCCGACTCCACCACCCACGAGCGGCTGGCGGCCCGTGAGATCGGATCGGAGCTCGAACGGGAACGCAAGAGCAGTGCGTACAAGGCCCGGCTCTTGGATGAAAGGGTCTCCGACGACACCATTCGGGTAGCCACCGACGGCCGATCCGTCAGGGACATCGCCGCGGAGGTCCTGAGGGCAACCGGCTGGTGTTTCTTTCAAGGGTGCTGAGGCCGGGCGGCCGTCAATATGAGCCGAGGTTGTCCAATTTGCCTTCGAAGACCTCGTCCCAGTGATCCCCGGTTTCCGTGGCGTCGTCGATTTCCTCCGCCCATTCCCTGAGGCTCCACCGGGCGTCCGCGGCTTCAGCGAGGGTGGGCAGCCAACTGGTGCGGTACTCGCAGTAGAGCCGTAGCACCGTGGCGAATTGCGGAAGGCTGCTGGCCAAGAGGACTGTGGAGTAACCGCTCTCCGTGTCCTGGAGGACTGCTCCGCTCGATCCGTCCAGTACCACGGCTCCTCCCATCCACGAGCCGATCCGATAGAAGGGGCCATCCGCCTCTGGGTCCGGGGCATCTTCTGGCCATTCGAAATCCGGGAGGCCCTGTTCGTCCAGGGGGAGTGAGGAGAAGAAGGGGGTCTGTCCGTTCAGGTACGGCAGGCCGGTCGTGCTCAAGAACTCCCGGGCCGTGGGATTGCGGAGGCCGTCGGGTAGTTCGGTGGCACTCATGGTCCGGCAACTTCCGGTACCGAAAGCCCTCTCCAGCCATGCTTGAGAAGGGGCATCATCGGTAAGCGCCTCTTCGGGACATTGCCAGGTGGCCGCCTTTGTGACAGGTCCGAGGTAGGGACCGCCACCCCATACTCCTGCGTTTCCACCGGCCGAGGCCGCTACGTCCACTGCGTACAGCCCGCCTTGTCCGCCGATCACCCAGCGGCCCGGTCCGGCAGACCTGATGCTTCTGTTGGCGTCGGGAGTCCTGGGCGCCGGTAGCGCTGTGTCCTCCTGGAACTCCGCCGGCCTGGGGGTGTCCTGGGTGTGCGGAATCCGTACGACCCTTTCCGTGCCCACTTCCGTGCCGTCATCGAGAGCGAAGACACGCTCCACGTATTCCTCGTTCAACGGCCCGCCCATGTCGTCGTACTGGACGACCCGCCTCATGACAGCTACCGGCACCTCCTCCCTGCGCTCCACGCGCACCTGGTCGACGCGTCCCACTTCCCCTTCCACCGGACCGAATACGCCGTACGGCCGCTGATGGGACCAGAGTGTCTGCCAGGGCAAATCGATGCCGGCGTTCGCGAGTCCGTCTGCGATATCGCGCCGCCCACGGTTCACTGCCGCCCAGTGCAACCAGGAAACCCACTCGCCGGTCGATACGGGATCAACTCGCTGTGTTTCCAGATAGTGAATATCCATCGCGACAGTGCCTTGTGGCACACCCGCCGGCCAGGCCGCGGCCAGTCCCTGCAGCAGCCCGTAGCGTTCCGTCCGGGCAAGCATCTCCCCATTGCCCAGCAATTCCTCAAGGCAACCGCCGAGCGCCGCGTGCACGGGGAGGGCCTGAGCGGCATACCGAGCCAGCTCGGGTGGGCCCGCGTGTGCGGAGAGGTAATGGAAAAGGTCCTGCTGATCCATGGGGGAGAGGGCGCTTGTCTCGCGAGCAATTGACCGCACCGCCGGTGTGGTGAAAGAAACGCTCTCGGTGCCGTTATCGGCGGCGTCTACCGCCAGCTGGTCCGGGTATTGGGCGACGAGCGAGCGCAGCTCCTCCTCTTCTGTGTGGTGACCCAAAGCCTCACAGAGCGCTGACCACACAGGAAAGGCAACCCCAGGCGCCTCGGCCGCAGCGAGGAGCTGAACGGCACGGTGCTGAGACACAGCAACGGCCTCTTGATGAGTTCCCGCATGAGTTCCCGCGCCGGCCGACTCGTCGCCGTCACTTATCAAGACTTCCTGCACGTGCCGGCGATGGGGGATACGTGCACGCCCGGCATCCCCTTCCACCACAATGCGCAGACACCGGCGGTCATCGCGCCCGAAGCGTTCCGCGACCAGACGGAGCACCCGCCCGGGCTCTGTCGAGGTGACCGTGGGCCCGGCCCATTGGGCGTTGGCCAGCAGCACGACCGCATCGCGGTTGATGAGCCCTTGCGCACTCCAGAGACTCGCTCGCCGTTCGTGAGCGGCCTCCGGATTCACCCCTAGGCCGAGCAGTACGTGAAGAGCCACTTCCTCGGCACTCAGATGGAGACAATCGACGAAAACGGCGTCGGGCACACGTCGACGGACGTCGTCGAGTACCGGCCCGGCACCGGAACCGCCGGCACCGCGCAATACGAGCACGCCGCCTTTGCGCCGAGGCTCACCGAGCCAAGCTTCGAGCTCCGCAAGGGCAGTTGGAGATGACTCCACGAACGTGCACTCCCATCGACGTCAGGGGGTTATCTGGGGCGGCGCCACACCGGCGTCCTTGGCTCGTGCTGCCCGGGGGCCGTGTCGACTGTGCAGGGGTTACTGCGCCCTGTGCGGCAGTACGGCACGAACGCGGCCACCACCGCCTGACCATCGACCCGGCGGCCGCCAACACCGCCGCCATCCGCAGCTATCGCAAGGTCGGCTTCCAACCGGTGGGAATCGTGCGGGCGTACGGCCGTGACCACCGGACGGATTGTGCCTGCCTACGCGGGGCACTGACGCTGCTGCCGGTAATGGGCGATGACTGTCTCCGTGGGGAGGTTGGGCACGGTGACGCTTTCGCCGGTGTCCTTGGTCACGAGGATGTGCGACCCGGCAGGCCTAGAGCGTGTCCGGCCGGTAGAACTTGCGATACAACGCAATGGCGTCCGACGGTGGCCGCAGGGAGACGCTGCTGACTTCACCGGTGTCCTTGGAGACCACGACGCAGGTTCCGCCGGGGTTCCTTGGGCGCCGTCTCTCCCCCGTCGACGTCGTCCGAGGATGGGGCGGGAGCTTCGGATAGACGAGGTATCCGATGTCGAACTCGAGGACCTTGAGGGGAGCCGGGGTCCCATCCGGCCAGACCGGGGAGTATGTCATGCGGGCGATTTCCAGGGCATCCTCGGCGCTTGTCGGCAGCGGTCGATCGGGCGTCGAAGAACTCGGATCTGTCATGTATTTTCCTCGCTGTATTCAGCTCGTGCCATGCTGGGGAAGCCAACGCCAGGCATGACGGGGAGACCTATGGCTCGATTTCCGGGTCGTTGAGCAAAGTTTCCCAGACCTCTCCGGGGGCAGTCGCAGGGTCAATCTCGAGGATCCATGACTGCAGCTCGGCAGCCGCCTCGAGCTTGTCTACGGTGAGTGACTCGGAGAGCAATAGGTGATATCGCCCCACCAGATGGAACATGGCCACGAATTGCGGCAGGCTGCTGCCCGACAGCTGATCTTCCACGGCACCGGATGTGCACAGCACCTGCCCGGTTCCACCGTCCAGGATCAAGTCGCCGCCGAGGAGGTCTCCCAACGCGAAGTAGGGCCCGGTGCGCCGGTGTGAAGGAACCTCTAGCTCGTCGGGCGGTGGAACCTCTCGAAGTCCCTGGGTGCGCAGACCGCGTGTGTTCAGGGTAAGGAGCTCCACGATTGGCAGGCCGTGCTCGATGAGCCACTGAGCCGCTTCCGTGCCGTGCAGGCTTTCGGGGATTTCTGACTCGGTCGGCCGGAACACCGAATCATTCCCGAACGCCTCGGACAGTTGCGTCGCTGACGGGTCCCGGAAGGCTTCAGGGAGCGGACGCGTGGCGACTTCGCGCTCGTACGCATCCAGCAAGGGTGCGCCATGCCAGGGCGACACTTCGTGCTCCGGTTCCTTTTCGAGGATTTCTACGGCGAACACTCCGCGGTCTCCACCCAGCACGGCAATGTCCCCGATCCGTACTGCCGCGCGAATGTCCCTGGGGCAGCGGGGAATGAACGCACCCTGGGGTTCGCCAGGGGCCGGGCGCCAGCCACGTGACGTATTGACCATGCGTCGTGCTTCCAGTGCTTGGGCACTCGTATCGGCCGATTCGTGTGGCCGACCTGAGCGAAGCCCCCACGCCCACGAGGTTCCGAGCAATTCGTTGGTCGCGGTAACTGTGTGTTCGGTGGCGCTGAGGCTGGTGATACCGGTCGGGTGGTGCGTGAGTCCCTCCCCGAGGAAGGCACCGGTCGGACGCAGGTCAGACCACAATGTCTGCCATTCCAGGGCCACTTCGGAGGCCAGTACCGCGTCTGCGGCCTCCTGATCTCCATGGGTGACGGCGAAATGGTGCAGCCAGGCCGCCCACTCGCCTTGGCGCATGGGTTCCATGCCGGACAGCTCCCCATAGCGCAGGCTCGCAGCCATGGTGTCCGGCGGGATACCCCGGCCGAAGGCGGCACGATACGCCTCCATGACCGAACTCGGATCCAGGAGAGCAAGTACCCTGCGGTCCTCCAGCACTTCTTGCAGACTGCCGGATGCTGCGGCATGTCCCGGCAGGCCGTGAGCTGCATAACGAGCCAATGGGCCGCCGTCCGCCCAGCCGTGCGGATGCGTGTGCACTATGAGCCGCTCGCTCAGCAACTGCCGGATCATCGCGTGCGCTTCGCCCGCGTCCGGGTGCTGGGAGAGGCGCAATGCGTGTGCAAGCCCTTCGTGGGTGAAAGCCACACCAGGACCGGCAAGCGCGTCATTCGGCACCCACTTCAGCAGACCGGGATATAGATCCGGGAATCCCTGAAGGTCTGCGGGCGCGGTGGTCAGGCCCATGCTTTCACACAGGATGCTCCATGCCTGGACGGGTACTACGGGGTATTCCGCCAAGGCCAGGGCCTGGATCTCGGGAGCCAGTCCTTCAGGGGCACTGAAGAGGTTTCCGGATCCCAGGCGGATGAGCTGGGGCGGCTCATCGGCCTGCCCCGGCTGCGGCTCGGCGGTCTCCAGCGCCAAGCGGATGCGAGACCGCTTCGCCCTGCCCATCCGGAAAGCCGCGCGCCTGATGCGTCCTGGTTCATCAGTGGTACGCAGGGTGCCTGCCCATTGCACGTTCGTCAGCAGGACGGTGTGATCGCCGCGGATGCCCTTCACCAGCGCATCAAGGTTCTCTTTGGCGACTGAATGCGGACGCTGAACCCCGCACACGTCCAATACCTGAAGGATCACTTCATCGGCGCGCAGCCCGACGCAATCGATAAGTGCTGCTTCGGGCATGCGCCGGCGGACCAGCTCCAGTGTGCGACTCTTCCCGGCAGCAGGAGGGCCGGCCACGAAGAAGACGTCACCGGCGCGGCCCGATGCCGTCAAACCATTCAGAAGTCGACTGGCGGAGGCATGGAGTTCCGCATCGCGTGCATCGGTCATGGACATACCCTACTAGACGGGAATTTGCGTGTCATTGGAGCCAGGGTCAGTGAATCTGCCTATCAGTCGTCCGCGCCTGTTCCGTTCTTTCGCTGGGCGTCGCGCAACGAAAGCCAGATTTCGCCGACTTCGTTGAGGTGATCCTGGAACTCGGCGTCAACCATTGTCTTGATCTGAGCCTTGGTCCGGGTCTGGATTCCGTTCGGATCCGGATCCGCCACCCACGGGCCACTTCGATATGTCGTGGCGTAGTGCACGGTAGTCCCCTCGGAGTGCTGGACCAGGTAGGGGGAGCACTCGGCATGGCCCGCTCCCTTCACCGTTCCGCAAGGTTCTCGCTCCGTGAACATGGCGCGTATCTGTATGTGTTGACTGGTGTCGGTGCCCCGTGCCTCATTCAGTCGCTTCACGTAGCCAACCAGATGAGGTTCGGAGTGCGCGGTGCTGACGCCCTTTTCACCGGGGGGAATGGAGCTGTCAACGATGTAATTCGTCTTCTGCGAATTCGGGTCGTACACCTCAATCACCGCATAATTGCGGCCACTGAAGTCCGGTCGAGTGTTGCCGGCGCCGTCACCTTCGGATGCGTTCTTGAGGTCTGATGCCGGTCGGCCGGCATCCACGAGCTCCGCGAGAAGATGCTTGCGTACATTTCCGGCGAAGTCTTTTGCCTCCATGAAGTTGGCCTTGCGGTGCTGCTTCACGCCGCGGGAGTCTTCTTCTTCCCCGGATTTCGCGTCGTTGGTCTGGCGCCGCACATCGCGTCGCAGTGGAGCCGGGCGATTCGGGTCCTCTTTCCATTTGTACGGCCGTTCGACGGGGTACGGGGAAACGCCGACCGCATGGCTTTCATGAAAGGAGAGACTCAAACGGGCGATGATCGACACCACCGCTCCGCGCTGCCCGGCGTCCATGTCCGCAAAGCCGTCGAGCCTTTGCCCGAGCTCCTCTGACGTCAGAGTGAACCTCGGAGGCTTCTCCGGGCCGGCTTCGGTGGCTCCGTCCTCCGGGGTGGAGTCACCCTCCTCCGGGGGCGATTCGGCCTCATCGGGGGTCAGGTGCTGGATGAGAGCTTCGATGCTTCCGTCATCGACCCAGTCGCGCACGCTGTCGTAGACAGCCTGCATATCTGTCTCGTAGACGTCGAGGTTGTCCCGCAGCAGTTGCTGGCCCTCATCGGGCAGCACCCGGACATTCTCCGGCAGGTGATTGACCGGTTGCCCGTCCGGCATGCCGGGTTCTCGGTACTTGCTCTTGGGCTGGGTCTGTCCGTCCTGCTCGGTTGATTCATCAACGGTGCCGGCAGGATTCTCCGACGGGCGGCGCCCCGCTTGGGCCGGAGAGGCACTTTGCCGGTCGTGCTGTGCACTGGTGCCGGCAGAGGGGACAACCTGAATGGGCTTGCGGTTGCTGTCCAAGGGGACTGCGAATACGCCGTGCTCGCCGCTGTGAAGCGGCTTGTCGCTGCGGCGGCCCGTTTGGGCATCGATATAGGTGATTCTGCCGTTGTGGTTGACCACGTTCCAGGCGTGAGCACGGCCGTCGGAGTGCTGGGTCACGATAACGGCCTGGGAGCCGTGCCCGGACTGGCGAAGAGCGTTCTCGATGCCGTTGAAGGCCTGGCGGCCGTTGCCGAAGTCCGTGAAGCGGGCTCCGAGGGCGTTCTCCATGCGGTCGCGGCCGCCCGTTTCACCGCGATCGGACGCGACGCCATCAGCAGTGAGGTCAGGTGTGCGAGCTCCGGCCGCGGTCGGTGCGCCTGCATATGTGTCAGCTGCGGACAGGGCCACGTCGACACAGTTGTTGCTGCGCCCCGGGGCATCGGAACCAGGCTGGTTGATGAAGTCCGTCCAGTCCCCCTCGTTCGGGTCCGGATGGCGCTGGGCGGTGCCTTCTGGGGTCCGGGGGATCCTGTTCTCAAGATCCCTTTGGTGCTCCGGGTCGGGATCGACGATTCCGCCGGGCTCCGTCCGGGGACGCGACTCCGAGGCCGAATGCGAGGGTTCGGGTTGGTCGTCCGGCGCCGCGGCCGACACAGCATGTGAGGGGTCGGCATCGTGGTTGTCCGACGGGGCCGGCTGATCCTGTCGGTGGCCCCCGGGATCTGGGTAGGACGCGGCATCGTCCCTCTCGGCGGGCGCGGCGCCCGGCTCCGAAGCATCCGACTCCGAGTCGCTCGGGGGATAGAGCGGCTGTGCCTCCGCGTCCAGGGGGAGGTGCCAGACCTCGCCCACATCCGCTGTGTTGATCGGCCGGTTCATTACCTCGCGCGACTGGGTGTCCACCCAGACGACAGAGCCGTGGTAGTTGACCGCGTTGAAGAGGTGGGACGAGTAAGGGTCTCCGTCGTCGTCGACGTACCCGACCCAGACGATGGCTGCGGCTCCGTGCCCGGCGTTACGCAGGTCCTCCGCGACCCGCGAGTACGCCAGGGCATCGTCGCCCGCGTGCTGAAATTCTGCACCGAGCCAGCGCTGGATGTTGTCCTCGCCGTCCCTCTCACCGAAGTCGCCGTCTTGCATGCGGGGCGCGGATACCTGCGGGTTTCCGTACCAGGTTTCCAGGTACGAGCGGCTGCAGTCGGCGCAGTTGTCGTCGCGGCCCGGTACGGACTGGCCGCCGTCGTTCTGGAGATCTGCCCAGTCACCGTAGGGGTCGGGGAACCGCTGGAAATAGCCGTCCTCGTCGCGTGGTACGGCATCCTCGAGCGCTTGCTGGTCGTGGGAATCGGGCAGGACGAGCCCGCCCTCGCCCTCCAGGAGCTCGTTGCGGATGTCCTCGAAGCTCGGTTGGTGGTAATCCCCGGCGTCGGCAGGCGGCTGTCCGGAGGGCGGGGTGTCGGTGTCGTTGTGCTCTTCCGAATCGGGGGAAGAGGCATCGGCGTTCTGGTCCTGAGAGGTGTACTCAGGCCGAGAGGAGTGGTCGGCGTCACCGTCGACACCGTGATCGCCGGAAGCACCTGGCTCTGCCGGTACCTGGGGGTCGGAGTCCGGGGTTTGGGCGGGCCGGCGTGACTCCGTGCCAGGTCGCAGGGCGGTGTCGCCCGCGTCCGGCTGGGTGCGGTCGTGGGGCCGCACGGAGTCCGGTGAGCCGCTGACGGTCTCCGGTGCTGCTGCCGGGTGCGTTGGGTGTTGCGGATTCTGCGGATTCTGCGGGGACGGCTGCAGGTACGGGTTGTGGTTCTGGGGCTGCTGGTGCGGTGGCTGGGTGTACGGATGGGGCTGCTGCTGTGCGTGGGGACCTGGCTGCTGCTGGGCGTACGGGTTCGGCTGAGGCTGAGCGTAGGGGTTGGCCTGTTGCGCGTACGGGCTCTGCTGCTGGTACGGGTTGGGCTGCTGCGGGCCCGGCTGCTGTGCGTACGGGTGCTGCTGGTGGGGCTGCGGGTTGTAGGGGCCCGGCTGGTACTGCTGGTGGGGCTGCTGCTGTGGGGTCGGCTGCTGGTACGGGTTGGGCTGCTGCGGGCCCGGCTGCGGTGCGTACGGGGCCTGCTGCTGATGGGACTGCTGGGCGTACGGGCTCGGCTGGTGCTGTGGGGCCTGGGCCTGCTGCTGCGCCTGCGCCTGCTGTGCCTGGGCCTGTGCTTGCTGCTGTTGGTTTTGGGGCTGGGGTTGGGGGGTTTGTTGCTGTGGGGTCTGGGTTTGGGCTGTGGCGGGGTCGAAGGGCTTGCGGTCGGCGTCGAGGACGAGGTGCCAGACGTTCTCGGCGCTGGTGTTGATCGGTTGTTCGCTGACCGTGCCGGTCTGGCTGTCGACCCAAATGACCCGGCCGTTGTGGTTGACGGCGTTGAAGACGTGCGCGCCGCCGGGATCGCCGTTGGGCTTCTTCGGCCAGGTGACCAGCACCGCTGCCGCTGCGCCATGGCCGGCCTGGCGGAGCTCGTCGGCTATTCGGGTGTAGCCGTCCTTGGAGTTCGGGCCGGAATTACGGAACTCGGTGCCCGCGTACTGCTGGATGTTGGCGGTGCCGTTTCGTTCACCGGAATTGCGGTCGATGCCGCCCTTGCCGTCCGGGTCGTAGGTGCGTGGCGCGGACACCTGCGGGTTGCCGTACCAGGACTCCATGAAGGAGCGGGTGCAGTCGGCGCAGTTGTTGGACCGGCCGACCACGGTGTGGCCACCGTCGTTCTGGAGCTGGGCCCAGGGCTGGAACGGGTCGTTGAACGGCCGCGGAGTGCCGTCCGGGTTCCGCGGGAAGCTCGCCACCAGCGCCTGCTGGTCGTGGGGGAACGGTGAATACAGGCCGCCCGGCTGGACGTTGAGGCCGATCCGGACATCGGTGTGACTCTGCAGGTTCGCGGGCTGTGGGACCGGCGCCTGCTGCTGAGGCTGCTGGTCCGGGGTGGGCTGAGTCTGGTGGGGGGCCTGGTTCTGGTTGGGGTTCTGGTGGTGCGGCGCCAGCTGCTGCTGCGGCGGCTGGTGCTGGGGGTGTGGCTGCTGGGGTGCCTGCTGCTGTGGGTGCTGCTGCGAGTGCTGCTGAGGTGGTGTGTGGCTTTGCAGCGTGGGTTGTTGCTGGTGGCTTTGCTGGGGGTGTTGCAGGGGGTGTTGCTGGGGGGTCTGCTGTTGTGAGTACGGCTGCTGCTGAATTGGCGGCTGCTGGTGCGGGTGGGGGGAGTTGGGGTTTGGTGCGCCGGGGTTCTGGGCGTCCGGGTGTGCCGGGGTCTGGGGGCCCTCGGGCTGAGGTCGGTCCGTGCGGGGAGAGTCGGATTGCTGCGCCGCGTCCGGATGAGTGGTGGCTCCGCTCGGGTCGGCGGGGGCCTGCTGGTGGTTGTCGTTCTGGTGGGGCGTGGCGGCGTCCGGCCGGGGGGTGTTGTTCTGGTCGGGGCCGGGCTCGGTGTCGCGGGCGGGACCGTCGAGGCGGGGGTTGTGCGGGGGGCGCTCGGGGCTCGGCTGCTGGGTGTGGTCCTGGATGATCTGTGAGCCGTCCGGGCGTCGGTTGTCGCCGGGCGGTGTGGAGGGGGCGTCGCGACGGGGGCCGTCCAGCCGCGGGTTGTAGGGCCGGGACGTCTCTTCCCGGCGCGGCCCGTCGAGGCGGGGGTTGTAGGCGGGGCGGTCCGGTGTGGGCTGCTGGCTGGCGTCGTGGATCGCCTGGGAGCCGTCGGGGCGACGGTTGGAGCGAGCGGAAGCGTTGCCGTTTCCGTTTCCGTTTCCGTTGCCGTTGGTGTGGGGCGGGGTGCCGCCGCGGGGGGTGGTGGTCGTACCGGTCCCGGCCCCCTGGGGTGGCATGGGGCCCATCGTCATCGGGCCGTTGGCCTGGGTGGTGTTCTGCTGCGCCGCCTGTGGCGGGGTGGGGGTGGCGGCGGCGCCGGTGTCGGCGGTGTGCTGGGTGGGCGGGGGGAGCGTTGCGGTGCCCGCGGACTGGGTGGTGACGGCGGTGTCGTCGGGGCCGTCCACCGTGGGCATGGGGTCGCCGGGAGCGGGGTCACGCTGCTGGATGGGCTGGCCGGACGACGGGGTGTGCTGTACGGGGGCGCCCTGCGATGGTGTGCCGACGTGCGGCATCGAGGCGCGGCCGCTGCCGGTGGCGGAGTTGTCCCCGTTGGAGGTGCCGTTGCTGCCCGCGTCGGACGAGTTGTCGCCGTACGAGGGCGGGTTGCCGGCTACGGGGTCCGGGCTCGGCGAGGGAGTCGGTGCCGACTGGGGTGCGTCGGGGTGTGAAGGGCCGCCCTGTTGGGGGGACTGGTCCGGTGCCGGCTGGGTGCTGACGGAGTCCGGGGCGGGGGCGGGGCGTGCCGCGTCCGGGGTGTTGTCGTGGGCCGGCTGGGTGCTGATCGAGTCCGTGTCCGGGCGGGCGGCGTCGGGGGTGTTGTCCGGTGCGGGCTGGGTGCTGATCGAGTCCGCGTCAGGGCGTACCGCGTCCGGGGTGTTGTCGGGCGCCGGTTGGGTGCTGATCGAGTCAGGGTCGGGACGGGCGGCGTCGGGGGTGTTGTCGGGGGTGGGCTGGGTGCTGATCGAGTCGGGGTCCGGGCGGGAGGTGTCCGGGGTGGGCCCCGATTCGGGAGTGTGTCCGGAGTCGGGGGTGGGCCCCGAGTCGGGGGTGGGGGACGTCCCGTACGGGCTGTCGTTGCTGCCGGAGTAGCCCTCGTCGAAGGGGGAGCGCTGGTCCGGCGGCGGGAGGGGCTGTGCCTCGGGGACGCTGCGCGAGGGGTCCGAGCCGTGGGAAGAACCGTCGGCGGAGGAGCTCGGGTTGGTGCCCGTGCCCGTCCCCGAGTTTGTGCCCGAGTTCGTCCCCGAGTTTGTGCCCGAGTCCGTGTTAGAGGCCCTGCCGGCGTCCGTGCTGCCGGCGCCCGTGTTGTCCGAGGCGCGGGGGGTGTGGCTGGTGGAGCCACCGGAGTCCGAGCCGCCGCGGTTGCCGTTGCCCGTGCTGCTGCCGCCGCCGGAGTCACCGGAGGTGCTGCCGGAACCGCCCCCGTCGGAGCCGCCGTCCGAGCCGGCCCCCGCGTCCGTCCCCGAGCCGGTGCCTGAGGTGTTTCCGGAGCTGCCCCCGTCGGAACCGCTTCCGGAACCGCCGCCATCGGACCCGCTGCCGGAGCCAGTGCCTGACCCCGACCCGCTACCGGACCCACTCCCGGACCTGCTCCCCGACCCGCTCTCCGACCCGCTGGAGCCCCCGTCGCTGCCGCTGTCCGTGGAGTCGCTGCCGTCGCTGCCGTGCCCCGCCGCGCTGTCCAGGCCGTTGCGGGCGTGGCGTCCGGCGCGGCCGCCTGCGCCGTCGCGGAGGCTTTCGCCGAGGGATTCGCCGGTGTTCTTGAGGGCGTCGGTGGCGGCCTTCTGGCCCTCCTTGGCGGTGCGGCCGAGGTTGTAGCCGTTCTGGGCGCCGAAGTTCTGGTTGACGGTCTGGGCGATGAGGTCGGACGCCATGGCCTCCAGCGCGGAGATCACCGGCTCCTTGGCGGCCTCCATGATCGCGTCAAGCAGCTGCTTGGCGACCTCCTTGAGGATCCTGCGGACCATTTCACGCGTGGCCAGCGTGGCGGCCGCGCCGGCTATTTCGGACAGTCCGAGGGTGAAGGGGGCCGCGACCTGCGCCGCGATGATTTCCGCGGCCAGAATCGCCAACTGGACAATCACGGCCACCTTCATGCCGATGACCAGCACGGCGGCGGCCTCGAACGTGAAGGCAATGACCTCGGCCGCCTGCGCCGCGTCGTTCAGATACCCCGAACCGCCGGAGAACTTCTCCCACGCCTTGCTGAAGCCCTCGATGGCATCGCCGGAGTTCTCCGCGAGCACATTGCCTGCATAACTGGCGCCCCGGGCCTGGTGCCCCTGTACCTCCGCCGCGAAATTGCGCCAGACCTGCGCACATTCCATCAACTTGTCTTCGTCCGCATGCGGCCAGTTGAAGCCGAGCATGTCCAGGACCCACTCAAGAGGATCCGGCAGCATGACAGACAAGATGGAGCTCCCCCGTGAAAAGTGCTTCTAGACGTGTTGCAGGCGCGGGCCGCGCGGAAGGCCGCTGCGGAAGGCCCGCTGTGTGGAAATCCCCGGAACCGGCCGGTGGCCTCAGTGCTTCGCGGGCGTGATGGACGTGCGGACCGTGTCGTCGACGGTCGGGTCCCGCCACGCCTGCTTGTTCTCGACGTGCTGCTTGATCAGCGAGTCGTTGAACTCCTCGTTCTCCGCATGGTTCTTGGACATCGAGGTCAGCGCCTTGCCGATTTTCTGGAGCTGGGCGGAGAGATGGCCCATCGACTCGTTCATGCCGTCGCGCACGCCTTCGTAGACGACACCGAACTTCTCGCCGATCTCGTCATCGCCCCACGGCGGAGCCCCGTCCTTGCTGGCGAACGTCGTCAGACCGCTCATGAACTGCTCGCCGAACGACTTCTCCGGCGGAGCCTTCTCCTGCCCGTTGCTGGGCGGCCCCGCCCCCAGCGCATGCAGGCCGTCCATCAGCCGCGCCACCGAGGAATAGAAGTCCTCACCGAGCTTGACGAAGTTCGTGCCCTCAGCCTTGAGGCTCTCCACGTCGGTCTGGAATCCACCGGCGCCAGCCATGACATCCCCCGCGTTCTACTCGTTACCCAACGAGATATTCAAGCCAAAGCTTAACCGCCGAGGTTGACAACCCACCAGGTGCTACTGGTGAGACTCTGGCTCCGCGTGGGGCGAAGGAGATGCGGCCCGGAGGCCTCAGGAAGTCCGCCCGCCGCGGAGGCGGTGGTAGAGCTCGACCGCTTCCTCCGGGGGGAAGTTGGGCAGGAACGACACCTCGCCGTCGGCTTTGGAGATCACGACGTTGCTTCCTCCGGGATTCGCGGGAGGGGCGGTGGGGTCCTCGGCGGGCGGCCAGCTCGCGTGGATCAGGTAGCCGATGTCGAATTCATGGACGAACAGGCCGGAAGGGCCGCCGGGTGAGCCGACCTCGGGGTAGTGCTCCCGGCCGATCTCCAGCGCCTCGTCCGCGTTCGCCGGAACGGTCTGCGGTCCGGTCTGCGGGGGGAGCGGGGGCGGGGTGGGAGGCAGGCCCGGGACGCTGCCCGACTGATCGGAATCGGTCATGTTCTGACTCCTTGATGCTGGACACGCGGATGACGGTCAACCTAACTCACGCCGTGGCGGCCCGGTCGGTTCACGTCAAGGAAGCCAGGAGCCAAGGAAGCCAGGAGGCCAGGAGCCCAGGAAGCCAGGAAGCCAGGAGGCCGGCCCCGCACCGGACGCACCCCTTCCGCCGCATCGCCCCTTCACCGCCCCCGCCCCTCCGCAAGCGCTCACCCGAACAGCACCCGCGACAGCCAGAATTCCAGCAGTTCCGCGTCGCCGGTGATGTCGTAGGACCCGTTGTCGCTGGGGGCGCGGCCGTAGATGAGGAGCAAGAGGTCTGTCAGGGGTGCGCGGACGGAGACGGCGGCCGGTTCCTGGGTGCGGCGCCAGGCGAGGGTGGTGCCGGTGAGGTCGACGAGCCAGTCGGCGGCCGCTTCCGGTGGGGTGTCCGTGGCGTGGAAGTGGAGGGTGCGGCCGGGGCCGAGGAGATCGCGCCGGTCGGGGTGGTAGTCGAACATCTCGGGCAGGGAGCCGAGTTCCATCCACTCGTCGAGGCAGTCGAGGGCGACCCGCTGGTCGACGGTGAAGTCCGTGCCGAGGGTCAGAGTGGCGTCGGCCCGGTGCATGACCGTCTCGTGGGCCATACGGCGGGCGAAGAAGCGTGGGGAGCCGGAGGGGAGCGGGGTCCAGATACGGGCGCCGGGGCCCGCGTTGCGGAGGGTGCCGGCGAGGAGCCGGGCGCCCTCGGTCAGCCAGGCGGCGAGCGCGGCCGGGGTCTCGGTGGTGTCGCGGGGGAGGTGCCGGAGCGCGGTGTCGGGCGGGGGTTCGGTCGCCCGGGTCCGGACGAGCTCCTCGACCCAGCGGTGGGCCTCGCCCAGATGCCGGAGCAGCTGGGCGAGGTTCCAGTCGGGGCAGGAGGGCACGGAGGCCGTCAGCCGGGTGCCCTCGTCGAGGCCGGTGCTCAGCAGGTCGGCCTGGTGGACGATTTCGGCGCAATGGTCGTCGAAATCCATATCCGTGGTGATGGCGTCCATGTCGTCACGGTAGAGGCCCCCACCGCCAACTGGCCGTCACCACATGCGAGCGGGCGGCGTCAGGCGGAACCGCAGTCGGCAGATCACCGCGTCGGTGTCCCGGCGGACCGCGTGCGCGACGACCGCCCCGCGCTGGTTCTGGAGCAGGCGCTGCCAGAGGTGCGCGGGTTCGGCCTCCGGGATCAGCACGGTGATGCGGGTGCCGGGACGGCGGGCGGTCAGGCCGGTGACGTAGGCGGCAATGGGGCGGCCGAGGGAGCGGGTGGCCGAGGGCAGTTCGAGGAGCTCGACGCCGGGGCTCCAGAGTTCCCAGTCGCGGCGGAGTGCCTCGGTGGCCGGGCGGTCCTCGGGGGTGTCGTGGGTGACGGTGACCGCGACCACCTCGTCGCCGAGGGACACCGCCGCGTTCAGCGCCTCGGCGGTGAGCCGGGACAGGTGCGAGACGGGGACGACGACCAGGGAGGGGGCGCGACGCGGCGGTTCGGGGAGGCGGCCCAGGCCCAGGCGTGTGCCGATCCGGGCGTAGGCGCGGTGGACCGCCTCGAAGGTGAGGACGAGGAGGGGCAGGGCGACGAGGATCAGCCAGGCGCCCTCACTGAATTTGGTGGCGGTGACGACGACCGCCGAGACGCCGGTGAGCAGGGCACCGAAGCCGTTCAGCAGGGCCTTGCCGCGCCACCTCGGGGAGCGTTCACGCCGCCAGTGCCGGACCATGCCGATCTGGCAGACGGTGAAGCCGACGAAGACACCGAGGGCGAACAGCGGGACGAGGGTGTTCATGTCGCCGCCGGAGAAGATGAGCAGCGCGGCGGCGACGGCGGCCAGCGCCAGTACACCGTGGCGGTGCACCTGGCGGTCCGCCTTCAGGCCGAAGACGTGCGGGAGGTAGTTGTCCCGGGCCAGGAGGCCCATCAGGACGGGCAGACCGCCGAAGGAGGTGTTCGCGGCGAGGGCCAGCAGCACCATGGTGGCGAACTGGACGACGTAGAACGCCGCGTGATGGCCGAACGAGGCGTCCGCGAGCTGGGCGAGGACGGTGACGCCCTCGACCGGCTGGAGGTGGAAGCGGCCGATGAGGACGGACAGCCCGATCAGCATCACACCGAGCAGGACGCCGAGCGCGACCTCGGTGCGCTGGGCGCGCCGGGTCGCCGGGGCGCGGAAGGACGGCACCGCGTTGGCGACCGCCTCGACCCCGGTCAGCGCCGAGCAGCCGGCCGCGAACGCCTTGAGCAGCAGCAGGGCGCCGACCGTGGTGGCGTTGTCGGCGAGGACGGAGGCGTGTCCGTCGGCGGTGACGGTGGCGGCGGGCGCGGCGCGGAAGAGCCCGACGGCGACCATCGCCAGGATGGCGCCGACGAAGACGGCGGTGGGGACGAGGAAGGCCTTTGCCGAGTCGACGATGCCGCGCAGGTTGAGGGCGGTGATGAGGGCGAGGACCGCCAGGCAGATCCCCACCCGGTCGTCGTAGAGGGCGGGGAAGGCCGAGGTCAGGGCGGCGACGCCGGCCGTCACCGAGACGGCGACGTTCAGGACGTAGTCGAGGAGGAGGGAGGCGGCGGCGAACAGGGCGGTGCGCCGGCCGAGGTGGGTCCTGGCCACCGCGTAGGAGCCGCCGCCGTTGGGGAAGGCCGCGATCACCTGACGGTAGGAGGCGACCAGGACGGCGAGCAGGACGGCGATGGCGAGGGTGACGGGGAGCGTGAAGCCGAGGCCGTGGCTGCCCGCCGCGGCCAGGACCAGCACGATCGACTCGGGGCCGTAGGCCACGGACGCCATGGCGTCGAGCGAGAGGGCGGCCAGGCCCTGGAGGGCGGTGAGCCGGTGCCGGGCGTCGGGCTCGGCGGCCGGGGAGTCGGGTTCGGCGACCGGGGCGCCGGCGGGGCCGGTGGCGGTGGTGGTGGGGGCAGTGGTGGTGACGGTGGCGGGGGCGGTATCCGGCGGTTCCTCCGGCCGGCCGTCGGGCTGGGAAACCTTCGCCATCGTTCGTCGTACCTCCGTGCGCACCGTGCGGGACCAGGCCAGCGTGCGGGGTGCGACGGCCGCCGTCCGCGGCCTTGGCGGCACCTTGGCGGGCAACGGGTCGTTCTTCACGGGTTCTTGACGCGTACGCATACCGGCCCGCCGCCGCACCACCACCCGCTCGGCGGAGGTGCCCCGGTGACCGCCCGTTCAGCGGAGGGGGCCGGTGACCGCCCGTTCAGCGGAGGGGCGCCCCGGTGACCGCCCGCAGATCGCGGTAGCTGACCAGACGGAGCCCGCAGAAGTCCTCGGGGTCGTCCTCCAGGTCGAAGCAGGCGGCGATGATCCAGATCACCAGGAAGAAGTAGCCCCCGAGCCAGCGGCGGAACAGCCGGGGCAGCCGCGGGCGGGTGGCGTCCGTTTCGCGGATGACGCGGGTACGGACGGCGAACTTGCCGAGGCTCGCCCCGGCGATCCGGGTCAGCAGGACATGGTTGAGGAACGACAGTCCGAAGCCCGCGCCGGCGACGGCGTAGAAGACCTGCAGGGCGGGCAGACCGGCGTGGCCGGCGGAACGCAGGGCGATGTAGGCGGCGGTCAGCGCCAGCAGCCCGTCCAGGAATATCGCGCCGAGCCGGCGCATCGGGTTCGCCTCGTTGGGGATGCGCGGAGCCGCGGCGGGCGGAGCGTACGGGGAATGCGGAGCCGACTGCGGTGCATACGGGTGCGCAGGGCCCTGGGGCGGCTGCTGTGGCCCCTGGTACGGGTGCTGCGCGCCCTGGTACGGGTGTGGCCGGCCCTGGGAGGGGTGCTGTTGCCCCTGGTACGGCTGCTGCTGGCCGTATGGGTGCGGCGGGTTCGGATAGGGAGGCGGCGGGCCCTGCGGAGAGGACTGCTGCGGAGGGTATGGAGAAGGCTGCTGCGGGGGGTGCGGAGAAGGCTGCTGGGGAGGGAAAGGTCGCTCGTACACGGGTCCGGATCTTTCCATGCCGTGCGGGTTCAGAACGCCGCAGCGGGCCGTGAGAAGTCGTAGCGGACACCGGTGAGTTGTTCCGAGGCGGCCCACAGGCGCTCGCCGTTCGCGTCCTTCTTGGTCCAGGGGGCGCGGAAGGACTGGGCGGGGGCGCCGCGGAGTCCGCTGCGCGGGCCGATGAAGGAGTCCGGCCGCATGTGCGGGGCGGTGGCCGCGCAGAGGGTGCCCAGGGCGCCGCCGTCCGGGGACTGGGCGATGAGGCGGTTGCCCAGCTCGATGGCCCGCTCGGCGGAGGTGCGGCCCTCCATCCGGACGCCCGTGGTCTGCAGATTGGTGGACGCGTATCCGGGGTGCGCGGCGGCCGCGACGACCTGCGAACCGGCCGCGGCCAGCCGCCGGGTCAGCTCGTGGACGAAGAGGAGGTTGGCGCTCTTGGAGCGGGCGTAGGCGATCCAGCGGCGGTAGGAGTGCTCGCTGTTGAGGTCGCTGTAGTCGAGGTCGGCGAGGGCGTGCAGCATGCTGGAGACGGTGACGACCCGGGCGCCGGGGGTGGCGAGGAGCTTGGGCAGCAGCAGCCCGGTCAGCGCGAAGTGGCCGAGGTGGTTGGTGCCGAACTGCATCTCGAAACCGTCGGCGGTGGTGCGGTACGGCAGGGCCATCACGCCCGCGTTGTTGATGAGCAGGTCGAGGCGGTCACCGTCGAAGTCGTCGAGGGCGGCGGCGAAGTCCCGTACGGAGGACAGATCGGCCAGGTCGAGCGGCCGGAACTCGGCCTCGGCGGTGGGGACTTCGGAGCGCAGCCGGTCCAGGGCGGCGATCCCGCGCGTCTCATTGCGGCAGGCCAGCAGTACGCGGGCGCCCTGGCGGGCCAGTTCGCGGGCGGTGACATAGCCGATACCGCTGTTCGCGCCCGTGACGACCGCCGAGCGGCCCGTCTGGTCGGGGATGTGGCTGGTGTTCCACCTGGTCACGCCTGCACTCCTCCGTAGGGGGCAACCAGGTTACGCCGCGTGGTGGGGCGGATGGGGCCGGAGGGGCGGGGGTGAAGGCGGGCGCGGCGCGCATGGACACCGTCCGCCACCGCGTCGCACCGGCCGTGGCCACTCCCCTTCGGCGAGGCGAGGTCACTCCCCTTCGGCGAAGCGAGCGGTCACTCCCCTTCGGCGAGGCGCTTGATCGCCGAGAGTCGGGTGTCCCATGCGGCGGCCACCCGGTCCATCCACCGGGCGGTGACCCCCAGCCGTTCCGGTATGACCCGGTAACGGGCCTCCCTGCCCTCCCGGTGACCGGCGACCAGACCGGCTCGGTCCAGGACACCCAGATGTTTGACGATCGCTTGGCGGCTGACCGGCAGTTCCGCCGCCAGGACGGTGGCGGTCGCCTCGCCGTGTGCGGCGAGGGCGTCGAGTATCCGGCGCCGGGTCGGGTCCGCCAGCGCGGCGAACACCTCGGCCACGGCGTCCGCGCCCGCGCCCGCGCCCGAGCCCGCGCCCGAGCCGGGGCCCGGGCCCGGATCTCTTCCGGCGCCCGCGCCTTTGCCCGCCCCAGCTCCCGCCCCTGCGCCCGGCCGCTCCGCTCCTGGCCGTTCCGCTCCCGGCCCCGCATCCCTCGTCATGCCGCGAGCTGCTCCGTGTACCGCCGGATGTTCTCCACCTGGCCGGACCAGCCCTCGGAGTGGCTCTCGTACCCGGCGGTCTTCCGCCGGTCCTCGGGGATGGTGAGCGCGGCGAATCCGGTCTCCACGACGCGCAGCCGGGTGCCGTCGCCCTCCGGGGTGAGGGTGAACTCGACGAGGGTGGAGTTGCCCTCGGTCGCCACCTCGCCCGGGAAGGCGCTGGCCCAGCGGTACGAGAAGTAACGCGGCGGGTCCACGGTCACGATGGTGGTCGGGAACTGCCCGTACTCGCCGTGGTCGAGCTGCATGATGCCGCCCGGCCGCAGGTCGACCGGCGTCGGCCGGCCCTGCCCGAACCACGAGCCGACATGCTCCGGTTCGGTGAGCACGGCCCAGACCCGCTCCACGGGCGCGGCGATGCTGATCTCCCGCTCGATGCGGTCCTTGCTGTCGCCGCCCGCGTCGCTGTCAGTGCTCTGGTTGCCGTCGGTGCTCATGGCGTGCACCTCCTGCCGTTCTCGGATCGGCTGATGCCTTACGTGCTACCCAATGGTTGCACGTAAGGCAAAGGAGGTGCAACCAAGCGGTTGCGTGTCCTTCTTCGTCACCGGCCATCGACTACCGGCTCTCCACTACCGGTCACCAGCCGCCACGTGCTCCACACTCCTCACGCGATACGCCGCGACCGAGACCGACGGATCGTCCAGGCAGCTCCCCGACGCCAGGTCGAAACGCTGCTTGAGCAGGGGCGATGCCACGAACGGGCGGCCGTCGGCCGAGCCGGTCAGGCCGCGGGAGAGGACCTGGGCGCCGGTGAACGGGTCGCGGTTGGCGATCGCATAGGCCTGCCCGGCGCGGTCGATGAAGAGCGCGGCCTGGGTGCCGTCCGGGAGGAGCGCGGCGACCCCGCGCCCCGGGATGAGGTCGTCCAGCGTGCAGACCGCGACCCAGCCCTGGGGGCAGCGGATCTCGACCGTGGCGGCCGTAGTGGCGGCCTCGATGTCTTCCTCGGTACGGGTGAGCGTGGCGGTGGCGGTGGTCATCAGACGGAGGTCCCTTCCAGGGTGCGTACGGGCAGGGTCGGGCCGGCCAGCAGCGTCAGGTCCGGCTTGACCTGGTCGCGCTCCGGCACGAAGCGGACGGACGGGTCGGGCGCGTCGGGCGCGTTGACGAAGGAGACGAAGCGGGCCAGTCGCTCGGGGTCGGCGAGGGTCTCGGCCCATTCGTCGCGGTAGTGGGTGACATGGGCGGCCATCAGGGCCTCCAGCTCGTCGCACAGCCCCAGGGAGTCATGGACGACGACGTCCCGGACGTGGTCGAGGCCGCCCTCGATCCGCTCCAGCCAGGCGGAGGTGCGCTCCAGCCGGTCCGCGGTGCGGATGTAGAACATCAGGAACCGGTCGATCAGCCGGATCAGTTCGGCGTCGCTCAGGTCCTGGGCGAGCAGATCGGCGTGGCGCGGATCGGCGCCGCCGTTGCCGCCCACGTACAGGTTCCAGCCGTTGGAGGTGGCGATGACACCGAAGTCCTTGCCGCGGGCCTCCGCGCACTCCCGGGCGCAGCCGGAGACCGCGGACTTGAGCTTGTGCGGGGAGCGCAGCCCCCGGTAGCGCAGCTCCAGTTCGATGGCCATACGGACCGAGTCCTGCACGCCGTAGCGGCACCAGGTCTGCCCCACACACGACTTCACGGTGCGCAGCGCCTTGCCGTACGCGTGCCCCGACTCGAAGCCGGCGTCCACCAGCCGGGCCCACACCTGGGGGAGCTGGTCGACCCGGGCGCCGAAGAGGTCGATCCGCTGGCCACCGGTGATCTTGGTGTAGAGGCCGAAGTCGCGGGCCACCTCGCCGATCACGATCAGTTTGTCCGGAGTGATCTCCCCGCCGGGGATGCGCGGCACGATCGAGTACGAGCCGTTGCGCTGCAGGTTGGCGAGGAAGTGGTCGTTGGTGTCCTGGAGGGCGGCCTGTTCGCCGTCGAGGACATAGCCGTCGGCGCCGACGGAGGGCGCGAGGGAGGCGATGATCGAGCCGACCGTGGGCTTGCAGATCTCGCAGCCGTCGCCGTTCCTGGCCTCCGGGCGGCCGTGCGAGTCCAGCAGCTCGGCGAAGGTCGTCAGCCGCAGGGTGCGGACGATCTCGTAGAGCTCGGCGCGGGTGTGGGGGAAGCAGCCGCACAGCCCGGTGTCGATGGTGGCGCCGTTCGCGGCCAGCTCGTCGTTCATCACGGCGGTCAGCGACTTGACGCAACTGCCGCAGCCGGTACCGGCCTTGGTGCACTTCTTGATCTCGGGGAGGGTGCCGCAGGAGTGCTCGGTGACCGCCGCCCGGACCGTCCCCTTGGTCACGTTGTGGCAGTTGCACAGCACCGCACTGTCGGGCAGCGCGGACGGTCCGAGCGCGGCGGCCCCGCCCTCGGCTCCGGCGGGCAGCACCAGCTGCTCGGGCGGCACCGGCGGCACGCTGCCGGTCAGCGGCCGCAGCATGCCGTAGGCCTCGGCGTCGCCGACCAGCACCCCGCCCAGCAGCTCGCCGGCGGCGCCGATCACCAGCTTCTTGTAGACACCGCTGCGGGCGTCGGAGTAGACCACGTCCAGACAGCCGTCGGTGGCGCCGTGTGCGTCACCGAAGGACGCGACGTCCACCCCGAGCAGCTTGAGCTTGGTGGACAGGTCCGCGCCGGTGAAGCCGTCGGCCGCTCCGGTGCCGGCGCCGAGTGCCTCGGCGATGGTGCCGGCGGCCGTGCGGGCCATGTCGTAGCCCGGCGCGACCAGTCCGTAGACCCGGCCGTCGGAGGCCAGGGCGCACTCGCCGATCGCGTACACGGCGGGGTCGGTGGTGCGGCACTGCTCGTCGACGACGATGCCGCCGCGTTCGCCGACCGGCAGCCCGCAGTCCCGGGCGAGCTGGTCACGGGGCCGGACACCGGCCGAGAAGACGACCAGATCGGTCTCGATACGGGAGTCGTCCGACAGGCCCATGGCGGTCACCGCACCGGCCGCGTCCGCGACGATCTCCTTGCCGCCGACGCCGGTGTGCACCTCCAGGCCCATCTCCTCGACGGTACGGCGCAGTGCGCGGCCGCCGCCCTCGTCGACCTGGAGCGCCATCAGCCGTGGCGCGAACTCCACGATGTGGGTGCGCAGCCCCAGCCCGTTCAGCGCCCCGGCCGCCTCCAGGCCGAGCAGCCCGCCGCCCACCACCACACCGGTGCGGGCGTTCTTGGCGTACTCCTCGATGGCGAGCAGGTCCTCGATGGTGCGGTAGACGAAACAGCCCGCACTGTCCTTGCCGGGCACCGGCGGGACGAACGGGTAGGAGCCGGTGGCCAGCACCAGGGTGTCGTACGAGACGGTCAGGCCGGAGCGGGCGGTGACCGTGCGGGCCGTGCGGTCGACGGCGGTGGCGGGGTCGCCGAGGTGCAGTTCGATGCCGTGGCGGGCCATGAAGTCCGGATCCACCAGGCTCAGGTCTTCCGGGCTGCGGCCGGCGAAGTACGACGTCAGCTGGACGCGGTCGTAGGCCGGGCGGGGCTCCTCGCACAGCACGACCACCCGGTTCCGCTCGGTGACGCCGCGGTCGGCCAGCTCCTCCAGGAAGCGCTGGCCGACCATGCCGTGGCCGATGAGGACAAGGGTGGGGGTGGTGCCAGGCGCGGCGGCTGGCGTGGCTTCCGGGTGCGGCGGCATCGAGGTCATGTTCCTCAGCCTGCGGTGCGGCTGTTACCCGCCCGCATCTGCTCTGTTTCCCGGGCGGAACGCTGCCCTCAGTGGCGGGCGGGGCGCCGTGTGAGGGCGGGGAAGCCCTGCGGGAACGGCGAAGCCGTGCGGGGGCGGGGAAGCCGTGCGGGGGCGGGCCGCTCGGGCCCGCCCCTTGCCCCTAGGGGACCGACTGGCCGCCGGTCAGCCGTTCAGCTGCGCCGGGCACAGCCGCCGCGGCTGCTTGTCGGTGCGCAGCTTGGCGTCGACACAGCCGCCCGCCAGACCGTCGTGGGCCCGGCTGCCGAAGTTGGCGGTGACGGTCAGCGCGCCGTCGCCGAAGACCGTGCGCTGCACGCTGCGGTCACCGGTCAGCCACCGGAACGACGTCAGCTGCTCGGTACCGGCCGCGCGGTGCAGCGGCGAGAAGTACTTCTGCAGGGCGGCGAGCTCGGCCCCCTTCTTTTCCAGCGTCGGGCCGTCGAGGACATAGTTGAGCGGGGTGTTGTAGAGCATCGCCAGCAGCGCCCGGGTGGTCTTGTGCACCGGCAGCTTCTCGTACGACAGCTCCCAGCGCTCGGCGTTGACCAGCGAGCCGTGCAGTGCGGTCTCGTAGAGGGGGATGCGGTACTTGGGGTCGTACATGGCCGTGGCCACCTCGGCGGGCAGCTTCACCGGCTTGAAGAAGGCGCCCGGGGCATTCTCCGGGAAGTAGCCGCCCCAGGTCTTCTTGTCGCGCTCCAGCTTCCACAGGCCGTCGGCGGTCGGGGTGCCCGAGCCGTGGTCGTAGGCCAGCACCTGGTTGGCCCAGGGCTGGGCGGACTCCGAGCCGAGGACGAGGTCCTTGGACAGCCGCCGCATCCGGGCGAGCCGCATCTCCCGGTCACCGGCCTTGGTCATCTCATGGCCCTTGCCGTGGTCGCGGAACACCTCACCCGTCGCATCCACATCGAGGAAGTAGCTGTCCGCGCCGTTGGCGACCATCGAGCGGGTGCGGTCGGCGAGGTAGTGCTTGCGCGGTTCGGCCTTCTCGAAGGCGCGGGAGCTGAGATAGCAGCCGCGGTTCCCGAACCCGGTCTCCGCGGTGCCGTCCGCCTTCCGTATACAGAAGTCGGGGTAGACCCGGTCCGGCCAGGCCGAGGTGGGGCTGTCGGCGGTCTTCGGGTCCTGCCCGTTGGCGAAGGTGTCGTACGGGCCGACGAGATAGCCCGCCTTCTTGGCGGCCCGCACCGCCGCGGCGTTCATCGGGCCCGGGCCGGCGTCATAACCGAGCCACATCCGGTCCACGCCCAGCTGCTTCAGCTTCCCGATCCCGGAGGCGGTCCGGGTGTCGCCCCACACATAGGCGTGGAACGCGCCGAGCAGCTTGCCGTTGGCCGGATTCTGCCGGATCTTCTTGCGCAGACCGCCGAGCTGTCCGCGCTGGGAGAGGTAGGAGCGGTAGTCGGCGGCGGGGGCCACCGGGTTGCCGTCGGTCAGGGCGAAGGAGACCTCGTAGTCACGGGTGCCCTCACCGGCGTCGAAGGCGTGCGCGGCGGTGGCCCGCAGCCTGCCTCCGGTGGAGGCGAAGCGCAGCGAGGTGCCGATGTCGGTGGGGGTGAGATAGCTGACCCCGGCCCCGCCGGAGCCGCCCGTACCGCGGCCCATGGAGTAGCCCCACAACGGGAGCGCCAGGCCCTCGCCCATGTCGACGGTGCTGCCCGCCAGCCCGCCCTTCTCCACGCTCGCGTTCCAGAACGCGTCCCGCACCGGCACGTCCAGGCCCTCGCCGCGCGGCAGTTGCAGGGCGGACGCGGCCCGGTCGGTACCGGTCACCGGCCAGCTGACCGACCCGTCGCGGTCCGCCCGCAGCTTGATCCGCAGCCGCCCGCGCTCCGAACTCGCCGTGACCTTCAGCCCCTTGGCGGGGTAGCTCCAGCTCGCCCCGTCGCCCGTCCGCGTCACCGGCCCCGGCTTCCCGAGCCCGCCGCCGCCCGCCGGACCGGACAGCACCAGCTCCCGCCCGCCCGCGGTGCGCGCGTTCACCGCCAGCGAGGCGGTGTCGACAACGGCCGTACCGCCGCGGACGGGAAGTTCGAGCCGGCTGCCCTCCAGCGTGCCCGCGGCGGCACTGTCACATCCGGCCACCCCGAACGTGGTCGCGGTGAGGGCAAGAGAGGCGGCGAGGACGCGGGTGGCGGTGGTCCGGCTACGGCCGGTGCGGTGGGGGGAGTGGGAAGCATCGGATGTCATAGGGGACTGGATAGTCCCGGGTTTTAAGAGGGTTCTAAGAAGCGCCTCATGCGGCGGGTCCGCAGCAGGAGATGAGGAGCCCCGCGCCGGGCAGCGGAGGCGGTATACGCAGCAGGCTCCCGGGACTTGGTCCCGGGAGCCTGCTCTTCGCCGCCCTCCTGGCCGAGGCCGGAGCGCGCCGGCGTCACGTCAGCGGTGAAGCCGATCAGCGCTTCTTACGCCAGGTCGCAGGCCGTGCTTGCGTGGGGATCCTTGACTCCGAGGTCCCAGAGCTCCGACCGACATGCGCTGTCGCCCACCGGGCCCCCGGGGGAGGACCCGACAGCGCATGCCTTCCGCACTCCCGCGCCGACCGTGTAGCCCTTATCGCGCAGGTAACTCGTGCAATCTCCCGCCGACGCCGAGGCCGGCGTCGCGAGGGCCACAGGCACAGCCGCCGCGATCAGGGTCAAAGACGCGGCGGCAGCAGTACGACGCAGCGCTCCGCCCCGGTGGTTCGTACGAACCTTGTCACGCATGGAACTTCCCCTTTTTTCGTGCATGGAGCTTCCCCCAGTTGCCTCTTCTTGGCGCGGCCTTCCTCACCGAGTGCGCGCCGGTCATGCGCGCACTCGGCAACGTTGGCTGAGGAGCACCGGGATACGAGAGCACTCACCGGAATACGCGCCGCATCGGCGATACGGAGGTCCCGCGCATGGCGGTTCAGGGCTCTCGCGCCGCGCTGTCCTGACAACGTGCGCCAATCGAACAGATGTTCATGCTACCAGTGCGTCTTCCACGCCGCCCGGACTTTTTGGAAGCCTCGCCCGGGCCACTGCGGCCCCTGTCATCCCTCCAACTCCCCACTAGTAGCGGAGCGATGGGAACCATTCGCCTCGGCCCCCGGGCGTGAGGTCGAGCAGGTGCCACACCGGAGTGAGCAGATCGATACCGCGCTGGTCGATGTCCTCGGCCATCCGGGGATGTACCGAGTAGACGTGGCGCACCGCCCCGGCGTCGTCGCGGGTGAACACCGACACCGTCGAGTCCTGGCTGCCGTCGGCGTCCTCGCTGCCCAGGTCGTACTTGAAGGTGCTCGCCCCGGCGCTGAGCAGCCGTAGGTTCGTCCACTTCCGGTCGCGGGCGTAGGCGCGCAGCACCGGCAGCTCGGCCGCGGCGACGACGGCGAAGTCGACGTTCTGCGTGACGTGGTCGACGACCCCGTTGAAGCCGTCGATCCACATCGTGCACATGGGGCAGGCCTGCTTCTGCTCCTTGCCGAACATGAAGTGGTAGACGATCAGGTCGCGTCCCGGCTCGCTGAACAGCTCGCTGAGCCGCACCGATCGCGCCGGTTCGTCCCCGGCTTCCAGATCCGCGGGCCCTTCCTCGAAGACGTAGTCGTCGAGGGCGGGTCCCGGCGGCAGCCCCCGGCGCATGGTGGCGACCCGTTCGCGTTGGCGCATCAGCTCGATCTCGGCCTGCCGCAGCTCCTCGCGGGCGTCGCCGTACTCGGCCGACTCCCCACTGAGACGGGTGTGCCGCATCGCCACCTCCAGGATCGCTGCCGGCGCACGTCCGCCGCTCTTGGCGGCCGTCCGCCGCCGCCCACCATTCTTGGCCGGGGTACAGCGGCTCGCCAGGCGGAACGGCCGCGGCGGGACCGTGCGGGGCGCAAGAGAGTGCAATGAGGGTGCGCGGGGTGCAAGAGGGAGCTAAGAACCGGCTCCCGGCGCAGGCGGCGCATCGCTGTCCCGCAGCTCCTCCAGGCGGGTGAGGCTGTCGCGGGCCGACTCCCGCTCCTCGGCGGTGAGCGGGATCGCGGCGGCCTCGGCGAGCGCGGTCGCCGCGGTGGCGGCGTCGCCCAGGCGCCCGGCGACATCCGCACGCAGCACGAGGAGGCCGAGGCGCTGTACGGGTGTGGGCCGCTCATCGAGGTTCAGCGCCCGGTCGATGATCTTGGCGGCCGCGGGCAGGTCCTCCTTCGAGTCCGCTTGGAGCGACGCGTGGTGCAGGGCGCGCGCGAAGGTTTCCTTGGGGGCGGGCCGGTGGTGCAGGTCCTCGCTCGTCCGCTGCCCGATGCGGAGGCAGTTGCCGCCCGGATCGCTCATGAGGAACTGCCGCATGCCGTAGGACGTGTCCTTCAGCGGCCCGATCCGCGGAAGCCCACGGGTCGGGACCTTCCCGTACGCCGCCTTGAGCCCGGCCCGGAAGGCGTCGTGCAGTCCGTCGACGTCATCGGTCACGACATAGCAGGTGCTCAACGAGTCGGCCGGCTCGTACTGCTTCACCCCGAAGAACTGGAGCTCAATGCCGCCCCGCTGCACAACGGCGAACGGGTTGGGGCTCTTCTGCTGGAAGGTCACCTCGAACCCGAGGGCCGTGTAGAAGTCGAGAACGGGCTGGATCGTCGGGCACGGCAGGATCGGAATGGTTGTCTCAGCCATGCCCGCGACTCTAGTCAAAGTTGAATAGAGGGGGAACGGGTTTTCCGGCTGAACGGGCTTTCCGGCTCTTCATGGAGGCGATCAGGCGACCGTTCTGGCGACGGGGTGGGGACGGGATGGCGACGGGGCCGTGCCACGTACCGCACGGGGGAGGGGCCGAGCGCGACGGTCAGCGGCTCCGGCGGGCGTTGAGCCGGGCGGCCTGGCGCGTCAGGTGGTCGCGCTCGGCGAGGTCGGGTGCCTTCCGGGCCGCCTCGGCGTACAGCCGTGCCGCCGTCGTCAGGTCGCCGTCGCGCTCGTGGAGGTAGGCCGCCACCGCGGTGTGGCGGGGCAGTGCGTCGTCCAGCGCCGCGAGGGCCGCCAGCCCGGCGCGCGGTCCGTCGGCCTCGCCGACGGCCACCGCCCGGTTGAGCCGGACGACCGGGCTGTCGGTCAGACGCGCGAGCTCGTCGTACCACTCGACGATCTGCACCCAGTCCGTCTCCTCGGCGGTGGGTGCGTCGGCGTGGAGTGCCGCGATGGCGGCCTGCGCCTGGAACTCGCCCAGCCGGTCGCGGGCGAGGGCCGCCTGCAGGATCGCGACGCCCTCGGCGATCGACCCGGTGTCCCACCGGCCGCGGTCCTGCTCGGCGAGCGGCACCAGGCTGCCGTCCGGCGCGGTCCTGGCGGCACGCCGGGCGTGGTGGAGCAGCATGAGGGCGAGCAGCCCCGCCACCTCGGGGTGGTCGACCTGGGCCGCGAGCTGCCGGGTGAGCCGGATGGCCTCGGCGGCGAGGTCGACGTCGCCGGAGTAGCCCTCGTTGAAGACCAGGTAGAGGACGCGCAGCACGGTGGCGACGTCGCCGGGCCGGTCGAACCGGACACCGGAGACGGTGCGCTTGGCCCGGCTGATGCGCTGCGCCATGGTCGCCTCGGGCACCAGGTAGGCCTGGGCGATCTGGCGGGTGGTCAGCCCGCCGACGGCGCGCAGCGTGAGCGCGACCGCGGACGACGGCGTCAGCGACGGGTGGGCGCACAGGAAGTAGAGCTGGAGCGTGTCGTCCACCGCGGGCGCGGGCCCGGGCGCCGGCTCCTCGTCGACGAGGCCCTCACGCCGGCGGCGGGCGGTGTCCGCCCGGGCCCCGTCGAGGAACTTGCGCCAGGCCACGGTGACCAGCCAGCCCTTCGGGTCCCGCGGCTGCTCGGCCGGCCAGACGCGGACCGCCTCGACCAGCGCCTCCTGCACGGCGTCCTCGGCCGCCGCGAAGTCGGCTCCGCGGCGGACGAGGATGGTGAGCACGCTCGGTGTGAGGCTCCTCAGAAGGGCTTCGTCCATCGATGAGGTCACTCCGTGATGCAGGGCGCCGCGCCCAGGAACGGGCGCACCTCAAGCCACTCGTGGATCGGCTTCCCGCCCGCCCCGGGGGCCGCCGACAGCTCCCCGGCCAGCTCGACGGCGCGCTCGTAGCTGTCGACGTCGATCACCATCCAGCCGGCGATGAGGTCCTTGGTCTCGGCGAACGGACCGTCGGTGACCGGCGGGCGCCCCTCGCCGTCGTACCGGACCCATGCCCCCTCGGGGGCGAGCGCCTGACCGTCGACGAACTCCCCGGTCCCCTCCAGCCGGTCCGCGAAGTCCTGCATGTACTGCATGTGGGCCGAGATCTCCTCCGGCTTCCACTGGTCCATGGGTACGTCGTTCACCGCTGCCGGGGCGCCGCGGTAGTGCTTGAGCAGCAGGTACTTGGCCATGATGGTTCTCCTCGGTGCTGGTGCGACCCATTGTGGTCGCGTTCACCCCGGGGACGGAGCCAGCCACGGGATCTCGACATCGCGGGCAGAATTTATTTTTCTGGGCCCGGAACGCCTCTCAGGCGGAGAGCTGCCCGCGCTTGATCGCCGAGACGAACGAGGACCAGTCGCCCGCCGCGAATATGAGCGCCGGACCGTCCGGGTCCTTGCTGTCACGGACGGGGACGAGGCCGTGGGGTTCGGTGAGGGCGCGGGAGAATTCGAGGCACTGGCCGCCGTTGGCGTCGCTGTGGGACGACTTGGTCCAGGTGAGGTCGCGCGTGAACTCGACGCAGTCCCCGCCGCTGCCGTCGCTGTACGACGACTTGACCCAGGTGAAGTCGCGCGTGAACTCGACGCAGTTCCCGCCACTGGCATCGCTGTAGGACGACCTGACCCATTCGGCGGCGGCTAGATCCAAGTCGGGGCTCATGCGCGGTACTCCTTCAGCAGAGTCTTGATCAGGGCTACTGATCGATCCGGGGACAACGCGTGTGCCCTCAGCAGATCGTAGTCATCCAGGGCGGCGTCGACCGTTTGTGCGGAGTCGTGCATCCTGCCTCCTACCCGCGTCTCCGTGTAGAGCACCGGGCGGGCGTCTGTGAAGCGGAGCACAATGAACGGCTTCGCGTGCGCGGCCGGAGCACCCGCCGAGAACGGCATGATCTGAAGTTTGACCTGCGGCGACGCGGCTGCCGTCAGCAGATACTCAAGCTGTCCGGCCATGACCTCGTCGCTGCCGATGACCGTTCGTAGACACGCCTCGTGCAGGATGGCCCACATGTGCGGGGGAGAGGCCCGCTCGAACACCTCGCGTCGCCGCAGGCGCGCAGCGACCTTCCCCTCGATCACTTCGGCTGCTTCATGGGAGAAGTACGCCTGGAAAACAGCCTGTGCGTACGCCTCGGTCTGAAGGATTCCCATCACGAGGTCATTCGAGTAGTCCAGTATCCGCGCGGCCTTCTTCTCCAAGTTCAGGTACGGCACGAACCAACTCGGGTGATCCCCTTCCTCGATCCTCCGCAGCAACCCCGCGAACAACTCCCCGGTCCCGAAGGTGAGATCGCACCCTTTGGCGAACTTCTCGCTGGGACGGGGCAGCAGCGTGCCGGATTCGACCTTGCTGACGTAGCCCTCGGAGTAGCCCGTGGCCTTGCCGAGCTGCTTCTGGGTGAGCTTGCGGGCCAGCCGTACCTGTTTGATGTCGCGACCGAAGCGCTGCAGCGGATTCAAGTGCTCGGGCGGGGTTGTCTCGTCCAACGCCATGACCTCTCGGCATATGGGTGCGTGCCGGTATCGCGGCAGGTCGCAGACTTGCGCACGGCCGCTTCAAGCACCCCGATTCTATTGCCCGTTGCGTTGTCGCGGTGACCAATTGACTACACCCGGTATGCATCCGGGGTGGCCGCAACCACGGAGTGACGGAGCGACGGAGTGGGCGACATGGATGACATGGACGGCACGGGTGACATGGGCGACAGCAAGGCGCGGCTGCTGCCGTGGTCGAGTCCGGAGGGCAAGCCGTGCTTCGTCCTGGGCGACGGCAGCGGGTACGTGTCCCGCCTCGCCGACGAGATCGAGGCGGCGCAACTCGGTCTGGCCGCCGAGCGGATCGCGGAGGCGCGGCGCGTGCTGGAGGGGCGGCGGTGGACCCCCGGGGAACTGCACCTGCTGGCCGTTGAGTTGACCGAGGCGCTCATCGAGGTGCTCAGGGTCGCGGAGAGCCGCGGCGCGCGCCTGGCCGTTGCCGGTGAAGCGGACGGCGACGGCCTGCGGCTTCCGGCGGAGGCGTTCGGATAGCGTTCGCGCCGCTCCCGGAGGCCGTGGGACGGGGCGTGCGCCCACCCCGGAGGTGCGCTGCGGAACGCGCGGTTCTTAACCCCCGGTCAGCAGATCCTCAAGGCCGCCTTAAGGATCTGCGAAGAGGGCCTGACCTGCTGTTTCCGGCGTCCGGGCGGCCGTATTTTCGACGCCGTGACGATCCAGGCCGACCTCAGCGACGGGTACGCAGCGGGCGGCGCGCCCGGTCCTGGTGCCCCGCCTCCGGGCCCCGCCGAACCGCCCGCCACCCATCCGTTGTACTCACGGCTCAACCCCCGGTACGTGCCGCCCCGGCCGGCCGGCCTACGCGCCGCGCAGGGCACCGGTGCCCGTGCCTCCGCTGCGCCTCTCGCCGATGGCATTGCTGCGGGTGCTGGGCCTCGGCGCGGTGGTGATCGTGGCCCTGTGGCTGGCGCAGGCCGAGCCCTCGGTGCGGCTCGATGCGCTGTTCGCCACCCTGGCCCACCTCACCGGACTGCTCGCGGGCTACGGAATCCTGGTGATGCTGCTGCTGATGGCCCGGGTCCCGGCCATCGAGCACGGCGTCGGCGCCGACCGGCTGGCCCGCTGGCACGCCCTCGGCGGCCGCCACGTCCTGACCCTGTGCCTCGCCCACACCGCCTTCGCGCTGTGTGGCTACGCCGTCCACACCGGCACCGACGTCCTCGGCGCCACCGTCGACCTGATGGGCTACCCGGGCCTGGCCGCGGCCGCCGTCGGCACCGCGCTGCTCGTCGCCGTCGGCGTCACCTCGGCCCGTACGGCCCGCCGCCGGGTACGCCATGAGACCTGGCGCGCCGTACATCTGCTGACCTACGTGGGCGCCGCCCTCGCCTTCGCCCATCAGCTCGCCGGGCCGGATCTGGCCGGCGGCCCGTTCGCCGTCTGGCTGTGGACGCTGCTGCACACCACCGTCGGCACTCTGCTGGTCTGGTACCGCCTGATCGTCCCCGCGCGCCAGGCGCTGCGGCACGGCCTGCGGGTGACCGAGGTGCGGGTCGAGGGGCCGGACGTGGTCTCGGTCGTCATGCAGGGCCTGGGGCTGGACGCACTGCGGGCCGAGCCGGGGCAGTTCTTCCGCTGGCGGTTCCTGTCCCGGCGGTTGTGGCGGACCGCCCTGCCCTTCTCGCTCTCCGCGCCCGTGCGCGACGACACCCTCCGGATCACCGTGAAGGCGTGCGGCGACCACACCCGCCGGATCCGCCGGCTGCGGCCGGGCGTACGGGTGCTGGCCACCGGCCCGTTCGGCGCGATGACCGCACACCGGCGGACCCGGCGCAAGGTGCTGCTGGTCGCCGGCGGCGTCGGGATCACGCCGATGCGTGCGCTCTTCGAGACCCTGCCGGGTGAGCCCGGGGATCTCACGCTCCTCTACCGGGCGGGCAACGCCGCCCAGTTGGTGCTGCGGGAGGAGCTGGAGGGGATCGCCGCGGCCCGTGGCGCCGCGCTGCACTACCTCCTCGGCCCGTCCGACGGCCCCTTCGACCCGCTGGCACCCCAAGCCCTGCGCAACCTCGTCCCGGACCTGGCGCAACACGATGTCTATCTGTGCGGCCCGCCCGGCATGTCCACGGCCGCGACCGCCGCCCTGGAACGGGCCGGGGTGCCGGCCGACCGCATCCACTCCGAGCAGTTCACCTTCTGAGGGCCCTCGTTCGGCCCCCCGGGGCCCCGGGGGGCCCGGACTCGCCCCGCTCGACCCGCCGTCCCCGACCGCCGACCCGACCCGATCCGACCCGCCCAGACCCGCAAGGAAGTCACCCCATGGCCCGACACCGTAAACCGCACACCGTCCCGGCCGTCACCGTGTGGGCCCGCCGTCAGCTCGCCGCCTGCCTGGTGGGGGCGAGCGCGCTCACCGCCACTCTGGTGTCCCGGACGATCACCCCGGCCGCCCCGGTCTCTCCTGACCGGGCACCGGCCGGGTACAACCTCCCCGAGCAGCCGAGCGGTTCCGTAACGCTGGTCAGCACGGCACCGACGCCGGTCCGCACGGCGTCGGCACCGGTCGGCACGGCGCCGTGAAGGCCGCTGCCGAGCCCGTCCCGGCGTGCCCTACGCCAGCGCGTCCAGCTGCGCCAAGTCCCCCTCCGTGAGGCTGATGTGTGCCGCGGCCAGGTTTTCGTCGAGGTGGGCCGGGGAGCCCGTACCCGGAGTCGGGAGCAGGACTGGGGAGTGGTGCAGGAGCCAGGCGAGGGCGATCTGGCCGGGGGTGGCGTCGTGCCGGGCGGCGACCGCGGCGAGGGTGGTGCCCGCGTCGCCGGTGAGGGTGCCGTTTCCCAGCGGGAACCACGGCAGAAAGGCCGTGCCCTGCTTCTCGCACAGCTCCAGGACGTTCTCGGCGGCGCGGTCCAGCAGGTTGTAGCGGTTCTGCACCGACGCGATGGGGGCGATCTCCCGGGCCCGGGTCAGCTCGTCCGCGTCGATGGAGTCCAGGCCGATGTGCCGGATCTTTCCCTCCCGTTGGAGGTCCAGCGGACCGGCAGATCCCCACCGACCGGGAAGTCGGCCGACACCGTTTCAGCATCCATGCGTTCGGAGTCTAGGACGACGGATGGTTCATAAGATCAGCCGGTGCCTCCTGACATATCGCTGTTCACTCTGACCCTGCTCTGCCTGGCCGCGCTCGCGGCGGGCTGGATCGACGCCGTGGTGGGCGGTGGCGGACTGCTGCTGCTCCCCGCCCTGCTCGTCGGCCTGCCGCACACCCCGGTCGCGTACGTCCTGGGGACCAACAAGTCCACCGCCATCGTGGGCACCACCGCGGCCGCGGTCACCTACGTCCGCAAGGCCCCGATCGATGTGCGCACCGCGCTGCGCATCGGCCTCGCCGCGGTCGCCGGTTCGCTGGTCGGGGCGTTCTTCGCGGCCGGTATCAACAGCGCCGTGCTGCGACCGCTGATCATGGCCGTCCTGCTGGCGGTGCTGGTGTTCGTCCTGGTGCGGCCGGCCTTCGGGACCGCCGTCGCTCCCTCCGGACCGGTCTCCCGCAAGCGCATCGCGGCGGCGATCCTCATCGCGGGCCTGGGCATCGGCTTCTACGACGGGCTGATCGGGCCCGGGACCGGTGCGTTCCTGGTCGTCGCGCTCGCCGCGGTGCTGCACATGGACCTGGTCACCGCCTCCGCCACCTCCAAGGTCGTCAATGTCTGCACCAACCTCGGATCGCTGACGATGTTCGCGATCCAGGGCACCGTGCTGTGGCAACTCGGCGCCCTGCTCGCGCTGTTCAACTTCGCCGGCGGCATGGTGGGCGCCCGGATGGCCCTCAAGCGGGGTGCCGGATTCGTCCGCGGGGTGCTGGTGGTCGTGGTCGTCGCGCTGCTGTGCAAGCTGGGCTACGACGAGTGGCTGGCGGTTTGACGGTGGCGGGCGGACGGGCAGACGGGCGGACGGGCACACGGGCGGGCAGACGGTGGCGGACGGGCCGGCAGAGGCCGTTAGCCCGGCATCGGCCGCCGGCCCGCCCCGGTTCGGGGCCCACCCCCGTGGGGCCCCTCTGCCAGTTCGGCCCCGAAGGCCCGGCCGGCCCCGTCCGCCCCCTCCGCCCCGCCCGCCCCGCCCCCGCTCAGAACCGGCAGCGGTACATCCGCGCCATGTCCCGCACCGCGGGCAGCTTCGCCGACATCCGGGCCGCCAGCCGGCTGCCCGCCGACAGTTTTTCGATTCCCGGGATCTCCATGGCGCTGATGTTCTCGACGATCTCCAGCTTCGGGCTCAGCGCCGCGATCCCCGCGGTGTCCGTGCCCCAGTGGAGCCGCGCACCGGCCTTCACCACGGCGCGGTTGAGCCACTGGACGCGGATCGCGAACCTGCTGAAGGCGTCGAAGGCCAGCTCCCCGCTCGGCACCCGGTCCATCAGCCGCCGCAGCAGCGCCGTGCCGTCCTCCTCGGTCAGATACATCAGCAGCCCCTCGGCCACGATCACCGTCGGCCGGTCCGGGGGAATCTGTGCCACCCACGCCGGGTCGGTCACGGACGACGGGACGGTCGTGTAGCCCGCGCGCTCCGGGTAGAGCTGCCGCCGCAGGGCGATGACCTCGGGGTAGTCGACGTCGAACCACCGCACCCCGGGGCCCGGGTCCAGGCGGTGGACGCGGCTGTCGAGACCGCAGCCCAGATGCACCACCGTCGCTTCCTCGTGCCGGGCGAGGAAACCCGCGGTCCAGACGTCCAACTGCCGGGCGCGCAGCGCCACTCCGGCGGCATTGCCGCGGCTCAGCCGCATCTTCCTGAAGTCGTAGTCGAGCCGCTGCACGGTGTCGGCGGCCAGGGTGTCGCCGAGGATCGGCCGCTTGGCGCGGCTGTCGACCGCGCGCCCGTAGAGCGTGGCGAGGAGGGTCTCCTTCTCCTCGGTCAGACGCACCTTGGGACGCGGGTCGGGACGCGGGTTGGTACGCGGACTGGTCATGGAGTAGAGACTACTTAAGATTCAGAAAAATGTGAAGACTCAGAATTCTCGCCGACCGGGCGCCGTGGGGGAGTGTGGGGCGGTTCTACCTCCGGTCCGCCTCCGCGAGTGCCGAGGGGCGCGCCCCGGCCGGGATCTCCGTGACGGCCGTCAGCAGTACCGCCGAGTCCTCCACGGCCAGCAGGCCGTGCCGCTCGCGCGGCGTCATGGTGACCTGACCCGCCGTCAGTTCCTGGCCGCCGCCCGCCCCGGTCAGCCGGACCCGCCCCCGCAGGACCTGCAGGCTCGCCGCCGGGGGCGCGTTGTGTTCGTCCAGCGCGGCGCCCGCGACCAGCGCGATCACGGTCTGCCGCAGCCGGTCGTCGTGCAGGAAGAGACGGGCGCTGCGGCCGTGCGCGGAGGCCCTGGCGTCGTCGAGTTGCTGGCGGGCGAGCGCATCGAGATCGTCCATGATGCTGGCCTTTCGCGTACGGACCGGCGGCTGGGCTGCCCTTTCCATCGTTGCCGGTGCACGGGGGGACGCAACCGGGGGAGCCCGCCCAAGGACCGCGGGGCCCGGCGGACGGGGCGGGACGGCGTCCGGGTGCATACCGCAGCGGGGCGGGCCCGGCTCTTACGGGATGATCATCACGGTCCGTACGATGCGAGGCGGTCCCGTGCCGTCGGCCGAGCCCGCTCGTCCGGCGCGGTCCCACCGTCCCGTCCGTACCCTCCCGTCCCCCACCGCGAAGGATGCGCACCCGTGGCCGACCCGACTGCCCTGAACGACCCGCCCGACCCCACCGGGCGGCAGGCAGGATTTCTGACCGTCATGACGACCATCGACAGCGAGACCAAGGCCAGGAAGCTGGCGCGCGGGGCGATCGAGGGCCGGCTCGCCGCCTGTGCGCAGATCAGCGCGCCGGTGACCTCGGTGTTCCGCTGGGACGACGCGGTCGAGGCCAGCCAGGAGTGGCAGGTGCTGTTCAAGACGACCCAGGCGCGTTACGAGGCGCTGGAGGCCTACCTCCTCGACGCGCACGACTACGACACCCCCGAGATCATCGCCACCCCCATCACCCGAGGTGGCACCGGCTATCTGTCCTGGGTCGCAGAGGAGACGAGCTGAACATGGAGCGCGACACCACAAAGCGCGGCGCCACGAAACGAGTTCACCGGGCGCGGCCCACCCGGAAGCGCTGGATCACGGCCGCGACGGCCGTGGCCGGAGTGACGGTGTGCCTGGCCACCGCCACCGTCGGCCACGCCGTCAACGAGGCCCGGAGCGCGGCACCGAGCACCGGCAAGCCCAGCCCCGCCCCCGACGACCCCTGGACCAGCCGGGACGCCGCCGCCTATTGGACGGCCGACCGGATGGCGGGCGCCGCACCGGCCGGCAGTGACACCCCGGCCCGGCCCACGGCCCCGACCCCGCCCACCGCGACGACCCGGTCCGCCGCGCCGAAGGGGACCGCCGCCGCGGCCCGCGCCGGCCGTACCGCCCGGCATTTCAACGGCGTTCCGTCCGTCGGTGTGCTGTTCTCCGTCGACGGGGACGCCAAGGCGCACCACTGCACCGCGAGCGTGGTGCACAGCCCGCACGGCAATCTGATCCTCACCGCCGGGCACTGCAATCCGGGAACCCGTGCCGCTTTTGTCCCGCAGTATCGTTCCGGCGCGGCCACCCAGCCGTACGGCGTGTGGGCGATCGAGCGGACCTTCGCCTACCCCGGCCGCGGCACCACCGGCGCCGGGGCGGACCTCGACTTCGCCTTCGCCACCGTCGCCCCCGGCGAGGACGGCGACACCATCGAGGAGGTCACCGGAGGCAACACCCTTTCCCCGACGCCCGGTTACACCAACGACGTCACCGTCATCGGCTACCCGAACGTCCGCAACGACCCGGAGGACCGGGCCGTGCGCTGCGCGACCCGCACCGGCCGGCTGTCCGGCACCCACGAACTGCGCATGGAGTGCAACGGGTTCTACGGCGGCACCTCCGGCAGCCCCTGGCTGAGCGACTTCGACGAGGAGAGCCGGACCGGCCGGGTCATCGGGGTGATCGGCGGCCTCAACGGCGGCGGTCCGAAGGGCCCGGACGCCGACCGGATCTCCTACAGCCCGTACTTCGGGTCGAAGGTCCTCAACCTCTACGCCCGCGCGGCGCAGAAGTGACCGCGGGGTGACGGAGGCGCCTACCGGCTGTCCGCCGCCAGCGCCTCCGTCACCCCCTTCTCGCGCGGTCCGAGGAACTGCGGATCGGGCCGCAGCAGGGCGTCCGCCGCCGCCTTCCCGGCCGCGAAGATCTCCCGTACACCGCCGTACGCCCAGGTCACATCGTGCTTCGCCGCCACCGCGACGCCATCGGAGTCGACACCGGCCGCGCTGCACAGCGCCAGTGCGCGCCGGATGTGGAAGCCCTGGCTGACCAGCACGGCCCGGTTCACACCGAAGATCCGGTGGGCACGGCTGCAGGAGTCCCAGGTGTCGAAGCCCGCGTAGTCACTGACGATCTTGTGCCCGGGGACGCCGTGCCGCAGCAGATAGCTGCGCATGGCGTCCGGCTCGTCGTAGTCGTGCCGGCTGTTGTCGCCGGTGACCAGGACCGCCCGGACGGTGCCCCGTTCGTACAGCGCGGCGGCCGCGTCCAGCCGGTGGGCGAGGTACGGCGACGGTGCGCCGTTCCACAGGCCCGCGCCGAAGACGATGGCGACCGGCGCGGCCGGCGCGTCCGCGACACCGTGCACCCGGGGGCCGGCCGTCGCGTTCATCCAGGTCGCGGGCGCCAGCGCCAGCACCGTCACCGCCACCACGGCCTGGAAGGCACGGCGCCGGCCGCGCCGGGTCCGCGGCAGCCGCAGGGCGGGTCCCACGCGGCGCACCCCGCTCCGTATCCGCCCCGCCAGTCCCGCTACCGGCCCTCGCATCCCGCCCCCGTCCCTGACCGCGTCCGCTCGCGGTCGATCTCGCAGGCTGCGACGCCGGGGGGACCGGGATGGTTGCAGCGGCGGGCTGGCATCGTGGCAGAGGGAGCACCCGCCGTCCGGAGAGGAACGCACCACCATGACCCGCGAGCCCGAGCGGCTGCCCTTCTTCGTCTACGGGACGCTGCGGCCCGGCGAGGCCAACTACGGCCGGACCCTGCGCGGCCGGACCGCGGCCGAGGAACCGGCCCACATCGGCGGCGCGCTGCTGTACGACGGCCCCGGATACCCCTACGCGACGGCCGGGCCCGCCGACGCGGTGGTGCACGGCGCCCTGGTCCGGCCCCGCGACCCCGACTATGACGAGGTGTGCGCGGTCCTGGACCGGCTGGAGGGCTACACCCCCGGCGACCCGCACAACCTCTACGAGCGGGTGGCCACCGAGGCCGTGTGCCCGGACGGCAGGACCGTACGCGCCTGGGTCTACCTGGCGGCCGCACCGCTCGCCGCCCGGCTGCGCGCCACCGGCACCCCCATCGAGGGCGGCGACTGGCCGGCCTCGCGCGCCGCGGCCGGCTGACCGGCTCCTTCGCGGACCGCGAACGGCACCCCTCCGCCCCGGGCGCCGCCGCGGCGGCCGACCCCGCCACGGCTAACCTGGACGACTCCTCGCGTACCGGGGCTCCCACCCGTACCGAGGATCCTTTCCGTACCGCAGAACAGGTGTGACCGCGTGGCTTCCTCCCCGTCCTCCCCCTCCGCCGCAACCGCCCACGAGCCGCTGCCCAAGGCGGAGCTGCATCTGCACATCGAGGGCACTCTGGAGCCCGAGCTGGCCTTCGCGCTCGCCGCGCGCAACGGCGTCGAGCTGCCGTACGCCACCGAGGACGAGCTGCGCCGCGCCTACTCCTTCGCCGATCTGCAGTCCTTCCTGAACCTCTACTACGCGCTGATGGCCGTGCTGCGCACCGAGGACGACTTCGCCGACCTCGCCCACGCCTATCTCGCCCGCGCCAAGGAGCAGGGCGTACGGCACGCCGAGATCTTCTTCGACCCGCAGGCGCACACCGCGCGCGGCGTCCCGATCGGCACCGTCATCAACGGGCTGGCCCGCGCCCTGGACAGCGCCCCGGAGACCTACGGCATCAGCACCCGCCTGATCATGTGCTTCCTGCGCGACGAGAGCGCCGGGTCCGCCCTGACGACCTTCGAGGCGGCCCGCCCCTACTTCGACCGGATCACCGCCGTCGGCCTGGACTCGGCCGAGGTCGGGCACCCGCCGTCGAAGTTCAAGGAGGTCTTCGCGCTGGCGCGGGAGGCCGGGCTCAAGTGTGTGGCGCACGCGGGGGAGGAGGGGCCCCCGGCCTATGTGTGGGAGGCCCTGGACGTGCTCGGCGTGGACCGGATCGACCACGGGGTGCGCTCCCTGGAGGACGAGCGGCTGGTGGCCCGCCTGGTGGCGGACCAGGTGCCGCTCACCGTCTGCCCGCTGTCCAACGTCCGGCTGCGGGTCATCGACGACCTCGCCGACCACCCGCTGCCCGCGATGCTGGACGCCGGGCTGCTGGTGACCGTCAACTCCGACGACCCGGCCTACTTCGGCGGCTACGCGGACGACAACTTCACCGCCGTACGCGACGCCCTCGGCCTGGACCCGGACACCCTGCGCACCCTCGCCCGGAACTCCTTCCGCGCCTCCTTCCTCGATGAGGCGACCCGCGCGCGGTACCTCCGGGAAGTGGACGCGCACCAGGTGTAGGGCGTGCCACGGGCGGCAGCGGCGCGTGAGATGTCCGCTGCCGCCCGGCCTGCTACCGGGGCGGAGCGGAGGGCAGCCGGACGGAACACGGAGTTCCCCGCGGGGAAACGAAGCGGCAACGCCCGGCTGCCACGCTCAGGCCATGACGGCGCCGATACCGCACCTGCCCTCCGCCCCCCTCGGCACGGGAGACCTCGCCGCCGAGATCACCGCACAGCTCAGCACCCAGCTCTGCCGCGTCCGGCTGCGGGGCTTCCCCCCTCCGGAAACGCCGGGCCCCACCCTCGTCGCCGTCGCCCACGGCAGCCGCGACCCCCGCGCCCTGCCCACCGTCCGGGCGCTGCTCGACCGGGTCCGTGCGCTGCGCCCCGGCCTGGCCGTCAGGCTCGGGCACATCGAGCTGAACCGGCCGCTGCTCGCCGACACCCTCGACGGGCTGCGCGGCGAAGCCGTCCTCGTACCGCTGCTGTTCGGCCACGGCCACCACGTCACCCATGACCTGCCCGCCGCGCTGGCGGGCGCACCGCAGCTGGCCGGCCGCGTCGCCGCGCCCCTCGGGCCGCACCCGCTCCTCGCCGAGGCGCTGCACGGCCGCCTGCTGGAGGCCGGCTTCCCCGGGGCGCCGTCCCCGCGCACCGCCGTGGTCCTGGCCGCCGCCGGCTCCCGGGCCCCGCGGTCCGCCCGGGACACCGAGCGCACCGCACAGCTGCTCTCGGCCCGGCTCGGTGGCACCCCCGTCCTGCCCGCCTACGCCTCCGCCGCCGCCCCCACCGTCGCGGAAGCGGTCCGTACGCTGACCGCCCGAGGCCACGACCGGATCGCCGTCGCGGGCTGCTTCACCGCACCCGGCCGCTTCGCCACCCAGTGCGCCGACGCCGCCCCCGGGACCGCCGCCGCGCCCCTGGGCGACCACCCCGCACTGGCCCGTCTCGTACTGCACCGCTACGACCAGGCGCTCCTCGCACGGACCGGATCCGACCCCGCGAGCGTCAGGGCGGCTACCGTCGCGGTATGACGGGCACACCACCGACCATCCCCGGCTACACCGCGGCCGACCTCGAACGCTGGGTCCCCGAGCCCGACAAACGGCCGGGACGCACCGCCTTCCAGCGCGACCGCGCCCGGGTGCTGCACTCCGCCGCGCTGCGCCGGCTGGCCGGCAAGACCCAGGTCGTCACCCCGGGCGCGCACACCCCCGCCTGGGACGCCAGCCCCCGCACCCGCCTGACCCACTCCCTGGAGTGCGCCCAGGTCGGCCGGGAGCTCGGCGCGGCCCTCGGCTGTGACCCGGACCTGGTCGAGACCGCCTGTCTGGCGCACGATCTGGGCCACCCGCCCTTCGGGCACAACGGCGAGCAGACGCTCAACGAAGTCGCCGCGCCCTGCGGCGGATTCGAGGGCAACGCCCAGTCGCTGCGGCTGCTGGCCCGTCTGGAGCCCAAGCGGTTCGTGCCCGCCGAAGACGGCTCGACGGTCAGCGTCGGGCTCAACCTCAGCCGCGCGGCCCTCGACGCGGCCACCAAGTACCCGTGGCCCCGCGGCGGTCACCCCACCGACCCCGCGTCCCCGAAGTTCGGGGTCTACGAGGACGACGCACCGGTCTACGCGTGGTTCCGGCAGGGCGCCCCCGACGGGGCCCAGAGCTTCGAGGCGCAGGTCATGGACTGGTCCGACGATGTCGCGTACTCGGTGCACGACGTCGAGGACGGGCTGCACGCCGGACACCTCGACCCCAACCTCCTGCTCGCCGACGCCGAACGCGCCGAGATCTTCGCGGTCGCCGGTGCACGCTACGCGCCCGGCGCCGGCCCCGAGGAGCTGGCCGCGGCGCTGGACCGCCTCCTGGAGCAGGAGTGGTGGCCGCACGGCTACGACGGCTCCGCGCTCGCCCAGGCCCGTCTCAAGGACGCCACCAGCCAGCTGATCGGCCGCTTCTGTCTCGCGGCCGAGGGCGCGACCCGGGCCCGCTGGGGGACCGGACGGCTCACCCGCTACGGAGCGGAGCTGGTGGTTCCGGCCGAAACCCGGCTGGAATGCGCCGTTTTGAAAGCCGTCGCCGACCGCTACGTCATGCAGCGCCCCGACCAGGAAGCACTCCGCGCCGACCAGCGCGTCGTCATCGCCGAACTGGCCGAGGCGTTGCTCGCCCGAGCCCCCGACGGCCTTGATCCACAGTTCCGTTCACTGTTCGACACGGCACCCGACGACACCGCACGGATGCGCGCCGTCATCGACCAGATCGCGGCCCTGACCGACACCTCGGCCCGCTCGCTGCACGCCCGTCTCACCCGGCGCCCCGGTCACCGCGGGGCAAACCAGGGGTGACCCTGGGGGAAAGCCCCTCTTCCCCCCTCACGCTCCGTGCGGGAGGCTCGAACCCGACCGTTTTCGAACGGAGCACCCTGACAACAGCGAACAGCGAGCCCTGACGACAGCGCACGGGAAGCACCCGGCGGCCGGCAGCGAACGGAACCCCGATCGGCAGTGATCGGGAACCCCGGCGCCGCCGGCCACATCAACGGGGGAGAGCACACGGGGGGACATGGGGGCGTTCACGGACGCGCACGCGGACGTACGGCACCGCAACGAGGAGGAAGCAAGTGGTCGACGCACACCAGACGTTCGTCATCGTCGGGGGTGGCCTGGCCGGCGCAAAGGCCGCGGAGACGCTCCGCGCGGAAGGCTTCACCGGCCGGGTGATCCTCATCTGTGACGAGCGCGACCACCCGTACGAGCGCCCCCCGCTCTCCAAGGGGTACCTGCTCGGCAAGGAAGAGCGCGACAGTGTCTTCGTCCATGAACCCGCCTGGTACGCCCAGGCACAGATCGAGCTGCACCTGGGCCAGCCCGCCGTCCACCTGGACCCCGGCGCCAGGACCGTCCGCCTCGGCGACGGCACCCTGATCGTCTACGACAAGCTGCTGCTGGCCACCGGCGCCGAGCCGCGCCGCCTGGACATCCCCGGTACCGGCCTGGCCGGTGTGCACCACCTGCGCCGCCTCGCCCACGCCGAACGGCTGCGCGGCGTCCTGGCCTCTCTGGGCCGGGACAACGGCCACCTCGTCATCGCCGGGGCCGGCTGGATCGGCCTGGAGGTGGCCGCCGCCGCCCGCTCCTACGGCGCCGAGGTCACCGTCGTCGAGGCCGCCCCCACCCCGCTGCACGGCATCCTGGGCCCCGAACTCGGCGGTCTGTTCACCGATCTGCACCGCGAACACGGCGTCCGCTTCCACTTCGGCGCCCGCTTCACCGAGATCGTCGGCCAGGACGGCATGGTGCTCGCCGTGCGCACCGACGACGGCGAGGAACACCCCGCCCATGACGTGCTCGCCGCGATCGGCGCCGCCCCGCGCACCGCACTCGCCGAACAGGCCGGACTGGACCTCGTCGACCGGGAGGCCGGCGGCGGTATCGCGGTCGACGCGGCGCTGCGCACCTCCGACCCGTACATCTACGCCGCCGGCGACGTCGCCGCCGCCGACCACCCCCTCCTGGACAGCCGCCTGCGCGTCGAACACTGGGCCAACGCCCTCAACGGCGGCCCGGCCGCCGCGCGCGCCATGCTCGGCCAGGACGTCAGCTACGACCGCGTCCCGTACTTCTTCTCCGACCAGTACGACGTCGGCATGGAGTACTCCGGCTACGCCCCGCCCGGCTCGTACGCGCAGGTCGTCTGCCGCGGCGACGTCGCCAAGCGGGAGTTCATCGCCTTCTGGCTCGGGGCGGACGGCCGGCTGCTCGCGGGGATGAACGTCAACGTCTGGGACGTCGCCGAGTCCATCCAGCAACTCATCCGCTCCGGGGCGTCGTTGGCGCCCGAGGCGCTGGCCGATCCGGAGGTTCCGCTGGCCTCGCTGCTCCCGTAGCGTGCCCGTATGACGCCAAGCCCCACCGGTCCCACCGGCCCCGGCAGCACCGACGTCCCGGACGTCGTCACCTTCGACGACGTCCGGGACGCGGCCCGGCGGCTGGCGGGTGTGGCACACCGCACGCCCGTCCTGCGCTCCCGTACCCTCGACGCCCTGGCCGGCGCCGAGGTCCACCTCAAGTGCGAGAACTTCCAGCGGGTCGGCGCCTTCAAGTTCCGCGGCGCCTACAACGCCCTCTCCCGGCTGTCCCCGGAACAGCTGGCCCGTGGGGTCGTCGCCTACTCCTCCGGCAACCACGCCCAGGCCGTCGCGCTGGCCGCCCGGGAGCTGGGCAGCCACGCCGTCATCGTGATGCCCGAGGACTCCCCGCAGTCCAAGACGGACGCCACCGCCGGGTACGGCGCCGAGATCGTCCGCTACGACCGCTACACCGGCGACCGCGTCGCCCTCGGCCGGCAGCTCGCCGAGGAGCGCGGCCTCGCGCTGATCCCGCCGTACGAGCATCCGCACATCATCGCCGGCCAGGGCACCGCCGCCCTGGAGCTGATCGAGGAGACCGGCCCGCTCGACGCGCTGCTGGCCCCGGTCGGCGGCGGCGGCCTGATGGCCGGCTCCGCCACCGCCGCCACCGCCCTGGTCCCCGGTATCCGCATGATCGGCGTGGAGCCGGAGGCCGGCGACGACACCCTCCGCTCCCTGGCCGCCGGCCACCCCGTCACCATCCCCGTCCCGCACACCATCGCCGACGGCCAGGCCATCGCCACCCCCGGCGAGCTGACCTTCGCCGTCAACCGGCGCCTGCTCGACTCGGTCGTCCTGGTCAGCGACGACGAGATCCGCGCGGCCATGAAGTTCGCCTTCGAACGCCTCAAGATCGTCACCGAGCCCAGCGGCGCCAGCGCCCTGGCCGCCCTGCTCGCCGGCCGCGTCACCCCTCTGCCGCCCCGCATCGGCGTGATCATCTCGGGCGGCAACGTGGGGCTGGAGCGCTTCCTGGAACTGCTGGGGTGAGGGGGAGCACGCGGCGCTCGCGCCGACGCGGGGCCGGGGCTGTCCGAGCCCGGCCGTAGAATTCACGCGTGGCTGGCAGGATCAACGATGACGATGTGAAGGCGGTACGGGACGCGGTCCCGATCGACGCCGTCGTGTCCGAATATCTCCAGCTCCGCAACGCCGGCGGCGGCAATCTCAAGGGCCTGTGCCCCTTCCACGACGAGAAGTCCCCGTCCTTCCACGTCAGCCCGGCCAAGGGGCTCTACCACTGCTTCGGCTGCCAGGAGGGCGGCGACACCGTCGACTTCGTCATGAAGATCGACCACCTCTCCTTCGCCGAGACCATCGAGCGCCTCGCCTCCCAGGCCGGTATCACCCTGCGCTACGAGGAGGGCGGCTACACCCCCGGCCGCCAGCAGGGCGAGCGCACCCGCCTGGTGGAGGCCCACAAGGCCGCCGCCCAGTTCTACGTCGAGCAGCTCGACAGCCCCGAGGCCGAGATCGCCCGCAAGTTCCTCGCCGAGCGCGGCTTCGACCAGTCCGCCGCCCAGCATTTCGGCGTCGGCTACAGCCCGGCCGGCTGGGACCACCTCACCCGCTTCCTGCGCGGCCGCCGCTTCAGCGACCAGGAGCTGGTCCTCTCCGGCCTCTCCCAGGAGGGCCGCCGCGGCCCCATCGACCGCTTCCGCGGCCGGCTGATGTGGCCGATCCGCGACATCTCCGGCGAGGTCGTCGGCTTCGGCGCCCGCAAGCTCCGCGACGACGACAACGGCCCCAAGTACCTCAACACCCCCGAAACCCCCATCTACCGCAAGTCCCAGGTCCTCTACGGCATCGACCTCGCCAAGAAGGAGATCGCCAAGACCAACCGCGCGGTCGTGGTCGAGGGCTACACCGACGTCATGGCCTGCCATCTGGCCGGGGTCACCACCGCCATCGCCACCTCCGGCACGGCCTTCGGCGAGGGCCACATCAAGATCCTCCGCCGCCTCCTGATGGACAACTCCGGCTCCGAGGTCGTCTTCACCTTCGACGGCGACGCCGCGGGCCAGAAGGCCGCCCTGCGCGCCTTCGAGGACGACCAGAAGTTCGCCGCCGAGACCTCCATCGCCATCACCCCGGGCGGTATGGACCCGTGCGATCTGCGGCTCGCCAAGGGCGATCAGGCCGTCGCCGATCTCGTCGAGGCCCGCACCCCGCTCTTCGAGTTCGCGCTGCGCCATGTCGTCTCCCGGCACAACCTCGACACCACCGTCGGCCGCGCCGCCGCCCTCGACGAGGCCGCCCCCATCGTCGCCCACATCAAGAACAGCTCCATCCAGCACGAGTCCGCCGTCCAGCTCGCCGGCATGCTCGGCATCCTGGACACCCAGTTCGTGGTCAAGCGGGTCGCCCAGCTCGCCCGCTGGGCCCGCGAGCGCGGCCGTGACGGCGGCCCTGCCCAGGGCCGTCAGCAGCAGCGGCACGGTCAGTCCCCGGCCGCCGAGCAGGCCCGCCCCGCGCCCGGCCCGCGCGGCCCGGCGCTCAACCTCCGCAGCCCCGCCCACCGCGTCGAGCGGGAGCTGCTCAAGCTGGCGCTGCAGCGCCCCGACCTGGTCTCCCCGGCCTTCGACGCCTACGGGGCCGACGAGTTCACCGCACCGCCCTACGCCGTGGTCCGCCAGTGCATCGAGGACGCCGGCGGTGCCGCGGCCGGCGCCGCCGACCAGGGCTTCGTCCCCCGGGTGCGGGAGGCGGCCCCCGACGACACCGTCCGCGCCATGGTCACCGAGCTCGCCGTCGAACCGCTGCACACCCGCCGGGACCCCGACGAGGCCTACGCCGGCGTCCAGTTGGTCGCCGTCCGCCTCGCCGCCGTCAATCAGCGCGTCACCGAGATCCGCGGCACCCTCCAGCGCCTCGGCCCCCGCGCCGACCCCGAGCACCTCGCGGCCGTGCAGAACGAACTGTGGGTCCTCCAGCAGTACGGCCAGTCGCTGCGCGAACGCGGATACGCGGCCCTGTAGGTCCCGGGGAGGCTGGGGGAGCCCCCGCGCCAGCCGCCCGGCAACACCCCGCGGTAGCCGTCCGGTCACGGACCGGACTCAAAAAGTGGCCGCACGCCCCTCGTGGCAGGCGTGTGTCGTACTCCACACTGAGGAGCGTTGCCTGAGTCCTCGGTGCGCGGCGGGTCCGGTCGTACCGCACCGGAATCCCCCGCGGAACCACTCGTGACGTACGGGACGGACGGCGGCTCGGCCGCCACCGTGCCCGACCTTTCTGCCGCTTCAGCAGCGATCACCCTGGAGGTCGCCCCCGTGCAGACCCAGACCCTCGCCGATGCGCCGGCCGCCACGGAACCTGACACGGAGGCGGCCGCGGAGGCGGCCGCGGAGCCGCTCACCGTGCCGCAGCAGGCCGAACCACCCGCCGCCGAGATGATCGTCGAGGAGATCATCCCGGAGCCGGTACCGCGCCCCGAGACGGGCAGCCCGTCCTCCGACCTCTTCCGCCAGTACCTCCGCGAGATCGGCCGGATCCCGCTGCTCACCGCCGCCGAGGAGGTCGAGCTCGCCCGCCGCGTCGAGGCCGGTCTCTTCGCCGAGGAGAAGCTCACCCACGCCACCGACCTCTCCTCCCAACTCGCCTTCGACCTCGACAAGTTGGTGGTCCTGGGCCGGATGGCCAAGCGCCGCCTCATCGAGGCCAACCTGCGTCTGGTGGTCTCCGTCGCCAAGCGCTACGTCGGCCGCGGGCTGACCATGCTCGACCTTGTCCAGGAGGGGAACCTCGGACTGATCCGCGCCGTCGAGAAGTTCGACTACGCCCGCGGCTACAAGTTCTCCACCTACGCCACCTGGTGGATCCGCCAGGCGATGTCCCGCGCCCTCGCCGACCAGGCCCGCACCATCCGGGTCCCGGTCCATGTCGTCGAGCTGATCAACCGCGTGGTGCGGGTCCAGCGCAGAATGCTCCAGGAGCGCGGCTGCGAACCGACGCCCGAGGAGGTCGCCGCGCACCTCGACCTGACCGGGGAACGCGTCAGCGAGGTGCTGCGGCTGGCCCAGGAGCCGGTCTCGCTGCACGCCCCCGTCGGCGAGGAGGAGGACGTCGCCCTCGGTGATCTCATCGAGGACGGCGACGCCGCCTCACCCGTCGAATCCGCCGCGTTCCTGCTGCTCCGCGAGCACCTCGACGCGGTGCTGTCGACCCTCGGCGAACGCGAACGCAAGGTCGTCCAGCTCCGCTACGGCCTCGCCGACGGCCGCCCCCGCACGCTGGAGGAGATCGGCCGGATCTTCGGCGTCACCCGCGAACGGATACGGCAGATCGAGTCCAAGACCCTCAACAAGCTCCGCGACCACGCCTTCGCCGACCAGCTCCGCGGCTACCTCGACTGAGACCGCCGGGCCCGGCCCCGTACGCCCGGCCACCCCGGCCCGGTCACGCCTCCCGCTGGAACGCCCCCGGATAGGACTCGTCGCGCACCGCCGCGTACTGCTGGCGCACGGCCTGGCCGACCGCCAGCTCCTCACCCGGCTCGAAGACCTGGCTCGTGGCGGCCGGCCACTGCGGGGGATCGACCCAGGCGGGCCCGCCGCCCGGTCCGGACTCCGCGCCGCCGGCCGGGGCGAGCGTGCCGTGCGCCACCCCCCACGCCCAGGCCGCCTGCCGGGCCGCGCCCAGCGCCGCGTACTCCGCCGGCTGCGGCACCACGACCGGCACCCCGAACAGCGCCGGCGCCACCGCCTGCACCGCGAACAGCTCCGCGGCCGCGCCCAGCAGGAACACCCGGCGCACCGCCATGCCCCGCCCCCGCAGCACATCCAGCGCGTCCGCGAGCCCGCAGAGCATGCCCTCGACGGCCGCCCGCGCCAGATGCTCCGGCTTCATGCTGTCCCGCCGCATCCCGTGCAACGACCCGGCGGTGTGCGGCAGGTGGGGCGTCTTCTCGCCCTCCAGATACGGCAGCAGCACCATCCCGTACGCACCGGGCGACGAATTCATCGCCAGCTCGGACAGGCCCTCCAGATCCGTCCCCAGCATCTCCGCGGCACCGCGCAGCACCCGTACCGCGTTGCTGGTGTGCACCACCGGCAGATGCCGGCCGGTGGCGTCCGCGAACGAGGTGATCGTGCCGCTCGGGTCCACCAGCGCCTCGTGATGGATCCCGAACACCGACCCCGAGGCGCCCAGCGACACCACCGCGTCGCCCTCCCCGACGCCGAGCCCGAAGGCGGCGGCCATCGTCTCGCCCGTACCGGCGGAGATCAGCAGCCCCTCCGGGGTGAACCCCGCCGTCCCCGACGGGCTCAGCAGCTCCGGCAGCCGCACCTGATGGCCCAGCGCCAGCTCCACCAGATCCGGCCGGTACGCCCCGGTCGCCGCCGACCAGAAACCCGTCGCCGAGGCCCCGCCGCGGTCCGTCGTACGCCGCGCGGGCCGCCCCAGCAGCTGCCACGCCAGCCAGTCGTGCGGCTGCATGACCTCCGCGATCCGGGCCGCGTGCGCCGGCTCCGTACGCGCCAGCCAGCGCAGCTTCGTCACCGCATGGGTCGCCTGCGGCACCGCTCCGACGGCCTGCGCCCACGCGGTACGCCCGCCGAGCGAGTCGATCAGATCGGCGGCCGCGCTCTGCGCCCGCTTGTCATTGCCGACCAGCGCGGGCCGTACGAGATTGCCCTCGACGTCCAGCGGCAGCAGACCGTGCGGCTGCGCGGAGACACCGATCGCCTGCACCCCTTCGAGCAGCCCGCTGCCGGCCGCCTCGCCGAGCGAGATCAGCCAGGCCTGTGGATCGACCTCGGGCCCCTTCTCGACGGGGTGCGGCGCGTATCCACGCCTGATGACGGCACCCGTGTCCGCATCGCAGACGACGATCCGTGTGCTCTCGGACGAACTGTCCAATCCGGCGACTATCCCCATGGCCTCAGATGATGCCCCATACGACGCATAGGGAGAGAGTCAGGGTTTGCCCGGGAGCGCCACGGCTCAGGTATTGCTCGTGCCCCAGTCGTCCTCGTCGGAGCCGCGCTGCTCGCGCAGCGAGCGGACCCGGTCGGTGACGGAGGTGGGAAGCCGGTCCCCGACCTTGGCCGAGACCGTCCCGAAGGCCTTCGACGCCGCCTCGCGCCCGGTCAGCGCGGCCGACTCGGCGGTGTTCCGGACCGCGGGATTCTGGGAGACCCGCTGGGCGGCCTTGCGGAGCTGCTCGTACCGTTCCCGGCCCGCCCGTGCGCCGAGCACATACCCGGTGGCCAGTCCCGCGATGAACGTGAGCCGGTAGCGCATTGCTCCACCTTTCCTCTCGTCGTCCCGTCCGGTGCCGGTACGCACCGGAGTGCCGGGCTGTGTCACGCGCCTACCCTCCGGGGCCGCGGATCACCCGAGGTGACCTGAGGCGATACCGATTGGCGGAGCACCCCCCTGCTTGCGCTAATGTATGTGTCGCAGCGAGCGCGCGCCGTCCGGAAGACCGGGCAGCGGTGCATTCGAGGCACACAGAGCAATCCCCTGTAGCTCAATTGGCAGAGCAGCCGGCTGTTAACCGGCAGGTTACTGGTTCGAGTCCAGTCGGGGGAGCTCGGTCCCCTGTAGCTCAATTGGCAGAGCATTCGGCTGTTAACCGGAGGGTTACTGGTTCGAGTCCAGTCGGGGGAGCAGAGAGAAGAGGACCCCGCACGGGGTCCTTTTTCTTGTGCCATGGAACCGAACGGCCCGTGATCGAAGTCCTCTTGGGCGTGCGTGGTCGCGCGACGGCAGCCCTCACGGGCAGCAGATCGTATGAGCGGCTATGCTGCGGCAGACGGCGCGCACAAATGTGCGCGACGCGCCGTGGGGGGCGGTAGCTCAGCCGGTTAGAGCAGCGGACTCATAATCCGTCGGCCGTGGGTTCGAGTCCCACCCGCCCCACACACGGTTCTCCCAGGGGAACCTTTTCTACCTGTGGAAACGCAGGAACGGGGGTCACCGCTCCAGGGCGGCGGCCCCCGTTCACGCGTTCAGACCAAGATCCGGCCCGATGGACACCGAGCGGGCGAAACGCGAGCCATGCCCAAAAGGCGCAGTGCGCCCGTGGCTGGGTTGATCGCGACACGGCCGCTGTTGATCTTCCGGCGACCTTCCAGTGATCTTCCGGTGCGCGACGGCGGCTCATCGCGGACCTGACGCTGTCACGCGCCGCGATGCCCGCACCGGGCTCCGTGCCTTTCAGGCCGGCGGGAGCGGACGGCCACGCCGATCGCGCGGGAGCGTCCGGCGGGGGTAACCGGTGGGTAGGCGGCAGGGCCTGTCCGGCGGGTCTGCCACCGGGGCGTCGAACAGGACCGGGGCCGGAATCGGGGCCGGGGCCGGGATCGAGATCGGGCGGTGGCGTGATCACGTGCGAGCCCAGTTGTTCGAACCTCTGCCGCGGCATCTCCCGCGACGTCGACCAGGGCTGCGGCCTGGGCCCTGTGACCTCCATCCCCCGCCCGCTGCTTACAATTTGACGAACTGTAATCGGGATCCGGGGGGACATATGGGCGGGTACTTCAAGGTCGAAGCCGACGATCTCAGTCGTCTGCTGAAAGACCTGCACGACAGTCAGGAGAACATGCGCAAGGCGCTCGGCGCCCTGAAGGACGTGGGGCCGAAGAGCACCGGCGCGGAGGCGCTCGACAACGCCTGCGACGAGTTCCACGACAGCTGGGACAACGCGATCAAGAAGATCGCCGATGGCACCCAGGCCATCGAGGAGAAGCTGAAGCAGACGAAGAGCAACTACGAGGCGGTCGAACACGCCCTGCGTGACGCCTTCAACAAGGGCTCCAAGTAGCCCCGTCGCGCACGCTCTTCTCCTTCCTTCTGCACACGGCTTCCCCACGACCGCTTCGGCAGGTGCCCCATGAGTAATCAGAACTTCCCCGCACTCGGCTTCAACCCCGCTCCCGGCCAACTGGAGAGTGTCGACGACCTCACCGGCAAACTCGATGCCGCGATGCGCTCCCTGAGCTCCGCTCACTCCGTCCTGCGCCGCCTCGGCGGGGGTGCCGGAGTGTGGGAGGGCGAGGCTGCCCGTGCCTTTGCGGGACAGGTCGGAGAGCTGCCGAAGTACGTGAGCGACAGCCGCGACGCCATGCGCGACGCCGCCACCCAGCTCAAGTCCTGGCACACCGCGCTGGCGTCGTACCAGCACAAGGGCCGCCAGTACGAGGCGGACGCCGCCGCGGCCAAGAACGAGCAGAAGACCCGCACCGCCGAGCACGAGCGCGCGGAGGCGGCCTACAACAAGGCCGCCTCCGACCCTGCCCTGAGTCTCGCCGGGCAGTACTACACCAGCAAGGCGGAACTGGACTCCGCTCAGGCGAAGATCGACGCTGCGAGCGACCGCCTGGACAAGGCGAACAATGCGGTCGACCAAGCCCAGAAGCGACTGGACTCCGCGACGTCCGAGCTGGAGTCCATCATCAAGAAGGCGGAGGATCTCCTCGACAACCACCAGGATGAGGCGCGGAGCATAGCCGACCGCATCCGCAAGGCGACCGAGGGCGCTCCCAACCCTGGTTTCTGGGAGGGCCTCGGCGACGCCTTCACCCGCCTCGGCCACTCCATCCAGAACTGGTGCACCAAGCACGCCGACCTTCTCAAGTCGATCGGCGACGCGCTCAGCATCGCCTCCAGCATCCTCGGTGTCGCCTCCCTCCTCACGCTGTGGTGCCCGCCGCTCGCCGGCGCCCTCGCGCTCGCCGGCGGTGCACTGTCCCTGGGAGCACTGGCCACGCACGGCGCGGCAAAGCTAGGTGGGGCAGATGTGGGGGTCATGGACCTGGTCGGCGACGGTCTCGGGGTGATCCCAGTCGGGAAGTTCGCCGGGTCGGCAGCGAAGGGGGTGAAGGTCAGCATGAAGGTGACGCGCATCGAGGGGCAAACGGTCAAGTCCATCGACAAGGTGAAGCAGATCGAAGCTCTCAAGAATGCGGGCTTCGAAGGGAGGAAATTGGAGGGAATGAACATGCTGCGCCGCCCCATCGTGGAGGGGACCGAAAAATTCGAGACCACTGGCATGAGCCTCGGCAATCGCGCCAAGCTCGCATGGACCCACCACGTACAGACCACCGTGGGTGCGGGCATCAAGGAAGCGGGTCTCAGCAAGGGCCTGACCACGTTCATGGAGAGTCGTTTCACTCCGACAGCGGTGAAGGACTCCCTGGGCGCCGCCATCCGCGCCGACGGCTCCATCGACCCCGTGTCGTGGTGGAGCAAGGGCCCGCAGGTCGCCCAGCAGGTGCCGGGCATCGCGATCGATGCCCACACCGCCATCACCTCCCCCGGTACGCCCGCCGCCGGGAGGCTGTGATGAGTGGCTTGAACCGCGAGGTGTCGATCGAGTTCGAGACACCCGACGTCTTTCACGAACTCCCGCTGCACCTCCCTGCCGAAGTCCTTGATGCCGCCCTGTGGGAACTGGCCGAGAAGATCTGGCCGGCGGGCACCGAGTTCCAGCGCGAGACCACCGCGCTGGTCTATGCCGACCTCACGGACACTCTGGTGGCCGACGGGGTCATGTACGCCTCACTGGGTCTCTTCGAAACGGAGGACGGGGAGGTCAGTACCGCCAACCTCATCGCCCGTGTGGAGAGCGTCGACGGGGAGGAACCCGCCGTCGTCGCCGCCTCTGTCCAGGAAGAACTGGCGCTTCAGGAGCACCGGGACGTCCATCAAGTAGACCTTCCGTGCGGCCCCGCCGTGCTCTCCTTCCACTCCACCGAAATCGACGGCGACTCAGCACTCTCCTCGCTCGCCTTCGCCCATGTGGAGCTGTATGTGCCCTCCTCCTTGCCCGGGTGGCTGGCCGTCCTCTCCCTCTCCACGCCCAGCTTTGCCGAACTCCCCCAATATGTCGGTTGGTTGCGGCAGATCGGTGAATCCCTCGCCTTCCGCCTCGCCGCGCAGCCCGAGGAGGAGTCCCGCACACCCACCGACGTCCGCTCGGTGTTCGGCTAGGAGGAAACAATGGACAGCCCCACGAAGGTTTGGTTCCACGCTCGGAACCCCTCGAAGAGCGAGCCCGGTGAATGCGCCTTCCCTCTCGAATATGTCGTCGCGCCCTTCCGGGGTGAACCATTCGCCTACGCCACCGTGGGCACGCCCCCGAACTGGGCACTGCCTCCCGGCACCGAACCTCGCTACACCCTGTACCGGACCAAGGACACCTCAGAGCCCATCGTCGTCCTCGTCGCACAGGGACAGCAGTTCACGGTCCTGACACCCGACCATCACGTCCTGGCCGAACTCCGACTGCCACCACCCGAGCAATATTGGCGCCCCGTCCGTGAGATCGTGCGGCCGAAGCAGCCCCTTCTGCGGGCCCGCGGGGCCTCCATCAGCTCGATCATCAAGTCGGTGCTCTACCTTCCCTTCATCATTATCGAGTTCCTCCTCTACTTGACCGACGGTGACATCGTCATCGACCCCCCGACCCGCACCGTCTGGAAAACCACCCAAGGATTGTGGAAGCGCACGGCACTCAAGCAAAAGATTGGAGAGCCCTGCTACCGCGTCTACGGCAAACACCTCGACCACCGCATCGCCTACGCCCAGTCAGTGGCGGGCCTCTGGCGACCGGACAGGGGCGACGACGGGTAGGACCCGATGTGCCCGGCCCCACGGGCCCCGCCCCCTCCGGGCGACGGCGTCACGCGAGGGTCACGCCGGTTCAACGCTGCGGTCATGGCTGCGCTCCCACGCTTGAGGCATCTATGAGCTCTCCAGAGAAGAGGAGGCGCAGTGATGACAACCATCCGGAGGCGCCTTTCGCACGTGGTCGGCGCGTCCTTCATAGCGGCCGCGCTCGCCGGAACGATGGGGGCGGTAGGGGTGACGGGCGCTGAACCAGCGGCTGCGAAAGCTCCGGTCCAGTCGACACAGTCGGCGCCGGCAGCACCAGCGGTCCTGTGCATCAGCAAGGTCACCGGCAAGGTCATCGATGTCGCTCCGGGCTCGGTCAGGGCGCTGTGCAGGTCCGGCGGCGGGGGCGGCGGCGGAGGCGGCGGCGGGGGTGGCGGCATCGGCGGGCGCACCGTAACCGGCGCCAGCACCACGACGACCGGTGCCACCACGACGACCGCCGCCAGCACCACCACCGGTGCCACCACGACGACCGCCGCTCAGACCACCACCGGCGCCACGACGACCGGTGCCCAGACCACTACGGGTGGCACGGTGACCGGTGCCCAGACCACCACCGGCGCCAGCACCACCACCGGTGCCAGCACCAGCACGGGTGCCACCACAACCGGCGCAACCACCACGGGCGCCACCACCACCGCCGGAGGCACCACCGGTGCGACCGGCTCCACCGGAGCGACCGGTGCGACCGGTGCGAGCATCGGAGGCGGAACCACAGGCGGTACGGGCGCCGGCGGCTGAGCGAACGGCGTCATCACAGGCGGTCAGGCCCACAACACCCGAGGCGGGGTACGTGCTCGGCAGAGTTCGCGGATCGCGCTGAGGGGCGGGCTCAATCCCGCAATTCCGCAATCCCGTAATCCCGCAATCCCTCTGACGGTTGGTGCCCACTACGGGCCGATTCCGTCAGGGGGGCCGCGCGCGCCGGGCATCACATCGCGCATCACATCGCGCCGGGCATCACATGCGTGAGGTCGCACGGTGCGTCAGACGGTCACGCCCCGGCTCTCGTTCCGGTCGCCCGGACCCTTGTTCCGGCGTAGTGGTGCGGTGATGCGGTCCCGCGCGGCCGCAATCCTCGACCCGCCCCAGCGCAGGAAGTTCGTCGGCAGAAAGACCATGTCAGAGACGATCATCGCCAGCGAGAAGAACGGCAGGCCGCAGATCACCGCGATGGTCGCGTGTTCGGTCATCAAGATCGCAAGCATCACGTTCTTCACCCGTCGGTTCAGAAGCGTGAAGGGAAAGGCGACCTGCGCGACCACGGTGCCGTAGGTGATCAGCGTGACAATGGTGGAGCGGCTGTCGAACACCTGGGACAGACCCGCCCACGGGCTGAAGTAGTCCAGATGAAGCGGGAAGTGCAGGGCGCTTCCGTCCTGCCAGCGGGAGCCCTGGACCTTGTACCAGCCGGCGGTGGCATAGAGCAGGCATACCTGGGCGGCGATCACCAGCATCGCGGCGTTGTGGACGAGGTTGGCGACGACATCGAACAGCGCCCACGTGTCCCGGGAACGACGCCGCCCTGCCCAGAACCACAGGGCCTGGATCAGCCACAGCCCCCAGAGGATCAGTACCCAGCCCTTGGGGAGTTTGGCGAATCCCGTCATCTGCGCGAGGGCGAGGCCCACGCCGGCGAGGATCCACAGCGTCACGCTCACCCGGTCGCAGCCGTCCCGGGGTGGTGTCTCCTGGCGCTCCCGCCGTCGGGCGTCCAGCGACCACACCTGCCCGCACCGGGTGAGCACCAAATAGCTCGCCATCAGGTGGATGAGGGTGTCGCCGCCGTCGCCCAGGAGGACGCTGCGGTTCATCAGGGACAACACCCCGACCATGAACAGGATCGACATCGTGCGGGTGTGCCACCCCAGGAGCAGCAGCACACTCACGACGAGCACCCCGTGGTAGACCAGCTCGAACCACAGCCTGTGGTTGGACCACAGCAGGACCGTGAACGCGTTGTTCGAGGCGATGAGGCGCTGGGCCAGGTCGAATCCCCACGGGTTGGTGGTGCCGTACAGCTCCAGCCGGTGCGGCCACTCGCGCAGGAGGTAGAGCGCGAAGGTCAAGGCGAAGCCGATCCGGACGACCGCGGCCTGGTACGGCGCGAGTGCCGCACTCGTGATCCTGTACAGGAACCTGGCGATCGCCGCGTCGAGCTTGCTGCCCATGCCCTTGAAGGGGGAAGGCGTCCGGGCGATGTCCTTCTCGACGCTCACGGGAACTCCTTTTTGGAGACCGGCCACCATGGAAGCACCTGGTAGGTCTTCTTGGTGCTCCCGTTGTCGCCGCTCCACTTGGGCGGGATGATCGGGGTGTTCGTCGCGTAGATCTGCACCTTGACCACCTGACCGCCGTCGATCCGGTACCCGAGCCGGTGAGCCGCGATCCGGCGTACGAAGGCCTCGGAGAGTTCACCGCGCAGGCCGATCGCCCGCCCCTTGGCATCGTGCGTCCTGTTGTAGAAGTCCCAGGCCTGACGCAGCAGGTTCTGATGCGCGTGACTGGGCACGGGATTGCGCCTGATCTCGCGGATGTCCTGGGCGGTCAGTGCCAGCCAGTTCGTCGTGCGCCGGGAGCCGTCGGGGAACGCGACCTCGGCGCGCGCGTGCACGGCGATGTTGTCCTGGAGCGGATTCGGTGCGAAAAGCTGCCAGTTCTGATCGAACTCCGGATAGACGTAACCCTTGACCAGCCTGTCGTACTTCTTGCTGATGGCGTTCGGCGGCGCGACGAACAGGAACACCAGAAGCAGGTGGAGCGTGACGCCGATCGTCAGCACCACGACGGCCGCCATGATCACGATCCGCGACGGCAGTGACCAGGACCCGCTCGGTGCCGGCGGCAGCCCGCGGACGGCGGCGGACCGTCCGGGCGTCTCGCCTTCGCCGGTGCCGTCCGTGCCGGTCTCGTCCGAGGACCCGCGTGGCTCCACCATGCTCCCCCGATCACGGGTCCCGAACCTTCAACGGATGCGCCGACGGATCACCTGGTCATTCACGTCACCGCCGCCATATCAGAATAAAGAGACTCATTCCGATGCAAACGTGCTGTTGGGCCGAATGGTTGAGGGGGTGGTCCGGTGCGAGGGGGCTGTGTACCTCGAAGCCCGGGGCCGCCGGGGCGCCGTCACCGACCGGGGCGCTGTCACCGACCGGGCCGCCGTCACCGACCGGGGTGCGGCCGCAGCAGCCCGTCCATCAGGTGACGCAGCCGCGGTGTGGGGCGAAGGCCGAGCTCGTCGCGGAGGCGGTGCTCGTAGCGTTCGAAGTCGTCCAGCGCCTCGGACAGGTTGCCTTCCGCCAGGTGGGCGCGGATCAGTGACGCCTGACTGCTCTCCCGCAGCGGATTCGCCTGTACGGCCGCGTGGGCGGCCGCCACCGCCCCGGCGAACTGCTTCGTGTCGATGAACTCTCCCGCCAGCGACTCAAGTGCGTGGAGCCGAAGCTGCTGCCAGCGTTCCGCCTCCTGCAGTGCCCAGTCGTCGTACCAGCCGGGCAGCAGGTCGCCGGAGAGCTGGTCTACGGTCGCCGCGCTGAGCTGGAGCTCTCCGGGCGGGACACCGGGGTCGAGTATGCGCTGGGCCAGGGAGCGCGCGTGGTGCAGATCCACGCTGACGTCCCGCCCGAGGCGCACGTCGGTGGGGCTGATCTCCAGGGCTCTCCTGCCGATGCTGCGCAGGCGCGACAACGCCGACCGCAGGTTCGCGTGTGCGCTCTGCTCACATGCTTCGGGCCAAAGACTTCCGGCGACCAGGGACCGGGGGGCAGCGGTAAGGCCGTTGAGCGCGATGAACGCCAGGAGTCGCTTCGAGCCGACGGGGACCACCACCGGCACATCGCCGACCACGAGGTCGAAACCGCCGAGAAGGGCGATACGTACGGCCGGCCAGTGGTTCACATGCGGTCTGGAGATCACGGGCTCATCTGGGCTCATAGCCGTTGATCGCGGAGAGGTCCGTCTGCTCGGCGTACACGCCACCGGGCGCGCTGCCGTCGCCTGAGGTTCGCAACCATCTGTGCACCTCCCACAAATTCATGTTGCTCCGCCCGGGAGGGGTTGTCGAATTGTTTGACTTTGGTAGGAGATGTCGCCTCCGGTGATGCGTCAATCGAGGCGGCTGGGGCTTATCCTCCGCGCCCGAGAGAGTTCCGGAAGCCCGCTGGATGACCGCTCAGACGATCGGCGGGCGCCCCAGCTTCGTCATGCGCCATACCGTGCGCCAGCGCATCGGCCGGCGTCGTCCGCAGGGGGTGCGTACCCCTTCGGCGAAGCCTGCGGCCCAGGCGCGCAGGCCCCCTACCGACGGGCTGCGTACGGCTGTCAGTGCCGCCCATACGCCCAGATAGGCGGGCACCAGGAGCGCGGGCAGATGCCGCTTGGCGAGCCAGACGCGGTTTCTGGCGACCATGCGGTGGTAGACCGCGTGCCGGGTCGGTGAGGTGTACGGGTGCTGGAGCACGAGTTCCGGCACGTAGCGGATGTGCCAGCCGTCGTCCAAGGCCCGCCAGGCCAGGTCGGTTTCCTCGTGCGCGTAGAAGAAGTCGTCGGGCCAGCCGCCGATCCGCTCCAGCATCGGTACGGACAGGGAGTGCCCGCCGCCGAGGAACGTGGTGACCAGGCCGCCGCGCGCCGGGTCGCCGGCCCGCAGGCGGGGGACATGGCGGCGCTGGGTGCGGCCCCGCTCGTCGGCGATGCGGAAGCTCACGATGCCCAACTGCGGGTCGCGCGCGTGCAGTTCCGCCAGCCGGCTGAAGACGTCCGGGCTGATCAGCAGGCCGTCGTCGTCCAGGTCGACCACCACGTCGAGGTCCCCGAGCTTGCGCAGCTCGTCCAGGGCGACATTGCGGCCACCGGAGACTCCCAGGTTGTCGCTCAGCTCGACACCGATGGCGCCGTGCGGCAGAGGCGGGAGCGGTGAGCCGTTCCCGATGACCACGATGTGGGCCGGCCGGAGATCCTGCTTGGCGACCGAGTCCAGCAGCGCCCGCAGCTCGGCGGGACGGTTTCCCATGGTCAAGATGGCGACGCCTACGCGCAGATGACGCACAGAAGTTTGCTCCGTTCTTGGCGGTCTTGTCGGGATGCTAACCGCCGGGTGCGGCGACTGCGTGCCACCGCGCTTCCCCGGCGACATCCGGCCGCTGAACGCTGGGGAACGTGTCTCCCGGCGGGGCGGCCCGCCGGACGCGGTGGCCGGGCGCCCGGTCGCGGCGCACCATGGAAGGACCGGGGGGTATGCACGGATGACCAGGGGGGTGGATGGAGGAAGCCCTCATGATGGAAGTCAAGACGGTCGACAAGCCGGATGAGCGGCGCGACTTTCCCCGGGGCCACCTCGAAGCCCTGCACCTCACCGGACTGGACTTTGCCGTGGCCACCTTCGAGCCCGGCTGGCGCTGGTCGGAGTCGGTGCGCCCGATAGCCGGCACCGACAGCTGCGAGGTCCACCACAACTGCTTCGTGGTCCAGGGCCGGATGCGCATCAGGATGAACGACGGCGCGGAGTCCGAAGTGGGACCCGGCGATGTCTTCGTCTGCCCGCCCGGTCACGACGCCTGGGTCGTCGGTGACGAGCAGTGCATCGTGTACGACTTCGCGGGCGAGATGGCGAAGGACTACGGCAAGGCGAAGAGCTAGGGGAAGACCTCCTGGAGTCAGGGGAAGACCCTCTGGAGCCAGGGGAAGACGCCCTGGGAAGTGACGCACCGAGCGAGGCCGGGGCGCGGCTGCCGGTTGCCGCGTCGGCCGGCCGGGTGGCGTGTAATTTCCCACGTGGATCCGGATGTCTAGGAACGCGATCGGTGGGCAGGGGTGCACGACGGTCCGGCGTGCGGAATACGTCACGGGTTGATCCCGTTACCGCAGCCGGAGACCGACTGGCAATCGTCGACAGACCGGAAGCAGGGAAGCACGCATGAGCACCATTGAGCTCACCAAGGAAAACTTCGACGAAATCGTCTCCGGCAACGATTTCGTTCTGATCGACTTCTGGGCCGAGTGGTGCGGGCCGTGCAAGCAGTTCGGCCCCGTCTTCGAGAAGTCCTCCGAGACGCACGACGACCTGGTCTTCGCCAAGGTCGACACGGAGGCGCAGCCCGAGCTGGCGCAGGCCCTCCAGATCCAGTCCATCCCGACCGTGATGATCGTCCGCGAGAACATCGCCGTCTTCGCCCAGCCGGGCGCGCTGCCCGCGGAGGCCCTGGAGGACGTCATCGGCCAGGCCCGTGCGCTGGACATGGACGAGGTCCGCGCCTCGGTCGTCGAGGCCCAGCAGGGTGAGCAGGCCCAGGCCGAGGCCCAGGCCGAGCAGGGACAGCAGGCGCAGGGCTCGTGAGCGACCTCCTTCTGGTCCGGCACGGCGAGACCGAGTGGAGCAGGGACGGCCGGCACACCAGCTGGACCGATCTGCCGCTGACCGCCACCGGTGAGGAGCAGGCCCGCGCACTGCGGCCGCTGCTGTCGGACCGGAAGATCGGGCAGGTGTACGCCAGCCCGATGGAGCGGGCGCTGCGCACCGCCGAGCTGGCGGGCCTCGCCCGCCCACAGATCGACGCCGAGCTGCGGGAATGGGACTACGGCGGCTATGAGGGCATCGCCACCGCCGAGATCCACCGCAGCCGGCCCGGCTGGTATCTGTTCTCCGACGGTGTCGCCGCGGGGCCCGAGGAGCATCCGGGCGAGTCGCCCGAGCAGGTCGGGGCGCGCGCCGACCGGGTGCTGGCACGGATCGCGCCGCGGCTCGCCGCCGATGAGGGCGATGTGGCGCTGGTGGCGCATGCGCACTTCCTGCGGGTGCTGGCCGCCCGCCGGCTCGGCCTGCCGCCCGCCGCCGGGGGACTCTTCACCTTCGAGACCGGCGCGGTCGGCGTCCTGGGGACCGAACACGACCGGCCCGCGGTGATCGCCTGGAACGCCCGGAGTCTGTGAATCCGGGGTCTGTGACCCAGGGCCCGTGACTCGCCGCTGAGCCGATGAGGCCGGAGGCCGGAGGCCGGAGTCCGGAGTCCGGAGTCCGGGCGGACGCGGGCACCGGAGCGCTACGGGTCCATCGGATCGAGGTGCAGGGGCTGCACCTTGCCCTCGATCATGGCGCCGAGCCCCATGACGGCACAGGTGTCGGGGCGGTCCGCGGTGTGCACCGGCATGTTCGTGGCCTGGTGGATCATCGGCTCCAGACCGGGAATCAGCGCGCTGCCGCCCGCGAGCACGATGCCGCGCTCCCCGAGGTCGGCCACCAGATCCGGCGGGCAGCGGCGCAGAACGGCCCCGATGCCGTCGAGGATCGAGGTCAGCGGGGTGGTGATGGCGTCCCGTACCCGCTCGGTGTCGACATGCACGGAGCGCGCCATCCCGCTGACCACATCCCGGCCGTGCACCTCGGTGGAGCCGGGGGTGCTCCCGTCGCCGCCGGAGAGGATCATCTGCAGCGGGCGTACGGCCTGCCCCGCCAGCATCAGCTCGTGGTGCAGCCGCAGATGCTGGATGACCGCGTGGTCGATGGCGTTGCCGCCCACCGGCACGGTCTCCGCGGACACGATCGAGCCGAGGGAGAGCACCGCGACCTGTGTGGTGCCGGCGCCACACACCACGATCATGGTGGCCTCGGGCTGCTCCACCGGGAGCCCGGAACCCACCGCCGCGGCGACCAGGGTGTCGACCAGCTCCACCCGCCGCGCCCCCAGCCCGGTCAGCGTCTCCACCGCCGCCCGCTGGGCCAGCGGCTCACTGCCGTACGGAAGGCACACCGCGGCCCGCATCGAGGGCCGGCGCCGCCAGGTCCTGCGCAGCTTGTCGCCGACCAGGGTCCGCAGCAGCCGCTGGGCCATGTCGATATCGACGATGGTGCCGTTGGAGACCGGGCGCACCACACGGATGTAGTCGGGGGTACGGCCGTCCATCACCTCGGCCTGGGCGCCGACGGCCAGCAGCGCCCCGCTGCGGGTGTTGATGGCGGCGACGGTCGGTTCGTCCACGACCAGCCCCTGGTGCTTCACATACACCCTGGTCCGGGCCGCGCCGATGTCGATGGCGGCCGAACAGCGCCGCAATTGGGCGAGGCTGATGGTCATGGGTGATTCCTCCCCGATGGGCCGGTATGGACGGAGCGCTCGTGCGGCCGGTTCGCAGGGACCGCTCGTGCGCCATCCTCCGGTCGCGCGGGGGCCGCCGCCTGCTGGAAAGGTCCGCTAGGGGGACGGGGGCGGGGCGGTTGCGGCGAAGGGGTGATGCGGTGGGCAGATGCCGGTGCGGCGGGCCCTCAGCCGGTCAGCCGCTGGTACAGCCCCCAGGTGAATTCGGGGACGATGCGCTGCGGGGTGCCGTCGGGGCCGGGCGCGGTACAGGCCAGCCGCCAGCGGGTGGGGGCGCTGCCCTCCATGGGGCGGGCCGGGGCGAAGGCGCGGGCGACCTCGTCGACGGTGCAGGACCAGGGCCGCAGATCAGCGGTGGTGCGCAGGTCAGGGGCGGGGGCGCCGGGCGCCCGGACGAGCCAGGCGTTCCAGACGGCGCCCCGCGCACCGGTGAGGACCTCGAACCGCAGATCGGGCCAGAGCGGAACCGGCCAGGTCAGTGCCTCGCAGCTCAGATCGCCGATGCGGCGGGCGGTGACGGTCTCGGGGGTGCCGAGCAGCGCACGATACGGCTGGAGACCACCGGGCGCTCGCGGGGCGTGCATCCGTGCCTGCCAGCGGCGGTTGGCCTCGCGCATCCCGGCGCGGGAGACACCCAGGGTGCGCAGCGCGTCCTCGACCAGGCCGGGGTGGTGGTCGGCCATCCGGCGCAGCAGGACGAGCTGGAAGGCGACCGGGCCGGACAGGGCGGAGGGGGTACCGGGGCCGCCGGGCGGGTCATTGTCCGTGGAGTGGTCCATGGGGGACATGGTGGTGGACGGTGCGGGCCACGGGGCGTCCGGGGCGCTCGCCGTCGGGGAGGAAGAGCACGGAGTTGACGTAGCGGCGGTGCGGGGCGAGGGAGCGGCGCAGCAGCCCGTGCTCGGCGACATGGCAGGTGCGGGACTGGTGGGCGGACAGATCGAAACCGTCCAGCGGCAGCCAGCGGTCGCGCGGCAGGACCCAGCCGCGGTAGCCGTACGCGGCCGTCCAGTCCAGGACGGGGGCGAGCGGCTGGATACGGGTCTCCAACTCGACGAACAGCGCCGGGAGTTGATGCTCCACGGTGTGTGCGGCGCCGCGCAGCACCGCCAGCTCCGCGCCCTCCGCGTCGATCTTGATGAGGGTGACGGCCGCCAGCTCCAGGGCGTCCAGCGGGAGGCAGGGCACCTCGACGGCGGTGGTGTGCAGCTCACGGCGTACGAGCGAGGACACCCCGCGGTCGCCGCGGCCGCCCGGGGGCAGCCAGAGGGTGGCGCATCCCGTGTGGTCGGTGGCCGCGGCGGCCACCACCTCGACCTGCGGGGGAGTGACCGAGGCGAGCAGCCGGGCCAGGTGGGGGACCGGTTCGAGGGTGACGACCCGGTCGGCGCGCTGGGCCAGCCGCCGGGTCCACGGGCCGTACCACCCGCCGACGTCGACGGCCGTGCCGCCGGGCGGGCAGAAGTCGGCCAGCCGCCGCAGCTCCGGTTCGAACCGCGGATAGAGCCCGGCCGCCAGTGCCGACACCAGCCGGGCCGGCAGCCGGGGCCCCAGCCGCGCGGCGAGCGTCACGACCCCGGTTCCCGGTCCGCGAGGCGGCGCAGCGCGCGCAGATGCTCGGCGTCGGTGAGCGGTTCGCCGGAGGAGGGCAGGAGCTGGGGGATGCCGTCGACGATCGGATAACGGCGGCGCAGCCGGGGGTTGTAGAGGGCGTCGTCGGGGACGAGCAGCGACAGCGGGCCCTTGTCGAGCGGGCAGACCAGGATCTTCAGCAGCGGGTCATCGGGGGTCATGGCTCAACTCCGGTGGTGTGGTCGTGGGTTCGGGGCGGGCGGTTCATGGCGGGGCAGGGCGAGCAGGACCGCCACGGCGACGGCGGTTCCGCCCAGCCGCAGCGCCCGGCGCAGCGGATCGGCGGGCAGCGGCTCACCGAACGCCACGGTGCCGCAGACGACGGTGAACACACAGGTGACGGTGGTGCAGACGGGGACGATCACGGAGGCCCGGCAGCGCTGCAGGGCGGTCTGCGACAGCACCAGACCGGCCGCTCCGGTGACGAGCAGGAGGTACGGGTAGGGCGAGCGGAGCAGCCGCCCGGCGGCGGCCGGGATGTCATGGGTGGTCAGCATGCCGGCGACGCCCTTGATGGCCAGCGAGCTGACGCCGTAGAGCAGGCCGACGGCCACCCCGTAGGGGACACCCGCCGTCGGCAGCCGGTGGCGGCGCCGGGCCCGCCGCTCCGCCGAGCCGTACAGCAGCAGCCCGGCGGCCAGCGACGGCACCGCGATCAGCAGCAGGGTGCCGGGCGGCGCGGTGCGGGCGACGGCCCGTGCGTCCTCGCCCTGGAGTGAGGCGATGACCAGCGCCAGCGCGACCAGGATCGCCACGATGCTCTGCCGCTCCCGGCCGCTGGTCCGCTCGCCCAGCACCACCGAGGACAGCAGCAGCAAGAGCACCAGGCCCGAGACGAACAGGCCCTGGGCGGCGGCGAGCGGCAGGGTGCGGTAGACGGCGAGCTGGGCGGCGAAACCGGCGGCCAGGGCGAGCGAACCGGCCAGCCACAGCGGGCTGGACAGCAGATGGCCGACGACCCGGCCGGGCTGCCGGGTGCTCAGCGCGGGCAGCCCGGCCAGGGCGCGCTTCTCCAGCACGAAGCCGGTGCTGTACAGGACGTTGGCGAGCAGCGCGGACGCCACGCCCCACCACGGCACCGCGCTACCCCCTTCCCCGGCGGGCATGGGCGAGCAGGATGGAGGCCAGCGACGGGACATGGCATGCGGCGCGGTCCAAAGGGCGCAGCGGCCGCGGCACATCGTGATACGGCGCACCGGCGATCCGTACGGCCTCGAAACCGGATGCCGCGAGGAAGCCGCGCAGGGCACGGGCCGTGTAGAGCCGCAGATGGCCGACGACCTGGGTGCCTGGCCGGCCGTGGATACGGCGCATGCTCACCTCCGAGAAGACGGGCTGGACCCCGGCGAGCAGCAGCCCGCGGTTGTACCAGGCGGCGAGGTTGGGGGTGGAGAGCATCAGATGGCCGCCGGGGCGCAGGACCCGGCGCAGCTCGTCCAGGGCGGCATCGGGGTCGACGAGATGCTCGATGACCTCGCTGAAGAGGACGGCATCGGCGGAGCCGGAAGCGAACGGCAGCCCCCCGTCGGTGAGTTCGCCGCGTACCGCACAGGGGATCCGGGTCCGGGCGCGGCGCAGGGCGTCCTGCGACCAGTCGACGCCGACCAGGCGGTGTCCGGCGAGCACCTGGGCGGCGGTGGCCGCCGCCGAGCCGTCGCCGCAGCCGATGTCCAGGACGGTGGCGGCCGGGGCACCCTCGCGTACGGGCCCCAGGGCGCGGGCCAGCAGCCGGGCCTGCCGCCGGCTGCGGGCGGCGCCGGAGGCGACCGGGACGGCGGGGTTCTCGTAGAAGTCCCGCAGCGCGGCGGGGGGCCCGGTCACCGGGACGCTCCGGCCGTCGGGGGCGCGGTCCAGGCGGTGGCGGCGAGGGACGAGCGGAACAGCGCGCCGAGCCGGGCGCCGGCCGCGTCGTCCAGGAGGGCCGGGGACCAGCGCAGTGCCAGCTGGATCCGGCCGGCCACGGAGACGGTGGTGACGGTGAGCCCGCGCGGCATCCGGGCCGGGGCGGAGAACCACACCGCGGTCGGCCGGCCGGCGTCCCCGAAGTCCAGCGGGTAAGGAATCCGGCCGATGTTGGAGAGGAGGGTGGTGGAGGTCCAGGGCGCGGCGGCGGTGCGCAGCGCACGGGTCATCGCGCCCCGCAGCCGGACCGGAACGACGGGTGCCGTCAACACCGTTGCAGCAAGCCCGAGTTGACGTCCGGGAGGTGCGGCCTTGAGGGCGCGGGTGCGGGCGGCGGTGCGCCGCAGCAGCCGGGCCACCGCGTCCGGGTCGGGCGGATCGGCGGTGAGCGGCCCGGCGTCCAGCCGCTCCTCGGGTCCGAAGCCGACCGACACCAGCCGGGTGCCGTTGCCGAGGGGCATCTCGACGCCGCGCGGCCGGTCGTCGACGGGCATGGTGATGACGACGGGGGCGGCGGCCGGGGCGGCGGCCGTGCGGCGCGGGCCGGCCGGGGCGTGCAGCCGGTTCCAGCGGGCGACCATCAGCCAGGTGGCGACCAGGAGTTGGTCATTGACGGTGTACGGCGCCGTCGTCCGGCCGGGGGTGCGCGGCGGGCGGGCCGGGATCGGCAGCTCGGCCAGGAGCATGCTATTGCCGGACCGGCCGCCCTGTGGAGCGCGGCCGGGGTCGGCGGCGATACGGGCCGGCCGGGAGAAGCGCCGCCCGGCCCCCGGCGGGTCGTCGGCCTGCGGCCGCTCCGTACCGGGCCCGGTGGCGCGGACGGGCGACGGGCCGGGCGGGTTGTCGGCGCCGCCGTACAGCTCGGCGGCGGTGGCCAGCACCCGCAGACAGGACGGCCCGTCCAGTGCGGTGTGGTGGACGGTGAGGAGCAGCACGGTGCCGCCGCCCGCCTCCTCGATCACCTCCAGCCGTACGGGAGGCGAGGCGTCCAGCGGCGGACAGGTGTCGAGCGCGCGTCGCCGGGCGCGGGCCAGCGCATCGGGGCCGGGCGGCGGGAAGTCGACCGGGTCCACGTCCGGGGCGGCGGTGAGCTGCCAGATATAGCGGCGGTGCCACCAGCGGACCGGCGCCTGGCGCATCAGGATGCGCGGATGACGGGCGAGCGCCCGGTGGAACGCGGTGCGCAGCCGCGCGGGATCGACCCGGCCGGGGAGGTGCACCTCGATGTGCACGGTCTCCGGCTGGTCTTCGTCCGGACAGTGCCGGGAGATCTCGTCCACGACGGGGAAGGGGACGTGGGCGACGACGATGCCGCGGGTCTGCCTCCCCCCACCCCCGAACCCACCCCTCTCCCCCTCCCCCGAAGGGGGAGAGGGGGAGGGGGCGGGGGAGCGCTCGGCCGGGCCGTCGGACGGTTCGCCCCGCCCGTCGGGCGGTTCGTGCTGCCCGTCGGGCGGTTCGGGCCGGGCCGGTTGCAGTGCGGTCATCGGGTGGTGCCCTCTCCGCTGGTGTCGGTGGGCTGTACGGGGCCGCTGTCGGTCGGGCGTACGGGTCCGCTGTCGGTCGGCCGGTCGGGTCCGCTGCCGGTCGGCCGGGCGGGCCGGCTCGGCCGGGGCCGGTGCCGTTCGGCCCAGTCCGGGCCGGCGCCCGGTGTCCGTCCCCGGGCCACGATCGGACGCCCGGCGACGGCCGGACCTTCGTCACGGTCCCGCACCCGGCGCGGGAGCGGCGGTGGGGCGTGCTGGCCGGGCGGGTCGGATGGGTCAACTGCGTCGGACGGCCCCGACGGCCCGGACGCCCCTCTCCCCGCCCCGTCCAGATCCGCCCCCGACCCCTCCCCGGACACCGCCTGCCGCGACCCCCCGCCACCCCCAACGGTGACCACCGCCGCCGCCAGCGCGAGCAGTGCCAGGGCCTGTGCGGTGCCGCTGAACGCGCCCTCGCCGGCGGCATGGTGCTCGCCCGCCCCTAGGGCCGCGACGACTCCGGCGCTCACCATCGCCACCAGGGCCAGCGGGACGAGGAGGTGCGGCCGGAAGCGTGCCACCAGCGCCAGGGCCGGCACGATCAGGGCGTAGGGACCGGCGGCCAGGGCCAGCACCGCGGTCAGTGCCAGGGTGCCCAGGACCCAGGACGGGGCGGGTGGGGGCAGTGGCGCGGGCGGCGGGGTGCGGCGGGTGCGGCGGACGAGGGCGGAGACGGTCAGGAGCGCGACCCCGAGGGCACCGCCGGCCAGTCCCAGGTCGTAGGTGACGGCCGGGGCGTAGGAGAGCTCGATGGTCCCGCCGGCCCCGGCCGGGACGAGGAAGGCCTGCTGCCAGCCGTCGATCCGGAGCGGGGTCAGCCGCCGGCCGTTGAGCGTGGCCTGCCAGCCGTCGTTGGCGTTCTCGTACATCTGGAGATAGACGGCCCGGCCGGCGCCGACCGCGACGCTGCGGCGGTCCCCCGACCAGTCCTCGGCGGTGACCTTGCGGACTGGGGCGGCGGACTCCCGTGCCGGTCCGGCGCCCGTGGCACCCGTGTGCGCGGTGGTGCCGCGCCGCAGCGTCACCTCCGTCAGAGCCAGCGGCCCCTGGTCGCCCGCCTCCACCCGGTGGCGTCCGGAGGGCAGTTGCAGGCGTCCGTCACGGGCCGGGCCGGCGCACAACCGCACCTCGACCGGGCGGCGTTCGGTGAGGTCACGGACGTATCCGGCGGCCTCGGTGGCGTGCAGGACACCGTCGACGGCGAGCATCGGGCCCTGCCCGCAGCCGACCGAGAAGCGGGCGCCGGCGGCGGGCCGCGGGGTGCGGTACGAGTCGAGCGCGGGGAGGTGGATCTCGCTGAGTCCGACCGGGAGTTGGAGCGCCTGGCCGGCGACCGGGTTGTGGAGGGTCAGCGGTGCGACCTTGCTGATGGTGATGTCGAGGCGGTCGGTGGTGATCGGGTCGAAGCGGGCCTGGCCGTTCTCGTCGACGCCAGCGGTGGCCGCCCCGTCCGGCGAGTTGACCTGGATCTGCTCCGGCCGGGTGGAGATTCCGCCGGCCGCGGCCAGCACGATCTGGTCGATCTTCTTCCGGCCGGGCCAGCGCAGATGCAGGGTCGGCCGGTCGCCGGCGATCCAGGCGGTGGTCAGATCGCCGTCGACGAGGTTGCGGGGGCTGAGCGACCGGCCGGAGCCGAAGCTGGTGGAGTCGGCGGTGGCGGTGATCCGGTCCCGCTGTTCCGGCGCGACGCTGTCCAGGAGGCGGTCGAGTTCGGGGCCGGGAACCGCCAGCGCCTGACCGGAGATCCGGTAGGGAGCGGCGGCGCCGGTGCGGAACTGGCGGTGCAGCCCGGCCTCCGCGGAGACCGGGGAGAGGCCGCCCGGGTCGCTGCCGCGGTGCAGCGAGAGGATCTCGGCGGGCGCGTCGGACCGCTCGGCGTCGGTGGGGAGTTGCAGCAGCCGGGTGACCTGGACGCCGGGGACGGAGATCTCCCGGAAGCCGGCGCCGGAGAGCCCGGCGCGTGGGGTCTGCGAGCCGAGGATCGTCACCTTCAGCCAGGTCGCGCGTCCGGCCGGGGCCTTGACCCGCTGCGGCGTTCCGTCGGGGCGCAGGGTGTCCTGTGTGCTGCCGCGGTCGGTCTGCACCCGTACGGAGGTCGGGGCGGCGCGCAGTCCGTCGCCGGGCAGCGGGGTGAGGGACAGCGTGGACGGAAGGGTGGTGGGCCGGGTGAAGGCGATCCGGACCCACTGGCCGACGGGCTCCCCGGCGCTGCCTTCCGCCCAGGCGGTGTCCGGGTTGCCGTCGAAGGCGTTGACCGGGTCGTACTGCGGCAGGTGGAAGAGCCAGTTGCCGCTGCTGGAGGCGGTGACCGAGGACGCGCCACGGAGGACGGCGGTGGTCTGGTGGCCGGGTCCGGCGGTCGGCAGGATCTGCCGGGGCGGGCGGCCGGGGTCCTGGACGCTGTCGGGGTGGTTCCGCTCACCGGCGGTGTAGGTGTACGAGGTGTTGCTGTTGACCAGCCCGAAGCGGGTGTCGGCCCGGCGCAGGCCGTCGGCGGTCAGCTGGAGCGGCGGGGTGCCGAGTCCGGGGTGGCGGTCGCCGGTCAGCACGGTGGGGCGGTGGCGCAGGGCGGGGTCGGCGGACAGCTGGAGGAGGGCTTCGGGGCCGCCGCTGAGCTGTGCGGTGTCCGCGACGGCCCGGGTGGTGACCGGGCCGGGCCCGGGGGTGTCCGCGGGCCGGTAGATCTCGACGGCGCGCTGCCGCGGGTAGAGGCCCTGTACCTGGAGGGGCGCCCCGGAGGGGATCCGGCCGCCGGTGGTCAGCGGCCCGAAGGCGGCCGCCTTGCGGTAGCCGGACGCCTGCAGGGTGCGCTTGACGGTCTGCGGCGGGACGTATCCGATCTGGTCCGGGTCGAGATCGTTGCGTACGACCACGTCGTGCAGGCCGGCCCGGCCCAAGTAGTCGCGCAGTCCGGGGACCTGGGCGCCGGTGAGCAGCGCCTGTTCGACGGCGTCCAGGGCGCGGCGGGCGCCCGGGGTGCCGAACGGGACGAAGTCGCGCTGCGCCCAGGGGGAGGTGGCGAGGACGTCGAGCGGCTCGTCGATGGGGGAGCCCCAGGTGTAGAGGCCGTGCGCGGTCGCGGGGACGACCAGCGCGCGGCTGTGCGGGGAGTGCTTCTGGAGCCAGGCCGCGGCCCGTTCCCAGGAGGCGGGCAGCCGGGTGAAGGCGCCGGGCTGGAGGACGGTGCCGGTGAGGAAGGGCAGGGCGAGGGCGGGCAGTACGAGGAGCGCCGTCACCAGCGGGAGACGGCGGCGGGCGGGGATCCGGCGGGTGCCGCGGCGTTCGGTGGCGACCGCGAGCAGATGCGCCAGCCCCAGGGTGAGCGCCAGGGCCAGGCCGGGGGTGAATTTGTAGATGTTGCGGAACGGGCGCAGCCAGCCGTTGAGCCAGTCCTGCCACAGGCCGTGCAGCGGCCCGCCGAGCGCACCGCCGTACCCGGCCAGCGCGATCAGCGCCACGGCCAGCACGGTCAGCAGCAGCCAGCGGCGCTCGGGCAGATCACGGCGGGCGAGCCCGGCCAGGCCGAGCGCCGCGGCCAGCGCCGAACCGAGGACCGCGAACGGCCGGGCCGTCATGGTCCAGCCGGCCGGCAGCCAGGGTTCGCCGAAGTTGAGGTAGCCGACCCAGTTGCCGGCGCCGCGCAGCAGTTCGGTGGCGGACATGGTGCCGGTGGTGGTGTCGGCCTGCTCGATGAACGGCATGAAGTCCTCGCCGTGCAGGCCGAGCAGCAGCAGCGGCACCACCCACCAGGCGGTGGCCAGGACGACACCGGGCAGCCACCAGGCGAGCAGCTTGGTCCGGCGCGGCCCCGTACGGGAGAGCAGATACAGGCCGACGGGCAGCAGCGAGGCCAGTGTCGAGGCCGCGTTGACCCCGCCCATGAAGGGGATCAGCAGCGCCGAGCGGGTGGCCGCGATACGCGCACCGGCCTGCGCGTTGGTCAGCGGCAGCAGCACCCAGGGCAGCAGCGCGCCGGGCAGCGCGGCGGCGGAGGTGGAGCCGATGACGAGGGTGAAGGCCGGCCACAGGGCGTAGCAGGCGGCGGCCAGGAGCCGGGCCGGCGGGGTGCCGACACGGAGGCGTTCGGCCAGCCGCAGCGCACCCCAGAACGCGGCCGTGACGATCAGCGACATCCACAGCCGCTCGGCCAGCCACACCGGCACATGGGCGAGATCGGTCAGGCCGTAGTAGGGGAGGGTGGGGAAGGCATAGCCGATGTACTGGTCGGCGATACCGCCGAAGCCCGCCCGGTCGTGCCACAGCTGCCCGAGGTCGCCGAGGAACTTCCACGGGTCGGTGGTCACACCCAGCTTGGTCTCGAACGTCATCTTCCCCGGCGAGGGCGCGAGGAAGCCGGCCAGGGCGAGCGCCCAGAACGCGAACAGCCAGTGTCTGCGCCGGCGGTGGCCGGGTGGCGGGGCGGGGGCGGGCGTCGGCCGTCCCCCGGCGTCGGGCGATCCGGGGGACGGGAACGGCCTCAGGGTCTGGGTCATGGCAACCGCCGGAGGATGAGGAGGAGGTTCCAGGTGGCGACCTCCCGGACGCCCGGGAGGCGGGGGATGGCCTCGGCGAGGAACGGCGCGTAGCGGGAGCGGGCGGTGACCAGGCCGATGTCGTCGCGGGCCCGGACCTGGCGCAGGGTGCGGCCGATGTGCACGGCGAAGAGGTTGACGCCCAGGGTGTGTTTGGCCGCTCTCCCGGTGCGCCGCCGGTAGCGGGCGCGGGCCCGCTCGGCGCCCAAGTAGTGCCAGGGCGCGGTCTCATGGCCGCCCCAGGGGGAGAACCAGTTGGTGAAGGCGACGTAGATCAGCCCGCCGGGGCGGGTGACCCGGATCATCTCGCTCAGGAAGGTCTGCGGGTCGGCGACATGCTCCAGGACGTTGGAGGAGAAGCAGATGTCGACGGCGCCGTCGGCGAGCGGCAGCAGATAGCCGTCGGCGACCACCGCGCCCTCGGGGGGCGGGCCGTGCGCGGTCAACTCCGCCATATCGGGTTCGAAGAGCCAGCCCAGGGCGCCGCGGCGGCGGAACTCCGCGGTGAAGTAGCCGCTGCCGCCGCCGACATCGGCGACCACCGCGTCTCTCAGGGGTGCATACCGTTCGAGCTGGTCGGCGGCGTCCCGGGCGAGCAGCCGGTAGCAGTGCCCGGGGTCGGTCCGCTCCCGCAGGAAGGCGCGGAACAGGGTGTAGGACCTGCGCAGCGAGGGGTCGCGCACCGGGCCTTCACCGCCCGGAGAGCGGGTCGAGGACGGCCTCGGCGGCGACCGCCCGGAAGCTCTGGACCGTGTGGCTCCACCGGAAGCGGGCGGCACGCCGTTCGGCGGCGCGGCCCAGGGCGTCGCGGCGCCGGGCGCTGAGCGCGAGGGTGCACCAGTGCGCGGCGAACGCGCTCTCGCCGCGGGCCAGCAGCCCCGTGGTGCCGTCCTCGACGGAGTCCCGCAGGCCCGGGATGTCGAAGCCGACGGCGGGGGTGCGGCGGGCGGCGGCCTCCATCACCACCAGCCCCCAGCCCTCGACGAGCGAGGGGTGCAGCAACAGCCAGGCGGAACACAGCAGTTGATGCTTGCGCTCTTCGGAGACATGGCCGGTGAAGGTGACACCGGGCCCGGCCGCCGCGGCCAGCCGTGCGCGCTCCGGGCCGTCGCCGACGATCACCAGCCGGCCGCCGGTCACCGGCCGGACCCGCTCCCACAGCCGCAGCAGCAGATCGACGCGCTTGTACTCGACGAGCCGCCCCATGGCCAGGAACAGCGGTTCCGGCGCCTTGGGGGCCAGCGGTCCGGGCTCCGCCACGCCGTTGTACACCAGCCGGATGCGGCCCGGGGCGACACCGAGGCCGTGCAGCGCGGACGCGGTCGAGCCGGAGACCGCCACCATCAGACCGCGGCGGTGCGCCCCGGCCAGCGCCCAGTGCTCCAGACGGCGGCCGAGCCGGGCGGCGGGCCCCGGACAGCGCAGCCGCCACAGGTCCGTATGGACATGGTTGACCAGGCACAGCGTCGGACCGCGATGCCACAGCGGCGCCAGGTACGGCATGCCGTTGCAGACCTCGACCAGCAGGTCGCAGTCGCCGACCCGGCGCGCCAACTGGCGGGGCACCCGCAGGAAATGACCGGCGTCGCCGCCCGCGGACACCACCCGGTAGCCGCGGGCGGGGACACCACCCTGCGGCCCGCCGCACAGCAGGGTGACCTCGTGGCCGTGGGCGGCGAGGCCATCGGCGATCCGGTCCACCAGCAGCTCGGAGCCGCCGGCGGCGGGGTTGCCCAGATCGCGGCGGGCGAGGAAGACGATCCGGCGGGGGAAGGGCGGCCCCGCGCCGGGTGGCCCGGAGGCCGAGGGGGCGGGGGCGGGCGCCGCGAGGGGCGGGGACGGGCGCAGGTGCTGGGGCATGTGCGATCCAACTCGTCTCAGGGTGCGGTACCGGCGGTGGGGGACGTACTGCGTACTGAGTCGTGCGGGCCGTGCTGCATCATGCGGTGCCGTGGTCCTGCCGTGCGGCGGGGCGGAGCGGTGCTCGCGGCACTGTGCTGCGGTGAAGCGGACGTGCGCCGACCGAGGACCGGCCGGCTGCGTGTGGGGTGGACAGTTTTCGCCCGCGCCGTTCGCCGCGGCTACTCACCGGGGTGACAAAATCCGCCCCGATTTGGTCTGACGGTTCATCACTTCGCTCAGGACCGGCCGGCCGCCCGCCGCCCGCGCACCACCCACACCGCCCCGGCCGGCGCGAGCAGCCCGCCCGCCGCCGCGGCCGTGACCGGCAGCGTCCGGCCGACCAGCGCCAGCTTGTCGCTGTCCGCCCTCGCCAGCCGCACCTGCGCCCGCTGCGTCGCGGGCGTGAACTGCAACCGCTCGCCGCGCAGCAGTGTCACCGCGGTACGCCGGGCGCCGGGTGCCCGCAGCGTCTTGAGCGGCGAGAGCACGGCCTGCATGATCCGGCCGGTGCGCGGCTCGACGACCAGCTCGATACCGGAGTTGGCGTACCACTCCTCGGCCTGGATCTGGCCCTGGCCCGGCCGTCCGACGAGCCGGCCGGGGACCTGCCGGCTGCCGGTCCTGGTGGGCGGCACGGTCCCGGTGAAGCGGTAGCCCGGGTAGCCCTGGACCCGCTGCGTACCGGCGAAGCGGAGCGGGACGGCGGCGCCCAGGGTGTTGTCCCACCAGCGATAGCCCGTCTTCTGCACATCGAAGGGGAACTTGAGGTAGGCATCGCCGTCGAAACGGGTCGGGGCCTCCTCGCAGCAGTGCACCGGTGCGTTGCTGCGCCGGTCGGTGACCCAGCGCTCGGTGGTCCACTGGAATGCCCTGCGCGGGTCCTTCAGGGGCAGCGTCTGCGGGGTGTCGACCGTCGTGGAGACGTCCCACACGGCCCGGCCGCTCTTCTCGCTCGCCGCGACATCGCCCAGTACGTGCCGGGTGATGGTGATCCGCCGGCGGTCCCTGGTCTTCAGGGCCGCGGTGTCGAAGTAGCTGCCGTTGCCGGTGAAGACGGTGGTGACATCGACGTCGACCGGCGTGACCTTGGCCCGTGGCGTGACGTACCAGGCCAGCAGGGGTGCCAGGACCAGCAGAAAGACGCCGAGACCGAGGACGGCCAGCGACAGGGGCGAGGCGGTGCGGGCGGCGGGGGCCGCGGTGGGGGAGGGGGCGGGCTTGCCGGATACGGGCATACGGGCACTCCTGGAAGCGGTGGGGGAATCACGCTCTGGTGCACGTGCGGCGCCGCGGGGCGCCATGGGCCGGGAACGTAAGCGAACTCTTGACAGGGCGTCAATGCCCTTCCACACTCGGCAGGCACCACGACTCCAGTGGTGCCGCGCTGTGGGACGCGGCACCGGGCCGGCCGCCCAGGACCTGTCGTCAGGACCTGGAATCCGCGCCGTGTGCCGCGCCAACCTCGACGGAGACCGCCCGACGGGCTCCGGCATCGACGAAGGGCTCGCCGCGCCATGCACCGAACGCTCGCCGCCGCACTGACCGCGCTGACCGCCGCCCTCCTCGCCGTCGGCGTCGCGCTCGGCATCGTCGCCGCCCTGGACGCCACCCCCGAGCAGCCGAATGTGCCACTGGTGACCTTCGACCGGAGCGGTGAGTAGCGGGCGGGCCCGGGGAGGCGGGGCGTGCTGAGGAGGTCCGGGTCATGGTGACAGCCGTCCGCTCGGCCTGGCGGGAGGTCCCGCCCTACCAGGTACGGCAGTTCGCCGCCCTGGCACTGGAGGAGGTGCCGGCCCTGGCCCAGGACATCCTCCGGGAGATCCGCCGTGCATACCCTCAACTCCAGCTGGTTCCCGATGAGTTCGGGGAGCCCCGGGCGCTGGTGGGAATCCGCCAGTCGCTGGAGCACTTCGTCGCGCATCTGACCGCCGGCCCGGACCGGCCGCATGTCCACCCCCGGGTCTTCCAGGAGTTCGGCCGCGGCGAGGGCATCCAGGGCCGCAGCCTGGACGTCCTGCAGGCCGTCTACCGGCTCGGCGTCCGGCTGGCCTGGCGGCGGCTCGCCGAGATCGGCCAGCAGGTCGCGATCCCGGCGCCCGCGATGTACGAGCTCGCCGAGTCCGGCTACGAGTATCTGGACGGGCTGGTCGCCGAATCCGTACGCGGCTACGCCGAGGCCGCCGCCCGCCAGGCCGGTGAGCGGCTGCGGCTGCAACGGCGCCTGATGGAGCAGCTGTTCACGGGACCCGGCGGGCGGCGGCGCGGCGCGGGAGCGGCGGACGGGGTGCCGCCGGCCCTCGCCGAGCGCGCCGCCCGGATCGGCTGGCCGCTGCCCGAGCGGGTCGCGGTCGCGGTCCTGCTGCGGCCGGCCCGGGAGGCGGTCGCGCCCGCCGTCGCCCCGGACGTCCTGCTGGACATGGAGAGCGAACGGCCGCGGATGGTGGTGCCCGAGCCGGACGCCCCCGGGCGGCGCGAGCTGCTGGCCCGTGCGGCGGCCGGCTGGTCGGGCGCGATCGGGCCCGCCGTACCGCTGCTGGACGCCGCGAAATCGCTGCGCTGGGCCGGGGCCGCGGTCGATCTGACGGAGCGCGGACTGCTGCCGGCCGGCGAGCTGCTGCAGTGCACCGAGCACACCGAGGCGTTGGTCCTGCTGCCGCCGGAGGAGCTGATCGAGGACCTCACCCGCCGCCGCCTCGCCCCGCTGGACAGCTGCGGCCCGGCCCATGGCCGGCGGCTCGCGGAGACCCTGCTCGCCTGGCTGGAGACCCGCGGCGGCGCCCCCGAGGTGGCCGCCCGGCTCGGCGTCCATCCGCAGACCGTGCGCTACCGGCTGCGCCAGATAAGGGAGTTATGGGGCGCGGAGATCGACGACCCGGACCGCCGCTTCGAACTGGAGCTGGTGTTACGGGCCCGGCGGCTGCGCGGGGAGCTCAGCTGACCCCGCCGGAGTCCGCCGCCCGGCGCTCCACCAGCGCCGCCATCCCGTCCAGGAGACGGGCCAGCCCGAACTCGAACAGCGACGTCAGCGTCACCACGTCCTCGTCGTGCCCCGCGATCCCCCCGTACATCGGATAGGAGCCCGAGGTGAGGATGCCCTCGAAAACCGGCTCCATGGACGCCATCCACTGGTTCTGGTTCATCCCGGTCTCCTGCTCGGCCTCCAGATCGTCCTCGAAGCCGGCGGCGGTGGCGCGCACATAGTTCAGCAGCGTGACGGCCATATGGATCAGCGTCACCGGGTCCAGGCCCGTCACCCGCGCCATGGTCCACTCGATGAGCGCCATCGCCCGCGGCATCGGCTGCGGCCGGGTGATCGACAGATAGTGCGCCAGCCACGGATGCCGCTGGTAGAGCTCCCATTGCAGCCGTGCGCCCGCCTCCACCCGTGCGCGCCAGCCGTCCGGCGCCGGGTCGGGAAGCTCGATGTCGCGGAACGCGGCGTCCGCCATCAGCACCACCAGCTCGTCCTTGTTGGCCACATGGCGGTAGAGCGCCATCGAGGACACCCCGAACTCGGCGGCGACCCGGCGCATCGACAGCGCCCGCAGCCCCTCGGCGTCGGCAATCTTGAGACCGGCCCGTACGACGCTCTCGCGGCTCAGCCCGCTGTCCGTCTCGCGCGGCCGTCGCTCCCGCGGGAGTCCGGAGTGCGCGGCCCGCTGCGGTTGGGGCTGCGACTGCGACTGCGACTGTGGCTGCGGCTCGGCGACCACCGTGCCGACGCCCGGTACGGCGCGGACCAGGCCCTCCTGCCTCAGCGTGGTGAGCACCTTGGTGGCGGTCGCCATCGCCACCCCCCACTCCTGGGTGATCCGCCGGGTCGACGGCACCCGGTCGCCCGGCGTGAGTTCACCGGTGCCGATGCGGCGCCGGATCTCGTCGACGATCCGGCGGTAGGGCGGCGCTGACTGCTCCACGGGGTGACCTCCGTACTAGTGCACCAGGGGAATTTCGCTGTCCGTGAGGGTAGCAATGCCTGGCCTCACCAGGCATTGCACTAGCCAGGTGCACTAGTGTGATGCACCTCTAACTCCCTTACCAGCCCTGCTGTTTGCACCGTAAGCCCACCCTGCTTACCGTGTCACCCATGTCGTTTACTGCGTATACAACCCCGCCACCGGCCGGCCGCCGGGAGTGGACCGCCCTGGCCGTCCTCCTGCTGCCCTGCCTTCTCGTCTCCATGGACGTCTCGGTGCTCTACTTCGCGGTGCCGTTCCTGACCGCGGAACTGGAGCCCAGCAGCGTCCAGCAACTGTGGATCCTGGACGTCTACGGCTTCGTCCTGGCGGGCCTGTTGATCACCATGGGCGCGCTGGGTGACCGCATCGGCCGCCGCAAGCTGCTGCTGTCCGGCGCCCTCCTCTTCGGCCTCGCCTCCGGGGTCGCCGCCTATGCGCAGAGCGCGGAAATGCTCATCGCCGCCCGGGCGTTGCTCGGCATCGGCGGCGCCACCCTGATGCCGTCCACGCTCGCGCTGATCCGCAACCTCTTCCACGACGCCAAGCAGCGCGGCAAGGCCGTCGCGATCTGGTCGTCGGCGATGATGGGCGGCATCGCGGTCGGCCCGGTGCTCAGCGGGGTGCTGCTGGAGCACTTCTGGTGGGGTGCGGTGTTCCTGATCAACGCCCCGGCGATGGTGCTGCTGCTGGTCTGCGGGCCGCTGCTGCTGCCGGAGTTCAAGAACCCGGCGGCCGGGCGCTTCGATCTGCCCGGCTCGCTGCTGTCGCTGCTCGCGATGCTGCCGATGGTCTACGGGATCAAGGAGATCGCCCGCGACGGCCTGGCGCCGCTGCCCCTCCTCGCCCTCGCCGCCGGTCTGCTGGCCGCCGCGGCCTTCGTGTACCGCCAGCGCACCGCCCGGCATCCGATGCTCGACCTGGAGCTGTTCCGTCACCGCGGGTTCAGTGTCTCGGTGCTGATGAACCTGCTGGCGATGTTCGCGGTGGTCGGCTGCGCGGTCTTCTTCACCCAGTACCTGCAGACCGTACGGGGGATGAGCCCCATGGAGGCGGCGCTGTGGAATCTGCTGCCGACCCTCGCGGTGGGCGGGATGGCACCGGCGGCCGCCGGACTCGCCCAGCGGATGGACCGGGCCTATGTCATCGCCCTGGGATTCGTCATCGCGGCCGGCGGCTTCGTCTGGCTGTCCTGGCTGGAACCGGGCTCGGCCCTGTGGTTCGTCCTGGTGGCCTCCTCGGTCTACGCCTCGGGCCTGGTGATGGTGATGTCACTCGGCAACGAACTGGCCATCGGCCTCGCCCCGCCCGAGCGCGCCGGTTCCGCCTCGGCGCTGCTGGAGTCCGGCACCGAACTGGGCGGCGCGCTGGGCATGGCCATCCTGGGCAGCATCGGGAGCGCGGTCTACCGCGCGGACATGGCCGATGCCCTGCCCGCCGGCCTCCCGTCGGACGCCGCCGACGCGGCCCGCGAAACCCTGGCCGGCGCCGCCGCGGTGGCCGCCGAACTCCCGGGCCGGGCGGGCGAGGCACTGCTGACCGCGGCCCGGTCCGCCTTCACCGACGGCCTCCAGACGGCCGTCCTGGGCGCCGCGGGCGTGATGGCCTGCGCCGCGGTACTGGCGCTGGCGCTGCTGCGGGGGCTGCGGACACCCGGGGCTGAGGGGCAGCCGGACGCCGCCGGGGCGGCCGGTGCACCGCCGCCGGCCGCCGAACCTGCGGGGGTGAAGACGGCTGGTACGGCGGCGTCTTAGGGGGCGGGCTGGTGCGGCGGCGTCCTGGGGGGTGGCGGGCTGGTGCGGCGGCGACCCAGGGGGCGGGCTGGTGCGGCGGCGACCCAGGGGGCGGGCCGGTGCGACGGCGACCTAGGAAACGCCCGCCGCTGCCACCACCTGCCGGGCGGCTGCCGACGCGCCCTGCGACGCGCCCGCTGACGCGCCCGGCGACGAGCCCGCCCGGCTCACTCGGGGGCGACGCCCAGCATCCGCTGCAGCAGCTCCTTCAGCAGCGTCCGCTCGGCCACCGTCAGCCGGCCGAGGGGTTCGCGCGCGAAGTCCAGGGACGTCCGCAGCGCCGCGGCCGTGTGTGCGCCCTCCTCGGTCGGGGCGGCGAGCTTGACGCGGCGGTCGGCCGGATCGGGGCGGCGCTCGACCAGGCCGCGGGATTCCAGGCGGTCCACGATGCCGGTGATGTTCGACGGCTCGCACTTCAGGCGCTGGGCGACCTTCCGCATGGGCAGCGGCTCCAGCGAGAGCAGGCTGAGCACCCTGGCCTGCGCGCCGGTGAGGGAGTGCTCGGCCGCGGCCTGCTCATACTCCTCGTAGTAGCGGGCGACGACGGTGCCGATGAGGTCGACGACCTCGACGGTCAGGGAGTCTGCGCGGGGGGTCATGCACACGAGGATACCCATTTACTTGACAACATGAAATATCGAGGAGCATGGTTGTTTCAGCACCTGAAGCATTAGGAGGATCGCGCTTATGTCCGCACTGCCCACGACCAGCCGCGAATGGCACCTCGTCGCCCGCCCCCACGGCTGGCCCACCCCGGAGGACTTCGCGCTGCGCGAGGCCGCGGTGCCCGAGGTCGGCGAGGGCCAGATCCTCGTCCGTACGCAGCACTTCTCCGTCGACCCGTACATGCGCGGCCGGATGAACGATGTGAAGTCCTACGTCCCGCCCTTCCAGCTCGACCAGCCGATGGAGGGCGGCGCGGTCGGCGAGGTCATCGCCTCGCGCGCCGACTCCATCGCCGTCGGTGACCATGTCCTGCACGGCCTCGGCTGGCGTGAGTACGCGGTCCTGGACGCCAAGCGCGCCGCCAAGGTGGACCCGTCGCTGGCTCCGCTCACCGCCTACCTCGGTGTGCTGGGCATGCCCGGCCTGACCGCGTACGCGGGCCTGCTGGAGGTGGCGTCCTTCAAGGAGGGCGACGCCGTCTTCGTGTCCGGCGCGGCCGGTGCGGTGGGCAGCGAGGTCGGCCAGATCGCCAAGCTCAAGGGCGCCTCCCGGGTCATCGGCTCCGCCGGTTCCGACGAGAAGGTCAAGCTCCTGGTGGAGGAGTACGGCTTCGACGCCGCCTTCAACTACAAGAACGGCGACGTCAACAAGCAGCTCAAGGAGGCCGCCCCCGACGGTATCGACGTCTACTTCGACAACGTCGGCGGCGACCACCTCGAAGCGGCCATCAGTTCCCTCAACGTCCATGGCCGTGCCGCCATTTGCGGCATGATCTCGATGTACAACGCCACGGAGCCGAGCCCCGCGCCCCGCAACCTCGCGATGGTGATCGGCAAGCGCCTGCGCCTCCAGGGCCTGCTGGTCAGCGACCACTCCGCCCTGCAGCCGCAGTTCGTCGAGGAGGTCTCCGCCTGGATCCGCTCCGGCGAACTCAAGTACAGCGAGACCAAGATCTCCGGCATCGAAAACGGCGTCGAGGCCTTCCTGGGCCTGCTGCGCGGCGAGAACACCGGAAAGATGATCGTGAGCCTGGAGGGCTGACAGCAGTCCCGAACGGCAACCGGGTTGGGGGAGGGGTGGGGTGGGGCGGGGGAAGCCGGAGGACCGTGTACCTCCCCCCACCCCACCCCACCCCCTTGCCCCTCCCGTTAGGCTCGGCGGCACGCCGTCGTGATCCGTGGGCGCGAGTCGCGGCGAACCACAGGAGGATTCGGTATGTCCATCCAGACCGTCGACGTCGTCTACACCGCCGTCGCCACCGCTGAGAACGGCCGTGACGGCCGCGTCGCCAGCGACGACGGCAAGCTCGATGTGGTCGTCAACCCGCCCAAGGAGCAGGGCGGCAGCGGCGCCGGCACCAACCCCGAGCAGCTCTTCGCGGCCGGTTACAGCGCCTGCTTCCAGGGCGCGCTCAGCGTCGTCGCCCGCCGGGAGAACGCCGATGTCTCCGGCTCCCGGGTGACCGCCAAGGTCGGCATCGGCAAGACCCCGGACGGGGGCTTCGGCCTCACGGTCGAGATCGCCGTCTCGATCCCGCAGGTCGACGCGGCCACCGCCCAGGACCTCGTGGAGAAGGCGCACCAGGTGTGCCCGTACTCCCACGCCACCCGCGGCAACATCGAGGTCAAGCTGACCGTCGTCTGACACGCGGCGTCACCGGCGCCACGGGCCTTTCCGAAGGGGCCGCATCCCGCGACGGGGTGCGGCCCCTGCGCTGTCCGCGGCGCGGTGCTGCCGGCCCTGTGTACGGACTCAACTCGCGCTATTCTGGCGGGGCTTCACCGCGTTCCTCCCCACAGCTCCGTCGGCGGCCGGCCGGCGGGGGCCCTGGTCTCCGGGGCCTGTCCGGAGGAGCGAGGAGGAGCAATGGACGATCAGGACACGGAGCAGGAGAGCGACCGATGGGCGCCGTCTGACAGATGGCAGGTCGTCATCGGGGTGCTCGGTCTGCTGGTGGCGATCGTCGCTTGTGTGGGGCAGTTCGCCCGGTAAGCGCCGGGACCGGCCCCGCTGGGTCCGGACACGGCCGGTGCCCGTCTTCGCGGCGGGACGGTCAACGGGGGAGTGCCCGGGCTCGCCACGCACCGCGCGCCGCATCTTTCGCTCCGCGCCTCTGCGCCTCCCTGCCTCCGTGTCCTTTGCGCGGCACCCCTCATGCCGCACCCTTCGCTCCGCGCCCGAAGCCCTCGCGCCCCGCACCCCACCCTCCGCGCCCCACCCCATGTGACGCAGACAACATTCCCCCCGTCTTGACGCACCCCCCGTGTAATCGATTTCGTAGCCCCCACGCATTCCCCACGGAATCGATTACACGGCGATCACGCCAAGCGAAGCAGCCCCGCACGGGAGGCGACGCACGGTCAGACGGAACAGCAAGCGGAACAGCAAACGGAACGGCAACGGCGCCATGGCGAACATCAAAGATGTGGCAGAGCGGGCAGGGGTGTCCGTCGCCACGGTCTCCCGGGTCCTCAACGGCCACAGTCCGGTGGCCGAGACCCGTGAGCGGGTGCTCGCCGCCGTGCGGGAGCTGGGCTACCGCCCCAACAACGTCGCCCGCGCGCTGCGCACCGCACGGACCGGCGCGCTCGGCCTGATCATCAGCGATCTCACCAACCCCTTCTTCACCGAGCTGGCCGACGCCGTCGAGGACGAGGCCCGCAGCCTCGGCTACAGCCTGGTCATCGGCAATGCCGGCGAGCGCCCCGACCAGCAGGACGACTACATCCGCACCCTGCTCGACCGCCGGATCGACGGTCTGCTGGTCAGCTCGGCGGGCACCGGTTCGGCGATGCTCAGCGAGGTGGTGGCCTCCGGCACCCCGCTGGTGCTGCTGGACCGCACCGTGCCCGGCGTCGACGCCCCCTGCGTGCGCGCCGACGGCCGCACCGCGCTCACCGAGCTCGCCGCCCATCTCGCCGCCCTCGGCCGCCGCCGCCCCGCGATCATCGTCGCCCCGGCCGGCACCCCCACCGGCGACGAGCGCCTCCGCCTCTTCCGTACGGCGCTGGGCGGATACGGCCTCACCCTGCCCGACGAGCGGGTCGGCGCCACCCCCGATCTCCAGCACACCGGCGGCCGGCAGGTGATGAGCGACTTCCTCGACCTCGCCGAGCCGCCGGACGCGGTGCTGGCCACCGACAACCTGATGGCGCTGGGCGCGATGGACGAACTCCGCGCCCGCGGGCTGCGGGTCCCCGACGATGTGGCGCTGGTGGTCTACGACGACGTGCCGTGGTTCGCGCACACCGATCCGCCGCTGACCGCCATCGCCCAGCCCACCCGGGAACTGGGCCGGGCCGCCGTCCACACCCTGCTGGCGCGGATCGAGGACCGGCCCGCCGGCTCGGTGCTGCTGCCGGCCCGGCTGGTCCCCCGCCGCTCCTGCGGCGAGCTGCCCACCACCCCCTGAACAGGCCCGCCCGGCGCCCGGAGGCATTTCGGCCCCGGCTCCCCCGGCCGGGCGGGCCACCCGAGTCGGCCTTCACGGGCCACCCGAAGTCACCACACAAGCCACCCGAGGAAGAGAGGGGCAGCGCATGACCGGCGTCAACGACGACGAACCGGGCGGCCGCGAACTGCTGCGCGTGGAGGGGGTGACGAAGTCGTTCCCGGGCGTCCGCGCGCTCGACGGCGTGGACCTGACCCTGCGCACCGGCGAGGTGCACGTCCTCCTCGGCGAGAACGGTGCGGGCAAGAGCACCCTCATCAAGATGCTCTCCGGCGCCCACCGCCCCGACGAGGGCCGGCTCCTCGTGGACGGCGCCGAGGCCACCATCCGCTCGGCGCAGGACGCCGAACGACTCGGCATCGCCACCATCTACCAGGAGTTCAACCTCGTCCCCGGGCTGACCGTCGCCGAGAACATCTTCCTGGGCCGGCAGCCGCGCACCAAGCTCGGTCTGGTCGACAGGAAGGCGATGCGGGCCCGGGCCGCCGAGCTGCTGCGGCGCGTACGGCTCGATGTGTCCCCGAACACCCCGGTCGCCGAACTGGGCATCGCCCGCCTCCAGATGGTCGAGATCGCCAAGGCGCTCAGCCTGGACGCCCGGGTCCTGATCATGGACGAGCCGACCGCGGTGCTGACCTCCGAGGAGGTCGAGACCCTCTTCGAGATCGTCCGCGAACTGCGCGACACCGGCGTCGGCATCATCTTCATCACCCACCACCTGGAGGAGATCGGCGCCCTCGGCGACCGGGTCACCGTCCTGCGGGACGGCCGCTCCGTCGCACAGGTGCCGGCCTCGACGGACGAGGACGAGCTGATCCGCCTCATGGTGGGCCGGGACATCGCCGAGCAGTACCCGCGCCGGCGCCCCGACGAGCCGGGCGCGCCCCTGCTGCGCGTCCGCGGGCTGAGCCGCAACGGCACCGCGGCCGGGCCGGTCTTCGAGGGCATCGACTTCGAGGTGCGGGCCGGTGAGGTCGTGGGCCTGGCCGGACTGGTCGGCGCGGGCCGCACCGAGGTGGTCCGGGCGATCTTCGGCGTCGACCGCTATGACGCCGGCACGGTCGAGATCGACGGCAAGGAGCTGGCCCGCGGCGACGTCCGGGCCGCGATGCGCGCCGGGCTCGGCCTCGTACCGGAGGACCGCAAGGGCCAGGGCCTGGTGCTGGACGACTCCCTCCAGGACAACCTCACCCTCGCCCGGCTCGACCGCGACACCCGCGGCGGGCTGGTGGACCGGGGCGCGCAGCGGCGCGAAGCGGCCACCGTCGCCGCGCAGTTGAAGGTCCGGATGAGCGGTCTGGGCCAGAGCGCCCGCACCCTCTCCGGCGGCAACCAGCAGAAGATCGTCATCGGCAAGTGGCTGCTGACGGACACCAGGCTGCTGATCCTCGACGAGCCGACGCGCGGTATCGACGTCGGCGCCAAGGTCGAGATCTACCAGCTGATCAACGAGCTGACGGCGTCCGGCCGCGCGGTCCTGATGATCTCCAGCGATCTGCCCGAGGTACTCGGGATGAGCGACCGGGTGCTGGTGATGTCGCAGGGCCGGCTGGCCGGTGAGCTGCCGGCCGAAGAGGCCACCCAGGACGCCGTGATGGAGCTGGCGCTCCAGTCCCCCGGCGGCACCCCCGAGAACACCAAGCACGACGAGAGCGCGATGGAGGGCTCCGATGTCCACTGAGCTGAAGAAGGGAGCCGCCGCCGAGGCGGTGGGACGGGCCCCGGACCGGGACGGCGCGGGAGCGTGGTTCTCCCGGGCGGTCCTCAGGAACGGCCCGCTCGGCGGGCTGATCGCCCTGGTCGTGGTGATGGCGGTGCTGTCCAGGGACTTCCTCAACGGGCAGAACCTCCTCAACGTCGGCGTCCAGGCGTCGGTCACCGCGATCCTCGCCTTCGGCGTCACCTTCGTGATCGTCTCGGCCGGTATCGATCTGTCGGTCGGCTCGGTCGCCGCGCTCTCCGCCACCGTCGTGGCCTGGGCGGCGACCGGTGACGGCCTGCCCGTCTGGATGGCGGTGCTGCTCGGCCTGGCCGTCGGCGCGGGGGCCGGTCTGGTCTCCGGCGCGCTGGTCGCCTACGGCAAACTGCCCGCCTTCATCGCCACGCTGGCGATGCTCTCGGTCGGCCGCGGCCTGGCCCTGGTGATCTCCGGCGGCGCCCCGATCCCCTTCCCCGGCTCGGTCAGCGCGCTCGGCGACACCCTCGGCGGCTGGCTGCCGGTCCCCGTCCTCGTCATGATCGCGATGGGGCTGATCGCCGCGCTGGTGCTGGCCCGTACGTACGCCGGCCGGGCGATGTTCGCGATCGGCGGCAACGAGGAGGCGGCCCGGCTCTCCGGTATCAACGTCAAGCGCCGCAAGCTCGCGATCTACGCACTGTCCGGTCTGTTCGCCGCGGTCGCCGGCATCGTGCTCGCCGCCCGGCTCACCTCCGCCCAGCCGCAGGCCGCCACCGGCTACGAGCTGGACGCCATCGCCGCCGTCGTCATCGGCGGGGCCAGCCTCTCCGGCGGCTCCGGCAAGGCCTCCGGCACCCTCATCGGCGCGCTGATCCTCGCGGTCCTGCGCAACGGTCTCAACCTGCTGAGCGTCTCGGCCTTCTGGCAGCAGGTCGCCACCGGACTGGTCATCGCGCTGGCGGTGCTCCTGGACACGCTGCGCCGCCGGAGCGCGCGATGAGCGCCCGGCGGACCACCCGGATCAAGGCGTCGCTGGCGGCCGGGCTGGCCGCGACCCTCTCCCTGGGGCTGGCCGGCTGCGACCGCGGCGGCAACACCGACCTGGGGCTCGCGCTGTCCACGATGAACAACCCGTTCTTCGTCGGCATCAAGGAAGGCGCCCAGGCCGAGGCGGACGCCCGCGGACTGCACCTCAACATCACCGACGCGCAGAACGACCCCACCCAGCAGATCAATCAGATGGAGACGTTCACCAGCCAGAACGTCAAGGCGGCCATCATCAACCCGGTCGACTCGGACGCCGCGGTCCCGGCCGTCGGCGTCGCCAACCGGGCGAAGGTGCCGGTCATCTCCATCGACCGGGGCGTCAACGGCGGCACGGTCGGCTCGACCATCGCCTCCGACAATGCCGCGGGCGGCCGGCTCGCCGCGAAGACCCTGGCCGAATCGCTCGGCGGCAAGGGCAAGGTGGCCTTCCTGGAGGGCCAGCCCGGTACCTCCGCCGCCCGCGAGCGCGGCAAGGGCTTCGAAGAGGGCATCAAGAAGTACCCCGGCATCCAGGTCGTCGCCCGGCAGCCCGCGGACTTCGACCGCGCCAAGGGCATGGACGTGATGACCAACATGCTTCAGGCGCACCGCGACATCGGCGGGGTGTTCGCCGCCAACGACGAGATGGCGCTGGGCGCGTCCAAGGCGCTGGGCGGCCGCTCCGGCAAGGACGTCAAGGTGGTGGCGTTCGACGGCACCCCGGACGGGGTCAAGGCGGTCCGTGGCGGCACCCTGACCGCCACGGTTGCCCAGCAGCCCGAACTCCTCGGCAAGCAGGCCGTGGACTGGGCGATGAAGGCCTCCCGCGGTGAGAAGCTGCCGAAGTCGGTCAGGGTGCCGGTGGTGCTGGTGACCGCCGAGAACGCCGCGAAATTCGATGGCTGAGAGCGCGGCCCGGCACGTCCGGCGGGCCGCCGGGCAAAGACAGGTGAGAAGAAGTGGGAGAGCGGTGCATGTATGACGTCCTGGTGGTCGGCTCGGCCAACGCGGATCTGACGGTACGGGTCGACCGGCGCCCCGGCGCGGGCGAGACCGTGCTCGGCACGGACCTGGTCGAATCGGCCGGCGGAAAGGGCGCCAACCAGGCGGCCGCCGCGGCCCGGATCGGCGGGCGCACCGCGCTGCTGGCGCGGGTCGGCGGTGACGCGTACGGCGAGCTGCTGCTCGGAGCCCAGCGCGCGGCGGGCACCGATGTCACCCCGGTCATCGTGGACGGGACGGCCCGCACCGGCACCGCGATGATCATCGTCGACCCGGACGGCGACAACAGCATCGTGGTCTCGCCCGGCGCCAACGCCGCGCTCACCCCGCAGGACGTGGCCGCCGCGAAGGACACCATCGCCGCCTCCGCCGTGGTCTCCCTCCAGCTGGAGATCCCCATGGAGTCCGTACGTGCCGCCGCCTCGGCCGCCGAGCAGGCCGGTACCCGCGTCGTCCTCAACCCCTCCCCGGCCCCCACGGCGGATCTGGCCCCCGAACTCCTCTCGGTGGCCGACCCGTTGGTGGTCAACGAGCACGAGGCGCGGCAGCTCTCCGGGCTGACCGACGGCACCCCCGCCCAGTGGGCGCAGGCACTGTGCGACCGGGGCGCCCGCTCCGTCGTGGTCACCCTCGGCGGCGACGGCGCGCTGGTCCTGGACGCCGACGGAGCCGAGAACATCCCCGGCGTCCGCGTCAAGGCCGTGGACACCACCGGCGCCGGTGACGCCTTCACCGGCGCCCTCGCCACCCGCCTGGCCCGCGGTGACGCACTGCCCGAGGCGGCGCGCTTCGCCGTACGGGTCGGCGCCGCAGCCGTCACCAAGCCGGGCGCCCAGCCGTCCTACCCGACCCGGGCGGAGCTGGAGGTGCTGGCGCCGGAGCAGCCGCAGGGCTGAGGCCGGACCGGCACCGTCCGGCCGGACCGGCGCCGCCACCGCGGCCTGCGCGTCCGGCCGGGCCGCGCGGGCCGGCCGCCGGCATCACTGCCCGTCCCGCTCCATCGGCCCGTACAGCGCGTGCTCCGCACCGGTCGCCAGCGCCCAGTAGCGGTCGCCGTAGGACCAGTGCCACCACTCCGTCGGGTAGTTGACCAGACCGGCAGCGGTCAGCGCGGCGTTCAGCACCCGGCGGTGGGCGCGGGCGGCGGGCGTCAGATCCGGCGCGGCCGTGTAGCAGGCACCGTCGCTCTCCTCCGGGGAGGCATTGATCGGTGTCCCCATGTCGACCTCGTCCCCCTCGGCGGTGACGAGGGTGAGGTCCACCGCCCCGCCGGCGCTGTGCGGGGCGATCTCGGGCGGCGACACATAGCGGCTGGCGGCCCGGTGGAGGCGGGCGGCGTCCCAGTCGGGGTGGGCGGCGCGCAGTTCGTCCGCGTACTCCTCGAAGTAGCGGCGCTGCAGCCCCGGCGGCCGGTAGCCCTCGACGAACTGCAGCCGCAGCCCGTCCGGCAGTGACTCCTGCGCCGCCAGCAGCCGTTGGAGCACGCCCTCCCGCAGAAAGGCGAAGTTGCCCAGCGCGTCGTGCCGGTTCTCGGCCACCCGCAGTGCGGGCGCCGCGGTCCGTACGTCCACCAGCGGCTCACCGCACTCCTCGACGGGGATCGCGGCCACCGCCGGGTCCGCCATCAGCGTGATCCGGTCGCGGACATCGGTGAGCACCAGCTCCGCACCGTCCCCCGGCCCCGTCCCGGTCCACTCGGCGGCCGCCGCCACCCGCTCTCCGGACGGCAGCCAGGCGCCGCTGAGGCCGCACCCGGCAGGGGCGTTCCCGGTACCCAGGCCATTGGCGAGCAGCACATGCAGCCCGTGGTCCCGCGCCTGCTGCGCATACCGCGCCACGCGCTCCGCCGCGCCATGGAAGGAGCTGGCGAGATACACCCGGCAGCCGTCCGCCGCGGCCCGCGCCGGCACCTCGGGGAAGCTGTTGTCGAAGCAGGTGGCGAGCGCGAACCGGATGCCGCCCAGGGTGAAGCGGCCCTCGGTGGTGCCCGGCGCGAAGAGCGCCTTCTCGTCCCCGAACAGGTGGATCTTGTCGTAGCGGGTGACCAGAGCGCCGTCCGGGCCGATGACGAAGGACGAGATGGCCGGGCGGGGCCCGTCACCGCAGGCGCGGCCCGCCGCGTTCACGACCGCCGCGACCCCGGTCGCCCGGCATGCGTCCCGTACGGGTGCCAGCCGGGCGTCGTCCTCGGTGACTGTCATGCCCAGGGGATCGGCGGCTATCAGGTCCAGGTCGTAGTGCGTCAGCGCGAGTTCGGGGAAGACCACCAGCCCCGCGCCGCGCCCGGCGGCCTCGGTGACGAGCCCGGCCATCCGGGCGGCGTTGGCCTCGATGTCGCCCGGTACCGGGAGGAATTGTGCGGCAGCAATGATCATTCGCCCATGATGCCGCGCGGCACGGGCGGGCCGGCGGGCTTTCCTCCGCCGGTATCCGCCCACGGGCCGCTACCGGCGGGCCGCCGTCCGCGTGGCCGCCTCCGACGCCGCCACCGTCACGATCGCCCGCACCTGCCCGGTGATCGCGATCCGGTTCCGTACGAAGTCAGGGTCGGTGACCTGCCCGTTCGCCGGGTCCGTGTTGCCGGGGCCGAACTCCAGCACCGGAGTGTGCAGATGCCCGCCCGGGATCGCCGGCCGCACCGCGTCCCGCAGCAGCGTCGCCCGGTAGGCGATCTCGTTGGACAGATAGTCCCCGCCGCCCCCGGCACGGGCCGTGGAGCCCGGGGTCGGGCCGTCCGGCCGGTCGACCGGTGCGCCGCCGCCCGCCGGGATCTCGGTGACGGCGGTGTGGTCGACCACCGGATACGGTCCGGTGCCGGCCGCCACGATCCGCGCGTACGGCAGGCTGGTGGTCGTCCACTGCGGCTGTGGCCGCACGGTCGGCACCCCCGCGGGAATCGGTACGACCTCTGTACGGGACTCCCGGGCATTGTCCGGATAACCGCCCCGCCAGGCCCCGTTGGTCCGCTCGACATCGAACCGTCCGGGCCGCCCCTGGCTGACCGTCGTGAACAGATCGGCCTGCCGCGGCCCGCTCCGGAAGTGCGGCAGCAGGGTGCGCTCCACCGTGCCGGCCGCGAAGTCGGCCCACCGTACGGGGAAGACCGCGGTCTCGATCCGGGCCTGCTTCCCGGAGGCGGTACGCACCGTCGTCCCGTCCAGCGCGAGCGCCGCCGCGCCCGAAGGGTTGCTCCGCCGGGCATCGGCGTCCAGCTGGAACGGGTCGAAGCCGGTCACCACGATCCGCAGGACCTCCTTCCCGGCGGGCAGCGCGATCGAGTCCTGCCCGCGCGAACCCCGCTCCAGCGACCCGAGCAGGGCATCGCGCCGGGCCTCGGTCAGCCCGAACTCCGGCCGCCACTGCCGTAGTTCCTTCGTCATCCCGAGCCGCGCCCAGTACAGCGGCCGGTCGTCGTCCCGGCTCAGATCGCCCCCGTCGGACCCGCGGCCCTGCGCCCGGTCCACGGCCCGCCGCCACAGCGCCCGCCCCTCGTCCGCGACATAGCGCTGGGCCTGCGGATAGCTCGTCACCCGCGCCAGCCCGCGCGCGAACTCCCGCTCCCACGCGTCGAATCCACTGCGCCGCAGGATCTCCTGCGGCGCCGCCTGCGTCAGCCGCCCCTCCTCCACGGTGGTGTCCGCCGCGGGCGCCGCGGTGGCCGGAGCCGTCAGGGACAGCGGGACAACGGCGATCAGCGCGACACCGAGCGCGACCGTCCTGGTACGTATGCGTCTCATGGGGCGAGTAAAGCGGTGTGCGCGTGGGGGCGGTAGAGGTGCCGCCCTCGCCGCTGTCCTGTTCCGGCCCCTCGGTCCGGCCCCTCGGTTCGGCCCTCGACCCGGCCCGTGGGCGCCGGGTGGCCGCGGATAGGGTGCCTGGTCCGGCCCGGTCCGCCGCCGCGTCCGGCGCTTTCCACGAGACTCAGGGGGATCTCCGTGGCCAACCCGCCACCACCGCACGGCCCGTACCCGTATGCCCCACCGTACGGGCAACAGCCCCCGGGGCCCTCCCCGCAGCGGCCCGCGGGCACCTCCCCGCAGCGGCCCGCGGGCACCTCCCCGCAGCCGCCCGTCGGCCCGTACGACCCGCAGCCGGGACAGCCGGCCCCGCACCCGTACGACCGGCAGCCGCACCCGCATCCATACCCGCACCCATTCCCGCACCCGCAGCCGTACGCCGCCGACCCGGGCTGCCAGTTCTGCGGCGCCCGGCCCGCCGTGCAGGCCACCGTGCGCGGGCACCAGGGCCTCCTCGTCCTGATGCGGTTCCTCAGCCGCCGCGGAATGTTCTGCCGTTCCTGCGGACTGGCCACCTACCGGGAGATGTCCGCGAAGACGCTGTGGCAGGGCTGGTGGAGCCCGCTGTCCGTGGCCGTCACCCCGATCACCCTGCTGATGAACCTCGGTCCCCGTGGCCGCTTCCGCAAACTGGCCGCCCCCGCAGGCGGTTTCGGGCCCTCGCTCGACCCGGGCAGGTCACTGCTGCGCCGGCCGGTGGCACTGCTGTTCCTGCTGCCGATGGCCCTGGTGGTCCTGGCGGTTCCCACCTTGTTCGTGCTCGGCGCGTTCGTCGAAGGGGCCGGCATCGGGAAGGCGCCCACCCTCGCCGTCGGGGACTGCGTACGCAACGAGGGCGACTGGCAGGACCAGGACCTGGAGATCGTGGACTGCGGTGCGGCCGACGCGGAGTACAAGGTGACCCGCAGGCTCAACACCTCACAGGACGCGTGCGTCGGCGGTGAGATGCTCGCCGACGCCGAGTACAGCCCGGACAGGATGACGATTTCCTGCCTCGCCCCCGCCCGGTAGCGGCACGGGGGACCACCGGGTCTACGGGGGGGGGCGGGGGACAGGCGGTCAGCCCTCGCCGGGCCCCTCGCCGACTATGTCGCCCGGCCCGTCGCCGGGCACTTCGCCGGACCCGTCGGCCCGCCCCTCCCCGCACCCGAGCAGCGTCAGGAAGTCCCGGAAGGCCGCCGGCATCTCCACGTCCTCCGGGTCCAGCAGCCACTGCAGCTGCAGCCCGTCCATCACGGCGACCATCAGGGGCGCCGCCTGCTCCGGGGTCAGCCCGCAGGGCAGGGTGTCACCGCATTCCGCCCGCAGCACCTCGGCCATCGCGGCGCGTACGGCACGGAAGCGGGACTCGAAGAAGGCGCGGGCGGGGTGGTCCTCGGTGACGCTGTCGGCGGAGAGCACCGTGTAGGTCTGGACGAGGCCGGGGCGGGTGGCGTTGTAGTCGACGAGCTGGGCGAGGGTGTCGGTGTGCCGGGCGCCGGCCGCCGCGGCGGCCGAGGCCAGGTCCCAGCGGTCGCGCGTCTCCAGCACCCCCACCAGCAGCAGCTCCTTGGTGGGGAAGTGGTGCAGCAGGCCCTGCTGGGTCAGTCCGGCGCGTTCGGCGACGGCGGCGAGCGAGGTACGGCGGTAGCCGCGCTCGGCGATCAGCTCCATGGCGGCCTCCAGGATGGCCGCGCGCCGCTCCGCGCGCTGGGTCTCGCGCCCGCCGCCGGTCCGCCGCGCGCCCGGCCCGCCGCCGCGGGCTCCGTCCTGGTCTCGTGCAGTCACCGGCCGAGCGTAACCCTCCCGTGGAGATCCCGTACGACTGATGTAACGGAAAAGTAACGGCGCCTACCGATTGACAGGTGGGACGGTAAGAATCCGGACAGGGGGTCCGCACGTCCATTCAGGGAACACCGGAGAGCCGCATGACCGACCACCATCCTCACGGCCCCGCCGCTGACGCCGCCCACCATCATGCCGGTAGCCGCGCGCACGAGCACACCGCGGCCGTCGAGCGGGCACTCGCCACGCTCGACCTCGACACCAAGGTCCGGCTGCTGTCCGGCCAGGACATGTGGACCCTGCCGGCCGTGCCCGCGATCGGGCTGCGGTCACTGGTGATGTCGGACGGTCCGGTCGGGGTGCGGGGCCAGGAGTGGAACGCCGGGGACCCCTCGGTCGCGCTGCCCAGCCCTACGGCGCTGGCCGCCACCTGGGACCCCGAGCTGGCCCGCCGGGCCGGTCACCTCCTCGCCCAGGAGGCCCGCCGCAAGGGCGTACATGTCCTGCTGGCGCCGACCGTCAATCTGCACCGCTCACCGCTGGGCGGCCGCCACTTCGAGTGCTATGCGGAAGACCCGCTGCTCACCGGCGTGATCGGCGCCGGATATGTCCGCGGGGTGCAGGAGGGCGGCGTGGGGGCGACCGTCAAGCACTTCGTGGGCAACGACGCCGAGACCGACCGGCTCACCGTCGACAACCGCATCGCCCCCCGCCCGCTGCGCGAGCTCTATCTCGCGCCCTTCGAGCACATCGTCGAAAACGCCCGCCCCTGGGCGGTGATGACCGCCTACAACCAGGTCAACGGCTCGACGATGACCGAACACCGGGCTCTCGTCCAGGACGTCCTCCGCGGCGAATGGGGCTTCGACGGCTGCAATGTCTCCGACTGGACGGCCGCCCGCAACACCGTGCGCGCACTGCGCGGCGGCCTGGACGTGGCGATGCCGGGGCCCCGTACGGTCTACGGCGCGCCGCTCGCCGAGGTCGTCCGTACGGGTGAGGTCACCGAGGCGGAGGTGGACGCCGCGGTGCGCCGGGTGCTGCTGCTCGCCGCCCGCACGGGGTGCCTGGACGGGGTACCGGCCGCGGTCGGCCCGGCCGAGCTCCCGCGGGGGACCGACGGCCGGGCGGTGGCCCGTGAGGTCGCCCGGCGGGCCTGTGTCCTGCTGCGCAACGAGCCGGTGGGCGCGCGGCGGGCGCTGCCGCTGGATGCCGCCACGGTCCGCAGGGTCGCCGTCATCGGGACGGCCGCACGCGAGGCACGGGTGCTCGGCGGCGGATCCGCGACCGTCTTTCCCGACGCGGTCGTCTCCCCGCTGGAGGGGCTGCGCGCCGCACTCCCCGATGACGTCGAGGTCACCTACGCGGCCGGCGCCGATCCGCGCTCGCGGGTCGCGCACGCCCGTGAGGGCTTCACCCTGCGCGCCCGCTACCTGGCCGCGGACGGCCGGCTGCTCGCCGAGACCGCGCAATCCGACGGCAAGGTGCGGGTGATGGGCCGCTTCCCCGAGGGCGTCACCCGGCAGAACCTGGGCGCCGTCGAACTGACCGGCAGCTTCACCCCGCAGGACACCGGCCACCACACCCTCGCCGTCTCCGGCACCGGTGAGCTGCGGCTGACCGTCGGAGGCGCGGTGCTCTTCGACGGCCGGTGCGCGCCGGCGGGCGGCGACCCCTTCGAGGCGTTTCTGAACCCCGCCGAACGGCGGGTGACGGCGCAGCTGACGGCGGGCGAGCGCGTCGAGGTCACCCTGCGGTTCGTGCCGGACGGTACGGAGCGTGGCGAGGGGCCGGCCGCGCTGACGTTCGCCCTCGGCCACCGGGCGCCGCAGGCCGATGCGGACGCGGAGCTCGCCGAGGCGGTCCGCGCCGCGGCCGCCGCCGATGTGGCGATCGTCGTCGTCGCCACCACCGAAGAGACCGAGTCCGAGGGCTTCGACCGCGGTGATCTGCGGCTGCCCGGCCGCCAGGACGAGCTGGTCCGCCGGGTCGCCGCCGCCAACCCGCACACCGTGGTGGTCGTCAACTCCGGCTCCCCGGTGGAGCTTCCGTGGCGCGAGCAGGTCCCCGCCGTGCTGCTGAGCTGGTTCCCCGGCCAGGAGGCGGGGGCGGCGCTGGCGGACGTCCTGCTCGGCGCCCATGAGCCGGGCGGCCGGCTGCCCACCACCTGGCCGGCCCGCCTCGACGACGCCCCGGTCACCACCGTCACCCCGGCCGACGGCCAACTCGACTACGCCGAGGGCGTGTTCATCGGCTACCGCGCCTGGCAGCGGTCCGCTGCCGCGCCCGCCTACCCCTTCGGACACGGCCTCGGCTACACCGACTGGGAGTACGAGTCGCTGGACACCACCCCGGACTCGGTGCGGGTGCGGATCCGCAACGCCGGTGACCGGCCCGGCCGCGAGGTCGTCCAGATCTATCTGGCGCCCACCGCGGACGCCGCCCCCGATGCTCCGGAGCGCCCGGCGCGCTGGCTGGCCGGCTTCGCCGTCGTCGAGGCCGGTCCCGGAGAGAGCGCCGAGGCCGAGATCCCGCTGCCGGACCGCGCGTTCGCGGTCTGGGACGCGGAGGACGGCGGCTGGCACCGGGTCAAGGGCGTCTATCTCGTCGAGGCGGCGCACAGCGTCGACGACCGCAGGCTGACGGCGGAGGTCACCGTCGGCTGACGGGGCCGGAGGCGGGGGCGCTCCTCCCCAGGGACGCCCCCGCCGGTCCCGTCGGCCCCTCATGAGGGCACCACCGACACATCACCGCCGCTCGTGCGTGCCGTGACCTTGTGCGCGGAGTTCTCGTCCTTCGGTACGGAGACCTTGCTGTTGCCGCCGCTGGTCGTGGCCTCGACGTCGTAGGAGCCCTTCGGCAGCCGGATGGTGACATCGCCTCCGCTGGTGCGGCCCGACACCTCGTCCGGGGCCGTGGACAGCGCGAGATCCACATTGCCGCCGCTGGTCCGCGCCGTCGCCGTGCGGGCCGTGGAGTCCTTGACGGTGATGTCGCCGCCGCTGGTCTCCGCGTCGATGCCGCCCGTGGCGCCGCGGACGGTGATGTCTCCGCCGCTGGTCCGCAGATGGACCGAGGCGTTGCGCGGCAGCAGCACCCGGTAGGTCACCTCGCACCGGCGCCCCATACCGCAGTCCTCGGCCTCGAGCGTCAGCCGGCCGTTCTTGACCCCGTGCTCGGGGCTCGGCTTCTGCTCGTTGTAGACGTACTTCTCCGTCACCTTGACCGGGCCGCCGCCGTCGACCGGGACGACCTCTATGTCCCCGCCGTGCGTGGTCGCCGACAGTGCGGTGACCTTGCCCTGCACGGTGTACGTACGCTCGGCCTCCTTCGTCGGGCCGGAACCCATCAGCGAGCAGCCGGTCGTGAAGACGGCCAACGCCGCACAGGACAGCACGAGATGAGGGGTACGCAGGCGGGCCATGGCGAGAGGTCTCCCGGGGCAGACAACGAACGGAAACGGAAACGGCAACGGAAACGAAACGGACCGGACAACCGGTCACTGCCATCGTTCCGCCCCGCCCCGCCCCGTGGCGTCGCCGCACAGGATGACCTTCGCCCCGCCGTGCCCTTAGGGGTTTCCCGCACTCCGCGGCCGCACCGAGAAGCCGTACACGGTCTCCGAGCGATAGGTCCCGCCGGGCCGCAGCACCGTACTGGGGAAGTCCGGGCGGTTGGGGGAGTCCGGGAAGTGCTGAGTTTCCAGGGCCAGTCCGGCCGCCGGACCGTAGGGGACGCCCGACGTACCGGTCAGGGTGCCGTCGAGATGACCGGCGGTGTAGAGCTGCAGACCGGGCTCGGTGGTGGCCAGTTCCAGCGCGCGCCCGGAGCGCGGGTCGTACAACTCCGCGACCGTGCGCGGCGCGTGACGCACTCCGCCGTCCAGCGCGAAGTTGTGGTCGAAGGCGCCGCCCACCGCGCGCGCCGTCCGGAAGTCGAAGCGGGTGCCGGTGACCTCGGCGGGCGCGCCGGGCACCGGAATGCCGCTGTCGTCGCACGGCGTGTACCGGGACGCCGCCAGCCGCAGCTCGTGCCCGGCGGCGCTGCCGCTGCCGTCACCGCCCAGATTGAGGTACGTGTGGTTGGTGAGGTTGACGACGGTCGGTGCGTCGGTCCGCGCCCAGGAGACGATGCGCAGCGCGCCGCCGGGGGAGAGGGTGTACGTCACGCGCACGTCCAGCGCGCCGGGGAAGCCCTCCTCACCGTCCGGGCTGACCCGGCGGAGCTGCACACCGCCGTCGACCTCCCGGGCGTCCCACACCACCCGGGAGAAGTTCCGCGACCCGCCGTGCAGGCTGTTGCGCCCGTCGTTCGGTGTCAGCGCCCAGGTCCTGCCGTCGAGCCGGAACGACGCCCCGGCGATCCGGTTCGCATACCGCCCGACCACCGCGCCGAAGTACGACCCGCCGTGCGCGACGTACGAGCCGAGGTCCGCGAAGCCCAGCGCCAGTTGCCCCCGCGTCCCGTCCCGGTCGGGGGCCTCCACCGTCTGGATGATCCCGCCGTAGGTCAGCACCCGGACCCGTACCCCGCCGGGGCCCGACTCCAGGGTCCAGCGGTCGACCCGCGTACCGTCCTCCAGCGTGCCGAAGGGTTCCCGGCCGACCTGCGTCTTCATGGCTGCGAGCCTATGCCCGCCGGTCCCCGCGCGGTGCCCGGGGAGCGCGCTCAGGTGCTGCGGCCGGGCCGGGTGATCGTGCGGAACGCCAGCTCCGCCAGCTCCTTCTGGCCGCCGGTGCCGGGGTGGAACCAGTCCCAGGTGCTCAACTGCCGCCCCGTGAAGCGGTAGTCGAAGACCGCCTTGTCGAACCGGCACAGCGGGTCCTTGCCGCACACCTCCGCCAGCGCCGTGTTGTACGCCATCACCCGGTCCCGGACCTTCGCCCGGCGGTCGTGCGCCGCCTGCGTCAGATCGTCCGGATCGCGCAGCATGGACCCGCAGATGCCCAGCTTCCACACCTGCTTGCCGAGCGGGTTCTTGCGCCCTTCCGACCACAGCCGCAGCAGGTCCGGCACCGCCGCGACATACACCTGGGTGTGCGGCAGGGCGCGCCGCAGATACTTCATGGACCGCGCGAAGTCGGTGCGGAAGGCGTCCGTCGGGGTCATCGTCCGGACGTCCCGCCGGCAGGCGTCGTTGGCGCCGATCAGGACCGTGACCAGCTCGGGCCTGCGGTCGGCGGCCGCGGTGACCTGGTCGGGCAGGTCGCTCATCAGCGCACCGGTCCTGGCGAGGTTCCAGCTGTGGGTGGAGGGGTGTTTGACCAGCCGTCGGGCGAGGCTGTCGACCTTGGGGTCGGTGCCGGTGGCCCAGGAGACCTGCGGACAGTCGGAGAGGACCGTGCAGGCGTCGAAGCCGACGGTGATGGAGTCGCCGAGAGCGGCGATGGAGCGGGGGGCGGTGCGCCAGACGGGCGCCTTCGCGGACTTCCGTTTGCCCCCGGCGCCGGACTCCGGAGCGGAGCCGTCACCACTACAGCCGGTGAGGGCGATCACCAGTGCGGAACCGATGGCGACGGTGCGTGAGGAACGGAGGCGGAAGCGGCGGCGCCGGGGGCGAAAGGGCCGATCGATCCGCGTCATCCCCTGTCCCCCTCCGGCGTGCGAGTGATATCTCTTCGGGTACCGACGGTACGTCACCCCTGCGACCGGCACCGCGCGATAGCTTTGCCCCGTGCTTGCCGGGCGGTGACCCAAAGTGGCGAGTGCAGTCGGCACAGACAAATTACATCACGTCATTTCCTGTCCCTTTTGCGGCAAATTCCGCCTAATGGTGTTTACTGTAGGTCACCAGCATGCTGGTGCCGAAGTGACCACTGGGGCAGAATGACCACTGTCCCGGCCGCAACCGGAACGGGCACGAGGCCGCTGGGGAAGGCGAACCTCGAACCGCACTGGAGGTCCCGGTGACGACACGTGGAGTTCTGTACGTCCACTCCGCTCCGCGCGCGCTGTGCCCGCACGTCGAATGGGCCGTCGCGGGCGTCCTCGGTGTGCGCGTCAACCTCGACTGGATCCGCCAGCCGGCGTCCCCGGGCACCTGGAGAGCCGAGTTCTCCTGGCAGGGCGAGGCCGGCACGGCCTCCAAGCTGGCCTCCGCGCTGCGCGGCTGGCATCTGCTGCGCTTCGAGGTGACCGCGGAACCCTGCTCCACCGCGGAGGGCGAGCGCTACAGCTCCACCCCCGATCTGGGGATCTTTCACGCCGTCACGGGCATCCACGGCGACATCCTCATCCCCGAGGACCGGCTGCGCGCCGCGGTCGCCCGCTCGGCACGCGGCGAGACCGAACTGGCCGCCGAGGTCGCCAAGCTCCTCGGCAAACCGTGGGACGACGAACTGGAGCCCTTCCGGTACGCGGGCGAGGGCGCCCCGGTGCGCTGGCTGCACCAAGTCGTATGAGGAGTCAGGCGCCGGTCGGCTGCCTCCATCAGGTCGTCTAGGCAACGGCGCGCTCCGACACGCGGCGGCGGTTGCCTTCGAGTCCGCTCGACGTCCTAGCGTGCCGTCATGGCCGACAACACGTCATCCGACACTCTGTCCGTAGCGGTGCTCGGCACCGGCATCATGGGCGCGGCGATGGCCCGCAATCTCGCCCGGGCCGGTCTGGACGTCCGCGCCTGGAACCGGACCCGCGCCAGGGCCGAGCCCCTGGCTGCCGACGGCGTCCGCGTCACCGGCACGCCCGCCGAGGCGGTGGACGGTGCCGAGGTGGTCCTCACGATGCTGCTCGACGGCCCGGCCGTCCTCGACGCGCTGCGACAGGCCGCCGCCGCGCTGACGCCCGGCGCCCTCTGGCTCCAGATGAGCACGGTCGGGACCGACGGGCTCGCCCCGCTCGCCCGCTTCGCCGACGAGCACCGCCTGCGATTCGTGGACGCCCCCGTACTGGGCACCAAGGCGCCCGCGGAGAAGGGCGAGTTGACGGTCCTGGCGGCCGGGCCGCAGGACGTACGGGAGCGTGCCGGGCGGGTCTTCGACGTCATCGGGAGCACCACCCGGTGGGTCGGCGAGGACGGTGCGAGCGGGCCTGCCAGCCGCCTCAAGCTCGTCATCAACAGCTGGGTGCTGACGGTCATCAACGGCACCGGCGAGGCCCTCGCGCTCGCCGAGGGGCTCGGGGTGGACCCGCGCGACTTCCTCGCCGCGGTCGCCGGCGGCTCGCTCGACCTGCCCTATCTGCGGCTGAAATCCGCGCTGATCCTGGCCGATAACTACCCGGCGAGCTTCACGGTGTCCGCGGCCCGCAAGGACGCCCGGCTCATCACGGAGGCCGCCCAGGGGGCCGGGGTGCGGATGGATCTGGTGGCGGCGGACGCGGAACGCTTCCGCCGGGCCGAGGAGCAGGGCCACGGCCAAAAGGACGCCGTGGCGGCGTACTTCGCGAGCTTCGACGGCTGAGACGGCCGAGGGCCCGCCCGGTGGTCACCGGACGGGCCCTCAGGGGGTGCTGAGCGCGCCTCAGACCGTACGGAAGGCGAGGACCACGTTGTGGCCGCCGAAGCCGAACGAGTCGTTCAGGGCCGCGATCCGGCCCTCGGCCGGCAGCGCGCGGGGCTCGCCGCGGACGATGTCGGCGTCGACCTCCGGGTCGAGCTGGTCGATGTTGATCGTCGGCGGGGCGGTGCGGTTCTTGAGCGCGAGGACCGTGGCCACCGTCTCGACGCCGCCCGCGCCACCCAGGAGGTGGCCGGTCATCGACTTCGTGCTGGTGATGGCCATGTGGTCGACGTCGTCGCCGAACGCCTTGCGCAGTGCCCTGAGCTCACCGACGTCACCGGCCGGCGTCGAGGTCGCATGCGCGTTGACATGCACGATCTCGGCGGGGTCGAGCCCTGTGTTGTCGAGCAGGTTCTGCAGCGCCGCCGCGATGCCGTTGCCGGACGGCTCGGGCTGCGTGATGTGGTGGGCGTCGGCCGAGATGCCCTGGCCGACGGCCTCCGCGTAGATCGTGGCGCCGCGGGCCTTGGCGTGCTCCTCGGACTCCAGGATGATCACGCCCGCGCCCTCACCGAGCACGAAGCCGTTGCGGTCGACGTCCCAGGGGCGGGAGGCGCCCTGCGGGTCGTCGTTGTTCTTGGACATCGCCATCATGTTGCCGAACGCCACGATCGGCAGCGGGTGGATGGCCGCCTCCGTGCCACCCGCGACGACGACGTCGGCGCGGCCGGAGCGGATCATCTCGATCGCGTAGCCGATGGCCTCGGCGCCCGACGCGCACGCCGAGACCGGTGTGTGCACACCGGCGCGGGCGTTGAACTCGATGCCGACGTTGGCGGACGGAGAGTTCGGCATCAGCATCGGCACGGTGTGCGGGGAGACGCGGCGAACGCCCTTCTCCTTGAGCACGTCGTACTGGTCGAGCAGGGTCGTCACACCACCGATACCGGAGGCGATGACGGCGCCCAGACGGTCGGGGTTGACCGCCGTGTCCTCGCCCGCCTTGGCGGTGAAGCCCGCGTCCTTCCAGGCCTCCTGGGCCGCGACGAGCGCGAACTGCGCCGAGCGGTCCAGCTTGCGTGCCTGCGGACGCGGAATGATCTCGGACGGTTCAACGGCGATCTGACCGGCGATACGGACCGGCAGATCAGTGGCCCAGTCCTGTTCGAGGGTGCTGACACCGGAGCGTCCGGCGAGCAGGGCCTGCCAGGTCGAAGCGCTGTCGCCACCCAGCGGTGTGGTTGCGCCGATACCGGTGACGACCACGGTGCGATTGGTCGCGTTCACGGGAATTCTTACTCCACGGGTAGAGGGGTCTGAATCGACGGCGCCACCGCGGGGTGGCGACATGCGCAGGGGCTGGATCAGCCCTGGTGCTTGAGGATGTACTCGGTCGCGTCGCCGACCGTCTTGAGGTTCTTGACGTCGTCGTCCGGGATCTTCACGTCGAAGCGCTCTTCGGCGGCGACGACGACCTCGACCATGGACAGCGAGTCAACGTCCAGGTCGTCGGTGAAGGACTTGTCCACCTGGACGTCCTCGGTGGGGATCCCGGCGATCTCGTTCACGATCTCGGCGAGACCGGCGACGATCTCTTCCTGAGTGGCGGCCATGATGGCGCTCCTTCGGTCATTTTAAGGGGAAACTACGTTACTTGCGGTGAAGATCCGTGCGACGGCCGAAACGTCCGATGACGTACGGCGCTGCGCAGATCTTGCCTAGGGGAGGGTAACGACCGTCGCGGCGTAGACGAGACCCGCCCCGAAGCCGATGACCAGCGCGGTGTCGCCGCTCTTGGCCTGTCCGGTCGCCAACAGCCGCTCCATGGCGAGCGGAATGGAGGCGGCCGAGGTGTTGCCGGTGGTCTCCACGTCACGGGCGACCGTCACGCTCTCCGGCAGCTTCAGAGTCTTCACCATCGAGTCGATGATCCGCATGTTGGCCTGGTGCGGAATGAAGACGTCCAGGTCGTCCGGGCTGACCCCGGCCGCGTCCAGCGCCTGCTGGGCGACCTTCGCCATCTCGAACACCGCCCACCGGAAGACCGCCTGGCCCTCCTGGGTGATGGCGGGGTAGCGGATCTCCTCCGGAGCGGGACGCCCCTCGGGAGCGTCTCCCCCGGGGACCGGCGTGGGGCGGTAGACGTCCCAGCCCAGCGTCTGCTTGATGGTCTCGGCCTTGTCGCCCTCCGAACCCCAGACCGTGGGGCCGATCGCGGGCTCGTTGGCCGGGCCGACGATCACCGCGCCGGCCCCGTCACCGAAGAGGAAGGCCGTCGCGCGGTCTTCCAGGTCGGTCAGGTCCGAGAGCCGCTCCACGCCGAGGACCAGCACATACTCCGCCGAGCCCTCGGTCACCAGACCCTTCGCCAGGGTCAGGCCGTAGCCGAAGCCCGCACAGCCCGCCGAGATGTCGAACGCGGCCGGCTTGCCGGCACCGATACGGTGCGCGATCTCGGTCGCGATCGCCGGGGTCTGCTTGAAGTGCGAAACGGTGGAGACGATCACGGCGCCGATCTGCTCGGGCGTGATGCCGGCGTCGGCGATGGCCTTGCCGGACGCCTCGACCGACATGGTCGCGACGGTCTCCTCGGGGCCCGCCCAGTGGCGGGTCGCGATACCGGACCGCGAGCGGATCCACTCGTCGGACGAGTCGATGTGCTTGAGGATCTCCTCGTTCGGCACGACACGGGTCGGGCGGTAGCCGCCGACGCCCATGATCCGCGCGTACGGGGCGCCCTTCGAGGGCTTGATCTTCGAGGTCATGCGCTTCGGACTCCTATTCGGCCGGTGCGGATTGCTCGGCGATCAGCGTGCGGGCCGCGTCGAGGTCGTCGGGCGTCTTGAGGGCGAGGGTCCGCACGCCGGGCAGCGCGCGCTTGGCCAGGCCGGTGAGCGTGCCGCCGGGAGCCGCCTCGATGAGCGTGGTGACCCCGAGCTCCTTGAAGGTCTCCATGCACAGGTCCCAGCGCACGGGGTTGGCCACCTGGCCCACCAGCCGCTGCACCAGTTCCTGGCCGGAGGAGACCTGCGCTCCGTCCTTGTTGGAGACGTAGCGGGTGCGCGGATCGGCGACCGCCAGCTGGGCGGTCGCGGATTCCAGGGCCGAAACGGCGGGTGCCATGTGGTGAGTATGGAACGCGCCGGCCACCTTCAGCGGTACGACCCGGCGAGTGCCTTCCGGCTTGTTCTCGACCAGTGCGGCGATCTGCTCGGCGGTGCCCGCGGCGACGATCTGGCCGGCGCCGTTCACATTCGCCGGGGTCAGGCCCAGCTGCTCCAGATGCGGGATGACCACGGCCTCGTCGCCGCCCAGCAGCGCGGCCATACCGGTCTCGGTGACGGCGGCGGCCTCGGCCATCGCCTGGCCGCGCCGGCGCACCAGCGTCATCGCGGCCTCGTCGGTCAGCGTGCCGGCCAGCGCGGCGGCGGCCAGCTCACCGACGCTGTGGCCGGCCACCGCGCCGGTCTGCGCGGCGACGTCGTCGGCCGTGGCGAACAGCTGCCGGGCGGAGAGCAGGGCGGAGGCCACCAGCAGCGGCTGCGCCACCGCGGTGTCACGGATCTCCTCCTCGTCCGCCTTCGTGCCGTAGTGGACCAGGTCCAGGTCGATGGCGGCCGACCACGCACGGAGACGGTCCTCGACACCGGGAAGGTCGAGCCAGGGAGTCAGGAAGCCGGGCGTCTGAGCGCCTTGGCCGGGAGCGACGAGTACGAGCACCCTCACACTCTCTCTTGTGGGTGGTTCCGCCCGCCCGTGGGGACAAGGACGAAGAACCATCGGGGGAATTGTTGGTGTCCGACAAAAGTCTAGGGTTGGGCCTCACCGTCAGCCAGACGCCCCAGAATCAGCGCGATACGGAGGGTGAACGCCGAGCGCACATCGGAGGGTGACCAGCCGGTGACGTCTGTCACACGTCGCAGCCGATAGCGCACGGTGTTGGGGTGCACGAACAGCATCCTGGCGGCCCCCTCCAGACTGCTCGCCTGCTCCAGATAAACGCTCAGCGTCTCCAGAAGTGCCGACCCGGCTTCCTCCAGCGGTCTGTAGATCTCCTCCACCAACTGCTCGCGCGCGACCGGGTCCGAGGCCATCGCGCGCTCCGGCAGCAGATCGTCCGCGAGCACCGGCCGCGGGGCGTCCGGCCAGGCGGCACAGGCCCGCAGTCCGGCGGCGGCGGCCTGCGCCGAACGGGTCGCGGCCAGCAGATCGGAGACGACCGGGCCGGCCACCACGGGACCGGCGGCATACGGGCCGATCAGTGCCTTCGCGGCCTTCAGCGGATTGTCCGAACCGCCCGCGATCACCACCAGGCGGGAGCCCAGCACACCGGTCAGGACCTGGAGCTTGGCGTGCCGCGCGGCGCGCCGGATCGCCTCCACGGTCAGCTCGCTGTCCCCGTCCGGCGCGGTGCCCAGCACCACGCACACATGCTCGGGGGAGTTCCAGCCCAGCGCCGCCGCACGGGAGACCGCGCCCTCGTCGGCTTCCCCCGACAGGACCGCGTTGACCACCAGCGACTCCAGCCGGGCGTCCCAGGCGCCGCGGGCCTCGGCCGCCTGGGCGTAGACCTGCGCGGTGGCGAAGGCGATCTCCCGGGCGTAGACCAGCAGCGCCTCGCGCAGCACGGACTCATCGCCCGGGGCCGCGACCTCGTCGATCGCGGACTCCATGACCTCGATGGTCGTACGGACCATCTCCACGGTCTGCCGCAGCGTGATCGCCCGGGTCAGTTCGCGCGGCGCCGTGCCGAAGACATCGGTGCTGATCGCCTGGGGGGTCTCCGGATGCCGGAACCATTCGGTGAACGCGGCGATTCCGGCCTGGGCGACCAGACCGATCCAGGAACGATTCTCCGGGGGCATCGCGCGGTACCACGGCAGCGTGGCGTCCATGCGGGCGATGGCGGCGGCCGCCAGCTTGCCGGACGAATTCTCCAGGCGCCGGAGGGTCGCGGAGTGCGGGTGCGCGTCGCGCGATGCGGGTTCAGACACGGGACAAGCCTGCACTATCGGGGCGGGGAGGTGAGGGGGCGGGGCTACCGTGGGCCCATGATTCAGGTGCGGAGAGGCCATGAACGGTATCCGGGCGGGGACGCGGAGGCCGGGATCGAGTCGCTGCACGCGTTCTCCTTCGGGCCGCATTTCGACCCGGAGAATCTGCGCTTCGGCGTGCTGATCGCCTGCAACGAGGAGCGGCTGGCGGCGGGCGCCGGATTCGACGAGCACCCCCACCGCGACACGGAGATCGTGACCTGGGTGGTCGAGGGGGAACTGACACACCGCGACTCGGCCGGCCACGAGACCACCGTACGCCCGGGTGATCTCCAGCGGCTCAGCTCGGCGGGCGGCGTCCGGCATGTGGAGCGCAACGACGGCGACGGGCCGCTGCGCTTCGTCCAGATGTGGCTGGCGCCGCACGAGGTCGGCGGGGAGCCGTCGTACGAGGTGGTGCGCGGGATCGCCGACGGCACCCCGTACGCGGTCCCGAGGGCGGGCGCCCTGCTGCATGTGCGCCGCCTCGCCGACGGTGAGCGCACCGCGGTCCCGGATGCCGCACGGGCCTATGTGCAGGTGGTGCGCGGCGCCGTACGACTCGGCAACGCCTGTCTGGAGGCCGGTGACGCGGCGCGGATCACCGACGGGGAGGGGCTGGAGCTGCGGGGGCTGGCGGCGGCGGAGTGCCTGGTGTGGGAGATGGGCCCGGAGCCGTCGTACGGGTGAGCCGGTGCGGTCCGGGCGGCCGGTGCCGCTCGGACCGCACGTCAGGTCAGGAAGTCTGTGCCAGCTCGGCCAGCACCGCGTCCGTCAGCGGCGGCCAGGCCTCGATCGCCCACGGCCCGAAGGCCCGGTCGGCCAGCGCCACACACGCCACGCGGGCGTCCGGGTCCACCCACAGGAACGTCCCGGACTGTCCGAAGTGCCCGAAGGTGCGGGGCGAGGACGACGCGCCCGTCCAGTGCGGTGACTTGCCGTCCCGGATCTCGAAGCCCAGGCCCCAGTCGTTGGGCTTCTGGTGCCCGTAGCCCGGCAGCACCCCCGACAGACCGGGGAAGACGACCTGGGTCGCCGCCGCGAGGGTCTGCGGGGCGAGCAGCCGGGGCGCCTGCAGCTCGGCCGCGAAGTGGATCAGGTCGGCGACCGTGGAGACGCCGTCCTTGGCGGGCGAGCCGGGCAGCTCCGTTGAGGTCATCCCGAGGGGGGCGAGCACCGCCTCGTGCAGATACTGCGGGAAGGGGATGTCGGTCGCCTTGGCGATGTGGTCGCCCAGCGCCTCGAAACCGGCGTTGGAGTAGATCCTGCGGGTGCCCGGCTCGGCCATGGCGCGCGGCTCGTCGAAGGCCAGCCCCGAGGTGTGGGCGAGGAGATGACGCACCGTGGAACCCTCGGGCCCGGCCGGCTCGTCCAGCTCGACGGCGCCCTCCTCGACGGCCAGCAGTGCGGCGTACGCGGCCAGCGGCTTGGTCACGGACGCCAGCGGGAAGCGATGCTCCAGGGGGCCGTATGCTCCGGCCACCGATCCATCGGCTCGTACGACGGCGGCCGCAGCGGTGGGCACCGGCCAGTTCTCGATCATCCGCAGGCTCTGCATGCCCACGAGCTTAGGGGCCGGTCCGGCGTCCCCAAATTCCGGTCAAGTCTGCCCGTGATCGGCGCTTGCCTGGAGTGCGCTCGAAGTCTCTAGCGTTGAAGACGTCGAGAGGCACCCGGCGAAACCGCCGGGGGACGTCCGGCGCGACAGGGGAGACGGGGCATGACGGTAACGCAGAGCGGACCGGCGGCGAGCGGCGCGACCACGACCAGGAGGCCGCCGGCGAAGGTGCGTGACTGCGGCACCGCGCGCCCGCATCCGCGGCCCGCCGGCCGCGACCAGTACACGATCAGCGAGGTGGCGCAGCACACCGGGCTCAGCGCCCACACCCTGCGCTGGTACGAGCGCATCGGCCTGATGCCGCACGTGGACCGCACCCACACCGGGCAGCGGCGCTTCACCAACCGCGATCTGGACTGGCTGAGCCTGGTGACCAAGCTGCGGCTGACCGGTATGCCGGTCGCGGACATGGTCCGCTACGCCGAGCTGGTGCGGGCCGGTGAGTGCACCTTCGCCGAGCGGGAGCAGCTGCTGACCGCGCACCGCGAGGACGTACGGCAGCGCATAGCCGAGCTGCAGAGCACGCTGGACGTACTCGACTACAAGATCGACATCTATGCCGACGCCCGGCGGGCGTCCGAGAGGTTCTGAGGTCTCCATGGGTAGCGAGAAGATCGAGACGGTCGAGCTGGGCACCGGCGGACCGCGGGTCGGGGTGCAGGGCCTCGGCTGTATGGGCATGAGCTTCGCCTACGGCCCGACGGACGCCGACGAGGCGCGGGCCACGCTGGAGCGCGCACGGGAACTGGGCGTGACGCTCTTCGACACCGCCGATATGTACGGCATGGGGGAGAACGAGAAGTTCATCGCCCCCTTCATCCGGGCACACCGCGACGAGGTCGTGCTGGCCACCAAGTTCGCGATATCCCTCGACCCGGACGACCCGGCCAAGCGCATCATCCGCAACGACCGGGCCTATATCCGCCAGGCCGTCGAGGGCAGCCTCCGGCGCCTGGGCGTGGACGAGATCGACCTGTATTACATGCACCGCCGCGATGTGAACGTCCCGATCGAGGAATCGGTCGGCGCCATGGCCGAACTCGTCGCCGAGGGCAAGGTCAAGCACCTGGGGCTGAGCGAGGTGACCGGCAGCGAACTGCGCGCGGCCCAGGCCGTGCACCCGATCGCCGCGCTGCAGTCCGAGTGGTCGCTGTTCAGCCGGGACATCGAGGAGGGGGTGGTGCAGGCGGCGGCCGAGCTCGGCGTCGGTGTCGTGCCGTACTCCCCGCTCGGCCGGGGCTTCCTGACCGGTGCCTTCGTGCACGCCGACAATGAGCTGGGCGCGGACGACTTCCGCCGTCAGCAGCCCCGCTTCACCGGCGACAACGCGGCCGTCAACGCCGCGCTGCTGGAGCCGGTCCGCGCGGTCGCCGACGCCCATGGCGCCACGCCCGGCCAGATCGCGCTGGCGTGGGTGCAGCAGCAGGCCACGGCACGCGGCCTGGCCGTCGTCCCGATCCCCGGCACCCGTAAGCGCAGCCGGATCGAGGAGAACACCGGGGCGACCCGGATCCGGCTGACCGAACAGGACCTGGCGCGGCTGGAGCCGATCGCCGGGCAGGTCGCGGGGGCGCGGTACGCGGACATGTCGTTCACCTCGGCGGGACGGGAGTAGCAGGTCCGGCGGGGCGGGGCCGAGGGCGCCCCGCTCCTTCCCGGGCCCGGTGAGCCCCGCCGCGGACGGGTCCTACGCCAGCCCCAGCGCGAAGGCCCCGAACCCGGCGGCCAGAAGCGCCGTGGCGGCTCGCCGGACCCCGTCGACACCCGTCCAGGGCGCCTCGAAGCGGTGGGTGGTGCGGCCGATGAGGAGCAGCGCGGCGGCGAAGACCGGCAGCCAGGCGAGCCGGGCCAGGACCCAGCCGAGGGTGTCGGGCGCCACCGTCAGTCCGGGGACCTGCCCCAGGAAGGACGCCGGTACGGCCAGCGAGAGCATCGCCGTCTGGTGCCAGCACAGGATCGTCAGCGCGGAGAGGTTGACGATCGCCACCGGCGCCCACAGGACAGGCCGGCGCAGCAGCCGGGCGAGCCGCTCACGGAGCAGCACCGCGGCGCCGGACTGGGCGGCGGCCAGCGCCAGGACCAGCAACGACGGCGGGTGGGAGTTCGTACGGTCCTGCCCGGGAACGCCGACCATGCTCGCCGGGTAGTGGAAGAACAGCAGCAGCGCGGCGAACACCGCGGCGCCGCCGAGCAGCAGCGACCAGGCGGCGCGTCCGCCCAGCCGCCGCTCACCCCAGGACACCCCGAGCTGATAGGCGAACATCCAGCCGGGCAGCAGGTTGAGCAGGCTCAGCCACGGCGGCATGGCATCGGCGTACGGCCCGTAGCGCAGGAAGTCCACCGCGGCGACGGCCGCCGCCAGCGGTGCCGCGGCCCAGGCGCCCATCCACCGGGCGGCGCGCAGACAGCAGGGCGTCAGCGCGGTGATCACCGCGTACACGCCGACGAACCACAGCGGCTGGATCACCAGCGTCGCCCCGGTCCGCAGGGTCGCCTCCGGTACGCCCAGTCCGTACAGCAGGGGCAGCAGCACCGCCCATGCGGCCGTCACCCCGAGCACCGGACGGCCCAGCCGGACGAGCCGGCCGCGCAGCCAGGTCCAGGTGGACTCGCCCCGCCCGGTGGCGCGCCGGAAGGACAGCACCGACGCATGCCCGCCGACCAGGAAGAAGATGCCGAGCAGCTGAAGGACCCAACTGGCCGGTGCGAGCCCGCCGACGGCGGTCAGCAGGCTGGCGTTGTGCAGCGCGCCCCCGGTGTCGAGGGTGAAGCCGCCGATCAGCCAGTGGCCGGTGGGGACGGCGAGCAGCGCCAGCGCCCGTAGACCGTCGAGCGCACGGTCACGGTCCGCCGGCGTACGCTCGGCCACGGCCACCGCGGCCCCGATGAGCGTGCGTCTGCCGCGCCGGGCGGTGGTGAGCAGCCTGGACATGGTGGTGTCTCCCTCTCCCGTGGGTGTGACGGAGGGAAACGTAGGGAGCGGGTGTATGACGCGGCGTCACACCGCGGAGCCGACTCCCGGGTACTACGGGGGTAGGGGTGCCCGGCCGCGCTCGTCCTCAGGAAGGAGAGACGCGCACGCGGGACGGGCGCTACCGCTCACCGGGCGAGACCAGCCCCGATTCATACGCGAAGATCACGGCCTGGGCGCGGTCCCGTAGGTCCAACTTGGCGAGCACCCGGCTGACATGGGTCTTCACGGTCTGCTCGGCCACGATCAGCGCATCGGCGATCTCCTGGTTCGACAGCCCGCGGGCGATCAGCTCCAGGACCTCCGTCTCGCGCGGAGTGAGGCCGTTCAGCCGCAGCGAGGGCCGGCCCTTCCGGGTCACCGGCCCCGAGCGGGCGAAATCGGCGATCAGCCGCCGGGTCACGGACGGCGCGAGCAGCGCCTCACCGGCCGCCACGACCCGGACCGCGGAGATCAGATCGGCCGGCGGCGCGTCCTTGAGGAGAAAGCCGGACGCCCCGGCGCGCAGCGCCTCGTAGACATAGTCGTCGACGTCGAACGTGGTCAGCATCAGCACCTTCGGGCGATGGGTGACGCCGACGGGTGGATCGAGCAGCTGACGGGCCGCCGCCAGACCGTCCATCTCCGGCATCCGCACATCCATCAGCACCACATCGGGGTGCGTCCGGCGGCTCAGGGCGACGCCCTGCACCCCGTCCGGGGCATCGCCCACCACATCGATGTCGCTCTGCGCGGCGAGCAGCGCGGCAAAGCCCGCACGCACCATGGCCTGGTCGTCGACGATGATCACGCGGGTGGTCATGCGGGGTGGGAATCCTTTGCGGAGAGGGACGATGCCGGGTAGGGCGGCGGTGGGAGGGGGAGCTGGGCGGCGACCCGGAAGCCGCCGTCGGGCAGCGGCCCGGTGTCGAGCGAACCGTCCACCAGCCGGACCCGCTCCCGCATCCCGATGAGGCCATGACCGGTGCCGGTGGTCTCCAGCGGCGCGGACGGTGCGGACGGTGCGGAGTTGACGACCAGTACGGTCAGCCGTGCGCCGTCCGCGGCCGGCGTCACCGAGACCCGGGTCGGCGCCCCCGGGGCATGCCGCACCACATTGGCCAGCGCCTCCTGAACGATGCGGTACGCCGACAGATCCACCGCCGGTTCGAGCGCCACCGGCTCCTCCGGCAGCGCCAACTCGACCGGCACACCTGCCCGTACGGTCCCCTCGACCAGCTTCGGCAGCATGGCGATCCCGGGCTGCGGGGTCTTCTCCGGGCCGTCGTGCCGCACCGCCTCCTCGCTGCGCAGCACCCCGAGCAGCCGGCGCATCTCCGCCAGCGACTCCCGGGCGGTCGCCGCGATCGAGCCGAACTCCTCCTCGGCCTCCCGGGGAATCCCGCTGATGCGGTACGGGGCACTGGCCGCCTGGACCGTGATCACCGACATGTGGTGCGCGACGACATCGTGCAGTTCACGGGCGATCCGGGCGCGCTCCTCCAGCAGCGTCCGACGGGCGCGCTCGGCCTCGCTGATGGTCTCCTGCTCGATCAACTTGCGCTGGGCATCGCCGCGTTCGCGCAGTGTGGCGCCCATCATCAGCACCACACCGGTGAGGACGAACATCAGCACCCAGGTGCTGTTGCTGCCCTCGGGGGTGAACACCTCCGAGAGCAGGCCCGCCATACCGGTCGTCAGCCAGACGGCGGTCAGGGTGCGACGGCGCTCGCGCAGGGACAGCGCGAGCATCAGGGCGAGATAGCCGACGATCTCCATGGGCGGCCAGGGCCAGGCGCGACCCACGACACCGTCCTCGCCGGCGAGCGCCAGGGCACCGATGACATCCGCCGCGAAGATCACCCACCAGGCCTGCAGCGGCCGGGTCACCGCGAGCAGCAGCGGCACGGTCTGCGCGGTGGCGAGCGCGCCGGACATCCCGCCGTCCAGGCCGTAGTCGTGACTGAGGACGGTGATGGTCGTCGGCAGCAGGGACACCGCGAACGCGAACGCGACGACATAGGGGACGCGGCGCAGCCAGGGACTTCGGACGCTGTCCAGCAGCGGAGTGCCGGGCTCGGTCGGGGTGCCGAGCTCCACGGCCAGGACACGCAGCGCCTGCCGTGCGGCGCGCAGCGCCCGTTGATGGGCCGGCTCACGCACGGGGCCGTGAGCCGGCTCGGGTTCAGGGGTGGAAGATCGTCCGGTCATCGCGCCTCCATCTAAGCGGAGCGCGGCGGCCGTGGCGTCATACCAGGGGCCGGACTTTCGCCCCGTACCACGGTATGAGTCCCTGCCCGCTCAACGGGCCCCCGGTCCAACCAAGTTCCGAAAGGAGGCTCCGGGCGACGACAGGGCCTACGGGGAGGCACCCCCCTAGAGCTCCGCCAGCAGCTCGGCCTTCTTCGTGCTGAACTCGTCGTCGGTCAGCAGTCCGGCGCCGTGCAGTTCTCCGAGGTGCCGTATCCGGTCCGCGATGTCCGCCGGATCGCGGCGCGTCTCCCCGGTCCGGTGGCGCACCGGCGCGCCGTCCGCTGTCTCCTGGGCCGGCTCGGCGGCGCGTACGGCCTGCAGCACCGAGGCCGCGAACGGCAGCGACTCGTGCACGGGGCCGTACCCCAGCCCGAACACCACGGCGGCCGGATCCTGGTCCGCCTCGCCCGCCCCCGGCTCGTGGGCCCCGCGCTCCAGCAGCCGCAGATAGCCGTTGAGGATCTCCGGCGACCGCCATTCGATGCCGGCCAACTCGCCGACGGGGAAGGTCTGGTCGCCGCACTTCCACTTCGCCGAGGACGCGCCCGTCCAGAACCACCGGAAGGCGACCGCCCGTCCGTCGAAGGACGCCTTGCCGTCATACGCCTTGAAGTGCAGCGGGGGCTCCGGCGCGGCCACCAGATGACGGTCGGCGGGCTCCTTCGCATCGGGGCCGAGCACCGTGCGCAGCTCGTCGGCGTAGTACTCCGCCAGCGTCTCGCGGTCGGCCGGCAACACCAGCCGATAGGGATCGGCGTCCTCCTTGAGCTGCCCGTTCGCCGCTTCCATCAGGGGGTCGGCGCCGTGCCGGGGCACGGCGTGCAGCACCACCGTGCCACGTCTGCCCTCGGTCACCTCGACGGAGCTCAGCGCCTCGTACGGAATGCGTCGCTCACCGAGCGCCTGGAACAGCTTCGGCCTGCGGATCCCCCGTTCGAAGCGGATGAGTACGGAGTCCGTGTCGAACTCCCAGACGGCGTGAAAACCGGCCAGCACATCACCCATGCGGCTCATCGTATGCGGGCGGTTGCTCACCCGTCCCCCTTCCGGACACCTCGGGGGCGCCTGCAGAAGCGGCGCGTGTCACTCCGTTCACCCGCGCCGTCCCTCGCCTCGTGGACGTCTCCACCGCCGGGCCCGGTTCCCGCAGGCACGGCCCGTCCCCGGGCGCCGGGCCGTGCCTGCGGGAGCCGGGCTGCGGTCCCGCGGTCCTCAGACCAGACCGGTGGTGCACTGCGGGTCGTCGGACGCGCAGTCGACGGTGTCGGCCGCGCCGACCCCGACGAGTGCGAAATTGCGCAGACTGCGGGTGCCTGGCGCGAAGTAACCGGCGTGCCCGACGGCGCCGTCGGCCGACAGGATCCGGGAGCCGAAGGACGGGTCGACCGGGTCGGCGCCGTGACCGAGCCCGCCGACCTCCAGGTTGGGGATGTCCTGGATCCAGTCGTCGGAGTCCCGCATCGCCCAGACCCGGGCCGTGGTGCCCAGCCCGGAGCGGCTCGGGGCCCGCATACCGGGGCTGCCGGCCACCGCGATGTCCTCGACGTTGGACGGCAGGTCCCGGGCCGCGACACCGCACACCACGGAGCCGTAGCTGTGGCAGAAGAGCGAGACGGCGTCGGAGGAGGGCAGCGAGTCCACCAGGGCGCGCAGCCGGACCGCACCGGCCGCGGCGAGCTGCCCGGTGGCGGCCTCGACGCCGACACCGGAGGGCGTGGTGTAGTCGGCCCAGGCGATCACGGCCGTACGGGCGCTGGGCCGGGCCTCCCGCTCGGCGCCGTAGAGGGCGCGTGCCATCCCGACCGGGGCGGTGTTCGCCCGCGCGGTGCGCTCGAAGGTCGACAGATTGATGTCCACGCCGGGCACCACGACGGACACCCGGTGGGCCGCCGGGAGATTGCCGAAGACCTCGGCGGCCCGGCCGCCGTCGGCCGGATCGAAGGCCAGGATCTGCCGGCCGGGGCTCATCATCGATTCGAGGCGGTGCATCAGCCGGCCCGCCTCCTGGCGGCCGACGGGGGTGAGCCGGTGGTCGTTCATCCGGCGTTTCTCGACGCGGCGGGCGTCGTCGATCGCCGCCCGGTTGGCGCGGTAGCGCAGCTTCACGGGGGCGCCGCCCAGGTTGCCGACGACCAGCGGATAGCGGTCGGCGAGCTGCTGCTTCTCGGCGCGGCTGAGCGTGGCGAAGAAGGCCCGCAGCGCGGCCGGCGGACCCTGGGGGTCGGGCAGCGGGCGCCCGAGGAAGGTGGCGTGCTGCCAGGAGGCCCTGGCGGTGGCCAGCGGGTTGGCGTCCTCCGTGGTGCCTCTGACTGCCGTCCAGCCGGTGATGGCGAGCATGACGAAGACCACCGACAGCGCGAGGGCGGCACGCCAGGCCGTGGACTGCAGGAAACCGGAGGAGGGGCCGAGGCCCGAGAAGGAATTCACCGCGAGCCACCCTAGGAGACCGGAGAGGGCGCTCGCAGTGACCGTGAGTGATATCACGTTTCGCGGTGGGTATTTCGACCAAAACGGACACCGGTTGACGATTTCCGGTGCTCAGTCGTGCAGTGGCGATCTCAGGGGGCGTCGATCATGATCGCTTAGCGAAGGGGATTCGTCACGGAGGGTGGCGAATGGGGCGACGAGTGGAGTAATGGGTTCCGTCGGCCCGGCGCTTCCGCCGGGCCCGTCGCCGGTGCGCTCAGCGCACCCGCCAGTCGTCCTCCATCGCCGGCCCGATGTGGTCCAGATAGGACCGGGTCACCTCGCGGATCGACGCCACGCTGCAGTCCTGGCCCTCGCCCCACACCCGGCCCGCCACCCGCATCACCCCGCCGAACGCGGCGACCAGCACCCGCGGCCGGAAGTCGGCGTCCACATCCAGCCCCTCGCGCCGGGCGATCAGTCGCGCTATCTCCTCCTCCAGTTCGGAGGAGCGCCGCAGATGCGCGGCGACCAGGGCGGGCGTCGACTCGATCATCCGGAACGAGCGCATGTACAGCTCCACCGGGATCACCGACTCGATGGCGCTGCCGATGTCGTCCCAGGCCACCATCACGGCGCTGCGCAGGGCGGTGAGCGGCGCCTCCGTCGCGGGTCGCGCGGTCAGCTCCTCCAGGAAGCGGGCCTCGACCATCTCCTGGACGGCGAAGGCGACGTCCTCCTTGTTCGCGAAGTAGCGGAAGTACGTCCGCTGGGAGACATCCACCGCCTCCGCGATCTCGTCGATCGTCGTCGTCTCGTACCCCTGCTCCGTGAACAGTTCGAGCGCCGCTCGGATCAGGGCGTCGCGGGTGCGCTGTTTCTTGCGTTCCCGCAGGCCCGCGGGTGCCGTATGCGGCGTCGGGGTCGCCATCCTGAGCCGCCTTTCCGTGGTCTTCTCGCTGCTCAGGTTACCTGTGAGCGAGATGACAGTTACCGACTCATGAAATGCTTTGTCAACTGTCAGTGGCTGACATTAGCCTCGCGGTATGAGTTCTCAGACCCCGGTTGCCGAAGCTGCGCCGGAACTTCCCGTACCGGACCCCCCGAAGGGGCTGCGCGGCCATCCGTGGCTGACCCTCTTCTCCGTCGCCATCGGCGTCATGATGGTCGCCCTGGACGGCACGATCGTCGCGATCGCCAACCCGGCCATCAAGCAGGACCTCGGCGCCTCGCTCGCCGATGTGCAGTGGATCACCAATGGCTACATGCTCGCCCTGGCCATCGCGCTGATCACGGCGGGCAAGCTCGGTGACCGCTTCGGCCACCGCCAGACCTTCCTCATCGGCATCCTCGGCTTCGCCGCCGCCTCCGCCGCCATCGGGTTCTCCGACGAGGTCGCGCTGGTCATCACCTTCCGGGTGCTCCAGGGTCTGTTCGGCGCGCTGCTGATGCCCGCCGCGCTGGGGCTGCTGCGCGCCACCTTCCCGGCCGAGAAGCTCAACATGGCGATCGGCATCTGGGGCATGGTCATCGGCGCCTCCACCGCCGGCGGCCCGATAGTCGGCGGACTGCTGGTCGAGCACGTCAACTGGCAGTCCGTGTTCTTCATCAACGTCCCGGTCGGAGTGCTGGCCCTGGTCCTCGGCCTGGTGATCCTCAAGGACCACCGCGCGGAGAACGCCCCCCGCTCCTTCGACATCCCGGGCATCGTGCTGCTCTCCGGCGCGATGTTCTGCCTCATCTGGCCGCTGATCAAGGCGGGGGAGTGGCACTGGGACAGCATGAAGACCTGGGGCTTCCTGATCGCCGCCGTGGCCCTCTTCGCCCTGTTCGCCCTCCTGGAGAGCAAGGTCCGCGAACCGCTCATCCCGCTGCGGATGTTCCGCTCGCTGCCACTGACGGCCGGCACGGTCCTGATGGTGCTGATGGCCTTCGCCTTCATGGGCGGCCTGTTCTTCGTGACGTTCTACCTCCAGAACGTGCACGGCATGACGCCCGTCGACAGCGGTCTGCACCTCCTGCCGCTCACCGGCATGATGATCGTCGGCTCGCCGCTCGCCGGCGCCCTGATCACCAAGTTCGGCCCGCGCATTCCCCTGGTCGGCGGCATGGTCCTCACCGCCGTCGCCATGTACGGCATGTCCGGCCTCGACACCGGCACCGGCACCGGCCTGATGTCCCTCTGGTTCGCGCTGCTCGGTCTGGGGCTCGCGCCCGTCATGGTCGGCGCCACCGAGGTCATCGTCGGCAACGCCCCGCTGGAGCTCTCCGGTGTCGCCGGCGGCCTCCAGCAGGCCGCGATGCAGGTCGGCGGCAGCCTCGGTACGGCCGTGCTCGGCGCGGTGATGGCCTCCCGCGTCGACAGCGACCTCCCGGACAACTGGCGGTCGGCCGGCCTCCCGCCGGTCCCGCCCGCGCAGGCGTCCCAGCTCTCCGACGCCGTCTCGGCAGGTATCGCGCCGATCCCGAAGGGCACCCCGCCGGAGTTCGCCCAGAAGATCACCTCCGTCGCCCACGACACCTTTGTGTCCGGCATGGCCCAGGCCTTCACGGTCGCCTGCGGTGTGGCGGTCGTCGCGGCGCTCGTCGCGTTCTTCACCAAGCGCGGCGCGAACGCCGAGGCGGGCGCCGGCGTCGGCCACATCTGACCGGCGCCCCGGCCGTACGGCGCCCGCACCGCGGTGAGACGTACGACCGGCAGGCCCCGCCCGCAGCGCCCGGCGCGCGGCACGCACGAGAAACCCTCGTCCGGCCGCGCGCCGTGGCATGCGCGGCGGGCGACGGGCCTTGGCGCGGGGGGCAGCACAAGTACGCCCGGACGCCTGGTGCTCCGCCGACCTCCGCGCCTCCGCGCCTCCGCTTCACCGTGTCCCCGCGCTCCCGCCCGTCAACCGGCCGCCCCGCGCCGCCGCCGGGACCCACCGGCCTTACCCCTGGCGGCAGTTGGGCTCCCTCGGCGGGCCGAATCCCTCATCCGGATGAGCCGTCACGGGAACCCGCCCGCCCCCACTACGGGCACGACGACGGGCCCGCAGCCACCGCACCCCCGCGCACACCGGGAGGAACGGTTCCGCGGCCCGCCCGCGCCGCCCCGTTCCACGTCAACCTCGCGCACCGGCCGCCCTTCCCCGGCCAGGTCGGCCGTCCACATACCTGATCCGGGTGGCAGTGCCGCCACGGGCTTGGCAGCCGCCCACCGCCCTCGCGAAGCTCGATGACGAACCCGCCGCGGGCAACCGGCCCGCCGCGGGGCCTCAGCGTCGTACTCCACGGGGGAGATTCCCATGCGCCTGCGCACGTCACGGACCACCGCGCTCCTCACCGGCCTCCTGGCCGCCCTGGCCGCGGCACTCGCCGCCCCGCCCGCCCTCGGCACCCCGGCCGCCCACGCGGCCGCCGGCGGCCGTCACGCCTCCGGCGACTGCGACGCGGGCCAGCTCTGCCTCTGGCCGAAGGCCGACTTCGGCGGCGCCCGGCGGGCCTACGAACTGTCCGGCATCGATATCGAGAGCTGCGTCCCCCTGCCCAAGGGGAGCGGCGCCGCCGCCCTCGCCAACCGTACGGGCCGGCCGGTCACCACCTACCAGAGCGTGGAATGCGCCGAGACCGCCGAGTTCGACACCTATCCGGGCGGCGGCAGCTGGGTGCCGCAGTCCCCGTACCGGGTCAGGGCGTTCAAGGTGTGGGAACGCTGAACCGGCCGCCCACGGGCCCGCCCCCGCGCACCCGCAGCCCCCGCCACACAGCACCGCGTCACACAGCACCGCGCCCCCCGACCGGCGAAGGACGCTGGTCGGGGGGCGCGGCGGAAGCGGTGCGGCGGCAGGCCGCGGTCAGGTCAGGCGTCGCCGCCGGCCTCACCCGCGTCGGCGGCCGCGACGTCCAGGAGCTGGTAGCGGTCGATCGCCTGCTTCAGCAGCGACCGGTCGACCTTGCCCTCCTTGGCGAGCTCGGTGAGCACGCCAAGGACGATGGACTGCGCGTCGATGTGGAAGAAGCGACGGGCCGCACCACGGGTGTCCGCGAAGCCGAAGCCATCGGCACCCAGCGACTGGTACGTGCCGGGAACCCAGCGCGCGATCTGGTCCGGAACCGAACGCATCCAGTCCGAAACCGCGACCTTCGGACCCTCGGCGCCCTGGAGCTTCTGCGTCACGTACGGGACGCGCTGCTCCTCCTCGGGGTGCAGAAGGTTGTGCTCCTCGGCCTCCACCGCGTCGCGGCGCAGCTCGTTCCAGGACGTCGCCGACCAGACATCGGCCTTGACGTTCCACTCGTCCGCGAGGATCTGCTGGGCCTCGACCGCCCACGGCACCGCCACACCCGAGGCGAGGATCTGGGCGGTGTGCTCACCCTTCTCGCCGGGCTTGACGCGGTGCAGACCCTTGAGGATGCCCTCGACGTCGGCATCGGCCGGCTCCGCGGGGTGCAGGATCGGCTCGTTGTAGACGGTCAGGTAGTAGAAGACGTCCTCGGAGTTCTCGCCGTACATCCGGCGCAGACCGTCCTTGACGATGTGCGCGATCTCGTAACCGTAGGCCGGGTCGTAGGCGACACAGGCCGGGTTGGTCGAGGCCAGCAGCTGGGAGTGGCCGTCGGCGTGCTGCAGACCCTCACCCGTCAGCGTCGTACGGCCGGCGGTCGCGCCAAGCACGAAGCCGCGGGAGAGCTGGTCGGCCATCTGCCAGAACTGGTCACCGGTGCGCTGGAACCCGAACATCGAGTAGAAGACATAGACCGGGATCAGCGGCTCGCCGTGCGTCGCATAGGCGGAACCCGCCGCGATCAGCGACGCCGTGCAGCCCGCCTCGGTGATGCCGTCGTGCAGCATCTGGCCGGTCGGCGACTCCTTGTAGGCCAGGAGAAGTTCACGGTCGACCGACTCGTACTGCTGGCCCAGCGGGTTGTAGATCTTGGCCGACGGGAAGAACGCGTCCATACCGAAGGTGCGGTACTCGTCGGGCGCGATCGGCACGAAGCGCTTGCCGATCTCCTTGTCCCGCATGAGGTCCTTCAGGACCCGGACGAACGCCATGGTCGTGGCGATCTTCTGCTGCCCCGAGCCCTTCTTGGCACCCGCGTAGGCCTTGTCGTCCGGCAGCTGCAGCGGCTTGGCGCGCACGACACGCGTCGGCACATAGCCGCCCAGGCCCTTGCGGCGGTCGTGCATGTACTGGATCTCTTCGGAGTCGCGGCCCGGGTGGTAGTACGGCGGCGCGCCGTCCTCCAGGTCCTTGTCCGGGATCGGCAGGTGCAGCCGGTCACGGAAGCCCTTGAGGTCCTCGACCGTCAGCTTCTTCATCTGGTGGGTCGCGTTGCGGCCCTCGAAGTTCGGACCGAGCGTCCAGCCCTTGACGGTCTGCGCGAGGATCACCGTCGGCTGGCCCTTGTGGGCCTTGGCCGCCGCGTACGCCGCGTAGATCTTCTTGTGGTCGTGACCGCCGCGGCCCAGGTGCAGGATCTGGTCGTCGGTCATGTTCTCGACCATCGCGCGCAGCCGGTGGTCGTCACCGAAGAAGTGGTCGCGGATGTACGCGCCGGTCTCCGTGGCGTACGTCTGGAACTGACCGTCGGGCGTGCTGTTGAGCTTGTTGACCAGGATGCCGTCGCGGTCCTGCGCGAGCAGCGGATCCCAGCTGCGGTCCCACACCAGCTTGATGACGTTCCAGCCGGCGCCGCGGAACTGCGACTCCAGCTCCTGCATGATCTTGCCGTTGCCGCGGACCGGGCCGTCGAGGCGCTGCAGGTTGCAGTTGACGACGAAGGTCAGGTTGTCCAGGCCCTCGCGGGCGGCGATGGACAGCTGGCCGAGCGACTCGGGCTCGTCCATCTCACCGTCGCCGAGGTAGGCCCAAACGTGCGACTTGGAGGTGTCGGCGATACCGCGCGCCTCCATGTAGCGGTTCATCCGCGCCTGGTAGATCGCGCCGAGCGGGCCGAGGCCCATCGAGACGGTCGGGAACTCCCAGAAGTCCGGCATCAGCCGCGGGTGCGGGTAGCTGGACAGACCGTTGGGAGCCTTGGACTTCTCCTGGCGGAAGGCGTCGAGCTGGTTCTCGCTCAGCCGGTCCAGGAGGTACGCACGGGCGTAGACACCGGGCGAGGCATGCCCCTGGAAGAAGATCTGGTCGCCGCCGTCACCCTCGTCCTTGCCCCGGAAGAAGTGGTTGAAGCCCACGTCGTAGAGGGAGGCGGAGGAGGCGAAGGTGGCGATGTGACCGCCGACGCCGATGCCCGGACGCTGGGCGCGCGAGACCATCACGGCGGCGTTCCACCGGGTCGCGTTCAGGACCTTGCGCTCGATCTCCTCGTTGCCCGGGAAGAACGGCTCGTCCTTGGTCGCGATGGTGTTGACGTAGTCCGTGCTGCGCATCTCGGGCACGGCCACACGCTTCTCGCGGGCACGCTCGATCAGGCGGAGCATGAGGTAGCGGGCACGTTCCCGGCCTCGCTCGTCGACGGCCGCGTCGAGCGAGTCGAGCCATTCCTGGGTCTCTTCGGGATCGAAGTCCGGGACCTGGCTGGGAAGGCCGCCAATGATGATCGGGTTTCGATCGGATCCGGAAGCCACGCTGTTCCTTCGTGTTCGGTTCGTGTCGTGCCCTGCAGGGTTTTCATGCTGCGCACGGGACGAAAGCTGTCTCTGCCTTGTGTCGCGCCGTCTTCCATCGTGTACCGAGCCACAGGGATACGTCACCTCTACTGATGGGTAACCCATCCGTAGAGAGATGGCGCTGAAAAGGCCGATTTCTCGGGTCGGCCAAATCGCAACCATACGCCCATGTCGAAAGTGCTTCGCGTACGGACGTGCGGACCCCGAAATCAGGTCCGCGAGCCGCGGCCGCCCCCCGAAGGGACCAGTCCCGCGCCAGTACCCGATAAACCCTGCAGAAAGCTGTGGCGTGAATCACTTCAGCCTGTCCTGCGGGGGTCGCGGTTGCGGCGAGACGCCTCCAAACGTCACCGTTTCGGCGGTCTGGACCGCCGGGTACTTGCGCGATCCGCCCGGCCCGTGTGGACTACGCCCAATGCTCCGCGCACGCGCGGGGTCCCCGAGCATTTCCGAAACATGACAGGAGGCAATCCGTGAGCGCGACCGCGGACCACGCGGAGGAGCGGACCAACCCTGCCGCCAGGCTGGGGTTCGAGCCCGGACAGGTGGTCCAGGAGATCGGTTACGACGATGACGTCGATCAGGATCTCCGCGAAGGCATTGAGACCGTGATCGGCCAGGATCTCGTCGACGAGGACTACGACGACGTCTGCGACGTCGTTGTGCTGTGGTTCCGCGACGAGGACGGCGACCTCACGGACGCGCTGGTGGACGCCATCGGCCTGATCGACGAGGGCGGGCAGATCTGGCTGCTGACCCCGAAGACCGGCCGTGAGGGCTACGTCGAGCCGAGCGACATCAATGAGGCCGCGCAGACCGCGGGTCTGTCCCAGACCAAGAGCATCAACGCGGCCAAGGACTGGACCGGCAGCCGCCTGGTCACACCCAAGTCCGGCAAGCGCTGAGCCCACACCGTCTCGACGTTCGCCACCGAGCCCCCTCCGCCTGTTCCGGAGGGGGCTCGGCCCTGTTCAGGACGGGTTCCCCGCATGTGCACCCCGGCGCGTAGGGTTGGTCGCGTCCTGTTGAGAGTGAGCGGAAGGGAAGCACCCCATGGCGATCGAGGTCGGCACGAAGGCTCCGGATTTCGAGCTGAAGAACCAGCACGGCGAGCTGGTCAAGCTCTCCGACTTCCGCGGCGAGAAGGCCGTCGTCCTCCTCTTCTACCCCTTCGCCTTCACCGGTGTGTGCACCGGCGAGCTCTGCGCGCTCCGTGACGAGCTGCCGCAGTTCGTCAACGACGACGTCCAGCTGCTGGCGGTCTCCAACGACTCCCCGTTCTCGCTGCGCGTCTTCGCCGAGCAGGAGGGCCTGGAGTACCCGCTGCTGTCGGACTTCTGGCCGCACGGCGAGGCCTCGCGGGCGTACGGCGTCTTCGACGAGGAGAAGGGCTGCGCGGTGCGCGGCACGTTCATCATCGACAAGGAGGGCGTGGTGCGCTGGACGGTCGTCAACGGCCTGCCCGACGCCCGCGACCTGAACGACTACGTCAAGGCGCTCGGCACCCTCTGAGCCGGCGCACTCTCCCGGGCGCGGCGGCGCCCACCGGCCGACATCCGCATGATCCAGGTGCGATATCTGCAATCGGTGGGAACCGGTCACTAGGATCAATTCGTTGATCCGATGCCATGCACGATGGGGGCGCAGGTACCCCTCGAATCTATGGGAGGACTCGTGGGAGTCAGCCTCAGCAAGGGCGGCAACGTCTCGCTGACGAAGGAAGCCCCCAACCTGACCGCCGTCATCGTCGGTCTGGGCTGGGACGCGCGTACCACCACCGGTACGGACTTCGACCTGGACGCCAGCGCCCTGCTGGCGAACGATCAGGGCAAGGTGGCCAACGACCAGAACTTCGTGTTCTTCAACAACCTGAAGAGCCCGGACGGTTCGGTCGAGCACACCGGTGACAACATCACAGGTGAGGGCGAGGGCGACGACGAACAGGTCAAGGTGAATCTGGCCGCCGTGCCGGCCGATGTCGCCAAGATCGTCTTCCCGGTGTCGATCTACGACGCCGAGACCCGTCAGCAGAGCTTCGGCCAGGTCCGTAACGCCTTCATCCGCGTGGTCAACCAGGCCGACAACGTCGAGCTGGCGCGCTACGACCTGAGCGAGGACGCCTCGACCGAGACCGCCATGGTCTTCGGCGAGCTGTACCGCAATGGCGCGGAGTGGAAGTTCCGGGCCATCGGCCAGGGCTACGCCTCGGGTCTGCGCGGCATCGCGCAGGACTTCGGCGTCAACGTCTGACCGGCCGGATCCGAGGTCCGATCGTCGACGTCCGGCCGGGCAGCGCCGCCGAAGCGGCTGCCCGGGCCAAGAACGACCGCGTCCGGCGCCGTACGTCCCTGTCCGGGGAGTGCGGCGCCGGACGCGCTTGAACGAGGGTGATGGGCCGCGCGCCGGGCGGGCCCGCACCGACACCGGGGAGGAAGCGAACGATGAGCGTCACGCTTGCCAAGGGGGGCAATGTCTCCCTGTCCAAGGCCGCTCCGAATCTCACGCAGATCATGGTCGGCCTCGGCTGGGACGCGCGGTCCACGACCGGAGCGCCGTTCGACCTGGACGCCAGCGCGCTGCTGTGCCAGGCGGGCCGGGTGCTGGGGGACGAGTACTTCGTCTTCTACAACAACCTCAAGAGCCCGGAGGGCTCCGTCGAGCACACCGGGGACAACCTCACCGGCGAAGGAGAGGGCGACGACGAGTCGCTCCTGGTGGATCTTTCGCAGGTGCCCGAGCAGGTCGACAAGATCGTCTTTCCGGTCTCGATCCATGAGGCCGATCTGCGTGGCCAGAGCTTCGGTCAGGTCAGCAATGCTTTTATCCGCATCGTCAATCAGGCCGACGGCAGCGAACTCGCCCGTTACGACCTCAGCGAGGACGCCTCCGGCGAAACCGCAATGATCTTCGGCGAGGTGTATCGCTACAAGGGTGAATGGAAGTTCCGGGCGGTGGGGCAGGGGTACGCGTCGGGTCTCCGGGGCATCGCCCTAGACTTCGGGGTCAACGTTTCGTAAAGCGCCGCGCGCTGCGCGCGGAGGACCCACACAGCGAGGGATTGGGTAGGCAGTGCTCCTGAAAACCTTTGGCTGGTCGTTCGCCATCACGGTGCTCGGCCTCGCCTTGGCGGGCGTGCTCTGGGGGTGGCAGGGGCTGGCGATTGTCGGGATCCTGTCCATCCTGGAGATCTCGCTCTCGTTCGACAATGCCGTCATCAACGCGGGCATCCTGCGCAAGATGAACGCCTTCTGGCAGAAGATCTTCCTTACGCTCGGCATCCTCATCGCTGTGTTCGGCATGCGAATGGTGTTCCCGGTCGTCATTGTCGCGGTCACCGCGAAGCTGGGGCCGATCGAGGCGGTCAACCTCGCCATCAGTGACAAGGCGCAATACGAGGAACTGGTCACCAGCGCTCATCCGGCCATCGCGGCCTTCGGCGGCATCTTCCTGCTGATGATCTTCCTCGACTTCATATTCGAGGACCGCGATTACAAGTGGCTGTCCTGGATCGAAAAGCCGATGGCCAAGATCGGCAAGCTGGACACGCTGTCCATCATCATCGCGCTGGTCGCCCTGCTGGTGAGCGCGATGACGGTGGCCACCAGCGTCGCGCACGGCGGCGGTGACAAGAGCGCCACGGTGCTGCTGTCCGGCGTCGCGGGCCTCATCACGTACCTCGTCGTCAGCGGCATCTCCGGCTTCTTCGAAGCCAAGCTGGAGGACGAGGTCGAGGACGAGGGCGAGGAGGCCGGCGAGGTCGCGGCGGCTCCCGCCACGAAGGGCAACGGCTCGGCCGTCGGTCTGGCCGGCAAGGCCGCGTTCTTCATGTTCCTCTACCTCGAGGTCATCGACGCGTCCTTCTCCTTCGACGGCGTCATCAGTGCCTTCGCCATCACCAACGACATCTTCATGATGGCGCTGGGTCTGGGCATCGGCGCGATGTACATCCGTTCTCTGACGGTCTTCCTGGTCCGCAAGGGGACCCTGGACGACTACGTCTACCTGGAGCATGGCGCCCACTACGCGATCGGCGCGCTGGCCGTCATCCTGCTCGTCACGATCAAGTACGAGGTCAACGAGGTCATCACCGGCCTGATCGGCGTTGTGCTGATCGCCCTCTCGTTCACCTCGTCCGTGATCCGGAACCGGCGGGAGGGCAAGCCCGGGGGCACCTCGGGCGAGAAGTCGGAAGTCGCGTCCGGAGTGTGACGCGGCGCTGATTGAGGAACGCTCTCTGCGGGGCGGCTCTGAGGTGCAGACCTCGGGCCGCCCCGTAGCAGTTGGGGCCGAGCGATGGGGTGGGCAAGGTGTCGTTCCTGGGGAACCTGTGGCGCGGTGGCGCGCGGAAGTTTGAATTCGACAGCGGTGGTGCGTCGTATGTCGTCGAGCTGACGAAGCGGAATCCGGTCGTCTCTCTGACCAAGCAGGGGGCCGCCACCGGGCATCTGCGGGTCAATCTGCACTGGCAGATGCGGACGTCCGACCTTCATGAACGGGGTGGGCAGGGCAAGGGCGGTCTGCTGCGGCATCCGGGCAAACTGTTCAAGCCCGAGGTCGTTCAGGCGCAGGGGCCGGCCGTGGTCAATGTCGACCTGGACCTGGCCTGTCTGTACGAACTCAAGGACGGCACCAGGGGCGTGGTGCAGCCGCTGGGCAACTTTCTCGGTGACCTGAACGGGCCGCCCTTCGTCAAGCTCAGTGGCGATGACCGTTTTGGTTCGGGTTCCGGCGAGACGCTCTACATCAACCTGGACCATCGCGATGAGATCAAGCGCATGCTGATCTTCGTCTACATCTACGACGGCACGCCCGCCTTCGACCGCACGCATGCGGTCGTGACGCTCTATCCGAGCAGCGGACCACGGGTGGAGGTCAAGCTGGACGAGCGGGCGTCACAGGCTCGCTCCTGCGCCGTCTTCATGCTGGAGAACGTCAAGGGCGAGCTGACGGTGCGCCGCGAGGTGAAGTACGTCTACGGCTTCCAGGCGGAGCTGGACCGGCTGTACGGCTGGGGGCTCCAGTGGGGGCGGGGCTACAAGACCAAGGTGTGAGCCGCCCCGAGCGGCGCGCGGCCTGTGCGGCGCGCCGCCGGGGTGTGCGTTGTCGGGGTGGGCGGTGGCGGTGGGAGGGATCCGCTGGATTGCCGCTAACGGCGCTGGAACTGCGGTCCCTGGGGCGGCAGGACGAAGGACGGGTCCGGCACGAAGGGCTGCTGCATCGGGTAGCCGTACGTCGAGGGGTGCGGCTGCGGCTGCGGAGCCCCGTACGCGGACGGCGGCTGCTGCGGGGGCTGGTACTGCGGCGGCGGCCCCGGGTAGCCGTAGGAGGGCTGGGCCGGGGGCTGCGTCGGCGGAGGCGGAACATGCTGCGGGTAGCCGTAGCCGCCGCCCGTGGGCGGGGGCGCCGCGGATGTCGCGGCGGCCGAGGGCAGTGGTGCGGCCGAGGGCAGCGGTGCGGACGAGGCCGGCTCCGGCAGCGCATCCGCCACATGCTGGGTGACGGCATCCGGGTCTGCCGCCGGGTAGGTCTGGGGGTCCGCCGCGGAGGGCGGGCCCGAGGCCTCTTCCGGCCAGGTGCTGGGCGGCGGGGTCGTGGGGGAGGCGGAGGGGCCGCTCGCCGGGCCGGTGGACTGGCTGTCGGTCGGGCCGGGGGTGGAGGGGCCGGGTTCGGCTTCCGGGGACGGCTCGGTGGCCGTCGTGGGCTCCGAGCCGGGCAATGCCGACACCGGCGCTTCCGGGGCCGGCGGAGCGGAGCGTCCGGCGGCGGCTTCGGTCTCGTCCACCGAGATCCCGAACTCGGTCGCCAGACCCACCAGTCCGGTCTCGTACCCCTGCCCCAGCGCACGGAACTTCCAGGTCTCGGCGCGCCGGTACAGCTCCCCGCAGATCAGGGCCGTCTCATCGCCCGTCTCGGGCACCACGTCGAAGACCGCGATCGGCTCGCCGTCGCCCGCCGCCGCGTCGTACAGCAGGACCTGCAGATCCGTGACGCCCGCGAAGGCGCCGCCGTCCGACGACGCGGCCAGCACGACCCGGTCCACCGCCGGATCCAGCGTCGCCAGATCCGCCTCGATGGTGTCGGTCAGCTTGTCGGCGAGCCGGGTCTTGGGCAGGTGCCGCACCAAGCCGCTGGGGTGGCGTGGTTGGTTGTAGAAGACGAAGTCCTCGTCGGAGCGCACGCATCCCTCGGCTCCCACCAACAGGGCCGAGGCATCGACATCGGGGACACCGGCGCCGGGCGTCCAGCGCAGGACGGCCCGGACAGCCGTGGCATCGAGGGGTACGTTCGACCCTTTCAGCATCGCGTGCGTCATGCCGTAATCCTGCCTTCCCTGAGGTCGCAGGGACAACGCGGGGCCCCGGAGCGGTGCAGACTCTGCGAATGCGGACACCTGGGCGCCTCGTGGGGGTTACGTGATTTTCATGCACGCGGGAACTAACCACACCCCCGCGCACGTACGATTACCGGCTGGATCCAGACAGCGAGACGTAGCGGGGGTGCCCGGGTCCCGCAGGTAGACGGGGAGTTATATGCGGCATTTTGGGTACCTTGCGCCCGACGTCCGGAAGACGCTGTTCCACCAGGAGCCGGTGGAGTTCACCGCCGATTCTCCCTCCCGCACGCTCGCGGTCGCCTTGGGGGCCACGCTCTACAGCCCCGCCACCCGCCCGCGCCTCGCCGCTGACGTCCTCAAACAGGCGGGGCGGGGCGTGATGTCCATGGTGCTGTGCCTCGAGGACTCCATAGGGGACGCGGATGTCGAGGCCGGCGAGGAGAACCTCGTGCGGCAGCTCGCTCTTCTCGACGAGGCGGCCGCCGCCGGCACCGGCCTCCCGCTGCTCTTCGTCCGCGTCCGCACCCCCGGCCAAATTCCGGACCTGGTGCGCCGCATGGGAACCGCCGTCCACAGACTGTCTGGATTTGTACTTCCGAAATTCACCGAGGACCGCGGGGTCCCGTTCCTCGAAGCGCTGAGCACGGCCGAGTCCGTCTGCTCCCGCCGGCTCTTTGCCATGCCGGTTCTGGAGTCTCCCGAGCTGCTGCATCTGGAGAGCCGCGCCGAGACTCTCCAGGGCATCGCCAGGACCGTCGACAAATACCGGGACCGGGTGCTTGCCCTGCGGCTCGGCGTCACGGACTTCTGCTCCGCCTACGGTCTGCGCAGACCGCCCGACATGACGGCATACGACGTCCAGATCGTCGCCTCCGTGATCTCCGATGTGGTGAATGTCTTCGGACGGGCGGACGGCACGGGCTTCACGGTCACCGGCCCGGTGTGGGAGTACTTCCGGCTGCATGAGCGGATGTTCAAGCCGCAGCTGCGGCGCAGCCCGTTCCTCGGACGCGCCGAGGAACTGCGGACGGCACTGATCGAGCACGATATGGACGGCCTGCTGCGCGAGATCGAACTCGACCGCGCGAACGGCCTGCAGGGCAAGACCTGCATCCACCCCTCGCATGTCGCACCGGTGCACGCCCTCTCGGTCGTCAGTCATGAGGAGTTCAGCGACGCGGTCGACATCCTGCGGCCCGAACGGGGCGACGGTGGGGTGCTGCGCTCCTCGTACACGAACAAGATGAACGAGGTGAAGCCGCATCGCGCCTGGGCCGAGCGGACCCTGCTGCGCGCCGAGGCGTTCGGGGTCGCCCGGGAGGGCATCGGTTTCGTGGAGCTGCTGACGGCGAGCGTGCCGCAGAGCTGACATGCAGTGATCGATATGAACGATTCGAAGGAGGAGACGGAACGCGTGGTCTGGACAGGAGAATGGGTCGCCGGTCGGCTCGGGGTCTCGCTGAGCGGCGGGGACGAGCTGCCGGAACTGCTCGGGCTCGCGCTGCGGCGCAACCCCAAGCGGGCCCATCTGCTCGTGTCGAACGTGCTCGGGAAGCATGTGCCACAGCGACCGGGCGTGGTCCATGGCGCCGGCTTCGGGCTGGGGCGCCGAGTGCGGAAGCTGCTGGGCGACGAGGCCGCCGCCCGCTCCGTCGTCCTGGGCTACGCCGAGACCGCCACCGGCCTGGGACATTCGGTGGCCGACGGCCTGGCCCTCGCGCCGTATCTGCACTCCACCCGCCGCCCGGTGACCGGTGTGGCGCAGGTGGGTGGGTTCGAGGAGGAGCACAGTCATGCCACCTCCCATCTGCTGCTCCCCGAGAATCGCGAACTCCTTTCGGGGGACGGGCCGTTGGTGCTCGTCGATGACGAGTTCTCCACCGGCAGGACCGTCTTGAACACCATCAAGGCGCTGCATGCGCGCTTCCCGCGCGAGCGGTACGTGGTCGTCGCCCTGGTCGACATGCGCTCCGACGCGGACCGCGGCCATCTGGAGAAGTTCGCGGCGGAACTGGGCGCCCGCGTCGACCTCGTCGCACTGGCCGCGGGCGGTGTACGCCTGCCCGAGGATGTCCTGGCACGCGGCCAGGAACTCGTCGCCGCACACGAGGCCGTTACGGCACAGGGGCCGGCGGCTGCCCCGGAGAGCGCGTCGGAGCCTGCGGGCGACGAGCAGAATGCGGCAGGCGCTCCGGCGGTGCCCGACGGCCGCGGTGCGGACGTCGTACGGGTCGACCTCGGCTGGCCCGCCGGCCTGCCGGACGGTGGGCGGCACGGCTTCACACCGGCGCACCGCGCCCGACTGGAGGCCGGGCTGCCGGGTATGGCGGCCCGGATAGCACAGCGGCTGGACGGTGCCCGCCGCGTCCTCGTCCTCGGCAACGAGGAGTTGATGTACGCGCCGCTGCGGATAGCCGAGGCTCTGGACGCCCTTGTCACTGGGGAAGGGGACAGTGCCGAGGCGACGCCGGCCCGTGACGGTATCGGGGCGGCGGACGGTGCCCTCGCACCGCGGGACGGTCAGCCGTCCGCGTCGACCAGCGGCGCGGGCGTCTTCTTCTCCACCACGACCCGGTCGCCGGTGCTCGCCGTCGATGACCCCGGTTACGCGATACGGACCCGGCTGTCCTTCCCCGCCCACGACGATCCCGCCGACGGACCGGGGGAGCGCTACGCCTACAACGTCGCGGCCGGCACCGACCCGGAACGCCGCTTCGACGCCATCGTGGCCGTCGTGGACTCGCACGGTGACCTCCCCGCACTGCATGCCGCCGACGGTCTGCTGAACCGGCTCGCCGAGCACACCGACCGACTGCTGCTCGCCGTCATCCCCTCGTACGCCCCGCGACCACAGGCCGGACCCATGCCCCTCCCCGAGCCGCTGCGCGGCCCCGCCTTCTCCTCCTACACCGCCGACGAGGTCGGCTGGCTGCTGCAGGACCTCTCCGACATCACCCTGGAAGCGCCGACCGAGGAACGCGAGGAGGCGATTCAGCGCGGCGGCGCTCACTACGCGGAGTCGCTGCCCGTCGAATACCAGCCGACCGAGGAGTACCAGGCGCTGTTTCACAGCGCGCTGCGGACCTCCGCGAGCCGGATCGCGCGGGCTGTCGGGACCGTCACCGAGACCGTGCTCGCCGAACGCAGTCCACGTCCCGTGCTGGTGTCGCTGGCGCGGGCGGGCACACCCGTCGGGGTGCTGATGCGTCGCTGGGCGCGGCATGCGCACGGCCTGGAACTGCCGCACTACGCGGTCTCGATCGTCCGCGGCCGGGGGATCGACACCACGGCGCTCCGGTGGCTGGCCGCTCATCACGATCCGGCGGATGTCGTCTTCGTGGACGGCTGGACCGGCAAGGGTGCCATCACTCGCGAACTCGCCCAGGCGTTGGAGGACTTCCCGGGCTTCGACCCGCGGATCGCCGTGCTCGCCGACCCGGGCGGCTGCGTCGAGACCTACGGCACCCGCGACGACTTCCTCGTCCCGTCCGCCTGCCTCAACTCCACCGTCTCCGGCCTCATATCGCGCACCGTCCTGCGAGACGACCTCGTGGGCCCGGACGACTTCCACGGCGCGAAGTTCTACCGCGATCTGGCCCCGACCGATGTATCGCGAGCCTTCCTGGACGCGGTCAGCGCGCGCTTCGACGAGGTCGCCCTGGACGTCGCCGAAGAGGTGAAGGAACTGGTCGCCGCCGACCGGGCACCCACCTGGGAAGGCTGGGCGGCCGTCGAGCGGATCAGCGAGGAATACGGCATCCACGACGTGAACCTCGTGAAGCCCGGTGTCGGTGAGACCACACGCGTACTGCTGCGCCGGGTCCCCTGGAAGATCCTGGCCCGACGGGGTGCCGGGACCGATCTCGATCATGTGCGCCTCCTGGCGGAACAACGAGGCGTGCCCGTCGAAGAGGTCGACGAACTGCCCTATACCTGTGTCGGTTTGATCCACCCCCGCTTCACTCGCGGGGCCACGGGTGCTGACGGCAAGGCGGTGGCCTCCTGATGAGCGCCATCATCGCCAGCGACCTCGACCGCACCCTGATCTATTCGGCCGCCGCGCTGGGCCTCGCCATGCCCGACGCGGAAGCCCCCAGGCTCCTGTGCGTGGAGACCTATGAGCGCAAGCCGCTGTCCTTTATGACGGAGACGGCCGCCGGGCTGCTCGCCGAACTGGCGGGCAAGACCACCTTTGTGCCGACCACCACCCGCACCCGGGAGCAGTACGGCCGCATCCATCTCCCGGGGCCGGCACCGGAGTTCGCCATCTGCGCCAATGGCGGCCATCTGCTCGTACTCGGCGAGTCGGACCCGGACTGGCAGCGCACCGTCACCGAGCGGCTCGCCGCGCACTGCGCGCCCCTGGACGAGATCCGCGCACATCTCGTCCGCACCGCCGACCCGGCCTGGCTGCTCAAGGAGCGTGCCGCAGAAGACCTCTTCGCCTATCTCGTCGTGGAGCGGCCGCTGCTGCCGGACACCTGGGTGAAGGACCTCGCCGGCTGGGCGGACGAACGCGGCTGGACCGTCTCCCTGCAGGGCCGCAAGATCTATGCCGTGCCGAAGCCGCTGACCAAGAGCGCAGCCGTGGCGGAGGTGGCGCGCCGCACCGGGGCGTCCGAGATCCTCGCGGCCGGCGATTCCCTCCTCGACGCCGATCTGCTGCTGGCCGCGGACCGCGGGTGGCGGCCCGGACACGGGGAGCTGGCGGACTCCGGCTGGCAGGCCCCCCACGTCATCGCGCTCGATGAGCGGGGTGTCGCCGCGGGCGAAGAGATCGTGCGGGCCTTCATCCGCGGCGCCGTGCCCCCGGGCCGCTCCTGCTGACACGGACAACGACAAAGGCCGCCACCGCCAGCGCAGTTGCCACCAGGACCACCTTCGAATAGACGTCCACATACCCCGTCACCTCCTCCCAGTTGTCGCCGAGCAGATAGCCGGCGAGGACAAAGATCGCGTTCCAGATGAAGCTGCCGAGGGTGGTCAGGGCGAGAAAGACCGGCACCCGCATGCGCTCGATTCCGGCGGGTATCGAGATGAAGCTGCGGAAGAGGGGAATCATCCGGCCGAAGAACACCGCCTTCGTGCCGTGCCGCCGGAACCAGCGCTCTGTCTTCTCGATGTCCGACACCTTGACCAGCGGCAGCTTCGACGCGATCGCGACCGTACGCTCGCGCCCGAGCAACGCGCCCGCGCCGTACAGCGCCAGGGCGCCGGTTACCGAGCCGAGGGTCGTCCACGCGAGCGCGGACGCGAGATGCATGCTGCCGCGGGCGGCGGCGAAGCCCGCCAGCGGCAGGATCACCTCGCTCGGCAGCGGCGGGAAGAGATTCTCTGCGGTGATGGCCACACCCGCGCCGGGCGCGCCGAGCGCGTCCATGAGGTCGGTGATCCAGCCGGGTGCGGTGCTTCCGATGCTCTCGATCATGTTTTCAACGCTATGAATTCTCGCCTTGCGGCACATTGCGGTATACCGCACGAAAGACTGCGGTTTTCCGCAGTGTGCGCGGACGCACGGTGCGGCTAGCGTTTTGATCATGTTGGGAATTGCGCGGCGCGGATTGCGCCTGGCGACAGGTCTGGTGCTCGGTGCCGTGATCGCGGCGGCCGAGCTCCCTTTCGTCCTGCTCTCCGGCCTCTCCCTGCTGTGCGTCTTCGCCTGGCCGCGCGGCCGCCGCGCGGTCCTCAAGCCCGTGACCGCCGCCGCACGGGTCCTGACCGAGACCCATCGACGCCGCCTCCGCGTCTATGTCGCGGCCGACACCTCGGACGCGTACGCGGACCACCGAGCCCTGCAATATCTGTCCCTGCGCTGGGGGTTGGGCCTGCTGGGCGCTCTCGTCCTGGGCGCGGCGCTGATCGGAGTGGCGTACGGCATCTCCTGGATCTTCATCCTGCTGCTCACCGACGTCCGCCATCCCGGCACCCTCGCGCTGTCGAGCATCGGCGGCCTCTTCCTCCTCTTCCTCAGCCTGCAGGGCACCTTCGGAGTCGCAGGGCTGGAGGCCAGGCTCGCGCAGTATTACCTCGGCCCCAGCCACCACGAGGAGCTGGAGCGCCGCATCGAGCAGCTGGCCGCCAGCCGCGCCGGCGTCATCGCCGCGGTCAACGATGAGCGACGCCGTATCGAACGCGATCTGCACGACGGTGTGCAGCAGCGGCTGGTGGCCCTGGGAATGCTGCTCGGCCGCGCGCTGCGCAGCCAGGACGCGCAGCGCGCGGAACAACTCCTGCGCCAGGCCCACGAAGAGAGCGGCCGGGCCCTGACCGAGCTGCGTGAGGTGGCCTGGCGGGTCTATCCGACGGTGCTGGATGAAGCAGGGCTGCGCGCCGCCTTGGAAACGGTCGCCGAACGCTCGGCCATCCCCGTATGCCTCGACTACGAACTTGCCACCGAACCCGACACCGCCGTGGCAACGGTCGCCTACTTCGTGGTCTCCGAAGCCGTCACCAACGCCGTCAAGCATTCCGGCGCCGGACGGATAGCGGTCCGCGTCGCCCCTGGCGAGGACGCCGTGCTCGTGTGTATCGAGGACGACGGACCGGGCGGCGCGGATTCCTCCGGCAGCGGCCTGTTCGGGCTGGCCCGCCGGGTCGCCGCCCTCGACGGCCGGTTCCGGGTGGACAGCCCGGCCGGCGGACCGACCATCATCACCGCGGAGTTGCCGTGCGCGTAGTGCTGGCCGACGATTCGACCCTGTTGCGGGAGGGCCTGGTGCGCCTCCTCGCCGAGGAGGGGCACGAGGTGGCGGCCGCGGTCGGCGACGCCGATCAGCTGATCGCCGTGCTGGAGCAGGCGGCGGAGCAGGACGAGAAGCCGGACGCGGTGGTTGTGGACGTCCGTATGCCACCCACGCACACCGATGAGGGGCTGCGTGCCGCCGTGCAGATACGGGAGCGCTGGCCCGATATCGGCGTGCTGGTGCTCTCGCAGTATGTCGAGCGCCGCTATGCGACGGAGCTGCTGACCGATGACAGCGAGGGGGTGGGCTATCTGCTCAAGGACCGGGTGGTCCAGGTGGACGAGTTCCTGGACGCGCTGGAGCGGGTGAGCAGCGGACAGGCCGCCTTCGACCCCGAAGTCGTACGGCAGCTGCTGATGCGCAGCCGCCGCTCGGATCCGCTGGGCACGCTGACCGCACGCGAGCAGGAGGTGCTCCGGGAGATGGCGCAGGGCCACACCAATGCGGCAATCGCCGTCCGGCTGCACATCTCGCAGAGCGCCGTGGAGAAGCACATCAACGCGATCTTCGACAAGCTCGATCTGATCGGCACTTCCGGATATTCACGCCGGGTCCTGGCGGTGTTGCGGTACTTGGGGACATGAGACCGGGGATGTCCGACCGGTGAGGCGAGATGTGAGGGACGGGGGATACGGAGGTCCAACCGGCGCCGGGGGGCCCATGGGGCGCCCCTCGCCGCTGAGCAGTCCATGGGCAACGTCTGAGTGACGGCTCGTCGAGGGAGGGGGAAATCAACGACCGGTTGGCGACGAGCTCGACTAGTCTCGCCGAGGCGGTTGGCTGCACCGTCCGGTGACCGGCCGAGACCGCGATCCTTGATCAAGAGGAGAGCCAGTGGCTGAGTCCAAGAGCACGCCGATCACAGCGGAGATGTACGAGTACGTCCTCGCCCACAACCCGCCCTTGAACGCCGCGCAGCGGGACATCGTGGAGCTCACACACCAACAGTTCCCCGAGGCCGCGGGGATGCAGTCGGCGGAGGAGCAAGGGCCGCTGCTTGCGTTCCTGGTGCGGCTGACCGGGGCTCGGCAGGTCGTCGAGGTAGGGACGTTCACCGGTTTCTCGGCGCTGTCCATGGCGCAGGCGATGCCCGCGGACGGCACGCTGATCGCGTGCGATGTCTCCGAGGAGTGGACGGCCTACGGCCGGGAGGCCTGGGCGAAGGCCGGTGTCGCCGACCGTATCGATCTGCGGATCGCGCCCGCGCTGGAAACGCTGCGGGCGATGCCGGCCGAGCCGCATATCGACCTCGCGTATCTCGACGCCGACAAGGGCGGCTATATCGCCTACTGGGAGGAGCTGGTGCCCCGGCTGCGGCCGGGAGGTCTGATCGTCGCTGACAACGTCCTGTACCACGGGGAGGTCGCCGACCCGGCGGCCACCGGGTCCGCCCTGGCGATCAGGGCCTTCAACGACCATGTGCTGGCGGACCCCCGTATGGAGGCGGTGATTCTCACCGTGGCGGACGGGGTGACGCTGGCGCGCAAGAGGTAGCGGCCCAGGCCTCCGCCCCCAGGCCTTGGCCCCCAGGACATGGTGCCGCCCAATACTGCCCTATCCGCAGCAGCCGCCTCCGCAGCAACCGCCGCCCCCACCGCTCGGGGCACGGGCGGGGGCGGTCGCGGAGCCACCGACGGCGACCGTGGAGAGGAGCTTCACGGTGTCCTCGTGGCCCTCGGGGCAGACGGCCGGGGCGGAGGACTCGGCCATCGGCCGGTTCAGCTCGAAGGTGGAGCCACAGGGGCGGCACCGGTATTCGTAACGAGGCATGGGCACAGGTTAGCCGTGGCGCCGCTCAGCGCACGACGGTGCCGGGCGGCGCGCCCAGCATGCCCAGCTCCGCGCGGGTCGGCGCGCCCTCCCAGTCGCCGGGCGACGCGACCGCGAACGCTCCGGTGGTGACGGCCCGCTCCAGGCGTCCGGCCGGCCCTTCGCCGTCCAGCAGCGCCGACAGATAGCCCGCCACGAAGGCGTCACCGGCGCCCACGGCGTCCACGGCCCGTACCGGTTTGGCGGGCTGGTGGAGGGAGCCGCCGTGGGTGAAGGCCGTCGCCCCCTCCGCACCGAGTTTGACCACGACCTCGCCGACCCCCTGGTCCAGCAGGAGGCGGGCCTGCGCCGCCACGGTGGCCGCGGGGTCGCCCGTGACCTCCTGAGGGGGGAGGGGAATGGCACCACCGCACGCCCCCGCGCCCCCGGCCACGGTGGCCTCCTCCGGCTCCGATGCCCAACGAGCCAGGCCCCCGTCGGCACCCAGGCCCCCGTCGGCCCACTCGGCACCCATGCCCGCGCCGGCCCCCTCGGCCCTCAGGCCCTCGTTGGCCCCGGTGGTCCCCTTGGCCCCCTGGCTCCCCTCGCCCCCACCCGGCGAGCCCTCCCCGCCCCCGTCCCCGCTTCCAGGCAGGCACAGCGGCAGCTCGTCATCGGAGGCGATCAGCACATCCACGAAGGGAATCCACTCGCGAAGGACTTCGGCAGCCGCTTCGGCGGTCCACAGGCGAGCGCGGAAGTTGACATCGAGGCACACCAACGAGCCGGATTCCCGGGACAGTTGGAGGACGAGCCCGGCCGCCGCGCGGGCCGTGGGGCTGAGGGACGGAGTGATGCCCGTCAGATGCAGGACGCGGGGCGGGGCGGCGGAGAAGGCGCGCTGGATCACGTCAGCGCCGATCCGGGAGCCGGCCGATCCCGCACGGTAGTAGTGCACCCGGGTGACCTCGGGCAGTCGCGGCTCGAAGAGGAGCAGTCCGGTCGGAGCGCCGGGGTCGGTCGAGGCGCCGGACACCCCGACGCCCTCGGCGCGCAGCGTACGCAGCACCAGTTGTCCGGCCTCGTCCTCGCCGACCGCGCCCGCCCAGCGGACGTCGTGCCCGAGCCGGGCCAGCCCGATCGCGACATTGCTTTCCGCCCCGGCGATGGAGACGTTCATCGTGCCGCCGAGCTTCAGCGGGCCGCTGCCCCGTAGGGCGACCATGGTCTCGCCAAACGTGAAGACGTCCGGGCGCCCCGGTTGCCCGGGAAGCAGCGGGCGACCGGGTGTCGCCCCGGCGCGGGGAGCGCCGCGCTGGTCCTCGCTGCCCGCGGCAGCAGGCTGCCCCGTCATCGTGCGCACGCCGCCTTGAACTCCGCCGCGCGCTTGCGCAGCCCGTCCAGGTCGCCGCCGTCCGCCGCGTCCCCGACCAGCGGCGAGCCGACGCCCACCGCCACCGCTCCGGCGGCGAAGTACGCCGGCGCGGCGGCCGCGTCCACCCCGCCGACCGGCACGAACGGCAGCTCGGGGAAGGGCGCGCGGAGCGCCTGCAGATACCCGGGCCCGCCGACGGACGCCGGAAACAGCTTCAGAGCCGAGACGCCCAGCGCATCGGCCGCGATCACCTCGGACGGCGTCAGCACCCCCGCGAGCGTCGAGAGACCCTGACGTACGGATTCCTCCAGACCGGCCCCCAGGCCGGGCGTGACGATGAGATTGGCCCCGGCCTCGGCGGCGCGCCGGGCGTCGGAAGCGGTCAGGACGGTGCCGGCGCCGAGCCAGGCCGCATCGCCGAGCTCGGCACGCGCCCGTCGGATGACGGTGAGGGCGTCGTGTCCGCTGAGTGAGACCTCGATCAGCGGAAGGCCTGCCTCCGCAAGCGCCATGACCGTACGGAAAGACGCCTCCGCATCCCTGCCCCGGATGATGGCGACCAGCCGCTCGGTCCGGAGCGCTGTGCTGAAGTCCATGGCGTTCCTGCTTTCTCCTGCTCCCCGCCGCGTGCGTAGAGCGCGACCGGGCCGTTCGGGCGCACGGGTGACAGCACTGATTATTCCGGGCCGGGTGTAAGGGGCGTGTGGGGTGTGGAGCGTGGGACGGGTGTGGCCATGGGGTATGGCGGCTCGGGTGTGGCGATGAGGTTGGGCGGCTCGGATGTGGCCTGCGCATCGTCGCCGGACCGAGCCGGAGCGGTCGGCGGCCTCCGCGTGCCCGCCCCTTCACCACTCGGCGAACGCACCGTCCTCATGGCGCCACACGGGGTTCCGCCAGGCGTGCCCCCGCTGATCCGCCGCCCGCACGGCGGCCTCGTCCACCTCCACGCCGAGACCGGGGCGCTCGGTCCGCAGCAGGGAGCCGCCGTCGAAGCGGAACGGCTCGGGATCCACGACATAGTCCAGCAGCTCGGCTCCCTGGTTGTAGTGGATCCCGATGGACTGTTCCTGGATGAGGAAGTTCGGGGTGGTGAAGGCGACTTGGAGGCTGGCGGCCAGGGCGACCGGGCCGAGGGGACAGTGCGGGGCGAGCTGCGCCCCGTACGCCTCCGCGAGCGCGGCGATCCGGCGCAGCTCGGAGATGCCGCCCGCATGCGAGATGTCGGGCTGGAGGATCGCCACGCCGGCTTGCAGCGGAGCCAGGAACTCTCGCCGGGTGAAGAGACGTTCACCGAGTGCGAGGGGGATGGGAGAGGCGTTCACGAGGTCGGGGAGGGCATGCAGGAATTCGCAGAGGACGGGTTCCTCGACGAACATCGGTGCGTAGTCGGCGAGCAGGGGGAGGAGCCTGCGGGCGTTGGCGGGCGAGACGCGGCCGTGGAAGTCGAGGCCGAAGTCCCGTTCGTCACCGAGGACTTCGCGCGCGGTCTCGGCGCGCAGCAGACATTCCCGCACTTCGGCGCGGGTCGCCACCGGCGTCATCCTGCCGCAGCCGTTCATCTTGACGGCGGTGAAGCCCGCCTCGGTCTGCGCGGTGACCGCGTCGCGGATGGCGTGTGGTTCATCGCCGCCCACCCATGCGTAGGCGCGGATCTTCTCGCGGACCGGCCCGCCGAGCAGCTGGTGGACGGGGACCCCGTGCCGCTTCCCTTTGATGTCCCACAGCGCCTGGTCCAGACCGGCGACGGCGGAGGACAGGACGGGCCCGCCGCGGTAGAAGCCGCCCTTGGTCATGACCTGCCAGTGGTCCTCGATGCGCGCCGGATCCTGCCCCAGGAGGTACTCGGACAGCACCTCCACGGCCGCCCTGACCGGCTCGGCCCGCCCCTCGACCACCGGCTCGCCCCAGCCCACGACGCCCTCATCGGTCTCCACCCGTACGAACATCCAGCGCGGCGGGGCGAGGAAGGTCTCGATGCGGCTGATCTTCATGGACCGGTCCGTCCTTTCGTCGTGCGGAATGCGGGCGTACGGTCAACGCGCTCCGGTCGGCCCGTGCCGCCCATCGGCCCCGGCCCTCCGCGCGCCGGGCCTGTGCGCGAGGTCCTGCCCACCCACGTCACCGCGTTAACCGACGCCGCTCCCGGCACGCAGCGCCCTCCGTCCCCGCCCACTGCGCCGCGCTGCATCCGTCCCCTACTACGGATACGCCCGGGATACTCCCGCTGCTACGGATGCTCTTCGCGCCTACTACGGATGCTCCCGCGCGGACACATCAAGCAGTTCGAGCATCGCCATATAGGCCCCGTCGACGTCCCGGTTCCGTACGGCCTCGACGACCGCGGCATGCAGGGCATGGGGCTGCTCGAACGCGCCGTCCGCGGCGAGCACCTCCCGGTCGCGCTGGACGAGCACCGGCACGATCACCCGGTGCATCTGCGCGTAGAAGCGATTGTTCGACGCGATCAGCATGGCCGTGTGGAAGGACGCGTCGGCGCGTACGAGCAGCACTGGGTCGTTGCCGGCAGCCGCCATCGCACTCAACGCGGCATCCAGGGCCGCCAGATCCTCGTCGGTACGGCGCTCCGCGGCGAGCCCGGCGGCCGCGGGCTCGATGGAACGCCGCAGTTCGAGCACATCGGCGAAGAAGTCGGACGAGACACCGGCCGCCAGTTTCCACCGCAGGACGTCCGTGTCCAGGAGGTTCCAGTCCTCCCGTGGGCGGACGAACGTGCCACGCTTCTTGTCGGTCCCGAGGAGGCCCTTGGTGGTCAGCACCTTGATCGACTCCCGCAGCACGGTCTGGCTCACGTCCAGCTCCGCCAGCACCTCCGGCATCACGAGGCTGTCGCCCTCACCGTAGGTGCCTTTGAAGATCCGCTTGGCGAGCGCTTCGACCGCCCCATGGTGCGCCCCGTGCCCTGAGGAGGCGGCATGCCCCGAACGGCTCATCGTGCTGCTCCCTGCTCCCTGCTCCCCGTGCCGCGCTGCCCCCCACGCCTTCCCCTCCCGCCCCCTCACCTGTCCCCGCCACCACCAGCCCCGTGGCAACTCCGACCCTGGCGGAGATCACGGAAACCACCGACCCGCTCGCCCCACGCCACCCCACCCAGCCATCAGGGCGTACCGAGCACCCCAATCCCACCTCGGTACGCCCTGACGTCTCCTCGCCCCGGCTCAGGGCTTCTTGCGGTCGCCACCGGTGCGGGTGCCGCTGTCGAGGGCGGTGGTGCGCCTTCTGCTCCCGCTGGTGCCGGCGCCGAACGAACCGCGCCCGGCATGCGGGGCGCCCTGCATCTTGATCCGCGCCGCCTGCCGTGCGGCCGTCATGCCGGAGACGGGACGCAGCTGTCCGCGGTCGAACTGTTCCGCCTCCTCCGGGTGCCGGGCGCGCCAGTACGGATTGTCATGGGGGAGGCCACCGCTGACCCGCCCGTACATCCCGAAGACCAGCAGCATCAGCCCGACCACGAAGCTGAACAGGACGTTCTGAATCTGGAAGGCGAGGAAGTTCGCGCCGGTGTCCAGCAGCGCCAGGTTCACGAATCCGCTCAGGAGGAAGAGGGCGCCGAGCACGATGTTGAGGGTCGAGGCGAAGTTCCCGCCGATCACCATGCCGACGAAGAGGATCGCTCCGACGACGATCGAGAGCACGCTCAGGGAGCCATTGGTGTTCAGCCCGGCCACGGTGTCGCCGCCGGTGTCGAAGTAGCCGATGTGGTGGGTCAGTCCGAGGATGCCGAAGGCGATCAGTACCAGGCCCATCAGCCCGGCGCCGATGCGGTAGACCTTGCTGAGTCGATGGTCCACGGGCAGATGCTCATCGAGCCGTGTGCCGTGCCTCTTCGCCCGGTGGAGCGGGTTCGCGGGCCCGTGCAGGGTCTGGCCAGTAGCCCCAGTAGCCATGTCCGGCCTCCTTCGCGCAGGTGCCGACTGGGCCGTACTTCTCTCCAGGATCAGCCCAGGTGGCATTTCACGCCATCGCGCCCGGCGGCCGGGGAGGAAGGCGCCGCCCGCACCGCCCGCAGGATTCCGGCCGGGACCGGGCCGCACACCGGCCCGGCAGGATCACACCCCGAGGACGCCCCGGAGCCTCAGCCGCTGGCCCCGGTCCCGGCCCCGCCCCTGGCCTCCCGGATCTCCTGTACCACCCGGGCCGCCGTCTCCCGCACCGCCTCGGTCTCCATCAGGAAGTGCCACCAGTCCGGATGGCGCCCCTCCAGGCCCGCGACCGCACGGTCCAGCCGCGCCACCGCATCGTCCAGCGGGCCGGCGTGCCGCGGATCGGGGGTGCTGCGGCCGGTCATCGCCAGTCGCTGCGCGTCCCGTACGGCGAAGCGGGTCCGCTCGACCTCCTTCTGCCGGTCGAACGACACCGCATCGAGCCGCTGCAGCCGGTCGCCGGCCGCTGACACCGCCTCGTCGGTGGTGTCCAGCAGCGCCCGTACGGTCGCCAGCCGGCTCGTGGCATCCGCCCAGCGCTGCTCGTCACGCGCCTGCTGCGCCTCCCGCAGTTTGACCTCGGCCTGCTGGACGGACTGCGTGGCCTGCTCCGGCACCTGCTGCAGGTCCTGCCAGCACGCCGCGCTGTAGCGCCGCCGCAGCTCGCTGAGGACCGGGTCGACGTTCCCCGCACGCGTCGTGATCGCCTGCGCCCGGGTCCGCAGCGACACCAGCCGCTTGTCGATCTCCGCGGCCTTGCCCGGCAGCCGCTCGGCCTCGGTCCGTACGCCCTCGGCCTGGCGCACCACGTCGTCGGCCCGCCGGATCGTCTCCGGTACGCCGTGCTGCCCGGCGCCCTGGTTGAGCTTGGTCAGTTCCGGCGCGAGCGCCGCCAGCCGGGCCGCAAGATCATCGGCCTGCAGGCCCTGAGCACGGACCGCGTCCAGCGCATGGCTCGCCGCCAGCAGCGCCTGCCGCGCCCGCTCCACGGCCGGGGCCAGCCGCGCCAGCTGCGTCTCTGCGGACTGCAGCAGCGGCCCCAGCCCCTGCGCGAACCGGTCCAGCTCACCCTTGACGCGGTCCAGCTCCTGCTTGGCACGCGTCAGATCGGCCCGCGCCCGCGCCATCGCGCCGCCGTCGAGGTCGTCACGGTCAAGATCGTGGGAGTCGACCGCGGTGATGTACCCCTGACTCACCTCGTCGATCCGCCGGCCGAAGCCCTCGTACTCCTCTGCCGCCTTCCGCGCGGACGGCGAGGTGTCGACGGCGGTGATCGTCTCTATGGAGATCCGCAGATCCCGGTGCGCGGTGTCCAGCTCGTAGAACGCCGCCGCCGCGGCATCCTTCGCGGCCTGCGCATCGGCCCGCTGGCCTTCCCCCCGCCCGAACCAGCGACGGGTCCCCCCGCCCGCGAATGACAACGGCGCCAACGCCACCAGCAACGGCAACGGCAGCAACATGAGCGCCACCACGTCCCGGACCGGGCCCCCACGGGCGCGACGGCGTTCTCGCTGCTCATGCGGCTGAGTGTCTGTCGCCGTCACTTACCTCTCCCGATCGGATCGCCCCAGGACCGAATGTCATTCTCCCACTCACCGGAAACGAACACATCGGCCGGTAAGTTCGCACTTCGAGCACTGGTTTGCAGTGCAGCCCCAGAGGCAAGGTAGTCTGTCGGCTCGGCCAGGGCGCATAGCTCAGCGGTAGAGCGCTGCTCTTACAAAGCAGATGTCACAGGTTCGAATCCTGTTGTGCCCACCAGTCAAAAGACCCCCTACTGATCTTGGTAGGGGGTCTTTGACGTCTGGAATTGACGTCAACGGCAGCGGTCAGCCGGCAGTGGGCCGCCGCTTCAGAAGCCGGTCCATGTGATTCACAGCCTCACGCTGCGTGTCCTGCACGACCACGACGTGCGTGTACGTGTTCATCGTGATGGCGATCCGGCTGTGTGGTCCCAAGACCTCCATCACCACTCGGGGAGCGACGCCGGCCGTGGTGAGCAGCGCGGTGCAGCCATGCCGGGCGTCATGCAGGCGGATCGCAGGAAGGTCTGCGTTCTTGGCGACGCGGGTGAATGACCGGGACAGATTCCGAGGAGAGAATCGGTTTCCCTGGCGGAAGGCCGCCCGCCGCGATCTGGTCTCGCAGGTCGTTCGCGATCTGCACGAACACTCAGCTGAGCGATCGGATCACCTCTACTTGATTGCACAAGCGGGTGATGGGATGACTACGTCGCACACCGCACCCTCCCGTCACGGTCACTCGAAGAACCAGCCGGACATCGTGTTACCCGGATCGCCATCTTCCGTGGCGAAGGTGACGGGAACGAGATGTGGCGTACCGGAGGCGCTGGCCGTGTCCGGCAGAGCAACGCGAAACCAAGAACCTTTGCCATGCGTCTTCAGGGCCCAGATTCATGACGTGACCGTACCCGCAGGGCCTCGTCGATGCTGAATGACAGATGCCCGCGGACGTCACTGGAGAGCACCATTCATGCTCCAACCCAGGTACGTCGATCCCGAGCTGCTGTGTAGATCAGCTCGACTTCTTCAGGCTTGAGCGCTCCCCTCAGTGGGCCGAGGGCCGCGACCTCCCTACCGCGGATGACACGAACGTCTTGCAGTGTCGGCACCACGTCAACCTGTTTCGCGCCCACGAAGACGAGAGCCGGCTGAACCTCGACAGCGAAACCGCATCTACGCGAGATTGCCCTGCCGGCGCGTAGCGCCTCGTGCCGAGCTTTCCGGACGTAGGGGCGAGCCTGGCCGTGGTTCACCTTCACCACGTCATCCCCCACCCAAATGCTGGCGTCACGATGGTGCTTGGTGTTGATGCAAAACACCCCACCGGGGCCGATGAGCAGGTGGTCAATATCGACCTCCCGTGGTAGCGGGATGGAGTGCAGGACCTGCCAACCGGCCCTGGCGAGGCGCGCGAGCTCTCGGCCGATGAGGCGTTCTCCCTCCAAGCCTTTCCGCCAGGAGTCAGCTTCGGTCTTCCTGCGCAGCAAACGCGCCACGATCCAGGCGAAGCGGCTGGGTGACACCTCCCTGAGCTTCTGACGGAGCGCTTCCCCAGGCGGATTGAGCGCGAGATCGTCAGCTGCAGCCATCGGTGACGGAGCAGGCTTCTCAGCGGCCGGAAGGTAACTGGCCAGCTTCTGCTGGGTCGCAGCCTCATGCTCTGGCTGAAGGACCGTCACTATGCCCGATTTACGGTCCAGCCAGGCGACAGTCGCACCGTCCGGCAAGCCTACGTAGACACGATCATGTCCGTATCGCTTCCACTCAGAGACGTGTAAGTCACTCAAGCTCTACCCCCAAGATGTCGGGCACTGTCGACACCATGAGAGCAGCCGCGCGTGGCCTGAGGAAGTCGCGCCGACTTCCTGCGAAGCATGGCTAGGAGGTTCCTGCACTCTCCTCTTGGCGGCACGCTGACTGCATGGACACTGTTCTTGTCTCCGTCGTGAGCGTCTTGGGAACCGTCGCTGGTGCAGGGCTCACAGCCTTTATTGCGGCCCGCTCCGAGCGTCGCCGGCAAGCTGCCCAGGACACCGCAGAGCAGCGGACGCGAATACACGAGTTACGCGCAGAGCATCAGAGGTGGCGTCGAGAGCGCCGCCACGGCACCTATCTGGCCTTCCTGGAAGCCCTGAGCGCGGCGGACCGAGCTAACCAAGAGCACTTTCACCGTATGCGCGCTACACCCCCGGGAGAAGTGTTTGACGGCCAGCGTCTGGCGGAGATCCGGCAGCTGTTCAAGGCAGCGGAGACAGTAGGGCACGCGGTCCTGCTGGAAGGACCTGATGACGTTGCTGAGGCTGCACTTGGGCTCATCCTCCGGCTTTCCTCCCTGGTTCGGGATGTCCGCGATTACGCTCTAGCGCACGCTGCCTCGAACGACTGCCTTGACGAACATGGTGCCGTATGCCACGAGAACGGCATGGCTTTCATCGCCGAGCACAAGGTGTTCCTCGGCATCGCACGGGCAACGCTGGATGAGGTGATCGAAGTCGATTGAGACCGGAAGGCCGAGCGTTGATGCCTCGTCTTCCAGTGCTCTGAGGCTATGAGCCGAGACGCTGAGCAGCTCGACCATGTCCTCTGAGAGACCGAACCCGTGAACGCGCGGGTCAGTCAGAGTGTCCGTCAGAGTCCCGAGTAGATCCGCCAACTCCGGGCGGAGCTCTACCGGGCGACGTGATCATGAAGGCTCCCGCTGTGTGGCCTCAGCCATTGATCTCGTCGTTGCTCTTGAGGAGCAGGTCGAGTTTGCACTTGGCATCGGCATGCTTCGGCCTGCTGCGTTCGAGCCCGTCGTACTCGTCGGTGACCGGGACGGGCCGGGTCTCACCGGCGCCTACGCCGCCCACGGTAAAGCTCACCGTGCCGATGTCACCACCGGTTTCGTCCCTGAACTTCACCGCGCCGTGGTAGTCCGCGCGGCTCCGGGAGTTGCCGTTGTGCACGCGCAGCTTGGCCTCCAGGGTGCCGAATGCGACGTCGAAGTGGCAGCTGGTGATGGTGATGTCCGACTCGGGTTCGGTGACCGTCCCGGAAGTCGGCAAGCCTTTGGGGGCGGCGATCGGAGGCTTCGGGAGGAGGGCGCAGCCGCCGGCGCCGGTCAAGGCGACGACCACCAGCCCGCAAACGGCTGCGGCACGAACATGACGACGGTTCACGTTGCTCCCCCGAAGTGACCGGCCATATCGGGCCGAAGTGTGTACGCCCGGATGGTGTCCAGCGTGTGACCAGCCGTGCGCTCGCGGTGTTGTTGACAGGCGCCCGTCAGGCTAACAAGCGGGGTGTCGATCCCGAATTCCGGTCCGACGGGCGGTTGTTCACTGGTGGCTGTCAGGGGATAGCGGGACGGAGCCGGGTGCCGGGGGAGCGCGGGCGTGCACGACGGGCCGTCGGAGTGAAACGAGTGCGCAGACCTCAGAAATCTCGCTGTCGGTAGTTCGCAACGAGGGGCATGGACTTGACCTCAGAGGGGGCTTCAGGACTCACGTGATTCTCTACAAGGTCGTGCCCGTAGGCGGTAGTTGATGATTTAATCGTACATCTCGGAGGATCCGGACTCCCGTAGGGGGCTGCATGGCCACACACAAGATCCTGACGGTGACGCTTGAGTTCGAGATGGGCGACAAGAGGATCCACGCCCCACGCATCAAGGCGGCCTACGAAGCGGCTGTCAACGCAGCTATGGAAGCGGCTAAGGGGGAGCTGCTGGACGGCAGCGTCAGCGCTGTCCGGAGCCGCATGACTTGGGATTACCGCTGGGCTGAAACCTCCGCCCAGTACGCGGACGTGGACGTTGAGTGGGAGGAAGAGTCGCAAGTAGGGGAGCCGGTCCAGTAGATGGGCCGCCTCCGGGCTGTCTGAGGCCGCTCCCGGGGGGCGGCCGTGAGGGAGGGGTTCGTGCAGGACTGGGACGACGATGCTGAGTACCACGCGGCGGTTGGCCGTTCGTGGCTCATGGTGGTCATCGCGGTGATGTGCGTTCTGATCCTGGTCGGCGTCACGCTCGTTGGCGTGCTCGGTGTTCTCGGCGTCTCTGAGGTGTTGTCGATCGTCTCCGGCTGACATCTGCGACTGACATCAACGGCGGCGAACGGCGGAGGGCCTGAGCGGCTCGGGGTGGTGCCGGTGCGTTACGGCGCGGGGCCTCGACAGTCAGCCGGGTGAACCTGCAAAGCAGATGTCACAGGTTCGAAGCCCGTTGGGCCCACTCCTTGCGCAGAACGACAATGGTCCAGGTCATCCGGTATGGATTCGGATAGCTGGGTCTTGATCGTTCATTTCCGGGATGAGGCCGGGCAGGGGAAGTGCCGCTTAGGTGCCGGCCAGACGCTGGTGGATCAGCGAGGCCACGCCCCGCGGTACCTGGCCATAGGAAAGCTGCCGACCGGGCGGGAAGCTCGGTCGGCAGCCCCTTGTGTTTGTTTCCTTGTGCTGTGTGCCCGTCTACCGTGCTGTTGCAGAGGAGGGCGGGTCCTTTTCGTCTGAGGCGTTGGGTTCTGTCGCCCGCCAGGCTGTGGACAGAGTCTCTGCCGCGACCGCGCCGAGCACGCACAGCACGCCACCGGCCGCTGCCCACCAACGTCCGGCGCCCAACGAGTTCGTGGCCAGCAGCCCTGCCAGGACAAGGGCGAGGGCTGCGGCGGTCATTGCGCCGCGCCCGACGCGCAGCGGCCAGCCGGCGCGTGGGTCCCAGGCTCGTGCCTCCCGCTGGGCGTCGACCGGAGCGCCGGTCCCGCCGGGAATCGCGGTTTCGTTGTTCTCGGCGAGCCGCTCGGCCTCCGTGAGGACCATCTGGCCGTGCAGGGCCCAGCCGGAATCGCCGACCAGTACGGCAGGCGTCAGCTGCTGAGCGGCCTTCTGCCGCGCGCGCCAGCACAGCCACAGCGGTTCCGCGCCCAGCTGCTCGGCGTATCCGTCGGTGGCGTCGTCCAGGACGAAGTGCACCTCCCCGCCGTCCGTCGTGATCACCAGTTGATCGAGCTTTGTCGACGTTCTCTTACGGCCGGACTGCTCAGTGCCCGTGCCCGCGCCTGTGTCCGTGGCCGGAGCGAGCTGGGAGATGCCGTCTCCTGTGCAGCGTCCGCGTACCGCCCGGTCGTGTTTCGTCCAGCGCGTGAGCGTTCGGAACCCACCGGAGTGCAGGATTTGCAGGCCGCCCAAGAAGCCGGCGCCCAGGAGCCAGATGAGGAGCAGGGCCGTCCTCGCTCCCGGGGTGAGCGGGGCTCCGTCCAGTGAGGCACGCAGCGGCCCCGGCTTTCCCTGGACGGCGCCCAGGCCGGGCTTCGACGGTGCGTACAGGACCGTCACCTCGGAGCCGGGACGCAGTGGTTCCGGCGTATTCGTGGACACCGTGGCCGGGACGCTGCGGCCGGTCCTCGCCTCGGGGAGGGCGACCACGGAGGTGGCGGTGTAAAAGTCATGTCCACGGCTCGGGTTGTGCCGCTCGCTGTTCCGTACGCTCGTCACCCGTACGTCCTGGATGACTCCGCCCGCCGCGACGATCCCATCGACCGGAGCCGGCCGTTCGGCATCCCCTGCCGCCAGTGCCACGAACCCCAGGAAAGCGGTCGTGCAGCAGAACACGGCAGCGGCGCCCCGCAGTTGTGCGGGCCACCGGGCGGGGAGCCGTGCGGGGAGGGCGGGCGGACCGGAGGTGTGTGGTGTATTGCCGGGCACCGGCCGCAGCTCGGCAAAGGTGTCCGCGCCGCTCCGGTGTCCGGTGCCACGCTGCCGTAGTGCCACCGTGGCCAGACAGCCGAGTACCACGGCCAGGCTTGCCACGATGCTCCACTGCCGCGCCTGCTCATCGGCGCAGAACATCCAGATCGCCGGTACGGCCACGAGCGCCGGGGATCCCACCACGGCAATCACCGCGGCCATCCGGCGGGTTGCCCGCCCCGCGCGCACCGCCCCTTCTCCCGACGCCCCTTCTCCCGACGGTCCTTCTCCCGATCGCCCTTCCACCGACGGTCCTTCCTCCGGCAGGCCTTCTTGCGCCGCCCGTTCGTTCACCGTCATCCGAAGACATCCTCGATCCGGTCCGTACCGGACGTTCCCAGGCTGTCCGTGCGCTTCTTGGCGGCGGCCTGGGCTTCATCGGAGGACCCGGAGACGTTTTCGACGCCGTCCTTGGCGTCGTTCCCCGCCGGACCGCCGAAAACGGGTACGGCCGAATTCATGGCGACATCCTGCGCGAGATCGCGTCCGGCATGGGTCGGCCGGATATCGAAGGCGCGCTGGAAGCTGACTCCTTCGGCGGCTCCACCGCCGGCGGCCGCGCCGGTTACGGCAGTGATCGCAGAGGAGGCCGGATCGAATTCTTTGTCTTTGTCGAAGGCTGCATCCAGGGCATCACCGGTGACGCCGCCCACGGCGCCCCCCGCGGCGCCGGTCACGAACGTTTTGCCCACGCGGTTTCCCATCAGGTTTTCCGCGACCTTACCGGCGCCGGTTCCCAAGGTGGCGCCGCCGAGTCCACCCAGGGCGTTCGTCCTCCACTCGGGGCCCTTGCCGCTCAGAACGCTGGTCGCCACACCGCCTGCCGTGCCTCCGGCCCAGTTGGCGAGAGCGTCGAGGACGATCTTCCCTTTTCGGCCCGCGTAGAGAGTACGGAAGACCGAGGCCACTCGCTGGAGCAGTACGCCCAAACGACCGGCGGCCGCAACGGCCCTCGATGCCAGCTGCGCGACACGGGCGGCGCCGGCTGCCGTGGAGAGGCCGAAGCTGAAGAGGGACGTCGCGGCGGACACGGCTACCGAAATGCCGATTTCCGCATAGATGCCATGGATCTCATCATTGATCTCTTCGATGCTCTTCGCGGCTTCATCCAGCCCCTTTGCGCACTCCTCGAACTCGCCGGTCGTGTCGTCGATCGCCGATTTGAGCTGCTTCCAGTGGTTCTGGAATGCCTCGGCCGCCGGGCCGCGCCAGGTCTCCCCGACGGTTCCCTTCACCTCCCGGTCGAGCTTGGAGAACATCTCCTCCGCTTCGCTCGCCAGCGACCGCCAGCCCGCAGCCGCCGCTCTCAGGACATCGGGCCTGCCACCGGGGTTGATCGCCTCGATGCCGACCTCGAAGACCTTTTCGGCCACCGACTCGTCGTCACTCATCAGTTGCCCCCCTTGTGGCCGAAGAGCGCCGAGACGTTGTCATCGTTGGTCTCGGTGTTGCGTGTGACCTGCTGGAGTGCGGCGCCGATTTCATCCAGATGGCGATGGACCTTCTCCATCGCCGTGCTCACGTCTTTTGAATAGTCAACGTAGGAAGAGGTGATCTCCTCGGATTCGGTGAGTACGCCGAATCCGTCGCCGATTGCTTCCTCCCCGGTTTTCTGGGAGAAGCTTTTCAAATGGCTCTGCAGGTCATAGGCATGCGTTTCGAAACTTTTTGCCAGCTTCCGTAGTGCGGCGGAGTCGACAAATACCTCGTCGGACACGCTAGCCTCGCGCTTCGTTGATGAAATCTCCGGTCGGTCAGTTTTCTGACCTATAACTGGAGTAAGGGTAGGGGCAGGGCCCAGGCGTCGCAAGGCTGGAAGCGTTCGCGGAATCGAATGCTTCGCATTATGTGGAAGGTTCGATGTCTGGGTGAATTGTCGGCTTGGTCTGCCGTGTCGGTCGGTCGTCATGTGTTGCTGGATGTTGATCATGCGGCGTTTTCTTTTCCGCTGGTCATCGATCGCGCGCGAAGGTTAGTGCCTTATGGATGCCCCGTGTATGCCCCATGGACTTCAGTCGCATCCGATGTCCCGGATGCGGTGCAGGCGGCCAAATCCCCTTATCTCGTTGGTGGATGGCGCGTAGATGCTGGTCGAAAAGGCGCTGAGGTGAGCGCGGTTATCTCGCCGGAGCATTTGCCGGACAGCTGAGGGGTGGGGTCGGTGACGGTTGGCCGGTCATTCGCAGGTCGTCGCGTCGCCGGTCCCGGCGGGCCGGTGCGGCAGCCCGTACGCTGACAGATGTGACGCGCGTGATCGTGGCAGCAGGGGGCGGCGGCGATGCTGTCGCCGCCGCGATGCTGGATGCCGCCCTCTACGGGGGCGAGACCCCGGCGACGGTTCTCACCTACGCGTGGGACCGTCTCTTGATCGATCCCGTTCCGGGCCCCCGAGGGCCGGCCAATTTCACGGGCCTCCGCCCCCTCACCCGAAGCGTCCGGACCGTCCCCGCCGACGCAGCGCCGATTGCTCCCGCCGGCTCGACGCTGCCCAGGCTGGCCGCAGAGCTCCGGCAGACCTTCGCGCTCATCGACCCGCACCACGGCGCCGAGGGCATGGTGCGCCAACTCGAAGAGCTCGTCCAGTACTTGGAACCGGACTCCGTCGACCTCCTGGATGTGGGCGGCGACATCCTCGCCCAAGGTGACGAACCCACCCTCCGCAGTCCTCTCGCCGATGCCCTCACCCTCGCGGCGTGCTGCGAACTCAACTTCCCCGTACGGCTCCTGGTCGCCGGCCCCGGCCTCGACGGCGAACTCCCCGCCGACGCCCTGCACGGCCGCCTGGGCCCCGTCGCCCTGACCCTCACCGCCGAGCACGTCACGCCCATCAGCTCGGTACTGGAGTGGCACCCCTCCGAGGCGACGGCCATGCTCGCCGCCACCGCGCGGGGCGCCCGTGGTCTGTGCGAAGTACGGGATGCCGGCCTGCCGGTCCCGCTCACCGACGAAGGCCCCACCGTGCACGAGGCCGACCTCGACGAAGCCCTCGACCGCAACCAGCTCGCCCGCGCCATCCTCGCCACGGAGAACCTGCATCAGGTCGAGCAGCACAGCCGCGAGATCTGCGGCTTCTCCGAAATCGACGACGAACGCAACAAGGCCGGTGCGTTCGGCGGCCGGCCCGCCCGGAAGCTCGACCCGGAAGCCGTACTCCGGCAACTCGACGAGTTCGAGACCGACGCCCGGGCCCGCGGAATCACCCACACCACGTTCCGCCGCCTCACCGAGGCATGTGGCCTCGGCGTCAACCAGCGCCAGGACCTCAGAGCACTGCTGCTCAGCAGCCGGCCGGAGCAGTACCAGGCGCCGCTCTGGCGCATCTCGTAGGCGTGGAACCTTGCCCTGCGGAGGGGGCCCGGTAGGGCGATGACTGACGACGAAGATCCAGATGGTAGCGGGACACAAAGGTGGGGGAACGGAACATGGGGCGTCGGCCGGAATTTGCGTACCGCAAGGCCATGGGCTGGAAAATTGCCCTGATTGTCGTGGGATCTCTCGGCCTGCCGGTGGTGAACAACTGGGCCGGTGGGCTGCCAATAGCCTCCGCGGATCCGGGGAACGGATTCATGCGCATTCAGGATGTATCCGCTTCGCTGGCTCTGGGCCTCATGCTGGCGTTCCCCGTCGAGCTCTTCACTCAGGCCTCCTATCGGCGCCAGATAAGGCGTCACAGGGAAGAGATTCAGCGGCTTGAGGAAGAGAACCGGAAGATGAATGTGCAGATGCTCCGCGAAAAGGAGAGGAGGGGAGCGGAGTGGCTTGCTGAGCTCGAGTCCAGTCGGGCCGCAAGGAAAGGAAAGTACAGTCCGTCCATCAAGGAAATCGACAGTGCGTCTCCGGCAGAGTTCGAAATGACTGTCCGGAGGCTGATGGAACGGGACGGCCTCAAGGCCGAGGTCATCGGTGGCCGAGGTGACCAGGCGGTCGATGTGCTGGCCGTCAACGCCGCTGGTCAGGCGATTGCCGTGCAGTGCAAGCACACCACCCGCGGCCGCAAGGTCGACTCTCGGGTGCTCTATCAGATCAACGGAACTGCCGGCGCGGTCTATGAAGCCGGCGAATCCATGGTCGTCACCAACGGGTCCTTTACGCGGGACGCCGCCGAGTGGGGGGCCAGACACGGCATCCTTTTGATCGACCGCGACACCCTCATCAAGTGGGCGGAAGATGCTGACCATGTGTATCAGCTCGTTGATCTCGCGCTTCCGGTGTGAATGGTTCAGCGGGATGTGAGCCGTCAAAAGCGCCTGATCGGCTATGCCCCGGTCGGGCAGCCCTTGGGAAGGGCGGGGAAGGGAGTGACCCGCGGGGCGGAAGTGCCCTTGGGGCGGCGGTCGAGGAGCTTGGGGTGACCGGTGCGGGTGTCGGTCATTTTCAGTCCCCACTCGGTGTTTTCCGGGTGGTTGAAGTTGATGCTGGTGATGACCGTTCCGTTCTTGTCCTTGAGGATTGCCTGCGGGCCGTTGGGTCCGGAGGCCGGGACGGGGCGGTTGGTGAGCTCCACCGTCATGCCCTTGGTGGGGAGGAGGGAGTTGATGGTGCTGGTGACGGTGCACCGGTCGGGATCGGCCGGCCCCACATAGGAGGCGATGCCGCCGTCGATGTCCAGCACGACCCACAGTCCGCCGATCCGGGTGACCCCGTACGGCGCGTCGCCGGCGGGGGCTTCCACGGAGCCGAGCACGTGCCCGCCGAGTGACAAGGTGGCCTTGTGGCGCTGGGGGCCGAGTCGGCTCACCTTGGCGACCGTTTCGCCGTCGGCGAGCTTCTCCGTGTGCGGCCCGCCGCCCTGAGAGGTTCGCTGGATCCAGGAGACGACGTTGCCGTTGTTGTCCAGTGCGGTGATCATCCCGTTGAGGTTGCCCGCGGCGTAGGGCCTGGCCGGGCCGGCCTCGATGGAGCCGAACGAGGAGCCGTTGGTGAAGCCTTCCATGCGGAAGTGGTGCTCACCGAGTTTGTAGATCTTTCCGAGGGAGACGCCGTCGGCGAGCTTCACCGTACGGACATACTGGCCGCCCCCGTCGGGGTGGGCCGCGGGTCTGGTGCCGGACGCCGCAGTGTGCGGCGCTCCGGTGGCGGCAACGGCTCCGGCGGCGGGGGCAAGCGCCGCGAGGGCGGCCACCGCGGCGGTCGCGGCTAAGCGGAAGCTGTTACGGCGAGACGGTAACTGCATCAACATGCATGGCTCCAAGGCTCTTTGCGTCAAACGGAAGGTGCCGGTGACAACGCGGACTGCCTCCGCCGGATATGCGGGCCGAGAGTCTGCGCGTTTGTCAGGAGAAGGAGGCTAAGAACCTTTTGTGCTTACTCCTTGCCGGTCCCGTAACGGAGAGCCTGCGGGAGGGTTTCGAATTGCCCTCAAGTGGAGGGAGTTGGACCGTTTTGGCGTGCGATGAAGCCTCTCGGTGCGGGGTGCGGGGTGCGGGGTGCGGGGCGCGGGGCGCGGGGCGCGGCGGCAATGAGGGGGTGAGGGGCTGGTGGTGGAGGAGAGGCCTACGCGGCTCGGTCGCTGTCGTCACACCTCCGTTTCGCCGAGTTGATGGATGAGGTGGTCGGCGAACTCGTTCACCACCGCGGGGAGCCGGCGGCCGGCCATGGCCTGGATCTGGATGGTGCGGAGGTGCATTTCCGGGTTGAGGATGGTGATGGATTTCAGGCCTTCGACGCGTAGGCGTTCATGGACGCTGATGTGGCCGGTCAGGGAGACGGCGTTGGCCTCTTTGACGAAGGCCGACAGGGCGCTGGAGCTGGAGCTGACCAGCAGGGGTTCGAAGGCGATGCCCTCGATCGAGCAGCAGAGGTCGAAGAGGCGCCGGTTCGTCGTGCCTTCCTCGGTGAGTGCGACCGGATAGGGGAGGAGGTCGTGCAGGTGGATCTCATCGCGCTGGGCGAGGGGGTGGTCGGATCGGACCAGGGCCTGGATCGGGGCCCGCTGGGCGTGTATGACGCGGACGTCCGGAGCGGGCGCGAGGCTGAAGGTGACGGCCAGGTCGACCGAGCCGTCCTGGACCATTTGTGTGGCCAAGGAAGGGGTGACCACGGGGAGTTGGAAGGTGGTGCCCGGATGGTCCCTGCGGAAGGAGGCCATGGTGGCCGGGAGGAATTCCTGTGCGGCGCCCTGTGAACTCGCCACCCGGACAATGGTCCCCAGTCGGCCGCGGCCGCGGATTTCCGCGAGCACCTGATCGGTTTCCAGTGCGGCGCGGCGCGCATAAGCGGCCAGGAGGGTGCCGGCCTCACTCGGCACCATTCCCCGCGGGCGGCGCTCGAACAGCGCCACACCGATTTCCTGCTCGAGTTTCCCGATCTGCCGGCTGATGGCCGAGCCTGCGACCAGCAGTCGCCTGGACGCCTCGTTGACCGAGCCGGTGCGGACAACTTCGAGGAAGTACTCAAGAGCCGGACTGTTCAGCATGCCTTCAGCGTATGGCGGCATTGTCTTCCGGGCAACGATTTGTTCTATAAATTGCGATTGCGTGAATGGTCGGGCCGTGCCTACCTTCGTCATATGCCCTGCGGGCTCACCCGGCCGGGCGGACCGTAAGACGGAACAGCGCCTCTCGCACGGCGAACTCATCGATCAGCGGTCGGCCCGGAGCCCCCTTAGCCGCTCAGGTGTGCATCCTCCCCGCAGGCAGCCGAGGCAGGGGAAAGACGATGAATGCGACAGCCCCCAGTAGTGCATCCTCCGGCTCGTGTGCGATGCCGCGGCGGGACGCGGAATTTCTCTTTCCGCTGCCGCACATTCCGGAGGCCGTAGGCCTGGTGCGCCGACGCGCCCACACCGTACTGACCAGCTGGAATCTGCCTGCCACCACCATCGAGGACGCGGTACTGGTGATCTCGGAACTGGTCACCAACGCGGTCACTCATGCCCTTCCTCCGGCCGTGCTGCAGATGTCGCGGACGACGGCCGAAGAGCCTCGTGCGCTGCGTATCGAGGTCACCGACGCGGGGCCCGCCGTGCCCGTGCCCCGGCCTGCCGACGGCCGGCACCCGGCTGAACACGGCCGTGGAAACGCCATCGTCACGGCCCTGGCCGCCCGGCACGGTACCCGTGTCGAGCCCGGCGCGATCACGCGGTGGGCGGACCTTCCCGCCGTGTGAGGGCGTTCAACCGGTCGTTGCTTTTTGGGCAATCAGGTGTTCTAGAAGTTGCGATTGTGCGAACGCTCCGGTGCCTCTAGCGTCATCGCTCAACGAGTTCACGGAGCCCGTCTCTTCCGCTTCGGACTCGCCCATCGGTGGTGCCACCCTGCGCGACAGTTCGCCTGCTCGACCCGAGGGAGTAACACTCATGACGACCGCTAGAGAGACAGGTCAGATGAATGCCGAGAAGCCCGTCAGAAAGAGCCGAGCACGGAATGCCGTGCTCGCGGCCACGGCCGGGAACACACTTGAGTGGTACGACCTGACCTCGTACGGATTCTTCGCGGTTTCGATCTCCAAGGCATTCTTTCCCTCCGACGATCCGACGGTTTCCCTGATGCTCGCCTTCGGCACGTTCGGGGTCTCGTATCTGGTCAGGCCATTGGGCGCGCTGGTCCTGGGAACGTACGCGGACCGCACCGGACGGAAAGCCGCGCTGCTGCTCACCATTCGGCTCATGATGATCGGCACTTTGCTGATCGCCGTGATGCCCACCTATGAATCCATCGGCATTGCCGCACCGGTACTGATTCTGGTGGCCCGTCTGCTGCAAGGGTTCTCCGCGGGTGGCGAGTTCGGCAGTGCGACGGCATTTCTGGCCGAACAGTCCGCCGACCGGCGGGGATTCATGGCGAGTTGGCAGTTCGCCTCGCAGGGCCTGGCGACATTGATGGCCGCGACATTCGGCACCGTACTGAGTCTGAGCCTCTCCGGAGCGCAGCTGGATTCCTGGGGCTGGCGCATCCCGTTCTTCGTCGGCCTGCTGATCGGCCCGGTGGGCTATCTGATCCGCCGGCACGTCCCGGAGACCAGCGCATTCGTCGAAACAGCCGAAGCGGGAGACGTCGCCACGACCCCCGTCCGGCAAGTGCTGCGGAGCCAGAAGCTGCCGGTGCTCCTCATGGTCGGCGCACTGGTGATGTCCACCGCGGTGACCTACGTGATCGTCTACATGCCGACCTACGCACACGAGGTCCTCGGTCTGCCGTCCTCCGCCGGCTTCATCGGGGCGGCGGTGTCCGGCGTGGCACTGACGACCCTCACGCCCCTGATCGGTCATCTCTCGGACCGCGTCGGCCGCATCAAGGTCATGCTCATTGCCGGGACCGCCATGGTCCTCAGCATCTACCCGCTGTTCCTGCTGCTGTCGGGCAGCCCGTCGCTGCTGGTCATGGGCGTGGTGATGTTCCTTCTCGGCGTCTTGAAGGCCTGCTACTTCGGTGCGCTGCCCGCCTTGATGTCCGAGGCCTTCCCGACGGCGACCCGAGGCACCGGTCTGTCCCTCAGCTACAACATCGGCGTGATGTCCTTCGGCGGCTTCGCGCCCGTGATCATCACCTGGATGATCGCCGCCACCGGCAGCCACCTCTCGCCCAGCTTCTACATCATGGTGGCCGGCGCCCTGAGCATCGCCTCTCTGCTGGCCGCCCGCCGTTTCCTCGCCCTGCGCTGACGCAGCGGCCGCACTCCGCACCGCCCGACGAACCCCCACCTGGCGGGCGTCACGCCCGACAGTACCCAGGAAAGAACGAGGTCAACGATGACGGACGCTGCCACGATCCGCGCCCAACTCCCCGCCACGCCGCGCGAGCTGGTGCAGGGGTGCCAGGACGAACTCATCGCCGGACTGATGGAGTACGTCAGCCATCCCAGTGTGAGCGCGACCGGCGAGGGGTTTCCCGCCGCGACCGATGTCGCCGTCGAAGAGGTCAAGCGGGCCGGTCTGACCCCGTCGGTGCTCGTCGGCAAGGGCCGGCCGCTGGTGGTCGGCCACCGCGCGGGGCCGGCGGGAGCGCCGCACGTCCTGCTCTACGGCCACTACGACGTTCAGCCGACCGGGCCCCGCGAGAGGTGGAACTCCGAACCCTTCACCCCCGTCCTGCGGGACGGGCGGATCTGGGGGCGCGGCACCGGCGACAACAAGGGGCAGCACTATGCGCACCTACAGGCGCTGCGCCTGTTCGACGAGCACATCGGCGCGCTCCCCTGCACGGTCACGGTGCTGCTCGACGGTGAGGAGGAGATCGGCAGCCCCACACTGGCGGACACCCTGCGCGCGCACCGGGAGCTGTTCGACTGCGATCTCGTGGTCTGGAGCGACCGTTCGGTCCATGAGTCCGGTGAATGGTGTGTCTCGCACGGGGTCCGCGGCATGCTCCATCTCCGGCTCACGGCAACCGGTCCGAGCCGCCCGCTGCATTCCGGCAACTTCGGCAATGTCGCGCCCAACCCGGCCTGGCAGCTGGTCCAGGCGCTGGCCAGTCTCAAGGACCCCAGCGGCCGGGTCCTCGTCGAGGGCTTCGACGACGGCCGGGAACCGCTGTCCGACGCCGACCGCGCCGCGTTCGCCGCCCTCCCGCTCGACCTGCAGGAAGTCCTAGGGGACATCGGACTCACCGAGATGGACCCCGCGTTCAACGGGCTGTCCTTCTATGAGCGGCTGGCCGACCGTCCCACGCTCACGATCAACGGGATCACCACGGGGGACGTGGACCGGACCATCATTCCCGACACCGCGGAGGCGGGCGTCGACATCCGGCTGACGGCGGGTCAGGACCCGCAGACCGTCTTCGAGCGGGTGGCCGCACATCTGCGGGCCCATGCCCCCGAGGTGACGGTCACCATGGTCGGTGGCGTACCGGCGTCCCGTACCTCGATCGACAACCCCCATACGCCCAGGGTGGCGCGGGCCATCTCCCGGGTGACCGGGCGTGATCCGCTGCTGATCCCCGCCTATGGCGGCACGCTTCCCGACTGGGTTTTCACCGGGATCCTCGGTGTGCCCAGCATCGGCCTGCCGCTGGCCAACGCCGACCAGGCCAACCACGCGCCCAACGAGAACCTCCGCGTCGACTACTTCCTCGACGCCACCGCCATCTGCATGGAGCTCCTGCTCGAACTGGGCGCCTGACGTCCGGCCGCCCGGCGAAACCCACTGGAACAGAGGCGTGACACCGCAATGCGCACCACACCACACCCCCGGCCCTGGCTCGTTCACGACGGTGCCCTCACCGGTCTGAAGGTCCTCGATCTGTCCCGCATCCTGTCCGGGCCGTTCTGCACCATGGTGCTGGCCGACCTGGGCGCTGATGTGATCAAGGTCGAGGACACCGTCTCCGGCGATGACACCCGCGCCTGGGGTCCCCCCTTCCAGGGCGAGGACGCGGCCTACTTCCACAGCGTCAACCGCAACAAGCGCGGAATCGCGGTCGACCTCAAGGACCCCGACTGCCTGCGCCTGATACAGGAGCTGGCCACCACCGCCGATGTGATCGTGGAGAACTTCCGGCCCGGTACGGCGGCCCGTCTCGGGCTGGGCTACCAGGACGTCCGCGACCACAACCCCGCCGTGGTGTACGCCTCGATCAGCGGGTACGGGCAGACCGGGCCGTACCGGAACGAGCCGGGCTACGACGCGATCGCGCAGGCGGTCAGCGGCGTCATGAGTGTGACGGGCGAACCCACCGGGCCGCCGGTGCGCTTCGGGGTCTCCCCGGCCGATCTGGCCGCCGGAATGTGGGCCGCCATCGGCATCCTCGCCGCCCTCCGCAACCGCGAGCACACCGGCACCGGCGAGTGGGTCGATGTCTCGCTGCTGGACGGCCAGGTGGCCTGGCTGAGTTATGTCGCCGGCGGGTACTTCGCCTCCGGGAGCGTCCCGCAGCGTTACGGGTCGGCCCATCCGACGATCGTGCCCTACCAGGCGTTCCCCACCGCCGACGGTCACCTCATGGTCGCCGCCGGAAACGACGGGCTGTGGCGCCGCTTCGCCACCGCGATCGGGCTCGCCGGGCTCGTCGACGACCCACGGTTCGCGACCAACCCCGACCGGGTCCGCCACCGTGCGGAGCTGCTCCCGCTGATCGAGCGCGCGCTGAGTGCCCGCGGCGCCAAGGAGTGGGCCGTGCTCCTGACCGAGGCGGAGATACCGGTCGGGCCGATCAACACCGTCGACGAGGCGCTGCGGCACCCCCAGGTCGTCGCGCGCGGCATGGTCACCGAACTCCAGCACACCGGCGCCGGCACCCTGCGCACCATTGCCTCGCCCATCAAGCTGTCCGGCCACCCGGCGACCGTGCGCACCCCGCCGCCCCGGCACGGGGAGCACACCGCACCCGTGCTGACCGCCATGGGGGTCGACCCGCGGCAGCTGGCCGAGCTGCGCGCGCGAAAGGCCGCGAAGTGACCGCCGTACCCGCCCCCGACGTCACCATCGCGACGTTCCGGTCCGGCGCGGCCGCCGAGATCCGGATCGGTGACGGCAGCCGGCGCAACGCCCTCCCCGGCGAGGCCTGGGCGCGGCTGGCCCGCCAGGTCAGGGAGCTCGGGGCCTGCCGGTCGCTGCGCGTACTGGTGATCCGGGGGCACGGCGACACCTTCTGCGCCGGCTCCGACATGACCGACTGGGTGGATGCGGACTCCGCATACGTCGAGGAGTCCTTTGCGCACATGGAAGAGGCGTTCTCCGCGATCGAGGACTGCCCCGTCCCGGTGGTCGCCGAGATCCGCGGGGTCGCCGCCGGTGCGGGATGCCAGCTCGCCCTCGCCTGCGACCTGCGGCTGATGGCGGACTCCGCCCGGATCGGGATGCCGATCGCCCGGCTCGGCATCCTCGCCAGTCCCGCGTTCGCCGCACGCATGGTCGCCCTGACCGGACCGTCCGTGGCACGGGAGTTGCTCTACACCGGCCGGTTGGTCGACGCCCGCACGGCGGTGGAGCTCGGACTGGCCGACCACCAGGTGCCCGAGGCGCAGCTCACCGACCGCACCGGCCGGCTCACCGCTGCGGTCGCCGAGCAGCCGCCGGCGGCGATCCACGCCGCCAAGCTGGCGGTCGGCGCCGTGCTGGGACCCCAGCGGCAGGCCACCGCCGTCAATCCCCGGCCGGCGGTGGCGCGGTCGCACTTCGGGCAGGCGATCGCCGCGTTCCTCGGGAAGCAGCCGGCGGCAGTCCCACCGGACCCGCCCCTCGCGCCCTGAGCAGGGATGACATGCGGCGGGTCCGAGGTGATGGCCTCGGACCCGCCGCACGGCCGCCACATGCCCCGCATGCCCTGTTGTTCGCCGTGGGGGTGCTGTGTATCGTCGGAGGGTGACTTGAAGTTTCAAGTAATTGTCCGCGGCCTCGTGGGGCCGCCCCCCGACATGCGAAAGAGCGCTCCTGATGACGTCCCCCCTCGGCACCCTTGCGTCCTCCCGCATCGCCACCCCCATCCGCCCCGCCCCCTCTCTGTACGGCTACGACGCAGGGCTCCTCCTGCTGCGCCTCGCGCTCGGACTGACCATGGCGGCCCACGGCGCACAGAAGCTGTTCGGCTGGTTCGGCGGACCGGGGCTGGACGGGACCGGGCAGTTCTTCACGATGAGCGGCTATCCGGCGGGCAGGACGATGGCCGTCGTCGCCGGCCTCACCGAGACGCTCGGCGGGCTCGGGCTGGCGGCCGGGCTGCTCACGCCGCTGGCCGGTGCGGCGGTCGTCGGCACGATGATCAACGCCCTTGCCGTGAAGTGGGGCGGCGGCTTCTTCGCGCCCAAGGGGGTGGAGTACGAGCTGCTGCTGACCGTCGGTGCGGCGGCCCTGACGCTGACCGGGCCCGGCCGCTGCGCCATCGACCGCTTCCTGCCCGCTCTGCGCGCAGCTCGCCCGGTCCATGGCGTGGCCGCGCTGGTGCTGGGTGTGGTGATGGCCGCCGGGGTGCTGCTGGTCCGGAAGTGACGCCTGGGGTGAGTCCCGGGGGCCTCGCCGTGAATGCACCGGAAGTGCGCCACGGTCCGGACGTCGGCCGGTCGGATACCGGCCGGCCCTGGGCGGCGGCCGGGTGTGCGAGGTAGTAGAGCAGAAGCAGGGGGCGGCGCCACGGTGGTGTCGCGGCCGGGAGATCGGAGAACAGGCTTCATGTCCGTACGACGTCTGAACCACGCGGTGCTCAACGTCCGCGATGTGCCGCGGTCGGTGGCGTTCTACACCGAGGCCCTCGGGCTGACGGTGGATGTCGAGATACCGGGGCGGGCCGCGTTTCTCAGCGCTCCCGGCTCACACAACGATCATGATCTGGGGCTGTTCGCGGTGGCACCGGACGCGCCGGGGCCCGAGGCCGGGCGGGTCGGGCTCTACCACCTGGCCTGGGAGGTCGGCACGCTCGGCGAACTCGTCGCGGCCCGGACGCGGCTCACCGAGCGAGGCGCCCTGGTGGGCTCCAGCGATCACCTCGTCGCCAAGTCGCTGTACGCCAAGGACCCGGACGGCAACGAGTTCGAGGTGATGTGGCGGGTGCCGCGGGAGGACTGGCCGGGCCCGGACCTGCCGGACCGGCTGCTGCCCCTCGATCTGGGGGCGGCGCTGGAGCGCTGGGGCCCGGACCGGGAGACGGGCGCCGCCGCCGGCTCGGCCACCTGAGGGGCCCCGGGCGGCCGGGCTTCCTCAGGTACCGGGCGTGGTCTGCTCCGCCGGCTCCGCTCGCCCGGCCCGCGCCGCCCAGCGCTTCTCGACGCCGGCCAGCCGCCAGTACGCCAGCGCCGCGGCCCACACCACCACGAACAGGCCGACGATGATGAAGCCGACGTTGTCGAGGTCGAGGCCGGAAATCCAGCCGGTCAGCGCGTCGTTGAGGCCGAGCTTGTCGTGCAGCACGGTCACCAGCTCGATGGTGCCGATGAAGAAGGCGACGGCGATCGACAGACCGGTGATGGTGAGGTTGTAGTAGACCTTGCGCACCGGGTTGGAGAACGCCCACTGGTAGGCGAAGTTCATGAAGGTGCCGTCGAGGGTGTCGAACAGGCTCATTCCGGCGGCGAACAGCAGCGGCAGGCACAGGATCGCGTACCAGGGCAGGCCCGCCGCGGCGCCGCTGCCCGCCATCACCATCAGGGTCACCTCCGTCGCGGTGTCGAAGCCGAGCCCGAAGAGGAAGCCGAGCGGGAACATCTGGCCGGGGCGGGAGATGGAGCGGGTGAACCGCCCCAGGAAGCGGTTCATGAAACCGCGCGCATCCAGGCGCTGCTCCAGCTCGGCCTCGTCGTAGCGGCCCTCGCGCATCCCGCGGAAGACCCGCCAGATCCCGGCCAGCGCGACGAGGTTGAGGGCGGCGATGAGGTAGAGGAACGTTCCCGAGACCGTGGTGCCGATGGTGCCCAGGATCTGGTGTGTACGGGACTCGTCGTCGAGCAGTGTGCCGGCGAGCTGGGCGCCGCCGGCCACGAGGGCCGCCATCGCCACGACCACACTGGAGTGGCCGAGGGCGAACCAGAAGCCCACCGAGACCGGGCGCTTGCCGTCGGCCATCAGCTTGCGGGTGGTGTTGTCGATCGCGGCGATGTGGTCGGCGTCGAAGGCGTGCCGCATACCGAGGGTGTACGCGGTGACGCCGAGCCCGACGCCGAACACCTGGCTGCCGACGGAGTAGTGGTGCGGGACCACGAGCAGGAAGAGCACGCCGAAGGCGACGACATGCAGCCCGGCTATGACTGCCATCAGGCCCGCGGTGCGGAGGGTGTCCTGCCGGCGCCAGCGGAACGCGGCCGGGGCAGGGGTGTTCGGGGTATCGGTGGGCAGGGCCATCCGGCGGTCACGCTCCAGCACCTCGTGGATCAGTTCGTGAGATGCCGTGGCCGGTCTCCTGGCTTAGGGGTATCACCCTGCTCCTGTTGAGCTTGGGGAAGGGTGGCCGCGTCCGCCCCCGCCTTCCCGGCCGCGGGCTGCGGTCAGTGGTGCCGCAGGCGCGCCAGGCGCCTGCGGAAGGGGTGGAAACTCCCCGATCACAGTGGCGAGGGCCGCTCCGGGCTGGGACCACAAGGGTCCGTCACCGGATTCCCGAACACCACGGCCCGGCCACTCTAGCCGCTGCCCGGACGGCGCTCGCTGTGCGGGGGTTTCCGCGGTCCGGAGGGAGAGCGGCCCGCGGTGGGTCAGTGGTCCAGGGGCGGGTCAGTAGTCCAGGGAGGAGAGGAAGGCGTGCAGTTCGTGGTCGAAGAGCGGGGTGTTCTCCAGATTGACCATATGGGCCGCACCCGGTATCCGGACTCTTCGGGCGCCCGGAACCGTCAGGGCTATCGCATGGGCGTTGGCGGAGATGTCTCCGCTGTCGAGATCGCCGTCGAACACGACCGTCGGCACCCGGATCTCGCCGAGGCGGCCGGCGGCGCCGACCTCCAGCGGCATACCGGCACCCATACCGTCGGCATGGACCTCCACATTGGCCGCGGCCGAGGCGCGCATCCGTTCGCGGAATCCCGGGTGCACCGCGGACGGCTCGCGATGGGGGCCGTCCACCCACATCCGCAGGAAGTGCTCGACATACCGCTCCGCGCCGTCCGGTGCGCCGATCGCCGCGACCTGCTCCTTGATGTGCGCCAGGATGAAGGGGTCGGTGAAGGCCCGGCCGCTGATGCCGGGCGAGGCGAGCGCGAGGGCCGTCACCCGGTCCGGGTGGGCGAGGGCGGTGTCGAGCGCGACCCGCGCGCCGTGGGAAAGGCCGACGAGGACCGCGCTGGGAACGTCGAGCGCGTCGAGCAGGGCACACAGATCGTCGTGGTTGGCGTAGTCCCCGGTCACGGTGGAGGACAGGCCGTGGCCGCGGGAGTCGTAACGGATCGCGCGCAGGCCGGAGTTGACCAGCCAGATGAACTGCTCGTCCCACATGTGCTGGTCGAGCATGCCGCCGTGCAGCAGCACCACCGCAGGGCCCGAGCCGGCCGTCTCGTAGAACAGCTCGCCCTCGTCGACCGGCACGAGGCCGTTGTCGATCTCGGACCAGGCGGTGATTCTCTGCGTCATGCTCCTGACCGTCCTTTGTGCATGAGAGGGGCTGTGGGTCTGCTGTCGTGGCCTTCAGGGTTGCCGTTGCTCCCGTTACTGCCTTCACTGCCACGACTGTCCCGACTGCCCTGACTGTCGGTTTCCTCCCGTTGAACGCGCGAGCCGTTCGCCAGGTGCCGGAATTCCTCGCCGAGTCGGTCGAGGACGTGCAGCGCGGTGCGGACGTCCTCGGCGGGCAGGTCGGCCAGTCGCTGCCGCAGCTCCGTCGACTCGAACCGCTGGATCCCGCGTATCGCCGCCGTGCCTTCGGTGGTGAGCCGGATCAGGGAGGAGCGGCGGTGTGCGGGATTCGGGGCCGTCACGACCAGGCCCAGCTCCGCGGCGTGGTTCACCCAGCGCTGCACCGGCTGGCGGTCGAGCCCCATCGTGCGCGCCAACTGCGGGACGGTGCGGGGGCCTTCGGTGTGCAGGGCGTCCAGCAGTGCGTGTTCGCCGGCGGTCATGCCCGTGTCGGCCAGCTCGCGTTCCACCGCGCGCACGACCGTGCGGTGCAGTGGCCACAGGCGTCGGATGACGTCGTACAGCAGATCTTCGGTGGCCGTCGGTTCCCCGGCGCCGTCTCCGCCGGCGTGTTCGCCGGCATCCCCCTCGATGACACTCATGATGTCATGATGACACTGGTGATGTCGTTTGGGAAGGGGGCTGCCGCGGAATGGAGTTGAGGAGACGGACGGGTGTGCTGAGGCTCGTGTGACCGGTGGGCGAGTGGCGAATGCGAATGGGTGAGGAAGGTGGACGGCGGATGAAGGTCGGTCTGTTGCGTGCGGTCGGGGTCGCCACGGCGGTCTACGGTGCGGCGGTGGCCGCGGTGCCCGATCTGCTGGCACGGCCCTCGGGGCTGGCCGATGAGGAGGGGCGGACCGGGCGGGCCACGCGCACCTCGCTTCGCCCGCTGGCCTGGCGGGATGCGGTGAGCGGGCTGGCCATGGCGATGGCTCCGGACGGCCCGGCGCTGCGCACCGCCGCGTATGTGCGGATCGCGGCCGACTTCGGGGACGCCGTCCTGCTCGGTGCGACGCTGCCCGGCCGCGACCGGAAGCTGGCGGCGGCGGTGGTGTCCGTCGGGTGGGGCGCGCTGTCGGTGGCCGGGCTGCTCGCGGGCGGGCGGCGGGAGGTCAGGCACCCCCGGGCGGCGGGGCCTCTTCGGGGGTGAAGGTGACGACGAGGTCGGCGCGGTCGCGAGTGGCCGCCACGACACGGGCGTTGGCCTCGTCCGAGGCGTGGACGAACCGCTCGGCGTCGGCGCGCGGGCGCCCGAAGTGCTCATGGCGGTCGACCAGCCGCCGGATCCGCTCCGGGGTGTCCAGGTCCACGTACCAGACCTCGTCGAGCAGTGCGCGGACCCGCGACCAGGGCGCGGAGTCCAGGAGGAGGTAATTGCCCTCGGTCACGATGAGCGGGATGTGGGGTGCCACGGGGATGCTGCCGGCCACCGGCTCCTCGATACGGCGGTCGAACGCCGGGGCGTAGACGGCGCTGTCCGGCTCCGGCTCGCGCAGGCGCGCCAGCAGCGCCGCGTATCCGGCCGGATCGAAGGTGTCCGGCGCGCCCTTGCGGTCCGTACGGCCCAGGCGGCGCAACTCCGCCTCGGCGAGATGGAAGCCGTCCATCGGGACGAGCGCCGCCCGCCCGGCCAGCTCCGCCACGAGGTGGGCGGCGAGAGTGGACTTGCCGGCGCCGGGCGGGCCGGTGATGCCGAGCAGCCGGCGCCGGGCGGGAGTCGCGGAGTCGGCGAGCCGGCGGGCGCGGGAGAAGAGGTGCCGGGGATCCATGGTGCGTCCATCGTGCCCGATCGGCGGCGCCGGCGGCCGGATGCGCCCCCCCGATCGGTGGCCCGAGGCCTCGACGGCTGCCTCGGCGGCGTCGCCAGCGGCCGCGCTCCGGCCGCACGCCTCGCGCGCGGTCCCCGTAGGTCAGCCCTGGTACTCCATGCCGTACTTCGCGCCGATCCCGTTGAGGCGGTCGAGGTCGGGGTGGCCGTCCTTCATGACGACCGGTCCGGCGTCACACAGGTCCTCGATGAACTCCTCCCAGCCGCCCGGCGACGAGATCTGCAGACACCGGGCGGGCGGCTGGGAGGCATTGCGCAGGGCATGCGGTGTGCCGTGCGGCAGCAGGGCGCACATACCGGGGGTGAGGCGGTGGGTGGTGCCGTCGAAATCGACCTCCATCGCGCCTTCGAGGACATAGACGAACTCATCGGCGTGGTGGTGGATGTGCGGAGGGATGTCGACGTCGAGCTGGTTCTCCAGGATGGCGAGCCGGCCCCCGGTGTCGGTGGTGCGGGCCTTGACGTCGCATCCGGGCGGCAGCGGGACGCGCCCCGGCCGCCGTTCGCCGGGCTGTAGTACGAGAAAGCGCTCCTTGGACATGGTGATCGCGGATCCTCTCCCGGCCCGTCGGATGTCCGCCGGGCCCTCGGGGGCCACCTGGGTGGCCGGCGTGAGCACGATTCGGAATCGGAATCCGATTCCGTTTCACGAGCGTAGCAGTAGCATCGGCTGTGTGGCACCCTCTTCGACCTCCTCCTCCACGCCCCCGCGCAGGCCGCGTGCCGACGCCGAGCGCAACCGCACCCGTGTGCTGGACGCCGCGCGGGAGCTGTTCCGTACGCGTGGCGACGAGGCGCAGATGCCCGAGGTCGCCCGGGCGGCGGGGGTGGGGATCGGTACTGTCTACCGGCACTTCCCCAGCCGGGCGGCGCTGATCGCCGCCGTGGGGGAGCAACGCCAGGCGGAGATCGTGGAGTTCGGGCGCGACCGCTGTCTGCCGAGCGCGGCGGCCGCCGACGGGCTGGCCGCCTATCTGGCGCACATCGGTGAGGTGCTCAGCGCCGAACGCGGACTGTCCGCCTCGATCGAGGCGGCGTTCGGTTCCACCGAACCGACCGGTGAGGGGCGGGCCGGGGCCGAGACGGTCGCCGGTCAGCTGCTCGCCCGCGCCAAGGAGGAGGGCACGGTGCGCGCGGATGCCGAGGTCGGCGATGTGGTGATGATCGTGTGCGGGCTGGCGGCGGTGATCCGTAACGACGCGGGGGACTGGCGCCGTTACGTACGGAATGCCTGCGCGGGGCTGCGGCCCTAGAGGAGACACCCCCTGGACGTATTGACCTGGAGGCGCGGCCGCAGCTCAGATGACCGCTCGGGCGGCGCTCAACGGGGGCCGGGCGCAGTCCGGTCGGCGAGGCCCAGGCGCCACAAGGACGTGACCTCGGCCGCGCGGGCCACGTGGAGCGGGTCCGAGGTGTCACGGGCGCGCGGATGGCGCGGGGTGATGTCGAGCCTGCCCAGGACCGTGAGGCCGGCCGCGGCGAAGGCGTCGAGGAGTGCGGCGTGCGGACGCAGTCCGAGGTGTTCCGCCAGGTCGGAGAGGATCAGCCAGCCCTCGCCGTCCGGCGTCAGATGGCCGGCGAGGCCGTTCAGGAAGCCGTACAGCATGCGGTTGCCCGGGTCGTACACCGCGTGCTCCACAGGGGAGGTCGGTTTGGCGGGCACCCATGGGGGGTTGCAGACGACCAGCGGGGCGCGGCCGGCCGGGAACAGATCGGCCTCGATGACCTCCACCTGCCCGGCGACGCCCAGTCGTTCGGTGTTCTCGCGGGCACAGGCCAGCGCCCGCGGATCCTGGTCGGTGGCCACGACCCTGCGCACGCCGCGCCGGGCGAGCACCGAGGCCAGGACACCGGTGCCGGTGCCGATGTCGAACGCCAGCTCCTCGGAGGGCAGCGGCGCCTCGGCCACCAGGTCGACATATTCGCCGCGGGCCGGGGAGAAGACGCCGTAGTGCGGATGGATCCGGTCGCCGCCGAGCGCGGGGATCTCGACGCCCTTCTTGCGCCATTCGTTGGCGCCGATCAGGGCGAGGAGCTCGCGCAGCGAGACGAGGGCGGTGGTCGGGTCCGGGCCTTCCGCGGCGGCGGACGCCTCTCCGCGGACGGCCTCGCCGGGGCCGTATGCCCGGGTGCAGGCCTCGCGGACGTCGGGGGCGCGGTGCAGCGGGACGGCGAGGGTCGCGTCGAGCGGGACCAGCAGCATGCCCAGGATGCGGGCGCGGTGATTCTGCGCGGCCCGGTGCACATGGAACGCCTGGGTGACATCGGCGGGCGGCGTCTTGCGGGGGCGGCGGTCGATACGGCGGGCCATCGCCGTCAGCAGCTGACGGGCGTTGTGGAAGTCGCCGCGCCACAGCAGCGCGGTGCCCTCGCAGGCGAGCTTGTAGGCGTCGTCGGCCTTGGTCCGGTCGTCCGCGATGACGATACGGCGCGGCGGCGGGGCGCCGTTCTCGGAGCGCCAACGGGCGGAGCGGGGCTGGTCGCCCTCGGTCCATTCGACGACCGGCGGGTGGTTCACCGAAGAGTGCCTCGTGTGTGTGGTGGGAGCCCCTCCCAGGGGTGCCGCCCTCGGGGCGGCGCCGGTCCGGCGCCGGGGGAGCGTGAAGCGCTCGCAGGAGACGGTGGGCGGAGTGGTGTGTCGGTTGACTTTACTCCGTATTGGGATCGCCCTCGGCCCGCACCGAGGTGAGAGGGAGGGAGCGGGCGGCCCCCGCGGTGGCGCGCGCCCGGCCGGGAGGCGGAGCCGTGCCGTGGCGCCCACCGGGCAGCGCCCGGGCCGAGGTCAGTCGATGCCGAAGGCTTCGGCGTAGCGCACCGTGCCGCGCGGGGGCGTGGAGTCGTCCAGGGACAGCGCCATGAAGGCATCGTCCGGCCAGGGCTGCGGGGGCAGAATGCCGAACCGGGCGGCCGGGACGAATCCGAAGCGCGGGTAATACGGCGGATGGCCGAGCACGATCGCGGTCCGCTCGCCTGCCGCCCGCGCGGCCTCCAGGAGCGCCCGGATCACCGCATCGCCCGCACCGCACTTCTGGTACCCGGGCAGCACCGCGCACGGCGCCAGCGCCACGGCGGGGACCTCGTCGACATGACAGCGGGTCAGCAGCGCATGGGCGGCCGGGGTGCCGTCCGGCGCGTCAGCCACGTAGGACAGGCCCGGCAGCCAGGCCGACGGGTCGCGGCGCAGCGCGTCGACGAGATCGGCCTCGCCGGCCGTCTCGAAGGCGGCGAGGTGGATCCGGCGGACGGCCGCGGTGTCCGCGGTGGTCTCGGGGCGGGGGCGCCAGGCCACGGCCGGGTCTCCGGAGCCGCTGTCGCCGGTCTCGTGTGAGCCGTGGGATGCGTGAGTGCCGGTCATGTCCGTCATCGTCGCACCGGCCTCTGACAAACGGCCAAGGATTTTCCGCTCCGCCGTCGACAACGGGCCGTCACCAGCAGGCCGTCGACAACTGGCCGTCGGCGGGCGGGCGTCGGCAGGCGCCCGCCCGCCGGACGGGTCAGTGCGCGGTGCGGTGGTCCGGGCGGCGTATCAGGAAGGCGGCGGCCGATCCGGCGGCGAAGAGGGCGACGACGGAGAGGGCGGTACTCATCCAGGAGGTGCCGAGCCAGTGTCCGCCGAAGTAGCCGAGGCTCACGCTGTAGGACGCCCAGGCCAAACCGGCCAGTGCGGACCACGGGAGGAACTCGCGGACCGTACGGTGCGCGACACCGGCGCCCAGGCTGACCACGGAGCGTCCGGCAGGGGCGAAGCGGGCCAGGACGACGATGCCGCCGCCGCCTCGCGTCAGCGCCGTTCCGAGTCGTTCCTGTGCCGTGCTCAGCCGGCGGGAGCGGCCGATGGCGCGGTCGAAGCGGTCGCCGCCGCGCCGGGCGAGCCGGTAGGCGACCATGTCGCCGAGCACGGAGGCGGTGGCCGCGCACAGCACCAGGGAGATGATTTCGGCCAGGTGGGCACCGGTGTGGACGGTGGCGGTGACCTCGACGCCGCCGACCGCGTCCGCCGCCGTGCCGGTGCCGGCCGCCGTCGTGGCCGCGGCGATCACCAGGACCCCACTGGGCAGAATCGGGACGAACACATCGAGAACGATCGAGAGACTGACGATCACATACACCCAAGGGGTGCCGCCGAGGGACCCCAGGCTTTCCAGCAACGTCCTTCTCCCGGTCCGAACCCCGCCGCGACGTCGCTCGGTGCGGCAGGGGCGGCTCTACAGCCATACAGCGTACGCCTGGCCGCGGTGGCCGAAAGGGTGGGGGTGGGATGCGTGGGAAGCGGCATTGTGTGCGGGTCATCCGGCATGCGTGATATGTCAGGTGAGCCGGGAATGGCCGACGCCGGTCGCCGCTCGGCGTGTCCGTCGCCCCGCCTGTCCGCCGCCCAGCCTCTCCGCCGTCCGTCCTGTCCCTCGTCCGTGGACGCGGCACGGCCCGTACGGCGGAGATGCCGTACGGGCCGTGAGGTGCGGGGCCGGGATGTCCCGGGCCGCGCGCCGGGAAGTGGTGCGTCAGACGGCGGAGGGCTCCCGCTGAGCGGACGGGGTCGCCTCCTGTCCGCGGTCGCCGAAGAAGACCCGGTCGAGCGCCCACGAGCCGGGGCCGGCGAAGAAGAGCAGCAGGAACGCCCAGCAGTACATCGCGGAGGCCTCGCCACCGTTCTGTATCGGCCACAGCGCCGAGCCCTGGTGCGCGGAGAAGTACGCGTACGCCATCGAGCCGGAGCTGATGAACGCGGCGGCGCGGGTGCCCAGGCCGAGCATCACCAGGAGACCGCCGGCCAGCTGGATCACGGCGGCGTACCAGCCCGGCCAGCTGCCGGTGGGGACGGTGCCGCCCTGACCCATCGCACCGCCGAGGACGCCGAAGAGCGAGGACGCGCCGTGGCAGGCGAAGAGCAGGCCGATGACGATGCGGAAGAGTGCGAGCACGTGCGGGGTGGATCTCTGGAGGAACGTGGTGAGCGGTGACATGTGGGGACTCCTACGGTTTCTGGGGACGACGTAACCGTGAAGGGGACAGGTTAGGGACACCTAATCTGTACTTGCAAGTTCAACCTCTGGCCAAATGGGATCTTTGGCTGGAAGTGGCCACACCAGTCGCCGAAACCACACCTGCCGCCGGAACCACGCCGCTCGCCGAGGCCCTGCCCGACCCCATTCCGCTCGCCGAAGCCCTGCCCGCACCCGTGCCCCGGCCCGGGGCCGTGTCCACGACCGCCGCCCGCAGGGCCGCCCGCGCCACCGCATCCGTATCGGCCAAGGTGACCGACCCCACCCCGGGACGCGCCCCGGCCGCCGTCACCCAGTGCACCCCCTCCGTCGGCACCCCGACCGCGAACCGCCGCGGATGGTGCCGCCCGTCGGCCTCGATGAGGCGGTACGGGCTCGGCGTCACATCGAGCCCGCCCGTCTCGTAGCCGTCCACGGTGTGCGGCCGGCCGCCGCCCTCGGCCAGCAGCCGGGCCAGCAACAGGTCCGCGGTGCGCCGGACATCCGGTTCCGGCAGCCGCGCCTCGATCAGCGCCGTCGCCGTCACCGCGGAGCCCGGCACGTCCGGCGAATGGGCCGTGAAACCGGGCTCGTGGCCGTCGGCGGAGCCGAGCCGGAGGGTCATCCGGGGGCCGATGACCTCCAGCACCCCGGCCTCGATCAGTGCGGTCATCTCTTCGATCCGGCGCCGCGGCGGCCCGATGGACAGAAAGGCGTTGAGCGGGGTGTACCAGCGGTCCAGGTGGTCGCGGCGGGACGCGCCGGCCAGCCCGCCGTGGTCGACGATCTGCCGCAGCTCGTTGCGCAGATCGCGCAGTACGTCCAGCGCCGCCTTGACCGGGCCGGACACATTGTCCTGGCGGGCGTGTGCGACGTCCTCCCGCAGATGGTCCAGCAGCCACTCCCGGAAGGCGGCGCGGCCGGCGAACGACCGCTCCGCGTGCGGCCGGGAGACCCGGTCCCAGTCCCAGCGCTCGCCCGGCGCGATCCCGAACGCGTCCAGGGCGGCGGCCTCTTCGGGGCTGCGGTGCGCGCTGCCCAGGAAGCGCTGCCGGAAGCGCTCCCGGAAGAGGTGGCCCGCCGCATCGTCCGCGGCCCGCCGCGCCAGCAGCGCCTCGTAGTAGACCGCCTCCACTTCCTTGGCCACCAGGGGCCAGACTTCCGCCAGGAAATCGGGCAGTTCACCGGAGTCCGCGCGCTTGCGGAAGGCCGCTATCACGTCCGGGGTGAGCAGCAGCGGCAGATGACGGCCGTGCGCGCCCTTCGCGTTGTCGCCGCGCGCGTGGTACGGGACGCCGCGCCGGGAGCCCGCGTACAGCCGGGGTTCGCGGCCGGACGGCAGATACGTCAGCGTCCCGCCGGCACCGCGGACGAACCGGCCGCCCCGGGCCGTCGTCAGCAGCGCCATGTGATCGAAGAAGTTGAGGCCGAGACCGCGCAGCAGTACCGGACGGCCCGGCGGCAGTGCCTCCAGGGCGGCGGAGAGATCGGCGGGATTGGCGGGTGGCAGATAGCGCAGCCCGTGCCCGGCGGCGTAGTCGGCCAGCCGCCGCTGCTCGGCGTCCGCAACGGCCGGCAGATGGCCCTGGGCGAGGACCACCGCCCCCAGGCCGTGCAGCGTCCGGCCGTTGTCGAGGGTGAGGGACTGCGAGCCGTCGGGGGCCTCGGCCAGCCGCACCGCGCAGGCCGGGTGCGTCACGACCGTCACCTCCTCAGGGGCGGTGCGCACCGTGTGGCGGAAGACCCACTCCAGATAGCGGCCGTACAGCGCGCGCCCCGGATAGTCGTCCGGGCCGACCTCGCACCCCTCCCAGGCGTACAGGCTCGGCCCGGTGCGTATCGGGCCGGCGCACTCGACACTGTCGTCGGTGAACAGGGTGACCTGCGAGGCCACGGTGTTCATCAGCAGCTCGGGCGGCTGGGCGGTGCGCCACACCTGGCCGGCGCCGGGCGGGGCGGGGTCGATGACATGGACGGTCAGCCGGGAGCCCGGGGCCAGTTCGGCGGCCGAGGCGCAGATCCGCTCCAGCACGCTCGTCCCGCGCGGCCCGGCGCCGACGAGCGCGAGGGCGGGCCGGGGGCGGTGGTCGGCGAGGTGGTCGGCGGCCAAGAGGAGCTCTCCCTGCGGCGGCGGACGGCCGGCCCGTAGGGGCACGGCCGTCCGGGAAGTCGGGCGACGAGCAAAACGTGCGCCCCATCATCACCGCCCGAACCGGTGGCGGAGCACCGGGGTGGGCAAAAACATGTGGCGGTTTTGCAGGTAGGACGCCCGGCCTCCGGTGCGCGCCAGTGCCCGGCCGGAGGTTCACGGACGCCGGGCCGTCCGCATCATCCGGACTTCGGCCGTTCGGTGCCCGCCTCCGGACCGCCCGCACCACCGGATTCCCCGCCAACTCGCGCATCGGTCAACGCAGCACGCCAGACCGTGACGAGCCGGACGCCGCCCTGCTTCTCCCGGCGGGTCTGGTCCAGGGCGAGCCGCGCCGCACGGCCCGCCAGCGTCAGCGTCATCAGCTGATTGCCGAACCAGGGACCGCCCGTGCGCCGCCACTTCACCGCCGGCCGGGGCAGCCGTCCGTGCCGGGCCAGCAGCTTGCCCAGCCAGCGGCCGGACCGGCTCCAGCCGAAGCGGAAACCGGCCTGCAGCGAGCCGGGAATGCTGTTGTGGACGGGGGAGCAGGTCAGCTGGAGCACCCGGCTCGCGGGGTGCGGACCGGCGCCGCGCCAGTGCGGCTCCGCCACATAGGCATGGTGGACGTCCCCGGACAGCACACAGACCGTCGCCGGGGCGTGGGCGCCGGAGCCCGCCTCGGCGATCAGCTCGGTGAGCGCGGTGAACGAGCCGGGGAAGGCCGACCAGTGCTCCAAGTCGGCGCGCTGGCGCAGACGCTCGCTCCTGCGGGCCCAGCGGGGGCCGCGTTCACCGGCGCACAGCGCGGCGTTCCAGCCCTCTCCGGCATGGATGAGATGCGGCAGCAGCCAGGGCAGCGAACTGCCGAGCAGCAGATGGTCGTAGCTGCCGCGCCCGTCCAGCACCGCCTGCCGCAGCCATTCGCCCTCGGTCTTGTCGAGCATCGCGCGGTTGCTCTCGTCCAGGACGCGGGTGGCCCGGGTGTCGATCATGACCAGCCGCACCCGGCCGAAGTCGCGGCGGTAGCTCCAACGGGCGTGCGCCGCATCGGCGTCCGCACCGGCCGCGAACTCCCGCACCAGTTCCGTGGCATCCGGCACCGACTGGACCTGGGCGTACAGCTCGTCGGCGGCCAGTTCAGCGGGCGAGAGATTGCCCAGATGCTGATGGACCCAGTACGACATCAGGCCGCCGAGTATCCGCTCGCGCCACCACGGCGTCGCGCGCATCCGGGCCAGCCAGGACGCCGAGGTGTTCCAGTCGTCGATCACATCGTGATCGTCGAAGATCATGCAGCTGGGGACCGTGGACAGCAGCCAGCGGACCTCCGGGTCGAGCCAGGACTCGTAGTAGAGGTAGGTGTATTCCTCGTAGTCGGCGACCTGCTTCCACGGCGGCTCGGTGAGGTCGCGGCGCCCGGCCAGCACCTGCGCGGTCGCCTCGGAGGTCTGGTCGGCGTAGACCTGGTCGCCCAGAAGGAGCAGCACATCGGGGCGCTGCCGTCCGGAACCGGCGGCCAGAGTGGCGGCGAGGGTGTCCAGGGCGTCCGGGCCGACCGGGTCGTGCGCCGCGTTCGAGGGCGTCGCGGACCAGCGGCAGGAGCCGAAGGCGAAGTGCAGGGGCTCGTGCGCGGAGGCGGGGAGCGTACGGATCGTGCTCGCGGGGAAGCGGCTGTCGGGCAGCGGCCAGACCTTCTCCCCGCTACCGCTGGGAGGTGCCCCCGGCTCGTCGTCCAGCAGGACCTGGTAGGGCGTCTCGGTGCCGGGTGTCAGACCGGTCACCGGGACCAGCGCGTAGTGGTGCCCGGCGACCTGCCAGGTGTGCTGCGCGCCGGCCGCCCCGTCGTCGCAGCGGACGTGCACCACGCACGGCCGGTCGGTCTCCACCCACACCGTCGCGCTGTCCGCGTCGACATACCGCAGCAGCGGCCCCAAACGCAGTCCGGCCATCGGGTGCCTCCCCTCGTCGTGGTCAGAGGATAGGAGCACAGCGGGCGCGGCGGGTGACCGGGACGGCGGCGCGCCCGCCGGCCGGTGATTTTCCGGCCGACGGGCGCGTGGATCGGCACCCCTGAGGAGCGGGGCTCAGCAGCCGTCCAGGATCTTCTTCAGCGCGGCCTTCTCGGCGGAGTCCGCGGTCATGCCGTACTCATGCTTCACCCACACCCACATCCGGGCGTACTCGCAGTGGTACGAGGCCTTCGGCGGCAGCCACTTCGCCGGGTCCTTGTCGCCCTTCTCCTGGTTGAGGTTGTCGGTGACGGCGATCAGCTGGGAGTGGGTGAGGTCGTTGGCCAGCTCCTTGCGGCGCTCGGTGGTCCACTGGGCCGCGCCGGACTTCCAGGCCTCGGACAGCGGGACGACATGGTCGATGTCGAGGTCGGCCGCGTCGGTCCAGGTCGCGTCGTCATAGGCCGAGACCCACTTGCCGCTCTTCGCCGCACAGCTGTCGTCCTGCTGCACGTCCGTGCCGTCGCGCTTGAGCACCACTTCGCGGGTGTTGCAGTTCTTGTCCTGGTCGATCCAGTGCGGGAACTTGTCGCGGCTGTAGCCGTCCTGGGGGCCCTCGGCCTGTTCCTTGATGTCGGCGAGGTACGTCCGGGCGGTGCCGGCGTCCGGCGGGCTGGGCGGTGCCGCCTGGGCGGACTGGCAGCTGAGCGCCAGCGTGCAGACCAGGGCCGCGGCCGAACCCGCGGCGAGGGAAACTCGACGCGCGTAGACCTTTTTCATCGAAACTCCCGAAATGTGGGGGGAAGTTGACGTGCGGTGCGTCGCCCATGGTGTCGGCGTGGGGTTTCCATGGGGTGGGCACCAGGTAACAGGGTGACGACATGCCCACGTCAGTTCAAGGGCTGACAGGGCGCCATAAATGCACAACGGCGCTCCGGTTGTGGCGCTCCGGCGTATGCGCCCCCGTGGCACCCCTACAGTGAGCGCGTGCTGCTGCCGGTCAACATCACTCTCGGGATCGTCCTCGTCGTCCTGCTGATCGCCGCCGTGGCCGTCGCCGCACTGGCCCGCCTCGGCCACGCCCGGGCCATCGCCGTCGCCGGACTGCGCGCCGCCGCCCAACTGGCCGCCGTCTCCTACCTCATCGGCTGGGTGGTGCACGCCCTTTCCTGGCTGCTGGGTTTTCTCGTGCTGATGTTCGCGGTGGCGGTACGGACCGCCGGGCGCCGGATCACCCGGAACCGCAGCTGGTGGTGGGCCGCCGCACCGATCGCCGTCGGCGTCGTCCCGGTCGTCGGGCTGCTGCTGCTCACCGGCCTGGTGCCGCCGCGCGGGCTGGTGCTCATCCCCGTCACCGGCATCCTGATCGGCGGCGCGCTGACCGCCACCGTCCTGGGCGGGCGGCGGGCGCTGGACGAGCTGGAGACCCGGCACGGTGAGTTCGAGGCGGGCCTCGCGCTGGGGCTGCCCGACCGTGACGCACGGATGGAGGTCGCCCGGCCGGCCGCGTCGGACGCCCTGCTGCCGGGGCTCGATCAGACCCGGACCGTGGGGTTGGTCACACTCCCCGGCGCGTTCGTCGGCATGCTGCTGGGCGGGGCCTCGCCCGTACAGGCCGGTGCGGTGCAGCTGTTCGTCCTGGTGGCCCTGCTGGCGGTGCAGGCGACGGCCTGTGCGGTGGTGCTGGAGCTGGTCGCGCGCGGAAGGCTGCACCGCGTACCCTTGACGGCAGCAGAAGGGGAGTAGCTCTCTGCCGGACCGTCGACATACTGCCCGCCCGTAGTGGCGAGCCGGCGCCCGGAGCGTGGCACGCAGCAGTGCCGCGCCAGCGAGACCTTCGGCCGCAGTGTTTGACGCTGCCGTGCCGAAGCGACCCCTTTCCCGGGCCCTTTGGTGCGGCCCGACCGATCGAGGTATCCCACCCCGTGTTCAGTCTCACCGTCGCCGCCGTCGTCTTCGGCGTCGTCTTCCTTGCCGAACTGCCCGACAAGACCGCCCTCGCCGGTCTGATGCTCGGCACCCGCTACCGCGCCTCGTATGTCTTCGCCGGTGTCGCCGCCGCCTTCCTGGTGCATGTCGCCCTCGCGATCGCCGCGGGCAGCGTGCTGACCCTGCTCCCGCACCGCCTGGTACAGGGCGTGGTCGGTGTCCTCTTCCTTGCGGGCGCCGCCGTGCTGCTGTTCAGGAAGGACGAGGACGAGGAAGAGGTGAAGAAGCCCGCCGACCAGAGCTTCTGGAAGGTCTCCGGGGCGGGCTTCATGATGATCCTGGTCGCCGAGTTCGGCGATCTGACCCAGATCATGACCGCCAACCTCGCGGCCCGTTACGACGACCCGCTCTCCGTCGGCGTCGGCGCCGTGCTGGCGCTGTGGGCCGTGGCGGGCTTGGGCATCCTGGGCGGCCGCACGCTGATGAAGTATGTGCCGCTCAAGCTCATCACCAAGATCGCGGCGGGCGTGATGCTGCTGCTCGCGGGCTTCAGCCTGTACGAGGCGATCGCGGGCTGAGGACGGGCCGAAGGGGCGGGTCGCCGTCGGGGCCCGCCCCCTTGGAGGAGCCCCGGAGCCGCACTTAGGTAGTGACGTGCACCGCGATCAGGCCGTCCGCCAGCGCCTCGACGCGGACCCGGGTGAGGTCGGGCACCTGCACGGTGGGGGCGAACGCGGCGGCACGGTCACCGACGCCGACCACCCGCATCCCGGCCGCCCGGCCCGCCTCGATGCCCGCCTCGGAGTCCTCGAACACCAGGCAGTCCTCGGGGGCGAAGCCCAGCTCGGCGGCGCCCTTGAGGAAGCCCTCCGGGTCGGGCTTGCTAGCGCTCACGTTCTCCGCCGTGATCCGCACGGCCGGCACGGTCAGTCCGGCCGCGCCCATCCGGGCATCGGAGAGCGGGATGTCGGCGGAGGTCACCAGGGCGTGCGGGAGGGCGGCGAGGGAGGCCATGAACGCGGGTGCGCCGGGGACCGGCACCACGCCGTCCATATCGGCGGTCTCCTGCGCCAGCATCCGGCGGTTGTCCGCCAGGTTGAGCTCCATCGGGCGGTCCGGGAGCAGCGCGGCCATGGTGGCCCAGCCCTGCCGGCCGTGGACGACCTGGAGCACCTCGTCCGCGTCCAGCCCCTGCTCGGCCGCCCAGCCGCGCCAGCAGCGCTCGACGACGGCTTCGGAGTTCACGATCGTGCTGTCCATGTCCAGCAGCAGGGCGCGGGCGGTGAGCGTGGTGGTGGCCGTCATCGGCAAGCTCCTGGGCGCTACGGGCATACGGACGGTGCGGATCGCACCCGTGCGGAAGGACAGAGCGGTCCCGCCCGCCGGTCAGGGAGTGCGGGCGGAACCACTTTGTTTCTTCACGATACAAAACGGAGCGGCCGGCGACAACCAGGCAGGTCAGCGCCCTGCTCACCAGGGCTATGGCTCGCGTGTCCGGGACTCCAGGGACGCCCGGGTCACCGCGCCGTAGACGCCGTCCGGATCGCCCGCCACCCCGTAGGCCCGCTGGTAGCGCGACACGGCGTCCCGTACGTCCGCGTCGTAGCGGCCGTCGTCCGGGCCGGGGTACACCGCCACCTGCCGCAGCCGCCCCTGCAGCTCCCGCACTTCGGGGCCGCCGGCCCCCTCGCGCAGCACGAGCGGCCCGGTGGGCGGGGCGCTGGGGGCGTGGGTAGCGGGGGCGTCCGAGACGCTGCCGGAGGCCCGGGTGGGGGCGGGGGGACGCGGCGCCGGGGTCCGGTAGGGCCGCATGGTGGCCTCGGGGGCGGTCGCGTCGGGCGACGCGGAGCGGGCCGGGGTGGGGGAGTCGGGGCCGCTCGGTGCGGGGGCGGATGTGCCGCCGGTGGGGAGGGTGGCGCCGGGGGAGGTGCTGCCGCGGCCGGGCGCCGTGGCCCGGGTCCGGGTGTCGTCGGAGAAGGCGTCGGTGCCGATCAGCACGGCCGTGGCGGCCACCGCGGCCCCGGCGGTCAGCAGCACGGCGGGCAGCAGGCGCTTGCGGCGAAGGGAGGCGGGGGAGCGGCCGGCGGGTTGCTCCGTCGGCCGCTCCTCCTCCGATGCGTGGAACGTCCGGGAGACCGGGCTCGGACGGCGCCGCATCCGGGGCGCCAGGGGTTCGGCCGGGCCGGTGGCCGGCGGAGTGGGGGCGAGGGGCGGGCTGGTGGCGTCCGACGGGCCGTCGGCGAGGGGCGGCCCGGCGGCGGTCGACGGGCCGTCGGTGCGATGCACCGCCGCGTCCACCCCGGGTAAGTCCAGCAGGTCGCCCCGGCCGGTGCCGGTGCCGCTCGCCCCGCCGTGATCGCCCCCGTCGTCGTCGGCCTCCCCGTCGCCGGCGTTGTCGTCGGGCAGTGACACGTACGGCCGAATGCGCAGCGGATCGAAGTCGTCCGCCCCGACCGCCGCACACAGGCAGCTCGGCCGGCCGCCGCCGCGTACGGGGGCGCGGCAGTGCGGACAGGTCTGTGCCGTCACGGGTGTTCCCCTCCCTGGAGGCATCGAACCGGCAGCGATTATCCAGACGCCGCACCGGTCCGCGCAGGCGCTCGAAGACATCCGCCCGGCATGCCCCAGGTGTCCCCCGGACGACCCCCGGTACCGGCCGTCACTCGGCGGGCCATATCCGGCGGAACCGCCCAGGATGGAAGAAGTCCGAAGCAGGGACGCAACGGGAAGGGCGGCCGGCGGTGGCCCGGGACGGGACGGACGGCCGGCACCGCACGGGACGCTCCGGGGCCCCGGCACCGCACGGGACGCTCCGGAAACGGAGGGAGACGCTCATGGCGCAGGACACCGGCGCTCCTGCCGTCCCCGGCGAGGACCGGTCCCGGCGGACGGTCCTCGCCGCGATCGGCGCGCTGTTGCTCGGCCTGCTCATCGCGGCGCTCGACCAGACCATCGTCGCCACCGCGCTGCCCACGATCGTCAGCGACCTCGGCGGCATCAACCATCTCTCCTGGGTTGTCACCGCCTACCTACTGGCCTCGACGGCCGCGACACCCCTCTGGGGCAAGCTCGGTGACCTGTACGGCCGCAAGAAGCTCTTCCAGACCGCCATCGTGATCTTCCTGATCGGCTCGGTGCTGTGCGGTATCGCGCAGAACATGGGCGAGCTGATCGCCTTCCGGGCCCTCCAGGGGCTGGGCGGCGGCGGGCTGATCGTGCTGTCCATGGCGATCGTCGGCGATATCGTGCCGCCCCGCGAACGGGGGAAGTACCAGGGCCTGTTCGGTGCCGTCTTCGGCAGTTCGAGCGTCCTCGGCCCGCTGCTCGGCGGGCTGTTCGTGGACCACCTCAGCTGGCGCTGGGTGTTCTACATCAACGTCCCCGTCGGCATCGTCGCGCTCGCCGTCATCGCCGCCGTGCTGCACATCCCGCGCCGCCGCACCCCGCACCGGATCGACTACCTGGGCACCGCGACGATTGCCGCGGTCGCCGCCTGCTTCGTGCTGATGACCTCGTTCGGCGGCGTCACCTACCCCTGGGCCTCCTGGCAGGTCGTGGGGTGCGGTGTGCTCGGCGTCGTCCTGCTGGGCGCCTTCCTCGTCATCGAGCGCCGGGCCGCCGAACCCGTGCTGCCGCTGCGCCTGTTCCGGCTGCGCACCTTCTCGCTCACCGCCGTCATCGGCTTCGTCATCGGCTTCGCGATGTTCGGATCGATGACCTATCTGCCGACGTTCCTGCAGGTCGTACAGGGCGTCAGCCCGACCATGTCCGGGGTGCACATGCTGCCGATGGTCTTCGGCATGCTGCTGGCCTCCACCGGCTCCGGGCAGATCGTCAGCCGCACCGGCCACTACAAGGTCTTCCCGATCGCCGGCACCGGTGTCGTGGCGCTCGGCCTGCTGCTGTTGCACCGGCTCGACCAGGGCAGCGGCGTCGCCGAGATGAGTGCCTGCTTCTTCGTCTTCGGCTTCGGACTCGGCCTGGTCATGCAGGTGCTGGTCCTCATCGTGCAGAACGCCGTGCCCTACAAGGACCTGGGCGTGGCCACCTCCGGTGCCACGTTCTTCCGCTCCATCGGCGGCTCGTTCGGCGTCTCCCTCTTCGGCACGGTCTTCGCCGGCAACCTCGGTACGCGGATCGCGGACGCCCTCGCCGGTCAGCAACTGCCGCCGGGCATCGACCCTTCCAGGGTCGCCGAGGACCCGCGGACCGTCGCGCAGCTGCCGCCCGGCCGGCGCACCGCCGTCCTCGACGCCTACGCCATCTCCATCACCGATGTCTTCCTCTACGCCGTCCCCGTCGTCCTGGTCGCCTTCGCGCTGGCCTGGTTCCTCAAGGAGGAGCCGTTGCGCAGCAGTGTCACGGCGCCCGACACCAGCGAGGTGCTCTCCTCCAACCCCGTCGAACGGTCCTCGCGCGACGAGGTCGCCCGCGCCCTGTCCATCCTCGGCAGCCGAGAAGGCCGCAAGCACATCTACGAGAAGATCGCCGCACGGGCCGGACTGGACCTCAAACCGGCCGCGGCCTGGCTGATCCTGCGCATCCACCGCTACGGCTCGGTGGAACCGGGACTGCTCGCCGAACGCAGTACCGTGCCGCTGGGAGTGATCTCCGAGAGCGTCCGCCAGATCGAGGAACGCGGACTCGCCACCCGCGAAGGGCTGTTGCTGCTGCTCACCGGCCCTGGACGGGAGACCGCGGAGCGGCTCTCGGCGGCCCGTCAGCAGTCGCTCGCGGAGATGCTGGGCGACTGGTGGACCAGGGACCGGCCCACCGATCTCACCGAACTCGTCCACGAGCTGACGGCGGAGCTGTGCGGCTCGGACGCGGAGGAGCCGCACAACGGCGACGCCCGGCCACCGCTGCCCCGCACCCACCCGCCCACGCCCCAGCCACCGGACCTGGCCAAGTGAGCACGCTGGAGGGGAGTTCGGGCTAGCTCCTCAACTGGCCCCGTCCAGCCGCTTCTCGAAGAAGATCTCTGCATAAGGGTCGTCGTCGTGGTACGGATCGATCTCCAGGAAGCCGTGCCGCCGGTAGAGCGCGACGGCCTCCACCAGATCGAGCCGGGTGTCGAGCCGGAGCCGCTCGGCGCCCAGCCGCACCGCGGCCGTCTCGGCGGCCCGCAGCAGCGCCCCCGCGCCGCCCAGCCCGCGCCGGGCGGGCCGTACGAACATCTGCTTGAGCTCCGCCGTGCGCGCGTCCAGCAGCCGCACCCCGGCACAGCCCGCCACCTCCTCGCCATGACGCGCCACCAGCAGCACGCCGCCCGGCGGTGCCAGATCGGCCGTGGGGTACTCCGCCAGCCCCTCCTCGATCTCCTCCGGCGTCGAACGGCGGTCCTCGTGCAGCGCGAAGTAGCGGTCGGCCACCTCGGTGTAGTACTCGCGCAACAGGGCCTCGGCGTCCGGCGAACCGGCCGGCTCGGCGGCGACGGTCCAGGGGAGACGGAGGGTGGCGGCGTCACTCATGGCGCCATTGTCACGGCCGGTCCGGTGCGCCGCGCAACGCATTTCCGGGTGACGCCGCCGGTGACGGTCAGCCCTGCTTCGGCCCGGCCTGCTGCACCACCTCGAAGGACCACAGCGTGGAACCGGACGCGGCGGGCTTGGGCCGCTCCCCGCCCTCGGCGCCGCCGCCCTGCTGGTGCGCGGCCTTCATCGGCCCCTCCATCCACGCCTGGAACGACTCCTCGTCCCGCCACCGGGTGTAGACGAGGTACTGGTCGGTGCCCTCCACGGGGCGCAGCAGCTCGAACCATTCGAAGCCGTCCGAGGAGTCCACGGTGCCGGCGCGCGCCGCGAAGCGCTTCTCCAGGACCTCGCGCTGCTCGGCGGGCACGGTCAGTACATTGATCTTCACGATGCTCATGCCGACCATCGTGCCGCACGGTGCCGCAGGGGCGCAGGTCAGGGCCGGGGAATCCGGGGATTCCGGGGAATGCCGAGGGCCCGGCCGGAAGTATCCGAGCCGGGCCCTGTGGCGCCTGGAGGGTGGGCAGTCCGTGGGTGTCAGACCGTCGCGTCGGCCTTGGCCGCGTGACGGATCTCCTCCGCCTCCGCCTCGGTCTCGACGGCCGGCGGGGAGCCGGGCAGCGGCTTACGGGCGCTCTCCGACATCAGCAGGACGGCGATACCGCCGATCACGGCCGCCGCCATCATGTAGTAGGCGGGCATCATCTTGTTGCCGGTCGCGCCGATCAGGGCGGTGACCACCAGCGGCGTCGTACCGCCGAAGAGCGACACGGAGACGTTGAAGCCGATCGACAGGGAGCCGTAGCGGACCTTGGTCGGGAACAGCGCGGGCAGCGTGGCCGGCATCGACGAGGTGAAGGTGACCAGCAGCAGTCCGAGCGCGGCCATGCCCACCGCGATGGCGGCCAGCGACCCCTGCCGGATCAGCAGCAGGGCGGGGACGGACAGCACCAGGAAGCCGAGGCAGCCCGCGGCGATGACCGGACGGCGGCCGAAGCGGTCGGTGAGCCGGCCCGCGAACGGCTGGGCCGCCATCATCAGGACCATCACCGCCAGCACGACCAGCAGCCCGTGCGTCTCGTCGTACTTCAGCTCCGAGGTCAGATAGCTCGGCATGTACGACAGCAGCATGTAGTCCGTGACGTTGAAGACCAGGACCAGCCCGACGCACAGCAGCAGCGACCGCCACTGACCGAAGATCATCTCGCGGATGCCGATCCGCTTCTCGACCTCGCGGCGCGCCTTCTCCTTCGTCCGCGCCTCCTTCTCCAGCTGCGCGAAGGCCGGGGTCTCTTCGAGCCGCATCCGCAGGTAGAGGCCGATGATGCCCATCGGTCCGGCGATCAGGAACGGGATGCGCCAGCCCCAGGAGTGCAGGTCCTCGGTGGACAGCAGCGCGGTCATCAGCGTGACCAGGCCGGCGCCGCCGACGTAGCCGGCCAGGGTGCCGAACTCCAGCCAGCTGCCGAGGAATCCGCGCTTCTTGTCCGGGGCGTACTCGGCGATGAAGGTGGAGGCGCCACCGTATTCACCACCGGTGGAGAAGCCCTGTATCAGGCGGGCGACGAGCAGCAGGATCGGTGCGCCGACGCCGATGGAGGCATAGGACGGGATCAGGCCGATGGCGAAGGTGCCCGCCGCCATCATGATCATGGTGATGGCGAGAATCTTCTGCCGGCCGATCCGGTCACCGAGCGGCCCGAAGACCATGCCGCCGATGGGACGCACCAGGAACGCCGCCGCGAACGCTCCGAACGTCGACAGCAACTGCGCGGTCGGATTCCCGGACGGGAAGAAGACATGTCCGAGGGTGACCGCGATGTAGCTGTACACGCCGAAGTCGAACCACTCCATCGCATTGCCGAGCGCGGCGGCCGAGACTGCACGCTTGACCATCGCGGGATCGACGACGGTCACCTCGCCGGATGAGTGCTGCGCGGGATCCGCCCCGCGGTCCTTCCGGAGACCGGATGCGGCATCGGCTCGACTGCCGGCGGGGTGACGGGGGCCGGGTGCGACGGGGGACTGCGTCGGCACGTGTTCGCTCGCCTGCGCTCTCTTGGACGACAACATGACACTGCCCGCCGTGGGGAGGCGGGCGCGGCCCGTCATGACGCGACGGGCAAAGGTCGACCATAGGGGCAGACCGGATCATCACGGACAGTGCGCGGACGACCGCGCAGTCGGCCGTATACCCGCTCCTTGCAGGGGAAACTCCCATTCGGGGATCAGTTTGCGACCCCTCGGCCTGTGATCCATATCGCGAAGTTCTGCTGCAACCATCGGCCGGTTGTGACGTGTGTCACGCGCCGGGGCGGGGTGTGACACGCACCGGGTCGGGGTGTGCCGGGCAGGGAAACGGCGCGGCGGGCGCACTGCACCGCCGCGCCGAGGTGGATCGTCGCGTTCCCTCAAGGATCAGTCATGACCGCCCGCCCCGCCACTCGGGGGCGCGGCCCGGTACGCCGCTCCGTCCCCGGGCCGCCGGCGCCTCACGGCATCCATGCCTCGTACGACATGACCTCCCCCGACCTGATCCGGAACTCCGGTTCGTCCTTGGTGAAGGTGATCTCCAGGCCCAGGAGTTCGCCGGTACGCGGATCGAGGATCACCATCTGGCGGGTGGAATTCGTTGCGCCGTCCGGGCCGTCGTACACATACGCCTGCCCGCGCCGGCCCAGCCGGTCGGTGACCACCCCCGCCTGCCGCAGACCGTCCGCATCGGCCAGCATCCGGACGATGGCGGCCGTCTCCCGCGGTCCCGGCGTCCACTCCTGGCGGAACGAGGAGAGCGCCGACAGCAGTTGCGGCGTGGTGCTGGTGCCGCCCGCCCCGCCGTACAGCCACGACAGCTGTTCGCGCAGCGCCCCGGCGTCCGTCGGGGGCTTGGTACGGCCGGCCAGCCCGCTGTGCTGCGCCTCCGAGCCCGCCGGATAGGTCTTGCGGTGCAGGACCTTGCCGTCGCTCACGGTCTGCCACTCGCCGTCGTTGTCGTGGATCACCGGACGGCCCGGGTGCCGGGGGTCGGTGGCCACGACCAGTTCCGAGCCGCTGCCGTCGTCGTTCCAGCTGGTGATGCGCTCCTCGGGCACGGTTACGGGGGGCGCGGCGTCCGGGCCCGTCTCCATGCTCATGTACCAGCTCTGCAGATGGCTGCCCCGCCGCGGCCCGTCCTCGGCAGCCGCCGTCCGCGCCCTGGCCTCCGCCCTGCGGGCGAGCAGGTCCAGTGACACGGACGGTGCGTCGGCGTGCAGGGGGAGGGCGGCGGGCGCCGCGACGGCGGGGCTGCTGCCGGCGCCGGAGAAGGTGAGCACCAGGGCGGCGACGGCGGCCGCCGACACGGCGGTCAGGCCCATCAGCAGACGGCGCCGGCGCACGGGGCGCGGGCGGCCGCGCGGTACGGCACCGGTGGTGAGCGCCGCCAGACGGGCCTCAGCCCGCGCGGTCAGCGGGCGGTCGCGCCAGGGTCCCTCGTCGGCGGAGACGGGGTCGGCCTGCCGCAGCAGCTCCAGTTCCTCAGTCATGGCGGCGGCCTCCCGCTCGGGTCGGTACGGGGTGGGGGGAGAGGGGGCGGGGAGTGGCCGGGCGCGGGGCCGGTGCCGGCGCGGGGGGCGCGTCGGTCCGTGGTGGAGGCGCCTCGGGCCGGGCGGTCTCGCGCCGGCGCATCCGCTCGATCTGGGTACGGAGCCGGCCGCGCGCCCGGTGCAGCCGCATGGCCGCCGCGCTCTGGCCACACCCCAGGGTCACCGCCAGCTCCTCGATGGTCAGTTCCTCCCAGGCCGTCAGCCGCAGCACCTCCTGGTCGGCGGGGGAGAGGCGGGCCAGCGCCTCATGCACCCAGGAACCGGGCCGCTCGGCGTCCGGGCTGTCCACGGTCTGCCGGCGGTGCGCCGCCTCGTGATTGCCGAGCCGGTGCAGCAGCCGCCGGTAACGGCCCAGCCCCCGCACCGTATTGGCCAGACAGTTCCGGGCCACCCCGTACAGCCAGGGCAGCGGCGCGTCGGGAAGCTCGGCGCGGCGTCTCCAGGCTATGGAGAAGACCTCCGCCACCACTTCCTCGACCTCAAGTGCCTGCCCGTCCAGCCGCCGCGCCACAAAGCGGCTGACCGCCCAGTAGTGCGCGCGATAGGCCTCGGCGAAGGCGTCGTCCGTGCTCATGAACCCTTGGTGTCCGGCATGGCCCCGATCTTCACACCCTCCGGGGTGAAACTTCCCACCCCGCCCTGTCCCCGCGGGCAGTGAGGATCGCGACGGCTCCGGACACCTACCGGGCATGAAGTTTCCCGTGAAGTGGCTGACGACCACCGACCACAAGACCATCGGCACGCTCTACCTGGTCACCGCGTTCGCCTTCTTCTGCCTCGGCGGTCTGATGGCCCTGGTGATGCGCGCCGAACTGGCCCGTCCCGGCCACCAGATCATGTCGAACGAGCAGTTCAACCAGGCGTTCACGATGCACGGCACGATCATGCTGCTGATGTTCGCGACGCCGCTGTTCGCCGGATTCGCGAACTGGCTCATGCCGCTGCAGATCGGCGCGCCCGATGTCGCCTTTCCCCGGCTGAACATGTTCGCCTACTGGCTCTACCTCTTCGGCTCGCTGATCGCGGTCGGTGGTTTTCTGACGCCTCAAGGAGCCGCGGATTTCGGCTGGTTCGCCTATGCCCCGCTCTCCGATTCGGTGCATTCCCCCGGAATCGGCGGCGATATGTGGATCATGGGTCTGGCCCTCTCGGGCTTCGGCACGATCCTCGGTTCGGTCAACTTCATCACGACGATCATCTGTATGCGGGCGCCTGGCATGACGATGTTCCGGATGCCGATCTTCACCTGGAACGTGCTGCTGACCGGTGTGCTGGTCCTGCTGGCCTTCCCGGTGCTGGCGGCGGCGCTGTTCGCGCTGGAGGCGGACCGTAAATTCGGTGCGCATGTCTTCGATGCGGCCAATGGTGGCGCATTGCTCTGGCAGCACCTCTTCTGGTTCTTCGGCCACCCCGAGGTGTACATCATCGCCCTGCCGTTCTTCGGCATCATTTCCGAGGTCATTCCGGTGTTCTCCCGGAAGCCGATGTTCGGTTACATCGGTCTGATTGCGGCGACGATTTCGATTGCCGGTCTTTCGGTCACGGTGTGGGCGCACCACATGTATGTGACGGGCGGCGTGCTGTTGCCGTTCTTCTCGTTCATGACGTTCCTGATCGCGGTGCCGACCGGTGTGAAGTTCTTCAACTGGATCGGCACGATGTGGAAGGGCTCGCTGTCCTTCGAGACGCCGATGCTGTGGGCGATCGGCTTCCTGATCACCTTCACGTTCGGTGGTCTGACCGGTGTGATCCTGGCCTCGCCGCCGATGGACTTCCACATCTCCGACTCGTACTTCGTCGTGGCGCACTTCCACTACGTGGTCTTCGGCACCGTCGTCTTCGCGATGTTCTCCGGGTTCCATTTCTGGTGGCCGAAGTTCACCGGCAAGATGCTGGACGAGCGGCTCGGCAAGATCACCTTCTGGACGCTGTTCGTGGGCTTCCACGGCACCTTCCTCGTCCAGCACTGGCTCGGCGCGGAAGGCATGATGCGCCGTATCCCCGACTATCTCGCCGCCGATGGATTCACCACTCTGAACACCCTCTCCAGCATCTTCTCCTTCCTCCTCGGGCTCTCCCTCCTGCCGTTCCTCTACAACGTCTGGAAGACCGCGAAGTACGGCCGGAAGGTCGAGACCGACGACCCCTGGGGATACGGCCGTTCGCTGGAATGGGCGACGTCCTGCCCGCCGCCGCGGCACAACTTCCGTACGCTGCCGCGTATTCGCTCCGAATCCCCGGCGTTCGACCTGCACCACCCGGAGATCGCACGCGAGATCGAAGCCATGGCGGCCGCCGAGGACGCCGCCCCCACCGAAATCGGGGCACGCACATGAGCGAGGGAAGGCGGAGGGGCGGACAAATGCAGAAGGCCGAGGGAACGGGGCGGGACGGAGGAATGCGGAGGGCCGCGGAAATGCCGCTGGACCAGGCCGTCAACGAGATCGAGGGATTTCTCCTCTGGGAGGCGGAGAAGGACCGGGCCCGCACCCGCGCGCAGGACTTCTGCGCCGGTCTGCCCTGGCTCACCGACACCCAGCGGCGGGAAGTGGAGCTGCGCTACTGCCAGGACCAGCGCGATGCGTCGCGGACCTACCTGGAGCGCATCGCGACCCGCAGCGCCGCTTTGCGGACCGAGTACGAAGGCGTCTACCGGGCCCTGCGGCGCCGGCTGATCACCGCGTTCCTGAGCGGCACGGTGGCCGTGGCGGTGCTGGTGACCGTGGTGGCCGCCGGTCTGAACGCACGCTGAGAGGGTGACGCCCGCTCGGGGAACGGACGCCACCCGTGGCTCAGCCGGTGCTCAGCCGGTGACGGTGATCTGGGATGCGGGATCGGTGGTGTCGCTGACCGTGTAGGCGGCGTTGAACGTCGAGCTGGTCGCGCTGGTCGGACAGCCGAAGCCGCCCACCACCTTCACCGGCACCGACGCATTGGTGAAGGTGAGGGTGGACGGCGCGCCGTTGGTCCAGCTGCCGTTCACCGTTGCCGCCGAGGTGGGCGCCGCGGTCACCGTGCAGGACGCCAGCCCGCTGGTCTTGAGCACGAACCCGCCGGCCGGGATGGTCAGTCCGGCGGTCACCGGCGTCCCGTACTGCATGGCCACGCCCCAGGTGCCGGTCGTGGTGACGGTCGCGCTGACACCCGGCATGCTCGTCGTGCAGGAGCCGTAGGTCGCCGGGGTGGTGGAACTGCTCACCGGGCCTTCCGGGTTCTGGTTGCCGGGGGCGGCAGGCACCTGCCCACTGGAGACCGAGGTCGAGCAGGTGACGGTCACCGAACCTGCCTTGAAGGTGGCCTTGCCGCTCAGCTTGGCGGTGAAGCTGTGACCCGCGGGACTCACGGTCGTGGACGGCGCGGCGGCGGACGGCGTCCCGGCCGGCTGTGCCGTCGCGGGACTCGTCACGGCGAGGGCCAGACCGAGGGCCGCGACGATTCCGGTTCCGGCGGTGCGTAAGACGCGCTGACGGGGCGTACGGCGGGTGGGGTGCGTCATCGTCATCGTGGTTCTCCTTCTGAGGGGTGGGGTGCCGGAGGAGCGGTGCGGCGGGTGGCGCGGGCAGCGGTCCGCCCCGTACGCGGACGAAGGCGTGGGGGTACGCGTACGGGCGGGCGCGGCGGACGGCGGGCGGGAGGTGGCTAGGGCTCGCAGGGCGCGGGCGCGCCGCCGCCCGGCGCGGCAGCGGCCCCGGGTGCCTCGGGGGCTTCGGGTCCCGTCGGAGTGACCGGCTGCCAGGCAAAGATCATCGAGCCGCCGAGAATCCCGATGACGGTGCCGATCAGAAAGCCACCGAGGTTGGACATCACCAGCGCGGCCGCCGCACACAGCACGGTGAGCACACCCGCGATACCCCGGTAGTGCGGCGCGAACCACGCCGAGAGCCCCATCACGATCATCACCAGCCCCATCAGGACCGACGGGATGCCGGCGATCCCCTGTTGCAGCATGATCTTCAGCGGTGCCAGAGGGATGGCGCAGATCTCGGCGCCGGCGATGACGGCCGCAAGACCACCCCAGAAGGGCCGTCCCGTCCGCCAGCGCCGCCAGGTCAGAAGCATTCCTTCTTGCCCTTGGAGATCTTCATGCTCAGACCGGACAGCTTGAAGGTCCCCGCATTGGTGGCCCAGGCGGTCTGCCGGAGCTTGCTGATGCTGACGTCATCGGCCTGCTGGGCGAAGAGGTCCTGCATGCCCTGGGCGCTGTCCGGTCCCTTGTCGAGGGTGGAGGCGTCCCGGCCGATCTCGATCTGGTGGAAGGACGCGTTGCCGGAGAGCTGGGTGGCGTCCACGAAGAGATTGGTCGCCTCGACGGGCGTGCTGCCCGTACCGGCGCTGAGGTTGAGCGAGATATCGCCGACAACGGGCAGATGGGTGACGACCGACTGGCACAGATGGTTCAGCTGGGCGGTCTTGATGGCGGTGACGGCGACCGGCAGGAGGTCTCCCCTGGCGTTCGTGTCGACACTGCCGTACTGGGCGAATCCGTCGCCCTTGAGGCTGTCCGCGGAGACCTTGAACTGCTGTCCCGAGACGGCGAACGACGCCGCCAGCGCCCCGTTGGCCAGGGCGATGCCCAGGGCGGCGGTGCCGGCGAGCGCCGGGACGGACAGCACGGCGAACTTCCGCCAGCTGATCCGTCCCGTGACAGGTCTGCCGTGTGCGTCTTTCATGGTGGTATGTCCCCTTCGAAGAGCGGTGGAGCGCACCGTCGAAACGTGTGGGGGGAATGCGTGAGTGCAGGGTTGCGTGTGGTGCTGAAACGCGCGGAGGAGCCGGGGGTGAGCGCATGGGGGAGAAGATGCGGCTCGGGGGCGCAGACGGTGCTGAGCGGTGCGCGCAACGGGCTAACTGCCGAGTGTTACTGGCGAGTTGAATGTAAGTCTGCCAATGACAGCTGGCAAGGTTGAGGGAGGAACCGGTTTCGGACATACCCCTGGTCCGGCTTTTCCTCGGCGCGGTTTCGCGCGCCCCGGATGGCGGGCCGACGGCCCCTACGGGCAGGTGCGGCACGCCGCGGGGTCATAGGGGTCCACGCATCAGCGGGACGCCCACCCTCCGTGATCGGAGTGAGCGTCCCGCCCGTTTACCGTCCGCTTCCGTCGCCGCTCTCCTGGGCCGCGGCGCCGCCGTCAACCGTAGTGAACCTGCAGCTCCTTGACGCCGTTGAGCCAGGCCGAGCGGAGCCGGCGCGGGTCGCCCGCCAGGGAGATGCCGGGCATGGCATCCGCGATGGCACCGAAGATCAGGTTGATCTCCAGGACCGCCAGGGACTTGCCGAGGCAGAAGTGCGGGCCGCCGCCCCCGAAGCCCAGATGGGGGTTGGGGTCCCGGGTGATGTCGAAGACCTCGGGGTGGTCGAAGACCTCCGGGTCGTTGTTGGCGGAGGAGTAGAAGATCCCCACCCGCTGGCCCTTGTTGATCTCCGCGCCGCCCAGCTCGGTGTCCTGGGTGGCGGTGCGCTGGAAGGAGACCACCGGGGTCGCCCACCGGACGATCTCCTCGGCCGCCGTCCCGGGGCGCTCGCGCTTGTAGAGCTCCCACTGGTCGGGATGGGTGAGGAAGGCATGCATCCCGTGGGTGATCGCGTTACGCGTGGTCTCGTTGCCGGCCACCGCCAGCAGCAGCACGAAGAAGCCGAACTCGTCGGAGCCGAGATTCCCTTCGTCCTCCGCCGCGACCAGTTGGCTGACGATGTCCTTGGCCGGGCATTCCTTGCGCACCGCGGCGAGGTTCATCGCGTACGAGATCAGCTCCGTGGCCGCATTGAGGCCGACCTCTTCGGTGATGGCCAGTTCGGGATCGTCGTACGCGACCATCTTGTTCGACCAGTCGAAGATGCGCGCCCGGTCGTCCTGGGGGATGCCGATGAGTTCCGCGATGGCCTGGAGGGGGAGTTCGCAGGCGACATCGGTGACGAAGTCCCCCGAGCCCTTCCGGCGCGCCTCGGCGACGATCTGCTCCGCCCGGTGGCGCAGCGCGTCCTCCAGGGCCCGGATCGAGCGCGGGGTGAAGCCGCGCTGCACGATCTGGCGGACCCTGGTGTGCTCGGGCGGGTCCATGTTCAGCATGATGAGTTTCTGTACGTCGATCTGGTCGCGGGTCATGGCCGCGTTGAAGCGGATGATCGAGGTATTGAGGCTCGCGGAGAAGATCTCGGGCTTGGTGGACACCTCCTTGACGTCCTGATGACGGGTGACGACCCAGTACCCGTCGTCACCGAAGCCGGCAATACCGTGCGGCTGGGCGTTCCACCACACGGGCGCGGTCCGCCGCAGCTGTGCGAACTCGGGGAGCGGAACGCGGGACTGGTAGACGTCGGGGTCGGTGAAGTCGAACCCGTCGGGCAGCGCGGGACATGGCATCGGCGACTCCTGGTCCATCCGAGACGTCTGACGGTTCATCAGGTATGGGTGCGGTGAAGGTAATGACGCGCTCTACAAGTGGCAAGGGGTCTGGCGACTCCGGTTGTGGACAAGGGTGTTGCACGCCCCTTGCGCCCCGGAGGGCGTCTCATAAGACTGTTTGTAGAACTAGAACGCGTACTAGTTCTTCTTCCGTGGGTGCCGGAACATCCGCGGACGCGAGGAGAGGACGAGTCAGTCATGGCCGCGGAACCCGTCATCGTCGAAGCAGTACGCACCCCCATCGGCAAGCGCGGAGGTGCGCTCGCCAACCTCCACCCCGCCTATCTCCTGGGTGAGACCTACCGCGAACTCCTCGCCCGTACGGGCATCCAGCCCGACTGCGTCGAACAGATCGTCGGCGGCACCGTCACCCACGCCGGCGAACAGTCCATGAACCCGGCACGCAACGCCTGGCTGACGATGGGCCTCCCGTACGAGACCGCCGCGACCACCGTGGACTGTCAATGCGGATCCTCCCAACAGGCCAACCATATGGTCGCCAACATGATCGCAGGCGGTGTCATCGACATCGGCATCGGCTGTGGCGTCGAGGCGATGTCCCGGGTGCCGCTCGGCAGCGGCTCCAAGCACGGCCCCGGCAAGCCCTGGCCCGACGAGTGGAATGTCGATCTGCCCAACCAGTTCGAAGCGGCCGAACGCATCGCCCGCAACCGGGGGCTGACCCGGGAGAACGTCGACTCGCTCGGCCTGATCTCACAGGAGCGGGCGGCCGCCGCCTGGGCCGAGGAGCGCTACAAACGGGAGACCTTCGCCGTCCAGGTCCCCACCACCGAGGAGGAGCAGGCCGCGGGCCAGGGCATGTGGCGGCTGGTCGACCGCGACGAGGGGCTGCGGGACACCAGCATGGAGGCGCTGGGCGGCCTCAAGCCCGTGATGCCGACCGCCGTCCACACGGCGGGCAACTCCTCCCAGATATCCGACGGCGCCGCCGCGCTGATGTGGGCCTCCAAGCGCATGGCGCGCGCCCTCAGACTCAAGCCGCGGGCCCGCATCGTGGCCCAGGCGCTGGTCGGCGCCGATCCGCACTTCCACCTGGACGGCCCCATCGACGCCACCCGCGCGGTGCTCGGCAAGGCCGGGATGTCCCTCAAGGACATCGACCTGGTCGAGATCAACGAGGCCTTCGCGTCCGTCGTGCTCTCCTGGGCGCAGGTCTTCGAACAGGACCTGGAGAAGGTGAATGTGAACGGCGGCGCCATCGCCCTCGGCCACCCGGTCGGCGCCACCGGCGCCCGGCTGATCACCACCGCACTGCACGAACTCGAACGCAGGGACAAGGAATTCGCCCTGATCACCATGTGCGCGGGCGGGGCACTGGCAACGGGGACGATCATCCAGCGGCTGTAGCGGACAGCCGCCTACCGCCGAGGACCGCAGTGCGGGGGGGCGGGGGTGTTGCCGGGGCGTTGCTGGGCCCCTCCCCAACCTGAGGAAAACCACAGCTGAGTTGGGTGGAAAGCCGCATTCTGCAAGGCGCGTGATCTCCGTACCGTCAACGACATGACGAACAGAACACCGCGGCAGCATCCCTCTTCCTCTTCTTTCTCTTCTTCCTCCTCTTCCGCTTCCTCCTCTTCCCCTCCGGCAGCGGCCGGCGTAAGGCCCACCTCCGACGGTCCGGCCGCATCCGGTATGCCGGCCGAGGCGGGTACACCGCGCGGGCAACGACGCGTCCCGCGCGCCCTGGTGGCAGGCGCCGCCCTCGTGCTGGCGGCGCTCACCACGGCCCCGGCCCTCGCGGCGCCGGCGGCCTTCACGACGCAGCGGGCAGAGTCCGGAGAGTCGGTTCACGCCGTCGCCGCACCGAGAAGTGGCCAGGGGCGCGGGACACTCCTCTCGCTCACGCCCCTCGGCCGGCAGAGCCGGGCCGAGGTCATCGGCCAGGCACAGAAACAGGGCCTGGAGACCGGCACCGCCAGGCATGGCGTCGCCGCATACCGCCTGACCTACCGCACGATCACCCCCGACGGCCGACCCACCACCGCCTCCGGCCTGCTCGCCCTCCCCACGGGCGGCGACTCCCGCCATCTCCCGCCCGTCGTTCACACCCACGGCACCCTCGCCTACCGCGGCTACGCCCCCTCGATGGCGGACGGCCCCGACCGGGCGGTGTCGGTGCTGTACGCCTCGGCCGGCCGCGTCGCCCTCGCCCCCGACTACCTCGGCCTCGGCACCAGCCCCGGACGCCACCCGTACATGGACGCCCGGTCTTCCGTCTCGGCCTCCCTCGACATGCTCCGGGCAGCGCACTCGGCCGCCCCCAAGCTTGGCGCCACCCTTGACCGCACGGTGTCCGTCACCGGCTTCTCCCAGGGCGGGCAGGTCGCCATGGCACTGGGCCGCGAGCTGCACCGCGGCGCCGATCCGCGTTTCCGCCTCGGGATGCTCGCTCCGGTCGGCGGGCCGTACGACCTCGTCGGCGCGGAACTCCCCGGGATGTTCGACGGCCGTATCGACCCCCGGTCCGCCGTCTTCTACCTCTCCTTCTTCCTCACGGCCCAGAACCGCCTGCATCCGCTTTACAACGATCCCGCCGAGGTGTTCCGAGCCCCCTACGCCGACCGGGTCGAGGACCTCTTCGACAGTGAGCACCCGGCGGAAGACATCGCCGGCAAGCTGCCCGAACGCCTCGAAGACCTGCTGACGGACACCTGGTACCGCAAGCTCCGGCACCCTTCCGGCGCCCTGCTGGAAGCGCTCCGCGTCAATGACCGCACCTGCGACTGGAAGCCGGGCCGAGGAGTGCGGATAACCCTCTACTCCGCCACCGGCGACCGGGACGTCCCCATAGCCAACACCCGTAGCTGCGCACGGCAGTTGACGGGCCACGGGGTCAGGGCCAAGGCCGTCGACCAAGGGGCCGACGCTGACCACTATGTGTCCTTCCTGCGCTCGCAGCCCTCCATAGCCCGCACACTGCCCGTCGCCCGCTGATACGGCTCCGGAGGGCGCCAGGGCCGTCCAAAGGCTCGGGCAGACGATCACCCGCCGGGCAAGGGCCAGGGCACGGGTCACGTCACCGGGAGGCGGCGGCACCTTGGGGCGGATCGGGAGCGAAGGAGGCGGGGACATCGAAGGCCGCGCGGCGGGTGGCACGGCGCAGGGCCTTGAGCACGGTGCCCCCGAGGGTGAAGGTGAGGATCACGGTGACCAGGGCCCGGGGGAGGTCCCAACCGAGGGAGGTGGCAAGGCAGTAGGCGAGATAGCGGGCGAGGTTCTGATTGAGCGGGTCGCCGGGAACGAAGGAGACCCCTGAGGTCAGGCCGGCGATATAGGGCCAGCCCTGGAGGTTCATGACCAGGCCGTAGAGCACGGCGGAGACAGCTCCGTACGCGGCGAGCATGGCGAGTTCACCGCGGCCGCGCAGCCGGTCGGGCCCCGGCAGCAGGCCGGCGCCCATCGACACCCACCCCATCGTCAGCATCTGGAACGGCATCCAGGGGCCGACACCGCCGGTCAGCAGCGCCGACGCGAACATCGCCACGGAACCCAGCACGAACCCGAACCCGGGCCCCAGAACCCGGCCCGACAGCACCATCAGGAAGAACATCGGCTCGATGCCGGCCGTCCCCGCACCCAGGGGGCGCATCGCGGCCCCGGCCGCGGCCAGTACGCCGAGCATCGCGATGGCCTTGGCGTCCAGACCGGTGTCGGCGATGGTCGCCACGACGACGGCGAGCAGCATCGGCAGCAGCGCGGCGAACAGCCAGGGCGCGTCCTTGGAATGGGCGAGCCCGGAGGCGGAGTCGGCGAGCAGCGGCCAGCCGAAAGCCATCACGCCGATGGCCGAGATCAGGGCCAGCGCGGCGATGGAGCGGGGCCCGAGCCGCACGGCACGGGCCTGGTGACCGGCGCCGGGGCGGCCGGAGCCGGAGCCGGAGCCGGAGACGGGTCCGAGGCCCTCCGGACGGGGTGGGGGCACGGTCATGCGAGGGCCTCCAGAGCGCGGGCCACCTGGGGAACGGTCAGCCAGGGCAGCGGGGCGAGGACCTTGGCGACCTGCGGTGCGAAGGAAGGCGAGGACACCACGACCTCGTCGGTGGGACCGTCGGCGACGATCTCGCCGTCGGCGAGGATGACGACACGGTGCGCCAGTTCGGCGGCGAGTTCCACGTCATGGGTGGCCAGGACGATGGCATGGCCCTCGGCGGCCAGGGTGCGCAGCACCTCGATCAGACGGGCCTTGGCGGCGTAGTCCAGCCCGCGGGTGGGCTCGTCGAGAAGGAGCAGTGGGGGACGGGCGGTCAGTACGACCGCGAGGGCAAGGGCGAGCCGTTGGCCCTCGGACAGATCACGGGGGTGAACGGATTCCGGGACATCCGGCAGCAGCCGGGCGACCAGGGCCCGGCAGCTGCCGGCGGGGGCGCCGGCGTCCTGGTCGGCCGCGGTGCACTCGGCGGCGACGGTGTCGGCGTAGAGGAGGTCACGAGGTTCCTGGGGGACCAGGCCGACGTGCCGCAGAAGGGCCCGGGGGCTGGTGCGGTGCGGGACGGCACCACCGACCCGCACCGTGCCGGACGACGGTTCATGCATACCGACGAGGGTGGTGAGCAGGGCGGACTTCCCCGCACCGTTACGCCCCATCAGAGCGATCGTCTCGCCGCCCCGCACGGTCAGATCCACCCCGTGCAGTGCCTCGGTCCGACCCCGGCGCACACCGAGCCCGGAGACCTCCGCGGCAGCGTCCGACGCTGCCGGCGTACCCTCCGCGCTCCTTCCCGGCGCCTGTGGCGGGACCCCCGTCAGCTGCTCGCGCAGGGGAGCCGCCTTGCGACGGGCGTCGCGCACGGAGAGGGGGAGAGGAGACCAGCGGGCGAGGCGGCCAAGCGCCACGACCGGGGGGTGGACGGGGGAGACGGCCATGATGTCGGCGGGGGTGCCCATGACCGGGGGAGCGCCGGGGGAGGGCAGCAGGATGACCTGGTCGGCGTACTGGACCACGCGCTCCAGGCGGTGTTCGGCCAGCAGGACCGTGGTACCGAGGTCATGGACCAGCCGCTGGAGAACGGCGAGCACCTCCTCGGCCGCGGCGGGGTCGAGTGCGGAGGTCGGCTCGTCGAGGACCAGGACCTTGGGGTGGGTGGTGAGGACCGACCCGATGGCCACCCGCTGCATCTGCCCGCCCGAGAGCGTGGTGATCGCGCGGTCGCGCAGCTCCGCCAGGCCCAGCAGGTCGAGGGTCTCCTCGACCCGGCGGCGCATCACCTCGGGGGTGAGGCCGAGCGACTCCATGCCGTAGGCGAGTTCGTCCTCGACGGTGTCGGTGACGAAGTGCGCCAGTGGGTCCTGGCCCACGGTGCCGACGACATCGGCCAGTTCACGGGGTTTGTGGGTGCGGGTGTCCCGGCCGTCGACGGTGACCCGGCCACGCAGAGTGCCGCCGGTGAAGTGCGGGACGAGGCCGCAGACGGCGTTCAGGACGGTGGACTTGCCGACGCCCGAGGGGCCGACCAGGAGACACAGTTCGCCCTCGGGGACGGTCAGGTCGATGCCCTGGACGGCGGGCGCCGCGGCATCGCCGTAGGTGACCGAGACCTGCTCGAACCGGATCACTGGGTGGGCTCCTTCATACGGGGAACGGCATCAGAGGCACGGCGACCGCCACGGGACGCACCACCGGACCCGGCCCGGTCCGCGCTCGACGGGAGCGGGGCGACGAACGCGGGCAGCAGCCCCACGAGAACGGAAACGGCCGGCCAGAGAGGGAGGACGGGGGCGGTGAGCGGGACGGCGGGAGGGTGCAGGGCGGCCGGCGCATAGTCGTTCGCCCAGATCATCAGGGCGGCGACGGCAATGCCGGAGCCCGCGACCAGCCAGGCGCGGGCGCCCCACCGCTCGGGCCGGTAGCGGCTGCGCACCGACCGGCGGCCACCGAGCCACAGCCCGGCGAGCGCCGCCGCCAGCCCGGCGAGCAGCAGCGGCAGCCCGTAGCCGCCCCCGGTGTCGCCCAACAGCCCATAGGTTCCCGCGCAGACGCCGAGCAGCCCGCCGAGGGTGAGCACGGACGTGGTGTGGCGTACGGCGGGCGGCACTTGGGCGCTGCGGCCGTAGCCGCGTGCGTCCATGGCCGCGGCCAGTGCCACCGAGCGCTCCAGCGCGCCCTCCAGCACCGGCAGCCCGACCTGGAGGAGTGCCTTGATCCCGCGGTCGGGACGCCCGCGCAGCCGGCGGGCGGCGCGCAGCCGCTGGACGTCGGCGACCAGGTTCGGGGCGAAGGTCATCGCGACGACCACCGCGACGCCCGCCTCGTAGAGCGCACCGGGCAGGGACTTCAGGAGCCGGGCGGGGTTGGCGAGCGCATTGGCGGCGCCTACACAGGTGAGGAGGGTGGCCAGTTTCAGCCCGTCGTACAGGGCGAAGACCATGCCCTCCGCGGTGACCCGGCCGCCGATCCGGACGCCCTTCGCCCAGTCCGGCAGCGGCACTTCGGGCAGGGTGACGAGGGTGTGCGTACCGGGAATCGGCGAGCCCAGGAAGAAGGCGAAGACCAGCCGGATGGCGATCACGACCAGCCCGAGCTTGACGAACGCACCGTACGAGCGGGCCCATGGCGCGTCCGTACGACGTGCCGCGACGACATAGCCGGCCACGCCCACCAGCAGCCCCAGCAGCAGCGGATCGGTGGTTCGGGAGGCCGCGGTGGCCAGGCCCAGTGCCCACAGCCACCAGGCGCCGGCGTGCAGCGCGGTGGTGCGGGTCGCCTGCGGGGCGCTCATCCGCGTCGGCGGCGTGCCTGCCACACCGCTGCCGCACCCAGGACGACGACGGCCGCGCCCCCGCCGAGCAGCCCGGCGGACGGCCCGCCGTCCCCGCTCCCGTCGCCCTCGCCGTCTGCGCCGTCACGGTCCCCCGCCCCCGCGGACGGCGCGGCGGAGGACGCCTGCTCCTTCGATCCGCTCACCGCCTCCGCGCACCCCGCCTTCGGGTAGCCGGCGATGGCACACAGCAGGGCGTTGGCGTCATAGCGCAGCGGCCCGGCGACCGCCGCCAGCGCCTCGCCCGCCGAGGCGTCCTCCGACACCTGAGCACACTCGGTCCTGGCCTTCGGCGGCCGCTCGCCACCGGGCGCGTCCGCCGCGGTGCCGAAGTCGAGGACGATGCCGATCCGTTTACGGCCGTCCTTGGCGGGGGTGTCGCGGCAGATCGCGTCGAAGTCGGCGGCCCCGCGCGGCTTGCCGGCCGCGGCGGAGTCGGCGCCGACGGTGAAGCGGAAGCCCTCGACCGCGCCGTCGGCCGGCCGCAGGGTGGCCGGCCCTTGGGTGGCATACGCCCAGGAGCCGCCCTTGCCGTCCCAGAACGACCAGTAGCGGTACTCCTGCGCCTGCGCGGGCCCGGCGGACAGGCCGGTGACCGTACCGGCCAGCAGCACGGCGCCGGCGATCCTGGAACGCCGCATCAGAGCTGGTTCTTCTTCCGGCTGCTCAGCAGGAACCCGATGCCGGCGCCGATGGCGAGACCGACGCCGATGACCCACCACACGCTGATGGCGCCGCCGTCCGCGGAGTCGTCGGAGTCCCCGGCGTCCTTCTTCGGCGCGGCGGCCGGCTTGGGGCCGGTGGCGTTGAGCGCGGCCACCAGGTCGGTTCCGCCGAAGGAGCGCGGGTCGGTGCCGGTGGCGTGCGCGGCCAGCACCAGCTGGGCGTATGCGGCGGGGCCGCTCTGCTCGGCCCACTCCGCCGCGTTCTTCTCCAGCCACTTCAGCGGCTTCGCCGCGGCGGCACCGTGCCCACCGGCCGCCAGCGCCACCACGGCATCCGCGGTGTTGCCGACGTCGGGCTGCTTCTCGGCGCCCGGCATCGCGGAGAGCAGATGCTGCCCGTTCTTGTCGAGCTGGGCGACGAGGTAGGCGTCGCCACCCTCCGCGGCTTGCGCCGGATCGCCCTTGCCCGCCTTCTCGCCCCCGGCATCCTTGCAGTTCAGCGGCTTGACCGGGGCCTTTGCGCGCTGATCTGCGGGCGCGACGACGAAGCCCTTTCCGAGCGCTCCGGTCGCGGCGGCCGCGGTGGCGTCGGCGTTCGGGGCGGCGCCCTTGAGCTGGAAGGTGAACGCGCCGCGCTCGCCCTCCTTCGCGTCGCAGCCCAGCTGGAAGGTGAGCAGCCCGTCGTAGGGGGTCTTGCCGCCCTTCTTCGACGTCACGGACTGCGGCTTCTCGCCCGCCGCCGCGAGTGCGCCGATGACCACGGACGTGGAGTTGGCGTCGCTGGGCGAACCGGCCATCGAGCTCCAGCCGCCGTCCTCGTTCTGCACCGATTTCAACCAGCCCACGGCCTTCTTCACGGTGTCACCGTGCCCGCCGAGCGCGGCCAGTGCCTGCACGGCGGCGGCCGTCTGGTTGGTGTCCCGCATGGTCTTGCCGTCGCAGGGCTTGCCGGGCTCGGCGCGGAAGGCGGTGAACGCGCCGTCGGCGCACTGCTGCCCGACCAGCCAGCGCACGGCGGACGCCGCGGGCCGCAGCCCCACCGTGTCCTGTGCCAGCAGTGCCAGCGACTGCCGCCAGACCCCGTCGTACTTCGGGTCCTCGGTGCCGTACAGGCCGTCCGGCAGCTTCTTGGGGGACGCGGAAGGGGAGTCGGCGTACGCGGCGGGGGCAGCGGCCGCGCCCAGCACCACCGCGGCCGCCAGCGCCGTGGCGGCGCGGCGCGCCAGGAAGGCGGCGGGGTGCGTCAGGGGGGCCTGGTGAGCCATGGAAGCCATGGGGGCCATCGGGTCGGTGCCTCTCGGGTCGGGTCGCGGCGATGTACGCAGCCACGCTCGGCCGACCACCCGCGCGCCGATCCCCTCGGATCGCGACGCGGTGGCACCGGGCTCGGCTCCGTATACCTCGACGGTGCCGCGCACCGGCCGCCCGTGTGGCGGACGTTTCCGGTGGCGGGAGCCTTGGTCGTGCCCCCTCGGGTGCTCCGGCTCGTACGGCCGTCCCTGCCGGTCCAGCCGGCGCGGTACGGACGGGCCGTCCTCACGGTTGCGGGTCAGCGCCGGATTTCCACCGGCTTCCCCCGATCGGGTACGGATGAAGTTGTCCCGCACACCTTAACCGGCACCCGCCGGGCGCTCGCTCGCACGTACGAGCCGACGGAAGTGGGCGCGAGCCGGGGGGAGCCGCGCATGAGCCGGGCGTGAGCCGGGGGGACGGGAGCCGGGGGGACGGTAGTCGGACGAGCCGGACGAGCCGGAGGGACGAGGACCGGGTACGAGCTGGGCACTGAACCTGCCGGGGTGCCGAACGTGCTGGGCACCGAACCTGCTGCCGGGGCGCCGAAGAGGCCAGGCGCCGGGCACACGTCAAGCAGCCCGCCCCCTCGCCTCGCCACACCCGCCCCCGCGTCCCGCCACACCCGCCCCTCGCCTCGCCACAGAAGGCGACGGCGAGACGACCGAGCTACCCCACCGCCCGGTAGGTCACCGGATCGGAGCCCGGCACCCCCTCCGCATGCCCCAGCTTCACCAGACGGCGCAGATGGGCCTCGGCCTCCGACACGGCGATGTTGCGGGAGCCGTACGGGATCTGCTCCCAGGGGCGGTTCCACTCCATGGTCTCGGCGAGCTGCCAGACGGTGCGCGGTTCCTGGAGCAGCGCTCTCAGCCGGGCCAGCCGCTCCTCGTGGTGGGCGATCAGCGCGCGCACCCGGCCACCGGCGTCGGTGAAGGCGTGCTGATGGGCGGGCAGCACCTCGGCGGGGGAGAGCCGGCCGACGCGTTCGAGGGAGTCGAGGTAGTCGCCCAGGGGGTCGGTGCCCTCCCGCAGGCTCTCCCCTTCGTGCGCGCCATCGTGCGCGCCAAGACCGTCGTCCGGGGCCTCGTACAGGCCGATGTGCGGGGTGATGCCGGGCAGGAGGTGGTCGCCGGAGAACAGCCGGCCGAAGCCGGGGGTCCGCGCCGAGGGGTGCTCCTCCTCCAGGTGGAGGCACACATGCCCGGGGGTGTGACCGGGCGTCCAGATGGCGCGCACCCGGCGTCCCGGCAGATCGAGCAGCGCGCCGGGGTCGATACCGCGGTCCGGCAGCGCGGCCCGCCGGCCGGGCAGCTTCCGGCCGCCCCCAGTGGCGCGCGCCTTCCGCAGAGGCGCCAGATGGTCGTCCGGTGCGCCCGCCGCTGCGAGCTTGGTGAGCAGGTAATCGAGCCACTGGCCCGGTTCGGCCTCGCGCGTGCGGCGGACCACCGCGGTGTCGGCGGCATGCATCGCGATCCAGGCGCCGGAGGCCTCCCGGACCTTGGCGGACAGGCCGTGGTGGTCGGGGTGATGGTGGGTGATCAGGACGCCGTGGAGGTCGGTGAGGCCGAACCCGCAGGCGGTGACGCCGGCGACGAGGGTGTCCCAGGAGTCCGGGTCGTCCCAGCCGGTGTCGATGAGCACCGGCCCGCGGTCGGTCTCCAGGAGGTGGACGAGGGTGTGGCCGAGCGGGTTGTCCGGGATGGGGACGGCGATGCTCCACACCCCGCCCTTGTGGTCGGTCACCTGCGTGGTCATCCCGGTCCCCTCTCGGTGCGGCATACACCCGGTACCCGGCCTCACTATAACTAGAACTGGTTTCAATGCGGCTTGAAGTGCCCCTTCGGCTGCGGTGAGTTGGGATTCGGCCGGTGCCGTGGACTCCTCGAACTAGAACTGGTATCAGTTCCTGATGCGGTGAGTGGGTCTGACGCACCGCCGGCAAGCGCATCCGATGTCCGTAGGCAGCGACGAAGTAGAAGTACCTCGGCAGCGACGAAGTACCTCGGCAACGCGAAGTACCTCAACAGCCACGACGTACCCCGGCAATGGCGATGCGCATTGGCAACGACGATGCACCTCGGCAAAGACAGGGAACCGGCAGGGACCGCCGGACAGGCGGCCAACCCGCAGGAGGCGGCAGCGATGAGCGACCTCGTCGAGCACGGCAAGCTCTACATAGGCGGTGAGTGGGCCGATCCGGCCGGCCGCGACACGATCGAGGTCGTCTCGCCCCACACCGAACAGGTCATCGGCCGGGTGCCGCACGCCTCCCGGGCCGATGTCGACCGTGCGGTGGCCGCGGCCCGTACGTCCTTCGAGTCAGGGGTGTGGGCGAACGCCCCGCTGGCGGACCGGATCGCGGTGGTGACCCGTATCAAGGACGCCTTCGCGGCCCGCAGCGAGGAGATCGCCAAGGTCATCAGCGCGGAGAACGGCACCCCCTTCAACTCCGGTGTCATGGTGCAGTCGCTGGCCGCGATGCTGGTGTGGGACGCGGCGCTCACGGTGGCCCGCGACTTCCCGTTCGAGGAGCGGCGGAGCGGGGTGCTGGGACCGCTGCTGGTGCGGCGGGAGCCGGCCGGAGTGGTCGCGGCCGTGGTGCCGTGGAACGTCCCGCAGTTCACCGCCGCGGCCAAGCTCGCGCCGGCGCTGCTGGCCGGCTGCTCGGTGGTGCTGAAGGTGTCACCGGAGACCCCGCTCGACGCCTACCTGCTCGCGGAGATCGTGACGGAGGCCGGACTGCCGCCGGGGGTGCTGTCGATCCTGCCGGCGGACCGTGAGGTGAGCGAGTACCTGGTCGGGCATCCGGGCGTGGACAAGGTGTCGTTCACCGGCTCGGTGGCGGCGGGCAAGCGGGTCATGGAGGTCGCGGCCCGCAACCTCAGCCGGGTCACGCTGGAGCTCGGCGGCAAGTCCGCGGCGGTGATCCTGCCGGACGCGGATCTGGACGCGGCGGTGGCCGGCATCGTGCCGTTCGCCTGGATGATCAACGGACAGGCGTGTGTGGCCCAGACGCGGATCCTTGCCCCGCGCAGCCGCTATGACGAGATCGCCGAGCGGTTCACCGCGGCGGCCTCGGCGCTCACCGTCGGCGACCCGCTGGACCCGGCCACCGAAGTCGGCCCGCTGGTCGCCCGCCGTCAGCAGCAGCGCTCGCTGGACTACATCGCGCTCGGGCAGAAGGAGGGCGCCAAGGTGCTGACCGGCGGCGGCCGTCCCAAGGAGCAGGCCACGGGCTGGTACGTCGAGCCGACGCTCTTCGGCGAGGTCGCCAACTCCATGCGGATCGCCCGTGAGGAGATCTTCGGCCCGGTCATCTGTCTGCTGCCGTACGACGACGAGGCGGAGGCGGTACGGATCGCCAACGACTCCGACTACGGGCTCTCCGGCTCGGTGTGGACGGCCGATGTCGACCATGGCATCGAGATCGCCCGGCAGGTGCGCACCGGTACGTACTCGGTGAACACCTTCAGCATCGACATGCTCGGCCCGTTCGGCGGCTACAAGAACTCCGGCATCGGGCGGGAGTTCGGGCCCGAGGGCTTCGGCGAATACCTGGAGCACAAGATGATCCATCTGCCGGCGGGTGCCTGATGGGGGACCGCTGGGAGGTGGTGGTGGACCGGAGCGTCTGCATCGGGTCGGGGATGTGCGCCGCCACGGCCCCGGACGGCTTCCGGCTGGATACGGCCCGGCAGTCGCACCCGGTGGCGCCGGAGGCGGACGCCGCCGAGAGCGTCCTGGCGGCGGCCGAAGGGTGCCCCGTGGAGGCGATCACCCTCTCCGTGTCCGGCAGCGGCGAGGCGGTCTTCCCGCCGGAGGAATGAGCGGCGGCCTCGCCGGAGGCGGGGTCGGGGCGGCCCGGGGTGCGGGGGCGGGAGCCCCGGGGCGGGAGCCCTGTGGCGCGAGCCCCGGAGCGGGAGTTCCGTGGCGGGAGCCCGGAGCGGGGGCCCGTACGGGGCGTGGAGTGGCGTCCCGTAGGGGGTCGGTGGACCCCTTGCGGGCCAACTACCCGTGGCGAGGCCGAGGTTAACGCTTACGGCCTACGCTTACGGCTTACCGCTTACCGCCTACCGCTCTCGCGGTCCGGCGAGGTCAGGTCGATCAGCCGGCAGACCGTCTCGATGTCTATCTTCACCTGGGCGATCGAGGCCCGGCCCGACAGCCAGGTGATCAGGGCCGAGTGCCAGGTGTGCTCGATGACCCGGACCGCGGAGAGCTGTTCGGGGGTGGCGGGGCCGTCCAGCCCCATCGCGTCGAGGATGATCGCGGTGGTCAGCCGGGAGACGGTGTCCACCTCGGGGCTGACGGAGCGGTCCGCGAAGGTCAGCGCGCGCACCATCGCGTCCGCGAGATGCGGCTCGCGCTGCAGTGCGCGGAAGGCCCGCATCAGGGTCTGGGCCACCCGGGCGCCCGGTTCCTGCTCCGACGGCGGGCGTTTGCGCAGCGTTTCGTGCATGTGCTGGAGCTGGTCCTGCATGGTGGCGACCAGCAGATGCACCTTGGAGGGGAAGTAGCGGTAGAGGGTGCCGAGCGCGACGCCCGAGGACTCGGCGACCTCGCGCATCTGCACGGCGTCGAAGCCGCCACGGGACGCCAGCTTGGCGCTGGTGTGCAGGATGCGGCGGCGCCGGGCCTCCTGACGCTCGGTCAGGGGAGGACTCGCGGGAAGGGTCGGTCTGGCCGCCTTGGATTCCGTAGTCATATTTCCCATTCCGTGGCATTCCGTCCGCGATGCGGCGAGTGCCGGTGGTGTGCTCGGCACAGCATGGCAGGGGGGCGGGTGGTGGCGCGAATCACCTGGTGCGGCTCTTTTCGCCTCGTTCTCGGCCGGTAGATTCGAAGCTCGGTGAACTGATCAGTAGCCAATCAGTTCTGAAACTTGTTCTAGATTACCGCCAGCGGTTACGCTCCGGCGAAAGTCCAGTGAGAAGGGGGCCGAGCGTGACCGCAGAGGCCGTCCAGGCAGCCGCGCCTCGCCCCGCAGAGGCCTCCCCGGCCTCCGCCCCGACGAACGGCGAGCGTCCCCTGCGGATCGCGATGCTCACGTATAAGGGGAACCCGTTCTGCGGCGGACAGGGCGTCTACGTACGCCACCTCTCGCGCGAACTGGCCCGCCTCGGCCACACCGTCGAGGTCATCGGCGCCCAGCCCTACCCCGTCGTCGACGACGGGGTGACCCTCACCGAACTGCCCAGCCTGGACCTCTACCGCCAGCCGGACCCGTTCCGTACGCCGAAGCGCGGCGAGTACCGCGACTGGATCGACGCCCTGGAGGTCGGCACGATGTGGACCGGCGGCTTCCCCGAGCCGCTGACCTTCTCGCTGCGGGCCCGGCGCCATCTCGCCGCCCGTCGCGGCCAGTTCGATGTCGTCCACGACAACCAGACCCTCGGCTACGGCCTCCTCGGCGGCCCCGGCGCGCTCGGTGCGCCGCTGGTCACCACCATCCACCACCCCATCACCGTCGACCGGCGGCTCGATCTGGCGGCCGCCGACGGCTGGAAGCGCCGGGCCTCCGTCCGCCGCTGGTACGGCTTCACCCGGATGCAGAAGCGGGTGGCCCGGCGGCTGCCGTCCGTGCTGACCGTCTCCGGCTCCTCCCGCCAGGAGATCGTCGACGATCTCGGGGTCCGCCCCGGACACATCCATGTCGTCCACATCGGCGCCGACACCGACCTGTTCTCGCCGGATGCCTCGGTGCCCGAGGTGCCGGGCCGGATCGTCACCACCTCCAGCGCGGACGTCCCCCTCAAGGGGCTGATCCACCTCGTCGAGGCGCTCGCCAAGGTGCGCACCGAGAATCCCGACGCGCATCTGGTGGTCGTCGGCAAGCGTGCCGACGACGGGCCGGTCGCCGCCGCCATAGAGCGGCTCGGACTGTCCGGCGCCATCGAGTTCGTCAAGGGCATCAGCGACACCGAACTCGTCGACCTGGTGCGCAGCGCCCAGATCGCCTGTGTTCCCTCCCTCTACGAGGGCTTCTCGCTGCCCGCCGCCGAGGCGATGGCCACCGGCACGCCCCTGCTGGCCACCACCGGCGGCGCCATCCCCGAGGTCGCCGGCCCGGACGGCGAGACCTGTCTCGCGGTGCCTCCGGGGGACGCCGGTGCGCTGGCGGGCGGGCTGCTCCGCCTCCTGGGCGACGAGGAGCTGCGCCGCCGGCTCGGCGCGGCCGGCCGGGAGCGGGTGCTGGCCCGCTTCACCTGGCGTCAGGCCGCCCTCGGCACCGCCGAGCGCTACCGCGAGGCCATCGCCCTCCAGAGAGACCGGTCCGGCGCCCGGACCCTGCCCCGGGCAGCGTCCGCGGGGGCCGCCGGCACCGCGCCCGCGCCGAGCGCCGCCGGACACGTCTAGTGGCCCGACCGGCCCGTCCTTCCTTCCGCAGCCACCACAGCCACCAACCGCCGGACGAAAGCAGAACGCCGTGCTGACCGTCGACTTTTCCCGTTTCCCGCTCGCTCCGGGCGACCGTGTGCTCGACCTGGGGTGCGGCGCCGGCCGGCATGCCTTCGAGTGCTACCGGCGCGGCGCGCAGGTCGTCGCCCTCGACCAGAACGGCGAGGAGATCCGCGAGGTCGCCAAGTGGTTCGCCGCGATGGAGGAGGCGGGGGAGGCCCCGGCGGGCGCCTCCGCCACCGCCATGGAAGGCGATGCGCTGAACCTGCCGTTCCCCGACGACAGCTTCGATGTCGTCATCATCTCCGAGGTGATGGAGCACATCCCGGACGACAAGGGGGTGCTCGCCGAGATGGTCCGGGTGCTGCGCCCCGGCGGCCGGATCGCCGTCACCGTCCCCCGGTACGGCCCCGAGAAGGTCTGCTGGGCGCTCAGCGACGCCTACCACGAGGTCGAGGGCGGCCATATCCGCATCTACCGCGGCGACGAACTGCTGGGCAAGATGCGGGAAGCAGGTCTGGAGCCCTACGGCACGCACCACGCGCACGGGCTGCACAGCCCCTACTGGTGGCTGAAGTGCGCCTTCGGGGTGGACAACGACAAGGCGCTGCCGGTGCAGGCGTACCACAAGCTGCTGGTCTGGGACATCATGAAGAAGCCGCTGGCCACCCGGCTCGCGGAGCGGGCGCTGAACCCCGTCATCGGCAAGAGCTTCGTCGTCTACGCCACCAAGCCGCATCTGCCCCAGGCGGCCGCCGCCGAGCCGGCCACCACGGAGGCGGGCGAGCCCGCCGCGGCATCCGCCGCCCCGGCCGCCGAGCCGGCGGCCGGGCCCGCCGCCAAGGCCCCAAAGCCCGCGCCGGGCGCCAAGTCCGGTGCCAAGCCCGGTGCCAAGGCCCCCGCCAAGAACGCGTCCAAGGCCCCTGCCCAGCGCGCGTCCAAGGCCTCCGCCAAGCCCTCCGCCGGGGCCGCCAAGTGACAAGTCCCGGGCGTACCGAACGGCTCGTCCTGCCGGGGGTGCTCACCGCCGAGCAGGCCGCCCGCACGGTGGCCGGCATCCTGGCGACCCAGCGGCCGGACGGCGCGATCCCCTGGTTCCGCGGCCACCACCTCGATCCGTGGGACCACACCGAGGCCGCCATGGCCCTGGACGCGGCCGGCGAACACGAGCGCGCCGAGGCCGCGTACGACTGGCTGGTGCGGCACCAGAACCCCGACGGGTCCTGGTACGCGGCCTACGCCGACGGCGACGCCGAAGCACCCACCGACCGCGGCCGCGAGACCAACTTCTGCGCGTACCTCGCGGTCGGCGTCTGGCACCACTTCCTGTCCACCGGCGACGAGGCCTTCCTCGACCGCATGTGGCCCGCGGTCCACGCCGCGATCGAGTACGTCCTGGAGCTCCAGCAGCCCGGTGGCGAGATAGGCTGGAAGCGCGAGGACGACGGCACGCCCGTCAACGACGCGCTGCTGACCGGCTCGTCCTCCATCTACCAGGCGCTGCGCTGCGCTCTGGCGCTCGCCGAACAGCGCGAGGAGCCGCAGCCCGACTGGGAGCTGGCGGTCGGCCGCCTCGGCCATGCGATACGCAGCCACCCCGAGCGGTTCCTGGACAAGTCCCGCTACTCCATGGACTGGTATTACCCGGTCCTCGGCGGCGCGGTCCGCGGTTCCCAGGCCCGCGAGCGCATCGACGCGGACTGGGAGCAGTTCGTCGTGCCCGGCCTGGGCGTGCGCTGTGTGCTGCCCAACCCCTGGGTCACCGGCGGCGAGAGCGCGGAACTGGCGCTCGCCCTGTGGGCGATGGGGGAGTCCGAGCGGGCCGTACAGATCCTCAAGTGGATGCAGCACCTCCGCGCCGAGGACGGCATGTACTGGACCGGCTATGTCTTCGACGACGATGCGATCTGGCCACGCGAACTGACCTCCTGGACGGCCGGTTCGCTGCTGCTCGCGGTGGCCGCCCTGGGCGGCGACGAGGCCACCACCACGGTCTTCGGGGGCGAGCACCTGCCGACGGGCCTCGATCCGGACTGCTGCCGGTAAGGGGCTTCCCCTGGCCCCGGCGCCTGTACGGGGGGCGCCGGGGCCAGGGGACCCGTAGGGCCGGTCCGTACGGATCATTCCGTACGACCGCCCGTACGACCGCCCGTACGACCGCCCGTACGACCGCCCGTACGGACCGCCCGTACGGACCGCCCGTACGGATCGTCCCGTAAGGACTGCCCGTACGGGCTTCCGGGAAGCGGCGCCAACGATGCCCGGCTCCGCGCGAAAAGGGGAGGCCGGGCCGTGGAACCGCCCGTTACTGTGCGCCGCATGACTCTCCACGGCTCACTCAGTCACGACGCCTACTGCACCCATCTCCTGGAAGAGACCACGAAGTTCCGGGAGACGGTGCGCGGCGCCGATCTGTCCGCGACCGTGCCCACCTGCCCGGACTGGACGCTGGCCGACCTCGCGCGGCACGTGGGCGGTGCGCACCGGTGGGTCGGCGCCATCGTCGCCACCCGGTCCGCCACGGACATCGACGAAGCCGACATCCCCGAGAGCGACGGGCCCGAGAAGGACGACGCGGCGGCGCTGGACGCCTGGCTCGCGGCCGGTGTCGACCAGGCCGTGGCGGCGCTGCGCGAGGCCGGCCCCGACACCGAGGTATGGACCTGGTCGCCGGTGCAGCGGACGGGCTTCTGGGCCCGCCGGATGACCCACGAGACGGTGATCCACCGCGCCGACGCCGCGCTCACCGCGGGCGCCGCCTTCGACGTCCCGCCCGAGGTCGCCGCCGACTGCCTGGAGGAGTGGCTGCAGTTGTGCGCCCTGCCGCAGGTCACGGCGCACCATGCGGAGCGCGGGCAGCTCTTCGGCCCCGGCCGCACCCTCCACCTCCACGCCACCGACACCCCTCCCGAGCTGAACGCCGAGTGGCTGCTCGACCTCACCGGCGACCGGCCCGTCCACCGCCGCGCCCATGAGAAGGCGGCGGTCGCCCTGCGCGGGCCGCTCACCGACCTCCTCGGCGTGATGTACCGCAGGCTGCCCGCCGACAGCGACCGGGTCGAGGTCCTGGGCGAGCGCGCACTGCTCGACCGGTGGCTGGAGTGGGCCTCGTTCCAGTGAGCCGCCCGCGGCCGTCAGGAGTTGAGCTCGGCCAGTACCCGTAGGGTGTCCGGGTCGGGGGCGGTGACCAGCAGGTCCGTGACCGGGCCGGTACGCCACAACTCCAGTCGCTCCGCGATCCGTTCGCGCGGGCCGACCAGCGAGATCTCATCGGCGAACGCGTCCGGTACGGCGAGCACCGCCTCCTGTCTGCGGCCTTCGAGGAAGAGCTGCTGCACCCGGCGGGCCTCCTCCTCGAAGCCCATCCGGGCCATCAGATCGGCATGGAAGTTCTTGGCCGCGTGCCCCATCCCGCCGATGTAGAAGCCGAGCATCGCCTTGACCGGAAGCAGCCCCTCGGCAACGTCGTCACAGACCACGGCGCGGGCCATGGGGGCGATGAGAAAGCCCTCCGGGGCCTGGGACAGGGACGCCCGGTAGACGTCGGTGCGCTGCGGCGACCAGTACAGCGGCAGCCAGCCGTCGGCGATCCGGGTCGTCTGGGCGATGTTCTTGGGCCCTTCCGCACCCAGCAGGAGGGGGAGGTCGGCGCGCAGCGGATGGGTGATGGGCTTGAGGGGCTTGCCGAGGCCGGTGCCGTCAGCGCCGAGGTAGGGGTGCGGGTGGAAGGCGCCGTCCAGCTCCACCGGCCCTTTCCGGCGCAGCACTTGGCGGATGACGTCCACGTATTCGCGGGTGGCGGTCAGCGGGCTCTTGGGGAACGGCCGTCCGTACCACCCCTCGACGACCTGCGGTCCGGACAGCCCCAGGCCCAGCAGCAGCCGGCCGCCGGAGAGATGGTCGAGGGTCAGTGCATGCATGGCGGTGGCGGTGGGGGTGCGGGCCGCCATCTGTGCGATACCGGTGCCCAGTTTGATGCGGGAGGTGTGGGCGGCGATCCAGGTGAGCGCGGTGAAGGCGTCCGACCCCCAGGCCTCCGCCGTCCACACCGAGTCATAGCCCAGCCGCTCGGCCGCGCGCGCGAGTTCGAGGTGCCGGGGGTCCGGGCCGCGGCCCCAGTAACCCAGTGCCAGACCGAGTCGCATACCGATCGCCCCTCTCCGGCGGAACGGTGACGAGATCTCTGACCAGATCCCTGATGAGGTCCCTGATGAGGCCCTCGAAACCTGACGCTACGTCAGTTCCAGTGTCCGCGAACTGTACGGCCGGGCCGCCGGCAGCGCAACGGCCCCCCGCCCGCAGGGGCGAGGGGCCGCGAAAGGACCGCTGTGCGTCCGGTGTCAGCCGCGCTGGATACCGGTGGTGTCCTGCAGGACGCCGCGCCGGCCGTCCTGGGTCTGCGCGATCAGGGCCTGGCCGCGCTGCTCCACCGCCAGGTACCAGGTGCCGGGCGCCAGTTCGGCGATCGGCGCCGGGGCGCCGTCCTCGCCGTACAGCGGGCGCGCGACGGGCACCGCGAACCAGAACGGCGCGAAGTCCGCCGGGGCGCCGGCCGCCGCGGTGGCTCCGGCCGGACCGCCGGCCGTGCCGTCCACCGGCACCTGCTGGCCCTGGGGCTGGCCGGGCTGCGGCTGCTGCTGGCCGCCCGGGTAGCCGTAGCCCTGGCTCGCCTGCTGCTGCGCACCGGGGTAGCCGTAACCCGGGTTGGGGCCCGCCCCGTACGGGGCGGCGGCCTGCGGCTTCGGGGCGCCGATCAGGGCGACCTTGAGGGGCGGGAGGAGCGGCGTGGCGATGGCGCCACCGGCCAGGATCAGGGTGGCGATCAGGCCGATGATCAGGCCCGCGCCGGCGCTCGGGGCGTCGATGAGGGTCCAGAACGCCGTCCATGCCGCGAACACGGTGAGGGCGACACCGAACTGGCCGAGGTCGAGGCCGGCGACCTTGCGCGCCTGCTGCTGCGGCAGCGCACGGCTGACGACGATGATCGCCGCGCCGATCACCCCGGCCAGGTACACGCTCATCAGGACGGACACCGAGTCCCAGGCGTTGATGCTGCTGTAGTCCTGGGCCTCGCAGTACTTGGCGAGCTGCCCGGAGCACTCCGGGCCGCCGGTGGCAGAGAGGAACGAGGCGATGAACAGCAACACCGCTGCTCCGATCACCACGCCGTCGCCTCGAGTGAGGGAGCGGATGTTCACGTAAGGGTCCTTTGTCGGTTTCGTGGGTCCGGTCGTCGCTGTCGCGGTGCGCGCAGTGCGAGGCACGGCGGTGGCCACCCATCGTAAAGGGGAACCTATCGCCGAATCCGGCGGCCCGTCCTGTTGGTTTCCGCGCGCTATCGGTACGTCGTCACGGATCCGTATCAGGTGGCTTCCGGATCCGGTCCGGTGGCCGGGTCAGCGTGTCAAGAAGTCCGTAATGCCCTCGGTGATCCCGCGGGCCGCTTTTTGCCGCCAGTCGGCGTCGGTCAATTGCGCGGCGTCCTTCGGGTCGCGCATATTGCCGCACTCCAGGAACACCTTCGGCACCGTGGAGAGGTTGAGGCCGCCGAGATCGGAGCGCTTGTCGAGTCCGGTGCCGCCGCCGATGTAATTGGACGCCGCACTTCCGGTGACCGCGCGGAACCGGCCGGCCAGCCGCTCGCCCAACTGGCGCGAGGGCCCGACGATCGCGGCGGTGTCGGCCGGGCCGTCCGTGACACGCGCGGGCAGGATGACATGGAAGCCGCGGTTGCCGGCCCCCGAACCGTCGGCGTGGAGGGACAGCGCGGCATCGGCGTGCGCCTTGTTCCCGATCTCGGCCCGTTCGTCCACACACGGCCCGTAGGGGCGGTCGCCGTCCTGGGTCAGGACGACCTTGGCGCCCTGCTCCTGGAGGAGCGTGCGGGCCCGGCGGACGACGTCCAGGGTGAAGGACGCCTCGGCGTAACCGTCGTTGGTGGCGGTGCCGGTGGTGTCGCACTCCTTGCGGGCGTTGCCGATGTCCACCTGCCGGGCGATCTCCCGGCCGTGCTCGCCGTTGTGCGGATTGTGGCCGGGGTCGAGCACCACGACCTTGCCCTTCAGGCCGGCGCGCGGGCCGTGGTCCTTGGAGCCCTTGCCGCCCGGGGTGTGGCTGCCGCCGCGGCCGGTGGCGCTTTCCGTCGGGTCGCTCGGTGCGGGCTGCCCGGCTCTTGGCCCGCCGTCGCGGCCCGACGCGTGCCAGACCAGCCAGCCGCCCAGGCCGGCGACCACCACGGAGGCCAGCACGACGAGGAGGGTGCCGCGCAGGCGGCGGTGCGGGGGGAGAGAACTGCCGTTCGACACGTCGGCGATCGTAGCCCGCTCAGATGCCCGTCCCGGTGCGCCGCAGTACGTGCAGCGACCGGTGGGACGAGATCTCGGTGAAGGCGCCGGACTCCAGGGCCCTGCGATAGATGCGGTACGGGGCCTGGCCGCCGTCCGCCGGGTCCGCGAAGACATCGTGGATGACCAGCAGCCCGTCGGGCGCGAGGTGCGGCGCCCAGCCCTCGTAGTCGGCGGTGGCGTGCTCGTCGGTGTGCCCGCCGTCGATGAAGACCAGTCCCACCGGGGCCTGCCAGACGGCCGCGGCCTGCGGCGACCGGCCGACCAGGGCGATCACATGCTCCTCCAGACCCGCGGCGTGGAGGGTGCGGCGGAAGGTGGGCAGGGTGTCCATCCGGCCGACCTCTGGGTCGACGACGGTCGGGTCGTGGTACTCCCAGCCGGGCTGCTGCTCCTCGCTGCCCCGGTGGTGGTCGACGGTGACGGCGGGGACCCCGGCGGTGCGCGCGGCGTCGGCGAGCAGGATCGTGGACCGGCCGCAGTAGGTGCCGACCTCCACCAGCGGCAGCCCGAGCGTCGCCGCCTCGGCCGCCGCCGCGTACAGGGCGAGGCCCTCGTCCACGGGCATGAAGCCCTTCGCCGCCTCGAAAGCGGCGAGTATCTCCGGCTGCGGAGCGGTCGGAGCCGTGGGAGCGGGCATGGGCTTCCTCCTGTGGTGCGGTCAGGGGCTCATCGTGCCGTACGGCGCGGCGCGGGTGGAGTGCGGGTGTCCCGGTGGGGCATTCGGATATCGGAACGGCGGTTCGCATTTCCCGCGTGTCGGGCGGCCCGGATGTTCCTGCCGGTTCCTGCCGGGTTCCGGTCCGTTCCCCGACTGTTCCCGTCGTTTTATCGTCTGCGGTTTCCGTGATGCCCGAAAGCGGTGAATTCGGGGGCGGGGGAGTCGGCAGGGAAGGAGGGGAAGGAAATGGCGTTCGCGACGGAATTCACCGGACCGTTTCCTGTTCGCATCCGAACCGTTCCCCGGGGAATCCCCGCCGGTTCCTGCCCGTTACGGGAACGGCGGTGGCGGCCGCTGTACGACGGCGGGTCCGGCGGCCACGGGTACCGCGGACGTGCCCGAACCGACCCCTGAACGGACCCCCGAACCGACCCCGAATCGACCCCCGAGCCGACCCCGAATCGACCCCTGAACTACCCCCGAACCAACCCCCGAACTGACCTTCCGTCAGAATGAAACGTGTTCTAGTCTGCTCCGCATGGGCATCGGAATCACGCAAGACCAACGTGACCTGGCCGAGGCGGCGGGCGGCTGGGCCGCGCGGGCGGTGCCGCCCGAAGCGGTGCGCAAGCTGCTCGACACCGCGCCCGCGCGCACCGGGCGGCCCGCGTACTGGGACCAGCTCGCGGCCCAGGGCCTGCTCGGGCTCCATCTCCCCGAGGCCGACGGAGGCGGGGGCGGTGAACTGCTCGACCTCGCCGTCGTGCTGGAGGAACTGGGCCGCGCCGCCTTCCCCGGGCCCTGTCTGCCCACCACCCTCGCCGCCGCACTCCTGCACCGCGGCGGCGCCCCGGCCCTCGTACGGGCCCTCGCCACCGGCGCACGCATCGGCGCCGTCGCACTCGGCACGGGCTCGCTCACCGCCGTCGAAAGCCCCGACGGCTATGTCCTGGACGGCACCGCGCCCCCGGTCCTGTCCGGCGCCGACGCGGATCTGATCGTGCTGGCCGCGGAGGTTGCCGGGGAAGCGGGGCTCACCGGGGAAGCGGAGGGTGCCGGGGGAGCGAAGGGCGCCGCGGACGGGGCGGTGCGCGACGGCGGAGGCGGGCGACGGGCGGGGGAGACGGTCTGGCTCGCGGTCGACGCCGGGGCGCTGACCGTACGCGTCCAGGAGAGCGCCGACCCCACCAGGCCGACCGCCGAAGTGCGCGCGCACGGAGTCCCGGTGCCCGCCGAGCGGCGGCTCGCCGTCGACAGCGACCTGGTCCGCGACCTGGCCGGGGTGCTGTGGGCCGCCGAGAGCTGCGGCACGGCTTCCTGGGCGCTGCACACCGCCGCCGAACACGCCGCGGTCCGCGAACAGTTCGGCCGTCCCATCGGCCAGTTCCAGGCGGTCAAACACCTCTGCGCCGACATGCTCGTGCGCTACGAGCAGGCCGCTGCCCTGGTCTGGGACGCGGCCCGCGCGCTGCACGAGCCGCCCGCGGTCCGCGGACTGGTCGCGGCGCTGGCCACCGCGACCGCCCTGGACGCCGCCGTCAGCTGTGCCAAGGACTGCATCCAGATCCTCGGCGGCATCGGCTTCACCTGGGAACACGACGCCCACCTCCATCTGCGGCGGGCGACGGTCGCCCGCCAGCTGCTCGGCAGCGGCGACACCCACCGGCTGCGGGCCGCCCGGTATGCCGCCGACGGCGCCCGGCGCCCGCTGCACCTCGAACTCCCCGCCGACGCAGCGGAGTTCCGGGCCGAGGCCCGCACGGTCATCGACGGCGTCCGCGGCCTCGACCCCGCGGCCGTACGCCGCACACTGGCCCCCACCGGCTACGCCGCACCGCACCTCCCCACGCCCTACGGACTGGGCGCCGGCCCCGTACAACAGCTCGCGATCCAGCAGGAGCTGGCGGCCGCCGACGTCCGGATCAGCGATCTGGGCATCGCCACCTGGGTCGTCCCCTCACTGATCGCCCACGGCACCCCGGAGCAGCAGGAGCGCTGTCTGCTGCCGTCGCTGCGCGGTGATCTGCTCTGGTGCCAGCTGTTTTCCGAACCCGAGGCCGGCTCGGACCTGGCCTCCCTGCGGACCCGCGCCGAGCGGACGGCGGACGGCGGCTGGCGGATCAACGGCCAGAAGGTGTGGACCTCGGCCGCCCAGTGGGCGAGCCACGGCATCCTGCTGGCCCGCACCGACCCGGACGCGCCCAAACACAAGGGGCTGACCTTCTTCCTCGTCGACATGAAGACCCCGGGCATCGACACCCGTCCGCTGAAGGAGATCACCGGCGAGTCGCTCTTCAACGAGGTCTACTTCGACGATGTGCTGCTGCCGGCCGACGCGGTGGTCGGCGAGGTCGACAACGGCTGGAAGGTGGCCCGCACCACCCTGGACAACGAACGCGTCCACATGGCCGACCAGTTGACCTTCGACACCGGTCTGACGGCGCTGCTGGACCGCGCCGCCGAGCTGGACGGATCGGTGCGGGCGCGGGTGGGCGCGCTGGCCGCCGAGGCGCACGCGCTGGGCTGCATCGGGCTGCGCACCACGCTCCAGCAGGTGTCGGGGCTGGAGCCGGGAGCCGGTGCCAGCATCCGCAAGCTGGTGCAGACCCCGCACCAGCAGAAGGTCGCCGAGCTGGCGCTGGAGCTGCTCGGCCCGGACGGCGCGGTGCGCGAAGGCGCCGGCGAACGGGCGCTGCACGGCTTCCTGATGTCGCGCTGTCTGACCATCGCCGGCGGCACCACCCAGGTGCAGCTCAATGTCGTCGCGGAGCGGCTGCTCGGTCTGCCCCGCGACCCGGAGCCGCGCCCCCTGATCTGATCCCCGGACTCAGCCACCTCCAGGAGGACACGTATGGCTGGCAAGGCGTACATCGTCGGTGTCGGGATGACCCGGTTCGAGAAGCCCGAGACCCGTGACTGGCAGTACTGGGACATGGCGAAGGAGGCGGGCGGCACGGCGCTCGCGGACGCCGGGATCGGCTACGAGGCGGTCGAGCAGCTGCCGGTCGGTTACTGCTACCAGGCCTCGACGGCCGGCCAGCGCGCCGCCTACGAACTGGGCCTGACCGGCATCCCCGTCTACAACGTCAACAACAACTGCGCGACCGCCTCGACCGCGCTGATGATGGCCCGCCAGTTCGTCGAGTCCGGCCTCAACGACTGTGTCCTGGCGCTGGGCTTCGAGAAGATGAAGCGGGGCGCGCTGGGCGGCGGCGCGGACGCCGGGGACTTCAGCACCTCGCCGGTGGCGCGCCACTACGGAGTGATGGCCGCCGCCCACGGCTTCGAGATGACCCCGCCCACCGCCCAGATCTTCGGCAACGCGGCCCGCGAGCACATGGAGCGCTACGGCACCACCGCCGAACAGCTCGCCGCCGTCGGCGCCAAGAACCACCGCCACTCGGCCCACAACCCGAACGCCCAGTTCCAGGACGTCTACACGGTCGAGGAGATCCTCGCCGCCAAGACCATCCACCGGCCGCTGACCAAGCTGCAGTGCTCGCCGACCTCCGACGGCGCGGCCGCGGCGGTGGTCGTCTCCGAGCGCTTCGTGCGGGAACACGGCCTGGCCGACCGGGCGGTGGAGATCGTCGCGCAGGCCATGACGACGGACACCGAGGAGAGCTTCGCGTCCGGGTCATGCATCGATGTCGTCGGCAAACCGATGTCCCGTGCCGCCGCCCGGCAGGTGTATGCGGCTGCCGGTCTCGGCATCGAGGACGTGGACGTCATCGAGCTGCACGACTGCTTCTCGGTCAACGAGCTGCTGACCTATGAGGCGTTGGGCATGTGCGCGGACGGGGAGTCGGGGAAGCTGGTCGCCGACGGCGCCACGACCTACGGCGGCCGCTGGGTGGTCAACCCCTCCGGCGGCCTGATCTCCAAGGGGCATCCGCTGGGCGCGACGGGGCTGGCGCAGGCCGCCGAGCTGGTCTGGCAGCTGCGCGGCACCGCGGGCGAACGTCAGGTCCCCGGCGCCCGGGTGGGCCTGGCACACAACATCGGCCTGGGCGGCGCCGCGGTGGTGACGCTGCTGCGCAGGTGAGCTTGGGGGGTGGGGGACGGGGTCCGGTGGGGCCTGGTGGGCGCGGTAACCGGGGGCCGACGGTGAGACCTTGTGGTCCCAGTAACTGGGCTCGGCCGGTCTCAATCAGACTCAACCGGTCTCAGCCGGCCTCGGCCGGACTGAGTCGAGCTCAGCCGGACTTAGCCGGGCTCAGCCAGACTGAGCCGAGCTCAACCGGTCTCAGCCGGGCTCAGCCAGACCGAGCCGAGCTCAACCGGTCTCAGGCGGGCTCGGCCAGACTGAGCCGAGCTCAGCCGGTCTCAGCGGAGCTCAACCGGGCTGGGCCCGACGCCGCCGGTCCAGTCGATCGACGTTAACTGGCCCCCGCCAATGGGTAGTTGGCCTATCGGGGGCCATGCCGCCCCCTAGGGGAACGCCTCGCCCACCCCCTAAGTCCCCACCCCGCCGCCCCGCCCCCCTGCGACTTTCGGCCTAGGTCTCCCGTCAGGTGGCTCATGCAGCGATATACCGATGCAGGACTCAAGCGACGAATGCGAGCATGGTCGGCATGCCGCCGATAGCCACCCCCGCCACCCTGACCGAGAGCGCGCGCCGGAGGGCGGCCCCGCCGGCCTGGCTGGTGATGCTGTTGGTCTGCTCCGGGCAGTTCCTGGTCATCCTGGACGTCTCCGTCGTGAATGTGGCGCTGCCCGCCATGCGGACCGGTCTGGGCCTGAGCGAGCTGGGTCTGCAGTGGATCGTCAACGCCTACGTCATCACCTTCGCGGGCTTCATGCTGCTCGGTGGCCGGGCCGCCGACCTCTTCGGTCGTAAGCGGATCTTCGTCCTGGGGCTGGCGCTGTTCACGGTCGCGAGCCTGGGGGGCGGGCTGGCGCAGGAGCCCTGGCAGCTGATCGCGGCCCGTACGGTCCAGGGCATCGGCGCGGCCGTGCTCTCGCCCGCCACCCTCACCATCCTGACCACGTCGTTCCCGGCAGGACCGGCCCGTACCCGCGCCATCGCCACCTGGACGGCGGTCGGCGCCGGCGGCGGTGCGGTGGGCGGTCTGGTGGGCGGGACGCTCACCGAATTCCTGTCGTGGCGCTGGGTGTTGCTGATCAATGTGCCGGTCGGGGCGCTGGTGCTGGGCGGCGCGGTGCTGTGGCTCACCGAGAGCCGGCAGGGGGCCGGACGGCGGCTCGATGTGCCCGGCGCGCTGCTGGTGACGGCCGGGCTCGGGCTGGTGGCCTACGGGATCGTGCAGACCGAGACGGACGGCTGGGCGTCGCTGTCCGCGCTGCTGCCGCTGGCCGCCGGGCTGGTCGTGGTCGCGGCCTTCCTCGCCGTCGAGGCGCGCGCCAAGGCACCGCTGATGCCGCTGGGGCTCTTCCGGCTGCGCTCGGTCTCCTCGGCGAACGGGGCGATGGTGCTGGCCGGCGCCGCGATGTTCTCCATGTGGTACTTCCTGTCCCTCTATGTGCAGAACGTGCTGGGCTACCGGCCGCTGGAGGCCGGGCTCTCCTTCATCCCGCACTCGCTCTCCATCGTCCTGGGCTCCAAGATCGCGCCCCGGCTGATGAACCATCTGGGCGCCAAGCCGCTGGCCATCGCCGGTGCGGTGATGTCCGCGTGCGGCATGGTCTGGCAGGGCACGATGGACGTCGACGGCACCTACCTCGGCACGATCCTCGGCCCGGGCATCCTGATGGCGCTGGGCGCGGGCCTGACCGCGACGCCGATCGCCTCCATCGCGACCTCCGGGGCCGACCCCGCCGACCAGGGCCTGGTCTCCGGCCTGATGAATACCTCCCGTCAAATGGGCGGCGCGCTGGGCCTGTCGGTCCTGTCCACCGTTGCCGCGGCCCGGATCGAGGCGGGCGACGGCCTGAAGGCCCTGGCGGACGGCTACGGACTGGCCTTCCAGGTCGGCTCGGTGGTCCTGCTCGGCAGCATCCTGCTGATGCTCGTCGCACTGCCGCAGCGACGGGCGGACGCGGCGCACGGCTGACACCCGCCGGCCGGCCTCGCCGCGGGCCGGGCCGCGGCCGGGCCGGGCGGGTGCGTGGGCGCCGGGCCGACACCCGCTGTGCCAGTGGGCACCTGGCTACCCCCGTCGCGCCCATGGGCGCCCGGCCGTCGCCCCGTCGTGCGCTCTGCCCGCTCAGGCGCCGCGAGACGGACGGGACGTTGTGGACACGCCCTACAGCCAGCCGTTCTGCCGCGCCGCACGCACCGCTTCCATGCGGTTGCGGGTGCCGGTCTTGCCGATGGCCGCGGAGAGGTAGTTGCGGACGGTGGCCTGGGAGAGGTGGAGCCGGCCGGCGATATCGGCGACCGTGGCGCCGTCCACGGCGGCGGTCAGGACCTCGCGTTCCCGCTGGGTCAGCGGATTGGGTCCGGCGCTCAGTGCCGCCGCGGCGAGGCCGGGGTCGATGACCCGCTCGCCGGCCAGCACCCGGCGGATCGCCGCCGCCAGCTCCTCCACGGGGCCGTCCTTCACCAGGAAACCGGACGCTCCCGCCTCCATGGCGCGGCGCAGATAGCCGGGGCGGCCGAAGGTCGTCACTATCAGCACTTTGCACGACGGCAGTTGTTCGCGCAGATCGGCCGCGGCGTCCAGACCGCTGCGGCCGGGGAGTTCGATGTCCAGGAGGGCGATATCGGGACGGGCGTCGAGGGCGGCGGCGACGATCCGGTCGCCCGCCGCGACCTGCGCCACGACCTGCATATCCGCTTCCAGGTCGAGCAGCAGCGCCAGCGCGCCCCGCATCATTCCCTGGTCCTCCGCCAGCAGGACCTTGATCACCTGGTGCTCTCCTCCGCATCCGCCCTGTCGTCCGTGCCGACCGGGAGTTCGGCCGTGACCCGGAAGCCGTGCCGGCCGTCGGGGCCGCTGTGCAGTGTCCCGCCCGCCGCGGCCAGGCGCTCGGCCAGTCCCGTCAGCCCGGTGCCGCCGACCGGCCCCGACCGGCCGGGCAGCGCCGGACCGCCCGCGTTGCCGGTGTCGCCGGTGTCGTCCGTAGGGGACGGGCTGACGGTGCCGTCCGCGGCGGGTATGCCGTCCGCCTCCTGGCCGCCGTCCCCGTCCCCGTAGCCGCCGCCGCGGCCGGGGACACGGTCGCGGAGCCGGGCCGGGCCGGGGCCCGTGGCAGTGCCGGAACTCAGGGGGCCGCGGCCGTCGTCCGTGATCGTCAGCCGTACCCGTTCCTCGTCGGCGTGCACCGCGATCTCGCAGCGGGTGGCGCAGCTGTGCCGGACGGTGTTGGTGACGCCCTCGCGGACCACCCAGCCCAGCAGGGCGCCGGCTTGCGGGGGCAGCGGCGGCCCGGCCTGCCGTACGACGGGCTCGATACCGGCCGCCTCCAGGGCTGAACGGGCCCGGTCCAGCTCGGTGGTCAGACCGCCCTCGCGATAGCCGCTGACCGCCTCGCGGATCTCGGTCAGTGCCTGCCGGCCGACCGCCTCGATATCGGCGGCCTGGGCGAGCGCCGCGTCCAGATCGCGGGGTGCGAGTCTGCGGACCGCCTCGGCCTTGACGACCACTACGGACAGGGTGTGCCCCAGCAGGTCGTGCAGATCGCGGGAGAAGCGCAGCCGCTCCTTCTCGACGGCACTGCGGGCCAGTTCCTGGCGGGTGGCGTTCAGCTTCTGGATGGCGTCGAACAGGCTCAGGACCGTGGCCGTCACCATGCCGGACAGGAAGGTGCCGTAACCGATGCCGAACGAGCCCCACGGGTCGTCGTCGTGCCAGCCGGCCAGAAATCCGGCCGCCCCGCTGAGCGCGATCAGCCAGATGGCGAGCTTTTTGCCGCGCAGCGCACGGACCGTGCCGGAGGCCAGCGACAGCAGCGGGAAGAACAGCAACCACTTGCCGCCGAACCCGATCGCGATGGCGAAGGTGATGGCGGTCAGTATCCCCAGGGCGTACAGGGGGCGGCGGGAGTCACGCAACCGCGGGTTGAACGAGGCCCAGACCACGCTGATGTAGAAGGAGTTGAAGGCGAGCAGACCGAGACCGGCCAGCCAGGGGTTGCCCGTCTTGCCCTGGATGATGTTGGAGATGGCGCCCATACCCATCAGCAGCCAGGGCAGGAAGGCGTACTTGCCCGGCCCGCTGTCGGGCTTCCTGTTGTCCGGCTTCCCGGCCGGCCGTCCGGGCCGGCAGGAGTCCTCGGTGTCGTCCGCGCCGCCGGGGCCCTTCTCGCCCGCGGTCCGTCGTTCTGTGTGCTGCACTGTCGCTTCCCAGGTCTGCGCCATCGCCGGTCACACCATGCGTGCGGCCCGACGGTACGCGTACACCGCGTATCCGCCGAAGAGTGCCAGCCAGACGCCCAGCACCGCCACTGCGGCCAGGCCCGGTGCGCTGTCGTGGGTGATGCTCCGGCCGAGTTCGGCGAAGCGGTTGCCCGGCGTCCACAAGGACAGTGAGCGCAGCCAGTCGGGGAACAGCTCGGGCGGGAACCACAGACCGCCGATGATCGACAGCAGCAGCACACAGCCCGTGTTGACCACGCCGGTGGACTGCGCGGACATGCGGTAGCCGTTGCCGAGGCCGAGCAGGGTGAACGGGGCGGTGCCGATCCACAGCAGCCCGGCCAGGGCGCCCCACTGCCAGGCCGGCATCCGGACGTCGTTGACCAGCGCGCCCACCAGCAGTACGGAGGCCAGGGCCGGCAGCACCGTCACCGAGCCGGTCAGCCCGCGGCCCACCACCACCCGCAGAGGGCTCAGCGGGGTGATGCGCAGCTGGCGCAGCCAGCCCAGCTGCTTGTCCTCGGCGACACCGGTGCCCGTGCCGATCGCCGCGTTCAGCGCGCCATATGCGGCCATGCCGACCATCGAAGCGATCTTCCACTCCGGGTCGGCGCCGCCCGGCCCGACGCCGATGTTGGTCATCAGCAGATACATCAGCACCGGCATCCCGATACCGAAGATGACATAGCCCCGGTCGCGGAGGGTGCGGCGGACTTCGAGACGGATGTAGTCGAGCATCACACGCTCTCCTTCGCGGTCCGGGCGCCGGCGGTGAATGCCGGGGCGGCGGGGGTGGCTTCGGCGGAGGTGAGCGCGAGGAACGCGTCCTCCAGGCTGGCGGGGGTGACCTGCAGTCCGCGGACGAGGCCGAGTTCGGCCAGGGCAAGGACCGTCGCGTCGGAGTCCGTCGTCCGCAGCAGTGCGCGGTCGCCGCGTATCTCCACGGCGCTCACACCGGGAAGCCCGGACAGCGGACCGGTGGCCGCGCCCGCGAGGTCGAAGGAGACCCGCGAGCCGCCTGCCCGCCGCTTGATCGCCTCGCCGCTGCCGTCGGCGACCACCCGGCCGCGGTCGATCACCACGATCCGGTCGGCGTGCTCGTCCGCCTCCTCCAGATAGTGGGTGGAGAACAGGATGGTGTGGCCCCGGCGGGCATAGGCCCGCATCGAGCGCCAGAAGGTGCGGCGCGCCTCGACGTCCAGCGCCGAGGTCGGCTCGTCCAGCACCAGCAGCTCGGGGTTGCCGGCCAGCGCCACCGCGAAGCGGACCCGCTGGGCCTGCCCTCCGGACAGCTTGTCCACCCGCCGTCCGCCGAACCCGTCGAGGCCCGCCAGTTCGAGTGCCTCGGCGACGTCCATGGGGTGGGGGTAGGTGGCGGCGACGAAGGTGATCAGTTCGCGGACGGTGACCCGCGGGATGGCCTTGCCGTCCTGCAGCATGGCGCCCACCTGGCCCGCCCGCACCGCCGACTCCGGTGCGTCGCCGAACAGCCGGACCGTTCCCGAGCTGGGCGGCAGCAGCCCCAGCAGGATGTTGAGGGTGGTGGATTTGCCCGCGCCGTTGCGTCCGAGCAGCGCCACCGTCTCGCCCGCCGCGATCTCCAGGTCCAGTCCGTCCACGGCCCGCACCGCGCCATAACTCCGTGTCACCCCGGAGAATCCCACCGCCGCGGCGTCACCAGCCCTTTCCGCTGTGCTGCCGGGCCTTGTCGTCCCTGCCATGCCCACTCCGCCTCTCGTCTGCATGCCTTCGACGTTACGGAGCGTGGCCGGGCCGCGGCAGATGCGAATGTCGACGATCCCCTCTGACAAATGTCATGGGTCCGCGCAACGAAAGTGGTGGGTCCGTGCAAAGAAGGTGGTGCGTCCGCCGCGGCGCAGGCCGACGCAGGTGGTGCGCGACGCATGCCAGGGGCAGAGGCAGGGCTGCGGCCGGGTAGGGCCTCCGCCGTCCGGGACCCGTATCTGACAATGCGTCAGAGGGCTTCCGGGTGCCGGACGGATCGGCTATACATGAGAGCCATCGGCTAGAACGCGTTCTAGAAGTGTGCCCTGTGCGCTGTCGGAGCGCGGCCGCGCCGACCAGATACGACCCCGGCACGGTCGACGGTGCGGACGGCCGGGCCGGGGTCTTCCCCTCGTGGTGAAGGAGCAAGCAGCCCCATGCCCATCGACGCCGCCAAGGCCACCTCCGCCGAGCCGCGGACCACCGAACTCGCCTGGGACCACAAGGACGTCCAGCTCTACCACCTCGGCATCGGCGCCGGTGCGGCCACTCCGGAGAAGGCCCACCCCGCCACCGACCCGGACGAACTGCGCTACACCCTGGAGAGCGCCCTGCACGTCCTACCCAGCTTCGCCACCGTCGCGGGCGGCGGGATGGCGCTGGCCGGCGGGCTCTCCGCACCCGGCATCGACGTCGACCTCGCCGCGGTCCTGCACGGCGGCCAGACCGTCACCGTGCACCGCCCCCTCCCGGTACGCGGGCGCGCCACCCAGACCTCGTCCGTGCCCGCCGTCCACGACAAGGGCAAGGCCGCCGTCATCGTGCTGCGCTCCGAGGTCGCCGACGACGACGGCCCCCTGTGGACCTGCGACACCCAGATCTTCGTCCGCGGCGAAGGCGGATTCGGTGGCGACCGTGGCCCCTCCGCCCGCCTCGAACTCCCCGACCGCGCCCCCGATCTGACCACCGAACGCCATATCCGCGCGGACCAGGCGCTGCTCTACCGCCTCTCCGGCGACTGGAATCCGCTGCACGCCGACCCCGAGTTCGCCAAGCTCGCCGGGTTCGACCGGCCGATCCTGCACGGGCTGTGCACCTACGGGGTCACGCTCAAGGCCGTCGTCGACACGGTGCTCGGCGGCGATGTCGCACGGGTGCGGTCGTACACGACCCGTTTCGCCGGTGTGGTCTTCCCCGGGGAGACGCTGCGGATCCGGCAGTGGCAGGAGCCCGGCCGGGTCCAGGTGTCGGTCACCGCGGCCGACCGCGACGAGGCGCCGGTACTCGCGGACACCGTGGTGGAGCACAGCTAGGGCCGATCCCAAAGACAGCCTTGCCGGTCCGGGCGGGGGCTGGAGTGTCGTCCGTACGAGAGGAGCCGTGACATGCGCGCAGCCGTACAGCACGAGACAGGGCAGGACAAGCTCGAAGTCCTCGACGACGTCGAGGCGGTGGGGTTTGGCCCCGGCAAGGTCAGAATGCGGATCCGGGCGACCGGGCTGTGCCACTCCGACCTCTCGGCGATGAACGGGGTGCTGCCCCAGCCCGCGCCCTTCGTCCCCGGTCACGAGGGCGCCGGTGAGATCCTCGACGTCGGCGACGGCGTCACCGGACTCGACCGGGGGGACCGCGTCCTGATGTGCTGGCTGCCCGCCTGCGGCAGCTGTCCGTCCTGCCGCCGCGGCCAGACCCATCTGTGCCTGGCCGGATTCATGAACGCCGGCACGCCCAACTTCCGGCGCCCCAACGGGGATGTCTTCGGCTTCGCCGGCACCGGCACCTTCGCCGAGGAGGTCGTGGTCGACGCCCACTGCGCGGTCCCGATTCCCGACGACGTCCCGTACGAGATCGCCGCGCTGATCGGCTGCGGTGTCACCACCGGGCTCGGTGCGGCGATCAACACCGCCAAGGTGACGGCCGCTTCCTCGGTCGCGGTCATCGGCTGCGGCGGCGTCGGCATCTCCGTCATCCAGGGCGCGAGGGCCTGTGGCGCGGCCCAGATCATCGCCGTCGACCCGGTGCCCGCCCGCCGGGAGGCCGCGCTGCGCTTCGGCGCGACCGAGGCCGTCGCCCCGGAAGAGTTCGCCGACGCCAAGGCCCGGATCACCGCGGGGGAGGGCTTCGACTATGTCTTCGAGGTGGTCGGCAAGTCCGCCACCGCCCGTACCGCCTACGAGATGACCCGGCGCGGCGGCACCCTGTGTGTGGTCGGCGCGGGCGCCATGGACGACACCTTCCAGGTCAATATGTTCGAGCTCTTCTTCGACGAGAAGCGGATCCTGCCGTCCCTGTACGGCGGCGGGGATGCGCTGCGCTCCTACGAGCGGGCCATCGCCCTGTGGCGGGCCGGACGGATCGACCTCGAAGGCCTGATCACCCATCGCGTCCAGCTCGCCGAGATCAATGACGCGCTCGACCAGATGCGCTCCGGCACCTCGCTGCGCACCTGCATAGAGATCTGACGCCCACCGTTCACCCCTCGCAGCGCACCGCACCGCACCGCGTGCCGCGACCACTGGAGAGGACAGGAATGGCACAGCCACTGGAGGGCCTGACCGCGATCGTCACCGGTGCCGGGCGCGGTCTGGGCCGCGCCGAGGCCCTCGAACTCGCCCGCCTCGGCGCCCAGGTCGTGGTCAACGACTACGGGCAGCCGGGCCGCGACGGTTCGGGGGAGGCCTCCGCGGCGCCCGCCGAGGACGTCGTCGCCGAGATCCGCGCCGCGGGCGGCACCGCCGTCGCCCACCTCGGTGATGTCGCCGACCACGCACAGGCCCGCGCACTGGTGCACCTGGCGGTCGAGACCTACGGAAAGCTCGACATCCTGGTCAACAACGCGGGCATTCTGCGCGACCGGATGGTGTTCTCGATGACCGAGGACGAGTGGGACTCGGTCATCCGCGTGCATCTCAAAGGGCACTTCAACACCACCCACTTCGCCGCGGCGCACTGGCGCGAGCGTTCCAAGGCGGCCGGCGGCCCGGTCCACGGGCGGATCGTCAACACCTCCTCCGAGGCGTTCCTCGCGGGCTCGGCGGGCCAGCCCAACTACGCCGCGGCCAAGGGCGGCATCGTCGGCCTGACGACCTCCACGGCACTGGCACTGGGCAAATACGGGGTGACCGCCAACGCGATCTGCCCACGCGCCCGCACCCGTATGACCGAGGACGTTTTCGCAGGCTTCCAGGAGCCCACGGACGGCCGGCTCGACGCGCTCGCCCCCGAACATGTCGCACCGCTCGTCGGCTACCTCGCCTCGCCGGCCGCGGCCCGGGTCAACGGACAGCTGCTGGTCGTCCACGGCGGCATGGTCGCCATCGCCGAACGCCCGCGGATCGCCGCCAAGTTCGACACCGCGAAGGAGGTCTTCAGCTTCGACGAGCTCGATGATCTGCTGACGTCGTATTACGCGCAGCGCCCGGCGGAGGAGACCTTCGCGGCGGCCGAAGTGCTGGGCCTCAAACACGGCTGAACCGGCGCGGGCCCCGCATGCCGGAGGTCCCCGCACAACGGCTGAGGTCCCCACACATACGGCTGTGGCCGCCGCCCGCTGTCCAGCGGTGCGGCGGCCACGGCCTCTCACGCGGTCCGGCGGTCGGGGCGCGCCGGACCGGCGTCACGCGTCCTGCGTCTGCTTGTCCCGGCGGTGCCGGCCATGAGGGGTGGAGCCGGACTCCTCCGAGGCGGCCGGGCCACGGTGCCTGCCGGAGCTTGCGGCCGCGGCGGCCTGGGCGGACGCCTCCTGAGGGCGCGCCTGGGTCGTGTCGGTTCGGGCTTCGGACATGAAAAGAGTCACTCCGTCAGTTCGCTTACAGCTGTACGCGTCGGGACCTCGCCCGACGACCGCCACGGCTGCTCCCGAGCGGCACTGCCGGTGGCCGGTCAACCGGCTGCGCAGCCCCCGCCCGAAATTCTAACGGGGCCGGAAATCACGCTCCACCGGGTCTGGCGGGCCGCCAGAGGTGCCTCTTGCAAGGGAACTGGCCTGCACATTTGGGGATGTCCGGGGATGTGCTGCGGTTCCGCGTCCGTGGCTGAAGGTTGTGCAGATGCTGTGGAGCGGTTGTCGGCATCCCCTGCATCCGGGACAATCCCCCCGCCGCTCTCGGCGGCCTCCCCGGAGGGTGGCCCCTCCACTGCCTCCAGGGGCTCCAGGGGCTCCAGGGGCTCCAGGGGTTCCAGGGGTTCCAGGGGTTCCACCGGCGGTTGTGCCGGCCGTTGCTCCGGCCCAGCCGACGGATGCGGCCCCATCGGCCCCATCGGCCCCATCGGGCCCATCGGCTTCCCGGCCCCGGCCCATGTCGGCTCCACCTGCCCCGCAGTCCGCAGCGGCTCCACCTGCCTCACCGGCCCCATCGGGCCCACAACCCGCACCGGCTCCACCGCCCCCACCGGCTGCACGGGCAGCACCGCCCCCACCGGCTCCACCACCTCCCCCGGCACCCCTGGCACCCCCGGCACCCCCATCCGCGCCACCCCGCACGGCTCCGCCTCCGTCGCGTACGGCAGCAGCAGTTCGCCGTCCGCCGTCCACAGCCCGGTGCCCGGCAGCCAGCCCTCCGGTGCCGGGTACTGCCGCAACTGCCGCTCCGAGGGCCGCCAGACGCCCAGCCAGGTGCCGCTCGCCGCGGTCATCCGGAACGCCACCGCGCAGCTCTCCGGTGCCAGCATCTGCCCCGGTTGCACGGCGAAAGGCGTGAGTGTCCCGCCCGTGGGCCGCAGGCACTCCGGGAAGCGCACCGGCAGGCTGCTGCCCAGGACGCCCCAGCCCAGCCGGTCGTACCCCGGGGCGTCCGAGCGCAGGAGCAGCAGCCCGCTGTCCGGATCGGCCAGCAGCAGCCGGTCGTTGCTCTCCTCGGTGATCTGCAGCAGCAGGGCGGTCTCGCCGCCCCGCTCCAGGTCGACCACCACGGTCTTGGTCCGGCCGTCCAACTCCCGGTCCAGCGCCAGCAGTCGGCCGCCGCGGTCCAGCCACGCGCCGCCCGTGCAGCGGCCCGGGATCCGGGTGACCCGCTCCGGCCCGTTCGCCCCGCCGTGCACCCGCCACAGCGTGGTGTGGTCCGCCTCGGGCGCGAGGGCGTAGGCGAGGGTCCCGCCGGGGGCGGGCGGCAGCAGGGTCAGCCGGGGGGTGGCCACGGCGCCCAGTAGGAGTTCGCCGGTTCCGGGGCCCGCCGGGTAGAGCAGGGAGACGGCGAAGCGGTCGGCGACCCGGCGCAGGATCAGCACCCGTCCGTCCGTGAGCGGCAGCAGTGCGCTGTCCGGCTCCTCGGGCTGGGTGCCCTGCAGCGGTACGGCGTACGGCTCGGGGCCGCTCAGCGTCCAGCGCTCCGGGAACCAGCTTCCGGCGGCGTCGTCGTGCCGGGCGAGCCGGGCGGCGTACGAGCCGTCGGCGGCGATCGTCAGGCGCCCGGCGAGCGGGCCGGCCGGCGCCATGGTGTCCTCAGTGGCACAGATCGTCATCGAGTGGTCACCTCCAGTCGGCAACCGAAGCTAGTTTTCGTACTTCCGGCCGAACGCTGCAAGTTGTCGCACTTCACGCATAAGGGTGGCAGTTGTCCGGTTCGCCGGTGCCCGGCGGGGTGGTTGTGCTCCGGGGGTCCGCCCCGGGCCGGTCACGGCGGGCCCGAGTGGGCCCGTGCGGTGCGGGCCCGGGCTCCCCGGAGGGGAGGGCGGCGGGGGAGAGGACCGGAGGACCCGACGCCATGTCACAGCCGGGAGGTAACCTTCCACCCGTGCCCGTACTGTCTGAAGTCCTCACCGCGCTCGACGCCCTCTGGCCCCCCGAGCGGGCCGAAGGGTGGGACGCCGTCGGCACGGTCTGCGGAGATCCCGGCGCCGAGGTCCGCCGTGTGCTGTTCGCCGTCGACCCGGTCCAGGAAATCGTCGACGAGGCGGTGAAGCTCGGCGCCGACCTGCTCGTCACCCACCATCCGCTCTATCTGCGCGGTACGACGACGGTCGCGGCCTCGACCTTCAAGGGCAAGGTCGTGCACACCCTCATCAAGCACGACATCGCCCTGCATGTCGCGCACACCAACGCCGACACCGCCGACCCCGGTGTCTCCGACGCCCTGGCCGGCGCCCTGGACCTGCGCATCGTCGGCCCCCTGGTCCCGGACCCGAGCGATCCGGCGGGCCGCCGCGGCCTGGGCCGGATCTGTGAGCTGCCGCATCCGATGACGCTGGCCGAGCTCGCCGCCCACGCCGCCGAGCGGCTGCCCGCCACCGCGCAGGGCATCCGGGCGGCCGGCGACCCGGCCCGCGAGATCCGGACCCTCGCCGTCTCCGGCGGCTCCGGCGACAGCCTCTTCGACGACGTACGGGCGGCCGGTGTGGATGCGTTCCTCACCGCCGATCTGCGCCACCACCCGGCCTCCGAGGCCACCCAGAAGAGCCCGCTGGCGCTGCTCGACGCCGCCCACTGGGCCACCGAATGGCCGTGGTGCGAGCAGGCCGCGGCCCAGCTCGACGCGGTCTCCGACCGGCACGACTGGGGACTGCGTACGCATGTCTCCCGTACGGTCACCGATCCCTGGACCGCCCACGCGGCGTCCACCCGACTCGTCACCCCGACGCACACCACAGGAGCCCCACGCTGAACGCCGCGCCCGCCGACCAGATCCGCCTCCTCGACGTCCAGGCCCTGGACGTGAGGCTCACCCAGCTCGCCCACCGGGGCAACAACCTCCCCGAGCTGGCCGAGCTGCAGACCCTGGAGGCCGACCTCATCCAGCAGCGCGACCTGCTCGTCGCCGCGCAGACCGAGGAGAGCGACACCAGCCGCGAGCAGACCAAGGCCGAACAGGACGTGGACCAGGTGCGCCAGCGCGCCGCCCGCGACCAGAAGCGCCTCGACTCCGGTGCCGTCACCTCCCCCAAGGACCTGGAGAACCTCCAGCGCGAACTGACCTCGCTGGCCAAGCGCCAGGCCGACCTGGAGGACGTCGTCCTGGAGGTCATGGAGCGCCGGGAGGCCGCCCAGGAGCGGGTCACCGAGCTCACCGCCCGGGCCGAGGCCATCCAGGCCAAGGTCGACGACGCCACCACGCGCCGGGACGCCGCCTACGCCGAGATCGACGCCGAGCGCGCGACGGTCTCCAAGGAGCGCGAGCTGACCGTCGCCGACATCCCGGCCGATCTGCTCAAGCTCTACGACAAGATCCGCGCCAAGGAGGGCGGCGTCGGCGCGGCCCGCCTCTACCAGCGCCGCTGCGAGGGCTGCCGGCTGGAGCTGAACATCACCGAGGTCAACGACGTGCGCGCGGCCGCCGCCGACGCCGTCCTGCGCTGCGAGAACTGCAGCCGCATCCTGGTCCGCACGCCCGACTCGGGTCTGTAGGCCGTGGCACGCACGCTGATCGTCGAGGCGGACGGCGGCTCCCGGGGCAACCCGGGGCCGGCCGGCTACGGCGCGGTCGTCCTGGACCCGGAGACCGGCGAGGCGCTGGCCGAGGCCGCCGAGTTCATCGGCACCGCGACCAACAACGTCGCCGAGTACAAGGGGCTGGTGGCCGGTCTGCGGGCGGCGCACGCCCTCGATCCGCAGGCGTGCGTCCGGGTGCGGATGGACTCCAAGCTCGTCGTCGAGCAGATGTCCGGGCGCTGGAAGATCAAGCACCCGGACATGAAGCCGCTGGCCGCCGAGGCCCGGTCGGTCTTCCCGCCCGCCCGGGTGACCTACGAGTGGATCCCCCGCGCGCAGAACAAGCACGCCGACCGGCTCGCCAACGAGGCGATGGACGCCGGGAAGATCGGCAAGCAGTGGGAGCCGCGCGACTCCAGGGCGGCGCTCGCCACCGCCGCAGCCCCCGCCCGCAGCGCCGCCGCCCGGGCCGCCGATGAGGCCGCCGAGTCGGCGGAGGCGGCGGACGCGGCCCCGAGTGCCCCGCCGGCCGGCTGGGGCGCCCCCGACCTCGGTCCGCCCGCGACCTTCGTCCTGCTGCGGCACGGCGAGACCGCGCTGACGCCCGAGAAGCGGTTCTCGGGCAGCGGCGGCACCGACCCCGAGCTGTCCGCCGCCGGGCGCCGCCAGGCCGAGGCGACCGCCGCCGCGCTCGCCGCCCGGGGCACGATCCAGGCCGTCGTCAGCTCCCCGCTGCGGCGCTGCCGGGAGACCGCCGAGGCGGTCGCGGCCCGGCTCGGCCTGGAGGTCCGTATCGAGGAGGGCCTGCGCGAGACCGACTTCGGGGCATGGGAGGGGCTGACCTTCGCCGAGGTGCGTGAGCGCTTCCCCGAGGACCTCGACGCCTGGCTCGGCTCCGCCAGGGTGGCGCCCACGGGAGGCGGCGAGTCCTTCGCGGCGGTCGCCCGCCGGGTCGCCGTCGCCCGCGACAAGCTCCTCGCCCGGTACGCGGGCAGGACGGTGCTGCTGGTCACGCATGTGACACCGGTCAAGACGCTGGTCCGGCTGGCGCTGGGCGCCCCGCCGGAGTCGCTGTTCCGGATGGAGCTCTCCGCGGCATCGCTCTCCGCGGTCGCCTACTTCTCCGACGGCAATGCCTCGGTGCGGCTGCTGAACGACACCTCGCATCTGCGGTAGCGGGGCGTCCCGTATGCCCGCACATCTGCGGTTGCGGGGCGTCCCGTACGCCCGCCGCGTCTCCGCCGTACGCGTAGGGCCCGGCACCTCGGTCGTCCGAGGTGCCGGGTCCTTTCGCGTACGTACCGCCGTCAGGCCGCCAATGCCCCCGCCTCCTGGGCGAGTTGGCGCACCCGGTCCCAGTCCTTCGCGGCCAGCGCGTCGGCCGGCAGCATCCAGGTGCCGCCGACGCAGCCGACGTTGGGCAGCGCCAGATAGGACGGCGCCGACGCCAGGCCGATCCCGCCGGTCGGGCAGAAGCGGGCCCGGGGGAGGGGCGAGGCCAGCGAGTGGAGGTAGGGGGTGCCGCCCGCCGCCTCCGCCGGGAAGAACTTCATCTCGGTGACGCCCTCGTCCAGCAGGGTCACCACCTCCGAAACCGTCGAGACTCCCGGCAGGAACGGCACCCCGGAGTCCTTCATCGCGCCCAGCAGCCGCGGCGACCAGCCGGGGCTCACCAGGAAGCGGGAGCCGGCCGCGAGGGCGGCCTCGACCTGCCCGGGGGCGAGCAGGGTGCCCGCGCCGATCACCGCTTCGGGGACTTCCTCGGAGACGGCCCGGATCGCTTCCAGCGCCGCGGGCGTCCGCAGGGTCACCTCGATCGCGGGCAGTCCGCCCGCGACGAGCGCACGGGCGAGCGGTACGGCGTCGTCGGCGTCGTGCAGCACGACGACCGGGATGACGGGGGCGAGCCCGAGAACCGAGGGGGAGGAGGGCGCGGGGGAGGAGGCGGCGCTGGTCACGCCGCCCATAGTGCGCCCGGCCGCCCACTCTCCGCAACGACCGTTGCACATGCTGCAACGGGGTGGTTATGGCTCCCTGAACGCGGCCAGGCCCCGCCTACAGCTCCGTCACGATCACATCGACCGCCCACGCCTTGCCGCCCTTCGCGGGGGCCTGCGCCTCCACCGCGTAACCCAGCTCCCGCAGCGCCGCCACCAGCTCCGCCGGACCGTCCGGATCGAGCCCCGCCGACAGCAGATCCCGCACCAGCCGCCCCTTCGTCGCCTTGTTGAAGTGGCTGACCACCGACCGCTTCTCCACCCCGGCCACGATCTTCGACTGCAGCACCCGCACCGTCGCGGTCCGCCCCGCCACCTCACCCTTGGGCTTCCACGCCGTCGCATACGCCGCCGACCGCAGATCCAGCACCAGGCCCTCCCCGGCCGCCGCCGGCAGCACCTCGGCCATCGGCGCCCGCCAGTACGCGCCCAGCGCACCGAGCCCCGGCAGCTTCACCCCCATCGAGCAGCGGTACGACGGAATCCGGTCACCGATCCGTACCGCGCCCCACAGCCCCGAGAACACCAGCAGCGACCGCTCGGCCCGCTGCCGCGCCGCCGCGTCCAGCGACGCCAGGCCGAGCGCGTCGTAGAGCACCCCGGTGTAGATCTCCCCGGCCGGCCGGGTCCCCGCCGTCCGCAGCCCCGCGTTCTTGGCGATCTCGCCCTTGAGGCCCTCGCTGAGCCCGAGCACCTCCTGGGCCTTGGTCTCGTCCGCCGCGCACAGCTCGACGAGCTCCTCCAGCACCGTCTCGCGCGCCGCGGTCAGCCCCGGCAGCGACAGCGCACCGGTGTCCAGCGGAGCCCCGGCCTCCGCGGAGGCCTTCCCTTCGGACGGCGGCAACAGCACGAGCACGGTGTTTCTCCTTCACGGCAGTACGGGCGGGGGTGCGGCCCCGGAAAAGCGTAGAGCCTGCGGCGGCCGGGCGAGACCGGCCGGGCCCCGGCCAGGGGCGGCACCGTACGGCGCGCCGGGAGCGGCCGCCCGCCATACGCTCGGTGTCATGCCCCGTCTCCATATGCATGTGACCGACGCAGCCGAGGCCCCGCTGCGTGTCGCGCTGCATGAGCTGCGCGGCCGGCTGGAGATCCCGGACCACTTCCCGCCCACGGCACAGGCCGAGGCGGAGAGCGCGGCCCGCGCCCCGCGGATCCCCGCCGCCGACGGTGCCGTGGCGACCGAGCACACCCTGGAGGACGCCACCGACCTCCCCCTCTTCACCATCGATCCGCCCGGCTCCCTCGATCTCGACCAGGCGATGTTCCTGTCCCGCCGCCCGGCGCCGCGCGGGTCGAAGGCCAGGGGCGGCTACCGCGTCCACTACGCCATCGCCGATGCCGCCTCCTTCGTGACCCCCGGCGGGGCCCTGGACGCCGAGGCGCACCACCGTGTGACGACCCTCTACTTCCCCGACGAGCGGGTCCCGCTGCACCCGTACGTGCTCAGCGAGGGCGCCGCCAGCCTGCTGCCCGACCGGGACCGCCCGGCCGTCCTGTGGCAGCTCGACCTCGACGCGGACGGCGACCTGACCGGCACCTCCGTACGCCGCGCCCTGGTCCGCTCGCGCGCCAAGCTGGACTACGCGGGTGTCCAGCGGATCCTCGACGACGACACGGCCGAGGAACCCCTCGCCCTGCTGCGTGAGATCGGACAGCTGCGGGAGGAGCGGGAGGTCGCCCGGGGCGCGATATCCCTGAACGTCCCCGAGCAGGAGATCGTCGAGCAGGACGGCTGCTACACCCTCGAATACCGAGCCCCCCTCCCGGCCTACGCCTGGAACGCGCAGATCTCCCTGCTCACCGGCATGGCCGCGGCCGAGCTGATGCTGGCCTCCGGCACCGGCATCCTCCGTACGCTGCCGACCGCCCCGGACGGCTCGGTCGCCCGGCTCCGGCTGACCGCCCGTGCGCTCGGCGTCGACTGGCCCCACCACACCTCGTACGCGGCGCTGATCCGCACCCTCGACCCGCGTCGCGCCACCCACGCCGCCTTCCTCCAGGAGTGCACCGCCCTGCTGCGCGGCGCCGGCTACACCGTCTTCGACGGCACGGCGCCCCCTGCCGCCGAGGCCCTGCACGCCGCCGTCGCCGCCCCCTACGCGCACGCCACCGCGCCGCTGCGGCGCCTGGTCGACCGCTACACCTCCGAGCTGTGCCTGGCCGCCTCGGCCGGCGCCGCACCGCCCGACTGGGTCCGCACCGCGCTGCCCGCGCTGCCCCGGGAGATGGAGCTGGGCACCCAGCGCGCCAACCAGGTGGAGCGGGCCTGCGTCGACCTCGTCGAGGCGGCGCTGCTGCGCGACCGGGTCGGCGAGATCTTCGAGGCGCTGGTCGTCGAGATCCAGGAGAAGGACCCCACCCACGGCACCGTCCACCTCTACGACCCGGCCGTCATCGGCACCGTCGAAACCGCCCCGGAAGGTCCCGCGCTGCCCCTCGGCCACCGCATCCCGGTCCGCCTCGCCGAGGCCGAACCGGGCCACCACCCGGTCCGCTTCACCCCTGCCTGACCGGGGCCCCGCCCGCTTCCGGCACCGCATCCCCGTCCGGCGCCGCATCCCCTTGCGGCGTCCTTCCCCGTGCCGCCATCGCGGCCCGTACGGCCGCCACCGCCGCCCGCGCCTCATCGGCGTGGAAGCGCACCGTACGGAGGGTCTCCCGCTGCCCCAACAGCCGGACGGCCACCACCGGTTCGGACAGCTCGACGGTGACCGAGGTCTGCCCGCCGACCGCCAGCTCGGCCACGTCGCCGTTCTTGTCCCGCTCCTTGGTGAACCGGAGGTCGTAGCGCACGGAGGCGATCCGCTCCAGCGGAATCCGTATCTCCCGGCGTGCGCCGTCCCGCAGCCGCAGCACCTCCGCCCCCAGCACATGCGGCCGGGTCACCGCCGCCGCCTGGAGCCCCAGGACCGTCAGCACCGTGTACACATCGACGAACAGCATCACCTCGTGCACCACCGCCTTACCGGCCAGCAGCACACCGAGCCCGACCGTCTCCACCACACACGCGAACGTCAGCCCGTAGACGAGCGCCGCCTGCGCCCCCGCATACCCCAGGGCCCGCTCACCCGGCGCCACCCCGATCCGCCGCCGGGCCACCCACCAGCCCAGGCTCACCATCCACCGCCCCTCATGGGCGGCCAGCCGGCGCAGCGCGGTACCCCGGCTCATCGCGCACGCTCCGCGACCAGCTGGATCGCCCGGCGTACGGCCCGGGCCTGGGCGGGCGCGAAGTGCCCGTAGTACGCCGCCAGGAAACCGCCGTCCACCTCGGCGCCCGGCCCGGCCGCCCGCTCCCACTGCTCCCTGTCGACCTCCGCGATCACCGCGTCCGGAATGCAGTCGGCGAGCGCCCGCGCGGCCTCTTCCACCCGCGGATCGTCCGTCCCGGCCTCCACCAGCGCATCGAGCAACCCGTACACCTCGTACGTCCGCTCGATCGCCCCCGGCGCCGTGGCCATCTCCCCGATCAGCTCCACCATCCGCTTGTTCCCCTCCTCCCCTCCCATCGACTCCAGCAGCGCCAGCACCTCCCGCTCCTTCGACGCCATGGCGGGCTCCGGGCCCGGCCGTGCGGCCGAGGTACGCGCCATCTCCGCGAACAGCGCCGCCAGTTCGTCCGACACGGGGCCCTCGGCAGGCAGCCCGCCGTGCTCCTCGGCCTGCCGCCGCACGGCGGCCAGCCGCGCCCGCCGCGCCCGCAGCTCCTCTTCCTGACGGGCCAGATCCGCATCCAGCTCGTCCAGCACCTCGTGCAGCTCACGCCCCGCGTCGTCGGCCAGGACGTCCCGCACCTCGTCCAGCCCGAGCCCCAGCTCCGTCAGCCGCCGCACCCGCGCGAGCGCCACCGCGTCCCGCAGCCCGTAGTCCCGGTAGCCATTGGCACGCCGTTCCGGCTCGGGCAGCAGCCCCAGATGGTGGTAGTGGCGCACGGCACGGGTGCTGACACCGATCAGACCTGCAAGCTCACCGATTCTCATGCGCTCAGTAGAAACGTTGCCGCTGCGACAAGGTCAAGGACGCTTCCGCCGGGCGCGGGCACGGGCACGGGCACGGGAACGGGAACGGGAACCGGAGCGGGAACGGCCTGGCCGGGGCAGCTGCTCCCGACGGGTAGCATGGTCGGCACGGCGGACGAGCCGGCCGGACGGCCGCGTGGGGATCTCACGATCCTCCCGAGGAACGTCCGGGCTCCACAGGGCAGGGTGGTGGGTAACGCCCACCCGGGGTGACCCGCGGGACAGTGCCACAGAAAGCAAACCGCCGGAGGCTTCGGTCTCCGGTAAGGGTGAAACGGTGGTGTAAGAGACCACCAGCCTCCGAGGTGACTCGGAGGGCTAGGTAAACCCCACCCGGAGCAAGGTCAAGAGGGGGCATCGGCTGATGCCCCTGCGCGGACGACCGAGGGCTGCCCGCCCGAGTCCGCGGGTAGACCGCACGAGGCTGCCGGCAACGACAGCCCTAGATGGATGGCCGTCTCCCCCCGGCCCGCAAGGACCGGGGGCGACAGAACCCGGCGTACAGGCCGACTCGTCCGCCATCACGGCTCTGCCCAGGGCAAATGCCCTGGCCGGGGCCGTTGTGCGTTCAGCCGGACTTCCTCCCTGGCCTGCGGTTTCCGGGGAGTTCCCGTGGGGATGTGCGCTGAGCCGCTGATATATGAATCAGGGCGCAGTTCGCGGATTTTCCCTGAGCTCAGCAAGCACCTTCCTGCTGGCAGCTGTAAAAGGGTGACCCGCGCCGAGACTGTTCGTCCGCCTTTCCGTGACGTCATTCATGAGGCTTACCGCCGCCTCAAAGTTTCCGAGTTTATGTTGAATTCGAGCATATAGCTGTTGCGCCGAAAGTGCGATGGGGTAATCGGACCCGAAGCGACGTTCATATGTGTCCGCGACCAGCCGAATCTCCTCATCGGCCTCGTTGAAGTGCCCGAGTACGTAAAGTGCCCAGGAATGGTTGTGTCTTGCTCCCAGCGTGACCGTGTGGTCCGGGCCGAGGTGCCGCTCACATTCCGAAGGCAGGGAGAGCAATGCAGAGTTATCTTCCCTTTCGAGTTCGGCCGCCGACAGTATCGTGAGCAGGCTGGCCCGGGAGCGCAGTGTCAATGGATGGGCAGGCCCGAGTGACGATTGTCGGCCCGCAATCGTGGCGTGGAGCAAGGACAGAGCTTCCGCCTGTTTACCGAGGTTTCCAAGCACTAGTTGAAGTCCGTGGCTGCTGTCCAGAGTGTCCGGATCATGGGCTCCAAACAGCCGCTCCTGAGTGCTTCGGACCTGGCGTAGCAGTGGCTCGGCCTCGGAATACTTTCCCAGCCGGAACAGTGCTCGCCCCGCCCTGGAACGCGCGGCCAAAACCAAGCGATGCTCCGAACCGAGGATTTGCTCCGAAAGTGCCACCGTATTATGGGCGGCCTCCCAGGCAGACAGGTAGTCCCCAGTGCGATGGAGAGCAGTGGCCAGGCGGGTCGCGATATCCACCAAATCGGCCGTTGTTGCGGAATTCGCGCCACGCTGCAACAAGGCGATGACGTGAGGGCTGAGAAGCCGTAGATGCGGGTCTTCCGGGCCGGCGTCAGGCAGTTTAGGAATCGCGGCATCCAACAGTCGGCAGGCTGTTGAGTTGAGGGTGCTAAGCGAATCTGATGGCGTGGCGGAAGCGACGCTATCGAGCAGTACGCCGTGGCTTTGAATACACCGCACGCCAACGTTAACCAGTTCAGTAAGCGATTGGTCGAGCAACGCTCGCAGTGCCGTTTCAGTGCGAGCCCGAGGGAGGACACCACTGATTTCAGGACGATTCAGTAAGGTCAGCGGCAGCGGCTCCGAAGCGAAACGGGCAAGCAAGCGAAGCAGTGACACTGCCTCGGGCAGGCCGCGAGCTTCGAATGCGTCGAGCGTGAGTTGCCAAGTACGCCCTACCAGGTGACGTGGATCTGTATCCGACAAGAGGTCAGCTCCTTGGTCGATGAGTTCGACACGCTCGCCTTCCTCGAGGTGTCGTCTATAGGCGTCCATCGTCCAGGGGTCGAGCACTTGGTGGGACAGGAAGCCGCCGGCCAGCGTCAGCGCGAGCGGTAGTCGGCCGAGCCTGTCCGCGATCGCCGAAGCCTGCTTCAACGTGCCGCTCTGCGGCGCCAGGTCGCACAGCACCCGTGCAGCGTCTTCCCGCGGTAGTACCCCAATATGCTGCAACTCCGCTCCTGGCCACCAGCGAGCAGCCGCACGCCGTGTCGTGACCACCACGATGCCGCCAGGGCTGGTACGCAGCCAGCTTCCATCCCGCAAAATCTCGGGATCATCTGCGTTGTCCAGTACCAGCAGCCACGGCTCAGCGGATCGGTCGAGGTGTTCCCACACGAGGTCGGCTCCAGGCCGCAGTCCGTTGCGAGCAGCCAATAGCTCGCCGTCTGTGGCACCACGGTCAGCGGCAACGGCGAGCATGCCGGAGCGCAGGCTCGCACGGTCGGAGGCGTTCACCCATAGGCCGACACGGCCGCTGACCTCCGTGGCGAATTGAAAGAAGGCGTGAGCGACAGCAGTCTTGCCGCAGCCTCCCATGCCGTGAAGAACGAAGGCTTGACCGCCATCCTCTTCCGCGACACTCGCCCGTAAGCGCTCGAGCACTTCGGCGCGGTCGCGCAAAACCACGGGTGCTCGGCCCACTGCCGGGCGTCGAACTGAGTCCGGGCCGGCCGAGCCAGGTTCATCGCTGCCGTGATAGTGGTACTCGCTGATGTGTTGGTCACGCGATGATTGGTAGACGCGGCCGTCATCTTCGGCATGGCCGTCCATCGCACCTCTCATCGTTCGCTGATGTGCATGTCTCGGCCAGCTTGATGGATCCGTGCTCGCCCGGATGCAGTTCCGTGCTGAGTGATCTGTGCAGCGTGCGTAGCGGCTTCCGGACCGACCCCGCCAAGCAACCTGCGAAGGTTCTCAACGGCCTCTCGCTGGGTGAGCAACAGCCGGCGGAGGTACCCCTGCCACCGCAAGCGCAATTCACTCAGCATCTCTTGGTCAGCTGCCGAGTGGGCGCGCAGTACTTCTTCGCGACTTGCGTCCAATTCATCGGAAACAATTTGCGCTCTGTCGGGCTGCAGGCGCTGCCACAGGCGAGTTAATCCGTCGCGGGTGTGTTGCCAGGCATCGGTTGCCATCAGAGTGACTGAGGTGGTTCCAGCGGTTTGTGTGAACGATGTTAATTCCGGACCCATAGCTCCCCCAGCTGAATCGCCACTGCTCTAGTTTTCCGCTATAAGTCTATAAATCAGACCGACGAGATCGTGAGGGCCGTGCGGCGCTCAAGGTCAGCATCGTTGCACCGCCAAACTGAACGGGCAAGCGAGCCTCGATGAGATTTTCCCATGGCATATGCCATGGTCCATTTTTCCTGCGTAAACCTAGTGTTTGCTCTAGCTACATGGGGCTTCAGGCACTAAGCTCACAGCGCTCTGGAACGTCTGAAAGAGAGGGGTGGTTGTGGCCAGGCCGTGGGAAGCTGACCCTGCAACGCGGTTCAAAAGGCGGCTAGGGAAATCCCCGCAGGAGTTAGGGCATACAACAGATAATCCCGACTGTCCCGACATCTGGGAGCTAGAGAATGGAGATGTCGCCATCATCGGTAGAGATCTAACAGACTCGCTCGGGAAAAGCCTTCCGGCAGGTGTATCGGTAGGCGCCGACGAGCGACTCGTGGTCATCCCGAGGAGTATGATGGTCGCGGCGAAGCCGGATATTCCAAGTGTTTGAGTCGTTCCAGCGCAGTACCTCAGAGTATTTGGATCGGCCAAGCTATCACGAGGACTTTCGCTGCCAATATGAGAGCGGCATCCGCTCCTTGAGTAAGCTCGAGCGTGGGCAGAATTTCAAGGAGCGAGGTTTTCCTAGCTGGGAAGCCTTCGCCGCCGGCGAGTGGAATAGAGCGCTTTCCTTGATTGAGGAGAAGCGTGAAATCTATGCCGCCCAGTTCCAGAAGGCTGCTGAGCTCGGCATTCTGGAGCGTCGGCTTCGCGTAGTGCAGTTCCCTGTCACTCCGTACGTACAGTGGGAATTGTTCGTGCTTCGCCTACGGGTGGAATTGGGCGATAGTATCCGAGTGATGGATGCCCGCAAAATCTCAGATATCGAAGTCGATCACCTTGTGCCAGAGGTTGTGATCCTTGGCGATGAGGTCATGTACGAGGTGGTTTATGACGACGACGGGAACGCGGCGGGAGCCAATCGGATCGCGGATCAAATGGCAATTGAAGAAACTTCCGCAGGCTTCGATGCGCTTTATCATCGAGGGGAAGATTTCACAGAGTTCTTCAACCGGGAAATTGCGCCACTCGACCCTCCGTCGGTCGTTCATTGAGTGATTCCTCCGGGGTGGGGACTCGCTTGCGCGAGGACGTGCTCGCGCGGCTGGGGAAGCCGAACGCGTCCTGGCACATGGCCGCCGCCGCTTGCTGGCGGCGACCAGGCGCCGCGCCGCACCGGCAGTCCAGCGGTGACGACGGAGACGGGCCGGGCGCCCCGCATGGTGTGCGGAGCGCCCGGCCCGGTTTTGCTACTGGGGCGTGTATCGAAAGTAGATCTTGGTCGTGGGGTGCTCTTGGTTCGTGGCACGCGGAGATCTGATGGACGAGCAATGGGCGGTGCTGGGGCCGTTGTTGTCCGCTGCACCATTCCGGACAAGGCCGATCAGGTCCGCAACCGCAAGAAGCGCGGGTCCAGCCGTGGCCGGCCACCGAAGTTCGACCCAGAGGACTGCAAGGCCCGGCACGCGGTCGAGTGCGGCATCAATCGCCTCAAGAGACATCGAGCCGTGGCCACCAGGTACGACAAAGTCGCGGTCCGCTACGGGGCTACCGTCCTGTTGCCGCCATCAACGAGTGGTTGTGGCGTACTGGTCCGACGACAACTCGTACACCCGTACTCGTCGACCGTAGGTGGGATTGACGGTCTCACGGACCGGATGCATCCCCAGTTTGGTCATGATCCGTTCGGAGGCGTCGTTGCCCACTTGAGTGATGCTGACGATCCGCTCCAGCCCTCGCTCTTCGAACCCGAACCGTACGGCGGCCGCAGCGGCCTCGGTGGCCAAGCCCTGCCCCCAGTGGGGACGTCCCAGCCGCCAGCCGATCTCAACAGCCGGCAGTACCTCCGGCAAGAAGTCGGGCACCGAAAGGCCGGTGAACCCGGCCAGCTCGCCGGTGGACCGGATCTCCACGGCGAACAGGCCGAAGCCCTGTGACTCCCACTCGCTCTCCCATGCCTGGACCCCGCCGCGAGTCTGCTGTTCGTCACGGACGCTGCCGTCACGGATCCACCGCATGACCTCGGGGTCGGCATTGACGGCAGCCATGGGCGCAATGTCTTCCTCGCGCCAGCGACGCAGGATCAAACGGGGAGTCTCAAGCGCGACCATCCAAGCATTCTGGATCACAGATGGGCTCTCCGCCAGATTGTCGATGGCCGTGGAGGACGGCCATCTGGAAGGCAATCCCGTCGCAGGTATCGGACTGCCCAAAGGAACTGGCCGAGGAGTGCGGCTGACGTGGAAACACGTGGTCGCCCTCGCCGAGGACATCGTCAGTTGACGCGGGGGCCGCGGGCCGCAGCCCCCGAGCGAATCGGGTGGGCTACCTCGGGCTGATCGTGACCCTGTAGGTGGCTTTGGCCCTGCCGTGGGTGTTCACGGTGACGGTCTGGCCGTGGTTGTCCCAACTGGCCTTGTTGCCTTGGATGTCGACGCGGTAGCCGTCTGGGTAGGTATCCCTGGGCACGGTGATCCGGGTGGGTCCCTCTGCGTTGTCGCGGGTGCGGAAGGTGAGCGTGTAGGTGCGTGTAGCCGGGGCGTACGCGAACTTGAGCGGGTCGCCCGCGACGGCCCGGGCGTACGGCTGGACGAGCAGCTGGGCGTTGGGCTTCGCGGTGCCCGTCTGGTCGAGGAAGCAGTAGCCGCCGCCCCGGCACCACTGCCACCATGTCCAGCCACTGGCGAAGCGGTCCAGGGAGGCCGTCATGTCGGTGACGAACTGGCTTGCGTGCGGAACGTAGGGGTTGCCGCCCCACTCGCCCACGATGACCGGCATGCGGTGACGGGTCGGGTAGTCGCTGATCGCGGCCTCGAAGGCGGGGATGAAGGTGCCGTTGGGGTCGTAGTCGGCGCCTGTTTCCATCCCGGTCTCGTAGAAGTGCGGCGCGTAGCCGGCGTGCGGGTCGTCGATGCGGCCCATCCGGGTGGGGACGCCGAGACCGACGATGACGGTGGGTTCGACGAATACCCACGACCTGTGGTCGACCAGGCGGATCGCCCGGGCAAGGCGGTTCCACAGCTCGGTGAGCTCGGTGGCCTCGAAGCGGGCCGCGGCGGCGGGGAGGTCTTCGCCTTCGAGGAATTTCGCGAACGGCTCATTCATCAGGTCGTAGCCGAGCAGCGCCGGGTGCCTGCCCAGGGCGGAGGCGACCGTCATCCACATGCGGGCGTGCGCGGCGCGGAGGTCGGCGTCCTTGTACAGGTGGTCGAAGGCGGTCTGTACGGATGGCTCGAAGTACTCGGAGAACCAGTCGTCGGGTATCGGCCAGAACGGTAACCCCTCGTCGCGGGTGGCCCAGTCGGGGACGCCGCGGGAGCCGAAGTGGGGGCCGTATACGTCCTGGTGGGCGTCGAGGATGACCTTGATGTGGTAGCGGTTGGCCCAGTCGAGGATGCGGCGCATCTTGGTGAGGTAGCCGCGGTCGTAGTGCCCGGGGGTGGGTTCGAGGTCGTCCCAGAAGAACGCGAGGCGCGCGAGGTTGAAGCCCCGGGCGGCCATGTCTTCGATGTCGCTCTCGTGGATGTCGGCGAACGCGTGGGTGCCTCGGCTGTTCTTGTCGGCGAGGTTGAAGCCGCGCCACTGGAGCGCGCGGCCTTGGCCGTCGGCGATGAAGGTGCGGTCACCGACCGTGATCCGGTCGGGGGCGCGGTCGGGGGTGCGGTCGGGGTCGGCCTGGGCCTGCGTGGGGAGGACGCCGAGCAGGAGGGCTGCCACGGCGAGGGCGGCGGGGGCGACGCGGGAGGTCAAGCGCATGCAGGAGCCCCTTTCGAGGATGGCTGCTTGGGCGGCGTGCTACTGGCGCCGGCCGGATGCTACTGGCGGGTGGGTGAAGTTCCCAGGAGTGCGCGGGAGTTGGCGGGAGTTGGCGGGCTTCCTTCTTCAAGGGCTCCCGGCGCCATCGCCGGGGGGATTCCTCGGGGCCTTCGCCGTTCCCGGGTGACGCCGCGCTGGGCGGCTCTGGGCGAGAGATGGCCGCGGGCGTCCACGCCGAGGCGACGCTTGCGAGCCGCGAACGCAAGGGCGCCGAGTCCTGGGGGCCGCTGAGCCGAGACCGCTGGACCGGGGTACTGGGTACGGGGTACGGGGTACCGGGTACTCGCGCTGACACCGCCCGGTGACTCCAGCCGAAACAGGCGGCGTGGCGTCTTTCCACCCGATCCGCGATCGTATGCGGCATGGACTTCGATGAAACCGAGATGCGTGAAGCAGTCCGCGAGTTGGCCGAGGCCTTGGAGACGATGCTCAACCTGATCAAAGCCGACGCGCTTCCCGCAACCCCCGAAGCTCACCGCCGCATGCGCGAGGCGATGGCCTTCCTCGACGAATCGACCGACCGGATCGCCACCCCGGACACGCCGGGCGAGGTCCTCGACCTGGCCAAGGCCCTCAACGGACTGGTTGTTTCGACGCGGGAGCAGATCCTCGCCGACGCCGTCGCCGCCTCACCCGTGCCCGACCACCCGGGCATGTGAACACTCCGCGCCGACCCTGGGACGAACGGAGTCGCGGCCGGGGACCCTACGGCACGGTGCACATCCAGCGTGACCGGCAACTGCGAGAGGGGTGGCCGCACCGGTGCGGCCACCCAGCCTGGCGCGACTCGTCCGCCGCCCAAGCCCCCTGCCGTCCAAGCCCCCTGGCCGTCCAAGCCCTCTGGCCGCCCAAGTCCTCTGTCATCCAAGCCCCCTGACCTGTGGTCAAGGGGCTCTTTACGTGATCCGGACCCCGTGGGGTGTTGCTGCGGAGACGGAGAATCGACCGGTGGTCGCTCCCCGGAGGGCCTCGCGGCCACATCGTCGTCCGTACCGTCGCTGCCGGCCACCGGGCACCGGGCACGGCGAGGCCCGCGACGGACATGCTGCACGAGTGGCAGGATCTCGACGCCGCCGCGTGCGATCGACCGCGTGGCACCTGAGCGAGGCCGTGGATGTCGAGTTCCTGCTGCTCATCGGGCACCATCAGAGGTCGGCCACGGCGATCACCACCTCGCCTTGAGCCCGATCCGATACGTGGAGGCAAGAGTGGCTGAGTCCCCGCGCAATGCTGCCCGGCCCGGGCCGCTGCCCAGCGGCCGGCACCACCTCAGCCGTGAACAGGTGGTGATGTCGCAGCGGATGCGCATGCTGACCGCCACCGCAGAGGCGATGAAGGACAAGGGGTACGTGGGGACCTCGGTCGCCGAGATCATCCGGCGCGCCGGAGTGTCCCGGGAGACGTTCTACCAGCAGTTCCGTTCCAAGGAGGACTGCTTCATCCAGGCCCTGGACGCCGCCACGAAGCAGCTGGCGGGCCTGCTGGAGGCCGCTCGGCAGTCGCCGGCCGGCCCTCCGGAGGCAACCCGGCCGGCGCCCCCGGAGGAAACCTTCCGCCGACTGCTGCACCTCTATCTGCGGACCCTCACCGAACAGTCCGCCTTTGCCCGGCTGTTCCTCGTCGAGGTCTACGCCGCCGGGCCTGAGGCGATGGCCATCCGCAGAGAGTGGCAGCGATGGTTCGCGGATGCCCTCGCCGAGATCTTCCACGTGGGGGACGAGGACGGTGCGGACGAGCGGAGCTTCGGCTGCGAGGCCCTGGTCGCGGCCACCGCGCAGCTGGTGACGGCGCACCTGGTCGCGGACGACCTGAAGGGCCTGCGCGGACTGGAGGATCCGCTCGTCCGTCTCGCGGTACGGCTCCTTGGCTGAACCGCTAGCCGGCCACGGGGAGCCAGGGGAAGTGCGCCAGTTGACCCCGTAGGCCGGCGGGCAGCAGCGGCGTGACCATCGTGCGGTATCCGGCCACCTGATGCCGGGCCGCTGTGCGGTTGTTGTTGAACAGTTCGTGGGGCGTCTTGCTCGGGACCGGCAGCCCGGGGCCGCAGAGCGGGACCTTGGGCGCCTGACGGTTGAGCTGGTCGCCGCCGCCCGAGACCGCGTGCGGGTCGATGTCGTAACCGTGGTCGCCGGTGAAGTAGCCGACCACGCCGTTGGCGAAGCACGCCAGGTTCGTGATCAGGTTCTCGGAGTGGCAGATGCCGTCGTTGGTGTTGCAGATCTCTTTGACCGTCAGGTCGCCGAAGCCGCGCGGCCCCTTCATGGTCATGCCCGGCAGGATCGTCGGCAGGTTCGTTTCGATGCCGCCCGGGCCGCCGTCCACACCGGGCCGCCGGGGATCGCCGTAGAGCACGCCGTTGATCTGGTCGTGCGGGACGGCATCGCTTCCGGAGAGGGCGGCCAGCTCATCGCCGGCGACGATCGCGCCCTGCGAGTAACCGGCGATGGTCACGTGACTGGTGGAGCATGCGCCGTGGAAGTTCTTCACCGCCGCGTCGAGCTTGGCGATGCCCTCGGCCACGGAGTCGTCCAGCGTCTTGGTGTCGCCGGGGTAGGGGGCGATGGAAGCCGAGTAGTGGATTTTTGTGAACGACACGCCTTCGGGGAGCGCGGAGTTGCTGCGGTCATAGACCGTGGCGTCGCCATCGAGGTGACCCCCGACCTCGAAGATCATCGTGTTCGGGCAGTCGGCCCGGGTCTGCGCCTGTGGGGCGGCCGCCACGGCTTGCGGTGTGCTCAGCCCCAGGGCGGGCAGCGCGACAAGTATCGCGAGTAACGAGCGGGTCCTTCGCATGTGCACCTCGTCTCGAATCGGCGTGGGGGGAACGGGAGTTCCGGCCCAGTGCGACGCCAAAGGTAGCGTCGAGAGAGGTTCTGCGAACAGAGGTGTTCGTGAAAGTCTGGTGTGCGTGCGGGGCGTCACCTCGGCCCAGCGTGCGGGGTTGGCGCGGGTCCGGTTGCTCCGACCCCCGACCCCCGGCCCCGTTCCGTGACGGGCTGCACCCGGATCGTGACAGATCTATTACCGCGTCGGGTTCATGCTTGTCGTAGGCACTCACACGTCTGATGAGGGAACCGAGACGGGGGAATCGAGATGAGGACCGGAAAGCGGAACCAGAACCTGTCCGAGCGGCGCGGGACGGCCCGTGGTGCCGGTTCGGTGGCCCGTGGCGCCATGGGGTTAGCGACGGCTGTAGGTGTCGCGGGCGGAATGCTGGGGGTTTTCGGAGCCGGAACCGCGGCTGCGGCTCCCACGTCGCTCACGTTGAGGTACAGGTGCGCCTTTCCGTATGTCGGCGCGCAGCCTGTCACGATGAAGATCGACTCGGACATCCCGAAGTCGGCCGTGGTCGGCAGGCCCACTCCGAAATTCCGCATCGACGCGGTGGTGCCGGTGAGTTCGGACCGTACGAAGGTGATCCGTCTGGCAGGTGTAAGGAGCATCGAGGGTACGGCGGACGCAAAGGCCCTCGTGACCGCGCCGCAGGGCGACCTCGACGTCAGCTTGCCGTTCGACGTGAGCAGGACCAATGTCCCGGAGTCCGGCTCGTTCCACGTCAAGGCGACCGGCGCCGCACCGGCGCGCACCTTCACCCGGCCGGGCAGCGCGAAGATCACCATCGGCGACCTCACCCTGCGCCTCGCCCTGAAGGACGCGAGGGGCAACCCGACAGGTCCGGGTGAGGTCGACGCGCCGTGCACGCTGGACGCCGGGCAGAACAACGTCGTGGCGTCGTTCGGCATCACGGGGGCGAAGACGCCGTCCGGCTCGGTCACTTCCGGCGCGACGGGTACGGCCGGCGCCGGCGCCCCCGGGGCGCAGACATCGGGGAGCACCGGGAGCACCGGATCCACTACGGACGGCACGACCCGCTCGACGACGTCCGGGCCCTCCGGCACCAGGGCCGGTTCGCCGTCCGGAGACAGGGCAGCAGATCCGGCGAAAACCCCCAGCGGCGGCGCGAAGGGCGGGGCGACCACCGACGGCTCGACCGGCGCCTTCACCAGCACCGGTGCGACCAGCCGCCCGGACACCGAAGATCTGCTCCTGCTGGCCGTGGGCACTCTTGTCGTGGGCACCGTTGCCGTGGCCGCCGTCTTCCGCTTCCGCTCGCGCGGCAGGTAACCAAGGCAGGCCCTGACAGCTCACGCCATCCAGGAGGAGGCCGGCACCGCCGACTCCGCCCGCATCCGGACCGCTCGCTCTCTCCTGGCGCAGTGGGGGCCGTACGGACGCGGTCCACACGGCCCCCAGGTGTCCGGGTCAGGACGTCTGGGCCTGGTTGTAGAGGTTCTTGGCGTCGTCGCCGAAGTACGGGCCGAACATGTTGTTGGGCCAGAACTGGTAGCCGAAGCTGTTCACCGAGGACTGCAGGCCGGTGCCGGTCTTCTCGTCGAACGAGGTGAACCAGGGGCCGCCGCTGGAACCGCCGGTCATGTTGCAGGGCAGACCGTGGTCGCTGGAGAACAGCGGGTCCTTGATGGTGTTGCCGCTGCAGTAGATGAGCTTGCTGCCGTCGTACGGGGCGGCCGCGGGGAAGCCGAAGGCGTACATCGCCTTGTTGTAGCCGGAGTTGAAGGACAGGCCCTGGCCGCCGACGACGTCGGTGAGCTTCTTGCCGTCGAGCGGGGCGACCACCGCGGCACCGACGTCGTAGTTGATGTCCTCGCTCGCCGTCCACTGGGGAGTGGCGAGCGTCTTGGCCGCCGGCCATTTGCCGTACGGGGCCTGGCCGTCGTGGTAGCCGGGGACGAAGACCCAGTTGGTGTGCCAGGCGCCCTGCAGCTTCACACAGTGGCCCGCCGTGATCACGGTGCTCTTGTTGCCGCTGGTGACCGCGTCGCCGGAGCAGGAGGCGTTGCGGCCCTGGTAGGTGAAGAACACCCGGCCGGTGGTCTTGACGACCGCGCCGCCGCCGGTCCACGGTCCGCCGGCCTGGGGGAGGGACCCGGGCAACAGCGGGCCGGCCTTGGGGAGTCGGGGGAGGGTGGGGGCCACCTTGAGCGGGGCGCTGCGCGGGACCGCGGCGGGGGCGGACCGCTTTGTGGGTGTGGCGAGGTCCAGGGGAGCGGCGGCGCGCATCCGGTCCGCGGTCCAGAAGGCGCCGAGGGTGGTCTGCGGGGTGGCGGAGGAGTGGTGGCCGGGCTGCGGGGCGGCACCGGCCTGGCCGGTGGGGAGCAGCAGGGCGAGCAGCGTACCGGCGGCCGTCAGGGTGCCGAGGGCGGCCCGGGATCTGCGCGCGGGGTGCGGCGCCGGTATGCCGTGAACTGCCGGTATGCCGCGAACGGTTCGTCTCACGCGTGACTCCTTCTGCGGGGGCCGCGTACGGCGGGCGTGCGCGGCCTCGGGGGGACGGGCCGCACGGGGGCGGCCCGGCAGACGAGAGGTGCGGATTCGAGCGAAGCGCCTGTCTTGCGCCCCGGTCGGTCAGCCCGGCCGGGGCCCGAAGGCAGGCTCTTAGGGTGCCACCGGAAGGGGAAAGTGGGCAGGGGTCGTACGGGGATTCGATGACCGGGCGTACGGGGGCGCGACTTCCCGCCCGTTCCGGCGCCGGCCACCCGGCCCGGCGGCGGCCGCACTTCGACCGGCCCGGACGTCGTTCTCCGGCCCGGCAGCGGCCTGGTTAAGCTCGTTCAGGCGTCGCGCTCCGGCCCGGCAGCGGCCTGGCTACGCGCGTTCACGCGCCGCCCTCCGGCCCGGCAGTGGCCCGGCCGCGCCCGGCCGGACGTCGCTCTTCGCCCGCTGCCCCCTCCGCTGCCCCTCAACCCCGCCCGATATACGGCATGTTGGTGGCCATCACCGTCGCGAACTGCACATTGGCCGTCAGTGGCAGCGCCGCCATGTGGACGACCGTGCGGGCGACGTCCGCCGCGTCCATCACCGGCTCGACCGCCGTCCGGCCGTTCGCCTGCAGAATGCCGGTCTGCATCCGGCCGGTCATCTCGGTCGCCGCGTTGCCGATGTCGATCTGGCCGCAGGCGATGCCGTACGGACGGCCGTCCAGGGAGAGTGACTTGGTCAGGCCGGTCATCGCGTGCTTGGTGGCGGTGTAGGCGACGGAGTGCGGGCGCGGGGCGTGCGCGGAGACCGAGCCGTTGTTGATGATCCGTCCGCCCTGTGGCTCCTGGGCCTTCATGGCGCGGAAGGCGGCCTGGGCGCAGAGGAAGGAGCCGGTGAGGTTGACGTCGACGACCGCGCGCCAGTCGTCGTAACTCAGGTCCTCCAGCGGCGCCGCCCGGCCGAAGGTGCCCGCGTTGTTGAAGAGCAGATCGAGCTGTCCGAACCGTTCGTGGACGGTGGCGAAGAGGGCGTCGACCTGGTCGGGCCGGGTGACATCGGTCGGTACCGTCATGATCGCGGGGCCGTCGGGGTCCAGCGGGCCGGCCAGACGGGAGGTCTCCGCCAGCGCCTCCGCGCGCCGCCCGGCCAGCACCACCGTCCAGCCTGCGGCGTTCAGCGCATGGGCGACCGCCCGCCCGATGCCGGAGCCGGCGCCGGTGACCACGGCCACCTGCCGGGGCGTCGCCCCGTCGTGCTGTGTCTCCTGTGCCGCCGGTGCCGTCTGTGTGCTCTGCCCGCCCCGCGAGGACGGTGCCGGCAGTGTGGGCCGGGGCGCGGTCGCCGTGCCGCCCACCTGCCCGGCCCGTGCCATCGGCGTCGTCCGCGCTGCCCGTGCCGGCTCTGTGTTCTCTGCCATGGCGGCAGCGTAAACGGCGCACGGGCGGCGAACGGGGCGCCGCCGCCGCGTCTCAGTCCTAGGGAGTGTCTCCTCCTAGGTATGGAACCGCCGCAGCACCGCCGCCTTCGTGGCGGTGAACTCCTCCTCGGTGAGGATGCCGTCGCGGCGCAGGTCGCCCAGTTCGCGCAGCCGGCGCAGCAGGGCGTCATGGTCCTCGGCGGGGGCGGCGGCGGACACCCGGGGAGCGGCGGGGGTGAGCGGCGCGGCGGGGGCGAGCGGTGCGGCGGGGGCGAGCGGTGCGGGCGGGGCCGTTGCCCGCAGGGACTTCCCCGCGCCGGCCGACGGATGCGGCAGCCGCGCCGCGACCGCGGCCGCCAGCAGCGCCGTGGTGCCGCTCTCCTTCTTGAAGCCCCACAGCTCGATGGAGTTGGGGTCGTTCTCCGGCTTGAGCCGCTCCGTCGCCCCGCGCGTCCGGAAGCGGAGATAGCCGGACTCCAGACCGGCGGCGGCCCGCCACTCCACCGCTTCCAGCTCGCTGAGCGCGAAGTTCCGGGGGCCCCAGTCCCGCTTGGTCTCGCTGGTGTTCCAGCGCCATTCGATGTGCACCCGCTCGCCGTCGAAGGTGGCGACACCGTCCACCCCGGCGGCCGAGAGCGGGACGGACGGACCGGGCAGCAGATAGTGGTCGGCCGGTCCGTCCGGTATCTGTTCCAGCATCAGGGCCTGCCGTACCGCGTCCACGAAGTACTCGGCGACATCGACCCGTCCGGCGTCCACGGTCAGCCGGTACGGGTTCGCCTCGTCCGGCAGACCGCCGCCGGTGACCTGCAGCAGCGGATCCGCGCCGTCCCGCAGCCGCAGTCGCAGCCGGCCGCCCTTGCGGCCCGGTTCGTGGGCGATCCCGGCCATCGCGGCCAGCGGTACCGTGAACTCGCCGAGATCCTGGCGCAGTTTGTGCACCCCGCGCTCGCGCCCCGGCACGATGCGCACGACGTCCCCGTCGAAGCTCCACGTGCCGTCGCGCACCATCAGTTCAGCCATGCCCCGAATCCTACGGAGCCACGGCCGGTGCCGTGATTGTCCGACCGCGTCCGGTGCGGGCCCACTCCTCATCCAGCTGTCATGTATGTGTCGTGCGCGGGACAGCGCCGCGCCGTCCCGTGGCCCTCGAATTACTCCCCTACGGGCTCTGCGACAACCGCCTTCAGGGGAGGGCCAGATGACGCACCACGCACCGCACGAGCAGGAGATCCGGGCCGCGGCCGCACACTTCGGCCGCCGCCGCTTCCTCACCGCCACCGGGGCCGCCGCCGCGCTCGCCTTCGCGACCAACCTCCCGGGCACGGGCGCCGCATTCGCCGCCGAGGCCGATGCGCGGAAGATCACCGAGAACCCCTTCACGCTCGGCGTCGCCTCCGGTGACCCGCAGCCCGGCTCCGTCGTGCTGTGGACCCGCCTCGCCCCGCGTCCGTACGAGCCCGGCAACGGGATGCCGGACGCCAGAGTCACGGTCCGCTGGGAAGTCGCCTACGACGAGCACTTCAAGCGGCTGGCCGGCCAGGGGCGCGCCGACGCCCACGCGGAGTTCAACCACTCCGTGCACATCGAGCCCACCGGTCTCGCGCCCGACCGCGTCTACTACTACCGCTTCCGCGCCGGCAGCTGGATCAGCCCGGTCGGCCGCACCCGCACCGCACCCACCAAGGGCGCCCGGCTCTCCGACCTGAAGCTCGCCGCGGTCTCCTGCCAGGCCTACCACGACGGCTACTTCACGGCCCACCGGCACCTGGCCGAGGAGGACCTCGACGTGGTCTTCCACCTCGGCGACTACCTCTACGAGTACCCGGTGGGCGCGGCCGGCGGCGCCCGCAACTACACCGACCGCAAGCTGCCCGCGGTCTTCAACCGCGAGACGGTCACCCTGGAGGACTACCGGCTGCGCTACGCCCTCTACAAGTCCGACCCGGACCTGCAGGCCGCACACGCCGCGCACCCCTTCATCGTCACCTGGGACGACCACGAGGTGGAGAACAACTACGCCTCCGACATCAGCGAGGGCAACCTCCCGCCCGCCGAGTTCCTCGTCCGCCGGGCCGCCGCCTACCGCGCGTACTGGGAGAACCAGCCGCTGCGCCGCCCGCAGCGGCCCCAGGGCGCCGACTGCCGGCTCTACCGCCGCCTCCAGTACGGGCAGCTCGCCCAGTTCGACATCCTCGACACCCGTCAGTACCGCTCCGACCAGGCCTACGGCGACGGCTGGCACGCCCCGGGCCCCGAGTCCCTCGACCCCGCGCGCACCCTGACCGGCGCCGCCCAGGAGCGCTGGCTGATCGACGGCTGGCGGCAGTCCTCCGCACGCTGGAACGTGCTGCCGCAGCAGGTCACGTTCTCCGAGCGGCGCAACGCCACCGGCCCCGGCTACCAGCTGAGCATGGACGCCTGGGACGGCTACGCGGCCTCCCGCGACCGGGTCCTGGCCGGCGCCGAGTCGGCGGGCGTGGACAACCTCGTCGTCCTCACCGGCGATGTGCACGTCCACTACGCCTTCGACATCAAGAAGGACTTCAAGGACCCCGGCTCGCGCACCGCGGGGGTGGAGCTCGTCACCACCTCGATCGCCAGCGGCAAGGACGGCGCGGACAAGCCCGCCAACTGGGACACCTACCTGGCCGCCAACCCGCACCTGAAGTTCTACAACGGCCGGCGCGGCTACCTCACCGTCACCCTGGAACAGGACACCGCCCGCGCCGAATTCCGTACGGTGTCGGCCGTCACCACCCCCGGGGCGCCGGTGCACACGGCCGCCTCGTTCGTCTCCGAAGCGGGCGATCCGGGCCTGAAGCCCGCCTGATCCAGGACGTCCGTCCCAGGCCCGGGGGACGTCCGTCCTAGGCCCAAGGGACCGGTCCGAAACCGGTCGGAAGCCGTCACATGCGTGACACCATGGTGCAGCCATCTATCACCATGGAGACCCGTATGACGGAGCCCGGCGCGGCCGAGACCCAGGACCTTCCCCCCATAGCCGAGCGGGGCGCGGCAGCAGCACCGGCCGCGTCCCGCCGCACCAGCCTCCTCGTCACCCTCGTCCTCGGCGGCCTCACGGCGGTCCCGCCGCTCTCCATGGACATGTACCTCCCGGCCCTGCCGCAGGTCACCGCCGCCCTGCACAGCCCGGCCGCCACCGTCCAGCTCACCCTCACCACCTGCCTGGCGGGCATGGCGCTGGGGCAGATGATCGTCGGCCCGATGAGCGACAAGTGGGGACGCCGCCGCCCGCTGCTGGCCGGCATGGTGATCTACGTCCTGGCCACCGCCCTGTGCGCGCTCGCCACCAGCGCCGAACTCCTCATCGCCTTCCGCCTGTTGCAGGGCCTGGCGGGCGCGGCCGGCATCGTCATCGCGCGGGCGGTGGTCCGCGATCTGTACGACGGCGTGGCGATGGCCCGGTTCTTCTCCACCCTGATGCTGATCTCCGGGGTGGCGCCGGTCGTCGCCCCGCTCATCGGCGGCCAGATCCTCCGGCTCACCGACTGGCGCGGGGTCTTCGTCGTCCTCACCGCCGTCGGCGTGGCGCTCACCCTCCTGGTGTGGCGCACGCTCCACGAGACCCTGCCGCCCGAGCGCCGGCACTCCGGCGGCCTCGGCCAGACCCTGCGCACCATGCGTGATCTGCTCGCCGACCGGGTCTTCTCCGGCTACGCCCTCGTCGGCGCCTTCGCCTTCGCCGCCCTCTTCGCCTATATCTCCGCCTCGCCGTTCGTGGTCCAGGAGATCTACGGCGCCTCCCCGCAGACCTTCGGCCTGCTCTTCGGCATCAACTCCGTCGGCCTGGTGGCCGTCGGCCAGATCAACGGCAAGCTGCTGGTCGGCCGGGTCGGCCTCGACAAGGTGCTGGGCACCGGTCTGGCGGTGATCGCGCTCGCCGCGACCGCCCTGCTCCTGATGTCCGCCGGTGTCTTCGGCCACGTCGGACTGGTCCCGACGGCCGCCGGCCTGTTCGTCCTGATGGCCGCGATGGGCCTGGTCATGCCGAGCACCAACACCCTGGCCCTGCTGCGCACCCCGCACGCGGCCGGCTCCGCCTCCGCGCTGCTGGGCACCTCCACCTTCCTCCTCGGCTCGGTGGCCTCCCCGCTGGTGGGTATCGCGGGCGAGCGGACGGCCGTACCGATGGCCCTCGTACAGCTCTCTTGTGCCGTATTGGCGCTCGTGTGCTTCCTGGGAATGTGCCGCCCGTGGCAGCGTAGGGGGGAGAGCAACGGGAGCACGGCAGGCGAGAGGACCAGGCTCTGAACGCAACGGCACTCACCTACGGCCCACCGGCCCGCGCAGGGCTGGACCCCGGCTGGGTGGAACGGCTGGTCCGCGGTGTCCGGGCACTGCCCGAGGGCCGGCCGCCCTGGTCCCCCGGCGTCGTCGTGCTGGCCGGCCGGGGCCCGGTCGTCGCCGCCGAGGCCGCCGCGGGCTGGGCGCTGCGCTACCGGGCCTACGACCCCGAGCGGGACCGCGGCCTCGATCTGCCCCGCGACCTGTGGGAGCCGATGCGGGTCGGCACCGTCTTCGACCTCGCCTCGCTCAGCAAGCTCTTCACCGCCATCGCCGCGGTCCAGCAGGTCGAACGCGGCCGGCTGGCCCTCGACGACGAGGTCCGGGCCGATCTGCCCGCCTTCGCCCCCGGCATCACCGTCCGGCAGCTGCTCACCCACACCTCGGGACTCGCCCCCGAGCTCCCCTTCTACGACCACCGGGACCGCACCGCCCAACTGGCGCTGCTGTGGCGGGAGGCGGCGGCCCCTTCCGGCGGCCGGGCCCCCGTCCACCGCTACTCCGACCTCAACCTCATCGCCCTCCAGCTGATCCTGGAGCAGCGCACCGGGCACCGGCTCGACGCCCTGATCCGCGACGGCATCACCGGCCCGCTGGGGATGTCCAGCACCTCGTACGGGCCGCTGGCGCCGCAGGGCGTCGCGGCCACCGAGGACCAGCGGCGGCCCTGGGCCAAGGCGGACCGCGGCATGATCCGCGGCGAGGTGCACGACGAGAACGCCTGGGCCCTGGGCGGTGTCGCCGGTCACGCCGGGCTCTTCTCCACCGCCCAGGACCTGGCGGTCCTCTGCCGCACCCTGCTCAACGGCGGCGCCTACGGCACCGCCCGGATCCTCGGGCCCGACGCGGTCGCCGCCCTCCTCGACCCGCCCGGTCTCGGCTTCGGCGTCGACCAGCCGTATTTCATGGGCGAGTTGGCGGGCCGCGGCGCGGCCGGGCACACCGGTTTCACCGGCACCAGCCTGGTCCTGGACCGCGCCACCGACACCTTCCTCGTCCTGCTCGCCAACACCGTCCACCCCCGCCGCCGCGCCGGCGGCAGCGCCCCCCGCGCCGCGGCCGCCACCCGGCTGGCCCGCGCGGTCTCCCGTGCCACCTGACCAGCCAGGGCACGCCGCGGGGGCCCGTAGAATTTCCCCCATGCACGAGGAACTGCGCGCCGCGCTGGCGGGCCTGCTCGACGGCTTGCCGCCCAAACAGGCCGCGCAGGCAGTCGACCGTCTGATCGCCAACTACCGGGGCCGCACCCCCACCGACGCCCCGGTCCTGCGCGACCGCGCGGATGTGGCCGCGTACGCCGCCTACCGCATGCCGGCCACCTTCGAAGCCGTACGGGCCGCGCTGACCGCGTTCGCCGCCCGGGTCCCGGACTGGTCCCCGGTCAGCCATGTGGACATCGGCGGCGGCACCGGCGCCGCCACCTGGGCCACCGCCGCCACCTGGGAAGGCCACCACAGCACCGTCCTGGACTGGGCACAGCCCGCCCTGGACCTCGGCCAGGAACTCGCCGCCAAGACCCTCCCCGACACGACCTGGCAGCGGCAGACCATCGGCGAGGGCCTGACCGTCCCCGCCGGCACGGACCTGGTCACCGTCTCCTACGTCCTGGGCGAACTCCGCCCCGAGGACCGCCATGCCGTCGTCGCCGCCGCGGCCGCCGCGGCCAAGGCCGTCGTCCTGATCGAACCCGGCACCCCCGACGGCTACCTCCGCATCCGCGAGGCCCGCACCCAGCTCACCGAAGCCGGTCTGCGCATCGTCGCCCCCTGCCCGCACAGCGACACCTGCCCGATCGTCCCCGGGGAGGACTGGTGCCACTTCTCCGCCCGGGTCAGCCGCTCCTCCCTCCACCGTCAGGTCAAGGGCGGCTCCCTCCCGTACGAGGACGAAAAGTTCAGCTACGTCGCCGCCACCACCCTCGACGCCACCCCCGCCCCCGCCCGCATCGTCCGCAAACCCCAACTCCGCAAGGGCCAGGTCCTCCTGGACCTCTGCACCACAGACGAGGGCCTGCAACGCACCACGGTGACCAAGCGCCACGGCACCCACTATCGCCAGGCCCGAGACGCCTCCTGGGGCGACGACTGGTCCTGACCGCCCCCACCGGCCCCCACCGGCCCTGACCTCCCCCTCACCGGACTGCGGCCCCACATGGACACGAGGTGCCGGGGGCGGAGGGGTGTGTTGTCGGACGTAAAGCGAAGCAGTCCGACAACACACCCCGGAGCCCCCGGCACCGCACCCCCCACTCACGCGGGGCCACAGCCCACACCCCCACCCGCCGAAGGCGAAACAAACCACGGCGCGAAAGCCGGAAAACCACAGGCCCCCCACCCGCCGAAGGCGAAAGAACCACGGCGGGAAAGCCAAAAACGCGGGAAGTCAGCCCAAGCGCAGCTCCGCCGTCACACACTTCACACTCCCCCCACCCTTCAACAACTCCGTCAGATCCATCCCGATCGGCTCGTACCCCCGCTCCCTCAGCGGTTCGAAGAGCCCCACCGCCGCCTGGGGCAACAGCACATGCCGCCCGTCGGACACCGCGTTCAGCCCGAACGCGGCCGCGTCGGCCGGGCCGGCGATCAGCGCGTCGGGGAACAGCCGCGCCAGCACGGCCCGGCTCCCGGCGGAGAACGCGCCGGGGAAGTACATGACCTCCGCCCCGCCCCCGCCCGGCGCCCCGCCCCCGCCCGGCGCCCCGCCGCCCGGCTCCCCGCCCCCGGGGTCGAGCACGCACAGCGCCGTATCGAGGTGGTAGTAACGCGGGTCGACGAGATCGAGGCCGATCACCGGGCGGGCGAAGTACTCCTGCGCCTCCGCATGGGACAGCGGACTGCTGCGGAAGCCGCGCCCGGCCAGCAGCCAGGACGCGGTGACCGCGAAGTCGCCCTCGCCCTCGTTGACGTGCCGCGGCTCCCGCACCGCGTCGAACCCGTGGCCGCGGTACCACTCGGCATGCACCGCGGCCTCGCCGTACCGCTCGGCGAAGGCGAACCGCGCGCCGAGCACCCGGCCGTCCACGACGGTGGCGCCGTTGGCGGCGAAGACCATGTCGGGGAGGGCGGGGTGCGCCGGCAGCTCCTCGACGGTGTGGCCGAGCGCGCGGTAGCGGTCGCGCAGGTCCTCCCACTGGGCGTGGGCGAGCGCGAGATCCACGGGCTTGTCGGGGTCCATCCAGGGGTTGATGGAGTAGCTGACCCGGAAGTACGTGGGCGGGCACATCAGATAGCGGCGGGGGGTGGCGCTGCGCCGGAGGGTACGCAAGGAGGGCTCCTCACGGTGGTGGCACTGGGGGCAGGCACGGAATCCCGTACGCGCCCCCAAATCGTCCACCGTGCGGAGCCCCCGTGCCGCGGGCCGTGCACCGTTCGAGTGGTGCCCGGCGCCCGCCCGCCGTGCCCGGTCACTGCTTCCGGGCCCGCTCCTGGAATTTGCGCAGCAGTTCATCGCGGCGGTCCGCTTCGGACCGCCCCCGGCCGCCGCGGCCGGTGCCCCCGCCGCCGCGCAGCGCGCCCCGCGAGAGCTTGTTCCGGGTCCCGCCGACCCCCAGCATTCCGCCCGCATTGCCCTTGCTCATGGGAATCCCCTTCCTCCCGGCTTTGGCGAGACGAACCGTCTCGCTTGGTCTTTACTATGTACGAGACGAAGCGTCTCGTCAAGACGATACGTCTCGCCTCTCCTTGGTTAGACTCCGCGCTATGGCGAACAAAGCAGCCCCCGACTCCTCCCGTCGCAGCGAACGCTCCCGTCGCGCGATCTTCGACGCCGCCCTGACGCTCGTCGGCGAGGTCGGCTACGACAAGCTCACGATCGAAGGCATCGCCTCCCGGGCCGGTGTCGGCAAGCAGACGATCTACCGCTGGTGGCCCTCCAAGGCGGCCGTCCTGCTCGACGCGTTCACCGCCGGCGTCGACGATTACGACGTGAAGGGCCTCCCCGACACCGGTGATCTGGCCGCGGACCTCAAGTCCGTGCTGCGGGCCACCGCCGACGAATTCAACGACCCGGCGTTCCAGGCCCCCTACCGCGCCCTCGCGGCGGCCGGTGCGAACGACGAGGAGCTCTCCCGCACCTTCGTCGCCCGGCTGATGGAGCCCGGCACCCGCCTCTATGTCGACCGGATCCGGGCGGCCCAGGAAGCCGGAGAGGTCGCCGCCGACATCGATGCGCGGATCGCCGTCGAGATGCTGCTGAGTCCCTTCTCACAGCGCTGGCTGATGCGTACCGGCGAATTGACCCACGACTTCGTCGACACCCTGGTCGACCAGGTGCTGCGGGGGCTGCGGCCGCGCGGCTGAGCGGACCGGGTGACGGGCGCCGACGGCATCGGAGCGCCGCCAATGAACCGAATTGCCGGTATTCATCCGTCATTCGTTCACCCCGGATCCGCACACCGGTCACCCGAGGAGCAGGATGGTGGCAGCATTGATCCCAGACCACCGCTCGAAGTGAGGGGATAGATGGAACGCAAGAGCAGGTTCTCCCAGTGGCTGCGCCGGCCGAAGAGCGGATCGGACGGCGGCGATACGGACACGGGATCAGCGGCTGCGCGCGGCCGCGAGGACCTGCTGCTGGCGGCGGCCGACGCGGGATTCCCGGTGGCCCCGGCGGCGCACCCCTCCGGCTACGGCTGTTCCTGTGAACGCATCGGCTGCCCCACCCCCGGCCGCCACCCCGTCTCCTTCGGCTGGCAGACCGTCGCCACCACCGACCGCGACAAGGTCGCCGCCTGGGTCCGCACCCTCCCGCAGGCCAACTTCATCACCGCCACCGGCATCACCCATGACGTGCTGGACGTCCCCGTCGAGGCGGGCCGCAGCGCCCTGGGGCGGCTGGACGGGGCGGGTATCGACGTCGGGCCGATCACCCTCAGCGGCGCCGGCTTCGGCGACGGCCGGATGCTCTTCTTCACCGCCACCCGCGGCACCCCGGACGACGAGGACGAGTGGTGGCCCTGCGAGCTCGACTGCCACCCCGAGACCATGGACGAGCATCCGGGACTGCGCTGGCACTGCCGCGGCAGCTATGTGCTGCTGCCGCCCTCGACCCTGCCCGGCGACCAGCCCGCGGTGACCTGGCTGCGCGGCCCCGAACTGCCGCTGCCCGACCCGCTGACCCTGCTGGAGTCGCTCACCGACGCCTGCGCGGAGTTCAACGACCGCGAGCCGCACCACCACGAGGCACACGCCTGGCCGATCGGCCGCTGACCGGGCCCGCGCCGGTCACCCCGTACCCACGCCGAAGGGCCGCCGGGATCATCCCGACGGCCCTTTCGCACTCTCCACGGTCCGGCAGAGTCCGCCGTGGCGCCGCTACAGCGGCTCCACCGACGTCTTGCCCTCCCGCCGGTTCAGGATGGTGACCTTGTCGCCGGAACCCTTGGCCGGCACCGTGACCGCCTGCGAGGAGACAGTGGTGAAGGCCATCCGGTTCGTCTTCTTCTCCGGCCCCACCACGAGACCCCGAAGCTCCTCCGGCACACTGATCGTCGCCCCGGCGAACATCGTCTGCTGCTGGTGATAGACGGTCGAGAAGAACACCAGCGCACCGCCGTCCGTGGTCCGCAGCGCCACCGGCTGATGGTCCGAGGCGGTGTCCCTCCACTGGACGCGCGAACCGACCTTGCGGGAGTCCTTGGCGCGCCGCTCCCGCCAGCCGTCGGTCTGCGGACCGGGCGCGAACACACTGCCCTTACCGGTATTGAGATAGTCCGCGTAGGCCCCGCTCAGCTTGCCGGGGGCCACCGTCAGACCGGACCCGGAGCCGAGCGGCACCGCCTCGGCGTAGCCGTTCTTCGTCTTGAGCTCCGGCGCCTTGTTGCCCGGGAACTGCGCGAAGTACACCGCGCGCCACTTCTCGGCGATGTCGTTGCGGCTGAACACCAGGAACCAGCGGGTGTTCCGGCCGCTGGCGTCCTTGCGGTTGCTGACCGCGTCCGCGATGAAGTACTTCGGCCAGCCCGCCTGTTTGGGGACGGTGAAGTGCGGGTCCTGGAACTCCAGCGCGCGAAAGCCCGGATTGCCCTGCGGCCGGAGGGCGTGTGCCGCCTTTATCCCGGCCTGGTCGATCGCGAGCAGCGCACCCGCCTCGAAGGAGGGGTTCAGCTTCGGGTTCAGCTGCCGGTAGGCCTGGTTGAAGCCTTCGGTGAAGCGGGTGAGGGCCTTGGTGCCCTCAGCCTTCGACACCGCCGGCAGCATCTCCCTCTCGCCGTGCACCGTCATGCACCCGCTCAGTATCAGCAGCGCCGTCGCTGCCGACATCAGAGTTACGGGCACCCGGAACGGCGACCTGCGTGTCATGGGGCTCGGGCTCCTTCGGGGCGACCGGGGCGGACGGGGCGGCCGCCGGGGTGGCACGATTCGGCGACACCCTACCCGGGGCGAGGAAGAACAGAAGCGTGGGGATCAGATACAGAGCCCACACCGTGACCTGAAGAACGGTCGGGTCCGGCTGGAAGTTGAAGACGCCCTTCAGCAGCGTGCCGTACCAGCTGTCGACCGGAATCTGCTCGCTGACGTCGAACGCCTTGCTGCCCAGCCCCGGCAGGAACTCCGCCTCCTGCAGATCGTGGAAGCCGTACGCCAGCACGCCCGCCGCGACCACCACCAGCATGCCGCCGGTCCAGGTGAAGAACTTCGCCAGGTTGATCCGCACCGCACCGCGGTAGAACAGCCAGCCCAGCGCCACCGCCGTCAGCAGGCCCAGCAGCGCCCCGACCAGCGGCCGTACCCCGTCGTCGGCGGACTGGGCGGCGGTCCAGACGAACAGCGCGGTCTCCAGGCCCTCGCGGCCCACCGACAGGAACGCGGTGACCACCAGCGCCACGGTGCCCATCTGCAGCGCCGCGTCCAGCTTGCCGTGCAGCTCCTTCTTCAGATGCCGCGCGGTGCGCCGCATCCAGAAGACCATCCACGTCACCAGGCACACCGCGATGATCGACAGCGAACCGCCGAGCGCTTCCTGCGCCTTGAACGTCAGCGTCTGCGAACCGAACTGCAGCGCCGCACCGAACGCGAACGACAGCACCACGGCGAGCGCGATGCCGAGCCAGACCGGGCGCAGCGCCTCCCGCCTGCCGGTCTTGACCAGGTAGGCGATGAGAATGCAGACGACGAGGCTGGCTTCCAGGCCCTCGCGCAGACCGATCAGGTAGTTGCCGAACACGTCGGTTCCTTCCCTTCCTTCATGGAGCCGGCGACGGTCTTCCCCGCGCCGGCGGTGGCACGACGGTGTCAGGCGAACAGCGCCCGGCCCCACCAGTCGTCCGCGTTCCGGACGCCCGGCGGAACCGCGAAGACCGCTGAACCCACGTGCTGGATGTATTCGTTGAGTGCGTCGGTCGCGGCCAGCCGCTTCTGCAGCGGAACGAAGCCCTGGCGCACATCCCGCTGGTAGGCGAGGAAGAACAGCCCCGCGTCCAGCCGGCCCAGACCGTCCGTACCGTCGGTGAAGGAGTAGCCGCGGCGCAGGATCCGTACCCCGCCGTTGGAGTCCGGATGCGCCAGGCGGACATGCGCGGTCGGCAGCATCGACTTCAGATGCGGGGTGTCCCGCTCGTGCTTCTTGCCGACCGGCGCGCCCTCGCCCTTGTTCCGGCCGAAGATCTCCTCCTGCTCCTGGAGCGAGGTGCGGTCCCAGGTCTCGATGTGCATCCGGATCCGGCGTGCGACGAGGTAGGAGCCGCCGGCCATCCAGCTCTCCTTGCCTTTCGCCTCGCCGTCCGCGACCCAGACGTGCTTGTCGAGGGCCGCGGTGTCGGTGCCCGCGAGGTTGTGGGTGCCGTCCTTGAAGCCGAACATGTTGCGCGGGGTCTGCGCGTCCGGGGTCGTCGAGGACGTCTTGCCGAAGCCCAGCTGCGACCAGCGGATCGCGACCTTGCCGAAGCCGATACGGGCCAGGTTGCGGATCGCGTGCACCGCGACCTGCGGGTCGTCCGCACAGGCCTGGACGCACAGATCGCCGCCGCTGCGCGTCTTGTCGAGGTTGTCGCCGGGGAACTGCGGCAGGTCGATCAGCGCCTCGGGGCGCCGCGCCTTGATGCCGAACCGGTCCTTGCCGTCCTTCTCGAACAGCGTGGGGCCGATGCCGAACGTCAGGGTGAGCCGCGACGGCGGCAGTCCGAGCGCCTCTCCGGTGTCGTCCGGCGGCGCCTCGGCCAGTCCGCCGACCGCGCCGCCGCCGACCGCGTCCCCGGCCGTCATCCGTGCCGCCGCCTTCGTCCACTCCTTGAGCAGCGCGATCAGCTCGTCGCGGTCGTCGGTGGTGACATCGAACGAGGCGAAGTGCAGCCGGTCCTGGACGGCGGAGGCGATTCCCGCCTGGTGCCTGCCGTGGAAGGCGATCGCGGAGCCCGCGGTCGCGTCCGCGCCGGCCGGCCGGGCGTCGTCGCCGGTGCGCAGCGCCGCCGCCGTACCGCCGGCCGAGACGGCGCCGAGCGCCAGGCCCGCGCCGCCCCAGCCGAGCAGCGAACGCCGGGACGGCGCACGCCCGTTGGCGGTCTGCGCGGCCTGGCCGTCCTCGGTGGCGGTGTTCTCGGTGGGTGTGCCGTCGTCGTGCGTCATCGTGTCCCCTTGCCTGGCGGCGGACTACTTGGCGGTGGCCACGGCGGCGGCCAGCTTGGACAGCGGCTCGGCGAGCGCGTTGACCCCGTCGGAGAGCTTCTTGCGCTCGCTCTTGCCGACCGTGTCGTACGAGGCGAAGCCGTCGGCGGACTTGCTGTCGCGGTGCTCGTCGAGCAGCTCGCCGATCACCTTGAACTGCTTGTCCAGCTCCTTGGCGAGCGCCGGGTCGTTCTTGCCGACGACCGGCTTCAGCAGCTCGTAGGCCTTCTCGGCGCCCTCGACATTGGCGTGGAAGTCGAGCAGGTCGGTGTGGCTGTAGCGCTCTTCCTCACCGGTGACCTTGCCGGTGGCGACCTCGTCGAGCAGCTCCTTGGCGCCGTTGGCCATGCTGGTCGGGGTGATCTCGGCCTTGCCGACCCGCTTCTGCCAGTCCTTCAGATCGGTGATCAGCTGGTCGGCGAGCTTCTTGTCGTCCCCGGAGATCTTCTTCTCCTCCCACAGGGACTTCTCCAGCTTGTGCCAGCCGGTCCACTTCTGGCCCTTCTCCAGGCCGTCGGCGCGCACATCGACCTTGGGGTCGATGTCACCGAACGACTCGGCGACCGGCTCGGTGCGCTCCCAGCCGACCCGGGAGAGGGCATAGGTCTTCTTGGCGGCCTCGACATCGCCGTCCTTGACCGCGTCGGCGAACTTCTGCGCCGCCGGGAGGGTCTGGTCGGCCTGCTCCTGGACGTACTTGCGGTACGCGGCGACCGCGGCATCCAGCTTGGGGTCGCGCTTGGTGCTCGCGCCCTTGCCGCTGGCGGTCACCTTCTGGCGGATGCCGTCGCCCTTCATGCCCGGCTTGCAGGCGATTTCGTACGAACCGGCCTTGATCTCGGCGGTGATCTCCGTACGGGTGCCGGGGCCGATGTTCTCCCGCTCGGTCACGATCCGGTCGCCGGGCGCGTAGACGTACACCTCGGTGACCTTGGAGCCCTTGTTCTGCACCGCGAACCGGACATGTCCGGCGGGGAACTCCTTGGCGGAGAGCTCACAGCTGCTGTCGGTCGCGGTCACCTCGATGGTGCCTTTGCCGCCGCCTCCTTTGCCGTCGTTCTTCGCGGCGCAGCCGGCGACGGAGGTGACGGCCGTGGCCGCGGCGATGGCGGCAACGGCGGAGGAGCGAAGGGCTCTCATACGGGGCTCCAAGCGGGCTCGGATGTACGGAAACGGCGTACCGAACGATAGGCAATGGACAAGGTCGCCACTAAGGCGGGCCTAACTTAACCGAGGCTTACCTACTTCTGCCCGGCCTGTCGAGTGATCCCGCTCTCATGCGCAACGGCCCGATTACGGATCGACCGGCGCCCGGTAACGGAACTGCCATGCGCCGGTCAAGGTAAGGGTCCTCGCTCACGACGGTCCATGACCGTTGCATTCCGGCCGCTCCCTGCCGTCCCCTTGTCCTCCTCTCCCGGCCCTGCTGTTCACTGTCCGGATGACCGATCTTGAAGTGCTCCGGGTGTTCTGCGGACCGGACGGTGCCGGAGGCAATGCGCTGGGCGTGGTCCGCGACGGGCCCGCCCTCCCCGTCGCCGAGGACCGCGCCGCCCTCGCGGCCGAACTCGGCTTCAGCGAAACCGTGTTTCTCGACGATGCCTCCCGCGGCACCGTGGACATCCACACCCCGAGCGTCCGGCTCCCGTTCGCCGGCCATCCGCTGGTCGGTCTGGCCTGGCTGCTGCGCGGCCTGGGGCGGCCGCCGCGCACCCTGCGCCCGCCGGCCGGTGAGGTGGCGGTCGCCTTCGAGGGGGACCTCACCTGGGTGCGCGGGCGCGCGGAGTGGGTACCCGCCCGTACGACCCGGCGCCATGCCTCGCCGGCCGAGGTCGACGCGCTGCCCGCGCCGCCGCCGGGGGAGGGCTGGCTCTACGCCTGGGCCTGGCAGGACGAGGCGGCGGGCGTGGTCCGTGCCCGGGCCTTCCCGCGGCGCGGCGACGGTATCGCCGAGGACGAGGCGACCGGGGCCGCCGCCATGCTGCTCACCCATGAGCTGGGGCGCCCGCTCGACATCCGGCAGGGCGCCGGCTCCCAGATCCTCACCCGTACGTATCCCGACGGCACCCTCGCCGTGGGGGGACGGGTACGCCGCGCCACGCCGTACCCCCGGGCGGCCGCGGCTCCGGAAGGGGCCGACGAGCAGACGCCCGAAGGCAGTTGACGCGGTACGGGGCGGGTCCGCCCTCTACGCGCTCAGCGGGAACTGCTCGCCCAGCTCCCGGAAGACCGCGCTGTTCAGCCGGAAGGCACGCTTGCACTCGTCGACCACCCGCTGCTTTTCCAGCTCGTCCACGGGCAGCGCATCCAGAAGCGCCCGGTACTCCCGCTTGAAGGCGGCGGGGTTGGCGATGTCCTCGAAGACATAGAAGCGCACCCCGTCGCCCTTGCGGGCGAAGCCCCAGGCCTTCTCCGCGGTGCCGCGGATGATCTGGCCGCCGGAGAGATCGCCGAGATAGCGGGTGTAGTGGTGGGCGACGAAGCCGGCCGGCCAGTCACGGGCGCAGGCCGTTACCCGGTCCGCGTAGGCGGCGGTCGCCGGCAGGGGCGCAAGGCCGTCGCGCCAGGACGGTCCGCCGAGATGGGCGAGGTCGCGCTCCAGCGCGGCGGTACGGGCCAGCTCGGGGCGGAGGAAGGGGCCCGCGACCGGATCCCCGGCGAGCGGCCCGGAGGCGCCCTCCAGCGCGCGGTAGACGAACCACAGCTGCTCGGTGTAGCGCCGGTAGGCCCGGACACCGAGCCGGCCGCCGAGCAGATCGCTCATGAAGGAGGAGTTCTCGGCCTCCGTGTGCTGCTCGTGGGACGCGGTGCGGATCACCGTCGAGAACGGAGCGGACGGAGCGGGCGGGGTCGGGCTGGACGTTTCCAAGGCGGACCTCCGGGGACCGAGGGCAGCGGACGGGAACAGGCCGGCTCCGCCGAGCCGCCGGAACTTAGGCTTACCTAACCGGTAGTCCAAGTCAACCCGTTCCCGACGTCCTGTCGGTAACGAGCCTACCCCTGTTCCCGACGCGCTGTCGGTAAAGAGTTTCCCCGCTCCCGTCAGGGCAGCGTGAGGATCTCCGCCCCGGTGTCCGTGACCACCAGCGTGTGCTCGAACTGCGCGGTCCGCTTGCGGTCCTTGGTCACCACCGTCCAGCCGTCGTCCCACATGTCGTAGTCGTAGGACCCCAGCGTCAGCATCGGCTCGATCGTGAAGGTCATTCCGGGCTTGATGTCGGTGGTGTGGTGCGGGCTGTCGTAGTGCGGAACGATCAGGCCGGAGTGGAAGGAGGAATTGATGCCGTGACCGGTGAAGTCACGGACCACGCCGTAGCCGAAGCGCTTGGCGTACGACTCGATGACCCGGCCGATGATGTTGATCTGCCGGCCCGGCTTGACGGCCTTGATCGCGCGGTTCAGCGCCTCACGGGTCCGCTCGACCAGCAGCGTGGACTCCTCGTCCACGTCACCGCACAGATACGTGGCGTTGTTGTCGCCGTGCACCCCGTTGATGTACGCGGTGACGTCGAGGTTCACGATGTCGCCGTCCTTGAGGACGGTCGAGTCCGGGATGCCGTGGCAGATGACCTCGTTGAGCGAGGAGCACAGCGACTTGGGGAAGCCGCGGTAGCCGAGCGTGGACGGGTAGGCGCCGTGATCACACATGAACTCATGGGCGACCCGGTCCAGTTCGTCGGTCGTCACGCCCGGCGCGATCAGCTTGGCGGCCTCCGCCATCGCCTGCGCGGCGATCCGGCCGGCGATCCGCATCCGCTCGATCGTGTCGGCGTCCTGCACCTCGGGCCCTGTGTAAGGGGTGGGCGCGTCCTTCCCGACGTACTCGGGGCGCGCGATCGAGGCGGGGACGGGGCGGGTGGGGGAGATCTTCCCCGGGACAAGAAGCGACTGGCCAGACATGTCAGCGAGTGTATCCGCGGGCCGTCGGGCAGGATGGTGGCACAGAACATCCACAGGAGGCGGCAATGGCGCTGTTCAAGAGGCCTACGGTCGGCAAGCCGGGCGAGTGGTACTACTGCCTCAAGCACCAGACGGTCGAAGAGGGGCCCGAGTGCCGCGCCGCCGACCGCTTCGGCCCGTACGGCACCCGCGAGGAGGCGGCACACGCCATGGAGACCGCCCGCGAGCGGAACCAAGAGTGGGATACCGACCCGAAGTGGCATGACGCGGACGCGGGCAAGGGGAAGGGCGCCGCGGAGGGCGAGTAGCGGGGGTGGAGCGGGGCCCGGGCGGGCGCTGCGGCGTGCTGTCGCAATCGAGTCCCGCTGCGGACTTGATCGTGGGCTGTGGGCTGTGACCCACCGGCTCTTGTGGCCCGGCGCCGGGCGTGGGGCCGCGTCCGGTGACGGGCCATGGCTACCAGCGACGGGCCATGGCTACCAGCGGGGCGGTGGCGGTGCGGTCAGCCCGTCGGCGAGGCGGGCCAGCCGGTCGCGGAAGCGGCGGCGGCCGCGGGGCGCGGGCAGGCTGTTCTCGCCGGCGGCCGCGCTCACCAGATGCTGGACCGTGTCCAGGCCGAGGTCCGGAGCCGCCCCGGCCACCTCGTCGGGCGGGGCCGGGGGCGCGGCGAGCGCGTCATGGGCCAGGGCGTGCAGATCGCGGTCGCCGCCGTCCAGGGCGAGCACCGTGGCGCCGTTCCGGCGGGCGTCGTGCACCCGCTCCAGCAGCCCGGCGCCCGGCTGCCTCGGAGCGACGACCAGCAGCGTCTCACCCCGCCCGGCCGCCGCCAACCGCCCGAGCCCCACCGCCAGATGGGCCGGTGCCCCGCCCGGGACACGGTGCCGCACCAGGGTCGGTGACAACTCCGACAGGCCCGACCAGGCGGCCTCGTCGTCCAGATGCGCGGCCAGATGCCAGGGCTCGTACGCGGCACTGCCGACCAGCAGCAGCCCGCCTCCGTGCGGCACGACGGCCCCGCGCAGCGCCCCGGCGAAGCGGCGGGTCTCCTGAATCCACTCGGTCCCGGCGAGCACCTCACGCAGCAATGCGACCCGTACGGCATCCATGGCCCGGCATCCTGCCGCAGCACACCCCTTTCTGGTTGCCGTTTCAACGGGTGTCACCCATACGGGACTTGGGGCCCGCGCGGAACGCCGGTCCGGTCCGGTCCCGCCCGGATCAATGGCCGCGTGGCGCGGGGTCAACCCAGTCGGGATGCTCTTAAATTTGGGGCATGCCGAAGCTTCCCCCGCGCCGCTTGAAAACCGTGTGGAATTTCCTGCGGCGTGACTGGACCAGGCGCCGGGTGAAGCTGCTCTGTGCTGTGCTCATCTTCGAAACCCTGCTGTTTTTCAGCAGTGCCGTCTACGATGTGATCGAATATCCGCGGGAGCAGGTTGTTTCGGCGGTGCTTCGGATCGTGATCGCGATCCTTAATGGGGTCGCCGGCTGGCGCGTCTTCCAGGAGCTCAGGAAGACGTCCCATCAGCTTCGCCGCGATTCGGTGGGAGACGCCTGGAGGGACCCGGTCGTACTGGTCGCCCAAGCCTCCTCCATCCCTATGGCCTTCATTCCCGTATGGGTCGAGATCTACAGTCCCATTCATGATGATTTTGGGGACGTGCTCATCACGGTCACCGCGGTGTTGTTGATCGTGTTCGCAGTGTGTGTCATCGTGCGCGCTTTCGCCTTCGATCATATTGCGTTGTCGAAGGTCGGAACTGCGGCCATCGCGCTGCTGCCATTGGCGGGCGTGGCCCAGTTCTGGTACATGAACTTCTATAAGCCAACCCACGACAGCCCCCGGGTGAGTGTGACCTCGCGCCTTGGTGAACTGGGGTACTCGCGGGGCGTTTCGCATCTACGGGGAGAAATTACCCTCCACAATGAAGGGTCGGCCCCTGTCGACATTCTCGGTGCTATGTATACGGTGCGCGGATACCGCATGGAATCGGCTGACGGAATGCCTGCCGAGAAGGTGGTCAAAAAATTGGACGGGGCCACTGCGAACCAAACTCACCTGGGCAAGTACGTATCGCTCTTGACGTTCGACGATGTCATGCAGTCCGGCGAAATCTTGATGCCAGGGCAGAAGTGGTTCAAGTCATTTGTGTTCGATGCTCGCGGTGGTAAGCAGGATATGGCCCGGCTCGTCGTTCACCTCTCGACGCTGACGCATACCGGAGACTCGCAGACATCCGGTGAATGTGATGAAAGTTTTTCCCTGGAGCCCATTCCGGAGGCGCCTGGAAGTTATAAGTGCACGCAGACCAGGCTTCCTTCGCAGAGCCTGATGCGCAGGGTGCTCGGTGACCAGCCGATCGCTCGTACGGTCAGGTTCTTTCCATCGAAAGTGAAGGTGAAAACGAAGGTGAAGGTGAGCAGGAAGGAGAAGATGGCATCTTTGTATACGCGATACCAGTCCGCCGACCACCAATTCAAAGGCAGGCCTGATCAATTCAAGAAGGAGGAGAAGGAGGCGGAAGCGATCGACGCCCTGGTGCGGGACCAGAACACGGAGAGCATCGCCGAGACACGAGTGGACCCCTAGCCACCCCGCCTCGGCAGCAGCCCCGCCGCCATGAGCCGACGTCCTACCTCCGCCACGGCCTCCTCGCTCAGGGGGCGTTGGGGGAAGGCGGTGGCGCCGCGGTCGATGACGCCGAGGAGGTGGAGTGCTGCCTTGAAGGCGCCCAGTGCGGAGGAGCTGCGTCCCATGTCGGTCTCCGGGCCGACGTCGACGAGGGAGAAGAGGGCGACCAGGCGTTCCTGTTCGGCGGCGGCCTGTTCCCAGTTGCCGGCCCGGGCGGCGTCGTAGAGCCGTACGTAGGCCGCCGGGTCGACATTGCCGATGCCGGGGACGACACCGTCGGCTCCCGCCAACAGGGCGGCGTCCACGGTCAGTTCGGAACCGGTGAGGATCGAGAACTCGGGGGCGGAGCCGGTGCGCCGGGCGGTGCGGCCGCCGAGCGCGGTCAGCAGACGGCGCAGTGAGCCCTCGTCGCCGCTGCTGTCCTTGAGCCCGGCGAGCGTGCCGTCCTCAGCCAGCTCCCGCACCAGTGACGGGGACAGCTTGCTGTGTACGGAGACGGGGATGTCGTAGGCGAAGAGGGGGAGGTCCACGGCAGTGCGGAGATGCCGGAAGTGGGCGGCGATCTCCCGGGGGTGGGTGCGGGTGTAGAAGGGCGCGGTGGCGACCAGGGCGTCCGCGCCGAGCGCGGCGGCGGTCCGGGCGTGGTCGAGCACCCGCGGAGTGGTGGTGTCGATGACCCCGGCGAGCACCGGGACCCGGCCGTCCGCGGCCTTGATGACGGCTTCCAGGGCGGTGCCGCGCTGGGCGTCGGTGAGGTAGGCGACCTCGCTGGTGGAGCCGAGGGCGAACAGGCCGTGCACGCCGCCGTCGACGAGGTGGTTCACCAGGCGCGCCAGGGAGGCGGTGTCGATCTCGCCGCGCGGGTCGAGCGGGGTGCAGACCGGCGGGATGACGCCGTGCAGGGGGGCGGGCAGTGCCATGGGCGCTCCGGGCTCCGATCGGACAGGACATGGGATGTCCTATGTCGAGCACAATAGACCTGTTCACAGGCGGTCGGTCAAGGATCCGCGGTCACGGCGGGGCAGGTGGCGCAGGGGCCGGCGGCACGGCAGACGTGGGAGCGGGAGAGGGAGATTCCATGGCGCGAGGGACGATGTCCGAGGATGTGCAGGCCCAGATCAAGCAGTTGATCCTGCAGGGCCGGCTGACGCCGGGCGATCCGCTGCCCACCGAGGCCGAGCTGGTCGGTCTGCTCGACGTCAGCCGCAACTCGGTGCGCGAGGCGCTCAAGGCGCTGCAGGCCATGCGTATCGTCGAGATCCGGCACGGCTTCGGCACCTACGTCGGCCCGCTCACCCTGGAGCCGTTCGTCGAGGGCGTCGCCTTCCGCGCCGCGGTCCGGCACCAGCAGGGCGAGTCGAGCCTGTACGAGCTGATGGAGGTCCGCGAGGCGCTGGAGGCGGGCCTGATCGGCGCCGTCGCCCGCAATCTGCCCGCTGAGGATCTCGCCGTCCTCAAGGGGCTGGTGCAGCGGATGGCGGAGGAGGCACGCGGCGGGCAGGTGCAGAGCGCCACCGACCGGGCCTTCCATCTCGCCCTGTACCGCTCGCTGGGCAACCATCTGCTGAGCGAGGTGCTGGACGCGTTCTGGGCGGCGCTGCGCCGGGTGCGGGAGGACCTCTCCGACGACCGGCCCGATCCGGTGGTGACTCATCGTCAGCACCAGGAGATCGTGGACGCGCTGGAGGCGGGGGACGGTGACCGCGCCGTGGAGGCGATACACCGGCACTTCGACGGCATCCGGCGCCGGCTGGCCGAGCAGTGAGGTAACCCGCCTGTGGCGGTGGGTCGTCGTGGCGCCGGCGCGGGGTGAACCGGACTTGTTGCAGCGGCACCGGTGCGGGCGTGGCCGAAGTCGTTCACCGGGATTTCACCCTGTGTCGGTGATGTCGTTGCCGACACGAAAAGGTGTCATGTGGGGCGTCTTGACGGCCAGTTGGGCACTCCCTATGGTCACCGCAGGACAAGGGACATCCTACGTCCTTGCCCATTGGGGGTGACCCATGGCGTACGAGAGCTCAGTGCCGTACCGGGCCGGGACCGAGGGGTACACCAGCTTCCGGATCCCCGCCGTGGTCCGGGCGCGCTCCGGGCACCTCCTTGCCTTCGCCGAGGGCCGGGTCTCCTCCGCCGCCGACTCCGGCACCATCCACATCGTCCTCAAACGGTCCGCGGACGCCGGCCGTACCTGGGGCCCGCTCCAGGTCGTCGCCCGCAACGGCAGCGGCACCGCGGGCAACCCCGCACCGGTCGTCCTCGACAGCGGCCGGGTGCTGCTCCTCCAGGTCCACAACGGCGCCGACGCCACCGAGGACCGCATCCGCCGCGGCCGGGTACCGCCCGCCGACGGCCGTCGCGTATGGCTCCAGCACAGCGACGACGACGGCGCGAGCTGGAGCCCGCCCCGCGAGATCACCGACCAGGCCAAGCTGCCGCAGTGGCGGTGGTACGCCACCGGGCCCGGCCATGCGCTCCAGCTGCGCCACGGCCCGTACGCCGGGCGGCTGCTCGTCCCCGCCAACCACTCCACCCCGCCCACCGGCCCCCAGGACAGCGGCACCGAACCCCGCTACAACGGCGGCCACGCCCTGCTCAGCGACGACGACGGCGCCACCTGGCGGATCGGCTACACCGACAGCTACACCGACAGCCACAGCCACAGCGGTGGGGACAGCGACCGCTCGGTCGCCCCCAACGAGACCACCGCCGCCGAACTCCCCGACGGCAGCGTCTATCTGAACGCCCGCAATGAAGCGGCGGCCGCCTGGCGGCGCGTCGATGCCGTCTCGACGGACGGCGGCGAGCACCTCGTGCGCCCCTTCCGGCCCCAGGCCGGGCTGGCCGGACCGGCCGTCCAGGGCAGCGCACTGCACCTCGGCGACCGCGGCGCACTGCTCTTCTCCGGGCCGGCGCACCCCGCGGCCCGCGCCCTGATGACCCTGCGCACCAGCCGCGACGGCGGTCTGACCTGGCGGACCGCGCACACCGTCGGCGGGCTCCCGGCCGCCTACTCCGACCTCGTCCGCCTCGACCGGCACAGCGTCGGACTGCTCTACGAGACGGGCGACTTCAGCGCGTACTCGACGATCACCTTCCGCCGCATCCCCGTGGAGGAGCCGACATGACCAGCAACGCCATGCACCGCAGAACGGTCCTGGGCGGGGCGGCCGCCCTCGCCGCCGGCTTCACGCTCGCCGGCTGCGGCGACGGCGACGACGGCCAGGCACCCGAGGAGCGCAAGAAGGGGCAGAAGATCAGCCTGACCTTCTGGTCCTGGGTGCCGGGCATCGACAAGCCCGTCGACCTGTGGAACCGCACGCACCCGGACGTCCAGGTCAAGGTCGAGAAGGTGTCGGCCGTCAACGGCCAGCAGTACGCGAAGATGCACGCCGCCATCAAGGCCGGCAACCCGCCCGACCTCGGCCAGATCGAGTTCCCGGTCGTCCCCAGCTTCCTCCTCGACAACGGGCTGCTGGACCTCGCCCCGCTCGGCGCCGGCCGCCACAAGGGCAAGTTCTCCGGCTGGCAGTGGCAGCAGTCCGTCTTCGGCAAGAGCGTCTACGCCATCCCGCAGGCCTCCGGGCCGATGGGCCTCTTCCTCCGCCAGGACCTCTTCGACAAGTGGGACGTGCCGGTCCCGCGGACCTGGGACGAGTACGAGACCGCCGCCGAGGCCGTCCGCAAGAAGGGCGCCTGGATCGAGACCTTCGCGCCCACCAACGGCAACCGCTTCTCCGGCCTCGCCTGGCAGGCCGGCGCCAAGTGGTACGCGACGCACGGCGACACCTGGATCGTGCACCTCGACGACGAACCCACCCGCAGGGTCGCCGACTACTGGGAATCCCTGGTCCGGCGCAAGCTCGTCAAGACCATCCCGGACCGGCAGAACGCCTGGTACAAGGACCTGCAGACCGGCGCCATCCCCGCCTGGGTGGGCGCCAGTTGGGGCGACGCCCTGCTGGTCGGCAATGCGCCGGGCACCAAGGGGAAGTGGCGGGCCGCACCGCTGCCGCAGTGGAAGGCGGGCGAACAGGCCTTCGCCAACTGGGGCGGCTCGACCACCGCCGTCTTCGCCAAGGCCCGCTACCCCAAGGACGCCCTGGACTTCGCCGTCTGGCTCAACACCGACCCGGAGTCGATCGCGCTGCTGATCGACGGCGGCTACGGCTTCCCCAGCGCCAAGAAGGGCTACACCACCACGGACCTCGACGTCGACAAGGACTTCTTCGGCGGTCAGGCGTACAGCAAGATCTTCGCGGACGCCGGTGCGCACGTCGACACCAGCTGGCGGTGGGGGCCCGGCGTGGACACCCTCTACCAGCGGCTCGGCGACGCCTTCACCGACGCGCTCGCCGACGGCAGTTCCTTCCGCTCGGTCCTGACGAAGGTGCAGGGCCAGACCCTCGCCGACCTCAAGGGCAAGGGCCTGAAGGTGGAGAGCGGCGGGTGAGCCGGGACACCCTGAGCCGGCCGGAGCCGGTCACCCCGCGGCGGGCCCGCCGGGAAACCCGCGGCCCCCGGCGCCGCGCCTCCCGCACCGGGGCCCGCAACGCCCGTGCCGCGGCCGCGTTCGTCCTGCCCTTCTTCGCCCTCTTCGCGCTCTGCTTCCTCGCCCCGATCGGCTACGCCCTCCACCAGAGCCTGTTCACGACCGAACGGACCGGCCCGCTCGGCCTCGGCGGCCAGGAACGCGAGGTCTTCGCCGGCCTCGCCAACTACGCCCAGGCGCTCTCCGACGACCGGTTCCTGACCGGCTTCGGCCGGGTGCTGGCCTTCGGCGCCGTCCAGATCCCGCTGATGATCGTGCTCGCCACCGCCCTGGCACTGCTGCTGGAGAGCGCGAGCGCCCGCGCCGTCCCCTTCTTCCGCAGCGCCTTCTTCCTGCCGTACGGCGTGCCCGGAGTGATCGCCTCGATCCTCTGGGGATTCCTGTACGTACCGGGCATCAGCCCGCTGGTGAAGATCGCCGGCTCCGTGGGCTGGGACCTCGACTTCCTCTCCCGTGGCACCGTCCTGTGGTCCCTCGCCAACATCGTGACCTGGCAGTTCACCGGCTACAACATGCTGGTGCTGATCGCCCAGCTCAAGGCCGTACCGGGGGAGTTGTACGAGGCGGCCCGGATCGACGGGGCGAACGCCTGGCAGGTCGCCCGGCACCTCAAGATCCCGCTGATCCGGCCGGCGCTGGTGCTCACCGGTGTCTTCAGCATCATCGGCACCCTCCAGCTCTTCGCCGAACCCATGGTGCTGCGCCCGCTGGCCTCCTCCATCGACTCCGGCTTCACCCCGAACCTGCACGCCTACAGCGAGGCGTTCGTCGGCAACAACCCGCATGCGGCGGCGGCCGAGGCGGTCCTGCTCGCGCTGGTGGCGTGCGTGCTGTCCTTCGGCTTCCTGCGGCTGGTCGGCGGACGCACCAAGGAGCGCGGATGACCCGGCCCCCGGTCCGCTACCGGATCATCACCGCCTCGCTGCTGACCATCGCCGCGCTCTACTTCCTGGTGCCCGTCTACTGGCTGACCGTCTCCGCCACCAAGAACAGCGCCGACCTCTTCGGCACCTTCGGATTCTGGTTCTCCGACCACCCGGACCCCGTCGGCCACCTCGTCGACGTCCTCACCTACGACCACGGCATCTACGCCCGCTGGTTCGCCAACTCCCTCTTTTACGCCGGGACCGGCGCGGTCTGCGCCACCCTGCTGTCCGCCGCGGCCGGCTATGCGCTGGCGAAATTCCCGTTCCGCGGCCGGGAGGCGCTCTTCAACGTGGTGCTCGCCGGGGTGCTGATCCCCGGCACCGCGCTGGCCCTGCCGCTCTACTTCCTCTTCAGCGCGATGGGCCTGTCCAACACCTACTGGGCGGTGCTGATCCCCAGCACGGTCAGCCCGTTCGGCGTCTATCTGTGCCGGATCTACGCGGCCGCCGCGGTCCCCGACTCACTGCTGGAGGCGGCCCGGATCGACGGCGCGGGCGAGGCCCGGATCTTCGGCGGGCTCGGGCTGCGGCTGATGACCCCCGCGCTGGTCACCGTCTTCCTGTTCCAGTTCGTGCACATCTGGAACAACTACTTCCTGCCGCTGGTGATGCTCTCGGACTCCGGCCTCTATCCGATCCAGCTGGGCCTGACCTCCTGGACCGGCTACGCCGACCGCCAACCGGTGCTCTACCAGTACACGGTGGGCGGTGCGTTCCTGTCGGTGGTGCCGCTGATGGTGCTGATGACGGTGCTCCAGCGGTACTGGCGTACGGGGCTGACGGAGGGCAGCGTGAAGGCGTGACGGGGTGGCGGGCGGCGAGTGGTGGTGTGAGGGGTGTGGGGGAGGGGGTGACGGGGCGCGGTGACGGGATGACGGGGGCGTGGCGACGGCAGGGGTGGCCGCCCGTGACGGCGTGGCCCGGATCGCTGTCGAGGGCATGACCGGGTCGCCGTCGGGGCGTGACACTATCGCTGTCATGACTACTCCTGACGATTCCCGGTCCCCGAACGCCGCGACCCGTGCGAAGGCCGCCCTCCAGCGTGACCCCTGGGACCTCCCGGACGTCTCCGGTCTGGTGGTCGGCGTCCTCGGCGGCACCGGTGACCAGGGCCGTGGCCTGGCCTACCGGCTGGCCAGGGCCGGCCAGAAGGTGATCATCGGCTCCCGGGCCGCCGAACGCGCCCAGACCGCCGCCGGGGAACTCGGCCTGGGCATCGAGGGCGCGGAGAACGCCGAATGCGCCCGGCGCAGCGATGTCGTGATCATCGCCGTGCCCTGGGACGGCCATGCCAAGACCCTGCAGGCGCTCGCCGGTGAACTGGACGGCAAGCTCGTCATCGACTGCGTCAACCCGCTCGGCTTCGACAGGAAGGGCGCCTACGCGATCAAGCCGGAGGAGGGCAGCGCCGCCGAGCAGGCCGCGGCCCTGCTGCCCGGGGCCCGGGTCACCGCCGCCTTCCACCATCTGTCCGCGGTACTGCTGCAGGACCCGGAGATCGAGCAGATCGACACCGATGTGATGGTGCTCGGCGAATCCCGCGCCGACACCGATGTCGTGCAGGCGCTGGCCGCCCGCATCCCCGGTATGCGCGGCGTCTTCGCCGGCCGGCTGCGCAACGCCCACCAGGTCGAGTCGCTGGTCGCCAACCTGATCTCGGTCAACCGTCGCTACAAGGCCCACGCGGGGCTGCGGGTCACGGACGTCTGAGCGGCGGGGACGGGGGCAGGGCGGGCGCGGGGGAAGCGCAGCCATGGGGGACACTGGGGAGGTCCGACCACTCCCGACAGGAGCCGCCCCCATGTCCCTCTTGCCCCCGCCCGGCCCCGCCCGGCGACTCGCCCTGATGGCCCTCGTCGTGTGTGTGCTCTCCGTCGCCGCGGCCGTCGTCGCCTTCGTCGAGGGCAGCTTCTTCGGCGTCGTCTGGATCCTGCTGGCGGGCATCTCCAGCAACATGGCGTGGTTCTACGTGCGCAAGGCGAAGGTGCAGCGGGCCGGGGCGGCCGGCTGACGCCGGTCAGCTCAGAAAAGACCGCCGGCTCAGAAAGATCGCTGGCTCAAGACCGCCGGCTCAGAAAAGACCGCCGGTCTGCGGGAGCTGCGGCTCGCCCTGCCAGAAGCGGAAGTACTCCTGCCCGATGTGGGGCTCCAGACCTGAGACGCCCAGCCCGCGCAGGATCACGTCGACCAGGTCGAAGAACACCCGGTTGACCTCCGGCACCCACAGGAAGACGAAGACCGCCAGCAGTCCGAAGGGCGCGAACGGCTCCACCTGCCGCCGCAGCTTCCGCGACAGCCACGGCTCGATCACGCCATAGCCGTCCAGCCCCGGCACCGGCAGAAAGTTCAAGATCGCCGCGGTGACCTGGAGCAGGGCGAGGAAGGCCAGCGCATAGCGGAACGTGGCCGGTACGCCCGACAGCGCGTGCAGCCAGAACGGCGCCGTGCACACCGCAGCGAACAGGATGTTCGTCAGCGGCCCGGCCGCCGAGATCAGGCTGTGCCGCCAGCGCCCCCGGATCCGGCTGCGCTCGATGAACACCGCACCGCCCGGCAGCCCGATCCCGCCCATGATCACGAAGATCACCGGCAGCACGATGCTCAGCAGCGCATGGGTGTACTTCAGCGGGTTCAGGGTCAGATAGCCCTTCGCCTCCACCGAGATGTCGCCGCTGTGCAGCGCGGTGCGGGCGTGTGCGTACTCGTGCAGACACAGCGAGACCACCCAGCCGGACACCACGAAGAAGAACACCGCGACGCCGGCGTTCGCCGCGAGCGTCCCGCTCCACACGGCCCATCCCGAGACCGCCATGACGGCGACCATCGCAAGGAAGACCGGGCTGACGCGACGGTCGGCGCGCCGGATTGCTGTGGTCATGGTGCGGGCTCCCGAGGTTGGTGAGGGGCAGCCATGACCGTAACCGCGACACGGCGCGCGGCGCACGGCCCCCGCGGAACCGGCTCGTCCGCGGGACCCCTCCTCCCGGACCCCGTGCCCCGAAAACGAAACGCGATACCTGCCGGGTACCGCGTGAACGACAATGGGCCGGTGCATTACGGAATTCTCGGCACCACCCAGGCCGGACGGGCCGACGGCACCCCCGTCGCCCTCGGCGGCGCACGCCTGCGTGCACTGCTCGCCGCCCTCGCGCTGCGCCCCGGCCGGGCACTGTCCCCGGAGTTGCTGATCGGCGACATATGGGGCGCGGAACCACCCGCCGACGCGGCCGGTGCGCTGCAGGCGCTGGTCGGCCGGCTGCGCCGCGCCCTGGGACATGCCGCGATCGCCTCCGTGGACGGCGGCTACCGGCTGTGCGCCGAGCCCGACGCCGTCGATCTGCACCGCTTCGAACGGCTCGCGGCGGAGGGCGGCCGGGCGCTGGGCGAGGCGGACCCGGCCCGTGCCGCCGCCCTGCTCGACGACGCCCTGGCGCTCTGGCGCGGCCCGGCCCTCGCCGACCTCCCGGACGCGAGCGTCGAGGCGTCCCGTGCCGAGCGCCGGCGGCTGGACGCCCAGTGCACCCGCATCGCCGCCGATCTGGCCCTGGGCCGGGCCACCCAGTCGCTGCCCACCCTCCTCGCGCTGTGCGAGGACCACCCCCTCGACGAGCCCCTCCAGGCCCTGCGGCTGCACGCCCTGCGCGCGGCCGGCCGCACGGCGGAGGCCCTGGCCGCCTACGAGGAGATACGCACCGGCCTCGCCGAACGCCTCGGCGCCGACCCGGGCCCGGAGCTGCGCACCCTGCATGCGGAGCTGCTACGGCCGCCGCCGACGGACCGGCCGCCGCTGGCCCCGATACCCGGCACCCCGGCCGCGGCCCCCGCCCTGAACGGCACGGGCACGTCGTACGGCACCGGGATGGGCACGTCGTACGGCACCGGGACCGCGTACGGCTCCGGGACCCCGCACAGCCCCGGAACCCCCAGCCCCGGAACCTCCAGCACCGAACCTCCCCACTCCCACTCCCACCCCCACCCTCATCCCCAGCCCCACCCCCACACCCGCCCCGGCAACCTCCGTGCCCGGCTCACCTCCTTCGTCGGGCGGGACACCGATCTGGCGGCGATCCGTGCGGACTTGGCCGCGCACCGGCTGGTGACGCTGCTGGGCCCCGGTGGCGCCGGAAAGACCCGGCTGTCGCAGGAGGGCGCCGAGACCGCCGCGGCCGCGCTGCCGGACGCCTGGCCGCACGGCGTATGGCTGGCGGAGCTGGCGCCGGTGGACGATCCGCAGACGGTGCCCGAGGCGGTGCTGACCGCGCTCGGCGCCCGCGAGACCGTCGTCCGCGGCACCACCGCGGACGGGCTGCGCGCCGCCGCCGACCCGACCGCCCTGGACCCGCTCGCCCGGCTCGCCGAGCACTGCGCGGGACGCCGGATGCTGCTGGTCCTCGACAACTGCGAGCATGTGATCGACGCCGCCGCCGAGCTCGCCGAGCGGCTGCTGGCCGACTGCCCCGGGGTGACCGTGCTGGCCACCAGCCGGGAGCCGCTGGCCGTACCGGGCGAGGTGCTGCGGCCGGTCGAGCCGCTGCCCGACCCCGTCGCGCTGCGGCTGCTCGCCGACCGCGGGGCCGCCGCCCGCCCCGGCTTCCGGGTCGAGGACGATCCGGCGGCCTGTACGGAGATCTGCCGCCGGCTGGACGGGCTGCCGCTCGCCATCGAACTCGCCGCCGCCCGGCTGCGGTTGCTCTCGCCGCGGCAGCTGGCCGACCGTCTCGACGACCGGTTCCGGCTGCTGACCAGCGGCAGCCGGACCCTGCTGCCCCGGCAGCAGACGCTGCGCGCCGTCGTGGACTGGTCCTGGGACCTGACCGATGAGCCCGAACGGGCCGTCCTGCGGAGGCTGTCCGTCTTTGCCGGCGGCTGCGATCTGGCCGCCGCGGAAGAGGTGTGCGCGGGCGACGGTGTCGACGGGCGCGAGGTGGCCGGGCTGCTCGGCTCGCTGATCGACAAGTCGCTGGTGGTGGCGGCGCCGGCCGGACAGGAGGGCGGTGCCGGCCGCGCTGCCGGCACCGGCGGGCAGATGCGCTACCGGCTGCTGGAGACCGTGGGGGAGTACGCCGGAGAGCGGCTGGACGAGGCGGGGGAGCGTGCCGGTGCCGAGCGCCGCCATCTCGTCGCCTACCGCGAACTGGCCCGTACCACCGACCCGTTGCTGCGCGGACCCGGTCAGCGCGCCGGTATGGAGCGGCTGGAGCTGGAGCACGACAATCTGCGCACCGCGCTGCGCCGCGCCCTCGCCGCCCACGACGAGCACGAGGCGCTGTGCCTGGTGCTGTCCCTGCAGTGGTTCTGGTCGCTGCGGGACCACCGCAGCGATGCCCGGCACTGGTCGACCGCGGCCGCCGTGCTCGGCCCCAACCCCTTTGCCGCGCCCGCCGAACCCGCCCCCGACCTGCACGAGCGACCCATCGACACACCGCCTCCGATGGCCCCCGAGCAGCTGCTGGAGGCCCGCCGCGAGATCCGGCTGGTCGCGCTCGCCAGCAGGGACAGCGATATCACGGCACTGCGCGATCCGGCGATGCAGGAGGAGCTGACGGGGATGCTCACCGCCTACCGCTCCGGTATGCCGCAGACCTGCAAGGTGCCCGGCGTGATGTGGTACTACGCGGTGCTGATCACCGGGGAGTTCGACGAACTGGCGGAGCTGGTCGACGGCGCGGTGCGCGCCTGCCGCGACTTCGGCTACGACTGGGAGCTGGCCTACGTCCTGCAGCTGCGCTCCAAGATCTTCAACGACCGTCCCGGCGGGCTGGCGCAGGCGGCCCGCGACGCGGACGAGGCGCTGCGGCTCTTCCTCCGGCTCGGCGACGCCTGGGGTGCGGCCGAGGCGCTGTCGGGGCGCGGTGAGAACCATGAGAAGCGTGGCGCGTACGGGGCGGCGGCGCGCGACTACCGGGCGGCGATGGTGCACGCCGAGGATCTGGGGGCCCACGGCCAGATCCTGCTGCTGCGCTGCCGGCTGGGCGCCGTGCTGATCGAGGACGGACAGGCGGAGACCGGTGAGCGGATGCTGCGCGAGGTGCTGGCCGACGCCGAGAAGGGCAACAGCGTCCGGGACACCGAGCCGTTCGCGCGGCTGACCCTCGCGATGTGGCTGACGGCGACGGAGCGTCTCCAGGAGGCGCGGGCCCAACTCCGGAGGGTCCAGGAGCTGTTCACCTCGCGCGCCCCGGACCTGTTCGCCGGGCTGCTGCAGGCACTGTCGATCTCGCTGGATGTGGACGAGGGGCACCGGGAGGGACTGCTGCCGAGGTTCCGGCAGTCCTTGGAACTGATGCAGGACTCCCTGGCGCAGATCGTCGCGCCGGACCTTCCGGTGGTGCAACTCCTCACCGGCGCACGGGTGTTGATGGCGGAGCGCGGCGAGAAGGGCGGCTGGGACGCGGCGCGTCTGGTGGGCGCGTACGACGCCATGCGGGCGGACGGCCAGGTGCCGCCGCTGCTCGTCCGCCGGGACCGGGACCGTACCGAGGCGGCGGCGCGGGCGCTGCTCGGCGATACGGCGTACGCCCGTGCGCACGCCGAAGGCGGTGGCCTCTCGCTCGGAGAGGCCACCGCCCTCATCTGACGCGAGCCGGGCGAAAGGCCGTCCCGCGGGGAGGTCCCCCGCGGGACGCGCGTCAGGTCTTCTTGCGGAACCGCGACACCGCGAGCGGCATCGTGACGGCCGTGATGGCGACCGCCCAGCCGAGCGTGACCAGCGTCGGGTGCGCCACCGCGCCCTGGCCGTTGATCAGCGCACGGGCCGCGTCCGCCAGGTTGGAGACCGGATTGACCTGGGTGAAGCCCTCCAGCCAGCCGGGCATCGAGGTCGTCGGCGCGAAGATCGACGAGCCGAACTGCAGCGGCATCAGCACCACCATCGCCATGCCCTGGACCGCCTGCGGGGTCCGCACGGCGAGCCCCAGCAGGATGAAGATCCACATCAGTGCCGCGCCGAAGGCCGTGGACAGCACGATCGCGCCGAGGAACTCCGGAATGGTGCCGCGGATCTCCAGGCCGAGCAGGAAGCCCATGCCGAGCAGGATCGCGGTGGCGATCAGCATCCGCCCGATCTCGACGACTATCTTCGCTATCAGGACCGAGGACCGGGCGATGGGCATCGTCCGGAAGCGGTCCATCACGCCCTTGCGGAAGTCCTCGTTGACGCCCATGCCCACCGCCATGGCGATGTTCATGCCCATCATCGCCATCATGCCGGGCACCAGGCGCTGGATGTACTCCTGCTGATTGCCCTTGCCGGCGATGGCACCGCCGAAGACATAGGTGAACAGCAGGATGAAGATGACCGGCATCAGCAGGACATCGAACATCGACTCCGGATCGTGCTTGATCTGCAGGGCGTTGCGCCGCACCAGCGCGCCGATGTGCCGCAGATTGGCGCGGAGGCCGATCCGTCCCTCGTCGGCACCGGGCTTGGTGAGCGGTGCCGTCATGGTGGCGGTACTCATGCCGACACCTCCGCGTACTGCTGCTCCATGTCGTCCTCAGATGTGTCGGCCTCGGAGGTCTTCTGGCCGGTGATGGCCAGGAACACCTCGTCCAGGCTGGGCAGATGGGTGCTGATCCCGGCGAGCGCGAAGCCCTGGCGGCCGAGCAGACCGACCACCTCGGTCAGCTGCTCATCACTGATGATCGGTACGTTGACCACACCCCCGTCGTGGTCGGCCGTGGCACCCGCGATGCCGTCCAGCCCGGCCTGCTCGATGGCGGCGGCCACCCGGCCCAGCTCCCCGTGGTCCGACGGCCGGATCTGCAGCGTCCGCCCGCCGACCTTGGCCTTCAGCTCGTCGACCCGGCCCTCGGCGATCACCCGTCCGCGGTCGACCACCGTCAGCTCGTTGGCCAACTGCTCGGCCTCTTCCATGTACTGGGTGGTCAGCAGCACCGTCGCGCCCTCGCGCACCATCCGCTGGACCTCGTCCCACACCTCGTTGCGGGTGCGGGGGTCCAGACCGGTGGTCGGCTCGTCCAGGAAGAGCACCGACGGCCGGCCGATCATCGAGGCGGCCAGGTCGAGCCGGCGGCGCATCCCGCCGGAGTACTTGGCCGCGGGCCGCTTGGCGGCCTCGGTCAGCGAGAACCGCTCCAGCATCTCGTCCGCGCGTCGGCGGGCGTCCTTGCGGGACAGATCGAGCAGCCGCCCGATCATGTAGAGGTTCTCCCAGCCGGAGAGCTTTTCGTCGACCGAGGCGTACTGCCCGGTCAGGCCGATCGTGCGGCGCAGCGCGCGGGGCTGGCGCACCACGTCGAAACCGGCCACCACGGCGCGGCCGGCGTCCGGCGCCAGGAGGGTGGACAGGCAGCGTACGAGCGTCGTCTTGCCGGCACCGTTGGGGCCGAGCACCCCGAGCACGGTGCCTTCCTTCACGTCCAGGTCCACCCCGTCGACGGCCTTGACCGCGCCGAAGTGCTTGACCAGACCGCGCACCTCCACGGCGTTCCCGCCGTTGGTGGATATCGTCTGTCGCGTCATGCCAATACCCTGCCAGGGGCTGCCGACAAGGCACCGACAGCCTGCCGACACGGTGGTGTCCTTGGCTTGGCCTTTCCACGTTTTCGGCTTTCTCGCCGTTGCGCCTGGCGGCGGGCCGGTCCGCTGCGCGGGGCTTGGGCGCGGGGGATGCTTGCGGGTCCCCGCCGTGGCGCCTGCGGCGGGCGGGTCCGCTGCGCGGGGCTGTTGGGGTGCGGTGACGGGCCTGCGCGGGTGGGGGTGTCCGGACTGCTTCGCTTTACGTCCGGACACCCCCACCCGCTCCGGCCCGTCCCCTCCCGTTGGTGGATGGGGGAAAGGCCGGTGGGGGTGGTCGTCGGTGGTCACGTGCTCCTCGCGAAGCAGGAGTGAAAGTGCCGTCTACGGACGCTCGCCCCCACTCACCGTTACTTACTCCTCCCACGGGAGGGGACGGGCCGGAGGGGCAGGGTTTCCGGACGTAAAGCGAAGCAGTCCGGAAACCCTGCCCCGGAGGTCCGTCACCGCACCCGACACCCACCCGCCCGCCGCAGGCGCAACGGCGAGCAACAACCACGGCGGGACAGACAAAAACGTGGGCCGAAGGCAAAGCGCAGCCGATTAGTGGAAGGTGTGGGCCTCGGCCGGGAAGTCACCGCCGACAACGTCCTCCGCGAACGCCTTCGCCGCGCCGCCGAGCAGTGCCCGCATGTCGAGGTACTGCTTGACGAACCGCGGTACCCGGCCGGCGGTCATCCCGGCCATGTCGGTCCACACCAGGACCTGCGCGTCGCAGTCCAGGCCCGCGCCGATGCCGACGGTCGGGATGTAGAGCGAACGGGTGACCTCGGCGGCGAGCTCGGCGGGTACGGCCTCCAGAACGACCGCGAACGCACCGGCGTCCTGCACCGCCTTGGCGTCCCGCAGCAACTGCTGGGCCGCCTCCTCGCCGCGGCCCTGGACGGGGTAGCCGCCGAAGGCGTTGACCGACTGCGGGGTCAGCCCGACGTGCGCCATCACCGGAATGCCGGAGGAGACCAACAGCTCCACCTGCTCGGCGGAGCGCTCACCGCCCTCCAGCTTGACGGCGCCCACTCCTGCTTCCTTCACCAGCCGGGTGGCGTTGCGCAGCGCCTGCACCGGCCCTTCCTGGTACGCGCCGAACGGCAGATCGCCGATGACCAGCGCGCGCTTGGTGCCCCGGACGACCGCCGCGGACAGCAGGGTGATCTCGTCCATGGTGACCGGCACGGTGGATTCGTAGCCGAGGTGGCAGTTGCCCATCGAGTCGCCGACGAGCAGGACGGGAATCCCGGCCTCGTCGAAGACGGAGGCGGTCATCGCGTCGTAGGCGGTGAGCATCGGCCACTTCTCGCCGCGCTCCTTGGCGGCGGCGATATCGCGGACGGTGACCCGGCGCGACCCCGTACCTCCGTAGAGCGACTTGTCGACCGGCTTCTGGGCAGGCGAAAGCTGCGTCATGGTGACGGCTCCTGTTCATCATCTCGAGGCACCCTGACGGTGTCCCCGGACTCCCCTCCATGCTGGCACGGCCCGCGCACAAAGGAAAAGGGAGCGGGGGCAGCCGGTCCGTTCACCCGGAGGAGGGGCGCGCCCCGGGAAAATTACGATACGGAACGGGTTCGTATCGAAAAGCGCTATCGTGGCGGCATGGCCACCTCACCCACCGCCCCGGGCACACCGCAGCCGGCCGGGCAGATCCCGGACCGCATCCACCGCCGCCGCTGGGCGATCCTGTCCACCCTCATGCTCAGCCTGCTGATCGTGGTGCTGGACAACTCGATCCTCAATGTCGCCATGAAGACGATCGCCACCCCGGCCCCCGCCGGCCTCGGCGCCACACAGAGCGAGCTGGAGTGGGCGATCAACTCCTACACCCTGGTCTTCGCCGGCCTGCTGTTCACCGCGGGGCTGCTCGGTGACCGTGTCGGCCGCAAGAAGGTGCTGCTCTTCGGTCTGGCGGTCTTCGGCGCCGGGTCGGTGCTGGCCGGGGTCTCGGGCTCGCCCACCGAGCTGGTCGTCTTCCGTGCCGTGATGGGCCTGGGCGGCGCCTTCGTCATGCCCGCCACCCTCGCCATCCTGATGAACGTCTTCGAGCGGGACGAGCAGCCCCGGGCGATCGGCATCTGGGCCGGTGGGGTGGGTATCGCCATCGCGGTCGGACCGATCGCCGGCGGGCTGCTGCTGGACCACTTCTGGTGGGGCTCGGTCTTCATGATCAACGCCCCGATCGTGCTGCTCTCGCTGGTCGCGATGGTGGTCCTGGTGCCCGACTCCAAGGACCCCCACCCGGGCCGGATGGACCCGTTCGGGGTGCTGCTGTCCGTTGTCGGGCTCGTCCTGCTGGTCTACGGCATCATCAAGGGCGGCCAGCTCGCCGACTTCACCGACCCGCAGGTGGTCGGCACGGTCGTCGGCGGCCTGGTGGTACTGACCGTCTTCGTACTCCACCAGAAGCGCAGCGACCATCCGTCCATCGACATCAGCTACTTCCGCACGCCCGCCTTCTCGGCCGCCATCGCCGCCATCGCGCTGGTCTTCTTCGCGCTGATGGGCGTCTCGTTCTTCGCCGTCTTCTACATCCAGAGCGTGCGCGGCTACAGCCCGCTGCAGGCCGGCCTGCTGTTCCTGCCGCTGGCCGCCGCCCAGATGCTCTTCGCGCCGCGGGCCCGGCTCGCCGTGGACCGCTACGGCGCCCGCGCGGTCTGCACCTTCAGCATGTTCGTGGTGGCCGACACCATGCTGGGCCTGCTGCTGCTCACCGAGGACACCCCGATCTGGATCCTGGAGGCGCTGCTCTTCCTGCAGGGTGCCGGTATGGCGCACATCATGCCGCCGGCCACCGTCGCGGTCATGCAGTCGCTGCCACGCGAAAAAGCCGGCTCCGGGTCGGCGCTCAACAACGTCTTCCGGCAGGTCGGCGGCACCCTGGGCGTCGCCGTCCTCGGCTCGCTGCTGTCGACGAGCTACCGCAACGGCATCGAGGACCACCTCGATGCGGTGCCGGGACTGCCGGAGGCCACCCGGCACGCGGCCGGGGAATCCATCGAGGCGACCCTCGGTCTCGCGGACCGGATGGGGCCGGCCGGCCGGCCGCTGGCCGCCGCGGCCGATGACGCCTTCATCCACGCCATGCACATCACCGCGCTCGGTTCGGCCGCCGTCGCACTGCTCGGGGCCCTGGTGAGCGTGCTGTACCTGCCGGGCAAAATGGGACCGGCGCCGCAGGCGGCGGAGCCCCAGGAAGAGCGGAAGGCGGGCGTGGAGAGATGAGCCGGGCGGCGGAGGACCCCGAGGGCGCGGCAGCCGAGGGGCGGCCGGGCCCGGCGGCCCCCGCGGGCCGCGGCCGGCCGCGCAGCGCCGCGGCCGACTCCGCCATCATCGAGGCCGTGCTGCGCCTGATCGAGGACGGGGTCTCCATAGGCGAGTTGTCCATGGAACGCATCGCCCGCGAGGCGGGCGTCGGCAAGGCCACGGTCTACCGCCGCTGGTCCGGCAAGAGCGCCCTGCTGCTCGATGTCATGCGGTCCCTGGACGTACCGAGCCCGCCGCCGGCCGGCCTCTCGGTACGCGACGACCTGGTCTCCCTGCTGGAGTTCCTGCGCCGCCGCGGACTCGCCAAGCGCAGCTCCGCGCTGCTGCGCACCGTCGTCAGCCATGTCCAGGCGCAGCCGGAGCTGTGGGCCGAATATCACGACACAGTCGTACGGGCCCGCCGTGAGGCGCTGCTCGCGCTGCTCCGGCGCGGTGTGGCGAGCGGCGAGATCCGCGGCGACCGCGATCTGGAGACCCTCGCCGATCTCTTCGTCGGCCCGATGCTGGCCCGCGCACTCCTCCACGAGTGGAAGGAACTGCCCGAGGGGCTCGCGGCGGACATCGTCGACACGGTCCTGGAGGGCGTACGCCCGCCGGCGGGTACGGCGGGCACGGCGGGCACGGCGGGCACGGCGGGCTGAACTCCCGGGCAACCGGGACGGGTTGGGGGCTCCGGCATCTTCCGTCGGGCGGCGGGGGATCCCCCGGTGGGACGGGTCGCGCACCCGTCGGACGGTCCGCTCGAAGCTCTGCCGTATGACCGGATCATGCCCGTTCTGTCACAGCCGTTGTCACAGCCCCCTGCGCAGGAACCCCGACCCGTCACCGCGCCGTCCTCACTTCTAAGAAAGCGCATTAAGGGCCATCGCCTAGGGTCGGGGACCACAGGTGAGGCGCAGCGAAGCAAGGTAGTGAGGACAGCTAAATGGCGCAGGCATATATGACGGAGCCGGGGCAGGGGCACAACCCCGGGCGGGCCGCCTCCCGGGCCGAACGCCTGCGGAACTGGTGGCGCCCTGAGGGGATGTGGCGACGCGGCATCGTGCTCGCGGTGCTCGCCGTACTGCTTGGTCTGCTGATGCTTCTGCACGCCAAGGTCCCCAACGCCGTGGGAAACCTGGGCAGTCTGCTGGAGACCTTCCTGCCGTGGCTCGGACTGTGCATCCCGGTGCTGCTCGTCCTCGCGGTGCTGCGCCGCTCGTCGACCGCGCTGGTCGCGCTGGTGCTGCCGGTCTTCGCCTGGGTCAACCTCTTCGGTGGGCAGATCACCGACAAGGCGGGCACCGGCGGCAATCTGACCGTCGCCACGCACAACGTCAACGCCGACAACCCCGACCCGGCGGCCACCGCCAGGGACATCGTGGCGTCCGACAGCGATGTGGTGGCCCTGGAGGAGCTGACGGGCGAGGCGCTGCCCGCCTATCGGAAGGGGCTGGCGAAGGCGTATCCGTACCACACGGTCGAGGGCACCGTCGGGCTGTGGAGCAAGCGCCCGCTGTCCGACACGCGGCCGGTGGACATCAAGATGGGCTGGACCCGCGCGCTGCGTGCCACCGTCACCGCCACCGACGGCCAGAAGTTCGCCGTCTACGTCGCGCATCTGCCGTCGGTGCGGGTCAAGGTCGAGGCGGGCTTCACCGCCAATCAGCGCGACGGCAGCGCCGCGGCGCTGGGTGAGGCGATCGCCGCCGACCCGGTGAAGAAGGTCATGCTGCTCGGCGATCTCAACGGCACCATGAACGACCGCTCGCTGGCCCCGGTCACCTCTCAGATGCGCTCCGCGCAGGGCGCCGCGGGTGACGGCTTCGGCTTCAGCTGGCCGGCGGCGTTCCCGATGGCCCGGATCGACCAGATCATGATGAAGGGGATGGACCCGGTCAAGGCCTGGGTGATGCCCTCGACCGGCAGTGACCACCTTCCGGTGGCGGCGTCGGTGAAGATCTGACCGGAGGCGGCGCATTGCCGGGGGAGATCGACGCGGGCCCTTAACGCCCCGTTCCCGTGCCGGAATACTGAGCCTGAGAGACTTTGTTCCGTAGGAGAACTTAAAGCTTACGGTCCGCTGTCCGCGTGCCCGCCCGCACGCAGCACCCTCGAAAGGTCTTTCATGCCCTTGGCTCTGCTCGCTCTCGCGATCTCGGCCTTCGGTATCGGCACCACGGAGTTCGTGATGATGGGCCTGCTGCCCAACGTCGCGGACGATCTGGGCACCTCGGTGCCCACCGCCGGCTACCTCGTCTCCGCCTATGCCCTCGGCGTCGTCATCGGCGCCCCGCTCCTGACCGCCCTCGGCTCCCGCATCCCGCGCAAGCGGATGCTGGTCTGGCTGATGGCGGTCTTCACGGTCGGCAACCTCGCCTCCGCACTGGCCCCCACCTTCGGTCTGCTGATCGCCGGCCGGCTGCTGGCCGGTCTTCCGCACGGTGCGTTCTTCGGCGTCGGCGCGGTGGTCGCCGCCCGGCTGGTGCGCGAGGGCCGGCAGGCCCGCGCGGTCGCCACGATGTTCCTCGGTCTGACCATCGCCAACATCATCGGTGTGCCCGCCGCGACCCTCCTGGGCCAGCAGCTCGGCTGGCGCGCCACCTTCCTCATCGTGGCCGCCATCGGCCTGGTCGCGATGGCCTCCCTGGCCCGGCTGGTGCCTCCGCTTCCGGCCGACGAGCGCACCGGCCTGGGTCGCGAGCTGCGGGCGCTGGGTGACCGCCAGGTGCTGCTCGGCCTGCTCACCACCGTCTTCGGCTTCGCCGGGATCTTCGCCGTCTACAGCTACCTCGCGTCGATGATGACCGAGGTCACCGGCTTCGCGGAGAGCTCGGTCCCGCTGGTCCTCGCCCTCTTCGGCATCGGGATGACCCTGGGCGCGCTCGCCGCGGGCCCGCTCACCGACCGGGCTCTGCGCCCGACCCTGTACGGCTCCCTGGCCGCTCTGGCCCTCGTCCTGACCGCCTTCCACTTCACCGCCCAGGTGAAGTGGGCGGCGCTGGTCACGGTCGTCGTCATCGGCGCCGTCGGCTTCCTGACCACCACCCCGCTCCAGATGCTGGTCATGAACAAGGCCCAGCAGGCCCCGACCCTGGCCGCTGCCTCCAACCAGTCCGCCTTCAACCTCGCCAACGCCGGTGGTGCCTGGGTCGGCGGCCTGGCACTGGCGGCCGGCTGGGGCTGGACCTCCCCGACCCTGGTCGGAGCGGTCCTGGCGGCCCTCGGTCTGGCCGTCGCCCTGGTGGCCGGTTTCCTGGACCGCGGAGCCCATGACGCGTCCCGGATCGTGGCCCGCAGCGGCGAGTCGGACACGGAGCAGGCCATCGGCGCGACGGTGCCGGCCGGGGAACGTATCGGCTGACCGCGCGCGGCGCGGGGCCGGGCGCCGTATACGGCAGACGCGGGAGACGCGGGAGACGCGGGAGACCAATACGGCGCTCGGCCGGGCGGCGGGGGCTCGCCCCGTCGCCAGGTTACTGACTCCCCGTCAGTCCCCTTCCCGCCAGTGGTTGGTGATCGGCAGCCGGCGGTCCTTGCCGAAGCCCTTCGCGGAGATCTTGGGGCCCGGAGGGTACTGGCGGCGCTTGTACTCGGCGTGGTCGACCATCCGCAGCACCCGCGTCACCAGGTCGGCGTCGAAGCCCTGCGCGGTGATCTCCTCCCGGCCGTGGTCGCGGTCGACATAGAGCTCCAGGATGCGGTCCAGGATCGCGTAGTCGGGGAGCGAGTCGGTGTCGACCTGGCCGGGGCGGAGTTCGGCGCTCGGCGGCTTGGTGAGGGTGTTCTCCGGGATCGGCGGGGTCTGGCCGCGCTCGGCGGCGGCCTGGTTGCGCCAGCGGGCCAGCTGGTAGACGACGGATTTGTAGACGTCCTTGATGGGGCCGTAGCCGCCCACCGAGTCGCCGTAGAGGGTCGAATAGCCGCAGGCCAGCTCGGACTTGTTGCCGGGGGCGAGGACCAGATGGCCCTCCTGGTTGGAGATGGCCATCAGGGTGGTGCCCCGCAGGCGCGACTGGAGATTCTCCTCGGCCAGGCCGGTCAGCGGCAGCGCGGCCATGTAGGCGTCGAACATCGGGCCGATCGGCACCGTACGGAAGGACAGGCCCGTACGGCGGGCGAGTTCGGCGGCGTCGGTGAGGGAGTGCTCCGACGAATAGCGGGAGGGCATCGCCACCGCATGCACCTGGGCCGCCCCCAGCGCGTCACAGGCCAGGGCGGCGACCAGCGCGGAGTCGATCCCGCCGGAGAGGCCGAGGACCACACTGCGGAAGCCGTTCTTGGCGACATAGGCGCGCAGGCCCACGACCAGCGCCGTGTAGATCTCCTCCAGGTCGGTGAGGCGTTCGGCCGTACCGCCGACGGTCTCGGGAGGGTACGGCGGCAGGGGGTCGGGGGAGAGGGTGACATGGGTGAGGCGCAGTCCGTCGTTCAGGACCCCCGAGGGCGGTTCGGGCGCCGCGGCGGGCAGGTCCAGGTCGACCAGCACACAGCCCTCCGCGAACTGCGGTGCCCGCGCGATCACCCCGCCGTCCTTGTCGACCACGATCGAGTCGCCGTCGAAGACCAGCTCGTCCTGCCCGCCGATCATCGCCAGATAGGCGGTGGTGCAGCCGGCCTCCTGGGCCCGCTTGCGGACCAGCTCCAGCCGGGTGTCGTCCTTGTCCCGCTCGTACGGCGAGGCGTTGACCGACAGCAGCAGCCCGGCGCCCGCGCTGCGCGTCGCCGGCACCCGGCCGCCGTCCTGCCACAGGTCCTCGCAGATGGCCAGCGCGACATCGACCCCGTGCACCCGTACGACGGGCATGGTGTCGCCGGGGACGAAGTAGCGGAACTCGTCGAAGACGCCGTAGTTGGGCAGGTGGTGCTTGGCGAACGACAGGGCGACCTCGCCGCGGTACAGCACGGCGGCGGCGTTCTGCGGGGCGCCCGCGGGGCGGCCGTAGCGCGGTTTGGCCTGCGCACCGCGGTCGAGATACCCGACGATCACCGGCAGATCGCCCAGGCCCTGTCCGGCCAGCCGGGCGGCCAGGGCCCGCAGCGCGTCGCGGCTCGCCTCGACGAACGAGGGGCGCAGCGCCAGGTCCTCGACGGGGTATCCGGTCAGCGCCATCTCGGGGAACGCGACGAGGTGTGCGCCCTGGTCGGCGGCGTGCCGGGTCCAGTGCACGATCGTCTCGGCGTTCTGGGCGAGGTCGCCGACACAGGAATCGATCTGATTGAGGGCGAGACGAAGTTGAGGCACCCCGCCAGTCTAATCGTCTTTCTGACGCAATGGGGGTCGGGGAGATGTCGGCGGTGCTTCGGGCGGGTCACGGACGGCCCATGCTCTTCCCCTTCCCGCCCGTCTGCCCCGGCCGGAGATGCCGGGGCCGACGGGGCGGGGTGCGGTGTCCGGGGTGCCTAGTTCTTCCGGTAGCCGAGCACCGTCATCATCCCCGACTCCGAGTGATAGACGTTGTGGCAATGGACCATCCACAGCCCGGGGTTGTCGGCGTCGAACTCGACATCGAGGCTGCGCCCCGGCAGCACGATCGCGCTGTCCTTGCGGGGCCCGCCGTTCGGCAGCGCGAAGTGGTGCCCGTGGATGTGTACGGGGTGCCACATCCTGGTGTGGTTGCGGATGGCCAGCCGCACCCGCTCACCGGCCCGGATCGGGGTGCGGTGCGACGGTGAGTACTGCCTCCCGTTGATCGCCCAGTCGAACTTCGCCATGGAGCCGGTGAGGTTCAGCTCGACGGTGCGGTCGGGGCGGCGGGCCACGGCCCGTACGCTCTCGGCCGCCCGGAGCCGGTATGCGCTCAGCAGCCGGCCGTCCAGCTCCTTGGGGCGGGCGGACGCCTCGGGTGCCCGGCCGCTGCCGGTGCGCAGCACGGTCTGCGCCGAGCGCTTCTTGCCCTCGGCGAGCGCGGTCAGCGGGAAGACGCCGTCCTTGGCCGTGACCAGCACGTCATAGCGCTCGCCCATACCGAGCAGCAGCGCATCGGTCTCGGCGTGCTCGACGGGGAAGCCGTCGGCGTGCGTCACGGTCATGGGGTGGCCGCCGAGCGCGACGCGATAGGCGGTGTCGCCGCCCGCGTTGAGGAAGCGGATCCGGATACGGTCGCCGGGTTTGGCCCGGAAGGTCTGCGGATCCTTGGCGAGCCGGCCGTTGATGAGGTGGTACGGGTAGTCCACATCGCCCGCTTCGCCGTTCAGCAGCTTGCTGTAGGAGCCCGTCAGCATTCGCGACGGGCCGCCGGCGCGCGCGGCCTGCGTACCGTGACCACCGCCGCCGCCTCCTGCGGGCTCTCCCTCGTCCCCGTGCATGCCCCCGTGCCCGGATCTGCTCATGCCCCGGTTCAGCTCGGCCAGTACGTCGTCGGGGGTACTGCCGTCCACCCCGTCGACCCAGTCGTCGAACACGACGACCCACTCCTTGTCGTAGGAGAGCGGCTCCTTGGGGTCGTCGACGATCAGCGGGGCGTACAGGCCGCGGTCCTGCTGGACGCGGGAGTGCGGATGCAGCCAGTACGTGCCCGGGTGGGTGACCACGAACCGGTAGGGGAAGGAGGCGCCGGGCATGATGGGCCGCTGGGTGAGGGTGGGGACGCCGTCCATGTCGTTGCGCAGCGCCAGCCCGTGCCAGTGCACGGAGGTGGACTGCGGCAGGTGGTTGGCGAGGGTCATGGCGAGCGTGTCGCCCGCCGTGACCCGGATTTCCTTGCCGGGCAGCACATCGCCGTACGCCCAGGTGTCGACGGTGTGGCCGCCCAGGTCGATGCGGGCCGGGGTGGCGGTCATGGTGAACTCGCGCACCGGGCCCGCGCCCCGCTTGCGCTCGGCGTCGACGACCTCCGGGCCGTCCGGGGAGACATAGTCGTCCGGGGTGTCGTGGCGGGAGCCGTGGGCATGGTCCCTGCCGTCCGTGCCGGAGCGCGGGCCGGGGCTGAAGGCGCCGGCGGCACGGGCGGCCAGCAGACCGCTGCCGGCAACGGCGATACCCGCGCCGAGCATGGCGCGGCGGGAGTGCGTACGCATGAGAAGCACCTCGTGACGGTGTCGCTGATGTGATGTGGGTACGGGGGAGCGGCCACTGCCGCGGGCTCCGGTGGGCGTCGGCGGCAGGCGCGCGCTCCTACACGCGCAGTACCGACAGGCGGTCGAGGAGTGTGGGGCGCGGCGGCGCGGATATTGGCCACAGTGCGCGCAGCGGACGGGCGCGCAGGGCCGCGAGCAGGCCGGTCTCCCGGTATCCGGTCAGCAGGCCGGTGCCCAGCAGGGCCAGGAGGGCGAGCGCCCACAGGGAGAGGACGGCACGGCAGACGGTGTGTCCGCCCGCCGGGTGTCCGAAGGCGTGCATGGCGACGGTGCCGACGACGCCGACGATGCCGGAGATCGGTGCCGTGAACAGCAGCAGACGGCCGCACCGAGCGACGGCCTTGCCCTGTTCCCGCATCGCGGACCTCTCGACGGAACGACAAACCGGCGGATTCCGGGGAGGCCGGCACCTCGCAGCCTACCCCCTAGGGGTATAGGCCTCCAGTAGTGGCCCGCCAATGGAGTGCACCGGAGCGGCCGCCGACGCATCCGGCCCTCGGCCCAGCCGTCTGCGGTCCTCCGCGCCGGTGCCACCGCTTAACTTGCCACCACCCGCCTATTCTTGGTCTTTGCGCGCCACCGGCGTGCCCGGCGTTCCGTGCCACCGGCCGGGTCCACCCGATCACCTGGATGTCCGTGACCCCGACCCGCCCTTCGGCCCCGGCCTTCCGCCGGGTGGCCGCCGCCCTGCCGCGGCCCGGCGCGCCCGCGTACACCGCGTGGCTGCCGGAGGCGGCGATCGCACGCCCGGAGCCGCCCGGCGCACGCCCGGGTCCGCCCGCCCCACGCCTCGGTCCGTCCGCCACCCACCCGGACCCGCCCGCCCCACGCCCGGGTCCTTCCGGCATCCGCCCATCCCCGCCCGCCCCACCGCTCTCCCCGCCCCCGCAGCGAGGACAAGGCCAAGGAGACCGATGAGCCGCACCCTCCGCCCCCTCCCCACTCCCGGCCGCTTCCTGCGCGTGGACGGTGTGCCGCTGCACGTCCTGACCGAGGGCCGCGGCCCGGTCTGCGTCCTCAGCGGCGGCCTCGGCATGGCGTGGTTCGACTGGGACGCGGTCGCCGCGCTGCTCGCCCCGCACCGCACCGTCGTCCGCTTCGACCGCCCCGGTCTCGGCCTGAGCGCCCCGGCGCCCGAACCGCCCACCCTCGCCGCCGAGGCCGACCGGATCGTCCACCTCCTGGACGCGCTCGGCCACTTCGGCCCGGCCACCGTCGTCGGCCACTCGCTCGCCGGATTCCACGCCGAGGCGTTCGCCCGGCGGCACCCGGACCGCTGCGCCGGACTCCTCCTGGTCGACGCCAGCATCGAGGACAACCCCCGGCCCCGGCTGCCGCGCGCGCTGCGGACCGCCTGGGCGGGCGGGGTGGCCGGTGCCCTGTCCGCCGCCGGACTGCCCCGCGCCCTGGGCCCCGCCGCCCGCCGGCTGATCGGCCGCGCCTCGACCGTCGGCACCCATCCACCGCACCCCTGGGAACGCGCCGGCTACCGCACCAGCCGGGTCGCGCGGGCCTGCGTCCTGGAGAACACGACCTACCCCTACCAGGCCGCGGAGCTCGCCGCGCTGCGCCCGGACCATCCACTGCCCGCGGTGCCGGTGACCGTCCTCGCGGCCTACGACGGCAGCGAGACGGCGGGACGGCTGCGCTGGCTGGAGCGCCAGCGGGGGCTCGCCGCGGAGCTGGGCGGCCGGTTCGCGGTCGCCGCCCCCGCGGGCCACCTGGTGATGGCCGATGTGCCGGAGTCGGTGGCGCGGGCGGTGCTGGACCTGTCGGGGACGGGGCACGACGCGACGGTGGCGGACCGGCCATAGGGACCCGGCGCACGACGGGCCGGGCGGAGCAAGGGCCCGGCACACCGCGGGCCGGGCGGAGCAAGGGCCCGGCACGCCAATTCCACGTCAACGAACCCCCAGCGAGGGACCAAGGCTGGGCCAAGCCCCCCGATTGACGTCGCCGGCCGCGCTGAGCCCGTGTGCTGCGGGAAGGATGCGAGGTGAGGGTTACGGGACGGCGGTTCTGGTTCAGGCCAAGGGTGCGTAATGTGACGGTAACCCCCTCACGTGATACTGGTGCCACAGCACGTTGTTCCACGTGGCTGGACAGGCCGATTGACCTGCAAGGATTGGTGACCCATGGACAAGCAGCAGGAGTTTGTGCTCCGAACGCTCGAGGAGCGCGACATCCGCTTCGTACGGCTGTGGTTCACCGACGTGCTCGGGTTCCTCAAGTCCGTGGCGGTGGCCCCCGCGGAGCTGGAGCAGGCCTTCGACGAGGGCATCGGCTTCGACGGCTCGGCCATCGAGGGATTCGCACGGGTATACGAATCCGACATGATCGCCAAGCCCGATCCCGGCACCTTCCAGATCCTGCCCTGGCGCGCCGAGGCCCCCGGCACCGCCCGGATGTTCTGCGACATCCTGATGCCGGACGGCTCCCCCTCCTACGCCGACCCGCGCTATGTCCTCAAGCGCATCCTGGCCAAGACCTCGGACCTCGGGTTCACCTTCTACACCCACCCCGAGATCGAGTTCTTCCTGCTCAAGGACAAGCCCGTGGACGGACAGCGGCCGACCCCCGGTGACTCCTCCGGCTACTTCGACCACACCCCGCAGAACGTCGGCATGGACTTCCGCCGCCAGGCGATCACGATGCTGGAGTCGATGGGCATCTCGGTGGAGTTCAGCCACCACGAGGGCGCCCCCGGCCAGCAGGAGATCGACCTGCGCTACGCCGACGCGCTCTCGACCGCCGACAACATCATGACGTTCCGCCTGGTCATGAAGCAGGTCGCGCTGGAGCAGGGCGTGCAGGCCACCTTCATGCCCAAGCCGTTCTCGGAGTACCCGGGCTCCGGTATGCACACCCATCTCTCCCTCTTCGAGGGCGACCGCAACGCCTTCCACGAGTCCGGCTCGGAGTACCAACTCTCCAAGGTCGGCCGCTCGTTCATCGCCGGTCTGCTGCGGCACGCCGGGGAGATCTCCGCCGTCACCAACCAGTGGGTCAACTCCTACAAGCGCATCTGGGGCGGCGCCAACCGCACCGCCGGCGCCGGCGGCGAGGCCCCCTCCTACATCTGCTGGGGCCACAACAACCGCTCCGCGCTGATCCGCGTGCCGATGTACAAGCCCGGCAAGATGGGCTCGACCCGGGTCGAGGTCCGCTCCATCGACTCCGGCGCCAACCCCTATCTGACGTACGCCGTGCTGCTCGCGGCCGGCCTCAAGGGCATCGAGGAGGGCTACGAGCTCCCGGCCGGCGCCGATGACGACGTCTGGGCGCTGTCCGACTCCGAGCGCCGGGCGATGGGCATCGAGCCGCTGCCGCAGAACCTCGGCGAGGCCATCGAGCTGATGGAGCGCAGCGAACTGGTCGCCGAGACCCTCGGCGAGCATGTCTTCGACTTCTTCCTGCGCAACAAGAAGCAGGAGTGGGAGGAGTACCGCTCCGAGGTCACCGCCTTCGAGCTGCGCAAGATGCTGCCGGTGCTGTAGCCGCAGGTCAGCGGGCTGACGCGCGGTGGCTGGGCGACCCGGATCCTCAGGAACCGCTGGCCGGCGGCTGTACCCGTTCGGCTTCCCGGCGGTCCCGACGCCTCATTCCCACGAGGAATGAGGCGGCGCCGACACCAGCGGTGATCAGCCCCCCGATCGCGGTGATGAGCTCAGGCCCTCCCGCCCCCGCCACGGGTACTTGAACGAACTGGGTGACCGTCACGGTGGGGGTGGGGGATCGCCTTGAGCGCGGGCTGTCGCTCCCGGGGGGTGATGGGGTGCCAGGGGACTCGGGTGTGACACCAGGGGACACGGAGGCGGTGGGGTGCGCAGACACCGACGGTGCCTTGCTCGCACGGTGCGAGGTGGAGGTGGCCTCCTCCCCATCGCCGGTCAGAAAGCTGAAGACGGCCGTGGCGAGCAGAGCCACAGCCACTGCCATGAGGGCGGCACCGGACCAGATCAGGGGCCGTCGCCTCATCGGACCGCGCCTTCGGCTGTCCTTCTGCCGCGACTCCATGTCCCGTGCTCCGTCACTCCACCAGGTTGCCGCAGGGATACGGACGGTGCGAGGTGACTGTCACGTCCGTGGACCATCGGTGGAAAAGAAGCCACCCCGCAGCCGCCCACCGAGGCCTGACCAGCGGCAACCGCCCGACTGCTGGTCAGGGGGCATCCCGGTAGAGTCTTGGGAGGTGAGCAAAGGCGTACATCAATCCCTGCGCAACAAGAAGAAGGAGTGGGAGGAGTACCGCTCCGAGGTCACGGCTTTCGAGCTGCGCACGATGCTGCCCGTGCTCTGAGCCACCGCGCCACCGAGAGGCTGCACCATGGCACTTCCCGCTCCGCAGGGACGACGGAGCAGCACCTTCACCCGGCTGCTGAGGCACGGTTTCACCAACCCCTCGGCGGCCGGGGAGCTGCTCGATACCCCTCCGTTCGCGTCCGTACGCGATGACTCGGTGCTGCTGGAGGCGCTGGGCGCCACCGCGGACCCGGACCTCGCCCTGCACAGCCTGGCCCGGCTGGTCGAGGCCCAGGAACCGGACGAGCAGCAGACGCTGCTGAGCACCGTCGCCGCGGCGAAACCGCTGCGCGACCGGCTGCTGGGGGTGCTGGGCGCCTCCGAGGCGCTCGCCGACCACCTCGTACGGCATCCGCGCGACTGGCAGTCGCTGGTCACCTACGAGTCGGTCGACCTGCACCCCACCACCCCCGAGTTCGAGCTGGCGCTCGCCGAGGGAATCTGGGGCGGCGGGAACGCCGAACGGCCCCGCGCCGACGCGCTGCGCACCGCCTACCGCCGCTCGCTGCTGGGCATCGCCGCCCGCGATGTGTGCGGCACGACCGACGTCGCCGAGGCCGCGGCCGAGCTGGCGGACCTGGCCACTGCCACGGTACGGGCCGCCCTGGAGATCAGCTACGAGGAGGCGCCCGGCGACGCCGCGGTGTGCCGGCTGGCCGTCATCGGCATGGGCAAATGCGGCGGCCGGGAGCTGAACTACGTCTCCGACGTCGACGTCATCTTCGTCGCCGAGGCCAAGGAGGGCGTGGACGAGGCCCAGGCGCTGCAGGCCGCGACCCGGCTCGCCGCCCGCATGATGCGCCTGTGCTCGGACAACACCGCCGAGGGCACGATCTGGCCGGTGGACGCCAACCTGCGCCCCGAGGGCCGCAACGGACCGCTGGTGCGCACCCTCTCCAGCCACCTCGCCTACTACCAGCGCTGGGCCAAGACCTGGGAGTTCCAGGCGCTGCTCAAGGCCCGCCCGATGGCCGGTGACCTCCAGCTGGGCCAGGAGTACGTGGACGCGCTGGCGCCCATGGTCTGGGAGGTCGCCGAGCGGGAGAACTTCGTCGCCGATGTGCGCCAGATGCGCCGCCGGGTCGTCGAGAACATCCCCGCGGCCCAGGTCGAGCGGGAGCTCAAGCTCGGCCCCGGCGGACTGCGCGACGTCGAATTCGCCGTCCAGCTGCTCCAGCTCGTCCACGGCCGCAGCGACGCCACCCTGCGCAGCGCCACCACCCTCGACGCCCTCGCGGCGCTGGCCGCCGGCGGCTATGTCGGACGCCAGGACGCCGCGGCCCTGGACGCCGCCTACCGCTTCCTGCGCACGCTGGAACACCGCATCCAGCTCTTCCGGATGCGCCGTACCCATCTGATGCCTGAGGACGAGGGCGAACAGCGGCGCCTGGCACGCTCGTTGGGCCTGCGGACCGAACCGGTCGACACCCTCCGCAAGGAGTGGAAGTGGCACGCCCGGGAAGTGCGCCGGCTGCACGAAAAGCTCTTCTACCGTCCGCTGCTCGATGCCGTCGCCACCCTGGAGCCCGGCGAGGCTCGGCTGTCCGCCAAGGCCGCCGGCCACCGCCTCGAAGCGCTGGGCTACGCCGACCCGGTGGCCGCGCTGCGGCATCTGGAGGCGCTGGCGTCCGGTGTGACCCGTAAGGCCGCCATCCAGCGGACGCTGCTGCCGGTGCTGCTCGCATGGTTCGCGGACTCCGCCGACCCGGACGCCGGACTGCTCAACTTCCGCAAGGTGTCCGACGCGCTCGGCAAGACCCCCTGGTACCTGCGGCTGCTGCGCGACGAGGGCGCCGCCGCCGAGAACCTCGCACGGGTGCTGTCGGCCGGCCGGCTGGCCCCCGATCTGCTGCTGCGCGCCCCCGAGGCGGTCGCCCTGCTCGGCGCCCCCGACGGGCTGCAGCCCCGCGGCCGGGCCGCGCTGGAGCAGGAGGTGCTGGCCGCGGTCGGCCGCGCGGACGGTGCGGAGGCGGCGGTCGCGGCGGCCCGCGGGGTGCGCCGCCGGGAGCTGTTCCGTACGGCCGCCGCGGATGTGATCGGTGCGTACGGCACGGAGTTCAGCCCGGCGGACAACGATCACGGCAACTCCGTCGACGCGGTCGGCTCCGCCGTCTCCGACCTCAATGCCGCCACCCTCGCCGGTGCGCTGCGTGCCGCGGTCCGCCAGCAGTGGGGCGACACCCTGCCCACCCGCTTCGCGGTGATCGGCATGGGCCGGTTCGGCGGCCACGAGCTGAACTACGGCTCGGACGCCGATGTGCTCTTCGTCCACGAACCGCGCGAGGGCGCCGACGAGCAGGAGGCCGCCAAGGCCGCGCACGCCGTCGCCAACGAGATGCGCCGGCTGCTCGAACTCCCCTCCTCCGACCCGCCGTTGCTCATCGACGCGGATCTGCGCCCGGAGGGCAGATCGGGGCCGCTGGTGCGCACGCTCGCCTCGTACGCGGCCTACTACCGGCGCTGGTCGCTGGTGTGGGAGTCGCAGGCGCTGCTGCGGGCCGAACCGGTCGCGGGCGACACCGAGCTGGGCCAGCGGTTCATCGAGCTGATCGACCCGCTGCGCTACCCCGCCGAGGGCCTGGGCGAGGACGCGGTCCGCGAGATCCGCAAGCTCAAGGCCCGTATGGAGGCCGAGCGGCTGCCCCGCGGCGCGGACCCCACCACCCACGCCAAGCTGGGGCGCGGCGGGCTGAGCGATGTCGAGTGGACGGTACAGCTGCTGCAGATGCAGCACGGCTGGGAATTCCCCGGCCTGCGCACCACACGCACCCGCGAGGCACTCGCCGCCGCACACGCCGCCGGCCTGATCGCCACCGAGGACGCCCAGACCCTCGACGAGGCCTGGGTACTGGCGGCGCGCGTGCGCAACGCGGTGATGGTGGTGCGCGCCCGCCCCGGCGACACGTTCCCCGTCGACGGCCGCGAACTGGCGGCGGTAGGCCGCTACCTCGGCTACGAAGAGGGCCACATCGGCGAGATGATCGACGACTACCGCCGCATCACCCGCCGGGCCCGGGGCGTGATGGAGGAAATCTTCTACGGGGCGTGACGCGCTTGGTTGGCCTTCCCACGTTTTCGGCTGTCCCGCCGTGTTTGCTTCTCGCCGTTGCGGGTCCGCTGCGCGGGGCTTGGGCGCGGGTGATTTTTGCGGGTTCCTCGCCGTTGCGCCTGCGGCGGGCGGGTGGGTGTCGGGTGCGGTGACGGGCCTCCGGGGCCTGGTGTGTGGACTGCTTCGCTTTACGTCCACACACCAGGCCCCTCCGGCCCGTCCCCTCCCGTGGGAGGAGTAAGTGACGGTGAGTGGGGGCGGGCGCCCGTAGGCAGTTCACTGCGCTCGACGAGCCGCACCGGACCACCGGCGACCACCCCCACCAAGGTTTTCCCATCCCCCAACGGGAGGGGACGGGCCGGAGCGGGTGGGGGTGTCCGGACGTAAAGCGAAGCAGTCCGGACACCCCCACCCGCGGAGGCCCGTCACCGCACCCCGACAGCCCCGCGCAGCGGACCCGCCCGCCGCCAGGCGCAACGGCGAGAAACCACCACGGCGGGAAAGCCAAAAACGTGGGAAGACTAAGCCACCACCGTGGCTAGTCGATGCGGCAACGCCCCATACCACAGGCACGCCAGCCCGAAGCCGAAGGACAGGCACAGGGCGCCGCCCACCGCGTCCAGCCAGAAGTGGTTGGCGGTGGAGATGATGACCAGCAGGGTGACGGTGGGGTAGAGCAGCCCGAGCAGCCTGCACCAGAGGGGCTTGGCGAGGAGGGCGATGGTGATGCCGCACCACAGTGACCAGCCGATGTGCATCGACGGCATCGCGGCGTACTGGTTGGACATCGAGGCGAGGTTGCCGGACGCCATCGAGCCCCAGGTCCCGTGGTGGACGAGGGTGTCGATGAAGCCGCCGTCCGGCATCAGCCGGGGTGGCGCCAACGGGTAGACGTAGTAGCCGATCAGGGCGATGCCGGTGGTGGCGAACAGGGCCAGCCGGGCGGCGGCATAGCGGCCGGGGTGCCAGCGGTAGAGCCAGACCAGCACGGCGATCGTCACGATGAAGTGCAGTGTCGCGTAGTAGTAGTTCATCGTCACGATCAGCCACGTCACGGAGTCCACCGCGTGGTTGACGGTGCGTTCGACGGCGATGCCCAGGGAGTGCTCCGTCTGCCAGATCCAGTCGGCGTTCTTCAGTGCCTGGATCTTCTGTTCGGGCACGGCGTTGCGGACCACGGAGTAGGTCCAGTAGCTGACCGCGATCAGCAGGATCTCGAACCAGAGCCGGGGGGTGCGGGGAGAACGCAGACGGGCCCATCGCCCTTCGGTCGCCGGGTGGTCCGCGGGCTCCCCCTTGGGCGGCGGGGTGGTCGGCGGGCCGTCCAAAATCCTCGTATTCGCATCACCCATAGGCAGACAGTCTGCCAGAAACGGACGTCTCGCCGATCATCCTTCGGGCGGGTATTCGAGGCCGGGTATCGGACTTGCGGGGGATGGCCGGACCCCGTACTGCCGGGTGATGGAGCCGCCTGTCTTCTTCGGATCACGCCGGCGTCCGAGGAGAAGGAGGAGCTGTGCCTCGCCGGGTATCCGGCGGCATCGGCGGTAGGAGCGGCCTGACCTCGGACGTCCGCGCACGATGCCCACCGCACTGTGCGTGACAAGGAGTTGGAAGAGGCCGACGGCAAGGGCCCCAGGTGGTCGGTCGGGACCGAGGGCGACGCATGGCCGAAGCGCCGCAGCTCGCGCTGCCGACAGGCCCTACGTGGCCCGCAGCGGCTTCGGGATCCTCGCCGTCGTCCGCGGGGCCGAGGCGGTCGAGCCGCGTACCACCAGCTCGGGGTGGAAGACGAACTCGCTGTGGGGGGCCGGGGTGCCGCCGATCTCCTCCAGGAGGGCCCGTACCGCGGCCTGTCCCATGGCCGTCACCGGCTGCCGGATGGTGGTCAGCGGCGGGTCGGTGAAGGCGATGAGCGGGGAGTCGTCGAAGCCGACCACGGAGATCTCGCGGGGGACGTCGAGGCCGCGCTGCCGGGCCGCGCGGATCGCGCCGAGCGCCATCATGTCGCTGGCGCAGACGATGGCCGTGGCGCCCCGCTCGATCAGCGCGCTCGCCGCTGCCTGGCCGCCCTCCAGGGTGTAGAGGGAGTGCTGGATGTACGGCTCCGCCTCGGCCGGGCCGATCTGCAGCCGCTCCTGCATGGCGCGCACAAAGCCCTCGATCTTGCGCTGGACGGGCACGAACCTCTTGGGGCCGAGGGCCAGACCGATCCGCCGGTGGCCCAGCGCGCTGAGGTGGGTGACGGCCAGGTCGACCGCGGCCCGGTCGTCGGGGGAGACGAACGGTGCCTGCACCTTGTCGGAGAAGCCGTTGATGAGGACGAACGGGACGCCCTGGCCGCGCAGCTGCTCATAGCGCTGCATATCGGCGGAGGTGTCGGCGTGCAGCCCGGAGACGAAGATGATGCCGGCCACTCCGCGGTCCACCAGCATCTCGGTCAGCTCGTCCTCCGTGGAGCCGCCCGGCGTCTGGGTCGCCAGGACGGGCGTATAGCCCTGGCGGGTCAGCGCCTGCCCGATGACCTGGGCGAAGGCCGGGAAGATCGGGTTCTCCAGCTCCGGAGTGATCAGCCCGACCAGCCCGGCGCTGCGCTGCCGCAGCCGCACCGGGCGCTCGTAGCCCAGCACGTCGAGGGCGGCCAGCACGGACTGGCGGGTGGTGGCGGAGACACCGGGCTTCCCGTTGAGAACCCGGCTGACGGTGGCCTCGCTGACACCCGCCTGCGCTGCGATGTCGGACAGCCGGGCGGTCATGAGGGGGACTGTACCGTTCGGCTCTCAGATTGCCCACCAGCTGCAGCTGTCGCCGGGGAGCACCGCGGCGGCGCCTTTGCCGGTCACCGGGGCGCTGGCCAGCAGCAGCGCTCCGGGCGGCGGCAGTTCCACCTCGTGACCCAGCGTGTTGACGGCGCACAGCACACCGGCGCGGGTGAAGGCGAGCACCCCGTCGGGCGCGGGGGCCCAGCTCATCTCCCCGTCGCCCAGGCCCGGCAGCCGGCGCCGCAGGGCGAGGGCGGTGCGGTAGAGCTCCAGGGTGGAGGCGGGGTCGCCGGTCTGGGCCTCGACGGTGAGGGCTGCCCAGTCGTCCGGCTGCGGCAGCCAGCTGCCGCCGTCGCCGAAGCCGTACGGCGGCAGCTCGCCGGACCAGGGGAGCGGCACCCGGCAGCCGTCGCGGAAACCGTCCTGGCCGCTGGTGGCGGACGCGCCGGCGGTCCGGCCGCCGCGGAAGAAGGCCGGGTCCTGCCGGGCCTCGTCGGGCAGGTCCGTCACCTCGGGCAGGCCCAGTTCCTCGCCCTGGTAGAGGTAGGCCGAGCCGGGCAGCGCCAGCATCAGGAGGGTGGCGGCGCGGGCGCGGTCCAGGCCGCCGCCGAGGCGGGTGGTGTGCCGTACGACGTCGTGGTTGGACAGCACCCAGGTCGTCGGGGCGCCGACCGAGGTGGTGGCGGCGAGCGAGGTGTCGATGACCGCGCGCAGTGCGTCGGCCTCCCAAGGGGCGTTCAGGAACTGGAAGTTGAAGGCCTGGTGGAGTTCGTCGGGGCGGACGTAGAGGGCGAGGCGTTCGGCGGTGGGGGCCCAGGCCTCGGCGACGCCGACCACCTGCCTGCCGTGGGTGTCGCCGTAGCCGTCCAGCAGACGGCGCCAGGTGCGGTGGATGGCGTGCACCCCGTCCTGGTCGAAGAATGGCAGCACCTGATTGCCGATCAGCTTGGCCTGCTGGCCGTGGCCGATGTCCGGCAGGCCAGGCGCCTTGATCATGCCGTGGGCGACATCGACCCGGAAGCCGTCCACCCCGAGGTCGAGCCAGAAGCGCAGGATGGCCTCGAACTCGGCGTGCACTTCCGGGTTGTCCCAGTTCAGGTCGGGCTGCTCGGGGGCGAAGAGGTGCAGATACCAGTCGCCGCGCTCGGTGCGGGTCCAGGCCGGGCCGCCGAAGACCGACTCCCAGTCGTTGGGCGGGAGTTCGCCGCTCTCCCCTTTGCCGGGGCGGAAGAGGTAGCGCTGCCGGGCGAGCTCGGGGTCCTGGAACCACGGGTGCCGGTCGGAGGTGTGGTTGGGGACGATGTCGACGATCACCCGCAGGCCCAGGTCATGGGCGGTGCGGATCAGGTCGTCGGCGTCCTGGAGGCTGCCGAAGAGCGGGTCGACGGCGCGGTAGTCGGCGACGTCGTAGCCGCCGTCGGCCTGCGGTGAGGCATAGAACGGGGTGAGCCAGACGGCGTCCACCCCCAGGTCCTTGAGGTACGGCAGCCGGGCGCGGGCGCCGCGCAGATCGCCGATGCCGTCGCCGTCGCTGTCCGAGAACGAGCGCACGTACACCTGGTAGATGACGGCGTCGCGCCACCACCCCGGACCTCGGCCCGTTCCGGGGGCCTGGGGGGCGGGGCTGGGGGAAGTGAGCTCCTGGGTCATCTGCCGTCCCTGTCGAGATCAAGAGGCGTCGGGTGCCTTCACGGAATCAACGCTCGGGCGGGCGCGGGGTGACGGTGCCGAGGGCGCCCGGAGGGTCCCGTTCCAGCCAACTCGTTGCAATTCGTTCCCATGGTCTTGCAGAAATTTGCCGCAAGGTCTTTCGGTTTGTTTTCAGCGCTGTTACGTTCCTGACCGCCATCTGAGGCATTTCCCTAAGGAGTTCACATGCGGCGTGGCATACGGGGCGCAACGGCCACCGCGCTGGTAGCGGGCCTGGCACTGGCAGCGACAGCGTGCGGCGGAGGCGACAGCGGCGACGGCGGCAACAGCGGGGGTGAACTGTCCGGAACCGTTACCTTCTGGGACACCTCCAACGACGCCGAGAAGGCGACGTACCGCAAACTTGCCGAAGGTTTCCAGAAGCAGCACCCCAAGGTCCGCGTCAAGTATGTGAACGTGCCCTTCGGCGATGCCAACGCCAAGTTCAAGAATGCGGCCGGCGGCAACTCCGGCGCCCCCGACGTGATGCGCACCGAGGTCGCCTGGGTCGCCGACTTCGCCAACCTCGGCTACCTCGCGCCGCTCGACGGCACCCCCGCCCTCGACACGACCGACGACTACCTCCCGCAGGCCGTCGGCTCGACGAAGTTCAAGGGCAAGACCTACGCCGCACCCCAGGTCATCGACACCCTCGGCCTCTTCTACAACAAGAAGCTCCTCAAGGACGCCGGCGTCGAGGTGCCCAAGACCTTCGAAGAGCTGTCCAAGGCCGCCAAGAAGATCAAGGCCAAGACCGGCGCCACCGCCCTCTATCTGCGCGGCGATGACCCCTACTGGTTCCTGCCCTACCTCTACGGCGAGGGCGGCGACATGGTCAACGCCCGCGACAAGGTCGTGGAGATCGACGACGGCGCCGGCGTCAAGGCGTTCAAGACGATCAAGGACCTGGTGGACTCCAAGGCCGCGGTCACCGACGCCACCGACGGCCAGGAGAACCAGCTCAAGGCCCTCAAGGACGGCGATGTCGCGATGGCCGTCGACGGCCCCTGGGACATCGAAGGAGCCCGCGCCGGCAAGGCCTTCAAGGACAAGAAGAACCTCGGCGTCGCCCCCGTCCCCGGCGGCAGCAGCGCCCAGGGCTCCCCGCAGGGCGGCTGGAACCTCTCCGTCTACGCCGGCAGCAAGAACTTGCAGGCCTCCTACGCCTTCGTGAAGTACATGAGCTCGGCCAAGGTCCAGCAGGAGACCAACGAGAAGCTCAGCCTGCTGCCCACCCGCAAGTCCGTGTACGACGTGCCGGCCGTCAAGAACAACGAGATGGTCAAGTTCTTCAAGCCCGCCGTCGACGGTGCCGTCCAGCGCCCCTGGATCGCCGAGGGCAACTCGCTCTTCGAGCCGGTCAAGGTCCAGATGAACAAGGTGCTCACCGGCGCCGCCACGCCCGAGCAGGCCGCCGAGGCGACCGGCAACGCCTACCGGAAGCTGCTCAAGGACTACAAGTGACCTTTGCTGTACGGGTGCGCCGGGCGCTGGGCACCCACTGGTACGCATGGACGATGGTCGCCCCGGTGGTACTCGTCATCGGGGTGATCATCGGCTATCCGCTGGTGCGCGGCGTCTTCCTCTCGCTCACGGACGCCAATGAGGCCAACGTCGAGCGGAACATCGGCGTCAACCACCTCCCCGCCACCTACAAGTTCACCGGCCTGGACAACTACCGGGCGGTCCTCTCCGACGGCGTCTTCTGGGACCGCCTCGGCTGGACCGTCCTGTGGACCGTCGGCTGTGTCTCACTCACCTTCCTGACCGGCCTCGCGCTGGCGAACATGCTCAACCGCACCCTGCGCGGCCGCACCTTCTACCGCCTCGCGCTGATCCTCCCGTGGGCCATCCCCGCCTTCATCTCGGTCTTCACCTGGCGGATGCTCTACAACGAGAAGAACGGCATCCTCAACAAGCTGCTGGCCGGCGGCGGTATCGACGCGGTCCCGTGGCTCAACGACCCGACCTGGGCCAAGCTCTCGGTCATCGCCGTCAACGTCTGGCTCGGCGTGCCCTTCATGCTCGTCGCGCTGCTCGGCGGACTGCAGTCCATACCGGGCGAGCTCTACGAGGCCGCGGAGATGGACGGCGCCAGTGCCTGGCAGCGCTTCCGCCACATCACCGTGCCGGGGCTGCGGTCCGTCAGCAGCACCGTCATCCTGCTCTCCACCATCTGGACCTTCAACATGTTCCCGGTGATCTTCCTGCTCACCCGGGGCGGCCCCGGCGACGCCACCGAGATCCTGGTGACCTACGCCTACCGGCTCTCCTTCATCGACAGCCCCCGCAACTTCTCCGAGTCCGCGGCCTGGGGCGTCCTGATCCTGGTCCTGCTCTCGGTCGTCGCGGTCGTCTACCGCCGGGCGCTGCGCAAGCAGGGAGAGGTGTGGTGACCATGACCCGCACGCACCCGGCCCGTCGGGCCCGTAAGCGCAACCAGCGGTCCCGGCCGGCCTCCATCGGACTGCACGCCGGACTGGCCGTCGCGGCCGTACTGGCGGTCTTCCCGCCCCTGTGGCTGCTGGTGACGTCCTTCAAGCCGAAGAACGACGCCTTCTCCACCGGCCTGGTCACCCACTTCACCTTCGCCAACTACACCCATGTGCTGGCCGACACCGAGTTCCTGACCTGGTTCAAGAACTCCGTGATCATCGTCGGGCTGACCACCGTCCTCGGGGTCTTCATCGCCGCCACCACCGGCTACGCCGTCAGCCGCTTCCGCTTCCCCGGGATGCGCCCGCTGATGTGGCTGCTGCTGATCACCCAGATGTTCCCGGTCGCGGTCCTGATCGTGCCGCTCTACAACCTCCTGGCGAGCCTCGGCCTCCTCAACCAGCCCGCGGGCCTGGTCATCACGTATCTGACCATCGCCGTCCCGTTCTGCGCCTGGATGATGAAGGGCTTCTTCGACACCATCCCGGTGGAGATCGACGAAGCCGGCCGGGTCGACGGCCTCAACCCCTTCGGCACCTTCTGGCGGCTCGTCCTGCCACTGGCCCGCCCCGGCCTCGCCGTCACCGGCTTCTACACCTTCGTCACCGCCTGGGCCGAGGTCGCCTACGCCTCCGCGTTCATGACCGGCGAGGAGAACCTGACGCTCGCGGGCGGCCTGCAGACCTTCGTCAACCAGTACACCAACGACTGGGGTTCGATGACCGCCGCCGCCGTGATCATCGCCGTCCCGGCCGCACTCGTCTTCGCCTTCGCCCAGCGCCACCTCGTAGCCGGACTGACCGCCGGCACCACCAAGGGTTGAAATGACTCCACAGCACAACGTCACCCCTGAGAACGTCACTCCTGCCACCGACTGGTGGCGCGACGCGGTGATCTACCAGGTCTATCCGCGCAGCTTCGCCGACGCCAACGGTGACGGCATGGGGGATCTGGCCGGCGTCCGCAGCCGGCTGCCGTACCTGCGTGACCTGGGCGTGGACGCCGTCTGGCTCAGCCCCTTCTATGCCTCCCCGCAGGCCGACGCCGGCTACGACGTCGCCGATTACCGCGCCATCGACCCGATGTTCGGCACCCTGCCCGACGCCGAGGCCGTCATCCGCGAGGCCCATCGGCTGGATCTGCGCATCATCGTCGACCTCGTCCCCAACCACTGCTCCGACCAGCACGAATGGTTCCGCCGCGGACTGGCGGAGGGCCCGGGTTCGGTACTGCGCGAGCGCTTCCACTTCCGCAAGGGACGGGGCCAGAACGGCGAGGAGCCGCCCAACGACTGGGAGTCCCTCTTCGGCGGCCCGGCCTGGACCCGGGTCCCCGACGGCGAGTGGTACCTCCACCTCTTCGCCCCCGAACAGCCCGACTTCAACTGGGACCACCCCGCCGTCCAGGACGAGTTCCGCTCGATCCTGCGCTTCTGGCTGGACCTGGGCGTGGACGGCTTCCGGGTGGATGTGGCCCACGGCCTGGTCAAGGCGCCCGGCCTGCCCGACATGGGCCGGGGCGAGCAGCTGAAACTGCTCGGCAACCAGGTCCTGCCGTTCTTCGACCAGGACGGCGTCCACGCCATCTACCGCTCCTGGCGCACCGTCCTCGACGAGTACGCGGGCGAGCGGATCGCGGTCGCCGAGGCCTGGACCCCCAGCGCCGACCGCACCGCCCTCTACCTCCGCCCCGACGAGCTCCACCAGGCCTTCAACTTCCACTACCTGGACACGGGGTGGGACGCGGCGGCGCTCCGCGAGGCGATCGACTCCTCCCTCGACGCCATGCGCCCGGTGGCCGCCCCGACGACCTGGGTGCTGTCCAACCACGACGTCGTACGCCACCGCTCCCGCCTCGGCGGCGACCTGGACCGCGCCCGCGCCGCCACCCTCCTGATGCTGGCGCTGCCCGGCTCCGCCTACCTCTACCAGGGCGAGGAACTGGGCCTGCCCGAGGTCACCGACCTCCCCGACGAGGTCCGCCAGGACCCCTCCTTCTTCCGGGACGCCGGCCAGGAGGGCCTGCGCGACGGCTGCCGGGTCCCGCTCCCGTGGAGCGGCGACGCACCCCCGTACGGCTTCGGCGACGGCGGCAGCTGGCTTCCGCAGCCGGACGACTGGGCCGCCCTCACCGTCGAGGCCCAGACCGGCGACCCCTCCTCCACCCTGGAGCTCTACCGCACCGCCCTCACCCTGCGGCGCGCCCACCCCGGCCTGGGCGCGGGCGACGCGGTCGAGTGGCTGGACGCCCCCGACGGCGTCCTGTCCTTCCGCCGCCCCGGCGGCCTGATCTGCACGGTCAACACGACCGGGTCCCCGGCCCGGCTGCCCGTCCCCGGCCGGCTTCTGCTCGCCTCCCGCCAACTGAACACATCCGAGGGGGACTTCGACCTGCCCGCCGACACCACCGTCTGGTGGGAGGAGTGACCCTGCCCGATCCCGGCGGCACCCCGGCCACTCCCCGGCTCTCCGACATCGCCGCCCAGGCGGACGTCAGCGAGGCGACCGTCAGCCGGGTCCTGAACGGCAAGGCGGGCGTGGCGGCGAGCACCCGGCAGCGGGTGCTCGCCGCGCTCGACGTCCTCGGCTACGAACGTCCCGTACGGCTGCGCCGCCGCAGCGCCGGGCTGGTCGGCCTCGTCATCCCCGAACTGACCAACCCGATCTTCCCCGCCTTCGCCCAGATCATCGAGCAGTCCCTGGCCGGCCACGGCTACACCCCGGTGCTGTGCACCCAGATGCCGGGCGGAGCCACCGAGGACGAACTCGTCGAGCAGCTGGAGGAACGCGGCGTCACCGGCATCGTCTTCCTCTCCGGTCTGCACGCCGACACCCGTGCCGACCCGTCCCGCTACGCCCGACTGGTCTCGCGCGGCGTCCCGTTCGTCCTCATCAACGGCTACAACGCGCGCATCGACGCGCCGTTCGTCTCACCCGACGACGGCGCGGCGGCCCGGATGGCCGTGCGCCACCTGGCCGAGCTGGGGCACGAGCGGATCGGGCTGGCCGTCGGCCCGGCCCGCTATGTGCCCTCCCGCCGCAAGGCCGAAGGCTTCGTGGCGGCCCTGGAGGAGTCGTTCGGCCTGTCGAGGGGGCAGGCCGAACGGCGCGTCCAGCACACCCTGTTCAGCGTCGAGGGCGGCCACGCGGCAGCCGCGGCACTGCTCGACGACGGCTGCACCGGCGTCGTCTGCGGCAGCGACCTGATGGCACTGGGCGTCGTCCGCGCGGCCCGCCAGCGCGGCCTGGCCGTCCCGGGCGACGTCTCGGTCGTCGGCTTCGACGACTCCCAGCTGATCGCCTTCACCGACCCGCCCCTGACCACGGTGCGCCAGCCGGTGCAGTCGATGGCGACGGCGGCGGTGGGGGCGTTGATCGAGGAGATCCACGAACGCGCCCAGGGACGTCAAACCCCGCCGCAGCGCACCGAGTTCGTCTTCCGGCCGGAGCTGGTGGTACGGGGGTCGACGGGGCCCCTGCGACCTGGTGCCGATAACGGGCGGGCACCGGCCGATAGGTGAAACATAACCCCGGTACCTAGCGTCCCATTCCGTACGGGTTGTCATTCCGGAAGGAAGAGAACGACGTGAACATGCGCAGGAACGCGGGACGCACGCTGGCCATGGGCGCCATGGCCGCTTCCCTTCTGATCCTGGGAACGGGCGGCGCACACGCCGCGACCGGCACCCTGGAATTCTCCGGGAACGGTGAGCGGACGCTGACCAACCCCAAGGACGGGGCTTGCTACTACGTCGGCAAGGAAACGCCGCCGTGGGGCTCGGTCGGCTACCGGAGAATCACCAACCACACCGACAAGAAGGTGACCTGGTACACCGCGGACGACTGCAAGGGAGACGGCTCGACCGTCGCCCCCGGGAAGACCTCGGAGGCCAGTGGCACCTGGTGGCCGTTGGTCAACATCCGGTACGTCAAGATCGGCTGACGCGGGGGGCCGGGGCCGCGGGCGGCGTACCGCCCTGGCCCCGGCGCCACGGTGCCCGGCGTCAGGCCAGCGCGACGGCGTACCCGACAAACGCCGCCCAGGCCCCGGCGGGCACCGCGAGCTGCGGACCGGCCTTGTCCTTGGAGTCGCGGATGTGGATGGTGGTGGGGGAGGTGGCGATCTCGATGCAGCTGTCGCCATCGCCGCCGCTGTAGCTGGACTTGTGCCAGGAGAGGGCGACTTCTAGGCAGTCGTCGCCCTGCGAGCCGCTGTAGCTGCTTTTGAACCAGGCCAGTTCATCGGTGCTCATAGCGCTCCTCGAATTCGCTTCAACAGGCCCACGGAGTCTTCGGGCCTGAGGGCCTGTGACGAGAGTGCTGCCGACGTCTCGTCGCAATGTGGTGGCCGACCGGGCGTTGCTCGGGGCAGGATCATGCGCATGGTCTCGGTGGTGCAGAACGTAGCGATCGACTGTGCGGATGCCTATGAGCTGGCCCGGTTTTGGAGCGAGGTGCTCGGCTGTCCGCTGCATCCGGAGGACAGGCCGGGTGCAGCGGAGACCGAGGTGATGCTGCCGGAGGGGCCGGTGCTGTACTTCAACCGGGTGCCGGAACCGAAGACGGTCAAGAACAGGATCCACCTCTGCCTGCGCCCAAAGACCTCGCGCGAGGAGGAGGTCGAGAGGCTGCTCGGCCTCGGTGCCACCCTGGTCACCGATCGCCGGGAGAGCGACGGCGCGGGCTGGGCCGTCCTCGCGGACCCTGAAGGCAATGAATTCTGCGTTCTCCGCAGCGAGTCCGACCGGGCTGCCATGCCGTCTTGAGGCTCACCCCGAATGGCCGGTGCCCTGCAGCGCTTGGTCAGCCGGGGAGGGGGCCGGCGGTCCGGCCCCCTGAAGGCCGTCGGCCGCAAGGGGCCCGTCGATCCCAGACCTCTCGGGTACTTCCACGATCACCAAGGTGCCCCGGCTCCCCGGGCGAACGGCATGCCGGACGCCCGCCTTCACCACGTACATCTCGCCCGGCCCCACTGTCACCTCGGCATCCTCCACGCTCAGTTCCAGCCTGCCGTCGAGTACGAGCAGAACTTCGGCGGTGCCGTGTGCTTCCTCCTCAACCGGCAGTTCATCCATCCGCAGCACCTTGACGCAGGCCGTCCCCACCTCACCCAGTGGACGAGAGCTCCAGGCGTCCGGCAGCGCGGCCGCGGCCCGGAACAGGTTGACCACACTCATGACATGCCTCCCGGCGGGCCTCTCCGGTCATGCCTGGAGAAGTCCGCACATCGCGATCAACAAAGGATGTCGGGACGCTATCCGGTTCGGGGCAGCGGCTGGTCGACCGTTGGGCAAAACCTCGCACCGTGCTCGACAGGTATCCAGCGAAGGGTTCGGAACGGGTGGCCGGCGCGGCCTGTTGGGGGTCTCTTCTGGACGCCGCCCCGGCCGGCCGTGCGCGTGGGTCCGTGTCAGGACGGGCCTCCGCCCGGCCGGAGCGGCTCCTGCGGGAACGTAGCACCCTTGCATGTTCTTGCGTAAGGTCTTGCATCGATGCGTCGGCGCGGATAGAACCATGACCCATGCCCTCCACCACCCGCCGGTCCCGCCGGTTCCGCCGGCGCTTGGCCGCCATGGTCGCCCTGGTCCTCGGTACGGCGACCCTGCTGGTCTCGTCCCCGCAGCAACCGGCTCAGGCGGCGCCGCCCCCTCCGGACAAGGCTCTGGCCCACTGGATCGACCGCGACACCGTCATCTGGAAGGGCGCCGAACGCTCCGCCGCCCAGCTGGAGTTCGGGGCTGGCGGTACCCGTATCCGGCTTGCGCCGGGGGCCCTCACTCCGGCCGAGCGGGCCGCCTACCCTCACCTGGCCTCGTACCCGGCCTTCACCGTTGACCCCCGCGACCGCCATCTGGCTCCCGACGCCCTGCGTGGCAAGCTCCTGGCAGCCCAGCGCACGGCGGACGGGCGGCGCGCCACCACCGGCGTCCAGATACCCGGCGTTCTGGACGACCTCTACGGGGCCCGTGCCCAACATGCCCCGCTGGGGCCGGTGTTCGGCCGCGACGGCCGGCCCGCCCTGTCCGTCTGGGCGCCCACCGCCCGCACCGTCGCCCTGGAACTCGACGGCCGTACGGTCCCGATGCGGCGCGACGACCGCACCGGAGTCTGGCGGGTCCAGGGGGCGCGCGACTGGGCCGGAAAGCCGTACCGCTACCTCGTCACGGTCTGGGCGCCCAGCGTGGGCAAGACCGTCACCAACAAGGTCACCGACCCCTACTCCACCGCGCTGACCGCGGACTCGGCCCGCAGCCTCGTCACCGATCTCGACGACCCGGAGCTCGCTCCGGACGGCTGGGCACGGCTGACGAAGCCCGCCGCGGTGCCGCTGCGCCGGGCCCGTATCCAGGAGCTGCACGTCCGCGACTTCTCCGTCGAGGACCGCACCTCCGGCCACCCGGGGCAGTACCTCGCCTTCACCGACCGGCGCTCGGACGGGATGCGGCATCTGCGCTCCCTCGCCCGGTCCGGTACCTCCTACGTCCACCTGCTGCCCGCCTTCGACTTCGCCACCACCCCCGAGCGGCCCGCCGACCAGTCCCGCCCCGGCTGCGATCTCGCCTCGTACGCCCCCGACTCCGACCGCCAGCAGGACTGCGTCGGGAAGACCGCCGCCCGCGACGCCTACAACTGGGGCTACGACCCGCTGCACTACACCGTCCCCGAGGGGTCCTACGCCTCCGACCCGGAGGGCACGGCCCGCACCGTCGAGTTCCGGCGCATGGTCCAGGGCCTCAACCGCGCCGGGCTGCGCACCGTCATGGACGTCGTCTACAACCACACCGCCGCCGACGGCCAGGACCCGCACTCCGTACTGGACCGCATCGTCCCCGGCTACTACCAGCGGCTGCTCGACGACGGCGGGGTGGCCACCTCCACCTGCTGTTCCGGCACCGCGCCCGAACACACCATGATGGGCAAGCTCGTCGTCGACTCGGTCGTCACCTGGGCCAAGGAGTACAAGGTCGACGGTTTCCGCTTCGACCTCATGGGCCACCATCCCAAGGCCAATATCCTCGCTGTCAGGAAGGCCCTCGACGCGCTGACCCCGGAAAAGGACGGCGTTGACGGCAAGAAGATCATCCTCTACGGCGAGGGCTGGAACTTCGGCGAGGCCGCGAACGACGCCCGCTTCGTCCAGGCTACCCAGCGGAACATGGCCGGCACCGGTATCGCCACCTTCAGCGACCGGGCCCGGGACGCGGTGCGCGGCGGCGGCCCCTTCGACGCCGACCCCCGCGTCCAGGGCTTCGCCTCGGGCCTGTACACCGACCCCAACTCATCGGCCGGGAACGGCACTCCGGCCGAGCAGCGCGCCCGCCTCCTCCACTACCAGGATCTCCTCAAGGTCGGTCTCACCGGCAACCTCGCCGACTACACCTTCACCGACACCACCGGCCGCCGCGTCAAGGGCTCCGAGGTCGACTACAACGGCGCTCCGGCCGGCTACGCCGCCGCCCCCGGTGACGCGCTCGCCTACGCCGACGCCCACGACAACGAAACCCTCTACGACGCGCTCGCCTACAAACTCCCGCCGCACACCGGCGCCGCCGACCGCGGCCGTATGCAGGTCCTGGCCCTCGCCACCGCGGCCCTCTCGCAAGGCCCCGCGCTCTCCCAGGCGGGCTCCGACCTCCTCCGCTCCAAGTCCCTGGACCGCAACTCCTTCGACAGCGGCGACTGGTACAACGCCCTGCACTGGAACTGCGCCGACGGCAACGGCTTCGGCCGCGGCCTGCCCCCGGCCGCCGACAACAAGGACAAGTGGCCCTACGCCCGGCCCCTGCTGGCCGACCCCGCACTCTGGCCCGGCTGCGACACGCTCCACAGCACGTCGGCCGCCTACCGCGACCTGCTCCGCATCCACGCCACCGAACCGGCCTTCGGCCTGTCCAGCACCGCCGCGGTCCAGTCGCAGCTCTCCTTCCCCCTCTCCGGTAAGGACGAGACCCCCGGCGTGATCACCATGCGCCTCGGCAACCTCGTCGTCGTCCTCAACGCCACCCCGTCCCCACAGCACCAGACCGTCCGCGACCTCGCGGGCGCCCCCTACGCCCTGCACCCCGTCCAGGCCCGGGGCACGGACCGCACCACCGCCACCGCGTCCTACGCACCCGCCTCGGGCACCTTCACGGTCCCGGCCCGCACGGTGGCGGTCTTCCGCCGGGGCTGAGCGCGGTGCGGCCTTGACGCTGACGCAGCGGCAACTTGGACGATGACGCCGTACGGCAGACACGGTCAATCCACCGGAGGCATTCGTCATGTTGCGCGGCAAGGGCATCCATTACGACACCGGCACCTTTCCCAACGGCGACACGTCGCGCCCCGTCTTCGACGTTCGGGACGTCGAACGGGACATGCGTGTCGTCGCGGAGGACCTGCACTGCACCGCTGTCCGTATCACCGGGGGCGATCCGGACCGTATCGAGGCTACGGCGCGGTACGCGGCGGAGGCGGGCCTGGAGGTCTGGTTCTCGCCGTTTCCCTGCGAGCTGTCGAACGCCGAGATGCTGCCGCTGTTCACCGACTGCGCCGAGCGGGCGGAGCGACTGCGGCGCGACGGCGCCGAGGTCGTCCTCGTCACCGGCTGCGAACTCAGCGTGTTCGCCCGCGGATACCTGCCCGGGGACACACTGAACGAGCGCATTCCGGTCCTGGCGGGCCCCGGCCGCGAAGCCGCGCTCCAGGGCATCCCCGACAAGGTCAACGCCTTCCTGGGGGAGGCCGTCGACACCGTGCGGCCCCTCTTCGGCGGACGCGTGAGCTACGCCTCCTGCCCTCTGGACGGCGTGGACTGGGCCCCGTTCGACATCGTCGGCCTGGACGCCTTCCGTAGCCTGCGCAATGCGGCCACCTACCGCACCGACCTGCGCAAGGAATGCGGCCACGGCAAGCCCGTCGCCATCATGGAGGCCGGCTGCTGCACCTACCGGGGAGCGGGAGAGCACGGCGGCGCCGGCTGGTACATGGCGAGGGAGGCCGACGGCGTCACCCTCAAACCCGGCCTGGTGCGCGACGAGGGCGAGCAGGTCCGCTACCTCGACGATCTCATGACCGTCTTCGAGGGGGAGGGCGTCGATTCCGTCTTCTGGTTCAGCTTCGCCGGTTTCAGCACACCCCACCGGACATCCGGACCGGACGAGGACCTCGCCTCCTACGGCATCGTCAAAGTCCTGGACGAGCACAGCGGCTATCCCGCCGACAAGCGTGCCTACCCCGATATGCCGTGGGAACCGAAGCGGGCGTTCCACGTACTTGCCGCCCGCTACGGGGCGCGCTGAGCTTCTTCGGCCCGCGTCTTCGGCTTTCTCGCCGTTGCGCCTGCGGCGGGCCGGTCCGCTGCGCGGGGCTGTCGGGGTGCGGTGACGGGCCTCCGGGGCAGGGGTGTGGGACTGCTTCGCTTTACGTCCCACACCCCTACCCCTCCGGCCCGTCCCCTCCCGTTGGTGGGTGGGAAAAACGGCTGGTGGGGGTGCCCGCCGGTGGTCTGGTGCTCCTCGCGAAGCAGGAGTGAATCGCCGCCTACGGACGCCCGCCCCCACTCACCGTCACTGACTCCTCCTACGGGAGGGGACGGGCCGGAGGGGCAGGGTTTCCGGACGTAAAGCGAAGCAGTCCGGAAACCCTGCCCCGGAGGTCCGTCACCGCACCCGACAACCACCCGCCCGCCGCAGGCGCCACGGCGAGGCACTCGCAAGCGTCACCCGAGCCCACGCCCCGCGCAGCGGACCCGCAACGGCGAGGCACTCGCAAGCGTCACCCGAGCCCAAGCCCCGCGCAGCGGACCCGCAACGGCGAGAAGCAAACACGGCCGGACAGCCGAAAACGTAGGAAGCCTAAGCAAATCTCCCTAGGCGGAGCACAAGATCCGCGAACATCCCGTCCGCGGGCTCGTCGGCCAGGACGCGGCGGACGACCTCGGCCATCTGGTCGTCGTAGGCCGCACTCACCGCCGCCAGCGCAGCGAAATCGTGCACCAGCTGCCGTTCCAGCTCCGCGCGCGGTACGCGGCGGCCGTCGAGCCACAGCAGTGCGGTGGTCTCGGCCAGGGAGACCCAGGAGCGGACCACCAACTCCAGCCGGGGGGCGGGGTCGGGGATGCCGAGATGGGCGAGGATCTGTTCGTAGGCGGCCTGCCGGACGCTGTCGATCATCGCGCCGGTGCGGGTCGAACCGATCGCGGGGCCGCCGCGCATCAGTGCCGAGAAGCCGGGGCCGTGTTCGGCCACGAAGTCGAAGAACCGCTCCATGACGCGCAACAGCCGGGCGCCGAGCGGGCCTTCGTGCGGCTCCACGAAACGGGCCGTGAGCTCCTCGGCGGCCCGTCGCAGCGCGGCCTCGTACAGCTGCTGCTTGCCGGGGAAGTAGTGGTAGACGAGCGGGCGGGAGATACCGGCCGCCTCGGCGACCTCGTCGATCGACACATCCTCCGGGGAACGGTGGCTGAAGAGGTCGAGTGCGACAGCGATCAGCTGCTCACGCCGCTCCTCGACGCCCATTCTGCGGCGCGTCCCGGTGGTCATACGGGTCACCCTAACGACCTGGGACGCGGCACGGAATCGCCGGTGGAATCACAGATCGAGCACAAGACGTCCACCGCGCGCCCGGGAGACACAGATCAGCAGCGAGTCGTTGCGCTCGGTGTCCGTCAGCAGGTCATCGCGGTGGTCCACCTCTCCGGACAGCACCCGCTGTTGGCAGGTGCCGCAGAATCCCCGCTCGCAGGAGTACGGCAGATCGGGCAGCGCCTGGTCGCGGATGGCCCGCAGCACACTGGTGTCCGCGGGCACCGCGACCGTACGGCCGGTGCGGTGCAGCTCGACCTCGAACGGCGCGTTCCCGCCCGCGGGGGAGGGGGCGGCCGCCGTGAACCGTTCGGTGTGCAGGGTCAGTCCCTCGGTCACGGCCGGCAGGAGGGCCGCGACCGCGTCCATCAGGGGCTCGGGGCCACAGCAGTAGACGGCCGCCTGTGGGGGCGCACCGGCGAGCGCCGCCGCCAGATCGGGCCGTCCGTCCTCGTCCTCGGCGACCACCGTCAGCCGGTCGCCGTCGGCCCCCGCCAGCTCCTTGAGCTCCGCCAGGAACGGCATCGAGGCTCGTGACCGCCCGCAGTACAGCAGCCGCCACGGCACCCCCGCCCGCTCGGCCTGCCGCACCATCGGCAGGACCGGGGTGATGCCGATGCCGCCCGCGAGGAAGACATAGGCGGGGCTGTCCCGGAGCGGGAAGCGGTTGCGGGGGCCGCGGACCTCGACGACCGTCCCCTCGTGCAGCCGCTCGTGCACCTCGCGCGAGCCGCCCCGGCCGTCCTCGATCAGCCGGGCGGCGATGGTGTAGGAGTCGGGCTTTTTTGCGGGCTCCCCGCAGAGTGAGTACTGGCGGACGGCTCCCGAGGGGAGGAGCAGATCGAGGTGTGCGCCCGGCTCCCAGGCCGGAAGGTCCTCGCCCGCCAGGCGCAGCCGGATCACGCCCTCGGCCTCCTCCGTACGCTCCACCACTGTCAACTGCCGGGTCTCCGGTGCCTTGCGGCCCTGCCCGGAGACCGGGTGTTCCAGCGCGGGCAGCGGCCACAGGGGGGAGGCCCGGACCCGTCGGCGCAGCGCGCGCCGGGCGGCCAGTGCTGCCGCGGCGACCAGTACGACGGTGCGTACGCGGGGTGTCCGGGGCATCTCAGGCACCTCCGGTGGTACGGGCCTCGGCCGCGGTCGCGGCGGGGGAGGCGGCGAGATAGGCGACGGCCTGCTCGGTGCTGCCGTGCTGGGAGGGGTGGTAGGTGCGGCTGAGGTACTGCGGGATGGAGCGGGCCATGGCCCCGGTCGTCGGGAGCACGCCCCGCCGTCCGGCGCGGACGAACTCCGGGAAGCTCGCCTTCCCGTCGGCCAGGGACGGGTCGTTCGCCATGAAGAAGCGGGTGCCGCGCTGCCACAGGAAGACCAGCGCGGTGAACGCCGTGGCCCAGGTGCGGACCCGCCGCCGGTAGCCGCCGTCCAGATGGACGAAGAGATCGAAGGCCACCGAGCGGTGCTCGACCTCCTCCGCGCCGTGCCAGCGCAGCAGGTCCAGCATCGTCGGATCGGCGCCCTTCGCGTCCAGCGCCCGGGCGTTGAGCACCCAGTCGCCGAGGAACGCGGTGTAGTGCTCGATGGCGGCGATCAGCGCGACCCGCTCCAGCAGCCACCACCGCCGGGCCCGGCCCGGCGGCAGGGTGCGGTCGCCGAGCAGCTTCTCGAAGAGCCAGTCGACCTGCGCGGTGTACGGGGCCGGGTCCAGCCCCTGCTCCTTGAGGTGCGGCAGCACCTCGTCGTGCGCCTGCGAGTGCATCGCCTCCTGGCCGATGAACCCGATCACGTCCTCCCGCAGCCGGGGGTCGCGGATGTACGGCAGCACCTGCTTGTAGACGTGCACGAACCAGCGCTCACCGGCCGGCAGCAGCAGATGCAGGACGTTGATGGTGTGGGTGCTGAACGGGTCGCCCGGTATCCAGTGCAACGGGGTGTCCGCCCAGTCGAAGGCGACGTTGCGGGCCTTCAGCGGGGTGTGCTCGGACGCGGCCGGCTGGGGCCGCAACGAGGCCGTATTAGACATGGCGTCAATGTACTGGTGGGTAAGGAGTGCCGGTACCCCTTGGGCGGGGAAACCTCAGGGCGTGGGACGGGCGTCCGCGGGGCTCTCCTCGTCACCGGTGAGCAGCCGGTCGGGATCCATCACCGGCCGCAGCGCCCCCAGCAGCGCGCCGACGCACATCTCCCGCAACTCGGTGCGGCTGAACGTCTGATGCGTCAGCCAGTCCACGCAGAGCGTGCGGACGAACACCAGCCAGCCCATCAGTGCCGCCGACACCGGCTCCCCGGGGCCGTCGCCGAGCCCGGTGGAGTCGAGCAGTCGCCGTCGCAGCTCGGTCAGCTCATCGGTGATGACGGTCTGGATCACCGGGTCCCCGGCGAGCACCCGGTTGGCCGCGAGCACGGTGTTCCGGTTCGTGGCGAAGTAGTCGATGTGCGCGTCGAGTCCGGCGCGCAGCTGCTCGCCCACGGGGCGGGCCGGATCGAGTTCCGTGCGGGTCAGCAGCCGGTCCGCGGCCTGCTGGTAGACCGCGGCGAACAGATCGCGCTTGTTCGGGAAGTAGCGGTACAGCAGGGCGCGGGAGATGCCGGCCCGTTCGGCGATCTCCTCCATGAACACCTCGTCGTACGGCTTCGCCGCGAAGAGCTGCGCTCCGGTGTCGAGCAGCTGGCTGCGGCGCTCGGCGGGGGCGAGCCTGCGGCGTGGGGGCATGGCTACACGTTACTTGACACCTGTCCAGTAACGGCCGTACGTTCCCGGCCAGTAGACAGGCATCTACTAACGGGGAAAGGGGACCGGGCCATGGCCGGACTTCTCAAGTGGCTGGCGCTGGCGATGGGCGCCGCCTGTGTGGCGATCGGCGCGTTCCACTTCGCGCTCGGCATCGACTCGGTACCGGGGGAGGGCTCGGCGGGTGCCACCGTCGACAGCCGGGAGCGGTTCTACGGGGCGGTCTTCCTCGGCTACGGTCTCGCCTGGATCTGGGCGGCACGGCAGTCGCCGGTCCCGGCGAGGGCGGTGCGGTGGCTCGCCGGCATCTTTCTGCTCGGCGGACTCGGCCGGCTGCTGTCGATGGCCGTCCACGGATCGCCGCAGGGGTTCCAGACCGCCCTGACCGTCCTCGAACTCGCCCTGCCGCCGCTGTACTTCTTGCTGGCTTCCGCCGATGAGCGGGCGGCGACGGCCCGGCCCTCGCCGCGGCGGGCCGAGCGCGTGCATCTCTAGGCCGGAGCCCCCTTAGCGGAGCGCCTCGATCCGTCGCCCGTTCGCCAGCCGGCCGGTCAGCTCCGCCCGTTGGCCCGCCTTCGCCGGGACCGCCAGCAGCCGCCCGGTCACCTGGCCCGGGACCCCGCCGGTCGCCGTGACCGAGCTGACCTGGCTGCTGCCCGCGGCCAGCAGCCACCACCGTTTGTCGGCGGCCTTCCACAGCACCCCGGCCAGCACCCGCGGCGCCCGCGGCCCGCAGGACGTACCGCCCTCGGCGCGCGCCGCGACCGTGCCCGGCGCATACGGCTGCCCGCCCGGCGCCGGTGTCTGGATCTGCGCCATCGTCCGGCTGCCCGGCCCGCGCCAGGTCTCGGCGCGGGTGCACAGCCAGGCCGCGGTGCCCGCGCCGCCGGGCAGCGGCTGCCGGGCGAACTCCCAGGAGTTGACCGAACGGACCCCCTGGCCGCGGACCACGGCCAGCTGGCAGGCCGTACGCGCCCATGCCGTCCGGGCCTTCGGGGTGGTCACGTCACCGGGCTTGCGCGGGCTGCCGTACGTCAGCCGCGCCGGGATCAGCTCCCCGAGATCGGTCAGCAGCCGGCCGCCCATCCGCAGCGCCGGCCAGGTCGTGCACTGCGCGGTGGGCTGTGCCGTGGGCACCGGATCGGTCACCCCGCCCGCCCCGACCGCCACCGGCTGGTCCACCGCCTCCGGCTTGACCAGGTCGACCAGCCGGGCCGACTTCACCCAAGGGGCGGTCAGATAGCGCACATTGCCCTGCGTACGGCTCACCACGAGCGCACTCGCCGAAGCCGCCGCCGCGCCGTCCGTACGCGCGAAGTCCAGCGCCGCGCCCGTGCCGTCGCTCTGCCCCTCGCCGTCCGCCGCCTCCGCATAGCGCACCACCCGCAGGCCGTCGTGGAAGAGCACCACCACGGCGTGGTTCACCACCCCCGCGAACAGCAGCTGGGCCGGACCGGCCGCCGGGCCTGCCGGGGTGCCGGGGGTCGCCGAGACCTGCACCCCGGCCCCGGGCCTGGCCCACACGGCCAGTGCCCGCCGCAGCAGCGCCCGGTCGTGGACCCGGTCGCCGCGGGCGGGCCAGGCCGAGAAGTCCTGCCGGGCGGCGCTCTTCCATGCGGCCGCGGAGGTCACCGTCAACTTGCCCGGGTTCAGGGCCGCTTCGGCCGCGGCGTTCTGCGCGTACGGCGGGGCGGCAGCGCCGTCCGGGCCCCAGCCCTCGCCCGGCAGCCCCAGCAGCGCCCCGCACACCAGCACGGCCGCGCCCGCCGCCAGCACCGCCCGGCCGTGCTGCCGCCGCCGGATCAGATCCGTCGGCCTGGCCTGCAGCGCACAGGGGTCGAACTCCGCCGACTCCAGCAGCGAACGGTCCCGGCTCCCGGCCGGTGTCGTGGCCCGCTCCGCCTCGTCCAGCGCCTCCCGGGGGTGCGCCACCCCGGCCGCCTCCAGCACCCGGCGGGTCTCCGGCGCGCTCAGCCGCTCCAGATCGCGCAGCACGAACGCCGCCCGGCCCGGCCCGGACAGCGCCGACAGCGCCTGGTCCAGCGCCAGTTCATCGGCGCCGCCGGAGCGCGGGAAGAGCCGCAGACCCCACACCTGGGGGAGCAGCGGCGGCAGCGGCAGCCACCGGCGCGTCCGCCCGCCGGCCAGGGCGGACCGCAGGACCCGCAGCCGGACGAAGGCGTAGCCGGGGTCGATCGCCGCGTCCGCGCCGGTGCGCTGGGCGGGCAGCCCGAGCCCGCGGGTGGAACTGCGCTGGCGCGGCAGGGCCCGCTGCACCACTCCATGGGCGGACAGCACCCGGCGGCCGCGGCTCTGGCCGGGCGGCAGTACGAGATAGGCCAGCCGGACCAGGCGGGGGTAGTGCTCCACCAGCGCCGCCTCGGCCTGCTCGACGTCGATGACGTCACCGAAGTCCTCGACGCTGCCGGGGGAGGTGCGCTCCGGACGCCGGGGTGTCGCCTGCTGCTGTTTCTGCTGCTGCTTCACGTTCGGTGAAACGAGTGAATCCTGTGATGGTCACCGGCCCTCCCGGCACCCCGAGGGGTGGCCGTGAGGGCCGGTGGAGGCTGCCGGGGCCGGCGGCTTCAGCGCTGGAGGTCGAACTCCCCGTCCCGTGCGCCGAGGACGAAGGCCCGCCACTCCGCCTCGGTGTAGCGCAGCACCACATCGGGGTCCGTGGAATTGCGCATGGCCACCGCGCCCCGCTCCAGGAAGGCGATCTCCACGGCCTCCTCGGAGTCGCCGGGGGCGCGCTGCCAGGTGGCGTCGGAGATGTCGAGGGCGTAGAGCCACTCCTTCTCAGCTGCGGCACTCATACCGTGATCCCCTCGCTCGTGGTCCGTTCCCGGCTCAGCGTACGCGGCGCTCAGACGAGCTTCCAGCGGCGGAATGCGGCCGTCCCGCCGTCCCCGGTGGCCGAGTTGGCGGCCGACTGGTGCAGCCCGGTGTCCTGCCGGGCGGCGGCGCCGGGGACGGTGACGGTGGCGATCTCGCGCCAGGTCGCGCCGTCGTCGGTGGAGCAGGCGCCGGTGTAGGTACCGGAGCCCGCGGTGTCCTTGCCGCGGGTCAGCCGGAGCAGTACGGGCGCGGTGATGCCGGTGAGCCGCCGGTAGGTGTCCAGGGTGCCGTCGCCGTTGGCGTCGTAGGACAGCACCACGCCGTTGGCGGGCGTCACGGACAGGTTGAGGAAGCCGAGGGCGTCCGCGGAGCCCGGGGCGGAGGGGGTGAGGCGGTTGCGGACGACGATGCCGGCGCGGGCCCAGGGGCCGGTCGGGTCCTGGGCGGTCACCTCGACGGTGACCGTGCCGCCGGCGGTGAGGGCGCCCGGCCGGTAGACCGCGCCGAACTCGGCGGTGGCCTTCCACAGGTCCGCGCCCGCGCCATGGATGGCGAAACGGTCGTCCAACTGGCCGAAAACCGCCGCATTGGTGGTGACCGTCCGCAGCGCCGGGTCCAGAGGCCCCGCCACGAACAGGGTGCCGTGCCGTGCCGTACGGACCCGCGGCGCGCCCTGCGGGCCGTAGTCGACGGTGAGGTCGTAGGGGAGGGGGCGCAGGGGGTTTTCCAGGGGGCCGGGCGGGGCGGTGACCCGCCAGTGGGCGCGGCCGGTGCCGCCGGGCGGGACCGAGGGCAGCGATACCGGGCCCGACGCGGTGGCCTCGACACCGGCCAGTGCGAAGTCCACCCGGCCGGTCGCCCGCAGCCCGTTGACGTTGCGCAGCGCCGCGGTGACCGTGGCCCGGCCGCCCGGCGGCAGCGCGGCCGGGTCGGCGGTGACCGTGAGGGTGCCCTGGTAGGGGGCCTTGGCGAGGGTGTCGTGGACCCGCCGCGCGGTGCGGTGGGCGTCGGTCGTCGGGCGCAGCGGATGGCTGGTGCGGGCGCGGGTCCAGGGCTCCTCCGTGGCGTACCAGTCGAAGGTCTTCGGCGGCCGGTCCGCCGCCAGGGCGTCCGCTAGCTCGTCCAGGTATGCCTGCCACTGCGGGAGGTGGACCTCGCCGATCAGGCCGTGCCAGTCGCGGTTGGCGTAGTTGGCGAGCGAGCCGCCGTCGGCGGTGGCCCGGTCCGCCCAGGTGGTGATCAGCGCCCGGGCGCTGTGCTCCAGCCGCGCCTCCTCCTCGGGGCCGGTCGCCATGGCCCGGGCGTCCGCCAGCCACGGCCCCAGCAGGAACTGCCGGTGGGCGCCGGTGACCTCGTCGCTGAGCCGCATCAGCCGCAGCCAGAGTGCGGACAGCGCCCGGAAGGTGTCCCGGTCCTTGCGCCGGTAGGCGTCCTGGAGCTGCCCGATCAGCTGCCAGGACCGGTTGGCCAGCGCCTGCCGGGCGGCGTCCGTCAGGTCGTGGCGGTAGGCGTCGCTGCCGCGCAGCGCGGGGCGGACCGCCAGCAGCGCGGCGAACGCGGTGTCGAAGACCGCCGGGTCGAAGGCCGGGGTGTGGGTGGCGTAGACGGTGCCGGAGCGGGCGGCCAGGTTCGGGCGGGCGGCGAAGACCGAGTCGTGCGGGCGGCCGTCCTTGCTGGAGATCGCGTAGGTGCTGGTGCGCAGCGCGGCGAACGCGGCGCGGGCGTGGTCGTCGGGGGCGCCGTAGCGGAGGTCGGCATAGCCGTCGAACCACGCCTCGCGGTCCACCGGGCGCTCCCGCCAGGCCAGTTCGCCGAACAGCTCGCACGCGGCCGGGTCGCGCTCGGCGGCCTCCGGCATGTACGCGGTCCCGACGAGCCGGCTGCCCGGCTTGTCGCGCCAGGCCGTGAAGCGCTCGGCCCAGATGTGGGTCTTGGCGCCGAGGGTGGTGCGGCCGCCGAAGTTGGGGATGGAGCCGAAGGCGTACGGCACCCCGCCCCAGTCCCGCTCCCGGTCGGTGACCGTGTCCAGGTCGCTGAGGCCGTCCACGATCAGCATCCGGTCGTGGTCGACGGCGTCCAGCAGCTCGCGCCGCGGGTTGTCCTGCCAGCCCAGGATCACCCAGGTCGCCCCGGGGCGGGCGGTGCGCAGCGCCTTCTCGACCGCGCGGGCGGCGTCCGGCACCGGCACGTCACCGGGGTCGCCGCCCTCGTGCAGCAGATCCATCTTGAAGTGGTCGGCGGGGCCGAGGAGTTGCTCCTGGTGGCGGTAGAAGGCGGCGGCGACGGCGGTGAAGGCGTCGGTGCGCGGATCGAGCCAGTCGGGGCGCTTGAGACCGGCCCAGGTGCCCTGCGGGACGGTCCTGGCCCCGGGGTTGCGGGCGACGAAACCGTCCGGGACGGTGCCGAAGTAGCCCGGAAGTACGGGGCGCATGCCCAGCTCATGCAGCCGGCCGGTGATCCTGTGCCCCAACTCGGCGCGTTTGGCGATCAGTTCGGGGCTGGTGGGGCCGCCGTAGCCGCTCATGTTCTGCAGCAGCCACCACGGCTGGTGCGAGGGTGCCGGGAGCCAACTGCGGGCCTCGGCGTCGGAGTAGCCGAATCCGGTCAGCAGCCGGTGGTAGACGGCCTCGGTGCCCGGGGTGACCAGCACCTCGTTGACCCCGCGCAGGGCCAGCGCGTCGATCAGCCGCTCCCAGCGCGGCCAGTCCGCGTACGGGGCGGTGTAGCCGTCGTGGGTGTCGTTGAGGGCGAAGCGGTGCGGCAGCGAGGTGGCCCGCTCGACGGGGGCGGCCGGGGCGGGCAGCCGGGCGGGCAGCTCCACCTGGTCGCCGGCCCACGACAGATGGGCCCGGCAGGTGTATTTGAGGTACCAGTTGACGCCGGTCAGCAGTACCGCGGGAGTGGTCCCGGAGACCGTGATCCGGCCGGTCCGGCCCGCCACCCGGAAGCGGTCGCCGTCGCCGTCCGGGGTCAGCGGCTCCAGCGCGAACTGGTCGGCGTGCCGCGGCAGCAGCCGGGCCAGCGCCGCCCGTGCCGGTGCGGTGTCGTACGCGGGTGCCCGCTCCTGGCGCCGGGCGGACGGCGCCCCGGAGGCGGCAGCGGGGGCGGCCCCGCCGAACGCCGCCCCGGCGCCGATCGCTCCGGCGGTTCCCAACAGTGCGCGTCGTGACGGTCGGCTCACGTGTGCCCCCAGTGCTCGGTGCTCACAACGGTCCCGTGCGCAGGGCACGCTAACGGTCGGCCAGCCGCGGTCCAAGTAGGCCGGCACCGCCGGCACCCGCCGGTTGTCGTCGTCCGACGGCGGCAGCTGGAGCTTGGCGAAGATGTCACGCCGCCGACTCCACCGGCGCCGCCACCCGGCGCGGCGGGGCCACCGCCACCTCGACCGGGATCTCCATCCACTCCCGGGCCCGGGCGAGCAGCTTCTTCGCCCGGGCCGGATCCTTCTCCACCAGGGCCTCGATGGTGCCGAGGCTCATGCCCATGGCCACCAGCCGCGCCTGGGCGCCGTCGTGCAGCCCGGCGACACCACGATCAGCACGAACAGCGTGACCGACCCAGCTTCACGGCGAGCGCGATCCCCGGCCCCCGGGCCGCGGCGACCAGTGTTCTGCGGACCCTCATCCGTTCGCTCCCTGGGCTTCACGCGCCCGGCCGTCGGACACGGGAACAGTCTGCCGCGTAGAGAAGGGCCAGGTCATGGGGTTACGTCCCCGGCAGGGGTGTATCCGGCACCACCGTGGAGCGCACCGCTCGCCCGCAGCCCCACTGGCCCCCGTTGCCTCCACCGCCCGTCGACTCCCACAGCCTCCCCACTCCCCATGGAGGGCTCTCATGAGCATGGCATCGACCGCGTCCGCCGCCGTCCCCCGCACCGCTCCCACCCCCGCACCGGCAGCCACCCCCGCCACCCCCGCCGCCCCCGCCGACCCCGGCTACACCGCGGAGATCGCCGACACCCGCGCACAGATCCGCGCCGCACAACGCCTGCGCCACCAGGTCTTCGCCGGGGAGATGGGCGCCACCCTGCACTCCCCGCTGGCCGGCCATGACATCGACGCCGTCGACGAGCTCGCCGACCACCTCATCGTCACCCACACCGCCACCGGCGACGTGGTCGGCACCTACCGGCTGCTGCCGCCCGGCCGCAGCCCGCGGCTGTACTCCGACGGCGAGTTCGACCTCGGCGCCCTGGCGGAGCTGCGCCCCTCCCTCATCGAGGCCGGCCGCTCCTGTGTGCACCCCGATCACCGCAGCGGCGCGGTCATGACCCAGATGTGGGCCGCCCTCGCCCGCTACACCCTGCTCTCCGGCCACCGTTACCTCGCCGGCTGTGCCTCCGTCCCGCTCGCCGACGGCGGTACCGCCGCCGCCCACGCCTGGGAACTGGGCCGGACCCGCTACGCCGCACCGCCCGAGCTCCAGGTCACCCCGCACCACCCCTGGCACACCACGCTCCCCGTCCCCGGGCGTCCCAGCCTCGCCCAGCTGCCGCCGCTGCTCCGCGGCTATCTGCGCATCGGCGCCGTCATCTGCGGCGCACCCGCCCACGACCCCGAGTTCGAGGTCGCCGACTTCTTCGTCGTCCTGGACATGGAACGGCTCGGCGACCGCTACCGGCGCTACTTCCTGGGGGAGCGGTGAACGGCCCCTTCGACGTCCGGTCCGACTGCACCCCGGACTGCGCGGCGCACGCCCTGCCGCGGGTACCGGCCACCCATATCGCCCGGCGCGGCGCCGCGTTCGCCCGCAGCGTGCGGCGGGCGCTGACGGACGGCGCGCGGATGGCCGAGCCGGGACGGCTGCGGACCCACGCCCGCGCGCTGCTCGACGCGCTCGGCATCCACGTCGAGGGCGCGGCCCCGCTCACCGTCGGGGACGGCCCCGGCACCCTCGTCGTCGTCAACCACGTCTCCTGGCTCGACATCCTCGCCCTGCTCTCCGTCGAACCGGTCACCCTGCTCGCCAAGCGCGAGGTCGGCGGCTGGCCGGTCGTCGGCGGCCTGGCGCGCCGAGCCGGTACGCACTTCATCGACCGCACCCACCCCCGCCGGCTGCCGCACACCGTGCGGGAGGTGTCCGAACTGCTCGGCGCCGGACGGTCGGTGGCGGTCTTCCCGCAGGCCACCACCTGGTGCACCGCCGAGGCGGGCACCTTCCGCCGGGCCACCTTCCAGGCCGCCATCGACGCGGGCGCGCCGGTCCGCCCGGTGACCCTCGACTACACCCAGCAGGGCCTGCCCAGCACGGTCGCCGCGTTCTGCGGGGAGGACACCTTCGCGGGCTCGCTGCGCCGGGTGCTCGCGGCCCGTGCCCTGACCGTACGGGTCACCGCGCATCCGGCGCTGACGCCGTGGGACGGGGGCCTGGACCGGCGGGAGTTGGCGGAGCTGGCGGCCCGGGCGGCGCTGCGCGGCCGCCCGGTGACGGCGGCGACGGGCAGCGGCGCGCCGCGGCCGGGCGCCGCACTCCGGCCCGCCGCGCCGGTGCCGCACGCCCCGCCGCGGGACGCTCCGGCCCATGTTTGAGCAGCTGGACCAGCTCACCGCGCCCCTGCAGGGCATGCTGGGCTCGCCCTGGCTGTGGCTGGTCGTCCTGCTGGTGTCCGGTCTCGACGCGCTGCTGCCGTTCATGCCGAGCGAGACCACGGTCGTCCTGGTCGCCGTGCTCATCGGCCCCGACCCGTCGCTGCTCGCCCTGCTGGCGGGCGTCGCGGCGGCCGGGGCGCTGGCCGGGGACTGTCTCGGCTACGCCGTGGGGCGGTACGCGGGCCCGCGGGCGAGCGCCCGGCTGCTGCGCGGTGAGCGCGGCCGGGCCCGGCACCTCAGGGCCCGCGCCAAGGTCGAACGGAACGCCGCGCTGCTCATCATCGCGGGCCGTTTCGTGCCCGGCGGCCGGGTGGTCGCCGCCCTGTCCACGGGCAGTGTCCGCTTCCCGCTGCGCCGCTTCGTGGTGCTGGACGCGGTGGGTGCGGGCATCTGGGCGCTGGGCAGCGCGGCGCTCGGCGGGCTGGGCGGTGCGGCGCTCACCGACTCCCCGGCCAAGGGGATGCTGCTGGTCTCCGGCATCGGGCTGGTGGCGGCGTGCGGTGCGGGATATCTGCACCGGCGGGGTGCCACGGCGGACCGGGGTACGCCGAAGCGGTGCGGTCCCCGTGCGGGAGCGGTGTCCGGCCGGGCGGGGGAGCGGCTCCCCGCCCGGCCGGGCCTGCGGCGGCGGCAGGAGGGTGTCTGACCCGGCCTCAGATGCTCGGCACGTACTTGTAGCCGACCCGCCGCACCGTCACGATCGACGACCGGTGCTCGGCGCCCAACTTGCGGCGCAGCCGGGCGACATGGACGTCGACGGTGCGGCCGTCACCGACATGCCCGTAGCCCCACACCGTGGTCACCAGCTGGTCGCGGGTGTGCACCCGGTGCGGATGCGCGACCAGATGGGCCAGCAGCTCGAATTCGAGGTAGGTCAGGTCCAGCGGCCGGTCCTGGACCTGCGCGGTGCGCTGTTCGGGGTCGATCCGCACGAGCGCGTCGCCGGTCGTCGCGGGAGCCTCGGGCCCGGCGGCCGGCTGCGGAGCGGTGGCGGCGGCCTGCTCGGCCGGGACGAGGACGAGGTATCCGACCATCGGCGGCTGGCCGGGCAGCGCGGGCAGGCTGTGCTGGGGCGCCGGGAGCCAGGTCGCGCCGGAGTCCAGCAGCTCGGCGACCGAAACGGCGGTCCGGTGCGCGGCGCCCGCGTCCGGGGTGGTGGCGGGTGACGGGAGGGCCTCGTCGGGTGCCACGGCGCGCAGCCGGTGGCGGTGGGCGTGCGGTGCGGGAGCGGCAGGGAGGGGGGCCGTCGCGGAACCGGCGGCCAGGGTACGGAGGTTCGTCATCAGGAGTCAGCTCTTTCGCGCAGAGGGGCGTCGGGGACGTCATGCGCGCGGGCAGGGCTAAAGGCGCCGGTCAACGGCGTCGTGAGGCGTGTGCGGGCCCGCGCTCAGTGCGCGCGGCAACACAGACGGTCGAAGGCGTGCGCCTGCCGGGAGGGCCAGAAAGGCTCCAGGTCGCTGCGACCTGTCGCGGTGTCGGTGAGGCTGGCCATGGCCCTATTGAACCAGACGGTCGGTGTTCTGTCCCTCGTGCGGAGCCTCGTGTGACGCGATTCCGCCGCGCCGGACCCGCACCGGCGCCGTGACCGGCGGCGATCGGGGCCCGACTCGGCTTCTCCGCACCGGAGTTGGCGACCGCGCAGCGGGGGAGGGTCATGGCCGGAATCCGATGCGCGGCGCTCTGTCTCCTATGCCTGGTTCGCTCCCGCTCCGTCCCCGCCCGTCCGGCTGCGCATCCCCGCGCCCATCGCCACCCCGAGCACCAGGGCAGCCAGATGCCCGGCGTCGGTGAACGTCCGCCCGCGGCGCAGCACGGGAACGGCCGCCAGCGTCAGCAGACCGGCCGTCGCCGCCGCCCGGACGCCCCGGTGCGGGACGGTCGCGGCCAGCGCGCCCACCGTGGCGTTGAAGCCGTAGCTGGCACCGACATCGAGGGCCTGTGCGGTCGTGTCCGACGGGGCGTCCCCCACGGGCGCCTGGGCGGGGCGGCCGTGGCCCCGCGCCCGCAGGCCCGCATAGACCAGCAGGCTGGCCCCGATGTGCCCGGCCGCGAACACCCCTGCCGCGCGCCGGGCGCCCCAGCGCACCTCGGCCGTACCGAGGGCGGCGAGCAGGGCGGCGCCGTACGGCACCGGCAGCGGATGCTCGACGAACGCCGCGCTGGTGACCAGCGTCCGCCACCGGCCGGCCCGCAGATTGGCGACGTTGGTGGAGTGCGCGCGCAGCAGCTCCGTGCGCCGCCGGGCGGGCAGCCGCGCGGTGGCGTACGCACCGAGCTGAACGGCCCCGACATACAGCGGCGCGGCCCAGGGCACGGCGGCGCGCCGGACATCCGGTGCGGCCCGCCGCGGAAGTCCGCCGGGCAGGACACGCGCCATGGCCTTGTGCATCTCAGGCCCCCGCCGGCAGTCGCTTGCGCCAGTCCAGCGGGGTGACGTCGATGACCCGGTCCGGATCGCCGTCCCACTCCACCGGCAGCCCCGCCGCGGAGAGCGCCGCCGCCACCGCCTGCCCGACCTCGGCGCGGTCCGCCCCGGAGGCCTCCCCGTCCTGCGCATACGCGCCGTACCGGACCGCCAGACCGTGGCCCGCCGCGGCCGACTCGGTGTCCTGGTAGTGGAAGAAGACGAAGCCCCGGTCCCCGTCGGCGCGTTCGGCCGCTATCTCGCCCAGTGCGCAGTTGCTGCAGCAGCTGAAGTGCATCCGCGCGGTCAGCCCCTGGGAGTCCAGCGCGGCGAAAGCCCGCGCGACCCGGTCGGCGTCGGTCACCTCGGGCCACCCCGCCTGCTCGGCGAGCCGCTCCTCCCACAGGCCCGCGACGATCCGCCGTGCCTCGTCCGGCGAGACCGGGGTGTCCTCGGGGCCGAAGGAGTCACAGACGTCCTGCGCGATCTGCGAGAAGTCCCGGAAACCGGAGCGGATGCCCTGACGGGCCCGTTCCTCGGCGGCGGCCCGGGTCTCCGGGGCCAGACCGGGCGTCGCGTACAGATCGGCGGGCTGCCAGTCGAGCGCCGTGCGCCAGGTCTCCCCGCCGCGTGCCCAGTCCAGGAAGACCTCGACGACCTGCTCGGGGTCGTCGCTGTGCGCGCGGAAGTGCCGCTCCGGCGCGCCGTCGCGGTACTCCACCTGGAACGGCCCGTCGCCGTCCCGCCAGGTCTGCACATAGACATGTGCCTCGTCGGGGCAGCGCCCGGCGACCACGAAATGGTCGTCGTCGGCGCCGATCCGGCGCAGCAGCCCGGTGAGTTCCTCGGCGGCCGGGCGGGACCGGACCGGACCGGTCTCGGTCGTCACGGTGATCGCAAGCATGTCCTCAGCCTGCCAGCCGCCACTGACAAACGGCCCGGAGCTGTCGCGTCCGCCGCCGGCCGCCGCGCCCGGCATGCGGAGGGACGGCGCCACCCCGGCATGCGGAGGGGCCGGACCATGCCGGCCCGGCCCCGCTCACCCGCTGTACCGCTCTTCCGGCGGTGTCAGATCTCCCGGTGGTGTCAGATCTGCTCGCGGCGCGCCAGCTCGGTGCAGCAGGTGTCCACGATCAGCCGGGTGACCACATACGGGTCGACGTTGGCGTTCGGCCGCCGGTCCTCGATGTAGCCCTTCTTCTCGACCTCGACCTGCCAGGGGATACGCACCGAGGCGCCGCGGTCGGAGGCGCCGTAGGAGTACGCGTCCCAGGGGGCGGTCTCGTGCGCACCCGTCAGACGGTCCTCGATGCCGGTGCCGTACTGGCGGACGTGCTCCAGCGGCTTGTCGTCCTGGCCCAGCGCCTCGCAGGCGGTGATGATCGCGTCGTAGCCCTCGCGCATCGCCCGGGTGGAGAAGTTGGTGTGCGCGCCCGCGCCGTTCCAGTCGCCCTTGGCCGGCTTGGCCTCCAGCGACGCGGTGACACCGAAGTCCTCCGCCACGCGGTGCAGCAGCCAGCGCGCCACCCACATGTGGTCCGAGACCTCCAGCGCGGGCAGCGCGCCCACCTGGAACTCCCACTGGCCGGGCATGACCTCGGCGTTGATGCCGGACAGGCCGAGGCCCGCCGCCAGGCACAGGTCGAGGTGCTTCTCGACGATCTCCCGGCCGAAGATCGCGTCGGCGCCCACTCCGCAGTAGTAGTCGGCCTGGGGAGCCGGGAAGCCGCCGCCCTCGGGGAAGCCGAGCGGCCGGTCGCCCTTGAGGAAGGTGTACTCCTGCTCGATGCCGAAGATGGCCTCCTGGTCCGCGAACTTCTCCGCGACCGGACGCAGCAGCGCACGGGTGTTGGAGGGGTGCGGGGTGAGGTCGGTGTGCAGCACCTCGCACAGCACCAGCAGGTGGTCGCCGCCGCGGATCGGGTCCGGGCAGCTGAACACCGGCTCCAGCACGAGGTCCGAGGCGTGACCTTCGGCCTGGTTGGTGCTGGAACCGTCGAAGCCCCACCGCGGCAGCTTGCTGCCGTCGGTCAGAATCTTGGTCTTGGAGCGGAGCTTGGCGGTCGGCTGGGTGCCGTCGATCCAGATGTACTCGGCCTTGATGGTCACGGGGTCCTCTTCACGGTCGGTGCGGGTACGGTGCGGGCGTACTCACGCACTCTCGCAACGCGCCATTTCTCGTCCGTTGCCCGTTTGTGAACCACAGGTTACCGAGCCGGACATCCAGGCTTTTCCAAGGTTTTCTTCGCCGCCTACCTGTGATTGCTTGCCTTGACGGGGCTGTCTTCCCGCTATTCCGATGTGACGCAGACCTCAGGCGTGCTGCTTCAGCAGCCCCTCGAACCCCAGACGCCTGATCCGGCGGGCCAGCTCCTCGACGGTGATCCCCATCGCCTCCGCGGTGCGGCCGAGATGCCACTCGTGCGCCGCGAGCCGGTGCAGCACATGGCCGCGCCGGACCTGCTTCTCGGAGAGCCGGAACGTCTTGAGGTAGACGACCCGCCCCTTCTCGTCCGTGATCGTCTCGCCGATGTGCTGGGTGCGGTGCAGCGCGAACGGCGGCAGGAACCGCGACAGCCGGAACCGGCCCATCCGGTACACCTCCCGCACGTCGTAGGACTCGTCGAGCAGCTCGCCCGCCATCAGGCCGGCATGCTGGTCAGCCCACTCCTGCTGCCGCCGCTCGGCGGCGGACCGCAGCTGGGCGAGCGAGTTGATGTACTCCGCCGTGATCCGGGTCGTGAACTCCGGCACCGGCCCGCCGTAGAGGGCGTAGTGGTACAGCAGCTCCCCGTACAGGTCCTGCAGGAGAGAAGCATGCAGGGCCCGGTAGTCGTCCGGGTGCGGCACCACGAAGGCGGCCGCGAGCGCGTCGGCGACATATAGCAGCACCCCGCACTGCTCCGGATGGATCTCGAAGACCCGCAGCGCGTCGTCGAGACCGGGCACCGCCTCGCCCCGGTACGCCCGCTCCGCACGCGGGGTGAGCCCCTCGTACACCGCCCGCCGGGTCCACTCCTCCCACACGATCGACGGGCCGCCGAAATGCAGCGCCAGATAGCCGTCGAGCGCCAGATGGAGCGGCAGGAAACGCAGCGAGCCCGAGGAGCCGCCGGACGGGCGGCCCTTGCCCCGTCGCTTCTGGGCGAGTTTGCGCGGAAAGTGCAGCGGCGCACACGCCACCGGGCCGCGCCCCTCGGTCAACTGCGAGCCGTAGGCGGCCGCGGGCGATCCGTCCCCCGTCCAGTCCGCCACGAAGCCGTGCGGAAGGTAGGTGGTGGAGTACGTCGTGCGGCCGTCGGCCCGCACCGTCGCCGGCCCGTCCTCGTAGAGCTCGCGGTGCAGCCGCAGACCGGCGACCGGCTCCGCACGCACCAGCGGGACCAGCCGGACCGCGCCCCACACCTGCGCCGGGCGGACGGTGAGCCCGCTCAGATCCAGCCTGCTCATACCGTCACACCCGCCTCGTCCGTCTTCTCCGCCAGGAACTGCCGCACCCGGTCGTCCAGATGGGCCCGCAGCTCGGCCAGGCCCGTACGGCCCTCCGCGAACCGCGCGAGCTGCACCAGCGCCGGCAGGTCCTCCGCATTGCGCACCCCGGCCGTCGGCACCGCGGCGGCCAGCCGCCGGACGGCGAAGTCCTCGGCGTCGTAGACCGGGTTGAGATGCACGACGGAGGTGCGGTGCTCCGGGTCGAGGCGGGTCCGCCAGATCCGCAGCACCTCGCCCGCCAGGCCCGGCGGGGCGTTGTCCCACCCGTCGGAGACGATCACCAGCCGCTCCGGTGCGTCCTCCAGCGCCTCCAGCAGCCGCATACCCAGGGGCGTCGGCCCGTACGGGTACGCGAGCAGCGCGTCCTGCCGCCCCGACGTCCACCGCGGCAGATAGCACTCCGCCAGCGCCTCCAGCAGGAAGTGGCAGGCCAGCGCGGTCGCCAGCGGACGGCGCCGCTTCTGCCGCGAGCCGGTCGTGGAGAAGCTGTCGTCCAGGACGGCGGCCACCCGGCCCCAGGTCCCGGCCTGCGCCCCCGCCGTACGCCGCGCCGCGGCCCGCAGCGCACCGGTCAGCTCGGCGCGCCGCGCGGCCCGGTCGTCGAGCGACAGCCCGAGGACGTACGAGGCGAGCCGGGTCAGCGGCATCCCGCGCAGATCGGTGGGCACCTCGGCGCGGTGCGCACGGGCCGACTCCTGCACCCGCAGCCGCTCCAGCCGGGTCATCCGAGGCGCGATGCGCTCCAGGAAGGCGCGGCGGCCGATGCCGTGCTTCGAGGCGAACCCCTCGGCGACGGTGAACGGCAGCTCGTACAGGGCGCCTTGCTCGTAGTGGGCCCGCCGCCAGGCGTCCAGCAGCGGGGTGGCGAACCGCGTGCGGCGGCCCGGCGCGAAGAGGAAGTCGCCCAGCTCGCCGTCGCCGTCCTTCCGCTCGCCGCCCCGCCCGCCGGTCAGTGGCAGATGCGCGTGCCGCGCGGCGCACTTGAGGCCGGCGCGGTACTTCACCGCGTCCAGCGCCGGGTCCGGGCGCGCGGCGAGCCAGTCGCGCACGATCGCGCGGGTGCGCCGGTTGTTGACCTTGGCGGCGCGCAGGGCACGGAAGAGACGGTAGACGCGGGGCGCCGGCAGCCGCGCCAGCCGGGCCGCGATCAGCCGCCCCTCGGCGCGCCGCTCCTGCGCCGTCGCCTCGCCCGCCGTCTCCAGCAGCCCGCGCACGATCAGCGCCGCATTGTGGTCGTTGATGTCCAGCGCCAGCGAAGCGGCATACAGGGGGCGGTAGTTGATGCGTACGTACGCGTGCAGGAAGTCCAGCGACAGCTGCTGCTCCTGCGCGCCCGAGTGGAACTCCCGCTGCCCGGTGGACGTGATCGCGGCATGCACGAACAGCAGCACGTCCTCGGCCGCCACCAGATCCGCGGAGCTCTCCACGCGGCCCTCCCCCGCCCGTCGTCGGATGCCGGCCGGGGAATGGGGGCACGAGCAGCGAATCGTTGCTTTGCAGAGCAGGTCCGGAAGTCGCACCGGAGTCCCGCGGCCGGCCGGTGCAACCTAACACCGGCCGGGCGGGCGGGGCACGGGGATTAAGGGCCTGTCCGATGGGTCATGGCCGGGTCCGCGGCGCATCGGACAGGCCCTAACGCCTGTCCGGCGGCCGGCGCCGTGGGCCCGCCCCGGAGGGACCCCACGGCACGGGCGACGAAATCGGCGCCCCGCCCCGCACCCCGGGAGAGACTGGCCCCATGACGACCCTGCGCATCGGACTCCTCGGCACCGGCCCCTGGGCGCGGAGCGTCCACGCCCCCGCCCTCGCCGCGCACCCCGGCGTCGAGCTCACCGGTATCTGGGGGCGCCGGCCGGAGGCCGCCGCGGCGCTGGCCCAGGTCCACGGCAGCCGCCCGTACGAGGCCCCCGACGAGCTGTTCGCGGACTGCGACGCCGTCGCGTTCGCCCTGCCGCCGTCCGTCCAGGCCCCGCTGGCGGTCCGCGCCGCCGAGGCCGGCCGCCACCTCCTCCTGGACAAGCCGGTCGCCACCTCGGTGCCCGAGGCCCGCGCCCTCACGGATGCCGCCGACCGCGCGGGGGTCGCCTCGGTGGTGTTCTTCACCGCGCGCTTCGGGGAGCAGGAAGGGGAGTGGATCGCCGCCCAGGCCGCGGCCGGCGGCTGGTTCACCGCGCACGCCGACTGGCTCGGCTCGGTCTTCGCCGACGACAGCTCCAGCCCGTACGCCGATTCGCCCTGGCGCCGGGCGAAGGGCGGCCTGTGGGACGTCGGCCCGCATGCGCTGTCGGTGCTGCTGCCGGTCCTCGGGGACGCGGAGGCGGTCACCGCCACCCGCGGCCCGGCCGACACGGTGCTGCTGACGATGCGTCACAGCAGCGGGGCGGCGAGTACGGCGACGGTCGGTCTGGCCGCACCGGCCGCGGCCGCCGGTGTCGAGGTCACCCTCCGCGGCACCGCCGGCATCACCACCCTGCCGCGCCGCCCGGGCGGCCCCGAACCGGCCTACCACCGCGCCGTCGACGCCCTGCTCGCCGCCGTGGGAACAGGTCTGCCGAACGCCTGCGATGTCCACTTCGGCCTCCGGGTCACCGAAATCCTCGCGGCGGCGGAGGAGAAGCTGAGCCCGCTCATGCCTCAAGAGGCATGACTACATGGCGGAATTGGTCGTGGAGGGCATGAGTGAGGGTCCGTAGCGTCAGGACCGTCACCCGCCCGCACCGGCCCAGGGAGCCCCACGCCATGACGTCCGCCACCGGCTTCACCAGCTATACCGACGCCCTTCTCGCCGTCCTCGCCCGCGACCCGTCCCGGGCCGTACTGACCACGGGCGACGGCGGCGACGCGCTCACCGCCGGTGCCCTGCGCGACACCGTCCACCGCATGGCGGCGGTGCTCGCCGGCCGGGGCATCGGCCGCGGCCGGACCGTCGCTCTCCTCAGCGGCAACCGCCCCGAGGTGCTCGCCGCCCGCTACGCCGCCAACCACCTCGGCGCCCGGGTCGTCTTCCTCTACGACGGTATGGCCGCCGCGACCCTGGCCCGGATCGCGGACAGCGCCGAGACCGCCCTGCTCCTCGTCGACCCGGCCCTCCACGGCACCGCACGGCAACTGCTCGGCCACCTCCGGGGCCCGGCCCCCGACGTCATGACCCTGGGCGGGGAGCCCGCGGCCGGCGGCCTGGGCCCCGACCTCCTGGCCGCCTGCGCCGCCCTCCCCGCCACTCCCGAAGTGCCGGGCGCCGCCCGTCCCGAGGGCGACTGGTGCATCCGGCACACCGGTGGCACGACCGGCATCCCCAAGGGAGTGCGGATGGCGCACGCCCCGTACGCCGGGATGATCCTGCACCACCGCATGGAAGCCGCCGGCGACCCGCCCCGCTTCCTCGCCTGCACCCCGCTCGCCCATCTCGCGGGCGTGCTGGCCGATGCCACCCTCGCGGCCGGCGGCACCGTCGTCCTGCACCGCGCCTTCGACCCCACGGCCGTCCTCGCCGCCGTCGCACGCGACCGCATCACCCACCTCTGGCTGCTGCCCCCGCTCCTCTACCGCCTCCTGGACGACCCCACCCTCCCCGCCACCGACCTCAGTTCCCTCACCCGCCTCACCTACGGCGGCTGCGCGGCCTCGCCGTCCCGGCTGGCGCGGGCCGCCGAGGTCTTCGGCCCGGTGCTGTTCGGGGTCTACGGCATGTCCGAGGCGATGACGATCACCGAGGCCCGTCCGGAGGACCATCTCCGCGCCGGGCCCGGCGGCCGGATCACCGTCGGCCGTCCGCTGCCCGGTGTGACGCTGGCCGTGCGCGACGCGGACGGGCGGGAGGTGCCGACGGGGGAGCGGGGCGAGATCCACGTACGCTCGGCCGGGGTGATGTCCGGCTACTGGAAGCAGCCGGAGCTGACCGCGCAGGCGCTGCCCGGCGACGGCTGGCTGCGCACCGGTGACGTCGGCATGCTGGACGACGACGGCCGGCTCTAGCTCGTCGACCGGGTCAAGGACCTGATCATCGTCGTCGGCGGCCATGTCCACCCGGCGGAGGTCGAGGACCTGCTGCACACCCACCCGGCGGTCGCCCACTGCGCCGTCTACGGGGTGCGCGGACCGGACGAGACCGAGGAGGTGCATGCCGCGGTCGTCCCCGCCCCGGGCCACCGGGTGGACCCCGCCGTCCTGCGCGCCTTCGTCACCGAGCACCAGGGCGCCCTGTACGCCCCGGCCGTCGTCCACCTCGTCGACGCCATCCCCCTCACCCCCGTCGGCAAGCCGGACAAAACGCAGCTGCGCGCCCTGGCCGCCGCGGTCTGACCAAAGGCCGTCGGCAAGGCCCCTCCCGCACCTCCGGAAAGCCTCTTCTCCCGCGGTCAAATCCCCCCTGGCCAGGGGCTTTTGTCAGTGGTGGCCAGTAGAATGGGAACCAGTCAGTGAGGGTTTTTCCAACGCTCCAGGAGGTCGCCGATGGCCGCTGCCACACTCATGACGAAGCCTCTCCCGGCCCACCCACTGCCCAAGAAGCCGCTGCCCGCGGGATGGCCGCGCGAGCGGTACGAATCACACAACCGCCGCCTGAAGGCCATGCGGCTGGCCATCGCCCTGCTCGACACCGGCGTCTACCGCCCCGAGCAGGCCCACAACCGCAAGATCCGCAGCACCGCGGCCGAGATAGGGGTCCACGCCCCGTCCGACACGACCTGCCGTCTGGTGCGCGCCCTGATCTACGACAACTGCTGACGGCTCCCGGCGCATCAACAGGGCGGCCGGTCCCGGGACTTCCCCGGGGCCGGCCGCACCGTGCGCTTCCCCGCCGGGCCCGCGGGCCCGGCTCAGCCGTCCGCGCCGTCCCCCGGGGCCGTCGCGGCGTCCATGTCCGTCACCTCCGCCAGCGCCTCCGCCAGCCACTCCACCCAGAAGGTCTCCAGCCCGATCCCGGCCCGCAGCACCAGCCGACGCAACCGGTCCTCCGGATCCGCGGCCGCCCCGAAGTCGCGGTCCTCGATCTCCTGGTACTCCGCCAACTGCCGCCGGTGCTGCGTCAGATGGCGCCGCAGCTCCGCATCGAGCCCGGTCCGCCCGACCACCGCCGAGGCCCGCATCCGCAGCAGCAGCGCGTCCCGGATGGGCTTGGAGTCCTGCTCACCACCGGCCCAGCGGGTCAGCTCCGCGCGGCCCGCGGGCAGCACCTCGAACTCCTTCTTCTGCCCCCGGGACGGCTGCGCGCTCGGCAGCGCCCGGATGAACCCGGCCTGCTCCAGCTTGCCCAGCTCGCGATAGATCTGCTGATGGGTGGCCGACCAGAAGTAGCCGATCGACCGGTCGAACCGACGGGTCAGCGCCAGCCCCGACGACGGCTTCTCCAGCAGGGCGGTGAGGATCGCGTGCGGCAGTGACATGGGGGAATCCTAGGCGCGGCGACCGGGGCGCGGCGGGCTCGCGGCGCCTGCCGTGAGCCCGGCCGGGCAGCGGCTCACAGGGCCGCCGCGAGCTCCGTCCCCTGCTGGATGGCGCGCTTGGCGTCCAGCTCCGCGGCGACATCCGCACCGCCGATGAGGTGCACGGCGCGCCCCTCGGCCCGCAGCTCCTCGTACAGGTCCCGGCGCGGCTCCTGTCCGGTGCACAGCACGACGGTGTCCACGGGGAGGGTGGTGGCCGTGCCGTCGACCGTGAGGTGCAGGCCCTCGTCGTCGATCCGCTCGTACGCGGCCCCGGCGACCATGGTCACGCCCCGGTGCCGCAGCTCCGTACGGTGGATCCAGCCGGTGGTCTTGCCGAGACCGGCGCCGACCTTCGACGGCTTGCGCTGGAGCAGATGCACCTGCCGCGCGGTCCTGGGCCGCTCGGGCGCGCGCAGCCCGCCCCGGTCGCCGTATGCGGTGTCGACGCCCCAGGCGCGGAAGTAAGCCTCCGGGTCCTGGCTCGCCGAGTCGCCGGCATCGGTGAGGAACTCGGCGACATCGAAGCCGATGCCCCCCGCCCCGATGATCGCCACGCGTTCGCCGACCGGCGCCCCGTCCCGCAGCACATCGAGGTAGCTGACGACGCTCGGGTGGTCGATGCCCTCGATCTCCGGGGTGCGCGGGGTGACGCCGGTGGCGACCACGACCTCGTCGTACGCCCCGAGGTCCGCGGCCGTGACCGGGGAGTTCAGCCGTACGTCCACGCCGTGACTGTCGAGCTGGTGACGGAAGTAGCGCAGGGTCTCGTCGAACTCCTCCTTGCCCGGGATCCGCTTGGCGATGTTCAGCTGCCCGCCGACCTCGGCCGCGGCGTCGAACAGGGTGACCTCATGGCCGCGCTCGGCCGCGGACACGGCACAGGCGAGCCCGGCCGGCCCGGCGCCGACCACGGCGAGCCGCTTGCGCCGCCGGGTGGGGGAGAGGACCAGCTCGGTCTCGTGGCAGGCCCGCGGGTTGACCAGACAGGAGGTGATCTTCCCGCTGAAGGTGTGGTCGAGGCAGGCCTGGTTGCAGCCGATGCAGGTGTTGATCGCCTCGGACCGGCCGTCCCGCGCCTTGGCGACGAAGTCCGGGTCGGCGAGGAAGGGCCGGGCCAGCGACACCATGTCGGCCCGTCCGTCGGCGAGCAACTCCTCGGCGACCTCAGGGGTGTTGATGCGGTTGCTGGTCACCAGCGGGATGGTCACCGAGCCCATCAGCCGCTTCGTCACCCAGGTGTAGGCACCGCGCGGCACCGAGGTCACGATGGTGGGGATACGGGCCTCGTGCCACCCGATGCCGGTGTTGATGATCGTGGCCCCCGCCGCCTCGATCTCCTTGGCGAGGGTGACCACCTCCTCCAGCGTCGAACCGCCCGGGATGAGGTCCAGCATCGAGAGCCGGTAGATCAGGATGAAGTCGGTGCCGACGCGCTCACGGGTGCGGCGCACGATCTCCAGCGGGAAGCGCATCCGGTTCTCGTAGGAGCCGCCCCACCGGTCCGTGCGCCGGTTGGTCGCGCCGACGATGAACTCATTGATCAGATAGCCCTCGGAGCCCATGATCTCGACGCCGTCGTACCCGGCGGACTTGGCCAGCTCCGCCGCCCGCACATAGTCCTCGACGGTCTGCTCGACCTCGTCGTCGGTGAGCGCGTTCGGCACAAACGGGCTGATGGGCGCCTGGAGGGCGCTCGGCGCGACCAGGTCCGCGTGGTACGCGTACCGCCCGAAGTGCAGGATCTGCATCGCGATCCGGCCGCCCGCCGCATGCACCGCGTCGGTCACCGTCCGGTGCTGCGCCGCCTCCGCCTCGGTGGTGAGCTTGGCCCCGCCCTCGTACGGCCGGCCGGCGTCGTTCGGCGCGATACCGCCGGTCACCATCAGGCCGACACCGCCCTTCGCGCGGGCGGCGTAGAAGGCGGCCATCCGCGCGAAGCCGTTCTCGGCCTCCTCCAGCCCGATGTGCATCGACCCCATCAGCACCCGGTTGGGCAGGGTGGTGAACCCGAGGTCGAGCGGGCTCATCAGGTGGGGGAACTGGCTCATGGGGGGCCTCCAGGCGCGGTGGTCGTGGCAGTAGTTGTAGACCAGCCGGCGAGGTTATGCAACAAGTTGCAAAAAACGTGACGCAGACGACTCCGCCGCCCGCCGGCGCCCCGCTCCCCACCGCACGGATCGCAGTTACCGCGTCGCGCAGTGCGACGTGTCACAGACAACCCGGCGGCGCTGTGGGAGCTTCAACTGTGCTGCTCCTCGGTGGAGTTGCTGCAAGAGGAGTTGCCGACGAGCCGGGGGCGCGCCCCGACGGCGCGCGGACCGCGGGGACCGCCTGGAGGGGGCGTCCGCAGCGGGGCCGCGCGGCCGCGGGCGGCATCCGGCTCACGACGGTCTGCCCGCATGTGGAGAGGATCGAATGAGCACTGCGCAAACCCTCACGCTCGACCAGGTGGTCGACACCGACCGGTACCCCCTGCCGGAACCCGACAGTGCCGGGGGACAGGCCGTGATCTCCCGGGCCCGGCACGAACTCCTGACACTCGGCTGCACCGTGCTGCCGGACTTCATCCGCCCGGCGCTGCGCACGGCCCTGGAGCAGGAGTGCGCCGCCATCGCCCCCCAGGCGCACTACGACATCGAGACGGTCAACGTCTACAACATCGCGGTGGACTCGGCGCTGCCCGCCGACCACCCCGGCCGGCGGACCTTCCAGCGGGGCAACGCCTTCGTCCCACGGGACCGCGTCCCCGCCGATTCCCTCATCAGCCGGCTCTACTCCGAGCCGGTCTTCCAGGACTTCCTCGCCCGCTGCTTCGGACTGCCGCGGCTGCACGAGCTGGCGGACCCGCTCTCCGGGCTCGTGCTCAACGTCGTCGCCCCGGGCATGGAGCACCCCTGGCACTTCGACACCAACGAGTTCACCGTCAGCATGCTCACCCGGCAGGCCCAGGACGGCGGGGTCTTCGAGTACTGCCCGAACATCCGGTCCGCGCACGACGAGCACTTCGACGACGTCCGGGACGTCCTCGACGGCCGGGGCGAACGGCTGATCCGGCGCCTCCCGCTGCACCCCGGCGACCTGCAGCTGTTCAAGGGCCGCTACTCGCTCCACCGGGTGAGTCCGGTGCGCGGCGAGACCGCGCGCCACTCCGCGATCTTCGCCTACAGCGAGCGGCCCGGCGTCATCGGGAGCGTGGCACGCACCCGGCAGCTCTTCGGCCGGGTACTGCCCGCACACACCGCCGCCGAGGGCCGGGCCGTCCGCGGCGACCGGCTGCTGGATTAGCGGACGGCACGAGCGCCCCCCGCCGCGACCGTGCCCCGTTCCGCACTCCCCAAAGAGCGGACACGGTGGGTGACGGCGCGACCATGGACGAGTGACAGCACAGGTCCCCACGATCCGAATCGAGAGAGCAGAATTGAATAACCGTCAGGAAAGGGCCGCCATGACAACCTTCGCCCAGGAGGACAGCCTCCCGCGGGTGCCGCTGCCCACGCTGGAAGCGAGCTGCGAGAGGTTCCTCGACTGGTGCGCGCCGCTGCTGACCGCCGACGAGCGGGCGGCGACCGAGGCGGAGGTGGCCGCCTTCCTCCGTCCCGGCGGCCCCGGCCGGGTGCTGCAGTCGGCGCTGGAGGAGTACGACGCCACGGAGGGCGTCCACAGCTGGCTCGACACCTTCTGGCCGTACCGCTACCTGGGCCGCCGGGACCGGATCGCGCTCAACGCCAACTTCTTCTTCCTGTTCCAGGACCCCGCCCCCGGACAGCCGCAGTCACAGGTCGAGCGGGCGGCCGGGCTCATCGCCGGCGCCGTCGACTACAAGCGCCAGCTGGATCAGGAGCTCATCCCGCCGGTGGTGCAGCGGGGCGTGCCCCAGTCGATGGTGCAGAACAAGTACCTGTTCTCCGCCACCCGCATTCCCGGCGCGCAGCAGGACACCGTCCGCAGCCCCTACACCGACGCCTGGCCGGGCCCGTCCGGGGCCCGTCACATCGTGGTGTTCCACCGCGGCACCATGTTCCGGATGGAGGTGCTCGGCGCGGACGGCGTCCCGCACAGCCTCGACGACCTCGAAGCGGGACTGCGCGCCGTGCAGAAGGCCGGCGCCGAACCGGCCGCGGCCGGCACCTCGGTCGGCCACCTCACCACCATGGCGCGCGCGCAGTGGGCCGACGCCCGGGAGTCCCTGCGCGCCCACCACCCCCGTAACGCGGACGCCCTGGACGACATCGAGACCGCCCTGTTCTGCGTCTGCCTGGAGGACTCCGCCCCCGCCGACACGCAGGAGGCCTGCGACCAGCTGCTGTACGGCGACCGCGGCAACCGCTGGTTCGACAAGGCCGTGTCCCTGATCGTGTTCGCCGACGGCCGGGCGGGCATCAACGTGGAGCACTGCGAGCTGGACGGGACCACCATCCTCAGCTTCACCGACGCCCTGCTCAGCACCCCGGCCGAGGAACACTCCCACCGGTCCGGGGCCCGTTCCCAGGGGCTCCCGGCCCTGGAGCCGGTCGTCTTCGAGCTGGACGACGCCCTCCGGGCACAGGTGCGCTCCGCCGCCGACGCCTTCGTGGAGTACGGGGCGGCCACCGCCACCCGGACCGTCGCCTTCGACGACTTCGGCAGCAGCACCGCCAAGGCGCTGGGCGCCTCACCGGACGCGTTCGTCCAGCTCGCCTACCAGCTGGCCCATCAGCGCGCCAAGGGGCACCTCGGCGCCACCTACGAGTCGATCGCCACCCGCCAGTGGCGGCGCGGCCGGACCGAGGCGATGCGCGTCGTCACCCCGGAGATCCAGGCGTTCGTGGCCGCGATGGAGGACCCGGCGGCCTCGGCGGACGCCCGCCGTGCCGCGTTCCGGGCCGCCGCCGGCAAGCATGTGGCGCGCGCCAAGGAGTGCCAGGCCGGCGAGGCACCCGAGCAGCACCTGTGGGAGCTGGAGCTGATCCAGCGGCGCCGCGGGGCGGAGCTCGGCGTGACCGAGCAGCCCGCCCTCTACCGGACACCGGGCTGGCTGACGATGCGGGACGACTACCTGAGCACCAGCTCCGCCCCGTCCGCGCACATCCAGTACTTCGGCTTCGGCTCCACCAGCAGCCGCTGTATCGGCGTCGCCTATGTCCTGCTGCCCGACAGCTTCCACGTCTATCTGAGCACCCCGCAGGCGGTGGCCGGCCCGATGCAGGTCTTCGCCGACCGGCTCCGTGAGGCGGTGGCAGAACTGCGGGAGCTGCTGGCGTCCGACGGCTCCGAGGGCTGACCACCCGCGCGGAACGGCGGCCGTCCCCGGCTCGTCTACTTCAGCAACCGGGACAGCCGCCGGTCCGCGAGGGGCTTACCGCCCGTCTGGCAGGTGGGGCAGTACTGCAGCGCCGAATCGCTGAACGACACCTCGCGGATCGTGTCCCCGCACACCGGGCAGGGCTCGCCCTTGCGCCCGTGCACCCGTAGCCCGCTCTTCTTCTCCGCCTTGAGGTCCTTCAGGGCCAGCCCCCGGGACCGCTCGACCGCCTCCTGGAGCGTCGCCCCGATCACCGCGTACAGCCGCTCCACCTCCTCTTCGGAGAGCTTCGCGGCCAGTTTGAACGGCGACATCCGGGCGGCGTGCAGAATCTCGTCCGAGTAGGCGTTCCCGATCCCCGCCAGCACGCTCTGGTCGCGCAGCACGCCCTTGATCTGGCGGCGCTCCCCCTCCAGCAGCGCACGGAAGGCCTCCGGGGTGAAGTCCGCCGACAGCGGATCGGGCCCCAGCCGCGCCACACCGGGCACCTCCCGCGGATCCCGTACGACATACACCGCGAGGTGCTTCTGGCTCCCCGCCTCGGTCACGTCGAACCCCGCCCCGTCCGCTCCGGCGAGCCGCACCCGCAGCGCCAGCGGCCCCTTCCCGGGCCGCGGCGGCACCGCCGGCAGCTTGTCGCTCCACCGCACCCACCCCGCCCTGGCCAGGTGCAGCACCAGATGCAGCCCCCCGACCTGACAATCGAGAAACTTCCCGTACCGCGTCACCCCCTCGCACGCACCCCCTTCGAGCGCGGTGACCGGCGGGTCATAGGTCTTGAGCGCATGTACGGCGACGGGATACACGCGGTCGACGGCCCGGCCGGCCAGGTGGTCGGCGAGGAACCGTGCGAGCGATTCAACTTCCGGCAATTCAGGCATATCGCCAGTCTGCCTCGGGCGGCGCGACCGGGGCGCGGGGACGGGGGCACCGAACCGGCCGGAGCCGGCCTCCGCGGCCGGCCGGCAGGCAGGGCCGGTGACTCGCACGGTCAACCCGGGGCGGAGGGTGCGAGGCGCCGGCGCAGCGGCGAGCCACCTCCCCAACAGCCGTAAGAACACCGCCCGTTGGGCCGGACGGGTTGATCCGAATCAGGGTGGGTGCCCGCGGATCCGGCAGTAGCCTGTGGGGGCTCATTGAAGGGGGATGCGATGAAGCAGCTCGGTGCCGCGGACCCGCGGCGGATCGGGCCCTACACGCTCTTCGGCCGCTTGGGTGCCGGAGGGATGGGCGCGGTGTACCTCGGCCGGGCCCGGGGCCGCACGGTCGCGGTGAAGGTGGTGCGGCCGGATCTGGCGCGGGACGACGCGTTCCGGGACCGGTTCCAGCGCGAGGTCGAGGCGGCGCGGCTGGTCTCCGGAGCCTTCACGGCCCCGGTCGTGGACGCCGATACGCAGGCTCAGATCCCGTGGATGGCGACCACCTTCGTCGTCGGCGTGTCGCTGGAGCAGGCGGTGGGCACACGGGGCCCCTTACCCGAGAACGTGCTGTGGGCGTTGACGGCCGGGGTGGCGGAGGCGCTGGCCAGCGTGCACGACGCCGGGCTGATCCACCGGGATCTGAAACCGGCGAACGTCCTGCTGGCGCTGGACGGGCCGCGCGTCATCGACTTCGGGATCGCACGGGCCGTCGACGGCACGGCGCTGACGTCCACCGGCGCGATCATCGGCTCGGCGCCGTACATGTCGCCGGAGCAGGCGGTGGGGGAGGCGCTCACCTCGGCCAGCGACACCTTCTCGCTGGGCTCGGCGATCGCCTTCGCCGCACGCGGCGACAGCCTGTTCGGCGCGGGTGCGGCAGCGGGGGTGCTGTTCCGTATCGTGCACACCGAACCGGACCTCGGCGCGGTCCCGGCGGGGCTCCGGGACCTGATCGCGGCCTGTCTGGCCAAGGACCCCGACGACCGGCCGACCCCGCGCCAGGTGTCCGAGTTCGTCGAGCGGGAGGGCCACCCCGTCCCGTCGGGCGGCTGGCTCCCGGACGCGGTCGCCGCCGACATCATCGCCGTGCGGGCCGTCATGACGACCCTGCCCGAACCCCCGCCGACGCTGCCGTTCACCCAGGTGACCCCGGGCCTCGGTGCTCCGGTCCCCGGCGCTCCGGCTTCCGGGCCGGCGGGGCCCGTCCTGGCGGAGTCGGGCGGTCCGGAGTCGGGCGGTCCGGGTGTGGGCCGTCCGGAGCCTGGCGGTCCGACTGCAGGTGGTCCGAATGCAGGCGGCCCGTATGCGGGCGGCCCGCAGTCCCCGTCCGGCCGCCCCTGGTTGGGGCGCAGAAAGCTGCTCCTCGGGCTGGCCGGGGGAACGCTCGCGGTGGCCGGGGCGGGCACCTGGCTCGGGCTGGCCCTGAGCGCTTCCGGGGAGGCCAAGGGCGGGTCGGGCAGCGGCCCCCGCCCCTCTGGCAACGATGTCCCCGAGGCGACCCTGGCCTGGAAGATGAAGCAGTCCGCGACCTGCCCGCAGGTGATCTCGACCGACGGCGTGGTGGTGTGCCCCTCCCTGGAGAAGGTCCTGGCGCTCGACGACGAGGGCCGTACGAAGTGGACCGTGAGCGGCGCCGACCACGGCCTCGCCTTCTCGGTCCAGGGCTCGCTGCCGAACGTCATCGCCGCGGTGGACGACGGCCACCTGTACGTGGCCGGGATGGCGATGAAGTCGATGGAGATGCGCAGCGCCGTACTCGCCATCGACCTGGCCAAGGGCAAGGCCGCCTGGACGGCGACGCTGGACCGGCCCCACACCCAGGGAGTGCTCCGCTTCTGCGGCGTCCTGGACGGCACGGCGTATCTGATCGGCTTCGGTGACGGGAAGGACCACGGTCCGTCTCCCGCGGGCTACCACGTCTGGGCGCTGGACCTCGCGTCCCGGAAGACCTCCTGGTTCCACGGCGAGGACGCGGGCCTCATCTTCTCGGCCCTGCCGCAGCGCGGTGACGGCGCCCTGTTCGCGAGCACCACCCGGCTGCGGGCGCTCGACGCCAAGGGCGAGGTCGCCTGGTCGAAGAAGGTGGAGCCGCACACCGTCGACGCCGCCGGGCGGCACTTCGTCCTCGTCGACGGCGGCGGCCGGATGTCGGCGCTGGACGCGGCGACCGGAAAGAGCGTGTGGGAGGTTCCGGACGCCGTCCCGATGTCCCTCCGGGGCGACGGCATCGCCACCGACAAGGACGGAAGCGTCCTCTACGCCCTCTGGCAGGACAAGGACCACGGCTTCTCACTGGGCGCCCTGGACAGCGGGACCGGCCGGACGCGGTGGAAGGTGCCGGTCCCCGCCGACTCCAAGGACTCCCGGTCCTTCGGTGCCCGCCTCCTGTGCGCCGACGGAAACCTGTACCGGATGGGTGCGGACTCCGTCGTGTGGGCATTTGACCCGTCGAACGGCAAACCCCGCTGGAAGTACACCGGCATGAAGGGAACCGATCCCTCGAAACTGGCGTGGACAGCCGGTGACGGCCGCCTCTGCCTCTCGGACCCGACGGCCACGACAGTCGCCGCACTGCATGCGAACGGAGCCTGAAAATGGAGCCGTTGGACCCCTCGGACCCGCCCCGGGTCGGCCCCTACACACTGCTGGGCCGCCTGGGATCGGGCGGTATGGGATCGGTCTACCTCGGCCGGTCGGCCGGTGGCCGCACCGTCGCGGTGAAACTGATCCGCCCGGAACTGGGCGGCGACCCCAAGTTCCGCGCCCGGTTCCGTGCCGAGGTGTCGGCCGCGCGCGCCGCCTCCGGTGCCTTCACCGCCCCGGTGGTCGACGCGGACCCGGACGCCGCCGTGCCGTGGATGGCGACGGCCTTCGTACCGGGGATCTCCCTGCACCGCGCGGTGGCGATCGGCGGCCCGCTGCCCGAGACGGCGTTACGGGCCCTGACGGCCGGCATCGCCGAGGCGCTGGTGACCATCCACGCCGCGGGGCTGACGCACCGGGACCTGAAACCCGCGAACGTGCTGCTGGCTCTCGACGGGCCGTACGTCATCGACTTCGGCATCGCGCGGGCCGCCGAGGGGACCGCGCTGACCACCACCGGAGTGGTCCTCGGTACACCCGCGTACATGTCTCCCGAGCAGGGAAAAGGGGAACCGCTGTCCCCGGCGAGCGATATGTTCTCGCTGGGGGCGACCCTCGCCTTCGCCGCGCTCGGGTCGAGTCCGTTCGGCACGGGCCGCGTCCCGGACGTCCTGAAACGGGTGGTGGAGGACGAGCCGGATCTGTCCGCGGTGCCGGACGGGCTGCGGCTGATGGTCGCGGCCTGTCTCGCGAAGGACCCCACCGACCGTCCGACGCCGCGGCAGGTCGTCCAATTCATCGAGCGGGAAGCGGAGTCGGCGGTACCGGGAGGCTGGCTGCCGCCGGTCCTGATCGCCGCGATCGAAGAGGCGTCCGCGGTCATGGCGCCTACGCAGCCGTCCGCTCCGGGCCCGACGCAACGCATGCCCGCCCTGCCCGGTGATTCCGACGCCGCACCGACCCCGGCCACACAACTCCTGCCCGTCCCCGGTGCCTGGCCCTCCCCGGCCGCCGGACAGACACCCCCGCCGGGGTGGCCGGAACCCGCGTACGCACCGGCCCCGGACTTCCCGGACGCGCCACCGGCCCTGGACGCACCACCGGCCCCGGCCCCGGACTCAGCCCCAGACCCGACCCCGCGGCCCACCCGCCGCAAGCTCCTGCTCGGCCTGGCCGGCGGCACCGTGGCGCTGGCCGGCGGCGGCACGACGCTCGCCCTGTCGCTGTGGGACGGCCGCGCCGACGGGAAACCGCCGGCCGCCCGCTCCCTCAAGGACCCCTCGCGCTCGCTCGCCACCCGCACCACCGCGACCCCTCTGTGGACGGCGCCCCTCACCGAACCGCTGACCCAGGTGACGGGCGGGGACGGGACGGTCGTCGCCGTCAGCGGCAAGCACCTCTGGGCCTTCGACCGGGCGGGCCGCCCCACGTGGGGGCCGCTGGCCAACCTCTCGACCCAGATGACCGCCGGCATGGGCGGCTGCCCCGTCGTCGTCGGCCACGGCAGGGCGTTCGCCGTGGGACAGACGAAGATGCGCGGCCGCACGGGCTGGGTGCTGGAACCCGCCCACGTACTGCGGGCCGTGGACCTCGCCACCGGCAAGGTCGCCTGGACCACCGGCGGGCCGGACACCGGAGTGGCCACCGCGTGGGTGCCCGGGATGCTCGACGACACGGTCTACGTCACCGGCACGATGTCACGCAGCAACTTCTCCTCCGACATGAAAGACCTGCGCTCCGAACTCGAAAAGCTGCGCTCCGGCCAGTCGAAGGGATCGGACCTCTTCTCCCAGAAGAGCTTCATCTGGGCCGTGGACCAGACGACCGGAAAGATCCGCTGGGAGACCACGGCCCAGAGCGTGGCCCCGGGACAGAACTCCCTGAAAGTCCCGTCGTCCGGTACCCGCCTGCTGTGGACCAGCAGCAACCCCGACGGGAGCGCCCCGAAGCTCTCCGGACTGGACGTCAACGCCCGCGGCAAGCCCCAGTGGCAACAGCCCGCCCCAGGAGGCGGCCAGACCTCCGGCCACGACAGCGACATCTTCCTCGTCTCCTGGCACGACGGCCCGCACTGCTCGGCCGGCGGCAACTTCCTCTACCTGTCCGACCGCCTCTATGCCGTCGACGCCACGAACGGCCAGAAGGCCTGGCAGTCTCCCGACCGCAGGATCTTCCACGCCGTGGCGGCCGCACCCGACGGCGCCACCGTCTACGCCGCCGGCCCCGACTACCAGGGCCACCTCTTCGTCTACGCCTTCCACGCCAAAACCGGCACCGTCCGCTGGGCAGGCTCCCTCCCGACACTCCGCTCCGGAGTCCTCGCCCTCCAGTGCACCGACAACAAGCTCTACCTCTGGGCCCAGGCCCAACTCTGGGCCCTGGACCCCGACAACGGAAAAGCCCACTGGACCTACGAATTCAGCGGCAACACCGCCTCATGGACCTCCCCCGTAGCCTTCTGGGCCGACAACCACCAGGCCTACGGGCCCACCGAGAAGGGGCTGACGGCGATCGGGGCCGACGGGAAGTGACCGGGGCTGCACCGGAGTTCACCGACCAGCGACAGCGCAGGCCGAGGGGGATGCGCAACGAGCGGTTGTCCCGCCCCGGGGCAACCGCTCGGGACGTCTCGGGCGTTGGCAGGCAAGTCGAGCTGTAGATCACGCGCCCGGATCCAGCCGCTGCTGGCATGGTGGTCGATGGTTGTGCCTACAGTGCTTGTTACAGCTGAGAGAGTTCCGGGGGTTCTTGTGCCGCGTGTGGTGGGGGTGCACGGGATCGGCAAGCAACTGTTAGGCGAGGGCACGCTGTTGAACGAGTGGCAGCCTGCTTTGGCCGATGGGTTGCGCCGCGCGGGGGGCGGCGATGCCGTGTCCGAGTCGGATGTGGCGATGGCGTTCTATGGGGACTTGTTCCGACCGGCCGGGCAGTATCTCGCGGTCGGGGATCCTCGCTTCACGGCCGCCGATGTGGGCGAGGGTTTCGAGCAGGAGCTGCTGCGGGCCTGGTGGCGTGCGGCGGCCGAGACCGATCCCGGCGTGGTGCCTCCTGGGGCGGACACTCTCGTTGCGACGCCGCGCTCGGTGCAGGCTGCGCTGCGGGCCCTGTCGGGGTCGCGGTTCTTCGCCGGTCTCGCCCTGCGCTCCATGGTCTTCGACGTGAAACAGGTCCACCGCTACCTCCTCGACGCCGAGTTGCGGACCCGGGCTCGTACACGGGTGATCGATGCCATCGGGGAGGACACCCGGGTGGTGGTGGCGCACTCCCTGGGCTCGGTGGTCGCCTATGAGGCGCTGTGCGCCCTGCCCGGCCATCGGGTGCGGGCCTTGGTGACCCTGGGGTCTCCGCTGGGCATCCCGAACTTGATTTTCCATCGGCTGGAGCCCCGGCCGGTCGGGTTGGGCCGCGCGGCGCAGGGGGTGTGGCCGGGTGGGCAGGACCTGGTGTGGACGAACATCACTGATGAGGGCGATGTGGTCGCGCTGGTGAAGGATCTGCGGCCCGCTTTCGGTGAGGGCCTGCGTTCAGTGCGGGTGCACAACGGTTCCCACGCGCATGATGCGACCGCGTATCTGACCGATGAGTTGTGCGGGCGCGCGATCGTGGAAGGGCTGAAATGACCGCTCTGCACATCGACGGTGCGGGTACGGAGGAGCCACGCCGGTTCCTGATCGCCACCGCCGTCTCCCGGTACCCCAATTCCCCTGAGCTGGACCGGCGGGAGCTGATCGACGCCCGTGAGCGCGTCATCGAGCTGTTCACGGGCGAGCTGGGCTACCAGCACTACACCGGCCTCGGGCTGGACCCCACCGGCACCCAGCTGACCGGCCAGTTGAACGCGTTCTGCACGTCTCCGGACCGTCGCGAGGACGACGTGATCGTGGTCTACCTGGCCTGCCATGGCGAGGTCCTCGACGAGGGCGGCGAGTACGTCTTGTTGACCGCGGAGAGCGACGGGGACAACATCGCCGGTACCTCGTTGCCCGCCGTGGAGCTGGCCCGCAAAATGCTGGTCGGAACGAAGGTACGGCGGCTGATGCTGTTGCTGGACACCTGCTACTCCGGGCAGGGCGGCAACGAACTGGCCGCGGCCGCCCTGGGGCGCATCGGCGCGAAGTGGGGACAGACCACCGGATCGGGGCTGGTGGTGGTCTCCTCCGCCCAGCCGCACCAGCAGGCCAAGGCCGGCGCCTTCCCCCACCTGCTCACCGAGGCGGTGGCCAGCCAGGCCACCGCCGGGCACGGCCCGGATACGCTGTCGGTGTCCGCCGTGGTGCAGCAGATGAACGACCACCGTGACCGGCCCGCGTACCAGCGCATCGGCCTGGCCCTGATCGGGCTGACCGGGGAGCCGCCCGCCTTCTTGCCCAACCCGCGTCACAGCACCCGGCTGACCGACGTGGACCTGGCCGTCCAGCAGGCCGCCGAGTTCGACGAACAGGCCCGGCGCCGCGACACCGAATTCACCACCCGCCTGCTGGTACGCGCCATGGGGTACCACGGCGACGCCTCCCAGGGCTGGTGGTTCTGCGGCCGCCACGCGGCCCTGGACCACCTCGCCAACTGGCTCCGCTCGCCCGGCACCGGCAGCGAATCGACGTGCCGGGTCGTCACCGCGGGCCCCGGCTCGGGCAAGACCGCCGTACTCGGCCTGATCGCCGCCCTGGCCCATCCCGAACGCCGCCGCACCGTCCCCATCGACTCCCTCAACCTCGCCCCCCAACTGATCCCCGAGGAAGGCGCGCTCGACGTCACCGTCTACGCCCAGAACCTCACCGACACCGACGTGCTGCACGCGCTGGCCGCCGCGGCCCACGTGCACGCCGACACCGTCGGCGAACTGCTCGAAGCCCTGGGCGCACGACAGGGCGAGCGGCCGTTCACCGTCCTCATCGACGCCCTGGACGAGGCCGCCACACCCGACACCCTGTGCTCACAGATCCTGCGTCCCCTGATCGACCACTCGGACGGCCGCATCTGCCTCCTGCTCGGCACCCGCCCGCACCTCCTGGACCGCCTCGGCATCACCGCCAGGCACCACTCCACCAGCGAGCAGGTCGTCGATCTCGACGACCCCCGCTACGCCGACCCCGAGGCGCTGCAGGCCTACACCGTCTACAACCTGCTCGACGCCCACCGCACCTCTCCCTACAGCCGGCACCCCGAAGCAGCAGCTCCGGTCGCCCAAGCGGTCGCCGCTGCCGCCGGAACGTCGTTCCTCGTCGCCCGCATCGCCGCCGGCACCCTCGCCGCAGCCGACGACGTCATCGCCGACCCGTCGGACCGGCAGTGGCAGAACAGCCTGCCCCGCCTGCCCGGACAGGCCATGCACGACGACCTCACGCACCGCCTGGGCCCGGACGCGCAACGGGCCGCGGACCTCCTGCGCCCCCTGGCCTTCGCCGAAGGCCAGGGTCTGCCCTGGGAAGACATCTGGGCCCCGCTGGCCTCCGCGATCTCCGGCCGTACCTACACCGACGACGACCTCCTGTGGCTGCGCGACACGGCCGGCTCCTACGCTGTGGAAGCCACCGAATCCGGCCGCTCCGCCTACCGCCTCTACCACCAGGCCCTGGCAGAGCACCTGCGCGACGGCATCGACCCGCAAGCCGTGCACGCGGCGTTCACCGATGTCCTGATCGACCGCGTGCCCTACCGAGGCGACTCGACCCGCGACTGGTCCCGCGCGCACCCCTACACCCTCAACTACCTTGCCACCCACGGGGCCGCAGCCGGACGCCTCGACGAGACCGTCACTGACACCGAATACCTCGTCCACGCCACCCCCCGCGGCCTCACCCCACACTTGCACCACGCCCGCACCGAGCGTGCCCGGCTGACGGCAGCGGTCTACCGCGCCTCCATCAGCATCCACGGAACCGCTACCGCGGCTGTCCGCCGACAGGTACTCGCCCTGGACGCCGCGCGGGCAGGCGCCGACTCCTTGCAGCAGCAGTTGGCCGACCACATCCCGGAGGGGAACTGGGCACCCCGGTGGGCCACGGGAAGCAACTTCTCCCCGGCGTTGCGCGACACCCTGACCGGTCACGAGGACAGGGTGAGAGCGGTGGCGTGTACCAGCCTGGGCGGCAGGCCGGTCGCGGTGGCCGGCGGCGACGACGGGACGGTGCGGGTGTGGGATCTGGCCGCGGGTACGGCTGTCGGCCAGCCCCTGACCGGCCATGACGGCAAGGTGCTCGCGGTGGCGTGCGCGAATCTCGGCAAAACCCCCGTCGCTGTGACGGGCGGCGATGATGGAACGGTGCGCGTATGGGACCTGGTCTCCGGCACTGCCCGGGGGCGCCCCCTGATCGGCCACGACGGCAAGGTGCTGGCGGTCGCGTGTACGTACCGCGAGAGCGCGCCCATCGCGGTGACCGGCGGCAGTGACGGCACCGTTCGGGTGTGGGACCTGGTCTCCGGTACGCCCCTCGGCGATCCCCTGCCCGGCCACAACGGCGAGGTGCTGGCGGTCGCGTGTACGTACCGGGAGGGCGCGCCCATCGCGGTGACCGGCGGCAGTGACGGCACCGTACTCGCGTGGAATCTGGCCTCCGGAACACGCCTCGGTTCCCTAAGACGCCTCGGTGCCCCGACCGGTCACGACGGCAGGGTTTACACGGTGGCTTGTACGAACGTGAACGGCAGGCCCGTTGCGTTGACCGGCGGCAAGGACCGCAAGGTGCGTGTGTGGGATCTGGCCTCCGGGACCTCTCTCGGCAAACCCCTGACCGGCCACGACGACTGGGTGCGAGCAGTGGCGTGGTCTGGCAATTCGGTCGCGGTGACCGGCAGCAACAGGACGGTACGCCTGTGGGATCTGCCCTCTCGTACCCGCATCGGACAGCCAATGGTCGGCCACGGCGACTGGGTGAATTCGGTGGCCTGTACGAGGCTGGACGACACCCCTGTAGCAGTAACCGGCGGCGGCGAGGGCAAGGGGACGGTCCGGGTATGGGACCTCACCGCCGGCACTCCGCTCGGCAATCCGCGCACCGGCCACGACGACTGGGTGTACGCCGTGGCGTGCACAAGCCTGAACAACAGACAGGTCGCGGTGACCGGCAGCAGCGACGCAACCGTACGGGTGTGGGACCTGACCTCCGGTACCCCTGTCGGCAGGCCCATGACTGGGCACGACGGAACGGTATACGCGGTGGCGTGCACGGGCCTGAATGGCAAGCAGGTCGCGTTGACCGGCGGCGAGGACCACAAGGTGCGCGTGTGGGATCTGGCCTCCGGTACCCCGATCGGCAATCCCTTGACCGGCCACGACGACTGGGTGCGCGCGGTGGCGTGCGCGAGCTGGCAGGGCAGGCCGGTCGCGGTGAGCGGCGGACAGGACGGGACGGTGCGAGGTTGGGATCTGGCCTCCCGTACGCCCCTCGGTCCTCCCATGAAAGGTCACGAGGGCTGGGTGCGCGCTGTGGCGTGTGCGAGTTGGCAGGGCAGGCCGGTCGCGGTGACCGGCGGGAGCGACGGGACGGTGCGGTTATGGGATCTGCCCTCCGGCAAGCCCATCGGCTCGCCCATGGAAGGACACGACGGCGGAGTGTTCGCGGTGGCGTGTACGAGCCTGGACGGCAAGCCGGTCGCGGTGACCGGCGGCAGTGACGGGAAGGTGCTGGCGTGGGACCTGCTCTCCGGCAAGCCGCTCGACCAGCCCTTGATCGGTCACAACGGCCCGGTGGGCGCGGTGGCGTGCACAGTCCTGAACGGCACCCCGATCGCGGTTTCAAGCGGCGGTGAGCTCGATGGGACGGTACGGGCGTGGAACCTTCGTACAGGCGAGCCCGCCGGGCTCCTGGCGGCGAGCAGTCCCCAGGCCGTCGCCCTTACGACCGAGGGGGATCTCGTACTGAGCATGGGCGCCGATGTCGCGGTCTTCGGGCGGCGTCCGCCGCGTGAGCCACGCTGATTCGGGTGCGGCTCTCCTCCCACAAGGGTGGCGCACGGGCCCCGGGCCGCAAGCGCAACAGTCCGCACCGCAGTCCACAAGACACCCACCCTCTGAGAGGGCGCTGAGCGGCTCATGACGCAAGTGCGGGCCGCCATCTCCTCCCTGGAGATGGCGACCCGCACTCTCATCTGATCTTGGGTCAGGTGTCACGGTGGCCGGTGCACAAGGCCGTAGGACCAGCTCACCCGACCCCGCCCTTTAGATGTCGAAGAACAGCACGAGAAGCGCTCTGACCTGCACAGATACCGTCTGAAGGCTGTGTGGGTGCACGACCGGTGCACATCGTGGGCGAGGCGGAGCGCCTGGTGCGCGTCCGACCATGACCGGCATACGCACGACTGGGCGATGACGTGCGCGGGAAACCCGCCAGGTAAGGGCTCATAGGGCGCTTGAGAAGCCGTTCGCCCAGCTGGAAGTATTTGATCACCTGAGCAATGGTCAACGGGGGAGTGTCTTTACGTGGGTGTAGTGCTGCCTGGCTGGGCGGACGAAGTACTCGACATCATCGGTGTCTCATGGCCGAACGTCGACGAGGACGACTACCGGGACATGGCCGATGCCATGCGGGAGTTCGCCGATGACATCGACCACGGTGCCAACGAAGCTCACACGGCCATCCAGGGATTGGTGGGGTCAGCGGGAGGCTCGTTGGCTGTCGACGCGCTCAACGCTCACTGGAGCAAGATCAATGGCACTCACCTCAAGAATCTGGGGGAGTGCGGCCGCATGGCGGCCACTGCCATGGATGGTGTGGCGGTCCTCATAGAGGGCGCGAAGATCGGCGCGATTGTCCAGCTGGGTATCCTCGCCGCAGAAGTGATCGCCGCGCAGGCGGCGGCACCGTTCACGCTGGGCCTTTCCGAAGTCGGTGCGCTGGCCGCGACCCAGGCGACCCGCGTAATCGTCAAGCGCCTCTTCAAGGAGGTGTGCCAGCAGGTCGCCGAACAGGTCATCAGCATCGCCCTGACGCCCGTCGAGGAGGCCCTGGGCGCAATGGTCGGCGACCTGGTCGTCCAGATCGGCGCCAACGCCCTCGGAGCCAAGGACGGAGTGGACCTGGGGCAGACCGCCAAGGCCGGCAAGGGCGGCTTCCAGCAGGGCGTGCAGGACGCCAAGGACTCCGCGAAATCGGCCGCGGCCAATCCGATGGAACTCCTCAGTGCCGGCAGCGGCAGTGGGGGCGGAGGCGCCGGCGGAGGCGGCGGAGGGTTCAGTTTCGATCCGGATGAGCACGACCGCGTAGTGACGGGCCTGCAGAGCGCAGGTGGCACCTTCCGCAACAAGGCCGGCGGCAAGATCGGCCGGGCCAGAAGTCACCACGGGCGTACCCGTGGCAAGGACGCCATCGCTGACGCGGCTAACGCGATGTTGGACAAGGTCATCGACGGCATCGAGGACGGTGTCAAGAAGACCGCCAAGCACCTCGACGACAACATGACCCGTGGTGTGAAGCAGATGGCCAAGAACCATCAGGAAAACGACCGTAAGCTGGCCGACCACTTCACGGGCATCGACAAGGGCGACAAGAAGGACCCCAAGGCGCCGGGGGGTGGCATCGGCGGGACGGGTAGCCGCGCCGGCGGCAAGAATCCGGGAAGGGGCGCACAGAAATCGCCCCTGCGGAACGGGGCAGCAGAACCGCACAAGACCAGCACCCCAGCGGACGACCGCAACTGTCGAAGCGACCCGATCGACATCGCCTCGGGTGAGATGGTCCTGGCTCAGGAGGACGTCAGCCTTTCGGCTGTTCTGCCGCTGCTTCTCTCGCGAACCCATGTGTCCTCGTACCGCTGCGGCGGGTGGTTCGGACCGTCGTGGTCCTCGACGCTCGACCAGCGGCTCGAACTCGACGACGAAGGTGCCGTCTTCGCGACCGAGGACGGCATGATCTTGGTCTACCCGGTGCCCGGACGTGATGAGCCGGTCTTCCCCGTCGAGGGCCCTCGATGGCCGCTCAGCTGGGATCCGGAAACGCCCGGTGGACTCCGCATCAGCGACCCACAGGAGGGACGCTCCTGGCACTTTGCCAAGCCGGCCAACGTTACGGGTGAGTTGAGAGGGTTGAGCGCCTCACAGCTACCGCTGACGGCCATCACCGACCGGCACGGGAATCAGATCGACATCGACTATTCCGACGACGGCACTCCCAGCGAGGTCTGGCACAGTGGCGGATACCGGATCCGAGTCGAGACCGCGGGGCTACGGATAACCGGGCTGCGCCTGCTGGGTGCGAGGAGTTCGGACGCGGTGGCACTGGCCGCCGAGCCAACCGCTAGTGCGGAGGCCGAAGGCGACTCCGCGGTGGGGCTGCTGCTGACTGCATTCGCCTATGACGGCAACGGGAATCTCACCGAGGTCACCAACTCGTCAGGTGTACCGATGCGCTTCACGTATGACCAGGACGGCCGGATTACCTCCTGGACCGACCGCAATCGGCATCGATACGACTACCTCTACGACGCGGCTGGGCGCTGTGTCGAGACCCGCGGCGAGGGTGGTTTCCTCGATGCTGTCTTCGTGTACGACGGCGAGGCGCGCTGCACCCGGGTGACCGATGCACTGGGCCAGGTCACTGTCTACCAGCTCAACGAGCGTGGGCAGACGACAAGGGAGACCGATCCCTCGGGCGCGGTCACCATCTTCGAATGGGACCGGTATCGCCGACTGCTGCGGCGTACGGACCCACTGGGCCGTACGGTCACGATGGAGTACGACGCGGCGGGCAACGCCACCGCGGTCACCCGCCCCGATGGCTCGCGGATGACCGCTGTCTACAACGAGCTGCACCAGCCCTTGCTCATGGTCGGTGCGGACGGTGCGGGCTGGCAGTACGCGTACGACGACTGCGGAAACCTGCTGCAGATCACCGATCCCGTCGGAGCTACCACCAGCTATGAGTACGGCTCTTTCGGTCATCTCACAGCCTTCACCGACGCAATGGGTCAGACAACCCGGCTCACCACCAACGCCGCCGGATTGCCGGTAACCGTCACCGACCCTCTGGGAGCCGTGAGCAGATGCGAGCGGGATGCCTTCGGCCGACCCCGGCTGGTGACCGATCCGATGGGCGCGGTGACGGCGTTCGGCTGGACGGTCGAAGGACAGCCGGCCTGGTGCCTTCGGCCCGACGGTCACACCGAACGGTGGTCCTACGACGCCGAGGAGAACCTGCTCCAGCATGTCGATGCGGCTGGCGGAACCACATCCTTCGAATACACGATCTTTGATCGAGTCTCTGTCCGTACGGGTCCTGACGGTGCCAGGTTCACCTTCGCCTACGACGCTGAGCTGCGACTCGTCGCCGTCACCAACCCGCAGGGACAACTGTGGCGCTACACCTACGACTCGCTGGGCCGGGTCGTGCAGGAGACCGACTTCAACGGACGGCACATCAGCTACACCCACGATGTGGCCGGCCGGCTGACGTCGCGAACCAACGGTGCGGGCCAGACCGTCCGCTACACCCGCGATCTGCTTGACCGTGTTGTTCGAGAAGCCACGCAGGCCGGCGGAGCGCGATTCCACTACGACGCAGAAGGCCGTCTGCTGTACGCGGCGAACGGCGCCACGGACCTGGCCTTCACGTACGACCCAGCAGGTCAATTGCTGACGGAACAACAGGGCTTGGCGGTCATCGAGTTCGGCTACGACGACCTGGGCCGGCGCACCCTGCGTCGTACCCCCAGCGGTGTAGAGAGCCGGTGGACCTACGATGCGGCCGGTCGGCCGGCAACGCTGGTCAGCGCTGGGCGAGAGGTCAGGTTCGGCCACGACCTCGCCGGTCGGGAGATCCGCCGCAATCTCGGTGCGGCGGTCCTCGCCCAGACCTGGGACCCGTCCAACCGTATGACGGCCCAGACCCTCTCAGGTATGTCGGCGCCGCCTGGTGGCGACATACCTGAGACTGCGCTACGACACCGCACCTTCGCCTACCGCCCGGACGATCAGCTGCTCGGTTTCACGGACACCGTGCTGGGGACTCGATCCTTCGATCTGGATCCGGTGGGGCGGGTCACCAGCGTCTCGGGACACAACTGGTCCGAGACCTATGCCTATGACACTGCGGGCAACCTGGCCTACACGGGAGTTCAGACCGCCGGGCAGGCGAGCCTGAACGACACCGCGGGGACGAGGTCGTACGACGGCACTCTGCTCCGCCAGGCAGGCCGCACCAGCTATGAGTACGACGGCCAGGGACGAGTCATCAAGCAATGCCGCAGGCTGCTCTCCGGCGGCACCCGCAGCTGGCACTATTCCTGGGACGCAGACGACCGCCTCACGACGGTCACCCTCCCGGACGGCACCATCTGGCGCTATCACTACGATCCCCTCGGGCGCCGCATCGCCAAGCAGCGGCTGAGCGGCGACACCACCACTGTGGTGGAGCAGACCACGTTCACCTGGGACGGCACCGTTCTTGCCGAGGAACTGCGCAGCGGTCCAGGGCCGGCTGGTGTCCAGGTCACCAGCTGGGAGTGGGATCCGGTCGGCTACCGCGTCCTGACCCAGGTGGACCGAACCGCCGGCAGATCCGAGCCGGCGCAAGAGGAATTCGACGAGCGGTTCTACTCCATCATCACTGACCTGGTCGGCACACCCACGGAACTTGTCGATGAAGACGGTGGGATTGCCTGGCATTCCAGGTCCACGCTGTGGGGAACACCGCATCCCGCTGATCCCCGCCAGGCTGCGGTGGAGTGCAGTCTCGGCTTCCCAGGTCAGTACCACGACCGTGAGAGCGGCCTGCACTACAACCTGTTCCGTTATTACGACTCACTCACCGGCCGATATCTCAGCCCCGATCCGCTCGGCCTCGGGCCCGCCCCCGACCCACACGGCTACGTCGACAATCCCTTCGCTGAGATCGACCCACTCGGCCTGGCGAAGAAGAAGTGCCCGGTCATCATCGAACGCTACGGCAGCGAGGCGGAAGCGAAGGCGAGCGCCGCAGTGAAGCCGAGCGGGGGCCTTGTCCCGAGGCCCGGCCACGAACGGCAGCCAAAGTGGATCGCCCAGACCGGCAAGGTCAACCCCGGCACGCTGGGCAAGAGCAAGAATTACACCCACAAAATGGAGTTCCACTGCAAGCCAGAGGTGTTGGCCTGGCTGAAACAATACGAGGTCAAGCCAACCAATGAGCCAGGTCGCTATGCGGTGCCGGCGGACAAGATCGATGAGTTCAACAAGTACGTGGAGAAGACGAACGTCCAGCCGCTCGACTCAGGCGGCGGCCGTAGGAGGAGACGATGAATCCGTCATCGCCGCGCGGACGCCTGCGCGATGCGCTGCTGTGTGTCGGCAAAAGGGGTGACGTAAGCGAGGCCGACGTCAGTGCGGCAGTCGCCACCACGCTGCGCGAACTGGCTTCGGAGGCGCTGGGCGAGCGAGCGCGCGTCGAACTGGTCACCGTTGGCGCTGAGGACCACCCCTGGGGACGAAGCCTCGGTCTTCGGCTTACGGACTATGACGTCGAGCTGCCGGACGTGCTCTTGTACGCAGACCAGAGCGACCTTCCGCCCCAGGTGCAGGAGAGTTTCCCGACTCTGAGCCAGGAGGAGTGGGAGGCCGTACTGCTGGTCTCCAAGCTCATCTTCATGGGGCTTCAATCGGAGCCCGAGCCTGTAAGCGACGTTGCCGGCCACCATCCGCAGGTCACCCCGAGGCCGCCCCGGTCGGTAGCGAGAGAGCAGTTCTGCCAGGCGCTGGCTGCCATTCCGGAACGCGCTGACCTGCACCAGGACGAACTCACTGCGCAATTGCGGGCCGCGCTCCTGAACTTCGCGTCGGAGACACCCGACAACAAGGACGCCGCTCAGCGCATCGCGGTGCAGCAAACCGGCGAGCCCCGGCAAGGGCCGCGCTTGTGCCTTGGCCGCTCGGGGTTGGCCTTCGCGGAGGTAGTGCTGAGCGCTGGTGGCTGCCCTGTCCCCAGCTGCGTACTGGAGGAATTCCCGGACTTGACCCAGGACGAGTGGAACGCCGTCATCCACGTCACAGGACTGACGCTCATGGCGTTCGAGCCCGAGCCGGCCCGCGAGGTGGGGTAACGTCCGGGGCGCGTCGACGGTCCAGGGCCGGCAAAGACAGTCGGCAACTTGCCACGGCTAATGAGCAGTCGCCCGCGGACGATACCGCTCTCCCGTGAATGCAGGAACTAGAACCCCAGTGGGCGAGTCAGACGCGTATCTGATCTGCAGCCTGGGCCACATAGCGAATTCAGCTGGGCTCTCGATGCCTGTGAAACAGAGGGGTCGCGACAGACGACGAGCGGTTGCCTCCACCCGAGTGGAGGCAACCGCTCTGAGCTTTTCCATCGACTGCCGAGTTCGAGCTTTACTTTCTAGATGTCGAAGTAAAGCTCGAACTCGTGCGGGTGCGGCCGCAGCTGGATCGGGGCGATTTCGTTGGTGCGCTTGTAGTCGATCCAGGTCTCGATCAGGTCGGAGGTGAAGACGCCGCCCTGCTGGAGGTACTCGTTGTCGGCCTCGAGGGCGTCGAGGACGGCCGGGAGGGAGGTCGGGACCTGGGGGACGCCCGCGTGCTCCTCGGGGGCGAGCTCGTAGAGGTCCTTGTCGATCGGCTCGGCCGGCTCGATCTTGTTCTTGACGCCGTCCAGGCCCGCGAGGAGGAGGGCGGAGAAGGCGAGGTACGGGTTCGAGGACGGGTCCGGGGCGCGGAACTCGACGCGCTTGGCCTTGGGGTTCGAGCCCGTGATCGGGATACGCATGGCCGCGGAGCGGTTGCGCTGCGAGTAGACCAGGTTGACCGGGGCCTCGAAGCCGGGGACCAGGCGGTGGTAGGAGTTCACCGTCGGGTTGGTGAAGGCCAGCAGCGACGGGGCGTGCTTGAGGATGCCGCCGATGTAGTAGCGGGCGGTGTCCGAGAGGCCCGCGTAGCCCTGCTCGTCGTAGAAGAGCGGCGCGCCACCCTGCCACAGGGACTGGTGGACGTGCATGCCGGAGCCGTTGTCACCGAAGATCGGCTTGGGCATGAAGGTCGCGGTCTTGCCGTTGCGCCAGGCGACGTTCTTCACGATGTACTTGAAGAGCATCAGGTCGTCGGCGGCGGCGAGCAGCGTGTTGAACTTGTAGTTGATCTCCGCCTGGCCGGCCGTGCCGACCTCGTGGTGCTGGCGCTCGACCTCCAGGCCGGCCTTGTCCAGCTCCAGGGAGATCTCGGCGCGCAGGTCGGCGAAGTGGTCGACCGGCGGGGCCGGGAAGTAGCCGCCCTTGTACCGGACCTTGTAGCCGCGGTTGTTCTCCTCCGAGCCGGTGTTCCAGGCGCCGGCCTCGGAGTCGATGTGGTAGAAGGACTGGTTCGCGCCGGTCTCGAAGCGCACGCTGTCGAAGACGTAGAACTCGGCCTCGGGGCCGAAGAAGGCGGTGTCCGCGATGCCGGTGGAGGCGAGGTAGGCCTCGGCCTTCTTGGCGATGTTGCGCGGGTCACGGCTGTACTGCTCGCCCGTGATCGGGTCGTGGATGAAGAAGTTGATGTTGACGGTCTTGTCGCGGCGGAACGGGTCCACGCGAGCCGTCGACAGGTCCGCGCGCAGCGCCATGTCGGACTCGTGAATGGCCTGGAAGCCGCGGATCGAGGAGCCGTCGAAGGCGAGTTCCTCGGCCGGGTCGAACGCCTTTGCCGGGATGGTGAAGTGCTGCATCACACCGGGCAGGTCGCAGAACCTGACGTCGACGAACTTCACGTCCTCGTCCGCGATGAACTTCTTGGCCTCGTCGGCGTTCTGGAACATCCAACTCCTCCTAGCCCGGTCACCGGTCGGCGGACGCGGGATTGCTACTCGGAACGCGACCATGTGCGGTGGCGCGATGCCCGACCATAGGCAGGCGGGATTTCCCAAGCATGACCCATTTGTTTCGCCGAGGTTAACCGGCGGCGGCCGCCCTTACCTCCCAGTGTGCGCCAAAGAGGGGCGTTCCGGGCGGCCGCTGCCGCCGTCCCGTCCCGTGGCCCGCCGAGCCGTCCTGGCCCCTTCTGGACGGTGCCTCCCGGACGGCCCCTCGTGCCCGGTCCGCGCAGTCCGCCGCCCCCACCCCGACCGGACCTCCGCGAAGGGAACGTATGCGGTCGCAGTACCGTGGTCGGGTGGACAACAGGCGAGCAATCGGATCGTGGATCTCCGGGCCCCGCGCGGCAGCCGAGGACATGGGTGTCGACTTCGGACACCGCGGGCAGCAGCTCGGGCTGCCGGAGGAGGGGCCGGGCTCGATCGCGCGCCCCGGACGCCGTTTCGCCGCGCTCTTCATCGACTGGGCGCTGTGCCTGCTGATCGCGTACGGCCTGCTCAGCGGCGGTAAGGCGCAGGCGGCGAGCAACTGGGCGCTGGTGGTCTTCGCGGTGCTCAGCGTGCTGACGGTCGGCACGGTCGGTTTCACCCCGGGCAAGCGGCTGCTGGGCCTGCGGGTGATCGCCGAGGACGGTGGCCGGATCTCGCTGCCGCGGGTCGTGCTGCGCACGGTGCTGCTGGTGGTGGTCATTCCGGCGGTGGTGTGGGACCGGGACGGGCGGGGGCTGCACGATCGCCTCGCACGTGCCGTACAGGTCCGTCTCTGACTCGCACATGCCGTACGGGTCCGTCTCTGACTCGCACATGCCGTACGGGTCCGTCTCTGACTCGCACATGCCGTACGGGTCCGTCTGTGACTCGCACGTGTCGGCAGGTCCGTCTGTGAGCGGCGGGACGCCGTAGCCGTTGGGGAGTCAGCGCGGCCAGTCCCCAGCCACGCCCTCGCCGCACCCGCACCGCCCGCGAGCCGCCCACCCACCGCATACGAACCGCCCCACCGCACACGAAGCGCCCCACCGCACACGAAGCGCCCCACCGCACACGAAACGCCCCGGAGCCCAAAGGCCCGGGGCGTCGTCGTGCGGTCGGGTGTCGGTCCGGCGGCCGGTGTGGTGCGGCCGGCGGGCGGTCAGCGCATCTTGCCGCCGCCCTTGGGCATCCGCATGCCCTTCGGCATCGGGCCCTTCGGGACCGGCATGTTGCTCATCAGGTCGCCCAGGGCCTTGAGCCGGTCGTTGACGGCCGTCACCTGCGCGCCGGGCAGTACCCGCGGCAGCTTCAGCAGCGTCGTACGGAGCTTCTTCAGCGGTACCTGGCCCTCGTCGTCGCCCACGATGATGTCGTGGACCGGGGCGTCGGCGACGGTACGCGCCATCCGCTTCTTCTCGGCGGCCAGCAGGCCACGGAGACGGTTCGGGTTGCCCTCGCCGACCAGCACGATGCCGGCCTTGCCGACGGCACGGTGGACCACGTCCTGGCTGCGGTTCATGGCCACCGCGGGGGTGACCGTCCAGCCGCGGCCGACGTTCTCCAGCACGGCGGCCGCCGCACCGGGCTGGCCTTCCATCTGCCCGAAGGCAGCTCGCTCGGCGCGCCGTCCGAAGACGATCGCCATCGCGAGGAAGGCCAGGACGAAGCCCAGGATCCCCGCGTAGATGGGGTGGCCGATCGCGAAGCCGATGGCAAGGAGAACGCCGAATACGACGATGCCTACACCAGCGACGACAAGACCGACCTTGGAGTCGACCCGACGGGTCATCTTGTAGGTCAGGGCGATCTGCTTCAGCCGCCCGGTGTTCTCAGCGCCGGCAGCGCCGTCTGAGTTTGCCTTCCTCGCCATACAGCGAAGTTTACGTGGCGTGCGGGCGCCGGGTCGCCGCGGCCTCCAGTACGTACTCGGCCTCGTGGCGGTCCTTGGCGCGGCGGCGGTCCTCCAGGACGGACGTCCAGGCGTTACGGCGGGCGGTGCGCTGCCCGCCACGCATCAGGACGGCCTCGACGGCACGCAGGGCGCCGGTGACCGAGGGGAGCGGGAGAGCGGGGCTGGCGGGGGTGGCGCGGAGCGGCGCGGCCTGCATGGTGGGTGACTCCCTCTGATCTGTTCGGAGAAGCAGGAGTGAGGTGCGGGAGCGGTGCGTGCATCCATCGTCACCGAAAGGTGTTACCAACGGATGACCTGCCGGTCAAACACCAATGAAACGTTGACGCGGCCCCCACGCCCCCCGTTCCGGGGGAGTGCGGGCCGCGTCCTCAGCATGTGCCACGTTTCACAAGACGGCGCGCCGGGAGCGTCAAACCGCCTGACTGGACGCCTCGACCTCGCGCCGCTCGACAGCCTGCTGGTAAAGGCGGCCGGCGCGGTAGGAGGAGCGGACCAGCGGGCCGGACATGACACCCGCATAGCCGATCTCCTCGGCCTCTTCCTTCAGCTCCACGAACTCGGCGGGCTTGACCCAGCGCTCAATGGGGTGGTGGCGCACCGACGGGCGCAGGTACTGGGTGATCGTGATCAGCTCGCAGCCCGCGTCGTACAGGTCCTGCAGCGCCTGGCTGATCTCCTCGCGCTCCTCGCCCATGCCCAGGATGAGGTTGGACTTGGTGACCAGACCGGCCTCGCGGGACTTGGAGATGACGTCCAGCGAACGCTCGTAACGGAAGCCGGGGCGGATCCGCTTGAAGATCCGCGGGACCGTCTCGACGTTGTGGGCCAGGACCTCCGGGCGGGAGGAGAAGACCTCGGCGAGCTGCTCGGGGACCGCGTTGAAGTCGGGGATCAGCAGCTCGACGCCGGTGTCGGGCATCGAGGCGTGGATCTGCCGGACCGTCTCGGCGTAGAGCCAGGCGCCGCCGTCCTCCAGGTCGTCGCGCGCGACGCCGGTGATCGTGGCGTACTTCAGGCCCATGGTCTGCACGGACTCGGCGACCCGGCGGGGCTCGTCGCGGTCCAGCTCCTGCGGCTTGCCGGTGTCGATCTGGCAGAAGTCGCAGCGGCGGGTGCACTGGTCGCCGCCGATGAGGAACGTGGCCTCGCGGTCCTCCCAGCACTCGAAGATGTTGGGACAGCCCGCCTCCTGGCAGACCGTGTGCAGACCCTCGCTCTTGACCAGGCCCTGGAGGTGGTTGTACTCGGGACCCATTTTGGCCCGGGTCTTGATCCACTCGGGCTTGCGCTCGATGGGCGTCTGGCTGTTCCGGACCTCCAGGCGCAACATCTTGCGTCCGTCGGGTGCGACTGCGGACACGTCCGGCTCCCTACGACTTCGTTTCTTCGGCGTACACCAGGGTACGCCCGTTGATTCGCACGTCTTTACGTGCGGTGCAACCCCGTATGACGGGGGCGCATTCCCGGTGGTCTGCGGGGTGCATGATCGGCGGCCGGCCGGTCAGACCGCGCGGGGGAGCAGCTCGGCGCCCTCCAGGACGTCCCGCAGATGCTTCTCGGCCACGGGCAGTACATCGGCGATGCTGATCTCGCGGCCGAGCTCGTTGGCCAGGGAGGCGACACCGGCGTCCCGGATACCGCACGGCACGATCTTGTCGAACGAGGTGTTGTCGGGGTTCACATTGAGCGCGAAGCCGTGCATCGTGACGCCCTTGGCGACGCGGATGCCGATCGCGGCGAGCTTGCGGTCCTCACGGCGCTGGCCGGCGTTGGACGGCGCGTACTCCGGGCCGTTCAGCCGCGGGTCGAACAGCTCGTCCGTGACCCGCGGGTCGAAGTCGAGATTCAGCCCGCCCAGGGCCGCCCGCTCCTCGACCGGGTCGCCCAGCACCCACACACCGCTGCGGCCCTCGACCCGGGTGCCCGTGACGCCGAACTCGGCGCAGACCCGGATCAGAGCCTCTTCGAGGCGGCGGACATGGGCCACGACGTCAACCGGGCGCGGCAGCTTCTGGATGGGGTAGCCCACCAGCTGGCCGGGCCCGTGCCAGGTGATCTTCCCGCCGCGGTCCACGTCGACGACCGGGGTCCCGTCCAGCGGGCGCTCGTCGTCGGAGGTACGCCGTCCGGCGGTGTAGACGGCCTGGTGCTCCAGCAGCAGACAGGTGTCGGGCACCTCGTCGGCGAACCGGGCGGCATGCACCCGGCGCTGCTCCTGCCAGGCGGATTCGTACTCCACGGCGTCGGCGCCGAAGCCCAGATGCACAAAGCGCAGCCCCTCGGGTGCGGGGGTCTCCCCCCGAGAGATCGCAGTCACGGCAGCTCCTCTTCGAACCTCTGTTGCACTTTGCTGCAACGTTGATGCCACTTCGCGCCCATGCCACTCTACGGCCGCCGTCCCCGGTCCCCGCAGGCGGCCGCTGTCCCGGCCGGTGCGTCCCTGCTCACACGATCGGATGAACGCGGGTCACAGGCCGCGAATGGGCCGCCGAAGGCCGTTACATTCACGCCGTTCCACAAGGGCGCTGAGCATGCCGGACAGGGTCCGCCGAACCCGGCAGTGCGGCCCGGAAGGCAGGAGACCGGTAAAGCTGATGACGGAACGACCCCCGCACCACACGCCCAACCGCCAGCTCGCCGCGCTCATCGCCGAGGCCGGATTCTCCAATGCCGGGCTGGCCAGACGCGTCGATCAGCTGGGTATCGAGCACGGCCTCGACCTCCGTTACGACAAGACGTCGGTGACCCGCTGGCTGCGCGGCCAGCAGCCCAGAGGCACCACCCCCGCGCTCATCGCGGAGGTGTTCACCCGCCGGCTGGGGCGCCGGCTGTCCGCCCAGGACCTCGGCCTGGACGCCTGCGCGCCGGTGTACGCCGGACTCGAATTCGCCGCGACCCCCAGCGAGGCGGTGGACATCGTCAGCGGCCTGTGGCGCAAGGACTCCGGCAGCCACGCCGAGCTCCGCAAGATCGCCTTCACCCCGGCCGGGCTGGTGGTGCCCAGCCGGGACTGGCTGATCGGCCGCGCCGACGAACGCGTCGCCCGCGGTGAGGCCCAGCCCGAGGGCGCGGGCCGGGTGCCCGCACAGAGCCGGGTCACGGTGCCGCGGCAGCGCCGCAACGACCGGGTCGACCGCACCCAGGGCTCCCGGGTCACCTCCGGTGACATCGCGGCGCTGCGCTCGGTCGGCGAGCTCTTCCGGGCGCTGGACCACGCCTACGGCGGCGGCCACGCCCGGCAGGCCCTGGTGCGCTATCTGGAGCACGAGGCCGAGCCGATGCTGCGCGGCACCTACGGCGAGGCCACCGGCCGCCGGCTGTTCGCCGCCGCCGCCGATCTGACCCGGCTGGCGGGCTGGACCTCGTACGACATCGCGGCCCACGGTCTGGCGCAGCGGTACTTCGTCCAGGCCCTGCGGCTGGCCCAGGCGGCCGGCGACCGGGCGTACGGGTCCTACGTCCTGGTGACGATGAGCCGGCAGGCCGTCTATCTGGGGCACGGCAGAGAGGCCGTCCAGCTGGCGCGCGTCGCCCAGCAGGGCATCGGCAGCAGCGCGCCGCCCACGGTGCAGGCGCTGCTGCACTCCGCGGAGGCCCGCGGCCATGGCGTCCTGGGCGAGGTCCGGGCCTGTACGGCGGCGCTGGCCCGCGCCGAGCGGGCGCTGGAGACCGTCCGCCCCGGCGACGACACCCCGTACTGGGCGCGCTTCTTCGACGAGGCCCAGCTGGCCGACGAGCTGGCGCACTGCCACCGCGATCTCCAGCAGTACCGCGCGGCCTCCCAGCACGCCGAACGCTCCCTCCAGCTGCGCGCGGCCGGCTTCGCCCGCAGCCGGCTCTTCTGCCGCGTGGTGCTGGCGACCGCGCGGCTGGGCCTGGGAGAGCTGGAGCAGGCCTGCACGCTGGGCGCCGAGGCCGCGCTCCAGGCCTCCGAGATGCGGTCCGTACGGGCCCACGAGTACGTCCGGGAGTTCGAGCGCCGCCTGGAGCCGTACCGGGACGCGGCGGCGGTCCGGGGGTACCGGGAACGGGTGGCGGCGCTGGGGTGACCCCCGGCCGGGCCCCGGGGCAGCCCAGGGGCCCGGCCCGGAGGTCAGGCCGCCGTGGGCAGGGTGTCCGGCTCCGTCGTGAGGGCGGGCAGGCCGAAGTCCTGGAGGACGGCGCGGGCCGCGCGCCGTCCCGAGTTCAGGGCGCCCTGGAGCGTGCTGGTGTCGCGGTGGTCGCCGCACACATAGAGACCGGCGAGCACCCGCACCGGGCGCTCCGGGTCGTACGGTGCGGGCATCGCGGGGACCGCGTACGGGTCGTGATGGGCGGTCAGCAGCTGCCGGTCCGCGGTGTGCGCGCCGTAGATCCGGTCGAGCTGCGGCCGGACCGCCCGGTCGAGCACGGACACCGGCAGCGCCGCCGCGGCCCCGTGCACGGCCGTGGTGATCAGGGACCGGCCCGGCGGCGTACGGGACGGGTCGATCGCGCCGGCGACGTAGGTGTAGGCGACCGGGCCGTCGGTCGGCAGGATCAGCGCCGTGTCGCGCAGCGCAGCGCCGCGGCCTCCCGGGGCCACCGTCGCGGTGTGGTGCAGAACGGTCACCGGGTGGAAGGCGGGCACCCGCAGTCCCGGCAGCAGCTCGGCCGCCTCGCGTGCGCCGGTCGCCACCAGCACCGCCCGGCACGGGACATGACCGTGCTCCGCGGTGCTGACGCCGGTGGTGGAGACGGCGGTGACCTGCACGGACGTACGGACCGTGCCGGGGGGCAGCGCGGCGGCGAGCAGTTCGGGGACGGCCGCGGCGCCGCCGGCCGGCAGCCACAACCGGCCCTCGGCGTAGGCGCGCAGTGCCGCCGCGGCACCCCGGCTGGAGCCCCGCAGCTGCGGATCGCACAGCAGCGCGCCCAGCAGGGGCCGCAGCAGCGCGTCATGGGTGCGCGGCGGGAAGGCGGGGCGGCCCGCCAGGGCGTCGCGGATCGGGCGGTCGGCGGGCGGGGCGTGGGTGGCGGAGGCGTGGGGAGTGACGGAGGCGACGGCGGCGCGGTCGGCGCGGCGGTCCGTACGCCGGTCCGCTTCCTGCTCGCCCCACTGGTCGGCGAGACGGCCTGTCTGGCGGCCCGCCTGACGACCCGCCTGACGGTCCGTCCGGCGCTCCGTACGACGGTCGGCGCGCGAGAGGGCGCGTGCCGCGGCGAGGGCGCCCCTGGTGCTCCGGGGTGCGCTGATGCGCTGCGCCCGTTGGCCGTTGTGGAGGATCGGGCCGGGGGCGAACGGACGCAGTGTCAGCTCGCCGAGCCCCGGTGTGCGGCGCAGCTCGGCGGCGGAGACGGCCAGCGGCCGCGCGCAGCGGTCCAGCCGGAAGCCGTCGAGAGGGTCGGTGACGGACCGGCCGCCGATCCGTGGCGCGGCCTCCAGGACGGTGACCGACACCCCTACGCCGGTCAGATGGCGGGCGGCGGCGAGTCCGGCCGGGCCGGCTCCCACGATGACGACGTCCACGGCCGATGCGGTGCGCAGCACTTGCCCCTCCCGAGGTCGGTCCCAAATGGCGGCACCGAGTGTCATGCCCGGTACAGCTGCGAGAGATGCCGAGTCGTGGGTGTGAGGTGACGGGCAGGGAGGGGGCGGCCCGTGCGACGGGGGTGCCCGGGGGCGTGCCGGAGCGCCCTTGGCCGCGGCTTGCCGTGGTGGCCGGGCGGGTCTCGCCGTGGACGGTCAGGCGGCGGCCCGGACCGCTTCCACGATGCGGGGGTGGCGGAAGGAGAACCCGGAGTCCAGCAGCCGCTGCGGGATGACCCGCTGGCTGCCCAGCACGTCACCGGCGAACTCGCCGAGGACGGTCCGCAGCACCGGCGCAGGGACGGAGAACAGCGTGGGGCGGTTCAGCACCTTGCCCATCACGGCGGTCACCTCGCGGTTGGTGACCGGCTCCGGCGCCGTGAGGTTGACCGGCCCGGCCAGGTCCTCGGTGTCGAGGAGATGGCGGAGCGCCGCGATGTGGTCGTCCAGGGAGATGAAGCTCCAGTACTGGCTGCCGTCGCCGAGCCGCCCGCCCAGACCGAGCCGGAAGACCGGGAAGAGCCGGCCCCAGGCGCCGCCCGAGCGCGCCACGACCAGACCGGTGCGGGCGAAGACGGTACGGATACCCGCGTCCTGGGCCGGCTTCGCGGCGTCCTCCCAGGCCGTACAGACCTCCGGCAGGAACCCGTGGCCGGCCGGCGCGCTCTCGTCCGTACGCCGGTCGCCGGTGTCGCCGTAGTAGCCGATCGCGCTGCCGCACACGAAGACCCGCGGCGGGGTGTCCATGGCGGCGAGGGCCGAGGCGATGGCCCGGGTGCCCAGTACCCGGCTGTCGCGGATCTCCTGCTTGTAGGCGGCCGTCCAGCGGTGGTCGCCGACCCCGGCGCCGGCCAGATGGACCACCGCATCGCAGCCGGCCAGTCCGGCGGTGTCGACCTCCTGCCGCTCGGGGTCCCAGCGCACTTCACCGGCGGCCGTGGGCGCACGCCGGACGAGCCGGACGACGTCATGGCCTCCCCCTGGGCCCCCGGCCCGGGAGGTGTCCCCGCTGCGCAGGGACCGTACGAGCGCCGTGCCGATGAGTCCGGTCGAGCCGGTGATCGCGATCCGCATGGATCCATACTGCCCGCAGCGGCGGACCGGTGGCGGCATCCCTGGCCGGAAGCCGCCACCGGCCCGCGGCACGCCCTACGGCTTGAAGCGGTCCCAGAGGGTGGGGAAGCGCTCCGCCATGGCCTGGTCGTCGTCGAAGTCGAGGTAGGTGCCGAGCGGTTCGCGGGGCGGCGGGGGCAGTTCCAGGTCCGGCATCACCCCGCCGGTCATCTGCTCGTACGCCTCGTCGGCCGCGTAGCCCAGCTCCTCGGCGTCGCCGTCCACCGTCTCGTCGAAGTCGTCCACCAGCTCGGCGAGCTGGTCCGGGTCGTGCAGCGCGCCCTCGAAGACCTCCCGGCCCTGGCCGATCAGCCAGCAGCGGAAGTAGTCGAAGGCGTCATCGCTGGCGCCGCCCAGCATCACGGAGGCGGCGGCCCACAGATCCCAGGAGTACGCCCGGTTGTAGCGGGCCTCGAAGTGGCGGGCGAAGTCCACGACGGCGTCAGGGTCGAGCCCGAGCAGCCGCTCGACCAGTGCGTCGGCCTGCTCCTCGGGGTCGCCCTCAGCGGCCTCGCGGGAGCCGTCGATCAGCTCCCAGAACTCCGTCTCGTCCATCACCGCTCCAGCATCTGCCCTGCCGGCGCCCGCCGCATGCGGAGTACCCCGGATGCGAGGGGGTCGTTATCCGGATTGGTGACGGGCCGTCCGGAAGGGTGACGGGGTGTTCGGATCGCCGCTCGCGCACCCCGGTCGGTGATCCGTCTTGTGACCGTCCCAAGAATCACTCGTTGGAAGGCGTGCAACGGCAAACGACCGTATATCCCCCATTTCGCGAAGGGCTGTTCCAGGCCATGCCCATGGACGAACGCACCCGGGCCGATGTCGAACGGGCCGAGGCGGCCATCGTCGAGCACTATCCACGGCTCGTCCGCCTCACCTACCTCGTACTGCCCCCGTCGACGGGCCGCCACCGCCGGGTCCTGACCGCACACGGTCTGGTCCAGCGCGCGCTGCCCCGGACCCGGCTGCGCCGCCCGGACGGCGGGCTGCCGGCCCAGCGCGGCCCGGCCCCCGAGTCCGGCTACGACCTGGTGCGGCAACGGGCCCTGCGGCTGGCACTGGCCTACGAGGGACAGCCGGTCCGGGCACTGCCGGCCCTGCCCCTGGTCTGGGGGCTGCGGCTCTTCCCGCGGGCCGGCGGCGCCGATGAACTCGCCCTGGACCAGGCGCTTTCCGCCGCCCCGGCAGCGGTACGGGCCGCCCTCGGGCTGTGGCACCTGGAAGGCCTGGACGAGGATGCCGCGCGCGCCGTGCTGGCGCGGGCCGGGGCCGAGGACCCGGACGCGGCGCAGCGGGCGGCCGCGCAGCTCGACCGCGAGACCGGGGCAGGGGCGGCCGCCCTGCTGAGCTCGGGGGAGTTCGACCCGTGCATGGTGCAGACCCGGCCGACGGACCTGCTGCGCCGCCGGCAGCGGGTGCGGGCGGTAGCCGCGGTGGCGGCCGTACTCGCGATCGGCGCGGCGGTGGCCGGGTCCTGGCCCGGCACGGACCGGGCGGGGCGCGCCGAGACCGCCGCCCAGCAGGCGCTCGACCCGGACCGGCTGCTGCGCACCCCCAACGAGCAGTGGACGGACACCTCCCGGGTCGACTTCACCGCCTGGCCCGTCCGCGGCCGGCAGGCCGGCGACCGGAAGCTGCTGGCACGGGCCCTGCGGGTCTGGGCGGCGCCGCCCCCCGACGCCCGGATCACGGCGGCCGCGGGCACCTCCACCCGGCCGCCCGGCCATCCGCCGCAGCTGCTGTACGCGGGCCTGATCGACAACGTCATGGTGGTGGTCCTCCACGACGGGGAGCGCTTGGTCCGCTACGCCGAGCCCGAAGACGCCACGCCCACACTGCACTTCGCCCGGGTCGACGGTGCGGATCTGACAACCGCTGCCGCGCTGGTGATCGGGCGCGGCAACGGCTGGATGCGCTATCTGCTCGCGCCGTGGATCTCCGAGATCACGACCCGCGATCTGCCGGCGCCGGCCGCCCCGCCGCACGGGCTGCACGTCGCCCCCGATGGGGTCACCGACCGGATCCCGATCCCGCCCCCGGCGGGCGCCGGCTGCGGGCGCTGGCCGGTGGCCCAGCTCCGGCCCTCGACGCGGATCGTGGCGCCCGGCCGGAACGCCGCCTTCCTGGTGGCCGACCTCGACGATCTCGTCCCCGTCTCCCTCACCTCCGGGCCCCCGCCGTCCGGCGGCGCACCGGCCGGCGCGCCGGGCGAGGCGACCGGCGCGCCCGCGCTGCGGAGCTGGGCCCGTACGGCCTGCTCGCTCGGGTCGCTGCGGGGCGCCGGCGTACGCTCCGTCAACACCTGGGAGTTCGCCCAGCAGCGGCTCCCCGAGGACGGCGGCAGCGCGACCTGGGTGTGCACCCGCGCCGACACCTGGCGCGGGCCCGGCAGTGTGACCCTGCGGTTCGTGCCGCCAGCCGCGCGCCCGGCCGACCCCGGGCGGATCGCCGGACGGGCCGTGAACACCGCTGCCTGCAGCCGCTTCGGGCCCGATGTGGTGGGGGACATCCACTGGCGGGCGAAGTCCGGCAAGTGGTATCTGCTCGCGGCCGGCAGCCAGGAGGTCGGCGGACTCGATGCCACGGGCGGGGTCCGCGCCACCGCCGCGGAGCGCACCCTCGCCGCACCGGCCGGGCCGGACACCCCGGCGGAGGTCGTCGGGCGGCTGCGGAGCGGGGGGAGCGTACGGGCGCCGCATCCGTAGCCGGTGGACGGATTGCCGTGCGGTGCGCGCTGAATCCGGACAGAAGGTGTCGGGTATCGCTGTCAGGGTCGCCGTTGCAGAGGCAAGGCACCTGACAGCGAGGAGTGGCGTACGTGACCGGACGGAAAGAACTGGCGGGACGGGTGGCGCTGGTCGCCGGGGCGACCCGGGGCGCCGGCCGGGCGATGGCGGTGGAGCTGGGCCGGGCCGGGGCCCTGGTCTATGTGACGGGGCGGACGACCCGGGAGCGGACCAGCGAGGTCGGCCGGCCCACGGAGACGATCGAGCAGACCGCGGAGCTGGTGACCGCCGCGGGCGGCATCGGTATCGCCGTACCGACCGACCATCTGGACCCGGCGCAGGTCAAGGCGCTGACCGAGCGCATCGACCGGGAGCAGGGACGGCTGGATGTGCTGGTCAACAGCGTCTGGGGCGGTGACCGGCTGCTCGAGTTCAACACCAAGCTGTGGGACCTCGACCTGGAGAACGGGCTGCGGATGTTCCGTCTCGGCATCGACACCCACGTCATCACCAGCCATTACGCACTGCCGCTGCTGATCCGGCGGCCCGGCGGCCTGGTCATCGAAGTCACCGACGGCACCGACACCTTCAACCGCACCTACCGCGAGAACCTCTGCTTCGACCTCACCAAGAACGCCCCGCACCGTATGGCCTTCGGCCTCGCCGCCGAGCTGAAGGAGTACGGCGGCACGGCGGTCTCGCTCACCCCCGGCTTTCTGCGGTCCGAGGAGATGCTGGACCACTTCGGGGTGACGGAGGAGACCTGGCGCGACGCGGTGGCCAAGGAGCCGCACTTCGCCATCGCCGAGTCGCCGGCCCTGATCGGCCGCGGTGTCCGCGCGCTGGCCGCCGACCCGGACAAGGCACGCTGGAGCGGCCAGTCGCTCTCCAGCGGTCAGCTGGCGCAGGAGTACGACTTCACCGACACCGATGGCTCACGACCCGACGCCTTCGGCTACTTCGCGGATGTGGTCTTCGGCGGGAAGGAGGGGAGCGCGGCCGACTACCGGTAGCCCTGCGGGGCGCGCCGACATTGGAGCATGGGCCCTTCGGCCCTACGCCTTCCGCGGGGGCGGTTTGTCGGCTGCGGCGTTCGTCGTCGCTGGGCGCGCAGTTCCCCGCGCCCCTTTGGGGCGCGGCTGCACCGGGCTTCGGCGAGGCCGCTCGGCCCCCCCGGTCACGTGTACAGCGCGGCTGTCCGCCGGGCGGCAGCGGCGAACTGCGCGCGCAGCCCGGGGGGCGCGAGTATCTCGCCCTCCGGGCCGAGTCCCAGCAGCTGGGCGTAGGCGACGTCGGCGGACTCCACGGCGAGGGTGACCGTCAGCCGGCCCTGCTCGTCGGGGCCGCCCTCGGTCTGCGCCCGGGCGATCGCCTCGCGGGCCGCCGCGCGTTCGGTGACGTACGGCAGCTGGCGGACGCCGCGCGCGGAGAGCCGCAGCACCACCTCCTCATGCAGGATCGACCGGGCGAACTGCGCCGCCCGCTCCGCCCAGAACGCCGGGAGGTCGAAGGACGCCTCACGGGTGAACCGCTCCCCGGCAGCCTCGGCTCCGGAGGCCCGGTCGCGCTCCGTGAGCGCCACGGCGGTGAACCGGTCGACCCGGTAGACGCGGAAGTCCCCCTCCGTACGCGCCGCCAGATACCAGACCCCCGCCTTCAGCACGAGGCCGTACGGCTCCAACTCCCGCTCCACCTCGGTGTCCTTGCGGCGGTAGCGGGCGGTGATCCGGCGGTCGTCCCAGACCGCGTCGGCTATGTCGGGCAGCAGGGCGGGGGTCTCGGGCTCCTGATACCAGGCGGGTGCGTCGAGATGGAAGCGCTGGGCGACGCCCGTCGCGGCGTCCCGCAGCTCCGGCAGCAGGGCGGCGGAGACCTTCAGCCGGGCGGCGGACGCGGCGTCCGCGAGCCCCATCTCGCGCAGGGCGGAGGGCACCCCCGACAGGAAGAGCGCCTCCGCCTCGCTGCGGCCGAGGCCGGTGAGGCGGGTGCGGTAGCCGCCTATGAGGCGGTAGCCGCCCGCCCGGCCACGGTCCGCGTATACGGGCACCCCCGCTTCGGAGAGCGAGAGGACGTCCCGGGCGACCGTCCGCTCGGAAACCTCCAACTCCTGCGCCAGCTCGGGCCCCGTCATCGACGGCCGCGCCTGGAGCAGCAACACCATCTTGATCAGCCGCGCAGCACGCATGTCTCCATCATGCCGGGGGGTACTGACAGTTGCTTGTCTGCGGGTGGGGTTGTGGCTGGTCGCGCCGTTCCCCGCGCCCCTTCGTGGCGCGGCCGGTCCGTCACTTGCTTCTGGGCTGTGCGGGTTGGTGGGGGCTGGTGTTTTGCGGGGTGTGTGGTTGCCGCGGGGGTCGGAGGGGACGCACCGGTACCCTCCCCCAGCCTTCGGCCGGGAGGTGCCCCCATCGGCGCGGGCGACGCGGGTCCGTGGGATTGATTGCCCCGGCGTTCGCTCCAGTCCTGCGGGCGGGCACCGGTACATCCCCTCCAACCGTTCAGCGTTGCCGACTGCCGGCCGGTGACACCGTCCGTCGAGACCCACCTCGGCCCGCGCCCAATGAACGGGCGGAATGGCCAGGTCCCTGCCAAGGGGTGCTGCATGGGGCTGGTGACGGTGATCGGTACGGCGGGAGAGCCGCGTACGTACGGCGGTCGGAGGGGATGTCCGGTGAGCCGCCCGCAGGACCCGGAGCGAACAACGGGGTGAAGGACCTCTGGGACCCGCGTCGCCCGCGCCGTGGGGGCACCTCCCGGCCGAAGGCTGGGGGAGGGTTACCGGGCGTCCCCTCCGACCCACCACCCACAACCCGTAGGCGAAACGGCCCCAGCCCACGGCAAACCGCAAACCGCAAACCGCAAACGATAAAGCCCGGCCCGGCCGTAGCCAGGGCATGGTCGGCCGGGCCGGTGGTGGGTTCCCGTGCGGAGGCCCCGGGCGCGGGAAGGTGGCCTCCGCACGGGAGATCGGGGTGCCCCTGAGGGGCGGGGCGTCACAGGCCGGGGCGCGGCCCGTGGCTCAGAGGCCGTAGCGCTCCTTGGCCTCCTTGACGGTCTCCGGCTTGACCTGGCCGCGGCGGGCGAGTGCGGCCAGTGCCTGGACGACGACCGACTGCGGGTCGACGCCGAAGTGCCGGCGGGCCGCCTCGCGGGTGTCGGAGAGGCCGAAGCCGTCGGTGCCGATGGAGGTCCAGTCCTGCTCGACCCAGGGGGCGATCTGGTCGGGGACCGCGCGCATCCAGTCGCTGACCGCGACGACCGGGCCGGGGGCGCCGGCCAGGGCACGGGTGACGTACGGGACGCGGTCCTCGCCGTCCAGACGGGCGGCGTCGCACTCCAGGGCGTCCCGGCGGAGCTCCGTCCAGGACGGCGCCGACCACACGTCCGCCGCCACACCCCAGTCGGCGGCCAGCAGCTGCTGTGCCTCCAGGGCCCAGTGGATGGCGGTGCCGGACGCCAGCAGCTGGAGCTGCGGGCTGTCGGCCTCGGGCCGGGTGCCCTCGTTGAAGCGGTAGAGGCCCTTGAGGATGCCCTCTTCGACGCCCTCCGGCATGGCCGGCTGGACCTTGGTCTCGTTGTAGACCGTGAGGTAGTAGAAGACGTCCTCGGCGTCCGGGCCGTACATACGGCGCAGACCTTCCTTGACGATGACCGCGACCTCGTAGGCGAAGGCCGGGTCGTAGGAGAGCGCCGCCGGGTTGGTGGAGGCGATCAGGTGCGAGTGGCCGTCGGCGTGCTGGAGGCCCTCGCCGGTCATCGTCGTACGGCCGGCGGTCGCGCCGATGACGAAGCCGCGGCCCAACTGGTCGGCCAGCGCCCAGAACTGGTCGGCGGTGCGCTGCCAGCCGAACATCGAGTAGAAGATGTAGAAGGGGATCATCGGCTCGCCGTGCGTCGCGTAGGACGTCGCGGCGGCGGTGAAGTCGGCGAGTGAACCGGCCTCGGTGATGCCCTCGTTGAGGATCTGGCCGTCCTTGGCTTCCTTGTACCAGAGCAGCTGGTCGCGGTCGACCGGGTCGTACGTCGCGCCCTTGGGGGAGTAGAGGCCGGCCGTCGGGAAGAGCGACTCCATGCCGAAGGTGCGGGCCTCGTCGGGGACGATGGGGACCCAGCGCTTGCCGGTCTCCTTGTCCCGCATCAGGTCCTTGATCAGCCGGACGAACGCCATGGTGGTGGCGATCTCCTGGCTTCCGGAGCCCTTCTTCAGCGCGTCGAAGGCCTTGTCGGCGGGCATCGGCAGCGGCTTGGCGACGACCTTGCGGGCGGGGGCCGGGCCGTCGAGGGCCGCGCGCCGCTCGCGCAGGTAGACCATCTCGGGGGAGTCGTCGGCGGGGCGCCAGTACGGCACCTGGTCGCCCTCCAGCGCGCTGTCCGGGATGGGGAGTTCGAGGACGTCACGCATGGTGCGGAACTCCGCCATGGTGAGCTTCTTCATCTGGTGGTTGGCGTTACGGGACTCGAAGCCCGTGCCGAGGGTGTAGCCCTTGACGGTCTGCGCCAGGATGACGGTCGGCGCGCCCTGGTGCTCGACGGCGGCCTTGTAGGCGGCGTACACCTTGCGCGGCTCGTGGCCGGCGCGGGAGGTCTGGAACAGCTCCAGCAGCTTGGCGTCGGTCAGCCGGTCGGCGAGGGCCTTCAGGGAGTCGTTGGCGCCGAAGAAGTGCTCGCGCAGGTAGGCGGCGTCGCGGGTGGCGTACGTCTGGAACTGCGCGTCGGGGGTCTCGCCGAGGCGGCGGATCAGGGCGCCGTCGGTGTCGAGCGCGAAGACCTCGTCCCAGGCCTGGCCCCACAGCGACTTGACGACGTTCCAGCCGGCCGCGCGGAACTGGGCCTCCAGCTCCTGCACGATCTTGAAGTTGGGGCGGACGGGACCGTCGAGGCGCTGCAGGTTGCAGTTGATGACGAAGGTCAGGTTGTCCAGGCCCTCACGGCCGGCCAGCGCCAGGGCGGCGGTCGACTCGGGCTCATCCATCTCGCCGTCGCCCAGGAAGGCCCAGACGTGGGAGTTGGCGGTGTCCTTGATGCCGCGGTGCTCCAGATAGCGGTTGAAGCGCGCCTGGTAGATCGCGGAGAGCGGGCCGAGGCCCATGGAGACGGTGGGGAACTCCCACAGCCAGGGCAGCCGCCGCGGGTGCGGGTACGAGGGCAGGCCCTCGCCGCCGGTCTCCTGGCGGAAGCGGTCGAGGTGGTCCTCGGTGAGGCGGCCTTCGAGGAAGGCGCGGGCGTAGACGCCGGGGGAGGCGTGGCCCTGGATGTAGAGCTGGTCGCCGCTGCCGTCGCCTTCCTTGCCGCGGAAGAAGTGCTGGAAGCCGGTCTCGTAGAGCCAGGCGGCGGAGGCGAAGGTGGCGATGTGGCCGCCGAGGCCCAGCGCGGAGCCGCGGGTGACCATCGCGGCGGCGTTCCAGCGGTTCCAGGCGGTGATCCTGGCCTCCATCGCCTCGTCGCCCGGGAAGGCGGGCTCGGCGGAGGTCGGGATGGTGTTGACGTAGTCCGTCTCCAGGAGGGACGGCAGGGCGGTGCCCTCGGTGCGCGCGGTGTGCTCAAGGGCACGGCGCATCAGGTACGCGGCGCGATGCGGGCCCGCCGCCTTGGTGACGGCGTCGAGCGACTCGCGCCACTCGGTCGTCTCCTCGGGGTCGCGGTCCGGGAGCTGGTCGAGCTGGCTGTACGGCAGGCGCACGGGATCGGGCATGGGTGGCCCCTTTCCGGACGGGAGGTAGCTCGGGGGTGTCGTCGCGATCGGGCCGCGTCCTCAGGGTGGACGGCGGCCTTGACGACACCCCCTACGAGTTCGGCAGGCAGGGTTGTCGCGCCCCGAAGGAGGACGATACGCCTCTGATCGATGATCGATCAACGCTCAACGAAGGAAAAACCGCAGGTCGGCACGGGGTGCCGTAATTTCGGGCACCGCGTGCCAGTCCTACAGAGGGCCTGCCGGCCCCTCCCGGACCCGCCTCAGACCCGGGGTGCGCAGCTCAGCACATGCGACTTGAGCAGGGCGCCGATCTTCGGATCGCGCCGCCGGAACGCGTCCACGATCTCCTGGTGGTCCTGGGCGTGCGAGCGCGGCTCCGGGCTGAACCAGCGGATCGACAGCGTCGTCCAGACCTCGATGCCCAGCGACTCCCAGGTGTGCAGCAGGACGGCGTTCCCGGCCGCCCGCACGATCTCCCGGTGGAAGGCCACGGTGTGCCGCACCTGGGCCTCCCCGTCACCCGTCAGATCCGCCTCGCGCAGCGCCTCCACCTCCCGCTCCAGCGCCGTGGTGTGCTCGGCCAGCCGCCCCGCCGCCAGCTCGGCGGCCACCTGCTCCAGCCCGGCCCGCACCGGGTAGCTCTCCTTGAGGTCGTCGGCGGTCAGGTTCCGTACCCGTACGCCCTTGTTCGGCGCCGACTCGATCAGCTGCAGCGACTCCAGCTCGCGCAGCGCCTCCCGTACGGGCGTCTGGCTGACCTCCAGCTCCACCGCGATCCGCCGCTCCACGATCCGCTCGCCCGGCTGCCAGCGGCCGCTGACGATCCCCTCGAGGATGTGCTCGCGGATCTGCTCGCGCAGCGAATGGACGACGGGCGGGGTCATGAGGTGCTCCTTCAGAGCGGGTGGTGGCAGGAGGGCCATTATCCGGGAGGCGCGAGGGAGGCGGTCCTGGAGACGCGGCGGGGCCGGGCGCGGACCCCCGGGCCGTCCCGGGCCGGGGACGCAAAAGGGCCGGCCCCGGCTCGTACGAACCGGGGCCGACCCTCAGGACACGCCTGCCGCGTGACTGCCGGGACTCAGAGACCGATCTCGGTCTCGAACTCGGCGGCCTCCAGGATCTGCTTGACCGTGGTCAGGTAGCGGGCGGCGTCGGCGCCGTCCACCAGACGGTGGTCGTAGGAGAGCGCGAGGTAGGTCATGTCGCGCACCGCGATGGTCTCGCCGAGGTCCGGGTGGTTGATGACCACCGGGCGCTTGACGGTGGCACCGATGCCCAGGATGCCGACCTGGTTCGGGGGCACGATGACGGTGTCGAACAGGGCGCCGCGCGAACCGGTGTTGCTGATGGTGAAGGTCGCACCGGACAGCTCGTCCGGCGTGATCTTGTTCGCGCGGACCTTGCCCGCCAGGTCCGCCGTCTTGCGGGCGATACCGGCGATGTTGAGGTCACCGGCGTCCTTGATGACCGGGGTCATCAGGCCCTTCTCCGCGTCCACCGCGATACCGACGTTCTCGGTGTCGAAGTAGGAGATGGTGCCCTCGTCCTCGTTGATCCGGGCGTTGATGACCGGGTGGGCCTTCAGCGCCTGGACCGCGGCCTTGACGAAGAACGGCATCGGGGAGAGCTTGACGCCCTCACGCTGCGCGAACGCGTCCTTGGCCTGGTTGCGCATCCGCATGATCTTGGTGATGTCCACCTCGACCACGGAGGTCAGCTGCGCCTGGCTGTGCAGGGCCTTCATCATGTTGTCGCCGATGACCTTGCGCATCCGCGGCATCTTGACGGTCTGACCGCGCAGCGGCGACGCCTCGATGGCCGGAGCCTTCGACGCGGCGGGGGCAGCGGCGGCGGCCGGCGCGGCGGCCTTGGCGGCCTCGGCGGCGGCGATGACGTCCTGCTTGCGGATACGGCCACCGACGCCGGTGCCCTTGACCGTGGCGAGGTCGACGCCGTTCTCCGCGGCGAGCTTGCGCACCAGCGGGGTGACGTACGCGCCCTCACCGGCGGCCGGAGCCGGGGCGGCGGGGGCGGCAGCCGGGGCCGGGGCGGCCGGAGCCGGCGCGGGGGCCGGAGCCGGAGCGGCCGGGGCGGCGGGCGCCGGGGCGGCAGCAGCCGGAGCCGGAGCCGGGGTGGGCTCCGGGGCCGGAGCGGCGGCAGGGGCCGGGGCGGCCGGAGCCGGCGCGGCGGCCGGGGCGGCACCGGCGGCACCGATGACGGCGAGCTTGGCGCCGACCTCGGCGGTCTCGTCCTCGCCGACGACGATCTCCAGGAGGGTGCCGGAGGCCGGCGCCGGGATCTCGGTGTCGACCTTGTCGGTGGAGACCTCCAGCAGCGGCTCGTCGGCCTGGACCTCCTCGCCGACCTCCTTCAGCCAGCGGGTGACGGTGCCCTCGGTGACGCTCTCACCGAGCGCGGGGAGGACGACGTCGGTGCCCTCGGCGCCGCCCGCGGGGGCAGCGGCGGGGGCGGGGGCCTCGGCCGCGGGGGCCGGGGCGGGCTCGGGCTCGGGCTCGGGCTGTGCCTCGGCGGCGGGCGCCTCGGCAGCCGCGGGCGCCGGAGCGGCAGCCGGCGCACCGGTGCCGTCGTCGATGACGGCCAGCTCGGCGCCGACCTCCACGGTCTCGTCCTCGGCCACCTTGATGGCGGTCAGGACGCCGGCGGCCGGGGCCGGGATCTCGGTGTCGACCTTGTCGGTCGACACCTCGAGCAGCGGCTCGTCGGCCTCGACGCGCTCACCCTCGGCCTTGAGCCAGCGAGTGACGGTGCCCTCGGTGACGCTCTCGCCGAGCGCCGGCAGGGTTACGGAAACCGCCATGGTTTCAGTTGCTCCTTACAAGTGTGGTGCGGATGTGGTCGCGCCCGGGACTGAGGTCAGTCGTGGGAGTGGAGAGGCTTGCCGGCCAGGGCCAGGTGGGCCTCGCCGAGAGCCTCGTTCTGCGTCGGGTGCGCGTGCACGAGCTGCGCAACCTCGGCCGGCAGGGCCTCCCAGTTGTAGACCAGCTGGGCCTCACCGACCTGCTCGCCCATACGGTCACCGACCATGTGGACGCCGACCACGGCACCGTCCTTGACCTGGACGAGCTTGATCTCGCCCGTGGTCTTGAGGATCTTGCTCTTGCCGTTGCCCGCGAGGTTGTACTTGAGAGCGACGACCTTGTCGGCGCCGTACAGCTCCTTGGCCTTGGCCTCGGTGATACCCACCGAAGCGACCTCGGGGTGGCAGTACGTCACGCGCGGCACGCCGTCGTAGTCGATCGGCACGGTCTTCTGACCGGCCAGCCGCTCCGCCACCAGCATGCCCTCGGCGAAGCCGACGTGCGCGAGCTGGAGGGTGGGAACGAGGTCACCGACGGCCGAGATGGTCGGCACGTTGGTCTGCATGTACTCGTCGACCAGGACGTAGCCGCGGTCCATCGCGACGCCCTGCTCCTCGTAGCCCAGGCCCGCCGAGACCGGCCCGCGGCCGATCGCGACCAGCAGCACCTCGGCCTCGAAGGTCTTGCCGTCGGCGAGGGTGACCTTCACGCCGTCGGCGGTGTACTCGGCCTTGTCGAAGAAGGTGCCGAGGTTGAACTTGATGCCACGCTTGCGGAAGGCCCGCTCCAGCAGCTTGGAGCTGTTCTCGTCCTCGACCGGGACGAGGTGCTTGAGGCCCTCGATGATGGTCACGTCGGTGCCGAAGGACTTCCACGCGGAGGCGAACTCGACGCCGATGACGCCGCCGCCCAGCACGATCGCGGACTTCGGCACGCGGTCCAGCGTGAGCGCGTGGTCCGAGGAGATGATGCGGTTGCCGTCGATCTCCAGGCCCGGCAGCGACTTCGGCACGGAGCCGGTCGCCAGCAGGACGTGGCGGCCCTGGACACGCTGGCCGTTCACATCGACGGAGGTCGGGGAGGACAGCCGGCCCTCGCCCTCGATGTACGTCACCTTGCGGGAGGCGATCAGGCCCTGCAGGCCCTTGTACAGGCCCGAGATGACCTCGTCCTTGTACTTGTGGACCGCCTTGATGTCGATGCCCTCGAAAGTGGCCTTGACACCGAACTGCTCGCTCTCACGAGCCTGGTCGGCGATCTCACCGGCGTGCAGCAGAGCCTTGGTGGGGATGCAGCCGTTGTGCAGGCAGGTACCGCCGACCTTGCCCTTCTCGATCAGGGCGACGTCCAGGCCCAGCTGCGCCCCGCGCAGGGCAGCGGCGTAACCACCGCTACCGCCTCCGAGGATCACTAGGTCGAAAACGGTGCTGGCGTCGTTCGCCACGTCACGTCCTCCATGCATGGGTACGCCGGAGCCGGTCTCCAATGACCGGACGGCGGCTGTGGTTCGGCCGCTTTTACTTCGGCCCTGGGTAAGGGGGGCCCTGTCCTGCCGAGAACCCATCTTCGCACTTGTTCCACGAAGCCGGGACGGCGGGCCGGGCACTGAGACGGTGATCAGCCGCCCCGTACGGGTTACTGATGCGTATGACCGTGCGGATTTCGTCGAGGGCGAACGGGGATCCGCACGCGCCGACGGCCCCGGGCGGACCGCCCGGGGCCGTCGGAGGGAGCGGGCGCCGGGGAGGCTCCCCGGCCCGGCCGTCAGCCCAGGTCGCCCGCGGCGGTGCGCTCCGCGAGCCGGACCAGGGTGCGCACCGCGGATCCCGTGCCGCCCTTGGGGGTGTAGCCCCAGGGCGCGCCCTCGTGGAAGGCCGGGCCGGCGATGTCCAGGTGCGCCCAGGGGATGCCCTCGCCGATGAACTCCTTGAGGAAGAGCCCGGCGACCAGGCCGCCGCCCATCCGCTCGCCCATGTTGGCGAGGTCCGCGACCGGGGAGTCCATGCCCTTGCGGAGCTCGGACGGCATCGGCATCGGCCAGGACTGCTCGCCGACCTCCTCGGCGATCTCGTGCACCGAGGTACGGAAAGCGTCGTCGTTGGCCATGATCCCGAAGGTGCGGTGGCCCAGCGCCAGCACCATCGCACCGGTCAGGGTGGCGACGTCCACGATCGCGTCCGGCGACTCCTCCGAGGCGCGGGTCAGCGCGTCGGCCAGTACCAGGCGGCCCTCGGCGTCGGTGTTGAGCACCTCGACGGTCTTGCCGCTGTACATGCGCAGCACATCACCGGGACGGGTGGCGGAGCCGGACGGCATGTTCTCGGCGAGCGCCAGCCAGCCGGTGACATTCACCTCCAGGCCGAGCCGGGCGGCGGCCACGACCGCGGAGAACACGGCGGCCGCACCGCTCATGTCGCACTTCATGGTCTCGTTGTGGCCGGCCGGCTTGAGCGAGATGCCGCCCGAGTCGTAGGTGATGCCCTTGCCGACCAGCGCCAGGGTCTTGGATGCCTTGGAGTGGGTGTACGCGATCCGCACCAGCCGCGGCGGGGCCTGGGAGCCCTGGCCGACGCCCAGCAGACCGCCGTAGCCGCCCTTCTTGAGGGCCTTCTCGTCGAGCACCTCGAACTTGAGGCCGAACTCCTTGGCCGCCGCCTGCGCCTCGGCCGCGAAGGACTTCGGGTCGAGGTCGTTGGGGGGCAGGTTGATCAGGTCGCGGGCGCGGTTGATCTCCTCGGCCAGCGCCTGGGAGCGCGCGGCGGCGGCCTTGAACTCCTTGTCGCGCGGCTTGCCGCCGAGGAGCGCGACCTCCCCGAGCGGCGCCGACTTGGCGTCGTTCTTCTTGGCGCCCTTGCCGTTCTGCGCGCTGTTGCCGTTGCGGGACGCGGCGTAGGAGTACGCGCCGAGCAGGGCGCCCTCGCTCACCGCGGCGGCCGCCTCGGCGTCCTCGACGGGCAGCGCGAAACCGGCCTTCTTGCTGCCGGCCAGCGCACGGGCGGCGCTGCCCGCGGCGCGCCGCAGCGCCTCGTGGCCGTAGCCGTCGTCCTTGCCCGGCGCCTCGCCCAGGCCGACCGCCAGCACGACCGGCGCCTTGAGGCCGTCCGCGGCGGGCAGCTTGGTCACCTCGCCCTCGGCACCACTCGCGCCGAGGGTCTCCAGCACGGCGGCGAGCTTGCCGCCGAAGGCCTTGTCCACGGCTTCCGCGCCGGGGGCGACAACGACGCCCTTGGCGCCCTTGGCCACGCCGACGACGACGGCATCCGCACGCAGCGTCGCGGCGGAAGAAGTACTGAGGGTCAGTGCAGTCACGGTGATGAGGGTCCTGTTCCGTCCGGGGAATCCGTCTGCGCGCAGCGCGCTGCTGCGGCTGAGCCTACGCTCGGCGGCGCCACAAGGCCCGTCCGATATCACACCCGCACATAACGGTGCCCCGGCAGTTGCCCGTATACCCGGTGAACTGCCCTTCCGGTCACTTCAGTTGGGCGCGCGGAAGGGGGCGCCGGCGCTAACCGAGCGTCAGAGCGACCAGCGCCGCGAGTCCCGCGCTCTCCGCGAGCGCCCCGAACACATCGCCGGTCACCCCGCCGAACCGCCGCCGGCAGTGCCGCAGCACCAGTTCGCCCACCCCGAGGCCGCACAGCGCCGCGAGCCCGGTGTGCAGCGCGCCGTACGGTCCGAAGCCGGCCCCGGCGGCCGCGCACCCGGCGGCCACCAGCGCCGCACACAGCAGCGCCGCCCGCACCGGGACGGTGCCCGCGACCGCCGCGCCGAGCCCCTCCGGGCGGGCGGCCGGCACCCCCGCGCGCGAGGCGAGGGTCAGCGCACAGCGGGCGGTGACCGCCGCGACGGCCGCCGCGACGGCGCCGTGCGCCCAGCCGTCCGCGTACAGCTCAAACAGCGCGGCCACCTGCGCCAGCAGGGTGAACAGCAGTGTGATCACCCCGAACGGGCCGATGTCGGACTGCTTCATGATGCGCAGCGCGTCCTCGGCGGGCCTGCCGCTGCCCAGCCCGTCGGCGGTGTCGGCGAGTCCGTCCAGATGCAGTCCGCGGGTGAGTACGGCGGGCACCGCGGCGCTGCCGACCGCGGCGAGCAGCGGCCCGCCGCCGAGCACCAGCAGCGCCCCGCCGACCGCGGCCGCGCCCAGCCCGACGACCAGCCCGGCCAGCGGTGCGCAGAGCATCCCGCCGCGCGCCGCCGCCCGGTCCCAGCGGGTGACGCGGACCGGCAGCACGGTCAGCGTGCCGAACGCGAAGCGCAGGGCGTCGGACGGGGCCGGGGGAGTGGGGGTCTCGGTCATCGCGGCAGGCTATCCGGGCGTCCACCGCGTTTGACCGCCGGTTCCGGCCGCCCGACAGGGCCTAATGGTGGCTATGTGTCCTTACGCGACAAAGGGGAGCGTGTGGGATGGGCCACTGGTGGTACCGCAATATCGTCGAGCCGGGGAAGCTGCCACTGCTGCTCGCCCTCGCCTCGTTCGTGCTGACCTTCCTCGTGACCCGGGCCGTCACCCGCCTCATCCGCGCGGGCAAGGGCCCGTTCCGCAACATCACCCCGGGCGGGGTCCATATCCACCATGTCGTCCCCGGTGTGGTGCTGATGGTCCTCGGCGGCTTCATCGCGCTGGCCGGCGGCCGGCGCGGGTTCGGCACCGGGGCCGCGGCGGTGCTCTTCGGGATGGGGGTGGGCCTCGTCCTGGACGAGTTCGCGCTCATCCTGCACCTGGACGACGTGTACTGGACCGAGGAGGGGACCAAGAGCGTCGAGATCGTCATCCTCACCGTCGCCCTGGTCGCCCTGATCCTCGGCGGCTTCCTGCCGTTCGGCGTCAATGAGCTCAGTCCGGACGAGGAGACCGACCGCTTCACGGTCGTGCGGACCGTGGCCGTCAACTTCCTCTTCGCGGTCATCGCCCTCACCAAGGGCAAGGGCCGGATCGCGGTCATCGGGGTGTTCGTGCCGTTCGTCGCGCTCTTCGGCGCGGTCCGGCTGGCCCGGCCCAACTCACCCTGGGCCAGGCGCTTCTACCGCACCCGCCCGAAGCTGCGGGCCCGCGCCCGGGTCCGCGCCTACCGTCACGACCGCCGCTGGTCGGCGCTGCGCCGCAAGGTCGAAGACTTCATCGGGGGTGCGCCCAGCCGCTGACGCCCCGGGCCCGGCTTGCGCCGCCGCCGCAGCTCGCACAGTCCGCACAGCACCAGCACCGCCAGCACCGCCGCGACATGCTCCTTGCCCGCGAGGTTGTTCTTGATGGACACCACCTCGACGACCATCGCCACCGCCGCCGCGGCACAGGTGAACCAGGCGCGATAGCGCCAGCACACGAACACCGCCAGCCCCACCACGGCCGCCGACGGCCCGGTGTCGGTGACGTACTTGTCCGAGTCGGGCAGCCCGAGCGGGCTCACCGGGCCGATCCAGATGCCGATCCGGGCGTACATCGTCCCGGCGAGCGTGGCGAGGTACGCGACGGCCAGCAGCTGCCGCCGGCCCACACAGATCTCGGCGATCCCGAAGACCACCAGGATCTGCGCCAGGGCACCCCACACCGGCAGGTCCAGTGCGGGCACGAACAGCGACAGCGGGGTGCGCAGCAGCGCCAGCCACAGATGCTCGTCGGCCTGTACGGAGCCGATGTTCTGGACGGTTTGGTAGCCCCAGGCCTGGTTCTGCACGAACTGGAAGACCAGCGTCAGAACCACCGCGGTGAGCGTCACCGGGATCGCCCGCAGCCGCGAGGCGGCCAGTGCGGCCCGTACCGTCCGCAGGAGCGGGCCCCATTCGGCGCGCGCGGCGCGACGCAGGAGGGGCACCTCTCCCCGGGCCGGCACGGGCCCTTCCCGCCGCCCCGCCCCGGCCGCGCTCATCTCTCCTTCTCCAGGTGCGTGCGGTTCAGCCACTTGGGCAGACCGGGTGCTTCCAGAAAACCTTCCGCGCGGCCGGCGGCGATCCCGATCCGCAGCAAATCGGTGCTCTTTTCGAAAAGCATGTAGCGCGGCTCCCAGATCGGCCGGTATTTCGCATTGGCGCGATACAGCGATTCGATCTGCCACCACCTGGAGAAGAAGCTGAGCAGCGAGCGCCACAGGCGCAGCACCGGGCCCGCGCCGAGTCGCGATCCACGTTCGAAGACGGAACGGAACATCGCGAAGTTGAGGGAGAGCTGCGTGATCTCCACCTCTTTCGCCCGCTGGATCAACTCCAGCACCATGAACTCCATCAGCCCGTTCTCGGAGTTCCGGTCCCGCCGCATCAGATCCAGCGAAAGGCCCTTCTCACCCCACGGCACAAAGCTGAGCAGCGCCCGCAGCTCACCGTCCGCCCCGGTGCATTCGAGCATCACGCAGCGGCCGTCCCCCGGGTCGCCGAGCCGGCCCAGCGCCATCGAGAAGCCGCGCTCGGTCTCCCCGTCGCGCCAGTCGTCGGCCAGCCGCAGCAGCCGGTCCATCTCCGGCCCCGGGATGTCCTCGTGGCGCCGGATGCGGACGGTGTAACCGGCCCGCTCGATGCGGTGGTAGGCCTGCCGTACGGTGCGCATCGCGCGGCCGCCGAGGGTGAACTCCGCGGTGTCCACGATCGCTTCGTCGCCCAGCTCCAGCGCGTCCAGACCGTGCCGGGCGTAGATCGTGCCGCCCTCCTCGCCGGCCCCCATCACCGCGGGCGCCCAGCCGTGCTCCCGTGCCTCGGCCAGCCACCCCTCGATCGCACCCGGCCAGGCCTCGGGGTCGCCCAGCGGATCGCCGGAGGCCAGCGACACCCCGCCCACCACGCGGTAGGTGACCGCGGCCTTGCCGCTGGGGGAGAACACCACGCTCTTGTCGCGGCGCAGCGCGAAGTAGCCCAGCGAGTCACGGTCGCCGTGCCGCGCCAGGAGGGCCCGCAGCCGCTCCTCGTCGTCCGCGGTGATCGCCTCGGTGCGCCGTACGGACCGGAACGCCGCCCACAGGACCGCGACCAGCAGCAGCGTGCTCAGCACATTGATCGCGACATTGACCCAGTTGGGGGTGGCGATCTCCGGGAACGCACGGTCGTCGGCGGCCAGCGACACCAGCCGCATCAGGCCGTAGCGCCAGCGCTGCGCGAAGGTCGAGGAGCCCGCCGCGGTATTGGTGACGGTCACCAGCAGCGTCGCGAGCAGCGAGGTCACCAGCAGACCGCCGGCCGCGACCGCCGCCGCCAGCTTCGGATTCGTACGGTCGCCCTTCGCGGAGAACTCCCGGCGCCCGGCCACCAATGCGGCGGCGAACAGCACGGTCAATCCCAGCGACACCCAGTTCTGCACATGTCCGCGGAACTCCGGGGCCACCACCATTCCGAATCCGAACAGCAGCGCCAGCAGCCCGGACAGCGCCAGATTCAAAATCCACGCCGCCCGCTTCCGCCGCCGCAGGGTGACCGACAGGAACAGCGAGAAGGCGGCGGATGCGAAGCCCGCCGTCAGCAGATACGGAGTGAAGAATTCCGCGCTGTTGTGCCGGCGGATGTCATTGCCGAACGACACCCACACCGCACTCAGGAAATTGAGGAAGGTGACCGTGCGCAGATACCAGATGCCGAACGCGGCACCACGCTGTGACCATGAGCCGCGCGGGCGGCCTTCGTCCGGACTCAAGCGATGTCTCCCATAACACGTGTAAAGCGTGATCTTATGGGGCGCCGCCGGTGGTCCGGTACGGGCGTGAAGTGAGCGCCCTGGTCCGGGCGCTCGTCCGAGCGCTTCCCGCGGGGCCGGCCGCGGTGGGCCGGCTCCGGGTCAGTCGCGTACGGGCAGTTCTGCCGCCAGGGCCGCGGCCGCCTGCACCAATGGCAGGGCCAGCAGCGCCCCCGTCCCCTCACCCGCAGTGACGCCGTGGTCGAGCAGAGGGTTGAGCGCGATCCGGTCCAGGGCCTTGGCCTGCGCCGGTTCGCCGCTCGCCTGCCCGGCCAGCCACCAGTCCGGCGCCCGGAACGCCACCCGCTGCGCCACCAGCGCACAGGCCGCCGAGACCACCCCGTCGAGGATCACCGGCGTCCGGCGCACCGCGCTCTGCAGCAGGAAACCGGTGATCGCGGTCAGATCCGCGCCGCCGACCGTGGCCAGCAGCTCCAGCTGGTCGCCGAGCACCGGACGGGCCCGCCGCAGCGCGTCACGGATCGCCGCGCACTTGCGCATCCACGCCAGATCGTCGATCCCGGCCCCGCCCCGCCCGGTGACCACCGAGGCGTCCGTCCCGCACAGCGCGGCGATCAGGGTGCTCGCGGCGGTCGTCCCGCCGACGCTCAGATCGCCCAGCACCACCAGGTCGGTGCCGGCGTCTGCCTCCTCGTCCGCGACGGCCATCCCCGCCCGGAACGCCGCCTCGGCCTCCTCGGCCGTCAGCGCGTCCTCGGTATCGATCCGCCCCGAACCCCGCCGCACCCGGTGCCGGGTGACCTCCTCGGGCAGCTCCTCCGGGTCGCAGTCCACCGCCAGGTCCACCACGCGCAGCTGCACCCCGGTGCTGCGGGCCAGCACCGCGGCCGGGCTCGCCCCGTCCAGCACGGCCCGTACGAGATCCCCGGTGCTGCCGGCCGGCCGGGCCGACACCCCCAGCTCCGCCACTCCGTGATCGCCCGCGAACAGCAGCACCCGCGGCCGCTCGACCGGCCGCACCGGCACCTGCTGCTGTGCTGCGGCCAGCCATTCGCCCAGCTCGTCGAGGCGGCCGAGGGCCCCCGGCGGCACGGCCAGCCGCGCCCGCCGCTCCTCGGCGTCACGGCGCACACCGCCATCGGGGCGCTCGATCAGATGGGCGAAGTCATCGAGGTTCAGGGCGCTCATTGGGCGCAGATTACCGTCAACACACCGCTGACGAGGCCCGCCGGGGGGAACCGGCCGCCGCGAACCGCACCTCGCACACCAGGGGCGTCAGCGCGCCCAGCACCGGCATCCGGCGCCGCAGCCACTCCGCCGGGCCGTGCGGCGCCCGTACCGGGCCGACCTCGCGCACCGCGACGATGGCCGGGTGCGCACCGGCCACCCGCGGCAGCTCGGCGCGGTTCAGCCCCCAGCGCACCGGACCCGGCCACCGGCCTCCGCCCGGTCCGGCGGCCCGCCGGGCCAGCGCCATGGCCGGCCGTGGCAGCACGTCAAAGACCAGCACACCACCGGGAAACCGCTCCGCACACACCGCCAGCAGCGCGCGCACCGCGGGCGGCGGCAGCCGCATCAGCACCCCCGGCGCGGTGACCACGACCCCGCGCTGCGGCTCCCGCACCGCGTCCAGCCAGCGGTGATCGGTCACCGCGCGCGCGACCGTACGCCGCCGGGCACCGTCCGGCAGCAGCATCCGGCGCACCGCGGCGGTCTCCGGCGCCACCACCGTCAGCCAGTTCAGCCGCCCGTTGTCCAGCCGCCAGAAGCCGGTACCGAGCCCCTCCCCGAGCGCGACCACCGTCGCCTCGGGATACCGCGCCAGGTAGTCGCGTACGGCCGCGTCGAAACGCCGCCCGCGCGCCCCCGGCTCCCGGAGGGGCCCCGCTCCCCACCCGCCCGGCGCTTCGCTCTCGGTCCGCTCGGAATCGGTCACGGTCCTAGAGCACCCGGCGCCGCGCCCCCGGGCAAGCGGACACGGGGCCCACCGGGCTTCCGTCATCCACGCAGCGCAAGCGCCTGGCCCGCGACGACCAGCAGCACCTGCTCGCACTCCGCACCGAACGCCGCGTTCAGCCGCCCCAGTTCGTCCCGGAACCGCCGGCCCGCCGGGGTCGCCGGGACGACGCCGGAGCCGACCTCGTTGCTGACCGCCACCACCCGCCGGTGCGTCGCGCGCACCGCCGCCACCAGCGCATCGGTCCGCTCCCGCAGCGCCCGCCGGCCACCGGCCTCCCAGGTCGCGTCGTCCCACGCCCCGACCTCGTCCATGGCATGCGTCAGCCACAGCGCCAGACAGTCGATGAGCAGCGGGGACGCCTCGGCCGGCCGCCCGGTGCCGGGGTCCGCGCCGGGCCCGGCCGCGGCCAGCAGCGGCACCAGATCGCAGGTCTCGACGGTGCGCCAGCTGCTGGGCCGCCGCTCGCGGTGCAGCGAGACCCGCTGCGCCCAGTCCTCGTCGCCGTCCCGGGTGCCCCCGGTGGCCACGTACACCACGTCAGGGAAGGCCGCGAGCCGCCGCTCCGCCTCCACCGACTTCCCGCTGCGCGCCCCGCCCAGCACCAGCGTGCGCCGCGGCATGTCCGGCACCGCGTGGAACTCGCCGACCACCAGCGTGCTGCCGTCCGGCACCGCGCGGGCCCCCACCACCGCGAGCCGGCGGTGCAGCTCGGGCCCCGGCGGCACCTCGTGGTCGAGGTGCACCGCGAGCACATCCGTCGCCGCGTCGACCGCCCCGCTCGCCCGCAGCTTGGCCAGCGCCTCGGGCCGCCCCAGCACATCGAGCACCACCAGGTCGTACGGGCCGGTGCCGCCCATGCCCTCGTAACCGCCGCCCCCCGCCCGGCCGTTCCCCTCGCCCAGCCCGGACGGCGCCGCGCCCGGCGGCAGATACAGCAGCCGCTCGCCCTCGGCGCCGGAGATCTCGTAGCCCGTTCCCGGGATGTCCACCGCGATGGCCCGCACCCGGTGCCCGTCCAGCAGCGCCAGCTCCCGCCCGTCCGCGACCCGGCCCGGCTGCGGCAGCCCGGCCGGCACCTCCAGCGCCGGACCGTCGTGCGGATGCGAGAGCAGCACCTGCCGCACGCCCGCCAGCGACTGCCCGGCGCGGGCGGCCGCGAAGGCCGGGCCCGGGGTCAGATCGATCAGCAGCGCACCGTCGACGAGCAGCGCGGTGGCCGCCCGCGCCTCGTCGCCGACGGCGGTCGCGCAGGCGGCACACGGGCAGCCGGGGCGCGGCAGCCCCTGCGGGGCCCCGGTACCGAGGAGAGTCACATCCACACCGTGAGTTTCTCGCGTCCCGCTGCGGCGGGCGCGGCGGGGGCGGGCTCGACACGGCCGTTAGGCTGCCGATCAGCACGGAAGCACGGCACGGCGGAGGGCTTTTGAAGCGCTCCGCGGTGGCACAGATTCGTACCCGGTGGGATCCAGGAGGCGCAGATGGCGTGGACGTGGCGGTTCGAGAAGACCGACGGTTCGGAGACGGCGCCGGCCGTGCAACCGGAGGAGTTCACCACCCAGGGCGACGCGGAGTCCTGGATCGGCGAGGAGTGGAAGGCCCTCCTCGAAGGCGGCGTCGACCAGGTCAGGCTCTTCGAGGACGGCACCGAAATCTACGCGGGCCCCATGAGCCTGCACGCGGACGCGGAGGCCTGAGCCGGACGCACGGCTGAAGCCGAACGACGCTTGGCCGGGCCCGTTCGGGCCCGGCCAAGCGTCAAAAAAGAATCCCGCCGCAACGGCGCGCCACCACGACGGCGAGGGTCCGGCGGTATCAACGACGGCCGGCACCCCCCACGCACGCCTACGGCTTTTCGCCCCGCTTGACCTGCGGCTTCGGCAGCCGCAGCCGCCGCATCTGCAGCGTCCGCATCACCGCGTACGCCTTCACGCCCTTGAGGTTCTCGTTCGGGAAGCGCTCCTGCAGCAGCTTGCCCAGCCGGAACCAGATCAGGACCGAGTCGAGCACGATCAGCACGATGATCACGAGCCACAGCAGCAGCGCGATGCTCTGGATCGACGGCACCCGGATCATGGTGAGCACCAGGATCACCACGGCCATCGGCAGGAAGAACTCGGCGACGGCCCAGCGGGAGTCGACGTAGTCGCGCGCGAACCGGCGCACCGGTCCCTTGTCACGCACGGGCAGATACCGCTCGTCGCCGCTGGCCATCGCCTCGCGCTGGCGGGCCATGTCGGCGCGGCGCGCCTCACGCTGGGCCTTCGCCGCGTCCTTGCGGTTGGTGGGCGTATGCGCACGGGAGCGGCGCTGCGACTGGGCATCGCTGCGCTTGGGCGTCGGGCGGCCCTTGGGGGCCTGCGGATCGCGGGGCTGCTGGGGCTGGTCCGCGGTCACCTTGGCGGTCGCGGCCTGCTCATCCTTCGAACGGCTTCGGAACACAACACCCAAGGGTACGTGCTCGCCGCGGGTGAGCCACGTTCCGACGGGGCACGATCCGGCAACGGCGCGTCTCCGTAACCGGCGCCTTATCAGGACAGAAGCCCTTTCCGACCGGGACAGAGCGGACATCGTGCCGATTGTCCGGACTCTCCCTACTCCTTGCGCGGGAGAAGATACGCCCCGCGATCGTCCTGGAGGAGGAGCGCATCCGGGCGCGAACAGTGCGGTAATGGAACCAGGGCCCGTACTGTGGGGTCTGTAGATGTGCTGGAGCCTAAGCCCGAGGTGACTCGGTCAGAAGGGGGCGCGCGAGGCCCATGAGCGATGGTGTCATGAAGCGGATGGGGATGATCTTCCGCGCGAAGGCCAACAAGGCCCTGGACCGGGCCGAAGACCCGCGCGAAACCCTCGACTACTCGTACCAGAAGCAGCTGGAGCTGCTTCAGAAGGTACGCCGCGGTGTTGCCGACGTGGCGACCTCCCGCAAGCGCCTGGAGCTGCAGCTCAACCAGCTCCAGGGCCAGTCCGCCAAGCTGGAGGACCAGGGCCGCAAGGCGCTGGCGCTCGGCCGCGAGGACCTGGCCCGCGAGGCGCTGACCCGGCGCAGCGCGCTGCAGCAGCAGGTCACCGACCTGGAGACGCAGCACCAGACGCTGCAGGGTGAGGAGGAGAAGCTCACGCTCGCGGCGCAGCGGCTGCAGGCCAAGGTCGACGCCTTCCGTACGAAGAAGGAGACGATCAAGGCCACCTACACGGCTGCCCAGGCCCAGACCCGGATCGGCGAGGCGTTCTCCGGCATCTCCGAGGAGATGGGCGATGTCGGCATGGCCATCCAGCGCGCGGAGGACAAGACCGCGCAGCTGCAGGCCCGGGCCGGTGCCATCGACGAGCTGATGGCCTCCGGCGCGCTGGACGACCCGTCCGGTATGGCGAAGGACGACATCACCGCCGAGCTGGACCGGCTCTCCGGCGGCAGCGACGTCGAGCTGGAGCTGCAGCGGATGAAGGCCGAGCTCTCGGGCGGCTCTTCGGCCGGCCAGCAGGCCATCGAGAGCGGTCAGAACGGTGCGGCGCAGTCCTCGCCGCAGCAGGACCGGCCGCGTTTCGACAAGCAGTGACGGTCGGCGGCGGTTAGCCTCGCAGAGATCGTCGGGACCGGACCAAGGGAGACCGTCGTGATCGTACGGATCATGGGGGAGGGCCAGGTGAAGCTGGACGACGCCCACTTCACCGAGCTCAACAAGCTGGACGATGAGCTGCTCGCCGAGATGGAGAGCGGTGACGTGGAAGGCTTCCGGCGCACCCTCGGTGCCCTGCTGGACGCGGTGCGCCGTATGGGCACGCCGCTTCCCGACGACGCTCTGGAACCGTCCGAACTCATCCTGCCCTCCCCGGACGCGACCCTCGGCGAGGTCCGGGAGATGCTCAGCGACGACGGCCTCATCCCGGGCTGAACCCCGGCCGGTCCCGGCCCGAACACTCCACTCCAGCGCACAGCGCCCCGGCCCCGCGAGGGACCGGGGCGCTACCGTTTGCTCTTGTGAGCCTCCTCGACCCCCGCCCGGACGCGCCCCGCGCCGGCCGCTTCCAGTGGCACCGGACGCATCCGCTCGCCTTCGACGCCGTCCTGGCCGGGGCCGTCTTCGCCTGCATCCTGCTCGGTGCGGTGGCCGGTCCGCACGGTCCGCACGGCCCGCGGTTCGTCGGGCATGAGCCGTCCGCGACGACCGTGGTGCTCGCCGCGCTGGCCTGTGCCGCGCTGGTGCTGCGCCGCCGGCTGCCCCGTACGGTCCTCGCGGTCACCGGCGCGCTCACCATCGTCGAGCTGCTCGCCCGCTCCAGCGACCCGCGCGCCCCGGTGGCCGCCTCCGCCGTGATAGCCCTCTACAGCCTGGCCTCGCGCACCGACCGGCCCACCACCTGGCGGGTCGGCGCGCTGACCGTCGTCGTACTGACCGCCGCCGCGATGCTCTACGGGCCCCGCCCCTGGTACGCGCAGGAGAACCTCGGCATCTTCGCCTGGACGGGCATGGCCGCGGCGGCCGGTGACGCGGTCCGCAGCCGCCGTGCCTTCGTGACCGCCATCCGGGAGCGCGCCGAACGGGCCGAGCGCACCCGCGAGGAGGAGGCCCGGCGCCGGGTCGCCGAGGAGCGGATGCGGATCGCCCGTGAGCTGCACGATGTCGTCGCCCACCACATCGCCCTGGTCAACGTCCAGGCCGGGGTCGCCTCGCACGTCATGGACAACCGGCCCGACCAGGCCAAGCAGGCGCTGGCACACGTCCGGGAGGCGTCCCGCTCGGCGCTGGAGGAACTCCGCGCCACCGTCGGCCTGTTGCGGCAGTCCGACGACCCCAAGGCGCCGACCGAGCCCGCACCGGGCCTCGGGGTGCTCGACCAGCTCGTCGACGGGTTCGTCCGGGCCGGCATCCCGGTCGACCTGGAGCTCCCGCAGACGCCCCGGCAGCTGCCCGCCTCCGTCGACCTCACCGCCTACCGCGTGGTCCAGGAAGCGCTGACCAATGTCCACAAGCACGCCGGCGAGGGGGCCCGGGCCACGGTACGGATCGGCCACTCCGACACCACGCTGACCGTGACCGTCCTGGACGACGGCGCGGGCCGGGCCGGCGTCCCGCGGCAGAAGGGCGGCGACCGGCCGCCCATGGAGCCGGGCGGGCCCGGCGAGCCGGAGGACAGCGGCGGCGGCCACGGCCTGATCGGGATGCGGGAGCGGGTCTTCGCGCTTCGCGGCACGGTCGTGACCGGCCCGCGCGCGGCCGGCGGCTTCCAGGTGCGGGTGACCCTTCCACTGCAGACCGTCCGTACGGGGGAGACATTGTGACGATCAAGGTGCTGCTCGCCGACGACCAGGCGCTGCTGCGCAGTGCCTTCCGGGTGCTGGTCGACTCCGAACCGGACATGCGGGTGGTGGGGGAGGCCTCCGACGGGGCCCAGGCGTACGAGCTGACCCGGGCGGAGCGGCCCGATGTCGTGCTGATGGACATCCGGATGCCCGGTGTGGACGGCCTGGCGGGCACCCGCATGATCAGCGAGGACCCGGAGCTCACCGACGTCCGGGTGGTCATCCTGACGACCTTCGAGGTCGACGACTATGTGGTGCAGTCGCTGCGGAACGGCGCCAGCGGCTTCCTCGGCAAGGGGGCCGAACCGGACGAGATGCTGAACGCGATCCGGATCGCGGCGGCCGGTGAGGCGCTGCTCTCGCCCGTCGCCACCAAGGGGCTGATCGCCAAGTTCCTCGCGCAGGGCGGCAGTGCGGCCGACGGCGGTCCCGGCGGCCGGGGCGCCGAGCGGCTGGCGACGCTGACCGGCCGGGAGCGTGAGGTGCTCACCCTGGTGGCCGGCGGGCTGTCCAACGACGAGATCGCCGAGCAGCTCGCGGTCAGCCCGCTCACCGTCAAGACGCATGTCAACCGCGCCATGGCCAAACTGCGCGCCCGCGACCGGTCCCAGCTGGTGGTCATCGCGTACGAGTCGGGACTCGTACGCCCACGGGTGCAGTGAGGGTGGGGCGGCCTCTACTCCGAACGCGGTACGGCTTCCGGCCGGAAACCGACTTGCGAGCGAGGAAATCCGGCCAGGGCATGGCCGAAGGTGTAGGTGGGCCGGAGAACGGTCCCGCCGACGTTGTAGAACAGAAGAGAGACCCCACCCATGTCCTGGCTGTCCCGACTCAGCCTCGTACAACGGGGCCTGATAGCGCTGATGTCGATCGTGGCGATCGCCTTCGGCGCCATCGCGATCCCCCAGCTGAAGCAGCAGCTCCTGCCGTCCATCGAACTCCCGATGGTGTCCGTTCTGGCGCCGTATCAGGGCGCCTCGCCCGAGGTCGTCGAGAAGCAGGTGATCGAGCCGCTCGAGGACGGCATCCAGGCGGTCGACGGCGTCAAGACCGTCACCTCGACGTCCAGCGAGGGCTCGGGCGTCATCATGGCGCAGTTCGACTACGGCAATGACTCCAAGCGTCTGGTCGCCGATGTCCAGCAGGCCGTGAACCGCGCCCGCGCGAAGCTGCCCAAGGACGTCGACCCGCAGGTGGTGAACGGTTCGACGGACGACATCCCCACCGTCGTCCTCGCCGTCTCGTCCTCGGGCAAGGACCAGCAGACGCTCGCCGACCAGCTCGACCGCAGCGTCGTACCGGACCTGAAGAACATCGACGGCGTCAGCCAGGTCACGGTGGACGGCGTCCAGGACCGGATCGTCGCGGTCACCCCCGACGACAAGAAGCTCGCCGCCGCCGGGCTGAACTCCCAGTCGCTCGGCCAGGCGCTGGAGGCCGGTGGCACCTCGGTGCCCGCCGGTTCGTTCGCCGAGGGCGGGCAGAGCAAGACCGTCCAGGTCGGCGCGGGCTACACCTCCGTACGGCAGATCAAGGACCTGCGGATCGCGCCGTCCGCGGCCGGCGGCGGCGAGGGTGCCGGCGCGGGCGCGGGTGCCGGCGCCGGCCGGGCGGCCGCCGAACCGGTCCGGCTCGGCGACGTCGCCACCGTCAAGGAGGAGTCGGCCACCCCGACCTCCCTGACCCGCACCAACGGCAAGCCCAGCCTCGCCGTCATGGTGACGATGGACCAGGACGGCAGCGCGGTCGAGATATCCGACGCGGTCAAGGACCAGCTCCCCGAGATCCGTCAGGACCTGGGCAAGGGCACCGATGTCACGGTCGTCTCCGACCAGGGCCCGGCGGTCTCCAAGTCGATCGAATCGCTGACCACCGAGGGCCTGTTGGGCCTGGCCATGGCCGTCATCGTCATCCTGGTCTTCCTGCTCAGCCTCCGCTCGACCCTCGTCACCGCGGTCTCCATCCCGCTCTCGGTCGTCATCACCCTGATCGTGCTGTGGACCGGGGACCTCTCCCTCAACATGCTCACCCTCGGCGCGCTGACCATCGCGATCGGCCGCGTCGTCGACGACTCCATCGTCGTCCTGGAGAACATCAAGCGGCATCTCGGCTACGGCGAGGAGCGCCGCGAGGCCATCCTCTCCGCCGTCCGTGAGGTCTCCGGAGCGATCACCTCCTCCACCCTCACCACGGTCGCGGTCTTCCTCCCGATCGGTGTCGTCGGCGGCATGGTGGGCGCCCTCTTCGGCTCCTTCTCGCTGACGGTCACCGTCGCCCTGCTCGCCTCCCTGCTCGTCTCCCTGACGGTCGTGCCGGTGCTGTCCTTCTGGTTCCTGCGCGCCCCCGAGATCCCCGAGGGCAGCGACCCCGAGGAACTCCGCCGCAAGGCCGAGGAGAAGGAGGCCCGCAGCCCGCTGCAGCGCCTCTACGTCCCGGTCCTGCGCTTCGCGACCCGCCGCCGGATCACCAGTGTGGTCATCGCCGTCGTCATCCTCCTCGGCACCTTCGGCATGGGCCCGCTCCTGAAGACCAACTTCCTCGACCAGGGCGACCAGGGCACCCTCACCGTCAAGCAGGAGCTCAAGCCGGGCACCAGCCTGGACGCGGCCGAAAAGCAGGCCAAGAAGGTCGAGAAGCTGCTCGCCGCCAACGACGACATCGCCGACTACCAGGTCACCGTCGGCTCCTCCGGCTTCATGGCGGCCTTCGGCGGCGGCACCGGCGCCAACCAGGCCTCCTACCAGCTTAAGCTGACCGACGCCGCGGACTCCGACAAGGTCACCTCCGACCTGAGGGACGGCCTCGACAAGCTCGGCACGTCCATCGGCGAGACCACCGTCACCGCGGGCGGCGGCTTCGGCAACCAGGACCTGAGCGTGGTCGTCAAGGCCGCCGACGGTGAGGTGCTGAAGAAGGCCAGTGAGCAGGTCCGCAAGACCGTCGCCGGGCTCGACGACGTCACCGACGTCCAGAACGACCTCTCGCAGAGCGTGCCGCGGATCTCCGTGAAGCCCAACGCCAAGGCGGCCGCGGCCGGTTTCAACCAGACCACCCTCGGCGGCGCGGTCGCCCAGGCGGTCCGCGGCACCACCAGCGGTACGGCCGTCCTGGACGACACCGAGCGCGACATCGTGATCAAGTCGGCCCATCCGGCCACCACCGAGGCCGAGTTGAAGAACCTCGCCCTCCCGACCCCGGCGGGCCCGGTCAAGCTGGGCACCCTCGCCACCGTGCGGACCGTCCCCGGCCCGGTCGAGATGACCCGGATCGACGGCGCCCGCTCGGCGACCGTCACCGCCAAGCCGACCGGCGACAACACCGGCGCGGTCAGCACCGCCCTGCAGAGCAAGATCAACGATCTGAAGCTGCCGGACGGCGCCTCCGCGGAGATCGGCGGCGTCTCCCAGGACCAGACCGACGCGTTCTCCTCGCTCGGCCTGGCGATGCTGGCGGCCATCGCCATCGTCTTCATGCTGCTGGTGGGCACCTTCCGGTCCCTGATCCAGCCGCTGATCCTGCTCGTCTCGATCCCCTTCGCGGCGACCGGCGCGATCGGCCTGCTGGTCGCCACCGGCACCCCGCTGGGCGTCCCGGCGATGATCGGCATGCTGATGCTGATCGGCATCGTGGTCACCAACGCCATCGTGCTGATCGACCTGATCAACCAGTACCGCGCGCAGGGTTACGGCGTCGTGGAGGCGGTCATCGAGGGTGGCCGCCACCGCCTCCGCCCGATCCTCATGACGGCGCTGGCCACGATCATGGCGCTGCTGCCGATGGCCCTGTCCATCACCGGTGACGGCGGCTTCATCTCCCAGCCGCTCGCCGTGGTCGTGATCGGCGGTCTGATCACCTCCACCCTCCTCACCCTTCTCCTCGTCCCGACGCTCTACGCGATGATCGAGCTCCGCAAGGAGCGCCGGGCGAAGAAGAAGGCCGCGAAGCGGTCCGGCCCGGCCGGCCCGCAGGCCAAGGAGACCGACCCCGCACCGGAGCCGGCCGGCGTCTGACGCCGGCCCGACCGGCGGGACCCCGGAGACCCCCCATGAAGAAACGATGCCCCCGCAAGCAGGTGCTTGCGGGGGCATCGTGCCGGGCATCCCGAAACGGGGCGCCCCGCCGCTCCATTCCACTCACATCACCGACGAAGGGGGACCGCGATGGGAAAGCACGGTGACGGCAAGGGCGGCGAGGAGGGTGACCGGCAGCAGAGCCCGAAGGAATCCGACGGCCAGTGGACCAAGCCGGTGACCGACCCGCCGAAGAAGTAGGGGGAGCGTCATGTCCTCGCCGGGCCGGCTGGTGGAAATCCTCCGCAACAAGGGCGCGCTGACGCCGGAATGGGCGCCCGCCGTCGCCGCGGTCGACCGCGCGCATTTCGTGCCGGACACCTTCGAGGTGGGCGAGCGCACCGTCTCCCGCTCCGCGGACGAGGCGGAGTGGCGGCGGATGGTCTATGCCGACCTCCCGCTGATCACCCAGCACAACGACGGCCGGGCCGAGGAGGGCCAGGTCGCCTTTCCCACGTGCTCGACGTCCATGCCCTCCCTCATGCTGGCCATGGCCGCGATCGTCCGGGACGGCGACGCCGTATTGGAGATCGGCACCGGCACCGGCTACCACGCCGCCTGGCTGGCCCACCGGCTCGGCGAGGACCGTACGACCACCATCGAGACCGACAAGGCCCTCCACGACATCGCCCGGGGCAATCTGGCACGGGCCGGTCTGCACCCGCATCCGGTGTGCGGCGACGGCCTGGCAGGGGTACCCGAGCGGGCGCCCTACGACCGGACCATCGCCACCTGCACGGTCCGCGACATCCCGTACGCCTGGGTGGCACAGACCGCACCGGGCGGCACGATCCTCACCCCGTGGGGCTCCTCGTTCCACTCCTACTCGTTCGCCACCCTGACCGTCCGGGACGGACAGGCCACCGGCCGCTTCTCCGGCCGCCCCGCCTTCATGTGGGCCCGCCAGCAGCGCCGCTCCTACGGCCGCATCCGCGACTGGTACCACGGCGAGGAGGGCGACCGCGCAACGACCACCCTCGACCCCCGCGTACTGGACGAGAACCCGGACGCCCGCTTCGCCGTAGGCCTCCGGGTACGCGACGCCTGGCCCCTGCTGTGCCCCGCCGACGACGGCAGTGACGAAGCCACCTACTGGCTCTTCGACGACGCCCGCACCTCCTGGGCGACCGCCGAATACGTCCCCGGCCACACCACCTACGAGACCGAACAGCACGGCCCCCGCCGCCTGTGGGACGAGGTGGAAACCGCCTACCGCACCTGGACCGCCGAGGGCAGCCCCCCACGGGACCGCTACCGCATCACGGTCACCGAAGCCGGCCAGACCGTGTCCCTGTGACCGCCCGTCCGGCGGCACACCGGGACGGCCGAACTCCGCGCCCAGCACCCGCGCACGGCCCGGCGTACGCATTCGGCGGTGCACCTCTCGCCGATCACCGGCAGTGCTGGTTTCGTGGCGTGTGCTGCCGACCCGACGAAAGGTGAGCGAGCGTGCCGTCCGTCCTGGCCCGCGGGGCCGCCCCCGTAACCGCTGCCGGGCTCGCCCTGGCCCTGGCCCTCGCGGCCGCACCGCCCGCCACCGCGTCCGCGGGCGACGTCCGGGTCCGCGTCGGCGTCACCGGCGGCCCCTACACCGCCAGCGTGGGACTCGTCATCACGGGCCCGCGCACCCTCTTCGGCGGCTTCTACTGCGCCGCCGACGGGCTCTCCGCCACACCGCTCACCGCCCTTGTCGACGCCGATGAGCAATACGGCCTCGGCGGCGTGCAGGCGCGCTGGGACGCCGCGAAACAGGACTTCGTCGTCACCTCGATCCATGGCGATGCCGCGGACTCCAAGAAAAAGTGGAACGCGTACGTGAACGAGAAGAAGATCACCGCCGGCCCCTGCCACACCGCGATCAAGGGCGGCGACAAGATCCGCTGGACCCTGGAGGCCTGACCAAACACCAACGGGCAGGCACGCAACCGCTCCGCGCCCGCCCCCACCCACCGCCACTACTCCTCCCACGGGAGGGGACGGGCCGGAGGGGCCGGTGTGTGGGACGTAAAGCGAAGCAGTCCCACACACCGGCCCCGGAGGCCCGTCACCGCACCCGACAACCACCGGCCCGCCGCAGGCGCAACGGCGGGGCACCCGCAAGCATCACCCGCGCCCAAGCCCCGCGCAGCGGACCCGCAACGGCGAGAAACCCCCACGGCGGGAAAGCCGAAAACGTGGGAGCCGGCCGCCAAGGCCACGGCGGGCCAGCCGAAAACGTACGGCTACGGCAACGCCAACATCCGCTCAAGCGCCAACTTCGCGAAGCTCTCCGTCTCCTTGTCGACCTCGATGCGGTTGACGACCTTGCCGGCGGCCAGCGACTCCAGCGCCCACACCAGGTGGGGGAGGTCGATCCGGTTCATCGTCGAGCAGAAGCAGACCGTCTTGTCGAGGAAGACGATCTCCTTGTCCTCCGCGGCGAAACGGTTCGCCAGCCGCCGGACCAGGTTCAGCTCGGTGCCGATGGCCCACTTGGAGCCGCGCGGGGCGGCCTCCAGGGCCTTGATGATGTACTCCGTCGAGCCGACGTAGTCCGCCGCCGCCACGACCTCGTTCTTGCACTCGGGGTGGACCAGGACGTTCACGTCGGGGATGCGCGCCCGCACGTCGTTCACCGAATCCAGGGAGAAACGGCCGTGCACCGAGCAGTGGCCGCGCCACAGGATCATCTTGGCGGCCCGCAGCTCCTCGGCGGTCAGCCCGCCGTTCGGCTTGTGCGGGTTGTAGACCACGCAGTCGTCCAGGGACATGCCCATGTCGCGGACGGCGGTGTTGCGGCCCAGGTGCTGGTCGGGCAGGAACAGGACCTTCTCACCCTGCTCGAAGGCCCAGTCCAGCGCGCGCTTGGCGTTGGAGGACGTACAGATCGTGCCGCCGTGCTTGCCGGTGAAGGCCTTGATGTCGGCCGAGGAGTTCATGTACGAGACCGGCACGACCTGCTCGGCGATGCCGGCCTCGGTGAGCACGTCCCAGCACTCGGCGACCTGCTCGGCGGTGGCCATGTCGGCCATCGAGCAGCCGGCGGCCAGGTCGGGGAGGATGACCTGCTGGTCGTCGCCGGTGAGGATGTCGGCGGACTCCGCCATGAAGTGGACACCGCAGAAGACGATGTACTCGGCGTCCGGCCGGGCGGCGGCGTCCCGCGCGAGCTTGAAGGAGTCGCCGGTCACATCGGCGAACTCGATGACCTCGTCGCGCTGGTAGTGGTGCCCGAGGACGAAGACCTTGTCCCCGAGCTTCGCCTTGGCCGCGCGGGCGCGCTCGACGAGGTCGGGGTCCGACGGGGCCGGCAGATCACCGGGGCACTCCACACCGCGCTCGCTCTTCGGGTCGGCCTCGCGGCCGAGGAGGAGCAGGGCCAGCGGGGTCGGCTGGACGTCCAGGGGCTGGGCGGTGGTCACAACACGCACCCTCTCTTCTCTGCAGTGCCTTTTCGTCTATTTGACGCTATCTATCATAGCTGCTTCACGTCACTTTGACGATGGCCATAGTGTCGATGTGACGCATCAGCACCCCGCCGTGTGCGGTCGGCCACGTGTTCCCGGCGGCCGGTGTGCGAGCATGAGGAGAGAACGACAGGAGAGGCTGCCCCCGGCGGTGTCCGGAAGGCTTCTCGACAAATTGCGCCCAGCCGGAATTTATCCGGGACGTCCCCGGTTGCAGCTGGTTGCAACCGATGACAAGCGGTCCGTACAACCCGGGAGAGATCTAGATGAGCGTTCAGGACGAGACCACCGTCAGCGACGGCATCATCCTGTCCGACGCGGCCGCGTCGAAGGTCAAGAGCCTTCTGGAGCAGGAAGGCCGGGACGACCTCGCGCTGCGGGTGGCCGTTCAGCCCGGCGGCTGCTCCGGGCTGCGCTACCAGCTCTTCTTCGACGAGCGCTCGCTCGACGGCGATGTCGTCAAGGACTTCGACGGTGTCAAGGTCGTCACCGACCGGATGAGCGCGCCCTACCTGGGCGGTGCCTCCATCGACTTCGTCGACACCATCGAGAAGCAGGGCTTCACGATCGACAACCCGAACGCCACCGGCTCCTGCGCCTGCGGCGACTCCTTCAGCTAAGGATCACGGGCAGTACGCACGAAAGCGGCGCCCCCCGAGTGGGGAGCGCCGCTTTCGCTGTCTCCGTATCCGTCGCTGCCGCCGCCTCCGCCGGGTGCGGCCCGGTCGGTCCGGCCCGGGCCCGTGCGGCCCGGCCCGGCGGCTTCCGCGGGCCCGTTACTGCTTAGGCACCGACTTGCCGGTCGACACATCGACCACCTTCCGGCCGTCCAGCGGCTTCTCCAGCGTCACGGTCTTGGTGAACTCCTTGGCGATCTTCACGCAGACCTGGCCGGGGTTCTTGTCCTTGCCGACGACCTTCGTCTTCACCGTCGTGGCCGACTCCTCCGCGCTCACGGAGTAGGTGCTGCACACCCCGCCCCAGAAGTGCACGGTCAGCTTCTTGCCGCCGTCGCCCACGTCGTACGACTCCAGAGCCATCGCCCCGGGCTTCCCGGACGGCTTGCTCGGCGACTGCCCCGGGCGCTGCGACGCGTCGTCGCCGTCCTTGTGGGCCAGGTACTTCGGGTTCACCGCCGGGTGCGCGACCGTCGAGGTGGCGTCCGGGCCCCCGCTGCCGGCACCCGGCTGGCGCACCTTGTACAGCCACGACGGCACCAGCGCCTGCCCGCCGTCCACGTACTGCACGGAGAGCCCGAAGACCGCGCCGGTCACCTCGGCCGGCTTCTGCCCCTTCGTCGGGTCCGGCTCGCACGGCGCGATCCCGCCGTCCTTGCCGTCCTCGTCGCTCTTCCCGCCGGGCGTCGAGGGGCAGCCGGCCGGCTTGCGGCCCTCGCCCGAATTCAGCCGGTCCAGCGTCTTGTCGGCGCTCAGCACCGGATACTCCGCGCCCTTGACCGGGTTCGCCAACTGGCCGCTGCCGCCGACCACCTGACCGTCCGAGCCGACCTGCAGATCGCTCTGCCAGCCGTACGTCGGCAGCCCGCCGAGCACCGGATTCGCGGTGACGACCCGGACCGCGCCGGACAGCCCGCCCGCGTCGAGCCGGGCGTTCTTCTGGCCGAGCGCCGCCAGCACCGGCCGCACCGCCTGCTTGGCCTTCTCCGGCGACACCGCGCCCTTGCCACTGCTGTCGTCCTCGGTCGTGACGTCCCCGCCACCGCGGTACGAGGGACAGCCGGGCCGGTTCGACGGTGTACCGCCGCCGGGCCCGTCCTGGCCCTTCTCGCCCTTCGGGGAGGCGGGCAGCGCACAGTTCGTGCCGCCCGGGGTGCCGTACGGCGAGTACGTCCACGCGCCCGAGCCGGTCTTGCTCACCTGCAGCACGGGGCCACGGGCGTCCTGCGTCCCGCCGACCTTCCAGCTGGTGCCCTCCGAACGGACCTTTCCGGACACATCCAGCGCCTTCGCCAGCCGTTCCACCGACTCGCGGCTGATCTCGCCCTTGGGGCGGTACACCGGCGCGGACGCCGGGCCGCCGGGCAGCTTCTTCACCGCGCGGTACTTCGCACCCTGCGGATTGGGCTCACCGGCCGCGATCGAGCCGCCGCCGGTGTAGCCGTCGAGCGCGAGCGGCGGCGGGTCGCCCGCGGAGCCCGCTCCGGAGCCCTCGCTGCTGGACGCGGACGAGGCCCAGTACGCCGCGCCGCCCCCGGCCAGCAGCACCGCGGCAGCCATCGAGGCGACCACCAGCCGGGTGCGCCGCCTGCGCTCCTTGGGGTTCGGGGTGTCGGTGCTGTCCTCGGTGTTCACCGCATCGCTCCTTCAGCTCCGCTGAACATCTGACGTGCCATCCTCCATGAGGTGGACGCCGATGGGACGGAGCGGGGGCGTGCACGGTTCCCCGGACGCGCCGCGGCCGCCGCCGGGCGGGGCTCAGTCGCCGTATTCGGACATGCCGTCCACGAGCGCGGCGGAGGAGGAGGGGACCTTGATCCCGTGCAGATCGGCGGCGCGCCCCGGCGCCGGCGCGCACTCCCGGCCGGCCTTCCAGCGCTCCGGCATCCGCGCGCAGTCGCCGCGCAGCTCGTCGAGCGATTCCGGGTCCTGGCGGACGGGGGAGGCGCCGTGGCGTGGTGTGACGGCTTTCACAGGCTTGGTCATAGGGGCACCGTACGCAGCCGAGTATCGAGGAGAAAGGGCTACTATCGGGTAGTTTCGGTGGTTCAAGTGTCCGGGATGACCGAGTGGCGCGCGACCTCGCGGGGTAGCGTTGCTCTACGTCCGCCCGTCCCTCCGCCTTCCGCAGGAGCAGACCCGTCGTGCGTATCGCAGTCACCGGCTCCATCGCCACCGACCACCTGATGACCTTCCCCGGCCGCTTCGCCGATCAGCTGGTCGCCGACCAGCTGCATACGGTCTCCCTCTCGTTCCTGGTCGACCAGCTCGACGTCCGCCGCGGCGGCGTCGCCGCCAACATCTGCTTCGGCATGGGCCAGCTCGGCACCGAGCCGATCCTGGTCGGTGCCGCCGGCAACGACTTCGAGGAGTACCGCGCCTGGCTCGACCGCCATGGCGTCGACACCCGCTCCGTCCGCATCTCCGAGGTCCTGCACACCGCCCGCTTCGTGTGCACCACCGACGCCGACCACAACCAGATCGGGTCGTTCTACACCGGCGCGATGAGCGAGGCCCGGCTGATCGAGCTGCAGCATGTGGCCGAGCGGGTCGGCGGCCTCGACCTGGTCCTGATCGGCGCGGACGACCCCGAGGCGATGATCCGGCACACCGAGGAGTGCCGCAGCCGCGGTATCCCCTTCGGCGCCGACTTCTCCCAGCAGATCGCCCGGATGGACGGCGACGCCATCCGCACCCTCCTGGAGGACGCGGCCTACCTCTTCTCCAACGAGTACGAGAAGGGCCTGATCGAGTCCAAGACCGGCTGGACCGACGAGGAGATCCTCGCCAAGGTCGGCACCCGCGTCACCACCCTCGGCTCCAACGGTGTCCGGATCGAGCGGGTCGGTGAGCCGGCCATCGAGGTCGGTGTCCCGGAGGAGAACGCCAAGGCCGACCCCACCGGCGTCGGCGACGCCTTCCGCGCCGGCTTCCTGTCCGGTCTGGCCTGGGGCGTCGGCCTGGAGCGCGCCGCCCAGATCGGCTGCATGCTGGCGACGCTGGTCATCGAGACCGTCGGCACCCAGGAGTACGAGCTGCACCGCAGCCACTTCATGGACCGCTTCACCAAGGCCTACGGCCACGAGGCCGCCGCCGAGGTCCAGCAGCACCTGGTCTGAACCGCCGGGTCAGGCGCGGCGCCGCACGACATACGCGGCGCCGCGCTCGGCCGGCCGCTCACCCACGTACTCCTGGTCGCGCATGGTGCACCAGGCGGGGATGTCCTGCCGGGCGGCCTCGTCGTCGGAGAGCACCGTCACCGTCCCGCCGACCGGCACGTCATGGATCGCCTTCGCCAGCTCGATGACCGGAAGCGGACAGCGCTTGCCGAGCGAGTCGACGACCAGACCGGCCGGTCCGGCGGATCCGGCGGGCTCCTCGCCCGCCGGGGCCTCTTCCGACGCCCCGCCGGCCGTCGCCGCCACCGTCTCCCGGCCCGCCGCCGGGACACCCAGCCGCTCCCGCACCGCACGCACCACCTGCGGCAGCACCTCCAGGAAGCGCTCCACATCCGCCTCGTCCGTGCCGTACGGCAGCGAGACCCGGACATTACCCTCGGACAGCACGCCCATCGCCCGCAGCACATGGCTCGGCGTCAGGGTGCTGGACGTACAGGACGACCCGGACGACACCGAGAACCCCGCCCGGTCGAGCTCGTGCAGCAGCGCCTCTCCGTCGACATAGAGACAGGAGAAGGTGACGAGGTGGGGGAGGCGGTGCACCGGATCGCCGACCACCTCCACATCCGGCACCAGCTCCGGCACCCGGGTCCGGATCCGGTCCACCAGCCGCCGCAGCCGCGCCGCTTCGTCCGCGGTCTCCGGGCCCGCCCGCAGCGCGCGCAGGGACGCCGCGGCGGCCACCACCGCCGGGATGTTCTCGAACCCCGGGCTGCGGCCCGACTCGCGCTCGTCCCGCGGCCCCTGAGGGGCGAACCGGGTCCCCTTGCGGACCGCGAGCAGCCCCACACCGGGCGGACCGCCCCACTTGTGGGCGCTCGCCGTCAGCAGCGACCAGCCGCCGGGCACCGGCCCCCAGGGCAGCGACTGCGCGGCGTCCACCAGGAGGGGTACGCCCGCCTCCCGGCAGAGCGCGGCCACCTCCTCGACCGGTTGTTCGGTCCCCACCTCGTGGTTGGCGGACTGGAGGCAGACCAGCGCGGTGTCCGGGCCCAGCGCGGCGGCGACGTCCCCGGCGGCCACCCGGCCCGTACGGTCCACCGCCAGCTCCGCGCGGCTGCCGCCGGCCGCCTCATGGACCTCGGCGGCATGCAGGACGGAGGAGTGCTCGACGGCGGAGTGCAGCAGCCGGCGACCGACGCGCCGACGGGCCGCCAGCGCACCGGAGACTCCCCGATGCACGGCCTGTGTCCCCGAAGGGGTGAAAACCAATTCGTCCGGGCGGCAGCCCACGGCCTCGGCCGCGGCCTCCCGCGCCGCGTCCAGCAGCAGCCTGCCGCGCCGCCCCTCCCGGTAGAGGCGGGCCGGGTCGGCCCAGCCTTCGTCCAGCGAGGCGAGCAGGGCCTCACGGGCGACGGGATGCAGCGGGGCGGCGGACGCCGCGTCGAAGTAGGGCACATACGAGACGTTAGTCGCCCCGTTTCCGGGGGGAGGTGTCCGCACCCGGCCGGGCGGGGGCGCGGGGCCCCGGTCCCGCGGCGGGCGGGGCGGCCCGGCGCGCGCCGGGAGAGCGGTGCGGCCCGGTGCCGGGCGCGGCGTCAGATGCCTGGTGAAAGCGGGTAATCGGGACTCAGGAGGGCTTCTCCGAGAGGCCCTGGCCACCCCTTAGGGGTGCGACGCGGCGCGTTGGGCACCCTCCCCGCGCGACCCCAAATAGCGTCCAGTAGGGTTTGGTCCGCATAAACATCCAAACCCCTGCCCGCGCCAGGGCCGGCGACCGACCAGCGAGACGGCCGCAGCCGGTCTCGCGGGCGAGACTCTCGGGAAGGCGCTACGTGAGTCCCAACGGCTCCGACCGCTCGTCGCGGCGCCCGATGCGGCGGAAGCTGCCGCAGGTGCTTGCTGCGGGCCTGGTCCTGGCGACCGCGACTGGTTGCACATATAAGGACTTCCCCCGCCTCGGCATGCCAACGCCCGTCACCGACGAGGCGCCGCGGATCCTCTCTCTTTGGCAGGGCTCCTGGGCCGCCGCCCTCGCAACGGGCGTGCTGGTGTGGGGCCTGATCATCTGGAGCGTGATCTTCCACCGCCGCAGCAGGACCAAGGTGGAGGTCCCCGCGCAGACCCGGTACAACATGCCGATCGAGGCGTTGTACACGATCGTGCCGTTCATCATCATTGCGGTGCTTTTCTACTTCACCGCACGTGATGAGAGCGCACTCCTCAAGACTTCGAAGAAGCCGGACCATGTCGTGAACGTGGTCGGCTTCCAGTGGAGCTGGGCGTTCAACTACCTGGAGAACACGGACGGCGACAAGTCGACGTCGGCCATCGACTCCCCGGCGCTCAAGGCGATCCCGGACAAGTGGAAGAAGACCGCGCCGGCCGGTGCCGACGGTGTCTACGACACGGGCACCCCGGGCACGCGGAACCCGCAGACCGGCAACCCCGGTCCGACCCTGTGGCTGCCGAAGGGCGAGACGGTTCAGTTCGTGCTGACCTCTCGCGACGTCATCCACTCCTTCTGGGTGGTGCCGTTCCTGATGAAGCAGGACGTCATCCCGGGCCACACCAATGTCTTCGAGGTGACTCCCAACAAGGAGGGCACCTTCATGGGCAAGTGCGCCGAGCTCTGCGGTGTCGACCACTCCCGAATGCTCTTCAACGTCAAGGTTGTCTCCCCTGAGCGGTACCGGGAGCACCTGAAGGACCTGGCGAAGAAGGGCCAGACCGGATACCTGCCGGCGGGCATCGAGCAGTCGGATCACGCCAGGAATGCGGAGACCAAGAACCAGTGAGCATCCTCAACGAACCTCAGGGTGCCGCCGCCGATACGGCTCCGGCAGCACCGCCCGTACGCAAGAAGCAACCCGGCATCGCTGTCGTGAAGTGGCTGACGACCACTGACCACAAGACCATCGGCACGATGTACCTGGTCACGTCGTTCGCGTTCTTCTGCGTCGGCGGCCTGATGGCGCTGCTCATGCGCGCCGAGCTGGCCCGTCCCGGCACGCAGCTCATGTCGAACGAGCAGTTCAACCAGGCGTTCACGATGCACGGCACGATCATGCTGCTGATGTTCGCGACGCCGCTGTTCGCCGGATTCGCGAACTGGATCATGCCGCTGCAGATCGGCGCGCCCGACGTGGCGTTCCCGCGGCTGAACATGTTCGCCTACTGGCTCTACCTCTTCGGCTCGCTGATCGCGGTGGCCGGCTTCCTCACCCCGCAGGGTGCGGCCGACTTCGGCTGGTTCGCGTACTCGCCGCTCTCGGACGCGGTGCGTTCGCCGGGCGTCGGTGCCGATATGTGGATCATGGGTCTGGCCTTCTCCGGTTTCGGCACGATCCTCGGTTCGGTCAACTTCATCACGACGATCATCTGCATGCGGGCGCCCGGCATGACGATGTTCCGGATGCCGATCTTCACCTGGAACGTGCTGCTGACCGGTGTGCTGGTCCTGCTGGCCTTCCCGGTGCTGGCGGCGGCGCTGTTCGCGCTGGAGGCGGACCGTAAATTCGGTGCGCATGTCTTCGACGCGGCCAACGGCGGCGCATTGCTCTGGCAGCACCTCTTCTGGTTCTTCGGCCACCCCGAGGTGTACATCATCGCCCTGCCGTTCTTCGGCATCATTTCCGAGGTCATTCCGGTGTTCTCCCGGAAGCCGATGTTCGGTTACATCGGTCTGATTGCGGCGACGATTTCGATTGCCGGTCTTTCGGTCACGGTGTGGGCGCACCACATGTATGTGACGGGCGGCGTGCTGTTGCCGTTCTTCTCGTTCATGACGTTCCTGATCGCGGTGCCGACCGGTGTGAAGTTCTTCAACTGGATCGGCACGATGTGGAAGGGCTCGCTGTCCTTCGAGACGCCGATGCTGTGGGCGATCGGCTTCCTGATCACCTTCACGTTCGGTGGTCTGACCGGTGTGATCCTGGCCTCGCCGCCGATGGACTTCCACATCTCCGACTCGTACTTCGTCGTGGCCCACTTCCACTACGTGGTCTTCGGCACCGTCGTCTTCGCGATGTTCTGCGGCTTCCACTTCTGGTGGCCGAAGTTCACCGGCAAGATGCTGGACGAGCGGCTCGGCAAGATCACCTTCTGGACGCTGTTCGTGGGCTTCCACGGCACCTTCCTCGTCCAGCACTGGCTGGGTGCCGAGGGCATGCCGCGGCGTTACGCGGACTACCTCGCGGCCGACGGCTTCACGGCGCTGAACACCGTCTCGACGATCAGCTCGTTCCTTCTGGGCCTGTCGATCCTGCCGTTCATGTACAACGTCTGGAAGACGGCGAAGTACGGCGAGAAGATCGAGGTCGACGACCCCTGGGGCTACGGCCGCTCGCTGGAGTGGGCGACGTCCTGCCCGCCGCCGCGGCACAACTTCCTCACGCTGCCGCGTATTCGCTCCGAATCCCCGGCGTTCGATCTGCACCACCCGGAGATCGCAGCTCTTGACGCGCTGCACAACGGCCGCGCCACCGAGGACGACAAGTCCCTCGCCGGCGGCAAGGAGGCGGGCAAGTGAAGATCCAGGGCAAGATGTTCATCTGGCTCTCCGTCTTCGTCCTCGCCATGGCGATCGTCTATGGCGTCTGGTCGAAGGAGCCCGCGGGTACCACCGCGCTGTTCCTCGCCTTCGGCCTGTGCATCATGGTCGGCTACTACCTGGCCTTCACGGCCCGGCGGGTCGACGCGGGTGCTCAGGACAACGAGAACGCCGAGGTCTCGGACGACGCCGGTGAGCTGGGCTTCTTCAGCCCGCACAGCTGGCAGCCGCTGTCCCTGGCCGTCGGTGGCGCCCTCGCCTTCATGGGCGTCGTCTTCGGCTGGTGGCTGCTGTACTTCTCCCTGCCGGTGATCCTCGTGGGTCTCTTCGGCTGGGTCTTCGAGTACTACCGCGGCGAGAACCGCACGCAGTAAACGGCCGCACAGCTGCCGTACGGCGGGCCCGGACACCCAACAGGTGTCCGGGCCCGCCGCTTTTGGGTGCCGGGGGCAGACCCGTTTGCAGTCCTCCAGCGCGCTGGGACAGGTGATTCTTCATATTTTTGGGGCATGAGTCACAGACCTCGAACCCGGACGGTGCTGAGCTGCGGCCTCCTGCTCGTGCCCCTTGCGGTGAGCGCCACCGCGTGCGGGGGCTCGGATTCGGATGCGCTCTCCGCCAATCCCTATGACGCGGCCGACCAGATCACGGCCAACACCCCCGACGGCAAGAAGAAGGCGGATCCCGACAAGCCGCTGGAGGTGTCCGTCAAGGGGGACGACGCGCGGATCACCGACGTGACGGCCACCGATTCCACCGGCCGCTTCGTCCACGGTGAGCTGAGCGCCGACGGCAGGCACTGGCGTACCACCGTGCCCCTGGCCGCCGGCACCCGCTACACGGTGCGGGTGAGCACCGAGGAGGAGGACGGTTCACCCGGCCGCAAGACGCTCGTGGTCAACACCAAGGACGCGGACGGCCAGTTGACCGCCGCCTTCGGGCCGGAGGCCGGCGAGTACGGCGTCGGCCAGCCGGTCACCGCGGAGCTGAGCCAGCCCATCAAGGACCCGAAGGCCCGTGCCATCGTGGAGAGCGCCCTGAAGGTCGACTCCATGCCGCGGGTCGAGGGCGCCTGGCACTGGGTGGACAACAAGAAACTGCACTTCCGCCCGAAGGAGTACTGGCCCGCCCACGCCACGATCTCGGTGCACAGCAACCTGGCGGGCCTGAAGATCGCCAAGGGGCTCTACGGAGGCCCGTCCAAGCCCGTGAAGCTCACCACCGGCGACCGCGTGGAGGCCGTGACCGATGCCGCCACCCACCAGATGACGGTGTGGCGCAACGGTGAGTCGATCAAGACTCTTCCCGTGACCACCGGCAAGCCCGGATTCTCCACCCGCAACGGCGTCAAGGTCGTCCTCGGCAAGGAGAGCTTCGTACGGATGCGCAGCTCGACCGTCGGCATCGCCGCCGGGAGCTCGGAGTCCTACGATCTGCCGGTCTACTGGGCCACCCGGGTGACCTGGAGCGGGGAGTACGTCCACGCCGCACCCTGGTCCGTCGGATCACAGGGCGCGGCGAACGTCAGCCACGGCTGTACGGGCATGTCCACGGGCAACGCCCAGTGGTTCTTCAACACCGTGCGGGTCGGCGACGTCGTCAAGGTCGTCAACAGCGGCGGCGACACCATGACGCCGTTCGACAACGGCTTCGGTGACTGGAACATGCCCTGGAAGGAATGGCGGGACGGCAGCGCGCTGAAGAGCAAGGCCTCCAGCACCACAGGAGCGGCCGAGCGAGCGCAGAACCCGGTCGGCGACGCCCGGTTGCGCCCGAGGATCTGAGCGCCGCCCAGCAGGCCGCTCAGGCCTGTACGAGGTTCCTGCGGCGCAGCAGCCCCGCCAGGGCGTCGGCGAAGGCCACCGGGTCCAGCGGATGGGTCACCGCGGCGTCCGCCCGGCTCCAGGTGGCCAGCCAGGCGTCCTGGGGGCGGCCGATCAGCAGCAGCACCGGCGGGCACCGGTAGATCTCGTCCTTGATCTGCCGGCAGACGCCCATACCGCCCGCGGGAGCGGTCTCGCCGTCCAGCACACAGACGTCGATACCGCCCTGCTCCAGGGCCGTCAGGACGGCCGGCGCGGTGGCGCACTCCAGGATCTCGATCTGCGGGGCATCGGCGGCGGGGCGCCGTCCGGCCGCCAGCCGGACCTGCTCGCGGGTGTTGGCGTTGTCGCTGTAGACCAGCACCGTGGCAGTCGCCTGCATCGTTCCTCCACGCTTCGTAGCGGCACAGCATCGGGTGGGGCGGATGCTACTCCCGCAGGGGGCGCCCGCAGGAGGGGTTGACCGGATCCAAGATCTGCCCGACGGCCCGTCAGGACCGGTGCCGGCGGGGCCGGGGTTCCGTGGCCGGCCGGGTGCGTCCCTCCTTCGAGCGACCGCGGAAAGGGTCCGTACGAGCAGGGCATACGTCCTTGACACACCGAACGGCACCCCCCGGAGTGAGGGCGGGATAAGCGACCGACATAATGTCGGTCGTGGCGACAGCAACGACAGTAGAAACCGGGCACGCGCACCCGTCGGTCAATCGGCCGAACCTCACCAGCGTCGGAACCATCATCTGGCTGAGTTCCGAGCTGATGTTCTTCGCGGCCCTCTTCGCGATGTACTTCACCCTTCGATCGGTGACCGGATCCGAGTATTGGAAGGAATCCGCCGATGCGCTGAATCTTCCGTTCTCCGCGACCAACACCACGATCCTGGTGCTCAGCTCTCTGACCTGCCAGCTCGGCGTTTTTGCGGCCGAGCGCGGCGATGTCAAGAAGCTCCGGGCCTGGTTCGTGGTCACCTTTGTCATGGGTGCGATCTTCATCGGCGGTCAGGTCTTCGAGTACACGGAGCTGGTCAAGCACGAGGGCCTGTCGCTCTCGTCCGGCCCGTACGGCTCGGTGTTCTACCTGACCACCGGCTTCCACGGACTGCATGTGACGGGCGGTCTGATCGCCTTCCTGCTGGTCCTGGGCAGGACGTACGCGGCCAAGAGGTTCACCCACACGCAGGCCACCGCGGCCATCGTCGTGTCCTACTACTGGCACTTCGTCGATGTCGTCTGGATCGGCCTCTTCGCCACGATCTACCTGATCAAGTAGTCCGGGCCCGTACCGGCTCGTATCAGACAGACATATCCAAAGCATCGACGCAGAAGATCCTGACACCGGGGTAATCCGTGAAAAAGCTCTCCGCACGACGGCGCCATCCGCTGGCGGCGCTCGTCGTCCTACTCTTCGCGCTGGCGGTCACTGGGGGGCTGTACGCCGCGTTCGCGCCGGCGGACAAGGCTCAGGCCGATGACACCGCCCAGTCTCTTGCCATCAAGGAGGGCAAGAAGCTCTTCGCCGTGGGCTGCGCCAGCTGCCACGGCACCGGCGGTCAGGGCACCTCCGACGGCCCCAGCCTGGTCGGCGTCGGCGCCGCAGCCGTGGACTTCCAGGTGGGCACCGGCCGTATGCCGGCCCAGCAGCCCGGCGCCCAGGTGCCGCGGAAGAAGAACATCTACACCAACGCCCAGATCGACCAGCTCGCGGCTTACGTCGCCTCGCTGGGCGCCGGCCCGACCGTGCCGGAGAAGGATCAGTACAGCCCGGACGGTGCCGACATCGGCAAGGGCGGCGAGCTGTTCCGCACCAACTGCGCGCAGTGCCACAACTTCACCGGTAAGGGCGGCGCCCTGACCGACGGCAAGTACGCACCGACGCTTGAGGGAGTGGACCCGAAGCACATCTACGAGGCCATGGAAACCGGCCCGCAGAACATGCCCTCCTTCGGCAACGGCTCGCTGTCGCAGCAGAACAAGAAGGACATCATCGCGTACCTCGACGCCGTCAACGGCGATGAATCCGAGAGCCCCGGCGGCCTCGACCTCGGTGGTCTCGGTCCGGTCAGTGAGGGTCTCTTCGGCTACATCTTCGGCCTGGGCGCGCTGGTCGCGGTCGCCATCTGGGTCGCAGCCCGGACTACGAAGGCCAAGAAGTCATGAGCGAGACTGGACGACACGAAGACGTGCCAGAAGAAACCCTTCCCGGTGAGCGGGAGACGGCTCACGAAGGTGCGGTGGCCACGGCGGAGAACCCGTTCGCCGACCCGGGGCTGCCGCCCCACGAGCACCGCGCCCAGGACATCGACGAGCGGGCTGCCCAGCGCTCCGAGCGCACCGTGGCCCTCCTCTTCATCGTGTCGATGTTCGCCACGGTCGCCTTCATCGCCTCGTACGTGGCGATCCCGATCGACAAGAACGTCTACATCTGGCCGATCGGCAACATCAGCGCGCTGAACTTCGCGCTCGGTCTGACGCTCGGCGCGGCACTCTTCTGCATCGGCGCCGGCGCGGTCCACTGGGCCCGCACGCTGATGTCGGACGAGGAGGTCGCCGACGAGCGCCACCCGATCGAGGCCGCGCCGGAGGTCAAGGCCAAGGTCATGGCCGACTTCGCCGCGGGCGCGAAGGAGTCGCAGGTCGGCCGCCGCAAGCTGATCCGCAACACGATGTTCGGTGCGCTGGCCCTGGTGCCGCTCTCCGGTGTCGTGCTGCTGCGTGACCTCGGGCCGCTGCCCGGGAACAAGCTGCGCACCACGGGCTGGAAGAAGGGCGTCCGCCTGGTCAACCAGTCCACCAACCTCCCGCTGCGTCCCGAGGACATCGCGGTCGGCTCCCTCACCTTCGCCAAGCCCGAGGGCCTGGAGGAGCACGACGAGGACTTCAACGTCCAGATCGCCAAGGACGCCCTGATGCTCGTGCGGATCCAGCCGCAGAACATCAAGGACAAGCACGAACTCTCCTGGTCGCACGAGGGCATCGTGGCGTACTCGAAGATCTGCACCCACGTGGGTTGCCCGATCAGCCTGTACGAGCAGCAGACGCACCACGTGCTCTGCCCCTGCCACCAGTCGACGTTCGACCTCTCTGACGGCGGTCGGGTGATCTTCGGTCCGGCCGGACACGCCCTGCCGCAGCTGCACATCACGGAGAAGGACGGCTTCCTGGAGGCCGCAAGCGGCTTCGAGGAGCCCGTCGGCCCGAGCTTCTGGGAGCGCGGATGAGTAACGAGACGAGCGGAGCCACCCCGCGCCGCGGCAAGGCGCCCCGGGGTGAGCGGATCGCCGACTGGGCGGACGGCCGGCTGGGCATCTACAGCCTGGCCAAGTCCAACATGCGCAAGATCTTCCCGGACCACTGGTCCTTCATGCTGGGTGAGGTCGCGCTTTACAGCTTCATCATCATCATCCTGACCGGTGTCTATCTGACGCTGTTCTTCCACCCGAGCATGGCCGAGGTGACCTATCACGGTTCCTACGTGCCCATGCAGGGGATCCGGATGACGCAGGCCTTCGAGTCGACGCTGGAGATCAGCTTCGACGTGCGCGGTGGTCTGCTGATCCGCCAGATCCATCACTGGGCCGCGCTGGTCTTCCTGGCCGCGATGATGGTCCACATGATGCGGGTGTTCTTCACCGGCGCCTTCCGCAAGCCGCGTGAGGTCAACTGGCTGTTCGGCTTCCTGCTGCTGGTGCTGGGCATGTTCACCGGCTTCACCGGCTACTCGCTCCCCGACGACCTGCTCTCCGGTACCGGTGTGCGGTTCATCGAGGGCGTCATCCTGGCGATGCCGCTGGTCGGTTCGTACCTGCAGTTCTTCATCTTCGGCGGGGAGTTCCCGGGGCACGACATCATCCCGCGGTTCTTCACGGTGCACGTCCTGCTGCTGCCGGGCATCATGCTCGGCCTGCTGGTGGCGCACCTGATCCTGGTCTTCTACCACAAGCACACCCAGTTCCCGGGTGCCGGCAAGACCAACAACAACGTCGTGGGCATGCCGCTGCTGCCGGTCTACATGGCCAAGGCCGGAGGCTTCTTCTTCCTGGTCTTCGGTGTGATCGCGGTGATCTCCGCGATCGCCAGCATCAACCCGGTGTGGGCGATCGGCCCCTACCGGCCGGACCAGGTGTCCACCGGCGCCCAGCCGGACTGGTACATGGGCTTCGCCGAGGGTCTGGTGCGTGTCATGCCGGGCTGGGAGTGGAACTTCTGGGGCCACACCCTCAACTTCGGTGTGCTGATCCCGATCCTGATCTTCCCGCTGGTCCTGGTCGCGATCGCGGTCTACCCGTTCATCGAGTCCTGGGTCAAGGGCGACAAGCGCGAGCACCACATCCTGGACCGCCCGCGCAACGTCCCGACCCGTACCGGCTTCGGTGTCGCCTGGCTCGTCGCGTACTTCGTGATGCTGATCGGTGGCGGTAACGACCTGTGGGCGACGCACTTCCACCTGTCGCTCAACTCGCTCACCTGGTTCGTCCGGATCGGATTCTTCGTCCTTCCGGTGCTGGCCTTCATCGCCACCAAGCGGATCTGCCTGGGTCTGCAGCGGCGCGACAAGGACAAGGTGCTGCACGGCCGCGAGTCCGGCATCATCAAGCGCCTGCCGCACGGTGAGTTCATCGAGGTCCACGAGCCGCTCGACCAGGAGCAGCTGCACCTGCTCACGCAGCACGAGCAGCCCGCGCCGCTCGAGCTCGGCCCGGAGGTCGACGAGAACGGTGTGGAGCGCAAGCTGTCGCGCTCGCAGAAGCTGCGCGCCAAGCTCTCGAAGGCCTACTACGGCGAGGACAACGTCATCCCGAAGGCCACGGTCGAGGAGTACAAGGAGATCAGCAGCGGCCACGGCCACCACTGATCACCGCAGCGCTTCCTAGCGCACTGTAGGGAGTACGCCACCCAGAGGGCCCCGTCCGTTCCCCAAGCTCTTAAGGAGCAGGGGATACCCCAACCGGACGGGGCCCTCCGGCGTGCCCGGCGGCTCGATAGGGTGACGGCATAAGCAGGAGACAATCCAGGAGTGTGGACCATGAACGTTGTGACCCCGGTTGGCGGCGACAGCGTGGCGGCCCACACCTGGCCGGGTCTTCTCAACGCCCTGCTCGCAGGCCGTGACCTCAGCGCGGACGACACCGCCTGGGCGATGGACAAGATCATGCGGGGCGAGGCCAGCGACGCCCAGATCGCCGGGTTCGCGGTCGCGCTGCGGGCCAAGGGCGAGACCGTCGCCGAGATCTCCGGTCTGGTGCGCACCATGTACGCGCACGCCCGGCTGATCGAGGTGCCGGGCCCCAGCGTGGACATCGTCGGCACCGGCGGCGACGGCGCCAAGACCGTCAACATCTCCACGATGTCCTCGATCGTGGTCGCCGGCACCGGCGCCAAGGTCGTCAAGCACGGCAACCGCGCCGCCTCCTCGGCCAGCGGTGCCTCCGACGTCCTGGAGAAGCTCGGGGTCAATCTCGACCTCACCCCGCAGCGGGTCACCGAGGTCGCCCAGGAAGCGGGCATCACCTTCTGCTTCGCGGTGAAGTTCCACCCCTCGCTGCGGCATGTCGCCAACGCCCGGGCCCAGCTCGGTATCCGTACGACCTTCAATGTCCTGGGCCCGCTGACCAACCCCGCGAAGGTCCGCGCCCAGGCGACCGGTGTCGCGGACGCCCGGATGGCGCCGATCCTGGCCGGGGTGCTGGCCGAGCGCGGCTCGTCGGCGCTCGTCTTCCGCGGCGACGACGGCCTGGACGAGCTGACCACGACCGCGACCTCCCGGGTGTGGATCGTCCGGGACGGCACGGTGCGCGAGGAGCCCTTCGACCCCCGGGACGTGGGGATCCCCCTGGTGCCGGTGGAGGCGCTGCGCGGGGCGGACGCCTCGTACAACGCGGATGTGGCCCGCCGGCTGCTGGACGGGGAGACCGGCCCGGTGCGCGACGCGGTGCTGCTGAACTCCGCGGCGGCGCTGGTCGCGCTGGAGCCGGCCGACGCTCCGCTGGCCGAGCAGATCCGGGCCGGGATCGAGCGGGCCGCCGCCTCGATCGACTCCGGGGCGGCCAAGCGGGCGCTGGAGCGCTGGGTGGCCGCCAGCAACACATGAGCGCGCGGTGACGCAGGGTGTGACGCAAGGCTCAGTCCGTCATACGGACCGGGCCTTGCGCCTCTTTGCCCGTGTGGCATGATTCTGCCCAGGTCACGAGTGACAGCGATGCAGGCCCCGGCCCGCTGTCCGGCAACCCTCCTTCCGTGGCGGGGTGCCCCGGGTGATGACCAGGCCGTAGGCAGCGAGGTCTGCGGCAAGCGCGGATCCCTCGCCAGGGATCCTGGTCCCCGAGGGAGCACTTCCGTGATTCAGCGAATGCGCTAGGGCCCGACGGCCCCTTTTCCGCATCCCTTTTTCCTTTCCCGCCGCGGTGCCCCGACGCTTCTTCGCGCCCCCGCCCGCGGCGAATTCGCTCACCCCTCACGGGAGTTCGCCATGTCTGTTTCCGCCGTTGCCGCCGACCGTTCCGTCTGTGCCCCGCTGCCGGTTCTGGGCCGGGATGTCCTCGTCCCGCTCGTGACCGGCGGCGAGGTCGACTACGCGGCGCTGGACTACGCCGCCAGCGCCCCCGCGCTCCAGCGGGTCTGGGACGACGTGGCGGCCTACGCCCCGTACTACGGCAGCGTGCACCGCGGCGCCGGATACCTCTCGCAGCTGTCCACCGACCTCTTCGAGAACAGCCGCCGCACCATTGCGGAGTTCCTCGGCTGCCGGGCCGAGGACCAGGTCGTCTTCACCCGCTCCACCACCGACTCGCTGAACCTGCTCGCCGCCGTACTCCCGCAGGGCACCCGGGTGTTCGTCTTCGAGACCGAGCACCACGCCTCGCTGCTGCCGTGGGAGCAGCGCCCCGATGTCGAGGTGACGTACCTCAACGCGCCGCGCACCCCGCAGCAGGCGGTCGACACCCTGGAGAAGGCGTTGGCCGCACGCGAGCCCTACGGCCCGGCGCTGGTCTGTGTGACCGGTGCGTCGAATGTGACCGGGGAGCTGTGGCCGGTGCGGGAGCTGGCGGCCGCCGCGCATGCGCACGGCGCCCGGATCGTGCTGGACGCGGCGCAGCTCGTCCCGCACCACCCGGTGGACCTCGGGGAACTGGACGCGGACTGGGTCGCCTTCTCCGGCCACAAGCTGTACGCGCCCTTCGGCGCCGGAGTGCTGGCCGGCCGCGCGGACTGGCTGCGGGACGCCGAGCCGTACCTGGCGGGCGGCGGCGCCAGCCGCAAGGTCTCCCGGCGCGCGGACGGCGGGGTGGACGTCGAGTGGCACACCACCGCGGCCCGGCACGAGGCCGGTTCGCCCAACGTCATCGGCGCCTACGCGATCGCCTCGGCCTGCCAAGCCCTCACCGAGGCCGGCTTCGACGGCCTGGTCGCCCGCGAACAGGAGCTGATCGCCCGCCTCCGCGCGGGCCTGGCCGACGTACCCGAGGTCACCGTGCTCTCCCTCTTCGGCGAGGACGCCGCACGGGTGGGCGTCCTCTCCTTCGTCGTCGAGGGCTGGAACAGCTCCCACTTCGCGGCCGCGTTGTCGGCCGAGTACGGCATCGGCGTCCGCGACGGCCTCTTCTGCGCCCACCCCCTCGTCCGCACCCTCCTCGGCAGCGAGCCCCAGGACCCCGGCGAGTGCGGCGCCCCCGACGCGGCCCCCGGCGAAAAGTCCCTCAACGCCATCCGCGTGAGTTTTGGCGCCGGGACGCCGGATGAGCATGTTGACCGCTTCGTCCGCGCGGTCAAGGAACTGGTGACGAACGGCGCCCGCTGGAACTACCGCACCGAAGCCGGGCGTTGTGTGCCCGCTTGATTCCCACGTTTTCGGCTTGCCCGCCGTGGGGGCCTCGCGCCGTTAGGGCTCCGCTGCGCGGGGTGTGGGTGCGGGTGACGCTTGCGGGTTCCCCGCCGTTGCGCCTGCGGCGGGCCGGTGGGTGTCGGGTGCGGTGACGGGCCTCCGGGGCCTGGTGTGTGGACTGCTTCGCTTTACGTCCACACACCAGGCCCCTCCGGCCCGTCCCCTCCCGTTGGGGGAGTGAGTGACGGTGGGTGGGGGCGGGCGTCCGTAGGACGTTTCATTTCTGCTTCGCGAGGAGCACATGACCAGCGGCGGGCACCCCCACCAAGGTTTCTCCCACCCCCCAACGGGAGGGGACGGGCCGGAGGGGTAGGGGTGTGGGACGTAAAGCGAAGCAGTCCCACACCCCTACCCCTCCGGCCCGTCACCGCACCCCGACAGCCCCGCGCAGCGGACCGGCCCGCCGCAGGCGCAACGGCGAGTGCACCGCAAAGCGGGCAACAAACGGTGAGCAACCCCCACGGCGGGAAAGCCGAAAACGTGGGAAAAGAAGGGCTAGGCCTCCAGCCCAATCGCAAAGGCGGCCTCAAGGTCATGCTGGCTATACGTGCGGAACGCAATATGCGTTTCCGTGGCGGCGACGCCGGGGATCTTGCTGATGCGGCCGGGGATGACGTCCGCGAGGTCGTCGTGGGCGGCGACCCGCACCATGGCGATCAGGTCGTGGGCCCCGGTGACCGAGTAGACCTCGCTGACCCCGTCCAGTGCGGCGATCTTCTCGGCGATCTCCGGGATCTGGTCCACGCTGGTCTTGATGAGCACGATCGACGTGATCACGGCTGGCTCTCTTCCTCGGTCGCCCGGTCGTTCGCCCTGGTGGCTCCCACACTATCCCTCCCGTAGCGGGCCCATGCGTAGAGGAAGCCGAGCGCGAAGCCGATGACATGGGCGAGGTAGGCGACGCCCGGTCCGCGGGGGTCGTCCTGCGCGGCCTGCCACTGCAGGGCGAACCAGAAGAGCAGCACGATCCAGGCGGGAAAGCGCAGCGGCAGGAAGAAGAGGAAGGGGAAGAGGCTGGTGACGCGGGCCGTGGGGAACAGGTAGAGGAAGGCGCCCAGTACGCCGGAGATGGAGCCGGAGGCACCCACCAGCGTCTGGCCCGAGCCGGCGTGTGCGGCCGCGTAGCCGAGCAGCGCCAGGTAGCCGATGATGAGGTAAAAGGCGGTGAACGGCAGCCGGCCCATGCGTGCCTCGGCCATCGCGCCGAAGACGTACAGGAAGAGCACGTTGCCGAGCAGGTGCAGCCAGCTGCCGTGCACGAACAGTGCGGTGAGCGGGGTGATCAGCGCCCGTACCGAGCCGCTCCACAGATCCAGTGGGATCACGCCCCACCGCTCGTAATAGGCGGTCTGGGCCTTCAGCAGGGCATCGCCGGTGCCGTATATCCGGTTCAGGCCGGAGGCGGGGCCGAGCACGAAGACCGCACAGCACAGGCCGATCAGCACATTCGTCATCCGCGAGAACACCGCGGCCAAGGACCGGGTGGTGGGCGGACGGCGGGGGAGGAGACCGGACGAGCGGGGAGAACGGGGTGAGGGGGCCGGCGCCGTCATGAAGTGATCATGACTCAATGCGGGCAATCGGGACAGAGTGCCTCGCCGTGTCCCGTCACCTGGGCGGGCCCGCACCGGCCCCCCGTCAGGCCGTAGGGTTACAGGCAGTACTTTGCTGTACTTCCGCAGTCCGACGGCGCACCGCGTGAACCGCGCAGCAGCACATGACGACGATCACGAAAGAGGACGACACGATGGCTGTTCCCCTGCCGACGGCCGGAACACGGTGGCGCTGCACGCTGTGCGGCAACCTCACGCGTTTCGACGTGACCCGCCGGTCCAAGGTGGTGGAGTACGTCCACCTGGACCTGGCCGGGGACCCGAAGGTGGAGGAGCGCGAGGTCCTCAGTGAGAGCATCGAGTCCGTGCGCTGCCGCTGGTGCAACGCGGTCGACCAGATCGAGCTGGTGGACCGTCCGGGCGCGAACGCCTGAGATCGGAGCGATGCAGCCGTGGTGGACCGTCCAGAAGGGGAGCCGGGGGCCCAGCGTGACGACGTACCCGAGGGTGCGGCGGACGAGGTGCTCGACCGACCGCTGCCCGAGGGCGTACGGCGCCGTGTCGTGGCGCTCACCGCGGAGTCGTTCGGCGCGCTGACGGTCGCCGAACTCCCGCCCCCGCTGCGGCAGTACGCCCGGTTCACCCCGACTCGTCGGGCCAAATTCGCCGGAAACGCGATGGCCGCGGCGCTGGAGAGCGACGCGGTCTTCCGGCAGCGGATCGCGGGCAAGCTGCGGGAGGCGCAGCCGGAACTCACCGCGGCGCTGGAGCACGGCACCCCGCCCGCGGCCGCCGATCCGCTCGATGTCGCGGCGGCGGCCTATGTGCTGCGGCCCGAAGGCTGGGTCAAGCTCGTTGCGGCGGCCGGTGAGGAGGCCCAGCGGGCGCGCGCCGAGCGGGCCGGCGAGGAGGCCGAGCAGGAGCTGGCCCGGCTGCGCGAGGAGCTGGCGCAGGCGCGCGGCGAGGCCCGTACGGAGGCCGACCGGATCCGGGTGGACCTGGACGCCGTCCGCAAGGAGAACGAGTCGCTGCGGCGCAAGCTGCGCAGCGCGCTCAGCGACGTCAAGCGCGGTGAGGCCGCGGTCCGCAAGGCCGAGGCCGCGCTGACGGAGGCGCGGGACCGGGCGGCCACGGAGAAGACCACCGCGGACAGCGAAGTGCGCCGGCTCAAGGGCCGGATCGCCGAGGCCGAGACGGCGCTGGAGACCAGCCGGCGGGCCGCCCGTGAGGGCCGCAGCGTCGAGGACATGCGGCTGCGCCTGCTGCTGGACACGGTCCTGGACGCGGCACAGGGGCTGCGCCGCGAACTGGCCCTGCCGCCCGCGAACGTCCACCCGGCGGACACCGTCGAGGCGGTCGCGCCGGGGCGGATGACGCCCAAGGACATCGCGACCCGGGCGCTGTCGGAGATGGACCCGGCGCTGCTCGACCAGCTTCTCGCCCTGCCGCAGGCGCATTTGGTGGTGGACGGCTACAACGTCACCAAAACCGGCTATCCGACCATGCCGCTCGAAAAGCAGCGGCTGCGGCTGCTGGGTGGTCTCGCGGTACTGGCGGCGCAGACCGGCGCCGAGATGACCTGTGTCTTCGACGGGGCGGAGCTGGCGGCGCCGGTGCTGCTCGCACCGCCGCGCGGGGTCCGGGTCCTGTTCAGCAAACCGGGCGTAACGGCCGATGAGTTGATTCGTCAGCTCGTAAGGGCCGAACCGCCCGGCCGCCCGGTCGTCGTGGTCTCCACGGACCGGGAAGTGGCCGACGGGGTGGCGAAGGCCGGGGCCCGCCCGGTCGCATCGGCCTTGCTTCTCAAGCGACTTGCCAGGACCTGAGAGTCCCCCTGCCGGAGGCGCCTGACGCGGAAATCCGCCGGCGATCCGTATCTGAGCGTCAAGTGGCGCTTACTACCTGTGTGATGTTGGTAAAGGATGGGGCTTGTGGCGCAGAATTTTTCCCTGAGGATTTGAAGCGATCACAGCTCGGTTACTAAGGTCAGGCCCGAACCTTCATGAATCTGATCATCCAACCGGGATGAACCGTGAAGGAACCGCCGAGTCCGCGGCGTTCACGCGGAGCCGGGGTCTCACCCCCCCACTTCCCGGTAGGCGGCTGGAGGAAGAAGGAGCTCGCCCCCGTGGCGTCCCACCGTCGACCCAAGCAGCCGAGCCGTACCCGCGTGACCGTGCTGACCGCCACCGCCGCCGCGGCCGTGGCCCTCTCGTCCCAGGCCGCCCAGGCCGACCCCCACCAGTCGAAGAAGGACGTCAAGTCCGAGGTCGACAAGCTCTACGGGGAGGCCGAGCAGGCCACCGAGAAGTACAACGGCGTCAAGGAGCAGCAGGAGAAGCTCCAGAAGGAGGTCGACGACCTCCAGGACAAGGTCGCCCGTGGTCAGGGTGAGCTCAACCAGCTCCGCAAGGGTCTCGGCGCGGTCGCCTCCGGCCAGTACCGCAGCGGCAGCATCGACCCCTCGGTCCAGCTGTTCCTCTCCGGCGACCCGGACTCCTACCTCGAAAAGGCCGCCACGCTCGACCAGTTGAGCGGCAAGCAGGCCGACCAGCTGAAGACCATCGCGGACAAGCAGCGCCGGCTCGCCCAGGAGCGCGCGGAGGCCGCGAGCAAGATCGAGGACCTCTCCGAGACCCGTAAGGCGCTCGGTGACAAGAAGGACGAGATCAAGGGCAAGCTCGGCAAGGCGCAGGAGCTGCTCAACAAGATGACCGCCAAGGAGCGGGCGGCCATGCAGGCCGAGGAGGACCGCGCCAACCGCAGCAACTCGCGGGTCAACCTCGGCGATGACGTGCCGGCTTCGCAGCGCGGTGCGGCCGCCCTGTCCGCCGCTCAGTCCAAGATAGGTTCGCCGTACGTCTGGGGCGCCACCGGCCCGTCGTCCTTCGACTGCTCGGGTCTGACCTCCTGGGCGTACCAGCAGGCCGGCCAGTCGCTGCCGCGCACCTCGCAGGCACAGGCCAGCGCCGGTACCCAGATCAGCTCGCAGAGCGCCCTCAAGCCCGGCGATCTGGTGCTCTTCTACAGCGACCTGCACCACATCGGCCTCTATGCGGGCAACGGCCAGGTCCTGCACGCACCGAAGCCGGGCGCCAACGTGCGCTACGAGTCGATCAACAACATGCCCTTCATGTATGGCGTGCGGGTCTGAAAGACCTCACGACTGCCTCAACCTGCCGCCCGAACGGGCGAATTGCGGCCTCCGCCGCTGACCTGCCGCCCCGCCGGTGACCTGCACAGTCACCGGCGGGGCGGCTTTTTGCGGCCGAATGGGGTTTTTGGCCGGTGTGCACCGGCACCGTACTCTCTGCCCGCGCAGCATCCGGTCCACCGACCGCCCTCCGGGGCGGCAGGGGCTTCCCCCGAGCTCTCGGCTGCGCTCGAGCAGGGGGGACCCCCATGGAAGGAGTGCGGCTCTCGTGGTGTCCCACCGCCGTACCTCGCAGCACGGCCAGACCACCCTCGCCGGGGTCACCGTTGTGTCGGCCGCCCTGGCGACCGCGGCCGCCGCGCTGTCGGCTCCACCGGCCTCCGCCGACCCCGCGGGCCACCCGTCCACCGCCCGTGAGGCGGCGACCGCACGGGTCGACAGCCTCTACGCGCAGGCGGAGCGGGCCACCGAGAAGTACAACGGCGCACAGGCCCGGACCAAGGAGCTGCGCCACGAGGTGGCGGCCCTCCAGGACCGCACCGCCCGCGCCCAGGAGCGGGTCAACCGGATGCGCGGCCGGCTGGGCGCGCTGGCCGCCGCCCAGTACCGGGCGGGCGGGGTGGACCCCACGGTGCGGCTGATGCTCTCCGAACGGCCCGACACCTACCTGGAGAAGGCCTCCGCGCTCGACCGGCTCGGCAACCGGCAGGCCGATGAGCTGCGCGGCCTCCGGGCGGCCACGCGCTCCCTGGAGCAGCAGCGCAGGGAGGGCGCCAGGAAGCTCGCGGAGCTGGAGACCAGCCGCAAGGCCGTCGCCCGCCACAAGAAGGACGTCCAGCGCCGGCTGGCCACCGCGCGACGGCTGCTGAACGCGCTCCCCAAGGGCGACAGGGCGGCCTACGAACGGGCCTCCCGGAGCGACGGTCACCGCGAGGCGGTCCCGGACCTGGGCGGCGCCGTACCGGCCTCCGGGCGGGCCGCCGCCGCCGTCGCCGCGGTGCGCGCCGCGGTGGGCCGCCCGTACGCCTGGGGGAGCAGCGGCCCCTCGTCCTTCGACTGCTCCGGACTCACCCAATGGGCCTACGGCCGGGCCGGAGTCTCCCTCCCGCGTACCTCGCAGGCCCAGCGGGGCGCCGGACGGCAGGTGCCGCTCGGTCAGGCACAACCCGGTGACCTGGTCATCTACCGTTCGGACGCCAGCCACGTCGGGATGTACGTCGGCAACGGCCAAGTGGTCCACGCGCCCTACCCCGGCGCACGGGTCCGCTACGACCCCGTGGGGATGATGCCGATCTCGTCCGTCACCAGGCCCTGAGGCGGATCTCCGCGTTTTTGCCCCGCCCGGGCCGGATCTACGATCGTCCGCATGTCACACCGGTGGGCGAGACGGCGGCCGTCGCGGGCCGCGGCGGCGGGCTGCTGCGCCCTGCTCCTCGCGCTGCTCGCCCCGCTGGCCGGCTGCGGGCCCGCGGGGCCCCCGCCGGCCACGGCGCGCTTCCCCGACGTCCAGCGGATGCTGGACACCCGCGCACGGGCCGTCGAGCGGCGGGACGCGGCGGGCTTCCTCGCCTCCGTCGACCCGCGGGCCACCGGCTACCGCGACCGTCAGCGCGCGATGTTCGGCCACCTCAAGGGCGTGCCGCTGACCGACTGGCACTACGACCTCGACTCGACCGACGCCTTCCCGCTCCCGGCCGACGGGGACCGGACGCGGCTGGCCGCGAAGGTGCGGCTGCGCTACCGCCTCAAGGGCTTCGACTCCGCACCGGTCCATGCCGTGCAGTACCTCACCCTGACCGAGCGCGACGGCCGCTGGCTGATCTCCTCCGACACCGACGGCGCGGCGGCCGGCCGGAGCGGCACCCGCCAGCTGTGGGACCAGGGGCCGGTACAGCTGGTCCGCGGCCGGTACAGCCTGGTGCTCGGCAGTACCGCCCAGCGGGCGCGGCTGAAGGACCTGGCGCACCGGGTGGACCAGGCGGTGCCCGCGGTCTCCGCGGCCTGGAAGGGCAAGTGGTCGCAGAAGGTCGTGGTGGAGGCGCCGGACTCGGTCGAGCGGATGGCGCAGCTGATGGGCAGCGACGATCCGTCCGGTTACGCGGGGATCGCGGCGGTCACCACCGGGGAGGCGGGGGTCTCGACGACCGCGCCCGCGGACCGCGTGATCATCAACCCGGACGCGTACGAGGAGCTCAACGACCTGGGCCGCAGGGTGGTCCTCACCCACGAGACCGCCCATGTCGCCACCCGTACGGCCACCACGCCGGCCACCCCGCTGTGGCTCTCCGAGGGCTTCGCCGACTGGGCGGCCTACCGCGGTATCCGCCGCAAGGCCGCCCTCACCGCCCCCGAACTCGCCCGCGCGGCCGCCGCCGGCAAGCTCCCCGCCCGACTGCCGACCGACGAGGACTTCGGTTTCAAGGCGGGCGCCGACCGGCTGGCGAAGGCGTACGAGGGCAGCTGGCTGGCCTGCCGGATGATCGCCGAGAAGTGGGGCGAGGCCAAGCTGATCGCCTTCTACCGGGCGGCGGGCAAGAGCGCGGTACCGGTCGCGGCGAGGGCGGGGGCGCCGATCGAGGCGGCCACGGCGGGCTCCGCCGGCCCCCGGCCGGCCACTCCGCCCGCCCGCACCGGACAGCGGCCGAAGGCCCGCGCCGACCGGACGGACCGCGCCCTGCGCGCCCAACTGGGCGTCGGGATGGCGGAGTTCACCCGGCAGTGGCGGGCCTATGTACGCAAACAGCTGGCGCGGTGAGGGCGGGGGAGGGGCTCACGGCGCCGGCGTCGCCCCGTCCGTCCGTGGCTGCGCGGCGGTGCCGGTGAGCTCCGGGGCAGCGGAGGCGGTCGCGTCGGCGGCACGGCGCGCGCGCACCACGCCGGCCGTCCCGGTCCGCTCCTGCCCGTCGCCGCGCGTCGAGGTCCACAGCCGGCGGCAGGCGAGCAGTGACGCGGCGACCAGCAGCCCGTTGCGCACGAACAGCAGGGTGACCCCCCACGGCTCGCTCGCCACGACCTCCGCGAATCCGACGGGGAACTCCAGCAGGGTGACCCCGGTGGCGAGCAGGACCAGCACCACCGGCAGCGTCTGCCGGCCGGCGCGTACGGTCACACACACCGCGCCCAGCGCCACCAGCCAGAGCATGTACTGCGGGCTGATCACCCGGCTGGTGGTCGTGAACAGCAGCGTGGCGGTGAAGGCGGCCTCGCACAGCGTCGCGGGGCGCAGCTCCCGGACCCGCACCCGCCACAGGAACAGCCAGCCCACGGCGGCCAGGCTCAGGGTGAGCGCCACGGTGCTGACGAACGGGACACCCGGGCCGAGGAACTCCAGCGAGCCGTAGTTCAGCAGCACCTGGCCGTCCCACCCGAAGTGGCGGGCGACATGGAAGACCAGCGCCCCGAGCGACTCGACCTCCGTACCGCGGTCGCGCTGGAAGGTGAGGAAGGCCAGCGCGCCCGGTGCGGCGGCCACGAAGAACAGCGTCAGCGCGGCCGCGGTGCCGGCCGCGCTCCACCACAGGGCGCGGGCCCGGCGGCCGCGCAGCGCGGCGCCGGTCAGCAGCAGCGCGGGCCAGACCTTCAGCAGCGCCCCGAAGGCGATCAGCGCGCCCGCGACCCGTGGCCGACGCACGGCCGCGAACAGCGCGGCGACGGCGACGGCGGTGACCATCAGGTCGTAGCGGGCGTAGGCCGTCGGGCCCAGCAGCGCCACCCCCGCGATCCACACCCAGGCGCCGGCCGGCCGGTGGTCCGCCCGCCGGCCGGTCCGCAGCAGGAGCGCCAGCGTCGCCGCGTCCGCGACCAGGACCAGGACGTAGAACGCCGGGGCGTAGCCCAGGAACGGCAGCAGACCGGGGGAGAGGATGGCGAGCGCGGCGGCCGGCGGGTACTGCCAGGTCACATCGTTCAGCGGGAAGGTGCCGGTCTTGAGGACCTCGAACCAGCCCTGGTAGATCACCGAGACATCGGTGGTGACATCCGGCCCCGGCAGCACCAGCACTCTCAGGACGCACAGCAGGACCACGGCCCGGGTCAGGGCCCAGGCCGCGACCGGGAGCCACACCCCGCGCGCTCTGCTGATGCTGGTCATCGTCACCTCATCGCTTCTCGGCCGCCGGCCGTCGGCGCCGCTCGCGGCCTCGACCCGGCGCCCTGTTCCCCGTATCTACCGCCGCCGCCCGCCCGTGCTGCCTGCATGATGCCGGTGGTGGCTGTCACGACCGTAAAGGAGGCACGGGCGTGGCGGGGTGGGCGGCCGCCCACCGGGCACCGACCGGTACTGTCGGGCCACAACCGCCGAGACCGACCGTCGAGAGACCATCGTGCACAAGACCTTGATCGTCACGAACGACTTCCCGCCCCGGCCGGGCGGGATCCAGGCCTTCCTGCACAGCATGGCGCTGCGCCTGGACCCCACCCAGGTCGTCGTCTACGCCTCGACCTGGAAGCGCAGCGAGGAGGGGCGCGCGGCCACCGCCGCCTTCGACGCGGATCAGCCGTTCCCGGTGATCCGGGACCGTACGACGATGCTGCTGCCGACCCCGGGGGCGACCCGGCGGGCCACCGGCCTCCTGCGCGAACACGGCTGCTCCTCCGTATGGTTCGGGGCCGCGGCGCCGCTCGGGCTGATGGCGCCCGCGCTCCGTGCGGCCGGCGCACGCCGCATCGTGGCGACCACGCACGGCCACGAGGCGGGCTGGGCGCAGCTGCCGGCCGCCCGCCAACTGCTGCGCCGGATCGGTACGGGGACGGACACCCTCACCTACCTCGGCGAGTACACCCGCTCGCGGATCGCCGGTGCGCTCACCCCGGAGGCCGCCGCGCGGATGGTCCAACTCCCGCCCGGCGTCGACGAGAAGACCTTCCACCCCGGTTCGGGCGGCGACGCCGTACGGGAGCGGCTCGGGCTCGCCGGGCGGCCGGTGGTGGTGTGTGTCTCGCGGCTGGTGCCGCGCAAGGGCCAGGACACCCTCATCGAGGCGATGCCGGCCATCCTGTCCGCGGTGCCCGAGGCCGTGCTGCTGATCGTCGGCGGCGGCCCGTACGAGCAGGACCTGCACGCGCTGGCCCGGGAGAAGGGCGTCGCGGACGCGGTGCGCTTCACCGGCGCGGTCCCGTGGGAGGAGCTGCCGGCCCACTACGGCGCCGGCGACGTCTTCGCGATGCCGTGCCGCACCCGCCGCGGCGGGCTCGACGTCGAGGGCCTCGGCATCGTCTACCTGGAGGCCTCCGCCACCGGCCTGCCCGTGGTGGCGGGTGACTCGGGCGGAGCCCCCGACGCCGTCCTGGAGGGCGAGACCGGCTGGGTCGTCCCCGGCGGGTCCCCGGCCCCGACGGCCGACCGCATCATCGCCCTGCTCCGGGACCCCGCGCTGCGCCGCTCGATGGGCGAACGCGGCCGTGCCTGGGTGGAGGAGAAGTGGCGCTGGGACCTGCTGGCGGAACGGCTGAAGGAATGGCTGTAGGCGGACGCCCGCGGTCCGGCCCAAAGGACAATCCGCCGCCGTGGCACACAGCCACGACGGCGGATTCCGGCGGTCCCGGAGCGGGCCCGGCCCGGCGGGGGCCGGCCGCCCCTACGCGCGGTAGAGCGCCTCGATGTCCTCGGCGAAGTCCTTCGCCACCACGTTCCGCTTGAGCTTCAGCGACGGCGTGACATGGCCCGACTCCTCGGTGAACTGGGTCGGCAGGATGCTGAACTTGCGTACCGACTCGGCCTTGGAGACCGCCGCGTTGCCGTCGTCGACCGCGCGCTGGACGGCGGCCAGCAGCTGCGGGTCCTCGGCGAGCTGAGCCGGTGTCACCCCGGCCGGGTGGCCGTGCTCCTGGGCCCAGCGGGGCAGGAACTCCTCGTCGAGGGTGATCAGCGCGCCGATGAACGGCCTGCCGTCGCCGACGACCATGCACTCGGCGATCAGGGCGTGCGCCCGGATACGGTCCTCGATCACGGCCGGGGCGACGTTCTTGCCGCCCGCGGTGACGAGGATTTCCTTCTTGCGGCCGGTGATGGCGAGGTAGCCGTCCTCGTCGAGGGTGCCGAGGTCGCCGGTGTGGAACCAGCCGTCGGACAGCGCCTCCTTGGTGGCCGACGGGTTGTTCCAGTACTCGGTGAACAGGTGCTCGCCGTGCAGCAGCACCTCGCCGTCGTCGGCGATCCGGACGACCGAGCCGGGCAGCGGCTGGCCCACACTGCCGATCTTCTGCCGGTCCCAGGGGTTGAAGGCGGTGGCCGCGCAGGACTCCGTCAGGCCGTAGCCCTCCAGCACGGTGAAGCCGATACCGCGGTAGAAGTGGCCCAGGCGTTCGCCGAGCGGGGCGCCGCCGGAGATGGCGTGGGTGGCGCGGCCGCCGAGGACGGCGCGCAGCCTGCCGTACACGAGACGGTCGAAGACCTTGTACTTCAGCTTCAGGCCGAGCGACGGGCCTTCCGGGGTGTCCAGCGCGCGGCTGTAGGCGATCGCGACGTCCGCCGCCTTGTCGAAGATCTTGCCCCGGCCGTCGGCCTGCGCCTTGGCCCGCGCCGAGTTGTAGACCTTCTCGAAGACCCGGGGCACGCCCAGGACCAGCTTCGGCCGGAAGGAGGCGAGGTCGTCGGTGAGGTTCTTGATGTCGGGGGCGTGGCCCAGCTTGATGGGCGCCATCACCGCGGCGACCTGCACCAGCCGGCCGAAGACATGCGCGATGGGGAGGAAGAGGAGCACCGAGGACTCACCGGTGCGGAACAGCGGACGCAGCCGCTCGACGATGTTGCCGCACTCGGCGAAGAAGCTGCGGTGGCTGAGCACACAGCCCTTGGGGCGGCCGGTGGTGCCGGAGGTGTAGACGATGGTGGCCGGCGAGTCGGCGTCGGCGAGCGCGCTGCGCGCCTCCACCTCGTCGTCGGAGATCCCGTCGCCCGCGGCCTGCAGCCGGGCGAGGGCGTCCCGTTCGATCTGCCAGATGTTCGCCAGCTCCGGCAGCCGGTCGCGGACCGACTCGACGGTCGCCTCGTGGGTGGGGGACTCCACCAGGCAGGCCACCGCGCCGGAGTCGCCGAGGATCCACTGGATCTGCTCGGCGGAACTGGTCTCGTACACCGGGACGGTGATCGCGCCGGCGCTCCAGATGGCGAAGTCCAGCAGCGTCCACTCGTAGCGGGTGCGCGACATCAGACCGACCCGGTCGCCGGGCCCGACCCCGGAGGCGATCAGGCCTTTGGCGGCGGCGCGGACCTCGGCGAGGAAGGCGGCGGCGGTGACGTCCTGCCACTCTCCGTTCACCTTGCGTCCCATGACGGCAACATCCGGGTGCTGCGCGGCATTTCGGCGGATGAGATCCGTCAGATTGCCGTCCGCGGGGACCTCGTACAGGGCCGGAAGGCTGAACTCGCGCAAGACTGCTGCTCCTCAAAAGCGCCGGCGCCACGACGCTGTGTGTACACCGGCGGCGGTCCACGATCATGCAGGGGGGATTGGACTGCCCGGACGTTACCCATCGGTATCGCTGTTGGGATAGGGGGGAACGGCCAGATGTTCGATGCGTCACACGCTGCGGGACACGCCATGGGGACTGACCCGCGCAGACTAGACCAATGGGTAGGTGACCCGAAAGTAACGCCGGCTCCGGGGCCCCGTCTCCCGGTGCCCGCGCGAGCGTTCTAGGGTGACGCCATGCGTGTGCATGTGGTCAGTGACGTACACGGCAACAGCCGGGACCTCGCGGCGGCCGGAGCCGGCGCCGATGCCCTGGTCTGCCTCGGTGACCTGGTCCTCTTCCTCGACTATGCCGACCACTCGCGCGGCATCTTCCCCGACCTCTTCGGCGTCGCGAACGCCGACGCGCTGGTCGAACTGCGCACCGCCCGCCGCTTCGAGGAGGCCCGCGCACTGGGCCGCCAACTGTGGGGCGGACTGGACCGTACCGGCGTGAGCCGGGAGTCGGTCATCGAGGGCGCGGTCCGCCGGCAGTACGCCGAACTCTTCGAGGCCTTCCCGACTCCCACGTACGCCACCTACGGCAACGTCGACATACCGCGCCTGTGGCCCGAGTACGCCGGACCCGGCACCACCGTCCTGGACGGCCAGCGGGTGGAGATCGGCGGCCGGGTCTTCGGGTTCGTCGGCGGCGGTCTGACCACCCCCATGCGCACGCCCTACGAGATCAGCGACGAGGAGTACGCCGCCAAGATCGAGGCGGTCGGCGAGGTGGACGTGCTGTGCACCCATATCCCGCCCGACGTCCCCGAGCTCTGCTACGACACCGTCGCCCGCCGCTTCGAGCGCGGCAGCGCGGCCCTGCTGCACGCCATCCGCACCACCCGGCCGCGCTACTCCCTCTTCGGCCATGTGCACCAGCCGCTCGCCCGCCGGATCCGGATCGACGGTACGGAATGCGTCAATGTCGGCCACTTCAACGCGACCGGGACGCCCTACGTCCTGGAGTGGTGAGCCCCGATACCTCTGGTCATGAGCCCGGACAAGAGCGCCCGGCGGCCGCCCCGCCCCGTCGTTCCGGGCCTGCTGGTGTCCGCCCGCGTTCCCCCGCGCGGTAGCCTTCAGCAGCAGAGACAGCACGTCATGGGGCCTCCCCCGCTCGAAGGAAGCTGAGAGCCCGGGGGAGGAGTCGGCGGACCGGCATGGATCGGCATGGAGGAGTCACGGCGATGGCCGAACACACCAGCTCGAGCATCACGATCGAGGCGGCACCCGCCGAAGTGATGGGAGTGATCGCCGACTTTGACCGCTACCCGGAATGGACCGGAGAGGTCAAAGAGGCAGAGGTGCTCGCCAAGGACGACCGCGGCCGCGCCGAGCAGGTGCGCCTGCTGCTGGACGCCGGAGCGATCAAGGACGACCACACCCTCGCCTACACCTGGACCGGCGAGAACGAGGTCAGCTGGTCCCTGGTCAAGTCCCAGATGCTGCGCGCCCTCGACGGCTCCTACCACCTCTCCGCGCTCGGCAGCGGCGCGCGCACCGAGGTGACCTACCAGCTCACCGTCGACGTCAAGATCCCGATGCTCGGGATGATCAAGCGCAAGGCCGAGAAGGTCATCATCGACCGTGCGCTGGCCGGGCTGAAGAAGCGCGTCGAGAGCGGCCACGACGGCCCGCAGGCGCCCGCCGACGAGGCCAAGAAGCTCTGAGCGTGCGCATCGTCCTCGTCACGGGCTCCGGCGGCGCGGGCCGCACCACGCTCGCCGCCGCGACCGCCCTGGCCGGCGCCCGCCGGGGCGAGCGGGCCCTGCTGCTCACCACCGGGAGCAGCGCACCGGAAACGGTGCTGGGCACCCCCCTCGGCGCCGACGCCCCCACCCCGATAGCGCCCGGGCTGCACGCCCGCCGCATCGACCCCGGCGACCGCTTCCGCCAGGAGTTCCTCGCCTTCCAGGAGCGCGCCGGCGCCGCCCTCGACCTGCTCGGCGCCGCCCCCCTCGACGAGGACGAACTCACCGAACTCCCCGGCTCCGAGGACTTCGCGCTGCTGCACGCGCTGCGCGCCGAACACGCCTCGGACGACTGGGACCTCGTCGTCGTCGACATGCCCTCGGCCGACGAGACCGTCCGGCTGCTCGCCCTGCCGGCCCAGGTGCGCCGCTATCTGCGCCGGCTGCTGCCGCCCGAGCGGCAGGCGGCCCGTGCGCTGCGCCCGGTGCTCGCCCAGCTCGCCGGCGTCCCGATGCCGGCCCAGAAGCTGTACGACGCCGCCGAGCGCTGGGAGGCCGAACTCGCCGCCGTCCAGCGGACGATTGACGACCCCGGCACCTCCGTACGCCTGGTCACCGAGGCCGGCCCGGTCGCCGCCGCCACGCTGCGCACCCTGCGCGCCGGACTCGCGCTGCACGGCCGGCGCACCGACGGCGTGGTCGTCAACCGACTGCTGCCCACCGGCTCGGCCGACCCGTTCCTCGCCGCGCTCTCCGGCAGCCAGCAGACCGCCCTCAAGGCGCTGCGCGAGGAATTCCCCGACCTGCCCGTCCACGAGGTGCCGCACCTGGGCCGGGACCCCCAGGGCGTCGACGAGCTCGACGAGTTGATCGGCGGACCGGCCGGCGAGATCGGCGCGGCCGCGCCCGCCGACGGGCCCCGCCCCGACCCCTGGACCGTCGAGGACCGGCTGGCCGCCGACGGCATCCTCGTCTGGCGGGTGCCGCTGCCCGGCGCCGAGCGCAGGGGCCTCGGCCTGGTGCGCCGCGGCGACGAGATCGTGGTCACCGTCGGCCGCTTCCGGCGGATCCGTACGCTCCCCTCCGCGCTGCGCCGCTGTACCGTCTCCGGCGCCGGACTGCGCGACGGCGCCCTGGAGATCCGCTTCACACCGGATCCGGATCTGTGGCCCAAGAGCGACTGAACGCGCTACCACCATTCGGGTAACGTCGAGGGTGGGCCCCGCCCCTATGTGCCCGTCCCGCACTGCTTCGCCGTACCGCCTCGCCGCAGGAGTCACGGAGTTCCTCATGAGTGATGCCACCGAGCGCCCCGCCGACCGCCAGGCCGAGCCCGATGCCGACGCCTGGGCGACCGCCTGCGCCGAGGACCTCGCGTCCGAGAAGGCCCGCCGCCGCACCGGCAGCGGCCCGGAGCCGGGCAGCGCCGCCGAGGAGCTGCGCAAGCTCGCCGAGGCGGTGACCGACAAGCTCGCCGGAATCCAGCTGCCCGGCGCGCTGGGCGGAATCGCCGCACAGGGCGCCGTCAACCAGCTGTTCAAGCAGGCCAAGGCGGCCGTCGAGCCGGTCATCGAGCGCAACCCCGACATCTTCGACCACCTCGCCGCGGCCGGCTCCGAGCTGCTCGCCGCCTACCGCTCCGCCGTCGAGGGCAGCGAGCGCCGCTGGACCCGTGACGACCTCGACGACCGGTCCGAAGGCCGCCGCGACGACGACCCGCGCGACGACGACGGCCCCACCGGCACCGAGCGGATCGACCTCGACTGAGCCCTCGGGGCCTTTGGTGTACGGGAGGTGTCCCTCCTCCCACAGCCCGAAGAACGTGGGCGGCACCCCCGCCTCCGGTACGGTGGGACTCGGCGGGGTTCGAGCGAAAAACTGAGGGACACATGGGACTCACCATCGGCGTCGACATCGGCGGCACGAAGATCGCGGCCGGCGTGGTCGACGAAGAGGGCTCGATCCTTGAGACGTGCAAGGTGCCGACTCCGCATGCCACCGATGCGCTGACCGAGGCCATCGCGGACGCGGTGCGCACCGTGGGGGCGGGCCATCATGTCGAGGCCGTCGGCATCGGCGCCGCCGGCTACGTCGACGAGAAGCGGGCCACGGTCCTGTTCGCCCCGAACATCGACTGGCGCCATGAACCGCTCAAGGACAAGGTCGAACAGCGCGTCGGCCTCCCGGTGGTCGTCGAGAACGACGCCAACGCCGCGGCCTGGGGCGAGTACAAGTTCGGCGCGGGCCAGGGCCACAGCGACGTCATCTGCATCACCCTCGGCACCGGCCTCGGCGGCGGCATCATCATCGGCAACAAGCTGCGCCGTGGCCGCTTCGGCGTCGCCGCCGAATTCGGGCACATCCGGGTCGTGCCGGACGGCCTGCTGTGCGGCTGCGGCAACCAGGGCTGCTGGGAGCAGTACGCCTCCGGCCGCGCCCTGCTGCGCTACGCCCGCCAGCGCGCCTTCGCCACCCCCGAGAACGCCCAGATCCTGCTGTCGCTCGGCGACGGCACCTCCGAGGGCATCCAGGGGCGGCACGTGAGTGAGGCCGCCCGTCAGGGCGACCCGGTCGCCATCGACTCGTTCCGCGAACTGGCCCGCTGGGCCGGCGCCGGCCTCGCCGACCTCGCCTCGCTCTTCGACCCGTCCGCCTTCATCGTCGGCGGCGGCGTCTCCGACGAGGGCGAACTGGTCCTGGGACCGATCCGCAAGTCCTTCCGCCGCTGGCTGGTCGGCAACCAGTGGCGGCCGCACGCCCAGGTGCTCGCCGCCCAGCTCGGCGGCAAGGCCGGTCTGGTCGGCGCGGCCGACCTGGCGCGCCAGGGCTGACCCGCCTCCGGGCCGTTCAGCGCCTGCTCATCCGTACGGCACCGTCCGTCGCGCCCCGTGGGGGTGCGGCGGACGGTGCTCTATCTTGGCCCGCGTGACCCTCCCGGTGAGAGGACCTGCCGCCGTGATCTCGCTCCCCGCCTCCGCCACCGAGCCCGGCCCCGCTTCCGGGGAACCAGGACCCGGCGGTGCGGCCGTGATCCGGGTGCTCAGCTACAACATCCGCTCGCTGCGCGACGACCGGGCGGCGCTGGCCAGGGTGATCCGGGCCTGCGCACCCGACCTCGTGCTGATCCAGGAGGCGCCGCGGTTCTTCCGCTGGCGCAAGGCCGCCGAGCGGCTGGCCCGCGCGGCCGGTCTGGTGTACGTCACCGGCGGCGGCACGACCGCGGGCCCGATGATCCTCTCCACCCTGCGCGCCCATGTGGAGCGTACGGAGGAGGTGCTGCTGCCCCGCACCCCCGGACTGCACCAGCGCGGTCTCGCCCTCGCCGTGGTCCGGATCGGCGGGGCCCGGCTCGGGGTGCTCAGCTGCCATCTCAGCCTCGCCGACCGGGAGCGCTACGAGCAGGCCGGGCTGCTGCTGGAGCGGCTGGCCGCCCTGGAGGTGCCGTACGCCGTCGCCGGGGGCGACCTCAACGACCGGCCGGAGGGCCGCAGCTTCCGCCGGCTGGCGGGGGCGCTCACGGACGCCTGGGCGGCCAAGCCGTGGGGCGGGGAGTTCACCTCCACGCCCCACGACCCGCATCAGCGGATCGACGCGATCTTCACCACGGAGGGCGTGGAGGTCCTGGGCTGCGGTGTGCCGCACGGGCTGGCGGGGGTACGGGAGGCCGACCTGCGGGCCGCCACGGACCATCTGCCGGTGCTGGCCGCACTGCGGGTGCCGGCAACCGGCTGACTCACACCACCGCGCCGCTGCCCGGCAGATCGTTGTCGTCCTCGTCGTCGTCCTTCATCCGGGCCACCAGGGTGGCGAAACCGCCGAGGAAGCCGCCGATGCCCAGGACCGTGATCCACCACGTCACCGGCTGCTGGAGGAGCACCATCGCCACCAGCAGCAGCGGACCGCCGACCACCGCGAGCCAGGCGAACTTGGTGGTGACATCGGCCTTCGGCAGCGGGGGCGGCTCGGGCGGGGTGAAGTGGCCCTCGTCGGTCTCGTCGAAGTCGTCGTCGGACGCTTTGGCGGCGCTCCAGTCGCGGGGCCCGACGCCCGGCGCGAAGACGACGAAGCTGCCCGGACGCGCGGCGTCGCTGGTGCCGGACCCGTCGCCCGTGCCGTCTTTCCCGGCGGCCTCGGAAGGTGCGGAGGCCTCGGGCTTCCCGTCCGTGGCGTCCGCGGCGTCCGCGGCGTCCTTCGCGGCCGAGCCGGAGGCCCCGGCCTCCCCGTCCCCGCCGTCACCGTCGCCCGCGGGGAACGACGGCTGCTCGCCGTAGCCCGCCACGATCTCGGCCCAGGCGGCCTCTTCGTCCAGCGGGTCCCGGGGGTCGCGGGGGCTACGCTCCGCCACTGGCCGCCGCCCCCTCCTGCGCCGCGCCCGCTCCCGCCTCCGGCGCGAGCCGGGAGATGAAGGCGAAGGTGTCCCGGAAGATCTGCTCGGCGTCGTGGTCCAGCGTCGCGACGTGGTAGCTGCGCTCCAGCAGCGTCTGCCGGACGTCCGTGGAGGAGACCCGGGCGAGGATCCGCTCGGAGTCCGCCGCCGGTACGACATGGTCCTGCGGGCTGGTCATCACCAGCAACGGCTGGGTGACGCCCGGGAGTTCGGAGTCGACCTGCTGGAAGAACCGGCGCAGCGAATGCGCGGCGTGCAGCGGCACCCGGTCGTAGCCGACCTCCTCGGCGCCGGGCTTGGCGATATCGCTGACCACGCCCTTGGTGGTCCGTACGAGATGGCGCAGCACCGGCAGCAGCGGCGCGGCCGCGTCATGGACCTTGTTGCCCGGGTTGACCACCGCCACCCCGCTGACCGCGTCGCCGTGCTTGGCGGCGAGCCGCAGCGCCAGCGCACCGCCCATCGACAGTCCGCAGACGAAGACCTTGCTGCAGCGCTCGGTCAGCGCGCGCAGTTCGCGGTCGACCTCGGCGTACCAGTCCTGCCATGTGGTGATCTGCATGTCCTGCCAGCGGGTGCCGTGACCGGGCAGCAGGGGGAGGGCGACCGTCAGTCCCCGGTCGGCCAGATATTCGGCCCAGGGGCGTACAGACTGGGGGGAGCCGGTGAAGCCGTGGCACACAAGGACGCCGACCTCTCCGCCGTCACGGCGGAACGGCTCGGCTCCGGGAAGGAGCGGCACCGGGGGACTCCGATCGATGAGGGGGTCTGGCGAGTTACCTCAGGGTACGCAAAGCGACGGCAGGCGGGTAGGTCCGACGACCGCCGCGGCGCGAGGGGGCCACCGGGGCAGGTTAAGGTCTTTGCGTCACACACAGGAGGCAGTGGGTTGATCTACGGCGCAATGAAGTTTTCCATCGGCGGGTCGCTGAAGCTTGCCTTCAGGCCCTGGGTGGAAGGCATCGAGAACATCCCCGCCGAGGGTCCGGCGATCCTCGCGAGCAACCACCTGTCCTTCTCGGACTCCTTCTTCCTGCCCGCGGTGCTCGACCGCAAGGTCACCTTCATCGCCAAGTCCGAGTACTTCACCTCGCCCGGCGTGAAGGGCAAGCTGACCGCCGCGTTCTTCAAGGGCGTGGGCCAGCTGCCGGTCGACCGTTCGGGCGGCCGGGGCGCCGGTGAGGCGGCGATCAAGAGCGGTATCGAGGTGCTGGAGCGCGGTGAGCTGTTCGGCATCTACCCGGAGGGCACCCGCTCCCCGGACGGCCGGCTCTACCGCGGCAAGCCGGGCGGACTGGCCCGGGTGGCGCTGGCCACCGGGGCGCCGGTCATCCCCGTGGCGATGATCGACACCGAGAAGGTGCAGCCGCCGGGCAAGATCGTGCCGAAGATGATCCGGCCGGGCATCCGTATCGGCAAGCCGCTGGACTTCACCCGCTATCAGGGCATGGAGGGCGACCGCTTCATCCTGCGGTCGGTCACCGACGAGGTCATGTACGAGATCATGAAGCTGTCCGGCCAGGAGTACGTCGACATCTACGCGACCGCGGCCAAGCGGCAGATCGCCGACGCGGCGAAGGCCGAGGCGAAGCAGCAGGCCGAGGCGGAGCAGGCCAAGAAGGCAGCCGCCGAATAGACGGGCAGGGCCGAGGCCGGGCGCGGGGGCGCCCGGCGAGGGGTGGGGGCCGGCAATGACGGATATGGAGACACGGACCGTGCGCGGCGGCCTGGCCGCCAAGGGCAGGAGCAAGCCGCCGACGGTGCTGCGGATGTCCGTCGAGCTGCCGCTGTGGCGTGCGCTCACCGGCTACCGGATCCTGACCCTCGTCTACGCCCTGTGCCTGGTCGGGCTCTCCTACCAGAAGTACGAGCACCCGCTGGGCGCCGCCGCCTACATGGGCGCGCTCACCGTCTGGATGGTGCTGACCTGGCGCCGGACGACCTCCGCTGAGCGCTGCACCCGGCACTTCCTGCTCGCCGACCTCGGCTTCGCCGTCGGCGGCATCCTGCTCACACCGCTGGTCGACACCCACGCCCGCATCATGGACGGCGCGCCGACGCTGCCCTCCATCTGGACGGCGGGCGCCGTCCTCGGCTTCGCGATCAAGGGCGGCTGGCGCTGGGCCGCGGTGGCTTCCAGCGCCGTGGCGGTGGCGAATCTCGTCGAGCGCCAGGAGCTGGCCCGCGACACCGTCCACAACGTGGTGCTGGTGTGGGTGGCCAGCGTCGCCATCGGCTACGTCGTCGAGGTGGCCCGTGCCAGTGAGCGGACCCTCGCCCGTGCGCTGCAGATAGAGGCCGCCACCCGGGAGCGGGAGCGGCTGGCCCGGGACATCCACGACAGCGTGCTGCAGGTCCTGGCGATGGTGCAGCGGCGCGGTGCTGCGATCGGCGGCGAGGCGGCCGAGCTGGGCCGGATGGCCGGGGAACAGGAGGTCGCGCTGCGGACCCTGGTCGCCGGCGGGCTGGTGTCGCCGCCACGCGCTGCGGCGGCGACGGTGCCGCACCCGGCCGGCGAGGGCGCGGCGGACGACGCGGTGGCCGCCGCCCCGGCCGCCCCGGCCGCACCGGTCCCGGAGCCGGCCGGCGACGGGCCGTGCGACGTCCGGGCGTTGCTCGCGCCGTTCGCGGGTGCCGGGGTGACGTTCTCCGAGCCCGGTGCCCCGGTCGAGCTGCCGGCCGCCGCGGCCGCCGAGCTCGCGGCCGCTGTCAGTGCGGCGTTGGACAATGTCCGGGTGCATGCGGGGGACGGTGCCCGCGCATGGATCCTGGTGGAGGACGAACCGCGGGCGGTGATCGTGACGGTCCGCGACGACGGCCCCGGCATTCCCGAGGGCCGGCTGGCGGACGCCGAGCGTGAGGGCCGGCTGGGGGTGGCCCTGTCGATCCGCGGCCGGCTGCGGGACCTGGGCGGTGCCGCGGAGTGGGTCTCGGTCCCCGGCCAGGGCACGGAAGTGGAGTTGACGGTCCCCAAGGGCACGGCGCCCGAGGGCGGTAGACGGGGGAAGGCGAGAGCGTGAGCAGCACGGAGCGGAACGAGGCCGCGCGGGACGAGGTACCGGCATGAGTGAGCAGACGGGCCTGAAGGTCATGGTGGTCGACGACCACCCGATGTGGCGGGACGCGGTCGCACGGGATCTGGCGGAGGCCGGGTGCGAGGTGGTGGCGACGGCCGGCGACGGCCTCCAGGCGGTGCGCAGGGCGCAGGCCGCCTTGCCCGATGTGCTCGTCCTGGATCTCAATCTGCCGGGGCTGCCCGGCGTCCAGGTGTGCAAGGAACTGGTCGGCGCCAATCCGGCGCTGCGGGTGCTGGTGCTGTCCGCGAGCGGTGAGCACGCCGATGTCCTGGAGGCGGTCAAGTCCGGGGCGACCGGCTATCTGCTGAAGTCGGCGAGCACGGCCGAGCTGCTGGACGCGGTGCGGCGCACGGCCGCCGGTGACGCGGTGTTCACACCGGGCCTGGCCGGTCTGGTGCTCGGTGAGTACCGCCGGCTGGCGACCGAGCCGGCCCCCGCGACGCCGGACGAGCCGGGCGCACCGCAGCTGACGGACCGGGAGACCGAGGTGCTGCGGCTGGTCGCCAAGGGACTCTCGTACAAGCAGATCGCCGAACGGCTGGTCATCTCGCACCGCACGGTGCAGAACCACGTCCAGAACACCCTCGGCAAGCTCCAGTTGCACAACCGCGTGGAGCTGGTGCGGTACGCCATCGAGCGCGGCCTCGACGAGGCCTGACCGGCGGGAGCACCGGCCGGACCGGCCACGTCCCGGCGGGATGCGCTCGTCCGGGTGAACGCCCGGCATCAACTCCCCGATAAATCACCGACATCACCGTTTGTCCCATCCCTGAGTGACCCAGATCACCATTAGCGTGACCGGGGTCGGATCGAGCACGGCCGTGTGCGCGGCCACTGACGGGATGTAGGTGAAGCAGCGATGCGGGTCGGAGTACTGACCGGCGGCGGCGACTGCCCGGGTCTGAACGCGGTGATCAGGGGCATCGTCCGCAAGGGCGCCCAGGAGTACGGATACGAATTCGTCGGCTTCCGGGACGGCTGGCGCGGGCCGATGGAAGGCGACACGGTGCCGCTGGACATCCCGGCGGTGCGCGGCATCCTGCCGCGTGGCGGCACCATCCTCGGCTCCTCGCGGACCAACCCCTTCAAGGAGAACGACGGCGTCCGCCACATCAAGGAGACGCTCGCCAAGGAGGAGATCGAGGCGCTGATCGCGATCGGCGGCGAGGACACCCTCGGCGTCGCCGCCCGGCTCTCCGGCGAACACGCCGTCCCCTGTGTCGGCGTCCCCAAGACCATCGACAACGATCTGTCGGCCACGGACTACACGTTCGGTTTCGACACCGCCGTCGGCGTCGCCACCGAAGCCATCGACCGGCTGCACACCACCGCCGAATCCCATATGCGGGTGCTGGTCGTCGAGGTGATGGGCCGGCACGCCGGCTGGATCGCGCTGCACTCCGGCCTCGCCGGCGGGGCGAACGTCATCCTCATCCCGGAGCAGCGCTTCGACATCGAGCAGGTCTGCCGGTGGATCGACTCCCGCTTCAAGGTCCGCTACGCCCCGATCGTGGTCGTCGCCGAGGGCGCGATGCCCAAGGACGGGCAGATGGTGCTCAAGGACGACTCCACGGACTCCTTCGGGCATGTCCGGCTGTCCGGTGTGGGGGAGTGGCTGGCCAAGGAGATCGAGTCGCGCACGGGCAAGGAGGCGCGCACGACGGTCCTCGGGCACACCCAGCGCGGCGGCACCCCCAGCGCCTTCGACCGCTGGCTGGCCACCCGCTTCGGGCTGCACGCCATCGACGCGGTGCGCGACGGCGACTTCGGCAAGATGGTCGCGCTGCGCGGCACGGACATCGTCCGGGTGCCGATCGCGGAAGCCACCGCCAAGCTGAAGACCGTCGATCCGGCGCTCTACTCCGAGGCCGGGGTGTTCTTCGGCTGAGCCGGCCGCCCGCCGCTCCCGCCGCCGTCCGGAATCTCGGGCGGCACCGCCGGGCGAGGGGCCGTATATTCGCCATACGCGACATATCCGGCCCATCGCTCATGGGCGGGAGATTCTGGACCGGCGGAAGAACCCGGGAGAGCTCGTGGAGATCGTCGCCTTCGGCGTGCAGGCGGATGAGCAGCCGTTCCTGGAGAAGGGCTTCGCCGGCCGCCACCAGGTCCGCAGCCTGGATGTCTTCCTCAACCGTGACACCGCCCCCATCGCCCGCGGATACGAGATCGTCAGCTCCAGCGTCAACGCCGATCTGGGCGCGGACGTCCTGCAGACCCTCGCCGCGGGCGGGACGAAGATGATCGCCCAGCGCTCCACGGGCTTCAACAACATCGATCTGGAGGCCGCGGCCGACCTCGGGATGAGCGTCGGCCGGGTCGCCCACTACTCGCCCCACGCGGTCGCCGAATTCGCCTGGGCCCTGGCGCTCGCCGTCAACCGGAGGATCGTCCGGGCCACCAATCGCACCCGTAATTTCGACTTCCGGCTGGACGGCCTGATGGGCCGGGATCTGCGGGGGCGTACGGCGGGGGTGCTCGGCACCGGCAAGATCGGCGAGGCCTTCACCCGGATCGCCCATGGCTTCGGCATGAACCTGCTGGGCTGGGACCTGGCCGAGAACCCGCGCTGCGTCGCGCTCGGCATGAAGTACGTCGCCCGGGAGCGGCTGTTCGCCGAGGCGGACCTGCTCACCCTGCACCTCCCGCTGGTGGAGTCCACCCGGCATCTCATCGACGCCGCCGCGCTGGCCGCGATGAAGGACGACGCCATCCTGATCAACTCCAGCCGCGGCGGGCTCGTCGACACCGCGGCCCTCGTCGACACGCTCAAGGCCGGCCGGCTCACCGGTGTCGGCCTGGACGTCTACGAGGAGGAGGCCGCGTTCTTCTTCTTCGACAAATCCCTGGACATCATCAGCGACGACACCCTCGCCCGCCTGATGACCTTCGGGAACGTGCTGATCACCTCGCACCAGGCGTACTTCACCCAGGAGGCGGTGGGCCAGATCATCGAGGCCACCGTGGCCAATGTCGAGGACTACCTGGCCCACCGCACCAACGAGAACATGCTGGTCACACGAGGACAGCTGCCAGCAGCTGCGCGGTGACCGAGGCGCCGTCCAGCGTCAGCACCGACTCCGGGTGGAACTGCACCCCCGCGAAGCCCGGACCGCGCAGCGCATGCACCTCGCCGGTGGCCGCGTCCCGGCTCAACTCCACGCGGTGCATGGCGAGTTCGGCCGCGGTGGTGTCATCGCAGCGGGCCGTGAAGGTGTTGTAGAAGCCGACCGTCTCCGTACGTCCGAAGAACTCGATCCGCTCCTGCGCGCCCTGGAAGGGCACCTCCTTGCGGACGATCTCCAACCCCAGCTCCGCGGCGATCAGTTCATGGCCGAGGCAGACCCCCAGGAGACCGTGCCGGTGCCCGGCGACCAGCTCGGCGGTCAGCGACCGCAGAAAACGCATCTTGGGGTCGGCGGCGTCGGACGGATCGCCCGGCCCCGGGCCCAGCACGACCGGTCCCCGGTGCGCACGGGCGGCCTCGCGCAGCCCCGGCTCGTCGAAGCGGCGCACGGTCACCGTCAGCCCCGAGGTGCGCAGCAGATGCGCCAGCATCGCGGTGAAGGTGTCCTCCGCGTCGATGACCAGGGCGTGCCCGCTCAGCTCGGCGGTCGGCGCGGTGGTCTGCATCCGCAGCCAGAACGGCGCCAGATCGGCCCGGCGGGCGTCCAGCGCGGCCCGCACCCGCGGGTCGTCGGCCAGCCGCGGCGGCCGCTCCCCGGCCCCGGGGCGCGCGGGCGCCGGCCGGACGCCCAGCGCGCTCAGCACCCCCGCGGCCTTGGCGTGGGTCTCGGCGACCTCGCTGTGCGGGTCGGAGGCGCGCACCAGCGTGGCGCCGACCGGCACCCGCAGCCGCCCTCCGGCGGAGATGTCGGCGGTCCGGATGAGGATCGGCGAGTCCAGCGTCTGCGCCCCGCCCGCGTCCCGCCCGATCAGCGCCAGCGCCCCCGCGTAGTAGCCGCGCCCCCGGCCGTCACGGTCCGCCGGCTCATGCCGCTCGATCACCCGGCAGGCGTTCTGCACCGGCGACCCGGTGACCGTCGCCGCGAACATCGTCTCCTTGAGCACCTCGCGCACATCGAGGGTGGACCGGCCGCGCAGCTCGTACTCGGTGTGCGCGAGATGCGCCATCTCCTTGAGCCGGGGCCCGATCACCACACCGCCCTTGTCGCCGACGGTGCACATCATCTTCAGCTCCTCGTCCACCACCATGGACAGCTCCTCGACCTCCTTGCGGTCGTCGAGGAACGCCAGCAGGCTCTCGGCGGTGGGGCCGCCCTCCGGGTAGCGGTAGGTGCCGCTGATCGGATTCATCACGACCGTCCCCCCGGACATCCGGACATGCACCTCGGGGCTGGCGCCGACCAGCGTGCGGACCCCGGGACGGTGCACCACGTACGTCCAGTACGCGCCGCGCTCACCGGCCAGCAGTCGCCGGAACAGCGCCAGCGCGTCGGCCGCCGAGAAGTCCGTGATCTCGCCCTCGAACGTCCGGCGGATGACGAAGTTCGCGCCCTCGCCGGTGCCGATCTCGTCCCGTACCACCCGCCCGACGATCCCGGCGTAGGCGTCGTCGTCCACGTCGAACGCCCCGTCCGTCACCCGCACGTCATGGGCGGGCAGCGCCGCCAGCATCTCGTCCAGGGGCAGCTCGGCGGTCTCCCGGGGGCGCAGTACGGCCAGCGGTGTGCCGTCGTCATGGGCCCGGAAGCCGCGCTCGCGGATCTGCCGGAACGGGATCAGCGCGAGCGCGTCGGTCACCGGTGCGTCCGGCGTCCCGTCGCCCAGCGGGATGTCGGCCAGCCGCTCGACCTCGGTCACCTCACCGGTCAGCACCTCTACGGTGTCGGCGGCGTCCCGCCCCGGGGTGCGGCGGCGCAGCAGGGCGAACGGCGGGCAGGCGGGGTCGAGCAGCCGCTGGACGAGCGCGGCGGCGTCGGTGCGGGCGGGGGGCTCGCGGTGCATGGCGGGAGTTCCTTCCAGGAGAGGAGGAACGGCCGCCGGAAAAGGCTGAAGGCCGCCCCTCGGGCGGCCTTCGCGAAGTGTGGGAGTGCGCGCGAATCAGTGGGCCGCCGGATGAGCGGTCCACCACCAGTTCATGTTCATGGCCGGTCGCGTGCACATGGGGGGCACCCTACCGGACCGTCGGGGTGCCGTGTGTCTCACAGTCCGGATGCCCGGACGGACACCCTCGCGGGACCCCGTAATGTGGGGCTTGTGACCGTGAACGCTGAAACCCACGCCGGTGGCAACACCTGGCAAGACCTGCCCGCGGCGCAGCAGCCTGACTGGCCGGACCAAGAGGCTCTGCGCGATGTGATCGCGGAGCTCGAGTCCTATCCGCCGCTCGTCTTCGCGGGCGAGTGCGACCAGCTGCGCGAGCGCCTGGGAGCGGTCGCCCGTGGTGAGGCGTTCCTGCTTCAGGGCGGCGACTGCGCGGAGGCCTTCGACGCCGTATCCGCCGAGCACATCCGGAACAAGCTCAAGACGCTCCTCCAGATGGGCGCCGTCCTGACCTACGCCGGGTCCGTCCCGGTGGTCAAGGTCGGCCGGATCGCCGGCCAGTACAGCAAGCCGCGCTCCAAGCCCACCGAGACGCGTGACGGGGTGACGCTGCCGACCTACCGCGGCGACTCCGTCAACGGCTTCGAGTTCACCGAAGCGGCCCGGATCCCGGACCCGCAGCGGCTGAAGCGGATGTACCACGCCTCCGCGGCGACCCTGAACCTCGTGCGCGCCTTCACCACCGGCGGCTACGCCGACCTGCGGCAGGTGCACGCCTGGAACCAGGACTTCGTGAAGTCCTCGCCCGCCGGACAGCGCTACGAGGACCTCGCCCGCGAGATCGACCGCGCGATGAACTTCATGAACGCCTGTGGGGTGAACCCGGAGGAGTTCCGCACCGTCGAGTTCTACGCCTCCCACGAGGCGCTGGTCCTCGACTACGAGTCGTCGCTGACCCGGGTCGACTCGCGCACCGGCAACCTCTACGACGTCTCCGGCCACATGGTCTGGATCGGTGAGCGCACCCGTCAGCTGGACGGTGCGCACATCGAGTTCGCCTCGCGCATCCGCAACCCCATCGGCGTCAAGCTGGGCCCGACGACCACCGCACAGGACGCGCTGACGCTCATCGAGCGCCTCGACCCGGAGCGGGAGCCGGGCCGGCTGACCTTCATCACCCGCATGGGAGCGGACAAGGTCCGCGAAAAGCTCCCCGAGCTGGTCGAGAAGGTCACCGCCTCCGGCGCGCAGGTCGCCTGGATCTGCGACCCGATGCACGGCAACACCTTCGAGGCGGCCTCCGGTCACAAGACCCGGCGCTTCGACGATGTGCTGGACGAGGTCAAGGGCTTCTTCGAGGTCCACAAGGCCCTCGGCACGCACCCGGGCGGTATCCACGTCGAGCTCACCGGTGACGATGTCACCGAGTGCGTGGGCGGCGGCGACGAGATCTTCGTCGACGACCTCCATCAGCGCTACGAGACCGCCTGCGACCCGCGGCTCAACCGCAGCCAGTCGCTCGACCTGGCGTTCCTGGTGGCGGAGATGTACCGCGACCAGTGAGGCGGTCGGCCGCTGACCTGCACTGACGGTCAGGGAGACAACGACAGTGGGGCGCGGATCCTTGTGATCCGCGCCCCACCGCGTTGTGTAGGCCCTGCCGGGCCAGGTAAGGTAAGGGTTACCTCACTCAAGATCAGCCGGATCGGTGGGGCATCCCACCGGAGGTGAACCGCGTGTACGTCTGCTCTTGCTTCGGGATCACCGAGCAGCAGGTCCGCGACCACGCGGACACGGGCGCCTGCACGCCCCGTCAGATCGCCTCCGCCTGCAAGGCCGGCACCGACTGCGGCGGCTGTGTGCGCCGTATCCAGTCGCTGCTCGGCCGGGGGGACTGCCCTCGCCGTGAGCTCATCGACAGCGGTGCGCCCGAACCGCTGGGCGCGGAGGCGGACGCAGTGGTGCCCGCGGCGCTTTCGGGGGCCGCGTAGCCCTCAGGGCGCGGGTGATCTCCCCGTGCCGGCCGGGCCGTCGCGGAGGGTGGCCGTCAGGCCGTTCGCTCAGCTCGGCTGCTCGATGACCTGGGCGATGTAGAGCGCCTCTCCGAGCTTCTCGATCAGTTCCAGCTGGGTGTCGAGATAGTCGATGTGGTGCTCCTCGTCCGCGAGGATGTCCTCGAAGATATTCGCCGACGTGATGTCGCCCTTGTTGCGCATCAGCTCGATACCGCGCTTGAGGCGGTCGATGGCCTCGACCTCGATCTGCCGGTCGGCCTGGAACATCTCGGTGACGGTCTGGCCGACCCGTACATGGAACAGCCGCTGGTAATTCGGCAGACCGTCGAGGAAGAGAATCCGGTCGGTGAGGATCTCCGCGTGCTTCATCTCGTCGAAGGACTCGGAGCGGGTGTACTTGGCGAGCTTCGTCCAGCCGAAGTTCTCCTGCATCTTGGCGTGCAGGAAGTACTGGTTGATCGCGGTCAGCTCGGCGGTCAGCTGCTCGTTGAGGAATTCGATGACCTCGGGGTCGCCCTGCATGGCTGCGGGCTCCTTCCACGCGAGAACTGGGCAGGTGCCGCGCATCCTCGCACCGCCCGGAGTGGGGCGTCCAGTAAGTGCATGCTTAGTACGAGTTGCCCGAATCCCTCCCTCCCTGGTCATCGGCACCCCTTCCGGTCTGACAACATGGAGGGCATGGGTCAGCCGGAAAGCCGCGAAGAGGAGCCTCCTGAGCTGCCTCCGGGGCAGCGGCTCCAGCGGGGCTGGCCGGTGACGCATTACGGGCCGGTGCCGAAGTTCCGGGCCGAACGCTGGGAGTTCCGGGCATTCGGCGCCACCGCCGACGACGCGAAGCACTGCTGGTCGCACGAGGAATTCACGGCCCTGCCGTACAGCACGGTCGTCGCGGATATGCACTGCGTGACGAAATTCAGCATGCTGGGAGCCGAATGGGGCGGGGTCCGCACCCGGACGATCCTGGATCTGGCGCCGCCGGCGCCCGATGTCACCCATGTCATGGTGTGGGCCGAGTACGGCTTCAGTTCGAATTTGCGGATCGAGGATTTCGCCGCGGAGAAGTGCCTCTTCGCCACCCATCGCTCCGGTGAACTCCTCACCGCGGAGCACGGATTCCCGGTCCGTCTGATCGTGCCGCATCTGTACGCATGGAAAGGGCCCAAATGGGTCCGCGGTATCGAATACATGCGGGCCGACCGCCGCGGCTTCTGGGAAGAGCGCGGCTACCACAATCTGGGTGACCCGTGGCGTGAGCAGCGCTACTCGTACCAGGAAGAGCCCGGCGACGGCCCCGAACTCTGAGCCGCACGCCCCGGGCGGGTTCATCCCGTGCCCGGCGGAGTCCGTGATCAGTGGTGGTACCGGTGCACCACCGCATGCCCCTTGCCGCGGCCGATCATCCACTTGTTGACCGGTGTGGTCACCACGAAGGCGAGCACCAGGGACGCGGCCAGCACACCCCAGAACAGCGCGTCCGAGAGCTGGGCGTCCATGGCGCTCGGCCAGAGCGCGATCACGCCGTTGTCGATCAGCTCCATGACCGCGATGGAGAGCGTGTCGGCGGCCAGCGCGACCCGCAGCGCCACCCGGAAGCCGACGCCCGCCGCCAGGACGCCGCGCACCGTGAGCGCATAGCCGAAGACGAAGGCCAGCACGATGGCCAGGACCATCGTCGGAACGTTGTGCCAGTTCAGGGCCGTGCCGATCACCATGCCGAGGATCTCGCCGACGGCGCAGCCGGTCAGACAGTGCAGGGTCGCCCGCGCCGCCGGTGCCCAGCCGGCCGGGCCGGGGGCGGTGTGCCCGGCGGGTGGCGCATGGCCGGCGCGGTCCGGGTGGCCGGTGCCCTCCGGAGCGCCGGCCCGCTCGCCGGGTGCGGCCGTCCGGTGCTCGTGCGGTGCGCGGTCCATGGCATACCCCCAACGCGAGGTGACGGTCCCTGCCCGACGACAAGAACCAGGTACCCCCTACGGATTCCCTTTCCCGCCAGGGGGCACCGGCAGGCTCAGGGCGCGCGCAGCTCCTTGAGCCGGGCCACGTCCGCCGCATGGCCCTCCTTGCCGCCCGGCGTCTCGACGACCAGCGGCACCCCGGCCGTCGCCGGATGGACGAACAGCTCACCGAACGGCTCCGCACCGATGTGACCTGCGCCGATGTTCTCGTGCCTGTCCTTGTGGGCGCCGACCACGTCCTTGGAGTCATTGGCGTGGATCAGCTTCAGCCGGCCCTCGCCGGTGACCTCCACCAGCTCGTCCAGCAGCGCCTTCATCCCGCCCGGCGCCGCCATGTCGTGCCCGGCGGCGAACGCATGGCAGGTGTCGAGGCAGACCCCCAGCTTGGGGTGCCGGTCCAGCGCGTCGAAATACGGCCCGAGGTCCTCGGCCAGCGCACACAGCGACGCGCCCTGCCCGGCCGTCGGCTCCAGCAGCAGCCAGGGGTCGTCCGGGTGCGTCAGCTCCTCCAGCAGCGGCCGCATACGCTCCCTGACCTGCGCCATCGCCGCCGCACGAGGCCGTCCGCCGGTCGCCGAGCCGGTGTGCACGACCACCCCGAGCGCCCCGATCTCCCGGCCGCGGCGCAGTGAGTGGCGCAGCGACGCCACGGACTTCTCGACGGTCGCCTCGGTGTGCGAACCGAAGTTGATCAGATACGGCGCATGGACGTACGCCGGAATCCCCTGCAGGGCACAGGCCGCCCGGAACGCCTCGTCCTGTTCGGGGCTGCCGGGCGTCGTCGCCCAGCCGCGCGGATTGGCCACGAAGACCTGCACGACCTCGTCGCCCATCTCGCGGGCGTACGGAATGCCGGCCTTCGCCAGGCCGCCGGCCACCGGCACATGGCCGCCGACCGGATTACGGGCACGGGCGCGCTGCTCGGCGCCCTTTGGGGAGGGGGAGGTACTCACCCTCCCAGGGTGCCAGGTGCGCCACGGCCGCCGTCCGCCGGACGGCGGCCCCGCCGCATCAGGGCGCTACAGCGCGCCCTTCATCTTGATGGTGATGGTGCCGCCCTTGGGCGCCTTCTTGCCGGCCTCCACGGACTGCGAGTCGACCTCGTCCTGCGGGAAGAGGAACGGCTTGTCCACCTCGACCTGGAAGCCGAGATCCGTCAGCTGCTTCTTGGCGTCCTCTTCGTTCTTGCCGGTGACATCCGGGACCGGGACCATCTCCGGGCCCTTGGAGAGCGTGAGGGTGACCGTTTCGCCCTTGCCCATCTTCTTGCCCTCGGCCGGCGTCTGCCGGGCGATGGTGCCCTTGTCCTGGGTCGAGTGGACCGGCTCGTCGGCGAAGCGGACCTTGAGGCCCGCCGCACGCAGGGTTTCCGCGGCGTCCGCGCGCTCGCTGCCGAGCACCCCGGGCGCCTCGACCTCGGCGCCCCGGCTGATGGTCAGCGCCACCGCCGTGTCGGGCCGCCGCTTGCTGCCCGCGACCGGGTCCGTACCGATCACCGAGCCCCTGGCGACCTCCTCGCTGAAAGCCCGCTTCTGGGTGCCCGGGATCAGCCCGAGGTCCCGCAGCTTGCGCTTGGCGTCGGCGACCGGGGTGCCCGACAGATCCGGGACGGTGACGATGTCGGGGCCCCTGGAGACGGTGATCGTGACCGTGCCCGTACCCCGGATCTGCTTGCCGTTGGCCGGATCCGTCTTCATGACATGGCCACGGTCGACATTCGAGCTGAAGCCGCGCACCACCTTCACGCCCAGGCCCTCGTCACGCAGCGTCTTCTCGGCCTTGGCCTGCGGCATGTCCAGGACCGCGGGGACGGTGGTGAACTGACCGGCGTTGATGTACCAGACGCCCGTGCCCGCCCCCAGGAGCAGCAGCACCGCCGCGATGATCGTGGCCAGCCGGTGCCGCTGCAGCAGCCCGCCGCGGGGCGCCGCGGACGCCGCGGGCGCCGGCACCGGACGCAGCCGCGTCGTCTGCTCCGACGGCGGCACCTCCAGTCGGCTGGTGCGGTTCAGCTCCGCCTCGTCCGTCCCCGGCAGCGGCGGCTGTACGCCCTCGGGGCGGGGTATCACGTCCGTGCGCTCCGAGCCGTCGCCGAGGCCGCCCGCGGGCACCTCCCTGGCCTGCGGCGGCACCACATCCAGCTGGGCATCGGTCAGCTGCGCACGGGTCTCCTGCGCCCGGGACAGCATCGCCACCGCGTCCTGCGGGCGCTGCTGCGGGTCGCGGGCGGTGGCCAGCGCCACCAGCCCGTCCAGCTGCGGCGCGAGACCGGGCACCAGCCCCGACGGCGGCAGCACGTCCTCGTGCAGATGCTGGTAGAGGATCTGCGCCACGGAGCCGCCGGTGTGCGGCTTACCGCCGGTCAGCATCTCGTAGAGCACCACACCACAGGCGTAGACATCGACCCGGGCGTCCGCGGTGCCGTGCTCCATCTGCTCGGGGGCCAGATAGGAGACGGTGCCCAGGACGGATCCCGTCGAGGCGGTCGTGTTCGTGTCCACCGCACGCACCAGACCGAAGTCGGCGACCTTCACCCGGCCGTCATCGCCGATCAGGACGTTCTCCGGCTTCATGTCCCGGTGCACCAGCCCGGCACGGTGCGCGGCGCCCAGCGCGGCCAGGATCGGCTCCAGGATGTCCAGCGCGGCCCGCGGCTGCAGGGCACCCCGCTCGCGCAGCACATCGCGCAGCGTGCAGCCGGCGACGTACTCCATCGCCAGATAGACGTACGTACCGTCCGTGCCCTGGTCGAAGACGCCCACCACATTCGGATGCGACAGCCGCGCCACCGACTTCGCCTCACGGATGAAGCGGTCGACGAACGCCGCATCCGTGGCGAGGGTGGGATGCATCACCTTCAGCGCGAGCAGACGGTCCAGCCGGGTGTCCACGGCCTGGTACACCGTGGCCATACCGCCGGCGGCGATGCGCGCCTGAACGCGGTAGCGGCCGTCGAGCAGCTGGCCCACGAGCGGGTCCTGAAGGGTCATATCCACGGCAGACGAGTGTATGGCCTATAGCGTCTGCCCACGATTTCGGCTGCCCCGCCGGTTCGCTGCGCTTTGCCTCGGGCCCACGTTTTTGGCTTTCCCGCCGTGGTGGTTTCTCGCCGTTGCGCCTGGCGGCGGGCGGGTCCGCTGCGCGGGGCTGTTGGGGTGCGGTGACGGGCCTGCGCGGGTGGGGGTGTCCGGACTGCTTCGCTTTACGTCCGGACACCCCCACCCGCTCCGGCCCGTCCCCTCCCGTGGGGTGGGTGGGAAAACGGCTGGTGGGGGTGCCCGCCGGTGGTCCTGTGCTCCTCGCGAAGCAGGAGTGAATCGCCGCCTACGGGCGCCCGCCCCCACTCACCGTTACTTACTCCTCCTACGGGAGGGGACGGGCCGGAGGGGCAGGGTTTCCGGACGTAAAGCGAAGCAGTCCGGAAACCCTGCCCCGGAGGTCCGTCACCGCACCCGACAACCACCCGCCCGCCGCAGGCGCAACGGCGGGGAACCCGCAAGCGTCACCCGAACCCACGCCCCGCGCAGCGGACCCGAAACGGGGCCAAGCCCCCACGGCGGGAAAGCCGAAAACGTGGGCTAGAAAGCCGGCCGCTCCGGGTCGAAGGCGGCCACACCCTCCGTCGGCGACGACGCCAACGCGAAATGACGGCGCGGGATCCGCCCCGCCCTATAGGCCAGCCGGCCGGAGGCAACCGCGTGGCGCATAGCCGTCGCCATCAGCTCCGGCTCCTGCGCGCGCGTCACCGCGGAGGCCAGCATGACCGCCGCGCAGCCCAGCTCCATGGCCAGTGCGACGTCCGATGCCGTGCCCGCGCCCGCGTCGAGGATGACGGGGACGCCGGCCCGCTCGGTGATCAGCTGGAAGTTGTGCGGATTGCGGATGCCGAGCCCGGAGCCGATCGGCGAGCCGAGCGGCATGATCGCGGCGCAGCCGACGTCCTCCAGCTTGCGGGCCAGCACCGGATCGTCGTTCGTATAGGGCAGCACCGTGAAACCGTCGTCCACGAGGGTCTCGGCGGCATCGAGGAGCTCGATCGGGTCGGGGAGCAGGGTCCGCTCGTCGGCGACGACCTCGACCTTGATCCAGTCCGTGCCGAGCGCCTCACGCGCGAGGCGGGCGGTGAGCACGGCCTCGCCGGCGGTGAAGCAGCCCGCGGTGTTCGGCAGCACGCGGATGCTGTGGCGTTCCAGTAGGGACAGCACCGAGCCCTGCACGGTCGGATCCAGCCGCCGCATGGCGACCGTCGTCAGCTCCGTACCGGAGGCGAGCAGCGCCCGTTCCAGGACGTCGAGGCTGGGGGCGCCACCGGTTCCCATGATCAGACGGGAGTCGAAGGTGGTGCCGGCAAGGGTGAGCGGGTCGTCGGCCATGTCTGCGGATCAGCCTCCCTGGACCGCGGTGAGCACCTCGACGCGGTCGCCGTCGCCGAGCGGGGTGGTGGGCCACTGGGTGCGTGGCACCACGATTTCGTTGACCGCCGCGGCCACCCCGGCAGGCGCCTGGGACAGCGTTGCGACGAGCCGGTCGAGGGTGAGTCCGCCGGGGATCTCACGGGCCTCGCCGTTGACGGACACGGACACGGTGGACGCGCTCATGCCTGCCTCGTTTCGTTCGGCGGGTGTGCCGTCGCCACCCGTCTTTACCGTTGGCTCAGTGCGCTCGCTCATACGGGCTGCTCCTCGGGGACACGGGTGCGCTCCGGCCCCGTGGCGGCGGGGGAGAAGCGCGCGGGGGAGAAGGGGCGGGCCTCTTCGGGGAGGCTCCCGGTGGCCAGCACCTCGGCCATCGCGTCACCGGTGACCGGCGTCAGCAGGACACCGTTGCGGAAGTGGCCGGTGGCCAGGTGGAGGCCGGGGAGCCCGGTCGGCCCGAGCAGCGGCGCGTTGTCCGGGGAGGTGGGGCGCAGCCCGGCGCAGGTCTCGACCAGCGGCAGTTCGGTGATGCCGGGGACCAGCTCATGGGCGTCCCGCAGCAGCTCGTAGACCCCGCCCGCGGTCACGGTGGTGTCCCAGCCCAGCTCCTCGCTGGTGGCGCCGACGACCAGTTCGCCGTTCTCCCGCGGCACCAGGTAGAGGGGCCCGCCGCGGACGACGGCCCGTACGGTGCGTGACAGGAAGGCGGGGCTGCCGGCCGGCACGTCCGGCAGCCGCAGCCGCAGCACCTGGCCCTTGACCGGCCGCACCGGCGGCAGCACCTCGTCGGGGACCCCGGCGAGACGGCCGCTGTGGCTGCCCGCGGCCAGTACCACCTGACCCGCCGACAGCCGGGTGCCGTCGGCGAGTTCGGCGCCCGTGGCGCGCCCGCCGTCGACCGTCAGCCGCGCGGCGGGGCTACGGTGGAACGCCACTCCGGCGCGCTCACAGGCGGCCAGCAGGGCGCTCACCAGCCGCCGCGGATCGACCTGGTGGTCGCCGTCCACCCGCAGCCCGCCGCGCACCCCGGGAGCCAGCATCGGCTCCAGACGGCGGCACTCGCGCCCCGTGAGCCACTGCGAGTCCAGCCCCGAGCGGGTCTGCAGCGCGTGCAGCTCGCGCAGATGGGCGCGGTCGTCGGCGTCCAGCGCGACGGCCAGGGTGCCGCACCGCCGGTAGCCGATCCGCTGCCCGGCGGCCTCCTCCAGCTCTTCCGCGAACCGGGGGTAGCGTTGCGCCGAGGCGAGATTGAGGCCCAGCAGGGTCTGCTCGCCGTAGTGGAGTTCGGTGACCGCGGCCAGCATCCCGGCCGCGACCCGCGCCGCGCCGCCGCCGGGCGCGGGATCGGCCAGCGCGACGGTCAGCCCGCGGCCGGCCGCCCGCCAGGCGGTGACCAGGCCTATGACGCCGCCGCCGAGGACGAGCACATCAGAACTCGGCGCGGCCGGTCCCGATGGTGTGGCAGGTGAATGCATGGGCTTCCAGCCCCTCCCTTCGCCGGCATGACCCGGATCAGGTTCGTACGGTCGGAGGCCGGCCAGCCTCCCTCTCAGCCCGGTACGTCCGGGCTCCCGCGAGTGCGTGTATCCGTCACCTTAGTACGGGGCCGCGACGTGCCGTAAGGCAGCGCCCCGGGCTCCCGGGGCCCGCAGCCCGGGGCGGCCGACCGTGACGGTGTGTCAGAGATCTCCTTGCGTGCTGCTGCGAGCGGCGTCGCGGACCGTCCTAGAGTGATCGGGTGAGCGAGCAGAGCAAGTCCTCCCAGGCCCCTGACCGCACGCCGCGCGTCGTGATCGTCGGCGCGGGAATCGCGGGTGTGCAGACCGCGGTCGCCCTGCGCGAACAGGGCTGGCGCGGCGCGATCACGCTCCTCGGCGACGAGCCCCACCCGCCCTACGACCGCCCGCCGCTGTCCAAGGCGGTCCTGCTGGGTAAGGCCGAAGGCTCCACCTTCGACGTCGACTTCGCCGCGCTCGGCATCGAGCTCCATCTCGGCCGCCCGGTCACCGCCCTGCTGCCGGACGACCGTGCCGTCGAGACGGCCGACGGCCCGGTCCCCTACGACTACGCCGTCCTCGCCACCGGTGCCGACCCGATCGTGCTGCCCGGCAGTGAGGGCATGCCCGGCGTGCACCTGTTGCGCACCCTCGACGACGCCGAACGGCTGCGTCCGGTGCTCGCCGCCCAGCACGAGATCGTGGTCGTCGGGGCCGGCTGGATCGGCGCCGAGTTCGCGACCGCGGCACGCGAGGCGGGCTGCTCGGTCACCGTCGTCGAGGCCGCCGACCGCCCGCTGGCCGGTGCGCTGCCCGCCGAGGTCGCCGCCCATATGACCGGCTGGTACACGGACGCCGGCGCCGAGCTGCGCACCGGCGCCCGGGTCGCGTCCGTCACCGCGGGCGCGGTCACCCTCGCCGACGGCACGACCCTGCCCGCCGACGCGGTCGTCGTCGGGATCGGCGCCCGGCCCGCGACCGCCTGGCTGGCCGGCTCGGGCGTCGAGGTCTCACAGGAGGACGGCGCCGTCCTCGCCGACGACCAGCTGCGCACCTCCGTGCCCGACGTCTACGCGGTCGGCGACTGCGCCTCCTTCCCGTCGGCCCGCTACGGCACCCGCCTGCTGATCCACCACTGGGACAACGCCCTCCAGGGTCCCCGTACGGTCGCCGAGAACATCGCCCGCGGCGACGCCGAAGGGGTGGTCTACGACCCCGTGCCGTACTTCTGGTCGGAGCAGTTCGGCCGGTTCGTGCAGTACGCGGGCCATCACGGGAACGCCGACGAGCTGGTCTGGCGCGGTGACCCGGCCGGGGCCGCCTGGTCGGTGATCTGGCTGCGGGACGGGCGGCTCGTCGCGCTGCTGGCCGTCGGGCGGCCGCGGGACCTCGCCCAGGGACGCAAGCTGATCGAGCGGGGCGTCGTACTGGACCGGGAGCGGGCCGCGAACGCGTCCGTACCGCTGAAGGCCGCGGCCGTCTAGCGGGCGCCGGCCCGCGCCATGGCCCGCCGGTTGCCGGGCGGGCGACGTCACCCGCCGGTGTGCAGGAAGCCCCTGATGGCGATGCCCGGCTACCGGCTGTCAGTGCGAGGTGGCAGGCTTGTCCTGTGACCGAGATTGACGCAAACATCGATGGACTCGTCCCCGCCTGGCTCACCCTCCCCGACATCGCCGAACAGCTCGGCGTCGAGGTGACGCGTGTGCGGCAGCTGGTCAAGGAGGGCCAGCTGATCGCGGTGCGCCGCGGCGAGAACAGGGCGCTGCATGTGCCCGCCGATTTCATCCAGGACGACAAGGTGGTCAAGGGTCTCGTCGGCACCCTCACCCTCCTCAAGGACGACGGCTTCACCGACGTGGAGATGCTGGAGTGGCTGTTCACCCCGGATGAGAGCCTGCCCGGCACGCCCGCCCAGGCGCTGCGCGAGAATCGCGGTACGGAGGTGAAGCGCCGGGCCCAGGCGCTCGCCGTCTGATCCGCCCGGCGCGGCGCGCTCCCGTCCGGCCGCCGCACCCGCATCCGTAACCGCACCCGAGGGGCGTACGTGCCGGAAGGCCCGGTCCGTACGCCCCCGACCTGGGGGGAAGCCGCCCGATGACCACCGCACGCCAGGCCCTGTCCGACGCCCGCCTCTACCTCTGCACGGACGCCCGTAAGCGGCAGGGCGATCTTCCGCAGTTCCTGGACGCGGTGCTCGCCTCGGGCGTGGACATCGTCCAGCTGCGCGACAAGGGCATGGAGGCCGGTGAGGAGCTCCGGCATCTGGAGGTCTTCGCGGACGCCTGCCGGCGGCACGGAAAGCTGCTGGCGGTCAATGACCGGGCGGATGTCGCCCATGCGGCCGGCAGCAATGTGCTGCACCTCGGCCAGGGCGATCTGCCGGTCCCGGCCGCCCGTGCCCTCCTCGGCCCGGACGTCCTCATAGGACGCTCCACCCATGCCGAGGCAGAGGTGGACGCCGCGCTCACCGAGGCCGGTGTGGACTACTTCTGCACGGGCCCCTGCTGGCCCACGCCCACCAAGCCGGGCCGCCACGCCCCCGGCCTCGACCTGGTCCGCTACACCGCCTCCCGCGCCCCCGAGCGCCCCTGGTTCGCGATCGGCGGGATCGACGCCGGGAATCTGGACGAGGTGCTGCGGGCCGGTGCCCGCCGGGTCGTCGTGGTCCGCGCGATCACCGAGGCGGACGATCCGGGCGCCGCGGCCGCCTCCCTGGCCAAGCGCATCCGGACCTGGGAGAACCAGGTGCAGTGAGCACGAGCGCAGCCGCCGCCCGGCGGTGCCGCGGCAGCCGGCCGGTGTGACCGGTATCACTTCGCGGCGCGGCTTGCCGGCGCGGGACGGCTTTCTGTCGTCCCGGCGACCGGAAAATGTCCAGTCAGTGGACACGAACCCGACCAACCAGGCATTACGCCGATGACGGTTGGTGTGCGCCCGGCCGGTGGTTAACCTGCCGGTATGGCCCTAGGTACAGCTTCCACCAGGACTGATCGCGCGCACACGGTGCGCGAACTGCTCGCCTCCGGCAAGCAGTCCTATTCGTTTGAGTTCGCTGCCCCGAAGACCGAGAAGGGTGAGCGGACCCTGTGGAACGCCATTCGTCGGATCGAGGCCGTCTCCCCGACCTTTGTCTCCGTGACGTACGGCGCCGGCGGCACCTCCCGTGACGGCACGGTGCGCGCCACCGAGCGCATCGCCACCGACACCACCCTGACCCCGGTCGCCCATCTGACCGCGGTCAACCACTCCACGGCGGACCTGCGCAACATCATCGGCCAGTACGCCGACGCCGGGATCCGCAACATGCTCGCGCTGCGCGGCGACCCGCCCGGCGACCCGATGGGCGAGTGGGTCAGGCACCCCGACGGCGTCGGCTACGCCGCCGACCTGGTCCGGCTGATCAAGGAGTCCGGCGACTTCTGCGTCGGCGTCGCCGCCTTCCCCGAGATGCATCCGCGCTCGACGGACTGGGACACCGATGTGGCACACTTCGTCGCCAAGTGCCGGGCCGGTGCGGACTTCGCCATCACCCAGATGTTCTTCTACCCGGAGGACTACTTCCGGCTCCGGGACCGGGTTGCGGCGGCGGGTTGCTCCACGCCGATCATTCCGGAGATCATGCCGGTGACGAACGTGCGCCAGATCGAACGGTTCGCTCAGCTCAGCAATGCGGCATTCCCGCCCGAGTTGGCCGAGCGCATCCTGGCCGTCAAGGACGACCCCGCGGCGGTACGCTCCATTGGGATCGAGTACGCAACGGAACTGTGCGCACGCTTGATGGCCGAGGATGTTCCCGGGTTGCACTTCATTACCCTGAACCACTCCACGGCGACCCTGGAAATCTACGAGAATCTGGGGCTGCACCAGCAGTCCTGATCACGGTGGCCGGCGAGCGGCGGAAGAGGGGCGTATATGGGCTGGACGATCCTCTACATCGCATTCGGTCTGGTCGCCCTGTGGCTGCTGGGTGAGGTGCTGCTCCAGTACAAGGCGCGGCTGCGCTGGCGGCTGCTCGCCTTCACCGGCTTCCTCGCCGTGGTCATCGGCGTGATCATCCCCTCGGTGATCGTGATCGGGCTGGGCCTGATCGCCTTCGCCATAGGGCAGACGCAGGTCACGCTCTCCTTCCGCCGCGGCTTCACCACCGGCTGGTCCCTGGGCGGCAAGCCCGGTGAGAGCCGCCGCCGGCGGGCCCGTCCGTCCGGCCCGCCGTCCGCCGAACCGACCCTGCAGGTCTCCGGCCTGGAGGCGGTACCGCCCGCCGACGGCCCCGGCCCGGCCGCCGACAGGGGCCCGGACACCTTCGAGAGCACCGGCGGCTTCCAGAGCCGGGACGCCTTCGCCGCGCAGGAAACCCTCGTCGGCCAGGAGCCCTTCGCCGCGCAGGAAACCTTTGCCGGACAGGGCTCCTACGGAGGGCCGGGCTCCTACAACTACAACGCCGGCGACGACTACCGCGGCCAGGACCCCTACCAGCCGCAGCAGGACCAGGACGCCTACGCCACCCAGGCGTTCGCCGTCCAGGACGACTACACGGCACAGCCCGACGCCACCGCCGTCTACGCCCCGCAGCCGATGCCCGACGAGACCGGCACGTACGGCATCTACAGCCCCGACGCCCGCGCCCAGCAGAACGGCTATTACGACGCCTACAACGGCGCCGCCGCCAACGGCAACAGCAACGGCAACGGCTATGCCTACGACGGCAGTTACGGCCAGGGACCGGCCGCCCAGGACGCCTATGCCGACCCCTACGCGGCCTACGGCGACAATCCGGGCCAGGGCGGGCAGGCGCCCTACGCCGATCCGTACCTCGGCGCCCAGCAGTACGCCGCGCCCTACGACCCGTACGCGCAGCCGGACCCCTACGCCCAACCGCCCTACGCCGCGCAGCAGTACGACAGCCAGGGGCAGCCGCTGGGCCAGTACCCCGGCCAGGGCTACGGCGAGACCCCGCCCGGCGGCGTCTGGGTCCCCCAGCAGCGCGACGCTGAACTCCCGCCCGAGCAGCCCTACCCGCCGTACGGGCAGCCGGGCTACGACCGATACTGAGGGCTTCCCACGTTTTTGGCTTTCCCGCCGTGGGTGTTGTTCGCCGTTGCGGGTCCGCTGCGCGGGGCTTGGGCGCGGGTGTTGCTTGCGGGTCCCCGCCGTTGCGCCTGGCGGCGGGCGGGTCCGCTGCGCGGGGCTGTTGGGGTGCGGTGACGGGCCTGCGCGGGTGGGGGTGTCCGGACTGCTTCGCTTTACGTCCGGACACCCCCACCCGCTCCGGCCCGTCCCCTCCCGTTGGGGGATGGGAAAACGGTGGGTGGGGGTGGTCGCCGGTGGTCCGGTGCGGCTCGTCGAGCGCAGTGAACTGCCTACGGGCGCCCGCCCCCACTCACCGTCACTTACTCCTCCCACGGGAGGGGACGGGCCGGAGGGGCCTGGTGTGTGGACGTAAAGCGAAGCAGTCCACACACCAGGCCCCGGAGGTCCGTCACCGCACCCGACAACCACCCGCCCGCCGCAGGCGCAACGGCGAGAAACCCGCAAACATCACCCGCGTCCAAGCCCCGCGCAGCGCAGGCGCCACGGCGAGGCACTCGCAAGCGTCACCCGCGTCCACGCCCCGCGCAGCGGAGCCGTAACGGCGAGAAGCCACTACGGCGGGAAAAGCCGAAAACGTGGGCCGAAAGCAAAGCGCAGCGCTACGTGGAGCCGTGCCAGTCGTCGCCGTTCACGATCAGGCCCGCGACGATCGCGCCGGACATCCCGGCGTGCGCCGGACCGCCGCCCGGGTGCGACCAGCCGCCGACCGCGTAGAGCCCCGGTATCCGGGTGCGGTTGCCGGGCCGCAGGAACCGGCCCTCCTGGCCCGCCAGCGCCGGTCCCGGCACCAGCGCGTCCTCCGTCGGGGGCAGCACCTCCCGCCATAGCACCCGCTCCCGCAGCCCGGGAACCGCGGCCTCGGCGATCTCCACCATCCGGTCCGCGTCGGCCGCCACGGCCCCCCCGTCCTGCCGGTCGACCGGCCCGTGCGGAGCCACCGTGGCGGTGAGGGTCACGGCCTCATGGGCCTCGTCCGGCCTGGTCGCCGGGTCGTCCGGGCGCAGCACCGTCACCGTGGGCCGGTCGCAGGGCGTCCGCAGCCCGGACCCGTCGCCGAAGACGCCCGCCAGCTCGGCCGTGCGGTCCGCGGCATGGACCACCGTCCGGTGCGCGGCGTCCCCCGGGCGGGCCCCGCGCAGCGCGAGACAGACCGTGAGCCGTCCGGTGGCACGGTCACCCGGGCCCAGGGCGGGGCGGACATCGTCCGCACCCCACGGCTCCCGTCCCCGGCAGAGCTCCACGAGCCGCACCGGATCGACGCCCGCGACCACGAACTCCGCCTCGGACACCCGGCCGTCGGCCAGTTCGACGCCCGCCGCCCTGCCGTCCTTCTCCACGATCCCGGTCACTGCCGCGCCGAAGCTGAACTCCACCTTGCGCGCCACACAGCGCTCGTACAGCGCGTCGGCCAGCGCCCGCATCCCGCCGCGCGGGTACCAACTCCCGAAGGTCTGCTCCATGTACGGCAGCACGACGGCGCTCGCCGGGGCGCTGCGCGGGTCGAAGCCGTACGCCAGCGCATGGCTCTCCAGCAGCGCGATCAGCCGGGGATCGGCCAGCTCGCGGCGGGCCACCTCGGCGAGGGTGGCGGTCGTGGGGCCCTTGCCCCGGCTGAACAGGCCGCGTCTGCGCACCGCCGGATACGGATCGCGCCCCAGCACCCGCCAGTCCGTCCACAGCGGCTCCTCCAGGAGCGGCCGGCGGGTGGCGTCCCAGGCCTCGCGGGCGCGGCCCACCAGCTCGCTCCAGCGCTCCCCGGAGCCCGCGCCCAGCGCCTCGTCCAGGGCCGCCAGCACGCCGGCCCGCGAGGCGTTCGGCAGCGAGACGGCCGTGCCGTCGGCGAAGACATGGCGGGCGGCGGGGTCGACCTGGGTCAGCTCGATGCAGCTCTCCAGCGGCTCCCGGCCGGTCTTGAGGAACAGATCGCGGTAGACGGCCGGCAGATGCAGCAGCCCGGGTCCCGTATCGAAGGTGAAGCCGTCCCGTGCCAGCCGCCGCACCGCGCCGCCGTGCGTCGCGTCACGCTCGAACACCGCCACCCGGTGGCCCGCGACGGCCAGCCGGGCAGCGGCTGCCATCGCGCCCATCCCGGCGCCGATCACCGCAATCCGTGCCATGCCTGCGACTTTATCCGGACCCACTGACAACGCCCGCACGGCCACGGAGGGCCGGGTCCGGCAGCGGCCGCGCGCCACCGGCCGGAGGCCGCCGTCAGGTCACCGGAGGTGCCGCACCGTCCACCGCGGCCGGCCGCTTCTCCGCCCGCCGCTGCCGCCGTCGCTGGAGGAATCTGCGGATCCGCGACCACAGGAAGACCACCACCGCGATCCCCGCGGCCAGCAGCGTCCCCGCGATGACCGCCGCGGCCACCGGATGGAACACGGCGAAGGCGATGAGCCCCGCGACCCCCAGATCCTCGGCCAGGCTCAGCACGATGTTGCTGGCCGGCTCCGGCGAGGTGTTGACCGCGATCCGGGTGCCCGCCTTGACCAGATGGCTCAGCAGCGCCGTCGAGCCGCCCACCGCGCCCGCCGCCAGCTCGGGCAGCGAACCGTTGTGGCCGGCCAGCAGCGCCGCCACCACGCCGCCGGAGACGGGCCGGATCACCGTGTGCACGGCGTCCCAGACCGAGTCCACGTACGGGACCTTGTCGGCGACGGCCTCGGCCACGAACAGCACCCCGGCCACGATCAGCACATCGGGCCGCTGCAGCGCGGCGGGCACCTCATCGGTGACGCCGGTCGCGCCGAGCAGACCGAAGAGCAGGACGACGGCGTAGGCGTTGATCCCGCTCGCCCAGCCACTGGTGAACACCAAGGGAAGTACGGACACGCCGCAGATCGTAGGCCCCAACTGGGGGCCGGTGCTCAGGTTTGAGTATCCGTACTCAGACGCCGAGATGAGTAGGTACGCGGATGGGCCGGAGACCGCCGGGACGGAAGAGTAGGGATCACGGAAGGGAAGCGGCGCCGCACCGCCGACACGGGGCGGCGGAGCGGCGCGGCTCCCGGACGTGACGGGGGAACACGGGGGAGCACGGGGGAAGCGCTGTCCTGGTCGGATCGGAGGGGGAACGATCCGTGCCAGGGCAGCGCACACTTTTGTGCGGGCCCAGGGGGAAGAAAAAGGGGTGCGCGCCGTACCTGACCACTCCGGCGCGCACCCTCTTTCCGATGCCGGGGGACCCTCCCGTCACTGCGAGGGCCGGCCGCTGATCCGTCCCTGGAGCAGCCGCGACAGCGCCGCGTGCACCTCGTCGATCGACCGGTCCGGCTGGTAGGACTGCCAGTCCAGGGCGGCCACCAGGACCATCCCGAACAACGCCGAGGCGGTCAGCGGGATGTCGATCTCCTCGCTCAGCTCCTCACGGGCGACCGCCTCCCGCAGCACGTCCTCCACCACAGTGATGGCCCGCTCCCGCACCACCATCAGCGTCGACTGCCAGGCCCGGTTGGTGCGCCACAGCTCGGCGACGTAGAGCTGGGTGAGCGCCGGGTAACGGGAGATGAAGTCCAGCCCGGCCCGGATCATCGCGTCCAGCGCGTCGATCCGGCTGCCGCCCCGGTCGGCCACCTCCTCCGCGGCCGCCTGCAAGGACGTCGCCAGCATCTCGATGCCGTGCCGCAGCAGCTCTTCGAAGAGCACGTTCTTGCTCGCGAAGTTGTAGTAGACGGTGCCCTTCGCGACACCCGCCCGCTCGGCGATCTCGTCCACCGTGGTGGAGGAGAAGCCCTGTTCGGCGATGAGCGTGACCGCGGCCTCGAAGAGCTTGCGCCGGGTGGCGTCGCGGCGTGTATTGGAGCTGTCCATGGGGGCGATTGTGCCGCCCCCCGACGGGTGCGTGCTCACAGGCTCAATTCCGGATGGAGGTCCTTCATCCGCACCACCTGGCGGCCGCGCGCCGTCAGGGACGTCAGCGCGAGCGCCCCCGCGGTGAACGCCAGCAGCACCACACTGCCCTGCCATACGGGCGCGAGATCGCCGCCCGTGATGAGCCGGCGCAGCCCCTCCACGATGTAACTCATCGGCAGATACGGGTGGATGGCGGCGAAGAAGCCGGGGCTGGTCTGCACCGGGTAGGTACCGCCCGCCGAGGTCAGCTGGAGCATCAGCAGCGCCAGCACCAGGATCCGCCCGGCCGGGCCGAACTGCGCGTTCAGCCACTGAACGATTGCCGAGAAGCACGCCGTGACCAGGACGAGGAAGCCGATCGTGCCGGCCGCCCGCACCATCTCCAGGCCGAGCGCGAAGTGCAGTACGGACATCAGCGCCGCGGTCTGCAGCACCCCCACACCGAACACCGGCAGCCACCCGGACAGCGCCACCCGCCAGGAGGACGCGCCCATCGCCAGCGCCCGCCGGTTGAGCGGCTGGATCAGCATGTACGCCACCATGGCGCCGACCCACAGGGACAGCGGGATGAAGTACGGGGCGAATCCGGTGCCGTAGTTCGGCGCCTTGTGGGCCGCGTCCGAGGACAGCTGCACCGGGTCGGACATGACCAGGGTGTGGGCGTCGCGGTCCTTCTTGCCGTAGTCGGGGATCTGCTTCGCCCCGTCGTGCAGCCCGCCGGCCAGCTTCTGCGAACCGTCGGAGAGCTTGAACATGCCGCCGTTCAGTGTCTGCGCACCGTCCTTGAGCCTGCCCACACCGGAGTCGAGGTCGCCGATCCCGGCCGCCGCGCGGCCCGTACCGTTGTGCAGCCGGTGCGCACCGTCGTTGAGCGTGTCCGCGCCGGCGGCCAGCCGGGCATTGCCGGCGGCCAGTTTGCGCGCCCCCGACGACACCTTGTGCGCCCCGTCGTTCAGATCGTTGATCTTCTTGACCGCGGCGTCCATGTCGGCGCCCAGGGTGGGCCCGCGCTGCGCCAGCTCGTTCGCCAGGGAGTGCAGCGTGTCCAGATCCCGGCCCAGTTGGTCGAGGTTCTCCTGGTCGTGGACGTACCCGCTGACCTCCTTGGCCTTGTCCGCCGCGGTGGCCGCCTCCTCCTTGAGCTGCTTCAGCTCTGCGCAGGAGGTGTCGAGCTGCACCCCACTCTCACAGCGCAGCCGGTAATAGGCGGCCATGTGGTCGGAGATCCCCCGGGAGAGCTTCGCTCCCGCGGAGGCCGCGGCGGGGAGCTTGTCCAGGTGGTCACGGACCGCCTGCGAACCGTCGGCGACGAGCTGCGCCGCCTCGCCGATCTCCTTGCCGTGCGCCCGGATGAAGGGCCCCACCTTGCCGACGACCCCGTTGACCTTGTCGGCCAGCTGCTGGGTGCCCTGCGCCACCTGCCCGGAACCGTCGGCCAGTTGGCGCGAGCCGTGGGCGGCGGTCCCGGCTCCCCGGGCGAGATCGGAGCTGCCCCGGGAGAGCCGCCCCGCGCCCGCGTCGAGGTCGCCCAGGCCGGTGACCAGCTTGCCGCTGCCGTTCTTCGCGGTGCCCAGGCCGTCGGCCAGCTTGCCCGTGCCGTGCTTGGCCTGACCGATGCCGTCCTCGAGCCGGTCGGCGCCGTCCGCGGCCTGTTCGGTCTTGCCGTGCAGCGTCGAGAAGGAGACAAAGATCTTGTTGAGGAAGGTGCGCGACGACTTCGTGGAGGCCGCGGAGCGCACCTCGGAGAACACCGTCCGGGAGATCTGCCCGACGATGTAGTTGTTCGCGTCGTTCGTCCGCACCTTGAGGGCGCCGGTTTCGGGATGGTCCCCGGAGCTGGAGGCGATCCGCCGGCTGAAGTCCTTCGGGATGGACAGCGAGAGGTAGTACGAGCCGTCCTCCACGCCCCGGGCGGCCTCCTTGGCGTCCACCGGCCGCCAGTCGAAGGTGTGGCTGTCCCGCAGCCCCGAGACGATGCTGTCGCCCGCCGAGATCCGCTTCCCGTCAACGGCCGCGCCCGTGTCCTCGTTGACCAGCGCGACCGGAATCTTGTCCAGCCGCCCGTACGGGTCCCAGAAGGACCACAGGTAGAGCGCGCCGTACAGGAGCGGCAGCAGCAGGAGGGCGGCCAGTGCGGCGCGCGGCAGCTTCCCCCGGCCGAACCGCTTCAGCTCAAGCGCGGCCAGTTTCGGCGAGCGCATCGGCCGCCCCCTCCTCGTCGTCGTGCCCGTCGGCGGCGGGAGTGCCGGCCGGTGTGCTGTCCGTGTTGTCCGCGCTGCCGGTACCGTCCGATCCGTACGGGCCGCTCTGGCTGCCCGTACGCACCAGCACCACATCCGCGTCGCCCTCCGGCGGCTCGCTGCACACCGCGAGCACCGTGGTGCCGGCCGCCGCGAGGCCGTGCAGCATCTTCCAGGCCGCGGCGCGCTCGTCGGCGGACAGCTTCAGATCGGTGTCGTCGACGGCCAGCAGCCGGGGGCCGCCGATCAGCGCGAGCGCCACGGACAGCCGCAGCGCCTCCAGCCGTTCCAGGTCGCGCACGGACGTACGGATCCCCTTGGGCAGCGTCTCCAGGTCGAGGCCGGCCGCCGACAGCGCGGCGTCCACCAGGGCGCGGGCCGCGGCCCTGCGCTCCTGCCGCGGCCGCAGCAGCGCCCGCAGCGATCCGCCGAACCGGCCCTGCAACAGGGCGCGTTCCCGCAGATGCTCGCCCACGGTGAACGCCGGATCGAGCTCGGCGACCCCCGGCACATGGGCGAGCGCGGTGACGGACCGGACCGCGGCCTTCTTCTTCGGCAGCGGCAGTCCGTCGACCTCGGCGGTGCCCGCGGCGGACTTCATCCGGCCGGTGAGCGCGAGCAGCAGACACGTACGGCCCGAGCCCGAAGGGCCCTGTATGGCGATCAGTGAGCCGGGCCCGGCGGTGAAGTCGATGTTCCGGAACGCCCATCCGCGGGGGCCCTTGACCCCGAATCCCGCGGCCGTGACCGCCGCCCCGTGCGGGGTGCTGTCCACGATCCCCTCCCTTGAACTGACTGGTCAGTTCAAAAAGTATGCCGCACCCCACCCCCCGTTCCGCAAGGGGATGTCGGGAATCCGTTCCCGCGCCTGCGCGGGCGAACCCGTCCCCTTTCCGACGAAAGTGCAGGTCAGTGTCGATTGTCAGTGGTGCACGTCACGATGGGCTCATACGGTCCGAATCGGCATTCGGTCCCGAACCGGCATGCGACGACAGGAGGTTCGTCATGGCAGCTCGTCCCGACAGGGGCAGCTCCGCTGCGTACGGTCCCCCGAGCGATGTCCACCCCGTCCTGCGGCGGGCGACCGCACCACCCGCCGCACTCGACCTGCTCACCCAGGCCCAGCAGGGCCTCGACGAAGCACAGACCCTCGAAACCCCCAACGAGCAGTTCGCCACGGCCCATCTGGCCGCGCTGCGCACCGCCGCCGCCGTCCTCGCCGTCCGCGGCCGGCCGGAGACCACCGTGCGCCGCAGGCAGCGTATCCGCAGCGCCTGGGAGGTGCTGCCCGAGGTCGCGCCCGAACTGGCCGAGTGGAGCGCCCTGTTCGCCGCCGGCGCCGCCCGCCGCGCGAAGGCCGAGGCCGGTATAGCGGGCGCGGCCAGCCGCCGTGACGCCGACGATCTCGTGCGCGACGCCGCCATGTTCCTGCGCCTGGTGGAGCGGATGCTGCTCCTCCAGCCCTCACTGCCACCCCAGCGGGCGGGGTGAGGAGCGACTGAGCCGGGGAGGCGGAGGAGGCGGAGGTGGAGGAGGCGGAGGTGGAGGAGGGGAGTGGGGTGGGGGCGGGGCCCGGACCCGCCGTCCCGCCGGGCGCCACGTTCGCTCCGGGCGGCTCCGCAGGCGGCGGACGGCGCGGGACGGAATAGGGTGGTGGACGCCTAGACGTTCATGCCCCCGCCGAGGAGCCACCCGCCGTGTCTGACCCGCTGCGCCCGCGCGCATCCCTTCGTACCGCCGTGGTCTGGGAGGTCCTCAAGGACGCCCTGGAGCGCCGGGTCAAGGCCGCCGGCCGCGACGCCCTGGACGTCCTCGACACCGGCGGCGGCACCGGCAACTTCGCCGTGCCGGTCGCCCGCCTCGGCCACCGCGTCACGGTCGTCGACCCCAGCCCCAACGCCCTCTTCGCCCTGGAGCGCCGTGCCGCGGAGGCGGGCGTCGCCGACCGGGTACGCGCGGTCCAGGGCGACGCCCACGGCCTGTTCGACGTCGTCGAGCGCGGCGGCTACGACACCGTGCTCTGCCACGGCGTGCTGGAGTACGTCGACGACCCGGCCGAGGGCGTCCGCAACGCCGTCGACGCGCTGCGCCCGGCCGGTACCCTCAGCCTGCTCGCGGCCGGTCTGGGCGGCGCCGTTCTCGCACGCGCCCTCGCGGGCCACTTCACTGAGGCCCGCCAGGCCCTCACCGACCCGGCCGGACGCTGGGGCGAGGGCGACCCGGTGCCGCGCCGTTTCACCGCCGAGCAGCTCACCGAGCTGGTGTCCGCCACCGGCCTGGAGGTCGGCGCGGTCCACGGTGTACGTGTCTTCGCCGACCTGGTCCCCGGGGTGCTCGTGGACACCGAGCCGGGCGCCATGGAGGCCCTGCTGAAGCTCGAGGCGGCCGCCGCCGAACAGCCCGCGTTCCACTCCGTGGCCACCCAGCTGCACGTCCTCGCGGAGCGCGACTGACCCACGCGGCTCACGCGACTACCGCGTGCAGTCGGCCACAGACCACCCGATCAGCCCCTTCGCCCCGTATGATCGGGGTACGACGTTCCGGCATGACGGATAGGCGGGTGGGGAATGCAGGCAGCATCACCACCGGTCGCCGTGGCGGCCCGGACAGTGAACTGGCGTCGAGGGGCGGGTTTCACGGGGGCGATTCCCTGCCTATCCTGAAAGGGTCGCACCCCGGTCGCCCCCCGCGACCGACGAGTAGGAGGACTCCGTGCCGCTCTCGGAGCACGAGCAGCGCATGCTCGAGCAAATGGAGCGAGCGCTGTACGCCGAAGATCCCAAGTTCGCGACAGCGCTTGAGGGAAGCGGGCTGCGTACGTACACCCGGCGACGGGTCTACCAAGCGGTCGCGGGCTTCCTGGTGGGTATCGCCCTGCTCATGGCCGGCATGGTCGCGCAGCAGATCTGGATCAGTGTGGTGGGCTTCCTCGTCATGCTCGGCTGCGCCGTGCTGGCGGTCACCGGCTGGCGCAAGGCTCCCAAGCCCGGTGAGCAGCAGTCCGGTGCGGGTGCCGGAGGTGGCACAGGTGCCCCGGCGCGCCGTCAGGCCAGGCAGCGGCGCTCGATGATGAACCGTATCGAGGACCGCTGGCAGCGGCGCAGGGACGAACAGCAGGGCCACTGAGCGACGACGGGCCCGTGGGATTTCCTCGAGCCCGTCGAGAGCGTGGTCTTGGGCGAATCTCTCGCGCCCTCCGGAGACGTTTCTTTTCGTCGTTCTTCCAGTTGCGGCTTGCGGCGCTTTGCGTCACTCTTTCCCGCCGAATTTTTGACGATGCAGTTCGCCGTCTCCGGCCCGCAGTTCGTCCTCCGGTGGGCCCGATGCTTCTCCGCTGATTCCCGGCCTGCGGTGCGCAACGGCGTGCTCCGTCGGCGCCGGAAGGCAAAAGGTGCTGGGGCCGCCCGATTCTGTCGGGCGGCCCCAGCACTTTTCTCGTGTTTTCATGCCGCGTGGTCATGCCCGCCGCGGGCCCGGCCGGAGGGCGGCCAGCGCGCGCCGTGCCGCGGCCACCGGGCGGCTGGTACGGCACCGGAGCAGCAGCGCCGACCAGCGGGCCGACCAGGCCCAGCGGAGCCGGGCCGCGGAGCGCGGGGCGAGCTGGGCACGCAGCCGCAGACCACGGCTGGCGCCGGCCCGCAACCCGGCCCGTACCTGCTGTACGTCCAGGGCGAGTCCGGACACCGGCTGCGGTTGCGGGGCGTACAGGATCTGCTCGACCGCCGCCGCCGCTCTGCGGGCGGCAGCGGCGGGCTCCGGTTGCAGATCTCCGATGCGGATGATGCGCTCGGCGGCCTTGCGCGGGGTCAGTGACTCGTCCGGCAGGATGCCGAAGTCCCAGGCGGTGTCCAGCAGCTCCCGCCAGGCGGCGAGGGTGCCCGCGGCCGTGTCGCCGTCCGGACCCGCCAGTCGTCCGGAGCGTATGCGCAGGCGCCACAGCAGCGGGCCCGCGGGCAGCAGCAGGACGAGCGCCCCGGCCAGGGCTATGAGGGCGATCGTCCAGGGGGACGAGCCGCCGTCCGGCGGGCCGCTGCCGGACTCCGCGGGCAGCGAGACGCAGGCCTTACCGGAGCCGGACCGTTGCTCATCGGGGCCACAGGACGGGGCGGCCGACGGGTCCTCCGAGGGGGCCGTGGACCGGGAGGGCGCGGGGTCCGGGCTGCCCGGGTCGGGTGTGTCCGGGGTGTCGGGGTACGCGTAGTCAGGGATGCTGCCGCGGCTCGGGGTCGGTTCGAAGCGGGTCCAGCCGATGCCCTGGAAGTACAGCTCGGGCCAGGCGTGCGCGTCCTTGAGACCGACCGAGGTCGTGCCGTCGGGCTGCTTGGTGCCGGGGGTGAAACCGACCGCTACTCGGGCCGGGATGCCCAGCGTCCGAGCCATCGCCGCCATGGAGAACGAGAAGTGGACGCAGAAGCCCTGCTTCTGCCGCAGGAAGCGCGCAATGGCCTCGGAACCGCTGCCGGCCCGGACGTCCGTGTTGTAGCTGAAGCCGCCGTTGAGCGCGAACCAGTCCTGGAGTTTGACGGCCTTGGCATAGGCGGTCGGGGCGCTCCGGGTGACCTGGCGGGCGGTGTTCCGGACGACCTGGGGCAGCGAGCGCGGGACCTTGGTGTACTCGCGCAGCAGGTCGGCGGGTGGCGCGGGGGCGTTGGCCAGCTGCTGGGACGTGGGCCGGACCTGAAGGCTCTCGACCTGGTACTGCAGGCCGTGGGTGTTCTGTCCGCGGTCCCCGACGAGCGTGCGGCCCTGGGGCTCGAAGCGCCAGCGCCCGGAGATGTCGACCTTGGACGCCGGGTAGGGGAGCGGCAGCCAGTTCTGGGCGTACCACTCGGCGGTCGAGATCGAGGTGTTGACGCGGTTGAGGTCGACCGAGGAGCTGAGGCCGGGCGGTCCCGGCAGCCGCTCGGGGACGTCCGTGACCGTGCGCTCGGACGGCTTCCAGGTCGTGCCGTCGAACTGGTCGAGGGCGACGATCCGCAGATACAGATCGCGGGTGTCGGCGGCGGTCGTGCGGTAGTTGAGGACTTCCTTGTCCTCGGGCTGGTTGAGGCTGTCCTGCAGCGACACCAGGGGGTTCACCGCGGAGATCGTGCCGCCTCCGCCGCCGGGGCCCGTACCGCTGCCGGAGGTGCCGAACAGCCCGCCGCCGAGAGAGGGCAGCAGGGCGGGCACCACCAGGGCGATCCCGAGGACCAGCGCACCGATCCGGCGGCCCGTACGGACCGGGGCCAGGGCGGAGCCGCCGAGGGCGGCGAATCCCTGTCCGCGGCCCGGCGGCCCCGCTGCGCCGCCCACCCCGCCGAACACCCGGCCCCACTGGGAGAGCCGGTCACGCCCCTCGGCCAGCAGGAGCAGCAGATAGCCGGCCGCCGCGATCAGGAACCGCAGCCACCCCGCGCCGCCCTGGGACAGCCCCGCCGCGACCGAGTAGAGCGCGAGCAGCGGCAGTCCGGCGGGTGCGGCGCTGCGGTAGGTGACCGCCAGCGCGTCCACGATCAGGCCGATCACCAGCACGCCGGCGATCAGCAGCAGCCGGATGCCGGGGGTGACGGGAGCGGGGCTGGCGTACCGGCCGACGTCTCGTACACCGGCCTGCACCAGCCGGCTGAATTCCGCCAGGGCGTCCGGTCCCGGCAGCAGGCCGAGGATCGCCTCGCCCGGAGTGAAGAGCAGGGTCATCAGCAGCACGCAGGCCAGGGCCTGGGCGCCGATGACCAGCGGTCCGGCCAGGGGGGCCCGGCGGGCGGCCGCGCCCACTCCCGTCACGAGGGCCAGCAGGACCGCCGCCTGGATCAGCCAGCTGATCGGTTCCACCAGTGGCAGCAGTGCGCCGGCGGCACACAGCGTGGCCACCGCCGCACACAGCGCCAGCCGCGCCCGGCCGCTCATGCCTGTGCCTCACTTCGCTCGGGGCCGCCCGGGCAACGCCCGCGCCGGCCGCTGATCCGGCCGCGGGGGCAGCGCGCCCCCGGCCGTCCGTCCGCGAGCAGCCCCTCGTCCCTCAGCTGCCGCCCGTCCGTGATCCGCCCTCGGCTCACGCTCGCGTTCATGACCGGCCTCCCGCCACCGTCTCCGGGGCGCCCGTGCGCTCTCCGGCCGCGCGCCACAGGGCGGCGAGGGTGTCGCCGGGTGTCACCGGCAGCGCCGTCCAGCCGGCCTTCCGCAGCAGCCGCAGGCGTTCGGCCACCGGGACCTGGCCGTCGGAGAATCTGATGCCGCCGGGGCCCCGCGTCCAGGCGTCGCCGTCCAGGACGAAGGCGACGGCCGCGCCGCTGCGCTGCCGCATCCGCCCGGCGACCGCCGCCTGCTCCTCGTCCAGGTCGCCGAAGAAGGCGACCAGCAGTCCTTCGTTGCCCCCGCGCAGCACGTCGTACGCCGCCGACAGGCCCTCCTCCTCGGAGTGCTCCACGACGGCGAGGGTGTCCAGCAGCAGTCCCGCGGCGTCGGCGGAGTCGGTGCCGCCCGCGAAGCTGCCGGCGCCGTCGGGGCCGGGCACCGAGCTGCCGGTGTCGGTCAGCAGCCGCACCGAGAAGCCGCGCTCCAGCAGATGCACCGCGGTGGAGGCGGCGCCCGCCACCGCCCACTCGAAGGCAGAGTCGGGGCCCGAGCCCGGGTGGGCGGTCTCGCGGGTGTCGAGCAGGACCGTGCAGCGCGCCTTCTGCGGCTGCTCCTCCCTGCGGACCATCAGTTCGCCGTAGCGCGCGGTGGAGCGCCAGTGGATGCGGCGCAGATCGTCGCCGTGCCTGTAACCGCGAGGAATGACGTCGTCCTCCCCGGCCAGCGCCGGCGAGCGGTGCCGCCCGTCGCCGTACCCGGCGGCCTCGCCCGCCGGCCGCACCGCCGGCAGCGGTTCGACCCGCGGCACGACGGTCAGGGTGTCGGAGGCGCTGAACGAGCGGATCAGCTCGCACATCCCGAACGGGTCCGAGAGGCGCAGCTGCAACGGCCCCAGCGGATAGCGTCCGCGCAGGTCGGAGCGGACGCGGTAGGAGACCTCGCGGCGGCCGCCGGCCTCGACCCGGTCCAGGACGAAGCGCGGCCGGGGCCCGAGGACATACGGCACCCGGTCCTGGAGCATCAGTACGCCCGTCGGCAGCCGGGAGATGTTCTCCATCCGCAGCCGCACCCGGGATTCGGTGGCCGCGGGCACCCGGGCGGGGGCGAGCGTACGGCTGCCCGCGACGCGGTAGCGGGTGCGGTGCAGGACCAGGACGCACACCAGCGGGAGGGCGGCGAGCAGCAGACCGACCCGCAGCAGATCCGCCTGCCCGAGGAGGTAGGAGCACACCGTGGCGGCCATCCCGGCCGCCAGGAACGACCTGCCCCGTGTCGTCAGCCCCCCGAGGGCCGCCCGCCAGCCGTCCCGTTCCGGAGTGCCCTCGCTCCCCCCGTCGGACATCACAACCCCCGTACGCCGGGCGGCTGCTGGCCGGGTGTCCGCCACGGCTGTGCGGACGGTTCGGGAACCGGGACGCGCTGCAGGATCTCCAGCACGATCTGCTCGGCCGTACGGCGGTTCAACTGGGCCTGGGCGGTGGGCAGCAGCCGGTGCGCGAGCACCGCCACCGCCAGCGACTGGACATCGTCCGGGAGGGTGTACTCCCGCCCCTGGAGCGCGGCCGAGGCCTTGGCGGCGCGCAGCAGATGCAGGGTCGCCCGCGGTGAGGCGCCGAGCCGCAGCTCGGGGTGGCTGCGGGTGGCCACCACCAGATCGACGGTGTACCGGCGCACCGCTTCGGCGACATGGACCGTGCGCACCGCGTCGATCAGCTTCACGATCTCGTGGGCGTGCGCGACCGGCTGGAGGTCGTCGAGCGGCGAGGCGCCGCCGTGCACATCCAGCATCTGCAGCTCGGCCGCCGGGCTGGGGTAGCCGATCGACACCCGTGCCATGAAGCGGTCGCGCTGCGCCTCGGGGAGCGGGTACGTGCCCTCCATCTCCACCGGGTTCTGGGTGGCGACCACCATGAACGGGTCGGGCAGTTCGTAGGTCTGCCCGTCCATCGTGACCTGACGCTCCTCCATGGACTCCAGGAGCGCCGACTGGGTCTTGGGCGAGGCGCGGTTGATCTCGTCGCCGATCACGATCTGGGAGAAGATCGCGCCGGGCTTGAACTCGAAGTCCCGCTGCTGCTGGTCGAAGATGCTGACGCCGGTGATGTCGGAGGGCAGCAGGTCGGGCGTGAACTGGATGCGCCGCACCGAGCAGTCGATGGAGCGGGCCAGCGCCTTGGCGAGCATGGTCTTGCCGACGCCGGGCACATCCTCGATGAGCAGATGTCCCTCGGCCAGCAGCACGGTCAGCGCGAGCCGTACGACCTCCGGCTTGCCCTCGATCACTTCCTCCACCGACCGGTGAACCCGCTCCGCGGTGGTGGTCAGATCGCTGAGGCTCGCTCGTTCGTCATACGTCGTCACTCGGCCCTCCTCGGCCCCGTACTACGGGCCGATGCCCCCTCTGCGGACCCGGCCCACCCCGAAAGTGCGCATCGCGCCCGGCCGGGGCCGGGACGACGGCACCTACGCATTCTTGCTGCCCGCGCGGCTTCGCGTCATGACCTGTGGATAACTCACAACGTTATCCCCCGGCCTTCCCGGCGAACCCGGCATTCCGGGCGGGATCCGGGCGCCGGGACGGCCGGGGCGGGGTCAGTTCTGCGGGTCGATCTCCCGCAGCAGGCCGGTCGTCACGTCGAAAACGAAGCCGCGGACGTCATCGGTGTGCAGGAGGAAGGGGGAGGTGCGCACCCGCTGCATGGACTGCCGTACGTCCTCGTCGAGATCCTTGAACGCCTCGACCGCCCAGGTGGGGCGCTGTCCGACCTCGGCCGCCAGCTCGTGGCGGAAGTCCTCGGTCAGGCTGAGCAGACCGCACCCGGTGTGGTGGATGAGGACGACGGAGCGGGTGCCGAGCGCCCGCTGGCTGATCGTCAGGGAGCGAATGATGTCGTCGGTGACCACCCCGCCGGCATTGCGGATGGTGTGGCAGTCGCCGAGTTGGAGGCCGAGCGCGGCGTGCAGGTCGAGCCGGGCGTCCATACAGGCCACGACGGCGACATTGCGGACGGGCCGGGCGTCCATCCCGGGGTCGGTGAAGGCGGCGGCATAGTGCTTGTTCGCCTCGACGAGACTGTCGGTGACCGTCTCACCGGAGCGCACGGCGGAACCGTCGGCGGAGGGGGGCAGCGGTTGCGACGCAGGTATGGGCATGGATTCAAGGTAATAGGCGGCGGCCTTTTCGGCTGCATGAGAGGTCGGGCATAGGGGTCATCATCACTCCTTGTGAGGTAACCCACAGGTCTGACCGTCTCGCCGCCGTCCGGGTGAGAAGCCCGCGGCAAAGGCGGCGGGAAAGCCGTCGCAGGACGCGCGGAACCGGTTGATTGACCGGGGCAGCCGGTGGACTAAAGTGGCGCGAAGTGGGAGGCGTGACGCTCTCCTTGGATACCGAATTCCTCGCGTGCGCGCATCGTACGTACGGCTCGGCCTCCTCCCGCTCCCATGGTCTTCCGACGTCACTTCCCCGTCGCCGGAGGGCCACTTCCCCTTCAGAGCGGGCGGGGACCAAGCGGTACGTGCGGCATCCCCCAGCCAGCGGCCGGGGCCCCACCTGCCGCCCAGCCCATCGGAAGGCACATGAGCGAGCGTAGCGAGCGAATCAGGAAGAGGTGCGCGCTCTGCCGAGGCAGGCGGGCCGAGCGCGGCGAGGTCCTGGCATGAACAGCAGCACCCGCCACGTACCCGTCATGCTCCAGAGGTGTCTGGACCTGCTCGCGCCCGCGCTCGCCGAGCCCGGTGCGGTCGTCGTCGACTGCACGCTCGGCCTCGGAGGGCACAGCGAGGCACTGCTGTCCACCTTCCCGGCGGCCCGGCTCATCGCCCTCGACCGCGACCCGTCCGCCCTGAAGCTGGCGGGCGAGCGGCTCGCCCCGTACGGAGACCGTGCCACCCTGGTGCACGCCGTCTACGACGAGCTCCCCGAGGTCCTCGACCGGCTCGGGACCCCGCGCGTCCAGGGCGTGCTGTTCGACCTCGGCGTCTCCTCCATGCAGCTCGACGAGGCCGACCGCGGCTTCGCGTACGCGCAGGACGCCCCGCTGGACATGCGGATGGACCAGTCGACCGGCATCAGCGCCGCGGATGTCCTCAATACCTACGCGCCCGGTGAGCTGGTCCGGATCCTGCGCTCCTACGGGGAGGAGAAGCAGGCCAAACGGATCGTCGAGGCCGTCGTCCGCGAGCGCGCCAAGGAGCCGTTCACCAACAGTGCGCGGCTGGTCGAGCTGATCCGTGACGCGCTGCCGCAGGCCGCCAAGCGCACCGGCGGCAACCCCGCCAAGCGCACGTTCCAGGCGCTGCGCATCGAGGTCAACGGGGAGCTGGCGAGCGTGGAGCGGGCCGTCCCGGCCGCCGTGCAGGCGCTCGCGGTCGGCGGCCGGATCGCCGTGCTCGCCTACCACTCGCTGGAGGACCGCCTGGTCAAGCAGGTCTTCGCGGCCGGCGCGGCCAACACGGCGCCGCCCGGGCTGCCGGTGGTCCCCGAGCGCTACCAGCCCCGGCTCAAGCTGCTGACCCGCGGCGCCGAACTCCCCACGGAGGAGGAGATCGCCGAGAACCGCCGGGCCGCGCCCGCCCGGCTGCGCGGCGCGGAGCGCATCCGCGAGAACGTCGAGGACACCGCATGAAAGGCCAGGGGCCGCGCGGCAGACAGAAACGCCTCGCCGCGCTGTTCCCCTCCGGCGCGGGTGCCCGCGGCACCGCGGCCCGCACCCCCTTCGTGCTCCTCATCGTCGTCCTCCTCGGCTCCGGCCTGATCACGCTGCTGCTGCTGAACTCCGCCCTCAACCAGGGGTCGTTCGAGCTCAGCAAGCTGGAGAAGCAGACCGAGGAGCTGACGGACGAGCAGCAGGCGCTGCAGCAGGACGTGGACGCCTACTCGGCGCCGGGCGCGCTGGAGCGGCGCGCCCGGAAGCTGGGGATGGTGCCCGGCGGCACCCCGGTCTTCCTGCTCCCGGACGGCACGGTTCGCGGCCGGCCGAGCGTGGCCGGACCGACGGGGGCGCCGCTGAGCAGCTCCGCCGCGCCCTCGCCCCTCGGCGCCACCGCCCGTACCGCCCTGCCCCGTCCGGCGCTGCCGCCGGTCCCGGCCCTGGCCGGGGTGCTGGGCCCGGACAGCGCACCGGGCACCGAGGCGACATCGGCCGATCCGGCCACCCTGGTCTCCCCGGCCCCCTCGGCCGCCCCGGCGTCCCTGGCCTCGTCCGCCTCGCGTACCCCGTCCGGCAGCGCCGCCCCCACCGCACCCGCGCCCGCCCCCTTCCCGACGACCTCCGGCAGGTGAACGCGGCATGACCGAGCCCAGGGACCCTCGCCGGGTGCCGCGCCCCGCCCAGCGCGGGGGCCGGGCCGGCAGCGGCGCCGGCCGCCCGCCCGCCGCCAAGCGCCCCGCGCCCCGCCCCGGCTCCCGGCCCGGCCGGCCCCGGCCTGCCGCCCGCCCCGCGCGCCCCCGCCCCGGGACCCCGGTGCTCCGCCTCGGCAGCCCGCGCCCGCGGCTGCGGCTGGTCTCCCTCGGGCTGACGCTGATCATGCTGGTCTTCGTCGTACGGCTCTTCCAGGTGCAGGCCGTGGACGCCGGAGCGTTCGCCGCCAAGGCCAACGAGAACCGCTATGTACCCGTCAAGCTGGCCGCCGAGCGCGGCGCGATCACCGACCGCAACGGCGTGGACCTGGCCACCACCGTCGACGCGTACGACATCACCGCCGACCCGAGCCTGCTGGCCCCAGGGAAGACCAAGATCGACGATGCGCCGCAGCGGGCCGCCGCGCTGCTCGCCCCGATCCTCGGCGAGGACAAGGCCACCCTGGCCGAGAAGCTCGACCGGCCCGCGGCGCGCTACGCCCTGCTCGCCCGGCAGCAGACCCCGCAGGTCTGGAAGAAGATCAAGGACCTGCGCAAGACCCTCGACACCAAGGCGGCCGCCGCTCCCAAGAGCGCGCCCCGCCCCAACGTCCTGGTGGGGATCTTCGCCGACAAGCACAGCAAGCGCCTCTACCCCAACAAGAACCTCGCCGCCGGCGTGCTCGGCTTCGTCAACGGCGCCGGCAAGGGCGGCGGCGGCCTGGAGGCGCGCCTGGACAAGCAGCTGGCGGGCAAGGACGGCAAGCTCGTCTACGCCCAGTCCGGCGGCCGCCGGGTACCCACCGCCGACACCCAGGAGCACCCCGCCGTCCCCGGCAGCGACGTCGAGCTGACCCTCGACCGTGACATCCAGTGGGCGGCCCAGCAGGCCATCACCGAGCAGGTCGCCAAGTCACAGGCCGACCGCGGCTATGTCGTCGTCCAGGACACCCGCACCGGGGAGATCCTGGCGCTCGCCAACGCGCCCGGATTCGACCCCAACGAGGTGTCGAAGGCCGATCCGGAAGCGCTGGGCAATGCCGCGCTGTCCGACGCGTTCGAGCCGGGCTCCACCAGCAAGGTGATGTCGATGGCCGCCGTCCTGGAGGAGGGCGTCGCCACCCCGGCCACCCGGGTCACCGTGCCCAACCGGCTGCACCGGGGTGACCGGCTGTTCGCGGACGACGTCGACCACGAAACCTGGCATCTGACCCTCAACGGGGTGCTCGCCAAGTCCAGCAACATCGGCACGATCCTCGCGACCGGCCAGCTCGGCAAGACCCAGCCCGAGGCCAACCAGGTTCTCTACTCCTATCTGCGCAAGTTCGGGATCGGCAGGCCGACCGGGCTCGGCTTCCCCGGGGAGACCGACGGCATCCTGGCCAAGCCGCAGGACTGGAACACCTCGCAGCAGTTCACCGTCCCGTTCGGCCAGGGACTCTCCCTCAACGCCGTACAGGCCGCCTCCGTCTACTCCACGATCGCCAACGGAGGTGAGCGCATCGCCCCCTCACTGGTCCGGGGCAGCACCGGCCCCGACGGGCACTACGCACCGGCGCCCAAGCCCGCGAAGACCCGCGTGATCAGCCAGAAGACGGCGGCCACGCTCGCCACCATGCTCGAATCGGTGGTGGACGATGAAGAAGGCACCGGAGCGAAGGCGAAGATCGACGGCTACCGGGTCGGCGGCAAGACCGGCACCTCCAACCGGGTGGACCCCCGGACCGGCCGCTACCACGGCTACACCGCCTCGTTCGCCGGCTTCGCCCCCGCCGACAAACCCCGCATCACGGTCTACTGCGCCGTCCAGAACCCCACGACGGGCAGCTATTTCGGCGGCCAGGTCTGCGGCCCGATCTACCAGCAGGTCATGGCCTTCGCGCTGAAAACCCTCCAGGTCCCGCCGACCGGCGCCAAGCCCCCGCGGCTGCCGGTCACCTTCACGCCAGGCCAATGAAATCGAGGCAATTCCGCCGTGACGACCATCACCCCCGACGGCACCCCCGACGGCACCTCCACTCCGGGCAACTGTTCCTCCCCACGGCCCTCACTTCGCCCCGGGCCGGTGGTGCCCGGTACGCTCACCGCCGTGTCACACGCTGATCAGTCCCCGAAAGCCCAGCACGCCGAGAAGGGCGGTGCCGCTACCTATCCGGGAGCGCCGCGCCCTGAACGGGTCCGCCCCACCCCCCTGGCGGACCTGGCCGAGCAGCTGGGAAGCCCGGCCCCCGACGCCGGCCACCCCGGAGCTGCCGATGCCGCGCAGCCCGTGATGGTCACCGGCATCACCCATGACTCCCGGGCGGTCCGCCCCGGTGACGTCTACGCGGCGCTGCCCGGCGCCCGTCTGCACGGTGCCGACTTCGTCGCCCAGGCCGCCGATCTCGGCGCCGCGGCGGTCCTGACCGACCCCTCGGGTGCCGAGCGCGCCGCCGCGACCGGCCTGCCGGTCCTCGTCGTCGACAACCCGCGCGCGCGGATGGGCGCCCTGGCCGTCTCCATCTACGGAACGCCGGGCGAGGACCTCCTCCAGATCGGCATCACCGGCACCTCCGGCAAGACCACCACCGCCTACCTCATCGAGGGCGGGCTGCGGGCCGCGGCCGCCAAGCGCCCCGACGGGGGGCTGACCGGCCTGATCGGCACCGTCGAGACCCGTATCGGCGACGAGCGCATCAAGTCCGAGCGCACCACCCCCGAGGCCACCGACCTGCAGGCGCTCTTCGCGGTGATGCGCGAGCGCGGTGTCCGCGCGGTCGCCATGGAGGTCTCCAGCCACGCCCTGGTCCTCGGCCGGGTCGACGGCTGCGTCTTCGACGTCGCGATCTTCAACAACCTCAGCCCGGAGCACATGGAGTTCCACTCCGGGATGGAGGACTACTTCCAGGCCAAGGCCCAGCTCTTCACCAAGGCCCGCAGCCGCGCCGGCGTCGTCAATCTCGACGACGAGTACGGCAAGCGGCTGGCCGAGGGTGAGTCCGAGGTCCCGGTCACCACCTTCTCCGCCGAGGGCCACCCCGACGCCGACTGGCGGGCGTCCGACGTCGAGGTCGGCACGCTCGGCTCGACCTTCACCGTGCACGGCCCGGACGGCCGGACCCTGCGCGCCGCCTCCCCGATCGCCGGCCCGTTCAACGTCGCCAACGCGCTCGCCGCGATCGTCTCGCTGGTCGTCGCCGGTGTCGACCCGCAGACCGCGGCCGACGGTGTCGCCGCGGTGCCCGGCGTCCCCGGCCGCCTGGAGCGCATCGACGCCGGCCAGCCGTACCTGGCGGTGGTCGACTACGCCCACAAGACCGACGCCGTCGAATCGGTTCTGCGCGCGCTGCGCAAGGTCACCGACGGCAAGCTGCACGCCGTCCTCGGCTGCGGCGGCGACCGCGACCCCCACAAGCGCGCCCCGATGGGTGCCGCCATGGCCCGGCTCGCCGACACGGCCGTACTGACCTCCGACAACCCGCGCGGCGAGGACCCCCTCGCGATCCTCGCCACCATGCTCGCGGGCGCCGCGGAGGTCCCCATTCATGAACGCGGCACGGTGCTCGTCGAAGAAGAGCGCGCCGCCGCCATCGCCGCCGCCGTCGCCCGCGCCGAGCCCGGCGACACCGTGATCGTCGCGGGCAAGGGCCACGAGCAGGGCCAGGACATCGCCGGAGTGGTACGCCCCTTCGACGACCGCCAGGTACTGCGCGAGGCCATCGAGGCTTCCTTGAAGTCACCGCAGCCGAACCACCAGGGATGACACACCTCCATGCGCGCACAACCCTTTTACCGTCACCGCCCGCCCAGTACCGGGGGTGACCTGTGATCTCCCTGTCGCTCGCCGAGATCGCGAGCATCGTCGGAGGGCAGCAGCACGACATACCGGACGACGGCCGCCGGGTGACCGGACCGGTCGTGGCGGACTCCCGTGCGGTGGGCCCCGGCGCGCTGTTCGTGGCCTTCGCCGGTGACCGCGTCGACGGCCACGACTTCGCGTCCGGCGCCGTCGAGGCGGGCGCGGTGGCCGTACTGGCCGCCCGCCCCCTCGGCGTCCCCGCCATCGTCGTCGACGACGTGGTCGCCGCGCTCGGTGCGCTCGCCCGCGCCGTCGTCGCACGTCTGGGCACCACCGTCGTGGGCCTCACCGGCTCGGCCGGCAAGACCAGCACCAAGGACCTGATCGCCCAGCTGCTGCAGCGCCACGGCCCGACGGTCTGGCCCGAGGGGAACCTCAACAACGAGATCGGGCTGCCGCTGACCGCGCTGCGCGCCGATGAGACCACCCGCCATCTCGTCCTGGAGATGGGCGCCCGCGGCGTCGGCCACATCCGCTACCTGGCCGGGCTGACCCCGCCGAGGATCGGTGTGGTGCTGAACGTCGGCAGCGCGCACATCGGCGAGTTCGGCGGCCGTGAGCAGATCGCCCTGGCCAAGGGCGAACTCATCGAGGCGCTGCCCCCGGCCGAGGACGGCGGGATCGCGCTGCTCAACGCCGACGATCCGTACGTCCGCGCCATGGCTCCGCGCACCAGGGCCCGCACGGTCCTGTTCGGTGAGGCCGCGGAGGCCGCCGTACGTGCCGAGAATGTCCGGCTCACGGAGCTCGGACAGCCTGCCTTCACGCTTCACACACCCTCCGGGTGCAGTGATGTGACCATGCGGCTGTACGGTGAGCACCACGTGTCGAACGCGCTCGCCGCGGCCGCCGTCGCCCATGAGTTGGGCATGCCCGTAGACGAGATCGCCACCGCGCTCTCCGAAGCCGGCACGCTCTCCCGCTGGCGTATGGAGGTCACCGAGCGCGCGGACGGCGTGCGGGTCGTCAACGACGCCTACAACGCGAACCCCGAGTCCATGCGAGCGGCGCTGCGTGCGCTGGTCGCCATGGGCGCAGCCGGCAAGGCGACGGGCGCGCGTACGTGGGCGGTGCTCGGTGAGATGGCCGAGCTGGGCGAGGAGTCACTCGCCGAACACGACGCGGTCGGACGGCTGGCCGTCCGGCTCAACGTCAGCAAGCTCGTGGCAGTCGGCGGCAGGGAAGCGGCCTGGCTCGACATGGGCGCCAAGAACGAGGGTTCGTGGGGTGAGGAGTCGGTGCACGTGTCCGACGCGCGGGCGGCGGTCGACCTGTTGCGCAGCGAGCTGCAGCCGGGAGATGTCGTGCTGGTGAAGGCGTCCAGGTCGGTGGGGCTGGAGCGGGTCGCCGCAGCTTTGCTGGACGAGGGCATGCTGGGCGCTGCGGGCGCTGAGGGTGGAGCCGCGACCCGATGAACTCGATGAAGCAGATCCTCTTCTCCGGAATGATCGGGCTCTTCCTGACCCTGATCGGCACCCCGCTGCTGATCAAGCTGCTGGCCAAAAAGGGATACGGGCAGTTCATCCGCGATGACGGCCCGCGGACCCACGGCAGCAAGAAGGGCACGCCCACCATGGGCGGTATCTCCTTCATCCTGGCCACGATCATCGCCTACGCCGTGACAAAGGTGATCACCTCCAGCGATCCGACCTTCTCGGGTGTGCTGGTGCTCTTCCTCTTCGCGGGCATGGGCCTGGTCGGGTTCCTCGACGACTACATCAAGATCGTCAAGCAGCGCTCGCTGGGCCTGCGGGCCAAGGCCAAGATGGCCGGCCAGCTGATCGTCGGTATCGCCTTCGCCGTGCTGTCGCTGCAGTTCGCGGACCTGCGCGGGCAGACCCCGGCGTCCGACCGGCTCTCCTTCACCCAGGACTTCGGCTGGCAGATCGGCCCGGTGATCTTCGTGATCTGGGCGCTGTTCATGATCCTGGCGATGTCCAACGGCGTGAACCTCACCGACGGCCTCGACGGCCTCGCCACCGGCGCCTCGGTGATGGTCTTCGGCGCGTACACCTTCATCGGCATCTGGCAGTACCAGGAGTCGTGCGCCAACCAGATCACCGCCGGACCGGGCTGTTACGAGGTCCGCGATCCGCTCGACCTCGCGGTCGTGGCCTCCGCGCTGATGGGCGCCTGCTTCGGCTTCCTGTGGTGGAACACCTCGCCCGCCAAGATCTTCATGGGCGACACCGGCTCGCTGGCCCTGGGCGGCGCGCTGGCCGGCCTGGCCATCTGCTCCCGTACGGAGCTGCTGCTCGCCATCCTCGGCGGTCTCTTCGTCCTGATCACCATGTCCGTGGTGATCCAGGTCGGATCGTTCCGGCTGACCGGCAAGCGGGTCTTCCGTATGGCGCCACTCCAGCACCACTTCGAACTCAAGGGGTGGTCGGAAGTCCTTGTGGTGGTCCGGTTCTGGATCATCCAGGGCATGTGCGTCATCGTGGGACTCGGCATCTTCTACGGCGGCTGGCAGGCAGCAAAGTGACCACGCACGGCCCGGCGGACTTCGCCGGTCAGCACATCACCGTCGCCGGCCTCGGCGTGAGCGGCATCAGTGCCGCCCGCGCCCTGGCCGGCCTCGGCGCCCATGTCACCGTCGTGGACGGTGGCGACGGCGACAAGCAGCGGGCCACCGCCCGTGAGCTGGTGGAGCAGGGGATCACCGTCCGCCTCCGCGACGGGGAGACCCTCCCCGAGGGCACCGGCCTGGTCGTCACCTCTCCCGGCTGGAAGCCGGACAGCCCCCTGTTCGCGGCGGCCGCGGCGGCCGGTGTGGACGTGGTCGGCGATGTCGAGATCGCCTGGCGGCTGCGCGGGCCGGACGCCGCGGCCTGGCTCGGGGTCACCGGCACCAACGGCAAGACCACCACCGTGCGGATGCTGGCCTCGATCCTGGCCGCCGAGGGCCTGCGCACCATGGCGGTCGGCAACATCGGCACCCCGATCATCGATGTCGTCCTGGGGCAGGGCAAGGACGGCGAGCCCTCCTATGACGTGCTGGCCGTGGAGCTCTCCAGCTACCAGCTGCACTGGGCGCCGTCGCTGCGCGCGCACTCCGCCACGGTCCTCAACCTCGCCCCCGACCACCTCGACTGGCACGGCTCCATGCAGGCGTACGCCGCCGACAAGGGCCGGATCTACGAGGGCAACACCGTCGCCTGTGTCTACAACGTGGCCGACAAGGCGACCGAGGACCTGGTGCGCGAGGCCGACGTCGAGGAGGGCTGCCGGGCCATCGGCTTCACCCTCGGCACCCCCGGCCCCTCCCAACTCGGCGTCGTCGACGGCATCCTCGTCGACCGCGCCTTCGTGGAGAACCGTCAGCAGCAGGCCCAGGAGCTCGCCGAGGTCTCCGACATCGCGCCCGGCTCCGGGACCCCCGCCCCGCACAACATCGCCAACGCCCTCGCGGCGGCGGCGCTGGCCCGTGCCTTCGGCGTCCGTCCCGCCGCCGTACGCGACGGACTGCGCGCCTTCCACCCGGAAGCGCACCGCATCCAGCACATCGCGGAGCGCGACGGCGTCACCTACATCGACGACTCCAAGGCCACCAACACCCACGCCGCCGAGGCGTCGTTGGCGGCGTACGAGCACATCGTGTGGATCGCCGGCGGCCTCGCCAAGGGCGCGACCTTCGACGAGCTGGTGCAGAAGTCGGCGGCCCGGCTGCGCGGGGCGGTGCTGATCGGCGCCGATCGGGCGCTGATCCGGGAAGCCCTGGCGCGACACGCCCCCGATGTCCCGGTGGTCGACCTCGACCGGACCGACACTGGGGCGATGCCCGAGGCGGTCCGGGAAGCGACCCGCCTGGCCGAGCCCGGCGACACCGTCCTGCTGGCTCCGGCCTGTGCCTCGATGGACATGTTCGTCAACTACAACAAGCGGGGCGAAGCCTTCGCCGAGGCGGTCGGTGAGCTGACCGCACGGGATCACTAGACCGTTTCTCCCCGCTGTCGTCGTCAGCCGGCGGCGAGCGCACCTGTGGAGGGGACGAGGATGACGGCCCGATCGGCGAAGGCGGCCACACCGCGTCCGGTGCGCCGGCCCTCCACGGCGCGCAAGCCGCGCGGCGGCCGCACACCGGGCGGCCTCCGGGGGCTCCACACCCGGCTGAAACGGGCCTGGGACCGCCCGCTGACCGCCTACTACCTGATCCTCGGCGGCAGCCTGCTGATCACCGTCCTGGGCCTGGTGATGGTCTACTCGGCGTCCCAGATCAAGGCGCTGCAGTCCGGTCTGGCCCCGACGTACTTCTTCCGCAAGCAGCTGCTGGCCGCCGTCCTGGGCGGCGGGCTGCTGCTGGCCGCCTCCCGGATGAAGGTGCGGCTGCACCGCGGGCTCGCGTATCCGCTGCTCGCCGTCTCGGTGTTCCTGATGTGCCTGGTGCAGATTCCGGGCATAGGGGTCGCGGTCAACGGCAACCAGAACTGGATCAGCCTCGGCGGACCTTTCCAGATGCAACCGAGCGAGTTCGCCAAGCTCGCGCTGGTGCTGTGGGGCGCCGATCTGCTGGCCCGCAAACAGGACAAAAGGCTGCTGGTGCAGTGGAAGCATCTGCTGGTGCCGCTGATCCCGGTGGCGTTCCTGCTGCTCGGGCTGATCATGCTCGGCGGCGACATGGGGACCGCGATCATTCTCACGGCGATCCTTTTCGGGCTGCTGTGGCTGGCCGGGGCGCCGACCCGGCTGTTCGTGGGGGTGCTGGGCGCCGCCACACTGATCGGGGCGCTGCTGATCAAGACCAGCGCCAACCGGATGTCCCGGCTGGCCTGCATCGGAGCGACCGATCCGGGGCCCGGTGACCAGTGCTGGCAGGCCGTGCACGGCATCTATGCCCTGGCGTCCGGCGGATTCTTCGGTTCCGGCCTCGGTGCGAGTATGGAAAAATGGGGTGAACTCCCTGAACCGCACACCGACTTCATCTTCGCCATCACCGGGGAGGAACTGGGTCTGGCGGGGACGCTGTCGGTGCTCGCCCTCTTCGCGGCTCTAGGCTATGCGGGTATCCGCGTGGCCGGACGCACGGAGGACCCCTTCGTACGGTACGCCGCGGGAGGCGTGACCACCTGGATCACGGCCCAGGCCGTGATCAACATCGGTGCGGTGCTCGGCCTGTTGCCGATCGCCGGTGTCCCGCTCCCGCTGTTCTCCTACGGAGGCTCCGCCCTGCTGCCGACGATGTTCGCCATCGGGCTCTTGATCGCCTTCGCGCGTGACGAGCCCGCTGCACGGGCGGCGTTGGCCATGCGGCAGCCGGTCTTCGGCAGGAGGCAGGCTGGGGTGAGATGGAAGACGATGAGACGGCGCGTCAAGAAGCGGCCGTCCGGAGAGCGGTGAATTTCGGTGCATGTCGTACTCGCCGGTGGGGGGACCGCCGGCCACATCGAGCCCGCGCTCGCCCTCGCGGACGCACTGCGGAGGCAGGACCCCACCGTGGGGATCACGGCACTCGGTACGGAGAAGGGCCTGGAGACCCGCCTCGTCCCGGAGCGCGGCTATGAGCTGGGTCTGATCCCGGCCGTGCCGCTGCCGCGCAAGCCCACCCCCGAGCTGATCACCGTCCCCGGGCGGCTGCGCGGCACGATCAAGGCCGCCGAGCAGATCCTGGAGCGCACGAAGGCGGACTGTGTCGTCGGCTTCGGCGGCTATGTGGCGCTGCCCGGCTATCTGGCCGCCAAGCGGCTCGGGGTGCCGATCATCGTCCACGAGGCCAACGCCCGCCCCGGTCTGGCCAACAAGATCGGCTCGCGGTACGCCAAGTTCGTCGCCGTCAGCACCCCGGACAGCAAGCTGCGCGGTGCCCGCTATGTCGGCATCCCGCTGCGCCGCACCATCGCCACCCTGGACCGCGCCGCGGTCCGCCCCGAGGCGCGGGCCGCCTTCGGTCTCGACCCCAACCTCCCGACCCTGCTGGTGTCCGGTGGTTCCCAGGGTGCCCGCCGCCTGAACGAGGTCATCCAGGCCGCCGTTCCGGTCCTGCAGCGCGCCGGTATCCAGGTCCTGCACGCGGTCGGCCCGAAGAACGAACTGCCGCATGTGGACAACATGCCCGGGATGCCCCCCTATGTCCCGGTACCGTACGTGGACCGGATGGATCTCGCGTACGCCGCGGCCGACATGATGCTCTGCCGCGCGGGCGCAATGACCGTCGCCGAGTTGTCCGCCGTCGGGCTCCCGGCCGCGTTCGTCCCGCTGCCCATCGGCAACGGCGAGCAGCGGCTCAACGCCCAGCCGCTGGTCAACGCCGGCGGGGGCCTGCTGGTCGACGACGCCCAGCTGACCCCGGACTGGGTGCAGAACAGCGTGCTCCCGGTCCTGGCCGATCCGCACCGGCTGTACGAGATGTCGCGCGCGGCCTCCGAGTTCGGCCGCCGGGACGCCGACGAGCTGTTGGTCGGCATGGTGTACGAGGCGATCGCGCAGCACAACAAGTAGCGCACGAGAGAAGGCAGGGAGCGTGGCCGGACCGACAACCGCCCAACGCGGTGAGAAGAAGTCACCGTCCGGCCCGCCCTCCGCCGCGGCGCCCCCCGGGCGAAGATTCCGGTGGGAGCGCCTTCCTCTTCGCGCGCCGAGCCGCCGTGGTCTGATCATCATCCTGGTCGTCACGGTGCTGCTCGGCGCGTTCGGCGTCTGGGCCCTCTACGCCTCGAACTGGCTCCGGGCGGAGCGCGTCAGCACCACCGGCACCAAGGTTCTGACGCCGCGTGAAGTCGTCGCCGCCGCGGACGCCCCGATGAACGCGCCGCTGGCCTCCGTGGATACGGACGCGCTGGCCCGCCGGCTGCGGGCCCGGCTGCCGCGCATCAAGACGGTGGACGTCGAGCGGTCCTGGCCGCACACAATCGGCCTCAAAGTGACCGAAAGAGTGCCGGAACTGCTGATGCGAGCGGGCGGAAAGTTTGTCGAAGTGGACGCCGAGGGCGTCCGGTTCGCCACCGTCGGCACGGCTCCCAAGGGCGTTCCGCTTCTGGAAATGACCGCTTCCGACTCCCCGAGTCTGCGCCGGTTCGGAATCGACCGGTTGCGGCGTGCCGCGGTCAAGGTCGCCCAGGATCTGCCCGCCGTCGTACACAAGGACGTACGGACGGTCCGCGTACGGTCCTACGACGCCATCACCCTCGAACTGGACGGCGACCGCACGGTCGCCTGGGGTAGCCGCGAACAGGGCCCCGAGAAGGCAAAGGTGCTGACCGCGCTGCTGAAAGCGGCACCTGGCGGGCGTCACTTCGACATCTCGGTGCCCAGCGCCCCTGCGGTGTCCGGGAGTTGACGTCCGTAGCCGCAGGCCAGCACCCTGGATGGCTACGACTATGGGTGATCACATAGGGTGAAAAGAAAAACGGGAGGTTCGGCGTGTTCGTTGAACGGGCGCGCCTTGTCGACTTAGTGTCTCGTTCCAAAGGGACTATGGAACCAAGGAACACAGGCACAGGTAACCCTAAACTTCAACGTTAGGGTTCGGGTCGGCGATACGAACCGTCCCATCGGCATCAGTCGGCGTCCACACGCACGTGCGGCGACGACACGTAACTCGAGGCGAGAGGCCTTCGACGTGGCAGCACCGCAGAACTACCTCGCAGTCATCAAGGTCGTCGGCATCGGCGGCGGTGGCGTGAACGCCATCAACCGGATGATCGAGGTCGGGCTCAAGGGCGTCGAGTTCATCGCGATCAACACCGATGCGCAGGCGCTGCTGATGAGCGACGCCGACGTCAAGCTTGACGTCGGCCGCGAAATGACCCGCGGACTCGGCGCCGGCGCCAACCCCGATGTGGGTCGCAAGGCGGCCGAGGACCACCGCGAGGAGATCGAGGAGGTCCTCAAGGGGGCCGACATGGTCTTCGTGACCGCGGGCGAGGGCGGCGGCACCGGCACCGGTGGTGCCCCCGTCGTCGCCAACATCGCCCGCTCGCTGGGCGCCCTGACGATCGGTGTGGTCACCCGGCCGTTCACCTTCGAGGGCCGCCGTCGCGCCAACCAGGCCGAGGACGGCATCGCCCAGCTGCGCGAAGAGGTCGACACCCTCATCGTGATCCCCAACGACCGACTGCTGTCCATCTCGGACCGCCAGGTGAGCGTGCTCGACGCGTTCAAGTCTGCGGACCAGGTGCTGCTGTCGGGTGTCCAGGGCATCACCGATCTGATCACCACCCCGGGTCTGATCAACCTCGACTTCGCCGACGTCAAGTCCGTGATGTCGGAGGCCGGATCGGCCCTCATGGGGATCGGTTCGGCGCGCGGCGACGACCGTGCGGTGGCCGCAGCGGAGATGGCGATCTCCTCGCCGCTCCTGGAGGCGTCCATCGACGGCGCCCGCGGTGTGCTGCTGTCCATCTCCGGCGGTTCCGACCTCGGTCTCTTCGAGATCAACGAGGCCGCCCAGCTGGTCAGCGAGGCCGCACACCCGGAAGCCAACATCATCTTCGGTGCGGTCATCGACGATGCGCTGGGCGACGAGGTACGGGTGACGGTCATCGCCGCGGGATTCGACGGCGGTCAGCCGCCGGCCCGCCGGGATGCGCAGTCCTCCGCGCTGTCCTCCCCGAAGCGCGAGGAGCCCACCCCGGCCCCGAGCCGTCCGGCCACTCCGCCCGAGCCGCGTTCGTCGTCCTTCGGCGGACTGGGTTCGGTGCCCGTACGGGACGAGGAGCCGGCACCCGCCGAGTCCTCCTCCTCACTGGGCGAGGTCCCGTCGTCCCCGGCGAGCGCTCCGCAGGTTCCCCCGGCCCGTCCGTACTCGGACTCCGCGGCCGAGGAACTGGACGTTCCCGACTTCCTGAAGTGACCGAAGCACTGAAGTGATAGGGCAACAGCACCACGAGAGCGGCGCGCATTTCGCCTTCACCGACAGGTGGGGCGGGGTGAGCGCCGCTCCGTACGATCAGCTCAACCTGGGCGGCGCGGTCGGCGACGACCCGCGGGCCGTACACGCCAACCGTGCCCGCGCCGCTGGGGAACTCGGCCTCGACCCGGCCGGCGTGGTCTGGATGAACCAGGTCCACGGCCGGGACGTCGCGGTGGTCGACGGGCCCTGGCGCGGCGACGACATCCCCGGTGTGGACGCGGTGGTGACGGATCGCCGGGGCCTCGCGCTCGCGGTCCTGACCGCTGACTGCACCCCGGTCCTGCTCGCCGACCCGGTCGCCGGGATCGCCGGGGCCGCGCACGCCGGCCGGCCCGGCCTGGTCGCCGGGGTCGTTCCGGCGGTGGTCGAGGCGATGGTGAAGCGGGGCGCGGAGCCGGCGCGGATCGTCGCGTACACCGGACCGGCGATCTGCGGACGCTGTTACGAGGTGCCCGAGGAGATGCGCTCCGATGTCGCCGCGGTGGTGCCCGAGGCCCGTGCGACGACCAGTTGGGGCACTCCCGCGGTGGACGTCACCGCAGGCGTACGGGCCCAACTCGCCGCGGAGGGCGTGCTGGTGCGTGAGGATTCCCACATCTGCACCCGCGAATCCGCGGACCACTTCTCTTACCGGCGCGACCGTACGACGGGGCGGCTCGCGAGCTATGTATGGCTCGGGGACACCCCCGGCCCGGGGCTGGGGGAGGCCACGCCGTGACCGACGACCGCAAGACGCAACTGGCACAGAACCTGGCACAGGTGGAGGAACGTATCTCCGCCGCCTGCGCCAAGGCCGGCCGGCCGCGTGAGGAGGTGACCCTGATCGTGGTCACCAAGACCTACCCCGCGAGCGATGTCCGGCTGCTCGCGGAACTGGGGGTGCGGCAGGTCGCGGAGAACCGGGACCAGGAGGCGGCACACAAGGCCGCTGAATGCACTGATTTGTCCCTTACTTGGCACTTCGTTGGTCAACTGCAGACGAACAAGGTGCGGTCCGTGGCCGGTTATGCCGGGATTGTTCAGTCGGTCGACCGCGCCAGGCTCGTCACCACGCTCTCCAGGGAGGCCGTGCGTGCCGAACGTGAACTGGGTTGCCTGATCCAGGTGGCACTTGACGCGGAGTCGGGTGTGCGGGGTGAACGGGGAGGTGTGGCGCCGGACGGTGTCGCGCCGCTCGCCGAGCAGATCGCCGGGGCCCAAGGTCTGCGTCTGGACGGTGTGATGACCGTCGCGCCGCTGGCCGGGCCCTATGCCGGGCGTGAACTCGCCGCCTTCGAACGGCTCATGGAAATCTCATCCGACCTGCGCGCGGACCATCCTGCTGCCAACATGGTGTCAGCAGGCATGAGCGCGGACCTCGAAGAGGCCGTGGCGGCCGGGGCGACACATGTGCGCGTCGGCACTGCGGTACTCGGAGTCCGACCACGGCTCCGGTAACGTCGCCAAGCAAGTCGGACCACAGCACAAAATATGGTCATTCCCGTAAAAAGCGGGGCAGGCCGAGTGGATCCAAGGCCCCTGGTGACGGAGCCGATCCACCACAGAGCGGAGGACGCAGAGAATGGCCGGCGCGATGCGCAAGATGGCGGTCTACCTCGGCCTCGTGGAGGACGATGGGTACGACGGCCGGGGGTTCGACCCCGATGACGAGTTCGAGCCCGAGCTTGACCCGGAACCCGATCGGGGACGGCGTCAACAGCACCCGGTGCAGGCCGAAATTCCCCCGGAACGGGAGGAACCCGTCCGTGCCGTAACACCTCCGGCGCAACGTGAACCGGCCCCGCTTGCCACGGAAAACGGACGACCCGCGCGAATCGCCCCCGTGGCATCCATCACACCCGACCGTCCGAATCTGGAGAAGAACGCACCGGTGATCATGCCCAAGGTTGTGTCCGAGCGGGAGCCCTACCGCATCACCACACTCCACCCCCGGACCTACAACGAAGCCCGTACCATCGGGGAACACTTCCGTGAGGGCACTCCGGTGATCATGAATCTGACGGAGATGGACGACACCGACGCGAAGCGACTTGTCGACTTTGCGGCCGGTTTGGTGTTTGGTCTTCACGGCAGCATCGAGCGGGTGACGCAGAAGGTGTTCCTGTTGTCGCCTGCTAACGTCGATGTCACGGCGGAGGACAAGGCCCGTATCGCAGAGGGCGGGTTCTTCAACCAGAGCTGAGACGCAACACCGGGCACACCGAGTCGGTGAGGCCAACACAGGAGCAAGGCAAGGGGAGAGGGACGGCGCGAGATGAGTGTCTTTGGTCAGGTGATCTACATCGCGCTGTACTGCTTCCTGATCGTGTTGATCTTCCGGCTGGTGATGGACTATGTCTTCCAGTTCGCCCGTTCATGGCAACCCGGCAAGGCGATGGTGGTCATTCTTGAGGCCGCCTACACTGTCACTGATCCGCCACTCAAGCTTCTGCGGCGGGTCATCCCGCCGCTGCGTCTCGGGGGCGTGGCGCTCGACCTGTCCTTCTTCGTATTGATGATCATCGTGTACATCCTGATCACCGCCGTGAGGTCGGTGTTGTTGGTGTGAACGATACGGTCTTGCCGATTGCCGACGACTACGTTGAGGTGAAGTAGAGATGCCGTTGACCCCCGAGGACGTGCGGAACAAGCAGTTCACGACCGTCCGCCTCCGAGAAGGCTATGACGAGGACGAGGTCGATGCCTTCCTCGATGAGGTCGAAGCCGAACTGACCCGGCTCCTGCGGGAGAACGAGGACCTTCGCGCCAAGCTGGCCGCTGCCACCCGCGCCGCCGCGCAGAACCAGCAGCAGCAGGGCCTGCGCAAGGGACCGGACCAGCAGCAGGAGCAGCAGCAGCGTCCCGGGGCTCCGGTGCCCGCCGCCATATCCGGTCCGCAGCCGGTGCCGCCGCAGCAGCAGGGGATGGGTGGACCTCCCCAACTGCCCGGTGGTGCACCGCAGCTGCCTCCTGGTCCCGGTGGCCACGGACCGCAGGGTCCGCACGGTCCCGGTCCGATGGGCCCCGGCGGCCCCATGGGTGGCCCGATGGGCGGCCCCGGTGGACCCCAGCAGCTGCCGCAGGGCGGTCAGCAGGGTGGTCCCGGTGGTGACAGCGCCGCGCGCGTGCTGTCGCTGGCACAGCAGACCGCTGACCAGGCGATCGCGGAGGCCCGTTCCGAGGCCAACAAGATCGTCGGCGAGGCGCGCAGCCGTGCCGAGGGCCTGGAGCGGGACGCCCGCGCCAAGGCCGACGCGCTGGAGCGGGACGCGCAGGAGAAGCACCGCGTGGCGATGGGCTCGCTGGAGTCGGCCCGCGCGACGCTGGAGCGCAAGGTCGAGGACCTGCGCGGCTTCGAGCGCGAGTACCGCACGCGGCTGAAGTCCTACCTGGAGAGCCAGCTGCGTCAGCTGGAGAACCAGGCGGACGACTCGCTGGCCCCGCCGCGGACCCCGGCGACCGCTTCGCTGCCGCCGTCCCCGTCGATGGCGTCGGCCGGTGCCGGCACCATGGGCGGCAACCACACCATGGGTGGCGGTCAGTCGATGGGTGGCGGCAACCACTCCATGGCCGGTCAGTCCAGCAGCGGTCCGTCCTACGGCGGTCAGCAGCAGATGTCGCCGGCGATGACCCAGCCGATGGCTCCGGTGCGTCCGCAGAGCCCGCAGCCGATGCAGCAGACGCCGTCGCCGATGCGCGGCTTCCTGATCGACGAGGACGACAACTGACGTCCGCGTAGCGCGCACAGTCGGCAATCAGGGCCGGGCCCCGAAGGAACATTCCTTCGGGGCCCGGCCCTTTTGTGTGTACTTGCGCGTGGGGAGCAGGCCGGTCCGCGGGGACGGCAGAGCCCCCCGGCGCGGTGGCGCCGGGGGGCTCGGTGCGTGGCGGCGAACCGCGTCCGCGGTTACGCCTTGCGCAGCTGGAAGGTGAGGGCCAGGCTCTCGTCGGTGAACGCGGGGCCGTAGGAACCGTCCGCCTCGCCGGGGGCGAAGTCCGTGGCGAGCACCTCGTCGGAGATCAGGCCGGCATGGTCGGCCAGTGCCGTGCGCAGCTCCTCGTCGGTGGACTGCCAGCGCAGCGCGATCCGGTCGGCGACGTCGAGGCCGCTGTTCTTACGGGCCTCCTGGATCAGCCGGATCGCGTCGCGGGCCAGGCCCGCCCGACGCAGCTCCGGGGTGATCTCCAGGTCGAGGGCGACCGTGGCGCCGGAGTCGGAGGCCACCGACCAGCCCTCGCGCGGGGTCTCGGTGATGATGACCTCCTCGGGGGCGAGCGAGACGGTCTCGCCGTCGACCTCGACGCTCGCCGTGCCCTCGCGCAGCGCGAGGGAGAGGGCGGCGGCATCGGCGGCAGCGACGGCCTTGGCGACCGCCTGGACGCCCTTGCCGAACCGCTTGCCCAGGGCACGGAAGTTCGCCTTGGCGGTGGTGTCGACCAGGGATCCGCCGACCTCCGACAGCGAGGCCAGCGAGCTGACGTTGAGCTCCTCGGCGATCTGTGCGCGCAGGTCCTCGGACAGGTCCGCGAACCCGTGGGCCGCGACCAGCGCACGGGACAGCGGCTGGCGGGTCTTCACCCCCGACTCGGCGCGGGTCGCCCGGCCCAGCTCGACCAGCCGGCGCACCAGCTGCATCCGGCCGGACAGCGCCGGGTCGATGAGCGTCCGGTCGGCGACCGGCCAGCTGGTGAGGTGGACGGAGTCCGGGGCGTCCGGGGTGACCGGGACGACCAGGTCCTGCCAGACCCGCTCGGTGATGAACGGGGTGAGGGGCGCCATGAGCCGGGTGACGGTCTCGATGACCTCGTGGAGCGTCCGCAGTGCGGCCGCGTCGCCCTGCCAGAAGCGGCGGCGGGAGCGGCGTACGTACCAGTTGGAGAGGTCGTCGACGAAGGACGACAGCACCTTGCCGGCGCGCTGGGTGTCGAAGGACTCCAGCGACTCGGTGACCTGCTCGACCAGGGTGTTCAGCTCACCGAGCAGCCAGCGGTCCAGCAGCGGGCGGTCGGCCGGGGCGGGGTCGGCCGCGGAGGGCGCCCAGCCGGAGGTACGGGCGTACAGCGCCTGGAAGGCGACGGTGTTCCAGTACGTCAGCAGCGTCTTGCGGACGACTTCCTGGATGGTGCCGTGGCCCACCCGGCGGGCGGCCCAGGGGGAGCCGCCGGCGGCCATGAACCAGCGGACCGCGTCGGCGCCGTGCTGGTCCATGAGCGGGATCGGCTGGAGGGTGTTGCCCAGGTGCTTGGACATCTTCCGGCCGTCCTCGGCGAGGATGTGGCCCAGGCAGACCACGTTCTCGTACGAGGACTTGTCGAAGACCAGGGTGCCGACGGCCATCAGGGTGTAGAACCAGCCGCGGGTCTGGTCGATGGCCTCGGAGATGAACTGCGCCGGGTAGCGCTTCTCGAACAGCTCCTTGTTGCGGTACGGGTAGCCCCACTGCGCGAACGGCATCGAGCCCGAGTCGTACCAGGCGTCGATCACCTCGGGGACGCGGGTCGCGGTGCCCTGGCAGGTCGGGCAGGCGAAGGTGATCCCGTCGATGAACGGGCGGTGCGGGTCCAGGTCGGACTGGTCGGTGCCGGTCAGCTCGGTGAGCTCGGTGAGCGAGCCGACGCAGGTGAGGTGATTCTCCTCGCAGCGCCAGATGGGCAGCGGGGTGCCCCAGTAGCGGTTGCGGGACAGCGCCCAGTCGATGTTGTTGTTGAGCCAGTCGCCGAAGCGGCCGTGCTTGACGGACTCGGGGAACCAGTTGGTGTTCTCGTTCTCCCGGAGCAGGGCGTCCTTGATCGCGGTGGTGCGGATGTACCACGACGGCTGGGCGTAGTAGAGCAGCGCGGTGTGGCAGCGCCAGCAGTGCGGGTAGCTGTGCTCGTAGGCGATGTGCTTGAAGAGCAGACCGCGGGCATCGAGGTCGGCCACCAGGGCCTCGTCGGCCTTCTTGAAGAACTGGCCGCCGACCAGGGCCAGTTGCTCCTCGAAGGTGCCGTCCGGGCGGACCGGGTTGATCACCGGCAGGTCGTACGCCTTGCAGGTCTTGAGGTCGTCGTCACCGAAGGCCGGGGCCTGGTGGACGAGGCCGGTGCCGTCGTCGGTGGTGACGTACTCGGCGTTGACGACGATGTTGGCGCCGTCGAGCTCGACGAGGCCGAAGGGGCGCTCGTAGGCCCAGCGCTCCATCTCGCGGCCGGTGAAGGACTCGCCGGTGGCGGTCCAGCCCTCACCGAGGGCCTTCTCCAGCAGCGGCTCGGCGACGACCAGCTGCTCGCTGCCGTCGGTGGCGACGACATAGGTGACGTCGGGGTGCGCGGCGACGGCGGTGTTGGAGACCAGGGTCCAGGGGGTGGTCGTCCAGATCAGCAGCGCGGCCCGGCCGGCCAGCGGGCCGGACGTCAGCGGGAGGCGGACGAAGACCGAGGGGTCGACGACGTTCTCGTAGCCCTGGGCCAGCTCGTGGTCCGACAGGCCGGTGCCGCAGCGCGGGCACCAGGGGGCGACGCGGTGGTCCTGGACCAGCAGGCCCTTGTTGAAGATCTCCTTCAGCGACCACCACACCGACTCGATGTAGTCGGGGTCCATCGTGCGGTACGGGGCGTCCAGGTCGGTCCAGTAGCCCATACGGGTCGTGAGCTCGGCGAAGGCGTCGGTGTGGCGGGTCACCGACTCACGGCACTTGGCGTTGAACTCGGCGATGCCGTACGCCTCGATGTCCTTCTTGCCGTTGAAGCCCAGCTCCTTCTCCACGGCCAGCTCGACCGGGAGGCCGTGGCAGTCCCAGCCGGCCTTGCGGTCGACGTGGTAGCCCTGCATCGTCCGGAACCGGGGGAAGACGTCCTTGAAGACGCGCGCCTCGATGTGGTGCGCGCCGGGCATGCCATTGGCGGTCGGGGGGCCCTCGTAGAAGACCCACTCGGGCCGTCCCTCGGACTGCTGGAGGGTGCGGGCGAAGACCTTCTGCTCCTGCCAGAACTCGAGCACGGCGTGCTCAAGGGCGGGGAGGTCTACCTGGGCGGGTACCTGGCGGTACTGGGGCTGCGGACTCATCGGGGGCTTCCTCCGGCGGACACCTGCTGCGTTCTCCGTCCGGAGGGACGAGAGCCTGGGCTCCCGCGGTACCACCCTCCTTGGCGGTGTCGCTGCACCGCCCCCTCATTGGGGTCGCGCTGCCGGTTCTACTCGCCTTGGGTGGCCCGAGGACCGTGGGCGGATCCCACTACCCAACGCTTTCTTCCGGCGGCTCCGGGGTGATCTTCACGTCGTGCACGCCCCCGGGCTCCCACCGTCCCCGGGTCGCTGCTGGCTGCGTACGGCGCTACTCGTCCCGTCAATGCCTCTCGCTGGGCCCAGTGTACGGGGCCGGGCCGACAGCGGCCGACCGGATTTCCGGCAACCCGGGGCGGGGCCCGCTGCGGGGTGCCGTACGGGGTGGTCCGGCCCTTCGCCGCGCCGTGGGGCGGGCCCGTGCGATGACCCGAATGGCCAGCGGCCCGCTGCGCCCCCTATGGGCGGATTCGCCGGGCGGGGAGCGGGCACAACCGAGACGGGCCGCCCTTCCGGGCCGGTGCCGGGACCCGAAGGGCGGTGCGTCCCGTTGCCGCGTGGCGTGAGGCGATTTATCGTTCCCGTCACGATTCGCGAATAAAGTCACATATGTGAAGGGGTCGCGGCCATGGTGGCGAAAAAGACCGCCGCGGAGAAGAGCACGACGCCTGCCGACGAGGCCGTCGCGAAGCAGCCTGCAGCGAAGAAGACAGCTCCGAAGAAGGCCGCGGCCAAGAAGACGGCGGCCGGTACGACCACGCCGGAAAAGGCGACGGCCAAGAAGGCGGTGCCGAAGCGGGCCGCCGCGAAGAAGACGGCGGCGAAGAAGACGGTGGTGAAGAAGACGGCGGCGAAGAAGGCCGCGAAGAAGGCTCCGGCCAAGACGGCCGCGGTGCCCGCTAAGAAGACGGGAGCCAAGACGGTGGTGGCGAAGAAGACTGCGGCCGCATCGGCCACGGCGCACGGCGATGACTCCGCGGTGCCCATGGCCCGGGTGGCCGCGGCGCCGGACGAGCTCGCCGTACGGCCCGGCGAGGACCCCTGGACGCCCGCGGAGGTCGCCGAGGCACGGACCGAACTGATGGAGGAGACCTCACGGCTGCGGCTGGAGATCGTCTCGGCCGAGGACGCCATCGCCGGGCTGATGCGTGACTCCGGGGACGGCGCGGGGGACGACGAGGCCGACACCGGCAGCAAGAACATCACCCGCGAACACGAGCTGGCGCTCGCCTCCAACGCCCGCGAGATGCTCCACCAGACCGAACGCGCCCTCGGCCGGCTGGACGCGGGCACCTACGGGCTGTGCGAGAACTGCGGCAACCCCATCGGCAAGGCACGGATGCAGGCCTTCCCGCGCGCGACGCTGTGCGTGGAGTGCAAGCAGCAGCAGGAGCGCCGCTGAGGTGACGGCCGGTGGCGCGTACGGCACCCGTACCGCCCGCTGCCGTACGCGTGTGCCGTACTCTCGTGGTTCAGCCGGGCACGGCCCGGCCGGGGATACAACGGGCTGAGGGACTCACACGTGGCAGAGGCGGAACGCATCACCGGTACGCCGGAACCCGAGCCGGGTACCGGAGCGGATCCCACGACGGGATCCGAAGGGGGAGGTACGGTGCAGCCGGAGCAGGGCAAGGACCGCGGCAAACGGCGGATCCTCGCGCTGCTGCTGGTCGCGCTCTTCGTCTACCTGCTCGACCTGGGCAGCAAACTCCTCGTGGTCGCGAAGCTGGAGCACCATGCGCCCATCGAGGTGATCGGGACGCTGCTGCGGTTCACGGTGATCCGTAACCGCGGCGCCGCGTTCGGCATGGGCGAGGCGCTGACGATCTTCCTCACCATCATCGCGGCGGCGGTGATCCTGGTCATCTTCCGGATCGCCCGCAAGCTCTACAGCCTGCCCTGGGCGATCGCGCTCGGGCTGCTGCTCGGTGGCGCCTTCGGCAATCTCACCGACCGGATCTTCCGCGCGCCGGGCGTCTTCGAGGGTGCGGTGGTCGACTTCATCGCGCCGGCGCACTTCGCGGTCTTCAACCTCGCCGACTCCGCGATCGTCTGCGGCGGCGTGCTGATCGTGATCCTGTCCTTCCGTGGGCTGGACCCCGACGGGACCGTGCACAAGGACTGACCGGGCCCCTCCGGACCGTCCGTCCGCCCCGGCCCCGGCCGCCGGGCAGGACACCATGGCGGGACTGCCATACTCGTGGGGTGAGCACCATTCCCGAGATCCGCACCCTGCCCGTACCGGACGGCCTGGAGGGCGAGCGCGTAGACGCCGCGCTGGCCCGGATGTTCGGCTTCTCCCGTACGAAGGCGGCCGAACTCGCCGCCGCCGGAAAGGTCCGGGTCGACGGATCCGAGGTGATGAAGTCGGAGCGGGTGCACGGTGGCGCGTGGCTGGAGGTCGAGATGCCGCAGGCCGCGCCGCCCGTCGAGGTCGTCGCCGAGCCCGTCGAGGGCATGGAGATCGTGCATGACGACGACGACATCGTCGTGATCATGAAGCCGGTCGGGGTCGCCGCCCACCCGAGCCCGGGCTGGACCGGAACCACCGTCATCGGTGGTCTGGCCGCGGCCGGCTACCGCATCTCCACCTCCGGCGCCGCCGAGCGCCAGGGCATCGTCCACCGCCTCGACGTCGGCACCTCCGGCCTGATGGCCGTCGCCAAGTCCGAGCGCGCCTACACCCTGCTCAAGCAGCAGTTCCGCGAGCGTACGGTCGACAAGCGCTACCACGCCCTGGTCCAGGGCCACCCGGACCCGATGAGCGGCACCATCGACGCCCCCATCGGCCGCCACCCCCAGCACGACTACAAGTGGGCGGTCACCGCCGAGGGCAAGGCGTCCGTCACGCACTACGACCTGATAGAGGCGTTCCGGGCGGCCAGCCTGCTCGACATCAAGCTGGAGACCGGCCGCACCCACCAGATCAGGGTGCACATGGCCGCGCACCGCCACCCCTGCGTCGGCGATCTGACCTATGGCGCGGACCCGACCCTCGCCAAGCGGCTGGGCGTCGGACGGCAGTGGCTGCACGCGGTCCGGCTGGGCTTCGAGCACCCCTCGGACGGCCGCTGGGTCGAGTTCGAGAGCTCCTACCCGGACGATCTGCAGCACGCCCTCGACACCGTCCGGGACGAGAGCGGCTGACGCAGCGTCTTCCACGGTGCCGACACGGCGGGCAGCCGGCGGCCCCGTGGCAGGCTGGGGACGGACATTGACCGGATCCGACCTCGGAGCGTCGCCACCGTGGACCAGCTGGCTCTGATGTTCGTCCTGCTGCTCGGAGCCGTGGTCATGGTTCCGGTCGGCGACCGGCTGCGGCTCCCGTCACCGGTGCTGATGACCCTCGCGGGCGCCGTTCTGGCGCTGCTGCCGTTCGTGCCCAACGTCGAGGTGCCGCCCGAGTTCATCCTGCCGGTGGTGCTGCCGCCGCTGCTCTACGCGGCCGTCCAGCGCACCTCCTGGCGGCAGTTCACCGCCAATCTCCGGCCGATCTTCCTGCTCGCCGTGGCGCTGGTCTTCGCCACCACCGCGGCGGTCGCCGCGGTCGCCCAGGCGGTGGTGCCCGGGATGCCGGTGGCCGCGGCGGTGGTGCTCGGTGCGCTGGTCGCACCGCCCGACCCGGTCGCCGCCACCGCCGTCGCCGGCAAGCTGGGACTGCCCCGCCGGCTGGTCTCCATCCTGGAGGGCGAGGGGCTGTTCAACGACGTCACCGCGATCGTGCTCTACCACGTCGCCCTCGCCGCGGCCGTCAGCGGCACCTTCTCGCTGCCCGCCGCGGTCGGCTCGCTGGTGCTGTCCGCGGTGGTGGCCATAGCGGTCGGCCTGGGGCTCGGCTGGGTCACCAACAAGCTGATGGGGCTGCTCGGTGACCCGACGCTGCAGATCGGTCTGACGCTGCTGGTGCCGTTCGTCGCCTATGTCCTGGCCGAGGAGTTCCGCGGGTCCGGTGTGCTCGCGGTGCTGACCTGCGCGCTCTTCCTGGCCGAGTACGCCGTCGACGCCGACGATGTGATGGGCCGGCTGGCCGGCTACACCTTCTGGGAGGTCGTCGACACCCTCGTCACCGGCGTCGCCTTCGGGCTGATCGGTCTGGAGCTGCACAACATCTTCGGCGCCGCCTCGCACCGCTGGGGCCAACTGCTCGGCGCCGGCGCCGTCGTCGTCGCGGTGGTCGTCGGCGTCCGGCTGCTGTGGCTGCTGCCCGCCGCCTGGCTGGCCAAGCGGATGCACAAGCTCCGCGACTATGACGAGGAGATCCCGATGAGCTGGCGGGAGACGCTCATCATGTGGTGGTCGGGGATGCGCGGGGTGGCCTCCGTGGCGCTGGCGCTGGCCATCCCCTACAGCATCGACGGCGGCGACGGCTTCCCGGCCCGCGACGACATCCTCTTCATCGCCTTCGCGGTGGTGCTCAGCACCCTCCTCGTCCAGGGCCTCACCCTGCCCTGGCTGGTGCGCAGGCTGCGGGTGCGGGCCGACACCGATGCCGTCGACGCGCTGGAGCGGGAGCTGGCGATCAGGGTGATCAAGGCGTCCAAGCGGCGGCTGAAGGAGATCCTGGAGGTCGAGGAGCTGCCCGAGGAGGTCAGCGACCAGCTGGCGCGCCGGGCGTACGACATGGGCGCCCGGATCGCGCCGGACATCGTCGACGACGAGCGGCGCGAGCTCTTCGAGAAGCGCATCCACCGGATGAAGAAGGTGCACCGCATCCAGGGCGAGATGCTCTCGGCCGCCCGGCACGAGGTGCTGGCCGCGCGCAGTGAGCCGGGCGCGGACCCGGAGATCGTCGACCGGGTGCTGCGGCATCTGGACATGCGCAGTCTGCGGCACACACCGTGACGCCGGGGCGCGGCCGGGCGGCCGCGCCCCCTCAGTCCTTCGACAGCCGCCGGGCGTCCGGGTCCTCGCCGTGGCGGGCCTCGGGGACCCCGGGCGGGGCCGGTGCGGTGCTGATCCGCGGCAGCGCGTAGGCGTGCTCGGTGCGCAGCCACTCCAGCAGCCGCTCACGGACCTCGCATCGCACCGTCCAGAGGGTGTCCGCGTCCCGGGCGGTGACCAGCGCCCGCACCACGATCGTGGACGGGGTGGTGTCGGTGACCACCAGGCTCCAGGACCTGCCGTCCCAGTCCGGGCACTCCTGGAGGACTTCGAGCAGCTGCTGGCGCATCTTCTCCACCGGCGCGCTGTGGTCGAGGTGGAAGAAGACCGTGCCGGTCATCTGCGCCCCGCCGCGCGACCAGTTCTCGAACGGCTTGCCGGTGAAGTACGACACCGGCATGGTGATCCGGCGCTCGTCCCAGGTCCGTACGGTCAGCGAGGTCAGTGTGATCTCCTCGACGGTGCCCCACTCGCCGTCCACGACGACGGTGTCCCCGATGCGCACCATGTCACCGAAGGCGATCTGCAGCCCCGCGAAGAGGTTGCCGAGGGTGGACTGGGCGGCTATACCGGCGACGATGCCGAGCAGTCCGGCGGACGCCAGCATGGACGTGCCGACCGCCCGCATCGCCGGGAACGTCAGCAGCATCGAGGCGGCCGCGACGACGATCACCACGGCCGTCACCACCCGCTGGATCAGCGTCACCTGGGTCCGCACCCGCCGCACCCGTGCCGCGTCCCGGCCGCTGGCCGCATAGCGGGAGTACGAGGATTCGACGATCGCCGCCGCGGCCCGGACCGCCAGCCAGGCGGTGGCCGCGATCAGGACCAGGGTCAGCGCCTGGCCGACGCCCGCCTCGTGGTCCGCGGCGATCTTCAGCCCGGCCTCGTCGAACGAGGCGAGCAGCAGCGCGGTGCACAGGGCCACCCGCAGTGGTATCCGGCAGCGCCGCAGCAGCCCCCACAACGGGGTCTCGGGATGGGCGGCGTCGATCCGGTGCAGGCCGCGGTCGGTGAGCCAGACCAGGATGAGCGTGAGCAGGACGGCGCCGCCGATGACGGCGACCGGACGCAGTACGTCCTCCAATGACACGAGACTCCTCCTCCGTGGGGTGCGAGGGGCTGTGGTGTGCTGGTACCCGGTCCTCGTGACCGTAACTGGCAGGATGGGGCGAGAGCGATCCAACCCCAGGGAAGTGATGTCAGTGCCGGCCGCCTCCGAGTCCCCGACCAGCGGGCTTTCGACGATTGTCCTGTTTCATTCGGTGTGCGGGCTGCGGCCCGCGGTGCATGCCGCGGCGGACCGGCTGCGGGCCGCGGGTCACGAGGTGATCGTCCCCGATCTGTTCGACGGCCGGACCGCCGAGTCGGTACCGGACGGCATTCTGATCAAGGACGAGATCGGCAAGGAGGAGCTGCTCAAGCGGGCCATCACGGCCGTGGCGCCGTACTCCGACCGCGGGCTGGTCTACGCCGGCTTCTCCTTCGGCGGCTCGGTCGCCCAGAACCTCGCACTGGGCGACGAGAAGACCCGCGGGCTGCTTCTGCTGCACGGCACCTCGGACATCGCGGAGGACACCGTCGCCGACGAGCTGCCGGTGCAGCTGCATGTCGCCGACCCGGACCCGTACGAGCCGCATGACTGGCTGAACTCCTGGTATCTCCAGATGCGCCGGGCCGGCGCGGACGTGGAGGTCTTCCGCTACGCCGGCGCCGGCCACCTCTTCACCGATCCCGAGCTGCCCGACTACGACGAGGAGGCCGCGGAGAGCGCCTGGAAGGTGGCGCTGGGCTTCCTCGCCGGCCTGTGAACGGGCAGGCCGGCGAGGCCCGGGACGTGCTCGGTCAGCCGACCGGCTGGTCCGCCCGCTCCATCTGCTGGGTGCCGGACCGGGTGCGGTACGAGCGCAGCAGCGCGCTGGTGGCCTGCGGATCGGTCTTGTCGGAGATCCCGAAGTAGTCCATCTGCGTACGCTCGGCGCTGACGTCCAGGACCCCGTAGCCGTGGGAGTCCATGTCCAGCCACTTCACATGCCGGTTGGCGGCCTTCAGGGCGGCGACCCCGGCCAGTGAGACCGTGTGCGGGGCGACATGCAGGAAGTCGTCCACGTTGTCGGAGGTGACGGAGGTGACCACGAACTCCGTCGCCACCGGCTGGTCGGCGGGGTAGGTCGCCGCCTGCAGCGGCACCTCGTTGGCCCAGGCCATGTGGATGTCGCCGGTCAGGAAGACGGTGTTGTCGATGCCGCGGTCGCTGAGGTGGCTCAGCAGCTCGCGCCGGTCATCGGTGTAGCCGTCCCACTGGTCGGTGTTGATCGCCAGGCCCTCCTTGGGTATCCCGAGGATCTCGGCGAGCGGGCCGAGCAGCTTCGCGGGGATGGCGCCGAAGGCGACCTGCGAGATCATCACCGAGGTGCCGACCAGTCGCCAGGCGGTGTCCGAGCGTTCAAGACCGGCCTTGAGCCAGTCCAGTTGGGCCCGCCCGGTGAGGGTGCGGCTCGGGTCGTCGACCGCGCCGCTGCCCGGCTTGGCCTGCTCGTCGCGGAACGACCGCAGGTCCAGCAGATGCAGATCGGCGAGGGTGCCGAAGCGCAGCCTGCGGTAGGTGGTGCCGGCGGTCGAGGGGCGCACCGGCATCCACTCGAAGTACGCCTGCTTCGCGGCGGCCATCCGCGCGGACCAGGGGCCCTCGCTCTCCGGTGTGTGGTTCGTCGCGCCGCCCTTCCAGGCGTTGTCGGCGAACTCGTGGTCGTCCCACATGGCGATGACGGGGTGCGAGGCGTGCATGGCCAGCGCGTCCGGGTCGGTCTTGTGGACGCCGTGCCGGATGCGGTAATCGGCGAGCGTCAGCAGCTCGTTCGCGGGGGAGTGCGGGCGGACGACGTACTTGAACTCCGGGTACTCGCCGGACTTGTACTCGTAGAGGTAGTCGCCGAGATGGAGCACCGCGTCCAGGTCGGTGCGGGCGGCCAGGTGCCGGTAGGGGGAGAAGTAGCCGGACTCCCAGTTGGCGCAGGAGACCACACCGAAGCGGATGTTGCCGGCCGCGGTGTCATGGGCCGGGGCGGTGCGGGTCCGGCCGACGGGGGAGTGCTGCCCGTCGACGGTGAAGCGGTAGTAGTAGGGGGTGGCCGGCTGCAGGCCGCGGACGTCCGCCTTGAGGGTGTGGTCGGTGGCGGCCGAGCTGGTCAGGCTTCCCCGGGCGACGACGGACGCGAAGTCCTTGTCGGTCGCCACCTGCCAGCTCACCTTGGTGGCCGGCCCCCGGCCGGATCCGGGGGTGGCCGCCGGGGTCGGCGTGACCCGGGTCCACAGCAGGACTCCGTCCGGGAGCGGGTCACCGGAGGCGACCCCGTGCTGGAAGAACAGGGCCTGGTCCGAGGCCTCTTGGGCGTGCGCCGTGGTGGCGCCGGCGAACGGCAGAAGTGCGGCGGTGGCGGCTACGGCCGTGACGGCAGTGCGGCGCGAGATCTGGTCATGATCGGTCACGGCCGATCACCCTACTGGCCGGTAAGGCGCCCCGGGAGGGCGAATTCACGGGAACCCCGAGAATTCGCCCACCCGTTGTCCGAAAGGCGCTCAGCGGCTGGCCGAGGGATCCTTTTCGCCCTCGCGAATGCCCTTCGATCCTCCTTCGTCCTTACTGCCGCCCTTGCCCGGTTCCGGCTTCCCGGATCCCTTCGCCGGGCCGAACTCCTTGTCGATCATCTTCTTGAAGTTGGCCTGCGCGAGTTGGTTGTACTGCGCCTGCGTCATCTGCTGCTGCGGGATCTGGGGGATCGTCAGCTTCTTGTCGCCGTGCATGAGGGTGGGCGTGGCCTTGACGCCCTTACGGCCGAAGAGCGCGGTCATGTCCATCGCCCAGCGGTCGTAGGTGCCCTTCTTCACCGCTGTCTCGAACGCCTTGTTGCCCTTCAGCGCCGGCACCGTGGCCGCGACCTTGAGCAGCTCGGAGTCCTTGCTGTAGGCGTCGACCTGCTCCTCGGGGTGGAACTTGGTGGAGTACAGCGCCGTCTTGTACTTCAGGAACGCCTCCGGGCTGACGTTCAGCGCCGCACCGAGCGCGCTCAGCGCGTTCTTCGAGCCCTCGCCGCCGGCCGGGGTGTCGTCGATGAAGGTGTACATCGAGAAGCGGACCCGGTAGCGGCCGTCCTCGATGTCCTTGAGCAGCGCCTCACCGCTGCTCTGCTCGAAGGAGGCGCACGCCGGGCAGCGGATGTCCTCGAAGACCTCCAGGGTCTCCTTGGCGTTCTTGTCGCCTATCAGGATCTCGGTGCCGTTCTTGCCCTGGGTGTTCGCGGGCGCGACCGGCTCGGCCTCCTTGGCGGCCTCCCAGCCCTTGGGCTCGTTGGCCTTCATCACCATGAAGCCGACGCCGCCGGCCACCACCAGGACACCGGCCACGGTGCCCGCCACGACGAGCTGGCGGCGCAGCTTCTCCTTCTTCTTCTGGCGTTCGCGCTCGGCCCGGATGCGTTCGCGGGCCGCGGCCTTGTTGGCCTGGTTGTTGCGGTTGCTCATGGGGGGTTCCGTCCCTCGGGATGTCGTGACTGCTGCGGACTGGTCAGGCGGCGGCCGGAGCGGGCGGGCCGCGGCGCAGTACGCAGTGCACGAGGAGGGGGAGCGGGCGGGCCGGCGGCATCGGGTGCAGCGGGCGGATCTGGCGGCGGGCCAGGGGGACCGCGGTGGTGACCACCGCGGCCGCGGTGCGCAGCGGGCGGCAGGCGCCGGCTGCCGCGGCGCGCAGCAGGGCGTCCAGGGCGGCGTCACCGCGGTGCAGCCAGCCTGCGGCGAGCAGGCCGACGGCGACATGGGCGGCGAGCAGCAGCCAGGGGGCGGCCGCCGGGACCGGCGGCAGCGGTGTGCCCGCATGGGCCGCGATTCTGGCGAGCGGAGTGCCCAACTCGCCGCCCCCGCACAGCAGATCGACGCCGACCGAGCGCAGCGGGCCGGTGACCGGGCCGCCGGCCCCGCCGTAACAGGTGTGCTGTCCGGCGGTGAAGACGGTGTCGGCGGCCAGCTCCAGGGGCACCAGCAGCGCGGCGATCCGGCCGTAGCCACGCTCCCGTCCGGTCAGCGCATAGGCCGCGGCGAAGACGCCGGCGCAGATAGCGACGACCGACGCGGGCGGTAACGGGGCGCGGGAGAGCAGGACATGGGAGGTCGCGGACAGGGTGGTGCACAGCGCGGTGAACAACACCGCCCGCACCGCCCTGAGCTGGACCCCCGGCGCGGCCGCCGGCCGGGTCCCGGGACGTCCTCCCGTCGCCTGCATGAGCGGAGTCTGCCATGTGCACGGCGCCGCGAGGGGTCAAGATTTGGCATCGGCCGGCGCGCACGGAGCACGCCGGCCGGGGAGGGCGGGACGGAGGCCGGCCGCGGAGGCCGGTCTCCGCCTACGTCACTTCTTCAGTTCCTTCTCCACCAGCGAGTTGTAGTCGGCCACGCTGTCCGGTGCCACCTTGCCCTGCGGGGTGTCCTTGCCCAGCACCGTGCCGTTGAGCTTGATCGTCGGGGTGCTCTTGACGTCCTTGACGGAGTTGAAGGCGTTGGAGACCTCCAGCGCCCACCGGTCGTACGTACCGTCCTTGACGGCCTTCTGGAAGGCGGCGTTCCCCTTCAGAGCCGGGACGGTGTCGGCGACCTTGATCAGGTAGTCGTCGTCGGCGAACTTGTCCGGCCCGGTCTCCACCGGGTGGAACTCCTTCGAGTACAGCGCGTACTTGTACTTCAGGAAGGCGTCCGGGCTGACGTTGAGGGAGGCGCCCAGCGCATTCAGCGCGTTCTTGGAGCCGGTGCCCTGGAGGTTGTTGTCGAGGAACGTGCCCAGGTGGTAGGACGCCTTGTACTTGCCGTCCTTGATGTCCTTCTCGACGGTGGCGCCGACGGTCTGCTCGAAGGAGGCACAGCCGGGGCAGCGCGGGTCCTCGAAGAGGTCCAGGGTGTTCTTGGCGTCCGCCTTGCCGACGACGATCGTGGTGCCCTTGGGGCCGCTGCTGTTGGCGGGCTTGACCAGCGGGGCGTTCGCTCCGTCGTCGCCCGAGGTGGCGACCACCACCCCGATACCGCCGGCTATCGCCAGGACACCGACGATCGCGCCGCCGACGATCAGCTGCCGGCGGAGCCGGTCCTTCTTCGCCTGCCGCTCGCGCTCGGCGCGCAGCCGCTCGCGGGCTGCCTGCTTGTTGGCCTGGTTGTTGCGGTTGCTCATGGCTGTTCCTGCTCCGTGCGAATCCGTGGGAGGGGTGGGTGCTGTGGCCTACGCGGCGAGCGCGCAGGGCGGCCCACGGCGCACGACACAGTGCACGAGCAGGGGCACGGCGCGGGCGGGGTGCCCGGACCGTTGGGGAGCGGGCGCCGGGCGGCGCGGGGCGGCGATGGCGCCGATGACCGCGACGGCGAGGAGCAGCGGGCGGAAGGCGAAGCCGGCCACCGCGCCCAGCAGCCGGCCCAGCGCGGCCTCACCACGGCGCAGCCAGCCCGCGGCCAGCAGCCCGATCACGAGATGTGCCGCGAGCAGGACCAGCCAGCTGCTCACCGGCCCGGCCTGGTCCTCGGGCAGCCGCGTCAGCGGTGCGCCGACCGGGTCGCCGCCGCACAGCAGATCCACGCCGAGCGAGCGCAGCGGACCGGCGACCGGGCCGCCGGCCGCCCCGTAACAGGTGTGCTGCCCGAGGCTGAAGACGAGATCGGCGGCGAGTTCCAGGGGGACCAGCAGCGCGGCGATGCGCCAGTAGCCGCGCTCCCGGCCGGCCAGCGCATAGGCGATGCCGAACACGGCGGTGCTGAGCACGGCGACGGTGGTCAGCGGCAGCGGCATACGGGACAGCAGCACATGGGACGCCGAGGACAGCGTGACGCACAGCGCTGTGAAGAGCGCCGCGCGCAGTGCCCGCAGATGTGCCGCCGAAATGTCCATCGCAGCCGAGTGTGCCATGGGCGGGGTTAAGCGGCGGCTAAGGGGGCCCGAAGCCGTACGCACCGGACGATCCGGTGCGTACGGCACGTCTTGGGCCCGTGGGCCCTACAGGCCGGGGATCCGCCCGTTGCGGAAGAGGTCCACGAAGATCTGGTGATCGGCGCGGGCGCGGGCCCCGTAGGAGTGCGCGAAGTCCACCAGCAGCGAGGCGAAGCCCTCCTCGTCGGCCGCGATGGCCGCGTCGATGGCGCGCTCCGTGGAGAACGGGACCAGGGAGTGGCCGCTCTCGTCGTCCGCGGCGGCGTGCATGGTCGCGGTGGCCCGGCCCAGGTCGGCGACCACCGCGGCGATCTCGTCCGGGTCGTCGATGTCGGACCAGTCCAGGTCGACCGCGTACGGCGAGATCTCGGCGACCAGCTGGCCGGCGCCGTCGAGTTCGGTCCAGCCCAGCCACGGGTCGGCGTGGTCCTGGAGGGCGCGCTGGGAGATCACCGTGCGGTGGCCCTCGTGCTGGAAGTAGCCGCGGACCGCGGGGTCGGTGATGTGCCGGGAGACGGCCGGGGTCTGCGCCTGCTTCATGTAGATCACGACATCGTTCTCCAGGGCGTCGCTGTTGCCCTCCAGGAGGATGTTGTACGAGGGCAGACCGGCCGAGCCGATGCCGATGCCGCGGCGGCCCACCACGTCCTTGACGCGGTAGGAGTCCGGGCGGTCCAGGCTCGACTCCGGCAGCGTCTCCAGATAGCCGTCGAAGGCGGCGAGGACCTTGTAGCGGGTCGCCGCGTCCAGCTCGACGCTGCCGCCGCCCGCCGCGAAGCGCCGCTCGAAGTCGCGGATCTCCGTCATCGAGTCCAGCAGCCCGAACCGGGTCAGCGAGCGGGCGTCGCGCAGCGCGTCCAGCAGCGGACCCTCGGCGGTGTCCAGTGTGAAGGGCGGCAGCTCGTCCCTGTCGGAGCCCTTCGTCTTGTGGGCCAGCGCGTGGATGCGCTCCCGGTAGGCGGCCGCGTAGGTGCGCACCAGGTCGGTGATCTGCTTGTCGCTGAGTGCCTTGGCGTAGCCGATCAGCGCGACCGAGGCGGCGAACCGCTTGAGGTCCCAGGTGAACGGGCCGACGTACGCCTCGTCGAAGTCGTTGACGTTGAAGATCAGCCGGCCCGTGGCGTCCATGTACGTGCCGAAGTTCTCGGCGTGCAGATCGCCGTGGATCCACACCCGGGCGGTTCGCTCGTCGAGATACGGGCCCTTGTCCTTGCCGCCGCCGTCCTGTGCGGCGTACTCCTCCAGGTCCCGGTAGAACAGGCAGGCCGTGCCCCGGTAGAAGGCGAACGCGGAGGCGGCCATCTTCCGGAATTTCACGCGGAAGGCCGCGGGGTCGGCGGCGAGCAGCTCCCCGAAGGCGGTGTCGAAAACGGCGAGGATCTCCTCGCCGCGCTGCGCGGCGTCCTGCGCCGGGGCGTGCTGGGACGGCATCGCTGGGTGCCTCCTGAGGTGCGGAACGGTACGGGATCCGTGACAGCTCCCCCGGCGCCGGGCCGGGGGCGGATCTGCCACTGACAACGCGCGAGGCTACTCGTCGGTGCCCGCCGATTGTCACTGGGGAGCCGTAGACTTCGAGACCACCATCCGCCCCTCCCGGTCATGCCGGGGAGGTGCCCCCACCCGACCGTTTTCCGGAGGTCCTCCGCCGTGGCAGCCTCGTCCAGGCCCCCCTTCACGCACCTGCATGTCCACACCCAGTACTCACTGCTGGACGGTGCGGCGCGGCTGTCGGACATGTTCAAGGCGTGCAACGAGATGGACATGACGCATATCGCCATGTCCGACCACGGCAACCTCCACGGCGCCTACGACTTCTTCCATTCGGCGAAGAAGGCCGGAGTGACGCCGATCATCGGCATCGAGGCCTATGTGGCGCCGGAGTCGCGGCGCAACAAGCGCAAGATCCAGTGGGGCCAGCCGCACCAGAAGCGCGATGACGTCTCCGGTTCCGGTGGTTACACCCACAAGACGATCTGGGCGGCCAACAAGACCGGTCTGCACAACCTCTTCCGGCTGTCCTCGGACGCCTACGCCGAGGGCTGGCTGCAGAAGTGGCCGCGGATGGACAAGGAGACCATCGCCCAGTGGTCCGAGGGCCTGATCGCCTCCACCGGCTGCCCCTCCGGTGAGCTGCAGACCCGGCTGCGGCTCGGCCAGTTCGACGAGGCGCTGAAGTCGGCTTCCGAATATCAGGACATCTTCGGCAAGGACCGGTATTTCCTGGAGCTGATGGACCACGGCATCGAGATCGAACGCCGGGTCCGCGACGGCCTGCTGGAGGTCGGCAAGAAGCTCGGCATCCCGCCGCTGGTCACCAACGACTCGCACTACACCTACGCCCACGAGTCCACCGCGCACGACGCCCTGCTGTGCATCCAGACCGGCAAGAACCTCTCCGACCCGGACCGCTTCCGCTTCGACGGCACCGGCTACTACCTCAAGTCCACGGACGAGATGTACGCCATCGACTCCTCTGACGCCTGGCAGGAGGGCTGCGCCAACACCTTCCTGGTGGCCGAGCAGATCGACACCGACGGGATGTTCGAGAAGCGCGACCTGATGCCGAAGTTCGACATCCCGGAGGGCTTCACGGAGGTCACCTGGTTCCAGGAGGAGGTCCGGGTCGGCATGAAGCGCCGCTTCCCGGACGGGGTCCCCGAGGACCGGCAGAAGCAGGTCGAGTACGAGATGGACATCATCATCCAGATGGGGTTCCCCGGCTACTTCCTCGTCGTCGCCGACTTCATCATGTGGGCCAAGAACAACGGCATCGCGGTGGGCCCGGGCCGTGGTTCCGCGGCCGGTTCGATCGTGGCGTACGCCATGGGCATCACCGACCTCGACCCGATCACCCACGGACTGATCTTCGAGCGGTTCCTCAACCCCGAGCGCGTCTCCATGCCCGATGTCGACATCGACTTCGACGAGCGCAGGCGCGTCGAAGTCATCCGGTATGTCACGGAGAAGTACGGCGCCGACAAGGTCGCCATGATCGGCACCTACGGCAAGATCAAGGCCAAGAACGCCATCAAGGACTCCGCGCGCGTCCTGGGCTATCCGTACGCCATGGGTGACCGCCTCACCAAGGCGATGCCCGCCGACGTCCTCGGCAAGGGCATCGACCTCAGCGGCATCACCGACCCCCAGCACCCGCGTTACAGCGAGGCCGGCGAGATCCGGGGGATGTACGAGAACGAACCGGACGTCAAGAAGGTCATCGACACCGCCAAGGGCGTCGAGGGCCTGGTCCGGCAGATGGGTGTGCACGCGGCCGGCGTGATCATGTCCAGCGAGCCCATCGTCGACCACGCCCCGGTCTGGGTCCGGCACACCGACAACGTCACCATCACGCAGTGGGACTACCCCCAGTGCGAGTCGCTCGGCCTGCTGAAGATGGACTTCCTGGGCCTGCGCAACCTCACCATCATGGACGACGCCGTCAAGATGGTGAAGAAGAACAAGGGCGTCGACCTGGAGATGCTCTCCGTCCCGCTGGACGACCCCAAGACCTACGAGATGCTCTGCCGCGGTGACACGCTCGGCGTCTTCCAGTTCGACGGCGGCCCGATGCGCTCGCTGCTGCGGCTGATGAAGCCCGACAACTTCGAGGACATTTCCGCCGTCTCGGCCCTGTACCGCCCGGGTCCGATGGGCATGGACTCGCACACCAACTACGCGCTGCGCAAGAACGGCCTCCAGGAGATCACCCCGATCCACCCGGAGCTGGAGGAGCCCCTCAAGGAGGTCCTCGGCCTCACCCACGGCCTGATCGTCTACCAGGAGCAGGTGCAGAAGGCCGCCCAGATCATCGCCGGGTACTCCCTCGGCGAGGCCGACATCCTCCGCCGCGTCATGGGCAAGAAGAAGCCCGAGGAGCTGGCGAAGAACTTCGTGCTCTTCCAGGAGGGCGCCCGCAAGAACGGCTTCTCCGACCAGGCCATCCAGGCGCTGTGGGACGTCCTGGTCCCGTTCGCCGGCTACGCCTTCAACAAGGCGCACTCCTCCGCGTACGGCCTGGTCACCTACTGGACCGCCTACCTCAAGGCCAATTACCCCGCCGAATACATGTCCGCGCTGCTGACCTCCGTGCGCGACGACAAGGACAAGTCGGCGGTCTATCTGAACGAGTGCCGGCGCATGGGCATCAAGGTGCTGCCGCCCAACGTCAACGAGTCGGAGGCGAACTTCGCCGCCCAGGGTGACGATGTGATCCTCTTCGGCCTCACCGCGGTCCGCAACGTCGGCCAGAACGTCGTCGATTCGATCATCCGCAGCCGCAAGGCGAAGGGGAAGTACCTCTCCTTCCCCGACTACCTCGACAAGGTCGACGCGGTCGTCTGCAACAAGCGCACCACCGAATCCCTGATCAAGGCCGGTGCCTTCGACGAGATGGGCCACACCCGCAAGGGGCTGACGGCCCACTACGAGCCGATGATCGACAACGTGGTCCAGGTCAAGCGCAAGGAGGCCGAGGGGCAGTTCGACCTCTTCGGCGGCATGGGCGACGACAGCGCCGACGAGGGACCCGGCTTCGGGCTGGACGTCGAGTTCTCGGACGTCGAGTGGGACAAGACCTATCTCCTCGCCCAGGAGCGCGAGATGCTCGGTCTCTACGTCTCCGACCATCCGCTCTTCGGCCTGGAACACGTCCTGTCCGACAAGGCCGACGCCGCCATCGCCCAGCTGACCGGCGGCGACTACTCGGACGGGTCGATCGTCACCATCGGCGGCATCATCTCCGGTCTGCAGCGCAAGATGACCAAGCAGGGCAACGCCTGGGCCATCGCCACCGTCGAGGACCTGGCCGGCTCCATCGACTGCATGTTCTTCCCGGCCACCTACCAGCTGGTGTCCACCCAACTCGTCGAGGACACCGTGGTCTTCGTCAAGGGCCGCCTCGACAAGCGGGAGGACATCCCGCGGCTGGTGGCCATGGAGATGATGGTCCCCGACCTCTCGGAGGCCGGCACCAACGCGCCCGTGACGATCACCATTCCGACGGTCAAGGTCACCCCGCCGATGGTCGAGAAGCTCGGTGAGGTGCTCAGCAGCCACCGCGGCTCCACCGAGGTGCGGATCAAGTTGCAGGGGGCGCGCAAGACGACGGTGCTCCGGCTGGACCGGCACCGGGTCACGCCCGACCCGTCGCTGTTCGGCGATCTGAAGGTGCTGCTCGGCCCGTCCTGTCTGGCCGGCTGAGCGACCGGCCCCGAGGGGCCGCTGTTACCCCGAGGGGCGCGCCCGATGCGGACGCGCCCCTCAACTTCCGTACGGCGTATATCAGTTGTGACCGAAGCGCCGCTGGTGCTTACGCGCAACATCCGCCGGGCTGCCCTGCGCCTGTGACCGCGCCTGGGACTGTGCCTCCAAGCTCGCCTTCTGGGCCTCCTGCTGGCCGCGCTCGGCCGCGGATGCCTTCTGCTGCTGACTGCGGTCCTGCTTCTTGTCCTTGGCCATGATCTTGCCTCCTGAGGGGGAATCCGGGATCTGGGCCGGAACCAGACTTACATGGCGGACAGACGCCTGCATTTCGGGCAATTACCGTGCGTTATATGGTTGATCACGCACTGTGCTCGACGTCCCCGCCGAATCCGCCACGCCGATGATCGAGTTCGGGCAGATAACGCCCGTACGGTCGGGCAGACTCGAAGGAAAGCCGAAGAAAACTCGTGCCATGGGCCGAGCCGGGGGGCGACCGGACTTTCAGCACCTCAGGGAAGAGGGTGGAACGTGGATCGCTGCGTCGTCCTGGTGGACGCCGGGTATTTGCTCGGTGCCGCCGCGAGTCTGCTCGCCGGAGAGCCCGCCCGTTCCAGGATCACCGTCGACCATGCCGCCCTGATCCAGGGGCTGCGCCAGCGCGCCGAGGCGGAGACCGAACGCCCGCTGCTGCGGATCTACTGGTTCGACGGAGCCCCCGACCGCGTCCCGCAGCCCGAGCACCGCAGGCTGCGGGTGATGCCCCGGGTCACCGTCCGGCTGGGTGCCCTGACCCGCAGCGACGGCCGCTGGGCGCAGAAGGGCGTGGACGCCGCCATGCACGCCGAGCTGACCGAGCTCGCCCGTAACCGCGCCTGCTCCGACATCGTGCTGGTCACCGGCGACGGCGATCTGCTGCCCGGGCTGATGTCGGCCAAGGAGCACGGCGTCGCCGTCCACCTGTGGGCCGTCCAGGCCGCCGACGGTGACTACAACCAGTCCGAGGACCTGGTCGCCGAGGCCGACGAGCGGCGGGTGCTGGACCGGACCTGGATCATCCGCGCGGTACGCGCCAAGGAGCTCGGCGGCCCCTGCGCCCCGCCGCCCGTACCCCGCCCCGAGATCGCCGCGATCCTCTCCGCGCCGCTGCCCGAGTCCGCGGCCGCGGCAGCCGCGGCGGTCGCCGCGGCCGGCCCCGAATCCGCCGAGCACACCCATGAGCACAACGGCGCCAACGGCGTCTCCCGTCCCGCGGCCGCCGCCGGGAACGGGACGGCCGCCGGCGGTGAGCCCGGCGCCGCCGGCTCCAAGGTCGTGCCCACCCCCAAGGACCTGGCCGGACTCGGCCGGGCCCACGCCGCGGGCCAGCAGCCCGCCGGTACGGGTCCGGCGCCCGCGGCGGGCGCCACTCTGCGCTGGTCGTCCGACAAGGGCTGGGTCGAGCGCGGCGGACCGGCCGGCGAGCCGGACGGGACCGCCGCCCTGCCGACCCTCGCCCAGCTCACCAGCGCCGAGCAGCGCTGGGCCGACCGCGAGGAGGACATCACCGCCGTCAGCGGCGACCCCTTCGAGGTCGGCCAGGTCTTCGCCCGCCGCTGGACCGACCGGCTCTCCGACACCGCGCATCTCCAGCAGCTGTCCACGGAGTACCCGCGCATCCCGCACCGGATCGACGGTGAACTGCTGCGCTACGCCGCCCGGTTCGGCCTGCTCGCCCACAAGGACGACCAGATCGACGAGCACGACCGCTATGCGATCCGGGCCGGTTTCTGGCGCGAGGTCGATCTGCGGACGGCCGCCGAGCACGCTCCGGCCGGGGACTGACGGCCCGGACGGTCCCGGGCCCGGCTCGCCCGCCGGAGCCCCGCGGGCCGGAGGCGGGCCGGGGACGCGTACCCTCATAGCTCGTGAGGACGGGCGCAAAACAGGTGGAGCGCGGGGTGCCGGTGTGCGCCGTGCGGGACCTGGTCAAGACGTACCCCGCGATGCGCGGGCGCCGCGGGGCGGCACAGGCGCCCGCCGTACGCGCCAACGACGGCATCACCCTGGATGTGCACCGCGGAGAGATCTTCGGGCTGCTCGGCCCCAACGGCGCCGGCAAGTCCACCCTGGTGCGCCAGCTCACCGGACTGCTGCGCCCCGACTCCGGCGGTATCTCCGTATTGGGCCATGACCTGGTGCGCCACCCGGAGCGGGCCGCCCGGCTGCTCGGCTACCTGGGACAGGAATCCACCGCGCTGGACGAGATGACGGTCGCGCTGGCCGTGGAGACCACCGGCCGGCTGCGCGGTCTCGGTGCCCGCGAGGCGCGCGCCGAGCGGGACGCGGTGATCGACGAGCTGGGCCTCGCGGACCTGACCGGGCGGGCGCTGAAGAAGCTGTCCGGCGGACAGCGCCGGCTGGCCTGCTTCGCCACCGCGCTGATCGGCGAGCGGCCGCTGCTGGTGCTGGACGAGCCGACCACCGGGATGGACCCGGTCGCGCGGCGCTCCGTATGGGCCGCGGTGGACCGGCGCCGGGCCGAGCGCGGTGTCACGGTGGTGCTGGTGACGCACAACGTCCTGGAGGCCGAGAGCGTGCTCGACCGGGTGGCGGTGATCGACCGCGGCCGGGTCATCGCCTGCGACACGCCCGGGGGACTGAAGGAAATGGTGAGCGACGAGGTGCGGCTGGAGCTGGTGTGGCGCGACCGCCCGCCGCTGGACGTGCCCGAGGTCGCCGCCCTCCAAGCCGCCGCACACGCCTCCGGCCGCCGCTGGACCCTCCGTCTCCCCGCCGACCGGGCCCGCTCCGCCGTCGCCGCCGTCACCGCGGGCCCCGCCTTCGCCGCCCTCGACGACTTCACCCTCGCCACGCCGAGCCTGGAAGATGTGTACCTGGCCCTCGGCGGCCGTGCCGAGGGGCTGGTCAAGGGGTGAACGGGGACCGCTCCGGCGGACGTATGAACTACCACGGGGGCAGCGAGGAAGGCGTGATGACAGCGTGAGTGTGGTTCCCGTGCAGGCGGTGGCCGGGGCGGCTCCGGCGACCGGAGCGCGAGACGAGGGGGCGGCCCCGCTGGCGCCGCGCGCCCGTCTGGTGCCCGCGCTGGTCGCCGTCTACCGTGCCCAGCTCTCCCGGGCCCGGGTCGCACGGATCCCGCTGCTGTTCGTCGCGACCTTCCAGTCCATCGGGATCATGGTCCTGCTGCGCGGGGTGGTCGACGGCGGCGAACCGGCGCGGGCCGTGGTGTCCGGCTCCAGCGTGCTGGTCGTCGCCTTCGTGGCGCTCAATCTGCTCGCCCAGTACTTCGGCCAGCTGCGGGCCGGCGGCGGACTCGACCACTACGCGACGCTGCCGGTGCCGCCGGCCGCCGTGGTGCTCGGCGCCGCCGCGGCCTACGCCTCGTTCACCGTGCCGGGGACGGTGGTCACCGCGGTCACCGGCTGTGTGCTCTTCCAGCTGCCGATGACCCATCTGTGGGTGCTGGCCGCGGTGCTCCCGCTCGCCGGGGCGGCGCTGGCCGGTCTCGGCGCGGCCCTCGGCCTGCTCGCCCCGCGCCAGGAACTCGCCACGCTCTGCGGCCAGTTGGGCATGTCGGCGGCGCTGCTGCTGGGCGTCCTGCCGGCCGAGCGGATGCCCGCGGTGATCGGCTGGGCCCGCGATCTGCTGCCCTCGACGTATGGCGTGGAGGCGCTGGCGCGCAGCTTCGACCCGCACCCGGACTGGGTCGCGGTCGGCGCCGACCTGGGCGTCTGCGCGGCCGTCGGGGTGCTCTCGCTGGCCGTCGCCACCTGGGCCTACCGACGGGCGGCGACCCGATGAGCGGTCCCACCACACCGAACGGGCGTCCTGCTTCCGGTCCCACCAGCCCCACCTGGCACGATGACGGTGTGACCGCACCGCTGACGCCCCGCGACAACCAACCGCCCGAAGAGCCCCGGCACCCCGAGGCCGCGCCCGCGGCCGACCACGGCGGTCTCGGCGGTCCCGAGCTGGCCCGCGAGCTGCGCGAGGGCGCGCTGATCGCGCTCCTGGTCGCGGCGACCGGTGTGCTGCTCGGCCTGCTGTGGAACTGGCTCGCGCCGCATGTCCCGCTGATCGCGGACACCCGCAACGTCTACCTCAAGAACACCGAGGGCGAGGAGTCGATCGGCGCGGACGGCACCTTCCTCCTGCTGGCCTTCGCCTTCGGTGTGCTCACCACCGCCGCGGTCTTCCTCTTCCGCCGCCGGGGCGGGATTCCGCTGGTGGTGGCGCTGGTCGTGGGCGGACTGCTCGGCGCGGCGCTGGGCTGGCTGACCGGGATGTGGCTGGGTCCCACCCCGGACGTGGCCGAGCACGCCAAGCAGGTCGGCCCCGGTGTGGCCTTCGACGGCCCGCTGCGGCTGCAGGCCAAGGGCGCCCTGCTGGCCTGGCCGATCGGGGCGATGCTCACCCAGCTGGTGCTGTCCGCGCTGTTCGGGCCGCCCGACCCGGAGCCGGAGGTGCCGTACTGGCTCCAGGGGCAGCAGGGACCGCAGGGGCAGCAGGAACAGCAGCCGGAGGTGCCGCAGTGGCTCCGGGAGAACCACGAGCAGCGGCCGCCCTCCGAGGGCTGAGCCACACGGAGCTCCGGGGCGGCCGGTCCACCGGCCGCCCCGCCGTACGTTCAGCCGCGGGCGATCGGCGCGAGGTGCGCCCCCGTGAGCGCCACCAGGTCCTCCGGCGACAGCTCGACCTCCAGCCCGCGCCGCCCCGCCGAGACACAGACCGTCGGCCGGCCCTCGGCCGAGGCGTCCACGACCGTGCGCAGCCGCTTGCGCTGCCCCAGCGGCGAGATCCCGCCCCGGACGTAGCCCGTGCTGCGCTCGGCCGCCGCCGGGTCGGCCATCGTGGCCCGCTTGCCGCCCACCGCGGCCGCCAGCGCCTTGAGGTCCAAGGACCCCGACACCGGGACCACGGCGACCGTCAGGGTGCCGTCGACGTCCGCCAGCAGGGTCTTGAACACCTGGTCGGGCGCGACGCCCAGGGCCTCGGCGGCCTCCTCGCCGTACGACGGGGCGGCCGGGTCGTGCTCGTAGGAGTGCGTGGTGAACGGGACGCCGGCCGCGGTGAGGGCGACCGTCGCCGGGGTGCCGACGGACTTCTTGGACTTCTTCGCCAACGTCTTCGTGCCTCGCTCGGGCCGGTCGTTCAGTTGGGGCTGGTCGGCTGCCGGGTCAGATCCACGGCCGGCAGCGACGGGAGCTTACCGAGCAGCGCCGACTCCTGGCGAAGGAGTTTCAGCTCCTGCCCCAGCCGGGCCGCGGTGTCCGGCGCCTCCAGCAGCAGCTGCTTGGCGGGCACGTCCAGCACGGCCGCCGCGGCGACCAGGTACGACAGCACGGACGGGTCGGCCGGCAGATCCTGCCCGCTCGACAGGGTCCGCTCGTTCGCCCAGGCCAGCCGCTTCTGATAGGTGCGGAACGCCCGCACGACGCCGGAGGCGAGCGCGCCGGCGCCCTCTCCCTCGCCGTCCTCCAGCTCCTCCACCTCACCGGTCAGATACGGCCCCGAGGCGTCCACCGACAGCAGCCGGAAGCGGGTGGTGCCGGTGGCGAGGACCTCGTAGCCGGTGTCGTCGGCGGACGACTTCTCCCGGATGGTGGCCGCGTCGGCGATACAGCCCACGGTGTGGAACGCCTGTATCGGGTCGTCACCGAAGCCGGCGGCGGGACCGTCCGCGGCCGGCAGGGTGCTGTCCGGCATGCCCTGCGCGGTGGCGGCGACCTCCCGGCCGTCCCGGATCGCGATCACCGCGAAGCGGCGGTCGTCCTCGGGCACCGCGCTCAGGTCACGCATCATGGCCCGGTACCGCGCCTCGAAGACGTTCAGCGGGAGCACGAGTCCCGGGAACAGCACCGAGTTCAGCGGGAAGAGCGGTAGGCGCACGGAGGTCACAGCCCGTAAGCCTAGACGCTGCGCTCTGCTGTGTTCCCACGTGGTCGGGAATCCTCGCCGTGGGGGTTTCTCGCCGTGGCGCCTGCGGCGGGCCGGGCCGCTGCGCGGGGCTGTCGGGGTGCGGTGACGGGCCTGCGCGGGTGGGGGTGTCCGGACTGCTTCGCTTGACGTCCGGACACCCCCACCCGCTCCGGCCCGTCCCCTCCCGTTGAGGGGTGGGGAAAACGGCGGGAGGGGGTGCACGTCGGTGGCCGGGTGTGCCTTGTCGGTCGCGGTGAACCGGCTATTGCCGCCGCAGCAGCCGGGACGCACCGGCCGCGACCGTCGTGGCGAGCACCCAGCCCGCCAGGATGAGCACCGCGGCCGCCCACTGCGCACCGCCGCCCGGCTTCCAGGCGGCGCTCTGATTGAGGTCTATCACCGGCAGCAGCAGGTCGAGGGAGTAGAGATACGGATTCCAGGGCGGCGCCTCGCCCGTCTTGAGGGGCGGCGGCGGGGACATCGAGAAGTAGATCGTGCCGATCGCCCACAGGATGGCCATCCACACCGCGGCCCGCCCCGGGCGGTAGCCGTAGGCCACCGTCCAGTCCTGCAGGAAGCCCCAGGTCTTCGCCGCCAGCGGCAGCGTCTCGCGGCGGCGCCGCTGCTTGGCCAGCAGGACCTCGCGGGCGTCGGAGTCCTCCCCGGTGGTGCGCAGCGAGGCGGCGAGCATCTCGTACGGCTCGGGTGCGTACTCGGGGGTCGCCGCGGCCACCCACTGCAGCCGCAGGGAGAGCGGGAAGTGGCCGCGCGGGATCAGCGTCTCGTAGGCGAAGCCGGCCATCCACAGCCCGCCGAGCCCCGGCCAGCTCGCCGACTTGTCGACGAGATTGACCACCCGGGCGCCGGAGAGGATCACCCGGCCGCGCTGCGGCCGCTCACCGAGGAACCGCAGCTCGGGCGTCTGGATGCGGCGCAGCGACAGCTCCTGGTCGGACTCCATGATGAACCGGGCGTGCTCGAAGTCGACCGCGTCACCGAAGCGCCCGTCGTCCAGGCGCATCCCGCCCTCGCACTCGAAGCGCTGCACACGGGTGCCGCGCGACGGGGTGTGCACGGTGCCGTACGGGGGAGTGGCGCTGCTGGAGAACGGGGAGTTGGCCAGGCCTGCGGCGGTCAGATAGAGGGTGCGCTCGACGGTCAGCTGCGGGGCGTTCAGGGCCCGGCGGCCGAAGGGGTTGCTCAGCCGGCTGCCGCGCAGGCTCAGCGACACGCCGATGGTGGCGCCGCGCAGGGACAGCTCCCCGTAGGACTCCAGCATCTCGGCCTGCAGGTCCTGGGTGACGGTCAGCCCGTCCGCCATGATCGACCGGCCCTGCCGGTCCTTGTGCACCACGGTCTGATTGAGCATCAGGTCCGTGCCGATATGGGCGTCGGTGAGCCGGATGCCGGACTGCACCACACAGCGCGGCAGATGGAGATCGCCCTCGGTCTGCAGCCGGGCCGCCTCCACCCGGGGTATCGCGCAGTTCACCAGCCGCAGGGTGGTGAACCGGCTCTCGGGGAGTACGACCTCGGCCTCGAAGCGGCAGTCCCGCAGCTCCACGAATGGCTTGATCGCACCGCCCGCAACGTCGAGAGTGTCCGTGATGTACGCCCCAGTGATCTTGAGCGCGGAGACCCGGCCGGGCTGCGCGGGCGGCCCGTCGAGCAGCAGCAGCGCCACGACCCGGGCCCGCACCCGGCGCTCGGCGCCCCACAGATGCTGCCCGTGCGGATCGTCCCTGGCCGGATCGCCGATGTGCAGATCGCAGGTGCTGCCGTTGCGGAAGGCCTGCCACATGCTCCATTCCGCGGATGTCAGCTGCAGGTCGGCGGGCGCGTCGCCGTCCCCGGGCTCGGTCACAGTGGGTCCCCCTTGCTCTCCCGTGGTGTGTCGCAACCTGTTCGGACGCATTTCGTGCACCGGTCGTCGTGCGTCCCGCAGGTCTCCCCGTACGCCGTTGTGTGGCCCTTGCCCGCCCCGTGACTGCTTGAACACGCGTGGTCAGGGCCAACTCCGGTCAACTTCGAACGGCCGGGTCACGATGCGTCCGGGGTGTGCTCCGCTGTGTATCACTGAGTGATACGGCCGGTCGGGCCCCGGAGCGGGTCTGAGACACTGGGAGGGTGATCTCCCGAATCGACCTGCGCGGTGACGCCCTTCCCGAGGGCGGCGCCCTGCGCGACCTGCTGCCCCGTGCCGAGTTCGACGTGGAAGCCGCCCTGGAGAAGGTGCGGCCCATCTGCGAGGACGTACGCCATCGCGGCACCGCGGCGCTGATCGATTGTGCGCGGCGGTTCGACGGCGTCGAGATCGACCGGGTGCGGGTGCCCGCCGAGGCCCTGCAGAGTGCGCTCGCGGAGCTGGACCCGGCCGTCCGGGCCGCCCTGGAGGAGTCCATCCGGCGCGCCCGGATCGTCCACCGCGAACAGCGCCGCACGGACGTGACGACCAAGGTCGTCCCCGGCGGCACGGTCACCGAACGCTGGGTGCCCGTCGAGCGGGTGGGGCTCTATGTCCCCGGCGGCCTCGCGGTCTACCCGTCCTCGGTGGTCATGAACGTCGTCCCGGCGCAGGAAGCCGGCGTCGAGGGCATCGCCGTGTCCTCCCCGCCGCAGAAGGAGTTCGGCGGCCGCCCGCACCCGACCATCCTCGCCGCCTGCGCCCTGCTCGGCGTCGATGAGGTCTACGCGGCCGGCGGCGCCCAGGCCATCGCGATGTTCGCGTACGGCACCGAGGAGTGCCTGCCGGTCAACCTCGTCACCGGCCCCGGCAACATCTACGTCGCCTCCGCCAAGCGCCTGCTCAAGGGCCGGATCGGCATCGACGCCGAGGCCGGCCCGACCGAGATCGCGGTCCTCGCGGACGCCACCGCCGACCCCGAGCACGTCGCCGCCGACCTGATCAGCCAGGCCGAGCACGACACCCTCGCCGCCGCCGTCCTGGTCACCGACTCCACCGAGCTGGCCGACGCCGTCGACGAGGCGCTGAAGCGGCAGGTCGCGGCGACCAAGCACATCGAGCGGATCACCGAGGCGCTGGGCGGCCGGCAGTCCGCGACCGTCCTGGTCGACGGCCTCGACGAGGGCCTCAAGGTCGTGGACGCCTACGGCGCCGAACACCTGGAGATCCAGACCGCCGACGCCACCGCCGTGGCCGCCCGGGTCCGCAACGCCGGTGCGGTCTTCGTCGGCCCGTACGCCCCGGTCTCGCTCGGCGACTACTGCGCCGGCTCCAACCACGTGCTGCCCACCGGCGGCTGCGCCTGCCACTCCTCCGGGCTGTCCGTGCAGTCCTTCCTGCGCGGTATCCATGTCGTGGACTACTCGCGCGACGCGCTGGCCGAGGTCGCCCACCATGTGGTGACCCTCGCCGAGGCCGAGGACCTTCCGGCCCACGGCGCCGCGCTGAAGGCCAGGTTCGACTGGAAGGTCCCGCAGAGCAAGTGAGCAGGCACGTGACCCGTATCGACGATCTCCCCATCCGGGACGAGCTGCGCGGCAAGTCCCCCTACGGCGCACCGCAGCTGGACGTCCCGGTGCGGCTGAACACCAACGAGAACCCCTACCCGCTGCCCGAGCCGCTGGTCCGGCGGATCGCCGAGCGGGTGACCGAGGCCGCCCGGGAGCTCAACCGCTACCCCGACCGGGACGCGGTCGAGCTGCGCACCGAGCTGGCCCGCTACCTCACCCGCACCGCCGGCCACGAGGTCACCAAGGACCAGGTGTGGGCCGCCAACGGCTCCAACGAGATCCTCCAGCAGCTGCTGCAGACCTTCGCCGGCCCCGGCCGCACCGCCATCGGCTTCGAGCCGTCGTACTCCATGCACGGGCTGATCTCCCGCGGCACGGGCACCGGCTGGATCTCCGGCCCGCGCAACGACGACTTCACCATCGACGTCGAGGCGGCCGTGGCGGCCATCGCCGAGCAGCGGCCCGACGTGGTCTTCATCTGCTCGCCGAACAACCCCACCGGCACCGCCGTCGAGGCCGGCACCGTGCTCGCGCTGTACGAGGCGGCGCAGGCGGCCCGCGCCGATGCCGCCGGGGCCCTGGTGGTGGTCGACGAGGCCTACGGCGAGTTCAGCCACCGGCCCTCGCTGCTGCCGCTGATCGAGGGGCGGCCGAATCTGGTCGTCTCCCGGACGATGTCCAAGGCCTTCGGCGCCGCCGGGCTGCGGCTGGGCTATCTGGCCGCCGACCCCGCCGTGGTCGACGCCGTCCAGCTCGTCCGGCTCCCGTACCACCTCTCGTCCGTCACCCAGGCCACCGCACTGGCCGCGCTGGAGCACACCGACACGCTCCTGAAGTACGTCGAGCAGCTCAAGACCGAGCGGGACCGCCTGGTCACCGAGCTGCGGGCGACCGGCTGCCAGGTCGTCGACTCCGACGCCAACTTCGTGCAGTTCGGCCTCTTCGAGGACGCGCACGCCACCTGGCAGGCGATCCTCGACCACGGCGTCCTGGTCCGTGACAACGGCGTACCGGGCTGGCTGCGGGTCACCGCCGGCACCCCGGCCGAGAACGACGCGTTCCTCGACGCGGTTCGCGCAGTACTGAAGGAGAGCAAGCGATGACCCGCGTAGGACGCGTGGAGCGCACGACGAAGGAAACGTCCGTGCTCGTCGAGATCGACCTCGACGGCAGGGGGGACGTGGAGGTCTCGACAGGCGTCGGCTTCTACGACCACATGCTCGACCAGCTCGGCCGGCACGGCCTGTTCGACCTCAAGGTCAAGACCGACGGCGATCTGCACATCGACACCCACCACACCATCGAGGACACCGCCCTCGCCCTGGGTGCCGCCTTCAAGCAGGCCCTCGGCGACAAGTCCGGCATCTACCGCTTCGGCAACTGCACCGTCCCCCTGGACGAGTCGCTCGCCCAGGTGACCGTCGACCTCTCCGGCCGCCCGTACCTGGTGCACACCGAGCCGGAGAACATGGCGCCGATGATCGGCTCCTACGACACGACGATGACCCGGCACATCTTCGAGTCCTTCGTCGCCCAGGCCCAGATAGCGCTGCACATCCACGTCCCGTACGGCCGCAACGCCCACCACATCGTGGAGTGCCAGTTCAAGGCGCTGGCCCGCGCCCTGCGGTACGCCAGCGAGCGCGACCCGCGGGCGGCCGGGATCATCCCCTCCACCAAGGGAGCCCTGTAGCCCGTGAACGGCCTCTCCACCGTCTTCATCCTGGTCGGGCTCTTCCTCCTCGGCGGCGTCTACTCCTTCTGGAAGCAGGAGCTGCCCAAGAGCCTGATCGTCCTGCTGTCCATCGGCTCGGCGATGTGCCTGGCCGCCGGCGTCCTGCGGCTGGGGGTATGGAATTGACCGCCTCGGCATCCCGTAAGAAGGTCGTCGTCTTCGACTACGGCTTCGGCAACGTCCGCTCCGCCGAGCGTGCCCTGGCGCACGTCGGCGCCGATGTGGAGATCACCCGGGACTACGACCGGGCGATGAACGCCGAGGGGCTGCTGGTCCCCGGCGTCGGCGCGTTCGCCTCCTGCATGGCCGGGCTGAAGGAGGCCCGCGGTGACTGGCTCGTCGGCCGCCGGCTGGCCGGCGGCCGCCCCGTCATGGGCATCTGCGTCGGTATGCAGATCCTCTTCGGCCGGGGCATCGAGCACGGTGTGGAGACCGAGGGCCTGGACGAGTGGCCCGGCACGGTTGGCCCGCTCAAGGCCGACATCGTGCCGCACATGGGCTGGAACACCGTCGCCGCCGCCGAGGGCTCGCAGCTCTTCGCCGGTCTGCCCGCCGACGCCCGCTACTACTTCGTGCACTCCTACGCGGTGCACGACTGGGAGCTGGAGGTCGGCAACCCGCATATCGCCGCGCCCAAGGTCACCTGGGCCACGCACGGCGAGCCCTTCGTGGCCGCGGTCGAGAACGGCCCGCTGTGGGCCACCCAGTTCCACCCCGAGAAGTCCGGCGACGCCGGCGCCCAGCTCCTGACCAACTGGATCAACACCCTGTGAGCCCCCTGATGCCGAAGCTCGAACTCCTCCCCGCCGTCGACGTCCGCGACGGCCAGGCCGTCCGCCTCGTCCACGGCGAGTCCGGCTCCGAGACCTCCTACGGCGACCCGCTGGAGGCGGCCCTTGCCTGGCAGCGGTCCGGCGCCGAATGGCTGCACCTCGTCGACCTCGACGCCGCCTTCGGCACCGGCGACAACCGCGCGCAGATCGCCGAGGTCGCCCGCTCCATGGACATCAAGGTCGAGCTGTCCGGCGGCATCCGCGACGACGACACGCTCGCCGCCGCCCTCGCCACCGGCTGCCGCCGGGTCAACCTCGGCACCGCCGCGCTGGAGACCCCCGAGTGGGTCGCCAAGGTCATCGCCGAGCACGGCGACAAGATCGCGGTCGGCCTGGACGTCCGCGGCACCACGCTGCGCGGCCGCGGCTGGACCCGCGACGGCGGCGACCTCTACGAGACGCTGGCCCGCCTCGACGCCGAGGGCTGCGCCCGCTACGTCGTCACCGACATCAACAAGGACGGCACCCTCCAGGGCCCCAACCTGGAGCTGCTGCGCAACGTCTGCGCCGCCACCGACCGTCCGGTGGTCGCCTCCGGTGGTGTCTCCTCGCTCGACGACCTGCGGGCACTCGCCACCCTGGTGCCGGAAGGTGTCGAGGGCGCGATCGTCGGCAAGGCGCTCTATGCGAAGGCGTTCACCCTCGAAGAGGCGCTGGCAGCAGTGTCGTAACCGCGAACGAAAGGCGGCGTGATGACCATCGAGCGCGTACGGACCGACAGTCCCTGGGAAGAGAAGATCGGCTTCGCACGCGCCGTGGCAGCCGGTGACCGGGTCCTGGTCGCCGGCACGATGCCACTGGTCGACGGCGTCCTGCAGGGTGAGGGCGATCCCTATGTGCAGACCAGGGTCGCCTTCACCAACGCACTGGAGGCACTCACCCCCTTCGGCCTGGGCGCCGAAGCGGTCCTCCGCACCCGTATGTACCTCACTCATCTACGCGATGTGGACGCGGCCGGCCGCGCCCACCGGGAGCTGTTCGCCGCCATGCCGCCCGCCTCGACCCTGGTCGTGGTCTCCGGCTTCGTCGACTCCCGCGTCCTGGTCGAAGTAGAACTGGAAGCTTTCCGAGAACTGTCAGAGAGGCCTGAACCGACATGACCCTGGCGGTCCGAGTCATCCCTTGCCTGGACGTCGACAACGGCCGGGTCGTCAAGGGCGTCAACTTCCGGAACCTGCGGGACGCCGGCGACCCCGTCGAGATGGCGAGGATCTACGGGGACGAGGGCGCCGACGAGCTGACCTTCCTCGACATCAGCGCCTCCTCCGGCAACCGTGAGACCACCTACGACGTGGTCCGCCGCACCGCCGAGCAGGTCTTCATCCCGCTGACGGTCGGCGGTGGTGTCCGCACCCCCGAGGACGTCGACAAGCTGCTGCGGGCCGGCGCCGACAAGGTCGGGGTCAACACCGCCGCCATCGCCCGCCCCGACGTGATCCGCGAGATCGCCGAACGCTTCGGCAGCCAGGTCCTGGTCCTCTCGGTCGACGCCCGCCGTACCGACGCGGGGACGCCGTCCGGATACGAGGTCACCACCCACGGCGGCCGCCGCGGCACCGGTATCGACGCCGTCGAATGGGCCCACCGCGCCGCCGAGCTGGGCGCCGGCGAGATCCTCCTCAACTCCATGGACGCCGACGGCACCAAGGACGGCTACGACGTCGAGATGATCGAGGCGGTCCGCAAGCACGTCACCATCCCGGTGATCGCCTCCGGCGGCGCCGGCAAGCTCGACGACTTCGCCCCGGCCGTCGCGGCCGGCGCCGACGCGGTCCTGGCCGCCTCCGTCTTCCACTTCGGCGATCTGCGCATCTCCCAGGTCAAGGACGCCCTGCGGGGGGCGGGTCACCCGGTGCGCTGACCGCGGCGTACGCCTAGGCTCGCCCCATGAGCCGTGTCAACGATGTGGGTGGCCAGTCGGGGTTCGGGGCCCTGGAGATCGAGGCGGACGAACCGCCGTTCCATGCCGACTGGGAGGCGCGGGTGTTCGCGCTGAACTCCGTGCTGGTGCGGAACGGGGTCTACCGGCTCGACGAGTTCCGGGACGCCGTCGAGCGGATGGCCCCGCAGGAGTATCTGGCGGCGTCGTACTACGAGCGCTGGCTCCATGCGATCGAGACGCTGCTCGCCGAACGGGGGCTGCTCGGCGATGGCTGAATTCCGGGCGGGGGAGCGGGTGCGGGTGCGCGCCGTCGACCCGGTGGGGCACACCCGGGTGCCGCGGTATGTGCGCGGACACAGGGGGCGGATCGTCGAGTGCCAGGGGCGGTGGGCGCTCGCCGACGAGTGCGCGGCCGGGGTCGCCGAGCCGCGGACCGAGCCCGTCTACACCGTGGCCTTCGCCGCGGCCGACCTGTGGGGCGAGGGCGGTCATGAGGTCACGGTCGACCTCTGGGAGTCGTACATCGAGCGGGTACAGGAGGACGGGGCATGAGCGGCGGGCACACGAGTACACCGGTGGCGGCGCGGGTCAGGCGGCTGGAGGCGCGGCTGATCGAGGCCGGGGTGGTCGCCGAGGCGCAGCTGGACGCGGCGCTCGCCGCGATGCTGAAGGGGGCCTCGCCGGTCAACGGGGCGCGGATCGTGGCGCGGGCCTGGACCGACGCCGGATTCCGCGAGCGGCTGCTGGCCGACGCGAACGCGGCGCTGCCCGAGGTCGGGCTCTCGATGGCGGGCGGTATCCAGGAGCAGCGGCTCAAGGTCGTCGAGAACACCGCCACCACGCACCACGTCCTCGTGTGCACGCTGTGCTCCTGCTATCCGATCGGGCTGCTGGGGCCGTCGCCGTCCTGGTACAAGAGCGAGGCCTACCGCTCGCGGGTGGTGCGCGAACCCCGCGCCGTCCTGGCCGAGTTCGGGCTGGAGCTGCCGGACGACACCGCGATCACGGTGTGGGACTCCAGCGCGGAGAGCCGCTACATGGTCCTGCCACGGCGGCCCGGGGGCACCGCGGGGCACAGCGAGCCGGAGCTGGCCGCGCTCGTCACCCGGGAAGGGCTCATCGGGACCGCCGCGGTCTGACTCAGCGGACCTTCCGCGCCGCCCGTACGAACTCACGGTTCATCGCCGTGATGCTGAACAGAGGGATGCCCTTGGGGCAGGCGGTGGCGCACTCCCCGGTGAGGGTGCAGCCGCCGAAGCCCTCCTCGTCCATCTGCGCCACCATGTCCAGCACCCGGGTCCCGCGCTCGGGCGCGCCCTGCGGCAGCACATTGAGATGGTTCACCTTGGCGGAGGTGAACAGCATCGCGGCACCGTTCGGGCAGGCCGCCACGCAGGCGCCGCAGCCGATGCACTCGGCGTGCTCGAACGCGGCGTCGGCGGCCGGCTTCGGCACGGGGGTCGCATGGGCCTCGGGCGCGGACCCGGTCGGCGCGGTGATGTAGCCGCCGGCCTGGATGATCCGGTCGAAGGCGGAGCGGTCGACGACCAGGTCCTTGACGACCGGGAACGCCGCGGCGCGCCACGGCTCGATGTCGATGGTGTCGCCGTCGCGGAAGGACCGCATGTGCAGCTGACAGGTCGTCGTGTGCTCCGGGCCGTGCGCCGCACCGTTGATGACGAGCGAGCAGGCGCCGCAGATGCCCTCGCGGCAGTCGTGGTCGAAGGCGACCGGGTCGTCGCCGCTGAGGATCAGCTCCTCGTTGAGGGTGTCGAGCATCTCCAGGAACGACATGTCCGGCGAGATGCCGTCGACCTCGTAGGTGGACATGGCGCCGTCGGTGTCGGCGTTCTGCTGGCGCCAGACGCGCAGGGTGAGCCTCATGCGTAGCTCCGCTGGGTGGGGTGGACGTACTCGAAGACCAGGTCTTCCTTGTGGAGGGTGGGGGCCTCGCCGGTGCCGGTGAACTCCCAGGCGGCCGCGTAGGAGAACTCCTCGTCCCGGCGGGCCGCCTCGCCGTCCGGTGTCTGCGACTCCTCCCGGAAGTGGCCGCCGCAGGACTCGGCCCGGTGCAGGGCGTCCAGGCACATCAGCTCGGCGAGCTCCAGGTAGTCGACGAGGCGGTTGGCCTTCTCCAGGGACTGGTTGAACTCCTCACCGGTGCCCGGCACCTTGAGGCGGCGCCAGAACTCCTCGCGGATCTGCGGGATCCGGCCGAGGGCCTTGCGCAGGCCCTCGTCGGTGCGGGCCATCCCGCAGAACTCCCACATCAGCTCGCCGAGTTCACGGTGGAAGGAGTCGGGCGTACGGTCACCGCCGACGGCGAGCAGCCGCGCGAGCCGGTCCTCGGTCTCCCGCACGGCCCGAGTGACCACCGGGTGGTCAGCGGCGACCTCGTCGTGGTGCGGGTGGCGCGCCAGGTAGTCGTTGATGGTGGACGGCAGGACGAAGTAGCCGTCGGCCAGCCCCTGCATCAGGGCGGACGCGCCGAGCCGGTTCGCCCCGTGATCGGAGAAGTTGGCCTCGCCGATCGCGAACAGGCCCGGGACGGTGGTCTGCAGGTCGTAGTCGACCCACAAGCCGCCCATCGTGTAGTGCACGGCGGGGTAGATCCGCATCGGCACCTCGTACGGGTTCTCCGCGGTGATCCGCGCGTACATGTCGAAGAGGTTGCCGTACTTCTCCTCGACCTTCGCCCGGCCCATGCGCCGGACGGCGTCCGCGAAGTCGAGGTAGACGCCCTGCCCGCCGGGGCCGACCCCGCGGCCCTCGTCGCAGACGTTCTTCGCGGCGCGGGAGGCGATGTCCCGCGGTACGAGATTGCCGAAGGACGGGTAGCTGCGCTCCAGGTAGTAGTCGCGCTCGTCCTCGGGGATCTCGGCGGGCGGCCGGGTGTCGCCCTTGGCCTTCGGCACCCAGATCCGGCCGTCGTTGCGCAGCGACTCGCTCATCAGCGTCAGCTTCGACTGGTGGTCGCCGGTGCGCGGGATGCAGGTGGGGTGGATCTGGGTGAAGCAGGGGTTGGCGAAGTACGCGCCGCGCCGGTGCGCCCGCCACACGGCGGTCGCGTTGGAGTTCATGGCGTTCGTCGAGAGGTGGAAGACGTTGCCGTATCCGCCGGACGCGAGGACCACGGCGTCCGCGAAGTAGGTGCTGACCGTCCCGGTGACCAGGTCCCGGGCGACGATGCCGCGGGCGCGCCCGTCGACGACGAGGAGGTCCAGCATCTCGGTGCGCGGGTGCAGTTCCACGTTCCCGGCGGCGATCTGCCGCGACAGCGCCTGGTAGGCACCGAGCAGCAGTTGCTGGCCCGTCTGGCCGCGGGCGTAGAAGGTCCGGGACACCTGGACGCCGCCGAAGGAGCGGGTGTCGAGCAGACCGCCGTACTCCCGCGCGAAGGGGACGCCCTGGGCGACGCACTGGTCGATGATCTCGACGGAGATCTGCGCGAGCCGGTGGACGTTCGACTCGCGGGCCCGGAAGTCGCCGCCCTTGACGGTGTCGTAGAACAGCCGGTGGACCGAGTCGCCGTCGTTGCGGTAGTTCTTCGCCGCGTTGATGCCGCCCTGCGCGGCGATCGAGTGGGCGCGCCGCGGCGAGTCCTGGTAGCAGAACTGCACCACGTGGTAGCCCTGTTCGGCGAGCGTGGCGCCGGCCGAGCCGCCCGCGAGGCCGGTGCCGACCACGATGACGGTGTGCTTGCGGCGGTTGGCGGGGTTGACGAGCTTCGCCTCGAAGCGCCGGGTGTCCCAGCGCCCGGCGACGGGTCCGGCCGGCGCCTTGGTGTCGGCGACCGGCTCCCCGGTCGTGTAGGCGGTGTAGTCGGGGTAAGGGGCCATGCTCAGCTCACCACTCCGGTCATGACGGCGACGGGTACGGAGATGAAGCCCACAGTCAGCACCAGTGCGAGGGCATGGGCGAGGGTCTTCAGGAGGCGGTCGCGGGTCCGGCTGCCGACGCCGAGCGTCTGTGCGGCGCTCCAGAAGCCGTGCCGGATGTGCAGTCCGAGCGCCAGCATCGCGACGCAGTAGATGACGTTGCCGTACCAGGTCGAGAAGGTGTCCACGACGTTCTGGTACGGACGGCCGGACTGGAAGCCCCCGGAGTGCACGGTGCCGGTCGTCAGGTCGAGGAGGTGCCAGACGATGAACAGGCCGAGGATGATCCCGCCCCAGCGCATGGTGCGGGTGGCGTAGCTGGTCCGGGCCTTCTTGTGCACATAGTTGCTGGGGCGCGCCCTGATGTCGCGGCGGCTCAGCTGGTAGGCGGACGTGGCGTGCGCGACGACGGCGGCCACGAGGACGAGGCGGACCAGCCACAGCGTCCACTCTTCGTGCATGAACGGTTCGCCGACGATGCGCAGCCAGTGGGCGTAGCCGTTGAACTCGGCCGCCCCGAAGAAGATCTTCAGGTTGCCGAGCATGTGGACGACCAGGTAGAGCAGCATGATCACACCGCTCACGGCCATCACCGTCTTCTTGCCGACGGTCGAGCCCCACAGCAGGCCCGCGAAGGACGGCCGTCGGTCCGCCCGTGTGTCCAGTGCCATGGGTCCCGACCGTAAGGACCGGTCCGCCCATCAGTCCAAGACATGGTGCGGCTCATCTCCATAGGCTCTGGCTATCGATGCCGTACCGTCGCCTCATGCAGCTGCAGCAGCTCCGCTACTTCACCGCCGTGGCCGACACCCGGCACTTCACCCGCGCCGCCGAGCGCGAACATGTCGCCCAGCCCTCCCTGTCCCAGCAGATCCGCTCCCTGGAACGGGAGTTGGGGGCGGAGCTCTTCCACCGGGCCCGCGGTCACATCACCCTCACCGATGCCGGCGAGACCCTGCTGCCGCTCGCCCGGCGCATCCTCGCCGACGCCGAGACCGCCCGCCGCGAGGTCCAGGAGGTCGCCCAGCTGCGCCGTGGCCGGCTCCGCCTCGGCGCCCCGCCCAGCCTCTGCGCCAGCCTCGTCCCCGACGTCCTGCGCGCCTTCCACGCCGGCTATCCCGGCGTGGACCTGATCGTCACCGAGGACGGCTCGCAGGACCTGGTCCGGGCGCTGGCCGACGGCGCCCTGGACCTGGCCCTGATCATCACCCCGCTCCCGGTCCAGGCCCCCGCCCTGGCCACCACCGAGCTGCTGCGCGAGGAACTCGTCGTGGTCTCCGCCCCCGACCGCCCCGCCCCCGTCGGCCGGCGCACCCGCATCCGGGTGGAGGATCTGCGCGGCCGGCCGCTGGCCATGTTCCGCCGCGGCTACGACCTGCGGGAATTCACCACCGCGGCGTGCCGGGCGGCCGGTTTCGAGCCGACCTTCACCGTCGAGGGCGGCGAGATGGACGCGGTCCTCGGCTTCGTCCGGGCCGGGCTGGGCGTCGCCGTGGTGCCCAGCATGGTCGCCGCCCGCTCCGGCCTGCGGATCACCCGTTTCTCGACACCCGGAATGCACCGCGTGGTGTCCGTCGCCCACCGGGGCGATGTCTCCCCGCCGCGGGCCGCCCGGGAGCTGGAGCGCATCCTGATGGAGCATGTGGACCCGGGCCTGTCCTGAGCGGGCCGGGCCCGGCGGCCGGGTGCGGCCGGGCGGCCACCGGCGCGGCCCCGTGGCAGGGCTGCGGGGCCGGTCGTAGGCTGGCCGCATGTCGACCCATGCGAAGCGTGAACGGCTCCTTCTCGCCGACCTGTTGGAAAGCGCCGGCCCCGAGGCGCCGACGCTGTGTGAGAACTGGAGCGCGCGGGACCTGGCCGCGCATGTGGTGGTGCGCGAGCGGCGCGCCGACGCGGCCGGCGGGCTCCTCGTCAAACCGCTGGCCGCCCGGCTGGAGCGGGTGCAGGCGGAGTTCGCCGGCAAGCCGTACGGGGAGCTGATCCAGCTGATCAGGACCGGTCCGCCGCGGATGTCGCCGTTCGCGCTGAAGCAGATCGACGAGGCGTCCAACACCGTCGAGTTCTACGTCCACGCCGAGGACGTCCGGCGCGCCCAGCCGGACTGGGCCGCGCGGGAGCTGGACCCCGTCTTCGCGGACGCCCTGTGGTCCAGGATCGAGCGGATGGCCCGGGTGCTGGGCCGGAAATCGCCGGTGGGCCTGGTGCTGCGGCGGCCGGACGGGCGGACGGCGGTGGCCCATCGCGGCACCCCGGTGGTCACGGTCGTCGGCGAACCGGGCGAGCTGACGATGTTCGCCTTCGGCCGGCAGGAGGTCGCCGATGTGGCGCTGGACGGCGACAAGGACGCGATCGACCGGCTGCGGGCGGCGAAGCTGGGGATGTGAGCCCGCCTCTGAGCCCGCTTCCCTGAGCCCGCCTCCCGAGCCTGCCTCCCGGCCCGGCCTACGAGTGGAGCACCACCACCGCGACCACCACGGCCACCACCACCGCCGCCACGAACACCGCACCCAGCACCCGCGCCGCCACCCGTGCGGCGCGGTCAGGATCCGGCGGCGGTGGCGGCACGGACGGCTGCTGAGGATGCATGCCTGCAGGATGCCGCACGGCACAATGGACACCATGAGCAGCCGCGCCACCACCCCGGTCACCACCCCCGCCCTCGACCCCGCCATCGCCGCCCGCCTCAAGCGCGGCGCCGACGGTCTGGTCCCGGCCATCGCCCAGCAGTACGACACCGGTGAGGTGCTGATGCTCGGCTGGATGGACGACGAGGCGCTGCGCCGCACCCTGACCACCGGCCGCTGCACGTACTGGTCCCGCAGCCGCCAGGAGTACTGGGTCAAGGGCGATACTTCCGGCCACGTCCAGCACGTGAAGTCGGTGGCGCTGGACTGTGACGCCGACACCGTCCTGGTCCGGGTCGACCAGGTCGGCGCCGCCTGCCACACCGGCGACCGCACCTGCTTCGACGCGGACGTTCTTGCCACCCGGGACGGCCAGGACCAGTAGGCTCCGCGCCATGACCACGGGAACCACCGGCACCGCCCTTCCGGACCTCGACACCTTCCGCACCCTCGCCAAGGACCGGCGGGTCATCCCCGTCACCCGGCGGCTGCTCGCGGACGGCGACACACCGGTCGGGCTCTACCGCAAGCTCGCCGCCGAGCGCCCCGGCACCTTCCTCCTGGAATCCGCCGAGAACGGCCGTACGTGGTCGCGCTACTCCTTCATCGGCGTCCGCAGCGCCGCCACCCTCACCACCCGCGACGGGCAGGCGCACTGGCTCGGCACCCCGCCCGTCGGCGTGCCCACCGAGGGGGACCCGCTCGCCGCGCTGCGCGCCACCGTCGAGGCCCTGCACACCCCCCGGGACCTCATCGAGGGCGAGGGGCTGCCGCCGTTCACCGGCGGCATGGTCGGCTACCTCGGCTACGACATCGTGCGCCGCCTGGAGAAGATCGGCGAGCAGACCACCGACGACCTCCGGCTGCCCGAACTGACCATGCTGCTCACCTCCGACCTCGCCGTCCTCGACCACTGGAGCGGCACGGTCCTGCTGATCGCCAACGCGATCAACCACAACGACCTCGACACCGGTATCGACGAGGCCTACGCGGACGCGGTGGCCCGCCTGGACACCATGGCCGACGACCTCGCCCGGCCCGCGCCCCCCAGCGCCGCCGCCCTGCCGCCGTCCGAGGTCCCGCCGTACACCGCCAAGTGGGGCGGCGCCGCCTACCAGGACGCCGTCGAGGACATCAAGGAGCGCATCCGGGCCGGTGAGGCCTTCCAGGTCGTGCCCTCCCAGCGGTTCGAAACCCCGTGCACGGCGAGCGCGTTGGACGTCTACCGGGTGCTGCGGGCCACCAACCCCAGCCCGTACATGTACCTCTTCCGCTTCGAGGGCCCCGACGGCGGCGACGACGGCGCCTTCGACGTGGTGGGCTCCAGCCCCGAGGCGCTCGTGAAGGTCGAGGACGGCCGGGCCATGGTCCACCCCATCGCCGGCACCCGCCCGCGCGGCGCGTCCGTCCAGGAGGACCAGGCGCTGGCGGACGAGCTGATGGCCGACCCCAAGGAGCGCGCCGAGCATCTGATGCTGGTCGACCTGGGCCGCAACGACCTGGGCCGGGTCTGCGAACCGGGCAGTGTCGAGGTCGTCGACTTCATGTCCGTCGAGCGCTACAGCCACGTCATGCACATCGTCTCGACGGTCACCGGGCAGGTCGCCGAGGGCCGTACCGCCTTCGACGTGCTCACCGCCTGCTTCCCCGCGGGCACCCTCTCCGGCGCCCCCAAGCCGCGCGCCCTGCAGATCATCGAGGAGCTGGAGCCGTCCCGGCGCGGTCTGTACGGCGGCTGTGTCGGCTATCTCGACTTCGCCGGCGACTCCGACACCGCCATCGCGATCCGCACCGCCCTGCTGCGCCACGGCACCGCCTACGTCCAGGCGGGCGCCGGGGTCGTCGCCGACTCCGACCCGGTGGCCGAGGACACAGAGTGCCGCAACAAGGCGGCCGCGGTGCTCCGGGCCGTGCATACGGCCAACCACCTGGGCACGTAGCGGTCTGAGGCGCCCGCACCACCCCCGCGCACCGGCCCCCGGCGGCCGGTGCGCGATAGTGGTACGCGTGAGTGCCGCATCCCAGACCCCCACCGACACCGTGCCGCCGGGCGATTCCGGGTCCGCGCCGGACCGGCCCGTGCGCCGCGCGCACCGCAGCCTCGCCCTGGCGCTGCTGGCCGGCGCGGCCGGCGCCGGCCTGGCGCTGCTGGCCTCCGGCCGCACCTGGGCCGAGGGCTCCGCGGTGCTGGCCCAGGGCGAGTTGCCCCGCACGGTGACCGGCGCCGATGTGACCGGTGTGCCCGGCGCGCTGGCCGTCGTCGGCCTGGCCGCGCTGGTCGCCGTCTTCGCGGTCCGCCGGGCCGGCCGGATCGCGGTCGCCGCCCTGCTGACGCTCAGCGGTGTGGGCGTCGCCGTCGCCGCTGTGCTGGGCAACTCCGACACCTCGGCGCTGCGCGAGAAGGCCGCCACCGCGGTCGGGCTGACCGGAACCGATGTGCATCACGTCACGCACACCGGATGGCCGTGGGTGGCCGCGGCCGGCGGGCTGCTGCTGCTGGTCGCCGGACTGCTGGCGCTGGTCCACGGACGCCACTGGCCCGCGATGTCGGGCCGTTACGAGCGGACGCCCGGCGGCGCACGCGGCCCGCGGCGGGCCCCGGCCGCGCCGGATCTGGACCGTCCCGAGGAGATCTGGAAGTCCCTGGACCGCGGTGAGGACCCCACCCGGTAACGGTGCTCCGCCCGGCATCGGTGACAATGGCCGACGAGGATCATCGCGCCCGGACCCGGCGCGGACAGAGCATCGAGGAGCATTCATGTCGAGCAGTGGCCACGGACACACCCCCGCCGCCTGGACCGGCGTCATCATCTCGTTCATCGGCTTCTGCGTCGCCGGAGCCTTCATCGTGCTGGCGAATGTGCCCGGCTTCTGGGCCGGCATGGCGCTGATCGGCCTCGGTGCCCTCGTGGGCGGTCTGATGCGCATGGCCGGTCTGGGCTCGGAGCCCAAGCGCTCGGCCAAGCCGCGCCCCCAGGCGCAGGCACAGCCGCAGCCGCAGGAGGGCTGAGCCCCCGCTCCCGTGGCGCCGGGGCCCGGCGCCACTCCCGCAGCACCTCCCGAAGGCGCCGCTTCCCGGCCCGTACGCACCGTGGTGCCGTACCCGCCGTCCGTGACCGTTCCGTACGGCGGCCGAGAAGCTGCGCCTTCGTGTGTCCGGCCGGACAATCAGCACGTGAGCCAACCCGCGGCCCGGCCCGATGCCTCCCCGCGCGGCGGTCTGCCGCGCCGCCTCATGGCGCCCCTGGGCGTCCTGGCCGCCGCCACCGCCGCCTTCACCGTCCTCGGCGCCGTCGACCCGAACGAGCCCGGCCACTACCCCGTGTGCCCGCTGCTGCACCTCACCGGCGTCTACTGCCCGGCCTGCGGCGGACTGCGCAGCGCGCACGCCGTCGCGCACGGCGACCTCATCGCGGCCCTGGGAGCCAACGCCCTCGCGGTGGCCGGATACGTCGTCTGTGCGGTCTTCTGGGCGCTCTGGCTGGGCAATGCGGTCCGCGGCCGCCGCACGGCCGGCCCGCGGCCGCGAGCCGTCCACTGGTGGGCGCTGGGCGGCCTGCTGCTGGCCTTCACGGTCGTCCGCAACCTCCCCTTCGGCAGCGGGCTCGCACCGTGATCCGGCAGCCGGGCAAAACGGGTGCCGCCGGCCCCGCAGCACCCGGAGAAGTCCAGGTCGTGGGATCGCGGTCCACCGGATGTGAGACCTGCATCCCATGGCGGATACCATCGGAGTGCCGGATGGGACCGCTCGTCCGGGTCACCGTCCACCGACACCGCTCCCGAAGGAGGCCGCTCGCGTGAGTGTGCTCGACGAGATCATCGACGGCGTTCGTGCCGACCTCGCGGAGCGGCAGGCGCGCGTCAGCCTCGACGAGCTCAAGGAGCGGGCCCAGAAGGCGCGCCCCGCGAAGGACGGCGTCGCCGCGCTCAAGGGCGAGAGTGTCACGGTGATCTGCGAGGTCAAGCGCTCCAGCCCGTCCAAGGGCGCGCTCGCCGCGATCGCCGACCCGGCCGGTCTGGCCGCCGACTACGAGGCGGGCGGCGCGGCCGTCATCTCCGTCCTCACCGAGCAGCGCAAGTTCGGCGGTTCGCTGGCCGACCTGGAGGCCGTCCGCGCCAAGGTCGACATCCCCGTCCTGCGCAAGGACTTCATCGTCACCGCCTACCAGCTGTGGGAGGCCCGTGCCTACGGCGCCGACCTCGCGCTGCTGATCGTCTCCGCGCTGGAGCAGGAGGCGCTGGTCTCGCTGATCGAGCGCGCCGAGTCGATCGGGCTGACGCCGCTGGTCGAGGTGCACGACGAGGAAGAGGTCGCCCGCGCGGTGGACGCCGGCGCCAAGATCATCGGCGTCAACGCCCGCAACCTGAAGACCCTTGAGGTCGACCGCGGCAACTTCGCCCGGGTCGCCCCCGAGATCCCCGACCACATCGTCAAGATCGCCGAGTCCGGTGTGCGCGGACCGCACGACCTGATCGCCTACGCCAACGACGGCGCGGACGCGGTGCTGGTCGGCGAGTCGCTGGTCACCGGCAAGGACCCCAAGACCGCGGTCTCCGACCTGGTCGCCGCGGGCTCCCACCCGGCGATCCGGCACGGCCGGTCCTGAGCGGCCGGGACAGCACACCGACATGACCGCCACCGCCGCAGGCAGCCGCTGCCAGGTCCGGGTACCGCACCCGGGCCCGGCCGGTGTGCGCGCCGGGGCGGCGGCCGTACGCGTCCCCTGCCCGGTGCCCGTCCGCGGCTTCCCGTCCGCCGCCCGCCGGAACCCCGGCCCCCAGCGCTGTGCGCTGCCGCCGTGGCACCGGGGCTGCCGGGCGCCCGCCCGGCGGGTCCACGGGCGCAGGGTCAGGTATCACATCGGTTCCGAGCCGGGACAGATCAACGGCATGCGATGGCGACCGGGGTCCGCGCACTGACGCGTCGGCCCCGTCCGGGCGCTGGGGCACCAGGGGAGGCAGCGGTCGTCTGACTGCTTGCTCACCCCCCCACCCCCGAACCCACCCCCGCCCCCTCCCCCGAAGGGGGAGAGGGGGAGGGGGCGGGGGAGCGCCCCGGCCAGGTCCCACGACGCCGGCCGGCCTCCGGCCGAGCGCCCCGTTGCCGCTCCGCTGCGGCGACGGCCCGCCGCCCCGTGCGCGCCGCACACCGTGATGCCCATCCCGACACAACCGGACTTCCGGGGCAGCCGCCCCGGCGAGGAGTGCGTCTGATGTCCTCCGATTTCTTCCTTCCCGATCCCGAGGGACAGGTGCCGAACCCCGAAGGCTATTTCGGTGCGTTCGGCGGCAAGTTCATTCCCGAGGCGCTGGTCGCCGCGGTCGACGAGGTCGCCGCGGAGTACGAGAAGGCCAAGGGTGACCCCGCGTTCGCGGCCGAGCTCAACGACCTGATGGTCAACTACACCGGGCGCCCCAGCGCACTCACCGAGGTGCCGCGGTTCGCCGAACACGCCGGCGGGGCCCGGGTGTTCCTCAAGCGCGAGGACCTCAACCACACCGGCTCGCACAAGATCAACAACGTGCTGGGCCAGGCGCTGCTCACCAAGCGGATGGGCAAGACCCGGGTCATCGCCGAGACGGGCGCGGGCCAGCACGGCGTCGCCACCGCCACCGCCTGCGCCCTGTTCGGCCTCGAATGCACCATCTACATGGGCGAGATCGACACCCAGCGCCAGGCCCTGAACGTCGCCCGGATGCGGATGCTCGGCGCCGAGGTCATCGCCGTGAAGTCCGGCAGCCGCACCCTCAAGGACGCCATCAACGAGGCCTTCCGCGACTGGGTCGCCAATGTCGACCGCACCCACTACCTGTTCGGGACCGTCGCGGGACCGCACCCGTTCCCCGCGATGGTGCGTGACTTCCACCGCGTCATCGGCGTCGAGGCGCGCCGCCAGATCCTGGAGCGCGCCGGCCGTCTGCCGGACGCCGCGGTCGCCTGTGTCGGCGGCGGCTCCAACGCCATCGGGCTCTTCCACGCCTTCATCCCGGACGACGGGGTGCGGCTCATCGGCTGCGAGCCCGCGGGCCACGGCATCGAGACCGGTGAGCACGCCGCCACGCTGAGCGCCGGTGAGCCGGGCATCCTGCACGGGTCCAGGAGCTACGTCCTCCAGGACGAGGAGGGCCAGATCACCGAGCCGTACTCCATCTCGGCCGGTCTCGACTACCCGGGCATCGGGCCCGAGCACGCCTTCCTCAAGGACAGCGGCCGCGGCGAGTACCGCGCGGTCACCGACGACGCCGCGATGCAGGCACTGCGCCTGCTCTCGCGGACCGAGGGCATCATCCCGGCCATCGAGAGCGCCCACGCCCTCGCCGGGGCCCTGGAGGTGGGCAAGGAGCTCGGCAAGGACGGCCTGATCGTCGTCAACCTGTCCGGGCGCGGCGACAAGGACATGGACACCGCGGCCCGCTACTTCGGCCTCTACGACGCGGACGCCGCCGTCGAGGCGGACGCCGGCACCGAGGACGCGGAGATCGAGGGGGACGTCAAGTGAGCGGGAACATCAAGCTGTTGAGTGACACCCTCGCCGCCGCGAAGGCCGAGGGCCGGTCCGCGCTCATCGCCTACCTGCCGGCCGGGTTCCCGACCGTCGACGGTGGCATCGAGGCGGCCAAGGCCGTCTTCGACGGCGGCGCGGACGTCGTGGAGGTCGGGCTGCCGCACAGCGACCCCGTCCTCGACGGCCCCGTCATCCAGACCGCCGACGACATCGCCCTGCGGGGCGGGGTGAAGATCGCCGACGTCATGCGGACGGTGCGCGAGGCCCATGCGGCCACCGGCAAGCCCGTCCTCGTCATGACCTACTGGAACCCGATCGACCGCTACGGCATCGAGCGCTTCACCGCCGAGCTCGCCGAGGCGGGCGGCGCGGGCTGCATCCTGCCCGACCTGCCCGTCCAGGAGTCCGCGACCTGGCGGGAGCACGCCGACAAGCACGGTCTCGCCACCGTCTTCGTCGTCGCCCCCAGCAGCAAGGACGCGCGGCTCGCCGACATCACGGCGGCCGGCTCCGGCTTTGTGTACGCCGCCTCGCTGATGGGCGTCACGGGCACCCGCGAGTCGGTGGGCGAGCAGGCGCAGGACCTCGTGCGGCGCACCAAGGCCACTACCGACCTGCCGGTCTGCGTCGGCCTCGGGGTCTCCAACGCCGAACAGGCCGCCGAGGTGGCCCGGTTCGCGGACGGAGTGATCGTCGGCTCGGCGTTCGTCAAGCTGCTGCTGGCGGCGGACGGCGACCTGGCGGCCGGTCTCGCCGGGGTCCGCTCCCTGGCGGGCGAGCTGGCCGAGGGCGTGCGCAAGCACTCCTAGAGGCGGTGCGCGCGGCCGGGCCGTGAGGGACGCGGGCCCGGTTGCTGTCCCTCGATAGGGCGAACATCGGTGCGGAGGGGTGCGGCGGCACCCCTCCGCTTCGTTGTCCAGGGGCGTGAGCCAGAAGAACCATGAGGGTAAGAAAAGCGCCCGCGAGCGACTGCAGGAACAGCGGGAGAAGGAGAAGGCGCGCGCCCGGCGCGGCCGTCAGGCGATCGTCGCGGGGGCGGTGGTGGCGGTGCTGGCGGTGGCCGGCGGCATCGCCGTCTGGGCGTCGTCGTCCTCCGGCAAACCCGCCGCCAACGACAACGAGGTCGCCGTCCCCAAGCAGGCCAGCGGCGGCGACAGGCCCGCCGTCCCGGTGGGATCGGCCGACGCCCCGTCCACACTCACGGTGTGGGAGGACTTCCGCTGCCCCGCCTGCCAGCAGTTCGAGACCGGCTTCCGTCCGGTCATCCATGAGCTGGAGGACTCCGGCCGGCTCAAGAGCGAGTACCACCTCGTGACCATCATCGACGGCAACGCCGGCGGCCAGGGGTCCCGTAACGCCGCCAACGCCGCCCTGTGCGCGCAGGACGCCGGAAAGTTCCGCGCGTACCACGACCTCCTCTACTCCCACCAGCCGCCCGAGCCGCAGGACAAGTTCGGCGACAAGAAGTACCTCCTCCAACTGGCCGGCAAGGTCAAGGGGTTGGTGACCCCCGCCTTCACCAAATGCGTCAACGACGGCACCTACGACCGTTTCGTGAAGAAGTCCAACGACGCCTTCGCCACCTCCGGATACCGCGGCACCCCGACCGTCCTGCTCAACGGCAAGGACCTCTCGAAGGAGAAGGGCGGGCAGTTCGGCCCCGCGGACCTCAAGAAGATGGTCCTGGACGCCAACAAGGCCAAGCAGCCGGGGAACAAGCAGCCGGGGAAGAAGAGCGCCACGCCGCACACGGGCGCCTCACCCCAGGACAAGCACCCCGGAACGCCGCAGGACAAGCACCCCGGAATGCCCCAGGACAAGCACCCCGGGACGCCCCAGGACAAGCACCCCGGAAGGAGCGCCGCACCCCAGGGAGAGCTGACCGGAAGGAGCGGGGCGCCCGCGTCCTAGACGGCGGCCCATGGGGGCCGCGACCGCCCCGGGCACACAGCGTCACGGCGCGAGGACGGGGTCGTTACGCAGCCGTAGCCGGGCCGGGTTGCCGCCGACCCCGCCCGGCGCGGTAGCGTCGTCCCTGCCATGGACCTCGCATTCATTCCCAGCCCGTCGGTCGGCGTCGTACATCTCGGCCCGATCCCGCTGCGCGGCTACGCGTTCTGCATCATCATCGGCGTCTTCGTCGGCGTCTGGCTCGGCAACAAGCGCTGGGTGCAGCGCGGCGGCCGCTCCGGAACCGTCGCGGACATCGCCGTATGGGCCGTGCCCTTCGGGCTGATCGGCGGCCGCCTCTACCACGTCATCACGACGTACGAGCCGTACTTCGGCCCGAACGGCCACCCGCTCGACGCCTTCAAGGTGTGGGAGGGCGGCCTCGGCATCTGGGGCGCGGTGGCGCTCGGCGCGGTCGGCGCCTGGATCGGCTGCCGCCGGCGCGGCATCCCGCTCCCCGCGTACGCCGACGCGCTGGCGCCCGGTCTGGCCCTCGGGCAGGCGATCGGCCGCTGGGGCAACTGGTTCAACCAGGAGCTGTACGGCAAGCCGACCGATGTGCCGTGGGCGCTGGAGATCAGCTCCGACCCGGCCATCGGACGCATCGGCGGCACCTACCACCCGACCTTCCTCTACGAGTGCCTGTGGTGCATCGGCGTCGCGGCGCTGGTGATGTGGGCCGACAAGCGCTTCCGGCTCGGCCACGGACGGGCCTTCGCGCTCTATGTCGCCGCCTACTGCGCCGGCCGCGCCTGGATCGAGTACATGCGGGTCGACGAGGCGCACCACATCCTGGGCCTGAGGCTGAACGTCTGGACCGCGCTGATCGTCCTGGTCCTGGCCGTCGCCTACTTCGTGATCTCCGCCAAGAAGGCACCCGGCCGCGAAGCGGTCGTCGAACCGGGTGCGCAGCTCGCGGAGGACGCGGACGGCGAGACTGCCGGGAGCGGCACGGACGGTGACGCCGAGGAGGGCAAGGTCTCGGTCGAGAAGCCCGCGGCGAAGACGGCGGCCGACGACGGCGCGGCGGAGTCCGGCGCCGAAGAGGCCGAAACCTCCGCGGAGGACGAGCCCGGCGACAAGAAGTCCGGGGACGCGGCGGACGAACCCGCCGCGGATGCCAAGCCCGCCGGCAGCGGCGGCACCAAGAAGTCCTGAGGCGGCCACCGGCCGCCGCACGCGCCGGGCGGACCCGACACACCGGGTCCGCCCGGCGCTGTGCTGTCCGGACGCGGCGGGGCGGTCAGCGCCGGCGCCCGGCCAGATCCAGCACCCGCCGGGCGCCCGCGACCACCGCCGCGTCCACGAACCGGCCGTCCGGCAGCGCCAGCGCCCCGCCCTCCTCCGTGGCGGCCCGCACGATCTCCTCTGCCGTCGCGATCTCCTCCGCCGAGGGGAGATATGCCGCTTCGATGACCGGGAGCTGGCGGGGGTGGATCGCCGCCCGGCCCAGGAACCCCAGCGCCCGGCCCCGGGCGCAGGACCGGGCCAGCCCGTCGAGATCGTGGACGTCCGGGTGGACCGACTGCGGCGGCGGGGCCAGACCGGCCGCGCGGGCGGCGACCACGGTCCGGCTGCGCGGCCAGGCCAGCCCCGCGTCGTCCCGCACCCCCAGCTCCCCGCACAGATCGGCCTCGCCGAGCGCGATCCCGCGCAGCGCCGGATGTGCGGTGGCGATGGCGAAGGCGTGCTCGATGCCCAGCGCGGATTCGAGCAGCGCGTACAGGGCCGGGGTGGCGGGCAGGGCGCTCGCGGCGGGCGGGCCCGCGGGGGCGAGGGTGGCGGTGACACCGGGCGTACGGACCGGGGCGGGATGTCCCGCGACAGCGTGCCCGGCGGGTCGTACGGGGCCTTCCGCGGCGTACGGGAGGTGCTCGGGTACCGGCGCGGCCGTGGTCGCCCAGCCGGCGGCGCGGTGGACATCGGCCGGGCCCTGCACCTTGGGCAGCCGGAGACCGGCCAGGCCGGGCAGTGGGGCGAGGGTGCGGATCTCGTTCTCGGCGAGCGGGCCGTCCAGCGCGTTGACCCGGACATGGACCGGCACCGGCACCGGGCCGCTCAGCAGCTCCGCGGTGGCCCGCAGCGCATGGTCCTTGCGGTCCGGGGCGACCGCGTCCTCCAGGTCGACCACGACCACATCGGCCCCGCAGCCGAGCGCCTTGGCCACCACCTCCGGGCGGTCCCCGGGCACATAGAGCCAGGTCAGCGGGGTGGGAGCGGGGGGCTGCCCGGGGGTGTGCGGGGCCGGGCTCACAGCGCACCCGCCGTGCGCAGCCCGTCGATCTCCGCGTCGGTCAGCCCGAGCCCGGCCAGCACCTCATCCGTGTCCGCGCCGTGCGGGCGGCCCGCCCAGTGGATGGCGCCCGGTGTCTCGGAGAGCCGGAAGAGGACGTTCTGCATCCGGACAGTGCCGAGCTCGCCGTCCGGGACCTCGGTGATCGATTCCAGTGCCGCGTACTGCGGGTCCGCCATCACCTCGCGGATGTCGTAGATGGGGGCCACCGCCGCCTCGGCCTTCTCGAAGGCGGCCAGCACCTCGGCCCGGTCGTGCCGGGCGATCCAGCCGCCGACCGCGGCGTCCAGCTCATCGGCGTGCCGGGCCCGCCCCGCGCCGGTCGCGAACCATGGCTCGTCGATCACCTCGGGCCGGCCGACCAGCCGCATCACCCGCCCGGCGACCGACTCGGTCGAGGTGGAGACCGCCACCCAGGAGCCGTCGGCGGTGCGGTAGGTGTTGCGCGGGGCGACGTTCGGGGAGCGGTTGCCGGTCCGCGGCTGGACGTGGCCGAGCTGGTCGTACCAGAGCGGCTGCGGACCGAGGGCCGTCAGGATCGGTTCGATCAGGGCCAGATCGATGACCTGGCCGCGGCCGGTGGTCTCCCGTCCGCGCAGCGCGGCCAGCACGGCGTACGACGTGGTCAGTGCGGCGATCGCGTCGGCGAGACCGAACGGCGGCAGGGTCGGCGGACCGTCCGGTTCACCGGTGAGCGCGGCGAAGCCGCTCATCGCCTCGGCGAGGGTGCCGAACCCGGGGCGCCGGGCGTACGGCCCGAACTGCCCGAAGCCGGTGACCCGGGCCAGCACCAGGCGCGGGTTGACGGCGGACAGCTCGTCCCAGCCCAGGCCCCATCTCTCCAGGGTCCCGGGCCGGAAGTTCTCCACGATGACGTCCGTCCCGGCGGCGAGCCGCAGCAGCACGTCCCGGCCGCCCGGGTGGGACAGATCGAGCGTCATGGTCCTCTTGTTGCGGCCCAGCAGCTTCCACCACAGGCCGATGCCGTCCTTGGCGGGCCCGTGGCCGCGCGACGGGTCGGGCCGGTGCGGATGCTCGACCTTGATCACCTCGGCGCCGAAGTCGCCCAGCAGGGTGGCGGCGAGCGGACCGGCGAACAGGGTGGCGAGATCGAGCACCCGGAGCCCGGCGAGCGGGCCGGGGACGGGGGACTCGGGGGCGGGGGACCCGGGGTCGGTGTGCTCGTCGGCGGCGGGCCGGGGTGCCCCGGACAGGGACGGGTCGGTCATGGTGCGGGGGCCTCTGTTCGGTCGGAGGGGTTGCCCGGCACGACGGGGCTACCGGGCAGGACGGGGTCACCGGGCACGACCAGTGCGGCGGTGCGTTCCGCGAGGGCGTCGAAGCCGATGCCGTCCATCCCGCGGACGCCGGTGGCCAGCCGGTTGCGCAGCGGTGCCGTCCAGTGGGCGGGCAGCGCGGCGGGCGACCCGGCGAGCAGTCCGGCCAGCGAACCGGCGGTGGCACCGTTCGAGTCGGTGTCCCAACCCCCCGACACCGCACGGCAGATGGAGCCGGTGAAGTCACCGTCGGCATGGGTGAGCGCGGCGGCCAGCAGCGCCGCGTTCGGTACGGCGTGCACCCAGTGGTGATGGCCGTACGCGGTATGCAGCCGGTCGACGACGCCGGCGAAGGCGGCCGGGGTGCCGGTGGGCTCGTCGTGCGCCAGCGCGATACCGCGGCGGACCGCCCGTGCGAGCCGGGACCGCGCGGGGATCACGGCCAGCCCGGCCCGCAGCGCACCGTGCACATCGGTGCCGCCGCCGGCCGCCGCGGCGAGCGCGGCCGCCACGAACATCGCGCCGTACACCCCGTTCGCGGTATGGCTGAGCGTCGCGTCCCGCCAGGCCTGGGCCGCGGCGGCGGCCGGGTCGCCGGGGTGGGTCCAGCCGTGGATGTCGGCGCGGATCTGGGCGCCGATCCACTCCCGGAACGGGTTGCGGTAGCGCGCGGTGTGCGGCGGTTCGATGCCGTCCAGCAGGTTGCGGTACGCCAGGCGCTCGGCGGTGAAGGTCCGGCCGGCCGGCAGCTCGTCCAGCCACAGCCGCGCCACGTCGGCCGTGGTGAAGCCGGCCCCGTGGCGTTCGAGGAGCAGCAGGCCGAGCAGCGGGTAGGTGAGGTCGTCGTCCTCGGGCATACCGTCGATGTTCTCGGCGAGCGAGGTGGCGCGGCTGCGGCGGTTCCAGGGGTGGCGCGCGGCCACCGCCGGGTCGAGTCCGGCCTCCGTGAAGTACCCGGCGAGCGGCCAGTTGCCGGTGGCGCGGGCGAGCTCCCTGACCCCGCTGAGCGGCAGCTTCTCGACCGGCTTGCCGAGCAGACAGCCGACCGCCCGCCCGAGCCAGGCCGCCTCCAGACGGGCGGCCGTCCCCCCGCCCTCCGGCCGCGGACCGCTGTCCACCGGCCAGGGCTCCCACCCCTCCTGAATCACCGTCAGGTCGGTGGGCTCGTCGGCCTCCGACGGGCAGGGCAGCAGCGCGAGTTCATCGAGCAGGGTCCCGGCGAGCGCCCGCAGGGCCGGACCGGCCGGGCCGGGGGAGGCGCCCGCCCGGCCCGGCGCCGTAGTACCGCCCGCCGCCCGCCACCGCCGCGCGATCCCGGCGGCGTCCCGGCCGTCCTCCGCCGCCTGGCGCAGCTCATGCCCGATCAGATCCTCGGGCTGCACCCAGGTCACCCGGAGCGGCGCCGGGGGAGCGGGCCGGGCGAGCGCGGCCGCCGTGGCCGTCACCGTCCGACCGCCTCCGTCATCGCGGGGATGGCCGAGATCGCGGTGAAGGCCTGCTCATGGGTGCGGGCGCGGGCCCGGTCGCGGGTGAAGACCTCACGCGCGACGGCGGCCAGCGCGGCCCCCGGCGCCTGCAGATCGAGGCGGCTGGCGCGGGCGACCTCCGTGCTCCACTCGGCCGGCACCGCCTCCGCACCGCGCAGCGCACCGACCAGCGCACCGCTCATCGTGGCGATCGAGTCGCTGTCACGGCCGTAGTTGACCGAGCCGAGGACGGTGGACCGGAAGTCGCCGCCACCGATCAGCAACATGCCCAGGGCGATGGGGAGTTCCTCGATGGCGTGCAGCCGGGAGGGCCGCCGGGCGCCGAGCGACGGGTTGCGGTAGTCGGGACCCACCGTGTCGAAGGGGGCGACCGCCGCGCGCAGCGGGGCCGCCGCCGACTCGGGGCCGGTGACCGAGGACGCGGCCTCGCAGACCGCCTCGATCGCGGCCCGGGTGCCGTCCTTGGCGAGCCGCAGCGCCTGGACGACGACCGAGGACGGGGTGGCGTCCGGGACGAACGCGGCGGCCACGGCCGCGGCGAACACCCCCGCCGCCTCCCGCCCGTACGAGGACTGATGGGCACCGGCGATGTCCAGCGCCTCGGCGTAGGCCCGGTCCGGATTGCCGGCGTTGACGATGCCGACCGGCGCCATGTACATCGCCGCACCGCAGTTGACGATGTTGCCGACGCCCGCCTCGCGCGGGTCCGCGTGCCCGTAGTGCAGCCGCGCCACGATCCACTTCTCGGCGAGGAAGATCCGCTGCACCGGCAGCGCCTCGGCCTCCAGCTCCGGGATCCAGCGCGGGGTGCCGATCAGATCCGGTACCAGGTGGTCGGCGATGTCATAGGCGTCGAGGTGGTCGCGCACCGCCTCGTAGACCCGCACCAGCGCATGGGTCATCAGGGTGTCGTCGGTGACATGGCCGTCGCCCTTGTGGAACGGCGCGAGCGGGCGGGCGGTGCGCCAGTCGTCGTGGAACGGGCCGACGATGCCCTCGACCCGGCCGCCGTGCCGCTTCACGATCTCCTCCGGTGTCCGGCCCTCCACCGGCCCGCCGAGCGCATCGCCGACGGCGGCGCCGACCAGCGTGCCGGTCGCCCGGTCCTCCAGGGACGGCGGGACGGGGGCGACGGGGGGCACCGGAGGCACCGGCGACGGCTGCGCGACCGCGGTGACGGGGGTGACGGGGGTGACCGGCAGGATCCGGGTGGCCTGCGCGTCGGGGGCGTGCGCCGCGGCCGGTGTCTGCTCGCTTGCGTAGGTCATGTGTGGGTGAGTCCTTCCACGGTGGGGGAGGGGGCGGGAGCCAGAAGGGCACGGGAGACGGCTTCCGGACGGGCCGGAGGGGGAGCCGCGGCGGCTTCGGGCGCGGTCAGCTCCGTACGGGCGAGCAGCCCGGCCAGCTCGACGAGATCCGTGCCGGCCAGCCGTGGCAGCGCACAGCCGGACAGCACCCGGCAGGCGTCGCGCCAGGTGCGGGGCAGGGCCTGCGCGCCGCCGAGCGTTCCGGTCAGCGCCCCGGCGAGGGCCGGGGCGGAGTCGGCGACCCGGGAGAGACAGGCGGCGGCCGGTACCGCCTCGGCGACCCGCCCGTCCGTCGCGAGGGCCAGTGCCAGCGCCACCGGGACGGTCTCGGCCGCGGCGATGCCGTAGCTGTAGACGTGGTCGACGATCTCGTGCTCCAGCACGGGCACCAGGGCGAAGGCGGTGCCGGGGCGGCCGGCGGCGCCGGGGCCGTCGGTGGCGAAGGACCGGGCGAGGCGGACCGCGTGCAGGGCGTTGCGGCGGATCTCGGTGCCTTCGGGGAGCTGGTCCAGCGCCGCCTCCACACAGCCGGCGGCCGCCGTGCCGCCGAGCGCGGCGGCGACCGCGGCGGCCATCGCCCGCGCGCCGTGCACCCCGTCGCCGTCCTGGGTGTAGCGCGCGTCGTACTCGGCCAGCTCGGCCGCGGCGGACGGCTCGCCCGGGTGCACCACGGCCAGGACGGCGGCGCGTACGCAGGCCGCGTCGTCGAAGTAGTGCGGGTTGTCATGGCCGGTGGCGGGCGGCCGCAGCCCGGCGGCGAGGTTGCCGAGCCCGGCCCGTACGGAGATCCGGGCGCGCAGCGGCAGGACGGCGGACTCGACCTCGGGCGCCCGGTCGGCTGCCGCGGCGACCTCGTTGGCGAGCGCGTTCCAGGCGAGGTCGAGGGCGGCCCGCATCCGGCGGTCCAGGCCCAGGTCGCTGAGGGGTGCGCCGGCCGCGGTGAGCACCGATTCGGCGGTGAAGGCCGCCCATTCGGCGTCGTCGGAGGGCCCCAGCCGCAGTGGTTCGGGCGGCTGGTTGAGGGCGATCGGCACGGGCAGCGTGGTGGTCGCGTTCTGCTCGGCGAAGGTGTCCAGCTCACGGGTCAGCCGCCGGGTCCACTCCGGCATCCGCGCCGCACGGTGCCGGGCCGCCGGCCACCCGGCGGCGTCCCCCGAGGCCACCCCCAGCAGCAGCCCCTCGATACGGCTCCGCGCACCGTCCGTGTCGCCGGGACCGGCGGCGCTCCCCACCGCTTCCCGGCCGTTCATCCGGCCCCCACCACGGCCTCGACGCCCGTCCCGGCCGCGGGCCCCGTCGTGGCACGGGCCCCCGGGTCCGTCCCCTGCGAGGTCAGCAGCTCCGCGATGTCCAGGACGTGATAGCCCGCCATCGACGGCAGACAGCTGCCGCGCGCCGGGCCGATGGCGGCGGCCCAGGCCCCGGGGATCGCGGCGGCGCCGCACAGCGCACCGGCCAGCGCCCCGGCGACGGCCGCCGTGGTGTCGGCGTCGCGCCCCATGTTGACCGCGGTCAGCACCGAGGCGGAGAAGTCACCGCGGGCCGCCTCGAACGCGCCGAAGGCCAGGCCGACGGCCTCCGGCGCCAGGTCCGTCCAGGGGTAGCCGCCGACCACGACGGCGGAGCGCACCGCGCGCTCGGTGCCGAGCCGGGTGATGCCCGGGTCGTGCCGGGAGCGCTGAGCGGCACCGACCGCCCGGCGCAGAGAGCGGGCGGTCCAGGAGTCCTCCGGCACGACGGACAGCGCGGCGGCGATCACCGCGTCGGTGGAGGCGGCGACCATGGCGGTGGCGACCCCGGCGGCCACCGCCCGGCCGCCGTAGATGCCCTCGCCGTCGTGGCTGACGGTGCCGTCGATGGCGACGAGCCGGGCGGCCTCGGCGGGCCGTCCGGCGGCGAAGACCCCGAACGGCGCGGCGCGCATCGCCAGCCCGTCGCTCCAGGCGTGCCGGTGCTGGGCGGAGATGGGCGCGGCCAGGCCCCGGCGCAGGTTCTCCAGGGTGCCGCGCTCACTGAAGCCCGCACCGCGGAACGGCCCCTCGTCACGGTCGGCGATCCACCGGTGCCAGGCGGCCTCGACATGGGCGACGGTCAGCGCCGAGCCGTGCGCGGCGAGCAGCAGCCCCGAGAAGATGGCGTACTCGGTGTCGTCGGTGCCGGCCGGGTCGTCCTCGACATAGCCCTCGATCCGGCCCCAGCGGCGGCGGATCTGCGAGGGCTTCATGTTCTCCGCGGGGGCTCCGAGCGCATCACCGACGGCGAGCCCGAGCAGCGCGCCCCGGGCCCGGTCGCGGACGGCCTCGCCCGCGCCGGGCCCGGCCGGATCCGCGGGCGGAGGGTGCGCTGCGCTCATGTGCGTGCCGTTCTGTCGTACGGGCCGGACCGCCGCCGGGGACCGCGGGGCGCCGCCCGGCTTCGGACCGCTGCGCTGTATCCGTGCCACGCGACGGCCCGGCTCTCCTGTCCCGGGCGGCAGGGTCACCCGGTCGACTCCCTCGGACGGCCCCGGAGTGGTGCGCCCGGCGGGCCCCGTACGGGCGTGTGACCCGGATCTCATCCCCGACCTCGCGGAAAAGCCGCAGGTCAGCGCGGTAAGTTCGGCCTTCCTTGCTAGCGGCGAAGGCCAATCCCCGCATAACTTCGAAGCGTTGGAGGGGGAAGTGCCGCCATCGGCCCACACCTCGCTCGCAGGGAGTAGGTACCGATATGTCCGTCATGGAGATCATGGATGCCGCGGCGCCGACGCATGTGGCCCACCGCGACAACCACACCCACCGCGATGTGAACGGTGGCTGGCTGCGCCCCGCCGTCTTCGGCGCGATGGACGGGCTGGTCTCGAACGTCGCCCTGATGACGGGCGCCGCCGGCGGCGCGCTGTCGCAGCAGGCGATCATCATCACCGGCCTCGCGGGCCTGGCGGCCGGCGCCTTCTCGATGGCGGCGGGGGAGTACACCTCGGTCGCCTCGCAGCGTGAGCTGGTGCAGGCCGAGCTGGATGTCGAGCGGGCCGAGCTGCGCAAGCACCCGAAGGACGAGCTGGAGGAGCTGGCGGCCCTCTACGCCTCGCGCGGGGTCGAGCCGGCGCTCGCCCGGCAGGTCGCCGCACAGCTCTCCAAGGACCCGGAGCAGGCCCTGGAGATCCATGCCAGGGAGGAATTGGGCATCGACCCGTCCGACCTTCCTTCGCCCGCCGTGGCGGCGATTTCCTCCTTCGGATCGTTTGCGCTGGGCGCGCTGATGCCTCTTCTTCCTTACCTTTTGGGGGCTTCCGCGATCTGGCCCGCGGTGCTGTTCGCCCTGGTCGGACTGTTCGCCTGTGGGGCGGTCGTGGCGCGTGTGACGGCGCGTTCCTGGTGGTTCAGCGGGCTGCGGCAACTCGCCCTGGGTGGCGCCGCCGCGGGTGTGACGTACGCCCTGGGCGCACTGTTCGGAACCGTCGTAGGCTGACGTGTCATACGGGTGACTGCATAATTACAGCGTTACCCAGCGGTTTCGGTTTGTTGACGGCCGGGCATAAGGCCCAGGCGTCGCGGGCAATGTCGCTCGCCGAACGCCGCCTTGTGGGACGGCCTCGTTTCCGTCCGCGTACTGACTCACCGCAGGTGCGGTGTCCGCATGCTGGAAGCCCCTTTTCGCTTTTTGAGAAGGGAGTCATCCTGTAACCTGCACGAAATTTCGCGGAGGGCCAACGTCGTCCCTCGGCAATGCCTATGCCACGACGACGTTGGGAGAGCCGATGCGTTTCGCGTCCACGCACTCCGCGACCACCAGCAGCAGCGACGCCGCCGCCTGGTCGCCCATGGACGGCCGCCCCGCCCAGCAGGGGATGTACGACCCCCGCAATGAGCACGACGCCTGTGGCGTCGGCTTTGTGGCCACCCTCACCGGCGAGGCCAGCCACGCACTGGTCGAGCAGGCGCTCACCGTCCTGACGAATCTGGAGCACCGCGGTGCCACCGGCTCGGAGCCCGACTCGGGCGACGGCGCCGGCATCCTGCTCCAGGTGCCGGACGCGTTCCTTCGCGAGAACGTCACCTTCGAGCTCCCCGAGGCCGGCGCCTACGCCGTCGGTATCGCCTTCCTCCCGTCCGACGCCCAGGAAGCGGCCGACGCCGTCTCGCGCATCGAGACGATGGCCGGTGAAGAGGGCCTGGACGTCATCGGCTGGCGGGTGGTCCCGGTCGCCCCGCAGCTGCTGGGCAACGGCGCGCGCGCCACCATGCCCGCCTTCTCACAGATCTTCGTCGGCGACGGCAAGAACACCGGCCTGGCGCTGGACCGCAAGGCCTTCGCGCTGCGCAAGCGCGCCGAGCGGGAGGCCGGGGTCTACTTCCCCTCGCTGTCCGCCCGGACGATCGTCTACAAGGGCATGCTCACCACCGGACAGCTGGAGCCCTTTTTCCCGGACCTGTCCGACCGCCGCTTCGCCACCGCCATCGCGCTGGTGCACTCGCGGTTCTCCACCAACACCTTCCCGAGCTGGCCGCTGGCCCACCCGTACCGCTTCGTCGCGCACAACGGCGAGATCAACACGGTCAAGGGCAACCGCAACTGGATGCGCGCCCGTGAGTCGCAGCTCGCCTCCAAGCTCTTCGGCAGCGAGGACCTGGAGCGGATCTTCCCGGTCTGCACCCCGGACGCCTCCGACTCCGCCTCCTTCGACGAGGTCCTGGAGCTGCTCCACCTCGGCGGCCGCTCGCTGCCGCACTCCGTGCTGATGATGGTCCCCGAGGCGTGGGAGAACTCCCCCTCCATGGACCCGGCCCGGCGGGCCTTCTACCAGTACCACTCCACGATGATGGAGCCCTGGGACGGCCCGGCCTGTGTCACCTTCACCGACGGCACCCAGGTCGGCGCGGTCCTCGACCGCAACGGTCTGCGCCCCGGCCGCTACTGGGTCACCGACGACGGCCTGGTCGTGCTCTCCTCCGAGGTCGGCGTCCTGGACATCGACCCCGCGAAGGTCGTCCGCAAGGGCCGCCTGCAGCCCGGCCGGATGTTCCTCGTCGACACCGCCGAGCACCGCATCATCGAGGACGACGAGATCAAGGCGCAGCTCGCCGGCGAGCAGCCCTACCAGGAGTGGCTGGACTCCGGTCTGATCGAGCTCGCGGACCTGCCCGAGCGTGAGCACATCGTGCACACCCACGCCTCGGTCACCCGCCGCCAGCAGACCTTCGGCTACACCGAGGAAGAGCTGCGCGTCATCCTCGCCCCGATGGCCAAGGCCGGCGCCGAGCCCATCGGCTCGATGGGCACCGACTCGCCGATCGCCGCGCTCTCCGAGCGCCCCCGGCTGCTCTTCGACTACTTCACCCAGCTCTTCGCGCAGGTCACCAACCCGCCGCTGGACGCCATCCGCGAGGAGCTCGTCACCTCGCTGATCTCCTCCCTCGGCCCCCAGGGCAACCTCCTGGAGCCGACCCCGTCCTCCTGCCGCAGCGTGACCCTGCCCTTCCCGGTCATCGACAACGACGAGCTCGCCAAGCTCGTCCACATCAACGCCGACGGCGACATGCCCGGCATGAAGGCCGTGACCCTCTCCGGCCTCTACCGGGTCTCCGGCGGCGGCGAGTCGCTGGCCGCCCGGATCGAGGAGATCTGCGCCGAGGCGGACGCCGCCATCGACGACGGCGCCCGGCTGATCGTGCTCTCCGACCGCCATTCGGACGCCGAGCACGCGCCGATCCCGTCGCTGCTGCTCACCGCCGCGGTCCACCACCACCTCATCGGCACCAAGGAGCGCACCCAGGTCGGTCTGCTCGTCGAGGCCGGCGATGTGCGCGAGGTGCACCATGTCGCGCTGCTCATCGGCTTCGGTGCCGCGGCCGTCAACCCGTACCTGGCCATGGAGTCGGTCGAGGACCTCGTCCGCGCCGGCACCTTCCTGCCCGGCATCGAGGCCGAGGCCGCCATCAAGAACCTCATCAAGGCGCTCGGCAAGGGCGTCCTGAAGGTCATGTCCAAGATGGGCATCTCGACCGTCGCCTCCTACCGCGGCGCGCAGGTCTTCGAGGCCGTCGGCCTGGACGAGGCGTTCGTCGAGAAGTACTTCCACGGCACTGCCACCAAGATCGGCGGCGCCGGTCTGGACATCATCGCCAAGGAGGTCGCAGCGAGGCACGCCAAGGCCTACCCGGCCTCCGGCATCGCCGCCACGCACCGCGCGCTGGACATCGGCGGCGAGTACCAGTGGCGCCGCGAGGGCGAGCCGCACCTCTTCGACCCGGACACCGTCTTCCGGCTCCAGCACTCCACCCGCTCGCGCCGCTACGACATCTTCAAGCAGTACACCGACCGGGTGAACGAGCAGTCCGAGCGGCTGATGACGCTGCGCGGTCTGTTCTCCTTCGCCGCCGACCGCCCCTCGATCCCGATCGAGGAGGTCGAGCCGGCGTCCGAGATCGTCAAGCGCTTCTCCACCGGCGCCATGTCGTACGGCTCCATCTCCCAGGAGGCGCACGAGACCCTCGCCATCGCCATGAACCAGCTGGGCGGCAAGTCCAACACCGGTGAGGGCGGCGAGGACCCCGAGCGTCTCTACGACCCGGCGCGCCGCTCGTCCATCAAGCAGGTCGCCTCCGGCCGCTTCGGTGTGACGTCCGAGTACCTCGTCAACTCCGACGACATCCAGATCAAGATGGCCCAGGGCGCCAAGCCCGGCGAGGGCGGCCAGCTGCCCGGCCACAAGGTCTACCCGTGGGTCGCCAAGACCCGGCACTCCACCCCGGGCGTCGGCCTGATCTCCCCGCCGCCGCACCACGACATCTACTCCATCGAGGACCTGGCTCAGCTGATCCACGACCTCAAGAACGCCAACCCGCAGGCCCGCATCCACGTGAAGCTGGTCTCCGAGGTCGGCGTCGGCACCGTCGCCGCGGGTGTTTCCAAGGCGCACGCGGACGTGGTCCTGATCTCCGGCCACGACGGCGGTACGGGTGCCTCCCCGCTGACCTCGCTCAAGCACGCGGGCGGCCCCTGGGAGCTGGGCCTGGCCGAGACCCAGCAGACGCTGCTGCTCAACGGCCTGCGCGACCGCATCGTGGTGCAGACCGACGGCCAGCTCAAGACCGGCCGCGATGTCGTCATCGCCGCCCTGCTGGGCGCCGAGGAGTACGGCTTCGCGACCGCACCGCTGGTCGTCTCCGGCTGCGTCATGATGCGCGTCTGCCACCTGGACACCTGCCCGGTCGGTATCGCCACCCAGAACCCGGCGCTGCGCGAGCGGTTCAACGGCAAGGCCGAGTACGTCGTCAACTTCTTCCAGTTCATCGCCGAAGAGGTCCGTGAGCTCCTCGCCGAGCTGGGCTTCCGCACCCTCGACGAGGCCATCGGCCACGCCGAGCTGCTGAACACCTCCCGCGCGGTGGACCACTGGAAGGCGCAGGGCCTGGACCTGGCCCCGCTGCTGCACGTCCCCGAGCTGGCCGAGGGCGCCGTGCGCCACCAGGTCATCGAGCAGGACCACGGCCTGGCGAAGGCGCTCGACAACGAGCTGATCAAGCTCGCCGCCGACGCCCTGGCCGCGGACACCGCCGAGGCCGCCCAGCCGGTGCGGGCCCAGGTCGCGATCCGGAACATCAACCGGACCGTCGGCACCATGCTCGGCCACGAGGTCACCAAGAAGTTCGGCGGTGCCGGTCTGCCCGACGACACCATCGACATCACCTTCACCGGCTCCGCCGGCCAGTCCTTCGGCGCGTTCCTGCCGCGCGGCATCACGCTGCGCCTGGAGGGCGACGCCAACGACTACGTCGGCAAGGGCCTGTCGGGCGGCCGGGTCGTCGTCCGCCCGGACCGCGGCGCCGACCACCTCGCCGAGTACTCGACCATCGCGGGCAACACCCTCGCCTACGGCGCCACCGGCGGCGAGCTGTTCCTGCGCGGCCGGGTCGGCGAACGCTTCTGCGTCCGCAACTCCGGTGCCACGGTGGTCTCCGAGGGCGTCGGCGACCACGGCTGCGAGTACATGACCGGCGGCAACGCGGTCGTGCTGGGCGAGACGGGCCGCAACTTCGCGGCCGGTATGTCCGGCGGCTTCGCCTACGTCATCGACCTCGACAAGGCCAACGTCAACAAGGAGCTCGTCGACGCGGTGAACCCGCTGGACGAGGCCGACAAGCAGTGGCTGCACGACGTCGTGCAGCGCCACCAGGAGGAGACCGGCTCCACCGTCGCGGCCAAGCTCCTCGCCGACTGGGATGCCGCAGCCGCGCGCTTCAGCAAGGTCATCCCGCCCACGTACCAGGCAGTGCTCGTCGCCAAGGACGCCGCTGAGCAGGCCGGACTCTCCGAGTCCGAGACCCACGAGAAGATGATGGAGGCGGCGACCAATGGCTGACCCCAAGGGCTTCCTGAACCACGAGCGCGAGGTCGCCAAGACCCGCCCCGTCGAGGAGCGCGTCAAGGACTGGAACGAGGTCTACCAGCCCGGCTCCCTGCTGCCGATCATCAGCAAGCAGGCGTCGCGCTGTATGGACTGCGGTATCCCGTTCTGCCACAACGGCTGCCCGCTCGGAAACCTCATCCCCGAGTGGAACGACTACGCCTACCGCGAGGACTGGACCGAGGCCAGCGAGCGGCTGCACGCGACCAACAACTTCCCGGAGTTCACCGGTCGCCTCTGCCCCGCGCCCTGTGAGGCCGCCTGTGTGCTGGGCATCAACCAGCCGCCGGTGACCATCAAGAACGTCGAGGTCTCCATCATCGACAAGGCGTGGGACAACGGGGACGTCACCCCGCAGCCGCCCGAGCGCCTCTCCGGCAAGACCGTCGCCGTCATCGGCTCCGGTCCGGCCGGACTGGCCGCCGCCCAGCAGCTGACCCGGGCCGGCCACACCGTCGCCGTCTACGAGCGCGCGGACCGTATCGGTGGTCTCCTCCGCTACGGCATCCCCGAGTTCAAGATGGAGAAGCGCCACATCAACCGCCGCATCGAGCAGATGCGCGCGGAGGGCACCAAGTTCCGCACCGAGGTGGAGATCGGCCGCGACCTCGACGCCAAGAAGCTGCGCAAGCGCTACGACGCCGTCGTCATCGCCGCCGGATCCACCACCTCCCGCGATCTGCCGGTGCCCGGCCGTGAGCTGAACGGCATCCACTTCGCGATGGAGTACCTCCCGCTCGCCAACAAGGTGCAGGAGGGGGACCTGACCGTCGCCCCGATCACCGCCGAGGGCAAGCACGTCGTGGTCATCGGCGGCGGCGACACCGGCGCGGACTGCGTCGGCACCGCCCACCGTCAGGGCGCGGCCTCCGTCACCCAGCTGGAGATCATGCCCCAGCCCGGCGAGGAGCGGAACGCCAACCAGCCCTGGCCGACCTTCCCGATGCTCTACAAGGTCACCTCCGCGCACGAGGAGGGCGGCGAGCGGGTCTACTCCGTCTCCACCACCCACTTCGAGGGCGACGAGGACGGCAACGTCCAGTGGCTGCACCTGACCGAGGTGGAGTTCAAGGACGGCCGTCCGACGCCGAAGCCCGGCACCGAGCGGAAGATCCCGGCCCAGCTGGTCACCCTCGCGATGGGCTTCACCGGCACCGACCAGGAGAACGGCCTGGTCGAGCAGTTCGGCCTGGAGCTCGACGAGCGCGGCAATGTCGCGCGCGACGCCGACTTCGCCACCAACGTCCCCGGTGTGTATGTCGCCGGTGACGCCGGGCGCGGCCAGTCCCTGATCGTGTGGGCCATCGCCGAGGGCCGTTCCGCGGCCAAGGGCGTGGACCGCTTCCTCACCGGAGTCAGCGCCCTGCCGGCTCCCATCAAGCCGACGGACCGGGCACTGACCGTGTGACCGACCGTCCCCCGATGTCCCGTACAACGTCGTGCGGAACAACCGCGGCGCCTGCCTCCTCCCCCGACCGGAGGGCAGGCGCCGCGGCGTTTGTGCTGCCGGGCCCGCTGCGCCGCGGCCACTGCCCTACGAGCCGCCGCGTGCGGCCGGGAAGCGCCGCCCCAACTGCCGTGCCATCTCCTGTGCGGACGCCGGTACGGCCTGCGGCGGGGGAGTGCCCGGCGGCCGGAAATCGTGCACCGGCGGATGCCACGCCCCCAGGTCGATCCGCCCGTCGCCCAGCGGCAGCACCCACCGCGGATCGGCATGCACCCGCAGCACCTGCGCCTCGATCTGTGTCCACGCGCCGTCGGTGACCGTCCGCTCGCCGACCCGGCGCGCCTCCAACTGCACCGGACAGTGCACCAGTCGGGGCGGCCGGACCAGCTCGGACGGCTCCGTCCACGGCGCGTCCGTGGAGTACGGCAGGGCGCTGGTCCCCTCCTCGGTGCCCGTCCCGTCCGGTGGCAGATTGAAGACCACGTCCGGGCGTACCGCGAGGTTCTGCGCGGTGCGGCCGCGAGCCGGCAGCCAGACGCTGACGACCGGTCCGAGCTCCCACCGGATGCGCAGCTCGACCAGCACGAATGTCCCGTCGTCGTTCTCCGTGGACAGCAGCGCCGGGGCGACCGAACTGCTTTTCTCCAGCGCGCCTTTCATGGTGCCGAGGATAGAAGCCGGTTGATTCGGTGCTCACCGAAATGTTATCAGAGGTTACTCTGTGTACATGAAACGATGGGACGCCGATCAGGAAAGCGTCGCGGAAACCCCCGATCTGGCCGCCCTCGCGGCGCTGCTCGCGGACCGCACCCGTGCCGCGATCTGTATGGCCCTGCTCGACGGCGGCACCTGGACCGCGGGCGAACTGGCCGAATACGCCGCGGTGGCGCCGTCCACCACCACCGAGCACCTCAACCTCCTGGTCTCCGGCGGACTGCTCGCCGAGGAGCGCCAGGGGCGACGGCGATACGTACGGCTGGCCGGGCCGGAGACCGCGGAGACCCTGGAGAACCTCGCCGGTCTGGCCCCCTACCGCCAGGTCCCGATCCGCTCCCTGGCCGAGGCCAACCACCGCCGGGCGCTGCACCACGCCCGGACGTGCTACGACCACATCGCCGGCGCCCTCGGCGTCGCCATCGCCGAGGCGATGACCGAACGCGGCCTGCTGGCGCGGGACTACGGCCTGGTGCTGACCGCCGCCGGCGCCGACTGGCTCACCGCACTCGGCATCCCCGACGCCGCGCCGCCGGCCGCCCACCGGGCCCATGTCCGCACCTGCCTCGACTGGACGGTGCGCCGTCAGCATCTCTCCGGCGCGGTCGGAGCGGCGCTCTACCGGCACGCCCTGGAGCGCGACTGGGTCGTCAAGGCCGTCGCCACCCGCATCCTCACCCTCACCGCGGCGGGCCGTGCCGCCTTCCGGGCGCAGCTCGGACTGCCCGACGAGGCGCTCTTCCCCTCCCTGGCCCTCCCGGCGCCCCGCACCTGACCGGCGAAGGCCCTCCTCAGGCCTCGCCGACCTGGCCGATCCGGTCGTCGCCGAGCTTGCGCTGGGTGTCCTGGAGCAGGATCCGCAGCAGACCGGCGAGCTGTTCCTGCTGCGCGGGAGTGAGGCCGTCGATCAACTCCGCCTCGCGGTGGAGCACTTGGTCGACGGTGGCCTCGATCAGGTCATGGCCGGCCGGGGTCAGCTCGACGAGGACCGTCCGCGGGCGGCCCTCGCCGGGCCGGCGGGTCACCAGCCCCTCGCGCTCGGCGCGTGCCACCCGCTGGGAGACCGCTCCCGCGGTGACCATGGAGCGACGGCCGAGCTCACGGGTCGTCAGGGTGTAGGGCTCGCCGCTGCGGCGCAGCACGCTGAGCAGGTCGAGGGTGGCCGGGTCCATCCCGGCGCGGGCCAGTACCCGGCGCCGGTCGTCGCCCAGCAGCTTCGCCAGCTGCCAGATCGGCGTCACGATGCCGATCGAGGAGACCGGGGTGCCGGGGCGCTCGCGCTCCCAGGCGGCGGCGATCTCCTCCACGGGGTAGGGGGAGGCCTCGGCCTCCGGGCGGCCGTCGCCGCCCTCCGCCTCGGATTCTCTTGCCACGGGCCCTCCCGGTGATGTTATGTTCAGCTCTAAATTTAGACCTGAACGTGATGGACGGAGCTCAGCATATGTCACGCACCATCCTGGTCACCGGCGGCGGAACCGGCATCGGACGCGCCGTCGCCCACCACTTCGCGGACCGTGGCGACGACGTCCTCGTCACCGGCCGGCGCCTCGCACCCCTGGAGGAGACCGCGGCCGGCCGGGGAACCGTACGCCCGCTGGTGTGCGACCACACCGACCCCGGGTCGCTCACCGAGCTGCTCGACCGGCTCCCCGAGCGGATCGACGTCCTGGTCAACAACGCCGGCGGCAACACCGACTTCGACACCGACGCGGCCACCGACCTGGCGTCCTGGGCCCGGGACTTCCGCGCCAACCTCGACGCGAACCTGGTCAGCGCCGCCCTGACCACCCGGGCGCTGGACGGACGGCTGGCGGCCGGCGGCGCGGTCGTCCACCTCGGGTCGATCGCCGCCGACCAGGGTGCCGGCTCCTACGGGGCGGCCAAGGCCGGCCTCGCCTCCTGGAACGTCGAACTGTCCCGGACCCTCGGCCCCCGCGACATCACCGCCAACGTCGTCGCACCGGGCTATATCGCCGACACCGAATTCTTCCGCGACCGGCTCACCGACGAGCGCCGCGACCAGCTGGTGGCGAACGCGGCGGTGGGCCGCGCGGGGAGCCCGGAAGACATCGCGGGAACGGTGGCCTTCCTGGCGTCACCTGCGGCCCGGCACCTCACCGGCCAGGTCCTGAACGTCAACGGCGGGACCCGCACCACCCGTTGACGCCGGCCCGCCCGTACGGGGCGTGGCGGTGCGCCCTACGCGCCGCCGCCCTCCGTGAGCCGGGCCGGGAAACCGCCGGTCGCGACCGGCCCCCAGCGCAGCGGCGTCACCCGGATCAGCGACTTGCCCTGCTTGCGCATCGCCTCCCGGTACTGGTCCCAGTCCGGGTGCTCACCGGCGATGTTGCGGTAGTACTCGACGAGCGGCTCGATCGAATCCGGGGTATCGATGATCTCGGCCTCGCCGTCGATCTGCACCCACGGACCGTTCCACTCGTCCGACAGCACGATGACGCTGACCGAGGACACCCGGCGGGCGTTACGGACCTTGGCGCGCTCCGGGTACGTCGCCATCACCAGCCGCCCGGAGTCGTCCACCCCGCAGGTCAGCGGCGAGCCCTGCGGGGTGCCGTCGCTGCGGCGGGTGAGCAGGATCGCACGGTGCCGGGGGCGGACGAACTCCAGCAGCTCGGGCAGGTCGACACGGGTGTTGGTGGCGGTGGAAGGGCTCATGCGGGCGAGCCTAGGGGGTGTCTCCCACGGAGAGCGGGGAGACACCCCCTGGGGCGTGGAGCGCCCTCGAAGGCGGAGCGGCGCACCGGACCGGCCGCCGCGGCGGACCGGCGGTCAGCCCTTGAGGAGGTCCTTGCCGGTGGCCGCGTCCACGACCTTGCGGTCGCCCAGCGCGCTCTTGAGCCGCACCTTCACCTTGTCGGTCGCCAGCTGCTCGGTGCACATCCCCTTGGAGCTCTTCCGCTTGCCCCAGCCGGTGATCACCACCAGGTCCTTCGACTCATGGCTGCGGGCGCCGAAGCGGACATCGCAGGCGCTGTGCCCGACGGTGACGGTGATCTCGCGTACTCCCGTGTTCTTGGGCCGGTCCGCGCCGGCCAGCGGCAGCAGCGCCTGCTTCCGCCCGGAGACCGGGTCGACCTTCGGCCAGTGCCGCACGATCTGGTCCGCGCGCTGCTCGAAGGCGTCCGGCTTCTTCGGCGGCGGCGCGCTGCCCACGGTCTGCTGCTTCTGGCCGCAGCCGGACAGCACGGCGGTGCCGGACACCGCCAGGGCGAGCACGGTGGTGAGGGTACGGGTGCGGGAGAGGTGGGATCCTCGCATGACATGCCTCCTTGGTTCGGCGATGAGACGCACCAAAGGCAAGACAGGTTCCGGCCGCCTTCCGCCCTCGTGTGCCGGGACGCTTCCGCTCCGCGCTCAATCCGCCCACGGCGCAAAGCCGGTGGCCACCGGCTCTGTGCTCGCTAGCGTCCAGGCCATGGACGCACTCACCGAGATCACCCCCACCGTCTGGCAACTCGCCTTCCCCGTCGGGCATGTGTACCTCGTCGCCCTCCCCGACGACGGATACGCCGCCATCGACACCGGCGTCCCCGGCTCGGCCCCCGCCGTCCTCGGCGCACTGGCCCGGCTCGGCGGCCGGCCGGACCAGCTGCGGCAGATCGTGCTCACCCACTCCCACATCGACCACATGGGCTCCGCCGCCGACCTGGTCGACGCCACCGGCGCCCGCGTACTGGCCGGCGCGCTGGACGCCCCGTACATCCGCGGCACCGCACCCGAACCCGCGCCGGTGTTCAGCCCCGCGGAGCGGTCGCTGTTCGAAGGGATCATGGCTGATTTCGCGGCCGCCGGGATCCCGCCGCTGCGCCCTGTCGAGGTCGATGTCGCCCTGCACGAGGGGGACACCCTCGACGGCTGGCCGGAGCCGGTGCGGGTGCTGCACGTCCCCGGCCACACACCCGGCGGGATCGCGCTGCACCTCCCCGAGAGCCGGCTGCTCTTCCCCGGCGACATCATCGGCGCCACCCCCGACGGCACCCGGGCGGTCCTCGGCCCCGGCAATGTCGCACGCGAGGAGGCCATCGCCTCCTTCCGGCGGCTCGCCGCCCTCGACGAGGTCGACACGGTGTGCGTCCCGCACGGCGTCCCGCTGCGCACCGGAGCCCGGGACGTCCTGGCCGCGGCCACCCCCGAGAAGGACTGGCAATGAGGGCGCCGGACGGCCGCGGCACGCCGCCCGGCGCTCGGGCCGTCACCGTGCCGCTGACCGTGCGCGATCTGACACCCGCCGATCTGCCGGCCTGCGGCTGGTCCGGATCGCCGCTCCATCTGGCGCATGTGGAGCGGGAGTTGGTGAGGGCCCGGCTCGGCGAAGTGGACTATCTCGCGGTCTGCCCGCCCTCCGGGGAGCCGGTCGCGATCGGCGGGGTCGACCACCGCGCACGGCCGGACGCGGGCCTGCTGTGGCAGCTCGCGGTGCTGCCCGCCCTCCAGTCGTGCGGTATCGGGAGTGTCCTGATCGCCGCGGCCGAAGAGCGGATACGCGGCCGCGGGGTGCACCGTGCCGAACTCGCCGTGGAGGAGGACAATCCGCGGGCGCGCGCCCTCTACGAGCGGCTGGGCTACCGGGCGTACGGGCGGCAGCCCGAGGCCTGGGACGCGCAGGGGCCGGACGGGGTGGTGCGCCGGTACGAGACGATGTGCACGCTGATGCGCAAGGAGCTGTAGCGGCGCCCGCGGCCGTCGCTTCAGCCCGACTCGCGGGCCATGACGTGGAAGGTGCCCAGCCGGTGGGTCTCGGGCGGGGCGGCCGGGTCGAGGAGCAGGTCGGCGACCAGGCCGGCGATCCGCTCCGGGGGTGTGATCTCGGCGCGGACACTGGTCAGCCGGGGGCGCAGCAGCCGCGCCGGCAGCAGATCGTCCACGCCGACCACCGCGAGGCGGTCCGGGCCTTCGGCGCCGACGGTGTGGCCGGCGTCCTGGAGGGCGCGCATCAGCAGCATCGCGTACTCGTCGTTGTACCCGAACACCGCGTCCAGACCCAGCTCCGGCCAGGCGGCGGCCAGTTCCGCCGCGGACTCCTCGGTGCGGGCGAGGTCGAGCGGGCGCACCTGTGCGCCGGGGTGCGCGGCGGCCGCGGCCCGTACGCCCGCCAGCCGGAGCTCCGCGCAGTCCGCCGGCCCCGGCTCGGCGGGCCGCACCACCCCGATCCGCCGGCGGCCGCGGGCCAGGAGGTGTTCACCGGCCCGGAGTCCGGCCTCCCGCTGGTCGAGGAGGAGGGTGTGGGCGCCGGCTGGCGCCGACCGGCCGAGGACCAGGACCGCGGCGGTGCCGGCGCGGTGCAGCAGCTCGACGGCGGGCGCGTCCAGCGGCGGTCCGTACAGGTTCAGTACGGCGGCGGGCCGCAGTTCGGCCCAGGCGCGGGCGGCCGCCATGGGGGAGTGCGCGGGCGCACCGTGCAGCACGCCGGTGTAGCCGAGGCGGTGCAGCGCGGTCTGGAAACCGGCCAGGAAGCGGGTGATGAGGGGGCCGAAGACCTCGGCGGCGTCGGCGGGGGCGGCCAGCAGTACGATGCGGCCCCGGCCGGCCCGCAGACTGCGGGCGGCGGCGTGCGGCACATACCCCAGTTCCTCGGCGGCGGCCCGGACCCTGGCCTGGGTGCGCTCGCCGACCCGCCCGGCGGCCTGCCCGTTCAGGACGTAGGAGACCGTCGCGCGCGAGACCCCGGCGCGACGGGCAACCGCCGCACTGGTCGGGGGTGTTGGGGTGGCCCGTGGGCCGGCTCGGTCAGTCATCCTGCCGGGCATCCTCGCACAGCGGAAATCTCCGGCGGGTCGGGGCGGAGCGCGCTCCCCCGCTCAACTGACACGTGTAACGTCTGGCCGGTGTGAACCGGCCCGGGGAACGGGACCGGACCATCGGGAGTCGGAGAGCGCGGGAACCGAAGAGAGGCAGGGGCATGCAGTTGCACACCCACGAATGGGGCACCGGCGAACGCGTCGCGGTGCTGGTCCACGGTCTGATGTCCGATCACCGCACCTGGAACCGGGTCGGTCCGGCGCTCGCCGGCCGGGGCTACCGGGTGCTCGCCGTCGATCTGCGCGGCCACGGCCGCAGCCCGCGCGGCGAGTACGGCACCGAGCTGTTCGCCGAGGACCTCGTGGAGACCCTGCCCGCCGCCCCCGAGGTCGTCATCGGGCATTCACTGGGCGCGCTGGCGCTGTCCCTGGCGGTGGAGCGGCTGCAGCCACGGCGGGCGGTGTACTGCGATCCGGCCTGGTCGCTCGCCCGGCTCGGACAGCCCGTCGACCCGGCCCTGTTCGTCGCGTTCAAGAGGGCCGACCGGGAGATGGTGCGGACCTTCAATCCGCGCTGGAGCGACGCCGATGTCGATCTCGAACTGGCCACGGTCGCGGACTGGGACACCGGGACCGCCCTCGCACTGTCCGCCGTCCATCTGCAGGACCACACGCCCCAGAAGCCGGTCGTCCCGTCCCTGGTGCAGTTCGCGGGGGAGGGGTTCCTCTTCTCCGAGCAGGCGGCGGCCGAGCTGACCGAGCGGGGCTTCGAGGTGCGTACGGTGCCCCGCACGGGACACACCATCCACCGCGACGACTTCGACGGCTTCATGGCGGGCCTGGAGGGCTGGGTCTAGGAACCGGACCGCGAGCCTTGGGGCAAGTCGGCTTTCCGTCAGGTATCGCAGTCCAGCAGCGTCTTGCACAGCCCGCAGCGTGCCTGGAGCCGGCCGCGGACCGGGACCCGGATCCGCTGATGGCAGGCGGGGCACGGGAACGACACCCGCAGGGGCGACGGGCCCTCGAAGGCATAGCCCTCACCGGCGGCGGGCGGCCGGCCCGCGCGCCGCGGGTCCTGTGCCGCCCGGCGGTCCTTGGCGTAGCGCAGCCGGGCGGCCCACCCCGCGTCGGCGAGCGGCGGCCGGCGCAGGTCCTGGCGGGCCCGTGCCGCGCCCGCCGTGTACGCGTCGTACGCCTGCGGGCTGGTGAACCACGGCGCCGGGTCCTCCCCGAAGAACCGGGCCCGCTTGGCGAGGACATAGCCGAACTCCTCCGGCGTCAGATAGCCCAGCTTCTGCGAGAACGGGCCGTGCTCGCGGTAGGCGTCCAGCAGCAGCCAGCCCGCGCCGAGATAGGCGGCGGCGGTGTCGGTGAGGATCTCGTTGTCGCGGGTGCCGGGGAACGCCAGGTCCAGGCGGTGAAGGTAGACATGCATCACCTCATGGGCCAGCGCGGCGCCGATGTCCTTGCGGTGCTTGGTGAAGCGCTCGTTGAGCTCGATGAAGTACTCCGGCCCCGCGGTGAGTTCGACATTCGCGGCGTGCTCCATCTCGCGGAAGGTGATGACTGCCCGCGCATCCGGCAGATGCAGTTGCCGGACCATGGCGCGGGCCACCCGCTGTGCGCCCAGATGCAGGTCCTCGGTCTCGTCGAAGGCCACATCGACGGGCAGCACGCTGGTGCCGAAGGTGCTCACCGTGTCGTACGAAAGGCGTTTGAACAGCGCGTGGACGGCCGCGCGCACCGTGTCGAGGTGGGGGTATCCGTGCTCGATCTCTCTGCCGCCCGTGGTCACCCGGCCACTGTACGGGGGGCCGGGAAAGTCCGGTATGAACCGTACGGGGCGTGGCGCGTACGGGAGTTGGCCGGATGCGCACCCTTGTCACCCTGATCGGCCACTCCACATAATCACAGGGCGCTGTACGGACTCATCCCCCACTGGGTCCGGACGCCTCACGGCGTGCTGTCGTCCTCCATGTGCTGTGCGCGACGGCCACGTCCGGCTCCGGTGTTGGCATGGGCTCGTCATCGACGTGCAACCCCCCACGAAAGGAAGCCCGTTGCGCACCTACCGGAAGCACCTCAAGAGAGCCACCGCCGTCGGCGCGGTCGCCCTGGCCGCCTTCAGCCTCCAGCCCGGCTCGGCCTCGGCCGCGCCCGCCCCGGAACCCTCCACCAAGGTCGTCGGCGGCACCAAGGCCGACCAGGGTGAATTCCCCTTCATGGTCCGGCTGTCGATGGGCTGTGGCGGAGCCCTCTACGCCAAGGACATCGTGCTCACCGCGGCGCACTGCGTCGACGGGAGCGGCGACAACACCTCCATCACCGCCACCGCCGGCGTGGTCGACCTGGAGGACTCCGCCGCCGTCAAGGTCAATTCCACCAAGGTCCTCCAGGCCCCCGGCTACAACGGCAAGGGCAAGGACTGGGCGCTGATCAAGCTCGCCAAGCCGATAGACCAGCCCACCCTGAAGATCGCCGAGGACGACAAGCTCAACAACGGCGACTTCACCATCGCCGGCTGGGGCGCCGACAAGGAAGGCGGCGAGCAGCAGCGCTACCTCCTCAAGGCGACCGTGCCGTTCGTCGACGACGCCGCCTGCAAGAAGGCCTACGGCGACCAGCTGACCCCCGGTGACGAGATCTGCGCCGGCAAGCTGGACACCGGCGGCACCGACACCTGCCAGGGCGACTCCGGTGGCCCGATGTTCCGCAAGGACGACGCCGGCAAGTGGCTCCAGGTCGGCATCGTCTCCTGGGGCGAGGGCTGCGCACGACCCGGCAAGCCCGGTGTCTACAGCGAGGTGAGCGCCTTCGCCGCCGACATCAAGAAGGCCGCGGGCGAACTGGGCGGCTGACCGCCCCCCCGCACACCGGGGCCCGGGGAGCCGCCCCCCGGGCCCTTCGCAGGGGGGCCAAGGACCCGGACCCCGGTCCCGGCCTTTGGTCCCCCCGCTCCAAGGACCTCGGTCCCGCAGCCCCGGGACCGAGTACCGCCTCCCGGCCGGGCCTTGTGCCGTCACGGATGACCGGACGGCCCCTGGGCGGCCTCGCCCGGGCTCCCTAGCGTGAACGGCATGACCACCGAGCCCCGCCGCCGTCCCCCGGCGCCCGACCGCCACCGCCGCACGACGGTCTGCGCCGCACTGCTCCTCGCCGCCTCCGCCGCGGCCCTCGCCTATGTCCTGCTCGGCGGACATCACGACCTCGTCGAGTCGCCGGACGATGTCCCCTCGAACGCGGTCCGGGGCTGAACTGCACCGCCTCACCCGGCGTCGGTCCACCGGACCGGCCCCGGCGGCCCCTGCGCGCATGCCGCGGGCCCCGCGCAGCGGATGGCCGACGAACCTGCCGCGGCACCGCGCCGCGGCCAAGGCCGGCCCGGCGCTGCTCCTGCTGCTCCTCGTCGGTCTGGAAGCCGTGGGGATGGCCCACCAGCCCGCCCGGCCGCACGCGACCATGGCGGCCATCGCCGTCGCGGTCTGTCTGTGCGCGGTGCCCTCCGCCCGGATCCCGCTGACCGTCCGGGCCGCCGCCGCGGCCGTGATCTCGCTGACGGGATCGGCGGTGCTGCTCGCCGGACCGCACCCCGCGCAGGTATGGGGCCTGGGCGAGGGCCTCGCCCTGCTCCTGCTGCTCGCCGGTGTGGTCCGCCGGGCGCCCGCCCGCACCGCCGCCGTCCTCGGCCCGCTGCTGGGCCTGGCCTGCGTCCTCACCCCGCTGCGGGACCTCCGGCCGGGCATCTTCACCGTCGTCCAGGCGGTGCTCACCGTGGTCGTCGCCGCCTACTCGCTGACCCTGCGCCGGCAGGACGCCCAGCGGCTGCGCGACCTCGCGGCGGTCCGGGCCGCCGAGCGCCTGGAACTGGCACGGGAACTGCACGACCTGGTCGCCCACCACGTCACCGGCATCGTCGTCCAGGCCCGCGCCGCCCGCTACACCGCCCTCGACGGACCGCCGGCCGGCGCCACCTTCGAACGGATCGAGACCGCCGGCAGCGAGGCGCTGGGCGCGATGCGCCGGCTGGTGCGGGTCCTGCGCGAGGACGGGGCGCGGGCCCACCCGCTCGCCGGGCTCGCCGAGGTCCGCGCGATGACCGACACCTTCTCCCGCACCGGCCCACCGGTCGTCCTCGCCCTCGAAACCGGCGCGGCGAACGCCCTGCCCGCCGAGGTGGCCGCGGCCGTCCACCGCATCGTGCGCGAGGCGCTCACCAACATCCGCAAGCATGCGGCGGACGCCACCGCCGTACGCATCGGCCTGCGGTCCGTACCCCGCGGGGTGGAACTGCGCGTCGCCAACGACGGCGGCGCCCCCGCCCGCCTCTCCGAACAGGCCCGCGGCGGCGGCTTCGGCCTGGCCGGCCTCACCGAACGGGCCGAGGCGATGGGCGGCCGGCTCACCGCGGGCCCCGCGCCGGAGGGCGGCTGGGAGCTCACCGCCGTCCTGCCCCTCGACGGCGGGGCGACGGCCTGACCCGCGCCCGCCCCGCCCGCCGCACATCTGTCCAACACCTGCCCCTCCTTTGTCCATAGGCGCACGCCCCGCACCGGCAGCACGCTGTCCGCCGACAGGCAGTGCAGGCACGAAGGAGGACCGCGCGCGTGAACGAACAGACAGGTGCCCCGACCGGGCCCAGCCGCCGGAAGGTCGTCGCCGCCACCGCGCCCGCCGGGGTCGCCGGCACCCTCCCGCTCGCCCCGCGGACCGCCACGGCCGCACCCCGCGCGGCGGAGGCGGTGCTGCGGTCCGACGCGCTGGAGGTCCGCGTCGACACCGCCTTCCCGCGCATCGTCTCCTACACCGACCGCGGCACCGGCGCCGTCCTCCACGGCCAGGACACCCCCGTCAACCGGCTCCTCATCGACGGCACCGCCCACACCCCACGGGTCACCCACCGCACCCGCGCCGGCCGCGCCACCTACACCCTCGGCCTCGACGGCGGCGCCGGCATCACCGTCGAGATCGCCGTCCACGGCCGGCAGATCACCTGGCGGGTCACCGGCATCACCGACACCCCGGCACTGCGCATCGGCACCCTGGAGATCCCCGGCCTCGCGCTGATCGGCGTCCGCAGCGACCAGCCCGGCGCCACCCTGCTGGCCGCCCGCATCGAACTCGACAAGGCCAAGAGCGGCGACACCCTCATAGAGGTCACCGACGACACCCCCGCCGAGGCCACCCCCACCGGCTGCGCCTACGCCGTCGTCGCCACCGGCCACCTGGCCGCCGGCATCGAGACCAACACCTCCTACGACCGGCCCGCCGGCGCCACCACCTGGGAGAACGGCCGGCTGTGGCGGCAGACCACCCAGGGCGACGGCTTCGTCAGGGCGCAGCTGGGCTGCGGCCAGTGGACCCACCGGGCGGCCGGACAACCGTCCCCCACTCCCGACTCCGCTTCAGCGGGAGGTGCCCCCAACGCCACCGACCCGCTGCCGTACGCGACCGTCATCGTCACCCGCGACCGCAACGGCGACGGCACGGCCGACTGGCAGGACGCCGCCATCGCGCTGCGCGACATCATGGTGATGCCGCTGGGCGCCGACGCACAGCATCTGCGGGTCGTCCCGCACATCCCGTTCAACTTCGCCAGCCAGGCCACCAACCCCTTTCTCGCCACCCTCGACAACGTCAAACGGATCGCGCTGGCCACCGACGGGCTGCGGCAGTTCACCCTGCTCAAGGGCTACCAGTCCGAGGGCCACGACTCCGCACACCCCGACTACGGCGGCAACTACAACGAACGGGCCGGCGGCCTCACCGACCTCAACACCCTGCTGCGCGCCGGAAAGAAGTGGCACAGCGACTTCGCGGTGCACGTCAACGCCACCGAGTCCTACCCCGTCGCCCACGCCTTCTCCGAGCGCCTCGTCAACAAGGACGACAAGCAGTGGGACTGGCTCGACCAGTCCTACCGCATCGACGCCCGCCGCGATCTGGTCTCCGGCGACATCGCCCGGCGCTTCGCCCAGCTGCGCAAGGAGACCGACCCCGCGCTGAACACCCTCTACATCGACGTCTTCCGCGAGTCCGGCTGGAACTCCGACCGCCTCCAGCGCCATCTGCGCGACCAGGGCTGGCAGGTCACCACCGAATGGGGCCACGGACTGGAACGCTCCGCCCTGTGGTCGCACTGGGCGACGGAGACCGACTACGGGCCCGACACCTCACGCGGTATCAACTCCCGGCTGATCCGCTTCCTGCGCAACCACCACAAGGACGTCTTCGCCGACAAGTGGCCCACGCTGCTCGGCAACCCCCGGATGGGCAACTTCGAGGGCTGGGTCGGCAAGACCGACTGGCACACCTTCCACACCCTCATCTGGACCGACGCGCTGCCCGCCAAATACCTGCAGGCGTACCCGATCAGGACCTGGGGCGCACACGAGATCACCTTCGAGGGCCCCACCCGGACCTCCGTCAGCGACGCGGAAGGCGCCCGCAAGATCACCACCGACGGCCGGCTCGTCTACGACGACGGCACCTACCTGCTCCCCTGGGAGCCGCGCCGGGCCACCGACCCGGACCGGCTCTACCACTACAACCCCCGAGGCGGCACCACCACCTGGTCCCTGCCCCGCGGCTGGCGGGGCAGCGCAGCCGTCTACGCCTACCGGCTCACCGACCAGGGCCGCACCCAGGAAACCCGGGTCCCCGTCAGCGGCGGCCGGATCACCCTCACCGCCCGGCCCGGGGTGGCCTATGTGGTCCACCGCACCAAGGCCCCCGCCCAGGGCGACCCCCACTGGGGCGAGGGCACCCCGCTGACCGACCCCGGCTTCCACTCCGGAACCCTCGACGGCCGGCAGGTCACCGGCCCGGCCTCGGTCCGGCTCAGCAAGCTGGGCGACTACGAGCTGGTCATCGGCGCGGGCGCCGCCGCCACCGTCGCCCAGAAACTCGCCCGGCTCGCCCCCGGCAGCTACGCCGCCTCGGTCCAGGTCGAGGTCGGCGCCACGGCGGGCGAACGACGACGGGCCGGCCTGGAGATCCGCACCGCCGACGGCCTCACCGCCACCAACTGGACCGACACCTCCACCGCCGGCAACTACGTCGCCGCCGACCGCAAATCCGGCACCCGCTTCCAGCGTCTCTTCACCCACTTCACCGTCCCCGAGGGCGGCGGCCCGGTCACCCTCACCCTGACCGCGGCGGCCGGCCGGGCCCGCGTCCGCTTCGACAACCTCCGCGTCGTGCCCGCCCGGCCCACCACCAGGAAAGGCGCCCTGGCCTACGAGGACTTCGAGCACGTCCCCCAGGGCTGGGGCGTCTTCGTCAAGGGCGACGCGGGCGGCAGCACCGACCCCCGCACCCATATCGCCCAGCGGCACGCCCCGTTCACCCAGCGCGGCTGGAACGGCAAGGCCGTCGACGACGTCCTCGACGGCGGCCAGTCGCTCAAGTCACGCGGCGAGAACACCGGGCTCGTCTACCGGACGGTCCCGCACACCGTCCGCTTCACCCCCGGCCGCCGCTACCGGGTCACCTTCCGCTACGCGAACGAGAAGGCCGCCCAGTACGCCTGGATCACCGCCGTCGACGAGCCCGCACCCCGCGAACTGACCCGCACCCCGCTGCCCGTCGCGACACGGCCGGCCACCCACACCTACGAGTTCACCGCGCCCGACGCCGGCGAGGCCTGGGTGGGGCTGCGCAAGACGGGCGACGACGGGACCGCGGAGTTCGTCCTCGACACCTTCGAGGTCCGCGAGGTGTGACGACCGTGGGGGCGGCCACCCGCCCCCACGAAATCCTCAGCGCCCCGCCGCGCAGGGATACAGACCGGGCGCCCCCGCCTCTTCCCCCACCGGGGCCGGGGCGCCCTCCCACTCCCACACCAGCAGCTCGTTGACGCCCTCGCGCAGCACCGGACCCGGCACATACAGCGTGCGCTGCGGCCCCTCGTCCCAATAGCGCCCCAGACAGAACCCGTTGATCCAGGCGAACCCGTGCCGCCACCCCGGCAGCGCGAGACCGGCGTCACCGGGCCGCCCCGCCACCGTCAGCGTCCCCCGGTACAGCCCCGCCCCGCCACCGGCCCCCTCCACCGCCCGGAACGGCACCCGCGCCAACGCCCCGGCCTCCTCCAGCGCGTCCAGCCGCAGCCCCCGCGACCGCACGCCGTGCAGAAACTGCCGCTCGTGCAGCAGCCCGCCCACGATCCCCTTGGACTCGCCGAGCCGCGGACCGTAGTTGACCCGCCCCAGGGACGCCACCCACACCTCCACCGACGCCGGCCCGGCCACCTCCCCGACCACGGCGTCCTCGGTGTCCACCACCGCCCGCAGCTCCCCGTCGACCCACACCACCGCCCGGTCCCGCAGCCCGCGCACCCGCAACGGATACCGGCCCCGCGGCCCCGGCACCGCCACCCGGTAGCGCACCACCCCCCGGTCCACGCCCAGCTCCTCGAACGTCGCCGGACCGCCCCCCTCCACCTCCGCACCACCCAGGGCCGCCATCACGTCCTCGGCGGGCGCCCACTCCCCGACCACCGCCCGCACCGGGTCCGCCAGCACCCGCGGCGCCTCCGGCACCTGGGGCAGCGGCCCCTCCGCGTACCCGGCGAGCACCTCCCGGAACCGCCAGAACTTCTCCGTGGGCCGCCCGCGTTCATCGACCGGCGCCCCGTAGTCGTACGAGGTGACCGTCGACCGCAGCACCCCGTCCTGCAGCTCACCCGCGCGGTTCGCGCCCGCCCACCCGCCGAAGCTCGTCCCGCCGTGCGCCATGTAGATGTTGACCGACGCCCCGCACTCCAGAATCTCCCGCAGCGCCCCCGCCGCCTCCTCCGGCGCCCGCGGCTCCTGTGCCCGCCCCCAGTGCGTGAACCAGCCGCACCAGAACTCCATACACATCAACGGCCCGCCCGCCTGATGGCGCCGCAGCGCCGCCAGCGCCTCCCGCGCCCCGGAACCGAAGTTGACGGTCGCGAGCACCCCCGGAACCCCGCCACCGCTGAGCATGTGGTCCTCGGGCCCGTCCGACGTGCACAGCGGCACCCGTACCCCCAGCGCCCACAGCCGGTCCACGAGCCACGCCAGATACGCGCTGTCGCTGCCGTACGAGCCGTACTCGTTCTCCGCCTGCACCATGATCACCGGGCCGCCCGCGTCACACTGCCGCGCCACGACCTGCGGCAGCAGCCGCCCGAACCAGGCGTCCACCGCCCGCAGATACTCCGCGTCCCGGGTCCGCACCCGCCGCCCCAGCGGCCCGGTCAGCCACTCCGGCATCCCGCCGTTCTCCCACTCCGCGCAGATGTACGGCCCCGGCCGGACGATCGCCCACAGCCCCGCCGCCCGCGCCGCGTCCAGGAACCGCCCCAGCGCCTCCGGGTCCCGGAACTCACCGGGCCGCGGCTCGTGCAGATTCCACGGCACATACGTCTCCACACAGTTCAGGCCCATCGCCCGCAGCATCGCCAGCCGGTGGTCCCACTGCGCCTCGTGCACCCGGAAGTAGTGCAACGCGCCGGACAGCAGCCGCACCGGCCGCCCGTCCAGCAAGAAGTCCCGCTCACCCACCTCGAACCGCGTCACGTCACCCCGCCCTTGAGTAGTCGCCGCGCGCCACCGTCCGGGCGCTCACGGTCACCGGTCACCCTTGCCCTCTGGCGGCGTGACGGTCCATGGACAAAGATCGGCGGTGTTTGGACGGAGCGACGGGAGGCCCGGCGTGTACCACACCTGGATGCGGTACTTCACTCCGAGCCCGGTCCACCACCGGCTCGGCCTGGTGTGCCTGGGCGTCGGACTCCAGCACGGCACCCTCCCCACGGTCGGCCCGCGCACCCTCGACCACCACGTCGCCCTCGTCATCAGCGCCGGCCGCGGCTGGTTCACCGCCCCCGACGGCCGCCGCCGCCCGGTCACCGCCCCCGCACTGCTGTGGCTCGTCCCCGGCGTACCGCACCACTACGGGGCCGACCCCGAGACCGGCTGGGACGAGAGCTTCGTCGACTTCACCGGGCCCGCCGCCGCGACCTACACCGAGCTGGGCTACATCGAGCCCGACCGCCCGCTCGTACCGCTCGCGGACACCGGCCCGGCGCGGACCGCCATCGGCCGGATCGCGCGGGCGGCCCGGCGCGGCAACCCCCTGCTGGAGGTGGAGACTTCCGCCGCCGTCCATGAACTCCTGGTCGCCCTGCGCCGCGCCCGCGCCGACACCGACGCCGACGGCGACCCCGTCCTCCAGGCCCTGGCCCGCGACGCCTTCCTCCCGCTCTCGGTCGCCGAGCACGCCGCCCGGCACGGTATGACCCCCGCCGAACTCCGCACCGCCGTACGGCGCGGCGCCGGCTGCAGCCCCAAGGACTACCTGCTGGCGATACGCCTGGGCCGGGCCAAGGAACTCCTGGTGGGCACCGAACTCCCGGTCTCTGCGGTGGCCCGCCGCGTCGGCTACGACGACCCGGCCTACTTCAGCCGCCTGTTCACCCGCCGGGTCGGCACCGCCCCCGTACGCTTCCGCGACCGCCAGGTCCACAACGTCCCCGGCGGCTGGTCCACCCAGATCCCGGACCCGGACGATCCACCGGTGGTGAGCGGGTAGCCGTGGGCTGGTGCCTGTGCGGGTTTGCCGTGGGCTGGGGCCGGTTCGCCTACGGGGTGTGGGTGGTGGGGTCGGAGGGGACGCCCGGTAACCCGTCCTCGGCGCGGGCGACGCGGGTCCCGGAGGTTGGGAGCCCCGTTGTTCGCTCCGGGTCCTGCGGGCGGCTCACCGGACATCCCCTCCGACCGCCGTACGTGCGCGGCTCTCCCGCCATACCGATCACCGTCACGGCCGTACATCGCCCCCCTTGGTAGGGACCTGGCCATTCCGCCCGCAGATGGGGCGCGGCCAGGGTCTGTGCCGTGACGGACGGTGTCACCGGCCGGCAGCCGGCAACGCTGAACGGTTGGAGGGGATGTACCGGTGCCCGCCCGCAGGACTGGAGCGAACGCCGGGGTGCTCAATCGCACGTAGCCGCGTCGCCCGCGCCGAGGACGGGTACCGGTGCGTCCCCTCCGACCCCCGCGGCAACCACGCAACCCGCAAAACCCCAGCCCCCACCACGCCGCACCGCACCAGAAGCAAGTGACGGACCGGCCGCGCCACGCAGGGGCGCGGGGAACGGCGCGACCAGCCACAACCCACCCGCAGACAAACAACACCCCCCCAACCCCCCAACCCCCACACCCGCCAAACCCCCGTGCACCACCCACCGACCGTACGGCAGCATGACCCCATGCCCGCACTGCAGCGCGACGAGGCGCAGACCCGAGCCCGGCTCATCGACGTCCACCGCTACGACATCGCCCTCGACCTCACCCAAGGCGAGGACCGGTTCGGCTCCCGCACGGTCATCCAGTTCACCGCGCGAGCCGACGGCGACACCTTCGTCGAGCTCAAACCCGCCGAGCTGCACTCCGTCACCCTCGACGGCGACCCCCTCGACCCGGCCGCCCTCGACGACAACCGGCTCCCGCTCACCGGCCTCACCCCCGGCGCCCACGAACTGCGCGTGGACGCCACCATGCGCTACTCCCGCACCGGCGAAGGCATGCACCGCTTCACCGACCCCGCCGACGGCGAGAGCTACGTCTACACCCAGCTGTTCCTCGACGACGTCCAGCGCGTCTTCGCCGCCTTCGACCAGCCCGACCTCAAGGCCGTGTTCGCGGTCACCGTCACCGCCCCCACGGACTGGTCCGTCCTCGGCAACGGCATCGCCACCCAACGCGACCCCGGCCACTGGACCCTCGCCCCGACCCCGCTCATCAGCAGCTACCTCGTCGCGGTCGCCGCCGGCCCCTGGCACACGATCCGCACCGAACACGCCGGACTGCCCTTCGGCATCCACTGCCGCCGTTCGCTGGCCCCCCACCTCGACGCCGACGCCGAGGAAATCCTCGACCTCACCCGCCGCTGCTTCGACCGCTACCACGAGATCTTCACGGAGCCCTACCCCTTCGACTCCTACGACCAGGCCTTCGTCCCCGAATTCAACGCCGGCGCCATGGAGAACCCCGGCCTGGTCACCTTCCGCGACGAATTCGTCTACCGCTCCGCCGTCACCGACACCGAACGCCAGACCCGCGGCGTCGTGATCGCCCACGAGATGGCCCACATGTGGTTCGGCGACCTGGTCACCCTCCAGTGGTGGGACGACATCTGGCTGAACGAGTCCTTCGCCGAATACATGGGCTACCAGGTCCTGGCCGAAGCCACGCGGTTCACCGACACCTGGACCGACTTCGCCGTCGCCCGCAAGGGCTGGGGCTACGACGCCGACCAGCGGCCCTCCACCCACCCCGTCGCCCCCACCCCCGCAGACGTCCCCGACACCGCCTCCGCGCTCCTCAACTTCGACGGCATCTCCTACGCCAAGGGCGCCTCCGCACTGCGCCAACTCGTCGCCTGGATGGGGGAGAAGGACTTCCTCACCGGCATCAACGAGCACTTCGCCCGGCACCGCTTCGGCAACGCCACCCTCGCCGACTTCATCGACTCCCTCGCCCGCGCCACCGACCGCGATGTCCACGCCTGGGCCGCACGCTGGCTGCGCACCACCGGAGCCGACACCCTCACCCCCGTCGTACGGGAAGCCGCGGACGGCAACTGGAGCGTGTCCGTCGAACAGACCGGAAGCCAGGACGGCACCCGCCCGCACCGGCTCACCATCGGGCTCTACGACCACGACCGCACCACCACGGGCCGCCTCGTGCCGCGCGAACCGCTGTCCTGGGACGTGCCCGACGACGGCGTCCACGCGGGCACCGGCGGCCGCCCCGCCCTGCTCCTCCTCAACGACGAGGACCTCACCTACGCCAAGGTCCGCCTCGACGCCGTCTCCTGGGACACCGCTCTCGGCGCCCTGTCCGGCCTCCCCGACCCGCTGACCCGCGCCGTCGTGTGGATGGCCGCCCGCGACATGGTCCGCGACGGCGAACTCGCCCCCACCGCCTACCTGGACGCCGCCCGCGCCCACCTCCCGTACGAAACCGACCTGGCCCTCGTCCAGGGCGTCCTCGCCTTCGCCCGCACCCAGATCGCCGACCACTACCTCCCGCACAGCGAACGCCGCACCGCCCTCGCCACCCTCACCGCCCTCAGCCGCGACATACTCCGGCGCACCGAAGGCCCCGAACACGGCGCCGAAGCAGGACTGCGGCTCACCGCCGTACGCGCCTTCATCGACAGCGCCACCACCCCCGAGGGCATCCAGGACTGGCTCGACGACGGCAGCGTCCCCGGCGGCCCCCGCCTCGACCCCGAACTGCGCTGGCGCATCTTCGGCCGGCTCGCCACCCTCGGCGCCACGACCCCCGACGCCATCGACGCCGAACTCGCCCGCGACCCCAGCGCCACCGGCCGCGAGGGCGCCGCCCGCTGCCACGCCGCGCTCCCCGACCCGGCCGCCAAACAAGCCGCCTGGGACGCGCTGTTCACCACCGACGCCGGGGCCGCCCTCTCCAACTACCTCTTCACCGCCACCGCCACCGGCTTCTGGGCCCCCGAACAGCACGAGCTGCTCCGTCCCTACGTCGCCCGCTACTTCACCGACGTCCCCGCCCTCGCCGCCGCACGCGGCCCGGCCCTCGCCGCGGCCGCCGGCCGCTACGCCTTCCCCGACACCTTCGTCGAGGACGAGACCCTCCGGCTCGGCGAGGCCTGCCTCGCCGACGGCGACCCGAGCCCCGCCCTGCGCCGTAAGCTCCTCGACCAGCTCGACGACCTGCGGCGGGCCCTTCGGGTACGCGCCGCGGCGGGCAGCGCCTGACACGCCACCTGACGCACCACCCGACGCACCGGGCGCCGCCGGACCGGCAGCCGGCGGCACCCGAACACCTGCGGTACACCCGTACCACTTACGGGTGGTATGACCGCGACCAGTGGATACGCACCGTACAGGGAAAGTAACTTAGGGCCGCCTCAGGGCTCGTCCGCACCGGACCGCGGCCCGAACTCCCCTGACAGAAGAGCACATTGATGCCTGTGCCCCCTGCCGGCACCGCCCTCGCAGGCGGCACCAACGGCCCCCGCGCACTCCGCCCCCTCCTCGACACCGTCCTCGACGCCCTCACCACCGGCGCCGAGGACCGCGCCGGCCCCCTGCCGCCCGGCGGCCCCGAGACGGTCGCCCGCACCGTACGCGACGCCTGCCACCCCCTGCTCCCCGACCACGGCAGCGGCCCGCACGCCGCCCTGCGCACCCTCGTCCACACCCTCGCCGCCGGCGCCGCCGACCCCGCCGACCCGCACTGCGCCGCCCATCTGCACTGCCCGCCGCTGGCCCTCGCCACCGCCGCCGACCTCGCCGCCGCCGCCCTCAACCCCTCCATGGACTCCTGGGACCAGGCCCCCGCCGCCTCCGCCCTCGAAGCCCTCACCAGCCGCGCACTCGCCGCGCTGGTCTACCCCCAGGCCACCGACCCCGACGCCCTGGTCACCACCGGCGGCACCGAATCCAACCAGCTCGCCCTCCTCCTCGCCCGCGAAGCCGCCGCAACCGACGGCACCGCGACAGACCCCCACCGGCCCGCCCGCCCCCTGAGGATCGTCTGCGGCGCCAACGCCCACCACAGCATCCACCGCTCCGCCTGGCTCCTGGGCCTCCCCGAACCCCTCACCCTCCCCACCCCCGACGGCCTCCTCACCCCCGACACCGTCCACAGCTGCCTGGCCAACCTCGCCGGACGCACCGGCCCCGTCCTCCTCGTCGCCACCGCGGGCACCACCGACTCCGGCGCCATCGACCCCCTCCCCGCCCTCGCCGACCTCGCCGAACGGCACGGCGCCCGCTTCCACGTCGACGCCGCCTACGGCGGAGCCCTCCTCTTCAGCGACACCCACCGCGCCGCCCTGGACGGCCTCGCCCGCGCCCACACTGTCGCCCTCGACCTGCACAAACTCGGCTGGCAACCCGTCGCGGCCGGTCTCCTCGCCGTCCCCGGGCCCGCCACCCTGACCCCCCTCGCCCACCAGGCCGACTACCTCAACGCCGACGACGACACCGAAGCCGGCCTCCCCGACCTGCTCAGCCGCTCACTGCGCACCACCCGCCGCCCCGACATCCTCAAAATCGCCGTCACCCTCAAAGCCCTCGGCCGCCACGGCCTCGGCGAACTCGTCGACCGCACCCTCGCCGCCGCCCAGACCCTCGCCGACCTCATCGAGGCCCACCCCCGCTACGAACTCCACTCCCGCCCCACCCTCAGCACCGTCCTCTTCCGCCCCACCGGCGCCGACCACACCACCCTCGCCACCATCCGCCGCACCCTCCTCACCGACGGACAGGCCGTCCTCGGCCGCGCCACCACCCCCACCGGCCTCTGGCTCAAAGCCACCCTCCTCAACCCCCACACCCAACCCGGAGACCTCACCACCCTCCTCAAACTCGTGGAAGGCCACACCCCCAGATGAGCAGCACTCCCGAAGCGCCCCTCACCACCGACACCACGAGCCCCGACGAACCCCTCGACCTCGCCGGCATCGGCATCGGCCCCTTCAACCTCTCCCTCGCCGCCCTCGCCCACCCCCTCACTCAGCTCCGCACCGCCTTCTACGACCAGCGCCCCGCCTTCCACTGGCACCCCGGCCTCCTCATCGACGGCGCCACCCTCCAAGTCCCCTTCCTCGCCGACCTCGTCACCCTCGTCGACCCCGCCAGCCCCTGGACCTTCCTCAACTACCTCAAGACCCGCGAACGCCTCTTCCCCTTCTACTTCGCCGAGCGCTTCCACATCCACCGCGCCGAATACGACGCCTACTGCCGCTGGGTCAGCGAAAAACTCCCCACCCTCCACTTCGGCCACCAGATCGACGCCGTCCGCTGGAACCCCGAACGCGAACTCTTCGAAATCGACTTCACCCAGCTCGACACCGACGGCGAAGCCGAAGCCCTCGGCCGCACCTACGCCCGCAACCTCGTCCTCGGCATCGGCACCACCCCCCACATCCCCGTCCCGCTACGCCCCCTCGCCGAGGCCCCCGCCGTCCCCGTGATCCACTCCGCCGACTACCTCGACCACCGCGAACGCCTGCTCGCCGCCGACCACCTCACCGTCATCGGCGCCGGCCAGTCGGGCGCCGAAGTCTTCCTCGACCAGCTCCGCGCCCGCCCCGCCGGCCGCGAAGGCCTCCACTGGCTCGCCCGCACCCCCGCCTTCGCCCCCATGGAATACAGCAAGCTCGGCCTCGAACACTTCACCCCCGACTACACCCGCTACTTCCACGCCCTCCCCGAACGCGTCCGCGACGACCTCGTCCCCGGCCAATGGCAGCTCCACAAGGGCATCGACCACGCCACCCTCGCCGCCGTTCACGACGAGCTCTACCGCCGCACCCTCGACGGCGGCTGGCCCGACACCACCCTCACCCCCGGAGTCTTCGTCCGCACCGCGGGCCGCGTCGGCACCACCAAGGTCGAACTCCACCTCGACCACCTCCAGCAAGGCACCCGCTCCCGCCTCACCACCGACGCCGTCGTCCTCGCCACCGGCTACCGCGAACGCCGCATGGACACCCTGCTCGCCGCCCTCGACCCCTACGTACGCCGCGACTCCGGAGCCCGCCCCCGCATCGACGCACACCACCGGCTGGTCCTCGACCCCGCCATCACCGGTTCGGTCTACGTCCAGAACGCCGAAACCCACACCCACGGCGTCGGCGCCCCCGACCTCGGCCTCGCCGCCTGGCGCAGCGCCACCATCCTCAACTCCCTCACCGACACCGCCCCTTACCCCCTCCCCACCCGCACCGCCTTCACCAGCTTCGGCCTCCCGCAGCCCTCGACGGGCCGCACGGGCACGGTCCCCCGGCAGGGCTCCACCCTCGTCCCGCGCCGCTGACCCGCACCCCCGGGCCTCCCGACAGCCCCCGCCCGGCGGCTCAGAACACCGGCACCCCGTCCCGCGTCAACCTCCAGTCCGCCGCGGCAAATGCCGCCGGATCGATCTCCCCGGTCTCCTGCACCCACCCGATCATCACGTTCCGGATCTCGTCCGACGTCGACCACACCTGCTCAGCAGCCGCCACATGCGGGAAATTACCGCCACCACTCGCCCGGTAATTGTTCACCGCCAGCACGAACCGCGCCGCATCGTCCAACGGCTTCCCGTCAAACATCAGCTTTCCGATCCGCTGCCCCGCCGGCTTCGCGATATCGACCTCGTACGACACCCCGTACACCATGTCGTAGTTGTAATCCGGGATACCGTCCGCATTCGTCACCTTCGACGGATCCACCGGGCCCCCACCGGCCGGCGTCCGCACGTAATACCGCGCCGAGAACTCCAAATACGCCCGCAGCTGAGCACCTGTCAACACCCGGGCCTCCAGAGTGTTGTCGAACGGATAGAGCGCCGCCATCGACCGGATCGTCACATCCCCCTCCGGCACCCGCGCGGTACGCGAAAAGCATGACGCCTGCGACAACACCGGCAACGACGCGGACGCCGAACCCGCCAGCGCCTTGCGCACCACCTCCGCCTGCACCCACGCGATGAAATCCAGAATCGGCGTGTCCTTCACCGGAGCCTCGGCCGCCGTCATCTCCGCCTTCGACCGGCCGATCACCCGGTTCACATACGCCACGACCTTCCGGTGCTCCGCCCGCAACAGACCCGTGATCCGCGCATCCTCCGCCACCGCATTCGAATTCAAGACCCGCGAACCCACCGACCCCACCTCCCAATGCCCGCGGCGCCACTCCACCACCACATCGAAAAGCGTCAGCCGCTGCCCCCACTTCAACGGCTCCGACAGCACCACCTCCCGGCCCGACTGCTTATTCCGCACCCGCCGCTCGGGAACCTCCACATGCGCATGCCCCACCAACACCGCATCGATCCCCGGCACCTGCTCCGCCACCAGCACCGCCGCATTCTCCACATACGGCAGCTGATCCCCGTACGACGACGTACCGCTCATCCCGGAATGCGCCGCGACGAACACCACATCCGCGCCCATCGACCGCAGCTTCGGCACCCACTTCGCCGCCTGCTCCACCAGCCCCGGAAACGCCAGCTTCCCCTGCACATGCGCCTTGTCCCAGATCGCGATCCCCGGATTCGTCAGCCCCAGCACCGCCACCGTCACCACCCGCCCGCGCGGCGACCGCAACCGCTTCAGCACATACGGCCGGAACGCCGGACGCAGTGACCTCGCATCCACCGCATTCGCCCCCAGCAGCGGAAAATCACAGCTCTCCTCGAACTTCCGCAGCACCGGAATGCCGTAATTGAACTCATGATTCCCCAGCGTCGCCGCGTCATAGCCGACCGCATTCATCGCCCGCGCCATCGGATGCACCGGACCGTCCGGATCGGTGATCGGATCCACCTTGGCGTAGTAATACGCCAGCTGCGTCCCCTGAATGGTGTCACCCGCATCGATCAGCAGGGTGTTGTGCCGGCCCTTCTCCTGCCGCACCTGCGTCACCAGCGTCGAAATCTTCGCCAGACCCACGTCATTGTGCGCCGCATCGTCGAACTCCGCGCCCGTGGCGTAGTCCCAGTTGAAGACATTGCCGTGCAGATCCGTCGTGCCCATGACCGTGAACGCATAGCGCTCCCGACGGTGACCGTGCCCGCGCCCGCCCTGCTCCCGGACCTCCACCGCCTCCGCCGCCGGCGCCCCGCCCGCAAGGGCCACACCCGCCCCCGTCACCACAGAACTCCCCAAGAACTTCCTACGGTCGAGCGACATGCCAACTCCCTCGGACGCACGCGGAACCACACGGACGAACGCCGCCACACAGGGCGACGACGCGCGTAGATTCTGGCGCAGCCGACCCTCCCGGAACACCCCTCACACACGGCGGCCGAATGACCCGCCACCGGCCGCCCCGATATGCGACCCTTCACCACCCACACCCCACCCTCACCCACCGATTTCACCCCCGGGAGCCACCCATGACCGACCCCGCCGACGACACCCCCACCCCCGCCGTCCCCACCACCGGCACCACCCCCACCGCCCTTCCCTACGGCACCCCCGACACCCCCCGCCTCGCCGTACGCGGCGAAGCCCGCCTCGAAGTCGACCCCGAAATCGCCCGCATCGCCCTCACCATCAGCGCCCGCGGCACCGACCGCACCGCCGCCCTCACCGACCTCACCCGCCGCAACGAAACCGCCCTCACCCTCATCAAGAGCTACGGCGACGCCATCGAAAAACTCGAAACCGGCACCTTCAGCCTCACCCCCGAGCTCACCGAAAAAGGCCGCCACGAACGCATCCGCGCCTACCACGGACGCGTCACCCACACCGCCACCCTCAACGACTTCACCCTCCTCGGCGAACTCACCACCCGCCTCGCCGACCTCGACCTCACCAGCGTCGACGGCCCCTGGTGGGCCCTGCGCCCCGACTCACCCGCCCACCGGGCCGCCCGTACCCAGGCCGTCCACGAAGCCGTCCAGCGCGCCCGCGAATACGCCGAAGCCCTCGGCGCCCGCCTCGACGCCCTCCTCGAAATCGCCGACCTCGGCGCCGAGAACACCGCCCCCATGGCCGCCCCCGCCATGCGCTCCTTCGCCGGCTACGGCGGCGCCACCCAGGAATCCGCCCCCGCCCTCGATCTCGAACCCCAGCGCCAGGCCGTCTACGCCAACGTCAACGCACGCTTTACGATGACCCGTCCCGTACTGTGAGACCACTCCGCGCGAGGGCTATATTCCGCTCATCGGAGCGCCTTCGCGCGCATTCCATTACTTGTCAACAGCCTTTCACCAAGCGCTCGTTGAGCAGTCACTTTCTTACAGTTCCCTACCGCCCGGTAAGTCATAGAGTCGAAACATGCGCCGAGCAAAGATCGTCTGCACTCTGGGACCCGCCACCGACTCGTACGAGCAGATCAAAGCCCTCGTCGACGCCGGAATGGACATCGCCCGCTTCAACCTCAGCCACGGCACCTACGCCGACCACGAGGCACGATTCGACCGGGTCCGCAAAGCATCCGAAGAAACCCGCCGCAGCGTCGGCATCCTCGCCGATCTTCAAGGTCCGAAGATCCGCCTCGGCCGATTCCGCGAAGGCCCTGTACTTCTCGAACGCGACGATGAGTTCACCATCACCGTGGAACCCGAGGTGGAAGGCGACCGCCAGATCTGCGGCACCACCTACCACGGCCTCGCCGCCGACGTCACCACCGGCGAATGCATCCTCGTCGACGACGGCAAGGTCACCCTCGAAGTCACCGGTGTCGACGGACCCCACGTCCACACCAAGGTCATCGAAGGCGGCATGGTCTCCGACCACAAGGGCCTCAACCTCCCCGGCGTCGCCGTCTCCGTCCCCGCCCTCTCCGAAAAGGACCGGGACGACCTCCGCTGGGCCTTGCGCTACGGCGCCGACATCATCGCCCTCTCCTTCGTCCGCAGCGGCCGCGACATCGAAGACGTCCACCGCATCATGCGCGAGGAGAACCGCTATCTGCCCGTCATCGCCAAGGTCGAAAAGCCCCAGGCCGTCGACAACATCGACGACATCGTCGCCGCCTTCGACGGCATCATGGTCGCCCGCGGCGACCTCGGCGTCGAAATGCCCCTCGAAACCGTCCCGATCGTCCAGAAGCGCGCCATCAAACTCGCCAAGCGCAACGCCAAACCGGTCATCGTCGCCACCCAGATGCTCGACTCGATGATCGACAACTCCCGCCCCACCCGCGCCGAGGCCTCCGACGTCGCCAACGCCGTCATCGACGGCACCGACGCCGTCATGCTCTCCGGCGAGACCAGCGTCGGGAAGTACGCCACCGAGACCGTCAAAACCATGAGCCGCATCGTCGAGGCCGCCGAGGAAGACCTCCTCGCCAAGGGCCTCCCGCCGCTCACCGAGGCCAACAAGCCCCGCACCCAGGGCGGTGCCGTCGCCCGCGCCGCCGCCGACATGGGCGACTTCCTCGGCGCCAAGTTCCTCGTCGCCTTCACCCAGTCCGGCGACACCGTCCGCCGCCTCTCCCGCTACCGCTCACCCATCCCGCTCCTGGCCTTCACCCCCGACCCGGCCACCCGCTCCCAGCTCAACGTCAGCTGGGGCGTGGAAACCTTCCTCGGCCCGACCGTCAACTCCACCGACGAGATGGTCGCCCAGGTCGACGAGCAGCTCCTCCGGCTCGGCCGCTGCCAGAAGGGCGACGTCGTCATCATCACCGCCGGCTCCCCGCCCGGCGTCCCCGGCTCCACCAACCTCGTCCGCGTCCACCACATCGGCGAGGACGACTCCCCGAAGTAGCCCCACCCGCACCGCGATCCCGCTGGGCCGAGGTATCTGACTGCCGTCCCTGTCAGTACTTCGGCCCGATGTGTCGGTCCATGAGGGCGACGGAGTTCTTGCGGGCCACGGAGATGTTCTCGGCTTTCCGGGATTGCCGGGAGGGTTTCCACTCGACCCCGACTGCGTCGAGGGTGTCGGTGTAGAGGCGGATGATGTCGGCGGACATGTTGGTGAAGAAGTACCGCGGATACTCGTAGCGTTTGCGCTCGCCGCCCACCATCCTGGTCGTCCAGTTGGTGATGCGGCAGCCGTCGGAATGGATGAGTCCGCGGAGGAACTCCCAGGGATGCGCGTCCACGAGCCGCTGCTGCCAGGCTTCGAGCGCGATCGGCCGCTCGTGCTTCTTGCCGGGGCCGTGCTGGGGGAAGAGGCAGGGCCAGTGGTGGCTGTAGCTGGTCACCATCACGCAGCCCTCGCGCTGGATGACGCAGACACTGTTCGTCGGGCGGACCGCCTTCACCGCCTCGCGGCACGCCACGATCAACCCCGGCCATGCGTCCGCACACGCGATGCGCAGCGCGAATCCGCGTCGTCGGGGCTGCTTGCTGAGGCAGCCGTCTCCGAGGTAGAGGCCGAGTAAATAGGCGTATGCCGTGGCCGCCTCAGGCGGTCGGGGCACTCGCTCGCATCGCGGGCATTCCGTCGTGCGCGAGAGGGGCTCGATCCTGGTCTGCCAGGAGCGGATGGCGAAGCGGGATATCCCGGTCTGCTTGCTCACGGAATGGAGACTGCGGCCCTGGGCGACGAGGGTGAGAGCCTGCTCGCGCGTGGTGCGGTCGTACATGTATGCGAGCTTGAGGCAAAGGTGGTCTTCGTAGACCTGGCCGAGCTGATGTTCGCTCCATTGAGCGAACTTCGGCGATCGTCAGGTGACCTTGGAATCGAAGGTAAAGTGCCCCGGGTCGGACTCGAACCGACACTGTATGGGTTTTGAATCCATTGCCTGCTGCCAATTGGGCTACCGGGGCCAACGGAATCCAAGGTTAACGTCTACCTGCTGTGGGACCACCTTACAGGAGATAGGTAGGCTCTTGGGGCACCACCTGCCTGGAATGAGGAGTCCCGTGAGCGCCGCCGAGCCCGAGCAGCCCGTCGCCGATGACGATCAGTCGCACGTCCCGCCGCTGACCACGCGCGTCGTGATCGCCGAGGACGAGGCCCTCATCCGTCTCGACCTCAAAGAGATGCTGGAGGAGGAGGGCTACACCGTCGTCGGCGAGGCCGGGGACGGCCAGACCGCCGTGGAGCTGGCCCGGGAGCACCGTCCCGACCTGGTGATCCTGGACGTGAAGATGCCGGTGCTGGACGGTATCTCGGCGGCCGAGAAGATCGCCGAGGAGAGCATCGCGCCGGTGCTGATGCTGACCGCGTTCTCGCAGCGTGAGCTGGTGGAGCGGGCGCGGGACGCGGGTGCGATGGCGTATCTGGTGAAGCCGTTCTCGAAGAGCGATGTGGTTCCGGCGATCGAGATGGCGGTGAGCCGGTTCACCGAGCTGAAGACGCTGGAGAACGAGGTCGCTGACCTCACGCAGCGGCTGGAGACCCGGAAGCTGGTGGACCGGGCGAAGAGCATTCTGCAGACGCAGTACGGGCTGACGGAGCCGGCCGCGTTCCGGTGGATCCAGAAGACCTCGATGGACCGCAGGCTGTCGATGCAGCAGGTGGCCGAGGCGGTCATCGAGGACGCCGAGGAGAAGAAGCAGCAGAAGGACCAGTAGGACGAGTAGGCCCGTAGCGAGCGCGCGGCCCCGTACCGGTGTTGACCGGTGCGGGGCCGCGCGCGTTGTGGTGCGGTGTGTCAGTCCTCGCCGAGGTAGGCCTTGCGGACGGATTCGTCGTGGAGGAGGGAGGCGCCGGTTCCGGAGTGGACGATGCGGCCGATTTCCATGACGTGTCCCTGGTCGGCGAGGGAGAGCGCGGCCTGGGCGTTCTGTTCGACGAGCAGGATGGTGGTGCCTTGGGAGCGGAGTTCGCGGATGGTCTCCATGATCTTCTGCATCATGATCGGGGAGAGGCCCATGGAGGGCTCGTCGAGCATGAGGAGTTTGGGGCGGGACATCAGGGCGCGGCCCATGGCGAGCATTTGCTGTTCGCCGCCGGAGAGGGTGCCGGAGGCTTGCTTGCTGCGTTCGCCGAGGATGGGGAAGAGCTCGTAGACGCGTTGGATGTCTTTCTCGATGCCGTCGGCGTCCTTGCGGAGGAAGGCGCCGAGCTTGAGGTTTTCGGCGATGGTGAGGCGGGGGAAGAGGCGGCGGCCTTCGGGGGAGTGGGCGAGGCCGCGTTCGACGATCTTGTGAGCGGGGACGCCGTTGAGCGGTTCGCCATCGAAGGTGATCTTGCCGGCGAGGGGCTTGAGGAGGCCGGAGAGGGTGCGCAGGGTGGTGGTCTTTCCGGCGCCGTTGGTGCCGATGAGGGTGACGGCCTGGCCTGCTTCGACGGAGAACGAGATGCCTTTGACGGCTTCGATCTTGCCGTAGGCGACGCGGAGGTCCTCGACCTCGAGCAGTGCGGTCATGGGGTGTCTCCGGTCTGTCCCTGGGCCGGCCGGTCTGCGGGGGCCGCTCCGTCTGCTGCGTCGGGTTCTGCTGCCGTGTCCGGGGCGTCGGGTCCGGCCGGGTCCGGCGCGGCTGCCGGGCCGGTGGCCTGGTCGGGTGCCGCGACGTCCTCGACGGGGGTGCCCAGGTAGGCGGCGATGACGCGTTCGTCCGCCTGGACGACTTCCGCGGTGCCTTCGACGAGTTTCTGTCCTTGGACGAGGACGGCGACGCGGTCGCACATGTTGAAGATGAAGCGCATGTCGTGCTCGATGACGAGGACGGCGATGCCCTGTGCGCGGATGGCGAGGACGAGTTCCTGGGTGGCGCGGGTTTCCTGGGGGTTCATGCCGGCGGTCGGTTCGTCCAGCAGCAGCAGTCCGGGTTCGCTGGCGAGGGCGCGGGCGATTTCGAGCTTGCGTTGTTCGCCGTAGGGGAGGTTGCGGGCGAGGTGGTCGCGTTTGTGGGCGAGGCCGGTGAATTCCAGGAGTTCCATGGCGCGTTGTTCGCTGCCGCGCTCGGCCTTCTTGAATCCGGGGCCGCGCAGCAGTGCGGACCAGAGCCCTTCCTTGGTGCGCGTGTGCCGTCCGACGAGGACGTTTTCGAGGACGGTCATGTTGGCGAAGAGCCGGATGTTCTGGAAGGTGCGGGCGACGCCGGCCTGGGTGACGAGGTGGGGTTTGCGGGAGAGGCGGGTGCCTCGGTAGCTGACGGTGCCTTCGGTGGGCACGTAGAGGCCGGTGAGGCAGTTGAAGAAGGTGGTTTTGCCGGCGCCGTTGGGGCCGATGAGGCCGACGATTTCGCCGGCGCCGACGGTGAGGTCGACGCCGCGTACGGCGGTGAGTCCGCCGAAGCGCATGGTGACGCCGTCGGCTCGCAGGACGGTGTCGGTGTCAGTGGCGGGTGTGAGGCTGGGTGATGTGGTCATGGTCGTCACGCCTTTGCCTTGGTGGCGCCGAGGGTGGCGTCTGCGTCGGGGAGGCGCTGGTCGGGCACGTCGAGCTGGCCGGTTTCGTGGAATTCGAGCTGCTTCCTGCGGTCGGGGATGAGGCCTTCGGGGCGGAAGCGCATGAGGAGGACGAGGGCGATGCCGAAGAGGAGGAGCTGGTAGTCCTGGAGGAAGTCGAGTTTGGCGGGGATGAGGAAGAGGAGGGCGGCGCCGACGAGGGGTCCGCTGAGGGTTCCCATGCCGCCGAGGATGACGGCGGCGAGGAGGAAGGCGGAGTTGGGCGGCTGGGGCCCGGCGAACTGGAACTGTTCGGGGGTGGCGGTGGTGACGACGTGGGCGTGCACGGTGCCGGCGAGTCCGGCGAGGGCGGCGCCGAGGGCGAAGGCCAGGAGGCGGAGGCGGAAGCTGTTGATGCCCATGGCGATGGCGGCGGTCTCGTCCTCGCGGATGGCGATCCAGGCGCGGCCGATGCGGGAGGCCGCGGCGCGCCGGAAGACGAGGACGACGAAGGCCGTCACGAGGATCATCAGCAGGTAGTAGTTGCCGTAGGTGGCGATGGGGATGCCGAGGATGTCGTGGGGTTCGCCGAAGTTGAAGCCGAAGATTTCGAGGTTGGGGATGTTGGGGATGCCCATGGCGCCGTTGGTGACGTCGGGGCCGGTGGTGCCGTTGAGGTTGAGCATGGCGATGCGGAAGATCTCACCGAAGCCGAGTGTGACGATGGCGAGATAGTCGCCTCGTAGGCGCAGGGTGGGGGCGCCGATGAGGACGCCGAAGACGAGGGAGGCCGCGGCGCCGGTCAGGAGGGCTGCCCAGAAGGGGAAGTGGAGCCCGAAGGCGGATTCGGGGGAGCCGGAGACGAGGGCGGCGGCGTAGGCGCCGACGCCGAGGAAGGCGACGTAGCCGAGGTCGAGGAGGCCGGCGAGGCCGACGACGACGTTGAGGCCCAGGGCGACGGTGGCGAAGATCAGGATGTTGGCCCCGATGATCGTGTACTGGTCGGTGTCCTGGGTGAAGGGGAAGCAGGCGGCGGCGATGAAGGCCGCGCCGAGGGCCACGCCGCGGTGGGTGCGGGTGAGTGCGGTGAGGCGCGCGATGAGTCCGGCCCGGTTGAGGGCGGGGATGGCGATCACCATGAAGATCAGGTAGCCGACGAAGGGGGCGCCGTCGTCGGTGTCGATGCCGTAGGTGAAGGCGAGGAGCCCGGCGGCGAAGGCGGCGGCGATGATCAGGATCTCGGCCCAGGAGGGGAGTTCGCGGGTGCGGGGCCTGAGGGGGGAGGCGGCGAGGCTCGCGGTGAAGCGCTGCCAGGGGGTGCCGGGCTGTTTGCCGTCGGCCTGGTCGGGGGGCAGGGCGAGGGCGCCGGCGAGGGTGATCAGGGAGGTGACGGCCGCGAGGGCGCCGCCCGGTTCGAGGTTGATCAGGCCGTTGAGGTGGACGGCGATGGCGATGAGGGTGAACCAGGTGGCGGCGAAGGTGGCGAGGGCCGCGAGGAGGGTGGGGGCGTGGCGCCCTGCGGGGGTGAGCCACTGCAGGCCGCGGATGCCGAGGGCCGCGAGGGCGAACAGCAGGGTGAGGACGCCGCCGACGAGGGTGACGACCTGCAGTCCGGCGGGGGAGAAGTAGTAGGTGAGGTCGCCGGGGAAGTCGCTGCTCCAGGTCCAGGCGAGGCCGGTGGTGGCAGTGGTGGCGAGGGCGCCTGCGGCGGTGAGGAGGCGCGCGGTGCGCTCGGGGAGGGGTATCAGGCCGCGGGCCGGGGTGGTGGTGGTCTTCGTGGTCATCGGTATCACGCCCGATCCGCGACGCGTTCGCCCAGGAGGCCTTGTGGTCTCAACAGGAGTACGAGGATGAGGAGGACGAAGGCCCAGACGTCCTTCCAGGCTCCGCCGCCGAATTGCTCCATGCCGGGTATTTCCTCGATGTAGGCGGTGGCGAGGGCTTCGGCGACGCCGAGGACGACACCGCCGAGCATGGCGCCGTAGATGTTGCCGATGCCGCCGAGCACGGCCGCGGTGAAGGCCTTGAGGCCCATGATGAAGCCCATGCGGAACTGGACCTCGCCGGTGCGCAGTCCGTAGGCGACGGCGGCGACGCCGGCGAAGGCGGCGCCGATGGCGAAGGCGAGGACGATGATGCGGTCGGTGTTGATGCCCATGAGCTTGGCGGTGTCGGGGTCCTGCGCGGTGGCCTGCATGGCGCGGCCGCTGCGGGTTTTGGCGACGAAGAAGCCGAGGGCGATCATGCAGGCGGGGGCGGCGACGAGGACGAAGACGTCGCCGCGCTGGACGGTGGCGCCGAGGATGTCGAAGGCCTCGCCCTTGAACTGGGGGAAGACGCGGGCCTGTTTGCCGTCGGGGTACCACTTCCAGACGGCTTGCTGGAGGGCGATGGACAGGCCGATGGCGGTGATGAGGGGGGCGAGGCGTGGGGCGCCGCGCAATGGTCGGTAGGCGAATCGTTCCGCTGCTATGCCGACGAGGACGGACACGGCGATGCCGCCGAGGAGCATGACCGGCAGGGCGAGGGCGAGTGAGGTGCCGGCGGGCAGTGCGAGGAAGACGCTGAGCGCTCCGAAGCCGCCGACCATGAAGATCTCGCCATGGGCGAAGTTGATGAGCTGGACGATTCCGTAGACCATCGTGTAGCCGATCGCGATGAGACCGTACATCGCGCCGAGGATGAGTCCGTTGGCCAGCTGTTGCGGCAGTTCGCTCACCGCAGGGCCTCCGTTGCGTGGGAGTGAGAAGAGTCCGGGGTGTCCCGGTGTGCGCGGGCCGCGCCAGGGTCGTTCGTGCGTCCTGGCGCGGCCCGGGGTGGTGTGGGGTGGTGCGGTCGGTCAGCTCTTGTCGAACTTCTTGAATTCGGCGCTGAAGCGGGAGGCCCAGGCGCCCTTGTCGACCTGGTAGGCGGTGATCATGGTGTTGGTGGTGTCGCCGTATTTGTCGAAGGCGATGGGGCCGGTGACACCGTCGAAGGTGACCTTGTTCATCGCGTCGACGACCTTCTTGCGGGCGTCCTCGGGGAGCTTGCCGTCGTTGTCCTCGACGACCTTCTTCACGGCCTGGATGAGGGCCCAGGTCGAGTCGTAGGTGGAGCCGCCGTAGGCCTCGTAGGACTCCTTGAAGCCGGCTGCCTTGTAGTCGGCGATGAACTTCTTGGCGGAGGGGAGCTCCTCGACGGGCTTGCCGACGGAGGAGGCGTAGTCGCCCTGGGCCTTCTTGTTGAGCTTGATGTAGTCGCCGCTGTACATGCCGTCGCCGCCCATGAGGGGGACGGTGACGCCGCCGTCCTTGAGCTGCTGGCTGAGCGGGCCGGAGGCGGGGTACTCGCCGCCGTAGAAGACCACGTCGGGCTTGGCGGACTTGACCTTGGAGACGACGGCCTTGAAGTCACGGTCGTCGGGGCTGACGTGTTCGGTGCCGACGATCTTTCCGCCGAGCTTGCTGAACTGGTCCTTGAAGGAGGAGGCGAGGCCGACGCCGTAGGTCTTCTGGTCGTCGATCACATAGGCCTTCTTGACCTTCATCTTTTCCCACGCGTACTGGCCGTCGAAGGCGCCCTGCACCTCGTCGGTGGTGGCGGTGCGGAAGTAGGTGGGGAACTGGCGGACGCGCTTGTTCTGCTTCCAGTCCTTGCCCTGGGTGAGGTCGGGCGTGGTGTTCGCCGGCGAGATCAGGGTGAGGTCGTTCTGCTTGGAGACCTGCTGCATGGACTGGGCGACGCCGGAGTTGAGCGGGCCGACGATGCCGAGCACGTCCTTGTCGCCCGCGAGCTTGGTGGCGTTCTGCTGGCCGACGTTGGGGAGGGCCTTGTCGTCGAGTGCTTCGAGCTTGAAGGTGACGCCCTTGACCTCGCCGGATTTGTTGGCGGTGTCGATGGCGAGCTGGGCGGAGTTGCGGATGCCCAGGCCCAGGGCGGAGAGCTCGCCGGTGGTGGGGGCGTCGAGGCCGATGACGACGGTGGACTTTCCTTCGCCGCTCTTGTTGTCGTCGCCGCGCGAGCCGCACGCGGAGAGCGTGAGGGCGCCGGTGGTGACTGCGGTGGTGAGGATGAGCAAGGAACGGTGACGCACGATCAGTCCTTTCCCTGGCGCGGCCACGACTGTCGCATGGCCGTTTCGCTCGCCGGGCTGTACGGAGTCGTACAGGGGTGTGCTGGGGCAGCACACCCGGCGGCGCGGTGACTGGCGGTGACTCTAAGCCGGTGTTCGTCGCACCGGCAGAGGCGCCGACCAGGATGTGACGCTCTTGTTATGACCTTCGATGAGCGTTATGCCGTTATGGTCCTTACACCGGAGGGCGAACACGGCGCGGAGGGCGAACTCGCACTTCCACGGGCGTATCAGGGCGCGTGGTGACGCAGCGGCGTCCGGATAGCGGATGCGCCGGGTGCGGTGGTGCGGGTGCCCATGGGGGGTACGGGAGTTGAGCCGGGGACCGCCGGGCGCCGGGGTTACTCAGCGTTACAGAGATGCGTGCGGCCCCGCTCCCGGGACCGGGGGCGGGGCCGTGGCGGCGGCCGGCGGAGCGCCGGCCGGGGTGGGTCAGCCGCGGTAGGCGTCGGTGTCCACCTCGCGCAGCATGCAGGTCAGCCGGGCGGTGCAGACCCGCTTGTCCTGTTCGTCGGTGATCACGATCTCGTAGGTGGCGGTGGAGCGGCCGCGGTGTACGGGGGTGGCGACACCGGTGACCAGTCCGGAGCGGACGCCGCGGTGGTGGGTGCAGTTCAGGTCGACGCCGACGGCGAGCTTGGTGGGGCCGCCGTGGAGCATGGCGCCGACGGAGCCGAGGGTCTCGGCGAGGACGGCCGAGGCGCCGCCGTGCAGCAGCCCGTAGGGCTGGGTGTTGCCCTCGACGGGCATGGTGCCGACGATCCGCTCGGGCGCGGCCTCGGTGACCTGCACGCTCATCCGCTCGCCGAGGTGTCCGGCGGAGAAGAACGAGGGCAGGTCGAGGCCGAGGCCGGCCCACTGGTCGAGGATCTCCTGCGGAAACTTGGTCGTGCTGCGCTCACCCATGCCTACGGCTCCGTTCGTCACCCGTGATCGTCGTCGATCCGTGCCTGTTCCTATCAGGCTCCTGAGCAAGCGCTCAGCGCGGGGTGGTTGTTCCCGCCGGCCTGCCGGTGGTGGTCAGTCCTCGCGGGGCTTCTCCAGGCGGATCACGACGGACTTGGAGGCCGGGGTGTTGCTGGTGTCGGCGGTGTGGTCGAGCGGGATGAGCACATTGGTCTCGGGGTAGTAGGCGGCCGCGCAGCCGCGGGCCGTCGGGTAGTGCACGACGCGGAAGCCGGGCGCGCGCCGCTCGCTGCCGTCCGTCCATTCGCTGACCAGGTCGGTGTACGCGCCGTCGGCCAGGCCCCGTTCGCGGGCGTCGTCGGGGTGGAGGAGCACCACCCGGCGGCCGTTCTTGATGCCGCGGTAGCGGTCGTCGAGGCCGTAGATCGTGGTGTTGTACTGGTCGTGGGAGCGCAGCGTCTGCAGCAGCAGCCGCCCTTCCGGGGCGGTGGGGTATTCGACGGGCGCGGCGGTGAAGTTGGCCTTCCCGGTGGCGGTGGGGAAGCTGCGGCTGTCCCGGGGGGCGTGCGGGAGGGCGAAGCCCCCGGGGCGGGCGACCCTGGTGTTGAAGTCCTCGAAGCCCGGGATGACATGGGAGATACGGTCGCGGATCGTCGCGTAGTCCCGCGCGAACTCCTCCCAGGGGGTGCGGCTGCCGGCGCCCAGGACGCGGCGGGCCAGGCGGGCGACGATGGCCGTCTCGGACAGCAGTTGGGGGCCGGCGGGCTCCAGGCGGCCGCGGGAGGCGTGCACCATGCCCATGGAGTCCTCGACCGTCACGAACTGTTCAGCGGGCGCGCCGTCCGGGCCGGTCTGCACATCGCGTTCCGTGCGGCCCAGCGTCGGCAGGATCAGCGCGCGGGCGCCGGTGATCACGTGCGAGCGGTTGAGCTTGGTGGAGACATGGACGGTCAGCCGGGCGCGGCGCATGGCGGCCTCGGTGACGTCGGTGTCGGGGGTGGCGGAGACGAAGTTGCCGCCCATCGCGAAGAACACCTTGGCCTGCCCGTCGCGCAGGGCGCGGATGGCGCGCACGACATCGAGGCCGTGCTCCCGGGGCGGGGCGAAGCCGAACTCCTTCTCCAGGGCGTCGAGGAAGGCGGGTGCGGGCCGCTCGAAGATGCCCATGGTGCGGTCGCCCTGGACGTTGCTGTGGCCGCGGACGGGGCAGACGCCGGCGCCGGGGCGGCCTATGTTGCCGCGCAGCAGAAGGAAGTTGACGACTTCCTGGATGGTGGGGACGGAGTGCTTGTGCTGGGTCAGGCCCATCGCCCAGCACACGATGGTGCGGCGTGAGCCGAGGACCATGGCGAGCGCGCGGTCGATCTCCTCGCGGGTCAGGCCGGTGGCGCGCAGCGTCTCGTCCCAGTCGTCATCGGCGCGGGCCGTGCGCGCGAACTCCTCGAAGCCGTGGGTGTGTTCACGGATGAAGTCCTCGTCGAGGGCTCCCTCGGTGTCGAGGAGGCAGCGGTTGAGGGCGCGGAAGAGCGCCTGGTCGCCGCCGAGGCGTACCTGGAGGAAGAGGTCGGTGAGCGCGGTGCCGCCGCCGGCCAGCCCGCGGGGGGTCTGCGGGTTCTTGAAGCGCTCCAGGCCGGCCTCGGGCAGTGGATTGATCGAGATGATCTTCGTGCCGCCGGCCTTGGCCTTCTCCAGGGCGGTGAGCATCCGTGGGTGGTTGGTGCCCGGGTTCTGGCCGGCGACGATGATCAGGTCGGCCTTGTAGAGGTCCTCCAGGAGGACGCTGCCCTTGCCGATGCCGATGGTCTCCGTCAGGGCGGAGCCCGACGACTCGTGGCACATGTTGGAGCAGTCGGGGAGGTTGTTGGTGCCGAATTCGCGGGCGAAGAGCTGGTAGAGGAAGGCGGCTTCGTTGCTGGTGCGGCCGGAGGTGTAGAAGACGGCCTCGTCGGGGGAGCCGAGGGCGGTCAGCTCCTCGCCGATGATGTCGAAGGCCCGTTCCCAGGTCACCGGCTCGTAGTGGTCGGCGCCCTCGGCGAGGTACATGGGGTGGGTGAGGCGGCCCTGCTGGCCGAGCCAGTAGCCGCTGCGGGTCGCGAGGTCGGCGACGGAGTGCTCGGTGAAGAAGTCCGGGGTGACGCGGCGCAGGGTGGCCTCTTCGGCGACGGCCTTGGCGCCGTTCTCGCAGAACTCGGCGGTGTGCGGCTTGTCGGGCTCGGGCCAGGCGCAGCCGGGGCAGTCGAAGCCGTTCGGCTGGTTGACGCGCAGGAGGGTGAGGGCGGTGCGCCGCACGCCCATCTGCTGCTGGGAGATGCGCAGGGCGTGGGTGATGGCCGGCAGCCCGACGGCGGAGTGCTGGGGTTCGCTGACCTGGGGCGCGTCCTGGACGGGGTCCGACGCGGGCGGCTTGCCTGCCATGGCGCTCTCCCTTGAGCCGTGAGCTGGTGCGCGCTCCGCCGGAGCCCGGCGGATCGTTGCGGTACGCAGCAGATCCTGTCACGGACGCGGGGGGAGGTGCAGAGGCGATCGCCGGGGGTGTGGACAACGGGAGCGGCCGGGTGTGCGGCGCGGCCCGGGGCGGGGACGCGGGCGGCGGCCGGGGCCGTGTGCGGGGAGGGGGCCGGGGCCGCCGCGGCGGGGATTGTCAGTGGGGCGTGGCAGGATCGGGGGCGTGGCAGCAAAGGCAGCGAAGAAGAGCGAAGCGACCGGGACCGATGCGGCGGCGGGCGGTCGTCCCCGCCTGCTCCTGATGGACGGGCATTCCATGGCATACCGGGCGTTCTTCGCCCTGCCCGTGGAGAATTTCACGACCGTCACGGGACAACCGACCAATGCGATCTACGGCTTCGCGTCGATGCTCGCGAACACCCTGCGCGACGAGGCGCCCACGCATTTCGCGGTGGCGTTCGACGTTTCCCGCAAGACCTGGCGGTCCGAGGAGTTCGCGGACTACAAGGCGAACCGTTCCAAGACGCCCGACGAGTTCAAGGGCCAGGTCGAGCTGATCGGCGAGCTGCTCGACGCGATGCGGGTGAAGCGGTTCGCGGTCGACGGCTTCGAGGCCGACGACGTCATCGCCACGCTCACCGAGCAGGCCACCGCGCAGGGCTTCGAGGTCTCGATCGTCACCGGCGACCGCGACTCCTTCCAGCTGGTCTCCGACGACGTCACGGTCCTCTACCCCACCAAGGGCGTCTCGGAGCTGACGCGCTTCACCCCGGAGAAGGTCTTCGAGAAGTACGGCTTGACCCCCGCCCAGTACCCCGACTTCGCCGCACTGCGCGGTGACCCGTCCGACAACCTCCCCGGCATCCCGGGCGTCGGCGAGAAGACCGCCACGAAGTGGATCAACCAGTTCGGTTCGTTCGCGGAGCTGGTGGAGCGCGCCGACGAGGTCAAGGGCAAGGCGGGCGCCAACCTCCGCGAGCACCTGGACGCGGTGAAGCTCAACCGCCGGCTGACGGAGATGGTGCGCGACGTCGAGCTGCCGTGCGGCCCGGCGGAGCTGACCCGCGAGGCCTATGACCGTGAGGCGCTCACGGTGTTCCTCAACGCACTGGAGATCCGCAACCAGGGCCTGCGGGACCGGCTGCACGCCGTCGACCCGGGCGCCGAGGAGGCCGCAGACGAGGCCGCCCCCGCCGCCGGCGTCGAGGTGGACGGCACGGTCATCGGCACCGGCGAACTCGCTCCGTGGCTGGCCGAACACGGCACGGGACCGCTGGGTGTGGCCACGGTCGACGTCTGGACGCTGGGCAGCGGCAGCGTCGCCGAGGTGGCGCTGGCCGCCCCCGACGGCCCGGCCGCCTGGTTCGACCCGTCCCAGCTCGACGAGGCCGACGAGCAGGCCTTCGCCGCCTGGAGCGCGGACGCCGCCCGCCCCAAGGTGATGCACAACGCCAAGGGCCTGATGCGGGTCTTCGGCGAGCACGGCTGGCGCATCGACGGGGTCACCATGGACACCGCGCTGGCCGCCTATCTGGTCAAGCCGGGCCGCCGCTCCTTCGCGCTGGACGCGCTGTCCGTCGAATACCTGGGGCGTGATCTCGCCCCGGCCGCGGCCGGTGACGGCCAGCTGGCGTTCGGCGCTGACGAGCAGGCCGAGGCCGAGGCCCTGATGGCGCAGGCCCGCACGGTCCTCGATCTGGGGACGGCGTTCGAGGCGAAGCTGGCGGAGGTCGGCGCGGCCGATCTGCTGGGGAATGTGGAACTGCCGACCAGCCGGCTGCTGGCCCGGATGGAGCGGGCCGGTATCGCCGCGGACCGGGGCTGGCTGGAGCGGATGGAGCAGCAGTTCGCGGGCGCCGTCCAGCAGGCCGTCAAGGAGGCGCACGCCGCCGCGGGCCATGAGTTCAACCTGGGCTCGCCCAAGCAGCTGCAGGAGGTCCTCTTCGGCGAGCTGGGCCTGCCCAAGACCAAGAAGACCAAGACGGGTTACACCACCGACGCCGATGCGCTCGCCTGGCTGGCCGCCCAGACCGACAACGAGCTCCCGGTGATCATGCTCCGGCACCGTGAGCAGGCCAAGCTGCGCACCACCGTCGAGGGCCTGATCAAGACCATCGCCGCCGACGGCCGGATCCACACCACCTTCAACCAGACCGTGGCGGCCACCGGCCGGCTGTCCTCCACGGACCCCAATCTGCAGAACATCCCGGTGCGCACCGACGAGGGCCGGGCGATCCGCCGCGGCTTCGTCGTCGGCGAGGGCTTCGAATCGCTGCTGACCGCCGACTACAGCCAGATCGAGCTGCGGGTGATGGCCCATCTCTCCGAGGACGAGGGCCTGATCGAGGCGTTCACCTCCGGTGAGGACCTGCACACCACCGTCGCCTCCCATGTCTTCTCGGTCGACAAGACCAAGGTCGACCCGGAGATGCGCCGCAAGATCAAGGCGATGTCCTACGGCCTGGCGTACGGGCTGTCGGCCTTCGGCCTCTCCCAGCAGCTGGGCATCCAGCCCGATGAGGCCCGCAAGCTGATGGACAACTTCTTCGAGCGGTTCGGCGGGGTGCGCGACTACCTCCAGCGCGTCGTGGAGGAGGCCCGCGCCACCGGCTACACGGAGACCATGCTCGGCCGCCGCCGCTACCTCCCCGACCTCAACAGCGACAACCGCCAGCGCCGCGAAATGGCCGAGCGGATGGCGCTGAACGCCCCGATCCAGGGCACCGCCGCCGATATCGTCAAGATCGCGATGCTGCGGGTCGACGCGGCACTGCGGGCCGCGGAGCTGGAGTCCCGGCTGCTGCTCCAGGTCCATGACGAAATCGTCGTCGAGGTGGCCCCCGGCGAACGCAAGAAGGTCGAGGAACTGGTCCGCCGCGAAATGGCCGCAGCGGTCGAACTGAGCGCGCCGCTGGACGTCTCGGTCGGCTCCGGCAAGGACTGGGAGTCGGCGGCGCACTGAGCCGCGAAGCGGGCCGGTGACGGCGCGGACACCCCGCGCCGCCCCCGGCCGGCCGCCCCGCCCGCAACCCGGCCCGCACCGCGCCGAGTTGCGGCCGGTTCCGACCCGTTCGGTATCGGCCCGAACCCGGTCGTCGCCCGCCGCGTCATGGATCTTGTTCCCCGCAAAAGCGCTCTGCTTTGATCACCCCGTGATGCGCCGTGCGGCCCGAGCCCTGGGCACCTATGTCTCCCGCAGCCCGGTCACGGCCGGCTATGCGGCACTGCTGCTGTCGACCCATCTGTGGGCCTCCGCGGTGCTGTCCACCGCGGAGGCCCAGCGGGTGGTGCTCGGCGTCAGTACTCATCTGGACAATCTCCAGGACCGTCCGGTCCGTGTGCTGGCGGGCAGCATGCTGTTCTTCGACGGCACACTGACCGACATCACCTCGGAGGCCTTCGCCGGCACGCTGATCACGCTCGGGCTCGGCGTCCTCGTATGCCTGGCGTGGCTGGAGCGACGGTACGGAGCGGGGCGGGCCTACGGCATCTTCGTCCTCGGCCATCTCGCGGCCACGCTGCTCACCGTGCCGTTGATCCTTGTGGCCCTAGCCCACGGCTGGTACCCGGAGAGCGTCCGGCACGCCGCCGACTTCGGCATCAGTTACGGGGCCGAGACGGTGCTCGCGACGGGGGCGCTCCTGCTGCGCCGGGCCCGGTGGCTCGCGGCGGCCGGTGTCGTCGCCTGGCCGGTGCTCGGCGGCGACTGGAGCGGGGTGCTGCCCGACTTCACCACCGTCGGACATCTGCTGGCGGCCGCCATCGGCTTCGGCTGTGGCGCCTTCCTGCTGCGGGCCGCCCGGCGCGCCGCCCCGGCCCCCGTGCCGCAGCCCGCCCCGGCTCTCGTCGAGTAGCCCGACGGGGCGCGGCGGGCGTGGACGCCCAGCAGGTTCGCCGGGCTGCATCACCCGTCGTGGGGCGAGGTGTTCCGTGACCCGGCAGCGGCGCCCGACGGCGACACCGCCCGGGGCGCGGTCCGCACCGTGGGCGCGGGCAGCCGGCCCATGGCGTCAACTGCCCGGGTGCGGCGGTGCAGCAGCCGTACGGCCACCGCGTAGAGCGGCAGCCCGAGGACGAGGCCGGCCCCGGCGCCGAAGAGCACGGTCGGGAGGTAGTCGAGCCAGGCCGCCGCGGGACCGTATACGGCGCGCGCCCGCAGGACACGGTGCACGGCACCGGCCGCCACACACAGTGCGAGCGGGGCGGTCAGCAGCAGCCGCAGCCGTACGGTCAGCACCGGCACCTCCACCGGTACCGCGACGGGCGCGGATGCCCCGACCGCCGCGCTGCCGCCGCCCCGCCCCCGCAGCACCGGCCACAGAAACGCGCCCATCGCCGCCAGCGCGAGCGCCGAGGTGCCGTACTGCACGTAGGTGTAGACCGGCAGACCGCCCACCACCCCGTCCAGCCCGGGAACCAGCCGGGTGCCCCAGCGGCCCGGGTGGGTGAACGCGTCCCAGACCACATGGGTTGCCGCCCCGAGTACCGCCGAGACCAGGAACCAGCCCACCAGGACGGCGACTTCACGAGGTCCCCGGGGCCGCCAGGGCCGGCCGCGGAGGAAGGTGTGGACCGGGCCGCGCCACGCCCGGGGCAGCAGCGCGGCCAACGGCTCGCGCACCAGCAGCCAGCCGCCGACGAGGGCCACGGTGACCAGCACATCCACCGTCAGCACACCGGTCAGCGAGTGGGTGACCTCGCCGAAGGCCATACCGCCCGGAACCAGGGTGTCCGCGTAGTACGTCATATCGGGTGCGAACGTCCCCGCCACGAGGGCCGAGGCGACCAGCGGACCGCGGGCCGCACCGGTCCGCCGGACGGCCGGGAGCACGGCGGCGGCATGGCTGAGCGTGAACGGCATATACCTCTCCTCGATCGATACGGATCATTATGTGTCTGATGTGGGTGGTAGATGCCGGGCCCGACTTGTCGTAGTGTCGCCTGAGTTGGAGCGCTGGGGAGCGCGATACCGCGTCAGGAGCGCGGTACGGCAATGCGGAGGGGAACCACGTATGGCAGCCACATTCCGACGGCGGCTCCAAAGGGGAGCGGCCTCGACGGCCGTGGCGGCCCTGGTGCTTGCCGCGCTGACCGCCTCTCAGGCGCCGGGCGCCACCGGCGACGCGGCCGCCAAGCGGCAGCCGGCCCCGCCCCCGGCGGACGTCCCGATTGACGGCGGCTCCGGGTACTACACCGACCTGCCGCCCCTCAACAGCCCGGTACCGCCCCAGGGTTCGGACCACAACGGCCAGGGCCCCGCCACCGGCAGGGGACCCGCCGAGGCCGGTCTGCCCGCCACCGTGCTGGCCGCGTACAAGAAGGCCGCCTCCACCCTCGGCACCGACGACCCGGGCTGCCGGCTGCCCTGGCAGCTGCTCGCCGGGATCGGCAAGGTCGAATCCGGACAGGCGCGCGGCGGAGCGGTCGACGCCGAAGGCACTACCCTCCGGCCGATACTCGGCCCGCAGCTCAACGGCCGCGGCTTCGCGCGTATCACCGACACCGACAACGGCCGCTATGACGGCGACCTCACCCACGACCGTGCCGTGGGCCCGATGCAGTTCATCCCGTCCACCTGGTCCACCGGCGGCCCCGATGGCGCCGGTTGGGGCGCCGACGGCAACGGCGACGGCAAGAAGGACCCCCACAACGTCTTCGACGCGGCGCTCGCCGCGGGCGGCTATCTCTGCGCCGGCGGCCGCGATCTGACGGCCCAGGACGACCTGGACCGGGCGATCCTCGGCTACAACCACTCCGAGGAATACCTGCGCACGGTGCTGTCCTGGTACGCGTTCTACCGCAACGGCACCCACGAGGTGCCGGACGGCAAGGGCGTCCTGCCGGTCCACCGCGACGCCGGCAGGCACGACGACAACGGCGGCCGGTCCGAAGGCCGCCGGCCCCACGGCCACGGCGGCAAGCCGGACAAGAGCCCGCGCCCCGGCGGATCCGGCAAGCCCGGCAAGGGACACAAGCCCGGCAAGGGGCAGCAGCACGACCCGGGCAAGCCCGGGCGCCCGGACGGCACCGGCCCCACACCGGGCGGCACGGAGCCGCCCAGCCAGAAGCCCACCCCCACCCCCGAGCCGCCCACCGGGCCCGCGCACCCCACCGCCCTCGTCCGGGTCGGCGACAAGGACCTGAGCACCACCGCGGGCGCCGAGTTCGCCACCCCGCCGCAGGTCCGCGCCCAGGACGCCGAGGGCAAGGCCGTCGCCGGCACCCCCGTCCGCTTCACCCTCCCCGCGGCCACCGACGCCCGCTTCCCCGGTGACGCGACCGCCGTCACCGTCAAGACGGACAAGAACGGCCTTGCCACCGCCCCCACCCTGCGCGCGGGCGACCGGACCGGCGCCTTCCGCATCCGGGTCACCACCGTGGCGCACACCGCGCCCGCCGTCGAGCTCGGCGCCACCGTCAAGGCCAGGCCCGCCCCGAAGGCCGACAAGCTCGCCCGCACCTCGGACAAGGAGCTGACGGCGACCGCCGGAAAGGCCTTCGCGGAGGACGCGGTCGAGATCAAGGCGACCTACCAGGACAAGATCGCGGCGGGTGTGGCCGTCACCGCGACCATGGTCACCGATGACCCGAAGCAGCCCGTGGAGAACGACAAGGGCCCCTACTTCAAGGACCCCGAGGCCACCGGCGCCGCCAAGCACAAGCCGGTCCGCACGCTCACCGGGCTCACCACGGACGCCGACGGCCTGCTGAAACTCCCGAAGATCTACACCGACGCGCACCCGGGCACCTTCCTGCTGAGGCTGACCACCGCCGACGGCGCCGTGCTCACCGTCAAGCTGAAGGTCGCCGCCGCGGCCGGCTCCTGACCGAGTCACCCGGCCCGCCCGCGCGGCCGGTTCCGCACCCCGGGCCGGTATCCGCGCCCGGTATGTCTCCGCCGTCCTGCCCGCCGTCCCGGGCAGGACGGCGGTGCAACGTGTTCTCATCTCCGCCGCCCGTTGCTACGGTGCCCCCGCCCTGACGCCGTATCAGCTCCCGGGAGGCCGACCATGCGCGCCCTGACAGCAGCCGCGGTCGGACTGGCCGCGGCGCTCGCCCTCGTCCTCACCCTCACCGCGGCCGGCGCGCCCAGCGGTACGACCTCGCCCAAGCCGCTGCTGACCACCGTCCCCAAGCACCCCTGAGGGAGGGACGCGACCGCCATGCGCCGTACTGTGCCCACCCCGAGGACCCCATCCGGGCCGCCGGCCGAACCCGGCCGGCGCCGGCCGGGGCGCGGTATGCGCCGCAGGGCCAGCCTGGTGCTGCTCGCCTGCGCCGTCTTCTTCACCGCCCTGTCCCCGCTGATGCGGTGGTACGCCTTCCCCCGGCTCGCCAAGATCCCGCCCGGCCAGTACCAGACCATGGTCCTGGAGGCCCGGCCCGCCACCCTCCTCAACTACGGGACGATGAAGGCCGAACGCGTCCCGAAGGTCACCATCGTGCAGACCCTCAAGGGCGACGTCGCCGCCTCCGACCGGATCGAGAAGTCCGCGGGCCGGGACCTCGTCGTCTGGGACACGCTGTCCTACGTCGCCGGGCCCGACGGCAAGATGGTCTCCGCGATCCCCGAGCGCTACCTCTTCGACGCGCACTCCCAGGAACCCGTGCACGCCACCGGCGAGATGGTCGACGGCGACCCGGTGCGCCGCGAGGGCATCGAGTACAAATGGCCGTTCCTCACCGAGCGGCGCGACTACACCTACTTCGACGCCCAGACCCGCACCTCGGCCCCCATCCACTACAAGGGGACCCGCACCTTCCGCGGCCTGGAGGTCTACTACTTCGAGCAGACCATTCCCTGGACCAAGGTCGCCCTCCCCAAGAAGATGCCGGTCAAGGGCATCACCCCGCAGTCCGTCGAGAAGATGGGCACCACCCGCTGGTACACCACCAAGCGGATGTTCTGGGTCGAGCCGGTCACCGGCGCCCCCGTCAACGGCCAGGAGATCCACAAGGAAGAGCTGCGCGGCGGCGATCTGCTGCCCGGCGGCGGCAAGGTCACCGCCTTCGCCGGCCATGTGAAGATGCGCCCCGACTACGTCGACTCCACCGTGGCCCTGGTGAGCTCACAGCGCACCCTCGTCCTGCTGCTCACCCGCTACCTCCCCTGGGGCTTCCTGCTCCTCGGCGCCGCGCTGCTCGCCCTGAGCCTGCACCTCGAAGCCCGCGGCCGCCGCCCCGCCACCGCACCGGCCCGGCCACCCGCCCCCATGGCTACGGCCGACGGCGGCGGCCCGTGACGCCGTTCAGCCCCGCTTGAGCCGCGCCGACGTGTGCCGGGTCGGCTCCGCCGCCGAAGGGTCCTCCGGCCAGGGATGCTTCGGGTAGCGGCCACGCAACTCCGCGCGTACGGACCGGTATCCGGCCCGCCAGAACGAGGCGAGATCGGCCGTGACGGCGGCCGGACGCCCCGCGGGGGAGAGCAGATGCACCAGCACGGGCACCCGCCCGCCGGCCACCCGGGGTGACTCCTGCCAGCCGAACAGCTCCTGCAGTTTGACCGCCAGCACCGGCTGCGCACCGCCGTAATCCACCCGCACCCGTGAACCGCTCGGCACCTCGATACGCTCCGGCGCCAGCTCGTCGAAGCGGGCCGCGTCGCCCGTCGCCCACGGCAGCAGCCGGGCCAGCGCCTGGCCCGCGTCGACCCGCTCCAGATCGGCCCGCCGCCGCGCCCGTCCGAGCTCCACCCCCAGCCACTCCTCGACGCACTCCAGCAGCGCCGCATCCGAGACATCGGGCCAGGGCGCGCCCAACTCCCGGTGCACGAACGCCATCCGCTGCCGCAGCGACACCGCGGCGGCAGACCACCGCAGCAGCCCCAGCCCCTCCCGCCGCAGCCCCGACACCACCGCGTCCCGCAGCAGCCCGGGGTCCGGCGCGGTCAGTGGCCGGGCCGCGAGCTCGATCGCCCCCAGCCGGGTCACCCGCCGGGCCACCACGTCCCCCTCCGACCAGCGGACCTCCTCACCCGACGCGTACAACGCCGGCGCCGCCGCACAGGCCGTCTCCTCGTCGATCACCGCCGCGAGCCGCACCCGCGCCGACGCCGCCGCCACCGGCCGGTCCGCCACCGCGACCGCCAGCCACTCCGCGTCCCGCAGCCCCGAACCGTCCCCCGGCCCCGAAGAGCCCGGCCGGTGCCCCCCTCCTGCCTGCGCTCCCGCCAGCTCGGCCCCCGTGCCGGACGCCATCAGATAACTGCCCTTACGGCGGGCCCGGGCGACCCGCTCCGGGAACGCCAGCGCGGCAACGAGACCGGCCACGGCGTCGTCGGTGAGCTGGGCTCCGGCACCACGCCCGCCGCCCGCGCCCGCAGCTGAACCGCCCCGTGACTCCCCGGCCGCAGCTGAACCGCCCCGCGGCTCCCCGGCCGCCGACGCCAGCCGCCGAGCCTCCTGCCGCCACCGCGCTCCGTACGCATCGCCGCCCCGCCGCGCGGTGCGCCACGCCGCCGCCAGATCGTCCCCATAGGCCCGCGGCGGCTCCTCGCTCAGCAGGGCGACCACCTCCGCCGCACGCCGCACACCGACCTCGGGCGCCCCGTCCAGCAGGGCACGCGCCAGCCGCGGATGCAGCCCGAGCCGTGCCATGCGCACGCCCCGCTCCGTCGCCCGGCCGGCCCCGTCCACCGCGCCGATCGCCGTCAGCACCTCCCGCGCCGCGGCCAGCGCGCCGGCCGGCGGCGCGTCGAGCAGCGCGAGACCATCGGCCGCCGGATCGCCCCAGCAGGCCGCCTGCAGGGCGAACGCCGTCAGATCGGCGACCCTGATCTCCGGATCGGGGAAGGCCGGCAGCCGCCCGTCCTCACCCTCCGCCCAGCAGCGGTACACCGCACCCGGTGCCTCCCGCCCCGCCCGGCCGGCCCGCTGCCGGGCCGCCGCACGGGAGGCCCGCACCGTGGTGAGCGCGCTGAGCCCGCGCGCATGATCCGTCCGCGGCACCCGCGCCAGCCCGCTGTCCACCACCACCCGTACGCCCGGCACGGTCAGGCTGGACTCCGCCACCGACGTCGCCAGCACCACTCTCCGTACGCCGTTCCCGCCCGCCAGTACGGCGTCCTGCACCTCGGCCGGCGCCCGCCCGTGCACCTGCAGCACCTCGGCGTCCACCCCGGCCAGCTCCCCGGCGACCCGCCCGATCTCCCCGACCCCGGGAAGGAAACACAGCACATCGCCCGTCCGCTCGCGCAGCGCCCGGCGCACCACCCCCGCCACATGCGTCAGCAGCGCCGGATCCACCCGCGTCCCGTGCGCCGGCCGCACCGGCCGCTCCGGAGGCGCCCACACCACCTCCACGGGATGCGACACGCCCGTCGCCTCGACCACCGGCGCGGCACCCTGCGCTCCGCCCAGCAGCCGCGCCCAGCCCTCCGCGTCCGTCGTGGCGGACGCCGCCACCAGCCGCAGCTCGGGCCGCAGCGTCTCCCGTACGTCCAGGAGGAACGCCGCGGAGGTATCGGCGTCGAGATGCCGCTCATGGCACTCGTCGAGCACCACCACATCGACCCCGGCCAGCTCAGGATCGCGCTGCAGCCGCTGCAGCAGCACTCCGGTGGTCACCACTTCCACGGTGGTACGCGGTCCGGCCCGGCGCTCACCCCGCACCGTGAAGCCCACCGGCCCCCATCCCTGCGCCGGGGCCGCCCCCGTGCCGACCTCCTCGCCCAGCAGCCAGGCCATCCGCCGCGCGGCCGCACGGGCCGCCATCCGGCGCGGCTCGGCGACCAGCACCCGCCGCACCGGCCCCTCGCCGGTCAGGCCCGCCAGATCCAGCGGCACCGACGTCGTCTTGCCGGTACCCGGCGGAGCACACAGCACCGCACTCCCGGGTCCGTCGAGGGCGGCGCGCAGCGCGGGCAGCGCGGTACGGACGGGCAGCTGGTCGAGGGCGTCACGGCGGATCACGCCCCCAGTCTGCCGCCCCGGCCCCGTAACCCGGTCCGCTGCCCCGGGCCCGCACCGGGCTACGGCCCCGCCCGGCAGGCCCTTAAGCCTCCGCCGTGCACACGAAGATCGCCGTCCCCGGGATCAGATGCCCGCGCAGCGGGGACCAGCCGCCCCACTCCTGGGTGTTCCACCCGGGCCATTCCGGTTCGACGAGATCCTCCAGCCGGAACCCGGCGGCCACCACGTCCCGCACCCGGTCGCCCAGCGTCCGGTGGTGCTCCACATATACGGCCCGCCCGGACTCGTCCTGCTCCACATACGGCGTGCGGTCGAAATAGGAGGCCGACACCGACAGCCCCTCGGGCCCCGGCTCGTCGGGGAAGGCCCACCGGAGGGGGTGGGAGACGGAGAAGACGAACCGGCCACCCGGCCGCAGCACCCGGCGCACCTCCCGCAGCACCCGCACCGGATCGGCGACGAAGGGCAGCGCCCCATAGGCGGAGCAGGCGAGGTCGAAGCTGTGGTCGCGGAACGGCAGCGCCCCGGCGTCCGCCTCCACCAGCTCGGTGGCATCGTCCGCCCCGCCGGCGATCCGCAGCGCGTGCTGTAGCTGCCGGTGGGAGAGGTCCAGCGCCACCGGGAGCGCGCCCTGCGCCGCCAGCCAGCGGGAACACTGCGCCGCGCCGGCCCCGATCTCCAGGATCCGCCGCCCCTTCAGCTCGGCGGCCGGCCCGAGCAGCGCGGCCTCCGCCTCGTCCAGCCCCTCGGGGCCCCAGATGAACCGGTCGTCCCCCAGGAACGCGCCGTGCTCGCTCTGGTACTCGTCGGCGTTGCGGTCCCACCATCCACGGCTGGCCCGGCTGCTTTCGGTGTCCGAGGCGTCACGGCGGGTCGCCTCGGGCTCGTGGTCTTGGTTCATGCCGCCCGTCGTCGTAGTCTTTGCTCTGCTTGTCGCTGCAGGGACTGTGAGGCCGTTCGACCTCGCGGAACATCGCGTGTGCCGGTTATGGGGCGTTCTGCCCCGGGTGTGCGCGTTCGCGCATTGACCGGGTCCGGCTGCCCCCGTATGCTACAAGTTGCGCTGCGGGCTTGCGCGCCTCAGACGGAGCAGGCCGCGCTCGCATCTGTATGTATGTCCCCTCGGTTTTGAGGCGTTTCGGGTCGTTCCGGATGCTCTGCATTTGCGGGCTCCCCAAGATTCGCCTTTCACACTGTCCGGCTTATGCAGAGGCGATACGGGCTCTCGGCGTAGCAGTACCTACGACTTCAATGTCCGTACCGGAGCCCTTTCCCACATGACGAGCAGCACCGAGACCACCGCCACCACCCCGCAGGTTGCGGTCAACGACATCGGTAACGAGGAAGCTTTCCTCGCCGCGATCGACGAGACGATCAAGTACTTCAACGACGGCGACATCGTCGACGGCGTCATCGTGAAGGTCGACCGGGACGAGGTCCTGCTCGACATCGGTTACAAGACCGAAGGCGTCATCCCGAGCCGCGAGCTCTCGATCAAGCACGACGTCGACCCCAATGAGGTCGTTGCCGTCGGCGACGAGATCGAGGCCCTGGTCCTCCAGAAGGAGGACAAGGAAGGCCGCCTGATCCTCTCGAAGAAGCGTGCCCAGTACGAGCGCGCCTGGGGCACCATCGAGAAGATCAAGGAAGAGGACGGGATCGTCACCGGTACCGTCATCGAGGTCGTCAAGGGTGGTCTCATCCTCGACATCGGCCTCCGTGGCTTCCTCCCGGCCTCCCTGGTCGAGATGCGCCGCGTCCGCGACCTTCAGCCCTACGTGGGCAAGGAGCTCGAGGCCAAGATCATCGAGCTGGACAAGAACCGCAACAACGTGGTCCTGTCCCGCCGTGCCTGGCTGGAGCAGACCCAGAGCGAGGTCCGCCAGACCTTCCTCACCACCCTCCAGAAGGGCCAGGTGCGCTCCGGCGTCGTCTCCTCCATCGTCAACTTCGGTGCCTTCGTGGACCTGGGCGGCGTCGACGGTCTCGTCCACGTCTCCGAGCTGTCCTGGAAGCACATCGACCACCCGTCCGAGGTCGTCGAGGTCGGCCAGGAGGTCACGGTCGAGGTCCTGGACGTCGACATGGACCGCGAGCGCGTCTCCCTGTCGCTCAAGGCGACCCAGGAAGACCCGTGGCAGCAGTTCGCCCGGACCCACCAGATCGGTCAGGTCGTCCCGGGTAAGGTCACCAAGCTCGTTCCCTTCGGTGCGTTCGTGCGCGTCGACGAGGGCATCGAGGGCCTGGTCCACATCTCCGAGCTGGCCGAGCGCCACGTGGAGATCCCGGAGCAGGTCGTCCAGGTCAACGACGAGATCTTCGTCAAGGTCATCGACATCGACCTCGAGCGCCGTCGCATCAGCCTCTCGCTGAAGCAGGCCAACGAGTCCTTCGGTGCCGACCCGTCGGCGGTCGAGTTCGACCCGACCCTGTACGGCATGGCCGCGTCCTACGACGACCAGGGCAACTACATCTACCCCGAGGGCTTCGACCCCGAGACCAACGACTGGCTCGAGGGCTACGAGGCTCAGCGCGAGGCCTGGGAGAACCAGTACGCCGAGGCGCAGCAGCGCTTCGAGCAGCACCAGGCTCAGGTCATCAAGTCCCGCGAGGCCGACGAGCAGGCTGCGGCCGAGGGTGCCGCGGCACCGGCGGCGCAGGGTGGCGGCCAGGCCGGCGGCGGCAACGCCGGTGGCGGCGGCTCGTACTCCTCGGAGTCGGCGGACAACTCCGGCGCCCTGGCGTCGGACGAGGCGCTCGCCGCGCTCCGCGAGAAGCTGGCCGGCGGCCAGAGCTGAGCTCTCGCCGATAGGCACTAGCCGATAGACGAAGGCCCGTTCCCCTAAGGGGGAGCGGGCCTTCGTCGTGTTCGGGGGTGGGGTGCCGGATGGCTGGAGGCGTGGGGGGTTTCGGTGCCTCGGGGGCGGGCGGTGTGCTTGGGGTGGGCGGTGCGCGGGGCGGGCGGTGGCGCGGCGGGTGGGTTGGCTCGTGGCCGCGTGGCGTGCCGGCTTGGTGGCGGGGAGTGCGGGCTGGGCTTGCTGGGGCTGAGTGGCCGCCGCTGGAGTGGCTGACGGCTTGGGGGTTGAGGGTTGGGGGTTTGGGGGCCGAGGGGGAACGCGGCTTCTTTGCAGGGGGTTTCGGAGTTGCTGCCGCTGGATGGGGGGAGGGGCGGTCGGGGGCGGGACGGACGGGGGTAGGGGCGGTCGGCAGATCGAGGCGGCGGGGCCCGTTGTGGGCGGAAGGCCCTGGGGGCTCCCGTGGGCATGCGGCGTCAGGGGGACGCGGCATGGCGGACCCGGTCACGTGGGGCCGGATGAAGCCGGTTTCGGACGGGCGAGGCGGGGTTCGGTGTGTGGGACCGGTGCGGTGGGGGACTGGCTCTGGTGTGGGGCTGGGCGGTGTGCACGGGAGGGCGGTTCCTCTCCGTGGTCGGGAATGACTGCGCCGGGTCGTGTGTTGCCGCTCATGAGAACGAGGAGGAGCAGTCACTGTGTTGGATCCCCAGGGTTTGTACGAATGGGAGCCGAGCGGGCTCGCGGAGGTCGAGGCGCTTGCCTCCAGGGACTCCGCCGGACTGGTGCTGCTGTACCACTTCGACGGGTACATCGACGCCGGCGAGACCGGCGACCAGATCGTGGAACGACTGCTGGACGGCCTGCCGAACGAGGTCGTCGCCCGCTTCGACCACGACCGCCTCGTCGACTACCGCGCCCGCCGCCCCCTGCTCACCTTCGAGCGCAGCCGCTGGACCGCCTACGAGACCCCGAGCATCGAGCTGCGGCTCGTACGGGACACCACAGATGCGCCGTTCCTGCTGCTGTCCGGACCCGAACCGGACGTCGAGTGGGAGCGCTTCGCGGGCGCCGTGAAGGAGATCGTGGAGCGGCTCGGCGTGCGCCTCTCGGTGAACTTCCACGGCATCCCCATGGGCGTCCCGCACACCCGCCCCGTAGGCATCACCCCGCACGGCAACCGCACCGATCTGATGCCCGGCCACGGCGGCTTCTTCGATGAGGCGCAGGTGCCCGGCAGCGCGGAGGCACTGATCGAATTCCGGCTGGCGGAGGCGGGACACGATGTCCTGGGGGTGGCGGCGCATGTACCGCACTACATCGCCCGGTCCGCGTACCCGGATGCCGCACTGACCGCTCTGGAGGCCGTGACGGCCGCGACCGGCCTGGTGCTTCCGGGCGCCGCGCATTCGCTGCGTACGGAGGCGCTGCGGACGCAGGAGGAGATCGAGCGGCAGATCTCGGAGGGCGACGAGGAGCTGGTCGCGCTGGTCAGCGGGCTGGAGCATCAGTACGACGCGGTGGCCGGGGCGGAGAGCCGGGGCAATCTGGTGGCCGAGCCGGTGGAACTGCCGTCGGCCGACGAGATCGGCAGGGACTTCGAGCGCTTCCTGGCGGAGCGGGAGGGCGACGGCGGAGCGGGCGGGTGACGGCGGTGCGGGCGGGTGACGGCGGTGCGGGCGGAGCCTGAACCGGCCGGAGTCTCCTGCCGTCCGGGCGCAGCGTATAGCGTGGGCCCATGGTGAAGGTGGGGCTGACCGGCGGAATCGGCGCGGGCAAGAGTGAGGTTTCGCGACTGCTGGCGTCGTACGGCGCGGTGATCGTGGACGCGGACAAGATCGCACGCGAGGTCGTCGAGCCGGGTACGCCCGGACTGGCGGCAGTGGTCGAGGAGTTCGGCGACGATGTCCTCGCGCCGGACGGCACGCTGGACCGGCCGAAGCTGGGCGGGATCGTGTTCTCCGACCCGGAGAAGCTCAAGGCGCTGAACGCGATCGTGCATCCGCTGGTCGGGGCACGGTCGGCCGAACTCGAAGCATCGGCAGGCCCGGACGCGGTGGTGGTACACGACGTCCCGCTGCTGACGGAGAACGGGCTGGCACCGCTGTACGACCTGGTGGTGGTCGTCGATGCCGCACCACAGACCCAGCTGGACCGCTTGGTACGGCTGCGGGGCATGGCGGAGGACGAGGCGAAGTCCCGGATGGCGGCCCAGGCGACCCGCGAACAGCGGCTGGCGGTCGCGGATCTGGTCATCGACAACGACGGACCGCTGAAGGCGCTGGAACCCCAGGTCCGCGCAGTATGGGAGCGGCTGCGGACCGACTGAGGCCGGACGATACCCTCGCCGCCATGACTGCTGCTCCTTCCGGCATTGACGCCAACACCCCTGCCATCGAGCCCGCCCCCGCCGCGGAGCCCGGCTCCACCTCCGCCGCCGATTCCCCCTCCGCCGGGGAGGCGGCGCCGGCCTCGTTCGTGGTCAACATCCCCGGCATCGCGGACGACGATCTGGAGCCGGAACCCCTGGACCCCTCCCAGATCATCTCCGGCGAACCGGTGGTGACGGGCAAGGTGCTGTGGGAGGCCCCCGACGGCCAACAGATCCGGGGAATCTGGCAGATCACTCCCGGGGTGGTGACGGACACCGAGGCCAATGAGCTGTTCGTGGTCGTCAGCGGACGCGCCACCATCGAGGTCGAGGGCGGCCCGGTGCTGGAGGTCGGCCCCGGTGACGCCTGCGTCCTGCGCGAGGGCGACCGCACGCGGTGGACCGTGCACGAGACGCTGCGCAAGGCGTACCACATCAGCCTGTAGCGGACGGGGGATGGGGGCCGGGATGTGGGGGGCGGCTGGGGAGTTGGCGGGGTTGGGGGTGGGGCTGGGGTTGCGACTGGGGGGCTGGTGAGGTGGCTCGGCTGGGGCTGGCTGGTGGTGAGGTGGGTCGGCTGGGGCTGGGGTGGGGGAGTGAGTCGGCCTGGCTCTGGGGCTCCCTTCCCGGGGCCCCTCCCCTCCCCTCCCCCTCCCGCCCCGCCGCCTCCACCACTACCGTCCCTCCCGCCCCACCGCCGCCACCCCCTCTGCCATCACCGCCTCCCCGCGCCTGCACCATCCCTCGGGCTGTTCCCTGACGCACCCCGTCGCCTCCCTGGCACGCCGCGCAGTCATGCGCCGCGCAGTCATGCGCCGCGCCGTCATGCGCCGCGCCGTCATGCGCCGCGCCGTCATGCGCCGCGCCGTCACGCGCCGCGCCGTCACGCGCCGCGCCGTCACGGCGCTGGCCGCCGCGGAGGTGCTGGTACGGCCGCCGCCCCCGCCGTGTATGCCGACTCCCCGTCCGAGTCCCTCAAGAAGCCACCGGACGGCTCGTCCGGCTCCAGGGACCCGCAATACAACGGTTTCGTCCCTCGCTCCCCTACCGGCGCGCCCGCGTGGTGAGAGCCTCACGCGGGCGCGCCGGTAGGGCCGGTTGAGGCTGTGCCGGCGGGGGAATGCCGGGACCGATGGGATTGTTGTGCCGCAGGCAACGTCGTACGGTCCGCAGCTGATGGATGTCCCGGGCTGATGGATGTCCCGACTGCGACGGAGAGGAGCAGGTCGTGCCCGAGAGCAGTCCCGAGACGCATGTCATCGACTTCCGCGCCGCGGAGCAGCTGTTGGCGGCCCGCGACCCGCGTGGTGCGATCCGGCTGCTGGACTCGGTCATCACGGCGCACCCGGAGAACACCGCGGCCCGACTGTTGCGCGCCCGTGCCTTCTTCCTCGCCGCTCAACTGCGTCCAGCGGAACTCGAGTTCCAGATCGTGCTGGAACGCGAACCGGACAACGCCTTCGCGCACTTCGCGCTCGGCCGCACCTTGGAACGCGCCGGCCGGTCCGACGAGGCGCTGCGCCACTTCCGACTAGCCGCGGCTCTCGAGCCGAGCCCGGAGTTCATCGAAGCCGCCCGCTTCGCACGCGACACCGCCGATGGTGACGGCGAAGGCGAACGTGACCCTGGCCACCGGAACCGCGATCCGGAGTAGCAGCGCCGCGGCCGTCCGTTGAACGTCCCTCCTCTCAGTGTGTGTTGTGCACGCCTCCGGGGCATGACGCCAAGCGGCGGGGCGGCCAGGCCCGAGCCGCTTTGCCGAGCAGGCCCGTGTCCAACGTGCGTCCCTGTACCCCCGGAAGCGGCGACCTGGGAGTCCCGATTCCGCCCCCGGAAGTGGCGACCGGTTGTCCCGAATCCCCCCACGCCCCGGGAATCGGCGACCGGCAGCCCCGATCCCGCGCTATGCCGCCTCCCCGCCGGCAGTGTGACCAGCCAACGACGGCGTGAGTACGGGCGTCCGGGTAGCCCTGCCCTGGAGTGCGGTCGAGTGGAATCCTTCCGAACTCCCCGCCTCGCCCCGCTCCGTGCCTGACCGCTCCATCAGGCCGATACGCGGTACGGGCCACCCGGCACCGCTACGCCGCGGCCCTATGGCCTGGTGTCCCGTCTCCGGTCCGTGCCGTTGCGTATGCCGAACACGTCGTTCCGGCCTCGGTCAGGGGCGTAGGGGGGTATGTCCTTGCCCGGCTGGTAGTGCGGTCCCTGTCGGATGTGGCGGATCACCATGGCCAGGTCCGTGGCCGCCACCATCGCCAGTGCGGCACACGCGGCAGCCCATTCCGGCCTGCCGGCATCGACGAAAGCCACGGCTCCGGCGATCGTGCACAGCACTCCCCACAGCGCCAGCCCACAGCGCATCTTCAGCGGGCTGCGTGCCTGAAGGGGCTCATTTCCTGTACGCATCGGAACCCATCTCCCACCTCCAGGATCCTCCCGATCGACGTGCCAGTCACCTGTCCCTGGCACCTCTTTCCACACCTTTGACCCCTTCCTCCACGGGTTTCTGCGCGGTGGGGCGTGGGTCGCCGGCGGGGTGGCTGTTGATCCACGAGAGCCCGCCGAGGTCGAGCAGTGACCGGGCGCGGGTCACGGCGACGTAGGCCAAGCGCGCCTCGTCGAGGTCGATCGGGCCGGGGACCGGGGCTCCGTACTCGTCACGCTCATCGAGATCATCGGGGCCGGTGAAATCGTCCGCGATGCGCACGCGCGCCCACTCCCGGCCCTTGGCGCGATGGGCCGTGGACACCGTCACCTCGGCGGAGTCCTCGGGGGAGAGCCGGTCCAGAGCGCAGCGCAAGGCCTCCGTGCCGTGCTCGTCGACGAGCTCCACCAGGGGCAGCAGGTCCCGTCCGGCCGGGTCGAATTCCGCGTACTCGCGCAGTTCGCCCCAGGTCTCGAAGAGCATCAGCTCGGGGTGGGCCGTGCGGCGCCCGGACTCCAGGTCGTGTGCGGCGCGGGCAAGGGCACCGAGCGCCTCGCCGCCGCCCGCCAGCGCGACCCGGCGGCCCGCGTCCAGCTGCCGTATCACCTCTACCATCGCTCCCATATTGGTCCGGCACAGGATCGCGTCCGGTGCACGGGCCGTGCCCAACACCGTGTCCAGACCGGGCGAACCCGTGAGCCGGATCGGTGCGCCGATGATCGTGAGCCAGCGGTTGGCCTCGGCCGCGAGCGGCGGCCCGAAGCGGAACGAGTGGGAGAGGCTGAGCTGTCTGCCGTCGAAACCGGTCATGACGTCGCGTGCACCGCGCCAGCCGTAGATGGCCTGGGCGGAGTCCCCGACCAGCACCAGCTGAGCGTGGTCGCGCTGGGCCGTGAAGACCTGCTCGACCACGGGGTTGGTGTCCTGCGCTTCGTCAAGGAGCAGGAAGTCCGCCGGGATGACAGGGTCGCGCAGCGCCCACATCTTGAGGTAGTGGTCGTGCTCGAAGCGGACCACGCCGTGATCGGGGTGCTGAAGGTCGGCCCAGGCCTTGCGCGCGTAGGGGAGGGTGAGCTCGGCGAGCTGCGCCTGCAGCGGCTCGGATTCGGCTCCGCGCAGGGGCGGGACATGGTGCGGCGCGATCTTCTCGTCGGCTGACTGGCAGAAGCGGGTGACGGTGCGCAGCACCGTGTGGGAGAGAGCCCTGTTGGTGACCTTGCGCGCTCCGAGGCGTACGGACATCTCCTCGTCGATGCCCAGGGCCGCGCCCGTGCGCCAGCACGCCTGCCTCGGGGCGTTCATCCGCGCCTGGTAGTCCCTGCCCACGGAGGTGTAGGCGAGGGCATGGGCGGTGCCGCAGGCCACCTCGGCGGGGAAGGCCCGGGCGGCGTGGCGTGCGACCGCTTTGTTGAAGGCGAGATACCGGCCCCGCCGGCCCTGCCGCCGCGCGGTGCGGGCGAGCAGGGCGAGGGTCGTCGTCTTGCCGGTCCCGGCGCCGGCCTGGATGACGAGATGGGCGCCGGTCGGAAAGGCCTTCGTCGCGGCGGCTTGTTCGTGCGTGGGTGTGTGCATGAGAGCTCCTCACCGATGCCAGCTGGTTGATCACTGAGAGTGACGATGTCGCTCACCGTAGCGGATTTCGGGGTGCGGGCGAGGAGATTGTCGCGGGCTGTGGATAACCCTGGCCGGTGCGCGAAACGTGCAGGTGGGAGGCGTTGTCAGTGCTGTCTGCTTCCATCGGACTCAGGCAGCGGCGGTCGGGCGATCGCCGGCGGGCCGGGCAGCGCGGCTGCCGCGGGGCGACCGGCGGCAGCAGACGGTGTGTTCGCTTTCTCCGCCATGGGCGTGGGGAGGGTGTGGCGGCGGGGCGGCGCCATGGGCCGGGAGGGGCCGGGTGATGGATTGTCCGGCGCTCTCGGAGGGAGGCGCAGACGCGGGAGAGGGGCGCGGGAGACGCAGTGGGTACGACCGTAGACTCGCAGGTCGGGGGCGTAGGAGCAGGACGGGCGCGGCAGGTTCGGCGGACGTCGGGACCGGGACGGAACGACCAAGCGGTAGGGGATGGCATGGCGAGGCGGTGGGAGTCGGCGGCAGGGGAGACCCGGCCGTCGGACGGCCCGGCCACGGCCATGCCCGGAGGCGCGGGGGAGGGCCGTGGGACCGGCGAGGCCGCCTTGGCCGGCTGTGCCGCGGTCTTCCTGCCCGCCCGGCCGCCACGCGCCGGGAAGGTCGCTTTCTGGCGCCCGGACGGCGGCCCGCTCCCGGATCTCGCCACCGGGGGAGGCGAAGGGGCGTCGGACAAGGACGGGGCCGCTGAGCCGGGACGGCTGACCGTCGCCCGACGCCATGGGAACGGCGCCCGCAGCCGTACGGTCCCCGCCGTCCTGCTTCCGACGGCCGCGGCCGTCCCCCTGCTGGTCCGTGCCCGGCGCGACCCGGCGGCTCACCCGGCCGCCGCCTGCTGGGGCGCGGCCACCCTCCATGCGCTGCACCTCGCCGCCCGCGGCAGGCTGCTGCCCGGACTGACCCTTGAGGACACCGACGCCTGGCGCGCCGGCCCGCTCGACCCCGAGGACATCGCACACCTCCGGGCCATCGCCGCCGCCATGCCCACCGACGCCTACGCCGTGCCGATCCCCGGCAGCCGCCCCCTTCAGGTGACCGACCCTGCCGTCCTGGTGCGGCTCTATGTGGACGCGGTCGTCGATGCGCTGCCCCGCACCCCCGCCGCCGGGATGGTGGCCGGTGCCCCGTACGCCGCGAGCGCGCCCCAACACCTCCCCGGCGCCCGGGAATGGGCCGCCGAGGTCGCGGCCGGTGTCGACGCGGGCGTGCGGCTCTCCCTGCGCCTCGACCTCTCCCCGCACAAGCTCTTCGACACGGCGGAGGCGAGCGGGGCGGGCAGTACCGAAGAGCGCAGCGCGGCGGCCGCCGTCCTCCAGGTGCACAGCCTCACCGACCCCACCCTGGTCGCCGACGCCCGCGACCTGTGGGAAGGCGAAGGCCCCGACCACTTCGGGCCGCGCTCCCGTGTCGACACCCTCCTCGCCCTGCGCCGCGCCGCCCGCATCTGGGCCCCGCTCGGCCGCCTCCTGGAGCGGCCGGTCCCCGACGTACTGCCGCTCGGCGAGGACGAGTTGTACGAGCTGCTGGGGGAGGCCGCGCCACGCCTGGGCGCCGCGGGAGTGGCCGTCCACTGGCCCAAGGAGCTCGCCCGCGGCCTGACCGCGGCGGCGGTGCTGCGCCCGGCGCCGGGCTCGGCCGCGGACGGCTTCGGCTTCTTCGACACCCGTGAACTGCTGCAGTTCCGCTGGCAGATGGCGATGGACGGGGTGCCGCTGACCGAGGCGGAAATGGACGCCCTCGCCGAGGCGCACCGCCCCGTCGTCCGGCTGCGTGACCAGTGGGTCCTGGTCGACCCCGGGCTCGTCCGCAAGGCCCGTAAACGCGAACTGGGCTATCTGGAGCCGGCCGATGCCCTCGCCGCGACGCTCAACGGCACCGCCGAGGTGGACGGCGAGGAGGTCGAGGTGGTGCCCCAGGGCGCCCTCGCCGCGCTGCGCGGCCGCCTCACCGCCGAGGCACGCCCCCTGCCCCAGCCGCCCGGACTGCGGGCCACCCTCCGTGACTACCAACTACGGGGCATGGCCTGGCTCGACACCATGACCTCCCTCGGACTCGGCGGATGCCTCGCCGACGACATGGGCCTGGGCAAGACCATCACCGTCATCGCGCTCCACCTGCACCGGCGGCCGGGCGCACCGGTCCTCGTCGTCTGCCCGGCCTCCCTGCTGGGCAACTGGCAGCGCGAGATCGAGCGCTTCGCCCCCGGCACGCCCGTACGCCGCTTCCACGGCGCCGGCCGCAGCCTCGACGGCCTGGACGGCGGCTTCGTGCTGACGACCTACGGGACGATGCGCAGCAGCGCCGCCCAACTGGCCGGGCGGTCCTGGGCCTGGGTCGTCGCCGATGAGGCCCAGCACGTGAAGAACCCGCGCTCCTCGACGGCCAAGGCACTGCGCAGCATCAAAGCCCCCGCCCGGATCGCCCTCACCGGCACGCCCGTGGAGAACAACCTCTCCGAGCTGTGGGCCCTCCTCGACTGGACGACCCCCGGGCTCCTCGGGCCCCTCAAGACGTTCCGCGCACTGCACGCCCGTGAGGTCGAGGGCGGTGAGGATCCGGCGGCGGCCGAGCGGCTGGCCAGGCTGGTGCGCCCGTTCATCCTGCGCCGTAAGAAGTCCGACCCGGGGATCGCGCCCGAACTGCCGCCCAAGACCGAGACGGACCACCCGGTGGCACTGGGGCGCGAACAGGCCGCGCTCTACCAGGCCGTCGTCCGTGAGACCCTCACCCGGATCGAGACCGCCGAGGGCATCGCCCGCCGCGGCCTGGTCATGAAGCTGCTCACCGCCCTCAAGCAGATCTGCAACCACCCCGCGCAGTACCTCAAGGAGGCCGCGCCCGGTCTCGCTGCCCGCTCCGGGAAGCTCGAACTCCTCGACGAACTCCTGGACACCATCCTCGCCGAGGGCGGCGCCACCTTGGTCTTCACCCAGTACGTGGGGATGGCGCGGCTGCTCGAACGGCATCTGGCCACCCGCGGCATCCCGGCGCAGCTCCTGCACGGCGGCACCCCCGTCGCCGAACGGGAGAAGATGGTCGACCGCTTCCAGTCGGGGCACGCGCCGGTCTTCCTGCTGTCCCTGAAGGCGGCGGGCACCGGCCTGAATCTGACCCGCGCGGGACACGTGATCCACTACGACCGCTGGTGGAATCCGGCCGTGGAGGAGCAGGCCACCGACCGCGCCTACCGCATCGGCCAGACCCAGCCCGTCCAGGTCCACCGGCTGATCGCCGAGGGCACGGTCGAGGACAACATCGCCCAACTCCTCAGCGCCAAAAGGGCGCTCGCCGACGCGGTGCTCTCCGGCGGCGAGACCGCGCTCACCGAGCTCTCCGATGCCGAACTGGCCGACCTCGTCTCCCTCAGGAGGCCCGGATGAACCCTCACCGCACCTCCGGGCGCGCCGCCGCCGCGGACCGGCTGGCCCGCGCGGACCGCTCCCGTACCTTCCCGCCCCTGCCGGTCCGGACCGGTGCCCGGGGGCTGTTCGCCGAATCCTGGTGGGGCAGCGCCTGGCTGGACGCACTGGAGACCACCGCCCTCGACAGCGCCCGGCTCGCCCGCGGCCGGACCTACGCCCGCGACGGCCATGTCGACACCATCAACATCACCCCGGGCCGCATCGTCGCCACCGTACGCGGCAGCAGGCCCCGGCCCTACAGTGCCGACATCCGCCTCCGGACCCTCAGTGACCAGGAGTGGGACGGCCTCCTGGAGGCCATCGCCGAGGAGCCCGACCATCTGACCGCGCTGCTGGCCAAGAAGCTGCCCCGGGCGCTGGCCGACGCCGGGACGCGCCTGCTCCCCGGGCCGGGCGACCTCGTCCCCCGGTGCTCGTGCCCCGACCACGGCAGGCCCTGCAAGCACGCCGCCGCACTCTGCTTCCAGGTCGCCCGCCTCCTGGACGCGGACCCGTTCGTCCTGCTGCTGATGCGCGGCCGCGGTGAACGCGAACTCCTCGACGAACTCTCCCGCCGCAACGCCGCCCTCACCGCCCGCGAAGCCCGCGCCCACCCCGTCGCCGCCACCCCACCGCCCCTGCCCGGCCGGGGGCCCGAGGCCCGCGAGGCGACGCCAACTGCCGCCTCCGAACCAGTCGTTGAGGTGGCCTCCGGCGAGCGTGCGGCCCCGGGGACGTCCACCGGTCACGGTGTCCTGGCCAGGGTGGCGCTCGCCGACCGCCCCCGCCCGCCGCTCCCGCCGCCGCTGCCGGCGCCCCCACAGCCCGGTCGCCCGCCGGCCCTGCCGGACGGCGACGGCCTGCCCTTCGACCCCGCCGCCCTCGAATTCCTGGCGGCCGACGCCGCCGCCCGCGCCCACGCCTGCGTGTCCGCCGCCGGATCCCCGGGCCCCGGTGCCGGGCGCCCGGCCGTCCACAGCCCGTTCCCGTCGCTGCCCCCATGGGAGGACGCCATCCGGCTGACGGCCACCGCCCACCCCACCGCCGGCCTGACCTCCACCACCAGGGCCCTCTACCGCGACCTCGCCGCGGCGACCGGCCGTACGACCACGGACGTCGCCCGCTCCGTCGCCGCCTGGCGGCAGGGCGGCCCCGAAGGCCTCGCCCTCCTCGACACCACCTGGAACCCCCCGGCCGGCGACTTCGACCGGGCCCGCAGCGCCCTCCTCGCCGCGGACCTCCCGTCCCTGCGCCCGCGCCACAACCACCTCACCGACCCCGGCCGCGGCATCCAGCTCCGCTTCGGCCGTGACCACCGCTGGTACCCGTACGAATCCGAACCCGGCACCGAGGACTGGTGGCCCACCGGCCCGGCCGACCCCGACCCCGTGGGCGCCCTCACCGCCCTGCTCGCGCGATGACTAACCTCAACGCCGTGGAAGGTCTCGACGCACTCACCCGGTCCCTCGCCCAGCGCACCCCCGAACAGCTCGCCGCACTCCTCACCCGCCATGCCGAGCCGCTCGCCCGCCGGCCCGCCCCCACCGAACTCCGCGGCCTGGCAAGCGCCTTGTGGTCCTACGAGACCCTCCACCAACTGGTACTGCACCTCGACCACCCCCGGCTCCAGGTGCTCACAGCCACCGCCCGCATCAGCCAGGAGCGCGCCCGGCGAGCCGCCCCCGGCCCCGCCGCCCCCGCCCCGGGCGCCGACTACCAGTCCCTGATGGCGCACCGGCTGTCCTTCGCCCACCTGGCCACCGAACCCGTCCCGCCCGAGGACGTCCTCGCCGCCCTCGGCGCCACCTCACCGGGCCGCACCCGCACCGCCGCCGAAACCGCCCTGAGCGCCCTCTACGACGACGGACTCGCCGCGCCGACGGAGGACGGCGCGATCGTCGTCCCGCCGCGCACCCCGCAACTCCTGGCCGCCCACGACCCCGGCCCGTTCCTTGCCGACGCCCCGAGGCCCGCCCCGGACGACCCCGACGGTCCCGCGACGCCCGCCGCATCCGTCCCGCCGACCTCGCCGCACGACGAATCCCGGGCCGCCGCGGCGACCCTCGCCGCCACCCTGGACCGCCTGCTGGCCTCTCTGGCGACGCAGCCCGCCGCGCTGCGCAAGTCGGGCGGGCTGGCCGTACGGGAGATCAAACGGCTGGCCAAGGCGGCCGGCGCCACCGAACCGCACACCCGCCTCCTCCTCGACCTGGCGCTCGCCGCCGACCTGATCGCGCTGACCCGCACCCCGTCCGGCATCACCGCGCTGCCCACCGGCGCCTACGACGACTGGCTCGCTCGCCCGCCCGGCGCCCGCCTCGCCCCCGTCCTGGCCGCCTGGTCAGGGCTGTGGGACATCCCCACCCACACCCCGTTCGGCGAGACCCCGACCGCACTGGTCCGCGGCCACGACCGGCACGCGCCCGCCCTCCGGCACGCCCTCCTCGCCGCCCTGGCCACCGTCCCCCACGGTGCGGGAGCCCCCCTCCCGCCACTGCCGTTCACCGAACCCCCGGAGGGGGAGAGAGGCGGCCACACTCCCTGGACGGATCTCCTCCGGGCAGCGGACTGGCACCGCCCCCTCGCCGTCACCCACCAGCCGATGGCCGGGGAACGCGCCGCCCACACCCTCCACGAAGCCGCCTACCTGGGCCTGGCCGCCCACGGCACCCTCACCCCGCTCGGCCGCGCACTGCTCACCGACCCGCAGTCGCTGGACCGGCCGCTCGCCGATCTGCTGCCGCCACTCCTCGAACAGGCCCATTTCCAGGCCGATCTGACGGCTGTCGTACCCGGCCGCCCCGCCGCCGGGCTCGCCGCACTGCTCGCCTCCGCGGCCGACCGCGAATCCGAAGGCCACGCCGTGACCTGGCGCTTCACCCCGCACTCCGTACGCCGCGCACTCGACACCGGCCACACCGCCGACACCCTCCTGGAGGACCTCACCCGCGCCTCGGCGACAGGCACCCTGCCGCAGCCGCTCGGCTACCTCGTCCGGGACGCCGCCCGCGCCCACGGCCGGATGCGCGTCCTGCCCGCCGCCTGCTGTATCCGCTCCGACGACGAAGCCCTCGTCAAGGAACTCGCCGCCCACCGCGCCCTGCACGACCTCGGGCTGCGCGCCATCGCCCCGACCGTCCTGGTCAGCGCCCGGCCGCCGGCCGCCACCCTGGACGCGCTGCGCGCCGCGGGCTACGCACCGGCCCTGGAATCCGACACCGGCACCACGACCGTCGAACGGCTCCCCGCCCACCGCGCCACGGCACCCGCCCCCACCCGTGACCCCCGGGCGCCGCTCGCCCTCGCCCACCGCCTCCTGGGCGTCCCCGCACCGCCCCAAGAGGTCACAAAGACCGGCGAGGCATGACCCGTTGGCAGAGGATTACGCCCACGGTTGCGGCGAGGGCGATGGTTCCGGTGGACGCCTCGATGGCGGTCGCGCGGCCAGGGAACGACCCGCGGTCGCGCTGTCCGGGCCGTCGAGGAACGAGGGCGGCCACCGTACGGGCGGGGCCCGCGGTCATGCCCTCAGCCGTCTGCCGGTTTGCGTCGGGTCGCCCCGCTGATCCGGCGCAGCGCCGTCGGCCCGAAGCTGAGCGGGCGGGGGAGGCGTCTGGGGGTGGGCGCGGAGCCGGAGTGGTGGGGCGGGGCCGGGGGCTGCCCGGGCGCGGGCGGTGCGGCCGAGAGCGCGGCGGTGGGCCTCGCCGACCGGGCCGAGGCGGCACCGGCCGCCGCCGGAGGGTGCGGACCGGCGGCCGCCGGGCTCCCGGGCGCGGCCGTCAGCGGTGCCGGGACCGGCCCGGGCGATGTCTGCCGACCTGCTGCCCCGCCGGCCGTGGGGCGGATCCGAGCCTTTTCCCAGAGCAGACCGAGTGCGGCAGCGGGGCGCAGGAACGGGGCCGTGGGGGCGGCAGGTGCGAGGACGTCGACATAGGAGCCGCGGACGGCCCGGCCGGCCGTGGGGGAGGGGAGCAGTTCGCCGGTGGCCACCGACCATGGTTCCTGGACGAGGCGCCCGATGGTCCGCTGTACCTTCCGGGCGAGTGACGGCTCGTCCATCCCGTGCCGGCGCAGTGCCCCGCGCAGCGCGGCGGCACCGTGGGCGGCGAGGGACAGGCCCTGACCGCAGTCGTGGGCGAGCGAGACCACCGCGCCGCCGAGGGCGATGAACCCCGTGGGCCAGGAAGAAAGTTGCTCATAACGGCGCCGCAGGTCCGAGGTGTCGCGCGTCAGCCGTACCTCGCTCAGCGGCTCGGCGGCGGCGATGAGGTCGCCGATGACGGAGTGGCCCGTGCGGTGGGCGAACGGCACGAACCGGCCCGCGTGTTCGCAGGGCCGGTCGTCCCCGGTGCCGGTGAGCGTGACCAGCCAGCGTCCGCCTTCGATCGGCACCAGCGTCGCCGTCCTCCCGGGCACCGGGCGGTGCGGTGCACCAGGAGAGGGGGGCGGGCCGCCGAGCCCCGAACGGGCGGTGAGCACCGGGCAGTTCTCCGTACCCTCGGGGGCGCGGAAGATACGGGTCGCCGAGACGATCCCGGAGTCCACGACGTCCTCGTGAGCGGAGGGCAGCCCCAGCGCGGTCAGCCACTCCCGGGCGGTGGAGTGCCGGCCGGTGGCGTCGACGACGAGGTCGGCGTCCAGAAGGTGGGTGGCGCCGCTGGTGGTGTCCCGGACGCGCACCCCGGTGATGTGTTCCGCGGTGCCGGTCAGCTCCGTCGCTTCGGTTCCGTCGAGGACGGTCACTCCGGGGAGGGCCGACGCCTGCCGGCGGATGACCCGGTCGAGCAGATCGCGGGAGCAGGCGAGCAGATACCGCGAAGACGCCCGGCGGCCCGGCCGGACCTTCGGGGCGCGGCCGGCGAACTCCGCCGGTAACGGCATCCGGCGGGCGCCCTCGGCAAGCCAGCGCGCGGCACTTCCGGGCAGCAGGGTGTCGATCAGCCGGACGCCGTCCGCCGTCAGCAGATGCGCGTGCCGGGCCTGCGGGAGGTCCGTGGGGCGGGCGGGGGTCCGCGGCAGCCGGTCCCGCTCGACGACGATGACATCGGCGTGTCCGGACAGTGCCGCGGCGGCGAGCATGCCCGTGAAGCCGCCGCCGAGCACCACGGCGAGGTAAGGGTGGGTGAACTCGAGCCCGTTGTTGCTCGAGGTGCTCGACGCGTTCATGGGCAGTCCCTTTCTCGGCGGCGGCGGGCGGTTCCCCCGCGGGAGCGGGACACGTCCAGGAAGGGCGGTGCCGCATACGGTCGGGAACGGCGGCGAGCGGCGGCGATGACGGCGTCGGTGGCGGCCGTGAAGGAGGCCGTGAACGAAGCCGCCAACGAGGACGGCAGGGACGCGGAGGCGGTCCGCAGAATGCGCAGGGCTGCCGGTGCGAGCGGCACTGCCCGTTGTGGGTCCCGGCAGGCCGGCGCGAACGCCGGCCTGCCGCCCCCCGATTTCCCCATCATGATTCCCCCTCAGGCCGTGCCCGCCCCGCCCTGCGCACAGCCACGTCCTCCACCGCCACCCGCCCGTATCACCGGGTGCGGCGGGCGGGCACAACTGCCTCGCGGAGCGTGCTCCGCCCCGGGGGACGCGGCCGTCACATCTGGTCAACGGCGGACACAATTCGGGATCGTAGGCGGCGGCGATCACATCCGACAGCCGGGTTTGAGCGAGAGGCACGAGGCAGCCACCCCCGGAATACCCGCGGGTAGATCCGCAGTAAAACGGCGCAATGGGCAGAAACCGCCGTGACGCTTTCTCGCGACGCGAGAAAGCGGGCGGGAAATCCCCCTGGGAAGAGGGGCGGTGGCGTCCGCAGCGGCGCATGGTTGGCGCGAAATGATCGGGTACCCACGGGTGTGGAGCTGCCGTGCCTACCCTGTGCGGGCACCGCACTGGAGAACCCGAGGGAGAGTCGTGCGCGCGATTGTGATGCGAGAATTCGGCGGCCCGGACGTGCTGCGGCTCGAGGACGTGCCCGAGCCGGCACCGCGCGGCGGCCACTCGCTGGTCGACGTGGCCCTGGCCGGCATCAACTACGCGGATGTGCACGTACGGGGGGACTCCTATCTTGCGCCCGTCGAGCTGCCGTACGTACCCGGGAACGAGGTCGTGGGGACGGTGGACGGCGGGCGGCGCGTCGTCGGACTGTGCCGCGGCGGCGGATACGCGGAACGGACGCTGCTGCACCGCCGCGTCACCTGGGACGTCCCCGACGCCATCAGCGACGAACAGGCCGTCGCACTGGCGCTGCAGGGCAACAGCGCCTGGCATCTGCTGTTCACCTCGCTGCGCCTCACGGAGGGCGAGACCGTTGTCGTGCCGGCCGCGGCGGGCGGTGTCGGTTCGCTGGCCGTCCAGCTCGCCGCGCGCGCCGGCGCCAAGGTCATCGCTCTCGCGGGCTCCCCGGAAAAGCGCGAACTGGCCGGGAAACTGGGCGCCCACGCGGTGGTCGACTCGACCGCCGAGGACCTGACGGAGCGCATCCTGGAGGCGGCGGGCGGTCCCGTGGCGGCGGCGCTGGAGATGACCGGTGGAGTCACCTTCGAGCGGACCCTCGCCGCCGTCGCGCCGCGCGGCCGGCTCGCGGTGTACGGGTTCGCCGGCGGAGAGCTGGCGAGCGTGCCCACCCGGGAGCTGATGGAACGGAGCATCACCGTCTCGGGCTTCTGGCTGCCGCAGCTCTACGCGGACCGTACGGCGCTGCCGACGTCCATGCGGGCGCTGTTCGACGCGGTCATCGAGGGCACCCTCACGCCGCAGACCGGCGCCGTGTACGGGCTTGGGGAGGCGGCGCGGGCGCACCACGACCTGGCCGCCCGTACCGGGACCGGGAAACTGGCGCTCGACGTCACCCGATAATGCGGGTGGCCCGGGGGGACGGACGGGCACAAGGGGTGTGGGGGCACAGTCCTTGGCCGTCCATCGGGAGCAGCGGGCAAAGGGGGCGGCCCGTACCGCACATGCCGCGCGCCTTCGGGCGCGGATCACTGCCAGGGGAGAGAGCACACGATGGGTCACAGCACCACAGCCACGGGATCGCCGGCCTCGGCCGACGCGCCCGCCACCGGCGTGGCGCCGCGTACCGCGGGCCACTCCAAGAAGGCGCGCCAGACGTTCAAGGGCGCGCCGGCCGCGGGCTCCCGGGCGTCGGGATCCGGCCATGCCGAGCGGGTCTTCCTCGTGCAGACGGCCTTCGCCGAGCTGGGCGGATCCGCCCATGGCCCCGGTGAGATCGCCGAGTTCACCGGCCTGGACGACTCCGTCGTCTACCGCATCCTGCAGTCCGGCATCTACCAGCGCATCTTCGAGCGGGTGGACCGTGGTCTCTACCGGCTGCGGACCTCGGCCGCGCAGCTCGCCTTCACCGCCCTCGACCACCGGCTCGACGGCGGGATCTCGCAGACGGTGCTCAGCGAACTGCGGGAGGCCACCGACAGCGGGCTGGCGTTCCTCTACATGGTGGCGCCGTTCTCCGGCGCCCAACGGCAGTGCGTCGACATGGCGGTCGGCGACTCCGACCTCGCGGAGCTGGGAATGACCCCGCGCGATGTGCTGTCCGTGACGCGTTCCCTGCGCACCGGCGCCTCCGGGCGGACGATCCTCGCCTACCTGCCGGAGGTGCTCCAGCAGCGGGTGCTGGCCGAGCCCGTACCCGACCAGGCGGGACCCGGTGTCTTCCGCGACAACGACGCGCTGGTGGAGTCCCTCGCGGAGGTGCGCGACCTCGGCCACGCGCTCGGGTACGAGGAGTGCATGGCGGGCTGGAACTCCTGCGCGGCGCCGATCATGTGGGACGGCTCCATCATGGGAGCGGTCCTGCTCCTCAAGCTCAAGTCCGTGATGCCGGTGGCCCCCGAAGGCGTCATCGAGGCGACGAAGGAGGCGGCGGCCGAACTCAGCCGCCACGGGGCGGCCCGGCCGGCCGCGGACCAGGCCTGACACGCGGCCCCCGGCCGGCCGCCCGCTCAGGAAGCCGGCCGGGGCGGCACCCGGGTAGCCGTGCAGAATGGCGGGGTGCGGCTCGAAGCGATCACCTGGGAACGGCTCACCGACGCGCTCGCCGAGCGCCTTGTCGCGATGCCGGCGAAGGACGGGAGCCCCTGGCTGCGGGTGGCTCTCGACGGGGCTCCCGCCGCCTCGCCCGGTGAACTGGCCGCCCGGCTCGCCGAGGCGCTGCGGCTGCGGGGCCGGGCGGTGCACAAGGCCGGCACCTTCGGCTTTCTGCGCCCCGCCTCGCTGCGGCTCGAATACGGCCGCGAGGACCCCGACGCCTACCACGACGAGTGGTTCGACCGGCAGGCGCTGTGGCGCGAGGTGTTCCAGCCGCTGGAGCCGGGCGGCACCGGAAGGGTGCTCCCGGACCTGTGGGACCCGGTGGCGGACCGGGCGACCCGCAGCGCGTACGTGCAGCTGCCGCCCGGCGGCGTCCTGCTGCTGCACGGTCCCCTGCTGCTCGGTCACTGGTTTCCCTTCGATCTCTCCGTCCACCTGAAGCTGTCGCCGGGCGCGCTCGCCCGCCGCACCCCGGAGGGCGAGCGCTGGACGCTGCCCGCCTTCGCGCGCTACGAGGCGGAGACCCGGCCCGAGGAGGCGGCGGATGTCGTCGTACGGGCCGACGACCCCCGCCGGCCGGCCTGGAGCGGACCGCTCTGAGCGCCCGGTCCGGCCGGAGTGTCCGTCCCGGCCCTGGCGTCCGTTGCCGCCCGAGCGCCCGGCCTCAGACGAGCTGGCGGATCTCGCCCCGGACGCGGTAGAAGCCGCCCGACGAAGCCGCCAGGTCATCGACGACATACCGCGCCCCGGCCCGGCGGATGTGGCGCGGGAACTGCACGTTCCAGGACGGCTCATAGCCGTCGGAGACGACATGGACCCGCAGCCGGCCGCCCTCCTGGACGCACTCCACCACGATCTCCGAAGCGGCGGCGGACGCCACCGTGCGCACCGTGGCCGACGGGGTGTACGTGGGCAGCGCGGCGGCCGACTTCACATCCCGGGCCACCGGGACCGTGCCCGACCGGGCGGCGGCGACGGCCGCGTCACTCGCGTCCACACACACCAGGGACCCGTCGGTGGTGACCATGTACAGCTTCTCGTCCAGATACTGCATCGACAGCGCCGATCCGCCGCCGGTGCCCAGCTTCCACAGACGGGTGCCGTCGGCGGCGAAGCAGTACACCGAGGAGGCGGAGTCACCGGCGAAGACATAGCGGCCGCCCGGAGCCGTGGCACAGGAGTAGACGACCGTGTCGCACTGGTAGGTGGCTTCCAGCGCGCCGCTGTCCTTCGTGAGCCGCTGCACGACCCGCCGGTCGGTACCGGCGTACACCGAGTGGTCCTCCTGCCAGCCGAACAGCACCGCGCCGTTGGTCGGGGTGTGCCACAACTCCCCGCTGCCGTCGGCACGGTAGGCGGTCACACCGCGGTGATGGCCGTGGTAGACGGCGTGCTCGTCCCGTCGCACCATCCAGGCGTGCCGGCCCGCGCTGCGCCGCGACCACTGGTACTCGTCCTCGTGGTCGATCACCGTCAGACCGCCGTCGCGGTCGGCGACGTTGAGGATGCCTTCGCGGATGTCCAGCCAGAAGATGTCGACATCGGGGGCGATGCCGTACGCGGCGAAGGGGAGCTTCGAGGAGAGGTCGTAGACCGTGCCGTCGTCGCAGCCCGCATAGATCCAGAAGTCGTCCGCCACCAGGCACTTGACGCCGTCGGGGAGCTGATAGCGCGCCAGCACCTCGCCGTCGTGGCCGAGGGTGTAGACGTCACCGTTCTGGTTTCCGACCCAGCAGCGGTCCTCCGCGATGTGGATCCCGAACGCCGCGGCGCCTGTACGGAAACGCCACAGCACCGGTGCGACCGCGCGCGCCGTCGACGGTGCGGAGGAGACCTGGCGGCGCGTCACCGGCCGGGCGGCGCGCTGCCCCCGGACCGCCGGCGCATAGCCCTTGCGGACCTTCTCGCCGATCTTCCTGGCCGCCGCTGCCTGCGCCTTCTCCCGCGTCGGGAACGTCGAGTTCTGCTGCTGGCCGTCGGCACCGATGCGGCCGTAGCGCACCGAGACGACCGTGTCCCGCACCGTCACCTCGTAGAACTTGTGGGCGCCGCCGCCCTCTTGCGACAGCTCCAGATACGTCGTGGCCTCGGACATGGCGCTCCCCTCCCCGGGCGGCCCCGACGGCCGTCCCCCGCTGCAAAAAACCGTACGGCCGACCACTGACAATCGACCGTGGAGACGCCGGGCGCGGACCGCTGACCGCCGCGTGTGCGACGGCGGTTAGCGTGGCCCTGTGAGCACTTCATTCCCTGCATCCGACGAGCCCGCCGCGCTGCCCGGCAGCCAGGGGCCCACCGCCACCGTGGAGGCCCGGCCGCGCTCGGTCGGCACCGTGACCATGACCTATGCGCCCGACTACGACGGAGACCCGGACCCCGGCGAGATCGTGTGGACCTGGGTGCCCTTCGAGGAGAACGACGGCCGGGGCAAGGACCGCCCGGTGCTGGTCGTGGCCCGGGAGGCGGGCGGCACGCTGCTGGCCGTGCAGCTGTCCAGCAAGCGGCACAACAACGACCGGGAGTGGGTCCCGATAGGGACCGGCCCGTGGGACCGCGCGGGGCGCGACTCATGGGTGGCCGTGGACCGGGTGCTGCGGGTGCACCCGGCCGGGATGCGGCGCGAGGCCTGCGCCCTGGACCGGGGCCGCTTCAACCTGGTCGGCAACCGGCTGCGCGAGCGCTACGGCTGGCGCTGAGGGATCCGCTGCCGGGACGTCAGGCGGTCGCCAGGGCCAGCAGCTTGGTGACGGTGTTCCAGTTACGGGCGGTGGCCGTGACCCCGAGGGGGGCGCGGCTCACCGCGTCGGCGAGCTTGGAGCGACCGATGCCGCCGGGGCACCACAGATACAGTTCGCGCCCGATCAGCCGGTACTGATCGGGCGCGAACGCGGCCGGGTCGAGCGCGTCCAGCCGGGAGGTGTCGGCCGGCACCGCCGACAGGAACGTGACATGGAGGCTCTTGGGCTCCGGCACGGCCTGCGGAAACGGATTCGCGGCAACTGCGGCGGCCAGCTCGTCACCGGTCCGGACGAGGACCGGCACCGTCAGGCCGAGGTCCGCGGCGATCCGGTCATGGATCAACCGGGCCGTCTCCTGAGGCGGTGTACCGGGGTCGGCGAACACGATATTGCCGGTCTGCAGCAGGACCGAGACGTCCTCGAAGCCCAGCGACTCGGCCAGCTCCCGCTGCTTCGCCTTGGGGAAGGAGTTGTGGCCGCCGACGTTGATGCCGCGGAGCAGAGCGATCTGACGGGACATGACGCTGCCCTTCGTGGGAGGCGGCCCGGCGAGGCCGCAAGACGGTCGGGATCAGAAGAGCGGAGCGGGCAGCACACCTTCCAGGGCCAGCAGCAGGCGCTTGGTCTCCAGGCCGCCGCCGAAGCCGCCGATCCCGCCGTCACTGGCCACGACACGGTGGCAGGGGACGACGACCGGCAGCGGATTGGACCCCATCGCCGCACCCACCGCACGGGCGGCGCCCGGCTCCCCGACCCGGTCGGCGAGGTCCTGATAGCCGACGACGCTGCCATAGGGGACACCGTCGGCCAGGGCATGCAGGACCCGGGCGTTGAAGCCGGAGGACAGCGACCAGTCCAGGGGGACGGTGAAGGCCCGCAGCTCCCCGGCGAAATAGGCGGTCAGCTCGGTGGCGGCCGTCGTCAGATGGGGTATCCCGGCGAGCGGCGGGCCGCCGAAGAGCTGCTCCAGACGGGTCAGCTCCCGGCGGGCCGTCCGCTCGTCGGCATGGAAGACGACCCGGACCAGGCCCTCCCGGCTCGCCGCGACCAGCAGCGGACCGATGGGGGTCGCCAGCCGCCTCCAGGCCCAGTCACGCCGCGCCGCTGTGTCCGGCGCCGCGGCCGGCGGTGTCGCCGGCCCGGAATCCTGCTCTGGATACGTCACCTGATCAGGGTAGGACGCACCACTGACAAAGCGACGGGGAACGGACCGGCGCCCCGCGCCTGCCGTCCCCCGTCGCCGCCGGACGCTCAGTCGTCGTCGTGGTCCTCCAGGGCGTCACGCACCACGTCGGGCTTGTTGGTGATGATGCCGTCGACGCCCAGGCCGGCGACCTTCACCGCGACCGCCGGGTCGTCGACGGTCCAGGTGTACAGGTCCAGCGCCCGGCCGTGCGGGCCCCGCAGACCGTGCACGGCGGCGACGTACTCCCGGGTGACCGCCGTGTGGACGGGGTTGATCTGGTCGCAGTACTTCGCGAACTTCGGGAGGTCGGCGACGGACGGATTGCCGAGGAAGCCCGTCTTGATGTCCGACCGGAGCATGTGCACGGTCTTGATGGCGTCGGCGTTGAAGCTCTGGACGATCAGGCGGTGCTTCACGTGCCCCTTGTCCAGCCAGCCCGCGCGGCGCAGCTCCGTGAGGGTCTGCAGCTCGATGCCGGGGTAGAGCTCCGGCGACTTGAGCTCCATCAGCAGGCTCTGGTCGTTGTGCTCGACCTCGTCCATGTAGTCCTCGAGGGTCGGCACCCGCTCCCCCCGGAACTTCGGTCCGAACCAGCTGCCCGCGTCCAGCTTCTCGATCTCCTTGAGCGTGAAGTCCGAGACGTTCCACGGGGAGCGGCCGGGGAAGACCTGCTCGACGTCGGTCGTCCGGGCGAGCGAGTTGTCATGGAGGATGACCAGCTCGCCGTCCTTCGTGCGCTGTACGTCGTTCTCGACCCACTCGATTCCGAGCCGGTCGGCCGCGTCGATCGCGGCGAGGGTGTTCTCGGGCGCGTAGGACGAGGCACCGCGGTGGGCGACCGTCAGCGGAGTGTGTCCGGCCGCCGCGGCCTGGGCGGAGGTCGGGGAGAGGACGAGCGTGGACAGACCCATGAGCCCACCGGCGACAACGGTGGCGACGGGGCGAATACGCATACGGGCTCCTCGTGACGTCGTGGACGTGAGCTGACGTGTAGTGACGTGAACCGGGTCGGACGGACAGAGGCTCGCAGCCGGGCCGTAGCGGGAGGCGGTCGTGTGGTGTCCGGGACCTGAACGGGACGTGGCCGGTGTTCCGTTCTGGAGCGTCGCGCAGTTGCAGGATGCCCGGATCAGCCGTGCTACAGACGTACGCTCCGCCGTCGTCCAACTTGCCGGAGCCACGGCATCCGCGCATCTTGGCCGATGATGCGTCACCCCTCGTGCTTCTGACCGGTTTTGACTGGACGTCTCGCGGGCTGGCCCGGGGCGACTGGTTCCGGGTGCGGGCGGGCCGCACTCAGGCAAACGGGCTCCGGCCGGGAGCGGGGGAGCTTCCCGGCACGCGGGGGTCACGTCCTGCGCGGCGTCCCGCGTCCGCCCCCGGCCCCGCGTCCGCCCTCGGCCCCGTGTTCGCACCGGCCCCGCGGCGCTCCGTACCCGCCGGGCGCCGCGACCTCACCGTCCCGCGCGCGCCGCCGCATCGCCGCCCGCCCCACCGCCGTACCGCCGCCCGCCCCACCCCACCGCCGTGCCCGCCGACCCGTGCCCGTCGGGCCCCGCCACCTCCGCCGTCCCGCGCCCGCGGCGCCCGCCGCCCGCCGTGTGCGCCGCGGGCCACCGGTCGCTCCCACGGCAAAACCGCAGGTCGGAGCATTGGCCACGTCGGTTGTCAGTGCTGGGTCGTACGGTGGATCCCATGCGGCCCGTATCGAAGATCGAACGCACGGTGGCGCCTTTCGAGGTTGTCAGCCCCTACCAGCCCAATGGCGACCAGCCGGCGGCCATCGCCGAGCTGGACCGGCGTATCCGCGGGGGTGAAAAGGATGTCGTCCTGCTGGGCGCGACCGGCACCGGCAAGTCGGCGACCACCGCGTGGATGATCGAAAAGCTGCAGCGCCCGACGCTTGTGATGGCGCCCAACAAGACGCTTGCGGCCCAGCTCGCCAACGAATTCCGCGAGCTGCTGCCGAACAACGCCGTCGAGTACTTCGTCTCCTATTACGACTACTACCAGCCCGAGGCGTACGTCCCGCAGTCCGATACGTACATCGAGAAGGACTCCTCCATCAACGAGGAGGTCGAACGGCTGCGCCACTCCGCGACGAATTCCCTGCTCACGCGGCGTGATGTCGTCGTGGTCGCCTCGGTGTCCTGCATCTACGGCCTGGGCACCCCGCAGGAGTACGTCGACCGGATGGTGCCGCTGAAGGTCGGCGACGAAATCGACCGCGACCAGCTGCTGCGCCGCTTCGTCGACATCCAGTACACCCGCAACGACGTGGCCTTCACCCGCGGCACCTTCCGGGTGCGCGGCGACACCATCGAGATCTTCCCGGTCTATGAAGAGCTGGCCGTGCGGATCGAGATGTTCGGCGACGAGATCGAGGCGCTGTCCACCCTGCACCCGCTCACCGGCGAGGTGATCAGCGACGACCGGGAGCTGTACATCTTCCCGGCCAGCCACTACATCGCGGGCCCCGAGCGCATGGAGCGTGCCATCGCGGGGATCGAGGCCGAGCTGGCGGACAGCCTCGCCACGATGGAGAAGCAGGGCAAGCATCTGGAGGCCCAGCGGCTGCGGATGCGCACCACGTACGACATCGAGATGATGCGTCAGATCGGCTCCTGCTCGGGCATCGAGAACTATTCGATGCACATGGACGGCCGTGAGCCCGGCTCCGCGCCCAACACCCTCATCGACTACTTCCCGGACGACTTCCTCCTGGTCATCGACGAGTCGCATGTCACCGTCCCGCAGATCGGCGCCATGTACGAGGGCGACGCCTCGCGTAAGCGGACCCTGGTCGAGCACGGCTTCCGGCTGCCGTCCGCCATGGACAACCGCCCGCTGAAGTGGGAAGAGTTCCTGGAGCGCATCGGCCAGACCGTCTATCTGTCCGCGACCCCCGGGAAGTACGAGCTCGCGCGCGGCGACGGTTTCGTCGAGCAGATCATCCGTCCGACCGGGCTGGTCGACCCGGAGGTGGTGGTCAAGCCCACCGACGGGCAGATCGACGACCTGGTGCACGAGATCCGGCAGCGGACGGAGAAGAACGAACGCATCCTGGTCACCACCCTCACCAAGAAGATGGCCGAGGACCTCACGGACTACTTCCTCGAGCTCGGCATCCAGGTCCGCTATCTGCACAGCGACGTGGACACCCTGCGCCGGGTGGAGCTGCTGCGGGAGCTGCGATCGGGTGAGTACGACGTCCTGGTCGGCATCAACCTGCTGCGGGAGGGCCTCGACCTCCCCGAGGTCTCCCTGGTGGCCATTCTGGACGCCGACAAGGAGGGCTTCCTGCGCTCCGGTTCGGCGCTCATCCAGACCATCGGACGTGCGGCGCGCAATGTCTCCGGACAGGTGCACATGTACGCCGACAAGGTCACCCCGGCGATGGAGAAGGCCATCGACGAGACCAACCGCCGCCGGGAGAAGCAGCTGGCGTACAACAAGGAGAACGGCATCGACCCGCAGCCGCTCCGCAAGAAGATCGGCGACATCGTCGCCACCATCGCCCGCGAGGAGATCGACACCCAGGAGCTGCTGGGCACGGGCTTCCGCAAGGGGGCCGAGGCCAAGGATGCCAAGGGCAAGGCACCGGTCCCGGCGCTCGGTGCCAAGGGCGCGAAGGGCAAGGGCGCCAAGGCGGGCGCGGAGCTGACGGACCGTCCCGCCGCCGAACTGGCCGAGATCATCGAGGAGATGACGGAGCGGATGCGTGCCGCAGCCGCGGAGCTGCAGTTCGAGGTCGCCGCCCGGCTGCGCGACGAGGTGGGTGAACTGAAGAAGGAGCTGCGGCAAATGAGGGAGGCCGGGGTGAAGTAAGGGGGCCGGCGGGAGTCGAGGGACAGTCCGGGGGCCGTGCGCCGTCCGGGCCTGCCCGTACCGGTCCGCTGCGGGCATCGCCGCACGTGAGCGCGTTCTGGCCAGCGGCCCGGTGTGTTGCAGAAGCGCCACAAAACGCGGGCCTTGTGCGTCCCCGGCCCGCCACCGTGCGTAGGGTCGAAGGGCCGCCGGAAAGCTGGGCGGGGACAGTACGAGAGAGGGGACGGCGCGTGTCGGTCAATTTGTCCAAGGGGCAGGGCATCAGCCTGCAGAAGTCCGACGGAGGAGCCCTGACCGCGGTGCGGATGGGGCTGGGGTGGCGCTCGGCGCCGCGCCGTGGCCTCTTCGGGAGGCGGACCAGCGAGATCGACCTCGACGCCTCGGCGGTGCTGTTCGCCGACAAGAAGCCGATAGACGTCGTCTTCTTCCAGCACCTGGTCAGCGATGACGGTGCGGTCCGGCACACCGGCGACAACCTGGTCGGCGGTGCGGGCCAGGGCGGCGACGACGAGGCGATCCTGGTCGACCTGGCGCGGGTGCCGGTGCACATCGACCAGATCGTGTTCACCGTCAACTCCTTCACCGGCCAGACCTTCGCCGAGGTGCAGGACGCCTTCTGCCGTCTGGTGGACGAGACCACCGGCCAGGAACTGGCCCGCTACACCCTCACGGGCGGCGGCAACTACACCGCACAGGTCATGTCCAAGGTGCACCGGGTGGGCAACGGCTGGCAGATGACCGCCATCGGCGAGCCCTCCGTCGGCCGCACCTTCCAGGACCTCGTGCCGGCGATCGTGCCGCACCTGTAGCCACCACCGTCCGGCAGCGCGCACCGGGCCGCGCCGCCGCCGCTCCGGGCCCGCGCCCGGCGTCCGGCCCGGGGGAACGCCACCACTACCAGGGGGAACAACGATGACGGCCGAGCTGGTCCGGGGGCAGAACCATCCACTGGACCGGACGCGGGTGGAGATCCGGGTGGCGGCGGGCGGTCCCGTCGTCGCCGGCGTCACCCTCGGCGACGAGCAGGGCAGGCTCTCCGGCGTCGAGGCGGTGGCCCATCCGGGCGCGCCCCGCCGTACCGGCATCGAGGTTCCCCGCCAGGCGGCCGCCGAGCACCGCATCGCGGTGGATCTCGACGCGCTGTCCGCCGCCGTCCACCGGGTGAGCGTGCTGCTGGCGCTGCCCACCGGGATCGGTGGGCTGACCGCCTTCGGTGCGGCCGCCGCGCCGTCCGTCACGGTCACCGGCCTCGACGGCACCGGCATCGCCCGCTACACGATCACCGGCCTGGGCGCCGAGTCCGCCGTCGTCGCCGTGGAGCTCTACCGCAGACAGGGCACCTGGAAGGTGCGGGCCGTGGGCCAGGGCTACGCCGACGGCCTCCCGGCGATGCTGCGTGACCAGGGGCTGCCCCAGGCGGCGGAGCTGGCCGCGGAGATCGAGGAAGCGGTCGGCCGGGGACAGGCCCGGGCGGTCCCGGCGCCCGCACCCCTGGCGGCCGGCCGGTCCGAACGGCCCGGCGCCGGTCCGGCTGCCCCGCCCGCCCAGGACCGGCCGTCCCCCGCTCCCGCCGCGGCAGCTGACGGACCGGCACCTTCCGGAACCGGAGCCGGTGCAGGAGGCGGGAGCGCGGCCGGACCCGGACCCGGATCCGGAGCGGGGGCGAAGGCCGCCGCCGGCGCCAAGGCCGGAGACCTGCCGCCCGCCCCGGCGGACGGCGGCCCCATCGACTACCGGCACCCCCGACGGCGCAGCACCCCCGCACCGGCCGCTCCCGCCCCGTCTGCCGCGCGGCCGGCCGGCACGCCTCCTTCGGCCGCGGGTCCCACCGCACCGGACGGCTCCCCGCTGCCGGTGGCCGGTGACGCCGCCGGCTGGAGCATGGACGAGCGGCTCTACAACCAGGTCTGGGGCATGTTCGAGGACCTGGCGCGTTCGGTCGCCGCCTACCGCAGCGCCGCCGACTTCGCCGAGTCCCGCCTGGAGCAGGAGCTCGACCGGGCGCTTGCCGACCCGCGCCACCGCCTCGGCACGGCGGGCGAGGACGCGCGCGCCACGGCCCGCGACAAGCACGCCACCCTCGTCACCCAGGCCCGCGCCGCCCTCGACCGTGACCTCGCGCAGCTCATGGCCGAGTCGGAGGTCGTGGAGCCCGCGCTGCCGCCCGCCTTCGCCCGCTGGGACAACCCCGTATGGCAGGGCTACCACGTCCCGGCGGAGCGTCCGATGGCGCTGCGCCTGGGCGATCTGCACCTCCCGGAGGTCCTGGACCTCCGCATCCCCATGCTGGTCCGTCTCCCGCTGGAGCGCGGGCTGTGGATCGACAGCGGGCCCGATTCCTACGCCCACGGCGGCCCCGGTCCCGAGCGCGACATCGGCCGGCGGGAGCTGCCCGGCGCACTCACGGACGGGCCGCCCGACGAGTCCGAGCTGCGCCGCCTGGCCATGGAGTCGGCCGTCGCGATCGCCGCCCGGCTGCTCGCCATCCACCCCGCCGGCGACTTCGCGGTGCAGGTCATCGACCCGGCCGGGGCCGCCGCGCCGGCGCTGGCGCCGTTGGTGGAGAGCGGTGCGCTGCCCGCCTTCCCGCTGCCGGGCGCCCAGGGGGTGACCGCGGTCCTGGAGGAGCTGACGCGGCGGGTGGAGCTCGTCCAGATGGCCGTGCGCCATCGCGCCGCGGATGCCCTTCCGGCGGATCTCGACACCGCCGAGCAGCTGCTGATCGTGCATGACTTCCCGCACGGCTTCGACGACCGTGCCCTGACCCGGCTCCGCTATCTGGCCGACGAGGGGCCGGCGGTCGGAGTGCATCTGATGCTGGTCGCCGACCGCGCCCAGAGCCGGGAGTACGGCCCGGTCCTGGATCCGCTGTGGCGCTCCCTGCTGCGGATCACCCCCGTGCCCGATGCGCACCTCGCCGACCCCTGGGTCGGCCATGCCTGGACGTACGAGCCACCCCTCGCCCCGAAGGGCAGTCAGGTGGTGCGTCAGGTGCTGGGCCGGCTCGCGGCGGCCAGAAAAGCCTCCTGAGCAGGCACTTTACCTTTTTCTTTACTATTCATTGGGCTTCCTTTACGCTTCTTGGTGCGGAGGGGAGTATTCCCACTACGACGTACCCGTCATCACGGATTGAGAGTGTGACGAGATCCCGGGGCGTCGGTCCCGTTCCCTTCGGGCGGACGGGGCGGAAGAGACCTCCGGCAGCGACGACGCTGTAAGTGCCGTACGACTCTGCCGGAGGAGCAGTGGACGTTTCCCTGAACCTGTGGGTCCTGACCATCCTTGGTCTGTGCGCCCTGATCGCCGCCGATTTCTTCATCGGTGGCCGCAAACCCCATGAGGTCTCCCTCAAGGAGGCCGGAATCTGGACCGGTGTCTGGATCGCCCTCGCCGCGCTGTTCGGCGTCGGGCTGCTGCTGTTCGGTGGCACCGCACCGGCCGGTGAGTTCTTCGCCGGCTTCATCACCGAGAAGTCCCTGAGCGTCGACAACCTCTTCGTTTTCGTGCTGATCATGGCGAAGTTCGCGGTCCCGGCGATCTACCAGCAGCGGGTGCTGATGGTGGGTGTGCTGATCGCGCTGGTGCTGCGGGCCGGCTTCATCGGCGCGGGCGCCGCGATCATCGCCAACTTCTCCTGGGTCTTCTACATCTTCGGCGCGTTCCTCATCTGGACCGCGTGGAAGCTCATCAAGGAGGCACGGGCCGAGGAGGAGGACGAGGAGTTCGAGGAGAACCGCTTCCTGAAGATGGTCGAGAAGCGCTTCCCGTCGACCGACCAGTACCACGGCACCAAGCTGTTCATCGTCGAGAACGGCAAGCGGCTGATGACGCCGATGCTGATCGTCATGCTGGCGATCGGCACCACCGACGTCCTCTTCGCGCTGGACTCCATCCCGGCGATCTTCGGCCTCACCCAGGACCCGTACATCGTCTTCACCGCCAACGCCTTCGCCCTGATGGGTCTGCGGCAGCTGTACTTCCTGATCGGCGGACTGCTCAAGAAGCTGGTCCACCTCTCGTACGGCCTGTCGGTCATCCTGGGCTTCATCGGCGTGAAGCTGGTGCTGCACGCCCTCCACGAGTCCGGGGTGCCGGTACCCGAGATCACCATTCCGGTCTCGCTGGGCGTCATCTGCGCCGTCCTGGTCGTCACCACCCTCACCAGCCTGCGCGCCTCGAAGAAGCAGGCCGCGGCCGAGGCCACGGCCAAGGAGCGCATAGACGCCTGAGCCGGCGCCCAGGGCCCCGGAACGGCAACGACGGCGCCCGGTTCCCGCTCCTCCCGGAGCGGGGCCGGGCGCCGTCGCCGTGTACCGGGAAGCACCCGTCAGTACGTCACCGTGATCCGCCGCGCCACGCCGTCGACCCGGATCGTGCCGCCGTACGGGATCACCAGTTGCGGATCGGTGTGGCCGAGATCGACATCGAAGACCGCAACGGTGTCCGGGGGCGTACGCAGCCAGCGCACGCAGCACCGCCGCACGCTGCTCGCGTACGTAGGAGGCCTTCGCCTCGCCGGAGAGCGGACGGGACAGCGACCACGCCTTGGGACGGCCCATCAGCAGCGCGGGAAACCGCCGCAGCAGACCACGCTCGCCCATGCTGCGCAGCACGAAGTACACCTCGTCGGCCCCGGGCAGCTCCTCGGAGGTCTCCAGGAACAGCACACAGCCGTCGTACGCGGCCGCCTCCTGGATCTCACGGTCCGCCATCAGCATCCAGGACAGCACCTCGATGCTGCCGCCCCAGCTGGGGCCCTCGACCACCCGCTCCGGACCGTGCCACCACCAGCCCCCGCCGGGCCACAGCGCGGGCTCGGCGGCGAAGGTGTCCGGGTCGTCCCAGTCGCCGTTCTCGTCGCCGTAGCGCTCCGCCGGCCGCAGTTCATACGGGCCCGGGGTGAACAGCGCGGCGCGCAGCGCATCCGCGGTGAGCGGGTGCATCGCCCCGGGGCGGCCCAGTTCGCACATCACCGCGGCGCCGTGGAAGCCGACGATTCCGGCGTTCCAGAGATACGCCAGCAGATTGGTGTTGTCGCTGTAGCCGAAGAACGGCTTGGGGTGGTCGCGGAAGACCTCACGGTCCAGATGGGGCAGCACGGTGAGCTGGTCGTCGCCGCCGATACTGGCGAACACGGCGGTGATGTCCGGGTCCGCGAACGCCGCATGCAGATCGGCGGCCCGCTCCTGCGCACCGGCGCCCCACTTCCGCGTGGTCGGGTACTCGACCGGGATCAGCCCGAACTCCTTCTCCAGCCGGGCCAGACCGAGTTCATACGGAACCGGGAACCTCTGCGGCAGGCCGGAGGAGGGCGAGAGCACGGCCACGCGGTCACCCGGACGAGGCTTGGGCGGGTGACGGAGCACGGAGGCGGACGGCGACGAGATCGGCATGGCGTGAGGGTACGGGCGCTCCGGCGGACCGGCAGCCCATTTCCCGTCGCCCGGCCGAGGCGCACGGGCCCGCCGCGTCCGCCGTCCCGCGTCCTACCAGCCGCGCTCGCGCCACTGGGCGAGGTGCGGACGCTCCGCGCCGAGTGTGGTGTCGTTGCCGTGGCCCGGATAGACCCAGGTCTCGTCGGGGAGTTCGCCGAAGAGCTTGCCCTCCACGTCGTCGATGAGACGGGCGAAGTTCTCGGCGCTGCCGAAGGTGTTGCCCACGCCGCCGGGGAACAGGCAGTCCCCGGTGAACAGATGGGGCGCCCCGTGCGGGTCGTCGTAGACCAGCGCGATGCTGCCCGGGGTGTGCCCGACCAGGTGGCGCGCGGTCAGTTCGACACGGCCGACGGTGAGGGTGTCGCCGTCCTCGACCGGCACGTCCGTGGGGACGGGGATGCCCTCGGCGTCGTACCGCCCCGCGTAGGTCCGCGCGCCCGTCGCGTCGACGACCTCGCGCAGCGCGCCCCAGTGGTCACCGTGCCGGTGGGTGGTGACCACGGAGGCGATACCGCTGTCGCCGATCAGCGAGAGAAGGGTGTGCGGCTCGGCGGCCGCGTCGATCAGCAGCTGCTCATCGGTCGCCCGGCACCGCAGCACATAGGCGTTGTTGTTCATCGGACCGACCGCGACCTTGGAAATCATCAGGTCGGTCAGCTCGTGCACGTCGGCCGGTCCGCCGACCTTCACTGCTCCGCTGTAGCCCATGGGACCACTCTAGAGCGGCGGTACGGCAGGCAGGACGGAGCCGTGGCTGTCCAGTGTGCTGCCGTCGCCGCGTCCGGTGAGCCAGCCGACCAGCGCGGCCGCGGAGCCCGTCACCACCAGCGGCGCGGCCCCGGCATCCGGCCCGGTCACCGTGCGGCCGGTGCGCCACCGGCGGCCGTCGTCGGCCCGCAGCTCCAGCGGAGGCACATCCGGGTGACCGGCGAACTTGATCGCGGTCAGAAAGTCCAGCTCACGGTCGATGAAGGCGGACGACAGCTGGTCGACGGTATGGCCGACGCCGAGGTCGACATGGTGCAGTTCGAGCTCGGCCAGCCGGCGCAGCGGCAGCCGGTCGGCCCGCTCGACGACGCCGTTGCGCATCTCCACCTCGAAGGACCGGCGTGCCTCCGGCAGCGCCTCCATCGCCGCGTCGAACCGCGCTGCGCTCTCCCGGAGATCCTCCAGCTGGGCCGCCAGCGGACGGCCGGCCCCCTGCTCGATATCGCGCTCACGCGCCTCGGCACTGGCGTACATCGGTGTCCGCACGTCCGTACGCGCCCAGGTGAGGAGGTTGCCCAGCGCGTCCGCGTTGCGCGCCAGATGGGCGAGGACATGGCCGCGGGTCCAGTCGGGGAGCAGCGACGGCTCGCCGATCGCCGCGTCGTCGAGCTTGCTCACCGAGACCAGGAGCCGGTCGGTGGCCTCGCGGACGGCTGCCACATCGTGCGGGAAGTCAGGCGGGGTGAGGGTCATGGTCCGACGCTAGCGCCGTCGGGGCGGGTTCGGGAGTCGGCCGGCGCCGGTCGGGGCGTACGCGGGCGGGGCGGGTGGCGCGTATCAGCCGGCCGGCCCGGCCGGTCCGCGCCACCCGTGGTGGGGGTCAGGCCGCCTGGCCGTCCGGTGTGCCGAACCAGCTCCGGAGCGCTGCGTCCAGAGCCTCCCGGGTGTCCTGGGCGCCGGAGTCCGCCGCCCAGGCGGTGCAGCCGTCCGGCCGCACCAGCAGAGCGGCCAGGCCGGGCCGTCCGGGGCAGGCCGCGGTGCGTATCCGCACCCGGTCGCCGTACCCCGCGGCGCGCTCGCGCACCCCGGCGTCATCGGCGAGATCGAGCAACAGCCCGCGGCCGTCGTGGAGATGGCCGGCGAGCCGGGTGCCGTCGGAGAGCTCCAGGTCCGGTGCGCTGCGGCCGGTCAGCGGATGGTCGCCGGGCAGGTCGTAGCGCTGTGCGACACCGGAGATCTTCTTGGCGAAGAAGGTGGTGGCGGTGGTGGTTCCGGTCAGTTCCGAGATCACTTCGCGCAGAGCCCGGGCGTGCGACTCCGGCCGCATCAGGGCCACTTGGGCCCGGGTCCACTCCAGCACCCACGCGCCCAGGGGGTGCCGCTCGGCCGTGTAGGTGTCGAGCAGCCCCTCGGGCGCCCAGCCGCGTACCGTGGCGGCCAGTTTCCAGCCGAGGTTCATCGCGTCCCCGATGCCGAGGTTCAGCCCCTGGCCGCCGAACGGCGAGTGCACATGGGCCGCGTCACCGGCCAGCAGTACCCGTCCGGAGCGGTAGTCGGGAACCTGGCGCGCATGGTCAGTGAACCGGGTCGCCGAAAGCACCTTGTGGATCTCGACGCCCGGCACCCCGGACACCTTGCGCAGGGACTCCTCCAACTCCTCGGCGGTGACGGGCGCTTCGCGGTCCGCGGGCGGCCCGTCGAATTCCACGGTGAGGATCCGGCCGGGCATCGGCCCGTGCACATACGTCCCGGTCTTGGTCCAGTTCCAGCCGGCCCCCAGTTCCTCGGTGCCGGTCATCTCCACCAGGGCCTGACGGCCGGTGATCTCGGGGTCCGTGCCGGGGAACGGGAAGCCGGCGAGCCTTCGGACCGTACTGCGGCCGCCGTCGCAGCCGGCCAGCCAGCCGGTGCGCAGCGACCCGTCCGAGGTGTGGACGTGTACGCCGTCGTCGTCGGTGTCGAAGCCGGTCAGGGTCACCCCGCGGCGCAGGTCGACGCCCAGTTCGGCGGCGCGAGCGCCGAGCAGCCGCTCCAGCGCCTCCTGCGGTACGAGGCCGACGTCGGCGGCGGGTCCGTGGCCGTCGAAGTCCGGGTCGGACTCGTCCAGCAGGTCGCCGCGCAGCATGATGCCCGCGAAATGCCCGGCGAACTTCGGCGGCTGCCGCACCGTGGAGGCGCCGGCGGCCTGCCGCTGCCGCAGGAACGAGCTGAACCTCTCGAAGGCCTCGCGCTGTGCCTCCGCCAGGGCGGGCAGCATCCCGCGCCGGTAAAAGGCCTCCGAACTGGGGGAGTTGATCGCCCCCGCCTTGATCGTCGTGTCCACTTCGGTGAGCCGCTCCAGGACGATCACCGAGACCTCTGCCAGTGCGAGTTCGCAGGCGAGCATCAGCCCCACCGGGCCGCCCCCCGCCACCACTACGTCTGCGTCATGCGTCATGGAGTAAGTGTAGTGACTAAAAATTTGTTGCGAATAAAAGGTGGCGTAAAATTCCGGGCATGGTGGACAAGGGGTGGCGCAGTGGTGAGGCGCCGGACGGTGAGCGGCCGGGGGGCCGGCAGCCGGAGACCGGTTTCGGGGTGGAGGAGGGGCGGCTGACGCTCCGCGAGCGCAAGAAGCTGCGCACCCGGCAGCGGATCTCCGGTGAGGCCACGCTGCTGTTCATCCGGCGCGGCTTCGACCACGTCACCGTCGCCGAGGTGGCCCGTGCCGCCGAGGTGTCGACGATGACGGTCTTCAACTACTTCCCGCGCAAGGAGGACCTCTTCCTCGACCGGATCCCCGAGGCCCGGGAGCTGATCGTCCGCGCCGTCCGGGAGCGCGGGGAGGACGAGCCGCCGCTCGCCGCGCTGCGCCGGCTCGTGCTCGGCCTGCTGGCGGAGCGGCATCCGCTGGGCGGGGTGGGGGAGGGGTTCGAGCACTTCTGGCGCACGGCGCTGGACTCACCGGCGCTGCGGGCGCGGGGGCGGGAGGCGGTCGAGGAGATGGAGGACACTCTCGCCGCGCTGCTCGCCGAGATCGCGGGAGGCGATACGGACCGGCCCGCTCATGACGCCCGGCTGGGTGCGGCGCTGATCGTCGCGGCGATCCGGGTGGCGTACGTCGAAGCCGCGACCCGGCAGCTCAAGGGTGACCCGGTGGACGAGGTGGCCGTTGAGCAGACGGAGGTGCTGCGGCGCACGTTCGAGGCGCTGGAGCGGGCGCTGCCCGGATTTGCCTGACGGGCGCGTTCCCGCAGCGTACGGGCGTGCGGCGGGGCGGGAAGATTGTGGGGCCGCCACACGTTCGGGTGAAGAGGGCTTGCGAGTCCGTTAAATCGAATGCGCGTGCTATAAGCTCGTGTGTGGCATCTCAAAGACAGTGCCGCGGCGGGCCCCATACCCTGGGGCGGGGCTCCGCTCCGCTCCGCCGCCTCTGCTCACCACCGAGCGGCGGACGCAGAGCCGCGGCCCCCGCCCCCTCCAAGAAAGGTGCCGACCGGCGTGGCCGACCGTCTCATCGTCCGTGGCGCTCGCGAGCACAACCTCAAGAACGTCTCGCTCGACCTCCCCCGCGACTCCCTCATCGTCTTCACGGGGCTCTCCGGGTCGGGCAAGTCCTCGCTCGCCTTCGACACGATCTTCGCCGAGGGGCAGCGGCGCTATGTCGAGTCGCTCTCCTCCTACGCCCGGCAGTTCCTCGGGCAGATGGACAAGCCCGATGTGGACTTCATCGAGGGCCTGTCCCCCGCGGTGTCGATCGACCAGAAGTCGACCTCGCGCAACCCGCGCTCGACGGTCGGCACGATCACTGAGGTCTACGACTACCTCCGTCTGCTCTTCGCCCGTATCGGCAAGCCGCACTGTCCCGAGTGCGGGCGGCCGATCGCCCGGCAGTCGCCGCAGGCCATCGTCGACAAGGTGCTGGAGCTGCCCGAGGGCAGCCGCTTCCAGGTGCTCTCCCCGCTGGTGCGCGAGCGCAAGGGCGAGTTCGTCGATCTCTTCTCCGACCTCCAGACCAAGGGCTACAGCCGTGCGCGGGTGGACGGGGAGACGATCCACCTCGCCGAGCCGCCCAAGCTGAAGAAGCAGGAGAAGCACACCATCGAGGTGGTCGTCGACCGCCTCACGGTCAAGGAGACCGCCAAGCGGCGGCTGACCGACTCCGTCGAGACCGCCCTCGGGCTCTCCGGAGGCATGGTCATCCTCGACTTCGTCGACCTGGATCCGGACGACCCGCAGCGCGAGCGGATGTACTCGGAGCATCTGTACTGCGCCTATGACGATCTCTCCTTCGAGGAGCTGGAGCCCCGCTCCTTCTCCTTCAACTCGCCCTTCGGCGCCTGCCCGGACTGCACCGGCATCGGTACGCGCATGGAGGTCGACCCCGAGCTGATCGTCCCCGACGAGGACCGCTCCCTCGACGAGGGCGCGATCCACCCCTGGTCGCACGGGCACACCAAGGAGTACTTCGGCCGCCTGGTCGGCGCGCTGGCGGACGCCCTTGGATTCCGGACGGACATCCCGTGGGCCGGGCTGCCGGCCCGCGCCAAGAAGGCCCTGCTGCAGGGCCACAAGACCCAGATCGAGGTGCGCTACCGCAATCGGTACGGCCGCCAGCGGGCCTACACCACCCCGTTCGAGGGCGCCGTGCCGTTCGTCAAGCGGCGGCACTCCGAGGCGGAGAGCGACACCAGCAGGGAGCGCTTCGAGGGCTATATGCGCGAGGTGCCCTGCCCGACCTGTGAGGGCACCCGGCTCAAGCCGATCGTGCTCGCCGTCACGGTCCAGCAGAGGTCGATCGCCGAGGTCGCGGCCATGTCGATCAGTGACTGCGCCGACTTCCTGCGGGACATGAAGCTCACCGCGCGCGAGAAGAAGATCGCCGAGCGGGTCCTCAAGGAGGTCAACGAACGGCTGAAGTTCCTGGTCGACGTCGGCCTGGACTACCTCTCGCTGAACCGCGCGGCCGGCACCCTCTCCGGCGGTGAGGCCCAGCGCATCCGCCTCGCCACCCAGATCGGCTCCGGCCTGGTGGGCGTGCTCTACGTCCTGGACGAACCGTCGATCGGTCTGCACCAGCGCGACAACCACCGGCTCATCGAGACCCTGGTGCGGCTGCGCGACATGGGCAACACCCTGATCGTCGTCGAACACGACGAGGACACCATCAAGGTCGCCGACTGGGTCGTGGACATCGGCCCGGGCGCCGGTGAGCACGGCGGCAGGGTCGTGCACAGCGGCCCGATGAAGCAGCTGCTGGCCAACAAGGAATCGATCACCGGTCAGTATCTGGCCGGCAAGAAGGCCATCGCGACACCGGACATCCGGCGGCCCGCCGACCCGGCGCGGCAGCTGACGGTGCACGGCGCGAAGGAGAACAACCTCCGCGACATCGACGTCTCCTTCCCGCTCGGGGTGTTCTCCGCCGTCACCGGAGTCTCCGGCTCCGGCAAGTCGACGCTGGTCAACGACATCCTCTACACCCACCTCGCGCGCGAGCTGAACGGCGCCAAGTCGGTGCCCGGCCGGCACACCCGGGTCGCCGGCGACGACCTGGTGGACAAGGTCGTGCATGTCGACCAGTCGCCGATCGGCCGCACCCCCCGCTCCAACCCGGCCACCTACACCGGCGTCTTCGACCATGTCCGCAAGCTCTTCGCGGAGACGATGGAGGCCAAGGTCCGCGGCTATCTGCCGGGACGCTTCTCCTTCAACGTCAAGGGCGGCCGCTGCGAGAACTGCTCCGGCGACGGCACCATCAAGATCGAGATGAACTTCCTGCCGGATGTGTATGTGCCGTGCGAGGTCTGCCACGGGGCGCGCTACAACCGGGAGACGCTGGAGGTCCACTACAAGGGCAAGTCCATCGCCGAGGTGTTGGACATGCCCATCGAGGAGGCCCTGAGCTTCTTCGAGGCGGTGCCGACCATCGCCCGGCATCTCAAGACGCTCCACGAGGTCGGCCTCGGCTATGTCCGGCTCGGGCAGTCCGCGCCGACGCTCTCCGGTGGTGAGGCGCAGCGCGTCAAGCTGGCCAGTGAGCTCCAGAAGCGCTCGACGGGCAGCACGGTCTATGTCCTCGACGAGCCGACCACCGGTCTGCACTTCGACGACATCAGCAAGCTGATCAATGTGCTGTCCGGCCTGGTCGACAAGGGCAACACAGTGATCGTCATCGAGCACAACCTCGATGTGATCAAGACGGCCGACTGGGTCATCGACATGGGCCCCGAGGGCGGCAACGGCGGCGGTCTGGTCGTCGCCGAAGGCACCCCGGAGGACATCGCGTCCATCCCGGCCAGCCACACCGGCAAGTTCCTGCGGGAGATCCTCGGCGACCGCGTCAGTGATGCCGCGCCGGTGAAGGCATCCGCCAAGAAGCCGGTGGCCAAGAAGGCCGCGGCGAAGAAGACCGCGGCCAAGAAGACCACGGCGCGCACCCGCCGGGTCTCCTGACCCCAACGGGCCGTTCCCGCCGGGCCGTCACCGCTCTCCGCGCAACGGGGGGCGGTGGCGGCCCGTCGTGGTGACGGTGCGGCGGGCCTGACGGTACGCCGGCGGCGGTCGGCCCGTACGCCCCGCGCCGGAGCGCGCCGCCCGGCACCTGCCTCAGGATCACTCCGCGTCCCCGCGCCGCGCCCCGCTCCGGGCTACGCCGCCAGCTCCGCCGCGAACGGCGGCTCCGCGCCCGCCCGCGAGCAGGTGACGGCGGCCGCGCGGGCGGCGAAGCGCAGGATGTCCTGCCAGTCCTCGGCGCCGAGGGCGGCGACGGCGGTGCGCGAGAGGGCGTCGTGGGCGTCCAGACGGTGCAGCAGTGCGGCATTGACCGTGTCGCCGGCGCCGATGGTGTCGACGACGGTGACCGGTTCGCCGGGCACCGTCAGCGCGCCGCCGCCCGGCGTCAGCACCGTCAGACCGTCCCCGCCATGGGTGAGGACGATCGCCGCGGGCCCCGCGGCCAGCCACTCCTTCGCCGCCGAGAGCGCGGCTTCCCGGCCCCCGCCCACGGCACCGCCCGGCCCCTCGCCGGATCCCGCCAGCCACAGGGCGTCCTCCTCGGAGAGCTTCAGCAGCGCGACGTCGGGAAGCCAGGAGCGGAAGCGCGCCCGGTAGGCATCCGGGTCGGGGATCAGACCGGGCCGGATGTTGGGGTCGAGCGCCGTGAAGACCCCGCGCCGGGCCTCGCGGCGCAGCAGCGACTCATACGCACTCGCGCCCGGCTCCAGCACGAGCGAGCAGGTGCCGAGGGAGAGCGCCCGGGCCGCGGCGGGCAGCACCGGCGGCAGGGTGAAGAGCCGGTCGGCGGTGCCGTCGGCATAGAAGCCGTAACCCGCCGACCCGTCCGGGCTGATGTCCGCCACGGCGAGGGTGGTCGGCTCACTGCCGCGCTGCACCAGAGAGGTGTCCACGCCACCGCCGTGCAGCCCGTCCAGCAGCGCCTCGCCGAAGGCGTCGGTCGAGATCCGGGAGCAGAACGCGGCGGGCGAGCCCAGCCGCCCCAGCGCGACCGCGGTGTTGTACGGGCCACCGCCGCGCCGCGGCAGCAACGCCGGCAACGGGCCGTCCGGGGCGGCGGAGGGGCTCCCGTCATGGGCGGCCGGGAGGGGATTCTGCGGGCTGGGGACGAGGTCGATCAGTGCCTCGCCGGCGACGACGATCACGGGGTGCGGTTCCTTTCCTGGGCGGCCTGGGGTGCGGCCGGGCGCGTGGGCGGGGCGGGTTCGGCGCAGCCGCACGACGTGCGGTGCACAAAGGTGCAGGGGAGGCGGACGGTGCGCGGGGGCCGGTCCGGCTCCTCCAGGCGCTCCAGCAGCAGCCGGACCGCGGCCGCCCCGAGGTCCTTGCTGGGCTGGGCGATCGCGGTCAGCCGGGGCGTGAACAGCTCCGCCCACGAGAAGTCGTCGAAGCAGGCCAGCGCGGTATCGCGGGGCACCTCCCGGCCCAGTTCGCGCAGCGCCCGCAGCGCGCCGATGGTCATCGCGTTGTTCGCGGTGATGATCGCGGTGGGCGGTTCGGCCGCGGCGAGCAGCTGCCGGGTGGCGTCCTGGGCGCCCGCCGCCTCGGAATTTCCCCCGGCGAGGAGTGCGGGCACGAACGGCAGACCGCGGGCGCGCAGCCCCTCGCGGTAGCCCTCGACCCGCTCGGTGGTGGTGCTCAGCCCGGGGAGGCCGGCCACCAGACCGATCCGGGTGTGCCCCAAGTCGGCCAGATGCTCCACCAGTTGACGCATCGGGCCGGTGTTCTCGGCGCACACCTGGTCATGGCCGTCGCCGACCAGCCGGTCCAGGAAGACCGTCGGCACCTTGCGCCGGCCCAGGTACTCCACCATCTCCGCGGGCTCCGCGGACGGCGCGACGATCATGCCGTCCACCCGTCGTTCGTGCAGCAGCCGGACGACCTTGCACTCATGCCGCGGATCGTCGTGCGGATCGGCGATCAGCAGGCTGTAGCCGGCCTCCAGCGCGCCGGCCTCGACGCCCTGGAGGATCTCGGTGAAGTACGGATTGCTGATCGCGGAGACCGCGAGGCCGATGGAGCGGGTGCGGGAGGTGACCAGGGAGCGGGCCAGGGTGTTGTGGGTGTAGCCGAGCTCGTCCATGGCGCCGAGCACCGCGGCCCGGGTGCCGGGGCGCACCGGCCGGGTCTCGTTCAGCACATGCGAGACCGTGGCGACCGAGACCCCCGCCCGCCGCGCCACATCCACCATCGTCGTCATCCGGCTCTTCCTCCCGCGTGTGCGGCACCCCGGTGGTGCCCCGGCCTTCCGGGGCTCATCCCGCGAAGGCGCGAAGGCCACCACACTACGAGCCTCCGACCCCTAACGTAAACGCTTACGTAAGCGTTTACGTTAGGGGTCGACCAGGTGCCCGGCCCGGGCGGAAGCGGAACGATCTGTGCCGGTATCGTCAGGAGCCGCCGGCCTCCGACCCCCTCTGATCCCCCTCCGGCCCTGACCTCTGGAGCAGCCATGAGCCAGTCCCCCGACCGCCGAACCGTGCTGCGGGGAGCCGCGCTCGCCGGGGCCGCCGGCTTCGGGCTGGTGGCCTGCTCGACGGGGGACTCGGGCGCGAACGCCTCAGCGGTGCCCGACGAGCCGGTCGAACTCGGGGCCGCCGCGGAGGTGCCGGTCGGCGGCGCCAAGCTCTACCGCGAGGACCGGCTCGTGGTGTCGCAGCCCGCCAAGGGCACGTACAAGTGCTTCAGCGCCAAGTGCACCCACGCCGGCTGCGTCCTGGCCGACGTCGAGAAGAAGGAGGGCAGCTGCCCCTGCCACGGCAGCCGCTTCGACGTCACCACCGGCGAGGTCCTCCAGGGCCCGGCGTCCGAGCCGCTGCCCGAGGTCCCGGTCAAGGCCAAGGGCGGCAAGCTGATCGCGGGCTGAGGCGCCGGCCCGCCGGCACCGCGCGACTCACCCCCAGTCCCAGGCGATGCCCAGTATCCCGGGCCGTACCCCCTGCTCCACGAGGTGCACGGCGCGGTGCCGGCCGCTGAGCGTCAGATCCTGCTGGCCGCTGCGCGGGGCGCCCGCGGAGGTCTGGGCGAAGCGGCGGCAGCGCACCGGCAGCGCCGCGTCGTCGAAGCGCACCTGAAGGACGTACTGTCCGCCGGCGAAGCTGAAGCCGCGCAGATACTCACTGCTCGGACCGCCGCTGCCGTCCTCGAAGACGTAACCGAAGACATGGGTGTCACCGGCCCGCAGCCGGGCGTCGAAGAGCAGCTCGGCGACCACCACCCCGGTCTCGGCGTGCCCGCGGACCCGGCCCAGCCGGCAGTTCTCCGCGGCCCGCACCCGCACCCGGTCCGTCTCGCAGCCCGACTCGCCCCGGTGAATGGCGACATAGCGGTCCACGCCGTCCCGGTGGGCCCGGACCACCTGGAGCGATTCGCGGGTGAGGAGCTGACGACCGGGCCCGATGGCGACCCGCTCGTGATGGCCCACGGTGTGCAGTCCGCCGTCCGCGGGCGTCTCCAGCTCGGCGAACAGCTGCTGCAGCGCGGCGGCGGGCGCCACCAGGGAGCGGTACGTGCGGGCGGCCGGCCGCTCGGCGTCCGGGCGGGCGGCGCCCTCCGGCACCAGCAGCCGGTGCAGCGAGTGCGCGGGCAGTTCCAGGACCTCTTCCAGGGCGCGCACCGCGCGCAGCGACTCGGGGCGCTGCGGCCGCCGGGCGCCCTGCTGCCAGTAGCTCAGACTGGTCACGCCGATGGTGATGCCACGCTGGGCGAGCTTGTGCTGGACGCGGGTGAGCGCGAGCCCGCGCTCGGTGAGCGCGGAGCGCAGCGCGAGATGGAACGGACCGGTCTGCAGCAGCTGTGCCAGCTCGGCCGACTGCGGAGTGTTCTGTGCCATTGCCTCATTCCTCCGGCGCGCGGGTGAACGTTCACAACCGGATCGCGCGCTGCACACTCTGCGTTCCTGTTCACTGCGGTACGCCGGGCACCGGCCGTTCACATCCGGGCCCGTCCGTCCACACCCCCATGTCCTTCCGCATTGAAGCGTGTTGACCTGCCTGCGACAACACCTGATGCTCCTCATCAGCATCCGGATGCGCTCCTCTCACCCCTCACCCCCCTGTTCGGGAGGAACGCCATGACTCGTGCACCCCACGCACGCCGTTCCCGCCGCAGATGGCTGTCGGCCGCCGCGCTCACCACCGCCGCACTGACCCTGCTCACCGGCGCGACCGTCGCCTCGGCCGCGCCCCTCACACCCCCGGCGCACACCCCCGCCGCCACCGCCGCGGATACGGCCGCAGCACCGCGCTTCGCCGCCAACCGCCTCAACATCTCCATGCAGGCCCAGGAGAACACCAACTGGTGCTGGGCCGCCTCCGGCAACACCATCGCGACCTGGTACGGCAGGAACTACAGCCAGAACCAGTTCTGCAACGCCGCCTTCAACCGTCAGCAGGGCAGCGACTGCCCCAACAACCAGGCCACTCTCGGCAATGTGCAGACCGCCCTCAACTGGATGGGCATCAACTCCGGCTCCTATGTGACCGGTTGGCTGCGCTCCGGCACCGTGCAGAGCGAGATCGACGCCAACCGGCCCGTCGAGACCCGCATCCAGTGGTCCTCCGGCGGTGGCCATATGCACGTGGTCTATGGCTATGACACAGATCGAAACTGGATCTACTGGGGTGATCCCTGGGCGACCAACTCCCGCTACAACTGGGGCGATTTCGACTACTACGTGAACGGAAGCTCCTTCTCCTGGACGCACTCCCTCTACCGGATAGGAGCCTGAGGCCATGACGAAGCGCACCGCCGTCCGCACCACCCTTCGCGCCGTCGCCACAGGAGCGTTCGCGACCACCCTCATCGGCCTGGCCCCGCCTGCCGCACTGGCCGCACCCGCCCCCACGCCCCAGGCCCCCGCCCGCGCGAGCGTCGCCGCCGCCCACGAGGCGGCCACCGCCCCCGCGACACTGGACACCCTGGCCCGCTTCTTCGCCGCGGACCGCAAGCGCGCCGGCGCGCCGGCCGTGGCTCCCGGCGCCGCGCCGGCCGTTCCGCACATCGAGGGCGGCACCGTCCCCGTCTACGCCCTGTCACCGGACTTCGTACGCGGCAGGACCGCGGCCCCCGTCGCCCGCCTGGAGTTCCTCGCCAGCAAGGCCGTCGCCACCGACGGCCGCACGGCCTCCGTATGGACCGTGCGGCAGGGCGCCGCCTGGAAGGTCGTCAACATCGCCGCCGGCGACGACGAGACCCGCTACACCGCGGCCGGGGCCGCGCGGGCGAAGGGCGGCACGGTCTTCCACGAGCCGCAGATCGACGCCTGGTACGTGCAGCGCGGCGACCGGATCGAGCCGCTGGACGTCGACGCCCGCAAGGCCGTCGGGCCACACGGCACCACCGTCGCCGCCTACCAGAAGCGGGTGGCGAAGGCCTACGGGGACAAGCTGCCGGGCTCCGCGTACGACCGGCGCGGCGAGGCCGGCGGCTACGGGCCGGAGGCCGCCGCCGGTGCCGAGAAGCCACAGGCCCAGCCGGCACCGGCCCAGCAGCCCGTCACGGCGGGCGCGTTCACGGACGACAGCCTGCCGGTGACCGCGGCCACGACCGTGGCGGGCGCCGCCGCCCTGCTGGCCCTGGGGCTGTCCGTCTCGGCGGCACTGCGCCGGCGACGCAGCGGCTGACCCGGTGCGCCTGCCCGTCGCATGCCGTCCGCGCGGCGGGCAGGTCTTCCCCGCCCCCGCCCCCTCTCCCCCTTCGGGGGAGGGGGCGGGGGTGGGGGGAGCAGCCGCCGCGCGAACCGACCTCACGGCCCCCCACGGCCCCCCACGATCCGCCTGCCGCCTGCCCGCCCCGCCCCGACGGGCACCCCGTGCCACGACCGCCCGCCGCCCCGATGCCCGGTGACGGACGAGTACCGGCCACGCCCCGCCCGCCGCCCGGCCGGGAACGGGCGTCCGGGAACCGTGATTGTCGGTGGCGGTCAGTAGGGTGGTGTGCATGGCAGACCCCAGCAGCTATCGACCCAAGCCGGGACAGATCCCCGACTCGCCGGGGGTCTATAAGTTCCGCGACGAGCACGGCCGGGTCATCTACGTCGGCAAGGCCAAGAGCCTGCGCCAGCGGCTGGCCAACTACTTCCAGGACCTGGCCGGCCTCCATCCGCGTACCCGCACGATGGTCACCACCGCCGCCTCCGTGGAGTGGACCGTCGTCACCACCGAGGTCGAGGCACTCCAGCTCGAATACACCTGGATCAAGGAGTTCGACCCCCGCTTCAACGTCAAGTACCGCGACGACAAGAGCTATCCGTATCTCGCGGTGACCCTCAACGAGGAGTTCCCGCGCGTCCAGGTCATGCGCGGCGCCAAGAAGAAGGGCGTGCGCTACTTCGGTCCGTACGGCCACGCCTGGGCCATCCGCGAGACCGTCGACCTGATGCTCCGCGTCTTCCCCGTACGGACGTGCTCCGCCGGTGTCTTCAAGCGCTCCGCCCAGATCGGCCGCCCCTGCCTGCTCGGCTACATCGGCAAGTGCTCGGCCCCCTGCGTCGGCCGGATCTCCGCCGGGGAACACCATGAACTCGCCGAGGAGTTCTGCGACTTCATGGCCGGCCGCACCGGCGCCTACATCCGCCGCCTGGAGCGTCAGATGCAGGAAGCGGCAGAGGAGATGGAGTACGAGCGCGCCGCCCGGCTGCGTGACGACATAGGGGCGCTCCGGCGGGCCATGGAGAAGAGCGCCGTGGTGCTCGCCGACGCCACCGACGCCGATCTGATCGCGGTCGCCGAGGACGAGCTGGAAGCCGCCGTCCAGATCTTCCATGTCCGCGGCGGCCGGGTGCGCGGCCAGCGCGGCTGGGTCACCGACAAGGTCGAGGCGGTCACCACCGGCGATCTCGTCGAGCACGCCCTCCAGCAGCTGTACGGCGAGGAGCAGGGCGACGCCGTCCCCAAGGAGGTCCTGGTCCCGGCGCTCCCCGAGCCCGTCGAGCCGGTCGCCGAATGGCTCTCCGGGCGCCGCGGCGCGCAGGTCTCGCTGCGCATCCCGCAGCGGGGCGACAAGAAGGACCTGATGGCCACGGTCGCCCGCAACGCCCAGCAGGCCCTGGCGCTGCACAAGACCAAGCGCGCCTCCGACCTGACCACCCGCTCGCGCGCCCTGGAGGAGATCGCCGAGGCCCTCGGCCTGGATTCGGTGCCGCTGCGTATCGAGTGCTTCGACATCTCCCACCTCCAGGGCGATGACGTCGTCGCCTCGATGGTGGTGTTCGAGGACGGTCTCGCCCGGAAGAGCGAATACCGCCGCTTCCAGATCAAGACCTTCCAGGGCCAGGACGATGTCCGGTCCATGCACGAGGTCATCGGCCGCCGCTTCAAGCGCTATCTCCAGGAGAAGCAGAAGGCCGGCGAGTGGACGGAGGAGCCGGCCGGCGACGCCCGCGTCGACGACAACGGCGCCACGGCCGCCACCGTCTCCGCGGGCCCGGACGACCCGGAGCCGGACCCGATGGCCGGCCGCCCGACCGACGAGGACGGCCGCCCCAAGCGCTTCGCCTACCCGCCCCAGCTCGTGGTCGTCGACGGCGGCGCCCCGCAGGTCGCGGCCGCCCGCCGGGCCCTGGACGAGCTCGGCATCGACGATGTCGCGGTCTGCGGCCTGGCCAAGCGCCTCGAAGAGGTCTGGCTGCCCGAGGACGACGACCCGGTGGTGCTGCCGCGCAGCAGCGAGGGCCTCTACCTCCTCCAGCGCGTCCGCGACGAGGCACACCGCTTCGCGATCACCTACCAGCGCAGCAAGCGCGGCAAGCGGCTGAAGTCCTCGCCGCTCGACACCGTCGCCGGGCTCGGCGACACCCGCCGCCAGGCACTGCTCAAGCACTTCGGCTCGTTGAAGAAGCTGCGGGCCGCGACCGTCGACGAGATCTGCGAGGTCCCGGGCGTCGGCCGCAAGACCGCGGAGACGGTCGCCGCCGCGCTGGCCGGGGCGGCACCGTCCGCCCCCGCGGTGAACACCGCCACAGGAGAGATCATTGAGGATGACGGGGCCCCACCGGCCGCGTTGTCAGCAGAACGGGGGCAGGACCGATGAGCACACCGCACGAATCGCAGGAAACCGAGAGAGACGGTGCACAGGTGAGTACGGGCACGACCGACAAGGGCGAGAGCGCCGCGATCCCCGAGTTGGTGATCATCTCCGGGATGTCCGGCGCCGGCCGCAGCACGGCCGCGAAGTGCCTGGAGGACCTCGGCTGGTTCGTGGTCGACAACATCCCGCCCGAGCTGATCGCCCCGATGGTCGAGCTGGGCGCCCGCTCGCAGGGCAATGTCGCCCGGATCGCGGTCGTCGTCGACGTCCGCGGCCGCCGCTTCTTCGCCAACCTCAAGGAATCGCTGGCCACCCTCGACGCGCAGAACGTCAAGCGCCGCATCGTCTTCCTGGAGTCCTCCGACGAGGCCCTGGTGCGCCGCTTCGAATCGGTGCGCCGCCCGCATCCCCTCCAGGGCGACGGCCGGATCGTCGACGGCATCGCCGCCGAACGCGATCTGCTGCGCGAGCTGCGCGGCGACGCCGACCTGGTCATCGACACCTCCAGCCTCAACGTCCACGAACTCCGCGCCAAGATGGACGCCCAGTTCGCCGGCGAGGAGGTCCCCGAGCTGCGCGCCACGGTCATGTCCTTCGGCTTCAAGTACGGCCTGCCGGTCGACGCCGACATGGTCATCGACTGCCGCTTCATCCCCAACCCGCACTGGGTCCCCGAGCTGCGCCCCTTCACCGGTCTCAACGACGAGGTCTCCAACTACGTCTTCAGCCAGCCCGGCTCCAAGGAGTTCCTGGACGGCTACGCCGAGCTGCTGCGGATCGTCGCCGAGGGCTACCGCCGTGAGGGCAAGCGCTATGTGACCATCGCCGTGGGCTGCACGGGTGGTAAGCACCGCAGCGTCGCGATGTCCGAGAAGCTCGCCCACCGCCTGGTGTCCGAAGGAGTGGAAACCGTCGTCGTCCACCGGGACATGGGGCGCGAGTGACCGGGCGTACACCGCGGCTGCGCCGGGTCCGCCGATTCGTTCCCAGCGGCCGTATGACGAAGGGTGCCACCCCCAAGGTGGTGGCACTGGGCGGCGGTATGGGCCTGTCCGCCTCGCTGACCGCGCTGCGCCGTATCACCGGTGACCTGACCGCCGTCGTCACGGTCGCCGACGACGGCGGCTCCAGCGGCCGGCTCCGCGACGAGCTCGGCGTGCTGCCGCCCGGCGATCTGCGCAAGGCGCTGGCCGCGCTGTGCGGCGACGACGACTGGGGCCAGACCTGGTCCCGGGTGATCCAGCACCGCTTCGAGAGCGAGGGCGAGCTGCATGACCACGCGGTCGGCAATCTGCTGATCGTCGCCCTGTGGGAGCAGCTCGGCGATCATGTCCAGGCACTCGACCTGGTCGGCAAGCTGCTCGGCGCGCATGGCAGGGTGCTGCCCATGTCGGCGGTGCCCCTGGAACTCCAGGCCCAGGTCAGGGGCCATGACCAGGACCGGCCGGACGAGATCACGACGGTCCGCGGTCAGGCCACCGTCGCGCTCACCCGCGGCGAGGTGCAGTCCGTCCATGTGGTCCCCGAGGACCCGCCGGCCGTCCCCGAGGCGGCCTGTGCGGTGCGCGACGCCGACTGGGTGGTGCTCGGCCCCGGCTCCTGGTTCTCCTCCGTGATCCCGCATCTGCTGGTGCCGGAGCTGCGCGAGGCGCTGGAGGAGACCAAGGCCCGAAAGGTCCTTTCGCTCAACCTTGCGCCCCAACCGGGCGAAACCGATGGCTTCTCCCCGCAGCGTCATTTGGAGGTTTTGGCCCGACACGCCCCTAAACTCGCCTTCGACGTGGTGCTGGCCGACAAGGCCGCCGTGCCCGACATCGAAGGTCTGACGGTTGCCGCCAAGCAGCTGGTCGGCAGCGAGGTCGAGCTGGCGGCGGTCGCCGCACAAGGAGACGACGCCCGGTCGAACGCCGGGGGAGCCCCCGACCGGCATGACCCGGAGCTGCTGGCAGCCGCGTACGACCGTATTTTTCGGATGCATGGAAGGATCGGCCCATGGCGATGACGGCAGCGGTGAAGGATGAAATCTCCCGGCTCCCCGTCACCCGGACCTGCTGCCGGAAGTCGGAGGTCTCGTCGATCCTGCGGTTCGCGGGCGGTCTGCACCTGGTCAGCGGACGCATCGTGATCGAGGCGGAGCTGGACACGGGCATCGCCGCCCGCCGGCTGCGCAAGGACATCCTGGAGATCTTCGGGCACAGCTCCGACCTGGTGGTGATGGCCCCCGGCGGCCTGCGCCGCGGCAGCCGCTATGTCGTACGGGTCGTGGCCGGCGGCGATCAGCTGGCGCGTCAGACCGGCCTGGTGGACGGCCGCGGCCGCCCCATCCGCGGGCTTCCCCCACAGGTGGTCTCCGGCGCGACCTGCGACGCCGAGGCGGCCTGGCGCGGCGCCTTCCTGGCCCACGGCTCACTGACCGAGCCGGGCCGCTCCTCGTCCCTGGAGGTCACCTGCCCCGGGCCCGAGGCGGCGCTCGCACTGGTCGGCGCCGCGCGCAGGCTCGGTATCGGTGCCAAGGCCCGTGAGGTGCGCGGCGTGGACCGGGTCGTCGTCCGTGACGGTGACGCGATCGGTGCCCTGCTGACGCGGCTCGGCGCCCATGAGTCGGTGCTCGCGTGGGAGGAGCGGCGGATGCGCCGCGAGGTCCGCGCCACCGCCAACCGCCTCGCCAACTTCGACGACGCCAACCTCCGCCGCTCGGCGCGCGCCGCGGTCGCCGCGGGCGCCCGGGTCCAGCGGGCCCTGGAGATCCTGGGCGAGGAGGTCCCCGAGCACCTCGCGGCGGCCGGCCGGCTGCGGATGGAGCACAAGCAGGCCTCGCTGGAGGAGCTGGGCGCCCTCGCCGACCCGCCGCTGACCAAGGACGCGGTCGCCGGCCGGATCCGCCGGCTGCTGGCGATGGCCGACAAGCGCGCCCAGGACCTGGGCATTCCCGGCACCGAGTCCAACCTCACCGAGGAACTCGCCGAGGGCATGGTCGGCTGACGACCGGTGCCTCGCACCCCACCGGGCATCCCCTCGCACCCCACCGGGCACCCCCTCGCGCCCCCGGCGTCACTTCCGAAACGGTGCCGTCGGGGGAGGCGCGGGAGGGCGCGCACAAGGGCCGTTCAAACCGCTCGTTTGAGGGGCCGGGAGCGCTTCTGGGCTCGCTCGTTTGAGGGCCCAGGAGCCCTTCTGTAGCTGCTCGTTTGAGGGTACGAAGGCCCGTTTGTCAATGTCACGTACGTCTCTTATTGGGGGTAGGGTCGGAGGCGGTCGGGGACAGCCCATACAGCTCGCCGGTACCCCATCGGCGCACCTAACGAGGAGATCGGTTCGTGACGATCCGCGTAGGCATCAACGGATTCGGCCGCATTGGTCGCAACTACTTCCGCGCGCTCCTGGAGCAGGGCGCGGACATCGAGATCGTCGGTGTCAACGACCTGACCGACAACGCCACCCTGGTTCACCTGCTGAAGTACGACACCATCCTGGGTCGCCTCAAGCAGGACGTCAGCCACACCGACGACACCATCACGGTCGGCAACCAGACCTTCAAGACGATGGCTGAGCGCGACCCGGCGAACCTCCCCTGGGGCGAGCTCGGCGCCGACATCGTCATCGAGTCGACCGGCATCTTCACCAAGAAGGCCGACGCCGAGAAGCACATCCAGGCCGGTGCCAAGAAGGTCCTGATCTCCGCGCCCGCCAAGGACGAGGACATCACGATCGTGATGGGCGTCAACAACGACAAGTACGACGCGGCCAAGCACCACGTCATCTCCAACGCCTCCTGCACCACCAACTGTGTGGCGCCGATGGCGAAGGTTCTCGACGAGAACTTCGGCATCGTCAAGGGCCTGATGACCACGGTCCACGCGTACACCAACGACCAGCGCATCCTGGACTTCCCGCACAGCGACCTGCGCCGCGCCCGCGCCGCCGCGGAGAACATCATCCCGACCTCGACCGGTGCCGCCAAGGCCACCGCCCTGGTCCTCCCGCAGCTCAAGGGCAAGCTGGACGGCATCGCCATGCGCGTCCCGGTCCCCACCGGCTCGGTCACCGACCTGGTCCTGGAGCTCGACCGCGAGGTCAGCAAGGACGAGATCAACGCCGCCTTCCAGAAGGCCGCCGAGGGCCAGCTCAAGGGCATCCTGGAGTACACCGAGGACCCGATCGTCTCCTCGGACATCGTGAACTTCCCGGCCTCGTGTACCTTCGACTCCTCGCTGACCATGTCCCAGGGCAAGCAGGTCAAGGTCGTCGGCTGGTATGACAATGAGTGGGGCTACTCCAACCGCCTGGTGGACCTGACCACCTTCGTCGGCGGCCAGCTCTGATCGCTGGTTGACGCCCGAGGCACCGAGATGTGAGGACGGGGCTCGTATGACGCGAAGAAGCGTCGTACGGGCCCCGTCCCATGGCCGAGCTACGCAAACACGGAGTCACTTCTCATGAAGACGATCGACGACCTCCAGGTCGCCGGACAGCGCGTTTTTGTCCGCGCTGATCTCAACGTGCCGCTGGACGGCACCGCCATCACCGATGACGGCCGGATCCGTGCCGTCGCCCCGACGATCGCCAAGCTCGTCGAGCGCGGCGCCAAGGTGATCGTCGCCTCGCACCTGGGCCGTCCCAAGGGCGCGCCGGACCCGGCCTTCTCGCTGGCCCCGGCGGCCGCGCGGCTGGGTGACATCCTCGGGCAGGACGTGGCGTTCGCCACCGACACGGTCGGCGAGTCCGCCCGGTCCGTGGTCGCGGGCCTGGCCGACGGCCAGGTGGCCGTGCTGGAGAACCTCCGCTTCAACGCGGGCGAGACCAGCAAGGACGATGCCGAGCGCGGCGCTTTCGCCGACCAGCTCGCCGCCCTCGCGGACCTGTACGTGGGCGACGGCTTCGGCGCGGTGCACCGCAAGCACGCCTCCGTCTTCGATCTGCCCCAGCGTCTTCCGCACGCCGCCGGTGACCTGATCGCCGCCGAGGTCGCCGTCCTGAAGAAGCTCACCGAGGACGTCAAGCGCCCCTACGTCGTCGCGCTGGGCGGCGCCAAGGTCTCCGACAAGCTGGCCGTCATCGACCAGCTGATCGAGAAGGCCGACCGCATCCTGGTCGGCGGCGGGATGGCGTACACCTTCCTCAAGGCCAAGGGCCACGAGGTGGGCATCTCGCTGCTCCAGGAGGACCAGGTCCCGGCCTGCCTGGAGTACCTGGCGCGGGCCGAGAAGCGCGGCGTGGAGTTCGTGCTCCCCGTCGACGTTCTGGTCTCCGCCGAATTCCCGGACCTGAAGACCAAGGCCCCGGCGAACCCCGGGACCGTCGCCGCGGACGCCATCCCGGCCGACAAGGAGGGCCTGGACATCGGCCCGAAGACCCGCGAGCTCTACGCCGCGAAGGTCGCCGACGCGGGCACCGTTTTCTGGAACGGCCCGATGGGTGTCTTCGAGCACCCCGACTACGCCGGCGGCACCAAGGCCGTCGCCCAGGCGCTGCTGGACTCGCCCGCCTTCACCGTCGTCGGTGGCGGTGATTCGGCCGCCGCCGTGCGTCTGCTGGGCTTCGACGAGACTGCATTCGGCCACATTTCGACCGGCGGTGGCGCCAGCCTCGAATACCTCGAAGGCAAGACGCTCCCCGGCCTCGCCGCTCTGGAGGACTGAACAACGTGACTGACCGTACCCCGCTGATGGCGGGCAACTGGAAGATGAACCTCAACCACCTCGAGGCCATCGCCCACGTCCAGAAGCTCGCCTTCGCCCTTGCCGACAAGGACTTCGACGCCGTAGAGGTCGCGGTCCTGCCGCCCTTCACCGATCTGCGGTCGGTGCAGACGCTGGTCGACGGCGACAAGCTCAAGATCAAGTACGGCGCCCAGGATCTCTCCGCGCACGACTCCGGTGCCTACACCGGTGAGATCTCCGGCGCGATGCTCGCCAAGCTCAAGTGCGCGTACGTGGCCATCGGCCACAGTGAGCGCCGCCAGTACCACGGTGAGAACGAAGAGATCTGCAACGCCAAGGTCAAGGCCGCTTTCAGGCACGGCATCACCCCGATCCTGTGCGTCGGTGAGGGCCTGGACGTCCGCAAGGCCGGCAACCAGGTCGCGCACACCCTCGCCCAGGTCGACGGCGGTCTGGCCGATGTCCCGGCCGAGCAGGCCGAGACCATCGTGATCGCCTACGAGCCGGTGTGGGCCATCGGCACCGGCGAGGTCGCCACCCCCGAGGACGCGCAGGAGGTCTGCGGTGCGATCCGCGGCCGCCTCGCCGAGCTCTACAGCCAGGAGCTGGCCGACAAGGTCCGCATCCAGTACGGCGGCTCGGTCAAGTCCGGCAATGTCGCGGCGATCATGGCGCAGCCCGATGTGGACGGCGCGCTGATCGGCGGCGCGGCACTCGACGCGGACGAGTTTGTGAAGATCGTCCGTTTCCGCGACCAGTAGCAGCTATGACGAGGGGGAGCCCTCGTCGTACCCTGTCGGGGCCGGGACCGGTGCAGCAGCACCGCCCCCGGCCCCGCACTATTTGTTCCGTATATCGTGATCCATACGTCCGTCCGTCAGTCCTAGAGAGTTGGTCCAGCCGTGGTCATCGGGTTCTCGATCGCCCTCATCGTCTTCAGCCTGCTGCTGATGATGCTGGTGCTCATGCACAAGGGGAAGGGCGGCGGTCTGTCCGACATGTTCGGTGGCGGCATGCAGTCCTCGGTCGGTGGCTCCTCGGTCGCCGAGCGCAACCTCGACCGCATCACCATCGTGGTGGGTCTGCTGTGGTTCGCCTGCATTGTCGCGCTCGGCATCCTGATGAAGCTCAGCAACTGACGAGGCGTCGGAAGGGCGGCCTATCATGAGGGTGGCGTCCTCGGACGGGTAACTCCAGCCACTGGACGCGCGTTGGGCCTTACGTAGACTGGGGCGTTCCGCAGCGCAGCTGCTGCGAGAGGCTGTGCAGCACCATTACGCAGGGAGTTACGACCGTGGCAAGTGGCAACGCGATCCGAGGAAGTCGGGTCGGGGCGGGGCCGATGGGGGAGGCCGAGCGCGGCGAGTCCGCGCCGCGCACCCGCATCTCCTTCTGGTGCTCCAACGGGCACGAGACGCAGCCCAGCTTCGCCGGCGATGCGCAGGTTCCGGACACCTGGGACTGCCCGCGCTGTGGTTTCCCGGCAGGCAAGGACCGGGAAAGCCCGCCGGACCCGCCGCGCACCGAGCCGTACAAGACCCACCTCGCCTACGTCCGTGAGCGTCGCAGTGACGCCGACGGTGAGGCGATCCTCGCGGAGGCGCTCGCCAAGCTCCGCGGCGAGATCTGACGGACCAGCACATTTCTCGGCCGGCCCGGCCGGAGGGACACACACCCCCTCCGGCCGGGCCGGCCGCGTGTAGGCGCCCTCGCGGGCCGTACCCGCTCCGTGTCCGGCCGCGGGCCGCATCTGAGGCAGCGGATGGGGAAGTCGCCCGAGGGCCACTGTCAGTGGTCGCCCGTACCGTTTTCCGTACACGGACGATGCGGACGATGCGGACGGGGGCGGCATGGCGGGCAGTGGAACGGGCGCGGAGACGGACCGCGTGGCAGATGCGGGCGTGCTCGTCCGGCGCGGCGGCTTCGGCCGGCTGTGGGGCGCCGCCGCCGTCTCCCGCTTCGGTGACGCGCTGCGCGGCACGGCGCTCCCGCTGCTCGCCTACGCCCTGACCGATTCACCGCTGCTGATCTCGCTCGTCACCGCCTGCGGCTTCCTTCCCTGGCTGTTCTTCGGACTGCTGGGCGGCGCGGTCGCCGACCGGGTGGACCAGCGGCGGGCGATGTGGGCGGTCGATGTGCTGCGCGGGGTGCTGATGGCGGGCTTCGCGCTGGCAGTGGTGCTCGACCGGGTGGGCATCGGGCTGCTGCTCGCGCTGGCCTTCGCGCTCACCACCCTCCAGACACTGTTCGACAACGCCGCCACGGCCCTGCTGCCCGCGGTGGTGCCCGAGGAGGCGCTGGCTGCCGCCAACGCCCGGCTGATGACCGGTCAGGAGCTGGCCGGCCGGTTCGTCGGCGGTCCGCTGGCCCCGGTGCTCATCGGGCTCGGCGCCGCACTCCCGTTCCTGGCCGACGCGGCCACCTACTTCGTCGCGGCCGCCCTCGTCGCCTCCTTGCGCACCCGCCCTCCGGACCGGCCGCCGGCCACCTCCGGGCGCACCGTCCGGCGCGAAATCGGCGAAGGCATACGGCAGTTGTGGCGTGACCGGGTGCTGCGCGCGTTCTGTGTGTCGGTGGCGCTGGGCAATGTCGGCATCGGGGCGCTGATCGCGACCCTGGTGGTGGTCGTCAAGGGCTGGCTGGGTGCCGGGGACTTCGGGTATGCCGTGGTGACCACCGGCTACGGCATCGGCATGGTGGTGGGCGGGCTCCTCGCGGACCGGACGATCGCCGTGGCCGGCGGCAAGGGCCGCACCCTGCTGGTCGCCGGAGTGCTCCAGGCCGTGACCCTGGTGGGCTTCGGGACGCTGCGCACGGTCTGGCTCGCGGCCGTGCTCCTGGGCCTGTTCGGCTTCGCCGGCATGGTGTGGAACGTTGTCGAGACCACGGTCGTGCAGCAGCGCAGCCCGGCCGGGATGCTCGGCAGGATCAGCTCCGCCTTCCGTACGGTCTCCGTCGCCGGGACACCGCTCGGCGCGCTGTGCGGCGGTGCGGCCGCCACGGCATACGGCCCCAACGCCCCCGCGCTGCTGGCCGCCGCCCTGCTGGCGCTGGGCGCCGCCGCGTTGATACCTGTTCTTCAGACAGCCGACGGCGCCTCGTCGGACAGCGGACAGATACCTCGTACCGCGCGCTGATCAATTAGGTTGGGAGTTGGCGGGGCCGGTACGAGAAAAGAAGGCTGATGTCGGAGATGAACGCAGAAGGCCGCAGCAGGCTCGACCAGATGCCTGAGTGGACCGCGCTGGGCAAGCACCGGGAGCAGTTGGCGGAGGTGCATCTGCGCGAGCTGTTCGAGCGGGATCCCGCGCGCGCCGAGCGCTACACCCTCCAGGTCGGCGATCTGCACCTGGACTACTCCAAGCACCTGGTCACCGACGAGACGCTGGGGCTGCTGCGCGAGCTGGCCGCGGCGACAGGTGTGGCCGAGCTGCGGGACGCGATGTTCCGCGGCGAGAAGATCAACATCACCGAGCGGCGCTCCGTGCTGCACACCGCGCTGCGCGCGCCCGGCTCGGCGGTCATCATGAGCGACGGTGAGAACGTCGTCCCCGGCGTGCAGCACGTCCTGACGAGGATGGGCATCTTCAGCGACCGGGTCCGCTCCGGCGACTGGAAGGGCCACACCGGCAAGCGCATCAAAACCGTCGTCAACATCGGGATCGGCGGCTCGGACCTGGGCCCGGCGATGGCGTACGAGGCGCTGCGCGCCTACACCCACCGGGACATGCAGTTCCGCTTCGTCTCCAATGTGGACGGCGCCGATCTGCACGAGGCGGTCCGCGATCTGGACCCGGCCGAGACGCTGTTCATCATCGCCTCGAAGACCTTCACCACCATCGAGACGATCACCAATGCCACCTCGGCCCGTGAGTGGCTGCTGGCCGGCCTGGGCGCCGACGGTGGAGAGGCCGTCGCCAAGCACTTCGTGGCGCTGTCGACCAATGCCGAGAAGGTGGCGGAGTTCGGCATCGACACGGACAACATGTTCGAGTTCTGGGACTGGGTCGGCGGCCGTTACTCCTTCGACTCCGCGATCGGCCTGTCGCTGATGGTCGCGATCGGCCCGGAGCGCTTCCGCGAGATGCTGGCCGGCTTCCACCTCGTCGACGAGCACTTCCGCACCGCCCCGCCGGAAGAGAACGCCCCGCTGCTGCTGGGGCTGCTCGGCATCTGGTACGGCAACTTCTGGGACGCCCAGTCGCATGCCGTGCTGCCCTACAGCCACTACCTCTCCAAGTTCACCGCCTATCTGCAGCAGCTGGACATGGAGTCCAACGGCAAGTCCGTGGACCGCCAGGGCAACCGCGTCGGCTGGCAGACGGGGCCCGTCGTCTGGGGTACGCCCGGGACGAACGGCCAGCACGCCTACTACCAGCTCCTGCACCAGGGCACGAAGATGATCCCGGCCGACCTCATCGGCTTCGCCGAGCCGGTCGCCGATCTGCAGCCGGGTCTGGTCGCCCAGCACGACCTGCTGATGGCCAATCTCTTCGCCCAGGGCCAGGCGCTGGCCTTCGGCAAGACGCCGGACGAGGTGCGCGCCGAGGGCGTGGCCGAGGAACTGGTGCCCCACAAGACGTTCCCGGGCAACCGCCCCACCACCACGATCCTGGCCGGGGAGCTCAGCCCGTCCGTGCTGGGCCAGTTGATCGCGCTCTACGAGCACAAGGTGTTCGTCCAGGGCGCGGTGTGGAACATCGACTCCTTCGACCAGTGGGGCGTGGAGCTGGGCAAGGTCCTCGCCAAGCGCGTCGAACCGGCCCTGACCGAGGGCGCCGAGGTGCCGGGCCTCGACGCCTCCACCGCCGGTCTGGTCGCCAAGTACCGGGAGCTGCACGGGCGTTGATCCCCGCGGTCGCCGCAGGACCGTCCCGCTGACGCCGTAGGCCCCGCACCCTCCAGGGCGCGGGGCCTACGGCACTGCTGCGGTGACGGACTCAGGCCGAAGCCGGCGGGTAGAGGCCGCGCGGCAGTTGGGACGCCGCCGCCTCGTCCAGCAGCCACAGGGTCCGGCTGCGGCCCCGTGCGCCGGCCGCCGGCGCCTGCACCTCACCGGCACCGGAGAGGGCGATGGCCGCGGCATTGGCCTTGTCCTCGCCGGCCGCCAGCAGCCAGACCTCCCGTGCCGCGCGAATCGCGGGCAGGGTCAGCGAGATACGGGTCGGCGGCGGCTTCGGCGCGCCGTGCACCCCGACCACCGTCCGCTCCTTCTCATAGACGGCCGGCAGCTCCGGGAAGAGCGAGGCGACATGGGTGTCCGGGCCGACGCCCAGCAGCAGGACGTCGAAGGACGGCACCGGGCCGTGGTCCTCGGGGCCCGCGGCGGCGGCGAGTTCGATCGCGTACGCCTCGGCGGCGGCATCGGCGTCATGGCCGTACGGTCCGTCCGCCGGGGGCATGGGGTGCACCCGGGCCGGGTTCAGCGGAACACTGTCCAGCAGCACCTCGCGGGCCTGGGTGTGGTTGCGCTCCGGATCGCCGTCCGGTGCGAACCGCTCGTCGCCCCACCACAGATCGAGCCGGGACCAGTCCACCGCGTCCCGGGCGGGCGCCTCGGCGAGGGCCGCGAGCAGCCCGTTGCCGTTGCGCCCGCCGGTCAGGACCACGGAGGCGGAGCCACGGGCGGCCTGGGCGTCCACGATCTTCGTGATCAGCCGGGCCGCCGCGGCCTTGGCCATCAGCTCCTTGTCGCGGTGGACGACAACCTGCGGAGCACTCACTTGGCGGCCGCCTTCTTCGCGGCCTTCTTCGCCGCGGGCTTGGCCGCACTGCTCTCGGCCGCCGCCTTCTCCTCGGCGGCCGGCAGCTCGCCGTTGCCGTGACCGAGCCGGTCCACGCCGAACTTCAGCGCACTGGCGTAGATCTCGTCCGGGTCGAGCCGGCGCAGCTCCTCGGCGAGCAGCTCGGAGGTGTCCCGCCGCTTGAGCGCCACCGCACGGTCGGGCTGGCCGCGCATCGAGAGCGTGGCCAGCGAACCGTCCGGGCGGTCCAGGACGATCGCGCCGCTGCTGGACTCCATCCGCACGGCCGTCAGACCGGGGCCGCCGGACACCTTGCGGGTGACCGGGACGTCCAGCCGGTCGGCCAGCCACATGGCGAGCAGCTCGCAGCTGGGGTTGAACTCCTCGCCCTCCACCTCGGCCGAGGTGACCGTGCACGGGGCCTGGTCGAGCGCCGCCGCCAGCATGGAGCGCCACGGCGTGATCCGGGTCCAGGACAGGTCCGTGTCGCCGGGCGTGTACGTCTCCGCGCGGGTGGACAGCTCATGGATGGGCTGCTCGGCGGCGTAGGCATCGGTGACCCGGCGCTGGGCCAGCGCGCCGAGCGGATCCTGGGCCGGGGCCGCCGGGGCGTTCACCGCCCACCAGACCACGACCGGGGCGTCGGGCAGCAGCAGCGGCAGCACCACGGACTGGGCGTGGTCGATGACGTCGCCGTACAGCCGCAATATGACCGTCTCGCCGGTGCCGGCGTCCGTGCCGACCCGCACCTCGGCGTCGAGGCGGGCCTTGGCGCGGTCGCGCGGCGAGCGGCTGACCCGCTTGATGACCACGAGGGTGCGCGAGGGGTGCTCACGGGACGCGTCGTTTGCCGCCTTCAGCGCGTCATAGGCGTTCTCCTCGTCGGTGACGATGACGAGGGTGAGCACCATGCCGATGGCAGGGGTGCCCACGGCGCGGCGGCCCTGGACCAACGCCTTGTTGATCTTGCTGGACGTGGTTTCCGTCAGATCGATCTTCATGGGCGACGCCAGCTCCGTCCGTCTCGTGCGAGCATTTCGTCCGCCTCGGTGGGGCCCCAGGTGCCCGCCGGGTACTGCGCGGGCTTGCCGTGCCTGTCCCAGTACTCCTCGATCGGGTCGAGGATCCGCCAGGACTGCTCCACCTCCTCCAGACGCGGGAAGAGGTTGGCGTCGCCGAGCAGCACATCGAGGATCAGCCGTTCATAGGCCTCCGGGCTGGACTCCGTGAAGGACTCGCCGTACGCGAAGTCCATCGACACGTCCCGCACCTCCATCGAGGTGCCCGGCACCTTGGAGCCGAACCTCACGGTCACGCCCTCGTCCGGCTGCACCCGGATGACCAGGGCGTTCTGCCCGAGTTCCTCGGTGGCGGTGTGGTCGAAGGGGGAGTGCGGGGCGCGCTGGAAGACCACCGCGATCTCGGTGACCCGGCGGCCCAGGCGCTTGCCGGTGCGCAGGTAGAAGGGGACGCCCGCCCAGCGGCGGTTGTCGATCGACAGCTTGACCGCGGCGTAGGTGTCGGTCTTCGACTTGGGGTCGATGCCGTCTTCCTGGAGGTAGCCGACGGCCTTCTCGCCGCCCTGCCAGCCCGCCGCGTACTGCGCGCGGACGGTCTCCTTGCCGAGGTCCTTGGGCAGCCGGACGGCGCCCAGCACCTTGGTCTTCTCCGCGACCAGCGCGTCCGCCTCGAAGGAGGCGGGCTCCTCCATCGCGGTCAGCGCGAGCAGCTGGAGGAGGTGGTTCTGGATGACGTCACGGGCGGCGCCGATGCCGTCGTAGTAGCCGGCCCGGCCGCCGATGCCGATGTCCTCGGCCATCGTGATCTGGACATGGTCGACATAGCTGCGGTTCCACAGCGGCTCGAACATCGTGTTGGCGAACCGCAGCGCCAGGATGTTCTGGACCGTCTCCTTGCCCAGGTAGTGGTCGATCCGGAAGACCTCGTGCGGCGGGAAGACCTCGTGCACGATCCGGTTGAGCTCCTGTGCGCTCTCCAGGTTGTGCCCGAAAGGCTTCTCGATGACCGCGCGGCGCCAGGAGTCCTCCTTCTGGTCGGCCAGCCCGTGCTTCTTCAGCTGCTGGACGACCTTGGGGAAGAACTTCGGCGGCACGGACAGGTAGAAGGCGAAGTTGCCGCCGGTGCCCTGCGCCTTGTCGAGCTCGTTTATCGTCTCCTTGAGCGTCTCGAAGGCCTCGTCGTCGTCGAAGTTGCCCTGGACGAAGCGGCAGCCCTGGACCAGCTGCTGCCAGACCTCCTCGCGGAACGGTGTACGGGAGTGTTCCTTGACCGCCGCGTACACCTCCTGCGCGAAGTCCTCGTGCTCCCACTCGCGACGGGCGAACCCGACGAGTGAGAAGCCCGGTGGGAGCAGCCCCCGGTTGGCGAGGTCGTAGACGGCGGGCATCAGCTTTTTACGGGACAAATCGCCCGTGACGCCAAAGATGACCAGGCCCGACGGCCCCGCGATACGCGGGAGCCGTCGGTCCAGGGCGTCACGGAGCGGGTTGGCTCCGTGTGAGTCAGTCAAGGGAGATCAGCCCTCCGAGGGAGCGAGGCGCTTGAGCTCCGCCTCCGTGGACTTGAGCAGGTCGTTCCAGGACGCCTCGAACTTCTCCACGCCCTCGTCCTCCAGGAGCTGCACGACGTCGTCGTACGAGATCCCGAGCTCGGCGATCGCGTCCAGGTCGGCCTTGGCCTGTGCGTACGTGCCGCGCACGGTGTCACCGGTGATGTCACCGTGGGCGCCGGTGGCCTCCAGGGTGGCCTCCGGCATGGTGTTGACCGTGCCCGGGGCGACCAGCTCGTCCACGTACAGGGTGTCCTTGTACGCGGGGTCCTTGACGCCGGTCGAGGCCCACAGCGGACGCTGCTTGTTGGCGCCGGCCTTGTCGAGGGCGGCCCAGCGCTCCGAGGAGAAGACCTCCTCGTACGCCTCGTAGGCGAGCCGGGCGTTGGCCAGCGCGGCCTTGCCCTTGAGGGCCTTGGCCTCGTCCGTGCCGAGCTTCTCCAGGCGCTTGTCGATCTCGGTGTCCACACGGGACACGAAGAACGACGCCACCGAACGGATCAGGGACAGGTCCAGGCCCGCGGCCTTGGCCTTCTCCAGGCCCGCCAGGTAGGCGTCCATGACCTCGCGGTAACGCTCCAGCGAGAAGATCAGCGTGACGTTGACGCTGATGCCCAGGCCGATGACCTCGGTGATCGCCGGCAGACCCGCCTTGGTGGCCGGGATCTTGATCAGCGTGTTCGGGCGGTCCACCAGCCATGCCAGCTGCTTGGCCTCGGCGATGGTCGGGGTGGTGTGGTGCGCCAGGCGCGGGTCGACCTCGATGGAGACCCGGCCGTCCTGGCCGCCGGTGGCGTCGAAGACCGGCCGCAGGATGTCGGCGGCGTCCCGGACGTCCGCCGTCGTGATCATGCGGATGGCTTCCTCGACGGTGACCTTACGGGCGGCGAGGTCGGCGACCTGCTGGTCGTAGCCGTGGCCGTCCGAGATCGCCTTCTGGAAGATCGACGGGTTGGTCGTGACGCCGACGACATGCTGCTGGTCGATCAGCTCGGCGAGGTTGCCGGACGTGATGCGCTGGCGCGACAGGTCGTCCAGCCAGATCGCGACGCCTTCGTCGGAGAGGCGCTTGAGTGCGTCTGTCATGGGTTCTGCATCTCCTACTTGTCGTGTACGGGCGTCAGCGCGCGGCGGCTTCGAGCGATTCCCGGGCGGCGCTGGCCACCGCGTCGGCGGTGAAGCCGAACTCGCGGAAGAGGACCTTGCCGTCGGCCGAGGCACCGAAGTGCTCCAGGGAGACGATGCGCCCGGCGTCACCGACGAAACGGTGCCAGGTCAGGCCGATGCCGGCTTCGACGGCGACCCGGGCCCGGACGGACGGGGGAAGCACGCTGTCGCGGTAGGCCTGGTCCTGCTGGTCGAACCACTCGACCGACGGCATCGACACCACGCGGGTGGGGATGCCCTCGGCCTGCAGCTGCTCCCGCGCCTCGACGGCGAGCTGCACCTCGGAACCGGTACCGATCAGCACGACCTGCGGCTCGGCGTCCTGCCCCTCGGGGCCGGCGGCGTCGAAGAGGACGTAACCGCCCTTGGCCGTGGCCTCGTTGGCGGGGTACGTCGGCACGCCCTGACGGGTCAGCGCGAGGCCGTGCGGGGCCCCCACGCCGTACTCCTTCGTGTAGCGCCGCAGGATCTCGCGCCAGGCGATCGCGGTCTCGTTGGCGTCGGCCGGGCGCACGATGTTGAGGCCCGGGATGGCGCGCAGCGAGGCGAGGTGCTCGATGGGCTGGTGGGTCGGGCCGTCCTCGCCCAGACCGATGGAGTCGTGCGTCCACACGTACGTCACCGGCAGGTGCATCAGCGCGGACAGCCGGACGGCGTTGCGCATGTAGTCGGAGAACACCAGGAAGGTGCCGCCGTAGATGCGGGTGTTGCCGTGCAGCGCGATGCCGTTCATCTCCGCGGCCATGGAGTGCTCGCGGATGCCGAAGTGGATCGTGCGGCCGTAAGGGTCGGCGCCCGGCAGCGGGTTGCCCTCGGGCAGGAACGACGAGGTCTTGTCGATCGTGGTGTTGTTCGAGCCCGCCAGGTCGGCGGAGCCGCCCCACAGCTCGGGGATGACCGCACCGAGCGCGTGCAGCACCTTGCCGGACGCGGCGCGGGTGGCCACGGCCTTGCCGGTCTCGAACGACGGGAGGTGGTCCTCCCAGCCCGCGGGCAGCTCGCCCGCCGCGATCCGGTCGAACTCCGCGGCACGCTCCGTGTTGGCGGCGCGCCAGTCGGCGAAGGACTTCTCCCACTCCTTCTTGGTGTCGCGGCCGCGGTCGAGGGCGGCGCGGGTGTGCGCGAGCACCTCGTCGGAGACCTCGAAGGACTTCTCCGGGTCGAAGCCCAGGACGCGCTTGGTGGCCGCGACCTCCTCGTCACCCAGCGCCGAGCCGTGCGCGGCCTCGGTGTTCTGGGCGTTCGGGGCGGGCCAGGCGATGATCGAGCGCATCGCGATGAACGACGGGCGCTCGGTCTCGGCCTTGGCGGCCTCGATGGCCCTGGCCAGGCCGGCCGGGTCCAGATCGCCGTTGGGCAGCTGCGCGACGCGCTGGACGTGCCAGCCGTAGGCCTCGTAGCGCTTGAGGGTGTCCTCGGAGACCGCGGTCTCGGTGTCGCCCTCAATAGAGATGTGGTTGTCGTCCCACAGCAGGACGAGGTTGCCGAGCTTCTGGTGGCCCGCCAGGGAGGACGCCTCGGCGGAGATGCCCTCCTGGAGGCAGCCGTCACCGGCGATGCAGAAGATGGTGTGGTCGAAGGGCGAGGTGCCCTGGGCCGCCTCGGGGTCGAACAGGCCGCGCTCGTAGCGCGACGCCATCGCCATGCCGACCGCGTTGGCGACACCCTGGCCCAGCGGACCCGTGGTGGTCTCCACGCCGGTGGTGTGGCCGTACTCGGGGTGGCCCGGGGTCTTCGAGCCCCAGGTGCGGAACGCCTTCAGGTCGTCCAGCTCCAGGCCGTAACCGGCGAGGTAGAGCTGGATGTAGAGGGTCAGGCTGGAGTGGCCCGCGGAGAGGACGAACCGGTCGCGGCCGGTCCAGTTCGCGTCCGCCGGGTCGTGCCGCATCAGCTTCTGGAAGAGAAGGTAGGCGGCCGGCGCCAGGCTCATGGCCGTACCGGGATGGCCGTTACCGACCTTCTGCACGGAATCCATGGCCAGGACACGGACGGTATCCACTGCCCGCTGATCCAGTTCGGTCCACTCGAGATCTGTGGTGGTCGGCTTGGTGCTCACCCTGAGTCAGGGCTCCTCTCCACATGTCGAATGCCGCGGACGGTATGTCCGCCAGGCGGTGTCGAGCCTACCCCCGCGAGTGCGTGCGTCTTTTCGACGCTCAGTCGGTGTTTTCGGCGCTCAGTCGGTGTGGTGCTGTCGCGGCGGCCCGTCGCTTCGGGTAACCAAATCAGGACTTCTGGCATTCCGGTCCCAGATGTGCGGGCCTTACGACCAGACTGCCGGGCGGCGGTCCGGTTCGCCTCCTGAACGCCGGGCGGACACCCGGGTAAAGGTGTCGCCGCCGCACCGCTGCCCGCCGCCCAACACGACCCCACCCCCGCGAAGATCGCTGTATGGCCAACGTCTAAAGTGGCGTGGTACGCGCAAGCCCTACACCGCGTCTTCACCGCCGGATGGGCTTGCATGCCTTTTCTCTTCCGCGGCACAGGCCGCTGACGTTACTTCCAGGGGTGTGCGTGACGGCCGTCGAATCCCGTCCTGCGGGGGCGCTTGCTCAGGTCCCCGGGAATCCCGGTGAGCGGCCGTTCGGGGCCCGCGTCAAAGGGTTCGTGGCGCTGACCAAGCCACGGGTCATCGAGCTGCTGCTGATGACCACCGTGCCGGTGATGTTCCTGGCCGCCAAGGGAGTGCCCGATCTGTGGCTGGTCCTGGCGACCTGCATCGGCGGCTACCTCTCCGCCGGCGGCGCCGCGGCCTTCAACATGTACCTCGACCGCGACATCGACGCGCTGATGGACCGCACGTCCCAGCGGCCGCTGGTCACCGGCATCGTGAGCCCCCGTGAATGCCTGGTCTTCGCGACCGCCCTCGCGGTCGGCTCCACCGCCTGGTTCTGGTACCTCGTCAACCCGCTGTCGGCGATGCTGTCACTCGGTGCGCTGCTCTTCTATGTCGTCGTCTACACGATGATCCTCAAGCGGCGCACCTCGCAGAACATCGTCTGGGGCGGCATCGCGGGCTGCATGCCGGTCTTCATCGGCTGGTCGTCGGTGACGAACTCCGTCTCCTGGGCCTCGTTCATCCTCTTCCTGGTCATCTTCTTCTGGACGCCGCCGCACTACTGGCCGCTGTCGATGAAGGTCAAGGACGACTACGAGCGCGTCGGTGTGCCGATGCTGCCGGCCGTCGCGGGCAACAAGGTCGTCGCCCGGCAGATCGTCGCCTACAGCTGGGTGATGGTGGCGGTCTCGCTGCTGCTGCAGCCGCTGGGCTACACCGGCTGGTTCTACACCGCGGTCGCGGTGGTCTGCGGAGCCTTCTGGCTCAAGGAGGCGCACGGCCTCCAGGCCCGCGCGAAGGCCGGCATCACGGGCGCCAAGCTCAAGGAGATGCGGCTGTTCCACTGGTCCATCACCTATGTGTCTCTGCTGTTCGTCGCCGTCGCCGTGGACCCCTTCCTGCGCTGAGAGGTGTGGGGGATCACCCTCACAATTGGCCGTACTCGCGGGTAGCATGCTGTCCATGGCAGACACCCAGCAGGCGGAAGAGCACGTGGAGGCGGCGGCCGGCACGGCGGCCGACAAGCGGGCCGGCCGGCGCACGGCCAAGCTCACCAAGCAGATCCGCGCCTTTGCCGACACCCACGGCGGCAGCGCCGAGGGCCAGCTCGCGCACATCGGCCGCGGCCGCATCCGGATCGCCCTCGTCGGGGCCAACGGCGAGTGGGGAAACCTCGTCGCGGACTCCTTCGACTCCGCCAAGGACGCCGCCACCGCGGCCGGCGTCACCCTCCAGGACGACTTCGACGGCGACCTCGCCGCCAGGGTCCGCACCGGCCGCTACGAGTGGTCCCGGATGGCAGGCATCCAGGTCGGCGGCCCGGCCAACGCCTGACGGACGGTAGCCGGGCGCCGTGCGCCGGAGCGTACGCCGGAAGCGGAGCCCGCTACCTCACCACCACCTCGTCCGTTAAGCCCACCAGGCGCGGCGCTCCGGCCGCGCCCGGCGGGCACTCGGCGAGGAGAAGCGGATGGACGGCCTTCCCTTCCTGATAGATCAGCCGCCGCTCATCGACCAGTACAGCCTCGGCGCGGTGCACGACGAGCTCGGCCTCGGCTCCTTCGAGACCCACCTCGCCGCCGCGGCCGGCGCCCACGGCCCGGCACCCGCCGGCACCAGCTACTTCGACAGCTTCACCGGCCTCGCGATACGCCGCTGGTGCCCCCCGCTGCTCGGCCTGGAACCGCACTGCCCGCCCGCCCGCTACCTGGCCCGCAGACGCGAGGTCGGCGCCTACCGGGCCGGACGCATGCTGCTGCGCGGCTCCGGAATCGGCACCTTCCTGCTGGAGGCCGGGACCCCCAGCAATCTGACCTCGGCCACCGAACTCGCCACCGCCGCCGCGGCCCGCACCCACGAGGTCGTACGGCTCGAACCGCTCGCCGAGCAGGTCGCCGACACCTCCGGCAGCGTCGATTCCTTCATCGGCTACACCGCCGAGGCCCTCTACGCCGCGGCCCAGCACGCCACCGCCTTCGCCTCCGGCGCCACCTACTGCGAGGGGCACGCCCCGGAGGCCGGTGAGGTGCGGCGGGCAGCGGACCGCTGGCTGCGCGGCCGCCGGCCCGGGGAGCGGCTCGGGGAGCCCGCACTCGTACGGCATCTGCTGTGGAGCGCGGTGGCCACCGGCCTGCCGGTGCAGCTGCACTGCCCCGATCCGCAGCCGCTGGCGGCCTTCCTGCGCGCCACCACCGGCATCGGCTCGGATCTCGTCCTGCTGCCGGAGGCGCCGCACCACCGGCGGGCCGCGCAGCTCGCCGCGGTGCACGCCCATGTGTACGCGGACGCCGGGCCCTGCCCCGAGGAGACGCTGGGCCGGGCGCCGTTCGGCAAGCTGCTGTTCTCCTCGGGCGCCCGGGGGCTGCCCGAGCTCTATGTGACCGGCGCCCGGTGTTTCCTGCGGGCCATGGCGCGCCTCGTACGGGAGTGGACCGACGAGGGCCTGTGCGGGCCCGGGGACGGGCGGCGGATCACCGAGACGATCGGGTTCGGGACCGCGCGGCGGGTCTACCGGCTGAGCGCGGAGACCGCCTGAGGCTCCGGTGCCTCGTGCTCGCCGGAGGGGGCGGGCTCGCCGGGGCCCTCCTCCTGGAGCGGACCGCGGTCGCGCAAGGAAAGACAGACCCGCAGCACCCAGATCCACACCAGGGCCGAGCCCAGCATGTGGAGCCCGATGACGATCTCGGGCAGGCCCGTGAAGTACTGGACGTAGCCGATGACGCCCTGCGCGGCGATACAGGCGAACAGCTCCAGGAGCGTCCGGCGCGGGGCGGCCGGTGCCTTGACGGCGCGCAGCGTGAACCACAGGGCGACGGACAGGCCGACGACGATGTAGACGAAGTCGACGTGGAGCTGGGTGATCTCCTGCCAGTTCAGCGGGATGCGGTGGACCTTCTTGGCGTCGCCCGCATGCGGGCCCGTGCCGGTGACGACCGTGCCGATGACGGTGAGCACGCCGGTCGCGGCCACCAACAGCCAGGCCAGCTGCCGCGCCGGACGGGCGACCAGGTCGCGCGGCTCCTCGTCGCCCTCGCACGCCCGCTTCCAGCTCACCACGGCGACCGTGAGCAGCGCCGTGGCCGCAAGGAAGTGCGAGCTGACGATGTACGGGTTCAGGCCGGTCAGGACGGTGATACCGCCGACGACGGCATTGCTCATGACGAGCCAGAACTGCGCCCAGCCGAGCCGGTTGAGCGAGCGGCGCCGGGGGTGCCGGGCGCGGGCGGCGATGATGAACAGCCCGACGACCGCGCACAGCACATAGGTCAGCATGCGGTTGCCGAACTCGATGAGGCCGTTGATGCCCATCGCGGCGGTCGGAGTCAGGCTGTCCGGCGTGCACTTGGGCCAGGTCGAGCAGCCCAGCCCGGACTGCGAGAGCCGGACCGCGCCACCCGTGACGACGATGATCACGGCCATCACGACGGTGGCCATCGCGGCCCGTCGTACGAAGGCCGCGGACGGCTGCCAGCGGCGGGCGATCAGCTCAAGGGGATTCAGCGTGTTCGGCACGGGAGCCATCGTAGGCGGCCCCTTGTGCAAACTTTCACGAGGGGTGCGTGTGCGACGGAACCACCCGTCCGGGCCTGCCTCGGCCGCTCACTCCCAGCGGAAGAACCGCGCCGCGGCCCCCAGCCCGAGCACCGCCCACACCGCGAGGATGCCGAGGTCCGGCCAGGGGATGCCGGCGCCGTGCTGGAGCACCTCGCGCAGCCCGTCGGACAGTGCCGTGATCGGCAGCAGCCCGAGCACGCTCTGGGCGGCCTCCGGGAACTTGTCCAGCGGGACGATCACGCCGCCGCCGACCAGCAGCAACAGGAACACCAGGTTGGCCGCCGCGAGGGTGGCCTCCGCCTTGAGCGTGCCGGCCATCAGCAGGCCCAGGCCGGAGAAGGCGGCGGTGCCCAGGAGGAGCAGCAGCGCCACCGTGAGCGGACTGCCCTGAGGGGACCAGCCCAGCGCGAGCGCGACCGCGGTCAGCAGCGCGATCTGCAGGACCTCGGTGACCAGCACCGCACAGGTCTTGGCGGTCATCAGCCCCCAGCGCGGCAGCGGCGAGACGGCGAGCCGCTTGAGCACGCCGTAGCGCCGCTCGAAGCCGGTCGCGATGGCCTGGCCGGTGAAGGCGGTCGACAGCACGGCGAGCGCCAGGACGCCGGGCGCCAGGAAGTCGACGGACCGGCCCGCGCCGGCGGCCGTGCCGGTGGGCACCGCGACGATGTCGACGGCGGAGAACACCACCAGCAGCAGCGTCGGGATGATCACGGTCAGCAGCAGCTGCTCACCGTTGCGCAGCAGCATCCTGGTCTCCAGGGCCGCCTGCGCGCGGATCATCCGGGGCAGCGGAGCCGCACCGGGCCGCGGGCTGAACGTGCCGGTGACGCCACCGGCCTCGGTGGTGGTCATGCGCGCAGCTCCTTGCCCGTGAGCTCCAGGAAAACGTCCTCCAGGGTGTGCCGTTCGACGGCTATCGCGTCGGGCATCACGCCGTTCTGGGCGCACCAGGAGGCGACGGTGGCCAGCAGCTGCGGGTTGACCTTGCCGTGGACGCGGTAGACGCCGGAGGCGGGCTCCGCGGCGGCGCTGTCCGCGGGCAGCGCCTTGAGGAGCGAGGCGAGGTCGAGTCCGGGGCGGCCGGTGAAGCGCAGGCTGTTCTCCGCGCCGCCGCGGCACAGTTCGTCCGGGCTGCCCTGGGCGATCACCCGGCCGCCGTCGATGATCGCGACATCGTCGGCGAGCTGCTCGGCCTCGTCCATGAAGTGCGTGGTCAGTACGGTGCTGACGCCGTCGGCGCGCAGTTCCCGTACGAGGTCCCAGGTGGCGTGGCGGGCCTGCGGGTCGAGTCCGGCCGTCGGCTCGTCCAGGAAGACCAGCTCGGGGCGGCCGACCACGGCCATCGCCAGCGCCAGCCGTTGTTGCTGGCCGCCGGAGAGCCGCCGGTAGGGGGTCCGGCCGCAGCTGCCGAGGCCGAGCCGGTCGATGAGCGTGCCGACGTCGAGGGGGTGGGCGTGCAGGGTGGCGGTGTGCCGCAGCATCTCCTCCGCCTTGGCGCCCGCGTAGACGCCGCCGGACTGCAGCATCACGCCGATCCGCGGCCGCAGTGCCGCGGCGTCGGCGACCGGGTCCAGGCCCAGGACCCGCACCCGGCCGGCGTCCGGCCGGCGGTAGCCCTCGCAGGTCTCGACGGTGGTGGTCTTGCCGGCGCCGTTCGGGCCGAGCACGGCGGTCACCGCGCCGCGGGCGACGGTCAGATCGAGCCCGTCCACGGCGGTCTTGGTCCCGTATCGCTTGACCAGGCCGGTGATCTCGACGGCAGGCTCTCGGCCAGGGGGCCGGGGGTCGCCCCCCGGGGAGGTGCTGGGCATGCCGGGCAGTCTACGGAGAGTGGCAGGCCTACCTCCAATGGGGGAGTGGGCCCTCATCGGCGTCCGTTCCCCGGTCTGGCGGTGTGTGACCGCACGGGTTTTCACGGCCCGTGAGCCGTGGTGCGCCGTTGCCGGACGGGGGCGGACCTTCGCAGGTCGGCGCCGCTTCCGCCGCCCGGCAGGTACTTGATTTAGGTAACCCTAAGTGATAGAGGCCACCCATCCGTGATCCGGACGAGGCTTGTATCGCTTTGACGAATTACGCAACAATGGCGTTGTGAAATACGCGAGCGAGGACCAGGAAGGGCCCGCGGTCGAGCAGACCGAAGGGCCGGCCCCCTCCGCGCCCGAGCAGACCGAGCGGCGCGGGCCCGCCCCGCACGCCGCGGCGCCGCACGACGAACAGCAGGGCACCCGCAACAGGGTGGCCCGCTCCATCCTCGACCACGGTCCGTCCACCGCAGCCGAGCTCGCCCTTCGCCTGGAGCTGACCCAGGCGGCCGTCCGACGGCATCTGGACGCGCTGGCCGCGGAGGGCGTCGTCGAGCCCCGCGAGAAGCGCGTCTACGGCACCCGTGGCCGTGGCCGCCCGGCCAGGGCCTTCGCCCTCACCGACTGCGGACGGGACGCCTTCGACCAGGCCTACGACCAGCTCGCCACCGACGCGCTGCGCTGGATCGCGCAGAGCGCGGGCGGCGGTGAGCAGGGCGAGGCGGCCGTCGCCGCGTTCGCCCGTGCGCGCCTCGCCGCGCAGGCCGAGGGCTACCGCGAGGCGGTCGAGGCCGCCGAGCCGGAGGCCCGTACCGAGGCCCTTGCGAAGGCGTTGACCGTGGACGGGTACGCTGCTACGGCGCGCAGCGCCCCCAATCCCCAGCTCGGTGAACAGCTCTGCCAGCACCACTGCCCGGTCGCCCATGTCGCCGAGCAGTACCCGCAGCTGTGCGAGGCGGAGACCGAGGTCTTCTCCCGATTGCTCGGGACCCATGTACAGCGGCTTGCCACCATCGCCCATGGCGACGGGGTGTGCACGACCTTCGTCCCGAAGGCCGGTGCCGGCAAGGCCGCTCACAGCACCGCACGCACCACCAAGACCACCACAGCATCTGCAAGCACGGCCGGGAGGAACCCCGCATGACGCTCCCTACGGAGACTGCTCACCCTGAGCTCGAGGGTCTGGGCAAGTACGAATACGGCTGGGCCGACTCCGACGTGGCCGGCGCTTCCGCCAAGCGCGGCCTCTCCGAGGCCGTCGTCCGCGACATCTCGGCGAAGAAGAACGAGCCGGAGTGGATGCTCAAGCTCCGCCTCAAGGGCCTGAAGCTGTTCGACAAGAAGCCCATGCCGAACTGGGGCTCGGACCTGTCGGGCATCGACTTCGACAACATCAAGTACTTCGTCCGCTCCACCGAGCAGCAGGCCGCCTCCTGGGAGGACCTGCCCGAGGACATCAAGAACACCTACGACAAGCTCGGCATCCCCGAGGCGGAGAAGCAGCGCCTGGTCGCCGGTGTCGCCGCGCAGTACGAGTCCGAGGTCGTCTACCACCAGATCCGTGAGGACCTGGAGGAGCAGGGCGTCATCTTCCTGGACACCGACACCGCGCTCAAGGAGCACCCGGAGCTCTTCCAGGAGTACTTCGGCACGGTCATCCCGGTCGGCGACAACAAGTTCGCGTCGCTGAACAGCGCGGTGTGGTCCGGCGGCTCGTTCATCTACGTGCCCAAGGGTGTCCACGTCGACATCCCGCTGCAGGCCTACTTCCGGATCAACACCGAGAACATGGGCCAGTTCGAGCGGACGCTGATCATCGTCGACGAGGACGCCTACGTCCACTACGTCGAGGGCTGCACGGCGCCGATCTACAAGTCGGACTCGCTGCACTCCGCGGTGGTCGAGATCATCGTGAAGAAGGGCGGCCGCTGCCGCTACACGACCATCCAGAACTGGTCGAACAACGTCTACAACCTGGTCACCAAGCGCGCCGTCGCCTACGAGGGCGCGACCATGGAGTGGGTCGACGGCAACCTCGGCTCCAAGGTGACCATGAAGTACCCGGCGGTCTACCTCATGGGCGAGCACGCCAAGGGTGAGACCCTGTCCATCGCCTTCGCGGGCGAGGGCCAGCACCAGGACGCCGGCTCCAAGATGGTCCACATGGCGCCGAACACCTCCTCCAACATCGTCTCCAAGTCGGTGGCGCGAGGCGGCGGCCGGACCTCCTACCGCGGTCTGGTCGAGATCGGCGAGGGCGCCGCGGGCTCCAAGTCCAACGTGCTGTGTGACGCCCTGCTGGTGGACACCATCTCCCGTTCGGACACCTACCCCTACGTCGACGTCCGCGAGGACGACGTGTCGATGGGCCACGAGGCGACCGTCTCCAAGGTCAGCGAGGACCAGCTCTTCTACCTGATGGCCCGTGGCCTGACGGAGTTCGAGGCCATGGCGATGATCGTGCGCGGCTTCGTCGAGCCGATCGCCCGTGAGCTGCCGATGGAGTACGCGCTGGAGCTGAACCGGCTGATCGAGCTGCAGATGGAAGGCGCGGTCGGCTGACACCCGGCCCCCAGGCAGCAACGGATTCACGAGGCAGCGTCCTCTTCAAGAAAGCGAGCTAGACGACAGCCATGGCTGAGGCTCAGAACATCCCGGCGGGTTCCACGACCACCGGCTCCCTTGCGGTGGCCGCGGAGTCCACCGTCGCCACCCGGATGAGCGCCCCGCCGTCCTACGACGTGGCGGACTTCCCGGTGCCGCACGGCCGCGAGGAGGAGTGGCGCTTCACGCCCCTCGCGCGCCTGAAGGGCCTGCACGACGGCAGTGCCGCGGCCGGCGGTCCGGACCTGAAGATCGACATCACCGCTCCCGAGGGCGTCACCCACGAGCTGGTCGACCGCACCGACCCGCGGGTCGGCAAGGCCGGCAAGCCCGTGGACCGGGTCGCCGCCCAGGCGTACAGCTCGTTCGAGAAGGCCTCGGTGGTCTCGGTCCCCAAGGAGACCGTGCTCGCCGAGCCCATCCGGATCACCGTGCACGGCGAGGGCGGCACCGCCTTCGGCCACCAGGTCATCGAGCTCGGCGCGTTCGCCGAGGCGGTCGTCGTCATCGACCACACCGGTGACGCGGTGCTCGCCGCCAACGTCGACTACCTCCTCGGTGACGGCGCCAAGCTGACCGTCGTCTCCGTCCAGGACTGGGACGACCACGCCGTCCACGTCGGGCAGCACAACGCCCTCGTCGGCCGGGACGCCACCTTCAAGTCCGTGGTGGTCACCTTCGGCGGCGACCTCGTCCGGCTGCACCCCCGCGTCACCTACGCGGGCCCCGGCGGTGAGGCCGAGCTCTACGGTCTGTACTTCACCGAGCAGGGCCAGCACCAGGAGCACCGCCTCTTCGTCGACCACGAGGCGACCAACTGCCGCTCGAACGTCGTCTACAAGGGCGCGCTGCAGGGCCAGGACGCCCACGCGGTCTGGATCGGCGATGTCCTCATCCAGGCGGCGGCCACCGGCACGGACACCTACGAGCTCAACCGCAACCTCGTCCTCACCGACGGCGCGCGGGTCGACTCGGTGCCCAACCTGGAGATCGAGACCGGCGAGATCGTCGGCGCCGGCCACGCCTCGGCGACCGGCCGCTTCGACGACGAGCAGCTGTTCTACCTGATGGCCCGCGGCATCCCGGCCGACGAGGCCCGCCGACTGGTCGTCCGCGGCTTCTTCGCCGAGCTGGTCCAGCAGATCGGTCTCCCGGACGTCGAAGAGCGTCTGATGAGCAAGATCGAGGCCGAGCTGGAAGCGTCCGCGGCATGACGTACGTACGCGCAGCGGCGCTCAGCGAGCTGGAGGAGGACACCCCCAAGCGGGTGGAACTCGACGGCACGCCCGTCTCCCTGGTCCGCACCGAGGGAGAAGTCTTCGCGATCAACGACATCTGCTCGCACGCGAATGTCTCGCTCTCGGAAGGCGAGGTCGAGGACTGCTCGATCGAGTGCTGGCTGCACGGTTCGAGCTTCGACCTGCGCACCGGCAAGCCGAACGGCCTTCCCGCGACGCGCCCCGTCCCCGTATACCCCGTAAAGATCGAAGGGGACGACGTGCTCGTCTCCGTCACCCAGGAGTCCTGAGTTCCCCATGGCAACGCTTGAGATCCACGACCTGCACGTCTCCGTCGAGGCCGAGAACGGCCCGCGCGAGATCCTGAAGGGCGTCGACCTGACCGTGAAGCAGGGCGAGACGCACGCCATCATGGGCCCCAACGGCTCCGGCAAGTCCACCCTCGCCTACTCCCTCGCGGGTCACCCCAAGTACACGATCACCGGCGGCACCGTCACCCTCGACGGCGAGGACGTCCTGGAGATGTCCGTCGACGAGCGCGCGCGGGCCGGCGTCTTCCTCGCCATGCAGTACCCGGTCGAGGTCCCCGGCGTCTCGGTCTCCAACTTCCTGCGGACCTCCGCGACCGCGATCCGCGGTGAGGCCCCCAAGCTGCGGCTGTGGGTCAAGGAGGTCAAGGAGGCCATGGAGCGCCTCCAGATGGACCCCGCCTTCGCCGAGCGCAACGTCAACGAGGGCTTCTCCGGCGGTGAGAAGAAGCGCCACGAGATCCTCCAGCTGGAGCTGCTCAAGCCGGCCATCGCGATCCTCGACGAGACCGACTCCGGTCTGGACGTCGACGCGCTGCGCACCGTCTCCGAGGGCGTCAACCGCGTCCGCGAGACCGGCGAGGTCGGCACCCTGCTGATCACGCACTACACGCGCATCCTGCGCTACATCAAGCCCGACCGCGTGCATGTGTTCGCCAACGGCCGGATCGCCGAGTCCGGCGGTGCCGAGCTCGCGGACAAGCTGGAGGCCGAGGGCTACGAGGCATACACGAAGGGTGGCGCAACCGCGTGACACAGCTGCCGGGCCTCCTCGACACAGAGGCGATCCGTAAGGACTTCCCCATCCTGGATCGTCAGATCCATGACGGGAAGAAGGTCGTGTACCTGGACAACGCGGCGACCTCGCAGAAGCCGCGTCAGGTCCTCGACGCCCTGAACGCCTACTACGAACGCCACAACGCCAACGTCCACCGCGGCGTGCATGTGCTCGCCGAGGAGGCCACGGCGCTGTACGAAGGCGCCCGCGACAAGGTGGCCGCCTTCATCAACGCCCCGAGCCGCGACGAGGTGATCTTCACCAAGAACGCCTCCGAGTCGCTCAACCTCGTGGCCAACATGCTCGGCTGGGCCGATGAGCCCTACCGCGTGGACCGTGAGACCGAGATCGTCATCACGGAGATGGAGCACCACTCCAACATCGTCCCGTGGCAGCTGCTCTCGCAGCGCACCGGTGCGAAGCTGAAGTGGTTCGGCATCACCGACGACGGCCGCCTCGACCTGTCCAACATCGACGAGATCATCACCGAGAAGACGAAGATCGTCTCCTTCACGCTGGTCTCCAACATCATGGGCACGATCAACCCGGTCGAGACGATCATCCGCCGCGCCCAGGAGGTCGGCGCGCTGGTCTGCATCGACGCCTCGCAGGCCGCCCCGCACATGGTGCTGGACGTGCAGGCGCTGCAGGCCGACTTCGTGGCCTTCACCGGCCACAAGATGTGCGGCCCGACCGGCATCGGCGTCCTCTGGGGCCGCCAGGAGCTGCTGGAGGACCTCCCGCCGTTCCTCGGTGGCGGCGAGATGATCGAGACCGTCTCGATGCACTCCTCGACCTATGCGCCCGCCCCGCACAAGTTCGAGGCCGGTACGCCCCCGATCGCCCAGGCCGTCGGCCTCGGCGCGGCCGTGGACTACCTCACCTCGATCGGCATGGACAACATCGCCGCGCATGAGCACGCGATCACCGAGTACGCCGTCAAGCGGCTGCTGGAGGTCCCCGACCTGCGCATCATCGGCCCGAGCACGGCCGAGGACCGCGGGGCGACGCTCTCCTTCACGCTCGGCGACATCCATCCCCACGACGTCGGCCAGGTGCTGGACGAGCAGGGCATCGCGGTCCGGGTGGGTCACCACTGCGCCCGGCCGGTCTGCCTGCGCTTCGGAATTCCCGCGACCACGCGAGCGTCGTTCTATCTGTACTCCACGCCCGCCGAGGTCGACGCCTTGGTCGAGGGCCTGGAGCACGTCCGCAACTTTTTCGGATAACCAAGCACAGCGGATGAGGACGAGGACTGACTGAGCCGTGAAGCTGGATTCCATGTACCAGGACGTCATCCTGGACCACTACAAGCACCCCCATGGGCGCGGTCTTCGGGACGGCGACGCCGAGGTGCACCATGTCAACCCCACGTGCGGTGACGAGATCACGCTGCGCGTGCGGCTCGACGGCGCGACGATCGAGGATGTCTCCTACGAGGGCCAGGGCTGCTCCATCAGCCAGGCCAGTGCGTCGGTGCTCAACGACCTCCTGGTGGGCAAGCAGCTCGGCGACGCGCAGAAGATCCAGGAGACGTTCCTGGAGCTGATGCAGTCCAAGGGCCAGGTGGAGCCGGATGACGCCATGGAGGAGATCCTGGAGGACGCGGTGGCGTTCGCCGGTGTCTCCAAGTACCCGGCGCGTGTGAAGTGCGCCCTGCTCAGTTGGATGGCCTGGAAGGACGCCACGGCCAAGGCCCTCTCCGAGGAGGCGAAGACCGCATGACCGACACTCCGACCACCACGAAGCCCGCCTCCGAGGAGGAGGTCCGCGAGGCGCTGTACGACGTCGTGGACCCCGAGCTGGGCATCGATGTCGTCAACCTGGGGCTGATCTACGGCATCCACGTCGACGACGCCAACATCGCCACCATCGACATGACGCTGACCTCCGCGGCCTGCCCGCTGACCGACGTCATCGAGGACCAGGCGAAGTCCGCCACGGACGGCATCGTCAACGAGCTGAAGATCAACTGGGTCTGGATGCCCCCGTGGGGCCCGGACAAGATCACCGACGACGGTCGCGAGCAGCTCCGCGCGCTGGGCTTCAACGTCTGAGACGCCGGCGCCCGAAAGGCCGAGCCGAAACGGCCGTGCCCCCGCAGAATGCGGCGGGCACGGCCGTTTCGCTGTCCCGGGGCGCGTCCGGCCGGCCCGCAGCGTGGCCGGAAAGCGTTGTGTACGCCCGTACGCAACGTTGTGTACGCTCGTACGCATGGCCTATCTGATGCTCGCCGGCGCGATTCTCTCCGAGGTGCTCGCGACCACCGCCATGAAGTACACCGACGGCTTCAGCAGGCTGTGGCCTTCGGTGGGGACGGCGCTGGGCTATCTGCTCGCCTTCGCGCTGCTCGCCCAGACGCTCAAGTCGATGAGTGTCGGGACCGCGTACGCCATCTGGTCCGGTGCCGGGACGGCGGTGATCGCCGCGATAGGGATGGTGTTCCTGGGGGAGAGCGCCGGTGCGCTGAAGATCCTCGGAGTGCTGCTGGTCATCGCCGGTGTCGTGGTGCTGAACCTGGACGGGGCGCACTGATGGCCCGGCGCTACGACCCGGACCGGCGGCAGCGGATCATCGACGCGGCGATCACCGTGGTCGGCGAGCGCGGGATCGCCGGGCTCAGCCACCGCGCCGTGGCCGCCGCGGCGGATGTGCCGCTGGGCTCGACCACCTACCACTTCGCGTCCCTGGACGACCTGCTGGTCGCCGCGCTGCGGCAGTCCAACGTCGTGTGCCTGGACGACTTCGCCCGCTGGGTCGACGGCATCGACCCGGAGGCGCCGCTCGCCGAGGAGGTCGCGAGGCTGGTCGAGGACACGCTGACCGGTGACCGCAGACGGATGGAGCTGGAGTACGAGCTGTATCTGGCGGCGCTGCGGCACGAGGCGGTGCGGCCGATCGCCGCCGAATGCCTGGACGAGATGGTGCGGCTGCTCGGACAGCGGATCGGCGATCTGCGCACGGCGCGGACGGTGGTGGCCCTCACCGACGGGCTGGTGTTGCAGCATCTGCTGACCGGGCAGCCCTTCGACCCCGAGGCGGTGCGGGCCGGGCTGGCCGGGGTGCTGGGCTGAACCGCCCGGCAGCGGGCCGTTTTCCAGGCCCTGCGGGCGGGGTGGTGCGCCCCCGTGACCCGGCCCGATCGCTGAGACCGGTTCGCCTCGGCGGGCGCCCTCCGGTTAGGTTTCGAACATGACCGAAGCTGCTACCTCCCGTACGACCGGCGCCGTCGCCGCCGGGCTCGCCACCGTCACCTCCGACGGCACCGTTCTCGACACCTGGTTCCCGGCGCCCGAGCTGGCCGCGGCGACCGCCGACCTCGGCCCCGCCGGCACCGAGCGCCTCGACGACGAGCGCGCCACCGAACTGCTGGGCGCCGCCGTGCTCAAGGCGATCGGTCCCGACCCGGTCCGCGAGGTCGAGGTCGTCGCCGTCCGGACGGTCATCGCCTCCCTCGACGACAAGCCGCTGGACGCCCATGACGCGTATCTGCGCCTCCACCTGCTCAGCCACCGGCTGGTCAAGCCGCACGGGCAGAACCTGGAGGGCGTCTTCGGCCTGCTGGCCAACGTCGCCTGGACCTCGCTGGGCCCGGTGGCCGTCGACCAGGTGGAGACGGTGCGGCTGAACGCCCGCGCCGAGGGGCTGCACCTGATGGTCACCGGCATCGACAAGTTCCCGCGGATGACGGACTATGTCGCGCCCGCCGGGGTGCGGATCGCGGACGCCGACCGGGTGCGCCTGGGCGCGCACCTCGCGGCCGGCACCACCGTCATGCACGAGGGCTTCGTCAACTTCAACGCCGGGACGCTGGGCACCTCCATGGTCGAGGGCCGGATCAGCGCGGGTGTGGTCATCGGCGACGGCTCCGACATCGGCGGCGGCGCCTCCACCATGGGCACCCTGTCCGGCGGCGGCAAGCAGATCATCTCGATCGGCGAGCGCTGCCTGCTCGGCGCCGAGTCGGGTATCGGTATCGCGCTGGGCAACGAGTGCGTCGTCGAGGCCGGTCTGTACGTCACCGCCGGCACCCGGGTCACGCTGCCCGACGGCCAGATCGTCAAGGCCCTGGAGCTGTCCGGCGCGGACAACATCCTCTTCCGCCGCAACTCCACCACCGGCACCGTCGAGGCCCGCCCGAACAAGGCGGACTGGGGCGGCCTCAACGAGGTACTGCACAGCCACAACTGAGCGGACACGGTCGCACCACGGCCCGGCGGGCATCCCGCCGGGCCTTTGGTTTCGGTACCCCGGTCCCGGGCCCGGCCGGACGCCGATAGGCTTGCGCCATGCGTGATCTTGTAGCGGGGATGCGGTATCTGGGCAAGGGCCAGCGCTGGGTCGCCCAGCACGGCCGGTGGTGGGGATTCGGGCTGATTCCGGCCCTGATCGCCCTGGTGCTGTACGTCGCGGTGCTCACCGTGCTCGCCCTCTGGTCCGGCGATATCGCGGCCTGGGCGACGCCGTTCGCCGACGACTGGGACGAGCCCTGGCAGGGGCTGCTGCGCGGGGTGTTCGTGGGGCTGCTGTTCGCCGGCGGGCTGATGCTGTCGGTGCTGACCTTCACCGCGGTCACCCTGCTGATCGGCGACCCCTTCTACGAGTCGCTCTCGGAGAAGGTCGAGGAGTCCGAGGGGAACTGTCCGCCGTCCCCGGACCGGCCGCTGTGGCAGGAGGTCTGGATCGCGCTGCGGGACAGCGTCCATGTGCTGCTGCGGGCCGCCGGTTTCGGCATCCTGCTGTTCGTCCTCGGGTTCGTGCCGTTCATCGGGCAGACCGTGGTCCCCGCCATCGGCTTCTGTGTCTCCGGCTTCTTCCTCGCCGTCGAGCTGACCTCGGTGGCCATGCAGCGCCGGGACATCCCGGTGCGCGAGCGGCTCCGGCTGCTGCGCGGCCGCAAGGCGCTGGCGGTCGGCTTCGGCACCCCGATCGTGCTGCTGTTCCTGATCCCGTTCATCGCGGTGGTGCTGATGCCGGGCGCGGTCGCCGGTGCCACGCTGCTCGTCCGGGACCTGGTGCCGGACGAGCAGGCACCGGAGCAGGCCGCCGGGCAGGGAGGCGCCGCGGCTCCGTACGGGCAGATGGCCGCGCCGGGCGCCTACGGGCCGCCGCCCGCGTCCTTCCCGCCTAACCAGGGACCGCCGCAGGCACCGCCGTCGCCGCGTCCGCAGTCCGGTCCAGGGTCGTCTGCAGCGCGTCCGCCAGCCGGCTGGTGAGCTCGGCGTCCGCCGCCAGCAGCGGACCGCGCACCGGCCCCGCGGGCAGCCCGAGGTGGTTGAGCAGCGCCTTCACGGTGACCGTGCCGGGGTGCTCCCCGCCGGTCACCGCCTCGATGAGCGGGACCAGGGCGAGCTGACGGCGGGCCGCTCCGGCCGTGTCGCCGGCGTCGTAGGCGTCCAGGAGGGCGCGCACGGCCCGGGGCGCGGCATTGGCGGCGGTGCTGACGCAGCCGCTGCCGCCGAGCGCCCGGAGCGGCAGGATCTGTTCGTCGCAGCCCGCGTAGTAGGCCAGGTCCGTCGCGGCCAGCACCTTCGCGGACTTCAGCGGGTCGTAGGCGCAGTCCTTGACCGCCACGATCCGCGGATGGGCGGCGAGCCGCAGCAAGGTCCTGGCGGTCAGCGCGGTGCCGGTGCGGCCCGGGATGTCGTAGAGCATCACCGGCAGCCCGGTGGCGTCCGCGACCGTCCGCAGATGATGGCTGACGGCCTCCTGGGTGGGCCGCGAGTAGTACGGCGTGACCACCAACAGGCCGTGTGCGCCCGCCCGTTCGGCACTGCGGGCCAAGGCGACGGTGTGCCGGGTGTCGCTGGTGCCGACCCCCGCGATGATCCGCGCGCGGTTGCCGACGGCCTCGGCCACGGCCCGCAGCAGGGTCTCCTTCTCGGCGTCCGAGGTGGTCGGGGACTCCCCGGTGGTGCCGCTCAGCACCAGTGCGTCGCAGCCGCCGTCGTCGACGAGGCGGGTGGCGAGCCGCTGCGCGCCGTCCGTGTCGAGCTCGTCGTCGGCGGTGAACGGGGTGATCATGGCGGCCGCGAGGCGCCCGAAGGGCGCTGCGGGGGCGTAGGGGGCGGTCATGGTGTCCATGTCAGAAGTGTGAGGGCGCCTCATATTTCACGTCCACTTAGTTGTGCTTGGGTAATTTGTTAAGCAGTGCTACGCCGGCAGGGCCGGAAACGTGAAGCGGCCGCCGCACCCTTCGGTGCGACGGCCGCTCGGGCATCACAGGCCCATCACGCGCCAGTCAGGCCATTCCGCGAACGCTTCAGGTCCTGGGTCCGCTCGGCGGCGGACTCCTCCGACGACTTCGGCTTCCGCTGGTCGGTGCGCCGCTCGGCGGCACGGTCCTTGTTGCCCGACTTACGGTTCTGGGACTTCGGCATGATGACTCCCTATGTCTCGCCGAATGGTTCTTACCTGCCCAGTACCGCACCCCCCGCGGCAGTTGGCCCCCGGACGTGGGCCGGTCGGGTGACGGGGGAGTCACACGAAGTGATGGCCCGCGGTGTTACGGCCGGATCCGCAGGACCTGCGGATCGTGGTCGCTGGCCTGGTCGGCGTACTCGGCGTTGAGGTGCACGATGTCGTAGTCGGCCCGGGCCAGCGGGCGGCTGGTGAGCATGTGGTCCAGCACCTGCGAGTTGCCGTTGAAGACATAGCCGTAGCGCTCGGCCCGCGGGAGCCGGCCGACCTGGTCGGTGAGCACACCGCCGGCGGTGAGCTGCTTCAGGGCCGGCGAGAACTGGTAGTCGTTGAGGTCACCGGCCACCACCACGCCGGCCTTGGGGTCCTTGGCCAGCAGCTCCTTGACGAACTGGTTGACCAGACCGGCCTGTGCGGTGCGCTGGGTCTCCGAGCTCCGGGCCGGTGGCTGGAAACGGCTGTCCAGGCCCTGGTCGCCGCCCTTGGAGTTGAAGTGGTTGGCGATCACGAACACCCGGCTCCCCGGGCGGCTCTTGAGCGAGAACTGGCCGACAAGGGGCTTGCGGCTGGCCTTCCACGCCGGGTCGGCCGGTGCGATCCGGCCCGGCGACGCGGACAGCGTGGCCTTGCCGTGGTCGCCGACCACCTTCACCGGAGTGGTGGCGTCGCCGCCCTTGATGTCCGTGAACGAGGCCCGCTCGGGGTTGAACAGGAACGCCACCCGGATGTTGCCGCCGGGCTGGCCGCCGTCCTGGCCGTTGACCGGGTCGATCTGCCGCCACTCGTACGCCGGGCCGCCGGCAGCCTTGATGGCGTCGGTGAGCTTCTTGAGGGTCGCCCCGGCGGTGACCACGCCGTTGTCGGTGGCGCCGTTGTCGTCCTGGACCTCCTCCAGCGCGACCACGTCGGGGGCGGCGAGGTGGTCCACCAGCCCCTTCGCCAGCCGGTCGAACTTGGCCTGCGGGGTACTGGGGGAGAGGTTCTCGACGTTGTAGGTGGCCACCGCCAGCTCGTCGGACTTCTGCTTGCGGGTCTTCTCCGGCTCCGGGCCGTGGTCGGTCAGCTTGCCCAGCTCGGTGGCCTGCAGCGAGTAGCCGCCGAAGCTGTCGTAGTCCAGCGGTCCGGCGGTGGAGCCGGTCAGCTCGTCGCCGACATCGGCCACCGGGAACGGCTGCTGCGCGAAGGGGATCAGGGACGCCACCTTGACCCGGCCGCCGTTGGGGTCCGCGTACGAGCCGTAGAGCGTGCCGCCGCGGGCCGTGCGGTGGCGCTTCGGCTCGGCGGTCACCCACAGCTCGTGATGGCTGCTGGTCGCCCCGACGACCGGCGCGTCCGACACCGCGACGCGCATGCCCTCCAGCGACTCGTAGCGGTCCAGGGCGTACGAGGCGGGGCGCAGCTTCAGGGACTCGATGCTCTTGCCGCCCGCGTCGGGGGCGTAACGGTTCGGCACCGAGGCCGCGTTGAGCTTGAAGGCGGCCGGCAGCGGGGCGTCCGCGGAGCCGGTCTTCCAGGTCGCGTCGGTGATCTCGGTGACCGACTGCAGACCGGCGTCCTTGCCGCCGGGGTAGTACTCGCTGACCGTGCCGGAGAAGGTGATCGCGTCGCCGACCGCGACCTTCGGCGTCTCCTTGCCGGTGAAGACGAAGACCGCCTCGCTGGTGGCCGGGTTCTTGTCCGGGTGCGGGTCCTGCACCCAGAAGCCGCGCGCCGAGCCGAACGAGCGGATCGCGGTGACCGTACCGGGCACCTCGCTGACCTGCTGTCCGGCGAGCGGGATATTCGGGTGCTGCCCTGGATGTCGTGGATCCGGGCGCCGGCCGCGGAGGCCGACTCCGTGGCGGTCAGCAGTCCGCCGGCCAGGGCGGCGCAGACCACCGCGCTGACGGCGGCCGGTCTGCGGAGCGAGCGACGGGACGGCATGCATGCCTCCGAGAGGTATGGGGGGTGGCTGGGACACCGTGGGTACGGTGCGGGACCGGCGCGCGCTACGCGCGTCGATCTGCGTCAATCTCTTGTGCACGTAAGGGAGTTGTCAAGCTTCTGCGGGTAACCGGAAGGGGGCGCGGGGGTGAACCGTCCGAGATACGGAGAATTCCGTCTACGCTTGGGCGGCGCACACCCCAGCTACCGCTGGGAGGAACCCCCAGCCGCAGTCCGTCCGAGGAGCTGAGCAGCCGATGTCCGCAGACCGCCCCACCCTGCCGCCGGTGCGGCTGCACTCCGAAGCGGAACTGGCCCGGGACGCGCTGAGCGCGCCCCTGATGGCCCGCGCCGCGAAACTCGCCCGCTGGGCCGAGCGCGGCGTCCCTGTCGGCGTCGGCGGCCAGATCCTGGAGGAGCCCCTGGCCGCCGCCACCGAGCACCTCGGTCTGACCGGCGACGAGGACGGCCCCGCCTACACCGCCGAGGCCTGGCAGCTCGCGGTGGACACCGGCCTCGTGGAGATCACGGAGACCGAGGAGAGCGAGGACGGCGCCGACCTCCCCGACGACGCCGCGGCCGGTATCGCCACCCCCGGCGAGGAGCTCGGCCTGCTCACCTCCGGCAGCCCGCAGGACATCCTCGACATCTGGCTCGGCGGTATGGAGACCGTGCTCGCCGACGCCGCCGCCCCCGACCTCGCCGACCTCGCCGACCAGCTCACCGAGGGCGGCGAACTGGATCTGGACGCGCTCGACTGGAACCCGGAGGAGGAGGCCGAGCTGCTGGACGGCATCCTCGGCAATCTCTATCTGCTGACGGCCCTGAACGAGCGCCCCGACCAGGAGGTTCCGCTGCCCGCGCTGGCCGCCTCCATGATCGTCCCGGACGATATGGACGAGCCCACGGACGATGTCCTCGAAGAGGTCTCCGAGGCGATGATGCGCCTGGACGACCAGTTCCGGGTGCTGGAGCCGATCGGCCTGGTCGCCTACCAGCCCGTCGACGAGGCGCTCATCGAGGAGCTCGACGAGGACGGCGAGACGGTCCTCCCCCAGGGGCCGGGGGGAACCTCCGCCGAGCCGCTGACCGACGAGGACGTCTCCCGCTACGGCCTGGTCCGCCTCACCCCGCTCGGTGTCTACGCGGTCCGCGCCCGGATGCTGGACGCGGGCGTGCACGCCCCCGCGGTCGGCGACCTCGCCGACAAGGGCGCCGATGTCCTCCTGGACGCGCTGCCCGACTACCCCGAGGCGCTCGCCCAGGCCGAGTCCGAGCTCTGGCTCACCGCCCGTACGCCGGCGGACGCAGCCCGGGACCTGCTCGCGGCCGCCCGCGGCGACGACGAGCGCGCCCCGCGGCGCCGGCTCGCCGCCCAGCAGACCCTCTCGCTGGTCTCGCCGGACGCCGAGGCCGCGCTGCGCGAGGTGCTCGACGACCGGCAGCTCGGCGGCCTGGCCCGGGTCTGGCTGGCCGAGCGCGCGCTGCCCGGCATCCCCGAGCCGTCCCAGGAGATGATCTTCTGGCTGACGGTGGACACCATCGCGGCGCAGCTGGACAGCGCCGACGAGGAGGCCACGACCGAGCTGCGTGACCTGGTGCAGGGCCTGACCGAGCAGCACAGCGGGTTCTTCGACACCGCCTGGCGGGTGGACCACCCGGCCACCGCCGATGTCCTGGAGGCCATGGGCCGGCTGCACCCGGACAAGAAGGCCGCCAAGGAGGCCCGCAAGGCCGCGTTCAAGGCACGCTCGCGCCAGTCGGGCTGACTCCCGCAGGGGGCCGGGCCGGGCGGGGGGCACCCACGCCCCGGGGCCGGTCCGGCGACCAGGACCGTAACGGTCCGGTCGCCGGACCGGCCCCAACTGCTTCCTGGATGTCGCGCCGCGTTCAACTGGAGTTCGACGGCACACGAGAGCGTGTGCCCGCAGGCACAGGGGAGAAGAAACCGGCCATCCAGGAGATGACAATGCCGCTCACCCGCAGAGACTTCGCCAAGCGTTCCGCCCTCACTGGTGCGGGGGTCGCACTGGCCGGCAGCGTCGGCGTACTGGCGACCGCGCCCGGAGCCATCGGCGCGGAGACACCGGACGGAGGCCCGGACGGCACGGCGGACGGGAACGGGGTCGGCTACGGCCCGCTGATCGCGGACCCGGACGGCATCCTCGCGCTGCCCGCCGGGTTCTCGTACAAGATCATCACTCGCACCGGGGAGACCACGCTCGACAGCGGCGAGTCCACCCCCTCCAACCACGACGGCACCGGAACCTTCGAGGGCCCCCGCGGCACCACCCTCCTGGTCAACAACCACGAGCTGAAGGGCCCGCGCGCCGACTGGCCGCACCCGGTGCCGCTGGCCGAAGGCCTGGTCTACGACCCGGCGGCGTCCGGCGGCTGCACCGTCGTCGAGGTCGCCAACGACGGCACCCCGGTCGGCGAGTGGGTCGGCATCGCCGGTACGTCCACCAACTGCGCGGGCGGCACCACCCCTTGGGGCACCTGGCTCACCGGCGAGGAGACCGAGGACAAGGCCGGCGAGCACGGCATGACCAAGGACCACGGCTATGTCTTCGAGGTCGACCCCCACGACCGCAGGGCCGGCCGCGACCCCAAGCCCCTCAAGGCGCTGGGCCGTTACGCCCACGAGGCCGTCGTCGTCGACCCCAAGCGCGGTCACCTCTACCTGACCGAGGACGCCTCCGGCCCCAACGGCCTCTTCTACCGCTGGACCCCGCCGCACGGTTTCCGCCACGGCCGCGGTCAGCTGCGCTCGCTCGCCGGTGACGCGGGGGTGCTGGAGGCCTTCAAGTGCTTCGACTCCGGCGGCCGGTTCGTCGACGACCTCTCGCGCGCCACCAAGGCCGGCACCGTCTACGGCGTCGACTGGGTCGAGGTCGCCGACCGTGACGCCCGTAAGGTCTCGGTGCGCAAGCAGTTCAAGGACGGTGAGGTCACCCGCGCCCGCAAGCTGGAGGGCCTGTGGTGGGCGGACGGCGGCGCCTACGTGGTGTCCTCCTACGCCCGTGACGAGAGCCCCGTCCAGCACGACGGACAGGTCTGGTTCTACGACCCGCGGCGGCGGACGCTGACCCTGAAAGTGCTGCTGGGCGTCAACCCCGACCCGTCCAAGGACGGCGCGCTCGACGGTCCCGACAACATCACCGTCTCGCCCTACGGCGGGCTGATCATCGCCGAGGACGGCGAGGGCGTCCAGCACCTCTTCGGGGCCACCGACGACGGCCGGACCTACCCGATCGCCCGTAACGAGCTCAACATCGGTACCGCGGCCGAGCCCGAGTTCAGCGAGTTCACCGGGCCGGTGTTCTCCCCGGACGGGCGGACGCTGTTCGCCAACATCCAGGATCCCGGCATCATGCTGGCGATCACCGGGCCGTGGAAGCGGCAGCGCCGGCAGCGATAGCCGTACAGCGGTAGCCGTACGGCCGGCGGCGGTTCAGCCGGCCGCCGCCGTCAGGACGTAGTAGTCCAGCAGACCGGTCTCGTACGCGGTCAGATAGCGGCGCGGCCACTCGTCGTCGCGGAGTTCCGGCTGCTGGGCCATATAGCGGTCGTAGGGCTCCCAGACCCCGTCGCCGATCGCCCGGACCCGCACCTCCCGCAGCCCCGCCGCGGCCAGCGTCCCGGCGACCTCGTCGACCACGTGCGGGACGTCCAGGCCGTCGGCGTACGGGGGAAGCAGCGCGGGCAGGGCGCGGGCGGCCGCCCGGGTGCGGGCGAAGAAGGTGGTCAGCGCCAGCCGGCCTCCCGGGCGCAGCACCCGTGCGGCCTCCCGGGCGAAACCGGGCAGATCACGGAAGTGCTGCGCCGCCTCGACGGAGAACAGGCAGTCCACACAGCCGTCGGGGAGCGGGATGTCCTGGGCGGCGCCCAGGAGGAACTCCAGCCGGCCGGGGGCGTCCGCGGACGCGGCGAGCAGTTCCGCGTTGGCCTCCCGGGCACGGGCGATCTGGTCGGGGTGGGCGTCCAGCCCGATGACCGTCCCCGGACCGAACTCCCGCAGCGCCAGCGCACAGCCCAGCCCGCGTCCGCAGCCGACGTCCAGGGCGGTGCCGCCCCGCGGCAGGTCGAAGGTGCCGAGCACCAGCCGGTAGAGGTCCTCCTCGCTGCGCACCCGGTCGGCCCGGGTCAGCTGCCGGTCCCCAGGGCCGGGCAGGGCCGTCCAGTAGCCGAAATTGATGAAGCCGCCGGCGAAGGCGGGGACGGTGCTGAGGTCGAGCTCGCCGTAGACCCGCGCGACCCGGTCGGGAAGGTCCGGGGGCGCTGGGCCGTCCGGGGGCTCCGCGGGTCCGGCCGGCGGCGGCTGCTGCGTCATCGAACGCTCCTCGTGCGTGCCGTGGGGGATGCCGTGACGGGCTCAGCCGTGATGGGGCGTGGGGGAACGGGGGAATCCCGGGGGCGTGCGGACCGGGAATCCTAGGGGTGTGCGGAGGCGGAAGGAGAGGTGCTGAGCTCGACGGTACGGACGAGACAATTCTCGATCCTGGACCGTTCCCGCACCAGGGAAGGCCGTCCGCCGGAGGCGGCGCCACGGGGGCACGGCGGATCCGGCGTGGCGCGCGGAGCGGGCCGGGGGTGAGACGCCGCGGCCCGCTTCCCTGACGGCGGCGGGGCCGTCAGGGAAGCGGGCGTCACGGGTTCACAGGGCCTTGCCGGCCGGTTTGACCATGCCGCGGACCGTGCGGGCGTCGACGTACTCGCCCAGTGCGGTCATTTCCCACTCGCCGGAGAACTGGCGGATGAGCTTGGCCATCATCACGCCCGTACGGGGCTCCGAGTGGGTGAGGTCGAAGCGGACCAGCTCCTCGCCGCTCTGGGCGTCCAGCAGGCGGCAGTAGGCCTTGGCGACATCGGAGAACTTCTGGCCGGAGAAGGAGTTCACGACGAAGACCAGGCCCGTCACCTCCGGGGGCAGCCCGCCGAGGTGGACGGTGATCGCCTCGTCGTCGCCGGCGCCCTCACCGGTGAGGTTGTCGCCGGAGTGCTGGATCGCGCCGCCCAGGATCATCAGCTTGCCGAAGAAGCAGTTGTCGACCTTCTTGCGGTCCGGGCCGTAGGCGATGACGGAGGCGTCCAGGTCGATGCTCTTGCTGCGGAAGGCGGGCTCCCAGCCGAGGCCCATCCGGACCGAGCTGAGCAGCGGGCGGCCGCCCTTGACCAGGGAGACGGTCTGGTTCTTCTGGAGGCTGACACGGCCCTTGTCGAGGTTGATCTTGCCCGGGGCTGCCGGTGCGGCCGGAGCGGCGGCGGGGGCCGGGGGCGCGGCCGGCGGGGCGGCCGGGGCAGGGGTGCCGGCGGGCGGTCCCCACTGGCCGGCCGGGGCCGCGGGTGCCGCGGGTGCCGGGGGAGCGGGGGGTGCCTGCGGGGCGGCGGCGGGTGCGGGTGCGGCCGGTTCCTCCACGCTGACGCCGAAGTCGGTGGCGATCCCCGCCAGGCCGTTGGCGTAGCCCTGGCCGACCGCGCGGACCTTCCAGGCGCCGGAGCGGCGGTAGATCTCGACGACCACCAGCGCGGTCTCGGCGCCCAGCTGGGGCGGGGTGAAGGAGGCGAGGACGCTGTTGTCGTCGGCGTTGCGGACCGTGCCGGTCGGCTCGGTGCCGGCGAAGGTCGCGCCGGGCTGGTCCAGGCTCGCGGTGACCACGATCTTCTCGATGCCGTCGGGCACCGCGGCGGTGTCCACCGTGATGGTGTCGCCGCCGCCGGCCGCCGCGGAGTGCGTCACGCCCGGACCGGCGGGCTGGTTGTAGAACACGAAGTCGTCGTCGGAGCGCACCTTGCCGTCGGCGGCCAGCAGCAGGCCCGATACGTCCAGCCGCACGGGGGCGGTGACGTCCACCGCCACCCGTACGGCACTGAGCGGGAGGTTCGAGCCAGGAGTCATAGCGGTCATGCCGTGCTCAACGATCGGCTCACCTTTGCGGTTCCATTACCTGCGGTCCGATGGCCGCCCGGCCCGTTCACCGGCGTTCGCGGGAGTTGCCGAAGAGCAGCCGGTAGGCGATCAGCAGAACCAGGGCCCCGGCGATCGAGGCGACCCACATTCTCGGCTCGCCGAAGTCCTTCGGGATCGGCTCGTGCAGGAACTTGGTGGAGAGCCAGCCGCCGATGAAGGACCCCACGATGCCGATCAGGGTCGTGCCGATGATCCCTCCCGGGTCCCGTCCCGGCAGCAGAACCTTGGCGATGACGCCCGCGATCAGCCCGAGTACGAGCCAGCTGACGATGCCCATGATGTGTTCCTCGTTCCTGCGCGGAGAATCGGTACGTAGACGAGGACGCCGGCCGGGCGGCACGGGTTCCGTGGCAGGTCCCGCGTGGTGCTCCGTACGGCCGCGGGGGTGTGCCGGTCAGTGCGGCCACCGGGGCGGATCGGTGCAGAAGGCGCCGCCCAGACGGTCGTGGGCGGGGTTGCCGGGGTCCAGCGGGCCCTGGGCGGCGATCAGTTCTGCCGCGTACGGCTCGGAGTCGTCCCGCGGTGTGTACCCCAGGGCGCGGGCGGTCGAAAGGTCCCACCACAGGCGGGTGTTGGCGGAGGAGCCGTAGACGACGGTGTGGCCCACACCGGGCGCGGTGAGCGCGGCGTCCAGCAGCCGTGCGCAGTCGGCCGGGCTCAGCCAGATCGACAGCATCCGTACCGACGTCGGCTCGGGGAAGCAGGAGCCGATCCGGACCGAGACCGTCTCGATGCCGTGCAGGTCCCAGTAGAGCGAGGCGAGGTCCTCGCCGAAGCCCTTGGACAGGCCGTAGTAGGTGTCGGGGCGGCGGGGTGTGTCGACGGGGATGGCGCCGGAGCCGTCCGCGGGGCGCGGGGTGAAGCCGACGGCGTGGTTGGAGGAGGCGAAGACGACACGGCGGACGCCTGCCGCGCGCGCCGCCTCGTACAGGTGGTAGGTGCCCTCGATGTTGGCACGCAGGATCTTCTCGAACGGGGCCTCCAGGGGGATCCCGGCGAGATGGACGATCGCGTCGACCCCGTGCACGGCCTCGCGCAGCGCCTCCGTATCGGCCAGCTCGGCGGTGACCGCGTCCGGTGCGCCCTCGACGGGCCGCTGGTCGAAGAGGCGCAGCCGGTAGCCGTACGGCGGCAGCAGCTCACGCATCAGGGTGCCGAGCCCGCCGGCGGCGCCGGTGAGCAGAACGGTGCGGGGTGCGGTCATGGGCGGCGACTCCTCCGGCTGCGCAGCAAGGCTGCATGTGCGGATGTCATTCAGATGTGTGGACACCGTAGAAAGCTGGATCTTGGCCGGTCAAGGCGCTTGACGGGTGGTGTGAATCGGCTTGTGGCGCGGTAGTTGTGGCACCTTGACCGGTGCGGTGCGGCTGCTCTAGCGTGGCGCCGTTCAGAAATATGGACGCTCATCATAAACATGCACAGGCATGTCAGGGAGAGCCCGTGACCTCAGCCCCTCCCCCAGCAACCTCCCCCAGCCTTCGTCCGGGAGGTGCCCCCAGGCGGCACTCCCAGCTCGCCGACCGCCTCGACGGACTGCTCTTCTTCCCCGTGACCGCGTACGGGCCGGACGGCGCGCTGGACCCGGCCGCCTTCCGCGCCCATGTGCGCGACGGCATCGACGCGGGCGCGGCCGCCGTGTTCGCCTGCTGCGGCACCGGCGAATTCCATGCGCTCACCCCCGGGGAGTTCGCGGACTGCGTCGCGGCCGCGGTCGAGGAGGCCGCGGGCCGGGTCCCGGTGATCGCCGGTACGGGCTACGGCACCGCGCTCGCCGCGCAGTTCGCCCACCTCGCCCACGAAGCGGGCGCCGACGGGCTGCTCGCCCTGCCGCCCTATCTCGTCGTCGCCGGCCAGCAGGGGCTGCTGACGCACTACACCGAACTCGCCGCCGCCACCCCGCTCCCCGTCATCGTCTACCAGCGCGACAACGCGGTCTTCACCCCGGCCACCGTCGCCGCCCTGGCCCGGACCCCCGGCATCATCGGCCTCAAGGACGGGCTGGGCGACCTCGATCTGCTGCAGCGCATCATCAGCGCCGTCCGCACCGAGGCCCCCGAGGAGGACTTCCTCTACTTCAACGGCCTGCCCACCGCCGAACTCACCGGCCCCGCCTACCGGGGCCTGGGCGTCCGCCTCTACTCCTCCGCCGTCTTCGCCTTCGCCCCCGAGATCGCACTCGCCTTCCACCGGGCGCTGGACACCGGCGACGACGACACCGTGCGCCGGCTGCTGGACGGCTTCTACCGGCCGCTGGTCGAACTCCGCAACCAGGGCCGCGGCTACGCCGTATCGCTGGTCAAGGCGGGCGTACGGATGCGGGGCCCGGACGTCGGCGAGGTCCGGCCGCCGCTCAGCGAACCGTCCCCCGCGCATCTGAGGGAACTGGCCGGGCTGATCGAACGCGGACTGGCCCTGGTCACGGACACGGCAGGGACCGGCGCCTGACGCGCACCGGCGCGTTCCTCCACCCCTTTCGGCATCCAGCAGGTCACAATTCGGGGCAGCGGCCCGGCTGCTGAGCGGTGACGACGGGTAGGCCTAAGACCGGGGGCCCAGTCATCCCGTAGGGGCCGCCCGTACGGGATCGCCCCCCGGCCCCCCCGAGCCCCTGCCCCCGCGCTCACCCCGGCCGGACGAACCCGCACTCGTACGCGGCGATCACCGCCTGGGTCCGGTCCCGCACCCCGAGCTTGGCCAGCACCCCCGCCACATGCGTCTTGACCGTGGCCGGGCCCACCCCCAGCCGCTCCGCGATCTCGGCATTGGTCATCCCGGCCGTCATCAGCCGCAGCACCGCCCGCTCCCGCTCCGACAGCCGGGCCCGCAGCGCCCGCACCGCGTCCTCCGCGGCCCGCTCCCCGGCGTGCCGGGCGGCCAGCCGCCGCACCGCGGCCGGGAACAGCAGCGAGTCGCTGCGCGCCACCAGCCGCACGGCCTGCACCAGGTCCTCCGCGCCGGACCGCTTGAGCAGGAACCCGCTGGCACCGGCCCGCAGCGCGTCATAGACAGAGGCGTCGTTCTCGAAGGTCGTCACCACGATGATGCGCGGCGGCCGGTCCATCCCGGCGAGCACCTGCTCGGTCGCCCGGATCCCGTCGATCTCCGGCATCCGGACGTCCATCAGCACGATGTCCGGGCGCAGCGCACGGATCAGCGGCACCGCCTCGGCGCCGGTCGCCGCCTCGCCGACGACCTCCATATCGCCCTCGGCGCCCAGGATCGCGCGCAGCGCCGACCGCACCATCTGCTCGTCGTCGGCGAGCACGATACGGAGGGGGCGGGGGGCGTCCCCGTCGCCCGCCCGCCGGTCGTCGCCGCCGTCCTGCGTCGTGGTCATGCCGCCCACGCCGTCCCCGGTTTCCGGTCCTGTGTCATACGTCGTCCCGTTCACCGGTTCCCCGTTCCCGCCAGCGGCAGCCGGGCCGTCAGCCGTCATACGCCGTCCCGTTCACCGTTCACTCGTCCCCATCCCCGTCCCCCGTCCCCGTCAGCTGGGCTGTCCGCCGCCGTACGCCGTCCCGTTCACCGCTCCTCCGCCCTCGCCCCCACCCCCGTCAGCCGGGCCGCCCGCCCCCACACGCCGTCCCGTTCACCGCTCCTCCGTCCCCGTCCCCATCCCTGCCCCCGCCAGCGGCAGCCGCGCCGTCAGCCGCCATACGCCGTCCCGTTGCTCCGCCACCGCCGCACCGCCCAGCAGCCGGGCGCGCTCGGCGATCCCGCGCAGCCCGCGGCCTCCGCCCGGCCGGGCCGCCGGGGACGCGGAGCCGGCGGCCGGTGCCGCCACCGGATTCTCCACCCGTATCTGCAACTCGCGCTCCCGGACGCCGAGATGCAACCGGACCGGCACCGGACCGGCGTGCCGCAGCGCGTTGCTGAGGCCTTCCTGCACGATCCGGTAGGCCTCCCGGGAGACCACCGGCGCCAGCCCCGCACACGGCCCCTCCACCGTCGCCTCGACCGGTACGCCCGCCGCCCGGGTCCGGCCGAGCAGCGCCTCCAGGCCGTCCAGGGTGGGTGCGGGCGCGGCCGGATCACTGCCGTCCTCCTCGCGCAACAGGCCGAGGACGGTGTCCAGTTCGGCGACCGCGTCGCGGGTGGTCTCCTCGATGGCGGCCAGCGCCCGGCGGGCGAACTCCGGGTCCGTGTCCAGGACCCGGCGGGCCGCGCCCGCCTGGAGGGTGACCGCGCTCAGCGCATGCCCGACCGCATCGTGCAGTTCGCGGGCCAGCCGGTTGCGGGACGCCAGATCGGCGGCCCGGCGCTCGGCGGCCGCCAGCCGGTCGGCGGGTGTGGGGCCCAGCAGCACGGGGGCGACGCGGGCCAGCAGCGCCCCCGCGCCCCAGGACGTGCCGGCCACCAGGGCCAGCAGCGCCAGCCCCGCGAGCGGGCCCAGCACGCCCTGGAAGACGTCCGGCCATCCCAGCGCGGTGTGCCGCAGGGGGTCGGAGAACGGCAGCAACAGCAGCACCACCGCGGCCGGCGGCGCGGACAGCGTCATCCCGCTGACGATCCCACCGGTCAGCAGATGCGCCACGAACCACAGCGCGGTACGCCGCCGGGCCGCCCACGAGACCGCCGGTCCCTCGGCCAGCCGCTCCGCGGGCACCCCGCACAGCGACCGTACGGCGGCCACCTCCAGCGGCCGCAGCAGCGGGAAGAGCAGTGCGGCCAGGGCGGCCGGCGGCAGCGCACAGCCGAACGCGACCAGCTGCCAGCCCACTTGGCGCAGCGGGTCGGCGCCGTCCGCGACCAGCGGCAGGACCACCGAGGCCAGCAGGAAGAAGGGCATCAACAGCGCGCCGCCCAGCACCAGATGGACCCAGCGCCGGCCCATCAGTCGCACCGGGCGGCCTCACGTTCGGCGAAGAAGTGGGCCCCCGCCACCGCCACCATCGTCCCGACGATCATCTGCCCAGAGTAAGTGAGGCTCATCAGCGGTGTGGGCAGCACCGTAAGCGCCGCCGTGCGCGGGGCGGCGGGGCGTGGGGCGCGTGCGGGACGGCCGGTCCGAGTGCTCATGGCAACAGCCTTCCGGCGGCTGCCCCGCGGCGCCTCGGTCCCGATGACGATCCCCCTCCGCCGTACGGGGGAGGGGGCGCTCAACCGGTCCTGTGGGGCCGCCTCACAGGCGCCGGGTGGCCAGCGCCAGCCGGTCGCGGGCGTCGAACAGAGCGTCCTTGATCATCTGCTCGTGCCCCGGGGTCAGCCGGGCCACCGGCACCGAGCAGCTGATCGCGTCCCGCGCCGGGGTGCGGTAGGGGATGGCGACGCCGAAGCAGCGCAGGCCCAGCGTGTTCTCCTCGCGGTCGACCGCAAAGCCCTGTTCGCGCACGGTGTGCAGCTCCTCGATCAGCTGCTCGCGGTCGGTGAGGGTGTGCTCGGTCAGCCGGTCGAGGGTGGGCGGCAACATCGTCCGGACCTGCTCGTCGGTGTACGTGGCGAGCAGCGCCTTGCCCAGCGAGGTGGAGTGCGCGGGCAGCCGCCGCCCGACGCGGGTGAAGGGGCGCAGATAGTGCTGCGACTGACGGGTCGCGAGGTAGACGACATTGGTGCCGTCGAGCCGGGCGAGGTGGATGGTCTCGGTGGTGTCGTCGGAGAGCCGGTCCAGCGTCGGGCGGGCCGCGGCCACCACCTCGTCGCCGTCGATGTACGAGGTGCCGACGAGCAGTGCGCGCACCCCGATGCCGTAGCGGGTGCCGGTCGCGTCGGTCTCGACCCAGCCCAGGTCGACGAGGGTGCGCAGCAGCATGTAGAGGCTGGACTTCGGGTAGCCGACCGCTTCCTGGACGGAGGCCAGGCTGTGCATACCGGGACGGCCCGCGAAGTACTCGAGCAATTCGACCGTCCGCACGGCGGATTTGACCTGCGATCCACCGGTATCGGCAGCTGACATCGCCCTTGACCCCTCTGTTCGGACCGCCATAGAGTCCCAGTTGTTCATCATCTGGGACAGCGTTCAGCATATCGAACGTGATCCGGTGTGCGGCAAGGCGCGGAACGACTCGGCAGCATCGCCCGGGAGGAATGCACGGTGGCAGCGACAGCAGCAGCACCAGTCTGGAGTGTCGACCCCCGGACCGGGAAGCAGCGGGAACAGGTTGCGGTGGAAGCCACAGCCGAAGAGGTGGACACCGCGGTCCGCACGGCACATGCCGCCCGGGGCGCGCTGGCCGACCGCACCGTACGCGCCGCCCTGCTGCGCCGCGCCGCCGATCTGCTCGACGAGGCGGGTGACGCGGTCATCGAGGCCGCCGACGCCGAGACCGCGCTCGGCCCCGGCCGGCTCACCGGCGAACTCGCCCGCACCACCTACCAGTTGCGGGCCTTCGCGGAGCTGGTGCAGGAGGGCGCGTTCCTCGACGTCCTGATCGACCACGCCGACCCCGCCCTCACCCCGCCCCGGCCCGACCTGCGCCGCTACAAGATCCCGCTGGGCGCGGTCGCGGTCTACTCCGCCAGCAACTTCCCGCTCGCCTTCTCGGTACCCGGCGGCGACACCGCGAGCGCCCTCGCGGCCGGCTGCCCGGTGGTCGTCAAGGCACACCCGGACCATCCGGCCACCTCCGAGCTGTGTGCCGCGCTGCTGCGCCGCGCCGCCAGGGAGGTCGGCCTGCCCGAGGGCGTGGTCAACCTGGTGCACGGCTTCCAGGCCGGTATCGACCTGGTGCGCCATCCGCTGATCACCGCGGCCGGCTTCACCGGCTCGGTCCGCGGCGGCCGTGCCCTGTACGACGCGGCCGCGTCCCGCCCGCACCCGATCCCCTTCCACGGCGAGCTGGGCAGCCTCAACCCCGTCGTGATCACCGAGGCCGCGGCCGCCGAGCGCGCCGAGCAGATCGGTGCCGGGCTGGCCGGGGCGATGACCCTCGGCGTCGGCCAGTTCTGCGTCAAGCCGGGCCTGGTCCTGGCGCCCGACGGGGAGAAGGGCGACCGGCTGCTGAAGGCGCTGACCGCCGCGGTCAGCGACACCGAGGCCGGGGTGCTGCTCGATCACCGGATGCGGGAGGCGTTCCTCGACGGGATCCGCACCCGCGCCGCGCTCCCTGGCGTCGAGGCGCCGGTGACCCCCGGCGCGGGCGGCGAGCACACCGTCAGCGCCGGCTTCCTCGCCGTCCCCGCCGACAGTCTGGCCACCGAAGGGCCGCACGACCTCCTCCTGGAGGAGTGCTTCGGCCCGGTCACCGTCGTCGCCCGCTACACCGACGAGGCCGAGATCGGCGCCGTACTCGCCCGGCTGCCCGGCAACCTCTCCGCGACCCTGCAGCTCGGCGAGGCGGAGAGCGCCGGGACCGATGAGGCGGGCCGCGGTGCCCGGCTGCTGGCCCAGGTCACCCCGCTCGCCGGACGGGTGGTCGTCAACGGCTGGCCGACCGGTGTCGCGGTCGCCCCCGCCCAGCACCACGGCGGCCCCTACCCGGCGACCACCTCCACCTCCACCTCCGTCGGCGGCAGCGCCGTCGAACGCTGGCTGCGCCCGGTCGCCTACCAGGACACCCCGCCGGCGCTGCTGCCGCCCGAACTGCGCGAGGACAATCCGCTCGGTCTGCCGCGCCGGGTCGACGGCCGCGCCGAGGGCGCGTAGCGACCGTGCGCCCCGCCCCCGACGAGGCCGCACTCCGGGTCCGCGCCGCGACCGCCGCGGACCTGGCCGCGATCGCCGCCCTGCACACCGGGGCCCGCGCCGCCTACCACCGCGCCCGCTTCCCGGACGCGCCCTTCGACCTCCCCGCCGAACAGGCCCGTTGGCACGACGCCTGGTCCCACGACCTGGCCCGGGACGACACCTCCGCGCTCTGCGCCGCCCGGCACGGCACCGTGGTCGGCGCGGCCTCCTACCGCCACCGCGCCGGCCACCCACCGGCCGTCACCCTCCACCAGCTCCATGTCGACCCCGGCCACTGGGGCACCGGCGTCGGCCTGGCCCTGCACCACGCCTGCTTACGGGCCTGGCACGCGGCCGGCATCTCCCGGGCCGCCCTCGACGTCCTCTGGCACAACCACCGCGCCCGCGCCTTCTACACCCGCCTCGGCTGGCGCCCCGACCCGGACCGCCGCCCCGCCCCGGACGCCACCCATCTCACCCTGACGCTGGACCTGGCGACGGCGCAGACGCCGCCGGCTCCCGCCGGGCGATGAGCTGCAGCCGCTCGGCCGTCCGCCCGTCCAGCGTGGCCACCGACCCCGCCCGCTCCTTCAGCACCGAGAAGCCCGCCTCTCGCACCAGCCCCCGCAGCCGCTCCGGCGGATGGTGCCGGAACACCCCGCCGTCGGGCGTCTCGAACACCCCGTACGTCCCGTACCGTTCCGCGAACCGCGCATACCGCTCCCGGTTGAGCGCATCACCCTGCAACGGCACATCGCTCAGATACAGCACCCCACCGGGCCGCACCACCCTCCCCAGCTCCCCGACGATCGCCGTCTGGTCCGCGTCCCGGGGAACACAGGTGAGCACCGCGAACAGCAGCGCCGCATCGAAGGCACCGTCCTCGAACGGCAGCGGAAAACCGGGACAGCGCAGCAGCTCCAGCTCCGGATGCTCCCGCTCCCCCCGCGCGATCAGCGCCGCCGAGACATCCACCCCACACACCGCGCCATACCCGAGCCCGGCCAGCTCGGCGGTCAGCCGCCCGTAACCACAGCCGTAGTCCAGCACCCGCGCGCTCCGCGGCACATACGCATCCAGCAGCGCCGGGTCGAGCGGATGAGTGAAGGTCTTGGCGGACCCGGTCGTCTCCCAGAACCCGAGAAATCCCTGTGACGAGGTCATGCGGGGACCGTACCCACCGGACAGCCGGCCACCCCGCGGAGCTACGGGGTCACTCGGGCGGAGTGCTGTACTGCGCCAACGCGGCCTTGCTGGTCGAGCGGTCCACCAGGCGCAGTTCCCAAGGACCCGTGTTCACGTCGAATTCCTTGCCGAAGCCGACCCACTTGCCGGTCATGCGGCGGCCGGTCGGCTCGACCAGCATCTGCACGGCGCCGTGGTAGCGAGCGCCGTTGTAGTAGCCGTCGGCGGCCGTCTGCTCCACCCATGAACCGGTGATGACGTTCCGGTCCACGGTGAGGTCCAGTGTGAGCGGGCTGTCCGGATTGCTGCTCGCACCGGGCAGGCTCTGGGCGGTCAGCCGGTTTCCGTGCTGCACGATCACCACGTAGTGCCTGCCCTCGTACGTGGCGTCCCGGCTGGAGGAGTAGAACTCGTACCGGCTGAGCCACACGCCGGTGAACGACTCCGTGCCCGGCCGCGCGGCATGCTGCGGATCCACGACCACAGCGGTGCTTTCGCCCCCGGCATCCATGTCGTGCCCTCCTTTCCCGTCTGCGTGAACCCGTGCCATCGGTACCGGCAGGGAGAATCCGAGGGCCTCCACGGGGCGGCCCGTCACCCGCTCCAGGGCCCGTGCGTACACGCCCCTCGGCGTCCTGCTGACACCGGCTTCCCAGCGCTGTACCAAGCGTTTTGACGCCTCGTTGGGCTCTCCCAGCTCGGCGCCCGCGCGCCGTAGCGCGGTCGCTAACTCGTCCTGACTCATGCGCAGCCCCAGCCGCACGGCCCGCAGCACATCATTCGGCACCACAGCAGTCGTCGTCATGACGTCAAAGCTAGACCGAATCACCGTCGAATGACACCGGTTTGACGCCCACCCAGGTGTCGTTGGCACGGTTCCGAGTGACGCCCCGGTGACGCCCCAAGCGTCGTCGTGATGTCCCTTGCACGCCGCGACCATCGAAGCACCGAGAAACGGTCGAGGAGAGGCGGAGCACATGGCCAACGGCAATTCTGGGGCACCCGGAGGCGGTGTCGGCGCAGCGGTTTCCCTTTCGCTGCCAGAGCTCCAACCCACCCCCGTGGAGGGCTGCGCCGTCTGCGTCGCCCTCGCCGTGCAGCGCAGGGAAGCGCGCGAACGCGGTGATCTGTCCGCCGCGACGGACGCGAACGTGCGGCTCCGGAACCACCGTGACCACGTGGGGAACCGCCCATGACCATGACCGTGCGCGTCTCCCGCGACTCCGGCAGGACCTGGGGGGCCGCGGTCACGTACCCGGCCGACGGTGCTGACAGGTCCCTCGGCCCGGAGGCATCGGGAGTCTGGCCCCCGTGCGGATGCCCCCGCTGTGTGCGGGCTCAGGAAGCCCTTCCCCCGTCCCCCACGACAGAGCCACGAGGAAGCGCAAGATCGGCACATGCTTGATCCGGGCGGTACGCGAAGGCCGCGCGTCCCGAGCGGGAATACCGCCCCCACCCCCAAGGTTTCACCACCACACACCCACCTTGAGGAAAGTCAGCTCATGCGCGTCGAAATCTGGTCCGACATCGCCTGCCCCTGGTGCTACATCGGCAAGGCCCGCTTCGAGGCCGGGCTCGCCGCCTTTGCGCACCGCGACGAGGTCGAGGTGGTGCACCGCTCCTTCGAGCTGGATCCGAAGGCGCCGGCCGCCACCGACGTCCCGGTGCTGGACATGCTCGCCACGAAGTACGGCGTGAGCCGTGCGCAGGCCGAGGCGATGGAGGCGCGCGTCGCCGACGCGGCGGCGGGGGAGGGGCTGGACTACCGCTCCGACCGGATCCACGGGAACACCTTCGACCTGCACCGGCTGCTGCACCTCGGCAGGGCGCACGGCGTCCAGGAGGCGCTGCTGGACGCCTTCTACCGCGCCAACTTCGCCGAGGCCAGGCTGCTCGGTGACCCCGCCGTGCTCCGTGAGATCGCCGTCGGCGCGGGGCTGCCCGCGGACGAGGTTGCCCGAGTGCTGGCCGACCCCGGGGCGTATGCGCGGGAGGTACGGGCCGAGGAGCGCGAGGCCGCGGAGCTGGGCGCCACGGGCGTGCCGTTCTTCGTCATCGACCGCCGGTACGGCATCTCGGGCGGGCAGCCCGCGGAGGTCTTCCGGGAGGCCCTGGAGCGGGCGTACGCCGACGGTGCCGAGCCGTCACAGCCCGCCGGTGACGAGGCCGGTGCGGCCCCGGTGTGCGGGGACGACGGGTGCGCCGTGCCCGGGAAGTGAGACCGGGGCCGGTCCGGCCGCACCCGGTGTGACCTGCGCCGATAAGGAACCGTTGCGGGCCGGCCGAGCAAAGTCGCCATGGACGTGGCGCGAGGTGCCGAGCAGAGTGGGGACATGCATCGACGTGAGCCACTCGGCGGGGCCGAATTCGCGCCCGAGACGACCTATCTGAACTCCGCCTCGTCCGGACTCCTTCCGCGCCGCGCCGCCGACGCCCTGCGCGCGGCCATCGACGAGTCCGCCTCCTACGGCACGATGGGCCGCGACTACCTCGCCGCCACCACGGCCTCCCGCGCCGCCTTCGCCCGGCTGATGGACCTCCCCGCCGAGCGGGTGGCCGTCGGCAGCTCGGTCGCGGTGCAGTCCGCGTTCGTGGCGGCCTCGCTCCCGGAGGGCGCCGAAGTGCTGGCCCCCGAGGGCGACTTCAGCTCCCTGGTCAATCCGCTCGCCGCCCACCCCGGCATCAAGCTGCGTACCGTGCCGCTGGAGGCGCTCGCCGATGCGGTGCGCCCCGGCACCGCGCTGGTCGCCTTCAGCGCCGTGCAGTCGCTGGACGGCCGGATCGCCGATATGGCGGCGGTCCGCGAGGCGGCGGCGGCCCACGGGGCGCGCACCTACCTCGACATCACCCAGGCCGCCGGCTGGCTGCCGCTGCGCGCCGCGGACTTCGACTTCGTGGTCGCCGGGGCCTTCAAGTGGCTGCTGTGCCCGCGCGGGACGACGTTCATGGCGTTCGGCGGGGACTTCGGGCGGGGCGAGGAGTGGCCGGCCGCGCTCCATGCGGGCTGGGTCGCCGGCGAGGACATCGGCGAGTCCAACTACGGGCTGATCCAGCCGGCCGCCACCGCCCGGCGCTTCGACGAGCCGCACGCCCACTTCTCCTACGTCGGCGCCGAACAGTCCCTCGGTCTCCTCGGGGAGCTGGGCGTGTCCGCCATCCACGCCCACGACACCGCACTCGCCGAGTACTACCGCGCGGGGCTGGCCGAGCGCGGTCTGACGCCCCGGCCCGCGCCCGGTTCGGCGATCGTCTCCACCCCCGGGATCGCGGACGCCGAGCACCGGCTGGCCGAGGCAGGGGTGCGGGTCTCGGTGCGCGGCGGGCTGCTCCGCGCGGCCTTCCACCTCTACAACTCGACGGACGACGTGGACCGGTTGCTGGCCCTGCTGAGGTAGGACCGGTCCGCCGTACCGGCCGTACAACACGGCGCGGCCGCCGCACAGACCAGCTGTGCGGCGGCCGCGCCACCGGTGCGAGTGTCCCCTAACGCACCGGAGTGAAGTCGCGGGCCCCGATGTACTCCGGGCGCCGGACCGGTGCCGCGAACGGCTCCACCGCAGCGTTCTCCACGCTGTTGAAGACGATGAAGACATTGCTGCGCGGGTAGGGCGTGATGTTGTCGCCCGAGCCGTGCATGGCGTTGCAGTCGAACCACGTCGCCGAGCCGGCCTTACCGGTGAAGAGACGGATGCTGTGCTTGTCCGCCATCTTCGTGAGCACCTCGTCCGACGGGATGCCCGCGTCCTGCATCTGCAGCGACCGCTTGTAGTTGTCCTTCGGCGTCGCACCCTCGCAGCCCACGAAGTACTCGTGCGAGCCGGGCATGATCATCAAGCCGCCGTTGGTGTCGTAATTCTCCGTCAGCGCTATCGAGACCGACACGGTGCGCATGTTCGGCAGTCCGTCCTCGGCGTGCCAGGTCTCGAAGTCCGAGTGCCAGTAGAAGCCGGAGGCACCGAAGCCCGGCTTCACATTGATCCGCGACTGGTGGACATAGACGTCCGAGCCGAGAATCTGACGGGCACGGCCGACCACGCGCGGGTCGGAGACCAGCTTGGCGAACACCTCGCTGATCTTGTGCACCTCGAACACGGTCCGTACGTCCTGTGACTTCGGCTCGACGATGGAGCGCGGGTCGGCGCGCATCGTGGGGTCGAGGACGAGACGGTCCAGTTCGGCGCGGTACACCGCGACTTCTTCCGCCGTGAGCAGTTCCCCGATGGCGAAAAAGCCGTCGCGTTCGAAGTCGCTCAGCTCGGACGGCTCGAAGGGGCCGGCCGTTCCGGGCTGCGACCACACCACCGGGTCCTTCCGCGGGGTGATGACCTCAGCGGTCCCACGGGTCGGGTACAGGTCGGCGGTGCGCTCGGGTGCGGTGGTCATGGTGTTGCCTTCCTCTCCTCTCGTACGGAATCTGGCTTACGTGCGCGTGCGTGCCTTCCTCAGCGCTGCCGGACGGGGCAGGCGGATGGCCTCAGACCGTCTCGGGCTCAGACTCCGGTTCGGTGAGAAGCGGGTAGACCCCGTTCTCGTCGTGGTCCTCGCGGCCGGTGACGGGCGGGTTGAAGACACACACGCAGCGGAAGTCCTCCTTGATCCGCATGGTGTGCTTCTCGTGCCCGTCGAGCAGGTACATCGTGCCCGGCGTGATGGTGTACTTCTCGCCGGTCTCGTCGTTCGTGAGCTCGGCCTCACCCTCTACGCAGAGTACGGCCTCGATGTGGTTCGCGTACCACATCGACGTCTCGGTCCCGGCGTACAGGGTGGTCTCGTGCAGCGAGAAACCGACGCGCTCCTTGGCGAGCACGATGCGCTTGCTCTCCCAGGTGCCGGACTTGGCCTTGACGTGGCGGTCGGTGCCTTCGATGTCCTTGAAGGATCGGACGATCACGGTGACTCGGTGCCTTTCTGTGGAACGGTAAGGGGCTCTGGAGTGGTCAGACGCAGTCGCGGACCGCGCGGGCGAGGATCCGGAGTCCCTCGTCCAGCTCCTCGGGGGTGGTCGTCAGCGCGGGCAGCAGCTTGACGACCTCGCTCTCCGGGCCGGAGGTCTCGATCAGCAGACCCAGCTCGAAGGCGCGCTTGGCGATCTTGTCGGCGGTGGGCTTGTCGTTGAGCTCCATGCCCCACACCAGACCGCGGCCGCGGTACTCGGCGATGGCGTCCGGGTGCTCCTCGGCAATGGCCTTGAGGTGTGCTTCGACGATCTCACCGCGGGCGAGAGTCTGCTTCTCCATCTGGCCGTCGGCCCAGTAGGTGTCCAGCGTCGCGGCGGCGGTGACGAACGCCGGGTTGTTGCCGCGGAAGGTGCCGTTGTGCTCGCCCGGCTCCCAGATGTCCAGCTCAGGCTTGAACAGGGTGAGCGCGAGCGGCAGGCCGTAGCCGCTGATGGACTTCGAGACGGTGACGATGTCCGGCACGATGCCCGCCTCCTCGAAGGAGAAGAAGGCACCCGTACGGCCGCAACCCATCTGGATGTCGTCGACGATGAGCAGCATGTCCCAGCGCTCACACAGGTCGGCGAGGGCACGCAGCCACTCGGGACGGGCGACGTTGATGCCGCCCTCGCCCTGGACCGTCTCGACGATCACGGCGGCGGGGGTGTTCAGACCGGAGCCCTGGTCCTCCAGCAGCCGCTCGAACCACAGGAAGTCCGGGTAGGTGCCGTCGAGGTAGTTGTCGAACGGCATCGGGGTGCCGTGCACCAGCGGGATACCGGCGCCGGCGCGCTTCATGGAGTTACCGGTGACGGCCAGCGCGCCCAGGGACATGCCGTGGAAGGCGTTGGTGAAGGACACGATCGACTCGCGGCCCTTGACCTTACGGGCGAGCTTCAGCGCGGCCTCGACGGAGTTGGCGCCCGTCGGGCCCGGGAACATGACCTTGTAGGGCAGGTCACGCGGCCGCAGGATGATGTTCTGGAACGACTCCAGGAACGCCCGCTTGGCCGTGGTGGACATGTCCAGGCCGTGGGTGACGCCGTCCCGCTCGATGTAGTCGATCAGGGCGCGTTTGAGGACCGGGTTGTTGTGGCCGTAGTTGAGCGATCCGGCCCCGGCGAAGAAGTCGAGGTAGGTGTGGCCGTCCTCGTCGGTCATGCGGCTGCCCTGCGCACGGTCGAAGACGGTGGGCCAGCTACGGCAGTAGCTGCGGACCTCCGACTCCACGGTCTCGAAGACGCTCAGATCGGGCTGGGTGATGGTCACAGCATGCTCCTGGGAGATGAGTGGCGAAAGGATGAGAAGTCTGTAGGGGGCTGGGCGGTCCCGGCGGTGTCACGGGGGTGTGGTGCCGGGTCCCGCATGACCGCTGCGGCGTCGTCGCCGCGCGGTCCTGGGTGCGTCAGGAGTGCCCCGTGCCGGCCGGTGGCTCGAACGGGCCGATGAGGTGCAGCACCTCCGGCTCGTGGCCCTGCTCCGGGAACAGCCCCGCGTCGAAGAGCACCTCGCTCTTGAGGGGCACTGAGTGCCGCTCGGCGAAGGACGCGAACAACCGGTTGGATGCGGTGTTGTCGGGTGTCACGGTGGTCTCGACGAAACGTACGCCCAGCTCGTCCCTGGCCCGGGCGGTCAGCCCGTCCAGGAGTGCGGCCGCCAGGCCCTGCCCACGGTGCGCGTCGTCGACGGCGACCTGCCAGACGACGAGGGTCTCCGGGCGCTCGGGGCGGAGGTATCCGGTGATGAAGGCGGCCGGCTCGCCCTCCGTGTCGCGGGCGACGACGGAGGTGGCGGCGAAGTCGCGACACCACAGGAGGTAGCTGTAGGAGGAGTTGAGATCCAGCGTCTTCGAGTCGCGGGCGATGCGCCAGATCGCGGCTCCGTCCTCCACGCGTGGGGTGTCGAGCTTGAAGCCCTCCGGAAATTCTCTGATATCGCTTCGGGCACCTGCATGGTCTGCTTGTGCGGCGGTCATGGGAATTAAATTTACCCAGGGAAAAGGGAAATTGCATCGCGGGCAGGGGTTACGGAAGCGAGCAAGATGTGTTATCGCGCGGGGGCGCCCGGGTGCGCGATGCCACCGCGAGATGTCCCCATTTGACCAGGAGGTTCGGGGTGAAACGGACACGTTGTGTAGTCGGTCACAGCTCCGTAACGCCCATGAGATCCGTCCGAATTATGGAACTTGCCGCTAGCAAAATCTTAGCGTTTGAGCTGCGGAAAAGCGGGCAGAAGAATACGGGAAGCTGTACTTCTGAGGAATTGGGAATTCGCCGCCGGAAGGCCGGGCGGAAGGCCCATGGAAACCTGCGCGACGTGACCGTGACAAGACCCGCAAGAACATGCGCCAGGCGATGTGCGGGAAGGCTGCGGGAAATGTACGGAGAGTGGCGGGGAACGCACGGAGAACTGTGCGGCGCGGGTGGCGGAAGCTCTACGGAGAGTGCGCGGATATCGGTGAGGACCGAAAGTCCGGCGGGGCGCCGGGTTCCCGGGGAAACGGCCGGCGGAAAGCGGCCGATCCATGGCGTGACCGCCCGCTCACCCTGTCCGGCGCGACGCCTAAAGTGCCGGTATGACGTCCATGAGTGAAGGTGCGGTGCTGCACCTCAAGGGGAGGGTCCTCGTCGGACCGGACGAGGTGCGCGACGAGCTGTGGGTGGTCGGCGGCCGGGTGACGTTCGACCGGCCGGTGATGGCACGGGATGCCATCACCGTGACGGGCTGGGCCCTGCCCGGCCTGGTCGACGCCCACTGCCACGTGGGCCTGGACGCACACGGCCCGGTGGACGCCCCCACCAGCGAGAAGCAGGCGCTCACCGACCGTGACGCCGGCACCCTGCTGATCCGCGACGCCGGATCCCCCTCCGACACCCGCTGGGTCGACGACCGCGAGGACCTGCCGCGGATCATCCGCGCCGGCCGCCACATCGCCCGTACCAAGCGCTACATCCGCAACTACGCGCACGAGATCGAGCCGGAGGACCTGGTCGCCTACGTCGCCAGGGAGGCCCGCCGCGGTGACGGCTGGGTCAAGCTCGTCGGGGACTGGATCGACCGCTCCACGGGCGATCTGGAGGCCTGCTGGCCCCGGGGAGCGGTCGAGGCCGCCATCGCCGAGGCTCACCGGCTGGGCGCCCGGGTGACCGCCCACTGCTTCGCCGAGGACACCCTCGCCCCGCTCGTCGAGGCCGGTATCGACTGCATCGAGCACGCCACCGGGCTCACCGAGGAGACCATCCCGCTGTTCGCCGAGCGCGGAGTGGCCATCGTCCCCACGCTCGTCAACATCGCCACCTTCCCGCGGCTCGCGGACGGCGGTGAGGCGAAGTTCCCGCGCTGGGCGGACCACATGCGGCGCCTGCACGACCGCCGCTACGACACCGTCCGGGCGGCCTACGACGCCGGGGTGCCCGTCTTCGCCGGTACGGACGCCGGCGGCTCGCTCGCCCACGGCCTGGTCGCCGAGGAGGTCGTCGAGCTGACCCGGGCCGGGCTGCCCGCCGTGGCGGCCCTCTCGGCCACCACCTGGGGCGCCAGGGACTGGCTCGGCCGCCCCGGCCTCACCGAGGGCGCCCCGGCGGACCTGGTGGTCTACGAGAGCGATCCGCGCGAGGACGTCCGGGTGCTGGCCGCACCGCGCCGGGTGGTGCTGCGAGGGCAGATCGTGGGGTAGCCGCCGGGGTGATCCGGTGGACCTGCCCGGTCAACGCGGGTCACCCGGGAGGTGGGGCGGCTGTGGCGCGGGTGGTGCCCCGAGTCGGAGGAATCGAATAAAGGCACGGAAACCACCCTTTGGGATGAACTGACGTCACGTGGCTGCCCGTTCACCCTCGGTACGGACACGATGTGCGGGTCGATGCCGTCGGCCCGCGTGATGTCCCCCATTGGCGCGGCCGGCGGCTCCATTTCTCCTGTGAGGGTTCCACACACGTGTCCACCAGTCCCACCAGCTCCTTCGGCATGCCCCGACGCCTCGCCGCGACCCTCGTCGCCACCGCGCTCACGGCCGGTCCCGCCGTCCTCCTCGGCGCCGTCCCCGCGCATGCCACCGGAGACCATGGCCCGGCCCGCGGCACCGCCGACGCGGTCGTGCTGCGTACCGGCGTGAACGTCGGGCTGCTCAACAAGACGCTCGACGTCCCGCTGAACGTCGCCCTCAACGAGGTGCACGCCCCGGCCTCCGCCAGCAAGACCGCGCTCACCGTCAAGCTCGACGGCATCGACCACGGCAGGCCGTTCAGCGTGCTGCGCGCCGACGCCGCCACCGCACGGGCCACCGCCGACCGCCGCAAGGCCGAGGGCTACGCCAACGTCGTGCGGGCGAAGGTGCATCTGCCCGGTCTGCCGCTGCTGTCCCTGATCGAGGTCCAGCAGGTCACCGCCAAGGCGGTCTGCGAGGCGGGCACCCGACCCCGGGCCGAGTCGAATGTGCTGGGCAGCGTGCGGGTGCTGGGCAAGAAGGTCACGCTCACCGCGGGCGGCACGACGGACGTCAAGGTCCCGGGGGTGGGCCGGGTGCGGCTCGACCTGTCCAAGAAGAACGTCACGTCCAAGGGCGCCGCGGCCACCGCGCTCGACCTCAACGTCTCCCTCAACCCGCTGAAGCTGAACGTCGCCGACGTGCAGGGCCGGGTCACGCTGGCCAAGGCCACCTGCACCACGCCGCGCGGCAAGGCGCCCGAGCAGGGCGGCTCCGGCGGCACCAGCGGCGGCCAGACGAGCGGCGGTTCCAGCGGCGGCCAGACGGGCGGCGGCACCGAGCCGGCCGGCGGCAAGGACCCCGAGGTGACGGGCTCCGGGCCCCGCACCCAGAACCTCGCGGAGACCGGCGGCAGTTCGGCCACCCCGTACCTCGCCGGCGGCGCCGCGCTGCTGCTCGCCGCGGGCGCCGGGTCGATGGTCTTCGCCCGCAAGCGCCGCAGCGCCGCACCGCAGGGCGGCCGCGGCTGACCGACCCCGTACACCGCGCCGGTGCTGTGGGGGCGTCGCGCGCGGAGTACGGCCCGGGGTGTGCCGTGCGGGCCGCGGAACGTACGGCACACCCCACCCCCGCCGGGGACCCCGCGCAGCGTGGTGTGCCGGGGGACCCGGCGGGGTCCGCCCGCGGGAGGACGCCGGGTACGCCCTACCCGAGCACCTCGCCCAGCGCCGTCACGAAGCGGTCCGTCGTGGCCCGGTCGCGCACCGCGAGCCGCAGCCAGTCGGGGCCCAGGCCGGGGAAGGTGTCGCCGCGGCGCACCGCGAAACCGCGGTCCCGCAGCGCGGCCCGCACCCCGTGCGCGTCCGGCAGCCGGATCAGCACGAACGGGCCCGCCGCCGGGCCGACCGTCCGGATCTGCCGGAACTCGCCCAGCCGGGCCAGCAGATGAGCCCGGTCCCCGGCGATCTCCTCGGCCGCCGCGGCCGCCTCCGCCAGCGCCCGGGGCGTACAGCACGCCTCGGCGGCGGCCAGGGCGGGGCTGGAGACCGGCCACAGCGGCTGGGCCCGCTCCAGGGCGGCGACGGTGTCCGCGGCGGCCAGGACGTAGCCGATCCGCAGCCCGGCCAGCCCCCAGGTCTTGGTGAGGCTGCGCAGCACCACCAGACCCGGCAGATCCGTGCGCCCGGCCAGCGACGCCCGCTCACCGGGCACCGCGTCCATGAACGCCTCGTCCACCACCAGCGTCCGGCCGGGCCGCGCCAAGGAGGCCAGCACCTCCGCGGGGTGCAGGACCGAGGTGGGGTTGGTGGGGTTGCCGACGACGACCAGATCGGCGTCCTCGGGCACCGCGGCCGGGTCCAGCCGGAAGTCGTCCCGGGCGTCGAGCAGCACCCGTCCGACCTCGTGACCGGCGTCCCGCAGCGCCGCCTCGGGCTCGGTGAACTGCGGATGCACCACCACCGGCCGCCGGGCCGCCACCGCGCGCGCGATCAGCACGAACGCCTCCGCGGCCCCGGAGGTGAGCAGCACCCGGTCCGCGGGCAGACCGTGCCGGGCCGCCACCGCCCGGCGCGCCGCGCGGCCGTCGGGGTACGCGGCGAGACCGTCCAGCGACGCGGCGATGTGCGCCTTGAGCCAGGCCGGGGGAGTGCCGGTGCGGACATTGACCGCCAGATCCGTCAGCCCGGCGTCGGCGCCCCGTACTTCGGCGTCGCCGTGGTGCCGCAGGTCGGGTTCGTGCGGCGGGGCGGCCGGGCCGGGGTCCCGGAGCGGTGCGGATCCGGTGCGCGGGGGCATGCTCACCGTTCCCCGGTGCCCGCGGCCAGGGAGGCGCTCTCCCGTGGCGCGCCGTGCGCGGGCCGGGCGTCCTCCGCCGCCGCCCGGCACCCGCACGACGCGCCCGCCACCGCCGCGCGGTAGCGCTCCATGACCACGTCGGCCACCTCGGCCTCCGGCCCGATCACCTGCGCGGCGTAGACCTCGGTGTCGGGGTGCGCCGCCGCCCAGCCCTCGGCCTGCATCCACAGCCGCTCCACCGGGCCGCCGGCGAAGAGGAAGTAGGGCAGGACCACGACCCGGGCCGGCCCGCCGGTGCCCGCCGCGGCCGCCAGCGCCCGGCACCGGTCGAGGCCGGCCGGGACGTCGGGTGCCGCCTGCGTAACGAACGCGGTCTCCACGCCCGCGAAGCCGCGCCCCTCCCACAGCAGCCGCGCGGCCCGCACCACTTCGGCGTTGGCGTACGGATCGGCAGCGCCGCGGCCCACCAGCAGCACCGTGGTGCGGGCCCGGTCCGCGGGCCTGCGGGCGCCGCTGCCCAGCGCCTCGTCCAGCCGCCGCTCCAGCACATCGAGCAGCTTGGGGTGCGGCCCCAGCTCGGTGCCGCAGACGTGGCCGAGTCCGGGGTGGCGCTCGCCCGCCCGCTCCAGCACCTCGGGCAGCGCCTCCGGGACCGGCCCGGTCGGGGCGGTCAGCAGCGGTATGACGGCGAGCCGGTTCGCGCCCTCCCCGACGAGGCCGTCGATGGCGTCGTCCAGCGGCAGCGGCGAGGCCGGGACACCGAAGAACCCGCCGGCGACCGGCACTTCGGGATGGCGCTCGCCGAGCAGACGCACCAGCGCGCGCAGGGCGTCGGCCCCGCCTTCGTCGCGGGTGCCGTGACCGGCGATGAGCAGTGCGGGAGGGGTCGTCACGAGGTCTCCTTGGTACCGGTGGGTCCGCTGCCGGGCGCCGGGTCACCGACGACCGCCGTCCACCGACCCGGGCCATGGCGGGGCGGGTTGGGGGAGGTCATGACGATATCCGCAGCGGAAGAGCGGTCGGCGGCCGCTCCCTCCCTACCAGCGGTAAGGGCACCGCTGTCCGTTACAGCGGGCCCGGCCAGCGCACAGGTCGCCCGGGCCGGCCGGCCCTGCGGCGCGGACTTCCGCTTTCCGGCGACCAGTTCCGCGCCCGGGCCCGCGGCCAGCAGCGCCGCCGCCTCGGCCACGCTCGGAGTCCCGACGGCGGCCGCCGCGGCCGTGGACGGACCGGGCACCCGCACCGCCGCCAGGGCCGCCGCCGGGAACGACCGCAACGGCACCCCCAGCCGTCGCGCCGCGCCGAGCAGACCGGGCTCCGCCGCCTTGGCCGCGACCGTCGCCAGCGCGACGACCGGCCGGGCCGTACACCCCGCCGCCGCGCGGGCGGCCGCGATCAGCTCCAGCACCTCGGACACCGCGACACCGCGGCTCGCCCCCACCCCGACGACCAGCGGCGCGGCAGCAGCGCCGGTCCCGTCGGGTGCCCCGTGCCTCATACCGCGACGGCTCCCCGGCCGAAGGCGCGCGGGCCGTGCCGCCCCTCCAGGCGCGCGGTGAGCCCGACGGGCCCGGCGGTGACCGCCGCACCCGGCCGGCGGACGCCGCGCGCGGCCGTCCCGGCCCGGGCCGCCCCGCCGCCGGTGCCGCGGGTCATCGGGTGGCGCCCCGGGCCGGTGTGCTCCGTGCCGCGCTCGCCACCAGCCGTCCGGCCAGCGACGGTTCGGCGGCCCAGTGCACATGCAGATACGAGGCATGCACCCCGCCGGCCACGAAGCCCTCCACCCGCCGCTCCGGATGCGTCAGCCCCCAGGCCGGGTCCGCGCCCGCGCCCGGCTCCAGCACCGTGCGGTGGAACTCATGGCCGCGCACCCGGGTGCCGGCCGCGGCCAGCGCGTTGTCCCGCAGCGCCACCGCCTCGCGGTAGCCGAGGGTGAGGCGTTCGGTCATCCGGGCCTCGGCGGGCAGCACCCCGCACATCGGCTTCCCGTCGAGGGACCGGGACAGGTAGAGCAGCCCGGCGCACTCGGCGGACACCGGCGCCCCGGACGCGGCCAGCGCCGCCACCTCCGCGCGCAGCGGGGCGTTCGCCGACAGATCCGGCGCGTACACCTCGGGAAAGCCGCCGCCGATCACCAACCCCTGCGTGCCGGGCGGCAGGTGTTCGTCCCGCAGCGGGTCGAACGGGGCCACCTCGGCACCCGCGGCGGCCAGCAGCTCGGCGTGTTCGGCGTACGAGAAGGTGAACGCGGCGCCGCCCGCGACGGCGATCAGCGGCTTCTCCGGGGCGGCCGGCCCCTCGGCCGGCTCCTCGGCCGGCGCGAGTTCCGCCGCCGGGTCCCAGGGTGCGTCCGGCAGCTCCGGCACCGTACGGGCCAGCGCCAGCAGCGCCTCCAGGTCGCAGCCCTCGCGGACCCGCGCGGCGAGTTCGGCCACCGACTCCACCGCGTCGGACCGCCGCTCGGCGACCGGCACCAGGCCCAGGTGCCGGGACGGCGTACCGGCCCGCCCGTCACGGCGCAGGGCGCCCAGCACCGGCACACCGGAGGAGTCCATCGCCTCCCGCAGCAGCTCCTCGTGGCGGTCCGAGCCGACCTTGTTGAGGATCACCCCGGCCAGCCGCACCTCCGGATCCCAGGAGGCGAAGCCGTGCACCAGCGCGGCCACCGACCGGGACTGCGAGGACGCGTCCACCACCAGCACCACCGGCGCCCGCAGCAGCTTCGCCACATGCGCCGTCGAGGACAGCTCGCCCATCCCGGACGCCCCGTCGAACAGCCCCATCACGCCCTCGACGAGCGCGAGATCGGCGCCCGCCGCACCGTGCAGGAACAGCGGCGCGATCCGGTCAGGACCGCACAGATAGGCGTCCAGATTGCGGCCGGGACGGCCGGTGGCCAGGGAGTGATAACCCGGATCGATGTAGTCCGGACCGACCTTGTGCGGTGACACCACGAGACCGGCCTCGGCGAACGCCGCCATCAGACCGGTGGCCACCGTGGTCTTGCCCGCGCCCGACGACGGTGCGGCGATCACCAGCCGGGGGATCGAACCGCCGCTCATGCCCTGCTCGCCCCGTTCACCATTCGATGCCCCGCTGGCCCTTCTGGCCCTCGTCCATCGGGTGCTTGACCTTGGTCATGTCCGTCACCAGATCGGCGAAGTCCAGCAGCGCCTCGGGGGCGCCCCGCCCGGTGATGACGACATGCTGCGTACCGGGGCGGTCGCGCAGCACCGACACGACCTCGTCGGTGTCGATCCAGCCCCACTTCAGCGGATAGGCGAACTCGTCCAGCACCAGCAGCTTGTAGGTCTCCGCGGCCAGGTCCCGCTTGACCTGCTCCCAGCCCTCGCGCGCCGCGTCCTCGCTGGAGGCGATGTCGCGCTGCACCCAGGACCAGCCCTCGCCCATCTTGTGCCAGGCGACGGTGCCGCCCTCACCGGACTCACCGAGCACCTTCAGCGCCCGCTCCTCGCCGACCTTCCACTTCGCCGACTTCACGAACTGGAACACCCCGACCGGCCAGCCCTGGTTCCAGGCGCGCAGCGCCAGCCCGAAGGCGGCGGTGGACTTGCCCTTGCCCTGGCCGGTGTGGACGAACACCAGCGGACGGTTGCGGCGCTGGCGGGTGGTGAGCCCGTCGTTCGGTACGACGGACGGCTGTCCCTGCGGCATTACGCGGCCTTCCTGTTGCCTTGCACGGTCCGTACGAGCGCGGAGACGCTGTCCGCGCGCAGCTCGTCGAGGGTGATCGCGGTGCCCTGCAGCTCACGGGCCAGCTCGCCCGCGAGACCCAGCCGCACCGGACCCGCCTCACAGTCCACGACCACCGAAGCGGTCCCCTCCGCGGCCAGCAGCCGGGCCGCGCGGCCGGCGCGCACCACCGGCTCCGGCCCGCCGGTCGCCCGGCCGTCGGTGACGACCACCAGCAGCGGCCGCCGCGAGGCATCCCGCATCCGCTCCACCCGCAGCACCTCATGGGCCCTCAGCAGGCCCTCGGACAGCGGCGTACGGCCCCCCGTCGGCAGCTGCTCCAGCCGCGCCGCGCCCGCCTCGACCGAGGACGTCGGGGGCAGCGCCAGCTCGGCGCCGGTGCCGCGGAAGGTGATCAGGCCGATCTTGTCGCGCCGCTGGTAGGCGTCCAGCAGCAGCGAGAGCACCGCGCCCTTGACCGCGCTCATCCGCTTCCGCGCCGCCATCGAACCGGACGCGTCCACGACGAACAGGACCAGATTGCCCTCCCGCCCCTCGCGGACCGCCTCGCGCAGATCGTCCCGGCGCACCACCAGTCCCCGCCCGCTGCGGCCCCGGGCCCGCTGGTGCGGCGCCGCGGCCTGCACGGTCGCCGACAGATGCAGCTTGCCCAGGGCGCCGTGCGGGCGGCGGGCCCCGGTCGTCCGGCCATGGGCGGTACGGGCACGGGAGCGGCGGCCGTCCGCGCCCTCGCCCAGGCCCGGCACATCGAGACGCCGGGTCTTGAACGGCTCGGTGGCCCCGACCGCGGCCTTCTCGCCGGCCGCGCCGCCCTGCGGCGCGCTCCCGGGCTCGGGCTGCTCGGCCTGTCCGGGCTTCTCGGGGGCCTGGGGAGGCTGCGGGGCCTCCCGGTCCTGCTGGTGGGGGAGTTCGGCCTCCGGCGGGAGCGGGGACTCCTCCGGCCCGCCGTCCTGCGGCGGGTGCCCACCGCCGTCCGGACCGCCCCCGTCGGGACCGCCGTCCGGACCGTCCGGCTCCGGGTCGTCGTCGCCGTCCGTGCCCTCGTCCGCGCCGAACTCCTCCAGCGTCTGATCGAGCTTGTCCTCGTCCAGGCCGGGGGCGTCGAAGGGGTTGCGGCGCCGGCGGTGCGGCAGCGCCAGCAGCGCCGCCTGACGGACGTCCTCCTCCAGGACGTCCGTCCGCCCCGCCCAGGCGGCCAGCGCCGTGGCGGTCCGCGCCATCACGATGTCCGCGCGCATCCCGTCCACCTCGAACGCGGCACAGGTCGCGGCGATCTGCCGGAGTGCCGCGTCGCCGAGCGTCACCGCCGGCAGCAGCTCCCTGGCCGCGGCGATCCGCCCGCGCAGCGCGTCCTCCTCGGCCGCCCAGCGGGCCGCGAAACCGGCCGGATCGGCGTCGTACGCCAGCCGGCGCCGGACCACCTCCACCCGCTGGCCGGGCTCCCGGGAGGCGGCGACCTCGACGGTCAGCCCGAACCTGTCCAGCAACTGCGGCCGCAGCTCGCCCTCTTCGGGGTTCATCGTCCCGACGAGCAGGAAACGGGCCGCGTGTCGTACGGAGACCCCTTCGCGCTCCACGTACGAGGCGCCCATGGCGGCCGCGTCCAGCAGCAGGTCCACGAGGTGGTCATGGAGCAGATTGACCTCGTCGACGTACAGGATCCCGCGGTGGGCGTCCGCCAGCAGGCCCGGCTCGAAGGCCTTCACGCCCTCCGACAGCGCCCGCTCGATGTCCAGCGCGCCGACCAGCCGGTCCTCGGAGGCGCCGACGGGCAGTTCGACCATCCGCGTCGGGCGCTCCTCGACGGCGCCCGTCCCGTGCGGCCCGTCGGGACAGCCGGGGTCGGGCGCGGCCGGGGCGCAGGCGAAGCGGCAGCCGCCGATCACGTCCACGGCCGGCATCAGCGCCGACAGCGCCCGGACGGCGGTGCTCTTGGCGGTGCCCTTCTCGCCGCGGACCAGCACGCCGCCCACCGCGGGGCTCACCGCGTTCAGCAGCAGCGCGAGCCGCAGATCGTCCATCCCGACCACTGCGGTGAAGGGGTACTGCGGGGTCGTGTCGTGCGTGGTCGTGTGCGCGGTCGTCATGCTGTGTCGTCCTCCACGTCGCCGTCGAGCTCCGGATTCGTCGTGTGCGTACCCCTCATGGCGCCCCCGGAGGCACGAACGGCAGCCCCTCCGGCACCCCTTCCTCGATCAGCCGCAGCAGCGCGCCGGTGTCCGCGTGCTCCTCGATCAGATCGCCCAGCCGGTCCAGCTGCTCCTCGCGCAGGGTGCCGAAGCTGGTGTCGGGGGCCGGGACGAACGCCCGGCCCGCGTCCGCCGCGACCCGCCGCAGGAACGCCCGGCGGAAGCCGTCGCTCTCCAGCGAGCCGTGCCAGTGCGTGCCCCATACGGAGCCGGTCCGGCAGCCGTCCAAGAACTCCTCGTCCCCGCCGGTCACTTCGGCGACACCGTGGTGGATCTCGTACCCCTCCACCGGCTCGCCCAGCGCCTCGCCGGACGGCCGCGCGAGGGTCTTCTCCACCGCGAACCGCACCCTTACGGGCAGCAGCCCCAGCCCCTCGACCGCGCCCGCCTTCGACTCGACCTCGTCCTCGATGTGCTCGCCGAGCATCTGGAAGCCGCCGCAGATGCCCAGCACCGGGCGGCCCTCGGCGGCCCGCCGGGCGATCGCGTCCGCCAGCCCGCGCTCCCGCAGCCACGACAGCGCCCGCACCGTGCCCCGGGTCCCCGGCAGCACCACCAGGTCGGCGTCGGCCAGCTCCTCGGCGCGGTCCACGAACCGCACCACCACGCCCGGTTCGGCGGCCAGCGCGTCCACGTCCGTGAAGTTCGACATCAGCGGTACGGCACAGACCGCCACCCGCAGCACATCCGCACCGTGCGGCGGCGCCACCACGCTCTCGCGCACCGCGCCGCGCAGCGACACCCGCAGACCGTCCTCCTCGTCGATGCCGAGCCCGTGCGCGAACGGCAGCACACCCAGCGTCCGCCGCCCCGTGAGGCCGCGCAGCATCTCCAGCCCCGGCTCCAGCAGCGTCACATCACCGCGGAACTTGTTGACCAGATACCCGGCGACCAGCGCCTGGTCCTCCTTGGACAGCAGCGCGGTGGTGCCGAAGAACGAGGCGAACACCCCGCCGCGGTCGATGTCGCCGACCACCACGACCGGGATACGGGCGGCCCGCGCGATGCCCATGTTGACGATGTCGGTCCGCCGCAGATTGATCTCGGCGGGGCTGCCGGCGCCCTCACAGATCACCGCGTCATGGGTACGCCGCAGCTCCTGGAGGCAGTCGGTCACGGTGCCGAGCAACTGCTCCTGGCGCCCGGCGTGGTAACCCCGGGCGCTGAGCTCGCCGACCGGCTTCCCCAGCAGCACCACCTGGCTGCTGCGGTCGCTGCCCGGCTTGAGCAGCACGGGGTTCATCAGCGCGGTCGGCTCCACCCGCGCCGCGGCGGCCTGCATCGCCTGGGCCCGTCCGATCTCCGCGCCCTCGCGCGTGACGAACGAATTCAGCGACATGTTCTGTGCCTTGAAGGGCGCCACCCGGACGCCCTGCCGGACCAGCCAGCGGCAGATGCCCGCCGTCACCACGCTCTTGCCGGCGTCGGACGTCGTGCCGGCCACCAGCAGCCCACCGCCGACGGCCCCGCCGGATACCTTCAACCGCCCGTTCACCGGCTCCTCCTCCTGCGCCGGGACCCCGGCTGTCGTGCGCGCAGCGCCGCGCCGGCCACCAGCCGCGCTGTCACCGTCGTCGCCAGCGCCAGCACGCTCACCCGGCGGGAGAGCCGCACCGCCCGCTCGATGTCGTCCGCCGCCACCGGCGGCGCCGCACCGTTGAGCACCGGACGGTGTTCCACCCGCCCGCCGTACGCCAGCGTGCCGCCCAGCCGTACGCCCAGCGCTCCCGCGAACGACGCCTCCACCGGGCCCGCGTTGGGGCTCGGATGCGCACCGCCGTCCGCCCGCCAGGCCCGCAGCGCACCGCGCCGGTCGGGGCCCGCGAGCACGGTCAGCGCGGCGGTCAGCCGGGAGCCGGGCCAGCCGGCGAGATCGTCGAGCCGGGCCGCGGCCCAGCCGAAGCGGCGGTAGCGCGGCGACTTGTGCCCCACCATCGCGTCCAGGGTGTTCACCGCGCGGAACGCCACCAGACCGGGCACCCCGCCCAGCGCGCCCCACACGAGGGCGCCCACCACCGCGTCGGAGGTGTTCTCGGCGACCGACTCCACCACCGCACGGGCCATCTGCGGCCCGTCCAGCGCCTGCGGATCGCGCCCGCACAGATGCGGCAGCCGCTCCCGCGCCACGTCCAGGTCACCCGCCGTCAGCGCCCCGCCGACGGCCCGTGCCTCCCGGCCGAGCGAGGTGCCGCCCAATACGGCCCAGACCGTCGCCGCGGTCAGCGCGACCCGGGCGCCGCCGCGGAGCGGTGACGGGGAAGTGGAGGGGGCTGAGGGGGAAGCGGGGGCGGCGCCCCGTACGGCGCGCTGCAGCAGCGCGGCACCGGCGGCGGCACCGCCCGCGCACAGCACGGTGTGAGCCGCCCCGTAACCACGGTGGTCGCGCCACAGCCGGCGCTCGACGGCAGCCGCGGCCCGGCCGAACGCGGCCACCGGATGGCCGCGCCGCGGATCCGCCGCGATCAGGTCGCCGAGAAAGCCGAGGGCCGCGCCGCACGCATATCCCGCGTGTTCGCCGCGCATCGGATCAGACCGCCGTCAGGCCTCGAAGGAACCCTGCGGCAGCGGGAAGTGGGGATCTCAGGGGGCGGCCGGGCATGGCGGTATGTCCTCACTCAGGGTCCGCGCCCTGGCTCGACGTGACGGCGACAAGAGTCTCCTGGCTCCCGGATCGGCGTGTCCCCCGGCCTTCCAGTCCCGTCTACGTCATCCGACGTACACGAGGCGGACCGTGGCCTTCGCTGGAGGAACGCTCCCCGGTGACAGTGGCGGGACCGCGCCGGATTCGCACCGGACTTCCTCAGCTGTCGCCGAATGGCTCCGGCAGTCCACCACGCCCCGCGAATGCCCGTCAACTCACCCTTGACCTGCGACGCTGTCCCGTGGCAGGCGCTGTGGTGCACGCCACAGCGTGGCAGCCGGGTCACAGACGGTTGCCTGCGCCCCTGATCCCACGTCACTATCTGGTGCACGGCGGCGACGCGGCCGCCGGAAGGGGGCCGGGGGATGCCGGAGCACGCTGACCGCCAGGAGATCCGCATCAGGATCACGGGCACGAACAATCCCGAGCAGGACGTCGAGGACCTCAAGGCCTGGCTGGAGCGCGAGCCGTGGCTGAGCCGGCGGCCGCACGACTGGGAGCTGCGGCCGGCGGGGGAGCCCGACGAGGGCCCCGGCGACATGGCCATCGGCATAGACGACCTGATCCTGGTCGTCGTCGGCGCGGCGGCCGCGGAGATCACCAAAAGCCTCGGCATCGCCCTGCGCGAGTGGCTGCGGCGCCGCAGGGAGGACCGCGACACCGGCGAACGGCCCGCCGTGGCGGTCGGCGGCGGGGACGGCGAACTGCGCGCACTCGGCGACCCGGGACCGGATGCCCCCGAGATTCCCGATCCCGGCAGCCCGGCGAACGGGGGCGGCAGCACCGCCGGGGACTGAGCCGGATGGCCGAGTACGACGCACGGGGCAAGGTCAACCGGGCGCTGCTGATCTGTGTCGACGACTACCGGCGGCTGCGTCCGCTCCCGGCGGTGCGGGACAACCCCCGGGAACTGGAGCGGGTCCTGCTCGCCCCCGGCACCGATCTGTTCACCAAGGGCGAGGTCGTCATCTGCCGGCCCCAGGAGCCGTGGGAGGTCGAACAGGCGCTGGACGCCGTCACCCAGGAGGCCCGCGGACTGCTGCTGGTCTACTTCTCCGGCCACGGCCGGGTGGGCCCGGACGGCGGCAATCTGCAGCTCATGGTCGGTGCGTCGGAACGGCGTCACAAGACCGTCTCCTGGCAGGACCTGGTGCTGTCCTACCTGGACAACGCCCGGGCCGACCGGATCGTGATCGTCCTGGAGTGCTGTTACGCAGGCAACGCCGGTGAAGCCTTCCACGCCTGCCGCACCCCGACGTCACTGCTGATGGCCGCGCAGCCCAACCGCCGTATCTTCAGCGGCGAGGAGCCCACCGGCGGCAGCGTCTTCACCCGTGCCCTGCTGCGGACCCTGGAACAGGGCATTCCCGGCAAGCGGTTCGTCACCTTCGAGGACCTCGTCCGGGAGCTGCGGGAACAGCTGGCCGGTGAGCGGACCCCGATGGGCGACGTCTGGGAGCCCCGCTCGGCGAAGCAGAACACCGTCGACGACGTCATCCTGTCCTTCGCCACCCCCGAGATCCGGCCGCCCACCCCGCTGCGGATCCGCTTACGCCGCCGCCTGAACTCCCGTTTCCGGCACTGGTTCCGCATCCTGATGGTGCTGGCGATCATCCTCGTACCGGCCACCGCGGGCGTCGTGCTGCTGAACCTCCCGAACGACGCGGAAGCCTGCCCGCCCGCCCTCGAACTGCGGCTGCTGACCGCCCCCGAGGCCGAACCCGCGCTCCGCCAGGCGGCCTTCGACTACGAGATGTCCGACGCCAACACCCGGCCCCTCAACGGCGAGGGCGACCTCCCCGACGGCTGCCGGCGCGCCCAGATCACCGTCTACTCCGCCGCCAAGGACCAGGTCGACCAGGGCTTCGCCGCCGCCGGCCGCTGGCAGGGCGAGGCCCACGGCACCGGCAAGGACGGACCGGACGACCAGGGCATCGACCCCCTCCACCGGCCCGGACCCCAGCCCGACATCTGGATCCCCGAATCCACCGCCGACTACTACGCGGCCCGCCGCGGGATGCCCGCCAAGGGCTCCCCGGCGACCCTCCACTACAGCGCCCCGGTCGCCTACACCCCCTTGGTCGTCGGCATCCCGGCACACCGCCGGCTGGACGACGTCGAACCGGCCGCCGCCTCCTGGCGGAAGCTGCTCACCGGCACCGACCGCACCCACCACGACCTCCGGCTCCTGCGGCCGAGCCCGGTGCTCTCCGGCACCGGGCTGCTGCACACCATCGGCCTCTACCTCACCCACGACGGCACGGGCACCGCCTCGTCCGGCGCGCCCGACCTCACCCTCGCCCGGCACGCCGAGGAGCGGCTGTCCGCCCCGGGCAGCCAGTACGCGGGCAGCACCGAACTGCTGTGTTCGCTGCGCCCCGACGCGGACGCCGCCGGCGCCGTCGACCGGACGAAGTCCGCGCCCCTGGTGTCGGAGAAGTCCCTCGCCGACTACAACCTCGGCCGCGCCACCGGCAGTTGCCCGGCCCTGGACTCCCCGCTCCCGCTCCGCAACCGGTACGTCGCCTACTACCCCGAGAACGTCCCCGCGCTGGACCACCCGCTGATCCGCGTCGACTGGCGCGGCACCACGGACGCCACCCCGCGGCAGGCCGCCGTGGCGCGCTTCGCGACCTGGCTGCGTGCCCCGGACGGCGGGCAGCGCACCCTCACCGCACAGGGCTACCGCGGGGTGAAGGGCACCGGCCCGGCGCCGGGCTCACCGCTGCTCGACGGCCGCGCGGACATCAGCCTCGTCGCCCGGACCGTGCCCTTCACGGCGGACCCGGCCCAGGTGACCCAGGTGCTGGACGGCTACGACAAGGCACAGAGGTCCAGCCAGGTGCTGGTCCTCCTCGACACCTCCACCTCCATGGCCGACGGAGGCAGGCTCCCGACGGCCCTGAGCGCGGCCGGCCGCGTCCTGGAGATGGTCGGCGCCCGCCATACCTACGGCCTGTGGGCCTTCCCGGACCGCGCGCACCCCACCGACGCCGACGCGGTGCGCGAGCTCGTCCCGCTCGGCAGCGCCGACCCCGCCCCGGGCCGGGCCGCGCTGGACCGGATCGCGGGCGGTGAACTGGTCGAGCACGGCGCCGCGATGGAGGAGGCGCTGACCCGCGCGGTACGCAGGATGAAGAAGTCCCCGGCCGCCAACAAGGCCATCGTGCTGATCCTCGACCAGGACGACGGTGCGGGCCCGGGGCGCGCGGCGGGTGTGGAGCGGACCCTCGGCACCCTCGTCGAGGAGGGGCCCGAAGTGCCCATCCTGGCGCTGGTGATGGGCAAGTCCGGCTGTGACACCTTCGCCCTCCAGCGGCTGGCCGGCGCCTCCCACGGCCAGTGCGTGCCCGGCGGCCCGCAGGCCGTCGACACCCTGGCCGGACGGATCGCCTCCATCGGCACGGCCACGAAGGGGGACCGATGACCGCTGCGCGCACCGCCGCACGCGCCGCCCTGGCCTCTCTGGCCCTGGTGCTCGCGATGAGCGGCTGCACGCCGGGGGAGCAACTCCTCCCGGAGAAGGGCGCGATCGTCCTCGCCACCGGCAGCGACCTCAGCAGCTCCGGCGTCCGCCAGGACCTGATCCACGACTGGGAGCGGCGCACCGGCCGTACGGTCCGGATCGTCAACCTCCCGGACACCGCCGACGGCCAGCGCAGCCAGCTGCTGGCGGCGGGCCAGTCCGGCAACGGCGGCTATGACGTGCTCAACCTCGATGTCGCCTGGACCGCGGAGTTCGCCGAGGCGGGTGTGATCCGCCCCTGGGCCACGAGCCTGGACGGCGACTTCCTCGACAGCGTGGCCAAGACCGTGGAGTACGACGGCAAGGTGTGGGGAGTGCCCTTCAACACCGACGCCGGGCTGCTCTACTACCGCAAGGACATCCTGCGCGCGTACGGCCACGGCGCCCCGTCCAACTGGGGCGAGTTGAAGGATATGGCGACCGAGGTGGCGCAGGCCTACAACCGCGAGGCCGCCCGGGACGCCGCCGCGGGCCACAGGAAGAAGCGGCCCACGATGTACGGCATGGTCGCCCAGCTGCGGCCCTACGAGGGGCTGACCGTCAATACCCTGGAGTCGGCCTGGGTCAACGGCGGCGACCCGGACGCCACCAGCTTCACCAAGGGCGAGCAGGTCGGCGCGCTCCAGCAGGGCATCGCCGACCTCAAACTCCGGCTCGACTCGATCATGCCGCACGAGGCCACCACGATGGACGAGACGGAGAGCCGCCGCTGGTTCGCCGACGGCCGCGCGCTGTTCATGCGCAACTGGCCGGTCGAATACGCCTCGGTCGCCGAGAAACTCACTCCTGGCGAGCAGTTCGACGTCACCCAGCTGCCGGCCCGCCCCAGCGACGGCAAACGGATGTCCGTGCTGGGCGGGCAGAATCTCGCGATCTCGGCCGGCAGCACACGGCCGGCCGGCGCCCGGTCCCTGATCGAGGCGCTGACCGGCCCCGGCAGCGAGCGCTGTCTGCTGGAGCGGGGGTTCGCGGCCACCCGCGATTCGGCGTACCGGGAGGCGGCCACGGCGCCGCGCTGCCCGCTGCCGCCCGGCGGCGCGGAACGCGGTGAGCACGGCGCCACGGGGCCGGAACCACGGCCCGACCCCCGCACACTGCACGAGGCCCTGATGGCGGCCGCGCCACGCCCGCGCAGCGCCCACTACCAGACGTTCAGCAAGGTCGTGCAGATCGGGGTGTCCGCCTATCTCAACGGCCGCGGCGGCACCGCCATCGCCGACCGGCTGGCCCGGCAGGCCGATGACGCGCTCGGCGGACGGGGCGAACAACGAACGGGGCGCCCGGCGGACGACGGCTGATGCCGTGGTCCGCCGGGCGCCCCGCCCGGTCCGTCGTGCCCGCCGGCGTCAGCCGGCGACGATCAGATAGATGCCATAGGCCACCGCCGCCGCGCACAGGCCGAAGGCGGCCATCGCGCCGGCCCGTGCGCCCGAACCCGGTGCGGCGACCGCGGCCGCCGCACCTTCCTGGACCGGCTTGCGGGAGGTGCCGACGATGCCGACGGTGAACAGGCCCACGATCCCGACCGTCACCACGAGGGTGACGCCGAAGACCTGGCCGAGAGCTGCCCAGTCGATGCTCATGGAGTTCCTTTAGGTGATGACAGCTAGCGGGTGACCGTCGCGGCCTTGGCGCGCGGGGCGGGTGTCGTGGGGGCGTGGGGGTCGGCCGCCGGTGCGTCGGCGGTCTCCGGGGTGCCGGCCGCCGGGGCCTGCTGGCCTGCCGGGGGCGGGGAGACGGTGCGCAGCGCGGCGGTCACCACGCCCGCCGGCTCCACGGCCGGGCCTTCGTTGACATTGGTGTGGTCGACCGGCTTGCGCCGGGAGGCGGCCCAGATCGCGCCGCAGATGCCCAGTCCGAGGACCGCCACCGCCGCCACGCCCCAGTCGCCCTGGCCGGCGAGGAACGCGGCGCCCGCCGCGACCGCACCGGCGGCCGGCAGCGTCAGGCCCCAGGCGAGGACCATCCGGCCGGCCGTGGACCAGCGCACCACGCCGCCCTTGCGGCCCAGGCCCGAGCCCATCACGGAGCCGGAGCAGACCTGGGTGGTGGAGAGCGCGAAGCCGAGGTGGGAGGAGGCCAGGATGGTGGCCGCTGCGCCGGTCTGGGCGGCGAAGCCCTGCGGCGGCTGGATGTCGGTGATGCCCTTGCCCATCGTGCGGATGATCCGCCAGCCGCCCAGGTAGGTGCCGAGCGCGATGGCGACACCGGCCGAGGCGATGACCCACAGCGGCGGGTCGGCGTGCGGGGCGACCACTCCGCCGGTGATCAGCGCGAGCGTGATCACACCCATCGTCTTCTGGGCGTCGTTGGTGCCGTGGGCGAGGGAGACCAGGGCGGCGGAGGCGATCTGCCCCGCGCGGTAGCCCTTGGCGGTGTCCGCCTCGTCGCGGTTGCGGGTCAGCCGGTAGGTGAGCCGGGTCGCCGCCATCGCGGCCAGGCCCGCGACGACCGGGGCCGCCACCGCCGGGATCAGGACCTTCATCACGACGGCGTCGCCGTGCACGCCGTTGGTGCCGACGGACACCAGGGTCGCGCCGATCAGACCGCCGAAGAGGGCGTGGGAAGAGCTGGAGGGGAGACCCGCGAGCCAGGTCAGCAGGTTCCACACGATCGCGCCGACCAGGCCGGCGAAGATCACTTCAGGTCTGATGCCGGCACTCTCGTCGATGATCCCGCCGGAGATGGTCTTGGCCACCTCCACGGACAGGAACGCGCCGACGAGGTTGAGCACTGCCGACATCGCCACCGCGGTCTTGGGTCGCAATGCCCCGGTGGAAATGGTGGTGGCCATTGCGTTGGCCGTGTCGTGGAAGCCGTTCGTAAAGTCGAACACCAAGGCCGTGACGATCACGATCCCGATGAGAAGCGTGATGTGTTCCATTCACCCAGGCAATCAGTTCGAAGGTCAGTGTCGCTCGGACCGTACGGAGATCGGGTGAACGGAAAGTGAACTGGGACCAGCGCGGCGATGACGCCACCGCAGTGTTCACGCGGAGGCGCCTCCGGCGTCACTTCCGCATCACCCGTTGGCGAACTTCGTGGGCTTGGCCGACGAGCCGTTCGCCGCGGTCCTGTTGTCGTGGAATCACCTCGACAGTAAGGGGCGAGCCACCCAAGAGGGCTCAAATCAGGTCAATCCCCGGCACTGGCGCAGGTGTCCCCATATGGCGGATACCAGTTGGGTAGACCCCCGGCGTACGGTGCCCCGGCCCGCTCGTACGGTGTCGCGCACCGCATCCGCTTTCGCCGCACCGCGCCGGAGGACCCATGAAGGACCACCCCGACGACCTCGCCACCGCCTGGAGCGAACTCGTCGCCACCGCCCGCAGAACGGTCACCGACGGCCTGGTCGTCGGCACCTCGGGCAATGTCTCACGCCGCATCAGGGATCTGGTCCTGGTCACCCCCAGCGGCGTCCCCTACGACCGGCTCGGGCCCGGTGACACCACCGCGGTCGACCTCGAAGGCCGCCAGATCATCGGCGCGCTCCGGCCGACCAGCGAACTCCCGATGCATCTGACGGTCTACCGCAGCACCACGGCCACCGCCGTCGTCCACACCCACGCCCCGTACGCCACGGCCGTCTCCACCCTCGTCCCCGAACTCCCGCCGGTCCACTACATGACCGCGGCGCTCGGCGGCCCCGTCCGGGTCGCCCCCTACGCCCTGTACGGCAGCGACGAGCTCGCCGCGCACATGCGCGAGGCGCTCCGCGACCGCACCGGCTGCCTGCTGCAGAACCACGGCACGATCACCTACGGGGACAGCCTCGACCAGGCGCTGGACCGCACCGCCCAGCTGGAATGGATGTGCCGGGTGTGGCTCACCGCGAGCTCGGTGCCGGGCCGCACGCCGAACCTGCTGTCGGCCGGTCAGCTCGACGCGGCCGCCGCACAGCTGCGCGGCTACGGCCAGCAGGGCTGAACGACCGCCCCGGGCCGGACGGGCCCGGGGCCGGTCACCCGCCCGACTCCGCCCGGTGGCCGCACCCGGCACCGCTGCGCACACTGGTGAGGTGCGCCTGGGTACTGCGGCGGCCGTGGCCGCCATCACCGTGATAGGTGCCGGGGCGGCCGCAGTGGCGGTCGGCCGGTACGCCAGCGACATTGCCCTGAAACCATCGCCGGACCAGCCCTTCCCGGGCGACTCCCGCCTCACCGTGCACTCCGCCACCGAGGAGCGCATCGCCCTCACCCGCAGCCTGGCGTCCCTGCGGCCCGGCACGTACGGACTCACCGGCTCCGGCTGCCACGCGGTGATCGGCGACGTCGTCCACGGTGTCCCGCACCCCGCCGACGCGGTCGTCCGCCGCCTGGTCCGGGTCACCCACGGCACCCTCGGGCCGGGCAACCGGATGCTGCTCACCCCGCAGGTGCACATCGGCAACCCCCGGGACGCCCTCGGCCTCGACTGCGCCGACGTCGACATCCCCGGCGAACTCGGCCCCCTCCCGGCGTGGTTCGTCCCCGGCGTACGCGACACCTGGGTCATCACCGCACACGGCCTGGGCACCACCCGCGAACACCCCATGGTGGTCATGCCCTTCCTGCACCGCCACCGGCTGCCGGTCCTCGCCCTGTCCTACCGCAACGACCCCGGCGCCCCGCGCACCGCCGACGGCATCAACCACCTCGGCGACACCGAATGGCGCGACCTGGACGCCGCGATCCGCTACGCCCTGCGCTACGGCGCCCACGACGTCGTCCTCCACGGCTGGTCCACCGGCGCGACCATGGCGCTGCGCGCCGCCACCCACTCCGCGCTGCGCGACCGGATCAGCGGTCTCGTCCTGGACTCCCCGGTCCTCGACCGGAACGCCACCGTCCGCGCACTGGCCGGCGCCCGGCGGATCCCCCGGGCCCTGCTGCCGCTGGTGGTACGCGCCGCCGAGGGCAGCACCGGACTGCCCCTCGACCATCCCGCCTACGCCGTCGACCCGGACGAGCTGGAGATTCCCACGCTGCTCTTCCACGGGCCCGACGACCGGATCGCCCCCTGGACGGCCTCCCGCTCCTTCGCCGCCCGCCGGGCCGACCTGGTCACGCTGCAACCGGTCCCGCACGCACCGCACGCCGCGATGTGGAACGCCGACCCGTCGGGCTACGAAGAGGCGCTGCGGCGCTTCCTCACCCCGCTCATGTAGCACCGCCGCCTCCCGGCCCGGGCCGGACACCGGCCCCCACCGGCCGCTTCCCCCTCCACCGGCCCCGGCGCCCCGATGGCTGCCGGGTATACGGGGGGACAACTCCCCTCATCAGGGATGGGTCGGCGAGATGACATCGCCGTAGCAGATCGCAAGCCGGGTTCCGATTGGGCTTTCGGGCCGACAGCGGCAACACTGCTCCTGTGACGTCCCGTACTCCGCGCGACTCCCGGCTCCGACTCGTCCCCCGTCAACCGGTTGCGGCCGCCCGCCGGGCGGTGACAACCCGGGCCAAGCGCCCGGCGCCCCGCCCGCCCGAGGGCACGCCGCCGCCCGCGGAACTGGCCCGCCAGGCCCGTGCCGTGCTGGCCGGCGCGGCCCGGCTCGCCCGCTGGGCCGACAGCGTCGGTGCCGGCGCCGCCGGCGGCAGCCTGCGCGCCGGCCCGGACGGAGCGCTGCCGAAGGCCGCCGCGGAACGCGCCGCCGAAGCCCTGGGCCTGACACCGCAGCAGGTCCGCACCGACTGGGACCGGGCCCGGCTGGCCGGGCTCGTCGAACTCCACGACGGCCTCGCCCGCCCCGGCTGGCGGCTGCGCGCCTGGGACCGCGACGACACCGCCGTACTGCGCGGCTGGGTCGCGCTCTTCGACGCCTGGTCGCTGGCCCGGCCCGCACCGGCCGCCGCCGGCCCCGCGATAGTCGCCGAAGTCGTCGAGGCGCTGCCGCAGTTGCTGTCCTTGCTGCATCTGTCGGCCGGGCCCGTACGGCTGCCGGTGCTGCTCGACATGCTCGACCAGCGCGTCGCCGAACTGCGCACCGAACGCTGCGAGGTCCCCTACGGGCAGGACCCGGCCGCCCCGGGCAGTGCCGACGATGCCGCGGTGGCCGCCGACGACGCCGCGGGGGCGTCGCTGGCCGAGCTGCTGGACTGGTCGCTGGACGCCCTGCGGACCGTCGGCGCGCTGGTGCCGGCGGACGGTGCCCGGGAGACCGCGCCCGACGCGTGCGAGGCACAGCTGACACCGCTCGGCAACTGGTCGGTGTGGGTCAAGCTGGAGCAGATCTGTGTCGCCGCGCAGAGCCCGGCGGGCAATATCGAACAGTCCGGGGAAGCGATGCTCCGCGGCTGCGCCCGGCTCACCCCGGGCCCGGCACGCGCCGAATACCGCGCCTGGCTCGCGGCCCGCTCCGTCGGCTCGGCCGTCGAGGAGCTGCTGACCGTGGCCCGTGGTGAGGACGCGCTGCTGCGCGGCCTCGCCTTCGAGGCGCTGCGGGCGGTCGGCGCACCGGCCGAGGCCGCCGTACGCGCCGCGGCCGACGAACCGGGCCTGCGGCCGTACGCCCTGCTGTGGCTGGTCGAGCACGAGGGCGGCGACCCGGAGACCGCGCCCGATGTGCTCACCCGCGAGGAGTCGACCTGGCTGTGGGTGGACACCGCCGCGGCCGTCGCCGACCACGGCGAGACCCAGCTGCTCGTACGGCACCTCGACTCGGCGGTCCAGGGCTCGGTGCCACGCCTCCTGGAGGAGGTACGGGCCGTCGGGCACCCCAGGACGGTCCAGGTGCTGGTGGCGCTGGCCGCGGCCCACCCGGACCCGGCCCTCGCCAAGGCCGTGCGCCGCGCGGCCTTCCAGGTCCACACGGGCGGCGTCTGAGCGCCGGGGCGGGGCGGCCGGGGAACCTCCGCGCGCGCAGGCACCGAAGCGGCAAGGGAGAGCTGCGTCACAGTCTCACGCGGGAGCCGCCCCGCCTCCGTCCCCGCCTGGCGCCGCGTGGTGCGCCACGACGTGCGACGGCGCGAACGGCCCGCTGTCCGGCGCACCCCACGGGCCGGTCCGCCGCCCGCCGCCCGGAAAATCACTTGCCCCCGGCCGTTAGACTGCCTCCTATGGCAGTTCTCCTCTGGGTTCATTAGACGGCGCAGCCCGCTCTCGGACCGTCCGTCCAATCCGCCGTCTTCCTGCCCTGGAGCTTTTCCGTGATCACCGCTTCCGGCCTTGAGCTGCGCGCCGGCGCCCGCATCCTCATCGAGTCCGCTTCCTTCCGTATCGCCAAGGGCGACCGCATCGGCCTGGTCGGCCGCAACGGCGCCGGCAAGACCACGCTGACCAAGGTGCTGGCCGGCGAGGGCATCCCCGCCTCCGGCTCGGTCACCCGCGGGGGCCAGGTCGGCTATCTGCCGCAGGACCCGCGCACCGGCGACCTCGACGTGCTCGCCCGCGACCGCATCCTCTCCGCCCGCGATCTGGACACCGTGCTGCGCAAGATGCGCGAGAACGAGGACCGGATGGCCAACGGCAAGGGCGCCACCCGCGACAAGGCGATGAAGAAGTACGAGCGCCTGGAGACCGAGTTCCTGACCAAGGGCGGGTACGCCGCCGAGGCGGAGGCCGCGACCATCGCCGCCAGCCTCGGCCTGCCCGACCGCATCCTCGGCCAGCCGCTGCACACCCTCTCCGGTGGTCAGCGCCGCCGCGTCGAGCTGGCCCGGATCCTGTTCTCGGACTCCGACACCCTGCTGCTCGACGAGCCGACCAACCACCTCGACGCCGACTCCATCGTCTGGCTGCGCGACTACCTCAAGACCTACCGCGGCGGCTTCATCGTGATCTCCCACGATGTCGACCTGGTCGAGACCGTCGTCAACAAGGTGTTCTATCTCGACGCCAACCGCTCGCAGATCGACATCTACAACATGGGCTGGAAGCTCTACCAGCAGCAGCGCGAGGCCGACGAGAAGCGCCGCAAGCGCGAGCGGGCGAACGCCGAGAAGAAGGCCGCGGCGCTCAACTCCCAGGCCGACAAGATGCGGGCCAAGGCCACCAAGACCGTCGCCGCGCAGAACATGGCCAAGCGCGCCGACAAGCTGCTCGCCGGTCTGGAGGCGGTGCGCGCCTCCGACAAGGTCGCCAAGCTGCGCTTCCCGGACCCGGCACCGTGCGGCAAGACCCCGCTCACCGCCGAGGGCCTGTCGAAGTCCTACGGCTCCCTGGAGATCTTCACCGACGTCGACCTGGCCATCGACAAGGGCTCCCGGGTCGTCATCCTCGGCCTCAACGGAGCGGGCAAGACCACCCTGCTGCGCCTGCTGGCGGGCGTCGAGACCCCCGACACCGGCGAGGTCCGCGCGGGACACGGCCTCAAGCTCGGCTACTACGCCCAGGAGCACGAGACCCTGGACCCGGACCGCACGGTCCTGGAGAACATGCGCTCGGCCGCCCCGGACATGGACCTGGTCGCCATCCGCAAGACGCTGGGCTCCTTCCTCTTCTCCGGCGACGACGTCGACAAGCCCGCCGGGGTGCTCTCCGGCGGCGAGAAGACCCGGCTCGCCCTGGCGACGCTGGTCGTCTCCTCCGCCAACGTGCTGCTGCTCGACGAGCCCACCAACAACCTCGACCCGGCCAGCCGCGAGGAGATCCTCGGCGCGCTGCACACCTTCACGGGCGCGGTGGTCCTGGTGAGCCACGACGAGGGAGCGGTGGACGCCCTGGAGCCGGAGCGCATCATCCTGCTGCCCGACGGCGTCGAGGACCTGTGGGGCCAGGACTACGCGGATCTGGTCGCGCTGGCCTGACCGCGGCGGATGGATCATGCCGTATGGATCATTCGGCCGATGTGTGATCCATCATCTGAGTGAGAACGGCTCGTACACCGGCGAGCCTGCGGCCTGCGGCCGGGTCCTTGGGGCCCGGCCGTCGCCTTTTCGGCCGCACACCACCTGACCTGCCACTTCTCGTGGGCGGCCGGGTCCGGGCGGCCTTCCGCACAGCCGGAATGAGAGATTCCGGCCCGCTTGACCGGGCGTCCGCCGGCAAAGGATGTCGTAACGACCTTGCGGAATGGGTGGCCAGGAAGCCGGGGAGGGGTGATCATGAGAGTCCAGAGCGCACTTCCCACGAGGAGGCACGGGTGGCCGAGACTCTGAAGAAGGGCAGCCGGGTAACCGGCGCCGCGCGCGAGAAGCTCGCGGCAGACCTGAAGAAGAAGTACGACTCCGGTGCGAGCATCCGGGCGCTGGCCGAGGAAACCGGCCGCTCCTACGGATTCGTGCACCGGATGCTCAGCGAATCCGGTGTGGTCCTGCGCGGTCGTGGCGGAGCCACGAGGGGCAAGAAGGCCGCCTCGGCCTGAGGCCCGCGACTCCGGGTACAGCGGTCTCCCCCCGGTCGGCCGAGCAGTCGACCGGGAGGTTACCGTTCAGTCACTTACGCACGCAGGTGCGGCTGGCTGACTCGGAGGCGCTCATGACTCTGCTCGACAAGGACGGCGTGCGGCTCACCGTTGACGGTGACATCGCCACGGTGACCCTCGCCAACGCGGCCAAGCGCAACGCGCAGTCGCCGGCCATGTGGCGGGCGCTTGCCGAAGCGGGGTCGCTGCTGCCGGGAAACGTACGGATCGCCGTGCTGCGCGGTGAGGGCAAGTCTTTCTCCGCAGGCCTCGACCGTCAGGCGTTCACGCCCGAAGGCTTCGACGGTGAGCCGTCGTTCATCGATCTGGCGCGCGGCACGGACAGCGCACTGGACGCCACGATCGCCGAGTACCAGGAAGCGTTCACCTGGTGGCGGCGCACCGACCTGGTGTCCATCGCCGCCGTGCAGGGGCACGCCATCGGCGCGGGCTTCCAGCTCGCCCTCGCCTGCGATCTGCGCGTGGTCGCACCGGACGTCCAGTTCGCCATGCGCGAGACCAGCCTGGGACTCGTACCGGACCTGACCGGTACCCACCCGCTGGTCGGACTGGTGGGCTATGCCCGGGCGCTGGAGATCTGCGCCACCGGGCGCTTTGTGCACGCCGAGGAGGCCGAGCGGACCGGTCTCGCCAACCTCGTGGTGCCCGGCGATCAACTCGATGCCACCGTGGCCGACTTGGCGGCCGCGCTCACCGCCGCGCCGCGCGATGCCGTCATCGAGACCAAGGCCCTGCTGGCCGGTGCCGCGGGCCGTACGTACGAGGAGCAGCGCCGCGCCGAGCGGGCCGCACAGGCACGCCGGCTGCGCGACCTCGCGGGCGTAGGGGAGTAGCGGCCACCGCGGTTCCGCACCCTTCGTCACCCGAACTGCCCGGCCGCGCACCCACCGATGTGCCCGGCCGGTCAGTTCGTCAGCTCCGCTCCACCGCCGTGACCAGCACGGCGACCGTCGAGGTCGCGGGCGGCGCGGCCGCCACCGCCTGCCGTACGGCGCAGGCGACATCCAGCGCCCGGTGACCGGGCGCGATCGCCAGCTGGATCAGCGCATGCCCGTCCGTGAGCCGCACCGGACGGGACGGACCGCCGAGCACCGGCGCCAACCGGGCCACGCCCTCGACGCCCCGCGCGACGGCGGCGATCCCCGCCGCGCCGTCCTGCGTCGCACCGGTCCGCTCACCCGTTACGGGAGCGGCGGGCGGAACCTCCTCCTGGGGAGCGGAGCGGGCCGACGCGGTCCCCGTCGTGGTCTCGTCCGCCTCCAGCAGTCCGCTGACCCGCAGATCCACCACGCCCACCACCAGTCCCAGCTCCCGGATCGACGCCTCCAGCAGCGCCGCGCGCACCTGGTCGGCGAGCACCGGCAGGGGCCGGTCGGCGACCGCGGCGAAGTCCGCCTCGATCCGCAGCGGGCCGGGCGGCAGCGCACTCGGCGGCGCCGGCACCGCCGGCTCCGGGGCGTGGCCGGGATCGGCCACGGACAGCCGCAGCGCGCCGAAACGGACACCGGCCGGTGTCCCGGCGGCGGCCCGCAGCGCTCCGGCGGCCGCCTGCTCGGTGATCCACGACCCGTCCCCGGGCCCGCCGAGCGGCAGCACCCGGCCGATGCCGAGCTGCGTCCGGACCGTCTGCGCCAAGTGGTTCACGGCCACCGCGTCACCCCTTTCCCGGAAGGTCCACGGACCGCTTCCCGGACACGTTCCGGACCCGCCCCCAGCCTGCCGCAGACCCGCCGCCACGGCAGGGTGCTGTGCCCGGTGGCGCCGTATGGAGCACTCGGCTGCCACATCCCCGGAGCAATCAGGGCATATCGGACCTAGTGTGGGGAACGGAGCGGGCGGACCGCTTCTCCCCGCGGAAAGGGATACGGCGATGACCGAGAGCCAGCAGCACGCAGAGGGCCCCAGGACGCCCGCCAAACGGGGCGGCGGCGACCCCGCCACCCGGGGGCGGACCACCATTGCCGACGGTGTCGTGGAGAAGATCGCCGGTCTGGCGGCCCGGGACGTCATCGGCGTGCATGCCATGGGCAGCGGCTTCGCCCGTACGCTCGGCGCCGTCCGGGACCGGGTGCCCGGCGGCGGCAGGTCCGCGACCGCGACCCGGGGCGTCAAGGCCGAGGTCGGCGAGGTGCAGACCGCGCTGGACCTGGAGATCGTGGTCGACTACGGCGTCGCCATCGCCGATGTCGCCCGGTCGGTCCGGGAGAACGTCATCTCCGCCGTGGAGCGGATGACGGGCCTGGAGGTCGTCGAGGTCAATATCGCGGTCAGCGACGTCAAGCTGCCCGACGAGGCAGACGAAGAAGAGGAAGCGGAGCCGCGGCTCCAGTAGCCGGGCCCGTCCGGAGTGGCAGCGAAGGAGCGCACGATGAGCATGGCCGTGGCCGGCCTCTTGGCCGGAATGGCGCTGGGCTTCGCCGGATACTTCGGTGGCTTCGGCGCCTTCATCCTGGTGGCGGCGCTGGGCGCCATCGGGTTCGTGGCCGGCAGGTTCCTCGACGGGGATCTGGAGTCCGGCGAGTTCTTCCGTCCGCGCAGCGGCGACCGCGACCGGCGGCGGTGAAGCCGGGTGGCGACGGTGTCCCCGGCCGCCGCTGCCACCGCCGTACCGGCGGGTGAGCGGGGCGCGACCAGAATCGCGGACCGGGTGGTGGCGAAGATCGCCGCACGGGCCGCCCGGGAGGTGCTGCGCGGGGAGTCCCCGCGCGCCCGTACGGACGCCCATGCGACGGTGACCGTGCACCGGCGCGACGATCCCCGGATCTTCGGTGAGGCGCGGCTGCGGATCGCCGTGGAGCTGGGCTACCCCTCCGACATCGGCGGACAGTGCCGGGTGGTGCGCCGTCATGTCACCGAGCGGGTGAAGGCGCTGGCGAACATGGAAGTGCCCGAGGTCGCGGTGGAGGTCGAGCGTCTGCACTCCCCGCTGCTGGACCGTACGGACCGCGGGAGGGTGCGATGAGCGACGAGGAAGCGGAGCCGAACGCCACCCGGCGGCTGCCCACGCTCGACAAGACACCGGGCGAGGCGGACGCGGCGACTCCGTCCGCCGCGGACACCCCGTCCCCGGACACCGCCGGCCACGACCGGGTCCGGCGCTTCTGGTCGGCCCGCCGGGTGCCGGCCGCCCTGGTCGCGCTGGTGCTGCTGGCCGCCGCCGGCCTGTTGCTCTACGACGTGGCCGCGGTGCGCGCCGACCGCCCCGCGATGGCCTGGCGCCGTCGGCTCGCCCGTGAACTGGCCACCCGTCACCTCGACAACCCCTGGGTGCTGGGCGCCGCCGCGGTCGCCGTGGTGCTCGGCATCTGGCTGTTCGTGCTGGCCGTCACCCCCGGACTGCGCCAGGTGCTGCCGATGCGGCCGGCGGCTCCGGACCTGCGGGCCGGGCTGGACCGGGCGGCCGCCGCGCTGGTGCTGCGCGACCGTGCCATGGAGGTCGCCGGCGTCCAGTCCGTACGGATGGCCGTCAGCCGCCGCAAGGCGAAAGCGCACTGCGTCTCGCACTTCCGCGAACTGGACGAGGTCCGCGCCGACCTCGACACCTCGCTCGGCGAGGGTCTGCGGCAGCTGGGACTGGCACACGAGCTCCGCCTGACCGTGGACGTCCGGCGCCCGAAGAAGAGGTGAGCGAGCGATGCGCAGGGTCCGCGGAACGGTCAACCGGGTGCTGCTCGGCCTGACCGGTGTGCTGCTGTTCGGCGCGGGGGGCCTGGTGCTGCTCGGCGGCCTCGGTCTGCCCGCGAAATGGCACCTCGGACTGCCCGCCGGCTGGCCCTGGTCCCGCCCTGACGAGGTGCTGCTCTCGACGCGGCAGCGCACCCGCTGGACGGACCAGGGCTGGTGGTGGCCCGTCGTCATCGCCGCGCTGGCCGTCTTCGTGCTGCTGATGCTGTGGTGGCTGCTGACCCAGCTCCGGCGCCACCGGCTGAACGAGATCCTCGTCGACAGCGGCGACGGCGAGGGCGCCCTGCTGCGCGGCCGGGCGCTGGAGGACGCCCTCACGGCCGAATCGGAGGCGGTGGAAGGCGTCGACGGGGCCGGTGTGCTGCTGACCGGCCGCCGGAGCGAACCGCACGTACGGGCCGTGCTGGCGCTCGCCCCGCACGCCGATCCGGGGACCGTCCTCCGGCGGCTGTCCGACGAGTCGGTGGCGCACGCCCGCCGCTCGGCCGGGCTCGACCGGCTGCCGGCCGATGTCCGGCTGCGCGCGGTCAAGCACCGCCCCGAGCGGGTCAGTTAGGCGTGGGCACAGTGTCCCTGTAACCGGGCCGGGCCAGCAGCGCGGCGGCCTCCCGGCGTGCCCGCCGCAGCCAGTCCGCGCGCGTCTCGTCGGCCGCATCGGTGACCGTGCGGAAGACGACCCGGCGCACATCGGTCACTCCCACGTACGGCAGGACGCAGGAAGCCCAGATGCTCTGCAGCGGGTCGCCGAACTCGCTCTCTTCGCGCTCGGCGGGTGTGTCGGAAGTGTTCAGCATCCTGACGGCCCGCCCCCCGTCAGAACCCGTGCCGGGCCCCGCCGTCCACCGGCACCATCACCCCGGTGACATACGACGCGGCGGGCGACAGCAGGAAGGCCGCGGCCCTGCCGAACTCCTCCGGCCGGCCGTAGCGGCCCAGCGGGATGGACGCGCAGTTGCGGGCGCGGGAGCCCTCCGGGTCGCCGGAGAGCGCGTCGAGCTGGGTCATCCGGTCGGTGGCGATCCGGCCGGGCAGGATGCCGAGGACGCGGATGCGGCGCGGCCCCAGCTCGTTGGCGAGCGACTTGGCGAAACCGGCGAGACCGGGGCGGAGCCCGTTGGAGATGGTCAGTCCGCCGATCGGCTCGTGCACCGAGCCGGACAGCACGAAGCCGATCACACCGCCCTCCGTCAGCTCGGCGGCGGCCGCGCGGGCCAGCCGTACCGCGCCGAGGAAGACCGACTCGAAGGCCGACTGCCACTGTGCGTCGGTGTTGTCGGCGGCGGTGCCGGGCGCCGGGCCGCCCACGCTGATGAGCACCCCGTCCAGTCGGCCGAAGCGTTCCCGGGCCGCCGCGATCAGGCGGTCGGGGGCGTCCGCGTCGGCGTTGTCGGCGGCCACCCCCAGGGCCCGCTCACCGAGCGAGGCGGCCGCTGCGGCCGCGCTCTCCTCGGTGCGTCCGGTGATCACGACATGGGCGCCTTCGGCGACCAGTTCACGGGCGGTGGCGAAGCCGAGGCCGCGGGTCGCCCCGGTGACGAGGTACGTCCGGCCGGTGAGTCCAAGATCCATGGACCCTAGTGTGCCTGTGCCCCGTCCTGGAGGCCGAAGGCGGTCCCCACCAGGCCGATATGGCTGAAGGCCTGCGGGAAGTTGCCCAGCTGGCGCCGGGCGGCAGGGTCGTACTCCTCGGAGAGCAGCCCCACGTCGTTGCGCAGCCCCAGCAGCCGCTCGAACATCTCCTGTGCCTCGGCCCGCCGGCCGCTCAGCCGGAGCGCGTCGGCGAGCCAGAACGAGCAGACCAGGAAGGTGCCCTCGTCGCCCGGCAGCCCGTCGACCGAGACGCCCTCGGTGCTGTAACGGCGTACCAGACCGTCGTGCGTCAGCTCCCGGCGCACCGTCTCGATGGTGCCGACAACCCGGGGGTCGTCGCCCGGCAGAAAGCCGACGCGGGGGATCAGCAGCGTCGCGGCGTCCAGTTCCCTGGAGCCGTAGAACTGGGTGAAGGTGCCCCGGTCGGCGTCATAGCCGTGTTCGCACACCTCGCGGCGGACCTCGTCGCGCATCGCCCGCCAGCGGTCGATGTCCCCGCCGAACCTCGGATACGCCTCGATCGCCCGCACCACCCGGTCGGCCGCGACCCAGGCCATGACCTTGGAGTGCACGAAGTGCCGGCGCGGCCCGCGGATCTCCCACAGCCCCTCGTCGGGGTCGCGCCAGGTGGACTCCAGGTAGTCCGCCAGCGCCCGCTGGATGCTCCAGGCGTGCTGCTCGGCGGGCAGTCCGGCCGAGCGGGCGATGTGGAAGGAGTCGAGGACCTCGCCGTAGACATCGAGCTGACGCTGTGCGACGGCGGCGTTGCCGATGCGTACGGGCGCGGAGTCGCAGTACCCGGTCAGCCACGGCAGCTCGGCCTCCGGCAGCCGCCGCTCACCGGCCAGCCCGTACATGATCTGCAGATCGTCGGGGGCGCCGGCCACCGCGCGCAGCAGCCAGTCCCGCCAGGCGCCGGCCTCGTCCAGATATCCGGCGGAGAGCAGGCAGTTCAGGGTGAGGCTGGCGTCGCGCAGCCAGCAGTAGCGGTAGTCCCAGTTGCGTACGCCGCCCAGCTCCTCGGGCAGCGAGGTGGTGGGGGCCGCCACGATGCCGCCGGTGGGCGCATAGGTGAGGGCCTTGAGGGTGATCAGCGAGCGGATCACGGCCTCGCGGTACGGCCCGTTGTAGCGGCAGCGCGCCGACCAGGCGTGCCAGTCGTCCAGGGTGTCCTGGAGCGCCGTGAACGGTTCGATCTGGGTCGGCCGGGGCTCATGGGAGGGGTGCCAGGTCAGCACGAAGGCGGTGCGCTCGCCCGCGGCGACGGTGAAGTCCGAACGGGTGCTGAAGTCCTTGCCGTAGGTGGTGCCCTGGGCCGGGGTGCGCAGCCATACGGAGTCCGGTCCGGCGATCGCCACCCGGCAGCCCTCGGTGGCGCGCACCCAGGGCACCACCCGCCCGTAGTCGAACCGCAGCCGCAGCACCCCGCGCATCTCGACGCTTCCGCTGAGGCCCTCGACGATCCGTACGACATCGGGCGCACGGTCGCGCTGAGGCATGAAGTCGGTGACCCGGACACTGCCCGTGGGCGTCTCCCAGACGGTGTCGAGGATCAGCGAGTCACCGCGGTAGGAGCGCTGGGCGCGGGCCTCGGAGGACCGGGGGGCGAGCCCCCAGTGGCCGTTGTCCTTGCCGCCGAGGAGGGCGGCGAAGCAGGCGCCGGAGTCGAAGCGCGGCAGGCACAGCCAGTCGATGGACCCGTCGCGGCCGACGAGTGCGGCGGTCTGCAGATCACCGATGAGCGCGTAGTCCTCGATACGTGGGTGCACTCAGCGCCTCTTCCCGCCCGGAGGAGGCGCTACGCCGTGGTGACGGCCGTCCGGGCTACGGCTTGGCCGGGGCCGGCGCCGCGTGGTCGCCGGCGGCCTCGGTCTCCCCGGAACCGGCGGGTTCGGCTTCCCCGGAACCGGCGGGTTCCGCGGTCCGTCCGCCGTCCCGCGCGGCCCCGGCGGCCTCGTCCTCCCGGGTCTGCCCGGCCTGCTCGGCCGCGGCCGTCACCCGGTCGCGGCGCTCACGGCGTACGAGGACGATCCAGCCGACCGGCACCGCCGCGGCGAACAGCCACCACTGGATGGCATAGGCCATGTGCGGGCCGATGGAGTCGTGGTCCGGCTCGGGGACCAGCTCCGGGGTGTTGCCGGACGGCTCGGGTCCGGTCTGCTCGATGTAGCCGCCGAGCATCGGCCGGCCGGCCCGCTTCGCCTGCTCCTTGCTGTTGATCAGCATGACCTGGCGGGCGGGCAGGCCCTTGGTGTCCTTGATGCCGCTGGCGGCGGTGGTCTCGTCGGCCATCATCCGGCCGGTCACGGTGACCTTGCCCCGGGGGGCGGCCGGGACGTCCGGGAACCGGGTGAGGTCGTTGCCGGCCGAGATCCAGCCACGGTTGACCAGCACGGCCTCGCCGTTGCCGAGGAGCAGCGGGGTCACCACGTAATAGCCGATGCTCTGCTCGTCGGCGGCGGTGCGCTGGCGGACCACGACCTCGTGCGCGGTGTCGTAGGTGCCGGTGGCGCTGACCGTGCGCCACATGTCGCGACGGGGCAGCTCCCGGCCGGGGGCCGTCAGAGAGGTGACCGGAACCGGGTCGGCGGCCAGGCTGCGCGCGATCAGCTGGTTCTGCGCGACCTTGTGCTCATGGCGGTGGAACTGCCAGTAGCCCAGCTTGATCATGACGGGGATCAGCGCAAGACCCACGAGGGTGAGGATCACCCACTGCCGGGACAACAGGAAGCGGTACACGGCCTTGACGGTACCTGGGGCGCCGGGGCACCCGAGCCGGGGGTCCCCCTGGCGCAGCCGGTGGAGGGTCCGGCCGGGGCCGCCCCCGCGGTCCGGTGGCCGGCCCCGCTCAGACCCGGTCGACGATGCCCACTCTGCCGTCCGAGCGGGCGCAGTGCGCACCGCAGTACCACTTCTGGTCGGCCTCGACGCCCTGCCCGATGATCTGGCACCGGCAGTGCTCACAGATCGGCGCCATGCGGTGGATGGCGCAGGCGAAGCAGTCGAAGACATGCACCGCGCCCTGCGCGTGCACCTCGAACGTCATGCCGTATTCGTTTCCGCAGACCTCACAACGTGCCATGCGCCACAGGGTGCGGTCGCCACACCCGCGCGGCGAGGTGCCGACGGGTGTGTTGGGCGGGCTTCACCCGGACGCAGGCGCCGGGGCCACATCCTGCAGCAGCTGCATGAAGGCCGCCTCGTCGATCACGACCGTGCCGAACGAGGCGGCCTTGGCGGTCTTGGAGGTCCGGGCGTCGGGATCGTTGGTCACCAGCAGGCTGGTCAGCCGGGACACGCTCGTGGCGACATGCAGACCCGCCTCGATCGCCCGGTCCTCCAGCAGCTCGCGGTCCACGGACGTGTCGCCCGAGAAGGCCACCCGCATCCCCTGGACGAGCCGGCCGCCCGATGCGTAACGCCCCGGGTTGGGGTACGGGCACGCCGGGCGCTTACGGGACGGCCGCCAGGACGTGGGGCGGTAGGACGAGGCGGAGGCGCGCTGCCGGGGCGCGGGGGCGTCCGACCACTCCGTCAGCGGCTGGCAGCTCAGCAGCGGCAGCCGCAGATCCTCCTGTGCCGCCCGCCGCAAACTGGGACGGAAGGTCTCGGCCAGCACCCGGGCGTCGTCCAGCGCATGGTGGGCGCGCTCCTGCACCACGCCGTAATGGGCGGCGAGGGTCTCCAGCTTGTGGTTGGGCAGCGGCAGCCGCAGTTCCTTGGACAGGGCGATGGTGCACAGCCGCTGCTGCACCGGCGCGGTCGCCGAGGCGCGGGCGTACTCGCGGGCGATCATCGACCAGTCGAACATGGCGTTGTGCGCGACCAGCACCCGGTCCGCCAGGCGCCGGGACAGCTCCGGGACGATCTCCGGGAAGAGCGGGGCATCGGCGAGCACGGCGCTCGTGAGCCCGTGGATCCAGACCGGTCCCGGATCCCGCTGCGGGTTGACGAGGGTGTACCAGTGGTCCTGGACCTCGCCCTGCGCGTCGAGTTGGTACACGGCTGCCGAGATGATCCGGTCGTCGCGGGCCAGGCCCGTGGTCTCCACGTCGACCACCGCGTATCCCTGGGGATACGCGGACGGCCAGGGAGCCGGCGGCGTCTGCGGGCCCGGCTGCTGCCCGATCTTCGGCGCGATCGGGTCGGCGGCTGCTGCCATGCGGTCTTCGAGCATGGTCCCTGAGGATACGGGCCACCACTGACAGCCACCGAACCGCGTCGGACACACCGGAGGTATGCCCGACGACACACCGGAGGTTCACGCAGCTGGCACCCCGGCAGTTCGCGGGCGGGTGGGGGAGTTGACGGGGTGTGGGGGCGGGGGTGTGGGGGTGCGGTGGGGCGGGAGGTGGTTGGGGGGCTCTCACGTGGTCTGGGGGTGGATTGTTCGGGGGGCCTCGTCTGCCCCGGGGCGGGGGGCTCCATCTGCCGGGGGCGGGGTGCTTCAACTGCCCCGGGGCTGGGGGCCTCACTCGCCCACCCCGACGCCGGGGGTGCCCGCCTGACCCGCCCACCCAGAGCCTGGGGGGTACCCACCTAACCCGCCCACCCCCCGAAGGGGGGTGGGCGGCGGGGAAAACCAGCAGGCCCGGGCGGCGGGGAAAACCAGCAGGCCCGGGCGGCGGGGAAAACCAGCAGGCCCCAGGGGACGGCGAAAAGCCGCTCCCGCAAAGACGGAGCACTCCGGATGGACCGAGCACTCCCCGGAGGAAGGGGACATACGGACTCTCCTCGGAAGGAAGACGGCGAAACGCCTCCCAGGAACGGCGGAAAGAACCACACGAACGGGCGGCCGCACCGCCGCCGCCCTGAAGCCGTTCCGTGCGGTGCCGTCACGCGGCCTCCGGCGATGAGCGGTTCCGGGCAGCCGCGAGCCGCCGCCGTCGGCCACACCCGTTCAGGAGGCGGGCGCCGTCGGCGAGAGCAGTGAGGTCACCAGCGCCTCCAGGGAGACGGCGAACAGCCGCCCGGTGTCGACCGGGCCGGCCAGCGCGCGGGCCAGCGCCGGATCGTGCTCGGCGGTGGGGGAGTCCCACAGCTCACCCTCGCTCGGATGCTGCTCGGGTGACCGCTCGCGGTTGCGCTCGACCAGGACGAAGCCGACGACCTGGAACTGGACCGCCCGCACCGTCTCCGCGGCCGTCTCGCCGCGCAGCCCGGCGGCGTGCATCTCATGGACCAGCGCCTGCTGCGCGGGCAGGAACATCCGCTCCGTCAGGCCGCGTTCATGCACCATCGCGATCAGCTGCGGGCGCTCGCGCAGCGCCGAGTGCAGCGCGCGGGCGACCGACACGATGCGTGCGTGCGGGGTCTCCCCGGTGGGGTGGATCTCACCCATCTCCCGGATGGTGCGCTCGACGAGGGCGTCCAGGAGGGACTCGCGGTTGCCGACATGCCAGTAGATGGAGGTGACGGCGGTGCCCAGTTCCGTGGCGAGGCGGCGCATGGTCAGCGCGCCGGGGCCTTCCGCCCGCACCAGCCGGGCGGCGGCCGTCAGAACCTCTTCGCCGGTCAGTGCGGTACGTGTCATATTCCCCCACTATCCCTCAACTCCCGTGCGTACACGGCTCTTTACCCTTCATCCCGCTCGGTGTAACAGTGTTACAGACGCCTCGCACGACCCTCGCAAGTCACCGACGACGAAGGGTGGTACGCCATGGCACGCATACGCTACGGAGCGCGCACCGAGGCGGAGATCACCGCGGCGCGCGCCGCGGGCTCCCGGCTCCCCGACATCTGGTCCACCGGTGTGGTCGCCGTGTGGGAGAGCGACCCGGAGGCGGTCGCGGCCGTGCTGCCGCCGCCCCTCGAACCCACCGGACGCCCGCTGGTCCGGGCCAACATCAGCAAGGTCGAGCTGCCCGGCTACCCCCTGGGCGCGGGCTCGGTCGCCGTCGCGGCCGCCCACCGCGGCGTCGAGGGCTGGTATCCGCTGGTCATGCCGATGACCCACGAGCGGGCCCTGACCGGAGGGCGGGAGGTCTTCGGCGAGCCCAAGAAGCTGGGCGAGGTCACCGTCGAGCGCGACGGCCCGGTCGTGCGCGCCGCGCTCGCCCGGCACGGCATCGCCTTCGTCGAGGTACGCGGTGCGGTGAGCGGACCGCTGCCGGTCCCCGAGCCGTCCCGGAAGACCGACTTCTACTTCAAGTTCCTTCCCGCCGTGGACGGTTCGGGCTTCGACCTCGACCCGGTGCTGGTGCACTGCCTGCGCCACGAGAAGGTCCGCAAGCTGGAGAAGATCACCGGCGATGTCGTCCTCCGCGAGTCGATGTACGACCCCGTCGCCGACCTCCCCGTACGCACCCTCGTCGAGCTCACCCTCGGCGAGAAGACCAGCGACCAGCAGGGCCGGGTCGTCGAGCGGGTCAGCGCCCGGTCCCTGCTGCCGTACGTCCACCAGCGCTACGACGATCCGCAGCAGCTCCTCGACGGTCCGCCCGAGGGGAGTGTCTGATGCCGTGCTCCCCCACAGGACAACCCCAGGATCCCCGGCCGGAAACACGGCCGGAAACATTGCCGGAAACACGGCCGGCCCGACCGGCGCGGAGAGGTGAGCGGGCATGGAGCTGACGGCGGGACAGGTCGCGGTCGTCACCGGCGCCGCCGGCGGTATCGGCCTGGCCATGGCGCGCCGCTTCGCCGCGGACGGGCTGCGGGTCGTCCTCGCGGACGTGGAGGAGGAGCCGCTGCGGGCCGCCGCCGACGAACTGGCCGCGGACGGCGCCCGGGTACTGGCGCGCACCGTGGACGTCGGGGTGCGAGAAGAGGTCGCCGCGCTCGCCGACGCCGCGTACGACGCATTCGGCGCCGTCCACCTGCTGTGCAACAACGCGGGGGTGGGCTCCGGCGCCGAGGGCCGGATGTGGGAACACGAGCCGAACGACTGGGCCTGGGCGTTCGCGGTGAACGTCTGGGGCGTCTTCCACGGCATCCAGTGCTTTCTGCCGCGGATGCTGGCGGGCGGCGCACCCGGCCATGTCGTCAACACCTCCTCGGCGGACGGCGGTGTCGCACCGCTGCCCACCGCGTCCGTCTACGCCGTCACCAAGGCGGCCGTGGTGACCATGACCGAATCGCTCTACGCCCACCTCAAGGCCGAGCGCGCCCCCATCGGCGCCTCGGTGCTCTTCCCCGGCCCGCACATGCTCCGCACCGGCCTGTGGGAGTCGCACCGCAACCGGCCCGTGCGCTACGCCAAGACCCGGCCGCGCCGTACGCCGTACCGCAGCCTGGCGCAGTGGGAGGCGGCGATGAAGGAGGCCGGGCAGGAGATCGCCTTCACCCCCGTCGAGGACGTCGCGGCGCAGGTCGTGGACGGTGTCCGGGCCGGCCGTTTCTGGCTGCTGCCGCCCAGTGCGCACACCGACGCGCAGATCCGGGCGCGCTCCGCCTCGATGCTCGACCGCACCGACCCCGCCTACCTGGAGCACTTCATCCTCGACCCGGACGACTGAGGGAGGTTCCGCCATGACGGACCCACAGACATCCACGGGCCCACAGGCATCCACGGGCCCACAGGCATCCACGGGCCCACAGGCATCCACGGGCCCACAGGTCTCCACCGACCTACAGGTCCCCACGAACCCACAGGCCCCCACGGACCGGCCGGACAGCCGTCCAGGCCCGCACGAGCCGTACCTGATCATCTCCTCCGACTGCCACGCCGGGCTCCCCACCGAGGAGTACCGCCCCTACCTGGACGCCCGCTTCCACCGCGCCTTCGACGCGTTCCTCGGCGAGCGGGACGCCCGCCGCGCGGAGGCCACCCGCCTCGGCATCCGCAACGACGCCTTCGCCGCCCGGTGGTTCCAGGAGCACGAGGAGGGCCTGCGCGGCGGCTGGGACCCCGCACAGCGGCTGAAGGAACTCGACGGCGACGGAGTGGCGGCGGAGGTCGTCTTCCCGGACGCGGACGCCGTCGACAGCGGTACGGCGGCCCCCTTCGGTGTCGGCCTCGGCCTCTCCGGAGACCATGACCCCGACCTCGGTATGGCGGGTGCCCAGGCGCACAACCGCTGGCTCGCCGACTTCGTCTCCGGACACCCCGAACGGCACTGCGGTGTGGCCCTGTTACCGGTCACCGCCGATACGGACCGGGTCGTGGCCGAGATCCACCGCGCCAAGGAGTCCGGGCTCGGCGCCCTGATGATCCCGTCCATGTGGGGCGGCAAGGAGCCGTACCACGACCGCCGTTACGACCCCGTGTGGGCCGCGGCCGCCGAGTGCGCGATGCCGGTGCTGACCCACTCCGGGGCCGCGCCCCGCCACGAGTACGGCGACCACCTCGGGATCTATGTCTCCGAGGTGACCTGGTGGCCCGCGCGCCCCCTGTGGTTCCTGCTCTGGTCCGGCGTCTTCGAACGCCACCCGGGCCTGCGGTTCGGCATCGCCGAGTCCGGCTGCTGGTGGCTGCCCAACCTCCTGTGGTTCATGGACCGCCTCTACCTGGGCGCGCACGGCGGCAAGAAGCTCTCCCCGTTCGCCGCGCTCAAGCGTCCGCCGCACGAGTACCTGGACCGGCAGGTCTTCGTCTGCGCCACCAACACCAAACGCCGGGAACTCGCCCAGCGCTACGAGATCGGCGTCGGCAACATCCTCTGGGGCAGCGACTTCCCGCACCCCGAAGGCACCTGGCCCGACACCCGCGGCTGGCTGAAGAAGACCTTCCATGACATTCCGGTCAGCGAGACCCGCCGCATGCTCGGCCTGTCCGCCGCCGAGGCCTTCGGCTTCGACACCGCGAGGCTGGCCCCGCTGGCCCGCCGTATCGGCCCCACCCCGGCCGAACTCGGCCAGAGCGCCGACCAGTCGGCGGTGGAGGCCTCCTGGGCCCGCTCCCGCGAGGTGGGCCGCCACTGGCTGACCGACCACGACTTCCCGGTACTGGGGGCACAGTGATGACCGACGACCGCTACACCGTCATCTCCGCCGACTGCCACGCCGGCGCCGATCTGCTCGACTACCGGCCGTACTTGGAGTCCCGGTACCACGACGACTTCGACGCCTGGGCGGCGTCCTACGTCAACCCGCACGAGGATCTGCTCGCCGACACCGCCGACCGCAACTGGAACTCCGCCCGCCGCCTGGCCGAACTCGAAGCCGACGGCATCGTCGCCGAGGTCGTCTTCCCGAACACCATCCCGCCGTTCTTCCCGAGCGCCGCCCTCATGGCCCCCGCGCCCAGCGGCACGGAGTTCGAACAGCGCTGGGCGGGCCTGCGCGCCCACAACCGCTGGCTCGCCGACTTCTGCGCGGAGGCCCCGGGCCGCCGGGCCGGCGTCGCCCAGATCCTCCTCCACGATGTCGACGAGGCCGTACGGGAAGTCCGCCGCACCAGGGAAGCCGGGCTCACCGGCGGTGTCATGCTCCCCGGCACCCCGCCCGGCTCCGGCCTCCCCGAACTCCACTCCGGGGCCTACGACCCCCTCTGGGCGGTCTGCGCGGAACTGGACGTCCCCGTCAACCACCACGGCGGCTCGGCCTCCCCGCCGCTCGGCGACGAACCCGCCGCCCGCGCCGTCTTCATGGTCGAGACGACCTGGTTCTCCCACCGGGCCCTGTGGCACCTGATCTTCGGCGGGGCCTTCCGCCGCCATCCCGGTCTCCGCCTCGTCCTCACCGAACAGGGCTCCGGCTGGATCCCCGGTGTCCTGGACATGCTGGACTACTACCACGGGCGGCTGGTCGCGTCCGCGTCCCGGGCCGCCACCGCCGAAGCCAAATTCGGCGTCGGCCTGGGCGAGGCCATGGGCGACTCGCCGGCCGGAATCTGGCGCGACCACTGCTTCGTGGGTGCCAGTTTCATGCGCCCGCACGAGGTCCCGCTCCGCCACCGCATCGGCCTCGACAAGATCATGTGGGGCAGCGACTACCCCCACGACGAGGGCACCCACCCCCACTCCCGCGAGGCCCTCCGCCTCGCCTACGCCGGCGTCCCGGCCGACGAGACCGCCGCCATGCTCGGCACCAACGCCGCCCGCGTCTACGGCTTCGACCTCGCCCGCCTCGCCCCCCTCGCCGCCCGCGTCGGCCCGAGCATCACCGACCTCACCGAGCCCCTGGACGAGATCCCCCCGAACGCCACCAGCCCGGCGTTCGCACGGGGCGGGGCGGTGCGGGTGTGGTGAGGGGCGGCCCGGGCGCGAGACGGGGGCGAGCACGCCACAGGGCCCCCTGGGCCCCAGCACCCCAGGGCCCCGTGCCCCTGGCTCCCTAGGCCTCCGGCACCCTAGGCCCCCGGCAGGCTGGGCCCCAGCACCCGCGCCGCCTGTGCCACCTCCGTCACCGCGCCGTCCGCGCCGACGCTCACCCGGCGGAGGGTGGCGCCCGGCTTCCGGGTGACCACGTCCACCAGGCGGCCGTCGGTGAACAGGCCGGCGGCGCCGTCCTCGACCGCCCAACCTGCGGGCAGCGCCCGGTCGTTGACGGCCGCCAGATAGCCGGGCCGGCGCTCCGGCTCGCTGTCGTAGTGCGGGCACAGGCTGCCGGGCAGCAGCCCCAGTCCGTCGGCGAGCGGCACCGGCGGGCCGAAGGAGTCGGAGAACGCGGACTCGAACCAGCAGCACGCCCCGGCGCTGATGCCGCACAGCAGCACCCCGGACGCGTACGCCTCGCGCAGGATCGTGTCCAGGCCGTGCACCCGCCAGACGGCGAGCATGTTGGCGGTGTTGCCGCCGCCGACGTAGATGATGTCCTGCGCCAGGACGAACGCCCGCAGATCGGACACGGTGCGACGGAATAGCTCCAGGTGGCTCGGTTCGCAGTCCCGTGCCGCGAACGCGGTGTGGAACCCCTCGATGTAGCCCGGTGCGTCGCCGCTCGCGGTCGGCAGGAAGCAGACCTTCGGCCGGGCCCGCCCCACGGCGTCCAGCACGAAGTCGTCCAGCAGGGTGTCGGGATCGTCGGAGAAACCGCCGCCGAGCAGGGCGAGGGTGGGTGTGCCGGCCATGGGACCTCGTTTCCGGTCGTCGTGGGGAGCGTCGACGGCGGGCGTGGTGGCCCAGCTGACGACACGTCTTACATACTTCTCAGTAACAACCCCTAGCGGCACCCCGGTCAACGCCTTTATCGTGCGGGACATGCCGCACCTGCCCGATGTCGTGTTGTGGTCCGTACCGGCCTTCGTCCTGCTCACCGTGGTGGAGATGGTGAGCTATCGCCTGCATCCCGACGAGGATGCGGCGGGCTACGAGGCGAAGGACGCCGCCACCAGCGTCGGCATGGGGCTGGGCAGCCTCGTGTTCGACGCGCTGTGGAAGATACCCATCGTGGCGATCTACGCCACGATCTACGAACTCACCCCGCTGCGGGTGCCCGTGCTGTGGTGGACGCTGATCCTGATGCTGCTCGCACAGGACTTCTTCTACTACTGGTCGCACCGCGGCCACCACGTCATCCGCGTCCTGTGGGCCTGCCACGTGGTGCACCACTCCAGCAAGAAGTTCAACCTCACCACCGCCCTGCGGCAGCCCTGGACCACCTGGACCGTCTGGCCGTTCTACGTCCCGATGGTCGCCCTCGGCGTCCACCCGGCCGCGATCGCCTTCACCTCCGGGGCCAACCTCCTCTACCAGTTCTGGGTGCACACCGAGCGGATCGACAAGCTGCCCCGGCCCTTCGAGTTCGTGCTCAACACCCCGTCCCACCACCGCGTCCACCACGCCTCCCAGGGCGGCTACCTGGACCGGAACTTCGGCGGGATTCTGATCATCTGGGACCGGATGTTCGGCTCGTTCGTCGCGGAGACCGAGCGGCCCGTCTACGGACTCACCAAGAACATCGAGACCTTCAACCCGCTGCGGGTGGCCACCCATGAGTACGCCGCCATCGCGCGGGACATACGGGCCGCGGACAGCTGGCGCGAGCGCGCCGGACGGGTGTTCCGCGGGCCGGGCTGGCAGCCGGCCGAGCGGGTCGCCGCCGAGGAGGCCCGGAAGGCTGCCGAGGAGGCCCGTAAGGCCGGGCCGGCCGGGGACCGGGCGCCCGCCTCCGTCGAGGAGCCGGCCACATGACGGCACGGTGGCCGCGGGCCGTACAGCCGTTGCTGTGGGTGTGCGTCCTGTTGGGCGTCGTACACCTCGGGGCGCTGCTCGGGGGCGTCCTGCCCGTCGTACAGATCACCAAGCCCGTGCTGATGCCGGTGCTCGCCGGCTATGCGCTGGCGCGCGGCGGCCCCCCGCTGCTCGCCGGTGCGCTCCTCTTCGGCTGTGGCGGCGACACCTTCCTCCAGATCGGCGGGGGCCTCGCCTTCCTGGTGGGGATGGGCTCGTTCGCCGCGGGACACGTCTGCTACCTGCTGCTGTTCGCCCGGCACGGGGCGGGGCCCGTGGCCGGACGGCGGGGGCTGACCGCCGCGGCCGGCGCCGGATACGCCGTCCTGCTGACCGGCACGGTGGTGCTGCTGTGGCCGGACCTCCCGGCGGAGCTGCGGATCCCGGTCGCCGGGTACAGCCTGCTGCTCACCGCGATGGCGTTCGGCGCGCTCCGGGCGGGCCCGTGGGCCGCGGCCGGCGGACTGCTGTTCCTGCTCTCCGACACCTTGATCGCGAGCGGGATCGCGCACTGGCCGCAGCTCCCGGCCCCCCAGTTCTGGATCATGCTCACCTATGTCGCGGCCCAGTGGGCGCTGGCCGACGGTGTGCTCCGGTCCGCCGCCACGCCTCCGCGGAACGCGCCACAGCGGGCGCAGGAGCTGCGGACGGCAGGCGCACCGTGAAGCGCTGAGGGGTGGCGCACCCGCCGGGTCCGGGCCCGCCGGGTGCGCCGCGGCTTGAGTCTCCCCCCGAGGGAGACCCGAGAGTGGACGGCATGAACGAGGACGGCACGGGTCTGCTGACCATCGGCGAACTGGCACGGCTGACCGGTGTGCCGGTCAAGACCATCCGCAGTTGGTCGGACCAGGACCTGCTGCCGCCCGCCGCCCGCACCCCCGCGGGCTACCGGCTCTACGGCCCGGACGCCCCGGCCCGCCTGGAGATCGTGCGCAGCCTGCGCGAACTGGGCATCGGTCTGACGGCCATCCGGTCCGTGCTGCACCGCGAGCTCACGGTCGCCGAGACGGCGGAGCAGTGGGCGGACGCGCTGGACGCGCAGATCCGCACCCTGCGGCTGCAGTCCGCCGTGCTGCGCTCGGTGGCCGCGCGGGGCAGCGCAGCAGAGGAGCTGCCGTACATGACCGAACTGGCCCGTCTGTCCGCCCGGGAACGCCGACGGATCATCACGGACTTCGTCGAGGACGCCCTCGACGGGGTGGACGCCCCCGCCTACCGCAGCGGTCTGCTGGCCGCCACTCCCGATCTGCCCGACGATCCCACCCCCGAGCAGATCGGCGCCTGGATCGAGCTGGCCGCCCTGGTTCGCGAGCCGGAACTACGGGCGGCGCTGCGCCGGCTGGCCGAGTACAGCGCGCGTACGGCACCGCCGGCGGGGGAGCCGGACGCCAAGAGCGAGCCGTACGCCCCGGAGGAGAGACGCGCCCCGGAGGAGAGACGCGCCCCGGGGGCGAGCCACACCACGACCGAGCCGCGCACCGCCGCGGCGCCGGACCCGGCCATGCAGGAGCAGGCGGCGCAGGAGCAGGCCGCGCAGGGGCAAGCCGCCGCCCGGGTCGCGGAGTTGATGCGGGTACGCGGTGAGGCGGCCGTCGCGGCCGGGATCGCCCCGGACTCCCCGGCCGCGGAGCCCGTCATCGCCGAGCTGGTCGCCGCCTGGCTCCCCACCCAGACCGGCACCGCCGACCCGCCCACCGAGGACAACCCGGCGGCCCGTGCCCGGCTGCTGGAGCAGCTGGAGACCGCCGCCGAACCCGTTGTCGAGCGCTACTGGCAGCTGCTGTGCACGGTCACCGGCCGGCCCGCGCCACCCCGCTGGGACACCGCGGGAGCCTGGACCACGGCCGCGCTGCGCGCCCACCCCCGGCCGTACGGGCTGGACCGCTCCGCGTTCGACGGCACCGACCCGGACCGGGTACTGCGCGCCTACGAGCAGGTGACCCGCGATGTCGCCGCCCTGGTCGCCGCCGTACGGCCCGAGGACCTCGCGCTGCCGACACCGTGCGCGGGGTGGAGCGTACGGCAGCTGCTCGACCACATGGTGTGGGAGAACCTGATGGCCACCTCGATCGCCGAGGACGCCCCGCGCGATGACCACACCGCCGACCACCTCGGTGACGACCACCGCGCCGCCTTCGACGACTCGGTACGCGCCGCCCTCGCCGCCTTCACCGGCAGCGGGATGCTCCGGCGCACCTACGGCCCCTACGAGGCGCCCGGCGCGATGATCGTCCAACAGGTCGTGGTCGAACTCCTCGCCCACGGCTGGGACTTGGCACGGGCGACCGGCGCGCCGACCGGACTGGCGCCGGAGGCCGCCGAGGAGACCCTGGCCGCGGCGCGCCGGATCTACGGCGCCGCACCGCGCACCGAGGGCAGCTCGTTCGCCCCGGAGCGCCCCGCTCCGCCCGGCGCGAGCGCCACGGACCGGCTGGCGGCCTTCCTCGGCCGCGACCCTGCCTGACCGGTCCACCGGTCCACCGGCCCACCGGCCACCAGTCCACCAGCCCACCGGCCCGCTCCCGGGACGACAGGAGGGAGGGCCGGGTGCGATCACCCGGCCCTCCCCACAACTGCCGTTACCGGCCCTGGAGTTACTTCTTCACCGCGTCCAGCGCATCGACGATGCCGTAGCCGAAGTGGCTGTTGACATGCTTGGTGCCGGTGCAGGTGGACTCACCCGTGGGGCAGCCGGGGTTGTCCGCCTGCTTCTTCAGGAGCCACTGGATCTCCTGCGGGCTGGACTTCGGGTGGGCGCTCTTGAGCAGCGCCGCGACACCCGCGACATGCGGGCTCGCCATGGACGTACCGGCCAGGTAGGCCCAGTCGCCGCCCGGCATGGTGGAGAGGATGTTGCCGTTCTTGGCGGGCAGCTCGGGCACCTGCTTCGAGTCACCGCCCGGCGCGGCCACATCGATCTGGCCGAGTCCGTAGTTGGAGTAGCCGGACTTGAGCTTCTGCACTCCGCTCGCCGCGACCGTCACCGTACCCGGCAGCTGGGTGGGCACGTCCCAGCAGGTCTTCGGGGTGATGGTGCGCTCGACCGGGGTGGTGTCGTTCGGGCTGGAGTCGTCGGTCAGCTTGGCGGCCGCCAGGTCGAGATCGGAGTTGCCCGCCGCCGCGACGTTGATCGCGCCCTTGCGCTGGGCGTAGCTCGCCGCACGCCCGACCGCGTCAATGATGGCGGCCTGGTCGGCGTCGTTCTTGCAGTTGAACATCCACGGGTCGACGTAGTAGCTGTTGTTGGTGACCTCGACACCGTGGTCGGCCGCGAAGACGAAGGCGCAGACCACGCTCTCGGCGTAGAAGAGGCTGGTCTCCGGCTCGCTGACCTTGAGGGCGGATATCTGCACGCCCGGGGCGACCCCGGCCACGCCGACGCCGTTGCGGGCCGCGGCGATCGAGCCCGCGACATGCGTGCCGTGGTAGTCGTTGTCCGGGTCCCAGGGGCGCCAGGCACCCTTGGACGTATCGGCCACACCGCCCACGCAGTTGGCGGACTGCTTCGCGGAGAAGTTGGCCTTCAGATCGGGGTGGGTGTCGTCCACGCCGGTGTCGATGACGGCGACGGTGACCTTCTTGCTGCCCGGGTTCACCTTCGCGGCCTTGTCGGCCTTGATGGCGGGCAGGTCCCACTGCAGCGGTTCGAGCGGCTCCTCGCCGTTCGCCTTCGCCGCCTGGCCGGCCGCCTTGAGCTGGGACTTCGGCAGGTCGACCTTCTGCGGTTTGCCGACGTCGGTGGTGCCCTGTGCCTTGAGCGGCGCGGTACGGGACGCGCCCGCCGACTGCACGCCCGGCACCGTCCGCACGGTGGCGGCGAACTGCGGGTTGGCCGAGTGGACGACGATCACGCCTATCTGCTCATGGGCGATGATCACCTTCCCGCCGGCCTGGGCTATCGCCTTCTTGACCTTGCCGACCGTGGTGTGGCCGGGCGTGGTGTTCACGACGTACGAGAGCAGCGGGCCGTCGGCCGAGGCCGCGGCGGCCGGGGCGGAGTCCTGGGGCGCGGCGGTGGCCGCCTGCGGCAGGAAACCGAGCGACGCCGTCAGAGCCAGTCCGAGCGGTACGGCCAGCGCCCGCATGCGTCTGGATCGGGGATGTGCCATGGGTACTCCACATCATCCGGGAGACCGCCCGTGCGGCGGATTGCGCACGGGTGGGGTGCAGTGAGACGTGAAGTTATCGGCGATCACTCGCGTACAGCAATGGAAAGCGGAAAAAAACGGGGGAAAAGCTGCCACGAGCCCTGAATTGATGGCGCGTCAGCCGCGTACGGCGCGATCTGATCGGCCGTCATGGCCACCCTCGGGGCCGCCCTCATGGCCGTCGCCGTCGCCGTGGCCCTGGCCGGTGGGTCGCCGCCCGTTCCGCCGCCGCCCGTCCTGCCGTCGGCCGTTCTACCGTCGGCCGTCCTGCCGTCGGCGGGCCGCGGGCGGGCCGGTCAGCCGTTGCGCCGCAGAGTCGTGATGCTCAGCGGGGGCAGCGCGATCCGCGGACCGTACCAGCGGCGGGCGGCCGTGGCGGTCCCCGGCCGGGGTTCCGACGGAGCGACGGTGAGCGGCGCAGGCAGCCGGACGCTGCCGTACGGGCGCCGACGGGGAGCGGGGGGCTGCGGGGCCTGCTGGGGCGGCGGATTCACACCGGGCTCAACGAAGCGCCCCGGGCGCGGTGGCGGTCGGCGCGGGCATTCCCTCGGAATCTTCTGGGATTCAACCAACACCCCCCTGTCGGATCGTGTGATGCGCCTCTACCATGCGTGATCTAGATCACTTATATATTCCTTATGATCGGTCGGGGCGCTCCCGTGCAGGTCCCGGACCGGTCCCTGGGAAACCCGCCCCTTCGCGTCAGGAGATCCCGTGAGTGCCGCACCGACCCTCGACCCGGGGACGCATGAGCCGCCCGACTACCTCCAGGTGCAGTCGAGCGCGGAATTCGATGAACTCCGCCGCGCGCACCGCTCATTCGCCTTCCCGCTCACCGTCGCCTTCATCCTCTGGTACCTCGGATATGTGCTGCTGTCGAGCTACGCCGGCGGCTTCATGGCGATCAAGGTCGTCGGTCACCTCAATGTCGCCTTCGTCCTCGGCATCGCCCAGTTCGTGACGACCTTCCTCATCGCCTGGTGGTACTCCCGGCACGCCGCCGCCAAGCTCGACCCGAAGGCCGAGGCCATCAAGTCCCGCCTGGAGGGCGACGCATGAACCTCACCCAGCAGCCGCTCGTGCAGCAGCTCGCGGCCGGCGGCGCGGGCGAGCACCGCGCCCTGATCATCACCCTCTTCGCGGCCTTCGTCGCCGCCACCCTCGCCATCACGGTCTGGGCCGGCCGGCAGACCAAGGGCGCGGAGGACTTCTACGCCGGCGGGCGGCAGTTCACCGGATTCCAGAACGGGCTGGCCATCTCCGGCGACTACATGTCCGCCGCGTCCTTCCTCGGCATCGCCGGCGCCATCGCCCTCTTCGGCTACGACGGCTTCCTCTACTCCATCGGCTTCCTCGTCGCCTGGCTCGTCGCGCTGCTCCTGGTCGCCGAACCGCTGCGCAACTCCGGCCGGTTCACCATGGGCGACGTCCTCGCCTACCGGATGCGCCAGCGACCGGTCCGTACGGCCGCGGGCACCTCCACCATCGTCGTCTCGATCTTCTACCTGCTCGCCCAGATGGCCGGCGCGGGCGCCCTGGTCACCCTGCTCCTGGGCATCACCAGCGAGGCGGGCAAGATCCTCGTCGTCGTCCTCGTCGGCATCGTGATGATCCTCTACGTCACCATCGGCGGCATGAAGGGCACCACCTGGGTCCAGATGGTCAAGGCGGTCCTGCTGATCGCCGGCACCCTGCTCATCACCTTCCTGGTGGCGCTCAAGTTCAACTTCAACCTCTCCTCGCTGCTCGGCGCCGCCGCGGAGAACAGCGGCAAGGGCGCCGCCTTCCTGGAGCCCGGCCTCAAATACGGCGTCAGCGCCACTTCGAAGATCGACTTCATCTCGCTGGGCCTCGCCCTCGTCCTGGGCACCGCGGGCCTGCCGCACATCCTCATCCGCTTCTACACGGTCCCCACCGCCAAGGCCGCCCGTAAGTCCGTGAACTGGGCGATCGGCATCATCGGCGTCTTCTACCTGATGACCATCGCGCTGGGCTTCGGCGCCGCGGCCCTCATCAAGCCCGAGACGATCACCGCCTCCAACAAGGCGGGCAACACCGCGGCCCCGCTCCTCGCCGAGGCCATCGGCGGCGGCGCCGGCTCCACCGGCGGCGCCATCCTGCTCGCCGTCATCTCCGCCGTCGCCTTCGCCACCATCCTCGCGGTGGTCGCCGGCCTCACCCTCGCCTCGTCCTCGTCCTTCGCGCACGACCTGTACGTCAATGTCTTCCGCAAGGGCAAGGCCACCGAGAAGGAGGAGGTCGGCGCGGCCCGCTGGGCGACCGTCGGCATCGGCGCGGTCGCCATCGTGCTGGGCGTCTTCGCCCGCGGGCTGAACGTCGCCGGCCTGGTGGCGCTCGCCTTCGCGGTCGCCGCCTCCGCCAACCTCCCGACGATCCTCTACAGCCTGTTCTGGAAGCGCTTCACCACCCAGGGCGCGCTGTGGTCCATCTACGGAGGCCTCGCCTCCTCCGTCTTCCTGGTCCTCTTCTCCCCGGTGGTCTCCGGCAAGGAGACCTCGATGTTCCCCGCCGCGGACTTCGCCTTCTTCCCGCTGGAGAACCCGGGGCTGATCTCCATCCCGCTGGGCTTCCTGCTCGGCTGGCTGGGGTCGCTGCTGTCGAAGGAGGAGCCGGACGCCCAGAAGTACGCCGAACTGGAGGTCCGCTCGCTGACCGGGACCGGCGCCCACTGAACGGGGCCGGCTGAGCCGTCCCCACAGGGGCCGGGCGGGACGGCGTCGTAGATCTCTACGATGCCGCCCCGCCCGCCTCGTGCTTCTCATCTCTGCTCACTGTCACACCCATCGCGTAGGCTCGAAGACGTACTGATCCACCTGAGGAGACGTACCGAGCCATCACTCTTGGGGAGGGGGCCCAGTGCTCATCGACACGTATGGCCGCGTGGCCACCGACCTGCGCGTTTCGCTCACCGACCGCTGCAATCTGCGGTGCACGTACTGCATGCCGGAAGAGGGCCTTCAGTGGCTCGCCAAGCCCGATCTGCTCACCGACGACGAAATCGTCCGGCTGATCACCATCGCCGTGCGCGACCTGGGCATCGACGAGGTCCGCTTCACCGGCGGTGAGCCGCTGCTCCGCCCCGGTCTGCCCGGCATCGTCGAGCGCGTCGCCGCCCTCACCCCACGCCCCCAGATGTCGCTGACCACCAACGGCATCGGCCTGGAGCGCACCGCCACCGCCCTCCGCGACGCCGGTCTGGACCGCGTCAATGTCTCCCTCGACACCCTCCGGCCGGAGGTCTTCCAGGCCATGACCCGCCGCAAGCGGCACGGCGACGTCCTCCGCGGCCTGGAGGCGGCCCGCGCGGCCGGACTGACCCCGGTCAAGGTCAACACCGTCCTGATGCCGGGCCTCAATGACGACGAGGCCCCCGACCTGCTGGCCTGGGCGATCGACCACGACTACGAGCTCCGCTTCATCGAGCAGATGCCGCTGGACGCCCAGCACGGCTGGAAGCGCGACGGCATGATCACCGCGGGCGACATCCTCGCCTCGCTGCGCACCCGCTTCGCGCTCACCCCCGAGGGCCAGGACGAGCGTGGCTCCGCGCCCGCCGAGCGCTGGATCGTCGACGGCGGCCCGCACCGCGTCGGAGTGATCGCCTCGGTCACCCGCCCGTTCTGCCGGGCCTGCGACCGCACCCGTCTGACCGCCGACGGCCAGGTCCGTACGTGCCTGTTCGCCACCGAGGAGACGGACCTGCGGACCGCGCTGCGCTCCGAGGCGCCCGATGACGAGATCGCGCGGATATGGAAAGTCGCGATGTGGGGCAAGAAGGCGGGCTCGGGTCTGGACGACCCGTCGTTCCTGCAGCCGGAGCGCCCGATGTCCGCGATCGGCGGCTGAGCCGGTCGGTCTCAGCGACCGGCGGCCGACGCCTCCCAGTCCTCCAGCGTCACGACATCCTTCAGGAAGCCGCGCACCCCGAGGAACTGCGACAGATGCTCCCGGTGCTCCTCGCAGGCCAGCCAGGTCTTGCGCCGGTCCGGAGTGTGCAGCTTCGGGTTGTTCCAGGCCAGCACCCACACGGCCGCGGCGCGGCAGCCCTTCGCGGAGCAGATGACGGCGCTGTCGGCGGAGTCCTGGGGATTCGGGGAGTTCACGGCCTCAACCCTACGTCCTGGGATCACGGACCCGGCCCGGCGATCCCGCCCGTCAGGCCCTGCGGACATGACGACGCCGGGCAGCCACGGGGGGAGCCGCCCGGCGTCGGTCCGTCGCTCCGACGGGGGATGCGGAGCGCGTACGCAGTATGTCACGGGGGAAGGCGCCGAGTGCACCGGAACTCCATGATTGATCTGAGCTTTTCTTGAGCTTTGCAGACCGGGAGATGATCAGCTGGGGTCATGTTCCGGTGCGGAAGCGCCCGCCGCCGGACGTTCCGGAACGGACTCCGACGGGGCGTCGGAGGCACCCGGCGTCAGCATCGGCCTGGTCGGGCCCGCGACGAACGTCTTCGGGAGCGAAGGGGCGTTCTCCCGGCCCGCGTTGGCGATGACGACCGCGATATAGGGCAGCGCCAGCCCCAGTACCAACGTGGCGATGGCCACGGGCCGCTCGATGTTCCACAGCACGACGGTCAGCACCACGGCCACCGTCCGCACCGCCATCGAGATCACATACCGGCGCTGCCGCCCGCGGACATCCTCGGACAGCCCCTGCCGGGCTCCGGTGATCCGGAAGGTCTCGCCGCTGCTCTGCTTCCGCATCACGCTCCACCACCTGGTCAGTCATGCCGGATTTCCCCGCTATCCGGTCGGTTTCCACGGTACGCCGCGACTGCGCCGCCTTCGAGACCGGGTCGTGCCACGCCTCGCCCGGGTCGGCCGGGCCACCGTGCGTACACCCGGCTCCGGCGTGCGCCGTAGTCGAAGCGGGGCGACACTGACGGAGCGACCGTCATCTGCACCGCGCCGCAAGAGGAGTCGACATGACGTGGTTGTGGGCCATCATCGTGGGCCTGGTGCTGGGCCTGATCGCGAAGGCCATCATCCCGGGCAAGCAGCAGATTCCGCTCTGGCTGACCGTGATCTTCGGCATGCTGGGCAGCGTCCTCGGCAACTGGGCGGCCACCGGCATCGGGGTCAACGAGACCGGCGGCATCGACTGGATCCGGCACCTGCTGCAACTGGCCGGCGCGGTCCTCGTCGTCGGCATCGGTGACCGCCTCTGGGTCTCCATGCGGGGCCGCAAGAAACAGGCGACCTAGCCCTGCTCACACGGACGGCCGGCGCACCCTCCGCGCGCCGGCCGTCCGTACGTCTGCCGTCTCAGCGGCCGTCGAGCCGGCCCAGCTTGCGGCCGGCCTTCAGGTACGCGACGCCGGGGGAGTCCGCCAGCTTCTCGGCCAGCACCTCGCCCAGCGGCCGGGCCGCATCGGCCTCCGCCAGCACCACGGTCTGCTGCTTGCCCTCGCCCTCGGCCTCCACGATCAGCCGCAGCGCGTTCTGCTTGGCCAGCCGCCGCGCCGCCGAGGCGCTCGGGGTGAACTCCAGCACCGTCGTCAGCACGGCCGCCACCGTCTCCGCGCCGTGCGCGGCGACATCCACCGACGGCAGCGACTCCACATCGGCGAACGACTTCTTGGAGAACTGCGCCACGAAACCGGCCCGCGCCGCCATCGCCGCGTCCATCCCGTACAGCGCGGCCACGACCTCGCCCGCGAGGACCTTCTTGAGGTCCATCGGGTGCAGCGAGCGGTCCGCGACCCGGCCCAGGACGAGCGCGATCTCCTCGTCGGTCCACTCCGTCCAGGCCTTGAGGTACGGCTCCATCAGCCGGTCCGGCACCGACATGATCTTGCCGAAGACATCGTCGGCGGGCGCGCTCAGCCCGACGTAATTGCCCTTGGACTTGGACATCTTGGCGCCGGTGCCGTCCGTGCCCTCGATCAGCGGCATGGTCACCACCAGCTGCGGCCGCTGCCCGCGCAGCTCCATCAGCTTGCGGCCCATCTGCAGATTGAGCAGCTGGTCGGAGCCGCCCAGCTCCACATCGCACTCCAGCGCCACCGAGTCCAGGCCCTGGGCGATGGGGTACAGCAGCTCCGTCATGGTCAGACCGGACCCGGCGGCCAGCCGGTTGCGGAAGTCCTCGCGCTGCAGCAGCTGCGAGGCCGGCACCTGGGCGAGCAGCGACAGCAGCTCCGGGAAGGTGTACGGCGCCAGCCACTCGCTGTTCTGCCGGAAGCTGACCTTCTCGAAGTCGAAGAAGGGGCGTACCTGTTCGCGGTACGTGGCGAGGTTCTGCGCGATGTCCTCGTCGGTCAGCGGCGGGCGCTCGGCCGTACGGCCCGAGGGGTCGCCGATCTTGGCGGTGAAGTCACCGATGATCAGCGTGACGTCATGGCCCAGCCGCTGGAACCGGCTCAGGATGATCAGCGGGACCGCATGCCCGAGGTGCACATCGGTGGCCGTCGGGTCGATGCCCAACTTGATGTGCAGACCCTTGCCGGCCGCCCGGCGCTCCTCGATCCGCTCGGCCAGCTTCTCCACGCCCGGCAGGACCTCGACCGTACGGGCCGCGATCAGCTCGGCCTGCTCCTTGGCGGGCAGGTCCGTCAGATCCAGATAGCGCCGCGCGCCCGTCTCCTTGAGCAGCTCCTGGACCGTGGCGTCCGAGGAGAGGTCGGCGGAGAGCAGCGTGGTGGCGCGGGCGACGGATTCGCCGAGGCGTGTCATGGCGTTCCTGATCGATCGTGGTTCCCCGAGGGGAGGACAAGCGGACAGTCTATTCGCCCGGTACGACACTCCCGCGCCGTGCGCCCGCCCGGCCCGCCGCGACGGGCCGGGCGCACACAGGCCTCTCACACCCCGCGGCTGACCGAACTCATGTTGAAGTCCGGGATGCGCAGCGCCGGCATCGCGGCGCGGGTGAAGTAGTCGCCCCACTCGCGCGGCAGGGTCCGCTCCGTACGGCCCGCCTCCACCGCCCGGGACAGCAGGTCCACCGGCGACTCGTTGAACCGGAAGTTGTTGACCTCGCCGACCACCTCGCCGTTCTCGACCAGATAGACACCGTCCCGGGTCAGACCGGTCAGCAGCAGCGTCGCCGGGTCCACCTCGCGGATGTACCACAGGCAGGTCAGCAGCAGCGCCGGACCGTCATGGCCGGCGGCCGCCACCATCTCGTCCAGCGAGCGCGAACCTCCGCCCTCCAGCAGGAGGTTGTCGATGCCCGGCGCCACCGGCAGGCCGGTCAGCCCGGCACTGTGCCGGGTGGTCAGCAGCCGGTTGAGCACCCCTTCGCGGATCCAGTCGGTGGCCGTCAGCGGCAGTCCGTTGTCGAAGACCGAGGCATCGTCGCCGGAGGAGTGCGCCAGGACGAACGGCGCGCACTCCAGACCCGGCGCCCGCGGGTCGCTGCGCAGCGTCAGCGGCAGCTCGCTGAGCCGCTCGCCCAGCCGGGTGCCCGTCCCGGGCCGCCCCGCCGCGCCGTCGCCGTCGGCCGGCCTGGAGAAGACCGTGCGGCCCTCGGCGGCGTCCCGGGCGCCGGACGACCACATCTGGTAGATCAGCAGGTCGGCGACGGCGGTCGGCGGCAGCAGCGTCTCGTACCGCCCGGCGGGCAGCTCGATGCGCCGCCCGGCCCAGTCCAGCCGCCGGCTCAGCTCGGTGTCCAGCTCCCGCGGGTCGACATCGGTGAAGTCGCGGGTCGCCCGGCCGGTCCAGGCCGAGCGGGGTACGGCCCCGTCGGGACCTGCCGCCCTGGCGTTCAGCTCCAGCGTCCCGGTGGGCTGGTCGTGCCGCAGCCGCAGCCCGGTCGAGGTGCCCAGATACGACGAGACGACCTCGTGGTGGGCGAAGCCGTACAGCTCCCGGCCGCCCGCGCGGGCCAGCTGGAAGGACTCGCCGAGCGCCGGCGCGAACGCCGCGAACACCTCCGAGGAGGTCTCGGCGGGCGCCTCGGTGAAGTCGGCGGACGCCTTCCCGCCGCCGACCAGCGGCTGGGCGTCCTCGGCGGGCCCGGCCTCCCGGGCGGCCGCCTCGGCGGCCCGGACCAGCGGCTCCAGGTCGTCCGCCGTCACCGCGGACCGCGAGACGACACCGGAGGCGGTGCCCTGCCCGCCGTCCACGGTCGCCACCACCGTAAGGGTGCGGCCGCGGGTGACGCCATTGGTGGTGAGCGCATTGCCCGCCCAGCGCAGATTGGCGCTGGAGTGCTCATCGGCGATGACCGCACAGCCGTCGGCGCGGGAGAGCTCCAGCGCCCGCTCGACGATCTCGTGTGGGGTGTTCGTACGCGACCTGCGCGTGCTCATCGACCGGCCTCCTGCGTCGTGTTCAGACGGTGCCTTCCCGGGGGACGACCCCCGGACCCCCGGCCGGTTGCGTGGTGGCGGCTCATCGACCGGCCTCCTGCGTCGTGTTCAGAATGTTCACGCCCTGGAAGAGGGCGGAGGGGCAGCCGTGCGAGACGGCGGCGACCTGGCCGGGCTGGGCCTTGCCGCAGTTGAAGGCGCCGCCCAGCACATAGGTCTCCGGACCGCCGACCGCGGTCATCGAGCCCCAGAAGTCGGTGGTGGTCGCCTGATAGGCGACGTCCCGCACCTGCCCGCAGAGACGGCCGTTGCGGATCGCATACGCCCGCTGCTGGGTGAACTGGAAGTTGTACCGCTGCATATCGATGGACCACGAGCGGTCGCCGACGACATAGATGCCGCGCTCCACCCCGGAGATCAGCTCGTCCGTGGACGGGCCGTCCGCCGCCGGCCGCAGCGAGACGTTCGCCATCCGCTGGACCGGGACATGGCCGGGGGAGTCCGCGTAGGCGCAGCCGTTGGAGCGGGTGAAGCCCGTCAACTGGGCGATTCTGCGGTCGAGTTGGTAGCCGACCAGGGTTCCGTCCTTGATCAGGTCCCAGGACTGTGCGGCCACTCCCTCGTCGTCGTAGCCGATCGTCGCGAGTCCGTGCTCGGCGGTCCGGTCGCCCGTCACATTCATGATCCCGGAGCCGTACGTCAGCTTCCCGAGCTGGTCGAAGGTGGCGAACGAGGTGCCCGCGTACGCCGCCTCGTAGCCCAGCGCCCGGTCCAGCTCGGTGGCGTGCCCGATCGACTCGTGGATCGTCAGCCAGAGGTTGGACGGATCCACCACCAGGTCGTACGCACCGGCCTCGACGGTCGGTGCGCGCATCTTCTCGGCGAGGTGCTCGGGGATCCGGGCCAGTTCACCGTCCCAGTCGTAGTGGCCGCCGGTCAGATATTCCCAGCCGCGCCCGACCGGCGGGGCCAGGGTGCGCATCGAGTCGAAGTCGCCGCTCGCCGGGTCCACCGCGACCGCGGTGAGCTGCGGATGCAGCCGTACCCGCTGCTGGGTGGTGCTGGTGCCCGCGGTGTCCGCGTAGAACTTGTTCTCCTGGACGGTCAGCAGCGCGGCGTCCGCATGGGCCACGCCCTCGGCGGCCAGCAGCCGCGTGCTCCACTCCGCCAGCAGCCCGGTCTTGTCGGCGTCCGGGACGTCGAAGGGGTTGATCTCGTACGAGGAGACCCAGGTGCGGTCCGGGTGCGCGGGCTCCGGCGCCAGCTCCACCCTCTCGTCGGAGCCCGCGGCCTTGATCACCTTCGCGGACAGCTTCGCCATCGCCACCGCCTGCGCGGCCACCCGCGCGGCCGCGTCCATCGTCAGATCCACCCCGGACGCGAACCCCCAGGCCCCGCCGTGCACCACCCGCACCGCGTACCCCAGGTCGGTGATGTCCGAGGTCCCGGACGGACGGGCGTCGCGCAGCCGCCAGGACGCGCTGCGGATCCGCTCCAGGCGGAAGTCCGCATGGTCGGCGCCCAGCGCGCGGGCGCGGGCCAGCGCGGCATCGGCCAGCGCGTGCAGCGGCAGCGCCAGGAATGTCTCGTCAACGGCATGGGGTGCAGGCAAGGATTCCTCCCGTGGTCGGCGCCTGCATCATGCCCTGTGGCGGGCCCCTGGCCCAGAGGACACCGGGGTGCGGCACCGGGCGCCGGCCAAGGTGACGCACGGTGCCGGGGTCCGGTGCGACACGGCCGGCGGGGACCGCCGCGGTCCGGGATTCCGCCGTGGTTCTGTGGAGACCCGACAGTGACCGGCGCACGCGCCTGTCCGTGCTCGATTCCCCGGAAGGACCCCGCGACCGATAGTTTCGTATCGAACGCAGGACGGACAGAAACGGAAAGGGTGATCTCTTGAGCCGCTCGGTTCTGGTCACCGGAGGTAACCGCGGCATCGGCCTCGCCATTGCCCGTGCCTTCGCCGAGGCAGGCGACAAGGTCGCCATCACCTACCGCTCGGGCGAGCCCCCCGCGGGATTTTTGGCCGTGAAGTGCGACATCACGGACAACGAGCAGGTCGAGCAGGCGTACAAGGAGATCGAGGAGAAGCAGGGTCCGGTCGAGGTGCTGGTGGCCAACGCCGGCGTCACCCGTGACCAGCTGCTGATGCGGATGTCCGAGGAGGACTTCACCTCGGTCCTGGAGACCAACCTCACCGGCACGTTCCGGGTGGTCAAGCGCGCCAACCGCGCGATGCTGCGGGCCCGCAAGGGCCGGGTCGTGCTGATCTCGTCCGTGGTGGGCCTGATGGGCGCGCCGGGCCAGGCGAACTACGCCGCCTCCAAGGCCGGGCTGGTGGGCTTCGCCCGCTCGCTCGCCCGCGAGCTGGGCAGCCGCAACATCACCGTCAACGTCGTCGCCCCCGGCTTCGTCGACACCGACATGACCCGCGTGCTCACCGACGAGCAGCGGGAGAGCATCGTCAAGCAGGTGCCGCTCGCGCGGTATGCGCAGCCCGAGGAGATCGCCGCCTCGGTCCGCTTCCTGGCCTCCGACGAGGCCGCGTACATCACCGGAGCCGTCATTCCTGTCGACGGCGGATTGGGCATGGGTCACTGATCAGCATGAGTGGAATCCTTGCAGGCAAGCGCATCCTGGTCACGGGTGTTCTGACCGAGTCGTCGATCGCGTTCCAGGCGGCCAAGGTCGCCCAGAACGAGGGCGCCGAGGTCATCCTCACCGGCTTCGGCCGGCTCTCCCTCGTGGAGCGGATCGCCAAGCGGCTGCCCAAGCCCGCCCCGGTCATCGAGCTGGACGTCACCAACCAGGAGCACCTGGACGGTCTGGCCGACAAGATCCGCGAGCACCAGGGTGAGGGCGCCCGCCTCGACGGCATCGTGCACTCCATCGCCTTCGGCCCGCAGGGCGCCTTCAACTTCCTGGAGGCCGAGTGGTCGGACGTCGGCACCGCGGTCCAGGTCTCGGCGTACTCCTACAAGTCGCTGACCATGGCCTGCCTGCCGCTCATGGAGCACGGCGGCGCGGTCGTCGGTCTCACCTTCGACGCGCAGATCGCCTGGCCGAAGTACGACTGGATGGGCGTGGCCAAGGCGGCGCTGGAGAGCACCAACCGCTACCTGGCGCGTGACCTGGGCCCCAAGGGCATCCGCTGCAACCTGGTCTCGGCCGGCCCCATCAAGTCGATGGCCGCCAAGTCCATCCCCGGCTTCGAGGAGCTGGCGGACGTGTGGAACCACCGCGCCCCGATCGGCTGGGACCTGGCCGACCCGGAGCCGGCCGGCCGTGGTGTCGTCGGCCTGCTGTCCGACTTCTTCCCGCGGACGACGGGCGAGATCGTGCACGTCGACGGCGGTGTGCACATGATGGGCGCCTGACGTCCCGCGTTTCCTCCATGCTGCCCGTCCCGGTGTGCCGGGGCGGGCAGTACGCATTGCGCCATGGGAATCGGTCATGGCCCTCACGGGAATACCGCCCCCGCCCGCCCCGTTGTGGCCCGCAGGGGGCGCCGGCCTCCCCTACGGGAACTGTTCGACCCCTCAGGGCCCCGGAACGGTCAGCCGGCAGCCGAAGGGGTGCGCGCTCGCCTCGGCGGCCGCCCGGTCGGCGTCGCCCGCACGGATCGCCTCCACCAGCCGGGCATGGTCCATATGCGCCTCGGGCCGCAGCTCCTCGCCCACATCGGCCCGCAGGAAGTCCCGCAGCACGCCCCCGAGGTCGGCGTAGATCTCGGCCAGCACCTCGTTGTGGGAGGCCGACACGATCGCCATGTGCAAGGTCGCGTCCGCCTCCACGAAGGCCTCCGCCGCACCGGACTCCCAGGCCTGCTCGCGCCGCTCCAGCAGGGTGTCGATCTGCCGCAGGTCCTGTGGGGTGCGCCGCTCCGCGGCGAGCCGGGCGGCCGACGCCTCCAGGGCGCTGCGCAGCTCGGCGACGTGGCCGGGCTCGGCCGCCGCGAACCGGCGGTTCATCACCCCGGCCAGTTCACTGGTGGCCACCACGTAGGTGCCCGACCCCTGGCGGATGTCCAGCAGCCCGTTGTGGGCCAGCGCCCGGACGGCCTCGCGGACGGTGTTACGGGCCACCCCGAGCTGCTCGACGAGTTCCGGTTCGGTCGGGATACGGGATCCCACCGGCCACTCACCGGACGTGATCTGGGCGCGCAGCTGCGCGATCACCTGGTCCGCCAGCGCGGACCGGCGGGGCGAGGTCAGAGGCATGGCTGCGCTCCGGGGGGAAGGGGCGGACGGACGGCGGCGGGGCGGCGCCCGCCGGATCCTGTCGGTTCCCGGCGCCGCCCGAGACAGCAGAGGCTACCGATATCAATTGGACAGGGATTCATCCCATGATTCTATGATGGCGTCTATGGCAGACGACGACCTCGCGACCCTCGGCCCCGCCGCCGGGCCCCGTACGACCTCCACCGACCCGGCCGACGGCCCGCAACACCCGCAGCCGGGCCCCGGGCATGCCGCCCCGGCGGCCGGGCCGGCCGGCCGCTGGCTGCCGCGCCTGGTGATCGCCGGTCTCGTCCTCGCCGCGCTCAACCTCCGCCCGGCCATCACCAGCCTCGGCGCCCTCCTGGAGGAGGTCCGCGCCGGCCTCGGCATGAGCGGTACCGTCGCCGGCCTGCTGACCTCCGTCCCTGCCCTGTGCTTCGCCGCCTTCGGCATCGCCGCGCCCCGGCTGGCCAGGCGCTGGGGGCCCGGTGCGATCGTCTGCGCCGGAATGGCCGCGATCACCGTGGGCGTCGTGGCGCGCCCGTACCTCGGCGGCACCGGCGGCTTCCTCGCCGCCAGCGCGCTCGCCCTGGCCGGAATTGCGGTCAGCAATGTCCTGATGCCGGTCGTCATCAAGAGCTGGTTCCCCGGCCGGGTCGGCTCGATGACCGGGCTCTACTCCATGGCGCTGGCCCTGGGCACCTCGCTCGCCGCGGCGCTCACCGTCCCCATGACCGAGGCGCTGGGCGGCAGTTGGCGGACCGGCCTGGCGGTGTGGGGGGCGCTCGCCGCGGTCGCCGTGCTGCCCTGGCTCGTGGTGGTCCGGCAGCGCCGGGCCCTCGCCGGAGCGGCCGCCTCCACCGCGGCCCGGCCCCCGGAGGCCCCGGTACGGATCACCTCGTCGCCGACCGCCTGGGCGCTGGCCGTCTTCTTCGGCCTGCAGGCCACGGCCGCGTACATCACCATGGGCTGGATGCCGCAGATCTTCCGCGACGCCGGGGTCTCGGCGGGTACCGCGGGCGTGCTGCTCGCCGTCACGATGGCGATGGGCGTCCCGCTCTCCTTCGTCCTGCCACGGCTGGCGACCCGGATGCGGCACCAGGGCCCGCTCGTGGTGCTGCTCGGCCTCTGCGGTCTGGCCGGCTACACCGGACTGTGGCTGGCACCGGCCGCCGGCGCCTGGGCCTGGGCGCTGCTGATGGGCGTCTCCAACTGCGCCTTCCCGCTGGCCCTGACGATGATCGGGATGCGCTCGACCAGCTCCGCCGGCGTCGTCAAGCTCTCGGCCTTCGCCCAGAGCGTCGGCTATCTGATCTCCATTCCCGGACCGCTGCTGGTCGGCACGCTCTACCAGCACAGCGGCGGCTGGGGGCTGCCGATCGCCCTGATGGCCGGGCTCATGGTGCCGCAGATCGCGGTGGGTGTGCTGGCCGGCCGGGACCGCCGGATCGAGGACGAGGCGTGAGTGCGACACTGGGCCCATGCCAGTGCTCGAACCGAATCCGCAGGGCGGACAGAAGAAGCTGCTCCTCGTCCTGGGCGCCATGCTCGGCGTGACCGTCGTCGTCGCGATCATCGCGAGTGTCATCGCGCCTTAGCCGGACCGTGGCCGGAACCCATGGGCCCCGTGGCCGGAACCCGTGGGCGCGGGGTGGGGGCAGCCCCCGCGTCCCCTAGGGGGCAGGCGTCAGGGGTGAGTGGGTGGCTTCCCGGATAGGAACGGCCGCCGGTGATCCGTAGCGTCGAAGTACACCGCAGACAGCGGTGGGCGCGCCGCCGTCCGCGGCCGGGCGCGCCCGTCGACGCATCACGGAGGCACTCCGCATGTCCGCCGCGTTCCGCCGCCCGCCCGCAGCCAAGGCGTCCCGTCTGCGGACGCGGCTGCCGTGGTGGGCGCTGGCCCTGCCGGTGGTCTCCTTCATAGCCCTGCTGGCGCTCGTCGCCGGCTCCTCCGAGGCGAGCGCCGCGAGCGCCCGGCAGGGCCTGGCCCCGCTGCTGGAACTCCTGGCCGAGCTGCTGGACGGCGGTGCCCGGTGATCAGCCGTGCCCGCGTCCCACCCAGCGGAACGAGCGCTTCAACACCCCGCGCCCCGCGCCGCCTTTCGTGCGAAGCTGGGACGCATGAGCGCCGATACACCCCGCCGGATTGTCCTCCTCCGACACGCCAAGGCCGAATGGTCGGACAGCAGCGACCATGAGCGTCCGCTCGCCGACCGCGGCCGCAAGGATGCCCCGGTAGCCGGCCGCTGGCTGGCCGGAGCCGGGATCACCCCTGATCTGACCCTGTGCTCGACCTCAGTGCGTACCCGCGAGACCTGGAAGCTCGCCGTCCATGAACTCCCGCAGCGGCCCAAGACCGTCTATGAGGAGCGGATCTACGAAGCCTCTCTCGGCGAGCTCATCGCGCTGCTGAACGAGACCTCCGACGAGGTGAACGACCTGATGCTGGTCGGGCACAACCCCGGTGTGCACGCCCTCGCCGACGCCCTCTCGGGCGAGGCCGACGGTGATCTGCTGCCGCGGATGAACCGCAGCGGCTTCCCGACCGCCTCGGTGGCCGTGCTGACCTTCAACGGCTCCTGGAAGTCGGTCGAGCACGGCGTCGGACGGCTGGTCGCGTACTGGACGCCGCACGAGTGATCCCGGCACCTCCGCCCGCCCGGTGCGTGCGGGGAGCGGAGACGACGAGGGCCCCGGCAGCGGTTCTGCCGGGGCCCTCGGCCGTGTGAGGACGGCGTCTCGTCAGGCACGTCGACCGCGTGGCCGCGTGGCCGTGCCGACACGGCCGGTGCGGCCGGCGCGGGTCACTCGTGGGTGTCCGCCGCCTCGACCTCGTCGCGGGTGATGCCCAGCAGATACAGCACGGTGTCCAGGAAGGGCACATTCACGGCGGTGTGCGCCGCCTCCCGCACCACCGGCTTGGCGTTGAAGGCGACACCGAGCCCGGCCGCGTTCAGCATGTCGAGGTCGTTGGCGCCGTCCCCGATCGCCACGGTCTGCGCGAGCGGCACCCCCGCCTGCTGCGCGAATTCCCGCAGCAGCCTGGCCTTCCCGGCCCGGTCCACGATGGCGCCGGTGACCCGGCCGGTGAGCTTGCCGTCGACGATCTCCAGGGTGTTGGCGGAGGCAAAGTCCAGCCCCAGCTCTTCCTTGAGCGCATCGGTGACCTGGGTGAAGCCCCCCGAGACGACGCCGACTTGATAGCCGAGCCGCTTCAGGGTCCGTACCAGGGTGCGGGCCCCGGGGGTGAGCCGCACCTCCTTGCGCACGGCCTCGACCACGGAGGCGTCGAGCCCGCCGAGCAGCTCGACCCGGGCGTGCAGCGACTGCTCGAAGTCCAGCTCACCGCGCATCGCGGCGGTGGTGACCTCGGCGACCTCGGCCTCACAGCCGGCGTGCGCCGCGAACAGCTCGATGACCTCGTCCTGGATGAGCGTCGAGTCGACGTCCATGACGACCAGCCGCTGCGCCCGGCGCTGCAGCCCGGCCGCCACCACGGCGACATCCACCCCGAGCTGTGCGGCCTCGGGCGCCAGCACACTGCGCAGCGCCTCGGTCGCCGCACCGGAGACCGCGAACTCGACGGCGGTCACCGGATACTTGGCGAGCCGGAAGATGCGGTCGATGTTGCCGCCGGTGGACGTTATGGCGGCGGCGATCGCGGCGGCCGACTCGGCGGTGAGCGGATGCCCCAGCACGGTGACGTGCGAACGTCCGGTGCCGCGCGGGCGGTTGTCACCCCGGCCGGAGATGATCTCCGCCTGGAGGTTCAGCGACTCGGCCCAGCTGTGCACGGTGGCCCGCAGGTCGCCCTCGGAGGAGCCGGTGGCGCCCTGGCCGGGGGAGGGGGCGGTGACCAGTGCGCACAGCGTGATGCGTCCCCGGGTCACCACCTGTTCGATGTCCACGACATCGACGGAGTAGGCAGCGAGGGTGTCGAAGAGACCTGCGGTGATGCCGGGCCGGTCCTTCCCGAAGATCTTGACGAGCAGGGTCGGTACGTCATCGCCCGTTACGGCGGTGGCAGGCGGGATCTGCGATGCGCTCATGGTGCCCTTACGGTAACCGCCGGGCGGCCGCGTCCGTACGGGTGTCCGGGGTTCGGACCGGCGCGGCCCCGTGCCCTCGGGCCCGCGCCCCGTCGCTCCCGGCCCCGGTCGCCGCCGTCGATCGTTATGGAGTCGTGTCCGGCCCGCCCCGGACCGTTGGCCGGGGCATCCGCCCGGTATGCCAACGCCCTTGCCGGACCGGAGCGTTCGGCAGGCTGACGGAGCGCGACCGCGCCGGGCCGCGCGGCCGGTCGGGTATTGGACCGCTTCATCCCATAATGCGGCCTCCCGGGCGGACGTGCATGACGTACCCGGCGGGCGCTGCACGCGCCCCGCGGTACCCGGTCGGTCCGGAACACCCGGAATCCGGTGATCCCTGCCCATGCATGGGTTCTTCCCGTGCTCCGGGAGCGTTTGGCGTCACCGGCGCGGGCCCCCTGCACCCCGGTCACGTCCCGGTTTCCGGTCGGTGGGCCAAGCCTGAAATAGTTCCTCACGATGTTCGCCATCCCTAGACTTCCCATACAGGGCGTCACTCGGGGGACTATGTAATGGGGCATGGAGTGCCTGAACTCGTACTCGAATTGAACGGAAGGACCTGGACGCTCGACCCGTCCCGGTCCTACAACGTGGGCCGTGATCCGCAGGGCGACATGGTGCTCGACGACGCCAGGGTCTCCTGGCGGCACGCCACCGTGAGATGGGCCGGCCGCGGCTGGATCATCGAAGACCAGGGCAGCACCAACGGCACGTACGTCCAGGGCCAGCGGATCCACCAGATGGAGATCGGCCCCGGCTCGACCGTGCATCTGGGCAATGCCACCGATGGCCCGCGGGTGACCCTGTCGGCCCCGGCCGCCGACGCCTTCAGCGCGCGGCCCGCGATGGCGCCGCAGCAGCAGGCCGCGCAGGGCTGGCAGGCGCCCCCCGCACACCAGGCGCCGGCCCACCAGCCGCCCGCCCAGCAGGGCTGGCAGGCGCCGCCGCAGGGGCAGCAGCCGCCCTACGTCCCGCCCCAGCAGGCACAGCCGCAGCAGCAGCAGGCCGTGCCCCCGCAGCAGGCCCGGCCGCCACAGGAGCGCCCCGCGCAGAAGGCCGGCGGGGGACCGGTCCACGGTGACCGCAGCCCGACCACCTTCCACCGCCTCGACTCGGGCCGGGTGATGCGCATCGGCCGTGCGCTGGAGAACGAGCTGGTCGTCTCCGACCTCCAGGTCTCCCGCCACCACGCCGAGTTCCGCGCCACCCCCGACGGCCGTTTCGAGATCCGCGACCTGGGCAGCCACAACGGCACCTACGTCAACGGTCAGCCGGTCGCCAAGTCCGGTACGGCGGTGATCGGCCCGAACGACATCATCGGTGTCGGTCACTCCACCTTCCGGCTGGTCGGCGACCGCCTGGAGGAGTTCGTCGACACCGGCGAGGTCTCCTTCTCGGCCCGCCATCTGACCGTCACCGTCGACGGCGGCAAGCAGATCCTCAAGGACGTCTCCTTCGGCGTCCCCGAGAAGTCGCTGATCGCGGTCATCGGCCCCTCGGGCTCCGGCAAGTCGACCCTGCTCAAGGCGCTGACCGGCTACCGGCCCGCCAACCAGGGCGATGTCCTCTACGACAACCGGAACCTCTACAAGCAGTTCGCCGAACTGCGCCAGCGCATCGGCCTGGTCCCGCAGGACGACATCCTGCACAAGGAACTGACCGTCCAAAAGGCGCTCCGCTACGCCGCCAAGCTCCGCTTCCCCGGTGACACCGCGGAGTCCGAGCGCGAGGCCCGGATCGACGAGGTGCTGCGCGAGCTCAAGCTCGACATCCACAAGGACAAGCGGGTCACCTCGCTCTCCGGCGGTCAGCGCAAGCGGGTGTCGGTGGCCCTGGAGCTGCTCACCAAGCCGTCACTGATCTTCCTGGACGAGCCGACCTCCGGACTCGACCCGGGCATGGACCGCGATGTCATGCAGCTGCTGCGCGGCCTCGCCGACGACGGCCGTACGGTCCTGGTCGTCACGCACTCGGTGGCCGAACTCGGGCTGTGCGACAAGCTGCTGGTGATGGCCCCGGGCGGTGGCGTGGCCTACTTCGGCCCGCCCGAGGAAGCGCTCAACTTCTTCCAGTACGACACCTGGGCGGATGTCTTCTCGGCGTTCGAGAACTACCGCGACTACGACTGGATGGGGCGCTGGCGCGGCTCCCCCCACTACCAGATGTACGCCGCCGACATCGACGCCGTCGCCCCGCAGTCGGTCAACGTCCAGGTGCCGCCGGCCCGGATACAGAAGTCCCAGAGCTGGGGCTCGCAGCTGTGGACGCTGATGCGCCGTTATGTCTCGGTGCTCGCCTCCGACCGCGGTTTCCTCGGGCTGATGCTGATCCTGCCCGCGGTGCTCGGTGTGGTCTCGATGCTGATCCCCAGCGACTACGGCCTCGGCTACGGACCGCTGAACAGACACCGCACCAACCGCGACGCGAGCACGATCATGCTGATCCTCGCGGTCGGGATGTGCTTCTCGGGCGCCGCCAACTCGGTCCGTGAGCTCATCAAGGAGCGGGTCATCTACGAGCGTGAACGGGCCACCGGCCTGTCGCGGTCGGCGTATCTGATGTCCAAGGTGATCGTGCTCGGCGTGGTCACGGCCATCCAGGGCGTGATCATCGCGGCGATAGGTTTCTCGACCCGGAACATGCCCGACGAGGGCCTCCTGGTGGAGAAGGTCCCGGCGATCGAGATGGCGCTGGCGATCATCGCGCTCGGCTTCACCTCGATGATGTTCGGCCTGATCATCTCCGCGCTGGTCAAGACCGCCGAGAAGACCATGCCGCTGCTGGTCATGTTCGCCATCGTCCAGGTCGTCTTCACCGGAGTGCTCTTCCAGCTCTTCGACACGGTGGGCGTCGCGCAGTTCGCCTGGCTGATGCCGTCGCGCTGGGCCGTCGGCGCGATGGGCGCGACCGCCGACATGAACACCCTGCTGCCGTGGGAGCCGGGCAACCCGGACCCGCTGTGGAAGCACCAGACCGGTGTCTACGTGATGGACATGATCATCCTGATCACGCTGGGCATCGCGCTCGCCTTCGTCGTCGCGCGGCTGCTGCGCCGCCACGAGCCGGAGGTCATGCGCAAGTAACGCCGCGCTGTGCACCGGCACGCCCGAGGGGCGGCACCCGAACCGGGTGCCGCCCCTCGGCGGTGTGCGCACGTCCGCGGACTGCGTGAACCGTCGGCTCAGTAGGCCGAGTTGACGTTGTCCATCGAGCCGTAGCGGTCGGCCGCGTAGTTGCAGGCGGCGGTGATGTTGGCGACCGGGTCGTACAGGTTCCAGGAGGTGCCCTCGACGTGGTACGCGTTGAAGGTCGGCTGGATCACCTGGAGCAGGCCCTTGGACGGGGTGCCGTTGATGGCGTTGATGTCCCAGTTGTTGATGGCCATCGGGTTACCGCTGGACTCCCGCATGATGTTGCGGTGGATGCCCTCGTAGGAACCGGGGATGCCCTTCTTGGCCATGATGTCCAGCGACTCGCGGATCCAGCCGTCCAGGTTGTCCGGGTAGACCTTGGCGGCGGGCTTCGCGGCCGGCTTCGGGGCGGCGGCGGGGATCGCGGTGCGCACCTCGGAGCGGTTCGCGGCGGCCTTCGCCGCGCGCGCCTTCTCGGCCTTGGCCTTCTCCGCGGCGGCGGCCTTGGCCTTGGCGGCCTTCTCGGCGGCGGCCTTCTTGGCGGCTGCGGCCTCGGCCTTGCCCTTGGCGGCGGAGGCGTCGGCCTGCTGGCTGATCGTGGCCTGCTGGGTCTTGGCAGCGGTGGCGACGGCGCTGAAGGCAACCGGCTTCACGTTCTCGACCGCGGTGGCCTGGCTCTTGCCCTGGCCGGCATCGCCACCCGGGACGAGGGAGAAGACCAGAGCGGCGGCACCGGCGGCGGCGACACCGGCGGCGGAGAGCTTGTGGGTCCGGGTCAGACGGTGGAGACCAGAAGTGGCGTGCTGAGGCATGGCGGGACAGACCTTCCGATGGGGGGACGCCGCACGGGCCTTGAGCGGGGCGAACGCCGAGTTCCGACCACGGCGCCGAGCGACGGGAGCCATTCTTAGCGGCCGGAAATTCCCCCGGCAAAGGTGTGACGTACGATCCGAGTTAGTGGAACCGCAGTGCGCAATATTCCGTCCCGGATAGAAGCGCCCCAGCTCACGCCGTATTCACGGCACCACTACCCCGGCTCGTAAGTGACCTGCGTCCTATGCGCGGCGTCACAGTGGCGGAGGGTTTGTCTCGCCGGATGTAATTGCAAATGCACAGTCTGTATACATCGGAATGCGACGGTGAATCGACTGAGGGCTTTTCCGGTCAAATCGGGCATTCCGCATTTCGGTGTCGGGCAGCCCCGGGGCCTCACCCTGCACGCCGCCGCCCAAGGGCCCTCGCCGCCGCCCTGATCCCGCGGCCTGGGCGTGCGTCCGGCGCTTCATCGGACTCGGCGGCCACCGGGCCCGGAACTCAGTCCGGCAGCACCAGATGCAGATCGCCGAATTCGTGCCACAGATAGCGCCCCCGCACCGCCGCCGCGTAGGCGCGCCGCAGCGCCTCCCCGTCCGCCGTCACCGACGCCACCGCCTCCAGCATCAGCAGATGGGACGCGGTGGGCTCGTGCAGCCCGGTGAGCAGGCCGTCCACCGCCCGCACCCCGCGCTCCGGCGTCACCACCAGATCTGTCCAGCCGGCCGCGGCCCGCACCCGCCCGTCCGTACCGGCAGCCGACTCCAGGGCCCGTACGGCCGTGGTCCCCACCGCCACGATCCGCCCGGACGGGGCGCTCCCCGCCGCACGCTGCCGCCGCGCCGCCGCCCTGCGCCGGGCTCGTGCGGCGTTCACCAGCCACGCCGTGACCGGCGGCACCACGAACCGCTCCGGGTACGGCGGCTCGAACGCCTCCGCCGAGGCGACCCCCGTGTGCAGCGCGACCGGCGCGAACTGCACCCCCTTGCTCACCAGCCGCGCCACCAGTTCCGGAGTGAAGGGCCGGGCGGCACTCGGCATCTCCGCGCTGCCGCCGCCGGGCGCGTCCACCGCGAACACCGTCTGGTACGCGGCCAGCGGCTGGTCCCGGTCCGTGTAGCCGTAGCGGATCGGCCGCCCGTGGCGCCGCATCAGCTCCGCCACCCGCGCGCCCGTCACCCGCGCCCACCACAGCCGTACGCTCCCGGGATCCACCGGGCCCTCCAGGACCAGCCGTCCCCCGCCGGGCAGCCGCACCACGGTGCCCGCCGGGCCGCCCGCCCGCGGCCGGGTGCTGCCGTGCCCGTCCGGACTGCGCAGCTCCACCGCCCAGCGTCCGGCCACGGCCCGGCCCGCCGGATGCCACCGGTCCGCCCGGGTCGAGAAGTGCACCACCACCGGCTCACCGCGCCCCCGGCCGTCGCCGACCCGGCCGTCCACCGCCGCCGGCAGTGTCCGCGAGGTGTTCACCACCAGGACGTCCCCGGCCGCCAGGAGGTCCGGCAGGTCCCCGAAGGCGTGGTGGCCGACCTCGGCCGCGCCCCGGCTCACCAGCAGCCGGACGGCGTCCCGGCCCAGACCGGGCCCCCGCTGCTCGGCCGGAACCCGGGCCGAGAGCTCGTCCGGGACCTGCAGCAGGTCCGCGATCACCGGACGCTCACCTCGCCGGTTGCGGCCGCCGCGGACGCAGCCGTGTACCGCCCGCTGGGGGCGGCACCGTCCAGCAGCCGCAGCAGTGCCGGGACCACGGTCCCCGGTAGCGGGCGCCCCGAGGCGTCGTCGTCCGGGACGGCGGCCGCGTACAGATCGGTCCGCATATCGCCCGGGTCCACCCACCACACCCGCAGTCCCGGTTCCTCGGCCGCGAGCACCGCTGACTGCTGGTCCAGTGCGGCCTTTGCCGCTCCGTAGCCGCCCCAGGTCGGATAGGCCTCCACGGCCGCGTCCGAGCTGATGTTGAGAATCGCCCCACCTGTCCCCATATAAGGGGGCGAAACGGACAATCCGGCATTTCGGGCATTCTCGGTGTAGGGGTGCGAATCGTATGCCTCGCCATTGTCGTCACCGCTGTCGTGAAAAGTGCGCTCCGCGGGTGCGGCAAATTCCTCATACGACGGCAAATAGGAGGACATGAGCAAAAGCGGCAAAGCCTGCTGAATAAGTCCCAGTGGCGCCACCACATTCACCTCCAGCGCCGTCCGCAGCCCGTCCAGCGGATGGTCCGCCAGCCGCACCAGCGGCTCGGCCCCCAGCGCGCTCGCGTTGTTCACCAGCAGATCGAGCCCGCCCAGCTCACCGGCCGCCGCCACCAGCGCCGCCCGGTGGCCGGCATCCGCCACGTCGCCGGGCAGCGCCACCACCCGTGCCGCCCCGCGCCCCGCTCCCTGCCCCGCTGCGCGCAGCTCCCGCGCGGCCTCCTTCAGCGGCCCCGCCGACCTGGCGTCCACCACCAGATCCCAGCCACGCCCCGCCAGCGCCGCCGCCAGCGCCCGGCCCAGCCCCTTCGATGCCCCAGTGATGATCGCCACCGGCATGATCACGTCCCCTTCCGTCCCGGACCGGGAGCCCGGCCCCCGCCCTCACCGTAGGAACGCCACCACCCCCCGGACGTCGGCCGCCGGACCGGCCGTGGCCAGGGCATTCGGCCTAGGCCGGGGGGCTTAGGCACCAGCCGTCATCGGACCGATACGGGCTGGTCGCCCCGCCGGTACGGTGAGCCCATGACCAACGGACCGGGAGCGGGGATCCCCGCGGTGAGCACCGCGATCCTGGCGATGAGCAGGCACCTGGAGGTGCGCGACGTCCTCAAGACGATCGTGGCCTCGGCCCGCGAGCTGCTGGACGCCGAGTACGCCGCCCTGGGAGTGCCCGACGATCACGGCGGCTTCGCCCAGTTCGTGGTGGACGGCGTCAGCGCCGAGCAGTGGAAGGCCATCGGCCCGCTGCCCCGCCAGCACGGCATCCTCGCCGCGATGCTGCACAACGCCACCCCCGAGCGGCTCGCCGATGTCCGCGAGGACCCGCGCTTCGGCGGCTGGCCCGCGGCCCACCCGGACATGTCCGACTTCCTCGGCCTGCCGGTCGCCGACGGCGACGAGATCCTCGGCGCCCTCTTCCTGGCCAACAAGCGCTGTCCCAAGCCGGCCGGCGGCTGCGGCTTCACCGAGGAGGACGAGCGGCTGCTCGGGATACTCGCCCAGCACGCTGCCATCGCCCTGACCAACGCCCGCCTCTACGAACGCAGCCGCGAGCTGACCATCGCCGGGGAGCGCGCCCGGCTCGCCCACGAGCTGCACGACGCGGTCGCCCAGAAGCTCTTCTCGCTCCGCCTCACCGCCCAGGCCGCCACCGCCCTGGTCGACCGTGACCCGGCCCGCGCCAAGGACGAGCTGCACCAGGTCGCCGCACTGGCCGCGGAGGCCGCCGACGAACTGCGCGCCGCCGTCATCGAACTGCGCCCCGCGGCCCTGGACGAGGACGGCCTGGTCGCCACCCTGCGCTCACAGGCCCAGGTCCTGGACCGCGCCCACTCCGCACGGGTCACCTTCGCCGCCCACAGCGTCCGGGCGCTGCCCGCCGCCCAGGAGGAGGCCGTGCTCCGGGTCGCCCAGGAGGCGCTGCACAATGCTCTGCGGCACTCCGGTGCCAAGACCGTCGAGGTGACCCTGACCCGCAACGGCCAGGGCGCACTGCTGCGGATCGCCGACGACGGCTGCGGTTTCGACCCCCGCGCGGTCCGCCGGGCCGGCCGTCATCTCGGCCTGGTCTCGATGCACGACCGCGCCGGCGGCGTCGGCGGAAAGCTCACCGTGGAGTCGGAGCCCGGCAAGGGCACCGCTGTCGAGATGGAGGTGCCCGGTGGCTGAGAGGGACAGGGACGGTGTGACGGGGGTCCCCCGGGGTGACGGCAGGGGACGCCCGGGCCGGCGGCCGACGGGCGAAGGCCGGGCCATCCGCGTACTGCTCGTCGACGATCACCAGGTCGTGCGCCGCGGACTGCGGACGTTCCTGGAGGTCCAGGAGGACATCGAGGTGGTGGGCGAGGCCTCCGACGGGGCCGAGGGCATCGCCGCCGCCGAGGAACTGCGCCCGGACGTCGTCCTGATGGACGTCAAGATGCCCGGCATGGACGGCATCGAGGCGCTCCGCAAGCTGCGCGAACTGGACAACCCCGCCCGGGTGCTGGTCGTGACCAGCTTCACCGAACAGCGCACCGTCGTCCCGGCGCTGCGCGCGGGCGCGGCCGGCTATGTCTACAAGGACATCGATCCGGAGGCGCTGGCCGGCGCCATCCGCTCCGTCCACGCGGGCCATGTCCTGCTGCAGCCGGAGGTGGCCGGCGCGCTGCTTGCCCAGGAGGAGAACAACGGCGGCCAGGGGCGCGGTACGTCACTGACCGACCGGGAGCGCGAGGTCCTCGGCCTGATCGCGGACGGCCGCTCCAACCGCGAGATCGCCCGCGCGCTGGTGCTGTCCGAGAAGACCGTCAAGACCCATGTCTCCAACATCCTCATGAAGCTCGACCTCGCCGACCGCACACAGGCCGCACTGTGGGCCGTACGGCACGGCATCGGGGCCTGACCGCCGTACGGGAGCGCCGCTCCGGCCGCGGCGCCCCTGTACATCCAGGGCGCTCCCGTACAACGACAGCAACCGGAATGTCGTCTTCAGATCCGAGATTCATACTGTCGTGTAGCCGTAGCCCGTTTGGCGTATCCCTTCCCGGGCCGGGCCGTTGTCCAGTGCAGTCGTGGCGGCTGGCCACGGCAACGGCAACGAGGAGCTAGAGAAGTGAAGAACATCAAGCGCGCAATGGCCGTCACGGTGGCGGCGAGCGGTCTCGCCCTGGCGGGCGCCGGCATCGCCTCGGCGCACACCCCGCAGGCGCAGGGCGCCTCGGTGGACTCCCCGGGCATCGTCTCCGGCAACAACGTCCAGGTCCCGGTGCACGTCCCGGTGAACGCCTGCGGCACCACCGCCACCGTCATCGGTGCGCTCAACCCCACCTTCGGTGCCCCCTGCCTCAACCCCTGAGCACGGGCCTGCCCGCAGGAACCGCCTGACCCGCGCGACGCCACGGTCTGCGCGGGTCGCCGCGGACCGGCCCCCCGGCCCTTCGGACGCGCGGCCGGTCCCCTCCCTCCGCCACCGTCATTCCGGCTTCGTGCCACCACGTGAGGAACACGCCCCCATGAACACCGCCAAGAAGGCCGCTCTCGTCGTCGCCGCCACCGGTCTCGCCCTTGGTGCGGCCGCCGGCTCGGCCTTCGCCACCTCTGGCGCGCAGGCTGACGGCAAGGCCACGAATGCCCCCGGCATCGGCTCGGGCAACCTGGCGCAGGTGCCCGTGCACGTCCCCGTGAACGCCACCGGCAACAGCGCCAACGTCATCGGTGCGCTGAACCCCACCTTCGACAACACCAGCTCGAACGGCTGAGGTTGTCCGATCTGGGGTGCACCGCTCCGCCTGCCCAGAGCGGTGCGTCCCACTTCGGCGAAGGGCCCCGTCGACCACACAATGGTCCGGCGGGGCCCGTCCTGTTCACCCCCGGTGCCGCTCCCGCTCCTCCACTGCGGAGTTGTACGCCGCCACCTGCGCCCGCCGGGCCGTACGCTCCACCGGCCGCAGCGCCTCGGCACGGGCCGCGATCTCCGACGAGCTCACCGCCGCGCCGTGCTCCCTGCCGTCCCCGCCGGCCTGCTGCGCGATACCGATGAGCGCACCCACGCGCTGCGCCAGCTCCAGCACCCGTACCGCACGCGGCGGATACCCCGGGGCCAGCACCTGCCGCCCGGCCTCCGCCCGCGCCCGGTACGCCGCCAGCGCCGCCTGCGCCACCGGACCGGCCCCGGCCACATCCAGCCGTGAGAGCAGCCCGGTCGCCTCCTGCAGCGCCTCCGCCAGCTCCCGCTCCGCCTCGCCCAGCGACGGCACATCGGCCGGCGGCGCCTCCCGCACCGGAAGACAGCGCCAGACCACCTCCACATGCACATCGGGGCCGGTGCCGCCCTCCGGACCGGCCTCGTACGTCTCCGGAATCAGTCCGAGCCCGGACCCCGAGGCGAGCACCGCCTCCTCGGCCTCCAGGGCCCGCGCGTTGAATTCCGGCGGTCCGCACAGCCCCAGCGGATGACCGGGCACCGGCAGCGCCACCCGCAGGCCGACCGCCCCCAGCGCCCGCAGCCGCCCCAGCGCGAGCGTCAGCCCGACCGGCGCCGCCTCCCCGGGCAGGCCCTCCACGCGGTGCACCGCATCGTCGTCCGCGATCCGATGCGCGGCTTCATCAGGTGAGACAAGTCCGGCCAAAAGGGCATTTCCCCATGCCGCCAGCCGTCCTGAACGAGGTTCATCGAGCATGGTCCCCAGCCTAGGGAAGAGCACTGACAACGAGTGGCGTAGGTTTGCAGGGGGGCTGCGCCTACAGGTGTACGCGACGACCGAGAAGCAATGGGAGACAACGCGCTCATGAGCGATGTGCTGGAGCTGGTGGACGTATCCGTGGTCCGCGAAGGACGGGCTCTGGTGGACCAGGTCTCCTGGTCGGTGAAGGAGGGGGAGCGCTGGGTGATCCTCGGCCCCAACGGCGCGGGCAAGACCACCCTGCTGAATCTCGCCTCCAGCTACCTCTTCCCGAGCTCCGGCAGCGCCTCGATCCTCGGTGAGCAGCTCGGCAAGGTCGACGTCTTCGATCTGCGCCCGCGCATCGGCGTCGCCGGCATCGCACTCGCCGACAAGCTGCCGCGCAGCCAGACCGTGCTGCAGACCGTCCTCACCGCCGCGTACGGCATGACGGCCAGCTGGCAGGAGAACTACGACGAGATCGACGAGCAGCGCGCCCGTGCCTTCCTCGACCGCCTCGGCATGACCGCCTACCTCGACCGGAAGTTCGGCACCCTCTCCGAGGGTGAGCGCAAGCGCACCCTGATCGCCCGCGCGATGATGACCGACCCCGAGCTGCTCCTGCTGGACGAGCCGGCCGCCGGTCTCGACCTCGGCGGCCGCGAGGACCTGGTGCGCCGCCTCGGCCGCCTCGCCCGCGACCCGTACGCCCCCTCCATGATTATGGTCACCCACCATGTCGAGGAGATCGCCCCCGGTTTCACCCACGTCCTGATGATCCGTCAGGGCAAGGTGCTGGCCGCCGGCCCGCTCGACCTCGAGCTGACCTCCAGCAACCTCTCCCACTGCTTCGGTCTCCCGCTGATCGTCGAGCGCAACGGCAACGACCGCTGGACCGCGCAGGGTCTGCCCCTGACCTGAGAGCCCGCCCGTTGCCCGACTGCCGCCCCTCAAGGGGCGGCTGACGCGGCGACCGCTCCTCTTCACTGACCGATCGTGCCCTGTCCCGGACCGCCACACCGATCTACCATGAAGCCGTGGATCCATGGGTGTGGTGGCTGATCGCCGCCGTAGGACTGGGCATTCCGCTCGTCGTGACCGCGATGCCCGAATTCGGGATGCTCGCGGTCGGCGCCGTCGCCGGTGCCGTCACCGCAGGCGTCGGTGGCGGCACCGTCCTGCAATTCATCGTGTTCGCCGCCGTATCGGTCGCGCTGATCGCGGTCGTACGCCCCATCGCCAACCGCCATCGCGGCCAGAGCCCCCAACTCGCGTCCGGAGTCGATGCGCTGAAGGGCCGGAGCGCCACGGTCCTGGAGCGGGTCGACGGCGGGGGCGGCGGCCGCATCAAACTCGCCGGCGAGGTCTGGTCCGCCCGTGCCCTCGACGGCAGCCAGGTCTATGAGCCGGGCCAGCAGGTCGACGTCGTCGAGATCGAAGGCGCCACCGCTGTCGTCATCTGACCCGAACACGCTGCGCGACGAGCCACGATTCTGAAACACTGATCAACGGCAAGCCGGTCGCCGGCCGGCACGGACCAGCAACGAAGGGCACGGGAGCCGCTGTGGAACCGATCATCATCGTCCTGATCATCCTGGTGGTGCTCGTGTTCATCGCACTCATCAAAACGATCCAGGTCATCCCACAGGCCAGCGCCGCCATCGTCGAACGCTTCGGCCGCTACACCCGCACACTCAACGCCGGCCTGAACATCGTCGTCCCGTTCATCGACTCCATCCGCAACCGCATCGACCTCCGCGAGCAGGTCGTGCCGTTCCCGCCGCAGCCGGTGATCACCCAGGACAACCTGGTCGTGAACATCGACACCGTCATCTACTACCAGGTGACCGACGCCCGCGCCGCGACCTACGAGGTCGCCAGTTACATCCAGGCCATCGAGCAGCTCACCGTCACCACGCTCCGGAACATCATCGGCGGCATGGACCTCGAACGGACCCTGACCTCCCGCGAGGAGATCAACGCAGCGCTGCGCGGCGTCCTCGACGAGGCCACCGGCAAGTGGGGCATCCGCGTCAACCGCGTCGAGCTGAAGGCCATCGAGCCGCCGACCTCCATCCAGGACTCGATGGAGAAGCAGATGCGCGCCGACCGTGACAAGCGCGCCGCCATCCTCCAGGCCGAAGGTGTCCGGCAGTCCCAGATCCTCACCGCCGAAGGTGAGAAGCAGTCCTCGATCCTGCGCGCCGAGGGTGAGGCCAAGGCCGCGGCCCTGCGCGCCGAGGGCGAGGCCCAGGCGATCCGGGTGGTCTTCGAGTCGATCCACGCCGGAGACCCGGACCAGAAGCTGCTCTCCTACCAGTACCTCCAGATGCTCCCGAAGATCGCCGAAGGCGACGCCAACAAGCTCTGGATCGTGCCGAGCGAGATCGGCGACGCCCTCAAGGGCCTCGGCGGCGCCATCGGCAACTTCAACCCGACGGGCGGCGGCTCCATCCCCAAGCCCAGCTCGCCGAACCGCGAAGCGCCCCCCATCGACTGACCCGTTCAGCCTCGTGCATGATCAGTGGTGGCCCCTCGACCTACATGGCGGGGAGGCGACCCTGACCATGTGAGGAGATGGCCTTGTCCATCGGGGAAGCAGTCGCAGTCTTCGCTGCCGGGATCGGCGCCGGCACGATCAACACCATCGTCGGATCCGGGACGCTGATCACCTTCCCGGTACTCCTCGCCTTCGGCTTGCCGCCCGTCACGGCCAACGTCTCCAACACCCTTGGCCTGGTGCCCGGTTCGCTCAGTGGCGCCATCGGCTACCGCCGCGAGCTGGCCGGCCAGCGCCGCCGTCTGCTGCGCTTCGCCGCCTTCGCCCTCATCGGCGGCCTCGGCGGAGCGATCCTGCTGCTGGCGCTGCCCTCCAAGGCCTTCGACACCATCGTCCCGGCACTGATCGCCGTCGCGCTCGTGCTCGTCGTCGCACAGCCCAAGCTCGCCGCGAGGGTCCGCGCCCGGCGCGAGCGCAACGGCACCACCGCCCACCCCGACGGCGGCCCCGCCCTGCTCCTCGGCCTGATGCTGGCCAGCGTCTACGGCGGCTACTTCGGCGCCGCGCAGGGGGTCATCTACGTCTCCCTGATGGGCGTGCTGCTCAACGAGGACCTTCAGCGGATCAACGCCCTCAAGAACGTCCTCGCGGCCGTCGTCAACGGCGTGGCGGCGGTCTTCTTCCTCTTCGTCGCGGAGTTCGACTGGACCGCCGTCGCCCTGATCGCGGTGGGCTCCACCCTCGGCGGCCAGCTCGGCGCGAAGGTCGGCCGACGGCTGCCGCCCACCGCACTGCGCGCCGTCATCGTCCTCGTCGGCCTGCTGGCCATCGTCCAGCTCCTCCTGAAGTAGAAGGAGCCGGACGAGAGTTCCGGATGGTGCGCAGGGGATACGGGACGGCCCTTAGGCCGGCACCGCCAGCCACTCCGGCAGCGCGTCCCGCACCGATACCCCCAGCGTCGACAGCAGCGCGTCCGCCGGCGTCGGCTCGAACGGCCGCCGCAGCAGCCGCATCCCCGCCTGCTCGGGCGTACGGTCCGCCTTGCGGTGGTTGTCCTCCGCACATGAGGCGACGGTATTCAGCCAGGTGTCCCCACCGCCGTGCGACCGCGGCACGACATGGTCCACCGTGGTCGCCCGGCGCCCGCAGTACGCGCACCGGTGCTGGTCACGCACCAGCACCCCCCGCCGCGACCACGGCGCCCGTTGTCGGAACGGCACCCGGACGTATCTGCTCAGTCTGATCACTTGCGGCACCGGCACATCCACCGAAGCGGCACGGATCCGCAGCCCCGGGTGAGCGTGCTCGACGACGGCCTTGTCCTGCATGACCAGCACCACCGCCCGCCGCAGCGACACCGTCGACAGCGGCTCGAAGCTCGCATTGAGCACCAGCGTCTCGCGCATCCCGTCCACCCTCCCGGACCCGCTCCGCCCCCGCGGCGAAGTTGCTCCACTGTGCAGCGGCAGGTATTCCCCGAACAACGCAATTTCCGCATGCCACAAGGGAAATGGCGGACGATCGGCAGATGAAAAGGAGGTGCTCCGGGGGAGCCCCGAACAGCGCGAAAAAGCGTGCGCTCCGGGTCCCACCCCCGTGAAACACGCGGGACCCGGAGCGAACGGCAGCCGGCGAGGACACCCGAGACACATACGGGCTCCGGCAAGCGGCCGGCGACACACCTGCGCCCCGCCGCTCCCGCACTGCGGTACCAGCTGCCCGACGCCCTGATGAAGGGCGGCGGTACGGGTACCACTCTGCGTGCGGGAAGCGCCGGGGCGCAACGGAATTACGGCGCTCAGCCCGCCGCGGGAATCTCGTACTCGGCGATCAGCTGGGCCCGCCCGACGGTGTGGAACCGCAGATTGAAGCCCACCACCGCGGGCGAGGCGTCCGCGTCCGGACCGAGCTTCTCCTGGTCCACCGCGTACACCGTGAAGACATAGCGGTGCGGACCGTCTCCGGGCGGCGGCGCCGCGCCACCGAACTCCCGGGTCCCGTAGTCGTTACGGACATGAACGGCGCCCTCGGGCAGCCCCTTCATCTCCCCGGACCCGGCACCGGCCGGCAGCTCCGTCACCGACGCCGGAATGTCGAACAGCGACCAGTGCCAGAAGCCACTGCCCGTCGGCGCGTCCGGGTCGTAGCAGGTGACGGCGTAGCTCTTCGTCCCCGTGGGCGCACCCTCCCACCGCAGCTGCGGTGAACGGTTCCCCTCGGCGAAGACCTGCTCCGGCCGCAGCGTCCCGCCCGGCTCCACCTCCTCGCTCAGCACCGTGAACTCCGGCACCGGCGGATGGAAATCGTGCGGGAGCGGCCGCCGCTTCAGCTCGGACACTGCAACACCTCCTGGTCGCTTGCTGACACCTGTCCGGCCAGGTTAGAGCCAGTTCCGCTTACCGCCGACCTCCGCCAGCCACTGGTTGAGGTATGCGGCCCAGTCGGTCCCCTCGAAGTCGTTGAGCCCGACCGTGAACGACCGGTAGGTGTCCGACCCCTCACTGAACAGCCCCGGCTTCTTGTCCATCTCCAGGACGACGTCCATCTCCCGGTCGTCCGCCACGAACGACAGCTCGACCTGGTTCAGCCCGCGGTACTGCTGCGGCGCATGGAACTCGATCTCCTGATAGAACGGCAGCTTCTGCCGCGTCCCCCGGATGTGCCCCTGCTCCAGGTCAGCGGCCTTGAAACGGAACCCGAGCCGCCCGAACGCGTCCAGGATCGCCTGCTGCGCCGGCAGCGGGTGCACATTCACCGGGTCCAGATCACCGGAGTCCACCGCACGGGCGATCGCCAGCTCCGTCGTCACCCCGACGCTCATCCCGTGCAGATGCGTCCCCAGGAACGTGGTGATCGGGGTCTCCCACGGAATCTCCAGCCCGAACGGCACGGTGTGCGCCGCACCCGGCTGCACCGTGAACTCCCCGCCCAGCTGCACCTTGGTGAACTCGACGTTCCGCTTGTACTCCTCGTCGCCGCTCTCGACCTCGACGCGCGCCTGGAGTCCGACCGACAGCCCCTGGATCTCCTGAGCCACCGACCCGCCCTGGATCCGCACCTCGCCCTGCACGACCCCACCCGGGACGACGTTCTCCTCGAAGAGCACCGTCTCCACCGACGCGCCCCCGGCTCCCAGGCTCGCCAGCAGCTTCTTGAATCCCATGCTCGTCCTCCCCAGGCGGAACGCCTGTGCTCTGTGTAGCGCGCCGAGATCTCGGCTTGATTCCTACGAACGCGAAACCGCGCAAGCCGGTTCCACGCCACACCTTCCCAACCCTGGCGCATCCATGGCCAGCCGCCTGCCCCGACGGCTGCACTACGCTCGATCCGCATGACCGACGTACCGGAACGTATGCCGCTCACCCGTGACTTCTTCGACCGTCCCGTCGTGGATGTGGCACCCGACCTGCTGGGCCGCACCCTCCTCCGCAACACCCCCGACGGCCCGATCACCCTCCGGCTCACCGAGGTCGAGGCGTACGACGGCGAGACCGACCCCGGCTCCCACGCCTACCGAGGCCGCACCGCACGCAACGCCGCCATGTTCGGCCCGCCCGGCCATGCGTACGTCTACTTCATCTACGGAATGTGGTTCAGCCTCAACGTGGTCTGCGGCCCCGAGGGCAAGGCGAGCGGTGTCCTGCTGCGGGCCGGCGAGATCCTCACCGGCGCGCCCCTGGCCGCCGCCCGCCGCCCCAAGGCCCGCAGCGCCAACGAGCTGGCGAAGGGCCCGGCCCGCCTGGCCACCGCCCTCGACATCGACCGCACCCTCGACTCCACCGACCTGTGCACCGGCGGCGACGCCCCCCTCTCCCTGCTCCACGGTGAGCCGCCGGCCCCCGAGCGGGTACGCAACGGCCCGCGCACCGGCGTCGGCGGAGACGGCGCGGACCACCCCTGGCGCTACTGGATCGCCGACGACCCCACCGTCAGCCCGTACCGCCGCCACGTCCCCCGACGCCGCACCACCACCGCTACTTGACTCTGTATCGCGAACCGCCTAACGTGGCCCGAGCCGCTGGAGACGGGCAGCGCTATCTGCGCAGACCGCCAGGCGGCGCAACCAACTACTCTCAACGATTCCCTAACGGGTCCTCTTTCGCGTTGCCGAAATTCGACCCCGCCGACCCGATTATGAGTCGCCAGGGAAAGCCGCTAAAGTAGTAACCACGCCGAAAGGGCAGCAGTGAATAGCTGCTCCGAAGCGGACCTCCGACGGAAATCGGAACCGGAATCGAAGCGAAACCGGATCTGATAGAGTCGGAAACGCGAAGAAGCCGAAAGGCGGAAACGCACCGGCGAAAATCGGGCCCGCAAGGATCTGATAGAGTCGGAAACGCAAGACCGAAGGGAAGCGCCCGGAGAGCCTGGTGAAACAGGCACAAAGGAAGCGTCCGTTCCTTGAGAACTCAACAGCGTGCCAAAAGTCAACGCCAGATATGTTGATACCCCGTCCACCGGAAACACTCCGGAGGATGAGGTTCCTTTGAAAAGCCCACCACGGCCCAAGCGGTCGGGGTGGCACACACAGCGAGGACGCTGTGAACGAGAGGGCTTATTCCGCCCACTCGTTCCGCTCTCGTGTGTGTTGACCCGATTACGGGTAAACATTCACGGAGAGTTTGATCCTGGCTCAGGACGAACGCTGGCGGCGTGCTTAACACATGCAAGTCGAACGATGAACCTCCTTCGGGAGGGGATTAGTGGCGAACGGGTGAGTAACACGTGGGCAATCTGCCCTTCACTCTGGGACAAGCCCTGGAAACGGGGTCTAATACCGGATACGACCACCGACCGCATGGTCTGGTGGTGGAAAGCTCCGGCGGTGAAGGATGAGCCCGCGGCCTATCAGCTTGTTGGTGGGGTGATGGCCTACCAAGGCGACGACGGGTAGCCGGCCTGAGAGGGCGACCGGCCACACTGGGACTGAGACACGGCCCAGACTCCTACGGGAGGCAGCAGTGGGGAATATTGCACAATGGGCGAAAGCCTGATGCAGCGACGCCGCGTGAGGGATGACGGCCTTCGGGTTGTAAACCTCTTTCAGCAGGGAAGAAGCGAGAGTGACGGTACCTGCAGAAGAAGCGCCGGCTAACTACGTGCCAGCAGCCGCGGTAATACGTAGGGCGCAAGCGTTGTCCGGAATTATTGGGCGTAAAGAGCTCGTAGGCGGCTTGTCACGTCGGATGTGAAAGCCCGGGGCTTAACCCCGGGTCTGCATTCGATACGGGCAGGCTAGAGTTCGGTAGGGGAGATCGGAATTCCTGGTGTAGCGGTGAAATGCGCAGATATCAGGAGGAACACCGGTGGCGAAGGCGGATCTCTGGGCCGATACTGACGCTGAGGAGCGAAAGCGTGGGGAGCGAACAGGATTAGATACCCTGGTAGTCCACGCCGTAAACGTTGGGAACTAGGTGTGGGCGACATTCCACGTCGTCCGTGCCGCAGCTAACGCATTAAGTTCCCCGCCTGGGGAGTACGGCCGCAAGGCTAAAACTCAAAGGAATTGACGGGGGCCCGCACAAGCAGCGGAGCATGTGGCTTAATTCGACGCAACGCGAAGAACCTTACCAAGGCTTGACATACACCGGAAAACCCTGGAGACAGGGTCCCCCTTGTGGTCGGTGTACAGGTGGTGCATGGCTGTCGTCAGCTCGTGTCGTGAGATGTTGGGTTAAGTCCCGCAACGAGCGCAACCCTTGTTCTGTGTTGCCAGCATGCCCTTCGGGGTGATGGGGACTCACAGGAGACTGCCGGGGTCAACTCGGAGGAAGGTGGGGACGACGTCAAGTCATCATGCCCCTTATGTCTTGGGCTGCACACGTGCTACAATGGCCGGTACAATGAGCTGCGATACCGCGAGGTGGAGCGAATCTCAAAAAGCCGGTCTCAGTTCGGATTGGGGTCTGCAACTCGACCCCATGAAGTCGGAGTTGCTAGTAATCGCAGATCAGCATTGCTGCGGTGAATACGTTCCCGGGCCTTGTACACACCGCCCGTCACGTCACGAAAGTCGGTAACACCCGAAGCCGGTGGCCCAACCCCTTGTGGGAGGGAATCGTCGAAGGTGGGACTGGCGATTGGGACGAAGTCGTAACAAGGTAGCCGTACCGGAAGGTGCGGCTGGATCACCTCCTTTCTAAGGAGCATCTATATCTCGCAAGAGATCCAGAGCCACTACGTCGGCAAATGTTCGACGGTGGTTAGCTCATGGGTGGAACGTTGACTATTCGGCGCACTTGATTGGTTGTCACTAGTACTGCTTCGGCGTGGAACGTGGGGATTGATGGAGTGGGCCGGGCGCGCTGTTGGGTATCTGAGGGTACGGACTTGAGTCTGGACCTTCGCGATGCCGGCCCCGGTGAAGCATCCTGGTAAGGGTGTGTGACGGGTGGCTGGTCGTTGCTTGAGAACTGCACAGTGGACGCGAGCATCTGTGGCCAAGTTTTTAAGGGCGCACGGTGGATGCCTTGGCACCAGGAACCGATGAAGGACGTGGGAGGCCACGATAGGCCCCGGGGAGCTGTCAACCGAGCTTTGATCCGGGGGTGTCCGAATGGGGAAACCCGGCAGTCGTCATGGGCTGTCACCCGCTGCTGAACACATAGGCAGTGTGGAGGGAACGCGGGGAAGTGAAACATCTCAGTACCCGCAGGAAGAGAAAACAACCGTGATTCCGGGAGTAGTGGCGAGCGAAACCGGATGAGGCCAAACCAGTCACGTGTGATACCCGGCAGGGGTTGCGTGGTTGGGGTTGTGGGAGTTCTCTTTTGCAGTCTGCCGGCTGTGAGGCAAGTCAGAAACCGTTGGTGTAGGCGAAGGACATGCGAAAGGTCCGGCGTAGAGGGTAAGACCCCCGTAGCTGAAACATCAACGGCTTGCTTGAGAACCACCCAAGTAGCACGGGGCCCGAGAAATCCCGTGTGAATCTGGCGGGACCACCCGTTAAGCCTAAATATTCCCTGGTGACCGATAGCGGATAGTACCGTGAGGGAATGGTGAAAAGTACCGCGGGAGCGGAGTGAAATAGTACCTGAAACCGTGTGCCTACAAGCCGTGGGAGCGTCGCGCAGAGACTTGTCTCTGCGTCGTGACTGCGTGCCTTTTGAAGAATGAGCCTGCGAGTTTGCGGTATGTTGCGAGGTTAACCCGTGTGGGGAAGCCGTAGCGAAAGCGAGTCCGAATAGGGCGTTGAGTAGCGTGCCCAAGACCCGAAGCGGAGTGATCTAGCCATGGGCAGGTTGAAGCGGAGGTAAGACTTCGTGGAGGACCGAACCCACCAGGGTTGAAAACCTGGGGGATGACCTGTGGTTAGGGGTGAAAGGCCAATCAAACTCCGTGATAGCTGGTTCTCCCCGAAATGCATTTAGGTGCAGCGTCGTGTGTTTCTTGCCGGAGGTAGAGCACTGGATAGGCGATGGGCCCTACCGGGTTACTGACCTTAGCCAAACTCCGAATGCCGGTAAGTGAGAGCGCGGCAGTGAGACTGTGGGGGATAAGCTCCATGGTCGAGAGGGAAACAGCCCAGAGCATCGACTAAGGCCCCTAAGCGTGTGCTAAGTGGGAAAGGATGTGGAGTCGCAGAGACAACCAGGAGGTTGGCTTAGAAGCAGCCATCCTTGAAAGAGTGCGTAATAGCTCACTGGTCAAGTGATTCCGCGCCGACAATGTAGCGGGGCTCAAGCACACCGCCGAAGTCGTGTCATTGCAGCATGAGGGTCAACGCCCGCTGTGATGGGTAGGGGAGCGTCGTGTGCCGGGTGAAGCAGCCGTGGAAACGAGTTGTGGACGGTTCACGAGTGAGAATGCAGGCATGAGTAGCGATACACACGTGGGAAACGTGTGCGCCGATTGACTAAGGGTTCCTGGGTCAAGCTGATCTGCCCAGGGTAAGTCGGGACCTAAGGCGAGGCCGACAGGCGTAGTCGATGGACAACCGGTTGATATTCCGGTACCCGCTTTGAAACGCCCAATATCGAATCCATTAATGCTAAGGCCGTGAAGCCGGCCTGGAGTCTTCGGACAAAGGGACGTGGTGGAGCCGCCGATCCAAGGTGGTAGTAGGTAAGCGATGGGGTGACGCAGGAAGGTAGTCCAGCCCGGGCGGTGGTTGTCCCGGGGTAAGGGTGTAGGCCGTGTGGTAGGTAAATCCGTCACACATAAAGGCTGAGACCTGATGCCGAGCCGATTGTGGTGAAGTGGATGATCCTATGCTGTCGAGAAAAGCCTCTAGCGAGTTTCATGGCGGCCCGTACCCTAAACCGACTCAGGTGGTCAGGTAGAGAATACCGAGGCGTTCGGGTGAACTATGGTTAAGGAACTCGGCAAAATGCCCCCGTAACTTCGGGAGAAGGGGGGCCATTGCTGGTGATGAGTCTTGCACTCTGAGCTGGTGGTGGCCGCAGAGACCAGCGAGAAGCGACTGTTTACTAAAAACACAGGTCCGTGCGAAGCCGTAAGGCGATGTATACGGACTGACGCCTGCCCGGTGCTGGAACGTTAAGGGGACCGGTTAGTCAACTTTCGGGTTGGCGAAGCTGAGAACTTAAGCGCCAGTAAACGGCGGTGGTAACTATAACCATCCTAAGGTAGCGAAATTCCTTGTCGGGTAAGTTCCGACCTGCACGAATGGCGTAACGACTTCTCGACTGTCTCAACCATAGGCCCGGTGAAATTGCATTACGAGTAAAGATGCTCGTTTCGCGCAGCAGGACGGAAAGACCCCGGGACCTTTACTATAGCTTGATATTGGTGTTCGGTTCGGCTTGTGTAGGATAGGTGGGAGACTTTGAAGCGGCCACGCCAGTGGTTGTGGAGTCATTGTTGAAATACCACTCTGGTCGTGCTGGATGTCTAACCTGGGTCCGTGATCCGGATCAGGGACAGTGTCTGGTGGGTAGTTTAACTGGGGCGGTTGCCTCCTAAAGAGTAACGGAGGCGCCCAAAGGTTCCCTCAGCCTGGTTGGCAATCAGGTGTTGAGTGTAAGTGCACAAGGGAGCTTGACTGTGAGACTGACGGGTCGAGCAGGTACGAAAGTAGGGACTAGTGATCCGGCGGTGGCTTGTGGAAGCGCCGTCGCTCAACGGATAAAAGGTACCCCGGGGATAACAGGCTGATCTTCCCCAAGAGTCCATATCGACGGGATGGTTTGGCACCTCGATGTCGGCTCGTCGCATCCTGGGGCTGGAGTCGGTCCCAAGGGTTGGGCTGTTCGCCCATTAAAGCGGTACGCGAGCTGGGTTTAGAACGTCGTGAGACAGTTCGGTCCCTATCCGCTGTGCGCGTAGGAGTCTTGAGAAGGGCTGTCCCTAGTACGAGAGGACCGGGACGGACGAACCTCTGGTGTGCCAGTTGTCCTGCCAAGGGCATGGCTGGTTGGCTACGTTCGGAAAGGATAACCGCTGAAAGCATCTAAGCGGGAAGCCTGCTTCGAGATGAGGACTCCCACCTCCTTTGAGGGGTTAAGGCTCCCAGTAGACGACTGGGTTGATAGGCCAGATATGGAAGCCCGGTAACGGGTGGAGTTGACTGGTACTAATAGGCCGAGGGCTTGTCCTCAGTTGCTCGCGTCCACTGTGTGGTTCCCGGGTTGCGAACAGTCGCAATCGCTGGTTGAACCAAGTTTCACTTCAATTAACTGAAGAGTGTGCTTGTTCGCTCGAACCCGATAGGGTTTCGGTGGTCATAGCGTTAGGGAAACGCCCGGTTACATTCCGAACCCGGAAGCTAAGCCTTTCAGCGCCGATGGTACTGCAGGGGGGACCCTGTGGGAGAGTAGGACGCCGCCGAACAATCTTTCAGGACCCTTGGTCCCAGCGTTCACGCTGGGACCAAGGGTCCTTTTTGTTTTTCCGAAGCGCGCCGAACTGGTCGGTGCGTGAGAATGAATGCAGTACCGAAGACAGGAGTCACGTCGATGTCCACCAACTCTTCCGACGATCGTTCGGAGCGCCGGCCGCAACGGCGCGACGACGGTGACCGCGGTGGTTTCCGGCGTGATGACCGGCCGTCCGGTGGTGATCGTGGTGGGTACCGCGGTGGCGACCGGCGGGATGACCGCGGCGGCGACCGTGGCGGTTTCCGGCGTGATGACCGGCCGGCTGGCGGGGACCGTGGTGGCGACCGGCGGGACGACCGCGGTGGTGACCGTGGTGGGTTCCGTAGGGATGACCGTGGGCCGCGTCGGGATGATGAGCGTGGTGGCGGGTTCCGGCGGGAGGAGCGGGGCGGGGATCGTCCTGGGTTCCGTCGGGATGACCGTCCTTCCCGTCCCTCCGGTGGGGACCGAGGCGGCGACCGTGGTGGGTTCCGGCGTGATGACCGGCCGTCCGGTGGCGACCGTGGCGGATACCGCGGCGGCGACCGGCGGGACGACCGCGGTGGTTTCCGTAGGGACGACCGTCCCTCTGGTGGCGACCGTGGCGGGTTCCGTCGCGATGACCGGCCGTCCGGTGGCGACCGCGGTGGGTACCGCGGTGGAGACCGTCGCGATGACCGTGGCGGCGACCGTGGTGGGTTCCGGCGTGATGACCGGCCGTCCGGTGGCGACCGCGGTGGGTACCGCGGCGGAGACCGGCGGGACGACCGTGGCGGCGATCGTGGTGGGTTCCGGCGTGATGACCGGCCGTCCGGTGGTGACCGTGGCGGATACCGCGGCGGCGACCGTCGCGATGACCGCGGCGGCGACCGGCGGGACGACCGCGGTGGTTTCCGTAGGGACGACCGTCCCTCTGGTGGCGACCGTGGCGGGTTCCGTCGCGATGACCGGCCGTCCGGTGGCGACCGCGGTGGGTACCGCGGTGGAGACCGTCGCGATGACCGTGGCGGCGACCGTGGTGGGTTCCGGCGTGATGACCGGCCGTCCGGTGGCGACCGCGGTGGGTACCGCGGCGGAGACCGGCGGGACGACCGCGGCGGGGACCGTCGCGATGACCGTGGTGGGTTCCGTAGGGACGACCGTGGGCCGCGTCGGGATGACCGGGGTGGGTTCCGGCGGGATGACGAGCGTGGGGGGCGTCGGCCTTACGGCGGTGGCCGGGGGCGCGATGACCGGCGGGACGACCGTCGGGATGACCGGCGGGACCGGGACCGGGAGCCGATCAAGCGGCTGCCGATTCCGGAGGATGTCACCGGTGACGAGATCGACAAGGACGTGCGCCAGGAGCTGCTGAGCCTGCCGAAGACGCTTGCCGAGGACGTCGCCAAGAACCTGGTGATGGTGGCGAAGCTGCTGGACGAGGACCCGGAGCAGGCGTACGGGTACTCGCGGGTGGCGCTGCGGCTGGCCTCCAGGGTCGCGGCGGTGCGTGAGGCCGCGGGCTTCGCGGCGTACGCGGTCGGCAAGTACAGCGAGGCGCTGGCGGAGTTCCGGGCGGCGCGGCGGATGACCGGCAGTGTGGAGCTGTGGCCCGTCATGGCGGACTGCGAGCGTGGTCTCGGCCGTCCGGAGAAGGCCATGGCCATGGCCGGCGAGCCCGAGGTGCAGAAGCTCGACAAGGCCGGACAGGTCGAGATGCGGCTGGTCGCGGCCGGTGCCCGGCGGGACATGGGCCAGGCGGACGCGGCGGTGGTGACGCTGCAGAGCCCCGAGCTCGCGTCGAGTGCGGTGCACCCGTGGACGGCACGGCTGCGGTATGCGTACGCGGATGCGCTGCTGGCGGTCGGGCGCGAGGACGAGGCGCGTGACTGGTTCGCCAGGGCGCTGGAGGCCGACCAGGGCGGTACGACGGACGCCTCGGACCGGCTCGCGGAGCTGGACGGCGTGGAGTTCACCGACGCGCTGGAAGAGGACGACGAGCTGGACGGCGCCGAGGACGACGGTGCGCAGGACGAGGCGGATTCCGCGAAGGACTGAGCCGGCCGTCGGTGTGAGCCGATGTGACGCATGAGGAAGGGCGGGACCCCGGGGTGGGGTCCCGCCCTTCTGCGTGTGGGGGAGGGGTCAGGAGGCCGGCGCGTAGGGGGCGAGCGGGTTGCGGAGGGTGCCGATGAGCTGGAGGGCGCCCGCGGGGTCCTGGAGGTCGACCATCTCCTGGTTGTTGCGCAGCTGGAGGCGGTTGAGGCAGGAGAGCGCGAACTCGTCGGTGAACAGGTCGTAGCGGTCGAACTTGTCGGCGAGGTGGGGGTTGGCCGTCTGGTAGTCGGTGACACAGGCGGCGACCGTGCGCCAGAAGGTGTCCTCGTCGAGGATGCAGTGGTCGTCGAGGGTGCTGCTGAGGAAGCGGAAGAAGCAGTCGAAGACGTCGGTGAAGACGGACAGGAGTTTCTTGTCCTCGGGGACGTCGGCGCGGATGCGTTCGACCGTGGGCGGCAGGACCGCGTCCGGGTCCAGGACGGCGATCTCCTCGGCGATGTCCTTGAAGATCACGCGGGCCACGGCGCCGTCCTCGACGACCAGGATGGCGTTCTCGCCGTGCGGCATGAAGACCAGGTCGTAGGCGTAGAAGGCGTGCACGACCGGCGTCAGATAGGCGTCCAGGTAGCGGCGCAGCCAGACGGCGGGCTCCAGGCCGGATTCCTCGATGAGGGCGGCGGCGAGGGAACCGCCGTCGTGGTCGACATGGAGGAGCGAGGCCATGGTGGCCAGGCGCTGGCCCGGTTCGAGGGTGGGGACGGGGCTTTCGCGCCACAGGGCGGCGAGCATTTTCCGGTACGGGGAGCCCTTGGCGGTGGCGGCCTCGTACTGGCGGTGGTGGTAGCCGATGGCGGCGCGCTCACGGATGATCGAGAAGCGGGCGGCCCGGAAGGTGTCGTCGGCGTCGATGAGGCGGGCCAGCCAGTCGTTGATGGCCGGGGTGGCCTCCATGTAGGACGCGGACAGACCGCGCATGAAGCCCATGTTGAGGACCGAGAGCGCCGTTTTGACGTAGTGCTTGGCGGGGTCGGTCGTGTTGAAGAAGGTGCGGATGGACTGCTGCGCCAGGTAGTCGTCGTCGCCGGGGCCCAGGCACACCAGGTGCTGCTGGGCGACTTCGGCGGCGAAGGTGACGGAGAGCTTGTTCCACCACTGCCAGGGGTGGGCGGGGAAGAAGTAGTAGTCGGCCGGGTCGAGGCCGAGGGTGATGAGGGTGGCGGCGAAGCGGGTGCGGGTCTCCTCGGGGAGTTCGTCGCGGATGAGGGCGTCGTAGTCGAGGCCGGCGCCGGCGGTGAAGGTGGCGTGGTCGCGGCGGGCGGCGAGCCAGATCAGCCGGAGCGGGGCCGCGGTCTCGGGGGCGTAGGCGTGGTACTCGTGGATGCCGAAGCCGAGCCGGCCGTTGTTGGCGACGAAGCAGGGGTGGCCCTCGGTCATACCGGTCTCGATGGCCTGGAAGGGCGCCTTCGCGAGCTCGGCGGCACCGCTCCGGCCGGCGGCGAGTTTGTAGGCGGTGCCGGAGAGGGTGGAGCTGATCTCCTCCAGGTAGACCGGCAGGATGGCGTCGCCGAGGCCCAGGGATTCACGGAGTTCGATGAAGAACGCCAGGGCGTCCAGCGGGAGTTCGCTGTCGTCGCGGTGCCGGGTGATGCTGTCGGCGTCGATCTGCCAGTGGTCCAGGGCTCGTCTGCGGGCGGCGAAGCGGTACTCCGTGGTGCCGTCGTCGCTGCGTATGGCGTAGTGGCCGTCCTGGGGGAGGCGCTTGGGGGTGAGCAGCCGCTCATGGGCGAACTCGGCGAGGCCCTTGCGGATCAGCAGCCGGTTGGCGCGGGCCCACAGGCCGGGGGTGAGGTGGGCGACGGCGTCCCGGGCGGAGAGGGGCAAGGTGCCGTCGGAGGGGGCGGTCATCGGTGGTCTCCTCGGGTGGCCAGGAACTGGTCGCGGGTGCAGGTGCTGAGGTAGGCGTCTTTGGAGGGGAGCGAGACGGTGCGCAGGATCTCGAAGCCGACGGCCTTGTTGAGGGCGTGGACGGCGGTGTTGCGCGCGTCGGGCTCGACGACGACGCGGCGGGTGGCCGGGTCGTCGAAGAGCATCTCCATGACGGTGGTGATCACGGCGAGGGTGAAGCCGTGCACGGGGGTGTCGGTGGGCGCCGACAGGAAGTGCATACCGACGTCGCCCGGTTCGGCGGCGTGGATGCCGACGAGTTCTCGGTGGGCGGGGTCGTAGCGCTCCATGAGGAAGGCCGGGGTGCCGTTGTGCAGGCCGAGGAAGGCGTCGTGGAAGGGGTCGGCGGCTATGCGCGCGAATTCCTTCTCGACGGCAGCGAGGTCGCAGTCCTGCATCAGCCAGAAGGCGGCCTTGGGGTGGGTGACCCAGCGGTGCAGCAGTTCGGCGTCGCCGTACGGGTCGACCGGGCGGAGCGAGAACTCCCCGAGGGTGGCGTCGGTGCGGGTGAAGAGGGGGGTGTTCATGCCGGCAGCTCCATGGGGTGGTGCGCACCGGCCGGGGCGGCGAACTCCTGGAAGGCGATGGCCTTTTCGACCGGGTAGTACTCGCGGCCGAGCAGCTCGCGGATGATGCACGCGTTGCGGTAGGCGGCCATGCCGAGGTCGGGGGTGACGAAGCCATGGGTGTGCAGCTCGGCGTTCTGCACGAAGATGCCCTGGCCGGTGGTGTCGATGCTGTAGTTGCGCGCCACGTCGTAGCGGCCGGCGTCGTCCCAGACGATGCGGTCGCGGACGGCGGAGAGGAAGTCCGGTACGCGGTAGCGGTAGCCGGTGGCGAGGATCAGGCCCTGGGTGTCGAGGGCGAAGTCGGTGCCCTGTTCCTCCTGGCGCAGACCCAGGGTGTAGGTGCCGGACGCCTCGTCGTAACTGGCCTGCTGCAGGGCGGTGTTGGTGAGGAGCCGGGTGGGGACGGGACCGCCCAGGTTCTTCTGGTAGAGCAGGTCGAAGATGTCGTTGATCAGCGCCGAGTCGATGCCCTTGTAGAGGTGCTTCTGGGTGGCGTTGAGGTGGTCGCGGGTGGCCGGCGGGAGGGCGTGGAAGTAGTCCACGTACTCCGGGGAGGTCATCTCCAGCGTGAGCTTGGTGTATTCGAGGGGGAAGAAGCGGGGGGAGCGGGTGGCCCAGGTCAGGTGGTAGCCGTGGCTGTCGATGTCCTGGAGGAGGTCGAAGTAGATCTCCGCCGCGCTCTGGCCGCTGCCGATGAGGGTGATGCTGTCCTTGGCCTGGAGGGCCGCCTTGGCGTCGAGGTAGCCGGCGTTGTGCAGCAGGTCACCGCCGAGCCCCTGGCAGGCCTCCGGGATGTGCGGCGGGGTGCCGGTGCCCAGGACGAGCCTGCGGGCGCGGAAGGTGTGGCGTTCGCCGGTGGGCAGCTGCTCGGCGTGGACGACGTAGAGCTCTTCGCGCGCGTCGTACTCGATGGTGGTGACCTGGTGGGCGAAGCGGACGGAGGCGAGTTTGCCGGCTGCCCAGCGGCAGTAGTCGTTGAACTCGGCGCGCAGCGGATAGAAGTTCTCGCGGATGTAGAACGAGTACATCCGTCCCGATTCCTTGAGGTAGTTCAGGAACGAGAAGGGGGAGGTGGGGTCGGCGAGGGTGACCAGGTCGGCCAGGAACGGCACCTGGAGGTGGCTGCTGTCCAGCATCATGCCGGGGTGCCAGTCGAAGGACGCCTTGTTGTCCAGGAAGAGGCCGTCGAGTCCGTCGATCGGCTCGGTCAGACAGGCCAGGCCCAGGTTGAACGGGCCGAGGCCGATGGCGATGAAGTCGTAAGGGGCGGACACGGAGTCTCCGATGGGGGCGGTCGGTGGGGGGAGGTTCAGCGCGCGCTGAGCGCCGGCCGGGGCTGCTCGGCGAGGAAGCTGCCGGCGTGCTCGGCGATCAGGTCGAGGACGGTGGCGATGTCCTCGAGCGTGGTCTCCGGGTTGAGCAGGGTGAACTTGAGGTAGTGGCAGCCGTCGACAACGGTGCTCGCGACGATCGCCTCACCGGAGGCGAACAGGGCTTCCCTGGCGTGCAGATTGACCCGGTCGCTGAGTTCGGGGTCCTGGTCGGTGGTGGGGACGTACCGGAAGACCAGGGTGCTCAGCCGGGGCTCGACGACGACATCGAAGCGGGGGTCGTCATGCAGCAGTTTCCAGGCGTCCGCGGCCCGGTCGATGACCTCGTCGAAGAGTTCGCCGACGGCCTGGGCGCCCATGATGCGCAGGGTGAGCCAGAGCTTGAGGGCGTCGAAGCGGCGGGTGGTCTGGATCGACTTGTCGACCTGGTTGGGGATGCGCTGCTCCACCATGCGGCGGGGGTTGAGATAGTCCGCGTGGTAGGTGACGTGCTTCAGCGTGGCGCGGTCGCGGACCAGGATGGCGCTCGAACTGACCGGCTGGAAGAAGGACTTGTGGTAGTCGACGGTCACCGAGTCGGCGCGTTCGATACCGGACAGCAGGTCGCGGCGGCGGGAGACCAGCAGTCCGCAGCCGTAGGCGGCGTCGACATGCATCCAGGCGCCGTATCCGGCGCACAGGCCGGCGATCTCGGGGAGCGGGTCGATGGAGCCGAAGTCGGTGGTGCCGGCGGTGGCGACGACGGCCATGGGTATCAGGCCGTCGCGTTCGCAGCGCGCCAGTTGGGCGGCCAGCTCGTCGGTGCGCATCCGCTTGTTCTCGTCGCTGGGGATCGCGATGACGGCTTCCGCGCCCATGCCGAGCAGGGTCGCCGACTTGCGGATGCTGAAGTGGCTGCATTCGGAGGTGAGGATGCGCAGCCGGGGCAGGACGTCGGTGAGCCGGGCGTCAGTCGCGCCCTGGCGGGTCAGCTCCCGGCGGCAGGCCTCGTCGCGGGCGAGCAGCATGGCCTGGAGGTTGGACTGGCTGCCGCCGCTGGTGAAGATGCCGTCGGCCGCCTCGCCCAGGCCGATCCGTTCGGCCGTCCAGTCGATCAGCCGGCGCTCGATCAGCGTGCCGCCCGCACTCTGGTCCCAGGTGTCCAGCGAGGAGTTGACGGCGGAGAGCACGGCCTCGCCGACGAGGGCGGGGATCACCACCGGGCAGTTGAGGTGCGCGAGGTAGCGCGGGTGGTGGAAGTAGACGGCGTCGCGGAGGTAGACCTCTTCGAGCTCGTCGAGTGCGGCGGCCGCGTCGTGCAGGGGTGCGTCGAGGTCGACCCCGGAGACGGTGGGGGTGAGACCGTCGACGGTGATGCCGGTGAACGGGCGGGTGGTACCGGCTATTTTGGCGCTGATCCGGGTAACGCTCTCGGTGACCGCGCTGTGGTAGCGCCCGGCCGTGCCGTTGTTGAGCAGATACGCCCGGTTGTCGGCCGGGTCCTCGGCAGAGTGCGCGAGGAGACTCATGAACATGTCCTCCCTGGTGCGGAGTTGACCACGTCCTGCGCAGGGCGGGGTTGTGCGCAGGGGCAGGGAGACCCACCCGGCGACGTAGTGAGGTAAGCCTAACCTAACTAAGTCGCGGGTGGGGTGGAGGGTGCCGTGGCGGCGGCCGGCGCCGGGGGAGATCAGTTCTCGTGGTCGTCCAGGGTGCGCAGGACCAGGCCCGTCGCGGGCTTGGGGCCGAAGGAGGTGGACTTCCGCGGCATCGTCACACCGTGCTCGGCGAGTTGGCGGACCGTCTCCTCGGAGGTGGCGCGCATCAGGACGGCCGTGCCGCCGTGCCGGGCGGCCTGCTCGACGGCGGCTCCGGTGTGATGCAGATAGCCGATGTCCGACGGGTGGTCAGGGATGTGCCAGACCTCGTCCAGCAGGACGGAGTGCAGCACGGTGGCGTCCAGCTGCCGCCAGACCTCGGGCCGGTCCCGGCGGATCGTACGGTCGAGCAGGCCGGGGTCGGGACGGTCGAGGAGGTGGAAGGAGTCCGGTCCGCCGGCGAGGACGAAGGCGGTGCCGGGCGTCTCCTCCAGGGCCTCCAGGGCGGCGGACAGCTCGCCCGGGAGGGTGCGGGCGCGGAAGGCGCCGGCCAGGTCCGCCAGCGCCTTGGCGGGCGGAAGATGCGGCAGTACGCGGTGGATCGCGCGGACCTGGAGCGGATAGCGGGCGGTGTCCACCAGCAGCACCAGACCGGAGGCCCAGGGCGAGCCGGCGGTGGCGCCGGGCAGCTGCTCGTACAGCCGCTGGTAGGTCGCCCAGCGGTGGTGGCCGTCGGCGATCAAGGCCTGCCGGCGGCTGAGATCGTCGTCGATGGCGGTGAGGTCGGCGGGGTCGGTGACCGCCCACAGGCGGTGGGCGAAGCCGTCCTCCGTGGTGGTGGCGAGCAGCGGCTCACCCTCCACCACGCGCTCGATGACCGCGGTGGCGCCGGTCGCGGTGCCCTCGCCGCGGTAGGAGAGCAGCAGCGGTTCGAAGTTCGCGGCCGCCGCGCGCATCAGGGCGGCCCGGTCCTCGACCACCTCGGGGATGACGCCCTCGTGCGGCAGCACCGGACCGTCCAGGCGCAGCGCCCCGATCAGCCCGCGCTGCAGCACCTCACCGGCGCGCTGCTCGTAGACGTACAGCGCGGGCTCGGCGTCCTGTGTCAGCACGCCCTCGCTGCGCCAGCGGTGCAGGGTGTCGGCGGCCTGGCGGTGGCGGGTGGTGGGGTCCGCGGCGTGCGGGAGGATCAGCCGGACGATGTTGTACGGATCGGCGGTCTCCAGATGGCGCACCCCGTCCGGCCGGACCACCACGTCGTACGGCGGGGACATCACGGCGGTCAGGCTGCTGACCCGTTCCCGGGCGTAACGCAGTCCGCGGAACGGGAGGAGGCGGAGGCCGTCGGTACTGGTCATTGAAGAATGCTATGCCGCCGGGCGGATGAGGGAGGATCGGGGGACAGCCCGTGCGTGGCTGGAAATATCGGTATGCGCGCTGCGGGGAACGGCGGGCCCGGCGGCGCGGTGAGCGCGTCCCTGCGGGCGGCGGACCCTTGGTGCGACGCGTGAGCGAGGAGCGAGACGGCATGGACGAGCAGGTGCGCAGGCAGCCCGACGGGTGCCGGCACGCGCTGAGCGAGGCATATGACACCGCGCTGCTGGATCTGGACGGGGTGGTCTACGCCGGCGGACAGGCCATCGAGCACGCCGTGGCGTCGCTGACGCGCGCACGGGAGGGCGGAATGCATCTCGCCTATGTGACCAACAACGCCGCCCGGACCCCGCAGGCCGTCGCCGACCAGCTGTCCGGTTTTGGTCTGCCGACCGGTCCGGACGATGTGATCACCTCCGCGCAGGCGGTGGCGCGGCTGATCTCCGAACAGGTGCCGCCGGGCGCGCGGGTGCTGGCCATCGGCGGCGAGGGGCTGCGGGTGGCGCTGCGCGAGCGCGGTCTGGAGCCCGTCTTCTCCGCGGACGACGACCCGGCGGCCGTGGTGCAGGGCTACGACCCCTCGCTGGACTGGGAGCGGCTGGCGGAGGCCGCGTACGCGGTGCAGCGCGGGGTGCCCTGGTTCGCGTCCAACACGGATCTGACGATCCCCAAGGAGCGCGGGATCGCCCCCGGCAACGGCGCGTTGGTGGAGGTGGTCCGGATCGCCGCGGGCGGCACCCCGCAGGTGGCGGGCAAACCGCAGCCGCCGATGCACCGGGAGACGGTGCTGCGGACCGGTGCGCGGCGGCCGCTGGTGATCGGCGACCGGCTCGACACCGACATCGAGGGGGCCTACAACGGTGAGGTCGACTCGCTGCTGGTGCTCACCGGCGTCACCACACCGGCCGAGCTGCTGGCGGCCCCGCCGCAGCACCGCCCCGCCTATGTGGACGAGGATCTGCGCGGGCTGCTGACACCGCAGCCGGAGGTGACCGCGGCCGACGGCGGTTTCCGGTGCGGCGGCTGGCGGGCCGAGGCGGCCGGGGACACCCTCCTGGTGGAGGGCGAGGGCACACCTGTCGACGGGCTGCGGGCGCTGTGCGCGGCGGCCTGGACGGCGGCGGGGGACGGCAGTTACGGGGCGGACACGGGCAAGGCGCTGGCGCGGATCGGCAGGTGAGGCCCGGCGCCCCGGTCCGCCCGGCTCAGTCCTCCGAGGAGGCCGGTGCGCCGGCCGTCAGCTCCGCGAGCAGGTCCTCCTCGGAGGCGCCACGGCGCCAGTAGCCGGTGAACTTGACGGCCCTGCGGTCGATGCCGCGCTCACGGACGAGGTGCCTGCGCACCGCCTTGACGGTGCCGGACTCGCCGGCGACCCAGGCGTACGGGGTGCCCTCGGGAAGGTCGGCGGCGCGCAGGGCGTCGAGCACCGGCTCGCGCCGCGCGGCGGTCGCTCCGTCCCGGACGAGCCAGGTGATGTCGGCGTCGGCGAAGGACGGCAGCTGCTGCCGGTCGTCCTCGTGCGCGATCTCGATCCAGACCTTGGCGTGGGTGCCGGGGGAGAGCCAGGACAGGATGCCGGCGATCGCGGGCAGCGCCGTCTCGTCGCCGGTGATCAGGATCCAGTCGGTGCCGGCCGGCGGCCGGAAGTCGACACCGCCGTTGTCCTCGACGGCCGGGGCGAGGACGGTCAGCCGGTCGCCGGGCCGGGCGTGGGCGGCCCAGCGGGAGGCGGGTCCGCCCGCCAGGGGATCGGCCCCCGGGCCGGCACCGTGCAGCGCGAAGTCGACATCGAACTCCCGTGGATCGTGGCGCTGTTCGCGGATGGTGTACGAGCGCATCACCGCCCGCTCGGCCGGATCCTGCGCCCGCCAGGTGGTGTACCAGCTGTCGCCCATGTCGTGGAAAACGGGCCGGTCCTGGTGGGGCTGCGGGAGAAAGAGCTTGAAGCGCTGGTCACGACCGCCGGAGGCCAGCTCGTCCAGCCGGTCGCCGCCGAAGGTGATCCGCACCACGGAGGGGCTCACCCGCCGGGCCCGTACGACGTGCACATCGAAGAAGCGGAACGGCGCGGTGGCGGGGGCGGCGGTCGTGGTCATGTGGGGGACCTCCCGGGACGGTGCGGGGACTTGTTCGGTGTGGTGGTGCGGTGGCTTGTGGTGCGGGGGCTTTCGGGTGTTGCGCAGGCTTTTGGGTGCTGAGGGGCTGAGGTGCTGGTTGCCGAAGACGCGGAGGCGCGGAGGTGCGGGGGCGCTGAGTGGCGTGGGTGCCGCGGTGGACCGTGGCGGCCGGGGCGTGCTGCGGCCGGTGTCCGGCGATCCACCGCGGCCGTCGGTCACTTGGTCTTCTTGGCGCCCTCGATGGCCTTGGTGAGCGACTCGATGAGCGGGGCGGCGCCCGCGTAGGAGAAGCGTGGTTCGCTCGACCACGGGGTGATCTGGCCGGCCTTGACGGCGGGCAGCTTGGCCCAGGAGGGCTTGGCCGCCAGGTCCTTGGGCTGGAGGGTGGCGGTCCGGTTGTCCAGCAGGAGTACATCCGCCTTGTACTTGTCGGCGTTCTCCCAGCTCAGGCTCTCGAAGTAGCCGCCCTTGTCCAGGTGGTCGGGGACGATCAGATCCACGCCGAGGGACTTGTAGTACATGAGGTCGGCGTTGATGCCGGGGTTGGAGGCGTAGAAGAGGTCCGGGCTGCCGGAGCAGGCGAGCACCTTGACCGGGTGGGACTTGGCGGCCTTGCGCAGCGCCTCGGAGGCCTTCTCGAAGCGGGCCTTGGCGTCGGTGACCTTCTTGGCCCCCAGGTCGGCGCCGAGTGACTTCGCCAGGTCGGCGTAGCGCTCGATGATCTTGAGGAGCGGGACCCGGGCCGAGGTGATGGCGACGCTCTTCGCCAGCGGGGTGATCTTGTCCTTGCTGTCGTCCGGGACGAACCACAGCGCGCCCGGCTCGTACATGTTCGTCACCAGCAGATCGGGGCGCAGCGACGCGTACTTCTCGACGTTGAACTGGTTGTAGGCGTTGCCGATGATGGTGACCTTGTCGACATCCAGGTCGCCGGCCTGCGGGTCGGGCTTGCCGTTCTTGAGCTTGGTGGGGCCGAAGACACCGACGATCTGGTCGTCGATCCCGAAGTCGTGCAGAGCGGCCGCGGTGCCGGTGAAGGCGACAATACGCTGAGGGGTGCTCTTGAGGGAGACCTTCTCCTTGCGGTCGTCGGTGAAGGACCAAGGGCCGGTCTTGGCGTCGCCGTTGGCGCCCCCCGAGTCCTTTCCTCCGCCGCACGCGGCCAGCAGGGCGCCGATGCCGACGGCGCCGCCCGCGGCCAAGATGCCGCGACGGGACGGAGTGACGTTTCGGGAGGTGCTCATGGGTGCACTTCTCTCTGGGAGGGGCTGCGAGTCGAATGTGAGGGTAGGCTAACCTAACCGTCGTGTTGGTTGACAGTCCCCCCGAAGCGGCAACGGCTCCGGACCCCGTGACACCCCGGCGGCGCCCCCTCCTGCGCTCCGCGGGGCTGGTGGTCTCGGTGGCCGTGCTGGCCGTCATCGTCGTCCTCGGTATCGCCGTCGGCGCCAAACAGATCCCCCTCGACCAGGTGTGGCACGGGGTGTTCCACTACTCCGGGTCCGACACCGACGTGGTCATCCGCGATGTCCGCTTCCCGCGCACCCTGCTCGGCCTGATCGTCGGCGCCGCGCTCGGCCTCGCCGGCACGGTCATGCAGGCGCTGACCCGAAACCCCCTGGCGGACCCCGGAGTTCTCGGCATCAACGCCGGTGCCTCCGCCGCGGTCGTCTCCGCCATCAGCTTCTTCGGCATCACCTCGCTGACCGGCTATGTGTGGTTCGCGTTCGCCGGCGCAGCGGTGGTCAATGTCGCGGTGTACGTCCTCGGCGGCACCCGCGGTGCCACACCCGTACGGCTCGCCCTGGCCGGCACCGCGCTGACCGCCGTCCTCATCGGCTACATCAACGCCGTCAACCTGATGGACACCGCGGCACTGGACAAGATGCGCTTCTGGACGGTGGGTTCGCTGGCCTCGGCCACCCTGCCGACGGTCACCGGGATCGCGCCGTTCCTGGCGGTGGGCGGCGTCCTCGCGCTGCTGATCGCCCGGCCGCTGAACGCCATCGCGCTCGGCGACGACCAGGCACGCGCGCTGGGCGCCCGGCTGACCCGCACCCGGGTGATGGCGATGCTCGCCGTCACCCTGCTGTGCGGCGGGGCGACCGCCGCCTGCGGCCCGATCGTCTATGTGGGCCTGATGGTTCCGCATGCCGTACGGGCCGTCACCGGGCCCGATATGCGCTGGATCCTGCCGTACTCCGCGGTGCTCTCACCGGTCCTGCTGCTCGGTGCGGATGTCCTGGGCCGGGTCGTGGCCCGGCCCGGTGAGCTGCAGGTCGGCATCGTCACGGCCGTCCTCGGCGGCCCGGTCTTCATCTATCTCGTACGACGTCGGAGGATGGCCCAGCTGTGAGCGCGACCGTGAAGTCCGGCAAGGGCACGGGGCCCGAGGCCGAGAACGTACCGGCGGCGGTCCGGCGGGTGCGGGCGGTACGCACCAAGGGCGGCGTCTCGCTGCGCCTGGACGTGCGCGCCACGGTGGTCGGACTGCTGCTGCTGGCCGTCGCGCTGGCCGCCGGTATCGCCCTGATCGGCTCCGGCGACTACCCGATGACCCCGGCCGAGGTGTTCGCCACCCTGACCGGCGACGGGGACCCCGGCCAGCAGTACATCGTGCACGAGCTGCGACTGCCGCGGGTGCTGGTGGGGCTGCTGGTCGGCGCCGCGTTCGGAATCTCCGGGGCGGTCTTCCAGACCGTCTCCCGCAACCCGCTGGGCAGTCCGGACGTCCTCGGCTTCGCCCAGGGCTCGTCCGTCGGCGCCCTGGTCGCCATCGTCTACTTCCAGGCCGGGGCCTTCGGGGTCGCGGCCGGAGCGGTGGCCGGCGGGGTGGGCACCGGTGTCGCCATCTTCCTGCTCGCCTGGAAGCGCGGCATCCACGGCTACCGCTTCGTGCTCGTCGGCATCGGAGCGAGCGCCATGCTCTACGCGATGGTGCTCTTCCTCATGACCAAGGCGAACATCGTCGAGGCGACCCGGGCCACCACCTGGATGACCGGTTCCCTCAACGGCCGTGACGGGGACCAGGTCCAGCCGCTGGCCGTCGTCTGCGCCGTCCTCGTCCCGTTGCTGCTCTTCCACGGGCGGCCGCTGCGCATGCTGGAGATGGGCGATGACGCCGCCCATGCGCTGGGTGTACGGGTCGACCGGGTGCGTATCACCGTGCTGCTGGCGGCGGTTGTGCTGGTCGCCGCCGCCACCGCGGCGGCCGGGCCGATCTCCTTCGTCGCGCTCACCGCACCCCAGGTGGCCCGCCGGCTGACCCTCCCACGGTGGCTCAAGGGCGGGGGAGGGGCCCCCATGCCCGGCCCCAATCTGGTGCTGTCCGCCCTCATGGGATCCGTGCTGCTGGTCGCCGCGGACTGGGCGTCACAGCGGCTCTTCGGCGCCGACCAGCTGCCGGTCGGGGTGCTCACCGGCGTCCTCGGCGGCGGCTATCTGCTGTGGCTGCTGGCCACGGAGCGCAAGGCGGGACGCGTATGAGCGGCCGGGCGGCCGCGGGAGCACGGGCCGGGCGGTGGGCGCCGGAGGGCGGCGCGGCCGGTGCCGGGCAGGAACCCCGCGTGGGCCGGGCGGCGGTGCGCCCTCCGGGCGGTGCCGGTGCGGCGGGTGGCGGTGCGGCGGGTCGGGAACCCCGCGTGGGCCGGGCGGCGGTGCGCCCTCCGGGCGGCGGCGGTGCGGCGGGTGGCGGTGCGGCGGGTGCCGGGCCGGGCAACAGCAGTGACACGACAACCCCAGGAGTTCCGAAGTGAGCCGTCTTACGGCCGAGAACGTCACCCTCGCCTACGACCAGCGGGTCATCGCCGAGAACCTCTCGGTCGCCATCCCCGACCACTCCTTCACGGTCATCGTCGGCCCGAACGCCTGCGGTAAGTCCACGCTGCTGCGCGCACTCTCGCGGATGCTCAAACCGGCCAAGGGGTCGGTACTGCTGGACGGCGCGGCGATCTCCTCGCTGCCGGCCAAGAAGGTCGCCAGGACGCTCGGGCTGCTGCCGCAGTCCTCCATTGCCCCGGACGGGATCACCGTGTCGGATCTGGTGGCACGGGGCCGCTATCCGCACCAGGGGCTGCTGCGGCAGTGGTCGCCCGAGGACGAGCGGATCGTCGAGGAGTCGATGGCGGCCACCGGGGTCGGTGAGCTGGCCGACCGCTATGTCGACGAGCTGTCCGGCGGACAGCGGCAGCGGGTGTGGATCGCGATGGCGCTCGCCCAGCAGACCCCGCTGTTCCTGCTGGACGAGCCGACGACGTATCTGGACATCCAGCATCAGATCGAGGTCCTGGACCTGTGCGCGGAGCTCCACGAGGAGCAGGGGCGCACACTGGTCGCGGTGCTGCACGACCTCAATCACGCGGCCCGCTACGCGACGCACCTCATCGCCATGAAGGACGGTGCCGTCATCGCCGAGGGCGCCCCGTCCGACATCGTCACGGCAGAGCTGGTGGAACAGGTCTTCGGCCTCGGCTGCCAGATCATCGACGACCCGGAGACCGGCACCCCGCTGGTCGTCCCGGCCGCCCGCAAGCCCCGCAACGGCGGCTCCCGCGCCGACCGTCCGACGGCGGAGAAGGCACCTGCGGGGGCCGGACAGGCGGGTGGGCGGTAGGGCGGTAGGAGAGCGAAGGAGCCTGGGGGCGACGGGGCGGGCGGAGTGGGGGGAGCGGGCGGAGTGGGCTGCGGCCGGACAGGGCGCGGCTGAGCGGGGCTGCTGTTAGAGCAGTGTCCGGAGGCGCAGGAGGTCGCGCAGGCCGGCCTCCAGCTTGACGCGGCCGCTGCCCCAGGCCTTGGCGAAGTTCAGCTCTCCGTCCACCAGGGCCACCAGGTCGTCGCCGGCCATGGACAGCCGGATCTCGGCCTTGTGCGGGGGCGGGCCGGGCACGCTGGTCACCTCCTGGATGGTGCCGTCGGCCAGGCGCCCGAGGAAGGTCACATCGAGGTCCGTGATGCGGCAGCTGAGCGAGCGGTCGAGCGTGGCGGCGCGGCGGACGCTGCCGTCGGCAGAGGACAGGTTCTGGGCCAGCCGGTCGAGAGCGGCGCGGCACTGGTCGAGGGTTGCCATCGTGAGCGACGATACGCCAGGTCGGGGACGGCTTGTTCGTCCTCGAGCGGCTCCGCCGGGGTAGCGTCGGTGGCATGGAAGAGCCGATGTCCGGCCCGGAGCCGGAGGCGCCCGCGGAAGCCGCGCCAGGGGAGCCCACGGAGCCCGGGGAGCCCGGGGCGCACGAGGGCGGCGGAGGCGTGAGCAGCGCGGGTGGCCTGCTGTCCGGCCTTGTCGCGTCGGGCGGCGCCGCTGAGCCGGGTGACCAGGGGCGGCGGGGCGCCAACGTCGATCTGGATGGCCAGGGCGGGCTGGGCACCACAGCCGAGCCGGGTGGCCAGGGCAGGCTGGGTACCACGGCCGAGCCGGGTGGCCAGGGCAGGGCGGGCACCGCGGCTGAGCCGGGTGGCCGGGACAGGCCGGGCACCACGGCCGAGCCGGAGGGGCCCGCCGGGCCGCAGCCGATCGGGGTGGGAGTGACACCGACCGGTGAGGCCGCGGTCGATGCCGGACTGCGGCGCCTCGCCGATGCCGACCACCTCCCCGCGAGCGGACACCTCCAGGTGTACGAGGATGTGCATCGTGGGCTGCGCGATGTGCTGGCCGGTCTCGACCAGCACCCCGGGCCGCCCGCCCCTTCCTCGACGACGCACGACAACAGGAGCTGAACCACAGGTGGCAGGAGTGGCACGACGCCGACTCGATGCGGAGCTGGTGCGCCGCAAGCTGGCCCGTTCGCGCGAGCACGCCAGCCAGCTGATCGCCGCGGGCCGGGTGACCGTCGGCGGGGCGACCGCGACCAAACCGGCCACTCAGGTGGAGACCAGCGCGGCCGTGGTCGTCCGCGAGGACGACAGCGATCCCGACTATGTCTCGCGCGGCGGGCACAAGCTCGCCGGGGCGTTCGCCGCGTTCGTCCCGCTCGGTCTGAAGATCGAGGGCCGCCGGGCGCTGGACGCGGGCGCCTCGACCGGTGGCTTCACCGATGTCCTGCTGCGGGCCGGCGCCCGTCATGTCGTCGCCGTCGACGTCGGATACGGACAGCTCGCCTGGTCGCTCCAGAGCGATGAGCGGGTCACCGTGAAGGACCGCACCAACGTGCGCGAATTGACGCTGGAACAGATCGACTCGGAACCCGTCGACCTCGTCGTCGGCGATCTCTCGTTCATCCCGCTGGGGCTCGTACTGCCCGCGCTGGCCCGCTGTGCGGCGCCCGGCGCGGATCTGGTGCTGATGGTCAAGCCGCAGTTCGAGGTCGGCAAGGAGCGGCTGGGCAGCGGTGGGGTGGTGCGCAGCGCGGAGCTGCGGGCCGAGGCCGTACGCGCGGTCGCGAGCCGGGCCGCCGAACTGGAATTTGGCGTACTTGGCGTAACTGCGAGCCCACTGCCTGGACCTTCCGGGAATGTCGAGTACTTTCTGTGGCTGCGCGCCGGGGCGCCTGCACTCGACCCGGCGGACGTCGACCGTGCAGTGGCGGAGGGGCCTCGTTGACCACTACCCAGGCAGTTGAAGGCAGCGCAGCACACGAGAACACCGGAGCCGGGCGGACGGTGTTCCTGCTCGCACACACGGGCCGCCCCGCGGCCATCCGCAGTGCCGAACTCGTTGTCCAGGGGCTGCTGCGCAGCGGCATCGGGGTGCGGGTGCTGGCGGAGGAGGCGGCGGACCTGCCGCTGCCGTCGTCGGTCCAGCGCGTCGATTCCGAGCAGTGCGCCGCCGAGGGCTGCGAACTCCTGGTGGTCCTGGGTGGGGACGGCACGCTGCTGCGCGGCGCGGACTTCGCCAGGACGTCCGGGGTCCCGATGCTCGGGGTCAACCTGGGCCGGGTCGGCTTCCTCGCGGAGGCCGAGCGCGACGACCTCGACAAGGTCGTCGACCGGGTCGTCACCCGGGCGTACGAGGTCGAGGAGCGGATGACGATCGATGTCCTCGTCCGCAACAACGGCAATGTCGTCCACACCGATTGGGCCCTGAACGAGGCGTCGGTGGAGAAGGCCGCACGGGAGCGGATGCTGGAGGTCGTGACCGAGGTCGACGGCCGGCCAGTTTCGCGCTTCGGCGGCGACGGGGTGGTCTGCGCGACCCCGACCGGTTCGACCGCGTACGCCTTCTCGGCCGGCGGGCCGGTGGTCTGGCCCGAGGTCGAGGCCCTGCTGATGGTCCCGATCAGCGCCCATGCGCTGTTCGCCAAACCGCTGATCACGTCGCCGCGTTCCGTGCTGGCGGTCGAGGTCCAGCCCAAGACCCCGCACGGCATTCTCTGGTGCGACGGCCGCCGCAGTGTCGAACTGCCCGCCGGCGCCCGCGTCGAGGTCCGCCGCGGCGCCGTACCCGTACGCCTGGCCCGTCTGCACCATGCCTCCTTCACGGATCGTCTGGTCGCCAAATTCGCCCTCCCGGTGGCGGGGTGGCGGGGGGCGCCGCACTAGCCCTCCTGCCCCGGCCCCTCGGCGAAGGGGCCCGTGGCGACCGTGGCCCTTCCCCCTGCGCCCGTGTACGAGGAGTGCCTCGGCGCGGGCGGCGGGGGAGAGGGGCGGACCCACGCACGGTGGTGAGCCCCCAGCCGGTGCCTCGGGGCGTCGGGGGCGTCCCCGTGGCCGCCGGGTCAGGCGGCAGCCGGTGCCGATCGCGCGCAGCCTCGCGAAACCGTGGCGCTGCCGGGCGACGGTCCGCCCCCTGATCTTCCTCACTCCCCTCATCGAGGCAATCGCGAGGATCGGCCTCGCGAATATCGACATGGGGATCCGGTCGCGGAGCAGAGCGGCGGCCGTGCCCGCGGCGCCACCCGCCGCCGTCGCCCGGCCTGCGGCGGACGGCAGACCGCCCGCGCCGGTCCCGATGAGCGGCGGCATCGATGCTCCGGCGATCGCCCCGGCGCAGGCAACCGCCCCCGCGCCGGCAACTGCCACCGCACCCCGCATGGCCACCGCTGACTTGGCGGATCCGCGACGGTGACCGTGCCGCCTCGCATATGTCGATCTGCTGGACATGAGCACACCTTTCGTTCCGGACTGTGATCAGCGTGACGGCTGAGCGTGATCACGCACCATGCGGAATCCCCCCGTTTTTCGATGTGGTTTTCCGCAGGTCGGGCGGCAGGAGTGAGGGGAGGCCGTCGCGGGGCGGTCCCGGGACCTCGTAAGGTCGTATCCGTGTTGGAGGAGATGCGGATCCGGTCCCTGGGTGTCATTGATGACGCCGTTGTCGAGCTGTCCCCGGGCTTCACGGCGGTGACCGGCGAGACGGGCGCGGGCAAGACCATGGTCGTCACCAGCCTCGGCCTGCTGCTCGGCGGGCGCGCCGACCCCGCCCTGGTGCGGATCGGAGCCAAGTCGGCGGTGGTGGAGGGCAGGATCAGCGTCGGTCCCCATGCCCCCGCCGCGGTACGGGCCGAGGAGGCCGGTGCGGAGCTGGACGACGGGGCGCTGCTGATCAGCCGCACGCTCTCCGCGGAGGGCCGTTCGCGCGCTCATGTGGGAGGCCGTTCCGTACCGGTCGGCCTCCTGGCGGAGTTGGCCGACGATCTGGTCGCCGTGCACGGCCAGACCGACCAGCAGGGCCTGCTGCGGCCGGCCCGTCAGCGCCAGGCCCTGGACCGCTACGCCGGGGACACGGTCGCGGTCCCGCTGGCCAAGTACACCGCCGCCCACCGCCGGCTGCGTGCCGTCGCCACCGAGCTGGACGAGCTGACGACGCAGGCCCGCGAACGCTCACAGGAAGCCGATCTGCTGCGTTTCGGCCTCGACGAGATCGCGGCGGCCGAGCCCCAGCCCGGCGAGGACACCGAACTCGCCGCCGAGGCGGAGCGGCTCGGTCACGCCGAGGCGCTGGCCTCCGCCGCGACCGTCGCGCACGCCGCGCTGGCCGGCAACCCCGAGGACCCCGAGGGCGTCGACGCCACCACCCTGGTCGCCGGCGCCCATCGCGCACTGGAGGCCGTACGCAGCCATGACCAGGAGCTCGCCGGGCTCGCCGAGCGGATCGGTGAGATCGGCATCCTGATGGCGGACGTGGCGGGCGAGCTGGCCAGCTACGCGGACGGCCTGGACGCCGACCCGTTGCGGCTCGCCGCGGTCGAGGAACGCCGTGCCGCGCTGAACCACCTGACCCGCAAGTACGGCCAGGACATCGCGACGGTGCTGGCCTGGGCCGAGGAGAGCGCCGCCCGGCTCTCCGAACTGGAGGGCGACGACGACCGGATCGGCGAGCTGACCGTCGAGCGGGACGCACTCCGCGCCGAACTGGGCGAACTGGCACAAACGTTGACCGATGCCCGTACGGCCTCGGCGAAGCGTTTCGCCGACGCGGTCACCGCCGAACTCGCCGAACTCGCCATGCCGCACGCCCGGGTCACCGTCGAGATCCGTCAGACCGAGGTCGCCGAGGACGCCGACGGCATCGAGGTCGGCGGCCGCACGGTGGCCTACGGGCCGGCCGGCGCCGATGAGGTCGAACTTCTCCTGGCCCCGCACCCGGGCGCACCGCCCCGGCCGATCGCCAAGGGGGCGTCCGGCGGTGAGCTCTCCCGGGTGATGCTCGCCGTGGAGGTGGTCTTCGCCGGCTCCGACCCCGTACCGACCTATCTCTTCGACGAGGTCGACGCCGGGGTCGGCGGCAAGGCGGCCGTCGAGGTCGGCAGGCGGCTGGCCAGGCTCGCGAAGTCGGCGCAGGTCGTGGTGGTCACGCACCTTCCGCAGGTCGCGGCGTTCGCGGACCGCCAGTTGCTGGTGGCGAAGACGAACGACGGGTCGGTCACCAGGAGCGGTGTCACGGTCCTGGAAGGCGAGGAGCGGGTCCGCGAACTCTCCCGGATGCTGGCCGGCCAGGAGGACTCCGAAACGGCCCGCGCGCACGCCGAGGAGCTGCTGGAGACGGCGCGTACGGGCAGCTAGGACGTGGCGCGCGAGCCAGGGGCACACCGGTCCTCTCGCCTGCCACTGGACGCCGAGGCTGTCATTCCCGCCTGATTTCCCCTTCACCGGTCGACTCCCGCCCCTAGGGTGACGGGAGCCGAGCACCGCAGGGTGCCGGGCGAGGGGAGGACATGGTGGCGGTGACAGGCAGCAGGACGCTGGGACGGATCTCGGCGTTCCTGGGGGCGGCAGGGGCGACGAGGGCGGCGTACACGGCGCTCAGGAAGCGGCCGCCGGGCGGTGCCGTCCTGTGGGAGCGGAAGAACTACGCCGGCCGGACCGCGGATCTGCACGCGGGTCTCGCCACGGCCACCGGAACCGCCCTCGCCGCCGTCACCGCACCGGGGCTGCCCGGCCGGACCCGGGCCGCCGCGGCGCTGGCGGTGCTGGCCGCCGGGGGCTGCGGTGCGTACGACGACGTGTTCGGTGCCAGTGATCCACGCCGCGGATTCCGGGCGCACCTGTCGGCGCTCCGGCAGCGAGAGGTCACCAGCGGGGCCGTGAAGCTCTTCGGGATCGGCGCCGCCGGGCTCGCGGCCGGTGCCCTCCTCAAGGAGCGCCCGGCCGACAGATTGCTGGCGGGCGTGGTCATCGCGGGCTCGGCCCATCTGGTGAACCTCCTGGACGTCCGTCCGGGCCGGGCGGCCGGCTCCGTATTGGCCGTCGGCGCACCCGGGTTGCTGCGCCGCGGTCCGGCGCGCCCGCTGTCCGCCGCGCCCATGGGGGCCGTTGCCGCCGTCCTCGGTGACGACCTCGGGGAGCGCACGATGATCGGGGACGCCGGGGCGCACGCCCTCGGCGCGGCGCTCGGTCTCGCCATCGTCACGAGTAACGGCCGCCGGGGCCTGGCCGCGCACGCCGCCGGCCTGATCGCCGCCGCGGCCGCGGGCGACCGCGTCAGCCGGGCGGCCGCGGCGATCTGAGTACTGAAGGCCTGGGTCCTGCTGAAGCCTGAGTACTGCTGAAGGCCTGGCCGAAGGTGGCCCGTCCGGGGGGCTTCGGCCCGTGAGGGGAACGCCGCCCGTCCGGATTACGCGCCGCAGGCCCGGTCCACCAGGTGACCCAGGCTCCGGCCCACTGTGGGCCCTCCACCGGGCAAGCCAGGCCTCGGCAAGCCAGTGCCTGACAAGCCCGGTCCGGCAAGCCCGAGGCCACAGGAGCGCCACCCGTATCGCCCGACGGACCGCCCACCGCAGTGCCGCCGAGCGCAGGACATCCGGGCGGCCATGGCCCTTCACGGGCCAAACGCGCACAGGGGCGGTCATTCCCGACGGCACTCCGCGACCATCAAGTCCTTATCCGGCCAAACGCCGGGCGCGCTCCGGGCGGCGGCGCACGCGCCGCATGTCACGGCGCAAGGCGCACTCCGGGGAGTGGGGTCACCCGCAGGTGCCGTTAACCCGCGCGGGCGGTTTGTCGCCCATGTGGGTGATCTGGTGGGCGCCGAGGTGAGACTTCCCACCGGAACGGCGGCCGGAGGGTGCCGATTTGACCTCCCCGGGCTGGCATCCTGGGCGCGGTGCGCAGTCCCGGGCGCGCTCGCCGCGTCCTGTCCGTCCGCCGGGCAGGCAGGTGGCCGCCGGCCGCGCGCCGCAGCACAGCGGACCGACCCGCCGGTGTGGTCCGCCCGCCCCCGATCCAGGAGCCCTATCACGTGATCAGCACCCCGACCTCGGCGCACGGGTTGTCGCCGCTGCGCACGGTCCAGGTGCTCGGGCACGGCAGCGCCGGCAGCGCGGCGCATGTCCGCTCGCTGGCCGAAGGGCTGGTCGCGCGCGGGGTGCGGGTGACCGTCTGTGCCACGCCGGAGACCGAGGAGGCCTACGACTTCACCGGGGCGGGCGCGCGGTTCGTGCAGGTCCCTCCGCGGATGGATCCGGCAAGTGTGGCCGTGCTGCGCAGTGCCTGCTGGGACGCCGACCTCGTCCATGCGCACGGCCTGCGGGCCGGGCTGCGGGCCTCGATGGCGCTGCGCGGACTGCGCGGCCCCCGAGGTGGGCGGCGGGTCCCCCTGGTCATCACCTGGCACACCAAGGCGCACATCGAGGGCGCGCGAGCCGGGGTGGTGCATCTGATGGAGCGGCGGGTGGCTCGGGCCGCCGCCGTCGTCCTCGGGGCCTGTTCCGATCTCGTGGACCGGGCGCGCGAGCGGGGCGCCCGTGATGCACGGCTTGCGCCGGTCGCGATTCCGCGCCCCCGGTCCGGCGGCACACCGGACGAGTGCGAGGACCACGACCGGATGCGCCACAAGGAACGCGCCGAACTGGGCGCGGTGGACCGTCCGTTGCTGCTCGCGGTGGGCCGTCTCGACCCGAACCAGGGCCATGACCTGCTGCTGGACGCGGCGCATGCCTGGTGCGCGCTCGACCCGCAGCCGCTGGTCGCCATCGCCGGGGAGGGCGAGCAGCGGACCGCGCTGCAGCGGCGGATCGATGTCGAGCAGCTGCCCGTCCAGTTGCTCGGCCGCCGTGACGACGTGCCCGAACTCCTCGCCGCGGCCGACCTGGTGGTGCTGCCCAGCCGGTGGGAGGCGCGCTCGCTGATCGCCCAGGAGGCGCTGCGCGCCGGGGTGCCGCTGGTCGCCACCGACACCGGAGGCACCCGCGAACTGGTCGGCCGGGCCGCGGAACTGGTCCGCTACGGGGACGCCGCCGCCCTGGCCCGTACCGTTCTCGCGCTCCTCGCCGACCCCGCGCGGCGGGACGCACTCTCCGCGGCGGGCCGCGCCCAGGCGGCCGGCTGGCCCAGTGAGAACGACACCGTCACCCAGGTCCTCAGCGTCTACGACGAGTTGACCCAGCCGATTCAGCCGGTCTGACCCATACGGCCCGGCCCGGGCCCGATTCAGCCGGCCCAGCCAATACGGCCGGCCTAGCCAATACGGCCGGCCCAGCCGGTCCCTCCGCTCCGGCCGGTCCGCTCGCCCAGCCCGACCGCTGTTTCCGCCGCCCGGCACCCCAGGACCCTGGCGCCCCAGCTGCCCGGCACCCCAGCCGCCTGGCCTCCCGGCACCCCAGCCCCGGCCTCCCAGCCCCCGGCCCTCTCGCCCTTCCGCCTTTCCGCCCTTCCGTCCTCCGCCGCCCCCCGAGAGGCAGCCCGGACATCCGCTCCGGCACCACGGACCCGGACGATACGCTCCCCGCAAGCAAATTGATGTAAGACCCATACGTGTGGCCCCTCCGCCCCAACCCGGGTCGCAGGTACGAAAGGAGAGTGCCGTGACCGCTGCGGTAGCGGGCTTTGCGTTGTTCGCCCTGCTGGTGACGATGGCTCCCGGCCCGGACACCCTTCTGGTGCTGCGCAACTGTGTGCGCGGTGGGCGGCGTACGGGGGCCGCCACGGCGGTCGGCGCCGCCGTCGGTTCGCTCGCTTGGGCGGTGGCCGCCGCGGTCGGGCTGGCCGCGGCGCTGCAGCGCTGGGACGCGGCGTTCATGGTCGTACGGCTGGCGGGCGCCGCCTACTTGGTGGTGCTCGGCGGGCAGGCGCTCTGGGCGCACCGGCGCTCCGCCGCGGCGGACCGCCCGGAGACCGGCCCCGACCCTCTCGACACCCCGGAACCGAACGGCCACGCCGCCCCGCCCCTCCCGCCCCTCGCGAACCTCGCGCCCCTCCGTGCCTTCCGGCAGGGGCTGTTGAGCTGTCTGCTCAACCCCAAGGTCGGGATCTTCTTCGTGGCCGTGGTGCCGCAGTTCCTCCCCGAGGGGCACTCGGTGCTCGGTACGACGCTGTTGCTCGGGGCCGTCGACGCGGTGATCGCCGCGGGCTGGCTGCTGTTGGTCGTGGTCTGCGCGGGCCAGCTGCTGCGAGGGCTGCGGCGTCCCCGGGTGCACCGCAATCTGGAGCGCACCACGGGCGGGGTGCTGATCGCGCTCGGTATGGGGACGGCGGCCGAGACGGTCGCGGGATGACGCGCCGCCCCCGGCGGCCGCCGCCCGTTACGGCTTGTCCGTGTGGCGTCTGGCGCGCAGGGCCAGCCGCAGGCCCAGGACGGTCTGCGGATCGTCCAGGTCCGTGCCCAGCAGTTGGGCGATACGGGCCAGCCGGTCGTACAGCGTCTGCCGGTTCACATTCAGGTCGCGGGCGGTCTCGGCCTTGCGGCCCGCGCTGGCCAGATAGGCCTCCAGCGTCGGCAGCAGCGGCTGGCGGGCGGCGCGGTCATGGGCCAGCAGCGGCCCGATGGCGCGCTCCACGAAGTCGGTGAGCACACCCTGCTCGCCGTGTTCGCGCATCCGCCACAGCAACAGCTCGATGTCCAGCCGGCGTGCGTCGTACCAGGGCTGTTCCGGCAGGCCCTGGGCCGCGGCCGCCGCCTCCGCCGCATGCTGCAGACCGGGGCCCGCCGCCGCCCAGTCACCCGGCGTACCGACGACGACCACCGGGCGGTGCGTGGCCGGCCGGTCCAGGCCCGCGCGGACGATCCCGGCACGCAGGGCCTCGGCGATCCGGCCGGCGAGCGCGTCGCGGTCCTGGCCCGCGCGCAGCGCCACCAGCATCGGGACCCGGCCCTCCACGGGGCGGACGCCGAGCAGCACGGGCACCCCGGGGGCCGCCAGTTCCTCGCGCAGGGCCTGGGCGAGCAGCGCCCAGCTGCCGGGGGAGGGGAGCCCCGCGGGCAGCCGCATCACCACCGGGAACACGGGCTCGTCACCGGGGCGGAAGCCCAGCAGGCGGGCCTGCGCGGGCGCCTCGGCCGCGGAGATCCGGCCCTCCGCCAGGTCGGCGAGGAAGTCGCCGCGGCCGCGGGCGGCGAGCACCTCCTCCTGGCGGGACTGCAGCATGACGACGGCGAGCAGATCGGCGGCGCGTTCGGCGGCGATCCGGTGCACCGGCGCCAGGGGGGCGTTGACGGGCAGCAGGACGAGGCGGGCGCGGACCGCGTCGGGGCCGTGGCCGCCACCGGGCACATCGACCCGCAGACCGGTGTCGCGCAGGCCCTCCCAGGCCAGCAGCGGGTCGGCATCCGCGGGGCCGTCGTCGTCACCCTCCGGCCCCGCCGCGTAGAGCGGGCTGCCGTCGGGGGCCTCCAGGCAGAGCGGGTTGCCGGTGAAGACGGCCAGCAGCCGGAGCACCTCGGGGACGCCTCCGCCGCGCAGCAGCACATCCGTGCAGCGCCGCAGGATCTCGTCGGCGCGCCGCAGCAGCGCGTAGTGACTATTGATGATCTCGGTGTGGATCGCCTCGGTGACCGTGACGTACGGGACCTCGCGGTGCAGCTGGATCAGCGGCAGCCCGCAGTCCCGTGCGGCATCGACCAGCGCGGTGGGCAGTGAGGCGAAACGGGAGCCCAGCTCCACGACGAGGGCGGCGATCTCGCGGTCCGCGAGCTTACGGATGAAGGCGCGCTGCTCGGACGGCCGGGCGCCCAGCCCGAGCCCGGTGGTCAGCAGCAGCTCGCCGCCCTTGAGCAGCGAGGCGATATGCGGGACCTCGCCCGCGTGCACCCAGCGGACCGCACGGTCCAGCCGGTCCCCGCCGGCCAGCACCTCCGGCAGGCCGCGGCGCAGCGCGGGCAGCTCCAGCGCCCTGCGTACCGTGATCTCGGCTTCGATCTTCGCTTCCTGCCCCATGGCGAGGACGGTACCCGTAGTCCGCTATCCGGACCCGCGCGGTCCGGATTACGGTGCCGTATGGAAGGTGGACGAGCCCGGTCGCCTCCTGGTGCCCCAGGCCCTCTCACCCTGACCTGCCCCAGGCCCTCTCACCCCGACCTGCCCCAGGCCCTCTCACCCCGACTCCCGCACCACCAGCCGCGCCTCCGTGATCACCGGTGCGAGCTCCACCGCGTCCGACCCCTCCGTCTTCCGCGGATCCAGCAGCCGCAGCAGCAGCCGGGCCATCAGCCGTCCCATCTCCTCCACGTCCTGCCGCACCGTGGTCAGCGGCGGATCCGCCCACGCCGCCGGTTCCAGATCGTCGTAGCCGACCACCGCCACCTCCTCCGGCACCCGTCGTCCGCGGGCCCGGAGGGTGCGCAGCGCGCCGCTCGCCATCAGGTCGGAGCAGACGAAGACCGCGTCCAGATCCGGTGCGGCGTCCAGGAGTTCGGCCATGGCCCGCTCGCCGCCGTGTGCCGTGAACCCGCCGTCCGCGATCAGCCGTGGGTCCGGCTCCGCGGTGCCCAGCGCCTCGCGGTAGCCGTCGAGGCGGTCCACCGCGGAGGTCTGGTCGAGCGGTCCGGTGATCACGGCGATCCGGCGGCGGCCGCGGCCGAGGAGATGGCGTACGGCCTGCCGGGCCCCACCGCGGTTGTCGGTGTCGACGTACAGCGGCCGCGGCACCCGGTCGGCGCCCGCCCAGCCGGGCCGGCCGCCGTAGACGGTGGGCAGTCCGGCGCGCTCGGCCATGGCGGGCAGCGGGTCGTCGCGGTGCAGCGAGAACATCAGCGCGCCGTCGACATGCCCGGCCGACAGATAGCGGCCGATGCGGTCGTAGTCGTCGCGGTGCTCGACGAACATCAACAGCAGCTGGGTGTCGGCGGCGGCCAGTTCGCGGCTGATGCCGCGCAGTTGGCGTCCGAAGAACGGATCGCTGAAGACCCGGGTCTCCGGCTCCGCGATGACCACGGCGACCGCTCCGGTGCGGCGGGTGACCAGGGAGCGGGCCGCGCTGTTCGGCACGTAGCCCAGCTCGGTGACCGCCTGACGCACCCGCTCCTGGACCGCGGCCCGTACCCCCGCACCGCCGTTGACCACGCGGGACACCGTGGCGCGGGAGACCCCGGCGAGCGCCGCGACCGCCTCCAGCGTCGGCCGCGGACCGTTCGGCTCAGACACCATTCAACTCCTTTTTCCACGCGGTGACTTGACGGTCTGCCGTCGAGTCGGCAGGGTGCACAGCGCACGATATGAGAGCGCTCTCACTCCGGAAACCCCCACGGACCTCCTCACGACCCCCACTGTGCCGAGGAGAGAATGTCATGAGCATGAGAATTCGGCCCGGGAAACGGGCGCACCACCGGGCAGGGGCGTCGCTCCTTGCCGTCGGCGCCGCGCTCGTCACCACCTGTGCGCTCACCCTCCCGACGGCCTCCGCCGAGCAGGCGGCACCCGTCCCGAAGGCGAAAGCCGCTTCCGCCGCCTTCCAGGAAGTCTGGCGTACGGACTTCGACGGCGCCGCCGGATCCCGCCCCGCCGCCGACGACTGGATCATCGACACCGGCACCGGCTACCCCTCGGGCCCTCCCAATTGGGGCACCGGCGAACGCCAGACCTACACCGACCGCCCGGAGAACCTCCAGCTCGACGGCGCGGGCCACCTCAGGATCACGGCCCGGAAGGACGGCACCACCTGGACCTCGGGCCGCATCGAGTCCCGGCGCTCCGACTTCGCGGCCCCGTCCGGCGGCACACTCCGCATCGAGGCGCGCATCCGGATGCCCGAGGTCTCCGGCGACGACGCGCTCGGCTACTGGCCGGCCTTCTGGACGCTGGGCGCCGACTACCGCGGCACCTACTGGAACTGGCCGGGCATCGGCGAGTTCGACATCATGGAGAACGTCAACGGCGTCAACAAGGTCTGGGGCGTGCTGCACTGCGGCGTCAACCCCGGCGGGCCGTGCGGTGAATCCCAGGGCAGGGGCAACTCCCGCGAGTGCCCCGGCAGTGCCTGCCAGGCCGGCTTCCACACCTACGCGCTGGAGCTGGACCGCGCCAACAGCGCCGCGGAAGCGCTGAACTGGTATGTCGACGGGCAGAAGTTCCACACCGTGAGCGCGGCCGAGATGGACGCCGACACCTGGGCGCGGGCCACCCACCACGGCCACTTCCTGCTGCTCAACCTCGCGATGGGCGGCGCGTTCCTGGACGGCGCCGCGGGCTTCGCCACCCCCACCGACGCCACCCGGCCCGGCGGCTCCCTCCTCGTCGACCATGTCGCGGTCTCCGTACGGCAGCCCGCCGGAGCCCGTACGGACCGGGCCGCCACCCCCACCGACCGGCACCCGTAAGGAGCCACCTCGTGATCACTCGCCGCAGTCTGCTCGGCACTCTCGCCGCCGGCGCCGCCACCGCCTCCGGAATCGCCCTGGCAGGCCGGGCGGCCGGCGCCCCCGCCCCGGCCGCAGCACCCCGCGGGCCCGCCCGGTCCGCGGCCGGCCTGCCCCTGCACCTCGTCAACCACTCCGGCGCCTACGCCAACTCCTCGGTCTGGATCTACGTCGTCGGCAATGACGGCACCCGGCAGGTGTACGTCACCCCGGACGGTGAGCTCCGGCCCGTCGCACTGGCCGACAACGGGCCGGACGGCTTCACCGACTACGCGATCCCGCTCGCCGCGAGCGGCACCACGACCCTCCGCCTGCCACAGATGTCCGGCCGGATCTACACCGCGCTGGGCGGCAAGCTCAAGTTCAAGGCGGTCGAGGACGGCAACGGCAAGGCCGCGCTCGCCTACCCGGCGGGCTGGGTCGCCGGCGACCCCAACTACGACGTGCTGCACGACTGCGCCGAGTTCACGTACAACTCCGGCGGGATGTACTGCAACACCACCATGGTCGACATGTTCAGCGTGCCGCTCGCGATCAAGCTCTCGGGCGCCAAGGAACAGACCACCGGCACGCTCAAGGACGGCGCCCGCGCCAGGATCTTCTCCGACGTCAAGGCCGCCGAGGGCTTCGACCGCCTGGTCATCGGCGACCGGCGGGTGATCGCCCCCGGCCACGGCCTGGACAGCGGGCTGTTCGCCCAGGACTACTTCGCCCCGGCCATCGACGAGGCCTGGTCCGCCTACGCGGCCAAGGACCTGACCGTCACCACCAACGCGGGCACCTTCACCGGCCGGGTCCGCGACGGCAAGCTCGTCTTCACCGTCCCCCAAGGCTTCAAGGGCCAGGGTGGTGCCCCCATCGGCACGGTCTCCTTCGACAAGCCGTCCACCCGCGATGTCCTCTTCTGCGATGGCACCCTCGCCGCCCCCAACGACGGCACCCTGGGCCCGGTCGCCGCCATCCTGGGCGCCGCCCTCAACCGCTCCACCCTCACCTCGCACGCCACCCAGCCCACCACCGACCCGGCCGCCTTCTACCGGCAGCGGCTGACCAACCACTACGCCCGGGCCATGCACGCCGCGACCCAGGACGGCAAGGCCTACGGCTTCGCCTTCGACGACGTCGCCGGTTTCGCCTCCTACATCGAGGACGGCACCCCGAGGGAGATCACCCTCACCCTGACCCCGTTCTGACACGAAGAAGGTGCCGCCCGAAAACGGGCGGCACCACAGAACTCCGAGCCGAAGAGCCGGCTAACCCCCGTAAGCCCCGCTGGCCGTCAGCCGCAGCGCCGTGTCGATCAGCGGAACATGGCTGAACGCCTGAGGGAAGTTGCCCACCTGCCGCTGGGCCTTGGGGTCCCACTCCTCGGCGAGCAGGCCCAGGTCGTTGCGGAGCGAGAGCAGCTTCTCGAAGAGCTTGCGGGCCTCGTCCACCCGGCCGATCATCGCGAGGTCGTCCGCGAGCCAGAACGAGCACGCCAGGAAGGCTCCCTCCTCGCCCTCCAGACCGTCCACCCCGAGGTCGTCCGCACCGGACGTCGGGTAGCGCAGCACGAAGCCGTCCTCGGTGGACAGCTCCCGCTGGATCGCCTCGATCGTGCCGATGACGCGCTTGTCGTCCGGCGGCAGGAAGCCCATCTGCGGGATCAGCAGCAGCGAGGCGTCCAGCTCCTGGGAGCCGTAGGACTGGGTGAAGGTGTTGCGTTCCTTGTCGTAACCCTTCTCGCAGACGTCCCGGTGGATCGTCTCGCGCAGGTCCTTCCAGCGCTCCAGCGGTCCGTCGACATCCCCGGACTCGATCAGCTTGACCGTGCGGTCGACCGCGACCCAGGTCATGACCTTGGAGTGCACGAAGTGCCGGCGCGGACCGCGGACCTCCCAGATGCCCTCGTCCGGCTCGTCCCAGTGCTTCTCCACCCACTGGATCAGCTTGAGCTGCAGCAGCGAGGCGTAGTCGTTACGGGCCAGCCCCGTCATGTGCGCCAGGTGCAGCGCCTCGGTGACCTCGCCGTAGACATCGAGCTGGAGCTGTCCCGCGGCGCCGTTGCCGACCCGCACCGGACGGGAGTTCTCGTACCCGGGAAGCCAGTGCAGCTCGTTCTCGCCGAGCTCCCGCTCACCGGCGATGCCGTACATGATCTGCAGGTTCTCCGGATCACCAGCCACCGCCCGCAGCAGCCACTCCCGCCAGGCCCGCGCCTCTTCGCGGTAGCCGGTGCGCAGCAGGGAGGACAGGGTGATCGCCGCGTCCCGCAGCCAGGTGAAGCGGTAGTCCCAGTTACGGACACCGCCCAGGCACTCCGGCAGCGAGGTCGTCGGCGCCGCCACGATCCCGCCGGTCGGCGCGTAGGTCAGCGCCTTCAGCGTGATCAGCGAGCGCACCACCGCGTCCCGGTAGGGACCGTGGTACGTGCAGTGCTCGACCCACTCGCGCCAGAACTCCTCGGTGGCCTCCAGCGCCCCCTCCGGGTCGGCCACGGCCGGCGGCTCCTTGTGCGAGGGCTCCCAGCTGATGGTGAAGGCGATCCGCTCACCCGGAGAAACGGTGAAGTCGGAGAAGGTCGTCAGGTCCTTGCCGTAGGTCTCCGCCTCGGTGTCCAGCCACACCGAATCGGGGCCCGCGACCGCGACCGTACGGTCGTCGATCTTGTGCACCCAGGGCACGACCCAGCCGTAGGAGAACCGCATCCGCAGCTGCGAGCGCATCGGGACGCGGCCGCTGACGCCCTCCACGATGCGGATCAGCTGCGGCGCTCCATCACGCGGCGGCATGAAGTCGATCACGCGGACGGTGCCGCGCGGGGTGTCCCACTCCGATTCCAGGACGAGCGAATCGCCCCGGTAGCGCCGGCGATCGGCCGGCGCGGGCCGGCCCCCGGGACCGTTGACCGGCCCCATCCGCCAGAATCCGTGCTCCTCCGTGCCCAGCAGCCCCGCAAAGACCGCCGGGGAGTCGAAGCGGGGCAGGCACAGCCAGTCCACCGTGCCGTCCCGGCACACTAGAGCGGCGGTTTGCATATCGCCGATAAGTGCGTAGTCCTCGATGCGCCCGGCCACGTGCATCTCCCGTCGAGCTGGAGTCACGCCCCCCATGGGACGTATGAATCGGTCCGTCCTGCCCATGAAACGTCGCCGAGCAGCGGGACCGGAAATCGGGCGGGGGTGGTGCCTTCCCGGACGGCTCGTTGCGAGTGTCCGAGCAGGATACGACGCACGTGGGTGATCCGCGCGACCCTCGCACGGACTGACGTGCTCCGAACGGGTGGCCTCCATCACGTGACACTGTCACCCCGGCCGTCACCGCCCGGTCGCCGTGCGTGGCCGGGCGCGACCATGCCCGGTCGCTGATAGCCTGGTACCCCGTGGACCGGTGGGCACGAGAACCCCCGAACCGCAGCGACGGCACCCCTGAAAACGGGGACGCGCCGCTTCGCACCTCTCCACCTCGCGACCACGGGAGCTCCCTCTTGGCCATGCCGCCCAAATCCACGACGACCAAGCACCTCTTCGTCACGGGGGGCGTCGCCTCCTCGCTGGGCAAGGGGCTCACCGCCTCCAGCCTGGGTGCTCTCCTCAAGGCGCGCGGTCTGCGGGTCACGATGCAGAAGCTCGACCCGTATCTGAACGTCGACCCCGGAACGATGAACCCGTTCCAGCACGGTGAGGTCTTCGTCACCAACGACGGTGCCGAGACCGACCTGGACATCGGCCACTACGAGCGTTTCCTGGACGTCGACCTCGACGGCTCCGCGAACGTGACCACCGGCCAGGTCTACAACACCGTGATCGCCAAGGAGCGGCGCGGTGAGTACCTCGGTGACACCGTGCAGGTCATCCCGCACATCACCAACGAGATCAAGCACCGCATCCGGCGGATGGCGACCGAGGACGTCGACGTCGTCATCACCGAGGTCGGTGGCACCGTCGGCGACATCGAGTCGCTGCCGTTCCTGGAGACGGTCCGCCAGGTCCGCCACGAGGTCGGCCGGGACAACGTCTTCGTCGTGCACATTTCGCTGCTCCCCTACATCGGCCCGTCCGGTGAGCTGAAGACCAAGCCGACCCAGCACTCGGTCGCGGCGCTGCGGAACATCGGTATCCAGCCCGACGCGATCGTGCTGCGCGCCGACCGTGAGGTCCCGACCGCCATCAAGCGCAAGATCTCGCTGATGTGCGACGTCGACGAGGCCGCGGTGGTCGCCGCGATCGACGCCCCGTCGATCTACGACATCCCCAAGGTCCTGCACACCGAGGGCCTGGACGCCTATGTCGTGCGCAAGCTGGACCTGCCCTTCCGCGATGTGAACTGGACCCAGTGGGAGGACCTGCTCGACCGCGTCCACAACCCCGACCACGAGGTCAGGGTCGCGCTGGTCGGCAAGTACATCGACCTTCCCGACGCCTACCTCTCGGTCACCGAGGCGCTGCGGGCCGGCGGCTTCGCGAACAAGACCCGGGTGAAGCTGAAGTGGGTCACCTCCGACGACTGCAAGACCCCGGCCGGCGCCGCCGAGCAGCTCGCCGACTGTGACGCGGTCTGCATCCCCGGCGGCTTCGGCGACCGCGGTGTGGACGGCAAGGTCGGCGCGATCACCTACGCCCGGGAGAACAAGCTCCCGCTGCTCGGCCTCTGCCTGGGCCTGCAGTGCGTGGTCATCGAGGCGGCCCGCAACCTGGCCGGCATCGAGGGCGCGAACTCCACCGAGTTCGACCCGGCCGCGGCCGACCCGGTCATCTCCACCATGGCCGAGCAGATGGACATCGTCGCAGGTGAGGGCGATATGGGCGGCACGATGCGGCTGGGCATGTACCCCGCCAAGCTCGCCGAGGGCTCGATCGTCCGTGAGGTCTACGACGACCAGCCCTACGTCGAGGAGCGCCACCGCCACCGCTACGAGGTCAACAACGCCTACCGCGGTGAGCTGGAGAAGAAGGCCGGGCTGCTGTTCTCCGGCACCTCTCCGGACAACAAGCTCGTCGAGTACGTCGAGTACCCGCGCGAGATCCACCCCTACCTGGTCGCCACCCAGGCGCACCCGGAGCTGCGCTCCCGCCCGACCCGTCCGCACCCGCTCTTCGCTGGGCTGGTGAAGGCCGCGGTCGCGCGCAAGACGGGCACCGCGAAGTAAGGGACACCACGGCGGATACGGTTGCCGGGGTACGGCCTCCCGCAGGTCGTGCCCCGGTTTCTGCGTTTGGCACAGGCACACACAGGAGGACGCGCCATGGCGATCAAGGACACCCCGGAGGAGTGGACGGTCACCGCGACCACGACGCCGTTCACCGGGAACAAGACCAGCGTGCGCACCGACGAGGTCGTCATGCCGGACGGCACCACCGTCACCCGCGACTACCAGGTCCACCCCGGTTCCGTGGCCGTCCTCGCCCTCGACGGCGAGGGCCGGGTGCTGGTGCTGCGCCAGTACCGCCACCCCGTACGGCAGCGGCTGTGGGAGATCCCCGCCGGACTGCTCGACATCCCCGGTGAGAACCCGCTGCACGCGGCGCAGCGCGAGCTGTACGAGGAGGCGCACGTCAAGGCCGAGGACTGGCGGGTGCTGACCGACGTCTACACCACGCCCGGCGGCTGCGACGAGGCCGTGCGGATCTTCCTCGCCCGTGATCTGTCCGAGGCCGAGGGCGAGCGCTTCGAGGTCTCCGAGGAGGAGGCCGACATGGAGCTGGCGCGGGTGCCGCAGGACGAGCTGGTCCGTGGCGTACTCGCCGGTGAGCTGCACAACAACTGCCTCGTCGTGGGCGTGCTGGCGCTCACCGCGGCCCAGGCCGGCGCGGGCCTGGACGCACTGCGCCCGGCCGACGCCCCTTGGCCGGCCCGCCCCTTCGAGGCCTGACCCGCCGGGCCCGCCACCGCCGTACCACGAGCCGGTCGGACGATCCGCCGATCCGATCGGGTGACTCAACCGCCCCGCGCTGCACGGCACGTGACACGCCGTGAACTACGCTCGGCAGCGTCCGCCCCAGCGGCGGATTCGTACGCGCAGGTGGACGGGAGCGTGAGCCGGTGACGGACCAGGCGGTGGGCGGGGGGCACCTCCCGTCGGAGGCGGCGGAAGCGTCGGCCACGACAGCGCCCGGGCCGCGGGCCGCGGCGCCCCGCCAGGACGGTGCCGCCGCCCGCCCCACCGTTCCCGCGACCGCCGCTGCCCCTTCCACCGGGCAATTCGCCGGCCGGCGCCGCGAGCTCAAGGCGCTGCACGCCGATATCGCCCGCGCCGGTCTGGACACCCTCTCCGGCCGCAAGGGCGCCCGCAGCCGGGTGCTGCTGATCGCCGGCCGCCCCGGTTCCGGCCGTACGGCCCTGGCCGAGGAGCTGCTGAAGGAGCTGGCCGGCGACCATCCCGACGGGGTGCTGCGGGCCAGCCTGACCGGGCCGGACGGCGAACCGGCCGACACCGGCCGCACCGCACGTGAACTGCTGGCCGCGCTCGGCGCCGGCGCCCCTGCGGGTGCCCCCGAGGACGAGCTGGCCGAGCGGCTGCGCGAGGAGCTCACCGGGCGCCGGGCCCTGCTCTTCCTGGACGACGCCCCGGGCGCCGACCAGGTCGAACCGCTGCTGCCGGACGCCCCGGACTGCCTGGTCGTGGTGGTCGCGCAGGGGCCGCTGACCGGCATTCCGGACGTCCGGCCGTGCGCCCTGGGCGGTCTGGACAGCGCGGCCGGGGTCGCGGTCCTCGCCCGGTACGCCGGGCCGACCCGGATCACCGTCGACCCGCGGACCGCCGACGGCGTCGTGGAGGAGTGCGGCGGCCAGCCGGCCGCACTGGTGCTGGCCGGTGCCTGGCTCTCCGCCCGCCCGATGTCCTCGGTCGCCGATCTGTGCCAGGCGCTGCACGCCGTCCCGCTGCCGCCGGACCTGCCCACCGGCGCCCGGCCGCTGTTCCGCGCCTTCCGCCTCGCCTACGACGCGCTGCCGCCGCCCGCCGCCCGGATATTGCGGCTGATCACCCTGGCGCCGGGCGGTCTGGTGGACGCGCACATCGCCTCCGCGCTGGCCGGCTGCTCGGTGGCGACGGCCGTCACGACACTCGGCGAGTTCGTCGCGCTCGGCCTGCTGCGGCCGGCCGCAGCCGAGGACGACGAGGTCCCCGGCGCCCGTGCCCCCGACGCCGCGCTGTATCCCCCGTACCGCCTGCCCGGCTGCCTCCACCCCCTGGCACGTGAACTGCTGACGGAACACGAGCGCCCGGCCGACGTCCAGCTGGCCCGCGCCCGGATGCTGGAGCGGACCGTACGGCTGCTGCAGTCCTGCCGGGCGATGGGAGAGCCGGCCGATTCCCCCGCCCGGCAGAAGACCGCGGGGCTGCCGCGCCCGCTGCGCTTCGGCTCCCGGGAGGCCGCCGCGCACTGGCTGCACAGCCGGCGCGGCGCCCTGCTCGACGCCGCCAGGATCGCCGTCGCGGACGGTGAACTCGACACGCTGGACCGGCGGTTGATGGCCGCGCTGACCCGGACGCTGCTGGCACACCAGGGCGCCGAGGCCGCCGCGCCGGACCTCTACGCGCTGCACGGGCTCGTCCTGCGGGTCGCCGAGCGGCGCGGGCTGCCACGGGAGCGGGCCGCCGCCCTCCTGAACCTCGGGGATCTCGACGGCCAGGCGGGACGGACCGCCCAGGCGCTCACCCGCTACCGGGGCGCGCTGGAGGCGGCACGCTCGGTGAAGGACCCGGTGGCCACCGGCCGGGCGCTGGAGTCGCTGGGCGGTACGTACACCGAGCTGGGCGACTGGCAGCGGGCCGCCGACTGGTACGGCCGGGCGCTGGAGCTGCGGCTCGCCCGGGGGGAGAGCGGGGACGCGGCGCGGCTGCACGGCCGGATCGGCAGTGCGCTCGCTCACACGGGCCGGTGGAGCGAGGCGCTCAAGGCGTGGCGGGCGGCCGTCGGGACCTACCGCAGGCTCGGCGAGGTGGCCGGACAGGCGCGGGCGACCGGTGAGGTGGCCCGGGTGCAGGAGTACGCGGGGCGGCCCGAGGACGCGCTGCGGACCTGTCTCGAAGCCCTGGACATCGCCCGCAGAGCGGGTGACGGACGGCTGGAGGCGGCCCTGCAACTACGGATCGCGGACACCCTCGACCGGCTCGGCGATCCAGCGGCGGCGGGGCTCCATCGGGCCGTCGGAGAGCGACTCCTTGGAGATCACAGCGAGTGACCTACGAAATCGGTAGTGCTTCTCGCAAGATTTAATGCTTTGCAAGGCTAGACAAGAAGAGCTCCTTCAATAGACTGGCTGGGCCGCGTTCGGCGCGGTCAGTTCCGTCATGCAGCGCATGAGGGGATAATTCCTCCTGCACCCTCTCTTTCAAGGACCGTGATCGACGTGAAGGTCGGCATCCCCCGCGAGGTCAAGAACAACGAGTTCCGCGTGGCCATCACGCCCGCCGGAGTAAACGAACTCGTCCGCCACGGCCACCAGGTCTTCATCGAGAAGGACGCCGGTCTCGGTTCGTCCATCACGAATGAGGAGTACGTCTCCGCCGGTGCCAGCATCCTGGACACCGCCGATGAGGTCTGGGGCACCGCTGACCTGCTGCTGAAGGTCAAGGAGCCGATTGCGGAGGAGTACCACCGCCTCCGCAAGGACCAGACGCTCTTCACCTACCTGCACCTGGCCGCCTCCAAGGAGTGCACGGACGCGCTGCTGGAGTCCGGCACCACCGCCATCGCCTACGAGACCGTCGAGACGGCCGGCCGCCAGCTGCCGCTGCTCGCCCCGATGTCCGAGGTCGCGGGCCGTATCGCCCCGCAGGTCGGCGCCTACCACCTGATGCGTCAGGCCGGCGGCCGCGGTGTGCTGCCCGGCGGCGTCCCCGGTGTCCACGCGGGCAAGGCCGTCATCATCGGCGGTGGCGTCTCCGGCTGGAACGCGCTGCAGATCGCCGTGGGCCTCGGCTTCCACGTCACCCTGCTCGACAAGGACATCAACAAGCTCCGCGAGGCCGACAAGATCTTCGGCACCAAGGTGCAGACGATCGTCTCCAACGCCTACGAGCTGGAGAAGGCCGTCGTCGAGGCCGACCTCGTCGTCGGTGCCGTCCTGATCCCCGGCGCCAAGGCCCCCAAGCTGGTCACCAACGAGCTCGTCGCCAAGATGAAGCCCGGAAGTGTTCTTGTCGACATCGCGATCGACCAGGGCGGCTGCTTCGAGGACTCCCGTGCCACCACGCACGCCGAGCCGACCTTCCCGGTCCACAACTCGGTCTTCTACTGCGTCGCCAACATGCCCGGCGCGGTGCCGAACACCTCCACCCACGCGCTCACCAACGCCACGCTGCCCTACATCGTGGAGCTGGCGAACCGCGGCTGGGTCGAGGCGCTGCGCCGTGACCCGGCGCTGGCCAAGGGCCTGAACACGCACGACGGCAAGGTCGTCTACGGTCCGGTCGCCGAGGCGCACGGCCTGGAGCACGTCGAACTGCGCACCCTCCTCGGCTGAGACGTCAACGACGCGCGTCAACGCCGCACAACCGGCCGGGCCTTGTCGACAAGGCCCGGCCGGTTGCGTGTGCGACCCCCGGAGTGCCGTACTTCGCGCCGTCGGCACTCAACTCGCCGTGAACGTAACCCTTTAACCGATTCGCGCACCCCTGAAACATCGGTCCGATACCGCTTGCGCCCTTGACATCGGGGGGTCCGGTTACCGACACATCGTGCCGGGTCCGGTGGATTGTGTTGCTGCGGACGCCCGACACGCCATAGAGTCGCCAACCGTCGGCATGGTGCCACGCTGACCTATCGATAAAGTTTCCTGGTCACGTCCAAGGAGGTAAGACGACTTGTGAATGAGTCGACATTTACTCCCGGAGGTGGACAACCAGGAGTGGTTGCACGGGACCACGGTCCCTCGGGGCGCGAGGCTGTCGGCTCCGTTGCGGTCCATACCTACGCAGCCCATCAGAGCATTTCCACGACAGCCCACCAGAGCATGGACGGCCATCACGTGAACGCCATGGCCGGCGACCGGGGCAGTGGAGAACCCGCCCGTCTCGCCGACTACGACGACCTGCCCGAGGGGCACTTCTACGATCCGGACGCGGAGTACGAGCCGGACCCCGAATACGCCGCGACGCTCGCGCCGGACGCCGCGCGCCAGCGCCGCGAACGCGTCGGCCCGACCGGACGCCCGCTCCCTTATTTCCCCATCCCGGGACCGTTGTCGGACCACGGCCCCGCCAAAATCATCGCGATGTGCAACCAGAAGGGCGGGGTCGGCAAGACGACCTCGACCATCAACCTGGGCGCCGCGCTCGCCGAATACGGACGACGGGTGCTGCTCGTCGACTTCGACCCGCAGGGCGCCCTGTCGGTCGGACTCGGCGTCAACCCGATGGAGCTCGACCTGACGGTCTACAACCTGCTCATGGAGCGGGGCATGTCGGCCGACGAGGTGCTGCTGAAGACCGCGGTCCCCAACATGGACCTGCTGCCCAGCAATATCGATTTGTCAGCGGCAGAGGTGCAGTTGGTCAGCGAGGTCGCGCGCGAGTCGACCCTGCAGCGCGCCCTGAAGCCGCTGCTGGCCGACTACGACTACATCGTCATCGACTGCCAGCCCTCCCTCGGCCTGCTCACCGTCAACGCCCTGACGGCGGCTCACAAGGTCATCGTGCCGCTGGAGTGCGAGTTCTTCGCGCTGCGCGGTGTCGCGCTGCTCACCGAGACGATCGAGAAGGTCCAGGAGCGGCTCAACCCCGAGCTGGAGCTGGACGGCATCCTGGCGACGATGTACGACTCCCGCACCGTGCACAGCCGTGAGGTCCTGGCACGTGTCGTCGAGGCCTTCGACGACCACGTCTACCACACCGTCATCGGCCGTACGGTCCGCTTCCCGGAGACCACCGTCGCGGGTGAGCCGATCACCACGTACGCCTCCAACTCCGTCGGTGCCGCCGCCTATCGTCAGCTCGCCAGGGAGGTGCTCGCCCGGTGTCACGCCGAGTGAGTCTGCCGGGAGCCGACGAACTGTTCCGTACCACCGGGGGAGTGGGGCTGCAGCCCTCCAGCCCCCGTCGCCCGGCTAACGGCTCCACGGCCAACGGCGAGGCGCCCCGGGTGCCCGCACCGGCCGGTGAGCCCGATCCGGCGGCGGACGGGCCGGAGGCGGCCACCGCGGTACGGCAGCGTCGGCCCGGGGCCGGCGGCTCGGACACCCCGGCGGCGACGGCCGGTGACGGCGGACCGGCCACCCCGCCCCGGGTGCCCGCCCTCGGCCCCCCGGCGGAGCACAGCGGCCGGGAGACGGACGGCGACACCGCCAAGGGCCACCGGACCCAGGCGGGCAAGGGCGGCCAGGCCGCTTCCGACCCGGCCGCCGCGGCCGTGCAGGCCGGTGGCCAGGGCCGCCGTCGCGGTGGCTCCCGCGGCGCCAACCGCCGTCCCAGCGGCCGGGAACGGCACGACGAGAAGATCACCGTCTATGTCTCCGCCGAGGAGCTCATGGACCTCGAACATGCGCGGCTGGTGCTGCGCGGCGAACACGGCCTCGCCGTCGACCGCGGACGGATCGTCCGCGAGGCGGTCGCCGTCGTCCTCGCCGACCTGGAGTCGCGGGGCGACGCCAGCATCCTGGTGCGGCGGCTGCGGGGCCGCTGAGGCCCGTTTGCCCTGGTCCTGCGCGGGGCGCGGCGGATCCGGCACCGTCGGGGACCGCCGTCGTGGCCGCTCCCCGGTAACGGCCGAGAATTCCTGCGGTGGCCGCCGCGGTGCGGAAACGTCACGCCGGGCGGGCCGGGATAGCCTGCCTCCTCGGCGGGGTGTCCCGCCCGCAACCAGCCCGTCGCCCCCGGCACGGGACCGCAGCACCATGGACCGCGATGCCGACGACCAACGACGAAACCCCTGCGCCCCGCGCCCGCAGACCCCTCGGCCGCGGGCCGGGCGCGGGCCCGGTGGGGCCGGGTGGGCCCGGGGTGCGGGACGAGCTCGGGGTGCCGGACGAGCCCGGGGTGCCGGGCGGGCGCGAGGTGTCCGAGGGACCTGCGGCGCCTGAGGAGCCCGTGGTGTCGGACGGGCCCGCGGCGTCCGATGAGCCTGTGGTGCACGATGTGCCCGGGCAGGCGGGCGGGGGCGCGGCGCCGAGGGAGTCCGGGACACCGGACGGGGCGTCGGCCAACGAGGCGCCGGACCGGTCTGTGGTCACGGGGGTGCCGGACGAGTCCGCGGTCGCCGAGGTGCCGGAGGCTGCCGGTGCACCGGAGGCGGCCATCGCCGGGGAAGACCCCGCCGCTGCCCCCGATGCCGATCCCGCCGAGGCTCCGCCCGAGAACGGCGACGGCCGTTTCACCCTCCGGCTGGACAACTTCGAGGGGCCCTTCGATCTTCTGCTGCAGTTGATCTCGAAGCACAAGCTGGACGTCACCGAGGTCGCGCTGTCGAAGGTGACCGACGAGTTCATGGCGCACATCCGTGCCATGGGGCCGGACTGGGACCTGGACCAGACCACGGAGTTCCTGGTCGTCGCGGCGACGCTGCTGGATCTGAAGGCGGCCCGGCTGCTGCCCGCGGCCGAAGTGGAGGACGAGGCGGACCTCGCCCTCCTGGAGGCCCGCGATCTGCTCTTCGCCCGGCTGCTGCAGTACCGCGCCTACAAGCGGATCGCGGACATCTTCAGCGGCAGGCTGGCGGACGAGGCCCGCTGCCACCCCCGTACGGTCGGCCTGGAGCCGCAGCTCGCCGAGCTGCTGCCCGAAGTCGTCATCAGCACAGGGGCGGAGGGCTTCGCCAAGCTCGCGGTGAAGGCGATGCAGCCCAAGGCGCGGCCGCAGGTCTATGTCGACCACATCCACGCGCCGCTGGTGAGCGTGCGGGAGCAGGCCGAGGTGGTGATGGCGCGGCTGCGGGAGGCGGGTGAGTGCGGCTTCCAGGAGCTGTGTGCGGACGCACCGGACACCCTCACCGTCGTGGCGCGCTTCCTGGCCCTGCTGGAGCTCTACCGGGAGCGGGTGGTCGTCCTGGACCAGGACGAGGCCCTGGGGGCGCTGACGGTCCGCTGGACGGGCACGGAAGGGGCCGAGCCGGTGGTCACCGACGAGTTCGACCAGGAACCGGGGGAGCGCGCCGCCGAGGCGGAGCGGACGGAGCGAGCAGGAGAGGAGCGGGCATGAGCGGCGGGGCCGGTGGCGAGGCGTACGACATCACGGAGACCGGTGCGGGCGGCACCCCGGGAGAGCGGCCCGGTGTGCCGGCCGGGACACCGGTCGTCGCCGAGCTGGAGCTGAGGCCCGCGCTGGAGGCCGTCCTCATGGTCGTCGACGAGCCCGCGACCGAGGAACACCTGGCCAGAGTGCTGCAGCGGCCCCGCCGCGCGGTCGCGCTGGCGCTGCGTGAGCTGTCCGACGACTACACCCGCCAGGGGCGCGGTTTCGATCTGCGCCTGGTGGCCGGCGGCTGGCGCTTCTACTCCCGTGCCGCGTACGCGGATGCGGTGGAGAGCTTCGTCCTGGACGGGCAGCAGGCCCGGCTCACCCAGGCCGCATTGGAGACTCTGGCCGTGGTCGCGTACCGTCAGCCGGTCAGCCGTTCCCGTGTCTCGGCCGTACGCGGCGTGAACTGTGACGGTGTGATGCGCACGCTCCTCCAGCGCGGCCTGGTGGAGGAGGCGGGGACGGAACCTGAAACAGGTGCGATCCTGTACAGGACGACGAATTACTTTCTGGAGCGGATGGGCCTGCGCGGCCTGGACGAGCTCCCTGAGCTCGCACCGTTCCTCCCGGAGGCGGACGCGGTCGAGGGCGACTCCCCGGAAGGTATCCCGTCGTTCGACGTAGACGACAGCGGCGACTCTCAGACGGATCATTGATGCGAAGCAGCGGCAGGAACAACGACAGCGGGCGGGGCAACTACCGCGGCGCGGGCAACCAGAGGGACGAGAAGCAGCAGCGCGCCGGCCGTCCCCGTCCCGAGGAGCGTCGCTACGACGTCGGCGGAACCGGTGGCCCGGGCGGCAAGGACGAGCGCGGCGGGTCCAAGGGCGGCGGCCCCAAGAGCGGCGGTCCGAAGAGCGGCGGCAGCCGGGGCGCGGCGGCCCGTGGCGGCGCCAAGGGCGGCCCGCGGACCGGCGCCAAGTCCGGCCCCGGTGCGAAGGGCGGTCCCAAGGGCGGCCCGCAGCGCGGCCGCGGCCAGGCGCCCGCCCGGCCCCGTGAGTACGACGCCCAGGTCGAGGAGCGCAACCGCGCCCGCCACAACAAGCCGCAGGTCAAGACCCCCAAGACCTTCGGCGACCAGGAGGGCGAGCGGCTGCAGAAGGTGCTGGCCAGGGCCGGTATGGGCTCGCGGCGGGCCTGCGAGGAGCTGATCGACCAGGCCCGGGTCGAGGTCAACGGCCAGATCGTCATGGAGCAGGGCGTCCGGGTCGACCCGGAGAAGGACGAGATCAAGGTCGACGGCCTGACGGTCGCCACCCAGTCGTACCTCTTCTTCGCGCTGAACAAGCCGGCCGGTGTCGTCTCCACGATGGAGGACCCCGACGGCCGCCAGTGCCTGGGCGACTACGTCACCAACCGTGAGACGCGGCTGTTCCACGTCGGCCGGCTGGACACCGAGACCGAGGGCATCATCCTGCTCACCAACCACGGTGAGCTGGCACACCGCCTGACGCACCCGCGCTACGGCGTCAAGAAGACCTACCTGGCCGCGATCCAGGGTCCGCTCCCGCGTGACCTGGGCAAGCAGCTCAAGGACGGCATCCAGCTGGAGGACGGGTACGCCCGCGCCGACCACTTCCGGGTCGTGGAGAACACCGGCAAGAACTACCTCGTCGAGGTCACGCTCCACGAAGGCCGTAAGCACATCGTGCGCCGGATGCTCTCCGAGGCCGGCTTCCCGGTCGACAAGCTCGTCCGCACGAGCTTCGGCCCGATCGCCCTCGGCGACCAGAAGTCGGGCTGGCTCCGCCGGATGACGAACACGGAGGTCGGCATGCTGATGCGCGAGGTTGAGCTGTAGCCCACGTTTTCGGCTTTCCCGCCGTAGTGGCTTCTCGCCGTTGCGGGTCCGCTGCGCGGGGCGTGGGCTCGGGTGACGCTTGCGAGTGCCTCGCCGTTGCGCCTGCGGCGGGCGGGGTTGTTGTTGGGTGCGGTGACGGGCCTCCGGGGCCGGTGTGTGGGACTGCTTCGCTTTACGTCCCACACACCGGCCCCTCCGGCCCGTCCCCTCCCGTTGGGGGAGTAAGTGACGGTGGGTGGGGGCGGGCGTCCGTAGACGGCACTTTCACTCCTGCTTCGCGAGGAGCACCGGACCACCGGCGGGCACCCCCACCAAGGCTTTTCCCACCACCCGCGGAGGTCCGTCACCGCACCCCGACAGCCCCGCGCAGCGGACCCGGCCCGCCGCAGGCGCAACGGCGAGGGCACCCGCAAACATCACCCGCGCCCAAGCCCCGCGCAGCGGACCCGCAACGGCGAGAAGCCAACTACGGCGGGACAGCCGAAAACGTGGGAGGCGAGCCAAGCGCGGACGCGCGCCTCGCGCGGAACAAGAAGTCCGCCACCCGGGCCCGGTCCGGCTCGGGCGGCAAGGGGGAGCCGGAGACCGCCGCCTCGGCCTCTTCGGACAGGCGCGCCATACGGCGCTCCACCGTGGCCCAGGGGACCTCGCCGCGGCGGACCGCGAGCAGGTCCTCCCGGTTTTGGCCGACGTCCAGTGTGAGCACACCCGTGCGGAGCAGATCGCGGGAGGAGGCCAGCAGGCGCAGCAGATGCATGGCGTGCTTCCAGCGGGGTGCGCCGCGCTGCCGTACGTCGGCGCGCAGTTGCTTCAGCTGGCTGCCGGCGTAGCCCGCGAACGTGCGGTGGACCTGTCTGGACAGGAACGCCTCGCGCAGGGCGAGCAGCTCCCGGCCAGTGGCGTCGATCCGCTCGACGAGGGGGGAGTGCAGGCATTCCAGGACGGTGGGGTTGGCGCGCAGGGCCAGCTGGCAGAAGCGCTCCAGCTCCCAGGAGAACTCCTCCTCGCGCGGCCCGTCCACATGGGTCGGCGGCTTCTCGAAGCCCCAGAAGAGCCGGGTGGGGGCGAGGAACACCCCGCGGCGGTCGGTGTCACTGGTCTCCGTGGCCAGACCGAAGGCACGCGAGCCCATCACACAGGCGTAGACGGTGTGCTCGGTGACCAGGGAGTGACCTGCGGCGGCTTCGGACATGGCGGCGATTGTCGCTGGCGGGGAGGGGGAATGTCATCAGGTTTCGGAGGGGCGGTTGCCGGCCGGCCGGGGGCCTGGCCACTGTCGGTGCACGGGCGGCAGCGGGGGGCGCGGAGAGCCGAGCCCGCGCCCGTCGGGCCTCCCGCCGCCGTACGGATTGTCCGTGCGGCTGGTTACGCTGATCAGTGCGCGCACAGGTGCGTGACGCGGCACATAACGCAAGGGGAGCAGTGACGTGGCGGTACGAGCGGTCCGCGGGGCCGTCCAGCTGGAGCGGGACGACGCGGGGCACATGCAGGAGCAGGTCGGCGAGCTGCTCACCGCCATCCTCGAGCGCAACGACCTGCGCGCGGACGACCTGATCAGTGTGTGGTTCACCGCCACCCCCGATCTGCACAGCGACTTCCCGGCCGCCGCCGCGCGCGCCCTGGGCATCACGGACGTCCCGCTGATCTGCGCCCAGGAGCTGGACATCGCCGGCGCCATGGAGCGCGTGGTGCGGGTGCTCGCCCATGTCGAGACCGATCTGTCCAAGGCCGGGATCGCCCATGTCTACCTCGGCGCGGCCGGGGCGCTGCGGAAGGACATCGCGCAGTGAGGACCGCACTCGTCATCGGAACGGGCCTGATCGGCACCTCGGCCGCGCTCGCCCTCAACGCGCGGGGCGTCCAGGTGTACCTGGAGGACCACGACCAGGCCCAGGCCCTGACGGCCGCCGCGCTCGGCGCGGGTACCGCAGAGGCGCCCCCGGGACCGGTCGATCTGGCCATCGTGGCCGTGCCGCCGGCCCATGTGGCGACGGCGCTGGCGGACGCGATGCGGCGCCGTGTGGCCCGTGCCTACATCGACGTCGCCAGCGTCAAGGGCGGCCCGCGCCGCGAGCTGGAGGCGATGGGCCGTGATCTGTCCGGCTACCTCGGCACCCACCCGATGGCGGGCAAGGAGCGCTCCGGCCCGCTGGCCGCCACCGCCGACCTCTTCGAGGGCCGTCCCTGGGTGCTCACCCCGACCCGCGACGGCGATACCGAGGTGCTCAACCTCGCCCTGGAGCTGGTCGCGCTGTGCCGCGCCGTCCCGGTGGTGATGGACGCGGACGCACACGACCGCGCCGTCGCCCTCGTCTCGCACACCCCGCAGCTGCTCTCCAGCCTCGTCGCCGCCCGCCTCAAGGGCGCCGACGAGACCGCCGTACGCCTCTGCGGCCAGGGCATCCGGGATGTGACGCGGATCGCGGCCTCCGATCCCGCGATGTGGATCGACATCCTGTCCGCGAATCCGGGCCCGGTCGCCGATGTCCTGGCGGAGATCGCGGCCGACCTGGACGAGACCGTACGGTCCCTGCGCGCCCTGGAGTCCGCCGACGACGAGAAGCGCGGCGGCGGCGTCAGCGGGATCGAGGACGTGCTCCGCCGCGGCAACGCCGGCCGGGAGCGGGTGCCCGGCAAGCACGGCGCCGCCCCGGCCACGTACGAGATCGTCGCCGTCCACATCGGTGACCAGCCCGGTGAGCTGGCCCGGATCTTCGCCGACGCCGGCCGGGCCGGGGTCAATATCGAGGACGTCCGCATCGAGCACGCCACCGGCCAGCAGGCGGGCTTCATCCAGCTCATGGTCGAGCCGCAGGCGGTGCCGGGGCTGACCGCGGAGCTGCGGGAGCGGGGCTGGTCGATCCGGCAGTGACACCGTGGACGGCACCGTGCGGGTGAGCCAGTAACCTTGTCCGAGGCCCTTATGGCCCTTGGACCCCCGCCCCGTGTACAAGAAAGGTGTTCGTCACCGTGGAAACCGCCGCTCGGACCGCCCCGGCAGCAGTGATTGTCGCCATCGACGGCCCCGCAGGCACGGGCAAGTCCAGCACGTCCAAGGCCGTCGCCGCCAAGCTCGGCCTCGGCTACCTCGACACCGGCGCCCAGTACCGTGCGATCACCTGGTGGATGCTGACCAACGGGATCGACGTCAAGGACGCGACCGCGGTGGCCGACGCCGCCGCCAAGCCCGTGATCGTCTCCGGCACCGACCCGGCCGCCCCGACCATCACGGTCGACGGCCTGGACGCCGCGGGCCCGATCCGCACCCAGGAGGTCACCGCCGCGGTCAGCGCGGTCAGCGCCGTCCCCGAGGTACGGACCCTGATCACCGACCTGCAGCGCAGCATCGCCGCCGAGGCGCCGAACGGCATCGTCGTCGAGGGCCGGGACATCGGCATCACCGTCCTGCCCGACGCCGACCTCAAGGTCTTCCTCACCGCCTCCCCGGAGGCGCGGGCGGCCCGCCGCAGCGGCGAGCTCAAGGGCAAGGAGGCCGCCGACCTGGCCGCCACCCGCGAGGCGCTGGTCAAGCGTGACGCCGCCGACTCCGGCCGGAAGACCTCCCCGCTGGCCAAGGCGGACGACGCCGTCGAGGTGGACACCACCGAGCTGACGCTGGACCAGGTCATCGAGTGCGTGGTCACCCTCATCGAGGGCGCCGGCGCCGAAAAGGCAGGGCGGGCCGCCCGGTGACCGACAGCGGCAGGGCGCCGAGCGCGGCGGGTGCCGCGGTCGGCCGCCGGATCGGCATCGGCCTGATGTACGGGCTGTGGCGGCCGCGGGTGCTGGGCGCCTGGCGGGTGCCGTCCGCCGGCCCGGTGATCCTCGCCGTCAACCATGCGCACGGCCTCGACGGCCCGATGCTGATGGGCACCGCGCCGCGGCCGGTGCACTTCCTGATCAAGAAGGAAGCCTTCGTCGGCCCGCTGGACCCGTTCCTGCGGGGCATCGGGCAGCTGAAGGTGGACCGTAACACCGCCGACCGCAAGGCGATCACCGACGCCCTCGGGGTGCTGGCGCAGGGCGGAGTGCTGGGGATCTTCCCGGAAGGCACCCGCGGCGAGGGCGACTTCGCCTCCCTGCGGGCCGGGCTGGCGTACTTCGCGGTGCGCTCCGGGGCCCCGGTCGTGCCGGTGGCGGTGCTCGGCAGCAAGGAGCGGCAGAGCCGGCTGACCCCGGCCGTGCCGCCGCTGCGGTCCCGCGTCGATGTCGTCTTCGGCGACGCCTTCGAGGCGGGCGACGGAAGCGGCCGGCGCACCCGTAAGGCGCTCGACGAGGCGACCGTACGGATCCAGGAGCGGCTGACCGCCCACCTGGCAGAGGCCAGGCGCCTGACCGGGCGCTGAACCAGACTTGAGTAGTGGGCCGCGGACGAGCGGCCCACCGATCACGATGATGAACGAGGAACGGACTTCATGAACGACCAGATCCCTACCGGCGACGAGCACGGTGCGCTTGGCGACGCCGAGTACGCGGAGTTCATGGAGCTCGCCGCGGAGGAGGGCTTCGATCTCGAGGAGGTCGAGGGTGACATCGCCGCGGCCGGCCACGGCCCGCTGCCCGTCCTCGCCGTCATCGGCCGCCCCAATGTCGGCAAGTCGACCCTGGTGAACCGCATCATCGGCCGCCGGGAAGCGGTCGTCGAGGACAAGCCGGGCGTCACCCGCGACCGCGTCACGTACGAGGCCGACTGGAACGGCCGCCGCTTCAAGGTCGTCGACACCGGCGGCTGGGAGCAGGACGTCCTCGGCATCGACGCCTCCGTCGCGATGCAGGCCGAGTTCGCCATCGAGGCCGCGGACGCGGTCGTCTTCGTCGTCGACGCCAAGGTCGGCGCGACCGACACCGACGAGGCCGTGGTCAAGCTGCTACGCCGCGCCGGCAAGCCCGTCGTCCTGGTCGCCAACAAGGTCGACGGCCCGTCGGGCGAGGCCGACGCCGCCATGCTGTGGTCGCTGGGCCTCGGCGAGCCGCACCCGGTCTCCGCGCTGCACGGCCGGGGCACCGGCGACATGCTCGACGCCGCGCTGGACGCGCTGCCCGAGGCCCCCGCGCAGACCTTCGGCACGGCCCTCGGCGGCCCCCGCCGCATCGCGCTGATCGGCCGTCCGAACGTCGGCAAGTCGTCGCTGCTGAACAAGGTCGCCGGCGAGGAGCGGGTGGTCGTCAACGAGATCGCCGGCACCACCCGCGACCCGGTCGACGAGATGATCGAACTGGGCGGCAAGACCTGGAAGTTCGTGGACACCGCCGGTATCCGCCGCCGGGTGCACCTCCAGGAAGGCGCCGACTACTACGCCTCGCTGCGCACCGCGGCGGCCGTCGAGAAGGCCGAGGTCGCCGTCGTCCTGATCGACGCGTCCGAGTCCATCAGCGTCCAGGACCAGCGCATCATCACGATGGCCGTGGAGGCCGGACGCGCCCTGGTCATCGCCTACAACAAGTGGGACACCCTCGACGAGGAGCGCCGCTTCTACCTGGAGCGGGAGATCGAGCGGGACCTCGTGCAGATCCCCTGGGCGATGCGGGTGAACGTCTCCGCGCGCACCGGCCGGCACATGGAGAAGCTGGTCCCGGCGATCGAGACCGCGCTGGCCGGCTGGGAGACCCGTATCCCCACCGGGCGGCTGAACGCCTTCCTCGGTGAGATCGTCGCCTCCCACCCGCACCCGATCCGCGGCGGCAAGCAGCCCCGCATCCTCTTCGGCACCCAGGCGGGCACCAAGCCGCCGCGCTTCGTCCTCTTCGCCTCCGGCTTCCTGGAGGCCGGCTACCGCCGCTTCATCGAGCGGCGGCTGCGGGAGGAGTTCAGCTTCGACGGCACCCCGATCCACATCTCCGTGCGGGTGCGCGAGAAGCGCAGCAAGAAGAAGTAGCGGCGGTTCCCGGGCCGTGCGGACGGATCAGCGTCCGTGCGGCCGGGCGTCCCGCTGTGCCGGTGGCAGCGCCGCCGGGACATGCCCCCGGGGGTGGTAGGGCTGCCGGCTCACGACCTCCCAGTGGCCCGCGGAGCCCGGGGTACGGCTCCAGTTCCCGCGCAGCGCCTCCGAGATCTCCGGCTCGTCCGTACGGTCCCCGGGCAGGGCCCGGAAGCTGCGGCGGTACTCGGCGTACAGCGCGTCATAGATCGGCGTGGCCGACCCATGGTCCGTTCCGTGTTCGTGCGACGGGCGCATGCCGGGGATCGGGTGGGTGTACGGGGCGCGGGAAGAGGGGTCGTATGCGTGCACGTATGTGCCAACGACCCCGATGGCCGCGGGATGCGGCTTTCCGGTGGAAATGGCTGATCGCGGGGGCATGACCGTCCGGATTGGCGGTCCTGCCCCCGCGATCGGGTCCGAGGGACTGTCAGGTGCCGGCCAGCGGGATCTCCGCGGCGACCAGGGCGCCCTTCGCCGCGGCGTCCTCCAGCGCCTGCCGCATCAGGTCCTCGCGCGGCTGGTGGCCGATGGTGCCCGCGGGCGCGGCGTACAGCAGCACGGACTGCGCCTTGTTGGCCGCGGCGCGCCAGCCGTCGGAGACCGCCAGCGGCTGGTGGGCCTGCCACCAGGCGGACTGCTGGCCGGAGTTGCCCGGCTGCAGGACGGCGTGCAGCTTGCCCATGGCCAGCAGCGCGGACCAGCCCGGGTTCGGGCCGGGGAGCTGGTTCATGTCCGTCACCGGGTGGAAGCCCTGCTCCAGGAGCAGCGGAAGGAAGTCGTCGTCCGGGCCGACCGAGCCGGGGCGGGCGATCGGGCCGTCGGGCTCGACCACCAGGGCGGGGCGCAGGTCGGCCTCGATGAGCACCAGACCGCAGGTGATCCCGAGGGTCGCCTGGCGGGGGGTGGTGGGGACCGGGGCGGCCGGGGACGGCACCGATCCGGGGGTGCGGGGGGCGGCGTCCTCTCCGGTGATGGAGCGCACGGCTCCCTGGAGCTGCTCCTCCGACACCGGGACGACCTGCGAGGGGATGCAGGTGGCATGGGCGAACGCGAGCACCGCGGTCTCCTCGCCCACGAACAGGACGGTGCTGGTGCGCTCCTGGTCGCTGTCCCCGGGGGTCCGGCAGGAGGTGCAGTCATAGCTGCCGGGGGCGTCGCCACCGGCCAGCAGGCGGTCGGCTTCTTCGTCGCCGATCTCGGCGCGAACGTCGTCGCTGACGTCGAGCATGCGCGGCACGGGTGGCTCCTCGATCTCTGTGCGTCTGCCGGGTGGTCTCCCGGCTCGTACAAGGACAACGGGTGACCTGCGGCAGGAGTCACGCGAGGACGGGAACAGAATCGAACCAATCGCCGCACAGCGGAAAAGCGCGGAAAGCTGTCCCAGAAGCGGTCACTTAACGCCAACTCTTGCGCATAACTTGGCGCAGTCGGCGGCGTTCCGTACGCCGGACCGGGTGGGACCGGGGCGCCGAGGGCGTGGCACGCTGGTCGGCGCCCAAGGGCTGCTTACCGTCACCGGCTATGTCGGACAACTCTTCGGCGCCACGGCGCCTCGTGGGATCCGTCGGGCTGCTCACCGCAGCGGCCGCTGCCCTGGTCCTGGGCCTGCCCGGGGGCGCCGCCGCCGACGGGGACGGCGGCGGGGGCGGCGGCAGGGCCCCATACACCTGCGCCGGCGACCAGTGGCCATGGGGCTGCCTCGCCGAGTGCGAGAGCAGCGGGGACTGGCACATCAACACCGGTAACTCCTTCTACGGCGGCCTGCAGTTCCACCAGCCCACCTGGGAGGACTTCGGCGGCCTCGCCTTCGCGCGGCGGGCCGACCTCGCCTCCCGTGACGAACAGATCGAGATCGCGAAGAAGGTCCAGGCGGCCCAGGGGTGGGGCGCCTGGCCCGAGTGCGCCCGGCGCTACGGGCTGACCGCCAAGAGCCGGACCCATGTCGTACGGAGCGGGGAGACGCTCGGCACGATCGCGCGCAAGTACCGGGTGCAGGGCGGCTGGCGGGCGCTCTACAAGGCCAACCGGACGGCCATCGGCCGCAACCCGGACCGGCTGTCGATCGGTACCGAGCTGCGGCTTCCCTAGGACGCGTCAGTATCCGAGACCCCGGCGGATCGCGACCTCCACCGGTGAGTAGTTCCCGTCGGGCCGTTCGATCCTCGGGTCCTCGCCCGGCCTGGTGTGCAGCGGCGGCTGCGCCATGAAGCGAGGTTCGGTGCCCCGGTGGGGCTGCGCGGCGTGCACGAGGAAGGGGTGGCAGAGGTAGACGTCACCGGCGCGGCCGGTGGCCAGGGCGAGCGGCCGGTGCTCGGTGGCGGGCACGGCGCGCCCGGCGAGTTCCATGAAGGGCAGCCCGGCCTCGCCCTCGGGTCCGAGGAGCGCGGCGACGTCCAGATGGGATCCGACGCGGATCCGGGTGGGCGCGTCGTCGTCCCCCACGTCGGACATCAGGAACAGCATCAGCAGCCAGCGGCCCCTGGACGCGGCGTTCACCCGGTAGGACAGGAAGTCGGCGGGGTCGTCCCCCGGAAAACTCGCGTCGATGTGCCAGCCGTCGTCGCCCGGTTCGTCGTCGCTGCCGAACCGCACCGGGAACGTGCCGAGATCGCCGCGCGGTGCCCAGCGCCCCTTTCCGGCGAGGGCGTCGAACGCGGTGTGCAGCCGGGGCGCGTTGGCGGCGGCCCGGAACGGCTCCTGCCCGTAGAAGCCGAGCCGCACCACGGGGTCCTTCCACGTCGCCGGATCGCCGGGCTCACCCGGTATGTCCCGCCACATGATCTCGCGGCACTCCGCCGCGACCTCCGGCGAGAACGCGCCCTCCACACGGAGAAAACCCTTCTCCACGAACGAGGAGAGGGCGGTGTCATCGAGTGTTGCTTCATCCATTGGCCCACCGTGACACCGGGGCAGGGAGGCGGGCCAGCGAATTTCCGGGGTGCACGGCCACCGGGGCGGAAGCAGGCGAGGCCGTCCGGCGGGCCGTCCCGGGCCCCACGGGCGTCCTGCGCGGCGTCCGGGTCCCGATCCGCCGGGGGCGGAGGGGATTTGCGGCCTAAGGGTTCCATGACCCGCTTACCGATGAACTAACTCTTTCGGAACAAGTTGGCGATAGGCCCAACCGGGAACCCCGATTCGCGGTCCTTCCCTAGAGCAGGGGGCCGCCTCGCGCCATCAGGAGGGGAGCGCGAAGTGGTCCCGGGGGAAGCAGGACCGGCAGACCAGGGGACACGGGGACGGATGCACATCTCATTCCTGATTCACAATGCCTACGGTATCGGGGGGACGATCCGGACGACGTTCAATCTGGCCCGTACGCTCGCCGAACGGCATGACGTCGAGATCGTGTCCGTACTGCGCCACCGCGACGACCCGGTCTTCGACCTGGGCCCCGGTGTCGCGCTGCGGCATCTCGTGGACCTCAGGGAGAGCAGCCCGGACCACGACGGCGCGGATCCCGCGCATGCCCGTCCCGCCAAGGTCTTCCCCGCCGCCGAGGGCCGCTTCGGCCAGTACAGCGAGCTCACCGACCGCCGGATCGCCCAGCATCTGCGCCGGACGGAGGCGGACGTGGTGGTCGGCACCCGGCCCGGCCTCAATGTGCACATCGCCAAGCAGGCGCGCCGCGGCCCGGTGCGGATAGGCCAGGAGCACCTCACCCTGGACACCCACAGCCAGGCGCTCAAGCTGGCGCTGCGCTGCGCCTATCCGCGCCTCGACGCCGTCACCACCGTCACCGAGGCCGACGCCCGCGCCTACCGCCGGACGCTTCGGCTGCCCGGTGTGCGCGTCGAGGCGGTGCCCAACAGCGTGCCGGCGCCCGCTCTTCCGCCCGCCGACGGCAGCGGCAAGTGGGTCGTCGCGGCGGGCCGGCTCGCCCGCGTCAAGCGCTATGACGTCCTCATACGCGCCTTCGCCCAGGTCGCGGCGGAGCGCCCCGACTGGCGGCTGCGGATATACGGCGGCGGCGCCGAGAAGGCCACGCTGCGCGCCCTGATCGACGAACTCGGCCTGTACAACCACGTCTTCCTGATGGGCCCGGCCAACCCCCTGGAGCCCGAGTGGGCCAAGGGCTCGATCGCCGCGGTCTCCTCCAGCCTGGAGTCCTTCGGGATGACCATCGTCGAGGCCATGCGCTGTGGTCTGCCGGTCGTCGCCACCAACTGCCCGCACGGGCCGGGGGAGATCATCGACGACGGGGTGGACGGCAAGCTGGTGCCGGTCGGCAATCCGGAGGCACTGGCCGGTTCGCTGCTGACCCTGATCAACGACGACGCCGCCCGCAAGCGGATGGGCGTGGCCGCGCTGGCCTCGTCGGCACGCTTCGACCCCGCCATGGTCGCCGGGCGCTACGAGGCGCTCTTCGGGGAGCTGCTCGCCCGCAGGCGCGACAGCCGATGGCACAGCAGCCTGCATCGCGCCCGCGGAGCCCTGCTCAGCGGCGCATACGCCACCAAGGATGCGGCCCGCGCCGCGATGAGAGGGGTGCGGACGGTATGACGGCGTCGAGCCAGTTGGCCGTGACCGGACACGAGACGAAGGAGTCCTCCGCCATCGATCAGGAACCCATGGTTCCGGCGAGTTCGGGACCCGAGAGACCCGAGCGGCCGGGTGAGCGGGGCGGCGAAGCGGCTCCGGTGGAGCTGCGGGCCGACTGCATCGCGGACTCCGCGGGCGGCCTCACCTTCGATCTGAACGCCCCTGAGGACCTCCACACCACCTGGAGCGCGGCGCTGGTGCTGCGGCTGCGCGGCGGCGACGGCGCGGACGACGAGGTACGGCTGCCGCTCGGGCCGAACGGTGCCGGGCGGCTGCGCGCCGTCCTGCCCAGCACCGTCGCGCTCGCCGAGGGCCGCTGGAACGCCTACGCCGACCTCGGTGACGGCGGGGACCCCCGGCGTCTGCTGCCCGGTGTCAGTGATCTGCGGTCGCTGGTGGACCGCCGGCCGCTGGCCGGTATCGGCCGGCTCGGTGTGCGCATCCCGTACGCGACGAAGTTCGGCAATCTCGCCCTGCGCAGCTGGCTGCGCGGTCCGCACGCCGAGGCCGGAGACATCCTCGTCGAGCCCGACGGCATGACGGTCTCCGGCCGGCTCTACGGTGCCGTCCCGGCCGCCGGAGCCCGTGTGGAGGCCCGTGTGCGCCGTACCCCGGCGTCCCCGGACGCGGCACCGGACCCCGTCACCGTCCCGCTGACCGTCGAGGGCGCCGAGTTCACCTTCACGCTGCCCTATGAGGAGCTGGCCGGCCGCTGGGAGCGGGGCAACGAGCCGTGGGACCTGTGGCTGCGCCCCGCCGAGGGCGCCCGGCCGGTGCGTATCGCCCGCCTCCTGGACGATGTCGCCGACAAGAAGCAGGTGTTCAGCTACCCGGCACTGCCGGTGCCGGCCGCCGCGGGAGAGCTCAGGGTCGGCCCGTATTACACGCTCGACAACGACCTGGCCCTACGGGTCGCCGGGCCGGCCGAGAGCTGACGGAGCGCAGGCCGCGGGCCCGGTCCCGTATCGAGGACCGTGGCTGTCCGCAAGGGCTGCGAGACTCGGGCCATGTTGGAGACCTCGGCACGTCTGCTCCGCCTGCTCTCCCTGCTGCAGGCCCACCGGGAGTGGTCCGGCGCGGAGCTCGCCGGCCGGCTCGAAGTCACCCCGCGCACGGTGCGCCGGGACATCGACCGGCTGCGCGAGCTGGGCTACCCCGTCCACTCCGCGCCCGGGACGGCTGGCGGCTACCGCCTCGGTGCGGGCGCCGAACTCCCACCGCTGCTGCTGGACGACGAGGAGGCGGTGGCGGTCGCGGTCGGGCTGCGCACCGCCGCGGCCGGTGGTGTCGACGGCATCGAGGAGGCCTCCGTACGGGCGCTGGCGAAGCTGGAGCAGGTGCTGCCGCACCGGCTGCGGCGCCGGGTCGGTGCGCTGACCGCCTTCACGGTGCCGATACTCGACGCGGGCGGCCCCCGGGCCGACCCGCACACCCTCACCGAGCTCGCGCACGCCTGCCGGGACGGCCAGCGGTTCCGCTGCGACTACACCGCCCATGACGGCACGGTCTCCCGCCGCACCGTGGAACCGCACCGCCTGGTCTGCGCCCGGCGCCACTGGTACCTCGTCGCCTGGGACGTGGACCGCGCGGACTGGCGCACCTTCCGTGCCGACCGCATCACCCCCACCCCGCCGCACGGGCCGCGCTTCACACCCCGTGAGCCCCCGGCCGAGGACCTCGCCGCGTATGTCTCCCAGGGCATCTCCACCCGCGTCTACGCGCGCCGGGCCACCGTGCTGCTGCATGCCCCGCTGGAGCGGGCCGCGGAGCGCCTCAGCCCGGCCGCCGGGGTGCTCGAAGCGGTCGACGAGCAGCACTGTCTGCTGCGTACCGGGGCGCACAGTCTCGAACTGATGGTGCTCCACATCGTGCTGACGGGTTTTGACTTCGAGGTCCGTGAGCCGCCGGAGCTTGTCGGCCAGGTACGGGAGATCAGGGACCGTTTGTCCCGGGCGCTGGCACCGTCACCGGCTGCTTCCCCACCTCCGGATGGTGCAGATCGAACGCGGGAGCCTCGGAGCGGATCCTCGGCAGGGTCGTGAAGTTGTGCCGGGGCGGTGGTGAGGAGGTCGCCCACTCCAGGGACCGGCCGAAGCCCCAGGGGTCGTCCCTGGTGATCCTGGCGCCGTACTGGGTCGTCTTCCAGACGTTGTAGAGGAAGGGCAGCGTGGACAGGCCGAGCAGGAAGGAGCCGACGGTGGAGAAGGTGTTCAGCGCCGTGAAGCCGTCGGCGGCCAGATAGTCGGCGTACCGGCGGGGCATGCCCTCCACCCCCAGCCAGTGCTGGACGAGGAATGTGGTGTGGAAGCCGACGAACAGCGTCCAGAAATGGATCTTTCCCAGGCGTTCGTCGAGCATCTTGCCGGTGAATTTCGGCCACCAGAAGTAGAAGCCCGCGTAGGTGGCGAAGACGACCGTCCCGAAGACGACGTAGTGGAAGTGGCCGACGACGAAGTACGAGTCGGTGACATGGAAGTCCATCGGCGGTGAGGCCAGGATGACGCCGGTCAGCCCGCCGAACAGGAAGCTCACCAGGAACCCGATCGACCAGAGCATCGGCGTCTCGAACGACACCGAGCCGTGCCACATGGTGCCGATCCAGTTGAAGAACTTCACCCCGGTCGGTGCCGCGATCAGGAACGACATGATGGAGAAGAACGGCAGCAGCACCGCCCCGGTCACGAACATGTGGTGCGCCCAGACCATCACCGACAGGGCCGTGATGGCCATCGTCGCGCCGATCAGCATGGTGTAGCCGAAGATCGGCTTGCGGGAGAAGACCGGGATGATCTCCGTGATGATGCCGAAGAACGGCAGCGCGATGATGTAGACCTCGGGATGGCCGAAGAACCAGAACAGGTGCTGCCACAGCAGCGCCCCGCCCCACTGCGCGTCGAAGACCACCGCACCGAACTGCCGGTCCGCCTCCAGCACCAGCAGCGCGGCCGCCAGCACGGGGAAGGCCATCAGCACCAGGATCGAGGTGAAGAGGATGTTCCAGGTGAACACCGGCATCCGGAACATCGTCATGCCGGGCGCCCGCAGCACGATGATCGTGGTGATGAAGTTGACGGCCCCGAGGATGGTGCCGAACCCGGCGAGCGCCAGGCCCATGATCCACATATCGGCGCCGATGCCGGGGGAGCGGACCATCGAGTTGAGCGGGGCGTAGGCCGTCCACCCGAAGGCCGGGCCGCCGAAGGGCGTCAGGAAGCTGCCCAGCACGATCAGGCCGCCGAAGAGGAACAGCCAGTACGAGAGCATGTTCAGCCGCGGGAAGGCCACATCGGGCGAGCCGATCTGCAAGGGCATGATCTCGTTCGCGAAACCGGCGAACGCGGGGGTGGCGAACAGCAGCAGCATGATCGTGCCGTGCATGGTCACCGCCTGGTTGAACTGCTCCGCGTTGATGATCTGCAGCCCGGGACGGGCCAGTTCGGCCCGCATCACCATCGCCAGCAGGCCGCCCACCAGGAAGAACCCGAACGCGGTGATCAGGTAGAGGTGACCGATCTTCTTGTGGTCGGTGGTCGTCAGCCAGTCCACCAGCACCGAGCCGAGGCGCCGCGCCGCGGGGGGCCGCACGCTCGCCCGGCCGGTGTCCGTAACCATCCGCTGCACCTCGTTCGTCGACGGTGGACTGGGGCCCGGTCATGATGCTCGCGCGGGGGACGCAGTGCGAGAGGGCGCTCCGGTCCGTTCCGGTGGGATCCGGCGGGGGGGCTGGACGGCGGGGCCGGGGGCGGGGGCGGGCCCGGTAAGCGGGGTGATGGGCGATGTGCGGAAAATGTGTGTGGAGTGTGTCTCCTTGGCTAATTTCCGGACGGCCGATAAAGGCCGTCGGGTAAAGGCAATCCCGAACTGACAGGGGATTGTTTTCGGACGGCGCGTCGCGTTGACCGGATGGACTGAGTCCGTTCCGTGTTCGATCAAGGCGGAATTCCGGCCGATTGATTTTCCACCCGGTTGCGCGGTCACGCGGCGCGTACGGGTGACGGAAGTTCCGGCAAACGCCCGAACGATCGCTGTGACACAAGTGTGACCAATACCGGACCGGGGAGTCACCGAGGCGTGCGAGGGCGGCCCTTCCACGGACCGTCGAGGGCGCCTACGGTGGCTGTCATGGACGTACCGAACCTCCCGGACAACCCTCAGGACGACGTCGAGGCGTATGTCGGCCTCGCCCAGCAGGACGCCGAGGAGCAGGCGAGAGCGCGTGGCTGGACCACCGTCCGCTCGCTGCCGCCGGGCGCCATCATCACGATGGAGTACCTGGCCGGCCGGCTCAACTTCGAGGTCAAGGACGGCGAGGTGCACCGCACCTGGCAGGGCTGAGCACCGCTACCGACGACGAAGGCCCCGGCCGCTCCCAGGAGCGGCCGGGGCCTTCGCTGCGGGGTGAGGGTGTGTGCGTACCGGCCCCGCGGCCCGTGGGGCGGTCAGCCGCTTCCGTTGCGGCCGCGCCCGGACGTCGGACTCATCGGTGTGGTGCGCGGGACGCGGTCCGCGTGCGGCGGCCGCCGGCTGCCCGCCGGGGTGGCCGGAGTGCGCTCCGAGCGGATGGAGTACGGGCGCGACGGGTGGTGCGGCCAGCCGTCCGGGGTGTGCCCGGAGGTGGCACGACCGCCCGTGCCGGCGGAGATCGTCTCGCGGACGAGCACCTCGCCGTCGGAGGCGAGGCGCTGCCGCGACACCCCGGGCGCCAGCGAGCCGGCCGGCAGCGGGCCGCGCAGCGAATCGGGGCGCAGCCGCAGCCACAGCCGCAGCAGGATGCCCATGAGGCGGTCCTCGAACCAGGTGATCGCGGGCTCCAGCCAGGGCATCGCCAGCAGCACCAACAGCCCCGCGGCCCAGCCGAGCAGCACATCGCTGACCCAGTGCGTACCGAGGTAGACCGTGGTCATGCCGACGCCCAGGGCGCCCAGTGCGGCGATCACCGACAGCGTGCGGCGGCGCAGCGAGGTGGTCGCCAGGTAGGCCAGCACACCCCAGGTGACCACGGCGTTCGCGGTGTGACCCGAGGGGAATATGTCGCCGCCGAGCCACATCTCGTGGGAGCCGACCACGGTCGCGTAGTGCGGGCCGAGCCGGCCCATGCCGATCTTGGCGGCGCCCACGGTGATGTTCAGCAGCAGCAGTGAGGCGCCGAGCACCAGCAGCGGGTGGAGGTTGCGCTGACGCCAGCAGCGCCAGCCCAGCCAGGCAGCCACCGCCACCGCGGTCGGTCCGCGCTGGCCCAGTACAACGAAGTAGTCGAGGAAGGCATGGATCTCAGGCCACTGCTTGTAGGGCCTGAAGAACATGACTTGCCAGTCGAGCGTGACCAGCCATGAAGTGGCCAGCACTCCGACCACGATCGCGAGATATACCGCCAGCGTTCCCCACAGCAGCCACAGGCGGGTCCGGGTCATGCGGGGCGGTCGGACGCGATCGGTCGGGCGCTGCTCCTCCATCTGGTCGAGCTTGTCATCGGTACGCACTCAATCGACGTTACCGCGTGTGATGTAGCTGCTTGGTCAAACTGTGCGCTTTGTAATGACGATGTGATGTGGAATGCGTCTCAAACGAGGCTTCGCCGCAGGGATTTGGAGCGGAATTCCCGGCGATTCTCAATCCCTTCCCGGCGTGCGCGTGTCGTCACCCTGAGCGCCTTATCTGCTTTTCCCCTCCGGAGTTTATCGGCTATTTGCTCGCGGGTTGCGCGACGTTTCCGCCCGGCGACCGTCACGGAACGGGGTTCTTTGGTCACACGGCGTGCTGCCGGGGGTGTCACGGGGGGCCCGAGCCGTTCAGCCAGAACGCCCCGTAGGCCGCGGAGCCCGCCGCCACCAGCCCGATGACCAGCCAGGACCACACCGGGCGCCGCCGCGCGAGCGCCACCGCCAGGGGCAGGAGCAGCGGATAGGCTGGCAGCATCAGCCGTGGCTTGGACCCGAAGTAGCCCTTGGCGGTCAGCGCGAGCAGCAGCACCGTCCCGCCGTAGACCGCCAGCGGCAGCGGCTGGCCCTGCCGTACCCCGCGGACGTAGAGCCAGATCACCAGTCCGACGCCGACGGCCAGTCCGAGCCCGGCCGCGAACGTGGGCCCCGACAGCTGCTGCCAGACGAAGGAGCCGAACGCGAGGCCCCCGTCGAAGCCGTTGCCCCAGCCCTCCTGGACCTCCAGATAGCCGGTGAACGAGCCCTGCCGCGCCCCCACCCACAGGAAGAAGCCGCACCAGCCGAGCGGGGCGAGCAGCGCCCCGGGCAGCATGCCCGGGTGCCGGCGCAGCGCCGCGCGCAGCCCCGCCCCGTCGGCCCGCTCCCGCCACAGCGTCACCGCCGCGGTGATCCACACGGCCGCCACCACCGCCGCACCCACCGGGCGGGTCAGCCCGGCCAGCGAGGCCAGCACCCCCGCCCAGACCCAGCGCCCGGTCAGCACGGCGTACACCCCCCAGGCCGCGAGCGCGGTGAACAGCGACTCCGAGTACGCCATCGACTGCACGATCCCCACCGGCAGCGCGGCCCACAGCGCCGCCAGCGCGACCCCGGCCCGCGGCCCGTGCAGCCGCTCACCCGTCGCGTACAGCGCCCAGGCCGCACCCAGCGACGTCACCCAGGCCACCACCATCCCGGCGTCGGCGGCCGACAGCGGGGAGAGCGCCGACAGCCCGCGCTCCAGCCAGGGCAGCAGCGGGAAGAAGGCCAGGTTGGAGTGCACATCGCCGTCGGGCAGCGCGACGGTGTAGCCGTAGCCCTGCTCCGCGACCCGGGAGTACCAGAGAGAGTCCCAGCGGGCGGTCAGCAGCGTGTGCCAGCTCTTGCCGTCGGCCGCCGACCAGAGGGCGAGGACGATGACGCCCAGCGCCCGGATCGCCGCGTACGCCAGCAGCGCGGGCGCGGCCCGGCGCAGCGCGGCCCGTACGACGGGTCCCTCGCACCGGGTCCGGCCGGGAACGGCGACGGAGGCAAGATCGTTCATCGGGACGATTATCCAGGTGGCCGAAGAACGACTGCCGACGGTGGGTGGGGGAACGCGCAGCCCTGCGATGAGCGTCTCATCGTGAGGTGAGCCACGCGGCACTCCTCGGGACTCGCGTAGTCTGACGTCTCAACTCGCCCGTGCCGCCGGTTCGCCCGGGGCGTTTTCGCGCCCTGTTCCGTGGCCGCGAGAGCATGACTGGAGGTGCTGCATGTCCGGGACGACCGCGTCCGGCAGTGGACGGACGGCTGGTGTTCCCCGGCTTTCAGGTGGCGGTGCGAACCGCTGGACCGTGCTGATCGTGCTCTGCGTCAGCCTGCTCTTCGTCGCGCTGGACACCACGATCCTGTACGTCGCCGTGCCCTCGGTCACCGAGGACCTGCGGCCGGGACCGGTCGAGCTCCTCTGGATCGTCGACGTCTATCCGCTGATCGCGGCGTCGCTGCTGATCCTCTTCGGCACCCTCGGCGACCGCGTCGGCCGCCGCCGCATCCTCCTTCTCGGCTACGGCCTCTTCGGCCTGGCCTCGGCCGCCGCCGCGCTCGCGCCCAATCCGCAGATCCTGATGGTGGCCCGTGCCCTGCTCGGCATCGGCGGCGCCATGATCATGCCGGCGACGCTGTCGATCCTGCGGCAGGTCTTCCCCGACCGGCGCGAGCGCGCGGTCGCCATCGGTGTGTGGAGCGCGGTGGCCGCGGTCGGTGCCGCGGTCGGCCCGGTCCTCGGCGGCTTCCTCGTGGAGAACTTCTGGTGGGGCTCGGTCTTCCTCATCAACATCCCGATGATGGCCGCGATGCTGCTGATAGGAGGGTGGCTGCTGCCGGAGTCGCGCGGTGAGCGCAACGGCCCCTGGGACGTGATCGGCGCGATCGTCGCGGCGCTCGGTGTGCTGGGGATCGTCCTCGGCGTCAAGCGGATCGGCAGCGGCGCGGCCGTGGTCGGTCCGACGACGCTGCTGCCCATCGTCCTCGGCGTCCTGCTGCTGATCCTCTTCGTCCGCCGCCAGCGCCGCCGCACGCATCCGCTGATCGATGTGCGGCTGTTCGCCAGGCCCGCGTTCGGCACCTCCGTCGGCTGCATCGTGCTGGCCATGCTCGCCCTGGTGGGTCTGCAGCTGATCGCCGTTCAGTACCTCCAACTCGTCCTCGGACTGAGCCCCCTGCAGACCGGGCTGCGGATGCTGCCGCTGGTCTTCGCCGCGATGGCCGCCGGCCTCACCGGCTCGAAGATGCTGCAGGCCATCGGGCCGCGCGCGATGGTCTCGCTCGGCTTCGTGCTGACCGCCGTCGCGGTGCTCTGTCTGACCGCGATGAGCAGTCAGGACCGCCCCTGGCTGCTGTCCCTGGGCTTTGTGCTGCTCGGCTTCGGCTTCCAGTCCACGCTGTTCGGTGCCTACGAGTCGATGCTCAGCGAGGCTCCCGCCGAGCAGTCCGGCGGTGCCGCCGCGATCGGGGAGACCTCCTACCAGCTCGGCGCCGGTATCGGTGTGGCACTGCTCGGCAGCGTCATGAACGCCGCCTACGCCCCGGGGCTGAACCATGTGGACGGCGTCCCCGAGCGGGCCACCGCCTCGGCGGCGCACTCGCTCGGCGAGGCCTACAAGGTCGCCGCCGGCCTGGGCGGAGCCGCCCGCACCGCGCTGCGGGAGGCCGCCCGGGACTCCTTCGTCCGCGGGCTGCACGTCACCCTCATCGCCAGCGCCGTGCTGCTGCTGGTCGGCGCGGGGATCGCGCTGCGGCTGCCGCGCCGGGCGGCGGACTCCACGGAGCGGGCGGAGGCGGACGGCGAACCCGCCCCGGGCGAGGGCACGGGCGGGGCCGGCCGCGGCAGCAGCGAGCCCGCCCCGGCGAATTCCGGCCGCTGACCCCCGGCTCCCCGCACCGGGCGTACCTGCTCCGCCGCGCGGCGGTGACCCTTGCCGCGCGGCACCGCGGGCCGTACCGTCGGAAGCGGAAATAACTACCACTGCTAGTTTTTCGCGCTGATCCGCCGGAGGCCCCGCCATGTCCGCAAAGCCGTCCTCGACGCTGCCGCCGTTCGACCCCAGCGACCCCCTGGGCCTGGACGATCTGCTGACCGACGAGGACCGGGCGGTCCGGGACACCGTCCGCCGGTGGGCCACCGACCGTGTGCTGCCGGAGATCTCCGACTGGTACGAGCGCGGCGAACTGCCCGGCATCCGCGAACTCGCCCGGGAGCTCGGTTCCCTCGGCGCGCTCGGGATGTCCCTGACCGGCTACGGCTGCGCGGGCTCCTCCGCCGTCCAGTACGGCCTGGCCTGTCTGGAGCTGGAGGCCGCCGACTCCGGTATCCGCTCACTGGTCTCCGTCCAGGGCTCGCTGGCGATGTACGCGATCTGGCGCTTCGGCTCCGAGGAGCAGAAGCAGCAGTGGCTGCCGCGGATGGCCGCCGGCGAGATCATCGGCTGCTTCGGGCTGACCGAGCCCGACATCGGCTCCGACCCCGCCGCGATGCGGACGTACGCCAAGCGCGACGGGGGCGACTGGGTGCTCACCGGGCGCAAGATGTGGATCACCAATGGCTCGGTGGCCGGTGTCGCGGTCGTCTGGGCCCGGACGGACGACGGCATCCGCGGCTTCGTCGTCCCGGCCGGCACCCCCGGCTTCTCGGCCCCCGAGATCAAGCACAAGTGGTCGCTGCGGGCGTCCGTCACCAGCGAACTCGTCCTCGACGAGGTGCGTCTGCCCGCCGACGCCGTACTCCCCGAGGCCACCGGACTGCGCGGCCCGCTCGGCTGTCTCAGCCACGCCCGTTACGGCATCGTCTGGGGCTCCATGGGGGCCGCGCGCGCCAGCTTCGAGGCGGCGCTGGACTACGCGAAGACACGGGAGCAGTTCGGCAAGCCGATCGGGGGCTTCCAGCTCACCCAGGCCAAGCTCGCCGACATGGCGCTCGAACTGCACAAGGGGATCCTGCTGGCCCATCATCTGGGGCAGCGGATGGACGCGGGGCGGCTGCGCCCCGAGCAGATCAGTTTCGGCAAGCTGAACAATGTGCGGGAGGCGATCGAGATCTGCCGCACGGCCCGGACGATCCTCGGTGCCAACGGGATCTCGCTGGAGTACCCCGTCATGCGGCATGCGACCAACCTCGAATCGGTGCTCACCTACGAGGGCACCGTCGAGATGCACCAGCTGGTGCTGGGCAAGGCGCTCACCGGTCTGGACGCCTTCCGGTGAGCGGCCTCGCCCGCTGAGCGGGTCGCCGCACCGCCCGGGGGCCGGTCCGCCGGTGGCTTGTGCCGCGGGCCCCCGGACCCCCGGCCGGACACACGCGGGTCGTGCTCAACTCTGGTTGAAGAAACCGCCGTTGCGGTGGGCGCGGGCCTCACCGCTGACCACCCTGTAGTCGGCCGGGGTCAGCAGGAACACGCGGGTGGCGACCCGCTCGATCGAACCGCGCAGACCGAAGGTCAGGCCGGCCGCGAAGTCCACCACGCGCTTGGCGTCGGCGGACTCCATGGCCGTCAGGTTCACGATCACCGGGACGCCGTCCCGGAACAGCTCGCCGATGCCGCGGGCGTCCCGGAAGCTTTCCGGGGAGACCGTGGCGATGCGGGTGCCCTGGTCCTGGGCGGCCTCGTCGGCCACTCGGACCCGGGGGTCGGTGACCCAGGGGCTGCCGCCCGAGTCACCGGCATCGGGTCCCTCGGCGTAGTCGTCGTCGTAGTAGCGCTCGTCATCACTGTCGTCGACGAGGCCAAGCCAGGCACTCGCCTTGCGCACCGATCCCATTGACGCCTCCTCTCACCCGCGGTCTCTGCGTGTCCGCCCCTATCGTCGTTCATGAGGCGGAGGGTGTGCCAAGTGGATAGCCGCCGCACGGGGGGTTCGTGACACATCTGGTGCAAAGAGGGTGGCGCAGCATCAGCTTACGCGCCCCGTAACGAAACTGACAGTACGACGAACATCACGGTCGGTACTCTATCGGGTGACGGGGACCGGAGGTGGCGACATCACGGAGCGGACCCTCGGGTCGGTTCATGCACGGGACCAGGGCAAATGCCAAGGGCCTCGGCGGCGGGCCACGAGATAGCCCGATGATCGGGAGACTGGCCCATCGGAGGGGTGTTGACGCCGCGTCGGATTCCGACCTGTGTCCACCGGACCCGCTTCCCTCGAAAGTTGCCCAGGCCGATTGTCCGACCATGGCGGCCGGAACCCGATGTTCCGGGTGCGGTTCACGCCCCCCGGTCGGGGTTCCGGGCGCATCATTCACGCCACCTTTCGCCGCATCCCCGGATCGTGGCGCCGATGGGGTCCGTGGAACGGTGCGGCCGCCCCACGGACCCCGGCTCAGCGGAGCTCCGGCGGGCTGATCCGCGAGGTCTCGATGGCCGAGGGGCCGGTGCCCCACTTCTTCAGGATCCGGCCGTAGGTGCCGTCCTTCTTCAGCCGGTTGACCGCGGCCCGGACGGCGGGTGCCAGCGGGGTGCCCTTCTTGAACGCGAAGCCGACGTCCAGCCGCTTGAACTCATTGAGGAAGCGCAGGCCCGGCTGCTGTTTCACCGCGTAGCGCAGCCCGTTGATGGTGCTCATCACGACATCGGTGCGGCCCTGCTGGAGCGAGATCCACAGGGCGCTCTGCTCGGCGTAGGTCTTGACGTCGTACGGCTTCTTCCCGGCCTTCTCGCACCGGTGCCGGTTCTCCTCCAGCGTCGCCTCGAAGGTGGTGCCCGCGCCGGTGGCGACCGTCAGCCCGCACAGCTGCCGCAGGGAGCGGACCTTCTTCAGGGGGCTGTCCTTGCGGACCGCGAAGCCCTGGCCGTCGTTGATGTACGTGACGAAGTCGATGGTCTGGCGGCGCTCGTCGGTGACGCCGAAGTTGCCGGTGCCCATGTCGTACTTGCCGCTGCCGAGGGCCGGCAGGATCGCCTCGAAGCTCGCCACCTCGCGGTCGATCGTGAGGCCGAGGACCTTGCCGACGGCGTTCGCGAAGTCGATGTCCTGACCGGCCAGGGTCTTGCCGTCGGCCAGATAGGTGGCGCCGGGCGGGGTGCCGACGCTGGTGGCGACGGAGAGGCGGCCCCGGGCGCGGACGTCCGCGGGCAGCAGTTCGGCGGCGGCCGGGTCCTTCTTGACGTCCGAGACCACGTCCGTGGTGGGGAGGCCGGCGTCGGCGGCCGCCGGTCCGGTGGCTCCGGCGCCGCCCGCGGAGCCGCCCGAACCACAGGCGGTGAGCGCCAGGACCGCGGTGGCCAGGAGGGCGGCGGTGCGCCGTGCGGTGGTGCGGGGCGTGGTGGGGCTCATGGGCGCGGACTCTCCAGGTGCTTTTCGAACGGCAGCGGGCCGATCGACTCCGGGGCGGCGGACAGATCGAACAGGGGCCGGTAACCGGCGGCGAGATACAGACCCTTGGCCTCCGGCTGGCGCGGGCCGGTCGTCAGGTAGGCGCGGGTGTAGCCGCGGGCGGCGGCATCCCGTTCCAGGGCGTCGAGGACCCGCCGGGCCAGGCCGCGGCGGCGGTGTGCGGAGTGCGTCCAGATCCGTTTGAACTCGGCGGTGCGGGCGTCGTAGCGGCGGTAGGCGCCGCCGGCGACCGGGCTGCCGTCCGCCAGGAGCAGCAGGAACGCGCCTCCGGGCGGGGCGAACTCCTCGGCCGGGTACTCCAGGCTCAGATCGACGGGTTTCTCGTACCGGGTGCGGTATTCGTGGGTGAGTTCGTCCAGCAGGGGACGGGCGAGCGGATCGCCGACGGTGGTGTGCCGGAGCGTCAGGCGGGCGGCCGGCAGCGGGCGGGGCGCGGCGGTCACCGGGCCGCCTCCGGGACGGGCCGCGGCACCGGGTCCACGGCGGCGGACGGCCACGGAAGGGTGTCGGGCAGCTCGTGGCGCAGCTGCGGCAGCACCTCGGCGGCGGTCAGCCGCAGTACCTCGGCCCTGCGGTGGAAGGGCAGCCCGGCGCTGTCCACGGAGAAGAACTGCAGCGCATGGCCGTAGGCGGCATGCTGCTGGACGATCTTGTCGACGATCCGGCCTGGGGAGCCGACCAGCGCCGGACCGTGGTCCGCGGCCTCGTCCAGCGAGCGGAAGGGCGTGTTGTTGCCCGGTACGTCGCGGGCGGCGACGGCCGCTTCGTAGTACGGCGCGAACTCCCGGCGGGCGGTGCGGTCGTCGGCCGCGGCGTAGAGCGTGCCGCCCGAACCGACCACCGCCGCCGACGGATCGTGCCCGTATTCCGCCCAGCGTGCGCGGTAACGGTCGATCAGCCGGGCGTAGTTGGCCACCGGCTGGATGACATTGGCGGCGAAGACCGGGTCGCCCCACAGGGCGGCCAGCTCCACCGAGCGTTCGCTGGTGGCGCTGCCGTGCCAGACGGTGGGCGGCTGCTGATACGGCCGGGGGAGCGTGGTCACCCCGTCGAGCGGTGCCCGGAAGCGGCCCGACCAGGTGACCTGTTCCTCGCTCCACAGCCGGCGCAGCAGCTCGTAGTTCTCCTCCTGCAGCGCGTACTGGTCGTCCGGCGCGCGGCCGAACAGCTGCCACGGCTCGGGGGCGTTGCCCTTGCCGATGGTCAGCTCCAGCCGGCCGCCGGAGAGCTGGTCGACGGTGGCGTAGTCCTCGGCGACCCGGACGGGGTCGAGGGTGGACAGCACGGTGACGGTGGTGAAGAGCCGGATCCGGTGGGTACGGGCGGCGATCGCGGCCAGCACGGCGGGCGGTGAGCTGGACAGGAACGGCGCACCGTGCCGCTCCCCGACACCGAAGGCGTCAAAGCCCAGCTCCTCGGCCAGCACGGCGAGTTCGATGACCTCCCGGAGGCGGTCGTGCGGGGTGGGGAGGTGCCCGGACCGCGCGTCCGGGACGTTGTCGATCAAAGTCATGACACCGAAGCGCATACTGCGCCCTTCTTCGAGCATGCCGAAGGAACAACACGACAGGAAAAACGGAAAGAGGACTGCGGGCAGAGCGAGGGGAGGGGTGCGCCGGACGGCGGCGCGAGGTGTGAAGGCGCGCGGTCGGGAAGAGAAAGAACCGCGGAACGGCCCGGCCTTACCGGCGACGGGCTTCAGGGCAGGGCGTCAGCTCAACAGGACGACGACCACACACGACCGAAGTCGATGTGGTCGCGGGTGACCAGCCGCTGCCATGGATACATGCGGCTAAGTGGAACAGGCATCCGTTTCCGCGTCAACCAGGATGTGACGCACCGCTCACAGTGTGGACAGCCTTGACAACCAGGCGTGTTCGCCCCATAGCCTCAAGGGCCGGTCGTGCTGAGGGGCACGGCCCGTTCTGCCTGTGTGAAGGCGCTCCACTCCCGTGCTCGCTCTCGGCATCCACGGAGCCTTCGCATGCCTTCCGACACCCTCGACGCCCGTACCGCATCCCCCGCGGCTCCGCCCGACGACGGCACCCCGCACCCCGTCCCCCGGATCGTGCCGCGCCGCCGCACCGGCCAGTGGGCCGCGGCCGCCGCCGTCCTCGCCCTGCTGGCCCTGGCGCTCACTTCCGTCGTCCGCAACGACGCCTTCCAATGGGACGTGGTCGCCGACTACTTCCTGACCACCGCCGTACTCCGCGGCCTGGGCCTCACCCTCTGGCTGACCGTGCTCGTCATGGCCCTGGGCTTTGTGCTCGGCACCCTGCTCGCGACGATGCGGCTGTCCGGCAACCCCGTCCTGCGCAGCGTCAGTTGGGGCTATGTGTGGCTCTTCCGGTCGATGCCGATCCTGGTGCAGCTGCTGTTCTGGTTCAACATCGGGGCGCTCTACCCGACGGTCCTCGGCATCAAGACCGTCGATCTGCTCGGCCCGGTCACCATCGCCCTCATCGGGCTCACCCTGCACGAGGCCGCCTACGCCGCCGAGGTGGTCCGCGGCGGCATCCTCTCCGTCGACAAGGGCCAGCTGGAGGCCGCCCAGTCGTTGGGGCTGGGCGCCTGGCGGCGGCTGCGCCGCATCGTGCTGCCGCAGGCGATGCGCTCGATCGTGCCGCCGGCCGGGAACATGCTGATCGGCACCCTCAAGGGCACCTCGATCGTCAGCGTCATCGCCGTCCAGGACCTGCTCTACTCCGTCCAGCTGGTCTACCACCGCACCTACCAGGTCATCCCGCTGCTGCTGGTCGCCACCCTCTGGTACATCGTGGTCACCTCCGCGCTCGGCGTGGGCCAGTACTACCTGGAGCGGCACTACGCCCGCGGGACGGCCGGTGCCCGATGAGCCGGTCCGTGAACCCGTCCGGCCGGCCGTCCGTGGTGATCGTGGGAGCCGGGCCGCGCGGCACCGGGCTGATCGAGCGGATCGCCGCCAACGCCCCCGAGCTGTACGGCGACGCGCCCCTCGACCTGCATCTCGTCGATCCCCATCCGCCCGGCGGCGGCCGCATCTGGCGCGCCGGCCAGTCGCCCCTGCTGTGGATGAACTCCACGGCCGAGGACGTCACCATGTTCACCGACGAGACCGTCGAACTGGACGGGCCGGTGCGGCCCGGCCCCTCGCTCGCCGAGTGGGCCCGCGGGGTGCGGTCCGGTGAGATCCCCGCCGGGCCCGGCCCGGCCGACGGCGCCGCGGCGCTCGGGCCCCGCGACTTCGCCGGCCGGCGGCTGCAGAGCGCCTATCTGAGCTGGGTGTACGAGCAATCGGTGGCCGCGCTGCCGCCGCGCGTCGCCGTCCATGAGCACCGGCGGACGGCGGTACGGGTCTCGGGCTCGCGCGAGGGCCGGCAGCAGGTGTGGCTGGCGGGCCGTCCGGCCCCGCTCCTCGCCGACCTCGTGGTGCTCGCACTGGGCCATCTGGAGGCCGAACTCCCGCCGGAGCAGCGCAAGTTGGCGGACTTCGCGGCCCGTCACGGTCTGACCCATCTGCCGCCCGCGTTCACCGCCGACACCGATCTGAGCGCGCTGCGGCCCGGTGAGCCGGTGCTCGTCCGCGGCTTCGGGCTGGCCTTCGTCGACCTCATGGTGCTGCTGACCGAGGGCCGCGGCGGCAGCTACACGACCGGAGCCGACGGGCAGCTGACCTACCGGCCCTCGGGGCGCGAGCCCGTGCTGCACGTCGGGTCACGGCGCGGGGTGCCCTACCACGCCAAGATCGGCTACGAACTGCACGGCGAACGGCCGCCGCTGCCGCGCTTCTTCGGGCCCGAGCAGGTCGACGCCCTGCTCGCCCGGCCCGGGGCGGACCTCGACTTCCGGCGCGACATCTGGCCGCTGATCGACAAGGAACTGGGCTTCGCCCACTACCACCGGCTGTTCACCGCCCACCCCGGGCGCACCCGGATGAACTGGCCCGACTTCGAGGAGAAATACGCCGCCGCCGACCCCGGCGGCGCCGCCCTCCAGGCCCTGGTCGGCGCCGCGGTCCCGGACCCCGCCGACCGCCTCGACCTGGCGGCCCTGGACCATCCGCTGGCCGGTCTGCGCTACCCCGACGGCGCGTCGCTGCAAGAGGGGCTGCGCGGTTATATCGAGGCCGACCTGGCCCGCCGTCACGACCCCGCGCACAGCCCCGACCTGGCGGTCTTCCTCGCCCTGCTGTCGGTCTACGGCCAGCTGGTGCGGATCGGCGACCGCGGCCCCTGGTGGCACGGCTTCTTCAGCTATCTGGCCTCCGGCCCGCCGGGACCGCGGCTACGGCAGCTGCTCGCGCTCTCCCGGGCCGGTGTGGTGCGCTTCCTCGGCGCCGGGACGACCGTCACCACGGACGAACGGCGCGGGGTGTTCCGTGCCGAGAGCGCCAGTGTGCCGGGGGAGTCGACCGAGGCGCGGGCGCTGGTGGAGGCGCGGCTCCCCGAGCCGACCGTCGCGCACACCCGGGACGCCCTGCTGCGCGCCCTGTACGCCGACGGCGCGGCCACGACGCGCACCGGGCTGCTGGCGGTGTCCGCCGCCGACGGCCGTGTGCTGGACCGGTCCGGCCGCCCGCATCCGCGCCGCTTCGCCCTCGGCCCGCACACCGACGCCCGCTCCGGCGGCGCCTTCGCCCGGCCCCGTACCAACGCACCCGCCTTCCGGCAGAACGACGCCACCGCGCGGGCGCTGCTCACCTTCCTCCGGGACCGGGGCGCCCCGCCCGTCACCCTCCCCGTCCGCCGCACACCCGTCACCGAGGAATCCCATGCCGCTGACCAGTGACATCCCCGTCGAACAGGCCGCTCCCCAACGGGCCGGACCACCGGGGGCGGACGACCCGGCGGCCCTGAAGGTCGTCCCCGTACGCCACCCCTGGCGCTGGGCCGCGATCGTGGTGACGGCAGTGCTGATCGCCCAGTTCGTGCACGGTCTGGTCACCAACCCGGCCTGGGAATGGGCGGTGTTCGCCCAGTTCTTCACCGCGGAGACGGTGCTCAAGGCGGTCTGGGTCACCCTCCAGCTCACCGTCTACGGCACCGCCCTCGGCTTTGCGCTGGGTGTCGTGCTGGCCTTCATGCGGCTGTCCGGCAGCCCGTTCCTGCGCTGGGTCGCGTTCGGCTACATCTGGGCCTTCCGCTCCATCCCGCTGATCGTCCAGCTGCTGTTCTGGTTCAACCTCGCCTATCTCTACAAGCGCCTGGAGTTCGGTATCCCCTTCGGGCCCGGCTTCTTCCACGTCGACACCATGGGCCTGGTCGGGGCGATGGGCGCGGCGGTGCTGGGCCTGGCGCTGCACCAGGCCGCGTACGCCGCCGAGATCGTGCGCGGCGGGGTGCTGGCCGTGGACGGCGGACAGCTGGAGGCGGCCGCGGCCCTCGGCATCCCCCGGCTGCGACAGCTGCGCCGCATCGTGCTGCCACAGGCCATGCGCTCGATCCTGCCGAACGCCACCAACGAGGTCATCTCCCTCTTCAAGGGCACCTCGATCGTCTCCGTCATGGCGATCGGCGAGCTCTTCTACCAGGTCCAGGTCATCTACGGACGGAACGGCCGGGTCGTGCCCCTGCTGATGGTGGCCACCGCCTGGTACGTCCTCCTCACCACGGTGCTCTCCGTCCTCCAGCACTACGTGGAACGTCACTTCTCCAAGGGAGCCACCCGATGAGCCCACAGGGCGCGATGGTCGAGGTCCGCTCGGTCCACAAGAGCTTCGGCCCGCTCGATGTCCTCAAGGGGGTGGATCTGGACGTCCGTACCGGCGAGGTCACCGTCGTCCTCGGCCCGTCCGGCTCGGGCAAGTCCACCCTGCTGCGCACCATCAACCACCTGGAGAAGGTCGACAGCGGCTCGGTGAGCGTGGACGGGGCGCTGGTGGGATACCGGCGGTCCGGCAACAAGCTCTACGAGCTGCGCGAGCGCGAGATCCTCCGGCAGCGCACGGAGATCGGCTTCGTCTTCCAGAACTTCCACCTCTTCCCGCATCTGACGGTGCTGGAGAACGTCACCGAGGCCCCGGTCTCCGCGCTCCGTCGCCCGAAGAAGGAGGCCGTCGAGGCCGCCCGCACCCTGCTCGCGCGGGTCGGTCTCGCCGAGAAGGCTGACGCCTACCCCCGGCAGCTCTCCGGCGGCCAGCAGCAGCGGGTCGCCATCGCCCGCGCGCTCGCCCTGGAGCCCAAACTGCTGCTCTTCGACGAGCCGACCTCCGCGCTCGACCCGGAGCTGGTCGGCGAGGTCCTCGATGTCATCAAGGACCTGGCGCACCAGGGCACCACGATGATCGTCGTCACCCATGAGATCGGCTTCGCCCGTGAGGTCGCCGACACCGTGGTCTTCATGGACGGCGGGCGGATCGTCGAGCAGGGCCCGCCCGGCGAGGTCCTCGACCGTCCGCGCCATGAGCGCACCAAGTCCTTTCTCTCCAAGGTCCTGTGAACATGAGGAGTCATCCGTTGAACCGCCGCACCCTGACCACCGCCCTCGCGCTCGCCGCCGGCTCCGTACTGCTGACCGCCTGCGGTGGCGGCGCGGCACCGGGCGGGGGCAGCGAGCAGGTCGCCGCCGCCGGTGCGACCGGACGGAAGATCAATATCGGTCCCGACCAGCACCGCATCCACGGCACCAAGGACCCTGAGACCGCCGCGCTGGTGCCCGCCCGGGTCCGTGAAACCGGCGCCCTGCGGATCGGGGTGAGCGCCGACGGCAGCCCGCCGCTGACCTTCCACGCCACCGACGACAAGACCCTCATCGGCGTCGAGGAGGACATCGCCACCCTCGTCGCCGACACCCTCGGCCTCAAGCCCCGCTTCGAGCCGCTGTCCTGGGAGAACCTCTTCGTCGGTCTGGACAGCGGCAAGCTGGACGCGGTGTTCTCCAATGTCACCGTCACCGAGGAGCGCAAGGAGAAGTACGACTTCGCCACCTACCGGCTCGACCAGCTGGCGATGGAGGCGAAGAAGGGCAGCGGCTGGCGGGTCCGCGGGCCCAAGGATGTCGCGGGCCGGACCATCGCGGTCGACTCCGGCACCAACCAGGAGAAGATCCTGGTCGACTGGAGCAAGGAGAACGAGAAGGCCGGCCGCGAGCCGGTCGACATCAAGTACTTCCGCAAGCCGTCCGACACCTACCTGGCGCTCCAGTCGGGCCGTCTCGACGGCTTCTTCGGCCCGAACCCGACCGCCGCGTACCACGTGAACACCGCGGGTCAGACGGAGCTCGTCGGCACCTTCTCCGGGGGCGGTGACCGCGTCCAGGGCAAGATCGCCGCCACCACGAAGAAGGGCAGCGGCCTGGTCAAGGCCTATGCCGCCGCTCTGCAGAAGGTCATCGACAACGGCCGCTACGGCAAGGTGCTGGCGCGCTGGGGGCTGACCGGCGAGCACCTGAAGACCTCGCAGATCAACCCGCCCGGCCTGCCCAGGACCGCCAACTGACCGGCGCCCGGCGCAGAAAGGAAGGCCCACCCATGTCCCTGCCCCCACGCCCGCTGCATCTGGCCGTCGCGCTGGACGCCCCGTCACGGCCCGGTGCGGACCACGACGCGGCGGACCACGACGCGGCGCACTTCGTGGCGCTCGCCCGGCTCGCCGAGCGCGGCACCCTCGACTTCATCACCCTCGGCGACAGCTTCGCCCGCCCCGGACTCGACGCGCTCGCCGTACTGGCCCGGGTCGCGCCCACCACCCAACACCTCGGCCTGGTCCCCACCGTCACCACCACCCACACCGAGCCGTTCCATGTCTCCACCGCCGTCGCCACCCTGGACTGGGTCAGCCGTGGCCGGGCCGGCTGGACCGTGGGGGTGTCCACCACCGAGGCCGATGCCGCGCTCTTCGGCCGCCGGAGTGCGGCCCCGCCCGCCGAGGTCTGGCGCGAGGCCGGTGAGGTCGCCGATGTCGCCGCCCGGCTATGGGACAGCTGGGAGGACGACGCCGAGATCCGCGACCGGGCGACCGGCCGGTTCATCGACCGGGACAAGCTCCACCACGTCGACTTCACCGGCGGCTCCTTCACCGTCCGCGGTCCCTCCATCGTCCCCAGACCCCCGCAGGGCCGGCCGGTCATCGTCGTCGAGGTGACCGGAACGGCGGCGGACGCCGCAGCGCCGGCGGACCGGGTGCTGCACGAGGTGGCCGCCGCCCACGCCGATGTCGCACTGGTCCGCGCGGAGGATCCGCAGACCGCCGGCGCCGCCCGCGCCGAGCTGCGCGAACGGGCCCGCGCGCACGGCCGGGACCCCGGCAGCCTGGTCGTCCTCGCCTCGCTGCCGGTCGAGCTGGACAGCTCGGCGGACGCCGTCGGGCTCGCCGACCTGATCCGTGACTGGCACGCCGACGGCGCCGCCGACGGCTTCCATCTGCGGCCCGCCGACCCGGCCCGCGGCGTCGGGCTGCTCGTCGACGGCACCGTCCCCGTGCTCCGGCACCGTGGCCTGCTGCGCCGCGGCTACGCCGGCGCCACGCTGCGCGAGCACCTCGGCCTGCCGCGCCCCGCCAACCGCTATGCCCTCGCCCGGGAGGCCTCCTGATGAGCCCGGCCCGCCCCGGCCCCGAAGCGCGGGGCCGCAAGCAGATACACCTCGCCGCGCACTTCCCCGGTGTCAACAACACCACCGTCTGGGCCGACCCCCGGTCGGAGAGCCAGATCGCCTTCTCCTCCTTCGAGCATCTCGCCCGCACCGCCGAGCGCGGTCTGTTCGACTTCTTCTTCCTGGCCGAGGGGCTGCGGCTGCGGGAGCACAAGGGCCGCGTCCACGACCTCGACGTGGTCGGCAGACCCGAGTCGGTCACCCTGCTCAACGCGCTGGCGGCGGTCACCGACCGGCTCGGCCTGGCCGCCACCGTCAACGCCACCTTCAACGAGCCCTATGAACTCGCCCGCCGGCTCGCCTCCCTCGACCATCTCAGCGGCGGCCGGGCCGCCTGGAACGTCGTCACCACCTCCGACGCCTTCACCGGCGAGAACTTCCGCCGCGGCGGCTACCTCGACCGTGCCGACCGCTACACCCGTGCGGCCGAATTCGTCGCCACGGCACGGGAGTTGTGGGACTCCTGGACGGACGGCGGGCGGCCCCGGCCGGTCGACCACCACGGCGAACACTTCACGGTCCGCGGCGAGTTCACCGTGCCGCGCAGCCCGCAGGGCCACCCCGTCGTCATCCAGGCCGGGGACTCGCCCGAGGGCCGGGAGTTCGCCGCCTCCGCCGCCGACGTGATCTTCACCCGGCACAGCGGGCCGGAGGCCGGCCGCGCCTTCTTTGCCGACGTCAAGGGCCGGCTCGCGGCGTACGGCCGGCGGCCCGCCGACCTCAAGATCATGCCGGGGGTCACCTTCGTCCTCGGCGACACCGCGGCCGAGGCCCAGGAGCAGGCCGCCGAGATCCGCCGCCGGCAGGTCTCCCCGCAGAACGCCCTGCTGGCCGCGGAGCAGATCTGGGGTGTCGACCTGTCCTCGTACGACCCCGACGGGCCGCTGCCGGACATCGACCCGGACCCCGGCAGCGAGCTGGCGCAGGGCCGCGTCCGGATCGCCGACCCGAAGGCCGTGGCGGACTCGTGGCGGGCGCTGTCGCGCGCCAAGGGCCTGTCCCTCCGCGAGACGGTCATCGAGACCACCGGCCGGCAGTCCTTCATCGGCACCCCGGAGGCCGTCGCCGCGGAGATGGACGCCCATGTGCAGACCGGTGCCGCCGACGGGTTCATCCTGGTGCCCCATCTGACGCCCGGTGGTCTGGACGCCTTCGTCGACCGTGTCGTACCGCTGCTCCAGGAGCGCGGTGTCCACCGCACGGAGTACTCCGGCACGACGCTGCGCGCCCACTTGGGGCTGCCGGAGCCCGCGCCGCGGGCGGGGGAGCGGAACCGCAACGTCCACTGATCCGTCCAAGCCTCGACCGAGGGGGTCAGCGCCGCCCCGGCAGCCGTCAACGCGGCTGCCGGGGCGGAGTGCTGGGGGCGGTGGGGAGATTGCGGCCCTGTGTCGGGCGTGAGACATCCGTGCGGACCTCTTGCGCTGCGGGGGTGGTGCGCCCGAGACTCCGCTCAGCGCTTGTCAGGGGCACGCTGAAAATGAACGTGCGGATTCCCGCGTGCCCTTCGGCTGCGCCTCACGGGCTGCCCACCGGCGGCCCCCCGATCCCCTCGGAGGAATCAGTGAGGAACGAGCGCACCACCCCCCGCAGCGGCATAGCGAGACGCACCCGGCTGATCGCCGTGGCGTCCGGACTGGTGGCCGTCGGTGCCATCGCCGTCCCCACCGCCAACGCACAGAACCCCGCCCCCGCACCGACGTTCAGCGCCGCTCAGCTCACCGCCGCCGGCAACGCGGTACGTGCCGCGGATGTCCCGGGCACCGCATGGCGGGTCGACAGCGCGACCCGCACTCTGGTCGTCACCGCCGACCGCACGGTCTCCCGGGCCGAGATCGCCAGGATCGAGCGGGCCGCGGGCAGCAACGCCGACGCGGTCCGTATCGACCGCGTCGCGGGCACCTTCCGCAAGTTCATCTCCGGCGGCGACGCCGTCTACGCCACCAGCTGGCGCTGCTCGCTCGGCTTCAACGTCCGCAGCGGCAGCACCTATTACTTCCTGACGGCCGGGCACTGCACCGACGGCAACCCGCCGTGGTACACCAACTCCTCGCACACCACGAGCATCGGTCCGACCGCAGGCTCCAGCTTCCCCGGCAACGACTACGGCATCGTGAAGTACACGAACTCCTCCGTGGCGCACGCCGGCACGGTCGGCAGCCAGGACATCACCAGCGCCGGCAACCCGACCGTCGGCCAGTCGGTCACCCGCCGGGGCTCCACCACCGGCACCCACAGCGGCAAGGTCACCGCACTGAACGCCACCGTCAACTACGGCGGCGGCGACATCGTCTCCGGCCTCATCCAGACCACGGTCTGTGCCGAGCCCGGCGACAGCGGCGGTCCCCTCTACTCCGGGACCAAGGCACTCGGCCTCACCTCCGGAGGCAGCGGTGACTGCACCTCCGGCGGCACCACGTTCTTCCAGCCCGTCACCGAGGCGCTGAGCGCCTACGGCGTCAGCGTCTACTGACGCCGGCCGGCTGAGTCCGTACGGACCCGGGATCGCGCGGCCCGGGTCCGCACGGGAGATCCCTGCACGGAACGCCGGACGGCTCCGGCCGTACGAGGGCCCCCGTCCGCCGGCGGACGGGGGCCCGGCCGCGTCCGCCGCGCGTCTCGACCGCCCTCCGGGCCCGGGCATACCATGGTAAGCGGCGCGATTCGGACACGTGCGGCACATCTTCAGGGAGCCGTGATGGTCGAAGAACTGGTGACGGCCGGGGTGGCGCTGGCCTGCACGGGCACGGTGTATCTCATGGCGGCGGCGCGAGTGGTCAAGCAGTACGAACGCGGTGTGGTGCTGCGGCTGGGGCGGCTGGTCTCCGAGGTGCGCGAGCCGGGGTTCACCATGATCGTTCCGATCGTCGACCGGCTGCGCAAGGTCAATATGCAGATCGTCACGATGCCGGTGCCCGCCCAGGAGGGCATCACCCGCGACAATGTCACGGTGCGGGTCGACGCGGTCGTCTACTTCAAGGTCGTGGACGCCGCCGACGCGGTCATCCGGGTCGAGGACTACCGCTTCGCGGTCTCGCAGATGGCGCAGACCTCGCTGCGGTCGATCATCGGCAAGAGCGAGCTGGACGACCTGCTGTCGAACCGCGAGAAGCTCAACCAGGGCCTGGAGCTGATGATGGACAGCCCGGCCATCGGCTGGGGAGTGACCGTCGACCGGGTGGAGATCAAGGACGTCTCGCTGCCGGAGACGATGAAGCGGTCGATGGCCCGCCAGGCGGAGGCGACCCGCGACCGGCGCGCCCGGGTGATCAACGCCGATGCCGAGCTGCAGGCGTCGAAGAAGCTGGCCGAGGCGGCCGAGGCGATGTCCGACCAGCCCGCGGCGCTGCAACTGCGGCTGCTGCAGACCGTGGTGGCGGTCGCCGCCGAGAAGAACTCCACCCTCGTGCTGCCCTTCCCGGTCGAGCTGCTGCGGTTCCTGGAGCGGTCCGGGCTGCAGGCCCAGGCGCAGACCGAGGCGGCCGAGGCGGAGCGGGGCGGCGGGCGGCGGCCGGCCGCCCCGGCGGCGCCCCGGGCGCCGCGCACGCCCGTCGAGCACGGCGCGGAGACCGCGCTGCCGGAGCTGGCGGACCTCCCGCCGGTGGAGGACCTCCCGTAGGCGTCCCGCGCGGATGAGGTCCTGAAGCGGGGTGCCGTTACCTTCTCGATGTTCCGCTGAGCGTCGTATGTCCCCATTGATGTGGGTACATACGGCGTTTTCTGTGGTCCGGGGGGCGGTTCCCGGCCGGTGTTTTCCGGCCAGCTATAGTCCTCACACGTTGCCGTCCGCCGTGCGCCCCGTGTGCCCGCTGATGTCCGCACTCGGGAGTGAGGTGCGCGGATGTCTGTGTGTCCTTCGTGTGGCGAATTGGTGAACTCCCGCATGTGAGACCGGAACTCGGTCTTGTGCGCGAGTGAGGCGGATGGGAATACTCGGCTCCACCTTGGCATGGACGCGACTCCCCGAGACGCCGCTTCCCGGGGCGGACCCGTGCCAGTCCTGATCCCTCACTCTCCGGGCCCGGACAACTCCCCACGGTTTCCGGGCTCTTCCCCCCACGGGAGGCTCTGAGTTGAAGCACCGACGCATACCCAACCGGCGCGCCGTCATCGCGGGCGCGGGCGCGCTCGCCCTCGCCGCGACCGCCACCGTCACCCTCGCCAACGCCAACGCGTCCCAGGGCCCCGCCCCCAAGCCCACGCTCGCCAAGCTGACCTCCGCGGCGGCGACCACCCTGGCCTCCCAGCTCAAGACGGACACCGCCGGTGCGTTCTACGACGCCAAGGCCAAGAAGCTGGTGGTCAACGTCGTGAACAAGGCGGCGGCCAAGGCCGTACGGGCGAAGGGGGCGGAAGCGAGACTCGTCAAGCACACCTTCGCCCAGCTCGACTCGGCCCGGCAGACGCTGAAGTCGAAGGCGACCATCCCCGGCACGTCCTGGGGCATCGACCCGCAGAGCAACAAGGTCGTGGTGACCGCCGACCGCACGGTCAAGGGCACCAAGCTGGACCGCCTCACCAAGGTCGCCGAGGCCCTCGGCGACAAGGTCGAGGTCCGCCACAGCAAGGGTGAGTTCAAGCCCTTCATCGGCGGCGGCGACGCGATCTGGGGGAGCGGTGCCCGCTGCTCGCTCGGCTTCAACGTCGTCAAGGACGGCCAGCCGCACTTCCTGACGGCCGGCCACTGCGGCAACGACATCAAGAGCTGGTCCGACAAGCAGGGCGGCTCGGCGATCGCCACCACCGAGGACTCCAAGTTCCCCGGTGACGACTACTCGCTCGCCAAGTACACCGGTGACACCGCGCACCCGAGCGAGGTCAACCTCTACAACGGCAGCACCCAGAAGATCACCAAGGCCGCTGAGGCCACGGTCGGCGAGAAGGTGCAGCGCAGCGGCAGCACCACCCAGGTGCACGACGGCACGGTCAAGGCCCTCAACGCCAGCGTCAACTACCAGGAGGGCACGGTCGAGGGTCTGATCCAGACCGACGTCTGCGCCGAGCCCGGTGACAGCGGTGGCGCGCTCTTCGACGGCGAGACCGCGCTCGGCCTCACCTCCGGTGGCAGCGGCGACTGCTCCGGCGGCGGCGAAACCTTCTTCCAGCCGGTCACCGAGGCCCTGGAGGCCTACGGCGCGGAAATCGGCTGACCCGCAGGCACACCCCGCACAGCTCGGCGCACGGTGCCGGGCCCCGGATCCGCTCGTCGTCCGGGGACCCGGCACCGTCCCGCGGCGCTCAGCCGCCCGTGCCCGGGGCCGCCTCCCGGCCGTCGCCCGGCCCGAAGGCAGCCAGCGCCTCCTCGGCCGAGGTCCGGGCCCGGACATAGGTATCCGCCCATGCGGCTGCCGACGGAGAGTCCGATTCCCGGGCGATCCGGGCGCAGGCCGCCTCGTGATCGAAGGCCGTATGCCGCAGTGTGACCGCTCCGCCGCCCGGCCCCAGCAGCGCCCAGTGGGCGCCCGGTCTGCCGTACGGCATGCCGACGCTCCCCGGATTGACCACCAGCCGTCCGTGGGTGAACCGGACGAACGGCATATGGGTGTGCCCGCAGACCACCGTCCGTACGGCATCGGGCACCCCCTCCAGCACCTCGGCCCAGCGCTCGGGTCGGGAGTCGACGAGCACGATCTCCGTGTCGTTGCGCGGGGTGGCGTGACAGAAGAGGACCGGCCCGAGCCCGGTCACCTCCAGCGTCGCGGTGGCGGGCAGCGACCCCAGGAAGTCCAGGTCGTCCGGGCCGAGTTGACCGGCCGCCCAGGCGTCCATCGGATCCGCCGGAGTGTCTCCCGTCCCCTGCCGGACCGCGGCCATCTCGCGGTCGGCGTTACCGCTGATCCACACCGCCCGGTCGCCGAGACCGCGCAGCAGCGCCAGGGTCTGGCGGGGGAGCGGCCCGGCGAGCAGATCACCGGTCAGCACGATGCGGTCGGCGGTGCGGACGTCCGGCTCGGCGAGCACCGCCTCCAGCGCCGGCAGCACGGCATGGATGTCGGAGAGCACGGCGACGCCCGCGCCGTGCGGGCGGGCGGAGTTCGGTCCGGCGTCGCTGCCGGGATCGGAAGTGTCCATGCGCCGAGCCTAGGGACCATCAACGCCCCACCGCATGGGAGATCCCCGGGCACCGCCGTCCGGTGCCCGGGGATCTGAAGCGATGGCCGGGTCAGAAGTTGAAGACCGATCCCATGCCGTCGGCCATCGCGCAGGAGTTGGCGAAGGTGTAGGTGTACGAGACGCGCTTGCCCTGCCACACGCCGTCGGCGGTGACCACGAAGGGGTTCCACTCCTTGGTGCACAGCCGGTCCGACGTGGCGGCGGTCACCGCGTTGAAGTCACCGGCCACCGTGCGCAGTTGGGCGCAGGCGGCTTTTGCGTTCGGGTGGCTTCCCCGCGCCCCCGGCATACAGCTGAGCGTCACGGCGCGCTGCACCGTGGCGGTCGCGCGGCTCTCTCCCTGGCCGGTCGTCAGCACCAGTTCCGACGGGGCGTAGAGCCCGCCCGTCCGCGTGGGCTGCGCCGGTGCGGCGACGGCGTGCGCGGTGGTGGCGAGCGTGCCCATAACCAGCGCTGCGCCGAGCGCGACCGCCCCAGTGATGTACCGCATGACGAACACTCCCTTGCTCGAAGGTGCAGATACCGGACGGGAGTCTGGCCCAACCGCACTCCGAAAGCATCCCGATCACACAAGGAGCGATCGCTTTGAGTCGTTAGATGAAAGCTGAGAGTAATGGCGCGAACCGGCCGGGGGCGGTGTCGGACGGCCAGGGGAAAGCCGTGCGCGGCCAGCGGGGATGCCGCCCCCGGGATGCCCCGGGCAAGGGCCGCTCGGCCACGGAACGAAGGAATCCGGCCGCCGACCGGTCGTTCGGGCGGGTTTCGATCTCCGGCGATTGGCCGAAGAGGGGGGCCGGAGGGTCCCTCCGTGCTGCCCGGGGTCTCCGGAGAGGTAAGAACCGGCCGCCCGCCGGTCGCCTTACCGGCCCGGTGCGCTCGTCGCGGTGCCCGCCCTCACCGGCTCCGGCCGCTCGCAGGGGCGCCCTCCTTCACAGCCTCCCGCCGCCCGCCGCCGCGCCCTTCCTCACAGCCTCCGGCCGCCCGCCGCCGCGCCCTCCCCGCCGCCGGGGCGGCCCGGGTCCCCCTCGCCGTCCCGCTCCTTCACCCCGTGGCCCCGTCCAGTTCCGGCAGCCCCGCCGTCAGTGCCCGCAGGGTCCGCACCACCAGCTCGGCGGGCCCCCGCGGTCCGTCCGGTGCCGCGTCTCCCGCCGCCCACTCCTCCACCGCGACCCGCATCGCGGTGTTCGCCGCGGCCGCGGCCAGCCGTGCCGTCAACGGGTCCGCGCCGGTCAGCCGCGCCAGGACCGGCCGCAGTGCCTCCTCGGAGTCGTGGTGCACCCGGTGCCAGACCGCGCGCAGCGCCGGATCGCCCGGCATCGCCCGCAGCAGCCCGCGGGTCCAGCGCAGCGCCTCGGCGGCCGGCTCGTCGGCGGGGGTCAGCGCCCGGCGGGCCGCCCGCTCCAGCGCCTCGCGCACGGGGAGGGTGTCCTGGCCCGCCGGCGGTGTGGCCAGATCGTCGATCCACTCCCGCACCCCGCCGGCGAGCAGCGGCACCACCGCGTCCTCCTTGGTGCGGAAGTAGCGGTAGAAGGTGCGCAGCGCGACCCCTGAGGTGCGGGCGATCTCGTCGGCGGTGACGGCGGCGCCGCGCTCCGCGAACAGGGCCGCCGCGGTGCGGGCGATCTCCAGCTGGGTCTCGGCCTTCCGCCGCTCGGTGAGCGAGGGGCGCGGCGGCGGGGTGGGGCGGGGCGCGGTCGGCATGGCTTCAGTTTACGGAGTGCTGTGACAGATCGGCATGCCACGCGAGAGTGGCACGACGTGCCACATGGGCGTTAGCGTGCCCGGGTACCTCGAGAACGGAGCTGGACCATGAACCGCTTTGACGGACGCCGCGTACTGATCACCGGAGCCGGCTCGGGCATCGGCCAGGCCACCGTCCACCGGATCCTCGCCGAGGGCGGCCGGGTGGTGGCGGCGGACGTCGATGCCGCGGGGCTGCGGATCACCGCCGACCGTGCCGCCGCGGAGGGGACCGACGGCCGGCTGGAGACCGTGGTGCTGGACGTGGCCGACGAGGCGGCGGTCCGTGCGGGCGTCGCCGCCGCGGTGGCCGGGCTCGGCGGTCTGGACGTCCTGGTCAACGCGGCGGGCATCCTGCGCGCCGCGCACACTCACGAGACCGGGCTGGACCTCTTCAACCAGGTCCTCTCGATCAATCTGACCGGCACCTTCCTGATGATCCGTGAGGCGCTGCCCGCTCTCCTGGAGGGTGAGGCGCCGGTCGTGGTCAACTTCAGCTCCACGTCGGCCTCGTTCGCGCACCCGTACATGGCGGCGTACGCGGCGAGCAAGGGCGGCATCCAGTCCATGACGCATGCCATCGCGAGCGAGTACAGCAAGCAGGGGCTGCGCGCGGTGTGTGTGGCGCCGGGCTCCATCGCCAGCGGCATGACCAGCGGTCCGGTTCCGGGGCTGCCCGAGGACGCCGATATGTCCCTGTTCACCAAGCTCTTTCCGGCCATCGGCGAAGGCTTCGCCGGCCCGGAGACGGTCGCCGGTGTCATCGCGATGCTCGCCTCGCGGGACGGCGCGTTCATCACCGGCACGGAGGTCCGGATCGACGGCGGTACGCATATGTGAGCCGGCCGCACTTCCCGTGGAACAGCTCCGTCACCGCATCGACGGCATCACGCTCTGAGTGTCCGAGCCGGTCACGTTCGGGCTAGCCGGCCCTCTTGGCCTGAACGTCTTCGGCTGTCAGGGCCTTACCGCCGACTGCCCATTCGCCACTGGGCGTCTCGGTGATCACCACATGCGTCACCGGTCGCAGTGCCTCACCTTCGATGGCGATCAACGCCTCGGAGACGTCCTCGACCATCTTCTGCTTCTCTTCGGGGGTGAATACCCCTGCGATCACCTTGATGTCGATGAATGGCATCGGATACCTCCCACGTGATGGTGAGATCCGGCCGTCATGCCGCTCCGGTTTCAGGGTCGAACGTGATGTCAACCGCTGCTTGCGCCGGCACGTTTCTCCCAGTGTCGCAGATCGACTCCTGCGACACCCGCTTGAGGAGGTGCTCCGGTGATCACGGCGCTGACCTGGGCGGGACCCGGCCTGTGGGATCACCGCGCCGACCGCCCGCCCAAGTCCGTCCGTCACCACCCTTCTCGGCATGCGGCGGCTGCGAATGGTGAGTTGAGCCGCATGGGGTACCGGACTGCGGGGGAGTTCACGTCCCGCCGGGCCTCACGCCTGCCCGGTTTCGAAGCGGCTCACCTTCCCGTTCATGAGGGGGTCTCGCCCTTCTTGCGGAAGATCGAAAGAACCAGGGTGAGCAGGGTCCCGCCCACCGCCCAGGCGGCGAGCACCAGGAGCGGGCCTGTGATCGCGTTGCCGTGGAAGTAGGCGAGGGAGCGTGCCGTCCAGGTGCCCGCGCCCGGTGGGAGGGCGGGGCCGATGGCGCGCCAGAACGGGGGCAGCAGCGGGTAGGGGTAGGCGCCGCCCGCGCTCGGATTGCCGAGGATGACGATCAGCAGGATCGCCAGGCCGATGCCGAGGATGCCCAGCAGGGCCTGGCAGGCCAGGGTGGTGGCGCCCACCGCGAAGACCACCAGGGCGCCCAGCCCCCACAGCCCGAAGAAGGTGCCGGGCAGGGCGCCGAGCACCGGCCCGACGACGATCGCGCCGGCCAGTCCGGCGGTGAGCGCGTACACGGCGAGTGCGGCCAGCCGGATGACCGCCCGGTGGCCGTTCGAGGGGCGTGCCCCGGCGCTGATCGCGAGGATCGCGGCGCACAGATAGCCGCCGACGCACCAGCCGACGACGAGGTAGAAGGACGACAGGCTGCGGCCGTCGCCCGGGGCGGCGGGTGCCACCTCGACCGTGCGGACGGTGCGGTGTCCGGCCTTCTCGGCCGAGCGCACGACCGTGTCGACCGCCTGGGCGAGGGAGGCGCCGCCGCCACCGGCGACCAGCAGCCGGTCGGTGCTCCCGCGCGGGTTGACGATCAGTGCGCCGTCGAGCGTCCGGTCCGCGATCTGCTGCCGGGCGGCCCGTTCGGAGGCCACCGGGCGCGGGTCCAGGGGAGAGCCGGGCAGCCGGTCCAGCTTGGCCACCAGCTGCGCCCTGGTCTGCGCGGGAGCGACGACACCGAGCGGCACATCCGCCGGCACGGGGTGGTGGAAGGCGCCGGTGTACGACGTGATGAACGCGATCATCAGCCCCAGGACGCCGAGCACCAGCAGCGAGGCATGGGGCGTCACCGCGCTCTTCACCTCCCCGAGGAAGGTGGTGCGGGTGCCGTCGTCCGTCGTGGCCATGGCTCGCTCCTCGCCACACTTCGGCTGCCGGTCCGGTGCTTTTGTTCCCATATCTTCCGGTTGGTGGCAGAGGTGTGCAGATCGGTGGAGCTGATCGGCGGATCGGGGAGCGGCCCTCCGGTATGTCTTCGTACGAATGTTCGATGGACGGGTTATGGTGGGAGGAGGAGCGAGGGATACAAGGTCAGCCGGGGGCGGGTGAGGTGCAGGAGGTGCGGATGCCAGGGTTCACGCATCTGCACACCGCTTCGGGGTTCTCCCTGCGCTACGGCGCCTCCCATCCGGAGCGGCTCGCCGAGCGCGCCGCCGAGCGGGGGATGGACGCCCTCGCGCTGACCGACCGGGACGGGCTCTCCGGGGCCGTACGGTTCGCCAAGGCCGCGGCCGAAGCCGGTGTCCGTCCGCTGTTCGGCAGCGAACTCGCCGTGGCGGAGCGCGAGTCGGCGCCCACGCCCACCGTGCGCCGCCGCACCCCGGTGCGCGGCGGCGCCTTCCTCGACGAGTCCGCCGCCCGCGCCGTCTTCCTGGCCCGCGACGGAGCGGCCGGCTGGGCCGCCCTGTGCCGGCTGGTCTCGGCCGCCCACACCGGGCAGGGTGAGCAGCCCGTCCTCCCGTGGAGCGCCCTGGAGTCCGCCACGGACGGGCTGACCGTGCTGCTCGGACCGGACTCCGAGGTCGGCCGGGCGCTGGCCGCCGGCCGCCCGGACCGCGCCGCCCGGCTCCTCGCCCCCTGGCGCGAGCGGTACGGCGAGGCGCTGCGCCTGGAGATCGTCGACCACGGCCGGTCCGGCAGCGGACCCGGCTCCCCGCGGCTGGCCGCCCGCACCCTCGGCTTCGCCGTCGACCAGGGCCTCCGCGCCGTCCTGACCAACGCGGTCCGCTATGCCGACCCCGGCCAGGGCCCGGTCGCCGACGTCCTGGACTCCGCCCGCCGTCTGGTGCCGGTGGACCGGCACCGGCCCGAGGCCCGGGACAGCGGGGAGCGCTGGCTCAAGGACGGTGCCACGATGAGCCACACCGCCGAGCGGGTCGCCGAGGCGGCCGGGTTCCGGCGCGGCCTGGCCCACCGGCTGCTCGCCATGACCGAGGAGACCGCCGGGGAGTGCCTGGTCGACCCGCAGGACGACATCGGGCTCGGCCGTATCCACTTCCCCGAGCCGCGGCTGGTCGGCGCGGGCCACCGCACCGCCGCCCGGGTGCTGCGCTCGCGCTGCGCCGCCGGGATGGTGCTGCGCGGCTACGACCACGACCGTGAACGCTGGGCGCGGCTGCACGACGAACTGCGCACGATCGAACGGCTCGGCTTCCCCTCGTACTTCCTGACGGTCGCTCAAGTCGTGGACGACATACGGGAGATGGGTATCCGGGTCGCGGCCCGCGGGTCCGGCGCCGGGTCCCTGGTCAACCACCTCCTGGGCATCGCCCACGCCGATCCGGTCGAGCACGGGCTGCTGATGGAGCGCTTTCTGTCCGAGCGGCGGGCGGCGCTGCCGGACATCGACATCGACGTCGAGTCCGCCCGCCGGCTGGAGGTCTACCGCGCGATCTTCGACCGGTTCGGCGCGGAGCGGGTCGCCACCGTCTCGATGCCCGAGACCTACCGCGTACGGCACGCCGTACGGGACGTGGGCGCCGCCCTGGGCATGGACCCGGCGCGGGTGGACCGGCTGGCCAAGGCCTTCCCGCACATCCGCGCCCGGGACGCGCGGGCGGCGCTGGCCGAGCTGCCGGAGCTGCGCGGGGTGCGGGAGGCCGGCGGCGAGCAGCTGTGGCCGCTGGTCGAGGCGCTGGACGCGCTGCCGCGCGGTATCGCCATGCACCCGTGCGGGGTGCTGCTCTCCGACGCCACGCTGCTGGACCGTACGCCGGTCGTCCCGACCAGCGGCGAGGGCTTCGCGATGTCGCAGTTCGACAAGGAGGACGTGGAGGACCTGGGGCTGCTCAAGCTCGATGTGCTGGGCGTGCGGATGCAGTCCGCGATGGCGCATGCGGTCGCCGAGATCGGCCGGGCCACCGGGCGCCGGATCGATCTCGACGACCCCGCACAGGTGCCGCCCGGCGACCCCGCCACCTACGACCTGATCCGCTCGACCGAGACGCTCGGCTGCTTCCAGATCGAGTCGCCGGGCCAGCGTGACCTGGTCGGCAGGCTGCAGCCCGCCACCTTCCACGATCTGGTCGTCGACATCTCCCTCTTCCGGCCGGGGCCGGTCGCCGCCGACATGGTGCGGCCCTTCATCGAGGCCCGGCACGGCCGCAAGGCGGTCCGCTATCCGCACCCCGACCTGGAGGAGCCGCTGCGCGAGACCTATGGGGTGGTGGTGTTCCACGAGCAGATCATCGAGCTGCTGCGGATCATGACGGGCTGCGGGCGGGACGAGGGTGACGAGAAGCGGCGGGCGCTGTCGCATCCGGAGCTGCAGGGCCGGGTGCGCGCCTGGTTCGCGCAGTGCGCCGAGCGGCGCGGGTACGCACCCGAAGTGATCGCACGTACCTGGGAGATCGTCGAGGCCTTCGGCTCGTACGGCTTCTGCAAGGCGCACGCGGTGGCCTTCGCGGTGCCCACGTACCAGTCCGCCTGGCTCAAGGCGCACCACCCCGCGGCCTTCTATGCCGGGCTGCTCACCCACGACCCGGGGATGTATCCGAAGCGGCTGCTGCTCGCGGACGCGCGGCGGCGCGGGGTGCCGGTGCTGCCGCTGGATGTGAACCGGTCGGCGGTCGCTCATCGAATCGAACTGGTGTCCGGTGACGGCTTTCGCAGCGATGGTCCGGGGGACCGTTCCGCGGTCTGGGGGCTGCGGCTCGCGCTCAGCGATGTGCACGGGATGAGCGAGGCCGAGGCGCAGCGGATCGAGACCGGACAGCCCTATCACTCGCTGCAGGACCTGTGGCAGCGCGCCAGGCCGGGCCGTCCGGTGGCCGAACGCCTCGCCCGGGTGGGCGCGTTGGACGCCTTCGGGGCGAACCGGCGGGACCTGCTGCTGTACCTCGCCGAGCTGCACCGCCACGGACGGCGGGCGCCCGGGGGCCAGCTGACGCTGCCCGGCCGGGCCCTCGACGGGGCGGGCGCGGAACCGGTCGATCCGGTCGAGCCGGCCGGGCTGCCCGACCTCAGCGACGTCGAACGGCTCAGCGCCGAGCTGGGCGTCCTCGGCATGGACGCCTCCCGCCATCTGATGGCCGACCACCGGGAGTTCCTCGCGGAGCTGGGCGCGCTGCCGGCCCGGCTGCTGCGCGGCGCCCGGCACGGCGAGACGGTGCTGGTCGCCGGGGCCAAGGCGGCCACCCAGACACCGCCGATCCGCTCCGGCCGCCGGGTCATCTTCACCACCCTGGACGACAGCACGGGGCTGGTCGACTGCGCCTTCTTCGACGACAGTCATGCGGCCTGTGCGCACACGATCTTCCACTCCTGGCTGCTGCTGGTGCGCGGTACGGTCCAGCGGCGCGGTCCGCGCAGCCTCAGCGTGGTCGGCGCCGCCGCCTGGAACCTCGCCGAGCTGGCCGAACTGCGCCGCGAGGGCGGGCTGGAGGCGGTCGCCGCCCGGCTCGCGGCGGTGCCGGACGCGGAGGCGGCCGAGGCGGGCACCCCGGCGGCGGAGCCGGGCACCCCGGCGGCGGAGCCGGGCGCCCCGGCGGCGGGGCCGGGACAGGGGGCCGGTGAGGAGTCCGGTGAGGAGTCCGGGACGGGCCGGGAGCCCGAGCCGGCCGCCGCCCCGGGCCGCACCATCCGGCTGAGCACCGGCTACGAGCTGCACCCGTGGGCCGACCTCCAGCCCCCCGGTGAACGCGCCGCCACGGGGCGCAAGTTGTGGCACTCCAGCCCGGGGAGCGCGGGATGACCCCCGCGCCGAGGCCGCCCGCCGCACCGCCGGATCCCCCCGGCGCCCCGCGGCAGCCGGGCATGCTGCACGTACGGTTCCGGACCGCCGACGGCACCCCCGTGAGCGCCGGGCGTTTCGAGCAACTGCTGGGGCTGCTGGCGCAGTTCACCCCGGTGATCGAGGCGCTGCCGCCGGACGCCGCGCTGGCGGACGTCCGCGGTGCGCTGCGCTACTTCGACCGGGACGCGGCGGGCATCGCCGAGCTGGTGCGGCTGCGCGCGCTGGCCTGGCACGGCGTACGGTGCACGATCGGGATCGGCGCCAACCCGCTGCTCGCCCGGATTGCGGCCCAGGGGGCGGCGCCCGGGGAGATCCGGGGCGTCCCCGATGACGCCGGAACCGTCGCCGCGTTCCTCGACCGCCGGCCGGCCTCGGCACTGCACGGCGTCGGCCCGGCGACCGCGCGCGCCCTGTGTGCGTACGGACTCGACAGCATCGGCCGGATCGCCGCCGCACCGCCCGCGACCCTGCAGCGGATCCTCGGCGCCCGGACGGGCCGGATCGTGTACGAGCGGGCCCGCGGTATCGACCCGACGCCGGTGACGCCCAATGCGGCGGCCCGTTCGATGGGCGCCGAACACCGCTTCGCCCACGACGAGTTGGACCCGGCCAGGCGCCGTCGTGCGCTGCTCTCGCTCGCCGACGACCTCGGGGCCCGGATGCGCGCGAGCGGGCAGGTGGCCCGCGCGCTCACCCTCACCGTCCGCTACGCCGACCGCTCCACCACCACCCGCACCCGGCGGCTGGACGGGCCGACCGCGCACGGGCCCGCGCTGACCGAGGCGGCCTATGCGCTGCATGCCGCGCTCGGGCTGCAGCGGGCGAGGGTGCGGTCCGTGGCGCTGCGCGCGGAGGATCTGTGCCGCGCCGAACGCGCCGCGCGGCAGCTGACCTTCGACCCGTCCGACGACAGGGCGCACCGCATCGAGGCCGCCGTCGACCGGGCCAGGGCGCGCTTCGGGACGGGGAGCGTACGGCCCGCGGCGACCCTCGGCCGGACACCTCCGCCCCCGGGCGCCAAGCCCCTCGGCCCCGGGGTCAAAGGCGACCGCGGCGGCGACCGGCCTTAGGGCCTGCCCTGTGGTGCGGTCCGGACCGGCCCGCGGCGCCCCGGTGCCTCAGCCGTAGAGCCGCTCCGCATACCGGGGGCCGTAGTGCTGCTCCAGCTCCTCCAGGGGCATGTCCTGGGCCTCGACGCCCTTGACGATCCGGGCCCGCGAGGGCAGCGCGTCCGGCTGCCAGGTCTCCGGCTTCCACAGCTCCGAGCGCAGGAACGCCTTGGAGCAGTGGTAGAAGACCTCCTCGACCTCCACCAGGAGCGCCAGCCGCGGGCGGTGGCCCTTGACGATCAGCGCGTCGAAGAACGGGGCGTCGCGCAGCAGCCGGGCGCGGCCGTTGATGCGCAGGGTGTCACCGCGCCCCGGGAGGAGGTAGTTCAGCCCGACATGCGGATTGGCGAGGACGTTCATCCAGCCGTCCACGCGCTTGTTGCCGGGGCGGTCCGGGATCACGAGGGTGGTGTCGTCCAGGACATGGGTGAAGCCCGCGGGGTCGCCCTTGGGGGAGGCGTCGCACCGGCCCTGCGCGTCCGCGGTGGCTATCACGCAGAACGGCGAGCGGGCCAGCCACTGGCGGTCGAGGTCGTGCAGCCGGTGCCGGGTCTTGTTCGCCGCATGGGAGCTGGGCTCACCGAACAGCTCGCGCAGCTCCGCCGCCGATGAGATCTCCACGATCCCGGTCAGATCCGCCGCCCCGGCCGTTTCCATCGCTGTTCCCCTCATGTCACGTCCCTGGTCGAGCCGTTGCCGACTTTACGGGACGGCACTGACATCCACCCCGGCCGCGACGGACGGGGCGTCCTGCAGGCACAGAAACGGTGCGCGGCACCCCGGACGTCCGGTGAGGGTTGTGTGGCGCTTCCTTCACCGTCACACCGCTGGCCCACCGTGCTTACCCAGCCGTAACTTACTTGCCAGTCAACTGTGTTGGCCCTTGCGATCCGGATCGCGCGTGAACGGCTCACCGAGCACTTCGGAGTCCCCCTCACCCCGCAAGGAGCATCGTATGAAGCTGCGCTGGTCAAGAACGCTCCCCCTCCTCTCCGCCCTCGCCCTGGCCCTCGGTGTCACCGCCACCCCCGCCGCCGCCGAAGAGGCTTCGCGCCACTCCTCCAGCGGCGCCGTCAGCAGCGGCTGGAACAACTACTCCTGCAAACCCTCCGCCGCCCACCCGCGGCCGGTGATCCTGGTGCACGGCACCCTCGGCAACTCCATCGACAACTGGCTCGGCCTCGCGCCCTACTTGGTGGCCCGCGGCTACTGCGTCTTCTCCCTGGACTACGGCCAGCTGCCCGGTGTCCCGTTCTTCCACGGGCTGGGTGCGGTCGACGCGTCCGCCCGGCAGCTCGCCGCCTACGTCGACCGGGTGCTGGCCGCCACGGGCACCCGGAAGGCCGATCTCGTCGGCCACTCACAGGGCGGCATGATGTCGCGGGTGTACCTGAAGTTCCATGGCGGCGCGGACAAGGTGAACACGCTGGTCGGGCTGGCCCCCGACAACCACGGCACCGATCTGAACGGTCTGACCCGTCTGCTCGACCACTTCCCCGGCGCCAAGAAGTACCTCCACGAGTTGACCCCGGGGCTGGCCGACCAGATCGCCGGCTCCGACATCCTCAACCGCCTCAACGAGGGCGGTGACACGCTCCCCGGAGTGCGTTACACGGTGATCGCGACCAAGTACGACGAGGTCGTCACGCCCTACCGGAGTGCGTTCCTCGACGGCCCCGACGTACGCAATGTGGTACTCCAGGACCTGTGCGCGATCGATCTCTCCGAGCATGTGGCCATCGGGCTCATCGACCGCGTCGCTTTCCACGAGACGGCCAACGCCCTGGACCCGGCCCACGCCACCGCGACGACCTGCCTGTCGGGCTGACCGGGAGCCGGCCCGGCCCGCCGCCGGAGCGGGGGCCGGGCCGCGCTCCGCACCGGCGCGACGGTCAGCCGACGGTCAACAGGGCCTCGGTGCACTGCTCCGCCAGGTCCTCGGCGTGCGGGGGCAGCGGGGTGCCGCCACGCAGATGGCGGCGTACCAGCGACAGCGGGAGGTCGACGGCGGCCAGCGTCACCCGGTCGAAGCCCTCCCTGCCGTGCAGCCCCAGGGCCCCCGCGAGCGCCGCCAGGGCGGCACGTACCCGCATGTTCCCCTCTTCCGCGCGCAGCAGATACTCGTCGGACCAGTCGTCCCGCCCGAACTCCTGGGCCCCGTACAGAAGCAGTGCGGCCTCCGCCGGGTGCGCGCGGCTCCACGCCACGATGTGGCGGGCGGCGGCCCGGCCCCCGGTGCGCGGGTCGTCCGACGATTCGAGGGCCTCGAAGTAGCCCGCCTGGAAGCCCTCGACGGTACGCAGCCACACCTCGGCGAGCAGTGCCGAGCGTCCGGCGAAACGGTGGTAGACCGAACCGCTGGGGGCGCCCACGGCCGCCGCCACCGCGGACATGGTGACGCCCGCGGGCCCGGACTCGGCCGCCAGCCGTACGGCGGCGTCGAGGAGCTGAGCGGTGTCGAACCGGGATGGCCTGGCCATGTTCTAGAGGGTACTCTCCACTATATTGGAGATGCGCCTCTAGAACGGGGTGCGGACCAGGTGGGGAAGGGCGTGAGGGGTATCCACGACGTGCACGAGCGGGTGCTGCCGGTGCCCGGGGCCGAGGCCGGTCCACTGACCGACGGCCTCTCCGGCGACGCCGACCCGCTCCGGCCGCGCCACGACGCGGCCCTGGAGGACAGCCGGGACCGCGCCGAACGGGCCTGTACGGGCACCGTCGCCCGGCCCGCCCGCTGGAGCCGCTACGTCCGGACGCTGCGCCGCCTCATCGGATGACCCGCCGCAGCGTCAGAAAGCCGACGGCCGCACAGGCGAGTCCCGCCGGGATCAGCAGCAGCCGTCCGGAGAAGGCCAGCACGGCCGCCGTCAGCAGGGCGCTCACGCACCCGCCGCACCACAGGGGAGTGCGGCGTGGCAGGAGCACCAGCGCGGCGGCCAGGCCGGCGAGGGTCACCGCCGCCAGACAGGTGGCGGTGGCCCTCATCAAAAGATCCAGATCGGCGCCGCCGAAGCCCGCCGCCGCGGCCACGAGCACGGCCGCCCCGCCGAGCACCGCCAGCGACCGCCGTGGCACCTCGCCCGGCGCGCCGCCCTTGGCCAGTGCGCGCGGCGCCGCCCCGTCCCGGGCGAGCGCCGCACCGAGCCGGGAGGCCCCGGCCAGATACGAGTTGACCGCGCCGAAGGTCAGGAAGAGCGCCGCCGCGGCGGCCACGGGGCGGGCGGCGCCGCCCACGCTCCGGGCGAGCAACTCGGTCAGCGGGGTGTCGGTGCCGCCCGCGGCCGGCCCCAGCGCACCGATCGTGGTCACCGCGAGCCCCAGGTAGAGCACGGTGATGACGGCGAGCGTACGGCGCGTCACCCGCGGCAGATCCCGTCCGGGATCGGCGAACTCGCCCGACAGATGGCTGGCCGCCTCCCAGCCCGCGAACGCGAAGAACAGCACCACGGCCGCCGACCCGACCGAGGACCAGCCGCCGGGCAGGAACGGGGTGAAATGGCGGGCGGACACCTGGGGGGCGGCGGCCAGCACCGTGCCCAGCAGCACCACCGCCAGCAGCCCGCCGAGCAGCAGCTGCACCCGTCCCGACATCCGCAGCCCCACCGCGTTGGAGACCAGCGCCACCGCCACCACCGCCCCGGCCACCACGGCGGCGCCCGTGTCACCCCAACCGGCGGCGTCGGCCACGTACTTCCCGCCGATCCAGGCCGCCGAGACCACACCGATCGGCACCGCCCCGTAGAACCACCACCCCACCACGGCCGCCGCCCGAGGCCCGATCGCCCGGTGCACATAGGTGGCCACGCCCCCGCCGTCGGGGAACCGCGCGCCGAGCGCCGCGAAGGAGGCGGCCACCGGCACACACAGGGCGAGCAGGACCACCCAGGCCAGGATCGAGGCGGGGCCGGCCGCGTCGGCGGCGAGGGACGGCAGCGTCAGGACGCCGGGGCCGAGGACGGCCCCGGCGCACAGCGCGGTACCGCTGCCGACGCCCAGCCGCCGTACATCCGGTCGTTCGGATGCGGGAAGCAATGTCTGTTGTACGGTCACAGTCGCTGAACGTAACCGTTGGATTGATCAATGTGGCCTCCCGCCGAACATAATTCGGCCGCTGCGGCACCATGGGGGTCATGGACGACATTGATTCGGCGATTGTCCGCGAACTGCAGCGCGATGCACGGCAGACCAACCGCGACCTGGCCCGCCGGCTGAACATCGCGCCCTCCACCTGCCTGGAGCGGGTCCGCGCGCTGCGCGCCAGAGGAGTGATCACCGGCTATCGCGCGACGGTGGACCTGCGCGCCCTCAACCGGCCCGTCCAGGCGCTGCTCACGGTCCGCATCCGCCCGATGAACCGCGAGGTCATCGAGCGCTTCAAGGCCTTTCTGACGTCCCTGCCCGAGGTGCTCAGCGTCTATGTCGTCGCGGGCGGCGACGACTTCCTGGTCCATGTCGCCGTCCCCGACGTCGACCGGCTGCATGCGCTCCTGATGGACCAGGTCTTCAAACGCCGCGAGGTCGTCGACTGCCGGAGTTCGGTCATCTACCAGCATGTCGCCAACGACATCATCGAGGCGCTGCCGCCGAGCGGCTCGTAACAGGGCGGCGCCGCCCCCGAGGTGAAGAAGGGGGCGGCGCCGCGTCCCGGACGGCCGGGATTGCCGGGCTCAGCCGCGGTGCCGGGCGGCCCTGCGGCGGGTGGTGGTGAACACGACCCCGGCGCCCACGGCGAGCACGGCGGCGCCGCTGAGGGCGAGCGGGACCGTGGAGCTGTCGCCGCCGGTCTCCGCCAGCCGCTGCCCGTCGACCGGACGGGAACCGCCGTCGGTGTGCGGGGCATTGGCCTGTGCGGCGTCTGCGCGCGCCGGGGCCCCGGCCTTTGCCGGCCGGTCCGTGCGGGTGTGCTGGCCGCCGCGGTGGTGGCCGCCGCCGTGGTCGTGGCCCGTGCCCACCGACGACTTGGGGGCGCCCGCCGCGATCTGGGCGTCGGTCGGCGCGGAGGCGGCCGGTGCGGGCGCCGCAGCGGACTTGGCGACGGTGCCGCCGGCCTTTTTGCCGAAGACGACGTCCGAGCAGGTGTAGAAGGCCTCGGGGCTGTCCGACCGCTGCCAGACGCTGTAGATCAGATGGCGCCCGGACCGCGCCGGCACCTTCGCGTCGAAGACGTACTCCCCGTTGACGAGCTTCGGGTCGACGACCTTCGCGAACGGCTTCGACTCCAGGTCGGACCACTTCAGCGGCTTCTTCGGGTCATAGCCGGCCTTGGTGAGGTACAGCTCGAAGGAGCCCCGGTGGGGCGCGGTGGCCTTGTAGTGGAAGGTGTGGCCGCCCGCCTTCATAGGGGACGACGGCCAGTCGGCGCGGGGCAGGTCCAGGCCCTTGTACTCCGCGCTGTTGGCGCTGCACAGCTTGCCGTCCGGGATGCGCGTCCTGGACTGGCCACCCGCGTTGCCGTCCCGTACACCGTTCCAGTCGTAGAGCGCCTGGGTCCCGCCGGCTTTGACGGCGGCCTTGCACGCCGCGGACCGCGGGCTCTCGGGGCCCTCCGCGTAGCAGGCCGACACCCGGCTGACCGGGTCCGTCATCGAGCCGTGCGCGGCGGCCGGGCTCGCGGTGAGCACGGTGAGCGCGAGCGGGGCGATACCGGCCAGTGCGATCCCGGTGGCCTTGCGACGAACGGTCATTGTGGGGGTCTCCTTCATTCAGTGCGTCGAGCGGGGGAAGGGGGAGCGTGGGGGGTCGGGACGCGGCCGCCGACGCCGCCCCCGGTGACCGGCGCCGACGGTCCGCGACCCGCCTTGCGAGAAGCACGCTAGCCGCGCTGAACAGCGGATTTGAGGGCTGAAGAGCCATCCCGGAGATCCTTATGGTGCCGTTAAGGGACGGCTAAGCGGGGGCTCATACAGGCGGGGAGGAAACGGGCATCGCCGGGTGGTGGGCGCCGCCCGTGACAGCGGCCCGGCCGTCCCGGGGGCAGCTGCCGCGGCCGCCGCATGCCGTGCTTCGTCCGTGCCCGCAGCGGGAGTTGGCCTCAGCGGGCTGCCGTGCTCAGCGGCCCTCGGTGCTCAGCGGCCTTCCGCGCCGGTGAAGGGCGCGGCCGGGTCGTCGAGGCCGTCGAGGAGCGCGCTCAAGTCGTTCGCCGGTCCTGCCCCGGCAGCCGACCGGAGCGGCTGCTCGGCCCAGATGATCTTTCCCTGGGGGGTGTAGCGGGTGCCCCAGCGCTCGGCGTACCGGGCGATGAGGAACAGCCCCCGGCCCCCCTCGTCGGTGGTCCGCGCATGGCGGAGGTGCGGCGAGGTGCTGCTGCTGTCCGACACCTCGCAGATCAGCGCCCGTGCCCGGATCATCCGCAGGCTGATCGGGCCGGAGGCGTGCCGGATGGCGTTGGTGACCAGTTCGCTGACGATCAGCTCGGTGGAGAATTCGAGTTCCTCCAGATCCCACTCCGCCAGCCTGCCGGCCGCTGACCTGCGGGCCTGGCCGACCGCGGACGGATCGGCGGGGATCTCCCAGGTCGCGAGCTGTGACGGCGCCAGAGCCCGGGTCCGTGCCAGCAGCAGTGCCACGTCATCGACCGGCCGTCCGCCCGGCAGACCGCCGATCACCGTGTCGCACAGGTCCTCCAGCGGGGCCTGCGGAGCGGCCAGGGCGGTGCGCAGTCTGGTGATCCCCCCGTCGAGATCGAGGGCCTTCCCCAGCAGCAGACCGTTGGTGTAGAGAGCCAGCAGACTGCCTTCCGGCAACGGCAGTTCGACGGACTCGAAGGGCATCCCGCCCAGCCCCAGCGGCGGTCCGGTCGGCAGTTCCAGCAGCCGGCCGTTGCCCGTGGGGCTGATCAGCAGCGGTGCGGGGTGACCGGCCCGGGCCAGAGTGCAGCGGCAGCCGACCGGATCGTAGACCGCGTACAGACAGGTGGCGCCGATGACCCCGTCGTCGGCGTTCGCGTCGTGGGCGACCCGGTTGAGCATGTCGTCCAGGTGCGCCAGCACCTCTTCCGGGGACAGGTCCAGGTCGGCGAGCGCCTGCACCGCGGCCCGCAGCCGCCCCATGGTGGCCGCGGCATGCACCCCGTGCCCCACGACATCACCCACCACCAGCGCGACGCGGGCGCCGGACAGCGGGATCACATCGAACCAGTCGCCGCCGACGCCGCTGAGCGAGTCGGCCGGCAGATAGCGGTAGGCGGCTTCCACCGCGCACTGCTCGGGCAGATCGTGCGGCAGCAGGCTGTGCTGGAGGGTGAGGGCCGCGTTGTGCTCGCGGGTGTACCGGCGGGCGTTGTCGATGGAGATCGCGGCGCGGGTGACGAATTCCTCGGCGAGCACCAGGTCGTCGGGCTGGAACGGCCCGGTGTGCTGCCAGCGGGCGAAGGTGGCCGCCCCCAGGAAGACGCCCCGCGCCCGCAGCGGCACCACCATCAGCGAGTGAAAGCCCAGCTCCCGCAGGTGCGCCGCCCGGACCGGATCGTCGGCCGCCCAGCCACCGGCGGCGAGATCCAGCGTCTGGAACAGCGCGGAATTGCCCTCGACGAGACTCAGCACGACGGGCGCCGACGGGGGATAGGCGGTCGCCTCCCCGACCGCCACCACCGCCTCGGGGCAGCCCTCACGTACGGACTGCTGTCCGGCACGGCGCATGGTGACCAGATCCGCGGCGTCGACCGGGCCGGGCGTCGGTTCCTCCCCGCAGAGCAGCGCATCGAGGAGATCGACGGTGACGAAGTCGGCGAGATCCGGAACCGCCGCGTCGGCGAGTTCCTGCGCGGTCTGCCAGACGTCCAGGGAGCTGCCGATGCGTTCACCGGCCTTGTTCAGCAGCGCCATCCGCTGGCGGGCCCGGTAACTTTCCGTGACGTCCAGGACCATGTAGCAGACGCCCAGTACCTGACCGGCTTCGTCCTCCAGGCGAAAGAACGAGGTGGAGTAGGCGTGCTCCCGCTCCGGATCGGACTGCGGGCGTCCCAGGTACTCGTAGCCGACCGAGGGGGTACCGGTGCTCAGCACCTTGCGCATCTCGGCCTCCAGGGCTTCCACGGCGAGGCCCGGCTGGATGTCCGCCAGACGCTTCCCGAGGCGCTGCTCGCGGCTGGTGCCGCCCATCCGCTCCAAGGCGTCGTTCAGCCACACGAACTCCAGATCGGCGTTCACCATGGCCACGCCGATCGGTGACATGCCGAGAATGCCCTCCAGGAACGACTGGCTCGCTCCTGACCAGGGCGTTTGGGTCATCTCGGCGGCAAGGACGAGACGTGCGGAGCGCTCTGTGGCGTCCAGTACCGGCAGTACGCGGAACTCCAGGTCGAGCCGGTGGCCGTCCTTGTGCCGTACGGCCTCCAGCCCGCTCCAGCCGTCCGCCGCCGCCAGCCGGGACTCCCACCTGTTGTCCTGCGACGCCGCAGGGGCCACCCCCGCGAACAGCTCCGCCAGGGGCCGCCCGACGGCCTCGGACACCGCATAGCCGAGAAGCCGCTCCGCGCCCTTCGTCCAGCCCTGCGCCACCCCCGCGCGATCGGCCATCACCACGGCCGTCCGCGTGAGGTCGAAGACGCCGTCTCCGGAGAGACGGCCGCTCTGGGAGGCACACATATGACCGGTCCAATGCCGGTCCCACCATGCGACGGGCCCTCTCTCACGGCGGCGCCGTCGCACACGACCGGCCTTTTCCACGGTACCCCCTCACCCTGGCCGGGCGCTCTTCCCGGCGCCCGCCCCCGCCCGCGCGGCAGGCCCGCAAGACCGCATCCGCCGCCGTTGTCAGTGGGTGCTGTCACCATCGGCACATGAGCACCGACGCGCCCGCCGACCCGTCCCCTCAGCCCGCGCCCGAACCCCTCAACCCACCTGCCGGCCAGGGGGAATCACCGCTGCCGACCGCTGACGCCGCCTACTGGGAAGCGGCCGCCGCCTCCTTCGACGACGAGCCCGACCACGGACTGCGCGACCCCGCCGTCCGCGCCGCCTGGGCCGCCCGGCTGCGCACCTGGCTGCCGTCAGGGCCCACCGCCGTCCTCGACCTGGGCTGCGGCACGGGAAGCCTGTCTTTGCTCGCCGCCGAGCAGGGCCATCACGTCACGGCCATCGACCGCTCCGAGGGCATGATCGCGCGGGCGCGCACCAAGCTCGCGGGCCACGAGGCCGCGTTCCTGGTCGGTGAGGCCGCCGAACCACCCGTGGGGGAGCGGCGGTTCGATGTCGTCCTGGTGCGCCATGTGCTGTGGGCCCTGCCCGACCCCGCGGCCGCGCTGCGCCGCTGGGCCGGACTCCTCACCCCCGGTGGCCGGATGGTGCTGGTGGAGGGCCGCTGGGGCGAGGCCGACCCGGTCGGTCTTCCCGCCGCCGAACTCACCGCCCTCGTCGCGCCGTTGGCCGCGCGGACCCAGGTGGAGAGCCTCGCGCACGATCCGGCGCTGTGGGGCAAGGAGGTGGCCGATGAGCGGTATGTGCTGCTCGCCGACCTCCCCCGCCGGCACACCGAAGTGGTCGATGTCCATCTGGTGTTGCGCCGCGGTGACGAGGTGCTGCTCGCCCGCCGGGCCAATACCGGCTATGCGGACGGTCTCTTCCACGCCCCCTCGGGCCATGCGGAGGACGGTGAGGACGTCCGGGAGGCGATGATCCGGGAGGCCGCGGAAGAGGTGGGGCTGCGGCTGGTGCCCGAGGACCTCAGGGTCGCGCTCGTGATGCAGCACTGCGCCCCGCCCCCGGCGCGGCCCCGGATCGGCTGGTTCTTCGAGGCGGCGTACGGCGCGGGCGGCGAGCCGTGGAACCGCGAGCCCGACAAGTGCGCGGAGTTGGCGTGGTTCCCGCTGGATGCGCTGCCGGACGACATGGTCGCCTACTGCCGCGCCGGCCTCGACGGGCTGCGTGCGGGGCACCGCTTCCTGCTTCACTGGCACCGGCCCGGCGACGCGATCGCCTACGACCCGGCGGGACCCGACCGCGCGGTGGTTCTCGACGGACCGGGACCGACGGGGTGAAGCGGACGAGGGCGGCGGCGCATCGGACGTCTCCCGAGAGGTGAGACCTCCCGTCACAGCAGGCGCTCCTGGCGCACAATGGATGCGACAAACAAGCGCACCGACGGGTACGTGTACGCGCGCCTCCCGGGGACGAACCCCAGGGGGACGTGCCGTCGCGCATCCGCCCGCCCCACCACCAGCACCAGGAGCGCCACCGTGTCCCCGCAGCCCTTGACCATCACCATCGATCCGACGGCGGCCGCCGCGCCGTTCGAGCAGGTCCGCACCCAGATCGCGGATCAGGCCAGGGACGGCGGTCTGCCGGTCGGCTACAAACTCCCCACCGTCCGCGGTCTCGCCGAGGACCTCGGCCTGGCCGCCAACACCGTCGCCAAGGCCTACCGCGCCCTGGAGACCGACGGTGTGATCGAGACCCGCGGCCGCAACGGCAGCTTCATCGCGGCGGCCGGGGAGGCCGCGGACAAGGAAGCCGCCGCGGCCGCCGAGAGCTACGCCCGCCGCGCCCGGCGCCTCGGCCTGGACCACCGCGCCGCCCGCACGGCCGTCGAGAACGCCCTGCGCGCCACCTACGGAGCCGATGCCTGACCGCGCGCCTGCTGGGACGGGTGCCGACCGCGCCGGTAGGTGACCCCGCACCGCCCTCCCCGAGCCATCACCCGAAAAGAAGGAACCGCATGCCCAGCAAAACGGCGCTCGTCCGCCGCCCCGGCCCCCGCCTCGCCGAGGGGCTGGTCACCCATATAGACCGGCGCCCGGTCGACCCCGCCCTCGCCCTGCGCCAGTGGGAGTCCTACGTCCAGGTGCTCCGCGACCACGGCTGGCACATCACCGAGGTCGCCCCCGCCGACGACTGCCCCGACGCGGTCTTCGTCGAGGACACCATGGTCATGTTCCGCAATGTCGCACTGCTCGCCCGCCCCGGTGCCGGTGAGCGCCGGCCCGAGGTGCCGGACGCCCGCGCGGCCGTCGAGGCGCTCGGCTGCTCCGTCAACGAGATCCGGGCGCCGGGCACGCTGGACGGCGGCGACATCCTCAAGGTCGGCGACACCGTCTACGTGGGCCGCGGCGGCCGCACCAACGCCGACGGCGTCCGCCAACTCCGCGCCGCCTTCGAACCGTTGGGCGCCCGCGTCGTCGCGGTACCGGTCAGCCGCGTACTGCACCTCAAATCCGCCGTGACCGCACTCCCGGACGGCACCGTGATCGGCCACCCGCCCTTGGTCGACGACCCCGCCGCCTTCCCCCGCTTCCTGCCCGTCCCCGAGGAGTCCGGCGCCCATGTCGTGCTGCTCGGCGGCGGCAAGCTGCTGATGGCCGCCGGCGCGCCCCGCAGCGCGGAGCTCTTCGCCGACCTCGGATATCAGCCGGTTGTCGTGGACATCAGCGAGTTCGAGAAGCTGGAGGGCTGTGTGACCTGCCTGTCCGTGCGGCTGCGCGAGCTGTATGCATGACGGGGCATCATCCCCCGGCGCGTCGTGCGCCTGCCCGGACCGCACCGCCGGCCGTGCCTATCGTGGCGCCATGAGCAACCTCGACCTCAGACCCGCGCCCAGCCTCTGCGGCGGCACCGGCCGTACGGGCCCGGTCCGCGACGTCCAGCCCGGAAAGCAGGTCCCCCTGGGCGAGAGCACCGTCGTCCGCCGACTGCTGCCGAACCTCGGCCGGCGGATGGTCGGCGGCTGGTGCTTCGTCGACCACTACGGTCCCGACGACATCGTCGACGAGCCCGGGATGCAGGTGCCGCCGCATCCGCACATGGGCCTGCAGACCGTCAGCTGGCTGCACGAGGGTGAGGTGCTGCACCGCGACAGCCTCGGCAGCCTGCAGACCGTACGGCCGCGGGAACTGGGCCTGATGACGTCCGGCCGGGCCATCGCCCACTCCGAGGAGTCGCCGCACGGCCATGGCCCGTTCCTGCACGGCGCCCAGCTGTGGGTGGCGCTCCCCGGCGAACACCGCGACACCGCCCCGGCCTTCGAGCACCACACCGACCTGCCGGTGATCAACGGCGGCGGACTGTCCGCCACCGTCATCCTCGGCGAACTGGCCGGCGCCACCTCGCCCGGCACCACCTACTCCCCGCTGGTCGGCGCCGACCTCACCCTCACCGCCGGCACGGACACCCGTCTGCCGGTCGACCCCGACTTCGAGTACGCGGCCCTGACCATCTCCGGCGAGAGCGAGGTCGACGGCGTCCGGCTGGCCCCAGGCGCCCTCCTCTACCTCGGCTGCGGCCGCGGCGAATTGCCCCTGCGCGCAGACTCCGACAGCAGCCTGCTGCTCCTCGGCGGCGAGCCGTTCGAGGAAGAGATCGTGATGTGGTGGAACTTCGTGGGCCGGTCACAGGAGGACATCGAGGCGGCGCGGGCGGACTGGATGACGGGCTCCCGCTTCGGCGAGGTCCACGGCTACGACGGGGACCGGCTGACCGCCCCCGAACTCCCCCCGGTGCCGCTGAAGCCACGGGGGAGGGCGCGGTGAGGCGGGCGCGCGCGTGTTGAGCGCGTCCACCACGTGACACGCAACGTCGCGTCACCACCCGGAAGATGAAAAAGCGTTGCGCGAAAACGCCTCGGGAAAGCCGTAAAGAAAGCCGTAAAGAAAGTCAGAATCCTGACACCGTCCATGTCAGGAGTGTGCCGTGCCGAATGGCCGGAGGATGACGCGGCGATGGCGAGGGCGCTTCACGACGACGGCGCGGAAATCTACTGCAATGTCATATCTTTTTCTGCTGCATTCACCGTAGCCTCGATTCTGTGCGGGGCAATGAGATCCCGCACAGAACTCAGCGATAGGAGAGGTGAAGACCATGTACTCCAAGCCTACCCTGCTGAAGGTTGGTGAGTTTTCCAAGCTCACGATGCACAGCCGTCCTCGTCGTAAGGACAAGGGACACCGTCGGCGCCCCAAGGGGATTTTCCTCTAAGGGCTGAGGCGTGAAGGTGGCGCGAGCGAGGTACCCGCTCGCGCCACCGCCGTCATGCCAGCTCAAGGGGCGTTCTGATTCATCCTTCGGGGCCCCTCGACAGCGGTACCCGCTATGTGTCAGTAAAAGAGCTTGGACGGGGTTTCTCTCATGAAACAGTTCGATCGTGCGGGCGAATGGCTCGTCGTCCTCCCCGACCACGTGGCTTCCGTCGTCCTCGCCGAAAAGCTTGAGCCCGCGCCGCAACGCGTGGATCATCCCTCCGGCCGGCCGTGGCTGATCGGTTCCTGGGAATCGGCCGACTTCCGCATCGGTGAGGCGGGCGCCACCAAGATAGCCACCCTCGGGTTCAGTTCCGCAGGCCCGCAAAGGCTCGCGCAGATCGCTGCCCGCACCCGGCGCGTCACCGACCTCGACAGCCTCGGCGGCAAGCTCCCGGGCTGCTTCCACCTGCTCGCCACCGTCGATGGTGTCACCCACGCGTACGGGACCCTGTCGGGGCTGCGCAAGCTCGTGTACGGGCGAGCGGGAGAAGTGACCGTCGCGGCGACCCGGGCCGACGTACTCGCGGCACTGACCGGCGCCGGCATCGACGAGGAGCGGCTGCTGCTGCGGTTACTCGTCGCCGAAGCCGTCCTGCACAGCGTCAACACTCCCGTATGGCGCGGGGTGCGCCTGGTGGACGAAGACAGCAGCATCACCCTGCACCCGACGGGCCGCCCCACGGTGACCCGACGGTGGAATCCGCCGCTGGACAGGCTGCCGCGCAAGCCGGCGGCGCAGAGGTTACGGCAGGCGCTCGGCGACGCCGTCCAGGCACGTGTCGACTCGGGGCTGAAGCTGACCTGCGACCTGTCCGGCGGGCTCGACTCCACATCGCTGTCGTTCCTGCTCGCCCGGAGCTACGACCAGCCGTTGACCACGCTCACCCAGGGAGCGGCCGCGCCCGGCGATGACGACCCCATGTGGGCCGACCTGGCCGCGGAGAAGCTGCCCGGGATCAGGCGGCTGATGCTCACCTTCGCCGATCTCCCGACGCACTACGCAGACGTCCTCGACGCGGCCAAGGTGCCCGGAACCGACGAAGAACCCTTTCCCGGCATCGAGGACCGGCCGATCTACCGACGGATCGCGGCACTGCTCGGCGCGGAAGGCTCCCAGGCCCACCTCACCGGCGAAGGCGGCGATGAGGTCGTCCAGGGCGGATCGGCGGGGGTGTTCGACCTGTTCCGCACCCAGCCGCGCGTCGCCCTGGCCTACTTGCGCGGCTACCGGGCCCTGTACCACTGGACCTGGTCCGATGTGGCTCGTATGGCTTTCGACCAGCGGCACCCGTACCCGGCGTGGCTGGCGGCTCGGGCACGGCGCCTCACCACCCACTCCCTCGACGACGAGAGTTCCCCCCTCATCCAGATGCCGCCGTGGGCGACCCCCGACGCGGTTGCCGCGATGCGGGACCTGCTGGCCGACGAGGCCCGGCGCACCCGTCAGCACGGGCACAACTGGACCGCCCACCACACCATTTGGGGCATCCGGTTGTGTGCCGGCCTGGTGCGTCGCACCGTGCCGCTGTACGCCGCCGAAGGGGTCCGTCTCACCTCCCCCTACATGGACGACGCCGTCATCGACGCGTGCATGTCCGCGCAGGCGCACGAGCGCCGGACCCCGTGGGAGTACAAGCCTCTGCTGGCTGACGCGATGCGCGGCATCGTCCCCGACCAGTCGCTGGCCCGCACCACCAAAGCGGAGGGTTCACCGCTGGAGCACGCCGGGATCCGCACGAACGTCGCCAAACTCGCGGCACTGTGCGAGGACTCGCGCCTGGCCGCACGGGGGCTGATCGACGCCGACAAGCTCCGCTCGATCTGCACCTCGTTCCAGATGCGCCCGTTCACCCCCTACGCGATGTCGATGACCTTCATCTGTGAACGCTGGTTGCGCGACCTTGAATCCACCGCTGCCATGGAGGCTTCCTGATGAATCTTGAGCTGCCCGGCCATGTGTCGGTGCCCCACACCGACGACGGCGGGGTCCTCTTGGACGAGAGCACCGGCGAGTACTGGGAGATCAACCAGAGCGGGGCGGCAGTACTGCGGATGCTGCTGGAGGGCGCGAGCGAGCAGGAGGCCGCGCAGGCACTGATCGCTGACCTCCGGCCCGGCGAGATCAGCCCGGAGGGCGCAGTCGCCGACATCCGTGAACTCCTGGCGCAGTTGCGGGCCGCGGAGCTGGTGGTGACGTCATGAGCACCCCCGAAACGCTCTTCGAGACCAGCGCATCGGTCCCGGCCCGCACTCGTCTGGCCGCGCGGGTCACCGTTGCCGCCGCCCTGGCACTGGCGCGCCTGTCGCCCGCGCATATCCGCCGCGTGCTGGTCGTCGTACGGGGGAGGGCGGGACCGTCCCGCTACGATCAGGCGCAGGGCGCACGTCAGGCCGTTGTCGCGGTCAGCATGATCTGCGCCGGACAGGGCTGCCTGGCCCGGTCGATCGCCACGGCTCTGCTGTGCCGCCTGGGCGGGCACTGGCCGGTGTGGCGGGTCGGGGCGCGTACCTCCCCGTTCGGCGCGCACGCTTGGGTGGAGGCCGAGGGCCGCCCGGTGGAGGAGGGCGACAACATCACCGGCTTCCGGCCATTGATGACCGTCACACCCCGCCCGGACGCCCGCGTGAGTAGGATCCGCTGAACAAATCCCCTGGTCAAGCCTAGTTTTACCCCTGCTGAAGATGTCCCTCCGAGGAGAGAGCTTTCCGTGTTCACCAGCTTGCGACCAGCGCGCAGAAGCGATGCCCTGGACTCCGACGACGCTCTGGACACCGAGCCGGCGGACGAACCGGAAGAGCCGTTGCGGGTCGGTCTGCGAGACCTGTTACGCGTCACACGCGGACACCGCAGGGCGATCGCCGTCGCCCTGGTGTTCTCGCTGATCGCCGCGGGGCTGGGCCTGGCACAGCCGATGCTGGCGACCAAGACGATCCAGGAGTTCTCCGGTGGCCGCCCCTATCTGACCCTGGCCGTGCTGCTGGGGGTGCTGTTCGTCGTCGAAGCCGTCGTCGCCGGGGTTGCCTCCTACTCCCTCGAACGGTCCAGCGAGGGGCTGGTGCTGGGGCTCCGGCTGCGGATCATCGACAAGCTGCTGAGGCTGCCGATGCGGCGCTACGAATCCCAGCGGCTCGGGGACTCGCTGTCCCGCACCACCAGCGACACCACCATGCTGCGTGACTCGCTGGCCTACGACCTGTCGGAGGTCGTCGTCGGCCTGTTCGTCGTCGTCGGTGGCGTCGCCATGATGGTCTGGCTGGATGCCGCGCTGTTCCTCATCGTGCTGGCCATCGTCGGCGTGATCGGCGGACTCACCCTGCTGCTGCTGGCCGGGATCCGCAAGGCAGTTGAGGACGCGCAGGACAGCCTCGGTGGTATGTCGGCCGACCTGGAACGAGCACTGTCGGCGATCCGCACCGTCCGCGTCATGCGCGCCGAGGACCGGGAGAGGGAACGGATCGGCCAACTCGCGCGGCAGGCTTATCAGCAGAACCTTCAGGCCGCCAAACGTGACGCCGTCATCGGGCCGATGATGACACTGGCGATGCACGGCTCCATGATGGTGGTCCTGGTCATCGGCGGTATCCGCGTCGCCAGTGGAGAAGGATCCCTGGCAGACCTCGTCGGGTTCCTGCTCTACATCACCTACATCTCGGCGCCGATTGCCAACATGTTCGACGTCATGGCGACGGTGCAGCGAGGGCTCGCCGCGTTGCAGCGCATCGAGGAAGTCACCCAGCTGCCCGGCGAGGCCGACAGCACTCCGGCCACCGCTCCGGCCACCGCTCCGGCGGCCGGGCCCGCCGCGGTGCCCACGGCGGAGGGAACCACACCGGCCGTGGAGTTCCGCGACGTCACCTTCAGCTACGACGCAGACCGCCCCGCGCTGCGGCAGGTTTCGTTCACCGCGCCGCGCCACACCCATGTGGCACTCGTCGGCCCTTCCGGGGCAGGCAAATCCACTCTGTTCGCGTTGCTCGCCCGGTTCTACGACGCCGACGAGGGGCAGATCCTGCTCGACGGAATCGACATCACGCGTCAGATGAGCATCGACGAATGCCGCTCCAAGATGAGTCTGGTCGAGCAGACCGCCCCCGTCATGCACGGCACACTCCGCGACAACATCACCTACGCCTGCCCGGAGGCAACCGACGAGCAGATCCAGCGAGTCGTCGAACTCGCCAGCCTCAACGGCCTGGTGCGGCGGCTCCCGGAAGGACTCGATACCGCGGTCGGAGAGCACGGTGACATGCTGTCGGGCGGCGAGCGGCAGCGCATCGCGATCGCCCGCGCACTGCTGCCCCAGCCGAGTCTGCTGCTGCTCGACGAGCCGACTTCACAACTCGACGCCGCCAACGAGGAAGCCCTCACCCGCGCCATCGCGCAGATCTCACGCGAGTGCACCCTCCTGGTGATTGCGCACCGCGCCTCCACCATCCGCGCTGCTGACACCGTCATCGCCCTCGACAACGGCCGGGTCACCGACACCGGGACGCCTGAGGAGATCACCGCGAGGCGCGCTTTCGCGTTCGACTAGCGGTGTTACCGCGAAACCACTCCTTGCGGGCCAGAGAGGAGGCTCTCGCCACGCGGGCGGCTCGGCCGGCACCGCTGGAGCACCGGGCAGCCGGGCTCCTGACGGTCCGGCCACCGCCGGCTCACCGTCCGGACGACGAAAGGGCCACTGCTCCCTTGCCGTCCCCGGCCGCGCCGAAGCCATGACCTGCTCCAAGAGACTCCCGTACGCCATGTGAGACACCTCAGAATGGCTGGATCATACGGCGAACTGTTCGACACGCTGCCGTTATCGCGAATACCATGCAGTAGCAAAGAGTCTTTGGTGACCAGGGCGGGGGTATTGAATCGTGGACGATACCGGTTTATTCCGTACCGGGTTGGTAAGGGGCCGGTGTCCCGCCGGGGTTTCCTCGTTGCCGGCGTCTGTGGACGAAATGACGGTGAATTACTCACCTGGGCCGCTGCCCGCTGTCGGCCCACTCCTCCGGCGGCTGATTCGCCCGGCCGGCCCACGAGTACACCAGACTGTGGCTCGGGTGGTTCACGAACGCTCAGTTGAGCTGTGAAACAGGCCTTGCACATCGCCGGACCACCACCCTCCACCGCTCGCCGATCGCGCTGAGCAGTTGCGCCGTCCTGACGCCCTGCTTTTCCTCAGGCCTTTTGCCGTACGGCGCTTGACCAGTCCCCAGTACTTCCTGGCCGACTGCGAGTTCGGCCGTTCACCGACCCGGCGAGCGATCCCCCTTGACCGAGGGTCCGGTTTCCGACTCATCCGGGAGAGCTGACCCCTTGAGCGATTCCGTTCTCGTCATTCACGGCGCACCGGCCTATCGGTACGGCCTGGTGCTCGGACTCAAAGAGCTGGGGTTCGATGCCTGCGAAGGAGAAACGGCCGAAGCCGCGGAACAGGCCGAATGGGATGTCTGCCTGCTGCACACCCCCACCCCGGATACCTCACTTCTCACCCGGGTACGGCAGTCCGGGCAGGGGCTGGTCATCGCGCTGGTGGACGGTCTCACTGTCGACAACTGCCGGGACGTGATCGGTGCGGGAGCGCATGGAGTTGCCCCTCAGGACGCCGACTTCGACGACATCGCCGAGGCCCTTCGTCTCGCGCGGTGGGGAGAGACGCGTGCCCGTCTCTTTGCTGCGGACACTGGTCGACGCTTCACCTGCCGCCCCGAGCGGCCTGACCCTCAGCCAGTCGGAGACCGACGTGCTACGTCAGCTCGCCTCCGGGTGCCCCATCGCCGACATGGCCGCCACGTTGGGCTACTCGGAGAGGCAGATGTACCGGTTGGCGAGGGGAATCTACTTCAAGCTCGGCGCCGGCAACCGCAGCGAGGCGATCGCCACGGCGGCCCGTTGGAGGCTGCTTGACGATTCCTCCTGAGGGGCCGCGAGCCGGTGTGACGGCATCAAGCCCCGTGGGGTTCCTGGCCGGTGGGGCTGCCCCGTGTCAGTTCTCCCCGACCCGTGCCCCGGCGGCCCGCGCCCGCGCCCGTGCGTCGGGGCTGACACCCCGCTTGCGGGGGGACATCCTCCAGTCCGTCGCCTCCCGTTGGGCGATCCGCAGGAGGTTCCGCGGCCCGGGAGTCGCCACGACGCCGACGTAGCGGGGATCGCCGGCGAACCACGCCGCCGTGACCTGCCCGGACTGCACCGCGCGCACCCAGAAGTGCCGCCCCGTCCCGATGCCCCCGCCGTACTCCAGGCCCACGGTCTTCTCCGGGCGCTCCGGGTCCGGCACGAGGAACTGGGTGCTGCCGTTCTTCTTCGACCTGACCTCGGCGAGGCCCGCTTGCCACGGATAAACGCGCAGCACCCGACGTATTCCGGTCAGTGAGGCGGCCCCGGCCACCGCGAGCAGGGCGTACCAGATGCCGGCGAACAGCACCGGCATCCACAGCACCAGCAGCCAGACCGGCGTCATGACGACCGCGAACAGCCAGGCGAAGAAAGCCGGTACACAGCCCAGCGCGGCGGCACACCGGAACATCGCGGTACGGCGCCATGCCCGGCGGGTGCCCGGGTCCTCCCAGGCCGTCTTGTAGTGCACTGGGGACGTCACTTCCGTCATCACCCTTCTCCGATCGGCCGGACACCTTGCGCGCGGCCGCCACTTCCCGGGCCTCCGGCATCTGCTCGCGCGGCTGCGGGGGAAGAGGGTTGCGGAAGCTCACCGTGCGGGCGATGCGTGGAAGATGCCACGGTAGTGCGCATGGCCGGAAGCCTTCAGCGGCGGCGGCGCAGGGCGGAGAGGAGCTGGGCGAGCACCGCCGCGGCCGCCCGGCGGCGGCTCGGCCGGGACGACCAGACCGCGGGGAGCACCACCCCGGCGAACACTGCCAGAAAGATCAGTGCGAGCACTGAGCTCGCCGAGTCGGACGTGGGCCAGGACATGGCATCTCCTCTGGGCTGTGCGGTGGCCGTTGTGGCGTGCCCCGACTCTGGGCCGTCGGCCGTTCCCGTCGGCGTTTCACCGAACAACTCCGAAGTGCACAGCAGTTGGTGCAGGTCAGGTCATACGCTGCTGGGTATCGAGCCGAAACCGCACGAAATTCGGAGGGCTTCTTGGTGAGCGAACCATCGGGTGCCGTGGCGGACTTCTTGGAGCGGGCCGGGGCGCCGTAGCCCGGCAGACACTAACGGCCAACTGATGGGGAGCTCCGCTGCGCTGTCGACCTGTTCAGAATTCGCTGGTCGCGGGTGTTGCGCGGCTAACGATCCGGGACGTATAGGCGTGCGCGGGTGAGGACTTGCGCGGCTATCCCTGCTCTGATGTACGGGGCACCAGCCAGCGGGAGGTAGCAGCGTCGCGAGACGGATTCAAGTGCTCCCGGAAACGAGCTCCGTAGCCGTCCCGTGCACACCATCTAAGCAAAGTCGCAGGTGAGACCGTGAATGGGCGTGGCGAGCACGAGAGGATTCGAGGCACCGCAGCGGCTCCGGCAAATTCGCGAGAACTCGAATTGGTGGTCGCCGCGGTGCAGCCTCCTCTGTGTCCGGGGGCGCCACCGGACATCAGCAGACGGACTTGCGCGGCTAACTCCCCGCTGGTCCAAGGTCAGTGAAACCCATTCACCACGTGCTCCGGCACGCCAAAAACCCAAGGTTTGCCATGTCCACCACAAATTCCGCTCCCCGTCGCCGCCCAACCGCAGGAGACGCAGCCGGCACCGCCGGCCGCGCCGCGCGAGACCCCCGCTCGTTCGCGTACCGCCCTCGCATGGGCGCAGCTGGGACTCACCGCCGCACGCGCCGGCGCCGGCACCGTCATCGGGCTCATGGGCCACCCCGGCCTGGGCGCCGCCGTCGCCGCCGCCGGGGCGGGCACGGTCACGGTAATCGTCCACCGCTACCGATAGGCGTGGTGTCCGCCGGCCGGGCGGTCGGCGGCGGGACATCATCAGCTGGCCCCCGCTGGAGGACCGTCACCCGGTCCGGCGGGGGCCTGGCCCCTTGGGGGTCTCCTGGCCAGTGGCCAGCACCCGGAGCTACCCGGGCCGGCTGCGCGGTGAGGGCCGAGCCCCGGGATGCAGCGCCTGGCCGCCGCCCCGTCCCTGGACGGGCATGAATCCACGCCGGTCAAGGCCGAGGCCGACCGGCGCGAGGCCACCGTCAGCGGGGTCGTCGTCCGCGTCGTCGACGTCTAGGCAGCGGCCGCGTCCCCCCGGGACGTTCCGCACCGTGCGTCCGCCCGGACGGATGCTGGCGGGGGGCGGCCCGGCCTGCCTGTGCGTACCGTCGAAGCCATGCGATCGCTCTGGCACGGCACGGTCTCCTTCGGCCTGGTCGCACTGCCCGTGGACATCTACACAGCTACCGAGGATCACGGGCCCGGTCTCATCTCGTGCATGCGGTCGATGGCGGCCGCGTCCGCCATCGGCGGGTGTGCGAGCTGGATGGCCGTGAGGTCGGGCCGGAGGAGACCGCCCGCGGCTGGGAGGCGCCCGACGGCCGCACGGTGGTCATCCGGGACGAGGATCTCGAAGCTCTGCCGCTACCCACGAAGCGTGTGCAAGGTGGCCCTCCGGTCGCGGGAGCGGCTGTCCGTCCTGCGCCCGCGCAACGGAATCTTGGTGCTGCATACCCTGCACTGGCCCGAGGAGATCCGTGACCCCGGCGACCTGTCCAGCCCGGCACCGACCACAGACCGGGAGCTGAACCTCGCCGAACTGCTGATGACCGAGATGGCGGGCGTGGACATCACCGAACTGCACGATGACTACGCCCAGGCGCTGAACCTCCTCGTGGACACCCTCGCCGCCGGCGGGAAGGCAGCACCGCCACGGGAGCCGCAGCCGCCCATGGACCTGATGGCCGCGCTGGAGGAATCCGTGCGCGACGCCCAGCGCGCTCGTAACGGGGGACATATGTAACAGAATTGCCCGCGAGAAGCGTTCGTCTCCCGCGGCCTGGCGGCGTCTACCCTCTGCTGTCTCGGGTCTGGCAGTCCAGGAATTCGACCAGCCGAGACTCCGAACGTACAAGCCGTTCCCGTTGCTCACCGGGAAGCGAAGCGAGGGCGTCGACGAGGCTTCGCTTCCGGGGGACGTGCACCACGCTGCCGGAGTAGATCCGGCAACCGGAACACCAGGCGAGTCCGACGCACCGCTCGAACATGGCTGACTCGGGCGGATGGCAGCGGTACTGGTACGAGCGGACGAGCGTTCCGCAGGCGGCGCAGATCAATCGATCCCCGTCGCAGACCGTGTCCCAGGCTCCGACCTTGCGCCAGTGCTGCCGCCCGGCCGGTGCAGTCGTCATGCCGAGCATTCTCACCCACGGCGAGTCGCCCGCACCCGCTCCGAGTCGTGACTCTTCTCTGCCAGTAGGGGTGTCACCGTCCCACTGGTGCTGTTCGGCGGGCAGAGCGCCCCGCGGCTGCGGGCCCGCCGCCCCTGCCCGCGGCGGGGGCCGACGGCGGCCGCGGCGGCGCCGGCGGATACGGCGGCCGGCCTCAATTGCTCGTGCCGCAGCTGCACCGCCGACTGCGTCGTGGCGTCCGCGAGCAGGCGTGGTGCGGATGCCGGAGACGCGTGGCTCCCCCGCATCCATGGGGAGATGCGGGGGAGCCGACCGTTGCGCAGTGAGATCAGACGTTGTTCAGGTTGGCCTTGAAGGTGTTGCCCCAGCCGGCCTGGACGCGCTGTTGCTTGACGATGTCGCCACCGAAGCCGTCAGCACGCTGAGTGGCCTTCCACGTCGTTGCGACGAAGCCATTGTGGCCCTCCAGGTTGGTGGGCTTGACCTTGCCTCCGGTGATGTTGATCGCGGCGTTGAGATTGGTGAGCTTCGCGCCGCCGCCCAGGACCTTGCGGACCTCGCCTCGCTTCGATTCGTACTTCACCCACACCTGCTCGCTTGTGACGGGGATGTTGAAGACCTTCTCCGTCACGGTGAACGCGACCATGACGGTGGCCTTGCGGCCTTGCTTGGTTTTGTTGGTCTGCGTGGCGCGGACGAACTTGACGTCCTTGTTGTGGTTCGTGACCGCGCGCACGGGCTTGTTTTCGTCGGCGTGGCCGCGCAACTGGCCGCCGAACGCCATATAGACGGTGCGGGACTGCAGATAGCCGAGGAACTTGACCTGCTTGGCCTTCGGCAGCGCACGGAACGCCTTGAGCACGGCGCGGGACTCGGGGGTGCGCTGCTTGATCAGGTAGGCCATGTACTTGTCCGGGGTGACCTTGTTCATGGACACGGACGCCGAGGAATCCGCGGCGGGCACCACGGTGGTGGTGCCCATGGCGGAGGCGGCTGGTGCCAGGACGGCGACGGCGGCGGCGCCGGCGATGGCCGCGGAACTGATTCGACGGAGGCGAGAACTGTTGCTCACTGCTGTTCCTCTTTCAAGGTTTTAGGTCTGGTCAGTTTTCGACTCTAGGAACAGTGAACGGTTGTCCGGTATTGAACTTTGAGGTGAAGGCCTTTCGGCCCATGCCCTTTCGGACTAGCAAGATCAAGACAGCTTTGTTCGTTTATCGATCGTTTACCGCTGGTCATCACCTTGTTCTGGCGGTCGGATACCCCGAACTGGCCTTATACGCACGGTAGTTACACACGGCAACGTTGATCCGCCGTAGGCTCCGCCACGGACGGAAACAACGACCGGCTGAAGAGCCGGAGGGCGCCACAGGGCCTACAAGGGCCGGCGACCAGACCAGCAACGGGCCGAAACCCCGCAAACCGCCAATCAGAAAGAAACGGGGAACACCGGCCGAGCAGAGCTGCGCAAAAGACGGGGAAGGTCTGCTTTGCCCAATACGCAAGGAACCACTGACAAGCCATACTTAGTCAGGCGCATCGCGCGCCGACCCATCACCCCGCCGCCCACACCAGGCGACCCACGCGGGATCCACCTACTTACCCCACGCGAACGGCAAGTCCTCCTCCTCATCGGACACGCCGCCCCCAACCGAGAGATAGGAAGGAAACTGGGAATAGCCGAAAGAACCGTAAAAGCGCACCTCGCCAACCTCATGGACAAAATCCATGTGGCGACTCGCGTCGAAGCAGCCATCTTCGCCTACGTTCACCACCAGGACATTCACCCAGACGAAGACCGCTGCCCCGTATAAAACACCGAAGGGGGCGCCCAAACGGGCGCCCCCACCGTGCTGATGGACCTCAACCACTACGCCGACGGTAGACCACAAAACCAGCCACCGCGACCACCGCCGTGTACGCGACAAATCCCGCCGCTGCAGGACCCGCCGGAACATCGGTTCCCAAGAACAACCTGAAGAAGTTGCGTTCCTCTGTCGCCATCGCGCTCATATCAACCATCATCGACCGGCCCAAAGTGAACGGAAGCCATTCACCCACCCCCGACAGGTCAACTCCCGGAACCTTCCGCAGCAGCATCCCCACGACCCGTTCACCCAATAGCGGCACCAGACACAACACCAAAACCGGCCCCACACGGTTACGGATCAGCGCAGAAACCGCCGTGCACCACAACATCCAGCACGCCACCCACAACAGCAACCGGCCCACCGGAGCAGCAAGATCCAGCCACTGCGGCTGCTCGACCCCGGCCACAACGAACGACACCACCGCCGCCCCGGCTTCCACCACCACGCCGGCCGCCGCCACCGCGACCCCCATCAACACACCAACAACGCACTTCGACCAGTACGCAACCGACCGCCCCCGACCGTCAGCCACGTCGTGCGCGCACCACCACGTACCAGCTCAGCTGAAACCGGCCCCGTACCCAAAACCATTAGACAGAACCCGATGAAGCAGATCTGAGCCAGCGCAGGCGTCCACGTGAGAGCCGTTTCGAGGTCGGCAGCCCGCACATGCCCCGCACCATCAGCGGACAGGTAAGCATCGCCCCCCCCGACAGCAAGCACAGCACCAAAACAACCGCGACCAAAATCCACGTGGACCGAAGCCCCCTCAAATGACGCAGCTCGAAACGGCACGCCCGCACGAACGCCTCACCACGCCCCACATCGCCGGCCTGCCCGTCGAAATCCTTCCCCAGCGCGCTCATCAGATCTTGAAATCCTCTTGGGCAATCGTGACGTAGAAGTCCTCAAGGGAAGGGCTCTGCTCGTCCAGCCTGTACAGCGCAATACCGTTCACCGCCGCCATATCGGCCACCTGAACCCGACTCAGACCGCTGATCTCCGCCTTCTGCCCGCCGGTAACCTCCAGCAGGCCGCCAGCCCTTTTCACCAGACCGGCAAGCTCGACCAGTTCAGACGTCTGAACAGTGACCGTTCGCTTGGAGACCGCGTAAGACAGCAAAGCCTCCATCGGGGTTTCGGCAACAACCCGTCCCCGGGAGAGCACCACCACCCGATCTGCGAGCTGCTCCATCTCCACCAAAAGGTGACTGGAGACCAGCACGGCGACCCCGTCGGCAGCAAGATCCCGCAAAAACCCCCGAAGCCACCGGATCGCGTGAGGATCCAGGCCATTGGAAGGCTCGTCCAGGACCAAAACCCGAGGCGAGCCGATCACGGCCTGGGTGATACCCACCCGTTGGGCCATCCCGAGCGAGAGCTGAGAGATCCGCATTTTGGCGGCGCCCGTCATACCCACGGTTTCCAGGAGCTCATCCACGCGGGCGTTGCTCGCCCCAGCTCCTGCTGCCACCATCCGCAGATGGTCACGGATCCGATGCTTGGGATGCCCTCCCACCCCACCGAAGACAGCCCCCACCACCCGCGCCGGAGCCGACCACTGTGTCAGCGGTCGGCCCAGAAACGTCGTGGCCCCTTCTCCGCGCAGCAGGCCCAGCATCAGCCGCAGCGTGGTCGTCTTTCCCGCGCCGTTCGACCCCACGAACCCGGTCACTGACCCGGCCCGCAGTGTCAATGACACGTCATCAACGACCCGCTTGCCCCTGAAGGTGCAGGACAGGCCGCTCACCTTCATCCAAGGCACCCAAACCTCCATGTCATGTTCGCGAAGCGATACAACAGCCGCTCACTTCACTGAATTTGAAACTCGCGGGAAGTTGAGGACGGTCAATTCCCTTCCCTGCCGAAGATGCCTCCGGCACACTCCGCGTTGCCTGCAAACCAAGGAAGAAGCCCTCAAGGACGATGCCCGAAAGGGCAATTGCCCAAAGGCCCGATGCCCGAAGATCCGATAGCGGACCAACACATCACGCAACGAAGATCCCCCTTGCCCGCCTAGAGCACCTGGGCGAGCTACGGCCATCCGCTCACTGCCAGAGCCCCGGCCGCACTCCACCAAGCAAGGGGGTACCCATGGGCAACAAACTGCGTATGACCGCCGCGACGATAGCCGCCGCGGTCGCGCTCGGCGTCGCCGCTCCGATGGCATCCGCCACCGAAACCAGCCGCGCCACCGCCGCGACCGCTTTCGTACAGGCCGCGCCCAAGGCCGCGTCTCTGAACACCGTCAGCGTCGCCGACGTGCAGCGCGCAGTGAAGACGGGCGCCGTCCAGGTCGACGCCAAGAGCAACACCAAGGCGACGAATGGCATCGGGGGAGCGGTCTTGAAGGCCGCCAAGGCGATCATCGCCAAGTACGGCAAGAAGGCCGTCCAGAAGATCGTCAAGGACTGGAATACCTTCCGAGCCTGGTACCACGGGCTGTCGAACTGGAACCCGATCAAGTGGCTCTTCTGGGTCTCCGGCCAGGAGATCATCTCCCAGGTCTACCAGGCCCTGCGCAGCATCGTCTTCTAACATCACCCTTCGGAGCCCGAGGAAGTGGGCTCCGAAGGCCATCTTCTGGTCGATGAGCGCCCCGGACCTGTAGCAGGTCATTGTCTGGATCGCCAAGCACCTCTAAACCACAAGATGCTTAACTGGCCCCCAACGCCCCTGCGTTGGGGGCCAGTTCGCTATTGAGAGGAAGCACAATGGAATCTGCGGAAACCGTGCAACACAAGGAAAAGCTCCGTGTGTCGGATGCGTGGTGGCTCACCGCCGGCGTTCTCGGTGTCGCCTCCCTGCTCATCACTTTCATCATTCGCACCGACGCCGCAGAACGCACAGGGTGGATCCTCTATTTAACGGCCTGGATCCCCCTCATCGCCGGTCTCATCCACTACAAGGCCAGCCGCAACCAGCGAGCCTTCTACCACACACGCATGGCATCCCTGCCGATGCTGCTTGCCGGTACGGTCATGATCGCCTTCCATTGGGACGGTTTCCCGCTGCGGTAACCCGCAGACACGCCAAGCGCCTCATTGGCCGATAGGGCAATGCCCGAAGAACCAATACCGGCAGCTTCGCGTTCCCGAAAGACTCTTGTTCGGCCGATCGGATCATCCGGTCCAGGCGCGGCCGCCACGTGCTCTTCCTTCCCGTGGACCGGCCGCGCCTCCAAGCTGAGATGAGGAGTCTCCATGAACAGCAAGCTGCGCACAGCGGCCGCAACCGCCGCCGCCGCCGTCGCCCTGGGCGTCGCCGCCCCGATGGCATCCGCCGCCGAGGCCAGCCGCACCCCCGCCGTCTCCTCGGTGCAGGTCGGCGCGGTCAGCAAGGCCGCTGACGTGAACACCATCACCGTCGCACTCAACAAGACCACCACGGGCGCCCACACCACCTCCCTGAAGAAGGTGGACCCCGAGGCGAAGAAGATCGCCAAGTCCATCGTCAGCTACATCAAGAAGAAGATGGGCAAGGCCTACGCCACGGCCAAGGCCGCCGCGAAGAAGGGTATTGCCGCCTTCAAGAAGTGGCTTGAGACGCTGTCCCCGACCAACCCGGTCCGCATCGTCCTCTCTATTCCGGGCAACCACCTCATCCAGCTGGTGATCAGCTTCCTCCGCTAATCGTCCGCTGGTTGGTCACCAGCACCCCATGAGACCAACGGTGTTCTCCGCGAGGCCCGGAATCCCACACACGTGGCTCCGGGCCTCGCCCCTTACCACCTCACCTCAAAGAACTGGGCTGCTGGCGGGCGCCCATAGGGGCGGGCCATGGAGAACCCGACCGGCCACCCGCGCCGCGACCACCTACAGCCCCGCGGACTACCGGGTGCGGGGGGAGTGGCTCGACCTGGCGCCTCTCGGAGATCCCGCCACGGTCGTCATTGAGGCCTAGGAAGCGGACACAGCGGTCGTCCGGCCCCCGCCGGCTTCTGCCGGTGAGGAGACGCGAGTATGCAGCCGCTCCCTGTCGGCACGACGCCGAGCTGCGCGTCGCCGGTACCCCGCGCCGGCGGACTGGGGTCGGGGCTGGGGCGACTGCGCGCCACCGACGTCGACTCGCTGCGGGACAGGGTGCGGGACACTGCGCTCCGCACGGCGCTGGGCAGTATCGAACGGGTGTGGCGGGGCGTCTCCGAAGACGGACGCCCGCCGTCGTCGGGCTGATTGGTCACCTTTGCCGTGGGTGCACCCGGCAGTTGGTATGGAGGTACCGGGCGCTGCCGTTCGTGAAGTCGTAGAGCGCGACCGTCTGGGTGTCCTCCAACGGATCCGCCGGTGGCATCAGGAAATGGGTCTCGCTCACCGGGAGCAGCTCATATCTGATGCGGTCCGGCTTGTGGAGGAACGCTGCCTGCATCGGGTCGAGGAACAGGGTCAGGTACAGCTTTCCGTCGTCGGCCGCCACCTCGTACCGTGCGCCGGGGCGCCCGTAGACGCCTTCGTACCGGGACAGGTCGAGGTTCAACGTCGTGTCCGGTGCAGGCAGGTCCGGGACGGTCACCATGCCGAGATCGGTCAGGATCTCGTTGAACACCGCGTGGGAGAAGCTCTCCCGCGGTCCGCCGTTGGTCAGCAGTGCAAGGGCGGTGTTCGAGTCCGGCAGGATCCGAAGCCGGGCGTTCTGGCCGACCGTACTGCCGTCGGTCGCGAAGACGGTTTCGCCCTGCCAGTCACATACGATCAGGCCGAGTGCCCATGCCGGCCCGAACATGTACGGATCCGGTACGGGCACCCGCGAATTCAGCATCTTTTGAATGCTTTCGGCAGAGACGATGCGCTTTCCATTTGGCGCCGTGCCTTTGTTGAGGAAAACGTGCGCCATGGCGAGCACCTCCCGGGAGGTCGAGGTGAGGTTTCCGCCGGGGCCGAATGCGCGTGGCAGGTGGCGCACCGGTGTGACGAGGGGCCCCTCTTCCAGGGAACGGATCAGGTGCCCGGTCGCCGCCCGGGCTTCGTCCACCTGCTCATGCCAGCTGTTCGTGCTGGTCAGGCCCATGGGGTCGAAGAGGCGGTGCCGCATGATGTCGTCCCAGTGCGTGCCGTCGTGCACCTCCAGGATCCGCGCGAGAATGGCGTAGCCCAGCGCCGCGCTGTAGCCATGGGTGTGGCCCGGCGGGAAGACCTGAGGTGCGTCGGCGATGTTCTCGACCATGCGCGCACAGACGTCCTCGTCTTCGCCGGGGTCACCATAGGCTTCCTCGATACCGTTGGTGTGGTTCAGCAGGTGACGAGGGGTGACCTGTGCGCTTGCCTCGGGATCGGCCACCGCGAAGCCGGGCAGATACGTCCGCACCGGTTCGTCGAGGCCGACCTTTCCTTCGTCGACGAGTTGCATGAAGGCCAGTGCGGTCCACGTCTTGGTCATCGAGCCGCATTGGTAGACGGTGTCCGTCGTCACGGGTTCCCGCGTTTCCACGTTCCTGACGCCGACCGCGAATTCGGTGAGCTCTCCGTCGTGGAGCACACCGATCGCGGCGCTCGGAATGGCGTACTCCGCCAGGAGTCCGGCGACCCGGGCCCGGATCCGCGGTATGTCGAGCGTCATCGCGGGAGACCGATCGCGTTCGCGGCGTCCGCTTCGAAGTACTCCGTCGTGGCGTAGGCACCGGCGTGTGCCTCGAAGAAGTCCCGGACACCCTCAAGGGAGTCGTGGGTGAGGATGTTCACCGCCTTGGCTCCGTCCCGGCTGGCGACCGCCAGCTTCCACGTGGCGCCCTTGGGGAGTTGGGCGTGTGCCTTCTTCAGCCCGCTCCAGAACTTGCCGTCGTCCGAGACTGTCGACACGACCATCACGTACATCTTGGGTCCTCTCTTTCCGGATGCAGAAAAGCTACGTTGCGTTTTAGGGAGCGTCAACGAAATGGGCGTGCAAATGCCCGCTAAAACCTGGATCGTTGCAACAGGATTGCGAATGAATGCAACTTCCTCCATCGGGTCGTTGCAATGTACTGTCGCTGAACGCAAGGAGAGGGGTGGCATCGGTGCCAGGAGGCAGGCTGACCTACGAGGACCGCCGACGCATCGCGGCGTGGCTGGCCGAAGGGCTCGGGTACGCCGAGATCGGCCGACGGCTCGGCCGGCCGACGTCCACGATCAGTCGCGAGGTCGCACACAACGGCGCATCCGCCCACTATCTGGCCGACCACGCCCAGCAGGCCTCCAGCCACCGTGCCCGCCGGCGCAAGCCGGCCCGGCCCGCCGAGCCGGCGACGGACGAGCAGCCGGCCCAGGCGGTGCGCGACTTCGTGGACCGGTTCGCGACGCTGCTGGCCGCGACCGGCCTGCCTCGTATGACCTCACGGGTGTTCGTGTGCCTGCTCACCGCCGACGCCGAGGGCCTGACGGCAGCCGACCTGGTGCGACGGCTGCGCGTCAGTCCCGCGTCGGTGTCCAAGTCCATCGGCTACCTGGAGGCGATGGAACTGATGAGGCGTCGACCGGATCCCGGCGGGCGCCGCGAGCGGTACGTCATCGACGACGACGCCTGGCTCCGGGCGTGGCAGGCCGATACCAGCGCACATGCCGACATCGCGGATGCCGCACAGCGGGGCATCGAGATCTTCGGCGCCGGGACGACCGCCGGCGCCCGACTCGGCACGATGGGCCGGTTCTTCGCCCGGCTCAGCGAGCAGATGAGCGGCAGCGCCCTCGCCGAAACCGCCGTGTACGACGCGCTGACCGTGCTCGCCGCCCTCGTGCACGCCGACCGCCCGCTCACCCGCGGCGCACTGGCCACCGCGCTCGACTGGCCCCGGGACCGCGTCACCGCCGCCCTGGACGCGATCCAGCGGCAGCCGGCCATCGCCGATCCCCTCGCCCTGAGGCCCGTCGGGCCCCGGACGTACGCCCTCACCACGAGACCGGACCGCCTCACCCCGGCGCAACGCGAAGCACTCGACCGGTAAGCCGCGCCAACGCCTCGATGCCGGTGAGCGGTAGAGCGGGGAGCCGGTGAAGTACGGGACGGACCGGCGGCAGCCTCTACAGGTAGAGCCCCGCATCCGCCCCCGAGTCCTGGGCCGGGACCGAGGCGGGGCGGGTGCCGCGGCGCAGTGCGTACAGTTCGGCGAGTGTGGCGCCGTCGCGGCCGATGCCCTGGTCCGTGCCCAGCCAGTGTGCCGCTTCGGTGCGGGTCAGCGGGCCGACCTCGATACGGGCCAGACAGCGGCCGGGGCGGACCACCGCCGGGTGCATCCGCTCCAGGTCCTCGTTGGTGGTCACCCCGACCAGGACGTTGCGGCCCTGGCCCAGCAGACCGTCCGTCAGATTGAGCAGCCGGGACAACGCCTGCCCCGCGGCGTGCTTGGCCTCGCCGCGGATCAGCTCGTCGCAGTCCTCCAGGAGCAGCAGGCGCCAGCGGCCCTTGCCGGTGCTGTCGTCCTCGCCGATCGCGATGTCCATCAGATAGCCGACGTCGTTGAACAGCCGCTCCGGGTCCAGGACGCAGTCCACCTGGCACCAGTCGCGCCAGGAGCGGGCCAGGGTGCGCAGCGCGGAGGTCTTGCCCGTACCGGGCGGGCCGTGCAGCAACAGCAGCCGGCCGGAGATCTCCTCGGGCGCCACCTTCATCAGCCGGTCCATCGCATCGGCCACCGGCGCCGTGTAGTTGGGGCGGATCTCCTCCCAGGTGCCCGCCGAGATCTGCCGGGAGGTCCGGTGCGGGCCGCGGCGCGGCGAGAAGTACCAGAAGCCCATCGGGACGTTCTCGGGCTGTGGCTCGGGCTCGTCCTCCGCCCCGTCCGCGGCCTGTCCCAGCACCTTCTCGGCCAGCTCGTCGGTGACGGCGGTGACCGTCACATCGGCGCCGCGGTTCCAGCGGGAGACCAGCAGGGTGAAACCGTCGCCCTCGGCGAGGGTGGCGCTGCGGTCCTCGTCCTTCGCCGCGCGCAGGACCCGGGCGCCGGGCGGCAGCAGGGTGAGCCCCGGCCGCACCCGGTCGACGGACCGGCTGCGGGCAAACGGCTGCTCTCCCTTGGCGAACCGGCCCAGGAAGAGCGCATCGACGACATCGGCGGGCGAATCGCTGTCGTCCATGGTCAGCCGGAGCGGAACGGACTCCTCGGCGGCGGACGGCTGGACGTGATCGGCACACATGCCGCCATGATCCGTCACGGCGGGCCACCACGTACACGGATTATCCCGGCGTTTCCCCGCGACCGGGCGCCGCGGTGAGCGCGGGGGCGGAAGACCGGGGCCCCGTACGGCCGGACCGGGGCGCGGTGGTGACGGGCCGCCCACAGACGGCGCAATGACGGTCCGGCGGGCGGGCCGTCCGGAGACTGGGACGACGCGCCGCGTGGTGGGGTGACCGCCGGAAGGAGCCGCGTCCGTTGGAGCCGCCGAGCGGAACCCCCCTGACGGTGGTCATGGTCGGCCTGACCGTGGTCACCGGGATGCTCGATGCCGTCAGCTTTCTGGCGCTCGGTCAGGTCTTCACCGCCACCCAGACCGGCAATCTGCTCTTTCTCGGCTTCGGTATCGCCGGGCAGGGCGGGCTCCCGGTGGTGACGACGGCGGTTTCGCTCGGCGCCTTCGTGCTGGGCGCGGTCTTCGGGGCGCGGATGGAGTCGACCCTGGCCGCACGGGCGTACCAGTGGTTCCCGGCGGCGCTGGCCACGGAGGCGGCGCTGCTGTTCGCCGCCGCGGCGGTGGCGTGGGAGTCGGGGCCGTCCCCGGGGCTGCCGGCGGTCCGGCGCGATGTCGTCATCGGGCTGATGGCGGTGGCGATGGGCATGCGCAATGTCACCGCGATGCGGGCCGCCCCGTCCGACCTCACCACGACCGTGGAGACCCGGGCGATGACGGCCCTGGTCAGCGGGTCACCGGTGGGGCGCGACCGGCGGCTGGGGTACGGCAGCCATGCCGCGGGCCGCCGGCTGCTCTCGGTCACCTCGATGTTCGCCGGCGGTCTCCTCGGGGCCGGGCTGCTCGGTCTGGGGACCCGTCCGACGCTGGTGCTCCTGCTGGTGGCCGTCTTCGTCGCGGCCACCGCCTTTCTCATGCCCGGTCTCGCCCGCCGTCGGCACCACACCGAGGACTGACCGCGCAAGGGGGCGAGGGTCCGTCAAAATGCGGCGCGGGTACGGACGCAGACATCGGGATGCCTCCCGGGCCGTCCTCGGCGCCAGCCGCAAGGCAATGACATGGCGGTGAACATCCCCCCGGATCGGCAGATTTGCCGTGAACCGCAGACAACTTTTGGCATGGACACTTCCGGCTTGCGGTGAGTCTTGCTACGACAGATGTGGCAGAGCTCCTGCTAAGGGAGGTTCCATGAGACTGTCCCGATTCGCGGCCTTGACGTCCGCCTTCTTCGTCACCACGGCGCTCGCGCTCACCGGCGCGAGCGCCGCCGCGTCCGCCCAACTCCCCACCGCCACCGGTTATGTGGCACTCGGCGACTCCTACTCCTCCGGCGTCGGAGCCGGCAGCTACGACAGCGCCAGCGGCTCCTGCAAGCGCAGCACCAAGGCCTACCCAGCCCTCTGGGCCGCCGCGCACTCCCCCTCGTCCTTCCAGTTCACTGCCTGTTCGGGCGCCCGAACGGGTGATGTTCTCAGCAGTCAACTCGGGCCGCTCAACAGCTCCACCGGCCTGGTGAGCATCTCGATCGGCGGCAATGACGCCGGATTCGCCGACACCATGACGACCTGTGCACTCCAGGGCGAGAGCGCCTGTCTGGCCCGGGTCGCCCAGGCCAGGACCTACATCGCCAACACCCTGCCCGGCCGGCTCGACGGGGTGTACAACGCCATCTCCCAGAAGGCCCCTGCCGCGCGGGTGGTGGTCCTGGGCTATCCGCGCTTCTACAAGCTCAGGGGAACCTGTATCGCCGGTCTCTCCGAGAAGTCCCGTGCCGCGATCAACGCCGCCGCCGACGACATCAACGGCGTCACCGCCAAGCGGGCCGCCGACCACGGCTTCACCTTCGCCGATGTCAACGCCACCTTTTCCGGCCATGAGCTGTGCTCCGGCAGCGCCTGGCTGCACAGCGTGACCTTCCCCGTCCTGGAGTCCTACCACCCCACCGCCGCAGGCCAGTCCGGCGGCTATCTGCCGGTGTTCGCCTCCGCTGCGTGACGACCCGTCGTCCGGGCGCCGGGGAGAGGCCGTGATCCCGGTCTCTCCCCGGGCGTTCCGGCGGCCCGTCAGGCACCCCGCGCCGCCCGCGCAGACGTCCGACGGTTGCTCAACTCGCCCTGCTCCGGCCCTTGTAGGTGACATTCCGTATGGTGTGCGTCAACGTCAGAGCGAGGCAGGTGAATCCGGTGACCGGTCTGCACGCGTGTCCTCCAAGAGAGATAGGGTTACCCTGCCCGGGCCGGGTGCCCTCATAGGGTGGGGAGAGTCATGGAACAGATAACAGTGCGTAGCAGGGCGCGAGTCCCTGCCATCAAATGCGGGAGCGTCGCATCCAGTGCGCGTCTCGACCGCCATCTCGCGGTGCTGGGTGGCCCTGCCATCCCGCAGCGTGAGGTGGAGGGCGCGACGTCGCTGATGCAGGAGCTCACCGCGCGCGATCACTCGCGTACGAGGAACGGCCGCGGCGCCAGGGTGTCGCTGTTCGCACCGCTGCGCAGGCTGCGGCGCTCGCTGTTCGGCGGGCACGGCTGACCCGTTTGTCAAGCGGCATCTCGGGCGATCACACCGTCCCGGCGCGGCACTGCGGTCCGATCGCTCATCAGGCCCGAAGCGCCGGCAGTTCGCCGGTGTGCTCGCCGGGGCGGGACTCCTCGCCCCGGAGATGCCGTGAGCCGCTCGAACCCTCGCCCGGCCCCGTCCCCACCCGGCCGGTTGCACCACTCCCCACCACCCGTCGCGCGTGCTGCGACGGGTGGTTTGCTGTACGGGGCCGGGCCCGGCGGACCGTTCAGCTGTCCGACGCTCACACCAGCGCGAACTGCCCCTCCGGGCCCTCCTCGTGGTGGTCGAGCACGGAGGCCGGACGACGCGCGGAGACCAGCGCCGGAAGGATGCCGGCCGCCCGCAGTTCACCCGCCGTCACCTGTGGCGCGTCCGCCGTCTGCCGCCCCAACTCCGCGCACTCCGGCCGGAGTTCGGACAGCAGTGCCAGTACGGTGATCAGCTCCAGCAGCTCCGAGGTCCACTCCTGGGGCCAGCTGGTGGGGCGCAGCGCGGCCAGTGAACCGGCCTCGGGCGGTTCCGCTCCCGCGCCGGTGCGCTCGGCATACCACGCCTCCAGGACACGGACGCCGCCCGCGTGGAAGTCCCAGGCGCCCGGCGGCACCGGCGAGATCCGGCCGCTGCCGAGGAGCAGCGCCTCCTCCTCCGGGTCGTAGCCGAGGGCCCCGGGCAGCCCGCGGCCGGGCAGTGCGGAGCGGACGTACGGGCGGCGGCCGCCCGGCATCCGGGGCCGCTCGCCCGACTGCCCGCCGTCCGCCCCGTGCCCATGGGCGCCCCGGGTGCCGAGCCACAGCAGCCGGGCACCGAGCGCGACGCCGCGGTCCCAGAGCTCCGGGTCGGTGGTGAGCGGGACCGTGCAGCCGTCGGGGGAGTGGTGGGCGCTCGCGGCGAGCCAGGCGAGCAGATCCGTCGGGCCCGCCGGGCGGTCCAGACGCCGGCCGAGCAGGGCGAGCAGGCCCGGGGCGAGGTTCGGCTCCCGGCCGCCGGGCCGCCGGTAGAGCGGGTGGATCCGTCCGGGGCGGCCGGCCGGCGACCGTCCGTCCGGCAGCAGGGCCGAGCACGTCACGGCGGGGCCGGGCAGCTGCGGCACCTGCCCCCACTCGACCGCGAACAGCTGGTGTGCGTCCGCGACCCGCCACAGCTCCGGGCGCGCACCGTCGATCAGCCGGTGGTCGGGCAGCAGCCACTGCTGGTCGAACGGGCCGTGCAGGATCCGCACCGGTTCGGGGCACGGTCCGCTCGCCCGGTGGAGCCGACCGGTCGGGGTGGCCTGGCCCGGCAGCTGGCCGACGGCGGAGTGCAGGGTCCGGGCCCGGGACGGCCGGAACAGCCGCTCGCGTTCGGCCGCGTCCCCGGCGGCCACCAGCGCCGCCCAACGGGCACGCAGTGTGGCCGGGTCCGGCGCCCGTACCCAGGAACGGCCGAGCCGCAGCGGCGCCACGGACCACGGCATGAGATCGGACAGCCGTGGCGCGTCCTGCTTCGCCGTCACGCGGAGCCCCTCCCGGACCGTTCGGTTGACCCCGGCATGGTATCCAGCGCCCCCGTGGCCGCACCGAATCCGCAGGCCATACCACTCTTCCAGGGCGGGCGCAGGCGGTCTTCCGCTTGCTGATCTTGACGGAGTACGGTCCTCGCCGTACGCCCGACCACGCGGTGCGGACCCGGCTCCGTCCCGCGCGCGCCGGGACCTGCTCAGGGGAGGACCGTCATGACGGACACCACCTCCTCCACGCCGGAACGGCGCGGGGGAACCCCGATCGGTGCCCGGGCCGCGGCACGGCTGGACCGGCTGCCGCCGTCCCGGTGGCACCGCCGGATCACCCTCATCGTCGGCATCGGCGCCTTCTTCGACCTCTACGAGATCTTCCTCGGCGGGGTGCTGGCCGCGGCCCTCGCCGAACAGTGGCACCTCGGGCACACCGCGAAGTCCTGGGTGATCGCCGCCGGCTTCCTCGGGATGTTCGTCGGGGCGAATGTGCTGTCGGTGCTCGCCGACCGTTTCGGGCGGCGCCGGATGTTCCTGGTCAACCTGGGGGCGTATGCGTTCTTCTCGCTGCTGTGCGCCGCCGCCCCGGACCTGTCCTGGCTCCTGGTGCTCCGCTTTCTGTCCGGCCTGGGGCTCGGCGCCGAACTCGTGCTGGTGGACACCTATCTCGCGGAGTTCCTGCCCCGGGCGGTGCGCGGCCGCTATATCGCCTGGGCGTACACCCTCGGCTTCGTCGGGGTTCCGGTCGCCGCGCTGCTCGGTGCCCGGCTGGTGGCCGCGCATCAGCTGTTCGGCATCGAAGGCTGGCGCTGGCTGCTGGTTGCCGGGGCGCTGGGCGCCGCGTTCCTCCAGCTGATGCGGCGCCAACTCCCGGAATCACCGAGGTGGTTGACGGTGCACGGGCGCGGCGAGGAGGCCGAGCGGATCGTGGCCGGGCTGGAGGAGCGAGTGGTCCGGGAGCGCGGCGGCAGCCTGCCGTCCGTGCCGGAAGCGGAGACCGTACCGGAGCGGAAGGTGCCGCTGGCGGAGATGTTCCGGGGCGAGCAGCGGCGGCGGACCGTCATGTGGTGGATCTTCCAGGTGCTGCAGACCGTCGGCTACTACGGCTTCGGGTCGCTGGCGCCGGTCGTGCTCACGGCGAAGGGCCACACCGTCACCGAGTCGCTGCTGTACGCGGCGTTGAGCTTCTGCGGCTATCCGATCGGCTCCGCGCTGTCCATCCCGCTCATCGACCGGATCGAGCGCCGGACACTGATCATCGCCTCGGCGCTGGGCATCGCCGGCTGCGGCCTGGCCTTCGGCTTCGCCACCGCCACCTGGGCCATCGTCACCTTCGGCTTCCTGCTGACGGTGTGCAGCAATGTCTTCTCCAACGCCTTCCACGTCTACCAGACCGAGCTCTTCCCGACCGGTCTGCGCAGCAGCGCCATCGGCATCGCCTACTCGCTGTCCCGCCTCACCTCGGTCGTCCTGCCGTTCGTCGCGCTGAGCGCCCTGACGAGCCTCGGGGCGGCCGCGGTCTTCACTGGCTCGGCGCTGCTGATGCTGCTGCTGTGCCTGGACGTGGCGCTCCTGGGGCCGCGTAGTACTGGGCGGAGCCTCGAGCGGATCTGAGGCCTTCCCACGTTTTCGGCTTTCCCGCCGTGGTGGCTTCTCGCCGTTGCGGGTCCGCTGCGCGGGGCGTGGGCATCGGCTGATGCTTGTGCGTTCCTCGCCGTTGCGCCTGCGGCGGGCGGGGTCCGCTGCGCGGGGCTGTCGGGGTGCGGTGACGGGCCTGCGCGGGTGGGGGTGTCCGGACTGCTTCGCTTTACGTCCGGACACCCCCACCCGCTCCGGCCCGTCCCCTCCCGTTGGGGGATGGAAAAACGGTTGGTGGGAGTGCCCGCCGGTGGTCCGGTGCGGCTCGTCGAACGCAGTGAACCACCTACGGACGCCCGCCCCCACCCACCGCCACTACTCCCCCAACGGGAGGGGACGGGCCGGAGGGGCCTGGTGTGTGGACGTAAAGCGAAGCAGTCCACACACCAGGCCCCGGAGGCCCGCCACCGCACCCGACAACCACCCGCCCGCCGCAGGCGCCACGGCGAGGCACCCGCAAGCATCACCCGCGCCCACGCCCCGCGCAGCGGACCCGCAACGGAGGGGCACCCCCAAGCATCACCCGCGCCCAAGCCCCGCGCAGCGGACCCGTGACGGCGGGAAGTCCCACGGAGGGACAGCCGAAAACGTGGGAGGTCAGGCGTCCATCGTGACCGTGAACGAGAAACAGTCGCCCCGGTAGTGGATCCGCGCGACATCCACCGCGCGGCCGTCCTCGTCGTAGGTGACGCCCGTGTAGTGGAGGATCGGGCTGAGCAGTGGGATCTGGAGGAGCCGGGCGGTTTCCGGGTCGGCCAGCCGCGCCTCGACGGTGTCGGTGATCCGGCTGATCCGTACGCCGACCGCGTCCCGCAGGACCTTCGTCATCGGCCAGCGCAGCAGATCCGCCGGATCGATCGCCGCGGCGACCTCGGGGTGTACGTAGTTGTATGCGTGGTTGGTGGGCTCGCCGGTCTCCTCGTCGCTACGCAGCCGGCGGAAGCCGGTCACCTCCGCCAGATCCGGGAAGTACTCGGACAGTTCGGGTGGAACCGCGGTGCGGCCGTGCTCCAGCAGCTCGGTGCTCATCCCGGACTGCTGGGCCACGATCGCGTCCACGGAACCCAGCAGCCGGACCGGCGCACCGCGCTGGGCGCTCGGCTCGATGAAGGTGCCACGGCGCCGGTGCCGGCTGATCAGGCCCTCCGTCTCCAGCTCCTTGAGGGCCTGGCGCATGGTCAGCACGCTCACGCCGTAGTGCGCGGCGAGCGCGTCCTCGGTGGGCAGCCGCAGCGGCGCCTCCGGGGAGCGGCCCAGTATGGAGGCGCGCAACGACTGCGAGACCTGATACCAGAGCGGCAGCTTGCGGTTCAGGGCGAGCGAGTCGGGAGCGAAGGTGGTCACGAGGCGTTCCCCGGTGTCACGGGCGGAAGTGGCGCTGGAGACCCTGCCATACGTCGTCATATCCGCGCTGCAGATGGCCGGCGTCCCGGGCCTGCTCGGTCAGGGTCAGCGGCCAGCGGGTCTCGAACATGAAGGCCAGCCCGTCGTCGATCTTCTGCGGCCGCAGCTCGGCGGCGCTCGCCCGGTCGAAGGTCTCCCGGTCCGGCCCGTGCGCCGACATCATGTTGTGCAGCGAGCCGCCGCCCGGGACGAAGCCCTCCGCCTTGGCGTCGTAGGCGCCTTCGATCAGGCCCATGTACTCGGTCATCACATTGCGGTGGAAGTAGGGCGGCCGGAAGGTGTCCTCGCCGACCAGCCAGCGGGGCGCGAAGGCCACGAAGTCCACGCCCGCCAGGCCCGGGGTGTCGGAGGGGGAGGTGAGGACGGTGAAGATCGACGGGTCGGGGTGGTCGTAGCTGATCGAGCCGATGACATTGAAGCGGCGCAGGTCGTAGACGTACGGGACGTGGTTGCCGTGCCAGGCGACGACATCCAGGGGGGAGTGGTCGTAGGTGGCCGTCCAGAGGTTGCCGCAGAACTTGTTGACGACCTCGACGGGGCCCTCGACGTCCTCGTAGGCGGCGACGGGGGCGCGGAAGTCACGGGGGTTGGCCAGGCCGTTGGCGCCGATCGGGCCGAGGTCGGGGAGCTGGAAGGGCCGGCCGTAGTTCTCACAGACATAGCCGCGGGCGGTGGGATCCAGCAGTTCGACGCGGAAGCGGACACCACGCGGGATCAGCGCCACTTCGCCCGGCGCGGCGTGCAGCAGGCCGAGTTCGGTGCGCAGCAGCAGCCCGCCCTGCTCCGGCACGATCAGCAGCTCGCCGTCCGCGTTGCCGAACACCCGCCGGTCCATGGAGGTGTTGGCGTAGTAGAGGTGGACGGCCATACCGGTGCGCTGGGTGGCGTCGCCGTTGCCGCCCAGGGTCCACAGGCCGTCCAGGAAGTCGGCCGGGCCGGCGGGCTCGGGCAGCGGGTTCCAGCGCAGCCGGTTGGGGTCGGGGGCGCAGTCGGTGAACGGCGCCGAGCGGACCGCGTGCTGCTCGGCGCGGACGAACGGCGGATGGGCGGCCGACGGGCGGATGCGGTAGAGCCAGGAGCGCAGGTTGTGGCTGCGGGGTTCGGTGAAGGCCGACCCGCTGAGCTGCTCGGCATACAGGCCGAGCGGCGCCCGCTGGGGGGAGTTGCGGCCCACCGGCAGCGCGCCCGGGACGGCCTCCGAGCTGTGCTCGTTGCCGAAGCCGGTGAGGTACGCCAGCCCTTCCGCCGTCTTCCTCGCCTGCTCGTTGCCCGTGCCTGTCATCGCGTGCTCCCGCCGCTCAAGGAATCCTATGCAAGACCTTAGGATTGCGGTGGGGAGGCGTCAACGGAGAGTCCCGGCCGCGTCGGCCGGATCGCTGCGCTCGTGCACGCCCGCCCCGGCGGCGGGCAGGATGGTCGGGTGCAGCAGCCGACCCCCCGCCCCGCCCTGCCACCCGCGTCCCTGCGCCGTGCGCCCGTCCAGCAGCGCAGCGCCCAGCGGCTGGCCAGAATCCTCGACGCCTGCGCCGAGGTGCTGGAGGAGACCGGGTACGAGGACCTGAGCACCCGCGCCGTGGCCGGCCGGGCCGGGGTCCCGATCGGCTCCGTCTACCGCTTCTTCCCCAACAAGCGCGCCATGGCCGAGGCTCTCGCCCGGCGCAATCTCGACGCCTATGCGGACCGCATCACCGCCCGGCTGACCGCCCCGGCGCACACCCCGCTCCCGTGGCGCCACGCGATGGATGTGGTGGTCGACGAATACCTCGCCATGAAGCGGACGGTGCCGGGCTTCGCCCTGGTGGAGTTCACCGTCCCCGCCCCGAGCGCCACCCGGCAGGCCAATTACGAGGTCGCCGACCGGCTGCTGGCCCTCTTTGCCGGCCCGCTCGGACTGGACGCCGCCGACGAGCGGCTGCGCACCGCCTTCCTGGTGGGCGTCGAGACGGCCGATGCGCTGCTCCAGCTCGCCTTCCGTACGGACCCGGACGGCGATCCGGCCCTCGTCACGGAGACCAAGCTGCTGCTGCGGTCCTATCTGGCGCGCTATCTGGACGGGGCGGACGCCGGGGAGGGGTGAGAGCGGGGGGCGGGCGGCGACGGTCCGGCCGTTCGCCCGGCGGATTTCCGCCGTGGGGCTTCCCTCATGCCAACCGGTCGGTATGGTCGGAACGGTACGCAGCCTGCCGCCACCGCCACCGGCACCGTCCCCGGGAGGGACCGATGACCCGTACCGCTCTGCGCATCTGCCCGCTCTGCGAGGCCACCTGCGGGCTGACCCTCACCGTGGACGGCGACCGGGTGACCGCGGCCCGCGGTGACCGCGACGACATCTTCAGCCGGGGCTTCCTCTGCCCCAAGGGCGCCGCCTTCCCGGAGGTGGACGCCGACCCCGACCGGCTCGGCCGGCCCCTGGTGCGGCGCGACGGACAGCTGACGGAGGCCACCTGGGACGAGGCGTTCGCCGCCGTTCAGGCCGGACTGCGCCCGGTCATCGAGGCGCACGGTCCCGATTCCGTCGCCGTGGTGCTCGGCAACCCCAATGTGCACACCGTCGCCGGCGCCCTCTACCCGCCCGTGCTGCTCGCCGGCCTCCGCTCCCGCAGTGTCTTCACCGCCTCCACCGTCGACCAGATGCCCAAGCACGTCTCCAGCGGGCTGCTCTACGGTGACCCGCTGGCGATCCCCGTACCCGACCTGGACCGCACCGATCACCTGCTGGTCATCGGCGCCAACCCGCTGGACTCCAACGGGAGTCTGTGCACCGCCCCCGACTTCCCGGGCCGGATCAGGGCGCTGCGCCGCCGCGGCGGACGGCTGACCGTCATCGACCCGCGGCGTACCCGTACGGCCAAGCTGGCCGACGAGCATCTCGCGGTCCGGCCCGGCACCGACGCCCTGCTGCTCTTCGCGATGGTCCATGTCCTCTTCGCGGAGGGTCTGGTGGACCTGGGAGAGCGGGCGGAGCACCTCGGCCGGCTCGATGAGGTCGAGCGGCTGGCGGCGGACTTCCCGCCCGAGGCGGTCGCCCCGCTGTGCGACATACCCGCCGAGCGGATCCGGCGGCTGGCCCGCGAGCTGGCCGCCGCGGAGACCGCCGCGGTGTACGGCCGGATCGGCTCCACCACCGTCGAGTTCGGCACCCTCACCAGCTGGCTCGTGGACCTACTCGCCGTCCTCACCGGGAACTTCGACCGCCCCGGCGGCCTGATGTTCCCGCTCTCCGCGACCGGTCCGGCACCCCGCCCGGCCGGGCCCGGCCGCGGATTCGCCCTGGGCCGCTGGCACAGCCGGGTCTCCGGCCACCCCGAGGCCAAGTCCGAACTGCCCATCGTCGCGCTGGCCGAGGAGATCGACACCCCCGGCGAGGGCCGCGTCCGGGCCGCCCTCGTCATCGCCGCCAACCCGGTCCTCTCCGTCCCGGACGGCGACCGTCTCGACGCCGCGCTCGCCTCGCTCGACTTCATGGTGAGCGTCGACCCGTACCTCAACGAGACCTCGCGGCACGCCGATGTCGTGCTGCCGCCGCCCCCGCCCTCCCGCAGCCCGCACTTCGACTACGCCTTCAACGCCCTGGCCGTGCGCAACCAGGCCCGCTATACCCGGCCGGTGCTCCCGCTCGCCGACGGGCGGCCCGACGAGTGCGAGATCCACGCCCGGCTGATCCTGTGCGCCGGCGGCCAGGACGGCGCGGACCCCGGCCTGGTGGACACCATGGTGATCGACACGGCGCTCGGCAAGGCCGTGAGCGATCCGCACTCTCCCGTGTACGGGCGCCAACCAGCCGCACTCGCACAGGAGTTGACCGGACTGACCGGCGCCGAACGGCGGCTGGACATGATGCTGCGGCTCGGCCCGTACGGCGAGGGCTTCGGCGCCGACCCCGGCGGGCTGACCCTCGACCGGCTGCTGGCGCACCCGCACGGCATCGACCTCGGCCCGCTCGCGCCCCGGGTGCCCGGTGTGCTCAGGACGCGCAGCGGTGCCGTGGAACTGTGCCCCGGGCCGATCGCCGCCGAAGCGGCCCGGCTGCGCGGCCGGCTCACCGAAAGCCCCGACGGTGTGCTGCTCATCGGCCGCCGCCATCTGCGCTCCAACAACAGCTGGCTGCACAACGTCCCGGCGCTGACCGGCGGCAGCAACCGCTGCACGGTCCAGGTGCACCCCGACGACGCGGCGCGGCTGGAGCTCACCGACGGCGGTCTGGCGCGGCTGACGGGGGACGGCGGTGCGCTGGAGGTGCCGGTGGAGATCACCGAGGCCGTGCGCCGCGGGGTGGTGAGCCTGCCGCACGGCTGGGGCCACGACCGGCCCGGCACCCGGCTGGCGGTCGCCGCCGCCGACCCCGGCGTCAATGTCAACCAGCTGAACTCGGGACGGCTGCTGGACCCGCTCTCGGGCACCGCGGTGCTCAACGGTCTGCCGGTTGTGCTCACGCCCGTCCGGTGACATCCCTATTGACCTGGGGTTTTGCTCGTATTGCTCGCGCGTCAAGGCCTTGTTAACAAAACTTTGCGGGACCTAACGTCGCCTGAACCGCCACCCCCGGCAGATGTTCAAGGGCGAACGTGAGGTAACTCCCAATGCTGACAATCCTCGGATTTGTCATGATCGCCGCCTTCCTGGTGCTGATCATGATGAAGAAGATGTCACCGATGGCAGCGCTTGTGCTGATCCCAGCGCTGTTCTGCGTCCTGGTCGGACAGGGCGCGCACCTGGGCGACTATGTCCTCAAGGGCATCGGTGACCTGGCCCCCACTGCCGCGATGCTGATGTTCGCCATCATCTACTTCGGGGTGATGATCGACGTCGGTCTCTTCGACCCGATCGTTCGCGGCATCCTCAAGTTCTGCAAGGCCGACCCGGTGCGGGTGGTGGTCGGTACGGCGCTGCTCGCCGCGATCGTCTCGCTCGATGGTGACGGCTCCACCACCTTCATGATCACCGTCTCGGCGCTCTACCCGCTCTACAAGCGGCTGAAGATGAGCCTCGTGGTGATGACCGGTGTCGCCGCCACCGCCAACGGCGTGATGAACACCCTCCCGTGGGGCGGCCCGACCGCCCGTGCCGCCACCGCGCTCAAGCTCGACGCCGGCGACATCTTCGTCCCGATGATTCCCGCCCTGGCCGTCGGCCTGGTCGCGGTCTTCGCCCTCGCGTACGTCCTCGGCCGGCGCGAGCGCAAGCGGCTCGGTGTGCTGACCCTCGACGACACCCTCGGCGACACCCGGCCGGTGACCGGGACCGTGCCCGAGAAGGAGGCCGAGCAGGTTCTGGTCGGCGCGGGCACCGGAGCCACCGGCGGCACCCCGGCCGGTACGCGGCGCACCACCGGCGGTGCAGACACCGGCGCCGACGACGCGCCGGCCGCCGGCTCCGGAGATCAGGCCGACGAGGACGACGGCCTCCAGGTCCTGGACCCGCAGCGCGCCACCCTGCGCCCCAAGCTCTACTGGTTCAACGCCGCGCTCACCCTCGCGCTGCTCACCCTGCTGATCATGCAGACGCTGCCGATCCCGGTGCTCTTCCTGATCGGCGCCGCCCTCGCGCTCACCGTCAACTTCCCGCACATGAAGGACCAGAAGGCCCGCGTCGCCGCGCACGCCGAGAACGTGCTCAACGTCTCCGGCATGGTCTTCGCCGCCGCCGTCTTCACCGGGGTGCTCACCGGCACCGGCATGGTCGAGCACATGGCCCGCTGGCTGGTCAGCGGCGTCCCCGACGCGCTCGGCCCGCACATGGGCATCGTCACCGGAGTCCTCAGCATCCCGCTGACCTACTTCATGTCCAACGACGGCTTCTACTTCGGCATCGTGCCGATCCTCGCCGAGGCCGGTGCCGCCCACGGCGTCGCTCCCATCGAGATCGCCCGCGCCTCCCTCGTCGGCCAGGCCCTGCACATGTCCAGCCCGCTCGTCCCCGCCGTCTACGTCCTCGTCGGGATGGCCAAGGTCGAGTTCGGCGACCACACCAAATTCACCGTCAAATGGGCCGCGCTGACCTCCCTTGTGGTCCTGTGCGCCGGTGTGCTCTTCGGCATCATCTAGATGACCGGCACCGACACCCGGAGGCCCGGCAGGGGATGGCTGCTGCGTCTGGTCCTCACCTTCTCCTTCGCGCAAGGAGCGGTGAGCATGGCCAGGCCGGCCGTCTCCTACCGGGCCCTCGCCCTGGGCGCCGACGAAAGCGCCATCGGCGTGATCACCGCCGTCTACGCCCTGCTGCCGCTGCTCGTCGCCGTCCCGCTCGGCCGCCGCACCGACCACGGCCGCTGTGCCCCGCTGCTGGTGACCGGGGTGGCGCTGATCAGCGGCGGCTGCGCGCTCAGCGGCCTGGCCGGATCGCTGCCCGCGATGGCCGCCTGGAGCGGGGTGATGGGCCTGGGGCACCTCTGCTTCGTCATCGGAGCCCAGTCGATCGTCGCCCGGCGCAGCGCCCCCGAGGAACGCGACCGCAACTTCGGCCACTTCACCATCGGCGCCTCCCTCGGCCAGCTCATCGGCCCGGCCGCCGCCGGGCTCGTCATCTCCGAGCACGACGGCCGGATGGCCCCGACGAGCGCCACCGCCCTGCTGGTCTCCGGCGCCGTCGCCGCCGTCTCCTACGCCTCGCTCTGGCGCCTCGAACAGCGCGCCCGCACCGCCCCGTCCGGCGCCCCGGCCGTGGCGGCCGGACCGCCGGTCCCGGTCCGCGGCATCCTGCGGACCCGGGGCGTACCGGCCGGCATCTTCATGAGCCTGGCCGTGCTCTCGGCCACCGACATCCTCACCGCCTACCTCCCCGTCATCGGCGAGGACCGCGCCATCGCCCCCACCACCATCGGTCTGCTGCTCAGCCTGCGGGCCGCGGCCACCATCGCCTGCCGGCTGGTGATGACGCCGATGATCCGGTGGCTGGGGCGCACCGCGCTGATGGTGGTCAGCTGCGCGCTGGCCGGTGTGCTGTGCGGCGGTCTGGTGCTGCCGGTGCCGGTGTGGGCGCTGGCCGCGATGCTGCTCGCCCTCGGCTTCTGTCTCGGCGTCGGCCAGCCGCTGTCGATGACGACGGTCGTGCAGGCCGCCCCCGAACGGGCCCGCAGTACGGCGCTGGCGCTCCGCCTCACCGGCAACCGCCTCGGCCAGGTCGCCGCCCCGGCCGGCGCCGGACTGCTCGCCGGGGTCGCGGGCACCGCCGCGCCCTTCGTCCTGCTCGGCGCGCTGCTGCTGGCCTCCGCCGCGTTGGCCGCCCGTACGGGCCCGGAGCGGGGCGGCGGCACCACACCCGGCGCGGGCGGGGGGCCCGCGCCGGCGGTGAAGGTGACCGGGCCGGCCGCGGAGGGCGAGGCCGCGCCGGCCCCGGAAGAGGAGGCCGGGCAAGGGCGGGTGGGCCACGGCACCGGCGGCCCGCAAGCCCGTCCGCAAGCCCGCCCGAAGGGACCGTAAGCAGACCCGAAGGGAACCATAAGCGCAGCTCGGCAGGGTGGTGTGCACAGCGGGTCCGGCATCGGGCCGGGCCCGCACCGCAGGTGAGGAGCACACCATGAGCAACGCCCACGACCCCCGCACCCCGGTGACCGTGCTCGGCCTCGGCGCCATGGGCAGCGCACTGGCCGGCGCCTTCGTCGGGGCCGGGCACCCCACGACGGTGTGGAACCGTACGCCGGGCAAGGCCGAGGATCTGGTGGCGCGCGGCGCGGTCCGCGCGGACACGGTGGCCGAGGCGGTGGCCGCCAGTCCGCTGGTGATCGTGTGCGTGGTGGACTACGCCGCGGCCCACGAGATCCTGGAGCCGGCCGGTCCCCGGCTGTCCGGCCGGGTCCTGGTCAACCTGACGTCCGACACCCCGGAGCGCGCCCGCTCCGCCGCCGCCTGGGCCGCCGGGCACGGCATCGACTACCTCGACGGCTCGGTCATGGTGCCGACGACGGACGTCGGGCAGCCCGGCGCGACCCTCCTCTACAGCGGCTCCCGGCAGGCCTTCGAGACGTACAAGGAGACGCTGAAGGTGCTGGGCGGCCGGGCGGCGTACCTCGGCGACGACCACGCCATGGCCGCCGTGTACGACCTCGCCCTGCTCGCCTTCTTCTACTCCGCGATGGCGGGCCTGGTGCACGCCTTCGCACTGGCCGGCGCCGAGAGCGTCCCGGCCGAGGAGTTCGTCCCCTTCACGGGGGCGATCGCCGACATCCTGCCGCCCCTCGCCGCGGGCATGGCGCAGGATCTGGACCGCGGGGTCCTCCGGGGCGACCAGGACAACATCGTCATGGAGGCAGCGGGCATGGCGCACATCATCGAGGCCTCCGTGGACCGCGGGATCAACACCGATGTGCTCGCCGCCGTCAAGGGCCTCGCCGACCGGACCATCGCCGCGGGCCACGGCAAGGCGGGATTCCTCAGCATCATCGAGGAAATGCGCAAGCCGTCCGCCAAGGGGTGAGGGCGGGGCCTCGTCGGGCGTCGAAGTATGCGGAGCGGGGCCGCCCGCAGAAGATCACGGGGCGTTCATGGTTCAGCCGCCGCAGCCGTCGATGTCGTCATCACATCCGTCCACGTCGTCGGGAGCGATGGTGTTCAGGCGCCACAGGACGAGGCCGGTGCCGCTCCGCACCGTGTCGACACGGGCCGTGAAGGGGGCGCCCGGGGGGATGTTGAACTGATCGGCCTCACGGTCCCCGCAGCCGATTCCGTAGGCCTGTTCCGCATCGCCACGCGTCAGTGTGAGGGTGAGTTCCTCAACGCCCCTTGCGTCGCAGGTGATGTCGAGGCGGTACCACCGCTTCCCCGGTGCCTGGAATGTCTTGTTCACTCCGCTCGCGATATGTGCGGACCCGGACCCGGAGCGTTGCGGATCGCTGCCGTCCTCGTCATGAGCGTCCAGAGCCCGTTCCGCGCGTTGCATGGCGTCGTCGGACTCCCATGGTCTGCCGCTGTCCGGTGCTGAGGTCTTCAGCTCTTCGTGCGTCTCCGGGGGCTTTACCGACGGGGTGCCCTGACCCGGGGGCTCTTTTCCCGCATCGACGGCACACCCGGAAAGGAGAATGGTGAGGGCGGCGCCGAGCGGGACGAGGCGGTACAGATGCATGTGAACCTCAGGCATAGGTGATTGCCGGAGGCGGGAGCCCCGTACAGCACTCCCGCCTCCGGTGCGAGTTGCCCGATGGTGGCCCCGTCGACATCTTTCCGCAATGTGGAATGCTTGCTTTCGGACTTGCGAGGGGAGTCGATGCCGGCAGGCGGTCGATCGGCGGGCCGGTGTGCTGGTGCAGGCTCCTGGACCGCGAACATGCCGCGAGGTCACGACCGCCCAGTCGGCCTCTCGTGGCCACCGTCACCCCACCTCAGGGGGCGGGGTCCCTGGCGGCGCAAAACTACCGGCGCTAGTTTAGGGGCGATGACCACCGGCCGGCGCGGGAGGACCACGACGTGAAGCAGCACGACGCGATGTACATCGACGGAAGCTGGCGGCCCGCCGAGGGCGGCGGGACGATCGAGGTCGTCAACCCGGCCGATGAGCAGGTGATCGCGGCCGTCCCGGCCGGCTCCGCGCAGGACGTGGACGCCGCCGTACGGGCCGCCCGCGCCGCCCTGCCGGGCTGGGCGGCCACCCCGCCGGGGGAGCGGGCGGACCGGCTGGCCGCACTGCGCGACCAGCTGGCCGCCCGGGCCGAGGAGGTGGCCGCGACCGTCACCGCCGAGCTCGGCTCGCCGCTCGCCTTCAGTACGGCGGTGCACGCCGGAGTGCCGGTCGCGGTCTGCGGCTCGTACGCCGAACTGGCCCGTACGTACTCCTTCGAGGAGACGCTCGGCAACTCCACCGTGCTGCACGAACCGCTCGGCGTGGTCGGCGCGATCACGCCGTGGAACTACCCGCTCCACCAGATCGTCGCCAAGGTCGCCCCGGCGCTCGCGGCCGGCTGCACGGTGGTGCTCAAGCCCGCCGAGGACACCCCGCTGGTCGCCCAGCTGTTCGCCGAGTGCGTCGATGCGGCCGGGATACCCGCGGGTGTCTTCAATCTCGTCACCGGCCTCGGCCCGGTCGCCGGACAGGCGCTCGCCGAGCACGACGGGGTCGATCTGGTCTCCTTCACCGGCTCGACGGCCGTCGGCAGGCGGATCGGTGCCCTCGCGGGCGGCGCGGTCAAGAGGGTCGCGCTGGAGCTGGGCGGCAAGTCCGCCAATGTCATCCTGCCCGGCGCCGACCTGCCCAAGGCCGTCGCGGTCGGCGTCGCGAACGTCATGGCCAACTCCGGCCAGACCTGCAGCGCCTGGACCCGGATGCTGGTCCACCGGGACCACTACGCCGAGGCGGTGGAGCTGGCGACGGCGGCCGCCGCGAAGTACGTACCCGGCGAGAGGACCGGTCCGCTGGTCAACGCCGCCCAACGGGACCGGGTGCGCGGCTATGTCGCGCAGGGCATCGCCGAGGGCGCGCGGGTCGTGGCGGGCGGCCCGGAGGCGGCCGTCCCCGGGACGGGCTACTACGTCGCACCGACCGTCTTCGCGGACGTCACCCCGGAGATGACCATCGCCCAGGAGGAGATCTTCGGCCCGGTCCTGTCGATCCTGAAGTACGAGGACGAGGACGACGCGGCCCGGATCGCCAACGACACGATCTACGGGCTGGCCGGTGCGGTCTGGGCGGGCGACGAGGCCACGGCGGTCGCCTTCGCCCGGCGCCTGCACACCGGGCAGGTCGACATCAACGGCGGCCGCTTCAACCCCCTTGCCCCGTTCGGCGGTTACAAGCAGTCCGGCGTCGGCCGGGAGCTGGGCCCGCACGGCCTGACCGAATATCTGCAGACCAAGTCGCTGCAGTTCTGATCCGGCCGGGCGGCGGGGGCCACAGCGTCCCCCGCCGCGAGGCCCGCCCGTCCCGCCCGCCGCCCCGCGCACCGAGGAGTCCTTGTGGTCCGCGCCGCCGTACTGCCCGCCGTCAACGCCCCCCTGGAGATCACCGAGATCGACCTGCCCGAGCCCGGCCCCGGCCAGGTCCGCATCCGGCTCGCCGCCGCCGGCGTCTGCCACTCCGATCTCTCCCTGTCCAACGGCACCCTGCGCCAGCCCGCCCCGGCCGTCCTCGGGCACGAGGGCGCGGGCACCGTCACCGCGGTCGGCCCCGACGTGACCACGGTGGCCCCCGGCGACCAGGTCGTCCTCAACTGGGCGCCGTCCTGCGGTGACTGCCACTTCTGCGGTCTTGCCGAGCCCTGGCTGTGCGCGCATTCCGGCCTCGCCGCGAACGCCCCGTACGCCAGGCGCGCCGACGACGCCACCGAGCTCTACCCCGGCCTGGGCACCGCCGTGTTCGCCGAGGAGACCGTGGTCTCCGCACGGGCCGCGCTGCCGCTGCCGGACGGGGTGCCGCTCGCCGATGCCGCCCTGCTCGGCTGCGCGGTGCTCACCGGCTGGGGCGCCGTGCACCACAGCGCCCGGGTGCGCGCGGGGGAGTCGGTCGTGGTCTTCGGCGTGGGCGGGGTGGGCCTGGCCACGCTACAGGCCGCGCGGATCGCGGGCGCCGGCACGGTCGTGGCCGTGGACGTCTCGCCGGAGAAGGAGGAGCTGGCCCGCTCGGCGGGCGCCACCGAGTTCCTGGTGGCGGGCGACGACACCGCCAAGCGCGTCCGCAAGCTCACCGGCGGCATGGGCGCCGATGTCGCCGTGGAGTGCGTGGGCCGCGCCGACACCATCCGTACGGCCTGGTCGGCGACCCGCCGCGGCGGCCGTACGACGGTCGTCGGCATCGGCGGCCAGGACCAGCAGGTGTCCTTCTCCGCCCTGGAACTCTTCTACTTCGGCCGCACCCTCTCCGGCTGCGTCTACGGCAACACCGACCCCGCCCGCGACCTCCCCCTCATCGCCGGACACATCCGCTCCGGCGCCTTCGACCTCTCCACCCTGGTCACCGACCGGATCGGTCTCGCCGACATCCCGGCCGCCTTCGACGCCATGCTGGCGGGCAAGGGAGGGCGGGCGTTGGTGGTCTTTTAGGTGAGGGGCGGGGCCGGGGCGCAGGGCCCCGGCCCCGCATTCAGGGGGGTGCCGAAAACTCGTGCTGCGTGGTCCGTTGACGCCGTACCGGCCGGTCGGTACGGTCGCCCGACATCACGGCGCCGCCCCCCTCCCCTCCCGCACCCCTCGGAGTGTGCACGCATGGACACGGCCCCCTCCGCGCCACACGGCAACACCGGCACCCCGCCCTCCACCCGCAGCCGCCGCAGGGTCGCCACCGCCGCGGCCCTCGCCTCCGCCGTCGAGTGGTACGACTACTTCGTCTTCGGCATCGCCGCCGCACTCGTCCTCGGCCCCGCCTTCTTCCCTTCGGGCAGCGAGGCCGCCGGTGTGCTCGCCTCCTTCGCGACCTTCGCGGTGGGCTTTCTGGCCCGTCCCGTCGGCGGTGTGATCGCCGGTCAGCTCGGGGACCGGCACGGCCGTAAGCCCATGCTGGTGCTCGCCCTGACCGTCATGGGGCTGGCCACCACCGCCATCGGCCTGCTCCCTTCCTACGACACCATCGGGCTGGCCGCGCCGATCCTGCTGGTCGTCCTGCGGCTGCTGCAGGGCATCGCGGTCGGCGCCCAGTGGGGTGGTGCGATGCTGATGGCCACCGAATACGCCCCCGAGGGCAAACGCGGGCTCTACGGCTCACTGGTGCAACTCGGCGTCCCCCTCGGCGTGATCACCGCCAACTCCGCCTTCCTGCTGGCCGGCGCGCTCACCGACGAGCGGTCCTTCAGCACCTGGGGCTGGCGGCTGCCCTTCCTCGTCGGCGTACTGGTGCTCCTCCTCGCCCGCTACATCCACACCCGCGTCGAGGAGACCCCCGCGTTCCGGGCCGCGGAAGAGAAGCTGGCGACGGCCGAGCAGGCCGCCGCGGCACGCCGTTCCCCGCTGCGCGAGATCCTGCGGCACCATCTCCGCACGGTTCTGCTGGCCGGCGGCTCGTTCGCGGTCAACACCGCCACCTTCTACATCCTCATCACCGGCGTCCTGGACTACGCCACCCGCGAGCTGGACATGCGGCGCACCTCCGTACTGGCCGTCTCGCTGCTGGTCAGCCTCACCCAACTCGCCATGATTCCGGCCGCCGCGGCGCTGTCCGACCGGATCGGCCGGCTGCGGGTCTACGCCGCTGGCGCCGTCGGACTGCTGCTCTGGGCGGTGCCGATGTTCCTGCTCATCGACACGGCGTCGCTGGTGTGGCTGGCCGTCGGCACCTTCGTCTGCAGCTGCTTCCTGAGCATCATGTACGGGCCGCAGGCCGCGCTGTTCGCCGAACTGTTCACCGCCGAGATGCGCTACACCGGCGCCTCGCTCGGCTATCAGATCAGCGCCATCCTGGGCGGCGGACTCGCGCCCTTCGTGATGGTGCTGCTGCTGGAGGCGAGCGGCACCTCGATGGCGGTGTCCGGCTACATCATGGCGCTGTCCGTCATCGCGCTGGTGTCCATCTGGCTCCTGATCCGCCGCGCCGGGACGACAGCCGCACCGGGGGGTGGGGCGGAGCCGGGGGCGACGAAGGTTCAGGGGTGACGGCCGCGCAGGGGGTGACGGCCGCCCAGGGGGTGTCGTCCGTCGAGAGGTGATGCCTGTCCAGAGGCGACGGTTGCCCAGAGGCGACGCCCGCGGCTTTCCGGCGCCCCGCCGCCCTCAGCGGCCCTCCGGCGGTACGAGGTCCGGGTGTTGTAGTGCCAGGCCGTCCACCAGGGCCCGCAGGCCGGTTTCGAATGCGCCCTCGTCCACCTGGCGTTGGTGTTCCGCGAGGAGATGCGCCTGGCCCAGGTGGGGGTAGTCGGCGGGGTCGTAGGCGCTCGGGTCGTCGACGAAGCCGCGGGCGAAGGAGCCCAGTGCGGAGCCGGCCACGAAGTAGCGGACCATGGCGCAGACCCTGGTGGCCTGGGCGGGCGGCCAGCCCGCCTCCACCATTCCGCCGAACGCCGCGTCGGCCATCTTCAGGCCGGCGGGGCGGCGGCCGGGGCCCTGGGCGAGGAACGGCACGATGTGCGGATGCGCGGCGAGCGCCGCGCGGTAGGAGCGGGCCCAGTCGAGCAGCCCGGTGCGCCAGTCCGTGCCGGTCTCGAACGCCGACACATCGACCTTGGCGATGACCGTGTCGGCCACCGCGTCGAGGATCTCGTCCTTGGTCGTGAAGTGGTTGTAGAGCGACGGCCCGCTCACGCCCAGCTCCGCCGCCAGGCGCCGGGTGGAGAGCGCCGGAAGCCCCTCGGAATCGATGAGCGCCAGCGCCGTGGAGACGATGCGCTCGCGGCTCAGAAGGGGCTTGCGGGGTCGGGCCATGACGCACATAGTAGAGGCTGCCCACCAAAAACTAGCAGTGCTAATTAACTGTTCTTGTCCATGTGCTCGTCCACGTTCTCGTCCACAAGGGGCCCGAGATGAACCTGGAGCTCAGCGCGGAGCAGACCGCGGCACGGCAGCTCGCCAAGGACTTCACCGACCGCGAGATCACCCCGTACGCCACCGCCTGGGACCGCGCGGAACAGGTCGACCGCGGCATCGTGAAGAAGCTCGGCGACCTCGGCTTCCTCGGGCTCACCGTCCCCGAGGAGTACGGCGGCTCGGGCGGCGACCACCTCTCGTACGTCCTGGTCACTGAGGAACTGGGCCGCGGGGACTCCTCGGTGCGCGGCATCGTCTCGGTCTCCCTGGGGCTGGTGGCCAAGACCGTCGCCGCGTGGGGCGACGAGGAGCAGAAGCGGGCTTGGCTGCCGCGGCTCACCTCCGGCGAGGCGGTCGGCTGCTTCGGTCTGACGGAGCCGGGCACCGGATCCGACGCCGCGAACCTCACCACCCGGGCGGTCCGCGACGGGGACAGCTATGTCATCGACGGCGCCAAGATGTTCATCACCAACGGGACCTGGGCCGATGTGGTGCTGCTCTTCGCCCGCACCGGCGACGCCCCCGGCCACCAGGGCATCAGCGCCTTCCTCGTACCCGCCGACAGCCCCGGACTGGAGCGCCGCGAGATCCACGGGAAGCTGGGACTGCGCGGCCAGGCCACCGCGGAGCTGGTCCTGGACGGCGTACGGGTTCCGGCCGCGGCGATGCTGGGCCCCGAGGGCAAGGGGTTCTCGGTCGCGATGTCCGCGCTGGCCAAGGGCCGGATGTCGGTCGCGGCCGGCTGTGTGGGCATCGCCCAGGCCGCCCTGGACGCCGCGCTCGGCTACGCGGGCGAGCGTGAGCAGTTCGGCAAGCCCATCGCCCGGCACCAGCTGGTGCAGGAGCTGATCAGCGATATCGCCGTGGACGTGGATGCCGCTCGGCTGCTGACCTGGCGGGTCGCCGATCTGATCGACCGCGGCGAACCGTTCGTCACCGCGGCGTCCAAGGCCAAGCTCTTCGCCTCCGAGGCCGCGGTGCGCGCCGCCGGCAACGCCCTCCAGGTCTTCGGCGGCTACGGCTATATCGACGAGTACCCGGTCGGCAAGCTGCTGCGGGACGCCCGGGTGATGACCCTGTACGAGGGCACCAGCCAGATACAGAAGCTGGTCATCGGGCGGGCGCTGACGGGGGTCTCCGCCTTCTGACCCGTATGTGGGGATGTCCGGCCTGACCCGCGAGCCCGGACGTCCGGCCTGTGGGTCCGGGCTCGTGGGTCCGGCCTGGGCGTCCGGACGTCTGACCCGTACGATCGCGGGGAACCGCCCGCACCGGCCGAGCCCTAAGCGCTTGCTCAGCGGCGCGATATGGTGTTCGATCCGTCAGAGGAGGGTCCCTGGCGGGTCGAGGAGCGGGGTGCGCGATGGGTGCGGCGGCGGAGCGGGCCGAAGAGGAGAACGAGGAATGGGCCGGGGTGACCCCGGACGCCGCGCGACGGCTGGTCAGCGCCGCCGTCGAGGCCTTCGCCGAACGCGGCTACCACGCCACCACCACCCGTGACATCGCCGGCCGGGCCGGTATGAGCCCGGCCGCCCTCTACATCCACTACAAGACCAAGGAAGAGCTGCTCTACCGCATCAGCGGCATCGGCCACGAGAAGGCGCTGCGCATCATGGGCGCCGCCGCCGAGGCCGGGGGCAGCGCCACCGAGCGGCTCCGCGACGCCGTCCGCACCTTCGCCCGCTGGCACGCGGAGCACCACACGACCGCCCGGGTCATCCAGTACGAACTCCAGGCGCTGAGCCCCGAGCACTACACCGAGATCACCGGACTGCGCCGCCGGACCGACCGGTTGCTGCGACAGGTCATCCAGGACGGCGCCGACAGCGGGGAGTTCCGGGCCGACGACGTACCGGGCACCACCCTCGCGGTGCTGTCGCTGTGTGTGGACGTGGCCCGCTGGTTCACCTCGGACGGCCCGCGCACACCCGACGAGGTCGGCACCCTCTACGCCGACCTCGTGCTGCGCATGGTGGGTGCGCCGCCGGTCGCCTAGGGGCCCCTGGGGCGCACCCGCCCCGGTGCCCCGCGCTACAGGTAGAAGCGGCTGACCGTCTCCGCGACGCAGACCGGCTTGTCGCCGCCCTCGCGTTCGATCGTGACGACCGTGGCGAGCTGCACGCCGCCGGACACCTCGGTCACATCCGCGATCCTGGCCGTGGCGCGCAGCCGCGAGCCGACCGGCACGGTGGCGGGGAAGCGCACCTTGTTGGTGCCGTAGTTGATGCCCATCTTCACGTTGTCGACCCGCATCAGCTGCGGGACGAGGGCGGGCAGCAGCGACAGCGTCAGATAGCCGTGCGCGATGGTGGTGCCGAAGGGGCCTGCCGCGGCCTTCTCCTGGTCCACATGGATCCACTGGTGATCGCCGGTGGCCTCCGCGAACAGATCGATCCGCTTCTGGTCGATCTCCAGCCAGTCGCTGGTGCCCAGCTCCTCACCGACCGCGGCCCGCAGTTCGTCGAGCGATCCAAACACTCGGGGCTCTGCCATCTCTTGTCTGCCTCCTCGGGATCCGTCCGCCGTTGGCGCGCATCGGCCGACGCTTACTAAGCGCTTGCTCAGAATGCGGAGTGCGGGCACCCGCTGTCAATGGCCGGACTGCCTCTAGGGTTGAAGCGTGCCCCAGCTTCCGTACAAGGTTCATGAGCTCTCCGTCGGCCAGCTCTCCGCGCGTAGTGGCGCCGCGGTGTCCGCGCTGCACTTCTACGAGTCCAAGGGGCTGATCAGCAGCACCCGGACGGCGGGCAACCAGCGCCGCTACAGCCGTGACGCACTGCGCCGGGTCGCGTTCGTACGGGCGGCGCAGCGGGTCGGCATTCCGCTCGCGGTGATCCGCGACGCGCTGGCGGAGCTGCCCGACGAGCGCACCCCCAACCGCGCCGACTGGGCCCGGCTCTCCGAGGTCTGGCGCTCCGAGCTGGACGAGCGGATCAGCCAACTCGTCGAGCTGCGCGACCGGTTGACCGACTGCATCGGCTGTGGCTGCCTCTCGCTGGAGAAGTGCGCGCTGTCCAATCCGTACGACAACCTCGGTGAGCAGGGGCCCGGCGCGCGGCGGCTGCGGGTCGACCGGAGCGTCAGGGACCCGGAGGGGGCACAGCGGCGCGCCGGCGGTGAGCAGCAGCCCGGACCGGCGCTCCGGGACCAGCCGGACGAGAAGGCCGCGCAGGCCGCGCAGGACGTGCAGGACGAGCCTTACGGGCAGGGGTGCTGTCCGGAGGAGCGCTGAGCGCGGGCGCGCTCGCCCCGGGGTGGGACGAGCGCGCGGACTCCGGTCTCCGTCACCACATGGACGGGGTGCGCCCCGCCCATGGGCGGGCCTGCTCCAGCTGCGCCGACAGCGCGATCAGGGTGGCCTCGTCGCCGTACCGGCCGGCCAGCATCACCCCGATCGGCAAGCCCGCGGCGTTCCACTGCAGCGGGACGTTCACCGCGGGCTGACCGGTGGCGTTGTAGAGCGCGGTGAACGGGGTGAACGCGCCGAGGGCGGCGAACTCGGCCTGGGGGTCGGCGTCATCGCGCAGCGCGCCGACCTCGGCCGGCGGCGCGGCCAGGGTCGGGGAGAGGATCACGTCGTAGCCGCCCGGCGGCATCAGACCGTCCGCCAGGGACTGGGCGAGCATCCGGAACGCATACATCGAGCGGGTGAAGTCCGTACCGGAGACCTCGGCGCCGCGCTCGCGCAGATAGCGGGTGAGCGGCATCAGCAGCTCCTCGCCCTCCGGCGGCACGGGGCGGCTCGCGGCCAGCACCGACCAGACGCGGGTGAAGGCGAGCAGGATGCTGTCGTCGGAGGGCAGCGACAACTCCTCGACCTCATGGCCGAGTCCGGTCAGCAGGGCGGCGGTCTCGGTGGTGGCGGTACGGCAGTCGGGGTGGACCTCGATGCCGGGGACGGGCGCCTCGGTGAGGCAGGCGATCCGCAGCCGCCCCGGGTCGCGGAGGGCGTGGGCGGCGAAGGTCTCCCCGGGCGGCAGCGACGGCGCCGTGAACGGGTCGCCGGGCATCGGCCCCGCCAGGACGTCCAGCAGGGTGGCCGCGTCGGCGACCGTACGGGCCAGCGGGCCCGAGGTGGCCAGGCCCGAGACGTCGTGCAGCAGCGGGCCGCTGCTGATCCGGCCGCGGCTGGGCTTGATGCCGAAGAGCCCGCAGACCGAGGCCGGTATCCGGATCGAGCCGCCGCCGTCGCTGGCGTGCGCGACGGGCGCCAGACCGGCCGCCACGGCCGCGGCGGCCCCGCCGCTGGAGCCGCCCGCCGAGCGCGCCAGGTCCCACGGGGTGCGGGCGGGCGGTGCGAGGCCGTTCTCGGTGTAGCAGGGCAGCCCGAATTCGGGGGTGTTGGTCTTGCCGAGCAGAATCGTGCCGCCCGCCCGCAGCTTGCCGACCACATGGTCGTCGACGGTCGGCACATGCTCGGCCAGCGCCCGGGAACCCATCGTGCAGCGCACCCCCGCGACCTGGTTGAGGTCCTTCACCGGGACGGGGACGCCGTGCAGCGGCGGGAGTTCACGGCCCTCGCGGCGGGCCGCGGTGGCCTCGCTCTCCGCGTCCGAGGCCTGTTTGCGGGCGAGGTCGGGGGTGCGGGTGAGGAAGGCGCCGAGTGTGTCGTCGAGCCGCTCGATCCGCGCGAGGAAGTGCTCGGTGATCTCCACGGGGGAGAGCTCCCCGGACCGGATTCCCTGGGCCTGTTCTAGCGCGGTCAGATCGTGCAGTTCGGCCATGGACGTCCACCCTCTCCTACGGGCGCCCGCGCGGCCCTGGTGCCGTACGGGCAGGAGGGCCGACGTCCGCCGGGCGCGATGCCGGTGGGGGTGGTCAGCCCGTGAACAGTTGTTTCAGTTTGAGGGACAGTTCGTAAAGGCCGTAGAGGAACGGAATGCCCACCCACAGCCAGACGAGGACGAGAAGCAGGGCGCGGCGGGTGGTCACTGCTCGGCTCCCTTCGGGGTGGCGGTGCCGGCCGCGGACCGCGCGCCGGGCGCGGGCGGTTCATGGTGGCGGGGGTGCACGGGGCGGATCAGTTCGTTGGCGGCGAAGCCCACGGCCAGCAGGCCGATCATGATGAAGAACGAGGTGGTGTAGAGCTCCGGGCCGCTGCGGCCGGCGGACTTCCGCGCGTCCGCCACGGCATTGACGATCAGCGGGCCGAGGATGCCCGCCGTGGACCAGGCCGTCAGCAGCCGGCCGTGGATCGCGCCGACCTGGTAGGTGCCGAACAGGTCGGTCAAGTACGCCGGGACGGTGGCGAATCCGCCGCCGTAGAAGGAGAGGATCACCACCGCGCAGGCGATGAACAGTGGCTTGGAGGAGTCGCCGGCCAGCGCGATCAGCAGATACATCAGGGCGCCGACGCCGAGGTAGAGACGGTAGATGTTCTTGCGGCCCACCAGGTCGGAGGCCGAGGACCAGACGATCCGGCCGAGCATGTTGGCCAGCGAGAGCATGCCGACGAAGCCGGCCGCCGCCGAGGCGCTCACCGGTGCCGCGGTGTGTGCGAAGAAGTCGGAGATCATCGGGGCGGCCTTCTCCAGGATGCCGATGCCCGCCGTGACATTCATGCAGAGGATGACCCACAGGCACCAGAACTGCGGGGTGCGCAGCGCGCTGCGGGCGGAGACCTGGGCGGTGGTGACGAGCGCACGGGCCGCCGGGGTGCCGGGGGCCGGGCCGGCGGGCGGCCGCCAGTCGTCGGCCGGGACCCGCACCAGCAGCACGCCGAGGGTCATGAAGACGCCATAGGACAGGCCCATGACCAGGAAGGTTCCGGCGATACCGGAGGTGTCCGAGCCGAGGCCGGCGAGGAGCTGGGCCGACCAGGGCGAGGCGATCAGCGCGCCCCCGCCGAAGCCCATGATGGCGATACCGGTGGCCATACCGGGCCGGTCGGGGAACCACTTGATGAGGGTGGAGACCGGGGAGATGTAGCCGATGCCCAGGCCGATGCCGCCGAGGAAGCCGTAACCGAGGACGATGAGGGGGTAGCGGCCGGTGGCCGCGCCGAGGGCGGCGACCAGGAAGCCGGCGGAGAAGCAGACCGCCGAGACGCACATCGCCCAGCGCGGGCCGTTGCGTTCGACGAGCGTGCCCCCGAACGCGGCGGACAGCCCCAGCATCACGATGGCCAGCTGGAAGGGGAGCGCGGAGGCCGTCCCGGACAGCTGGAGGGAGGACTCCAGGGGCGGTTTGAACACGCTCCAGGCATAGGCCTGTCCGATGGCGAGATGGATGGACAGGGCGGCGGGCGGGACGAGCCAGCGGCTCCATCCCGGAGGGGCGACGCTGCGGGAGCGGGCGAGCGCGAGCATGAGGCGGAACGTATCCCGCAAGGGGCCGGTCCGGGAAGGCCTCTTGGCCAAAGCCGTTGCAGCGGCCATCAGTTGGGCGGGGAGGGGCGCCGTCGCTGTCTGCCGCGCGGGCATCGGTGAGCGCGGCCGGTGGCCTCCGTACCATCCCGGAACCGGCCGCCGTCCGGGCATCGTTGCGACGGAACTGGCGCATGTACCCGATGATGGCAGCGGGGTCTGACAATGCCCCGGGCCCCGGGCGCCCCCTTCGGCTCTTGGAGGCGCCCGGTCGTCGTTCGGCGCCGGTCAGGCGGCCGCGAACGCCCCCGCCCCGTGGACCCGTCCCGCGGCGGTCAGTGCCTCAGGGGTCAGCACGGACACCGGGGCCAGCACCCCGCACTGCAGGCAGGCCGGCCCGGTCGCCGGGGAGTCGGCGGACTCCGGCAGCCAGGCGAAGCGGGTGCCGGCGCACACCGGGCAGTCGCGGCGCGGCCGCCCCGTCTCCATCGCCACGATCATGCGGCGCAGGACCACCGCGAGACGGGCCGCGGGGTGCCGTTGCGGGGACTCGCACGGCACGATGTCGCAGCCGCCCCAGGTCCGGCGGTGCCATTCGTCGAGGGCGCCGGGCTGCCGGATGCCGTCGTGCTTCTCCTTGCGGCGCCGGGCGGCGAACTCCTCCTCGTACGCGAGCCAGAGAGAACGGGCCTCTTCCAGCTCGGTGAGCGCGGCCACCAGCCGCTCCGGATCGGGATCGCGGTCCTGGGTCGCGATACCGGCCCGGGTGCACAGATGGTGCCAGGTCGCCCGATGCCCGTAAGGGGCGAAGCGTTCAAGGCACTTGCGCAGGGCGGTGCGTCGCTGTGTCGCGACGAGTCGTGGATTGCGGACCTGTTCTGCGAGGGCTCTGAAACCGGCCATTTCATCCCACCTCCGTGGGGAGGACCCGACTGGACAGCGATGGGACGTAGCCGATCACCACCTGGATCCATCGAACTTTCGTGCGGTTTTTCTGGCAGTGTTCCGCGGCGTCCTGGCGTCCGCGGCCCGATCTCCCCAGGGAAGAGCAAAAGTTGACTGTTGTTCATCTTCCGGTCAGGGATAACCGCCGGTAACGTCCCGCCCGGCCTCCCTCAAGGGGACCCCCATCGAGGAGCAGGAATGCGACGACGTACCGGAAGGCTCAGGACCGCCGCCGCGGCCGCCCTGTTCGCCTTGGGTGCCACGCTCTTGGCACCGCCCCCCACCGCGGCCGCGGCCGCCGCACCGCAGGACGCCAACGACTACTGCCAGGGCCAGTGCGGCGACATCCTGCCGCCCGGCGCCACCGGCAACGCCACCCTGGTGGAGATCCTCGGCAACAAGCTGTTCGGCACCCACCCCGAGCACTCCACCGACCAACTCGCCCCGTACGGCGCGCTGGCGAGCGGCTATCAGTCGCTCACCGACGACACCCTCGGCAGCTTCTTCAACGACGCCTCCTTCGGCGTCCCCGCGGACCAGGCCGGCAAGGTCACCACGCCCCGCAACGATGTGACCATCACCCGCGACAAGAAGACCGGTGTCCCGCACATCAAGGGCACCACCCGCTACGGCACCGAATTCGGCGCCGGCTACGCCGCGGGCCAGGACCGGCTCTGGCTGATGGACCTCTTCCGCCACATCGGCCGCGGCGAACTGACCTCCTTCGCCGGCGGCGCGCTCGCCAACCAGGGCCTGGAGCAGCAGTTCTGGCCGCAGGCGCCGTACACCGAGGACGATCTGCAGGCCCAGGTCGAGCGCATCCGGGACACCAACGGCGAGCGCGGGAAACTGGCGATGCAGGACGCCCAGGCGTATGTCGACGGGATCAACGCCTACCGCGAACAGTCCAAGAACGGCCGCTACTTCCCCGGCGAGTACGTGCTCACCGGCCATGTCGACGCGATCACCAACGCCGGTGAGATCAAGCCCTTCAAGCTCACCGACCTGATAGCCCTGGCCTCGGTCGTCGGCGGGCTCTTCGGCAACGGCGGGGGCGGTGAGGTCCCCTCGGCCCTGGCGCTGCTCTCCGCCCAGCAGAAGTACGGCGTCGAGAAGGGCACCGAGGTCTGGGAGTCCTTCCGGGAGCGCGACGACCCCGAGGCCGCCAAGACCCTGCACGACGGCAGCAGCTTCCCGTACGCGGTGAAGCCCGCCAAGGCCAAGGGCGTGGCGCTGCCGGACCGCGGTTCGGTCACCCCCGAGCCCCTGGTCTTCGACCGCACCGGCGCGGCCACCGTCAAGAGCGGGACGCCGCCCCGCGATCCGGTCAAGGCCCCCAAGAAGTACAAGAAGCTGGAGGGCCTCTTCAAGGACGGGGTGCTGCCCAAGGGGAGCTTCGACCCCACCCAGCACCGCGGGATGTCCAACGCCCTGCTGGTGTCCGGCAAGCACACCGCGAGCGGCCACCCCGTCGCCGTCTTCGGCCCGCAGACCGGCTACTTCGCGCCCCAGCTGCTGATGCTCCAGGAGATCCAGGGACCCGGCATCAGCGCCCGCGGCGCCTCGTTCGCGGGCGTCGGGATGTACGTCCAGCTGGGCCGCGGCCAGGACTACTCCTGGAGCGCCACCTCCGCCGGCCAGGACATCACCGACACCTTCGCGGTCGAGCTGTGCAACGCGGACGGCTCGACGCCCACCAAGGACTCCACCTCCTACCGCTACCGCGGCGCGTGCGTCCCCATGGAGAAGCTGGAGCGCACCAACTCCTGGAAGCCCACCATCGCCGACCCGACGGAGGCCGGCTCCTACCGGATGCAGGTCTTCCGGACCAAGTACGGGACCGTCACCCACCGCGCGACCCTCGACGGCAAGCCCGTCGCCTACACCGCACAGCGGTCCACCTACCGCCACGAGGCCGACTCGATCATCGGCTTCCAGATGTTCAACGACCCGTCCTACGTGCGGGACGCCAAGAGCTTCCAGAAGGCAGCCGAGCACATCGGCTACGCCTTCAACTGGTTCTACGCCGACTCCCGCGACATCGCGTACTACAACAGCGGCCTCAACCCGGTCCGCAACCCCGACGTCGATCCGTCCCTGCCCGTCAAGGCAGACGACGCCTACGAGTGGAAGGACTACGACCCCGAGACCAACACCACCGAGTACACCCCGTCCGCCCAGCACCCGCAGTCCGTCAACCAGGACTACTACATCTCCTGGAACAACAAGCAGGCCAAGGACTACGACTCGGCGGGCTACGGCAACGGCTCGGTGCACCGCGGCAATCTGCTGGACGACCGGGTGCGGGCGCTGACGAAGGACGGCGGGGTGACCCGGGCGTCGCTGACCCGCGCCATGTCCGAGGCCGCGGTCACCGATCTGCGCGGTGAGGACGTGCTGCCCGAACTCCTGCGGGTGGTGAACAGCAAGCCGGTCACCGACCCGAAGCTGAAGACGGCGGTGCAGCAGCTGGAGGCCTGGCGCAAGGACGGTGCCCAGCGCCGGGAGACCGCCGCGGGCTCGCACACCTACACCCACCCCGACGCGGTACGCCTCATGGACGCCTGGTGGCCGCTGATGACGGAGGCCGTCTTCAAGCCGGGCCTCGGCGGCGACCTCTACGACGCGCTGCGCGCCAACCTCGGCATCGACGAATCACCGTCGGCCGGCCACGGCCCGACCGGGGCGCACGCCGGATCGGCCTTCCAGTACGGCTGGTGGAGCTACGCGGACAAGGACCTGCGGGCGGTGCTCGGCGACAAGGTGGCGGGCCCGCTCAGCTGGCAGTACTGCGGCAACGGTGAGCTGTCCGCCTGCCGCGACACCCTGCTGACCACGCTCCAGCAGGCGAGCGGAAAGACGGCCGAGCAGGTCTACCCCGGCGATGACAGCTGCAAGGCCGGCGACCAGTGGTGCGCGGACGCGATCATCCACCGCACGGTGGGCGGTCTGACCCACGCCACCATCAGCTGGCAGAACCGGCCGACCTATCAGCAGGTCGTGGAGTTCCCGGCCCACCGCTAGACGGAAGGCGCCACACGAAGGCCCCGGGGCGGCCGGCCCCGGGGCCTTCGTGCGCGCCCGCCCGGTGCCCGAGCGCTTCAACTCCCGTGCCGGGCGCCCCGGCTGCCCTCGGGGTGGCTTTCCCTTGGGGGTATGCTGCAGGGTTCTGAACTCCAGGGGATGGGAAAGCGAGGCATGGCCTTGTCAGGTCCGCAGCAGTATCCGACGGAGCTGCTGGACACCACCATGGACCAGCTGCGCACACTGATCGTCGTCCACGAGGCGGGCACCGCGCTGGGCGCCGCGCGCCGGCTGGGCCGCGAGCAGTCCAGCGTGCAGAAGCAACTGGACACCATGAACCGCACCTTCGCCGCGCTGTGCGGCGAGGAGCTGGTCCTCAAGCAGGGGCGGGGGAGGGATGCCCTGTTCACCGCGACCGGGGAGGCGCTCGTCGAGCTGGCACGGCGCACACTGGGGGAGTGGACGGACGGTGTGCACGATGCCCGCCGCCGGCTCGGCCGGACGCTCTCGGTCGGCACCACCCGCTATACGCTCGGCTTTCTGCTGGACGCGGTGGAACGGGTCACCGAGGACTATGAGCGCGACGACGTCGAGCTGAAGGTCACCCATGTCCGCACCGGCGACCTCTTCACCAAACTGCGCTCCAAGGAACTCGACCTGGTCTGCGGCAGCGTGGTGGTCACCGAGGCCGACGAAGCGGAGCTGCTGGCTCCGTACGAGGTCATGGAGTGGCGGCGCAGCGGGCTCTCCCTGCTGACGAATCTGCCGCCGGAGCGGCTCCCGGGCACCTCCTTCGGCGCCCGGGACCTGCCCCGGCTGCCGCTGGTCGTCTCGGCGCGCGGTCTGATCGGCCGCTTCCTGACCGCCTGGTACGGCCCCGAATACCGGCAGAAGCTCTCCATCGCGGCCGAGATCGAGGCCGCGCACTACGGCTTCGAGCTGCTGCGGTCCGGGGTGGTGAGCGGGGCGATGCTGGTCACCCGGGGCATCGGGGAGGCGGCAGCGGACGGCCGCCTCCCGGAGGCCGGCGGGCTGCGCACCCTGGAGCTCGTCGGCGAGGTGGGCCCCAGGACCGAGGTGCTGGTCGGCGTCTTCACCCGCCGCGGCGAGCGGGACTCCTACGCCCCCGGCCACCCCCTGAACCTCCTGTGGGACGCGCTGTCCCGGGAGAGCGGGCGGTGGTGGCTGAGCTCGTGAGCGCGCGGGGCCGCCGGAGCCTCAGACGAGGTCCCGCTCCCGGGTCTCCGGCAGTGCCAGGACGCACAGCAGCGAGACGACCGCCATCGCGCTGACGTACCAGCCCACCGACGCCGAGCCGTACGCCGACTGGAGCCGGGTGGCGACCAGCGGAGCCACCGCGCCGCCCAGGACTCCGCCCAGGTTGTAGGCCAGTGAGGCGCCCGAGTACCGCACCCGCGCGCTGAACAGCTCCGGCAGATAGGCGCCCATCGGGCCGTACACCACACCCATGCAGAACAGCGCGCCGCCGATGCCGAGGGCGATCAGCACCGGCTGTCCGGTGTCCAGCAGCGGGAAGAGCACCAGGCCCCACACCGCCGAGAGGACGGTGCCGGCGAGGATCAGGGTGCGGCGGCCGGCGCCGTCGGAGCGGGTGGCGGCGAGCCAGGTGCCGGCCGCCAGGAAGAGGCAGGCGACGAGGGAGAGCCCCAGCATGGTGTTGCGGGAGATGCCGAGGGTGCCGGTGGCGTAGGAGAGGCAGTAGGTCGTCGCGGTGTAGAAGAGGCCGTAGGCGACGATCATCCCGCCCGCGCCCAGCAGCAGTTCGCGCGGATGCCGGCGCAGTACCTCGACGGTGGGGACCTTGCTCGCCTCCTGGGCGTCCAGCACCTTGGTGAACACCGGCGTCTCACTGATCTTCAGGCGTACGAACAGCCCGACGCCGACCAGCAGGAACGACAGCAGGAACGGCACCCGCCAGCCCCACGAGCGGAACGCCGCGTCGTCGAGCCCGGACGACAGCAGCCAGAAGACCCCGGTCGCCGCCAGGAACCCCACGGACGGGCCGAGTTGGGGGAACGCCGCATACAACCCGCGGCGCCGGCGCGGCGCATGCTCGACCGCGAGCAGCGCGGCACCGCCCCACTCCCCGCCCAGCCCGATGCCCTGCAGAAAACGCAGCGCGATCAGCAGCAGCGGCGCCCAGATGCCCCATGTCCCGTAGCCCGGGAGCAGCCCGACGAAGGCCGTCGACAGCCCCATCAGCAGCAGTGACGCGACCAGGACGGACTTACGGCCCACCCGGTCGCCGAAGTGGCCGAAAATCATCGAGCCGAGCGGCCGCGCGGCGAATGCCACCGCATAGGTGGAGAAGGACGCGAGGGTGGCGTTGACCGGATCGAGCGTCGGGAAGAACGCCTGGTTGAGGACGAGCGCGGCGGCCGTCCCGTAGATGTAGAAGTCGTAGAACTCGATGGCCGTCCCGATGAACGAGGCCACCGCCACCCGGCGCAGGCTCTCGCCGCCGCTGGTCCCGTCGGTCTTCGTCGGCGCCCCGGCCGTTGTCTGCGCTGCTGTCGCGTCACTGCTCACCAGCGCACTTTCCGGCTCGGTGTAGGGCCCAGTCAAGAGGCGAGACGGCCTGTCCCGGTTCCTGGGACCGGGACAGGCCCCGGGCCGCGACCGGCCCAACGCCCTTACGGGTACCGCAGATACCGCCGCCGCACCGTACGGAAGCCCTTCAGGCCCTCCTGCCAGGCGGCCACGATCTCGTCCGGTCCGGCGCCCGCGTCGATCATCGTCCGTACCGCCGACGAGCCGGTGAGGCGGTCGATGCCATGGTCCGGGCGCCAGGTGAAGCCCGGCCAGACCCGTTTCGCGGTCACCAGGAGGCCGATGCCGGTGCGTACCGGGTCGAAGGCCGCGCGGTCGTGGACGTGCAGTTGGACGCCGCCGATCGTCTTGCCCTGGAACTTGGAGAAGGTGGGGGCGAAGTAGGCCTCCCTGAAGTGCACACCGGGCAGGGCCAGTTCGGTGGCGGCCGCGGCCCAGCGCCGGTCGATGCCGTCGGCGCCCAGCAGCTCGAAGGGGCGGGTGGTGCCGCGTCCCTCGGAGAGGTTGGTGCCCTCGAAGAGGCAGGTGCCGGAGTAGACGAGGGCGGTGTCGGGGGTGGGCATGTTGGGGCTCGGGGGGACCCAGGGCAGCCCGGTGGCGTCGTAGAAGTCGGTGCGTCGCCAGCCGGTCATGCGGACCGTTTCCAGCTCCACCGGGCGCCCGGCGGCCTCGGGGACGAACTCGCCGTTGAACAGCAGCGCCAGCTCCGCCACGGTCATCCCGTGCGTCTGCGCGATCGGCTCCCGGCCGACGAACGAGGCATACGCCTTGTCGAGCACCGGGCCGGTGGCCGAGCGGCCGGTGACCGGGTTCGGCCGGTCGAGGACCATGAAGCGCTTGCCGGCCAGGACCGCGGCCACCATGCAGTCGTACAGCGTCCAGATGTAGGTGTAGAAGCGGGCGCCGACGTCCTGGATGTCGAAGACGACGGTGTCCACACCGGAGGCGGTGAAGATGTCGGCGAGTGCTTTGCCGCTCTTGTTGTAGGTGTCGTAGACGGGCAGTCCGGTGGCCGGATCGTCGTAGCGGCCCTCGGAGCCGCCTGCCTGTGCGGTGCCCCGGAAGCCGTGCTCGGGGCCGAAGACGGCGGTCAGCCGCACCCGGTCGTCGGCGTGCATCACATCCACGATGTGCCGCAACTCCCGGGTGACGCCGGTGGGGTTGGTGACGATGCCGACCCGCCGGCCGGTCAGGAGGCGGTAGCCGTCGGCGGCCAGCCGGTCGAAGCCGGTGTGCACCCGCCGCCCGCCGCCGTGCGCCGGCTGCGCGGCACGGGCGGGCCCGGCCCCCGCGGCCAGGGCCGCACCGGCCGCTCCGGTCGCCGCCAGTTGCCCGAGCAGAACGCGTCTCGACAGAGCCATCCGCACACCTCCGTGATCAGGAATCAACCGGGTCCGTGTCGTGCGCACGCTAGCCGGGCCGGTGGGATCCCGGAATGGGGCGGGCCGAAGGCGGAAAGGACTCTTCCGTCAGGACATACCGACTGGTTAGTCTGCCGTCAGCCGAACCGACCCGACCGAGGGAGATCCAGCGTGGCAGCCGTACGGGACAAGACCGTTGTCGTGACCGGGGCGGGCGGGGGGATCGGTGCCGCGCTGGCCCGCCGGTTCGCCGCCGAGGGCGCCCGGGTCGTGGTCAACGATCTGGACGAGGCGAAGGCGAAGCGGACCGCCGACGAGATCGGGGCGGTCGCGGTCGCCGGTGACGCCTCCACCGTCGTCCCGGCGGCCCGCGAGGCGCTCGGCGGCGGTATCGACATCTTCTGCGCCAACGCCGGGGTCGGCACCGGCGGCGGGCCCGATGCGCCCGAGGAGGACTGGGCGCTGGCCTGGGACGTCAATGTCATGGCACACGTCCGGGCCGCCCGTGAGCTGGTGCCCGAGTGGCTGGAGCGCGGCAGCGGCCGCTTCATCGCCACGGTGTCCGCCGCCGGTCTGCTCACCATGGTCGCCGCCGCCCCGTACAGCGTCACCAAGCACGGTGCGTACGCCTTCGCCGAGTGGCTCTCGCTGACCTACCGGCACCGCGGCATCGACGTCCACGCCATCTGCCCCCAGGGCGTCCGCACCGACATGCTGGCCGCGACCGGCGCCGCCGGGGACCTCGTGCTCACCCCCACCGCCGTGGAGCCCGAGGACGTCGCCGAGGCGCTCTTCGCGGCCATGGCGGAGGGCCGCTTCCTGGTCCTGCCGCATGCGGAGGTCGCGGACTACTACACCGCGCGCGCCGCCGAACCCGACCGCTGGCTCGGCGGGATGAACCACCTGCAGCAGAAGCTGGAGCAGGCCGAGGGCCGCTCCTAGACGGGCGGGGTGGCCGCCCGGCCGGGCCCGGTCCGCCACCCCGCCTCACCCCAGCCGTTTCCCCGCAGGGATGATCAGGCGATCAGGAAGAAAGGGCCGCACCTCGATGACCTCCTACCAGGACAAGCCGTGGCTGGCACAGCTCACCGATGCCCAGCGCGCCCCCGTGCAGCCGCCCCCCTCGACGCTGCACGCCTTCCGGGCGGCGGTGGGCCGGGTCCCCGACCGTACGGCCCTCGCCTACTTCGACGGCCGGCTGACCTACGCCGAGACCGACGCGCTCTCCGACGGCGTCGCCGCCCACCTCACCGAGCGCGGCTTCCGGCGCGGCGACCGGGCCGCGGTCATGCTGCAGAACACCCCGCACTTCGTGCTCGCCCTGCTCGGCGTGTGGAAGGCGGGAGGCGTGGTGGTGCCCGTCAACCCCATGTACAAGTCCGCCGAAATGCGGCACATCCTGGACGATGCGGAGGTTTCCGCCGTCATCTGCGCGGACCGCACCTGGGACAGTTTTCTGCGCGTCACCGCCGCCGGGGCGCCGTCCGTACGGATCGTGCTCACCGCCCACGAGCGGGATCTGCAGACCCGCGACGACCAGCGGGTGCTGCACGGCGAGCGGCTCGGGCCGCAGCAGGACGCCGACGATCTGCTGACCGTCGCCCGCACGGCCGGGAAGATACGGGTGGCGCCCGACGACCCCGAGCTCACCGCTGACGACCTCGCGCTGATCAGCTACACCTCCGGCACCAGCGGCACGCCCAAGGGCGCCACCAACACCCACGGCAACATCACCTACAACGCCGAGCGCCAGCGCACCGGCCTGGGTCTCCCCGAAGGCGCCTCCTACTTCGCGCTCGCCCCGCTCTTCCACATCACCGGCATGGTCTGCCAGCTGGCGGCCTGTATCGCCAACCAGGGCACCCTGGTGCTCGCCTACCGCTTCGAGGCGGGTGTCGTCCTGGATGCCTTCCTGGAGCACCGCCCCGCCTACACGGTCGGCCCCTCGACCGCCTATATGGCGCTGATGGCCCACCCCGAGGTCACCCGCGACCACTTCGCGTCCTTCCGGACCATGTCCTCCGGCGGTGCGCCGCTGCCGCCCGCTCTCGTCGAGAAGTTCCGTACCGGTTTCGGGCCATATGTCCACAACGGCTACGGACTGACCGAGTGCACCGCGCCCTGCGCCAGCGTCCCGCCGGGCAGGGAGGCGCCGGTCGACAAGGTCTCCGGCACGCTCGCCGTCGGTGTCCCCGGCCCCGACACCGTCGTCCGGATCATCGGCGAGGACGGCCGGGACCTGCCGTTCGGCGAGCAGGGCGAGATCGCGGTCCGCGGCCCCCAGGTCGTCCCCGGCTACTGGCGCCGCCCCGACGCCACCGCCGAGGGCCTGCCGGACGGCGAGCTGCGGACCGGTGACATCGGCTTCATGGACAGCGACGGCTGGCTCTATGTCGTCGACCGCAAGAAGGACATGATCAACGCCTCCGGCTTCAAGGTGTGGCCCCGCGAGGTCGAGGACGTCCTCTACAGCCACCCGGCGGTGCGCGAGGCGGCGGTGGTCGGTGTGCCCGACGCCTACCGCGGCGAGTCGGTGAAGGCGTACGTCAGCCTGCGGCCCGGCGCCTCCACGGAACCCGCCGAGCTGGCCGCCTACTGCAAGGAACGGCTGGCGGCGTACAAATATCCCCGTGCGGTGGAGATCCTGGCCGAGCTTCCGAAGACCACGAGTGGCAAGATCCTCCGACGGGAGCTGCGCCACCGCGCATGACTAAGCACGAAGGACAGGTGAGGGCGATGGCCGGCACGAAGGACGGCAATGGCAACGGCGGTGCGAAGCCGGTGGCCCAGCGGCTGCTGGCCACCGCCACCAGGCTCTTCGCGGAGCAGGGCTATGACCGCACCTCCGTCCAGGAGATCGTCGATGCGGCGGGCGTGACCAAGGGCGCCCTCTACCACTACTTCGGCTCCAAGGACGATCTGCTGCACGAGGTCTACGGCCGGGTCCTGCGGCTCCAGCAGGAGCGGCTGGACCACTTCGCGGACGCCGACGCGCCGGTGGAGCAGCGGCTGCGGGACGCCGCCGCCGATGTCGTCGTCACCACCATCGAGAACCTCGACGACACCAAGATCTTCTTCCGCTCGATGCACCACCTCGCACCGGAGAAGGACAAGCAGGTACGCGCCGAGCGGCGGCGGTACCACGAGCGGTTCCGGGCGCTGATCGAGGAGGGCCAGCGCACCGGCGTGTTCGCCGCGGACATCCCCGCCGACCTCGTCGTGGACTACCACTTCGGCTCCGTGCACCACCTGGGCACCTGGTACCGCGAGAACGGGCCGCTCAGCCCGCAGCAGGTCGCGGACCACCTCGCCGATCTGCTGCTGCGCGCCTTGCGGCCGTGAGCCACTACGTTGGGGTGCGGCGCCGGGCCGCACCCCGGCGCCGCCCGGCACCCGGGCCCACCGGGGCTTGACCGCATCCCCGGGAATTTGTTGGATTGCGAGCAAGACCAGTGGGCATGCGCCCCGGGGCGATGAGACTCAGGGGCGGTCGCGGTCAGGGGCTGTCCTCATCCGGGACCCGTAACTTAAGGTGCGGATAGTACTGATAGCTACCGATGTGGGTGCCCTTTGCCTGAAGTGACACTGTTTCTCCGGGAGTACGCACGGACGAGCCGGGAGGTGGGGGCGATCGCTCCCAGCGGCCCCCGGCTCGGCAGGGCCCTCACCCGCTATGTGATCCCCAGCCCCGGCAGCGCCCGCACGGTCCTTGAGGTGGGGCCGGGCACCGGGGCGGTGACCCGCCATATCGCCGGCTCGCTCGGCCGGCTGGACACCCTCGACCTGGTCGAGGCCAACCCGCGCTTCGTCGACCTGCTGCAAGGTGCCTACGGCGGCGACCCGCGGCTGCGGTTCCGCACCGGCCTGGTGCAGGACCATGACCTCGGCACCTACGACACGATCGTCTGCGGTCTGCCGTTCGCCAACTTCGACGCACCGACGACCGCGGACATCTTCGACCGGCTGCTCGGGGCCCTGAAGCCCGGCGGCACCCTGTCCTTCTTCGGCTATGTGGGAGGGGCGAGGATGCGCCGCACGTTCACCGGGCGAGCGGCCCGTGAACACGTCCTCGACGGGCAGAACACCCTGCGCCGGATATTGGACCGGCACACCTTCCGTACGGAACTGGTGCTGGGCAACCTGCCGCCGGCCCGGGTGCATCACCTGGCGCCGGTCAGTGCCCCCGTTCAGGCGGCGTGAGATCGCGCTCACGTCCACCGGGCGACGCCCTCCGGCGCTCGGCGGGCCGGGCGTCACCGCCTCGCCCGTACGGTCCCGGGCGCCACACCCTTGACCGGGGTGCCGGCGCCCGGGTTCCGTCGACGGCGGCCGGCCGGCTCCGGCTCCGGCCGTCGGGCACGTTCTACAGGTAGCGCTTCAACTCCCGGCGCGCCAGCGACCGTTGGTGCACCTCGTCCGGGCCGTCCGCCAGCTTCAGCGTGCGGGCCCCGGCCCACAGCTCGGCCAGCGGGAAGTCCTGGCTGACGCCGCCCGCACCGTGCAGCTGGACCGCCTTGTCGAGGATGTCCACGACGGTGCGCGGGGTGGCGATCTTGATGGACTGGATCTCGGTGTGCGCGCCCTTGTTGCCGACGGTGTCCATCAGCCAGGCGGTCTTGAGCACCAGCAGCCGCAGCTGCTCCACCGCCACCCGGGCGTCCGCGATCCACTCCTGGACCACGCCCTGCTGGGCCAGCGGCTTGCCGAACGCCGTACGCGTCACCGCGCGGCGGCACATCAGCTCGATGGCGCGCTCGGCCATCCCGATCAGCCGCATGCAGTGGTGGATCCGGCCCGGGCCCAGCCGGGCCTGCGCGATGGCGAAACCGCCGCCCTCCTCGCCGATCAGACTGCTCGCCGGCACCCGTACGTCATGGAAGATCACCTCGGCGTGGCCACCGTGCCAGTGGTCCTCGTAGCCGTAGACCTGCATCGCCCGCTTGACCTCGACACCGGGGGTGTCCCGGGGCACCAGGATCATCGACTGCTGGCGGCGCAGGTCCGGACCGTCCGGGTCGGTCTTGCCCATCACGATGAAGATCTGGCACAGCGGGTTCATCGCGCCGGAGATGTACCACTTACGCCCGTTGATGACGTAGTCTCCCCCACTCTCGGCTCCGCTCGAGCGGGAGGTGCCCCCATCATCCCGCGCGATGTGGGTCTCGATGTTCGTGGCGTCCGACGAGGCCACCTCCGGCTCGGTCATCGCGAACGCCGAGCGGATCTCGCCCGCCAGCAGCGGCTCCAGCCACTGCTTCTTCTGCGCCTCGCTGCCGAACTGCGTCAGCACCTCCATGTTGCCGGTGTCCGGCGCCGCACAGTTCAGCGCGGTGGGCGCCAACTGCGGGCTGTGGCCGGTGATTTCGGCCAGCGGCGCGTACTGGAGGTTCGTCAGCCCGGCACCGTACTCCTCGTCGGGAAGGAAGAGGTTCCACAGTCCCTGCTTACGGGCCTCGGCCTTCAGCTCCTCGACGATCGGCGGGGTGTCCCACGGCGAGGCGAGCGCGGCCCGCTGCTCATGGGCGGTCTGCTCGGCCGGGTGGACATGCTCGTCCATGAAGGTCAGGAGCTTCTCGCGGAGCTCCTCCGTGCGGGCGTCGAATGCGAAGTCCATGGGTGCCTCAGCCTTCCTTGAGGGTGGTGAGTCCGCTGTCGATGAAGACGGGGACGAGCTCGCCGATCCGGTCGAACCCGGCGCCGACGGTCTGGCCGAGCGTGAAGCGGTAGTGGATGCCTTCGAGGATCACGGCGAGCTTGAACCAGGCGAACGCCGTGTACCAGGCGATGGCGGAGGTGTCCCGCCCGGACCGGGCGGCATAGCGCTCGATCAGCTCGGCCGGTGCGGGGTGTCCGGGGGCGCCGCTGGTGGTGCTGACCGGTGAGCCGGGCAGATTCAGGTCCGTGCTGTACATCGCCAGCAGCCCGAGGTCGGTCAGCGGGTCCCCGAGCGTGGACATCTCCCAGTCGAGGACGGCCTTGAGGGTGTCGTCGGCCCCGATCAGGACGTTGTCGAGGCGGTAGTCGCCGTGCACGACGGCCGGCGCGGGCGAGGCGGGCAGCGCCCGGCCCAGTGCCTCGTGCAGCTCGTCGATGCCCGGCAGCTCGCGGTTCTTCGACGCGGTCAACTGCTTGCCCCAGCGCCGCAGTTGGCGCTCCAGGAAACCGTCGGGGCGGCCGAAGTCACCGAGTCCGACCGCCTCCGGCTCCACCGCGTGCAGCTCCACGAGCGTGTCGACCAGGGACAGCACCACGGCGCGGGTGCGCTCCGGGCCGAGCGGCGCGAGCTGCCCGGCGGTGCGGTACGGGGTGCCCTCGACCAGCTCCATCACATAGAAGGGCGCGCCGATGACCGACTCGTCCGCACACAGCAGCAGCGCCTCGGGCACCGGTACCGGTGTCTCGTGCAGCGCGCTGATGACGCGGTGCTCGCGCTGCATGTCGTGGGCGGTGGCCAGCACATGGCCGAGCGGCGGCCGGCGGACGACCCAGGAGGTGGCGCCGTCGGTGACGCGGTAGGTGAGATTGGACCGCCCGCCCTCGATCAGCTGCGCGCGCAGCGGGCCGCCGGCCAGCCCCGGCCGCTCGCGGTCGAGGTGCTCACGCAATCGTGCCAGGTCGAGGCCGGGAGGGTCCTCCCGGTCCCGGTCCTGCGGGGGAGGGGTGCCCTTGCTCATCGTGCTCCTCCGTACGGAGTGGACGGTCCATCGGTCGCTGGCACGATCATGCCGACTAGTCGGTATGGCGTCCAGTGCCGGAGCGTGGGGCGTCGGTCACGCGAAGGTTTTCCGCCGTACCGGAAGCCCCGGCCTGCCCCTCGTGGACCACACCGCCCGGTTCCTCTCCCGGACCACGGGCCCGGCTCAGGCGTGACAGGACATCGGCACTCCGCCGTTCAGCACCGCCATATCGGCGAATGCGGCCATCGGGTCGAGCGGGACGCCCGGGGCGGCGCCGGCCAGCTCCGCGTAGGCCCGGTGCAGATTCGCCACCAGCCGCTCGCTCTCGGCCAGCTCGGCGAACGGGCCGAGATCCGCCTCCTGGGCCGTCTCCAGCGGGGTGCGCCCGGCCGCCCGGCCCTCCTGCGCCAGCCGGCCGACGAACCGGAGATAGCGCTCGATCCCGTCGTAGACCTCGGGGCCGGTCACCGGACCGTGCCCGGGGACGACGGTGACCGCGTCCAGGGCCCGCAGCGTCCGCACCGCGCGCAGCGAGCCGGCCAGCGACCCCATGAGGAGGAACGGTGTGCCGCCGTGGAAGACCAGATCGCCGGCGAAGACGATGCGCTCGCGGGGCAGCCAGACGACGGTGTCGCCGGTGGTGTGCGCGACGCCCGGGTGGATCAGCCGGACCTCGATCTCGCCGACGTGCAGGGTCAGCTCGTCGGTGTAGGTGACCTCGGGCGGGGTGAGGCGGATGTCGCCGTACTCCACCTCCGGCCAGACGGCGTGGAGTTGATGGCCGGCGGCCAGCAGTTCGCGGCGGCAGGAGGCGTGCCCGATCACCGTCGCCTCGGGCGCGAAGACACCGTTGCCGTAGGTGTGGTCGCCGTGGTGATGGGTGTTGACCACGGTGCGGGGCGCCGGGGCGCCGCTCTCCGCGATCCGCCGCCGCAGCAGGCGCGCCCGGCGCTCGGTGGCGGCGGTGTCCACGACCAGGGTGGCGTCCCCATCGGTGACGAAGCCCGCGTTGTTCAGACACCAGCCGCCGTCCGGCTGGATGAACGCATGGACTCCGGCGGCCAGTTCGGTGAGGTAGGGCTCGGGGACGGGGGACCCGGCCGCGGGCGGCGGGGCCGCGGGGGTCCCGGCGCCGGGCGGTTCCGTGGCGTCCGGCCCGGTCGCGCCGGGGCCGGTGCTCCGTGCCGCCGACGGTGTGGCCGAGGTCCGCGCCGCCTTGCGCGGTGCCGTCGCGTCGTCCATGCGGGTGTGCCCTTCGTCCGATGGCCCGTCACTTCCCCGCTGCCGGGCCGGGCACGGGGCCCGCCCGGTGAGTGCGAGGGTCGTGTCACGGTACCTCCGCCGCCCGCCCCCGGGGCGCGCCGTCCCCCGCGTCAGTGCCCCGGCGTCAGTGCCCCGGCATCAGGATCACCGCGCCGCACAGCGCCAGCGCCAGGGTGCAGCCGACCAGCAGCAGTACGGTCCGCGGGGGCAGCGCCGGCGGGCGGCCGGCGGCCATCGCCTGCATCCGGCGGTGGGCAAGGACCACGAAGGCCATCCACAGCAGCCCCATCAGGACCGCCAGCACCACCTCGACCGGCCCCGGGGCGTCGCTCCGCAGCAGCTGGCGGCCGGCCAGCACCGCCATCACGGTGGCCGACAGCGTGGTACGCCGCCACGCCAGCCGGGTCCGCTCCGGCTGCAGCCCGGGGTCCCGGTCGGAAACCGGACGCGGCGCTCCCGCGCCCGGCAGCGGTCCGTCGGCCATCGGCTAGTCGGTCCGGCCCAGCAGCACCAGCACGACCATCGCCACCGCCAGGACACCGACCCCCAGCGCCAGCGCGCTGGGGAAGCGGGTGACCGGCAGATCCTCGCCGCGCCGCATCGCACGCTCACAGCGCACCCAGTGGTTGACCGCCCGCAGCGCACACAGCGCACCGCCCACCAGCAGGATGACGGTGAAGGTCAGCCGCAGCGTCTCGTGCAGCCGGGGAAGGAACTGGTCCACCGCGAAACCGCCGCCGACCAGCGCCAGCCCGGTCCGCAGCCAGGCGAGAAAGGTGCGCTCATTGGCGAGCGAGAAGCGGTAGTCGGGGGTCACCCCCTCCTCGTGGACCCGCGCGGGCGAGATCCACAGCCGTACGGCCGCGCCGACCGACCGCAGTCCACCGGAGGGGATCATGGCCGAAACCCCAGGGTCCGTCCGGCCCCTCGTACCGGCCCCGGCTCCCGTCCGGTCCCGTACACCAGCGGCATCAGATCTCCCCCGCCTCCCGCCGGGCGAGCAGCTGCCGGTAGGCGGCCATCCCGTCCGGCGTCCACGGCCACTCGTCGAGCCGCCGGATCAGCTCCTCCTCGGGCAGGAAAGCGGACCAGTCGATCTCCGACTCCTGCGGGGCCACCGGCAGTGTGCAGCGCACCTGGTAGACCGCGGACCACCAGGTGTGCTCGGCGGTCTCGTAGAGGAACTTGAACAGCGGCTCGGGCGGCGCCAGTCCCTGCACGCCCAGTTCCTCCTCGGCCTCGCGCAGCGCCGCCTGGTCATAGGTCTCGCCGGTGCCGACGACCCCGCCCACGAACATGTCGTAGTGCGAGGGGAAGACGAGCTTCCGCGGAGTGCGGCGGTGCACGAAGATCCGGTCCTCGGCGTCCCGGACCAGGACGAAGGCGCAGCGGGTGCGCATCCGGCGGGCGTAGGTCTCGCCGCGTGGGGCCTGTCCCACGACCTGATCGTTCTCATCGACGACGTCGAGGACCTCGTCCGCGTTGAGCGGTTGCTGATCGGTCATGGAGCCATGCAATCACCGCGGGCGGGGGCCGCACCCGCCGGGGCGGGGGCGGGCGACGAGCCGGGCCGAGGGGCGGGACGCGAGGAAGGCCCGGACGGGGGAGCGGCCGTGGGCCGGACGGGGGAGTGGAGGCGGGCGGCGACGAGCCGGCGCGCCGCGCGAGGTGCCGCGCCGGAGCGGCCGCGTCAGCGCGGCTGCAGCTCCCGTGCGTTCTCCCGCTGCCCGGCCCCCGGCGGCATCGCCGGATGGGTGCCGATCAGCACGATGCCCGCGACGACCGCCACGATCCCGATGATTTCCCAGGCCAGCGCCCCGGGCGTCACCCGCAGCTGGTCACCGAGGAACCCCACCCCGCACAGGATTCCGGCCAGCGGCTGGGCGGCGGTCAGCGCGGGCAGCGACAGCCGCAGCGGCGCCGACTCGAAGGCGCTCTGCACCAGCACCAGCGCCAGCACCCCGAGCACGACGATGGCGTACGGCTGCCAGCTGATGAGCAGGGCCGACCATCCGCCGCTGCCGAAGCGCTCACCGCTGATCCGGGTCAGCGCGTCCTGGAGCCCGTAGATCAGTCCCGCGGCGACGCCCAGGAGCGCGGCCTCCAGGCTCACATGCACCCGCTCCCGCTTGGCGATCGCCGCCAGCAGCAGGGCGGTGCCCAGCACCAGGCCCATGATCAGCCACTGCCACATCGGATCGGCGTTGCTGCGCCCGCCCTCCGGCTGCCCGGCCACGATGAAGGCCGTCACGCCGCCCGCCAGCAGCCACAGCCCGGCCCAGCCGCTGCGGCCGAGCCGCTGCCGGGTCAGCCGCCGTGACAGCGCCATCGCGAACAGCAGATTGGTTGCCAGCAGGGGCTCCACGAGGGTGATGTCGCCCATCCCCAGCGCCACCGCGCCGAGCGCCATCCCGACCACCATCAGACCGATACCGGCCAGCCACAGCGGCATCCGCACCAGGTCGAGCAGCAGGCGTACGGACAGGAAGTCCTTCATCGGGGCGTGTTGCGCCGCGGCCTGCTGAAACACGAAACCGAGTCCCAGGCAGCAGGCCGCTCCAAGGGCGAGCAATATCACCGTCACGTCGCACCTCGTATCGCGCGGGGTGGGGGATGCGCCTGAGGATAGTCATCCGGCGTCGGGCGTGGCGTGGCCCTGGTCACCCACCATTCTCCCGCGTGCCTCGATGTACCACCCGGTAACACCGTGGTTGACGCGGCAGTCGGGTGCGCTGAGGATCGTTCCACCACTGCGGCCGGGGCGCCCGGCGTGCCCCGTTGAGGAGAGCAGAGATGGCGTACGACGCTGATGTGATCGTGATCGGAGCGGGGCTTGCGGGTCTGGCGGCCACCGCGGAGCTGGTGGACGCCGGACGCAAGGTGATCCTGCTCGACCAGGAGCCCGAGCAGTCCCTCGGCGGACAGGCGCACTGGTCCTTCGGCGGTCTGTTCCTGGTGGACTCCCCCGAGCAGCGCCGGCTGCGGATCCGCGACAGCCATGCGCTGGCCTGGCAGGACTGGCTGGGCACGGCCGGCTTTGACCGGCCCGAGGACCACTGGCCGCGCAAATGGGCCGAGGCCTATGTCGATTTCGCGGCCGGGGAGAAACGTTCCTGGCTGCACCGGCAGGGCGTCCGGCTCTTCCCCGTCGTCGGCTGGGCGGAGCGCGGCGGCTATGACGCGACCGGGCACGGCAACTCCGTCCCCCGCTTCCACATCACCTGGGGCACCGGGCCGGGTCTGGTCGCCCCGTTCGTGCGCCGGGTACGGGCCGGGGCCGCCCGCGGCCTGGTGGAGCTGCGCTTCCGCCACCGGGTGACCGGGCTGGCGCGCAGCGCGGGGAGCGTGGACACCGTCAGCGGCGAGATACTGGAGCCCTCGGACGTCGAGCGCGGCCGGCCCAGCAGCCGTGAGGTGGCCGGTGCCTTCGAGCTCAGGGCCCAGGCCGTGATCGTCACCTCGGGCGGTATCGGTGGCAACCACGAGCTGGTGCGCGCCAACTGGCCGAAGCGGCTCGGCACGCCCCCGCGGCGGATGCTGTCCGGGGTCCCGGCGCATGTGGACGGCAAGATGCTGGGCATCGCCGAGGCGGCCGGCGGCCGGATCATCAACCGTGACCGGATGTGGCACTACACCGAGGGCATCGACAACTGGAACCCCATCTGGCCGCTGCACGGCATCCGGATCCTGTCCGGTCCGTCCCCGCTGTGGCTCGACGCCCGCGGAAAGCGGCTGCCGGTGCCGCTGTTCCCCGGCTTCGACACCCTCGGCACGCTCGAACACATCATGCGGACCGGCCATGATCACACCTGGTTCGTGCTCACCCAGAAGATCATCGAGAAGGAGTTCACCCTCTCCGGCTCGGAGCAGAACCCGGATCTGACCGGCAAGAGCATCCGTGAGGTGCTGGGGCGGGCCAGGGCCGGTGCGCCGGGCCCGGTACGGGCGTTCATGGAGCACGGCGCGGACTTCATCGTCGAGCGTTCGCTGACGGATCTGGTGCGGCGGATGAACGAGCTGACCGGAAAGCCGCTGATCGCGGAGGACGCGCTGCGCGGCGAGATCGTCGCGCGCGACCGCGAGATCGCCCACCCCTTCACCAAGGACCTCCAGGTGACGGCGATCCGCGGGGCCCGTAAGTACCTGGGCGACCGGCTGATCCGCACCGCGGCGCCGCACCGGATTCTCGACCCCAAGGCGGGCCCGCTGATCGCCGTACGGCTGAACATCCTCACCCGCAAGACGCTCGGCGGTCTGGAGACCGACCTCTCCTCACGGGTGCTGGCCGACGGCGGGGAGCCGCTTCCGGGCGTGTACGCGGCGGGCGAGGCGGCCGGGTTCGGCGGCGGCGGAGTGCACGGCTACCGCTCGCTGGAGGGCACCTTCCTCGGCGGCTGCCTCTTCTCCGGACGTACGGCGGGGCGGGCGGCGGCCCGTGCGGTGTCCTGACGGGGGAGACGGGGGAGACGGGGGAGACGGGGGCACGGACGGGAGCGCGGAGGAGACGGGCGGCGCGGGGCGGCGGACGGTGCGCGGCCCCGCGCCGCATTCCGGTGGCCGGCCGCTCAATACCGTGATACGGAAGGGGGGTTGGCGGATTCAGCCATTCCCCTTCCCGTCTTGACGCGGAGCTCTACGTAGCGCTTTGCTTTGCGTGATGACTGGTGCGGACCAAGCCATCACCCTCTGTAGAGGCGCGCACGGATCCGGTCCCACCCCACTGAGGACGACTCAGGGGGTTGTTCGGGCCGGTGCGGCGCGTCATGGAGCCCCTGACCCGTGATTTCGATTTCCCCTTCCCCAACGCCACCGCCGCCGCTCAGACGCGCTCGCTGTCCGGGCGGCCCGGTCCTCGCCCCGGTCCTCGCCCCGGCCCTGGACGACGCCCAACTGGCCATCGCCGCCGACGGTTTGGCGCTCGGCCAGTGGGCCCGGGTGCGCAGCCTGCTCACCGAGACCGGTGAGGACTGGGATCTGCGCGGACACCGGTTAACCGTCCTCGCCACCTCGCCCGGCAGCGCCGCCTGGGCCGGCGACTGGTGGCTCGCCGAACCGGACAGCGGTGATGCCGCCACCCTCCTGGCCCTCGCCACCGTCCGGCTCGCCCTGCACGGCGAGAGCAGCACCGAGGACGCGGCCGAGGCCTGTGCCACCGCCGCCCGGATGCTGCCCGAGGACCCCACGCCCTGGCTCGGCGCGCTGATCCTCGCCCGCCGCACCGGCACCCCGGACGCCCGGGACCACGCCTTCCGGCAGATCCGCGCCCGGCACCGCGACCACCACCACGCACACCACCTCATGACGGCCGCCCTGGCAGAACAGCAACCGGGCGCCCGCGACGACCCCCGGCACCCGGCCCATGCCTTCGCCGCCCGCGCCGCGGCCCGCGCCCCCGCCGACTCGCCGCTCGCCCTCCTCCCCGTCGTGGCCCACGCCGAGCGCTACCGCGTACTGGCCGCCGGGGGCCTGGCACCCGCCGACCCGGCGGACTGCGGCCACTGGTCCACCCGGCGCGCCCACCAGATCCTGCACGACGCCTTCGACTGGTGGCTGGAATGGGGCGGTGAGGACCATCCCCGCGGCAAGGTCGATCTCAACTTCCTCGCCCATGCCACGTTCCACGAGGGGAGGATGGCCGAGGCCGCCGCGCTCTTCCAGCGCATCGGCCCGCACCCCACCCGCGCGCCGTGGTCGTACACGGGCCACGACGCCGACGGCGCGTTCCGGGCCGCACGGGACACCGCCCTCCGCCGGGCCGGGGACGCCACCGCCCCCTGACCCCCGGTGGCGCTGATGACGAAAGTCTGACGCCGGGGCCCGGAGGCTGGCCCCGGCGGCCGCCCGGTGTTCGAATCGGGGCATGACCAGGGATGCGAAACCGGCCCGTGCGGCGGGCGGCGGTGAGGACGGACAGGGCACCCCCGTGGGCCGCCGGGTGGTGCTCGGCATGCTCGCCGCGGGCGCCGCCGGTGTGGCGACGGCACCCTTCCTGCAGCGCGCCTACGACAGCGCCCTCGGCGCCGCCGCACAGAAGGACCCCACCGGCCTGTCCGGCCTGCTCCCGGGCGGCGGAGGCTTCCGCTACTACTCGGTGACCGGATCCGTACCGGAGAAGGGCGCCCGCAGCTACCGCCTCACGGTCGACGGCCTGGTGCGCCACCGCACCAGCTACCGCCTCGCCGACCTGCGCCAACTGCCGCAGACCCGGCTCGTGCGCGATGTCCAGTGCGTCACCGGCTGGCGGGTGCCCGGCACCCCCTTCGAAGGGGTACGCCTCTCCACCCTGCTCGACGCCGCGGGGGTCCGCCCCGGGGCCGGGGCCGTCCGCTTCACCTGCTTCGACGGCGCCTACAGCGAGTCCCTCACCCTCGAACAGGCCCGCCGCGACGACGTCCTGGTCGCCCTGCGGATGCAGGACAAACCGCTCGCCCATGCGCACGGCGGCCCGGTGCGCCTCTATGTCGCGCCCATGTACTTCTATAAGTCGGCGAAGTGGCTCTCCAAGATCACCGTCACCGGCCGGGTCGAGCCCGGATACTGGGAGGACCGTGGATATGACGTCGACGCCTGGGTCGGCCGGTCGAACGGACGCGACGATGCCCCCACGACCTGACGGCCCCGCCGTGCCGGCCCCCGCGCGCCCCCGCGTCCCCCGCTTCACCCCCGCCGAACACCGGGTGCACCGGGCCACCGCCACGCTGATGGCCGTCTGCGTCCTCACGGCAGGCTGTCTCTACCTTCCCTTCCTGGCCGAACTCGTCGGCCGCCGCGCCCTGATGGTCACCGTCCACGAGTGGTCCGGCATCCTGCTGCCCGTCCCCCTGCTGCTGGGTCTCGGCTCCCGCGCCCTGCGCGCCGACCTCACCCGCCTCAACCGCTACGGCCCGCACGACCGCCAGTGGTTGCGGGCCGCCCTCCGCCGCCGGGGCGGCCGGCCGGCCGGAAAGTTCAACGCCGGCCAGAAGCTCTACGCCGCCTGGATCGCCGGTGCGGTCCTCGTGATGCTCGGCACCGGTCTGTTGATGTGGTTCACCGACCTCGCGCCCCTGGTGTGGCGCACCGGTGCCACCTTCGTCCACGACTGGCTCGCGCTCGCCGTGGTCCTGGTGATCGCCGGCCACGTCTGGAAGGCCTTCGGCGACCCCGAGTCCCGCCGCGGTCTGCGCACCGGGTCGGTCGACGCCCAATGGGCAAGGCGCGAGCACCCGTTGTGGGACCACGAGAACAACACCCCCTAGCGCGCGGCAAGTTGCAGAGTTTCCTCTGCAGAGAACTCTGTGCAGAGGACTCTCTGCAACTCTAGGCTGGCGTCCATGACTGATGCCCCCGAGCCGGATCCGTCGCCGCCGTCGCCGCCGACGCCGTCCACCGCCCCTCCCGTGCGCCGTATGGACGCCCGCAGTCTGCGTGGGCTGGCGCACCCCTTGCGGATGCGCATCCTGGACCTGCTGACCCTCGACGGCGCGGACACCGCCACCGGACTCGGCCGGCGGCTGGGGGAGAACACCGGCACGGTCAGCTGGCATCTGCGCCACCTCGCCGACCACGGCTTCATCGAGGAGGAGACCGGCCGCGGCACCCGGCGCGAGCGCTGGTGGCGGGCGGTGCGGGCGGCCCGCCGCCTCGACACCAACGACTTCCGCGACGACCCCGACATGCGGGGCGCCCTGTCGGTCTACCTGCACGAAACCGTCCACCAGGGCTTCGACCAGGTCACCACCTACCTCGCCGAGGAGTGGAGCCCCGAATGGCGCGACGCCGGAACCCTCTCCCGCTGGCAGGACCTGCGACTGACACCTGAACAGCTCGCCGCGCTGAACGCGGAGTTGGAGGCAGTGGTCGTCCGGCACCGGGAGGCGGCGGCCCGGGACGGGGCGGCTCCGGAGGCCGAGGAGGCCCGGCCCGTGCTCGTCCAGCTGCACTCCTTCCCGCGCAAGGAACGGGACGAGCGGTGAGCGGACTCCTGCGCCGCCACCGCGATTTCCGGCTGCTGTGGTGCGGGGAGACGGCGGGCAAGTTCGGAGCGGCGGTCAGCAATGTGGCGATGCCGCTGGTGGCGGTCTCCACCCTGCACGCCTCCACCTTCGCGGTCGGGCTGATCAGCGCCTGCGGCTGGCTGCCCTGGCTGCTGATCGGCCTCCCGGTCGGGGTGTGGGTGGACCGGCTGCGCCGCCGCCCGCTGATGCTGGCCGCCGCCGCGCTGTCGATGGTGCTCTTCGCCGCCGTACCGGTCCTGGCCCGGTACGGCGGTCTCGATCTCGGTCTGCTGATCGCCGTGGCCCTGCTGACCGGTGCCGCCGCGGTGCTGTTCCAGACCGCGTACAGCGCCTACCTCCCCACCCTCCTCGCGCCCGCCGACCAGGCCGAGGGCAACGCCAAGCTGCACGGCAGCGCCTCCGCGGCCCAGATCGCCGGACAGGGGGCGAGCGGACTCATCGCCCAACTGGCGGGCGCCGTCAACGGGCTGTTCGCCCACGCCGCCACCTTCCTCGTTGCGCTGCTGTGCCTGCTCGGCATCCGGCACCGCGAACCCCGCCCGGCGTCCCGCGAGGGCACGCCCCGGTCGCTGACCGGGGAGGTCGCCGAGGGGCTGCGACTGGTCGCCGGTGACCGCTGGTTCCGTACGCTGACGCTCTTCGGGGCCGCCTCCAACCTCGCGCTGATGGGGTACCAGTCCCTCACGGCGGTCTTCCTGGTCCGCGAGGTCGGTCTGGCGCCCGGCGCCGTCGGCGGGCTGCTGGCGCTGGCCAGTACGGGCGGTATCGCGGGCGCCTTCGTGGTGCGCCGCACGGCCGGCCGGATCGGCACCGCCCGCGCCATGCTCCTGTTCGAACTCGGCGTCCCCTGTGCGGCGTTGCTCATCCCGCTCACCTCCCCGGGCGCCGGGACGCTGCTCTATGTGGCGGGCAGTTTCGGCGTCTCCGCCGGGGTGGTGGCCGGCAACATCCTCAAGGTGAGCTTCCAGCAGAGCTACTGCCCGCCGCCGCTGCTCGGCCGTCTGGTCGCCAGCAGTGCGTTCCTCAACTACGGCACCCTGCCGCTGGGTGCGCTGCTCGGCGGCGCGCTCGGCTCCGCCCTGGGCGTCCGCACCGCCATGTGGATCATGACCGCCGGGGTGCCGCTGGCCGCCCTGATCCTGCTCTTCTCTCCGGTCCGGACGGTCCGCGAGCTGCCGGTGCGCCCCGCGGAGGGGGAGCGCGGCGAGCCCGGCCCCGGCGCGGCGGAACGGGACGGGGCGGCGGAACGGGACGGGGCGTCGTCGCGCCACTGAGGCAACGCCCGCGCGCCCGTACGCTCACGCCGTCGGCGGCCCCGCCTGCGCCTCCGCCGCCGGCAGTTCCACCTCGAAGCGGCAGCCCGCCCCGGCGTTCCGTACCGTCGCCCGGCCCTCATGGGCCTCCACGATGCCGCGGACGATCGCCAGCCCCAGTCCGGCGCCGCCCTTGCCGTCCGCCCGCGGAGTGCGGGCCGCACCGCCGCGCCAGCCGGTGTCGAAGACCCGCGGCAGATCCTCCGGCGGGATGCCGCCGCAGCCGTCCTCGACCGCGAGCACCACCCGGCCCTCCGCGTGCCGGGCACTGACCGCGACGGTGCCGTCGGCGGGCGTGGCACGGATCGCGTTGACCAGCAGATTGCCCAGGACGCGGGTCATCTGCTGGGCGTCCACCCGCACCGGCAGCGGTACCACCCCGCCGTCCACCAGCCGCACCCCGCTCGCCCGCGCCAGCGGCCCGGCGCCCGCGAGGGCCTCGTCCACCAGGTCGTACACCGACACCCGCGACAGCGTCAGGGCCAGCGCACCGGCCTGGATACGGGACAGTTCGAAGAGGTCGTCGACCATCGCGGCCAGCCGGTCCACCTCGATCCGCATCCGTGCGTGATAGCGCGCGGTGTCCTCGGCGACCCCGTCCTCCAGCGCCTCGGCCATCGCCCGCAGCCCGGCGAGCGGGGTGCGCAGATCGTGCGAGATCCCGGCGATCAGCTCCCGCCGGGAGGCATCCAGCGCCCGCTCCCGCTCCCGCGCCTCGGCGAGCCGTCCGCTGGTCTCCTCCAACGCCTTTGACAGCGCGGCCAGTTCGGCGGTGGGCGGCTCGGCCGGTGCCACGAAACCGCCCTCGCTGCCGACCGTACGGGCGGAGCGCGCCAGCTCCCGGCTGCCCGCCGCGATCCGCCGTCCGAAGAGCAGCGCCGCCGCCAGCGACACCACCCCGGAGACGGCCACCACGGCCATCACCACGCCCAGGTCGTGCCCGGACAGGAACATCGCCTGGGCGACCGCCACCGTGCCCGCCGCCATCGCGGCCACCGCCAGCGCCGCCACCGCGAACAGCGACAGGGCGACCGAGCGCCGCCGCAACGCCCGTACCGCGGGCGCCGCGAGCAGCCCCGCCAGCGCCGCGCCGAGCGCCGCCAGCGCCACGATGACCAGGAAGTCCGTCATGAGAGCGGTCCGTCTCCCCGCAGGGGGCCGTCCTCCGGCGGCGGCTCGTCCCCCACGGCGTCGAAGCGGTAGCCGGCGCCCCAGACCGTCGTCACCAGCCGTGGCGCGGCCGGATCCGCCTCGATCTTCTCGCGCAGTCGCCGCACATGCACCGTCACCGTCGACAGATCGCCGAACTCCCAGCCCCAGACCCGGTGCAGCAGCTCCTCCCGGGCGAAGACCCGCCCGGGGTGGCGCATCAGGAAGACCAGCAGATCGAACTCGCGGGCGGTGAGGGAGAGCGCACGCCCGGCACGGTCGGCCCGCCGGCCGCCGGGGTCGGCAGTGAGATCCCCCGCCCGTAGGACGGCGGCGGGCGCCGCGGCCGGCGGCGCGGACTCCGCACGGCGCAGCACCGAGCCGATCCGCAGCACCAGCTCCCGCGGGCTGAACGGCTTGGTCACATAGTCGTCCGCGCCCAGCTCCAGGCCGAGGATGCGATCCGCCTCCTCACCGCGCGCCGTCAGCATCACCACCGGAACCGCGGGCCCGTCGCCGCGCCGCAGCCGGCGGCACACCTCCAGGCCGTCGATGCCCGGCAGCATCAGATCGAGCACGACGAGATGCGGACGGAAGTCCGCGGCCCGGTCGAGGGCGGCGACACCGTCGGCGGCGTGTGCCGTGGTGTAGCCGGCGCGGGAGAGGTAGCCGGTGACGACCTCGGCGACGGTCGGGTCGTCCTCGACCACCAGGACACGGCGCGGCGGCCCGTGGGAGGGGAGGGGCGGAGGCGCGGAGGGCGGTGTGGCGGGGTGCACAGGGTCAGCGTGCCCTTCCCGGGAGGTACGTCATGGCTCAAGCCAACACCACCGCGGGCGGGCGCGGGCGGCCCGGCCCGGGTCCGTAAGACTCCGGTAACCAGTAGCGGTGCCCGGGACGGGCGGCTGCGGGGGCGCGGCGGCGCCCCGGCGCCTCAGCCCTCCAGCCCCTCCCGGACCCGCCGCGACACCGTGAACGCGTACAGGTCGAGCACACCCGGCGGCTCCGCGAGGCCGGGACCGCCGGCGCGGATCCAGGCGGCGATGTCCGCCAGCGCCTCGTCATCGTTGACCAGTCCCAGCCAGACCGGGCGCCCGCCGGCCGCCCGCCCCGCGGCCGACGGCTGGACCACGACCACATTCGCCTGGTCGCAGACGTCCAGGCACTCCGAGGCCCGTACCGGCGCCGCGCCGTCGAGCGCCGCGCGCAGGCGGGGTATCTGCCCGGCGTGGTCGACGCCCGGGATCTTGGCCGCATCGCCGCAGCAGCAGCCGCGGCATACGGTGACCCGGCACGGGGTCGCGGGGGCTGTCCGTCCGGCAGGCTTGTTGATCACCGATTCATGCTACGTGGGCCGCAATGACGCACGACGACGGGATAGAAACCCGGCTCGTGGGGATAGACATCCGGCATGCCCGTGACCGAATTCCACCCTCAGCCCGGCTCCGCACCGGAGCACGCGATACCCGGCCCGGCCGGTCTCCCCGTGCTCGGCTCGATGCTCGACCTCCGTCGCGACTCCCTCAGCACCTTTTTAGGAGCCCAGCGCGCGCACGGCGATGTGGTCCGCCTGGAAGCCGGGCCGCCCGGCCTGCGCAGCGTGTTCCACGCGGTCTTCGCACCCGAGGGCGTGCAGCAGATCCTCGCCTCCCAGGCCGCCAACTTCCGTAAGGACCACCCGCTCTACGAGGAGGTCCGGCAGGCCTTCGGCAACGGCCTGCTCACCAGCCAGGACGCCGACTACCTCCGACAGCGGCGGCTGGTGCAGCCGCTGTTCACCAAGCGCCGGGTCGACGGCTATGCGTCGGCGGTGACCACCGAGGCCGCCACCCTCGCCGACCGCTGGCGGACCGCGGACGACACCACCGTGGACCTGGTCCCCGAGATGAACCGGCTGGCGCTGCGCACCGTCTCCCGGATCCTCTTCGGCCTGGACGCGGAGGCGGCGGTGGACACCATCCACCGCTGCGCCCCGGTCATCAACGCGTATGTCGTACGGCGCGCTTACGTCCCCGTGAAGATCCCGCGCGAGTGGCCCACCCCCGGGAACCTGCGGGCGCGGGCCGCCACCGACGAGATGAACGCGCTGTGCGACCGGATCGTGGGGGACCGGCGGGCGGCGCGGGGAACGGCCCGGGACGCGGACGGCGAGGGGGAGGACCTGCTGTCGCTCCTCGCCGCGGCCGGCAATGACGAGGACGGTTCCCTGGACGCCACCGAGGTCCGCGAACAGGTCCTGATCTTCCTGCTGGCCGGGCACGAGACCACCGCGACCTCCCTCGCCTTCACCCTCCATCTCCTCGCCCGGCACCCCGAGGAGCAGACGCGGGTCCGGGACGAGATCGACCGCGTCCTGGCCCACCGCACCCCCACGGCCGCCGACCTGGACCGTCTGCCGTATCTGACGCAGGCGCTCAAGGAGTCCATGCGGCTGTATCCGGCGGCGCCGGTCATCAGCCGCCGGGCGGTGGCGGCCACCGAGATCGGTGGTTTCCGCATCCCGGCCGGTGCCGATGTGGTCGTCGCGCCCTGGGTCACCCATCGCAACCCGGACCTGTGGGCGGATCCGGAGCGCTTCGATCCGCGGCGCTTCGCACCGGAGCGGGAGGCGGAGCGGCACCGCTACGCCTGGTTCCCGTTCGGCGGCGGGCCGCGTGCCTGTATCGGGCAGCACTTCTCGATGCTGGAGTCCGTGCTGGCGCTGGCCGTGCTGCTGCGCGCGTACGAACTCGAAGCCGTGGACGAGGAGGTACCGGTCTCCGCAGGGATCACCCTCCAGGCGACCGGTCCGGCGCGGGTTCGTCTGCGGCCGCGCACCGGGGCGGGGGAGTAGCGCCCGGGGATGCCGTCCGGGAGGAATCTAAACGCAACGAAAAATGCGTTTGCTTTTCGGCGGCGTCCCCCGTACCGTCAACCTCGTTGCTGTTGCCGCCGATCGGAGAAGGCCGTTGCTCGTCTGAGGTCTTGAGACACCGCGCCCGTGAGCGGTGATTCGCCCTGCGCTTCCGGTATCCGGAGCGGCGAATCATGCCTCGCGCGGCCCGTCCGCGACCTCGGCGTACCCGCACGGCGTACCCGACGCACCCGGCGTTCCGACGCGGTGTCTCTTCGCGCATTCCCCACCCCGCTCACCCGCGCTCAGGAGACCCGTATGTCCATGTCCCCCACCTCCGCGTCCGCCGCGTCCATCGTCTGCACCGGCCTCGGCTTCACCTGGCCCGACGGCAGCCCCGTCCTGGAGAACTTCCCCCTGGTCGTCGGCCCCGGCCGCACGGGCCTCATCGGCCTCAACGGGGCAGGAAAATCCACCCTGTTGAAGCTGATCGCGGGCGAACTCACCCCGACCGCGGGGACCGTCAAGGTCGCCGGCGAGATCGGCTACCTCCCCCAGCACGCCCCGCTCGACACCGCCCTGCGGGTCGACGAGGCGCTCGGTATCCACACCGCGCGCGCCGCGCTGCTCGCCATCGAGGGCGGCGACGCGAGCGAGGAGCACTTCACCGCCGTCGGCGACGACTGGGACGTCGAGGAGCGCGCCCGCGCCACCCTCGACCAGCTCGGACTGACCGGTATCGACCTCGACCGCACCATCGGCGAGGTCTCCGGCGGCGAGTCCGTCCTGCTCCGGCTGGCGGCCCTGCTGCTGCGCCGGCCGGACGTCCTGCTGCTCGACGAGCCCACCAACAACCTCGACCGGGCGGCCCGGCAGCGGCTGTACACCGCGGTCGCCGGCTGGTCCGGAGTGCTCGTCGTGGTCAGCCACGACCGTGAACTCCTCGAACGCGTCGACCGGATCGCCGACCTCCGCGACGGCGAGGTCCACTGGTACGGCGGCAACTTCAGCGCCTACGAACGGGCCCTGGCCGTCGAGCAGGACGCGGCCGAGCGGATGCTGCGGGTCGCCGAGGCCGACGTACAGCGCCAGAAGCGCGAACTGGCCGACGCCCACCTCAAGTTGGCCCGCCGGGTCCGCTACGGCAACAAGATGAGCGCCAACAAGCGCGAGCCGAAGATCGTCATGAATGAGCGCAAGAGGGAGGCCCAGGTCTCCGCGGGCAAGCACCGCATCATGCACACCGAACGCCTCAAGGAGGCCAGGGACCGGCTCGACGAGGCCGCCGAAGCGGTCCGGGACGACGACGAGATCCGCATCGATCTGCCGCACACCGCCGTGCCGCCGGGCCGGGGCGTGCTCACCCTGCGCGACCTGCAGGCCCGTTACGGCGGCCGTGCCCATCTGGAGGTGCGCGGCCCCGAACGGATCGCGCTGACCGGCCCCAACGGCTCCGGCAAGACCACCCTGCTGCGGACCGTCGCCGGTGAGATCCCGCCGGCGGCCGGTACGGCGGAGATCCATGTCCCCCACCGTTTCCTCCCCCAGCGGCTGGAGGTGCTCGACCCCGCGCTGACCGTCGTCGAGAACGTCGCCCGCTTCGCCCCGGACGCGACCAACAACCGCATCCGGGCCCGGCTCGCCCGCTTCCTGTTCAAGGGCGCCCGCGCCGACCAGCGGGCGGGCACGCTCTCCGGCGGTGAACGCTTCCGCGCCTCGCTCGCCGCGCTGATGCTGGCCGAACCGGCCCCGCAGCTGCTGCTGCTGGACGAGCCGACGAACAACCTCGACCTGGCGTCGGTCCGGCGGCTGGTCACCGCCCTGGAGTCCTATGAGGGCGCACTGCTCGTCGTCAGCCACGATCTGACGTTCCTCCGGGACCTCGGCATCACCCGCTGGCTGTCGACGGAGGGTGGTGAACTGACCGACATCGCACCGCTGTAGGAGACGCCGGGCGGGGCGGGCCCCGCTGCCCCGCCCCGTCGTCCGCCCCTCGAAAGCCGGTTGCCGGATCCCTTCCCGTGGGTCATGATCCTCCGCATGACCTACAGGAAGGGCGGCCACCGCCCCACCCGATGACCGCGCGGACCCCGGGCCAGGACCCGGTCTCCGCCCCGTCAGCCGCTGACGTCGACCACTCTGCCGCAGTGACCGCGGCGGTCGTGGACGGCTCCGTCCTCACCCCGGGCGCCCCGCTCAGAACCGCCGTCTTCGACGCGGTCCGGGCCGACCGGGACGGCCCGGTCACCCACGAGCTGATCGGACTCACCGGCCACCACCGCCCCGCCGTACGCCGCACCGCGCTCACCCTGCTCACCGAGCTGGCCTTCAACGGCCCGCCGTCATGGCAGGGCCCGATCGAGGCGGCAGCGGCCCGGCTCCACGACCCCGACCCGGACGCCCGCCGGGCCGCCGTCCGCCTCCTCATGCGCGCCGGCGGCACGGACCGGGCCCGTACGGCGCTCGACACCCACCCCGACCCCGCCACCCGCATCGCCCTGGCCGACGAACTCCTGTTCCACCTGCCGCACACCCCCTGCCCGCCCGGGCCGCTGCGCACCGACCCGCTCCCCGGCATCCGCCTGGCCGCCTGTATCGCGGAGCTGAGAGCGGCGCCGGAGGAGGAGTGGGCCGCCCTGGACGCGCAGGCGGTGGCGGAGCTGGCCGCACTGTCCGACCGGGACGCGGACCGCGCGCGGATCCTCGGCAGCCGCTGGGGCGACGCCCTGTCCCGGCAGGACCGGGAGCGGCACTGCTACGCCACCGCCACCCGGCTGCTGACCGGCGCGGCGGGCGCCCACGGCCGGCGGGTCGGGGTGCACCTCGCCCGGCGGGCCCTCCAGATCTGGCGGGCCGCCCCCGCCGCCCTGACCCCGCACCTCGCAGCCCTGGTCCGCACCGCACCGCCCGCCCTGCGCGACCTCGCCGTGGACACGCTCTGCGCCTCCCGCACCGCCACCCGCCTCGCCGCCGACGACCTGGCGGCCCTCCTGCCCACCACCCACCACCCCCGCTCCGACACGGCCTGGACGGTCACCTACGCCCTGGCCACCGTGGACGACCCGCGCGCCGCCCCGTCCGTGCACGCCCGGCTGGCGTCGGGGGCACCACCGGCCGGGGCGGTCGCCGCCGTCCGCGGCCTGCTGCGCTCAGGGACCGCCGATGCCGAGCAACTCGCCCCGTTCATCAGGCAGTTGCTCCGCTCCGGCGATTCCCTCTCGGTGCTGACGGCCACCGCGATGAGCGACGACCTCGGCCCCGCGGCGGCGGCCTGCGTCCCCGAACTCATCGAGGCGCTCCGCACCGAGTGCGCCCTGCGTGACGCCCAGGGCACCGAGTGGGCCACCCGCCGCGAGCTCCGCCTCGTCACCGCGCTCGGCCGGATCGGCGCCCCCGCGAGGGCCGCGGTGCCACTGCTCGAACGGCTCACCAGGGAATCCCGGCAGCGCGCCGGCTACCGGGCGCTCGCCCTCTCCCGGATCACCGGCGAACGTCACTTCATCGAGTCCGCCCTGCGCTCCCCGTCGCGGCTGCGGCGGTATGTGCCCGACCGCTCCGCTCTCTTCGAGTGGCTGCTCGACCACGGCGGCCTGACACCGGAGCAGTCCCGTCAGCTGCGGGACCTCGTCTTCACCCTGCCCAGCGGTATGCAGGTGTTCGGTGCGCGGGCCGTATGGCGCAACGAGGGGCCGGCCGCCGCCGGTGAACTGCTCGCCGTACTCCCGCAGTACCTCGACGACGATCTCTTCGGCCCCGTCGCCATGACCACCCTGGCCGCCATGGGGGAGCACGCCCGCCCGGCCCTCCCGCAGCTGCGCGCACTGATCGACCGACGCACCCGGCTCCCGCACCACGCCGGTTCCGACGACGCCGATATGAACGCCGACGAGCAACTCCTCGAAGCCGCCCGGCGGACGGTCGCCGCCGTCACCGCCTAGCCGCGGCCTCCTCCTGCCGCGTTATGACGCGGCAGGAGGAGCTCCCGTCCGCCGGTGGCGGTCCGGGAGCCACCGGCAGTCAGCCCCGGGCCGCGCGGTCCGGCCGGGTCCGGGCGCCCGCGCCGAACAGCCCCAGCGTCTCCCCGCACTGGGAATGCAGCGGCTCCGGCAGCGCGTCCGGGGCGAACCAGTCGAGCGCGTCGAACTTGTGCGGTTCGCCGATCGTCACCCCGTCCGGCGCCACCCGTACGGCGAAGACCACCGCCACCCAGTGCGAGTCGACCGGATCGCCGCGCAGCACATTGCGCACCCCGATCTGCTCGATGCCGAGCGGCCGCACCCCGTACTCCTCGTGCACCTCCCGGGCCACGGCCGCCTCGAAGGTCTCCCCGAACTCCAGCGCCCCCGCGCCGCAGTCCCAGGTCCCCGGCTCGTCCCTGGCCCCGGCGCTCCGCCGGGCCAGCAGCACCCGCCCGGCGCCGTCGTGACACACGAACACACAGGACACCTTGGGTCCCACTGTGGTCATCTCCCCTCACCCCGCTCAGAAGTGGTGCAGCAAGTCGGCGAACGCCGGCAGCCGCAGCACCTTGTCGTCGGCCGGGTCGAGCTCACTGTGCTCCAGGACCCAGGTGTGCTCGTGGGGGATGAACACCGCGTTGAGGCCCGCCGAACGGGCGGGCAGGATGTCCGACTTCGGGGAGTTCCCGATCATCCATGTCGAGTCCGGCACCAGGTCGTAGGCGCGCTTCAGCTGCTCGTAGGTGGCGATGTTCTTCTCCGCCACGATGTGCACACCCCGGAAGTGCCGGGTCAGCCCGGAGGCCGCCACCTTCCGCTCCTGCTCCTCGGTGTCGCCCTTGGTCAGCAGCAGCAGATCGTGCCGCCGGGCCAGCTCGGCCAGGGTCTCGGCCACCCCGGGAATCAGCTCCACCCGGTCCCCGGCGAAGGCCGCCGCCCACCCGGCGATCCGCGCCGACTCCTCGGCCGTCGCGGCCCGCCCGCGCAGCTGCGCCACACACTCCCCGAGGCTGTGCAGAAACACCTTGCTGCCGTATCCGAGCTTCGGCGCGTTCGCCGCTTCGATCGCGTCGAGTACGGCGCGCACCCCGGCCCGGTCGAGTCCGGGGTGGGTCATCCACTCCAGGAACTCGTCGATGACCCGCTCGAAGATCACGTTGTTCTCCCACAACGTGTCATCCGCATCGAAGATCAGCATCCGCCGCACAGCCCTTCTCCCACTCCACCGACCTGCGCACCCTACGCACGCACGGCGGCCGCCCGCACCGGATATTCCGCGGGGAGGGGTGCGCTGGCCCGGAGCCTCACCACCACCGGAGGTACGACAGCAGCCGCAGGATCTCCAGGTAGAGCCAGACCAGGGTCATCGCCAGCCCGAACGCGACGTACCAGGCCCACCGATGGGAGGCACCGGACCGCAGAAAGCGGTTGGCAGCCTCGAACTCCAGCAGGAAGAAGAAGGACGCGGCGGCGATCGCCACCACACTGACGAAGAGGGCCAGGGGGCCGCCGTCCCGCAGGCCGAGGTCCGCGCCGAACCCCCATGACGCGACCAGCTCCGCCAGCAACAGCACCAGCAGCCCGAGCCCCGCGCCGACCGCCCAGCGCGTCACCTTCGCGCTGACCCGCACCACCCGCGTGTGATATGCCGCCAGCGTGCCGGCGAAGATGCAGCCGGTGCCGAGGACGGCCTGGGTGCCGACACCCGGGTGCAGCGCATCGAAGAACTGCGTCGCCTCGCCGAGCACGATCCCCTGAACCGCCGCGAACAGCAGGGCCAGCGCGGCGCTCGGCCGGGGCCGCAGGGACAGGAAGATCCCGAGACCCAGCCCGGCGAACAGGGCGGGCAGGGCGAGGAATCCGACGTCCAGGAAGACGGTGAGGAAGGCGCTCGCCACCAGGACACCGAAGACGGCCAGGGTCTTGACGACGATGTCGTCGAGGGTGATCGGACGGTCCGTGGCGGCTGCCGGGGACGCACCGCCGGAGGTGCCCGGGCCGGCCGGTGACACCGCACCGTCCAGCGTCAGCAGATTACGGATGGCAGGGTTGCTCGTCGTGGGCACCGGCCCTCCCGGAGGGATCGAAGGGGGTGAACAACTCCGTGTTGTCCCAGGATAGTTGGGGAAATCGGGGAATGGGTCAGTCCACCTCGACGACCTGCCGCGGCCCCGGCACGCTCTCCCGCAGTGCCCGTGTCACGTCCGGCACCGTGGGAAACACGCTGTCCGCGCCGGACGGTGCCGCGTACGGCAGCGCCGTGTTCAGGTGATCGCGCCATGGCGCGGGCACGGCGATCGGCTGGCGGACACCGGTCAGCACCATGCACTGGACCGCCTCGGCGCCATGGAGGTGCAGCGCGGACCGCAACCGGCCCGGCAGCCCCAGGCGTTGGGGCACCGCGGTGTTCAGCAGCCGCTCGCCCAGACTCTCGCCCTGCCCGGCGAGATCGCTGCCGTGCAGCTGGTGGACGGTGTCGCGGACGGCAGGGTACTGCTCCGGTGTCACGCCCCGGCAGCGCAGCACGACCACGGGGTGCGCCTTCCCCTCCACCTCACAGGCGATGTCGAACGACATCCGCCGCTTGAGGAAGCCGTAGCGGACCTCGTTGATCACCTGCAGGGCCTCGTCGGGCTTCGGTTTGCCGGTCTCCGGCGGCGGTTGGCTGTGCAGGCCCTTGAGCTGCTCGCCGACCGTCACGGAGCCGGTGAACAACCGCCGCATGCCCACGGCCACCGCCTGCTGCTCGTACAGCTCCAGCCACGCGGGCAGCCGGCTGACGCTGGTGAGATCGGGCGCCAGCCGCGCGGCCTCCTCGGCATGCTCCAGCGCGTCCCCGCGCAGCTGCTCGCTGAGCAGCCCGATCCGCCGGCGCAGCTCGATCAGCGCCAGCGCGTCGAACTGCGCCGCCCGGTCCGCGTCCTGCCGCCCGCCGACACCCTCCAGCACCCCCGCCAGGATCTGCGTCGGGGCGGCGTCGGCGGACCACTCGCGCCGCCGGGCCAGCTCGGTCAGCCGGTCTCCCGCGTACGGGGTCAGCCAGGCCCGTTCCTCGACGAAGCCACCCCAGTCACGGGACTCCAGACCGTGCCGGGCGGCGAGCCGCGGCAGCCGGGCCAGCAGCGCCAGCAGCAGCAACTCGGCGTCGTCGACACCGTCCTGGTGCGGTCCCGTCTCGCGCAGCGCCTGCGCGAGCTGATGCGCGTCGAAGAGCGTGGCGAACACATCGGACTGCGGGCACCGGAGCAGCTCCGCCAGCAGCGGCTGGGCGGCGGGGCCGACCAGCAGATGCAGATGCCGCCCGGTGAACACGGCCGGCAGCTCCGGCGGGGTGAAGGCGGCCCGGATACGGGCGGCCAGCTCCGCCAGCCGGCTCTCGGCCGCACCGAACCGGTCGATCCGGTGCAGCAGATCCTGTGCGGCGAAATTCCCCAGCGCCTCCTCCGCCGCCGCCATCGCACGGTCCGAGGTCCGCACCATCCACACGACGTACAGCTCGTTGTCCATGCCCTACCTCCCCGCCACCCGGCCGTAACGCGGCGGTTCCTGCCCGGAGAGGACCTCGAAGAGCTCCTCGGCCGCACCACGCGAACCCCCGACGTACGGCCCCAGCAGAATCTCCTCCAGCGCCCGGCCCAGCTTGGCCAGCGCCGCGTCGACGGCTTCCTGGTGCTCGGCCAGCTCCTCTCCCGCCTCGTCCAGCTGCCGGGCCAGCCGGGCGTTCTCCACCGCGCGCCGGAAGAGCCACACCGCGTACTCCCGCTCGGGGCTCACCTTGTTCAGCTGATCCCCCTTGCAGCTCGCCCGCGCCCGTGGCAGGCCCTGGAACAGCCGCCGGATGCCCTTGTCGAGACCGGCCTCCGGCAGGGTCTCCAGCCAGGCCCGGGTGAACTCCTCGTCCGCGCTGCCCGCTTCGTCCAGGGCCCGCAGCGCGGCATCGGGAGTTCCGGGCATCTGATGCCCGAGCAGACCGGGGATCTCACGGGACTCCAGCCGGGCGGCGCGGCACTCCACGATCGCCCGCAGCAGCCAGACGCGGGCCTGCCACTGCGGTGCGGTGTGGATGCCGTCCAGGCACTCCCGGGCGGTGAGGAACGCCTCGTTGCGCATCGCTGTCAGCGCCCGGTCCATCCCCTCGCCGAGCGAGGTGTGCCGCTCGGCGGTCCGCAGCGCCACCTCGATCGCGTCCTCCTCGCCGGCGGCGGGCCCGGCCGGCTGGAGGGCCTCGATCATGCGGCGGGCGATCCCCTCCGGCTGCGCCCGCAGCGCCTCCAGGAACCGGCGGCTGAACTCCTCCTCGACCCGGGGCCTTTCGGCCAGTTCGACGAGGTCGTCCCAGAGCGCCTCAGCGGCCGGCCCGGTGGCACCGGCGGGGGCCGGCGCGGCGTGGTCGGTGGCGTCGCGCACCACCAGCACGGCGCGCTCGGCGTCGGCGAGCACCGCGGACCGGGCGGGGTCCACCAGCGTGTACGGATGGCTGAACAGCAGCGCAGGGTCCTCGCCGGCCGGCGGCAGATAGCGGCTGATCAGCACCGAGTGCGGGGTGAACACGTCCTCCGGTGCGATGCCGTGCCGGCGCAGCGCGCACCGCCACTCGAACCGGAGCATCGGCGCGACCTCCTTGCACCAGGCACGGAAGGCCCGTTCGGTGGCGGGGCTCTCGTCCGGGACGACGCCCCGTAAGGCGGCGTCGAGGAACCGCCCGGCGGCCACCTGCCGCGCCGGTGCGTGCGGCCGGTGCACCGCCGTCTCCAGCTGCTCGACCAGCTCGCCCATGCGGCGGGCCCACTTCTCCCGCATCGAGATCAGCTGCGGCACATTGACCTTGTAGTACTGCTCGGTCTCCCGCTCCTCGGGCTCGGTGAGCCGGATGGTCCGGCCGGTCGGCTCGTCGAACCGCTCCACCAGCAGCACCGTCGCCGGCCACAGCGCCCGCCGCTCCGCCGTGTTCGCCCGGTTGAAGGCCTCCAGATCGGCGGTGAGCTGCTCGATCTCCGTCTTCAGCTGGTCCAGGCGCAGCCGTGCGTCCATGGTCAGCCGCTGCGACAGCACCCGCTGGTGGGCCTGCTCGACCCGTACATAGGCATCCGTGGTGAACAGGTCCGGGCTGAACTCCACCCCCAGGCTCGCCCCGTGCCCCCTGACCGTCCGCAGATACGGCTGAAGGGACACCGGCCCGCCGTCCTCCGCGCGCGGGGCACGGAGGAAGGCCCGGTCCGTCTCGCCCGCCGCCCGGTCCGCCAGCGCCCGCAGCCCCTGGGCGTACGTCACCAGGTCCGCGTACGCGATGTCCACGACCTCCACCAGGCCGGTCTCCTCCGCCAGCGACCGCAGCAGCCCGACGAAGTCGCGCAGCGCACCGCGGGCCGTCGACGCCGCGCCGTCCGCCACCGTCACCGACCGTGCACGGAACACCGACGGGATGTCGGGCGAGGCCTGGGTGCCGGACAGCCCGGCCGTCACCCGGATCAGCCCGACGCCGATGTGGTCCCCGACGAAGTCCCCGCTGTCCGGGTCGCTCAGACCGTTGACCCGCAGACAGGTCGTCAGCGCCGCCTGCACCACCTGCTGCCGGATCTCCGGGATCCCCTCGCCGACCACCAGCACTTCCACCGGGCCCTGCTCGTCCCCCGCCACCCACGCCCGCGGCAGCGAGGAGGGGAGCGCCGCGCGCACCTGCGGCGCGAGCGCGGCCTTCGGTCCCCAGGCGGGCGGCGCGGGGAACAGCGGCCCGCACTCCGCCGCCTCCACGGCCCGCCGGGCGCACTGTGCGATCGGGCCGCCCTCCGGCCCGGGATCACCGCCGGGGACCTCCAGCCCCAGCGCCCTGGCGTGCAGCAGCAGCGCGAGGTCGTCCTCGGCGTTGCCGAACAGCGGCTCGTCCGGGGACATCCGGACCCAGTACTGCCACAACCTCTTCACCAGGCGCTTCGGCACGGCCGGCCGGCTCTCCCGGAACCGCTGCCCGACCCGTTCGGCCTCGTCCGCGGTCCAGCTGTACGGCAACCGCTGCAGCACCTCGTCGACGGCGTCCCCCCGCATGGGTCTCCTCTCGTCGTCACATGTCGCCGGCGCACCGGAATCCGACGTTCCCGCGGCACTCGACCGGTGACCGTGGCGACAGTTGCTCCCGCAGCCGCGCCGCGGGGGTGTCGAAGGCCCCGCCGCGCAACACCGGCGCCCCCCTGTCGTCCACGCAGATGTCCCAGACGTTACCGAGCAGATCGCCGATGTTGTACGGGTTCGGTGGGAATTCCCCGACCGGGGTCAACGCGCCATGACTGCCGCGGAAGTTGACCCGGCCCGCCGCGAGGTCCTCGCGCCACCACTCACCGGTCCGCCCGGCCCGCGCCGCCAGCGCCCACTCCGCCGCGGTCGGCAGCCGCAGCGGTACGCCCATCCGTCGGCCCGCCCAGGCCAGGTAGGCACGGGCCGCGGAGAAGCTCACCGCGACCACCGGGTGGTCCTCGCGCCCCGCAGGACAGTCCGGACCGCTCCAGCCCTCCAGGTAGTTGTCGTCCACGTCCGTGCCCGCCGCCCGCGCGGCCGCCGGGAGCCAGCGCCCGTTCTCCGGATCGCGGAGGAAGGCACGGAACTGCGCATGGGTCACCGGATACCGGCCCAGCCGCACCGTCAGCGTCTCCGTGAGCGCCACCGGGACCAGCTGCGGCCAGCCGGCCTCCGGCCCGCCGTCCGGCCGCCGCACCCGCGCCGGGGGTGCCACACGGCCGCCCGACGCCGCGGCCCCCTCGGCCGTCGTACGCGCCGCAACCCGTGGCGCGGCGTCCTCGTCCACCCGTTGCGCGGCCGCCGCCCCGGCGCGATTGCGGAACAGACAGATCTCCCCAGCGGTCTGACGGGTGCTCTGCTGCGGCAGCGGCCGGGACTTCGCGGTGAGCGCCGCGGTCAGCTCCTCGAAGAGCGCCGACATGCTCAGCGGATCGGACCGCCCCGGCACCCCGGCCTCGACGAGACGGATCAGCTCCCCGGTGAACGCGGTGTACGTCTCTCCCGGCGGGGCCAGTGCCTGACGCGTCGCGGCGGTGGCGGTGAGCACACAGGCGCCCTCGACGGCGACCGCGGGCGCGACATCCGGCCCCCGCATCAGGCCGTCCAGCGCCAGACCGCTCCAGCAGCAGTCCAGAATCACCACTTTCCGCCGGGCCGTGGGCCGCCCGCCCGACGGGTGGAGCAGGACCGACCGCAGCTCCTCGTACCGCAGTGCCGTGTACGACGGGCCCGAGCGCGACCAGGGCAGTGCGAGGTGGAGCTCTCCCGAATGCGGGTCGACCAGACCGTGACCCGCGTAGTACACCACCACGGTGTCGCTCGCCCCGGCGGTGGCGTCCTCCACCGCCTTCAGGATCGCCTCCCGCGACGCCTGCCGCAGTACGGTGCACCGCTCGCCGTCCAGCCCCCAGACCGCCGGGTCCCCGCACAGCTCCCGCAGCCGGCCGACGTTGTTCGCCACCGCCGGAATGTCGTCCAGCTCCGTATAGGCATGGGTGCCGATCAGAACGGCGCGCGAGCGGGACGGGTCGGACAGCGCTCCCGCCAACTCACTGGTCCCGCGTGCTGGGCCGGTCGGTCGGCGCCCCGCCGCTCCCGGCCTCCGGGGCGTCACCCTCGCCGAGCGCCCGCAGCACCCGTGCGACGGCCTCGGGGTCCCCGCTGTCGACCGTCACCCGGACATCCCCGCGGGTGAGGTGTACGCGGTCGCGGCGCGGCCGGGTGCTGCGCCAGCTCGCCACCGCCACCACCAGCGACGCCAGCTGCACCCCGCTGTCGAACACCGCCTCGATGGCCTCCAGCACCGGCCCCATGGGCCCAGGCGCCGCCGCGCGCCGCACCGGCGACAGCCCGGCCCCGGCCCGCACCTCGGGATCGGCGCTCAGCCACGTGAACAGTGACTGCGCCCCCTCACCGGCCTCCGAGTCCCGCTCGACCTCGATCCGTACCCGCACCGCCGCCCCCGCCGCCGTCCGTGAACCCCGTCAGAGCGGTCAGCATAAGCGGCGCCCGGGACCCGGGTCTCACGATCACGCGATCGGGCCGTCGGCCCACTCCGCCAGCCGCAGCCCGCTCTCGAACCGCCGCGCGCGGCCGTCCACCGGATCGGTGAACTCCAGGACCTTCGCGAGCAGTTGCAGCGGCGCGGTGAAGTCGTCCGGGGCCGGGTCCCCGACCACCGGATAGACCGGATCGTGGAGGATCGGCAGCCCGAGGCCGTTCATATGGACCCGCAGCTGATGGGTGCGGCCGGTCGCGGGCAGCAGCCGGTACCGCCCGAGCCCGCCCCGCCGCTCGACCAGCTCGATCCGGCTCTCCGCATTGGCCGCACCGGCCTCCTCGCGCGCGGCCATCACCCCGCGCTCCTTCACGATCCGGCTGCGCACGGTCACCGGCAGTGCCACCGCCCCGTCGTACGGCGCCACCGCCTCGTACTCCTTGCGCACCCGCCGTCCGCTGAACAGGTTCTGGTACGCGCCCCGGTCCTCGGGCCGTACGACGAACAGCGCCAGCCCCGCGGTCAGCCGGTCGAGCCGGTGCGCGGGCTGCAGCGCGGGCAGCCCGAGATCCCGCCGCAGCCGCGCCAGCGCGGTCTCGGTGATGTGCCGCCCGCGTGGTGTGGTGGCGAGGAAGTGCGGTTTGTCGGCGATCACGATCCGCTCGTCCCGGTGGACGATCCCCACCTCGAACGGCACCGGCACCTCCGGCGCGAAGTCCCGGTGGAACCACACATACCGCCCGGCCGCATACGGCTCGCCCCCGCTCAGCGCCCCGTCCGCCCCGACGAACCGCCCCGCGCCCAGCATGGCGTCCACCCGTCCGGCCCCGATCGCCCCCTGGAACCGGTCGACCAGATGGTCCCGGACCGTGCCCCACACCCCCTCCGGATCGGCGGGCAGCCGCACCCGTACGGGATCGATCCCGTCACGCTGGGGGAGCGGGGCGGGGGGAAGGGGGGATCTGCGTCTCACCCGGCAAGAGAACCTCAGCCCGGCCGTGGCCTCAAGTCGGCACGGGAAGCGAGCGGGCGCGGACCCGGCGTTCTGCCTGGCCGCCGCGGGCCGGGGTGCAAAACGATCAGAGCCCGCCCCGGCCGAGAGGCCGGTGCGGGCTCTGATGAGCAAAGTGTCCGAGGGGGGACTTGAACCCCCACGCCCGATAAAGGGCACTAGCACCTCAAGCTAGCGCGTCTGCCATTCCGCCACCCGGACAAGGTGTCTGCCGGTGCGGCCTGGGCCGTTCCGACGTGGAAAACAATAGCAAACATCCGAGGGTGGTCGATCACCCGCACATGTGGCCGGATGCGGGCCTGTGACCAGGGCATGTCGGGAGTATTGCGGCCTTGGGCCCAGCGGGCGACGGGTGGAGGATGGCAGGAGACCCCGCCGCGGGCCGCGCTCCTCCGGGCGCACCATGCGGCCGTGAACACAGAGGAGGCACTGTGATCGAGCTCCGCGAGCGAACCAGGGAAGGGTGCGAGCCCCGCGAATGCGGAGCCGAGCGAAACGAGGTTCCGGCATGAGTGAGTCGCAGCCGCCGCGCACGGTCACCGGTGAGGACGAGGTGGTCGACCTGTGCCGGGACCTGATCAGGATGGACACCAGCAACTACGGCGACCACTCGGGCCCGGGTGAGCGGGCCGCCGCCGAGTACGTCGCGGAGAAGCTCGCCGAGGTCGGCCTGGAGCCGCAGATCTTCGAGTCCCACAAGGGCCGCGCCTCGACCGTCGCCCGGATCGAGGGCGAGGACCGCTCGCGGCCCGGGCTGCTGATCCACGGCCACACCGACGTCGTCCCGGCCAACGCCGACGACTGGACCCACCACCCCTTCTCCGGCGAGATCGCCGACGGCTGCCTCTGGGGCCGCGGCGCGGTCGACATGAAGGACATGGACGCGATGACGCTGGCGGTCGTCCGCGACCGGCTGCGCACCGGACGCAAGCCCCCGCGCGACATCGTCCTGGCGTTCCTCGCGGACGAGGAGGCGGGCGGCACCTACGGCGCGCGCTACCTCGTCGACCACCATCCGCACCTCTTCGAGGGGGTCACGGAGGCGATCAGCGAGGTCGGCGGCTTCTCCTTCACCGTCAACGAGCAGGTGCGGCTCTATCTCATCGAGACGGCCCAGAAGGGCATGCACTGGATGAAGCTGACCGTGGACGGCAGCGCCGGACACGGTTCGATGATCCACAAGGACAACGCCATCACCGAACTGTCCGAGGCCGTCGGGCGGTTGGGCCGGCACGAGTTCCCGGTGCGGGTGACGAAGACCCTGCGGTCCTTCCTCGACCAGCTCGGGGACGCACTGGGCACCGAGCTCGACCCGGAGGACATGGACGCCACGCTGGCGAAGCTCGGCGGCATCGCCAAGCTGATCGGCGCCTCGCTCAAGAACACCGCCAACCCCACGCAGCTGGGTGCCGGTTACAAGGTCAATGTCATCCCGGGTCAGGCCACCGCGCATGTCGACGGCCGGTTCCTGCCGGGCTACGAGGAGGAGTTCCTGGCCGACCTGGACCGGATCCTGGGCCCGCGGGTCAAGCGCGAGGACGTCCATGCGGACAAGGCGCTGGAGACCACCTTCGACGGTGCGCTGGTCGACGCCATGCAGTCGGCGCTGCAGGCCGAGGACCCCATCGCGCGGGCGGTGCCGTACATGCTCTCCGCCGGTACGGACGCCAAGTCCTTCGACGATCTCGGGATCCGCGGATTCGGCTTCGCCCCGCTGAAGCTGCCGCCGGAGCTGGATTTCGCAGGGATGTTCCACGGTGTGGATGAGCGAGTGCCGGTGGACGGACTGAAGTTCGGGGTGCGGGTGCTCGATCGGTTCATCGAACAGAGCTGAATTCGGCGCGGATTTCCTGCCTTTCGCGCCGGCTTCGCTGAAAAGAGTGAACACATCAATGTGTTCGTAGCTTGAACGGCATTTTCCTCGTTGCAGTCAGTGCGGTCCGCGGCTGGGATCGTATTGGCTACAAGGAGGAATAATGATCAAGAAGGTCGTCGCTGCTGCGGCAGTCGCTGGTGGTGTCGTACTCGCCGGTGCGGGCCTGGCCGTTGCCGACTCGGGTGCCCAGGGTGCGGCCCAGAACTCCCCGGGTGTGGTGTCCGGCAACTCCATTCAGGTTCCGGTCCAGGTCCCGGTGAACGCGTGCAACAACACGATCTCCGTGATCGGGCTGCTGAACCCCACCTTCGGTGCCGGCTGCGTCAACAAGTGACCTTCTGACGTCCTTTGGCGTTGTATTTACACCCGTAAGGGTCCGACTCGGCTCGGCGCCGGAGGCGTGCCATGCAATCCGGAGCCGCTGAGTATTTCGGCGGGCGGGTGGATCTTTCCGAAGACCACCACTCGTCCGTATTCCTGTAAGGCACTAGGCAGGGGAACAACCTATGAGACAGGTCGCACGAAAGGGCCTGATCACCGCGGCCGCAGCCAGTGGCGTACTCGCCATGGCCGCCGGCTACGCACACGCCGACGCGGGAGCCGCCGGAGGCGCGGCGCATTCGCCGGGCGTGGGATCCGGCAACAATGTTCAGGTACCGGTCCATGTGCCGGTGAACGCCTGCGGTAACACCGTCAATGTCGTCGGGCTGCTGAACCCCTCGTTCGGCAACCGCTGCGCCAACGATGGCGGTGGCAGGCACCACGGTGGTCAGCACCACCAGGGCGGGCACACGGGCTCCGGCGCCGCCGGCAGCACCTCGAACTCGCCCGGTGTCGTGTCGGGCAACAATGTCCAGGCTCCGGTCGACGTACCGGTGAACGCCTGCGGCAACCAGGTCTCGGGAGGCGGGCTGCTCAACCCGTCCTTCGGCAACCACTGCGCCAACGGGTCGTCGACGACCCCGGCGAGGCCGCACCACCCGGGCAAGCCGCACGAGCCCGGCAAGCCCCACCACCCGGGTAAGCCGCACGAGCCGAGCAAGCCGCACCACCCGGGTAAGCCGCACCACCCCGGCAAGCCCCACCAGCCGGGCACGCCGGGTCAGCAGACCCCGCACAAGCCGGGTACGAAGCCGCAGACCGGGGGGCCCAGCCAGCAGGTGACGCCCTCCAAGCCCGTCGGGCACCTCGCGCAGACCGGTGCGGGGTCGATCGGCTACGCGGTTCCGGCCAGCGCCGGGCTGCTGCTCGGTGGCGCCTTGATCTACCGCAAGGCGCGCGCCGTCCGCCGGTGACCAGCAGCAGATAGCCCACCGGCAGATCACCGAGCGGGCCCCGTCGAGACGGGGCCCGCTCTGCTGTGCTCAGACCCCGGTGGCGCTCACCACGTGGCGCGGAGCTGGCGGATGATCCGGCGGCGCAGCCGCACCTTACGGCTCCCGTCGGGGTTCAGACGCAGGCGGTCCAACTCCCAGTGTCCGTACTCGGCATGGTCGGTCAGCAGGCGTGTGGCAGCCTTCCGGGAGACTCCCCGTGGCACATACACATCGCAGAATTCGTATTCCGGCATCGCATCTATTGTGCGGGACCGGCCCCGGTACGGATAGCGTCTGCACTATGTCTGATGCTGCGCAGCCTTCCGCTGCCGAGGTACGTGCCGCCGCCGAGGCGGTCAAAGCCGCGCTGGACCGTCACCTCGACGCGGTCGAACGCCGCTCGGGGCAGGATGATCCGGCCGTGTACGCCGCGTTCGACGAGCTCGCCGCGGCGGCTGAGGTCTATGACGAGCTGCTCTACGACACCTACGACGAGGTCACCCCCTTCGAGATCCCCGGAAACGAGGCGCTGCCCGCTTACGCGGGCCCGGAAGAGCCGAGTGCGCTGAGCGTGCTGATCCGGCGCGACTACACCGTCGCCGCACCGCAGCGGCTGCTGCATCAGGCACAGCGCATCGCCGATCTCGATCCGGACGCCGCCGACGAGGCGGCGGGGCCCGCCGCCGATGCCGCCGCGGTCGTCGGCACCAGCGTGCATGCGGCGCTCGGTGTGCTCTTCGGGGAGTTCGAACCGGACGAGATCGCCTCCCGGCACAAGGAGTTCGGCCTGGAGGAGGGCGATTCCACGCTGTGGGTGGCGGCCGCCGACGAGCCGGCCGAGCCGGGGGAGTGGCTGTCCGCACCGTTCGACCAGGCGGATCCCCAGCGGGTGGTGTGCCGCTTCGACGTCAGCGCGGTCTTCGACGAGGAACTGGGCGAGGACGACCTGATGGAGCCCCTCGACCGCGAACGGTGAGGGCGGGGCCAGGATGCCGTGTGCCGCACCGGCGCTGGCTCCTGGCCCGTACGCCGCTGCCCCGGTCCGTCAGCAGGTTGTTTCTGCGACGGGCCGGGGCAGCGGCGTATACGGGCCGTGCGGAGGGCGCCGGGCCACGGGCTCAGCCGGCCGCCGACGGCTCCTCGGCGCTCTGCACGCTCTGCTGCAGCAGGCTGCGCAGCCGGGTGGTGCGCTCCTTGACGGGCACCTCGGCGACCGCGCGGGCCAGCGCCTGGTCGGCGCCCTGGACGACCGACAGATGCCGCTCGCCGCGGCTGAAGGCCGTGTAGACCCAGGCGCGGGTCAGCCCGCCAACGGCGTCCCCGGGCAGCACGACCACCGCGGCGGGCCAGCGGGTGCCGGCCGCCTGATGGGCCGTGAGTGCCCAGCCGTGGCGTACGGCTCCCGCGCCGACCTGCTCGCGCGGCACCACGACCGCGGATCCCTCACAGTCGAGATGCAGCCCGGCCGCGTCCGCGCCTGTGACCGTGCCGGGGACCGTGCGGCCGGGTGCCGGGGCGTAGGCCACACGGTCGCCGGGGTCGAAGCCGCCGAACCGGCCGGGGCCGGGATTGAGCCGTTCCTTGAGGGCGGCGTTGAGCGCGCGGGTGCCGGCCGCGCCGCCGTGGCCGACCGTGATGACCTGGGTGTGGTCCGCGGGGACACCGAGCGCCCGGGGCACGGAGTCGGCGACCAGCTGGACGGTGCGGTGCACCGCCTCGCCGGCATCCCGCACCGGGACGATCACCACTTCCTTGCCGGGCGCCTCGACCTGGCTCAGCTCCCCGATGCCGATGCCCGACACCAGCTCACCGATCGGGCCGAAGTCCGGGGTACGGGAGGCGACCTGCGGACAGAAACGGGCCGCGAGCAGATCGGCGAACAGCCGGCCGGGACCGGCGGACCACAGCACGCCCGGATCGCCGCTGAGCACCAGCCGGGTCCCGTCGGTCAGCGACTCGACGAGCAGCGCGGCGGTCTCCAGATCCAGCTGCGGGGCGTCCAGCACGACCAGCAGATCGAGCGCGAGGGCGCCGTCCGCGTCCCGTCCCGGGCCCTCGCGGCCGGACAGCAGGCCCGAGACGGTCACCGCTGCCGTGGCGGGGTCCGCGGAGCCGGTGGCCGCGGCGTCGGGCGCGCACTCGGTGAGGTGTGCGGCCAGGCGGCGGCGGCCGTTCTCGGTGTGGGTGGCGCCGAAGGCCCGCAGCCCCAGTGAGCGGGCCGCGGCGATCAGCGCGGCCGGTTCGGCGCGGGCCGCCTCGGCGCCGGTGTGGGCCACCAGGCCGCTGTGGGCGGCGGCACGGATGAGCTCCGCGGCCGACGGCGACGGCGCGGCGGCCGCCGCGGCCTCCCAGGCGGCGGCGGAGGGACGGACGGGCCGGGGGGCCGGGGCGTCGTCGGTGGGGGCGTCGGTGCCGGGGGCCGCGGCGGCGGCGCTCTCGTCGGCCGCGGTACCGTCGCCGGCCACCGGCTGCTCCGCCTCGGCCGTGGTGTCGTCGCCGGCCTCGGCCGACGCCGTGTCCTGCAGCGGCTCCGCCGCCGCTTCGAAGGTGTTGAGCAGCCGTGCCAGACCGTCGGCGACGCTCTCCTCGGCCATCGCGAACCGGTCCAGGCCGAGCAGGATCCGGACCGGCTGCTCTTCCTCTTCGTCGTCGCCCGTGGCCGGACGCGCCCGGCCCGGTTCCTCGATCGCCTCCTGGAAGACCAGCACCGCACCGTCCGCGATGGCGGACTGCAGGGCGTCATCGGGATCGGGCACCGCGCGCTGGGCGAGGGCCGCGCGCAACGCGGCGGCCTCCAGGGCGGAGTGGCCCGCGAGCGCGGCCTGTTCCAGCAGCCAGCCGACCAGCGCCTGTGCGCGCCGCTCGTCGCCCGGCCCGCAGGCGGCGCCGAGCAGCGCCCGCGCAAAGCCGTCGGCCTGCTCGGGGCGCACCCCGGGCACACCGAGCAGCAGCCAGGGGTCCTCGCGCAGCGCCTCGGCGGCCCGCTCGCCGAGCACCTCCGCGGCCTGCTCGGCCAGCGTCTCGGGGGCACCGCCCGCCGCCAGGACCTGCCGTACGCCCTCGACCCCGGGGGCGGCGGGCACGGCGGGGCGGGGAGCGGCGGCGGGACCGGTGGCGGGCGGTGCCGCGGCAGGGGCCGTGGCGCCGCCGTCCGGGACGCCCGGACGGGCCGGGCCGCCGGTCTCCTGAGCGGTGCGCTGCCGGGCCACCTCCGGGGCCGGTCCCGCGGGTCCGCCCTGCGGGGCGGCCTTGGCCGGCTGGGCGGCGGGTGCGGCCGGCTTGGCGGGGCGGGGGGCATCGTTGAAGAACGAAGCGGCCGAGCGCTCACCGCTTTCCACGGCCCGCACCGCCGCCGCCAGCGCATCCGCGGTCGCCTTGGCCGCTCCGGACGCCGGGCTCTCCTTCGGGGCACCGGGGGCAGGAGCCTTGACCTCCCCACCGGCAGCCGATGCCTTGACCTCCCCACCGGCAACCGGAGCCTTGACCTCCCCACCGGCAACCGGAGCCTTGACCTCCGCACCGGCAGCCGGAGCCTCGGGCTCCGCACCGCGGGCCGTAGCGTCGGATTCCGATCCGGCAGCCGGAGCCCCGGCTTCCGATCCGGTAAGGGGAGCGCCGGTATCCGCACCGGGAGCCGGAATCTCGGCCTCCGAACCATCAGCCGCAGCCCTGGATTCGGAGCCGGAATCGGAAGCCCCGGATTCCGCCCCGGCAGCCGGAGCGCCGGCCTCCGCGCCGGAACCAGGGGTCTCGGCCTCCGCACCGGAAGCCGGAGCCCCGGCCTCCGCACCGGGTGCCTCGGCCTCCGCCCCTTCGTTCACCATCGCGTCATCGCCGGGCGCGGCCGCGTCTTCCGGTGCCGTCGCGTCATCGGGCGTCTGGGCCTCCGCGGTGCCGGGCGCGGCCTCCTGCCCGGGCGGGGTTTCGCCGGCGAGGCGGTCGGTACTCACAGCGTGCTCCAGTCGTGATCGGGGTAGTGGTGCACCGGCGCCGATACATCGTCCAGCGCCCGGCGGATCTCGTCAGGAAGACTAAGGGTCTCCACTGACAATGCGGCTCTGAGCTGCTGCGCTGTGCGGGCGCCCAGAATCGGCGCGGTCACTCCGGGGCGGTCGCGGACCCAGGAGAGCGCGACCTGGAGCGGGGTGACGGCCAGTCCGTCGGCGGCGGTGGTGACCGCTTCGACGACCCGGCTCGCCGTCTCGTCGAGGTAGGGCGCGACGAACGCCGCCAGATGGTCCGAGGCGCCACGGGAGTCGGCCGGTGTCGCATGGCGGTACTTGCCGGTCAGCACGCCCCGGCCGAGCGGCGACGACGGCAGCAGGCCGATCCCCAGGTCGAGCGCCGCGGGCAGCACCTCCCGCTCGATGCCGCGCTGCAGGAGGGAGTACTCCATCTGTGTGCTCGCGAGACGGTTGCGTACCCCGGGCGCCGCGAGCTGCCAGGTGCCGGCCTTGGCGAGCTGCCAGCCGGAGAAATTCGACAGCCCCACATAGCGTGCCCGGCCGCTGGCGACGGCGAGGTCGAGGGCCTGCAGCGTCTCCTCCAGCGGTGTGTGCGGATCGAAGGCGTGCAGCTGCCACAGGTCGACGTAGTCGGTGCCCAGCCGCTCCAGGGAGGCGTCCAGGGCGGCGAGCAGATGGCGCCGGGAGCCGTCGACCCGGCGGTCCGCCTCCAGGACGCTGCCGGCCTTGGTGGCGATCACCAGGTCCTCGCGTGGAACGAGCCCTTCCGTCAGCCGGCCCAGGAGGTATTCGGCGCCGCCGTCGGCGTAGATGTCGGCGGTGTCCACGAGGCTGCCGCCGGCCTCCCAGAACGCCTTGAGCTGGTCGGCGGCTTCCTGCTCGTCCGTGTCACGGGCCCAGTTCAGGGTGCCGAGCCCGAGGCGGGTCACACGCAGGCCCGTACGGCCGAGGTGCCTTTGCTCCATGGGCCTTGAGATTACTGGGCCGGGGCCGGCATCAGGGGACCTGTGGACAACCCGGCGATGACAGCCGGCGCGGCTGGGGGCTACAGTCCCCGGAACAGCGACGTTACTGATGGGTAAGGGGAGCGGCATGAGGCTTGGCATCAACCTCGGCTACTGGGGCGCCGGGATGGACTCCGACAATCTCGCGGTGGCACAGGAGGCCGACCGCCTCGGCTACTCCGTCTGCTGGGCCGCGGAGGCCTATGGCTCCGACGCCGCCACCGTGCTCTCCTGGGTCGCTGCTCAGACCGAGCGGATCGACATCGGTTCGGCGATCTTCCAGATCCCGGCGCGTACGCCCGCGATGACCGCGATGACGGCCGCGACCCTGGACTCGCTCTCCGGGGGCCGCTTCCGGCTGGGCCTCGGCGTCTCGGGGCCGCAGGTGTCCGAGGGCTGGTACGGCGTCAAGTTCGACAAGCCGCTGGCGCGCACCCGCGAGTACGTGGACATCGTCCGCAAGGCGATGTCGCGCGAGCGGCTGTCCTACGAGGGTGAGCACTGGACGCTGCCGCTGCCGGGCGGTCCGGGCAAGCCGCTGAAGCTCACGGTGCACCCGCAGCGCGAGCACATCCCGCTCTACATCGCCGCGATCGGCCCCAAGAACCTCCAGCAGACCGGTGAGATCGCCGACGGTGCGCTGCTGATCTTCCCCTCGGCCGACCACCTGGAGGAGACCGCGATCTCGCACCTCCGGGCCGGCCGCGAGAAGGCGGGCAAGACCCTGGACGGCTTCGACATCTGTCCGACGCTGCCGCTGGCCGTCGGCGCGGACAAGGACGTCAGCGCGCTGGCCGACATGTTCCGTCCATACACCGCGCTCTACGTCGGCGGGATGGGCAGCCCCAAGCAGAACTTCTACAACCAGCTCGCACAGCGCATGGGCTACGGCAAGGAAGCCGCCGAGATCCAGGAGAAGTACCTGTCCGGCGACAAGGAAGGCGCCGCCGCCGCGATCCCGGAGCAGCTGATCGACCAGACCACGCTGCTCGGCTCCGTCGAGCGGATCGCCGAGCGGATGCAGGCCTACGCGGCGGCCGGGGTGACCACGCTGACGCTGGCCCCGGCGGGCTTCTCCCTGGAGGACCGGCTGGCGTCGCTGCGGGCCGGTACCGAGGCCCTGGAGCGTGCCGGTCTGGCGTAACGCCCTACGGGGCGCCGGGCCCGTCCGCCCGCACCCGGCCGGCGCCCGGAGCGCCGGCCGGTGGAGCCCCGCGGCCGTGGTGGGGGCTCGGGGGGTCTTCCCCACCACGGCCGTCAGGCAGCACAACGCCGCCACGGGCACGCTGGTTACGCCCGCAGCGGGGACACACCTCCCCCGAACGGCCGAACGGACCGCCGCTCCGGTTGCCGCCCACCGGACACCCCAATTGACTTTCCTCACGGGTGTGTCCGTTCGGAGGTGGCATAGATGCTCTCGGCCCGAAGCCTGTTCCAGGAGATCATCGGCAACGACGACTCCTTCCGCCTGTTCTGTTCCATCGCCGCCAGCGGCGAGGCCCAGGGCGGCTGGGAGAACGGCCGGATCGCCGCGCTGCTGCCCGCGTCCATGCGTGAGCTGGCGCCCAAGGTCGCCCGGCACGGCGCCGACGAGGACAAACACGGCCGGATCTTCCAGGCCCTGATGCACAAGCGCGGACTGACGCCGGCCGAGGTCCCGGTGGAGACCGACTACACCGCGCTGCTGGAACGGCGGGGCATCGGCCTGGCGCACGACAAGCTGCGCCGCGACGAGCCGCTCACCGAGCTCGACATCATCACCTACCTCGCCCACAGCCGGGTCACCGAAGAGCGCGCCGCCGGCCAGATGGTGCTGCTCACCAGACACTTCGGCGACCACCCCGAGCTGGGCAAGGCGGTCCGGATGATCTCCCACGACGAGGACAACCACCTCGCGTACTGCCACGAGGAGCTGCTGCGGCTGGCCCGTGCCGGGCACGGCCGCACCATCCAGCGGATCCTGCGGGAGTGCGCCCATGCCGAGATCGTCGTCTATCGGGACGTCAGCCTGGCGGTGATGGCCCACATGGGCCGCATCCTGAAGTGGCCGGCGGTGAAATCCGTCGTGCTCGCCGCCGGGATCCGGGCGGTGTACGCCTATGAGCGGCTGGCCGGCTGGCGGCGGATGGTCAGCCTCCGGATGCCCGAGCGGCGGAACGCACTGGGCGGACCGGCCACCTCCGCGCCGGAGTTCGCCTGAGCTGACCGGGCCCACGGCCCGCCGGACCCCGGTGTCACAGCCAGCCGCGGCGCTTGAACAGCCGGTACAGCGACACCTCGATGATGACCATCACCCCCAGGATCACCGGATACCCCAGGTTCCACTTCAGTTCCGGCATGTGGTCGAAGTTCATGCCGTAGATGCCGGCGATCAGAGTGGGGACCGCCGCCAGCGCCGCCCAGGCCGAGATCTTGCGCATGTCGTCGTTCTGCCGCACGCCCATCTGCGCGAGGTGGGCGGAGAGAATGTCCGACAACAGCCGGTCCAGGCCCTCCACCGACTCGTTGGCACGGGTGAGGTGGTCGTCGACATCGCGGAAGAACGGCCGGGCGTGCGCGTGCACGAACGGCACCCCGGGGTTCTGCAGACGGGTCATCGGCTCCACCAACGGACCGGTCGCCCGGCGGAATTCGAGCACCTCGCGCTTGAACGCATAGATCTCGGCGGCGGTGTTCTTCGTGTCCTTGCCGCGTACCGGAGCGAATACCTCCGCCTCCAACTCCTCCAGGTCCAGCTGGAGTTCGGCGGCCACCTCGATGTAGTGGTCGACCACCGCGTCACTGACGGCGTACAGCACCGCCCCCGGACCGTGCCGCAGGATCTCCGGGTGCTCCTCCAGCCGGTGGCGCACCGCCGCCAGGGGGCTGGCCTCCCCGTGCCGGACGGTGACGACGAACGCGTCACCCACGAAGACCATCAGCTCCGAAGCGGTCACCGTGTCGGCCCGGTCGTCATAGGTGACCGGCTTCAGCACCATGAACAGCGAGTCGTCGTAGACCTCCAGCTTGGGCCGCTGATGCGCCTTGAGCGCGTCCTCGACGGCCAGCGGGTGCAGCGCGAATTCGGACCGGACGCGCGCGAACTCCTCCTCCGTCGGCTCGTACATCCCCAGCCACAGGAAGGAGTGCCCCTCGGCCCGCGCCTCCTCCAGGGCGTGGGAGAAGTCCGTCGCGCACTCGGTGCGACGGCCCTCCCGGTAGATGGCGCTGTCGACGATCACACCGGCATTCTCGCGCGTTGCCCGGCCACCTGCCAGGAAGGCGTACGGGGAACGTAGGGTGGCGGCCATGCCCACGCTGATCCTGGTGCGGCACGGCCGCTCCACCGCCAATACCGCCGGGGTGCTCGCCGGGCGGGCGCCCGGAGTCGCTCTCGACGAGCGCGGCGCCGCCCAGTCCGCCGCGCTGCCCGCACGGCTGGCGCAGGTGCCGCTGACCGCCGTCGTCTCCAGCCCGCTGCAGCGCTGCCGGGAGACCGTGGCGCCGCTGCTGGACGCCCGGCCGTGGCTCACGCTGCACATCGAGAACCGGATCAGCGAATGCGACTACGGCGAGTGGTCGGGCCGGAAACTCGCCGAACTGAGCGACGAGCCGCTGATGGAGATCGTCCAGCAGCACCCGTCCGCGGCCGCCTTCCCCGGCGGTGAGTCGATGCGCGCGATGCAGGCCCGCGCGGTGGACGCGGTACGCGACTGGAACGCCCGGATCGAGGAGGCACACGGCCCCGAGGCGACCTACGCCATGTGCTCGCACGGCGACATCATCAAATCCCTGGTCGCCGACGCGCTGGGCATGCACCTCGACCTCTTCCAGCGGATCTCCGTCGAGCCCTGTTCCGTCACCGCGATCCGCTACACCCGGCTGCGCCCCTACCTCGTCCGGCTCGGGGACACCGGTGACTTCGGATCGCTCGCACCGCGGGCGGAGGGCGGCGCCGCGGCGGCCGAGCGGGACGCGGCAGTCGGCGGTGGTGCGGGAGCAGCGTGATCAGTCGGCGCAGTAGGGTGGTGCGACGGCGCTGCCCGCCACGCCCCTGCGATCCGCGCAGTGACCGCAGGACGTGCAGCGACCGCAGTGACCCCGCAGTCGAGCAATCGGAGCAGGACGTTGTCCCGTCAGGTGTTCTTCTACGACGCGCCGGACCGCTTTGTGGCCGGTACGGTCGGGCTGCCTGGCCGCCGTAGCTTCTACCTCCAGGCCACCGCGGCCGGCCGCACCACCAGCGTCGCCCTGGAGAAGACCCAGGTCGCCGCCCTCGCCGAGCGGATCGACGAGCTGCTGGACGAGGTCGTACGGCGCAGCGGCGGCAACGCCCCGGTGCCCGCCGTCTCGCCCGCCGAGCTGAGCGACACCGCACCGCTGGAATCGCCGGTCGAGGAGGAGTTCCGGGTCGGCACGATGGCGCTCGCCTGGGACGGCGAGGACGAGCGGATGATCGTCGAGGCGCAGGCCCTGGTCGAGCTGGACGCGGACAGCGAAGAGGACCTCGCCGACGCCGAGGAGCGGCTGCTCCAGGACGACGAGAACGGCCCGCCGATGCTCCGGGTGCGCCTCACCGGAACCATGGCCAGGGCGTTCGCCAAGCGGGCGCTGGAGGTCGTCAACGCCGGCCGCCCGCCGTGCCCCCTGTGCAGCTTGCCGCTCGACCCGGAGGGACACGTATGCCCGCGCCAGAACGGATACCGGCGGGACGCCTGAGCGCCATGGAGTCCGCCGCAGAGCCCACCGCGCCGCTGCCCGGCCCCGCCCGGCCGCAGGACCTGCCGGCGGCCGCGCCGAAGCCCGCCGGTGGCGCCACGGACGCCCTGCTCGCCGAAGGGGAGCTGACCGTCCGCGGCCGCATCCAGGAAGCCTCCAACGCGGTGCTCTACTGCACGGTCGCCCTCGACGGCCGCAGCGCCGCCTGTGTCTACAAGCCCGTCGCCGGCGAGCGCCCGCTGTGGGACTTCCCCGACGGCACGCTCGCCCAGCGTGAGGTCGCCGCGTACGAGATCTCCCGGGCCTGCGGCTGGGACCTGATCCCCCCGACGGTGCTGCGGGACGGCCCGTACGGCACCGGGATGGTCCAGGAGTGGATCGATCCGCCGGAGAGCAGCGACGAGGTGCCCGAGCTGCTGGCGCTGGTGGAGGACGAGGAGCCGGGGCCCGGCTGGAAGGCCGTCGGCCTCGCCCAGATCGGCGAGGGCCGCACCGCGCTGCTGGTGCACGCCGACCATCCGCGGCTGCGGCGGCTCGCGGTGCTCGACGCGGTGATCAACAACGGTGACCGCAAGGGCGGTCATCTGCTGCCCGGCGCCGACGGAGAGTTCTTCGCCATCGATCACGGCGTGACGTTCAACGCCGAGGACAAGCTGCGTACGCTGCTGTGGGGGTGGGCGGGGGAGCCGCTGACCGACGAGGCGCTGGAGGTCCTGCGGGGCCTGCGGCGGGCGCTGGAGGAGGACCGGCCGCTCGCCGCCCGACTGGCCGAACTGATCACGGACGCCGAGACCGAGGCGTTGCGGGCGCGGGTGGCGGGGCTGCTGCGCAGTGGCCGGCACCCGGAGCCGAGCGGTGAATGGCCGGCGATCCCCTGGCCGCCCGTCTGATCCGCCCGTCTGATCCGGCCGTCTGATCCGCCCGTCTGATCCGCCCAGATACGGCCGTATCGCCGGTACCCCCTTGCACGTTCATCCGTCGAACACAAGAGCGCCTTTCCGGCCAGACCTCCGGTCCGGTTCGTATGCGGAACATCCGTCCGGTTACGCTCAAGGCATGCATGCATGGCCCGCTTCTGAGGTCCCCGCCCTGCCTGGCCAGGGCCGCGACCTGAGGATCCACGACACCGCGACCGGCGGACGGGTAACCCTCGACCCCGGTCCCGTCGCCCGTATCTACGTCTGCGGCATCACGCCGTACGACGCCACCCACATGGGGCACGCGGCGACCTACAACGCGTTCGACCTGGTTCAGCGCGTGTGGCTCGACACGAAGCACCAAGTGCACTACGTGCAGAACGTCACCGATGTCGACGATCCGCTCCTGGAGCGGGCCGTGGCCACCGGCGACGACTGGACGGCGCTGGCCGAGCGCGAGACGGCCCTCTTCCGCGAGGACATGACGGCCCTGCGGATGCTGCCGCCCCGCCACTACATAGGCGCCGTCGAGTCGATACCTCGCATCGTCCCGCTGGTGGAGCGGCTGCGCGACGCCGGCGCCGCCTACGAGCTGGACGGTGACATCTACTTCTCCGTCGAGTCCGACCCGCACTTCGGCGAGGTCTCCGGGCTGGACGCCGAGGCGATGCGGCTGCTGTCCGCCGAACGCGGCGGCGACCCGGAGCGCGAGGGCAAGAAGAACCCGCTCGACCCGATGCTGTGGATGGCCGCCCGCGAGGGCGAGCCGAGCTGGGACGGCGCCTCGCTGGGCCGCGGCCGGCCCGGCTGGCACATCGAGTGTGTCGCCATCGCGCTGGACCACCTCGGTATGGGCTTCGATGTCCAGGGCGGCGGCTCCGACCTCGCCTTCCCGCACCACGAGATGGGCGCCTCGCACGCCCAGGCGCTCACCGGCGAGCACCCGTTCGCCAAGGCGTATGTGCACGCCGGGATGGTGGCCCTGAACGGCGCGAAGATGTCCAAGTCCAAGGGCAACCTCGTCTTCGTCTCCACGGTGCGGCGCGACGGCACCGACCCGGCCGCGATCCGGCTGGCGCTGCTCGCGCACCACTACCGCGCCGACTGGGAGTGGACCGACGCGGTGCTGGAAGAGGCCGTGGAGCGGCTGGCGCACTGGCGTGCCGCGGTCTCCCGTCCTGACGGCCCGTCCGCCGACGCCCTCCTTGAGGAAATCCGTACGGCGCTCGCCGACGACCTGGACTCCCCGGCCGCCCTCGCGGCCGTGGACCGCTGGGCCGCCGCGCAGCAGGACGGGGGCGGCACCGACGAGGGCGCCCCCGGCCTGGTCTCCCGCGCGGTCGACGCGCTGCTCGGTGTGGCCCTGTAACGACCCGTCATCTCCGTCCTTCAGGGGCGCTTCCGCCGGCCGGCGGAAGTGCCCCTTCTCCTTGTGCTTCCCGGGACTTACGGGCTCCACAAGGGAAACGCCAGGGGCGCCGCACCGGCCGCTTGGCCGGTCCGGCGCCCCTGGCGTGCCGGGGAGTGGTCCCCGGTCTCAGCTTCCGTTGCCCTCCGGGCCGTCCTCCGGCCGTGGGGAGTCGGCGGAGTCCGCGCCGCCCGACGAGTCCGGGGTCTCGGTGGTGCCGTTGCCCTTGGCCGTGTCCTTCGGGCCCGTCGCCGAGTCCTCGCCGGCCTTCGGCTCGCGGGGCTCCTTGGACACCGGGCGGGGCGGACGGGTGCGGCCGCTGGTGGTGTCGCGGAGGTAGGAGCTGTCGCGGCCGTCGGCGAGCCCGCCTTCCGTCGCCACACCGGGACCGGACTGCGGGTCGCGGCGGCGCAGATAGCGCTCGAACTCGCGGGCGATGGCCTCTCCGGACGCCTCCGGCAGGTCCGCGGTGTCCCGCGCCTCCTCCAGCGACTGGACGTACTCGGCGACCTCGCTGTCCTCGGCCGCCAGTTGGTCCACGCCCAGCTGCCAGGCGCGGGCGTCCTCGGTCAGCTCGCCCAGCGGGATACGGACGTCGAGGAGGTCCTCCAGGCGGTTGAGCAGGGCGAGGCTGGCCTTCGGGTTGGGCGGCTGGGAGACATAGTGCGGCACCGCGGCCCACAGGCTCACCGCGGGGACACCGGCATGGGTGCACGCCTCCTGGAGGATGCCGACGATGCCCGTGGGGCCCTCGTAGCGGGACTCCTCCAGATCGAGCCGGGAGGCCAGATCCGCGTCGGAGGTGACGCCGCTGACCGGCACCGGGCGGGTGTGCGGGGTGTCGCCGAGCAGCGAGCCCAGCACCACCAGCATCTCCACACCCAACTCATGGGCGAAACCGAGGATTTCGTTGCAGAACGAACGCCAGCGCATGCTGGGCTCGATACCGCGGACCAGGACGAGGTCGCGCTTGCGGCCCTTGCCGTTCGTATCGCCGACGCGGACGACGGAGAGGCGGGTCGTCGGCCAGGTGATCTTGCGTACCCCGCCGTCCAGGAAGACGGTGGGACGGTTCACCTGGAAGTCGTAGTAGTCCTCCGCGTCCAGCGCGGCGAAGACCTCGCCCTTCCATTCCCGGTCGAGATGTGCGACCGCGGCGGAGGCGGCGTCGCCGGCGTCGTTCCAGCCTTCGAACGCGGCCACCATGACCGGGTCGATCAGCTCGGGTACCCCCTCGAGCTCGATCACCCAGCGCCTCCTTCCGACCGGTGCGGCCGCCTGGGGCGGCCGCCGGCAGCAGTTCCATTACGTGCGATCCCAAGACTACGGCTTCTGCGGTGCCGGTCCGTAGCCCCTTTGCAGGGAGGGGTAGCGATTCATCCGACCTGTTCCGAGGCTCATTGGCTCAACTTCCGTACGGGGTCTGGACGCGGTCTTACACGCGGGTCTATACATCGGATGTCCGGGAAAGGTCCGATGTTCTTCCGCAACATCCCAGGGGGCATGCGCATGGCCGTGACCGACACCGTGACCGAGCTCGAGGTCCACGACGTCCGCTTCCCCACCTCGGAGCAGCTCGACGGCTCGGACGCCATGAACCCGGACCCCGACTACTCCGCCGCCTATGTCGTGCTGCGCACCGGCAGCGGACCGCAGGGGCACGGCTTCTGCTTCACCATCGGGCGCGGCAACGAGGTCATGGCCGCCGCGATCCGGTCCCTCGCGCCCTACGTCGTCGGCCGCGCCGCCCCCGTCACCGCCGCCGGTCTCGCCGCCCTGCACCACGACCTCACCCACGACTCCCAGCTGCGCTGGCTCGGCCCCGAAAAAGGGGTGATGCAGATGGCGGCCGGGGCACTGGTCAACGCCGCCTGGGACCTGGCCGCGGGCCGGGCGGGGCTGCCCGTGTGGGAGTTCCTCGCCGCGCTGACGCCCGAGGAACTGGTCTCGCTCGTCGACTTCCGCTATCTGTCCGACGCCCTGACCCCCGAGGAGGCGCTGGCCCTCCTGCGCGCCGCCGAACCCGGCCGCGCCGAACGCGCCGCCCGCCTCAAGGCCGAGGGCTACCCCGCGTACACCACCTCGCCCGGCTGGCTCGGCTACGACGACACCAAGCTGGTGCGGCTGGCGAAGCAGGCGGTGGCCGACGGCTTCGGCCAGATCAAGCTCAAGGTGGGCGCCGACCTCGACGACGACAAGCGGCGGCTGCGGCTGGCCAGGGACGCGGTCGGCCCCGGCGTGCGGATCGCCGTCGATGCCAACCAGCGCTGGGACGTGGCCGAGGCGGTCCGCTGGATGACCGCGCTGGCGCCCTGGACCCCGCACTGGATCGAGGAGCCGACCAGCCCGGACGACGTCCTGGGGCACGCCGCGGTGCGCTCCGGACAGCCCGTCAAGGTCGCCACCGGAGAGCATGTCGCCAACCGGGTGGTCTTCAAGCAGCTGTTGCAGGCCGGCGCCGTGGACTTCGTACAGATCGACGCGGCGCGGGTCGCCGGGGTCAACGAGAACCTCGCGATCCTGCTGCTGGCCGCGAAGTACGGGGTACCGGTGTGCCCGCACGCCGGCGGGGTGGGGCTGTGCGAGCTGGTGCAGCATCTGGCGATGTTCGACTACGTGGCGGTGTCCGGGAGTTGGGAGGACCGGGTCATCGAGTACGTCGACCATTTGCACGACCACTTCAGCGACCCCGTCGTCATCGACCGCGGCCGCTACCGCGCCCCGACCGCGCCCGGCTTCTCGGCCCGGATGAAACCCGGTTCGGTCGCCGCCCACCGCTTTCCCGACGGGCCCGTGTGGCGCGCCCGTCAGCAGCCGCACGACCACCGGGGCGAGCAGGAGGTCACCGTATGAGCGACGCACCGCGGACCGGCCGCCACCCGGCCGACTTCGAGGGGATGGCCGCCCTCGTCACCGGCGGCGGCTCCGGCATCGGGGCGGCCACCGCCGCGCTGCTGCTGGCGCGCGGCGCGCGGGTCGCCGTCCTGGACCGGGACCCGGCCGGCGCGCCCGCCGGGGCGATCCCGGTCACGGCCGATGTGACCTCCGACGCCGCCGTACGGGCCGCCGTCGGCGAAGCGGTGGGGGAGCTGGGCGCCCTGCACACCCTCGTCGGCAACGCCGGGACCGGCGCCGTCGGCACCGTCGAGGACAACGACGACGCGGAGTGGAGCCGGGTCCTGGACGTCAATGTGCTGGGGCTGGTGCGCACCGCCCGCGCCGCGCTGCCGGCGCTGCGCCGCACCGCCGCAGGCGCCCCTGGCCGGGTCTCCATCACCCACACCTGCTCCATCGCCGCCACCGCGGGCCTGCCGCAGCGCGCGCTGTACGGCGCCAGCAAGGGCGCGGTGCTCTCGCTGACCCTCGCGATGGCCGCCGACCACCTCCGCGAGGGCATCCGCGTCAACTGCGTCAACCCGGGCACCGCCGACACCCCGTGGGTCGGCCGGCTGCTGGACCGCGCCGACGACCCGGTCGCCGAACGCGCCGCCCTCCACGCCCGCCAGCCGATGGGCCGGATGGTCACCGCCGACGAAGTCGCCGCCGCCATCGCCTCGTTGGCGTCCCCGTCCGCCTCCGGCATCACCGGGACGGCGCTCGCCGTGGACGGGGGGATGCAGGGGGTACGACTGCGGCCCGCAACGTGAACCGGGCCGTCCGGTCGCCCTTCGCCCGTCCGTACACCACGACCAAGGGACCACCCATGAGATTGCGTACGACCGGCGCGGCGGCCTGTGCCGCGGTGCTCGCCCTCGCCGCGCTCACCGGCTGCAACCGCGGCAGTGACACCGCGGGCGGCAGGATCGGCATCGATATGCCCCGTACGGACACCGACTTCTGGAACTCCTACCAGCAGTACCTGGAGAAGGACCTGGACGACGGCGGCCCGGCAGCGCTGCCGCTGTCCAACTCGCAGAACGACATCGCCAAGGTCGTCTCCAATGTGCAGGCGCTGACCGACCAGGGCGCCGGAGCGATCGTGATGGCACCGCAGGACACCGGCGCCATCTCCGCCGAGCTGCAGCGCCTGGCGGAGAAGAAGATCCCGGTGGTGAGCGTGGACACCCGCCCCGACGAGGGCAAGGTCTACATGGTCGTACGCGCCGACAACCGCGCCTACGGGGAGAAGTCCTGCGAATACCTCGGCCGGCAGTTGGGCGGCAAGGGGCGGGTGGCCGAACTCCAGGGTGATCTCAGCTCGGTCAACGGACGGGACCGCTCCGAGGCGTTCGCGGCCTGTATGAAGCGGAAGTTCCCGAAGATCACCGTGCATGAGCTGGCCACGGACTGGAAGGGCGAGGTCGCCTCCGCCAAGCTGCAGAGCCTGCTCGCCCAGCATCCGGACCTCAACGGCATCTACATGCAGGCCGGCGGCGCCTTCCTGCAGCCGACGCTCGCCCTCCTGGAGCAGAAGAAGCTGCTCCGGCCGGCCGGCTCCGACGGGCACATCACCATCATCTCCAACGACGGCATCCCGGACGAACTGGACGCGATCCGGGTCGGGAAGATCGACGCCACCCTCTCCCAGCCCGCCGACCTCTACGCCAAGTACGCGCTCCACTACGCCAAGGCCGGCCTGGACGGCAAGACCTTCAAGCCGGGGCCGACCGATCACGGCTCCACCATCGTGAAGATCAAGAACGGTCTGGAGGACCAGCTGCCGGCGCCCCTGGTCACCAAGGACACCGTGGACGACAAGAAGCTGTGGGCCAATCAGCTGGAAAAGAAGAAGTAGCGGCCGTGGAGACCCACGACCGGGCGGCGGCGGTGCACGCCGAGGGGATCGTCAAACGCTACGGGCCCACCGTCGCCCTCGACGGCGCCCGGCTGACCGTACGGCCCGGTGAGGCGCATGCCCTCGTCGGCCGCAACGGGGCCGGCAAATCCACCCTGGTGTCCGTGCTGACCGGTATGGAACGCCCGGACGCCGGCCGGGTCACCTTCGGTGGGGAACCGGCGCCCGGCTGGGGCGACACCGCCGCCTGGCAGCGCAGGGTCGCCTGCGTCTACCAGAAGTCGATGACCGTGCCGGAGCTGACCGTCGCGGAGAACCTCTACCTGGGCCGCTTCCAGGGCGCGCGCACCATCCGCTGGCGGGCGCTGCACACCCGCGCCCGCGAACTGCTCGCCGAGTACGGCGTCGAGGTCGACACCGCCGCCCGGATCCGGGATCTCGGCGTCGAACAGCGGCAGTTCGTGGAGATCGCCCGCGCGCTGTCCTTCGGCGCCCGGCTGATCATCCTCGACGAGCCCACCGCCCGGCTCGACGCGGGCGGCATCGACCGGCTCTTCGCCAAGCTGCGCGCGCTGCGCGCCCAGGGCGTGGCCTTCCTGTTCATCTCGCACCATCTGCAGGAGGTCCACGAGCTCTGCGACACCGTCACCGTCTTCCGTGACGCCCGGCATGTGCTGACCGCGCCCGTGCCGGGGCTGGCCAAGGACGCGCTGGTGGCGGCGATGACGGGGGAGGAGCCGGCCGCCGTACGGCAGCCGCGGCCGGGCGTGCGCCGGGCGGGCGAGCCGGTGCTGCGGACCGAGGCCCTGGCCGTGGACGGGCACTTCGCGCCGCTCGACCTGACCGTACGGGCCGGTGAAGTGGTGGGGCTCGCGGGCGCCACGGCCGGCGGGAGCACCGCGATCGGCGAGACCCTGGTGGGGCTGCGGACGCCGGACGCCGGACGGATCGCGGTGCGCGGGCGCCCGGTCCGTACGGGCAGCGTCCCGCACGCCCTCGACGCGGGCATCGGCTATGTCCCCGAGGACCGGCACCGCGAGGGGCTGATCCCGCACCGCAGCGTCGCCGAGAACGCCACCCTCACCGTCACCGGCCGGCTCGGGCCGATGGGCACCGTACTGCCCTCCCGGACCCGCGCGTTCGCCCGGCGGATGATCGAGGCCCTCGACATCAAGGCGACCGGGCCCGGCCAGCCGGTGTCCGGGCTCTCCGGCGGCAACCAGCAGAAGGTCGTGATCGCCCGTGCGCTGGCCCGTGAGCCCGCGGTGCTGGTCGCCATCCGGCCCACCAACGGCGTCGACGTCAAGTCCAAGGACGCGCTGCTGGGCGTCGTACGGGAGGTCGCGGACGGCGGCAGCGGCGCCGTGATCGTCTCCGACGAGCTGGACGACCTCCGGGTCTGCGACCGGGTGCTGGCGGTCTTCCACGGCCGGGTGACCGCCGAATTCCCGGCCGGCTGGCGCGACCACGAACTGGTCGCCGCGATGGAGGGGATGGCCGCCGGCGGCCGCGGTCAGCACCAGCCGCCCGGCACCGGCGGCGGCCGGGACGCCGCACCGGACTCACCGGGCAGGGAAGGAACGGAAGGGACCGCGTCATGACCGAGACCGCATCGCCGCCGGCCACCGACGCGGTGGACCGGCCGCCGCCGCGCCGCCGGCCCCGGATCGAGCCGGCCCGCTGGCGGGACTTCTCCCTGGTGCCGGTGATCTTCGTGCTGGGCGTCATCGGCTTCATCGTGTCGCCCGCGTTCCTCACCCAGGACAACCTCATCGGCGTCATCCAGCAGTCCACCGAGCTGGGCCTGCTGGTGCTCGGCGAGGCGCTGATCCTCATCAGCGGGCGGATGGATCTGTCGCTGGAGTCGACCATCGGCCTGGCGCCGGTGCTCGCCCTGTGGCTGGTGATGCCCGCGGACGGCGCCCGCTTCGCCGGGCTGGAGCTCTTCCCCGCCTGGACGGCGATCCCGCTCTGCCTGGCCGTGGGCGCGGCGGTCGGCGCCGCCAACGGCTTCCTCATCCTCACCCTGCGGGTCAACGGCTTCATCGCCACCCTCGGCATGCTCACCATGCTCCGCGGCCTGCAAGTGGGCATCTCCGAGGGCCGGTCCATCGGCAATGTGCCGGAGTCCTTCGCCTATCTGGGCAAGGCCGACTGGCTGGGCGTACCGGCCGCCGTCTGGATCTGCCTCGCCCTCTTCGCGCTCGGCGGCGCGGCCCTCGGCTACCTCCGGCACGGGCGGGCGCTGTACGCCATCGGCGGCAACCCGGAGGCGGCCCGCGCGGCCGGCATCCGGGTGGACCGGCTCACCTGGATCGTGCTGGCCCTCGGCGGGGTGCTCGCCGCCTTTGCGGGGATCCTCTACACCGGCCACTACGGCGCGGTCTCCGCGAGCCAGGGCAACGGCTGGATCTTCCAGGTCTTCGCCGCCGCGGTGATCGGCGGGATCGGCCTCAAGGGCGGCCGGGGCACCCTCTTCGGCGCGCTCACCGGCGTCCTCACGCTCCAGCTCGTGATCAATGTGATGACGCTGGGCGGGGTGCCACCACTGTGGACGCAGTTCCTCAACGGCGTGATCATCATCGTCGCGCTGGTCATCTCCCGCTTCACCAGCGGCGAGAAGCAGGACTGAGGCCCGCCATGCGCTATCCCCCTTACGGGCCACGGGAGTTGGGACGTACCGGTGTCACCGTCCCGCCCCTGGGGCTGGGCTGTGCACCGCTCGGCAACCTCTACCGCGCCGTCCCGGAGGAGCAGGCCCGCGAGGTCGTCCACACCGCCCTCGCCACCGGCGCCGGCTACTTCGACACCGCACCCCACTACGGCGTGGGCCTGTCCGAGGAGCGCCTCGGCCGGGCGCTGCGCGGCCACGACCGCGCCTCCTACACCCTCTCCACCAAGGTCGGCCGCCGGCTGCGCCCGCTCGCCCCGGGGGAACGCGCGGCGGGCGAGGGCTTCGTGGACACCCCCGCGCGGGCCCGCGTACGGGACCTCTCCCGCGACGGCATCCGCGCCACCCTCGACGCGTCCCTGACGCGGCTCGGGGTGGACGCCGTCGACATCGTCTATCTGCACGACGTCGAGGACCAGCTGCGCGAGGTGTACGAGACGGGCTTCCCGGCCCTTGCGGAGCTGCGCGCACAGGGGGTGGTCCGGGCCATCGGATTCGGGATGAACCACAGCGCTCCGCTGGCCCGTCTGGTCGCCGACCTCGATGCCGACGTGGTGCTCTGCGCCGGCCGCTGGACCCTGCTGGAGCGCACCGCCGCCGGTGATCTGCTGCCGGTCTGCGCCCGCCGCGGCACCTCGGTGGTCGTCGGCGGCGTCTACAACTCCGGCCTGCTGGCCGACCCCTCACTCGGAGCGCCCTACAACTACGCCCCGGCCCCGGCCCCGTTGCTCGACCGCGCGCGTCAACTTGCCGCCTGCTGCGCAGAGTTCAATATCCCCCTCAAAGCGGCGGCGCTCCGCTTCCCTTTCGGACACCCTGCCATCGCCGCGGCCGTTGTCGGCGCCGCCACACCGGAGGAGATGGCCGAGAACGCGAGGCTGTTCACCCAGCAGATCCCGGACGAGCTGTGGCATACGCTCGTCGCCCGCGGCCTGCTCGACCCCGATCTGCCGCTGCCCCTGAACGACTGAGCCCGACCCCGGAGCGCGCCCCTGATGCGTATCGACGCCCATCACCACCTGTGGGACCTCAGCCGGCGGGAACAGCCCTGGATGGACGGGCCCTGGGCCGATCCGATCCGCCGCGGCTACGCGCTGTCCGACCTCACTCCTCATCTGGCCGAGCACGGCATCGACGGCACGGTCCTCGTCCAGTCGTCGTCCTCGTACGAGGAGACCGCCGAACTCCTCGCCCTCGCGGTGGGGGACGGCCCGGTCGCCGGTGTCGTCGGCTGGGCCGACCTCCGCGACCCGGCGCTCGCCGAGGTCCTCGCGGCGCTGCCCGCCGGTCTGGTCGGCATCCGCCACCAGGTGCAGGACGAACCGGACCCCGACTGGCTCACCCGCCCGGACGTGCTGCGCGGCCTGGGCGCCCTGGCCGGCGCCGGGCTGGTCTACGACCTGCTGGTCACCCCGCGCGAACTGCCCGCCGCACACACCGCGGTACGCGCCCTGCCCCAGCTTGCCTTTGTGCTGGACCATGCCGGCAAACCGCCGGTCGTCACGGGGGAGTGGCAGCCGTGGGCGGACGCCGTCACCGCCCTCGCCGCGCTCCCGAACGTCAGCTGCAAGCTGTCCGGGCTGGTCACCGAGGCGGACCGGGAAGCCTGGCGGCCGCAGCAGATCCTGCCCTACGCCCGGCACGTCCTGGACGCCTTCGGCCCCGGCCGGATGATGTTCGGCTCCGACTGGCCGGTGTGCACCCTGGCCGCCGGCTACGAGGACGTCGTGGCGCTCGCGGAGGCGGCCACCGGGCAGCTCGCGGCTGCGGAGCGGTCGGACGTCTTCGGGGGAACGGCCGGGCGGGTCTACGGGATCGGGACGCCGCCGGCACCCGCGCTCCCGGGCCGCTGACGTGGCGTCCGGATTCCGCCAGCCCAGGCCCCCGCCGCGCCGGAGGATCTAGTCGTACCGCGGGAAAGCCCCCGCGACCCGGTGACGCACCCGCGCCATCCCGTGGATTCCGCACGGCTGCGCCCGGCCACGGACGACTCGATACGAAGGTGATGACGATGACGGCGACGGCGACGACGGCGGCGACGACGGAGGCGGGGGACGGCACCCGGCCGCTCACCGGCAAGGCGGCCCTGGTGACCGGCGGGAGCCGGGGGATCGGCCGGGCGATCGCGCTGCGGCTGGCCGCCGACGGGGCGGCGGTGGCCCTGACCTACCGGAACGGGCAGGACCGGGCCGAACAGGTCGTCAAGGAGATCGAGCGGGCAGGCGGACAGGCCTGGGCCGTCCGGGCCGACTGCGGGGACGCGGAAGCGGTGTGGGCCTCGGTGGCCGGCACCGTCGACCGCTTCGGGCGGCTGGACATCCTGGTGAACAACGCCGGCGTCGGTGTGATCGGACCGTTCGAGGGGATCTCCCTCGACGATGTCGACCGGGTCCTGGGGACCAACGTCCGGGCGCCGTTCCTGGCGGCGCAGGCCGCGGCCGCGCATCTGACCGAGGGCGGCCGGATCATCTCCATCGGCAGCTGTATGGCCGAGCGGGTGGCCTTCCCCGGCGGCACCCTCTACGCCACCAGCAAGGCCGCGCTCACCGGCCTGACCAAGACCCTGGCCAGGGAACTGGGGCCGCGCGGCATCACCGCCAACCTCGTGCACCCGGGCCCCATCGACACCGATATGAACCCCGCCGACGGCGAGAGCGCGGCGATGCAGGCCGGGTTCACCGCGCTGGGGGCGTACGGCCGGGCCTCGGACGTCGCGGCGACCGTGGCCCATCTGGCGGGCGACGGCGGGCGGTACATCACGGGCGCCTCGATCGCCGTGGACGGAGGCTTCGCGGTCTGACCCAGGGCGCGGCGGCGGTGCCGGCCGGTCTCACAGCGAGGCGCGCAGCCACTGCTCCACGCTCGCGATGTGCACCGTCGCCCAGGCCCGCGCCGCCTCCGCGTCCCGGTCGCGCAGCGCGCCGAGGATCGCCCGGTGCTCGGTGAGGGTGCGGGCCACCGCATCCTTCTGGGTCAGTCCCCGCCAGACCCTGGCCCGGGTGGTCGGCCCGGACAGCCCCTCCAGCAGCGAGCAGAGCACGGAGTTGCCGGACGCCGCGACGATCCCGCGGTGGAACTCCAGATCACAGGCGACCAGATCCTCGACCGAGGGGCTCGGCCCCAGCGCGTTCAACTGGGCCTCCAGGGCGTCGAGTTCCTCCAGGCCTATCCGGCCGGCCGCCATCGCCGTGGCGGCCGGCTCCAGGATCCGGCGGACGGCGAGGAACTCCAGCACCGTGTCGTCGCGGTGGAAGTCCACCACGAAACTCATCGCCTCCAGCAGGAGTTGCGGATCGAGGCTGGTGACATAGGTGCCGTCGCCCTGGCGCACATCCAGGATGCGGATGAGGGAGAGCGCGCGCACCGCCTCGCGCAGTGAGTTGCGGGACAGTCCGAGCTCGGAAGCCAGCTCGCTCTCCTTCGGCAGCCGGTCGCCCGGCCGCAGCGCCCCGGAGACGATCATGCCCTTGATCTTCTCGATGGCCTCGTCGGTGACCGCCATGCCGACCTCCCCGCTGGACCCGCCCGGATACCGTCCCAGACATCCGATGTCTCGGCTCATTATGACCGGTCACGGCGGCCCCAGCCGCTCCCGTACGCGGCCCAGTCCTCCTCCGTGGCGGCGAAGTCGACATACAGCGCCGTTCCGAACCGCCGGCGGCCCGGGTCCTCACGGGTCAGCCCCAGACGTATGCCCCGGACCGCGGCCCGCACCGTCTCCGCCGAGGCGTGATGGCCGACGCTCTCGGTGTGGAAGAACGGCAGCCCCATCAGCAGATCGGTGTGCGGCCCCGTCGCCGCCAGCGCCAGCCGGGTCTGCTGCGCCACATAGCCGCCGTAGAGGCTCTCGGCCGGCAGTCCGGTGTCGTACGACATCAGCGCGATCTGGTCGACCCGGCGCGCCACCTGACCGAAGAACCGCTGGGATATCCACTTGCGGTGGCCCGTCAGCGCCCCGCTGACCGTGTGCAGTCCGGGCAGCGGATCGATCTGGTGGACCGCGACGGACAGCACCGCTCCCCGGCCCCGGACCGCGGGCCCGAGCCGGTCCAGCAGCCGCAGATAGTCGGTGTTGCCGGAGTGCAGCGGCTCCAGATCGAGATGCACGCCGGCGAACCCGGCCGCCAGCACCTGACGGGCACTGGCCACGATCGCCGCACGGGCCGAGGCGTCCGACAGCCGGAGCCCGCCCCGCTCACCCGGCGCGTACACCAGCCGGTCGCCCAGCCAGGCGTGCACCCGCACCGACGGCAGCGCGCGGTGCAGCGCGGAGAGCAGCCAACGGGCCCGCGGGTAGGCCGCGCGGGCCGGCGGCAGGGTGCCGTCGTGCTCCAACGGCCCGGCGTGGACGTACAGATCACGGATGCCGGAGCCCTGGAGACGCCGGCGCAGCGCCGCGACGTCGGAGGCGTCCCGCCGGCCGTCCACCCAGGCATGGCCGAGCCAGAGCGCGTCGCGCCCGCGGGTCGTGGCCTGCGGAGCCGCCTCGCCCGCGTACTGGGCGCGCAGCGCCGTCCCCGCCAGTGTCACCGGCAGCACGATCAGCACGGCGACCGTCCAGGCCGCCCACTTCACCACCCGCCGCCATCGTGGCCGCGCCATCGTCACCCCCCGTTGATGCGTTCCGGTCCACATCATCGCAGCCGCCACTGACAGTGACCGCCGACGGCCGCCCCGCCCGGCTCCGCCCCTCCCGACACGGCGATGGGGCGGCCCCGTGGACCGCCCCATCGTCACTCGCTGCACGCGCCCTGGCGTGCCGTCAGCTGTTCAGCCGTTCTCAGCCGTGGTCCGCCGGCGTCACTCCGCCAGCATGTCCTTGACCTTGGTCCGGACGTCCTCCGAGTCGAGGCCCCGGATCATCAGGGTCGTACGGCGGCGCAGCACATCGTCGACCGTCTCGGCCCACTCGTGGTCGCGGGCGTAGGCGACCTGCGCCCAGATCTCCGGGGCGTCGGGGTGGATGCGCTCGGCCAGCGCCGGGTTCTCGTTCGCCAGCCGGGCGATGTCGAAGGACAGCGAGCCGTAGTGGGTGGCGAGGTGCCGCGCGGTCTCCGGGGCCATCCGCGGGCCGGGCGTACCGCCGTCGACGAGCAGCCGGTGCGCGACCGCGTTCGGGTTGGCGATACCGGGCAGCGGGAGCTTCTTCGGCAGATGCGCGATCGGCTCCATGTCCTCGGCCAGCGGGTGGCCGGGCAGCGCGGCCAGCTTGTTCATGACCGTACGGCCGATGTGGCGGAAGGTCGTCCACTTGCCGCCGGCGACCGACAGCATGCCGCCGCTGCCCTCGGTGACGACCGTCTCGCGCTTGGCCTTGGAGGTGTCGCCGGGGCCGCCGGGCAGCACCCGCAGACCCGCGAAGGAGTAGGTGATCAGATCGCGGGACAGCTGCTGGTCGCGGATGGAGAAGGCGGCCTCGTCCAGGATCTGGGCGGTGTCCTTCTCGGTGACCGAGACATCCGCCGGGTCACCCTCGAACTCCTCGTCCGTGGTGCCCAGCAGCAGCATGTCCTCCCAGGGGAGGGCGAAGGTGATGCGGTACTTGTCGATCGGGGTGGCCAGCGCGGCCTTCCAGGGCGCGGTCCGCTTCAGGACCAGGTGGGCGCCCTTCGACAGCCGGATGGAGGGGGCCGCGTTCGCGTCCTCCATCTTGCGCAGGTGGTCCACCCACGGGCCGGTGGCGTTGAGCACCAGGCGGGCGTTGACGCCGAACTCCTCGCCCTCCATCCGGTCCTTGAGCTCCGCGCCGGTGACCCGTCCCTGGGTGAAGCGCAGACCGGTGACCTCGGCGTGGTTGAGGACCGTGGCGCCGGCCGCGGCCGCCGCGCGGACGGTCATCAGGGCCATCCGGGAGTCGTTCATCTGGTCGTCGCCGTACACGGCAACGGCCTTGAGGTTGTCCGTCCGCAGCTCCGGAACGTCGCGCTGCGCCTTGGCCGGGGATATGACATGGCCGACGCCGTCGCCGAACGCGGACAGCGCGGAGTAGGCGAAGACACCCGCGCCGAGCTTGGCCGCGCCGTGCGGGCCGCCCTTGTAGACGGGCAGGTAGAAGGTCAGGGGGTTGGCGAGGTGCGGTGCCACCTGGCGGGAGACCGCACGCCGCTCGAAGTGGTTCTCCGCCACGAGCTTGACCGCGCCGGTCTGCAGGTAACGCAGGCCGCCGTGCAGCAGCTTGGAGGAGGCGGAGGAGGTGGCGCCGGCGAAGTCACCGGCGTCCACCAGGGCAACCCGCAGCCCGGCCTGTGCGGCGTGCCAGGCGGTGGAGATGCCCAGGATGCCGCCGCCGATCACCAGGAGGTCGTACGTCGCCTTGGAAAGCTGCTCCCGGGTCTCGGCACGGCTCGCGTGCGAACCACTGGCCGGGTGCGTCCCGAGTGCCGGGACGCTCTGCAGGGTGCTCATGTTTACTCCTCGTCCTCGATCCAGCCCATGGTCCGCTCGACGGCCTTGAGCCAGCTCTTGTACTCGCGGTCACGGGTGGCCGCATCCATCCGGGGGGTCCACTCGGCGGCCCGGCGCCAGTTGGCGCGCAGCTCGTCGGTGCTGGACCAGAAGCCGACGGCCAGTCCGGCCGCGTAGGCAGCGCCGAGGCAGGTCGTCTCGGCGACCATCGGGCGCACCACAGGGGCGTCCAGGAAGTCCGAGATGGTCTGCATCAGCAGGTTGTTGGAGGTCATCCCGCCGTCGACCTTGAGCGCGGTCAGCTCGACACCGGAGTCCTTGGTCATGGCGTCGGTGATCTCGCGGGTCTGCCAGGCGGTGGCCTCAAGTACGGCGCGCGCGATGTGCGCCTTGGTGACATAGCGGGTCAGGCCCGCGATGACACCGCGCGCGTCCGAGCGCCAGTAAGGGGCGAACAGGCCGGAGAAGGCCGGCACGAAGTACGCGCCGCCGTTGTCCTCGACCGTGCTGGCCAGGGTCTCGATCTCGGCCGCGCTGTTGATGAGCCCCATCTGGTCGCGCATCCACTGGACGAGCGAGCCGGTGACGGCGATGGAGCCTTCCAGGGCGTAGACCGGCTGCTGGTCGCCGATGCGGTAGCCGACCGTGGTCAGCAGCCCGTTGTAGGAGTTGACCGGCTCGTGGCCGGTGTTCATCAGCATGAAGGTGCCGGTGCCGTACGTGGACTTGGCCTCGCCCTGCTCGAAGCAGGTCTGGCCGAACAGCGCGGCCTGCTGGTCACCGAGCGCCGAGGCGACCGGGACACCGGCCAGCACACCGCTGGTGGTGCGGCCGTAGACCTCGGCGGACGACTTGATCTCCGGCAGCACGGCCGCCGGGATCTCCATCGACGTGAGGATCTTCGGGTCCCACTCCAGGCGGTGGAGGTTCATCAGCATGGTGCGCGAGGCGTTGGTGACGTCGGTGACGTGCACGCCGCCGTCGACGCCGCCGGTGAGGTTCCAGATGACCCAGGAATCCATCGTGCCGAAGAGGATGTCGCCGCGCTCGGCGCGCTCGCGCAGGCCCTCGACGTTGTCGAGCAGCCAGCGGATCTTCGGGCCGGCGAAGTAGGAGGCCAGCGGCAGGCCGGTCTCGCGGCGGAAGCGGTCCTGGCCGACGTTGCGGCCGAGCTCCTTGCAGAGCGCGTCGGTACGGGTGTCCTGCCAGACGATGGCGTTGTGGACCGGCTCACCGGTGGTGCGGTCCCACAGCACGGTGGTCTCGCGCTGGTTGGTGATACCGATCGCCTTGACGTCGGCGGCGGTGAGCCCGGCCTTGTGCACGGCGCTGTCGACGACCTGCTGGACGTTGGTCCAGATCTCGGTGGCGTCGTGCTCCACCCAGCCCGGCTTCGGGAAGATCTGCTCGTGCTCCTTCTGGTCGACCGAGACGATCCGGCCGTCCTTGTCGAAGACGATGCAGCGGCTGGACGTGGTGCCCTGGTCGATGGCCGCGATGAACGGGCCGTGGCCGTGCGAGGAGGTGCTGGGGGTGTCGCTCATGGGTTGCTCCAAGAAGTCTGTGCGGGCGGAGTCGGGGCGGTCAGGCGGCTCAGGCGAACGCCACCTGGTAGATGCCCCCGGCGATGGCTCCGCCGATCAGCGGGCCGACGACCGGGATCCAGGCGTAGCCCCAGTCTGAACCGCCCTTGTTCCGCAGCGGCAGAAGTGCGTGCACGATGCGCGGACCGAGGTCACGGACCGGGTTGATGGCGTACCCGGTCGGACCGCCCAGCGACAGACCGATGCCGGTGACGACCAGCGCGACCAGCAGCGTGCCGATGACGCCGACGCCCTTGCCGTTGTCGCTCAGCCCGAGGGTGAGGATCGACAGCACGAGCACGACGGTGGCGATGATCTCGGTGAGCAGGTTCTGCGCCACGTTCCGGATCTCCGGGCCGGTGGAGAAGATGCCGAGGACCGGTCCGGCCTTCGGCGCGGCCGACTGGTCGACCATGCCCTCTTCACCGGTGTGGTCCGCCAGGACCTCGGGGTCACTCAGGTGGGCCTGGAACTGCCCCATGTAGGTGATCCACACCAGGACCGCGCCGATCATGGCGCCGAGCATCTCGCCGGCCAGGTAGACCGGCACCTGGCTCCACTCGATGCCGCCCTGAATGGCGATGCCGATGGTGACCGCAGGGTTGAGGTGTGCGCCGGACTTCGCGGCGATATAGGCACCCGTGAGGACGGCGAAGCCCCACCCGAAGGCGATGGCGACCCATCCGGCGTTGAACGCCTTGGAGCGCTTGAACGTGACGGCGGCGCAGACGCCACCGCCGAGCAACAGCAGAACAGCGGTACCGATGGTCTCGCTGATGAAGATGTCGGAGCTGGACACCCGCGACTCCTTTGTCCTTCGTCCAGGGGAAGGCGAACCCCGGGTCCCGTCCGGTGGTCCGCGCCCTCCTAGAGGGCGGTGGTCGGCCCGCGGCAATGCCCCACCATAGCGAATATTGCCGTTAGGTGTTCGACAATGCCGACCGACGAACGGCAGTTTTGTTCACCGGTAGAACCCCGTCAAGGGTTCCGTGGCGAAAAACTTAGGTGAGCTTATGGTGTGAAACCGGTCAGAATCGCCCTGCACCAAGATCCCGGGACACAGCGCGTGCGCAATCCCTCACAGCAGCGATGATTTCCGGCCGCAGCTCGCCGTCCTGGCACACCCGCTCCACCGCTCCCGTGACCCCCACCGCACCCACCGGCATCCGCCGCCGGTCATGGATCGGCGCGGCCACCGAGGCCACGCCCTCCCAGGTCTCCTCCACGTCCGCCGCCCAGCCCCGTGCGCGGGTCAGGTCCAGCAGCCCTTCGAGATCCCCCAGCCCGGTCATCGTGCGCGGGGTGAACGCCTCCCGGTCCGCCTCGACGATCTCGCTGTGCGCCACCGGGTCGTACGCCGAGAGCACCTTGCCCAACGCCGTGCTGTGCAGCGGCTGCATCGCGCCCACCTCCAGCACCTGCCGGCTGTCGTCCGGCCGGAAGACGTGGTGGACGATCAGTACGCCCTGCTGGTGCAGGACGCCCAGGTAAACCGCCTCGCCGCTGGAGCGGGCCAGGTCGTCGGTCCATACGAGGGCGCGGGCGCGCAGCTCGTGCACGTCCAGGTAGCTGTTGCCCAGCCGCAGCAGCTCCGCGCCCAGCTGATAGCGGCCGGAGGCGGCGTCCTGCTCGACGAAGCCCTCCTGCTGCAGGGTGCGCAGTATCCCGTGGGCGGTGCCCTTGGCCAGTCCCAGGGAGGAGGAGATGTCGGAGAGCCCCAGCCGCCGTTCCCCTCCCGCGAGCAGCCGCAGCATCGCTGCGGCGCGCTCCAGCGACTGGATGGTGCGTGCCATCGGGCAACCTCCGAAGTTAGCGGTTCGACAATGCTGAACGATATCGGTCCATGCCGACTGAAGTCAGCGATCTGTAGTTTCTTGAGTGAGTGCACGGGAGTCTGCCAACGATCACGGATCGTGCAGGCAAGGGGGTGGAGCGGTGCTGTCCAGGGCGTGAAACGGGGAACACGTGTACCGGACCGGCAGCTACGCTGGCCGGGTGCGCCCTCTGAAGGAGGGTGCAAAGCCGACAGCCGTCGCAACCACGGGAGCATCTCCATGGCCTCGAACACGCCATCGTCCGACAGCACGTCCCGCATCGCCTCGTTCCGCGAGGCCCTGGCCTCGCGGGTGGTGGTCGCGGACGGCGCGATGGGCACCATGCTGCAGGCGCAGGATCCGTCCATGGAGGACTTCCAGCAGCTGGAGGGCTGCAACGAGATCCTCAACATCACCCGGCCCGACATCGTGCGGTCGGTCCACGAGGAGTACTTCGCGGTCGGCGTCGACTGCGTGGAGACCAACACCTTCGGCGCGAACTTCGCCGCACTGGCCGAGTACGACATCCCCGAGCGGGTCTTCGAGCTGTCGGAGTCCGGTGCGCGCATCGCCAGGGAGGTCGCCGACGAGTTCACGGCCTCGACCGGGCAGCAGCGCTATGTGCTCGGGTCGATGGGCCCCGGCACCAAGCTCCCGACCCTGGGCCACGCCCCGTACGTCACCCTGCGCGACGCCTACCAGCAGAACGCCGAGGGCATGATCGCCGGCGGTGCGGACGCGCTGCTGGTGGAGACCACCCAGGACCTGCTGCAGACCAAGGCCGCCATCCTCGGCGCCCGCCGCGCCCTGCAGGCCACCGGCACCGACCTCCCGGTGATCTGCTCGGTCACCGTCGAGACGACCGGCACCATGCTGCTGGGCTCGGAGATCGGCGCGGCGCTGACGGCGCTGGAGCCGCTGGGCATCGACATGATCGGTCTGAACTGCGCGACCGGCCCGGCCGAGATGAGCGAGCATCTGCGCTACCTGGCCCGCCACTCCCGCGTCCCGATCGCGTGCATGCCCAACGCCGGGCTGCCGGTCCTGGGCAAGGACGGCGCGCACTACCCGCTGACCGCCGCCGAGCTGGCCGACGCGCAGGAGACCTTCGTCGGCGAGTACGGCCTGTCGCTGGTCGGCGGCTGCTGCGGCACCACCCCCGAGCATCTGCGCCAGGTCGTCGAGCGGGTCCGCGGGGTCACCCCGCCGGCGCGCCAGGTGCGCCCCGAGCCGGGTGCCGCCTCGCTCTACCAGACGGTCCCCTTCCGCCAGGACACCTCGTACCTCGCGATCGGTGAGCGGACCAATGCCAACGGTTCGAAGAAGTTCCGTGAGGCGATGCTGGAGGGGCGCTGGGACGACTGTGTGGAGATGGCCCGCGACCAGATCCGCGAGGGCGCCCACATGCTCGACCTGTGCGTCGACTACGTCGGCCGGGACGGCGTCGCGGACATGGAGGAGCTGGCCGGCCGTTTCGCCACCGCCTCCACCCTGCCCGTGGTGCTGGACTCCACGGAGCTGAACGTCATCCAGGCCGGCCTGGAGAAGCTCGGCGGCCGCGCGGTGATCAACTCCGTCAACTATGAGGACGGGGACGGGCCCGAGTCGCGGTTCGCGAAGGTCACGGCGCTGGCGGCCGAGCACGGTGCGGCGCTGATCGCGCTGACCATCGACGAGGAGGGCCAGGCCCGCACCGTCGAGCACAAGGTCGCCATCGCCGAGCGGCTGATCGAGGATCTGACCGGCAACTGGGGTGTGCACGAGTGCGACATCCTCATCGACTGTCTGACCTTCACCATCTGCACCGGCCAGGAGGAGTCCCGCAAGGACGGCATCGCCACCATCGAGGCGATCCGGGAGCTGAAGAAGCGTCACCCGGACGTCCAGACCACCCTGGGCCTGTCGAACATCTCCTTCGGTCTGAACCCGGCCGCCCGGATCGTGCTGAACTCCGTGTTCCTGGACGAGTGCGTCAAGGCCGGTCTGGACTCGGCGATCGTGCACGCGAGCAAGATCCTGCCGATCGCGCGCCTGGAGGAGGAGCAGGTCAAGGCCGCCCTCGACCTGATCTACGACCGGCGCAGCGAGGGCTATGACCCGCTGCAGAAGCTGATGGAGCTGTTCGAGGGCGTCAACACCAAGTCGATGAAGGCCGGCCGGGCCGAGGAGCTCCTGGCGCTGCCCCTGGACGAGCGCCTCCAGCGGCGCATCATCGACGGTGAGAAGAACGGCCTGGAGGCGGACCTCGACGAGGCGCTGAAGGAACGGCCCGCGCTCGGCATCGTCAACGACACCCTCCTGGAGGGCATGAAGGTCGTCGGCGAGCTGTTCGGCTCCGGTCAGATGCAGCTGCCGTTCGTGCTGCAGTCCGCGGAGGTCATGAAGAGCGCGGTGGCCTACCTGGAGCCGCACATGGAGAAGTCCGACGACGAGGGCAAGGGCACCATCGTGCTGGCCACCGTCCGCGGCGACGTCCATGACATCGGCAAGAACCTCGTCGACATCATCCTGTCCAACAACGGCTACAACGTCGTCAACCTCGGCATCAAGCAGCCGGTCTCGGCGATCCTGGAAGCCGCCGAGGAGCACCGGGCCGATGTCATCGGGATGTCCGGACTCCTGGTCAAGTCCACGGTGATCATGAAGGAGAACCTGGAGGAGCTCAACCAGCGCAAGATGGCGGCCGACTTCCCCGTCATCCTGGGCGGCGCCGCCCTCACCCGTGCCTACGTCGAGCAGGACCTGCACGAGATCTACGAGGGCGAGGTCCGCTACGCCCGGGACGCCTTCGAGGGCTTGCGCCTGATGGACGCCCTGATCGCGGTCAAGCGCGGGGTGCCCGGCGCCAGCCTCCCCGAGCTCAAGCAGCGCCGGGTGCCCAAGCGGGACACCGCCGTGCTGGAGGTCGAGGAGCCCGAGGGCGCGGTGCGCTCCGACGTGGCCATCGACAACCCCGTCCCGGCGCCGCCGTTCTGGGGCACCCGGGTCGTCAAGGGCATCCAGCTGGCCGACTACGCCTCCTGGCTGGACGAGGGTGCGCTGTTCAAGGGCCAGTGGGGCCTCAAGCAGGCCCGCACCGGCGAGGGGCCGACGTACGAGGAGCTGGTGGAGACCGAGGGCCGCCCCCGGCTGCGCGGCTGGCTCGACAAGCTGCAGACCGAGAACCTGCTGGAAGCCGCCGTCGTGCACGGCTACTTCCCCTGTGTGTCCAAGGGCGAGGACCTGATCCTGCTGCACGAGGACGGCACCGAGCGCACCCGCTTCACCTTCCCCCGTCAGCGCCGCGGCCGGCGGCTGTGCCTGGCCGACTACTTCCGCCCGGAGGAGTCGGGTGAGACCGATGTCGTCGGGCTGCAGGTCGTCACCGTCGGCTCGAAGATCGGCGGCGCCACCGCCGAGCTCTTCGAGGCCAACTCCTACCGCGACTACCTCGAACTGCACGGCCTGTCCGTCCAGTTGGCCGAAGCGCTCGCCGAGTACTGGCACGCCCGGGTCCGGGCCGAGCTGGGCTTCGCCGGCGAGGACCCCGACGACGTCGAGGACATGTTCGCGCTCAAGTACCGTGGCGCGCGCTTCTCGCTGGGCTACGGTGCCTGCCCCGACCTGGAGGACCGCGCCAAGATCGCCGACCTGCTGAAGCCGGAGCGGATCGGGGTCGAGCTCTCCGAGGAGTTCCAGCTCCACCCCGAGCAGTCCACCGATGCCATCGTCATCCACCACCCGGAAGCCAAGTACTTCAACGCGCGGTAGCGGGCGGAAGCCCGCCGGAGGCGCCGTGTTGCCTCCGGTCACGGCAGCAACACGGGGTAACTCTGCGTGAGCATGCCAGGGCCGTCCCGGGTTTCCTCCCGGAACGGCCCTGACCTGTATCACCACGCATTCCGGCGCGTACCGTCGTACACTTATCGGTCCGGTGGCGGCCGGTCGTTTCCCCAGCTGGGGATGGCGACCGGCCCTTTCGTCCCTTGGGGGACGTCGTAACGGAGGTGGATGGATGACCAGCAGCATCCCCGCAGTCGGCACCCGCACGGCCGAAGCCGCGACCCTCCAGGCCGTCTTCCTCGATCTGGACGGCACCCTGGTCGACACCGAGGGCTTCTGGTGGGAGGCGGAGGCGGAGGTCTTCGCCGAGCTCGGGCACATCCTCGACGACGCACACCGTGAGGTCGTGGTCGGTGGTCCGATGACCCGCAGCGCCGGCTATCTGATTCAGGCCACCGGCGTCGACATCAGCCTGACCGAGCTCAGCGTGCTGCTCAACGCGGCCTTCCTGGCCCGGATCGGACGCGGCGTCCCGCTGATGCCGGGCGCCCGCAGGCTGCTGGCCGAGCTGGCCGCCCATGGCGTGCCCACCGCGCTGGTCTCCGCCTCGCACCGTGCCATCGTCGACCAGATGCTGCACTCGCTCGGCCCGGAGAACTTCCGGCTGACCCTGGCGGGCGACGACCTGGAGCGCACCAAACCGCACCCCGACCCGTATCTGACGGCCGCCGCGCGGCTGGGGGCGGACCCGGAGTGCTGTGCGGTCATCGAGGACACCCTGACCGGTGTGACGGCGGGGGAGGCGGCGGGCTGCCCGGTCGTCGCGGTGCCCTCGGTGACGCCGATCCCGCCCGCCCTGGGGCGTACGGTCGTGCGCTCACTGGAAGAAGTCGATCTGCCATTTCTCCGAACGCTCATCACGGAAAGCCGTGGAACCGTGCACTGAGCGTGCTCCGGGAAAGGCACCGGGAACCGAGGGGAGCGGCCCGCTCATTTTCCGTGACGAATGCAATGACTGAATTGCCGCTTCGTCATGGATCCTTGAACGCGTGACGTTTCTCACGTGCCGGGCCGTCGACAGCGGACTCCTCAGGTGTTCCAGGGGGCCTCTGGAGTGGTTTCCGCGGGGGTAAGTGTCCGGATTGGTGGAGCAACGTGTGAATCGTTCCACCGTCCGGATATCGATCAGGTTGCATCGTTATCCAGGTGCCATATCGAGACAACTCCTTTGCGTCTCAGCGCGGCTGGCCGTTCCTACTAATGTCGACGCGGGCAACATTGCTGCGCTGATAAGGAACCTGCCGACGATGAATCGCAAGACCCTGGTGCTGCCGGCGCTGGCCGGTCTCCTCGCCCCCGTCCTCGCCGCCTGTGGCAGCTCGGACAGTGCCGGCGAGGGTGTCGATCCGATCGTCGTGGGGGTCGCCACTCCTATCGAGGCGACCAAGGCGGCGCCCGCTCCGCTCGACCCGTCGCAGGCCTACGACGTCGACGCATGGAACGTCATGCGCAGCACCCTGCAGACGCTGATGCGGCTGCCGCGGTCCGGTACCGCTCCGGTGCCCGAGGCCGCCGAGTCCTGCGGCTTCCGCGACACCCAGAACGAGCAGTACCGCTGCACCCTGCGCAGCGGCCTGAAGTTTTCGAACGGGCATGCGCTGACGGCACAGGACGTCAAGTTCTCCATCGACCGCATGAAGACCATCAACAACACCAATGGTCCGGTGCCGCTGCTCGACGGCATCGACAAGGTCGAGGCGCCCAGTGACAGCGAGGTGGTCTTCCACCTCAAGAAGCCGGACGCCACCTTCCCGCAGAAGCTCACCACGCCCGCCGCGTCCATCGTCGACCCCGAGGTCTACCCCAAGGGGCGCCTCTACAGTGGCTTCGACGTGGTCGGCTCCGGCCCGTACACCCTCAAGGTACAGCGCAGCGGCAAGCGCATCGCCAAGGCCGTCTTCACCAAGAACCCCACCTACAAGGGCGGGGTGAAGGTGAAGAACGACAAGGTCGAGATGCGCTTCTTCAACGACTCGGCCTCCACGGAGAAGGCGCTGCGCAAGGGCAGCGTCGACGTGATGAACCGCGGTCTGTCGCCCGACCAGGTCAGGGGCCTGGAGAACGCCCGCGACAAGGGCATCATGCTCCAGGAGCAGCCGGGCCAGGAGATCCGCTACCTCGCCTTCAACACCAAGGACCCGGCCGTCTCCAACAAGGCCGTGCGGCAGGCGATGGCGCAGATCGTCAACCGCTCGGACCTGGTGCGGAACGTCTACTCCTACACCGGCGACCCGCTCTTCTCGATGGTGCCCACGGGCCTCACCGGCCACATCAACTCCTTCTTCAACAAGTACGGGAACCCCAGCGCCGCGGCCGCCCGCAAGACGCTGCGGGAGGCGAACATCACCTCTCCGGTGAAGTTCACCCTCACGTACACCACGAGCCACTACGGCTCCAGCACCGCCAAGGAGGTCCGTGCGGTGCAGAGCCAGCTCAACAACACCAAGCTGTTCGACGTCAGCATCAAGGGTGTCGACAGCTGGCAGCAGTTCCGGACCGAGGCCCTGGACGGCAAGTACTCCGTCTACAACATGGGCTGGTTCCCCGACATCCCGGATGCCGACAACTACATCGCGCCGTTCATCGGCAAGCAGAACTTCCTCGGCTCGCCCTACCGCAACGGCAAGATCGAGTCGCAGCTGATCCCGTCCAGCCGCCAGCAGTCCGACCGCAACGCCGCGGGCTCCGACTTCAAGCAGGCGCAGGACATCCTCGCCGACGACGTACCGCTCCTCCCGCTGTGGCAGGGCAAGCAGTACGTCGCAGCGCGCGATGACATCACGGGCCTCGAGTGGGCCCTCAACTCCGCCTCGGGCCTCCAGATCTGGGAGCTCAGCCGCGGCGTCGCCGACTGAGCCGGCGGAGGCGACCCATGCAGCACCCCACCACCGCCGCGGCTTCCCCGCCGCGGCCCGACAGGCACGACCCAGAACGTGAGGACCGTTTAGTGAGGAAGCGTGACCAGTGGCTGGCCGCCCCGATCGGAGCGGGGCTGGCAACAGCTCTGCTCGCGGTCGCCGGGTGCGGCACTGACGACTCGGAAGCCGCCGGCAACGGCGAGCCCGTGGTCATGGGAATGACGGACAAGGTCGTGTCCACCGACCCCGCGGCCGGTTACGAGCCCGGCTCCTGGCTGTTGTTCAACAACGTCTTCCAGTCCCTGCTGAGCTTCCCCAAGGGAGGCACCACCCCCGAGCCGGAAGCCGCCGAGCGCTGCGGCTTCACCGACAGGGAGAGCAAGGTCTACCGCTGCACCCTGAAGGGCGGCCTCACCTTCAGCAACGGCGACAAGCTGACGTCCAAGGACGTCAAGTACTCCTTCGACCGCACCCGGCGCATCAAGGACAAGAGCGGCCCCGCCGTGATGTTCTCCGCGCTCGACAAGGTCGAGACCCCGGACTCCAAGACCGTGGTCTTCCACCTCAAGTCGCCCGACGCGACCTTCCCCATGAAGATAGCCTCGGGCGCCGGCTCCATCGTCGACCACGCCGAGTACCCCGCCGACCGGCTGCGTACCGATGGCAAGGCCGTCGGCTCCGGTGTCTACACCCTCAAGGACTACAGCTCCCAGAAGGCCGTCTTCGCCGTCAACGGCTCCTACAAGGGCCCGGCCAAGGTCAAGAACTCCGGGATGACCGTGAAGTTCTTCAACGCCGCCGACAAGCTCAAGAAGGCCGTCGAGGGCGGCGATGTCGATGTCGCCTACCGTGGTCTGTCCATGAAGGACATCGCGGCGCTGAACAACGCCTCGCTGGAGCAGCAGCACGGCACCCAGGTCGTGGAGGGCGCCAGCGCCGAGGTCATGCACCTGGTGTTCAACCTCAAGGACCCGGTCGCCGGCAAGCTGGGCGTCCGCAAGGCGATCGCCTACCTCCTGGACCGCTCCACCCTCGTCCGGGACGTCTACCAGCGCACCGCGGTGCCGCTGTACTCCATCGTCCCGGCCGGCATCACGGGCCACAGCACCTCCTTCTTCAACACCTACGGCGACCGCCCGAAGCCCGACAAGGCGAAGGACGCGCTGCGCTCCGCCGGCCTCAACGGCAAGGTGCGGCTCACGCTGTGGGCCACCCCCGACCGCTACGGCCCCGGCACCGTCCCGGCCTTCGAGGAGATCGCCCAACAGCTCAACGCCAGCGGGCTGTTCGACGCCAAGGTGCGCACCCTGCCCACCAAGGAGTACGAGCAGGGCATGGCCGACGGCAAGTTCGGCGTCTACGTCAAGGGCTGGATCCCCGACTATCCGGACCCCGACAACTTCACCGCGCCGTTCTTCGGCAAGGACAGCGTGGTGGCCAACAACTACACCTCGCCCACCATCACCGGCCAGCTGCTGCCCAAGACGGCCGACCAGCCGAACCGCGGCGCCACCAAGGACCACTTCCGGGAGCTGCAGGACATCGTCGCCGAGGACGTGCCGATGATCCCGATCTGGCAGGGCAAGCAGTACGCGGTGGCCCGGGACGGGGTATCCGGCCTGCAATGGACCCTGGACCCCTCGACCGTCTTCCGTTTCTGGGAGATCAGCAAGGCGACCGACGCCTGACCGGACCCGCACACCACGGCGGGGCCGGCCCGGGGAATCTTCCCGGGCCGGCCCCGCCGTCGTTCGTCTGCCGGGCCGTCAGGGCCCCGCCGGCTATGCGCGGCCGGCTACTGCGCGCCGGGGCGCACCAGCCCGCTCTCGTACGCGTACACCGCCGCCTGCACCCGGTCGCGCAGCCCCAGCTTCGTCAGCACATGGCCCACATGCGTCTTGACGGTGGTCTCGCTCACGAACAGATCCGCGGCGATCTCCGCATTCGACAACCCGCGGGCCACCAGCTTCAGCACCTCCACCTCGCGCTCGGTGAGGGTGTGCAGAGTGTCCGGCACCGGCTCCTCGCCCGACGGCAGATGCCCGGCGTACTTGTCGAGCAGCCGACGGGTGATGCTCGGTGCGAGCATCGCCTCGCCCGCCGCCACCACCCGGATCGCCTGCACCAGCTCATTGGCCGGCGCGTCCTTGAGCAGAAAGCCGCTCGCCCCCGCCCGCAGCGCCTCGACGACATACTCGTCCAGGTCGAAGGTCGTCAGGACCAGCACCTTCGCCGGGCCGTCCTTCGCCGGACCGGTGATCTGCCGGGTCGCCTCGACACCGTCCATCCGGGGCATCCGGATGTCCATCAGCACCACATCGGGCTGCAGCGCCCGCACCTGCTCCAGTGCCTGGAGACCGTCACCGGCCTCCCCGACGACCGCCAGATCCTGCTCCGCCTCCAGAATCATCCGGAATCCCGTACGCAACAGGGGCTGGTCGTCGACCAGCAGGACGCGGATGGCCACGAGCTCTCCTTCGTTAGATCTCCCCCATTCTGCCCTGCGGCGGCACACCGCCCTCCGCCGGGCGCACCTGGAGCGGATACACCGGGGGAGTGCCGCCGAATTCCGGACAGTGCGCCTGGTGGTCGCACCAGCCGCACAGCTTCGTCGGCCGCGGCCGCCAGTCGCCGGTCGCCGTCGCCAGCTGGATCGCCTCCCACAGCGCCAGCAACTTCCGCTCCACGCCCCGCAGATCGGCCTCGTCCGGGTCGTACGTCACCACATCGCCGCTGCCCAGATAGACCAGCTGCAGCCGCCGCGGCACCACACCGCGCAGCCGCCACATCACCAGGGCGTAGAACTTCATCTGGAACAGCGCGCCCTCGGCGAACTGCGGCCGCGGCGCCTTGCCGGTCTTGTAGTCGACGATCCGCACCTCGCCCGTCGGCGCGACGTCCACCCGGTCGATGAACCCGCGCAGCTGCAGCCCCGACTCCAGCACCGTCTCCACGTACAGCTCACGGTCCGCCGGCTCCAGACGCGTCGGGTCCTCCAGCGAGAACCACCGCTCCACCAGCGCCTCGGCCTCCGCCAGCCACCCCGCCAGCCGCTCGCCCTGCGGATCCTCCGCGAACAGCCCGGCCAGCTCCGGCCGCTTGGCGAGCAGCTTCTCCCACTCGCCCGGCACCATCGCCCGCGCCCCGGCCGCCGTACGCTCCGCCGCCGGGGCGTCGAAGAGCCGCTCCAGCACCGCATGCACGACCGTGCCACGGGTCGCCGCCGCGCTCGGCTGCTCCGGCAGCCGGTCGATCACCCGGAAGCGGTAGAGCAGCGGACACTGCATGAAATCGCTCGCCCGTGACGGCGACAGCGCCACCGGAGGCCGTGGCTGCTCCCCGCCCCGCGCCCCCGCCCCGGCCGCCTCCGCCTCCGCCCCGGCCGCCTCCGCGCCCGGCCCGCCGCCGCTCTGCCCACTCCGTGTGCCCGCCTCGGCCTGCTCCGTGCTCCATCCCATGCCACAAAACCCTACGGCCCGCCACTGACAGGCGCGGACGGGTCACCGGCGCAGGGCCCCCGCAGCCGACCGCGCCCGGTCGCTCCGCATACCATCGACGGCGGACCCCTTCGCCCTGCATGATCGAGATATCAGGCCGAGCAGGGGCGAATGCCGTATTCAATGAGGGGACGCCGTGGACGAGAGCGGGAAGTCGCAGGACCCCGAGGAGTCCGTGCGGCCCCAGCCGCCCGAGCCGCCCGAGAAGGACAAGACCCCCAAGGGACCCACACCGGGCAAGAAGAGGAGCGGCGGCGGCATCCTGATGGGCCGTCCCTTCGGCGTACCGGTCTACGTGGCGCCCAGCTGGTTCCTCGTCGCGGCCCTGATCACCTGGGTCTTCGGCGGCCAGCTGGAGCGCGTACTGCCCGAGCTCGGCGCCGCCCGCTATCTGGTCTCGCTCTTCTTCGCCGTCGCCTTCTACGCCTCGGTGCTCGTCCACGAGCTGGCCCACACCGTCGCCGCGCTCCGCTTCAAGCTCCCCGTACGCCGCATCCAGCTGCAGTTCTTCGGCGGCGTCTCGGAGATCGAGAAGGAGAGCGAGACCCCCGGCAGGGAATTCGTCCTCGCCTTCGTCGGCCCGCTGCTCTCCCTCGTGCTCGCCGGTGTCTTCTACGCCGGTATGCAGCTGGTCGAGCCCGGCACCGTCCCCGGTGTCCTGCTCGCGGGCCTGATGATCTCCAACCTCATCGTCGCGGTCTTCAACCTGCTGCCCGGCCTCCCGCTGGACGGCGGCCGGATGCTGCGCGCCCTCGTCTGGAAGATCACCGGCAGGCCCATGAGCGGCACCATCGCCGCCGCCTGGGTCGGCCGCGCGCTCGCCGTCACCGTCCTCATCGGACTGCCGCTGCTCACCCACACCGGGGCCCTCGGCACCGCCCGCCCCGAGATCGGCGGCGCCGACTCGCTCACCGACGCGCTGCTCGCCGCGATCCTCGCCGCCATCATCTGGACCGGCGCCGGCAACAGCCTGCGGATGGCCCGGCTGCGCGAACGCCTCCCCGACCTCACCGCCCGCACCCTGACCCGGCGCGCCGTCCCCGTCGAGACCGACACCCCGCTCTCCGAGGCGCTGCGCCGCGCCAACGACGCCGGCGCCCGCGCCCTGGTCGTCGTCGACCGCCAGGGCACACCCACCGCCCTCGTCCGCGAGGCCGCCATCGTCGGCGTCCCCGACCACCGCCGCCCCTGGGTCGCCGTGGGCACCCTCGCCCAGGACCTCAAGGACGGTATGCGGGTCTCCGCCGAACTCGCCGGCGAGGACCTCCTGGAATACCTGCGGGCCACCCCCGCCACCGAATACCTCGTCATCGAGGAGACCGGTGAGATCTACGGCGTGCTGTCCACCGCCGACGTCGAGCGGGCCTTCGTCTCCGCCATGGCCCGCAAGGCTGCTTGACCGGGCTCGGTTCGCCTCCGGGGGCGGGGGCGACGAAGCCGGCTTCCGCCCACCCGCCCCTGCCCACTGGTCGGCCGGGCCCCAACGGGCCGGTAGGCTGGTCACATGTCCGAACCGACCGGTGCCGCCCGCCGTCGCGGGCCCTTCAAGGTCGGGGACCAGGTCCAGCTCACCGACCCCAAGGGACGCCACTACACCTTCACGCTCGAAGAGGGAAAAAGCTTCCACACCCACAAGGGAGCCTTCCCCCACGACGAGCTGATCGGTGCTCCCGAGGGCAGCGTTGTCCGTACCACCGGGAACGTCGCCTACCTCGCGCTGCGCCCGCTGCTCCCCGACTACGTCCTGTCCATGCCCCGCGGCGCCGCCGTGGTCTACCCCAAGGACGCGGGGCAGATCCTGGCGATGGCCGACATCTTCCCCGGCGCCCGCGTCGTCGAGGCCGGTGTGGGCTCCGGCTCGCTCAGCAGCTTCCTGCTGCGCGCCATCGGCGACGACGGCATGCTGCACTCCTACGAGCGCCGCGCCGACTTCGCCGAGATCGCCACGCAGAATGTGGAGCGCTACTTCGGCGGTCCGCACCCCGCATGGACGCTCACCGTCGGTGACCTCCAGGACAACCTCTCCGACGCCGACGTCGACCGCGTCATCCTCGACATGCTCGCCCCCTGGGAGTGCCTGGAGGCCGTCTCCAAGGCCCTGGTCCCCGGCGGCATCCTCTGCGCCTACGTCGCGACGACGACGCAGATGGCTCGCACCGTCGAGGCGATCCGCGAACACGGCACCTTCAACGAGCCGTCGGCCTGGGAAACCATGGTCCGCACCTGGCACGTCGAGGGCCTCGCCGTCCGCCCCGACCACCGGATGATCGGCCACACGGGCTTCCTGCTGACCGCCCGCCGCCTCGCCGACGGCGTCGAGCCCCCGCTGCGCCGCCGCCGCCCCGCCAAGGGCGCGTACGGCGAGGACTACACCGGCCCCGGCAAGGACGCGGCGGCGGCATCCGGAGGCGGCTCCGCCGACCGCGGCTGACCGTCCGGAACCGGCCATCGAACCACCAGGCGCCGCCGACGAGTTCCCTTACGGGAATCCGCCGGCGGCGCCCCTGCGTTTCCGCCCCGGATCTGCACGGAAAACTCCGGCCCTGCTGGTTCCTTGGCGCCCCCTCCTGTGGAACGATGCTGGGCACTCCCACCGCCACAGCACTTCACAGGAGTTACCCCGCGTGCAGCCCATGGCAGGCCAGGACCTCTTGCACACCCAGCCGCGCCCCATGCACTGGCTCGCCACCGCCACCGCCATCTCGGCGGTCGTCGCGGCCGCGTCCTTCGTCCAGCCCCCCGACGCCACGGCCACGACCTCCCACAACGCCACGACCGGCGGCCGGCACCCCTCCGCCGCCCCCGACCCGGGCAAGGTGACCTTTCCGGTCGACTGCGGCCCCAACCGCCTCGACGTGGTGAAGAAGGCCTCCGGAGACCTGGACGGCGACGGTACGGCCGAGACCGTCGCGGTGGTCCGCTGCCACACCGGGGCGGGCTCCCCGCCCAGCGGCGTCTATGTCCTGGCGCAGCCGTCCGAGCGCCGGGCCGCCCCGCGGATCGTGGCGACACTCCTCGCGCCCGCGCAGCAGCGCAGCGTCCAAACCCTCTCCGTCAAGGATGGCGCGATCTCTGCGGCGGTCCTGGGCTACTCCACGCGCGACGTCCCGCGCTGCTGCCCGGACGTCCGCAAGAGCCTCAAGTGGCAATGGAAGGGCGGGAAGTTCGTCCAGAGCGAACTCCCCGCCGCCGTGAGCACCCGCCGCGCCTGACCGGTCACTCGGTGTGTGCGCCCCGGGCGCATTCCGCTCCTGCGGGGCTACTCCGCGTCCGGGCCGTAGACCTCGACGAGGTCCTGGACGCGGCGGACGTGGATGCAGTCCCCGGGGCACTCCTTCGCGGAGTCCCGCACGTCATTGAGCAGCTTCAGCGGGACGGGCGTTGTGGCCCCCTTGTCCTGCAGCAGCTCGTCATCGGTGCTCTTCACATAGGCCAGACCGTCGATGTCGAGCTCGAAGACCTCCGGCGCGTACTGCGCACAGATGCCGTCCCCGGTGCACAGATCCTGATCGATCCATACTTCCAGCTCTGGGGCTTCGTCCTGTGCGGTCATCTCGCCTGCCGTTCCTGCGTACGTGAACCGTTTTTGTCTAAGTGGCGCCAGCCCTGACGGGTGTTGACCAAGTCGACGATACAACCGCTCGCTTTCCGATGTTGTTGGGTGGGTATTCCCTTGGCGTGAGGACGTGCGCAAGGGTGAAGATCGGACACGCCCCGACAGTCTTTTCGATCTAGGGGTTTCAACCTGCACCGGCCCAGGTAGGGTCAGGAAGCGTCCAGCTCCTTGGAGGAGGTGAGGACCGTGGCAGCCCACGACGACGACATCAACCGCGGCATCCGGCCGGGGCGAGGGTCTGAAGATCCCGCCGGCCAGGTTGCCTATCTCGAGCAGGAGATCGCCGTCCTGCGACGCAAGCTCGCCGACTCTCCGCGTCACACGAGGATTCTCGAAGAGCGGATCGTCGAGCTGCAGACCAACCTGGCCGGCGTCTCGGCGCAGAACGAGCGTCTCGCCAATACTCTCCGCGAGGCCCGCGACCAGATCGTCGCCCTGAAGGAGGAAGTGGACCGGCTCGCGCAGCCGCCGGCCGGCTTCGGAGTCTTCCTTCAGACGAACGATGACGGCACGGTCGACATTTTCACCGGCGGCAGAAAGCTCCGGGTGAATGTCAGCCCCAGTGTGGAGACCGAGGACCTCAGGCGCGGCCAAGAGGTCATGCTCAATGAAGCGCTCAACGTGGTCGAGGCCATGGAGTTCGAGAGCGCCGGCGACATCGTCACCCTCAAGGAGATCCTTGAGGACGGCGAGCGCGCCCTGGTGATCGGGCACACCGACGAGGAACGGGTGGTGAGGCTCGCCGAGCCGCTGCTGGACATCACCATCCGCCCCGGCGACGCCCTGCTCCTCGAGCCCCGATCCGGCTACGTCTACGAAGTCATCCCGAAGAGCGAGGTCGAGGAACTCGTCCTCGAAGAGGTCCCGGACATCGACTACACCAAGATCGGCGGTCTGGGCGGCCAGATCGAACTGATCCGGGATGCGGTCGAGCTTCCGTACCTCTACCCCGACCTCTTCAAGGAGCACGAACTCCGCCCGCCCAAGGGTGTCTTGCTCTACGGCCCGCCCGGCTGCGGCAAGACCCTCATCGCCAAGGCCGTCGCCAACTCCCTTGCCAAGAAGGTCGCCGAGGTGACCGGGCAGCCCGCGGGGAAGAGCTTCTTCCTCAACATCAAGGGCCCCGAGCTGCTCAACAAGTACGTCGGCGAGACGGAGCGGCACATCCGGCTGGTCTTCCAGCGCGCCAGGGAAAAGGCGAGCGAGGGCACCCCCGTCATCGTCTTCTTCGACGAGATGGACTCCCTCTTCCGCACCCGGGGGTCCGGCGTCAGCTCGGACGTGGAGAACACCATCGTTCCGCAGCTGCTCTCCGAGATCGACGGTGTCGAGGGCCTCGAAAATGTGATCGTGATCGGTGCCTCGAACCGCGAGGACATGATCGACCCGGCGATCCTGCGCCCCGGCCGTCTCGACGTGAAGATCAAGATCGAGCGTCCGGACGCGGAGGCCGCCAAGGACATCTTCTCGAAGTACCTCACGGAAAGGCTTCCGCTGCACTCCGACGATCTCGCCGAACACGGCGAATCGCGGAAGGCCGCGGTAAGCGGAATGATCCAGTCGGTCGTCGAGCAGATGTATGCGGAATCCGAGGAGAATCGCTTCCTGGAGGTCACCTATGCCAATGGTGACAAGGAAGTCCTCTACTTCAAGGACTTCAACTCCGGTGCGATGATCGAAAACATCGTAGGACGCGCAAAGAAGATGGCCATCAAGGCCTTCCTCGAACACAATCAGAAGGGGCTTCGGGTTTCCCACCTCCTCCAGGCATGCGTGGATGAGTTCAAGGAGAACGAGGACCTGCCCAACACCACCAACCCGGACGACTGGGCCCGGATCTCCGGAAAGAAGGGCGAGCGGATCGTATACATCCGTACGCTGGTCACCGGAAAGCAGGGCGCAGACACCGGTCGCTCCATCGATACGGTGGCGAATACCGGCCAATACCTGTAACACCGCTCTCCGGCTGCGGATGTCCTGCACGGGGCGTCCGCAGCCGGACCCTTTTCCGGGGGCGCCAGAACCGCTCCCCTTAAGGGTGCGGTGAACCAGGGAAAACCGGACTGGAGCAATGACTGTAATGATCTCCCCAGCGCCGCAGAGGCGTTCTAGGCTCTTCGGTACCGCTGCGTCACGCTGTGCGGGCGTGGGGCACGCGCACGGACCGGAAGCACAGCGGTACTTGAGCGCCGACCCCATCCGGGGGCGCCGCCGGGCTAGGAGGGCCGCATGACCGTACGGCGAGTAATGGGAATCGAGACGGAGTACGGGATCTCCGTCCCCGGCCACCCGAACGCCAATGCCATGCTCACCTCGTCCCAGGTCGTCAACGCCTACGCGGCCGCGATGCACCGGGCACGCCGTGCCCGCTGGGATTTCGAGGAGGAGAACCCGCTGCGGGACGCCCGCGGCTTCGACCTCGCACGGGAAAACGCCGACGCCAGCCAGCTCACGGACGAGGACATCGGCCTGGCCAATGTGATCCTCACCAACGGTGCCAGGCTCTACGTCGACCACGCACACCCCGAATACAGCGCCCCCGAGGTCACCAATCCGCGTGACGCCGTCCTGTGGGACAAGGCCGGCGAGCGGATCATGGCCGAGGCCGCCGAACGGGCCGCCCAGGTCCCCGGCGCCCAGCCCATCCACCTCTACAAGAACAACACCGACAACAAGGGCGCCTCCTACGGCACGCACGAGAACTACCTGATGAAGCGGGAGACCCCCTTCTCGGACATCGTGCGGCACCTGACGCCGTTCTTCGTCTCCCGCCAGGTGGTCACCGGCGCCGGCCGGGTCGGTATCGGCCAGGACGGCCATGAGCACGGCTTCCAGCTCAGCCAGCGCGCCGACTACTTCGAGGTGGAGGTCGGCCTGGAGACGACGCTCAAGCGGCCCATCATCAACACCCGCGACGAACCGCACGCCGACGCGGAGAAGTACCGCCGGCTCCACGTGATCATCGGGGACGCCAACCTCTCCGAGATCTCGACGTATCTGAAGCTGGGCACCACCTCTCTGGTGCTCTCCATGATCGAGGACGGTTTCATCGCCGTCGATCTGGCCATCGACCAGCCCGTCCGCACCCTCCACCAGGTCTCCCACGACCCCACCCTGCAACACCTGATCACGCTCCGCAGCGGCCGTACGCTCACCGCGGTACAGCTCCAAATGGAGTACTTCGAGCTGGCCCGTAAATATGTCGAGGACCGTTACGGAGCGGATGCGGACGATCAGACCAAGGACGTCCTGACCAGGTGGGAGGACGTGCTCGGCCGGCTGGAGAACGATCCGATGAGCCTGTCCGGCGAGCTGGACTGGGTCGCCAAGCGGGAGCTCATGGAGGGCTACCGGCGCCGTGACGGCCTGGACTGGGACTCGGCGCGGCTGCACCTCATCGACCTGCAGTACGCGGACGTGCGCCCCGAGAAGGGCCTGTACAACCGTCTGGCGGCCCGCGGCAAGATGAAGCGGCTCCTGGACGAGCCGGACGTCACACGGGCCGAGGAGAAGCCCCCGGAGGACACCAGGGCGTACTTCCGCGGTCGCTGCCTGGAGCAGTACGCGGACGATGTCGCGGCGGCCTCATGGGATTCGGTCATCTTCGATCTGCCCGGTCGTGACTCCCTGCAACGGGTTCCCACACTGGAGCCGCTGCGGGGGACCCGTAAGCACGTCAAGGAGCTCCTTGACCGCTGTCGTACCGCAGAGGAGCTGGTCAGGACGCTCTCCGGTCGCTGAGCCGCGGCAGGTGCACGACAAAATTTGTGGCGATCCGTGGCCGATGCACGGCTGAAATCGTCGCGGGGCGGGAATCATCGAGGTGACTCCCGGGCGTTGCAGCAAGTGCAGGGCCGATGTCGGGCCCTGCTTGTAGGGTCGGATCTTGAAGGTCACATCGAGCGGGGCGAACCGAGCGGGGTGAGGGACATGGCGACCAAGGACAGCGGCGGCGGACAGGCCAAGGCCACGCGTTCCACCGAAGAGGTCGAGGAGCAGACGCAGGACGCGGAGGCCTCGGAAGACCTCAAGGAACGCCAGGAAAAGTTGTCGGACGACGTGGATTCCGTCCTGGACGAAATCGATGACGTGCTCGAAGAGAACGCCGAGGACTTCGTTCGGAGCTTCGTGCAAAAGGGCGGACAGTAGAGCAGACCGGACATGTCCGCTTCAGGGGGGCCGGAGCGTTGCGCGCGGTGCGGAACCGAATGACCGCGCGCAGCCTTCGGGCCGCATCCGGGGAGGTCCGATGGCCGCCGGGGCTCCGGCGGGCCGTATGCCCCGGAATTCGCCACGGCAGGGCGTCGCCGCAGCGGCGAGGAATGCCGTGCACGGAAAGCCGGACCGCTGGTTCCGGCGGCCGGGGGCGCCGCCGGGCGGGGCGCGATGATCAAGGAGCGGCCGGTATCCGCCCGGTCCGTCTCCCGCAGGGCCCCGGACATGTGGATCACACCCCCGATACGGGTAAGGTCCGAGGCGTACGGTGCATCAACTGCAACTCGGCACTCGGCAAGTTGAGGGATGACCCCGACGCCATGCGCAGGGCCATCGCATATCTGGAAGGAAACGTGTGGAAGCCAATACTCGAAGCACCGGGCGTCTACCAGCTGCCTTCCTGACGCCTGGATCCTCGTCGTTCATGGATTTCCTCGGCGAGCACTCGCCCGATCTGCTGCCGGGCAATCGCCCGTTGCCGCCGGTGCAGGGTGCCATCGAGGCGCCGCACGGCACGACGATCGTTGCCGCGGCGTTCCCCGGGGGCGTCGTGCTCGCCGGTGACCGGCGGGCGACCATGGGCAATGTCATTGCGCAGCGTGATATCGAGAAGGTTTTCCCGGCCGACGAGTATTCGGCGGTCGGCATCGCGGGCACGGCAGGCCTCGCGGTGGAGATGGTCAAGCTCTTCCAGCTGGAGCTGGAGCACTTCGAGAAGGTCGAGGGTGCCCAACTCTCCTTGGAGGGCAAGGCGAATCGTCTGTCGACGATGATTCGCAGCAATCTCGGGATGGCCATGCAGGGACTGGCCGTGGTGCCGTTGTTCGCCGGCTATGACCTGGACCGCGAGAAGGGCCGTATCTTCTCGTACGACGTGACCGGCGGGCGCTCGGAGGAGCAGGGCTTCGCGGCGACGGGCTCCGGCTCGCTCTTCGCGCGCAGCGCGCTGAAGAAGCTCTTCCAGGAGGACTTCACGGAGAATCAGGCCGCCATGGCCGTCGTCCAGGCGCTCTATGACGCCGCGGACGACGACTCGGCGACCGGCGGCCCGGACATGGCACGGCGGATCTACCCCATCGTCACGGTGATCACCGAGGACGGCTTCAAGAAGCTGACCGAGGCCGAGGTCTCGGAGATCGCCCGGGCCATTCATGAGCGCCGCCTGGAACAGCCCGACGGTCCGCGCGCCGCGTTGCTCTGACGGGACGGATGTTCCGCAATGCTCCCCAGCTCCCGCTGGGTGTGCCCCCAGCCACTGAGAGAGCTCTTGACAGGAAGGGACGGATAGCCGGTGTCGACGCCGTTCTATGTCTCACCCCAGCAGGCCATGGCCGATCGCGCCGAATACGCCCGCAAGGGCATCGCGCGCGGCCGCAGTGTCGTGGTGCTGCAATACACCGACGGCGTGGTATTCGTCGCCGAGAATCCCTCCCGCGCCCTGCACAAGGTCAGCGAGATCTATGACCGGATCGCCTTCGCTGCCGTCGGCAAATACAACGAGTTCGAGAATCTGCGGATCGGCGGTGTGCGCTATGCCGATCTGCGGGGTTACACCTACGACCGGGAGGACGTGACCGCGCGCGGTCTGGCGAACGTCTACGCCCAGACGCTCGGCACGATCTTCTCCAGCGCCGCCGAGAAGCCGTACGAGGTCGAGCTGATCGTCGCCGAGGTCGGCAGCGCGCCCGAGGACGACCAGATCTACCGGCTGCCGCACGACGGCTCGATCGTGGACGAGCACGGCTCGGTGGCCGTCGGCGGCAATGCCGATCAGATCAGCAGCTACCTCGACCAGCGGCACCGCGACGGAATGACGCTGGCCGAGGCGCTGAAGCTGGCGGTGGACTCGCTGTCGCGGGACACCAACGGCGGTGAGCGCACGCTGACCGCCGAGCAGCTCGAGGTCGCCACCCTGGACCGCACGCGACCGCAGCAGCGCAAGTTCAAGCGGATCCTGGGGCGGCAGCTGTCGCGGCTCCTGGACGAGCACGCCGCGGGCGCCGAGGAGCCGGCGGCGGACGCGGACGCCGATGCCGGTGCGGCCGGGGCGTCCGACGAGGGCGCCGGCGGCAAGGGCAGTAAGGGCGGCAAGGGGAAGGACGACTCCGAGGGGGAGTCCGGCCCCAAGCTCTGACGAGGTACCGCTTCCGGGCCCGAGGCCCGGTTCACGCGCCCCGGTGGGTCACTTCCCGCCGGGGCGCGCGGCATTGCCGGGGGCGTCCACGGGCGGGGCGGTGGAGCCGCGGGGGACCAGTTCCACGGGCAGGGTGGGGGTGTCCGCCGGGCGGCCGTCGAGCACCGTCATCAGGGCCCGCATCCCGGCCTCGCCGAACTCCTCCGCGGGCAGCCGTACGGTCGTCAGCTCCGGTTCCACGGCGACGGCCAGGGCCAGATCGTCGAAGCCGGTGACGGAGACGTCCTCGGGGACGCGCAGGCCCAGACGGCGGACGGCCTTGCAGGCGCCCGCGGCGATGATGTCGTCGTCGCAGAGCAACGCCGTGGGGCGGGGGCCGGGCCCGGTGAGCGCGGCGTGTGCGGCGTGCAGCCCGGCATCGACACTCAGGGCGGTCGGCTGCCGGCGCAGCGCAGCGCCGGGGACGCCGTGGAGGCTGTCGGCGACGGCGCGGGCGCGCAGCTCGAAGGTCCAGGACGGGACATCGGCCGCGAGGTGGGTGATCCGGCGGTGGCCGAGGGCGCTCAGATGGCCAATCAACTGTCGTGCGCCGTCGGCGATATCGAGGTTGACGGTGGCGTCGGCCCGGTCGTCGCCGGGGTCGCTGTCCAGCATGACCAGGGGCAGATCGGCGTCCCGGAGCGCGGTGAGTGCCTCGGCGGCCATGGACGAGGCGATCACTCCGTCCAGGGTGGCCGCGGCGGAGTCGAACGGGTTGCGGGCGGGGCCGATGCCTTCGGGGGAGGGGTACAGGACGACGCCGAAGCCGTGGTCGGCGGCCGCCCGGGCCGCGCCGGTGTAGACGCGGGCGAAGAATTCCGTGGTCAGGACGGGGACGACCAGCAGCACCGTACGGGTGCGGCCCATCCGCAGGCTGCGGGCGGCGAGGTTGGGCCGGTAGCCCAGCTCACGGGCGGCGGTGCGTACGGCCTCCGCCTTGCCGGGGGAGACCCGGCCGCGCCATTTGTCGCCCAGGACGAGCGAGACGGCGGCCTGGGAGACCCCGGCGGCGCGGGCCACGTCCCGGCTGGTGACGCGGGCGGCGGCCGGCCTGCCAGGGGGCGCGGCGCCGGCCGCTCCGGTGTTCGCACCGGGAGGTGGTGCGGCCTCGTTGCTGGTCACCGGCTGTCTTGCTCCTCATGTCCGCGGGTGGACGGCGGGTGGTGGACATGGTACGTATGACGGCGGCAGTTATACGTAACACGTCCGGTTCGGCCGGGCAGGAAAGGGGCGCGCATGGCCGCGGGATACGCGGAGCTTCTCAGGACCCGGCATGCCGCCCGGCTCCTGGCGGGGACGCTGGTCGGCAGGCTGCCGAACGCCACCGCGGCGCTGGCCGTGGTCCTCTTCGCACGCGCCGAGGGTGGCAGCTACGCCCTGGCCGGTGCGCTCTCCGCGGTTTACGGCGTCTGCAACGCCATCGGCCAGCCGCTGCTCGGCCGGGCCGTGGACCTCTACGGACAGCCGCGGGTGATGCTGCCCGCCTCGGTGCTCTCGGCGCTCGGCATGGCGCTGCTGGCGGCCGTCGGCCTGGATGTGCTGTGGCTCGCCTACGCCGCCATGGTGATCGCCGGTTTCTTCACCCCGCCCCTGGAGGGCGGTCTGCGGGCGCTGTGGCCCGGTGTCCTCAAGCGCGAGGACCGGGTGCACGCCGCCTATGCGCTGGACGCGGTGGCGCAGGAAGTCATGTTCGCCGTGGGGCCGTTGCTGGTGACGCTGTGCGTGGCGGCATGGTCGGAGGGGATGGCGCTGCTGGTGATCAACCTGATCGGGGTGCTCGGCGCGCTCTCCGTCGTCGTCTCCGGGCCGTCCCGGCGGTGGCGCAGCGGGCCCCGTGAGGCGCACTGGCTGGGGGCGTTGCGTTCGGCCGGGCTGCTGGTGCTGATCGGGGCGTTCTTCTTCGTGGGGCTGGCGATGGGGTCGATCGCGGTCGCGGCGGTGGCGTACGCCGATGAGCACGGCGGGGGGATGGTCTCCAGCGCGCTGTTGTCCGCGCTCGGTGTCGGTGCGCTGGCCGGCGGTCTCGTCTACGGCTCCCGGGAGTGGCCGGGACGGCCGGAGAGCCGGCTGCGGCTGCTGGTCGCCCTGCTGGCACTGGGGTATCTGCCGCTGGTGCTGGTGCCGGGCGTCGTCGGGATGACGGCGCTGACCGGTGTCGCCGGTGTGTTCCTGGCGCCGGCGCTGGCCTGCGCGTTCGTGGTGGTGGACCGGCACGCGCCCAAGGGCACGGTGACGGAGGCGTTTTCCTGGCTGGTGACGACGTTCGGCGTGGGGTCGGCGTTGGGTGCCTCGGTGGTGGGTCCGGCGGTGGAGGGCGGCGGCGCGGTCGCGGGCTTCGCGGTGGCCGGTGCCGGTGGGATCGCCGCGCTGCTCGTCCTTTTGTCGACGAAGCGATTCCTTGGCGATCCCGTGCGGCCTACGCCTGATGGGTCCACGGCGGAAAATGATCGAAACGGGACCGTCGAACCCGGTTTCAGAGCAGGCCATCAGGCGTAATGTTCAGTCATGGACCGCCGCATTTTCGGGCTGGAGAACGAGTACGGCGTCACGTGCACGTTCAGGGGACAGCGCCGACTGTCGCCTGACGAAGTGGCGCGGTACCTCTTCCGCCGTGTCGTGTCATGGGGCCGCAGCAGCAATGTCTTCCTGCGGAACGGCGCCCGCCTGTACTTGGACGTGGGTTCGCACCCGGAATATGCAACTCCCGAGTGCGACAACGTGACCGAACTGGTCACGCACGACAAGGCCGGCGAGCGCATTCTCGAAGGCCTGCTCGTCGACGCCGAACGCCGCCTGCACGAGGAGGGAATCGCGGGCGACGTCTATCTCTTCAAGAACAACACCGATTCGGCGGGAAACTCCTACGGCTGCCACGAGAATTATCTCGTCGCCCGCCACGGTGAGTTCTCCCGGCTCGCGGACATCCTCATTCCGTTCCTTGTCACCCGTCAGCTGCTGTGCGGCGCGGGCAAGGTGCTGCAGACTCCGCGGGGCGCCGTCTACTGCGTCAGTCAGCGTGCGGAGCACATCTGGGAGGGCGTCTCCTCGGCGACGACCCGCTCCCGGCCCATCATCAATACCCGCGATGAACCGCATGCGGACGCCGAGCGCTATCGCCGGCTCCATGTCATCGTCGGCGACTCCAACATGTCCGAGACGACCATGATGCTGAAGGTCGGCGCCACCGATCTCGTACTGCGCATGATCGAGGCGGGCACGGTCATGCGCGATCTGACGCTGGAGAACCCGATCCGGGCCATCCGCGAGGTCAGCCATGACATCACCGGTCAGCGCAAGGTGCGGCTGGCCAGCGGGCGCGAGGCGTCGGCGCTGGAGGTCCAGCAGGAGTACTACGAAAAGGCCGTGGATTTCTGCGACCGCCGCGGAATCCGTACGGGCACCGTCGAGCGGGTCCTCGAACTGTGGGGCCGTACGCTCGAAGCGATCCGGGACGAGGAGCTCGACCGTATCTCGACCGAGATCGACTGGGTGATGAAACATCAGCTCATCGAGCGATACCGCACAAAGAACAACATCACCATGTCCCACCCACGAGTGGCGCAGATAGACCTCGCGTATCACGACATCCACCGTCGCCGGGGGCTTTATTACCTCCTGGAGCGGAAGGGGCAGGCGGCGCGGATCTGCAATGACTTGAAGATCTTCGAGGGCAAGTCGGTGCCGCCGCAGACCACCCGTGCCAGGCTGCGCGGGGACTTCATTCGCCGGGCGCAGGAGCAGCGCCGCGATTTCACGGTCGACTGGGTGCATCTCAAGCTCAATGACCAGGCGCAGCGCACGGTGCTGTGCAAGGACCCGTTCCGTTCCGTGGACGACCGGGTGGAGAAGCTGATCGCAGGTATGTGACCCGCGGGGAATGCGGTGGTGTGCCGGGAGCCGGAGCTCCCGGCACATTGCCGTGTTGTGCAGGGAAACGTCCGGCGGCACAGGTCGTAGAGTGGCGGGCATTGCCCACCCACCCCACGAGCCCGAGTTGGACGAATGAACCTCACGAAGAACACCCGTCGCGCCGCCGTCGCGCTGACCGTGCCCATCCTGCTGTTCACCGCCGCCTGCGGGTCCGACGACGGCAAGGGCGCGTCGGGCGGAGCGGTCGCCAAGGTCGAGGGCAAGGCAGGGGAGAAGCCCAAGATCACGGTGCCGAAGGGCGCCAAGCCGTCCGACAAGGCCGTCACCAAGACCCTCATCGAGGGCAAGGGCGACACGGTCAAGAAGGGCGATCTGGTCCGGCTGGACTTCGAGGCGAAGTCGATGAAGGGCCAGAACCTGGGTGGCAGCTGGACCCCGCAGCCCGGGAGCAAGCCGGGCGGGCCGCGTACCCAGGTCGTCAGCGAGGTCACCGACCAGATGACCCAGCAGATGCTGCCGCCGAAGGTGCTGTCCGCGGTCGCCGGGCAGAAGGTCGGCAGCCGCTTCGAGGTCGAGGGCACCGCCAAGGCGCTGATCGGCGCGGGCCTGAACCCGCAGGCCGGGATCAAGCCGGAGGATGGCCTGGTGTGGGTCGTCGACGTCGTCGGGGCGAAGAAGGTCGACAAGAAGGCGAAGGCCGAGGGCGAGCAGGCGGAGCCGGAGGACGGTCTGCCCGAGGTGACGGCTCCGGATGGGAAGGCCGCGAAGATCGAGGTCCCCAAGGGTGAGAAGGCCCCGAAGGACCTCAAGGAGCAGGTGCTGGTCAAGGGCAAGGGCCCCGAGGTCAAGGCCGGTGACGGGCTGATCGCGCAGTACACCGGGGTGAAGTGGGAGGACGGCAAGAAGTTCGACTCGTCCTGGGACCACGGTGGCGCGACCGCGTTCCAGATCGGTACCGGGCAGGTCGTCCAGGGCTGGGACAAGGCGCTGGTCGGCAAGCACGTCGGTGACCGGGTGGAGATCGTGATCCCGCCGAAGCTGGGCTACGGCGCGAGCCCGCAGCACGAGCTGGCGAAGAACACCCTGGTCTTCTCGGTCGACATCGTCGGCACGGTCTGACGGCTGCCCTCGCAAGATCTGCAAGACTGGCCCGGTAATCGTAAAGATTCGTAAGTAGGAGCACATCCGTGAGCATCGACAAGCCCGAGATCGACTTTCCTGAGGGCCCGGCTCCCACCGAGCTCGAGATCGTGGACCTGACGGAGGGCGACGGGCCGGTCGCCAAGGCCGGGGACACCGTCTCCGTCCACTACGTCGGTGTGTCGTTCAGCACCGGCGAGGAGTTCGACGCCAGCTGGAACCGCGGCAAGCCGCTGCAGTTCCAGCTGGGCGCCGGCCAGGTCATCGCAGGCTGGGACCAGGGCGTGCAGGGCATGAAGGTCGGCGGCCGCCGTCGGCTGACCATCCCCGCGCACCTGGCGTACGGCGACCGTGGCGCCGGCGGCGGCCGGATCGCCCCGGGCGAGACGCTGATCTTCGTCTGCGACCTGGTCTCCGTCTGAGACCGTCGCCGGTCGCCGTGCGCGACCGCCGGTGACGTACCGAGGGCCCGTGCCGCGATGGCACGGGCCCTCGGCTTTTGCCCTGACCACCCCGAGCGGTACGGTCAACGATCGGGAGTTCAACGAGAAAGGGCGTCGATGGCCATTGCCAAGGCCGAGCGGCTGATGAATCTGGCGCTGTGCCTGCTGGGGACGCGACGCCCGCTGACCAAACGTGAACTGCGGTCGTCCATCGAGGCCTACATCGAGGCGAGCAGCGACGACTCGTTCAACCGCATGTTCGAGCGGGACAAGGACGATCTGCGCGAGCTGGGCCTCGTCATCGAGACCGTCGAGGGCATCGAGGGCGACATCGGCTATCTCGCCCGCCGCGACAGCAACCGTCTGCCCCCGATCACGCTGGACGCCGAGGAGGCCGCCGCCCTGGGCCTCGCCGCCAAGATCTGGCAGCAGGCCCGGCTGGCGGGAGCCGCCAGCGGCGCGCTCCAGAAGCTGCGCGCGGCCGGTATGCCGCTGGCCGCGGACGGTGCCGACTACGACGCCGGACAGCCGCACAGCGCGCTCGAACCCCGTATCCCCGCCCACGAGGCCGCCTTCGAGCCGCTGATGCTGGCCTGCCGCGACCGCCGCCCCGTCGTCTTCGACTACCGCAAGTCGACCGCCGCCCACCCCGAGCAGCGGCAGGTCGAACCCTGGATCCTCGAATGCTGGCGGGGCCACTGGTATGTCGCCGGCTGGGACCGTGAGCGCAAGGCCGAGCGGGTCTTCCGGCTCTCCCGGATCACCGGCAAGGTCCGTTCCCGGCAAGGGGCGTTCACCGCGCCGGTGCCCGATCACGTCACCGTCCGCGAGACCGTCGAGAGCTGGGCCGGCGAGACCGCCACCGGCACCGCCAGGATCAAGCTGCGGGCCGAACACGGATATCCGCTGCGCGCCCGTGCGCTCACCCTCCGCGAACTCGGCGACGGCTGGGACGAGCTGGAGATCCCCAACGGGCACGGACTCGACGCCTGGCTCGTGGAGTTCGGCCCCGACGTGGTCGTACTGGAACCCGCGGAACTGCGCGCCGATGTCATCGACCGGCTGCGTGCCGTGGCCAAGGGCTGAGAGGGATACGAGACCCATGGCGACGAACGCGATCGACCAGACCCGCCGGATGCTGTCCCTGGTGACCTACCTCCGCGAGCGCCCCGGCGCCCGCGTCGGCGACGTCGCCCGTGCCTTCGGCATCACCGAGGACGAGCTGATCGCCGACCTCGATGTCCTGCCGATGTGCGGAACGAGCTTCCGCGGCGGGGACCTCCTGGACATCGACACCGACGGCGACCGCATCTGGTGGCACAACCCCGACGATGTCGCCGAGCCGCTGCGGCTGGCCGCCGACGAGGCGACCGCCCTGCTGGTCGCGGCCCGCGCGGTGGCCACCCTGCCCGGACTGCGCGAGGGCGACCGGCAGGCGCTGCTGCGGGCCACCGCCAAGCTGGAGGCGGCGGCCGGAGAGGCGGCAGGCGCCAGCTCCCGGCTCTCGGTGACCTTCGAATCCGAGGGCGGGGTGTTCGCCGATGTGGACCGCGCCATCGCCGAGCGGCGCCGGCTGTGGCTGCGCTACTACTCCCCGGCCCGCGACGAGCTGACCGAGCGCGAGGTGGACCCGATCCGGCTCTTCGCCGTCGGCCACACCTACATGGAGGCGTGGTGCCGGCTCTCGGAGGCCCGGCGCACCTTCCGGCTCGACCGCGTCGCCGAGATCAAGCTGCTGGACGCGCCCGCCGATCCGCCCCCGGTCGAGCTGCGTGATCTGTCGGAGGGCCTGGTGCAGCCCGCGGCCGAGGACCCCGAGGTCTCCATCGAGGTCGGGCCCGGCGGCCGCTGGGTCGCCGAGTACTACCCGCACGACAGCGCCGATGAGCTCCCCGACGGCGGGCTGCGTATCACCCTGCGCACCCCCGACCCGGCCTCGCTGCGGCGGCTGGCCCTGCGGCTGGGCCGCGACGGCCGGATCGTGGCGCCGCGGGCCCTCGCGGACAGCGCGCGGCAGGCCGCCGAGCAGGCCCTCGCGGCGTACGGCGAGTGAGCGCGGCGGGCCGGGCGGCATGCCGGGCGCAGCGTCCGGCGCAGGGCGAAGGACGAGGCAGCGAAGGATGACGATGGTGACCACCACCTTGGCGGGCATGAGCGCTCCGGTGCTCTTCAAGACGGCCTGCCCGGACTGCCGGGGCCGCTTCGAACTGGCCTCGGACGCCTTCCGGCTGGCGATCGGCGGCAGCAGCCGCACCACCTTCTACTCCTTCACCTGCCCCGACTGCCGCCGCGCGGTGCGCAAACCGGCCGGCGAGCGGATCATCGAGCTGCTCACCGGCGGAGGGGTCCGCACGCTGCGGCTGCACACGGGCTGACCGATAGGCTCGTGCCATGCTCTGGCCCATGATCGCAATCGCCCTAGGCTTCGCCGGGATCGCCGTGCTCGGCGCCCTCGCCGTCCGCGTCTTCGTCGAAGTACGGCGTCTGGCCCGCCAGGTCGGGGCGACCTCGGAGCGGATCCAGCAGGCCAGCGAGGACCTGGAGCGGGCGGCGCTGCCGCTCGCCTCCCGGGTGCACGAGGCCGGCCGGGACTGAGATGTTGCCGCCGGGCTGCGCGGTCTGCTCCGGCGGAGGGCAGAAGGGTAGGCTTCCTCTGCGGTTCACACAGCGCGGCGGTCGAGGCAATTCGGAAGATGCACGGGCATTGCCCGGCGTTCACCACCGAACGTTACGATCGAGCGAGCACCAGGACGCCAGTCCGACCCCCATTCGGCAGGCACCACAGCAGACGCCGCCCCGGCGAGAAGGTAGTCGCACATGTTCAGCAACTTGAGGGCCCCCGAGATTATTCTGATCCTCGTCGTCATTGTGCTGCTGTTCGGCGCGAAGAAGCTGCCGGACATGGCGCGTTCGCTCGGGAAGTCCGCTCGCATCCTCAAGAGCGAAGCCAAGGCGATGAAGAAGGACGGCGGCGACGCGGACGGTGGTGCCACGTCCGGCACCTCTTCCGAGGCTCCCTCTGATGCTGCTCAGCAGGCCCCTCGTACGATTCAGGCGGCTCCCGGTGATGTGAGCAGCTCGCGCCCCGTGGCCGAGCCGAACCGCACCAACCAGAGCTGACCGAACCGACCCCGTCGCACCGGCCCGGTCGGCAGCGGCTGATGTACGAGACGAGGAAGTGGGTTGCCCAAGTCTGCCCGCAAGCAGGAGAAGGACCCCGAGGGGCGTATGCCGCTCGCGGCGCATCTGCGTGAGCTGCGCAATCGGCTGCTGAAATCAGTGCTGGCGATCATCGTCGTCACCGCCGTCGCGATGTGGCAGTACGACGCGATCGCCCACTTCGTCACGGGCCCGGTCATCGATTCGGTCGGCTGCCCCAAGGCACCCTCCGGACCGCGCACCCACCCCTGTGCCCAGGTCGTGGCGAACGGTCTGCTCGCACCGTTCACGATCATGCTCAAGGTGTCCCTCACCACCGGCGTCGTCATCGCCACCCCGGTGTGGCTCTACCAGCTCTGGGCTTTCCTCGCGCCGGGTCTCCACCGGCACGAGAAGAAGTACGCCCTCGGCTTCGTCGGTGCCGGTGCCCCGCTCTTCCTGGGCGGCGCGTACCTCGCCTACGCGGTCCTGCCGACCACGGCGGGCGCGCTGGTCGGCCTGACGCCCAGCGACTGGGCCAACTTCTTCCCCGCTGACGAGTTCTTCGACATCGTCACGCGCATGGTGCTGGTCTTCGGCCTCGCCTTCGAGCTGCCGCTGCTCCTGGTGCTGCTCAACTTCGGCGGGGTGCTCACCGGCCGCCGGATCATGAGCTGGTGGCGGTTCATGGTGCTGGGCATCACGGTCTTCGCGGCGCTCGCGACGCCGACCGGTGATCCGCTGACCATGGGGCTGCTGGCCGCGCCGATCGTGGTGCTGTACTTCGGTGCCGTCGGCATCTGCCTCTTCAACGACCGCCGCCGCAAGCTCGGCAACCCGGATGCGGAGCTGAGTGACGACGAGGCCTCGGAGCTCGATCTGACGCCCACCGAGGTCGGTGCGATCGAGCCGGTTGCCTCTGGCCGGATGCTTCCGGAGCAGGCGAGTGGTGAGGCGGGCGAGGGCGGTGCGGGGCGTCGTGGTGGGTACGACGACTTCACGTGATGGGTTGTGACTTGGTGTAGTCGGCGTCGGGGGTGATCGTTCCGTCGTTCCGTCCCCGGCTGCGGGTGCGGTTGTGGCTGGGCGCGCAGTTCCCCGCGCCCCTTTGGGGCGCGGCCGGTCCGTCGCCTGACTTCTGCGGGTTGGTGGGGGCTGGGGTTTTGCGGGTTGTGTGGTTGCCGCGGGGGTCGGAGGGGACGCACCGGTACCCGTCCTCGGCGCGGGCGACGCGGCTACGTGGGATTGAGTGCCCCGGCGTTCGCTCCAGTCCTGCGGGCGGGCACCGGTACATCCCCTCCAACCGTTCAGCGTTGCCGACTGCCGGCCGGTGACACCGTCCGTCACGACCTCCATGCCGGCCGCGCCCAACTGCGGGCGGTCCGGCCAGGTCCCTGCCAAGGGGTGCGGTGTACGGCCGTGACGGTGATCGGTACGGCGGGTCAGCCGCGTACGTACGGCGGTCGGAGGGGATGTCCGGTGAGCCGCCCGCAGGACCCGGAGCGAACAACGGGGCGATGAACCTCTGGGGCCAGGGCCGCCCGCGCCGTGGGGGCACCTCCCGGCCGAAGGCTGGGGGAGGGTTACCGGGCGTCCCCTCCGGCCCACCACCCACCTAGCGACAGCGCATCGGCGCCCAGCCTTCGGCAAACGGGCGGCATAAAGATCGGGTCGTTGTCAGAGGTGGCCGGTAGGCTCGTAAGCACGATGACCGAGGACATGTCCCCTGCTGAGCGCTATGCCGCCGCCAAGCTCCGGGCGGCCGAGCAGGCCACCGCACTCGCCCCTTTCCGTGAAATGTACGACTTCGGGCTGGATCCGTTCCAGGTCGAGGCATGTCGGGCCCTGGAGGCCGGCAAGGGTGTGCTGGTCGCGGCCCCCACTGGATCCGGCAAGACGATCGTCGGCGAATTCGCCGTCCACCTGGCCCTGGAGCAGGGCCGAAAATGCTTCTACACCACGCCCATCAAGGCGCTGTCCAACCAGAAGTACCAGGATCTGGTCAAGCGTTACGGTGCCGAGAAGGTCGGTCTGCTGACCGGCGACAACAGCGTCAACTCCGAGGCTCCGGTGGTCGTGATGACCACCGAGGTGCTGCGGAACATGCTCTATGCCGGCTCCCAGTCGCTGGTCGGCCTCGGTTATGTGGTCATGGACGAGGTGCACTACCTCTCCGACCGCTTCCGTGGCGCCGTTTGGGAAGAGGTGATCATCCATCTTCCCGAGTCGGTGACGCTGGTGTCACTGTCGGCGACGGTCTCCAACGCCGAGGAGTTCGGCGACTGGCTGGACACGGTCCGCGGCGACACCGCCGTGATCGTCTCCGAGCACCGGCCGGTGCCGCTGTGGCAGCACGTCCTCGCGGGGCGCCGGATATACGACCTGTTCGAGGAGCGGGACGGGCAGAGCGGCGGCCGCCGTGAGGTCAACCCCGATCTGGAGCGGCTGGCGCGGATGGAGAACAGCCGGCCGACGTTCGGCCGGGACAAGCGCCGGGGCCGCAATATGCGCGAGGCGGACCGGGAGCGTGAGCGGCGCCAGCGTGCCCGTATCTGGACGCCGAGCCGGCCCGAGGTCATCGACCGTCTGGACAACGAAGGCCTGCTGCCCGCGATCACCTTCATCTTCAGCCGGGCCGGCTGCGAGGCCGCCGTCCAGCAGTGCCTGGTCTCGGGCCTGCGGCTCAACGACCAGGAGGGCCGCGAACAGGTCCGTCGGATAGTGGAGGCGCGGACGGCCGGCATCCCGGACGACGACCTTCATGTGCTGGGCTACTTCGAGTGGTTGGAGGGCCTGGAGCGGGGCATCGCCGCGCACCATGCCGGCATGCTGCCGACCTTCAAGGAGGTCGTCGAGGAGCTGTTCGTGAAGGGCCTGGTCAAGGCCGTCTTCGCCACCGAGACACTGGCGCTGGGCATCAACATGCCCGCCCGGTCCGTGGTGTTGGAAAAGCTGGTGAAGTGGAACGGTGAGCAGCACGCCGACATCACCCCCGGCGAGTACACCCAGCTGACCGGCCGGGCCGGGCGCCGCGGTATCGACATCGAGGGCCACGCGGTGGTGCTGTGGCAGCGGGGGATGAACCCGGGCGCGCTGGCCGGGCTCGCCGGGACGCGTACCTATCCGCTGCGGTCGTCCTTCAAGCCGTCGTACAACATGGCGGTCAACCTCGTCTCGCAGTTCGGCAGGCACCGTTCGCGGGAGCTGCTGGAGATGTCCTTCGCGCAGTTCCAGGCCGACAAGTCGGTGGTCGGGATCTCGCGGCAGGTGCAGAAGAACGAGGAGGGGCTGGAGGGTTACCGCGGCTCGATGACCTGTCACCTCGGTGACTTCGAGGAATACTCCCGGCTGCGGCGGGAGTTGAAGGACCGTGAGACGGAGCTGGCCAAGCAGGGCGCGGCGCAGCGCCGGGTGGCGGCCGCGGCGGCGCTGGAGAAGCTGAAGCCCGGCGATGTCATCCATGTGCCGACCGGCAAGTACGCGGGTCTGGCGCTGGTCCTCGACCCCGGTATGCCCTCGGGGCGGACGAACGGCCACCGCGGCTTCGATGCGCAGGACGGCCCGCGGCCGCTGGTGCTGACCGCCGAGCGGCAGGTCAAGCGGCTGGCATCGATCGACTTCCCGGTGCCGGTCAAGGCGCTGGACCGGATGCGGATCCCCAAGTCCTTCAACGCCCGCAGCCCGCAGTCGCGCCGTGATCTGGCCTCCGCGCTGCGGACGAAGGCCGGTCATGTCGTGCCGTCGCGACATCGCAAGCCCCGCTCGGAGGCGGCCGACGACCGCGAGATCGCCCGGCTGCGGACGGAGATCCGGGCGCATCCCTGCCATGGCTGCGCCGAGCGTGAGGACCACGCCCGCTGGGCGGAGCGCTATCACCGACTGCTGCGCGACACCCGCCAGTTGGAGCGACGGATCGAGGGGCGGACGAACACCATCGCCCGTACCTTCGACCGGATCTGTGCTCTGCTGACCGAGCTGGACTACCTCGAAGGCGACACCGTCACCGACGAGGGCCGCCGGCTCGCCCGGCTCTACGGTGAGCTGGATCTGCTGGCGAGCGAATGTCTGCGGGACGGCGTCTGGGAGGGGCTGGGCCCCGCGGAGCTGGCGGCCTGTGCCTCGGCGCTGGTGTACGAGGCGCGGCAGGCGGACGATGCGGTGGCGCCCAAGCTGCCGGCCGGCAAGGCCAGGGACGCACTGGGCGAGATGGTCCGTATCTGGGGCCGGCTGGATGCGCTGGAGGAGGATCACAAGATCAACCAGGCGGAGGGCGTCGGCCAGCGGGAGCCGGACCTCGGCTTCGCCTGGGCCGCCTACCGCTGGGCCTCCGGATTCGGCCTCGACGAGGTGCTCCGCGAGGCGGAGATGCCTGCCGGTGACTTCGTCCGCTGGTGCAAGCAGCTGATCGATGTCCTCGGCCAGATCGCGGCCGCGGCCCCGCCCGGCGGCACGGTCGCCCGTACGGCCCGTAAGGCCATGGACGGTGTGCTGCGCGGCGTGGTGGCGTATTCGTCGGTGGGCTGAGAGCCGGAGACCCTTGGCAGTGCGGCGGTGCCGCGCCCCGTCCGGACGGGGCGCGGCACCGCCTGCTGTGGCAGGGAAGCCGGGCGCTACGAGGCCTGCCGGCCGCCGGCCGCCGCCCGTTCCGCGTCCCGCTTGGCGACCTCCTCGCGCACGATCGGGATGACATGGCGGCCGAAGTCGATGGCGTCGTCGAGCAGGTCGTAGCCGCGGGCGGAGAGGATCTCCACGCCCAGGTCGTAGTAGTCGAGCAGGGCCTGGGCGACGGTCTCCGGGGTGCCGACCAGCGCGGTGGAGTTGCCCGCGCCGCCGGTCTCCGCGGCGGTCGGGGTCCACAGCGCCCGGTCGTGCCGTTCCCCTTCGGCGGCCACCGCCAGCAGCCGCTGCGATCCGGCGTTCTGCGGGTTCGTCAGCGGATGGCGGCGGCTGAGCGCGCCGCCCGCCTTGCGGGCCTTGATCCGTTCCAGGGTGCGGTGGGCCTTCTCCCAGGCCAGCTCCTCCGTGGGCGCGATAATCGGCCGGAACGCGACCTGGATCCGGGGCACCTCGCTGCGCCCGGCCGCCTGCGCCGCCGCCTTCACCGAGGCGATCTGCTCGGCGGTCTGTGCCAGCGGTTCACCCCACAGGCAGTAGATGTCCGCCTCGGCGCCGCCCGCCGCGTAGGCCGCCGCCGAGGAGCCCCCGAACGACACCTGCGGGTGGGGCTGTTGAACGGGGAAGGTGTCCGAGACGAAGTCGTGGAAGCGGTAGTGGGTGCCCTCGTGGTCGAAGGGCTCATGGGTGGTCCAGATCTTCTTGACGAGGCGGATGTATTCGCGGGTGCGGTCGTAGCGCTCGTCCTTGGTGAGGGTGTCGCCCTCGCGGCCCTGTTCGTGGTCGTTGCCACCGGTGATGAAGTGCACCGCGAGCCGGCCGTCGCTGATCCGGTCCAGGGTCGCGAAGGTCTTCGCGGCGAACGTCGGATACGAGACATTGGGGCGGTGCGCCACCAGGATCTGCAGGGTCTCGGTGCGGGCCGCGACATAGGCGGCGGCCGGGGAGGGGTCGGGGGAGCCGGAACCGTAGGCGAACAGCACCCGGTCCCAGCCGTAGTCCTCGTGGGCGCGGGCCAGCTTCAGCGTGTAGTCCTTGTCGAAGGACGCGCCGGAGCGGGGGGTGACTTCGGAACCGTTGTTGGTCGCGGCAATGCCGAGGAACTCAACAGGCATGGGTGTGGCCTCGTCTTCTCGTGGATCAAGCGCTGAGGGGCATGCGCGGGAAGGCATGCGGGCGTACGGCATCGCGTACGGGGGAGGGGTACTGCGCTACGGAGAAGTCAGCGGCAACAGGAGGCCGACCACACCCGGCCGAAGTCGATGTGGTCACGGGTGACCAGCCGCTGCTGAGGACGCATGGGCTCAGTGGAACAGGCAGATGTATGTGCCGTCAACCAATTCCTGGTGTGGTGGGCGGAGTTCACAGCGGTGCGGGCGAGGGGGGTATGCCGTCTTCCTCCCACAGCAGGCCCCACCGTCTGACGCGCTCGGTCATGTGAGACGGGAGGTCGTCACCACGGCAGAGGTCACCGGTATGCGCCGACCGGGCCGCTGCCGGAGCCGCTGCCGGAAAACATCGCGCCGATTTCCCGTTCCGGTGGAACGCTGGCGGCATGATTGATCACATTGCGATCCAGGTGGCGGACGTCGCGGCCGCCGCGGAGTTCTACGACCGTGCCCTCGCCCCGCTCGGGGCCCAACGGACCAAGGAATTCGGCGAGTTCGTCGGTTTTGGCACCACCGGCCACACCCTCTGGCTCATCCCCTCCTCCGACGACGGTCCCGCCCGTGAGCTGCACCTCGCCTTCGCCGCGCGCGATCGTGCGGCTGTCGACGCCTTCCATGCCGCCGCCGTCGCGGCCGGTGCCGAGTCCCTGCACACCCCACGGCTGTGGCCCCAGTACCACGAGTCCTACTACGGGGCTTTCGTCCGTGACCCCGACGGCAACAACATCGAAGCGGTCTGCCATACGCCTCAGGGGGAGACGCCCCCTAGCGGCGGTGTCCCGCAGCCGTAGCGGCACTTGCGGGCGGTGCGTCCGGTGATCCGCGTTGCGGGACGCGCCGCCCGCCGATCGTCAGCCGGTGCCGGCGGCGGACGCCCGCGCGGATGCCGAGGAAGAGGAGTACGCCGAGGGGGGAGAGCAGCACGGTGAGTACCAGCAGCGGTCCCATCACCAGCGGATGGATCCCCAGCTCCCGGGCCTCGCGGTACATCCACTGTCCCAGGAAGAGATCCCAGGCGATCACCTGCGCCCAGATCGCGCCCGCCCCGCCGCCGAGCCGCAGCAGCTCCTGGAACCCCGCCAGGCCGGGCCGGCTGACGGCGGCCCACAGCTCCGGGAACACCGGGACGGCCAGGGCGAGATAGACCGCGAGGACGGGCACCATCGGTAGCGGCGAGGCGGCGATCCGGTCGGTCCAGCGCCACCCCGGGGCCAGGATCAGCAACGCCCAGAACGGCGCCGCGAGGGCGAAGGCCAGATCGAAGAGGGTGGTGGTGGTCATGCCGGCGACTCCTGTGCGGCGTCGGGGGATCGGGGGATTTCGCCGCTGGTGGCCGCGGGCGGGGCTGAGGTGCCGTGGCCGGTCCGGTTGCCGACCGCGCGGGCGGGGCGTCGCAGCGCGCCGTACGTGCCGGCCGCCGTGGCCGCCGCGAGGGCCGCGAGGGCGCCGAGCGTCGCGCCGTCCGGGTGGATCAGGGCCTGACCGCGCAGGGCCTGCCAGGTCAGCAGCGCCAGCAGTGCGGCGGCGCCGCCGGCCGCGACCAGCACCAGGCGCAGCCGTACCCGCTCGTCCCGCAGCCGGATGAAGCGGCCGGCCAGCGCCTCGATCCCGTAGAGGAACAGGGGCAGCGCCTGGAGGGCGTGCATGCCGACGAAGTGCGGGATGCGCAGATCTCCGCCGGTGGTGTTCCAGCCGGTCAGCGGCATGGCCGGGCCACCGTCGGGAACGCCGACGCTGTGCGCGCCGAGGGCGGTGCGCAGCGCGCCCGCGGCCTCCTGGTCCGGTGTGGGCGTCACCATCAGCCCACCGAGCAGCAGGCCGGCCAGGGCGATCAGCAGTCCGAGCCGGATCGCCCAGGTCGCGGCCCGGTCGCCCGGGCGGGCCCGGAAGAGCAGGACCGCGATGACGAGCGTGGCCACCCACAGGACGGCGATGGTGACGCCCATGGTGGCGAACAGCCCCCTGTCCAGCGGGGTTTCGGTATTGAAGTGGCTGCGCCGGCCGCGGATGGTCTGCCCGGTGATGATGGCCATCTCGGCGAGTCCGGCCACCACGACGGTGTGTGCGGCCCACCGTGCGGTCCGGCTCGGGGTGGCGAGCCGGGACAGCATCCAGGCCATCGTCAGCCCGTACACGGCGAACGACACCGCGAACTTGAAGGGTTTCAACCAGATGGGCGCGCCGACCAGAACCCGGTCGTCGACGAGCAGGCCGGCCGCCGCGACGACCGCGAGCGCGGCCATCGCCCAGGAGAAAGCGAGTAACGAGCGGTATCTGGACATACGGATCCCCCAGAGAATGGACAGCGAGAATGGATAGTGGCGCTTCCTGCTATCTGATAGCTGGACTATCTATGATGGGGACCGGAATGGCAAGGCCGGGTGCGGGCGCCCGGGAGATGTGGAACGCCGGGACGCGGTCCCGGCGAGGGGAAGGGCAGCAGATGCGCATCGGGGAGTTGAGTCGCGAGACCGGGGTCGCGATCCCGACGATCAAGTACTACGTCCGCGAAGGGCTGTTGCCCGCGGGCCGGCTGACCAGCCCCAATCAGGCCAGTTACGACGACGGCCATGTCCGCAGGCTGCGGCTGATCCGGGGGCTGATCGACGTCGGGGGGCTCACGGTCTCGGCCGTGCGTGAAGTGCTGGCCGCCGTCGACTCACCGGGGGAGCCGGTGCACGAGGTCCTCGGTGCGGCGCAGCATGCGATTACCCCGCGGCCGGCCGCCACGCCGGAGGGTATGGAGCGGGCGCGGCAGTCGGTCGCGGAGCTGATCCGCCACCGCGGCTGGCGGGTCGGGCCGGACCATCCGGCCTTCGAGGCGCTGGCCGTCGCGCTGGCCACCTTCCGGGGCGTCGGGCGCGGTGAGTTCGAGGAGATCCTGGACGACTATGCCGCGGCCTGTGAGCGGGTGGCCGCCGCTGATCTGGCGTGGCTGGGCCGCAATGCCGAGGTCGACGGGATGGTGGAGTGCGTCGTGGTGGGGACCGTCCTGGGGGATGCGGTCCTCGCGGCGATGCGCCGGCTCGCGCATGTGGAGGCGTCGGCCCGTAAGTTCGAGGGTGCCGCGGAGGGCGCTGCCGGGGAGGGTGCTGCGGCCGAGGGCGCGGGCGGTCGGTAGGACGCGCCATGAGCCCGGCATCCGGTCGGCGGGCCGGAGTTCCCGGTATCCGGTGGGTAGGCCGGAACTCCCGGCTTCCGATGGGCGGGCCCGGAGTTGGCCGTGGTCAACTCCGGGCCCGTGGAACGGGTGGCCCTCCCTGCGAGGGTTCTCGTCGGGGAAGGGCCGTGTGAGGCCGCCGGGTCAGGAGGCCGCCGCTGTCGCGGGCTCCTGCTCGGCCTCGACCTGCTGGTTCCAGTCGCGCTTGGAGGCCTGCCAGCCGTCCTCGTCGTGGCCCTTGCGCCAGTAGCCGGAGATGGACAGGGCCTCGCGGGGGATCTCGCGCTCGACGCGGAGCAGCCGCCGCAGTTCCTTCACGAAGCCGGCCTCGCCGTGCACGAACGCCTGGACCCGGCCGGAAGGGAAGTCCAACGCCCTTACCGCGGCGACCAGTTCGCGGCCGACGGGGGCGCCACCGCGGTACAGCCAGCTGATCTCGGCGCCGGCCGGTGCGTCCAGCTCCTGGCGCTCCTCCGGCCCGGCCACCTCGATGAAGGCGTGCACCGGCACACCCGCGGGCATCCGGGCGAGGGAGGCCGCGATGGCCGGCAGGGCGCTCTCGTCGCCCGCCAGCAGATGCCAGTCGGCAGCGGCCTCCGGGACGTAGGCACCGCCGGGGCCGAGCAGGAAGATCTCCTCGCCCGGCTGTGCCGCGGCCGCCCAGGGCCCGGCCAGGCCCTCGTCACCGTGCACCACGAAGTCCACAGTCAGCTCGCGGGTCGCGGCGTCCCAGGTGCGGACGGTGTACGTACGGGTGCTGGGCCACTGGTCGCGCGGGAACTCGGCGCGGATCTGGGCGATGTCGAACGGCTCGGGGTACTGCACACCGGGCTGCGGGAAGACCAGCTTGACGTAGTGGTCGGAGTACTCGCCCGCCTCGAACTCCGCCAGACCTTCACCGCCCAGCACCACACGGACCATGTGAGGGGTGAGCTGTTCGGTGCGCTGCACCCGCGCGCGGTGCGCGGCGGGCTTCTTGCGGGACGGACGCTCTGCTGCCACGGCAATCTCCCCTGACGCCAACGTGATTAGGTATACCTAACCTAACAGTTCATCGGCGAAGTGTGACGAGCAGCCGGTGCAGGGCGCCGCCGAGGCCCCACTGTGCGGCCAGTGCTTCCAGGCGCTCGGGGTCGGCCGGATCGGCGGGGAGCGTGTGGTCGACGGCGGGCACCGGCACATCGGTGGCCACCTTCACGACCTTCGGGGCGACCGCCAGGTACGGGCGTGCCTCCACCAGTCGCTTGCGCTGTGCGGGGGTCACCTTCGAGGCGGGGTCGTCGGCGGCGGCCATGATGCCCGCCAGGTCGCCGTAGGTGGCCAGCAGCTTGGCGGCGGTCTTCTCGCCGATCCCCGGGACGCCGGGCAGGCCGTCGCTGGGGTCGCCGCGCAGCAGCGCCAGATCGGCGTATCCGGGGCCGTCCACCCCGTACTTCTCGTGCAGCAGCGCCTCGTCGGTGATCTGGAGGGTCCCGACGCCCTTGAGCGGATACAGGATGCGGATACCACGCCGGTCGTCGACGAGCTGGAAGAGGTCGCGGTCGCCGGTGACGATGTCCACGGGGCCCGTGGCCTGTGCGGTCAGGGTGCCGATGACGTCGTCGGCCTCGTAGCCGGCCGCCCCGATACGGGCGATGCCCAGGGCGTCCAGTACGTCCTCGATGACCGGGACCTGCGGCGAGAGGGTGTCGGGGATCTCCTCCTCGTCGGGCTCCGGGGATCCGGCCGGGGCCTCCTCGGCGACCCGGTGTGCCTTGTAGGAGGGGATCAGATCGACCCGCCACTGGGGGCGCCAGTCGAAGTCCATGCAGGCGACCAGGTCATCGGGGTGGTGGTCCTGGACGAGCCGGGCGATGAAGTCCAGCAGGCCGCGTACCGCGTTCACCGGGGTACCGTCCGGGGCTTTGACTGATTCCGGTACCCCGAAATAGGCGCGGAAGTAGAGCGAGGCGGTATCGAGGAGCATCAGTCGTCGAGTCACACCCCGCATTTTGCCGTATGCCCCATACGTCACACAGGTGTGAGCTGACTCACCGTTGTGTTTGAGCCAGATAAAGAGGGGCAGGCGCGGACCCGGAGTGGACCCGGTCGAGATTCAACTATTCGACCGGTAAAGGCGGGCCGACCCCGCGCCGCTCCACGACCTGGCTACGGGGGTGGCAGGTCGTTACTCGCACAACAAGAGAGGTATATGTGTCCAGGCTGCAAGCCGAGCACCTGTACAAAGTGTTCGGCAGACGACCGGAGGACGCGGTCCGCAAGCTCGAAGCCGGCGCCGGCCGGGAGGAGCTGCGGGCCGAAGGCACCACCGCCGCGGTGATCGACGCGTCGATCGAGGTGGACGAGGGCCAGATATTCGTCGTCATGGGTCTGTCCGGGTCCGGCAAGTCCACCCTGCTGCGCACGCTCAACGGGCTGCTGGAGCCGACCGCCGGAACCGTCCGGTTCGACGGCCAGGACCTCACCTCGCTCAGTGCCAAGGAACTGCGCAAGGTCCGCTCCGAGAAGATCTCCATGGTCTTCCAGCACTTCGCGCTCTTCCCGCACCGCAGTGTGCTGGAGAACGCCGCCTACGGGCTGGAGGTGCAGGGCGTCCCGCGCGCCGAGCGCAACAGGCGCGCCACCGAGGCACTGGAACTCACCGGGCTCAAGGGCTGGGAGAAGTCTTGGCCCGACGAGCTGTCCGGCGGGATGCAGCAGCGGGTGGGCCTGGCCAGGGCGCTGGCCACCGACGCCGATCTGCTGCTGATGGACGAGTCCTTCAGCGCGCTCGACCCGCTGATCCGCCGCGATATGCAGGACCAGCTGCTCGAACTGCAGAAGACCCTGAAGAAGACCATCGTCTTCATCACCCACGACCTCAACGAGGCGATGCGCCTCGGCGACCGGATCGCGGTGATGCGGGACGGGCGGATCGTCCAGATCGGCAGCGCCGAGGACATCCTCGTCACGCCGGCCAACGACTATGTCGCCTCCTTCACCCAGGACGTGGACCGTACGCGGGTGCTGACCGCGGGCGCGATCATGGCCGAGGTCGGGACCGTGCTCGGGGCGACGACCCCGGAGGGCAGGAAGCTCACCACCGCGGCGGAGTTCCGGGCCGCGGCGCCCGCCACCGTCGGTGTGGACACCCCGCTGGTCGAGCTGTTCACCCCCTGCTCGACCAGCACCGTTCCGGTCGCCGTGACCGACGAGCACGGTGACCTGGTCGGCGCGGTGGCGGCCGAGCGGCTGCTCGCCGTCCTCGGCGAAGGCGACCGGCAGGCCGCGGCCGGCGGTGTCCCCGCCCAGGCCCCGGCCGCGGACGGCACGGCAGTGGCGCTCGGCAAGACGCCCGCCGTGGACGCGCCGGACGACGACGCGCCGGCGGGCGACCCGGCCGCCGCGAAGGACTCCGTGGCCACGCCCGGGGACAACGACCCCGAGGACAAGGTGATCGCCGGTGCCTAGGATCCAGATAGGCAGCTGGGCCGAGAGCGCCGTCAACTGGCTGCGCGACAACCTCGACTGGCTCTTCACCCTCATCACCAAGGTGCTGAACGGTCTCTACGACGCGATTCACACGGTCCTCGCAGGACCCGAACCGCTGCTGCTGGCCGGCATCCTCGCGGTGCTCGCCTGGTGGCTGCGCGGTCTGCCGGCCGCCCTGCTCGCCTTCCTCGGCTTCGCACTGATCGACTCCGTAGAACAGTGGGGACCGACCATCGAGTCGCTCTCCCTGGTGCTGGTGGCCTGCCTGATCACCGTGCTGGTCGCTGTGCCGCTCGGTATCTGGGCGGCCCGCAGCCGGGTCGTCGGCGGAGTGCTGCGTCCGGTCCTGGACCTGATGCAGACGATGCCGGCGATGGTCTACCTCATCCCCGGCATCCTCTTCTTCGGCCTCGGTGTCGTCCCCGGCATCGTCGCCACCATCGTCTTCTCCATGCCGCCCGCGGTCCGGATGACCGAGCTCGGCATCCGGCAGGTCGACGGGGAACTGGTCGAGGCGGCCGAGGCGTTCGGCACCCACCCGCGGCGCACGCTCTTCCGCGTGCAGCTGCCGCTGGCGCTGCCCACGATCATGGCCGGTATCAACCAGGTCATCATGCTGGCGCTGTCCATGGTCGTCATCGCCGGCATGGTCGGCGGCGGCGGTCTCGGCGGGTCCGTCTACAACGCGATCAGCTCGGTCGACGTGGCACTGGGTTCCGAGTCCGGTATCGCGGTCGTCATCCTCGCCATGTACCTGGACCGGATGACCGGTGCGCTCAACCAGCGGGTCTCCCCGCTCGGCCGGCGGGCGCTGGCCAAGGCGCAGGCGTCGCTCGGCGGGATGAAGTTCCTGCACTGGCGGCCCGCCACCTCCGTTGCCATGGTCGGCATCGTCGTGCTGGCGCTGCTCGCCGGCGGTATGGGCATGGTGGGCAAGAGCGGCGGCCAGGGCGGCGGCGGCAACGGCCGTCCGATCAGCCTCGGCTACGTCAACTGGGACGAGGGCAAGGCCACCACGTACCTCTGGAAGGAAATCCTCGAACAGCGCGGCTACAAGCCCAAGGTCCAGGCCCTGGAGGCCGGACCGCTGTTCGCCGGGCAGGCCCGCGGTGACATCGATGTGCAGACCAACGCCTGGCTGCCGACCACCCACGCCTCGTACTGGAAGAAGTACCAGGACAAGCTGGAGGACCTCGGCACCTGGTACGACAAGACCTCCCTGGAGATCGCGGTCCCGTCCTACATGAAGGGCGTCAAGACCCTCGACGACCTCAAGGGCAAGGGCGGCGAGCTCGGCGGCAAGATCACCGGCATTGAGCCGGGCGCCGGCGAGATGAAGATCCTCAAGGACAAGGTCCTCAAGGACTACGGCCTGGGCGGCGAGTACAAGGTCCAGGAGTCCAGCACCGCGTCCATGCTCACCGAGCTGGACCGCTCCCTGCACGCCAAGAAGCCGATCGCGGTCACGCTGTGGTCGCCGCACTGGGCGTACGACAAGTACAAGCTCACCAAGCTCAAGGACCCCAAGGGCTCCTTCGGCTCCGGTGACGGTCTGCACCTGCTGGGCCGTAAGGGCTTCGCCAAGGACGAGCCCGAGGTCGCCAAGTGGATGAAGAAGTTCCACCTGGACGAGAAGCAGCTCACCAGCCTTGAGAACGACATCAAGAGCGCCGGTGAGGGCCATGAGCAGGACGGTGTGCGCACCTGGCTGAAGAAGCACCCCGGCCTGGTCGACAAGGTCGCGCCGTCCGCCGACGCCACCTACGCCAAGGGCAAGGACGCCGGCAAGGCACCGAACATCGGCTACCCGGCGTGGGACGAGGGCATCGCCACCACGTACCTGTGGAAGAACATCCTGGAGAAGCGCGGCTACAAGCCGAACATCCGCAACCTCGATGTCGGACCGATGTGGACGGGACTGTCCACGGGCCAGATCGATGTGGAGACGGACGGCTGGCTGCCGGTCGCGCAGAAGCAGTACTGGGACAAGTACAAGAAGGACCTGGTCGACGTCGGGCCCTGGTACGACAAGACCTCGCTGGAGATCGCGGTGCCCTCCTACGTCAAGGGTGTGAAGACCCTGGACGATCTGCGGGAGCACAAGGACGAGTTCAAGGGCAAGATCATCGGAATTGAGCCGGGCACCGGCGAGATGAAGCGCCTCAAGGACACCGTCGCCCCCGCGTACGGTCTGCAGGACTTCGAGGTCACCTCGGCCGGCACCAGCGCCATGCTGACGGAGCTGGACCGGGCGTACCACAAGAAGGAGCCCGTCGCGGTGGTGCTGTGGTCGCCGCACTGGGCGTACAGCAAGTACAAGCTCACCAAGCTCGCGGACCCCAAGGGCACCTGGGGCGCCAACAACCAGATCAAGACGCTCGGCCACAAGAGCTTCCCGAAGAAGTTCCCGGAGTTCCACGGCTGGCTGAAGAACTGGAAGATGAACGCCCAGGAGCTCGGCAGCCTGGAGAACGCCATCCAGGACGCCGGCAAGGGCAACGAGAACAAGGGCGTCGAGAAGTGGATCGCCGACCATCCGGGCATCGTCGACAAGATGGCGCCGGTGAAGTAGGCGTGTACGGCGCGTAGTTCGCGCGCCCGCGCGAACCACCCCGTGGTGTGACGAGCCCCGTCCCCGGCAGTTGCCGGGCGGCGGGGCTCGTTGCGTACGGCCGCCGCGGCGCGGGACACCGGCGGATCACCCGACCGGCGGCGTTTGCTGCGCGGCGGGGCGGGACAGGTGATTCGCTCTGCTGTGTGCCTGTTTTTCCTGAGGGGCCGCCCTGGTCGCGGCCGGCGAAGGAGATGACCGTGAAGCCCGCACACCCCGCCGCCGTCGCCCTGCTCGCCGCCTCCGCCCTGGGGCTCGCCGCGCCCAGCGCCTCGGCCCGGGTCGAGCCGGATCCGATGGTGGCCGGTCAGCGGGTGAGTATCAGCGACGGCAGGCAGTGTGCCCCGGCCCGCTCGGCGCACGCGTCATCGCGGCTGTTCGGCTCGGTGCTGCTGCGGCCGGGGGAGAGCGGGATGGCCGCCCGGGCCAGGGTCGCCGAGGGGGCCGCGCCGGGCCGCTACCCGGTCACCATCCACTGTGCGCCGGGCGGGGAGAGCTTCACCGAGACCGTCACGGTGCGCGACGGCCGGGTCGAGGGGGTGAACGCCGCCCAGGCGGCCGGTGGTCTGGTGCTGCTGGCACTCGCCGCGGGCGCGGCGTTCTGGCTGCGGCGCACGGTCGGCGGCCGTTCCTGAGGCCGGACGGCGTGATGACGCCGGTCGGCTGCCCGCGCGGAGACGGGCGCGTACCGTGAGCGGATGACCGGTCACCGTTCCCCCCGGCGCGTGGTGTCCCTGGTGCCCTCCCTCACCGAGGCGGTGGCGGCGTGCGCGCCCGAGCTGCTGGCCGGGGTCACCGACTGGTGCAGCCACCCCGCCGGGCTCGACGTCCCCCGTATCGGCGGCACCAAGAACCCGGACGTCGGCAGGGTCGCGGCGCTGGCGCCCGATCTGGTGATCGCCAATGAGGAGGAGAACCGTCCGCAGGATCTGGAGGCGCTGCGGGCCGCCGGGCTGACCGTCCTGGTCACCGAGGTGCGGACACTGGACCAGGCGTGGGGCGAACTGGCGCGGGTGCTGGTGGCGGGCTGCGGACTGCCCAGGCCCGCGTGGCTGGACGCCGCCGAGACCGCCTGGCGTGAGCTTCCGCCCCCGGCGGCGGAGCGGACCGCGGTGGTGCCGGTCTGGCGCCGGCCGTGGATGGTGCTGGGGCGGGACACCTTCGCCGGTGATGTCCTGGCCCGTCTGGGAGTGCGGAACCTGTACGCGGACCACGCCGACCGCTACCCCCGTATCCCGCTCGACGCGCTCAACTCCGGTGCCGCCGATCTCGTCGTCCTGCCCGACGAGCCCTATCGCTTCAGCGCCGAGGACGGTCCCGAGGCGTTTCCCGGTCTGCCCGCCGCGCTGGTCAGCGGCCGCTGTCTGACCTGGTACGGGCCGTCGTTGCTGCAGGCCCCGGCCGTACTGGCACAGGCGCTGGCCGGGGCCCGGTGAGGGAGCGGGGGCGGCTGGGCCCGTCGTGGGCGCCGGACTCCGTGAGCCGCCTGATCCGCACGGCACGCCCTACGGCGTGACCGGCCGGGGCGGGGTCAGCAGGTGTCCGCGGGCCAGGCCGGCGGCGGTGCGGGTGCCGGCCACCGCCACCGCCGTGACGAGGACGGCGAAGAGGGCCACGGCGAGCCAGTCGAAGGCCGTCAGCCCGGTGTGCAGGGCCAGGCCCGCCGCGCCCGTGACGCAGGTCCCGAGGGGGAAGGTGAAGCCCCACCAGGTCATCGAGAAGCCCATGCCGCGGCGGAAGGCACGGACCACCAGCGCGGTGGCGAGCGCCAGCCAGAGCAGCGCGAAGCCCATCACCGGGACGCCGTAGAGCACCGCGAAGGCGCCCATGGCGTGTGCGATGGAGGGGTCCACGACGCCCGGTGCGGCATCGGCGAGGTTGTTCACCGCGGTGGTGGACTGGCCCAGCGGGCCGAGCACGAGGAACAGCGTGGGGGTGAGCGCCAGGGGGAGCGGGCCGTGGTGGAGCAGCCGGGACAGGACCAGCGGCAGGACGAGCAGCGTGGCCAGCAGGGACATGCCGAACAGGGCGTAGCAGACGAGCAGCAGGGCCTGCTGCCACTGGCCGGCCGGCAGATGCGGCACCAGCGCCGGGCCGAGCGCCGCCGAGACCATGGGGGCGACCAGCGGCAGGAGCCAGACGGGGGAGGCGCTGCCGGGCTCGATACGGTGCCGGGTCACCATCAGATACGGGATCGCCGCGGCGCCCGCGAGACCGGCCAGGGTGCCCACGGTCCACAGCACGGCGTCGGCGGCCACCGCGGCCGGTGCGCCGATGACGTCCCGGCCCACCGCGAGCGTGCCGCCGCCGACCGCCAGCAGTGCCATGGCCAGACAGCCGTAGAACGGGGCGACGGCCGGGTCCAGCAGATGGCGGCGCGCCTGGTCGCCGTGGCGGACCCAGTGCACGGTTCTGGCGCCCAGCAGCGTCAGCAGCATCAGCACCGACAGCCCCCAGACCACCTGGCAGGCCGTGCGCGGACCGGGCCCGGTGAGCGGCAGGGCCGCACCGGCGTTGGCGACGATCGCCGTGCCCATGACGGCGGCGTACCAGTTCGGCCCGAGATGGCGGACCGAAGGTGAGAGGTGGGGGGCGCCGGTGGCGGGGGCGGTGGTGTCGGTGCGGGAAGGTGCTTGCGCGAGGGTTGCCATGAGAACAGCGTCGTCGCCCCGGGCGGCCGCCACCAGGGACCTTGTGTCTATGAGGGCATAAGCTGGGGTTATGTGTAGGGGGATTTATGGGTGCTGAGGACGAGCCCGTCGCCGTATCGCTGTCGCACCGGGTCCCGGATCTCGGCGCGTTGGAGCTGCTGCTCGCCGTCGCCCGGCTCGGGAGTCTGGGGCGGGCGGCCCGGGCGCGGGGCATCACCCAGCCCGCCGCCAGCAGCCGTATCCGGTCGATGGAGCGGCAGTTGGGGGTGGCGCTGGTGGAGCGCTCACCGCGCGGCTCCCGGCTGACGGATGCCGGTGCGCTGGTGACGGACTGGGCGCGGCGGGTGGTGGAGGCGGCCGAGGCGTTCGACGCGGGGGCACAGGCGCTGCGGGGGCGGCGCGATTCCCGGCTGCGGGTCGCGGCCAGCATGACGATCGCCGAGTATCTGCTGCCGGGCTGGCTGATCGCGCTGCGCGCGCAGCGGCCCGGCACCGCCGTTTCGCTGCTGGCGGGCAACTCCAGCGCGGTCGCCGAGCGGTTGCTGGGGGGCGCGGCGGATCTCGGATTTGTGGAGGGGCTGGAGGTGCCGGCGGGGCTGGACGGGACGGTCATCGGGCAGGACCGGCTGATCGTGGTCGCCGCCCCGTCCCACCCCTGGACCAGGCGCCGTGCGGAGCTGACCGCCGCCGAACTGGCCGCCACCCCGCTGATCCTGCGGGAGCGGGGCTCCGGGACCCGCCAGGTGCTGGACGCGGCGCTCGCCCGGCACGGCGGGCTGGCCGAACCGCTCCTGGAACTCGCCTCGACCACCGCCGTGAAGGCGGCGGTGGTGAGCGAGGCGGCGCCGTCGGTCCTCAGTGAACTCGCCGTCGGTGAGGAGCTGACCGCGCGCCGGCTGGTGGAGATCCCGGTGCGCGGACTGCGTCTCGGCCGCGAGCTGCGCGCCGTGTGGCCCACCGGTCAGCGGCCCGCGGGCCCGGCCCGCGAGCTGCTCGGGCTGACGCGCGGGGCGCCCTGAGGCCGGCGCCCTTCGCGGGAACCACGGCAGAGCCGGGCCCTCACTCCGCCGGGGACTCCCCGCGCGCCGCTGCCACCAGGGCGTCCATCACCCGGGTGTCGTCCCCGGCCTCCGGGTGCCACTGCACCGCCAGGGCGAAGCCGTAGGCGCCCGGGAGTTCCAGTGCCTCGATGGTGCCGTCCTCCGCATAGGCGGAGACCAGCAGCCCGCGGCCGATCCGGTCCACGGCCTGGTGGTGGTAGGTCGGCACGGCGACCGGCTCGGGGAGCGTACGGCCCAGCAGCGTCCCGGGGACCGGCTTGATCTCGTGCTGCTCGAAGACACCGGGGGCGCCGGCATGTCCGTCGAGGTGCTGGATGAGGGTGCCGCCCAGCGCCACGTTCAGCAGCTGGAGGCCGCGGCAGATGCCCAGCAGCGGGACGCCGCCCGCCAAGGCGGCCTCGATCAGGGCCAGTTCCCAGGCGTCCCGGTCCAGGGCGGGCGGGCCGGTCCTCGGGTGCGGCTCCGCGCCGTAGCGCGCCGGCTGGACATCCGCGCCACCGGCGATCACCAGCCCGTCCAGGCGGGCGACGGCCGCGGCGGCGGTGGCCGGATCGCCCGGCGGCAGCAGCGCGGCCAGCCCGCCCGAGCGCTGCACCTGCTGGGGGTACCCGGCGGGCACCAGCGAGGCGGGCAGCGTCCACACCCCCCACCGGGCCTCTTCCTGGTAGGTGCTGATGCCGATGAGGGGCTGGGACATGGGGTGCGGTCCTCCGTACGTGAGTGTGGGCGGTGCGGGGGCGGCCGTGGCCGGCCGGGAGGTCCCGGCCGGCCACGGCCCGAGTGTGCAGGTCAGTCGCGGGCGAGCTCCGCCTCCGCCGCCGCCAGCGCCGCGAACTCCTCCTCGGGCGCCGTGGCCACCAGCCGGTGCCGGGAGTAGAAGGCGAAGTAGGCGAGCGCCACGACGTAGACGCCGAGGGCGATGAAGGCGGCTTCCTTGTCGACCAGGAACGTCGCGACCAGCGCCGAGCAGGCCAGGACGAACGCGACGGACGAGGTCAGCATGCCGCCGGGGGTGCGGTAGGGGCGGTGCAGGCCGGGCTCGCGGCGGCGCAGCACGATGTGCGAGAGCGCCATCAGCGCGTAGGAGATGGTGGCGCCGAAGACCGCGACATTGAGCATCCGGGCGCCGTCGCCGGTGGCCGCGGCCAGCGCGAAGCCCAGCGCGCCGGGCACCAGCAGACCCAGGTAGGGGGCCTTGCGGCGGCTGGTCAGGGAGAGGAAGCGGGGCAGATAGCCGGCCCGGGAGAGCGCGAAGAGCTGGCGGGAGCCGGCGAAGATGAGGGAGAAGAAGGAGGCCACCAGGCCGGCGAGACCGGCGTAGTTGACGATCCGGCTGACGGTGGTCGGCTTGCCGTCCGGCTGCAGCGCCTGGACCAGCGGATCGCCCACCGACTGGATCGCCGCCGAGCCGCGCGCGCCGGTCGCGGCGACAAAGGTGATCAGTGCGAGCACCAGCAGGATGCCCATCGCCGCGGCCATCGCCTTGGGCAGCGAACGGGCCGGGTCCTTGGTCTCCTCGGCCGCCAGCGGTACGCCCTCGACGCCCAGGAAGAACCACATACCGAACGGGAAGGCCGCCCAGATCCCCAGGATGCCGAACGGCAGCCAGGAGTTGGCCCCGAAGGCGCCGGCCTTGACGGGGATGTCGTTGAGCGAGTCGACATGGAAGTCGGTCAGTGCGGCGATCGCGAAGACGATGACCGCGGCGACGGCTATGGCGGTGACGATCAGGCTGAAGCGCAGTGCCTCGCCCACGCCCCACAGGTGGATGCCGATGAAGACCGCGAAGCAGGCGAGATAGACCGGCCAGCTGGAGTGCAGACCGAACAGGCCGAGCGATTCGATGTAGTCACCGATGAAAATGGAGATCGCGGCGGGTGCCAGCACATATTCGATCAGGATCGCGGTACCGGTCAGAAAGCCGCCCCAGGTGCCCAGGGCGCGCCGGGCGAAGCCGTAGCCGCCGCCCGCGGTCGGCAGGATCGAGGCCAGCTCCGCCAGCGCGAAGACCAGACAGGTGTACATCAGGCCCATCAGGACGGCGGCGATCGCCAGGCCGCCGAAGCCGCCCTGCGCCAGGCCGTTGTTCCATCCCGAGAAGTCGCCGGAGACGACATAGGCGACGCCCAGGCCGGTCAGCAGCAGCGGTCCCGCGCTGCCCCGGCGCAGCGTCCGCCGCTCCAGATAGGTCTCGTCGGGCGATGCTCCGCCCGTGGCCCCGAGGGGCGGTGCGGTCTGCGATTCCGTGTTGTCGGCCATGAGCCGCTCCTGCCTCGCCGAGGGGGGAAATCGAGCAAAGGTTCAGCGGCATACCTTTGCTCTCGCTGTCGCTCCAGCGCAAGACCTCTGCGTAAAAGAATGGTTAACGCGGGCCCCCGCGCCGGTCTCCGCACCGGTCCCCGCGCCGGTCTCCGCACCGGTCCCCGCGCCGGTCCCCGCGCCCGTCCCCGCACCGGCCTCCGCCCGGGGGCTCACGGCGCCGGCGCGGTCAAGAAGCCCCGCAGCAGCGCCGCGGTCCCGCAGCAGTGCTCGCGCATGACCTCGCGTGCCCCGTCCGCATCGCCCTCCAGCACCGCCTCGACCAGTGCGGTGTGCTGGGTCTGTGAATGCTCCAGGTTCCTGACCAGCAGCGGAATGCAGTCCAGGAGATCGTTCACGCTCGCCCGTACCGCCGCGTACTGCGCCGCCAGCGACGGCGAGCCGGACAGCTCCGCGAGCGTCAGATGCAGCAGGGTGTCGCGCCTGCGGTAGTCGGCGAGCGGGGCGTCCTGGGTCGCCGCGAGCGCCGCCCGGAGCCGGTCGCTCTGCTCGTCGGACAGTCCGTGCGCGGCGCACAGACCGGCCGCGCCCACCTCCAGCACCTCGCGGAAGCGCAGCGTGTCCTCGACGTCGACCTTCTCGATCCGGCGCCGCAGCTCGGCCTCGCCCGGGTTCTCCGTCCGCACCCGGACGAACGTGCCGCCGTAGCGCCCGCGCCGGCTCTCCACCAGGCCCTCGTCCTGCAGAACCTTCAGCACCTCGCGCAGGGTGACCCGGCTGATCTGCAGCCGCTCCGCCAACTCCCGCTCGGCGGGCAGCCGTTCGCCCTGGGGCACCAGGCCGAGCCGGACGATCTGGAGTATCTGCTCCAGGGCTTCCTCGAAACCGTTGCCCGCGCGCACCGGCCGCAGCACGGGTGCCAGCCGATCAGCCGCACTCTCCATCGATACCCCTTCCCAATCAATGGTTCGTGTGCCTACCTTATGACCTCCGGATGCAGTGACAGGAGGCAACACCGTGGCAGACCGCACGCCCCCACTCTCCGTCGAGGAGCTCAGAGTCCTCGTCGACGCCGGGGAGATCGACACTGTCGTCCTCGCCTTCACCGATATGCAAGGCAGGCTCCAGGGCAAGCGGTTCGCGGCCCGATACTTCCTCGACACCGTCCTCGAACACGGTACGGAGGGCTGCAACTACCTCCTCGCCGTCGATGTCGACCTCAATACCGTCGAGGGCTACGCCATGTCCTCCTGGGAGCGTGGCTACGGCGACTTCGCCATGCACGCCGACCCCGGCACCCTGCGCCGCACCCCCTGGAACGCCGGCACCGCGCTGATCACCGCCGACCTCGCCTGGCACGACGGCTCCCCGGTCGTCGCCTCGCCCCGGCAGATCCTGCGCCGCCAGCTCGACCGCCTCGCCGAGCGCGGCTGGAGCGCCTACGCCGGCACCGAGCTGGAGTTCATGCTCTTCAAGGACACCTACGAAGACGCCTGGGCCCGCGGCTACCGCGAGATGAACCCCGCCAACCAGTACAACGGCGACTACTCCGTCCTCGGCACCGGCCGTGTCGAACCCGTGCTGCGCCGCATCCGCAACGAGATGGGCGCGGCCGGCATGACCGTCGAGTCAGCCAAGGGCGAGTGCAACCTCGGCCAGCACGAGATCGTTTTCGTCTACGACGAGGCGCTCACCACCTGCGACCAGCACAGCATCTACAAGACCGGCGCCAAGGAGATCGCCGCCCAGGAGGGCATGTCGCTCACCTTCATGGCGAAGTACGACGAGCGCGAGGGCAACTCCTGTCATATCCACCTCTCGCTCCAGGACGCGGAGGGGCGGCCGGTACTGGCCGACGACGACGGCCCGTACGGCATGTCGAAGACCATGCGGCACTTCCTGGCCGGCCAGGTCGCCGCGATGCGTGACTTCACGCTCCTCTACGCGCCCAACATCAACTCCTACAAGCGCTTCCGCCCCGGCTCCTTCGCGCCCACCGCCGTCGCCTGGGGCCCCGACAACCGCACCTGCGCCCTGCGGGTGGTCGGCCACGGCCGCGCCCACCGCCTGGAGAACCGTCTGCCCGGCGGCGATGTGAACCCCTACCTCGCGGTCGCCGGCATGGTCGCGGCCGGCCTCTACGGCATAGAGCACGAGCTGGAACTCCCCGAGGCGACCACCGGCAACGCCTACACCGGCGACGCCGCCCATGTCCCCACGACACTGCGCGAGGCCGCCGAGCTGTGGGAGAAGAGCCCGATCGCCCGCGCGGCGTTCGGCGACGAGGTCGTCGACCACTACCGCCACATGGCACGCGTCGAGCAGGACGCCTACGACGCCGCCGTCACGGACTGGGAGCGCTTCCGCTCCTTCGAGCGCATGTAAGGAACCACCCGTGTTGCACGAGCTGAAGATCCTGAATCCGGCCACCGAGGAAGTGGTGGCCACCGTCCCCACCACTTCCCCCGAAGAGGTCGACGCCGCGGTCCGGCGGGCCGCGGCGGCCCAGGTGGCCTGGGCCGCGGTGGCACCCGGCGACCGGGCCCGCATCCTGCGCCGCTTCGCCGAGGTCGTCGACGCGCACATCGACCCCCTCGCCGAGCTCGAACTCAAGGAAGCCGGCCATCCGCTGGGCAACGCCCGGTGGGAAGCGGGCAACGTCCGCGATCTGCTGCACTACGCCGCCGGGGGAGTGGAGCGCCTGACCGGCACCCAGATCCCGGTGGCGGGCGGACTGAACATCACCATCCAGGAGCCGCTCGGCGTCGTCGCCGTCATCGCCCCCTGGAACTTCCCGATGCCGATCGCCGCCTGGGGCACCGCCCCCGCGCTCGCGGCCGGCAACGCGGTCCTCCTCAAGCCCGCCGAGACCACCCCGCTCACCGCGCTCCGGCTCGCCGAGCTGGCCCTGGAGGCCGGGCTCCCCGAGGGCCTCTTCCAGGTCCTGCCCGGCGAGGGGCCGGTCACCGGCACCGCGCTGGTCGACCACCCCGGCGTCGCCAAGGTCGTCTTCACCGGCTCCACCGCCACCGGCCGACAGATCGCCGCCCGCTGCGCCACGCAGACCAAGCGGCTCACCCTCGAACTCGGCGGCAAGAGCCCCAACATCGTCTTCGCCGACGCGGACATCGAGGCCGCCGCGGCCGCCGCCCCCGGCTCTTTCCTCGACAACACCGGCCAGGACTGCTGCGCCCGCAGCCGCATCCTCGTCCAGCGCTCCGTGTACGACCGCTTCATGGAGCTGCTGGAGCCCGCCGTCAAGGCGTTCACGGTCGGCGACCCGGCCGATCCCGCGACGCAGATGGGGCCGCTGATCTCCGCCGCCCAGCGCGAGCGGGTGCGGTCCTACGTCCCCGAGGACGCCCCGGCCGCCATCCGCGGTGAGGCACCCGCCGGCAAGGGCTTCTGGTACCCGGCCACCGTCCTGGAGGGCCGGCCCGGCGACCGTACGGCCGTCGAGGAGATCTTCGGCCCGGTCGCGGTCGTCCTCCCCTTCGACGACGAGGCCGACGCGGTCCGGATCGCCAATGACTCCGACTACGGGCTCTCCGGCTCGCTGTGGACCCGTGACGTCGGCCGGGCGCTGCGCGTCTCGCGCGCCGTCGCGGCCGGCAACCTCTCCGTCAACTCCCACAGCAGTGTGCGCTATTGGACCCCCTTCGGCGGGTTCAAGCAGTCCGGACTCGGCCGCGAGCTGGGCCCGGACGCGCTGGCCGCCTTCACCGAGACCAAGAACGTCTTCATCAGCACCGAGGGCTGACTTCCCGGGGACACCCCCGGACCCCAGCCGTCCGGGCGCGAGCCCGGACAGCGTTACCAGCCATCCCCAGAGAAAGGCCCCCGAAGTGACCGACCAGACCGCAGTGTGCCGCCGCCTCGTCGGCCGTACCGCCGTGATCACCGGAGCCGGCAGCGGCATCGGCCTGGCCACCGCCCGCCGACTGTCCTCCGAAGGCGCCAACGTCGTCTGCGCCGACATCGACGAGGTGGCCGGCAAGGCCGCCGCCGAAGAGGTCGGCGGCACCTACGTCCAGGTCGATGTGACCGACTCCGAGCAGGTCGAGGCGCTCTACAAGACCGCCTTCGACACCTATGGCTCGGTCGACATCGCCTTCAACAACGCCGGTATCTCCCCGCCCGACGACGACTCGATCCTCACCACCGGCCTGGACGCCTGGAAGCGCGTGCAGGAGGTCAACCTCACCTCGGTCTACCTCTGCTGCAAGCACGCGCTGCCCTACATGCAGCGCCAGGGCCGCGGCTCGATCATCAACACCGCGTCCTTCGTGGCCGTCATGGGCGCCGCCACCTCCCAGATCAGCTACACCGCCTCCAAGGGCGGCGTGCTGTCCATGTCCCGCGAACTGGGCGTGCAGTTCGCCCGCGAGGGCATCCGGGTCAACGCCCTGTGCCCGGGGCCGGTGAACACCCCGCTGCTGAAGGAGCTGTTCGCCAAGGACCCCGAGCGCGCCGCGCGCCGCCTGGTGCACGTCCCCGTCGGCCGGTTCGCCGAGCCCGAGGAGATCGCCTCCGCGGTCGCCTTCCTCGCCAGCGACGACTCCTCGTTCGTCAACGCCGCCGAGTTCCTGGTCGACGGCGGTATCGCGGGCGCGTACGTCACCCCGCTGTAACCGCCCGCTGTTCACTTCCGTATAACTGCCATGACGGCCGGGCGTCGCTCGACGCCCGGCCGTCTTGCATAGCGTCCGCCCTCGGTTCTTCGTACGACAGGAGTGTGATCCATGCTCAGCAAGCGTCGCTGGCTGGCGGCGGGTGCCGCCCTCGCGGTCGCGGGAGGGGGCCTCGTGGCCGCCCAGACGGCCACCGCGGGCCCGGCCCCGCGCAAGTGCCCCACCCTCAAGGTCACCAAGGGCTGGTACGGGAAGAACCGCGCCGCGCTGCAGAAGATGATCGATGAGCGCGGCACCTGCGCCGGATCCGGCGGCGCGCGGCCGGTGGCGACGTTCGACTGGGACAACACCGTCGTGAAGAACGACGTGTCCGACGCCACGCTCGCGTGGGCACTGCGGCACGACAAGGTGCTCCAGCCCAAGAGCTGGAAGGCCACCAACAAGTGGCTGACCGCGGACGCCCACCGCGCGCTCACCAAGGCCTGCGGCACCTCCGTGCCGGCCGGCCGTCCGCTGCCCACCTCCAAGAACACCGCCTGCACCGACGAGATCCTCGACGTCTACCAGGACGCCGAGACCTCCACCGGCAAGAAGGCGTTCACCGGCACGTGGAACCACCGCCGCACCGTCCCCGAGTACGTCTGGATCACCCAGCTGTTCGCCGGGCACAGCCCCGCCACGCTGACCTCGTACGCCCGGCAGGCGCGCGCGGAGAACCTCAAGGCGCCCATCGGCACCGAACAGACCGTGGGCACCCACAAGATGGCGGGCTACGTCCGCTATTACGTCCAGCAGAAGGACCTGATCCGCACGCTCAAGGCCGCCGGCTTCGACGTGTACATCGTCTCCGCTTCCGCCGAGCCGATCGTCAGGGCCTGGGCACCCGGCGTGGGCCTCGACCGCGACCATGTCATCGGCATCCGCAACCTCGTCGACGACGGCCGGCTCACCACCGGCGTCCAGGGCTGCGGCGACGTCAAGGCCACCCACGGCGAGGTCCTGACCTACATGGACGGCAAGCGCTGCTGGATCAACCAGGAGATCTACGGCGTCAAGGGCGCCAAGGCCTGGCAGCAGCAGGACCGGGCGCACCGCCCCGCCTTCGCGGCCGGCGACGCCGAGACCGATGTCACCTTCGTCGGCGACGCCACCGGGGCCCATCTGGCGCTCAACCGCAACAAGGCCGAGTTCATGTGCCGGGCGTACGACAACAGCGACCACCGCTGGCTGGTCAACCCGATGTTCATCGAGCCGAACGAGCGCCAGGCCGACCCGTACCCGTGCGCGACCACCGGCTACACCCGGCCGGACGGCACCCTCGGCCCGGTCCGCCGCGCCGACGGCAGCATCGTGCCCGACCAGCAGGACCGCATCCACGGCTGACGGGAAGGGGGCACGCCTTCACAGGAAGGTGTGCCCCTCCCCCCGGTAGGTCGGCACCGTGTCCACCACCCGGTCGCCGTCGATCAGGTGCAGCTCGCTGAACCGCTCACACAGCTCACCGGCCTTCGCATGCCGGAACCACACCTTGTCGCCGATCCGCAGCCCGTCCGCGGCCGGCCCCAGCAGCGGTGTCTGCACCTCGCCGGGGCCCTCCTGCGGGTCGTAGCGCAGCCCGGCCGGCAGATACGGCACCGGCAGCCGGTCCGGGCCCGCCACCCCCGACGCCGGATAGCCGCCGCCCAGCACCGTCACCACCCCGGGGCCCGGCCGGCGCACCACCGGCTGGGCGAACAGCGCCGCCGGACGCCCGCTGAACGAACGGAAGTTGTCGAACAGCCGCGGCACATACAGCCCCGACCCGGCCGCGATCTCGGTGACCGCCGCCTCGGCCGCGGTGTGCTGCACACTGCCGGTCCCGCCGCCGTTGACGAACTCCAGCCGCGGCGCCACCGCCCGCACCGCCCGTACGGCCTCCCAGCGCCGCCGCGCCAGCTCCTTGCGCGCCGCGGCCTGCATCACCCGGATCGTCCGCGAGAACACCGGCTTGCCGTCGACCTCGTCGCCGACACCCGCCACATGCCCCTCGTACGCCATCAGCCCCACCAGCCGGAACCCGGGACGGCGCACCACCGACCGGGCCAGCGCGGCCAGTCGGTCGGGCGACCGCAGCGGGGAACGGCGGGCACCGACCCGGATCTTGCCGCCCAACAGGCGGTAGGAGGTGTCCAGTTCCAGGCACACCCGCACCTCCTCACCCGCCCCGCCGGCCGGCCGCGCCGCATCGATCAGATCCAGCTGCACCGGGTCGTCGATCATCACCGTCACCGCGGCCGCGAGCCGTGGACCGGCGGTCAGCTCGGCGAAGCCCGCCCGGTCCGCCGACGGATACGCCAGCAGGACGTCCGGGAAGCCCGAGCGCGCCAGCCACAGCGACTCGGCGAGCGTGAAGCTCATGATCCCCGCGAAGCCGTCCCGTGCCAGCACCCGCTCCAGCAGCGCCCGGCAGCGCACCGACTTGCTCGCCACCCGGATCGGCTTCCCCTTCGAGCGGCGCACCAGATCGGCGGCGTTGGCGTCGAAGGCCCGCAGGTCGACGACGGCCAGCGGTGCGTCGAGGGCCGCGGTGGCGCGGTCGTAGGAGGCTTTGTCGGCATCCGCGTCGGTTGTGTACTGGGACATGGCCGCAGCCTGCCAGACCCCGCTACCACTGGGTAGGGGAGAGATTGCGACAGAGCGGACAGGGGTTGGAGCACCGGCTGTACCAGCCCTTAGAGTGGCTCGACACCGCAACCAGCAGGTCAGCGGCGTGTTGTCCGGATACGAACCACCGTGCCCCGATTGCGGATCGGGTGCGGGGGTCAGCGGTGCAAGGGGGAGCGCGGGTGAGCACCGACGCCGAATTCGCCGATGCCCGGCACATTCCACCCATACCCCCGCAGCCGCCCCGGCGGCCCGACCCGGCCGTGACGCCGGGGCCGGAGGGGGACCCGCAGACGGCCGTGCTGCGCCGGATCCCCGCCGAGCCGCCGGTACCGGCACCCGGGGCGCCCGCCGCCGCGCACCCCGTCCCGCCGCGCCCCACCGTCCCGCCGCCCGCCGCCGGTGCGCAGCCGCCGCCCCGTCCGGACCGTGCGCCCGGCCCCCCGGCCCCCGCCGCACCGGCCGCCCCCACCCCGCCGCCGCCCGCCGGCCGCCCCGCCGCCTTCCGCGACACCGCCGCCTTCCACCTGGCCAACAGTCAGAAGCTGTGGAGCGACCCCCGCGAACGCGGCGCCGGCAGCGGAACCGGCACCCCGCCGGCCCCCCGCAACCCTGCCGCCGGCCCCCCGCCGGCCCCCGGCAGCGGGCCGACCGGACCCGCGGCCGCGCGTCCGCCCCAGCCACCCTGGCCCGCAACCGCCGCTCCTCACCGGGGAGTTGTGCCCGGCGCCGGCGCACCGGCGATGCTCCGGCACCCGTCCGGCCGCCGCCCCGGCCCCCGGCTGCTCGGCGCCGTGACCTGCCTCGTCCTCGGCATCGGCCTCATCGGCGGTGCCGCGGCCGGGAGCTGGCTCAGCGACGAGGCCGACGCCGCCCCGGCCACCGCCGCGGCCACCTTCGCCAAGGGCCGCGACGTCTGGCACAACACCCCTGCCGACCGGCTCTTCCCACGCACCGTCAACGGCCTGGGCGTCGGACCCGGCGGCGCCGACCGGACCTGGACCCGGATCGCCGTCGCCCCGGACAGTGGCTGCGGCGGCGCCTACGACCCGAAGCTCGCCGCTGCGCTCACCCGGGCGGGCTGCACCCGGCTGCTGCGCGCCACGTACGCCGATGCCACCCGGACCAGCGTCATCACGGTCGGGGCGCAGATCACCAAGACCGACCAGCCCGGGATGAGGGCCCTCAACACCCGCTTCAGCACCAAGAGTCTGGGCACCCGCACCGACCTGCTGCCGCTGCCGTACGCCGCCAAGGGCACCCCGGCCGAGGACTTCGGGCGCGCCCAGCGGGCCAGCTGGACCGTCCGGATCCTCACCGACATCCCGGTCGTGGTCTACGCCGTCTCCGGCTTCGCCGACGGCCGTGCCGTCGCCGAGCCGCAGCCCGCCGAGGAGGCGGTCCGGCCCGGCGCCACCACCGCCCCGGCCGAATCCGGCCTGGGCCACGACGCGAAGGGCCTGGCGGACCGCGTCGGGACGGACTTCCGCAAGGCGGCCGGCAGCCCGACGCAGACGACGGAGGCCTCGTCATGACGCACACCGTGCTGCGCGGCACCGCCCTCGCGCTGGCCTCCGCGGCGCTCGCCGTGCTCCCCGCCGTCCCGGCACAGGCCGATGCCCTCCGCGCCCAGCAGTGGGCCCTCCAGGCCGTCCACGCCCAGCAGGCCTGGCGCACCACCAAGGGCGAGGGTGTCACCGTCGCGGTCCTGGACACCGGTGTGGACGCCAACCACCCCGACCTGGAAGGACAGGTCGAGCCCGAACGGGACCTGGTGGGCTTCGGGGCCGGCCCCGGGGACGCCGCCTGGGCCCGGCACGGCACCGGAATGGCCAGCATCATCGCAGGTCACGGCCACGGCACGGACCGCGAGGACGGAGTGCTGGGAATCGCCCCGGCAGCGAAGATCCTGCCGGTCCGGGTGATCCTCGAGGACAACGACGGGCAGCGCGAACGGGCCCGTACGGAGAAGGCGGGCGCGCTCGCCGACGGCATCCGCTGGGCCGCCGACCACGGCGCCGACGTGATCAATATGTCGCTGGGCGACGACAGCGAATCCGCCCACCCCGAGCCCCGCGAGGACGCCGCCATCCAGTACGCCCTCGGCAAGGGCATCCCCGTCGTCGCCTCCGCGGGCAACGGCGGCCTCAAGGGCAACCGTGTCTCCTACCCCGCCGCCTATCCGGGCGTCATCACGGCCACCGCCGTCACTCACCTGGGGGGCCGCGCCCGGTTCTCCACCCGCCACTGGTACGCCACGGTCAGCGCGCCCGGCAACGACATCATCATGGCCGACCCCGAGAGCGACTACCTGTCCGGCTGGGGCACCAGCCCCGCCGCCGCCTTCGTCTCCGGCGCCATCGCCCTGATCCGCTCCGCGCACCCCGACCTGAGCCCGGCCCAGATCCGCCGGCTGCTCACCTCCACCGCGCAGGACAGCCCCGAGGGCGGCCGCGACGACGACTACGGCGCGGGCCTGATCGACCCCGCCGCCGCTCTGGAGTCGGCGGCGGACCTCCGGCCCACACCGCAGAAGCCGTCCCCCGCCGCCTACGCCGACCGCTACTTCGGCCCCGGCCCCACCGAGGACGCCACCGCGGACACCGCCACCCACTGGCTCCCCTGGACCGCGGGCGGCGCGGGCCTGGTCCTCCTCGCGGCCGCCGCCGTCCTCTGGCGCAGCCGCTCCCACGACCACTGACCCGCACACCGCCACCGGCACCGCAGGCCCGTCGCACCCCCGCGGCCCCGCACCCGGTGACGCCGGAAGCCCACCCGATACGCTCAGGCGCGTGCAGAAGAACATTCCCGACCCCGGTTTCGCCGACGACGACGGCTCCGCCGACCCGGCACTGGCCGCGGCCCTGGCGGCCTACGACCGGGACCGGAGCGCCGAGCCCCAGCTGCTGTCGGCGCTGGCCGGCGCCCGCGTCCTGGTGCCCGTGGTGGCCGTCCTCGGTGAGGTCGAGACCGGACCCGACGGCCTGCGCCGGGAGAAGACCAGCGACATGGCCGTCCCCACCCTCCAGGCCCCGGACGGCCGCCGCGCCCTCCCCGCCTTCACCTCCATGGAGACCCTCGGGCGCTGGCGTGCCGATGCCCGCCCGGTCGCGGTCCCGCTGCCGCAGGCGCTGCTCGCCGCCTCCCACGAGAAGGCCGACACCGTGGTCCTCGACCTGGCGGGCCCGGTCACCTACCAGCTCACCGGCCCCGCCCTGCGTGCGCTCGCCGAGGGCCGCACCAGCGCCGACCCGCTCGCTGACCCGGCCGTCACCGAGGCCCTGCGCGCCCTGCTCGACGCCGAGCCCGGTGTGCTCGTCGCGCGCCTCGCGCCGTCGGACGAAACCGACGCCACCCTCGCCCTCGGCCTCGCGCCCGACGCCCCCACCGCCGAGGTCGCCCAGCGGCTGGCCCGGGCCCTGGCCACCGACGAGGTCCTGCGCGCCCGGCTCGTCAGGGGCCTGGACCTGGCCCTTCTGCCGCCCGGCGGCACGACGGCCGAGGAGCCGTTCTACCGGCGCTGACACCCACGGCCGGGGCCCGGGGCCCCCGGCCGGTCCCCCGGCCGCCAACGGGCGGGTTCGTCTCCAGGGCCGCACAATGCGAGGAGAGCTCAAGATCCACGCGAGGAGAGCCCCATGGAGAAAACGGAGATCTCGGCGGTATTGACCCGCACGGTCGTGTCCGAGTTCCTCGGCACCCTGCTCCTGGTGTTCTTCGCCGTCGGCTCGGCAGTGCTGGCGGGCGAGTACATCGGGACCTTCGGCATCGCCCTGGCCTTCGGCTTCACCATGGTGGCGCTGGCCTACGCCCTCGGCCCGATCTCGGGCTGCCACTTCAACCCCGCGGTGACCCTGGGCATGCTGCTGGGCCGCCGGATCAGCCTGCGGACGGCCACCGAGTACTGGATCGCCCAGGTGGTCGGCGCCATCGCCGGCGCGGCCCTGCTCTTCCTGGTCGCCAAGCAGATCCCGGGACTGCAGACCCATGATTCCTTCGGCACGAACGGCTGGGGCGACCGCTCGGCGGTCCACCTCAACCTCGGCGGTGCCTTCGTCGCCGAGATACTGATGACCTTCCTGCTGGTCTACGTGTGGCTGTCGGTCACCCACAAGGTGGCCGTGATCGGCTTCAACGGTATGGCGATCGGTCTGGCCCTGGCCGCCGTCCACCTCATCGGCGTCCCGCTGGACGGCACCTCCGTGAACCCGGCGCGCTCGATCGGCCCGGCGCTGTTCGCGGGCGGCGCGGCCATCACCCAGCTGTGGCTGTTCATCGTCGCGCCACTGATCGGCGCCGCCATCGCGGCGGTGGTGCACCAGATCACCCACCCGCCGCACGAGCCGGTCCTCGTCGCCGACGAGGCGATGCCCCACGAGCCCGCGACGGGGCCCGACGACGGACCCTGAGGCAGCGCCCACCCACCCCTGTACGCAGAAGAGCCCCGGCCGTATCCCCGGCCGGGGCCCGTCATGTGTGTGCGGCGGTCCGCCGCCCGGCTCAGCCGTGGACGGGGCCGGTGTACTTCTCCCCGGGGCCCTGGCCCGGCTCGTCCGGCACGACCGAGGCCTCACGGAACGCCAGCTGCAGCGACTTCAGACCGTCCCGCAGCGGCGCCGCGTGGTACGAGCCGATCTCGGTGGCGCTGGCGGTGACCAGCCCGGCCAGCGCCTGGATGAGCTTGCGCGCCTCGTCGAGGTCCTTGTGCGCGGCGCCCTCCTCGGCGAGCCCGAGGTTGACCGCCGCCGAACTCATCAGATGCACCGCGACCGTGGTGATCACCTCGACCGCCGGCACCTCCGCGATATCACGGGTCATGGCGTCGAAGTCGGGATTCGCCGCGTGCGCTGCGTCGGGCTGCTGCGGTGTCTGGTCACTCATGTCTTCGGGCTTCTTCCTGCTGAGGGGTCGGCTCCAGCCTATGGGCAGTGCGCCCGGACCCCGCGTCCGGGAGTGTCCTCCAGGGCACGGGGCAGGTCCGCGTCAGCACAGAAGTGGGTGCCACCCCTTGACTCGTGTATTCTGGTGTTCCGACCGGCCGGACACGCATGTGACCGGCCCGCAAGTGGAGGCTCCGATCTCCCACCCGACCAACCTCACGGTTGGCGGGTCAACGGTCCGGCTGCGCCCCGCGGAGACTTCGCGGCGGTGCTCCAGATCTATGTGGAGCCCCGCCTGTGTCCCGTCCGGGGCGTTTTTCATGTACCGGCGCGGTAGGTCACACCGAAAAGACGTTACGCGGCAGTCCGCCAGGCCGTCGCGTGGTGCTACCGAGGAGGATCCATCAGCGCCGAGCCCCGCATCAACGACCGGATTCGCGTTCCCGAAGTGCGACTTGTCGGTCCCAGCGGCGAGCAGGTCGGGATTGTTCCGCTTGCCAAGGCCCTTGAGCTTGCTCAGGAGTACGACCTCGACCTGGTCGAGGTGGCGGCGAACGCTCGCCCGCCCGTCTGCAAGCTCATGGACTACGGGAAGTTCAAGTACGAGTCGGCCATGAAGGCCCGTGAGGCGCGCAAGAACCAGGCGCACACGGTCATCAAGGAGATGAAGCTCCGGCCGAAGATCGACCCGCACGACTATGACACCAAGAAGGGTCACGTCGTCCGGTTCCTCAAGCAGGGTGACAAGGTCAAGATCACGATCATGTTCCGTGGTCGCGAGCAGTCCCGCCCCGAGCTGGGCTTCCGGCTGCTGCAGCGGCTCGCGTCCGACGTGGAGGACCTCGGCTTCATCGAGTCGAATCCGAAGCAGGACGGCCGAAACATGATCATGGTCCTCGGTCCGCACAAGAAGAAGACCGAGGCGATGGCCGAGGCCCGTGAGGCGCAGGCCGCCCGCAAGGCGGAGCGCCAGGGCGGAGTTCCCGCGGACGAGTCCGTGGAGGAGCCCGCCGAGGAGCCCACCGGGGAGCACGCCCAGGCGTGATCCCTGCGGCGTGAGTCCCGGTTCACCCCGGGGCGAGCCCGCCCCGGACATCAATCGATATACATGACGCTCCCGCTCGCCGGTTCGTGCCTGCGGGAGCGCCACTGACGAGGAGAGAACGGCGCATGCCGAAGAACAAGACGCACAGCGGTGCCAGCAAGCGCTTCAAGGTCACCGGCTCCGGCAAGGTGCTGCGTGAGCGCGCCGGCAAGCGCCACCTGCTCGAGCACAAGTCGTCCCGCGTGACGCGTCGCCTCACCGGCAACGCCGAGATGGCCCCGGGCGACGCCGCGAAGATCAAGAAGCTTCTCGGCAAGTGAGCCGCCGCGCCCCACTGACTGGAGGGGGCGCGCGACTCGGACCGGGACCCAATCGATTCGGGCCGTGTGACGACAACCACGGCCCCGCTACAAGGAGTTAACAAGTGGCACGCGTCAAGCGGGCAGTCAACGCCCACAAGAAGCGCCGGGCGATCCTCGAGCAGGCCAGCGGCTACCGTGGCCAGCGCTCCCGCCTGTACCGCAAGGCGAAGGAGCAGGTCACCCACTCCCTCGTCTACAACTACAACGACCGCAAGAAGCGCAAGGGCGACTTCCGTCAGCTGTGGATCCAGCGCATCAACGCCGCTGCCCGCGCCAACGGCATGACCTACAACCGCTTCATCCAGGGTCTGAAGGCCGCCAACATCGAGGTGGACCGCAAGATCCTGGCCGACCTCGCGGTCAACGACGCCAACGCGTTCGCCGCGCTCGTCGAGGCCTCGCAGAAGGCGCTCCCGAGCGACGTCAACGCCCCGAAGGCTGCCTGAACTTCAGCCTGACGACGTGGTGACGGACCCGCAGGCCCCGGCCTGCGGGTCCGCCGCTTTTCCGGACCCGGCCACGTCCGTGCGGACGGACCGGGACCCCTCCGCACCGAACAACAGAAGCGAGCCGCCGCCCATGGGCACCCCCGAGCTGATCTCCCCGCGTTCCCCGCGTGTCACCGCCGCCCGGCGGCTGGCCCGCCGCGCCTTCCGTGGCAAGGAGCGCCGGTTCATCGCCGAGGGCCCGCAGGCCGTACGGGAGGCCATCGCGCACCGCACGGGCGGTGTGCCCACGCTCATCGAGCTGTTCGCCACCGTCGAGGCCGCCGAGCGGCACACCGAGATCGTCGAGGCGGCCCGCGCGGCCGGGGTGCGGGTCCACTACGCCGACGACAGGACCGTCGCCGACATCTCCCAGACCGTCACCCCGCAGGGACTGCTCGGCGTCTGCGGGTTCCTCGACTCGCCGTTCGAGGAAATCCTCGCCACCCGCCCGCAGTTGATCGCGGTGCTCGCCAACGTCCGTGACCCCGGCAACGCCGGCACGGTGCTGCGCTGCGCGGACGCCGCGGGCGCGGACGCCGTGGTGCTGACCGACGCCTCCGTGGACCTGTACAACCCCAAGTCCGTACGTGCCTCGGTCGGTTCGCTCTTCCACCTCCCGGTCGCGGTGGGCGTCCCGGTCGAGCGGGTGGTGAGCGGACTGCAGTCCGCCGGTGTACGGATCCTCGCCGCCGACGGCGCGGGCGACCGCGACCTGGACGCCGAGCTGGACACCGGCTCCATGGGCGGGCCCACCGCCTGGGTCTTCGGCAACGAGGCCTGGGGCCTGCCGGAGGAGACCCGGGCGCTGGCGGACGCCGTGGTGCGGGTCCCGATCCACGGCAGGGCGGAGAGCCTCAACCTCGCGACGGCCGCGGCGGTCTGCCTCTACGCCTCCGCCCGCGCCCAGCGCAGCCCGGGTGGCTGCCGCGCGGTGTCACCCGCCTGAGGGGTGTCCCTCCGATCTTCGGGGCACTTCCGGTGTGAGCTAGTAGGCTTGCGTGCTCGGGGGCCCGGAAGGGGGTAACGGGGATGAGTGTGAGGACTTCCGGCATCACAGTCACCGCTGACGGCCGCCGGTCCGACGGACCGGCGCGCGGGCCGTTGCCCGCTCAGGCCGGGGAACCGGACGCCCTGGGGAGCGGTCTCGGCCTGGACCCCGACGATCTCCCCGACGGCCTGGTCGTCGCCGATGAGACCGGCCGGGTGATCTGCTTCAACGCCGCCGCGGCCAAGATCACCCACATCGCTCCCGAGGACGCGCTCGGCCGCCCCCTCGAACACGCCCTGCCGCTGCAGGACATCGAGGGCCGCCGCTGGTGGCGGCTCACCGACCCCTACGGCGGGCTCGCGATCCGCCGCGGCCAGCCCGAGCGCAATCTGCTGCTCGGCGGCCGCGAGGTGCTGGTCTCCGCCCGCTATGTCCGCACCCGGCCGACGGGTCCCGTCCGGCGGCTGGTGATCGCGCTGCGCGGCACCGAGGCCCGGCGCCGTACGGAGCTCAGCCACGCCGAGCTGATCGCCACCGTCGCCCATGAACTGCGCTCGCCGCTGACCTCGGTCAAGGGCTTCACCGCCACCCTCCTCCAGAAGTGGGAACGCTTCACCGACGACCAGAAGCGGCTGATGCTGGAGACGGTGGACGCCGACGCCAACCGCGTCACCCGGCTGATCGCCGAGCTGCTGGACATCTCCCGGATCGATTCGGGGCGGCTGGAGGTGCGCCGCCAGCGCGTCGACATGAGCGCCGCGGTCCGCCGGCACGTCCAGGCGCAGACCACCGCCGGCCAGCGCCCGGACCGCTTCCTGATCCGGATGCTGGAACCGCTGCCCGATCTGTGGGCGGATCCGGACAAGGTCGACCAGGTCCTGGGCAACCTGCTGGAAAATGCGGTGCGTCACGGCGAGGGAACCGTCACCATCGAGGTCGGACCGGTATCGGACGCGACCAGCACGGAGGGGACGAGCGTCACCGTGAGCGACGAGGGCCCCGGCATCCCGGAGGAATCGATGAGCCGCGTCTTCACCCGCTTCTGGCGGGGCAGCAAGCGCGGCGGCACCGGCCTGGGCCTCTACATCGTCAAGGGCATCGTCGAGGCCCACGGCGGGACGATCACGGTCGGCCGGGCGCCGGCCGGCGGCGCACAGTTCCGATTTAGCCTGCCCGTCGCGACGCCGGCCTTCATGGCCTGAAGCGGAAGCGGCGGGCGCCCCGCGGGGGCGCGGACCGGCCGCGCGGCCCGTCCCCCTTAGACTTGACCTTTGGCACCTTTGGCGCACAGGCATCGCGGGCACACGCGGGCTCGGCATCCCACGTTCGTGATCGACGTTCGTCATCGACGTTTGTGATCGAACAGCCGAGGCGACGCGAGCCAAGCCAAGCCAGTCCACCGGAAGCACGGGAAGAGATGTCCGCACCCAATAAGTCGTACGACCCTGTCGAGGTCGAAGCCCTGAAACCGGAAGAGATCGCCGCACGGCTGGACGAGGCGCTGGCCGCCATCGCCGCCGCGGCCGATCTTGAGGAGCTGCGTGAGGTGAAGGTCGCGCACACCGGCGACCGCTCGCCGCTCGCGCTCGCCAACCGTGAGATCGGCGCCCTGCCCCCGCACGCCAAGGCGGACGCCGGCAAGCGCGTCGGCCAGGCCCGTGGCCGGGTGAACCAGGCGCTCAAGGTCCGCCAGGAGGAGCTGGAGGCGGAGCGCGACGCCCGCGTGCTGGTCGAGGAGGCAGTGGACGTCACGCTGCCCTACGACCGCACCCCGGCCGGCGCCCGGCACCCGCTCACCACCTTCATGGAGCGGGTCGCGGACGTCTTCGTGGCCATGGGCTACGAGGTCGCCGAGGGCCCCGAGGTCGAGGCGGAGTGGTTCAACTTCGACGCCCTCAACTTCGTGCCCGACCACCCGGCGCGCCAGATGCAGGACACCTTCTTCGTCCAGGGCAACGGGACCGAGGGCGATGAGTCCGGCGTCGTGCTGCGCACCCACACCTCGCCGGTCCAGGCCCGTACGCTCGTCGACCGCGAGCCGCCGGTCTACGTCGTCTGCCCGGGGCGGGTCTACCGCACCGACGAGCTGGACGCCACGCACTCCCCGGTCTTCCACCAGATCGAGCTGCTCGCCGTCGACGAGGGCCTGACCATGGCCGACCTCAAGGGCACGCTCGACCACATGGTCCGGGCGCTGTTCGGCCCCGACATGAAGACCCGGCTGCGGCCGAACTACTTCCCGTTCACCGAGCCGTCCGCCGAGATGGACATGGTCTGCTACGTCTGCCGTGGCGAGTCCGTGGGCAACCCCGACCGCCCCTGCCGCACCTGCTCCAGCGAGGGCTGGATCGAGCTCGGCGGCTGCGGAATGGTCAACCCCAAGGTGCTCATCGCCTGCGGCGTCGACCCCGAGAAGTACAGCGGCTTCGCCTTCGGGTTCGGCATCGACCGGATGCTGATGTTCCGGCACAACGTGGAAGACATGCGTGACATGTTCGAAGGCGACGTCCGGTTCACCCGGCCGTTCGGGATGGAGATCTGATGCGGGTCCCGCTTTCTTGGCTGCGGGAGTACGTCGACCTGCCGGCGACGGAGACCGGCCGTGACGTACAGGCCAAGCTCATTGCCGTCGGCCTGGAGGTCGAGACCGTCGAGCGCCTCGGCGAGGGCCTCAAGGGCCCGCTCGTCGTCGGCCAGGTGCTGACCATCGAGGAGCTGGAGGGCTTCAAGAAGCCGATCCGCTTCTGCACGGTGGACGTCGGCCAGGCCAACGGCACGGGCGAGCCGCAGGAAATCGTCTGTGGCGCGCGGAACTTCTCCGTCGGCGACAAGGTCGTGGTCGTCCTCCCCGGCGCCGTGCTGCCCGGCGACTTCAAGATCGCCGCGCGCAAGACGTACGGCAAGAAGTCGCACGGCATGATCTGCTCCGGCGACGAGCTGGGCATGGGCGACGACGGTACGCACGGCATCATCGTGCTGCCGCCCGAGTACGAGGTCGGCACCGACGCGATCGAGCTGCTGGAGCTCGTCGACGAGGTGCTGGACATCGCCGTCACCCCGGACCGCGGCTACTGCCTGTCGATGCGCGGTGTCGCCCGTGAGACCGCCACCGCCTACGGGCTGCCGCTGCGTGACCCGGCGCTGCTGGACGTGCCGCCGCCGAACTCCGCCGGCTACCCGGTCCAGGTCTCCGACCCGCTCGGCTGCGACCGCTTCACCGCCCGTACGGTCACCGGTCTGGAGCCCGGCGCGCGCACCCCGCTCTGGATGCAGCGCCGCCTCCAGAAGGCCGGGATGCGTCCGGTCTCGCTGGCCGTCGACATCACCAACTACGTGATGCTGGAGCTCGGCCAGCCGCTGCACGCCTACGACCGCACCAGCGTGGACGGCCCGATCGGCGTCCGCCGGGCGAGCGCGGGCGAGCAGCTGACCACCCTGGACGGCACCAAGCGGGTGCTGGACGCCGAGGACCTGGTCATCACCGACAACCGCGGTCCGATCGGCCTCGCGGGTGTCATGGGCGGCGCCAACACCGAGATCGCGGCCCCGGTCGCGGAGGACGGGACCGGTCAGCCGCAGGGCACCACCGATGTCGTGATCGAGGCCGCGCACTTCGACGCGCTCTCCATCGCCCGTACGGCCCGCCGGCACAAGCTGTCCTCGGAGGCCGCCAAGCGCTTCGAGCGCGGGGTGGACCCGGAGGCCGCGTCCGCCGCGGCGCAGCGCACCGTCGACCTGCTGGTGCTGCTCGCGGGCGGTACCGCCGAGGACGGCGTCACCGAGGTCGTCACGCCCCGCGGGCCGCGCACGATCACCCTCTCCGCAGGCCACCCGGACAAGGTCGCCGGTGTCGAGTACGGCCGGAAGACCGTCGTCCGCCGCCTCCAGCAGGTCGGCTGTGACGTCTACGGGCAGGACGAGCTGGTCGTGACCGTGCCGTCCTGGCGGCCGGACCTCAGCGAGCCGAACGACCTTGCCGAAGAGGTCATCCGGCTGGAGGGCTACGAGAACCTGCCCTCCACCCTCCCGAAGCCGCCGGCCGGCCGGGGGCTGACCGAGCGTCAGCGGCTGTACCGCCGGGTCGGCCGTGCGCTGGCCGGTGCGGGCTATGTCGAGGCGCTGAACTACCCGTTCACCGGCTCGCACGTGCTCGACCAGCTCGGGATCGAGGCGGACGACCCGCGCCGTGCGGCCGTCACCCTCGTCAACCCGCTCTCCGACGAGGAGCCCGACCTCCGTACGACGCTGATCCCGGGTCTGCTGCACGCGCTGCGCCGCAACTACGGGCGGGGCACCCACGACCTGGCGCTCTTCGAGACCGGACCGGTCTTCCGGGCGACCGGCGACGAGAAGCCGGCCAGCCGGCTGGTCGTCGACCGCCGGCCGACCGACGACGAGATCGCCTCGCTGGACGCCTCGCTCCCGCAGCAGCCGCGGCGTGCCGCCGTGGTGCTCGCCGGCGGCCGTGAGCAGGACGGCTGGTGGGGCGCCGCCCGCCCGGGGATCTGGGCGGACGCCATCGAGGCGGGCCGTACCGTCGCACGGGAGGCGGGGGTGGAGCTGATCGTCCGCCAGGACCAGCACGCCCCGTTCCACCCGGGCCGCTGTGCGGCGCTGCTCGCCCTCGTCGACGGCGAGGAGATCCTCGTCGGCAACGCCGGTGAACTGCACCCGCGGGTCATCAAGACGCTGGCCCTGCCGGAGCGCACCTGCGCGATGGAGATCGACCTGGACCGGCTGGAGCAGGCCGGCACCGGACCGCTGCGCGCCCCGAAGATCTCGGCCTTCCCGGTCGCGACCCAGGATGTCGCTCTCGTGGTCGACGCCGGTGTCCCGGCGGCGGAGGTCGAGGGTGCGCTGCGCGGCGGTGCGGGTGAACTGCTGGAGTCGCTGCGGCTGTTCGACGTCTTCACCGGCGAGCAGATCGGCGCGGGCAAGAAGTCGCTGGCGTATGCGCTGCGCTTCCGCGCCGCCGACCGGACGCTGACCGCCGAGGAGGCCTCGGCGGCCCGCGACGCGGCGGTCGCGGCGGCCGTGGAGCGGACGGGGGCGGTGCTGCGCGGCTGAGCGTGGGCGTTGCCTGCGACCGCGCGACGGCGTGCTTGACGGGGTGAGGGCGTGGACGGTGTACACCGTCCACGCCCTCACCCCTTTCGGTGTGCGGCGGGCGGGTTCTGTGGGGCCGGTGGGGCGGGGCGGGTGTCCCTGGGGCGGCCGCGGTTTCCAGGGAGACGATCAGATCCGTACACCATCACTCCATCGGGTGATGATGTACGTATCGTCGTCGGATGGACACGGAACGTCGCGAGAATCGACCGGGTCGGCAGGGCCCGTGTGACCGCGCCAGTGGGCCGGGCCGACCCGCTCACTACCTGGGGGACCACCGGCTAGGGGGGCCATCGGCATGATCCGAAACCGGGCGAGGGGTGGAGCGCGCGCAGGGGCGGCAAGCGCCCGGCGGGCCTTCGTCTTCGTCCTGCCCGGGCTCTGGGTGCTCGGCGTGGTGGCCTGGGAGCTGAGCCACCCGACCAGCGGCCAATTGCTGCAACTCCTCGCCGCCGCGCCCGCCATCGCCTGCGCGGGCACCGGCCGCCGCCAGTGCGTGCTGCTCGGCGGGCTGTGCGCGCTGCTCGCGCTGGTGCCGTTCGGCGAGGCGGAGCCCGGGGCCGGGTGGGGCACCCGCCTGATGACCTGTGGCGCGGTCCTCGCGGTGATCGGCGCCAGCTATCTGACGGCCGGGCGGCGGCTGCGGCTCGTACGGGAGCTGGAGCGCACCCGGGAGGTCGCCGCCACCGCGCAGCGGGTGCTGCTGCGGCCGTTACCGCGGCGGATCGACGGGGTGCTGCTGGCGGCCGACCATCTCTCCGCGAGCGAGGGGGCCGTGGTCGGCGGGGACCTGTACGAGGTCGTGGGGACCCGGCACGGGGTCCGGGCGGTGATCGGGGATGTGCGCGGGCACGGGCTGGACGCCATGGGCACGGTCGCGGCGATGCTCGGCAGCTTCCGCGAAGTGGTGCACGACGAGCCCGAACTGGGGGAGGTGCTGCGCCGGTTGGAGCGGTCGCACCAGCGGCATCTGCGGGAGCGGGCGCACACCGGGCGGTCGGCGGCCGGCGGGGAGCCGGGGAGCCCGCTCGCCGAGGAGTTCGTGACGCTGCTGCTTCTGGAGGTGGCCCGGGACGGGTCCGTCACGGCGCTCAACTGCGGGCATCCGTGGCCCTATCGGATCGCCTGCCGGGCGGTCGCGCCGGTCGCCCCGGCCGATCCGATGCCGCCGCTGGGGCTGTTCCCGTTGCCGCGGGAGCTGCCCGCGGTGCGCTGTGGGCGGCTGCGGCCCGGCGAGGGGCTGTTTCTGCACACCGACGGGGCGTCCGATGCGCGGGACGCGGCGGGGGAGTTCTTTCCGCTGGCCCAGGAGCTGCGCAGCAGTGTCGAGGCGGCCGCGGCCCCGTGCGGACCCTCGCCGGCGGGGGTGGTCGGGAGCGTACGGAAGGCGCTGCTGCGGCATGCGGGCGGTCGGCTGACGGACGATGTGGCGCTGCTGATGCTGAGCAACGACCGGGTGCGGGTGCCGGTGCGGGCGGCCGGCACCGCCCCGCCTACCGTGCGCCTTCCGTGACCTCTCGGCCGGTCGGCGACGGGAAGGTGACGCCGGTCAGCTCTTCGGAGGCCTGCCACAGGCGCCGGGCGCTCTCCGGGTCGCTGGCCGCGGCCGTCCTGCCGACCAGCGTCGGTGCGCCGCGCATCTCGCCGAGCCCGTCCGGGCCGAGGTAGGAGGCGCCCGGCAGGTCCTGGGTGGCGGCGTAGAGCGTGGGGAGCGCGCCGGCCTTGTTGTCCTGTGCGACCAGCCGGTTGCCCACCCGCATCACCGCGCGCCGCAGAGCGCTGGCGTCGGCGCCCTGGAGGTTGGTGGCGGCCCAGCCCGGGTGTGCGGCGAGGGCGCGCACCGGCGATCCCGCGGCGGCGAGACGGCGTTGCAGCTCCAGGGTGAACAGCAGGTTGGCCAGCTTGGACTGGCTGTAGGCGGTGACGGGGCGGTAGGCGCCGGTCAGGTTCAGGTCGTCGAAGTGGATGTGGTTGCCGGGCAGCCGGTGGGCGCCGGACGACACGGTCACCACACGGTCGGTGAGGCGCGGCAGCAGCAGGTTGGTCAGCGCGAAGTGGCCGAGGTGGTTGGTGCCGAACTGCGTCTCGAAGCCGTCCTTCGTCCGGGACTCCGGGATGTTCATGACTCCGGCGTTGTTGATCAGTAGATCGACCGGGTCCTGCCAGGCGGCGGCGAACGCGCGGACGGAGGCGAGGTCGGCCAGGTCGAGGCGGCGGACTTCGACGGTGCCGCGGGCGCCCCGCACGGTGGCGGCGGCGGACTCGCCGCGCTTGAGGTCCCGTACGGCGAGGACGACATGGGCGCCCGCTCGTGCGAGGGCGTCGACGGTGGCGATGCCCAGTCCGCTGTTGGCGCCGGTCACGATGGCGGTGCGGCCGGTCTGGTCGGGAATGTCGGTGGTGTTCCACTTCGGGGTCTGCGTCATGGCTTCAATGTAGGCAACGCCAACATTGATGTCAATGTCAACAATGTAGCCAGTGAATACATGGGGGATAGGATGGCGGCCATGCATCGTCGTTACCACCACGGAGACCTGCGCGCCGCGCTGCTCACCCGCGCCGAGCAGACGCTCCGCGAGAAGGGGCCGGGTGCCCTGTCCCTGCGGGAGCTGGCCCGCGACCTCGGGGTCAGCCATGCCGCCCCGAGCCGGCACTTCAAGGACAAGCAGGCGCTGCTCGACGCGCTGGCGCTGGCCGGTTTCGACCGTCTGCACGAGACCCTGGCCGCATCCCGGGAGGCGGGCGAGACCTTCCCCGACCGGCTCGGCGGACTCGTCCGCGCCTATGTGGACTTCGCCGTCGCCAACGCCGAGCTGCTCGACCTGATGTACACGGTCAAGCACGATCCGGCGGCGTCCGAGGCGCTGATCGCGGCCGCGCACCGGCTGGGAGCGATGGCGGAGGAGATGGTCGCGGAGGGGCAGCGCGACGGTGAGGTGCGGGAGGGCCCCGTCGACAGCATCGCCCTGCCGGTGTTCACCACCTTGCACGGCTTCGCCAGCTTCGCGATGAGCAGTGTGCTCTCCGCGGAGCAGGTCGCGGCCGGCCTCGACGCGGTGATCGCGTACATGCTGCGGGGCTGTGCTCCGTGAGGAGGCGCCGCGCCCCTTCACACCCCGTGTGAAGGGGCGTTCACTACGCTCGACTGACGGAGTGCTCATGTCGACAAGGCCATGAGCCGGCGGTCCGTGGACGGGCCCGGCTCACCGGGAGGCCGGTATGGAGCCCAACACCCTGCTGGACGCGATGCTCGACGAGTCCGGTATCTCGCATGCGGGACTCGCCGCGCGGATCAACCAGCTCGGCCGCCGCCGCGGTCTGGCGCTGCGCTACGAACACACCGCGGTGGCCCGGTGGTTGAAGGGCCAGCGGCCGCGGGGGCAGGTGCCCGATCTGATCTGCGAGATCATGGGGGAGCGGCTGCACCGGCCGGTCGGGCTCGATGACATCGGGTTCAGCGGTCCGGGGTCGCGGCGGGCCGCCGACACCCCGCTCTCCGGCTTCGTCGAGCGGGCCACCGCGCTGTGGCGGTCCGATGAGCAGCAGCGCCCGCACATCCTCGACGCACCGGCGCTCACCGGCACCTCGGCGGTCATCCCCGTATGGGAGTGGGAGAACCCGCCCGAGGACTCCGATGTCTCGCGTGACGGGCTGACCCGGGTCGGCATGGCCGACATCGAGATGCTGCGCACCGCGCGGACGCACTACGAGACGATGTACCGGAAGGCGGGTGGTATCGCTACCAGAGCACGCATCGTGGGATTCCTCAACGCCGAGGCGGCGCCGCTGCTGCGGGGCAGCTACAGCGATGCGACGGGGCGTCAGCTCCACCGGGCGACCGGCGGACTGGTCGCGGTCGCCGGCATCTGTGCGTACGACTCGGACGCTCTCGGGCTGGCCCAGCGCTACTTCCATCAGGCGCTCCGGCTGGCCAAGGCCAGCGGGGACCGCGGCCTCGGCGCGTATGTGATCGCGCTGCTGGTCAACCAGTCCCTCTTCGTACGGGAATACCGCCAGGCGGTCGCCTTCGCGGAGGCGGCGCTGCGGGCCGCGGGTCCGCAGATCACCCCGGCGCTCTCCGCGGACCTCTACGCGATGCAGGCCAAGTCCTACGCCCGGCTCGGTGACGGCGCCGCCGCGCTGTCGTGCATCCGGCGCGCGGAGGCGGCCGCGGAACGTATCCGACCCGGTCTCGAACCGGCCGAGACGGGCTATGTCCAGCCCGGCCTGGTGAACGTACAGGTGGCGGAGGCGCTGCTCAGCCTGGGTGACTTACGGGCCGCCCGGGAGCAGGCGGACGCCGCCGTCGACACCCCCGCACACGACCGCGGCCGGGTCCACCGGCTGGCCATGCTCACCCATATCGAGCTGCGTCAAGGCGATGCGGACCGGGCGGTGGCCAATGCCGCGCAGATGACGGAGCAGGCTCGCGGAATGGAGTCGCAACGGCTGCGGGACCGGCTGCGGGCGGTGCGCGAACATCTGGCGGAGACCGGGAGCTCCGCGACGGACGAGGCTGCCGATCTCATCGACGAGGTGCTGCGCGTTCCGTTGTAGGGCGTACGACACGCCCCTGACCGGGCTCGTGTCACCTTGCCGGCCCTACAGCGGAAGGTGGCAGTTACGTGCGTTGGAACAATCTCGGCGAAAAGCCCGTCTACGCGAATCCCTGGTTCCGGGTCAATCTGGCCGATGTGGAACTGCCTGACGGCCGCCATCTGGATCACTATCTGATCCGGATGCGGCCCGTCGCCGTGGCCACGGTGGTCAATGAGGCCAATGAGGTGCTGCTGCTGTGGCGGCACCGGTTCATCACCGACACCTGGGGCTGGGAGCTGGCCGCCGGGGTCGTCGAGGACGGCGAGGACCCCGCGGCGGCGGCCGCCCGGGAGATGGAGGAGGAGACCGGGTGGCGGCCCGGGCCCCTCCAGCATCTCCTCACGGTGGAGCCGTCCAACGGCCTCACCGACGCACGGCACCACATCTACTGGTCCGAGGAGGGCGAGTACACCGGCCCGCCCCAGGACGGATTCGAGTCCGAGCGGCGGGAGTGGGTGGCGTTGAAGCTGGTGCCCGACATGGTGGCGCGAGGGGAGGTGCCGGCCGCCAATATGGCCGCCGCGTTGCTGATGCTGCATCACCTCCGGCTGGGCTGACCGGAACCGGCCGGTGACCGCGGCCGGCGGTCACCGGCCCAGGGCCTGCCACACCGCCACCACCAGCGCCGCGAGCCCCGTGAGCGCGGCGAGGGACGGCAGCGGCCAGCGGGTGCTCTCCAGCCGTGTGACGCGGGCCTGTAGTTCGTCCGCGTCCCGCTCGTACTGCTCGGAGCGCTGGGCGAGCAGCGCGAGTTGGCCGTCGACCCGGGCGGTGCGGACGTCGAGCAGACGCCTCAGCTCGGCTAAGTCGGCGGTTACCGGATCGGGTTCGGTGTGGGCGGTCACGGTCCGCTCCTCTTTCCTTCGGTCAGCTGCTTCGGTGTCGGTACGGGCCTCAGTCAACTGTGCTGCGGCGAAGGGCGGGAGCGTGTGCGGCGGGGAGATCCGGGTCTGCGCTTCACACCCCGTGTGAGGTGACACGGGGTGACGGGGCGGCGGCCCTTCGCACGGGGTGTGAACCGCGCACCCCGACAGGCGCGCTTCACACGCTCCCGTACGCGCCCGCGCGGGGGTTGACTCGAAGGTGCCACGGGGGCCGACGCCGGCGGACGGGCGCCCGCCGGCCCGGGGTCCGCCCGCCGGTTCCTTCCCCCCGAGCGGCGGGCGGACGGCCCGTGGGCCCGGCCCGGACGTACCGCCCCGGCTACTTGATGCCCTGGGCACGGGCATTGGCCAGCAGCGCCTTCAGCCCGTCGAGGTCGAAGCCGGTGAGGCGGCCCATAGCGGTGCCGGTCCGGTAGCCGCCGTGCGGCGAGCACATGACCGGGGTCTCGCCGGAGGGGTTGGCCACGCATTCGTGGTCGGCGGCCTTCCCGTCCTTGTCGAGGTCCAGGTTGGGGTGGTCGAGGCCGAGCGCGTGGAGCGGCTCGTGCACGAGCGTGTTCCGCAGTTTGTACGCGGGCATCGGCCAGGTGCCGTCCCAGTACTCGGAGTCGATGGCGACGATGCCGCCGGTGCCGACGCCCTTGGGTGGGTGGGGGCAGGGCATGCCCTGGCTGAATCCGGGGCGGCCGAGCGGCCGGTAGATCTCGGTGTACTGGACGTGCCCCACGGGCCCGCACTTCGCCGGGTTGACGGGTTCGACGCCCCCGATGGCGAGCTTCAGACCGGCGGCCCTGGCCTGGGACACCGCGGCGGTCAGGTAGGGCGTGTAGCGGGTCTTCATCGCGGACGTGGCGAACGTGATCGTGTACTGGCGGCCGGGGCTGAGGCTGGTGACGCCGAGCTGGGTGGTGAGCTTCCACCCGGTGCCCTTCGTGGCGAGCGTCGCCGCCTGCGTGGGCACGGCGGCGAGCGCGCACACCGCGAGCGCCGCGGCCACGGGCAGGGCCTTGTGCATGGGTCCTCCTTATGTAGTTGTGGGGGGAGTGTGATGGTCCTTTCACAAGTGAGACGCATGAGGCGGGAAAAGGGATACATCGTCAACTAGATCGTTTTCAGCGGGATTTGAGCGCAAGGAGGGATATGGCGGCACCGTCGGACGTGGACGTGGACGTGGACGCGGGTGCACAGCGCAACGCCCCGCACCGGACGGTGCGGGGCGTTGTGGGCGGAGGCGGGCAGCGTGTGCCGAAGCAGCCGGGCCCGCCTCCTGGGGAGGAGGCGGGCCCGGCTCATGCGCTCGCCGGGGCTCCCGGCGGCGCGTCAAAAACTGGATCGATGCGGGTCTCAGTACGCGTAGAACCCCGACCCCGACTTCCGGCCCAGTCGGCCCGCGTCGACCATGCGCGCGAGCAGCGGGGGAGCGGCGTACAGGGGTTCCTTGTACTCGTGGTACATCGACTCGGCGACCGAGGCCACGGTGTCCAGGCCGATCAGGTCGGTCAGCTTGAGCGGGCCCATCGGGTGGGCGCAGCCCAGCTCCATGCCGTTGTCGATGTCCTCGCGGCTGGCGATGCCCGACTCGAACATCCGGATCGCGGAGAGCAGGTACGGGATGAGCAGGGCGTTGACGACGAAGCCCGAGCGGTCCTGGGCGCGGATCGCATGCTTGCCCAGCACGTCCTGCACCAGCGCCTCGGAGCGCTTGATGGTCTCCTCGCCGGTGGTCAGGGCCGGGATCAGCTCGACGAGCTTCTGCACCGGCGCCGGGTTGAAGAAGTGGATCCCGATGACCTGGTCGGGACGGGAGGTGGCGACCGCCAGCTTCACCAGCGGGATCGACGAGGTGTTGGAGGCCAGGATGGCGTCCGGACGGGTGATCACCTGGTCGAGGACCTGGAAGATCTCGGTCTTGACCTGCTCGTTCTCCACCACGGCCTCGATGACGAGATCGCGGTCGGCGAACTCCCCGAGGTCGGTGGTGAAGCTGAGCCGGCCGAGCGTCGCGTCGCGCTCCGCGGCGGTGATCTTGCCGCGCTCGGCGGCCTTGCCGAGAGAGTTGGTCAAACGGGTGCGACCCAGCTCCAGAGCTTCGCCGGTGGTCTCGGCGACCATGACGTCCAGTCCGGCGCGGGCGCACACCTCGGCGATGCCTGCGCCCATCTGGCCGCAGCCGACCACTCCGACGCGTTCGATGTCGGTCACATCGTGCCTTTCGCTGATCTTCAGGACCGGCGGTACGCCGTAAGGGTCCGGCACCCGCCTCGACCCCGACGTTACTCCGCGCGGTGCTGGGTCACGGGTGCCGGGGCGGGCATTCTGAGCCCTCAGGACGGACGAACCGGACAACTTGGGGACTTTTGATGAGACGGATCACCCGCAGAACGTTTGCCACGGCCGCTGTGGGGGCGGCCTCCGCACTGCTCGCCACGGGCACGGGGTCCGCGAGCGGGGCGCCGCGGCGCGAGCTGCGCGGTATGTGGCTGGCCACCGTCGCCAACCTCGACTGGCCCACCAGCGCGAAGCTCCGCCCCGCCGAGCAACAGCGCGAACTGCGCGCCCTTTTCGACACGGCCGTCGCCCGCCGGCTCAATACGGTGTTCTTCCAGGTGCGGCCCACCGCGGACGCCCTGTGGCCGTCCCCGTACGAGCCCTGGGCGCAGTATCTGACCGGGCAGCAGGGCCGCGATCCCGGCTGGGACCCGCTCGGCTTCGCGGTCCGCGAGGCACACGGGCGGGGTCTCGAACTGCACGCCTGGTTCAATCCGTACCGGGTCGCCAACCACACCGACCCCGGCCGGCTGGCACCGGACCACCCTGCCCGCCGGCACCCCCGCTGGGTCCTTCCGTACGGCGGCAAGCTCTACTACAACCCCGGGCTGCCGGAGGTCCGGAGCTTCGTCCAGGACGCGATGCTCGACGCGGTGCGGCGCTACCCCGTCGACGGGGTGCACTTCGACGACTACTTCTATCCGTATCCGGTCGCCGGGCAGCGCTTCGACGACGACGCGGCGTTCGACGAGTACGGCAGCGGCTTCGCGAACCGGGCCGCCTGGCGGCGGGACAACATCGACCGGCTGGTGTACGAGATGGCCGGGAAGCTGCGGGACGGGAACGAGCGGGCGGGGCGCCAGGTGCGGTTCGGGGTCAGTCCGTTCGCGGTCTGGCGCAATCACGGCACCGATCCGCAGGGCTCCCGTACGCAGGCCGGGGTGCAGACCTACGACGATCTGTATGCCGACACCCGTCGCTGGGTGCGCGAGGGCTGGCTGGACTACATCGTGCCGCAGGTCTACTGGCCCCTTGGCTCCACGCCCGCCGACTACGCCGAACTCGTGCCCTGGTGGGCACGGACCGTCGACGGCACGGGAGTGGACCTCTACATCGGCGAGGCCCTCTACAAGGCGGGTGACGCCCAGCCCGCCGCCTGGAAGAACCCGGCCGAGCTCTCCCGCCACCTCACCTTCGCCCGCGGCTACCCGCAGGTGGGCGGCCATGTCTACTTCTCGGCGAAGGAGGTGGTCAGGGACCGGGCCGGTGCCATGGCGCGGGTCGTGCGCGACCACTACGGGAGTACGGCACGCCCGTAGGGGCGGTCCGCGCGGGCGGCACAGCCGTCCGCACGGCCGCGGTGGCGATCCGTGTACGGGGTCCGGCTACCGGCCGGAGTCCACGTCGGTGGTCTTGCCGTGCCGGACGACGGAGTCGGGGCCGGGCGACATGATCGCCTCATGCCCGTCCTCGGAGCGGACACGGTAGGGCGGGTCGCCGTTCGTGCCCAGTACCTCGATGATCTCGACAACCCGGTCGTGATGCCCGACGGTCCTGCCGTGCACCACCAGCCGGTCGCCCCTGCTTGCGTGCATGAGGGTCCTCCCCGCTTCGGGGCGGCCGTGCGACCGGTTCGGCCGACAGCGTGACGGCCAACGGTTGAACGGCCAACGGTTTCAACGGTTCACGGGCCGGGAGCGGCCCGGGCGGCGGTATCTGCCGTCGCGGCAAGTTTACGTCCGCAGGCGGCGGCTGCACCCGGTAAGTGCCGACTCGTCCCCTTCCGGCGACGCGGCCGTCACCCGCGGGACCGCTGGGTGACCGCGATGCACGCCAGGACCGCCAGCGATGCCGCCGGGGCGGCCGGCGGCAGTTGCTCGCCCAGCAGCAGCACGGACCAGACCAGGGTCAGCAGCGGCTGGGCGAGCTGCAGCTGGCTCGCCTTGTGGATGCCGATCGCGGCCATACCGCGGTACCAGGCGACCATCCCGAGGAACTGCGACCCGGTCGCCAGCCACAGCAGTCCGCCGATCGCATGCGCCGTGAGCCGCAGCGGCTCGGTGGACAGCGCTACCGCGGCGCCCGCCACCGTCACCGGCAGCGCCAGGACCAGCGCCCAGCCGATCACCTGCCAGCCCGGCATGTGGCGGGCGAGCCGGCCGCCCTCGGTGTATCCCGCCGCGCACACCAGCAGCGCCGCGAACAACAGCAGATCGCTGCGGCCCGGCGCCCCGCCGCTCTGCTGCACGGCGAAGCCGATGACGACGACGGCGCCGACCAGCGAGGCGATCCAGAAGGTCCGGGAGGGCCGGGCCCCGGTTCGTACGGCCGAGAAGGCGGCCGTGGTCAGCGGCAGCAGGCCGATCACGACGGCCGCGTGCGAGGTGGTGGAGGTCTGCAGGGCGAGGGTGGTCAGCAGCGGAAAGCCGAGGACGACACCGCCGGCGACCACCGCGATACCCGTCCAGTGGCGCCGCTCCGGCAGGCGCACCCGGAAGACGGTGAGCGCGCCGCCGGCCAGTACGGCGGCCAGCACGCTGCGCAGCATCACCACCGTCCAGGGGCCCATGCCCTCCAGCGCCCAGGCGGTCGCGGGGAAGGTCAGCGAGAAGGCGGCCACGCCGAGGGCGGCGAGCAGGGCACCGCGGCTGACGAGGGTGCCGCGGGCGGGGGTGGCGGCCGCCGTCGGGGTGTCCTGGCCGGCGGTGTCCGGGGTGCTGACCGCTATCGTGACGGTTGCAGTAGCGCTATCGTTGCTTCTCATGCAAGAGCGTAGCAGTGGTGCCGAACTGGCCGCGATCCTCCGTGCGGAGCTGAATCGCTACTCTCCCGGTGAGAAGCTGCCCTCCAGTCGTGCGCTGGTGGAGCGGCACCGGGTCAGCCCGGTGACCGTCTCCCGGGCGCTCGCCGAGCTGGCGGCGGAGGGCCTGGTCACCACCCGCCCGGGCGCCGGGGCCTTCCGGGCCGAGCCGCGCAGCGAGGCGCCCCGGCCGGTCGACACCTCCTGGCAGGAGATCGCGCTGAGCGCGGAGCCGGGCGGCGACCAGGTCCCGCGCAGCGTCGACGCCTCGGGCGTGGTGGCCACGCTCGGCGTCCCGGGCCCCGGCGTCATCGAGCTCAACGGCGGCTATCTGCACTCCGATCTGCAGCCCGAACGCGCCCTGGCCGCCGCACTGGCCCGCGCCGGGCGGCGGCCGGGTGTCTGGGGGCGGCCCCCGGTCGAAGGGGTCCCGGAGCTGCGGGCCTGGTTCGCGCGGGAGATCGCCGGGTCCGGCGGCCCGCTCGCCGCCAGCGATGTCCTGGTCACCGCGGGCGGCCAGAGCGCGCTGACCGCCGCGCTGCGGGCCCTCGCCGCGCCCGGCGCTCCGGTGCTGGTCGAGTCCCCGACCTACCCGGGCATGCTGGCCGTGGCCCGCGCCTCCGGGCTGCGGCCGGTGCCCGTACCGCTCGACGCGGACGGGGTCCGTACGGATCTGCTCGCCGACGCCTTCCGCGTCAGTGGCGCGCGGCTGTTCGTCTGCCAGCCGCTGTTCCAGAACCCGACCGGCGCCGTGCTCGCCGCCGAGCGGCGGCGCGAGGTGCTGCGGGTGGCCCGCGCGGCGGGCGCCTTCGTGATCGAGGACGACTTCGCGCGGCTGCTGGTCCACGGGGACGCCCCCACGCTTCCGCCGACCCTGATCGCCGACGACCGGGACGGCACGGTCGTCCATGTCCGCTCGCTGACCAAGGCCACCTCGGCCAATCTGCGGGTGGGCGCCCTGGCGGCCCGCGGACCGGTGCTCGACCGGCTGCGCGCCATCCAGGTCGTCGACAGCTTCTTCGTGCCCCGGCCGCTGCAGGAAGCCGCCCTGGAACTCGTCGGATCGCCCGCCTGGCCCCGCCATCTGCGGCTGATCGCCGGTGAGTTGACCGCCCGCCGGAACGCCCTGACCGCCGCGCTGCACCAGCAGCTGCCCGCGCTCGCCGGGCCGGAGCCGGGGACCGGGGCGGCGTACGGCCACGACGCTGCGCCCGGCGGCCTCTATGTCCCGCCGGGCGGCTACCACCTCTGGCTGCGGCTGCCGGACGGTACCGACGAGGGGGCCCTGACCGGTGCGGCGCTGCGGGCGGGCGTCGCCGTCGCGGCCGGCCGCCCGTACTTCCCCGCCGAGCCGCCGGCCGCCCATCTGCGGCTGAGCTTCGCGTCGGCGTCCGGCACCGGCGAGATCACGGAGGGCGTCCGCCGGCTCCGGACGGCGTGCGAGGAGCTGGGAGTGCCGGTGAGCTGACGGCGGGGGAAAGGCGGCCGGCCGCCGGGCCGCGGCTCTCGTATACCGGTTCGACGCCGGCCCCGCCCTTCTGCCAACCTCCCGGCATGAATGATCGCGCCCTCGACGGCTACGAGATCTCCACCGACCCGGTCCGCCTGGACACCGACCTGGTCCACTACTGGCTCGCCACCGACGCCTACTGGGCCGTGGACCGCCCCCGGGAGCTGCATGACCGCGCCGTCGCGGGCTCGCTCAACTTCGGCCTGTACGCCTCCGGTTCCGGCCGCCAGGCCGGGTACGCCCGGGTGGTCACCGACCACGCCACCTTCGCCTGGCTCTGCGACGTCTACATCTGCCGGGACGACCGCGGCAAGGGCCTGGGCACGGCCCTGGTCGAGGCCATCGCCGACCATCTGACGCCCTGCGGGCTGAGCCGGCTGACGCTCGCCACCAAGGACGCCCACGGTGTGTACGAGAAGATCGGCTTCCGCGCCCTGGTGGCCCCGGAGCAGTGGATGACCCTCGGGCTGATCGACCCGGGTCCTGTCGAAATGTGATCAACGGGGGCCGCGCGGGCGGCGCTGCTCTTACCATCGGCGGATGAGCGTTCGACTCAAGCTGCTCGCCGCGGCCCGTAACTCCTCGCTGCTGGAGACACGGTTCGACGACGACCGCCCCCTCGACGCCGCCGGATGGCACGAGGCGGAGCGGGCGGCCCCCGTCCTGTGCCGGCTCGCCGCCGCCGAACTCCGCTACTGCTCGCCGTCCGCCCGCTGCCGGCAGACCGGCGAGGCCCTCGGTCTGCGCCCGCTCGCCCAGCCGGCCCTGCGCGACTGCGACATGGGGCGCTGGCGCGGCCGCACGCTGGGTGAGGTGACCGCCGCCGAACCCCGCGCGGTGGAAGCCTGGCTGGCCGATCCGCGCTCCGCACCGCACGGCGGGGAGTCGCTGCTGGAGTTCATCACCCGGATCGGCGGCTGGCTGGACACCCGGCCGGCCGACGACGCCGCCGGGCTGCTCGCGGTCGCCGAACCCGCCGTCGTCCGCGCCGCCCTGGTCTATGTGTTCCAGGCGCCGCCGCATGCCTACTGGCGCATCGATGTCCAGCCGCTCTCGGTGATCACCCTCACCGGCCGGTCCGGCAAGTGGGACCTCCTGCTGGAGGCGTGAGGCGGCGCCCGGTCACGCGGCGCCGCCCGACCGGGCGCGCCCCGGCCGCCACCGGGCCGCCCGGGGGCACCACCCGGAAAGCCCAGCCGTCCGGTTCCGCCGTCCGGGGCGTACGCACCCGTGTGACCTGCGGAAAGGCGTAGAAGGCGGGTGTCTTCCGGGGCAGTTGGACCCGGGCGGCGCACCCCATCGAGGTGCGTACCGCCGGGCCGGGCGCTTCTCTCGGTTTATGCACATACGCCACATTCCTCTGTACGCCCTGGCGGCCGGCGCGCTGGCGGTGTCCGTCATGCTCTTCGGTGACGGCGACGGTGCCGACGCCGCCACCGAGGCCGTCTCCGGGACGGTGAGCGAAGCCGTCTCCGAGGCCGCCCCCGCCGTGGACACCTCGCACGCGGTGGTCGTCGAGCCCGACCCGGTGGCACCGGGCGGCACCTTCTCCGTCCACGACGGCGGCACCTGCCCGGGCGACACCGCGGAGGCCACCTTCGACGGTGACATCCCCGCGATGCAGCTGAGCCCCCGGAGCGACCGGATGGGCGGCAGCGCGATCATGCCGGAGGGCACCGCGCCCGGCTCGTACCGGGTCACCATCACCTGCGGCAGCACGTCAGGTGCCCGGCAGAGCGCCACGGACACGGACCGGACCGGCGACGAGGAACAGGGCGAGGCATACGGCGCGGAGCGCGGTGACGCCGACGGCGGAGGGCGCGGGACGGAACACGGCGCCGGCCGCAGGACCGTCACCGGCACCATGGTCGTCTCCGGTGACGCCGGTGAGGTCGTTCCGCAGGGCGGCGCGGACACCGGCCTCGGCGGCGCGGCCGGCTCCGGCCGGGCGGCCACGGCGCTCAGCGGAGTGGTGCTGCTGGCCGCGGCCGGCTGGGGCGCCCTGGCCCGCCGCCGGCGCACCCGCGGCGACCGGAGCTGACGGCGGTGAGCGCACCTCCGCCACGGCGCGCCCTCGTCCTCGGTCTCCTCGCGGCCCTCGCCGTGGCGGGCGTGCTCGCGCTCGCCGCCGCCCGGCTCCGCGACCGCGACGCCACCAGCGAGGTCGACGGCGGCACCCACACCGTGCTGCGCACCGAGATCGCCAGAACCATCAGCGGCCAGCTCACCCTCCCCTTCCGCAACGGGCCCGACGCCGTGCACTGCTCCGGTGACCTGCGCCCGGTACGGAACGACGAGGTGAGCTGTACGGCACACTTCCCCATCGGCCTGGACCGCCATCTGACCGTCGAGGTCACCCGCGTCCGCCACAACCTGGTCACCTACCGGCGCCACTCCCTGCCCCGCTGACCGGCGCCGGCCGGCCTGGGCGCGCCCTACGGCTTGAGGTCCAGGGCGGCCAGCCCCGACCCGTCCATCAGGAACGGCACCGAGTCGTGCGTATGCGTGATCTTCCACGCGCCGTCGGTCTTGCGGAGGCCGACGGTGGAGCGGCTCCACAGCTCCACCTCGAAGCCGCCGGTCTTCGTGCCGTGCATCCGGTTGATGCTGTGGCCGAACGCGACATCGCCGCCGACCGTGATCTCGACCTGGGTGAGCGTCACCTCGATCGGCCCGTCCCAGGTCGCGTACCAGGCCTCGACGGCCTGCTGATCCAGTGCCTCGGGCCCCTTGTGCTGCAGCGGGGGAGCGAGACTGAAGTCCACGAGGTCCGGCGCACAGGACGCCAGGAACCGCCGGGCGTCCCGCTCCTTCGTCGCCTCCGCCCGGTCCGCCAGCAGCTCCCGGATCTGTGCCTCGTCCGTCGGGCGCGCGATGTCGGTGGTCATGAGGGATCCTCCCGTCGGACGGCGCCCGCGGCGCCGGAATCTCTGTCCGACGGGTAGACCCCGGCGGGTACGGAAACTCATCGGCGGGAGCCGCACGAGCCGCACGAGCCGGCGGGGCCGCCGGCTACGCGTCGTCCTCCGTCAGCGCGCTGCGCAGTGCGGCCAGCCAGTGCGCCGTGGTCCGTCGCGCCGGGCCGCTCTCCGGCACGTACGCCTCGAAGAAGTGCCAGGCGCCGGGGACGTCCTTGACCTCGACCGGCACATCGGCCTCCGTCAACCGGCGGGCGTAGTCGAGCCCTTCGTCCCGCAGGGGGTCGAGCCCGCAGGTGAGGAGGTATGCGGGCGGGAGGCCGGAGAGGTCGGTGGCGCGGGCGGGCGCCGCATACGCGGGGACGTCGGGGCCTCGGCCGGGGCCCAGGTAGGTGTCCCAGGTGTGCCGCATGCCGGTGCCGTTGACGATGCGGCGATCGTCGACCCGGCGGGCCGAGGCGGTGCCGCCCCGGTCGTCGAGGCAGGGGACCAGCAGGCACTGGAAGGCGATCCGCGGCCCCCGGCGGTCGCGGGCCATCAGGCACAGCGCGGCGCTCAGACAGCCGCCCGCGGACGCCCCGGTGACGGCGATCCGCCCGGCGTCGAGGCCGAGTTCACCCGCGGCCGCGGCCATCCATTCCAGTACGGCGTAGCAGTCCTCGGCGCCGGCCGGATACGGGTGCTCGGGCGCCAGCCGGTAGTGGACATTGACCACGACCGCACCGGCGGCGGCGCAGGCGTCGCGCGCCATGGGGCTTGGCCCGTCCAGTTCCCCGTACACGAAGCCGCCCCCGTGCACATAGAGCACCCCCGGCAGCACCCCCTCGGCCCCGGCCGGACGCAGTACCTGCACCTCGACGGTGTTGCCGTCCGGCCCGGGGACGGAGGCGTGCCGGACGGTGACCCGGGGGTCGTGGGCGGGCATCCGCGGTGCCATCAGCGCCCGGAAACCGGCGCGCACCGCCTCGGCGTCGGCGTACGGATTCTCCGGCCGCTCCGGCAACGCTGCGAAGGCGGCGGCCAGTTCCGGATGGACATACGGGCGCGCGCCGGGCTCCGTCGCGGCCCCCGCCCCGCCCCTCGGACCTCCCGCGTCCTTCGTGTCCCTCAGGTCTCCTGCGTCCACTCCGCAGCCCCCGTTCCCTGGCATCCGGATCGCCATCCTCTCATTGATATGGTCTCGGCGGGATGGACGGTATGGTCCCATTGAGATGGTGTCAAGGGGAGCGAGGAGCGACGGATGGCGGAGTTCACCCCGGCGAGATATGTCGTGCTCGGTCTGATCGCCCGGCACGGGCCGATGACCCCGTACGAGCTCAAGGCCCGGGTCGAGGACGACATTCAGCCCTTCTGGCCGATCCTGCATGCGCAGCTCTACCGGATTCCGGCGGAGCTGGCGCAGGCCGGCCTGCTCCGGGAAGAGGCCGAGACGGAGGGCCGCCGCCGGCGGATCTTCCACCTCACCGACGCCGGCCGCGCCGCCCTGGAGCGCTGGCTGGCCGACCCGGACACGGCCGAGGCGGAAACCCGTGACCCGGCGCAGCTGAAGCTGTTCTTCGCCGATCTCGGCGACCCCGCGGACATCGTCGCGCTGGCCACTCAGCAGGCCGAGCGACACCGGAAGTGGCTCGCGCACTATGCGTCGCTGCGCGGTGATCTCGATCCGTCGGCGGACTCCCGGCAGCGCTCCCGCGCGCGGCTGCTGCGGCTGGGTGTGCTGCACGAGCGGGCCCATGCCGAGTTCTGGGAGTCGGTGGCCGCCGACCCGGAGCGGCTCGACGGCTGATCCGCGAGGCGGCCTACGGCCCGAGCCGCACCGCCGCCTGATCGCGGGTCAGCCAGGCGTTCGCCGCCTCGACCCGGCTGCTCACCCGCAGTTTGGCGTAGGCGTGCTCCAGGTGCTTGTCGACGGTGCGCGGGCTGATCGCCAGCCGGTGGGCGATCTGCTGGTTCGTCAGCCCCCGGGCGAGCAGCGCGAGTACGGCCGACTCCCGGTGGGTGACGGGGGAGGGCGGTGGCGTCGGCGGGGCGAGCCGGTGGAGCACGCGGCTGAGCCGGGTGCGCAGCAGAGCGGCGGCCGCCACATCGTCGTCGGAGAAGTCGCTGCCGCTGCGGTTGATCGCCACACAGACCTTGCGCGGCAGGCCGGCGGCGTAGCCCGCGGGGAACGACATCGCGAGCTGCTGCTCGGCGCCGAACGGCCGGTAGACATCGGCGTAGGCGGCGAGGGCGTGGAACTCGGTGCGGGTCTGCAGCGTGGAGCGCCGCATCGGGACGCCGGAGCCGAGAGTGGTGTGGGTGACCAGGGAGTCCGCCGCCGCCTCCCGGGCGAACGCTGCCTGTACGTCCGGGGTCAGCAGACCGGCGGGCAGTGTGAGCGGGCGGTCGGCGGAGCCGGCACGGGGAGACCAGATGATGCTGTCGCCGGGGACGGCGCCGAGCAGCAGCGGGAGCAGTGCCGGAACAAGGGTCTCCTCGTCGACGGCATCGATCAGGAGGTCCACGACGGCGAGAATGCGTCGCAGGCCGGCCTCCGCGGCCGCGGTCATATGTCCAGCGTGCCGAGGGGGCAGGGGCCCGTCAAGCGAGGGCCACCCGGCCGGCCGGGGGAAGACCGGCCGGGCGCGTCAGGCGCCTTAACGCCCGACGGCATAGACGCGGTTGACGGGGCTCTCGGCGGCGAGTCGCCAGTGGTGGAGTCCGGCCTCGTCGGCGATCTCCCGCATCGCCTCCTCACCCGCGTGGTTTCCCAGTGCCCGCGGACCGTGCTGGGCCAGCGCGGACGGCAGACAGACGGCGACCGAGGCGGCGGTCAGCGCCCGGCCGACGGGGTTGGCGTTCTCCTGGGCGTTCGCCGAGGCGTTCGGCTCGACGACCATGCAGGTCCCGCCGTCGGCCAGGGTCTCCTCGGCGTGGTGAAGCGCACCGCCCGGATCGCCGGTGTCGTGCAGACAGTCGAAGAACGTGATCAGGTCGAAGTCCTCGCCCGGGAAGTCCTGGGCGGTGGCGACCTCGAAGCTGACCCGGTCGCCCAGCCCCGCCTCGTCCGCGATACCGCGGGCCGCCTCGATGGACGGGCGGTGGAAGTCGAAGCCGTGGAAGTGCGAGCGGGGGAAGGCCCGGGCCATCAGCGTCGTGGAGTAGCCGTAGCCGCAGCCGACGTCCGCGACGCGCGCGCCGCGCTCCAGCTTCTCCACCACACCGTCCAGCGCGGTCAGCCACTCCGGGACCAGGGCGGCCGCGTAGCCGGGGCGGAAGAACTTCGCGGTGCCGGCGAACAGCGCCGGGCCGTGTTCCTCCCAGCCGACGCCCTCGCCGGTGCGGAACGCCTCCATGAGGGTGTCCTCGGTGGCGTAGAGCGCCTGCATCGCGGTGAAGAAACCCGCCGCGTACGTGGGCAGTTCCGGGTCCGCCAGGACCGCGGCGTGCTCGGCGGGCAGCAGGTAGGTGCCGGCGTCCGGCGCATAGCTGACGTACTCGCCGGCGACCTGGGCGGCCAGCCATTCGCGGACATAGCGCTCGGCCAGCCCGGTGCGGGCGGCGAGCTGGGCGGAGGTGAGCGGACCGGCACCGGCCATGGCGGTGTACAGGCCCAGCCGGTCGCCGAGCGAGGTGCACAGACCCGCGACCGCGGCACCGGCGTCGGTGATCACTCTCTCCAGGAACGCCTGCACCCGGTCCCGGTCCGGGGCCGCGCCCGAGGTGACCTCGGCGGATGTCGCCATGGCCCTCACCTCCTCGTCCTCTCACTGCAGCAGTCCGGCCGCCCCGCGCGCCATACGGGATTCGCCGTATACGGCCGGGGGCGACGACCGGCCGACACTGGAGGAGAGGAGGTGCACCATGCGGAAGAAGGTCGACTGCCGGGACTACCCGAGCGAGATGAACTGCACCCTCGTCATCGTCGGCGAGGAGGAGGAAGTGGTCCGCGCCGCCAGCGAGCACGCGGTCTCCGTCCACGGCCACACGGACAGCCCGGAGCTGCGGGAGCAGATCAGGGCGTCACTGAAGGACGAGATTCCGCAGCACGCCTGACGCGCCCGTCCGACACGCCGCCCCTGACCCGGGGCGGCGGTCGCGCGGTGCCCGGGCGTCGTCGCGGTGACTGAGCGCTTCAGCCGGCGGGCTTCGCCGGCTGAAGCGCTCGGCGCGGGGCGTGTCCGTTACCGTCTTGGTCCTGCGATGGCGTACACCACGGTGCCGCTCGCGAACAGGGCCCACGCGGTCCCGGTGGACGCCGTCGTGGCGGGGGAAGAGATCATCCACATGACCACGTCTCCCGCGGTGCCGCCCGGAGGCGGTCCGAAGAGGGTGAACGCGAGCCAGCCGGTCGGCAGGGTCCATGCGAACTGTGCCCCGCACAGCGCCGCCCCGAGCGCGGCCAGGCCGACCAGGCCCGCGCTGTCCCGGACGACGACCTCGGTGGGGGCGAGCTGCACTCCCGCCGCCTGGACCGTCAGCAGCGCCGCACCGGCGCACGCGCCGGCCAGCAGCACGTGCGCCGCCCGGCGGGGCATCCACCGGATCGCGGCCGTCCTCTCCAGCACGACGTCCCACCCACCGAGCCCGACGGAAGCGGCCGCCACGTTCGCGGTGAGGACCAGGACCGCCATCGCCTGATCCACCGGTCCTGGGCCGTGGAGGGTCCACACCGCCAGCGCGACGAGCGCGACCGCGGCGGCCGAGGCGGGCACCTGCCGTGAACGGCCGTACAGGATCAGCCACCTCATCGCGTCGCCTTGCCCGCCAGCACCGCGAGCTGGCGGTCCGCCGCGCAGGAGAGGCCGGCGGTGCGCAGTTCGGCGATCCGCGAGCGCTGCTCGGCCGGTGACAGCGCCGTCAGCCTCTGCCAGGCGACGTCGGCGTCCAGCCAGATCGTGCGCAAGTACGGGTCGCTGCCCCTCTCCGCCAGCGGCTGGAGCCGGGAATCGTGCAGGGCCCAGCTCACGGCGACGCTCTGGACAGGGACGTTGCCTCGCCCCCCGCCCTCCCGGTCGTTGTTCCCGTAGCAGCTGGGTGCCAGACCCTGGGCGATCAGCGCGCGGGTCAGTTTCTCACCTGTCGCATCGGCGAGCAGCCGGTCGTCGAAGTCGACCAGCACCACGTCGCCGGAGGGTTCGCGTTTGTCGGCGATCGCGCGCAGCCTGGTGTCCTCCCGCACCGCGTTCGGCGCCTTGTCGCCCAGGACCTCGTGCAGCACGCGCAGCGCCTCCTTGCCGCGCCGTGCGAGCTCGGGCAGGCGTGAGCGGTTCGCCTGCGTCACGCACACCGGTCCGTCGCAGACCAGGGCGGCGGCGGCCTTGTCGACGACGTAGGTGTCGCGTGCGGCGGCCGGGAGGACCAGCAGGGCCAGGGCCGCACCGGCCAGGACGGGGATCACCGCGAGCAGCCGGGCCCGGCGGGTCACGGCCGACAGCAGTGCGAAGCCGGTGGCGAGCAGGCCGAGCAGCCAGAGCGTCTGACCGAGGTGCACGGAGCCGGACAGGGTCAGCAGCATCTCCCGCGGCTCCGCGGTCACCGGGAGCAGCTGGGCGAGCCGGTTCGGCGCGATGCTCGACGGCAGTGTCCCGTCACTGTTCTGCTGTAGAAGGGCCGTCAGCATGAGGAAGAACAAGACCAGGCCCGGCGGGGTGAGCACGGAGGGCAGGGCTCGCGCGACGCCCATGCCGAACACCGCCCCCGCGACGAGGGCCAGCGCCGCCACGAGTGAGATCGGCAGCCAGTCGAGCGGCGTGTAGGTGGTCCGGCCGAGGGCCACCTGGACCCCGCCCACGAGGACCAGGAGGCCGAAGCCCGACGCCAGCGCGAGCGCCATCGCACCGGCCGGCAGCGCCGCACGGCGCCAGGCCGGCCGCGGCACGGTCGTCAGCAGTTCGGCCATCCGCGAGCGGGGTTCGCGCAGCCCGTACACCGCTCCCGTGCCCACCGCGAGCGGCCACAAGAAGGTCAGCAGGGACCGGGTCCACAGGGCCATGGAGGTCCACTGGGCCGTCCACCCCGCGGTGCCCCTCCACCAGAGCCCGTCGTACAGACAGAAGATCGCCAGGCTGCCGCCCAGGACGACGATGCCGGGCCACGGGGCGACGGAGCGCTTCAGCTCGATGCGCAGAACACGTCCGGTCACCAGGCGCCTCCCCGCTGCCCGGAGTTGCGCAGCAGCGCCGAGTAGCCGCGCTCCAGGGGGCTGTCGCCCGGGAAATCGGTGCTGCCCGCCGCGGCCAGGTCCTCCGGCGTGCCCTGGAAGACGAGGCGGCCGTCGGCGAAGAGCACCACGTCGGAGCAGGCGGCCGCGACGTCCTCGACCAGGTGGGTGGAGACGACCACACAGGTGTCGCGGCCCAGTTCCTGGAGCAGCTCGCGAAAGCGCAGTCGCTGCGCCGGGTCCAGGCCGGCCGTCGGCTCGTCCAGCAGCAGCACCGCGGGGTCGTTGACGATGGCCTGGGCGATGCCGGCCCGCCGCACCATGCCGCCGGACAGGGTCTTCATCCGATGGTCGGCGCGGTCCGCCAGGCCCACCCGTTCCACGGCGCGCTGGACGGCCGCGGGGACGTCCGCCTTCGGGACCTCCTTCAACCAGGCCATGTACTCGACGAACTCGCGCACCGTGAAGCGCTTGTAGTAGCCGAAGTCCTGCGGCAGGTAGCCGATCCGGCGACGCAGGGGCCGGTGGTCGACCATCCTGCCCAGGGAGGTGCCGAGCAGCTCCAGCTCGCCCTCGGTGGGGCGCAGCACGGTGGCCAGCGTCCGGATCAGGGTGGTCTTTCCCGCGCCGTTGGGCCCCAGGAGGCCGTGGGTGCCGATGCCCAGGGAGAGGTCGAGCCCGTCGACGGCCATCTTCTTCCGTCCGACGCGTACTCTCAGGCCACTGGCCCGGATCTGCCAGGCGTAGGTTTTCGGCGCGGTGTCGGCCGCGCTCGTGGTGGGTGTCATGCGGTAGTCCCTTGCGAGGGTCGACGATGGTTTCACAGCGTTGAGTACGCGTTTCTGCGGGCGATCACGGCGCCGATGCCCAGCGCCAAGAACAGCCCCCACGCGGGCAGTTGGTCCGGCTGCAGGACACGCTCCAGGTTCACGGGGCCGTGGTCGGTGGCCCAGGCGAGTACCACGACGACGCCCCAGGCGCCCACCAGCCCGGTGGCGGCGCGGGTCACGCCGACCACGCTGCCCAGCGCCAGGGCGGTGGAGGTGAAGGCCAGGGAGGGCAGCAGCCACTGCGCGGCCGACATCGTTCCGGTCAGCCATCCCTCCACCACGAGCGCGGGCAGGACCACCACGAGAACCGCCGTGGTGCGCCGGAGGAGCAGGGGCAGGCCGGCTCGGGCGGTCGAGGCCGTCAGTTCGTGCGCCGGGTCCAGGCCGCGCGACCACGATGCGGCGACACCGCACAGCGGCAGCACGGGTGCGATCGCCAACACGGGAGAGACGCCGCCGAGGAACATGGGCCGCGCGACTGCGTCCAGCAGCAGCGCCATCAGGGTGACGAGGACGGTCATGGCCAACCACGGGGCCATGACCGGCGTCAGCCAGGCAGCGACCCACCTCGGGCGGTGTCGCCGCGAGGGCGCCCTGGCGGCCGCGTCCAACTGCGGTTCCAGACCGGCCCGGACGGTGTCGACGAGCGCGGCGATGCCGGGCGCCTCGGTGGCCACACAGGCCGCCAGGTGGCTCCGGCACAACGCGCAGGTCTCCAGATGGGCCTCCAACGCCCATACCGTGTCCGCGGCCATCGTCGCGTCACCACGTGCGTAGTCGTCGATCAACTGCCTCGACGCGTGTTCCCCGCTCATGTCAGCGCCTCCCGCATCGCGATCCGGGCCCGGCGGGCGCGGGTCTTGACCGTGCCTTCGGGCAGTCTGAGCAGGACGGCGGTCTCCCGGATGGAGAGCCCGTCGAGCACCGTGGCCCGTAGCACTTCTCGGAGTTCCGGCGCCAGCCGCCGCAGGGCGTCGCCGACGTCGCCGCCCACGGTCCCGGCGAGTGCCTCTTCCTCCGCCGCGGGCACCACCGCCCGCTCGGCGGCGGCGACCGGCGGTTCGGCGTGATGGGCACGGCGCCGGAACGCGTCGACGAGGCGACGCGCCGCGATCGTCCACAGCCACCCGACGGCCGTCCCGCCGACCGCGCTCCCGGCGAACGCGCCGGCCGCGCGCCACACCGCCAGATAGGTCTCCTGCATGACCTCGGCGACGATCTGCTCGTCCGCGCAGCGCCGGCGCAACCGCACCGCCAGCCACGGCGAGGTGCGCCGGTACAACTCGTCGAACGCCCCGCGGTCACCTCTGGCCACCAGCCGGACAAGGTGTTCCTCGTCCAGTTCGTCCAGTGCTCTCCTGCGTGATCTCACACCAGCCAGACGCCCGGTGCGGCGCGCAGGTTCTGGATCTACTGTGAACTGAGTCACAGTCGCCCACGGGGGCCTCGCGGATAGTCATTGCATAAAACTGCTGGATTCCGTATAGTCATGCCATCAAGGAGGAGGGCCCATGACAGTACGAGCAGCAGTGGCCGGTGCGAGCGGATACGCCGGGGGTGAGGTGCTGCGCCTGCTTCTGGGGCACCCGGAGGTGGAGATCGGCGCGCTGACCGGCCACTCCAACGCCGGGCAGCGCCTGGGTGCGCTGCAGCCGCATCTGGCGCCGCTGGCCGACCGGGAACTCCAGGCGACCTCCGCCGAGGTCCTGGCCGGGCACGACGTCGTCTTCCTCGCACTGCCGCACGGCCAGTCCGCCGCGGTCGCCGAGGAGCTCGGGCCCGATGTCCTCGTCGTGGACTGCGGCGCCGACTTCCGGCTGAGCGACGCCACCGACTGGGAGGCGTTCTACGGCTCCGCCCACGCGGGCACCTGGCCGTACGGGCTGCCGGAGCTGCCCGGAGGCCGCACCGCACTGCAGGGGACCCGGCGCATCGCGGTCCCGGGCTGCTACCCCACCGCCGTCTCGCTCGCCCTGTTCCCCGCGTACGCGGACCGGCTCGCCGAGCCCGAGGCCGTGATCGTCGCGGCCACCGGCACCTCCGGCGCGGGCAAGGCCCTCAAGCCGCATCTGCTGGGCTCCGAGGTCATGGGCTCGATGAGCCCGTACGGCGTCGGCGGCGGCCACCGGCACACCCCCGAGATGATCCAGAACCTGAGCGCGGTGGCCGGTGAGCGCATCAGCGTCTCCTTCACCCCGACCCTGGCCCCGATGTCGCGTGGCATCCTCGCCACCTGCTCGGCCCGGGCGAAGCCCGGTGTGGACGCCGCAGCCGTACGGGCCGCCTACGAGAAGGCGCTGGCCGACGAGCCGTTCGTCCAGCTGCTGCCCGAGGGCCAGTGGCCGTCGACCGCCGCCGTGTACGGCTCCAACACCGCCCAGATCCAGGTGACCCTCGACGCGGCGGCCGGCCGGATCATCGCGATCAGCGCCCTCGACAACCTCACCAAGGGGACCGCGGGCGGCGCGGTGCAGAGCATGAACATCGCCCTGGGCCTCCCCGAGGGGACGGGGCTCCCGAAGGTCGGGGTCGCGCCGTGACCCGGACCTGCACAGGGCGGCACGGCATGACCGGCGGGGCCGGAGAAGTGACGGAGGACAAGCAGTGAGCGTGACGGCAGCACAGGGATTCACGGCGGCGGGCATCGCCGCCGGGATCAAGGCCCCTCCTGCCAATGGGAGCGGCGGCGTTCCGGACCTCGCCCTCGTGGTGAACAACGGGCCCCGACGCGCCGCCGCCGGTGTCTTCACCTCCAACCGCGTCAAGGCGGCGCCGGTCGTCTGGTCCGAGCAGGTCCTCAAGGGCGGCACGGTCTCCGCCGTCATCCTCAACTCCGGTGGCGCCAACGCCTGTACGGGCCCGCTCGGCTTCCAGGACACCCACGCCACCGCGGAGAAGGTCGCCGAGGTGCTCGAAGGCCACAGCGCCGGAGAGGTCGCGGTCGCCTCCACCGGACTGATCGGCCTGCGGCTCCCGATGGACAAGCTGCTGCCCGGAGTCGAGCGGGCCGCGGCCGAACTGACCGCGCACGGCGGCGAGAAGGCCGCGATCGCCATCAAGACCACGGACAGCGTGCACAAGACCGCGCAGCTGAGCCGCGACGGCTGGACCGTCGGCGGTATGGCCAAGGGCGCCGGCATGCTCGCCCCGGGCCTGGCCACCATGCTCGTCGTCCTGACCACCGACGCCGATCTGCCGGCCGCGGACCTCGACACGGCGCTGCGGGCCGCGACCCGCACCACCTTCGACCGCATCGACTCCGACGGCTGTATGTCGACCAACGACACGGTGCTGCTGCTCGCCTCCGGAGCCTCCGGCGTCGTACCGGCCGCCGACGACTTCGCCGAGGCGGTGCGCACGGTCTGCGACGACCTCGCCCGGCAGCTGATCGGGGACGCCGAGGGCGCCAGCAAGGACATCAGGATCGAGGTCGTGGGCGCGGCCAGCGAGGACGACGCCGTCGAGGTCGGCCGCTCCATCGCCCGCAACAACCTCCTCAAGTGCGCCATCCATGGCGAGGACCCCAACTGGGGCCGGGTGCTCTCCGCCATCGGCACCACCTCCGCCGTCTTCGAGCCCGACCGGCTGAACGTCGCCATCAACGACATCTGGGTCTGCAAGAACGGCTCGGTGGGCGAGGACCGCGAGCTGGTCGACATGCGATACCGGGAGGTCCGCATCACCGCCGACCTCGCCGCCGGCACCGAGTCCGCGGTCATCTGGGCCAACGACCTCACCGCCGACTACGTCCACGAGAACAGCGCGTACTCGTCATGAGCAGGCAAACAGAGGAAAGCGAGGCCGGCGCATGAGTGCCCGCAAGCACACGGCGTTGCCCAAGGCCCGCACGCTCATCGAGGCGCTGCCCTGGCTGACCCGCCACCACGGCAAGACCGTCGTCATCAAGTTCGGCGGCAACGCCATGGTCGACGAGGAGCTCAAGCGCGCCTTCGCCCAGGACGTGGTCTTCCTGCGGCACGCCGGACTGCGCCCCGTCGTCGTGCACGGCGGCGGCCCGCAGATCAGCGCCCAGCTGGACCTGCTCGGCCTGGAGTCGGAGTTCAAGGGCGGCCTGCGGGTCACCACCCCCGAGGCGATGAACGTCGTCCGGATGGTGCTGGCCGGCCAGGTCCAGCGTGAGCTGGTCGGACTGCTCAACGAGCACGGCCCCCTCGCCGTCGGCATGACCGGCGAGGACGCCCATCTGATGACCGCGACCAAGCACTTCGCCGACATCGACGGCGAGCGGGTGGACATCGGCCGGGTCGGCGAGATCACCGCCATCGACCCCGGCGCGGTGCAGGCGATGCTGGACGACGGCCGGATCCCGGTCATCTCCTCCATCGCCCGCAGCAGCGACGCCGAGGACGCCGCCTCCGGTGCCTCGGGCGTCTTCAACGTCAACGCCGACACCGCCGCGGCCGCCCTGGCCGCCGCGCTCGGCGCCGAGACCCTGATGGTCCTCACCGACGTCGAGGGCCTCTACGAGGACTGGCCGAACAGCGACGAGGTGATCTCCCGCCTCACCGCCACCGAACTGGAGAAGCTGCTGCCCGACCTGGCCAGCGGCATGGTCCCCAAGATGCGGGGCTGTCTGCACGCCGTCCGCAACGGGGTGCACACCGCCCGGGTCATCGACGGGCGGGTCCAGCACTCGATCCTGCTGGAGATCTTCACCGACGAAGGAATCGGCACGATGGTCGTGCCGGACGCGAACACGATCGAGGGGGCGGCATGAGCGACGTGGCACAGGCCCACGGCCCGGAGACCAACGCAGGCCTCACCGGGCGCTGGCAGGGCGCCATGATGGACAACTTCGGCACCCCCCGCGTCCCGCTGGTCCGCGGTGAGGGCACCACCGTGTGGGACGCCGACGGCAAGGAGTACCTCGACTTCCTCGGCGGCATCGCCGTCAACGCCCTCGGCCACGCCCACCCGGCGGTGGTCCGTGCGGTCTCCGACCAGGTCGCCACCCTCGGCCATGTCTCGAACTTCTTCGTCGCCGAGCCCACCGTGGCCCTCGCCGAGCGCCTGCTCGCGCTGGCCGGACGCCCCGGCCGGGTCTACTTCTCCAACTCCGGCGCCGAGGCCAACGAGGCCGCCTTCAAGATCGGCCGGCTGACCGGGCGCACCCATATGGTCTCCACCGCCGGCGGCTTCCACGGCCGCACCATGGGCGCCCTCGCACTCACCGGCCAGCCCGCCAAGCAGGCCCCGTTCGCCCCGCTCCCCGGCGACGTCGACCATGTCCCGTACGGGGACGTCGAGGCCCTCCGCGCCGCCGTCACCACCGACACCGCCTTCGTCATCCTGGAGCCCGTCCAGGGCGAGAACGGCGTCATCGTCCCGCCGCCCGGCTACCTCCAGGCCGCCCGCGAGATCACCGCCGCCACCGGCACCCTGCTCGTCCTCGACGAGATCCAGACCGGCATCGGCCGGACGGGCCACTGGCTGGAGTCCCGGGCCCAGGGCGTCGAGGCCGACATCATCACCCTCGCCAAGGGCCTCGGCGGCGGACTGCCGATCGGCGCGACGCTGGCCTTCGGCCCGGCCGCCGACCTGCTCACGCCCGGTTCGCACGGCTCGACCTTCAGCGGCAACCCGGTGGTCTGCGCCGGCGCCCTCGCCGTCCTGGACACCATCGAGACGGACGGCATCCTGGAGAACGTCAAGCGCGTCGGCGAGCGGCTGCGCACCGGGACCGAGGCCCTGGGGCACCCCTTGGTCAGCCAGGTCCGCGGTGCGGGGCTGCTCCTGGGTATCGTCTTGACGGAGTCGCTGGCGCCGCAGGTGCAGCAGGCGGCTCAGGACGCGGGCCTCCTGGTGAACGCGGTCGCGCCGGACGTCATCCGGCTCGCCCCGCCGCTGATCGTCTCCGACGACGAAGCGGAGGAGTTCCTCCGGAAGCTGCCCGCCGTCCTCAACACGGCCCGCCAAAGGGCCGACGGGGAACGACGAGCCGGAGACTGACGACAACGATGACCGAGCCGCAGGACAACGAGGCGCAAAACGGCGGCCAGGCCGTACCGCAGACCCGCACCGCCCGCCACCGCCGGATCGTGGACATCCTCAACCGGCTGCCGGTCCGCTCCCAGAGCCAGCTCGCCAAGCTGCTCGCCGACGACGGTCTGTCCGTCACCCAGGCGACGCTCTCCCGCGATCTGGACGAACTGGGCGCGGTGAAGATCCGCAACACCGGCGGTGAGCTGATCTACGCGGTGCCCAGCGAGGGCGGCGACCGCAAGCCACGGGCGCCGCTGGGGGAGTCCGCCAAGGAGGAGCGGATGCGCCGCCTCTCCAGCGAACTCCTCATCTCCGCCGAGGCCTCCGCCAACCTCGTGGTCCTGCGCACCCCGCCGGGCGCCGCCCAGTTCCTGGCCTCGGCCATCGACCAGGCCGAACTCCACGACATCCTCGGCACCATCGCCGGCGACGACACCCTGATGCTCATCAGCCGCGACCCGGCGGGCGGCCAGGCCCTCGCCGACCATCTGCTGCGGCTGGCGCAGAAGGCGCACTGAGCCCCTCCGCACGCGCTCCCGGGGGCCTTTCGTCGCCCCCGGAGCACCTCACTCCGCCCCCGGACGGCGGTTGTGCGGAGCATCCGCCCGAGCCACTCTCTCCCCGCCGAACCGCATACGGCAGGATGGCAGTTCGCGCCGGGACGTCCACGGATGTCCCGGCGCTTCACAGCCCTAGAGACAAGCAGGTGGCATGGTGACGAGACATCACATCCGGCTCATAGCACGTCCGCTCCTCCCGGTCGCGGGAGGAGCCGGCCGGTGAACCGCGCTGTGACACTGCACGACCTGATCGTCGCCGGCGCCGCGCTCGCCGCCGGCATCGTGGCCGGACTGCTGCTGCGCTGGACCCTGCGGTGGCTGGGCAAACACGCACTCAAAACCCGGTGGAGCGGGGACGACATCCTCGTCGACGCGCTGCGGGCGGTGGTGCCCTGGGCGGCGGTCACCGGCGGTCTGGCGGCCGCGGCCGCGGCACTGCCGCTGACGGAGACCGTCGGACGCACCGTCAACCGGTCGCTGATGGTGCTGCTCATCCTGGTCGGCACGCTCACCGCGGCCCGGGTCATCACCGGTGTGGTGAAGTCCCTTGCGCAGTCCCGGTCCGGGGTAGCCGGATCGGCCACAATTTTCGCCAACATCACCCGCATCATCGTGCTGGCGATGGGCTTCCTCGTGGTCCTCCAGACCCTGGGCATCTCCATCGCCCCGCTGCTCACCGCGCTCGGCGTGGGCGGCCTCGCGGTCGCCCTGGCGCTCCAGGACACCCTCGCCAACCTCTTCGCGGGCGTGCACATCCTCGCCTCGAAGACCGTGCAGCCCGGTGACTACATCCGGCTCAGCAGCGGCGAGGAGGGCTATGTCGTCGACGTCAACTGGCGCAACACCGTGGTGCGTCAGCTCTCCAACAACCTGGTGATCATCCCCAACACCCAGCTGGCCGGCACCAACATGACCAACTTCACCCGCCCGGAACAGAAGTTGACGATCCTGGTGCAGGTGGGCGTCGGCTACGACAGCGACCTCGACCACGTCGAGCGGGTCACCACCGAGGTCATCGACAGCGTGATGAAGGACGTCAACGGCGGCGACCCCGACCACGAAGCGGCCGTCCGCTTCCACACCTTCGGCGACTCCCGGATCGGCCTCACGGTGATCCTGGGCGTCGGCGAGTTCAGCGACCAGTACCGGATCAAGCACGAGTTCATCAAGCGCCTGCACCAGCGCTACCGGGACGAGGGCATCCGGATTCCTTCCCCGGCCCGCACCGTCGCCCTGCAGAAGCCGGAGGAGATCGTGATTCCGCACCAGCGGGACCTCTCGGAGACCGTGCCGCCCGTGCCGTAGGGCGCACCGGCCGGCGCCGGTGACACCCGCGGGCTGCGGCAGCCGTGGGGCCGGCGCGGGCCCGGTCCCGTCGGCCCCGGCCTTCCCCGCCGCCCGGCCGCAGGGCGAAGGCCGTGCGGGGCCGCGGCGGGCCCCCGCCCGGACCCGAGCACGGCAAAGGCCGCTCCCGATCTTCGGAAGCGGCCTTTGACCTGCAAAAACACCGTCGGGACGACAGGATTTGAACCTGCGACCCCTTGACCCCCAGTCAAGTGCGCTACCAAGCTGCGCCACGTCCCGGTGCTCGTGCCGGCCGGAGAACTCCCGGCCGGGGCGTGCAGAAGAAAAATACCCTGTCCCGGGCCATGAATCCAAAGCGGGTCCCCCGCGGGGCCTTCCGGGGCCTCCGGCGGGGGCCCTGCTTCCGTGGTTCGATGAGGTTATGGGTGAAATGTCCGCGAAGAAGAACCTCCGGCTGCGCCGGGTTTATGAGGCGCCGGAGCCGTCGGACGGGGCGCGGGTGCTGGTCGACCGGCTGTGGCCGCGGGGGCTGTCCAAAGCGGATGCGCAGCTCACCGAGTGGTGCAAGGAGGTGGCGCCCTCGTCCGAGCTGCGGCGCTGGTTCCACCATGAGGAACCACGGTTCACCGAGTTCGCCGAGCGCTATCGCGAGGAGCTGGCGCAGGAGGCGGTGCAGCCGGCGCTGGAGCGGCTGCGGGAGCGCGCCGCGCAGGGGCCGCTGACGCTGCTGACGGCCACCAAGGGCGTGTCGGTGAGCCATGTGAACGTGCTGATCGAGGTGCTTCAGGAGGGGCTCTGAGGCTCCGCGCCACGCCGACGACCCGCCGCTGACCTGCATATTCATCGATGCGTTGACGAAACATACGGTGGAGTGCATACTTATACCCATCAGCGAATGCACCGTAAGGAGAAACCCGTGACCGAGCGCGTCGTACTCGCCTACTCGGGCGGCCTGGACACTTCTGTCTGTATCGGCTGGATCGCCGAGGAGACGGGCGCCGAGGTCATCGCCGTTGCCGTGGACGTCGGCCAGGGCGGCGAGGACCTGGACGTCATCCGCAAGCGTGCGCTCGACTGCGGTGCGGTCGAGGCCGAGGTCGCGGATGCCAAGAACGAGTTCGCCGACGAGTACTGCCTCCCGGCGATCAAGGCCAACGCCCTGTACATGGACCGCTACCCGCTGGTCTCGGCGCTCTCCCGGCCGACCATCGTCAAGCACCTGGTGGCCGCCGCCAAGAAGCACGGCGCCACCACCGTCGCCCACGGCTGCACCGGCAAGGGCAACGACCAGGTCCGTTTCGAGGCGGGTATCTCCTCCCTCGCCCCCGACCTGAAGTGCATCGCCCCGGTCCGTGACTACGCGATGACCCGGGACAAGGCGATCGCGTTCTGCGAGGAGAAGAACCTCCCGATCGCGACCACCAAGAAGTCGCCGTACTCGATCGACCAGAACGTCTTCGGGCGGGCCGTGGAGACCGGCTTCCTGGAGGACATCTGGAACGCGCCGATCGAGGACGTCTACGAGTACACCGAGAACCCGGCCACCCAGCGGGAGGCCGACGAGGTCATCATCTCCTTCAAGGAGGGTGTCCCGGTCGCCATCGACGGCAAGCCCGTCACCGTCCTGCAGGCCATCCAGCAGCTCAACGAGCGGGCCGGCGGCCAGGGCATCGGCCGGATCGACATGGTCGAGGACCGTCTGGTCGGCATCAAGTCCCGTGAGGTGTACGAGGCGCCCGGCGCCATCGCGCTGATCACCGCGCACCAGGAGCTGGAGAACGTCACCGTCGAGCGCGAACTGGCCCGCTACAAGCGGCAGGTCGAGCAGCGCTGGGGCGAGCTGGTCTACGACGGCCTGTGGTTCTCGCCGCTCAAGCGGGCCCTGGACGGCTTCATCAACGAGGCCAACCAGGCCGTGTCCGGCGACATCCGGATGACGCTGCACGGTGGCCGCGCGGTCGTCACCGGCCGGAAGTCCGACCAGTCGCTGTACGACTTCAACCTCGCGACGTACGACACCGGCGACACCTTCGACCAGTCGCTCTCGAAGGGCTTCATCGAGCTCTTCGGCATGTCGAGCAAGATTGCGGCCAAGCGCGACCTGGCCTGAGCCCGTCTCGTTGGATTCGTAAGGCTGCCGCCTCCCTGCCCTCGCGGCGGGGAGGCGGTGGCACATCTACAGCAGCCATGAGGAGCAGCAGTGAGCAGCAACAGCGGTGACGTCCGGCTCTGGGGCGGCCGGTTCGCCGACGGACCGGCAGAGGCGCTGGCCCAGCTGTCGGCGTCGGTCCACTTCGACTGGCGGCTGGCCCCGTACGACATCGCGGGCTCCCGTGCGCACGCCCGGGTGCTCCACAAGGCGGGCCTGCTCACCGAGGACGAGCTGACCCGGATGCTCGCCGGGCTCGACCAGCTCGCCGCGGATGTCGCCGACGGCTCGTTCACCGGCACCATCGCCGACGAGGACGTGCACACCGCCCTGGAGCGCGGGCTGCTGGAGCGGCTCGGTGCGGACCTCGGCGGCAAGCTGCGGGCCGGCCGGTCCCGTAACGACCAGGTCGCCACGCTCTTCCGGATGTACCTGCGCGACCACGCCCGGATCATCGGCGGGCTGATCGCCGACCTCCAGGAGGCGCTGGTGGGCCTCGCCGAGACCCACCCGGACGTCGCGATGCCGGGCCGCACCCACCTCCAGCACGCCCAGCCGGTGCTCTTCGCCCACCATGTGCTGGCGCATGTGCAGTCGCTGTCCCGGGACGCGGAGCGGCTGCGGCAGTGGGACGAGCGCACCGCGGTCTCCCCGTACGGCTCGGGCGCGCTGGCCGGCTCCTCGCTCGGTCTCGACCCCGAGGCGGTCGCCGCGGACCTCGGCTTCGAGCACGGCTCGGCCGGCAACTCCATCGACGGCACGGCCTCCCGTGACTTCGTCGCCGAATTCGCCTTCATCACGGCGATGATCGGGGTGAACCTCTCCCGGATCGCGGAGGAGGTCATCATCTGGAACACGAAGGAGTTCTCCTTCGTCACGCTCCACGACGCCTTCTCGACCGGCTCGTCGATCATGCCGCAGAAGAAGAACCCGGACATCGCCGAGCTGGCGCGGGGCAAGTCGGGGCGCCTCATCGGTAATCTGACCGGGCTGCTGGCCACGCTCAAGGCGCTGCCGCTCGCGTACAACCGTGACCTCCAGGAGGACAAGGAGCCGGTCTTCGACTCCTGCGACCAACTGGAGGTGCTGCTCCCGGCGTTCACCGGGATGATGGCCACCCTGACCGTCAACCGTGAGCGCATGGAGGAGCTGGCCCCGGCCGGGTTCTCGCTGGCCACCGATATCGCGGAGTGGCTGGTCAAGCAGGGCGTGCCGTTCCGGGTGGCGCACGAGGTCGCGGGCGAGTGCGTCAAGGAGTGCGAGGCGCACGGCATCGAGCTGGACCAGCTCGCCGACGAGCAGTTCGCGAAGATCTCGCCGCATCTGACCCCTGAGGTCCGCGGCGTGCTCAACGTCCCCGGCGCGCTCGCCTCGCGCAGCGGCCGTGGCGGCACCGCGCCCTCGGCGGTGGCGGTCCAGCTCGCCGAGGTGCGGGCCGATCTGGTCACGCAGCAGGAGTGGGCGACGGCGAAGCAGGCCACCGAGCTGGCCTAGCGGGCAGAGCTGTACGACGGCGGCCCGCCCCCGGGAGAGACCGGGGGCGGGCCGCCGTCGTGTGCGTGGGGGACACGTGGGAGACCCCGATGAGACATTGATGTCTCATTCGGCTAGTGTGTGTCTCATGGCCGTGGACCGTGAACGCGTACTCAAGGAAGCCGCCGCATTGCTCACGCGGCGGGCCTCGACACCGATGGACGAGATCGCCCGCGCCGCGGGCATCAGCCGGGCGACCCTGCACCGGCACTTCGCCGGGCGGGACGCCCTGATCAGGGCGCTGGAGGAGCACGGGATCGCACAGTTCGTGCAGGCGATGGACGCGGCCCGGCTGGACGAGGGCGACGCCGTCGAGGCGCTGCGCCGGCTGATCGCCGAAGCCGAACCGGTCGCCGGCGTACTGGCCTTCCTCTTCACCGAGAACCAGCTCTTCGAGGACGGTGAGATCAACGCCGGCTGGGCGGAGCTCGACGACCGCCTCGCCGCCCTCTTCCGACGCGGCCAGGAAGAGGGCGACTTCCGGATCGATCTGAGCGCCGCCTGGCTCACCGAGGCCTTCTACGGGCTGATCGGCGCCGGCGCCTGGGCCGTGTACGAAGGGCGGGTCGCCCGTAACGACCTCAACCACTCGATCGCCGAGCTGCTGCTCGGCGGCATCCGACGGAGCATGGAGAAATGACCGAGACCATAGCGTCAGGACCGGCAGGCTCGGCCCATGTGGACGACCAGCCCCGACCGGGCCGATGGCTCGCGCTCGCCGTCCTCGTCCTCGCCGTCCTGCTGGTCGGCGTCGACGCCACGGTCCTCGGCCTCGCCACCCCCTTCCTCAGCGAAGACCTCCAGCCGTCCGGCACCCAGCTGCTGTGGATCGGTGACATCTACTCCTTCGTCATCGCCGGACTGCTGGTCTCCATGGGCAGCCTCGGCGACCGCATCGGCCGCAAGAAGCTGCTGCTGCTCGGCTCCGTCGGCTTCGGCGCGATGTCGGTGCTCGCCGCGTACGCCACCACGCCCGAGATGATGATCCTGGCCCGTGCGCTGCAGGGCGTGGCCGGTGCGACGCTGATGCCGTCCACGCTGGCGCTGATCCGCAACCTCTTCCACGACCCCAAGGAACGCAGTCTGGCCGTCGGCATCTGGGGCGCCATGGCCTCGGCCGGAATGGCCGTGGGGCCGGTCCTCGGCGGCTTTCTGCTGGGGCACTTCTGGTGGGGCTCGGTCTTCCTGATCAACCTGCCGGTGATGTTGCTGCTGGTGGCCGTCGGCGCCAAGGTCATCCCGGAGTCGCGCAACCCGGACCCCGGCCCCTGGGACATCCCCAGTGTCCTGCTGGCCCTGGTGGGCATCGTCTGTGTCGTCTACGCCATCAAGGAAGCGGCGGTGCACGGCTACCGCTGGGACATCGCGCTGGCGGCCGTCGTCGGCGTGCTCACCCTGACCGTGTTCGTCCGCAGGCAGCTCACCCTCCCCTCGCCGCTGCTGAACATGAAGCTCTTTCACCACCGGGGCTTCTCCGGGGCCGTACTGGCCGATCTGCTGACCATCCTCGGGCTGTCCGGGCTGGTCTTCTTCCTCTCCCAGTTCCTCCAGATGGTGCAGCTGCGCTCACCGCTCAACGCCGGGCTCGTCGAACTCCCGGCGGCGGTCGGCGCGGTGGGTGCCGGTCTGGCCGCCGGCTGGGTCGCCCGGCGGCTGTCCGTACGGATCGTGGTGGCCGGCGGCCTCGCCGTGGTCGGCCTCTCGCTGGTCGGCTGCACCACCCTGCACGGCGACACCGGCACCGCCGCGCTGTGCGTCATCCTCTTCGTCGTCGGCGTCGGCGCCGGGTTCTCGTTCACCGTCACCGCCGATGTGATCCTCTCCAGCGTGCCCAAGGAGGAGGCGGGCGCCGCCTCCGCGGTCTCCGAGACGGCCTACGAACTGGGCGCCGCGCTCGGTATCGCCCTGCTCGGCTCCATCGTGACCGGCATCTACCGGGGCTTCGAGGCACCGCCGGGGATTCCCGGACCCGCCACGGACGCCGCCCGCGAATCGCTCGGCGGCGCCTTCGAGACGGCCGGCCAACTCCCGGCCGACCAGGGCGCGGCGCTGGTGAAGGCCGCTCAGGACTCCTTCGTCGCGGGCGTGGACGTCGCGGCCGGGGTGGGTGCGGTGGTCCTGCTGTCCGCCGCGGTGGCCGCATGGTTCCTGCTCCGCGGCCAGGAGCTGGCGAGCAGCCCGGAACCGGCCGGGCCCCCGGTGCTCTCCACGGCCGGAGCGGAGCCGGGGCGCGATTCCGGTCCGGCGGCCGGCGGCCCGGCGTCACGCCCGTAACGCCTACGGCCGATCCGCCGGACGGCGGGCACCCACCGCGCCTCAGGCGTGTCCTGTGGATCACGGCACCCCGCAACCGCCATGATCCACGGGACACGCCCCGGGGGCGACTGTCCCCCGCCCGTTCACGCCCGGTACGCATCGTGGTGACCGGCCGTCCCGAGCGGCTTGCTTGACTCTCCCGTCGTCCCCTCACGGACGGCCCGCTCAGGAGAGTGACGCAGTGCGCGACATCGGACGACGCTCCTTCTTCACCGCCGCGGGGGCCCTGGCCACCGCGAGCGCCATCGGCAGCAACGCCTACGCCACCGGCCACGCCCGCGACGCGGCCACCGCCGACGAATACGTCGACGTCCAGCTCCTCAACATCACTGACCTGCACGGCTATCTGCAGGGCGCCCCCGGTGCCCACTCGATCATCACCGGGGCCGGCGGGAAGACCTACACCGTCGGCGGCGTCGCCTATATGGCCGCCCACCTGGAGCGATTGCGCAACGGCCGCCGCAACTCCCTCTTCTTCGCCCCCGGCGACCTCTTCTCCGGATGGGAGTTCGACGCCGCCACCTTCGCCGACGAGCCCACCATCGAGGCGCTCAACGCCATGGGCCTGGACTTCGCCTCGGCCGGCAACCACGAGTTCGACAAGTCGGCGCGCTTCCTCACCTCGCACATGGAGGACGGCGTCAGCTTCCCGGTCGTCGGCCGCGACGACGCCTTCGAGGACTCCACCGGCCGCCGCTTCCGTGGCGCGGAGTTCCCCTACTACAGCGCCAACCTGGTGTGGAACGCGAGCGGCGAGCCCGTGCTGCCGCCGTACAACATCGAATACGTGGACGCCGGCGGCGGCCGCCGGCTGCCGGTCGGCTTCATCCATCTGACCGCCATCGGCACCGAGTCCTTCCCCGGCTCCTACCAGCCGGGACTGCGCACCCTCGACGAGCTGGAGACCGCCAACCGCTGCGCGGCGGAGCTCAAGTCCCGCGGAGTCCGGGCGATCGTGCTCAGCATGCACGACGGCGCGGTGGCCGGCAGCGACTTCTCCAGCGGCAGCAACCCCTCCGGGCCCGCCTACGAACTGGCGCTGCGCGTCTCCCCGGACATCGACGCCATCGTCACCGGCCACTGGCACTGCGCCTTCACCATGATGCTGCCCGACCCCGACGGCGTCCCCCGGCCGTTCGTCGAGGCCGGCTGCTACGGCCAGATCATCAATGAGATCAATCTGCGCCTCGACCCCGGCACCGGCGCGGTGATCCGGGAGCTGACCACCGCCACCAACCATCCCAACACCCGGGACGTGACACCGGACCCGGAGCTCAAGTCGATCACCGGCTACTGGGCGGACTACGGCGGCCGGCGCGCCCGCAGCCGCCTCGGCACCCAGACCGCCTCCTTCACCCGGCGGCGCAACGCGGTGGGGGAGAGCACCATGGGCAACCTCGTCGCCGACTGGGCCCTGTGGGCGGGCAGCCAGCCGCTCGGCCCGATGGACGATCCCGCCGCCCACCCCAACACCCCCGCGGACCTCGCCGTCATCGCGGTCGCGCCACGCGTCGGGCAGGCCGTGATCGCCGGCGATCTGATCCGTGACGAGGAGACGGACGGCACCGTCACCTTCGCGCAGGCCTGGAACTCCGTCGGCTTCGGCGACCCGATCATGACCGTCACCGTCACCGGCCGGCAGATCCACGACGCCCTGGAGGAGCAGTGGGCACCGACCGCCGGCGGCGGACTCGGCTTCTCACCGCTGGCCGTCTCCGCCAACGTCCGCTACACCTTCGACGCCGCGGGACCGGTCGGCCGGCGGATCGAGCCCGCCGAGGTGTTCATCGACGGCACCGCCCTCGACCTCACCCGCCGCTACCGCCTCGCCGCCCCCTCCTACACCCTCATCAACCAGGACGGCTTCAGCGCCTTCACCGGATTCACCGCACCGGTCCGGCACACCCGCGACTTCGAGAGCTTTGTCTCCTTCATCCGCACCAAGAAGCAGCTGAAGCCCGCCCCGTTGAACCGGGTGGCGGTCAAGAACGCGGAGGTGCCCGGCGCCCGCACCGGCACCGTCACCCAGCGCCAGCAGCTGCTCCAGGCCGACGGCAGTGTGGTGCCGCGCCCCGAGGCGGCGCTGCGTACGGCACTGACCGGCGGCGCCGAGGGCCAGCGCGCCCCCGGCGGCTTCCGGGTGCCCTGCTGACCCGCCCGCACGGGAGCGCCCACGCAACGGGCCCCATCCGCGGAACGGATGGGGCCCGGCGCACAGCGGGACGGGTCAGGCGGCCCTGGCCTTGGTGGCGTAGATGTCGACGTACTCCTGGCCGGACAGCTCCATGACGTCGCTCATGACCTCGTCGGTGACGGCCCGCAGCACATAGCGGTCGCGGTCCATACCGTCGTAGCGGGAGAAGTCCAGCGGCTCACCGAAGCGCACCGTCACCGGCGCGATGTGCGGACGGCCCTTGCCGCCGGGCTGCACCTTGTCGGTGCCGATCATCGCGAACGGGACGACGGGCGCGCCGGTCATCAGCGTGAGCCGGGCGATGCCCGTACGGCCGCGGTAGAGGCGGCCGTCGGGGGAGCGGGTGCCCTCGGGGTAGATGCCGAAGACGCTGCCCTCCTCCAGGATGCGGCGGCCGGTCATCAGCGCCGCGACACCGCCGTGTCCGCCGTCCCGGTCGACCGGGATCATGCCGGCGCTGGTGAAGAACCAGGCCATCGCCCGGCCCTTGAGGCCCTTGCCGGTGACGTACTCGTCCTTGCCGATGAAGTACACCGGGCGCTTGACCACCAGGCTCAGGAACAGCGAGTCGATGAAGGTGACGTGGTTGCCGGCCAGGATCACCGGCCCGGTCGCCGGAATGCGCTCCATGCCCTCGACCTTCGGGCGGTACAGGACACGCATGACGAATCCGAGAATCGCCTTCAGCACAATGCGGGACAACGGGCCCTCCGGGTCGTGACTGGTCAACGTCAAGCGGGCGCAGAACTCTGCAGCCAAGGACCATACTCGCGGGTTACTCCCGCGCGCACATCGGGTTCACGAGGTCGATACGCACAGTTGACGTGTGTTACCACCATCTTCCCCCCGATGTTGTCGTCCGTCTCCCCGGCATGACCCGTCCGTGCCTACGATCAGCCGGGTTCCGTGGGCCGGTGTGCAACACGCCTCACCGCACGCCGGAAAACACCCGGAAGCACCCGGAAGACCAGCGAATGCCTCAGACAAGGAGTGTGCGCATGCACAAGCGGCAGCAGCCGGGACGGCGGACGGTACTGGGGGCCGCGGCCCTCGGTGCGGGAGCGGCGGTATTCGGCGGAGCCGGCCAGGCGAGCGCGGCCGGACGGGCCGGGGTGCCCCAGGAACTGCCGGTACCGCTGATCGTCGGCCACCGCGGCGCCAGCGGCTACCGCCCCGAGCACACCTTCGGCTCCTACCAACTCGCCCTCGACATGGGCGCGGACGTCATCGAGCAGGACCTCGTCCCCACCAAGGACGGGCATCTGGTCTGCCGCCACGAGAACGACATCACCGCCACCACCGATGTCTCCGCACACCCCGAGTTCGCGGAGCGCAAGACCACCAAGACCGTGGACGGCGCGAAGCTGACCGGCTGGTTCACCGAGGACTTCACGCTCGCCGAACTCAAGACGCTGCGCGCCAAGGAGCGCATACCGGGCACCCGGCAGCACAACACCGTCTACGACGGGGTCTGGGAGGTGCCGACCTTCGAGGAGGTGCTGCGCTGGGCCGAGCGCGAGGGCCGCGAGCGGGGCCGCCGCGTCTGGCTGCACATCGAGACCAAGCACCCCACCTACTTCCGCAAGCTGGGCCTCGGTCTGGAGGGGCGGGTGGCCAAGGCGCTGCGTGCCCACGGCCGGCACCGCAGGAACTCCCCGAACTTCCTGCAGTCCTTCGAGCCCAGCAGCATCCAGCGCCTGGGCAAGCTCGTCGACTGCCCCAAGGTCGTGCTGCTCTCCACGCTCGACTCCCGGCCCTGGGACTTCGTCGAGGCGGGCGACCCGCGCACGGTCGCCGACCTGGTCACGCCCGAGGGCCTGAAGTGGCTGGCCGGCTTCGCCCAGGGCATCGGCCCGGACCTGACCGTGATCATCCCGCGGGACAAGGACGGCAAGCTCGGCGAGCCCACGTCCGTCGTCAAGGACGCCCACGCCGCCGGACTGGTCCTCCATCCGTATACGGTCCGCAACGAGAACACCTTCCTGCCGGCCGATTACCGCCGCGGCACCGACCCGGACGCCTACGGCGACGCCCTTGGTGTGTTCAAGGCGTACCTCGGTACCGGGATCGACGGTCTGTTCTCCGACAATCCCGACACCGCGCTGCTGGCCGCCGCGGAGTTCCGCAAGCGCTGACGCCGGTCCCCGGACCGCGCGCGGCGGAGCCCCGCCGCCCGGACCGGCGCCACCTCCCCTGCATTCTCATCTGAGTTGGGAATGTCACAGGAGAGCTCGGTGCCGGTCCGTTCCGCTTGCCCCAATTGCCTGCGCAGAATGCTCGCGGCGCGATTGCCGCTGCCCCATACCGGGGATTCCGGAAGGAGCAGTGTCAGCCACGTCATGGCGGCGACAAGCACCCCATGTCGCCGTCCGTCAGGGCAGATCGTTCCGGGCGCACCCCTCTCACCCTCAGCGCGCCCGGACCAGCGAACCGAATAGGGGAGGCATACGCGCATGGGCACGAGCGTGACCATCTCTGCGGCGACCGACCAGGACGCCGAGCAGATCCTCAAACTGCAGTACCTCTGCTACCAGCAGGAAGCCGCACTGTACGACGACTACGGCATCGAGCCGCTCACCCAGACGCTGCAGGCGCTGCGCGCCGAACTCGGCGAGGGCTGCGTCGTGGTGGCCCGGCTCGGCGAGGAGGTGGTCGGATCCGTGCGCGGCACGGTCGACGAGGACGGCACCGGCCGGATAGCCAAGCTCATCGTGCACCCGCGGATGCAGCGGCACGGCCTGGGCGGACGGCTGCTCGACGCCGTCGAGGGGCGGCTGGCGGCCGAGCGGTCGGCCACCCGCTACCGCCTGTTCACCGGCCACCGCAGCGAGGGCAATCTGCGGCTCTACCGCAGCCGCGGCTATGTGCCCGTGGGCACCGAGCAGCTCACGCCCCGGCTGAACGTGGTCACGCTGGAGAAGGAAGTGCACCGGCCGGCCGGTGCTGAGGAGCTCGTCGCACAGGCGTAGCACCGGGGTGCACCCGCCCCCGGGCGGGGCGGGTGCGCCGGGCCGCCCCTCGTCAGGGCAGGTGGTCAGAGCAGATAGAGGAAGACCCCGGGTGCCGTGTCGCTGCCGCCCGTGGTGGTGAGCGCGATGGTCACCGTGCCTGGGGCCTGGGCGGGCGCGACGGCCGCGACCCTGGTGTCGGACAGGACGGCGAACGTGGCCGGCACGGCGCCGAAGGTCACACCGGTGGTCGTCGACAGCCCGGTGCCCGTGATGTCGACCAGCGTGCCGCCCGCGGGCAGACCGGTCACCGGGCTGAAGCCGGTGACGGTCGGCGCCGCCACGAAGCCGAAGGCCCCGGCCGCCGTGGCGCTGCCGCCCAGTGCGACGACGGCCAGGGCCACCTCACCGGCCGCGTGGGCCGGGCTGACGGCGGTGAGCTCACTGTCGGACAGCACCGTCGGCGTCACGGCCGTGCCCCCGAACAGCACGGAGGTGGCGGTGGCCAGCCCGCGTCCGGTGACGGTGACCGTGGCGCCACCCGCCACGGGCCCGGACGACGGCGAGACGTCGAGGACCACGGGCGCCAGGACGTAGTAGAAGGGCACCGGGTTGCTGGTGCCCGCCGGTGTGGTCACCGTGGCATCGACCACCGGCTCCCGAGGGGGCGACCACCGACACCGAGGTGGGCGAACTGGCCGTGATGGTGGCCGGTTTGGTGCCGAAGCGCACCACGGTGGCGCCGGTGAGACCGGTGCCGGTGAGGGTCGCCGCGAAGCCGCCGCCGGTGGAACCCTGGTTCGGACTGATCGGCATGTTCCCGCTCCGTTTCCGCTCCGGCGAACCCGTGGCCGCCTGCCGGACTCCAGTGAGACAGGGCGTCCGGCCGAGGAGCGAGGGGCGGTCGCGTTCTTCACCCGGATGGCGCAGCGTGCTCGCGGGACCGCCTCAGGCCGCCTGCTGCTCCGTACGCGCCCGGCGCAGCCACAGCAGCCCGGTGACGGGCAGGATGACGGGGATGAAGAGGTAGCCCATGCCGTAGTCCGACCAGACCGTGGCGTCCGGGAACGCGGACGGGTCGAGCAGTGTCCAGGTGCCGATGCCGAACACCCCGAGCAGCTCCAGCGCGCAGCAGACGAGCGCGGCGCGGCGGGCCCCTTCGCCGCCGCGCACCAGCGAGACGGTGATGAAGCCGTAGACGACCGCGGAGACCGCCGAGAGGCTGTACGCCAGCGGGGCCCGGTCGAACTGCGCGAGGAGCTGGTAGAGCGAGCGGGACGCGGCCGCGACGGTGAAGATCCCGTAGAGCGCGACCAGCAGCCGGCCGGGGCCGGTGCCCAGGGACCGCTTCGCCGGCGCACCGGCCGTGCCGCCGTCCGCCGCGGTGGTCGCCGTGGTCTCAGGCACTGCCGCCTCCCCAGATGTCGAACAGCCGCACTTCCAGAACGGCCAGCACCACGGCGCCCGCCGCGACGGTCGCCGAACCCCAGCGGGTGCGCTCCGAGAGCGACATGAAGCCGGTCGCCGGCACACAGGCGGCCGCCCCGAGCAGATACGAAACGAAGAGCGCGGTGCCCTTGTCCGGCGACACTCCGCGCGCCAACTGCACGACGGCGATGACCAGTTGGACGATGCCGAGCAGGGACACCAGGCCCATGCCGATGAAGTGCCAGTCCTTGGTGGGCTGGTCGCGGAAGGCCGCGAAGCCGCACCAGGCGGCGAGGGCGAGAGCGGTCACCGCGACCGCGATCGTCAGCGCGTCGATCACCGGGGCCTCCGGGCGGTGCGGCGGCGCGCGGTGGGATTGTGGGGCATAAGGGGATGCTAATCGGCGGCGGGAGGGCGGCCGCGTCCGGCCCCACCGTGGTCCGTACGCTCAGGACATATGAAGATCACCGCTGACGCCCTCCTCTTCGACAACGACGGCACCCTCCTGTCCTCCCTGGAGTCCGTGAACCGCTGCTGGTCCCGGTGGGCCTCGGAGTACGGCCTGACCGCGGAGGACTTCGCCCGGATCGCGCTGCACGGCCGGCCGGCGGCGGAGATCGTCGCGGACCTGCTGCCCGCGGACGTCGTGCCGGAGGCGCTGGCCCGTATCGAGCACCTGGAGGTCGAGGACGCCGGGGGAACGGTGGCGCTGCCCGGCACCCTGGCCCTGCTGGCGAGCCTGCCCGCCGAGCAGTGGGCCGTGGTGACCTCGGCCGGCCGCCGGCTGGCCGAGGCCCGGCTCGCACACGCCGGGATCACGGCGAAGAACCTGGTCAGCGCCGACGACATCAGCCGGGGCAAGCCCGACCCGGAGCCGTTCCTGCTGGCCGCCGCGCGGCTGGGGGTGGACCCGGCCCGCTGTGTGGTCTTCGAGGACGCCCCGGTCGGACTGGCGGCGGGCCGCGCCGCCGGGATGACGACCGTGGCGTTGACCACAACGCACCGGGCCGAGGAGCTGTCGGCGGACGTCGTGGTCCCCGACCTCTCGGCGATATCCGCGCAGGCCACGGACGGTTCGGTGGAGATCACCGTCGCCGGGTAGCACGCTGTCCACGGATCGGGCAGGCATGTCCGCCATACGGACTGGCTTGATCCGCCCGCACTGCTGTCTGGTTTACTGCCGCACATGACCACGACGAGCTACCGCACCCCTGCGACCGAGGCGTATCAGACGCCCGGTGCTCGTTGCATGTGTCGAATGTGTGACCGCTGAGGGCCCCCGCCTGAGCCTCGCGCCCCGAAGCGAGACCTGCCATGCGCCGTACGTCGACCTCCCGACGCCCTCGGCCGCCCCGCGTCACCGGAACCCGGAGCCGGGCCCCGCGCCCGCCGCCGCCCTGTTCCCCTCTGCCGCACTCGCAAGCAATGCCCCGTGCCCGGCGGGTGAGCCGCCGAGCACTCGACAGTGACGGAATTTCCCTAGTGATCACCACAACGGGCCTGACCAAGGTCTACCGTTCAGGAGACCGCGAAGTCACCGCCCTGGACGGCGTCGATCTGCACGTCCGCGAGGGCGAGGTGTACGGCGTCATCGGCCAGAGCGGCGCCGGCAAGTCCACCCTCATCCGCTGCCTGAACCTCCTGGAGCGCCCCACCTCCGGCACGGTCACCGTCGCCGGCCAGGAACTGACCTCCATCGCCGGACGCGGCAAGCGCGCCAGCGCCCAGCTCCGGGCCGCGCGCAGCCACATCGGCATGGTCTTCCAGCACTTCAACCTGCTGTCCTCGCGCACCGTCCAGGACAACGTCGAGCTGCCGCTGGAGATCCTCAAGGTCGACCGCCGCGAGCGCTCCCGCAAGGCCCTGGAACTGCTGGACCTGGTCGGCCTCGCCGACAAGGCCAAGGCCTACCCCGCCCAGCTCTCCGGCGGCCAGAAGCAGCGCGTCGGCATCGCCCGCGCGCTGGCAGGCGACCCCAAGGTGCTGCTGTCCGACGAGGCCACCAGCGCCCTGGACCCGGAGACCACCCGCTCCATCCTCCAGCTGCTGCGCGACCTCAACCGCAAGCTGGGCCTGACCATCGTGCTCATCACGCACGAGATGGACGTCGTCAAGACGATCTGCGACTCGGCCGCGCTGATGAAGAACGGCCGGGTCGTCGAGCAGGGCACCGTCGCCGAACTCCTCGCCACCCCCGGCTCCGAGCTGGCCCGCGAGCTGTTCCCGGTCGGCGGCGAGCCCTCGGCCGACGACCGCACCGTCGTCGACATCACCTTCCACGGCTCGGCCGCCACCCGCCCGGTGATCTCCGAGCTGTCGCGCACCTACAACGTCGACATCTCGATCCTCGGCGCCGCCATGGACACCGTCGGCGGCAAGCAGATCGGCCGGATGCGCATCGAGCTCCCCGGCCGCTTCGAGGAGAACGTCGTGCCCATCGGCTTCCTGCGTGAGCAGGGGCTGCAGGTCGATGTCGCCGACGTCGCGGACGCCGACGTCGCGGCCGCGGCCGGAACCGCCCCCGGCCCGGCGACCCCGGAGCCCGCCGCCACGCTGCAGAAGGAAGGTGCCAAGTGAGCTGGAACGAGATGCAGCCGCTGCTCTACGACAACACGCTCGACACCCTCTTCATGGTGTGGTGGTCGACGTTCTACGCGGTGCTCATCGGCATCCCGGTCGGTGTGCTGCTGCATCTGACCGAGCGCGGCGCCATCCTGCAGAACGTCGTGGTGAACAAGGTCCTCGGCGCGATCACGAACATCGGGCGGTCCTTCCCGTTCCTGATCCTGATCGTCGTGCTGATCCCCTTCACCCGGCTCCTCGTCGGCGTCTCGATCGGCCCGACCGGCGCGGTGGTCCCGCTCGCCATCGCCGCTATCCCCTTCTTCGCCCGGCTGGTGGAGGCCGCCCTGCGCGAGGTCGACCACGGCCTGGTCGAGGCCGCCCACGCCATGGGCGGCGGCACCTGGACGATCGTCTTCAAGGTGCTGCTCCCGCAGGCGCTGCCGGCACTGATCGCGGGGGTCACCACCCTCGTCATCCAGCTGATCGGCTACTCCGCGATCGCCGGAGCGGTCGGCGGCGGCGGGCTGGGCAACCTCGCCTACACCTACGGCTACCAGCAGTACGAGACCTCGCTGATGATCGCCACCGTGGTGGAGCTGATCATCCTCGTCACCCTCGTCCAGGTGCTCGGTGACCTCCTCGTCCGCCGGCTCGCCGGCCGGGGCACCCGTACCTCCTCCCTGCGCGTCGGCCTGCGCCGCACCCGCACCGAGGAACCGGCCGTCGTCACCGAGGCCGCCTGACCGCTCCACCCCCGCAACACCCCCGAGCCCGGACCCTTTGCCGGGCGGACATCGCGCGCAACGTCGCGTGGGAACAAGAAAGAGGCACTCTTCGTGCGCAACACCCTCAAGATCTCCGTCGCCATAGCCGCCGCCTCCGCCGTCGCCCTCGGCGCGAGCGCCTGCAGCGCCCCCTCCGACACCACCGCGAGCGACAAGGGCGACAAGAACGCCCCCCTCGTCGTCGCCGCGAGCCCCACCCCGCACGGCACCATCCTCGACTTCGTCAAGAACGAGCTGGCGGAGAAGGAGGGCCTCAAGCTGGTCGTCAAGCCGTTCAACGACTACAAGATCCCCAACAAGGTCACCGACGACGGCCAGGTCGACGCCAACTTCTTCCAGCACAAGCCGTTCCTCGACACCTTCAACAAGGAGAACGGCACGCACATCGTGCCCGTCCAGAACGTGCTCATCGAGCCGCTCGGCGTCTACTCCAAGAAGATCGACAAGCTCTCGGAGCTCAAGTCCGGCAGCACCGTCTCGGTCCCGAACGACCCCTCCAACGAAGGCCGGGCGCTCAAGCTGCTCGCCGACAACGGCGTGATCACCCTCAAGCCCGGTGTCGGCTCCGACGCCAAGCTGACCGACGTCAAGGACGACAAGGGCATCAAGATCACCGAGCTGGAGGCCGCGCAGACCGCGCCGCGCATCGACGACGTCGACGCCGCGATCATCAACGGCAACTTCGCCATCGGTGCCCACCTCAAGCCCTCCAAGGACGCGCTGGCCCTGGAGAAGGCGAAGGACAACCCCTACGCCAACTTCCTCGCCGTCAAGAAGGGCAACGAGAGCGACCCGCGGATCAAGAAGCTGGCCAAGCTCCTGAACTCCCCCGAGGTCAAGAAGTTCATCGAGGACAAGTACAAGGACGGCTCGGTCATCCCGGCCTTCGGTCCGGCCAAGAGCTGACACCAGGCGGCTATGTCCTGATTTCCCCGCCGCCCACCCCCCTTCGGGGGGTGGGCGGGTACAGGACGCGCAGCCGCCCGTGCGCAGGTCACCGGAAGGTGGCCGTCCGCACGGACGTCCCGCAGGCCCCGGACCCGCGCCACGCGCGGCCGGGGCCCACGCGCGTGCACACCCGTACGCCCATGCTGCATGCTGGTGCACTCAAGACGGTCAAGACGGCCCGTGACCTCGCGGTCTCACAGCCCGCGACGGTCCGGACACCACAGTCAACGGCGCGGGAGCAGCGGCATGACATCCACCTTTCCGGACATCTCCATCAGCACGGACCGGTTGGTGCTGCGCCCCTTCGAGGAGGCCGATGTGCCGTCCCTCGCCGCGATGATGAACGACGAGCTGGTCGCCGCCTGGACCGCGATACCGCAGCCGTACACCGAGGACGCCGCGCGCGTCTGGAGCACCGAGAGCGCCCACGCCGAGCGGACCGCGGGCCACGGCATCGATTTCGCGGTCACCGAGTTCCTCACCCAGCGCCTGGTCGGCGTGGTCCAACTGCGCAACACCGACTGGCGGATCCGCTCCAGCGAGCTCAGCTATGTCGTCGCCTCCTGGGCCCGCGGTGAGGGATACGCCTCCGAGGCCTCGCTCGCCCTCGCCCACTGGCTCTTCCACGACCAGAAGTTCGAACGCATCGAGCTGCGCACCGCCGCCGGCAACACCGCCTCCCAGCAGGTGGCCCAGAAGATCGGCTGCATCAGCGAGGGCGTGCTGCGCAATGCCTTCATAGCCCGCAGCCGCACCGAGGACGGCGGCTGGACGGACATCCGGACCGATCTGATCGTGTGGAGCCTGCTGCCCGAGGACCTGGAGGGGATCCCCGGCCGGCTGGCGGACGCGAACGGATTCAGCTACCCCGAGTGGAACTGACCACGCCCGCACTCAGGTCCGTACCTCACGGGGTAGTCTCGGCCTGCCACGCACCTGCGTGACCAGCGCGGACCAGCGCACCACAGCGGCATCACACCGGCCCGCGGCCGCCAGTCCGCCGCCCCGCCCGCGTAACCACAGCAGCCCCAGGAGACTGACGAGCATGGCCGACCGGGTCACGGTGATCGGATGGGACGGCTCTCCGCTGACCGCCGCAGCCCGCTCCGCGCTCGGCGCGGCCACGCTGGTGGCCGGCGCCGCCCACCACCTCGCACTTCCCGAAGTCCCGCCGAACGCCGAGCGGATCCGGCTCGGCAGCGTGAGCCTGGCCGCCCGCCGGATCGCCCAGCACCGCGGCACCGCCGTCGTGCTCGCCGACGGCGACCCCGGCTTCTTCGGTGTCGTCCGCACCCTGCGGGCACCCGAGCACGGCCTGGAAGTGGAAGTGGTCCCGGCCGTCTCCTCCGTCGCGGCCGCCTTCGCACGGGCCGGTATGCCCTGGGACGACGCGCAGATCGTGGTCGCCCACAGCCGCGACCTGCGCCGCGCGGTGAACGTCTGCCGCGCCCACACCAAGGTCGCGGTGCTCACCTCGCCCGGCGCCGGTCCCGCCGAACTCGCCCTGCTGCTCGGCGGCGTCCACCGCACCTTCGTCATCTGCGAGGAACTGGGCACCGAGCGGGAGCAGGTGACAGTCCTCACATCCGACAAGGCCGCCGACCATGTCTGGCGTGACCCCAATGTCGTCATTGTCGTCGGCGGTTCGCCCGGCGGGGCCGCGGCCCAGGGGACCGGCTGGATCGCCGGTCACGACGTCGGCCACCCGACGGGCCCGCGCGGCTGGGGACTTCCGGCGAGCGCCTACGGCGGCGCCCTGGGCGAGGGCGAGTCCGTCCAGCTGCGCACCGCACAACTCGCCCGTCTCGGACCGCAGGTGGGCGACCTGGTCTGGGACATCGGCACGGGCAGCGGAGCCGCTTCGGTGGAGGCCGCACGCTTCGGCGCCGCCGTCATCGCGGTCGACGCCGACCCGGACGCCTGCGGACGCGCCGCCGCCCTCGCCCGCCGCCACGGTGTCCAACTCCAGGTCGTGCACGGCCGGGCGCCGCAGATCCTGGAGGACCTGCCCGAGCCCGACGTGATCCGGGTCGGCGGCGGGGGAGCGGACGTACTCACCGCCTGCGCGGCCCGCCGTCCCGAACGGATCGTCACCCACGCGGCCACCCGCGACGAGGCCGAATCGCTCGGCCGTGCGCTGGCCGACGGCGGCTATGAAGTCGAGTGCGCGCTGCTGCAGTCCGTGGACCTGGACACTTCCGTCTGGGTCGAACGTGAGCGGTCCGTGGTGTTTCTGCTCAGCGGGTATCGCGTTCCTCACCCGTGACCAGCACGGCAACCCGCGCGAGGTAGGCTGGCGGATCGTTGCGCCGCCGTTCCGCATTCGGCTTCGTACGCCAATATCCGGAAAATGCCGTGGTTTTGGCCGAATATGAAGCTCTGGAGAGCGGACGTGCCGCGAGGCGTGCTCGCTCGTTCTAGCTATCGGGGCGTCGGCGCGCCCCGGTCGAGCGCGTCGCACGAGTGGTTGGAAGGAGCACTACCAATGGGCGAGGGGTACGCATGACCGACACCGGCCAGGTCCCGGGCGAGGGACAGCCGGAGAACGCAGGCGGACATCCCGGGCAGCCGCAGCCGGCGGCCGCTCCCTCCCCTGCCGACGCCGGACCGACGGAGCTGCCGGGCATGGTCCCCCCGCCGGGCGAATACCCCTACCTCGACCAGGCCGACGGCACGGTCGAGGACGACGATCTGCTGCTGATGCCGGGCGCCCAGGGCGCCTGGAGCGAGCAGCCCGCGCCCCAGCCGCTCCCGCAGGAGACCCACCACGGTGCGGACCAGCAGCCCCAGCAGGGCGCACCGTTCGATGCGGCCGCCCAGGGAGCCACCGGCTTCGAGCCGATGCCCGCCCAGGCCGGTGACCACGAGAGCGGCGGCCGGGATTCCGGTTCCGTCGATCTCAGCGCCGTCCGCATTCCCCAGCCCGCGGCTCCCCAGCCGGACCGGGCCCGCGCGGCCGCGCCGTCCACGCCCCCGCGCCGCCCGCTGCACATGGGCCCGCCCGTCCCCGACGCGACCGGCGGCGTGGTCCGTTCGCTCGCCGACCGCGGCCCGGCCGAGGCCCCCGCGCGGCACGCCGGACCGCCCACGGGCGGCCCCGAATACTTCGACACCCCGGCCGCGGCCACGCCGGACGAACAGCTGGTGACCGGCCCGCCGGCCGACGCCCAGACGGCCGCGGACGTGCCGTACGCCGAGCAGCCCCTCGGCGGGACGGCGGCGGCCGGACAGGTCTTCGCCGCGCCCTCGTACGGTGAGCAGCCCTACGGCGGGCAGTTGCACGCCGAGCAGACCTACGGCGCCGCCGGCCAGGGCCCGTTGCCCGGCCCGCAGCTCGGCGAGATCCCGTCGCAGGTGCCGTCGTGGCACGAGGCCTCCGCGCAGGCGACCGCGGCCCCCGTTGCAGAAACGGTCGCCCCCGAGGCACCCGCCGCATCCGCCGCGGCAGTGCCGCCCGCCCCCGCCGTACAGCCCGTCCCGCAGGACGCCGCGCTGCCCGTCGAACAGCCGACGCCGCTCCCTGCAGAGGAGGCCGCGCAGGCCGGGGACGGCGCTCCCGTCGCCGACGCCGGTCAGGAGGCGCAGGCCGAGGCGCCGGCGTCGCCGCAGGACACTGCTCCGGGCGCCGTGCCGGATGCGGCGCCGGATGCGGCAGCGCCCGCGGAGGATGGAACGGCCGTGGCGGACGCCGCCGTGCCGGACGCCGCCGTAGCCGACGTATCCGTGGTGGAGACCGCCGTGCCGGAGACCGTCGCCGCGGATGCCCCCGCTGCGGATGCTCCCGCTGCTCCTGGACAGGACGCCCCCGCGCAGGACACCACCGGCCAGGACGTTTCCGGCCAGGACATCGCCCCGGCCGCCCCGCAGCCCGAGGCGGCCGTCACCGACGAGGCTCCGCAGCAGCCCGTCGCCGACCAGGCCACGCCCGCCGAGCCCGAGGCGCAGGCAGCGGCGCGGCCTGCCGACACTCCGGCCCCGGCTTCCGCCCCCTCCGACGCGGTCGGCCCCACCGCGGAGCCCGTGGCGGAACAGCCGACGGCCGACGCCCCCGTCGATGCCCCCCAGGCCCCGCAGGACGAGCAGCCGGCCGAGCAGCCCGAGGCCGCCGCCCCGGCCCCCGCCGACGAGGCCCAGCCGGAGCCCACGACCGACGCCCCGGCCGACGCCCCGGCCGACGCCGCCCCGGACCAGGCGCCGCTGGCCGAGGCCACCCCCGACCAGACCGCCCCGGCCGAGGCCACCGACGACGCCCCGGCCGAGGCCACCGACGAGGCCCCGGTCTCCGAGCCCACCGCCCCGACACCCGTCACCGCTCCCCAGGGCCCCGTCGCCCTGCCCGTGACCGACGACGGCGCGCCCCAGGAGCAGACCGTCATAGAGCCGCCCGAGGCGCAGCAGCCGACCGCCGGACAGCCGCAGCCCGGCACCCCCGCGGACACCGCCGAGCAGCAGTCCGCCGAGGAGCCCGCCGAGCAGGCCGCCCCGGAGGCCGCGTCGCAGGACGCGGACGCCCCCGCGGAGCAGCAGCCCGCAGCGGCCGCCCCGGACGACGCACCCGCCGGTCCGGACGCCCCCGCAGCCGAGGCGACCCCCGGCGAGCCCGCTGAGGACGTCGCGCCCGCCGTCGCAGCCGAGCCCGAAGCAGCCGAGCCCGACGCGGCCGCGCCCGACGCCCCCGCGGAGCCGCTCGCCGAAGCCCGGCCCGTCACCGTCCACATCCCGGCCCAGGCCTCCGGCGAGCAGACCCCCGTGGACGCCCCGGCCCCGCAGGCCGCGGCCCCCGCCGACGAGCAGCCCGCCCCCGAGAGCGAGCCCGCCGCCGACGCCGACGAAACGCCCCAGCAACAGGACGCCGCCACCCTCGTCCAGCTCGGCGAGGGCCAGGACGACGACCAGCCGCGGGCCGCCGACCAGCAGCAGCCCGTCCAGACGCCGGACGGCTCCGGCCCCGACGTGGCCGGCGGCCTGTTCCCGGCCGCCGGGTACGACGACTCCGAACGCGCCGCCGTCCACCGCGTGATCCGCGAACGCCGCGACATCCGCAACGGCTTCCGCAGCGACCCGATCCCCAACGACGTGCTGCTGCGCGTCCTGGAGGCGGCCCACACCGCGCCCAGCGTCGGCCACTCCCAGCCCTGGGACTTCGTGGTCATCCGCTCGGACGAGACCCGCGAGAAGATGCACCAGCTCGCGATGGCGCAGCGCGAGGCGTACGCCAAGTCGCTGCCCAAGGGGCGCGCCAAGCAGTTCCGTGAGCTGAAGATCGAGGCGATCCTCGAAACTCCGGTGAACATCGTCGTCACCGCCGACTCCACCCGCGGCGGCCGGCACACCCTCGGCCGGCACACCCAGCCGCAGATGGCCCCGTACTCCTCCGCGCTCGCAGTCGAGAACCTCTGGCTCGCCGCCCGCGCCGAGGGCCTGGGCGTCGGCTGGGTCAGCTTCTTCGACGAGCGGGAGATGGTCCGCGAACTGGGCCTGCCCGACCACCTCGAAGTCGTCGCCTACCTGTGCATCGGCTACGTCGACGAGTTCCCGGAGGAGCCCGAGCTGCTGCAGGCCGGCTGGTCCAAGCGCCGCCCGCTGTCCTGGGTCGTCCACGAGGAGACCTACGGCCGCCGCGCACTGCCCGGCGAGAGCCCGCACGACCTCCTCCAGGAGACCCTGCAGGGCATCCGCCCGCTGGACGCCAAGGCGCTCGGCGAGGCCTGGGAGCGGCAGAAGCGGATGACCAAGCCCGCCGGGGCGCTCGGCATGCTGGAGATCATCTCCGCCCAGCTGTCCGGACTGTCCCGCAAGTGCCCGCCGCCGATCCCGGAGCCGGCCGCCGTCGCGATCTTCGCCGGTGACCACGGTGTGCACGCCCAGGGCGTGACCCCCTGGCCCCAGGAGGTCACCGGCCAGATGGTCGCCAACTTCCTGGGCGGCGGCGCGGTCTGCAACGCCTTCGCCAACCAGGTCGGCGCCGAGGTCTGTGTCGTGGACGTCGGTGTGGCGAGCGATCTCCCCGCCACCCCGGGTCTGCTGCCGCGCAAGGTCCGCGCCGGCACCGCCGACTTCACCGCGGGCCCGGCGATGACCCAGGAGGACGTGCTCCAGGCGATCGAGGTCGGCATCGACACCGCCCGTGACCTCGTCGCGGCCGGCAACAAGGCGCTGCTCACGGGCGAGATGGGCATCGCCAACACCACCACCTCGGCCGCGCTGATCGCCGTCTACACCGGCGTCGACCCGGTCGAGGTCACCGGCCGCGGCACCGGCATCAACGACGAGACCCACGCCCGCAAGGTCGATGTGGTCCGCCGCGCCCTGGAGCTCCACCAGCCCGACCCGGCCGACCCCATCGGTGTCCTCACCGCGATCGGCGGCCTGGAGCACGCCGCCCTCGTCGGCCTGATCCTCGGCGGCGCCTCGCTGCGCACCCCGGTGATCCTCGACGGGGTGAGCGCCGGCGCCGCCGCCCTGGTGGCCCGCGCCATCGCCCCCGAGGCGCTGGCCGCCTGCATCGCCGGCCACCGCAGCGCCGAGCCCGGCCATGTCGCGGCCCTGAACAAGCTGGGCCTGCGCCCGCTCGTCGACCTCGATCTGCGCCTCGGCGAGGGCACCGGTGCCCTGCTCGCGCTCCCCGTGGTGCAGAGCGCCGCCCGCGCCATGCACGAGGTCGCCACCTTCGACTCCGCCGGAGTGACGGAGAAGACCTGATCAGGCCCTGACCTCCGCATGACCCCCGGCCCGCAGCCCCATAGGCTGTGGGCCGGGGCCGTACCGCCGCCCCGCGCCGTACCCCTGACCAGCCGCTCCAGAGCCGCAGCGGCTGAGCCGGTCGCCGAACCCGCACCATCCGCACAAGGAGCCGTACCGCCATGGCTGAGCACGTCGCCGAACACGCTGCCTACCCCGTCGGACTGCGGCTGTCCGGCCGCCGGGTGGTTGTCCTGGGCGCCGGGCAGGTCGCCCAGCGCCGGCTCCCCTCCCTCGTCGCCGCCGGCGCCGACGTCCTGCTGATCTCCCCGTCCGCCACCCCGTCCGTCGAGGCGATGGCCGACGCCGGCGAGGTCCGCTGGGAGCGCCGCCGCTACCAGGACGGCGACCTCGACGGTGCCTGGTACGCGCTGATCTCCACCGACGACCCGGCGGCCAACGCCGCCGCGTCCCAGGAGGCCGAGGACCGCCGGGTGTGGTGCGTACGCTCCGACGACGCCGAGGCGGCCACCGCCTGGACCCCGGCCACCGGCCGCAGCGAGGGCGTCACCGTCGCCGTGCTCACCGGACGCGACCCGCGCCGCTCCGCCGCCGTACGCGACGCGATCGTCGAGGGCCTCCGGGACGGCAGCATCTCCGCCCCGCACCACCGCCGCCCGCACACCCCGGGCGTGGCCCTGGTCGGCGGCGGCCCCGGCGACCCCGACCTGATCACCGTCCGCGGCCGCCGGCTGCTCGCCGAGGCCGACGTGGTCATCGCCGACCGCCTCGGCCCCCGCGACCTCCTCGCCGAACTCCCGCCGCATGTCGAGGTCATCGACGCCGCGAAGATCCCCTACGGCCGCTTCATGGCCCAGGAGGCCATCAACAACGCGCTGATCGAGCACGCCAAGGCCGGCAAGGCCGTGGTCCGGCTCAAGGGCGGCGACCCGTTCGTCTTCGGCCGCGGCATGGAGGAGGCCCAGGCGCTCGCCGAGGCCGGGATCCCCTGCACGGTCGTCCCCGGCATCTCCAGCACCATCTCGGTGCCCGGCGCCGCCGGCATCCCCGTCACCCACCGCGGTGTCGCCCACGAGTTCACCGTCGTCAGCGGCCATGTCGCCCCCGACGACGAGCGCTCGCTGGTGGACTGGCCCGCGCTCGCCAAGCTGCGCGGCACCCTCGTCATCCTGATGGGTGTGGAGAACAGCGGCGCCATCGCCGCCAAGCTCGTCGAGCACGGCCGCGCCGCCGACACCCCCGCCGCCGTCATCCAGGAGGGCACCACCGCGGCCCAGCGCCGCGTCGACGCCACCCTCGCGACGCTCGGCGAGACCGTACGGGCCGAGGGCGTGCGGCCCCCGGCGGTCATCGTCATCGGCGAGGTCGTCGCCGTGGCCCCTACCCCCAGGTAACCGATCCCCCGACGCGGCATTGGCACCCCGACACCGACAAGGCACTATCTCCCCGTGGCAGAAATCATCACCGTCGACGACCCGGACGACCCCCGGCTGGCCGACTACACCGGCCTGACCGACGTCGAGCTGCGGCGCCGGCGCGAGCCCGCGGAAGGGCTCTTCATCGCCGAGGGCGAGAAGGTCATCCGGCGCGCCCGGCACGCCGGTTACGCGATGCGCTCCATGCTGCTCTCGGCCAAGTGGGTCGACGTCATGCGCGATGTCATCGACGAGGTCCCGGCACCGGTCTACGCCGTCACCCCGGCCCTCGCCGAGCGGGTGACGGGCTACCACGTGCACCGCGGCGCGCTGGCCTCCATGCAGCGCAAGCCGCTGCCGGACGCCACCGAACTCCTCGCCGGCACCCGGCGCATCGTCGTCATGGAAGCGGTCAACGACCACACCAACATCGGCGCGATCTTCCGCAGCGCGGCGGCCCTGGGCATGGACGCGGTGCTGCTCTCCCCGGACTGCGCCGATCCGCTCTACCGCCGCTCGGTGAAGGTCTCCATGGGCGCGGTGTTCTCCGTGCCGTACGCCCGCCTGGAGAGCTGGCCCCGGGATCTGGCCGCCGTACGGGAAGCGGGCTTCAAGCTGCTCGCCCTCACCCCGGCCGAGAAGGCCACCGCCATCGACGAGGCCGCCCCGCACACCCTGGAGCGCGCCGCGCTGATGCTGGGCGCCGAGGGCGACGGCCTGAGCACCGGAGCCCTGCGGGCCGCCGACGAATGGGTCCGCATCCCGATGGCCCACGGCGTGGACTCCCTCAACGTCGGCGCGGCCGCCGCGGTCGCCTTCTACGCGGTGGCAACAGGCCGACCGGCATAGCCTGCTGGCTTGGCGCCTCCGGCCTGGTTGGGCGCCTCCCGCCTGGCTGGTGCCTCTGGCCTGGTTGGCGCCTCCCGCCTGGCTGGTGCCTGCCGCCTGGCTGGTGCCTTCGGCCCGGCCGGGGACCTGCCGCCAGGCCGGTGCCTCCTGACTGACCGGTGCCTGCCGCCAGGCCGGTGCTCCCGCTCGTCCGGTGGCTCCCGTCGGCCAGTGCCTGCCCGGCGAGAAACCACCCCGCCCGGCCAGTCATCCCTGCCCGGCGGGAAACCACCCTGACCGGCCGGCCCTCCCGGCGAGAATGCCCCCTGCTCAGCCAGTCCTCCCCAGCGGGAATACCGCCCCGCCCCCGCCACGTTGAGGCCCCGAAGGGGGCCTCCGCATCCCCTAGGGGTTCTGTTCCCCCGCACCGTAGGGCCCGCCCACCCCCGCGGACAGAATCGCCGTCCCCGGCCGTTCCGCCCCGAGTCCGCGGGCCGGCCCCTGGCATCCCTGGGCGGCCGCGATTCCGAGCGCCACCAGCAGCGTCACCACCACGAACACGATGACGCGCTGGCGCAGCAGGCGACGGTCGGGACCCGGCCGTCGGCCGCCCGATGTCGTACGCACTGGGGTACGCGAACCGTTTCGCCCCGTGGGCCGCCCGGCCGGGACACGTCGACCGTTCCGCCCGCCGGTCCGCGGGTTCTTCCCCGCGGCCGACGCCGGACCGCCCGGCCGGGCGGCCGCGTCCCGCGGAACCGGGGGACGGGAGGGGTGCGGACGCGGCGAGGAGCTGCCCGCCGTGCGGCGCTCGGTGCGCTGCCGCGCGTACTCCTCGGCCCGCTGTCCGGTCGGCCGCTCCGCGGACCGGCGCTCCACGCGCTCCCAACCGGGCCCGGCCCCGGAGCCGTTCTCCAGCGGCCCGCCCGACAGACCGTGTGCCTCACGGGCCGCGATCTCCTTGAGCCGCAGCGACAGCGACAGGGTGCTGGGGCGGTCCGCCGGGTCCTTGGCCAGACACGAGGCGAGCAGCGGCGCCAGGGCGTCCGGCACCCCGGCGAGCTGCGCCTCCTCATGGACCACGCGGTAGAGCATGACCTCCGAACTCCCCTGACCGAAGGGGGAGTCCGCGGTGCAGGCGTACGCGAGGGTGGCGCCCAGCGCGAAGATGTCCGTCGCCGGTGTCACCGCGGCCCCGCGCACCTGCTCCGGCGCCAGAAAGCCCGGCGAGCCGACGGCCGTACCGACATGGGTCAGCGTGCTGGCGCCGGTCGCCCAGGCGATACCGAAGTCGATGATCCGCGGGCCCTTGGGCGACAGCAGAATGTTGGACGGTTTCAGATCGCGGTGCACCACGCCTGCGTCATGGACGGCCAGCAGTCCCTCGGACAGCGCGGCGCCGATGGAGGCGACCTGCGCCGGGGACAGCGGCCCCTCCTCGTTGACCTTGTCGTGCAGCGAGGGCCCCGGGACGTACTGCGTGGCGAACCAGGGGCGGTCGGCGTCGAGATCGGCCGCGACCAGCCGGGCCGTACAGCCGCCGCGGATCCGCCGGGCGGCGGAGACCTCACGGGCGAACCGCGAGCGGAATTCCTGATCCTCCGCCAGGTCCGGCCGGATCACCTTGAGCGCCACCCGCTGCCCGCGCTTGTCCGAGCCGAGGTAGACCACGCCCATCCCGCCCGCGCCGAGCCGGCGGTGCAGCCGGAACGTCCCGACGACACGCGGGTCCTCGCGTCGGAGCCGCATCATCGCCATGTCCGTCCCCTACCTGCGGTGGGGAGCCCCCTCCGCTGCCAACCGTCTGACGTGGCACAGCTTACGGATTGACGGCTCGCTGTGCTGAGAGGCCGCGCATGCGTCGGCCGGTGGATTGACCGTGGCACGTGCGATTCCCGGAGCACGGGAGCGCCTGCTCCGGCCGTGCGGTCCGCCCTCCCGCGTGAGATCCCAATGATCCGCTGCGGAAAGGGGATTGACATGATGTAGCGGGATCGGGCCGGGTTGGTCGCGGAAGCGGGGGATACGGCCGAGGCACGGGAAGGGGCGGAGGGCCCGGCGCGCTGCGGGGGCGGGGCCGCCGTGCGCGGGGGAGCGGACGGAGTGAGCGAGGTCACCCTCAGGAGTGCCCGGCGCGGTGCGTTCGACGGTCCCCCTCCGGGAGGCCCCCAGGTCCTGGACGTGTCTCTCCACCCAGAGGAGTACACGGGGCGCGGTTCCCTCATCCTCTTGGAGGCCGACCAATCGATACGACGGCATGACGCCTGCCGCCGCCCGCGTGCCTAGGGTTGTCTTCAAGCGGCGGGCGGTGCACTCGTCCCCCGAGGTCAGACGCCCGCCGCCCCAGAAGATGACGGGAGCGGGACGATGGCGCGGTTCTCCGGGCGGACGGCCCTTCGGGCACAGGGGCGCCGAGTCGCCGCCGTGCTCGCGGGTCAGCAGTCCTCCGGTACCCGCCACCCCCTCGTCGCGGTGGCCATGGTGCTGCCGCTGGCGATCGTTCTCGCCGTGGTCTTCGGCGGCTGGGAAGCCGTGATGACACAGGCGTCGTCCGTGGTCGGAATGCTGGGGCGCTGAGCAGCGCCCCAGGCCCGGGAGAGCGGCCCGGGACGGGGGACCTCCGGCTGAAACCCCGTGGGGACGGGGGGTGCGGCGGACGGCACGACGGCCGGGCATCTGGGGAGATGCCCGGCCTTCGAGCGTTCCGGACCACCGCCCCGGCCCGGTCAGCCCGCAGCGCGCGTACGATCCCGGACCGGGCCGCCCATGGCCCGCCACCACCCACGGCGCATCCGGCCCGCGCGGGATTCGGGGGAACGATGACCACCGCACTGCTCGTCCGCCTGGCCGCCCTGGCGGCGACAGCGACTCGGGGAGACGCACCGGCCCCCTCCTCCGAGGTGCTTGCCGACCGCCCCGACGGCACGGTCGTCCGCAGCGGCCGTACGGTCGCCAAGGCGCACGCCCCCGACGCCGACCCCCGCGAGCTCACCGCCCGGCTGCGCATCGCCGCCCACCCCCTCCTGCACGGCATCCTGCTGCCGCCGCTCCCCCTCACCGCCCTCGACGGCTTTCTCACCCTTGCCGAGGAGGGCCGGGCGCTCACCCGCTGGCCCTACGGCAGCCCGGTCCCGCCCGACGATCCCGACGCCGCCCCCTGGGAGGACGCCGCCCGGCTGCTGGCCCGTCTGCACTGCGTCGACCTGCGTCAACTGCCCGGCCCCGTGCCGCCGATGCGCGGCCCCGCCAAGGCTGCCCGCGCCCTGGCCCGTCTGCGGACCGCGCAGGCCTCCGCCGCCGGCCCGCCGCCCGGTTCCCGCGCACCCCGGAACGCCGCCGGCGCGCTGTCCGCGGCCGCCGCTGCCGTCGAGCGGGCCTGGGCGCTGCTGCCGCCGTGGGCCCGGGACGAGGCCCCGCCGCCGCGCGCCGGCACCCTCTGCCACGGCGATCTGCACCTGGGCCAGCTGGTCCGCCACCCCGCCGGCGACGGCCCCTGGCTCCTCATCGACATCGACGACCTGGGCCGCGACGGCGCCTGGGACCTGGCCCGCCCCGCCGCCTGGTTCGCCACCGGCCTGCTGGCGCCGGACATCTGGACGCGCTTCCTGGCCGCCTACCGCACGGCCGGCGGCCCCGCCGTGGGGCCGGACGGTGATCCCTGGCCGGACCTGGAGATTCCGGCCCGCGCGCTCACCGTGCAGACCGCCGCGCTCGCCGTAGCCAAGGCCACCGCCGCCGCCCGCCCCCTGGACGAGGCCGAGACCGCGGTCGTCGATGCCTGTGCCCGGATGACGTCCCCGCCGCAGCAGTTGGCGTCCGCCGGTCCGGACGTAGGCTGAACGCCCCCCTGCCGGGAGGCCGTTCCGGCGGCGCCACCGTGTGCAGCAGTGGATGACGGGAGTTGAGCGACGATGCAATGCCCCAAGTGCCATGCACCGATGCATACGTACCACCGCAATGGTGTCCAGATTGAGCAGTGCGCCGGCTGCCGGGGGATATTCCTGGACTACGGGGAGCTGGAGGCGCTGGCCCGTCTCGAGTCACAGTGGTCCCAGCAGGCCCCGCCGCCGCCCGCCCCGCAGGCTTACCCGGCAGCCCCCGCCTGGGGCGCCCCGCATCAGGGCCACCACGGCCACCATGGGCATCACGGCCATCACCGCAGCTTCGGCCATATGCTCTTCTCCTCCTGAAACACGACCGAGGGCCGGAGTGAAATGCTCCGGCCCTCGGGATCAGGTGTGGACGATACTGGGATTGAACCAGTGACCTCTTCCGTGTCAGGGAAGCGCTCTCCCGCTGAGCTAATCGTCCGCGGGACCACGGATCTCGAAGATCCGCAGCTGCGTGCGCGATACTGGGATTGAACCAGTGACCTCTTCCGTGTCAGGGAAGCGCTCTCCCGCTGAGCTAATCGCGCGGGACGGACACCCCGTTTCCGGGGATCCAGTGGACGATACTGGGATTGAACCAGTGACCTCTTCCGTGTCAGGGAAGCGCTCTCCCGCTGAGCTAATCGTCCTTGGAGGTGGAGACGGGATTTGAACCCGTGTAGACGGCTTTGCAGGCCGTTGCCTCGCCTCTCGGCCACTCCACCAGGAGTGAGGGGGTTCGGGAAGATCCCCCACATCGAGCGGACGACGAGACTCGAACTCGCGACATCCACCTTGGCAAGGTGGTGCTCTACCAACTGAGCTACGTCCGCAATGTCTCTCCCAGACTACGTCCGGGAGCTACCTGTCCTCCGGGGCGCTTGGCGCGTCCCGGCGACGTGTTGAACTCTAGCGGATTCCGGGGCCAGTACAAAAACGCGTTTGTGCAGCGTGCTGCGGTGCGAGCTCGGCGCAGGCGGCGTGCGGGCCGCCGCCATAGACTCGCTGACGTGCACGACTTCGCTCCGATGGCACGCTTCGGCGGCCTGATAGCCACTGACCTGCGGGATGTGACCAGCGATCCCGCGGCCCTGGACTCCACGGGCTGGTGGGCGGTCGCCGCCGACTTCGAGGGCACCGTGGTCTGTGCCCGCTTCGGCGACGTCCGTCCGGCCACCGCGGCGGACCGGCCGGCCCTCGACGGCTGGCGCGGCCCCGCGCCCGACGACTGGACCAGCTCGCTGGACCGTGACGCCTATACCGGCGGCGTACGGCGCGTCCGTGAACACATAGCGGCCGGCGACGTCTATCAAGTGAATCTCTGCCGGGTGCTGACCGCGCCGCTGCCCGACCCCGGCCGCGCCGATGTCGACGCGCTGTCGGCGGTGCTGGCCCGCGGCAATCCGGCGCCGCACGCGGGCACGATCCGGCTGCCCGGCCACGGCGTCGAGATCGCCAGCGCCTCCCCGGAGCTGTATCTGCGGCGCGACGACCGCACCGTCGCCTCCGGCCCCATCAAGGGCACCGGCCGCACCGCGGCGGACCTCTCGGCGAAGGACCGGGCGGAGAACGTGATGATCGTGGACCTGGTCCGCAACGATCTCGGCCGGGTCTGCGCCACCGGAACCGTCACCGTCCCGGCACTGTGCGCCGTCGAAGAGCACCCCGGCCTGGTCCACCTCGTCTCCACGGTGCGCGGTGAGCTGGCTGAGGCGAACGAGAAGACCGCCTGGGCGGATCTTCTGGACGCCACGTTCCCGCCCGGCTCGGTCACCGGCGCCCCCAAGTCGAGTGCGCTGCGGATCATCGAGGAACTGGAGACCGCACCCCGCGGCCCGTACTGCGGGGGCATCGGCTGGGTCGACGCGGACCGCCGCACCGGTGAGCTCGCGGTCGGCATCCGGACGTTCTGGATCGACCGCACCCCGCCCGGTGGTCCGGTGCTGCGCTTCGGCGCCGGCGCGGGGATCATCTGGGACTCCGATCCCGAGCGGGAGTGGGCCGAGACCGAGTTGAAGGCGCGCAGGCTGCTGGCGGTAGCGTCGGGCCTGCACGAGGCGAGTGGAGGAAAGCGATGAAGATCTGGCTCAACGGGGGACTGCAGGACGCCGAGAGCGCCCGGGTCTCGGTCTTCGACCACGGGCTGACGGTCGGCGACGGGGTCTTCGAGACCATCAAGGCCGAGCACGGCCGCGCCTTCGCCCTCACCCGGCATCTGGAGCGCCTGACCACCTCCGCCCGCGGGCTCGGCCTGCCCGATCCCGATCTCGACGAGGTACGGCGCGGCTGTGAGGCCGTCATGGCGGCCAACCCGATGGCCCTCGGGCGGCTGCGCCTCACCTACACCGGCGGTGTCTCGCCGCTCGGCTCGGACCGCGGCGACGCCGGCCCCACCCTGGTCATCGCCCTCTCCGAGACCCGGCGCCGCCCCGACACCACCGCCGCCGTCACCGTTCCGTGGACCCGCAACGAACGCGGCGCGCTCGCCGGCCTGAAGACCACCTCGTACGGCGAGAACGTCGTCGCCCTGGCCCGCGCGCGTGAACGGGGCGCTTCCGAGGCGCTGTTCGCCAACACCGTCGGCGCGCTCTGCGAGGGCACCGGCTCCAATGTCTTCGTCGTCCTGGACGGCGAACTGCACACGCCGCCCCTGCACTCCGGCTGCCTGGCGGGCATCACCCGCGCCCTGACCGTCGCCTGGGCCGGCGCCAAGGAGACCGATCTGCCGCTGGACGCCCTGGAGCGGGCCGAGGAGATCTTCCTGACCTCCACGCTGCGCGACGTCCAGGCCGTGAACGTGATCGACGGCCGCCAACTCGCCGACGGCCCGGGCCCGGTGACCGCCGAAGCCATGCGGATCTTCGACGAGCACTCCGCCGCCGACTTCGATCCGCGGTGATGACGGGCCCGCGCACGGGCGAGTAGAAAGTCCTCGTGACCACAACGCTGCGCCCCGCGGGACCGGAAGAACGACACGACGACGGGCACCGCGCCCGTCCGTACGACGTCTGTGTCAACAGCCGCCGGGTCGGCGGGATAAGGCTGACGACGGACGCCCGGTTCGGCCCGACGGCCGGCCGGATCGCGGAGCTGACCATCGACGAGCCGGACCGGCACCGGGGCCGCGCCACGGTCGCCGCGCTCGCCGCCGAGGAAGTGCTGCGCGGCTGGGGCTGCCGGCAGATCGAGCTGACCGTCCCGGCCGGCGCCGAGGCCGCCGGGCGGCTCGCGGCGGCGCTGGGGTACACCGAGCGCAGCCGCATGATGAGCAAGCCCCTCACCGCTCCGCCCCCGCTGCCCGAGGGCAGCAGCGACCGCGCGCTGAGCGAGGCGGAGTACCCGGCCTGGCGGGACGCCGCGCTCGCCGAGCATGTCCGTACGCAGACCGGCCAGGGCATGTCCCGGGCACGCGCCGAGGAGGCCGCGGCCGCCGGCCACCGCGCCCTGCTCCCGGAGGGCGCGGAGACGCCCGACCAGGCGCTGCGCGTGCTGGCCCACGGCGGCGCGGACGTCGGCAGCATCTGGGTCGCCCTGCGGATGCCGGACCAGCCCGGCGGCTATGTCGTCGATGTGCGGGTGGCGCCCGGACACCGCGGGCACGGCCACGGCCGGACCCTGATGCTGGTCGCCGAGCGCGAGAGCCTCACCGCGGGCCGTACCAGCCTCGGCCTGAACGTCTACGCGGGCAACGCTCCGGCGCTCGGCCTCTACGCCTCGCTGGGCTACCGGCCCACCGGGTACCTGCTGTGGAAGCCGATCCTCTGAGCGGGCCCGCGCAACGCCGGTGAGGCCGCGGGCTCCTCAGCCCTGTCCGGCCAGCAGCCGGTCGGCGATCTCCTCGATACGGGCACGCAGCCCTTCCTGGCTCTTGCCGCCGTCCAGCCGCTCTCCGCCGATCACATACGTCGGGGTCCCGGTCACCCCGATGGCCTTGCCCTCGGCCTGGTCCGCGTCGACGATCAGCAGATGCCGCCCGTCGATCAGCGCGGTGTCCAGTTCCTCGGAATCCATCCCCAGCTCGCCGGCGACCTCCAGCAGCAGCTTGTCCCCGCGCTTGCCGAGCTCCTCGGTCCGCGCCAGCACCGCCTCGATGTACGGCCAGCCCTGTCCCTGCTCGATGGCCTCCTCGGCGGCCTGCGCGGCGACATAGGCGTGCGGGTGCTTCGGCAGGGGGAAGTGGCGCAGCCGGATGTCCAGCCGGTCGCCGTAACGCTCCCGCAGCGCCCGCAGGTCCCCCAGGGCGGTATGGCAGTCCGGGCACTGCAGTTCGCACCACACGTCCAGAACGGGGCGGACGGGACGGGCGGGGGAGGAGGTGGCGTCGTTCATGGGAACCAGTCTTCCAGCCCCCGGCCCGGTGCCCGAACCGGGACCTGCGGAGGAGGGCAACCCCGAGATGTCCCTGAGGCCGTGCCGGAACATGGCCCACGCGGGCCGGGACAAGGCAGGATGGAAGGGAGCAGACTGCCTGCTCACCCATCCATCGGCAGGAGGACCGGATGCTGACCTCGACCGTCTGTGCCGCGGTGTCGGCAGCGGGCCTGGGCATCGCCGCGATCACGGCATACCGCAAGCGGTTCCTGGCCGCGACCCGCATCGCCGCTTTTTCCCTGATCCCCATAGGCCTGGTGATGACGGGCGTCATCGACTGGGTCACCGGCATCGTTTTCAAGCCCACGGTCTGGGCCGGCTTCGGCGTGCTCGCCCTCTCGGTCGTGCTGTTCATGACCACCAGGGCGGTGGAGCGCCGCCGTGGCGGGATCGGCAGCCGTAAGGAGCGCAAGGCCGCGGCGGCCGACCGGACCGACGCGGTGGCCCCGGCCGCCTCCGTCCCCTCCCTCGGCGCGGGCCGGACCGCGGCGCAGCCGGCCGCCAAGGGGAAGGCCGCACAGGGCAAGGGCGGTGCACCCAAGGATGACTTCTCGGACATCGAAGCGATCCTGAAAAAGCACGGGATCTGATGAACTACCGCTGCTGAGGCGCCTATCGGGCGTACTCAGACGATCATCTGCGTCATGATGCGCGCGAGATGAACGATGAGTGCGCCCTCGCCCAAGACGACGCCCCGTCCCCCGAACCACGCGGTTGTCTGTTCGCGCTGTCCCAGCCGCCGCTGATGCTCTTCCTCGCCGTCATCGGCTTTCTGCTCCTTCTCGGTGCGGTGCACGACCTCTTCCTCCTGTGAGGCCGGCAACCGCGCCGCCGCTCAGCCCGCGGCCTCCCGCCGCCGTGCCCGGTAGGCGGCGACATGCAGCCGGTTTCCGCAGGTGCGGCTGTCGCAGTAGCGGCGGGAGCGGTTGCGGGAGAGGTCGACGAAGGCATGCCGGCAGTCCGGTGCCTCGCAGTGCCGCAGCCGCTCGCGCTCCCCGGCGACGACGAGGAAGGCCAGCGCCATCCCGCCGTCCGCGGCCAGATGATGGGCGACCGACGCGCCCGGCGCGAAGTAGTGGACATGCCAGTCGTACCCGTCGTGGTCGGTCAGCTGCGGAGTGGTGCCGGCCGAGGCGACCAGCGCGTTCAGCTGTTCGGCCGCGGTGCGGTCGTCGTCGGCCGCGAAGACCCGCGCGAACCGCGCGCGGACGGACCGTACGGCGGCCAGGTCGCCCGCACCGAGCGCGCCCACGTCACTGACGTCGTTGCGCTGGACGAACTCTTCGAGGGCCGCGAGATCGGTCAGGCTGTCCGGCGCTCCGGGCCCTTCGCCCTCCGGGGCGGTGTTCAGCAGATCGACGACCGCGTCCAGCGCGCACCGGGTGTCATGGGTGATGATCACGGTTCCGCTCCCTGGCAGGGTGGGGCCGGACGGGTACCGCCCCCGGTGGTTGCCGAATGGTGGCCGACTTTAGCGCCTCGAACAAGCTTCAGCGCCGACTCCGCGGTGGGTCCGCGGCGACGACGCCGAAGTGTGCCGTGTGAACTTGTCGGTCCTGCGCCGTCTCCCCGAGTCGGACGGGCGCAAGTGTGAGCGGGTGGGTGCTTTCGGTAACCGGTCTGCGTCTCAGCTCTCCGCGAGGATGTGGGAGAGCTCGGTGTCGAGATCGAAATGCCGGTGCTCCGTACCGGGCGGTACGGCGGCATCGGTCCTTTTGAGGAACGACTCGAGAGCCCGCGCGGGCGCCTCGAGCAGGGCTTCGCCTTCCGGTGAGCTCAGGGCGATGCAGACAACGCCCTGTCCGTGGCTCCGGGACGGCCATACGCGGACGTCTCCGGTGCCCGTGGGCCGGTGCAGGCCCTCGGCGAGGAGGTCGCGGGCGAAAACCCACTCGACGGTCTCCTCGGCTCCGGTATGGAAGGTGGCATGCACGGCATAGGGATCGGCCGTGTCATACCGCAGGCCCGCGGGTACAGGCAGTGAGGACTCGCTCGACACAACGAGGCGCAGGTGCAGCTCGCAGCTGACCGTGGTGTTCATAAGCGCCAGGGCCTTTCGCTCAGTGTGCGCTCGGGGATTCGCACGTCGGCGAAATCGACATGCCACCTACGGTGCCGTTGTAAACCCCTCTGACGGTTTTGTGTGGCTTCAGGTACCTCTTCCGGCGGATTGCGAGATCGTCCTCGGCGGTAATTCCGGTGAACGGTCCCGTCCGGTAAGTTGGTGAGTATGAATACGCAGAGTAACGGGGGGCTGGGAACGGTGGAGGGGGACGCCGCTCCGGCCGAGAAGCCGCTCGGTTCGAGGGCGCCGCACTTCATCAAGCGCTCCCGGCCGCTCCATGTGAGCTGGCAGGTCGGAGTCTTCGTCGTCGGCCTCGCGGTCGTGGTGGCCGGCGTGATCATGCTGCCGCTGCCGGGGCCGGGCTGGCTGGTGATCTTCGGCGGTATGGCGATCTGGGCGACGGAGTTCGTCTGGGCACAGCTGGTGCTGCGCTGGACCAAGCACAAGGTCACCGAAGCGGCCCAGAAGGCGCTCGACCCCAAGGTGCGGCGACGCAACATCATCCTGACCACCATCGGCGTGGTGATCATTGCGGCGGCGCTCGCGGTCTACGTCTGGAAGTTCGGCCTCGCGATGCCGTGGAACGTCTCCGAGTGACCGGGACGTGGTCAGAAGTGCCCGCCGACGTGCGGTAATGTTGGCGGTGCGCCCGGGCGATTAGCTCAGTGGGAGAGCGCTTCGTTCACACCGAAGAGGTCACTGGTTCGAACCCAGTATCGCCCACCCCGGACGAGGGCCCGGAGACATCAAGTCTCCGGGCCCTCGCAGTTGTTGGGCGGGCCCCTCGGCAGGGGGCGCACACTGGGATCATGCCCGACTGGTCACGCCGACTGCACCGCTACCGCTTCCGGAGCGTGTGGCTGCTCCACGCCTCGCCGACCGTCGTCTACGCCGTCCTCGAACGCGCCGAGGCCTATCCGCAGTGGTGGCCGCAGGTCCGCGAGGTGACCCCGCTCGACGACCGCAGCGGCACCGCCCGGTTCCGCTCCCTGTTGCCGTACGACCTCGTGGTGGTGGCGACCGAGCGCGTACGGGACCCGGGGGCGGGGGTGCTGGAGATGGCGATGCGCGGGGACCTGGCGGGCTGGGCGCGCTGGACGGTGGTGCCCGGCGCCGGCGGCACCCGTGCCGTCTTCGAGCAGGACGTCGAGGTCTGCAAGCCGCTGCTGCGGCGGTTCGCGCTGCTGGGGCGCCCGCTGTTCCTCGCGAACCATGCGCTGATGATGCGGTCCGGGCGGCGCGGTCTTGCGGCCTGGCTGGCCCGCGGATGAGGGGCGCCGGCCACCCGGACGCGGCGGCCCGGGGCCGCCGCGGAACAGGAATTTGATGGAAGCCCCGGGCGGCCTGTATTGTTCTGCTCGTTCGCGAGGGAAACCTCGCCGACACCCGGGCGATTAGCTCAGTGGGAGAGCGCTTCGTTCACACCGAAGAGGTCACTGGTTCGAACCCAGTATCGCCCACCGGGATCAAGGACCGGGCTGCCAAAAGGCGGCCCGGTCCTTTTTGTTGGAAGAGCGCCGCGCGGGAATTCCGCCCGGCGCCTTTGTCTCCGTACGGAATTGCTGAGGGGGGATCAGGCGGCCGCCGGGAGTTCGGGACGCAGCGGCCAGTGCGGATCGACGACCTCGGGGTTGCCGCTGCGGGCGAACCACGCCTGCAGTCCACGGGCCTGGGCCGCGTACCAGACGGCCTGGCGGGTGTGCAGCTCCGCCGGGTGCAGCCCCTCCAGGCGGTCGGCGAAACGGTGCCCCAGGGCCCGGACGACATGCAGTGCGGCGAGCGCGTCGGCGGCCGCCTCATGGGCGTCGGACAGCTCGACCTCGTAGTGCGCACACAGATCGGTGAGCGTGCGGCGGCCCTTGCGGTAGCGGTCCAGGTGCTTGTCGAGGACGTGGGGGTCCAGGACGCGCAGCGGGTGGCCCCCCAGGTAGGTGGTCAGCGAGCTGGCGCGATGCCGCTTCAACTCGCGCTCCAGAAGGGTGAGATCGAACGGGGCGTTCATCACGACCAGCGGGCGGCCGGCCACCGACTGGGCGGCCAGGGCGCGCGCGACCTCCTCCAGCACCGGCGCCGGCCAGCGGCCGTGCAGCGCGAGATGGTCGGCCGTCAGGCCGTGCACCGCCGTCGCGGCATCGGGTATCTCGACGCCCGGGTTGATCAGCCAGCGGGTGATCCGGGGCGCGGAGCGCGGTGTCTCCTGGACCACCAGGGCCGCGGAGACGATGCGATCGCGCTCGACGTCGATCCCGGTGGTCTCGGTGTCGAAGGCGGCAAGCGGACCGTCATACCAGCACGGCATCATCCCAACTCCTCGCGCTCGTACGGGGGATGACATGCACGTCACCCGAGCTGGTGATACCCGAGCCGCCGGGTGCTCGAACCGTCTTTGTTTGCGGACCACTTGACGCGGAGACAACCAGAGGGACGGGCCGACGCGATCCGCCTTCTCCCCGTCATCCACTCGCATCGATCGGCACAGCCCGGAAGGCCACTCCGCGATGACGCTCGCGCAGCCCGAACCGGGCGGGCTGCTGCCTCAGCGGACCACCCCGCAGCGCGGCGGACTCGCCACCACTGCCTGTATGGAGACCCTCCAGGTCGGCTACCTCCATGCGGTCGCCGCCGCCTCCGGATGCTCGCTGGCGCAGCCCTTCCCGGACAACGGAATCGACTGGCACGTCAGCCATGGCGCGCCCGGCCACACCGTCGACGACGAGGTCACCATCAAGGTGCAGCTCAAGTGCACCTACCAGACCGCCCCGCGCCCGCCGGGGCCGACGTTCGCCTTCACGCTCGACAACGACCACCTGGTGAAGCTGGCCCGTACGCCCGTGACGGTCCACAAGATCCTGGTCGTGATGCTGGCCCCACGGACCCAGGAGGACTGGCTACGGGCCTCCCACGACCGTCTCGAACTGCGGCACTGCTGCTACTGGATCAACCTGGCCGGCCATCCGGTGACCGGCCGGCGCAGGACCACTGTGCGGATCCCCACCGCGCGGATCTTCGACGACCGAGCGCTCTGCGAGATCATGACGCGGGTCGGGGCGGGAGGGAGACCCTGATGTACCGGCCGACCGACGATTATGACGCGCGGCTGCTGGATCCCGCGCAGTTCGACCCGGCGGTGCTCAGCGCGCTGCTGGCCCGGCACGGCTGGCGGCGCAGGGGCGGGGCCGCGGGCCATTACGCCCGGTGGACACCGCCCGGCGGAGCGGGCGGCACCAGTCTGCTGATACCGCACGACCGCCGCTTCCCCGACAGCGGGGAGCTGCTCGCGGAGGCGCTGGCGGCGCTGGCGCGGAGCCCGGTGCCCTCCGCGCGTGAGGTGCTGATGGGGCTGGCGGTGCCGAGCGACGAGGTGCGCTGGGAACGGGAGGTCCCTGACGGCGGCTCGGGGGCCGCGCACTGGGTGGCGCAGGAACAGCTGCGCGGGGCGGCCCGCTCGATGCTGCTCGCCGGGGCACTGGGGACGTACGGCCGGGCCGGCTACTACGGCGCCCGGCACAAACGGCAGGCCGAGGGCTTCATGAGCCAGGTGCTGGTCGGCCCGGCGGCGGCCGGGCGCCGGCTGACCGCGTTCGTGCCGGTGCGCGGCGGCCGCCGGGCGGTCGCCGGGCTGCAGCAGGCGCTGCACGCGGCCCGCGACGCCACCGACTACCAGCGGGCCACCGGCGGGATGGAGGCCTTCGACGCGGCCGTCGAGCTGGGGGTCTGCCATGAGCTGGCCCAGGCGCTGATCGCGCTGGTGCGGGATGCGGAGGGGGCGCGGATCGCGGTCGAGTGGTCGCCGGCGGCCGGTGCCCCGGCCGGCTGCCCGGCCCGTCCCGAGCCGGTGGAGTTCTCGCCCGGCGATCTGCCCGCGCTGCAGCAGGCGGCCCAGCGCTATGTCCGCGACGAGCCCTCGCTGCCGGTCCGGGTGACCGGAGCGGTGGTACGGCTGCGCAGGGAGCGGCCGGGCGGCCCCGGCACGGTGCGGCTGCGGGTGATCACCGGAGCCGATGTGCTGCAGGTACGGGTCGCGCTGGGGGAGGAGGACTACCGGATCGCCGGGCATGCGCACCTGGTGGGGCTGCCGATCCGGGTGAGCGGGCGGCTGGAGAGCCGCGGCGGGTTCCGCCGGATCACCGGCGGCCGCGATGTCGCGCCCGTACAGGTCGACGAGGCGGAGCGGGACCGGCTGCTGAAGTCGCTCCAGGAGAATCTCGACTTCTTCGAGGAGGCGTGCGGCGCGGAGGAATGACGGCCCGCGAGCCGGGGGTGGTGAAACCGTTTCGCGGTCGGGTCCGCCGGCTCGGTACGATTCGGCTGCGCAGCAATCGCTGACGCGAAAGAGACATGAGTCAGGAGAGACCGGTGTCAGACGTCCGTGTGACCGTCCAACGCGATTCCGAGCGGGAAGAACGCGTGGTGACCACGGGCACTACGGCTGCCGACCTCTTCCAGGGCGAGCGCAGTGTCGTCGCCGCGCGGGTGGCCGGGGAGCTGAAGGACCTGGCGTACGAGGTCGCCGACGGTGACGCGGTCGAGCCCGTCGAGATCAGCTCCGAGGACGGTCTGAACATCCTGCGGCACTCCGCCGCGCATGTGATGGCGCAGGCCGTGCAGGAGCTGTTCCCGGAGGCGAAGCTCGGCATCGGCCCGCCCATCAAGGACGGCTTCTACTACGACTTCGACGTCGAGACCCCGTTCCACCCGGACGATCTCAAGCGCATCGAGAAGAAGATGCAGGAGATCCAGAAGCGCGGGCAGAAGTTCGCGCGCCGTGCGGTCAGCGATGACGCCGCCCGCGAGGAGCTGGCCGACGAGCCGTACAAGCTGGAGCTGATCGGGCTCAAGGGCTCCGCCGCGGACGCCGCCGAGGGTGCCTCCGCCGAGGTCGGCGCCGGCGAGCTGACCATCTACGACAACCTCGACGCCAAGACCGGCGAGCTGTGCTGGAAGGACCTGTGCCGCGGTCCGCACCTGCCCAGCACCCGCGCGATCCCGGCGTTCAAGCTGATGCGCTCGGCCGCCGCGTACTGGCGCGGCAGCGAGAAGAACAAGCAGCTGCAGCGGATCTACGGCACCGCCTGGCCGACCAAGGACGAGCTCAAGGCGCATCTGGAGTTCCTCGCCGAGGCCGAGAAGCGCGACCACCGCAAGCTGGGCGCGGAGCTGGACCTGTTCTCCTTCCCGGAGGAGCTGGGCCCGGGTCTCGCCGTCTTCCATCCCAAGGGTGGCGTCGTCCGCAAGGTGATGGAGGACTACTCCCGCCAGCGGCACGAGGTCTCCGGCTACGAGTTCGTGAACACCCCGCACCTCTCGAAGGAGCGCCTCTTCGAGATCTCCGGGCATCTGCCGCACTACGGCGAGTCGATGTTCCCGGCCATCGAGTTCGACGAGCAGAACTACCGCCTCAAGGCGATGAACTGCCCGATGCACAACCTGATCTTCAAGTCGCGCGGCCGCTCCTACCGTGAACTGCCGCTGCGTCTCTTCGAGTTCGGCACGGTCTACCGCTACGAGAAGTCCGGTGTCGTCCACGGCCTGACCCGTTCGCGCGGCTTCACCCAGGACGACTCGCACATCTACTGCACCAAGGAGCAGATGCCGCAGGAGCTCGACACGCTCCTGACCTTCGTGCTCGACCTGCTGCGCGACTACGGCCTGAACGAATTCGAGCTGGAGCTGTCCACCCGCGACGAGTCCGACAAGTTCATCGGCTCGGACGAGGACTGGGAGGAGGCCACCGAGGCGCTGCGCCAGGCGGCCGAGAAGCAGGGCCTGCCCTTGGTCCCCGACCCGGGCGGCGCCGCCTACTACGGTCCGAAGATCTCCGTGCAGGCCAGGGACGCGATTGGCCGGTCCTGGCAGATGTCGACCCTCCAGGTCGACTTCAACCAGCCGAAGCGGTTCGGTCTGGAGTACACGGCGGCCGACGGCTCCAAGCAGCAGCCGGTCATGCTGCACCGCGCGCTGTTCGGCTCGATCGAGCGGTTCTTCGGCGTGCTGCTGGAGCACTACGCGGGCGCGTTCCCGGCCTGGCTGGCGCCGGTCCAGGCGACCTGCATCCCGATCGGCGACGCGCATGTCCCCTACCTCCAGGAGTTCGCCGCCGAGGCGAAGACCAAGGGGCTGCGGATCGAGGTGGACTCCTCGTCGGACCGGATGCAGAAGAAGATCAGGAACGCCCAGAAGAGCAAGGTGCCGTTCATGATCATCGCCGGTGACGAGGATGTCGCCCATGGCGCGGTGTCCTTCCGCTACCGCGACGGGTCGCAGAAGAACGGCATTCCGCGCGAGGAGGCGATCGCCGAGCTCCTGGACGTCGTGGAGCGCCGCGTCCAGCTGTGACGGCCTGAGCACCCGGCCCCGGAGAGCGAGCGGCTCTCCGGGGCCGCGTCATGTCTCGCCCTCCTGCCGGAAGCGGCGCATCAGGTAGGCGGAGAAGGAGCCCACCACCGCTCCCACCAGGGCCACCCCGACGAACATCAGCCCCACCGCGATCACCCGGCCGCGTGCGGTGACGGGGGTGGCGTCGCCGTATCCCGTCGTCGTCAGCGTGGAAGCGGCCCACCACACCGCGTCACCGAAGGTGCGGATGTTCGCGTGCGGGGCGGACCGCTCGTCGTGGTAGACCGCCAGGCTGGCGGCGTAGCCCAGCAGCAGCGCGGCGAGCCCGGAGTACGTCATCACCCGCGCCTCCAGCGCGAGCCCGGGCGCGGCCCGGCGCAGCTGCATCCGCTCATGCAGATCGATCATGCGCAGCGGCCGCAACAGCGGCAGCACGGTCACGATCAGGTCCAGCCAGCGGGTGCGCACGAAGTGCCAGCGGTCCCTGCTGAGCGCCAGCCGCGCCAGGTACTCCGCCACGAAAACACCCCAGCTCACGATCGTGAGGGTCTCCCAGAAGATGTACCAACCGGGAGAGAGACCGGGGATCAGGACCCGGACCGTGTAGGAGGTGAGAAAGAGGATCGAGGCGATGAAGAGATACGGCTGGGCGCGCCTCTCCCACTCCTGTAGCCGCACGTCCCTGTCCACCGGCACAGCATCGCGGAGCGGGCCAGGGTATCCGCCCCAACGACACGGTGCCAACGGGCGAAGCCATATGCTGGCCCGTATGACAAGCGAGCCGGAGCAGCAGATCGGAGTCGGGACGCAGGACGCCTTCCAGCGCCTGTGGACGCCCCACCGGATGGCCTACATCCAGGGGGAGAACAAGCCGACCGGCCCGGGGGCCGATGACGGCTGTCCGTTCTGCACCATCCCCGAGAAGTCGGACGAGGACGGCCTCGTCATCGCGCGCGGTGAGCATGTCTACGCGGTGCTGAACCTGTACCCGTACAACGGCGGGCACCTGATGATCGTCCCGTTCCGGCATGTCGCCGACTACCCGGAGCTGGACGGCCCGGAGACCGCGGAGCTGGCGGAGTTCACCAAGCGGGCGATGACCGCACTGCGCACCGCCTCCGGGGCGCACGGCTTCAACATCGGGATGAACCAGGGCACCGTCGCCGGGGCCGGGATCGCGGCCCATCTCCACCAGCACGTGGTCCCGCGCTGGGGCGGCGACACCAACTTCATGCCGGTGGTCGGCCACACCAAGGTGCTGCCCCAACTCCTCGCCGACACCCGGGCGATGCTCGCGCGCGCCTGGCCCGCGTAGCGCCCGTCCGGCTCGCTCCGGGGCGGGTGTCCGGGGCGACACGCACCCGGACGAATCGGATAGATCGCCCTAATTCGGATTAGTTGCCCCTCTAATGGGGTGGTGACTTCCCTAGATCGCCGCTCCGTGCTGCGTGCGGCCGCCTCGGCCGCGGCCGCCGGAGCGCTGGTGACGGGCTGCGACCCGACGCGGGACCAGGACCCCGGAGCCGCCCGCTCCGCCGGCGGACCAGGCCCCTCCGGGGCGGGCCACGCCTCGCCCGCCCCGGTGCGCGCCGCCCGGCCGCCGACCCGGGTGCCCGGCCTGCCCGTACAGATCGAACACGGGCCGCGGAACGGCCGGGCGGTCGCACTGACCTTCCACGGCCGGGGCGACCCCGGGATGGCGACCGCCCTGCTGGGCGAGGCCGAGCGCTCCGGCGTCAGGGTCACCGTGCTCGCCATCGGCGACTGGCTCGACGAGCAGCCCGCGATGGCCCGCCGGATCCTCGACGGCGGCCATGAGCTGGGCAATCACACGCTGCACCACCGCAACATCTGCGCCCTGCCGGCCGCCGACGCCTACGCCGAGATCAGCGGCTGCGCCGACCGGCTGCGCAAGCTCACCGGGACCATCGGCAGCTGGTTCCGCCCCTCGCAGACCCGGCGGGCCACGCCCCTGGTGACCGAGCTGGCCCGCAAGGCCGGCTATCCGCACGTCCTCTCCTACGACGTGGACTCCCTCGACGCGAACGACCCCGGTGCCGCCGCCGTCCAGCGCACGGTCCTGGACTCGGTCGGGCCGGGCTCGGTCGTGAGCCTCCACCTCGGGCACGCGGGCACGGTGGCCGCGCTGCCCCCGATCCTCGACGGCCTCCGCCGGCGCGGTCTGCGCGCGGTGACGACAACGGAGCTAGTGACCTGATGGCTGACCGGAACCGTACCCACGACCGTCGGAGCCTGCGCGCGCGCCACCGGGCCGCGCTGCTCGCCGTGGCCTGCGCGCTGGTGGCCGCGGGCTGTGGCAGCGGCGACGAGAACGAACGGGCCGGTCAGAGCCCCCGGCCGGTCGAGCGCGCGCCGGTCAAGGCCGCCAAGCCGGGCCTGCCGGGGATGCCGCCGCTGCTGGACGAGCACGACATCTATGCGGCGGACCGGCCGGGCATGCTGGCGCCGCAGGTCAAGGACTTCCCCTCGCGGATCTATGTCCCCAACACCGGCTCCGACACGGTCAGCGTCATCGACCCGAAGACGTACAAGGTCATCGAGACCATTCCGGTGGGCGTCCAGCCGCAGCATGTCGTGCCGTCCTGGGACCTGAAGACGCTGTGGGTCAACAACAACCGGGGGCACGACCTCACCCCGATCGACCCCGCCACCGGCAAGGCCGGCGACCCCGTCAAGGTCCATGACCCGTACAACCTCTACTTCACGCCCAACGGGAAGTACGCGGTCGTGATGGCCTCCATGGACCGGCAGCTGGTCTTCCGCGATCCGCACACCATGGAGGTCCGCAAGACGCTCCCGGTCAACTGCGCCGGCGTCAACCACGCCGACTTCTCACCGGACGGGCGGTACTTCATCGTCTCCTGTGAGTTCTCCGCCGAGCTGCTCAAGGTCGACACCGAGAAGATGAAGGTCATCGGCCAGCAGAAGCTGCCGTTCGAGGGGGCGATGCCGCAGGACGTGAAGATCTCCCCGGACGGCAGGACCTGGTACATCGCCGACATGATGGCCGACGGCATCTGGGTCCTCAACGGCGACACCTTCGACCGGCCCCGGCTCATGCCGACCGGCAAGGGCGCCCATGGCCTCTACGTCAGCCGCGACTCGAAGCACATGTACGTCTCCAACCGCGGTGAGGGCTCCATCTCCCTGCTCGACTTCAGGACCGGCAAGCTCGTCGACAAATGGCACATCCGCGGCGGCGGCAGCCCCGACATGGGCGGTCTGTCCACCGATGGCAAGGTGCTGTGGCTGTCCGGCCGCTACAACTCCGAGGTCTATGCGCTGGACACCCGCACCGGCAAGACCCTCGCCAAGATCCCGGTCGGCCAGGGCCCGCACGGTCTGGCGGTCTACCCGCAGCCGGGACGGTACTCCCTGGGGCACACCGGCATCTTCCGCTAGCCGGGGTGCCCCTGGGGGCTCGGGGAGTCACCCCCTAGGCGTTGTACTCGTCCGCCTTCTGCGGCTCCACGCCCTGGATCATGCCGCTGAGCACCAGGGAGCGGTTGGTGAAGCGCTCGGTGTCCACGCCGTTCTCCTTGAGGACGCTCATCGCGGCGGAGTGGACCGTGCGCAGCACCGGGGTCGCGGCGCGCAGCGCGTCATCGGCCATGAAGCGGTGGCGCCAGGGCTTGTCGGCCCAGACGTGCCGCAGGCCGAACGGCTCGGGCAGGGTCAGCTTGCCGCCGAGGAAGTCCAGGACCGGCGGGAACCAGGTCAGCGGGGCGCGGGCGGCGAGCCGGACCACCTCCTGCGGCTCGATGAGCGGGAGCTGCTGCGTCTTGGTCTCCCAGAACTTGACGACCTTGGCGACGTCCTTGGTCTTGGGCTCCGGCTTCGTCGTGAAGAGGCCGTTGACCGGACCGAGGGCATGGCCGGTCACCTCGATGCGCAGGGTCTCGTGGAGCACGGTGACGGTGATCATGAGGGTGATCACCAACTGGCCGTCCCACAGGACGAACTGGACGCCGAGGTAGTGGCGGTTGCCGCTGCCGAACTGCTGCTCGTTGCAGATCCGCTCTATCTCGTGCCCGCGGATCTGGTACGCCTCCACATGGGTGCCCTCGGGGCGGCTGACGGCGGCGGCCTTCTCGCCGACCGGCGAGACGATCCAGTGGCGTACGGACGGCGTGGGGAATCCGCCGGTGTGCAGCGGGCTGCGCTCCAGCAGCCGCAGCTTGTCGTGGATCGCCCGGATCACGTCCCAGCTGCGGAACGGGTGGATCTCGCTGCCCTCCTGCGCCGGGATGAGCTCCTCGGCGAGCTGCCAGCTGCCCCAGCGCGTCCCCATGCCGAGTATCCCCTTGGGGCCGGCGTAGAAGATGACGTTGCTGCTCTGCTCGGCGGAGATTTTGGCGAGATTCTGGCGGAGGGTTTCGGCGGCGATCTGGTTCGGGTCCTGGGGGACCGCCTCGGGGATCTTCGCGGCCACGCCACCTCCCTCCAGCAGCCCCTTCCAGGACTCCCGCATGGCCACCGCGGTCTTCTCGCAGATCTGCTTGGCCAGCCACCAGCCGATCACCGGGGCGACGATCATGCCGCGGGCGTACAGCGGCCAGAAGCCGTTGAACGGCAGCTTGATCATGAAGAACAGGCCGAGGACCGCCAGTACCGTCAGCAGCACCCCGCCGATCAGGGAGAGGCCCTTGCCGGCGCCGTCCTTGGAGAGCATCTTCCGCAGCTGGAAGACGCCCAGCCACACCAGCACACCGGGCAGGAACAGCACCCCGAACAGCACCATCAGCAGCGTCAGCTTGGCGTCCCGCTGCTTGCGGATGCGGGTCGCGGACAGACAGTGCTCGACGATGGTCTGCGGCTCGGTCCCGAAGGACTGGATGAGCGCGGCGCGCCCGCCGCCGAGCATCCGCACCTGCACGGCGCGCGAGAACGCCTCGCCGAGGTTGGGCGCGAACAGCGACAGCTTGGGCTTCTTGATGGCGGACTTGCCGGAGTCCGAGTCGGCCTTGGAGATATCGGCGAGCGGGCTGTCCCGATAGGCGGCCGAGGCCAGTGCCTGGGTCGCCGCCGTCTGCCCGGCGCTCCCCGACAGCGGGACCTGCGCCCCGGGACTGAAGTCAAAGCCGTCTGCCACTACCGCCCCCCACACCGCACGCATCCAATGATGCGGCTCTTCCCGACTTCCGCTGACGGCACACCTGCTGAGAGCCTGTCTTCGAGTCCGTGACCTCGCACCCTGGCGTCGAACGCTCGGTTCAACGGCAGGCACTCAGCGTACAGCCGCCGTCCAGCCCAGAGGAGTTGAGCAGGACAGCGGCCGCTCCAACGGTTGATCAGCCGTCAACTATGCGCCGTTCTCCGCCTCTTCCCGCCACTTGTCGGCGAGCTGCGGCGGCATCGGCTCATGCCGCAGGTGGACGCGGGAGAACCGCCCGGTGCCGTGCGAGAGGGAGCGCAGATCGACGGCGTACCGGTCGATCTCGATCTCGGGCACCTCGGCGCGCACCACGGTGCGTCCCGCCCCTGACTGTTCGGTGCCCACGACCCGGCCGCGGCGCCCCGACAGATCGCTCATCACCTGGCCGACGAAATCGTCCGGAACCATCACGCTCACCTCGGACACCGGTTCGAGCAGGTCGATCCGGACCTCGCCGGCGGCCTCGCGCAGCGCCAGCGCGCCCGCGGTCTGGAACGCGGCGTCCGAGGAGTCGACGGAGTGCGCCTTGCCGTCGAGCAGCGTGACCCGGATGTCGACGAGCGGATGCCCGGCGGCGACCCCGCGCGCGGCCTGGGCGCGTACGCCCTTCTCCACGGACGGGATGAACTGCCGGGGCACCGCGCCGCCCACGACCTTGTCCACGAACTCGATACCGGAGCCGCCGGGCAGCGGTTCGACCTCGATCTCGCAGATCGCGAACTGGCCGTGGCCGCCGGACTGTTTCACATGGCGTCCGCGGCCCGCGGCGGGGGCGCCGAAGGTCTCCCGCAGCGGCACCTTGTGCGCGACCGTGTCCACCTGGACGCCGTAGCGGGTCCGCAGCCGCTCCAGGGCCACATCGACATGCGCCTCGCCCAGGCACCACAGGACCACCTGATGGGTGTCCTGGTTGTGCTCCAGGCACATCGTCGGATCCTCGGCGACCAGACGGGCCAGGCCCTGCGAGAGCTTGTCCTCGTCGGCCTTGCTGTGGGCCTGGATGGCGACCGGCAGCAGCGGGTCCGGCATCGTCCAGGGCTCCATCAGCAGCGGATCGTCCTTGGCGGAGAGGGTGTCCCCGGTCTCGGCGCGGGTCAGCTTCGCCACACAGGCCAGATCGCCGGCGATGGCTTTGGACAGCGGGCGCTGCTGTTTGCCGAACGGGGTGGACAGCGCGCCGACCCGCTCGTCGACGTCATGGTCCTCGTGGCCGCGGTCCTGCAGCCCGTGGCCCGAGACATGCACCGTCTCGTCCGGGCGCAGGGTGCCCGAGAAGAGGCGGACGAGCGAGATCCGGCCGACGTACGGGTCCGAGGAGGTCTTGACCACCTCGGCCGCGAGCGGACCCTCGGGATCGCAGCTCAGCGCCGGGCGCGGGGCACCGTCCGGGGTGGTGACGGCCGGCGCCTCGCGCTCCACGGGCGTCGGGAAGCCGCCGGTGATCAGTTCCAGCAGCTCCACGGTGCCCAGCCCCTGCTTGGAGCCGTCGGCGGCCGGGGCCGCGGCCAGCACCGGGTGGAAGGCGCCCCGGGCGACCGCCGTCTCCAGGTCCCCGATGAGGGTCTTGATGTCGATCTCCTCGCCGCCGAGGTAGCGGTCCATCAGGGACTCGTCCTCGCTCTCGGCGATGATGCCCTCGATGAGGCGGTTGCGGGCCGCTTCGATCAGCGGCAGCTCGTCCGCCGTCGGCGCGCGTTCGGTGCGCTCGCCGGAGGAGTAGTCGAACACCCGCTGCGAGAGCAGACCGATCAGGCCGTGCACGGGGGAGTGGCCGTCGGCGCCCGGCGTTCCGTACAGCGGGAGGTAGAGCGGGAGGACGGAGTCCGGGTCCTCGCCGCCCAGAGAGGTGCGGCAGCGCTCGGTCATCTCGTCGAAGTCGGCGCGGGACGCCTCCAGGTGGGTGATGACCAGCGCGCGCGGCATACCGACGGCCGCGCACTCGTCCCAGACCATACGGGTCGCGCCGGCCACGCCGTCGGCCGCCGAGACAACGAAAAGGGCCGCGTCCGCCGCGCGCAGACCGGCCCTGAGTTCCCCGACGAAATCGGCGTATCCGGGGGTGTCCAAGATATTGATCTTGACTCCGCCCCAGTCCACCGGGACCAGGGAGAGCTGTACGGAGCGTTGCTGGCGGTGTTCGATCTCGTCGTGGTCGGAGAGGCAGCCGCCGTCCTCGACCCGCCCCGCCCGGTTGACCGCGCCGGACGCCAGCGCGAGGGCCTCGACCAGAGTGGTTTTTCCCGAGCCGCTGTGGCCGACCAGCACCACATTGCGCAGGGCCGTGGGCCGGTCGGCCGTTGATGCCCTGCCGGCGGCTCCCGGGTGTGTACTCGACTTCTCGCTCATGTGTCTCGCCTCCAGGTCGACACTTTGCGGTGATTCGAGCTTTCCACCGAGGCCATGATGCGTCCATACATGGCGCACGGGGCCGGTGCTCCCAAGGGGTCCGCGTCGCCCCCCGGGGCCTGCGGGCGCGTCCGCGGGCGCGCGGGGGCGGCCCCGAGCCGCGGGACGCACCCCGCGCCGCGATGCGTTCGTGGTGGCCCCTGACCTCCTGGCTACGATGGGCCCGCCGGTGGCCGTCAGACCGCACGGCCCGTATCGACTCCCGGGAAGGCCATGCTGAACAAGTACGCGCGTGCGTTCTTCACGCGTGTTCTCACGCCGTTCGCCGCCCTGCTCATCCGGATCGGCGTCAGCCCGGACGCGGTCACTCTGGTCGGCACCGGAGGCGTGGTGGCCGGCGCCCTGATCTTCTACCCGCTGGGCGAGTTCTTCTGGGGCACGGTCGTCATCACCCTGTTCGTCTTCTCCGACCTCGTCGACGGCAACATGGCGCGGCAGCTGGGCCGCTCCAGCCGCTGGGGGGCCTTCCTCGACTCCACCCTCGACCGGGTCGCCGACTCGGCGATCTTCGGCGGACTCGCCCTGTGGTACGCGGGCCGGGGCGACAGCCTGATGCTCTGCGGGATGGCGATCTTCTGCCTCGCCAGCGGCCAGGTGGTCTCGTACACCAAGGCGCGCGGGGAGGCCATCGGGCTGCCGGTGGACGTCAACGGCCTGGTGGAGCGCGCCGAGCGGCTGGTCGTCACGCTGGTGGCCTGCGGTCTGTCGGGGCTGCACGCCTTCGGGGTGCCCGGTATCGAAATCCTGCTGCCGATCGCTCTGTGGATCGTCGGCATCGGCAGTGCCGTCACCCTCGGCCAGCGCGTGGTGACGGTCCGACGGGAGTCGGCCGAGGCCGACGCCATCGCACAAGGGGGGAACAGCGCATGAGCCCGCGCAGGACCGGCCGGCCGTGGATCGACGCGGAGAAGCTGGCGGACGCGCTCTACGCCCTGGGCTGGAGCACCGTCAAGAAGCTGCCCGAAGGCGCTGCCGTACGGCTCGGCCGGCGGATCGCCGACATCGCCTGGAAGCGCCGGGGCAAGGGCGTCCTCCGTCTGGAGTCGAACCTCGCCCGGGTCGTCCCGGACGCCACACCGCAGCGGCTCACCGAGCTCTCCCGGGCCGGGATGCGCTCGTACATGCGCTACTGGATGGAGTCCTTCCGGCTGCCGGCCTGGAGCAAGGACCGGATAAGGGCCGGCTTCGCCGTCGAGGACGTGCACCACCTGGTGGACGGGCTCAAGAGCGGCCGTGGCGTCATCCTGGCGCTGCCCCACATGGGCAACTACGACCTCGCGGGTGCCTGGGTCACCACCGAACTCGGTGTCCCCTTCACCACCGTCGCCCAGCGCCTCAAGCCGGAGTCCCTCTACGACCGCTTCGTCGCCTACCGCGAGGGCCTGGGCATGGAGGTGCTGCCGCACACCGGCGGCGCCGCCTTCGGCACGCTCGCCCGGCGGCTGCGGGCCGGCGGGCTGGTCTGCCTGGTCGCGGACCGTGATCTGTCCGCCTCCGGGATAGAGGTCAAGTTCTTCGGCGAGGCCACGAAGATGCCGGCCGGCCCCGCCGTGCTCGCCGTACAGACCGGCGCCCTGCTGCTGCCCGTCACCCTCTGGTACGACGACACCCCCGTCATGCGCGGCCGGGTCCACCCGGAGATCGAGGTCCCCGAGACCGGCACCCGCGCCGAGAAGGCCGCCACCATGACCCAGGCGCTCGCCGACGCCTTCGCCTCCGGCATCGCCGACCACCCCGAGGACTGGCACATGCTGCAGCGGCTCTGGCTCGCCGACCTGGAACCGCGTGAAGAGCAGCCCCGCGCCCCGGGCGGCTCCGCGGCCTCGGGCACCTCCGGAACGGAGCCCGTGTGAAGATCGGCATCGTCTGCCCGTACGCCTGGGACGTCCCCGGCGGCGTGCAGTTCCACATCCGGGACCTGGCCGACCACCTGATCCGCCTCGGCCACGAGGTCTCCGTCCTCGCCCCCGCGGACGACGAGACCCCCCTTCCGCCGTACGTCGTCTCCGCCGGCCGCGCGGTCCCCGTCCCGTACAACGGCTCGGTCGCCCGTCTCAACTTCGGCTTCCTCTCCGCCGCCCGGGTACGCCGCTGGCTGCAGCACGGCGCCTTCGACGTCATCCACATCCACGAGCCGGCCTCGCCCTCGCTCGGCCTGCTCGCCTGCTGGGCGGCCCAGGGCCCGATCGTGGCGACCTTCCACACCTCCAACCCGCGCTCGCGGGCGATGATCGCCGCGTATCCGATCCTGCAGCCCGCGCTGGAGAAGATCAGCGCACGGATCGCGGTGAGCGAATACGCCCGCCGCACCCTCGTCGAACACCTCGGCGGCGATGCGGTGGTCATCCCCAACGGCGTGGACGTCGACTTCTTCGCCTCCGCCGAGCCCAAGGCCGAGTGGCAGGGACGGACGATCGGCTTCATCGGCCGGATCGACGAGCCGCGCAAGGGCCTGCCGGTCCTGATGAAGGCGCTGCCCGCGATCCTCGCCGAGGTACCGGACGCCCGGCTGCTGGTCGCAGGCCGCGGCGACGAGGAGGAGGCCGTCGCGGCGCTGCCCGCCGAGCTGCGCTCCCGGGTCGAATTCCTCGGCATGGTCAGCGACGAGGACAAGGCCCGGCTCCTGCGCAGCGTCGACCTCTATGTCGCGCCCAATACGGGCGGCGAATCCTTCGGCATCATCCTCGTGGAGGCGATGTCGGCCGCGGCGCCCGTACTTGCCAGCGACCTCGATGCCTTCGCCCAGGTCCTGGACCAGGGCGAGGCCGGCGAACTCTTCACCAACGAGGACGCGGAGGCGCTTGCCGCTGCGGCGGTTCGTCTCCTGGGTGACCCGGCGCGCCTCGCCGAGCTGCGGGAGCGCGGCACCCGCCACGTACGCCGCTTCGACTGGTCCACGGTCGGTGCCGACATCCTCGCCGTCTACGAGACGGTCACCACGGGGGCCACCTCCGTGGCCACGGATGAGCGGGTCGGCCCACGTAATCGCCTCTGGCCGGCGAAGGATTGACCGTCCGCTGCGCGGGGCTTGGGCGCGGGTGATGCTTGCGGCTCCGCTGCGCGGGGCTTGAGCGCGGGTGACGCTTGCGGGTTCCGCGCCGTTGCGCCTGCGGCGGGCGGGTGGTTGTCGGGTGCGGTGACGGACCTCCGGGGCAGGGTTTCCGGACTGCTTCGCTTTACGTCCGGAAACCCTGCCCCTCCGGCCCGTCCCCTCCCGTGGGAGGAGTCAGTGACGGTGCGTGGGGGCGGGCGTCCGTAGACGGCAATTTCACTCCTGCTTCGCGAGGAGCAGTGGACCAGCGACGTGCACCCCCACCAGCCGTTTTTCCCACCCACCAACGGGAGGGGACGGGCCGGAGGGGCCGGTGTGTGGGACGTAAAGCGAAGCAGTCCCACACACCGGCCCCGGAGGCCCGTCACCGCACCCCGACAGCCCCGCGCAGCGGACCGGCCCGCCGCCAGGCGCAACGGCGAGAAACCACCATGGCGGGAAAGCCAAAAACGTGGGAAGAAAGCAAAGCGCAGCAGCCGCGTATCGTGACCGCCCGTGACCACGTTCATCTGGATCGCCGCCGCGATCGTCCTCATCGGTATCTACCTCAGCTGGACGGCCGGCCGTCTCGACCGTCTGCACGCACGCATCGACGCGGCCAGGGCGGCCCTCGACGCCCAACTGCTGAGACGGGCTTCCGTCGCGCAGGAGGTGGGTACCTCGGGGGTCCTGGACCCGGCCGCCTCGATCGTGCTCTACCAGGCCGCGCACGAGGCACGGCAGGCGGAGGAGGATCACCGGGAGGTCGCGGAGAGTGAGCTGAGCCAGGCGCTGCGGGCGATCTTCGCGGAGGACGCGCAGCTGGAGGCCGTACGGGAGGCACCCGGCGGCGAGCAGACGGTCACCGAGCTCACCGCCGCGGTGCGCCGCGTCCCGATGGCCCGCCGGTTCCACAACGACGCCGTACGGGCCGCCCGCGCCGTCCGCCGCCACCGGGTGGTGCGCTATTTCCGGCTCGCCGGCCACGCTCCCTTCCCGCTGGCCTTCGAGATGGACGACGAGCCGCCGGCCGTCCTGGACGACCGCTCGGCCGGGAACTGAGCCGGACAGCGGGAACCGGGGGCGGGGGCCGCAGAAGGCGACTCCCGGCGGTGACGAGCCACTGACCTCTAATTGGCCCTTTTCCCGGGCCGCTCACAAACGGTTGTGTGGGCCCAGCAGTACAGCCACCCGCACTGAGTGAGGTCAAACGTGTCCAGCACGCCCACCACGCCCCAGAACCCCGAGACCGGAACCGCGCGCGTCAAGCGCGGTATGGCCGAGCAGCTCAAGGGCGGCGTGATCATGGACGTCGTCACGCCGGAAGAGGCGAAGATCGCCGAGGACGCGGGCGCCGTCGCCGTCATGGCCCTGGAGCGGGTCCCCGCCGACATCCGCAAGGACGGCGGCGTGGCCCGGATGTCGGACCCCGACATGATCGACGGCATCATCAACGCCGTCTCCATCCCGGTCATGGCCAAGTCCCGGATCGGCCACTTCGTCGAGGCGCAGGTCCTGCAGTCGCTCGGCGTCGACTACATCGACGAGTCCGAGGTCCTCACCCCGGCCGACGAGGTCAACCACTCCGACAAGTGGGCCTTCACCACCCCCTTCGTGTGCGGTGCCACCAACCTGGGCGAGGCGCTGCGCCGGATCACCGAGGGCGCGGCCATGATCCGCTCGAAGGGCGAGGCCGGTACCGGCAACGTCGTCGAGGCGGTGCGCCACATGCGCCAGATCAAGGGCGAGATCGCTCGGCTGCGCGGCTATGACCACAACGAGCTGTTCGCCGCCGCCAAGGAGCTGCGCGCCCCGTACGAGCTGGTCAAGGAGGTCGCCGAGCTCGGCAAGCTGCCGGTCGTGCTGTTCTCCGCCGGTGGTGTCGCCACCCCGGCCGACGCCGCGCTGATGCGCCAGCTCGGTGCCGAGGGCGTGTTCGTCGGCTCCGGCATCTTCAAGTCCGGCGACCCCGCCAAGCGCGCCGCCGCGATCGTGAAGGCCACCACCTTCTACGACGACCCGAAGGTGATCGCGGACGTCTCGCGGAACCTGGGCGAGGCCATGGTCGGCATCAACTGCGACACCCTCCCCGAGGCCGAGCGCTACGCCAACCGCGGCTGGTAGGAGACACCTAGATGAGCACCCCCACCATCGGTGTGCTGGCTCTCCAGGGCGACGTCCGCGAGCACCTCGTCGCGCTCGCCGAGGCGGACGCCCTGGCCCGGCCGGTACGCCGTGCCGAGGAACTGGACGAGATCGACGGCCTGGTCATCCCGGGCGGCGAGTCCACCACCATGTCCAAGCTGGCCGTCGTCTTCGGCATGCTGGAGCCGCTGCGCGCCTTCGTCCGCGCGGGCAAGCCGGTCTACGGCACCTGCGCCGGCATGATCATGGTCGCCGACAAGCTGCTGGACGCCCGTGAGGACCAGGAGACGTTCGGCGGCGTCGACATGATCGTGCGCCGTAACGCCTTCGGGCGGCAGAACGAGTCGTTCGAGGCGGCCATCGACGTCGCCGGGATCCCCGGCGGACCGGTCGAGGGCGTCTTCATCCGGGCGCCCTGGGTCGAGTCGGTCGGTGGCGCGGTCGAGGTCCTGGCGACGTACGACGGGCACACCGTGGCCGTGCGGCAGGGTAACGTCCTCGCCACGTCTTTCCACCCGGAACTCACCGGCGACCACCGGGTCCACGCCCTGTTCGTGGACATGGTGCGGCGGGCCCGGGGCTGATCCGAAGGGCGGGCCCCGGCGCTCCATCCGGGTGGTGGCCGGGTGACGGGCGGGAGTAACACCGTGTGACCTGGCCCCGGTAGGATCTAAGGCGTTCGTTTCAGATGTTGGTGACGCGAAGGAGACAGGCGGATGTCCGGCCACTCTAAATGGGCTACGACGAAGCACAAGAAGGCCGTGATCGATGCCAAGCGCGGCAAGCTCTTCGCGAAGCTGATCAAGAACATCGAGGTCGCGGCCCGTACCGGCGGCGCGGACCCGGACGGCAACCCCACGCTCTTCGACGCCATCCAGAAGGCCAAGAAGAGCTCGGTGCCCAACAAGAACATCGACTCCGCGGTCAAGCGCGGTGCGGGCCTCGAAGCCGGCGGCGCCGACTACGAGACCATCATGTACGAGGGTTACGGCCCCAACGGTGTCGCGGTGCTCATCGAGTGCCTCACCGACAACCGCAACCGCGCCGCCTCGGACGTCCGCGTCGCCATGACCCGCAACGGCGGTTCGATGGCCGACCCGGGCTCGGTGTCGTACCTGTTCAACCGCAAGGGCGTGGTGATCGTCCCCAAGGGTGAACTGTCCGAGGACGACGTCCTGGGCGCCGTCCTGGACGCCGGTGCCGAAGAGGTCAACGACCTCGGCGAGTCCTTCGAGGTGCTCAGCGAGGCCACCGACCTGGTCGCGGTCCGCTCGGCCCTCCAGGAGTCCGGCATCGACTACGACTCGGCCGACGCCAACTTCGTCCCGACCATGCAGGTCGAGCTGGAGGAAGAGGGCGCGCGCAAGATCTTCAAGCTGATCGACGCGCTGGAGGACAGCGACGACGTGCAGAACGTCTTCGCCAACTTCGACGTCTCGGACGAGACGATGGCCAAGGTCGACGCCTGACCGGCGCGGCACACTCGGTCGTCTGACGGGCCGACGGGGACACACCCCGTCGGCCCGTCGGTTTGTCAGTGGCAGCCACTACTGTGCTGATCAGGGGGCATGCGCTTCCGAGACAGGCACAGCTGACCGATAGGGCGAGGGGCGGGGACCGATGAAGGTGCTGGGGGTGGACCCGGGGCTGACACGCTGCGGCGTCGGGGTGGTCGACGGTGTCGCGGGGCGTCCGCTGACGATGGTCGGCGTCGGCGTCGTCCGCACCCCGGCGGACGCCGACATCGCCCAGCGTCTGGTCGAGATCGAGCGCGGGATAGACGCCTGGCTCGACGAGCACCGCCCCGAGTACGTCGCCGTGGAGCGGGTCTTCAGCCAGCACAACGTCCGTACGGTCATGGGCACCGCCCAGGCCAGCGCGGTCGCCATGCTGTGCGCGGCCCGTCGTGGGCTGCCGGTCGCGCTGCACACCCCCAGCGAGGTCAAGGCCGCCGTCACGGGATCGGGCCGGGCCGACAAGGCCCAGGTCGGCGCGATGGTCACCCGTCTGCTGCGGCTCGACGCGCCACCGAAACCGGCCGACGCCGCCGACGCCCTCGCCCTCGCCATCTGTCACATCTGGCGCGCCCCCGCGGTCAACCGCCTCCAGCAGGCGCATGCCGCGGCCCGTCGCGCCGCCCCCGTCCGCGCTCCCGGCGTCCGCCGGGCGACACCCCAGAAGGGCACCCGATGATCGCCTTCGTCTCCGGCCCGGTCGCGGCCCTCGCACCGGACTCCGCCGTCGTCGAGGTCGGCGGTATCGGCATGGCTGTCCAGTGCACGCCGGACACCCTCTCCGCGCTGCGCATCGGACAGCAGGCCAAGCTCGCCACCTCCCTCGTCGTCCGCGAGGACTCGCTCACCCTCTACGGCTTCGCCGACGACGACGAGCGGCAGACCTTCGAGCTGCTGCAGACCGCCAGCGGCGTCGGCCCCCGGCTCGCCCAGGCGATGCTCGCGGTGCACTCCCCGGACGCGCTGCGGCTGGCCGTCGCCACCGGTGACGAGAAGGCCCTCACCGCCGTGCCCGGCATCGGCAAGAAGGGCGCCCAGAAGCTGCTCCTGGAGTTCAAGGACCGGCTCGGGGAGCCGGTGGGCACCGGGCGCGCGGGCGTCGGCAGCGCCGTCACGGCCGGCTGGCGCGACCAGCTGCACGCCGCCCTGATCGGCCTCGGCTATGCCACCCGGGAAGCGGACGAAGCGGTCGCCGCGGTCGCCCCGCAGGCCGACGCGGCCGTCGCCGACGGCGGAGCGCCGCAGGTGCCGCAGCTGCTCAAGGCCGCCCTGCAGACCCTGAACCGCGCCCGATGACCGCCGCCACCCGGGCCCCGCGCCCCCGACCGTTCGACCACGCAGGCGGCCCGGCCGCCCCGACCCCGCGAGGCAATCCGCAGTGAACTGGGACGACACCGCACCGCCCGCCACCGAGGACCCCGCCACGGGCGCACCCGACCGGCTGGTCGGGGCCGACGCGGACGGTGAGGACACCGCCGTCGAGGCCGCGCTGCGGCCCAAGGACCTCGAGGAATTCGTCGGCCAGGAGCGGGTGCGCGAGCAGCTCGACCTGGTGCTGCGCGCCGCCCGCGCCCGCGGCGCCACCGCCGACCACGTCCTGCTGTCCGGCGCGCCGGGCCTCGGCAAGACCACCCTCTCGATGATCATCGCCGCCGAGATGGGCGCCCCGATCCGCATCACCTCCGGCCCCGCCATCCAGCACGCGGGCGATCTCGCCGCGATCCTCTCCTCCCTCCAGGAGGGCGAGGTCCTCTTCCTCGACGAGATCCACCGGATGTCCCGGCCCGCCGAGGAAATGCTCTACATGGCGATGGAGGACTTCCGCGTCGACGTGATCGTCGGCAAGGGCCCGGGCGCCACCGCCATCCCGCTCGAACTTCCCCCGTTCACCCTGGTCGGCGCCACGACCCGGGCCGGTCTGCTGCCGCCCCCGCTGCGCGACCGCTTCGGCTTCACCGCCCATATGGAGTTCTACGCCCCCGCCGAGCTGCAGCGGGTGATCCACCGCTCCGCCGGGCTGCTGGACGTCGACATAGAACCGGAGGGCGCCGCCGAGATCGCCGGCCGCTCCCGCGGCACGCCCCGTATCGCCAACCGTCTGCTGCGCCGGGTCCGCGACTACGCCCAGGTCAAGGCCGACGGCTTGATCACTCGCGAGATCGCCTCCCAGGCCCTGGGGGTCTACGAGGTCGACGCCCGCGGTCTGGACCGCCTCGACCGCGCCGTGCTCACGGCCCTGCTGAAGCTGTTCGGCGGCGGCCCGGTGGGCCTGTCCACCCTCGCGGTCGCCGTGGGGGAGGAGCGGGAGACGGTCGAGGAGGTCGCCGAGCCGTTCCTCGTACGGGAAGGTCTGCTGGCCAGGACCCCCAGGGGCCGGATCGGGACCCCGGCGGCCTGGGCCCACCTGGGGCTCGTCCCGCCACAGCAGCAAGCGGGCGCCGGCGGGCAGCAGGGCTTGTTCGGAGCGTGACGGCGCGGGGACTCGCCCGGTCAGGAACTGCGGTGGGATGCTGGGCGTTGTTCCACTGGTGGGGACTCGCCTAGACTCCGCCGATGCCGTTCGTATGGACGGCATTCCCACCCCCGTATATGAGATCGCGCATCCGCGGTCGTGCGAAGGAATTTCCGTCCCGTGAATATCGTGACTCTCCTCCCCTTCATCGTCCTCATCGGGGCCATGTTCCTGATGACTCGGTCTGCCAAGAAGAAGCAGCAGGCGGCCGCGCAGATGCGCAACGAAATGCAGGCCGGCACCGGCGTCCGCACGATCGGCGGCATGTACGCCACCGTCAAGGAAGTCCACGAGGACACCGTCCTCCTGGAGGTCGCCCCCGGCGTGCACGCCATTTACGCCAAGAACGCCATCGGCGCCGTGCTTGCTGACGAGGAGTACAACCGCATCCTGGACGGTGCCGACCCGATCCACAGCGACGAGCCGGTCGTCCCGGATGACGCCTCCTCGCTGACCGGCGACGCCGCCGAGGCCGAGAAGGCCGACAAGATCGACCTGGGCAAGACCGCCGGGGCTCCGGCCGACGCCGAGCCCGCCGCCGGCGAGGCCAAGGACGCCAAGCCCGCCGACGAGGCCAAGGACACCGTCAAGGCGGACGCCGACACCGCCAAGGACGACAAGAAGTCCGGCGACGACGCGAAGTAGTCCGCCCCTACGGAACCGCGGAGCACGCGTGGTGTGTCGTGCACCGCGGTTCCGGGACGGTCTAGGCTCCGGCGGGGGCACGTCCCCACAAGACTTCGTGGCCCCTCGGCCGGAAACCCGGGCCGAGGGGTTGGACAGGGAGATACGAGAAGGTGGCAGCACCGAAGAAGGGCCGCAGGGCGCCCGCGAGCCAGGGGCATCCGGGCCGCACCCTGATCCTGGTCCTCATCGCCATGGCGGGGCTGATCGGAGGGATGTTCTACTCCGGCACGATGACGCCGCGACTGGGCATCGACCTGGCCGGCGGCACCAGCTTCACGCTGGCGGCCCAGAACCAGCCGGGTAAGCCCAACGCGATCAACGAGACCAATATGAAGACCGCCGCCGGCATCATGGAGCAGCGGGTCAACGGTCTCGGTGTGTCCGAGGCCGAGGTCCAGACACAGGGCAGCGACCACATCATCGTGAACATCCCCAAGGGGACGGACGCGAAGCAGGCCCGCGAGCAGGTCGGCACCACCGCCAAGCTCGGGTTCCGGCCGGTGATCACCACGACGATGGGCACCAAGACCCCCGAGCCCAAGCCCAACCCCTCCAAGAGCGGCGCGAACGGCAAGGGCGACAAGGCCGCGGGTGACCAGGCCAAGGACCAGCCCGGTTCCCAGCAGAAGGCGTCGTCCTCGCAGTCGCCGAGCGCCAAGCCGACGACGCAGGGCCGTGCGGTGACGGACGCGCTGAAGAAGGCACCGTCCGACAAGCCCACCCCCTCCGGCTCGGCCAAGCCCTCCACGCCTCCGGCTCCGCCGGTGCCCCCGACCGGCGCGGACGTTCCGCCGGCCCTCCAGAAGCAGTTCAACGCGCTGGACTGCTCGACGAAGCAGAGCCGCGCCACCGCCGCCGGGAAGGCCGCGAACGCCAAGCCGTCCGACCCGGTCGTGGCCTGCAAGGACGACGGGGCGCAGAAGTACGTGCTCGGCCCGGTCGGCGTCGAGGGCACGGACGTCAAGGACGCCAAGGCCGTCTTCGACAGCCAGAGCGGCCAGGGCTGGATCGTCCAGATGGACCTCACCGGCGAGGGCGGCAAGAAGTTCGCGGACGTCACCGGCAAGCTCGCCGCCAAGCAGCGGCCGCAGAACCAGTTCGCGATCGCCCTGGACGGCCAGGTCGTTTCCGACCCCTCGGTGGACCGGGCCATCACGGGAGGCTCCGCCACCATCTCGGGCGGGTTCACCCAGCAGTCCGCCGAGGACCTCGGCAACATGCTGTCCTACGGTTCCCTGCCGCTGTCCTTCAAGATCGATGACGAGACCACGGTCACCGCGGCGCTCGGCGGCGAGCAGCTGCAGGCCGGCCTGATCGCCGGCGCCATCGGTCTCGCACTGGTCATCGTCTACCTCGTCGCCTACTACCGGGGTCTGGCCCTGGTCGCGCTGGCGAGTCTGTTCGTCTCGGCGATCCTGACGTACACGATCATGACGTTGCTCGGCCCGACCATCGGGTTCGCACTGAACCTCCCGGCGGTCTGCGGCGCCATCGTGGCCATCGGTATCACCGCCGACTCGTTCATCGTCTACTTCGAACGCATCCGGGACGAGATCCGCGAGGGCCGCACCCTGCGCCCGGCCGTCGAGCGCGGCTGGCCGCGGGCCCGCCGGACGATCCTGGTCTCCGACTTCGTGTCGTTCCTGGCCGCCGCGGTGCTGTTCATCGTCACCGTCGGCAAGGTGAAGGGCTTCGCGTTCACGCTCGGCCTGACCACCGTCCTCGACGTCGTCGTGGTCTTCTACTTCACCAAGCCCCTGATGACGATGCTGGCCCGGCGGAAGTTCTTCTCCGACGGCCATCCCTGGTCCGGTCTCGATCCCAAGCGCCTGGGCGCCAAGCCGCCGCTGCGCCGTCGTCGCGGCGCCGCCCCCACCCAGACGAAGGAGGCGTGAGATGTCCAAGCTCGGAAACATCGGCGCCCGGCTCTACCGCGGCGAGGTCGGCTACGACTTCATCGGCAAGCGGAAGATCTGGTACGGCATCTCGATCCTCATCACCATCACGGCCATCGTCGGCCTGGCGGTGCGCGGCCTGAACATGGGCATCGAGTTCTCCGGCGGCGCGGTCTTCACCACGCCGCCGACCTCCGTGTCCGCCCCGAAGGCCCAGCACGAGGCCGAGTCGGCGTCGGGCGGCCACCAGGCCGTGGTGCAGAAGCTCGGCAGCGGCGCACTGCGCATCCAGATCAGCGGTCTGGACACCAAGCAGGCGGTGCCGGTGCAGGAGGAGCTCGCCAAGGACCTGAACATCCCGGTCAAGGACGTCAACACCCAGCTGGTCGGCCCGAGCTGGGGTGAGGAGATCGCCAACAAGGCCTGGCTGGGCCTGGGGATCTTCATGGTCCTCGTGGTGATCTATCTGGCGATCGCCTTCGAGTGGCGGATGGCGCTCGCCGCCCTGATCGCGCTGATCCATGACCTCACGATCACGGTCGGCGTCTACGCCCTGGTCGGCTTCGAGGTCACCCCCGGCACGGTCATCGGTCTGCTGACGATCCTCGGTTACTCCCTGTACGACACGGTCGTCGTCTTCGACAGCCTCAAGGAAGCCTCCAAGGACCTCACCAAGCAGACCCGCTTCACGTACGGCGAGATCGCCAACCGCTCGATCAACAGCACCCTGGTGCGCTCCATCAACACCACGGTCGTGGCGCTGCTCCCGGTCGCCGGTCTGCTGTTCGTCGGCGGCGGTTTCCTGGGCGCGGGCATGCTCAACGACATCTCGCTGGCCCTGTTCGTCGGCCTCGCCGCCGGTGCGTACTCGTCGATCTTCATCGCGACCCCGCTGGTCGCCGATCTGAAGGGCCGCGAGCCGCAGATAAAGGCACTGGCCAAGAGGGTGAAGGCGAAGCGTGCCGCGGCCGCTGCCAAGGACGCGGGCCAGGAGGACACCGAGGAGCCTGCCCCCGCCACGGCGGACGCCGAGGACGGCACCGCGGTCGTCGGGCCGCGCCAGCAGCCCGCCTCCCGTAACCGCGGACGCGGCCGCCCGTCGGGCAAGCGCCGGTGAGCGCCCCCGCGGAATTGCGTGAGCTCCTGCTCAGCCGGATCACGGACATCCCGGACCACCCGCAGCCGGGTGTGGTGTTCAAGGACATCACCCCGCTGCTGGCGGACCCGGCGGCCTTCGGCGCGCTGACCGAGGCGTTCGCCGAGCTGTGCGGGCGGCACCGGGTGGACAAGATCGTGGGTCTGGAGGCGCGCGGGTTCATACTCGCCGCTCCGGTCGCGGTCCGGGCCGGCGTCGGCTTCGTCCCCGTCCGCAAGGCGGGCAAGCTGCCCGGCACCACGCTCGGGCAGGCCTACGAGCTGGAGTACGGCACGGCCGAGATCGAGATCCACGCCGATGCGCTGGCCCCGGGCGACCGGGTGCTGGTGATCGACGACGTCCTCGCCACCGGCGGCACCGCCGACGCCTCGCTGCAGCTCATCCGCCGCGCGGGCGCCGAGGTCGCGGGCCTGGCCGTGCTGCTGGAGCTCGGCTTCCTCGCCGGGCGGCAGCGCCTGGAGCCGGGCCTGAAGGGCGCTCCGCTGGAGGCCCTGCTCACGGTCTGAGGCGGTTGCGCACAGCACCCCGGCAGCGGGGGCATCCGGAAGAATCCGGGTGCCCCCGCTGCTGTGTCATGTACGGAACCCTGGCCGCGGGGGAGCTGCGGCGCCGGGGTCGATACCATGGCACCCCGACCCATACGAGGTCCTGGGGTCCGGAACCGCCTGAGGAGTGCTCTTGCCAGACGAGGCCCAGCCGCTCTCCCCCGGACTGCGTCCGACGGGATCCGACGCCGCGCGCCCGGACGAGCCGAAGCCCACGGACGTGGCTTCCTCGGACGCGCCCCAGCCCGAGCGGCAGGGCGCGCCCGACGGCACCGCCACGCCCCGGCCGCCGGCCGGCCCGACCTCCGCGTCCCCGGCGCCCGCCGAGCGGCCCCGTACGGCGCCCAAGCCGGGGCCCGCCTCCTCCTCGTCCCAGTCGGCCGCCGTGCCGTCCCGGGCGCCCAAGCCGCCCGCCAAGACCGACCAGCCCGCCGCCGCCAAGCCGCTGCCGCCCGCCCCCGCCGGCCGCTCGGGCTCCCCCAACCGGGTACGCGCCCGCCTGGCCCGCCTCGGCGTCCAGCGCTCCAGCCCGTACAACCCGGTCCTGGAGCCGCTGCTGCGGGCCGTCCGCGGCAATGACCCCAAGATCGAGACCGCGACGCTGCGCCAGGTCGAGCGGGCCTACCAGGTCGCCGAGCGCTGGCACCGCGGCCAGAAGCGCAAGAGCGGCGACCCGTACATCACCCACCCGCTCGCGGTCACGACGATCCTCGCCGAGCTGGGCATGGACCCGGCCACGCTGATGGCGGGCCTGCTGCACGACACCGTCGAGGACACCGAGTACGGCCTGGACACCCTGCGCCGCGACTTCGGCGACCAGGTGGCGCTGCTGGTCGACGGTGTCACCAAGCTGGACAAGGTCAAGTTCGGCGAGGCGGCGCAGGCCGAGACCGTCCGCAAGATGGTCGTCGCGATGGCCAAGGACCCGCGCGTCCTGGTCATCAAGCTCGCCGACCGGCTGCACAACATGCGCACCATGCGCTACCTCAAGCGGGAGAAGCAGGAGAAGAAGGCCCGCGAGACGCTGGAGATCTACGCTCCGCTCGCCCACCGCCTGGGCATGAACACCATCAAGTGGGAGCTGGAGGACCTCGCCTTCGCGATCCTCTACCCCAAGATGTACGACGAGATCGTGCGGCTGGTCGCCGAGCGGGCGCCCAAGCGCGACGAGTATCTGGCGATAGTGACCGACGAGGTCCAGGCCGATCTGCGCGCCGCCCGCATCAAGGCCACCGTCACCGGCCGCCCCAAGCACTACTACAGCGTCTACCAGAAGATGATCGTGCGCGGCCGCGACTTCGCCGAGATCTACGACCTGGTGGGCATCCGCGTCCTCGTCGACACCGTCCGCGACTGCTATGCCGCGCTCGGCACCATCCACGCGCGATGGAACCCGGTCCCCGGCCGGTTCAAGGACTACATCGCGATGCCGAAGTTCAACATGTACCAGTCGCTGCACACGACCGTGATCGGCCCCAGCGGCAAGCCCGTTGAACTCCAGATCCGTACGTTCGACATGCACCGCCGCGCCGAGTACGGCATCGCCGCCCACTGGAAGTACAAGCAGGAGGCGGTAGCGGGCGCGTCCAAGATCCGTACGGACGTACCGAAGAACGCCGGCAAGGGCCAGGACACCGTCAACGACATGGCCTGGCTGCGGCAGTTGCTGGACTGGCAGAAGGAGACCGAGGACCCCGGCGAGTTCCTGGAGTCCCTGCGCTTCGACCTGTCCCGCAACGAGGTCTTCGTCTTCACGCCCAAGGGCGATGTCATAGCGCTGCCGGCCGGTGCCACCCCCGTCGACTTCGCGTATGCGGTGCACACCGAGGTCGGCCACCGCACGATAGGGGCGCGGGTCAACGGGCGCCTCGTTCCGCTCGAATCGACCCTGGACAATGGCGACTTGGTGGAGGTCTTCACCTCCAAGGCGGCGGGCGCCGGGCCGTCCCGCGACTGGCTCGGCTTCGTCAAGTCCCCGCGGGCCCGCAACAAGATCCGTGGCTGGTTCTCCAAGGAGCGCCGCGACGAGGCGATCGAGCAGGGCAAGGACGCCATCGCGCGCGCCATGCGCAAGCAGAACCTGCCGATCCAGCGGATCCTGACCGGCGACTCCCTGGTCACCCTCGCGCACGAGATGCGCTACCCCGACATCTCCTCGCTGTACGCCGCCATCGGTGAGGGTCATGTCGCCGCGCAGGGTGTCGTCCAGAAGCTGGTGCAGGCGCTCGGCGGCCAGGACGAGGCCACCGAGGACATCGCCGAGTCGACCCCGATCCGGCCGCGTTCCAAGCGCCGTTCCAGCGCAGACCCCGGGGTGGTCGTCAAGGGCGTCGACGATGTGTGGGTCAAGCTGGCCCGCTGCTGCACTCCGGTGCCGGGCGACCCCATCATCGGCTTCGTGACCCGCGGCAACGGCGTCTCGGTGCACCGCGCCGACTGCGTCAACGTCGACTCGCTGTCCCGGCAGCCGGAGCGGATACTCGAAGTCGAGTGGGCGCCCACCCAGTCCTCGGTCTTCCTGGTCGCCATCCAGGTCGAGGCCCTGGACCGCTCCCGGCTCCTGTCGGACGTCACCCGGATCCTGTCCGACCAGCACGTCAACATCCTCTCGGCGGCCGTCCAGACCTCCCGCGACCGCGTCGCCACCTCCCGCTTCACCTTCGAAATGGGCGACCCGAAGCATCTGGGCCATGTGCTGAAGGCCGTGCGCAGCGTGGAGGGCGTGTACGACGTCTATCGGGTGACGTCGGCCCGCAGGCCGTAGAACCGCACAACCGCACAACGAAAAGGGCCCCGGCACGGAATCCGTGCCGGGGCCCTTCTCAACCACCTCCGCGAGAGCGGCGGCGGCTCACCGCACCATCAACCGCCGAACTCCTCCAGGCCCTTGAGCGCCTGGTCCAGCAGCGCCTTGCGGCCCTCCAGCTCCCGGCCGAGCTTGTCGGCCTTGGCGTTGTTGCCGGCCGCCCGGGCCGTGTCGATCTGCTTCTGCAGCTTGTCGACGGCGTCCTGCAGCTGGCCGGTCAGCCCCGCGGCACGGGCCCGCGCCTCGGGGTTCGTCCGGCGCCACTCGGTCTCCTCGGCCTCCTGGATGGCCCGCTCGACGGCGTGCATCCGGCCCTCGATCTTCGGGCGGGCGTCCCGCGGGACATGGCCGATGGCCTCCCACCGCTCATTGATCGAGCGGAACGCCGCCCGCGCGGCCTTCAGGTCCGAGACGGGGAGGAGCTTCTCGGCCTCGACGGCGAGCTCCTCCTTGCGGGTCAGATTCTCCCGCTGCTCGGCATCGCGCTCCGCGAAGACCTCACCGCGTGCCTGGAAGAAGACGTCCTGGGCGCCGCGGAAGCGGTTCCACAGATCGTCCTCGTGCTCGCGCTGGGCGCGTCCGGCGGCCTTCCAGTCCGCCATCAGCTCGCGGTAGCGGGCCGCGGTGGCCCCCCAGTCCGTCGAGTTCGACAGCGCCTCGGCCTCGGCGACCAGCTTCTCCTTCGCCTTACGGGACTCCTCGCGCTGCGCGTCCAGCGACGCGAAGTGCGCCTTGCGCCGCTTGGAGAACGCCGATCGGGCGTGCGAGAAGCGGTGCCACAGCTCGTCGTCCGCCTTGCGGTCGAGCCGGGGCAGGCTCTTCCAGGTGTCGACCAGTGCGCGCAGCCGTTCCCCGGCCGCCCGCCACTGCTCGCTGGCCGCCAGCTCCTCGGCCTCGGCGACCAGCTTCTCCTTGGCCTGCCGGGCCTCGGTGCTCTGCCGTGCCTTCTGTGCCTTGCGCTCCTCGCGGCGCGATTCGACGGCCTCGACGAGCTTGTCGAGCCGCTTCTTCAGCGCGTCCAGATCGCCCACCGCGTGGTGTTCGTCGACCTGGGTGCGCAGATGCTCGATCGCGGTCGTGGCGTCCTTCGCCGACAGGTCGGTGGTCTTGACCCGGCGCTCGAGGAGGCCGATCTCGACGACCAGGCCCTCATACTTGCGCTCGAAGTAGGCGAGGGCCTCCTCGGGAGTTCCCGCCTGCCACGATCCGACGACCTGCTCGCCATCGGCGGTACGCACGTACACGGTCCCCGTCTCGTCGACGCGGCCCCATGGGTCGCTGCTCACAGCGCCTCCTCCACATGATGCCGACGGGGGCGTGCGGCCCCCCGGCATCGTCCACAGTTTCTGTCCGGCAGAGCCGCGCCCTGACCGGTCCGACGGGCTGAATTGCGGGTGAGGGTGGCAGCCGTCGGAGCAGGCACCCTACACAACGCCAATCTAGGCGACCGGCGGTCGGCTGTCCGCATCCAGCACGACCGAAATTCCGCGGTTCGTACAGCGAGCGCCGATGCATCACCCCCAGGTCGACCGGCAGGTCAGGACTTTTTGACGGTCGCCTTGTCGATCACGACGGTGGCGTTCGGCGCGGTGTTGCCGGTCTGCGGGTCGGGCGTCGAACCGGCCTTGGCGATCTTCTTCAGCACGTCCATACCGCCGGTGACGGTGCCGAACGGTGTGTAGTTCGGGGGCAGCTTGCTGTCCTGGTAGACGAGGAAGAACTGGCTGCCGCCGGAGTTGCGGGTCTTGTCGCTCCGGCCGTCATAGCGGTTGGCCATCGCGACCGTGCCCGCCGGATAGACACCGCCCTTGAGCCGGGAGTCCTTGAGGTTCTCGTCCGGGATGGTGTAGCCGGGGGTGCCCTGGCCGGTGCCCTTCGGGTCGCCGCACTGCAGGACGTAGATGTTCTGGTCGACCAGGCGGTGGCACTTGCTGTGGTCGAAGTAGCCCTGGCCGGCCAGGAAGGCGAAGGAGTTGACCGTGTGCGGCGCCTTGGCGGCGTCCAGCTTCAGCTCGACCGTGCCGCAGGTCGTCGCCAGCTTCGCGGAGTAGGAGGCCGAGGTGTCGAGGGACATCGCCGGCTCCTTCTTCCAGGTCTTGGTGGAGGGCGTGCCCTTGGCGGGCTTGCCGCACGGGTCCGGGGCCTTGGAGGGGGGCGGGGTCGCCGCCGCCCGGTCGGAGTCCTGGTCGTTGCCGGCCAGCGCGGTGGAGGCATAGGCGGTGACACCGGCGGCCAGCGCGACGGCCACGACGGACGCGATGATCACATTGCGGCGTTTGGCCTTCCGCTGGTCCGCGGACCGCCGTTGCTGCTGGCGCTCGTACTTCTCCCTGGCGAGCTGCCGTCTCCGCTGATCTCTGCTGACCACCGGTCGTCTCCTTCGTCCGATCACCGATCGCTGTCGGCCGCCGTGGCCGTACCGTATACGGGTTCGCCCTGCCGGGAGTCCCGCCGGTAGGCTCTGGAGCTGCCGAGATGTCCGGGAGCGGTCCCCGCGGACCGACCCCCACCACCGACCTTTAAGGACGAACGTGCTGATTGCCGGGTTCCCCGCCGGGGCCTGGGGCACCAATTGCTACTTGGTCGCCCCCGCCGCCGGCGAGGAGTGCGTCATCATCGACCCGGGCCACCAGGCGGCCCAAGGAGTCGAGGACGCGGTCAAAAAGCATCGGCTCAAGCCCGTCGCGGTCGTCCTCACCCATGGCCACATCGACCATGTCGCCTCCGTGGTCCCGGTGTGCGGCGCGCACGATGTCCCGGCCTGGATCCACCCCTCGGACCGCTACATGATGAGCGACCCGGAGAAGGCCCTCGGTCGCTCCATCGGTCAGCAGCTCATGGGCGAACTCACCGTGGGGGAGCCGGACGACGTCAAGGAGCTGAGCGACGGTGCCGCCCTGGAACTCGCCGGGATGGAGTTCTCCGTCGCGCACGCCCCGGGCCATACCAAGGGGTCGGTGACGTTCAGGATGCCCGAGCAGGCCGACATTCCGCCGGTCTTCTTCTCTGGCGACCTGCTCTTCGCCGGCTCCATCGGACGCACCGATCTGCCGGGCGGCGACCACGCCGAGATCCTGCAGTCGCTGGCGCGTGTGTGCCTGCCGCTGGAGGACTCGACCGTCGTCCTGTCCGGCCACGGCCCCCAGACCACCATCGGCCGCGAGCGCGCCACCAACCCCTTCCTGCGGGAAGTGGCCGCCGGCCTCGGAGACGGCTTCAGTCCGGCTCCACGACGAGGAATGTGACGAGACCTTCCGTGAGCACCTTCAAGGCCCCCAAGGGCACGTACGACCTGATTCCGCCGCAGTCCGCCACCTATCTCGCGGTGCGCGAGGCGATCGCCGCGCCGCTGAAGAACTCCGGGTACGGCTACATCGAGACGCCCGGTTTCGAGAGTGTCGAGCTGTTCGCGCGCGGCGTCGGTGAGTCCACCGACATCGTGACCAAGGAGATGTACGCCTTCGAGACCAAGGGCGGCGACCAGCTGGCGCTGCGCCCCGAGGGCACCGCGTCCGTGCTGCGCGCCGCACTGGAGGCCAGCCTCCACAAGGCGGGCAACCTCCCCGTCAAGCTCTGGTACTCCGGCTCGTACTACCGCTACGAGCGTCCGCAGAAGGGCCGTTACCGCCACTTCTCCCAGGTCGGCGCCGAGGCCATCGGTGCCGAGGACCCCGCGCTGGACGCCGAGTTGATCATCCTGGCCGACCAGGCCTACCGCGCGCTGGGGCTGCGGAACTTCCGCATCCTGCTCAACTCCCTGGGCGACAAGGAGTGCCGCCCCGTCTACCGCGCCGCGCTGCAGGACTTCCTGCGCGGGCTCGACCTGGACGAGGACACCCGGCGCCGGGTCGACATCAACCCGCTGCGCGTCCTGGACGACAAGCGCGAGTCCGTGCAGAAGCAGCTCGACGGGGCGCCCAAGCTCCGCGACTACCTCTGCGAGGCCTGCAAGGCGTACCACGAGCAGGTGCGTGAGCTGCTGACCGCGGCGGGAGTGGCCTTCGAGGACGACGAGAAGCTGGTCCGCGGCCTGGACTACTACACCCGCACCACCTTCGAGTTCGTCCACGACGGCCTCGGCTCGCAGTCCGCGGTGGGCGGCGGCGGCCGCTACGACGGTCTCTCCGAGATGATCGGCGGCCCCGCGCTGCCGTCCGTCGGCTGGGCGCTGGGCGTCGACCGGACGGTGCTGGCGCTGGAGGCGGAGGGCATCACGCTCGACATCCCCGCCGCCACGGCCGTGTACGCGGTGCCGCTCGGCGAGGAGGCCCGCCGGGTGCTGTTCGGTGTGGTCACCGAGCTGCGGCGGGCCGGTGTCGCCACCGACTTCGCGTTCGGCGGCAAGGGCCTGAAGAACGCCATGAAGTCCGCCAACCGCTCCGGCGCGCGGCTGGCGCTGGTGGCGGGTGAGCGGGACCTGGCCGAGGGCGTCGTCCAGCTCAAGGACCTGGAGAGCGGTGAGCAGACCGCGGTCGCGCTGGACACCGTGGCCGAGGAGGTCCGGCGCACGCTGGGCTGAGCTGCGGGACGGCGGACCCGAGGGGCCCGGACGGCGATCGGCCGGCCGGGCCCCTCGTGTGTGCCGGGTCTTCCGCTGTGCCGGGTCTTCCGCGCCGCCGGACGCCCGGGGTCAACGCCTGCCGTGCGTTCATCCCGGCGAAGGGATTCCGGCCCGGCGGCACCCGCGGTGGCCGGCCGCCGGGCGGGCGGAGAGGGCAGGCGGGAGTGGAGCGAACCTGAGAGAACGCTGTGTGCGGAGGGCTCTTCTTTATGTTCGTCGCACAGTGGGTCATGGTGGAGTTGGGGCAGAATGAACGGCGTGCCCGTGACCGGGCCCGCGCTCAGCCCCATCTCCCGAGGGACCGACGGAACGGCGATATGACGACGACAGAGCTTGACGACGTGTCCACCGACGACGACCGCGTGAGCGGCACGGGCACCATCGGCTCGGGTCGCGGCCTCGCGTTGCTCCTGGTGATCACCGGCGCGCTGGGTCTGCTCGCGGCCTGGGTCATCACCCTGGACAAGATCGAGTTGCTGAAGGACCCGAACTACAAGCCGGCCTGCAGCCTGAACCCGATCATCTCCTGCGGCAACATCATGCAGAGCAAGCAGGCGGAGGTCTTCGGCTTCCCGAACCCGGTCGCCGGTCTGGTCGCCTTCGGCGCGGTCATCGCGATCGGCATGGCCCTGCTGGCCGGAGCCCGCTTCCGCCGCTGGTACTGGATCGGACTGAACGTCGGCACGCTGCTCGGCACGGTCTTCTGCATGTGGCTGATGTCCCAGTCGCTGTACGTCATCAACTCGCTGTGCCTGTGGTGCACGCTGACGTGGCTGATCACGATCCTGATGTTCTGGTACACCACCGTGCACAACCTCAAGCACGGGATCATCCCGGCCCCCGACGGGCTGCGCCGGGCCGTGCTGGAGTTCCACTGGGTCGTGCCGGTGCTCTGGTACGGCGTGATCGCGCTGCTGATCCTCACCAAGTGGTGGACGTACTGGAGCAGCCTGATCTGAGTCCCGCCCCACGCGCTGCCCGCGCCCCGGCCCGTCCTGACGGCGGCCGGGGCGTTGTCAGTGGGGTGGCTTAGGCTCGTGATCGTGGAGCCCGACCTGTTCACCGCCGCTGCCGAAGACCGCCAGGAGAAGGACCCCGCGGGGTCCCCGCTCGCCGTCCGGATGCGCCCGCGCACCCTCGACGAAGTCGTGGGCCAGCAGCATCTGCTCAAGCCGGGCTCGCCCCTGCGCCGGCTGGTCGGCGAGGGAAGCGGCGGCCCCGCGGGGCCGTCCTCGGTGTTCCTGTGGGGACCGCCGGGCATCGGCAAGACGACCCTGGCGTATGTCGTCAGCCAGGCGACGAACAAGCGCTTCGTGGAGCTCTCGGCGATCACGGCCGGCGTCAAGGAGGTCCGCGCGGTCATCGACGGCGCGCGGCGCGCCTCGGGCGGCTACGGCAAGGAGACCGTCCTCTTCCTGGACGAGATCCACCGCTTCAGCAAGGCCCAGCAGGATTCCCTGCTGCCGGCCGTGGAGAACCGCTGGGTCACCCTGATCGCCGCGACGACCGAGAATCCGTATTTCTCGGTGATCTCGCCGCTGCTGTCCCGCTCGCTGCTGCTGACCCTCGAACCCCTCACGGACGACGATCTGCGCGGGCTGCTGCGGCGTGCGCTGACCGACGCGCGCGGGCTGGCGGGCGCGGTGACCCTCCCCGAGGACACCGAGGGGCATCTGCTGCGGATCGCGGGCGGCGATGCCCGGCGTGCGCTGACGGCCCTGGAGGCCGGTGCCGGTTCCGCGCTGGCCAAGGGCGAGAAGGAGATCACCCTCCAGACGCTGGAGGAGTCCGTCGACCGGGCGGCGGTCAAGTACGACCGGGACGGCGATCAGCATTACGACGTCGCCAGCGCGCTGATCAAGTCCATCCGGGGCTCGGACGTCGACGCCGCGCTGCACTACCTGGCGCGCATGATCGAGGCGGGGGAGGACCCGCGGTTCATCGCCCGCCGACTGATGATCTCGGCGAGCGAGGACATCGGCCTGGCCGATCCGACGGCCCTGCAGACCGCGGTCGCCGCCGCCCAGGCCGTGGCGATGATCGGCTTCCCGGAGGCGCGGATCACGCTGAGCCAGGCCACCATCGCGCTCGCCCTGGCGCCGAAGTCGAACGCCGCGTATCTGGCCATCGACGCCGCGCTGGCGGATGTCCGGGCCGGTCAGGCCGGTGCGGTGCCGCCGCATCTGCGCGACGGCCACTACAAGGGCGCCCAGAAGCTCGGCCACGGCCAGGGCTATCGGTATCCGCACGACCTGCCGGGCGGTATCGCGGCCCAGCAGTACGCCCCGGACGAGGTGCACGGCAAGCGCTATTACGAGCCCACCCGCCATGGTGCCGAGGCGCGCTACGCCGATGTCGTCGAGCGGGTCCGGGTGCGCCTGCGCTCCGACTCCGGCGAGAGCGCCGCCGAGTAGCCCCTCCGCCGGCCGGGCCGGGGCCGGTGCATCGGCCTCCCGGGCACCGCCGGCCGGCCGGGCGGCGGCCCCGGACTACTCGGCCGCCGCCTCGAAGAGGAGATGCATCGCCCGCCGCAGCTCCGCCACGTCCCGCACGGGCTCGGGGAAGTCGAACCGTGCGTCGAAGGAGTGCTGCTCGGCGTCCGTGAAGCGGACCCGCAGCCCGAAGCGGTCCAGGCCCACCGGCACGGCCCGGCCGCGCAGCCCGCAGACATCCCCGCGGTCGCCCAGCAGGGCGCACAGCCCGCGCACCTGCTCGCTGTGCGCGGCGTGCAGATGCTGCAGCAGCTCCGCCTCATGGGCCGCCAGCGGATCGGGGGCGGCGTCGGCGAAGTCGTCCGGCTCGACGGACTCGGAGCCCCACAGATCGTCCACCGCGCCCTCACCGACCTCCAGGCGCAGCATCATCCAGGCGGTCCGCCCGTACAGGCCCGGAGCGGGGTCCGGCTGCAGCGCCTCGCCGATGCCGAGCAGCTCACCGACCGGGTGCCGCTCCGCGAGCAGCATCGCGGCCTCGGCGCGCCGCTCGTTGCGGACGGGGGTGAGCCAGCCGGCCACCCAGGCCCTTCCACGGATGCGATGAGGCACCGAAACCGGCGCGACATCCGTGATCTCCATCACGGCTGTCAGGTCGTCGTCCTGTGCGTGTGCCGCCGCCCGAGCCGCCGCGGAGTCGCCGGAAACCAGCAACAGCACGTCTCCGTCGGGTGTCACGGTCCGGCAGACCGGCGCCGAGAGGCCGGTCTCGTCGGGGTCCTCGACACCGGGGATGTTCAGAGACGCCATACCATTGGACTCGACGAGGGTTCGTACGCGCTCGGCGGCAGTGGGCTGCTGGGCGTCTTCCACGGGACGCGGCTGACCCGCCTCGGTGCGGTGTGCACCGGGCAGGGGGATCCCAGGTCGAAACATGCGTTCTCCTCGCGCTAAGGTAAGCCTCACCTAACTTACACGGAGGTCCGTTCCACGTGAACCAGTCGCGTCCCAAGGTCAAGAAGTCCCGTGCGCTCGGCATCGCGCTGACGCCGAAGGCCGTCAAGTACTTCGAGGCCCGTCCCTACCCGCCCGGCGAGCACGGCCGTGGCCGCAAGCAGAACAGTGACTACAAGGTCCGTCTGCTCGAGAAGCAGCGTCTGCGCGCGCAGTACGACATCAGCGAGCGCCAGATGGCGCGTGCCTACGACCGCGCTCGGAAGGTCGAAGGCAAGACCGGCGAAGCGCTGATCATCGAGCTTGAGCGCCGTCTGGACGCGCTCGTCCTGCGTTCGGGCATCGCCCGGACGATCTACCAGGCCCGCCAGATGGTCGTCCACGGCCACATCTCGGTGAACGACCGCAAGGTCGACAAGCCGTCCTTCCGCGTCCGCCCCGGCGACGTCGTGATGGTCCGCGAGCGCAGCCGCGAGAAGCACCCCTTCCAGGTCGCGCGTGAGGGTGGCTACGCCCCCGACGGCGAGACCCCGCGCTACATCGAGGTCAACCTGCAGGCTCTGGCGTTCCGCCTCGACCGGGACCCGAACCGCAAGGAGATCCCGGTGATCTGCGACGAGCAGCTCGTCGTCGAGTACTACGCCCGCTAAGCACCACAGCAGGCGCAGCACCGCGCTCAGCCCGCCGTCTCCCCGCCGCTCGCGGAGGGGGAGGCGGCGGGCTCGTTCGTGTCCGGCGGCACGATCCGTACCGTGCGGTGCGGGGTGGGCACCGGACCGGCGGGCCGCAGGACCCGGGCCACCGTCGCGTCCAGGCCGAGCCGCTCGCCGGTGCGCAGGGCACGCCCGTAGTGCTCGGCACCCAGCCGTTGCCGGGCCTGTTCCTCGCACAGCGCGTGCGGCCGGCGGAAGTAGCGCGAACCGAACAGCGGCAGCCCCACCGACGGCCAGATCCGCCCCGCGGCGCCCTGGAGCACCGCCGCCTCCTCCGCGTCCCCCTCGCCGAGCGTCACCATCGCCAGCAGCTCGATCGCCAGCACCACGCCCAGCAGGTCGTGGAAGGCGTGATGGACGGCCAGGGACTCCTCCAGCAGGGTCCGGGCCCGCTCGCCGTCGCCCCGCGACCAGGACGCGTACGCCAGCACGAACTGGGCGTAGGCCCGCGTCCAGCGCTCCCCGTGGTCCTCACACACCTCCAGGACGTCCTCGCACAGCCGCACCGCGTCCGCCGGCTCGCCCCGGAAGGCCACCGCCATCGCCAGCTCGACCTGCCCCAGCAGCACATTGCTGTTGAGCTCGCCGATCTCCCGGTAGCGCCGCAGCGCCCCGCGCAGCAGTTCCTCGGCGCGCGGCATGTCGTCGCAGACCAGCGCCAGACAGCCGGTGCGGTGTAGCGCGTAGGCGGCCGCGGTGGCGTTGCCGGTCCGCTCGGCCTCGTCGCGGCACTCCTGCAGGGCCCCCAGCGCGCCGACGGTGTCCCCCTGGAGCACCGCGACATAGCCGGCCACCCACAGCGCCTTCAGCCGTGCGTCGTCGTGGTCGCTCTCCAGCTCCAGGGCCCGGTCCAGCCAGTGCCGGCCCTCGGAGAGCCGGCCGCAGCCCACCCAGTAGAACCACAGGGTGCCCGCCAGGTACTGGCCCAGGTGCGTATCGGCGGGGCACTCCAGGCTCTGCTCCAGCGCCACCCGCAGATTGGGCAGCTCGGCCTCGATCCGGGCCGCGATCTCGGCCTGCCGGGAGCTGAACCAGTCCAGTTCGCACCAGGTGGCCAGCCCCAGATACCAGTCGCGGTGCCGGCGCCGCAGCCGGTCGCCGTCCGGGGTCGCCGCCAGCCAGCCCGCGCCGTAGGCCCGTACGGTGTCCAGCATCCGGTAGCGCACCCCGGCCGCGGTCTCCTCCCGCACCAGCACCGACTGGGCGACCAACTCCGCGATGACGTCGAGGAGTTCACCGGCCGGCAGCTCCGGGCCCGAGCAGACGTATTCGACCGCCTCCAGGTCGAACTGCCCGGCGAAGACCGACAGCCGCGCCCACAGCAGCCGCTCCTCGGGTGTGCACAGCTCATGGCTCCAGCCGATCGCGGTACGCAGCGTCTGGTGGCGCGGCAGGGCACCGCGGGCGGTGCCGGTCAGCAGCCGGAAGCGGTCGTCGAGCCGGTGGAGCACCTGGTCCACGGACAGCGCGCGCAGCCGTCCGGCGGCCAGCTCCAGCGCGAGCGGAATGCCGTCGAGCCGCTCGCAGAGCTCGGTGACCGCCGCCTCGTTGGCCGCCCCGACGGTGAAGCCGCCGAGCACGGCCGCTGCGCGGTCGGTGAACAGGGCGGTCGCATCGGCGGTGTTCAACGGCGCCAGCGCCACGTTCTGCTCGCCGGTGAGCCCGAGCGGCCGTCGTCCGGCGGCCAGCACCCGCAGCCCGGGGGCGCGGCGCAGCAGCTCCGCGGTCAGGTCGGCACAGGCGTCGACCAGATGCTCGTAGCCGTCCAGGATCAGCAGCAGTTCCCGGCCGGCGAGGTGGTCGCACAGCGCGGTGCGCACCGGACGGCCGCTGTGGTCGGCCGGCGCCAGTGCCTCGGCGACGGTGTGGTCCAGGAGATGCGGTTCGCGCAGGGACGACAGTTCGACCAGCCACACCCCATCGCAGAAGCGATCCTGCAAGATCGCTGCGCCATGGCCGGCGAGCCGGGACTTGCCGACGCCGCCGAGGCCGGTGAGCGTCACCAGCCGGGCCGATTCCAGATGCCGTGCCAGCGCGGCCAGTTCGTCGTCGCGGCCGATGAAGCGGTTGAGTTCCGCGGGAAGGTTCCCCGGCCTGCCCGGCGCCCGCAGACGCTCGGGAGAAGGGCGGGAGAGGGGACCGGGGCGCGTGAGGCGTCGCATGGCACACGGAGCGTACTCGGCAGGATGCGGACCGTACAATCACGCTGCCGGATTCCCCCGGCGGCCGCTGTGCGCCACCGGGAACGGGGTACGGACGGACAGTCACGGCGCGATAAGGTCAAGGTTGCCGTTCGAGCAGGACAAGAACCAGACCAAACCAGTCGGAGAGTGGTGCCAACGTGTCCGGTGGAGAGGTGGCCGGGATCCTCGTGGCCGTCTTCTGGGCGATCCTTGTGTCGTTCCTCGCCCTCGTGCTGGTGAGGCTCGCGCAGACGCTCAAGGCGACCACCAAGATGGTGGCCGAGGTGTCCGAGCAGGCCGTACCCCTCCTCGCCGACGCCTCCGCAACGGTCCGCTCCGCGCACACCCAGCTGGCCCGCGTCGATGCCATCGCCGCCGACGTCCAAGAGGTCACCGCCAACGCCTCCGCGCTCTCCTCGACCGTGTCCTCCGCCTTCGGCGGTCCGCTGGTCAAGGTGGCGGCGTTCGGCTACGGCGTGCGCCGCGCGATCGGCAAGAAGGGCGAACCGGAGCCGAAGCGCACCGTCGTCCTCGGCCGTACCCTGCCCGGCGCCCGCCGCGGCGGGCGCCGCAACCGTCGCTCCAAGGACTGATCACAGCGATGTTCCGCCGCGCATTCTGGTTCACCACCGGCGCCGCCGCCGGCGTGTGGGCCACCAACAAGGTCCACCGCAAGCTGCGCAAGCTGCAGCCCGACAGCCTCGCCGCACAGGCCGCGGACAAGGCCGTCGAGACCGGACACCGGCTGCGCCAATTTGCATTGGACGTACGAGCCGGAATGGCGGACCGTGAAGAACAGCTGCACGACGCCCTGGGGCTCGGCGAGCCGACCGAGGTGCGCGAGCTGCCGGCACCGCGCCGCGCGGTGCTCGAACCGCAGTACCGAACCACGAGAACAACCGGACACACCGGTCTGACCGGACCGACTGGAAAAGAGGACCACTGATGGAGTCGGCTGAAATCCGCCGCCGCTGGCTGCGCTTCTTCGAGGAGCGCGGGCACACCGTCGTGCCGTCGGCGTCGCTCATCGCGGACGACCCGACGCTGCTCCTCGTGAACGCGGGCATGGTCCCCTTCAAGCCGTACTTCCTCGGTGAGGTCAAGCCGCCCGCCCCGCGCGCCACCAGCGTCCAGAAGTGCGTCCGTACGCCGGACATCGAAGAGGTCGGCAAGACCACCCGGCACGGCACGTTCTTCCAGATGTGCGGCAACTTCTCCTTCGGCGACTACTTCAAGGAAGGCGCCATCAAGTACGCCTGGGAGCTGCTGACCGGCTCGCAGGCGGAGGGCGGCTACGGCCTGGACCCCGAGCGCCTCTGGATCACCGTCTACCTCGACGACGACGAGGCCGAGCGCATCTGGCACGAGGTCGTCGGGGTGCCCAAGGAGCGCATCCAGCGCCTGGGCAAGAAGGAGAACTACTGGTCCATGGGCGTACCGGGCCCCTGCGGTCCGTGCTCCGAGATCAACTACGACCGCGGTCCGGAGTTCGGCGTCGAGGGCGGCCCGGCCGTCAACGACGAGCGGTACGTGGAGATCTGGAACCTGGTCTTCATGCAGTACGAGCGGGGTGCGGGCACCGGCAAGGAGGACTTCGAGATCCTCGGCGAGCTGCCCAGCAAGAACATCGACACCGGCCTCGGCCTCGAGCGCCTGGCGATGATCCTGCAGGACGTCCCGAACATGTACGAGACGGACACCCTGCGCGTCGTCATCGACAAGGCCACCGAGCTCTCCGGCGTGCGCTACGGCGCCTCCGACGCCACCGATGTCTCGCTCCGCGTCGTCGCCGACCACATCCGTACCTCCACGATGCTCATCGGCGACGGTGTCACCCCCGGCAACGAAGGCCGCGGCTACGTCCTGCGCCGCATCATGCGCCGCGCCATCCGCAACATGCGGCTGCTCGGCGCCTCCGGCCTGGTCATCGGCGAGCTGATGGACGTGGTCATCAAGACCATGGGCCAGCAGTACCCGGAGCTGCTGGAGGACCGCCGCCGTATCGAGACGGTCGCCCTCGCCGAGGAGGCCGCCTTCGTCAAGACGCTGAAGGCCGGCACCAACATCCTCGACAGCGCCGTCACCGACACCAAGGCCGCGGGTTCCGCGGTCCTGCCCGGCGACAAGGCCTTCCTGCTCCACGACACCTGGGGCTTCCCGATCGACCTCACCCTCGAAATGGCCGCCGAGCAGGGCCTTTCGGTGGACGAGGACGGCTTCCGCCGCCTGATGAAGGAGCAGCGGGAGCGCGCCAAGGCCGACGCCCAGTCCAAGAAGAGCGGCCACGCCGACCTGTCCGCCTACCGTGAGGTCGCCGACAAGTCCGGCAGCACGGAGTTCACCGGCTACAGCGCCACCGAGGGCGAGTCCGCGATCGTCGGCCTCCTGGTCAACGGCGCCCCGGCCCCGGCCGCCCACGAGGGCGACGAGGTCGAGGTCGTCCTGGACCGCACCCCCTTCTACGCCGAGGGCGGCGGCCAGCTCGCCGACACCGGCCGGATCAAGCTGGACTCCGGCGCCGTCGTCGAGGTCCGTGACGTCCAGCAGCCGGTGCCCGGGGTCACGGTCCACAAGGGCGTCGTCCAGGTCGGCGAGGTGGTGCTCGGCTCGGCCGCGTACGCCACGATCGACGTCACCCGCCGGCGCGCCATCGCCCGCGCCCACAGCGCCACCCACCTCACCCACCAGGCGCTGCGCGACGCCCTCGGCCCGACGGCCGCGCAGGCCGGCTCGGAGAACTCCCCGGGCCGCTTCCGCTTCGACTTCGGCTCGCCGGCCGCCGTGCCCGGCGGGGTCCTCACGGACGTCGAGCAGAAGATCAACGAGGTGCTCTCCCGTGAGCTCGACGTCCATGCCGAGGTCATGAGCATGGAGGACGCCAAGAAGCAGGGCGCCATCGCCGAATTCGGCGAGAAGTACGGCGACCGCGTCCGCGTGGTCACCATCGGCGACTTCTCCAAGGAGCTGTGCGGCGGCACCCACGTCCACAACACCGCTCAGCTGGGCCTGGTGAAGCTGCTCGGCGAGTCCTCCATCGGCTCCGGTGTGCGCCGGGTCGAGGCCCTGGTCGGCGTGGACGCCTACAAGTTCCTGGCCCGTGAGCACACCGTCGTCTCCCAGCTCACCGAGCTGGTCAAGGGCCGCCCCGAGGAGCTGCCCGAGAAGATCTCCGGCGTCCTGGCCAAGCTGAAGGACGCCGAGAAGGAGATCGAGAAGTTCCGCGCCGAGAAGGTGCTGCAGGCCGCCGCGGGGCTGGCCGACGGCGCCAAGGACGTCCGCGGGGTGGCGCTGGCCGCCGGGCAGGTCCCGGACGGCACCTCCGCCGACGATCTGCGCAAGCTGGTGCTGGACGTCCGCGGCCGGATCCAGGGCGACCGTGCCGTCGTCGTGGCGCTGTTCTCGGTCGCCAACGGCCGCCCGGTGACGGTCATCGCCACCAACGAGGCCGCCCGCGAGCGCGGCATCAAGGCCGGTGAGCTGGTCCGTACGGCCGCCAAGACGCTCGGCGGCGGTGGCGGCGGCAAGCCGGACGTCGCCCAGGGCGGCGGTCAGAACCCCGCCGCGGTGCCCGAGGCCATCGAGGCCGTCGAGCGCCTCGTCGGCGAGGCGGCCTGACGCGCGTGAGTGAGATGCGACGCGGCCGGCGCATCGCCGTGGATGTCGGGGACGCCCGTATCGGGGTCGCCTCGTGCGACCCCGACGGGGTCCTCGCCACCCCCGTCGAGACCGTGCCGGGACGTGACGTTCCGTCAGCACACCGCCGGCTCAAGGCGATCGTCGAGGAGTACGAGCCCCTCGAAGTCGTGGTCGGCCTGCCCCGCTCCCTCAGTGGGGGAGAGGGGCCGGCCGCGGCCAAGGTCCGGGCCTTCGCCCAGGAGATGGCCCGGAACATCGCCCCCGTAGGGGTCCGGCTGGTCGACGAGCGGATGTCGACGGTCACGGCCACCCAGGGCCTGCGGGCCTCGGGAGTCCGGAGCAAGAAGGGCCGCTCGGTGGTCGACCAGGCGGCCGCGGTGGTCATTCTGCAGAGCGCGCTGGAGACCGAACGCGTCTCCGGGGAACCTCCGGGCGAGAGCGTCGAAGTGGTCATCTGATCGCGGTACGGTAACGTTCCGCGCGATGTGCGGCGTTCGAACAGCCGCGCGTGCAAGTAGAGGCGGATCGGGTACAGCAAGCGCGCTGCCAGGCCGGAGTGCACCGCCTCTCGGCTCTAGGGGATCGATGACCGAGTATGGCCGGGGCTACGGCTCCGAACCGTGGCATCCCGAGGACCCGCTCTACGGAGACCAGGGTTCCTCCAGAGGCCAGGAGCAGCAGCCTCAGTGGGACGGACAGCAGGCCCACCGGTACCCCCAGCAGCAGGCTGACCCGTATGCCCAGCAGCACTACAACGGCGGCTGGGACGGTGCGCAGGGCGGGCAGCCGCCGTACGACCCGTACGACCCCTACGGGCAGCAGCCGCCGGCCGACCCGTACAGCGGGACGAACCCCGACTACTACGCCGCTCCGGACGCCTATCCGCCGCAGCACCAGCATCCGCACCCGCAGGCGATGCAGGGCCAGCAGGGAATGCAGCAGCAACAGCAGTACCAGCAGCCGCAGCACCCTCAGCACCCGGAGCCGCACTACGACGAGGGCACCGGCGCCGGCGACGACTGGCGGGCCGATCCGGGGCCGCGCGAGCCGGAGCCGGAGCATGCCTTCTTCGCGGACCACGGCGATGACGACGGCCGCGACGACCTCGACCCGCGCGAAGAGGGCCGGGGCGGCCGCGAGCGCCGCGGCAAGAAGAACAAGAAGAACAAGCGGCGCAGCGGCCGGGCCTGCCTGGTCGTGACCCTGCTCTTCGCCGGAGCCGTCGGCACCGTCGGCTATTTCAGCTACGACTTCATCATGAGCCACTTCGGCCCGGCCCCCGACTACGAGGGCGAGGGCACCGGCGAGGTCCAGGTCGACATCCCGGAGAATTCCACGATCCTGCAGATGGGGCTGGCCCTCAAACGGGCAGGCGTGGTCAAGAGCGCCGACGCGTTCTCCGAAGCCGCCATCGACAGCAAGAAGGACAAAGTCCTTCAGCCGGGGACATATTCCCTGCGCAAGCACATGTCCGCGGCCTCGGCCGTCGAGCTGATGGTGGACCCCAAGAGCCGCAACGGCCTCACGATCCGTGAGGGCCTGCGCTCCGGCGACGTCTACAAGCTCATCGACACGAAGCTCCACCTCAAGAAGGGCACGACCAAGGGCGTCGCCAAGACCGAGGCCAAGAGCCTCGGGCTGCCTTCCTGGGCCAAGAATGCGTCGAAGCTGAAGGACCCGCTGGAGGGCTTCCTCTATCCGTCGACCTACAGCGTCGGAGAGAAGGCCAAGCCGGCGGCGGTCCTCAAGCAGATGGTGGCGCGGGCGAACCAGGTCTACGAGCAGCACGACCTGGAGGGGAACGCGCAGAAGCTGCACCTCGAATCGCCGATGCAGCTGCTCACCGTCGCCAGCCTCACGCAGGCCGAGGGCAAGTACAAGCACGACTTCGACCGGGTCGCCCGGGTCGTCTACAACCGTCTCAAGCCGGACAACACCGAGACCTACGGCCTGCTCGACTTCGACTCGACGGTGAACTACGCCAGGTCCCAGAGCACGCTGGACACCGGATCCGTCGACGATCTGCGGAACTTCAACGATCCCTACAACACCTACAAGTTCAAGGGACTGCCGCCGGGGCCGATCGGCAACCCGGGCGAGGAAGCCATCAGGTCGGCGATCGACCCTGCCAAGGGCAACTGGTACTACTTCGTCTCGATCAACCCGGAAAAGACGCTGTTCGCCGAGACGAACGAAGAGCACGAACGAAACCGCCGCATTTACCTCAAGGAACAAGAGAAAGCCAAGCAATGAGCGCCACCCGTCGGGCTGCGGTACTCGGCTCCCCGATCGCCCACTCCCTCTCCCCGGTTCTGCACCGTGCCGCATACGCGGAACTGGGGCTGGAGGACTGGGTGTACGACCGCTTCGAGGTCGACGAGGCGGCGCTGCCCGGGTTTTTCGAGACGCTCGGTCCCGAGTGGGCGGGCCTGTCGCTGACCATGCCGCTCAAACGGGCGGTGATCCCACTGCTCGACGAGATCAGCTCCACCGCGGAGGCCGTCGAGGCGGTGAACACCGTCGTCCTCACCGCCGACGGGCGCCGCCTCGGCGACAACACCGACATCCCCGGCATGGTCGCCGCCCTGCGTGAGCGCGGGGTGCGGCAGGTCGAGCGGGCGTCGGTCCTGGGCGCGGGCGCCACCGCCTCCTCCGCGCTCGCCGCGCTCTCCCGGATCTGCACCGGCGAGGTCACCGCGTATGTCCGCAGCGAGGCGCGTGCCGAGGAGATGCGTGGCTGGGGCGAGCGGCTCGGGATCACGCTCCGCACCGCCGCCTGGGAGGACGCCGCCGCGGCCTTCGAGGCGCCGTTGACGATCGCCACCACCCCGGCGGGGACCACCGACGCGCTCGCCGCCGCCGTCCCCGACCGGCCCGGCACGCTCTTCGATGTGCTCTACGAGCCCTGGCCGACGGCGCTGGCCACGGCCTGGGCCGACCGCGGCGGTGCCGTGGTGGGCGGCCTGGATCTGCTGGTCCACCAGGCCGTGCTGCAGGTGGAGCAGATGACGGGCCGGTCGCCGGCGCCGCTGGCCGCGATGCGCAAGGCCGGCGAGGTGGCGCTCGCCGCCCGCTGACCCGCCCTGCCGGGCCCGGTCCGCCCGGTCCGTCCCGTACGTCCCCGCGCGCCCGGTCCGCACCCTGGACTGGGCGCCGGTCGTCCCGCGCGACGTGGGAGGATCAGGGGAAGACCGTACGCGGATGAGCAGTACATGAGGAGCACCGTTGAGCAGGTTGCGCTGGCTGACGGCGGGGGAGTCGCACGGCCCCGCACTCGTGGCGACGCTGGAGGGCCTTCCGGCCGGAGTGCCGATCACCACGGAGATGGTGGCGGACGCGCTGGCCCGGCGCCGGCTCGGCTATGGCCGCGGTGCCCGGATGAAGTTCGAGCAGGACCAGGTGACCTTCCTGGGCGGCGTGCGGCACGGTCTGTCGCTGGGCTCGCCGGTGGCGATCATGGTCGGCAACACCGAGTGGCCCAAGTGGGAGCAGGTGATGGCGGCCGACCCGGTGGACCCGGAGGAGCTGGCCGCGCTGGCCCGTAACGCGCCGCTGACCCGTCCCCGCCCCGGCCACGCCGACCTCGCCGGTATGCAGAAGTACGGCTTCGACGAGGCCCGCCCGATCCTGGAGCGCGCCTCCGCCCGCGAGACCGCCGCCCGGGTCGCCCTCGGCGCGGTCGCCCGTTCCTTCCTCAAGGAGACGGCCGGCATCGAGATCGTCTCGCATGTCGTCGAGCTGGCCGCGGCCAAGGCCCCGTACGGCGTCGTCCCCAAGCCTTCCGACGTCGAGAAGCTGGACGCCGACCCGGTGCGCTGCCTGGACGCGGACGCGAGCAAGGCGATGGTCGCCGAGATCGACCAGGCCCACAAGGACGGCGACACCCTCGGCGGGGTCGTCGAGGTGCTGGCCTACGGCGTGCCGGTGGGTCTCGGCTCGCATGTGCACTGGGACCGGCGTCTGGACGCCCGGCTGGCCGCCGCCCTCATGGGCATCCAGGCCATCAAGGGCGTCGAGGTCGGCGACGGCTTCGACCTGGCACGGGTGCCGGGCTCGAAGGCGCACGACGAGATCGTCTCCACCGATGACGGGATCAAGCGCAGCTCCGGCCGCTCCGGCGGCACCGAGGGCGGGCTGACGACCGGCGAGCTGCTGCGGGTGCGCGCCGCGATGAAGCCGATCGCGACGGTGCCGAAGGCGCTGGCGACCATCGATGTGACCACCGGTGAGGCGGCCAAGGCGCACCACCAGCGCTCGGACGTCTGCGCCGTGCCGGCCGCCGGTATCGTCGCCGAGGCGATGGTGGCCCTCGTGCTGGCGGACGCGGTGGTGGAGAAGTTCGGCGGTGACAGCGTGCCGGAGACCCGCCGCAATGTGCAGACCTTCCTCGACAACCTGGCGATCCGATGACGTCGCCGGCCGTCGTGCTGATCGGCCCGCCCGGGGCCGGTAAGTCGACGGTGGGCGCGCTGCTGGCCGAGCGGCTGGGCGTCGGCTACCGGGACACCGACGCCGATATCGTCGAAACGGCCGGCCGGCCGATCGCCGAGATCTTCATCGACCAGGGCGAGCCGTACTTCCGCGACCTGGAACGGGCCGCGGTACGTGACGCGCTCGACGGCCACCCGGGCGTGCTCGCGCTCGGCGGCGGCGCGATCCTCGACGAGGGCACCCGCAAGCTGCTGACCGGACTGCCGGTGGTCTTCCTGGACGTCCAGCTCGCGGACGCCGTCAAGCGGGTGGGCCTCGACGCGCCCCGCCCGCTGCTGGCCGTCAATCCGCGCAAGCAGTGGCGCGAGCTGATGGAGCGGCGCCGTCCGCTGTACACCGAGGTCGCGCGCGCCGTGATCGCCACGGGGGAGCGGACCCCCGAGCAGGTCGTCGAGGCGATCCTGGACGCTTTGGAGCTACGCCAGGCCGCGGGAGACGCCCCGCAGGCCGCCCACAGGGAGGAACAGGCATGACGGAGCAGGCCACCCGTATCCAGGTCGGCGGCACGGCGGGCACCGATCCGTACGAGGTGCTCGTCGGGCGGCAGCTGCTCGGTGAACTGCCCGGCCTGATCGGCGACGGGGTCAAGCGGGTCGCGGTGCTGCACCCGGAGGCGCTGGCCGCCACCGGCGAGGCGCTGCGCGAGGACCTGGCCTCCCAGGGCTACGAGGCGATCGCCGTTCAGCTGCCGAACGCCGAGGAGTCCAAGACCGCCGAGGTCGCGGCCTACTGCTGGAAGGCGCTCGGCCAGTCCGGCTTCACCCGCAGCGATGTGATCGTCGGCGTCGGCGGCGGTGCCACCACCGACCTGGCCGGCTTCGTCGCCGCGACCTGGCTGCGCGGGGTGCGCTGGATCGCCGTACCGACCACCGTGCTCGGCATGGTGGACGCGGCGGTCGGCGGCAAGACCGGCATCAACACCGCCGAGGGCAAGAACCTCGTCGGCGCCTTCCACCCGCCGGCCGGTGTGCTCTGCGACCTGGCCGCGCTGGACTCGTTGCCGGTGCACGACTACGTCTCCGGTCTGGCCGAGGTCATCAAGGCCGGCTTCATCGCCGACCCGGCGATCCTCGACCTGATCGAGTCGGACCCGGAGGCTGCCAAGCGCCCGGACGGTGCGCACACCGCCGAGCTGATCGAGCGGGCGATCCGGGTCAAGGCCGAGGTGGTCTCCGCGGACCTCAAGGAGTCCGGTCTGCGCGAGATCCTCAACTACGGCCACACCCTCGCGCACGCCATCGAGAAGAACGAGCGCTACAACTGGCGGCACGGCGCGGCCGTTTCCGTCGGCATGGTCTTCGCCGCCGAACTCGGCCGGATCGCCGGCCGCCTGGACGACGCCACCGCCGACCGGCACCGCTCCGTTCTGGAGTCCGTCGGGCTGCCGCTGACCTACCGGGGCGACCAGTGGCCCAAGCTGCTGGAGACGATGAAGGTCGACAAGAAGTCCCGCGGTGACCGGCTGCGCTTCATCGTCCTGGACGGCCTCGCCAAGCCGACCGTCCTGGAGGGCCCGGACCCGGCCATGCTGCTCGCGGCACACGCGGAGATCGCGGCGTGAGCGAGGGTGAACGGAAGGGGCACGGCATGAGCGGCAAGACCCGGCGGGTGCTCGTCCTCAACGGGCCCAACCTCGGCCGGCTGGGCTCCCGTGAGCCCGATGTCTACGGCGCCACCTCCTACACCGGACTGGTCGAGGAGTGCACCCGGCTCGGCAAGGAGCTGGGGTTCGAGGCCGAGGTCCGGGAGACCAACGACGAGGGCGAGATGATCCGCTGGCTGCACGAGGCCGCCGACGGATCGATTCCGGTCATCATCAACCCCGGTGCCTTCACGCACTATTCGTACGGCATGCGGGACGCGGCAGCCCAGCGCACCGCCCCGCTGATCGAGGTGCACATCTCCAACCCGTACGCCCGCGAGGAGTTCCGCCACAATTCGGTCATCGCGGCCATCGCCAGCGGTACGGTCGCCGGCTTCGGCATCGGCTCGTACCGTCTGGCGCTCCGCGCGCTGGCCGAGGAGCTGGACGGCTGACGCACCCTCGGGCACACCACGGCGCCCCCGGCCGTTCCCGCAGCGAGCGCCGGGGGCAGGAGGCCCTCCGGCCGCGTCCGGGAGGGTACCGTTCGCAGCGGTAGCACCCACGCCGACGGCCGTGGGGCACAACGGCCCCTCCGGGCCGGTGGGTTACCGCACGACGCACCGGGCAGACGGCCCGGCGCCTGGGGGCTCCACCCGGCGTGAGCCGGGGGAGCACCGCACCACGTCGACCGCACGAGACGGAGAGCCACCGGATGCAGTACGCAGTGGGGGCTCCGCTGCCGCCGCCCCGCGGGCAGGCATCAGGACCCGGGGCCGCCATGCACTGGACGCCCAACCCGGGAGGGCATACCCCGCCCACCTCGCCGCAGGCCCCTTCGGCCCCGCCGCCGGCTCCCGCTGCCCCGCCGCCCGCGCAGCAGCCCGCCCCCGGCCAGGGCTGGCACGGGCCCGCACCCCAGCAGGCCCCGCCCACCCCGCACAGCACGGACATCACCGGCCATGTGCCGCTGCCCCCGGGCGCCCCCGTGCCGCTGCCCAGCCCGCCCACCGATGCCGCACCGGACGCCGCGCACACGGCTGTCGCGGTGCTGCTCATCGGCCCGGCCGGGGCCGGCAAGACCAGCGTGGCGCGCCACTGGGCCGACACCCGGCGGGTGCCGACCGCGCACATCAGCCTCGACGACGTCCGCGAATGGGTGCGCGCCGGCTTCGCCGACCCGCAGGCCGGCTGGAACGACCACTCCGAGGCCCAGTACCGCCTCGCCCGTCGTACCTGCGGCTTCGCGGCCCGTAACTTCCTCGCCAACGGCATCTCCTGCATCCTCGACGACGCCGTCTTCCCCGACCGGCCGGTCGTCGGCCTGGGCGGCTGGAAGCGCCATGTGGGCCCCGGTCTGCTGCCGATCGTGCTGCTGCCCGGCCTGGAGATCGTGCTGGAGCGCAACGCCCGGCGCAGCGGCAACCGCCGGCTCTCCGACGAAGAGGTGGCCAGGATCCACGGGCGGATGGCCGGCTGGTACGGCTCCGGCCTGCCGATCATCGACAACTCCCAGCACGACGTCGCCACGACGGTGCGGGTGCTGGACGACGTCGTCGCCCGCAGCATCGCCAGCCCGCCCAACTGGTAGACGGGACGGCACCGCTCCCCCGGGCGGCCCCGCTCGACCGGCCGCCTCGGAGGAGTCGCCGTACGCTCGTGATATGTCCGAGTTGTACGCGGCCCGACGCACGCGTCTGCGCGACCGCGTAGCCGGGGCCGGAAGTGCCGCCGCACTGATCTCGCGCCCCGCGAACGTCCGCTACCTCACCGGCTGTGCGCCGCCCGGCGCCGCGCTGCTGCTGGGACCGGCCGACGATGTGCTGCTGTGCGGCAACCCGCTCAGCGGTGATCCCTCCGAGGGGCGCCCGGCCGACGACGTCCGGGTCTCGGTGCTGCCGACACGGGGCGGCGACCCGGTCGTGGCCGGCGCCGACCTGGCCGCCAAGGCCGGCGCGGACATCCTGGCCGTCGAGGAACACCACCTCACCGTCACCCGGCACCGGGCGCTCTCGCAGGTCGCGCCGCGGCTGCGGCTGAGCGATCTGGCCTGCGCGGTCGAGGCGCAGCGGCTGGTGAAGGACGACGACGAGATCGCCTGTCTGCGGATCGCCGCCGAGATCGCCGACCAGGCCCTGGGGGAGCTCCTGGAATCGATCCTGGTCGGACGCACCGAGCGGCATCTCGCGCTCGAACTGGAGCGGCGGCTGGTCGACCACGGTGCGGACGGCCCGGCCTTTCCGACCTCCGTCGCGACCGGCCCGAACGCCGGCCGCCCCGGGCATCTGCCCACCGACCGGCGGGTCGAGGAGGGCGACTTCCTCAGCGTCGGGCTGGGCGCCAATTACCGCGGCTACCGCTGCGAGATCGGCCGGACCTTCGTCATCGGCACCACGCCCTCGGACTGGCAGATCGAGCTGTACGATCTCGTTTTCGCAGCCCAGCGGGCCGGGCGCGAGGCGCTGGCGCCGGGTGTGGAGTGCCGCGAGGTGGACCGGGTGGCCCGCCATGTACTGGATGCCGCGGGGTACGGGGAGCGGCTCGGACCGTGGACCGGGCACGGTGTGGGACTCGAAATCGATGAGGACCCTCAGTTGTCCCCTGCCGCCATGGGTAAACTGGACGCTTGCGTGCCGGTCACCGTCGAGCCGGGGGTTCACATCCCGGGCCGTGGGGGTGTCCGGATCGACGACACACTCGTCGTCCGCCCCGAGGCGGACGGCGGGCCCGAGCTACTCACGATCACGACCAAGGAGCTGCTCGCACTCTGAGCCGTAGGGTTTCGGCGTGCGCTTCTCCGGGGTCCCACACCTGCAGTCCAGGAGATTCCGCAACCGTGGCATCCACGAACGACCTCAAGAACGGCATGGTGCTCAAGCTCGAAGGCGGCCAGCTCTGGTCCGTCGTCGAGTTCCAGCACGTCAAGCCCGGCAAGGGCCCCGCCTTTGTCCGCACGAAGCTCAAGAACGTGCTGTCCGGCAAGGTGGTGGACAAGACCTTCAACGCCGGCGTGAAGGTCGAGACGGCCACCGTCGACAAGCGCGGAATGCAGTTCTCGTACATGGACGGCGACTACTTCGTCTTCATGGACATGGACACCTACGACCAGCTGCACGTCGACCGCAAGTCCGTCGGTGACGCCGCGAACTACCTCATCGAGGGCTTCGAGGCGGTCGTGGCGCAGCACGAGGGCGAGGTGCTCTACGTCGAGCTCCCCGCCGCGGTCGAGCTGACCATCAAGCACACCGAGCCCGGTGTGCAGGGCGACCGCTCCACCGGCGGCTCCAAGCCCGCCGAGCTGGAGACCGGCTACTCCATCCAGGTGCCGCTCTTCATCACCACCGGTGAGAAGATCAAGGTCGACACCCGCACGGGCGACTACCTCGGCCGGGTGAACAGCTAACCGTGGCTGCCCGTACCAAGGCCCGTAAGCGCGCCTTCCAGATTCTCTTCGAGGCCGACCAGCGCGGTGCCGATGTGCAGTCCGTGCTCGCGGACTGGATGCGGCACGCCCGGACCGATCCCCGGCAGCCGCCGGTGAACGAGTACACCCTGCAGCTGGTCGAGGGATACGCGGACCATGTCAACCGCATCGATGAGCTGATCTCCACCTACGCGGTCGACTGGGACCTGGACCGGATGCCCGCGGCCGACCGCAGCATCGTGCGCCTCGGCGCCTACGAACTGCTCTGGGTGGACGACACGCCGGACGCGGTGGCGATCGACGAAGCGGTGCAGCTCGCCAAGGAGTTCTCCACGGACGACTCCCCGGCCTTCGTCAACGGCCTCCTCGGCCGGTTCAAGGAGCTGAAGCCGAGTCTGCGGCGCGAGGCGCAGTAGGCGGTCGGCAGAGCGTGTGAACGGGCCCGGAGCGAGGGGCAGTGCTCCGGGCCCTTCGCATGCCCGCAGAACGCCGTCAGAGGCTCTCGTGGGGGTACCGGCGAGAGCCTCTGACGCCCGGGAAGGCCGCCGGAATGCAGAACCGCCGCCCCGGAAGCCCGGAGCGGCGGTACGTTTCTGCAGGTACGAGGGGGGTCAGAGTTCCTCGTGTGACACGGCGCGGCGTGCATCGGCGTCGAGCACGCCCCAGCTGATCAGCTGCTCGGTCAGCACCGAGGGCGACTGGTCGTAGATGACCGCGAGGGTGCGCAGGTCGTCCTGGCGGATCGAGAGCACCTTGCCGTTGTAGTCACCGCGCTGGCTCTGGATGGTGGCGGCGTAGCGCTGCAGCGGGCCGGCCTTCTCCTGCGGGACATGGGCGAGGCGCTCCAGGTCGAGCACCAGCTTCGGCGGCGGCTCGGCCGCTCCGCCCGGTGTCGTGCCCGGCAGCAGCTCCTGCACCGGGACGCCGTAGAAGTCCGCCAGCTCGGCGAGGCGCTGCACGGTCACTGCGCGGTCACCGCGCTCGTACGAACCGACCACCACGGCCTTCCAGCGGCCCTGGGACTTCTCCTCGACGCCGTGGAGAGAAAGGCCCTGCTGGGTGCGGATGGCGCGGAGCTTGGCCCCGAGCTGTTTGGCGTATTCGCTGGACATAAAACTCCCCAGACGGCTGTATCGACATGCGGCTCCGCCGCGGGCTGGTAACTCACTGTGAGGTTACGCAGCGTAATCTGACTTCGTCAAGCGGAACGGGGCAGACCCTCACCCGTCAGGGGTGCGGACGGGTCCTGGAGGGCCTCCTGGTAGCCTGGGGCGCGTAATTCCGACGTCCTTTAAGGTCCGTCCCGTGAGGCGGAGAAGGAGGTCCGTTTCATATGGACGCAAGCAGTTCCGACACGACGGCTCAGCTCCCCGCACGCCCGGTGCTCGAAGGCCCGGACATCGCGCGGATGCTCACCCGTATCGCCCACGAGATCGTCGAGCGCGCCAAGGGCGCGGACGATGTGGTGCTCCTGGGGATCCCCACCCGCGGCGTCTTCCTCGCCCGGCGACTGGCCGCCAAGCTCGAAGAGATCACCGGCCGTACGGTCCCGGTCGGCTCGCTCGACATCACGATGTACCGCGACGACCTGCGCCTGGGCCCCGCCCGCACGCTCGCCCGCACGGACATCCCCGCCGACGGCATCGAGGGCAGGGTCGTCCTGCTCGTCGACGACGTCCTCTTCTCCGGGCGCACGATCCGCGCCGCGCTGGACGCGCTGGGCGACATCGGCCGGCCGCGCGCCGTGCAGCTGGCGGTCCTCGTCGACCGGGGGCACCGCGAACTGCCGATCCGCGCCGACTACGTGGGCAAGAACCTCCCCACGTCGCTGCGGGAGACGGTCAAGGTCCAGCTCACCGAGGAGGACGGCCGGGACGCCGTGCTGCTCGGCGTGAAGCACACCGCCCCGGCCGGCGAGCGATAGCGCACCGCGCAGCGACCCGGTGACCCCGGGCCCGCAGGCATGCCCGCTCAACGGACATTCCCGTACACCTCCTTCACCCACGGAGAAAACCGGATGAAGCGTCACCTCATCTCGGCCGCCGACCTCACGCGCGACGACGCCGTCCTGATCCTCGACACCGCCGAGGAGATGGCCCGGGTCGCCGACCGGCCGATCAAGAAGCTCCCCACCCTGCGCGGACGCACCGTCGTCAACCTCTTCTTCGAGGACTCGACCCGCACCCGCATCTCGTTCGAAGCCGCCGCCAAGCGGCTCTCCGCCGACGTCATCAACTTCTCCGCCAAGGGTTCCTCGGTCTCCAAGGGCGAGTCGCTCAAGGACACCGCCCTCACCCTGGAGGCGATGGGCGCGGACGCCGTCGTCATCCGGCACCACGACTCCGGCGCCCCGCACCGCCTGGCGACCTCCGGCTGGATCGGCGGCTCCGTGGTGAACGCCGGTGACGGCACGCACGAGCACCCCACCCAGGCACTGCTGGACGCCTTCACGATGCGCCGCCGCCTCGTCGGCGCCGACGCGGGCCTGGGCCAGGACCTCGCCGGCCGCCGCATCACCATCGTCGGCGACATCCTGCACAGCCGGGTCGCCCGCTCCAACGTCCATCTGCTGCACACCCTGGGTGCCGAGGTCACCCTGGTCGCGCCGCCGACGCTGGTGCCGATCGGGGTCGAGCAGTGGCCCTGCGAGGTCTCGTACGACCTGGACGCCGTGGTCGCCAAGTCCGACGCAGTGATGATGCTGCGCGTCCAGCGCGAGCGGATGAACGCGGCGTTCTTCCCGACCGAGCGGGAGTACGCGCGGCGCTACGGCCTGGACGGCGACCGGATGTCCCGGATGCCGGAGCACGCGATCGTGATGCACCCCGGCCCGATGAACCGCGGTATGGAGATCACCGCCGAGGTCGCCGACTCGCCGCGCTGCACGGCCGTCGAGCAGGTCACCAACGGCGTCAGCATCCGGATGGCCGTCCTGTATCTGCTGCTGGGCGGCAACGAGCCCGCCCTGACCGCCGGCAACGGCACCAGCACTCGCACCGAGGAGAGCAAGTAACCATGAGCAAGATCCTTATTCGCGGCGCGAAGGTCCTCGGTGGCGAGCCGCAGGACGTGCTGATCGACGGTGAGACCATCGCCGAGGTCGGGACCGGGCTGAGCGCCGAGGGCGCCCAGGTCATCGAGGCCGACGGCAAGATCCTGCTGCCGGGCCTGGTCGACCTGCACACCCATCTGCGCGAGCCGGGCCGCGAGGACTCCGAGACCGTGCTGACCGGCACCAAGGCGGCCGCGGTCGGCGGCTTCACCGCCGTGCACGCCATGGCCAACACCTTCCCCGTCGCGGACACCGCGGGCGTCGTCGAGCAGGTCTGGCGGCTGGGCAAGGAGTCCGGCTACTGCGACGTCCAGCCCATCGGTGCGGTCACCGTCGGCCTGGAGGGCAAGAAGCTCGCCGAGCTCGGCGCGATGCACGACTCGGCGGCCGGGGTGCGGGTCTTCTCCGACGACGGCAAGTGCGTGGACGACGCCGTGATCATGCGGCGCGCCCTGGAGTACGTGAAGGCCTTCGACGGTGTCGTCGCCCAGCACGCCCAGGAGCCCCGGCTCACCGAGGGTGCCCAGATGAACGAGGGCATCGTCTCCGCCGAGCTGGGCCTCGGCGGCTGGCCCGCGGTCGCCGAGGAGTCGATCATCGCCCGCGATGTGCTGCTCGCCGCGCACGTCGGCTCCCGGGTGCACATCTGCCACCTGTCGACGGCCGGCTCGGTCGAGATCGTCCGCTGGGCCAAGTCCAAGGGCTGGAACGTCACCGCCGAGGTCACCCCGCACCACCTGCTGCTCACCGACGAGCTCGTCCGCAGCTACAACCCCGTCTACAAGGTGAACCCGCCGCTGCGCACCGAGGCCGATGTCCTGGCGCTGCGCGAGGCGCTCGCCGACGGCACCATCGACTGCGTCGCCACCGACCACGCCCCGCACCCGCACGAGGACAAGGACTGCGAGTGGGGCGCGGCGGCCATGGGCATGGTCGGCCTGGAGACCGCGCTCTCCGTCGTCCAGCACACGATGGTCGACAGCGGCCTGCTGGACTGGGCCGGCGTCGCCGACCGGATGTCCTTCCGCCCGGCGCACATCGGCCGCCTGGAAGGCCACGGCCGCCCCGTCTCGGCTGGTGAGCCCGCCAACCTCACACTGCTCGATTCCGCTTACCGTGGAGAGGTGGACCCCGCGGGCTTCGCCTCCCGCAGCCGCAACACCCCCTACGAGGGCCGTGAGCTGCCGGGACGCGTCACCCACACCTTCCTGCGGGGCCGGGCAACGGTCGTCGACGGGAAGCTGGCGTGACTCCTCCACTGATCCACTTGGCCGAAGCGCAGAAGTCCGCGCCGGTCACCGACTGGGCCGCACGGATCGGCTGGGTCGTCGGTCTGCTGGTCTTCGTCGTCTTCGTCTACTGGCTGATGCGCCAGGGCTGGAAGTGGCGCGGCACGCTCCAGGGCGATCTGCCCGAGCTGCCCACCGCCCCTGCCGACGCGGGCGAGCCGAAGCTCAGGGCCGGCCCCTCGCCCGCCACCACCCCGAGTGGAGGCGGCAAGCCGCCGCTGACCATGTCTGGCCGCTACCACGGGTCCACGACCGCCGGGCAGTGGCTCGACCGGATCGTGGCGCGCGGTCTGGGCACCCGTAGCCGCGCCGAGCTGACCCTGACCGACCAGGGCCTGGACGTCGTACGGCCGGGCGCCGAGGACTTCTTCGTGCCGGCCGCCGCACTGCGCGGCGCCCGCCTCGACAAGGGCATCGCCGGCAAGGTCCTGCCCGAGGGCGGCCTGCTGATCGTCACCTGGCGGCACGGGGACAAGGAGATCGACTCCGGTTTCCGCTCCGACCGGGCGGGCGAGCACCCGGCCTGGGTCGCGGCCATCGACCGGCTGAGCACCACGCAGCAGGGCACCACCGAGCACAGCACCACCGAGCACCACACCAGCACCACCGAGCACACCGAAACGGAAGGCGCACGATGACGACCTCCACCAGGGGGACTGCCAAGATCCCCGCCGTACTCGTCCTGGAGGACGGCCGCACCTTCCGCGGCCGTGCCTACGGGGCCGTGGGGGAGACCTTCGGCGAAGCGGTGTTCTCCACCGGCATGACCGGCTATCAGGAGACGCTGACCGACCCCTCGTACCACCGCCAGGTCGTCGTCATGACCGCCCCGCACATCGGCAACACCGGTGTGAACGACGAGGACCCCGAGTCCGGGAGGATCTGGGTCTCCGGCTACGTCGTCCGCGACCCCGCCCGGCTCCCCTCCAACTGGCGCTCGGTGCGCTCGCTGGACGACGAGCTGGTCGCCCAGGGCGTCGTCGGCATCAGCGGCGTCGACACCCGTGCGCTGACCCGGCACCTGCGGGAGAGCGGTGCCATGCGGGTCGGCATCTTCTCCGGCGACGCGCTGCCCGACGAGGGCACGATGCTGGCCAAGGTGCGCCAGGCCCCTGAGATGCAGGGCGCCGACCTGTCCACGCAGGTCGCCACGGAGGAGTCCTACGTCGTCCCGGCGATCGGTACCAAGAAGTTCACCGTCGCCGCGATCGACCTGGGCATCAAGGGCATGACCCCGCACCGGATGGCCGAGCGCGGCATCGAGGTGCACGTGCTGCCCGCCACCGCCACCGTCGAGGACGTCTACGCGGTGAACCCGGACGGCGTGTTCTTCTCCAACGGCCCCGGCGACCCGGCCACCGCCGACCACCCGGTCTCCGTCATGCGCGGAGTGCTGGAGCGCAAGACGCCGCTGTTCGGCATCTGCTTCGGCAACCAGATCCTGGGCCGCGCACTGGGCTTCGGCACCTTCAAGCTCAAGTACGGGCACCGCGGCATCAACCAGCCGGTGCAGGACCGTACGACCGGCAAGGTCGAGGTCACCGCGCACAACCACGGTTTCGCCGTCGACGCCCCGCTCGACAAGGTCTCCGACACCCCCTTCGGCCGCGCCGAGGTCTCCCACGTCTGCCTCAACGACAACGTGGTGGAGGGTCTGCACCTCCTCGACCAGCCGGCCTTCAGCGTCCAGTACCACCCCGAAGCCGCAGCGGGTCCGCACGACGCCGCGTACCTCTTCGACCGCTTCGTATCCCTGATGGAGGGCCAGCGTGCCTAAGCGCACCGATATCCAGTCCGTCCTGGTCATCGGCTCCGGCCCGATCGTCATCGGCCAGGCCGCCGAGTTCGACTACTCCGGCACCCAGGCCTGCCGGGTCCTCAAGTCCGAGGGCCTGCGCGTCATCCTGGTGAACTCCAACCCGGCGACGATCATGACCGACCCGGAGATCGCCGACGCCACCTACGTCGAGCCGATCACCCCCGAGTTCGTCGAGAAGATCATCGCGAAGGAGCGCCCGGACGCGCTCCTGCCGACCCTGGGCGGCCAGACCGCCCTCAACACCGCCATCTCCCTCCACGAGGCCGGCACCCTCGACAAGTACAACGTCGAGCTGATCGGCGCGAACGTCGAGGCGATCAACAAGGGCGAGGACCGCGACCTCTTCAAGGAGGTCGTCGAGGCCGTCAACCGCAAGATCGGCCACGGCGAGTCCGCCCGCTCGGTCATCTGCCACTCCATGGACGACGTCCTGGCGGGCGTCGACGAGCTCGGCGGCTACCCCGTCGTCGTCCGTCCCTCCTTCACCATGGGCGGCGCCGGCTCCGGCTTCGCCCACGACGAGGAGGAGCTGCGCCGGATCGCCGGCCAGGGCCTGACGCTCTCGCCGACCACCGAGGTGCTCCTGGAGGAGTCCATCCTCGGCTGGAAGGAGTACGAGCTGGAGCTGATGCGCGACAAGAACGACAACGTCGTGGTCGTCTGCTCCATCGAGAACTTCGACCCGATGGGTGTGCACACCGGCGACTCGATCACCGTCGCGCCGTCGATGACGCTCACCGACCGGGAGTACCAGACCCTGCGGGACATCGGCATCGCGGTGATCCGCGAGGTCGGCGTGGACACCGGCGGCTGCAACATCCAGTTCGCGGTCAACCCCGAGGACGGCCGGGTCATCGTCATCGAGATGAACCCGCGGGTCTCCCGCTCGTCGGCCCTGGCCTCCAAGGCCACCGGCTTCCCGATCGCGAAGATCGCCGCCCGGCTCGCCGTCGGCTACACCCTCGACGAGATCCCCAACGACATCACCGAGAAGACCCCGGCGTCCTTCGAGCCGACCCTCGACTATGTCGTCGTCAAGGTGCCGCGCTTCGCCTTCGAGAAGTTCCCGGCCGCCGACGCCACGCTCACCACGACCATGAAGTCGGTCGGCGAGGCCATGGCCATCGGCCGTAACTTCCCCGAGGCGCTCAACAAGGCCCTGCGCTCCCTGGAGAAGAAGGGCAGCCAGTTCGACTTCGTCACCGAGCCGGGCGACAAGGCCGCGCTGCTGGAGAAGGCCAAGGTCCCGACCGACGGCCGGATCAACACCGTCATGGCGGCGATCCGGGCCGGTGCCACGCCCCAGGAGGTCTTCGACGCCACGAAGATCGACCCCTGGTTCGTCGACCAGCTCTTCCTCGTCAAGGAGATCGCGGACGAGATCGCGGCCGCCGAGAAGCTCCATCCGGAGATCCTTGCGGACGCAAAGCGCTACGGCTTCTCCGACGCCCAGATCGCCGCGATCCGCGGGCTGCGCGAGGACGTCGTCCGCGAGGTCCGGCACGCCCTCGGTGTCCGCCCGGTCTACAAGACGGTCGACACCTGCGCCGCCGAATTCGCCGCGAAGACGCCGTACTTCTACTCCTCCTACGACGAGGAGACCGAGGTCGCGCCCCGCGAGAAGCCGGCCGTGATCATCCTCGGCTCCGGCCCCAACCGCATCGGCCAGGGCATCGAGTTCGACTACTCCTGCGTCCACGCCTCGTTCGCGCTCAGCGACGCCGGCTACGAGACCGTGATGGTCAACTGCAACCCGGAGACCGTCTCGACGGACTACGACACCTCCGACCGCCTGTACTTCGAGCCGCTGACGCTGGAAGACGTCCTGGAGATCGTGCACGCCGAGACCCAGGCCGGCCCGGTCGCCGGTGTCGTCGTCCAGCTCGGCGGGCAGACCCCGCTGGGCCTGGCGCAGGCGCTCAAGGACAACGGTGTGCCGATCGTCGGCACCTCGCCCGAGGCGATCGACCTCGCCGAGGAGCGCGGCGCCTTCGGCCGGGTGCTGACCGAGGCCGGACTGCCGGCCCCCAAGTACGGCACCGCCTTCTCCTTCGCCGAGGCCAAGCAGATCGCCGCCGAGATCGGCTACCCGGTCATGGTCCGCCCGTCCTACGTGCTCGGCGGCCGCGGTATGGAGATCGTCTACGACGAGCCCTCGCTGGGGGAGTACCTCACCCGGCACGCCGGCCTGATCGACCGGCACCCGGTCCTCATCGACCGGTTCCTCGACGACGCCATAGAGATCGACGTCGACGCGCTCTACGACGGCCATGAGCTCTACCTCGGCGGCGTCATGGAGCACATCGAGGAGGCCGGTATCCACTCCGGCGACTCCGCCTGCGCGCTGCCCCCGATCACCCTCGGCGGCTTCGACATCAAGCGGCTGCGGGCATCGACGGAGGCCATCGCCAAGGGCGTCGGCGTCCGCGGACTGATCAACATCCAGTTCGCGATGGCCGGGGACATCCTCTACGTCCTGGAGGCCAACCCCCGCGCCTCTCGTACGGTGCCCTTCACCTCGAAGGCCACCGCCGTGCCGCTGGCCAAGGCCGCCGCCCGGATCTCGCTCGGCGCCACCATCGCCGAGCTGCGCGCCGAGGGCATGCTGCCGAAGGCCGGTGACGGCGGCACCCTGCCGCTGGACGCGCCGATCTCCGTCAAGGAGGCCGTGATGCCCTGGTCGCGGTTCCGCGACATCCACGGCCGCGGTGTGGACACCGTCCTGGGCCCGGAGATGCGCTCCACCGGCGAGGTCATGGGCATCGACTCGGTCTTCGGCACCGCCTACGCCAAGTCGCAGACCGGCGCCTACGGGGCGCTGCCCACCAAGGGCCGCGCGTTCGTCTCCGTCGCCAACCGCGACAAGCGCTCGATGATCTTCCCGGCCCGTGAGCTGGTCGCCCACGGCTTCGAGCTGCTCGCCACCTCCGGCACCGCCGAGGTGCTGCGCCGCAACGGCATCAACGCCACCGTGGTGCGCAAGCAGTCCGAGGGCGAGGGGCCGGACGGCGAGAGGACCATCGTCCAGCTGATCCACGACGGCCAGGTCGACCTGATCGTCAACACCCCCTACGGCACCGGCGGCCGGCTCGACGGCTACGACATCCGTACCGCCGCCGTCGCCCGCGGCGTCCCCTGCCTGACCACGGTCCAGGCGCTGGCCGCCGCCGTCCAGGGCATCGAGGCCGTGTCCCGCGGAGACGTGGGCGTGCGTTCCCTCCAGGAACACGCCGAACATCTCACCGCGGCCCGCGAGGAGTAGCGGCCAAGAGGGGGACACCGAAACGGTGTCCCCCTCTTCATGAGCCCCCCAGTTCCTCCTCAGCGCGGAAGGCACCACCCGACGATGTACCGCCTCTTCTTCCAACTGATCTTCAAGCGTATGGACCCCGAGAAGGCCCACCACCTGGCCTTCCGCTGGATCCAGCTGGCCGTGCGCCTCCCCGTGCTGCGCACCTTCCTCGCGGCCGCCCTCGCGCCCCGCTACAAGGAGCTGCGCACCGAGGCCCTGGGCCGCCGGATGCACGGCCCCTTCGGCCTGGCCGCCGGCTTCGACAAGAACGCCGTCGCCGTCGACGGGATGACCATGCTCGGCTTTGACCACGTCGAGATCGGCACGGTCACCGCCGAGCCGCAGCCCGGCAACCCCAAGAAGCGCCTCTTCCGGCTCGTACCGGACCGCGCGCTGATCAACCGGATGGGGTTCAACAACGAGGGCTCCGCGTCCGTGGCGGCCCGTCTGGCGGCCCGTAACCCGGTCTTCCCGGCCACCGTCGGCGTCAACATCGGCAAGACCAAGGTCGTCCCGGAGGCTGAGGCGACCGCCGACTACGTCACCTCCACCGAGCGGCTCGCCCGGCACGCCGACTACCTGGTCGTCAATGTCTCCTCCCCGAACACCCCCGGGCTGCGCAACCTCCAGGCCGTCGAGCATCTGCGCCCGCTGCTGACCGCGGTCCGCGAGGCCGCCGACCGTACGGTCACCGACCGCCGGGTCCCGCTGCTGGTCAAGATCGCCCCGGACCTCGCCGACGCGGACGTGGACGCGGTCGCCGACCTCGCCGTCGAGCTCGGCCTGGACGGGATCATCGCCACCAACACCACCATCGCCCGCGACGGGCTCGGGCTGACCTCCGACCCGAAGCTGATCGCCGAGACCGGCGGACTGTCCGGCGCGCCCGTCAAGGAGCGCTCCCTGGAGGTCCTGCGCCGCCTCTACGCCCGTGTCGGCGACAAGATCACCCTCATCGGGGTCGGCGGCATCGAGAACGCCGAGGACGCCTGGCAGCGCATCCTCGCCGGCGCCACCCTCGTCCAGGGCTACAGCGCCTTCATCTACCAGGGCCCGTTCTGGTGCCGTGCGATCCACAAGGGGCTGGCCGCCCGTCTGCGCAACAGCCCCTACGCCACCCTCGCCGACGCCGTCGGCGCCGAGCACAAGAAGGTGACCGCATGACCCTGCCCTTCGGTACGCGCCTTCGGCAGGCCATGGACGAGCGCGGCCCGCTCTGCGTCGGGATCGACCCGCACGCCTCGCTGCTGGCCGACTGGGGCCTGAACGACGATGTCGCGGGCCTGGCGCGGTTCACGCGCACGGTCGTGGAGGCCCTCGGCGAGACGGTCGCCGTTTTCAAGCCGCAGTCCGCGTTCTTCGAGCGCTTCGGCTCGCGCGGTCTGGCCGTCCTGGAGACCGCCGTCGTCGAGGCGCGCGAGCGCGGTGCCCTGGTCCTGATGGACGCCAAGCGCGGCGACATCGGTTCCACCATGGCCGCCTACGCCGAGACCTTCCTGCGCAAGGACTCACCGCTGTTCTCGGACGCCCTGACGGTCTCCCCGTACCTCGGCTACGGCTCGCTCCGGCCGGCCGTCGACCTGGCCCGCGAGAGCGGCGCCGGACTCTTCGTCCTCGCCCTCACCTCCAACCCGGAGGGTGCGGAGGTCCAGCGGGCGGTGCGCGAGGACGGCAGGACCCTCGCGGCGACGATGCTCGGCCATCTTGCCGCCGAGAACGCCGGTGCCGAGCCGCTGGGCTCCTTCGGCGCGGTCGTCGGCGCCACGCTCGGCGATCTCTCCTCGTTCGATCTGGCGATCAACGGCCCGCTGCTCGCCCCCGGCATCGGCGCGCAGGGCGCCACCCCCGCCGACCTGCCGAAGGTGTTCGGGGACGCCGTACGCAATGTCGTCCCGAGCGTCAGCCGGGGTGTCCTTCGGCACGGTCCGGACGCCGCCGCACTGCGCGCCGCGGCGGACCGATTCGCCGACGAAGTGCGCACCGCGCTCGGCTGAAGCCCGTCAGACGGGGAATTTGGTCCCGAATTGTCCTGGTCAGCAGAGTCTGACCAGGACTTTTCGTCTGTTCTCGCTGACTCCGGCGCCCTCGGCCGCTAGTCTCCGTCGAGAGCACTGCACGTAAGCGCGTTGCTCGTTGCTCCGCACGTGTGGGGTGACTAGGTTCCACACTGGTCCGTATCCGACAGTTCGACATCCGAGGTGACGTAGGCGTGGCTCTTCCGCCCCTTACCCCTGAACAGCGCGCAGCCGCGCTCGAGAAGGCCGCCGCGGCTCGCCGGGAGCGCGCCGAGGTCAAGAATCGGCTCAAGCACTCCGGTGCTTCCCTCCATGAGGTCATCAAGCAGGGCCAGGAGAACGACGTCATCGGCAAGATGAAGGTCTCCGCCCTCTTGGAGTCCCTGCCGGGCGTCGGCAAGGTCCGCGCCAAGCAGATCATGGAGCGGCTCGGCATCTCCGAAAGCCGCCGTGTCCGGGGTCTTGGCTCCAACCAGATCGCGTCGCTGGAGCGCGAGTTCGGCAGCACCGCTTCCTGAATTTTCCGGCATCACCGGGAAGCTGGAATAATCGCTGCATGAGTTCTGCAGTCTCCCGGGGGACGACCCCCGCGCCCCCGGCCAGACAACCGCGACTGACCGTGCTCTCCGGCCCCTCCGGGGTCGGCAAGAGCACGGTCGTCGCGCATATGCGCAAGGTGCACCCCGAGGTCTGGCTTTCGGTTTCGGCCACCACCCGCAAGCCGCGCCCCGGGGAGCAGCACGGCGTCCATTACTTCTTCGTCGAGGACGAGGAGTTCGACAAGCTCATCGCCAATGGTGAGCTGCTCGAATGGGCCGAGTTCGCGGGCAACCGCTACGGCACCCCCCGCAAGGCGGTGCTGGACCGGCTGGAGTCCGGGGAGCCGGTCCTGCTGGAGATCGATCTGCAGGGCGCCCGCCAGGTCCGCGCCTCCATGGCGGAGGCCGAGCTGGTCTTCCTGGCCCCGCCGAGCTGGGACGAGCTGGTCCGCCGGCTCACCGGACGGGGCACGGAGGCGCCGGAGGTCATCGAGCGCCGGCTGGCCGCCGCCAGGGTTGAGCTGGCAGCGGAGAAAGAGTTCGATGTGACGCTTGTCAACACCTCCGTCGAGGACGTCAGCCGCGAGCTGCTAGCCTTGATGCTGAATCGATCCGGGGACCGGAACACCAGCGGATGACCGCGCAGCTCCCCGGATCGTCCGAGACTTTTTGCTACACCCCCGCTTCATCCCCCTTCGGAAGGTAGAGAGTGTCCTCTTCCATCACTGCACCCGAGGGCATCATCAACCCGCCCATTGATGAGCTTCTCGAGGCCACCGATTCGAAGTACAGCCTTGTGATCTACGCCGCCAAGCGCGCGCGCCAGATCAACGCGTACTACTCGCAGCTCGGCGAGGGCCTGCTGGAGTACGTCGGCCCCCTCGTGGACACGCACGTCCACGAGAAGCCCCTGTCGATCGCGCTCCGCGAGATCAACGCGGGCCTGCTGACCTCCGAGGCCATCGAGGGCCCCGCCCAGTAAGCAGCTGAACGATTCACCAAGGGCCCGGCGGAGCGACCGCCGGGCCCTTGGTGTGTCATAGGGGCATACGGACGGACCTAGGTCGGGGAGCGGCGGAGCGATGGACAAGCGGGAGCGGGAGCGGCCCAGGGTCGTCCTGGGGGTCAGCGGCGGGATCGCCGCGTACAAGGCGTGCGAGCTGCTGCGGCGGCTGACCGAGTCCGGGCACGACGTACGGGTGGTGCCGACCGCTTCGGCGCTGCACTTCGTCGGGGAGGCCACCTGGTCGGCGCTGTCCGGCAACCCGGCAGGCACCGAGGTCTGGGAGTCCGTCCACGAGGTCCCGCACGTCCGTATCGGCCAGGCCGCCGATCTCGTCGTGGTCGCCCCCGCCACCGCCGACCTGCTGGCCAAGGCCGCCCACGGCCTCGCCGACGATCTGCTGACCAACACCCTGCTCACCGCGCGCTGTCCGGTGATCTTCGCGCCCGCGATGCACACCGAGATGTGGGAGAACCCCGCCACCCAGGAGAACGTCGCCACGCTGCGCCGCCGTGGCGCGCTGGTCATCGAGCCCGCGGTCGGCCGGCTGACCGGCGTCGACACCGGTAAGGGCCGCTTCCCCGACCCGGTCGAGATCTTCGAGTTCTGCCGCCGGGTGCTGGCCCGCGGCGCCCGGGCGACGGAGCAGGATCTCGCCGGGCGCCATGTCGTCATCAGCGCGGGCGGTACCCGCGAGCCGCTGGATCCCGTCCGCTACCTGGGCAACCGCTCCTCCGGCAAGCAGGGCTACGCGCTCGCCCGTACGGCGGTGGCCCGCGGCGCCCGGGTCACCCTGGTCGCGGGCAACACCGAGCTGCCCGATCCGGCCGGTGTGGACGTGATCCACATCGGTACGGCCCGTCAGCTCCGTGAGGCCGTGCTGAAGGCCGCCGCGGAGGCCGACGCGGTGGTCATGGCCGCCGCGGTCGCCGATTTCCGCCCCGCCGTCTACGCCACCGGCAAGATCAAGAAGGTCGAGGGCCAGGAGCCGGAACCCATTGCCTTGGTGCGAAATCCGGACATCCTCGCCGAGCTCTCCGCCGAGCGGGCCCACCCGGGCCAGCTCGTGGTCGGCTTCGCCGCGGAGACCGACGAGGTGCTCGCCAACGGCCGCGCCAAGCTCGCCCGCAAGGGCTGTGACCTGCTGGTCGTCAACGAGGTCGGCGAGCACAAGGCCTTCGGCTCGGCGGAGAACGAAGCAGTGATCCTCGCCACCGACGGAACCGAGACCCCGGTGCCGTACGGACCCAAGGAAACCCTGGCCGACACGGTCTGGGACCTGGTCGCACCCCGCCTGGCCGAGACTCGTCGCTGAGGCGCCGAATCGGCCGCGGAATCACTCCGTCGGCCCTGCAAAATCGGGCATGTCCCCTTGACCCGGCACATCCTCAAGGTGATCGTCACTACCGTAAGTCGCGGTGTCCCAGGTCACGAGGGGTCCATAAATCGAGACCGTGTGCCCGAACGCCGCATCCGACCGATAAACTGGCGAGTGGATCGGGCCGAGCGCAGCTCTCGGCCCTTCCGCCAATGATCAGCCAGCAGCCGCTGCAACCCCAGGGAGCGATGTGTCCCGCCGCCTGTTCACCTCGGAGTCCGTCACCGAGGGCCACCCCGACAAGATCGCTGACCAGATCAGCGACACCATCCTCGACGCTCTCCTCAAGGAAGACCCGACCTCCCGGGTCGCCGTGGAGACGTTGATCACCACCGGCCTGGTGCACGTGGCCGGCGAGGTGACGACGAAGGCGTACGCCGACATCCCCAACCTCGTCCGCAACAAGATCCTGGACATCGGATACGACTCGTCCAAGAAGGGCTTCGACGGCGCTTCCTGTGGCGTCTCGGTGTCCATCGGCGCGCAGTCCCCGGACATCGCCCAGGGCGTCGACACCGCGTACGAGAACCGCGTCGAGGGCGATGACGACGAGCTGGACAGGCAGGGCGCCGGCGACCAGGGCCTGATGTTCGGCTATGCCTGCGACGAGACCCCGGAGCTGATGCCGCTCCCGATCAACCTCGCGCACCGGCTCTCCCGCCGTCTCTCCGAGGTCCGCAAGAACGGCACCATCCCCTACCTCCGCCCCGACGGCAAGACCCAGGTCACCATCGAGTACGACGGCCACAAGGCCGTCCGCCTCGACACCGTCGTGGTCTCCTCGCAGCACGCCAGCGACATCGACCTCGACTCGCTGCTCGCGCCCGACATCCGCGAGTTCGTCGTCGAGCACGTCCTCAACCAGCTGGTCGAGGACGGCATCAAGCTGGACACCGACGGCTACCGTCTGCTGGTCAACCCGACCGGGCGCTTCGAGATCGGCGGCCCCATGGGTGACGCCGGCCTGACCGGCCGCAAGATCATCATCGACACCTACGGCGGTATGGCCCGCCACGGTGGCGGCGCCTTCTCCGGCAAGGACCCGTCCAAGGTCGACCGCTCGGCCGCCTACGCGATGCGCTGGGTCGCCAAGAACGTCGTCGCCGCCGGCCTCGCGGCCCGCTGCGAGGTCCAGGTCGCCTACGCCATCGGCAAGGCCGAGCCGGTCGGTCTCTTCGTCGAGACCTTCGGCACCGCGACCGTCGACACCGACAAGATCGAGCAGGCCATCGGTGAGGTCTTCGACCTCCGTCCGGCGGCCATCATCCGCGATCTCGACCTGCTCCGTCCCATCTACGCGGAGACCGCCGCGTACGGCCACTTCGGCCGTGAGCTGGAGGACTTCACCTGGGAGCGCACGGACCGGGTGGAGGCGCTGAAGAAGGCCGCGGGGCTGTAAGTCCCGTATCGCCCGTGTGATGCGCCACGGCCCCGGACCGCCGAGCGGTCCGGGGCCGTCGGCTGTCCACAGCCCGCCCGGCACTGTCGGTGCGGTCTGCTAAGACTGATGCTGTGAGCAGGGAGAACGGGCGACCGGAGGCGGGGGCGTCGGATGCGGGCGAGCAGTTGGCCCTCATCCGGGAGGCCGTGCGGGAGACCAAGGCCGAGCGGGCGAAACCGCGGACCTGGCGGGGGGCCGAGCTGGCCGCCGAGCTGCCGGTGGCGCGGGTGCTGGTCGACAAGGGGCTGGTGCACCTCGACCGGTATTTCGACTACGCGGTCCCGGCGGCGATGGATCACGAGGCGCAGCCCGGGGTGCGGGTCCGGGTGCGCTTCGGGGCGGGGGAGAAGGGCGGCCGGCGCGAGGGCGGCAAGCTGGTCAGCGGGTTCATCGTGGAGCGGGTCGCCGAGAGCGAGTACCGAGGGGTGCTCGCCCCGATCGCGCAGGTGCTGTCCTCCGAGCGGGTGCTGACGCCCGAGCTGCTGGGGCTGTGCCGGTCGGTCGCGGACCGCTATGCCGGGACGCTCGCCGATGTGGTGCAGCTGGCGGTGCCCCCACGACGGGCGCGCGCGGAGGCCAAGCCGTCGCCCGCCCCCTTGCCGCCGAACTCGCCACCGGAACCGGGAAGTTGGGAGCGCTATGGCGCGGGCGCCGGATTTCTGGCGGCGCTGACCAGGGGAGACGCGCCGCGGGCGGTGTGGACGGCGCTGCCCGGGGCGACCTGGCCGCAGGAGCTGGCGCGGGCGGTGGCCGCGGCGCTGGCGGGCGGGCGTGGTGCGCTGGTGGTGGTGCCGGACGGGCGGGCCGCGGCCCGGGTGGACGCGGCGCTCGGCGAGCTGGTCGGAGCGGACCGGCATGTGCTGCTGACCGCCGACGCCGGGCCCGAGGAGCGCTATCGCCGCTGGCTGGCGGTCAGCCGTGGCGCGGTGCGCGCCGTGGTGGGGACCCGGGCGGCGATGTTCGCACCGGTCGCCGATCTGGGCCTGGTCGCCCTCTGGGACGACGGGGACGCCAGCCACAGCGATCCGCATGCCCCGCAGCCGCATGCCCGTGAGGTCCTCATCCAGCGGTCGGTCCATGAGCGCGCAGGATTCCTGCTCGGCGGGCTGAGCTGCACGGTCGAGGCGGCCCAGCTGGTCGAGACGGGCTGGGCCCGCCCGCTGACCGCCGAGCGCGAACAGGTGCGGGCCGCGGCGCCTCTGGTGCGTACGGTCAGCGACGGTGACGAAGCCCGGGACGCCGCCGCGCGCGCCGCCCGGCTGCCGACGATGGCCTGGCAGGTGGTGCGGGAGGGCCTCCAGCGCGGACCGGTGCTCATCCAGGTTCCGCGCCGCGGATATGCGCCCCGGCTGGCGTGCGAACGGTGCCGTACCCCCGCGCGCTGCCGGGCCTGCGCGGGCCCGCTGGAGTCGCAGGACGCCGGTGAGCTGTGCTGCGCATGGTGCGGCCGGCCGGAGCCGGACTGGCACTGTTCCGAGTGCGGCGGTGCCCGGCTGCGGGCCCAGATCGTGGGCGCGCGGCGGACGGCGGAGGAGCTGGGCCGGGTGTTCCCGGCGGTTCCTGTGCGGACCTCGGGGCGGGATCATGTGCTGGCCACGGTGCCGGGAGCCCCGGCGCTCGTGGTGAGTACACCCGGCGCGGAGCCGGTGGCCGAGGGCGGCGGGTATGCGGCCGCGCTGCTGCTGGACGGCTGGGCGCTGCTGGGGCGGCCGGATCTGCGGGCGGGGGAGGAGGCGCTGCGCCGCTGGCTGGGCGCCGCCGCGCTGGTCCGCGGCCAGGCGGAGGGCGGCACTGTCGCGGTGATCGCGGAGCCGACGCTGCGGCCGGTGCAGGCGCTGGTGCGCTGGGACCCGGTCGGCCATGCGGTCCGTGAACTGGCCGAGCGGGCCGAGCTGGGCTTCCCTCCGGTGTCCCGGATGGCCTCCGTGGCCGGCCGCGTCGAGGACGTCACCGAGCTGCTGAGATCCGCCGAACTCCCCGCGGGAGCCGAGGTGTTGGGCCCCGTACCGCTGCCGGTTCCGGACCCCGCGCGCCCGCGCCGGCCGGGCGATCCGCCGCCGGGCGAGCAGTGGGAGCGCGCGCTGGTCCGGGTCCGCCCCGGCCAGGGCGCGGCCCTCGCCGCCGCGCTCAAGGCCGCCCGCGCGGCCCGGTTGGTCAAGCGGGAGGGCGAGGCCGTACGGGTCCGGATCGATCCGCCCGATCTGGGGTGAGCGCCCGCGGGGGCGGGCGCGGGCGGTCCGGCCGGGGTGCGAGCGCCTGGCGGTGCGAGGAGGCGGCGCTCTGGGCTGCGAACGGCCCCCGCGACGCTGCGTGTGACTGCCCGCCTGCCGGCCTGCCCGCCGCTGTGTCCGCCTGCCCGCTGCCGCAACCGCGCGTACCGCCACCGGACATGACGCATCCCGGCCATGGCGCTTCCCCGAACATGCCCCCGCCCCGGACACGACCCCGCCCCGGACATGGCGCCGCCCCGGGACCAGGTCGGCGTCCCGGGGCGTTGGCGAGCGGCGTGGGGGCGAAGGCGCCCGGTGTCGCGGGTGGTTCAGCCGTTGCGGGGGCCGGGAAAGGCGCCCGGCCGGGCCGGTTCGTCGCGGGCGGCCGCGGAGGGCTGCGCGGGCATGGACCGGGCGGCCGGGACGGACGCGGGGCCGGGCAGCCCCGCGGCCACGGTCACCGCACGGGGCGCGGAGGGCTCGGGCGAACGCACCACCGGCTCGGCGCCGTTGGCCTCCGCTGCGGGCTGGGCAGCGGCTCTGCGGGCGCCGTAACGGCGGTGTACGGCCTGTTTGGTGACGCCGAGCGCCGAGCCCACCGCGTCCCAGGAGAATCCCAGCGAACGGTCGAAGTCGACGGCGGCCGTGACAAGGGTTTCGACGCTGTCCCGCAGCTCCTGGGCGAGGCGCACCGTCGGAGCGGGCGCGCGTCCGTAGACGACGAAGCCCGCGGAGGGGCCCGTGCGACGCGGCCGGTAGACGTTGCCGAGCTGAGCGGTCAGCGTGCGCAGTGCGTCCACCTGCCGGCGCACCCGCTCGATGTCCCGCACCAGGAGATGCAGGCTGGCGCGCGCCTGGGCGTCGTGGGTTGCGTGGTCGGCCATGAGCAAGCCTCTCGAACCGGCGTGGAAAAGGAAGGATGCAAGCGAGCGGGCCGCCAAAGCGGCCCGGTCGGGTCAATGCTGTTTGACCAACGCGACAGCAGCGGCTCTGGTCACGGTATGGGGGCGTACGAGCTTCCGTACGAGGCGCGGGAAATCGTGTACGCCCCCTGGATGCACCGCCCGTGGCCTGCGGCGGACCCATAGACTGGTGCGTCGTTCCGTTGCGTGTGAGAGGTAGTTCGCCACCCATGAGGCTTGTCTTCGCCGGCACCCCCGAGGTCGCCGTACCCGCCCTCGATGCCCTGATCGCCTCGGACCGGCACGAGGTCGTGGCCGTGGTGACCCGGCCCGACGCCCCCGCCGGCCGCGGCCGGAAGCTGGTCGCCAGCCCCGTCGCGGAGCGTGCGGAGGAGGCGGGCATCGAGGTGCTCAAACCCGCCAAGCCGCGCGACGAGGACTTTCTGGCCCGGCTCCGGGAGATCGCGCCGGACTGCTGCCCGGTGGTCGCCTACGGGGCGCTGCTGCCGAAGGCCGCGCTCGACATTCCCGCGAAGGGGTGGGTCAATCTGCACTTCTCGCTGCTGCCCGCCTGGCGGGGCGCGGCCCCCGTGCAGCATGCGGTGCTCGCGGGCGACGAGGTGACCGGTGCCTCGACCTTCCAGATCGAGACCGGCCTGGACTCCGGCCCGGTCTTCGGGGTGCTGACCGAGGAGGTCCGGCCGACGGACACCAGCGGCGATCTGCTCACCCGGCTGGCGTTCGCCGGTTCCGGGCTGCTGGTGGCGACGATGGACGGCGTCGAGGACGGCACGCTGCAGGCGGTGCCGCAGCCTGCCGAGGGTGTCACGCTGGCCCCGAAGATCGAGGTCGAGGACGCGAAGGTGGACTGGGCGGCGCCCGCGCTCCGCGTCGACCGGGTGATCCGCGGCTGCGCGCCCGCGCCCGGCGCCTGGACGGTCTTCCGCGGCGAGCGCCTCAAGCTGATGTCGGCCGTCTCCGCCGCGGACCACGCGGAGTTGGACCTGGCGCCAGGCGCACTCGCCGTCACGAAGAAGGCGGTGTACGTGGGTACCGGCAGTCACCCCGTGGAACTCATCTGGGTCCAGCCGCAGGGCAAGAAGCCGATGAAGGCGGCGGACTGGGCACGCGGAGTGCGTATCGAGGGCGGGGAGCAGCTGGGGGACTGACCCCTCATCGTGGGCCCTCGGGCCGCCGCCCCCGGGCCCGGTCCGGGTCCCGCCGCCCCGCGCGCTCGGGCCGGCGGGCCCGCGTAGGCTGGGACGGACCCCTCATCTCGTATCCGGAGCACCTTTTCTGTGAGTCAGCAGCCGCGCCGTCGCCCCAGCAAGCCCTATCGCCGCCCGCAGAAGGACCCGGTCAGGATCCTCGCGTTCGAGGCGCTGCGGGCCGTCGACGAGCGCGACGCCTACGCGAATCTGGTCCTGCCGCCCTTGCTGCGCAAGGCGCGTGAGGGCGGCGACTTCGACGCCCGGGACGCGGCGCTGGCGACGGAGCTGGTCTACGGATCGCTGCGGCGGCAGGGGACGTATGACGCGATCATCGCGCAGTGCGTGGACCGGCCGCTGCGGGAGGTGGACCCACCGGTCCTGGACGTGCTGACCCTCGGGGCGCACCAGCTGCTCGGTACCCGTATCCCGACGCATGCCGCGGTGAGCGCCAGCGTCGAGCTGGCGCGGGTGGTGCTGGGCGACGGCCGGGCGAAGTTCGTCAACGCGGTACTGCGCAAGATCGCGGCCCATGATCTGGACGGCTGGCTGGAGCGGGTCGCCCCGGAGTACGACGAGGACCCCGAGGACCACCTCGGCATCGTGCATGCGCACCCCCGCTGGATCGTCTCGGCCCTCTGGGACGCGCTCGGCGGCGGCCGGGCCGGCATCGAGGACCTGCTGGAGGCGGACAACGAACGCCCCGAGGTGACGTTGGTGGCCCGGCCCGGCCGCTCCACCGCCGAGGAGCTGCTGGCGGTGGTGGGCGAGGAGAGCGCGCTCCCCGGGCGCTGGTCCCCGTACGCGGTGCGGCTCGCGGAAGGCGGTGAGCCCGGCGCACTGGACCCGGTCCGTGAGGGGCGCGCCGGGGTGCAGGACGAGGGCAGCCAGCTCGTCGCCCTGGCGCTGGCGAACGCTCCCGTCGAGGGCTCCGACCGCGCCTGGCTCGACGGCTGTGCCGGCCCCGGCGGCAAGGCGGCGCTGCTGGCGGCGCTCGCCGCGCAGCGGGGCGCCGCCCTGCTGGCGTCGGAGAAGCAGCCGCACCGCGCACGTCTCGTGGCCCGGGCCCTGGAGGGCAACCCCGGCCCGTACGCGGTCATCGCGGCCGACGGCACCCGCCCCGCCTGGCGGCCCGGCGCCTTCGACCGGGTCCTGGTGGACGTTCCGTGCACCGGTCTGGGCGCACTGCGCCGCCGGCCGGAGGCACGCTGGCGGCGCCGCCCGGAGGACCTGGACGGTTTCGCCCCGCTCCAGCGCGAACTGCTGCGGCAGGCGCTCGCGGCGGTGCGGGTCGGCGGCGTCGTCGGCTATGCGACCTGCTCACCGCACCCCGCCGAGACCCGGGCCGTGGTGGACGACGTCCTCAAGGGCCGGGGCGGCGAGCCGGTCGAGGTGGAGTGGATCGACGCCCGCCCCCTGATGCCCGGCGTCCCGGCCCTCGGCGACGGCCCGGACGTCCAGCTGTGGCCACATCTGCACGGCACGGACGCGATGTACCTGGCCCTGCTGCGCCGGACGGCCTGAGGGGCCGCTGTCTCCTCTTCTCGCGCCCCCGGGTGAGCAACTTTCAGCCCGTCCCCGATTCGTACCGGGGGCGGGCTCATTGCGGCGCCCGCCCTGCCGTGCGGACGAGGCGCTCCACGCCCGCCCGGCGTGCGGGAGTGGAGCCCCTCGTCCGCAGCCCGCGACCGTCCCGCCTCCGACGGCCCCCCGGCAGCACGCCATACTGGGGGCATGGCCTTGATCAACCCCAGCATCCTGTCCGCAGACTTCGCCCGGCTCGCCGAGGAGGCGAAGGCCGTGGAGGGCGCCGACTGGCTGCACGTCGACGTCATGGACAACCACTTCGTCCCGAACCTCACCCTCGGTGTGCCGGTCGTCGAGTCGCTGAGCAAGGCGACGGACACCCCGCTCGATCTGCATCTGATGATCGAGGACCCGGACCGCTGGGCACCCCAGTACATCGAGGCCGGGGCCGGGTCCGTGACCTTCCATGTGGAGGCGGCGGCCGCGCCGGTGCGGCTGGCGCGGGAGATCCGGGCCAAGGGGGCGCGGGCGTCGATGGCGCTGAAGCCGGCCACACCGATCGAGCCGTACGAGGATCTGCTGCCCGAGCTCGACATGCTGCTGATCATGACCGTGGAGCCGGGCTTCGGCGGCCAGGCGTTCCTGGACATCATGCTGCCGAAGATCCGCCGTACTCGTGAGCTGATCTCCCGGCACGGTCTGGAGCTGGCGCTCCAGGTGGACGGCGGGGTCTCGGCGGAGACCATCGAGCGGTGCGCGGAGGCGGGCGCCGATGTGTTCGTGGCCGGCTCCGCGGTGTACGGCGCGGACGATCCGGCCAAGGCGGTCCGGGACCTGCGCGAAAAGGCCGAGACGGCGACCGCGGCGGCGGGCTGGGGCTGCGCGCACTGAATTCCGGAACGGGGGCGCGGGCGGACCGGCCGGTTCCGGCCAGGGAAATCCCGCCGTGGTGCGGCCGTGCCGCCCCTTGGCCGTGGCGCCACCGAGCGTTCACGAGGGTCGGGGCGGTGATGGTCCCCGTTGCCCCCGGGTTTCTGAAAGGATGAGCAAAGACTCGATCAGATGCGCAAAAGGGGAGAATTTCGTGGTAGCCAGCCGCCCACAGTCCGGAATGGGCCCTGCCGAGCTGGTGCAGGCCGCGGCCATGGCCCGCCGTTTCTATCTTGAGGGCAAGTCGAAGATTCAGATCGCGGAGGAATTCGGCGTCAGCCGGTTCAAGGTCGCACGGGTGCTGGAGACGGCGCTGGAGCGTGATCTCGTACGGATCGAGATCCGGGTGCCCTCCGAGCTGGACGCCGAACGCTCCGACGCCCTGCGGGCCCGCTACGGCCTGCGGCACGCGGTGGTCGTCGAGTCGCCCGCCGATGCTCCCCCCGCCTTCGGCGGCCAGACCCCGCCCGAGGACGCCGCCGACCCGGAGAACCTCGGCGAGGTCGCGGCCGACCTGCTGGGCGAGCTCGTCGCCGAGGGCGATGTGCTGGGGCTGGCCTGGGGCCGCTCGACCATCCATATGGCCGCCGCGCTGCACCGCCTCCCGCCGTGCACCGTCGTGCAGTTGACCGGTGTCTACGACGCGGGGACCGCCGACCGCGGCTCCGTCGAGGCGGTGCGCCGCGCGGCCGACGTCGCCGGGGGCGAGGCCCACCCGATCTACGCGCCGATGCTGCTGCCCGACTCGGCGACGGCCGAGGCGCTGCGCCGGCAGACCGGCATTGCCCGCGCCTTCGACTACTTCGACAAGGTCACCGTCGCCTGTGTCTCCATCGGCTCCTGGGAGCCGGGCGTCTCGACCGTCTACGACATGCTGACGGAGCAGGAGCGGGAGCACTACGCCTCGCTGGGTGCCGCCGCCGAGATGTCGGCGCACCTCTTCGACGCCGAGGGGCGGCGGATCGGCCGGGACCTCGGCGAGCGGTGCATCACGGTCGAGGCGGACCGGCTGCGCCGGATCCCGGAGGTCGTCGCCATCGCGGGCGGCCGGCGCAAGGCCGCCGCGATCGGTGCGGTGCTGCGCTCCGGGCTGGTGACGAGCCTGGTCACGGACACCGCGGCGGCCGACCATCTGCTGCTGGAGACCGGCCCCGGGCCGCGCCCCGCACTCGACCGGGCGGACCCTGACGGGGCGTGACATACGCCGGAGCCCGGCGTGGCGCGGGGCGCCCGCGGCAGGCCGGTGCCGTGCCGCCCGCGGGCACCCGGGGCGCGGTCATCGACGAGCAGCCTGCGCGGGCCTGTGACAGCATCGGCGCATGGTGATCCGCTTCTCCCCGCGCCGCGCCGCCGCCGTCGTCGGCGCGCTGCTCGCCGGGCTGCTCCTGGTGCTGACCGGGTGTTCCACGGGCGGTGGTGACAACGGGAGTTCGCAGGGCGCGCCACGGTCCACCGCCACGGCCGTGGGCGGTACGCCGAGCGCCTCCGGCCTTCCGGACTGGGTGCAGGGCATGCCGGCCGTTCCGGTCGGCGCGCTGCCCTCCCAGGCACGGGACACCCTGCGCCTCATCGATGCCGGCGGACCCTTCCCGTACGCCCAGGACGGAACGGTCTTCGGCAACCGCGAGCGACTGCTGCCCCGTCACCCGCGCGGCTACTACCACGAGTACACGGTCCCCACGCCCGGCTCACCGGACCGCGGTGCCCGCCGGCTCGTCACCGGCGAAGGCCATGAGACCTACTACACCGACGATCACTACCGGTCCTTCAAGGCGGTGCTCCGATGACGGCTCCCGTGCCCCGGCCGCTCGCGGCGGTGCTCGACGGCAGCACGCCCCCGGGAGTGCTGCCCTGGCCCGCGGAGCGCGCGGTGGCGGATGCGCTGGCCGCCGGGCGGGACGCCGGCTGGACCGGTACGTCCCTGGATCTCGACGGGGTCGCGGACAAGGCCGCCTTCATGGAGCGGTGCGTCCGCGCGCTGCGGCTGCCGGACTGGTTCGGCCGCAACTGGGACGCGCTCGCCGACTGCCTCACCGATCTGTCCTGGTGCCCCGCCGACCGCGGCCGGCTGCTCGTGGTGACGGGCTGGCAGGGCTATGCGGCCGCGGCGCCCGATGAGTGGAGCATCGTCGAGGGTGTGCTGGCGGATGCGGTGGGTTACTGGCGTGACACGGACACCGGCCTGGCCGTGATCATGGCCAGGGGGCGGGCCCGGCAGGGCGCCTAGCGCCGGCCGCGGCGGCCCGACCAGCGGCGATGCCGTGTGGTCCGCCGCCGGGGCAGATCATCCCGGCGCGGCAGGGACACACCGGGTGCCACGGGGCCCCTTGGGGGATCGCACACACGGCCGGCGGAGTGCTCAGACAATCATATGACCCCTGGTCAGGGCCCGTATCCTGGCCATATGCGATTCCTGAACCCGAAGAACGGCGCGCTCGAAGAGAGTTCTTCGGTGCCCTACGACCTGACCTACGACGATGTGTTCATGGTGCCCGGCCGGTCCGCCGTCGGCTCCCGCCAGGGCGTGGACCTGTCCTCGCACGACGGGACCGGGACCACCATCCCGCTCGTGGTCGCCAACATGACGGCGATCGCCGGCCGCCGGATGGCCGAGACCGTCGCCCGCCGTGGTGGCCTGGTCGTCATTCCGCAGGACATCCCGCTCGATGTCGTCACCGACGTCGTGACCTGGATCAAGCGCCGTCATCTGGTACTGGACACACCGATCGTGCTGTCCCCGGTCGCGACCGTGGCCGACGCCCTGTCGCTGCTGCCCAAGCGGGCGCACGGCGCGGGCATCGTCGTCGAGGGCGGCCGCCCGGTCGGGGTCGTCACCGAGCACGACCTGGCCGGGGTGGACCGCTTCACCCAGGTGGCCGAGGTCATGACCAAGGACCTGCTGGTCCTGGACGCGGACATCGACCCGCGGGAGGCCTTCAACCGCCTCGACGCCGCCAACCGCAAGCTCGCGCCCGCGGTCGACGCGGACGGCATGCTGGTCGGCATCCTCACCCGTAAGGGCGCCCTCCGCGCCACCCTGTACACCCCCGCCACGGACGCCGACGGCAAGCTGCGGATCGCGGCCGCCGTCGGCATCAACGGCGATGTGGCAGGCCACGCCAAGGCCCTGCTGGCCGCCGGTGTGGACACGCTCGTCGTGGACACCGCGCACGGCCACCAGGAGTCCATGATCAGCGCGATCAAGGCGGTCCGGGCGCTGGACCCGCAGGTCCCGATCGTGGCGGGCAACATCGTCTCCGCCGACGGCGTCCGCGATCTGATCGAGGCCGGCGCGGACATCATCAAGGTTGGCGTCGGACCGGGCGCGATGTGCACCACCCGGATGATGACCGGCGTCGGCCGGCCGCAGTTCTCCGCGGTGCTGGAGTGCGCCGCCGAGGCCAAGAAGTTCGGCAAGCACGTCTGGGCCGACGGTGGCATCCGGCACCCCCGCGATGTCGCCATGGCGCTGGCCGCGGGCGCGTCCAACGTCATGATCGGCTCCTGGTTCGCCGGCACCCTCGAATCGCCCGGTGACCTCCAGCACACCGCTGACGGCCGGCCGTACAAGGAGAGCTTCGGTATGGCCTCCGCCCGTGCGGTGCGCAACCGCACGAGCGACGAGTCGGCCTACGACCGGGCCCGCAAGGGGCTCTTCGAGGAGGGCATCTCCACCTCGCGGATGTTCGTCGACCAGGCGCGCCCCGGTGTCGAGGACCTGATCGACTCGATCATCGCGGGCGTCCGCAGCTCCTGCACCTACGCGGGCGCGGCCTCCCTGGCGGAGTTCGCCGAGAAGGCCGTCGTCGGGGTGCAGAGCGCCGCCGGCTACGCCGAGGGCAAGCCGCTGCACGACAGCTGGAACTGACGCGTCACGGGGCCGCTCACCGGCTCCGTCACCGCCGCGTGAACGGCCCCGCACCGACCCGGTGCGGGGCCGTTCGGGTAAGTGGAACCCGGGGCCCCGGTCCGTACCACTCCGCGGGAACCCGTACGATCGGACGCCGGCGCGCAACGAACGACCGCCCGCCGCGCGGGTGCGCAACGATCGTGCACTGTTGCGCAAGGAACCTGCATTACGGCAGGTCAGCGGCGGGCCGTAAGGTCAAGCGCTGTACGTGGAGTGGCGGAGACCGCCTGCTCGGCGGTCTCCTGCTGCGGGGTGCTCCGGCATGCCCGTGTACCGACCGCTGCTGGTCGCCGCCATCCGTACCCGTCATCTGATCGGCAGCGATAAAGGAGCCACCCCAGTGTTGGAGCACGGCGCATCCCCACCCGTAGGGGACAGCGACCCCCGGCCCCCCTCCTCCGGAGGTATCGGCACCCGGCTGATGCGGCGCAAGCCCGTCGAGCGGCTGGTCGCCGAGGGCGGCAAGGGGGAGGGGGGAACGCTCCGGCGCTCGATGGGCATGTGGCAGCTGACCATGATCAGCATCGGGGCCACGCTCGGCACCGGCATCTTCGTGGTCCTCGGCGAGGCCGTCCCGGACGCCGGACCCGCGGTCATCGTCGCCTTCGTGATCGCCGGTGTCACCGCCCTGTTCTCCGCACTGTCCTACGCGGAGCTGGCCGGCAGCATCCCGGTCTCCGGATCGTCGTACTCCTACGCCTACGCCACCCTCGGTGAGCTGGTCGCCTGGGTCTGCGGCTGGTGTCTGATCCTGGAGTACGGCGTCTCGGTCGCGGCCGTCGCCGTGGGCTGGGGCCAGTATCTGAACGAGCTGCTCGACGGCGTCTTCGGCTTCACCATCCCGGACGCGCTGTCCCAGCCGCCCGGTGACGGCGGTGTCTTCAACCTGCCGGCCCTGCTGGTCGTGCTGCTCGCGATGGTGTTCCTGCTGGGCGGGGCCAAGGAGAGCGCCCGCGCCAACACGATCATGGTCGTCGTCAAGATCGCCGCGCTGCTGCTGTTCTGCGGTGTCGCCATCCAGGGCGTGCGCTCCGGCAACTACGCGAACTTCTTCCCGATGGGCATGGCGGGCGTCAGCGCCGCCGGCGCGACCCTGTTCTTCTCGTACATCGGCTTCGACGCCGCCTCCACCGCCGGTGAGGAGGCCAAGGACCCGCAGCGCGACCTGCCGCGGGCGATCATGCTCTCGCTGGTGATCGTCACCGCGCTGTACTGCCTGGTCGCGGCGATCGCCGTGGGCGCGATGCCCTGGCAGAAGTTCGAGGGCTCCGAGGCCGCGCTGGCCGGGATCATGAAGACGGTCACCGGCCAGAGCTGGTGGGCCGTGCTGCTCGCCTTCGGCGCGGTCATCGCCATCGCCAGCGTCGTGCTGACCGTGCTCTACGGCCAGACCCGCATCCTGTTCGCGATGTCCCGGGACGGGCTGGTGCCGAAGGTGTTCTCCAAGGTGCACCCGAAGAGCGGCGCGCCGCGCGCCAACACCGTGATCGTCTCGCTGTTCTGCGGAGTGCTCGCGGCGGCGGTCCCGCTGGGCGAGCTGGCCGACGCCACCAGCATCGGCACCCTGTTCGCCTTCGCGCTGGTCAATGTCGCGGTGATCGTGCTGCGCCGCACCCGGCCCGACATGCCGCGCAGTTTCCGCACCCCGCTCTCGCCGCTCTTCCCGGCGATCGGCTTTGTGCTGTGCCTGTACATGATGGGCAGCCTCGGCGCCGTGACCTGGGTGGTCTTCGGTGTCTGGATGGCCGTGGGCCTTGTGGTCTACTTCGGATACGGCTTGCGCCGTTCCCGATTGGCCACCGCAGAGAAGTGATCCACCCGCAGTGCGACTGAACGATCTCGACGAACGCATCGTCCACGCCCTCGCCGAGGACGCCCGCCGCAGCTATGCCGACATCGGCCAGGAGGTCGGGCTGTCCGCACCGGCCGTCAAACGCCGGGTGGACCGGCTGCGGGCGGACGGCGCGATCACCGGATTCACCGTACGGGTCGATCCGGCCGCGCTCGGCTGGGAGACCGAGGGGTTCGTCGAGCTCTACTGCCGCCGCAACACCTCGCCCGAGGCGATCCACCGCGGCCTGTCGCGCTACCCGGAAGTGGCGTCCGCCTCCACCGTCACCGGTGAGGCGGACGCCGTCGTCCAGGTCTTCGCCGCCGACATGCGGCACTTCGAGCGGGTGCTGGAGCGGATCGCGGGCGAGCCGTTCGTGGAGCGGACGAAGTCCGTGCTGGTGCTCTCGCCGCTGCTGCGGCGCTACAGCTCGGGCGCACCGGGCTGACCCGCTCAGCCCTCGGCCGCCGGGCCGGCCGGCCGCTCCGGAGGCGTCCCCTGCGTCCAGGCGATGCGCAGGGACATACGAGCGATCCGCCAGCCGTCCGCGGTCCTGACCAGTTCGTTGTCGGTATGCCCGGCCGAGACGAAGACCTCCCCGGAGCCGTCCGCGAGGACATGGGTGCTCAGCTGGGCGCCGCGGGCGGTGGCCCGGTCGCCGTCGGTCTCGATGACGGCGTTGGTGCCCAGGTGCACGGTCCGCTCGAACAGCGCCATCGCGGCGCCGACGTGCCGCAGCAGGGCGTCCCGTCCGTGGACGGTGCCGATGGGGAGCTCGGCGGTGACGTCCTCGGTGTGGAAGGCGCGGGCCCAGGCCTCGTCGAACCGCCCCTCGTCCAGGGAGCGGAGATAGCGGTCCATCAGGTCGCCGATCTCGGCCCGGTCGGTCAGGTACTGGAGGCGGCGCTGCATCACTTCGGTGTCCATGGCGGCGATCCTGCTACCTCAAGCGCGCTTCAGGTCAAGGGCCGGCCTGTGCCCTCCGTTTGCCCGTGCGCCCGTGTGCCCGTGCGCGGACGTTCGCCGCAGAGGTGCCCAACTCCCGTAGCGTGCCCCGGAGTCCGGAGTCCCTCGCGCGGCGGCGGGCGAGCCGTACGTCGTGACCGCCCTCCTCCCCGCGGGCCGGCGCGGACGGTCGCGGGAGGCGGGAGGAAAGCGGCCGAGGTCATGACGGGGACGCTAGAGTCCGGTCAGTTGACCTCACACGCAAGGTATGGACGCCATGATTGCGCGAAACGCAAACATCGACCTCAACCTGCTGACGGCGCTGGACGCCCTGCTCGAAGAGCAGAGTGTGACCGCGGCCGCCGACCGGCTCGGGCTCTCCGGGCCGGCCATGAGCCGCACCCTCGGCCGCATCCGCCGCACGACCGGTGACCCCGTCCTGGTGCGCGCCGGCCGCCATATGGTGCCCACCCCGCGCGCCCTGGAAATCAGGGCCGAGGTGCGCCGGCTGGTGGAGGCGGCACAGGGCGTGCTGGCCCCGTCCGCACCGGCCGACCCGGCCCAGCTGGCCCGGGTGTTCACCATCAACGCCAACGACCTCTTCGTCACCGCCGTCGGCCCGCGCCTGGTCGCCCGCGTCGCCCGGGAAGCGCCGCAGGTCGTGCTGCGTTTCCTCGGCGAGAGCTATGTCGATCTGCCGCTGCTGCGGGACGGCGCCGCGGACTTGGAGCTCGGCGTCATCGACAGCCCTGAGCCGGAGATCGTCAGGGAGGAGCTGTTCGTCGACCGCAGTGTCGCGGTGGTGCGCGACGGCCACCCCCTGACCACCGGGACACTCACCGCGCGCCGCTTCGCCGACGCCTCCCACCTCAACTTCTCCCGTCGCGGCCGGCTGATCGGCCCCGTCGACGCGGCGCTCGCCGCACGCGGGCTGCGGCGCAAGGTGATCGCCACCGTCCCGACCTTCACCGCGTCGCTGATGATGGTCCGCGACAGCGATGCGGTGGGCCTGACCAGCGAGCGGGCCGGGGCGGCAACGGTCCGCTCGCTGGGGCTGCGCACACTGCCGATCCCGCTCGAACTGCCGCCGATGACCATGGAGATGGCCTGGCACCCGCGCCAGGAGGCCGACGCGGGGCACCGCTGGCTGCGCGGGGTGGTAAGGGAGACGGTACGGGAGGCCGTGCGGGACGTACCGCCCGTCGAGGTCTGACCGCCCCGACTGCCCCTGCCGCGCCGGCCCGTCAGTCCTCTCCGGAGGGCCCGTTCGCCGCGCCGAAATCGTCCATGAAGCGGGTGAACAGCCGGGCGAAGGCGGCGCGTTCGGCGGCCGGCCAGTCCCGGGTCACCCGCGCCACCACGGAGCGGCGGAAGGCGTGCGCCGCCTCCAGCAGCTCCCGTCCGGCCGGTGTCACGGCCAGCAGGGTGCGCCGGCCGTCCGCCTGATCGGCCTCGCGGCGGAGATGGCCGGCCTGTACGGCGGCCGCCACCAGCTTGCTCGCCCGCGGCTGGTCCACCCGCAGTGCGTCCGCCACCTCCCGTACCCCCGCCGGTTCCCCGCGCTCCTCGGCGGCCTCCACGACATCCAGCACATCGAACGCGGCGCCCTCCGGCACCGGCCCCCCGCCCTGCCGCGCCGCCCGCCGGGCCAGCGTCCGGCGGGCGGCGCTCCGGCGCAGGGCCACCATCGCGCGCTCGATCGCCGCGACCTCTGCCTCCTTGGCGTCGGCCGCCCCGTCCCGCTCCGCCTCCCGCATCCGCACCCGCTCCCTCATCCCGCTCGCCGTAAATGCCTTGCCCCTCACCCCGGACAGAAGAATACTCGGAGACAAGTACTTGTCATTGTGCATGTACCTTGCGATCCGCGGGGCGGGCGGACTCAGGGCATGCCCGCCCCCACTCCCCTTCCGGAGGCAGCCGCCATGACCACCACCCCGCTGAAACCTCTCGGCTACTACCTCAAGGCCCTCGACGCCCTGATCACCGAGGACTTCGCCCGCACCCTGTCCGCGCATGAGCTGACCCGGCGCGACTGGCAGGTGCTCCACAGCCTGGCGCTCCAGGGGCCGCTCGCCCGGCCGGTGCTGAGCGGGCTGCTGGAGCCCTTCTGGGAGCCGGGGGCGCGCACTCTCGACGAGGTCGCCGGTGCCCTGATCGCCCGTGGCCGGCTCACCGCCGACGGCGACACCCTCGCGCTCACCGAGGCCGGCCGGCGGACCCATGCCGAGGTCGCCACCCTGGTGGACGCCGGCCGCGCCCGCCTGATGCGCGGACTGACCGACGACGACTACCTCCGTACCGTGACCGTCCTCGACCGGATGACCGCCAACCTGACTCCCGGGCGCTGACCTGCGGTCCTGCGCGCCGGGCCGCCGGGCGGGCAGCCGTCCGGGCCCGCTCCGGCACGGGCGCAACGAATCACCGCACAGTCCCTTGAATACGCAATGAATCGTCCATCGGGACGCAACAGTGGCGCCTTGTCCCGGGTCACCGGCGGCCCGTACCGTCAATGCGTCCGCCCGCACCGTCCCGCCGAGGGGTCCCATGACGTCGCTGCACACCGCCCTGCTCCAGAGTTCGGGACGGCTCGGCGATGTCGCGCACAATCTGCGGGTGCTCCAGGACGCGGCCCGCGAGGCGGCGGCGACCGGCGCCCGTCTGCTCGCCTGCCCCGAGCTGTTCCTGACCGGCTACGCCATCGGCGGCGACGTCCACCGCCTCGCGGAGACCGCCGACGGCGACAGCGCCCGGGCCATCGGGAAGATCGCCGCCGAGCACGGCATCGCGGTGCTCTACGGCTACCCCGAGCGCGCCGCGCAGGGCGAGAGCGACAGCACCGCGGTGTACAACTCCGCGCAGCTCATCGGCCCCGCGGGCGAGCGCCTCGCCAACTACCGCAAGACCCATCTCTTCGGCTGCTTCGAGCGCGAGTGGTTCACCCCGGGGGAGCGGGCCGTCGTCCAGGCCGAGCTGGCCGGGCTCCGGATCGGCGTGATGATCTGCTACGACGTGGAGTTCCCGGAGAACGTCCGGGCCCATGCACTGGCCGGCACCGATCTGCTGCTGGTGCCCACCGCCCAGATGCACCCCTTCCAGTTCGTCCCCGAGTCCGTCATCCCGGTCCGCGCCTTCGAGAACCAGATGTACGTCGCGTACGTCAACCGGGTCGGCGCGGAAGGCGAGTTCGAGTTCGTCGGCCTCAGCTGCCTGGCCGGTCCGGACGGTGTGGTCCGCACCCGCGCCGGCCGCACCGAGCAGCTGGTCCGGGCCGAGGTCGACCCCGCCTTCCTGAAGGAATCCCGGGCGGACAACCCCTATCTGCACGACCGCCGGCCCGAGCTGTACGGCCCGCTGACGTGACCTGACCCCGCCCCGCCCCCACCGATCCGCCGCAGGCCGGCCCACCCGGCCTGCGCTGCCCTGCCTGCTGTGCCCTGTCTGCAAGGAGTCCGTCCCCGATGACGTCCACGGTGCCCACCGCCGCCCACCACGCGGATGCCCAGCCGCCGATCACCATGTTCGGCCCGGACTTCCCGTACGCCTACGACGACTTCCTCGCCCACCCGGCGGGCCTCGGCCAGGTCCCCGCGACCGAGCACGGCAAGGAGGTCGCGGTCATCGGCGGCGGCCTCTCCGGCATCATCACCGCCTACGAGCTGATGAAGATGGGCCTCAAGCCCGTCGTCTACGAGGCGGACCAGATAGGCGGCCGGCTGCGGACCGTCGGCTTCGACGGCACCGGGGCCGAGGGCGCCGGCCTGACCGCCGAGATGGGCGCGATGCGCTTCCCGCCGTCCTCGACGGCGCTCCAGCACTACATCGACCTGGTGGACCTGAAGACCACGCCGTTCCCCAATCCGCTGGCGGCGGACACCCCGTCGACCGTCGTCGACCTCAAGGGCGAGTCGCACTACGCCCGTACGGTCGAGGACCTCCCCGAGGTCTACCACCAGGTCATGGACGCCTGGAACGCCTGCCTGGAGGAGGGCGCGGACTTCTCCGACATGAACCAGGCGATCCGCGAGCGTGACGTCCCGCGCATCCGCGAGATCTGGTCCCGGCTCGTCGAGAAGCTCGACAACCAGACCTTCTACGGCTACCTCTGCGACTCGACGGCCTTCAAGTCCTTCCGCCACCGGGAGATCTTCGGTCAGGTCGGCTTCGGCACCGGCGGCTGGGACACCGACTTCCCCAACTCCATCCTGGAGATCCTGCGGGTCGTCTACACCGAGGCCGACGACCACCACCGCGGCATCGTCGGCGGCAGCCAGCAGCTGCCGCTGCGCCTGTGGGAGCGCGAGCCGCAGAAGATCGTGCACTGGGCGCCGGGCACTTCGCTGTCGTCGCTGCACGACGGTGCGCCCCGGCCCGCGGTGACCCGGCTGAACCGGACCGCCGGCAACCGCATCACGGTCACCGACGCCGACGGCGACATCCGCACCTACGAGGCCGCCGTCTTCACCGCGCAGTCCTGGATGCTGCTCAGCAAGATCGCCTGCGACGACTCGCTGTTCCCCATCGACCACTGGACGGCGATGGAGCGCACCCACTACATGGAGTCCAGCAAGCTCTTCGTGCCCGTCGACCGGCCCTTCTGGCTCGACAAGGACGAGGACACCGGCCGGGACGTCATGTCGATGACGCTGACCGACCGGATGACCCGCGGTACCTACCTGCTCGACAACGGCCCGGACGAACCCGCCGTCATCTGCCTCTCCTACACCTGGTGCGACGACAGCCTCAAGTGGCTGCCGCTGGAGGCGAACGAGCGGATGGAGGTCATGCTGAAGTCGCTCTCGGAGATCTATCCGAAGGTCGACATCCGCAAGCACATCATCGGCAACCCGGTCACCGTGTCCTGGGAGAACGAGCCGTACTTCATGGGCGCCTTCAAGGCGAACCTGCCCGGCCACTACCGCTACCAGCGGCGCCTGTTCACCCACTTCATGCAGGACCGTCTCCCCGAGGACAAGCGGGGCCTGTTCCTCGCGGGCGACGACATCTCCTGGACGGCGGGCTGGGCCGAGGGCGCGGTGCAGACCGCGCTGAACGCGGTGTGGGGCGTGATGCACCACTTCGGCGGCGCGACGGACGCCACCAACCCGGGGCCGGGCGATGTGTACGACGAGATCGCGCCGGTCGAACTGCCCGAGGACTGAGGCGTGTTGCAGAAGTGGATCACACCGAGTGATCCACTTCTGCGCCCTCGGGGTTCACCCCGCGGTGCGGTAGTGGTAACCACACCGTTCGCGGAAGCCCGCCCGCCCGTACAGCCGGAGGGCCGGGGCGTTGTCGCGCTCCACCTGGAGATACATGTGGTCGGCCGCATGTGCCCCGGCCCAGCCGGCCAGCGCGGCGAGCACCGCGCGGGCCGCGCCTTTCCCGCGTGCGGCGGGAAGCGTGGCCATACCGAACACGCCCGCCCAGCCGGTGTCGGCGACCGCGCGGCCCACCGCGACCACCTCGTCCCCGGCCATGGCACGGGCGTAGGCGGACGGCTGCGCCACCCGGGCGAGCAGGTCCCACTCGGGTTGGGGGTCCCCGCCGTGGCCGTGCACGGCGTACCAGCTGTCGAACCACGCGGACGTCGGGCGGTCCTCCACCCGCACCCGCAGCGCGCCGGGCGGCGCCTGCGCCAGGACCTCCGCGGCCCGCGCCACCTGCAGCGACATCAGGCTCTCCCGGCGGTAGCCACGCTCCGCCAGGACCGAATCGAGCCCGTCCGGACACGCACCCGGGCTGATCTGGAACCGCGCGACGGCGTGATGACCGGCGTAGAACTCCTCCGCCCCGAGGATCCGCCGCGCCAAGGCGCCCGGCCCGGCCGCAGCATGGGGCAGCACCGTGCCCACCCACCACGAACAGCTGGGGGCATGGCGCAGCCGCCACCCCGCCACGTCCTCGATGCGCTCAGCCGGAAGCGCCCGGGCCGCTCTCTCCTGCAGGCCGCGCACCGATGCCGTGCCGTTCACTGCCGGGAACCCTCCGCCCTGTAACGCCCCGATCCTTCGCCCGGCATCCTAGGACCAGGGCGTGTCCTGGATCCCGGCCGCCCGCGCCGCCGTATGGACCACAAGGGAGTTCGGGGGAGCGCGGCGCAGTGACGGCCCGTGCGGGGCCAGGATCAGCCGGGCAGCGGCGTCAGCAGCATCCGCCCGACCAGGCCCACTCCGGCATCCAGCCGCTCGGTGAGCTCCTCCGCCACATCCGGCAGCCGGCGGACGCTCCACAGCGCCCTGGCCGCCACCCAGGCGCCGTCCCTGGCCTTGTCCAGGCTCCACGAACCGATCAGATGCGTCAGCGGATCGGCGACGTCCAGCACATCGGGGCCGGGCATCAGCAGCTCACGGATCCGCTCCTCCAGGCTCGTCAGCACCCCGCCGACCCGGTCGAAGTCGTGCTCCAGCGCCGCCGGTTCGCACTCCAGCGCCCGGCAGGTGTCCAGCACGGCCAGCGCCAGGTCGTGCCCGATATGGGCGTTGATCCCGGCCAGCGCGAACTGCAGCGGACGCACCCCCGGATGACGGCGGAGCTGGAACAGCGGCCGCCAGCAGGCCGGCGGCCGCAGCCCGGCTGCCGCGGCATCCACCGCGTCGAAGTAGCGCCGCGCGAAGCGGATGTCCAGCTCGCCCGCGGCCGCCGGGTCCTGGAACGTGCCGTCCCCGATGCGCCGTGCCACCGTTTCGGTGACGGTCAGATAGACCCCGTTGAAGACGGCCACCCCGTCCTCGGCGGGCAGCCCCGCGGCCAGCGCCCGCATCCGGGCCAGCACCTCCGCCACACCCTTGGTGGCCGTGGGCCCCGCGCCGGTCGGAGGGCGGGCGGCGCACCCCCCGGTCGGTGCCGCACGGCCGGGGCCGGGGCCGGTGCCGGGCCTGGGACCGCCGTATTTCTGAGTCGTCGTCATGTACTCAGCGTGACAGTGGAATTGCGGATAGTGAGGTTTGCCGGTCGTCGATGACCGGAACGGGGTAATGGGCGGCGCGCCCGCTTGTGCCGCGGACGGTGGTGCCCGCGGCCGGGCCGGGAAACCCGCATTCCCCGGACCACTCGATTCCCCTCGGCTTCAGTTTGTCCCGAAGCAGTCGTTCGACTATGAATCACCTCGGCTCTGTGACGTGCAGGGCGTCGCAGAGTGGAGAGTGATCATGGCCGGCTTCGGATGGAAACTGCATGGGGACGGGCGGCATCTGAAGCCCGGCGAGGTGGTCAGACCCGGGGAGCGCCTGACGTGGGGGCGGACGATCGCACTCGGCGCCCAGCACGTGGTGTCGATGATCGGGGCGTGTTTCGTCGCCCCCGTGCTCATGGGGCTGGATCCCAGCCTCGCCCTGATGGCGTCGGGTGTCGCCACCGCACTGTTCCTGGTGATCACCCGCGGACGCATCCCCAGCTACCTGGGCTCCTCGCTCTCTTTCGTGGGCGTGTCCGTCGTGATCGCGGGCCAGGGGGGTGACGCCGGCACCCTGACCGGCGCGATGCTCGTGGTGGGCGCCTGCTTGGCCGGCTGCGGCATCGCCATCCATGTCGTCGGGGCCCGGGTGATCCACGCGGTGCTCCCGCCGACCGTGACGGGCGCGGTCGTGATGCTGATCGGCTTCAATCTCGCCCCCGTCACGGCGTCCACGTACTGGCCCCAGGACCAGTGGACGGCGCTGGCGACGATGCTGTTCACCGGACTCGCTCTCGTCGTGCTCCGGGGCTTCTGGTCACGAATCGCCATTTTCTTGGGCCTGGTCTTCGGCTATGCGCTGTCCTGGATTCTCGACCGCACCGCGGGAAAGATTCATTCCGTCAATGGTGCGGGCAAGCTCACGGACCACTGGCGCATCGACTTCTCCGGCGTCGAAAAGGCGGACTGGATCGGTGTTCCCACCTTCCACGCACCGAATTTCTCCGCCTCCGCGGTCCTCGTCGCGCTGCCGGTCCTCGTCGCGTTGATCGCGGAGAACGCCGGACACATCAAGGCGGTCGGCGCCATGACCGGTGATCCCCTGGACGACAAGATGGGCATGGCCATCATGGCCGATGGCACCGCGACGGTCCTGTCGACCGCGGTAGGCGGCCCCGCCACCACGACCTACGCCGAGAACATCGGCGTCATGGCGGCCACCAGGGTCTACTCCACCGCGGCCTACTGGGCGGCGGCCGGCTTCGCCCTGCTCTTCGGCTTGTGCCCCAAGTTCGGCGCGGTGGTGGCGGCGATCCCCGGCGGGGTGCTGGGCGGTATCACCGTCATCCTGTACGGCATGATCGGCCTGCTGGGAGCCCAGATCTGGGTGCGGAACAAGGTGGACTTCTCGGTCCCCCTGAACCTCATTCCTGCGGCGGCCGGGATCATCATCGCCATCGGCGGCGTCTCGCTGAAGTTCACCGAGAACTTCGAGCTGAACGGCATCGCGCTGGGGACGCTCACCGTGCTCACCGGCTACCACTCCCTGCGCTGGCTCTCCGGAGTGGCGGGCCGCCGGGACACGCCACTCCTCGACGGCGGGACCAGCGACTACAACGAGCCCACCGACGGCGAGCGCTGATGTCCACAGCAACCCGCTCACCGATGTGGTCCACCGGCGCTGGCCGCCGATGCGGGAGTCTCGTACGGCGGTAAAGGGCCTGGCGGAGGGGTGGGGAAGGCCGTCCCAGCTGTTGAGGACGTAGAACCCGTCGGTGTGCCGGGGTGGCGGGACGGTGGCCGTGACTGGCCGGCACGCGGGCATGCGACAGCTCCGTGTCGCACTCTGCAACTGCAGTTGGCCGAAATGTGGTCGGGCGGGCGTGGACGAAGTTGTCGTCAACGTCTCCGGCGTGTACTCCGAGCACGGACACCCGGACGCCGTGCAAGACCTCCAGGACATCCTCGCCGCAGGCGGCATGCCGCCTGCCGGGAGCAGGAGCAGGAGCAGACGCACGGTCAGGGGCAGACGCACGGTCAGGTGCGGGTGTACGGGCGCGCCGAGGCGCCGCCCGGCCGTACGCAGGGAGGAGACGCACCACGGTGCCCGATGACATCGCCCGCTGGCTGACCGAGCACGCCAGCCCACTCGGCTCGCTGACACCCGGCGCTCCCCACCAGGACCTCGAACCCCTGGGCACCACCCTGCGGGACGTGCGGATCGTCGGCCTGGGCGAATCCACCCACGGCACCCGCGAGTTCTTCCGCCTCAAGCACCGGATCGTGGAATTCCTGGTGCGCGAGGCGGGCTTCACCACCCTCGCCCTGGAAGCCAGCGCATCCGCCGCCCGCGCCCTGGACGCGTACGTGCGGCACGGCACCGGGGACCCCGCGCGCCTGATCACCCGCCTGGGGTTCTGGACCTTGCGCACCGAGGAGATGCTCGACCTCGTCGAGTGGCTGCGCGCCCACAACCGCGGCCTCCCCGAAGGCCGGCAGGTGCGCCTCGTCGGCATCGATCCCCAGCGCTGCGCCGACTCGGTCGAGGCGGTCGCTGCCTTCCTGCGCCAGGTGGCGCCCGAACGGGCTGAGGACGTAAGCGAGTTGGGGGTACTGGCGCAGGCCCACCCCGCTTCCCGGCCCGACCCGCAGCAGGCCCTCCTGCGCCGCGCCGAGGCACTCGCCGGCTTCCTGGAGGACCACCGGGAAAAGTTCGCCCAACACACCACAGCGGACGCCGCGGACGAGGCCCTGGAACATGCGCGCATCCTCACCCGCGCCGCCGATCTGGTGACCCGCTCTCTCGACGTGCCCTCCGGGGAGAACAGCGTCTTCGCCGTCCGGGACCGCTACATGGCCGACGCCGTCACGCGGCTCGTCGACGACAACCCCCAGGCACGCGTCATCGTCTGGGCCCACAACGGACACCTCACGAAAGGCACTTACGGCGACGGAGTGCCCGCACTCGGCAGCAGACTCCGGGAACGCTACGGCGACGCCTACTACGCACTGGCCCTGCTCTTCGGCAGAGGCTCCTTCCTCGCCCGCCGCACCAACGACCCACAAGGACAGCCGGTCCGCCACCGCATCGGCACCGGGATCCGATCCGTCGAAGCGCGTCTGGCGGCAGCCGTCCCCGGCGACTACTACGCCGACCTGCGCACCGACGGCCCGTCACCCGAAACCGCCCAGTGGCTGCGCACCCCGCACATGCAGCGCACCTTCGGCGCCGCCGTCCCACGGTTCGTCTACCGCCTCCACGTGGCACCGCTCGTACCGGCCGAGGACTACGACGGCATCGCCTTCGTCGCCCGCTCCACCTGTTCCCGCCCCCTGCCGTCCCTGGAGACCTGAGCACCCGGGGCACAGGGCTTCAAAGACGGCAGGGGGCGGGAGCGGGACGGCAGGCCGCCCTCGCAAGGAGGTTCCGCCGGCTCAGGAATCGAGCACGGCGGCGATCGATTCGATCTCTACGAGCTGGTCGTTGTAGCCGAGCACGGTGACCCCCATCAGCGTGCTGGGCACATCGTGTTCACCGAATGCGTCCCGGACCACCTCCCACGCCTTCACCAGGTCTTCCTGACGGGAGGAGGCCACGAGAACGCGGGTACTGATGACATCGTGCAGCGACGCGCCGGCGTCCGCCAGCGCGGTCCGGAGGTTCTCCACTGCCTTGGCCGCCTGCCCCGCGACGTCCCCGATCGCCGCGGTGGAGCCGTCCTCATTCAGTGGACAGGCACCGGCGAGGAAGATCAGCCGCGACTCTGCCGGGGCCGTGGCCGCGTAGGCGTACTCGGCAACATCGGACAGGGATGCAGAGCGAATCAAGGTGACGGCACGCGGCATGGGCATTCCTTTCACGGTGGATCCGGGACACCCATGACCTTCTCAAGGATCAACCCCGCGTTCGACACAATTTCCGGGGCGGTGCCGACGGCCTCCCACTACTGCGGTGCGATGGCTTTGAGCCAGTCCTCGACGGCGACCACATCGGCCCACTGCGGGAACAGCCTTTCGGTGAGGACCCGGTGGACCTCGGGGTCGGTGTCGAGGCAGGCATCCGCCAAGACGGTGAGGCCGAAGTCCTGGTCGTTGGCCTGGCACAGGGTGTGCAGCACCACGCCACTGGTGGAGAGGCCGGTGAGAACGAGGCTGTCGATGCCGCGAGCCCTGAGCACCACGTCGAGGTCGCTGCCCGAGAACGCACTCGCCCGCCTTTTGGTGACCACGATGTCGTCCTGCCGGGGCGCGACGGCGGGGTGGATCGCGGTACCGGGGGCGCCCTCGGCGAAGAGGCCGGCCTGCACGGCGGCGTTCAGCACTCTGTTGCGGGCGCCGACTTCCGGATGGCCCGGCCGTAGCCCGATGACCACGTAGATCACCGGGATACCCGCCGTCCGGGCACCGTCGATCGCTGTACGAAGGCGCGGCAGATATCCGGAGCCGTCGTCGACGATGTCCACGATGTCCTGTTGGATATCCATCACGAGGAGGGCGCTGTTGGCCACGCTTACCGTCCGTTCTTCGTTGGGTTCACTGGCTTACCTCACCCCGACGGGCATCTCCCGGCAAGGGCCGGCTCGTAGCGGCCGCCCCAGGGGACCGGGCCGTCGTCCTGGCGCTGCCCCGCGCCCCGCCCACCGGCACACCTCCGCGATGCACAAAACCCTGCGCCTCGCAGTAGGCGCGCAGCGGGCCGTGGGACTTCACGCAGTCCAGCCGCAGCGCGTCATCGTCCCACCCCTCAGCAGGCCGATGGAGAGCATCTCTAAGCAGCCGCTTACGATGGCTCCGGCTCGTCGCACGAGCCCCACCCACCCCAACAGCACCCTTCGCACCAACAGCGCCGCTCGGCGCGAGAAACCAGGAGCACCACCCGTGAGCGTCGAACCCCTGCAGACCACCACCGTCCCGTACGGCGAACTGGTCCCCGTCACCGTCCACTTCGACGACCTCGACGCGCTCGGCATGCTCCACAACTCCCGCTACCCGCTGCTCGCCGAGCGCGCCTGGGCGGAGTACTGGCACGAGCAGGGCTTCGGCTTCGACGGCGACTGGGCCGCCGCGGGCGATATGTGCAACGTCATCAAGGAGATGCACGTCTCCTACGAGCGCTCGGTCACCCGGCCCGGCCACTACGCGGCGCACCTGTGGGTCGAACGCCTCGGCCGCACCGGCCTCACCTATGGCTTCCGGCTCTGCTCGGCCGACGGCGCCGAGACCTACGCCCGGGGCCACCGGGTGCTCGTCCGCATCGACGCGCAGACGCTGCGCCCCACCCCGTGGTCCGACCGCGCCCGCGCCATCGCCGGCCGTCTGCTCCGGCCGGAGACCTCGGACGCGGGCACAGGTGCGGGCACGAGTACGGAGGCGGATGCGGCCTGAGCCTTGCCGCTAGGTGGGGCGGACGCTTCCACGGGGAGAAGCGTCCTGGCGACCGCGGAGGGAGCCCGGCCGGACGCCGCCGTCCCACACACCGACCGGGGTCGTCGCCCGCCGGTCCTCACGACCGCTCCAGGTCTCCCGTCACCGCGGGGGCGCTGCCCGACGCCGTACGACTCGGCACCCGCAGCACCCGCGCCCCCGCCACCAGCCCGCACGCCAACGTCGTGACCAGCATGAACGACACCGGCAGGGAGGTCGCCTGGGCGAGCCCGCCGATCGCGGAGGGTGCGATGAGGCCGGAGGTGTAGGTGATCGTGGCGACGCCCGCGATCGCCTGGCTGGGCGCGGGGCCGCTGCGTCCGGCGGCCGCGAAGGCCAGCGGGACCACCACCGCGATCCCGAGGCCCATCAGGCCGAACCCGCCCATCGCCATGGCCGGATGCCGGGCCGCGACGATCAGCAGACCGCCGGCCGCGGCCAGCACCCCGCCCGCCCGCACCGTACGCACCGCACCGAAACGGGCGACCACCTTGTCCCCGGCCAGCCGTGCGACGGTCATCGTGCACGCGAAGGCGGTGGTTGAGGCGGCCGCAAGACCCGCGTCGGTGCCCAGCTCGTCGCGGAGGTAGACCGCCGACCAGTCCAGGCCCGCGCCCTCCGCGAAGACCGCGCAGAATCCTATGGCCCCGATGACCAGTGCCGACCTCGGCGGCAGCGCGAAGCGCGGCGGCGGATGCTCCTCGGGGGCGCTGCGCAGATCCAGTACGCCCCGGCAGGCGAGCGCGCCGAGCAGGGTCAGTACGAGCGCGGCACCGGCCAGGTGGAGCCGGGCGTCCCACCCGGCGTGCGCGGCGACGGTGCCGGCCGCCGAGCCGAGCAGGGCGCCCGCGCTCCACATACCGTGCAGCCCCGACATGATCGGTTTGCCGAGCCGGTCCTCGGTCTCCACGCCCAGCGCATTCATCGCGACGTCCGACATCCCGGAGGCCGCGCCGTACATCAGCAGCGCCGGGCACAGCGCGTACAGGCCGGGGGAGAGGGCGGGCAGGACCAGGGACAGGGTCCACAGGGCGAGCAGACCGCGCAGTGCCGTGCGGGCGCCGAAGCGGTGGCTGATCCGGCCGGCCAGCGGCATCGCCAGGGACGCGCCGATCGCCGGGAAGGCGAGCGCCAGGCCGAGTTGGCCCGGTGAGAGAGCGGTGTGGTCCTGGATCCAGGGGATGCGGGTCGCGAAGTTGCCGGTGACCGAGCCATGGATGAGGAACACCACGGCGACGGACCAGCGTGCGCGACGCAGCCCGGGGTGGGGGATCGGGGCTGTGAGGTCGTCGGGGATGCCGTTGCCAGCCATGAGCGGTAAATTATCAGGAACCCTGCCTGATAATAAGGGTGTTGGCCCGACCGGATGAAAGAATCCCGCCATGCATCCACCGCGCGCGGCAGCGGCCGGCCGCACCGCCTCCCCGACCACCGCACGGCTGATCAACGATCGTCTGGCCCTGCAACTCCTGCAGTCCGAGGGACCGTTGACGGCAGGTCAGCTCAAGTCGCTGACCGGTCTGTCCCGGCCGACCGTGGCGGACCTCGTCGAGCGTCTCCAGGAGGCCGGGCTGATCACCGTGGTCGGCGAGAGCGGCGCACAGCGGCGCGGGCCCAATGCCCGGCTCTACGGGATCGTCGCCGACCGGGCCCATCTCGTCGGCCTCGATCTGCGGACGCACAGCGCCACCGTCGCGGTGGCCGACCTCCTGGGCCGGGTACGCGCCGAGCACACCGTCCTCATCGACCCGGACGGCGCCCCCGATACGGCCGTCGCCACCGCACTCGCCGCCGTGGACAAGGCCCTTGCCGCGGCGGGCGCACACGCCCCGCACACCGTCGCCGTCGGCGCCCCCGGCCTGGTCGACCCCGCCACCGGGCGGTTCGGCGGCACCGACTGGATCCCGTCCTGGCATGTCGGACTGGTCGGCGCGCTGCGCGCGCGGACGGGTGTACCGGTCCTGCTGGAGAACGAGGTCAATCTCGCCGCCATCGCGGAGCAGCGCGATGGCGCGGCCCACGACCGCGACACCTTCGTCCTGCTCTGGCTCGGCCAGGGCACCGGCGCCGCCGTGGTCCTGGACGGCGCACTGCGGCGCGGCGCCTCGGGCGGCACCGGCGAGATCGGCTTTCTGCCGGTCCCCGGCACCGGCGCGCTGCCCTCCGCGAGCGGCTGCGACGGCGGCTTCCACTCCCTGGCAGGCTCCGCCGCGATCTGCGCCCTCGCGGCGGAACACGGCATGCCGTACGGGGCCGCCGTCGGCCCGAAGGGGGCGGACGCATCCTCGCCCGGCACTGGGGTGCACGAGCTCTCGTCCGGCACCGGGGCGAACGAGCCCCCGTCAGGCAGCGGGGCGCACGAGCCCCCGTCCGACACCGGGGCCCCCACCGAGGCCTCGCCCACCGAGGCCCCGCCCACCGAGGCCCCGCCCGCCGAGTCCCTCGTCCGGTCCGCCGTGGCTGCCGGCGACGCCGGCGCCGCGTTCCTCGACGCGCTGGCCGCGCGGATCGCCCTCGGTGTGGCGGCCGTGTGCGCCGTACTCGACCCCGGGTGTGTCGTCCTCGGCGGGGAGATCGGCCGCGGCGGCGGCGCCGCGCTCGCCGACCGGGTCGCCGGCCATCTGGCCCGGCTCTCCCCGCTGCGCACCGACGTACGCGCGGGTGCGGTCGGCGGGCGGGCGGTGCTGCTCGGCGCGGTGCTCGCCGCACGGGACGCCGCACAGAACGAGCTGTTCGGGGCCGCGGGGCCGGGGGTGTCTCCCCGTCCCTGAGGTGACCCGTCAGGGGGGTGGGAACAGATCCCGTAGGGGGTGCGGGCGCCCCTCGCGGGCCACAACGTGCCGGGGGCGGGCGGTATTCCCGAGGACACCCGAACGGGAGGGTGCTGACACCCCCTCACCCGCACGCCGGGCCCCCACCCACACGCCGGGCCCCCACCCGTCCGTCAGGCCCCGGCCCCCACCCCGTCACCCCCTCACCCGCCCATCAGCCCCCCACCCGCCCTCTCCGCCAGGAATTCCGCATAGGTGTGTTGCCCGTCGGCGTGTTCCGGGGTCAGGTTTCCGCCGCGGCGCAGGGCGGCGGCGGACGCGCCCGGCAGCCACAGCGGGAGCAGGAGGCGGCGCCGTCCGCCCGCCTCCAGCGTGGCCCGTACGACATCGTGGGTGCTCAGCACCTCGGGGCCGCCCATGTCCGGGACCCGGCCGGCCGGGTCGCCGGCCGCCAACCCGGCGAGCCGGGCGGCCACTTCGCGTACCTCGACCGGCTGCACCCGTACCCCGGTCGGCACCGGCAGCACCGGCGACCGGGCGCCCGCCTTGATGAGCTGCAGCACCAGATGGTGGAACTGCGTCGTGCGCAGCACCGTCCAGCCGAGGCCGGAGTCCTCGATCAGCCGCTCCACCGCCAGCTTGGTGCGGTAGTACCTGAGCGGCACCCGGTCCACCCCGACGATCGAGATGTACACCAGGTGCGGGATGCCCGCCGCCTTCGCCGCCTGGACGAGCCGCCCCGCCGCCTCCATGTCGCCGCCGGCCGGCGTCGTGGCGCAGTGCACGATCGTGTCCACGCCCGCCATCGCCTCGGGCAGCCCCGTGCCGTCGCGCAGATCGACCGCGTACGACCGCGGCCGGGGGCGCTCCGTGCCGGTGTGCGGCCGCCGGCTCAGTGACCGGACGTCATGGCCGTCGTCGAGCAGCCGGTCCACCAGGGGCCGCCCGAGTGTGCCCGTGCCGCCGGTCACCAGAATTGTCGCCATCGCGGATCAGTCCTTGAGGGGAGAGGGGAGGGGGACGTCTCCGCTATGACGCCTCACGCGCGCGGTCCGTGACACGGGTGGCGCGCCGGGGGCTGTGAGGCAGCCCACAGGGCTTCGCTCGCATGGGCGACGACGCGGCGTGGCAGACTGAAGCTGTACTGACATAAGAGCAGCAGCGCACTCCGGGGTCGGTGTAATTCCGAACCGGCGGTAACAGTCCGCGACCCGTCCGCAGCCAGCGGCCGGTTGAGCAGGTGAAATTCCTGCACCGACGGTGAAAGTCCGGATGGGAGGCAGTGCGCGGCGGGCGAGCTTCGGTACACCGCCGTCGGCGGCGCGTCCGGTCATTTTCCCGGACGGTCCGTGTATTTCCGGTCGCGGTGTTCCCGTGGCGTCGTTTCCGCTTCTGTCGTCCAGACAGCCCCGGAGTCCGTGCCCTGAGAGGCAGGAGGACCCGGTGGCCACCGCAGCCCCCGTCGAGATCGCGGCGATGCGCCGAGCCATTGAGCTCGCCGCGCGCGGGCTCGGGCACACCAGCCCCAACCCCGTGGTCGGCTGTGTGGTCCTGGACTCCGCGGGCCGTACGGCGGGTGAGGGCTGGCATCAGCGGGCCGGTGGGCCGCACGCCGAGATCCACGCCCTGCGTGCCGCGGGCGAACGCGCCCGGGGCGGCACCGCACTGGTCACCCTCGAACCCTGCAACCACACCGGCCGCACCGGCCCCTGCGCCCAGGCGCTGATCGACGCCGGGGTCGCCCGCGTCGTCTATGCCGTCTCCGACCCCAACCCGGCCGCCACCGGCGGCGCCGTCACCCTGGGCGAGGCCGGGATCGACGTCGAGGGCGGACTGCTCGCCGACGAGGCCGCCGCCGGCAACGAGGCCTGGCTGACCTCGGTGCTGCGCCGCCGCCCGTTCGTGCTGTGGAAGTACGCCGCCACCCTCGACGGCCGGATCGCCGCCGCCGACGGCACCAGCCGCTGGATCAGCTCGCCGCAGTCGCGCGCCGATGTGCACCGGCTGCGGGCCGCCGCGGACGCCGTGATCGTCGGCTCCGGCACCGCCCGCGCCGACGACCCGCAGCTCGGCGCCCGGATCAGCGGGCTGTCCGACGACGAGATCAGCCAGCCGCTGCGGGTCGTCGTCGACTCCGGCGCCACGGCCGTCAAGGCCGGCGCCCGCGTCCTGGACGGCACCGCGCCCACCCTCATCGCGGTCGCCGAGGACGCCGACGCCGGTCACCTCGAAGGCCTCGCCCCGATCGTCCGGCTGCCGCGCGCCGCCGACGGGCGCGGGCTGCACATCCCCGCACTGCTCCAGGCCCTGTACGCACGGGAGGTGCGCTCCGTGCTGCTCGAAGGGGGCCCCACCCTCGCCGGTGCCTTCCTCGCCGCCCAGGCCGTCGACAAGGTCGTCGGCTATCTCGCCCCGGTACTGCTCGGCGCCGGACCGGCCGCCGTCGGCGACGCCGGAATCACCACCATCGCCCAGGCGTTGCGGCTCGACGTGACCGATACCGAACGGCTCGGACCCGACCTGCGCATCACCGCCACTCCCATCCGCCACGCCCTCCACGAGGAGAACTGAAGTGTTCACCGGAATCGTCGAAGAACTGGGTGAGGTCGTCGCCGTCGAGGACCTCGGTGATGCCTCCCGCTTCCGACTGCGCGGACCCGTCGTCACCGAAGACGCCAAGCACGGTGACTCGATCGCCGTCAACGGCGTGTGTCTGACCGTCGTGGAGACCGTCGACGGTGAATTCACCGCCGATGTGATGGCCGAGACCCTCAACCGCTCCAGCCTCGGCGCGCTGGCCGCCGGCTCGCGGGTCAACCTGGAGCGCCCGATGGCGCTCGGCGGGCGGCTCGGCGGACACCTCGTCCAGGGCCATGTCGACGGCACCGGCACGATCCTGGAGCGCACCCCCGGCGAACACTGGGAGATCGTCAAGATCGCGCTGCCGGCCGCGCTGTCCCGCTATGTCGTCGAGAAGGGCTCCATCACCGTCGACGGCGTCAGCCTCACCGTCGTCGACGCGGCCGACGACTACTTCACCATCAGCCTCATCCCCACCACCCTCGCCCTGACCACCCTGGGCATCAAGAAGGCCGGCGACCCGGTGAACCTTGAGGTCGACGTCCTCGCCAAGTACGTCGAGCGGCTGCTCGGGCGAGGCGCCGACGGCAGCGCGGACCTCAAGGACATCGAGGAGATCAAGGAGATGGACCGGTGAGCGTCCTCGACACGCTGAACGGCGAGGCCTTCACGGCCCTCGGGCAGCACGTCATCTGGTCCGACATGATCGGCAACACCATCGGTCTGGCCGCACTGGCACTCGGCTGGCGGCGCTCCATCTGGACCTGGCCCGCCCAGTTCCTCTCCGGTGCCGTCCTCGTCGCCGCCTACGCCTCCGCCCACCTCAGCGGCGGCGTAGGCAAGCAACTCCTCGTCATCGGCGTGGCGTTGTGGGGCTGGCGGCAGTGGCAGCGCGGCCGGCAGCAGGCGCAGGACGGCTCCATCGCCGTACGCTTCGCCGGCTGGCGCGAGCGCGGTGTGCTGCTCGGCGGCACCGCCGTGGGCACCGTGGCCGTCGGCACCCTGTTCACCCTGATCCCGCAGCTGTCCTGGAACCCCTGGCCGGACGCCTACATCTTCGTCGGCACGCTCACCGCGATGGTCGCCCAGGCCCGCGGCCTGGTCGAGTTCTGGTTCGCCTGGCTGCTGGTCGACGTCGTCGGCGTCCCGCTCGCCTTCAGCAGCGGGCTCGCCTTCTCCGGCCTTGTCTACGTCGTCTATCTCGCCCTCGTCGTGTGGGGCCTGCGCGACTGGTGGCTGCGCTCGCGTGCGAGCGGCCGCCCCGTCCTGGAAGGAGCAGCGGCATGACCGCACTGCAGAGCTGGTACGACGAGGACGCCGCTGCACTGGCGCTCGACCCCGTCGAGCAGGCCATCGCCGATATCGCCGCCGGCCGCCCCGTGGTCGTCGTGGACGACGAGAACCGCGAGAACGAGGGCGACCTCGTCATCGCCGCGGAGAAGGCCACCCCCGAGATCGTCGCGTTCATGATGAGCGAGTGCCGCGGGCTGATCTGCGCCCCCATGGAGGGCCCGGAGCTGGACCGGCTGGAACTCCCGCAGATGGTCGAGCACAACACCGAGTCGATGCGGACCGCCTTCACCGTCTCCGTCGACGCCACCGCCGCGCACGGCGTGACCACCGGCATCTCCGCCGCCGACCGCGCCACCACCCTGCGGCTGCTCGCCTCCGGGGAATCGGTCGCCGGTGACTTCGTCCGGCCCGGCCACATCTTCCCGCTGCGCGCCCGGCCCGGCGGGGTGCTGGTCCGCAACGGCCACACCGAAGCCGGTGTCGACCTCGCCCGGCTGGCCGGACTGCGCCCGGCCGCCGCCATCGTGGAGATCGCGGGCGAGGACGGCACGATGCTGCGGCTGCCGGAGCTGGTGCCGTTCGCCCGTAAGCACGGACTGTCGATCATCTCCATCGAGGACCTGATCGCCTACCGGCAGTCGTCCGAGCCCACCGTCCGCCGCGAGGCCGAGACCCGGCTGCCCACCGCACACGGTGAGTTCACCGCCTACGGCTACCGCTCCACCGTCGACGGGGTCGAGCACATCGCGCTGGTCGCCGGGGAGCTCGGCGACGGTGAGGACGTCCTGGTCAGGGTGCACTCCGAATGCCTGACCGGCGATATCTTCCACTCGCTGCGCTGCGACTGCGGCCCCCAGCTGGAGGCCTCGCTGCGGCAGATCTCCGAGGCCGGACGCGGTGTGGTGATCTACCTCCGCGGCCACGAAGGGCGCGGCATCGGCCTGCTGTCCAAGCTGCGCGCCTACGAACTCCAGGAGCGCGGCCGGGACACCCTCGACGCCAACCTCGAACTGGGGCTGCCCGCCGACTCCCGCGACTACGCCGCGGGTGCGCAGATGCTCCAGGACCTCGGGGTGCGCTCGCTGCGTCTGATGACCAACAACCCCGAAAAGACCGCCGCCCTGGTGCGGCACGGCCTGCGGGTCTCCGGCCGCGAGCCGATGCCCGTCCAGGCCGGGGAACACAATCTGCGGTATCTGCGCACCAAGCGGGACCGGATGGGGCACGACCTGCCCTGGCTGGAACCCGGTACAGGCACCACCTCCACCGGAGCGGCCTACGCCGCGCCCGCTTCCGCGACCACCTGCGACAACCAGTAGCCACCCGGCACGACGTCACCACCACCCAGCACATCACCCGAACGAGGAGAACCGTGAGCGGCAAGGGCGCACCCGAACTGACCGTGAAGAACTGTGGCGACCTGCGGGTGGCCGTCATCGCGGCGCAGTGGCACCAGCAAGTGATGGACGGCCTCGTGGACGGCGCGCTGCGCGCCCTCACCGAGCTCGGTATCGACGAGCCGACGCTGCTGCGGGTGCCCGGCACCTTCGAGCTGCCGGTCGTCGCCAAGGTCCTGGCCGGCCGCGGCTATGACGCGGTGGTCGCCCTCGGCGTGGTCATCAGGGGCGGCACGCCGCACTTCGACTACGTCTGCCAGGGCGTCACCCAGGGCCTGACCCAGGTCTCGGTGGACACCGGTGTACCGGTCGGCTTCGGCGTGCTGACCTGCGACACCGAGCAGCAGGCCCTGGACCGCGCGGGCCTGGAGGGCTCCACCGAGGACAAGGGCCACGAGGCGGTCACCGCCGCGGTCGCCACCGCCGCGACGCTGCGCACCGTGTCCGAGCCCTGGCGCTAGGAGCGGGGGCCGACCGCGTAGGGTGGTCACCATCATGTCCAAGAAGACGTTCGAGGAGCTTTTCTCCGAGCTCCAGCAGAAGGCCGCCACCGGCGACCCCACCACCTCCCGCACCGCCGAGCTGGTGCAGGCAGGTGTCCATACGATCGGCAAGAAGGTCGTCGAGGAGGCCGCCGAGGTCTGGATGGCCGCCGAGTACGAGTCCGACGAGGCCGCCGCCGAGGAGATCTCCCAGCTCCTCTACCACCTCCAGGTCATGATGGTCGCCAAGGGCATTTCCCTGGACGACGTCTACGCCCACCTCTGATCCACCCCCAGGCACACCCAACACCGCTTAGCTGCAAAGGAACTCGCTCTCATGCTGCGCATCGCTGTCCCCAACAAGGGTTCACTGTCCGAGCCTGCGTCGGCGATGCTCCATGAGGCCGGCTACCGCCAGCGCAAGGACCGCAGGGAACTGGTCCTGGTCGACGCGGAGAACGAGGTCGAGTTCTTCTTCCTGCGCCCGCGCGACATCGCGGTCTACGTGGGCTCCGGCAAGCTCGACATCGGCATCACCGGCCGTGACCTGCTGCTGGACTCCGGCTCGCCGGCCGAGGAGATCCTCCAGCTCGGCTTCGCCGGCTCGACCTTCCGCTACGCCACCCGTCCGGGCACGGCCAAGGAGGTCACCGACTTCGGCGGCATGACGATCGCCACCTCCTTCTCCGGCCTGGTCCGCCAGCACCTCGCCGACAACGGCGTGGACGCCTCCGTCGTCCACCTCGACGGCGCCGTGGAGACCGCCATCCAGCTCGGCGTCGCCGAGATCATCGCGGATGTCGTGGAGACCGGCACCACCCTGCGCAACGCCGGCCTGGAGATCATCGGCGAGCCGATCCTGAAGTCCGAGGCCGTCGTCATCCGCGGCACCGGCGCACCGGACGACGACCCGAAGGTGCGCCAGTTCCTGCGCCGTATGCAGGGCGTCCTGGTGGCCCGCCGGTACGTGATGATGGATTACGACATCCGGGTCGAGCACGTCGAGAAGGCCGTCGGCCTCACCCCGGGCCTGGAGTCGCCGACCGTCTCCCCGCTGCACCACGAGGGCTGGGTCGCGGTCCGCTCGATGGTCCCGTCCAAGGACGCCCAGCGCATCATGGACGAGCTCTACGACCTCGGCGCCCGCGCGATCCTGACCACCGGCATCCACGCCTGCCGGCTCTGATCCGCGGCCCCAGGCCACCCACCCGTACGCACCGCACCACCCACGACGGAAGACCGACGACGTGTCCGCGCCCCTGCCCAGCCTGCCGGTGACCTTCCGGCCGACCCGCACCCGGGTCGTCCTGTACTCCGTGGGCCTCGCCCAGCTCGCCGCCCTCACGGCGATCGCGCTGGCGCTGCCGAAGCTGAGCGGCGGCGAGCGGCTGAGCTTCGTCCTTACCGGACTGCTGGTGCTGGCCGTCCTCCTGCTGCTCGGCCGCCCGAAGGTGGTCGCGCGGCAGGAGGGCATCACGGTGGTCAACCTCACCACCAAGCGCGAACTGGCCTGGGCGCAGGTCCTGCGGGTCAACCTCCGGGCCGGCGACCCCTGGGTCCATCTCGACCTCGCCGACGGCACCAGCCTGCCCGCCATGGGCATCCAGCCCGGCATCGCCAGGGACCAGGCCATCCGGGACGCCCGTGCGCTGCGCGACCTCACCGAGAAGCATGGTGCTGTCGACCACACGGCCGGGTGAGCCTGCCCTAATCCGGGCCCCGCTGTTTACTCTGTTCTCCGGGGCGCGCCCTGCGCCCTGCCCCTCAGTGGGACCACTGCGACCCGAGGAGTGACTCCCTCCGGCAATGGACGGATCGTCCTGTAGTACCTGCGCCGCCCCTCCCCAACCCCCGCATACCACGGAGGCGGCGGCATGACCGGCCCCCTGCTGCTGCTCGCCGCGGCACTCGTCCTGATCCTGGCCAACGGTTTCTTCGTCGCCGCCGAGTTCGGACTCGTCACCGTCGAGAAGGCGGACGCCGAGCGCGCCGCGGCCGACGGCGACCGCCGCGCCCACACCGTCGTCTCCGCCCTCAGGGAACTCTCCTTCCAGCTGTCCGGCACCCAACTGGGCATCACGATCACCTCATTGGTGGTCGGTATGCTCGCCGAGCCCGCGCTGGCCGCGCTGCTGTCCGGCCCGCTGCTGGCCATCGGCCTGCCCGAGGGCGTGGTCCCCGGCACGGCGGTGGTGATCGGCATGCTGCTGGCCTCCGCCGTCCAGATGGTCATCGGCGAGCTGGTCCCCAAGAACTGGGCGGTCTCCAAGCCGCTGCCCGTCGCCCGCGTCGTGGCCGGCCCGCAGCGGGCCTTCTCCCGCTTCTTCCGCCCGGTGATCACCCTGCTGAACACCGTCGCCAACCGCCTGGTGCGGGTGCTGGGCGTGGAGCCGACCGATGAGCTGGCCTCCGCCCGCACCCCCGGCGAACTGGTCTCGCTCGCCCGGCACTCCGCCCGCGCCGGCGCGATCGAGCAGGACACCGCCGACCTGTTCGTGCGCACCCTGTCGCTGGGCGATCTGACGGCGGAGAACGTCATGACGCCGCGCGTGAGGGTGAGCGCGCTGCAGGCGTCCGCGACCGCCGAGGACGTGGTGAACCTGACCCGCGCCACCGGCCTCTCCCGTTTCCCCGTCTACCGCACCCGCCTCGACGAGATCGTCGGGATGGTGCACCTCAAGGACGCCCTGGCGGTCCCGGAGCATGAGCGGCTGCGCATCCCGGCGGCACGGATCGCGGTACCGCCGCTGCTGGTGCCCGAGACGCTGCCGGTGCAGCCGCTGCTGGAGCGGCTGCGCAGCGAACAGCCGATCGCGGTGGTCGTCGACGAGTACGGCGGCACGGCCGGTGTGGTCACCCTGGAGGACATCATCGAGGAGCTGGTCGGCGAGGTCCGCGACGAGCACGACGGGGTGGACCTGCCCGAGCTCGGCCAGGCCCCGCCCGAGGAGGGCCGCCCCGCCTGGGACGCCGACGGCGGCTGCCGGGTGGACACCCTGCGGCGGATCGGCCTGGACGCCCCCGAAGGACCGTACGAGACGGTGGCAGGACTGGTGGCACACATACTCGGCCGGATCCCGGCCCCCGGCGACATCGCGGAACTCGACGGCTGGCGGCTGCGGGTGCGGCTGGTGTCGCACCACCGCGCCGAGCGGATAAGGATCGTCCGGACCGCGACCGTCACGGTGCCCGCCGCCCCCGAGGCGCACCGTGAGCCCGTCGTGGTCGGCGCGGAGGTGGCCCGGTGACGCTGGTCCAGCTCCTCTTCGCGGTGCTGCTCGTGCTCGCCAACGGCTTCTTCGTCGGCGCCGAGTTCGCCCTGGTCTCCGTACGCCGCAGCCAGATCGAACCGCTGGCGACCGAGGGCTCCACCCGGGCCCGGCAGGTGCTGCACGGCCTGGAGAACCTCCCGCAGATGATGGCCGCCGCGCAGTTCGGCATCACCGTCTGCTCACTGACGCTCGGTGCGGTCGCCGAACCGACCGTCGCCCACCTCCTGGAACCGCTCTTCGAGGCGGTCCACCTGCCCGCCGCCCTGGTCCACCCGCTCGGCTATGTCATCGCCCTGGCGCTGGTGGTCTTCCTCCATCTCGTCATCGGCGAGATGGTCCCCAAGAACCTGGCGATGGCGGCGCCGGAGAAGACCGCCCTGTGGTTCAGCCCCGGTCTGGTCGCCTTCGCGCGGCTGTGCCGCCCGGTCACCGCGCTGCTCGGGGCCTGCGCCCGCGGAGTGCTGCGGCTCTTCCGGGTGGAGCCGAAGGACGAGGTCGAGGCGGTCTTCACCAGCGAGCAGCTGACCCACCTCGTCGAGGACGCCGGGCAGGCGGGCCTGCTGGAGCCGGCCGAACAGGAACAGCTCTCCGACGTCCTGGAACTGGGCAGCCGCCCCGTCACGGACGTCCTCCTCGACCGGGCGGGACTGGTCACCGTCGAACCGACCGTGACGCCCCGCCAGGTGGAGGAGCTGACCGTACGGACCGGCTACTCCCGGTTCCCGGTGTGCGCCCCCGGCGGCGCGTACATGGGCTATCTCCACGTCAAGGACGTCCTTGACCTGGAGGAACGGGACCGTGCGGTGCCCCAGCGCATCTGGCACCCGATGACCACGCTCCGCGCCGAGCTGCCCCTGGACGACGCGCTGACGGCGATGCGCCGGGCCGCCTCCCATCTGGCGGCGGTCGCCGACGCGACCGGCCGGGTGCTCGGCCTGGTCGCCCTGGAGGACGTCCTGGAGATGCTCGTCGGCGAGGTCCGCGACCCGGCCCACCGCCGGGCTCCGGCGGCCCGCAGCCGCAGGGCCGCGGAAGACCGGGTCGGCGAGCCCCGCGAGGAGGCCCCGCTGCCGGCGGAGGACCGGGCGCTCGCGGGCTGAGGCGAGGGCGGGCCGAGGTGCCGCGCCGACGGCCGGCCCGGTTCGCCGCCCTCAGAACTCCGGCCGCCCCTGCTGATCCGGGCCGCGGCCGGAGAAGACCTCGCCGTAGGCCTGCATCAGATCGGGCAGCCGGAGGGTGGCGAGGTCGTCGCGGGTGGGGGTGCCGCGCCAGGTGGAGAGCCGCAGATCGCGGTAGGCGCAGCTCTTCTCGTAGAGGGTGCGCAGAAAGCGGCCGTTGCCCAGCTCGTCGATCCAGCCCTGCTCGACGACATGGCCGCTGATGCTGCACAGCTCGTCGCGGGCTTCCTCGTCCCAGCGGTCGCCGTTCTCCGCGGCCAGCACCTCACCGATGGCGGTCAGCTCCAGCGGCCGGTAGCTGGGGAAGTCGACGCGGCTGGTGAAGCGGGACGACAGCCCCGGGTTGGCGGCCAGCAGCCGGTCCATGCCCTCCGGGTAGCCCGCCAGGATGACGACGAGCCGGTCGCGGTTGTCCTCGGCGCGCTTGAGCAGCACCTGCAGCGCCTCGTCGCCGTAGGCGTCGCCCTTGCTGTAGCCGGAGTTGGACAGGCTGTACGCCTCGTCGACGAACAGCACCCCGCCCAGTGCCGAATCGATCAGCTCATTGGCCTTGACGGCGGTCTGGCCGAGGAACTCGCCGACCAGGTCGGACCGCTGGGCCTCCACGAGGTGGTCGCCGCCGAGGAGCCCCAGGGCGTAGAACACCCGCCCCAATATGCGGGCCACGGTGGTCTTGCCGGTCCCGGAGGGCCCGGAGAAGACGAAGTGCCGTTTCGGCGGCTGCACCGGCAGCCCCTGGCCCGCCCGCAGTCGCGCCATCCGCAGCTGGGCCGACAGCGCCCGCACCTGCCGCTTGACCGGCTCCATGCCGACCATCCGCTCCAGCTCCGCCAGCGCCTTCTCCAGCAGCACCGGATCAGCGGGCCCGGCGGGCAGCCGCTCGGCGCCGCGCGGCACCGGTGCCGTCGCCTTGACCCGGGCCGCCGCGTCGCCCGCGGCGGGCGCGCCGCCCACCTCGCCGTCCGGCCCGTCCGCCTCGCCGGTCACCAGCAGCTCACGGCCGTCGGCCGGATCGAGCGGGGCCGGCGGATCCGGATCGCCGCCGGCCTCCTGGCCGAGGCCGGCGGCGGAGACCGTCGCGAGATCGGAGCCCTCGTCCAGGCCGTCCCCCTCCGCGATGGCGGCGAGCCGCGCCGCGGTGTCCATGAACGCCGGGTCGACGCGGTGCACGGCACGGTAGAGGGGGAGTGCCGCGGCGCTGCGGCCGGTGCCCTCGTGGGCGCGGGCGAGCCAGTAGCGCAGCTCCTTGCGCTGCGGCTGCTCGCTGCGGCAGCGCATCAGCGCGGCGGCCAGCAGCGGCTCGGCCTGCCCGTACATCTCCAGCCGCACCCGCGCCATGCCGCCGAACAGCCCCGCCTCGATGCCCAGCACCGGATCGCTGAGCAGCGGCTCGGTGTGCCGTACGAGCTGGTCCCAGTCCTTGACGAGATAGGCGCGGCAGGCGTGCAGAAAGCGCACCTGGGGGTCGGTGTCGACCGGCGGGCAGCCGGCCAGTGCCTGGTCCAGCTCGGCGACATGGCGGCCGTCGAGCCAGTGGGAGGCGTGTGCGAGCAGCAGATCGCGGCCCGTCTCCAGCACCGGCTGGACCCACCAGCCCAGCCAGTACCAGGAGTTGAGGGTGCGTCGGTGGCGGGCGCGCATCTCACCGAAGCGGTCGCGGTGCCGGTGCATCCGCAGCAGTGCGATGGAGGTGTCGGCGCGCAGTGCGTGCAGGCCGAGCCAGGCGTCGGCCATCGTCGGATCGAGTCGTACGGCGGCCCGGAACTCCTCCTCCGCCTGCGGATAGGCGCCCACGGTGTAGGCGTCGACCGCGCGCAGCCAGGCGAGCTCGGCCGGGGCGGGCGAACCCTGAGTGCCGAAATCCATCCCGTCCCCCCACAAAACGTCCCCCGTGTACCGCCGGGCGAGTGCCCGGCCGCGGCTCCCTAACCGGCATACGGCGGACGGGAGTTGACCGTCTCCGCGCACACCTCGGTCCCTGGCCTGCGGTGGCACGGACTCGCATGGTACCTGCGGGATCGGCGCGGGCCGTAGAGGGCGGTACGGGGCAAGAGCGGGCGACCGGGCACGACGCGACGGCGTGAAGAGTGCGGTGACCCAGGGTGAGGGAGAGAGGGTGCCCGGCGGCGCCACGGGCTGGTTTTGCACAGAACGAAGCCCCCGATCACGGGGGAACAACCGGGGGCTTCGCATCTGTGGGCGGTCCGTTGAACCGCACATTGAGAACGTAAGTCCTGTACGCCCCCCAGGTCAAGCCGAGTTGAGGCACTCGGCGGGACCCTGTCGGCGTCGTCGGGCGCGTCGGCCGTGGTCCGCTACGGAGCGTGAAATGCGGGGCCGCTCAGGGTGTTCCGGAAGGTCCCACGATCACCTCGTAGCCCATCTGCCCCTGGTGCACCAGGAAATCGGCGTAGGGGCGCGAAGGATCCGCTGCGAAGTGCGCGCGCTCCGCCGGAATCCAGCCACTCCAGAACGCGGAGAGCCCTGGCCCGTCCCGGAGTTGACCCCTTTCCCAGGAGTGTTCGCTCGCCAGTTCCATCCACAGCAGGCACGCCAGATACGGCCGCAGCGCCCGCCGGCCCGCGCCCACGCCTTCGACCAGCACCAGCGGCGCGGGCGCGAGCGCACGCTCCTCGGTGAAGGCCCCGCGCACCCAGTCGTAGACGCCGTAGCGCGCCGTCTCCCCCCGGGACAGCGGCGCGAGGATCTGGGCACCGAACCGCTCACTCCAGGCGAACAACTCCTCATGGGTGGCGAGGTCGTCGGTGTGCACCACCGGCGCCCCGCCCAGCTCCTCGGCCAGCCGCCCGGCGAAGGTGCTCTTGCCCGATCCCGCGTGCCCGTCCACCGCGATCAGCCGCACCGGGCCGCAGGAGGGCGGCGCGGTGCGCAGCCGGGCGGCGAGCGAAGCCAGGTCAGGGTCCATTGCGCCAGCGTACGCGCGGGGCTCCGGCCCCCTCATGCCAGTGGTCCACACCAATATTCCTCCGGCGACGCGCGTCGTAGCGCCTTCCGAAGCGGGCCCGCAACGGGAATAGTTGAGCCACTGCCGACCCGCCCGTGCCCACCCGCGGCCCCGGCCCGACCTTCGCACCCGCTCGTACGCATCCGACTGGGGGACCTCCACCATGACCAGCTCCGCGCCCCGGCGCACCGTCCTGGCCGCCGCGCTAGCCGCCGCGGCGGGTGTCGCCACCCCCTCGGCCCAGGCCGTCGACGCCTCCCGCAGACCCGCCGCGGGTACCGCCGCTCCCACCGCCACCACCCCGGACGCCCCCGCGCGCCGATCGAAGAGCCTCGTGGACTATCACGCCTGGACCACCACAGCCGACTGGACCAAGGGCCACGCCAAGGGCACCGTCCTCGCGCCCGGGGCCCGGCCGGGCATCCGCCTGGCGCGCCCGGCCGGCACCTCCGACTACAAAGACCCGCACACCGGCAGGACCACCCGCTGGGAATACGCCACCTGGACCTCCCCGGTCCACCGTCTGGGGACCCCGGCCACCGAGGTCGTCGCCTCCTGGAACGCCCACACCCCGCCCGGCACGTGGATCGCCGTCGCCCTGCGCGGCACCTACACCGACGGCGGCCGCACCCCCTGGTACGTCATGGGCCGCTGGACCTCCGGCGACGGCGCCACCGACATCCGGCGCACCTCCGTCGACGACCAGAAGGACGGCAAGAGCAGCGTCTCGACCGACACCTTCGCCATCGACAACCCGGCGAGCGGCCTCCGCCTGGCCTCCTACGAGCTCCGCGTCACCCTCTACCGCAAGCCCGGCGGCACCCTCACCCCCACCGTCTGGCGGCTGGGTGCCATGGGCTCGGACCTCCCCGACCGCTTCGAGGTGCCGGCGTCCGCGCCCGGACGGGTCGGCCGCGAGCTGGTCGTCCCGCGCTACTCGCAGGAGATCCACAAGGGCCAGTACCCGGAGTACGACAACGGGGGCGAGGCCTGGTGCAGCCCCACCTCCTCCCAGATGATCGTCGAATACTGGGGCCGCAAGCCCACCCAGCAGCAGCTGTCCTGGGTCAACCCCGACTACGCCGACCCCCAGGTCTGCCACGCCGCCCGCCACACCTTCGACTACCAGTACGAAGGCTGCGGCAACTGGCCCTTCAACGCCGCCTACGCCGCCACCTACCGCGACCTGCAAGGCGTAGTGACCCGCCTCTCCTCCCTCACGGACGTCGAACGCCTCATCCACGCTGGCATCCCGGTCATCACCTCCCAGTCCTTCCTGAAGACCGAACTCGACGGCGCGGGCTACGGCACCGCCGGCCATCTGATGACCGTCGTCGGCTTCACCGAGGCTGGCGACATCATCGCCAACGACCCGGCCGCACCGGACAACGCCGCGGTCCGGCGCGTTTACAAGCGCCGGCAGTTCGAGAACATCTGGCTGCGGACGAAGCGGAAGAACGCCGAGGGCAAGGTCGTCGGGGGTAGTGGCGGGGTCTGTTATCTGTATTTCCCGGCGCGGCCCAGTGCGGTCCAGCGGCGGGCGCTGGCGGAGGTCGGGGTGCGCTGAGCGGAGGGTGAGCGAGGCCGGGCTCCGGGCCCCGGGATGGTGCCGGGGCCCGGTAGGTAGGTTCTTGCCCGCGCCGGGTACGCCGTCGACCGGGTGGTGTCGGCTCAGAGCAGTGCGTGTGGGTACTGCTCGGCGCGGTTCTGGAAGGCCAGGACTGCGGGGTTCTGGATGGTGCCGCCGCGGATTTCGATGGCCCGGTGGATGGTGGTGTCGCCGTCCCAGCCGGCGGGTCCTTCGAGGACCGGCCGCAGGAACGGGATCAGGGCCTCGCTGTTCTCCCAGGTGGCCGCGTCCCACAGGTAGGAGGGGCTGTGGTCCACGCCGTAGTGGTGGACGTGGTTGCCGACGGTGAACATGGGGTCGTTGAAGGTGGTCGGCCGGGCCCAGGCGAAGCCCATGCCCTCGTCGCAGGAGACGTCGATCACGAGGGTGCCGGGCGCGAGCTTCGGCAGGTCCTCCTTTATCAGGAACATCAGCGGCGCCGCGGTGTCCTGGAGCACGCAGTTGACGATGATGTCGTGCCGGGCGAGGAACTCGGCCAGTGGCTCCGGGCCGTCCTCGGTGAGCGCGATACTGCGTCGTGGGTCGAGGGTGCCGTTGGCCACGTCGTGGTCGAAGTGCACGATCCGCGCCGAGTGGATCGGTGAGCTGACGGCGGTGACGCCGCGGGCAGTCAGCACATCCACTTCGTGAACGCCCAGCGCGCTGAGCGCGGTGACCGCGCCGCGGGCGGTGGCGCCGAAGCCGATCACCACCGCACGCCGTCGGCGCCCGTAGTCACCGGTCGCACCGGTCAGCTGCATGGCGTGCAGCACCGATGAGTAGCCGGCCAGCTCGTTGTTCTTGTGGAAGACGTGCAGGTTGAACGAACCCTCCCGGGTCCAGTGGTTCATCGCCTCGAAGGCGATCACGGTGAGCCTGCGGTCGATGGCGGCCTGCGTGACCTTCGCGTCCTGCACGCAGTGCGGCCACCCCCACAGCACCTGCCCGTCCCGCAGCTCCGCCAGATCCTCGTGCAGCGGTTTGGCCAGCAGGATGACGTCACACTCCGCGATCAGCTCCTGACGTGAGCGGAAACCGGCGACCAACGGTGCGAGCTGACTGTCCGGGACGCCGAATTGCTCTCCGTAACCGGTCTGCAGATAGATGCTGTGCTGGAGATCGGCGTCGATGCGTGCGAAGTGCGCTGGGTGGATCGGCAGACGGTGCTCGTTCTCTTTGCGGGTCTGCGACATGATTCCGAGCTTGAGCTGCTGCAAAGTACCCCTTTGATTACGCCCTGTTTAGCACACCCCCGGAATGCGGGGGCCGGGCCGGCAGCGCTCTTCAGGGCCGGGCGCCCCAGTAGGCGCGCCCCACCCCGGCGTCTTCGGGTTGGTGCCGGTCGTGCCGCGCGACGGCCGGTCGACGGCTTCGTCCACGCGGGCCGCCATCGGAATCTGGACGTCGGCCGCGCATTTCAAGTCCCGGCGCGCAGCGAGCCGCGCGCCGGGAGAACGTCGTTCTGGCGGCATGCTCCGGAGGGGTGTGATGCCTCCGGCTGTCCCTGGCCCTGCCGGCTATCCCGCCGACCGGCCGAAGAACTCCAGCTCGGCGATGGCCACTTGCTTTTCCTCCGTGGCGCCGTACGCGGTGTGCAGCACCAGCCGTACGGTCATCGCGTTCCGTACCGCCACATCGATGCTCTGTGCCCCGCCGTCATTGATCCGGGGGTGCGAGACGTGCTTCTTGCCCGCGGAGTCGGTCACGATCAGGTCGAACTCGCGCGGCCGGGCCGGGTCGGCGGCCTGCGGGGTGCGGGCGGAAACCCCAGGGGTGATCACAACGTTGAGCAGGTCGGTGGGCTGGCTGAATCCGGCCTCCAGGTACTGGCCGTCCGAGTTGCCCGAGTAGCCCGTCCCCCACCAGGTGTTGGAGTAGGTGTCGAACGCGAGCTTCGCGTCCTGGCCGGGGCCGGAGTGTGACGCCTTCCAGAGCGCGGCGGGTACGGGGACCCGCTTGGCGAAGTGGTCCTGCACGGCCTGCGCGGCCGGCGGCCCTCCGATGATGCCCCCGGCCACGACGGCCACGATCACCGCTGCCACCACCGCCCGGGTGATCCACCGGCCGCGGTCGCGCTTCAGCCGCGGCCGCTGACCGGCGTACGGGCCTTCGGCGGTGTCGGGCGCGGTGTCGGTGAGGGGGTTGGCGCAGCTCCGGCAGAAGTGCCGGCCTGCCGCGTTGAGCGCTCCGCAGCTCCGGCAGGGTGCGCCGTGCTCGGGCTCGGGGGCCGGGTGCGGGGTGCGGACCCGGGGCCGGGCCGCCTCGGGACGGCCCGGCAGCACCCCGCCGGGCGCCTCGGGAGGCGGGGTGGGGGAGGCGCCCGGTACGGGGACCAGGAGGGCGCGGATGCCGGTTTCGGAGACGCCGCTTTCACCAGCCGGGCGGGGGGCGGTCGGGCCGTCCTGGCCGTGCTGGCCGTGCTGGCCGCCCTGGCTGTCCGGGCCGGACGGGGACTGTCCCACGTTCCTGCCGTCCCCGTCGTTGGCGGCGGCTGACGGGAGCGGGGTGGTCGGGGCGGCGCCCGCGTCCTGCTGCGGAGCGGCGGTCGGACGGGTGCCGTCGCCGGTGGCGGGAGCAGGAGCAGGAGTAGGAGTAGGAGCGGCAGGAGGGGGAGTGGTGTCGGACTGGGCGGGGTGGGCCGCGGGGCTCGGGGCGGGGGCGGACGCCGGGGGAGTGGGAGGGGCCGCGGCCGTGCGGTCCGGATCCGTCGTGGATGGCTTCGGCGCCGGGCGGTCCCAGCGCAGGAAGGCCCCGCAGGAGTCGCAGAAGGACTGGTCCGTCTGGGGGGCGGGTGAGCCGCAGTCGGGGCAGGTGGTGTGGTCGCTGGGCATGGTCAGGTTCCTTCAGGGGTGGGCAGGTGGGTCACCTCGGCCGCGAAGGGGAGGTGTGCGGGGCGGGCCGCCGCGACGACGGCGTGCAGACGGTGCGGGTCGACGGCGGCGGGGTCGCGGACCCGCAGGGTGACCCGCAGGCCGGGGTGCGGCGAGCCCGGGAAGGTACCGAGCGGACGCCGCGACCAGGTCGCCCCGCCGCTCTCGATGATCTCCGGGCGTACTCCGAAGGCCAGTTGGACGGCGTCCGACAGGCCGCGCCGGGTGCCGCGTACCCGGTGCAGCGAGATGGCCGTGGCCACCGCGCGGCGGCGGGTGGCCAGCGGTTCCGTCCCGTCGAGTTCGGTGCCGACCCATGTGGTCAGCCAGTCGACGAAGTCCTCGGGCGCGAGGGCGGGCGTGAAGTAGCTCTCCAGGCAGTCCAGGACGTTGAAGAGGGGGGCGAGGACGACATCGAGGCCCTCGACGAAGCGCTGGGCGAAGTCGTCGTCGGCGTAGACCGCGGGGAGCTGTCCGCCCAGTGGGTGCGGGGAGACCATCCCCGCGGGGGTGCCCCTCATCGGGCCTCGATCACGCGGACGCGGTGGTCGAAGGGGAACAGCAGCGCGGAGCGGGCGAGTTCGATGCGGTCGGTGGCGTCGCCGCGGCGGCCGGTGAGCGGGTCGGCGGGGTGCAGGAGGACCTCGTCGACGAGTTCCACGCCGGGCACCCGCTGCAGGGCCGCGAAGATCTCACCGGAGCGCAGCGGACGGCCGAAGGGCCAGCCGTCGCCATGGGCCCCACCGGTCAGCGGGTCGAGGTAGGCGTAGAGCGCGTCCAGGGCCTCGGCGCGTACCCGGTCGGCCCGCGCCGCCCGGAAGGAGTGCAGGGTCGCGACGACCGTGACGCCTTGGTAGAAGGGCGGGCCGACCGCGAGACGGGTGCCCACCGGGCGACGCTCGTCGAGGAACTGCGTGACACGGCCCAGGAGTTCTTCCCCCGGCACCAGCTGTTCGAAGCGGAGCCGGCCGCCGCGGTCGGGGACGGCCTGGGGGACGACCAGGACCCGGACGGCGTTCTCGCCGGTCCGGCCGGTCTGGCCGGCCTCGGGGCCCGACGCGCCCGCGGTGCTCGGGGTGGCCGTCGAGGGCTCGGCGGGATCGACCGCGAGACAGGCGATCCGGGCGGCCTCCGGGGCGGCGCGCCGCGCCAGTTCCTCGTAGTCGCGGGCGGTCACGGCCCGTTCCTGCGCGCGGAGCGTGATCGGCGCGCGGACCTTCGCCTCCTGCACGGTCTCGCCGTCGACCCCGCCGCGCGCGGCCTCCCGGTTCTCCACGCGCGCCACGTACGGGATCGAGCTGCGCAGCGCCTGGATCGCGCCGCGCGCCACATTGCCCGACCGCCCGCCGCCCGTGCGGTAGTGCGCGGCCCGTATCACCGAGCCCTTGGCGGGCACGGCCCCGAACTGCCGTACCGAACCGTCCGGTTGGCGGACCGACGGGCCGAAGGCGATCTCACCGGTCGCCTCCTCCAGTGTGATGTGCCGGTCGTGCGGGCCGGAGGACGCGAAGTCGGGGACGACCTGCCACTCGTGCCAGCCGTCGCCGTCCGAGACCTCCAGCCGCAGCGGCGGGCGGTCGGCGACGACGGGTGCATGTGCCAGGCGTATCCGCTGGCCGGGCACGCCCGCGGACTCGCCGAGCAGCTCGTCCTGCACCACGACGGCGTGCGCGACCCTCGTCGTGCCCCCGATGGTGAACGCGGAGGCGGACCGTACGGTCGGCGAGGCGCTGTAGAACGGCTGGCCGGGCGCGGCCTCGACGACCCGGCAGCGCAGCCACGCGGCATCCGTCCTGCCCACACGGGAGACGAGGTGCCCGGCCGGGATGTGCAGCACGACCTCGCCGGGCCGGTTGAGGCCGCCGGTGGAGTCCTCCTCGACCTCGCACTCCGCCCATCCGTCCGCGGTCCACGCCTCCCAGCGCAGCGGCGGCTGGCGCGGGTCCACGCCGACCCCGTCCACCCGGCTGTCCAGCTGCAGCACGGCCACGCACCGCGGCACCGCCGCCGACAGCCCGAACAGGAGGGTGTCGCCCGGCTGCGGGGCGGCCGCGAAGACGGCAACGTCGCGGCCGCCGAAGACGTCCTGGCCGCAGTCCTCGGGGGTGGTGCCCGCCTCCTGCCGCAGTACGGCGGACAGTTCGCAGGGCACGACCGTCAGATCGTCCTCGGTGGCGAAGACCACCGCCTCCTCGGTCTCGGTCCGTCCGGTGGCCACCTCCGTCCCGGCGGGCAGCACGACCGGCTCGGGCTGCGGGGCGGAGAGCCAGAAGGTGACGTCGGCGCGGGCGGCGGAGGGCGGGAAGAGGGTGACGCCCAGCAGGTCGAGGAAGGCCAGATGGTTCTTCTCCGGCACCCGGTTGAGCCGGTAGACGATCTGGTCGGCCATATGGGCGACGGCCTCGATGAGGGTCACTCCGGGGTCCGAGACATTGTGGTCGGTCCACTCGGGGCAGCGTTGCTGGATGTAGCGCTTGGCGTCGTCGACGAACTGCTGAAAGCGACGGTCGTCGAGATGGGGTGCGGGCAGGGCCATCAGGCTTCGCTTTCGGTGGACGCGGCGGACGCGGTGGAGGGGGATTCCGTGGACGGGATCACATAGAAGGGGAAGACGAGGCTGCGCGGGTTGTTGGTGCCGCGCACGCTGTAGCGCACGTCGATGAACAGCACGGACGGATCGTCGGGCGCCGGGCTGACCTCGACGTCCTGGACCTCGATACGCGGTTCCCAACGGTCGAGCGAGGACCGCACCTCGTAGCGGATGCGCCCGGCCGTCGCCTCGTTGACCGGCGCGAAGACCATGTCGTGGACGGCGCAGCCGAATTCCGGCCGCATCGGGCGCTCACCGGGCGCGGTGGCGAGGACGAGCCGGATCGACTCCTCGATCTCCCGCTCCCGGCGGGCCAGTGCGATACCGCCGCCCGCGTCGGTACGCAGCGGGAAGCTCCAGCCCGCACCGACGAACTGTTCACTCATATCCCGTGCCCCCCTTGAGACGCATGTCCCTCACCTTCCTCAAGCTCCCTAGAAGGGAATGCCGTTGCGCAGGACGGCCGGTGCGTTCAGCGTGACCGTGGCCGGCGAGTTGATGGCTGCCGCGGCGCCCGCGTTGACGGCCACCGCGCCGACCGCGCTGACGGAGACCGCGCCGACCGAGTTGACGGCCACCGCGCCGGCCGACTTGAGGCTGATGGCGCCGGTCGCGTTGATGTCCGCCACGGCGCCCGCCATGACGCCGAACTTCGCGCCCGCCTTGATGTCGACCGCCCCGCCGGCGCTCATCGTCAGCGAGCCGCCCGCGGTCAGCGACAGGTTGCCGCCCGCCTTGATGCTCACGTTCCGGGTCCCCGTGATGGAGACGGAACCGTCGCTGCGGATGGTGACGCTGGTGCGCGCCTCGTCCATGTGGACGGTCATCCGGCCGTTGCCGGTCTGCAGCCGGATACCGCTCTTCATCCGGGTCTTGGCGTCCAGCAGCTCGACGATGTGACCGCTGCGGGAGGCGAAGCTGCGCCAGTTGACCCGCCCGCTGGTCGGGTCGATGGCGGGGAGACCGTCCGGCTCCCGGGGCGGCTTGTCCCGGCCGTTGTAGAGCCCGGCGAGGACGTACGGATGCTCCAGCGACCCCCGGTCGAAGGCGCACAGCACCTCGTCGCCGACCTCCGGCAGGACCAGCCCGCCGCCCCGGACGCCGCCCAGCTGCGCGACCCGGCACCAGTCGCTCTCGTAGGTGTCCGACAGCCAGGGGAAGCGCAGCCTGACCCGGCCCAGCCGCAGCGGGTCCTTGGCATTGCTGACCAGCGCCATCGCCACGCCCGGCATGGGCGGCGCCGGGTCCGCGCCGCCGGAGGCAAGCCCGTACAGCGACCGGAACTGCCGCCCCGAGACGGTCAGCCAGGTGGTGAACGGCCGCCCGGACTCGAAGACATGGCGGACACCGGTCGCCGTGTACTTCCCCTCGAAGGGGAAGCCGGCGCCCTTCAGCGCCACGGGCTGTCCCGGCTTCAGGTCCGGATTCCCGGTGACCGCCACCTCCAGCTCGGCGAACGAGCCCGCCGCGTCGTCGGCGAGGGCCCGCGCGGCGTGGGTCACCTGGGCCTGGGTGGTGAACGGGGTGTCCGTGGCGGTCAGTTCGGCCTTCCCGAACGGCTTGCTGAGCTGCCCCGGCGTGATGTCCGCGACGATGTCCTTGCTCGTCGTGGCCGGGGACTGCGCGGACAGCGCACGCTTGGCCCGCATGTCCCAGCCGCGCGCGCCCGCCCTGTCGACCTGCCCGGCGGCGGTGACGGCGATCCGGCTGTGCATCGCGTTGTGGCCGAACTCCAGGACGTACGGACTCTGCGCGGCCGGTGTGCTGCCGGCGGGCGCCGACGAGGCCGGGGAGAGCTTGCCGAACTGGAGCTTGCCCTTCGGGTCGAAGGAGAGATGGACGTCGTTCTCCTGGGCGAGGCGGAGCAGGAAGTCCCAGTCGGTGATGTTGGGCTGGGTGGCCAGCTCGTAGACGGTGCGGGTGGGCTCCACCTTGCCGAGGGACAGCTTGTTGAGACCGGCGAGACGGCGCACGATGTCGCTCGCGGTCATATTGGGGTAGCCCGCGACCCGGCGGTTGCGCAGCAGCCGGTGCCCCGGGTCGTATCCCCGGACGACCAGGTACTTGCCGCCGGCGTCCGCGTCCACCTCAAGAGCGGTGATCTCGCCGGTCAGCATGGGCGTACCGCGTCGCCCGTCCGTGAAGGGTGACAGCACCGCCTTCGCACCGACCTTGATCTGCGGGAAGGTCTTGAGGATGTCCGACCCCGTGTCACTGAAGGTGAGCTGGAAGGCGGACGGCACATTCACGCTCGCGTCCACCCAGCCCTCGATGAGGAGGGTGGCGAGCTTGTCGGGCAGCGGCGTGCCGCCGATCTCGGCGTACAGGACGCTGGTGTACGTCTTCTCACTCATCGGATGCTCTCGCTGCTCATCGGGCGGCCTCGTGGGTTGTGGGCTGCGGGGGAAGGCTCGGGGGACGGCCTTCTGGCGGGTCTTCGTCGGCGGCGGGCAGCAGCAGCTCCGTGCCCGGCCGCAGCCGCATCGGATCGTCGATCGCGTTCGCCTCCGCGATCAGCCGCCAGCGGGTCGCGTCCCCGTACTCCCGCCAGGCCAGCGAGGCGAGCGAGTCCCCCGCGACCGTGCGGTGGATACGGCGTGCGGAGAGCGCACCGGAGGTGGGGTTCTGCCCCTTGGTGGGCATGGCCACCTCGGTGAGGGACAGCGTGCAGGTGGCGCGGATCGGCTCCCCGGTGGGGTTGAACAGCGTGTAGGTGGCGCTGACGCTCGTCACATACGCCACGAACTGCACCGTGTTGAACGACCCCCAGGAAAACCGCACCCAAGGGGGCGACGGACGCTTGGAGTTGACGCTCTGTGCCGTCACCTCGCAGCAGGACAGCAGCAGTTCGATCTGCTTCTGCACCTTGCCGGAATTCGGGGTGCCGGAGGCGTCCAGGAACACCTCCAGCTGGAGCGTGGCGGGCCGGGTGCCGGTGAACTTGGGCGGTGCGCCCCGCGTATAGGCGACCGCGGTCTGGGTGTGCCACTCCGCCTCCCGCCCGAGCTGCAACTGGGTCGGATTGAACTGGAACTCCACCTCACCCATGCGGCCGCCCATGGAGCCGCCGAGGTCGGTGGGGGGCTGGTGGATCGCGAGAGCGGCCCGTACGAGGCTCGCGCCCGCCTTGCCGCCGGTCGGTGCGGCCACCTCAGGCACCTCCCGCGTCGGTGAACCCGTGGTGCGCGATCTCCAGCGTCTCGGTCGCCACACCCGGGCTGGACGGGTCCAGGCTCGGCCCCTGCCAGCGCACGGGCAGCACCTCCACCAGCCCCCACTGTGCGACGACCGAGCCGTCGGCGCGGAGCGCGGCGATCTGCGCGGTGGGCCGGCTGATGCCGGTGGCGAGGGACGAGATCCACGCGGCCACACGGGCGGTGTCGGCGGTGAGCGGGCGGGTGAGACGGATCGTGGAGAACGTCACGCGGGTGGGCAACTGCCAGACGAAACCGTTGTTGCCGCCCTCCTGCCGCTGCTCCACCTCCACCTCGGAGGCCAGGCCGTCGCAGCCGTTGAACAGGCCGAGGTCCTGGCCGTCGATGGTCAGCTTGAAGAAGACGGTGGAACCGGGGTCCTGGGCCTGGGGCATGGTGGGTGGTTCTTTCGGGTCAGGTGGTGGACGGGGCTGGAGGGCGGCGGGGTTGGAGGGGGACGGGGACGGGGCTGGTGGGCGACTGGGCTGGAGAGGGACGGGCGTGGGGTCAGCGGCCGTGGTCGCGCAGTCGTCCTATGCGCTCGCGGTCGCCGCGCAATTCGGCGCGGAGCAGGCGTGAGAGGGGGGCCACCAGCCGGCGGGCCAGGGCGTCGAGGGTTGCGGGGTCGGTGGGGGTGGGGGGTGTGGTGGAGGTGGTGGGGTCGGTTGAGGTGGGCGTGGTGGGCGTGGTGGTGGGGGCTGTTGGGGTGACTGGGGTGGCTGGGGTGGTTCTTGGGATGGCTGCTGCTGGGGTTGGGGGTGTGGGGGCGGTTGTGGAGGAGCCCGGGGCCCGCTGGATAGGGCGGGAGGTTGCTGTCGGAGTGGGGCCGGGGGGTGTGGCTGACGGTGCCTGTCTGGGGAGGGCGGCTGACGTGAGGGGCTGGGGGGCCGGAGCTGGGGCTGAAGCCGGGAAGCCGGGAGCGGTTCGCATCCCCGGAGCGGTTGGCGCATGCCGCACCACGGGGGTGGTGGGGAGGTTCGGTGCGGTCCGGACCGTACGAGAGGGAGTGTGCGAGGGACTCGGTGTGCGTGCCGGCGCCGATGCCGGTTTCTGCAGGGCGACGGCAGGGGCGGCCGTTCGTCGGGGTGACCGTCCCGCTGTGCCGGCTGGGCTCTTTGCGCTCTCCGTGCTCGTCGGGCTCGCCACGGTGCGGAGGGGGACGGCGGGTGCCGCCTGCACGCTCGATCGCTGCACCGCTGCGGGGCCGGTGGCCTCCGCCCCCTGACCGGTGGGCCGTTGCCGGGTGATGGGGTCCAGCGCACGGGCCGACACGAGCGGCGCTCGGCGGGCGGGGAGGGGAGTGGCCAGGGGAGGGCGAAGGGCGCTGGTCGTCAGCACTTGCTTCGTGGGGGTGGGGGAACCCTGGGCGTGGGATTGCGGTGTGCGGGGTTCCCGCGGATGGGATTCCTGTGGGTGGGGTTCCGGCGTGCGGGACTCCGGCGTGTGGGATTCCGGCGTGTGGGGCCCCGGCGTGTGGGTCTTGGATGTGCGGCTCTTCGGTGTACGGCTCTCCGATGTACGTGTCGTCGCCAACGGCCCAGCGGAGGTTGCACGTTCGATGGCCGTCGCGGAGCGCTGCACGGGGGCGGGGGCGGGGGCGGGGGCTGCGGCTGGAGCAGGTGTTTGGGGCGTTGTGGGTATTTGGGCCGGCGTCGAGGGTGCTGTTCGTGCTGGTGCTGCTGTCGGTGTCGCTGCTGGTGCTGGTGTCGCTGTCGGCGTCGGCGTCGCTGCAGGGGCAGGCGTCGGTGCAGCGTCCTGGCGGCGAATCGCGGCGGGCTCGGTGGGCACGCTGGTGGACTCGGCGGGTGCGCCGATCAGTGGCTTCCGTCGGATCGTGGGCTGCGTGGGCTGTCCGGGGGGCGGCGTACGTCCCTTGTCGGCAGGAGGCATGGCCGGTTGCGCGTCGGCCGCAACGTCCTTGACGGGGCTCTCGGTGTCCGTACTCGGGAGCAGCGGCGCTCCAAGTCCCAGGCGCCGACTGCCTGTTGCTGAGGTCCGCCGCGCGGGCCGGTGGCCCTCTTCCCTCGATGCTCGCTGGACCGGCGGACGCGTTCGGTCGCTGTTGCTCGTGGCCGGGCCTGGTGCCGGGCTCGTGGCCGGGCTTGGGGCTGCCGGGCTCGGGGCCGCGTGATCGCTGGTGTCGGCGTTCGCGCGTGAGGGCGTGCTCGCGGGCGAGGAGGGAGGGGAGACCGGTCGTGGGTTCGGGGCAGCGCTCGCGCTCGGTGCTGTGCCCGGAGCCGACGAGGTCGAGTCACCGCTCGGCGCCGGGCCGGCGCCGGGTGCGGCGTCCGTGCTCAGGGCGGCCTCCGGCGCGCTGCTCTGGTTCGGGGCGCTCGGTCGGCGTCGGCCAACCGCCCGCCGCTGTACGACCCGTTGAGGGGTGTCGGGCCGTACAGCGGCGGGGGCCGGTGCCGCACCCTCGCTCGCCGGTCCGGCTGCAGGGGTGCGGGGTGAGGGAGACGAGACAGGGGGCGCCGCTTCCGGAGCCGTCGTGGCCAGCGGAGCCGTCGTGGCCGCCGGCGCCGGCGCTTCGGTGCGTTGCAAGGGCGTATTGGTGGGGGAGGGAGTGGTGTCGCTGCTCCCCGGATGCGACGAGGTGGCCGGCCGCAGCCGACGCGGTGGCATCGGGACCTTGCCTGCCGAGGTGAGCGGGGACCGGCCGCCGACGGCCTTCCGTACGGGCATGGGCATGGCTACCGGCATGGCTGAGGGGCGGCCGGCGGGCCGCACCCCACGCGACGCGGAGCGAGCGGCCTCACCTCCGCCACCGGGTACGGCCTCGGCACCGGGCACGGTCGTGGCACCAGCGGTGGCCTTGCCGCCGGGCACACCCGTGCCACCCCCACCCGCACCGCTGGCACTCCCGGCACCCCCGGACGCCGTCTCGGTCACCGCCGACCTCGGCTGTCCACCCCGCCGGGCCCCCGACGGCACGGAGGACGGCGTGACGGGCAGCGCGGCAGACGGGGCAGACGGGGCAGACGGGGCAGACGGGGTGACGGACGGCCCGGCCGCCGAGGCGACCGGAGGCGTGCCCGGCGACATGGCCGACGCTGCGCTCGGCGCGTCGTTCCGCGGGGTCGCGGACGACGTCTCGCTCCCCGAAGCCGGTTGACGGGGAGCGTGCGCGGCAGTCGCCCGGGGGCGCGGAGCACCCGGCGACGCCACCCGCTGTACGGGGGCCCCGCCTTGGGATTCGGTAGGTGCCGCCTCTTGGGTCCGGGGACGTGCTGCACGTTCGGTCCGGGTACGAGGAGCATCCGTCGCCGCCGCCCGTTGCACGGCTGCTGCACCTTGAGCCTGGCTACGTGCCGCACCCTGTGCCTGGGTACCCGGATCACCCGTCGCCGCCGCCCGCTGGACGGCCGCTGCACCCTGAGCCTGGGCACGTGCCGCACCCTGAGTCTGGTTACCCGGATCACCCGCCGACGCCGCCCGCTGCACGGCCGCCCCACCTTGATCCTGGCTCCGCGCCGCACGCTGAGCCTGGGCACGCGGCGCACCCGGCGACGCCGCCCGCTGCACGGCCGCCCCGCCTCGCGCCTCGGTATGCACCTCACCCCCAGGCCCGCCATGAGGCCCGGAACGAACCCCGACGCCCTGCCCCGCGCCCATGTCGCGTGCCTCGCCCGTGCCTCGCCCCGCGCCCAAGCCACGCCCGGCGCCCGCACCTCGTCCGGCACCCGCCCCCGGCACGGCAGCGAACCCCGAGGCCGCCCCCGCGCTCCCGTCAGCCGTCTCGTCCACCCGCCCCGCGACCGGAAGTCGCAAGGCCGGCAGGCCCAGTTCGGCGGGGCGGCCGACGACGGGCACCAGCGCATCGCGCAGGACACCACCGGGTGCCGTGGCGCGGACGTCGTGCCCCAGCTCCCCTCCGAAGGAGGGGTTGCGGTGCGCGCTCAGCGACGCGGCGAAGCCGGCCTCCGCGACGGTGCGGGGCGCCCCCAGGACCCGCTGGATGGGGGGCGCGGCGGACCAGCCGCCACCGCCGCCACCGTCCGCGCTCCCGGCCGGAGCCTCCGCGGGCGTCCCGACCTCAGGCCCCTGCGCACGCTCCGCCTCCTGGGCACCCCGCGACCCCCGCCGCCACCTGAACAACCCCATCCTCAGTCACTGCTCCCGTTCAGCCCGCTCCACCAGGGCGGCGATCTGTGACACGTACGCGCGCCGGTCGGCGTGTTCGAGGTCGAGGATGTCGTCGATGCCCCAGTGGAAGTGGTAGGCGAGATAGGCGACTTCCTCCTCGATACGCCCGGTCGCGTACGTCACGATTCCCCCAGGCGGCTCCCGGCCAGTTCCACTTCGAAGGGCTCCTCGCAGTGCGGGCAGGACACCGCGGCGCGCGTGTGTCCCTCCGCATTGATCTGCCGGTAGAAGTCCTGCAGAAAGGCCAGATCGGAGGCGAACATGTTCTCCACCGTCCCGTCGTGCACGGATGCGAGCGTCCCGAGCCGGGTGATGACCCGGCCCAGCAGCACGACCGACAGATACGCCGGGTTCTCACGCACGCGCACGTCCCGCAGCGGGATCAGTTCGTCCCGTGCGGTCGCGAGCCGCATCGCGCCGTTCCGGTGGACGGTCCCGGACTCGTCCACGAATCCGCGCGGCAACTCGAACTCGAATTCCGTACGCAAGGGCTCACGTTGCTGTTGCGCCCCTGCCGGACCGTCGCGCCGCATTACTCGATGACCAGCTCTTCGAAGACGATGGTGACCTGCTCGGTCAGCGCGGCGGCGTCGCCTGCCTTGACCCCGCTGGTCTCGACCTTGCTGCACCATGCGTTGCGCATGTTGTAACGCTTCACGGGGTTGTTCTGGTAGTCCATCATCATGATCGTGGCGTTCTTACGGGCCGAACCCATATCGCCCGCGATGGACTTGTTGATCCACTCGCTGAACGCGCCGCTCTGCGTCATACCGCGGGTCACCGTGCATTCGCCGGCCTTCTTCGTGCCGGGCATCTTCTTCACGACGGGCTTTCCGTCCGCCGAGACCTGCTGGTACTCGATGACGTCCTGCTCCATGGTCAGACCACTGACCTCCTGCAGATATTCGACCATCACGCCGTCGATCTGCAGGCCGAAATTGTGTGAGGTGAGGGCATCACCGGGCTGAAGGGACAAGGTGGTTCACTCCTGTTGAGGGAAGGGAAAGGGCGATGAGTGGTGGGTGAGAGGAAGGGGAAGAGGCCGCGGCTGCTACTCCTCCAGCTCCCCGCCGCCGCCCGAGAACTGGGCCAGCCGGAAGACCACGAATTCGGCGGGCTTGACCGGTGCGATGCCGATCTCGCACACGACCCGTCCCACGTCGACGGATTCGACAGGGTTGGTCTCCGCGTCACACTTCACATAGAACGCGTCCTCGGGGCGCTGTCCGAACAGGGCGCCCGAGCGCCACTCATTCACCAGGAACGCCGAGATGTTGCGCCGGATACGGGCCCACAGCGCCTGGTCGTTCGGCTCGAACACCACCCACTGGGTGCCGATGAGAATCGACTCCTCCAGGTAGTTGAAGTAGCGCCGTACGTTCAGGTAGCGCCAGGCCGGATCGGAGGCCATGGTCCGTGCGCCCCACACCCGGATTCCGCGGCCGGGGAAGGCCCGGATGCAGTTCACGCCGACCGGGTTGAGCAGATCCTGCTCACCGCGGGTGATCTGCAGTTCCAGGTCGATGGCCCCGCGGACGATTTCATTGGCCGGGGCCTTGTGGACGCCACGCTCGGAGTCGTTACGGGCCCATACGCCGGCCATGTGGCCGGACGGCGGGATGATGCGGGTCTGGCCCGAGGCCGGGTCGAAGGCCTTGATCCACGGGTAGTAGAGCGCGGCATAGCGGGAGTCGTAACCCGCGATCTCCTGGCGCCACTTGCGGATGTCGCGTGCGTTGAGCGCCGGCGGCGGGTCCAGGATCGCCATCCGGTCGCCCATCAGCTCGCAGTGCGAGATCAGACCCAGCTGGACGGCCTTGACCTGCTCCAGGTCGATCAGGCCCTGCTGGTAGGCGGCCATCAGGTCGGGTACGGCCACCATGTTGACCTCGTCGAGCGCCTCCAGGCCGCCGAAGCCGGTGCGGTCGGCGGAGTCGCCGATGAACTGGCCGGAGGCGAGCTGCTCGACCGCGCCGGTCCCGGCGGGAGCGGCGGGCGCCGGGGCGGGCGGGGCCAGCGTGACGGCCTGCGCGTCGGGCTTCGTCACCTGCGCCGCCGGGACGGCCTCTTCGATGGCAATCGCCTTGGACCGCTGCTTGACCTGCGCGACGACATAGTTCCGCGAGCTCTTCTTCGCGCTGACGTCGAAGCTCTCGACGACCTTGTCGCCGTCCCGGACGACCAGCTTGAAGCGGTCGGCGCTGCCCTCGCCCTCGACGTCCTGCACCTCGACGGTGAGCGCCCCGCCGTTGGCGGAACCGGCAGCGATCGCCGAGACCTTGAAGGCCCCGAGGGCGGTCGGCTCCCCGGCAGTCAGCGCCCTGGGGGTCTGAGGGGCCGCGGCGGCCTGCGGCTCTCCCTCGCCGGTACCGCCGACCCGCACGACATACGCGGCCGTTCCGCCGTTGTTGAAGAACCCGTACACGGAGTGGGCGAGGTAGTACCCGTCCGTGAACTCACCGAAGGCGGCCACGTACTGGGACCAGTTCGTCACCAGGGTCGGCTCGTTGAGCGGACCGGTGGGAGCGAGCCCCACAAAGGCCGCCACCGACGTCCCGACCCCTTCAATGGGCCGCGATCCGCTGGCGACTTCCTCGACGTAGACGCCGGGGGAGAGGTAGGTGGGCATGTTCTGTACTCCCTGGATATGCGAACTGATCTGTTCGGTGTTTCTCGTGCTGCGCGAAGGCGAGAGGAACTGATGGCGATGGGGATCAGGGCATCGCGTACTCGAAGGTGGAGGTGAAGGAACTCATCGAGGTGGCCGCGATCTTGTCGCACCCCTTGTAGAACTCTTCCGCGTCGTTCGGATCGAAGCCGTTGGCGGAGACCAGCTGCGCGAGTGCCTGGTACTCGTTGAGCGCTCGCTCCTTGAAGTCCCCGTCCTCCTGGTCCACCTCCGCATCACGGTGGAACTGGGAGTCCTTGGAGCCACCGGTGGCGGAGTTCCCCTTGGCCTTGGCGAAGACGGCGTACTTGGTGAGGGCTTCGTGCAGCGTTCCGGCCGATCCGGAGACGACCTGGTTGAAGGCGGCGATCGCCACGGTCGGGTTGGCTGCGGCGCGGCGGAATTCTGCGCCCTGGATGATGGCGACGATCTTCGCGCAGTACTTGCGCCCGTCCTCGCTCATTCCGTCGAAGTCGTATCCCGGCTCGGTCAGGGCCCGGATGAAATGCTTGGCGAGTTCCTTGTCGGACAGGCCGGTGCTGTTCCCCGCTCGGGCGAACAGTGTGTCGTACTCGCCTTCCTGGGGGCCGCCCAGGACGAAGTTTCCGGTATGGCCGATGGAGTAGGAGTTCCCGGTCGGCTTGTGTGTGAACGGGTTCACCATCTTCTGGCGGTTGCGGAAACCATCCAGGTCCTGTTTCGTCCCGCGTGAGGAAAGCCGCCGGCGGACCTCGGCGAGGCGATGGATCTGATCGGCTTGAGGGAGGTCCACTTCCATGTGATCCGGATTCGACGCACCGGTCTTGATGGCGGTGGGAACCACTGGCGGAAGATTGGCTGCCGCCGCCTCTCGGACCCGCCTTTCGGCGGAATCCAAGAGCTCCTCGTACGACGGCCAGCGACCGAGGTCCCGCTCGTCGCTCGCCATCTTGATGATTTCGTCCCGGACCTCTTTCTTGAATGCGTCGTCCCACCGGGCATGGCGTGCCTTGCCCTTTGCCATGAGGGCGTCGAGGGGGAGGACATCTTCAGCGGCTTTGACGGTCTTGTTCGCCATTTTGAACGTGCGCTGCACGGGACGATGCCCGTCCGCGCTGCCGTGGTCCGGGGCGTGCGCGGGATCGGCCGTCCGCTGCACACCCGCGGAAAGCACCCGGCTCGCCGTGGCCTCCGCCTCCCTCTCGAACCGGTCGGACGGATCGCTCACCCTCGTCCCGTCGCCGCGGTCGGTGCCCGCGACCGGGCCGTTGCGCTGCTGGATCACATGGGTCAGTTCGTGCGCGAGCATGTGGCGGCCCGCCGCGGAGGACGTGTTGTAGCGGCCGCGCTGGAAGACGATGTGCGAACCGGAGGTGTACGCATGGGCGTCGACGGACTCGGCCGACTCATGGGCGGAGGCGTCGGTGTGCACCCGTACGTCGGAGAAGTCCGCGCCGAGGCGGGTCTCCATGTCGGTGCGGACCGGCTCGTCGAGGGGGCGGCCCGGTGCGCGCAGGACCTCCTGGACGGGCGAACGCTGCACGGTGGAGGACGCGGTGTGTCCGCAGCCCGCGCCGTGCCGGTGCTGCTCCTGGCCGGCCAGAAGGGCCGAGAACGCCGCGTTGCCCACGGTCCGTTGAAGGACGGCGGCCGCCTCCGGGGTGAGGCGCTCCGCCTCCCCGGCCGCGGCCAGGCGAGCCGCGTCGGAGGCAGGGGAGGGCGTCGCACGGACGGCGTGCGCCGCCCCCGAGCGGTCGCTCCCCGCGCCGGGCTGCCGGTCCTGTGCCCGCACGATGTTCCTCCCCCGTCACGATTACTGCTGCTTTGCTCCTTACGCTTTCGACCTTCGCGGACGGGCGGTTCCGGTTGTAGAGACGAACGGGCCCCGTCGGGGGCAGAGCGCTTTGCCCGTTCGGTCACGCGGTGGGCGCCGACCGCGACGCGTAGGCCTGGTTCTTGGCGCCGATGACCTGGTCGAAGGACTGGCCGGTCCCGGCCCGGCCGTACAGCTCGAAGTAGCCGAGGGACTTGCCCTGCTGAAGTGCGCTGGTGCGGTCGGCGGCGGTCTCGTACGTGAGGCTGTCGGGGCCGTCGCGCAGGAGGACGGCGGCGAAGTGGTTCGCCCAGCCGTCCGCCGCCGCTCCGGTCAGGTCGACGAAGTGGTTCTCGCCGACGGCGGGCGCGTCACGTCGCACGCTGAGGCCGCCGTCCGGCGGTGTGCCGATGAGCTGGGCCGCCGCTGCCTTGCAGTCATTGGGGAGCGTGATGAGCAGCTCCTGTACCTGGGCCTCCTGGTTCTCGACGGCGGGGAGCCCGGCGAGGAAGTCGGAGGTCAGGCTCGGCATGATGACGGCGAGGTCGGTCAGGCCCTCCCGGCCGGTGCGTTCCGGGTAGGGGAAGCGCGCGGCGACCCAGCCACCGCCCATCGTGGCCACCGCCAGCTTCATGGCTTCGGACCGCAGGCCGTCGACCGTGGAGCTCCGCGGTTCGGCCCGTGCCTGGAGCGCCGTCACGATGCGCCGGGTGAGCGCGACGAGCTGCCTGACCTCCGGGGGGTCGGTCAGGGACCGCAGATACGCGGCGCGCTTGTCGCCGCGCTGTGCCGCGCTGTCCCCGGCCACGGGCTCGTGACCGGCGGCCTCCGGGTTCCGGCCGGCGGCCCGTACGGCGGCCGCGGCCCTGGCCGCGTCCTTGTAGACGGGCAGTACCCGGTAGAGGGTGCGCTCACCGGCCCGCACCGCCGCCCCGCGCTCCAGGGTGATCGGCACCTGGTCCTGGGCGTCGAGGCTGTGCGCGGCGGCGGTGATCATGTCCGCGTCGGCATAGGCCTCGTGCCGTCCCCGGATGGCGATCCCGCCGTGCGCGGAGACCTTGTCGAAGCCGAGGGCGGCCTCTCCCTCCGCGTACCGCTGGAGGTGCAGTGGGCCTCTTGCGCCCTCCGCGGCCGGGGCCAGGGCGCGGGCGACCGCCGCATTGCCCGCGGCCCGTTGGAGGGTGCGCAGCGCGTCCGGCGGGTGGGTGGACAGGGCTGCGGCGGGGGTGCGGGGGCGTTCGGGTCCGCGGGGCGCGGTGCGTGGCGCCGATTCCCCTCCCGTGGCCCGCCGTTCGTGTGCGTGCACGAGGGCTCCGTTCTGGCGGCCGGTGGTTCGTGGGTCCGTGGTCCTGGGTGGCCCGAATGCCGATTTTCGGCCTCGGCGGAAATTGCCTCCAGAGGCGGAAGGGGAGCCGAACGGGCAGAGCGGTTGCCCTGCTGAACACCGGTAAGCGTCCGGCCGCACCATCGAGAAGCCCTGATGGCCGGAGAAACGGAGGGATGAGTGGTTGGGCCACTATCGGACGTTTCCCGGGAATCGGTGTCCGTGTGCTGGGCTACGTTGGTATGGCCGGTACATCAGTGCTGGTCCGAAGGGTGGGCGGTGGCAGGTGGACAGGGGCAGGGGAGCGAGCGGGCGGTGCGCGGTGGCGCGGACGTGCTGAAGGGCGCGGAGGGGGCGGGCAGCCCGGACCGGGGCGACCGGTTGCGGTTTCAGCTGCTGGGTCCGGTGCGGGCCTGGCGGGGCGACCACCCGCTGAATCCCGGCCCGCCGCAGCAGCGCGCCGTGCTGGCCGTCCTGCTGCTGCACGCGGGACGGCCCGTATCCGTACCGCAGTTGGTGGACGCGCTGTGGGGCGAGCAGCCGCCGCCGCGGGCGGTGGGCACCCTGCGGACGTATGTCTCCCGGCTGCGCGGCCTGCTGGAGCCGGACCGCAGGCCCAGGCAGCAGGCGCACCTGCTGGTGTCGTCGGGCGGCGGCTACGCCCTGCGGGTGCCCGGCGAGGCGCTGGACGCGTCCGTCTTCGAGGAGCGGCTGGCCACGGCGCGCCGGTTACGGGAGGCAGACGACACCGCGGGAGCGTACGAGCAGCTGAGGGGTGCGCTGGCGCTCCCGGCGGGCATGGCCCTGGCCGGACTGCCCGGGCCGTACGCCCAGCGGCAGCGCGACCGGCTCACCGAACTGTGCGTCACCGCTCAGGAGGAACTCTTCGACTGCGTGGTGGGGTTGGGCGGGCAGGCCGGGGCGATCGCCGGACTGCGCGCCTTCGCCGCCGAGCATCCGCTGCGCGAACGCACCCAGGCCCTGCTGATGCGGGCCCTGCACCGGGCCGGCCGGCAGGCGGAGGCCCTCGCGGTGTACGCGGCCACCCGCCGTACCCTCGACGCCGAACTGGGCGCCGAACCGGGCCGCGAACTCCGCGCACTGTACGAGGAGGTGTGTGCGGGATCGAGGGGCTCTGGAACCGGGTCAAGGCCCGGGCCCGGTACCGGCCCTGTCGGCGACCGGGCCCGTCCTGACCGCGACCGCACCGGTGACAGCCGGGACCACCGGCCTCACCCGCCCCGCCCTGCCAGGAGCACCTCGCGGATCGGCCCACCACCACCCGTACCGGCTCAACTCCCGCCCGACATCGCCGATTTCGCGGGGCGCGCGGAGGCCGTCGCCCAGCTGGCCCCGGCGCTGCGCGGGGCGGCCGGCGCACGGGCACCGGTGGTGGCCACGCTCAGCGGGCTCGGCGGGGTCGGCAAGACGGCGCTGGCCGTGCATGTGGCGCATTCCGTACGGGCCCACTTCCCCGACGGGCAGCTGTATGTGGATCTGCAGGGCGGCGGCCTGGCTCCGGAGGACAGCAGCGCCGTTCTGACGCACTTCCTGCGTGCCCTCGGCGTCGCGGAGAGCGCCGTACCGGACGGGCCGGCGCAGAAGGCCGCGCTGTACCGCTCACTGCTCGCCGACCGCGAGGTCCTCGTCCTGCTCGACAATGCCCGCGACAGTGCACAGGTGCGGCCGCTGCTGCCCGGGGCACCGGGGTGCGCGGTGCTGGTCACCAGCCGTGCGCGGACGCTCGCGCTGCCCGGGGCCGACCGTGTCGACGTGGAGGTGATGGCCGAAGGGGAGGCCCTGGGGCTGCTCGGCGCGATCGTGGGGGCGGAGCGGGTGGCCGCCGAGCCGATCGCCGCGCGCGAACTGGTCGCCGTCTGCGACGGGTTGCCGCTCGCCGTGCGTATCGCCGCCGCCCGCCTGACGTCCCGGCCCGGCTGGGCCATGGCCGGCCTCGTGGCCCGGCTGAGCGAGGAGCGGCGACTGGACGAGCTGCGGGTGGGCGACCTGGGAGTGGAAGCGACCTTCCGGGTCGGCTACGAGGTGCTCGGGCCCGGCCTCGCCCACGCCTTCCGGGCCCTCGCCCTGTGCGGTATGCCGTCCTTCTGCCGGGGCGCCGCGGCCGCGCTGCTGGACACCACTGACGACGAGGCGGAGGAGGCGGTCGAGGCCCTGGTCGACGCCGGGCTCGTGGAGCTGCACGGCGAGGACCGCTACCGCTATCACGATCTGGTCGGACTCTTCGCCCGGCGGCTGGGCGAGCGCCATGACAGCCCGTGCGAGCGGGCGGCGGCGCAGCACCGCTTCTTCGACTATGTGCTGGCCACCGTCCTGACCGCGGTGCGGCTGACCGAGCCGCACCGTGTCCTGCCCGGTCTGCTGCGCCACCCGGACTCCCCGGGCCGTACGCTCGCCGATGCCGACGCCGCGCGCGCGTGGCTGCACGACGCGCACCCGCGGCTGTACGCGGCCGTGGAGTGGGCATTGGGCGCGGCGCCCGGGCTGCTGGGTTCCGCCGTGGACCTCCTCACCGCGTGGTCGCAGGTGCTCGGCGGCACCGCGCGCCACCGCGCCCTCGAACCGCTGGTGCGCCGCGCCGTGGACACCGCCCGGCGGCACGGCGACGACACGGCCACCGCGCACGCCCTGCGCCTGCTCAGGGTCCCGCACCACGGCACCGCCCCGCACCACGGAACCGCCCCGCACCACGGAACCGAGACATACGCATGGGCAGAGCGCGCGCCAGGGGAGAGCCTGCGGCCGGCCCATGCGTCCGCCGGTCCGCCGGTCAGCGCCCTGGCCGAACGCGAACTGGCCGCCGTGCCCGTGACGATGGACCGGGAGCGGGCGGCGCCGCCGCTGCGAACGGCGGCCCCGGACGGAAGCGAGTACAGGCTCCGGCAGATCCGCTACCGGGCCCGCTGTGCGCTGCGGCGGGAAGGGCCTCCGCGGCAGGCGGCGGCTCCCTGTCGGCAGGCGCGACGGCGGTGCCGTCTCCGGGCCGCCCGCGACCGTGCACGGCTGGGCCCTGGGGAATCCGAGCGGGGCCCGCCGCTCCCGACTCCCGCGCCACCGCCCGGCCGCGGCTGCGGGTGCGGGTCCGCGCATATGGGGGAATGCCGCGGTCGGCCGTCCGCCGCAACCCTGCCGGGGAGCCGCGAGGTGCCGTAAGGACATCCCGCTCTGCCCCCGGCTCTGCCCTTACGCACGCTGACCCGGGCCCGGCGTTGCCGGTTGACTGCACTGGTGAGCATGTGGACTTCACTGGAACCGGCCGCGATCACCGTCGACCCCGGTTCCAACGCGAGGGTAAGGCTGCGGGTACGCAACACGGGCGACACCGTCGAGGAGTACCGCTTGCGGCCGGCCGGCGCCGTAGCGGGCTGGACGCGGGTGGAGCCGGACGTGCTGCGGCTGTACCCCGGGGCCGAGGGCACGGCGGAGGTCGAGTTCGCACCCCCGCGTACGTCGGACGCCGTGGCCGGTCCGACGCCCTTCGGCATACGCGTCGAGCCGGCCGAGCACCCCGAGATCCGCGACGTGGTCGAGGGACAGGTCACGGTCGGGCCGTTCACCGAACTCCGCTGTGAGCTGGTGCCCCTGTCCGTCCGCGGCCGTTGGCGCGCCAAGGCGTCGGTCGCCGTCGACAACCTCGGCAACCAGCCGCTGACGGTGTCCCTCTCCGGCCGCGAGAACGGCGATGCCCTCACCGTCGAGCCCGAGCCGACCTCGGTCCAGGTCGCGCCGGGCCGCGCCGCCTTCGTGGGGCTCAATATCCGTCCCGGAGCCGTGAGTTGGGTCGGCGGTCTCAACAAGCACCCGTTCACCGTCTCCGTGCAGCGAGCCGGAGTCCCGGAACCGACCGAGCTGCGCGGCACCTACCTCCAGCCGTCCGTGCTGCCGCGCTGGGCGATGGCGGTGCTCTCGCTGCTGCTCGTGGCGGCGCTGGCCTTCGTGGCGCTGTGGTTCAGGGCCGTGCCCAAGGTGTCCACGAGCGCGCGGGAGAAGCCCGGCCAGTCCCAGAAGCTCCCGGAGAAGGAGAAGCCGTCCGAGCCGGCGCCGTCCAAGCCCCCGGAGGAGGAGAAGCCCGAGGAGAAGCCCGAGGAGCAACCCCCGGAGGAGCCCGCCGATGACGGCGCCGGGGAGCCGGAGGGCCCGACGGAGCAGACCATCCGCTCCAACGCCAACGGCGGCTGGTACCTCCAGGCCAACGGGGGCAGCCAGGAGGACGGCACCCAGATCGGCCAGAGCCCCGAGTGGACGGGTGACCAGTTCGGCCGCAACCAGTGGTGGACCATCCACCACTACCCCGAGGACAACACGGTCGCCCTGGAGTCGGCCAGCTCCCCGGGCAGTGTTGCCCAGCTGAAGGAGAACACCAACCAGGTCGAGCTCTGGGCGGCCGACCCGGAGCTGCTGACGTCGGGCAAGCTGCCGCCCCAGCAGAAGTGGCGGCTGATGGACGTGGGCGACGGCCGCACCCGCATCGTCAACATGCGCAACGACGAGTGCCTGACCGACCTGCAGAACGACAAGGGCGCGCTGTCCTGGAAGTGCACCGACGGGCCCGACGCCCGGCAGGACTGGAAGATCGCCGAAGGGCAGTGACACCGCAGGGGCCGGCCGCTGCCTCGCCCGGCCCCTGCCACACCCGTTGGGTCAGTCCCACAGAGGCGACGCGTCCGGCACCAGCCGCCCCATCTTGCGGTACTCGCGCCGCGCCCCGGCTCGGACATCCGCCGCCGTCACCGGCCCGCCGCGCCCCGCCGCGAGATAGCCCGCGGTCACCGCCGCCGAGCGGATCGCCCCGCCGGACAGCTCGAACTCCTTGGCGCAGACGTCCAGGCCGAGGTCGTCCGCGCAGGGCGTGGCCGCCAGACAGGAACGCCACAGGGCGAGCCGCCGGCCGTCATCCGGGAACGGGAAATCGACCACCAGGTCCAGCCGTCGGGTGAACGCCTCGTCGATGTTGGCGCGCAGGTTGGTGGTCAGAACGGCGATCCCGTCGAACGCCTCCAGCCGTTGGAGCAGATACGCGCTCTCCAGGTTCGCGTACCGGTCGTGTGAGCTCTTGACCTCGGAGCGTTTGCCGAAGACGGCGTCTGCCTCGTCGAAGAGCAGCACGGCGTCCGTGCGGTCGGCCTCGGAGAAGATCCGCTCCAGGTTCTTCTCCGTCTCCCCGATGTACTTGTCCACCACCGAGGACAGCTCCACCACATAGAGGTCCAGCCCCAGTGCGCCGGCCACGACCTCCGCGGAGAGCGTCTTTCCGGTGCCGGATTCCCCGGCGAACAGGGCCACCACGCCTCTGCCGCGCCCACCGCCGGTGCGCAGCCGCCAGGTGCCGAGCACCTTCTCGCGATGCCGTGCCCGCTGCACCAACTCGTGCAGCAGCGACAGCGGTTCGGGCGGCAGGACGAGCCCGTCGAAGCCCACGGCGGGCCGTACGCGCCGGGCGTGCCGGTCCAGCAGCGGCGCGGACTGCTGACGTGCGCTGTGCTGGATGTGGGCGGCGGTCACCGGCGTCCCGTCGAAGGCGGCGAGGGCGTTGGCCGCACGGGTCGCCCGCCGGATCTGGGCGGCGCCCAGCCGGTACGGCGCAACGGCCGCGGAGAGGTCGAAGCCCTCGTCCACGGAGCCGAGTTCGGTGCTCCAGACCTCGTCCGCCGCCGCCCCGTCGTCCGGCGCGTCCAGCGCGAACAGCCCGGAATCCGGGGCCCAGTCCGGGTCGTACGGCTCGCTTCCGAAGAAGACCACCGGCACGTCCCCGCCCGCCAGCGCCCTGACGAGCGCGCCGGGCCGCTCCGGCAGCGGCCCCACGACGACCGCGGCTCCCCGCAGCCGCGCCTCCCGCAGCAGCGCGCCCGCGAGGCCCGCACCGTCGCCGTGGTGTCCATCGGGCCGGTACCGCAGCACGGGCAGGCCGGCGCGCCGCAGCCCGTCGGTCACCGGTTCGGCGGCGGTACCGGGCCGCCGCTCCCGCAGATGGACGGCGAGCGGCCGCTCGCCCGCGAGCGCGGCGAGCCGCCCGGCGAACGACGCGTCGTCGGTGCGGGCAGCGCTTCCCATATCCCCGGCGGCTCGCTGTCCCGCCGACAGCAACTCCACCTCACCGCCGCAGAGTTCAGGATCAAGACCCTCGTCCCCCAGCAGATGGGCCACCACCCGCTCCGGCACCCGCAGCGCCCGTCCCGGCAGTGGCCGGTCCTCGTCCTCGATGACGAGCAGCCCGCCGGACAGCAGCGGCGCGCCGGGGTGGAAGCGGGCGCGGGCACCGGCCTCGTACGGGCCGGTGCCCGCCAGGTCCAGCGCCAGCGCGACCGTGGCACGGCGACGCCCGACATCGTCGTTGAGATAGCCGTACAGCGGCTCGAAGCTCCGGTCCACATCGGGCGCGAGCGCGGCCAGGAGGATCTGCAGGTCCAGGGCCGACAGCCCGAACCGCCCGGCGAGCGCGACCGAGCGGTCCGACATCCCCGGTGCCTCGTCCGCCGGCCCGCCCGTATGGGCCCCACCCGCTGTGTACGGCGCGCCCGTGTCCTCCGCCGGCGCTTGCGCGGCCAGCCGTCTGGCCGTCTCCGGGGTCACATACAGCCCGCGCAGCGGATCCGCAGCCGTCGGATCGTCGGCGCTGCGCCGCTCGACCAGCCCGGCCACCCGCTCGCGCAGCCCCGCCAGCCGGCCCCGCAGCGCCCCGCCGGCGTTCTCGGTCACCGTGGCACCGCTCACCGCTGCACCGCTCACTGTCCTCCCTCGCTGTCCTTCGCGGACGGCGAGGCGCCCGGAGCGGACCGGAGCATCCGGGGCGCGGAGTCGCCGGGGACCCCGTCGAGTCCGCGGACGACCGTGACCGCACCCTCCGTGACCGGCGGCGCCACCTCGTACGACGGCGAGACCGGGAAGGGCACGGTGATCACCACGTCCAGGGACGGCTTGAGTTCGCCGCCGAGCGCGGACCAGATGTCGGCGATCGAGCGGGACTCGGGGGGCGGCACCGCAACCGTGAGCGGGATGCTCACCTCCAGCGCGCGGAGCGCCTGCGGCAACGCGGCCGGCGGCAGGATCTCGTGCGAGAGCAGGCACCCCAGCGCGGCGGACAGCAGCCGGTGCTCGTCCTCCGGGCGGGTGGTCCACGCCGTGACCAGGTAGGACAGCCGGAACCAGCGCGGCGGCTGGCGTCTGCGCACGATCACGCCCCTGGCGTCCCGCTCCGCGATCGCCCCGCGCTCGCGACGGGCGACGTCCTCGCGAATGTCGTAGAGATACGCATTGAGCGTGGGGGCGTTGCGCCGCGCCGCCCAGTCGCGGGAGGGCGCCTCGAAGGCGACGTCCCCCGCGCCGTCCGGCAGCACCCCGCCGCGCAGCACGGACCGCATCGCCTCATCGACTTCGTGGATCACGCGCCTTCCCCCGCCCCGCGACCCGCCGACCGCACATCCTCCGCCAACTCCGTCACCGCTCCACCCTTTGCTTTCGCACCCGCACCTGTTGCTGCACCTGCACCCGCATCCGGGCCCGTATCCGTGCCTGCTGCCGGCCCCATCAGATGTATCCCTCTCGCAGCGCGTAAGCGACGGCGTGTGCGCGGTTGTGCAACTGCAGCCGTGTCATCAGGGCGTGCAGAACGTTCTTGACGGTGCGTTCGGAGTAGGCGAGCTTTTCGGAGATCTGCCGGGTGTCCAGGCCCTCGGCGACCAGCCGCAGCACATCGACCTCGCGCTGTGCCATCCCGAGCGTGGGTGCGATGCCCACGGAGGCGGAGGTCGTCACCGACCGCCGCAGCCGCCCCACCTGTGTGAGCAGCGTGCTGATCAGGTCCGGCGGCAGGTCGCCCTCACCGCGTGCCGCGTTCTGCACCGCTCGCAACAGCCGCTGCGGGGTGGCCTGATGACGCCAGAGTATGGCCCGCACGCCGTACTCCACGATCGTCATCAGCTCCGGCTCGCGCAGATCCCGGGCGATCAGCACCACGCGCTGTTCGCCGCCCCGTACGAGCCGTCTCAGCTCCGTCGCGGCGATCTCGTCGAACCGGTCGATGGGCATGATCGCCACGGCCCCGACGGCCTGCCCACCGCCTTCTTTCTCTCTCCCCCGCTCCGCCTGTTCCGCCCGTTCCCTGGCCGCCGCGCCGCCCTGGTTCTGGACGATCTCGACAGCGGGCTGGTGCTGTAGGTGACTGACGACCCCGGCCCGGCTGAGCGGGTCGGAAGCGTGCACCGTCACCGTGACACGTGTATCCAGCACTTGTGTTCCTCGTCTCGCCCCCGTTTACCGACAGCCGCAGAATGCGCGAAGGCAATCAACAAACGTTTACCGGGCAATCAACGCCGGAGCGGAACCCTCCGGCACGACAGGCGAAGAGGGGCACGAGAAACGGATCGCCGGGGGGAAGCGGCGATGCGGCCGGGGGTAACGCGCTGTACGGGCGGGCGCGTTACCCCCGTGGCGGGAGTCCTACCGCGAGGTGGAGGCCGCCCGCTCCGGCGCCGGCGTCTGCGACGGGTTGCTCCGCGGGTGCTGCGGGTTGAGGAACCACTTACGGGCGGAGGCGAACCACCAGGTGCCGGCGAAGACCAGCACCACACCCACGGTGAGCGGGGCGTAGTTGAACGTCTCGATGGTCACCGGGCTCAGCTGGGGCAGCATGAACAGCACGGTGATGATCACGACCCAGCTGACCGCGATCAGGCCCACGGGCTTCGACCAGCGCCCCAGGTGCCAGGGACCGCGCCGGAAGTTCTCTCCCTGGCGCAGCCGCAGCAGAGTGGGCACCACGTACGCGATGTAGAGGCCGATCGTCGCGATGGAGGTGACGGCGGCGTACGCGGTCGTGTTGAACAGGTACGGCAGACCGAGGACGAACGCACCGCCGGCGGCGAGCCACACGGCGTTGGTCGGGGTGCGGGTCCCGGGGTGGAGCTTGTGCCAGACGGAGGAGAACGGCAGCGCCCCGTCGCGGGAGAAGGCGTAGATCATGCGGGAGTTGGCGGTCACCGAAGCCATCCCGCAGAACAGCTGGGCGCCGATGATGACGAGCAGCATCAGCTTGCCGGTGCTCGCACCGAGCGCGTCCAGGAAGATCTGCGCCGGCGGCACACCGGTGTCCGACTCCAGGGCGCCGTTGTAGGACTGGATGGCGAAGGTCAGGCCGAAGAGCAGCACGAATCCGGCGGCCCAGGACACGACGATCGAGCGGACGATGCCCTTGGGCCCCTCGACCGAGGCGTTCTTCGTCTCCTCCGTCATATGGGCGGACGCGTCATAGCCGGTGAACGTGTACTGCGCCATCAGGAGCCCGATGAGCGCCACATAGACCGCGGAACCCCAGCCGGTGTTGTTGACGAACTCGGTGAAGACGAAACCGGGGGACTGGTGCTTGTCGGGGATGATCAGCAGGGCACCGACGATCACCACGACGCCGATCAGATGCCACCACACCGAGACGGTGTTGAAGAAGCCGACGACGCGCACGCGGAAGGTGTTCACCACGGCGTGCAGCAGCAGGATCACGCCGAAGAGGGTGATCGTGTGGGCGGGGGTGGCCGCGTAGCCGAACTGAAGGTTCAGGTAGGCGTTGAGGAACGACGCGGCGCCGAAGTCGATGCCCGCGGTGACGGCCACCTGGCCGAGCGTGTTGAACCAGCCGGTGAACCAGGCCCAGGCCGGGGCGGACTTCTGCGGGGCGAGCTTGTGCGCCCAGAAGTAGAGGCCGGCGGAGGTCGGGTAGGACGAGCAGACCTCCGCCATGGCCAGGCCGACGAACAGGGTCATCAGGCCGACGAGGACCCAGCCCCACATGATCAGGGCCGGCCCGCCGGTGTTCATACCGAAGCCGTACATGGTCAGGCAGCCGGACAGGATGCTGATGATCGTGAAGGAGACGGCGAAGTTCTGCCGCCCGGACATCGAGCGGTCCAACGTCTGGGCGATACCGAGTTCGGCGAGGCGTTCCTCCTCCGTCTGCGTGACGCTTGGCATGTCCAATGGCATGGCTGAGCCTCTCCTGTTGGTGGCGCGGTGACGTGCGGAACAACCTCGGTCGGCGCTACGGTCCGGACCCCTTGACCGCCCACTTCCGATGCCGGGCGAAGAGCTGCTGAGCGTCTCCGCAGTAGCTCCACGGCACATCCGTGGCGTACGGGCCGATGGCGTCGAACACCTCGGCCGCCGCCCGGTGCTGATTCGCGAAGGACATCGCGTGGGCCAGGTAGTTGGCGTCCTCGTGGAAGGCGGCGTGCGGCATGGAAGGGGCCCGGTACGTCCACCAGTTCACCCACGCCTGCTGGGTCGACGGGTTGTCCGTCCAGGGGTGGACCGTCAGGCCGTACCGGTGCCCTTCCTTCTTCATCCGCGTGCGGTGCGACTCGGCGAGCGCGACCAGCGGCAGGACGTGCAACGGCATCCCGCGGGGGACATGGGCGCACCGCTCCTGCGCCCAGTGGAACATCTCGCCCGCCACGCCGTGCCAGTCGGGAAACATGTAGGTGAGCAGCTCGTGGTGCGCCTCCCTGTTCCACGGGTCGCGTTCCTCGACCTCCTGCCACACGCTGTGCACCGTCTCCCGCCACTGCCGGTCGCGGTCGGGGGAGTGGTAGCGCAGCAGGGCGAGCATGACGACGTACGGCGTCGGATCGGCCGGCAGGGTGTCCCCGGCGGCATGGCAGGTCTCCCAGGCCTGTTCCATCTCCGGTCCGCTGCCCTGCCCCCGTGGGCCGGCCATCGAGCGCAGGGCCAGGACGGTGGCGAGAAGGGCCAGGGCGTGCGGCGAACGCGGTTCGGCCTGTGCCCAGGTGTCGGCGAAGGTGAGCCGCGCCCCGGCGCGGGCGAGCACCTGGAGGCGGAAGATACGGCGGTCCCAGTCGGCACCGGTCGCGGTCAGCAGTTCGCGTGCGCCTTCCCACCTGCCCATCGCGGCGTCCTCCACCACTGCGCGCAGGCGAGTGTCGTCCCGCGCCGGATGCCGGTCGAAGGCCGGTTGGCGTCTCACCGTTGTCCCGTCAACGGTCTCTCGGGCGAGGGGAACAGGTCCTCACCGTGCGCAAGGGGCGTGTCAACGGGCACTTTTCAGGCCTCCGGGTGGGCGTCCGCCGTGTCGGACGCCGACGTAGGGGGAGCGCGTCGCGCTGAGCGAACGACCATGGGGCCGGCAGGGCGCGTATGCCCGGCGTCCTTGACGGGCGGGACAGCGAGGGCATCGGGCGGGGCGGCGATGCGCCGGGTCCACGCCGCTGGTTAGGGGCCTGCCCGGACACCGGTGGGGTCCGGCGACGGTGCCCGTGGGCCCCGGGTCCGGCCCTTGCCGGGCTGTCTCGTGCGCAGGCGAAAGCCCGATTCGACCTTGAGGGGCAATCACCGCAATCTCCTGTACGTGGCATGCATGTGCTGCGCAAGCGGACTGTCAACTTCGTTCATGAAGTGCTGACTTGAGAAAGAAGACTATTCACTGAGGAACCTCGGCGCACATTTCTTCGGGGATAAATCTCAGGCGATGTGGCGCCCTCGTCGGCGCGTGGGCGGTGTTCGCACTCCCCTGGGGCCTATCGGCCCTCGCCGCAGGGCGAGTTGACCGCTCCGGCCGGTACCGCGCCGAGAAGCCCTGGACCTGCACTCCGAAGCCTTGGCCAACGCATTTTGGTCACGGCATCATCACAGGTTCTTCACTTCATCTATTTCGATGTTCAACCACTCGCTACTCTTCCGGTTCCAGACACCTAGGGGGAATCGTGGCGTATCAGCAATATCCGTCCCAGCCCGGACAGCAGCCGCCCACGCCGCCCGGTATGTACGCGCCGCCACCGCCGAAGAAAATGGGGGCCGGCGCAAAGATCGGCATCGGATGCGGCGGCGCCTTCGGTGCGCTCGTCCTCATCGGCGTCATCGCCGCCGCGATGGGCGGCGGCGACACCGGAACGCAGGCCGAGAACAAGCCCGGCAAGACCGCCACCGCACCGGCGAAGGAGCGGGCGAAGGAGCGGGTGAAGGGCAGCACCGAACCGGCCGAAGCCAAGCCGGAGGAGAAGCCCGAGGACAAGCCCAAGGCGGCTCCCAGGTCACCGGCCGACCGGTTCAAGGCCTTCGTCACGAAGAACGGAAGTGCCAACGAGAAGGCGGCCATCGGGCACGTCACCAAGGTCCAGGGCGCCGAGGAGCAGAACGACATCCTCGACTCGGTGGACATCTACACCGACTTCACCGGCGGCCTGATGGGCCCCCACCAGAGCGAGGGCAAGCTGATCGCCTCCGCCTTCGCCGACTGGAAGGACTCCAAGAACGGCCTGGTCACCGTCTACGACGTCAAGGGGGAGCTCCTCGCCAACGGCAACTTCTGACCGCCCTGGCGCGACAACACCCCTTGTCTCTCCGGTTTCAGCCGGGCGGCGGCTCGCGACCGTGGGCAGGGCCATGCGTGCAGGGGAGCATGCAGTCGCCAGGCAGGGGGGCCACTTGTCCAGAAACCAACGACCGATGTCGCCGGAGGAGAAGAAGAACGCCCGGCTCGGCTGTGCGGTCATCGCCTTTCTCGTGCTGCTGGTTGGCGGGTGCGTCAATCTGATGGACGGCGAGGGCGGCGGGGACGGCGGGGACGGCTCGAAGTCGTCTGCCAGTAGTTCGGTCTCCGGTGCTTCGGACGCTTCCGACGCTTCTGCTGACACCCCCGATGGATCGGACGCATCCGACGCCTCCGACAGTGACGCCGACACCGTCACGGTGCCGGACTACACCGGCCGCAACCTCCAGGAGGCGCAGGACGACGCGCAGGGCAGGGGTATCTACCTGCTCAAGAGCGATGATCTGTCCGTCCGGCAGCGTCTGCAGGTGTGGGACCGGAACTGGCAGGTGGGTGACCAGGAGCCGGCCGCCGGGACGGTCATGGCGGACACGGAAACGCTGACGTTCGCCGTCGTGAAGACCGGCGAGAGCTGCGACGAACCCGACGAGGCGGCATCCGCGGGCGACGACGGAACGCCCGAGCCCACGGAGGAACCGACCGAGGCCGGCAGTTCCGGCACCTCCGGCTCGTCCGCCTCCTCCGGCGCGGACGCGAGCGACTCCTCCGGAGGTTCCAGCTCCTCCGGTGGTTCCAGCTCTTCCGGGAGTACGGGGAGTACGGGCTCCGAGGGTGGCAGCACCTCTACGACTGGTGGCGAGGAGCAGTCGCAGGCTCCGGCAGGTGCCTCGGCGCGGTGCAATGACGGGACGTACAGCTACAGCCGGCACCGGCGGGGCACCTGCAGCCATCATCACGGGGTCGCCGTCTGGCTGAGGAGTCTTCCGGCCTGAACGGGCGTCCGGCCCGGGAGCGACGGGGCGTAAGGCGCGGTGCGTAAGGGGCGGGGCGCGTACGGGCACCTGGCCGTGCAACCTTCATCGGCAGTGGGCGGTCTTCACGACACCATCACACATTGCCAGGGGGACTGATCATGTCGTACTCGCAGCAGCCCGCGCCGCCCGGCCGGCAGCCCCGCCCCTTCGCGCCGCCGCGGGCCACCGAGCCGCCGGAGAAGAAGCACGCCACCCTCAAGATCGCAGTGGGTGTGGTCTGTGCGTGCATCGTCGTCGGGCTCGGGGCCGCGGTGGGCGGCGGCGGCAAGAAGACCGAGGTGGAGCCCGCACCCGCACCCGCTGCCACGGTCACCGTCACCGCCAAGATGGCCAAGGCTGACGCGGGGAAGCCGCAGGGCGATGCGAAGCCCGCCGAGAAGGCGCCGGCGGGCCCGGAGATCACCGTCGGCCAGGGCAGCTACCTCGTCGGGGAGGACATCGCCGTCGGCATCTACCGGACCGGCGGCCCGGCCGCATCCGATGTGCCGCTCTGTTACTGGGCGCGCGCCAAGGACTCCAGCGGTGACATGGACAGCATCATCGCCAACGGCACCCCCCAGGGCCCGGCCCGCGTCACCGTCAACAAGGGGGAGACGTTCGAGACCAACGGCTGCAAGGAGTGGACCAAGGTCCGCTGACCGGCTCGCCGCAGCTCAGGTCGCGGTTTTCGGTGGCCGCGCCGTCGGCCGTCATGGGCCGACGTGCCGAGCCGCCCGGTCCGCCGGCGGGGGTGTGAGCGGGGAAGGGGGCGGGGGCAGTGCCGTGCGGCCGACAGGATTCCTCCGCTCGCATCCGGTCGGAGTCGGTTCCTCCGGTTTTGCCCGGGGTGGGGTCCTGTCGAGAGGGGGGCGCTCACGAGATATCTTGATGTCGAGCAATGTTGCAGACGTGGAGCGGAGCACCCGGTGACTGACTCGACCATCATTTACACCCACACTGACGAGGCCCCGGCCCTGGCGACGTATTCGTTCTTGCCGGTGATCCAGGCATACGCGTCGACGGCCGGCGTCAGCGTGGAGACCCGTGACATCTCGCTGGCCGGTCGCATCATCGCGAGCTTCCCCGAGCACCTGGAGGAGGGCCAGCGCATCGACGACGCCCTCGCCGAGCTCGGTGAGCTGGCGAAGACTCCCGAGGCGAACATCATCAAGCTGCCGAACATCTCGGCCTCGATCCCGCAGCTGAAGGCGGCCATCGCCGAGCTTCAGGAGCAGGGCTACGCGCTGCCGGCTTACCCGGACGACCCGAAGACCGACGAGGAGCGCGACATCCGCGCCCGCTACGACAAGGTCAAGGGCAGCGCCGTCAACCCGGTCCTGCGTGAGGGCAACTCCGACCGCCGGGCCCCGGCGTCGGTCAAGAACTACGCCAAGTCCAACCCGCACCGCATGGGTGCCTGGACGGCCGACTCGAAGACGAACGTCGCCACCATGGGCGTCGACGACTTCCGCTCCACCGAGAAGTCCGCGGTCATCGGCCAGGACGGCACGCTGCGCATCGAGCTCTCGGGCGACGACGGCTCCACCACCGTGCTGCGCGAGTCGGTACCGGTCCTCGCGGGCGAGGTCGTCGACGCGTCCGTGATGCGGGTGGCCGCGCTGCGCGAGTTCCTCACCGCGCAGGTCGCCCGCGCCAAGGCCGAGGGCGTGCTGTTCTCGGTGCACCTGAAGGCCACGATGATGAAGGTCTCCGACCCGATCATCTTCGGCCACGTGGTCCGCGCCTTCTTCCCCAAGACGTTCGCCCAGTACGGCGAGTCGCTTGCCGCCGCCGGCCTGACCCCGAACGACGGCCTCGGCGGCATCTACAAGGGCCTGGAGTCGCTGGCCGACGGCGCCGAGATCAAGGCGTCCTTCGACGCCGAGCTCGCCGAGGGCCCGGAGCTCGCCATGGTCGACTCCGACCGCGGCATCTCCAACCTGCACGTGCCGAGCGACGTCATCGTCGACGCCTCCATGCCGGCCATGATCCGCACCTCCGGCCACATGTGGGGCCCGGACGGCGCCGAGGCCGACACCCTCGCGGTCCTCCCCGACAGCAGCTACGCCGGCATCTACCAGGCCGTCCTCGACGACTGCCGCGCCAACGGCGCCTACGACCCGTCGACGATGGGTTCGGTCCCGAACGTCGGCCTCATGGCGCAGAAGGCCGAGGAGTACGGCAGCCACGACAAGACCTTCGAGATCCCGGTCACGGGCACCGTGCGGGTCCTCGACGAGAACGGCAACGCCGTCCTGGAGCAGGTCGTCGGCGCCGGCGACATCTTCCGGATGTGCCAGACCAAGGACGCGCCGATCCGCGACTGGGTCAAGCTCGCCGTCACCCGTGCCCGCGCCACCGGCAACCCGGCGGTGTTCTGGCTCGACGCCGGCCGTGCGCACGACGCCCAGCTCATCGAGAAGGTCAAGACCTACCTCGCCGAGCACGACACCGACGGTCTGCAGCTGGAGATCATGTCGCCGGTCGACGCGATCACGTTCTCCCTGGAGCGGATCCGCCGTGGCGAGGACACGATCTCGGTCACCGGCAATGTGTTGCGTGACTACCTGACCGACCTGTTCCCGATCCTGGAGCTGGGCACCAGCGCCAAGATGCTCTCGGTCGTCCCGCTGATGAACGGCGGCGGGCTGTTCGAGACCGGCGCCGGCGGCTCCGCGCCCAAGCACGTCCAGCAGCTCGTCAAGGAGAACTACCTGCGCTGGGACAGCCTGGGTGAGTTCCTCGCCCTCGCGGTCAGCTTCGAGCACCTCGCGCAGAAGACCGGCAACGCGCGCGCCCAGGTGCTCGCCGACACCCTCGACCGCGCCACCGGCACCTTCCTCAACGAGAACAAGTCGCCCAGCCGCAAGCTCGGCGGCATCGACAACCGCGGCAGCCACTTCTACCTCGCGCTGTACTGGGCGCAGGAGCTGGCCAAGCAGACCGACGACACTCAGCTCGCGGAGGCGTTCGCGGCACTCGCCAAGACGCTCACCGAGCAGGAGCAGACCATCGTCGACGAGCTGAACGCGGTGCAGGGCTCGCCGGCCGACATCGGCGGCTACTACCAGCCCGTCGTGGCGAAGGCCGATGCGGTCATGCGTCCGTCGAAGACCCTCAACCAGGCCCTGGCCTCCCTCAGCTGACGCGACAGCTGAGGTAAGCCCCTTCCGCCCCGGCCGGTGCCCACCGGCCGGGGCGGTGCCGTTTCCGGCTGACGGCCGCCCCGTTCTCCGATTTCCGCCGGCCGGAACGGGCCCCTCCGGCACGACGGGCGGCATCATGAAGCCGTGGAACCCACGCTGCCGCTGCTCTTCCTCGACGTCGACGGCCCCCTCAACCCCTGGCGGGCCAAGCCCCACCGGCGGCCCGAGGGGTACACCACGCTGCGGATGCGGCCCACGGGCTGGGAGCCGCCGGGCCCGGCCCTGCGGGTCTGGCTCAACCCCGCCCATGGCCCGCTACTGCTGGGCCTGGGCTTCCGCCTCGTCTGGGCGACGACCTGGAAGACGGAGGCCAACACCTGGATCGGTCCCGTGCTGGGCCTGCCGGAACTGCCCGCCGTGGACTGGCCGCAGATGCATCACCGCGATCCGGAGGGCGTGCACTGGAAGACCCGCTACCTCGTCACGTCCGCCGCCGGCCGCCCCTTCGCCTGGGTGGACGACGAGATCGGCCCCCGGGACCGGGCGTGGATCGCCCGCCACCACACGGGCCCCGGGCTGGCGCACCGCGTCGATCCGGCGAAGGGCCTGCTCCCGGACGACTTCGCAGCGCTGCGGGAGTGGGCGGCGGAGGTGGCCGGGGGCGGTGCCCCGTGAAGCGGTAGCGTCACCGCGCAGGTGTCCGCACTTCTCCACACGGGGGTATCGATGGAACTCGCCCAAGTCCGCCTGCTCGTCTCGGACTTCCGCGGCTGCTACCGCTTCTACCGGGACACGCTGGGGCTCACTCCGCAGTTCGCGGCCCCGGACGGTCCGTATGCGAAGTTCACCTGTGACGACGGCACCGCGGGCATCGCGCTGCAGGAGCGCGCACAGATGGCCCGGGTCCTCGGCGAGCTGGCCGCCGCGCCGGACGGCTACCGGTCCCTGATCGTCCTCCGGGTCGACGACCTCGACGCCTACTGCGGGGAACTCACCGGGCGCGGCGCCGCCCTCGCGCACGGCCCGGCGCCGATGACGGACCGGATGCGGGTCGCCCACCTCAAGGACCCGGACGGGAACCTCGTCGAGCTCCAGGAATGGCTGGCACCGCGGTCCGCCGGCTGACCGCGGTGCCGGGCGCCCGGCGCTCAGCCCACGAGGTCCAGCACCGGCCGCAGCCCGTCCGGGCGCCGGTCCACCGGCAGCGGGTCCACCGGCAGGAAGGAGCAGCCCAGCGCCGTGGCGCCGCCGTCCGCCGTGCGGTCGTCGCCCACCATCAGGACGGCGGACGGGTCCAGCCCCAACTCCCGGCAGGCCACGGCGAACAGCTGCGGGTCCGGCTTCTGGATGCCGTGCTCGTAGGACAGCACACAGGCGTCCAGGTAGCGGTCCAGGCCATGGGCGCGCAGCACCGGCCGCAGATCCCAGCCGATGTTGCTCAGCACGCCGATCCGGATGCCGCGCCGGTGCAGCTCCGCCAGCACCTCGGCGGCATCGGGGTACGGCTGCCAGGCCGCCGCCGTCATATGGCGGTCGTAGAGCGCGTCGTACAACTCCGGCCCGGGGAGCGGAACTTGGCGGGCCAGGCCGGTGTACACCTCGCGGTGGTGGCGGGCATCGCGGTCGCGGATCTCCCACAGGTCGGCCAGCGCGGCGGGGATCTCGGCGGGCGAGGCACCGCCGGGCAGCGCACCGGCCCGTTCCAGCGCGGCCGCCCGCGGGGCGATCTCGGCCTCGGCCAGGTCCGTACCGGACGCGGCCAGCGCCGCCCGCAGCCATGACTCGGCGGGTTCGATCCGCAGCAGGGTCTTGGAGAAGTCGAAGAGCACACCTTTGATCGTCGTCATGACCGCCATCCTGCCCACCGTGCGGCTCCGCTCACCTCGGGCCGGGGCGCATACCCGGTGTACGCCGCTGCCGCCGCGGCCACCAGCGCCCCGCCCAGCAGCCAGCCCCCGACGACGTCCGACAGCCAGTGCACCCCCAGATACACCCGGGTGAAGCCGACGCCGGCGACCGAGACCACGGCCACCGCCCGGGCCGTCCAGCGCCACAGCGGACGCGCCCCGCCCAGCCGCAGCACCCACAGCACCAGTGCGCCCGCGACCAGCGCGGACATCGCATGCCCCGACGGGAACGCCGCGTAATGCGCGGTGTCCACCGGGTCCGCCCAGACCGGACGGTCGCGGCCGACCACGGCCTTCAGTACCTGCTGCAGCCCCGTCCCGACGAGCGCGGTGACCGCCACCCAGACTGCGAGCAGCCGCTCACCGCGCCGTACGAGCAGGACGACCGCCCCCACGAGCACCGCGCGCATCATCCACGGGTCCCACAGCCAGTCGCTGAGCACCCGGTTGAGCCGGGTCCAGCCGGGCGCGGCGACGGCCGTCCGGTGCAGCACACCGGCAAGCGCGCGGTCCACCGACATCAAGGGCCCCCAGCCCATGGCGACCAGGGTGAGCAGCAGGCCGAAGACGACCGTGCACAGGACGGCGCACGGGAGGGCCGGGACGCGACGGGCGGGGTCGGCGCGGCGGTCGTCGTCCACGGCGGACGACCGGACGGAGGGCTGCGGCGTCGGTGGCATACGTCGATCCTCGCCGATACCCGGCGTTCCGGGCGAGGGGGCCACGCCCCAGGGGGTCGATCCCTACGTCAGGGCACTCAACCCGGGCATAAAGGTCACCAGCAGCGGCACCGCCGGCACCAGCGCCGCCACCGCCGTCATCCGCAGCCGGCGGCCGGGGGTGAAGCGCGGGGCGGGGGCCAGCAGCCGGTCCACCCGCTCCGGTACCTGGGCGAGCTGGGCCGGGCAGGGGCCGAACACCCCGCGGTCCTCGTTGAGTTCGACCAGGGCCAGGGCGATCGTCCGCCGGCCGAAGCGGCGCGAGGCCACATCGTCGGCGGCCAGCTCGACCAGCCGGTGCACCTGGTCGCGGAACGCGGCGAAGACCGGGACCTGCGGAAAACCGGCGGCCAGCGCCGAGGCGCAGTACAGCAGGAGATCGTGCCGGGCCCGCGCATGGCCCTGCTCATGGGCGATCAGCGCATCGAGCTGATGCCCCTTCAGTCGACGCAACGCCGAAGTGGTGATGACCAGTTGGGGCGAGGCGTGGGACAGCCACCAGGCCTCCGGGCGGTCCCCCTCCAGGACGACCAGACGCTCCCCGGAGGGCTCCTCGCCGGGCAGCAACGGGGAGCGGCGCAGCAGCTCGGCCCGCCGCTGCCGGCGACGGGCGCGTACCGCCCGTACCTCGCGGGTCAGGGCGACGGCCGTCCAGGCGCCGCCACCCGCCAGCAGCAGGGCCAGCGCCCCGGCCCAGGGCCCGTGCGCCTGGAGCGCGTACGCCTCGACGACGACCCGTGGGGCGAACCCGAACACCGGGCTGCGCACGCCCTCCCAGGCGGCGGCCGCGCTCAGCGACATCGCGAGCAGACAGCACAGCAGCACACCGGCGACCACGCACTGCCACACCCACAGGGCGAGCACCGGTTCCCGGTCGGGCCAGTCGGAACGGGCCATCAGCCGTGGCGCCATTGCCGCGGCCAGCACGCCGAGCATCATCAGCGCGAGAGGGACCATCATGCCGTCACCCTATGAGCGCACGACTACCCGTTGGTACGGCCACGCGTCGGAAGTGATGCATACCACCCCCGCAACAGGTGTGAACGGTCAACGGACGCGCCCATGGCGCCGAACCGTTCGGCGGGGCGTCGTCGCAGCTCACAGCGCCAGCAGCATCGCCAGCATGCCGATCCCCATCGCCACCCGGCAGGCCCGCAGCACCCCGGCGCCCGCCGCCGCCACCGCCCCGCCCGCCGGCGCCTCCACAGCCCCCGCGCCCGCCGCCGGCGCCAGCCGGACCCCCGCAGCGAGGACGTACCCCGTGAAGTAGACGAGCAACAGCCCTGTCAGCAACGGCACACCGCCCGGCGCTGTGTGCGCCATCGGGCCCGTTCCGCCCGCCTGGTCCATCTGGCCCAGATGGCCTATTGGGCTCATCTGGTTCATCTGCCCTGTGTGGCCCGGCTGTTGGGACGGCATCACCATCGCGAGTGCCATGTACGCCATGGCCAGGGCACCGACCGCATGGTGCAGATGGCGCCGCGCCAGCGCCCACAGGCCCGCCGCCCCGAACACCGCGGTGAACAGCCACGGCGACCACGACGGCGGCGCCACCGGCCAGGCCATCGCCGCCATCCCCAGCGCCATCAGCCCCTCGCCGCGCGCCTCGCCCCGCTGCGCGGCCGGACCGGTACGCGCCCGCCACAGGCAGTACGCGCCGGCGGCGGCACCCAGCAGCACCAGCAGCCAGCCGACCCACACCGGTCCGTGCACGGAGCACCTCCCCCTCGTACCCGTACGCATCGGGGGCAGGATGCCCGCCGGGCGCCCGGCACACGGGAGCGCACGGGCGCAAGGGGGGAGCGCGGCGGTGTTGCCCGCCGGGACCGTTTTTCCGCCCCGGCCGGACGCGGCCGCGGAGACGGACTCAGGGGCGGTAGCGCAGCGGATGGTCCGCCGGGACCTGGGTCAGCACGATCCGGTGGCCGTCCGGGTCGGCGATCCACATCTCGATCAGCCCCCAAGGCTCCTGTACGGGCTCGCGCAGCACCTCCACCCCGTGCGCCAGCAGCTCCTGGTGTGCCTCGGCCGCGTCCGCCACCTGGAGCCACAGCTGGAGGGTCCCGGTGGCCGGGCCGGCGGCGTGGCCGGACACCTCCAGGAAGCCGCCGCCGAGGAAGTAGACCGTGCCGCGCTCGGGCCCCGTACCGAATTCCCGGTAGATCTCCAGACCCAGCGCCTTGCCGTAGAACGCCCGCGACCGCTCGGGATCGGCCGGCCGCAACAGCACCCTGCTGCTCAGTACGTGCACCATGGCTGGACCCTACGCCGACGGCCGCGCACGGCCGGGCACCCACCGCCGGAAGACCGTGACGAAAGGCCCTGACGCCGTACACCCGCCGGTTGTTAGCCTCCTCGAAGCACCCGTCCGCCGAGAGGACTCCGCGCACCATGCCCACCAGCGAGCTGACCTTCCGTACCGCCCTCGATGCCGATGTCCCCGGGCTCGTCGGCCTGATCGAGTCGGCCTACCGCGGCGATGTGAGCCGCAGCGGCTGGACGACGGAGGCGGACCTGCTGGCGGGGCGGCGCACCGACCCGGACGCGGTCACCGCCGTGGTGCGCCACGAGACCGGCCGGCTGCTGATCGCCGAGCGGGACGGTGAGCTGATCGCCTGCTGCCAGATCGAACACCGCGGGGACCACGCGTACTTCGGTATGTTCGCGGTGCGCCCGGAGCTCCAGGGCGGCGGCCTCGGCAAGGTGATCCTCGCGGAGGCGGAGCGGACCGCCCAGGAGATCTGGGACGCCCGGGAGATGCGGATGACGGTCATCCGGCAGCGCACGGAGCTGATCGCCTGGTACGAGCGCCGCGGCTACCGGCGCACCGGGGAGCGCACCCCGTTCCCGTACGGCGACGAGCGCTTCGGCATCCCCCAGCGCCCCGACCTGGAATTCGAGCTGCTGGTCAAGCCGCTCGGCTGACCTCTGTCCCGTTGACCGGCCGCGGGTCCGGACGGGGAACGCCTTGGTGCGGAGGCGGAGGTGCACGCGGATCACGCGCGCCGGCTCACCCACGCCAAGGCCCGTCGCACTGTTAGCGTTTGGCCTTTGAACGAGGGGCGGCATCAGATGACATCGACCACGTTTCGCATCGGCGGGGACCTGGGCATACGGCGGCTCGGGTTCGGAGCCATGCGCCTGCCGACCGAGCCGGGCCCCGCCCGGGAGGCCTCCCTCGCGCTCGCGCGAAGGGCCGTCGAGCTGGGCGTCACGCTGATCGATACCGCCCACATGTACGGCTGGGGAGCGAACGAGGAGCTTCTCGCCGAGGCGCTGCACCCCTATGCGGACGGGCTGCTCATCACCACCAAGGTCGGCATCGCGCGATCGGCGTCCGCCGGCGAGTGGAGTCACGACGGGCGGCCGGACTCGCTGCGCGATCAGGTCGAGAACGCCCTCCGTCGGTTGCGGGTGGAGCGGATCGAGCTGCTCCAGCTGCATCGCATCGATCCGCAGGTGCCCCTCGCCGACCAGCTCGGCGCGTTGCGGGAGCTCCAGGTCCAGGGCAAGGTCGGCCGGATCGGGTTGTCGGAGGTGACCGTCACCGAACTCGGCCGGGCGCGCGAGTTCATCGACGTCGCGAGCGTGCAGAACCGCTACAGCCTTCTCGACCGCGAGCACGAGCCGGTGCTCGCGGCCTGCGAGGCCGCGGGGATCGCGTTCCTGCCGTGGAGGCCGGTCGCCGGAGCGGCGTCAGGCGCGGCGGCCGAGGTGGCCGCCGTGGCGGCCGAACTCGGTGCCACCCCGGCCCAGGTCTCCCTCGCGTGGCTTCTCGACCGTTCGCCGGTCATCCTCCCGATCCCGGGCACCGCCCGGATCGCTCACCTGGAGGAGAACCTCGCCGCGGCACATCTCCGGCTGACCCCGGACCACCGTGACCGCCTCGACCGGTTGGCCGAGCAGGCCTAGGGGGTGTCCGGGCCCGCAGCTGGTCAAGGCGACAGCACGCAGGCCCGGGGCCGGCGGCCGCCGTTCACAGCCGTCCCGCCTGGATGATCCGCTGCAGGAACTGCCGGGTGCGGTCGTGCTGCGGATCGCCGAAGACCTGCTCCGACGTGCCGCGCTCCAGCACCACCCCGCCGTCCAGGAAGCACACCTGGTCGGCGACCTCCCGCGCGAAGCCCATCTCATGGGTGGCGATGACCATGGTCATGCCCTCCTCCTTGAGCTCGCGGACGACGCCGAGCACCTCGCCGACCAGTTCCGGGTCGAGCGCCGCGGTGATCTCGTCGAGCAGCAGCAGCCGGGGCCGCCCGGCCAGCGCACGGACGATCGCGACCCGCTGCTGCTGGCCGCCGCTGAGCCGGTCCGGGTACTCGCCGGCCCGTCCGCCGAGCCCCAGCCGCTCCAGCAGCTCGTGGGCCCGCGCCTCCGCCTCGGCGCGCGGCACCCCGTGCACCCGGCGGGGCGCCAGCGTGATGTTGTCCAGCACGGTCATGTGCGGGAAGAGGTTGTAGGCCTGGAAGACCACACCGATCCGGCGGCGCACCGCGTCCACGTCGGCCCGCGGATCGGTGATCTCCGCACCGTCCAGGAAGATCGCGCCGTCGTCGATCTCCTCCAGCAGATTCGCGCAGCGCAGCAGGGTGGACTTGCCCGACCCCGAGGCGCCGATCAGCGCGGTCACGGTGTGCGGCGGGACCTCCAGATCCACATCCCGCAGGACGACCGTGCCCCGCCCGTAGGTCTTCCGTACGGACTCCAGCCGCAGCACCGGTCCGCCGTCGGGCGCGGCCGGGCCGGCGGTCTCCACGGCCGGCCGCGGGGTGTCGTCCGTCGTGCTCATACGAGGCCTCCCTGGGCGCGCCTGCGGTCCATGCGCGCCGTGATCCAGTCCGTGCAGCGGGTCATCGGGATCGTCAGCGCGACGAAGACGAGTCCGGCCACCACATAGGGCGTGAAGTTGAAGTCCTTGCCGGCGATGATCTGCGCCGCGTACACCGCGTCCACCGCGCCCGCGATGGACACCAGACCGGTGTCCTTCTGCAGCGAGACCAGATCGTTCAGCAGCGGCGGCACCACCCGCCGCACCGCCTGCGGCAGCACCACGAAGCGCAGTGCCTGTCCGCCGGAGAGCCCCAGCGACCGGGCCGCGGCCCGCTGTGAGGGGTGCACCGATTCGATGCCGGCCCGGAAGACCTCGGCGACATAGGCCGAGTACGTCAGCACCAGCGCGGAACCGCCGAGCAGCACCGGATCGGTGGTCACGCCCTGCAGCCGCAGCGCCGGCACCCCGAAGACCACCATCAGCAGGCAGATGATCAGCGGCAGTCCGCGGAAGAAGTCGGTGTACGCGGCGGCCAGGGCGCGCAGCGGGAAGAACACCGGGCCGCGCAGGGTCCGGGCCACCGCCAGCAGCAGCCCGAGCACCAGCACCGCCGCCCCGCACACCAGCAGCAGCCGCAGATTCAGCAGCAGCCCGTCCAGCACCTTCGGCAGCGCCATCCGGGCGTACTCCAGGCTGAAGAAGGTCTCGCGGGTGCGCGGCCAGCCGGGCGAGCGGGTGATGACGAGGAAGAGGACGGCGCCGGTGACCAGGGTGCTCAGCGCGGCGACAGCGGTGGCGCGCCGGGCCCTGGCCCGCTTGAAGCGCTCCCGCTCGATCCGCCGCGGCGAGGGCACATACCCGTCGTCGGCCCCCGTCTGCGCCGTACGGGTCTTCACCACACCTTCTCCGTACGTCACTTGAGCACCGGAACCGAAACGGCGTCGGCCAGCCACTTCTTCTCCAGCGCGGCCAGGGTGCCGTTCTTGCGCAGCGTGTCCACCGCGGCCGTCACACACCCGGTGATCCGGCTCTCCTTGTCCAGGACCAGACCGAACTGCTCCTCGGCGGCGCCGGTGGCGGCGAACTGCCCGACCACCTCGGCGTCCTTCACCTCCGCCGAGGTGATGTAGAAGGCCGTCGGCAGATCGGTGAGGATCGCGTCGACCTGGCCGTTCTTCAGCGCGGACTTGGCGAGGTCGTTCTTCTGGAAGACGGCCGGCGGCTGCGCGGGCCGGACGGTGTCCTGGAGGACGTCCAGGCTGGTGCTGCCGACCTGCGCTCCGAGCTTGACCCGCCGCAGGTCGGCGATGCTCTTGGCGCGCGCGGCCCGGGAGCCCTTGAGCGCGATCACCGCCTGCCGTACGTCGTAGTAGCCGGAGGAGAAGGCGACGGCCCGCTTGCGCGCATCGCTGATGGAGATCTGGTTGATGTCGAAGTCGAACTTCTTCTCGCCGGGCGCGAAGGCGTTGTTGAACGGCACGGTCTGCCAGTGCACCGCGCCCTTGTCATAGCCCAGTTGCCGGGCGACGGCGTACGCGACCGCGGACTCGAAGCCCTTGCCGTTGGCCGGGGCGTCGTCGTGGAACCACGGCGCGTAGGCGGGCTTGTCGGTGCCGACCGTGAGCTTGCCGTCGGCCACGGTGGCCAGTTGGCCGCGGTCGCAGCTCTGCTTGCCCGGCCCGGCGGCCCCCGGGCCACCGGGGGACGTGTCCTGCGGGGCACAGCCGACGGCCGCGACGAACAGCGCGACGGTGGCGCAAGCGGCAAGGCGGAGGGGGCGGTTGGCGAGGCGCATGGCGGGAGAGTGGCAGTGCGCGAGGTGATCTGTCGAGATCGCCGGGGGAAACGTCCGCATGCTGGAAGCACATTGCACGGCTGTGAACTGCGGATTTCGCCGTGTGCCGGGGCGGGGCCCGGGGGACGCGGTACGCCCCGCCGGGCTCGGAGCCGTGCCCGCCGTCCTACGCCGTGAAGCGGACCGCCCGGCGGATCTCGGGCTGGTCGGTCACCACACCGTCCAGCCCGAGCCCGCGGGCGAGACGGAGCTGGTCGTGGGTGTTGACCGTCCAGGCCACGACCTTCAGCTGCGCGGCATGGGCCCGCTCGACCAGTTCCAGGGTGAGCCGGCGGATGTTCAGCGAGAGCATCGTCGCGCCCACGGCCAGTGCCCGGTCGACGACATCGGCGCCGTAGCGGCTGCCGACCAGCGCGGTACGGACGCCGGGCAGCAGGGTCCGGATCGCGGCCAGCGCCTCGTCGTGGAAGGAGATCACATCGACCCGGCCGACCAGATCGCGCGAGCGCATCACCTCGGCCAGCGCCTGCGCGGCCGCCACGTCCTTGATCTCGGCCTGCAGCGGCCCCTTGACCGCCTCCAGGACCTCCTCGAAGACGGGGATCCGCTCACCCTGGCCGGCATCGAGTTCGCGCAGTTCGGCGAGGGTGCGCTCGGCGATCGGACCGGCGCCGTCGGTGGTCCGGTCCACATCCGCGTCGTGCATCACCACGAGCGCGCCGTCCTTGCTCAGATGCAGATCCAGTTCGATGACATCGAGGCCCTCGTGCTCGGCGCGCACGAAGGAGCGCAGGGTGTTCTCCGGCTCGACGCCCATCATCCCGCGGTGTCCGATGGTGAGAAAGGACAAGGCTGCCTCGCTTCTGTCGGCTCGGTGCTGCTGTCGGCTCAGTCCCAGTGTCGACCGTCGACTCTCGGCAACGGCGTGACGAAATGGCGCACAGCCTAACGGGCCCGTACGGCGGAAAAAGGGGTGCCGGACGGGGCCGCGGTGTGTCCAGTACGGGTACCCGCCATCTCCGGGTTCCAGACCGCCTCACCCTCGCGTGGGCGAGTCCTCACCGCGCTGACGGGCCCGTCGGGACCCGGTCACCACGGGAGCGGTGGCGCTGGGGAGCCGAGTGTGGCATATGCCATACGGCTGCGGGCGGCGGCTGCCGCGGCGCTCGGACGGCGGCACCCGAGGACGCGGAAAGGTGCGCTTTCCCCGTCAACAGGCCCTGAAAGAAGCGCCGGAAGCCTGGGCGTCACGGGCAGGAAGTGCCGTCTAGGCCGTCACACACAGGAAAAATCTGCGTGAGCGCGGGGTGTCGGCAGAAAAATTTTCACCGGCACCACTTGAGCGGGCGATCCTCGGCTGGTTACCGTGGCCTGACAACACGATCTACCGCCGGAGGGCAGTCATGACGGAAATTCTTTCGCCTGTGGGTGTCCGGGGGGCCACCACGACCGCAGAGAGTGTGGTCGCGCACCCGGCGTGGCCCGTGCTCAAGGACGCGGTCGAGACCATCCGCCCGTGGCAGTCCAAGGACGGTTCGATCGACCTGGCGGCGGAGGGCGCGCCGACCGCCGACGCCGTCCGCGCCGAGGTCGACCGCGTGATAGCGGCCGTCGGCGAGCTCGCCCCGCTGCTGCCGCACGACGCCGCCTACCACGAGGCGCTCGCCGCCGACCTGCGCCGCTGGGCCGACAGCGGCTTCGGTGTGCCGGACTTCCTGGACTCGCTGCTCGCCTTCCAGCCCGCCCAGCAGCGCGCCGACGGCCTCCAGCACCTCGTCCTGTTCCCCATGTACACCCAGAACGGCAACCTGGACCGCAACTTCGAGGCCGTCGTCCTGCGCATGGTCTGGCCGGACTGGCTCGCCGAGCTGGAGCGCACCCGCTACGACAACCCCCTCTTCTGCGGCATCACCTTCGAGGACTTCACGGCCGGGTACGACACCCACTCCGCCGTGCTCTTCCCGGAGACCATCGCCGTGCGCGAGGCTCCCGAGCGGTTCAGCTGGGGCGGGATCTTCTGTGACCGCGAGGCCGCCCGCTTCCGCCGGGTCAGCGAGGCCGCCATCGAGACGCTCGGCCTCGAAGTCCCGCAGGACCTCCGCGAGATGCTCGACGACCAGGAGCGCTGCCAGCAGGCGTTCGTGCTGTGGGACATGGTGCACGACCGCACCCACAGCCACGGTGACCTGCCGTTCGACCCGTTCATGATCAAGCAGCGCCAGCCGTTCTGGATGTACGGCCTGGAGGAGCTGCGCTGCGACCTCACCGCCTTCAAGGAGGCCGTGAAGCTGGAGGCCGAGGGGTACTCCCAGGCACGCGATGTGCAGTTCGCAGTGATCTTCGACCGGATGTTCCGCTTCCCGGTCAGCGGCGACCGCGTCCGCAACTACGACGGCCTGGGCGGCCAGCTGCTCTTCGCGTACCTGCACCAGCACGACGTCGTACGCTGGACGGACAACACACTCCACATCGACTGGGAGCGGGCGCCCAAGGTCACCAACCAGCTGTGCGGCGAGATCGAAAAGCTCTACCGCGACGGCATCGACCGGCCCAAGCTGGTCCACTGGCTCGCTGCGTACGACCTCGTCTCGACCTACCTCGCACCGCACCCGGGCTCGGTCTGGGCCAAGGGGCCCGAGGCCCTCGACCTGGACCAGCCGCCGCGCAAACTCGTGGACGACGTGCTCCCCGACGAATTCCCGCTGAGCATGTTCTACGAAGCGCTCGCCAAGAAGCTGCGTGCTGTGATCGCCTCTACCAAGGGCATCACGGCCCACAGCGACGCATTGGCGGCGGCATGAAAACCGAGCGGAACACCCGGCCGAAGGCCGTCCAGCAGCAGGACGAGGAGGCGACGAAGATGGTTACTTCGACGGGCGGACAGGGGCCGCTGGAGGGTGCGGTCATCGCGGTGGCGGGAGCGGCCGGACCGGCCGGCCGGGCGACCCTGCTGCGTCTGGCCGAAGCGGGTGCGGTGGTGGTCGGCTCGGACTCCAACCCCGAGCGACTGGCGGAGGCCGTGGACGCGGCGCGCTACGCCCATGGCGGCGCCACGGTGATAGGGGACACCGTCGACCTCCTCGACCCGGACCAGGCCCGTGAATGGGCGGACCGTACGGAGAAGGAATTCGGCCGGATCGACGGCCTGGTGCACCTCGTCGGCGGCTGGCGCGGCTCCTCGACCTTCGCGGAGACCGACCTGACCGACTGGGACATGCTGCACAAGCTGCTGGTGCGCACCGTCCAGCACACCTCCCTCGCGTTCTACGAGGCCCTGGAGCGCAGCGGCAACGGCCGTTTTCTCCTCACCAGCGCGGCCGGCGCCAGCAAGCCCACCGGCGGCAATGCCGCCTATGCCGCCTCCAAGGCCGCGGCCGAGGCCTGGACGCTGGCCATGGCGGACGGTTTCCGCAAGGCGGGGGGTGAGCAGGGGCCGCGCGCCGCTGCTGCCATCCTGATCGTGAAGGCGCTCGTCAACGACCAGATGCGCGCCGAGCGACCCAACGCAAAGTTCGCGGGCTTCACGGATGTCACGGAGCTGGCCGAGGCCATCGCCGGGGTCTGGAGCCGGCCCGCGCAGGAAGTGAATGGACAGCGTCTGTGGCTGACCCCCGAGCCGTGACCGGTGCGAAGACCGACGCCCGGCAGCACCACGATCCCGAGATACGCGGCTTCGCCAGCGACAACTACGCGGGCGCGCACCCCGAGGTGCTCGCCGCGCTCGCCCTTGCCAACGGCGGCCATCAGGTCGCCTATGGCGAGGACGACTACACCGCGCACCTCCAGCGTGTCATCCGCAGCCACTTCGGGCAGCGCGCCGAGGCGTTCCCGGTGTTCAACGGCACCGGCGCCAATGTCGTCGCCCTGCAGGCCGTCACCGACCGCTGGGGTGCGGTGATCGCTGCCGATTCCGCGCACATCCACGTCGATGAGTGCGGTGCGCCCGAGCGGGTCGGCGGGCTCAAGCTGCTCACCGTGCCGACCGAGGACGGCAAGCTCACCCCTGAGCTGATCGACCGCGAGGCGTACGGCTGGGACGACGAGCACCGTGCCATGCCGCAGGTCGTCTCGATCACCCAGAGCACGGAGCTCGGCACGGTCTACACGCCCGACGAGATCCGGGCGATCTGCGAACACGCCCATGAGCGCGGCATGGTGGTGCATCTGGACGGCTCGCGGATAGCCAACGCCGCGGCGACGCTCGATGTCCCGATGCGGGCCTTCACCAACGCCGTGGGCGTCGACATCCTCTCCTTCGGCGGCACGAAGAACGGTGCGGTCTTCGGCGAGGCCGTGGTCGTGCTCAATCCCGACCGGGTGCGGGCGATGAAGCATCTGCGGAAGCTGTCCATGCAGCTGGCCTCCAAGATGCGCTTCGTCTCCGTCCAGTTGGAGGCGCTGCTGGCCAAGGACTTGTGGCTGCGCAACGCCCGGCACGCCAACACCATGGCGCAGCGGCTGGCGGCCGGGGTGCGGGAGATCGGGGGGGTGGAGATCCTCTATCCCGTGCAGTCCAACGGGGTGTTCGCGCGGCTGCCGCACGACGTCAGCGAGCGGCTCCAGAAGCGCTACCGCTTCTACTTCTGGGACGAGTCGGCCGGTGTCGTGCGCTGGATGTGCGCCTTCGACACCGCGGAGGAGGACGTCGACGGCTTCCTCGCCGCACTCCGCGAGGAGATGGGCCGCTAGACGGCACTGCATAGCTATGCTCCCGGTCGGAAAGTCATTGACTCCCGGCCGGGCGCATAGCTACGCTCCCCGGGCATGGAGCTGATCCAGAACACCCCGGAAATCTCTGCCTACTTGGCGTCCGGCGAGGTCATCGACCACGAGCATCCACGCGTCCGGGCCACCGCGGCCACGCTCTCCGTCGACGCCCCCGATGCATACGCATACGCCAAGGCCGCCTTCGAATTCGTCCGCGACACCATCCCGCACAGTCGGGATGTCGGAGATCCACGGGCTACCTGGCGCGCCTCCGACGTCCTCGCCCAGCGCACCGGCATCTGTTACGCCAAGGCGCATGCGCTCGCGGCCCTGCTGCGGGCGGAGGGCATCCCCACCGCGCTCTGCTACCAGAAGTTCGAGGTCGTCCACGGCCTGGTGGCCGTCAAACTGCCCAGTGAGGACCGCTGGGCCCGGCAGGATCCGCGGGGCAACAAGCCCGGCGTCGACGCACAGTTCCGCCTCGACCGCGAACAGCTCGCCTTCACCGTGCGACCTGAGTGCAATGAACTGGACTACCCGGTGCTATTTGCTGAACCGCACCCGGCCGTGCTCCAATGCCTCCGTGAGGCCGTCGACCGGCCTCACCTCTGGCAGACGCTCCCCACCGATCTCTGAGGAACGGCCCTGATGCCCAGCCCTTCGCAGGTCTCCGACATCGCCTGTGACCCGCATGTCTCCGACATGGCCTGTGCCCTGCACATCTCCGACGAGGTGCGCGCCCTGGCACCCGGCTTCGCCTGTCTCGCCGTGGAGGCCCACGGTCTGACCAACGGGCCCAGCGACGAGGCCGGCGCGGCGCTCCTGGAGGACGCCACCCGCCGGCTGACCGAACGCCTCGGCGGACGGGCTCCGCAAGACGATCCGCACGTCGCCGCCTGGCGCGCCGCGTACACCGCCTTCGGCAGCAAGCCCTCGCGCACCCGCAACTCCGCCGAGGCGCTGGCCAGGCGGGCGCTCGCGGACGGCGGCCTGCCGCGTATCAACCGTCTCGTCGATCTTTACAACGCGATCAGCGTCGCCCATCTCATTCCCGTGGGCGGTGAGGACCTGGACCGCATCCAGGGCGGTATGCGGCTCGTCCGGGCCACCGGCGAGGAGCCGTTCGCGACCGCGGCCGGAGGCGCCGAGACCGTCGAGTACCCCGACGCGGGCGAGGTGGTCTGGTGCGACGACGAGGGCGTCACCTGCCGCCGCTGGAACTGGCGGCAGGGTGTCCGCACCCGTCTCACCGAGGACTCGGTCAGCGCCCTCTTCCTGCTGGAGCGGATGGCCCCCATGACGCTCGACGAACTGACGGCCGCGGGCGCCGAGCTGGCCGAGGCGCTGCACCGGGCCTGCCCGGACGCCCGGATCGAGATCGGTGAGATCCGCGCCGGCTGATCCGGGCCGGTCCCGGCGTCGTTACGCGGGGCTCCCGGGCGCCGCGGGGGCGGTGCCACCCAGGTGCGCCGGGATCCACCAGGTGTCCTCGGGGTCCTTGGGGCGTACGGGGTAGGCGCGCTGGGCCGCCTCCAGCAGGTCCTGCACCCGGGACCGCAGCCGGTCGGTGATCTTCTCGGCCTGCTCGGCCGGGTCGGCCTCGATCGGCTCGCCCACCCGGATCGTTATCGGGAAGTGGTTCCGGCCCAGATCGCGCTTGTGGCCCTTGGTCCACAGCCGCTGGGTGCCCCACAGCGCCACCGGCAGCAGCGGCACCCCGGCCTCCTGGGCCAGCCGCGCCGCACCCGACTTGAAGTTCTTCAGGGTGAAGGACTCGGAGATCGTCGCCTCGGGGAAGACCCCGATGATTTCACCCGAACGCAGTGCGGACAGCGCGTGCTTGTAGGCATGCATGCCCTGGCCGCGGTCCACGGGGATGTGCTTCATCGCGCGCATCAGCGGACCCGACACCTTGTGCCGGAAGACCGACTCCTTCGCCATGAAGCGCACCAGCCGCTTGGCCGGCCGCGCGGTCAGCCCGGCGAAGACGAAGTCCAGGTACCCGATGTGATTGCTCACCAGAACCGCCCCGCCGCGGCGCGGAATGTGGTCCGTCCCGGCGATGTCGAATTTCAGATCGAGCGCCTTGAAGAGCGTGCGGGCGGCGCCGATCACCGGCGGATAGACGAGCTCTGCCATTGTCCGGAGGACCCCTTTTCCACGCCTGGGGAGGGTTCTCCCGGCGGAAACCTACGCAGTCGTAACTGCGGCTTTCGGGAGATCGTGCCCGATGTCGGCCGTGGCGGCCAGCGCGTCGGCCGCCAGGGCCGGGAGATTCTTCTCACGTGGCCCCGGATCAGCCCGCCGTTCTCCGCAGCAGAAGGTACATCTCGCACCCCAGGCAGTACCCGAACACGGCATTGAGGAAGGCGGCCGCGAGCGCGCAGCCGGTGGCCGCGAGCCCCAGCCACTCCGGCCCCACGAAGTAACCCGCCAGCCCCACGACCGCGAAGAACAGCCCCACACCCTGGGCGAAGCGCGGCGGGGCGGCGCCCTCGAACTCCGTCGGCGGGGACAGCCGTGGGCGCACCGCCACCTTGAACAGCCAGGCATAGGGCGACCGCGGCACACCCGCCACCGCCCCGACCGCGAAGACCAGCGCCTGGAAGGCCAGCAGCGGACCGCTTCCGGTGATCAGCACGGCCGCCAGCACGACGGTGGTCAGCGCCGCGCCGAACCTCGGGCCCCGTACGTCAATCCTGTCGACAGTCATGCCCTCACCCTTCCGCAGAGCGGGCCGGATACGCCCCGGGAATCTTTGCGGTCCCGTGAACGCTGCATCCCTCGATGACTGGACTCATGGTGTGCATCGCGGTGCTCGCGGCGGCGAGCGCCTTCGGCGTATGGCACCGACGCCGCAATGGGAGGCTGACGGTGCGGGAGCGGGACGACACGGCGCGGCTGGGCGCCGCCGAGATCGGGGCGGCGCTGGGGGAGCGGGCCACCCTGCTGCAGTTCTCCAGTGCCTTCTGCCAGCCCTGCCGGGCCACCCGGCGCACCCTCACCGAGGTCGCCGGCATGGTCGAGGGGGTGGCCCATGTCGAGATCGACGCGGAGGACCATCTGGACCTCGTACGGGGGCTCAATGTGCTGCGGACCCCCACGGTGCTGGTGCTCGACGCACAGGGCGCGATCGTGCGCCGCGCCTCCGGACAGCCCCGGAAGGCGGATGTCATCGCGGCGCTGGGCGCGGCCGTCCGTGATTGATCTCCCAGATGGCGGGCGCCCCTTGACGCTGTGGGTCACGAATCGTCACTCTGACGTGATGCGGCCAGGAACCCTTCTCTACGGACGCGCCCACGTCGACCTTCTGCGGACTGCCAGCGCCCGCTGTCCGGGCATGTGAGCAGCGACGACATCAGTGCCGCCGGCCGCCCCACGGCCGTCGGCGGCTTTGCCCGGGCTCGTACTCGACAGCAGAAGGACAACTCCATGACGGCCCTGCCCGGCCTCGGCACGCCCCGCACCGCCTCTCCCGAGCTCCTGCGCTCGGTCTTCCGGCAGCACGCCGCCGGCGTCGCGGTGATCACCGCGCCCGGCTCCCGCCCCGCGGGCTTCACCGCCACCTCCCTCACCTCCGTCGCCGCCGACCCGCCGCTGCTCTCGTTCGGCGTGGGCACCGGCTCCTCCAGCTGGCCGGCCGTCTCGGAGGCCGAGCACATCGGCGTCCACATACTCGGCGAGCACCAGCAGGAGCTGGCCGCGACCTTCGCGCGCAGCGGCGCCGACCGTTTCGGCCCCGCCACCTCCTGGTACACCGGCCCCGAGGGCGTGCCCCTCCTGGACGGTGTCCTGGCCTGGATGGTGTGCAAGATCGTGGCACGGGTACCGGCCGGCGACCACTGCCTCGTGCTCGCCCAGCCGGTCGTCGGCGACCCCGCGGGGCCCGGCCGTCCGCTCCTCTATCACCAGGGCCGTTTCAACGCGCTGCGGGACTGACGGGCAGTCGTCGGACCTCCCGGGTCCGGCGACACGCTCGGGGTTCCGGCGCGGCTTCCTCTTCGCCCGTTCAGGGCCGTTGGCAAGGTCACATTTCGACGGCCTTGCTTCGGGGCATGAGACTGGATGTACTGGCGAGTAATATGACGGTCGGCGTGGGGAACCGGATCCGACCGGGAGCCGCCCCAACAGGCGCCTATGCTGCCAGCACAAGGCAGTTCTGAAGAGACGAAGCAGGTAGGAGAGTCGGCGTGAGCTTGAGGATCGTTGTCTGTGTGAAGTACGTGCCCGACGCCACCGGCGACCGGCACTTCGCCGAGGACCTGACCGTCGACCGTGATGACGTGGACGGTCTGCTCTCGGAGCTCGACGAGTACGCCGTCGAGCAGGCCCTGCAGATCAAGGAAGCGGCCGACGACGCGGAGATCACGGTCCTCACCGTCGGTCCCGAGGACGCCAACGACGCGCTGCGCAAGGCGCTGTCGATGGGCGCCGACAAGGCCGTCCACGTCGAGGACGACGACCTGCACGGCACGGACGCGCTCGGCACCTCCCTCGTGCTCGCCAAGGCCATCGAGAAGACCGGCTACGACCTCGTCGTCTGCGGTATGGCCTCCACCGACGGCACGATGGGTGTGCTGCCCGCGCTGCTCGCCGAGCGGCTGAACATCCCTCAGGTCACCCAGCTCTCCGAGGTGTCCGTCGCCGACGGCAAGGTCACCGGCCGCCGGGACGGCGACACCGCCAGCGAGCAGCTGGAGGCCGCGCTGCCGGCCGTCGTGTCCGTCACCGACCAGTCGGGTGAGGCGCGTTACCCCTCCTTCAAGGGCATCATGGCTGCCAAGAAGAAGCCGGTGGAGTCCCTGGACCTGGAGGACCTGGAGATCGAGGCGGACGAGGTCGGCCTCGAGGGCGCCTGGACCAAGGTCGAGGACGCCGCCGAGCGTCCGGCCCGTACGGCGGGCACGATCGTCAAGGACGAGGGCGAGGGCGGCAAGCAGCTCGCCGAGTTCCTCGCGGGCCAGAAGTTCATCTGAGCCGCGCAGCCCTTCCCACCGCCCTCATTCTTCCCGCAGGAGAGCAATCCCATGGCTGAAGTTCTTGTCTACGTCGACCACGTGGACGGCGCCGTCCGCAAGCCCACCCTCGAACTGCTCACCCTCGCCCGCCGCATCGGCGAGCCGGTAGCGGTCCACCTCGGCCCGCACGCCGACGAGGCCGCCAAGGTCCTCGCCGAGCACGGCGCCGTCAAGGTCCTGGCCGCCGACGCGCCGGAGTTCGCCGAGTACCTCGTCGCTCCCAAGGTCGACGCGCTGCAGGCCGCCTACGACGCGGTCTCGCCGGCCGCCGTGCTGCTGCCGTCCTCCGCGGAGGGCAAGGAGATCGGTGCCCGCCTCGCGGTCCGCATCGGCTCCGGCATCATCACCGACGCCGTCGACCTGGAGGCCGGCGACGAGGGCCCGGTGGCCACGCAGTCCGTCTTCGCGGCCTCGTACACCACCAAGTCCCGCGTCTCCAAGGGCACCCCGGTCATCACCGTCAAGCCCAACTCCGCCGCCCCGGAGGCCGCCCCGGCCGCCGGCACGGTCGAGCAGCTCGCGGTGACCGTCGCCGACTCCTCCAAGGGCACCAAGATCGTCTCGCGCACCCCGCGTGAGTCGACCGGCCGCCCGGACCTGACCGAGGCCGCGATCGTGGTCTCCGGTGGCCGCGGCGTCAACGGCGCCGAGAACTTCCCGGTCATCGAGGCGCTCGCCGACTCGCTCGGTGCGGCCGTCGGCGCCTCGCGTGCCGCGGTGGACGCCGGCTGGTACCCGCACACCAACCAGGTCGGCCAGACCGGTAAGTCGGTCTCGCCGCAGCTGTACATCGCGGCGGGCATCTCCGGTGCCATCCAGCACCGCGCCGGTATGCAGACCTCGAAGACGATCGTCGCCATCAACAAGGACGAAGAGGCACCCATCTTCGACCTGGTCGACTACGGCGTGGTCGGCGACCTCTTCGAGGTCGTCCCGGCCCTCACCGACGAGGTCAAGACCCGCAAGGGCTGAGCCCGTCGAGGTGCCGGTCCCTTCGGCGCACGCAACGAGGCCCCGTACGCGCGCTGCGTACGGGGCCTCGTGCTGCCGCGGCCCAAGGAGCCGCGCGCGTCACGCCCTAGGCGCCCGTCGTGCCGTCGATCTGCTCGCGGAGCAGATCCGCATGGCCGTTGTGGCGCGCATACTCCTCGATCATGTGGACGTAGATCCAGCGCAGGCTCAGCGTGCGGCCCCGGGAGGTGCGGAAGGTCTCGTCCAGCCCGCTGTCCGCCACGGCCTTGTCGCAGGCATCGATCTCGGCACGGAAGGCCGCGAAGTGCTCCTCGGCGGCGGCCGGGTCGAGGTCGTCGAAATCGGCGTCGGGGCTGGCTTCGGTGAAGTAGTGGTCGCCGACCCGTTCACCGAGGAAGCGCTTGCGGAACCAGGTCCGTTCGACATCCGTCATGTGGCGCACGAGGCCGAGCAGGGTGAGGGTGGACGGTGCGCTGCTCGCCTGTATGAGCTGGTCGGCGGTGAGTCCGGTGCATTTGGCGAGCAGGGTGTCGCGATGGAAGTCGAGCCAGCCCTGCAGCATCTCCCGTTCACCGGCCACGGTGGGGAGTTCTCTGCGCTCGATGGGGGGTGCGATCCAAGTCATGCGGGTGAGTCTGGCGGTGCCGGCTCCGCCGCGCCACGGGGTTTCCGGCCCGGCCGCACACCCGTGACCTGCGTCGCCCCGGGCGAGGGGTGTTGACCTCGCCGAATGACCCCGTTAACTTCGCTATACGGATTGTTGATTCCGTTAAGCGGAATACGCTCGATGGTCGGGCGTGAGCACCGGGAGGGGCAGCGAATGGGGCAGCAGGAGACCGTGGCGACAAGCCTCGCGGACACCGTACGCGAGGGCATCGGCGCCGCTCTCGCCCAGGTGGACGCGGATCTGGCGCGGCGCTACCCGGGCGACCCCGGCACCCGCCAGCCGGTCCACACGGTCTATGTCCCCGGCGACGCCTTCGCCGCCGACACCCTGCGTTCCTGGGGTGACCAGGCGCTCGCCGCCCTCGACGCGCACGCCCCCGACGCCGGTGCGCTCGCCGCCGTCCTCGGCATCCCCGACGCGCTCGCCGCCGATGTTCATGACCGGGTCCGCGCCAAGCTGGTCCGTGAGCCCATCGAGGATCTGCGCATCGACTTCGAGGACGGCTACGGCCCCCGCCCGGACGCCGAGGAGGACGCGGCCGCGGCCCGCGCCGCCGCCCTGGTCGCCGCCGCGAATGAGAACGGCACCGCGGCCCCCTATATGGGTATCCGGATGAAGTGCATGGAGGCCGCCGTCCGCGACCGTGGCATCCGCACTCTCGACATCTTCCTCACCGGCCTGATGGAGGCCGGCGGTCTGCCCGGCGGACTGGTCCTCACGCTCCCCAAGGTGACCTACGCCGAGCAGGTCACCGCCATGGTCCGGCTGCTGGAGGCCTTCGAGAAGGCGCACGGCCTGGAGAGCGGCCGGATCGGCTTCGAGATCCAGATCGAGACCACCCAGTCGATCCTGGGAGCCGACGGCCGGGCCACCGTCGCCCGCATGATCGAAGCGGCCGAGGGACGCGCCACGTCCCTGCACTACGGCACCTTCGACTACAGCGCCTCCTGCGGCGTCAGCGCCGCCCACCAGTCCCTCGACCACCCGGTGGCCGACCACGCCAAGGCCGTGATGCAGGTCGCGGCGGCCGGCACCGGAGTACGGCTCTCCGACGGCTCGACCAATGTCCTGCCCGTCGGCACGACCGACCGGGTCCACGAGGCCTGGCGGCTCCACTACGGCCTCGTCAGCCGCTCGTTGGCCCGCGCCTACTACCAGGGCTGGGACATGCACCCCGCCCACCTGCCCACCCGCTACGCGGCGGTCTACGCCTTCTACCGCGGGGGCCTGGAGCAGGCCGCGGCCCGGCTCGCGGCGTATGTCGCCAAGGCCGGCGGGGACGTCATGGACGAGCCCGCCACCGCCAAGGCACTCAGCGGCTATCTGCTGCGCGGTCTGGACTGCGGAGCCGTGGACATCGCCGAGGTCGCCCGTCTGACCGGGCTGACGCGCGCCGACCTGGACGCCCTCGCGGGCCGCCCGACAGCTACGGCAGTCTGAGGCGACAGCCGAAACCGGCACAACTCCTCGCATGATGCGGTGAGTTGACTGCCGTAGCCGCTTACGGGCCCGAGTGCCCGACGAGGCCCCCGCCGATCCGGCGGGGGCCTCGTGCGTCAGCCGCCCGCCGGTCCGAGGTCGTCGAGGTGGGCGCGCAGGACCGTGGCGCACGTCGGTGCGTCCAGCACTTCGGGCCGCAGTACGGCGGTGAAGGCGAGGCCGTCCAGGAGGGACGTCAGCCGCTCGGTCTCGGTCTCGACGCACAGCCCCGGCCGCAGCCCGCCCGCCGAGCCGAGGCGGGTGAGGATGCGCCGCACCAGGGCCCGGGTGGCGACGGCGGTCTCGTGGGCGAGGCCGTCGAGGGTGGGATCGGTCCGGGCGGCCGTGGAGAAGTCGACGAGGACGGTGACCTCGGCGCGCCGGCTGTCGTCCAGGGGCAGCAGCTCGGAGAGCAGCTCCACCGCGAACCCTCGGATCCGGGGTCCGGGGAGCCCGTCCAGATCACCCAGTTCGTCGATCCGGCGCTGCAGCCGGTCGCCGACCCGGTCGAGCATCGACCGCATCGCAAAGCGCATCAGCTCTTCCTGGCCGGCGAAGTAGTGCCGGACCGAACCGATGTTGAGCCGCGCCTCGTCGGCGACGGCGCGCAGTGACGCGCGCTGGAGGCCGTCGCGTACGGCGACGCGGAAGAGGGCGTCGACGACCTCGCGGCGGCGGGCTTCCCGGTCCACCTGTTTGGGCATGGGCCCTTTCTATCACGGCTGTGATAAATTGTTTTCTATCACGCCTGTGATACAAAAATGAGAGGGGCGACCATGGAACGGGTCCTGAACCTTCTTCTCCTCAGATTCGGCCTGCTCGTGGGCGGTCTGGTGGCGCTGGCCCTGCTGGTCTTCGCGGTGGCGCTGGTGCTCCGGCGCAGGGGGAAACTCGGCGAGGCGCGGCGGTATGCGGCACCTGCCGCGCGTGCCGCGAGCCGCTGGCTGGACGGCCGCGGTGCCGCGCGGGGCCGCGGCGGGTCCAGAGGTGGGTCCCGGAGTGTCGGAGCGGTGGCCGGAGCGGCGATCCGGGCCGCGGCCCGTCACCTGGACGACGACGGGCGCGGGCAGCGGGAGCGGGGTGCGGGGCGATGACCGGTGGTGTGCCGCTGACGGGTGGCGGCATAGCTCAGGCCCTCGCCCGGGGCGACGGCGCCGGCCTCCTCCACCACCTTCTGGTCGACCGGGCGATCAAGGTCGCCCTCGTGCTCGTCGCACTGATCGTGCTCGGGCTCGGGATGGCGCTCATCTGGAAGAAGGCCGGCCGCGGCGGACCTCCGCGGCGCGACGACGGGTGACACCGGGCCCGCGGCGGCGGGGAGTTCAGCTCTCCGAAGGGGGGATCTCGCCCGAGCCGCGGGGGATCAGCCGGGTGGGGATCTCCATCCGGCGGGGCGCGTCATCGGCGCCGTCGAGCCGGCGGAAGAGTAGATTCGCCGCCGTACGGCCCAGTCGTGCGGCGTCCTGGGCGACGACGGTGATGGCGGGGTCGACCAGATCGGCGAGTTCGAAGTCGTCGAAGCCGACGAGGGCGACCGGGCGCGGGCGTTCGGCGAGCACTCGGACCGCCGTGACCGTGACGCGGTTGTTGCCCGCGAAGAGCGCGGTCACCGGGTGCGGGCCCTCCAGCATGGCGGTGGCGGCGGACCGCACCCGCTCCGGAGCGGTCGGGCCGAGGGAGACCCAGGACTCGTCAACGGGCAGGCCGGCGGCGGCCATTGCCGTACGGTAGCCGCGCAGCCGCTCATGGGCGGTGTGGATCCTGGGCTGGTCGCCGATGAAGCCGATCCGGCGGTGGCCGTGCGCGATGAGATGGGCCACCGCGTCCTGTGCGCCGCCGAAGCTGTCGGAGAGGACGACATCGGCGTCGATACGTCCGGCCGGGCGGTCGACGAAGACCGTGGCTATCCCGGCCGCGATCTCCGGTTCCAGATACCGGTGGTCGTCCGCGGCCGGGATGATGACCAGGCCGTCCACCCGCCGGGCGCACAGGGCCAGCACCAACTCCTGTTCCCGCGCCGGGTCCTCGGCGCTGGAGCCGTTGATCAGCAGTGCGCCGTGGCTGCGGGCGACTTCCTCGACGGCGCGGTTGAGCGGGCCGTAGAAGGGGTCGGCGAGATCCTCCAGCACCAGACCGATGCTGGCCGTGCGTCCCTTGCGCAGGATCCGGGCGGAGTCGTTTCGGCGGAATCCCAGGGCCGTGATGGCCTCCTGGACGCGTCGTTCGGTGTCCGGGGTGACCCCCGGTTCGCCGTTGACCACACGGGAGACCGTCTTGAGGCCGACCCCGGCGCGCGCCGCGACATCCTTCATCGTGGGCCGGGTGCCATAGCGGCGGGACGTGCCCCGCGCGGTGTCGGTCACGGTGTGCGGTCCTGATTCTGTCGGCGTCGGCGTGTGGCGTCGAGCATAGCCTCTAGACAACGTTGTCAATCAAAGGGAGACTGGCGTTCTCACGCCGGGCCGGTACGCTCGGCCCCCGGGCCCACCAGGAGATTCCACACCGATGCAGACGGACCTCAGCGCAGCCTTGGACATTGGCGGCACCAAGATCGCCGGCGCTCTGGTGGACACTCACGGCAGGCTGGTCGTACGGGCCGCCCGGCCCACCCCCGCCGACAAGGACGGGGCGACGGTGATGCGCGCGGTGGCCGAGGTGGTCGGCGAGCTGGCGGCGGGGCCGGACTGGGCGCGGGTGGCGGCCGTCGGAATCGGCAGCGCGGGCCCGGTGGACGCCGCCACCGGCACCGTCAGCCCGGTCAACATCCCCGGCTGGCGCGACTTCCCGCTCGTCGCCGGAGTGCGGGCACTCGTCGGGGAGCGCCCCGTCGTGCTGGTCGGCGACGGTGTCGCGATGACCGCGGCCGAGCACTGGCAGGGCGCCGCACGAGGCCACGCCAACGCGCTGTGCATGGTGGTGTCCACCGGAGTCGGCGGCGGGCTCGTCCTCAACGGGCGGCTGCACCCGGGACCCACGGGAAACGCCGGGCACATCGGTCACATCAGCGTCGATGTCGAGGGTGACCCCTGCCCCTGCGGGTCCCGCGGCTGTGTCGAGCGGATCGCCAGCGGCCCCAACATCGCCCGCCGGGCGCTGGCCAACGGCTGGCAGCCGGGCCCCGACGGGGACACCAGCGCGGCCGCCGTCGCCGCCGCCGCGCATGCCGGTGACCCGGTCGCCCTGCGCTCCTTCGAGCGAGCGGCACGGGCGCTGGCTGCCGGAATCGCCGCCACCGCCACGCTCGTCGAGATCGATATCGCCGTCATCGGCGGGGGAGTCGCGGGTGCGGGGGAGGTCCTCTTCCGTCCCTTGCGTGCGGCGCTGCGGGACTACGCGACGCTGTCGTTCGTGTCGCGCCTGACGGTCGTACCCGCCCAAATGGGCACGGACGCCGGGGTGGTGGGCGCCGCGGCCGCCGCACAACAGTCCCGTCTCGATGCCTTTGTCCCCGCTCCCTGAACCCACCACGTGCCCCCGTGCGCCCCTTAGTGTGGTGCCCATCGCGACGTCCGCCGTGACGCGCGCGGTGGTCGGCAGGGGTACGGGCAGCGAGGGGATCGGCGACGGTGACAGCGGGGGAACGCGCGCAGGGCGGAGCGGACGGGGAGCCTGAGGCGAGCGGTGTGAGCGGCCCCGGCGAGCCGGCGCGGAGTGCCGACGGCGGGGCGGGCCACGGCGTGCCCGGAGCCGCCGCCGCGAGCGGGCCGCGGCGCGGCAAGGACGCGGATCTGACCGGGCGGCTGCTGGGCGGCCGTTACCGCGTGACCGACCGGATCGGACGCGGTGGCATGGGCGTGGTCTGCCGCGCGGTCGACGAGGTGCTGGGGCGCGAGGTCGCGGTCAAGGTCCTCCGTGCCTACACCGACGCCTCGGCTCCTGAGCTGGCCGATCTGCGCACCCGGATGCAGCGCGAGGCGCGGGCCGCAGCCCGTATCCGGCACTCCGGTGTGATCACCGTCCATGACGTCATCGACGAGGACGGCCGGCCCGTCATCGTCATGGAGCTGGTGGACGGTCCCTCGCTGGACGATGCGCTGGAACAGCAAGGCCCCCTCGATCCGCGGGAGATCGCCCGGATCGGCGCCGAGGTGATGGACGCCCTGGACGCCGCCCACCAAGCAGGCGTACTGCACCGCGATGTGAAGCCCGGCAATGTGCTGCTGGACAGGTGGGGGCACCGCCCCGACCGTTCAGGCGCCGGGGGAGGCCGGGTGGTGCTCACCGATTTCGGCATCGCCAGCATCGAGGCCCCGGGCGACGGCGCGACCACGCACCTCACCCGCAGCGGCGAACTGGTCGGCTCGCTCGACTACTTGCCGCCCGAGCGGGCGCAGGGCCAGGACCCCACCCCGGCCTCGGACATCTGGTCGCTCGGTATGACGCTGTATGCGGCGGTCGAGGGCGGCGGCGCCCCGTTCCGCCGTACGTCGGTGTGGTCGACCCTCACCGCGATCGTCACCGAGGCTCTCCCCGAGCCCCGGCGGGCCGGGCCGCTCACCCCCGTACTCCATGCCCTGATGGCCAAGAACCCGGCCGACCGGCCCTCCGCCGCCCAGGCCCGGAGCCTGCTGGCGGCGGTGGCCGAGGGCCGCGAGCCCACACCGCTGCCGACGCCCGGAGCGTCGCATTCGCCCACGGTGACCGATGTCCGGGCGGCCGCCCCGCCGGCTGCGCCGGGGGAGCACGGGCCGACGGTGGGGGTGGGCGGGCCGGGCGGTGCGGCTGCCGAGCCTGCGGGGGCTGCCGGTCCAGGCGCCACGGGTTCCGGCGCTGGTGGGGCTGGCCCCACCGGTCCCAGCCCCACCGGACCCACCGGGCCGGTCAACGCGGGTGCACCGACGGCCGGTTGGCCTTCCGGACCGGGGGCTCAGGGCGCCCCGGCGACCCAGCCCACGCCACTGTCGCCACCTGCACCTGCACCTGTACCGGCACCCGCCCCGGCACCGACGCCGCCCTCCGCCCCCGCCGGGCATCCCACGCCCCCACCGGGCGCCTCCGGGCCGTACCCGGCGAGCTCCGCCGAGCGGGACCCCGGACGCGACACCGGACACGCCCCCGAACGGGACACCGAACGGGTGCCCGCCCGGGGACGGCGTCGGGTGCTCCCGGCCGTGGCGGCGGTGCTCGCCGTGCTCGCGGCAGGGGGTGGTCTGACGTATGCGCTGGTCGGCGGCGGGGCGAGTGAGACGGTCGCGGACCGCGGGCGGCAGTCGGCCCCGCCGGCCGGGACGCCGGGCGGGCCGGACAGCCGGGGCGCGGCCGAGGGCAAAGCCGGCGGCGAGGAAGGCGACAAGGGCAACGCCAAAGGCAGCGACAAGGGCAAGGGTGGCGGGAAGAGTGCGTCGCCGTCCGCGTCGGACCGGCCCTCGGAGGGGGACGGGACCGAGGACCCCAAGCCCGGTGGTGCGGGCGGGAGTCCGGGCGGTCAGGGCGGTGACTCAGGGGGAACCCAGGGCGGCACCGACGGTGGCGGCGGCTCGGACGGTGGCCAGGGTGGTGCGTCCGGGGGATCCGGCGGGGACAGCGGCAGCGGCGGCGGTGAGCCGACGCAAGGGCCGTCGTGCGAGTCGATCGGCGGCGGCAAGGCCAACTGCGACGTATGGCGCAGCGCAAACTCGTACACCGCGTCCTTCCAGCAGGTCGGCACCCTCAACATGGGCACCAACTACTTCTACTGCCAGTCGAAGCTGGGGCGCCGGGAGACGTACGGGAAGTGGACGAACGTCTGGTGGGCCAAGACCGATGACGACAGCGGCAATTCCGGTGTCTACATCAGCGTCGTCTACCTCAAGGGCGGGGCGAACGACCAGCCGGTCCCCGGGCTGCCCACCTGCTGAAAGCCCGGTACACGCTTCGGCTGCCGGGCGGACCGAACCGGCCCGCCCGGCAGCGACTGCCGCCTCAGCAGCTGACTGCCGCCTCAGTAGCTCAATGCCGCCTCAGCAGCTGAACGTGGCGTCCGCCCAGTCGGCGTGGTCGTAGTCGATCCCGTCCCCGCCGTCGGTCACGACCAGCCGGACGGTCTGCGCACCGGCGACCGGGGCGCTGATGGTTCCGGCGGGATCCGCGCCGGTCGCGGCGATCCGGGCGACCCGCTTGCCGTCGGCCCACACCTCGAAGCCCACCGAGCCCCGGTCACCGACCTCGTCGTCGACGCCGGTCCGGGCGCGGAACTCGGAGCACCGCCCGCCCGTGTAGAAGCTCACCTCGCTGGCGGCATGTACCCCCAGGCCCTTGGCGAAGCCGGTGCCGCCGATGCCGAGCGGCCTGCCGTCCCCGGCACCTTCTTCCCCGACGCTGCTGTTCTTCTCCACCGGGCCCCAGCCATTGGTGGCGGTGAGCCAGGGCAGTGCGGCGGCGTCCGCGGTCCCGGACGGCGGGGGCACCACGACATGGGCCGTGCCCGGCAGTGTTGTGGTGATCCGCTCGCCGCCCGGTGCGCGGTAGTCGGCGGTGAGCGGCAGGGCGTAGGCGCCGGGCGTGGTGCCGGCCGGCGCGGTGATCCGCCAGTTGGTGCGGAGCGTCCGGCCGCCGGGCAGGGCGCGGGCCGACGCGGGTGAGGTGGCCTTGACCCGCCAGCCGTGCGGGGCCTTGAGCGTCACCGTGAGGTTCTTGGCGGGCGTGCCGCCCAGGTTACGGACGGTGGAGCGGAGTCCGGCGGGAGCGCCGGCCTCGACCAGCGGCGTACGGTCGGTGCCGCTCTCGACGGCCGGCGGGTAGGTGGCCCAGCGAGGGTCGGCGGAGACACGGTAGACGGTGGTGCCGTGCGCCGGGACGGTCGCGGAGACGGTGCCCGTGGTGTGGGTGTCCCGGTCCTGCCACAGGTCGCGCAGCCGGTAGCCGTCGGCCTGCGGCAGGCCGAGGTCCTTGGCGGTGGTGGCGATCCGCTGCGGCCTGCCGGTCTCGTTGAACAGCGCCACCGCACGGTCGCCGTTGGCCAGTTGCCTGACCACCGTCCAGCGGCCGTCCTCGGACTTCAGCACCGTGGCCTGCTTGCCCAGCGGGTCCTGGTCGATGGCGATGAGGTCCTTGTTGCCCAGGATCTCGAACGTCTCCGGGGTCGCCTTGCGCAGATCGGAGCCGATCAGCAGCGGGGCGGCCATCATCGACCACAGGGAGAAGTGGCTGCGGTACTCGGTGTCCGTCATCCCGCCGTTGCCGACCTCCAGCATGTCCGGGTCGTTCCAGCGCCCGGGCCCGGCGTGCGGTGCGAGCGGCAGATTCTGCTTGGCGATCTCCAGCATGCTCGACCACGAGTCACTGATGTCGCCGGTGGTGCGCCACAGATGCCCTACGTCCGACGCCCACTCCCAGGGCTTGTTCTCGCCCCATTCGCAGATGCTGTAGACGATGGGCCGCCCGGTGGCCCTGAGCGCGTCCCGCATGGTGCGGTACCGCTGCTTGGCGTCCACGCCCATGTTGTTGCAGTTGTCGTACTTGAGGTAGTCCACACCCCAGTCGGCGAACTGCTGGGCGTCGGACTTCTCATGGCCCAGGCCGCCGGGGAACCCGGCCGGGTTGCAGGTCTTGATCCCGGCGCTCGTGTAGATGCCGAATTTCAGGCCCTTGGAGTGGACGTAGTCGGCCACCGCCTTGATGCCGTGCGGGAAGCGCTGTGGATCCGGTACGAGCTTGCCGTTCCCGTCGCGGGTGGGCAGCGCCCAGCAGTCGTCGAGATTGACGTACTGATAGCCGGCGTCCTTGAGGCCCTTGGTGACGAAGAGGTCGGCGATGCCCTTGACCATCTCCTCGTTGAACTCCGCCCGGCAGTGGGTGGAGTTCCAGTTGTTGAAGCCCATCGGGGGCGTCTTCGCGAGCCCGTCGGGCAGCCGGGGCGCCGGATCGGTGCCGGTGGTACGGGCGGTGCGGGCGGTGCCGGGGTCCGGGGCGTCGGGTGTCCGGGCCGCGGCGGGCAGGGCGGTCACGCCTGCCGTACACAGCAGCGCGGCGGACAGCGCTCCGACGATTCTTCGGTGTCCTCGCCGGTGGCGGGTGGTGCGGATATGAACGCGCATGGTTCGCGTCCTCCGTCTTCGCGAGAGGTGTGTGGGGTCGGGTACCGGTCGCGTGCGAGTGTTTACGGTAGACCTTGTTGAAGTCTGTTGGAAGAGGAGCGGTATCGGTTCCTGCTCCGCCTGCCAAAACCCTTGACTAGACCTGCCGTTCGGAGTGAGATCCCACCACTCGCGTTCGGTTCTGTTTGGTTCCACCCCTGAGGAGGGGGACATGGTCCAGTCAACGTTCAGCGGCTCGGGTGCACATGAGGGAGCGGCAGGACATCGGATGTCCCGCCGGACACTGCTGAGGGGCGCGGCGGTCGGCGCGGGCGCCGTGGCCCTCCCGTCCCTGCTCGCCGCCTGCAGTGGCGGTCCCAGCGGCGTCACGATGGGCTCCAATGCCTCGGACGCCGTGCCGAAGAAGGCCTTCGCCGAGGCCTTCAAGGCGTACGAGAAGAAGTCCAAGAAGACGGTGCGGGTCAATACCGTCAACCACGAGAACTTCCAGGAGAACATCAACCGCTATCTCCAGGGCACCCCGGACGATGTCTTCATGTGGTTCGCCGGCAACCGTATGCAGTACTTCGCGCAGAAGGGACTGCTCTCCGACATCAGCGACCTGTGGCGGGACTTCGACGGATTCACCGATGCGCTGAAGAAGCAGTCGACGGGCCTGGACGGCAAGCAGTATCTGGTGCCGTACTACTACTATCCGTGGGCCGTCTTCCACCGGAAGAGCGTGTTCCGGGACAAGGGATATGACGTCCCCAAGACCTTTGACCAGTACCGGGCGCTCGCCAAGCAGATGCAGAAGGACGGCCTGGTGCCGTTCGCCTTCGGCGACAAGGACGGCTGGCCGGCGATGGGCACTTTCGATTACCTCAATATGCGCGCCAACGGCTACGACTTCCACATCGCGCTGCTGCGGGGCCAGAAATCCTGGAACAGTCCGCAGGTGAAGCAGGTTTTCGACCTGTGGCGCGGGCTGTTGCCCTACCACCAGAAGGGCGCCAACGGCCGTACCTGGCAGGAGGCCGCACAGACCCTCGCGCAGAAGAAGGCCGGTATGACCGTGCTCGGACTGCCGCACCCCGGGCAGCAGTTCAGCGCCGCCGACCGGGAGGACCTGGACTTCTTCCCCTTCCCTGAGATCGACCCGGCGCACGGCCAGGACGCGGTCGAGGCACCGATCGACGGATTCCTGATGTCGAAGAAGGCCAAGGACAGGGAGGGGGCGAAGGACCTTCTGACGTACCTCGCCACCCCCCAGGCGGAGGACGTCTATCTCAAGTCCGACCCCAACAACATCGCGGTCAACAGCGGCGCGGACACCGCCGCCTACACCCCGCTGCAGAAGAAGGCCGTCCAGCTCGTCTCGGGCGCGAAGCAGATATCGCAGTTCCTGGACCGTGACACCCGGCCCGATTTCGCCTCGACCGTGCTGATCCAGGCGATCCAGCAGTTCCTCAACAGACCGGATGACATCGACGGACTGGTGAACGACATCGAACGCCAGAAGAAGCAGATTTTTTCCGCCACGTGAGGCGCCGCCGAACAGTCGCCGGGAAAGACGGGGAGCGAACCGCCGTGCCGAACACCCGCGCACGGCGCGCCGGACGACCGGGCCCGCGGCGCCACACCCGCCGTGACCTCATCGTCCTCGGCGTGCTGCTGGGCATACCCATCCTGCTCGACCTCGCCCTGATCTGGGGCCCGACGCTGGCCTCCGTCGGACTGTCCTTCACCACCTGGGACGGCATCGGCGATATCCAGTGGGCAGGCCTCAAGAATTACGACAACCTCTTCACCACCTACCCGCAGTTCTGGCCGGCGGTCCGCCACAACCTGCTGTGGCTGGCCTTCCTCGGGCTGCTCGCCGCCCCCTTCGGCCTGCTGCTCGCCGTCCTCATCGACCGCGGCGTCCGCTTCAGCCGCTTCTACCAGTCGACGCTCTATATGCCGGTCGTGCTCTCGCTCGCCGTCGTCGGCTTCATCGCCCAGCTGATCCTCTCCCGGGACCAGGGCGCACTGAATGCGGTCATCGGCGGCCGGAATCCCACCGACTGGCTGGGAAATCCCCAACTCAATATCTGGATGGTGCTGCTGGCCGCCTGCTGGCGGCACACCGGCTATGTCATGATCCTCTATCTCGCCGGACTGAAATCCGTCGACCCCGGCCTCAAAGAAGCCGCCGCTCTCGACGGCGCCAGTGCACGCCAGACGTTCTTCCGGGTCGTCCTTCCCACCCTGCGTCCGGTGAATGTCATCGTCGGCGTCATCACCGTCATCGAATCGCTGCGCGCCTTCGACATCGTCTACGCCGTCAACAAGGGCCGCAACGGCCTGGAGCTGCTGTCCGTGCTGGTCACCGACAACATCATCGGCGAGGCGAGCCGGATCGGATTCGGCTCGGCCCTCGCCGTCGTCCTGCTGCTGGTCTCCCTGGGATTCATCGTGACCTATCTCGTCCAGGAACTCCGAGGGGAGCAGCAGCGATGACCGCTTCCGCCACCACCGCACCGCCCGCCCTACGACCGGGACCCGCTGCCCCGCAGCCGACGCGCCGCCGCGGCCGGTTCGGTATCCACCTCTTCCTGGGCGCCGTTTCGCTCGCCTTCCTCGCCCCGCTGCTGCTGGCCGTCTACGCCTCGCTGCGCCCCTACGAAGAGACCGCGAAATACGGCTATTTCTCCTTCCCGCGCCGGCTCTCCTTCGACTACTACCGCCAGGCCTTCGTCGACTCCGGAATGAGCAAGTACTTTCTGAACTCACTGCTCATCGCCGTCCCCGGTGTGCTGCTCACCCTTTTCCTGGCCTCGTTCGTGGCCTTCGCGGTGTCCCGGCTGCGGATCCGCGGCGGACTCGTCCTGCTGATGGTCTTCACCGCCGGGAACCTGCTGCCCCAACAGGTGATCGTCACCCCGCTCTATGTCCTGTTCAACAGGGTTCCGCTGCCGTACTGGATGTCCGACTCGCTGACGATGTACGACTCCCTCTGGGCCGTCATCGCCGTACAGACCGCTTTCCAGCTCGGCTTCTGTGTCTTCGTTCTGGCCAATTTCATGCGCACCCTGCCACGGGAAATCCTGGAGGCCGCGATCGTCGACGGAGCGGGTGTCTGGGTGCAGTACTGGCGGGTCACCCTGCCCCTGTGCCGTCCCGCGCTCGCCGCCCTGGGCACTCTGCAATTCACCTGGATGTACAACGATTTCCTCTGGGGCCTGGTCTTCCTCTCCGACGGCGACAAACTCCCGGTCACCTCGGCCCTCAACAATCTGCGCGGTCAATTCTTCACGGATTACAACCTTCTCGCCGCGGGATCCGTCCTCGTCGCGCTGCCCACGGTCCTGGTCTTCCTGCTCCTCCAGCGCCATTTCATCGCCGGTCTGACCCTCGGCGCGAGCAAGGGGTAGGCGGGACCGTACGGAACCGGCCGCCGGGCCCACGATGGGCCGCCGTCATATGCGCCGCCCCGTGGGCCGACGGCCGTCCGGAAACCCGGTATCGGGTGAGGGTTTCGGTACAGGAGGGGCGGGGGAGCGCTTGTTTGCCGGGGGCTTCGCGGCGGCGGATACGGTGACCGGCATCCGCCGTGCGCGGCATTTCTCGATCGGCGCGTCCATGGGTGAGCGAAGTCCCCCTGGCCGGGCCGATGGTCGAATGTGCAACGTTCCCGTCGTGCGCGCGGCCCCTGGTTCCCGAGCGTTTCCGTGGCAGGGTGTTGCGGGCAACTCACCTGGGGTCTAGGGAAGAGGGGAAACCGTGATCGTCTGGCTGAACGGCACGTTCGGTGCGGGCAAGACCACTACGGCTCATGAATTGCTCGACCTGCTTCCCGGAAGCACGCTCTACGACCCCGAACTCCTCGGCAGCGGACTGCGGTTGATGCTGCCGGCCAAGCGGTTCGAGGAGATCGACGACTATCAGGACCTGCCGGCCTGGCGGCGCATGGTCGTGGACACCGCCGCGGCCCTGCTCACCGAAGTGCCCGGTCCGCTGGTGACCCCGATGACGCTGCTGCGCCAGGAGTACCGCGACGAGATCTTCGGCGCCCTCGCCGCCCGCCGGATACCCGTACGGCATGTCCTGCTGCACACCGAGGAAACGATCCTGCGGGAGCGGATAGCACACCGCGAGGAGACCTCCGGCGACGCCGAAACCCACGCATCGATCCGCCGCTGGAGCCTGGAACACCTCACGCCGTACGCCGACGCCCTGCCGTGGCTGCGCGGCGACGCGCACGTCGTCGACACCACCCGGCTGACCCCCCGGCAGGCCGCCGAGCAGGTCGCCGAGGCCGTACGCACCGGCGCCGGTGCCTGCGACATCGTGCAGACACCCGAGCCGACCGCCGAGACGCTCGCCGCCGGTGTCCTGCTCTTCGACGACCAGGACCGGGTGCTGCTCGTCGACCCGACCTACAAGGCCGGCTGGGAATTCCCCGGCGGCGTAGTGGAACGCGGTGAGGCCCCCGCACAGGCCGGCGTACGGGAGGTCGCCGAGGAACTGGGCATCGAACTGCCGCGTGCGCTACGGCTGTTGGTGCTGGACTGGGAAGCCCCCAAGCCGCCCGGCTTCGGCGGCCTCCGGCTGCTCTACGACGGCGGCACGCTGACCGGCGACCGGATCAGCAAGCTGCTGCTGCCCGGCGCGGAACTGCGCGACTGGCGCTTCGTCACCGAGGCCGAGGCGGAGAAAATGCTCCCGCCGGTCCGCTGGAACCGCCTACGCTGGGCCCTACGGGCCCGCGAGCGGGGTTGTCCGCTCCACCTGGAGGCGGGTGTCCCTCTCGGGTAGTTCCCCACGTTTTCGGCTTTTCCGCCGTGGGCGTTGCTCGCCGTGCGCTGCGCTTTGCCTTCGGCCCGCGTCTTCGGCTTTCTCGCCGTGGCGCCTGGCGGCGGGCGGGTCCGCTGCGCGGGGCTGTTGGGGTGCGGTGACGGGCCTCCGGGGGAGGGGTGTGGGACTGCTTCGCTTTACGTCCCACACCCCTCCCCCTCCGGCCCGTCCCCTCCCGTTGGTGGGTCGGAAAAATGGCTGGTGGGGGTGCACGCCGGTGGTCCCCTGCTCCTCGCGAAGCAGGAGTGACACGTCCTACGGACGCCCGCCCCCACCCACCTGCACTCACTCCTCCCACGGGAGGGGACGGGCCGGAGGGGCCTGGTGTGTGGACGTAAAGCGAAGCAGTCCACACACCAGGCCCCGGAGGTCCGTCACCGCACCCACAAACCACCCAGCCCGCCGCAGGCGCAACGGCGAGAAACCAACACGGCGGGTCAGACAAAAACGTGGGAATTAAACGGCATAGCTCCGCAGGAAAATCGCCTCCGCCAGCGAAAGCCGTTCCAGTTCCTGCGGCGACACGCTTTCGTTGACCGCGTGGATCTGGGCCTCCGGCTCGCTCAGGCCGATGAGGAGGATCTCCGCGTCGGGGTAGAGGCCGGCGAGCGTGTTGCACAGCGGGATCGAGCCGCCCATGCCGGAGGTCTGCATCTCCTCGCCGTCGTACGCCTCCCGCAGGGCCGCCGCCATCGACGTGTACGCCGGGCTGGTGGTGTCCGCCCGGAACGCCTGGCCCTGGCCGACCTGTTCGACCGCGACCCGAGCGCCCCACGGAGCGGCGCTCTCCAGGTGTGCCGCCAGCAGCTTGGTGGCTTCGGCCGCGTCCGTGCCCGGCGGCACTCGCAGGCTCACCAGCGCCCGGGCGCCCGCCTGTACGGACGGGGTGGCGCCGACCACGGGCGGGCAGTCGATGCCGAGCACCGTGACGGCCGGGCGGGCCCAAATGCGGTCCGCGATCGAGCCGTTGCCGAGCAGACCGACCCCGTCGAGGACCTTGGCGTCCTTGCGGAAGTCCTCCTCCGGATACTGCAGGCCCTCCCAAGTGGCGTCCGCGGTCAGCCCGTTCACCGTCGTCGAGCCGTCGTCGGCGCGCAGCGAGTCCAGGATGCGGATCAGTGCCGCCAGCGCGTCGGGGGCCGCGCCGCCGAACTGGCCGGAGTGCAGATTGCCCTCCAGGGTGTCGACCTGGACGCGGAGCAGCGTCATCCCGCGCAGCGTCGCGGTCACCGTCGGCAGCCCGACCCGGAAGTTGCCGGTGTCACCGATGACGATGGCATCGGCGGCGAGCAGTTCCGGGTGTGCCTCGGCGTAGCGTTCCAGACCGCCGGTGCCCTGCTCCTCCGAACCCTCCACGATCACCTTGACGTTGACCGGGATGCCGCCGTGCTCCTTGAGCGCGCGCAGCGCCGTCAGATGCATGATCAGGCCGCCCTTGCAGTCCGCGGCGCCGCGGCCGTACCAGCGGCCGTCGCGCTCGGTCAGCTCGAAGGGAGGGGAGACCCAGGCGGCCTCGTCCAGGGGCGGCTGCACGTCGTAGTGGGCGTACAGCAGGACCGTGGGAGCGCCGGCCGGGCCGGGGAGGAAGCCGTACACGGACTGGGTGCCGTCCGGGGTGTCCAGCAGCGCCACGTCCTGGAAACCGTCCGCCCGCAGCGCATCGACGATCCAGTTGGCGGCCGCCTCGCACTCGCTCTTGGGGAACTGGGCAGGATCCGCGACCGACTTGAAGGCCACCAGCTCGGCCAGCTCGTTCCTGGCACGGGGCTGCAGCGCGGCGATGGTGCGGGCGAGCGGGCTGTCAGACATGGAACGCTCCTTGTGGGCGCGACGTTGTGTCGTACGGGCGGTCCGGCCTCGTGAGCCGGGCGGGCCGGACGTACGGGCATCAGTGCCCCCGATCTTCCCACAGGCCCCTTGAGCAACAGCGGCCCGTAGGATGCGGGCGGTACACGCAGCCAGGCATCGAACGGGAGCAGAAGCACAGGTGAGCAGCGAGCGGGCAGCGGAGGACAACCAGCAGGTGTGGGACGTCGTGGTGGTGGGCGCGGGGCCGGCGGGAGCCTCGGCCGCGCATGCCGCGGCCTGTACGGGACGCCGGGTGCTGCTCCTGGAGAAGGCGGAACTCCCGCGCTACAAGACCTGCGGCGGCGGCATCATCGGACCCTCCCGGGACTCCCTCCCGCCGGGTTTCGACCTGCCGCTGCGCGACCGGGTGCATGCGGTGACGTTCTCGCTGAACGGCCGGCTGACCCGCACCCGCCGTTCCAAGAACATGCTGTTCGGGCTGATCAACCGCCCCGAGTTCGACGCCCGGCTGGTCGAGTCCGCCAAGGACGCGGGCGCGACGGTCCGTACGGGCGTCACGGTCTCCCGGGTGGAGCAGCACGGCGCCGAGGTGCCGGACCGGCGGACCGTCGCGGTGGTGCTCGGCGACGGAGAGGTGGTGCTGGCCCGTGCCGTGATCGGCGCGGACGGCAGCGCGGGCCGCATAGGAGCCCATGTCGGGGTCAAGCTCGACCAGGTCGACCTGGGGCTGGAGGCGGAGATCCCGGTGCCGGAGCCGGTCGCCGAGGACTGGGCGGGCCGGGTGCTCATCGACTGGGGGCCGATCCCCGGCAGCTACGGCTGGGTCTTCCCCAAGGGCGACACCCTCACCGTCGGTGTCATCTCCGCGCGCGGCGAGGGCGCGGCGACCAAGCGCTATCTGGAGGACTTCATCGGACGGCTGGGCCTCGCCGGCTTCGAGCCGAGCATCTCGTCCGGGCATCTCACGCGCTGCCGCGCCGACGATTCCCCGCTGTCCCGCGGCCGGGTGCTGGTGTGCGGGGACGCGGCAGGGCTGCTGGAGCCGTGGACGCGGGAGGGCATCTCCTTCGCGCTGCGGTCCGGGCGGCTCGCGGGGGAGTGGGCGGTGCGCGTCTCCGAGGCGCATGACGCGGTGGACGCCCGTCGCCAGGCGCTGAATTACGCCTTCGCCATCAAGGCGGGCCTGGGTGTGGAGATGGGCGTGGGGCGGCAGATGCTCAAGGTCTTCTCGCGCCGCCCCGGTCTGCTGCATGCCGCGGTCACGGGCTTCCGCCCGGCCTGGCAGGCCTTTGCGAAGATCACCCGCGGGACGACGACGCTGGCCGAGATCGTGCGCACGCACTCGATGGCGCGCCGGGCGCTGGAGGCGATGGACCGCGGCTGAGGCGGGACGGCGCCGCCCGGGGCGTTTGGTGACAGGCCCTGGCGGCAGGTCCTGGTGACAGGCCCCGGCGGCTCGTCCGCGGCTCGTCCGGGCGGGTGGCGGTCGGGGCGCCTGGCGACAGGCCCGGCGGCTCGTCCGCGGCTCGTCCCGGGGCGGGTACCGGCCGGGGCGGCGGCCGCCCCTGGTGGGGACGTGTGCCGCGCCGTACTCCCACAGGAGTACGTCTGATCACCGCGCCGGGCTGACGCCGCCGGGCCCCGCCGCGGTCTAGCGTGACGGCATGGAGAATGCACGGCCGCCGTGGGCGCGGCGCTGCGTCGGCCCGGTGTGGGAGCGGTGGCTGGCGGCTCCGCCCGGGGAACCGCGTGGCCGGACCGGCACCCGGCTGCCCTGGCTGTCGACCCTCGTCGTGACGCTCGTGGTGCTGGTCGGCTCCGGTTTCGCCGGCCACGACCAGCCGGGCCGCGTCCCGCTGGACTCCCTCGGCCGCGCGCTGCTGGTCCTCGGCGGGGCCCTGCTGCTCTTCCGGCACCGCTTCCCGCGCACCGTCGCCATCGGCACCGCCACCGCCGGTGCCGCCTACCTCGCGGCCGGCTATCCGTACGGACCGGTCTTCCTCGTCCTCGCCCTCGGCGCGTTCGCGGCGGTCGTCGCGGGACACCGCAAGGTCGCCTGGTGGGCGCTGGGCGGGGTGTGGGTCTCCCATGTGGTGGTCGCCCATTGGCTCTACCGGTGGCTGCCGCCCCCGCACGACGGGCCCGCCCCCTGGGGGCAGGAACTGCTCGTCATCGCCTGGGTGGTGGCTGTGGTGGCCCTCTCCGAGCTGGTACGGGTGCGCCGGGAGCAGCTGGCGAAGGCACAGGCCGAGCGGGCCGCCGCGGAACGCCGCAGGGCGGACGAGGAGCGGCTGCGGATCGCCCGCGAGCTGCACGACGTCCTGGCGCACAGCATTTCCGTCATCAACGTCCAGGCGGGCGTGGGACTGGCGTTGCTCGACAGCGACCCGGAGCAGGCGCGGTCCGCGCTGACCACCATCAAGGACGCGAGCAAGGAAGCGCTCGGCGAGGTCCGTCAGGTCCTCGACACCCTGCGCACACCGGGCGACGCCCCGCGTTCCCCGGCCCCCGGACTGGACCGGCTGCCCGAACTCACCGAGCAGGCCCGGAGCGCCGGGCTCGCTGTCGACCTCACCACCGAGGGCACCCCGGCCACGCTGCCGCCCGGCACCGACCTCGCCGCCTTCCGCATCGTCCAGGAGGCGCTCACCAACATCGTCCGCCACTCCGGTTCACGTACCGCCCGGGTGCTGCTCCGCCACACCCCCGGAGCGCTGGAGATCCGGGTCGACGATGACGGCCCGGCGACCGCCGGCACGGGTGAGCAGGGCGGCGGCAACGGACTGATCGGGATGCGGGAGCGGGCCGCCGCACTGGGCGGCACCGTCGAGGCGGGCCCGCGCCCGGACGGCGGCTTCCGGGTCCGGGCGCGCATCCCGCTGACCGGGACGAGGGCAATGGACCGGGACCCGGGTGCGGATACGGTGACCCCGTCCCCGTCCCCGTCCCCGTCCCCGACCCCGCCCCCCACCCCCACCGAGGAGGAGCCGTGATCCGGGTACTGCTCGCCGACGATCAGCTGCTGGTGCGGGCCGGTTTCAAGGTGCTGCTGGACGCCCAGCCCGATATCGAGGTGGTCGCCGAGGCCGCGGACGGGCAGCAGGCGCTGGCCGCGGTCCTGGCACACCGCCCGGACATCGTCCTGATGGACATCCGGATGCCGGTGGTGGACGGTCTGGTGGCCACCCGCCGGATCACCGAGGACCCGCGGCTGCCGGACGTGAAGGTCGTCATGCTGACCACCTTCGAGCTGGATGAGTACGTCTTCGAGGCGATCCGCTCCGGAGCCTCCGGTTTTCTGGTCAAGGACACCGAACCGGAGGAGCTGCTGCGGGCCGTGCGTGCGGTCGTCGCCGGTGACGCCCTGCTCTCGCCCGGGGTCACCCGCCGCCTCATCGCCGAGTTCGCGGCCCGCTCCAAGGAACCGGCCGCGGCCGATGCGCTGTCCGCACTGACCGAGCGGGAACGCGAGGTGATGGCGCTGGTCGGCATCGGCCTCTCCAACGAGGAGATCGCCCGCCGGCTGGTCGTCAGCCCGCTCACCGCCAAGACGCATGTCAGCCGCACGATGGTCAAACTGGGCGCCCGCGACCGCGCCCAACTCGTCGTGCTGGCCTATGAGTCGGGACTGGTGCGGCCCGGCTGGCTGGGGTGAATCCGGGCCAGGGGCCGGGCGTACGCGGGGGAAGTGCCGCGTGGTGGCGATCCGCAGCGCGCGGGCCGGCACGGGCGTGGTCCGGCCGACGGCTGCCCACCGGACCGCGGCGCCCCCCCCACGAGCTCAGACGCCGCCCCGCTCCTGCCACAGCCGGGGCAGCGACTCATCGCCGGTGATGGTCAACGCGTCCCACGGCAGGCGGTTCCACAGCGCGAGGTACAGCTCCTCGGCCGGGCCCTCGATCGTGCAGTCGGCCGGCTTTCCGGCGTCCGGGCCGTCGGCGTCCGGGGCGGTGCGCACCGTGTGCGGCGGGGCGTCGGAGAGGTGCACGGTCCAGTCGGCGCCGGGCGAGTTCGCCGCGCGCAGCCGCAGCGTCCGGGGGACGTCCGTACGGATCCGGCTGCGGTCGCGGGCGTGAAAGCCCGTCAGGAGTTCGTCGATCCCGTCGGCGGCGAAGGCGGACGGGAGGGGTGTGAGGGAGGCACCGACCGCCTGCTGGGCGTCCGCGCGGTGCACCGAGGTCTCGTGCGCCTGCCGGCGGGCCCAGAAGGCCAGCGGGGACGGGGCGGGCAGGAATGTCCAGGCGGCCAGGTCCTGCGGCGCGGAGTGCAGCGCCAGGACGAGGTGGTGGTGGCCTTCGCGCAGCCAGGGCACGAGTTCGTCGTCGGCCAGATCCGGGGTCTCGGGAGGACGGCTGGGCTGCTGCAGGCCCTGCGTCACGAACCCCGTCGCCCAGCGGTGCACCTGTCCGACATGGGTGACCAGATCCCGCATCTGCCACTCGGGACAGGCCGGAATCCGGGCATCCGGCCCCGCCTCCTGTGCGGCGTCGGCGAGCAGGCCCCCGTCCAGTCGCAGCGTTTCGACGAACTCAGTGATCTCCATGCGCACGAGTGTGCCAGCAGGCACTGACAACGGACCTCCGCGGGTCCGGACGGCGACCGCAGCGGGCGGAGGCTGTGTGCAGCGGCCGGTGGCCGTGGGTACGCGGGTGCCTCAGGGCCGCCCGGTGTGTGCCCCGCGGGTGGCGTAGGCGATGCCCGCCGCTAGCGCCGCCAGCAGGGCGACCGTGGTCAGTGCGGCGGGCAGACCGACCGCCTCGGCGAGGAAGCCGATGGCGGGCGGGCCGAGCAGCATGCCGCCGTAACCGACGGTGGAGGCCACGGCGACCCCGTCCGGGCCGCCGGTCTCGCCGGCCCGTGCGAGGGCGATGGGGAAGATGTTGGCGAGCCCCAGGCCCGCGACGGCGAAGCCGGCGCAGGCCGCCCAGGCCGTGGGGGCGAGCGCCCCGAGCAGCATGCCCGCGGTCGCCGTCGTGCCGCCCGCGATCAGTGCCCGGGCCGCCCCGAAGCGCTGCACGGCCGCCGTTCCGGACAGCCGCCCCACGGTCATCGCCAGAGCGAACACCGCATATCCGGCGGCGGCCGTACCGGGCCCGGCGCCCAGGTCCTGGGAGAGGTGCAGCGCGCCCCAGTCGGCCATCGCCCCCTCGCCGTACGCGGTGCACAGGGCGATCAGCCCGAAGACGAGCACCAGCCGGCGCGCCCGGCCCGCACGGACACTCCCGGGACCCTCCGCGGCGGGCAGCCGCTCGGGGACCTCCGGAACCGGGTGTCCGCACAGTGCGCGCCCCGCAACCACCGTCACCAGCAGCCCGACCGCGGCGAGCAGCAGCAGATGGACGGTGGCGGACAGACTGCCCGCGAGCAGTCCGCCGAGGCCCGCACCGAGCATGCCGCCCAGGCTGAAGGCGGCGTGGAAGCCCGGCATCACGGGGCGCCGCAGGGCGTCGATGAGAGCGACCGCGGCGCTGTTCATCGCGACGTTGAGCGCGCCGTACGCGGCGCCGAAGACCAGCAGGACCAGCCCCAGTGCGGTCGCGGAGCGGGTGAGGGGCGGCAGCACGATGCTCAGCGAGAGGGCGGCCGCGGCGGCGGCCGTCACGGCGGGGCTGCCGAACCGCCGGCACAGCCGTCCGGCGATCATCATGAAGGCGACCGCACCGGCCGACACGCCGAGCAGCGCGAGCCCGAGGGTGCCCGCTCCGGCGCCGGTCTGCGCCTTGATCGCGGGGATACGGACGACCCATCCGGCGAAGAGGAAGCCGTCCATGGCGAAGAATGCGGTGAGCGCGATACGGGTACGGGCCAGGCGCGGCTCGGCGGGTAGGGAGCCGTGCTCCTTCGTGAGGGCCCTCCGTATTTTGTTTAGCGTCGGCACAAAGCCAGAATAGGGGTGTGACCCAGACTCGGACAACCAAGCTGGAGCGGGGCCGCGGCGCCCTCGGACCCGCACTGGAGCTCGTACACACCGGCCGCGCGCCCACCCGCGCCGTTCTGACCTCCGAACTCGGCGTGACCCGCGCGACCGCGGGAGCGGTGGCCGCCGAGCTCGAAGCGCTCGGACTGATCACCGTCGATTCCCGGCCGACCGCCTCGGCCGGCTCCCAAGGGCGCCCCTCCCACCGGCTGTTCGTCGCCGAGCGCGGACCGGTCGTGCTCGCCGCGCAGATCCACGCGGACGGGTTCCGGGTCGCGCTGGTCGGGCTCGGGGGCCGCATCGTGGCCACCTCGGCCGGCTGCGGCACCATCCCCGCCGATCCGGTGCATGTGCTCGCCGATGTCGTCGCGGCCGGCTCCGACCTGCTGCGCGAGACCGGACGGCGCTGCCTCGGCGCCGGCCTCGCGGTGCCCTCCGCGGTCGCCGAACCGGACGGCGAGGCCCTCAACCCGCTGCACCTTGCCTGGCCTTCGGGCGCGCCCGTACGCGCCCTCTTCCTGCGCTCGCTCGCCGAGGCCGGCATCCCCGGAGTCACCGAACAGATCGGCTTCAGCGGCAACGACGTCAACCTCATGGCGCTCGCCGAACACCGGCACGGGGCCGGCCGGGGAGCCCGCGATCTGCTCTGTGTGGCCTCCGGCCACCGGGGAGTCGGCGGGGCGCTGGTGCTCGACGGCCGTCTGCACAGCGGCAGTTCGGGCCTGGCGCTGGAGGTCGGCCATCTGACGGTCAACCCCGAGGGGGCGCCGTGCCACTGCGGCAGCCGCGGCTGCCTGGACGTCGAGGCGGACCCGCTCGCCTTCCTCGGCGCGGCGGGCCGCGAACCGGGCCCCGAGGTCTCCCTGCTCCAGCAGGCCGCCGACCTGCTGCGGGACGAGTACGCCGATCCGGGCGTCCGCGCCGCGGCCGATCTCCTCATCGACCGCCTCGGGCTCGGCATCGCCGGACTCGTCAACATCCTCAACCCCGACCGCATCGTCCTCGGCGGACTGCATCGCGCCCTGCTGGAGGCCGATCCGGAACGGCTGCGCGCCGTCGTCGCCGACCGCAGCCTGTGGGCCCGTGGCGGCGGGGTGCCGATCCTGCCCTGCAGCCTCGACCACAACAGCCTGGTCGGCGCGGCCGAGCTGGCCTGGCAGCCGGTTCTGGACGATCCGCTGGTCGTCCTCGACCGGTAACGGGCGGGCACGATACGTGGCCGCCGCCGTCGCCGCCGTGGACCTGGTGCAGGAGCTTCCGTGTCGGGCTCGCCGCCGCATACGCCCGGGCGGCGGGGGAGGGCCGGGGCGCACCGGAACACGGCGGAGACCGGGTCCGCGGGAAGCCCTAGGCTGCGCTCATGATTCCCGAAGCGGTCGCGCGCAGCCCGTACGTCAGCCTGGTCACCTACCGCAAGAACGGGACCCCGGTGGCCACCCCCGTATGGGCGGTGGCCGAGGGGGCGGAGCTCCTGGTGTGGACGCGGGACGACAGCTGGAAGGTGAAGCGGCTGCGCAAGGACACCCGGGTGACCGTCACCCCGTGCGATGTCCGCGGCCGGATCGCCGAGGGCGCGCAGACCGTCGAGGGCACCGGCCGGCTCCTGGAGGGCGCCGCGGGGCTGGGCCGGGTGCGCAAGGCGATGGCGCGCAAATACGGGCTACGGTTCCGGCTGATGGACGGCGTCGGCGCGCTGGTGCGCGGCGGCAAGCGGCCGCATGTGGGGATCTCGGTCACCCTGTAGGCGCCGGGTGGGCTGCCCGGACCGCACGCCCGGCCGCCCGGACCGCACGCCCGGCCGCCCGGACCGCACGCCCGGCCGCCCGGACCGGACACCTGGCCGTCCGGAAAGCACGCCCGGCCGTCCGGACCGCACCCCGGCTCCCGGTCAGCGGCTTCCGCCGGGCGCCCGCGCCCAGTCCGCGGCGAAGGCGCGTGCCGGGTTGGCCGTCAGGAACTGCGCCACCAGGTCCGCGCCCAGGGCGATTTCGAGCCGTTCCCGGTGGCGGCGCAGCAGATAGGGCATACCGGGGCCGCCGTTGACCGATCGGGCACCGGCCGTGGTGGTGTCGCCGCCCAGCAGGATCCGGTCACCGAAGCCCGCCTCGGCGAGCGCGGCCAGCGCCTCGGGCAGCCGCCAGTCGGTTGCGTGATGGGCCCGCGAGGGGCCGTCGAACGCCAGATACGCCCCGGCCTCGGCGGCCGTCCGGTGTACGACGAGGTCCGGCGAGCGATTGAGATGGCCGAGGATGACCCGGTCGGGCGGGACCGCCAACGTGCCGCAGAGCAGGTCGAGTACGTCCAGCGCCCCCGTGCCCAGCTCCAGGTGGACGCCGATGGCGGCGCCGGTCGCCCGCTGGGCCTCGGCGGCGGCCGCCATGGTGTGCCGGGCGTGCCGGTCCAGCCCGTGGAAGCCGCCGGCGACCTTGATCATTCCGGCCCGCGGGCCGGTGCCGCCGATCCCTTCGGTCAGCTCGGCGACGAACAGCCCGGCCAGATCCGGGCGGACCCGCGCCAGCAGCTCGGGGGAGTAGTGCGCCGCCTGGTGCAGCCCGGTGGCGGCGACGATCCGCACCCCTGACTCCCTTGCCAGCCGCGGCAGTTCGGCGGCGCGACGGCCCATCCCGTACGGCGTCCACTGGATCACCGTCGCACCGCCGGCCGCGCGGAAGGCGCTCAGCTCGGCGGCCGCCGCCTCGGCGTCGTCCAGTTCCTGCCCCGGGAGTTGGGGACTGCGCAGGAAGAGATGGTCATGTGCGTCGCAGACGCCGAGAGCGGCGGGCGCGATGTCGCCGAGGACCGTACGGACGGCGGGGGCGGCGGGCCTACCCGCGGGAGCCCGGTTCACCACTGCTGTCCCGCGCCCAGCCGGCCGGTGCCCGGGGCGGACAGATGCAGCACCTGGAAGCGGTCGCCCGCGGACTGCGGGGCGCCGTCCGTCCAGAGGGTGAAGTGCACCAGTTCCCAGTGCCGGGGGTCGAAGGCCAGCGCGGTGGTGTGCACCCCGTCCGTGGCGGCCAACTCCTCGTGTCCGGCGACCGCGTCCGCAACGACGGTGGCGAGGTCGGCGCGCTCGGCGAGCGTTTCGGTCCGGCGGGTGAAAGCGCGGGGCGCGGCATCCGAGGCGGGGCCCGGACGGTGGAACAGCCCCTGCCAGTGCTGGACGGTCGGCCGGCCGAAGTCACGGACCACGCCGCGGAATCCGTCGCCGAGGAGGAAGCGGTTCATGGCCTCCGGGTCGGCCCAGAGGTAGAACGGCGCGTACTGGTTGACCGGCGAACCGTCGACGCCGCGCTCGCGGATGCCGTACGCCTTCAGGCCGAGCCCGGGGAAGTCGTCCAGGAGGTGGCCCTTGGACTCCACGCGGTGCCGGATGATCCGCATGTCGTAGTCGGCGGGCAGGGTGAGGGCGTACTGCATGGCGTGCATGACGGGCTCCATACGGGGGCGGGGCGGAGGGAGGTGGCTCTGCGGTGGGTGGTCACCCGCCCGGGTACTCCTGGGCGTCGACCAGTTCGGCCCACTCCGCGGCGGTGCCGTCGTCGGCCGCCTCGACCGTCGCCAGGTGGGTCATGAAGGTGTCCGGTGCCGCGCCGTGCCAGTGCCGTTCGCCCGGTGCGATCCAGACGGTGTCGCCGGCGCGCACCGGCTCGACGGGGCCGCCCGCGCGCTGCACCAGACCGGCGCCCTCGGTGATGTGGAGGACCTGGCCGTGCGGGTGGGTGTGCCAGGCGGTGTGGGCGCCGGGCGCGAAGTGGACGCTGAACATCCGGAGCCGGGACGGCGCGGGCGGCGCCGCGATCTCGTCCAGCCAGACACTGCCGGTGAAGTGCGCGGCGGGGCCCGGCCTGCTGGCGGGGCGCTGTCGGGTGATCTCCATGGGACGGTAACTCCTGGTGGTGGATGGGGTGTTCAGCCGACGGCGGGAACCTGTGCGGCGAGCAGGGCCAGCACGCCCTGTACGGCCGCGTCGAACGGCGCGGTGTCATCGGCGGCGCGGGCCAGCACATAGCCGCCCTGGACGACGGCCGCCACGGTCGCGGCCGTCGCCGCCGGATCGAGCGCGGCGGCGAGCTCGCCACGCCGCTGTCCCTCGGTGAGGACCTCGGTGATCCGCTCCCGCAGCCAGTCGAACATCTCGTCCAGCGGGCGGCGCAGCTCGGCGCTCTGCACCACATCGCGGTCCTGCGTCATCCGGCCGACCGGGCATCCGCGCAGCACCTGCCGCTCGCGCAGCAGATACGCCGCGACGCGGTCATACGCCGTGCCGGGGGCGTCCAGGCACTCCTCGGAGGCCTGCTTCAGCTCCTCCGCGGTGCGCCGGATCGCCGCCAGGGCGAGAGCGGACTTGCCCGAGAAGTGGTGGTACATGCTGCCCTGGCCGACGCCCGCGCGCTCCAGGATCGCCTTGGGACTGGTGCCGACATAGCCCCGCTCCCACAGCAGCTCCTGGGTGCTCCGGACGAGCCGTTCCTGTGTGCCGGGCGGTTCCTGGGTGCTCATGACGGCACTGTACATACTAGTAGTTACAGTGATCAAGAGCGGGTGGGCGGTGGGTGGGCGGCGGGTGGGCGGTGGGTGGGCGGTGGGCGGAACCCCGCGTGTCCGGGCGGTCGTGCGTCCACGGTCGTGCGTCCACGGCCGTGCGTCCGGGCAGTCGTGCGTCCGGGCGGCCGGGAGCAGCCGCCGGTGGCCCGCGTACTTCCCGGGTCGTACGGAAGGAGCCGCTGGCCGTACGACGACCGGCGGGCCCCTGGAGGCGAGTCTCGAAGAAGACCGGAAGTCCCCGGTCCGCCCGGGACCGGAAGGCCCGGGAGGCATCTGCCCACCGAGGAGCTGATTGCGATGTTCGAGCTCGCCGACCCCTGGTCCGGCGGCGGCCCCGGCCCCTGGATCCTGTTCGTCCCCGTCCTCTGGGCGCTGGTCATCTTCGGCGTGGTGACACTGCTGCGCCGCGCCGTATGGCGCCATGGCGGGCCCGGCCGGCAGTTCCGCGGCCCGCAGTACCCCGCCCGCGCCGAGACGCCCTCGCCGCTCGCCGTGCTCGGGCGGCGCTTCGCCTCGGGTGAGATCGACGAGGAGGAGTACTGGCGCCGGCTCTCCGTCCTGGAGGAACACTTCGCCGCAGGCCCCAAGGGGGGCGCGGCATGACCGCCGCCGGCCCGGACCGCCGCGCCGTCCGGGCCGGCCGCCGGAGGTCAACCGGCAGGCGCGGCAGGGGAATACGCTGGACGCCCGCCGCGGCGGCACGGCCCGGTGGGCAAGCGGGGGCGGCCCGTCAGCCGACTTTGGTGCCCCGTATCCGGATGTGTGAGCCGGCCGCCGTACGGGCGTCCTCCTGTGGCAGGGGCTCCCCGCACCCGCGGACCGCACGGACCTCTTCGGGCGCCGTGATCAGGGCCGGAAGGGTGAACCACACGACCTTGCCGCTGCCGTCCGGGCGCACCCCCCAGCTCTCGCTGAGCGCCGCGATCAGCGCCAGACCGCGACCGCAGGTCTCCCAGCTCTCGGCGACCCGGATCCGGGGCAGCCGGGGGTCCTCGTCGTGCACCGAGACCGTCAACTGATCAAGAAGAACGCACAGTTCCACGGTGCACTGTTTGCTGGGACGGGCGTGCCGGTGCACATTGGCGAGGAGTTCGGTCACCCCGAGCGCCGCCGGGTCTATCAGGGCATCGAGACGCCAGTACCGCAGCTGGGCGGAGACGATTCTGCGCACATGTCCGATGCGAGCCGGAACGGCTTGGAGCTCCACCGTGCAGTGCCTGCTGGGCTGCCTGATCACGACCGCGACTCCCTGATGAGGCCGGGCGCCCCTCGTACCGGGCAGGGGCGAAGATCGGATCCAGCGATGCCGACTGCGCCACAGCGTCACCGCTGGTGAACCCTCAGTGATACGAGTCCAGGGTCAGGCAGCCGGAGCGCTCCCGCAACTGCACCTCCACGGCCGGAGCAAGGCCGTCAGGGGTGGGGCGGGCGCGCCGCCTCCAGGGCCTTGAAGAAGAGCTCCGGGGCGCCGAGCGTGAGCGAGTAGCGGTGGCCGTTGAGCGTGGCGAGCGCCCGGTCCCGTGCCGCGAACAGCGGCTTATGGGCCTGTACGGCCTGCAGCGGGGCACTGTCGATCTCCGTGCCGTAGCTGGTCAGCAGCGCCAGTCTGCCGTCGCTGATGACGACCTGACCGGCGCGGGTCAGGGACCGCAGCCACCGCTCGATCCGTACGCCGGTCGCGTTGAACTCAGGCTCCGCCATGCCGGCACCTCCTCGGTAGACGGGCAGCTGCCCTCCACCGCCCCTTGGGGGAAGTCTGCCGCTACCGCGCCCGGCGCACCAGTGGCCCCGGTGCGCAGTGCGCACAACGGCCCTGCCCCACGGCCTCCTTGGGGTATCTCAAAGCGATGTTTATGCAGGTGAGAAGCGTGCGGCGGGTGGCTATAGTCGGAATCGGCCCGCCGTTGTCCGCGGGCTTCCACACCCAGAGGAGCGCGCCGGTGAGCACCGCACAGCAGCCGCAGAGCCGGCCTGACCACGAGGCCGCGAGCGAAGCCCCGATACCGACCGTCGACGTCGACCGCACGGATCCGGACTACCGCAGCTGGCTCAAAGAAGCCGTCCGCAAGGTCCAGGCGGATGCCAACCGCACCGCCGACACCCATCTGCTGCGCTTCCCGCTGCCCGAGAAGTGGGGCATCGACCTCTACCTCAAGGACGAGTCGACGCACCCCACCGGCAGCCTCAAGCACCGACTGGCCCGCTCGCTGTTCCTCTACGGGCTGTGCAACGGCTGGATCCGCCCCGGCAAGCCCGTCATCGAGTCCTCCAGCGGCTCCACGGCCGTCTCCGAGGCGTACTTCGCCTCCCTCATCGGGGTGCCGTTCATCGCGGTGATGCCGGCCACCACCAGCCGTGAGAAGACCCGGCTGATCGAGTTCCACGGCGGTACCTGCCATCTGGTGCAGGACCCGCGGACCGTCTACGAGGTCTCCGCCCGGCTCGCCGCCGAGTCCGGCGGCCACTACATGGACCAGTTCACCTACGCGGAACGGGCCACCGACTGGCGCGGCAACAACAACATCGCCGAGTCGATCTACCAGCAACTGCGGCTCGAACGCTATCCCGAGCCCGCCTGGATCGTGGCGACCGCGGGCACCGGCGGCACCTCCGCGACCATCGCCCGCTATGTCCACTACATGCAGTACGACACCCGCATCTGCGTCCCCGACCCGGAGAACTCCTGCTTCTTCGACGGCTGGCTCACCGGCGACGCCAAGACGGACTGCGCCACCGCCTCGCGCATCGAGGGCATCGGGCGGCCGCGGATGGAGCCGAGCTTCGTGCCCGGTGCCATAGACCGGATGATGAAGGTCCCGGACGCGGCCAGTGTCGCGGCCGTACGCGCCCTGGAGACCGCGATAGGCCGCAAGGCGGGCGGTTCGACCGGCACCGGGTTGTGGAGCGCCCTGAAGATCGTCGCCGAGATGGTCGCCGAGGGCCGCAAGGGATCCGTCGTCACCCTGCTGTGCGACCCCGGTGACCGCTACCTCGACAAGTACTACTCCGACGACTGGCTGGCCTCCCAGGGCTTGGACATCACGCCCTACGCGCGCACCCTCGACGAGTTCCTGACCACCGGCTCCTGGTCCGCCTGAACCTCCGGGCGGGCGGTGGGGACCGGCTCAGGGGCGGGTGAGCCTGAGGGTGGGTTGCGGGGAGCCGGCTCAGGGCCGGGTGAGCCTGCGGGTGGGCGGTGGGGGTCGGCTCAGGGGCGGGTGAGCCTGCGGTCCAGCGCCCGTGCCGACTCCCGGAAGGCGCGGCCCAGACCGGGTCTGGCCAGCGTCAGCAGAAGGCGGAACGGCGCCGGGCCGTCCGCCGCGAACGTCCACCGCAGCCGGGTGCCGCCGCCCGCCGGTGCCAGCCGCCAGTCCTCCAACAGGGCCCGCAGACCAGGGGCGTTGGTGGTGTCGACGCGGTAGGCGTAATGCGCGTCGGGCTCGGCCGCCAGGATCGTCTCGGTGAAGCGGGTGCCGCCGGTCAGCCGCACCTCCCGGCCCGTGCCGCCCTGTGTCGGCGCCGAGCGCGCCACGCCGGTGAACCAGCACGACCAGTCGGCCACATCGTCCGCCAGCGCCGCATACACCGCCTTCGGCGGCGCGCTGACCTCCGCGGTGAACACCAGCCGCAGCGGGGCGGATTCGACGAAGTCGAGCTCGACGGGGCGGAGACGGCGTGCCATGGGACGAGCACCCCCTACGGGACGGTCGGCGGGTCTGCGCGGCACACCCTAGCTGGCGGCCCGTCAGATGTCTGCGTCCTCCGGCTGCTCGCCCGCCACCACCAGCTCCGGCGGCAGCTCCGCGAACTCCGCACGCGCCCCCGCGGGCAGCCCGGCATCCGTCACCAGCACATCCACCTGATCCAGCGTCGCGAACGAACTCAGGCCGACCGTGCCCCACTTGGTGTGGTCGGCGACCACCACCACCCGCCGCGCGGACCGCACGAAATGCCGGTTGGTCTCCGCCTCCGCCAGATTCGGCGTCGACAGACCCGCCTCGACCGATATGCCGTGCACCCCGAGGAAGAGCACATCGAAATGCAGCGACCGGATCGCGGCGTCCGCCACCGGGCCCACCAGGGTGTCCGACGGCGTACGCACCCCGCCCGTCAGCACGACCGTCGCGGCACCCGCGCGCGGTCCCGTGCCACCGCTGGCCGCCGCCCGCTGCGCGGTGTAGAACACATCGGCCACCCGCACCGAATTCGTCACCACTGTCAGATCCGGCACCTCCAGCAGTTGCTGGGCCAGCGCGAACGCGGTCGTGCCGCCCGCCAGCGCGATCGCGCTGCCCGGCGCCGCCATCTCGGCCGCCGCCTTGGCGATGTCCTCCTTGGCGCTCAGCTCCAGCCCCGACTTCGCCTCGAAACCGGGCTCGTGCGCGCTCGGCTCGCTGACCGGCACCGCGCCGCCGTGCACCTTCTCCACCAGGCCCTGCCGGGCCAGCGCGTCCAGATCGCGACGGACCGTCATGTCCGACACGCTCAGCTTGCGGGTCAGCTCATTGACCCGCACCCCGCCCCGTCGTCTGACCTCGTCGAGAATCAGGGCACGCCGCTGCTCCGCGAGGAGATTCTGGTTGTCGCTCACCCCGGCCCGTCCCTTCCGCCCCGGCTCGCTGTGTCGGGTCGTACGCGCTGGCTTTGCCGCCTGCGATCACTGATGCCCTCATCCTCGCACGAGGCACTGACAGTGACGGCGTTGTCGGGTGAGGCGGTTCGGCGCGGGTGGGGGAAAGGGGGATGGGCGGAGGCGGGGGACTGGGGTGGGGTGAGGGGTGTGGTGGTGGCGCTTTCTGAGCTGGCTCGTGCCCGCCTCCCTCGGAGCTGCTCGTCCGCCTCCCTCGGAGCTGGCTCGTGCCCGCCTCCGGTTGCTCCCCCGCCCCCTCCCCCTCTCCCCCTTCGGGGGAGGGGGCGGGGGTGGGTTCGGGGGTGGGAGGGGGACGCGCGAGAGCGCAAGACGAAGCCCCCGACACCTTCGCCAGAACGCCACCCCGAGGTGGTGCTGGATGTGCGTACAAGGGGAAGAGACAATCCTGGGGGCGTCGCACCGCTCGGCGCCGCACGGACTACGGGGGAATTCAGTGGAGACCGCGGACCCGACACCGCACGCCCGCCCAACGGACCCTGGCAGCCCAGGAGATGGGCCACCGGACAACGCACCACAGCTCTCCCTGGAGCTGCTGGTGCACGGCGTCGGGGGCACCACCGCCCAGGAGATGCTCGGTGACCCACGCGTCCAGCTGATCACCGGCGACGACACCGCCGCCTGCTACCGCCGCACCGAGGACGCGGACGCCGAGCAACGGCCCGACGACTACCGCGTCGAGCCGGTCCGCGAGGCGTACTGCTGGTCCAACCTCACCTCGGGCAACGGCGCCCGCGCCCTGTGGCTGATCCTGGTGCCCTTCATGGTCGCCAACCTCGCCCACTGGATGCGCCCGGCCGCCCCGCCCGAGCACCCGGCCCAGCGGATCTACGACCTGCTCGTACGCATCCTCGCCCTCACCCTCACGGTCCTGCTCGCCGCCGCGGCCTGCGAGGTCGCCCTCGACCTCACGGCCTGGCAGTGCGCGGGCACCACCGTCTGCGCCTCCGGCAAATCCTGGATGGGCTTCCTCAGCCCCGACAACTCCGGCTGGTGGAGCGCCCCGGGCCGCCGTCTCGCGCTCGCGTCCGTGGTGCCGCTGCTCGTCATCGGCTTCCTGTGGGGGCTCTCCCGCCGCACCTGGAGCGCCTACGAATCCGCCTCACCGCCGCCGCGGCTGCCCGGTACCTCCCGCGACACCCCGGTCGCCGAACGCACCGCGCTCAGCCGCGAGGGCTTCTGGTACGGCCGCCGGCTGGTCGCCAGACTGCGCGCCGCACACACCACGGCCGGTGTGCTGACCGTGGCCGCCGTACTGCTCGCCGCCGCCGCGAAGGCCGACGGGGACGACGGCCGCACCGTCCTCGCGGTCACCGGCCGGGCCCTGACCACCCTGGTCATCCTGCTCGCCGCCGCCACCCTGGTGGTGGTCTGGCGCACCGCCCGCAGCGAGGACGCGCCGGACGTCGCCTCGGACCACCTGGTCGTACGGGCGCTGCCGTTCGCCGCCCTGGGGGTGCTGGCGCTGACCATGGTGCACACCGGCTGGGCGCGCCCCGGCGCCCACAGCCACGGTCCGCTGCCCGGCGCCGCCGCCTTCGGCGGGATCGCCGTCTTCCAGGGCGTGCTGGTCCTGGCGCTGGCGGTGACGGCCTGGGTCCTGCAGCGCGCCGCCCGTGACGACGCCCGCACCGCGCTGCGCGGTATGGGCGGGCCCGCCGTCGCCCTGCTGGCCTGTGCGGTCGGCGGGGTGCTGTCCGGGGGCGTGGCCCAGCGCTTCGCGGACTGGCTGGACGGCGGTGCGACCCCCGGCCAGGCGCACGCCCCCATCCCCGGGCCGCCGGTCCTGCTGTCCTGGCAGGCCTCGGTCATCCCCGTGCTGCTGGTCGTCGTCGCCGTGGTCGCCGTACTCGCCGCCGTCCGAGTGGTGATCGTCCGCAACCGGGTGGCCAAGGACATCCCCGGGCTCTACGACCCCCGCGAGCACCCCGACGCGGGCCGTACCAAGCGCATCGCCGCCACCATCGCCGGCGCCGGACTCACCGATTCCGCGCCCGTCCTGATCGCGGCCACCTCCGCCGTCACCCTCGTCCTCGGGGCCGGCGCGGTGGTCGGCGCCTGGCTCACCGGCCGGGCGCCGGGCCGCGCCACCGAAGGCGCGCCGCCCGTCGTGCACGCCGCCGCCGAGACCGCGGAATCCCTGGGGTCCTGGCTGATGGGCGCCGGGGTCATACTGCTGATCACGGCGGGCCGGCGTGCCTACCGCGATCACTCCGCCCGCCGCACCATCGGCATCCTGTGGGACGTCGGCACGTTCTGGCCCCGCGCCGCCCACCCCTTCGCACCGCCCTGCTACGCCGAGCGCGCCGTCCCCGACCTCACCTGGCGGATGGCCACCTGGACCGAGCGGTTCGACGGCCGGCTGGTGCTCTCCGGGCACTCCCAGGGCAGTGTGCTGGCGGCCGCCGCGGTCTGGCAGCTGGACCTGGTCACCCGCAGCCGCGTCGCCCTGATGACGTACGGCAGCCCCCTGGAGCGTCTCTACGGACGCTGGTTCCCCGCCTTCTTCGGGCCGCCCGCGCTGACCGGACTGCACCGCGAGATGGACGACTGGCGCAATCTGTGGCGCTTCACCGACCCCATCGGCGGCCCGATCCGGCTCACCTGCGAGGACGGCCGGCGGATCGACCAGGGGCCGCTGCGCGACCCGCTCGCCTTCGGCCGCACCCTGCAGAACCCGCTGCCCGCCCAGATCCTGGGCCATGGCGACTACCAGGCCGACCCGGTCTTCGAGACGGTCCGTGCCGAGCTGATCGCCCGGCTCGGCCCGGACGTGCCGTGCCAGCGACCCGCTGACGACCGCCCGGAGGTGCGTCCGGCTCAGGGGAGTTCGGGAAGGTCGTCCGCGTAGAGGAGGGTCAGGTCGTCGGTGCTCGGGTCGGTCAGCTGCGCCACCCGGCCCGCGTGCCGCTCGACCATCGCCTCGAACGTCTGCCGCGCGGTACGGCCGTTGCCGAAGGAGGGGCCCTTGGGCAGCGCCGTGAAGTACTTCAGCAGCGCCTCGCCGGCACCCTCGGCGAGGTGGTATTCATGCTCCTCGCCCTGCTGCTCGACGATCCGCAGCAGCTCCTCGGGCGCATAGTCGCCAAAGGTGATGGTCCGTGAGAAACGGGACGCCACACCGGGGTTGACCGCCAGGAAGCGCTCCATCTCGGCGGTGTAGCCCGCCACGATCACCACCACCGCGTCCCGGTGGTCCTCCATCAGCTTCACGAGGGTGTCGATGGCCTCCTTCCCGAAGTCCCGTCCGGAGTCCTCGGGGGAGAGGGCATACGCCTCGTCGATGAACAGCACCCCGCCGCGCGCCCGGTCGAACGCCTCCTGGGTACGGATCGCCGTCGAGCCGATGTGCTCGCCCACCAGGTCCACCCGGGACACCTCGACCAGATGCCCGCGCTCCAACACCGCCAAGGACGCCAGGATTTCGCCGTACAGCCGGGCCACGGTCGTCTTGCCGGTACCGGGGGAGCCGGTGAAGACCAGATGGCGGCGCACCGAGGCGGCCTTCAGCCCCGCCTCCTGCCGGCGGCGCCCCACCTCGATCATGTTGATCAGGCTGCGCACCTCACGCTTGACGCTCTCCAGCCCCACGAGGGTGTCCAGTTCACCCAGCACCTCGTCGGAGGGCCGGCTGCTGACGGCCGGTTCCGCGGCCACCGGCGCCGGTGCGGGCGGCGGCGGGCCCTGCGCCGGGACGTTGCCCAGCAGCCCGGCCGTCTGGGTCATCTGCTGTACCGCGGGCGCCGTCGCGCCGGTGCCCGGTGCCGGCACGGCCCGGCTCTCGTCGCTGGTGCAGTCCTGGACCGTCGGCCCGTCGCCCTGCCCGGCCCCGCCCTCGGCGAACTCGTAGCCGCCGCGCGCACACCGCTCCGTACGGCAGCGTGTCAGCGTCGTACGGCAGCCGTCGATCACATGGAAGCCGAAGCCCGAACTCCCGGTGACCCGGCAGCCCTGGAAGCTGCCGCGGCCCTCGGCGGAGACATAGAACCCGGCCTCGGCCGGTGAACTGACCGTGCAGCCCTCGATGGTGGGGTCCGCGCCCTTGGTGACGATCACGCCGGTCTGCGCACCGTCGATGGTGCAGTTGGCGAGCGTGCCGCCACTGCCGTGGTCGCGGAACCAGGCCCCCGTCGCGGCCTCCCGGATCCGGCAGTCGTCCAGCTGCACGGTCGCCCCGTCGCTCACCGACACCGCGGTGTTGCGGACCTGGGCGATATCGCAGTCGACGACATCGGCGCGGGAGCCCCGGTCCAGTACGAACAGGGCGTCCGGGACGTCGTGCACCCGGGTCGAGTCGAGTACGGCGGTGGCGCCGTCGCTCACCCACACCGCCGGGTAGTCGCCCGTGCTGTCGTGGATCTCGCACTGGTTGGCGTCCACGCGGGTGCCCGGGTCCCAGACGGACAGCCCGTTGCGCCCGAAGTGCCGCACCGTGCTGCGGGTCAGCGTCAGCACCGAACGGGACCGCAGATCGACGGCGTTCTCCGGGATGTCGTGGATGTCGCAGTCGGCGAGGGTGAGGACCGCATCGGTGTCCAGGGTGACGCCGTCGGCCGAGGTGCGGTGGACCGTGCAGTCGGTGAAATGACCGGTGGCCCGGGACGCGACCTGGATCCCCGCGCCCTTGATCTCGTACAGCTCGCAGCCCACCGCCTCGACCGCGCTGCCCTCACCGTGCAGCGACAGTCCGGCGCCCGAGGCGTGGTGGATCCGGCAGTTCTCCAGCCGGGGGTGGGCCCCGCCGCGCACCGCCACTCCGGCCTGCCCGGCGGCCATCACCTCGCACTCCTCGAAGACACCGCCGGCGCCGTCCAGGACGCTGATGCCCACTCCGCCCGCGTTGTCGACCGTGCAGCGGCGCACCGTGGGGCGGGCGCCGCCGCGGACCTCGATGCCGGACGCGGACCGGGTCACCACCCGCAGGCCGGCCAGCTCCGGGGCGCCGTCCTCCACCAGCAGCGCGGGCGACGCCGAATCCGTCGCCTCCAGATGCAGATCGTGGACGGTGGCCGAGGCGCGTACCGTCAGCGCCACACCGTCGGACGGGGCGATCCGCACCGAACCGCGCGCCCCGTCCGGGCCGCGCAGGGTCACCGCGCGCACCAGCACCAGATTCTCGCGGTAGGTACCGGCCGGGACGGTCAGCACATCTCCGTCCCCGGCGGCCTCCAGGGCGGCGGCGAGCGAGCTGTACTCCCCTGTACGGCGTCGCCAACGCGAGGTTCCGGAGTGCGTCACCTGGACCGAGCCCTGTGCCATGGCGCTGTCGTGTCCCCACTTCGTGCGGCGGTTGTCGGCCCGGCACCCATCCGTCCGCGGATGTCCGTATTCCGGTCTGCGAGGCCCCAGCCGAGAGGCTGGCGCCACCACCGTAGCGCGCCCGGCGGGCGGCAGTTGACACGGTCAGCAGCCTGATGACGCGGGCGCTCAACTGCCCGCGTCGGCCCGGCCCCAGTCCTGGCCCGCGCGCTTCCACTCCTGGTCCCAGCGGCGGAAACGACGCACCATCAGCTGCCAGACGATCATCCGCCGGGCACCCTCGATCATCATGCCGACCCCGGCCGTGGTCCCCAGCCCGGCCAGCACCGCATGGGCCCCCGCCGTCCCGGTGTCCATCGGCCGCGGCACCACCCGGCCCCGGTCGTCCGTCCAGATCCGGAACCGCTCACCGGTCTCCACCGGACGGGGCGCGGCGAGCTGCCCGAGGTGCGCGCTGCCGTCCGGGGCCGTCCAGCGGCCGAGGACCCGGCGGTGCGCGTCGCGCTGCGAGGAGGTCTCGGGGTCGGGGTCGAGCGGGGCCCGCGAGATCAGCCGGTCGACCGTGACCCACACCAGATGCCGCTGCTGGTGCTGTATGCGTACGGTCTCCAGCAGTGCGCCCTGCGCGGACCGCCCGGTGAGCCAGCCCGCGGAGGTCGCCCCGAGGACGATCAGGAGGGCCGCGACGAGCGCCACCCAGGCCTCGAGCCGGTCGGTCCGGCGCCGCAGCGGGTTGCGCCGCCAGCGCCATACACCTCTCATCGCTCGCATCGTTGCCCCCTCTCCGTGTCCGTGAATACCGCATCAGGGGTGGTCCATGCGAGAGTTCTGCGAAGAGAGAGCAACATCACCGCGTACAAAGGGCATCTCCCGGACGTACGGAGCGCGTCCCCGGCCCGCTCGCGCCGCGCCTGCCGGACCGGAGTCCTGCCCGGTCAGCGCAGCCGTACCGCCACCGTCACCACGGCGCCCGTCGCGCCCGTCCCCGCCCCGCCCGTGACCGCGAACCGGTCCGCCACCAGGCGCGCCAGCCACAGCCCGCGCCCCTTCGTCGCGCCGTCCAGGCCGGGCAGCAGCTCGGGGATCACCTCCTCGCTGAACCCGGGCCCCGCGTCGCTGATCCGGCACTCCAGCTCATCGCCCACCTGCCGCAGCTCCAGCCGTCCCGAGCCGCCCGCATGCTCCACGGCGTTCCCCGCGATCTCGTCCACCGCCAGCACGAATTCGCCGCGCCGTGGCTCGCACAGGCCCTCCCGGGCCGCGCACTCCTCGACCAGCAGCCGCAGTTGGGGCAGCAGCCGGGCGGTGAAGCGCCGCTGCAAAAGCGGGCGGCCGGACTCCTCGGCCGCCACCTCGGCCGGACCGGAGCTCACCACGGGCGCACCACCTCCGTCAGCACCAGCCGTGACACCGTCCCGGCACCCAGCCGCCGCAGCATCCGGCGCTGCCCGCGGTCGCAGCGCACCTCGATCAGCTCATGGCCCGCTGCGCCGCGGGCCAGGGTGAGCAGGCCGACGGCGCAGCCGACCGACAGGAAGTGCAGCCGGGTCAGATCGACGGTGAGCCGCCGGGCCGGTGCGGTCTGCGCCAGCGATATCTCCAGGGCTCTGCCGACCGCGGGCCGGTGCGTGGCGTCCGCCTCGCCGATGAAGTGCAGCGTCCCGTCCGGTCCGCGCGTCGACCGCAGGCTGCCCAGCCGCTCCAGGAGCACACGGGGATGGGCCCGTTCCATGGCCGTCAGCAGGGTGCGGTCGAACCGGCGGCGGTCGTAGGCACATATCTCGGTGTACGGGCGGCCGCTGAAGAGAGCGTGGGCGCCGGTCTCTCGGGCGGCCATCACCTGGACGTCCGCGCCGAGCGCGCGCACCCAGCCCATGTCGATGAAGGCCCGCAGGCCCGTATGGCCCTCGGCCGTCGCCCGGTCCGTCTCCGCGCGCAGCCGGCTCATCTGGCGCGCGGCGGTGAACTCCGTGTCGGGCCGGATCACCTCGCGCATACTGCTCACCACCAACTGGCCGCGCTCGCGCGCCGGGACCGTGCTGCGGCTGGGGAAGTCGATCCGGGCCAGCACCTCGTCGGCCGGCACCCCGGGGCAGGGGAGGACCAGGACCTTCTCGCCGCGGGCCAGCCCGAGCCGTACGAACGCCGTGACGACCTCCCAGCGCACCTCGTCATCGCCGTAACTCACAAAGGCGTGGTCCCCGGGCCGCAGATGCTGGACAGGCAGGAGGCGGTCGCATCCGGTGTCCCTCGCAGCCATCGGCCCACAACTCTCCGTCTTCCGCCGGCCTCTCCGCCGGCGTCGCCGGGCGCACACCGCGGAGAGGTGGTCACGCCGCGGCGGCCCGCCGGTCGCCTCGGACGCCCATGGCGCGGGGCGCGCGCCGGCCCGTCAGCCGAGTATCTCGAACGGGTCGCCGATCCGGATCGTGCCGGTCCCACGAGGTATCAGATTCTGGCCGAAGACCAGCCGGTCACCGAAGCGGCGATGGTGGGCGAGCGTCCGCAGCGGCTCCTTGCCGCGCTCGGCGGTGCGCTGGTCGGTTGTCGTGACCACGCAGCGTGCGCTGGGCTTGGCCACCGCGAAGTCCACCTCGCCGATGCGGACCCGGTGCCAGTCGTCCTCCGCCCAGGGCGCGGTGCCGTCCACCACCACATTGGGCCGGAAACGGTTCATGGGCAGCGGGCCCTCGTCGGGGTGGTCGCCCTGCGCGATGAGCGAGTTGAGGGCGTTCAGCGACGAGGTGGTCGTCAGCAGCAGCGGGAAGCCGTCGGCGAAGCTGACCGTCTCACCGGGTACGGAGTACGCCGGGTCGATGGGCCGGCGCTTCTCCGGGGCGTCGAGATATACCAGCCGGCACTCGGCGCCCAGATACCCGCTGAACCACTCGGCCGCCTCCGGGGCCGCGGGCACCGCTTCGACCTCGTCCTTCCAGACCTCGACCGGGACCGTCTCCGCGGGCCCGGGCACCGCGACCGTCAACGGCCGCCTCCCGGGCGCGGTGAGCCGGAGGGCACCGCCGGGCAGCCCCTCGGCGCGCGCCAACGCCAGGGTCGGCTGCTGTCGTTGGGTGACCTGCCTGCCCTCGGCATCCACCAGCAGCCAGCGTCGGTCCCCGGCGAGCCCCCACGGCTCCACTACCGCCTCGCCGGGACCGGACCCCGCAATGGATTTGACCGGGTAGAGATGGATCGACTGGAGCGCAGGATTGGGCATGTCTGCCATCCTGCCAGCCGCCTCGGACAGTTGACCGATCGCCCAGGTCAGTACCCGCGGGGGTACTGGCGGCCGTACGGATCGTCGTAGGGCGCGGGGCGGGGCGCGACCGGAGCGGCCGGGCGCATCGCCTCGTACCCCGTGCCCATGGGCGGGCGCTGGGGCTGCTGCTGTTGCGGGGACGGATAGCCGCGGACGCCCGCCTGCTGCGGGATGTACGGCGCCGGGGCCTGCTGCAGCGGGGCGACCGGCTGCGCGGCCGCTCCTGGGTAACCCTGCCCGGGCGAGGGGTGGGAAGGCGCGGCCGGAAGTGCCGGCAGCGCCGAGGGCAGCGCCGGCAAATAGGACGAGCCCGTGTCGTAAGGGGAGGGGTTCACCCGGATCGGGGCGATCTGCGGTGTGCCGCGTTCGGCGACGAGGCTGTCGTAGATCGGGGTGTCCGGGAAGGAAGGCGAAGCGTAGTAGCCGCCGCCGTAGGTAGAGCGGGGGGAGGTCATGCCTCATAAGTTAAGCCCACGATGTGCCGATTGGGGAGTCTGGAAAGAGGGTTGTTTTACGTGTTCGGAGTGGCCATGGAGCGCCAATGTGAGCGAACTTGCGGAAATCGGTCGCGATCGCCCGTAGGGATCCTGTAAAGACCTCGCTTCTCGCAGGTGAACAAGGGACGTTCGGAATCGGCCAAGTAGGTTGGGGGTGCCCCGACCGACGGGGTACGGCGGACGAGAGGAAGGCGCGGCGATGTCGATGCTCAAGGGCAGCAACGTTCCGGTCCCGGCCCCGGCGGTCCGGGTCGAACTGGGCTGGCAGGCGGCCCCGGGGGCACCCGACGTGGACGCCTCCGCCCTGCTGCTGGTGTCCGGAAAGGTCCGCGACGACGCAGACTTCGTCTTCTACAACCAGCCCGCGCACGCCTCCGGCGCCGTACGCCACGAAGGCAAGCGCCCGGCCGGCGGCGCGATGACCGACTGCCTCGCCGTCGATCTGGCCGCCGTCGAACCCGCCGTCGACAAGGTGGTGCTCGCCGCCTCCGCCGACGGCGGCAGCTTCGGCAGCGTCCCGGGGCTGCACATCCGGGTGCTGGACGCCGCGGGCGGTGCCGAGCTCGCCCGCTTCGACAGCCAGGACGCGGGGGCCGAGACCGCCTTCGTCCTCGGCGAGCTCTACCGGCGCCAGGGCGCCTGGAAGTTCCGTGCGGTGGGGCAGGGGTACGACACCGGGCTGGCCGGCCTGGCCACCGACTTCGGCATCAGCGTCGAGGAGCCGGCGGCGCCGCAGCCCCCGGCGCCCGCCCCGGCCCCCGCCGCGCCCGCTCCGCCGCCCCCGGCCATGGCGCCCGCGCCTCCGATGGCACCGCCGCCCCCGGCGCCCGCGGCCCCCATGGCGCCGCCGCCGGCGGCCCCCGCGCCCCCGTTGCCGACGGGCCAGCCGGCGGCGTCCGTCCCGCCCCCGCCGGGGCAGCCCGCGCCCGCCCCCGCACCGCCGGCCGTTCGTCTGACGAAGGTCACCCTCACGAAGGACGCCCCGGCGGTCTCCCTGACGAAGCAGGGCGGCACCTCCGGCGCGATGCGGGTGAACCTCAACTGGAGCGCCGGATCGGCGGGCAAGCGGTTGGGCAAGAAACTTGGCCGAAAAGCGATGGAGGCCATGGGTGCCCGCGGGGCGCTGCTGCCGCAGTCCGGGGAGCTCGACCTCGATCTGTGCGCCCTCTACCAACTCACCGACGGCTCCGCCGGTGTGATCCATCCGCTGGGCAACAACTTCGGCGCCCTGCACGCCCCGCCGTACATCCAGCTCGACGGGGACGACCGCACCGGCGCCGTCGCGGCCGGTGAGAACATGACGATCAACCTCGACCACCAGGACCGCATCAAGCGCGTTCTGATCTTCGTCACCGTCTACGCCGGCGCCCGCAGCTTCGAGGGGCTGAGCGCGACCGTCACCCTCCAGCCCCAGCACGGCGCCCCGGTCGACTTCACGCTGGACGCCTGCACGGTGCCGTCCAACGTCTGCGCGCTGGCCATGATCACCAACACCGGCAGCGAACTCGTCGTCCAGCGCGAGGCCCGCTACCTCGTCCCCGACCCCGGTGTCAGCCCGCAGCGCACCGTCGACCAGGCCTACGGCTGGGGGCTGGACTGGTCACCGGCCCGCAAGTGAGCGGCGGCGTCGGGGGCGCGGCTCAGGGCGCCGGGTACGTCCGGCCCTTCCATGCCGCGCCGCGCCCCCGGTAGTGCTGCACCGCCGAGTCCACCGTCATCAGCAGATAGAGCAGCGCGGTGAAGGGCAGCAGCGGCGCCGCCCACAGCGGCTGCCCGTAGTAGCGCAGCATCGGCAGATACGTCCCGCACATCAGCGCCCAGGCGGCCCCGCCCGACGCCGCGAGCGCCGGACCGCTGCCGGCCAGTCCGGCCACCAGCGCGACGGGCGGCACCAGATAGACCAGGGCGAGACCGAGGACCGTGCCGAGCAGCAGCAGTGGCCGGTGCCGGAGTTGGGCGTACGCGCTGCGCGAGACCATCCGCCACAGCTCGGCCGGCCGCGGATACGGCCGCACGCTGTCCACCCGGTCCGCCAGCCCCAGCCAGATCCGCCCGCCGCCGCGCTTGACCGCCCGCGCCAGCGCCACATCGTCGATCACCGCGTGCCGGATCGCCTCCGGGATGCCCGCCCGCTCGGCGGCCTCCGCGCGCAGCAGCACACAGCCGCCGGCCGCCGCCGCGGTCCGCGCCCCGTGCCGGTTGACCCGGCGGAACGGGTACAGCTGCCCGAAGAAGTAGACGAACGCCGGCACGATCAGCCGCTCCCAGAACGTCACCACCCGCAGCCGCGCCATCTGTGAGACCAGGTCCAGCCGCGCCGACCGGGCTGCCGCCACCAACTCCCGCAGACTGTCCGGGTCGTGCGCGATGTCCGCGTCGGTCAGCAGCAGGTACTCCGGCGCGACGCGCTCCCGCGCCAGCGCCATCCCGTGCCGTACCGCCCACAGCTTCCCCGTCCACCCCGGCTCGGGCTCGCCGGGCGAGGACACCGTCAGCGGCAGCCCGCCCCGCGCGGCCGCCAGTCGCCGGGCCAGCGCGCCGGTCCCGTCCGTACTGCCGTCGTCGACGAGGAACACCTCGGCCCGGCCCGGGTACTTCTGCCCGAGCAGCGACGGCAGGCTGTCCGGCAGCACCGCGGCCTCGTCCCGCGCCGGGACGACCACCGCGACCGACGGCCAGCGCTCCGGATCCCGGCGTTCCGGCAGCCGGACGTCCGTCCGCCAGAAGAAGCCCTGACCCAGCAGCAGCCACACCCAGGCCAGCAGGGACCCGGCACCGATCCACTCCATCGCTCCCACGGCCGCAGTCTGCCGCACCGCACCCGTCGCGCAGCGGCGCTCGACACGGTGTCGGAACGGGGCGGCGGGGGAGGGACGGGGCCGGGAGGGCGGCCATCGGGGGCACTCGCCCGTTCCGCCCGGTATGACAAGCCGGACGGGCGGCTGAGTAAAGTGTCCGCGTGAAGATCGCGCTGATGGACTCCGGGACCGGGCTGCTCGCGGCGGCCGCCGCGATGCGGCGACTGCGGCCGGACGCCGATCTGGTCCTCTCCTCCGACCCCGACGGGATGCCCTGGGGCCCCCGCACCCCCGACGATGTCACCGCACACGCCCTGGCCGTGGCCCGCTCGGCGGCCGCGCACCGCCCCGACGCCCTGATCGTCGCCTGCAACACCGCGTCCGTGCATGCGCTGCCAGCCCTCCGTGCCGAACTGGAACCGCAGATCCCGGTCATCGGCACCGTCCCGGCGATCAAGCCCGCCGCGGCCGGCGGCGGCCCCGTCGCCATCTGGGCGACCCCCGCCACCACCGGCAGCCCCTACCAGCGGGATCTGATCGATCGGTTCGGACGCGGTGCGGACGTCACCGGTGTGCCGTGCCCGGGGCTCGCCGACGCGGTCCAGGCCGCCGACGAGGCCGCGATCGACGTCGCCATCGCGGCCGCCGCCCATCTCACCCCACGGGACGTGCGGACCGTGGTCCTGGGCTGCACCCATTACGAGCTGGTGGCCGAGCGCATCCGCGCCGCCCTCCAGCAGCCGGGCGCCCCCGCGCTCGTGCTGCACGGCTCCGCCGAGGCGGTCGCCGCCCAGGCGCTGCGCCGCATCGGTGCCGAGCCGGCCCCGGCGGCCGCTCCGACCGGCGCCCTCAGCGTGATCCTCAGCGGCCGCCCCGCCGGACTGCCGGCCGAGGCGCTCGCCTACGCGGAGGGCCGGCTGCTCGCCCGGAGCCGTACGGACCTCGCGCCGGGGGCCGCGGTACCGGCCGCCCCCGCGGCCGACGGGGCCACCGCGGCGGCCCCCCGCTGACGTCACCCATGACGTCGCCCGTAGCGCAACCCGGGCCGGAACGGGGCCGTCCGAAGCACTGCCATGGTGTGCAAAGACGCGTACGCTGCGTTTCATGAGGGACCACCCCCACGAGGGGGCAGCAGCCCCCGGACACCACAGCAGTACCGACGGCGCCGACAGCGGAGCGCGCCCCGCCGGCGGCTCCCATGCCGAGATCCCCGAGGTCTGGCACGGCAGCGCCACCAACCGCATCCAGTGGCTGCTGGCCGGGATCGGCGCGGCCTGTCTGGCGCTGGGCATCCTGCTCGCCGTCGAGAGCAACTGGACCTCGGGGCGCGCGCCCCTGGTGATGTCGGTGGTCGGCTGTGTCGCGGCCGGTCTGCTGGTGCTCTTCGGCACGCTCGCCTTCGTCCATGTCGCGGTACGCGTCGACAAGGACTGCCTGGAAGTGCGGTGCGGCCATATAGGGGTACCGCGCCGCCGCATCCCGCTCGACACCGTCGTCGGCGCCGATTTCACCCCCCAGGTCACCCCCCGCCACTGGGGCGGCTGGGGCTACCGCTGGCGCCCCGAGCAGGGCACGGCCGTGGTCGTCCGCCGGGGTGAGGGCGTGGTGCTCCAGCTCGGCGACGGGATGACCTTCACCGTCACCGTCGATGACGCCGAGGGCGCCGTCCGGGCGATCCGGGGCCGGCTCCGGCCGCGTGAGGGGACCCCGGCGGGCACCTGAGTGCCGCGCCGACGGGCCCGCAGCGCACGTGCGCTGCGGGCCGTGGAGGACCGGGGACGTCCCGTAGGGTCGGACCATGGCAACCCCCGACTTCATTCGTGATCTCCGGAACTCCATCGGCCGGCAGCTCCTCTGGCTGCCGGGGGTGAGCGCGGTCGTCTTCGACGGCCAGGGCCGTGTCCTGCTGGGCAAGCGGGTCGACACCGGCGGCTGGTCGGTGATCGGGGGCATCCCCGAGCCCGGTGAGCAGCCCGCCGAGACCGCGGTGCGGGAGGTCTACGAGGAGACCGCCGTCCGGGTCGTTCCCGAGGGCATCGTCCTCGTCGAGACCATGCCGCCCACCCACTACCCCAACGGCGATGTCTGCCAGTTCATGGACGTGACGCTGCGCTGCCGGGCGGTCGGCGGTGAGGCGCGGGTCAATGACGACGAGTCGCTGGAGGTGGGCTGGTTCGCCGTGGACGCCCTGCCGGAGCTGGAGGAGTACGCGCTGACCCGGATCAAGCGGGCGCTGGAGGCCGGGCCGGCGTGGTTCCACGGGATGGAGGAGGAGCGGCCGGGCCGGCACCCGGAAGCCTGAGCCCCCGGCCGTCGTCTCCGGGGGTTCAGGCCGTCGGGCGACGGGCTACAGCTCCTCCGTCGACGGCTCGTCCAGCGGGTCGGACGACTCGTCGGGAAGCGGCGGCAGCTGGGAACCGTCCGGGGAACCGGGCTCCTCGGTGCTGCCGGGCGGCTCCTCCGTGTGCATCTCCCGCTTGTCCTTGCGGCAGGTCGTGATCCAGGTGCCGGTGGGGCCGCTCTCGTACTGGCAGAACCAGCCCCGTACGGAGAGCGTGCCCCGGTCGTCCTGTGCCTCCCGCGGCGCGCGCAGAAAGAACTCGGACATCACCTGACGGGCCTCCGCGCAGCCCACCGTGCCGCCGGCCCCGGGATCGGCGAAGAGGGTGACGTCTCCTTCCGCGCCCAGCGCGTCGGCGAGCTCACCGCAGTCCACCGGCTGCCCGGGGACGGTGGGGGAGGCGGAGCCCGGCCCACCGTCCGGGCCGGCGCCCGTGGGGGAGGACCTCGCGGCCGTCGTGTCCTTGCCGCCGTCCGCGTCCCCGCAGCCCGCGGCGGCCAGCGCGAACAGCACGGTCGGCACGGCGATGAGCCTCCGCATGTCGGCCTCCCTTGTGGCGGGGCGGTGCGCAGACGGCACGCTGACGAGGCTAGGAGCCCGCCGGGCGCCGTGCGATCCGGGACGGCCGGTCGGGTGAAGGGCACGCGCCGTGGACCGGTGCGCGGAAGGCGCCAGGGCCCCGGCCGCCGGCGCACCGCCCGGCAGGTGCCGCCGCCACACCCGGCCCGCGAAGTGTGGTGCCGCACCACATCGGTGCCGGCCCGGTCGCTGCCTAGGGTGCGGACATGACCGTGATCGGCACCCCAGGCCCGGTATCCCTCGACCTCGACGGCCGTACCGCTCTCGTCACCGGCGCGGCCGGTGGCATCGGACGCGCCTGCGCGCTGCGGCTGGCCGCGGCCGGCGCCACGGTGCGCGCGGTCGACCGGGACACCGACGGCCTGACCCGCCTCGTGACGGATCACCCGAACGGCGCCCCCGGCCGCATCGAACCGTGCCCGCTGGATCTGACCGATCTGGACGCCGCCGAGCGGGCCGCGGCCGGCACCGATCTGCTCGTCAACAACGCGGGCCTCCAGCTCGTCCGGCCCATCGAGGAGTTCCCGCCCGAGGTCTTCCACCAGGTGCTGACCGTGATGCTGGAGGCGCCCTTCCGGCTGCTGCGGGGTGCGCTGCCCCATATGTACGCACAGGGCTGGGGCCGCGTCATCAACATCTCCTCCGTGCACGGACTGCGGGCGTCCCCCTACAAGTCCGCGTATGTCGCCGCCAAGCACGGCCTGGAAGGGCTGTCCAAGACCGCGGCCCTGGAGGGCGCCCCGCACGGCGTGACCAGCAACTGCGTCAATCCCGGATATGTCCGCACGCCCCTCGTCGAACGGCAGATCGCCGACCAGGCCGCCGCACACGGCATCCCCGAGGAGCGCGTACTGGCCGACATCCTGCTCGCCGACTCCGCCCTGAAGCGGCTGCTCGAACCGGCGGAGGTCGCCGAGGCCGTCGCGTATCTCTGCACCCCGCAGGCGTCCTTCGTGACGGGCACCTCGCTCGCCCTGGACGGGGGCTGGACCGCGCACTGAGCGGCACCGGTCCGTACCCGGGCGGCGGGAGGCTGGCGCACCGCGACGACCCGGAGGTATCCCTGTGACCATGCCCACCGAACAGCCGACGCCCGAGCCGGGTCCCGGGGCCGGGAACACCCCGCGACCGGTGCCCGTTCCGTACGCCCCGGAGGGCACCCTGGCCGGCGATCCCGCCCACGACCCGGCCGAGGCACCGTTCCTCGGGCTGCTGGCCACCGGTGCCGCGGCCGAAGAGTACGAGCGCCCGGTGCTGCGCGCCCGCGCCGGGGGTGCCGCCGCCGGCCGGCTCGCCGCCCTGGAGCGGGCCAAGCTCCTCGCGCTGCGGGTGCGCGCCGAACTGGAGGACCGCCGGCGGCGCGAGGCCGAGCTGTCCGCCCTCTACGCCACCGCGCACGACCTGGCCGGGCTGCGGGACCTCGACGCGGTGCTGCGCGCGATCGTGCGCCGGGCCCGCTCCCTACTGGGCACCGAGGTCGCCTACCTCACCCTCAACGACCCGTCCGCCGGTGACACCTATATGCGGGTCACCGACGGCTCGGTCTCGGCACGCTTCCAGCAGCTGCGGCTCGGCATGGGCGAGGGCCTGGGCGGACTGGTCGCACAGACCGCCCGCCCGTACGTCACCGACAGCTACTTCCACGACGAGCGGTTCCGGCACACGCACACCATCGACTCCGGCGTCCAGGACGAGGGGCTGGTGGCGATACTCGGGGTGCCGCTGATGCTCGGCAGCGGTGTGATCGGGGTGCTGTTCGCCGCCGACCGGCGCGAGCGGGTCTTCGAACACGGCCAGATCGCGCTGCTCGCCGCCCATGCGGCGCATGCCGCCGTCGCCATCGACACCGCCAACCTCCTCGCCGAGACCCGTAAGACACTCACCGAACTGGAGGCCGCGAACGAGATCATCCGTGACCGCAGCGCGGTCATCGAGCGCGCCTCGGACGTCCATGACCGGCTGACCGAACTGGTGCTGCGCGGCGGCGGGGTCCAGGACGTCGCCGGGGCGGTGGCGGAAGTCCTGCACGGCGAGGTCGAGTTCACCGAGCCCGGCGGGGCACCGGCCGAGGCACTGGACCGCTCGCGCGCCGACGGGCACGCCGTACGGGACGGCGCGGACTGGGTCGCGGCGGTCGGGGCGGGCGGCGAGGTGCTGGGCGCGCTCGTGCTGCGCGGCCATCCGGCCCTCGACCCGGTCGACCAGCGGACCCTGGAGCGGGCCGCCATGGTCACTTCGCTGCTCCTGCTCGCCCGGCGGACCGCCGGCGAGGCCGAACAGCGGGTGCGCGGTGAGCTGTTGGACGACCTGCTGAACGCGGCGGACCGTGACCCCCGGCTGCTCCGGGAACGCGCCGCCCGGGTCGGCGCCGACCTGGACGCGCCGCATGTCGTCCTGGCCGCCCGGACCGACGGGCCGCGGCCGGACGACGCGCACTCCCACGGCACCGACCGCCACCGGCTCCGGTCGGCGGCCTCCCATCTCGCCGCCACCCGCCGGGGCCTGGCCGCCGTACGGGACGGCGGCGCCGTCCTGCTGCTGCCGCTCGGCCCCGACGACGACCCGGCACACACGGCCCGCGAGACCGCCGCCCGGCTCGGTGCCGCGCTGCACCTGCCGGTCACGGTCGGCGCCTCGGCTCCGGTCCCGGCGCCCGCCGCCCGCCCCGCGGCGGTCGCGGACGCCTACGCGGAGGCCCGACGCTGCCGGGAGGCACTGGGGGCGCTCGGCCGGGCCGGCCAGGGGGCGGCCGCCGCCGACTTCGGCTTCCTCGGGCTGCTGCTGGCCGACACCCGCGATGTGGACGGCTTCGTCCACCGCACGCTCGGCGCGGTCACCGACTACGACGCCCGCCGCGGTACGGAACTGCTGCGGACCCTCGGCGCCTACTTCGCCTGCGGTATGAGCCCGGCCCGCACCAAGGACGCGCTGCACGTCCATGTGAACACCGTCGCGCAGCGCCTGGACCGGGTGAGCCGGCTGCTGGGCCCCGACTGGCAGACCCCGGCACGCGCCCTGGAGATCCAGCTGGCGCTGCGGCTGCACCAGCTCTCCTCCGGCGTGGCGGGCGATACCGGCGCGTAGCGGGGGGCGTCGACCGGCACCGGGCTCACGGGCGGTCCGTACCGATGGCCGCCTCCGGGTGCGCGCCGTCGCGACCTGCGGCAGCGTGGTGCCGAAGCTTCCCCCCTTCCCACCGGACAGAGGAGTGCGACATGGGTGACAAAGGTGCCATGGACAAGATGAAGGGCAAGGCCAAGCAGAAGGCCGGCAAGATCACGGGCAACGAGCGGCTGAAGGGCGAAGGCCGTGCGGACGAGGCCAAGGGCAGGTCCAAGGGCGCGATGAGCGACGCCAAGGAGAACCTCCAGGGGATGAAGGACTCCCTGAAGGGCAAGAGCCGCTCCTGACGCCCGGCGGGGGCGTGGCGGACCTGTGCCCCGTCTCCCGGAGCGTCCCCGGGCCCGCCACGCCCCCGCCGTACATCAGGTGGTTCAGGCCCCTCCGGACGGTCCGGCCGATGACGCCCCGCCGTCCGGACCGGCCGTGCGGCCCTCGCCGGCCACCGCGTTCCCCTCCACCGCGTTCCCGTCCACCGCGGTGAGATCCCGGCTGCGGGTCTCCCGCGCGACCCCCACCGCGAGCAGCGTCAGCAGCGCGGCGGCGATGACGTACAGGGCGATCGGCGTCGGGCTGTCGTAGTCGGCGAGCAGCGCGGTTGCGATCAGCGGGGCGGGCGCACCGGCCGCGACCGAGGAGAACTGGGCACCGATCGAGGCGCCCGAGTACCGCATCCGGGTCGCGAACATCTCCGCGAAGAAGGCTGCCTGCGGCGCGTACATCGCACCGTGGAAGACCAGGCCGACGCTCACCGCGAGCAGCAGCGGCCCGAAGTGGTGGGAGTCCACCAGCGCGAAGAACGGGAACGCCCAGACGCCGACACCGGCCGCGCCGAGCAGATAGACCGGCCGGCGCCCGATCCGGTCCGAGAGCGCGCCCCAGGCGGGGATCACCGCGAAGTGCAGCGCCGAGGCGATCAGTACGGCGTTCAGGGCGGTCTGCTGCGACAGCCCGGTGTGCGAGGTCGCGTACACGAGCACGAACGCCGTGATCACGTAGTACGAGATGTTCTCGGCCATCCGCGCCCCCATCGCGATCAGCACATCCCGCCAGTGGTGCCTGAGCACCGCCACCAACGGCATCTTCTCCAGCGCGGCACCCTCCGCCCGGCGGGCCTCGGCACGCGCCAACGCGGCCCGGAACACCGGTGATTCGTCCACCGAGAGCCGCACCCACAGCCCCACGATCACCAGCACGCCCGAGAGCAGGAACGGCACCCGCCAGCCCCAGGACGTGAACGCCGCGTCCGACAGCAGCGCCGTCATCACCGACAGCACCCCGGTGGCCAGCAACTGCCCGGCGGGTGCGCCGGTTTGCGGCCAGGACGCCCAGAACCCGCGCCGCCGGGCGTCCCCGTGCTCCGACACCAGCAGCACCGCGCCGCCCCACTCACCGCCCAGCGCGAACCCCTGGACCAGCCGCAGCGCGGTCAGCAGCACCGGCGCCGCCGTGCCGACCGTCGCATGGGTCGGCAGCAGCCCGATCGCGAAGGTCGCCCCGCCCATCAGCAGCAGGCTCAGCACCAGCAGCTTCTTGCGCCCCAGCCGGTCCCCGTAATGCCCGAAGACCAGCGCCCCGAGGGGCCGCGCGGTAAAGCCCACCGCGTACGTCAGAAACGACAGCAGGGTCCCGACGAGCGGATCGGACCCGGGGAAGAACAGCTTGTTGAACACCAGCGCGGCGGCGGACCCGTAGAGGAAGAAGTCGTACCACTCGACGGTCGTGCCGATCAGGCTCGCGGCGACGATGCGCCTCAGGTTCGCGGACGCGGGCGGGGAGGTTGCGGGGGCGGCCATGGTCACCACTTCCGGGCGGCTACGCGGACGTTGACGTATCGCCACACCGTAGAAATGCCCAGGTCAGGCGCACATGTGGTGGGACACCACACTTCGGGGCCACACCATGCGGGCGGGCACCATGACGGGCCGAGGGGGACACACGGCCCGGTCACGAGCGGAAGCGTGTCAAGAGGCCCTGGCTCATGCCGGCCATATGCGGGCGCCCGGAGGGGCAAGGCAACCGCCTTACTCTCCACGGCCTCTCCCTGGGCGACTTTGTTCGATCGTCAATGGAGGACTGATGAGCAAAGCGAGAACCCGCCGCGGCACCTTGGCGGGCGCGGTCCTGGTGGGGGCGGCGCTGGTGGGGTCGTCCGCCCCGCCCGCCGCCGCGGTCGTCGGGGGAGACCGGGCCGAGATCAAGAAGTATCCGTGGACGGTCGCTCTGACGTCGCGGGACGTGAAGGACCCGGACTGCGCGGGCACCCTCGTCGCGCCGCGCAAGGTGCTGACGGCGTCCCACTGCGTGAGCCCGGCCACCGTCGACGGCGTGCGTGTGGTGGGCGGACGGGAGGATCTGCGGGACACCCGCAAGGGCACCGTGCGCAAGGTGGCGAAGCTGTGGATCCACCCCAAGGCCGACACCGAAGGGAACGGCGCCACCTACGCGCACGACCTCGCCGTCCTCACCCTCAACGCCCCCATGCCGTACCGGACCCTGCCGCTCGCCACCCCGGCGCAGCAGAAGCTGTACGAGGAAGGCACGCCCAACAGGGTCCTGGGGTGGGGCTCCACCACGGGCCGCGACGATGACCTCCGGGTGCCGCCGCTGCAGACCGCGCTGATACCCAACCGGGGCGACGAGCAGTGCATCACGGCGTATGGCACCCGCCGGTACCAGAAGTCCTACACGATGTGCCTCGGCTACCCGGCGGGCGGTGTCAGCGCATGTTCCGGGGACAGCGGGGGGCCGGTCGTGGTGCGGGGGCGGCTGGTCGGTGTCATCAGCGGCGGCGGCAGTTGTACCAGCCGCCTCTACCCGGGCGTCGCCGTGAAGGCGGCCTCCTACTACCCGCTCCTCCAGAGCCGGATCGCCGGATGAGCGGGCAGGGGGGCATCCACATGGCGCGACACAAGTACCTGCGGTGGCCGGTCCTGGCAGGGCTCATGGTGCTCGTCGGGGCCGGCTTCGCCGTGCTGCCGGCGCACCCCGCCCAGGCCGTCATCGGCGGACAGAAATCCAGTACGGCAGCGGCACCGTGGACCGTCACGATCAACCTGTGGCGGCAGACCGACACCTATCCGCGCTCGGGGCAGTTCTGCGGCGGCACCCTGGTCACTCCGAGGAAGGTCGTCACCGCCGCCCACTGCGTCGTCGACGAGGCCCCCACCGATCTGGGGGTGGTCGCGGGCCGTACCGACCTGCGCCGCCACGAAGGCCGGATGCGCAAGGTGACCAAGGCCTGGATCCATCCGCGATTCGGCCGCCACCTGGAGAACGATGTCGCCGTCCTCACGCTCGACAAGCCGATGCCACCGCAGTACACCCCGCTGCCCGTGGCCACCGCTGCCGACACCGGTCCGTACCGCCCCGGCACCCGTGCCCGGGTCCATGGCTGGGGTCTGCTGGACAACGAGGGCCGTGAGGCGAATGTGCTCCGGTCGGCGAACCTGCGGGTCCTGGCCGACCGGACATGCCAACGGCTCAACCCCTGGGGCGACATCGACCCCAAAATGCACGTCTGCGCCAACGATCCGGTCACCGGCGCCCACCATGCCGAAGGCGACAGCGGCGGCCCGCTCGTCGCCGGCGGCAAGCTGATCGGGATCGTCAGCTGGCTGGCCGGCGGCAACGCCACCACCCCCACGACCGGCGTCTACACCCGGGTCGCGGCCTTCTCCCGCGAGATCGGCCGGCAGCTCGGGTAAGGATGCGTGGTGAGCGGGGCGGCCGGACGGCCGGCCGCCCCGCCTCCGCCGGAGGAACGCCCGCGCCCGGGAAAGCGCTGACGAGATCAGCCGGTTCCCCGTCAGCCGGTTCCCCTCGTCACACCGGTCGGCGGAGCCGGGCGAGGACGAGATGGGCGGTGGCGGCCACGAGCGCCAGGACCAGGCAGGCCGTCCAGACCACGGCGGTGCCGCCGAAGGCCCCGATCAGTTGTGAGCTGAACAGGGGTGCCAGGGCGACGGAGACGCTCCATACGGAGAGGAACCAGCCCTGGTAGGCGCCCTGTTGGTGGGGTGGCGCCAGGGCGGCGACCAAGGTCATGCAGGTCGGCCAGATCACGATCTCGCCCAGGCTCCACAGCACCACGGTCGCCGCGTACCCCGGCACGGAGTGGACGGCGACGGTGCAGCCCAGGCCGATACCGGTGAGCACGGTGGCCGCGGCGAGCGCGAACTCGGGCCGTATACGTCCCGCGAGGCGGGTCAGCGGTATCTGGAAGATGACGATGACCAGGCCGTTCATCATCATGGCCAGTCCGTAGCCGGCCGGGGAGAGCCCGTCGGCCGTCATGGTCAGCGGGAGGGCGACCAGCGGTTGCTGGAACAGTATTCCCAGCAGCAGCACCGACCCGAGCAGCACCAGGAACGGCCGGTCGCGGTGGACGGCCCTGGCCGGCAGGGACTTGCTGCCGCGACGCGGCACCGGCTCCGGGCGGGTCTCCGGGACGCAGCGGTAGACCACGGCTCCCGCGGCCAGGTTGGCGCACGCATTGACCACGAACAGCAGGAAGAAGCCGTGCTCGGCGGCGAGGCCGGCGCTGACCGCCGCGACGGAGGACCCCAGGTTGGTGCCCCAGTAGAGCAGCGAGAAGGCCCGGGGCCGGCCCTCCTCGCTCACCAGGTCCGCGACGGCCGCCGCCCGCGCGGGCCGGGTGGCGTTCAGCCCCACCCCCACCACGAGCGTGCCGACCAGCACCATGATCTGGGTGCGTGCCGTGCCGAGTGCCAGCATGCCGACCACGGCCAGCACCTCGCTCGCCAGCAGCACCACCCGGCGGCCGAGACGGTCCGCGAGCACACCGCCGGCCAGCGAGGCGATTCCGCTGCCGACCCCGAACACCGTCAGGGCCAGGCTGGCGAAGGAGACCGAGTACCCGCGCACGCTGGTCAGGTAGATCGCCAGGAAGGGCAGGACGAATCCGCCGGCGGAGGTGATGAGGGTCTCGCCCCAGAGCCACCAGAACGGGCGCGGCAGCCCGCCCAGGGAGGTGCGGAGCGCCTTCACCACGGTCCCGCCCGGCTGCTGCGCGCTCAGCTCTCCTCCTCGTACTCGACGTGCAGGGTCCGCACCAGGTGGTCGCGGAACTCCACGGCGGCGGCGTCCGACTCGTGGTGGGACAGGACGATGGCCGGGTACCCCGCCCAGTCCGGGTAGGGGCGGAGCAGGGCGCCGGGGCCGACGGTCTGCACCACCTGGTCGACCCGGGGGTCGGCGCGTACGGCGTCCAGCCCGTGTACCCGGACGATCCGTCCGCCCTTGCCGACCGGCACCGAGTAGGCCGCCGCGTGACCGGTAGGCACCGGCTCCTGGCTCCAGCAGACCGGCTCCTGGCCGAGGTGGATGCGCAGCGCCTCGGCGGCCAGGTCGATCCCGCCGGCAATGTGCGTCAGGTAGTGGTTGACGCCCGCGCCGCCGATGCGCGCGGCCATCTCCAGCAGGACCGGCCGTACGCCACCGATCAGCCGCAGCTCCGTGTGCGTGGCGCCTTCGGTGACGCCGAAGGCATGGTGCGCGCCGATCACTTCCGCCTCGATCGCGGCCAGCACGTCCGCGGGCAGTTGGGCGGGCGCGCGCACCGTGGTCTCCTCGAAGTAGGGCCCGGTCATCTCCCCCTTCCACTCGATGGCACAGACCCGCACCCTGCCGTGGTGGACGAGGGACTCGGCAGCGACCTCCGGACCGTCCAGGTACTCCTCGACCAGCACGCCGACCCCGTCGGCCGGCCCGCCGGCCTGCCGCAGCTCGGTCTCGCACAGCTCCCATGTCCGGGCGACGGCCGGCACCAGCTGGTCCTTGTCGTCCACGCGGACCACGCCGAGGCTGGAGTAGCCGTTCGCCGGCTTGACCACCACGGGGAAGCGCAGGGTCAGTGCGTCCGCCCAGCGGTCCGGGCCGTCCAGGCTGACGAAGCCGGGCGCCCCCAGTCCCGCCTCGCGCAGCAGCCGCCGCATGCTGCGCTTGTCCCGGACCACCGCCGCCACCTCCTCGGGCAGGCCGGGGAGTCCCAGCATCCGGGCGGCGCGGGCCACGAAGGGCACCACCTTCTCGTTGCCCGGCATGATCCCGTCGAAGGGGTCGCGCCGGAAGCGCTCGACGAGCGTGGACAGCGCCGACTCCGGGTCCCCGTCGATGTCCAGCGGCAGGACCTCGACCACCGACTTCGCGCGCCCGGCGGACTCCACGGAGTCGTCACCCCGGGGCACGAGCACCAGGTCGATACCGGCGCGCTCAGCGGATTCGAACACCCAGGGAAAGCTGGACAACTGACCGACGAGGACGATTTTCGGGCGCTGTGGCATGGGGTCTCCGGAGGTGCGGACGCAGATGGACCGGGCTGGTGCGGGCGCGGCCCGGCCGCCGCCCGGCACGGCCCCGCCAGACTGCCCCGCGGCCCTTGGCACCCGCTTGCAGAACCGTTTGACGTCCCGCCACACACCGGGGCAGCCGTACCGGTGAGCGGCGGGACCGGAACGTCAGTGCACCTGCCCGTCCGGACCGGTCCGGCTGAGCACGGACCGCAGCCCGTCCACGAGTTCGTCCGCGTCGGCACGGCTGAAGACCAGCGGCGGGTTGATCACCAGCGCGTTCGGGTTGGTGCGCAGCAGGATGCCGGCCTGCTCCCGCAGCGCGTCCGCCACGGCGAGGGTGCCGCCCGTCAGCGGCCGGCGGCTGTCCTTGTCGGACACCAGCTCCACCGCCAGCATCAGCCCGAGCTGCCGCACCTCCCCGACGACCGGCAGGTCGGTCAGCTCCGCCAGCCGCCACCCCAGGTGGTCACCGACCACGGTGGCGTTGGCCGCCAGTTTCTCGCGCTCGATGATGTCCAGATTGGCCAGCGCCACGGCACAGGCCGTCGGGTGCCCGGTGTAGGTGTAGCCGACGGGGAAGCCGTGGTCTCCGGTCACTTCGGCCGCGACCTCGTCGGTCGTCAGGACGGCGCCGTGCGGTACGTACCCGGAGGTGAGGCCCTTGGCGGTGACCATGATGTCGGGGACCGCGCCGAAGTGCTCCGCGGCGAACCAGTGCCCGAGGCGACCGTAGGCCGTGACCACCTCGTCGGAGATCAGCAGGATGCCGTAGGAGCGCAGCAGTTCGGCGACCCGCGGCCAGTAGTCGGCGGGCGGGATCACCGCGCCGCCGCCGCCCATGACGGGCTCGCCGATCATCGCGGCGATCCGCTCCGGGCCGGTCCGCTCGATGGTCTCGCGCAGCTCGGCCAGGCAGAAGTCGGTCACCTCGGCGCCGGAGAACAGCTCCCGGCGGTACGGGTGCGGCGGGGTCAGGAAGTGGACGTCCGGGAGGGAGGGCCCGAACCCGTCGTGGTAGACGGGGAATCCGGAGACTCCGCCGCTGCCGTAGCCGATGCCGTGGTAGGCCATCCGGCGGGAGAGGATCCAGGTCCGCTGCGGCTCGCCGCGCCGGTGGTGGTAGAGGCGGGCCATCCGCAGCGCGATCTCGTTGCCCTCGGCGCCGCCGCTGGTGAAGTACACCCGGCGCAGCGGTTCCGGGCTCAGTCCGGCCAGCCGTGCGGCCAGCTCCACCGCACGGTCGTTGCTGAGGGGGCCCCAGATGTGGAAGTAGTCGAGGCGGGTCATCTGCTCGGCCGCGGCCTGCGCCAGCTCCTGCCGGCCGTGGCCGACTTGGCTCACCCCGAGCACGGCGGAGGCGTCCAGATACTCCCGGCCGTGGGCGTCGCGGACCCGGCTGCCGGAGCCGGAGACCAGCACGGTCCGGTCGGTGCGGTGCGCGGGCAGCGTGGGGTGGATCAGGGTGGCGCGGTCCGTGGCGGCGAGTTCGGCGCCGGACGCTCCGGACGGGGCGGGGCGGTCTGAGGACAAGGCGGGCTCCTTCGGGACGGCGATGGCGCGTCCCCAGGCTCCCCGCCACGGCTTGCCACCCGCTGGACGTACCGCTGCGCCCGGCCGGCGTCCGGCCCCGCCCGGGCCCGCCGGAGCGGGGTGCCCGACAGGCGCCGCATCAAATGGATGTCAAGAGACCGGTGGGACGGTCGAGCCGCCTACAGCACACAGCCATGCGTCGGCTCTGCGAACCGAGAGGACCACGGTGAAGTCCATCCTTTTCTATCTGCCCACGGTCGGCAGCCATGCCCAGATCCTGCGCGGTATGTCGGGCGTCAACCCGCAGAACTACCAGAACATGCTCTGGCAGCTCACCCGCCAGGCGCAGGCGGCCGACGAACTCGGTTACTGGGGGCTCTCCTTCACCGAGCACCACTTCCACGTCGAGGGCTTCGAGGTGTCCAACAACCCGGTCATGCTGGGCCTGTATCTCGGCATGCAGACCAAGCACATCCGGGTCGGCCAGATGGCCAACATCCTGCCCTTCCACAATCCGCTGCGGCTCGCCGAAGACCTGGCGATGCTCGACCACATGACCCGCGGCCGGACCTTCGTCGGCATCGCGCGGGGGTTCCAGAAGCGCTGGGCCGAGGTCATGGGCCAGGTGTACGGCGTGGGCGGCACGCTCTCCGACGCCGGCGAGAGTGACCGGCGCAACCGTGCGCTCTTCGAGGAGCACTGGGAGATCCTCAAGAAGGCGTGGACGACCGAGACCTTCTCGCACTCCGGCGACCGGTGGACGATCCCGGTGAAGGACCTGGAGTTCCCCTACGAGGCGGTGCGCCGGTACGGCCGCGGGCTGGACGACGACGGGGTGGTCCAGGAGGTGGGCATCGCCCCCAAGCCCTACCAGCGGCCCCACCCGCCGGTGTTCCAGCCGTTCAGCTTCAGCGAGGACACCTTCCGGTTCTGCGCCCGGGAGGGCGTGGTGCCGATCCTGATGAACACCGACGACCGCGTCGTCCGCCGTCTGATGGACCTCTACCAGGAGGAGGCCGAGGCGGCGGGGCACGGCACACTGCGGCGCGGTGAGCGGGTGGGTGTGATGAAGGACGTCCTGGTGTCCCGGGACGCCGATGAGGCCCACCACTGGGCGGCCCGCGGCGGCGGTTTCATCTTCGAGAACTGGTTCGGCCCCATGGGCTTCACCGAGGCGCTGCGGAACGAGGGCGAGACCGGGCCGATCGGGTCGGACTACGGAACGCTGGTCGAGCGCGGCCTGGAGTGGGTCGGTACGCCCGACGACATCAACCGCAAGATCGAGAAGCTGGTGGCGCACCACGACCCGGAGTACCTGCTCCAGTGCCAGTACTCCGGGCTCATTCCGCACGACGTACAGATGCGCAGCCTGGAGCTGTGGGCCACCGAGATCGCACCCAACTGGCTCTGAACGGGGCTCAGTTCATCCCGTCCCGGCGGCCGGTGCGGGGGCACTCCCCGGCGCTCGGTGACGTGCTCCGCGCACCGCCGGCCGCACCGGACCACAAGGAGGACCGCGGTGGAGCACCGCCTCTTCGAGCTCGACGCCCTGCCGCTGCTCAGCGGGGAGACCCTCACCGATGCCAGGATCGGCTACGCCGTGCACGGGACGCTGGACGCGGACGGCGCCAACGCCGTGCTGTGCCCGTCGTTCTTCGGCGGTGACCACACCGGCTACGACTGGCTGATCGGGGAGGGCCGGCCGCTGGACACCGGCCGGTACTGCGTCATCACCGCGGGGCTGTTCGGCAACGGGGTCTCCAGCTCGCCCAGCAACCACCCCTCCGGGGCGGGCTTCCCGCTGATCACCCCGCAGGACAACGTCGCCGCACAGCACCGGCTGCTCACCGAGCACCTGGGCGTCCGGGAACTGGCCCTGGTCACCGGCTGGTCGATGGGCGCGGCGCACACCTACCAGTGGGCGGTGTCGCATCCGCGGATGGTGCGCCGGATCGCGCCGGTCTGCGGCGCCCCGGTGACCAGCGAGCACAACCAGGTCTTCCTGGCCGGCCTGGCCGCCGCGCTGACCGCCGACGGCGGCGCGGAGCGGGGACGGCGCGCCGCCGGACGGCTCTTCGCCGGATGGGGGACCTCGCACCCCTTCTGGGCGCGGCAGACGTACCGGGAACTGGGCTTCGCCACCCGGGAGGACTACCTCACCGGGTTCTGGGAGGAGTTCTTCGTGGCGGGCCCGGCCACCGCGGACCTGCTGGCCATGGTGCGCACCTGGGAGAGCGCCGACGTGGGCGCGACCCCGGGGTCCGGCGGCAGCGCGGAAGCGGCGCTGGCCTCGGTCACGGCCGAGGCGGCGGTGCTGCCCGGTGCCCTGGACCAGTGCTTCGCCGCCGCGGACGAGGAACGGGTGGCGCGGACGCTGCCGCACGCCGTGCTGGAGGAGATTCCGGGGGTGTGGGGTCATCTCGCGGGGGCCGGGGCGGACGCCGCCGACCGGGAGTTCGTCGGCGCTGCGCTGCGCCGTCTCCTGGCCCGCCGCCCCGCGACGGTACCGGCCTGCGACGGCTGACACCCGGCGGCCCGGGCGGGCGCGCGGACGGTACAACGGGGTACCGTCCGCGCCCGCCCGGGCCGGGTGGCGATCAGGTCGAATAGTCGGCGTTCAGCCGGATGTAGCCCTCGGTCAGGTCGCAGCCGTACACGGTGAAGGCGCCGTCCGCGATGCCGAGGTCGATGCCGATGACCACCTCGCTGCCGGCCAGTTCGGCGGCGACCGCGTCCCGCACCTCCTCCTCGCTCCGCGCCCCGGGCAGGCCGGGCGGATAGACGGCCACCTCGCCGAAGCGGATGACCACCCGGTCCTGCTCGATGTCGGTGTCGTCGGAGCACTTGCCGATCGCCATGGCGACCCGGCCCCAGTTGGGGTCCCCGCCGTGCACCGCGGTCTTGACCAGCGGGGAGTTGACCACGGCCTTGCCGACCCGCTTGGCCTGCGCGTCGTCCCGGGCGCCGCGGACCCGCACCTCGATCAGCTTGCCGGCGCCCTCGCCGTCCCGGGCGATGTCCTTCACCAGCGTCAGCGCGACCTCGTACAGCGCCTCCTCGAAGGCCGCCGGGTCCACCTCGCCCGCCAGACCGTTGGCGAACAGCGCCGCGGTGTCGCTGGTGGAGGTGTCGGTGTCGATGCTGACGGCGTTGAACGTACGGGCCATCACCCGGCGGAAGATCCGGTCCTGCTCCGCCGGGTCCAGCCGCGCGTCGGTGGCGAAGAAGGTGAGCAGGGTGGCCATGTCGGGCTCCATCATCCCGACACCCTTGGCGATGCCCGCCACCACGGCGTCACCGACCCGCCGGCACGCCTGCTTGGGCCGGGTGTCGGTGGTCATGATCGCCCGGGCCGCCCGGTCGAAGCCGCCGTCGGGCAACGGCACGGTCAGGGTCTTGAGATGGTCGCGGAGGGCCGGCATCGGGTACTGGCGGCCGATGACGCCGGTGGAGGCGATCAGCAGCTCCTCCTCGGGCAGCCCCGCGGCCTGCGCCACCGCGGCCCGCACCTCGCGGGCGTTGCGCTCGCCCTCCGCGCCGGTGGCGACGTTGGCGTTGCGGGCGAGCACCACCACGCCCCGGGCGCGGTGGTCCGCGGCGGCGGCACGGCTGAGCACCACGCTGGGCCCCGCGAAACGGGAGCGGGTGAAGACCGCGCTCACCGTGGCCGGTGCGGTGGAGAGCAGGACGGTGAAGTCGTCCCGTCCGTCGTCCCCGAGGCCCACGGGCGCGGTGTGCACCGCGAACCCCCGCGGTTCGTAGGTATTGCTGTCCGTCATGCCTGTTCGTCTCCCGGGTACCGAAGGGGCGGGCTGGGGTGCGGCGCTGGGCCGTCCCGCTGATCCATACCATGTTCCGTTGCCGGAGTGCGGAACGGAGCCGGGCGGCGGGGCAGTTGTGGCGGCCCCCGCCGCCCGGCTCCGTTCTGGTGGTGCGCTCAGCCGCGCGGGGTGAAGGCGACCACGTCGCCCGCGCGCTCCCCGCCGGAGAGCTGCCCGTTGCGGGGGGTGCGGATGTAGACGCGGTGCAGCCAGCGGTCCCGGCCGTCCCAGCGGGGGGAGAACGGGGTACGGGCGTGCGTGGTACGGAAGTTGTCGACGATCAGCACATCACCGGGCGTCAGATACACCGCCTCGGTGACCTCGTCGAGCGCCTTCGACAGCGCGGCGACCGCCGCCACGTCCTCCGGGACGTCCGGGGTGAGCAGCTCACGGTCATAGCCGATGAAGGGATCCCCGGGGTCCCCGTACAGGGGGGTGACCTGGGCTATGGCCCCCGGGTCCGGCACCCCGCCGCGGAACGACACGTCCACACAGCACGGCATCTTCCGTCCGAAGAGCCGCTCGCGCACCTCGGCGGAGAGCAGCGGCAGCGCCTTGCGGACCGAGGCGACCAGGGTGGCCGCCGTGCGCTCGTGGTCGGCCCGGGTGCAGGCCAGCATCACGTAGTTGGGCTGGAGGACGTGGTACGCCATCTCCGTGTGGAACTCCAGCAGCGTCTCGGAGGTCTCCGACGACAGGTAGTGGGCGTCGGGGGAGGGGTACACGTCGTGGTAGACGGTGCCCGCGCGCAGCTCCTTGTAGCCGGTGTGCAGGCCCAGGCGGCGGCCGACGACACCGAGCATCGCCTCCATGGTCAGCAGCGGGCGGTCCGTGGGAGCCGGGGTGCTGGTCGGGGTGGGCGGCAGGGCCGCCTCGTCCTCCACCGGGAGGCCGCGCAGCATCAGATAGCCGTCCTGGTTGCCCTCGGCGTTGAAGGTGTCCAGCGCGGTCGCCAGGGCGCCGGGGAGCGCGGTGGCGGCCGTCTGCGCGGATTCCAGGAAGGCGTCCAGGTCCGCGCGGGGCGTCTGCGGCAGCCGCGCGGCGAGGGCGCGCAGCTCACCGGCGAAAGCGGTGCAGTCCACGACTGTCACGGGGATTTCCTTTCCTAGGCGTGCTCTTGGACGTGTGCGCGGGCGTACTGGTACAGCAGCTCCGCGCCGATTTCGGTGGCCAGGACGGAGGTGATGCCGCCGTGGTCGTAGAGCGGCGACACCTCCATGACGTCGAATCCGACCGGTCGCAGGTCCCCGATGCCGCGCAGCAGCGCCAGGACCTCCCGGGAGCTGGGGCCGCCGGGGGCCGGCGTCCCGGTGCCCGGGGCGAAGGCCGGGTCCACGACGTCGATGTCCACCGACACATAGAGGGGCGCGTCGCCGACGATGTCCCGCACCAGCCGGGTGGCGGCGTCGTTGCCGAGGTCGGCGAAGGTGTCGGCGGTGACGATGTGCACGCCGTGCCCGCGGGCGTAGTCCAGCGAGTCGGGCTGCGGGTTGTGCCCCCGGATGCCGATCTGCACCATCCGCTGCGGATCGACCAGCTTCTCCTCGATGGCGTGGCGGAAGGGCGTGCCGTGGTGGTATTCGCCGCCGTAGAAGGCGGGGTTGGTGTCGCTGTGGGCATCGAGATGGAGCACGGCCAGCGGCCCGTGCTTGGCGGAGACGGCCCGCAGCGCGGCGAGGGTCAGTGAGTGGTCGCCACCGAGCATGAGGAACGCCGCGTTGTCGGCGAGCAGTTCGGCCAGCCGACGCTGTGCGGTGTCCATGGCGATGTGCATGTTGAACGGGGTCAGATCGATGTCGCCGGCATCGACGCAGCTGATCAGGTCGAAGGTGCCCGGTCCGCGGTCGATGCCCACCCCGTGGATGAGCCCGGACTCACTGCGGATGGCGCGGGGGCCGAAGCGGGCCCCCGGCCGGTAGCTGGTGCCGCCGTCGTACGGGGCGCCGATGACCACGACGTCCCGGCCGCGCGGGGCGGGATCGTGCGGCAGCCGCATGAAGGTGGGGATCTGCGCGTAGCGGGGGGAGACGGTGGTGTCGATGCGTTCCACGCCCTGGTTGCTCCTTCGTCTGTGCGCGGGGTGACGTGTCGTCACGAAATGGGCTGTGTGCGGCTCTCCAGCTGGCCGGCGGCGAGCTGCACCACTTCCTCGGTGGCCACCTCGTCCGGGTGCCGCCCGGCCACCACCACCTGGTCGAACAGCTCCTGGACGACCAGGCGCTTGGCGTGGTGCACCCGCCCCTGGGGGACTCCGGCGGCGGTGAGCAGCCGGCTGAACGACGAGGTGGTGCCGGATCCCTCGTGCACCCCGAGCTTGGGGCGCAGCACGGTCTCCTGCGGAAGCACATCGCCCATCGCGGCCCGGAGCACCCACTTGTCCTGGCCGTAGCGGCGCTTCAGCCCCGCCTCCAGGGGGACCAGGACGTCCAGCACCTCGCGGTCCCAGTAGGGGTGGGTGGACCAGTGGCCGCCGATGCCGGAGAGCACCGGGGACATCTCGTTGAGGCCGTCGAAGGTCTCCATGTCGTGGGCGAGCGCGGTGTCCAGGGCGGGCAGCCGGTCCTCGCGGTGCATCCCGCCGAGCGGGATGTCGGCGCCGTAGCCGGTGAGGATGCGCCGCCCGGTGCCGCCCAGCCGCAGGTACAGGGCGGTCAGCGGGAGCAGGTACTCGATGATGTCGGGGTCCAGGGACTCCGCCGCCCAGACCGTGTGCGGCAGGCGGCGCAGCAGGTCGTCGGTGGGGATGGTGAGTTCGCGGTGCGCGGTGCCGAGGTGCGCGGCGACCACCCGTGCCTGCGGGAACTCATCGGCCTCGTCCGTACCCATCGAGACGGTGTCGACCGGGCCGGCCGCCCGGCCCGCGGCCAGCGCCGCGACGCTGGAGGAGTCGATCCCGCCGGAGAGCACCACCAGCGGCGCCTCCGGGCCCATACGGACCTGGACCGCGTGCTCCAGGGCCCGGCGGACGGCCGCCACCGCCTCGTCCTCCGGCAGGATCCGGCGGGAGAGCGGCGGCGCCCAGGTGCGGTGCGCGGTGCAGCCTCCCGTGCCGAGGGCGACCTCCAGCACCGTGCCGGCCGGGACCTGGTGGACCCCGGGCAGACGGCGGACCGGGCGGGCGGCGGGCAGCGGACGCCCCGTGGGGGCGGTACGCAGCGCCTTGGCCTCGGTGGCGGCCAGCACCCGGCCCGGCGCGGCCGTCAGGTACAACGGCACCGAGCCCGCGTGGTCGGTGGCGAGCAGCACCCGCCCCTCGCCCTGCACCAGCGCGGCGAAGCGGCCGTTGAGCAGCCGGAACGCATGCAGGTCATAGATGTCGAAGAGCGCGCGGACGAGCTGGGCGTCACCGTCCGGCCCGGCGCCGGGCGGCAGCAGCGACCGCAGCTCGGCCTGGTTGTAGAGCTCTCCGGCGAACACCACCGCGCAGCGCGGTCCGTACGCCCGGGCGGCCTCCGGTGCGCCGGTGTGCAGCAGGCCGGTGTGCAGCGTGTGGCCGTGCCGTTCCTCCCGCTCCAGGGCGCAGGACCCCAGCGAGGCGAAGACCGGGGCCGGGGCCCGGCCCCCGTCCTGATGGACGGCGGCCAGGAAACCGGTGGCGGCGGGCAGGGTCCGCTCCATGTCAGATGCTCAGGGCCGCGAAGCCGCCGGCCTGGAAGTCGTAGTTCACCGGGACCTCGATGAGGAACGGCCGCCCCAGACCGGCGCCCTTGCGCAGCGCGGCGAGCAGCTCCTCGCGGCTGCCGGCCCGCACCGCCTCCACCCCGTTGGCCTTGGCCAGTTCGGTGAAGTCGACACCGGTGAACTTCACCGCCGGGTCGTGGGAGCGGTGGTGGCCGATGTTCTGGTAGAGCTCGATCAGCCCGTTGGTGTCGTTGTTGACCACCACGGTGACGATGGGCAGGTTGAGCCGGGCGATGGTCTCCAGGTCCGAGCTGTTCGAGTGGAAGCCGCCGTCGCCCGCGATGAGGAAGGTGGGCTGCCCCGGACGGGCCAGCTGGGCGCCCATCGCGGCGGGGATGCCGTAGCCGAAGCTGGAGCAGCCGGCCGAGGTCAGGAAGCCGAACGGCTGGTCGGCGCGGGCGAAGAGCACTCCGTAGTGCCGGAAGAAGCCGATGTCGGAGACGATGGTGCCCTCGCCCGGCTCGGCGCTCTCGGCCATCACCGTGTTCATGCAGTCCATCACCTGGTGGACCCGCATACCGTCCGCATGGCGCTCGGGGTCGGAGAGGAACTCGGCGATCCGCTCGCGGAGCGGGGCGATGTCGTGCGGGGTCTTCGCCGCCACCTGGCCCGTGTGGGCCTCCAGGTGCTCGACGAAGGCCAGCACATCGGTGACCACGTCCACGTCGGGCCGGTAGACCCGCGGGACGGGGTTGACCGTCGGCGAGACCCGGACGGTCTGCTTCGCGCCGCCGCGCTGCCACATCGACGGCCGCAGGTCCTCGGCGTAGTCGTAGCCGAGGGTGAGGATCAGGTCCGCGGGGCCGAACAGGGTCTCCAGCGCCGGGAAGGAGAGGATCCCGTCCATGTAGCCGGTGACCGCACCGTAGTTGAGCCGGTGGCCGTGCGGCAGCACCCCCTTGGCGATGTAGGTGGTGATGACCGGGATGTTCAGGCGCTCGGCCAGGGCGCGGATGGCCGGTACCGCACCGGACCGGATCGCCGCGGCACCGACCACCAGCACCGGGTGCTCGGCGGCCGCGAGCAGCTCGGCGGACCGCTCGGCCTCGGCCTGCCAGCCGTCCTGGACCGCGCCTACCGGCTTTCCGGGCGCGCGCACGGCCGGACGCTCCTGCGTGGTGTCGACCTCGCCGGCGAGCAGATCGACCGGGAGCGAGAGGAAGCTGGGGCCGACCGGCTCGGTGGTCGCGGCGGCGACCGCGGAGTCCACGAGGTCGGTGATGTCATCGGGGCGCTGCAGCTCCACCGCGTACTTGGTCATCGGACGCATCACGGCGACCGAGTCCAGGCACTGGTGGGTGTCGTTGGGGAAGATGTCGTACGACTCGGACTGGGCGGCGAGCGCGATGACCGGCGAGCGGTCCAGGATCGAGGTGGCGACACCGGTGGACAGGTTCGTCATACCCGGGCCCAGCGTGGCCCAGCAGGCCTGCGGCCGGCCGCTGATCCGGGCCAGTACGTCGGCGGCGACCCCGGCGGTGAACTCGTGCCGGGTCAGCACGAAGTCGATGCCCTCCACCTCGTCGAAGAGGATGGACGCGGCCTCCCGGCCGACCACGCCGAACACGGTCTGCACTCCGTGGTCCCGCAGGCGCTGGAGCAGGGCGTGCGCGGTCGTCGGATTCGTACCGGGGGTGGTGGACACACGGGACATGACAGCTCCTCATATGTGGGGGGGACTGTGACGACACCGGGCGGATCGGCCGCACGGGCCGGTGCCCCGACGGCACGGGCCGGTCGGGACGCCGTGCTCACCATGCGGAGCGGGCCTTGCACGGCTGTGGACGTTCCCCTTGCGGGCGGCCGCCGCATGCCGCGGTCCGGTGCACGCGGTACGCCAGCGCTTTGTCAAGCGCTTGAAAAGGAGGGCGTTGTGGCCCCGGGGCGCCGGCGGCTACCGTGCTGCGGGCCGGCTTCCGCAGCGGACCGCCATGCCACGCCCCGGGGCCGACAGGCCCCGCCGTCCTCGCGCCGCGGCGTTTCCGCACCCGGCCCAGCCTTCGCCCGGGGGAGCCCCCTGGCTCCCTCAGCGCTCCCCATTCCCTGCCGCTCGCCCCGCCCAGCGGCGTCCGCACTGGAGGTACCGCCATGCCCGCGTCCCCGCGTCCGCCCGTCCGCGCACTGCGTGAACTGCACGTCAGCGCCCAGGGATTGGGCTGCCTGCCGACCACGGCCTTCTACGGCCGCCCGGACCCGGCCCGGGCGGTCGCCACCATCCGCGCCGCCCTGGACGCCGGGGTCACCCTGCTGGACACCGCCGACGTCCAGGGCCTGGGCGCGGGCGAGGAACTGCTCGGCCGGGCCGTCGCGGGACGCCGGGACGAGGTCGTGATCGCCAGCAAGTTCGGCATGGTGCGCTCCGCCGACGGCGCGTTCCAGGGGCTGTGCGGTGAGCCGTCCTACGTGCGCACGGCCTGCGAGCGCTCCCTGCGCCGCCTCGGCGTGGACCACCTCGACCTCTACTACCAGCACTGGACCGACCCGGCGGTCCCGGTGGAGGAGACCGCGGGCGCGGTGGCCGAGCTGGTCAGCGCGGGCAAGGTCCGCCACTTCGGGCTCTCCGAGCCCTCCGTGGCCACGCTGCGCCGGGCCGACGCGGTGCACCCGGTGACCGCGGTGCAGAGCGAGTGGAGCCTGTGGTCGCGGGACATCGAGGCCGAGGTGGTGCCGGCCTGCCGCGCGCTGGGCATCGGCATCGTCGCGTACGCCCCGCTGGGCCGCGGCTTCCTCACCGGAGGCATCCGCACCACCGACGACCTGGCCGCCGAGGACTTCCGCCGCGGCCAGCCGAGGTTCAGCGCCGACGGCCTGGCGCACAACCGGGCGCTGCTGGACCGGCTGCGCCCCCTCGCCGCGGAACGCGGCCTGACCCTGGCCCAGCTCGCCCTGGCCTGGCTCCACCACCACGGCCCCGACGTCGTCCCCATCCCCGGCACCAGCGACCCGGCCCATCTGACCGAGAACCTCGCCGCGGCCGCGGTCCGGCTGGACGAGGACGACCTGGCGGCGGTGGCGGAGGCGCTCGCCGTCCCGGTGCTGGGGGAGCGCTATGCGCCCGCGCTGCTCGCCATGACCGGCAACTGACGCCTTGCAAGCCGGGCCGCAGCGAGACGTCAAGCCGACGCCAAGGCCGCCCTGCGACGGTGAAGACCGCCCGCCGGACGGCCGCAATGGCGCCGCCGTTCTCCGCGTGTGGCGCCCCCTTCCGCAGAATCCCGGCACATCTGGAGGTCGTTCATGACCGTGGCACCGGCCGGCATGACGGACGAGCAGCGCAAGGCCGTCATCACCGCATATCTCCACGCCTTCGACAACGGCGGGGTCGGCAGCGACGGGACCGCCGTGCTCGACTTCTTCGCCGAGGACGCCACCTTCTTCTTCCCGAAATGGGGGCTGGCCCGCGGAAAGGCCACCATCGCCCGGATGTTCACCGACCTCGGAGGCACCATTCAGGCGGCCACGCACCACCTGTGGTCCGTCAACTGGATCACCACCGGGACGGACCTGCTCGCGGTCGAGGGCACCACGCACGGCGAGCACCGCGACGGGCCCTGGCGGGCGGGAGTGCCCGAGTGGGGCGCCGGACGCTGGTGCGGAGTCTTCGAGGTGCGCGACTCCCTCATCCAGCGCGCCTTCATCTACCTGGACCCCGACTACGCGGGCAAGGACACCGCCCGCTACCCGTGGCTGTGACGTCCGCACCCCGGACCCCCGCCGACCCCCCTGCCAAGGAGCACTGATGGACGTCCTGGCCGCCTTGCAGCGCAGGCCCAGCCTCAACCTCTTCCCGATCGAGAACCGGCTCTCGCCACGGGCCGCCGCCGCCCTCGCCAGCGACGCGGTCAACCGCTATCCGTACTCGGAGACGCCGGTGGCGGTCTACGGCGACGTCACCGGCCTCAAGGACGTCTACGACTACTGCGTGGACCTCACCAAGGAGTTCTACGGCGCCCGGCACGCCTTCGTACCGTTCCTCTCCGGGCTGCACACCATGCACACCGTGCTCACCGCGGTGGCCCCGCCCGGCGGCCGGGTGATGGTGCTGGCCCCCGACGACGGCGGCCACTACGCCACCGTCACCATCTGCGAGGGCTTCGGCTACGAGGTGGACTACCTCCCCTTCGACCGGCAGCGCCTGGAGATCGACCATGCCGCGCTGGCGGCGCGGACGGCGGAGCGCCCGGTCGACGTCATCTACCTGGACGCCTCCACGGCGCTGCGCTTCCCCGATGCCCGGGCGCTGCGGGCCGCCGCTCCCGGGGCGATCCTCTGCCTGGACGCCTCGCACCTGCTCGGCCTGCTGCCCGCGGCCCCCCAGACCCTGGTCCTCGACGGCGGCTTCGACAGCATCTCCGGCAGTACGCACAAGACGCTGCCCGGCCCGCAGAAGGGACTGCTGGTCACCAACAGCGACTCCCTCGCGGAGAAGATGGCCGCACGGATCCCCTTCACGGCGTCCAGCTCCCACTCGGCGACGGTCGGCAGCCTGGCGATCACCCTGGAGGAGCTGATGCCGCACCGGGTGGAGTACGCACAGCAGATCATCGCCAACGCCCGCCGGCTGGCCGGTGAGCTGGCCGGGCTCGGCTTCGACGTGGCCGGCGAGGAGTTCGGCCACACCGACACCCACCAGGTCTGGGTGCACCCGCCCGAGGGCAACACCCCGCACGAGTGGGGCCGGCTGCTCACCCGCACCGACATCCGCACCACGACGGTGGTGCTGCCCAGCAGCCGGAGTTCCGGTCTGCGCCTCGGCACCCAGGAACTGACCCGCTGGGGCATGAAGGAGAACGACATGGCGCGGGTGGCTGATCTGCTGGCCCGGCTGCTGCTGCACCACGAGGACTCCGGCAAGGTCGCCGCGGACGTCGCCGACCTGGCCCGGGCCTTCCCCGGCGTGGCGTACGCCGGGGCTTCCGCCGCGGTGACGGCCGGCTGAGCCGGGACGGGGAGGTGCCGCGGCCCGGCCCGCGGCCGTACCCGGCAGGAGCGAAGGAGACCCGTATGTCCCTTTCCGCGGCGGACAGTTCGCTGCAGCGCGGTACCCCGCAGAGCGGCCAGGCGTCCGTGACGGCCGGGCTGCTGCGCCGGGTGGCCGGCCACTACCCCACGGGGGTGGTCCTCGTCACCGGGCCGCGACCGGCACCCGGGCAGCCGCCACCCGCCATGGTGGTGGGCACCTTCACCTCGGTGTCGCTGCACCCGGCGCTGGTGGGCTTCCTTCCCGCGAAGTCCTCGACCACCTGGCCGCGGATCCGGGCGGCGGGCCGCTTCTGCGTCAATGTGCTCGGTGCGGACCAGCAGCAGGTCTGCCGCCGCTTCGCCGCCGCCGACCCCCACCGCTGGGAGGTGCCCCACCGGGAAACCGCCACCGGTTCCCCGCTCCTGCTCGACGCGCTCGCCTGGTTCGACTGCGAGGTGGCGGGCGAGGCGGAGGCGGGCGACCACTGGTTCGTCACCGGGACGGTCCGTGACCTCGGGACCGGGCGGCCCGGTCCGCCCCTGGTCTTTCTGCGCGGCGGCTACGGCCACTGCGCCGAGGACACCGACGCCGCCCGGTCCGGACGGCCCGCCGGCCCGGACTGACCTCCGCCGCCGCTCGCTGCCGAGCCGCGCCGTACTGTCGCACGCGGCACGGCCCGTCGGGCGGCGCGACGGCGGAGGAGGTCCGGTCCGGCTCCGGCCGGCTGCCGTCAACGAGGTTCGTGATCGAGGTGCTGTGCGCCCGCGGTGCCGGTGCCGAGTTCCTGGAGAAGCCGGGCGAACGGCCACTGCGGCCGGTAACAGAAGTACTCGCCGCGCTCCTCGATCTCCTTGACGGCGGTGGCGCTCGTACTCCGGGCCTCGTCGTGGGCACCCGTACGGTGCAGGGCGTCGGCGAGCAGCCCGAGGTGCAAGGTGCGGCGCAGTACGGTCCGGTGCCGGACCGCGTCCTGCAGCGCCTTCCGCATCCGGGCCAGTCCCTGCTCGTGCATCCCCTGGTGCACCTCGGCCCAGCCGAGCGGGATGGCGAGCATGCGGTGCCAGAACGGGAGTTGGCAGCGGGCGGCGAGGTCCAGGCCCGCCCGGCCGGCCAGCCAGGCACCCCGTACGTCGTACTCGGTCACGGCGATGAGGGCGTCGACGTAACGGGCGAAGGCCCGGTCCCACGGCCGGTCGTAGCGGTCGGACTGGGTGAGGTGCAGAAGCTCCGACCGGTAGCGCCGGGTCTGGACCCGGTCGCCGTTGAGGCAGTGACCGAGCGCCAGGTAGGCCCGGTAGTCGATGCGCTGGTCCCTCAGCAGCGCGCTCGGGCGTAACGGCACGCGGGGGGATTCCAGCAGGGTGTCGATGATCCCGACGCCCTCGGCGAGCGCGGTGAGCGACTCGTCCAGCCGGCCGCTCACATACTGGGTGACCCCGCCCACGTAACAGGCCGCCGACCGGGCCTCCGGACCGCCGCCGTGGTCGGCCAGCTCGTAGAGCAGGCCGCCGATCTCGGCCGCCTCCGGGTACTGGCCCGCGGTGATCGCGCGCATCGCCTGTGCGTGCAGCAGCCCGGTGGGCTGGGTGCCGTCGAAGGCCCTCTCCAGCTTCTGGGCGTGCCAGAGGATCGCCTCGACCCGGGCCGAGCCGTAGCCTTCCATCAGGGCCTGCAGCCACATCATCCGCTTGCGCAGCTGCAGTTCCACGGCAGAGGTCGGCTCGTCCCCGGGCAGCGCCGCGACGACCGACGCCGCGGCCTCCAGCCAGTGCAGTGCGGCCGTATGGGAGAAGCGGGCCTGCTCCCGGTCGGCCAGGGTCAGCAGCGGGCGCACGCCCGCGCGGGCACCCAGGAGCCGGGCGGCCGCCAGGCAGTGGCGGCGGATCTCCGCGGCGTCGTCACCCGGCCGGCTCCGCAGCGCCAGGATGGTGGCCACCCGATGGTGCCACCGGGCGCGGGTGACCGGCTGGGTGGCGTCCAGCAGGAAGTCACGCGTCAGACCATGGGCGAAGGAGAGCCGGCCCTCCGTGGCCCGGTCGTGGCGCAGCAGGCCGGTCTGCACCGCGTCGTCGATCAGGGTCTGCGGCAGCCCGAGGGTGGACAGCAGGTCCGCGAGCAGGGGGCGGTGCACGTCCATGCCCATCACGGCGCAGAGGGTGAGCACTTCGAGCGTGTCAGGGGAGCATTCGCTCAGCCGCTCGTGGAGCACCTCGCGCACCTCGAACGGGACCGAGGGCCGCTCCCCGGCGGACTGTGCGCAGACCGCGCTGAGCAGGAGGAAGGGGTTGCCGCCGGAGGCGCGCTGGAGTTGCTGGGCCTTTCCGGGCGAGGGCGCCGCGCCGGAGGCCGAGGCGATCAGCTCCCGGCTCTGCTCCTCGGCGAGTCCCTCCAGCCGGAGCATGCTGCTGTTGCCTTCCTGGAGGATACGGCCCACGGCGCGGCGCACCGCCGGGTCCTTCGCCAGCTCGTGGTCGCGGAGGGTGGCCAGCACCAGGACCCGGGCCCGGCCGATCTGTTTGACCAGCAGTTGGAGCACTTCCAGTACGGGGGCCTGGGCGAGGTGCAGGTCCTCCAGAAGCAGGACCACGGGTGTCCGTTCCGCGGCGGCGAGCACGGCCTGGCAGATCCGCATCTGGTGGGTGAGGTGCTGCTCGGGCAGCCAGTCGGCCTGCGCGACGACGTCCACGGCGGCGGCCTCACCGGCCCCGCCCGTCAACTCCAGCTGCCGCACGATGTGTTCCCACGTCCAGTAGCCGGGATCCGGCAGGGTCCCGACGCAGTACGAGCGCGCCAACCGGAACTCGGTGGTGGCAAGACAGCGCTCGGCCTGCTGCAGCAGCCGCGTCTTTCCTATGCCCTGCTCGCCGTAGACCAGCACCACATGGCCCTGACCGCCGCGCGCGCCGGCCAGCAGCCGCTGCAGCCGCTTCATCTCCGCCTGACGGCCGACGAGCCGGTCACCCGGCGGCGGGGAGTCGGATGGCTCCGGTTTCTCCGCTTCCGGCGGCACGGGTGCCGGCGTGGATGCCGAAGCGGGGGGTGCCGGCGCGGGGAGCGCCGGCGCGGGTGTGGTCCGGTCCGCCGGCTCGGGGACCGGTGCGGCCGGAAGCTCCTGCCGCAGGATCTTCCCGTGCAGCGCCTGCAGTTCCCGGCTGAGGTCGGCCCCCAGGTCCTCCGCCACCGCATGGCGCATCCGCTCATAGGTCAGCAGCGCCTCCGCCGACTGGCCGGAGTGGTACTGGGCCGTCATCAACTGCCCGCCCAGCCGCTCCAGTCCGGGATTGCGGCGGAGTTCCTCACCGAGCCGGACCGTCACCTCCTCGTAGGCGCCCAGACCGAGGCACGCCTGGGCCCACACCTCAAGTGCCCGGAGGCGGACATGTTCCAGGCGGTCCGCTTCCGCCACCGCGAACTCGTAGCCGTACAACTCGCCCAGGGGAGTGCCCTTCCACAGCTCCAGGGCGGCCCCCGCCGTCGAGCGTGCGGCGTCGAGATCGCCGGCCTTGATCAGTTCCCGGCACTCCCTGACCTTCACCTCGAAGACCGCCGCATCGACCAGCCGCGCATCGGCTTCGAGCAGATATCCCTGGAGGTGGTGGACGAGCCGGATCGAGCGGTCGTGGCGGGCCAGCAGCTTGCGCAGCCGGGACACGTACGCCTGCAGGGTCCCCGTGACCTGACTCGGTGGGCTGGACCCCCAGATCGCCTTGATGATCGTGGGCAGCGACACCACGTTGCCCACGTGGATTAACAGCAGGGCGAGCAGGGCCCGCTGTCTTGGTGCACCGAGGTCGACCGTCTTCCCGCTGGATCTCACACTCAAGGGGCCAAGGAGGTCGAACCGAAGCCCAGGGAAACGTGCATCATCTTTCATCGTGCATCCCGACTGGAGAGAATGACGGAAGAACATGAACGTAAACGGAAGCTGACGAGACCTCAGATTGTGGCCGCAACCTGAGCTTTCCGAGGTCTCAGCGCGTTCCGGATCCGGGACTCCGGGCGGGAACAGGGGGAGTACCCGCCCGGAGCCGTTCCGGAGGGCGCGCGAAGGAAGAGCCGGCGTCGTGTGCGGACCGCGTGGTGCCGGTCGACGGGGCGAGGCCGTGCGGCCCGGCAGCTCCCTGTGCCGCAGGGGCTGCGCTCAGCGCTCCACGGGAGGCGTCAGGCCCCCGCAGACGGCGGGCATGGCGACGGCTATAGCTCTTCATGCTGTAAATGATGACTTCCGCGCGAATTTTGGTTCATTCCCCAACGGAATTGTTGTTTTCTGAGTGGAGCTGCTATAGGTGCCTCCGATATGGGTAAGGGGCCTTGCCACGGCCGCCCCTCCGCCCGCCCGGGCGCGGGCGGCGGGCCGGGTGGTTCCGGACGGGAGAGGGCTGACCGGGACCGGGTCGGGATCAGTAGGTCAGTGCGTCGGACGCCGAGCCCTGCCAGTAGGTGACGGCGGCGTCGTTGTCCTTGTGCGTACCCGCGGGCAGGGTGAGCTTGAGGGGGGTGCCCGTCGAACCGGAACCGCTCCGCGGAGCGAAGTGCACCTCGAGGCGCTGGGCGGTGCGGCCACCGGAGTCATCGCCGCCCTCGCCGCTGAGCAGGATCGAGGCATAGGCGGACCGGCCCGGGGCGAGGGTCACGACGGCCTGCGGCTGGCTGTCCTCCATGATCCGGGTCGCCGACTGCTCGTCGTCGAAGCGCAGAAGGGGCGCCGAGTAGGCATGGCAGGAGCGCGACCCCGTGTTGGTGATCGTGAGGAGCAGGTGGTTGATGGGGCGTGTGACCTTGGTGATGACGGCCTTGGTGTTCGCTCCCGTACAGGTGTCCGCCGAGCCGTCCGCGGTGCCTCCGCCCTTTCCGGCGCTCTTGCCCTGACCGCCGGAGGCGCCCTGTCCGTTGCCGGAACCCTCTCCTTGCGTCTTGCCGGTTCCGCCGGGCTTGCCGTTCGCGGTGGCGCCGCTGGGGGTGGCGCCGCTCTCGGTGGCGCCGCTGGCGGTGGCCCCGGCCTCCGGGCGGGCCCCGGACGGAGTGCCGGACGCCGCCTCGCTGTCACCCTGGCAGGCGGACAGCGAAAACCCCGCGAGAAGGGCGGCGGTGGCGGCGGCAGCGGTACGGGATCGGACGGTGCGCATGGTGATTCGGTTCTCCTAGCAAGTGGTTTCAGCGGTGGGTGATCAGCGAGATCACCACCACGGCACAGATGATCAGCACGGCGATGGCGACACCATCGCTGGTGCACCAGCGGGTTCGCATGGCGCCTCCGGTCTCGGTGGTGCTGCTCACAGCGTGCGGGGTATGCGTGCGTATGCCAACGATTCCGGGACAATGAGAGAAGCCGGAACGCTGAAACAGGTGCTGACCTGGGGGAATGCCCACTCCCTGGAATGCTGTCCTGGAACGGCGGAACGAAGAGGGGAGCAGGGTGGGGACAGAGACAGAGGGATTTGCGGGCCTGCTGCGCCTGTTGAAGGAACGCTCCGGCCGCAGCTATGGCGTCCTCGCCCGGCAGGTGCACATGAGCGTTTCCACGGTGCACCGGTACTGCAACGGCGATGCCGTACCGATGGACTTCGCGCCCGCCGACCGCTTCGCGAGGCGCTGCGGGGCGACAGCGGACGAACTGGTGGAACTGCACCGGCGCTGGATCCTCGCCGACGAGGCCCGAAGACGAAGCCGTGCGACGTCCGCCTCGACCACCTCGTCCACCGCTGTCACCGCACGGGCAACAGCTGCCGACGCCGCGGGTGCTCCGGCCGACGTGCCGGAACCCTCGGCACACAGAAACGCTTCCGCTCCGCCGGAGACGTTCTTGGCCACCGCACCGACGAGCCCCGGCCCCCTCGTCGGTCGCGACACCGAGGTCGAGCGCACCGCCGAGTTACTGCGGATGCCGGCCGGCACGGATCCGGTCCTGATCGTCACCGGAGATCCGGGTGCGGGCAAGACCGCACTGCTCGACGTGGCGCTCCACACGGCCCGCGCGACCGGGATGCGGGTGCTGCGGGCCGAAGGAGCGGAGCCCGAGGCGGAACTCGCCTTCTCCGGGCTGCACCAGCTCCTGAGCCCGGTGCTGGCAGAGGCGGAAGGGCTGCCCGTCCGGCAGCGGGGAGCACTGCTGGCCGCTTTCGGGATGAACACCCAGGAAGCGGAGCGTGATCCGCTGCTCATCGGGCTGGCGGCCTGCACGCTCCTGGGCCGGGTCGCAGAGCGCAAGCGGCTGCTGGTCGTGGTCGACGACGCCCACTGGATCGACTCGGACTCCCTGCGCACTCTGGGCTTCGTGGCCCGGCGCCTGCACGGTCACCAGGTGGTGCTGCTGATCGCGGCCCGTGACGCCGCCCGCCTCACCGGACTGAACCGGGGCCACCGCACCCTGGAGCTCGGTCCGCTGGACACGGCCGCCGCCAACCAGCTGCTCGATCAGCAGGGTTGCCCGCCCACCGGCCTCACCCGCCTGCAGGTTCTCGACCAGTCGGTGGGCAACCCCCTGGCCCTGATCGAGTTCGCCGCGGCCCATGCGGCCGGCCGGGCCGCGCCCGTACGCAGCGGTGAACCCCTCCCGCCCACCGAACGGCTGGAACGGTCCTTCGCGCACCGGTGGCAGCAACTGCCCGAAGAGACCCGGCAGATACTGCTGCTCGCCGCCGCCGACACCACCGTGGTCACCCTCCATGACCCCCGGGTGTGGCTGCCGGCCGAGGACGCCGGGCTGGTGCGGCTCCAGTCAGGCGGTGTCCGCTTCCATCATCCGCTGGTCCGCTCCGCGCTCTACCACGCCGCCACACCGCAGCAGCGGCGACAAGCACATCTGGCCGCGGCCGCGGCGCTGGCCGACGCTCCCGACCGGCAGTCCTGGCACCGTGCGGCGGCGGCCACCGGACCCGACGAGGACGTCGCCACCGCCCTGGAGCGAACCGCCGAACGGACCTGGCAGCGCGGCGGATACGCGGAAGCGGCCACGGCATGGAACCGTGCGGCCGAGCTCAGCCCGGTGCCGGACGAGGGCGCCCGCCGCTTCGTCCACGCCGCGCAGTCGGCGATCCTGTCCGGCCAGATGTCCTGGGTCGAGCAGCTGACCGACCAGGCCCTCGCCCTCACCGACGACCGGTCCCTGCGCGCTCTCGCCGCGCTCCGCGCGGGGCAGGCGCTGGCGCTGACCCCGCAGCGGGCGGTCGCCGCCGGTGTCCTGCTGCGTACCGCCGAGGACTGCCTGGTGGTGTACCCCGCCCTCGCCCGGGAGGCTCTCGCCACCGTGGCCCTGGTCGCCTACTACACCGGCGATCCCGCCCAGCAGCGTGCGGTGGAGCAGTTGTTGCCCCGGACCGGAGGAGAGCGGGGCAAGGATCTCGTCCGGCTCTGGACCCAGGCGCTGACCGACCCCTCGTCCGACCGGGTGGGGCTCCTGGCCGACCTGCACGCCCTGGTGGGGGACGCCAACCCGCCCGGGGAGCTGACCGCCCTGGGCACCATCGCCTGGCTGCTCGACGAAACCTCCCTGGCCCTCACCCTGTTCCACCGGGCGGCCCATCGGCCGACGGGGCCGCCGCTCCCCGCCGGCCTGCGCTGCGCGGCCGGATGGGCCAACTTGGAACACGGGGACTGGGACCAGGCCAGGAAGGTCGCCGACGCCTCCGCGCAGGGGGCAGCCGACTCCGGCCTCGCCCACACCGCGGCCGCGGCGCTGGCACTCCACGCCGGTCTGTCCGCCCTGCAAGGGCAGACCGAGGCGGCACGGACGGCCGCCGAGGAAGCACTGGCCTCCGTCACCCCCCACGGCAGCGGGGCGGTGGTGGTCCGCGCCAGATGGGCCCTGGGCATGGCGGCCACCGCCGAGGGCGACCACGACACGGCATTCGCGCACCTCCGCATGCTGTTCACCGCCGAGGGCAAGGAGGCGCACTACCATGCCTCGCTGCCCGGCCTCGCCGACATGGCGGCCGCCGCCGCACGCACCGGCCGCCACGACCAGGCAACGCTGATCGTCGAGCAGGCGGCGGACCGCCTGGAACACGGCTCGCCACGGCAGCGGACCGCGCTGTCCCGGGCGAGGGCACTGCTCGCCGGTCCCGCCGCCGCACCGCACTTCACCGCGGCACTGGCGCAACCCGGCGCGGAGCACCGGCCGTTCGAGCACGCCCAGACGCTCCTGGACCACGGTGAATGGCTGCGCCGACGGCTGCGTACCGGCGAGGCCCGGGTCCCGCTGACCACCGCACTGGAGATCTTCCGGCGACTGGGTGCACAGCCCTGGGCCGCCCGCACCACGTCCGAACTGCGCGCGGCCGGCATCCGGCAAACCGCCCCGGCACCCCACGCCCTGCAGGCCCTCACCGCACAGCAGCAGCAGATCGTGCGCCTTGCGGCACAGGGGCTGACGAACCGGGAAATCGGCGAGCGCCTGATGCTGTCCCCGCGCACCGTCGGATCCCACCTCTACCGCTCCTTCCCCGAGCTGGGCGTCACCACCCGCGCCCAACTCCGCGACCTGCTGGACCAGTTCTCAGTGGCAGGCACTCCACCGGAACCGGCCTGACGGCCCTCTCCCGGCCCGGCACCTGCCCGGCCCTGCCGCGCCCTCGCCCACTGCCGTTCGGCGCCGTCGTGAGTGGCCGGCTGCCCTCCCGTCCACCGCGAAGTGCAGTCATCCGTCCGATGCGCCCGCCCCATGGGCCGCTCCAGGATGGCCTCCGGCACACCGTTGCCCGTGAGGAGAAAGGCAGTTCCCGTGGAGTCGATGGTTCTGGGCGACGTGGAGATCACCCGCGTGGTGGAGAAGGAGTGGCGCACGAGAGAGCCCCACGAGATGTTCCCCGAGCCCGCGCCGGAATTCTGGGAGCGCAACAGATCGTGGCTGGCGCCGGAGTTCTGGGACGCCGACGACGGGCGGCTGGTCAGCTGTACGCACACCTGGGTGCTGCGCAGCGAGGGCAAGGTCGTGCTGATCGACACCGGCATCGGCAACCACAAGCAGAGGCCCGGCGCGCCACCGTTCCATCAGCAGAACAGCGACTTCCTCGGCGCGCTCGCCAGGGCAGGGGTCGAGCCGGAGGACGTCGACATCGTGGTGAACACCCATCTGCACGCCGATCACGTCGGCTGGAACACCCGTCTGACGCAGGGCGAATGGGTGCCCACCTTCCCGAACGCGACCTATCTGCTGCCGGAGCCGGACCACCACTTCTGGAACCCCGCCCATGACCTCGCGCGCCGCTCGGGCGCCGCCAACCGGAACGTCTTCGAGGACAGCGTCGAGCCGGTCGTCCGGGCCGGCCGGTCCCTCCTGTGGCGCGGCGGGTACGACATCGACGCCCACCTCCGTCTCGAACCCGCTCCCGGGCACACCCCGGGATCCGCGGTGGTCGTGCTGGAGTCGGGGACGGATCGCGCAGTCTTCGCGGGCGATCTGCTGCACAGCCCCGCACAGGTCGTCGAGCCGGACTGCAACAGCTGCTTCTGCGAGGACCAGGAGCAGGCACGGGCCTCCCGCCGCCGGGTGCTCCAGTGGGCAGCCGACCACACCGCCCTGGTCCTGCCCGCTCATGTACGCGGAAGTGCTGCCTTCGAAGTGGCCTCCCGCGGGAGCGCCTTCGCGATCACCCGCTGGGCGGACCGTCGCCCGGGCTGCCGCGCACAGGGGGAGGAGTAGCACCCCCATGCCTCACCGCGTACGTGTGAAGACCTCCGCAGGCACGGTCCTGGGCCGGCAGGACGCCGGGGTGAGCGTCTTCTGGAACATCCCCTATGCGGCCGCTCCGGTCGGTACCGGGCGGTTCGCGGCGCCCGTGGCTCCGGCGCCGTGGAGCGGTGTACGGGACGCCGGTGAGCCCGGCCCCACCGCCCCCGCGGCGCTGCGGGCGGGCTTCGGCCCCCTGGACATGTCGGCCCTCCTGGGCTCCGGGTGGGTCACCGGAGAGGACTACCTCGGCGTCAACGTGTGGACACCGAGCCCGCACCGGGACCGGCTGCCGGTGATGGTGTACGTGCACGGCGGGGGCTTTCTCAACGGCTCCGGACGTGCGGAGCTCTACGACGGCACCGGTTTCGCGCGCGACGGTGTCGTACTGGTGACGCTGAACTACCGTCTGGGCGCCGCGGGTTGGCTGGACGTGCCGGGAGCGCCGGCGAACCGTGGTCTGCTGGATGTGATCGCGGCGCTCGGCTGGGTGCGGGACAACATCTCCGGTTTCGGCGGGGACCCGGACCGGGTGACGGTGTTCGGCCAGTCGGCCGGGGCGATGATCGTGGCCGCGCTGCTGGCCGCTCCGCAGGCCGAGGGGCTGTTCCGGCGTGCGATCAGCCAGAGCGGCAGCGGTCTGTGCGCGTTCGCTCCGCGGCAGGCCGAGCGGGTCACCCGCGCGGTGGCGGCTCGGCTCGGCATCGCCCCCTCTGCCGGTGCATTCGCCGGCATCCCTGACGACCGGCTGGTGTCCGCGGTGGCCGGGCTCGGCCCGGTCGACGTCGCCGGCGACGGCTACTACGACACGTCCTTGGGCAGCAGCCCGTTCAAGCCCGTCCTCGACGGTGCCGTGCTGTCGCAACAGCCGGTGGACGCGGTGGCCGGCGGCAGCGGGAGCGCGGTGGACCTGCTCATCGGCACCAACGCCGACGAGGCCAACCTGTACGTCGTGCCGGCCGGGCGGGCCGCGCGGATCACCGAGGCGGAGGTGTCGGCCGCCGCGGCCCGCCGCCACCCGGACCCTGCGGCAGTGGTAGCCGCACACCGGGCGCAGCGGCCGGACGCGTCCCCCGGCGAGCTGCTGGCGTACCTGGTCACCGATGCCTTCACCGAGGGAAGCAGGCAGCTCGCGGACGCCCATGCCGCTCGTTCGGCGGCCGGCACCCACGCCTATCTGTTCCGTTGGCGGCCGGCTGCGTTCGGCGGCTCCCTCGGTGCGTGCCACTGCGTCGAGCTGCCTTTCGTCTTCGACCGCACCGAGTTGCCGGGGCTCCGCGGGCCCCGGGCACTGCTCGGGGACAGGGACCTGCCGCCGGACCTCGCGTCGCGCATGCACCGGGCCTGGATCAGCTTCGCCGCGACCGGCGATCCGGGCTGGCAGCCGTACCGGACCGAGGACCGAGCCGAAGAGCGAACTGAGGACCGGGCCGAAGAGCGAGCCGAAGAGCGGACCGAGGACCGGGCCGACGACCGGGCCGTCCAGATCATCGACGACCGGTGGACGATGTCGCAGGTGAGAGGGGCGAGCAACGGCGCTTGAGGGAGCCGGGGAGGCGGGCGGGGGAGGCGCGGGTGCCGAGGCGGCCATGGCCGGGAGAAGACCGTCGGAAATTTTTTCAAGCCGGCACCAATCCGGGGGCGTTGCGGCTCCGAATCACGCTCGACACCTCACCGAGGTGTTGCTGTCGAACCCGGACGACGTGCGGTCCCCCCTCCTCCGCGGAGGCCGCCGGAAAAGGAACGATCGTGATAGCCAAGCGCACCAGCCGCCTTGCCGTACTCGTCGCTCTGCCCGCCGCCCTGGCCCTCACCGTGGGCGCCTCCTCCCAGGCCGTCGCCGAGGGCACCGGAGCGTTCCAGATCAACCTGGCGCAACTGAACGACTCCGGTTCCAAGGGCACGGCGATGCTCAGCCTCCAGGGCAACCGGCTGACCGTGAAGATCGAGTCCGAGGGACTCGTACCCGGACAGCCCTCCGCCCAGCACCTCCACGGCTCCACCGACGGCCATGACTTCCACTGCCCGGACGCCAGCGACGACACGAACGGTGACGGCGTCCTCAACAACACCGAAGCCACGGTCGATTACGGCGACATCAACATCTCGCTCACCACCAAGGGACCCACGGACATGGCGAGCGGTCTCGCCGTCGACCGGATGCCGGTGGCGAACGCACAGGGCAAGGTCTCCTACGAGCGCACCCTCGCCGTCTCCCAGGACGTGGTCGAGCACATCAAGGACCTGCACATCGTGCAGCACGGCATCGACCGCAACGACAACAAGAAGTACGACTTCGAGGGGGCGGGCAAGAGCGAACTCGACCCCAAGCTCCCCCAGGAGGCCACCGCTCCGACCAACTGCGGTGAGGTCCTGGGCGCCGCGGTGGGTTCCATTCCGGTCGGCGGGGTCGAGACCGGCACCGGGCCCGCCGAGGAGAACGGGGTGCCGGCCGCGGTGATGGGCGCCGGCGGGGCCGCCTTCGTGGCGACGGCCGGTGCGCTGCTCTTCGCACGGCGCCGGAAGTCCGTGCTCGCCGCCGGGCGGGCCGAGGGCAACGGGGCCGCCGCGTGAGCCGCCGGAGCGAGGACACCATGATCACCGTACGCCGCCGGGGCCACCGCGCCACCGGCTACGCCCTCGCCGCGGCACTGTCTGCTGTGCTCCTCGCCGGGTGCGGAGGGCAGGACGCCGCGCCGCCCCAGTCGCTCCCCGCCGGGCAGCAGCCGGGTGGCGGCGGGCAGTCGTCGGACGGCGAGGCGCCGGGCGGTGAGGCGGCGGGTGGCGGGTCCGGGAGCCAGGCAGCCGCCAGCATGCCGAAGTCGGCTCCGCAGCGGCTCTCCATCCCGTCGCTCAATGTCTCCTCCTCGCTGGAGACGCTGGGACAGCAGAAGAACGGGACCATGCAGACCCCCCGGGACCCCGACAAGGCGGGCTGGTACCAGCCGGGGCCGACGCCCGGCTCCAAGGGACCGGCCGTGATCGCCGGCCATGTCTCCTGGAACGGCAAGCCGTCGGTGTTCCACAAGCTGACGTCGCTGAAGCGTGGTGACAGCATCGAGGTGGCCCGGCAGGACGGGAAGACGGCCAAGTTCACCGTCGACCGCATCGCCCAGTACCCGAAGAAGAAGTTCCCCACGCTCGAGGTGTACAAGAACCTCGATCACGCCGGTCTCCGCCTGATCACCTGCGGCGGTGACTACGACAAGGGCCAGCATTACTACCCCGACAACGTGGTGGTGTTCGCCAGCCTCACGGGCAGCGCGTAGACCGGACGCGCGCCTTCCGGCCGGCGGTCCGGCGCCCTCGCACGGGCGACCGGGCCGCTCGCCGGTGCCACCGGCCTGAGGACGAGCGGGGGAGCGGGGGAGCGGGGGAGCGCGACCAGGGTGCGGGGCGGACGGTGGCAGTGCGGCGGCAGGGGCGACCGGCTCGCGCCTCCGGGGCTCGGCATCCCGCCGTCCCCGGTCCGTCGGTGCCGGGGCGCCGGACCGCCCGCACACGTCGACCGCCATACTGCCTGCGATCTTTCTTCGCGCCCCGAAGGGAACTTCGCAACGTGTCCTCCACCGCCCCTCTCCCCGTCACGCGCACCCGCGTCGTCATCGTCGGCGCCGGTCCCGCCGGGCTCATCGTGGCGAATCTGCTGCGCACCGCCGGAGTCGACTGTGTGCTGCTGGAGGCGGAGAGCAGGGAGTTCATCGAGCAGCGGCCGCGCGCCGGGTTCCTGGAGGAGTGGGCGGTGCGCGCGCTGGACCGGCGCGGGCTGGCCGACGGGCTGCTCGAACGGGCGGGTACACAGGGCGAGTTCGAGTTCCGGTTCGACGGGGAGCGGCACACGGTACGGACGGCGGAGCTGTCGGGGCGCCACCACTTCGTCTATCCGCAGCCCCTGTTGGTCACCGACCTCATCGCCTCGTACGCGGACCGGGCGGAAGGCGAGGTCCGCTTCGGGGTACGGGAGGTGGCACTCCATGACATCGACAGCGCCCGGCCGGCGGTGTCGTACACCGATCCGGTGACCGGCGCCCGGCACCGGATCGAATGCGACTTCATCGCGGGCTGCGACGGCGCCCGCGGAGTGACCCGGGCGGCCGTCCCCACCGGCCGGGCGGCCGTCACCCGCCATGACCACGGCGTCGCCTGGCTCGCCCTCCTCGCCGAGGCACCGCCGTCCGCGGACGGGGTGGTCTTCGGCCTCCACGAGCGCGGATTCGGTGCCCAGATGGCCCGCAGTCCCCAGGTCACCCGCTATTACCTGCAGGTCGCGCCCGGGTCGGACGCAGAAGACTGGTCGCATACGCGGGTGTGGGACGAGCTGCACCGACGGCTGGCCGCCGACGGCGCCCCGCCGCTGACCGAAGGTCCAGTGATCGAGAAGGTGGTCCTGGACATGCACAACTACGTGGTCGAGCCGATGACCTTCGGCCGCCTCCACCTGGCGGGGGACGCGGCGCATCTGGTCGCACCGATCGCCGCGAAGGGCATGAACCTCGCGATCAATGACGCGCTGCTGCTCGGGGACGCGCTGATCGCGCACTACCGGGGCGACGACAGCGGGCTGGCCGGATATTCCGAGGCGTGTCTGCGGCGGGTCTGGCAGTACATGGAGTTCTCGCAGTGGCTGTCGGACGTGCTGCACGGCGCCTCGTCCGGTGACCGCTTCCAGGCGGGCACGGCCCGGGCGCGGCTGCGGAGGCTGCTGGGGTCCGAGTCCGCGGCGAAGGCGTTCGCCCGGCTGTACATGGGTGAGGAAGCCGATCTGTGAGGCCGTGCGGGACCGGGCGGGCGGCACTTCCGTGGGGTGATTCACAAACCGGGAGGGGGTGCGGCCCCGCAGGCCTGGGTACGCGGCCTCGTGATCGCCGGGCGAGATACCGTTGAGAAGTGGTAGAAATTCGGCGAAAAGCATCGCTGAGTCACTGAGGAAGGAGACGTATGTCATCGAAGCGCCGTCGTAAGAAGAAGGCCCGTCGCAAGAACGGTGCCAACCACGGCAAGCGGCCCCAGTCCTGAGCGAAGGCTGCGACCGACCTCGCCGATGGGGTTTCTGTGGGCTCCCCGTGTCCGTGCTTCCGCGGACGCGCGGAGCCCACAGCCGTAGGACGCCCCGGCTCACGCCTTCGTCAGCGCCTCGGCTATCCGCTGGGAGGCCTGTATCTGGGTGGCGTCGCGCCGCGTCGGGTTGAACGAGAAGACCGCGCGGCGCTGTTGGTCACGGGTGGCGACCATGGCCGAGCAATAGCCGTACCGCTCGCCGGTCTTGCCCCACAGGGTGATGCCGTTCATCGTGACGGTCTGCAGGCCCGCGGCATAGCGCGCCGGGCCGCCGTCCACCATCCGCACCTCATCCGGCGGCAGGGTGAACATCCGCTCCAGCTCATGGGGCGGCAGGAGTTCGCCCGAGAACAGGGCGGTCAGGAAGCGGTCCAGATCGCCGGTGTGGGAGATCATCTCGCCCCCTCCCCAGGCGGCCGACTGGTCGAACTCGGTGATGTCCAGCAAGGACCCGTCCGTCATCCTCATGTAGCCGTGCACATGCGGCCCGTGGATCCGTGGGTCGTTGCCGGGCACGCTGGTGTGCCGCAGGCCCAGCGGGCGCAGAATGCGACGGGCGATCACCTCGCCGTACCGGCGCCCTGTCAGCCGCTCGATCAGCAGCGCCAGAAGGATGTAATTGATGCTCCGGTACTCCTGTTTGGTGCCGGGAGTGAACTTCATGGGGCCGTGCGTCACCCGTGCCACGAGCTGTTCGGGCGTCCACCGGTCGTAGCGGTGCCGGGCGATCTCCTCCGGGGAGGTCGGGTCGTAGGGCGGGTCCTGCTCGTCGGGGAGCCCGCTGGTGTGGTTCAGCAGCTGTAACACCGTGATCGGCGGGAACTTCGACGGCAGCAGTCCGGGCAGCAGACGCTGGACCGGCAGCTCCGGTGACAGCCGGTGCTCGGCGGCGAGCTGCAGCACCACCGTCGCCACGAACACCTTGGTGATGCTGCCGATCCGGAAGGTGTCCCGCTCATGGACCCCGCGGCCGGTGGCCCGGTCGGCGACGCCCGCGTTGCCGTACCAATGCCCGGCCGAACCGGTCACCCGCAGCTGGGCCGCGGTCAGCTGCGGGTGCTCCAGATCGGAGAGGGCGGCACGCAGCGCGGGCACATTCAGCGGAGGGACGGGGGCGGGAGCGGGCGGGATCCGACGGGCCGGACCACCGCTCGACGGGGCCGGGGCCGGACGGGACGCGGCTCGGGCCGGACCCGCCGTCGCGGCGACCACCGCACCGGACAGGGCGGCCCCCACAACTGCCCTGCGGGACAAGGAAGAAAGGCTCATGTCGAACAGCTTTGCGTTCGCGCGCCGCGAGGTCGTCAGGGTCCTCCCTGACCCGCCCCTGAACCACCCCGCATGCGCCCCCGGATACGCACCCCGAGCCACGCCCCGGCCCACGCCCGACCCTCGCCCCGGCCCACGCCCACATCCGGCCCACGCCGCGGCGGCGTCCGAGTAGAGGGAGCCCGGACAGCGGTTTAGCGTGGAAGGGAGTTTCGCCTCCCAGGAGGGGCTGTTGCCATGTCGCTCGGCACGACGGACAAGGCCGCCGGGGGCCGGTTGTCGCAGTTTCTCGACAGCCCCGTCATCGGCATGTCGCCCTGGATCGCGATGTCGGTCATTGTCGGGCCGGGCCGCTTCGAGCTGGCGGTCGCCATAGCCCTGGCCCTCGCCGTGGCGCTCGTCATCGTCGGCCGCATACGCCGCCCCGGGAGCTCCTTCAAAATCCTTGAGATTGCCGATGTGGTGTTCTTCGCGGTGATGGCGGTCATCGGCATCTTCGCCTCCCCGGGCGCATACCGCTGGCTGGAGGATTATGCGGGGGAGGTCGCGAACATCGCACTGATGGCGATCGCCCTCGGGTCCATGGCGTGCCGGGTGCCGTTCACCCTGCAGTACGCCCGGGAACAGGTGCCTCGCGAGTACTGGAACGAGCCCAGATTTCTGCGGACCAATTACTACATCACGGGTGCATGGGGTGCCGCATTCGCGGTGGCGGCGATAGCGGGGGCGTACGGCGACCTCGTGCTGCACAATTCCAATAACCTGTGGACGGGCTGGATCATCCAAATCGGGGCCATCATCGCGGCCTTGCAGTTCACCGAGTGGTACCCGGACGTGGTGCGGGCGCGTTCGCTGCGCGAACGGAATCTTCCCGGCCCGCCCGAACCCCCGGTGAGCGACTTCCTCATCCCGCTGGCGGGCTATCTGACCCCGGTGGGCATCCTGGTGCTCGCCTTCGGCGCCGGGCCGGTGTGGCTGGGCGTGGTGCTGATCGTGCTCGGGGTGATGCTCGCCAAATCGCTGTCCCGCCCCAAAGAGGCAGAACCCGACGCCTCGGGGTAAGGGGTTGACGGCACCGGGTGCCAGGTGATCTAGAATCGGCGGATGATCTTTATCGTCGTCAAGTTTCCCGTGAAGCCCGAGTACGCCGAAGAGTGGCCGCAGCACGTCAAGCCCTTCACCGACGCGACCCGCGCCGAGCCCGGCAACCTGTGGTTCGAATGGTCCCGCAGCATCGAGGACCCGAACACCTATGTCCTGGTCGAGGCATTCAAGGACGACGCCGCCGAAGCGCATGTGAATTCCGACCACTTCCGCGCCGGGATCGAGCAGATGCGCCCGCTGCTGCGCCGCACCCCCGACATTGTGAGCACCACCATCGAGGGTGCGGACGGCTGGAGCGCGATGGGTGAGATCACCATCGACTGAGATCGACTGAGATGGGCGAGATCACCTCGGCTGAAGGGCGCCGGAGCACCGGCTGAAGGGCCGAAGCGGGCCCGCCGAGGCCCGCCGGACCCGCTATGCCTCCTTCACCAAGTGGCTGATGAACCAGTCCCGGGCGAGGTCGGCGACCTGTTGCAGGGCGCCGTGCTCCTCGAAGAGATGGGTGGCGCCGGGAATGATGTCGAGGCGGGTGGTGCAGCGCAGCGCCGCCTCGGCCTCCCGGTTGAGGTCGATGACCAGGCTGTCGTTGCCGCCCACGATGAGCAGTGTCGGCGCCCGTACCCCCGGGAGCAGCGGTCCGGCGAGGTCGGGCCGGCCGCCGCGGGAGACCACCGCTCCGACGTCCGCGCCGGGAGAGGCGGCGGCCCAGAGCGCCGCCGCTGCACCGGTGCTCGCGCCGAAGTAGCCGACCGGTACGGCGGTGCGGTCGCGCAGCCAGCCGGTGGCGTCCGTCAGCCGCTCCGCAAGGGTGGCGATGTCGAAGACGTTCGCCCGGTGGGCTTCCTCGGCCGGGGTGAGCAGATCGAAGAGCAGGGTGCCCAGGCCCGCCTCGTTCAAGGCCGTGGCGACCAGCCGGTTGCGCGGGCTGTGGCGGCTGCTGCCCGAGCCGTGCGCGAACATCACCACCGCCCGGGCGCCCGCCGGCAGCTTGAGGTCCCCGGTCAGCCGGACCCCGGCGGCGTCGATCGCCACCTCCTCCTCGACGTCCTCGACCTCCTCGTCCGCCGCGGCCTCCGCGTCCGGCGCGGAGCCCTCCGGACCGGGCCCGGCCGCGGCCTGCGCCAGCAGCGAGACGACTTCGTCGTCGGGGGTCTGGGAGAAGTCCTGGTACCACTCGCCGACGGCGGAGAAGGCGAACGGGGTGGAAAGACAGACGAATTCATCGGTCGCGCCGCGCAGCCGCTCGGCCGCGTCCGGGGGCGCCACGGGTACGGCGAGCACCACCCGGGCCGCGCCGTGAGCGCGTACCACCTGGCAGGCGGCCGCCGCGGTGGCGCCGGTGGCGATCCCGTCGTCCACGACGATCGCCGTCCGGCCTTCGAGGGAGAGCCGCGGCCGCCCGGCACGGAAACGCTCCGCCTGACGGGCGAGTTCCGCGGCCTCGGCATGCTCCACGGAGGCCAGATCCGCCTGTTCGAGCCGGCCCCGGCGGACGATGTCGTCGCTGATCACCCGCACGCCGCCCTCACCGATGGCGCCGAATCCCAGCTCGCGCTGGTAGGGGACCCCCAGTTTGCGGACCACGATCACATCGAGCGGCGCGTGGAGCGCCCGCGCCACTTGGAAGGCCACCGGGACCCCGCCACGGGGCAGGCCCAGCACGACGGGATCTTCCCCCTCCAGGTGCCGTAGCGCTTCGGCGAGGCGGTGCCCCGCATCCGCGCGGTCAGTGAACAGCACAGTGTGCACCCCCTAGCCAGGGGAGACGGAAGCTGCGTTCACACCTCACTTCGAAATAACCCCATTCATCGTGACTTCGCAAGTCGGGCGCGGGCGGGGCCCGGCCGTCCGCCCGGCCACCGCCGACCGTGGTTACCGTCGGCGTATGAAGGGAATCGGAGCGGTCCTGATCGATATCGACGGTGTCCTCACCGTGTCCTGGAAGGCGCTGCCCGGCGCGGTCACGGCCATGGAGCGGCTGCGCGCGGCCGGGCTCCCGCTGCTGCTGGTCACCAACACCACCTCGCGGACCCGCGCCGTGGTCGCCGGGCGGCTGGCCCGGGAAGGTTTCCCCGTCGGCGTCGACGACATTCTGACCGCACCCGCCGCCACCGCCGCCTACCTGCGCGAACACCATCCGGACGCACGCTGTCTGCTGATCAACAGCGGTGAGGTCCGGGCGGATCTGGAGGGGGTGGAGGTCATCGGGGAAGGGACCGGCGAGGCGGGCCCAGGGGCGCCGGACGTGGTGGTTTTCGGCGGTGCGGGCGAGGAATTCAGCTACCCGGCCCTCAACACCGCCTTTCGCCATCTGCAGCGCGGCGCCCGGCTGGTCGCCATGCACCGCAATCTCTACTGGCGTACGGCGGACGGGCTCGACCTCGACACCGGGGCCTTTCTGCCGGGCCTGGAACGGGCCGCCGGGGTCGAGGCGACGGTCACCGGGAAACCGGCCGGGGCATTCTTCGCCACCGCCCTGGCACAGCTAGGCGCCCCGGCGTCGGAAACGCTGATGGTGGGCGACGACATCGAGTCGGATGTGCTGGCGGCGCAGCGCTACGGCCTCACCGGGGTGCTCGTCAAGACCGGCAAATACCTGCCGGAAACCCACCGCGCGGCCACCGGTACCCCGGACCATGTCCTCGACTCCTTCGCCGAGCTGCCCGCCCTGCTCGGTCTGCCCGGTGCGCAGGAGCCGCCCGCCTCGTGAGCCGACGCCCTCGGCACGGTTCCGCGGGGATCACCCCGCGGCGGCGGCCCCGGCGCGCCGGTAGTGGAGCAGGACGACGCCGTTGCCGAAGGTCCGGGTCCCGGCGAGTTCCAGGGGCGTCCTGGTGTCCGCCGTCCGGAACAGGGGCTTGCCCCGGCCGATGAGGACCGGGTGGACGAAGAGGCGGTACTCGTCGATCAGATCGTGCCGCCGGAAGGCCTCGGCGAGGTTGGGGCCGCCCAGCACCAGATCGCCGCCGGGCTGCGCCTTGAGCGCCATGATCTCCTCGGGGACGACGTCCCGCACGAGGGTGGAGTGGTAGCCGCCGGCGTCGTCCAGGGTCCGGGAGAACACGTATTTGGGCATGTCCCGCCAGATCCCGGCGAATTCGGCCATGGGGCCGGCATTGGCGGGGTCGGCGTCGGCGGTGGGCCAGAATCCGGCCATCAGCTCATGGGTGACCCGTCCGGTCAGGAAGGCGCCCATCGGCCGGAGCCAGTCGTTGAAGTACTGGTGCAGCTCGTCATCGACCAGGTGCCAGTCGATCTCGTGGTCCGGGCCCTCGAAGAAGCCGTCAACGGACACCGACAACGGCAGAATGATCTTTCTCATCGCGGACCTCACCGAAGTCATCGGGCCGGCCGGCACCGGCCGGAGGGCCCCAGTGTGCCCGGCGGACGCGGCGGCGGCCGGTACGCGCCCGTACGGCGCGCCGGGCGCCGGCCGCCGGTCAGGGCGGGTCGGTGAGCAGCGCCGCGATCTCCTCCGCCGTCCAGTGGCCCTCGGCTCCCGGGCAGCCGGCGAGATAGCCGGCGGCCCGGCGGGCGCTCCATCCGTGGGAGGCGACGATGCCGGCCCCGATATGCCGGAGGTAGGCCGCGGCAGGAGGGTTCACGGCGATGTCCTTGCTGCTCCACGGGGCGGTGAAGGTCAGCACCGGGTAGCCGTCCAGCAGCCCGGCACACACCAGCGTCTCGTACCGGCCGGGGCCGAGCCGGGACCGGCCGCGGGTGACGGCCTCCGTCAGATCGAGGTCCTCGCCGGGCTCCCGGTACATCTCCTGAGCGGCGATATCGGAGAACTGGGAGAGCGTCAGAAGGTAGCCCCGGACCGGCAGTTCGCCGCTTCCGGGCAGGTCGTCCGGCGGGGCGTCGGGGTCGTAGAAGGCCCTGCCGCCGGTCCACACCTGCGATTCGGTGGCGAAGTAGAGCAGTCCCGGCAGCATGATCGGTGCCGTACGGGCGGGGGCGCGCGGGTCCCGGCAGCCCGGGTAGCTGCGCAGTCCGCCGGGCGGCCGGCCGCCGGCCAGGTAGGCGGTGAGCCGGTCGAGATGCATGTTGGAGCCGTAGGCGGCGTACCACAGGTGGCGTACGGGGGTGCGGCGCCGGACGGCGTCGGGGGCGTCGTCCAGGGCTTTGAGGCGTCGGGGCGGCCTGATCACGCCCTCACGCTACGCGGACCGGTCCGCCCGACGCGGCGCCCGACGGGGACACGGCCGTGCCGAGCGGGCGGCCGTGCGAGGCGACGACGTACGGGCGCTGACGCACAGACGATGACGTACGGACGATGGCGTACGGGCGTGACATACCGACGAGCGGCGAGGTCAACCTGGCTTGATCGTTACCACCCAGGGTTTTGCCGCGGAGGGTCTGGAGATGCGCACTGCACGGACAGGACCGGTCCGTACGACAACCGGTGTCCGGCCGGCGGCCGGATGCCGGGGGACGGAGGCAGTGTGGTGGACAAGATGCCAGGGCGAACCGACGCGGAGATACGCAGGACCGGGGCGGCGGGCGGCCGCCCCGCGAGGGTGCCGCACACGAGCCGGCGTCAGCTGCTCGCGGCCTCGACAGCGGCCGGGCTCGGACTGCTCACGGCCTGCGCGGGCACGTCCTCGCGTGCCGACTCCGCGTCCAGGGCCTCACCACCCGGCGGGCCGGGGTCGTCCTCCCCTTCGGGCCCGTCCGGCTCCGCGCCCTCGGGCCCGACGAAGCGACGCCGTCCCGAACTCCCGCGTGGGGGACGGGAACTGTTCCCGCGGTACCGGCTGGTCGGGTTCTGTGGACTGCCCGGCGCCGCGGCGCTCGGCCGGCTCGGGACCGGCGACCCCAAGCGGCGGGCCGCCGAGGCGGAGAAGGTGGCGCACTCCTACGCCGCGGGGCGGGAACCGCTGCCGGCGCTCGAACTCCTGGCGACGGTCGCCAACTCCTCAGCAGGACCGGACGGCATGTACCGCTCACGGACGCCCGACGCCACCATCCGCCGCTTCCACCGGGTGGCGCGCGACCGCCGCGGGCTGCTGCTGCTGAACATCCAGCCGGGCCGTGCCAGGGTGCTCGACGAGGTCAAGGCGCTGCGTGACTGGCTCGTCCACCCGGACGTGGGGATCGCCCTCGACCCGGAATGGGAGATGGGGCGCGGCGAGGTGCCGGGCGACACCTACGGGCACACCGACGGCCATGAGCTGACCGAGGTCGCCCGCTATCTGTCCGGGCTGGTCGAGGCGCACGATCTGCCGCAGAAGCCGCTGGTCTTCCACCAGGTCGCCACGTCGGTCGTGAGCAAGCAGTCGGCGCTGCGCCCCCAGCCCGGTGTGGCGCTGATCAAGAGCGCCGACGGCATCGGCTCGCCCGGCCTGAAGCGCGGAACCTGGCACAAGCTGGTCGACGACCTGCCCGACGGCCTGCACACCGGTTTCAAGCTCTTCTACGAGGAGGACGCCGAGGGCAGTCGCCTCATGACGCCGAAGGAGGTGCTGGCCCTCCGGCCGCAGCCGGAGTATGTGATGTACGAGTGAGCCGCCCGGAACGCTTGCGTTCCTGACGGCTCAGGCGCTGGGGCGGGGCAGCGGTCCGCCGCGCGACGGACACCGGTCTGCCCGCAGGTGCGGCGGCCGGTGATCCGTCGTCAGTACGCGTGCCTGTCCGGCCGGTTGGTCCACGCCGCATAGGCACTGGCGCCCAACTCGGGGTAGATCTGTGCGATCTTGATCCGTCGCTCGTCGAGCGGCCGCTGGAAGTCCTCGTACTGGAACGTGTCGTCGAAGCCGATCCGCGCGGTGTCCGCCAGGTCGCAGCTGTAGTACACCGCGTCTATCCGGGACCAGTAGATGGCGCTCATGCACATCGGGCAGGGGGCACCGCTGATGTAGATCGAGCAGCCCTGGAGCATACGGGCGCGCTCCGCCACCGGGTCCGGTGACCCTTCGGGCCGGGGGACGTACTCCAGCGTGCTCTCGTTCTGATGCTCCACGGCGATGGTCGGAGCCTCAGGGTTGAGGACCTGGATGGCTTTGCTGATGGTCTCCATCTCGGCGTGGGCGGTGGGGTCGCCGGTCAGCAGAACGCGGTTCTGCCCACGGGCGAGGATGTCCCCGTTGCGGGTGATCACCGCGCCGAACGGGCCGCCCCAGCCGTTCTCCACGGATTCCGTGGCCAGCCGTACGGCCTCTGCGAGGAGTTCTTTGTCTTCCATCACGGACTCTCCGATCGGCATCGATTCCTCTGCGGAACGGACTGAAATAAATGCCCAATTTGCCCCGTAATTCCCTTATGTACTAGGCTACTCGATGTGAGTGCCCGTGCAAGCCGTGATTCCACGGCCCTCAACGCCACCGTCGTGACCTCGCAGAAGGTGCGCGAAGGCCGGGCCGACGAGTACCAGCGCTGGCAGGACAGGACGAATGCGGCGGCCCGCGAATTCGAGGGTTTTGTGGGTGCCGAGGTTTATCCGCCCGGCGCCGGTGAGGCCAACGAATGGGTGGCCGTTTTCCGCTTTTCCGCCATGGATTACTTGACCGCATGGCTGAATTCGGACCGGCGGCAGGAGTTGCTGGACGAGGCCCACGAACTCTTCGAGGGTCCGCCGACGCAGGAGGTGCTCCAGGGCGGCAGTCCCGCCCAGCCGGCCCCCCAGGTGGTCACGGCCGTGATCTCCCACGAGGTGAAGCCGGGCTGTGAAGAGGGCTTTCTCAACTGGCAGGAGAAAACGCTCGGGGAGCAGGAGAAGGCACCGGGCTTTATGGGCTCCGAGCTGTTCGCGCCGGTGGCGGGCGTCCAGGAGAACTGGGTTGTCGTCTTCCGGTTCGAGTCGCGTGAGTACCTCGACAACTGGCTCGGCTCCGACGTGCGCAAGAAGCTGTTGGAGGAGGGGAGCAGATATTTCACCTCCTACGACGTGCGCAAGGTTGGTTCGTCGTTCAGCGGCTGGTTCCGCTTCGATCACGGAGAGGACCGGAGCGCGCCGCCCAACTGGAAACAGGCGATGACCGTTCTGCTGGCGCTCTATCCGACGGTGATGGTGCTCAACCTGACCGTGGGATACGGACTGGAGAAACTCGAAATCCGGGAGTACATCGGCCTGTTCCTCTCCAATGTGCTGAGCGTCAGCGCGCTGACCTGGCTGCTGATGCCCACGGTGAACCGGGTGTTCGCCTTCTGGCTGGTGCCCGCCCGGGTCCGCACCCGTCGGGCGCAGGTGCTGGGCATCGCGCTGGTGGTGTTCTGCTATCTGGTGTTCATCGGCGTCTTCGGCATGATCACCGGCCAGATCTGGTGAGGAGGGCCCGATGCGCCCACGGGGAGCGGCAGTTGCGGCGGACATCGAGGGCACGCTGATCCGGCGGGGCGATCCCGGATACGAGGACGCCCGGACCGGCGCGGTGTGGAACGAGGTCACGCCCCGGCGCTTCCCCGACGTCCTCGTGCGGGCCGCCACGGAAGCGGATGTGGTGCACGCCCTCACCTGGGCCCGCGCCCAGGGCCTGCGGGTCTCGCTGCGCTCCGGCGGGCACAACTGGTCCGGTGCACCACTGCGCGACGGGGGCCTGCTGCTCGACCTCTCCGGACTCCGGCAGTGCGCCATCACGCCCGCGCACGGCAGCGAGCCGCCGACCGCCACGGTGGGGCCCGCCGCCACCGGTCAGGACCTGGTCGCGGCCCTCACCCCGCAGGACCTGGCCTTCCCCGTCGGCCACTGCCCCACCGTGGCGGTCGGCGGTTTCCTGCTCAGCGGCGGCCTCGGCTGGAACTCCCGTGCATGGGGGGCGTCCTGTGCCGACGTGCGGGAGATCCGGGCCGTCACCGCCGACGGGCGGACGGTCATCTGCAGCGACACCGAGTACCCCGAACTCTTCTGGGCCGCCCGGGGCGCCGGACCGGGTTTCTGCGCGGCCGTCACCGGATTCCGCCTCGCCCTGCACCCCCACCCCGCCTCGATCATGGCGACCGGCCTCACCTTCCCGCTGGACGAGGTCAGCCGGGTGACGGAGTGGGCGGAGCCGCTCGCCCGCCGCCTCCCGCCGTACGTCGAAACCGCCTTCGTCCTCGCGTCCTCCGGACCGCCGACCGAAAGTGCTCCGCGGGGACCCCGGATCACGGTCGCCGCCACCGCGTTCGCCGCGACGGAACGGGAGGCCCGGCAGGCGCTGGAGCCGTTCGCCGACTGCCCCTTCGGTGCCTGCGCCGTCACCCGGCAGCCGCCCGCTCCGGTGTCCTTCGCCGCCCTGCACGAGGGCGCGGCGGCGATCTGGCCCCCCGCACACCGGTATGCGGCGGACAACCTCTGGTCGCCGGAGAGCCACGCCACCCAGCTGACCCGGATCGCCGACGCGGTCGCCCACGCCCCCTCCGGGAAGTCCCTGGTGCTCTCGCCCGTACAGCCGGTCTCCCAGGAACCCGCACTGCTGCGGAACATGGCCTTCGCCCCGCTCGGCGAGTCCTACCTCGTGTGTTACGCGATCTGGGACGACCCGGCCGGGGACCAGGACAATGCGCGCTGGCTGCGGGACGCCATGGCCGCCGCGGACCCGCGGGGCGACGGCTGCCGCTACATCGCCGAGACGGACCTGGAGGCCGGCCCCGCACGGGCCCGGCGCTCCTACGCCCCCGCCACCTGGGACCGCCTCCAGGAGATCAAGGCGCAGTGGGACCCGGAAAACCTCTTCCATTCCTACCTCGCCCCGTGACGGGGCGGCCGGGGCGCAGGTTTGCCGCCCGGGCAAGCGGGGACGGCGCCGCGGGGGCACCATGGCCCTATGCTGCTGGCGCATCTCGCACAGGTGTCGGCCGACGTCGCCGCGACCTCGGCGCGTTCGCGGAAGATCGCGCTGCTGGCCGGGCTGTTCCGGGCCGCGGCGCCCGAGGACGTCCCCGTGGTCATCCCGTATCTCGCCGGACGGCTGCCCCAGGGGCGGATCGGGATCGGCTGGAGCGTGCTGCGCGAGCCGGTGCCGGCCGCGGACCGCGCCACGCTGACCGTACGTGAGGTGGATACCGCGCTGACCGGCCTGGCGCGGGTCTCCGGGTCCGGGGCGCAGGCCGGGCGGCGTGCACGCGTCCGGGAGCTGCTGGCCGCGGCGACGGCGGAGGAGCAGCGCTTCCTGACCGGTCTGCTCACCGGCGAGGTGCGGCAGGGCGCGCTGGACGCCATCGCGGCCGAAGGGCTCGCTGCCGCGACCGAGGTGCCCGCGGCGGACGTCCGGCGGGCCGTGATGCTGGCGGGATCGCTGCCGGACGTGGCGCGGGCGCTGCTCGCCGAGGGGCCGCCGGCGCTCGCGGAGTTCCGGCTCACCGTCGGCCGGCCCGTCGGACCGATGCTGGCGCACAGCGCCAAGTCGGTGGCCGAGGCCGTCGACCGGCTCGGCGCCTGTGCGGTGGAGGAGAAGCTCGACGGCATCCGGGTCCAGGTGCACCGCGACGGCCCGGACGTCCGGATCCACACCCGCACCCTGGACGAGGTCACCGACCGGCTCCCCGAGATCACCGCGGTCGCCCGGGACCTGCCCGCCACCCGCTTCATCCTCGACGGCGAGGTGATCGGCCTGGACGGCGCGGGCCGGCCCCTGCCGTTCCAGCGGATCGCGGGACGGTTCGGCTCGCGGGTGGACGTCTCCGCGGCGCGGGCCGCGCTGCCGCTGTCCCCGGTCTTCTTCGACGTGCTGTCGGTCGACGGCCGCGACCTGCTGGAACTCCCCGGCGAGCAGCGGCATACGGAGCTGGCCCGGCTGGTTCCCGAACCGTTGCGGGTGCGCCGCCAGGTGGTCGGCGACCCGGCCGACGCCGCCGCCCGCGCGGCCGCGGAGGAATTCTGGGCCGAGACCCTGCGCCGGGGGCACGAGGGCGTCGTGGTCAAGGCGCTGGACGCTCCCTACAGCGCGGGCCGCCGCGGCGCCGCCTGGCTGAAGGTCAAACCCGTGCACACCCTGGACCTGGTGGTGCTGGCCGCGGAGTGGGGGCACGGCCGGCGCACCGGGAAGCTGTCCAACCTCCACCTCGGGGCGCGGGCACCGGACGGCGGCTTCGTCATGCTGGGCAAGACCTTCAAGGGGCTCACCGACGCCACCCTCGGCTGGCAGACCGAGCGGCTGCGGGAACTCGCGGTGGCGGACAACGGCCATGTCGTGACGGTGCGTCCGGAACTCGTCGTCGAGATCGCCTACGACGGGCTGCAGACCTCCTCGCGCTACCCGGCGGGCGTGACCCTGCGCTTCGCGCGGGTGGTGCGCTACCGGGAGGACAAGACGGCGGCCGAGGCGGACACCGTCGAGACGGTGCTCTCCGCGCACGACGGCGGGGCGTCGTAACCGCCATGGCCGGGAAACGCAGTGCCGGACTGCTGCTGTACCGGGGCACGGCGAGCGGTGTCGAGGTGCTCCTGGCGCACATGGGCGGGCCGTTGTGGGAGCGGCGGGAGGCGGGGGCGTGGTCGGTGCCCAAGGGCGAGTACGTACCACCGGAGGAAGCCTGGGACGCGGCCCGGCGGGAGTTCGAGGAGGAGCTGGGCATCCCGCCTCCCGAAGGGCGCTGTCTCCCGCTGGGCGAGGCCCGCCAGTCGGGCGGCAAGGTGGTGACGGTCTGGGCCGTCGAGAGCGATCTCGATCCGGAGCGGGTGGTGCCCGGCACCTTCGAGATGGAGTGGCCGCGCGGGTCCGGGGTGGTCGGCACCTTCCCGGAGATCGACCGGGTGGCCTGGTGGGGCCCGGAGGAGGCGCGAGCGCGGCTGGTGACGGGCCAGCGGGTGTTCCTGGAGCGGCTGGCGGACCGGCTCGCGACCGGGGGCTGACCGCGGGCGCCTCGCACTCCCCGGCTTCACCACCCCGCGGGCGGCACGCCACAACTCACCCTGGACACCTCCGTTCCACACCCGGCAGTCTGGCGGCGGGGCCGTCCGACCAGGTCCCGAACGGGGGGCCCTGGCGACAGGGTCATGAGCATGCCGCGGGGGCCGCATGTTGCGCATTCACTTCGAAGACCGGGACATCGCGCGGGTACAGATAGCCGACGCACCCGATCCACTGTGGGAAACGGTGCTCGCCCTGCACCATGTCGCACCGGCGGCGCGCGGGGTACCGGTGTACGGCGCCTGGCGCGCCCGGGCCCGCCGCGAACTGGACGCCCGGGGACTGACCCGCGCCGCCCGGCTGATCAGCGCACTGGCCCCGGCCGATGCCCGCTACTTCCCGGACTTCCTCACCCCCGACGCGGCCCGCGACGGGCTGGCCGCCGGGCTGGCGGCGCTGCGGGAGACCTCCCCGGTCCGGCTGACCGCGGAATCCGCCCGGGCCGCGCTGCCCGACCGGCTCCCGCGCTGGGCCGCCGCGCTGGCCGCCGGGAGCCGGGAGCCGCTCGACGAACTGGCCCGCGCGCTGGAGGAGGTGCACCGCGCGGTGATAGCCCCCGACTGGACGGAGGCGGCCGCCACGGTCGACTCCGACCGCGGCGCCCGCGCCCGCGCCCTCTGCCGGGGCGGTGTCGACGGCATGCTCAACAGCCTCCGCCCCGCGCTCCGTTGGGAGCCGCCGGTGCTGTACGTCGACTATCCCCAGGACCGCGATCTGCGGCTGGGCGGGCGTGGGCTGCGGCTGATCCCCTCCCACTTCTGCTGGCGCAGACCCATCGCCCTCGCCGACCCCGGTCTGCCGCCGGTCCTGGTCTACCCCGTGGAACACTCCACGGCGTGGGCACCGGCCACCACCCGCAGCTGTCATCCGCAGGCGCTGTCCGCCCTCCTCGGCCGCACCAGGGCACGTATCCTCGCCGCGCTCGACGCACCGGCCACCACGGGTGAACTGGCCCGCCGCTTACGGGTCTCCGCCCCGTCGGCCAGCGAGCACGTGAGCGCCCTGCGCGAGGCCAACCTGGCCCGCAGCCGGCGCGACGGCGGCTCGGTCATCCACGCCCTCACCCCGCTGGGCACGGCGCTGCTGCACGGTGAACTTGCCCCCGTCCGCCTGCCGAATTGAGAGGTGCCGGGGCGGCGCGCGCCGCTCAAGGGGGGCTGACGGGTGCCCAGAGCCGGCCGGCGTCGCCCGCGGCCATGCTGCCCCGGTACTTCTCGATCTTGTGGTCGATCATCTTCAGGTTCTCCTGCGTCTCCGCCAGCTTGGCCAGGACGTCGGCGCGGTGGGCTTCCATGAGGGCGAGCCGTTCCGCCTCGTTGCCCGGTCCGGCGGCGACCAGTTCGGCGTACCGGTGGATGCCCCTGATGGGCATGCCGGTGGCGCGCAGCTTGGTGCAGATGACGATCCACTTGAGGTCGAGCTCGTGGTACCGGCGGCGCCCGCCGCTCGTACGGTCGACCGGGCTGACGACCAGGCCGGCACGCTCGTAGTACCGGAGCGTGTGGGCGCTCACCCCGGTGCGGCGGGCCGCCTCGGCGATGGTTACGCCTTCCGCGGGCACCGTCCCGGTGCGCGCCTTCGGTTCGGTGGCACCCGATGCTGAGTGCTGCTTGATTTCGAGCACGCTCTAAATCCTAGCGTCGGACCATGAGTTCACCCGTGCTTTCCCCCGCCGCGGCTGCCGGACTGAGCCCGCGCCGCAAATCCCTGGTGCTCGCGATCTGCTGCGTGAGCATCGTGGTCGTGGTGATGGACATCTCCATCGTCAATGTCGCGCTTCCCAGCATGGGCCGCGACCTGCACGCCTCCGAATCCGGCCGCCAGTGGGCTGTCGACGCCTACACCCTGGTGCTGGCCGCGTTCCTCGTCCTGGCCGGAGCCACCGCCGACCGGGTCGGCCGGCGGCGGGTCTTCCAGGCCGGTCTCGCGGCCTTCGGCCTCGGGTCGGTGCTGTGCGGACTGGCGCCGGACATCGGCTGGCTGATCGCGGCGCGTGCCCTGCAAGCAGTCGGCGGGACCATGCTCAACCCGGTGGCCATGGCGATCGTCGCGACCACGTTCACCGGTGCCGCCGAACGGGCACGGGCCATCGGGGTCTTCGCCTCGATGTCCGGACTGGCGCTGGCGCTGGGACCGGTCCTCGGCGGTGGGCTGGTCGACGCCCTCGGCTGGCGGTCGGTCTTCTGGATCAACGTCCCGATCGTGGCCGTGGCGATCGTGTGCGCCGCGCTGTTCGTACCCGAGTCCCGTGCCGAACGGGCCCGCCGGTTCGACCCCGTCGGGCAGGTACTGATGGTCCTGGTCCTGGGCTGCGTCGTCTACGCGATCATCGAGTCCAGCGCGCTCGGCTGGACCTCGCCGGTCATCATCGGGCTGCTCGCCGTCGCCGCGCTCGGCGTGGCGGGCCTTCTCGGATATGAACCGCGCCGCGCCGACCCGCTCCTGGAACTGCGCCTCTTCCGCAGTGTGCCGTTCAGCTCCGCGATCGTGATGGCGCTGTTCGCCCTGTGCGGCTTCGGCGCGTTCCTGTTCGTGACCACCCAGTACCTTCAGGACGTGCGCGGCCTGTCCCCGGTGGCGGCCGGGCTGTGCCTGCTCCCGGTCGGGCTGCCGGTCCTGGTGGTGGCGCCGCTCACCGGGCGCGCGGTCGGCGCGCGCGGTCCCCTGATACCGCTGGTGGTGGCAGGGATGGCGCTGGCCCTCGGCGGCGGCATGTCGCTAGGGCTCGGCCCGGAGACCCCCCTGCCGGCCGTGCTGGCGGTACACCTGGTGTTCGGTGTCTTCCTCGGCGCGGTCAACCCGCCGATCACCAACGCGGCGATCTCCGGGATGCCCCGCTCGATGGCCGGGCTGGCCGGCTCGCTGGCCTCCACCGGTCGCCAGACCGGCACCACACTGGGCGTCGCGATCTCCGGGACCCTCATCGGCCCGCAGATCGCCCAGGGCGGAACGGCGTTCACGGGCGCGGCGCATCGTGTGTGGTGGATGCTCGTCGTACTCGGCGCGGGCATCATCGTCCTCGCTGTGATCAGCTCCAGCCGGTGGGCACGCGCCACGGCCGAACGCGCGGGCACACGGGCCGATCCCCATCCGTGAGGCGGGAGTTGCGCGGGGCGGCGCGGGTGGGGACACCCCGCTACTGGCGGGCCAGGGAGCGGGTGATGCCCGTCGCGATCGTCGTGGCCAGCGTCCAGCCCGTGACGACCAGCAGATACGAGAGCCACTGGTACCAGCCCCGTGGTGCGAAGGCCCCCTCCTGTCCGAAGCCGATGATCGGCATCAGCAGATCGAGGGTGTAGAAGAAGGGGTTGAAGTCGGGGGCCTCGTCGGTCTTCAGCGGGCGCGGAGGGTGCAGGGCGAAGGCGAGGGCGCCGGTGAGCAACAGGGCCAGCAGCCAGCCGGCGGCTCGCATGGGACGGAAGCCGTAGCCGACCGTGGCGTCCTGAAGGTGACCCCAGACCTTGGCGTACCAGGGCAGGGTGCGGCGGTGGCGGCGGAGTTTGGCCAGCTGGACGGTGCGTGCGGCGGCTTCGTCCCCGGCCGTGCGGTATGCGCCGGCGAGCTGCTCGTACGAGTACGACACATAGCCCGCGCGTTCGCGCTCCAGCACCGGGAGCCGTTCCTCGGCGGGAAGGTGCGGGAGCAGCGAGCCGTAGGTGAGCCGGTCGAGCTTGACCTCGTCCGGCCAGACCTCCGGCGGGACGTACAGGACGTCGAACTGGGCGCGGCGCAGATTGACCGTGCCCACCACGGGCTTCGCCTCGCGCAGCCACATCTCGCCCGCGACGCAGCTGCTGACGCGTAACGCGACCCCGCCCGGGTTGGCGAGGGCGGCATAGGCGAGGTTGAGCTGGCCACCGATCCGGGCACCGCGCAGGTCGACCCGGCCGTGGGCCCGCAGCCGCATCGCGTGCACGTCGGTGCCGACGCCGAGGGTCTCGGCCTCCAGCGCGTGACCGCCGGGGGCGTTGAGCCGCGCGTCGTCGAGCGTGACCTGTCCGCCGATGGTGGCGCCGTTCAGCCGGATCCGGCCGTGGGTGACCAGGCCGGGAGCCCAGAGGTCGGTGCTGATGTCGGCGTGGTTCAGCTGGAGAACGGGTTCCTCGGGCGGCTCCGTGGCGGCCGGATCGCCGAAGTGGGCCCCGTTCGCGAAGACCGCGCCGGATATCCGCGCCCCGGCCAGCCGCACCGGCCCCTTGACACGGCAACAGGTGAGGCGCAGCACTCCGTCGACATGGAGGTGTCCGGCCGTGAGCCCCGGCAGGACCGAGTCGTTCAGCGCCAGGATGCGCAGCGTCGCGCCGTACAGATCGGGGGTCTCCTCGAAGTAGCAGGACCGCAGCCGCACCGGGTGCTCGACCCTGCCGTACTTGAGGTTCAGCTCCCCGGTGATGCGGGCGCCCCACAGCTTCAGCCCCGCTACCTCGCCGTCCCGTGACGGCCCGTTGAGCAGCAGTACCCGGAGCACCGCGGCGCGCACGGTCCGCTCGGGGCCCCAGCCGGCGCCGGTGGCGGCGTCCTCGTCGGCGTTCTCCCGGAAGTCGACGCCCTCGCCGAGGGGGAACGCCTGCCAGACACGGCGTTCCGCTGGGGTCAGCTCGGTGATCTCCACCGGCCGGATGCTGTCGCGCGGGTGTACGAGCTGTCAACCAAGAGCTGTGCGGCGGGCCTTGCTTTCCCTGCGCCTCCATGGAGTCGGCCCGGGGCGGGCCTTGCGCACCCGCCCCGGGCCCGGTTCACGGCCGTACCAGGATCTTCCGCCCCTCGCCCGCCCGGAAGCGGCCCAGCGCCTCCGCGTAGTGGTCCAGCGGGAGCCGGTCGCTGATGAAGACCTCCGGGTCCAGGGCGCCCGCCGCGAAGAGTTCCGTGGCGCGTTCATAGCTGTGCAGTACGGCCATCGAGCCGGTGATGGTGATCTCCTGGTTGTAGATGCGGTAGGGCTCGATGGTGGCGCGGGCGGCGTAGTCGGCGACGCCGAACTGGAGGAAGGTGCCGCCCTTGCCGACCCGCCCCAGGGCGTCCTGGATGGCGCGCTCGTTGCCGGTGGCGTCGATGACCACGTCCCAGCCGCGCGGGCGGTCCAGCTCGTCGGCGGAACCGGCCGCGGCGCTGCACCCCAGGGTGCGGGCGGTGGCCAGCCGCTGCGGGTTGATGTCGACGACATCGACACCGGCCGCACCGGTGCGCTTGGCGAGTTCGAGCATCATCAGGCCCATCGTGCCCGAGCCGTAGATGAGGACCCGGGTGCCCAGCTGCTGGGAGCGCAGGATGTCGTAGCCGCGCACCGCGCAGGAGAGCGGCTCGATCAGCGCCGCGTCCTCGGTACGGATGTGATCGGGCAGCTTGACGCAGTTCCCGACGGGGGCGACGGCGAACTCGGCGGCTCCGCCCGCCGTGGTCACCCCGATGGCGGCCCAGCGCTCACAGAGGTTGTTGCGGCCGATGCGGCAGTAGTGGCACTCGAAGCAGTAGAGCGAGGGGTCGACGGCCACCCGGTCGCCCTCGGCGAGCTCGGTGACGGCACTGCCGGTCGCCACGACCGTACCGGCGAACTCATGCCCCGGCACGACCGGCAGGGTGGGGGCGAACTCGCCCTGGAGGATGTGCAGATCGGTGCCGCACAGCCCGCAGGCGGCGACGGAGACCACGACCTCGCGGGGTCCGGGCGTCGGGTCCTCGACGGTGGCGACCTCGACCGTGCCGGGGGCGCTGATCACTGCGGCTTTCATTTCACGGCTCCAAGCGACAGGCCCTGGACGAGTTTGTCCTGGGCGGCGAATCCGGCGACGATCACCGGAAGGGAGATGACGGTGGCGGCGGCGCACACCTTTGCCAGGAACAGGCCCTGGCTGGTCACGAGTCCGGTCAGGAACACCGGCGAGGTGCCGGCCACGATGCCGGTCAGTACCCGGGCGAACAGCAGCTCGTTCCAGCTGAAGATGAAGGAGATCAGGGCCGTGGCCGCGATGCCCGGCATGGCGACGGGTGCCACGATCCGGGTCAGAGTGGTGGTCAGCCCGGCACCGTCGATCGAGGCGGCCTCCAGCATCTCCACCGGGACCTCGGCGAGGAACGAGCGCATCATCCACACCGCGATCGGCAGATTCATCGAGGTGTAGAGGAGGACCAGCAGCCAGATGCTGTCCAGCATCCCGGTGTTCTGCGCGACGAGGTAGATCGGCAGCAGCCCGGCCACCAGCGGCAGCATCTTCGTGGACAGGAAGAAGAAGAGGACGTCGCTCCATTTCCGTACCGGCTTGATGGCGAGGGCGTAGGCGGCGGGCACCGCCAGCAGCAGCACCAGCAGCGTGGCGACGACGGAGGCGGTCAGCGAGTTGATCAGCGGCGGCCAGGGGCTGACACCGCTGCCCTCGCCGAAGAACTCGCGGTAGCCGTGCAGACTCAGCCCGGCGCCGACGCTCGGCGGGTTGGTCGCCGCGTCCGTCTCGCTGTGGAAGGACGTCAGCACCATCCAGGCGACGGGCAGGAAGAAGCCGATCCCGCACAGCCAGGCGGCCAGGCCCAGCAGGCTGCCGGTGCGGCGCCGGCGCCGAGCGGCGGGGGAGCCGGGGCGGCGCGGGGCCGGGGGAGTGCGGTTCATCGGGTGACCTCCTCGCGCAGCAGGGACGAGACGGTGCGCAGCGCGAAGGTCGCCACCAGCAGCGAGCACAGCACCACGACGACGCCCTGCGCGGACGCCCGTCCGTAGTCATGGGCCTGGTAGAAGGTCTGGTAGATGGTGTACGGAAGGTTGGCCGTGCCGAGGCCGCCGGACGTGATGGTGAACACCGCGTCGAAGTTCTGCACGACGTACACCGTGCCCAGCAGCGCGGCCAGTTCGAGGTAGCGGCGCAGATGCGGCAGGGTCAGATAGCGGAAGATGTCGAAGGCCGAGGCGCCGTCCATCCGGGCCGCCTCGATGGCGTCCGTCGCCCGGCTCTGCAGCCCCGCCAGCAGGATCAGCATCATGAACGGTGTCCACTGCCAGATCAGCGACACCTCCACCGCGGCCAGCGGCGAATCGGTCATCCAGTCCGGCTGCGGTGGGTCATCGCTGCCGAACAGCCGCCAGATCCACGTCAGCGAGCCGTTGAGCAGCCCGTACGAGGCGTTGTACAGCGCATGCTTCCACAACAGTGCGGAGGCGACGGGGACGACCAGGAACGGCGTGATGAGCAGCGTGCGGACGATGCCGCGGCCGCGGAAACCACGGTCGAGCAGCAGCGCCAGAACCAGCCCGAGCAGCAGGCTGACCAGCACCACGGTCACGGTCAGCAGCACCGTCGTGCCCACCGAGGCCCGCATCGCCGGATCGGTGAAGACGGCCCGGTAGTTGTCGAGGGCGGCGAAACCGCGGTTCTCGGGGGCCAGCGCGTTCCAGCGGGTGAAGGAGATCACCACGGTCGCCACGAACGGGAGCTGGGTGACGATGATCAGGAAGACCAGCGCGGGAAGCAGCGGGGCGCGGCGGGCCCAGTTCTTCGCCCGCTCGGTGCGGCGGGCGCGGGCCGCGGGGCTGCCGCCGCGGGGCACGGCCCTCACCCCGGCCGCGGGGGCCGTCTCAGTGGTCCGTATAGGCATCGGACACCTCCTGCGCCGGTCGCCGGCTGTTCCTCAGGGCCTCGGACACGCTCTGCTTCCCGGCGATGGCCGAGCTGATCTCGTGGGAGACCTTGGTGCCCAGGTCGGCGAACTCGGGGATGCCGACGAACTGGATGCCGGGCGCCGGGCGCGGCTGTACGCCGGGGTCGCCGGGCCGGGCCGAGCGGATCGCCCGCTCGGTCGGGCCGGCGAACGCCCCGGACGCCTTGACGTAGGCCGGATCGCGGTAGAGGGAGGCCCGCTTCCCGCCGGGCACCTTCGACCAGCCCAGCTCGTGGCCCACCAGCCGCTCGTAGTCCTTGCCCGAGGCCCAGCGGATGAACTTCCACGCCGCGTCCTGGTGCTTACTGGCCTTCTGTACGCCCCACGCCCAGGTGTAGAGCCAGCCCGCGTCACGGGTCCGCTCCACCGGCGCCGGTGCGTAACCGACCTTGCCCGCGACCTTGGACTCGGCGCTCTCCAGCGAACCGGCACCGGCCGTCGCGTCGTACCACATGGCGACCTTGCCCTGCTGCATGTCGTTGAGGCACTCGGTGTAGCCGGCCTGCGGGGCGCCAGCCTCACCGTGCTTGCGGACCAGGTCGACATAGAACCGGGTGGCCCGGGTGAATTCCGGGCTGTCGACCTTCGGCTGCCAGTCCTTGGTGAACCATGTCCCGCCGAAGGTGTTGACGACGGTGGACAGCGGGGCGGCCAGCTGTCCCCAGCCCGGCTGGCCGCGCAGACAGATCCCCTTCATGCCCTTGCGGAAGCCGTCCAACTTGGCTGCCAGGGAGGCCACTTGGTGCCAGGTGGGCCGTGCGGGCACGGTCAGCCCGGCCTCCTTGAGGAGGTCCTTGCGGTACATCAGGAACGAGGACTCGCCGTAGAAGGGCTGTGCGTAGATCTTGCCGTCCGCGGCCGTGAGGGAGGAGCGGACCGGGGGGAGGATGTCGCCCTGGTCGAACCCGCGGTCCTTGGCGGCACGGGTGCCCAGCTCGGTCAGCCAGCCGTTGCGGGCGTAGATGGGCGTCTCGTAGTTGCTGACGCTCGCCACGTCGTACTGCCCGGCCTGGCTGGAGAAGTCCTGGCTCATCTTGTCGCGCAGATCGTCCTCCGGCAGCACGGTGAAGTTGACCTTGATGCCGGTCTCCTTGGTGAAGTGCTCGGCGGTGAGCCGCTGCAGATCCACCATCTGCGGGTTGTTGACCATCAGGACGTTGATGCTGTGGTGGCTCTCGTTGCCCGCGTCACCGGCGCCGCGGTAGCAGCCGGTGGTGGAAAGGGCCAGGGCCACGGCGAGGGCGGTCAGCCCTAGGGGGCGGCCGCCGCGGCCTGGTCCGGGGGGTCGTGCTCTCACGGCTCGTACCTTTCTGGGGACAAGAAGGACGTGCATGTCCGGCGAATGCCGCACAAGCGGCGGTTCCAGGGCGTACGGCGCCGTTCCGCGGGTACGCCCGGGAACCGTCCGACGGCCGGCGGTGCGGGCCCGGCCTTCGACGGTCTGCTGTGGGGGATGTGGTGCCGTGGTGCGGGGCCGGTCGTCCGGCGGCCCCGGCCGCGGTCAGACCCGGAGCACCTGCGGCCCCAGGAGCGAGTAGCGATGCGCCTCCGGTGCGGACAGCCCCGCGTCGGTGACGATCGTGTCGAAATCACGTACCTCGGCGAACCGGCAGAAGCTGCTGGCGCCGAACTTACTGTGCACCCCGACCAGCACCCGCCGCCGTGAGGAGCGGACGGCCTGCTCCTTCACCTCGGCGACCGCCGGATCCGGGGTGGTCAGCCCGTGCTCCCGGGAGACGCCGTTCGCCCCCAGGAACGCCAGGTCGATCACGAAGCGGGCGAGCATGTCGCGGGCCCAGGACCCGACCGTCGCCTGGGTCCCGGAGCGGACCCGGCCGCCGGCCAGCAGGACGGTGGTCGATTCGGAGGCCGCGACCAGCGAGGCGGTCCGCAGCGATGCGGTGATCACGGTCAGCGGGCGGTCGGTGGGCAGCAGCGTGGCGACCAGCTCAGGGGTGTAGCCCTCGTCGACGAACACCGTCTCGGCCTCGCCGACCAGCGCCGCGGCGGCCGCCGCGATCCGGCGCTTCTCGTCGACCTGCAGGGTTTCCCGCCGGGCCAGCGTGGTCTCGAACCCGGCGCTCTCGACCGGATACGCCGCGCCGTGCGTACGCCGGACCAGGCCCCGGCGCTCCAGCTCGCTCAGATCGCGCCGGACGGTCTCGCGGGCGACCCCGAACTCCGACGCGGCCTCGGCGACCTCGACCCGGCCGGACTGCCGGGCGAGCGCGAGGATGCGTTGTTGGCGTTCCTCGGCCCTCATGGCTCACTCCTGCCGCTTTCTGTGTGCTTCGGTCTGCGTTCGGTCACGGAGCTGCCCGTTTCCGCCCGCATCAGGTTTATAGCAATCGGAGCGGCACGAAAGGCTGCCCGTAACAGCAAAAAACCTGCCCGTTTCTGCCCGCTTCAGGGCCCTGTCAGCTTGGCGCACGCACGAACGGGTGCCCGTACGGCACGTGGGGAGGGTCCGTACGGGCGCGGCGGGCCGGGGTGGCGTCCGGGGCGGCCCGTTGTGCGCCGGCGGGACACCGCGGTGGTGCAGCCGACGGCGGCGCTTAGTCTGGACGGCATGAGCTCGGAGATGCGGTCGTTGGCGGTCACTGCGATCGTGCAGGCGGAAGAGTGCGCGGTACTACGGGTGAGCGGAGAGCTGGACCTCCGCACTGAGCAGGCCTTTCTCGCCGAGGCACGGTCGGTGGTCTCGGCCGGCCACCGCTTTCTGGTGCTCGATCTGACCGCGCTGCGCTTCTGTGACTCGCGGGGGCTGAGCTGCCTGCTCGCCCTGGAATGGCTCTGCCGGCGCTTGGAGGGCAGGCTCCTGCTGGCCTCGCTCGGCGTCCGGATGCTGCGGCTGCTGATCGGCACCCAGTCCCTCAACGTCTTCTCCTGCTACCCCACCGTCGGCCATGCGCTGACCGCGGTCCCCGACGCCAGCCGCCCGGCGTGGCCGCCCGCGGTGGACGATCCGTCCGCGGAGAAGGACGAATCCTGAGGCCGGCGGATCGGCCGGCCGGACAGGTGGGTGTGGTTACTCGGCCCGGCCGAGGTCCTGGACGAGGGTGGGCGAGGGGCGGGGGATCTCACCGAAATCCTCGTCGTCGCTGTCCACGACGAGACGGTTGATCACATTCTCCAGAACGGCCGGCAGGGTCGGGGCGAGCCCGCTGTGCCACTGGACCAGGAGGTTGTGCCGCGCCGCGTCCGGCAGCAGCTGCTTCTCGTCGAACGCGGCCACCGAGCGGCGCTCCTCGTCCGGCGCGTGGGCGGCCTGCTCGCGCCAGTAGGCGGCGTCGCGGTACTCGCCGTTGCGGCGGTGCGAGAGATACAGGCAGTAGGCGGCCGTCCGGCTGCCGGCGCCGGCACCGAAGTGCCACCAGAAGTGCGCCGCGTCGGTGCGCCCGGTGATGTGCAGCAGACAGGCGAAGACCAGCGCGCCCTCGGGGTCGATGTGATGGTCGTCGACCAGCCGTTCCAGGCTCGCCGCTGCCGCCGCGGCATTGACGACCAGCGCACACGCCAACTGGAGCTCATGGGTGGCCTCGTCGCGGGCGCTGGGATAGGTGCTGGGCGCGCCCTGGTCGGCCCGGACCGGCCGCACCGCCGTCGGCGGGCCGCCCGCGGCCGTGGCCCCCGTGTGCAGGGACGCGCCGAGGCCGCTGAGCGCCCCCGCGTCATCGAGGTCGCAGAATCCGGCCAGGTCATCGATGCCGGACACCGCCGCAGCCGCGCTGAGCAGCGTCTCGACGGTCTCCCGGCGGTCGGCGGGACGGGTGTGCCACATGGTCAGTTCCCCCTTGTATTCCCCTGATCGATGCCGAGCGCGGCGGCGAGCTTGCGCTTGCCGCGGCTCGCGTAGGAGCGGACGGTGACTTCGTCGACGCCGAGCAGCGAGCCGATCTGTGCGTCGCTGTATCCGATGACATGGCGCAGCACGATCACGTCGCACTGCCGCTCCGGCAGCCGGGCGATGGCCGCGTACAGCCCCAACTGGCTCTCCAGCATGGCGAATTGCTGCTGGCACTCCCGCAGCAGGGCATGGGTGACGACGGCGAAGGCGGCGGTTTCGGTGAGCGCGGTGGGCTGGTGGTGGTCGTACAGCCACTCCACGACACGTTCCTTGAGGACCGACCAGGCGTACGCCTCCACCGACGCCTGCCGCAGCGCATGCGGCCACAGCCGGCCGAGCTGCCCGTACGCCGCCCGGGTCACCTCACGGGCCCGCGGCCTCGCTGCCCGTGTGCAGATAGGCGTAGGTCAGCCACTTCCGCGCATGTGTGGCCAGGAACGCCTCGAAGGTGATCGACAGCCGGCGGTCGAACGGGTCCGGTGCGGGCTCCGGGAGCGCACAGCGGGGGAGTGGGCCTAACTCCGCGGTACGGACATGCGCCGGAGCGCACGCCGGTGGCGGTCGGTCCCGGTCTGCACTCACGAGCCGTCCTCGTTCCGTTTGCCGTGCGCCGAGCCGGGCGCCGAGACGCCGGCGGCAGCGGGAGAGCGGTTGCCCTCACCCTCCAATGAACCGGAAAGTGTGCCCTTTTGTGGCATCGGTGAGGCAAAAATCTGCCGCTGCGTATTCATATGACTACGCATGACAGTGGCATGTGACCGCCCATGACAGCGGCATGCCCCTCCGTCATGACCTCACCGGGTGCGCTCCGGCACGACCCGGGGCATACGGGGAGGTGCTCTCCAACGGCCGGGCGTGCGACGGTGTTTGATGCGCTGCCCGGGGCGCGCGCGGCACATGGAACGGGCATCATGGTGCGCGGGGGAGGCGCCGGGCGGATGCCGTATTGGGGAGGCTGCGCACGATGAGCGAGCACGATTCCGTGGTGGACCTACGGCTGGACCGGGCCCACTCGTCCCGGATCTATGACTACTTCCTGGGCGGCAAGACCAACTTCCTGGCCGACCGGATGGCCGCCGGAAGCGTGCTGGGCGTCTTCCCCGCCGCGCTGGTCGCCGCCCGCATCAACCGTGAGTTCATGCACCGCGCCACCCGTGCCCTCGCCGCCTCCGGTCTGCGGCAGTTCCTCGACATCGGCACCGGCATCCCCACCCCGCCGAACCTCCATGACATCGCCCAGGACGTCGCCCCCGACGCCCGGGTCGTCTACACCGACAACGACCCGATCGTCCTCGCGCACGCCGCGGCCCTGCTGATCGGCACCGCCGAGGGCCGTACGGCATACGTCCAGGCCGACGTCAACGACCCCGAGGGCATCCTCACCGCGCCCCAGCTCCTCGACACCCTCGACCTGACCCGCCCGGTCGCGCTCAGCCTGAACGCGCTGATGCACTTCGTCCCCGACGACGGCCAGGACCGCGCCCACACCATCGTCGAGACCCTCAAGGCCGCGCTGCCCAGTGGCAGCGCACTGGCGTTGAGCCATGCGACACCGGACTTCAGCCCCGAGGCGATGCAGAAGATCATCAAGATCTACGGCGATGCGGGCACCCGGCTCCAGTTCCGCTCCCGCGCCGAGGTCCTGCGCTTCTTCGACGGCTGGGAGCTGCTGGAACCGGGTGTCACGCTCTCCCACCAGTGGCGCCCCGACCGCCCCGAGGACGCCACCCATGTCACCGACGCGGAGGCCGCCTGTTACGCGGGCGTCGCCCGCAAACCCTGAGCGGGGCCGGCGGCCTCTCGCGCGGTGTCCCTCACTCCTTGCGGTAGCCGTACGCCTCCCCTGCCGCCGCCGCGACCGCGTCCAGATCCGCCCCGGCCGACGCGGTGACCACGGCGGCCACCGCACCCTCCACGAACGGCGCGTCCACCAGCCGTGCGCCCTCGGGGAGTTCGTCCCCCTCGGCGATCAGCGCCTTGACGGTCAGCACGGCGCTGCCCAGGTCGACCAGGATCGCCACCCCCGCACCACGGTCCACCGTCCGCGCCGCCTCGGAGATCAGCTCCGCACTCGTACCGAGACCGCCGTCCGGGGTGCCGCCCGCGGCGGCCACCGGCACCGTGTCACCGCCCCCGGCCAGCCCGACCGCCAGCGTCGCCACCGACTCCGCGACCGGCCCGCTGTGCGAGACCAGCACCACCCCGACAGGCGCACTCCCGCCGCCGGCCGTACCGCCCGCCGTCTGTGCGCTCACTTCGCCACCTCCGCGAGTGCCGCGAACAGCAGCGCCGAGGAGGTCGCGCCCGGATCCTGATGCCCGATGCTGCGTTCCCCCAGATAGCTCGCCCGGCCCTTCCTGGCCTGCATCGGTACGGTCGCCAGCGCACCCTCCTCGGAGGCCGTGGCCGCCGCGTCGAAGGAGGCGCTCAGTGCCGCGACGCCGGGCGTCAGCGCGTCGAGCATCGTCTTGTCACCCGGCGCCGAGCCGCCGAGCTGACCCACCGCGGTCACCCCGGCGGCCAGCGCGGCGCGCAGCTCCTCCACCGAGACCTGCGGCGCCTCGCCCAGCGTCTTGCCGGCGCGCCGCAGCAGCGTTCCGTAGAGCGGGCCGGAGGCCCCGCCCACACTGGAGATCAACTGCCGTCCGGCGGCGATCAGCACGGCACCGGGCGTCGCCGGCGGCTCCGTCTCCAGCACCTTGACCACGGCCGCAAAGCCGCGCTGCATGTTCCTTCCGTGGTCGGCGTCACCGATGGGGGAGTCCAGCTCGGTGAGCCGGTCGGCCTCCCGGTCGATGACGGCGGCCGCCGCCGTCATCCAGCGTACGAAGAACGCGGCATCCAGCACCGTTTCGGACACGGACTACTCTCCTTGGTTGTTCGGAGCACTGAGTAAAAAGCGCCAGGGACAGGGGATGTACAGGGGATACGGGTACGGAGGAGCGCTCACCGTCCCCAGCGGAGCCCCGCCGTCTGCACCGGCGCGTCCCACAGCCGCAACAGCTCCCCGTCGACCTGGCACAGCGTCACCGAGCAGCCCGCCATGTCCAGCGACGTCACGTAGTTCCCGACGAGCGTACGGGCCACCGCCACGCCCCGCTCGTCGAGCACCCGGCGGACCTCCGCATTGAATCCGTACAGCTCCAGCAGCGGTGTCGCCCCCATGCCGTTGACCAGCACCAGCACCGGCAGCTTGGGGTCCAGGTCCTCCAGAATCGCGTCCACCGCGAAGTCCGCGATCTCGTGCGAGGTCATCATCGCGCGGCGCTCCCGCCCCGGCTCGCCGTGGATCCCGACGCCCAACTCCAGCTCCCCGGGGGGGAGATCGAAGGTCGGGCTGCCCTTCGCCGGGGTCGTACAGGCGCTCAGCGCCACCCCGAAGCTCCGCGACGACGCCACGACCTGCCGGGCCAGCGCCTCCACCCGCTCCAGCGGCATGCCCTCCTCGGCCGCGGCACCGGCGATCTTCTCCACGAAGAGCGTCGCCCCGGTGCCGCGCCGCCCCGCCGTGAACGTCGAGTCGGTGACCGCGACATCGTCATCGATGAGCACACTGGCCACCTGCACCCCCTCGTCCTCCGCCAGCTCCGCCGCCATCTGGAAGTTGAGTACGTCCCCGGTGTAGTTCTTCACGAGGAACAGCACGCCATGACCGCTGTCCACGGCCGCCGCGGCCCGCACCATCTGATCGGGCACCGGCGAGGTGAAGACCTCGCCCGGACAGGCGGCATCCAGCATGCCGGGCCCGACGAACCCCCCGTGCAGCGGCTCATGCCCACTGCCACCCCCCGACACCAGCGCCACCTTCTCCGCCACCGGCGCGTCCCGCCGCACGATCACCCGGTTCTCGGCATCGACCACCAGCTCCGGGTGCGCCGCCGCCATCCCACGCAGCGCATCTGTGACCACGGTTTCGGCAACGTTGATCAGCATCTTCATGGGTACCTCCTGGTGAGCTGGGCAATCAGGTCGCTGACCGGCGTTTTCCCAGGTCAGGCTGTGGTGATGCATAGCTATTGATCTTGGCGGTCTCCGGGCGGCGGGGGAAGGGGTCTGACAGTACGGATGCCGACTTCATGCTGACTCTCCTGATGGGCTGCCAGGTACGTCCCGCGCGGCCTCGGACGCGACGGGGCCCGGTGGTTCCAGTATCGGACCGTGAACGTGCCGGGGGCATTGTTACGTACGGGTGTCGTTTTGCTGCGTGTGGTGTTCACGCGGGGGAGTCGAGGGGGCTCGGTCCCTCAGGGGCGCGGCAGGCTTCGCAGGCAGGTGCTGCGCCGACGGGCGATCAGCAGCGGACCGAGGGCCGGCCCGAGCACGGTGGTCGCCAGGCACAGGCCCAAGGCCGTCCCGTTCCCGTAACCGATGCCGGCGGCGATGAGGCATACGGACAGGTAGCCGACGGCGAAGGCGAGCAGGCCCGGCCTGTGGACGTGTGGCTGCCACAGCACGTACGGCCCAACCGCGCGGGTCGGTTCCGGGCTGGGGAGCGACCGGGTGACCGATGCGCCGCCCGGTGCACCCGCGTGCCCGTCCGGAACCGGTCCGCCGGGCGCGGCGCCCACCACGAACCGGCTGTCGTCGAGGACGAGCAGGGCCGGCTCCGACCACCCCGGCTGTCCGTCGGGCCGCGGCCTCCAGTACAGCCATCCCGACCGGTTCTCCAGCACTTCTGCGAGAGGTACGGGGGCCAGACAGCGGTCGATGTACAGGTCCCGGCCGCCGCTCGGCGCGGTCAGCCGGAGGGTGGGGTGGAGCCGGCGGTGGCGTTTCGGCCCGTCGGTGCGCCCGGGGCGCGGGAAGTGCAGGCCCGCGCCGGCGCCGGTGATGCGTACCCGCAGCATGTGGGACCGGCGCGCGATGAGGTCGGCGTGGAAAGGGCGCAGGGAGGTGCCCTCCCGGAGGGCGAGCGCGGCGTAGCCCGCGCAGGCGCCACCGGGGAGAGCCAGGAGCAGTATTTCGTGACCGGATGCCGTGCCGTCCAGGAGGGAACGCAGCTCGTCCCGGCTCGGGCTGAGGAGGGCGCCCGCCGCGGCATTGCGGAGGAGTGCAGCGCCCAGACCCTGTCCCCCTTTCTGGCCGTCGACCGCCAGTTTCTGGCCGTCGACCGCCAGCCCGCCGACGACGTTACCGACGCCTCCGCCGAGCACGGCTCCCCGCATTCCGCCGACGACTTTGCCGATACCGAGCGCGGGTCCGGTTCCGGCGACCGAGGAGAGACCGCCCTGCCGGACCACGTCGCCGAGGTCGGTCTCGTTGGTGCGGTTCCGGTCCCGACCCGGGAGCGTCTTCTCCGTAGGCGCGGACCCGGGTCGGCCGGCTGCCGTCAGGAACGGCTCGCAGGGCCATCCTCCCGTCAACAGGCAGATCCACAGCGGCAATTGAGCGACAGCGTCCCCCTGCTAGGGTGCGCCGATGTCATCGATCAAGCAGTTCCAGGTCACCTTCGACTGCGCGGAACCTGAGCGCCTCGCTCGTTTTTGGTGCGAGGTGTTGGGGTACGTCGTACCCCCGCCACCGGAGGGGTTCGCCACTTGGGACGATTTCCACCGCTCGCTGCCGCCCGAGGATCAGGGTTCATGGTCCGCCTGCATTGATCCCTCGGGTGTGGGTCCGCGGCTGTACTTTCAGCGCGTGCCCGAAGGCAAGGTCGTCAAGAATCGGCTGCATCTTGACGTGCGGGTCGGCACCGGGCTCGTGGGTGAAGAGCGCCTCGCCGCACTCGAAGCCGAGTGCACACGCCTGGTCCCGCTCGGCGCGGTACGCGTGCAGCTGCTGTATGACGGCAACGACTCGTGCATCGTGATGCAGGACATCGAGGGCAACGAGTTCTGTATCGACTGAGCATCCTCCGGGACGGCGAGGTGGGGAGCCGTCTCCCTCAGCGCAGTTCGGCCAAGGGCCGGGCATCGGCGGGTCGGGCCGGGCTTCGAAGCGGTGGGTCAGTCGGCAGGGGTCTACCCCAGTTCCCTGGCCCAGCCCAGCAATTCGGGGTCGCCCAGGCTGGTGCTCAGCCAGTCATGGTCGAGGCCGGTCCCGGGAAGGGACGGTACGACCGCGACATAGAGTCCGGCGGCACGTGCCGCGGAGATGCCCGTGGCCGAGTCCTCGAAGGCGACGGAACGCTTCGGGGCCGCGCCGAGCGCCTCACATGCCGTGAGGTAGAGGTCTGGTGCGGGCTTGGGGGAGTGCACCTCGTCGGCGGCGAACGAGTGGGTGATGTAGGGGGCGAGGCCGGCCGATTCCAGTGCTGTGTCCAGCAGTTCCCGGGGGCTGTTGCTGGCGACGGCTATGGGTACGGCGGCCCGGCAGGCGCGCACCAGCTCCGTTGCGCCGGGGAGGGCGGCGGCGCCGTGGGCCAGCTCCTTGCGGACCCGTGCGAGGAGTTCGGCGGCGAGTTCGGGACCGGCTCCGGGGCGTCCGAAGTAGTCCGCCATGGCCTCTGCCGCGGCCTCCACGGTACGGCCGATGACCAGCGCCTTCTGTTCGGGGCCGAAGGTGTGGCCGTGCGCGGCGAAAAGGGCCGTTTCCGCGATGGTCCAGCAGGGTTCGGTGTCGACCAGCAGGCCGTCACAGTCGAAGACCACGGCCTCCGTGCGGGTGGGGAGCGAGCTCATGTGTGGGTCCTTTCGCTTCGGGTCAGCTGGTTGCCTGTTCGGGGGTGGCGGCGCCGGTCGGCAGAGGCTGACACCTGACACCTGAGACCTGACACCGGCCTCATGTCGCGATTTGCCGCGACAGCCTCATGCCTCGCTGTGCCTCGATGGTTCGTGTTCCGGAGGTCGTGGAGACGCCGGCGGCCCGCGGTCTCGCTTCTCGTCGGCCGATGCCTCACTCTCCGAGCGCGAGGCGCAGGCCGAAGGCGGCGATGACCGTACCGGTGAGGCGGTCGAGAACGCGGCGCGCGGAGGGCCGTTGCAGGCGGTCCCGGAACACCTGCGCGAGGGTGATCAGCGCGCAGGCCCATATGACGGCCAGAAGGATGTGCACACCGGCCAGGAGCACGCCCGCAGTGAGATGCGAGGCGTCAGCGGGGATGAACTGCGGGAGCACCGCGACGTAGAAGGCGCCCATCTTCGGGTTGAGGAGATTGGTCGCCAGGCCCTGGCGCCAGCCGCCGAGCAGGGTGTCGTCGGTGCCTTTCCCGGTCTTGTCCTCGGTATCGCTCCCGGTCGGCTCCGGGTACTCGTCGACCGCGTCGCGGCGCCAGGTGCCCCACAACAGCCTGCCGCCCATCCACACCAGATACGCGGCCCCGGCCCAGCGCAGCGTCTCGTAGGCGAGGTGAGAGGCGGTCAGCAGCGCGGTGATGCCGAGCGAGGTGAGTACGCCCCAGACCAGGGTGCCGCTCTGGATTCCGAGGACCACGCCCCAGGCGCGACGACGGTTCCCGAGGGCGGCAGTGCGCAGGATGAGCGCGGTGTCCAGGCCGGGGGTGAGGGTGAGCAGTCCCACCATCAGAGCGAAAGCCCACAAGGCGTCCATGGCGATCATGGACGCCGACCCTATGTCGGGAGTCGTGAAACATCTACTTTTCTGCCCGGAATCGGGCAGGAATTGAGCTTAGGGTGGGTGGGGGCGTGCTGTGGAGGGGGTGGGCGGCCGCGTCGCCGGGCTGAGCGGTCCGTGCCCCGCGGCAGGTGGGCGGGCTGATGTGTACGACAGGCCCGGGATGTCGTGTGAGGGGTACAACAGGGATTTTGTGCAGGTGGGGCACAACCCTTTGGGGGCGTCGGCTGTCCCACTCCCCGTCACGAAAACTTCAGGCCTTCGTCTTGAGGCCGACACCTTCGAGGAGCACCGCCGCCATGCCCGAGACGGGCCTCAGATCCGCCCCGCGCTTCAGCATCATCGTTCCGGTTTACCACGTGCAGGGCTATCTCCGTGCGTGCCTGGACTCTTTGCTGGCGCAGGACTTCACCGACTTCGAGGTCATCGCGGTCGACGACTGCTCGCCGGACCGCAGCGGCGAGATCCTGGCGGAGTTCGCCGCCCGCGACCCGCGGGTGATCCACGTGCGCCACGAGGAGAACGGCGGCATCGGCGCGGCCCGGAACACGGGCGTGGAGCGGGCGCGCGGGGACTACCTGCTGTTCCTCGACAGTGATGACACCTATACCCCGGGCGCGCTGCGGGCCATGGCCGACCGTCTGGGGGCGTCGGAGGACCCGGACCTCCTGCTCTTCGATCATGTGCGGACCTACTGGTGGCACGCGGTCAAGCCGAGTGCCGTCCGGGAACTCCTCGCCGAGGCCGGGGCGGACGTCTTCAAGCCCGCCGAGCGCACCGAGTTCCTGCACATGTTCGCGGTGGTGTGGAACCGGGCGTTCCGGCGGGACTTCTTCGTGGACAACGGCTTCCGGTACACCGACGGGCTCTACGAGGACGCCCTGATGGTCTACACGACCATGCTCACCGCCGAGCGGGCCGTGTGCCTGGACCACGCCTGTGTGGAATACCGCCAGCGCCGTCACGGCAATTCCATGAAGACGCCGGGCCGGAAGCACTTCACGATATTCGAGCAGTACCAGCGGCTCTTCGACTTTCTCGACGGCCGGCCGGACCTCGATCATCTGCGGCCGCTGTTCTTCGAGCGTATGGTCAGCCACTTCCTGTTCACCGGCGCGCGCGAGAGCCGGGTGGTCGTCCAGGACCGTCCGGAGTTCTTCCGTCGTTCCGTGGCGATGTACCGGCGGCACAAGCCCGCCGGATTCACCCCGCCCCCGGAGGTCGACGCCCTGCAGTTCCAGGCGCTGGAACGCGGTTCGTACCGTGTGTTCCAGGCCCTGAACCTGGTGAGCCGTACCCGGCAGCGCGGTCAGCAGCGTTTGCGCAAGGCCCAGCGTGCGATGAGCAAGCGGGCCTCGACGCGCTTCTACCGGATGGAGCTGAAGCGCCCCATCGACCAGAATCTCGCTGTCTTCAGCGCCTACTGGAACCGCACTCCGTCCTGCAATCCGCTCGCGGTCTACGAAAAGGCCAAGGAGCTGGCCCCGCATCTGCACGGGGTGTGGGTCGTGCGCGAGGACGTCGTGGACACGGTGCCGGACGGTATGGACCATGTCGTCGTCAACACCCAGCGCTACTGGGAATTGATGGCGCGGGCGAAGTACTTCGTCAACAACGTCAACTTCGCCGACGATGTGGTCAAGCGCAAGGGCCAGGTCCATATCCAGACCCACCACGGCACTCCGCTCAAGCGGATGGGGATCGACCAGCAGAAATACCCGGCAGCCGCCAAGGGAATGAGCATGCACAAGCTGCTCGAACGCGCCGACCGCTGGGACCTGTCGGTCTCCTCGAACCAGCACACCAGCGAGCAGTGGGAGCGGGTCTACCCCTGCAGCTTCACCTCGATCGACGCCGGCTATCCGCGCAATGACGTCTTCTTCCGGACCGGGGCCCGGGAAATACGGGAAATCCGTGACCGGCTGGGCATCGCACCGGGCAGCACAGCGGTTCTCTACGCCCCGACGGTGCGCGACTACCAGGTCGGCTATGTGCCGCAGCTGGACCTGGAGAAAATCACCCGCGAACTCGGCCCGGACATTGTCCTGTTGGTCCGTACGCACTACTTCTACGGCCAGAACCCGCAACTGCAGGAACTCCAGGAGCAGGGTGCGCTGATCGATGTCTCCCGGCACCCCTCGGTCGAGGAGCTGTGCCTCGCCGCGGACGCGCTGATCACGGACTACTCGTCGATCATGTTCGACTACGCCAACCTCGACCGGCCGATCATCAACTACGCCGATGACTGGGAGACCTACGTCCGCTCCCGCGGTGTCACCTTCGACCTGCTGTCAGGAAAGCCGGGAGACACCCCCGGGATCGTCGCCACCACGGAGGACGAGCTGATCGAGGCGTTCCGCAGCGGCCGCTGGAAGGGCACCGAGGCGGCCGAGCTGCGTGCCGCGTTCCGCGCCCGTTTCTGCATGTGGGACGACGGCCACGCCGCCGAGCGGGTGGTCAACCGGGCCTTCCTGGGCAGCCAGGACCTGACGCCGGCCCCTCTTCCGCTGTCCGAGCGCACTATCGCGCCTGCCCCGCACGAGGCCGAGCGCACCGCGGAGGGCGTCGTCCTCGCGTCCGGGGCGGGCGCCTCTTCCGGCCGGCCGGAAGTCGAGCTGAGCAGCTGACGGAGGGGTACGCCGGTCCGGAGCCCGGGCCGGCGCCACGCTCAGGTGTGAGCAGAGGCGGACCGGGCACGCGCAGCCGTGAACCATGAGGCGACCGGAAGGGGCTGGCGCATGCTGACGGCACACCCCGTGCTGCTGACGGATCTCACCGAGGAGTACGCGGCACCGGAGGCGCGGTCCGCGCGGCAAAGCCGTGCCGGCGTACGCAGGCGGCCGGCGGGCGTCGCGACCCTCCGGCCGGATGACGAGGTGCCGGATCACAAGCTGCCGGACCGCGAGGTGCCGGATCACGGAGGGCCGGATCACGGGGTGCCGGATCCGCCCCCGCCGGGCCCGCTGGACCCCGTCCACCCCAAGCCCCAGCCGCCGCCGGTCCCCGCCCCGGAGCCGGAGCCCGCACCACGGCCCGGCTCCGACCGCGGCGCTCCCGCAGATGCGGCGCCCGGCACGGCGGGCGCGGGACGGCCTGCGTAACTCCCCGGTACGACACCGCGCCGGCTGCTCCCCGGCTCGTGCCGCGCCGTCGCGCCTCCGTCCTGCCGCCGGCCCACGGATGACCGCCGCGGCAGGGCGGAGATGCGGATGATCCCGATGCCCTTCAGCCTGGAGGTACGGGAGTCTCCGACGCAGGCGACGTGGGAGCCGGCCCGGCATGGGCATCGTGTCCATCCAGAGGCTTTGCGCATGGCGAGGACGGTGCGCCGCTCCGCACGCAGGGCGTGGTCCGGTGGCGACCGTCGGCGACGCGCAACGTAGGGAGCAGCAGTGACCAGACACCGCAAGTCCTCGGACCCGAAGAGGGGCGAGGGCCAGAGCATGCACAAGGGAACCGAGCAGCACGGCTGGTCGCCCGACGTCGACCAGACCGAGCAGCAGAAGAACGAGAGCGCCCACCGGTCCTTCCACCCGGAGGAGTACGCGCCCGAGAAGGATCGCGGCGAGAAGGGCCGCGGCAAGGAGTCCGGCGGACAGGAGAAGGTCCCTCCGGCGAGCGAGGTCAAGAGCGAGACGGCTGCGGGCGAGCGGCGAGCTGCCGAAACCGATGAGAAAGGCATGCGGGACATGGGACCCAAGGGCCCCTCGCGCAGGCCCAGCGGAGGCAGGGACGCGGAGGCGCACACCGGGGTCGACCCGCAGAATCCCTGAGGACCCGGCGGCCCGGCACCCCTGAGGTCACGGCTGCCCGACGCAAGGCGGGGCGGATTCCGTCATGAGTCCGCCCTGCTTCCTGAGGAGCGACGATGAGAGCTCTGACGTGGCACGGCAAGCGCGACGTACGTGTGGACACGGTCCCCGACCCCAAGATCGAGGATCCGACGGACGTCATCGTGCGTATCACCTCCACCGGTATCTGCGGCTCGGATCTGCACCTCTACGAGGTCCTCGGCCCCTTTCTCGATCCGGGTGACATCCTCGGCCACGAGCCGATGGGCCTCGTCGAAGAGGTCGGGCCCGAGGTCACGGCCGTGTCCGTCGGTGACCGGGTGGTGGTGCCGTTCAATGTCTCCTGCGGCACCTGCTGGATGTGCGCGCAGGGGCTGCATTCGCAGTGCGAGACCACCCAGGTCAAGGACCGGGGGATGGGTGCCGCCCTCTTCGGGTTCTCCAAGCTCTATGGTCAAGTGCCGGGCGGACAGGCCGAGTTGCTGCGGGTTCCGTTCGGCAACACGCTGCCCGTGAAGGTGCCGCACGGCCCGCCGGACCAGCGGTTCGTCTATCTCTCCGACGTTCTGCCCACCGCCTGGCAGTCCGTCGCCTACGCCGATGTCCGTCCCGGCGGCACGGTCACCGTGCTCGGTCTCGGCCCGATCGGCGACATGGCCGCCCGGATCGCGCTGCACAAGGGCGCGAGCAAGGTCATCGGCGTCGACCTCGTCCCCGAACGCCTCGCCCGCGCCCGCGACCGCGGCGTCCACACCCTCGATCTGAACGAGTACGGGAAGGATGTGGCGGAGGAGATCCGCCGGCTGACCGACGGACGTGGCACCGACGCCGTCATCGAGGCGGTCGGCATGGAGGCCCATGGGGCTCCGCTGGTGCGGGCCGCCCAGAATCTCGCCGGTCTGCTGCCCGACGCACTGGGGGAGAAGGTGATGGGCCGCGCGGGCGTGGACAGCATGACGGCGTTCAACACCGCGGTCGACGCGGTCCGCCGCGGCGGCACGATCTCGCTCATCGGTGTCTACGGAGGGAACGTCGACCCGGTACCGATGCTCACCCTGTTCGACAAGCAGATCCAACTGCGCATGGGGCAGGCCAACGTCAGACGGTGGGTCGACGACATCATGCCCCTGCTCAACGACGAAGACGTCCTCGGTGTGGACGGCTTCGCCACCCACACCCTGCCTCTTGAGGACGGTCCACAGGCCTACAAGACCTTCCAGGCGAAGGAGGACGGCATGATCAAGACCGTCCTCACGCCCTGACCGCGCCGCGGCGGCGGATCAGCGATTCCGCCGCCGCACACGTCGGTGGGCCCGCACGGACTCCGTGCGGGCCCACCGCCGCAGCCTGGCTAGTAGTAGTGCTTGCGGCCGGCGACCGCATGCCCCAGTGCGCCGAGGATCCAAAGGATCGCGCCGATGACCGCGAGAATGATTCCGATGGTCCACAGAATGCCGATGCCGGTCAGAAACCCGACAACGAGCAGGATGATTCCGAGAATGATCACGATCCGCTCCGATCTGGCACGTGCGAACACGTGTGTATTCATTACTTTGATCCCGAATTGTCCGCGGGGCAACTGCGCACGGACCGGGGCCGGCCCCAGCGGCCCGCCACGCCGGGCGCCCTGATTGCCTGAGTCCGTGGCGTGGGCACCTCGTACCGCTCGGCAGGCCGGGCCCGGAGGCGCGTTCTACGCTGGGTGGGGAAGCCGGCGCCCGAGATGCGGTGAGGCGGTGGAAGGCTCGTGGCGGTACGACACCAGCTGATCAAGCGGTCTCCCGAGGAGCTGTGGGCGGTACTCGCCGACCGCTCCCGTTACGAGGACTGGGTGGTCGGCACCGCTCGCTCCCGGCCGAAGGACGGCAACTGGCCGGAGGTCGGCGCCACGCTCGAATACACGGTGCGCCTGGGGCCCTGGGACGTCACCGGCTGCACCACCGTCCGCCACAGCGTCCCGCCGCGCACACTCGAACTCGAGGTGGACAGCGGCCGGCTGGGCACCGCCCGGATCGCCATCGAGGTACGCCCCTGGGGCGCCGATTCCCTGGTCATCATCGATGAACACCCGCTGGCCGGGCCCGGCGGACGGCTGCACAACGGGGCCCTCGACCTCCTGTTGCAGCTGCGCCACCGCAGCATGCTCAGCAGACTGGCCGCAGTGACCGAAGAGGAGCCGGTCCGCGCATCCAGCGGAGCCTGACCGCCGCCCCGCCCGGTGGCGGGCCGGGCGCACCACGGCCGGGTGGACAGGAGGCAGCGATGCCGGACGCAGTGGTGATCGGTGCCGGACCCAACGGACTTGTCGCGGCGAACCTGCTGGCCGACGCCGGGTGGACGGTGGAGGTGCTGGAGCAGCAGGACGAGCCGGGCGGCGCGGTCCGCAGCGACCGTGCGGTGCACCCCGACTTCGTCAACGACCTGTGCAGTTCGTTCTATCCCCTGGCCGCCGCCTCCCCGGTAATCGCCGCCCTGGACCTGTACGAGGAGGGGCTGGTCTGGAGCCATGCGCCCCAGGTGCTGGCCCATCCGCTGAGCGACGGCCGCTGCGCGCTGCTGGGGCGCACCACCGCCGACACGGCGGCGGGGCTGGAGACCTTCGGCACGGGCGACGGCGCGGCCTGGCAGGAGCTGTGCGGCGTCTGGGGCCGGGTCGGCAGCGATCTCCTCGACGCGCTGTTCGCCCCCTTCCCGCCGCTGCGTGCCCTGGCCCGGCTCGCCGCCCGGGTCCGCGGGGCCGGCGGGCTGCGGCTGGCGCGGACGATGCTGCTGCCCGTACGGCGCCTGGGCGAGGAGGAGTTCCGCGGCGAGGCGGGCCGGCTGCTGCTGGCGGGCAACGCCCTGCACACCGACCTCACCCCCGAGGCCGCGGGCAGCGGCGGCTTCGGATGGCTGATGTCGATGCTCGGCCAGAGCTACGGCTTTCCGGTGCCGGCCGGTGGCGCCCAGTCGCTCACCTCGGCCCTGGTGCGGCGACTGCAGCGCCGGGGCGGGGTGCTGCGCTGCGGGGAGCGGGTCGATGAGGTCGTCGTACGCTCCGGGCGCGCGGTGGCGGTGCGTACCGCGATCGGGGAGACGGTGCCGGGCCGCCGCGCCGTGGTGGCGGATGTGTCCGTGCCCGCCCTGTACGGCCGGCTGGTCGACTCCCGGCATCTCCCTTACCGGTTGCCGGCGGACCTGCGGCGCTTCCAATGGGACTTCGCCACCTTCAAGGTGGACTGGGCGCTGGGCGGCCCGGTGCCGTGGACCGCCGAGGCCGCCGCCACCGCGGGCACCGTGCATCTGGCCGACGGAATGGACGAACTCACCCGCTTCACCGCCCAGATCGCCGCGGGGCAGGTGCCCGACCGGCCCTTCGCCCTGTTCGGCCAGATGACCACCGCGGATGCCACCCGCTCCCCGCCGGGCACCGAGGCCGCCTGGGCCTACACCCATGTACCCCACCGGATCCGGGGGGACGCGGGGGAGGACGGGATCGGCGGGGCCTGGGGCCCGGGGGACCAGGAGGCGATGGCGGACCGGCTGGAGGAGCAGGTCGAGCGCTTCGCGCCCGGCTTCCGGTCCCGGATCAAGGCCCGCCGCATTCTCGCCCCGCCCACGTTCGAGGCGCTGGACGCCAATTTGTACGGGGGCGCCCTCAACGGCGGTACGGCCGCCCTCCACCAGCAGCTGGTGTTCCGGCCGCTGCCGGGTCTCGCCCGCCCGGAAACCCCGGTGGCGGGCCTCTATCTGGCCTCCGCCGGGGCACATCCGGGCGGCGGGGTGCACGGCGCCCCCGGCGCCAACGCGGCCCGCGCGGCGCTGCGCACCCGCACGCCGAGCGGTGTCCTCAGCCGGGCCCAGCGTGCCCTCCACCGCGGCGGCGCACCGCTGCGGGCTCCGAGGGAGGGCGGGTGGTGAACGGGGCGAGTGCACGGCATGGGGAGCGGAGGTGGTGACTACGGGGTGCCGGTGGGCACGAGCGGGCTCCGCCGGCCGATCCTCCGTCAACTCCCTTCAGAACATGTGTAGGTGACTTGTCGTCAGATTCCCGCGCTCAAGTGATCGGACCGACCGGCAGCGCGGCCAGCAGCATCAGCGCCACGTCGTCCTGTCGGTCCGCATCGCCGTGCCGGTTCTCCAGGAGGGCGTCGGCGAGGCGGTCCGGGCCCAGCGGCGGCGTGTCGTTGAGGCGGGCGGCGAGGTCGGCGACGGAGCGGTCCGGATCGGCGCCCGGCGTTTCGATCAGGCCGTCGGTGTAGAGCGCCAGGACGGACTTCGGCGGCAGGGTGATCTCCGTGGTGGAGTACCGGGCCGCGGGGTCGATGCCCAGCAGCAGTCCCGGCGGCACATGCAGCACCGTGGTGTGCCGGCCGGGGTGGCGGAGCAGCGGCGGTGGGTGGCCGGCGCAGGCCAGGCACGCCCGGCGGGTACGCAGATCGATGTGGACGTACAGGCAGCTGGTGAACAGCCCCGGGTCCAGATCGGTCAGCAGCCGGTTCGTACGGGCCAGGACCTCGCCCGGCGCGGCACCGGCGGTGGCATAGGCGCGGACGGCGGTGCGGACCTGCCCCATGAGGGCGGCGGCCGCCGCGTTGTGGCCCTGCACATCACCGATGACGGCGGCGACGCTGTCCTCGTCGAGGCGGATCAGATCGTAGAAGTCGCCGCCGATGTCCATACCGCGGGTCGACGGCAGATAACGGGCGGCGACGGCGAACCCCGGCACCTTGGGCAGCCCGTGCGGCAACAGGCCGGCCTGCAGATCGTGCGCCAGCTGGTGCTTGGTGTCGTAGAGCCGGGCCCGGTCCAGCGCCTGGGCGATCAGCCCCGCCAGTGAGGTGAGGACCTGGCGTTCCTCCAGGCTGAAGGTGCGGGGCCGGGTGTACGAGAGGATGCAGCAGCCGACCGGGCGGCCGGACACGATCAGCGGCAGCACGGCGCGCGCCGCCTTGCCCGTCAGACGCGGCAGCCCCGGGTAATCGCGTTCCATCTCCTCGGGGGAGGTGAAGAAGCTGGGCTCCCCCGTGGCGAGGGCGTGCACGGCGGGGCTGTTGGCGGCGCCGAGGGCGACCCCTTCGAAGGCGGCCACCGCCTCGGCGGGGTACCCGCGATGCCCGATGGTCCGCAGCCGGCCCGCCTCCGCCACGTACATGATCATGCCTTGGGCGCCGAACGCCGGCACGATCTGGTCGGCGACGAGACCGACGACGTCCTGAGTGCCGACGGCCTCGGTGAGGGCGGCCGCGAGATGCAGTACGTGGTAGATCTGGCCGGCCCGCACGGGCAGCACCTCCCCCTGGGCGGGGGCGGGCTCCACCGGGCCGTAGTCCTTGTCCGACGGGCTGATCCACACGCTCAGGCCCCTGGCGTCCGGGAACAGCCGGAAGGTGAGCCAGTGGTGCGGTGGCCTGCTGGCGGTGAACGACGTCGGCCGGCGGCTGATCACCGCGGCGCGGTAGCGGTCCTCGAAAACCGGGTCGCGCAGCCACGGCAGGACCTCCCAGGGGCGCGAGCCGATCAGCCGGGTGCCCTTCTCGCCGAGCAGCTCCGTCGCGCCCTTCGTGACCAGGGTGATCCGTCCCTCCAGGTCGAGGGCGCAGCAGCCGCCGGGCAGCCGTTCCAGGTAGTCGGCCGCCGCCCGCGCCTCGTCCGGGCTCACGGCCCGCACCGGCGGCGGTGTGCGGACCCGCGGTGCCTCGGCCGGACCGGAGCCGTCGGACCGGGGCAGCTCCGCCAGCAGCGCGGCCAGGCGCCCGCACGCGGCCTCCACCGCCCCGCGTTCCTCCGCCGACAGCCGCGGCGCATGGCCGGCGGGCCACAGCAGCAGCAAGGCGCCCCGGCTGCCGGCCGGGCCGCTGACCGGAGCCGCCGCCAGCGAGAAGTCGTACGGCACCGCCACCGCCGTACGGGGGAAGTCGCGGGCCATCTGCTGCTGGCCGCCCACCCACACCAGGCGCTGTTCGCGGGTGGCGACGGCGACCGGGATGGGGGCTGCCAGCGCGACGCGGTCCCACGGCGCCAGGAACGGCGCCGGCACCCCGCTCATGACGGTCAGCTGCAGGACCGGCGCGTCGGCCGCCAGCACATAGACCCCGCCGGCGGACGCCCCGCTCTCCTGCATCGCTCGCAGCAGCGCCCGGCCCACGGGGTCGTCCACCGGGCCGGACCCGGTCCCGCCGGTCATCGCGCACCTGCACACAGCTGTCGTCGCGCCATCGAGACCCACTCCGGCCCGCCGGTGTCTCCCCGTGCCGAGACCGTCATGACGTCTCTCCCGGGACACTGCTGACGTTACGCCGCCCACCGGGCCGCGGCACTCGCTGCCGGTGTCCGGTCCGCTGCCCGCGGGACCAGGCACTTTCGCCCCAAGATGCGCTCAGCTCAGGCCGTATATCATGTAGTGGCGCCCTTTTACAGTGGCGCGGGCAGCATGTCGCCTCCGATTCCGGAGAGGGAACATGGCCGCAGGCGAACAGGACGAGACCGAACGAGTCCGGCGACCGTCCAGTAAGAAGACCGCCAAGAAGACCGTCAAGAAGACCGCCACACGAGCCAGCAGTGCCCGGACCGGCAGCGGCGAGCGTGAGAGCGAAGCGCCGCGCGCGGGCCGCCGTGTTTCGGCGCCACGTGCCATGCGGTACGCGGCCGAGCAGCTCAAGGAACTGCTGGGACGGGCTCCCGAGTCCGTTTCCGCGGTGAAGCCGACAGAGGACGGCTGGCAGGCGGACGTGGAAGTCCTGGAGCTGGAACGTGTCCCCGGGACCACCAGCGTGATGGCGACCTACCGCGTGATGCTGGACAAGGAAGGCGAACTGGTGGCGTACGAGCGCACCCGTCGCTACACCCGAGGCCAGATCGACCGTCGATAGGGCCCCGGGAGGCCACGCGGGACCGTTCGCCGGGCGAACGATACGGCCACTCCGAAAGGCCGGAGTGAGCCGGTGAAGGGAGGCACCGTGACTGTGGTGCCGCAAAGCGGAGGAACCGTTGCCGCAGGCGGCGGCGGAGGCTCCGGAAACCTCTACGACATCCTCGATCTGATACTGGACCGCGGTCTGGTCATCGACGTCTTTGTGCGTGTGTCGTTGGTGGGCATCGAAATCCTCAAGATCGACGCCCGCATCGTCGTCGCCAGCGTCGACACCTACCTGCGCTTCGCCGAGGCCTGCAACCGCCTCGACCTGGAATCAGGCCGCAAGGCACCCTCCCAGCTGACCGACCTGGTCGGTGAGGTGACCGAGGGCGGCTCGCACGGCAAGGCCAAGGGCGCCCTGTCCGGCGCCGCGGAAGCGGTGACCGAGGCCCTCAAGGGCGGCGGCGATGAGGACGAGGAACACGAGTCGAGGCACAAGGAGCCCGCCGAGCGGCGCGAGCGGCCCGCTCGCCGGCCGGCCCGGCGACGAAAGGAATGAGCGATGTCGGTCTACGTCTACTCCATCGTCGCGACCAGCCATCCGCAGCGCCTGGAAGGCCTCCACGGAGTGGGGAACCCGCCGTCCGAGCTGCGTACGGTGCAGAGCAAGAAGCTGTCCGCCGTCGTCAGCGACTCCCCGGAGGAGCTGCGTCCCAAGCGCCGCGACCTCGGCGCACATCAGGCCGTCCAGGAACGGCTGATGGCCGACGGCACGGTCCTGCCCTTGCAGTTCGGTTTCACGACCACGGACGACGAGGCCGTACGGGCCGTCCTGAAGGAGCGGACGGACGAATTCACCGAGCGGCTGGAGGCGTTGGAGGGTTGCGCCGAATACCACCTGAAGGCCGCCCAGGACGAGGATGCGCTGCTACGGCAGATCCTCACGGAGTCGGATCAGGCACGAGAGCTCAACGAGCAGATCAGAAGCGGCAATGCCAGTCCGGATGTCCCGCTCGTCCTCGGTGAACTGGTCGCCGGGGAAGTGCAGGCACGGCAGGAGCAGCTCGCCGCCGGGGTCCTCGATGCGCTGCGCGGATTCGCGCGGGAGGAGCGCATCTCGCCCCCGGGCGGGAACGACTTCGTGAGCGTGTCCTACCTGGTGGAACAGGACAACGAGAAGAGCTTCCTCGGCGCGGAGCGGGATCTCGCCAAGGAGCTGGGGGAGGACTTCGACCTCCGGCTGCTGGGCCCGCTGCCCGCCTACAGCTTCGTCTAGGGAGTCACCATGGGCCTGTTGAGTCAACTAGCCACCCTTCCGCTGGCACCGGTGCGCGGCGTGGCCTGGGTCATGGAACGGGCCCTGGAGGCCGCGGAGAACGAGTACTACGACCCCGAACCCGTCGAGCGGGAGCTCGCCGAACTCGAACGAGCGCTGCTGGCGGGAGACATCTCCGAGGAGACCTTCGACCGGCGGGAGGACGAGCTGCTGGACCGGCTGGACGAGATCAGGGCCCATGCCCAGGGCACCGACATCTGACCGCGGTGGCCGCCGCGGAACGGGAGCGCCGCCCCGCGCTCCCGTCGCAACGCCGGGAATCGAGGTGCAGCGGCCGTGAACGAACCCGTCGCCAGGAGGATGGGCGACTACCCGTCCCGGGCCGGCCCGGCCGGCGGCCAGGGCTCCTCGGCGAACCTTGCCGACATCTTGGAGCGGGTGCTGGACAAGGGCATCGTCATCGCGGGCGACATCCAGATCAACCTGCTGGACATCGAACTGCTCACCATCAAACTGCGCCTGCTGGTCGCCTCGGTGGACAAGGCGAAGGAGATGGGCATCGACTGGTGGGAGCACGACCCCTCGCTCTCGTCCCGCGCGTCCGACGGCTACCGCTCGCTCGCCGACGAGAACAAGCGGCTGCGTGCCGAGATCCAGGCCCTGCGCGAAGGCGACGAACTGCCGCCGGCCGAGGACGAGGAGGAGGACGAGGTTGAGGATGCGGGCGAGGAGGAGGCTGAGGGCGAGGCCGAGGAGGAGCGCCGTCGTGCCGCCCGCCGTCCCGCGCGTGGCGCACGCACCAAACGGGACGCGTCCGGCTCCCGTACCAAGAGGCGGGACACCTCATGACCGAGGTCATCAGCTATGCGTACGCCGTCGCGCGGGATGACGACGGATCGCTGGCGGAGGCGCTGACCGGACTGCCGGGAGTCGCGGAGGCACCGGTCCATCTGGTGCGTGCGGGGGACCGGGGTGAGGTGGTGGTCGCCGTGAGCCCGGTGCCCGAGCAGGACTTCCAAGAGGCCGCGCTGCGCGCGAACTTGGAGGATCTGGACTGGCTGGAGTCGGTGGCCCGGGCCCATCACCGGGTGATCGAGGCGCTGGCCGCCCGCACCACGGTCCTGCCGCTCCGGCTCGCGACGGTGTACCTCGACGACGAGCGGGTGCGGCGCATGGTCGATGCCCGCCAGGAGGCGTTCGCCGGCCGGCTGGCGGACCTGGCCGCGCACACCGAGTGGGGCGTCAAGATCTACGTCGAGGCGCCCGCGCCCACCGACCGGCCGGCCGCACCGCCCGCGGACGAGGGCCTGAGCCCCGGACGGGCCTACCTCAGCCACCGCAAGGCGCAGCGGCACGCCCGCGAGGACGCCTACCGCGACGCCGAAGAGGTCGCCCGGCGCGTCGAGGCCGCCGCCCGCGGCCATGCGGTCGACCGGGTCCAGCACCGGGTGCAGCAGGGCGAACTCGCCGGCGGGCCGGGCGAGAACGTCGTCAACGACGCCTACCTCGTGCCGCTGCGGGACGCCGAGAGCTTCCGCGCCGATGTCACCCGGGCGGCCGAGGGACTGTCCGGCGTACGCGTCGAGGTCACCGGGCCCTGGGCCCCGTACTCCTTCGCCACGCCGCCCGAGGCCGAACCGCAGCAGGGAGCCGTGCCATGAGGCCGGCGGGCGGGCAGTCGGCAACGACGGACGAACCGCTGCCGGACCGGCAGATCGCGCTGATCGATCTGCTGGACCGGCTGCTCAGCGGCGGTGTGGTCCTCACCGGTGATGTCGTGCTCTCCATCGCCGATATCGACCTCGTCCGTATCTCGCTGCGCGCGCTGATCGTCTCCATCAGCGAACAGAACCCCTCCCCATGGTCCGCCCTCGCACCCTCGGTACGGGACGACCATGACGGCTGAGGACCGCCGGCCCGGCAGCCGCTTCGATGATGTCGCCGACGCGGCCCATCGGGCCTTCCGGCTGCTGCCCGCGGCACCGCAGGACATCCCGCCCCCGAACAGCGCGGCGGCCCGGCGCCCGGCACACCGGATCAGCGCCGACCCCGACACGGTGGAGCGGGACCTGATCAAGCTCGTCCTCACCCTGGTCGAGCTGCTGCGCCAGCTCATGGAGCGTCAGGCCCTGCAACGGGTCGACGCCGGAGACCTCACCGAGGAACAGGAGGAACGCCTGGGCGCGACGCTGATGATTCTGCACGACCGCATGGTCGAACTCTGCGCCCGATATGAGCTGACGATGCAGGACCTCAATTTGGATCTCGGGCCGCTCGGGACCCTTCTGCCACCCGCCGAAGAACCCTGAAGGGAGCGCGACATGGGCATCGCGAAAAAGACCAGGAACATCGGCCATATCGTCGAGGGAAAGGCCAAGGAAACGACCGGGAGGGCCCTCGGAAACAAAGGCCTCCAAAGGCGAGGCAAGGCGGAACAGGCCATGGGGAAAATGAAGCAGGCGGTGGAAAAGGGCCGGGAGACCTTCAAACACTGACCGCTGCGGCCCCGCCGTCGCCTTCCGTGCAACGGCGGGGCCGGCGCCCTGGGGTGCGCACCGCGCGGCGCCCGCTCAGGGCTGCCGGCGCGCCTGCTCGGCCGCCGCGTGGCCCGCCTCCGACAGCCCGTTGGCGGAACCGGTGCTGAGCGTGCCGCCGGCGCTCTCCAGATGCGCCCGGACGAACCACTGGAAGAGCTCCAGGGACCGCAGATGCTCGATGAGCAGGTCCTGGGTCACCGGGTCGACCCCGTCGGTGGCGGCCACCGCCGCCCGATGGTCCCTGATGACCCCCGAGTAGACGACGTCCAGCGCACCGAGGTGCTCGATCGCCTGCGCCCGTCCGACGGAGTAGTCCTCCCAGGTCCGCTCGGCGGCCAGTGCGCCCGGTGTCCCGGTCGGGGAGCCGCCGAGCGTCGCGATGCGCTCCGCGGTCGCGTCGACCATGGCACGGACCGCGTCGACTTGCGGATCGAGCATTTCGTGGACGGCGATGAAGTGCGGCCCCACGACATTCCAGTGCACATGCTTGAGGGTGAGGGCCAGGTCATTGAGCGCGTGCAGCCTGAGCCGCAGCCGTCCGATGACCTCTCCCCCTTCGGACTCGGTCATGCCGGGAACGGTATAGGCGGGGGAATTGCGCGCAGCCACGGTGCATTCTCCTTTCGCCACAGGTCGGCTCTTCCTGTCGTGCCGGTTCGCGTGCCCGGCAACGCGGCGCGAAAACACCCGGCCGCTCCGCTTTTCCGTTCTCCGCCGCCACGCTCCGGGCTGCTCCGAAATGCGAGGTGCGCGCTGATCACCGCAGACTGTTGAGCGACCGGACCACTCCGGTGAGGAGCTGATGTGACGACCGATGCGACCTTCTCCGCCGGCGTGGGCACCCCCGAGGCGGACTGGGCGTCCTGGCCCGCCCTCGACCGCCTGCCCGACGTGCCGCTGCCCGCCGGGCCGGTCGTGGTCGTCGCGGCACACCCCGACGACGAAGTGCTGGGCTTCGGCGGCACCATGGCCGCGCTGGCGGCACACGGTACCGATGTCCAGGTCCTCTCCGTCACCGACGGTGAGGGCTCCCACCCGGACAGCACCCGGCTCACCGCCGCCCGGCGCGCTGCGGTCCGCGCGGCCGAACTCCGCGACGCCCTGGGCGACCTCGGACTGCCGTCGCTGCGCCCGCAGCGCCTGCGCATCCCCGACACCCAGGTGCACCGTCACGAGACGGCGGTGCGCCACCAGATCACGGCACGGCTGTACGCGGTGAACGCGGCCCTCTGCGTCGCGCCCTGGACCGGGGATCTGCACAGCGACCACGAAGCCGCCGGCCGGGCGGCCGCGGCCGCCTGCCGTTCCTCGGGCGTGCCGTTGTGGATGTATCCCGTCCGGATGTGGCACTGGGCGCGCCCCGCCGACCCCCGCGTCCCCTGGGACAGCGCCGCCCGTCTCCTGCTGCCGGCCGGCGCGGCCCGGCGCAAGGCCGCGGCCCTCGGCCGGTTCGTCAGCCGGCTTCACCCGCTCGGCGACGGTGACGGCGACGCCGCGATCCTGCCGCCGGAGGAACTCGCCCACCACACCAGGCCGTTCGAGGTGGTCTTCCGATGAGTACGCCGCCCGCCTACTTCGAGGCGATGTACGCCGGCGCGGTCGACCCCTGGGACCTCGCCGGACGCTGGTACGAGCAGCGCAAATACGCCCTCACCCTCGCCTCGCTGCCCCGGCGCCGCTACCGTGCCGCATTCGAACCCGGATGCTCCGTCGGCGTGCTGACCGCCCGGCTCGCCGAGCGCTGTGACCGGCTGCTCGCGACCGACCGGATGCCCTCGGCCGTGGTCTCCGCCGCCGAACGCACCCACGCACTGCCGCAGGTGGAGGTCCGCACCCTCACCATCCCCGACGAGTGGCCGGACGGCACCTTCGATCTGATCGTGCTGTCCGAGCTCCTCCACTACTTCGACGACACCGCGCTGCACGAGATCCTCGGCCGCACCCTTGACAGCCTCGAACCCGGCGGCACCCTCGTCGCCGTGCACTGGAACCACCCCGTCCCCGAGCACCGCCGCACCGGCCGCGACCTGGCCCCCGTCCTCGCCGCTCGCCCCGGCCTGCGGCTGCTGACCGAGACCCACGACCCCGACTTCACCCTGCAGAGCTTCTGGCGCCGCTACCCCGACGGGGGCGCGCCCCCCTCTCCCGCGGCGCAAGAAGGCCTGGTGTGACCGCACCTGAGCGCTCCGGGGGCGGAGGCCGGCGCCCGGGAGCACGGCCTTCGCGACCGTACGGGCACGCATCACCGCAAGCGCGGCCTCACTGCCGGACGTACGGGCCCTCACCGCTGGTTGAAGCGGTCGGCCGCCCGTTCGTTGAGGGCGCCGAGGACACCGCGAAGGTGCCGGGCCGGTGGCTTTTCCCCGGCGGCGACCGTCGAACCGTCGACGGTGCCGCGTGCGCCGTTGCGGGGCAGCACCCGGGCGACCGCCGACACCAGCCGGGTGGTGGTCACCGGCGCCAGCCCGTGCGCCGTGGCACCGAGCCTGGCCGCCGGCGTCAGCACGATACGGGGCCGCCGCCGCTGCAGCGCGGTCACGATGCGCTCCGCCGCCCGCTCGGCGTTCATGGACAGCACCGGGGCCCCGGCCAGCGCCGAGAACCAGGCGTACTCCCGGCGCCGGTCCCCGCCGAAGAGGGCGTGGACATGCGACCCGGTGCGCATCAGGCCGGGGTGGACCGCGGTCACGGTGACGCCGTGCGGGGCCTCCTCCGCATGCAGCCCTTCGGCCAGCGCGGCCACCGCGGACTTGGCGCAGGAGTACGGCAGCAGATGCGGCACCGCCAGCAGACCGCCGACGGACCCGACGAGGGCCAGCCTGCCGCCGGCCGGGCTGCGCCGGAGGTGGGGGAGGGCGGCGAGCGCGGTGTTCAGGGCCCCGTTGAAGACGGAGTCCATCGCTTCCTCGAAACCGTCGGAGCCCAGCGCGTCCGCGGGGCCGACCTGGATGATGCCGGCGTTGGCGATGACGATGTCCAGCCGGTTGTGGTCCCTGGCGATCTCCGCGAGGCGGTCCTGCACCGCGGCGCGGTCGCGCACATCGCACACCACGGCGCGCACCGTCCCGCCGCCCCACTGCCTCAGCTTGCCGACGGCTCTGCCGAGTTCGGCCTCGTCCCGGGCCAGCAGCACGACATCACAGCGGCGCCGCAGCAGCTGGCGGGCCATGAGCAGCCCGAGCCCCCGCGAGCCGCCGGTGACGACAGCGGTGAGCCCTTCGATCGAGGGAGCGGCCGGAAGCACACGCATGATGAGCCCTTCCACTGGGCGCGGATCGGCACGGACGGGGCGCGGCCCCGCGGGGCGAGGCCGGACGCCGAACGCCTGCTGCCTTCGACGGTAGCGGGCCGCGGAGTACGGCGGGCCCGGCGCACGCGCCGCTGAGCAGGGCGTTCGCGCACACTCACGGCATGGACTGCCGGGCCGCCAAGGGTGGGGGAGGCCCGCAGTGGTGCGCGGCACCCGCGAGGGGGCGTTGGGCCAGTCGGGCGGTGGCTGCCGTGCGCTGCCCGGAGCGGCTCGGTGGTACGGGCGGCTCGGCGGTACGGGCGGCGCGGCCGCGCCAGGCCTCGTCCACGTCAGGCCTCGTCCGCGCCAGGCCTCGTCCGCTGGGCAGGCCCTCGTACGGTTCAGCCCGCGCCGGGCAACTGCACGTAAACCGAGCCGTCGCCCTCCACGCTCACCCGGAAGGAGGGCTGGGGAGCGGTCGCCGGACCGGCGACATTCGCCCCGTCCGCCAGCCGGAAGACGCTGCCGTGCCAGGGGCACGTCACACAGCCGTCGGCGATGGTGCCCTCCGTCAGGGGCCCGGACAGATGGCTGCACCGCCCGGCGAGGACATGGATCTCCCCGCCCGCCTGACGGACCACCAGCAGGGGTACCTCACCGAGCTCCCGGCGCACGGCCTCGCCGACCGGAAAGTCCTCCACCCTGCCCACGGGGTGCCAGCCCTCTTCCAGCAGGTGCGGCACCGGCGCCGCCTTGTTGGCGCCCGCGCCCTGCCGGAAGGCGAGGTGCCCGCCGAGCATGGCGCCGGCCCCGGCCGCGGACAGTCCGGCGAACGCGAGCAGCTTGCCGTGCGCGGTGCCGCCGCGGCCGCGATGCACCCAGGACCTGGAGTACAGGCCGATGGCCAGCGCCATCGACGCCGCATGCACCAGGCCGGTACGCATCTGGTCCTCGTGCTGCTCGGCCCAGTCCACCCAGCCGGCCCATGCCGCCGGTACGGCCGACAGGACGCCCACCCCCACCAGGAGGCGGGCACTGCGCCGGGTCCCCGGGACGACGTCCAGCACCGCGGCGGACAGCCATGCGCCCATCGGAACCTGCACCAGTGCCGGGTGCAGCGGATGACCGATCGGCAGGCCGTGCAGCACATCGCGGAAACGCCCCAGGGGCAGGCCGCGCACCACCCGCTGCACCGGGCCGATCACGGTGTCCAGCTGCTCCCAGCGGCCCAGCGCGTCGAGTGACTTCACGAGTGCGGAACTCATTCCTCCTCTTCCTCCTCGTCTTCCTCTTCCTCATCCCATTCGCCGTCCTCGTCCTCCTCTTCCTCTTCGCCTTCCTCGCCTTCCTCGTCTTCGTCCGTGTCTTCGTCCTCGTCCTCGTACTCGCCTTCCTCGGCGTACTCCTCGTCCTCCTCCTCGCCTTCCTCGCCCTCGCGCTCCTCGGCCTCTTCCTCCTCGACGACCTCTTCGTGGGTCCGTACGACCTCGCCCTCGCGGATTTCGCCGCGCCAGCCCTCCGGCTCTTCGTCGGTGAGGGTGACGTAGCGCTGGAAGTGTTTGAAGTCCAGCCGCAGCCGCCGTCCTTGGACGCGCCAGATATTTCCGGTCTTCTCGAAGAATCCCGAGGCGTAATACTCGACGACCAGCACGATGCGGGTCAGATTGGGCGCCAGTTCATGGAAGCTGACGGCACCGCGGGTCGATCCCTTGGCGCCCTCGGACGTCCAGATAATGCGTTCGTCCGGCACCTGCTCCTGGACGGTGGCTTTCCAGCCGCGCGTCGACGGACCGACCTTGGCCTTCCAGTCACTGGTCGTCTCGTCGTGCAGCGACACATTGCGTACGCCCTTGGTGAAGCTGCTGAACTTCTCGTACTGCGTCCAGTGGTCGTAGGCGGTGCGCAGCGGCACCCCGACATCGAGGACCTCGATGATGTTGGTGACCTTCTGGTCCCCCGATTTGCGCTTTCCGCCACCGAAGAGTTCCTTGGCCTTCCCCGTGACGGTGTCCTTGACGTTCTCCGCCGTTCCCTTGACGGCGGCCTTGATGGGCGAGTCACCGCCCAGAAGATTGCCCGCGATCTTGGACAGCGAGCCGCCGTTCTCGGCCACATCGGTGAGCTGTCCGGTCACGTCCATGAGTTTGTCGCCGGCCCGTTCGGCCAGGTTCCCCACCCATTTCGTCGCGTAGCTCCCCAGTTCTTCTCGCAGCCGATCGAGGCCCGAGTCCGCGTTGTCCTGTCCCGTCTTGGCCATGACCGGTTACCTCCGGCGCTCGACGCGCGATGATGTCTTCTTGGCGCTCTTCTTCGCAGGAGCTGCCTTCTTCCGTGCGGCAGTCTTCTTCGCAGGAGCCTTCTTGGCAGCGGCCTTGGAGGCCGTCTTCTTGGCGGCGGTCTTCTTTCCCGCGGTCTTCTTCGCTGCCGTCTTCTTCGCGGCGGTTTTCTTCGCCGCCGCCTTCTTGGCCGGGGCCGCCTTCTTGGCGGGTGCCTTCTTGGCCGTCTTCTGTGCTGCGGTCTTCTTCGCAGGAGCCTTCTTGGCCGCGGTCTTCTTGGCGGGCGCGGCCTTCTTCGCCGCGGTCTTCTTCGCGGCCGGCCGGCCGGCCGCAGCCTTCTTCCCGGCGGTCTTCTTGGCGGGCGGCTTCCGCCCGCCCTTCTTCTGCGCAGCCGCTCGTGGCGTACGCCGGCGGGGCGGCTCCTCGGGCTCCTCTTCCTCTTCTTCTTCCTCCTCCTCGGGCTCCTCCTCCTCCTCCTCCTCCTCGCCCTCGTCGTACTCCTCTTCGGGCTCCTCCTCCTCGGGCTCCTCCTCTTCTTCCTCTTCCTCCTCCGGCTCTTCCTCCTCGTCGTACTCGTATTCCCCCTCTTCTTCCTCCCCTTCTTCTTCCTCTTCCGGCTCCTCCGGTCCGAATTCGAGCGCGTGGGTACGGTCGTGGAGCGTGTCGGCAAGCGTCGACAGACGGCGGTTGGCGGCGGTCGTCAAGGCCTTCTTGCCGACGTCCAGCACCTCCCCGCGCAGCTGTTCACCCAGCTCTGCGACCTGGGGGATCTCGCTCAGCTTGCGCATCCCCTGGGCCACGAGCTGGCGTGGTTCAAGCCCGAATTGACGTCCGGCGATATAGGACGCCGCGGTGAGGGCGAACCGGCCCTTCTTCGTGCGGCCCAGCACATAGCCGCCGGCCAGAGCGGCGGCCAGCAGGACCTTGGTTCCGTCATTCATGGGTGCGTCACCTTTTCCCGGACGTGCGGCCGATGGGCGTCTGTGCAGGGGGCCGCCACTTGGCGGCGTCGTTTCTGCCCTATCTCCAGAGTGATCGGAGTCGCGACCGCCGCATCTTGAGCGGGCCGAAAAGCCCTCCGGGACCACGCTGTGAAAGGGGCCGGTCCCGCTGGGTGGCCGGGTCATGGCACCGTGACCGTCGGTTGCCGCCCGTACGGCAGGCCTTCACCGGGGCGCCCCACGGCAGGTGTGCGGGAGCTGTGCAACGGCCCTACGCTCGGAATATGCCGGGAACACGCCGTGCACCGTCTCGTGTGGGAGTAGGGGGAGCGCGGTGTGTTCGCCGGCGCATGGCAGCCGTCCGGCTGTCGGCCATGGCGGTGGTGGTGGCGCTGCTCTGGGTCTTCGGGGGAACTCCGGCTGCGACGGCCGTCGATGACCCGGGGCTGGCGACGTTCTACGAGCAGACGCTGTCCTGGGAGCCGTGTGGCAAGGACCTGCAGAACGGGACGCAGGGCGACGGCGCCTCCCCGCCGCCGGGCTTCCGGGAGCGTCTGGAGTGCGCCCGGCTGGAGGTGCCGCGGGACTACGCCCATCCCACACGGAGCACGATGCAGGTCCAGCTGATCCGGCTGAAGGCGACCGGGCCCGGTGAGCGCCTCGGCTCGCTGGTCATCAACCCCGGAGGGCCGGGTGCTTCCGGCGTCAACTATCTGATCGACAGCGGGAGCGCCTTCGCCCGGCTGGGGCAGCGCTACGACATCGTCAGCTTCGATCCGCGCGGCACCGGCCACACCGAACCCATCTCCTGCGGGAGCAAACTCACCACGGGCGGCGACGACAGCCTCGCCGCGAAGGAGAAGCGCATCAACGAGGCCTGCGGCCGGTACTCCGGCGGGCTGCTGCGCTGGGTCGGCACCCCCGATGTCGCCCGGGACATGGACGTACTGCGCGCCGCGGTCCACGACGACAAGCTCAATTACCTGGGCTTCTCCTACGGCACCAAGCTGGGCGCTGTCTATGCCCATGAGTTCCCCGACAAGGTCGGCCGGATGGTCCTGGACAGCGTCGAGGACCCGACCAAGAACACCTGGCAGACCGCGCTGGCCCAGGCCCGGGGCTTCCAGCAGGCGCTGGACGACTTCGCCGCCGACTGCCTCCGGACGGCGGACTGCCCGCTGGGCACCGACAAGAGCCGGGCTCAGGAGCAACTCCGCACCTGGTACCAGCAGTTGAGCGAACGGCCGATGAAGGTGAAGGGCGAGACGGTGGATGAGACCACCTATGTGTACGCCTTGCGCGAGGCCCTGTACAGCAGAAGCGACTGGCCGGCGCTGCGCCAGGCGCTGGCGCAGCTGCGACGGGGCGACGCCGCCGGAATCCTCCGTCTGAGCGAGAGCGGTGGCGGCAGCGCCACCCGCACGGTCCCGGCACCGCGGGTCGGGCAGGACGAGCTACCGCCGCAGGACCAGCTCGCCCTCCGGGCGATCGCGTGCCGGGACACCTCGGAGCGCTATGACGCCGACGACTACCCCCGGGCGGAGCGCGAACTCACCAATGCCTCCCCGCTCTTCGGCCCGGACATCGCCCCGCTCATGCTGGACTGCTACGACTGGCCCGTCGCGGGCGACGACTCCTCCCGCGAGGTCGCGGCGCCCGGCGCACCGCCCCTGCTGCTCGTCGCGACCACCAATGATCCGGCGACCCCCTACGAGGGCGCGTTCAACATGGCCCGCGAGCTGGGCAATTCCAGTGTCGTGCTGACCTTCCACGGTGAGGGTCATGCCGCCTACACCACCCAAGACCCCTGCGTGCAGCGCCATGTCGACGACTTCCTGCTGAACGGCGTCTTGCCGAAGGCCCAGACCTCCTGCGGCTGAAAGGCGCGGCCGTCGCCGGAGAGCGGCGGGCCCCACGACGGAACGCACACCGCATGGCCGGGGACTACCTGTAGTAGCGGGGGCGGGGGGCGTCCTCGACGTCGACGACCGGGGCGCCGGGGGACGGGGGCTGGGTGCGCCGCCGCTTCAGAATGCTCACATAGGTGGCGAGGCCGATGATGCCGACGATCATCATGATGATGCCGACCAGGTCGACGTTGATTCCGGCCATGTGCCAGTCCACCGCGAAGGTGAGGATGGCCCCCACCGCGAGCAGACCGATGCATCCGCCGATACCCATGGCGTCCGCCTCCATAACTGTATTGGCAGTAAGGCCTGATGACGGTTCGCGTACCCCGGGGGAGGCGCCTTATGTGCACAGGCGGAGGGGGCCACCGACGGCCGGGCCTCCGGGGGCCGGGCTCAGCCGGCCCGGCGCCCGCCCCTGCTCGCGGTCTTCTTCGCCGCTGCCGTCTTCTTGGCGGTGGCCTTCTTGGCGGCGGTTTTCGAGGCGGTTGCCGAGGCGGATTTCGTGGCGGTGGCCTTCTTCGCCGCGGTCTTCTTCGTCGCGCTCTTCTTCGCGGTACGGCCGGACCGGGGCTCGGCCTCCTCGTCCTCGCCGCGGGACCTCTTGGCCGCCCGGACGCTGTCCTGCAGGGCCGCCATCAGGTCCATCACCTGTCCGGCGGGCTGCTCCTCACCGGCCGGGAACTCCGGCTCGCGATGCGCCAGCTTTGCCGCCACGATCTCTTCGAGCGCCTCGCGGTAGTGATCGTGCAGATCGTCCTCCGACAGCTCGCCGAAGGAATCCATCAGGGCCTCGGCGGCCGACACCTCATTGGGGGCGACCTCCGCCTGCCGCTCGGGCAGCACCCCGTCCATCGGACGGATCTGGTGCGGCCACAGCAGCACCTGCATGACCAGCGCGCCCTCCATCGGGCGGATCATGGCGAGCGTCTCCCGCCCGTGCAGCGCGATCTTGCCGAGCCCGACGCGCTGATGCCGCTCCATCGCCTCCCGCAGCAGCACATAGGGCTTGGCCGCGGCGGGGCTGTCGATGCCCAGGTAGTAGCCCTTGCCCATCTGCAGCGGGTCGATGTCGCCGCCGGCCACGAAGGCCAGGATCGTCAGGGTCTTCGCGGTGGGCAGCGGCAGCGCGTCCAGATCCTCGTCGCTCAGCGGTACGACCGTGTCGCCGTCCCCGGGCTTGTAGCCCCGGCCGATCTCGTCCGGGGAGATCTCGACGTCCTCCAGCGAGCACACGGGCTGATTGCGCACCCGTCCGCCGTCCGCCGTATGGATCCGTACGAAGCTGACCGACGCGGAGCTGTCCGTGGCGTTGTACGCGGCGACCGGGATCGTGACCAGGCCGAAGCTGATGGAGAACTTCGCCGTGGGGCGCATGGGGGCCGCCTTCATCGGAGCCATTCGGCACCATGCTAGGTCGGGTGGAGGGACCGTACATCCCGGGCGCTGCCGGGTGCGCCGATCGGGTGGCGGTGGGCTGCGGACGCCGCTCGGCATGGCCGCTGTGGCGCCTTCCGCCGGTTTTCAGCCGGGCCTGGCCGTGACCCGGCCCTCCCGGACGGCCTCCTGGAGCGCCTGGTGATCGCGCTCGTTCTGGTCCGCGTAACGCTCCGCGAACCGCGCCAGCGCCTCGTCGAAGGGGGTGCCCCTGCCGAGGTAGGCGGCGATCGCGATCCGGTCGCCGGACCGGGCGTGCGCGCGGGCCAGCGTGGCCCCGCAGCGTACGGCGAAACGCCGCATGCCCACCGGCACCATCATGTCCGCCGGCATGATGCCCTTCCAGTCGCGCAGCTGGCGTACGTAGAAGTCGCGTTGGCGGCCGTCGATCCCGGTGGCCCGCTCCCAGCCGAGGAAGATGTCGCTGGCGGCCTGCATCAGCCGCTGGCCGGCCACGACGCGCTCGCCCTGGTTGGTGTGGAGGCTCGGGCCAGCGTACGGGGCGAGTACCGAATCGTCGGCCTCCTTGGCCTGCAGCAGGAGCGGGTCGCCGGCGTCCTTGCCGAGCAGCAGCACGATCCAGCAGCGGGTGCCCACGCTGCCGACGCCCACGACCTTGCGGGCCACGTCGACCACCCGGTACTGCTCCAGCAGCCGGCGGTGGTCCGACCGCAGACTGCCGGCGTAGCCCTGGATCAGCCCGCGGAGCTGCTCCTCCAGCTGGTCGCGCTCGACGTCCGGCAGCAGGTCGTCCAGCGGCACGATCAACGGGGGATCGGCGGCGAAGCGGACCTGGCCGCCGCTCTTCCGGGTCAGCTTGCGGAACGCCTGCACGGTGTCGTGGGTCCGGGCTTCCGCGATGATCCGGGACAGCCCCGCACGGCCCCTGCTGCCGAGCTCCTGCGCTTCCTCGGCCTGGATGTCGGCCATGTCGGCATGGGCGTACCAGACCTCCAGGGTCCGCTGGTCCGCGTACTGGCGCATCCGGTCGCGGTAGGACGCGCAGGCGGCCCGGACGATACCGGCCCGGACCGACTCGCTGAAACCGTTGCCGCGGCCCGCGATGGCGAAGCTGGCCGCCAGCCGTTTGACGTCCCACTCCCAGGGGCCGGGCAGGGTCTCGTCGAAGTCGTTGATGTCGAACATCAGATGGCGCTCGGGGGAGGCCAGCAGCCGGAAGTTCAGCAGATGGGCGTCCCCGCACAGCTGGGCCCGCAGCCCGGTCGACGGGGTCGTCGCCAGGTCCGCCGCCATGATGGCGGCGGCGCCGCGGTAGAAGCGGAACGGCGACTCCAGCATCCGCCCGTAGCGGATGGGCACCAACTCCGGTACGCGGACGGCGGATTGCCGCTCGATGAGGTCGACCGGATCGGCACGGGAGGCGGTGGGCTCGAACTCCGCATGACGGGAGCGGGGCACTTCGGAGCGAAGTGCCCTGCCCTGTTCCGCGCGTTCCTGTGCGGTGGGTCCGGTGGCCATGCCGGGGCCGGAGATGCTCAGCTCACCGCGTGGCGGCGTGTCGGTGGTCGTCCGTACACAGCGCCCAGATGATGAAGATGTCGATGGCGACCAGCACGATGGCCCAGAACGGGTAGTGGGGAATCCACAGGAAGTTCGCGAGCGCACCGAGGCCGGCCAGGATCACACCGAGGATCCGTGCCCACATCGCCCCGGTCGAGAGCAGTGCCACGCCCGCGAGGAGGATGATGATGCCCAGGATGAGATGGATCCAGCCCCAACCGGTGAGGTTGAAGGTGAAGACGTAGTTCCGCGTGGTGACGAAGACATCGTCCTTGGCGATGGCGGAGATGCCTTCCAGGAAGGCCATCGCACCACCGAAAATCATCAGGACCGCGGCGAATGCCGTCCATCCGCCCACGTAGTGCTTCTGAGTGGCCATGGGTCACTCCTCACTTGAGAAACCTGGCCGTCCGTACCGGACCCGCCGGTGACCATGCAGTGCATTCCACGTTTACACAGGGTCCCGTCCGCCGCATGTCAGGGACGTTCGAAGGCCTGCAGCACACCGGCCACCGCGAAGCACAGCGCTCCCGTGAGCGTGCCCCAGTTGGCGACCCCGACGCTGATCTGACTGCCGGTCTCCGGACGGGTGAAGGCGGCCACCGCGGACACCATGAAGAGCACGGAACCCAGCTGATTGACCGCGACGATCCACCAGCCGAGGCTGCGCCGGTGGACGCACGGCCGGCCGTGGCAGATCTCGGCGATCGCCAGCTGACCGGAGATCAGGAACAGCAGACAGCCGATGATGTCGGGCGTCCAGACCAGCCGGTTCAGCTGCTGGGTCGTGAGCCCCCGCAGAAAGGAGTCCAGCAGATTGACGCCGAACACCAGCGTCCCCGCGAACAGCACGAACGTACTCAGCCAGTCGATCCGGCCCGGCTCATAGCTCCACCACCGGAAGTGGTGCGTGGTCAGCGCACCGGCCGTGCTCTCCCGGCGCGGAGCGTTGATGGCCTGGACGAGTGAGGCATAGCCGCCCAGGGTGAAGAACACCCCGCCGATGAAGTAGACCGTGGCGCTCGTGGTCGGGCGCTCCGCGGTGAACTGGGCGAGCGCAGCGCCGAGGGCGAAGAGGGTCCCGCCGATGGTGAAGGAGACCGCGGCCACGCCGTTGAGCCGGCGCAGCCGGTCGAGTGCCGCGGCACCGGCGCGCCGTGCACTGCTCTCGGTGGCCCCCGCGGGCCGTACGGCGAGGGTCCCGCGCTTGCGGGCCGCCCGCGACTCCCAGACGGCGGTGCCCCCGTCTTCGAGGCGCCAGGTCAGCCGGGAGATGAACGGTCCCGCACCCTCGGCGCACTCCTCGGAATTCCGCACCCGCCGAGCCTAGGGGTGCCTCCCCCGGAGATCGGGGAGACACCGCCCAGGGGCCCTGAGGGCTGTCCCGTCATCCCTGGCGGACGCACGGCGACGGCCTATGGCGCGTACCGGGGCGGCCAGGGCGCGTACGGGGCGACGTCGGCCTCCTCGCCCGGCGCGGCTCCGCACCGGGCGACTGCTCCTAAGAGGCGGACCCTTGCCGGTGGCCTTACGGCGTGCCCGGTGGTTCGGTGCGCCCCGCGGTCCCCGGCGCGGGGAGCGGATCGGGTGCGGGGCCGGGTTCGGGTCCCGGCGTCGGCGGTGCCGGGGTGGGCGGGACGGGGTCCGGCTCGGGACGTGGCGGGGAAGGGGGCACCGGATCGGGGCCCGGTGCGGGGACCGGGCCGGGGACAGGGCCCGGCGTGGGTCCTGGCGGGCCGGGGCCCGGACCCGGGGTGGGCGGGACCGGGTCCGGATGGGTGCTGCCCGGCGGTCCTGGTGGCTGTCGCACCGTCATGAGCTCCTCCACGCGTCGCTCCTCCGCGGCCGGGCGCCCGGCGCCCGCTCCGCGCGGCATGCTGGTCTCCTTGCCGATCCTGCGCCGGCCATGCGACACGAGGCGCACGGGCTCAGCGGGACACCTCCTCACTGTGCGACGCCCCGCAACGCCCGGCGACAGCGGCAGGCGAACGGACCCGTCGCGCCCCGCACCACCCGGACGCGCGAGCGTACGAGGGCCCGGAGCGGGTACCCCCGCCCGCATGAACGACACAGGAACCGGCGCCCGCGCGGACACACGTACGGAGACGGTGCGCGCCGGCCGCCGTACGGTCGAGATCCACCGGCCGGAGAAGGTGCTGTTCCCCGACGACGGGCTGACCAAGGCCGATGTCGTCGGCTACTACCGCCGGGTGGCCGCCTCGATGGTCCCGCAGCTCCGGGGCCGGCCACTGATGCTGGAACGGCTTCCGGAGGGCCTCGGCGGCCCGCAGTTCATGCAGAAGGACACCCCGGCGCACTACCCCGACTGGATCCGGCGGGCGGAGGTCACCAAGGAGGGCGGCACCGTCACCCACGCCGTCTGCGACGACAAGGCGACCCTCCTGTTCCTCGCCGACCAGGCCTGTCTCACCTTCCACCGCTGGCTGTCCCGCGCCGCCCGCCCCGATCACCCCGACCGGCTGGTGTTCGATCTCGACCCGCCCGGCCCGGACTTCGAGGCCGTACGGGAGGCCGCCCGGCAGCTCTGCGGGCTGCTCGACGAGCTCGGCCTGCCGGCCGTCCTGATGACCACGGGGTCGAAGGGCCTGCATGTCATCGTGCCGCTGGACGGGAAGAGCGACTTCGACACGGTCCGCGGTTTCGCCCAGGAGGCCGCGGCAGTACTGGCGGAACGTCACCCGGACCGGCTCACCACCGCCGTACGCAAGAAGTCCCGCGGCAACCGGCTCTACCTCGATGTGCAGCGCAACGCCTATGCCCAGACGGCCGTCGCCCCCTGGTCGCTGCGGGCGAAACCGGGCGCCCCGGTCGCCGTGCCGATCAGCCGCACACAGCTCGACGACCCCCAACTCACCGCACAGAGCTGGACGTTGAAGGATGTCGCGGCAGTGCTGGAGCAGACGGGTACCCGGCCGTGGTCCGGGGTGCCGGCCCGCGGGCGGTCCTTGCGTACGGCGCGCCGGCGGCTCGACGCGCTGCGGTGAGCGTCGTGGAGGTGTGCGGCGCGAAGGTGTGCGGTGTGGAGGTGTGCAGTGCGCGGTGCTGTGGTGTGCGGTGTGGGCCGGCCGGGAGGCACCTCCGGCGTCCCCGTCACCTCACTCCGCGTCCTCCTGCTGCCTCGTCCCGGGCTCTTCGCGCCCGGCAGCCACGGTCTCGTCCAGCTGCCGCCGCTCCCGCCGGGCCCGCTCCCGGTCGTTCGGTGAGGCGTCCGTGACGTCCAGGAACACCTGGTCGGCGATCGGCCACTGCGCACGGATCGCCGACTTCAGCCGCACCAGGACCTCCTCGACCTCCTCGCTGTCCAGCCCGCCGACGAGATCGGTCCGGGCCGCGACCAGCGTGGAGCGGGTGCCCAGACGCATGGTCAGCAGGGTGGTCACCGTGTCGATCTCCGGCTGCTCCTCCAGGAACCTCCGCAGGGCCCGGCGCAGCGCGGGGTCGGCGGCCTCGCCGATGATCTGGCCGCGGGACTCCTTGGCGAGCTGATAGGCGACGAACACCAGCAGCGCCCCGATGATCATGGACGCCCAGGCCTCCCACCGCACCTCGCCGGTGATCATGTGAAGTCCCATCCCGGCCATGGCCACCAGCACACCGAAGCAGGCGGTGGAGTCCTCGGCCAGCACCGTCCGCAACGCGGGGTCGTCGGCCGCGCGGACCGCCTCCCGCATGCTGCGGCCGGACCCTCGTGCCTGGCCACGGACCTGTACCAGGGCGCGGATCAGCGAGGAGCACTCGGCGACCAGCGCGACGGCCAGCACGGCGAGGCCGACGAGATAGCCCGTACGGGTCTCCGAGTGGTCCGAGCGCAGGGCCTCGATGCCCTGGAAGAAGGAGAAACAGCCGCCCATGACGAAAATTCCGACGGCGGCGAGCAGGGACCAGAAGTACCGCTCCTTGCCGTAGCCGAAGGGGTGCCGGCTGTCGGGCGCGCGGTTGCTGCGCTTGAGCGAGGCGAGCAGGAACAGCTCGTTGAGGCTGTCGGCGACCGAGTGCGCCGCCTCGGACAGCAGCGCGGGCGACCCCGCGAACAGCCCGCCGGCCAGCTTGGCCAGGGCGATCACCAGATTGGCGCCGAGGGCCACGAACACGGTGACCGCGGTCCTGGCGTCCTCCGTGTCCTTCCCGGGGTGCCGATCCGGTGTGCCGGTGGAGTGAGGTGCAGCATCAGCGTGCCGGGACAAGCCTGGCCTCCCCGTGGTCGGTCGGACCGCCGTCGCGAGCGTAGCCGCCCGGGTCCGGCCGCGCATACGGTGCGGCGTCGTTACGCCCCCTGGAGCAGTGGCGGTTTCCCGCCGTGCGGACCGGGGACGGTGACCGCGGACCCCACACCGGACGACGGAGGACAGGGCGTGGCCGGCACTTCCCCCAACGAGGCGAGCCGCCGGGACAGGGGTGCGCCATGAGCCCCCGCGGCGGGCAGCGGGCCCTGGCGCGCGCCCTGCTGGAGCGGCACGGCGAGACCTTCGCCGCCCAGAGCGGGATCCGGGTGGCGGACACCCCGCAGCCGCTGTACCAGGTGCTGGTGCTGGCCGGGCTGCTCAGCGCGCGGATCCGCGCCTCCGTGGCGGTGGCGGCGGCCCGCGCGCTGTTCGACGCCGGACTGCGCACTCCCCGTCGGATGGCGGACGCGACCTGGCAGCAGCGCGTCGACGCCCTGGGCGAGGGCGGATACCGGCGCTACGACGAGCGCACGGCCACTCAGCTCGGTGACGGCGCCACGCTGCTGCTGGACTCGTACGGCGGCGATCTGCGGCGGATGCGGGACGCGGCCGGCGGTGACCTCGGCGCGCTGCGCAGAGCACTGCGGGAGGTGCCGGGCCTGGGCCCCGCGGGCTGCGACATCTTTCTGCGGGAGGTCCAGGGCGTCTGGCCCGAACTCGCCCCGTATCTCGACGGCAAGGCCGTCCAGGGAGCGGAACGGCTGGGCCTGCCGGGCGACAGCGGGAAGCTGGCGCGGCTGGTCGGACCGGACGAGACCACGGCCTTCGCCTCGGGGCTGGTGCGCGCGGCGCTGGACCGGTCCGTCGTCGAGGACGTACGGGAGGCCGCGGGAGCCTGAACCGGCCGTGGGTGCGGCCAGACACCCGGCGCGGGACTGTTCGGCATCCGGCCGTGGGACGGTCTGGCGACCGGCCGTGGGACGGTCCGGCACGGGCGCGGCCCGGCACCGGCGCGGGACGGTCCAGCACCCAGCCGCGGGCACGGCCCGACACCGACCGCGGCACGGCCCGGCACCCGGCCGCGCCCGTCACACGACCAGCACCCCCAGCAGGGTGACGCCCGCCAGGAACCACGCGACATAGTCGCCCATATGGCCGGAGTGCAGTCGGCGCAGCGGCGTGGTCCAGCGGGCCGGTTCGGCGCCCAGGGGACGCCGCACGGCGAGCAGGGCGCCCCCCACGGCCAGCGCGGTGGCCACCAGGCCCCACAGCACACCGGCCGTGGTCCAGTGCGGCGGGGGAGTGGCCGCGGGCTCCGTGGCGCGGCCGTGCAGGACGGCCGCGAGATAGCCGGCGTGGTCGGTGAAGGCGTCGGCGGCCCGGCCGATGCCGGTGCGCAGGCCCGGGACCAGCCCGACCGCCAGGGCCCCGGCGAGCAGCGCGGTGGGCACGGCGAGCATGCTGACCGGGGCCCGCGAGAGCCGCCCGCCTTTGGTCTCCGGCTCCTCCGCCTTCCCGGTCGTCTCGGCGTCGGCGGCGTCGGCCGGCCGGGACGCGGCGGCCCCGCTCCCCGGGACCGGCCCCAGGCCCAGGAACACCCGCGCCCCGGCCCGCAGCACCGCGCCCCCGGTGACCGCCGAGACCACCACGAACAGTGCCGTCGCCCAGCCGCCCACCGCCTCCTCGGTCACGGCCTTGCCCAGCGCGGTGCCGAAAGGCGGCAGCCCGGCGAGCGCCAGCCCGCCGGTCCCGAACAGCACGCCCACCCACGGGAGTTGGCGCCCCTTGCCGTGCAGCTCGGGCTCATCGACGCTGCCGAACCGGTCCAGCAGAATCCCCACGCAGGCGAAGAGCGCGGCCTTCACCCCGGCATGCGCCAGCACGTACAGGGCGACACCGCCGAGCCCCTCCGGGGTGAGCACCGCGAGGCCGATGAGGAACAGGCCGGTGTGCGCGACGGTGGAGTAGGCGAGCAGCCGCTTGAGATGGCGCTGCAGCCCGCACATCACCGCACCGAGCACCGCGGTCAGCACCCCCAGGGCCAGCAGCGCCCGGTGCGCGTCGGGTGCCGGGATGCCGCCGGGGCCCGCGAAGACCGTCCAGTAGACACGGGCGATGCCGTACACGCCCAGCTCGACCATGACCCCGGACATCAGCATGCACACCGGGGTGGGGGCCACCGCATGCGCATCGGCGAGCCAGAAGTGGAACGGCACCGCCGCGGCCTTGACGAGCAGTCCGGCGGCGACGAGGACGAAGGCGGTGACCACCAGCGCGTCCGGGCCGCCGGGGTGTGCGTCGAGGGCGCTGCCGATCTGGGCGAGGCCGAGTTCGCCGGTCCGGGCGTAGAGCAGGCCGATGCCCAGCAAGGTGGTGTAGGCGCCCAGGGAGTTGACGACGCCGAACACCAGCGCCCCCTGGACGGCGCGGGCCTCCTCGACGCGGTAGCCGGTCAGCGCATAGGCGACGACGCCCATCAGCTCGAAGAAGACAAAGGCGTTGAACAGATCCCCGGCCAGCGCGAAGCCGCACATGCCCGCCTGGAAGAGCAGCACCAGCGCGGGGAAGGAGCCCGCGTGGCGCCGCGGGGGTTCGTCGAAGTACCGCCAGGCGTAGGCGAGCGCGGCCACCACCAGCAGGGAGACCAGTGTGGCCAGGCCGAGGCCGATACGGTCGCCGACCAGCACGATGCCCACCCCCGCCCCGCCGTGCGGCCGCCAGCCGCCCAGCCATTCGAGGGGCCGGGCGGTGGACGACGGGGTACCGGCCGAGGCGTACAGCGCGAGCGCCGCCGTGCCCGCGGCGAAGAGACACCCCAGCACCTCCGCGGCGGACCGCGGCAGCCGCCGGCCCGCGCCGACCAGCAGCGCCGCGCCGAACAGCGGAGCGGCCACGATCAGCGGCAGGGTCCGGTCGACGCTCACCCCCGCAGCTCCGAGAGCTCGTCCGGGTCCACCGTCCGGTGCCGTTTGGCGATCTGGATGACCAGGGAGAGCAGCAGTGCGGTGACGGTCGCCCCGATGACGATGTCCGTGAGGGTGAGGGCCTGGACGACGGGGTCGACCACGGGGCGGGAGCCCGGCGTGATGTCGGAGAAGACCGGGGCGGTGCCGTCGTCCCGGTAGCCGACGGCGAGCAGCAGGACATAGGTCGAGGACTGGCAGACGGAGAGACAGCCCACCGCGTGGATGAGGTTCCGGCTGGTGGCCATGCCGTAACAGCCGATCAGAAACAGCCACCCTGCGATCAGATACGGCAGCACACTCAAGTCCCGGCCTCCGCTTCGTCGTTCCCGTTCCCGTTCCCGTCCCCGTCCCCGCTCCCGTCCCCGTCCCCGCTCTCGATCTCCACGGCCTGGTCCAGGAAACGGGCCAGCAGGACGACCACCCCGCAGGCCACCTCCACGCCGATCGCGGCGTTGAGCAGCGGAACGGTGCCGCCGGAGGAGAGCGTGTTGAAGGTGCCGTAGGGAAGGAAGTTGGTCAAAAACGCCGCCCCCGTCACCAGTGCGGCCACACCCACCAGCAGATAGGCGGCCTCACCCGCGGCATCCGCCACCTCGTACAGGCCGACCGGTCTGATCCGCTCCAGCGCCCGGTAGTCCACGGCGATATAGAGCAGATGCAGCGAGGTGGCGACCACGACGCCGCCCTGGAAGCCGCCGCCGGGGCTCAGCTGGCCGTGCGCGATGACATACAGGCCGATGAGCAGGGTGACGGGCAGCGCGATCAGCGCATAGCGGCGGACCGGGGGTGCGACTGTGGCCGGCTCCGGCGGCTGCCGGTCCTCGTCCCGGGTCTGCCGCAGCAGGACGACGGTGCCCACCACCGAGCCGAACAGGATGGACTCCTCGCCGAGGGTGTCGAAGGCACGCTGGTCGAAGTTGACGGACGAGACGGTGTTGGCGGTGTGCCGGGCGAGCGCCGCATGGACCGCCCGGTCGCCGTACGGGTGCCAGAGCCCGCCGAACGCGGGCAGGTCGGAACAGGCCAGCACGAACAGGACGGCCACCCCCAGACCGCCGACGGCCAGCACCCACAGCCGCAGCCTGCTGCTCATTCGTGCTCCTCCCGGCGCTCGCTGCGCGCCTTGCGCCGCACCTTGCGTACGGACAGCAGCACCATCAGCGGGGTCAGCGCGGAGCCCACCGCCAGCTGGGAGAGCGCGACATCGGGGGCCTGCAGCACCAGGAAGACCAGGGCGAGCGCCAGGCCGAGCAGGGACAGCAGAAAGGACTGCCGCACCGGATCGCGCACCAGGACGGTGGCGGTTCCGGCGCCGGCCACCAGGAGCAGGGCGAGCAGCAGCGGCAGATCGTCAGCCATCGGCCATTCCCTCCGCGGGGCCGGTCCGGCCGTGTCCCGAGGTGACGGCGGCGGTCACCGCGCGGGCCGCCACCCGGCTCCCCAGCACCAACAGCGCGCCGATGACCAGCAGTTTCACCGTGGCCCTGCCGGGGCTCGCGGCCACACACAGCGGCAGCACCACCACGGGCACGGCCGTATAGCTCAGCGCCGTCACCGCGAGCAGCGAGCGCGGCCGCGGGGGATGTGCCGCCAACTGGTCGGCGAGCAGCCGCACATACAGCAGTGTGCCGGCCGGTCCCAGCACCGCGAGCACCAGCGCCGGATCGGTGTACGCCGGGCGGCCGTAGCCCTGGGCCAGCAGCAGCATGACCAGGCTGAGCAGGGTGGTCACCAGATTCTGTGCGGGCACCCGTCGCCGGACCGGACCGGTGGCGGCGCCCCAGGCGGCCGGGGCGACACCGCACACCAGCAGCGCCGCGGCCGCGGCGGTCCAGCCGCTCACCGGCGCTCGGCCGCACGCCGCGCGCCGCGGGCCGCACCGGCGGCGAGCAGCGCGGCACCGGCCCCGACCGCCCACTCCAGCGTGTCGACCGGACCGATCAGCACGATCCACAGTCCGGTCAACACCGCCCAACAGCCGATGAGTTCGGCGCCCGTCGTCAGCCGTCGCGCCATCCGCGCACCTCCTGAGGCCCCGGGTACCCGGGCCTCAGGCTCACATGCGGGGACCGGGCCGCCCCGTCACCGCGCCGCGCGTTACTCCGTCGGAGGCGGGCCGCAGCCGGGTCCCGTCAGCCCGCCCAGGTCCAGTCGGCGACCTCCGGCAGATCGGTGCCGTGCTCCCGGATCCAGGCGTGGTGGCGGGTGCGGACGTCGGCCATCTCCTGCCGCAGCGCGACGGCCCGCACCCCGAGGCCGGGCACCCGGTCCACCACGTCCATCACCAGCCGGTACCGGTCGAGATCGTTGCGGACGACCATGTCGAAGGGCGTGGTCGTGGTGCCCTCCTCCTTGTAGCCGCGGACATGCAGATTCTCGTGTCCGGCGCGGCGGTAGCAGAGCCGGTGGATCAGCCACGGGTAGCCGTGGTAGGCGAAGATGACCGGCTTGTCGCGGGTGAACAGCGCGTCGTACTCGGGGTCCGGCATACCGTGCGGATGCTCCCCCGACGGCAGCAGCCGGGCCATGTCGACGACATTGACCACCCGCACCGCCAGCTCCGGCAGATGCCGGCGCAGCAGAGCGGCGGCGGCCAGCGTCTCCTGGGTGGGGACGTCCCCCGCGCAGGCCAGCACCACATCGGGGTCCCGGCTGCCGTCCTCGGTGCCCGCCCACTCCCAGGCACCGGCGCCGCGTGCGCAGTGGGTGCGGGCCTCGTCGAGGGTGAGCCAGTCGAAGCCCGGCTGTTTGCCGGCCACGATCACATTGACGTAGTCGCGGCTGCGCAGCGCATGATCGGCCACCGAGAGCAGGGTGTTGGCGTCCGGCGGCAGATAGACCCGGACCACCTCCGGGCTCTTGTTGAGGATGTGGTCGACGAAGCCGGGGTCCTGGTGCGAGAACCCGTTGTGGTCCTGCCGCCAGACGTGGGAGGTGAGCAGATAGTTCAGCGAGGCGATGGGGCGCCGCCAGGGCAGCCGGCGCGCGGTCCGCAGCCATTTGATGTGCTGGTTGACCATCGAGTCGACGATGTGCGCGAACGCCTCGTAGCTGGAGAAGAGCCCGTGCCGGCCGGTGAGGAGATAGCCCTCCAGCCACCCCTGGCACAGATGCTCGGAGAGCACCTCCATGACGCGGCCGTCGCGGGCGAGATGCTCGTCGGTGCCGAGCGTCTGAGCCTGCCAGGCCTTGCCGGTGGCCTCGTAGAGCGCCTGCAGACGGTTGGACGCGGTCTCGTCGGGGCCCACGACACGGAAGTCACGGCGCTCCGCGGTGGCGTCCATGACCGCTTCCAGCAGCCCGCCCAGCACCCGGGTCGGCTCGTGCAGCACGCTGCCGCGCTTGTCGACCTCCACCGCGTACCGCTCCAGCGGCGGAAGCGGCAGGTCCCGCACCAGCAGCCCGCCGTTGGCGTGCGGCGAGGCACCGAGCCGGCGCGACCCCTCGGGCACGCACGCCAGCACGTCGGGGCGCGGCCGGCCCTCGTCGTCGAACAGCTCGTCCGGCCGGTACGAGCGCAGCCAGTCCTCCAGCTGCCGCAGATGCGCGGCGTTGTCCCGTACGCCGGACAGCGGGACCTGGTGGGAGCGCCAGGTGCCCTCGACGGGCTGCCCGTCGACCTCGTGCGGACCGGTCCAGCCCTTGGGGGTGCGCAGCACGATCATGGGCCAGAGGGGGCGCTCGGTGACGCCCTCGTCGCGGGCCCTTCGCTGGATCGCGGTGATCCGGTCCAGCGCGCGGTCCATGGCGGCGGCCAGCGCCTGATGGACCGTCGCCGGATCGTCGCCGGTGACGTGGATCGGGTCATGACCGTAGCCGCGCAGCAGGGCGTCCAGCTCGTCCCGCGGGATCCGGGCGAGCACCGTCGGGTTGGCGATCTTGTAGCCGTTGAGATGCAGCACGGGCAGCACCGCGCCGTCGTGCACCGGGTCCAGGAACTTCGTGGCGTGCCAGGACGCGGCGAGCGGCCCGGTCTCCGCCTCGCCGTCGCCGACCACACAGGCGACCAGCAGCTCCGGATTGTCGAAGGCCGCGCCATAGGCATGGGTGAGGGAGTAGCCCAGCTCGCCGCCCTCATGGATCGAGCCCGGTGTCTCCGGCGCGACATGGCTGGGCACCCCGCCGGGGAACGAGAACTGCCGGAACAGCCGGGCCATGCCCGCGCCGTCCCGGCCGACATCGGGATAGGTCTCGGAGTAGGTGCCGTCCAGCCAGGAGTTGGCCACCACGGCGGGGCCGCCGTGTCCCGGACCCCATACGCACAGCGCGTCCAGCTCACGAGCCTTGATGACGCGGTTGAGGTGGGTGTGGACCAGGTTCAGGCCGGGCGAGGTGCCCCAGTGGCCCAGCAGCCGCGGCTTGATGTGCTCGGGGCGCAGCGGCGTCTCCAGCAGCGGATTGGCCATCAGATAGATCTGCCCGACGGACAGATAGTTGGCGGCCCGCCAGTGGGCGTCGAGCCGGCGCAGCTCGGCGGTGTCGAGGGGCCCCGCCGTCGCCGGGGCCCCTGTCGTTCCGGCCGGGGATTCCGCGTCGTGCATGCTCAGCTCCTCCTCGAGGGGGCGTGCATCGGGCGTGTCACCGCGGGCGCAGTGCGGGCGGCGGCCCGGCCGGGGCCGGTACCGGGCGTGCGCGCGGGGTGGCCGTACCCGGTGTCAGTCGGGCGGCTCGGGCGCCGGGTGGTCGCCGGGCTCCGCGCCGGGCGGCTCCTCCGGGGCGGGTGCCGGCTCGTCCGGTTCCGGTGCGGCGGGGACCGGCTCGCCGGGGCCCGGGTCGTGCGGCACCGGTTCGGGTTCGCTCGGCACCGGCCCCGGCCCCTTGGGCTCCGGTTCGGTGGTCATGGCGTCAGCGGTCATCAGGGTCATAGCGCTCTCCTTCCTCTCCATCGTCCGTCCAATGCCCGCGGTCGGCCCGTTCAAGAAGTGAACCCGAGGGCGCGCGAACGGCATGGTCGGAAGGGAGCGTTGCGGAGCGGGCGGGCCCCTCAGTGACACGCCTCGTACGTCTCGGTACGTCTCAGTACACGTCGCGGACGTAGCGTTTCTCGGCGGCGAGCTGTTTGACGTAAACGGCGGCCGTCTCCTCCGAGTGGCCGCCGTGCGCGACGGCGATGTCCCGCAGCGCACGGTCTACGTCCTTGGCCATCCGGGACGCGTCACCGCACACATAGAAGTGGGCGCCGTCCTGGAGCCAGGACCACAGCTGGGCGCCGTGTTCGCGCATCCGGTCCTGGACGTAGACCTTGGCCCGCTGATCGCGGGAGAACGCGGTGTCCAGCCGGGTGAGGAGCCCGTCGTGGCACAGCCGGCCGAGCGCGTCCTCGTAGTAGAAGTCCGTGGCGCGGCGCTGCTCGCCGAAGAAGAGCCAATTGGGGGCGCGGTGGCCGCGGGCGCGCCGCTCGTCCAGGAAGCCGAGGAAGGGCGCGACTCCGGTGCCGGGGCCCACCATCACCATCGGGGTGGCCGGATCGGCCGGCGGACGGAAGTGGGCGGTGCGCTGGACGAAGACCGGTACCGGGCTGCCGGGCTCGGCATCGGCCAGAAAGGTGGAGGCGACGCCCTTGCGCGGATGGCCCTGGCGGTTCTCGTAGCGGACCACGGAGACCGTCAGCCGGAGGAGCCCGGGGTCGGTCAGCGGGCTCGACGATATGGAGTACAGCCGGGGCTGCAGGCGGGGGAGCAGACCGGCCCACTCCGCCGCACCGGCCCGGACCGGGTATTCGGCGAGGACGTCGACGGCCTGCCGGCTCCAGGTCCACTGGGCCAGCTCACCTTTGTTGTCGGGGCGCAGCAGCTTCTTGAGGACCCGGTCACCGGTGCGTTCGGCGACGAGCCGGAGGAGCGCGGGGGTGATCCTGGCGATGTCCAGATGGCGGTGCAGGGCCTCGCCCAGCGGCACGGTGCCCGGGCCCGAGAGGTCGACGGTGGCGGCGGGATCGAGGCCGGTGACGGCCAGCCACTCCGCGACCAGGTCCGGGCAGTTCCGCGGCAGCACGCCGAGCGCGTCGCCCACCTCGTACTCCAGTGGGGTGCCCGCGCCGTCCCGGGTGTCGAAGGTGAACTGCCGCACCTCCTTGGTGGCCCCGGTCCGGCTCAGCAGATCGTTGCCGACGAGGTGGGCGGTGGCGGGCGCGGCCTTCGAGGGCCGGGCCGCGCCGCCGGCCGGCCGGTCCGGCGCCGCGTGAGCCGGGACCGTCCCCGGGGCGACGGCCGAGGTGCCCGCCTCCCCGCCGGCGTCCGGTTCCGTACCGCCGTCCGGCCCGGCGCCGGCCCCCAGGGCGGTGAGGACCTGGTCGAGCCACTGCTCCGCCGGCGTCTCGTAGTCCGGTTCGCAGTCCGTACGGGGCACCAGCCGCTCCGCGCCCAGCTCGGCGAGGCGTGCGTCGAGCCGGCGGCCGTGGCCGCAGAAGTCGTCGTACGAGGAATCGCCCAGCGCGAGGACGGAGTAGCGCATCCCGTCCAGCCGCGGGGTGTCCGGCGCGTTGAGGGTGTCCCAGAAGCCCGTCCCGTTGTCGGGGGCGTCACCGTCGCCGAAGGTGCTGGTGACGATGAGCAGATCGGCGCCGCGGGGCAGGGCGGCCGGTGCGCTGTCGTCCATGCTCTGCAGCGTCGCCGCCCGGCCGCTGCCGGTCAGCCGCCGGGCCGTGTCGGCCGCGACCTCCTCCGCGTTGCCGGTCTGGGAGGCCCACAGGACGATGACCGTACGGGCGGGCGGGGCATCGGCGGCTTCGGCGGAGACCTCCGCCGGGTCCGTCGACGTCGCCGTCCGGGGGGCCGGAGCGCGCGAGAACATCCCGGCCAGGACGCCGTTGACCCACAGCGCGCTCTCCGGGCCGAACGGCGCGTGGGAGGGCAGCACGGGAGTGCCGACGGCGGGCCCGGAGTCCAGCCCGGCGAGAAAGCCGGAGAGATAGCGCCGTTCGTGCTCGGCCAGCACCGGCGGGGTGGGGTCACCGAGCCGGAACACCTCGGCGAGCACGGCCGTCGCCCCGCGCGGGGCGCCGCCCTGGAACGCACCGGCCGCGCCGCCGGTCCGCCCGGCGCCGCCCCCGCCCTCCGGCTGCCCCGGGGCGGCCGCGACCCTGGCCAGCGACACCGCGCAGACCTTGAACTCGGGCTGGAAGGAGACCGGGTCGACCGCGTCATGGGTCACCGCGTTGACGCTGAGGTACTCGCCGAACAGGTCGTTCCAGTGGAACGGCGCAAAGCAGTCGCCGGGCCGTACCCGGTCGGTCACCACGGCGGGCAGCACCGCCCGGCCGCGCCGCGAGGCGACCTCCACCATGTCGCCCTCGGCGAGGCCCAGCGACTCCGCGTCCTGCGGGTGCAGCTCCACGAACGGGCCGGGGTTGAGCTTGTTCAGCTTGGCGACCTTGCCGGTCTTGGTCAGGGTGTGCCACTGGTGGGGCAGCCGCCCGGTGTTCAGCACGTACGGGAAGTCGTCGTCGGGCATCTCGGCGGCCGGGAGGTGCGGACGGGCGAAGAACACCGCCCGGCCGGACGCGGTGGGGAAGGACAGCCGGGGGCGGGTGCCGTCCGGCCGCTCGTCCAGGGTCTGGCTCACACCGTCGTTGAGGTAGCGCACCGGATTGCGGTCGGGCCCGTCGACGGCCGCGCTGGGCCACTGCACGGGAGTCTCCCGCAGCCGCTCATAGGTCACCCCACGCAGGTCATAGCCGGTCTGCGGGTTCCAGGCGCGCTTGATCTCCTCGAATATCTCCTCCGCGCTGTGGTACGTGAAGGCGTCCTCATAGCCCATTTCGCAGGCGATCCGCGCGATGATCCGCCAGTCCGGCCAGGCCTCGCCCGGCGCATCCGCGGCCTGTCGCACCAGCGTCAGATTGCGCTCCGAGTTGACCATCACGCCCTCGGACTCGGCCCACATGGCCGCGGGCAGCACGACATCGGCGTACGCATTGGTCTCGGTCTCCGCGAAGACGTCCTGCGCGACCACGAACTGTGCCGCCTCCAGCCCCTCGATGACCGTCCGGCGGTTGGCGACCGAGGCGACGGGGTTGGTGCAGATGATCCAGCACGCCTTGATGTCGCCGTCCGCCATCCGCTGGAACATCTCGACGGTCCCCTGGCCGGGCCCGTCCGTCCGCAGCGTCCCCGGTTCCAGCCCCCACAGCTCCTCGACGAAGGCACGGTCCTCGGCCACCAGCGTGGACCGCTGCCCCGGCAGCCCCGGACCCATGTAGCCCATCTCGCGGCCGCCCATCGCATTGGGCTGGCCGGTGAGCGAGAACGGGCCGCTGCCGGGGCGGCAGATCGCACCGGTCGCCAGATGCAGGTTGACCAGGGCATTGGTGTTCCAGGTGCCATGGGTGCTCTGGTTCAGGCCCATGGTCCAGCAGCTCATCCAGTCGTCCGCCGCACCGATCCACTCGGCGGCCCGGCGGAGGTCCGCCTCCGGAATCCCGGTGAGCTCCGCGACCCTCGCGGGCGGATAGTCCTGGAGGAAGGCCGGCATGGCCTCCCAGCCCTCGGTGTGCTCGGCGATGAACTCCGTGTCGACCCGGCCGTTCTCGACCAGCAGATGCAGCAGCCCGTTCAGCAGCGCCAGATCCGTCCCGGGCGCGATCTGCAGGAACAGATCGGCCTTGGCCGCGGTGGCGGTACGGCGGGGATCGACCACGATCAGCTTGGCGCCCGCCTTCACCCGTTCCATCATCCGCAGGAAGAGGATCGGGTGGCAGTCGGCCATGTTGGAGCCGATGACGAAGAAGACCTCGGCATGCTCGAAGTCCTGGTACGAGCCGGGCGGACCGTCCGCGCCCAGCGACAGCTTGTAGCCGCTGCCCGCGCTCGCCATGCACAGCCGCGAGTTGGACTCGATGTGCCGGGTGCGCACGAATCCCTTGGCGAGCTTGTTCGCCAGGTACTGGGCCTCCAGCGTCATCTGCCCCGACACATACAGGGCGAGGGCGTCCGGGCCGTGCTCGTCGACGATCTCGCGCAGCCGCCCGGCGGTCTGCTTGACCGCGGCCTCCATCTCCTCGGCCACCGGCTCGTCGCCGCGGTCCGCGCGCACCAGGGCGGCCGACAGCCGCCCCGGCGCGGCGAGCAGCTCGGCGCTGGTCGCGCCCTTGGTGCACAGCCGTCCGCCGTTCGCCGGGTGGGCCTTGTCACCGGCCGCCCTGCGGACCGTCCGCCGCCCCTGCGGGTCCGTCGCGACGTCCAGCACGATCCCGCAGCCGACCCCGCAGTACGAGCACGCCGTCCGCACCTGCGTGATGCTCTCTGCCAGCGGTTCCGGTGCGGTCACGGACGGTCCCCTTCGTGGTCGGATGCTCGCTCCGACCCTACGAACGGCCCGTTAACCGGGTGTCACATCAAGCGATCACCAGTCGTTACGGCGGCCACACAGTCGCCCGCGGCGCGCCGTGAGAACCGGGCGGCGGCCGCCGCTTCAGGGGAGCAGTCCGGCCAGCGGTACGTCCGGATCGGCCAGCTGTCCGGGGTCGACGGGCTGCCCGCTCGCCACCAGCGCCCGGATCTCCTCGGTGACGTCCCAGACGTTCACATTCATCCCGGCCAGCACCCGTCCCCCGGAGAGCCAGAAGGCGAGGAACTCACGCGCCTCGGTGTCCCCGCGGAAGACGACCTGGTCATAGCCCTCCGGTCCGGTGTATCCGGTGTACTCCATGCCCAGGTCGTACTGGTCGGTGAAGAAGTACGGCAGCCGGTCGTAGCGGACGTCCTGGCCCAGCATGGCCCGGGCGGCGGTCTGCGGCTGGTGGAGGGCGTTGGCCCAGTGCTCGACGCGCAGGTGCCGGCCCAGGACGGGGTGGTAGGCGTTGGCGACATCGCCGGCCGCGAAGACGTCCGGGTGGGAGGAGCACAGCCGCTCGTCCACGACGACACCGTTGTCGACCTTGAGCCCCGCCGCGGCGGCCGGCTCGGTGTTGGGGGTGATCCCGACGCCGACGATGACCGCGTCGGCCCCGATGAGGCTGCCGTCGGCCAGCCGGACGCCGTCCACCGCACCGCCCGTGCCGGTGATCTCGGCGACCTGGGTGCCGCAGCGCAGCTCGACCCCGTGATCGGTGTGCAGCTTGGCGAAGATCCGGGCGACCTCGGGTCCCAGGACCCCCAGCAGGGGCAGCGCCGCGGCCTCCAGCACGGTCACCTCGACACCGGCGGTGCGCGCGGCGGCAGTGGTCTCCAGACCGATCCAGCCGGCGCCGATCACCACGACCCGGGACGCGGACCGGAAGACCTCCTTGAGGCGGTCGCTGTCCGCCAGCCGCCGCAGGTAGTGGACCCCGCCGAGATCCGCGCCGGGCACCGGCAGCGGGCGCGGGGTGGAGCCGGTGGCCAGCAGCAGCTTGGCGTAGCCGAGCCGGCTGCCGTCCGCGAGGGTCACCTCGTGAGCGGCCGGGTCGAGGGCGGTGACGGCCTGGCCCAAGCGCAGCTCGACGTCGTGGTCGGCGTACCACCGGGGCGGGTGGACATAGACCTTCTCCTTCTCGGAGGTGCCCAGCAGATAGCCCTTGGACAGCGGAGGCCGCTCATACGGCCGCTCGTGCTCGTCGCCCAGCAGCACGAGCGGGCCGTCGAAGCCTTCCGCGCGCAGCGTCTCCGCGGCCTTGGCGCCGGCCAGCCCCGCCCCCGCGATCAAGAATGCCGTGTTCCGGTCCATGTCCCGCTCAGCTCCTTCGGACGATCGGTTACCCGGTCATCCGTTCCCGCCCGGGGCCCCGGCAGGTACCGCCGATGGTGTGGCCCTCACTCCCGCCCGGCGGTGCGCGCCAGATGTCCGCGCAGCGCCCGCGCCGTCAGATCCCGGTCCTCGCCCACGACGAACGCCGTGACACCGTCGGCGCGCCACTCCGCGCGCCGGTCCGGTGTGGTGGACATGGCGCAGAACGGGACGGTGTGGCGGGCACAGGCCTCGCGCAGGGTGCGGACCGCTTCCTGGACGCGGGGGTGGCGGACCTGCCAGGGCACCCCGTACGACTGCGAGAGATCTCCGGGTCCGGGCAGGACGAGGTCGACACCGCCGGGGGAGAGGATCGCCTCGATCGCCTCGACGCCCTCGGCGTCCTCCAGGAGCGCGATGACCATGATCTCCGCGTTGGCCCGGCGGAGGTACTCGGCCGGGTCGATCAGGCCGAAGCCGGGGCCGCGGCCGCCGTTGAGGGAGCGCATCCCCTCGGGGGCGTAGCGGGCGGCCCGGATCGTGGCGTCGATGTCCGCGCGCCCGCGGACGTGCGGGACGACGATGCCCATCGCCCCGGCGTCCAGGGCGCGCAGCACGGCGCCGGGGTCGGCCTCGGGGACCCGGACGAAGGGCGTGAGCCCGGCCGTCTCGGCGGCCCTGATCAGGTTCTCCAGCCGCTGCGGGTCGACGAGGGTGTGCTCGGTGTCCAGGATGACGAAGTCATACCCGGCACAGCCGATCATCTCCACCATCGTGGGCTCGGGAAGCGTGCTGAACAGCCCGTAGACCTCCTCGCCCGCACCGAGCTTGTGCCGGACCTCATTGGGCCGCAGCGTCTCAGGCCTCCTCCGCCGCGCCGGGCTCCGCGGCGCCGAGGAAGTGGAAGCCGGGGCGCGGGTGCATCAGGAAGTCGTGGTGCGAGATGTTCCAGGCGTACGCCCCGGCGACACCGAACACCACCCGGTCACCGGCCCGCAGCCCCGGTGCCGGGACCGCCCGGGCGAGGACGTCCTTCGGGGTGCACAGCTGCCCGGTGACGGTGACCAGCTCGCCCTGCGCCGCCGGCCACGGCCAGGGGTGCGGCCAGGGCGTGTCGGACGGCAGCACCGTGCAGGGCTGGTCGTGGCCCTTGGTCGCGGGGGTCCGCAGATGGTGGGTGCCCCCACGCACCACGGCGAACTCCTCGCCGTGGCTGTGCTTCACATCCAGCACCTCGGTGGCGTACCAGCCGCAGTACGCGGTCAGCGCGCGCCCCGGCTCGATCCGCAGGGTGAGCTCGGGGTGCGCCGCGGCGAGCCGGGCCAGGCCCGCCCCGTACGCGGTCCAGTCGAAACGGCGCTCCGGCGCGGCGTAGTCGACGGCCATACCGCCGCCGACGACGACCTCGGAGAGGGGGAACCGGTGCTCCGCGGCCAGCGCGGCGGCCCAGGTCACGATGGACTCCGCCACGGCCAGCTGCTCCGGTGCCTCCAGGCCGCTGGCCAAGTGGGCGTGGATTCCGCGGAGTTCGAGGTGCGGGTAGGTGCCGTCGGTGAGCAGCGCGACGAGTTCTCCGGCCTGGCCCGGGTCCAGCCCGAAGGGCGTCGGGCGGCCGCCCATGGCGAGCGAACTGCCGTCCAGGGAACCGTCGTCGACCGGCAGATTGAAGCGTGCCAGCACCGCGATACGGCGTTCCGGGGCGAGCCGGGAGGCCAGACTCGCGAGCATGTGGAGCTCGTACAGGCTCTCCACGTGGAAGCGCTCCACACCGCACTCCAGCGCCTGGGCGACCTCCGCGGGGGTCTTGCCCGGTCCGCCGAAGGCGAGCGGGGCGCCGGGCACGGCCTTGCCGACGTGCGCCAGCTCACCGCCGGAGGAGACCTCGTAGCCGTCGACGTACGGGCGCAGCGCGTCCAGGATCTCCGGCTCCGGGTTGGCCTTGGCCGCGTAGTACAGCTCCACGCGCTCGGGCAGCGCGGCCCGGACCTCGGCCGCATGCGTGCGCAGCGCCGTCAGGTCGTAGACGTAGGCGGGCAGTTCCTCGGGCGGCAGGCTCCGGATGCGGTCGCGGACCGCGGGGGTGGGGGTGGTCATCGTGCGCTCCAGGGGGTGGTGTCGTCGACGCGCACGGCGCCGGACAGAACGGCTTCGGCCAGCGGCGAGGGCAGCAGGACATAGCCGGCCTCACGGTCGGCCTTGCGCTCCCAGCGGGTGAGCAGATTGGCCTTGGCGGGCAGCGGGACACCGGCCAGCAGGGCGGCCAGCCGCGGCGGGCAGCCGTACCGGTCCGCGTGGGTCCGCAGGGTGCGGCGGACCTGCGCCCACAGCTCGACCTCGGTGTCCGGGTGCAGATCGGCGAGCGCGGCGAGCATCTCGGCGACATGGTTGACCAGCAGGCAGTACACGACCCGGTCCCAGCCGCGCTGGGCGTCATAGGTCATCGGCCGCGCGATCTGCTCGGGCAGCGACGCCAGCAGCTCGGCGTGGTGCTCGGGCACCAGCTTGGTGCCCTCCAGGTCGCGGAAGAGGACCTGCGCGGGCATCCCGTCGCCGTCGACACAGACCAGCACGTTCTGCAGATGCGGTTCCAGCACCAGGCCGTGGTCGAAGTAGGCGGCGAGCACCGGCGGGAGCAGCAGATTGAGGTAGGCGGCCCACCACTCCAGGGCGGCCTGCGGCCCCGCGCCGTCCAGGAGACGGGAGATATGGGCCGGACCGGTCGGGTACTCGTCGGCGACCGCGGCCGCCAGCAGCGGGGTGGTGCCCGGCAGCAGCCGCTGGGACAGGCCCTCGCGGACGATCACGCCGAACCCTTCGAGCAGCTCGGTGTCCGGGCGGCCGTCGGCGCCGGGCAGCGCCAGACTGCGGTAGGCGGGCTCACGGAGCACCGCGCTGCCGGGGAACCGGGCGGCCAGATCGGCGAGCGCCGGTGCCAGCAGCCGGGTCAGCGCCACCGCCCCGGACAGCTCGTAACTGGCGTTCTTCCGCAGGCAGTTGGTGATCCGGACGTTCAGGCTGAACTTGAGGAACGCGTCGCCGTCGTAGAGCGTGCGCACCGACGCGGTGGCGGCGAACGGTGCCCCGCCGGTGCCCAGGACGCGGATGTCGTCGCGGTCCAGCGCCTCCTGCAGACCGGCGTGGTCACACAGCAGCTCGTACTGCCAGGGGTGGACGGGCAGCAGCCGGTAGCCGTCCGGGACCTCGGAGTGCAGCGCGTCCAGCGGGGCGGCGGCACCCTCGTCGGCCGCTTCCTCGGCGATCAGTTCCTCGCGCACGGCGAGCAGCAGCAGCGGGAAGGCGGCCCCGGTCTCGGGTGCGTACGACTGCCAGGCGGTGGGGTCGCCGGTGCGCGCCTTGGGGGTCGGGTGGAAGCGGTGGCCGAGGACCAGCGACTGCTCGGAGGTGACATAGGTGGTCTGCCAGTCCTCCTCGCCGTACTCCCCGGCGGCCGGGAGCTGCCCCGTACGGGCCGCCAGCGCCGCGGAGACGGCCTGGTGGCTGGAGGCGATCTGCGCCAGGAACTCCTCGTTGTCCACCCCGGTCCGCAACGACAGCTCGGCGTGCACGTACTCGGCCAGCCGGCGCCAGCCGACCTCGGCCCAGCCGTCGGCGGTCTGTTCGGACACCGGGCCGGTGAACCGGTGCGCGCCGAGCAGCGAGGCACGGCGCAGCGCGACCCGCAGCAGCACCCCGCGGCGCGGCAGCCGCAGCAGCAGGCGGCCGTGGTCCACGGCGGTCTGGTGCTCGGGGCCGGACACCTCGCGCAGCAGGCAGTTGAGCAGGGTGTGCGCCACGGCCTGGTCGGCGGTGGGCAGACCGGCGGGGGCGGCGTGCGCCGCGGCGGTGCCGGGGGAATTGGTCAGCGGAGGCATCGCGGGCTCCTGCGGGTGCGGGGGAGGCGGGACAGCAGAACAGGGGCGGCGGTCGCGAGGACGGTCACCAGGGCGATCGCGGTGCCGGTCAGGACGGGCGCGGCCGGGCCGAACCAGTCGTTGCCGACCGCGGCGGCCACACCGGCGGCGACCGCGCCGGCCTTGGAGAAGAATTCGATCGAGCCGAACAGCCCGCCGGGGGCCCGGCCCTTGGCACAGTCCGCGGCCAGTACGGACAGACAGACCAGACCGAGGGTGAGCCCGGCACCGAGTACCAGACGGACCGCGATGAAGCCGGTGAGCGAGTCCACCAGGCCGTGTCCGGCCAGTCCGAGCGCGATACAGCCGAAGCCGATACCGATACCGAGCCGGGGGCGGGTGCGGAAGACGGCGTGCACCGCCATCGCCGCGACCAGATAGCACATGTGGGGCAGGGCGAACAGTACGCCGGACACCATCGGTCCGGTGCCCGGAATCCGTTCCTTGATGAGGGAGATCAGGTACGGGAAGGAGATGACGGTGGAGAAGACGAAGGCGAACTCCAGCGCATAGAGGGCGCGCAGGGACGCGACCGGGGCACGCCCGGCCGGCTCCGCCGCCGTCCCCGCCGCCGTCTCCGGCGACTGCACGGCATCGGTCTCCGCCACGGCCTCGGCCTGCTTCGCCGCGGCGGCCGGGGCTCTCGGCGGCTCCGGCAGCGCCGCGAGCATCACGGCCGCGGTCAGCGGCAGCACGGCCAGCAGTGCGTACTGACGGTGCGGTGACAGCCACGGCGTCAGCGAGCCGACCACGATCGGGGCGAAGACCAGTGCCGCACGGGCGCTGCCCTGCATCAGGGTCAGTGCCCGGGACAGCGCATTGCCCTCGAGCGCCGCTCCCAGATAGCCGTTAGACGCGGCGAAGGTGCCGCCGAGGATGCCCTGGAGGACCAGCGCCGCGACGAACGTGGCCAGCGAGTCGGCCCAGCCGGCCAGCAGGAATGCCGCCGCCAGCCCCAACTGCGCCCGCAGCAACAGCCGTTTGCGTCCGAAGCGGTCAGCGAGCCGCCCCCACAGCGGTGCGCCGAGGGCCCCGAAGATGGTGGGGACGATGTAGAGCAGACCGGCCCAGCGGGCGGCGCCGTCACCGAGCTCGGGCAGGATCTCGGTGAGATACGGCGGCAGGCCGAGGGCGGCGAACGACGCCACGAAGTAGCAGCCGGCCACGGCGTGCACCTGGCGGCGGGTGAGGCCCGGACGGTCCTTGGTTTCGACGGCGGTCGGCTCGACCTGGCGAGAAGTGGTGGTCCTCATCGGGAAGTCCCGTTCGGCAGCAGATAGTTGGGGCCGGTGGTGTAGTGCTTGTTGATGTCGGCCGCGCCCGAACGCTCCTTGGAGAGCAGCGTCCCGGCGCTCACCATCGCCTTGACGGGGAGCTGCGGGGCGTCCAGGACGTATGCGCGCAGCGCGGCGCCCGGCTCGCCCGGGGCGGTGCCCAGCCGTTCGACGGCCTCGGCGAGCCGGTCGCGGACCAGACCCAGCAGCCGCGTGAGCGGCGCCCGCCCGTGCCGGGCGAGTCCGAAGGCGTACGAACCGGCGCACAGGTGGACGGTGATGGTGGCGAACAGGTCCAGCACCGGCCGGTCGCTCTCGGCGAAGATCCGCGGGTCGGCGAAGACCGCGGGGTCCGGGGCGTCGGCTCCCAGCGTGTCCCGCAGCCGGGCGGTGTTGATCCGCGGCCCGTCGTTGTCCTTGAACAGCAGCCGCAGCCGTGCGCCGTCCGCCGTACGGTCCCACACCAGCGAGATGTTCTGCTGGTGGGACTCCAGCGCGATGCCGTAGCCGAAGAGCGTGGTCTGCCAGTCGAAGAGCAGGGTGAGGCAGGCGTCCAGCAGGGCGAGCGGATCGCCGCCGTAGAAGCGGTCCGCGAGGTGGTCGATCACCAGTCGCCCGCCGGGCGCCCGGCTCAGCAGTGCGGCCATCGGCACCACGGCACTGCCGTCCAGCCCTGCGGGGTAGCGGCGGCACAGCACGGACAGCAGCTCGTGGCCGGCGTGCGCGTAGACGGTCTCGTCGGCCTGCAGGACCGACTCCCGGAAGCGCGGCTCGCGGGCGAGCACGGTCTCCAGCAGCCGCTGGCCCTCGGCGCCGTCAATGAGCGTTCCGGGCTTGATGGTGCGCCGGTTCCGCAGGCCCAGCGTGGCGGTGGCCAGGGGCAGCTTCAGATGGAGCCGTGGCTCGGCGTCCAGTGCCACGGTGCGCATCGACAGGGTGGGGACGACGTCGACCACGGCACGCTCGGACAGCACCGCGTCGCCCGCCAGGCCCGTGTCGCGCAGCGCACCGTCCAGCGGGTCGCCGAGCGTCAACGGGTGGACCGGGAGGGCGAGATGGCTGCCGTCGAGGTGGGGGAGGCCCAGCTCGGCAGGCGTCGGCCAACAGGCGGGCAGCGTCGCCTCGCCGCCCGGCAGGGTGACCGCGTCGCGCGGCAGGGCGAGCCAGCGCAGCGCGAAGTCCGGGCGGAACTCCGGTGCATAGGCGCGCAGTTGGCCCTCGGTCAGACCGGACCGGCCGCGGGCGGTCGGGTAAACGGGGTGGTCGAGCCGGGCGGCGAGCGTGTCGTACGCCAGACCGCCCTTCAGCCCCAGCCAGCCGGCGGGGTCCGCGCCATGACGAACAGTCAGCTCGTCCTCGGCCTCGTCCCGGGTCCGGGTGTGCAGCCGCATCGTCGCCAGGGTCTGGCGGCACTCCTCGGCGAAGGCGGCGAAGCCCTCGTGGTCGGCCGGGTCGGCCAGCGCCTGGAGCGCCGCGAGGACCTCCTCGACCGCGGTCAGCCGGGCGCCGTCGGACTCGCGGACGAGGAGCGGCAGCCGCGCCGTGTACACGCTCTGGTAGCCGTCCTCGCCGAGGGGCAGCAGCAGCGCCCCGGCGGCCTCGTCCGCGGGCAGCCGCAGCCAGGGGCCGTCCGGCCGCTCCAGCAGCGTGCCACGGGTGCGCAGGCCGACCACGTCCTCGCGGAGCAGCGCGCCCAGGACACGCAGCAGCAGTCCGGATTCCTCCGCGTCCTCCGCGGCCCCGGCCTGGCCGGTTGCGGTGTCGAGCGCGGCGGTCACGTCGATATCTCCCAGCGCTCGGCCGCGAAGAACGCATCCGACACCCGCTCCACGGCGCTCCGGTCGGTGCCGGTGGCCCGCAGTACGCCGAGGTAGTCGCGGTTGGTGCGGTAGTGCGGGTGCTCGGTGCCGACCTCGCGCAGCGGCCGGTAGGTGAGCCGGACGCCGTCCACCGTCCGGTCCGCGGCGGCGGGCGCCGCGGTGAGCGTCCCGGCCCGGTCGGCGCAGGCGTAGTCCACCCGGCCCGCCCCGTCGCGCCGCGCGCCGAGATCGGCGGGCAGCGGCTCGCCCAGGTGGGTCCGCAGAATGTGCTCGAACAGGGGGATGTCCAGGACCTGCGCGAGCATCAGGTCGCACTGGTCCCCGATGACGCGGTAGTTCACCTCGATGAGCCGCGCGCGGCCCTCGTGGACCACGAATTCCGTGTGGCAGGCGCCGAACCCTACGCCCAGCGCGTCCAGTTGGGCCAGCACCTGCTCCACCACGGGCTGGGGGTGGGCGGCGACGAAGTCGAGCCGCTCCTCGATGAAGGCCGGCGGGGCGGAGACCGTGGTGTGAAAACCGCCCAGGACATGCCGTACGCGGCCGTCGCCCAGGGTCTCCAGGGTGTAGAGCTCGCCGGCCAGGAACTCCTCGGCGACCAGCGCCGCCTGCGGGCGCCGCGCCTGGATCTCCTTGGCGAGCGCCACCAGCTCGTCCGGTCCCTCGGCGAGCACCACATCCTCGCTCGCCACGCCCTCGCGGGGCTTGAGGACACAGGGGTAGGGCAGGCCGGCGGCGGTGAACGCGGACGGGTCCTGGCCGGGCGCGAGCTCCGCGGACCGTACGGTGTCGACGCCCGCCACGGCGAGGTGACGGCGCATCTCGGCCTTGTTCTTGGCGCGCAGCGCGGCCCGCCAGTCCTTGCCGGGCAGCCCGAAGTAGTCGGCGACCAGCGCCGCCTGGGTCTGCAGATGGTCGCTGTTGGTGAAGACCGCGTCGGCCGGGTGGTGGGTGGCTATGCGGGTGATGACGGCGCGGAAGTCATGGACGTCGCACTCCAGGACCTCGATCTCGGGGTAGCCGCGCCGGTGCGCTTCGGGCTGGTCCGTCAGGACCGTGACATCGAGACCGAGGCGGGCGGCGGCGGGCAGGAAGCCATCGGTGACCGAGTCGGTGGGGTTGAGGGCGAGCAGGTACATCCGCATGAGCGGGGCCCCTTCGGGATCAAGGGTGGTGTGGGGGGGGGGGAGTCGTGGCCGGCCCCGGCGGATCGTGGCCGGGGCCGTGGGGGCGGGCCGGGGGACGATGGCCCACCCCCGGGCGGTTCAGCTCTTCGGCAGCGCCACGCCGGTGGCCTTCGCCACGTCGGCGAGCATGTGCTCGGCGGCCTGGATACCGATGCCGGACATCCAGGTCTCGTCGGACACGTTGTGGACCTTGTGGTCCTTGACGGCCCGCAGGTCCTTCCAGACCGGGTTGGACGTGACGTCCTTCTGCTGGGTCTTGTCCGGGTCGTCCGCGACGGTCACGAACACCATGTCGGCGTCGGCCTTGTCGATCTGCTCGGGGCTGACGTCGAGCATCGTCTTGACCGGGTCGGTGGAGCTCTGCGACTTCGGCCGCTCCAGGCCGATGTCGTTCAGGACCACGCCGCTGTAGGAGGACTTCTGGTAGAGGCGGGTCGGGCCGGCGACGAAGCGGACCACGGAGGCCGACGGCATCTTGCCGTCGTACTTCTTCTTGATGGCCTCACCCAGTGCCTTGGCCCGGGCCTCGTACGCCTTCAGCCTCTGGTCGGCCTCCTTCTCCAGGCCCAGGGCCTTGGCGTGGACCTTCAGATTGGCCTTCCAGGGGCCGCCGGTGGTCTCGGTGAAGACGGTCGGCGCGATGGCGTTGAGCTTGTCGTAGATCTTCTCGTGCCGGACCTTGGAGGACAGGATCAGATCGGGCTTCAGCATCGCGATCTTCTCGAGGTTCGGCTCGAGAAGCGGACCGACGTCCTTGACGCCGCCGATCTTGCCCTTGAGGTAGGCGGGGAAGCCGCCGTCGTTCTTCATGTGCGGGGAGACCGCGCCGACGGGCTTGATGCCGAGCATGGTGACGTCGTCCAGCTCACCGGTGTCCAGGACGACCACGCGCTTGGGCTTGGCCGGGATCTTCACCGAGCCGCCGAGGACGCTCTTGACGGTGCGCGGGAAACCGGCGCCGCCCTTCGCCGAGTCGTCGCCGTCCGAGGACGCGCCGCCGCCGCACGCGGTCAGGGTCCCGGCGCCCAGGGTGGCGGCGAGCAGGGCAACCGACAGCCGGCGGCCGCCGGGGAAAGCAGATCTCGTGAACATGAGGGTTCGACTTCCTTGAGGGGAGAGCGGAAAGGGAAGTGCTCGTGGGGGAGAGCGGGCGGGTCAGGCGGTGACGGAGGTGTGCCGTTTCGCGCTGCCCTTGGGCACGACCAGCGGGGTGCCGGTCTCGGGGTCGGGGATCACCCGGCAGTCCACGTCGAACACGGACTTGACCAGCTCCGCGTCGAGTACGTCCGCCGGGGCGCCGGCCGCCGCCAGCTGCCCGTCCTTGAGGACCACGAGATGATCCGCGTAACGGGCGGCCTGCCCGAGGTCGTGCAGCACCATCACCACGGTGCGGCCCGCCTCGGAGTGCAGCGCGGCGACCAGGTCGAGGACATCGAGCTGGTGCCGCAGGTCCAGGAACGTGGTCGGCTCGTCGAGCAGCAGCAGATCGGTGTCCTGGGCCAGCGCGAGCGCGATCCAGGCGCGCTGCCGCTGGCCGCCGGAGAGCTGGTCGACGGGCTGGTCGCGCAGCTCCACGGTGCCGGTGCGCCGCAGCGCCTCCTCCACCGCCTGCTGATCCGCCGTCGACCAGGGGCTCAGCAGCCGCTGGTGCGGGTAGCGGCCGAGCCGTACCAGCGCCTCGACGGTGATCGCGTCGGGGGTGACCGGCTGCTGGGGCAGCAGCCCCATCCGCAGGGCCAGCGCACGGGCCGGCATCCGGTGGATGTCTGCGCCGTCCAGGGCGACGGTGCCGGCGGCCGGCGGCAGCAGCCGGGTCAGACCGCGCAACAGGGTCGACTTACCACAGGCGTTGGGGCCGACGACGGCGGTGACGGCGCCGCCGGGCAGCACCAGATCGAGGCCGTCGACGATCAGCCGGTCGCCGTAGCGCAGATCGAGTCCGTGGGTGGAGAGCTGGTTGGCGGTCATCGGGCACTCCTGTTCACGGAACTGCTCTGACGGATCATCAGCACCAGCAGCCAGGGCGCGCCCAGAGTGGCGGTGACCACTCCGACCGGCAGGCCGCTGACCGGCAGCAGATACTGCGCCACCAGATCGGAGGCGAGCAGCAGTACGGCGCCGGCGAGGGCGGACAGTGCCAGCGTCCCGGCGGTCGGCGGCCCGGCGAGGAACCGCACCATGTGCGGGACGGCCAGCGCGACGAAGGCGACCGGGCCGGTCAGCGCGGCGGCCAGCGAGGCCAGCACGATGGCGATGACCAGGACCTGCAGCCGGGCGGTGTGGGTGTTCAGACCGAGCGTGCCGGCCGAGTCGTCGCCCAGGTCGAGGACGGCGAGCCGGCGGTGCAGCGCGAAGGCCAGGGCAAGGCCCACGGCCACCGCTCCGCCCGCGGACCACACTTCGGTCCAGGTCCGCCCGTACAGCGAGCCCGTGGTCCACTGCAGGGCCGAGCCGGCCAGCTCGGTGGGGAAGCTGACGATCATGAAGCTCACCGCCGCGGTCAGGCCCGCCTGTACGGCGAGACCGACCAGCACCAGGCGGGTCACACTGGTTCCGGAGCGCCAGCCGAACACGCCCAGCAGGACCGCGGCGAGCAGCCCGCCGCCGAGCGCGGCCAGCGGGATCATCGCCTGCGAGGCCCCGGCGGCCAGCATCGCCACCGCGCCGAACGAGGCACCGCCGGTCACCCCCATCACATCGGGGGAGGCGAGCGGATTGCGGAACAGCCGCTGCAGCAGGGCACCGCCCACCGCCAGGCCCGCCCCCGCGACGATCGCCGCGGCCATCCGCGGCGCGCGGAACTCCTGGACGATCAGCACCGTGCCGGCATCACCGGCACCGAACAGTCCCTTGGCCGCCTCGACGGGAGGCAGTGGCATCTCACCGTTGGCCACGGACACCGTCACCAGCGCGCAGAGCACCACCAGACCGGCGAGGGCGAGCAGCAGGGTCCGGCCGCGTCCGGCCCGGCGTCCGGGGGCCGCGGCGGGCGGCAGGGAGGAGGAGCCGAGCGGCTGCCGGCTCCGCAGTGCGTCGTTCACCGGGCCACCTTCCGGGCCAGCATCGCCAGCAGCGGCGCGCCCAGGAACGCGCTGATGATGCCGACCTGCAGCTCGGACGGCCGGATGACGAGCCGTCCGAGGATGTCGGCGGTGAGCAGCAGCAGCGGGCCGGCGATCAGACAGCCGGGCACCACCACCCGGTGGTCGGAGGTGCGCAGCAACTGGCGGACCAGGTGCGGTGCGGCCAGCCCGATGAAGGCGAGCGGACCGGCCACGGCCACCGCGGACGCGGCGAGCAGTACGACGGCCAGGCCGCCGGCGGTGCGGATCCGGGCCACCGGCACACCCAGTGCCTGCGCCGAATCGTCGCCCAGGGCCAGGGCGTTGAGGGCGGGGGTGAGGGCCAGCGCGAGGACCAGACCGATCACCAGGGTCGGCAGCACCGGGTAGAGCACCGTCAGCGGGCGCTCGGCCAGCGAACCGGCCAGCCAGAACCGGGCCTCGTCCAGCGACCGCTTGCTGGCCAGCATGACCGTCGACGTCCAGGACAGCAGGACGAGTTGCAGCACGGTGCCGCCCAGCGCGAGGCGTACCGGGTCGAGGTCGCCGCTGCGCCGGGCCAGGGCCTGGGCGAACAGCGCGGCGGCCGCGGCGCCCGCGAAGGCGAACCAGAGGTATTGCACGGGCCGGGTCAGATGCAGTGCGTAGATCGCGGTGACCACCGCGAAGCCCGCGCCCGCGTTGATGCCGAGGGTGGTCGGTGAGGCGAGCGGATTGCGGGTGATGCCCTGGGCGACCGCTCCGGCGACCCCGAGCGCCGCGCCGACGGTGAGCGCCACCACGGTCCGTGGTACCCGAAGCCCCGTCACCACCAAGGCGTCCGGCCCGTGGGCGGCACCGGTCAGCGCGTCCCACACGGTGGCAAGCGGTACGGAGCGGGCGCCGAGGGCGAGGCTCAGGGCGGCACAGACCGCCAGTGCACAGAGCCCGGCCACGAACAGCGGGATGCGCCGCAGGGTGTGAGCGGCGGGGCGCGGATCGGGCACAGGGGGTGCAGTGGCAGGTGGTTTGGTCGTCGACACGTGTCGTTACATTAGGTTAGGCATACCTAATATTGCAAGCGAGGGTTCGGTAAACGGTCAACTATCCCATTTGTCGGCCGATCATCGTCCCGATGCTCCCTGAGGGCCCCGACCTGGGGCGACCTACCCACTCGCCCGCCCTCTCACTCCGCCCGCGCCGTCGCCGGTGACGGCCCGTCAACCCCTTTTGGGGCTTCTGGGTTGAGTCACCCCGCAAGTGCATCGATTGTGCGTTATGGGGCACTGTGCTTCTCTGGTGAGGGGGACTTGTGGTTCCACCCGCCGAGGAGCGCCATGCACCCCACCACTCCGCGTATCGCGATCATCGGTGCCGGTCCCGGGGGGCTGACCTGTGCCCGCGTGCTCCAGCGCAGCGGCGTACCGGTCACCGTCTTCGCCCATGAGTCCTCGGTCGCCGTCGATCCGCAAGGCGGCACCCTGGAACTGCAGATGACGACCGGTCGGACCGCGCTGCGGGCGGCCGGTCTCTACGAGGAGTTCACCGCCCTCGCCCGCCCCGCGGGGCAGGAGGTGCGACTGCTCGACCACACCGCGACCGTGCTCCTCCGGGACGCCCCCGCCCCCGGCGGCCCCGACCGCACCGAGGTCGACCGGGCCGGACTGCGCCGTCTGTTGCTGGCCTCCCTCACCGCCGGGACCGTGCACTGGGACCGCTATCTGCGCACCCTGCATCCGCTCGGCGACGGCCGCCACAAGGCCGAGTTCGACGACGGCCACACCGAGACCTTCGACCTGGTCATCGGCGCCGACGGTGCCTGGTCCCGGGTGCGGCCGATGCTCACCGACGACACTCCCCACTACTCCGGTGTCACCTTCGTCGAGACCGGTATCTCGGATGCCGACAGCCGCCATCCGGACCTCGCCCGGCTGGCCGGCGACGGCAGCGTGCTGGCGCTGTCCGCCGGCAAGGGGCTGATCGCCCGGCGGCACGGTCATGGCCGTCTCCTTGTGTATGCCGCGTTCCGTGGCTCCCAGGACTGGGCGCTGGAGGCCGGGGTGACGATGACGGACACCGAGGCCGTCCGCGCCGTACTGCTCGACGGGTTCGCGGGGTGGGACGACCGGCTGCTGGCGCTGCTGCGGGACAACGACGGCGGATTCGTCAACCGGCCGCTGTTCGCGCTGCCGGTGCCGCACCCCTGGCCCCACACCCCGGGCCTGACTCTGCTCGGCGACGCCGCGCATCTGATGACACCGTTCGCCGGCGGGGGCGCCGGCCTCGCCATGCTCGACGGCTGCGAACTCGCCCGGGCCCTGGCCGAGGCCGGGGATCCGGACGCGGCGGTACGCGCCTACGAGTCGGCCATGCTGCGCCGCGCCACGCAGGTCGCCGAGCACGCCGCCCGCGCGCTGGCCCAGGCCTTCGCCCCCGACGTCCCGGACGGCGCACTGCGCCTGCTGCCCGCCCGACGGCCGTGACCCGTGACGGGAGCGGGGCGGCCCGCCCGGCCGACGCCGCCCTCCGGTTGCGGCCCCGCCGTGCCCATCGGACGATCGGCAGCGTACGGAGACCGGCAGGGTACGGACGCGAATGCGGCACCGCCCGGCAGTGCCCGGCGCGGAGGGACGGAACACACCGTGAAGATCACTGAGCCCACGCCCGGCGCGCCCTGCTGGGTGGAGCTGGGCACCTCGGACGTGGAAGCCGCCAAGGTGTACTACCGCCATGTCTTCGGCTGGCGCGCCGAGACCGACCCGCGGGAGGAGGCGGGCGGCTACACCACGCTGTATCTGGGAGGCGCCCCGGTCGCCGCGCTGACCCCGCTCTACGCCCCCGGGCAGCCGACCGCCTGGACCGTGTCGTTCGCGACCCGGGACGCCGATGCGCTGACCGCGTCGGTCACCGAGGCGGGCGGGCGGCAGCTGATGGGGCCGATGGACGTCTTCGACGTGGGCCGCTTCGCCGTCCTGGCCGACCCGGAGGGCGTCGTCTTCTCGATCTGGCAGGCCCGTTCGTTCGCCGGCGCCGCGCTGTTCAACGCACCGGGCTCGCTCGGCTGGGTCGAGCTCGCCACCCGGGACGCCGAGGCCGCCAAGGCGTTCTACACGAGGGTCTTCGGCTGGACCGTGGGCACCCACGAGGACTATCCGCAGTGGGGCATCGACGGCGCCGACTTCGGTGGCCTGAGCGCGCTGGACGAGTTCTACCCGGAGGACGTCAGGGCGCACTGGCTGCCGTACTTCGCGGTCGCCGACGTCGATGAGACGGCCGCCCGGGCCGCCGAGTCCGGGGGGATGCTGCTGGTGCCCCCGACGGAGGTCCCCCACGGGCCGAAGGTTGCGGTGATCCGGGATCCGCAGGGAGCCTCGTTCGGCATCCACCGCGTCGGTACCGAGGGCTGACCCCGGTCGTCCCCGGTACGCCCCACCGGGCGGCGACGGCTCATGACCCGGGCGCGCCCGCCCGCCCCGTCACACGATCGGCGGCCTGTTCGTCGTTTCACCACATTCCGATGGTGGTTTGCGCGTAATGTCCACTTCCTGCCAGTGGGTGGCACTGCGCGTCAAGAACAGGAGACCCCTATGTCCACGACCGACATCCTCGCGGCCCGAGGCAAACGGCTCGTCGCCGGCACGGGTGCGCTGGCCACGGCCGTCGCCCTCGGCGCGACGCTCCTCGCCGCCGCCCCGGCCCAGGCGACGCCCGGCCCCGCCAAGCCCTTCGGCGTGGTCACCGCCAAGAAGGGGCTGAGTGAGCGTCAGTACCCCAGCACGGACTCCTCCGTACGGGGCTACCTCCGGCACCGCGCGCACGTCGGCCTGGTGTGCAAGGTGCGCACCCAGAGCGTGGGCGGCAACTCCGTCTGGTACCTGACCCGCGCGGAGCGGGGGACCTGGGTCGCGGCGAAGTACGTGACCAACAGCGGCCAGGTCAAGTACTGCAAGGACATCCACCGCACCCGGGTGCAGACGAACCACCCGGCGAAGCACACCGTGGGCTGATGGAGCCCCGGGGAGGCCCGGTCCGGTGCCGCAGCGGCACCGGACCGGGCCTTCGTGCGTCTACCGCCGCCCCGCCACGCCGTCCGGTCCTCCGCCCACACCCTCCCGCCCTCCGCACCCTCCACACCTCTCCACACCCTTCCGTATTACTGGAACGCGTTCTACTGTGCCCCTCGATCCGGCAGCCGACGGCCCGTCAGCTTCGCGGGCCGTCCTCGGACCGGACGACCGGACCGGACGAACTGGAGGGGCCGTGCACCTCGAATACACCCCCGAGCAGCAGCAGTTGCGCGCCGAGCTGCGCACGTACTTCGCCGCGCTGGTGCCGGACAACACCTACGGCCGTGACCCCGAGGGCACCAGGGGCGCCCCCCTCGCCGACCCCGCCGCCCAGAAGCGCTTCTACCGCGAGACCGTGCGCCGGCTCGGCGCCGACGGCTGGCTCGGCGTCGGCTGGCCCAAGGAGTTCGGCGGCCGCGGACTCTCCCCGATGGAACAGTTCATCTTCTTCGACGAGGCCGCCCAGGCGGGGGTGCCGCTGCCGCTGATGGCGCTGAACACCGTCGGCCCGACGATCATGCAGTTCGGCACCGACGAGCAGAAGTCCTACTTCCTGCCCAGGATCCTCTCCGGCGAGATCGACTTCGCCATCGGCTACAGCGAACCCGACGCCGGCACCGACCTGGCCGCCCTCAAGACCCGCGCCGTACGGGAGGGCGACGAGGAGACCGGCCACTACCTCGTCAACGGGCAGAAGATCTGGACGACCAACGGCGACACCGCGGAGTGGGTGTGGCTCGCGGTGCGCACCGACCCGGCCGCCCCGCCCCACAAGGGCATCACCATGCTCCTCGTCCCCACCAGCGACCCCGGCTACTCCTGCACCCTGATCAACACCCTCGCCTCGCACGACACCACCGCCAGCTACTACGAGAACATCATCGTCCCGGCCTCCCGTCGCGTCGGCCAGGAGAACAAGGGCTGGCGGATCATCACCAACCAGCTCAACCACGAGCGGGTCACCCTCGCCGCCCACGGAACCATGGCCATCCGCGCCCTGCACAACGTCCAGCGCTGGGCCGCCGACACCAAGCTCGCCGACGGCCGCCGGGTCATCGACCTGGGCTGGGTACGCGGCCGGCTGGCCCGTACCCACACCAGACTGGACGCCATGAAACTGCTGAACTGGCAGATGGTCGACGCCCTCCAGCAGGGCACCCTCACCCCGCAGGACGCCTCCGCGGTCAAGGTCTACGGCTCCGAGGCCCGCCGGGACGCCTACGCCTGGCTGATGGAGATCGTCGGCTCCGCGGGCCCGCTCAAGGAGGGCTCAGCCGGAGCGGTCCTGCACGGCGAACTGGAACGCGGCTACCGCTCCGCCGTCATCTTCACCTTCGGCGGCGGCAACAACGAGATCCAGCGCGAGATCATCTCGTGGATCGGCCTGGGGATGCCTCGGGTGCGGCGGTGATCCGGCGACACGGGGGCAGTGAGCCTGTTCGACAGCGTGTGGATGGTGGCAGTTCCGCGAGCAGGGGAATGGCGTTGGCCGGCTGAACGGCAGTATCAGCTCTCCCCGCGATGGTGCGGTCGTGGTGTGCCTGGAGCTCATCCCTGCCTCAACCACCATGCGGTGAGAGCGACGAGCATCGATCCGCCTGCTGCCGCAGCGCCACGTACGGCCGCAAACAGGGCGGTCTGCAGTAGACGCTTGCGAGTCTGTGAACGTGTGCGGTTGCGCATTTTGATCTCCTCGACTGGTCGAATGTGAGAGACGATGACGTCCTCGTCGTCGAGGCGGGTAAACGACGGGCAGAGCGGACGCAGGCCCCTTACCCTGCTGGTCACAAGCTGCCCGTCGGTGCCCGCCACGGGCACGGACGCGGGGCGGGTAGCGACTGGGAGAGCGATGGCGGGGCGGGCGAGCGGTCTGTGGGAAGAGTTACGCAGCCTTGAACGCCGGGCCTGCGCGGGGCGGAGTGCTGAAGGCCTGCCCTATTCGCGTCGCGCGACAGCGCAAGCCCTTCGCGCTCAACCCTTCAACGTGCTTCTGGACGCTCAGCGTCTCAGCTCCTGGATTCCCGACGACCCGGCCAAGGCTGTAGCGCCAAGTCCTGCGAGCGGCGACAAGGTCTGGGCTTTGGTTCAGCTATGGCACGCATGGTCTGGTGCACCAGTGCCCGCGATGCGGAGCCGACGGTACTTTCAAAGCTTGATCGAGGAGGCACAGCCTGAACGCCCGCGGCGAGCATGTTCTGCCACCAGCCTGCCCGTCGTGCTTGAGGATCTCTTGGAGCGGCAGCGGGACCAGGGAGAGTTGTGGCCGTATGTCATTCACGACGGATCAGGTGCACGGCTACCGCTGTCGGAGGTGCACGTCCCGCAGACGCTTGATGCGGGCTTCGCAACAGGGGAGGCATCCGATGTGCTCCGAGGTGTTCCCGTCGACGAGATCCTGTCGTCACCCGAGCGCGGGCACCTGCTGGTGGAGGCCGGCCCCGGCGGGGGCAAGTCGACCCTGATGGCCCGTCTGGCAGGAAGGCTGTCTCAGCTACTGCTGCAGGGGGGAGACAGAGACGGAAGCCTGATCCCGGTTTGGACCACGGCGTCGTATCTGGCTACCTCGCACGATGGTGTTGACCTTGCCCTGTCTCGGCTGGTCTATGGGCGAGGGTATGACGGTGAGCGTCGCTTCACCAAGGCCGTGGGTGGACTGATGCCCGAGGGCGCAACGTGGCTGATCATGGTGGATGGGCTGGATGAAGTCTCTGCTGTTGGGGAACGCGCCCATCTGACGCAGCGCCTGACCACGTTGGCGGAGCAGATTCGGGCGGACGAAGCGCGGACGCGCTTCGTCGTGGCAAGCCGCCCGCTGCACCGCCTGGAGAGGGCCGTGTTCCATCGGGCGGGCTTCAGCCGATGGGCAGTGGCGCCGTTCGATGACAGGCAGGTGCGAGAGTTCGCTTCCCGCTGGTTCGGTGTGGAGGAGCCCGGGCCCGGACAGGCGCAGGAGTTTGTCCGGCAGGCGGAACTCGCGGGCCTGCAGGAACTCATGGCGAATCCGCTCTTGGCGGCCGTTGCCGCAGCAGTGTTCGAGGCATGGCCGGACCGGATGCTTCCCGCTAATCAGTATGCGCTCTACGAGCAGTACCGCGCCTACCTCGTAAGTGCCAAGAGTCTGCAACGTGACACGTACCTGAACTGCCCGGCTTCCAGCACGTTGCGTGACCCCGCCGCCCTGGACTGCGTACGGTTCCTGCGGGAGCGGTTTGACGATCTGCTGCGTCACCTTGCGCTGACCACGGTCACGGAGACGTCTCCCGATTTGCTCCACAGCGCGTTGTCATGGCTTTGCGAACAGCTGGGCCCGCGTGCCCGCACCAGCATTCCGGGGTGGGCCGAACTGGTCGCCGCTCTGCTCACCACGAGCGGCCTCGTTCTCTCCGCTGAAGACGGCCTTCGCTTTCTGCACGTGAGCTTTGCCGAGCACCTGGCTGCCGAGGCGCAGTCCCTGTGCCTGCCTGCCCACTTCGACCCAACGTCCCGGGAATGGACAGGCATCCTGGAGCAAGCGGTCCTGGGCAAGGAGACGCGAGCGCAGACAGCACGAGCCGCTCTTCTCCACTACGCTCACCGGCATCCACTCGAATCTGCGCGCATGCTTACCTGGCTGCAGCAGGGCTCGGAACAACACCAGCAGATAGCCGGCTTCCTTCTTGCCGAGGGCAGCCCTGCGGATCCCGCGCACGTTGCTTCCTTTCTGGAGCGACTCCCCTTCCTGCCACCTGACTGTTGGCGTATGGCGGGCCACCTCACGGATCCCTCAGCCCACAAGATGCTGCGTTCCTATGCAGGCAGCGCCAGCTACCCGAATGCGCTGCGCTTGCAGGCGTTGGCCGCCCTGGCCATTCGTCACCCCGCCGAGGCGGAGGAGATCAGGACATGCTTCACCACGCACCTACTCGATGAGCACAGCCTGAATGGTGGACAGACGTCGCCTGATGAGCAGCCGTTGCTACCCTTCGATGCCGCCGCTGAGTACTGCGAGCCCTCTGCCCTGATCACCGTGCTCGAACAACTCACCGCAGAAGACGTCCGTGATGGGGCCGAACTGTTCAGCGAACTTGTCTGTGAGGGGGGTCTGGAGAGCGCTGAGCGAAGCGCAGTGATCTACCGGCTGTGCGAGGCAGCCCCCGAAGAGGGACACCGGACCGCGGAGCGATTGCAACACATCGCCTCCAGCACTCAACTGGCCCCCTGGCTACGTCTCGACGCAGCTGAAGCGCTGATCGAATTCGGCGGGCGTTACCTCGCGACCGCTACTGCCGCACTCACCTCCATCGCGGAGAACGAGCACTGCGCCATCCCGAGCCGCTTGGCTGCCGCCGAATGTCTCGCCGGCCTGGGCAGTCAGCATGCCGACTACGCCCACCGACTCCTCACTCATCTCGCGCAGCAAGAAACCACGCCTCCCTTCGAGCGCATGGAACTACAGGAGGCACTCGCGCAGCTTCAAGGCTGACGGAGACCGCGCTCGCACCGGCCGTGGCAGCTTCACCTCACACCCCCACGGCGAGGACCACGTGTCCACCGCAGCTGTATGAAAGCTCAGGCCACTGGTAAGAGTGGAGCATCTCCAAGGAGCCCTGGCAGAGGGCTCACCTGAGCCTTGCTCCACGACCGGGGGTACGGCATCTGCGTCGTCCATACTTCCGAATGCGCCAGGTAGAGTCCGTAATCTGGGCCTGTGACGCGGAAGGAAGTTGGCATCACAGCTCAGAAGTGTCGCCTGAATGCCAACTGGAAATCTGGTCACATCCGGCAGCAGGAGGTGCGGTGATGGCAGCAGACCCCGGGCTCTTCGGGCCCCGCTCCGTGACCTGGCAGATGCATGCGGATCCGATGATGTGGATCGCGGGCGTCCGCGCGCTGTACCTCCAGGCGCTGCACCCCCGCGCGGTGCGCGGTGTGCACCAGAACTCTGCCGCGTTCCGGATGAGCAAGCAGGGCAGCCGGGACGCCTGGGGGCGGCTGATGCGGACCGCCAACTTCGTCGGCACCCTTACCTACGGCACCACCGAGGCGGCCGAACAGGCCGGCGCCGCGGTCCGCAGTATGCACCGCCGGCTGTCCGCCACCGAGCCGGCCACCGGCGAGCGCTATGGCGTCGACGCACCGGACCTGCTGCTGTGGGTGCACTGCGCCGAGGTGGACTCCTATCTGCACGTACTGCGCCGCTCCGGCTACCCCGTCGGAGACGCCCAGGCCGACGCCTACCTCGACGAGCAGCGCGAGAGCGCCCGGCTCGTCGGCCTCGACCCGGCCGGGGTGCCCGGCAGCCGGGCCGCGCTCGCCGCCTACTTCGCCCGTGTGCGGCCCGAGTTGGCGCTGACCCCCGAGGCCCGGGAGGTGGACGGCTTCCTGCGCCGGCCGCCGACACCGGCCGTGCTCGTCCCGGTCCGCGCCCTGCTCTGGCGGCAGGTGGCACAGCTCGCCTACGGCGCCCTCCCGGCGTACGCACACGAGCTCTACGGGCGCCCCGCGCCCCCGCCTCCCGCCGTCACCCGCCGGCTGCGCGCCGCCGGCCGCCTCCTTCGCGCCATTCCGCCCACGGTCCGCTGGCGGCTCCCGCCCCGGCACATCCTGCGCGCCGTCGAACGACTCGGTCCCGACACCCGCCCAGCGCCCTACAAGCTCCGCCGATCCGCCGCCATACTGGACGGGCAGGAGGGCACGCAGGGGGAGCTGCGCGGCTGACCGCGGGGAACGGGGACGGGGGCGGCGATACACGGTGGCGGAAAACAGACTGATTCAACGGCGGTACCGGCTTCTCGACACCATCGGGCGCGGCGGGATGGGGGAGGTGTGGCGGGCCCGCGACGAGTCGCTGGGCCGGCAGGTCGCGGTCAAATGCCTCAAGCCGCTGGGGCCGCGGCACGAACCCTCGTTCCTTCAGGTGCTGCGCGAACGTTTCCGCCGTGAGGCCCGGGTCGCGGCCGCGCTCCAGCACCGCGGTATCACCGTCGTCCATGACTTCGGCGAGGACGACGGCACCCTCTTCATCGTCATGGAGCTGCTCAGCGGCCGTAACCTCAGCCAGCTGCTGGACGACAACCGCCGCCAGCCGCTGCCCGTCCCGGACGTCATCGAGATCGCCGAACAGGTCACGGCCGCGCTGGCCTACACCCATGAACAGGCCATCGTGCACCGCGATCTGAAACCGGCGAACATCGTCCGGACCGCCGACGGCACGGTCAAGATCTGCGACTTCGGCATCGCCCGGCTCGGCCATGACATCGGCTTCACCGCCCGCCTCACCGGCACCGGTATCGCCATGGGCAGCCCGCACTACATGTCGCCCGAACAGATCGGCGCCCACGGCATCGACCACCGCAGCGATCTCTACTCCTTCGGCTGTGTGCTGTACGAGATCGCCACCGGTGTGCCGCCGTTCGACCTGGGTGACGCCTGGGCGGTGCTCGTCGGGCACCGCGACCTGGCGCCGAAGCCGCCGCGCACGCTCCGCCCCGACCTGCCCGAGGCCTACGAGCGGATCATGCTCGAACTCCTCGCCAAGGACCCCGACGACCGGCCCCGGGACGCCGACGAGCTGGGCAAACGCCTGGTCGATGCCCGCCGGTCGCACCCCGGCCGGGGCCCCGCGGCCGCCGGTCCGGAAGAGGCGACGGTGCCCGCCTGGCAGCTGCCGCCCTGGACCGACGGGATGACGTTCGGCTCTCCGGCGGGCGCCACCCGGCGGCCGCAGCGGTATCCGGCCGCCGGAGGCACCACGGTCCTCACCGGCACCTGGACCGGCGGCACCGACCCGCGGGGCGGCGGCGCGTCCCCGGCCGCCGGTATCGCCAGCCCGGCACCGCCGGACGACCGCCGCGCCGCCCTCGCCGAGCTCGCCGGACGGCACACCGCCGCGCTGGACCTCGGCCGGCTGGGCCGCTGGGAGGAGGCGGGCGAGGCGCACCGCGCCCTCGCCGCGGAACGCGAGCGGCTCCTCGGCGCGGACCACCCCGACACCCTCACCAGCCGTCTGGAAGCCGGCCATGCGCTGGGCCGTCTCGGACGGCACTTCGAGGCGCACCAGATCTACGCCGAGGTACTGGCGGGCCGCGAGCGCGCCCTGGGCCCGGACCATCCCGACTCGCTGAGCTGCCGCCACCATGTCGCAGGCAACCTCGGCCGGCTGGGACGGCTGGAGGACAGCCGTGCCATGGTCCAGGAGGTGGCCGCGGCCCGCGCCCGGGTGCTCGGCGCACAGCACCCCGACACCCTCGCCACCTACTGCGAACTCGCTTACGTCCTGGGCAAGTTGGGTCAGTGGGTGGACGCGCTGCACACTTACCAGGGGGTCGCGGCGGCGCGCGCCACCACGCTCGGACCCGAGCACGAGGACACCCTCGCCGCCCGTTACGAGGTAGGCATCGGCCTCGGCCGGCTCGGCCGCAGCGCGGAGGCCCTGGCCCTCTACCGCGACCTGGTCGCGGACCGTACCCGCGCCCAGGGCGCCGACGACCCGGAGACGCTGCGCGCCCGGCACGGTCTGGTCGTCAACCTCGGGCGGCAGAACCGCTGGCAGGAGGCGCTCGTGGAGGCCCGCGAGGTGGCCACGGCCCGTGCCCGGGTGCTCGGTCCCGAGCACCCCGACACCCTGGTCAGCCGCCGGGAGACCGCCGTGGCGCTCGGGTGGCTCGGCCGCTGGAGCGAGGCACTGGACCTCTACCGCCAGGTCGCCGACGCCCGCGAACGGGTCCTGGGCGCCGCCCACCTCGACGCGCTGGCCAGCCAGGGCGACCTCGCCCAGTGCCTGGAGCAACTGGGCCGCACGGACGAGGCGGCCGCGCTGCACCGCCGGGTCGCGGCCCTGCACCAGGAGCGCGCCGTACGCCGGCGGTGAAGCCGGCCGGCACCTGGTCCGGGGCAACCGGTCAGTGCGGAGTGACCCGGTAGAGCACGGTGCTGTGCGGCGGCACCTCCCGCGCCACGATGTTCCCCTCACTGTGCGTACGGCGGCCGGTGACCAGATTGTGCAGCTCGTAGGAGCCGGACTTCGCCAGACCGGCCGCGCCGGCGGAGACGGACAGGGTGCGCGGGCTGCCGCCCGAGTTGAACAGGGCGACCGCCCGGTCGCCGTTCTTCAGCGGCTTGGACAGCACCGCCGAGTCGTCGTCCTGCGCGACGACGCGCCCCTGGACGCCGAGCGGATCCTGGTCGACGGCGATGACCTGCTCGTTCCCGAGCACCTTGCGCGCCGCGGGGGACAGCGCGCCCACATCCGTACTGGAGATCAGCGGTGCGGCCATCATCGCCCACAGCGACATCTGGCTCTGCGTCTCATGCCGCGTCAGCCCCGCCGCCCCGGCCAGCAGAAAGTCCGGATCGTTCCAGCGCCCGGGACGCTGGAGGCCGGCCAGGCGGGAGTTGTAGCGGAAGTTGTAGACGATGGAGGCCCACTTCGCGGCAGGTGTGCTCTTCTCCAGGGCCACGTCCCGGCCGGTCCGCCACAGGTTGCCGACCTCGGCCGACCAGCCCATGACCCGGTGCCAGACGCTGTCCCCGTCGAACTGGAAATAGGCCGGTGCCGACACGGAGAAGGTCATCGGACGGCCGGTGGCACGCAGCGCACGGCTCAGCTGTCCGTACAGATCCCGGTAGGCCGCCTCCTTGCCGTGCCCCGGCGTCACCGGCACATTGCAGCCGTCCGCCTTGACGTAGTCCACCTTCCAGCGGGCGAACTGCTCCGCGTCCTGCTGGAAGTGCCCCAGGCTGCCCGGGTACTTCTCACAAGTGAGCGTGCCGACGTCCGCGTAGATCCCGAACTTCAGCCCCATCCGGTGCAGCTGCTCCCCGAGGTGGGCCATACCGTGCGGGAACTTCGTCCGGTCCGCCACCAGCCGGCCGCGGTCGTCACGCTGTCTGCTCATCCAGCAGTCGTCGACGGTGACGGTGCGGTAGCCCTTGCGGGCCAGCCCCGTGCGGACCAGCGCCCGCGCATTGTCGAGGACGACCTTCTCGTCGAGGTCGCACATGTAGTACGACCAGTTGTTCCAGCCCATCGGGGGGCGCGGCGCCAGATTCGGATACGCCCCGGCGAGGCGCGGGGCGCCGGGCGCGCGGGCCGGATCGGGGGTGGCGGAGGCGGGCGCGGGGGCCGCCAGCAGCCCGGCCGAGCAGGCGGCGACGGCGGTCAGTCCGGCGAAGGTGCGGCCGATGCGGGGTACCGACGGATGGGGCACGGGTCACCTCACGGGTGGGCGGGACGGCCTGCGGAGCGGACGGCGGGAGCGGTGCCGGGGCGGAGCACGGCCGGACGCTAGGAGCAGCCCCCGGCCCGGTCAAGAAGCCGCACCGACCCGGGTGAAGGTTTCAGCCGCCTGCACCTGGCGACGGGGATCACCGCGTGCTACCAAGGGGCATGCCGGAACGGACTTCGTATGACGCGGTCATCGTCGGTGGCGGGCACAACGGACTGGTGGCCGCCGCCTATCTCGCACGCGCAGGACGCAGCGTGCTGGTGCTGGAGCGGCTGGACCACACCGGTGGTGCCGCCGTGTCGACCCGGGCGTTCGCCGGGGTCGATGCCCGGCTGTCCCGTTACTCCTACCTCGTCAGCCTGCTGCCGCCGAAGATCGTGCAGGATCTCGGGCTGCGGTTCGCGGTCCGCAAACGCACCGTCTCCTCCTACACCCCCGCCGTACGCGACGGCCGCCCCACCGGGCTCCTCGTCGGCGGCGGCGAGGCCCGGACCCGTACCGCGTTCGCCGAACTCACCGGCTCCGACCGTGAGTTCACCGCCTGGCAGCGCTTCTACGGAAGCACCCAGCGGCTGGCCGAACGGGTCTTCCCCACCCTGACCGGGCCGCTCCCCTCGCGCGCCGCGCTGCGCGCCACGGTCGACGACGACGCCCTCTGGCACGCGCTGTTCGAACGCCCCCTGGGTGAGCTGGTCGAGGAGACCTTCACCGACGACCTGGTCCGCGGAGTGGTGCTCACCGACGCCCTGATCGGCACCTTCGCCGGTGCTCATGATCCGTCGCTGCGCCAGAACCGCTGCTTCCTCTACCACGTGATCGGCGGCGGCACCGGCGACTGGGACGTCCCCATCGGCGGGATGGGCGCCCTCACCGACGCCCTGGCCGACGCCGCCCGCCGGGCCGGGGCGGAGATCGTCACCGACTGCGCGGTGACCGGTATCGCGACGGACGGCCACAGCGCGGAGGTGACCTGCGACCAGGGCACCGTCGGCGCCCGCCGGGTCCTCGTCAACGCCGCCCCGCGGGAGCTGGCCCGCCTCCTGGGCGAGGCTCCGCCGCCACCCGCCGAGGGTGCCCAGCTCAAGGTCAATATGCTGCTCACCCGGCTGCCGCGGCTACGGGACACCGGCGTGGACCCGCGGGAGGCCTTCTCCGGCACCTTCCACATCGCCGAGGGCTACCGCCAGCTGGCGGACGCCTACCAGCAGGCCGCGTCCGGCGGTCTGCCCGTCTCCCCGCCCTCCGAGATCTACTGCCACTCCCTCACCGACCCCTCCATCCTCGGCGCCGACCTGGTCCGCCAGGGCTACCAGACGCTCACCCTGTTCGGGCTGCACGCCCCCGCGCGGCTGTTCACCGCCGACAACGACGCCACCCGCGACCGCCTCCTGGCGGCCACCCTCGCCGAGCTGGACACCCACCTCGCCGAACCCCTCGCCGGCTGCCTGGCCCACGACGCCGACGGCCGCCCCTGCATCGAGGCCAGATCCCCCCTCGACCTGGACCGTGAACTGGGCCTGCCCGGCGGCAACATCTTCCACCGCGACCTGGCCTTTCCGTACGCGGAGCCGGCGGATGACGCCGCCGAGGGCACCGCCCCGGCCCGCTGGGGGGTGGCGACCACGCATCCCAACGTCCTCCTGTGCGGCGCGGGCGCGGTACGCGGCGGGGGAGTGAGCGGTATCCCGGGCCACAACGCGGCGATGGCGGTGCTGGAGGAGGGGTGAGGGGCGGGGGCCGTTCCGGGGCGACGGAACGACCCGACGCAAGTTTCTGACGAGGCATCAGAAAATCTCTTCCCTCGTACGGCCCGCTGCGGCATCCTGCGCCCATGCAGACGGAGCTGAGCAACACGCTGGGAGCCGAGCACGCCGTCTTCGGGTTCACCCCCTTCCCCGCGGTCGCCGCGGCGATCACGCGGGCCGGCGGGTTCGGAGTGCTCGGGGCGGTCCGGTACACCGCGCCGGACGAACTGGCGCGTGACCTCGACTGGATGCAGGAGCACACCGACGGGCTGCCGTACGGGCTCGATGTGGTGATGCCCGCCAAGAAGGTGGCAGGCGTCAGCGAGGCCGAGGTCGAAGCGATGATCCCAGAGGGGCACCGCCGCTTCGTCGCCGAACTGCTCGAAAAACACCGGGTACCGCGGCTCGCGGAGGGCGAGGCGTCCGGCTGGCGGATCACCGGGTGGATGGAGGAGGTCGCCCGCACCCAGCTCGATGTGGCCTTCGACTACCCGATCAAGCTGCTGGCCAACGCCCTCGGGTCGCCGCCGGCCGATGTCATCGAGCGCGCCCACGCGCACGGCGTCCTCGTCGCCGCGCTGGCCGGCAGCCCCCGGCACGCCCTGCACCACAAGGCCGCCGGCATCGACATCGTCGTCGCCCAGGGGTACGAGGCCGGCGGGCACACCGGCGAGATCGCCACCATGGTGCTCACCCCGGAGGTGGTGGCCGCCGTCGACCCGCTGCCGGTGCTCGCCGCGGGCGGCATCGGCACCGGGGAGCAGATCGCCGCCGGGCTCGCCCTCGGCGCACAGGGCGTCTGGCTGGGCTCGCTCTGGCTGACCACCGAGGAGGCCCAGCTGCACTCCCGGCGGCTGACCGCGAAACTGCTCGCCGCGGGCCCCGGGGACACCGTCCGCTCCCGCGCCCTGACCGGCAAACCCGCCCGTCAGCTGCGCACCGCGTGGACCGACGCCTGGGACGACCCGAGCGGCCCCGGCCCCCTGCCCATGCCGCTGCAGGGCCTGCTGGTCGCCGAGGCCAACTCCCGTATCCAGCGGCACGAGGTCGAGCCGCTGCTGGGTACCCCGGTCGGCCAGATCGTCGGCCGGATGAACAGCGAGCGCAGCGTACAGGCCGTCTTCGACGAGCTGACCCGCGGCTTCGAGCGGGCCATCGACCGGATCAACCGCATCGCCGGACGCGCGTGAACCCGAGGAGGACAGCGGAATGAGCAAGGACTCCCCACCGCCCAACGGCTTCTGGGCGCAGGCCGCCGCCGACCCGGACCGGACGGTCCTGATCACCCCGGACGGCGAGGAGTGGACCGCGGGCCGGCTGCACGCCGCGAGCAACCAGCTGGTCCACGGGCTGCGCGCGGCGGGCCTGGAGCGCGGCGACGCCTTCGCCGTGGTCCTCCCCAACGGCGTCGAGTTCTTCACCGCCTACCTCGCCGCGTCCCAGGCCGGTTTCTACCTCGTCCCCGTCAACCACCACCTGGTCGGCCCGGAGATCGCCTGGATCGTGGCCGACTCCGGGGCGAAGGTGCTGATCGCGCACGAGCGGTTCGCGCAGGCGGCCCGGCAGGCCGCGGACGAGGCGGAGCTGCCCGCGTCCCAGCGCTACGCCGCCGGTCACATCGACGGCTTCCGGCCGTACGGGCAACTCCTCGACGGGCAGCCGGAGTCCGCGCCCGCCGACCGCACCCTGGGCTGGGTCATGAACTACACCTCGGGCACCACCGGACGCCCGCGCGGCATCCGCCGCCCGCTGCCCGGCACCCCGCCCGAGGACTCCTACCTCGGCGGCTTCCTCGCCATCTTCGGCATCAAGCCGTTCGACGACAACGTCCACCTGGTCTGCTCACCGCTCTACCACACGGCCGTGCTGCAGTTCGCCGGTGCCTCACTGCACATCGGCCACCGCCTCGTCGTGATGGACAAGTGGACACCGCAGCGCATGCTGGCCCTGATGGACGAGCAGCGCTGCACCCACACCCATATGGTGCCGACCCAGTTCCACCGGCTGCTCGCCCTGCCGGAAGAGACCCGTGCGGCGTACGACGTGAGCGCGATGCGGCACGCCATCCATGGCGCCGCGCCCTGCCCCGACCACGTCAAACGCGCGATGATCGACTGGTGGGGCGACTGCGTCGAGGAGTACTACGCGGCGAGCGAGGGCGGCGGTGCCTTCGCGACCGCCGAGGACTGGCTGAAGAAGCCCGGGACGGTCGGCAAGGCCTGGCCGATCAGCGAACTTGCCGTCTTCGACGACGACGGCAACCGGCTGCCCGCGGGCGAACTCGGCACCGTCTACCTGAAGATGAGCACCGGCGGCTTCCGCTACCACAAGGACGAGGGCAAGACCCGGAAGAACCGGATCGGTGACTTCTTCTCCGTCGGCGACCTGGGCTATCTCGACGAGGACGGCTATCTCTTCCTCCGTGACCGCAAGATCGACATGATCATCTCGGGCGGGGTGAACATCTACCCCGCCGAGATCGAATCCGCCCTGCTCAGCCACCCCGCGGTGGCCGACGCGGCCGCCTTCGGCATCCCGCACGACGACTGGGGCGAGGAGGTCAAGGCCGTCGTCGAACCCGCCGAGGGCCACCCTCCGTCGCCCGGACTGGCCGCGGAGATCCTGGCCCACTGCGCCCAGCAGCTGGCGGGCTACAAGCGGCCCAAGTCGCTCGACTTCATCGCCGTCATGCCGCGCGACCCCAACGGCAAGCTCTACAAGCGCCGGCTGCGTGACCCGTACTGGGAGGGCAGGGAGCGCGCGCTGTAACCGTGCACCCCGCGTGCCCGCCGCGGCTGACGGCGGCCGGTCCACCCTCCGGGGGCCGGCCGCCGGCGGTGGACTCCGCCGGGTGCCTTGACCCGGAGGGGGGTGCGGCCCAGGATCGCGCCATGACGCAAGCGCGGAGCAATACGGTCGACGGAGTCCTGCGACGCAGCGCCCGCCGGGTGCCCGGACGGACCGCGGTGCGGTACGCGGACCGGTCCTGGACCTATCGCGAGCTGGACGAGGCGGTGACCGCCGCGGCCCGGGTGCTGCTGGCGGACGGCCTGGAGCCCGGCGACCGGGTCGCCTCCTACGGGCACAACTCCGATGCGTATCTGATCGGCTTTCTGGCCTGTGCCCGCGCCGGACTGGTGCACGTTCCGGTCAACCACACCCTGACCGGCGAGGATCTGCGCTACCTCCTGGACCAGTCGGGCAGCGCGCTGGTGCTCACCGACGCCGCGCTCGCGCACCGGCTGCCGGATTCCGTACGCACCATGCCCCTCTACGGGGCGCCCGGCGGGCTGCTGGAGCGGCTCGCGGCCCGGGAAGCGCCCGCGGGCACCGGGCCGGGGCCGGCGGGGCCCGGCGCCGCGGACCTGGTCACCGAGGTGCCCGACGACGCCCTCGTCCAGCTCCTCTACACCTCCGGAACCACCGCGCTGCCCAAGGGCGCGATGATGACGCACCGCGCCCTGGTGCACGAGTACACCAGCGCCGTCGTCGCCCTCGACCTGAAGGAGACGGACCGGCCGGTGCACTCGCTGCCGCTCTACCACTCCGCGCAGATGCATGTGTTCCTGCTGCCCTATCTGGCGGTGGGCGCGGAGAACACCATCCTGGACGGGCCCGACCCGGGCCGGATCTTCGACCTGGTGGAAGCGGGCCTGGCCGACAGCCTGTTCGCCCCGCCGACCGTGTGGATCGCGCTGGCGAACCACCCCGATTTCACCGTCCGGGAGCTGAGCGGGCTGCGCAAGGCCTACTACGGGGCCTCGATCATGCCGGTTCCGGTCCTGGAGCGGCTCCGCGCCCGGCTGCCCGGCCTCGCCTTCTACAACTGCTTCGGGCAGAGCGAGATCGGGCCGCTGGCCACCGTGCTCGGCCCCGGGGAACACGAGGGCCGGATGGACTCCTGCGGGCGCCCGGTGCTGTTCGTCGAGGCACGGGTGGTGGACGAGGAGGGCCGGGAGGTACCCGACGGCACCCGGGGTGAGGTCGTCTACCGGTCACCCCAGCTGTGCACCGGCTACTGGGACAAGCCGGAGGAGACCGCCGAGGCGTTCCGGGGCGGCTGGTTCCACTCCGGTGATCTCGCCGTCCGCGACGCGGAGGGCTATTTCACGGTGGTCGACCGGGTCAAGGACGTCATCAACTCCGGTGGCGTACTGGTCGCCTCGCGCCAGGTGGAGGATGTGCTCTACGAGCATCCGCAGGTGGCCGAGGTCGCCGTCATCGGGCTGCCGGACGAGCGCTGGATCGAGGCGGTGACCGCGGTGGTCGTACGGCGCGCGGACGGCGCGGGCGGTGGCGACGAGGTGGGGGAGCGGGAGCTGATCGAGGCGGCCCGCGCGCGTCTGGCACCGTTCAAGGCGCCCAAACGGGTGATGTTCGTGGACGCGCTGCCGCGCAACGCCAGCGGCAAGGTCCTCAAGCGCGAGCTGCGGGCCCGGTTCGGCGCACCCTGAGGCGGGCCCTGAGCCGGGCCCGGCGCGGTGTGCGTGAAGGGCGGCTGTCAGTGCCCGCTGCCATGCTGAGAAATGGCGCGCACACCGCCGTGCACGTCACGATCCGTGCAACGGAGGTCCTCCATGCTGACCACCAACTATGTCCCGGGCACCCCGAACTGGCTCGACCTGGGAGCCCCCGACATCGACGCCGCCGTCTCCTTCTACTCCGCCGTGTTCGGCTGGAGCTTCCAGTCGGCCGGCCCGGATGCCGGCGGATACGGCTTCTTCCAGCTCGGCGGCGAGACGGTCGGCGCCATCGGCCCTCTGATGGACGAGGGCGCCCGCTCCGCCTGGACCGTGTACTTCCAGACCCCCGACGCGGACGCCACCGCCAAGACGGTGCAGCAGGCCGGCGGCTCGGTGCGGGTCCCGCCGATGGATGTCTTCACCGCCGGCCGGCTGGCCGCCTTCACCGACCCGACGGGCGCCGACTTCGCCGTCTGGCAGCCGGGCGACGTCCAGGGCCTGGAGCGGGTGATGGAGCCGAACACGCTGTGCTGGACGGAGCTGTACACCACCGACGCGGCCGCGGCCAAGGACTTCTACCGCTCCGTCTTCTCCTGGGACCACCAGGACATGCCGATGGGCGGCGATCTCATCTACTCGGTCGTCTCCGCACCGGGCGGCGGCGAGGGCGACGACTCGGGGCAGGGCGGCATCATGCAGCTGCCGGAGGAGAACCTGAAGGCCGGTTCGACCTCGGAGTGGCACCCGTATTTCGGTGTGACCGACTGTGACGCCACCTTCGCCGCGGCCACCGGCCAGGGCGCCACGGTACTGATCCCGCCCACCGATGCCCCTGGCGTCGGCCGGCTGGCCATGGTCAAGGACCCGGCAGGAGCCCCGTTCGCCCTGATCAAGGGGGACCCGACGATGACCTGAACGGCCCCGCCGCAAACGGCTGCGGACGGCCGGCGGCCGTCAGGCGGTGTCCCGCGGCCGGGCGTCCACAATGCGCTTGATCTTGCCGACCGAGCGCTCCAGCGTCTCCGGGTCGACGATCTCGACCGCGACCGAGACCCCGATGCCTTCCTTGACGCTGTGCGCGATCAGCCCGGCGGCTGCCGTGCGTGCCTCAGGGGTCGCATCCGGCCGGGCCTCGGCGCGCACGGTCAGCCGGTCCATCCGGCCCTCCCGGGTCAGCCTGAGCTGGAAGTGCGGGGCGACGCCGGGGGTACGCAGCACGATCTCCTCGATCTGCGCGGGGAAGAGATTGACCCCCCGCAGAATGATCATGTCGTCGCTGCGTCCGGTGATCTTCTCCATCCGGCGGAAGGCGGGGCGGGCGGTGCCGGGCAGCAGCCGGGTCAGATCCCGGGTGCGGTAGCGGACGACCGGCATCGCTTCCTTGGTGAGCGAGGTGAACACCAGCTCGCCGTGCGCACCGTCCGGCAGCACCTCGCCGGTGAGCGGATCGACCACCTCCGGGTAGAAGTGGTCCTCCCAGATGTGCAGCCCGTCCTTGGTCTCCACACACTCCTGGGCGACGCCCGGGCCCATGACCTCCGACAGGCCGTAGATGTCCACGGCGTCGATCGCGAACCGCTCCTCGATCTCGCGGCGCATCTCCTGTGTCCAGGGCTCGGCGCCGAAGACACCCACCTTCAGCGAGGTCGTCCGGGGGTCGATGCCCTGCCGCTCGAACTCGTCCAGCAGGGTGAGCATGTACGAGGGCGTGACCATGATGATCTCGGGGCGGAAGTCCTGGATGATCTGCACCTGCCGGCCGGTCATCCCGCCGGACGCCGGGACGACCGTGCAGCCGAGCCGCTCAGCGCCGTAGTGCGCGCCCAGCCCGCCGGTGAACAGGCCGTATCCGTACGCGATATGGACGGTGTGACCGGGCCGGCCGCCGGCCGCGTACAGAGAACGGGCGACCACATCCGCCCAGTGCGACAGATCGCGCTCGGTGTAGCCCACGACCGTCGGGCGGCCGGTGGTGCCGCTGGAGGCATGGATGCGGCGCACCTCCGCCTTGGGGACGGCGAACATCCCGAAGGGGTACTGGGCGCGCAGATCGTCCTTGACGGTGAACGGGAAACGGGCGAGATCGCCGAGCGAGCGGCAGTCCTGCGGATGCACCCCGGCCCGGTCGAAGGACTCCCGGTAGAACGGGATGTGGTCATAGGCATGCTGCAACGAGGCGCGCAGCCGGGTCAGTTGCAGCGCGCGCAACGCGTCCCCGGAGAGCCGTTCCACCTCGTCGAACGTCTCACTGCCCGTAGCCGCTTCCGGCATGGAGTTCACCGCCTCGGTTTCCCTACCGATCATTCGGTAGCTGCATGCTGATCCAAGTAATCAGCGCGCGGCGAACACGTCAAGGGGCGTGGCGCGGCCGGCTCGCGGGTAGCGTCCAGCGCATGAGTGACGTCCAGAAAGTGCAGGTCGGTGAGGTCCAGCTGGCATACCGGGTGTGGGGAGAGGAGGACGCGCCCCCGGCCGTGCTGCTGCACTGCCTCGGTGAGGACGGCGAGGACTGGCGCGGAGTGGTCGGCCGGCTCGCCGGCACCCACCGTGTCTTCGCCCTCGATCAGCGCGGCCACGGCCACAGCGACTGGCCGGGCGACTACGGCTCCGCGCGGTGGCGGGACGATGTGATCGGCTTCCTCCAGGCGCTCGGTCTGGAGCGGGTGACCCTCATCGGGCACTCGCTGGGCGCGCTGGCCGCCCTGCTGGTGGCCGCGGAGCGCCCGGAGCTGGTGGACCGGCTGGTGCTGGAAGAGGTGCCCCCGCCGCTGCCCGCCGACCCGCCGCAGGAGGTGCCGGAGCAGCCGGCCGGCCCGCAGCCGTTCGACTGGCAGGCCGAGGTCGCGGTGGTGGCGGAGCGCAATGCGCCCGACCCCGTGTGGTGGGAGGAGCTGGAGAAGATCACCGCGCCGACCCTGGTCATCGGCGGCGGCGAGGCCAGCCATATTCCGCAGGGACACCTCGACGAGCTGGTCGAGCGGCTCCCCGATGCCCGTCTGGTGACGGTGGAGGGCGCCGGTCATCTCGTCCACGAGGAGCGCCCCGGCGAGTTCCTCGCGGCGGTCAACTCGTTCCTGGCGCCCCGCCCGTAGCCCGCCGCGCGGTCGGCGGGCCGCGGCGCTCTCGTTCCCCCTGGGCTCGCCGCCGTACGCCACCCCGCAGTCCCGCCGGGGTGCCTGAGGTTCGAGAGAGGCCGACCGTGCAGCTGACCACCTCGCTACGGAGTGCCCTGGTCGCCGGTGCCGCCGCGACCGCCCTGTTCACCGGCGCCGCCGGGGCCGTCGCGGCACCCGTCGCCCCGTCGGCCGCGGTCGGCGCACCGGCCACCGTGCACTCCCCGTACGGTCAACTCCGGCCGCTCGCCGCACTGTCCGCGGAGCGGCTGGCCACCGGCGATCTGGTGGCCGCGGCGAAATGGGGCACCGGCGGCCCGGTCGACGACCCGGCCCGGGAGCGGGAGGTGCTGCGGGCCGTGGCGGACCAGGCCCGCGAGCTGGGGGCCGATCCGGCGGTCACGGTGCGGATCTTCCGGGACCAGATCGAGGCCAGCAAGGTCGTGCAGCGGGGGCTGCACCGTGCGTGGGAGGCGGACCCCGGCCGGGCGCCGACCGAGCGGCCCGACCTGGGTGAGGTACGGAAGGAGATCAACCGCATCAACGGCGAGCTGGTGCGGGCCATCGCCGGCTCCCCGTATGCCCGCTCGGCGCCGTACTGCGCTCCGCTGCTGACCGCGGCCGCCGTGCGGGTACGCCATGAGCGGCAACTGGACGGCCTGCACACGGGCGCACTGGCCCGCTCGCTGCGGTCGGTCTGCGGCGGAGGCTGAGGCCCCGGCCGGGCCCGGCCGACCGGATCAGGCCGTCCGCTCGCCCGCCGCCACCGCCTTCGCCCAGCGGTAGTCCGCCTTGCCGCTGGGCGAACGCCGGATGTGGTCGGTGAAGACCACGGCGCGCGGAATCTTGTAGCCCGCCAGCCGCGTCCGGCAGTGGAGCTGGATGTCCGCCAGGGCCGGCTCCGCCGCCCCGGTACGGAGCTGGACCACGGCGGCGACGCGCTGGCCCCACCGCTCGTCCGGCACCCCCGCGACCAGCGCGTCATAGACGTCCGGATGTGCCTTCAGTGCCTGCTCGACCTCCTCCGGATAGATCTTCTCGCCACCGGAGTTGATGCACTGCGAGCCCCGGCCGAGGACGGTGACGATGCCCCCCTCGTCGACGGTGGCCATATCGCCCAGCAGCACCCATCGGTCCCCGTGCGCCTCGAAGAAGGTCTCCGCGGTCTTCTTGGGGTCGTTGTAGTAGCCCAGCGGGACATGCCCGCGCAGGGCGATCCGTCCCACCTCACCGGCCGGGACCGGCTCGTAGGTGGCCGGATCCACCACTGCCGTACGGGAGTTGACCCGCAGCCGGAAGCCCTTGTCCGGGCCCGAGTCCTCGGTGGCGGTGCCGTTGAACCCGGATTCGGAGGAGCCGAAGTTGTTGAGCAGCATGACGTGCGGGGCCAGCGCGCTGAACTGGGCGCGTACGGTCTCGGAGAGGATCGCGCCGGAGCTGCTGACGCTGAACAGCGAGGAGCAGTCGGTGTCCTTGAGCGGCCCGCCGAGCGCATCGACGAGCGGGCGCAGCATCGCGTCGCCGACCAGGGAAACGCTGGTGACCCGCTCCCGTTCGACGGTCCGCAGCACCTCCTCGGGCACGTACTTGCGGTGGATGACGACCTTCTGGCCGAAGTGGAAGGCGATGAACGCGGTGAGGGTGGAGGTGCCGTGCATCAGCGGGGGAGTGGGGAAGAAGACCAGGCCGTCGCCCCCGGCCGCGACCCGCTCGGCCAGCTCCTGGGGCCGTTTGACCGGTTCACCGGTCGGTGCCCCGCCGCCCATACCGGAGAAGAAGATGTCCTCGTGGCGCCACATCACGCCCTTGGGCAGACCGGTGGTGCCGCCGGTGTAGATGACGATCCGGTCGTCGGCGGAGCGCGGGCCGAAGCCGCGTGCGGGAGAGCTGGCGGCCTCGGCGTCCGCGAGCGCGACGGGGGCGATCCGGGGCTCGGGGGCGCCGTCGGGCGGGGTGCCGACCCGTACGAGATGCCGTAGCCCGGGTGCCTGGGGGAGGGCGGCGGCCACCCGCGCGGTGAACTCCGCGTCGAAGACCAGCGCCGCCAGGTCGGCGTCCCGGTAGAGGTAGGCCAACTCCTCTTCCACGTAGCGGTAGTTGACGTTGACCGGGACGGCGCGGATCTTCAGACAGGCGTAGGCGGCCTGGAGGTATTCGATGCCGTTGTAGAGGTGCAGTCCGACGTGCCGGCCGGGGCCGATGCCGTGGTCGCTCAGGTGATGGGCCAGGCGGTTGGCCGCGCGGTCCAGCTCCGCGTACGTCAGCCGCCGCTCGGCGCCGGTCCCGGGATGGTCGACGTACACCAGCGCCTCGCGGTCGGGGACCGTGTCGACGATCGACTCGAAGAGGTCGGCAAGGTTGTACTCCACGTCTCCTCCAGACCGGGCGGGCGTCGGCTAGCGGTCATTAGAGCGCCGCAGCGAGGAGCAAGGAAGGGCCACGGACAAGAAATCTGACTGCCTGTCAGAAAAGCCTTGAAGTCGCTGTGCGGCTACTGCAACCTGTTCTCGTCGTGAGACGGGAGGACGGAACATGGGTGGTACGGAACATCTGGCGGTGGAGCGCATCGGCGCGACACTGGTGCTCACCCTCAACCGGCCGGAGGCGAAGAACGCGCTCTCGCTGCCGATGCTGGTGGGCCTGTACGACGGCTGGCTCGCCGCCGACGAGGACGACGGGATCCGCTCCATCGTCCTCACCGGCGCCGGCGGCACCTTCTGCGCCGGAATGGACCTCAAGGCCCTCGCGGGCGACGGGATGGCCGGCGAGCAGTACCGCGACCGGCTGCGCGCCGACCCGGACCTGCACTGGAAGGCGATGCTGCGGCACCACCGCCCCCGCAAACCCGTGATCGCCGCCGTCGAGGGGCACTGCGTCGCGGGCGGAACGGAGATCCTCCAGGGCACCGACATCCGGGTCGCCGGTGAGAGCGCCACCTTCGGGCTCTTCGAGGTCCGCCGCGGACTCTTCCCCATCGGCGGCTCCACCGTCCGTCTCGCCCGCCAGATCCCCCGCACCCACGCCCTGGAGATGCTGCTCACAGGGCGGCCCTACCCCGCACGCGAGGCCGAACGCATCGGCCTGATCGGCCATGTCGTGCCCGAGGGGACCGCACGCGACAAGGCCCTGGAGATCGCCGAACTGATCAACGGCTGCGGACCGCTCGCCGTCGAGGCCGTCAAGGCCTCCGTCTACGACACCGCCGAGATGACCGAGACCGACGGGCTGGCGGCCGAACTCGCCCGCGGCTGGCCGGTCTTCGACACCGCAGACGCCAAAGAGGGCTCCCGGGCCTTCGCGGAGAAGCGCCCGCCCGTCTACCGGCGGGCCTGACCCAAGGAGTCCCTATGTCCGAGGTCCTCACGGCACCCCTCGTCGTGGAGTTCCCCTTCACCCGCTCGCTCGGCCCGGTCCAGAGCGCCTTCCTCACCGGGCTGCGCGAGCGCACCGTCCTCGGCGTCACCGCGAGCGACGGCCGGGTGGTCGTCCCGCCCACCGAATACGACCCGGTCACCGCCGAGGAGATCCGCGAGCTGGTCGAGGTGGGCAGCCACGGCACCGTCACCACCTGGGCCTGGAACCCGTCCCCCCGCCGCGGGCAGCCGCTCACCACCCCCTTCGCCTGGATCCTGGTCCGGCTCGACGGCGCCGACACCGCACTGCTGCACGCGCTGGACGCACCCGGCCCCGACGCCGTACGCACCGGGATGCGGGTCCGCGTCCGCTGGGCCGCGCAGCGCACCGGCGCGATCACCGACATCGCCTGCTTCGAGCCGGACGACAGCCCCGCCGGCGCACATGAACGGGCCCCGCACAGCGGCGAGTTCGCGAACGCCGTCACCGGCATCACCACCCCCGCCCGGCTCGACTACACCTACTCGCCCGGCCGCGCCCAGTCCCGCTACATCCAGGCCCTCTCGGACCACAAGACCATCGGCGAACGCTGCCCCTCCTGCCGCAAGGTCTACGTCCCGCCCCGCGGCGCCTGCCCCACCTGCGGCCTCGCCACCGACACCCAGGTCGAGGTCGGCCCCCGCGGCACCGTCACCACCTTCTGCATCGTCAACATCAAGGCCAAGAACCTCGACATCGAGGTCCCCTACGTCTACGCCCATATCGCCCTGGACGGCGCCGACCTGGCCCTGCACGCCCGGATCGGCGGCATCCCGTACGACCGGGTCCGCATGGGGCTGCGGGTGGAACCCGTATGGACCGAGCACGGCCGCTTCCCCGACCACTACCGCCCCACCGGTGAACCCGATGCCGACTACGACAGCTACAAGGAGCTGATCTGATGCGCGAGGTCGCCATCGTCGCCTTCGGGCAGAGCGATCATGTCCGCGACAGCGCGGAGACCTCCGAGGTCGAAATGCTGATGCCGGTGCTCCACGACGTCCTGGCACAGACCGGCCTGGCGGCCCGGGACATCGGCTTCACCTGCTCCGGCTCCTCCGACTACCTCGCCGGCCGCGCCTTCTCCTTCACCATGGCCCTGGACGGCGTCGGCGCCTGGCCGCCGATCTCCGAATCCCATGTCGAGATGGACGGCGCCTGGGCGCTGTACGAGGCTTGGGTGAAGCTGCTCACCGGCGAGGCGGAGACCGCGCTGGTCTACGCGTACGGCAAGTCCTCGCCGGGCGATGTCCGCGAGGTCCTCACCCGCCAGCTCGACCCCTACTACGTCGCCCCGCTGTGGCCCGACTCGGTCGCGCTCGCCGCCCTCCAGGCCCAGGCCCTGATCGACGCGGAGCTGACCGACGAGCGGGAACTGGCCGGGATCGCGGCCCGCAGCCGCGCGGACGCCGAGACCAACCCGCACGCCCAGCTGCGCGGTGCCGTGCCCGCCGGCGAGCACCTCGTCGCCCCGCTGCGTACCAGCGACTGCCCGCCCATCGGCGACGGCGCGGCCGCCGTCGTCCTCGCCGCCGGCGACACCGCCCGCCGGCTGACCGACCGCCCCGCCTGGATCCGCGGCCTCGATCACCGCATCGAGGCACACAGCCTGGGCGTCCGCGACCTCACCGACTCCCCGTCCACCCGCCTCGCCGCCGAGCGCGCCGGAGCCTTCGAACGGCCCGTGGACACCGCCGAGTTGCACGCCCCCTTCACCTCCCAGGAAGTCGTGCTGCGCCGCGCCCTGAAGCTCGACGCGCCGGACTGCACGGTCCGGATCAACCCGTCCGGCGGCGCGCTCGCCGCCCACCCCGTCATGGCCGCCGGGCTGATCCGCCTGGGCGAGGCCGCCGCCCGCATCCAGAGCGGCGCCTCCGGCCGCGCCCTCGCGCACGCCACCTCGGGTCCGTGCCTGCAGCAGAACCTGGTCGCCGTCCTGGAGGGTGAGTGATGAGCAAGGAGCCCGTGGCCGTCATCGGCATCGGCCAGACCCGGCATGTCGCTGCCCGCCGGGACGTCTCCCTCGCCGGACTCGTCCGCGAGGCCGCCCGGCGCGCCCTGGACGACGCCCAGTTGACCTGGGCGGACATCGACGCCGTGGTGATCGGCAAGGCCCCCGACTTCTTCGAGGGCCTGATGATGCCCGAGCTGTACCTCGCCGACGCCCTGGGCGCCGTCGGCAAACCGATGCTGCGGGTGCACACCGCCGGCTCGGTCGGCGGCTCCACCGCCCTGGTCGCCGCCAACCTCGTCGCCGCCCGGGTCCACCGCACCGTCCTCACCCTCGCCTTCGAGAAGCAGTCCGAGTCCAACGCCATGTGGGGCCTGTCCCTGCCGGTCCCCTTCCAGCAGCCCCTGCTCGCCGGCGCCGGCGGCTTCTTCGCCCCGCACATCCGCGCGTACATGAGGCGCACCGGCGCCCCGGACACCATCGGCTCCCTCGTCGCCTACAAGGACCGCCGCAACGCCCTCAAGAACCCCTACGCCCATCTCCACGAGAAGGACCTCACCCTCGAAAAGGTCCAGGCCTCGCCGATGCTCTGGGACCCGATCCGCTACTCCGAGACCTGCCCGTCCTCCGACGGGGCCTGCGCCATGATCCTCACCGACCGCACCGGGGCCGCCCGCGCCCCGCACCCGGCGGCCTGGGTGCACGGCGGGGCGATGCGCAGCGAACCCACCCTCTTCGCCGGCAAGGACTTCGTCTCGCCGCAGGCCGGCAAGGACTGCGCCGCCGATGTCTACCGGCAGGCCGGGATCACCGATCCGCGCCGGCAGATCGACGCGGTGGAGATGTACGTCCCCTTCAGCTGGTACGAACCGATGTGGCTGGAGAACCTGGGCTTCGCCGAGGAGGGCGAGGGCTGGAAGCTCACCGAGTCCGGCGTCACCGAACTCGACGGCGCGCTCCCCGTCAATCCCTCCGGCGGGGTGCTGTCCACCAACCCGATCGGCGCCTCCGGCATGATCCGCTTCGCGGAGGCCGCCCTCCAGGTGCGCGGCCAGGCCGGCGACCACCAAGTCGACGGCGCCCGCAGGGCGTTGGGACATGCCTACGGCGGCGGCTCCCAGTTCTTCGCGATGTGGCTGGTGGGCGCCGACACACCGGCCGGCTGACCTCTGCCGGGGGCGGGCACGCCCGGCCGGTGCGCCCGCCCCCGGATCACCACTCCACCGCCTCGCCACGTCCCCTGTCCGTTCCCGGAGACAGTGGTTAGGCTGATCGCGGACGACGAACCGGGAGGTGCGGGACACGTGACCGACAGCATCACGGAGCAGCGGCTCGTGGGCGGGCCCAGGCCCGATCTCGATCTGACGCAGGCCGAGTGGCAGTCGAGCACCCAGGGCGTGGGCGGCGTCCAGATCGCCTTCGTCGAGGGCTATATCGCCATGCGCAACCGCCGCAGCCCCGAGGTCCCGGCGGTGATCTTCACCCCCGCCGAGTGGCGCGCCTTCGTCCTCGACGCGCGCGAGGGTGAATTCGACCTCACGTAGGCGGGCTCACGTAGGCGTGCTCACGTGGGGCGGGCTCATGTAGGCGTGCTCATGTGGGGCGTGCCCACGTGGGGCGTGTCTCCCGGCATGCAGGACACGCCCCGGCCGGGGACACCAGGAGCGGCCCTGGTCAGGTGAGCACCACGCACCCTCTCTCCCGGAGCGCCAGGACCGGTTCCGCCCCGTCCGCCACGGAGTTCCAGCGCAGATCGAGCTTCTCCAGCGACGGCAGCTCCGCGATCCAGGGCGGCAGCACCGCGATCCGGTTGCCGCGCAGATCGATCCGGCGCAGCAGCGGCAGCGTGCGCAGCGCGTCGGGGACGTGGGGGAGGGCGTTGTCCCGCAGCTCCAGCACCCTCAGTTCGCGCAGCGCCGCCAGACTCCCGGGCAATGCCGTCAGCGCATTGCCGCCCAGCCACAGCTCCCGGAGCCGGCCGAGCCGCCCCAGCGACTCTGGGAGTTCGCTCAACTCCGCCTGCTGTGCGCGGAGTTCGACCAGCCCGGCCATCTCACCGAGCGTCGCCGGCAGCCGCCCGAGCGGATTCTCGCCGACGTTGAGATAGCCGAGCCGGTCCAGTCCGCCGAGAGTGTCCGGCAGTGCGGTGAGCCGGTTGTCGTGCAGATAGAGGAAGCGGGTCAGCCCGGTGAGCTCGCCGATCTCGTCGGGGACAGCTGTCAGGGAGTTGTGGCCGAGGTCGAGGGTGTGCAGCGCACGCAGCCGGCAGAGCGCCGCCGGGATCTCGGTCAGGGCGTTGTCGGCGAGGATCAGCACCTCCCGGTCCGCGCGCCGCCAGACCTCGGGCGGTACCGCACTCAGGCCCGCCTTCCAGAGGTTGAGGACGCGAGGACTGCCGGACTCGGGGCGGGACATGGGGCGAGGTTCCTTCCGGGGGAGGCGGTGCCGGATTCGCTACGGCCAGCCGAGCAGCTCGGGCAGCGGGGTGTCCGCTCCCGACCGGCGGCAGTCGAGCGGCTCGTGCGGCCTGCGGCCGGACAGCCAGGCCGCGAGATCGGTGAGCGGGCCGCTCACCGTCACCGTCGGCGCGTCCCCGGAACCGTACTGCCGTGACAGCGTGCCGTCCGTGGCCGTCACGACGAGGTGCAGCTCCGCGGGGACCCGGGGCGCCATGTGGTCCAGGAGGTGGTGGCACAGCTCCTGCGGCCAGTCCCGCGGACCGTGGCCGATGCCCGCGTCCGCCGTGTGGATCTCCAACTCCCGCCACCAGGCCAGCAATGCGGAGCGCAGATCGCCGTTGCGGTGCCGCACCGGCCGCGACCAGTCGCCCGGACCGACCGCCGCCCAGGCCGCGGACGCCTCGGCCAACGCGGCCCGTACCGCGTCCCCCAGCGCCGCCGCACCCCGCACCGCTCCGGCCTCGATCGCGGCATCGCGCGCCGGGCGCCCGCCGTCGTACGGCTCGATCAGCTCACCGCGCAGCCCGTAGCGGGCCTGCCGGGCCAGGGCCAGACCGACGCCCTCGATGTGCGAGAGGACATGGGCGCGGGACCAGCCGGGCAGCTCGCTCGGCTCCCGCACCCCGTCGTCGGTCAGGGCGGGCAGCAGTGCGCGCAGCCGCTCCTGACCCGCCTCGATCGCGGTCCGTACCGCCTCGGCCGGCATCGTCCGCTCCGTCGTCATGGCCACCGCAGCTCCTTCGTCATGGCTCGCGGCTCGGGGGCCTGCGCCCGCGCGGCACCGACGAGCCGTGCGGTGAACGGTGCCACCGCGGCGTCGGGTGCCGTCGACGGCGGGAAGGCGGGCAGCTCGCCCGCGAAGACCGGTAAGTCACCCAGTAGTTGACGTATGCCGGCCACACCGCCCCCTCAGCGAGTTAATGGTTGGCGGGGACATTACCATTAGCTCCATGACCGCAACACGGCTCGCTCTCGACCTCGCCGTCACCATCCGCCACGACGGGCACGGCGGCGTCGCCGATGACCTGGCCGGCCCGGAGGGGCTCGCGGACTGGGTACGCGAGCGGGCCGCGCTGCTGGACTGCGCCGAGCGGCCGGTCACCGTGGACGAGGCACTGCACACCGCCGTACGGGAGCTACGGGCCGCGCTCCGGTCGCTGTTCGCCCGCGCCGTCCGGCCGGGACCGCCCAGCTCCGCCGACGCCCACCGGCTGCTCCCGGAAGCCGAGGCGATCCGCCGGCTGAACGCCGCCGCGGCCCTGGTCCCCACGGTGCCCCGGCTCAGCTGGGAGCCGGACGCGGGGCCCACGGTGCGGCTGCGGCCGGCCGGTTCCCCGCCGGCCGCCGACCGGATCGTCGCCGCGCTGGCCCGCGCCGCCCTCACCTTCCTCGACGGGCCGGACCGCGCCCTGCTGCGGGCCTGCCCCGCCCCGCGCTGTGTGCGCTACTTCGTCAAGGACCACGCCCGCCAGGAGTGGTGCACCCCCTCCTGCGGCAACCGCGCCCGGGTCGCCCGCCACCACGGACGCCGCCGGAAAGCGCAGGGCGACGCCCCGTAGGCTGGGGGCATGACAGGTGAACGCGACCTCCGGGCCCTTCTCAGCGGGATGCGTCCCGAGCGGAACGAGGGCCGTTACGTCTTTGCCAGCGTGCCCGGGGCCGTCCCCGAGGGGCTGACACCGGTGGTCACCGTCACCGAGCCCGAAGGCCGCACCCTCGTCGTCCACCAGGAAGAGGCCGACCGTGCGGGCCTGGCCTACGACTATGTCGCCGCCTGGATCACCCTGCGGGTGCACTCCGCGCTGGACGCCGTCGGACTGACCGCCGCCGTCGCCACCGCACTCGCCCAGGCCGGCCTCAGCTGCAATGTCGTCGCGGGCTTCCACCACGATCACCTCTTCGTGCCGTATGACGCGGCCGACGAAGCGCTGCGCCGGCTTCGCGCACTGGCCGACCAGGCCTGAGACCACCGGCCACCGGAGCGTCCGGCGGCGCCGCGCACGGGGTGTCGCTGACCCCGACGTCGGCGCGGCGCGCCCGGCCGGGCCACGTACGATGGCGGCATGTCCTTCCTCCGCCGCCGCAGCGCAGCCACGCCCGCCGGGCCTGACTTCGACGTCCTCGCCATGGACCCCGGGGACTGGCCGGGCAATCTCGGAGCCGGGCTGCTGCCCGCGCCCGACGGAAGCTGCCAGGGCGTCTTCCTCCGCTACGACCTGTTCGGCGGCCGCGGTCCCGCGATGATCATCGGCAATCTGCCGGAGGGCTCCCCGGCCCGCGAGCTCGAGGACGACCAGGTGCCCTTCGAGGTGGCCCAGCTGCTCGCGGCGCTCGGCAACGACGAACCGGTCACGGTCGTCGAGAGCGAGGACACCCCCGTGATGCACGAGGACAACCTGCTGATCGTCAAGCGCATCAAGTGCTCCGAGAGCCGGATCTCCTGCGCCCAGTTCGACCGCAGCGACGGTGTGCTGGTCACCATCGCCAGCTGGGACCGGCCGATCACCGACGACCTCTACGCCCTGCTCAAGCCGCTGCCGGCGGAGCTCTTCCAGCAGGGCTGAGCCCCGGCACAACCCCGGAGCGGACACGGTCGCGCCCGGTGGACGGTTCCCCCGTCCACCGGGCGCGACGCGCTCACCCGACGGTGTTCAGGAAGCCGAGCGCCGCACCTCGACGTCGTCCGCCCGCACATAACCGACCCGGTGCCCGAGCTGGATCTCGTAGTAGACGTCCTTGCCGCGCACGACCGCGTGCTTGGTGACGTCGAAGGTCGGGGAGTAGAAGTACTCGCCCCGCATCCGGTCCCCGACCGCGTACTGCTGCCCGGCGGCGAGCTTGTACGGCAGCGGGGAGACCGCCTGGTAGGGGACCCCGGCCGGATAGGCCTCCTTCTCCGGGTACGCCCGGCCGTAGACCGGGATCTCTTCCCGCCCGGACTTCGGTACGGCGATCAGCCCCTTGGCGGGCACCGCCACCGGCTCGTCATGGGGATTGTGGAACCACGCCTTCTGCCCGAGGTACCAGATCGCCGTCCAGTCGCCGGACCGGCCGGCCACCGCGAACCGCTGCCCCGTCGTGGCACGGGCACCCGTGTCGTTCACACCGGTCGTCGAGGCCCTGCCGTCCGGGTGCAGTCCGATGTCCTTGACCAGCGGTGCGTCCTCGTCCGGCGCGCTGTACAGCCGGACCGCCGTGGAGCCGTGCGGCGCACAGGTGTCACCGGGCTTCGCGCAGCCGGTGTACACCGGCTGGTTCTCGTCGTAGTCGGGACGGATGGTGACCAGGCCGCCCCGCGGACCCGCGGTGGCCTTGAACGGCTTGCCCAGCAGGGCGAAGTAGTGCGCCCAGTCCCAATACGGGCCGGGGTCGGTGTGCATACCGGGGATGGTGGCCGTCGTCGTGCCGGGCACATTGTCGTGGCCCAGGATGTGCTGCCGGTCGAGCGGCACGTCGTACTTGCGGCTCAGATACTTCACCAGCCGGGCCGAGGCGCGGTACATCGCTTCGGTGTACCAGGCGTCCGGCGCGGCCAGGAAGCCTTCGTGCTCGATGCCGACGGAGTGCGAGTTGATGTACCAGTTGCCCGCGTGCCAGGCGACGTCCTTGGTCGGCACATGCTGGGCGATCAGACCGTCCGCGGAGCGGATCGTGTAGTTCCACGACACATACGCCGGGTCCTTGATCAGCTTGAGCGTGGTCTCCCAGGACCCCTCGGTGTCATGGATGATGATCGCGCTGACCCGCTGGTCCGCGGGGCGGTCCGCCTTGTCGTGGTTGCCGTAGTCACCGTCGCCGAACTCCTCGTACGGCGCGGGGACCGACTCGCAGGCGACGTTCCGCGGGCACTCCGGCTTGCGAGCGGCGGACGCCGCCGGGGCCTTGGCAGTCGGCGCGCTGAGACGTTTCTGCTGCGCGGCGTCGGGGGTCAGACCCGGCGCGGCGGCCAGCGTGACCCGCTGTCCCGCGTCGGTGGTACGGGCCTGGCCCTGGCGCATCACCGCGTACACCTCGTCCGCGAAGGCCTTACCGCTGTGCGCACTGTCCTGGCCTCCGTAGCGCGCCACCGCCGTGTACCACCGCGCCGGATCGCTGCCGGCGGGCATCCCCAGCTTCCGCTGCTCCGCGGCGAGCAGCGCCGCACCGCCGAGCACATTCGCCGCGGGGTCGGTGCGCAGCTTCCCGGCCGGAATCCCGGTCAGCTTCGCGGCCGTCGGCAACGTACGCAGCCGGGCCGGGAGTTCGGTGGGCAGCGCCGCCCGCTGCGCCGCGCCGGCCGGCACTCTCTTACGGCCCCGCGCCTCGTCGCCGCGTGCGTCCTCGTAGCCCTCGCTGAACTCCGGCGTCCGCGTCAGGGCCGTACGGGCGTCGGTCAGATGCATCGGACCGTAACCCCCGGAGACACTGGGCGCGCCGCCGTGACCGTCCCAGCGGGACTCCAGGTACGAGACGCCGAGCAGCACACTGCGCGGCACATGGAAGCGGGCGGCGGCATCGGTGAAGGCCTGTTGCAGCGCGTCCGTCCGGGGCTGTCCGGCCTGTGCGGACGGTGCTCCCGAGAGCGGCAGCAGCAGCACCGCGGCCGCGACCGCGGTGGCGGATCTCCGCAGGGCGGGGCGGGGGACTCTCTTCTCGTCTTCCGGGGCGGATCCTTGCAAAGCAACCTCCTCGAGCCGGCCCGAGCCGGGGCGGTGTGACGGTGGGTGCGCAAACGGCCGCACGGGCGGGACCCGAGACTAGAGCCCCCTGTCGGCTTAGAGCTATACGTTTGCCGACAGTCCGTCAATCACCGCGCCGGTTCGGGATTCCGCATGTCAGGGCGTCTCCAGAGGAGCCTTCCCGGACCGGTGCCGGGCCTGCGGAGCGTCAGTGGAATGGACCAATGACCTTGCCCTCGCGGACGGTGAGGAGAAGAGCTGGTGAGGGCGCGGCAGACAAGGGTGAGCGGCGCACCCCGTGCCCGGGCGCGCCGCTCACAGTCCCCCCTCGGCGGTCAGCGGGTGCCGACCGCCGCCCTGACCGCACGCCGCGCCATCTGGCAGTCGTCGTGCAGCCGGCGCAGGAGCAGCCGCTGCTCCTCGCCCGCCGCCGGCACACCGGGTTGTCCCGGACCCGGTGTCCCCGTCGGCGTGGGCTCGCGCATGGTCCGCTGGACCGCGGTTTCATAGCGCCGGATCTCGCGGGTGAGCACCAGCATCAGATTGACCAGGAAGGCGTCCCGCGAGGCCGGTCCGGCGTTCTGGGCGAGCTGGCTGATGTGGCGGCGGGCCACCGGCGCGTCACCGAGCACCGACCACAGCGTCGCCAGGTCGTAGCCCGGCAGGTACCAGCCCGCGTTGTCCCAGTCCAGCAGCACCGGGCCCGCGGGGGACAGCAGCACGTTGTTCAGCAGCGCATTGCCGTGACAGAACTGGCCCTGGGTGTGCGACAGACCGTGCATCAGCTTCTGCAGATCGCCCAGGTCCCGGTCGGTGAGCAGCCCCAGGTCGTGATAGCGGCCGATCCGGCCCGCGTAGTCCAGCGGGGTGTCGAACAGCCCGGACGGCGGACGCCAGAGATTGATCCGGCAGATCGCGCCGAGTGCGGCCCGTACGTCCGCGCGGGGCGGGGCCTCGGACGGGTGCCGGGTCAGGGACGCGACCCGGCCGGGCATCCGCTCCATGATGAGCGTGCAGTTGTCGGGGTCGGCCGCCACAAGCCGCGGCACCCGTACCGGCGGACGATGCCGGACGAATGCGCGGTATGCACTTATTTCCTGCCGGAACCTTTCCGCCCAGGCCGGAGACTGGTCCAGTAAACACTTGGCGACCGCGGTCATCCGGCCCGTCGTCCCCACGAGGAGGACGGATCTGCCGCTGCGACGCAGCACCTGCACCGGATTGAACTCCGGGCAGATGCGGTGCACCGAGGCGACGGCGGCGCGCAGCTGGGCGCCCTGGGGGCCGGACAAGTCGAGCCTCCCGCTGAGCGGTTGGGCACCCGTCCCCTGAACCCGCCGGGTACGGCCGCCGGGGAGACCGGTGACCGCCCCCACGGAGGGGGAGGGGTCGAGATACGGCCCGCCTCCGGTGGGGTGCGGGCGGTGCGGCCGGGTGGGGACGGTCACGGCGGACGATGCTGCATACATGGGTGAGACAGATCCCTTCGTGCGCCGGCGAGTTGCGTGCGCTCCCCGGCCCGGTGGTGGGAACCCGTGAACGGGCCCCGTGCAGGAGGCCGATCCAGGGTCCCTGTGAAGGGCGCGCACCCTGGGGAATGCGGTCCCGCCACCAGGCCGGGGGCGGCATGTCTACAGAACACGTGGCTGCGGGTGGCAGACCATCTGGCGCAGGGTGGCGAACCCTGGCGAATGGACACAGCGCATGTCACCGGCCGTTACTGTCAAATCAGTCGAGGAACCTGGGGGCTTGACGTGGACAGGCAGCCGAACACCCGTCTCGCGGACCTTTTCGGCCTGGCCGGCTGGTCCAAGGGAGAGCTGGCGAGACTGGTCAACCGGCAGGCGGCGGCCATGGGCCATCCGCAGCTGGCGACCGACACCTCACGAGTGCGGCGCTGGATCGACATGGGGGAGACCCCACGAGATCCGGTGCCCAAGGTTCTGGCTTCCCTGTTCACCGAGCGCCTCGGCCGTGTCGTAACCATCGAGGACCTCGGGTTCGCAAGAACCGGTCGCTCGGGGAAGCGGCAGGCCATGGACGGTCTGCCGTGGGCTCCCGAACGGACCGCTGCGGTCCTCACGGAATTCACGGGAATGGACCTCATGCTCAACCGACGCGGCTTGGTGGGTGCGGGCGCTGCGCTCGCCGCGGGTTCCGCACTCACCGGCGCCATGTACGACTGGCTGCACACCGACCCGACACCGGCCGGCGCCCCACGCCACGACGCCCCGTTCGCTTCCGACTCCTTCGACGAACTCGACCAGATCGGCCTCGACCGCTACGAGGCGGCCCCCGTGGGGTCGCAGGAGATCGATGCGCTGGAGCGCTCGGTCGAGGTGTTCCGCGCCTGGGACGCGGCCCGCGGCGGCGGGCTGCAGCGCAAGGCCGTGGTGGGCCAGCTCAACGAGGTGGGCGGCATGCTCGCCTACCGCCACCCCGAGCATCTGCAGCGCAGGCTGTGGGGGGTGGCCGCCAATCTGGCGGTGCTGGCCGGCTGGATGTCCCACGATGTGGGCCTGGAGCCCACCGCCCAGAAGTACTTCATCATCGCCGCCCATGCGGCCCGTGAGGGCGGCGACCGCCCCCGCGCCGGTGAGGCGCTCTCCCGTGCCGCCCGCCAGATGGTCCATCTGGGCCGCCCGGACGACGCACTGGATCTGATGAAGCTGGCCAAGTCCGGTTCCGGCGAGGAAACCCTGCCGCGCACCCGCGCCATGCTGCACACCATCGAGGCCTGGGCGCAGGCCTCCAAGGGGCAGGGGCAGGCGATGCGCCGCACCCTGGGCGAGGCGGAGGACCTGTTCGTCTCGGACAAGGGCGATGTGCCGCCGCCGAGCTGGATGCAGATGTTCGACGAGGCGGATCTGCACGGCATGCAGGCGCTGGCGTTCCGTACCCTCGCCGACCACGATCCCTCGGTCGCCCGGGTTGCCCAGCACCACGCCAAGCGGGCGCTGATACTGCGGGAGAACGGCCGCCAGCGGTCGCAGATCTTCGACTACATCTCGATGGCGTCGGCCTGCTTCATCGGCAACGACCCCGAACAGGCCGACCGTTACGCCAGGCTGGCGCTGGTGTCCATCGGGGAGAACTCCTCGCAGCGGACCTGGGACCGGCTCCGTGAAATGTTCCGGCTCACGGGGCAGTACGCGAGCTACGCCAAGATCCAGGACCTGCGCGAGGAGATCCAGGATGTCCTGCCGAAGGCGAAGCCCAAGTCCAAGGGGTCGGGCCTCGGTCCCGGCATCGGAGCGGGCCTCGGCAAGAACTTCTCGGCCTGAGGCGGGCGGTGACACGCGGGCGGTCACACGGAGGGTGACGGTGCGTCACCTGTAGCCGCAGGTGACGAAACGTCCTCCGTGAACCTGCCGCCTCACCTGCCCACCGCCGGTCCGCCGGGCCGACGTCACCAGGGCGGGCGCAGGTGGCGCCCGCTCCGCCGTCCGCTGCCGCGAGGTGTGTCAGCCGCCGACCCTGGCGATCAGCACACAGGCGTCGTCCTCGCGCTCGGCGGTGCCGAACTCCTCGACGACGATGCGGACGCTGTCCTGGGCACTGCGCGCGGCGGCGAACCGCGGCGCCAGGGCGAGGAGCCGCTCGGCACCCTCATGGGCGGCATCCGCGCCCTGCGCACGGCGCGGGACGAGGCCGTCGGTGTGCAGGACGAGGAGGTCGCCGGGCTCCAGTTGCTCGGTGTGCTGGGTGTAGGACGCACCCGAGGTCGCCCCGAGGAGTACCCCCTCGGGCGGGTCCAGCGCGCGCCCCGTGCCGCCGCGGAACAGCAGCGGTGCGGGGTGCCCCGCCTGGGCCCACTCCAGCGTCCGCGCGGCCGCGTCGAACCGGCCGCACACCGCGCTGCCCAGCGCCGGCTGCGCGGCGCTGTCCAGCAGTTGGTTGAGGAAGCCCATCAGGGGTCCCGGCCGGTGTCCGGCGACCGCCATACCGCGCAGCGCGCCGAGCACCATCGCCATTCCGGACGTGGCGGTGACGCCGTGCCCGGTGAGGTCGCCGACGCTCAGCAGGGTGCTGCCGTCCGGGAGTTGCAGTGCGTCGTACCAGTCCCCGCCGATCAGGTCGCGGGTGCCGGACGGCAGATAGCGACCGGCGAGGTCGAGGGCCACCGGGCCGCCGTGCGGGAACCGCAGGGAGCCGCGCCACGGCGGCAGCACAGCTTCCTGCAGCTCGACCGCAAGCCGGTGCTCGGTCTGCGCGATCTGCCGCTCGCGGTGCAGCGAGTCACGGGTCTCGCGTACCGCCTGCTGGCTGCGGCGCAGCTCGCTGACGTCCCGCAGCACGGCCCACATGCATGCGGTACTGCCGTCGGCGTCGAGCACCGGCTCGCCCACCATGTGCACCGTGCGCAGACTCTCGTCGGGGCGCACGATGCGGAATTCGCCGTCGATCGGCCGGCCGTCCACCAGACAGTCCGTGACCATCGTGGCCAGCCCGTCCTGGTCCTCGGGGTGCACCAGGGACGGCAGCTCGTCGAGGGTGAGCGGCCCGTCGGACGGGGCCCGGCCGAACATCGCGAACAGCTCGTCGGACCAGCTGACCTCGTCGGTGAGCAGATTCCACTCGGCGCTGCCCACCCGGCGCAGCAGCGCGCCGCGCTCATGCGGCTCGGGCTCCTGCGGGGCCGGGGGCGGTCCGGTCTCCGGTGCCGGGGCGTCCGCGCTTCCGGCGGGCAGGCCCTCTCTCAGCTGGTCGAGATGGCCCCCGAGGTCGTCGAGGTGGTGCACCGCGAGATCGCACAGGGCCCGCTGCCAGCGCAGCTGCGGGTCGGCGAGGAGGTCGGTGTCCACCGTGGACTCCCGGCGGACCGCGTCGAGGCCACCGCGCAGGCGGCGGGCCTGCGTGATGAGTGCCTCGACCGTCTCACGCTCGGGGGGCCGGTCGGCTGAGTGATCCGCGAAGAGAGGGGACGGCATGACGTACTCCGTGATCAGGCGGCGCCGGGCTGAAGGGCCGGTAACGACTGTTGCACAGGCGGCGACGGTCCGTAAGGGATTTGGCACTACCCGATACGGTGGTGCATCTGGCATATGCCACCGGCCTTCCTGGGGCAACCCCGGGGCGAATCGGCGGAATGACGGCTTCCACGCTAGGCTTCGGCCGCCGTACAGCAGGCGGTCCCGCCGATCCATGGTGGGAACGAGGCATACGGCCCGTGGTCACCGGCAAGAATGCCGGTCAGCGGAAATCCCGTTGCCAGCCTGTCCCCCGCACCGGATGCTGACCTCATGTTCGATCCAGACATAGCGCCCAGTGGCACCCTGCTCGGCCTCCTGCAGCGAGGCCGCGGCGACGGGACCCTGCATGCCCTCGCGGCGCCGCGGGCCGAGGCGCTCGCGGCACTCAACGACAGCGTGCTGCGCGACCCCCGGCGCGACTGGCAGGTCGAGAACCGCTCGCTCTACTACGCACGCCTCTACATGCAGCTCGACGGCGGGCTCGAGCAGATCGAACGCCATCTCTTCCACCCCGACGACCTCGTCGACACCGGCGAGGAGCGCACCGGCCTGGCCCTCGCCGTCCTCGGCCACCTCGCCGCGTACGGCAGGGACGCCGCCCGCCTGCTGCTGCGCAGCTATGCCGCGGCCGGCAGCAACTGGCGCTGGGCCCTGGACGAGCTTGCGCTGCGTGACGACGATGCCGGGCTGATGACCCTCGCCCCCGCCGTCCTTGCCCGCTTCCCCGAGACCGAGGAGGGCGAGGCCGAGCTGGCCGCCGCCGTCCGCGACGCCTTCGAGCCCCGGCCCTGGCGGCTGTGGGCCGAGGACCCCCGTTACCGCGCGCGCCTGGCCGCCGCCGGGGAACAGGGCTCCTTCGACCGCTGGCAGCGGCAGCTGCGACCCAGCGGGCCGCGGCCCGGCTGGAGCGTGACCGAGGTGCTGGAGTGGGCCCAGCAGGGCCTGGAGCTGGAGCCCGTGGAGCAGCGGCACCACGCCGCCGCCCGCTGCCTGGGCGCCGTCGCCGGCCCCGAGGACCGCCCCGAGCTGCTGCGCGCCGCGCACAGCGCCCCGGACGCGGCGCGCGCCGCCGTGCTCCACCACCTCGCCGAGCGCGGCGACCCGGCCACCCTCGACCTGATCGAGGCCGCGGTGGCCGACCTCTTCTCCTCCGAGCAGCTGGTCTCCGCCGCGCTCGCCGCCTTTACCCGGATGCGCAGTGTGGCCGCCATCGAGCGGGCCCGTATCTGGGCGCCGCGTACGGACCGGCTGGGCGCGGCCGCCGCCGCGGTGCTCGCCCGCCGCGGCGGGCTGCGCGACGCCGAGCCGGTGCTGGCCGCGCTGCGCAGGACCGTGCGCGAGGAGGGGCCGGACGCGGACGGCCTGTGGGAGCTGGTCGACGGCACCGGCCGCCTCGGCGTCGGCTGCGCCGCCCCCGTCCTGCGGCACATCTACCGCGAGACCTCCTCCTCCCACCTCCGCGGCCGGGCCGCCGGGGCGCTCGCCGCCACCGACCCCGGCTTCGCGGCCGGTTTCGCCGTCGAGTGCCTGTGGGACTGCGAGGAGACCACCAGAGAACTGGCCGCCCGGCACGCCGCCACCGGCGACGACCGGGTCGTCGAACAGCTGCGGCGCCTGGCCGCCGACCCGGCGGAGGAGGACGAGGTCCAAACGGCCGTCCGCAGCCGAATCGGACCCGAGGGGTCCTAGGCTCTTCCCACGTTTTCGGCTTTCCTGTCGTGGTGGCTTCTCGCCGTTGAGGCTCCGCTGCGCGGGGCGTGGGCTCGGGTGAAGCTTGCGGGTGCCTCGCCGTTGCGCCTGCGGCGGGCGGGTCCGCTGCGCGGGGCTGTCGGGGTGCGGTGACGGACCTCCGCGGGTGGGGGTGTCCGGACTGCTTCGCTTTACGTCCGGACACCCCCACCCGCTCCGGCCCGTCCCCTCCCGTTGGGGGAGGGAAGAAACCTTGGTGGGAGTGCACGCCGGTGGTCCCCTGCTCCTCGCGAAGCAGGAGTGAAATCACCGCCTACGGACGCCCGCCCCCACCTACCTGTACTCACTCCTCCCACGGGAGGGGACGGGCCGGAGGGGCCTGGTGTGTGGACGTAAAGCGAAGCAGTCCACACACCAGGCCCCGGAGGTCCGTCACCGCACCCACAAACCACCCAGCCCGCCGCAGGCGCCACGGCGAGCAACCACCACGGCGGGAAAGCCGAAAACGCGGGGCCAAAGGCAAAGCGCAGCGGAACGTTCTCCGGCAGGAAAGATCCCTTTGGCTCCCTCCACGCACGGCGCGCCGACAACAGCCGTATGCGTGTCGTCCTCGTCACCGAATCCTTCCCGCCCGATGTCAACGGCGTCTCCCACTGCGCCCTGCAAACCGCCCGGCACCTCGTCCGGCGCGGCCACGATCCGCTGGTCATCGCGCCGCTCGGGGGTGCTTCGGCGGATGCGGGTACGGACGAGAGTCCCTGCCCCGTCGTCCGGGTGCCCTCCATGCCGCTGCCCGGCTATCCGCAGGTGCGGATCGCGCTCCCCGGGCGCCGGCTGTCCGCGGCGCTCGACGGGCACCGCCCCGACCTGGTGCACCTGGCCAGCCCCTTCGTCCTGGGGGCCCGCGGGATGGCGGCCGCCGCCCGCCGTCAGGTGCCCGCGATCGCCGTCTACCAGACCGATCTGGGCCGCTATGCCCGCACCTATCTCGGCGGTGGCGCGGCGACGGCCTGGCGGCGCATCCGGGCGGTGCACGCGGCCGCCGACCGCACCCTGGCGCCCTCCAGCGCGGCGCTGCTGGATCTGACCGAGAACGGGGTGCCACGGGTCCACCTGTGGCCGCGCGGTGTCGACTCCGAGCGGTTCCACCCCGGGCGGCGCGACGCGGTGCTGCGCAGCTCACTGACCGCGGGACGGGAGCTGCTGGTGGGGTACGTGGGGCGGCTCGCGCCGGAGAAGGACGTCCGGATGCTGGCCGAGACCTCGCGGCTGCCGGGCGTACGCACCGTCGTCATCGGCGAGGGTCCCAGCGCCGCCGGGCTGCGCACCGCGCTGCCGGAGGCCCGCTTCCTCGGCCGCCGCACCGGAGACGAACTCGCACGTCTCTACGCGTCGTTGGATGTCTTTGTGCATACCGGGCCGTACGAGACGTTCTGCCAGACCGTGCAGGAGGCGATGGCCTCCGGTGTGCCGGTGGTGGCGCCGCGGGCGGGCGGTCCGATGGACCTGGTGGACCACGGCCGTACGGGGCTGCTGGTGACGCCCGGCGACGGCGGCGCGTTCCGGGACGCGGTGCGCTTCCTCGCGGACAGCGCCGAGGTGCGCGAACGGTTCGGTGCCGCGGCCCGGGGGGCCGTCGCGGACCGCACCTGGGAGGCGGTCGGTGACCAGCTCCTGGGGCACTACGAGGCCGTGCTCAGCGACCGGACGGCGGTGGCGGCATGACCGCGCGGCGCGGCACCGGGGCGGGTCTGCGGATCGTCCGGATCGCCAACTTCGTCACCCCGGCCTCCGGCGGGCTGCGCACCGCGCTGCGTGAGCTCGGCGCGGGCTACCGGGCCGCCGGGCACGAGCCGGTGCTCATCGTCCCCGGCCCGCCAGGGGCGGACGGGACGGCCGGACTCCGCGACGAACTCACCGGGCAGGGACGGGTGATCACCGTGCCGGGGCCCGAGCTGCCGGGCAGCGGCGGCTACCGCGTGCTGACCGACCGCCGCCGGCTGGAGCGGCTGCTGCACTCGCTGGCCCCCGACCGGCTGGAGGTCTCCGACCGTACGACGCTGCGCTGGACGGGGGAGTGGGCGCGCCGGGCGCGGGTGCCCGCGGTGATGGTCTCCCACGAGAGTGTGGACGGGGTGCTGCGTACCTGGGGTGTGCCGCAGCCGCTCGCCCGCGCCGCCGCGGACCGGCTCAACCGCCGTACGGCGCACGCCTACAGCCGGGTCGTGTGCACCACCGAGTGGGCGGCGGCCGAGTTCCTCCGGGCCGGTGCGCGCAATGTGGTGCGCGCACCGCTCGGTGTCGATCTCGCGGCCTGGCACCCGGACTGCCGCAGCGCCGCGCTGCGGCGGCACTGCGCGGGCCGGGCGGAGTTCCTGCTGCTGCTCTGCTCCCGGCTGTCGCAGGAGAAGCGGCCGGGCCGGGCCCTGGACGCGCTGGCGGAGCTGCGGCGGCGCGGGGTCGACGCGGCGCTGGTGGTGGCCGGTGACGGGCCGCTGCGGGCACGGCTGGAGGCCCGGGTGCGGGCCGAGCGGCTGCCCGTGGCGTTCCTCGGCCATCTCGCCGACCGCTCCCGGCTCGCCGCGCTGCAGGCCGGCGCCGATCTCGCGCTGGCACCCGGCCCGGCCGAGACCTTCGGGCTGGCCGCCCTGGAGGCGCTCGCCTGTGGCACACCGGTGGTCGCCAGCGCGGCGTCGGCGCTGGCGGGTCTGGTCGGCAGCGGCGGGGACACGGCGCTCGACGACGGGCCGTCCTTCGCCGATGCGGTCCAGCGGGTCCTGGCCCGGCCGGAGCCCGCCCGGCGCGCCGCCGCCCGACGGCGTGCCGAGGGTTACGGCTGGCAGCCCGCCGTCGACGCCTTTCTGGCGGCGCACGACGCGCCCGCACCGGTCGGCAGGCCGGTCGCCGCGGCCGCGCCGCATCCGGCCGGCCCGTTGGGCGGGTGGTGACGGTGGGCTCCGAGGGGGCGGTGATACCGGCGCAGGCGCCGGACGGGGGGCGGTCCGCGGCCCCGGACTGCTTTGTCGCGCTCGGTGATTCCCTGACCGAGGGGCTCGGCGACCCGGTACCGGGCGGTGGCTGGCGCGGCTGGGCCGCCCTGCTGGCCGAGGCGCTGGGCGAACGGCCCGGGAGCGTCCCGCTGGTGAATCTGGCGCGGAGCGGGGCGCAGGCCGCCGATGTCGCCGAACGGCAGCTGCCCGCGGCACGGGCGCTCGGCCCGCGCTTCGCCTCGCTGCTCGTGGGGGCGAACGACACCCTGCGCGCCGCCTTCGCCATCGAGCGGATCGCGGCCGCGCTGGACCGGGCGCACGGCGCGCTGAGTGCCGACGGGGCCGTGGTGCTGACGGCATGTCTGCCCGATCCGGGCCGGATGCTGGGGCTGCCCGCGCCGCTGGCCCGTCCGCTGGGGCGCCGGATGCGTGCCGTGAACACCGTCGTCCATGCGGTGTCCGCCCGCTACGGGGGCGTGCATCTGCACCTCGCCGACCACGCCTGGGTCGCCGACCGGGCCTCCTGGAGCGTGGACCGGCTGCACCCCAGCGAGCACGGCCACCGGCTGCTGGCCCGCGGCTTCCACACGGCGCTCGCCGCCACCGGCCTGCCCGTCGGACCGCCGCCCGCGCTCACCCTCGACGGGCCGCCGCCGACCCGCGCCGGCTCCGTGCTGTGGATGGCGACCCGGGGGACCCGCTGGGTCGCCGACCGGTGTACGGACCTGCTGCCCGGGCTGGTCGGTCTCGCGCTCCAGGAGTGCCGGCACGGTCTGGCCGGCTCCGGGCGTCTGCTGGACGCCGCGGCCGACCGCGCCACCCGCTCCGCGCTCGCCGCGCTGGGCCGGACGGACGGCGCGGGGACCGGCAAAGACCCCTCGATGACGAAGGGCGCTGCGACAATGGCGGGATGACCGGACGCTGGGAGTTCTGGATCGACCGGGGTGGCACGTTCACGGACGTCGTCGGCCGGCGGCCGGACGGGCGGCTGGTCACCACCAAGCTGCTCTCGCACCATCCGGAGCGCTACCGGGACGCCGCGGTGGCCGGTGTCCGGATGATGCTGGGGCTCGGCCCGGACGAACCGGTGCCCGCCGAGAAGGTGTCCGTCGTCAAGATGGGGACCACCGTCGCCACCAACGCCCTGCTGGAGCGCAAGGGCGAACCGACGGTACTGCTGATCACCGAAGGCTTCCGGGACGCCCTGCGGATCGCCTACCAGAACCGGCCGCGGATCTTCGACCGGCGGATCGTGCTGCCCGAGGCGCTCTACGACCGGGTGATCGAGGTACCGGAGCGGATCGGCGCACAGGGCGAGCTGGTCCGGCCGCTGGACGTGGACGAGGTCCGCCGGGCGCTGGTCCGGGCCCGCGCGGACGGTCTGCGCAGCGCCGCCGTCGTCCTGCTGCACGGCTACCGCCACGCCGAGCACGAGCAGGCCGTCGCCGAGCTGGCCCGGCGCGCCGGCTTCGCCCAGGTCAGCTGCTCGCACGAGGTCAGCCCGCTGATGAAGCTGGTGCCGCGCGGCGACACCACCGTCGTCGACGCCTACCTCTCCCCGATCCTGGGCCGCTATGTCGACGAGATCGCCGCCCAACTCCCCGGCATCCGGCTGATGTTCATGCAGTCCAACGGCGGGCTGCGGCAGGCCGCGCACTTCCGCGGGAAGGACGCGGTGCTGTCCGGGCCCGCAGGCGGCGTCGTCGGGATGGTCCGTACGGCCGCCGAGGCCGGCGGCGGCCACGACCGGGTCATCGGCTTCGACATGGGCGGCACCTCCACCGATGTGTCGCACTACGCCGGCGAGTTCGAGCGGGTCTTCGGCAACGAGGTCGCGGGCGTACGGATGCGCGCCCCCATGATGAACATCCACACCGTCGCGGCCGGCGGCGGCTCGGTGCTCCACTTCGACGGCCGCCGCTACCGGGTCGGTCCCGACTCGGCCGGCGCGGACCCGGGACCGGCCTGCTACCGGCGCGGCGGCCCGCTCACCGTCACCGACGCCAATGTGATGCTCGGCCGCATCCAGCCCGCGCACTTCCCGGCGGTGTTCGGCCCGGACGGTGACCAGCCGCTGGACGCCGAGGCGGTCCGCGCCCGCTTCGCGGAACTGGCCGAGCGGGCCGCCGCCGAGGCCGGGGACGACCGCGGACCCGAGGAGGTCGCGGCCGGGTTCCTCGACATCGCGGTGCTCAACATGGCCAACGCCGTCAAGAAGATCTCCGTCCAGCGCGGCCATGACATCACCCGCTACGCCCTCACCAGCTTCGGCGGAGCCGGCGGCCAGCACGCCTGCGCGGTCGCCGACGCGCTGGGCATCGACACGGTGCTCGTCCCGCCGCTGGCCGGGGTGCTCTCCGCGTACGGCATCGGGGTCGCCGACGCCACCGCGATGCGCGAGCAGGCCGTCGAGGCGGAGTTCACGGACCCCGCGGCCCTGCGCCGCGTCCAGGAGGTGTGCGACTCCCTCGCCGCGCAGACCCGACGCGAACTCCACGACGACGGGGTGCCGGACGCCTCGGTCACCACCCGCGCCCGGGTGCTGATCCGCTACGCCGGGACCGACTCCACGATCGGCGTCCCGCTGGCCGACGCCGACACCATGGCCGCGGAGTTCGTCCGGGCGCACCGCGAGCGCTACGCCTTCACCATGGACAAACCGCTGGTGGCCGAGGCGGTGTCGGTCGAGGCGCTGGGAGCGCCCGGCGGTGCCGGGGAGCATGAGACGCAACCCGGCGACAGGGAAGGGGAGTTGACGCCCGCCGCGACGATCCGGATGTACACCGGCGGCCGCTGGCAGGACACCGGCCTCTACCGGCGCACCGACCTGCGCCCCGGCGACACCCTCACCGGCCCGGCCGTCATCGCCGAGGAGGACGCGACCACGGTCCTCGACCCGGACTGGCAGGCGGCCATGGGCGACCGCGGACACCTCACACTGACCCGGACCCGGGCGCGCACCGACCGGGTCGCGGTCGGCACGGCGGCCGACCCGGTGATGCTGGAGGTCTTCAACAGTCTCTTCATGGCCATCGCCGAGCAGATGGGCGTCCGCCTGGAGAACACCGCACACTCCGTCAACATCAAGGAACGCCTCGACTTCTCCTGCGCCCTCTTCGACGCCGACGGCAATCTGATCGCCAACGCCCCGCACATCCCCGTGCACCTGGGCTCGATGGGGGAGTCCATCAAGGAGGTGCTCAGGCGCCGCGGCGACGAGATGCGGCCCGGCGATGTGTACGCGATCAACGATCCGTACCACGGGGGCACCCACCTCCCCGACGTCACCGTGGTCACCCCCGTCTTCGACACCGACGGGGACACCCTGCTGTTCCTGGTGGCCTCCCGCGGACACCACGCCGAGATCGGCGGCATCACCCCGGGCTCGATGCCCGCCTTCAGCAGCACCATCCAGGAGGAGGGCATCCTCTTCGACAACTGGCTGCTGGTGCGCGACGGCGAACTGCGCGAGGACGCGACCCGCGAACTGCTCGCCGCCGGCCCCTACCCCTCCCGCGCACCGGACGCCAACCTCGCCGATCTGCGGGCCCAGATCGCCGCCAACGAGAAGGGCATCCAGGAACTGAGGCGGATGACCGAGCAGTTCGGGTTGGACGTCGTCCAGGCCTATATGGGCCACGTCCAGGACAACGCCGAGGAATCGGTCCGGCGGATCATCGCCCGGCTGTCGGACGGCAGCTACCGCTACGACACCGACAGCGGGGCCGAGATCCATGTCGCGCTGACCGTCGACCGCGCCGCCCGCAGCGCCGTACTGGACTTCGCCGGCACCTCACCCCAGCAGCCCGGCAACGCGAACGCGCCCAGCTCGGTGGTGATGGCGGCCGTCCTGTACGTCTTCCGCACCCTGGTCGCCGACGACATCCCGCTCAACAGCGGCTGCCTCAAGCCCGTACAGGTCCGCATCCCGGAGGGCTCGATGCTCGCCCCCGTCTTTCCGGCGGCCACCGTCGCGGGCAATGTGGAGACCTCCCAGGCGGTCACCGGTGCGCTCTACGCCGCGCTCGGCGTCCAGGCCGAGGGCTCGGGCACCATGAACAACCTCACCTTCGGCAATGACCGGGTGCAGTACTACGAGACCGTCGCCAGCGGTTCGGGCGCCGGCGACGGCTTCGACGGCGCGGATGCCGTACAGACCCATATGACCAACTCCCGGCTGACCGACCCCGAAGTGCTGGAGTGGCGCTACCCCGTCCGCGTCGACAGCTTCGCCATCCGCTCCGGCAGCGGCGGTACGGGCCGCTGGCACGGCGGCTGCGGTGTCGAGCGCCGGCTGCGCTTCCTGGAGCCGATGACCATCGCCCTGCTGACCAACCACCGCCGGGTCGCGCCGTACGGCATGGCGGGCGGCGCCCCGGGTGCGCTGGGCGTCAACTCCATCGAGCGGGCGGACGGTACACACGAGACCCTGGCGGGCTGTGACGCGGCGGACGTCGGCGTGGACGATGTGCTGGTGCTGCGCACACCGGGCGGCGGGGGGTACGGGGTGCCGGCGGGCGGCTGACGGCCCCGGGGCACAGGGGCGCGGGGAACTGCGCGACCGGCCACGACGCAGCCGCAGCCGCATCACGGCACTTCTCGGCACGCCCCGCGGAGCGCTCAGCGCATGCGGAAAAAGCGGACCGGTGTCCCCGGTACCGCCTGGGCCGCCGGGGCCAGACAGCGCTCGGGGACGACACCGATGACCGGGTAGCCGCCGGTCGTGGGGTGGTCGTGGAGGAAGAGGACCGGCAGGCCGTTGGGCGGGACCTGGAGGGCGCCCAGGGGCATGCCCTCGCTGGGGAGTTCGCCGCTGCGGGCGCGCTCCAGGGGTGGCCCTTCGGTGCGCAGACCGATGCGGTTGCTGGCGGGGGAGACCCGGAAGCGGCCGGTGGTGAGGGTGTGCAGACCGGAGTCGGTGAACCAGGCGTCGCGCGGGCCGGGCAGGAACGGAAGGACCAGCTCCGGCACCGGGCCATGATGCGGGACGGCATCGGCGCCGGCCGGCGGGCCGTGCGGGTCGCCCAGCGGGAGGACCGCGCCGTCGGTGAGCGGGTCCGGGCCCAGGCCGGAGAGCAGATCGGCGGCGCGGCTGCCGAGGACCGGTTCGGTGTCGATACCGCCGGCGAAGGCGAGATACGAGCGCAGACCGTGGGTGGCGGGTCCCGCGTCCAGGACGGCGCCCGCCGGGACACGGACCGGGGCGCCCCAGGGGGCGGGGCGGCCGTCGACGGTCACCGGGCAGGGGGCGCCGGTGACGGCGACGGTGGTGGCCGTACGCACCCGCAGGGCGCAGCCGGTGAGCGTCGTCTCCAGGGTGGCGGCGGACGCGGGGTTGCCCACCAGACGGTTGGCGAGCTGGTGGGCGGGTGCGTCGAGGGCGCCGGCCCGTGGCACACCGAGGTGGGCATGGCCGGGCCTGCCGAGGTCCTGGACGGTGGTGAGCGCACCGGCCCGGACGACCGAGAAGGCGCGGTCGGTCATCAGGCGGTCTCCTGCGGGACGAAGCGGACGCGGGTGCCGGGTGCGAGCAGCGCCGCCGGTTCACGGCGCGGGTCCCACAGCACGGTGCCGGTGGTGCCGATCAGCTGCCAGCCGCCGGGGGAGGAGCGCGGATAGACACCGGTGTACGGGCCGGCGAGGGCGACCGAGCCGACCGGGACCTTGGTGCGGGGCGTGTCACGGCGCGGTACGTGCAGCCGCTCGGGCAGACCGGTCAGATAGCCGAAGCCCGGTGCGAAACCGCAGAAGGCGACGTGGAATTCGGTGGCGGAGTGCAGCCGCACCACCTCGTCGGGGGTGACGCCCCACAGGGCGGCGACATCGGCGAGATCGGGGCCGTCGTAGCGGACCGGGATCTCCACGGTGGGCCGGTCGCCGGCGGTGAGCGGCGGAATGTCCCAGGCGGCGAGTTCGGCGATGAGCCCACGGGGGTCGGCGAGGCCGTCGAGGAGTACCGTACGGGCGGCCGGCACGATCTCGCGCAGCGGCGGCAGGGCTCCGTCGGCGGCCCGGCGCAGCAGTTCGGCGTGCAGCGCCTCGACCTCCTCGGCGCTGTCCAGCTCGATGAGCAGCCCGTGTTCACCGACCGGCAGCGGCCTCATACGAAGCTCCGTACGTGGACGCCGGCCGCGGTCAGCTCGGACCGGACCCGCCGGGCGAGGTCCGCGGCTCCGGGGGTGTCGCCGTGCAGACACAGCGAACGGGCCGTGATGCCCACGCGCCGGCCGTCGCGGGCGGTGACCGTGTGGTCGCGGGCCATCCCGAGGGCGCGCTTGACGACCTCGTCGGGGTCGTGGATCACCGCGCCCGGTTCACGGCGCGGTACCAGAGTGCCCTCGGGGGTGTAGGCGCGGTCGGCGAACGCCTCGCCGACGACGGGGAGTCGGGCCTCCCGGGCGGCCTCGTGCAGCTGGGAGCCGGGCAGGCCGAGGACCGGCAGCCCGCCGCCCGCGGTGCGGATGCCGTCGATGACGGCGCGGGCCTGCTCCGCGTCGTGGACACAGCGGTTGTAGAGCGCGCCATGGGGTTTGACGTAGCCGACGCGGGCACCGGCGGCGCGCGCGAAGACCTCCAGGGCACCGATCTGGTAGGCGATCTCGGCGGCCAGCTCGTCCGGCGGGACGTCCATCGCGCGGCGGCCGAAGCCGGCCAGATCGCGGTAGGAGACCTGGGCGCCGATGACCACACCGCGCTCGGCGGCCAGTTCGCACACCCGGCGCATCGTGGCCGGGTCGCCGGCGTGGAAGCCACAGGCCACATTGGCGCTGGTGACGACGGAGAGCAGCGCCTCGTCGTCGGTGAGCTGCCAGCGGCCGAAGCCTTCCCCGAGGTCGGCGTTGAGGTCGATGACGGGAGGGACCCCCATGCTGCGCTCGCTCATGCCGAAACCTCGCTCCGCTCGGCCCCGCATTCGCGTGGCGCGCACCTCTCGATGATTTGCTCGCTGCGCTCGCTCATGTATGTCCGTTCCAGAGGTGCTCGGGGCCGGCCGTGCGCGGTGGGCGGCGTGCGGGGTCCCGTGTGCGGGCAGGGGCGGGCGGGACATTCCGGCCGGCCCGTATCCGTAGTGACTCTCCCCCGAGGGCACTCGAGCCGACCGGCGTCGAGGACAACGTAGAGGATCGTTCAACGATCCGACAAGAGGTGTGTGCCATCCGTTTGAGGGTGCGTTGTTTTGTCCTCCTGTCTGGGATTGACTTTCGCTCCATGACACCGGAGACGGCCCGAAGTCGCCGCCCGGTACGGCGCGAGAGCGGGGAGCGGAATGTCCGGCGGAGTGGCGAAGAACGATCAGGGGCGGCTCACCGAGGTCTCGGGCCTGGAGCGGGACCGCCCCCTGCTGGGCCGCTCCAGCACGGCCGAGCGGGTCGCCGACATCCTGCGCGACCGGATCACCGAGGGCTACTTCCCGCCCGGCGCCCGGCTCTCCGAGGAGAGCATCGGGGGTGCGCTGGGCGTCTCGCGCAACACGCTGCGGGAGGCGTTCCGGCTGCTGACCCATGAGCGGCTGCTGGTGCACGAGCTCAACCGCGGGGTGTTCGTCCGGGTGGTGACGGTCGAGGACCTGGAGGACATCTACCGGGTGCGCACCCTCGTGGAGTGCGCGGCGGTACGGGGGCTGGGGCAGGGCCCCTACGGAGCCGGTGTGACCGAGGCCATCGCGGCGATCGAGGCCGCCGTGCAGGCCGGCGAGGCCGCCTCGGCGGACCGGGAGTGGCAGGCGCTGTCCACGGCCAACATCCGCTTTCACCAGGGCATCGTGGCCCTGGCGGGCAGCCCGCGCACGGATGAGCTGATGCGCGGCGTGCTCGCCGAACTCCGGCTGGTCTTCCATGTCATGGCCGACCCCCGGCGTTTCCACGCACCCTATTTGACCCGTAATCGCCAGATTGTCGAGGCGCTGCAGGCGGGGGATGCCGCCGAGGCCGAGCGGCTGTTGCTGTCCTATCTGGAGGACTCGCGCAGCCAGCTGTCGGGGGCGTACGCGCAGCGCATCGCCGAGGGGTGAGGGGTGGAGGGGGCCGCCGCGAGAGCCGCCCCGGGAAGTGCCGCAGATCTGTTGGTGCAGACCCCTTGTCGGATCGTTGAACAATCGCCTAGCCTCCGCTGCAATCTCTTCAACTCCTCACGGGCCCTGTGGGGTCCCCGTACGCGGAAGGCGGATCCATGATCGTGCTCCTCGGCGTGCTCGTGGTCGTGATCGGCTTCGCCACGAAACGCAATCCCTTGCTGGTCGTGGGGGTGGCCGGCATCGCGACCGGCCTCCTCGGAGGGCTGTCGCCGGGCAAGGTGCTCGCCGCGTTCGGCGAAGGCTTCGCCGGCAGCCGGGCGGTGACGATCTTCGCGATCACCCTCCCGGTCATCGGCCTCCTGGAGCGCTACGGCCTCCAGGAGCAGGCCCGTAACCTCATCGCGCGGTTCGCCAGGCTCACCACGGGCCGCTTCCTCGCGCTCTACCTGGGGCTGCGGCAGATCGGCGCGGCAGTCGGGCTGACCAATGTTTTCGGCCACGCCCAGACCGTCCGCCCGCTGGCCGTCCCGATGGCCGAAGGTGCCGCCGAGCGGAAATACGGCAAACTCCCGGACCGGACACGGGAGAAGGTCCGTTCGTTCTCCGCCAGCGCGGACAATGTCGGCCTCTTCTTCGGCGAGGACGTCTTCCTCGCCGTCGGCTCGATCCTGCTGATCACCGGCTTCGTCAACACCACCTACGGCACCCACCTCGAACCGCTGCAGCTCGCGCTGTGGGCGATCCCCACCGCCGTGTGCGCCTTCGTGGTCCACGGCTGGCGACTGCTGCGCCTGGACCGCCAGTTGGAACGCGAACTGCTCACCGCAAACGTCCGCGACACCGCCGCAGTGGAGGCCGCCCAGTGATCAAGGCAGAGTGGTTCTACTGGCTGGTGGGCCTCAGCTTCCTGGTGATGGCCGCCCAGATGGTCACCGACCGCAGCAACCCCAAGCGCTTCGGCACCGGCGCCTTCTGGGGCCTGATCGGCGCCGGCTTCATCTACAGCAGCTGGGTCGTCACCAAGCAGGCACCGGCCGAGCCCCTGGGCGTCGCGGTGCTGGTCATGGCCTGTCTGGCCGGCTTCGGCTTCACCGGACGCGGCACCCCGCGCACCACCACCCCTGAGCAGCGCGCCGCCAGCGCCGCCAAGCTCGGCAACCGGCTGTTCGTCCCGGCGCTCACCATCCCGGTCGTCGCGATGGCCTGCGCCATCGGCGTCAAGCACGTGACCATCGGGGGCGAGCCGCTCCTCCAGGAGGGCAGCGAGACCATCCTGGGCCTCGGTATCGGAGCCGTCGTCGCCCTCGTCGTCGGCATGATCATCCTCCGCGAGAAGCGGATCTCGGTGCCGGTGCAGTCCGGCCGTTCCATGCTGGAGGCGATGGGCTGGGCCATGCTGCTGCCGCAGATGCTGGCCACGCTGGGCGCCATCTTCCAGGTCTCCGGCGTCGGCGACCAGGTCGGCAAGCTCGCCACCTCCGTCCTGCCCGAGGACTCGCTCTACATCGCGGTCGTCGTCTACTGCGTGGGCATGTTCGCCTTCACCATGATCATGGGCAATGCCTTCGCCGCCTTCCCCGTGATGACCGCGGCCGTCGGCTGGCCCGTCCTGGTCGGGCACTTCGACGGCAACCCCGCCGCCGTGCTGGCCATCGGCATGCTCGCCGGATTCTGCGGGACCCTCGTGACCCCCATGGCCGCCAACTTCAACATCGTCCCGGCGGCGCTGCTGGAGCTGAAGGACCAGTACGGGCCCATCAAGGCACAGCTGCCCACTGCGGGTGTGCTGCTCGGCTGCAACATCGTGATCATGGCGCTGTTCGCCTTCTGAGCGGGCACCGCACCGCGCGCCGCGACCCCTCCGGGGTGCGGCGCGCGGGCGCTCACCCGCTCCCTCCCCGCTCGACCAGTCGCACCAAGGATGACCGAATGACCCGGGTACTGCTGACCGGATTTGCACCCTTCGACGGCGAATCCACCAACCCCTCCTGGCAGGCGGTCCGCGCCGCCGCGGACGCACCGCCCGCCGGTATCGAGGTGTCCGCCGTCGAACTGCCCTGCATCTACGGAGCGTCGATCGCGGTGCTGCGCGCCGCGATCGAGGAGACCCGCCCCGAGATAGTGGTGTGCGTCGGCCAGGCGGGCGGCCGGCCCGACATCACCGTCGAACGCGTCGCCCTCAACGTCGACGACGCCCGGATCCCCGATGCCTCGGGCGCCGAACCCATCGACGAGGCGATCGTGCCCGGCGGCCCCGCCGCGTACTTCTCCACCCTGCCGATCAAGGCATGTGTGGCGGCCGTCCGCGCCGCCGGACTGCCCGCCTCCGTCTCCAACACCGCGGGCACCTTCGTCTGCAACCACGTCTTCTACGGCCTCGCCCACCTCATCGCGACCGAACTGCCCGATGTACGCGGCGGATTCGTCCACGTCCCCTACACACCGGAGCAGGTCGTCGACCGCGCCGAGCCGTCGCTCCCGGCCGACGCGGCCGCCCGGGCCCTGCGTGAGATCGCCCTCACCGCCGCGCGCACCCGCACCGACATCCGCGTCGCCGGCGGGGCCACCCACTGAGACCGGCACCCGTGCCCACGGGACCTGGCCGCCGGCCACCGCGCGCCACGCCGTAGACTGTCGCGTCGTCCCGTGAGCGGTCCGTCAACGGATCCACCAGCGGTTCCACCCATGAGCGGATCCGCGCCGTTTCGTCCGTTGTCAGTGCGAGCGCCTACTCTGTGCGACGTGACTTTTCCCGCCCCGGGGGCCGCTGCGCCCCAGCTCAACGGCCCTCACCGGCCTGCGCCGGGCCCGGCCGCCGACGAAGGCCTGGCCCGTCGGCTGCGTGCCCTCGCATGCACCGCGCCGCTGCACGACCTCGACGTGCGCAAGGCCAACCTCGCGGGCGAGTACGGCGTCTACGCCATGGCGGAGGTGGCGCTCGCCGTCATCGATCTCGTCACCCTCAACATGGACTTCGACACCGGCGCCGACCACGAAGAGATAGTGGCGAAGGTGCTCCCCCGGGTCGCCGCCCAGGCCCCCCACCGTCCTACTGGCCAGCATGAGCGGGTGGCCCGCTGGGTGCTGGAGAACCTGATCAACGTCGGCAGCGTGGACCGCGGTTTCCGTGCCGTCTACGGCACCTTCAACACCGAGGGCGAGTACGTCCGCCGCGACTACGACTTCAAGCTCATCGAAGAGGTGCCCGGCGCCGGCGGCAGCGTCTTCCTGCGGGCCACCGACGAAGCGGTCAACGTCCTGGTCGGCGCGCTCGACACGGACGTCACCAGCGCCCAGATCGCCGCCGAGGTCAAGCTGGAGGTGCTGATCAACCGCGGCCGGCTGGCCGACGCCCAGCTCGCCGCCGAGCAGGCCCGCTACCGCACCGTGCAGTATGCGGAGACGCTGCGCAGGACCCTGGACGCCACCCGCCGCAACGTCCGCGCCGTGGACTGGCTGGAGACCGTCCCGGACATGATCAACGAGGCGCTGGACCATGTCGCGGACCGCTACCGCCACGAGAACGCCATCCTGACGAACATCCGCAAGGCCCGGGACGAGACCGAGGAGGCGGAGCACAAGCGGCGGGCCGCCGAGCTCGTCGACATCGTCAAGGACTGCATCCGCCGCCACACCCAGCTCCAGTCCCGGCTGCTGGAGGCCGGACCGCTGTTCCGCGCCGAGCAGGACCGGCAGGCCTTCGCCACCCCCGCCGCCCGCTCCGGACTCGACCTGTACGGCCAGTTGGTCGCCCCCCTGCTGCCGCTCCCCGCCGAGCAGGCCATCCGCGTCACCGACGCCTTCTTCGCCAAGGGCACGGGGCTGCGCACCCCCTCGGCCGTGCGCGTCGGGGACCTCGTCGAGATGCTGCTCACCCCGCCCATGGAGCGTGAGCACCTCGGCGCCGAGATGCCCGAGCCCGACCTGGTGGCCACCCCCGACGACAGCCGCTTCAGCGAGGCCCAGCTCGACGCCGCGATGGCGCTGCTCGACCTGCCCGCCGACGCGCCCCGCAGGCTCTCCGGCCTGCTTGCCGAGGCGCGCCGCAGCGATCCCGAACTCCCCTACCTCGTCGCCCTGCTGGCGGTGCACGCCGCCAGCCCGCCGGTCGGCACGGCCTACCGCCAGGGCGAACAGCAGCTGCTGTTCGCCGTCGACGACGGCACGGAGCTGACGGACCCCGAGTTCGGTGGCGCCGACCTCATCGTCGGCACGGCGCTGCTGGACGCCGCCGGAATGGCCGCGGACCGCTCGGAGGTGGCCTGATGCCCCGCGCCCAGGACGAGCGGTCGGCGAACGGCGGGGCGTGGCCGGTCCGGCAGGGCCGCGGCGCGCCGGGCCGCCGTCCGCCGTCGCGCCGGCCCGAGATGTCCCAGACCGTCCCCCGCAAGGAGCTTGTTCCGTGACCCAGTACGACGAGGCGCCGCAGCCGGACCTGGCGTCCGGGGCCGGTGAGCCGGGCTGGGGCGTGCCCACCGCCGACGCCGAGCCGGCCGCGGCGAAGTGGGCGCCCCTGACCCCCGCCGATGCCGCCGACGCCGCACGGCTGGTCTCCTTCGGCCTCCAGCCCAAGCTGCTGCCCGCGCGTGACGCCGAATACAGCGAACTCCTGCGCCGCTATCGGGACGACCCGGCCTTCGCCCGGCTCGCCGACGCCGTCGCCACCGGCCTCGGCCTGGTCGTCCTGGAGGTGTCCACCCGCGCCGGGATGGCCGTCACCGCCGACGAGGACTCCGTCTTCGCCGTACGGATGGGCGACTACGCCCGCCGTGCCTCCGCCGACTCCGCCGACCGCTTCCTGCACGGCCTGGCCCATCTCGCCGTCGCCGCGCTGGCCTTCCCGCGCCCCGAGGACCTCGCCGACGACGGTTACATCGGCCGGATCACGGTCAATGGCGTCGATGCCTTCGTCCGGCAGGCCTGCCGCCGGCTGGAGGAGCGCGCCGAGCAGGAGGGCGAGAACACCGACCCGGCCACCGACGCCCCCGGCCTGGAATCCGCGTGGCGCATGTATGCCCGGCGCAGCGCGACCGGCGCCACCAAGGACGCCCGCCGGCTAGCCGGTTCGACCACCGGCATCATCGCCAAGGCCGTCACCTTCCTCGTCGACTCCGGCTTCCTCCAGCGCACCGGTGACGACGCCGGCGGCGCCTACCGCACCACCGCCCGCTATCAGCTCCAGGTCCGCGACATGGCCGGCAGCGCCGCCATGGCCGAACTCCTGGAGCTGGGAATCGTCCCCGTCGCCGACGGCAGTGCCGCCCTGCTGCCGGGCGAGGAAACCGACGACCTCGACCTGGTCGCGGACGCCGGACTGCCCTTCCACTCCGGCTGAGGGGCCGTTCGACCAGCACCGCTCCTACCTCCCACCGACCACGACGGCTCCCACCGACTGCCGCCGCTTCTACCGACCACTACCGCTCCCACCGACCACTACCGCTCCCACCGACTGCCGCCGCTCCTACCTCCCACCGACCACCACCGCTCCCACCGACCGTCGCCCGACCGAGACTCCCCCCCCCACCCCCGAACCCACCCCCGCCCCCTCCCCCGAAGGGGGAGGAGGGGGAGGGGGCGGGGGAGCAGCGTCACCCCTTCCCGACACGACAACGAGAGTCCGCCATGTACGAGCTGTCCCGGGTCCGCCTCTACTCCATCGGGCCCGCCGGTGCGCGCTATGCCGACACCGTGCTGGACCTGCGCGGAGTCGGTGCGCCCGTGCCCCGACCGGCCCCGGCCCAGGCGGACTTCTTCGAGGACGAACCGGTCGGCCCGCCGCGCCGCCCGGCCCCCGCGGGCGTGCTCTTCCTGGAGAACGGCGGCGGCAAGTCCGTCCTGCTCAAGCTGATCTTCTCGGTGATGCTGCCCGGTCACCGCAACACCCTCGGCGGCGCCAGCTCCGGCGTGCTGCGCAAGTTCCTGCTGGCCGACGACTGCGGCCATGTCGCCCTGGAGTGGCAGCACGTCCTGACCGGCGAGAGCGTGGTCGTCGGCAAGGTCAGCGAATGGCGCGGCCGGCAGGTCTCCAACGACCCCCGGAAGTTCGCCGAGGCCTGGTACAGCTTCCGGCCCGGCCCCGGGATGAGCCTGGACTCCCTCCCCGTCGCCGAGGCCACCGTCGTCCGCCCCCGCCAGGAGAGCGGCGAGGGCAGCTCCGGAGCCCAGGGCCGCCGCCGGACGATGAAGGGCTTCCGCGACGTCCTCACCGAGGCGGGGAAGAACTACCCCAATCTGGATGTGGTCTGGGAGGAGGGCCACGAGCGCTGGAACGTACACCTCGGCGAGCTGGGCCTGGACCCGGAACTCTTCCGCTACCAGCGGGAGATGAACGCCGATGAGGGTGAGGCGGCCGGCCTGTTCGCGGTCAAGAACGACTCGGACTTCACCGACCTGCTGCTGCGCGCCGTCACCGACACCCGCGACACCGACGGCCTCGCCGATCTGGTGCACGGCTTCGCCCACAAGCTCGGCCGGCGCGCCGAACTCACCGCCGAACGGGACTTCACGGCCGGCTCCCTCGATCTGCTCTCCCGTATCGCCGACGCCGCCGAACAGCGCGAACGCGCCCGCGAGGTGCACGCCGGGGCCGAGCGCCGCACCCGCGGCCTCGCCCAGCGGCTGCACGCCCGCGGCACCGAGGAGCGCGGCCGCGCCGCCGAGCTCGCCGAGCAGGTCGCCGCCGCGGCGCACCGCGTCACCGACGCCGAGCGGGTGCGCGAGCGCCGCTCCCTGGTCTCCGCCGAACTCGCCTACCGGCACGCCTCACTGGCGCTGGCCGCCGCGGAGAAGGGCGCCGCAGCCCAGCGCCGGGAGCTCAACGACGCCCGTACGCTGCACAGCGCCTGGCAGGCCGCCGAGATCGCCCTGCGGCACCGCGCCGCGGCGGACCGCTCCGCCCGGGTCGCCGCCGCCATCCGCGAGGCCGAGCGGGACGCCGCACCCGCGCTCGCCGCCCGTGCCACCGCCGCCGCCGACCTCGTCCGCGCCCTGCACACGGCGGCCGAGGCCGGTGAGCGGATCGCCAACGAGGAGGAGGAACGGTCCGCCGCCCTCCAGGAGGCCGGCGAATCGGCGCACCGCGACGCCACCACCGCCGCCACCCACGCCCAGCGCGCCCGCAGCGAGGCCGAACACCTCAAGCAGCGGCTCTCGGAGGTCGCCGAGGAGACCGCCGAGGCGGTCCGGGCCGGCTGGCTGGACGACAGCGCCCCCGATGCCGATCCGGCCCGCGCCGCGCTCGCCGCCTCGGACGCCGAGAAGACCGCCGTGGAGGCCTGGGACTCGGCCCGCGAGGCCGCCCGGCAGGCCACCGACCGCGCCCGTGAGGCCACGGCCCGGCACTCCGCCGCCGAACTGGCGGCGGCCCGCGCCGAGGACGCCGCCGAGGCCGCCGAGCGGGCGTACGAGGCCGAGCGCGGGGCCGCCGAGTCCATCGGCGCCGAGCAGCGGCTCGCCGACCTCCTCGGACTCCCGCAGTCCGAGGCCAAGTCCCTCGGCCTGCCCGGCCCCCGTACGGCGACGTCCAGTACGGACACCGGCGCCCCGCGCCGCCCCACCGCCGGCCCGCTGACCGCCGAGGAGCTGGACCGCAACGCCGACGGGCTGCGTGAGCTGCTGGAGGAGGGCGTCGCCGGCGCCGAGCGGCAGCTGTTCGACCTGCGTACGGCCGCCGCCGACGATGCGCGGATCCTCGGCGCGCTGGGCGACGGCGGTCTGCTGCCCCCGGGGCCGGATGTGCTGGCCGCCGTGGAGTACCTGGGCGAGCACGGTGTCCCCGCGCTGCCGGGCTGGCGCTATCTCGCCCAGTCCGTCGACCCCGCCGACCACACCCGGGTGCTCGCCGCCCGCCCCGAGCTGGTCGACGGCGTGATCATCACCGACCCGGACACCCATGCGCGGGCCCGCGAGGTGCTCGCCCAGGCCGCGCTGCTGCCGCGCTCGGCCGTCGCGGTCGGCACCGCCGCCGCGCTGCTCGCGCCCACGCCCGCCCCCGACGAGCGGGAGACCGGTGTCTTCCTCGTCCCGCCGAACCCGGCGATGCACGACGAATCCGCCGCGGACGAGGAGCGCCAGGCGCTGCGGGCGCGCGCCATAGAGCGGGACGAGGAGATCCGGGCGCTGGCCGCCCGGCTCGCCGGGGACCGGGCGCTGGCCGCGCGGCTCGGCTCGTGGCGTACGGGCTGCCCGGCCGGCCGCCTCGGTGAGCTGGCCGCCGCCGCGGAGGAGACCCGGACGGCCGCGGAGGAGGCCGCGGCGGAGCTGGCCGAGGCCCGCGCGGCCCGCGACGGGACCGACGAGGTCGCGGCCGAGGCCACCCGGGTGCGCGACGAGCGCCAGGAGACCGCCCAGCGCGCCCGCCGCGCCGCGGATCTGCTGGCCGGGCTCGCCCACCGGCTGCGCGAGCGCGCCTCCTGGCAGTCCCGGATGCGTGAACTCGCCGATGAGGCAGCCGAGTTCGAGGCCCGCGCCGAGGAGTGCGTGGACCGTGCGCGGGCCGCCGACGAGGACCGCCGGGCGGCCCAGCGCGCCGCCGACGACGCCCGTCGCACCGCCCGTGCGCTGCGCGCCGAGCGGTCCGAGATCGCCGGTGTACCGGACGATCTCGGCGAGGCTCCGGAGGCCGCGAGCGCCTCCCTGCCCGCGCTGCGCGAGGCCTACCGCGCCGCCTCCCAGCTCTACGAGAAGGTCGGTGTCGGCGCCGATCTGCGCGCCGAACAGGCCCGCGCCGAGGGTGAAGAGAGCGCCGCCCTGGCCGAGCTGAACCGCCTCACCAACAAGGTCCGCACCCGCGCGGAGACGCTCCTGGAGAGCCCGGACGCCGCCGACGGCCCGTCCCGGCAGGCCGCCGCGGCCCGCGCCGAATCGCTGGTGCACATGCTGGAGACCCGCGCCTCGGCCGCCAGCGAACAGCTCGGCCGGCTGCGCGGTGAGGCCGAGCGCCTCGCCCCCACGGACGGTGAGGCGCACACCGAGCTGCCCGAGGACCTGGTGCCCGCGGACGCCGACCGCGCCAAGGAGCTGCTGCGCACCGCGGGCGGCGAACTGACCACCGCCACCGAGGCGTTGACGGCCGCCCGGGACCGGCACGAGGAGCTGCTGCGCGGCCACCGCGCCGCCGAGGACGCGGCCGGCGGCTTCGACGAGACCGCCGCCCTGCTGCGCGATCTGCTCCGTGACCACGCGGACGCCGAGGACGCGGCGGGCGGGCGGATCGAGCCGTACGCCGGCCGGGTGGAGGACGCGCGGCAGGCCGCCGCCGAGTCCCGCCGCTCGCTGCGCGGCTGCGCCGCCGATCTGTCCACCGCCGATTCCGCGGTCCGCGAGGCGAGCGACATCCTCGTACGGCACGCCAACTCCACCCGCTACGAACAGGTCCGTACCCCCGCCCGCCAGCAGATCCGCGAACTGCCCGCGGCGGCCCTGCCGGACCATGCCGCCAAGTGGGCGGAGGCCTTCGCCCCCCGGCTGCGGGTGCTCACCGACGAGCTGGAGCAGCTGGAGCGCAACCGCGACTCCATCGTCGACCGGCTCCGCGGCCTGGTCGAGTCGTCGCTGACGACACTGCGCTCCGCCCAGCGGCTGTCGCGGCTGCCCGAGGGGCTGGGGGAGTGGTCCGGACAGGAGTTCCTGCGGATCCGCTTCGAGGACCCCGACCAGGCCACGCTCACCGAGCGGCTCGGCGAGGTCATCGACGAGGCGACCCGCGCGGCCGTCAAGAAGAACAGCGATCTGCGGCGGGACGGGATGTCCCTGTTGCTGCGCGGGGTCAGCGCGGCGCTGCAGCCGCGCGGGGTGGCCGTGGAGATCCTCAAGCCGGATGCGGTGCTGCGCGCCGAGCGTGTGCCGGTCGGGCAGATGGGCGATGTGTTCTCCGGTGGCCAGCTGCTGACCGCCGCCATCGCGCTGTACTGCACGATGGCGGCGCTGCGCAGCAACGACCGGGGCCGCGACAAGCAGCGGCACGCCGGCACGCTGTTCCTGGACAACCCCATCGGCCGCGCCAACGCGACCTATCTGCTGGAGCTGCAGCGCGCCGTCGCCGATGCGCTGGGCGTCCAGCTGCTCTACACCACCGGCCTGTTCGACACCACCGCACTCGCCGAGTTCCCGCTGGTCATCCGGCTGCGCAATGACGCGGACCTGCGGGCCGGGCTGAAGTACATCAGCGTCGAGGAGCATCTGCGGCCGGGTCTGCCGCAGCAGGACCCGTCCGGCGAGGCGGTGCACGGCCAGATCACGGCGACGCGGATGTACCGCCGGCCGGAGGAACCGGCCCCCGAGGAGCCGGCGGACCCGGCCGGCGGATGACCGGCGGCGCGGGAGGCCTGCGGGCGGTCAGACCACCACCACCGACCGCAGGACCTCCCCGCGCTGCATCTTGGCGAAGGCCGCTTCGATGTCGTCGAGCGCGATGGTCTCGCTGATGAACCGTTCCAGATCGAGCTTGCCGCTCAGGAACAGATCGATCAGCACCGGGAAGTCGCGGCTGGGCAGACAGTCGCCGTACCAGGACGACTTCAGTGCGCCGCCGCGCGAGAAGAGGTCGATGAGCGGCAGCTCGATCCGCATGTCCGGCTCGGGGACACCGACCTGGACCAGCGTGCCGGCCAGATCGCGCATGTAGAACGCCTGCCGGTAGGTCTCCGGGCGGCCCACCGCGTCGATCACCACATCGGCGCCGTGCCCGCCGGTGAGCGCCCGGACCGCCTCGATGGGGTCCGTACCACGGGAGTTGACGGTGTCGGTGGCGCCGAACCGCTCGGCGGCGTCCAGCTTGCCGTCGTCGAGGTCCACGGCGATGACGCGCCGGGCCCCGGCCCGGGAGGCGCCCGCGATGGCGGCGTTGCCGACGCCGCCGCAGCCGATGACGGCGACCGTGTCCCCGCTGCCCACCCCACCGGTGTGCACCGCCGCGCCGTACCCGGCCATCACCCCGCAGCCGATCAGCCCCGCCGCCTCCGGCCGCGCCGACGGATCGACCTTCACCGCCTGCCCGGCGGCGACCAGGGTCTTCTCGGCGAAGGCGCCGATGCCCAGGGCCGCCGTCAGCTCCGTGCCGTCCAGCAGGGTCATGGGCCGGTCCGCATTGCGGGAGGCGAAGCAGTACCAGGGGCGGGCACGACGGCAGGCCCGGCACTGTCCGCACGGCGCACGCCAGGCGAGCACCACATAGTCGCCGGGCGCCAGTTCCGTGACACCCGTGCCGACGGCCTCGACGACGCCGGCCGCCTCATGGCCGAGCAGGTAGGGGAAGGCGTCGCCGATCGCGCCGTCGCGATAGTGCAGATCGGTGTGGCACACCCCGCAGGCCTGGACGGTCACGAGCACTTCGCCCGGACCGGGATCGGGCACGAGGATCGGCAGCACCTCGACGGGGGCGCCCTTCTTGAGGGCGACGACGGCGCGGGCTTCGTGCGGCATGTCTCACTCCTAAAACAGCGCCTGCGGTGGCGGCAGGGCGGGTAGCACGCGTGGGGTGGCACGGATGCCTGTGAGGGGTGGGAGTGGTGCGCTGTGCTGGGAACGGGGACAGTGGCGGAGGACGGTCCACCGCTGGCGCCGTGTTGCCTATAGTGCGCTTGGTTGCGCTATAGGAGACATGCTGGAAGTCCGTCAGGGATACGTCAAGGGGGGATTTTTCGCTACCCCGCTCAACCCGCGTACCCCATCAGGCGGGAGAGGTCGGCGGCCGCCTTCGCCGCCCGCTCCGCGAGCTCCGGCAGCAGCTGACGCTCCATCCGGTACGCCGGTCCCGAGACGCCGATCGCGCCGATCACCGCGCCGTCGTGGGCCCGCACCGGCGCCGCCACCGCGTTCAGCCCGATCTCCAACTCCTCGCTGGTGCAGGCGAATCCGTCCTCCAGCGCGGCCGCCAGCTGCTCCCGCAGACCGGCCGCCGTGGTCAGGGTGTGCTCGGTGAACCGCGGCAGCTTGCGGGTCGCCAGGGTCTCCCGCCGCGGGGCCGGCAGATGGGCCAGCAGGACCTTGCCGCTGGCGGTGGCGTGCAGCGGGGTCCGGCGGCCCAGCCAGTTGTACGCGGTGACCGCCGCTGAGCCCCTGGCCTGCATGATGTTGACCGCCGCATCGCCGTCCAGCACCGCGATGTTGGCGGTCTCCCCGGTGTCCTCGGCGAGCGCCCGGCACACCGGCTGGCCCTCCTGGGAGATGTCCAGCCGGATCGCCGCGGCACCGGCCAGCCGCAGCACTCCGGCGCCCAGGTAGTACTTCCCGCGGTCCTTCTCCTGCTCCACCAGCCCGCGGTTCTCCAGCACTCCGAGGATCCGGAACGCGGTCGACTTGTGGACGCCCAGCTCCTCGGAGATCTCGGTCACCCCGGCCTCGCCCAGCTTGGCGAGGATCTCCAGCACGCTCACCGCGCGGTCCACGGACTGGACGGATCCCGCCCCGCCGCGCCGTTCCTCGGACCGGTCGTCCGCCGTATCGCTCGTCTTCGGCATGGGTCTTCGTGTCACCACCCGGTGGCCCCGCGGGGCACGTCTGAAGGCATCTGCCGGGAAGCCCTTGACGGCCCGCGTCCCGGCTTGGATTCTGTTGCGCATCGCGCTCTGCGATGCGTTATTCAGAACACATGATACCGATCAGCGCGAGGGGGGCCAGATGATTCCCGTCTGCCGCATCGAGGACCTGCCCGAGGGCGAGTCCGTCCGGATCGAGATCGACGACGCCACACCGGCCATCGCGGTCTTCCACGCCGAGGGCGGTTTCTACGCCGTCGATGACACCTGCAGCCACCAGGACGCCTCGCTCTCCGAGGGCTATGTCGAGGGCTGCTTCGTCGAATGCCCGCTGCATGCGGCCCTGTTCGACCTGCGCACCGGAGCCCCGACCTGTCTGCCCGCCCGCCGGCCGGTGCGCACGCACCAGGTGGACGTCCTGGACGGCATCATTCATGTGCGGCCCGCCGTGCGGGAAGAGGCGGTGGCGTAAAAACACCCGGCCACGGGCAGCCGTGGCCGGCAGGTGTGGCGCGGCCCTCCCGCCCCGCCGTTACGCGGCCGCGCGATCCACCCTCGACGGGCCCTCCCGCGACTCCCGGCGCTGCTGCCGCCGCGCCCGGCGCCGCTCGCGGCGCAGCTCCCGGGCCGTACTGCTCGGCTGGGACCGCACCCCGTTGCGCTGTACCCACACCTGGCGGGTCACCCAGACGTCCAGCACTCCCCAGGTGGCGACCACGGTGCTGGCGACCGTGCCGAGCACCGCGGGAAACGCGAACCAGGAGCCCGCCAGCGTGCACAGGAACGCCACCATGGCCTGTATCAGGGTGAGCGCCACGATGATGACGGCGCGCACCGCGGCGGTACGCACCGGATCGGCCATCCGGGGCCGGGCCGCCGGTTCCTCCTGCCACAACGACTGTCTGCCGGTGTCCATGACCGCGTCACTCTCCCCGCACTCTCCCCGCGTGTCCGGCTCCTTGGTGGCTGCCCCGATTTCACCGGTACACGCCCCTGGTGCCGCACCCCGTCCCCTCCCATGGTCACGTACCGGACGCGCACAGGGTTACCCGGGGTAGAGCAAAACCGGCCAACCGACCGGCATTCCGCCGGACACCGATGACAGGGGCGGCTCCCCGAAACGCGGGTGGGTTGTCCGGGAATCAACGGACAACTCGGGACGATCCCTCCCCGAACCCCGCCCCGACCTCGGGAGAGGCCTTCGGCTCGGTCACCCGAAAGTAGTAGGCTCGCGCCGTTTGTTGACGGAACACCACCCCCGTGCGCCGGGGTTGACGTTGGGGAGGCCATGCGCTTTCGCGGGAAGTCGGTCCGCCGGAAGATCGTGGCGTTGCTGCTCGTACCGTTGGTGTCCCTGACGTCCATGTGGGCGTTCATGACGTACATCACCGGGCGGGAAGCCAACCAGTTGCTGGACGTCGGCAACGTCGTACAGAAGCTGGGGTATCCGGTCGAGGACGTCGTCCAGACCCTGCAGCGCGAGCGCCGGCAGAGCCTGCTCTACCTCGCCGACCGGCGCGGCGCCGACGCGCTCGGTGAGCTCCGCGCCCGGGCCCGGGCCACCGACGAGGCCGTCACCCGGCTCCGCACCGACGCCGGCACCCGCGACGTCCGCGAGGGCCTGACCGGCGACACCGGCAGCCGGATGCGCGGCATCCTCAAGGGCCTTTCAGGGCTCGGCTCGCTGCGCGCCCAGGTCGAGGACAACACCGTCTCCCGCGACGAGGCCATGGAGGGCTACAACTCCCTCGTCGACCCCAGCTATGACTTCCTCGCCGCGCTCCACGCCCTGGAGAACGTGGAGATGGACAAGCAGGGCCGGGCGCTGGTCATCGTCACCCGCGCCCGGGAGGCCGTCGCCCGCGAGGACGCACTGATGTCCGCGGTGCTGGCCTCCGGCAGCATGAGCAAGCGTGATCTGCGGGAGCTGTCCGACCGGGTCGCCGAGCGCCGGGTCCTCTACGACACCAGCCTCCCCATGCTGCCGATGCGGGACCGTGGCCTCTACGCGGACTACTGGCGCTCCGCGCAGGCACGCGAGCTGACCTCCTACGAGGACCGGGTGATCGCCGCCGGCGCACAGGACGGACCGCGGGCGGTCAACGCCGAGCGCTGGAACACCGCCGCCAAGAAGGTCCTCGGCGACCTCCAGCGGATGGGCAAGGGCGCCGGCGACCGCTACCAGGAGCGCGTCGCGCCGATCGCCACGAACATCCTGCTCAAGGCCGCCATCGCCGGTGTCCTCGGCTTTGTCGCGCTGCTGGTCTCGATCGTCGTCTCGTTCCGGATCGGCCGCCGCCATGTGCGCGACCTCATCCGGCTGCGCAAGGCCGCCCATGACGTCTCCGGCGTCCGGCTGCCGAGCGTCATGCGGCGGCTGGCCGCGGGCGAACAGATCGATGTGGAGACCGAGGCGCCCCGGCTCGTCTTCGGCCAGGACGAGACCGGCCAGGTCGGCCAGGCGCTCAACACCCTCCAGCGGGCCGCGATCGAGGCCGCCGTCAAGCAGGCCGAGATGCGCCGCGGCGTCTCCGACGTGTTCGTCAACCTCGCCCGCCGCAGCCAGGTCCTGCTGCACCGCCAGCTGACCCTCCTGGACGCCATGGAACGGCGCACCGAGGACACCGACGAACTCGCCGACCTCTTCCGGATCGACCATCTGACCACCCGTATGCGACGGCATGCGGAGGGGCTGGTCATCCTCTCCGGCGCGGCCCCCTCCCGGCAGTGGCGCAAACCGATCCAGCTGATGGATGTCGTGCGCGCGGCGGTCGCCGAGGTGGAGGACTACGAGCGGATCGAGGTGCGCCGGCTGCCGCGGCTCGCGGTGGACGGCCCCGCGGTGTCCGACCTCACGCACCTGATCGCCGAACTCCTGGAGAACGCCACGGTCTTCTCCCCGCCGCACACCGCCGTCCAGGTGCTGGGCGAACGGGTCGCCAACGGCTTCACCCTGGAGATCCACGACCGCGGTCTGGGCATGGCACCCGACCTGCTGCTGGAGGCCAATCTCCGGCTCGCCGAAACCCCCGAGTTCGAGCTGTCCGACACCGACCGGCTCGGCCTGTTCGTGGTCAGCAGGCTCGCCCAGCGGCAGGACGTACGGGTCTCCCTGCAGCCCTCGCCGTACGGCGGCACCACAGCCGTGGTCTTCCTCCCCGGGACGCTCCTGACCGAGACCCACGACAGCGGCCGGGAGGACGACGATCCGGCCCCCGGCGGCTCCGTCGGCAACGAACTGGAGCATGCGGCGGGCAAGTTGGCCGCGCTGTCGCAGGTGCCGGCGCCGCGGCCCGAGCGGGAGCGGGAACCGGCCGTCATCGACGGACCGGTCGAACTCGAGGCGCCGCTCGGCCCGGACGAGCTGGGCCCCGACGACGAGGGCGGCCTCTTCCGGAAGCGGGAACGCGGCCGCGAGGCGAAGGGCCCCGCCGCCGCACCGGCCGGCCCGTCCTCCGCACCGCGCGGTATCGCCCCCGTGCCGTCCGCTCCGGAGGGCGAGCAGCACCAGCAGACCCAGGACCAGGCACCCGGCGGCCCGGCCCCGCTGCCGCGCCGCCACCGCCCGCCGGTGCTGGTCTCCGACCACGGCAGAACGGTCGACGACCGCGCCCCGCAGCGGAAGCCGGACACGGCACGTCCCGGCCCCGAGGACTCCACCTCCGGACATGCCGCGGACCGGCCGTCGTCCGCCGCGCCGCAGGACCCGGCACCGCAGGCCCCGCGGCCCGCCGAGGGACCGGACGCGCCCGCGCCGACCACGTCCACGGGCCTGCCCCGCCGGGTACGGCAGGCCAGCCTCGCGCCCCAGCTCAAGGCCGACGCCGTCGAGCAGGCCGAGGCGAGGCGGAGCACCGCACCGCCCGCGGACGACCGGGACGCCGAGGCGGTACGCGCCCGGATGGCCTCGCTCCAGCGCGGCTGGCAGCGCGGCCGGCGCGACAACGGCGACGACCCGCGCGAGACCGGCACGCCACCGCGGGGCGAGGACCCGGCCGCGGACACCACAGGCCCGGACACCACAGACCCGGACGCCCGTGACACCGTCACCCATGACGGAGATGCCACGGGCACCACAGCACCAGGAACCACATCGGGAGGGGACGGTCCATGACCGCACCGAAGGCAGCAGCTTCCACCGCATCGGTCTCGGCGAAGGGGTCCGGCGAGCTGAACTGGCTCCTGGACGAACTGGTCGAGCGGGTCGGCTCCATCCGCAAGGCACTCGTCCTCTCCAGCGACGGACTGGCCACCGGCGCCTCGAAGGACCTGACCCGCGAGGACGGCGAGCATCTGGCCGCGGTCGCCTCCGGCTTCCACAGCCTGGCCAAGGGCGTCGGCCGGCACTTCGACGCGGGCCAGGTCCGGCAGACCATGGTCGAGCTGGACGACGCGTTCCTGTTCGTCAGCGCGGCCGGCGACGGCAGCTGCCTGGCCGTACTGGCCGATGCGGACTCCGATGTCGGGCTGATCGCATACGAGATGACGCTGCTGGTCAAGCGCGTGGGCACGCACCTGGGCACCGCGCCCCGGTCCGGCCTGACCCCCTGAGGACGACGATGGTGACGCCATGAGCGGGCGCGGCGGGCTCATCGTGCAGAGAGGCGCGCCTCGCGGGTGCGGGACCGGGCGCAGCGAGGTATCGGCATGAGCGAACAGGACGGCCGGGCGGCGCGGGACCGGGAAGCGGCCCGCTGGTTCGACGACGACGCGGGCCCGGTCGTCCGTCCGTACGCGATGACGCGCGGGCGCACCCGTACGGCGGCTGAGGGGCGCCTCGATCTGATCGCGCTGGTGATCGCCGAGAGCCGCGCGGAGGAGACGGTCGACGACCAGTCCCTGTCGCCCGAGCATGTCGAGATCGTCGGGCTGTGCCGGCAGGAGCCGCTGTCGGTCGCCGAGCTGGCGGCCGAACTCGATCTGCCGGTCGGCGTCGTACGGGTCCTGATCGGGGATCTGCTGGATGCGGAGCTGGTCCATGTCAGCAGGCCGGTGCCCCCGGCCGAGCTGCCGGACGAGAAGGTGCTGCGCGAGGTGATCGACGGCCTGCGTGCGCTGTGATCCGCCGCCCGGCTCAGCGCTACGCCGCCCGGCACAGCGGCCGCCGTCCCGCTCAGCCGCCGCCGTCCGGTTTCTGCTTCCGCGGCGGCGGCCACTGCTCGGCGGCGGCACCCGGATCCAGCCGGGAGAGCGCTTCCGCCAGCTGTGCGCAGACCCGGCGGATCTCCTCATGGGTGTTGCGCCGCTCGGTGACGACCGCCGAGAGCAGCAGTGCGGTCAGCGCGGTGATCCCGTTGAACGCCTGCAGGGTGGCCATGTTCGTGAGCAGATCGTGCCCGGCGAACGGCCCCCATTGCCCGGCGGCCGCGACGATCGCGATCGTCGAGACGAGCAGCGCACACGGGGCGGCGCCCGCCCGCTGGAAGCGGAAGGCGGCCCAGATCAGACACGGTGAGACCAGGTAGAGCAGGTTCATCGGGCTGCTGACGGCCAGCAGGGTGACCGTGCAGGTGCAGGCCGCCAGCAGCGCCGCCTCCAGCCACCGGAGCGGACGGACCCCGGCCCACCGCGGCCGTCGGGCCGCGGCGAGGAGCAACAGCACCGGCGTGATCACCAGCACGCCCATCGCGTCGCCGGTCCACCACACCGCCCACGTCGGCAAGAAATCTCCCGTCGGCAGCGCCCCGGAGAGCACCAGGACACCGCTGCCGATGACCGCGCTCACCAGCATCCCGGTCAGCGCCCCGAGAAACACCAGCGCGACGGCATCGCGCAGCCGGTCCAGCTCGACGCGGAACCCGGCGCGGCGGAGCAGCCGGTACGAGAGCAGCGGACCGAGCGTGTTGCCGACGACGATCGCGAGCACCACGGACAGCGACGGCCCGAGCGACACATTGACCAGGAAGGCGCCGAGCGCGATCCCCGGCCAGATCCGCGGCCCGAACAGCAGCAGCGCGGTCAGTGCGATACCGGTCGGCGGCCACAGCGGGGTGACCTGTCCGCGGACCAGCTCCTGGAGCAGCCCGAGCTTGGCACCGCCGTAGTAGACGGCGGCGACACCGAGGATCCGCGCGGCGGTGGCGCCATGGCGTCCGAGCCACTCCGTGCGTCTCACAGAGCCTCCACTCGTACCGTGCCGCCGGACGGCTGCGTCCGATGCCGTGCTCGCCTAGGCGTAGGGACCGCCGTCGTGGCGGAGGACGAGCACCGCGGCGTCATCGCGGTGCCCGGTCAGATCGGCCACCGCGATCACCTCGGCGGCCAGCTCGTCGGCGTCCGCGTCGTACGCCGCGCCGACCAGTGCGGCCACCCGCGCCAGCCCCTTCTCGATCGGGTAGGTCGGCCCTTCCACCACCCCGTCGGTGATCAGGACGAACGCTCCCTCCTGGGACAGCCGGCGGCGGGTGACCGGGTACTCCCCGTCAGGAAAGAGGCCCAGCGGCAGTCCTCCCGCGTCCTGGAGCACCTGCGCGCCCTCGGCGGTGCCCCAGATCGCCGGTACATGTCCGGCGCGGGAGTCGGCCAGCTCCCCGGTGACCGGGTCGAAGCGCAGAAAGGTGCAGGTCGTCAGCAGATCGGAGCTCATCGAGACCAGCAGGTTGTTGGCCCTGCTCAGGACGTCGCCGGGGTCGGTGGTGGCGCCCGCGACGGCACGCAGGCCGGTGCGGACCATGCCCATGAAGGCGGCGGCCTCGACGTCATGGCCCTGGACGTCGCCGATGGCGAAGCCGAGCGAGCCGTCCGGCAGCACGAAGGCGTCGTACCAGTCGCCCCCGATGTCCAGGCCCGTCTGGGCCGGTACGTAGCGGGCCGCGGTCCGCAGGCCCGGCAGCCCCGGCAGCTCGGGCGGCAGCATGTGCCGCTGGAGCTCCACGGCCAGCGCCACCCGTGCCTGCTGGAGTTCGATGCGCGCCATCACCTGGCCGGTGAGCTGGCCGAGGCGGCGCAGCAGCTCGTCGGGTGGCGGGGTCGGGGTGGTGCGGCGTTGATCCATCCAGCACTTCCGCTCCGGATCGGTCCCCCGGTACGGCGACTCGCTGCTGGGTTCAGATTACCGCCGACGGGTGGGGTCTTGGCGGACGGGCCGCGGGCCGGGGGAGGGGCGTCCGGCGCTCCGGACACGGCACAAGGGGCTTTGTTGAGCAACGCTCAATCGCGCGGTACGGTGCCTATTGAGCAATTGTCAACAGAAGGAGATCCGCCGCCATGGCCCCGGACGCGACCCCGGCACCCTTCGACCACCTGGAGATCCAGGTCGGCCCGCACACCTACGACGCACTGGCCTGCGGGCCCGCCGACGGGGAATTCGTCCTGCTGCTGCACGGCTGGCCCGAGTTCGCCGATTCCTGGAGCGCCGTGCTCACCGCTCTGGGCGCGGCCGGCTACCGCGCCGTCGCGGTCGACCAGCGAGGCTACTCCCGCCGCGCCCGCCCGCCCCGGATCGCCGACTACGCCGTGCCCGAACTCGTCGCCGACGCCCTCGCCTTCGCCGAGTCCCAGGGCGCGGACCGCTTTCACCTCGTCTCGCACGACTGGGGCGGCATGGTCGCCTGGGCCGTGGCCGGTGCCCACCCCGAGCGGCTGAAGTCCCTGACCGTGCTGGCCACTCCGCACCCGGACGCGCTCAACCGCGCCGCCGCCGAGGACCCCACCCAGCACCACATGCTCGACTACGTCCGCTTCTTCCGCAGCGGTGAGGGCGCCGCGGAAGCCGCCCTGCTCGCCGACGACGCCGCCCGGCTGCGCGCCGCGTACGGCGGCAAGGTCCCCGCCGCCCTCGTGGACGGCAATGTCCGTCGCCTCTCCGCACCGGGCGCGCTGACCGCCACGCTGAACTGGTACCGCGCCCCCGAGTCGGTCATCTCCGTTCCGGCCGGCCGGATCACCGTTCCCACCCTCTTCCTGTGGGGCAGCGAGGATGTCGCCCTGGGCCGCGGTGCGGCCGAGTCGACGGGCGAGTGGGTGGACGGCCCGTACCGCTTCGAAGCCCTGGAGGGGGCCAGCCACTGGCTGCCCGAAGAGGCCCCGGCCCTCGTCACGCCGCCGATCCTGGAGCACCTCGGCCAGTACGTCTGACACCGTGGCGGGCCGGGACACCGAGGCCGTCCCGGCCCCCCGCCGCCGTAAACTGCGGGCATGTCCGGCAAGCGAACCACCCGCCTCACGCCCGACCAGCGCAGGGAGCAGCTGGTCGGCATCGGTCTGGAGATGCTCGCCGACCGCTCCCTGGACGAGCTGTCCACCGACGAGGTCGCCCGCCGGGCCGGGATCTCCCGCGGACTGCTCTTCCACTACTTCGACTCCAAGCGCGACTTCTACCGCGCGGTGGTCCGTGCCGCGTGCGACCGGTTCACCGCCGCGACGGAACCGGACGGCACCCTGGAGCCGGTCGTCTGGATGCGGGCCTTCATCTCGGGCTTCGTGGTCTACGTCCTGGAACACCGTCAGGTGTACCTCGCCCTGGTACGGGGTGCCGCCGGCAGCCATCCCGCGGTCACCGACATCGTCGGCGCCACCCGGGAGACCCTCGCCCGCCGGGTGCGCGACGGCCAGCGGCGGCTCGGGATGCCGGACGCCCCTCGGCTCGAACTGGCCTCCCGCGCCTGGATGGCGTTCGCCGAGGAGGCGGTCGTCAACTGGCCCGCCGAGGAGCCCGGCGCCCAGGACGAGCTCTGCGCCTTCATCGAATCCAGCTTTGTGAGCCTGCTGGGCCTGCTCGACCGGCCCGGCGTCCTCACCCCGCGCTGAAGGCACCCGGCTGCCCCAACCACTGCTTCCACCGCCCTTTTGGGCAGGTTGGCGCCCTCTGCCCCGCGGCGTCTCCCAAGCGTGACACATCTCAAGTGGGCGCCGTGCTGAGCACGTTGTACCGTTCCCTTGCGCCTGCTGCCCCGTGCGCCGGGGCTCGGGTATCCAGCGTGAGCTCCACCCGCATTCACGGCAATTCAGGAGAAGAATCCCATGGCCTTCGGGCGCTCCGATCGCCGCCGACGGTCCGCCGCCGTCGAACCGGTGACGCTCAAGATCCTGGTCGCGGGCGGCTTCGGGGTCGGCAAGACCACCCTGGTCGGCGCCGTCAGCGAGATCAAACCACTGCGGACCGAGGAACGGCTGACCGAGGCGGGCCGGCCGGTCGACGACCTCGACGGGGTGGAGGCCAAGACCACCACCACCGTCGCGATGGACTTCGGACGGATCACCGTCAACGACGAGCTGGTTCTCTATCTCTTCGGCACCCCGGGCCAGGACCGCTTCTGGTTCCTGTGGGACGAGCTGGCGCGCGGTGCGCTCGGCGCGGTGGTGCTCGCCGACACCCGCCGGCTGGCGGACAGTTTCGCCGCGATCGACTACTTCGAGCGGCGCGGACTGCCCTTCACCGTGGCCGTCAACTGCTTCGACGGCGCCGACCGCTATCCGCCGCAGGCCGTACGGGACGCCCTGGACCTGGACCCCCAGGTGCCGGTGATGCTGTGCGACGCCCGCCTCAAGGACTCCGCGCGGGATGTGCTGATCTCGGTCGTCGAGCATGCGATGCGGACCGGCGCCCGCCGGCGGGAGCCCGCACTGCCCTGACGGGGACGGAAGTACGGCCCGTACCCCGCCGTCCGGGGTACCGGCCGTACGTCTGCGTACCGCGCGGCGCTACGAGGCCGCCGAGCCGTCCTCGGCCAGCCAGCCGAAGCTCCGCTCCACGGCCTTGCGCCAGTTGGCGAACTCGCGGTCGCGGGTCGCCCCGTCCATGCGCGGTGTCCACTCCGTGTCACGCTGCCAGTGGCTGCGCAGTTCGTCCAGGTCCTGCCAGACCCCGGTCGCCAGACCGGCCGCGTACGCCGCGCCCAGACAGGTCGTCTCCGAGATCACCGGGCGGATCACCGGCACCCCCAGCACATCCGCCTGATGCTGCATCAGCAGCTGGTTGGCCGTCATCCCGCCGTCGACCTTCAGCTGGGTGATCCGCACCCCCGAGTCCTGGTACATGGCGTCCACGACCTCCCGGGTCTGCCAGCTGGTCGCCTCCAGTACGGCGCGCGCCAGATGCGCCTTGGTGACGAAGCCGGTCAGGCCGGTGATGACACCGCGGGCGTCGGAGCGCCAATACGGCGCGAACAGACCGGAGAACGCCGGCACGACGTACGCCCCGCCGTTGTCCGGGACGCTCGCCGCCAGCGGCTCGATCTCCTCGGCCGAGGCGATGATGCCCAGCTGATCGCGGAACCACTGCACCAGGGCGCCGGTGATGGCGATGGACCCCTCCAGGCAGTAGACCGGCGCCTCCCCGCCGAGCTGGTAGCCCATGGTCGTCAGCAGGCCGCTCTTGGACGGGACCGGGCGGTTGCCGGTGTTCAGCAGCAGGAACGAACCGGTGCCGTAGGTGTTCTTGGCCTCGCCGACGCCGTAGCAGGTCTGGCCGAAGACGGCCGCCTGCTGGTCGCCGAGCGCGGACGCCACCGGCACCCCCCGCAACTGCCCCACGGCCGTGCCGTACACCTCGGCCGACGACCTGATCTCCGGCAGGATCGCGGCCGGCACATTCATCGCCGACAGGATCGCCGGATCCCACTGGAGGGTGGACAGATTCATCAGCATCGTGCGGCCCGCGTTGGTCACATCGGTGACATGCACCCCGCCGTCGGTGCCGCCGGTCAGATTCCAGATCAGCCAGGAGTCGATGGTGCCGAAGGCGATCTCCCCGCGCTCGGCACGGGCCCGCAGCCCCGGCACCTCGTCCAGCAGCCAGGCCGCCTTCGGCCCGGAGAAGTAGCTGGCCAGCGGCAGTCCGGTGGCCTCCCGGAAACGGTCCTGGCCGTCCGCGCCGCCCAGTTCCGCGCACAGCTGGGAGGTACGGGTGTCCTGCCAGACGATCGCATGGTGCACCGGCCGGCCGGTGGCCCGGTCCCACAGGACCGTGGTCTCCCGCTGGTTGGTGATGCCCAGCGCACTGAGCTGGTCCGCGCGCAGCCCCGCCTTCGCGAGCGCCCCCGCCACCACGGCCTGCACCTTCGACCAGATCTCGGTGGCGTCGTGCTCCACCCAGCCCGGCTTGGGGAAGATCTGCCGGTGCTCGCGCTGGTCGACGGCGACGATCGCCCCGCCGTGGTCGAAGATGATGCAGCGGCTCGACGTGGTGCCCTGGTCGATCGCGGCTACATATTTCTCGGTCTTCCCGGTTCGCTCCGTCATGCCGTCACGCCTCCTGAAGTCCTGGTGAGTGGGTGCGGCGGGGCGCGGGGCGGCCCGGTGGCCACGCCCCGACGGCCCCGGCCGGGTCAGAACGCCGCGTTGTACACCAGGCCGGACAGCACCGCGCCGATCAGCGGACCGGCCACCGGGATCCAGGAGTAACTCCAGTCGGAGGAACCCTTGTTGGGGATCGGCAGCAGGGAGTGCACCAGGCGCGGTCCGAGGTCACGCGCCGGGTTGATGGCATAGCCGGTGGGCCCGCCCAGCGACAGCCCGATGCCGACGACCAGCAGCGCGACGAGCAGCACATTGATCCCGGAACCATAGATCCCCGCGTGCGCGCCGGGGACCTGGCCGATGCCGATGCCCTTGTTCTGGCCGAAGAACAGCAGCGGCAGCACCAGACCGATGGTGGCGATGATCTCGGTCACCAGGTTGGCGGCCGGCTTGCGGATCTCCGGGGCGGTGGAGAAGATCCCCAGCGTCGGCTGGGCCTTGCTCTGCTCGGCGTTGGCGGCGAACTGCGCGTAATACAGCGCCCAGGCCAGTACGGCCCCGATCACCGCGCCGACCATCTGCGCCAGGACGTACAGCGGTACCTTCGACCACTCGGTGCCGCCCGCGACCGCCGAACCCAGCGTCACCGCGGGGTTGAGGTGCCCGCCGGACAGCGGCGCCGCGGTGTAGGCGCCGGCCAGTACGGCCATGCCCCAGCCGAAGGCGATCACGACCCAGCCGGCGCCCTTCGCCTTGGAATAGTGCAGGGTGACGGCGGCGCACACACCGGCGCCGAAGAGAATGAGTATCGCGGTGCCTATCACTTCACCGACGACGATGTCCGCATTGGAATACATGGCGGCTCCTTGGCCCTCGCCCGGGGACGTCCCCCGGTCCTCCGTGCAGGGTGCGTGCCACCGGCGGGCAGCGGACAGCCGCTGCCACCCGGCCGGGGTGCCTGAGTGCGGCGATGCCGACTGGCACCCGGAAGTGTTCACCGGTGGTGAGGGGGCGTCAAGGTCGCGTGCAGTGGGGGTTGTTGCGGGCGAGCAGCCAGGGGTGCGAGCCCTCTAGGAGGGCCAGCCCGGCTGTGTGGGCGTGCGCACGCGCCGGTGCCACCGCACGCACCGCACGCACACCCGCCACACTCACCGCACCACGACCACCGCCGACCCATGCCCGAACAGCCCCTGATTCGCCGTCATTCCCACCCGGGCCCCCGGCACCTGTCGTGCGCCCGCCTGCCCCCGCAGCTGCCAGGTCAGCTCACAGACCTGGGCGATGGCCTGGGCCGGTACCGCCTCGCCGAAGGAGGCCAGACCCCCGCTGGCATTGACCGGCAGCCGCCCGCCCAGGGCCGTCGCACCGTCCCGCAGCAGCTTGGCGCCCTCACCGGCGCCGCACAGCCCCAGACCCTCGTACCACTCCAACTCCAGCGCGGTGGACAGGTCGTACACCTCGGCGAGCGAGAGGTCCTCCGGTCCGATCCCGGCCTCCTCGTAGGCGCTGTGCGCGATCGACGCCCGGAAGCCGGTCTCCGGCTCCGGTACGGCGGCCGCGGAGTCGGTGGCGATGTCCGGCAGATCCAGTACGGTCCGCGGATACCGCGGGGTGGCCGTGGAGACCGCGCGGATCCGGACCGGGTCCGTGACACCCTGCCGGCGCGCGAAGTCCATGCTGGTCAGGACCAGCGCCGCGGCACCGTCGGAGGTGGCGCAGATGTCCAGCAGCCGCAGTGGATCGGCGACCACGGCGGACGCCACGACCTCCTGTACGGTGACCTGCTTGCGGTAGCGGGCGTACGGATTGGCCGCGCCCGCCGCCGAGTTCTTCACCTTCACCCGCGCGAAGTCGTCGGTCGTCTCGCCGTACAGTGCCATCCGGCGGCGCGCGTACAGCCCGAAGTACGCCGGGTTGGTGGCCCCCAGCACCCGGAACCGCAGCCAGTCCGGGTCATCGGGCCGTTCGCCGCCCGCCGGGGCGAAGAACCCCTTGGGCGCGGCGTCGGCGCCCACCACCAGGGCCACCTCCGCCATCCCCGAGAGGATCTGTGCCCGCGCGGTGTTGATGGCCTGGGCGCCCGACGCGCAGGCCGCGTAGACGCTGGTCACCCGGGCGCCCTGCCAGCCCAGCGCCCTGGCGAAGGTCGCACCCGCCACATAGCCGGGGTAGCCGCCGCGCACCGTGTCCGCACCGACCACGCTCTGTACGGCTTGCCAATCGAGCCCGGCGTCCGCGAGCGCCTCCCGGGCCGCCTTGGTCCCGTACTCGACGAAGCTGCGCCCCCACTTGCCCCAGGGGTGCATACCGGCGCCCAATACGGCTATGTCGCCGGGCGTGGCCAGGCCTCCGGCCATGGCCAGGTCTCCGGAAACGGCCAGGTCTTGGGCCATGCCCCTGTGGCCGGGGGAGGTGGTTTCGGGGCTCCCCGGGCGGCCCCCTACCCGCCGCCCACCCGCGCCCTTGGTTTTTTCCCCGCCGCCCACCCCCCTTCGGGGGGTGGGCGGGTATAGAGATGCGGTTTCCGCCCGCGGGCCGGCGCTCGCGGCCTCCTCGGCATCGGCCACAGCCCCCGCGGCCACGACCCCCTCGGCGTCGGCCACGATCCTCTCGGCGTCCGCCACGCCCCCCGCCGGACCCGTCACAGCCTCCGCGCCCTCCGTCACGGCCCCTTGACCCGGCCCGCACGGCCGCCAATGCCACGTCGTCAGGACGTGCCCGTCGTCCCCCTCGTCCCCGGCGACGGTCCCGGGAACCAGCTCGACCTCGGTGCCCACGCTGAGATCCGCGGCGCTGACGCCGGGCGCAGCCTGCCCGAGGACCACCATCCGTTCCTCCGCCAGCTCCACGGCGACCAAGGCGTACGGCCGCCACTCGGCCTCCGGATCGGAGACGTAGGGGGAGGGCGGGCGGTAGCGCGCGTCGGTGTAGGACCAGACCGTGCCGCGCCGGGACAGCGGCACCTCCACCAGCTCGTCACTCCCGCACGCGGGGTTGCGGCAGAAGGCGTCCTCGCGGGGGAAGAACACCGCACCACAGGCCCGGCAGCGCGTCCCCAGCAGCCGGAAGCCCGCCGCGTCCTGATCGAACCACCCCGGCACCACCGGCTTCCGTGTCTGTGCCACAGACCCTCCTCGACCGCAGACCGACCACAACGGAGCACAACGAAACTGACCGAACGCAACGCCACTGACCGAACACAACGGAACTGACCGAGCACAACGCCACTGACCGAACGCAACGGAACTGACCGAACGCAATGGAACTGACGGAACAGTTGGCGCTGTTGGAACTGCTGGAGCTCAAAAACTGACGGAACGTCAGGAGTGTGACACGCTGCCGTCCCGCGCGGAACCCCGGTACAGTCGCCGGGCGATCAAGCCGTTCACGAGGGGGAGCGCCCGTGACCGAAGCCGCCCGTACCGACGCCCGTCCCGCACCCACGGCAGCTGCGACGCCCGCCGTACGGCTCACCGCCGTCACCAAGGAATTCGGTGCGCTGCGTGCCGTCGACGGCGCCGAGCTCACCATCGGGGCAGGCGAGTTCTTCTCCCTCCTCGGCCCCTCCGGCTCGGGCAAGACCACCCTGCTGCGCCTGATCGCCGGCTTCGAACGGCCCACCTCGGGCCGCATCGAACTCGCCGGGAGCGACGTCACCGCACTTCCGCCCAGCCGCCGCGACGTCCACACCGTCTTCCAGGACTACGCGCTCTTCCCCCATATGACCGTCGAGCAGAACGTCGCCTACGCGCTCACCGTCGCCGGGGTGCGCAAATCCGAACGCCTCGCCCGCGCCCGCGCGGCCCTGCGCACCGTACGCCTCGACGACCACGGCGCGCGCCGGCCCGACCGGCTCTCCGGCGGTCAGCGCCAGCGCGTCGCCCTGGCCCGTGCCCTGATCGACGATCCCGGGCTGCTGTTGCTCGACGAACCCCTCGGCGCGCTCGACCTCCAGCTGCGGCAGGAGATGCAGCGCGAACTCCAGCGCATCCAGCGCGCCACCGGTGTCACCTTCCTCCTCGTCACCCACGACCAGGAGGAGGCGCTGACGCTCAGCGACCGCCTTGCCGTGCTCGACCGCGGCCGTATCGTGCAGACCGGCTCGCCGCTGGAGATCTACGACCGTCCGGCCACCGCGTTCGTCGCGGGCTTCATCGGTACCACCAATCTGCTGCGCGACCAGGCCGCGGTCCGTGTGATCGGCGCCCCGGGCACGTACAGCCTCCGCCCCGAGCGGATCCGGATCGTCGCTCCGGACGGCCCGAACGGCGGCCCGAACGGCGTCCCGGCACCGGGGGAGCGGTGTGTGCCCGGCAGGGTCACCGAGATCGCGCACGTCGGTGCCCACACGCGCGTGGTGGTCCGCCTCGACGCAGGCGACGACCAGCTCACCGCCGTGCGGCTGAACTCCACGGACCTGCCGGACGCCGCCCGTCCGGGCGCCGCGGTCCATCTGTTGTGGAACGCCGCCGACGCCATTCCGGTGCCCGGCTGAAGGATCGTCGTACAACGCACCGGGGCGCATCCCGGTTCCCGACGCGCTCTGGTGGCAGACGGTCAGCTTCCGGATACTGGCGGGGCTCGACAGCCGTGTGCGACAGCGGGAGTTCACCATGCGTAACGCGAATCCGTGGAAGGCCGCAGTGGCGGCCGGGGTCCTGCTGCTGGCCGTCGCCTGCGGCTCCGGCGGCGGAACGGACGGCGGGGGAGCCGCCGAACGGAAGAACGTCGGCAAGGGCGAGGGCCGCGTCGACATCATCGCCTGGGCCGGATATGCCGAGGACGGTTCCAACGACCCCAAGGCCGACTGGGTGCACCCTTTCGAGAAACAGACCGGCTGCAAGGTCAACACCAAGACCGCCGGGACCTCCGACGAGATGGTCTCGCTGATGAAGACCGGCCAGTACGACACCGTGTCCGCCTCCGGCGACGCCACTCTGCGGCTGATCGCCGCCGGGGACGTGGCGCCCGTCAACACCCGTCTGGTGCCGAACTACCGCGACATCTTCAGCGGCCTGAAGATGCGCCCGTTCAACTCCAAGGACGGGAAGATGTACGGCATCCCGCACGGCCGCGGCGCCAATCTGCTGATGTACCGCACCGACAAGGTCTCCCCGGCTCCCGACTCCTGGAAGGCAGTCTTCGACGGCGCGGCGAAGTACGCGGGCAAGGTCACCGCCTACGACTCGCCCATCTATATCGCCGACGCCGCCCTCTACCTGATGAAGACCCGTCCCGCACTCGGCATCAAGGACCCGTACGCACTGGACCGCACCCAACTCGACGCCGCAGTGGCCCTGTTGAAGAAGCAGCGGCAGCAGATCGGCGAATACTGGAGCGACTACCAGAAGGAAGTCACCGCCTTCAAGGGCGGCGACAGCGTCGTCGGCACCACCTGGCAGGTCATCGCCAACACCGCCGCCGCGGAAAAGGCCCCCGTCAAGGCGGTCCTCCCCGAGGAGGGGGCCACCGGCTGGTCCGACACCTGGATGGTCTCCGCCAAGGCCGCTCACCCCAACTGCGCCTACAAGTGGCTCGACTGGATCGTCTCCCCGAAGGTGAACGCCCAGGTCGCCGAGTACTTCGGCGAGGCGCCCGCCAACGCCAAGGCGTGCGAGGAGACCGCCGCCCCCCGTCACTGCGCCGTCTACCACGCCGATGACGAGGCCTACTACCGCCGCGTCCACTTCTGGACCACCCCCGTCCCGCAGTGCCTCGACGGCCGCAGGAACGTCAAGTGCACCGACTACGCGGAGTGGACCCGTGCCTGGACGGAGATCAAGGGCTGAGCGCGGGCGCCCGGGTGTCCGCCACGCGCCATGAGCCCCGCGCCCGCGGCCGGCTCGCCGCGCTCCTCGCCCCGCCCCTCCTGTGGCTGGTCCTCGCCTACCTCGGCTCTCTCGCCGTCCTCCTGCTCTCCGCCTTCTGGACCACCGACCCCTTCACCTCGGATGTCGTCCACACCTGGACCACCGACAACTTCCGCGACATCCTCACCACCCCCGTCTACCGCACCGTCGCCCTGCGCACCCTTGGTATCGCCGTCGCCGTCACGCTCCTCGACGCCCTGCTCGCGCTGCCGATGGCCTTCTTCATGGCGCGGGTGGCGGCCGGCCGGCTGCGCCGCGCCCTGCTGGTGGCCGTGCTGACCCCGCTGTGGGCCGGCTATCTGGTCAAGGCGTACGCCTGGCGGGTGATGCTCGGCGAGCACGGCATCATCAACGCGGCACTCGCCCCGCTCGGCCTGCACGGCCCCGGATACGGCACGGCCGCCGTCGTGCTCGTGCTCGCCTACCTCTGGCTGCCGTACATGATCCTGCCGGTCCACGCCGCCCTGGAACGGCTGCCCGCCCACCAACTGGAGGCCTCCGCCGACCTCGGTGCGGGCACCGTACGGACCCTGCGCTCCGTCGTCGCACCCGCCGTCCGTCCCGCCCTCCTGGCGGGTTCCGTCTTCACCTTCTCGCTCTCCCTCGGGGACTACCTCACCGTGCAGATCGTCGGCGGCCGCACCCAGCTCCTGGGCAATGTCATCGCCTCCCAGGTCACCCTCGACCTGCCGCTCGCGGCGGCGCTCTCCGCGGTCCCGGTCGCCCTCGTCGTCTGCTACCTCGCCGCCGTCCGCCGGGCCGGCGCGCTCGACTCACTCTGACCTGAACCGAAGGAGGCAGCCGGATGCACCTCACCCGCACCGCCCGGATCGTCCTCGGCTGCCTCACGGCCGCCGGTCTCGCCCTGATCTACCTCCCCCTCCTCCTGGTTCTGCTCAACTCCGTCAACGCCGACCCCTCGTTCGCCTGGCCGCCCCGCGCGCTGACCGGCGAGTGGTGGAGCCGCGCCCTGCACAGCGCGGGCGCCCGCGACGCCCTGTGGACCTCGCTGCGGGCGGGCCTCGGCGCCACCGCCGTCGCCCTGGTCCTCGGCTCGCTCGCGGCCTTCGCCGTGCACCGCCACCGCTTCTTCGGACGGCAGACCGTCTCGTTCCTGATCGTGCTGCCGATCGCCCTGCCCGGCATCGTCACCGGCATCGCCCTCAACGCCGCCTTCCGCACCGTCCTCGCGCCGCTGGGCATCGGCTTCGGGCTCTTCACGGTCGTGGTCGGCCATGCCACCTTCTGCGTCGTCATCGTCTTCAACAACGTCGCCGCCCGGCTCCGCCGCATCGCCCCGTCCCTGGCCGAGGCCTCCGCCGACCTGGGCGCCCGCCCCTGGCAGACCCTGCGGTACGTCACCTTCCCGGCGCTGCGCCCGGCGCTGTTCGCCGGCGCGCTGCTGGCCTTCGCGCTCTCCTTCGACGAGGTCGTGGTGACCACCTTCACGGCGGGCGCGGGCACCAAGACACTGCCGATCTGGATCTACGAGAACCTGGCCCGCCCCCACCAGGCGCCGGTCGTCGATGTGCTCGCCGCGCTGCTGATCGCCCTGTCGGTCATCCCGGTGTACGCCGCCCAGCGACTCTCGTCGGACACCGCCGGCGGCCGGCTGTGAGCACACGGCCCGGCGGCCGGCTCCGAGCGCACGGCACAGGTTCCCCGAAAGGGTGACTCCGCGGACTTTCATCGAACCGGACGCGGTCCGGCCGCGTCCCTCACAGCAGGGTCCGGGGCACGGGATCGACGGGGGTGATTCGGTGCCCCGGCCCGTCGGCGGCGCGCGCGACCGGTCAGTGCCGTACGAGCGACCGCCGCGCGACCGGGAAGTCGAAGTAGGTGTCCGGAAACGTCTCCGGGGTGAAGGTGTAGTGCCACCACTCCTTGTCGTAGTTGACGAATCCGGCGCGCTCCAGGCCGTCCTTCAACAGCAGCCGGTTGGCCCGCTGTTCGCCCTTGATCCGCGGGTCGAGAGTGTGCGCCAGCGTGTCGAAGCAGTCGAAGCCGGTGCCCATGTCCAGCGAATTGTCCGGGAAGCGGGCCGCCTTCGGGCCGTAACACGAGGACAGCGGCTCCCCGGGGACATACGGCCGGGTGGGCAGGGCCGGCAGCCGCACCAGCGTCAGGTCGACGGTGCTGCCCCGGCTGTGCCCGGACTTCTCCGCGATATAGCCGTCCCGGAACAGCGTCGACTTGTCGACCCGCGGATAGAACTCGGCCTTCATCCGCTGGTCGCCGAGGTCCTTGGCCCAGGACACGAAGTGGTCCACGGCGCGCTGCGGGCGGTAGCAGTCATAGACCTTGAGGGAGTATCCGCGGCGCAGGAACGAGATCTGCGCCCGGTGCAGGGCCCGCGCCGCGTCCCGGGTCAGCAGGCACATCGGCGCCCGGTAGCCGGTCACCGGCACGCCCATGAAGTCGTGCGGGGTGAAGTAGCGCATCTCCTGGATGATCGTGGGATCCACGCTGCGCAGCGCGACGAACTCCCTTGGCGCCTTGGGGTCGTGGACGGGAGGCGACGACGGCGCCCGGCGGGTAACGGTGCCCGCCGCCGCGCTCGGGGAGAGCGCGGTGACAGTGATCAGCGCGGCGGCAGCGGCAGCAAGGCCGCGCAGCGCGGCAGCAAGTCTCGGCATGGCCCCCGTTTACCAGGCGCGGCAGGGAGGAGGGAAGCCCAGCCGCACAACTGCTCAACCGCGCAACTGGGTAACCGTACGACCGCGCAACCACTCCGCCGCGCAGCCCGCTCCGCCCCGTAGCTCGCTCCGCCTCCCCCCAGCCCGCTACGCCCCCACCCCGTCCTCCAACCCCCGCACCCGCACCGGATACCCCACCGCGCCCCCGTCCCGCCGCTCCACCACGACCCGGCCGCCCGACCGCCGCGAGGTGAAGCGCTCCACGGTGGGCCGCTGCCAGCCGTCCCCGGCGTCCGGCACCACCAGCCCGCTGCCCCCGCGCCCGGCTACCGGCGCCCACACCTCCAGCTCCGTCCCGCCGTCCGCACCCGCCACCGGCAGCACCGCACCGGCCCGCGCCAGTACCGGAATCCGCGACAGCGGCGCCTCCACCCACACCTGCCCGGGACCGTCGTACGCGCGCCCGGTCGCGGTGTCGTACCACCGGCCGCGCGGCAGCCGCACCGGCCGCCGGGTCACCCCCGCCGCCAGCACCGGCGCCACCAGCAGTGCGTCCCCCAGCAGAAAGGCGTCCTCGCAGTCCCGTAGGGCCCGGTCCCGCGCCGCGCTCCACCACAGCGGCCGGACATACGGCGCCCCGGTCAGCCGCGCCAGCTGCCCCAGCGTCCCGAAGTACGGCAGCAGCCGCTGCCGCTCACGCAACGCCGTACGGGCATGTGCGAGCACCTCGCTCCCGTACTCCCAGGGCTCCCGCCGCCCCGCCCCTATCGCCGAATGCGTACGGAACAGCGGCATATAGGCGCCCAGTTGGAACCACCGCAGATACAGCTCCGGACACGGCACCCCGGAGAACCCGCCGATATCGGGACCGCTGTACGGCACCCCGCACAGCCCCAGCCCCAGCACCAGCGACAGCGACGCCCGCAGCCCCGGCCAGCCCGTCGCCACATCGCCCGACCAGCTGCCGCCGTAGCGCTGCAGCCCGGCCCAGCCCGAGCGCGAGAAGAGGAACGGGCGCTCGGCCGGCCGCAGTTCGCACAGCCCCTCGAAGCCGGCCCGGGCCATGGCCAGGCCGTAGACGTTGTGCGCCTCCCGGTGGTCGCCGCCCCGCCCCTCCAGCGCATGCCGTGCCGAACGCGGAAGGGTCCGTTCCCCGAACGCGGCGAAGGAGGCCGGCTCGTTCATGTCGTGCCAGACCCCCGCGAAGCCCTGCGCCAGCCGCTCCGCGTACAGCGCACCCCACCACTTGCGCACCCGTGCGTCGGTGAAATCCGGATACACCGACTCGCCCGGCCACACCACCCCGCGCACCTCGCGCCCCCGCGCGTCCCGCACAAAGGCGTCCGCCACCACCCCGCCCTCGTACACGATGTCCCCCGGCTCGGCCTTCACCGCCGGATCCACGATCGACACCAGCCGCACCCCGTCCGCGCGCAACTCCCGGGCCAGTCCCGGAAGATCCGGATAGCGCTGCCGGTCGACCGTGAAGACCCGGTGCCGGTCGTAGTGGTCGATGTCCAAATGGACGGCGGACAGCGGAAGTTCCCGCTCCTTGTAGCCGGCCACCACCCGGCGCACCTCGGCCTCCCCGCCGAAGCCCCAACGGGCGTGCTGATATCCCAGCGCCCACTGCGGCGGCAGCGCGGGCGCCCCGGTCAGCGCCGTCCAGACCTGCAGCACCCGGGCCGGGGACCCCGCCAGCACCCAGTAGCGCAGCGGCCCGCCGTCCATCCGCAGCTCACAGGTGCCCGGCCGGTCATGGCCCGAGCCCGCCCCCTCCGCGCCCTCGCGCAGCGTGACCCGGCCGTCCCAGGAATTGTCGTGAAAGACCAGATGTGTACCGGCGTCCGCCACCACCAGCTGCACCGGCATCGTCAGCGACAGCGGATCGTCGCCCGGCTCGAAGGCCCCGCCCGGATCGGTGTTCCACAGCCGGTACGCACCGTCCCGCAGCCGTGGCCCGTGTGCCCGGCCGCCCAGCCCGAAGAACCGGCCGTCGGCGGCCACCTCAGAGCGCTGCACCCAGCGCGAGACACCGCACCCCTCCGGCCGCCCGGTGCGCTCATCCGCCCCCTCGTCGCCCGCCCGGTCCCACCAGCGCGGCGGCAACTCCCGCCGCAGCACCGCCCCGCCGGGCGTCCGCACCTCCACCGCGCCGTGCCGGGAGACCACCACCAGCACCCGCTCGGAGACCACCCGCCAGCCGCCCTCCGTATCGGGCTCCAGCACCGCCCGCGCATCCACCTCCGGGCACGCCCCGGCCAGCGCGTACGACGGCTCCGGCTCGGCACCGTCCCAGCCGCAGAACACCGCACCGCCCGCGGCCACCCGCACCCGCAGCGACGACCGCGCGAAATGGATCATGCCGCCGCCCGGCTGGGGCTCCGCCCTCAGCGCCGGCCCCGGTACCCGCGCCCGTTCCGCGCCGCGCCGCGGCAGCGCCCGGGCATCCGTTCTCCACGCCCGCCATGCCGAGCGCACGGACCGCAGTCCCTGCGCCGGTCCGACCGCCCTGATCATCCGTACCGACCGCACCAGATCCCGCCCGTCCATACCGGTCAGCCTGCCATTGACGGGCGGGTGTGCGGGCATCGTTCAACTGCCGTTCACCTGCACCGGGTCACGCTCGGCCACCTTCAGGCCCAGGGCTCGCCCCCGATGGCCGAATCCCGCCACGGCCCCGGCCACCCGCCCCCGCGCCACATGGCGGCACCACATCCGCCACCCCCCGAATGTGGGGAGTCCACCCTGGTGCACAAGTCGATCACATGGCATCGTCCAGGCAAGCCGTGTCACGCGCACACGCCCACCCACTGGGCCGGGGGACCCCCACCGCTGTGCGCGCCCGACGCCCACGACGCGTATCGCCCGGGAGCCGCATCATGACCACCGCACCGCAGTCCGCCCACCAGCCGGAACCGCTCTGGCAACCAGGCCCGGACCGCATCGCCGGCGCACAGGTCACCCGCTTCCACACCTGGGCGGCCGCGCACCACGGCGCACCCGCCCCCACCCCCGGCGACCCCGCAACGAGCTACGCCGACCTGCACCACTGGTCCGTCAGCGACCTCCCCGCCTTCTGGCAGGCCACCGCGGAGTGGTTCGACGTCCGCTTCGCCACCCCGTACGAGACCGTCCTCGCCGACCGTGCGATGCCCGGCGCCCGCTGGTTCCCCGGCGCCACCCTCAACTACGCCGAGCACGCCCTGCGCGCCGCGGAGGACCCGGCCCGCGCCGACGCACCCGCGCTGCTGTACGTCGACGAGACCCATGAGCCGACCCCCGTCACCTGGACTGACCTGCGCGCCCAGGTCGGCTCGCTGGCCGCCGAGCTCCGCCGCCTCGGCGTCCGCCCCGGCGACCGCGTCAGCGCCTACGTCCCGAACATCCCGCAGGCCGTCGTCGCGCTCCTCGCCACCGCCGCGGTCGGCGCCGTATGGACCTCCTGCGCCCCCGACTTCGGCGCCCGCAGCGTGCTGGACCGCTTCCAGCAGATCGAACCGGTCGTCCTGTTCACCGTCGACGGCTACCACTACGGCGGCAAGGAACACGACCGCCGCGACACCGTCGCCGAACTCCGCAACGAACTGCCCACCCTGCGCGCCGTCGTCCACATCCCGCTGCTCGGCACCCCCGCCCCCGAAGGCGCCGTGAACTGGTCGGACCTGACCTCGAACGACACCGAACCGGTCTTCGAACAGGTCCCGTTCGACCACCCGCTGTGGGTCCTGTACTCCTCCGGCACCACCGGCCTGCCCAAGGCCATCGTCCAGTCCCAGGGCGGCATCCTGCTCGAACACCTCAAGCAGACCGGCCTGCACTGCGACCTCGGCCCCGAGGACCGGTTCTTCTGGTACACCTCCACCGGCTGGATGATGTGGAACTTCCTCGTCGCCGGCCTCCTGGTGGGCTCCACGATCGTGCTCTACGACGGCAGCCCCGGCCACCCCGACATCTCCGCCCAATGGCGGGTCGCCGAAACCACCCGCGCCACCGTCTTCGGCACCTCCGCCGCCTACGTCATGGCCTGCCGCAAGGCCGGTATCCACCCGGCCCGCGACCTCGACCTCTCCGCCATCACCTGCGTCGCCACCACCGGCTCCCCGCTCCCGCCGGACGGCTTCCGCTGGCTGCACGACTGCTTCACGGAGGGCGGCACCGACCTGTGGACCGCCTCCGTCAGCGGCGGCACCGACGTCTGCAGCTGCTTCGCCGGCGCCGTCCCCACCCTCCCCGTCCACATCGGCGAACTCCAGGCAGCCTGCCTCGGCACCGACCTGCAGGCCTGGGACCCCCAGGGCAAACCGGTCATCGACGAGGTCGGCGAACTCGTCGTCACCAACCCCATGCCGTCCATGCCCACCCGCTTCTGGAACGACCCCGACGGCACCCGCTACCACGACAGCTACTTCGACATGTACCCCGGAGTCTGGCGGCACGGCGACTGGATCACCGTCACCCCCCGCGGCAGCGTCGTCATCCACGGCCGCTCCGACTCCACCCTCAACCGCCAGGGCGTCCGGATGGGCTCCGCCGACATCTACGAAGCCGTCGAACGGCTCCCCGAGATCCGCGAATCCCTCGTCATCGGCCTGGAACTCCCCGACGGCGGCTACTGGATGCCGCTCTTCGTCCACCTCGCCCCCGGCGCCACCCTCGACGACGCCCTCCGCGACCGCGTCAAGCGCACCATCCGCGAAGAGCTCTCCCCACGGCACGTCCCCGACGACATCATCGAAGCCCCCGGCGTACCGCACACCCTCACCGGCAAGCGCATCGAGGTCCCGGTCAAACGCCTCCTCCAGGGCACCCCCCTCGACAAGGCCGTCAACCCCGGCTCCGTTGACAACCTCGAACTGCTCCGCTTCTACGAGCAGGTGGCCCGCGACCGCGCCACCGACCGCACGCAGTAGGCCCGCCCGGCGCCGGGCCGTAGGCCCGCACGGCCTCCGGCCCGGCGTCGGCCGCATTGTCAGACCCCCCGATTACTCTCAGTGACAAGTGGCGTCCGGCCCGCACACGCTCAGCGCCGGACGCATCTCACCAGGGGGAGTCATGACAGCCACGTCCAAGTACACCGACCAGTCCGCCGCCCGCCGCAAACTACGCCGCGAAGTCCCCAGCGCCGCCGCAGTCCTGGCCGACGAGCAGGACTTCCGTGCCATGCGCCGCTACCGCACCTTCCCGTTCGACGACCACCGCAGCTACCTCCAGCAGATGGAGCGCCTGCTGCGCACCCTCGCCTCCCAGGGCGTGCTCACGACCATCAGCCTCTTCGACCCGCTCGCCTACGAGAAATACTGCGCCGACCTCGCCCTGGACCCCGACCGCCCCGACAGCCGCAGCCGCTACACCGCCGAAGTCGCCCGCACCGGCGCGACATTGACCTACCAGGGCGAACCGCTGAGCCGGCTGCTCCCGCTGCTCGTCGAAGAAGCCGGCCGCCAGGCGACCTGGGACCACGCCTCCGCCGTCCTGGCCCGCGCCGGCGACTGCCCGGAGTGCGGCGAAGACCTCGCCCACGCCGCCTTCGCCCGCGCCACCCAAGCCCTCCAGCAGCTCCTCGAAACCCTCGGCAGCGGCACCCACCACCTCGTCTGCTCCGTCGCCACCGGAGACCCGTCCCTCCTGGCGGTCCTGCAAGCCACCGCCCAGGAGGGCACCCGGCGCCGGCTCGCCGAATCCGACACCCTCATCTTCTGCACGGTCCTCGCCGCCGGCTTCGCCCTGCGCACCCCCGGCGGCATCGTCTCCCGCACCACCCACGGCCCCGCCGGCCACGACACCACCGGCGACCCCGCCCAGGACACGGTCCGCGGCTGGTCCCTCCGCGACTCCTGGCCCCGCGCCCTCAGCGCCGCCGAGGTCTTCACCGCCTACTGCACCGACGCCGACACCGGCGAACCGATCCCACCCGAGCACGGCGTCGACTACGCCCCCGGCCTCCCCCTCACACCCCCACCCGACCCCCACCACCACGACTGACCGCACCGCCCACCGCAACAGCACGGCCGCCCCGCCACAAAGGGCGGGACGGCCATCAACGCTCCTGCGACGCACGCGCCGCGCGCGGTCACTCCCCGGAGAGCACCGCCTGCGCGGCGGCCCGCGCATCGTCGGCGGTGTCCGCGGCACGCGCCGCGGCCGCCGCCCGCTCACACTGCGCCAGCGTGTGCTTCGACAGCGTGGACCGTACGTAGGGAATCGACGCCGCACCCATCGAAAGGCTGGTCACACCGAGCCCCGTCAGCACACACGCCAACAGCGGATCGGAGGCCGCCTCACCACAGACACCACAGCTCTTGCCCTCGGCCTTCGCGGCCTCGGCCGACACCGCCACGAGGTCCAGCAGCGCCGGCTGCCAGGGATCCTGCAGCCGCGAGACGGCACCCACCTGACGGTCGGCGGCAAAGGTGTACTGCGCCAGGTCATTGGTCCCCAGCGAAAGGAACTCGACCTCCTGCAGAATCGACCGCGCCCGCAGCGCCGCGGACGGGATCTCCACCATCGCCCCGAACTTCGCCTGCAGCCCGGCCTCCCGGCATGCGTCCGCGAACGCCTTGGCGTCGATCCGGTCCGCCACCATCGGCGCCATGACCTCGAGGTAGACCGGCAGCCCCTCGGCCGCCTTCGCCAACGCCGTCAGCTGCGTACGCAGCACATCGGGGTGGTCCAGCAGCGTCCGCAGACCCCGCACACCCAGCGCGGGGTTGGGCTCATCGGCCGGCGTCAGGAAGTCCAGCGGCTTGTCGGCCCCGGCGTCGAGCACCCGCACCACGACCCGCCCCTCGGGGAAGGCCTCCAGCACCTTGCGGTACGCATCGACCTGCTTCTCCTCCGACGGCGCCTTCTTGCTGTCGTCCAGGAAAAGGAACTCGGTACGGAAGAGCCCGACACCCTCGGCCCCGGCCTCGACCGCCGCGGCCACATCACCGGGCCCGCCGACATTCGCCAGCAGCGGCACCTTGTGCCCGTCGGAGGTGGCCCCCGGACCGGACGACGCCGCCAGCGCCGCCTTCCGCTCCGCCGCGGCCTGCTCCAGCGCCGCCCGCTTCTCGGAGCTCGGCTCCACGAAGACCTCACCGGTGCTGCCGTCGACGGCGATGACCGTGCCCTCGACGAGCTCACCCGCACCGGGCAGCGCGACGATCGCCGGCACCCCCAGCGCCCGCGCAAGAATCGCGCTGTGGCTGGTCGGCCCGCCCTCCTCGGTCACGAACCCGAGCACCAGCGTCGGGTCGAGCAACGCCGTGTCGGCCGGCGCCAGATCGCGCGCGATCAGCACATACGGCTCGTCACTGTCCGGCACACCCGGCATCGGCACACCCAGCAGCCGCGCGACGATACGGTTCCGCACGTCATCGAGGTCGGCCACCCGGCCCGCGAGGTACTCACCGGCACCCGCCAGCAGCGCCCGGTAGGCGGCGAACGCGTCATAGACACCGCGCTCGGCGGTGCTGCCGACGGCGATCCGCCGCTCGACATCCGCCATCAGCTCGGGGTCCTGCGCCATCATGGCCTGTGCCTCCAGCACGGCCTGCGCCTCACCGCCCGCCAGATTTCCCCGAGCTATCAGGTCAGCAGCCACAGCTTCCACGGCCTGACGGGCACGCCCCTGTTCGCGCTCCGCCTCGTCCGCCGGAATCTGCTTGGCCGGCGGCTCAAGAACCGCCGTGCCCATGTGCCGCACCTCGCCGATCGCCACACCGTGGCTGACGCCGACGCCTCGCAGCGTTGTCTCCATTGCACCCGTCTCCGGTTGATGCGACGGCCCGCGCCGCCGCGATGGATGTCGTACCTGCCGTTGGGGGGAGCCCCCGGCGCTACTGCCAGGAGAAGAGCTGGTCGCCCGCCTTGACGTCGCCGTCCTCACGCACCTCGCCGAGCGAGTCCGCAGTGGCCTCCAGCGCGACGACCGGGCACACCGGCGACTTCCCGGCCTGCTCCACAGCGGCCGGGTTCCAGCGCACGACCTCCTGGCCGCGGGTAACGGTGTCGCCCTTGTTCACAAGCAGCTCGAAGCCCTCGCCATTGAGCTGAACGGTGTCAATACCGAGGTGGGTGAGCACACCGTGCCCCTCGGAGTCGACGACGACGAACGCATGCGGGTGCAGCGATACGAGGACACCGTCCACGGGCGAAACAGCGGCGGACGGCTCACGCACCGGATCGATGGCGGTACCGGGACCCACCATCGCTCCGGAGAACACCGGGTCGGGCACAGCCGCGAGTCCGATGGCGCGTCCGGCAAGAGGGGACGTCACGGTGGTCATGGGAAGCCTCCCAGGGGTGGAGATTCATCAGGCCGCCGTCACTACCTGTCCTGGACGGCGCACCGTTCAGAAGCGTAAGTCATAAGAACTGACGGTTCCGCATGAGAGACGCCGGTTGCAGTCCGCGAGTCCCGCCGAATCGATTTGCCTCGCCCACACCAGAGCTGTACTGTCTGACACCTGCCCCGGACAGCCAGGACGCAATCAACTGCGTCCGGTTGAGGTGGGCGGCACTCCTAGCGTCTTGATCGCGACTCAAGAATTGCGCTTTCTGCGTGCCTGCAGAAAAGCAGCGGTTCGGAAGCCGGAAAAGGCCTGATAGAGTGTGAAACACCGAAGGGAAGCGCCCGGAGATCCTGGTGAAACAGGAACAAAGGAAGCGTCCGTTCCTTGAGAACTCAACAGCGTGCCAAAAGTCAACGCCAGATATGTTGATACCCCGTCCACCGGAAACACTCCGGAGGATGAGGTTCCTTTGAAAAGCCCACCACGGCCCAAGCGGTCGGGGTGGCACACACAGCGAGGACGCTGTGAACGAGAGGGCTTATTCCGCCCACTCGTTCCGCTCTCGTGTGTGTTGACCCGATTACGGGTAAACATTCACGGAGAGTTTGATCCTGGCTCAGGACGAACGCTGGCGGCGTGCTTAACACATGCAAGTCGAACGATGAACCTCCTTCGGGAGGGGATTAGTGGCGAACGGGTGAGTAACACGTGGGCAATCTGCCCTTCACTCTGGGACAAGCCCTGGAAACGGGGTCTAATACCGGATACGACTACCGACCGCATGGTCTGGTGGTGGAAAGCTCCGGCGGTGAAGGATGAGCCCGCGGCCTATCAGCTTGTTGGTGGGGTGATGGCCTACCAAGGCGACGACGGGTAGCCGGCCTGAGAGGGCGACCGGCCACACTGGGACTGAGACACGGCCCAGACTCCTACGGGAGGCAGCAGTGGGGAATATTGCACAATGGGCGAAAGCCTGATGCAGCGACGCCGCGTGAGGGATGACGGCCTTCGGGTTGTAAACCTCTTTCAGCAGGGAAGAAGCGAGAGTGACGGTACCTGCAGAAGAAGCGCCGGCTAACTACGTGCCAGCAGCCGCGGTAATACGTAGGGCGCAAGCGTTGTCCGGAATTATTGGGCGTAAAGAGCTCGTAGGCGGCTTGTCACGTCGGATGTGAAAGCCCGGGGCTTAACCCCGGGTCTGCATTCGATACGGGCAGGCTAGAGTTCGGTAGGGGAGATCGGAATTCCTGGTGTAGCGGTGAAATGCGCAGATATCAGGAGGAACACCGGTGGCGAAGGCGGATCTCTGGGCCGATACTGACGCTGAGGAGCGAAAGCGTGGGGAGCGAACAGGATTAGATACCCTGGTAGTCCACGCCGTAAACGTTGGGAACTAGGTGTGGGCGACATTCCACGTCGTCCGTGCCGCAGCTAACGCATTAAGTTCCCCGCCTGGGGAGTACGGCCGCAAGGCTAAAACTCAAAGGAATTGACGGGGGCCCGCACAAGCAGCGGAGCATGTGGCTTAATTCGACGCAACGCGAAGAACCTTACCAAGGCTTGACATACACCGGAAAACCCTGGAGACAGGGTCCCCCTTGTGGTCGGTGTACAGGTGGTGCATGGCTGTCGTCAGCTCGTGTCGTGAGATGTTGGGTTAAGTCCCGCAACGAGCGCAACCCTTGTTCTGTGTTGCCAGCATGCCCTTCGGGGTGATGGGGACTCACAGGAGACTGCCGGGGTCAACTCGGAGGAAGGTGGGGACGACGTCAAGTCATCATGCCCCTTATGTCTTGGGCTGCACACGTGCTACAATGGCCGGTACAATGAGCTGCGATACCGCGAGGTGGAGCGAATCTCAAAAAGCCGGTCTCAGTTCGGATTGGGGTCTGCAACTCGACCCCATGAAGTCGGAGTTGCTAGTAATCGCAGATCAGCATTGCTGCGGTGAATACGTTCCCGGGCCTTGTACACACCGCCCGTCACGTCACGAAAGTCGGTAACACCCGAAGCCGGTGGCCCAACCCCTTGTGGGAGGGAATCGTCGAAGGTGGGACTGGCGATTGGGACGAAGTCGTAACAAGGTAGCCGTACCGGAAGGTGCGGCTGGATCACCTCCTTTCTAAGGAGCATCTAGATCTCGCAAGAGATCCAGAGCCACTACGTCGGCAAATGTTCGACGGTGGTTAGCTCATGGGTGGAACGTTGACTATTCGGCACGGTCGGTTGGGATCATTAGTACTGCTTCGGCGTGGAACGTGAGTCTTCAACTGGTCGGGCCGGGCGCGCTGTTGGGTATCTGAGGGTACGGACTTGAGTCTGGACCTTCGCGATGCCGGCCCCAGTGAACTCAGCCTTCGGGTTGGGGTGGTGGGTGGCTGGTCGTTGCTTGAGAACTGCACAGTGGACGCGAGCATCTGTGGCCAAGTTTTTAAGGGCGCACGGTGGATGCCTTGGCACCAGGAACCGATGAAGGACGTGGGAGGCCACGATAGGCCCCGGGGAGCTGTCAACCGAGCTTTGATCCGGGGGTGTCCGAATGGGGAAACCCGGCAGTCGTCATGGGCTGTCACCCGCTGCTGAACACATAGGCAGTGTGGAGGGAACGCGGGGAAGTGAAACATCTCAGTACCCGCAGGAAGAGAAAACAACCGTGATTCCGGGAGTAGTGGCGAGCGAAACCGGATGAGGCCAAACCAGTCACGTGTGATACCCGGCAGGGGTTGCGTGGTTGGGGTTGTGGGAGTTCTCTTTTGCAGTCTGCCGGCTGTGAGGCAAGTCAGAAACCGTTGGTGTAGGCGAAGGACATGCGAAAGGTCCGGCGTAGAGGGTAAGACCCCCGTAGCTGAAACATCAACGGCTTGCTTGAGAACCACCCAAGTAGCACGGGGCCCGAGAAATCCCGTGTGAATCTGGCGGGACCACCCGTTAAGCCTAAATATTCCCTGGTGACCGATAGCGGATAGTACCGTGAGGGAATGGTGAAAAGTACCGCGGGAGCGGAGTGAAATAGTACCTGAAACCGTGTGCCTACAAGCCGTGGGAGCGTCGCGCAGAGACTTGTCTCTGCGTCGTGACTGCGTGCCTTTTGAAGAATGAGCCTGCGAGTTTGCGGTATGTTGCGAGGTTAACCCGTGTGGGGAAGCCGTAGCGAAAGCGAGTCCGAATAGGGCGTTGAGTAGCGTGCCCAAGACCCGAAGCGGAGTGATCTAGCCATGGGCAGGTTGAAGCGGAGGTAAGACTTCGTGGAGGACCGAACCCACCAGGGTTGAAAACCTGGGGGATGACCTGTGGTTAGGGGTGAAAGGCCAATCAAACTCCGTGATAGCTGGTTCTCCCCGAAATGCATTTAGGTGCAGCGTCGTGTGTTTCTTGCCGGAGGTAGAGCACTGGATAGGCGATGGGCCCTACCGGGTTACTGACCTTAGCCAAACTCCGAATGCCGGTAAGTGAGAGCGCGGCAGTGAGACTGTGGGGGATAAGCTCCATGGTCGAGAGGGAAACAGCCCAGAGCATCGACTAAGGCCCCTAAGCGTGTGCTAAGTGGGAAAGGATGTGGAGTCGCAGAGACAACCAGGAGGTTGGCTTAGAAGCAGCCATCCTTGAAAGAGTGCGTAATAGCTCACTGGTCAAGTGATTCCGCGCCGACAATGTAGCGGGGCTCAAGCACACCGCCGAAGTCGTGTCATTGCAGCATGAGGGCCAACGCCCGCTGTGATGGGTAGGGGAGCGTCGTGTGCCGGGTGAAGCAGCCGTGGAAACGAGTTGTGGACGGTTCACGAGTGAGAATGCAGGCATGAGTAGCGATACACACGTGGGAAACGTGTGCGCCGATTGACTAAGGGTTCCTGGGTCAAGCTGATCTGCCCAGGGTAAGTCGGGACCTAAGGCGAGGCCGACAGGCGTAGTCGATGGACAACCGGTTGATATTCCGGTACCCGCTTTGAAACGCCCAATATCGAATCCATTAATGCTAAGGCCGTGAAGCCGGCCTGGAGTCTTCGGACAAAGGGACGTGGTGGAGCCGCCGATCCAAGGTGGTAGTAGGTAAGCGATGGGGTGACGCAGGAAGGTAGTCCAGCCCGGGCGGTGGTTGTCCCGGGGTAAGGGTGTAGGCCGTGTGGTAGGTAAATCCGTCACACGTTAAGGCTGAGACCTGATGCCGAGCCGATTGTGGTGAAGTGGATGATCCTATGCTGTCGAGAAAAGCCTCTAGCGAGTTTCATGGCGGCCCGTACCCTAAACCGACTCAGGTGGTCAGGTAGAGAATACCGAGGCGTTCGGGTGAACTATGGTTAAGGAACTCGGCAAAATGCCCCCGTAACTTCGGGAGAAGGGGGGCCATTGCTGGTGATGAGTCTTGCACTCTGAGCTGGTGGTGGCCGCAGAGACCAGCGAGAAGCGACTGTTTACTAAAAACACAGGTCCGTGCGAAGCCGTAAGGCGATGTATACGGACTGACGCCTGCCCGGTGCTGGAACGTTAAGGGGACCGGTTAGTCAACTTTCGGGTTGGCGAAGCTGAGAACTTAAGCGCCAGTAAACGGCGGTGGTAACTATAACCATCCTAAGGTAGCGAAATTCCTTGTCGGGTAAGTTCCGACCTGCACGAATGGCGTAACGACTTCTCGACTGTCTCAACCATAGGCCCGGTGAAATTGCATTACGAGTAAAGATGCTCGTTTCGCGCAGCAGGACGGAAAGACCCCGGGACCTTTACTATAGCTTGATATTGGTGTTCGGTTCGGCTTGTGTAGGATAGGTGGGAGACTTTGAAGCGGCCACGCCAGTGGTTGTGGAGTCATTGTTGAAATACCACTCTGGTCGTGCTGGATGTCTAACCTGGGTCCGTGATCCGGATCAGGGACAGTGTCTGGTGGGTAGTTTAACTGGGGCGGTTGCCTCCTAAAGAGTAACGGAGGCGCCCAAAGGTTCCCTCAGCCTGGTTGGCAATCAGGTGTTGAGTGTAAGTGCACAAGGGAGCTTGACTGTGAGACTGACGGGTCGAGCAGGTACGAAAGTAGGGACTAGTGATCCGGCGGTGGCTTGTGGAAGCGCCGTCGCTCAACGGATAAAAGGTACCCCGGGGATAACAGGCTGATCTTCCCCAAGAGTCCATATCGACGGGATGGTTTGGCACCTCGATGTCGGCTCGTCGCATCCTGGGGCTGGAGTCGGTCCCAAGGGTTGGGCTGTTCGCCCATTAAAGCGGTACGCGAGCTGGGTTTAGAACGTCGTGAGACAGTTCGGTCCCTATCCGCTGTGCGCGTAGGAGTCTTGAGAAGGGCTGTCCCTAGTACGAGAGGACCGGGACGGACGAACCTCTGGTGTGCCAGTTGTCCTGCCAAGGGCATGGCTGGTTGGCTACGTTCGGAAAGGATAACCGCTGAAAGCATCTAAGCGGGAAGCCTGCTTCGAGATGAGGACTCCCACCTCCTTTGAGGGGTTAAGGCTCCCAGTAGACGACTGGGTTGATAGGCCAGATATGGAAGCCCGGTAACGGGTGGAGTTGACTGGTACTAATAGGCCGAGGGCTTGTCCTCAGTTGCTCGCGTCCACTGTGTAGGTTCTGAAGTAACGACCTGTGTCTTTGCCGGGTTGGTTAACTTCATAGTGTTTCGGTGGTCATTGCGTTAGGGAAACGCCCGGTTACATTCCGAACCCGGAAGCTAAGCCTTTCAGCGCCGATGGTACTGCAGGGGGGACCCTGTGGGAGAGTAGGACGCCGCCGAACAAATTTTGAGAAAGCCCCTTCGGAACGAAAGTTCCGAAGGGGCTTTTTCGCGTTTCTGTGATCTTGGGACCCGCGGCACGGCGTCGCCAGCGGTACAGGTAAGGTCAAGGGGCATCGTTGGTACATTTCCCACAGGAGGCTTCCGCGTGGAGGTCCAGGAGACGCGGGTCCAGACGGATCGCGTCCTCACCATCCCGAATATCCTGAGCATGGCTCGCCTCCTCGGCGTGCCGTTGTTCCTGTGGTTGATCCTGTGGCCGGTATTCGGTGGCCCGAAGGCCGATGGCTGGGCGCTGCTGGTCCTCGCGCTGAGCGGCGTCAGTGACTATCTGGACGGCAAGCTCGCCCGGCGCTGGAACCAGATCAGCAGTCTGGGCCGGATCCTCGACCCGGCCGCCGACCGCCTCTACATCCTCTCCACCCTCGTCGGTCTGACCTGGCGCGAGATCCTGCCGGTCTGGCTGACCGCGGCGCTGCTGGCACGGGAACTGATGCTGCTCATCGCGATCGGATTCCTCGGACGCCACGGATACGGGCCTCCCCAGGTGAACTTCCTGGGCAAAGCGGCTACGTTCAACTTGATGTACGCCTTCCCGTTGCTCCTCCTGAGCAGCGGAAGCGGCTGGCTTCACACGCTTGCTGCGGTTTTCGGATGGGCGTTCGCAGGATGGGGTACGGCGCTGTACTGGTGGGCAGGAATCCTCTACGTGGTCCAGGTCCGCCGACTCATCAGAGCGGACTCCACGGCCGACTGAGCTTTCCGGACCGGCAGCTGGTGCCAAGGCCCGGCGCCCGTACGCGATAGCAGGAACAGTGGGCGTTCTGGACAAGTGAAGTCGGCAAGACCGTCGTCTCTTAGAGGAGGACGCTTCCGACATGAAGGCCGTTGTGATGGCCGGCGGCGAAGGAACACGCCTTCGCCCCATGACGTCCAGCATGCCCAAGCCCCTGCTTCCGGTCGTCAATAGGCCGATCATGGAGCATGTGCTCAGGCTGCTGAAGCGGCATGGTCTCAACGAGACCGTCGTGACCGTGCAATTCCTTGCCTCCCTCGTCAAGAACTATTTCGGCGACGGAGAAGAGCTCGGAATGGAGCTCACCTACGCCAATGAGGAAAAGCCGCTCGGCACCGCAGGCAGCGTGAAGAACGCCGAGGAAGCCCTCAAGGACGACGCCTTCCTCGTCATCTCCGGTGATGCCCTCACCGACTTCGATCTCACGGATCTGATCCGGTTCCACAAGGAAAAGGGCGCTCTTGTCACCGTCTGCCTCACGCGGGTCCCCAACCCGCTCGAATTCGGCATCACCATCGTCGACGAGGCCGGCAAGGTCGAACGCTTCCTGGAAAAGCCCACCTGGGGTCAGGTCTTCTCGGACACCGTCAACACCGGCATCTACGTCATGGAGCCGGAGGTCTTCGACTATTTCGAGCCCGACGTGTCGGTCGACTGGTCCGGGGATGTCTTTCCGCAGCTCATGAAGGAAGGCAAGCCGATCTACGGCTATATCGCCGAGGGCTACTGGGAGGACGTCGGCACACATGAGAGCTATGTGAAGGCCCAGGCCGATGTGCTCGAAGGCAAGGTCGATGTCGAAATCGACGGCTTCGAGATCTCGCCGGGTGTTTGGGTCGCGGAGGGCGCCGAGGTCCATTCGGACGCGGTGCTGCGCGGTCCGCTGTACATCGGCGACTACGCCAAGATCGAAGCGGGTGTGGAGCTTCGTGAGCACACCGTCGTCGGCTCCAATGTCGTCGTCAAGAGCGGTGCGTTCCTCCACCGGGCCGTAGTGCACGACAACGTCTACATCGGTCAGCAGAGCAATCTGCGCGGCTGTGTGATCGGCAAGAACACCGACATCATGCGGGCCGCCCGGATCGAGGACGGCGCCGTCATCGGTGATGAGTGTCTGATCGGTGAAGAGTCGATCGTCCAGGGGAATGTGCGGGTCTATCCGTTCAAGACCATCGAGGCCGGTGCGTTCGTCAATACGTCGGTGATCTGGGAGTCCCGCGGCCAGGCGCATCTGTTCGGTGCCCGCGGGGTGTCCGGGATCCTCAATGTCGAGATCACACCGGAACTCGCGGTGCGGCTCGCGGGCGCGTATGCCACCACGCTGAAGAAGGGTTCCACGGTCACCACCGCGCGCGACCACTCCCGTGGCGCCCGGGCGCTCAAGCGTGCCGTGATCTCCGCGCTGCAGGCCAGCGCCATCGACGTACGCGACCTGGAGAACGTCCCGTTGCCCGTCGCCCGCCAGCAGACCGCGCGGGGCAGTGCCGGCGGGATCATGGTCCGTACGACGCCCGGTGTGCCGGACTCCGTGGACATCATGTTCTTCGACGAGCGGGGTGCCGACCTCTCGCAGGCCGGGCAGCGCAAGCTCGACCGGGTCTTCGCCCGCCAGGAGTACCGTCGCGCCTTCCCCGGCGAGATCGGTGATCTGATCTTCCCGGCCAGCGTCTTCGACTCCTACACCGGGTCGCTGCTGCGGGCCGTGGACACCACGGGCATCGCCGAGTCCGGGCTGAAGGTCGTCGTGGACGCCTCCAACGGCAGCGCGGGCCTGGTGCTGCCCAGCCTTCTGGGACGGCTCGGTGTCGACTCCCTGACCATCAACCCCGGGCTCGATGAATCCCGGCCGACCGAGACCCCTGACGCCCGGCGCGCCGGGCTCGTCCGGCTCGGCGAGATCGTGGCCTCGGCGCGAGCCGCCTTCGGTGTGCGCTTCGACCCCGTCGGCGAGCGGCTCTCCCTGGTGGACGAGCGAGGCCGGATCATCGAGGACGACCGCGCACTGCTGGTCATGCTGGATCTGGTCGCGGCCGAGCGGCGCACCGGCCGGGTGGCGCTGCCGGTGACCACGACCCGGATCGCCGAGCAGGTGGCGGCGTATCACGGGACGCAGGTGGAGTGGACGACGACCTCGCCCGACGATCTGACCCGGGTGGGCCGCGCCGACGGCACGGTCTTCGGCGGGGACGGCATGGGCGGCTTCATCATTCCGGAGTTCAGCAGCGTCTTCGACGGCGCGGCCGCCTTCGTCCGGCTGATCGGTCTGGTCGCCCGTACCCAGCTCACGCTCAGCCAGATCGACGCGCGGATCCCGCGGGCGCATGTCCAGCGCCGGGACCTGGCCACCCCCTGGGCCGTCAAGGGCCTGGTCATGCGGCATGTCGTCGAGGCCGCCGGCGACCGGGACGTGGACACCACCGACGGCGTGCGGGTCGTGGAGTCCGACGGCCGTTGGGTTCTGGTGCTGCCGGACCCCGCTGAGGCGGTGACGCACCTGTGGGCGGAAGGGCCGGATGACGCCTCCGCTCAGCAGCTGCTGGACGAGTGGTCCGCCGTGGTGGACAGCGCAGGACGCTGACCGGGGCTCCACCGGCGGGCCGTGAATCGGCACGCCGGTGGGGCCATTGGGAGACCGCGCGGCCGACGTGCGACGATGTGCGGCATGTCGCAGCAGCGCCCCGATCGGAGCAACCCGAACACGCCGGCCGCGCGCCCCGATGCGTCCATGTCGCTGCTGACCAACGTGATGGATCACAGTCTCGACGACGGATACGCCGAGGCCGCCGCGCGGAAGTCCGAAGCCGGGGTGCGAGGTCTGCCGCGTACTTTGCGGGCGAAGTTGGGCCTTGCGGCCGGTTTGGTGCTGGCCGCGATCGTCGTGACGGTGGGGGCGGCGCAGGCGCGGATATCAGCACCGACGCTCGCCAAGGAGCGCGAGGAACTGATCAACCGCATCCAGAAGGGCACCGGCGAGGCGGACGAACAGCAGAAGCGGGTCGATGCGCTCCGGGACGACGTCAGCAGGATGCAGCGCGACGCCCTGAAGAAGCACGGTGGCGACAAGGCCGAACTACTGGCCCTGCTGTCCGGTTCGACCCAGGTCACCGGTCCCGGTGTGAAACTCGTCGTGGACGATGCGAAGGGTGCGGCGTCCAGCGGCGGCGGTCCGCGCGAGAGCAGTGGTTTTTCGGACACCGGGCGGGTACGCGACAGGGATATGCAACGCGTTGTCAACGGCCTGTGGGCGTCCGGTGCGGAGGCCATCTCCGTCAATGGACAGCGGCTTACGTCACTCTCGGCGATCAGAGCCGCGGGAGACGCCATACTGGTCGACAACAAGCCACTGGTGCCGCCTTATACGGTGCTGGCGGTGGGGGACGGGCAGCGGCTGAGCACCGCGTTCCAGGACAGCGCCGACGGTCAGTACCTGCATGTGCTGCAGGAGAACTACGGCGTGCGCACCAGGATTTCCGCTGAGAACGAGGTCACGCTGCCGCCCGCGCCCAGCTTGATCGTACGTACCGCAAAGCCGCAGGCCGGTGCCGCCAAGGCGGACGGCGCCGACACAGGGAAGGGCACATCGTGATCGCCGTATTGGGCCTCATCGTGGGAGTCGTGGTCGGGCTTGTCGTCCGACCCGTGGTGCCGACGGTGGTCGAGCCCTACTTGCCGATCGCTGTCGTCGCGGCGCTGGATGCCGTGTTCGGCGGTCTGCGCGCCATGCTGGACGGCATCTTCGACGACAAGGTCTTTGTGGTCTCCTTCCTGTCGAATGTCGTCGTCGCCGCGCTGATCGTCTTCCTCGGCGACAAGTTGGGCGTCGGTGCTCAACTGTCCACCGGCGTCGTCGTGGTGCTGGGTATCCGGATCTTCTCCAACGCCGCCGCCATCCGCCGGCACGTCTTCAGGGCGTGAGGCGGATGACCGAGGACGAGACCCCGCAGCCGGGCAAGAAGCCGGAGCCGGAGAAGACGCCGGAGCAGGAGAACAAGCCGCAGCGGCCGGAGCTGGAGAAGAAGGCGGAGCGGCCGGAGCCGGACGAGGAGCGCGGTCCGGCGGGCCGGCGGCCGATGCCGCCGGAGAGCCGGAACACCTCCGAGCCTGCGGAGTCCGGCGACGGAGCCGAGAACCAGGAACCGGACAGTGCTGGACAGAAGCAGGGCAAAGGGGCAGACTCCTCGACTCCGGACGTCGTTGCCGATGACGACGGGAGTGCGGAACGCCCGAAGACGGGTCGGGAGCGGCTCGTTGCGAGTCTGTGGCCGCCGCGGCTGACCCGGGCTCAACTGATCGTTGCGCTGCTCCTGTTCATTCTCGGTCTCGGCCTGGCAATTCAGGTACGTTCCACAAGTGACAGCAGTGCGCTGCGAGGTGCGCGCCAGGAGGACTTGGTGCGCATTCTGGACGAGCTGGACAATCGCTCCCAGCGGTTGACCGACGAACAGCGGCGCCTGGAAGGGCAGAAGACCGAGCTGGCGAACAGCTCGGACCAGGCCGAGGAGGCCCGTAAGCAGACCGTGGAGAAGGAACAGCAGCTGGGCGTGCTGGCCGGGACCGTCGCGGCGCAAGGGCCCGGCATCAACCTGACCATCGACGACCCGACGCACTCCGTCGAGGCGGACAAGCTGCTGGACACCATCCAGGAGCTGCGGGCGGCCGGCGCGGAGGCCATCCAGGTCAATGATGTCCGGGTCGTCGCGGACAGCTCCCTCTCGGATGTCCGGGGTGGCGTGGAGATCGACGGCAAGTCCGTCATGCAGCCGTTCCGCTTCAAGGTCATCGGCAAGCCGGAGGACTTGGAACCGGCGCTGAACATCCCCGGCGGAGTGGTCCAGACGCTGGAAAAGGAGCAGGCCAAGGTGTCTGTGACCCGTGAGGAGAAGATCATTGTGAACGCCTTGCGAGAGGCGAAGCGGCCTGACTACGCTCGGTTGTCATCTCAGTGAGGCGTGCACGTATGTCGAGTGCCCAGGAAGGGCATGAGGTAGCGGGGGGTCGACGCACTGTGCGTGTGGTGTGTGGTGGAAACTGTCTGAAGGCCACGGACGTTCACAGGATGTCCGGATGGGCCGGTGTGTGCATCGAGGGTTCGTCCTGCCCCACGGGCGGGTCTGTTTCGTTCAAGGGGAATCGCCCGTGAAGTTGTTTGGAAAGCTGTTCGGCAAGAGCGCACGCCAGGAGGGCGGCAGCGGCTCCGCGCGGCATGCCGCCCCGCGCCAGCCCGACGAGAGCGGTGCGGCCGAGGGCCGTCCGCTCTTCCGTGATGAGGTCAGCGGTCCGTCCGGGGGGTACGGCGCGGGTTCTGTTGACCCCTCCGGTGCCGGCCGCATAGGTTCCCAGGAACCATCAGCCGCACACACGGGTGGAGGGTCCGCCTTGCCGGTTTGTACGAGGTGTGGGAACCAGAACGCCGAGGCGAGCCGGTTCTGCTCCAACTGTGGCGCGCCTCTGCGTGCGGGCGCTCAGCCCGAGCGGGCGTCCGAGACGACGTCGACCATCTCCATTTCGGGGCTGGAGGCCTACGACTCGGAGACGACGGGCCAGAATCTGGCACCGTCGCTGTCGCCCGAGGCCCAGGCGGCCGTGGACGCTCTCCCGTTGGGATCGGCGCTGCTGGTCGTCCGCCGGGGACCGAACGCGGGCAGCCGCTTCCTGCTGGACAGCGAGCTGACGACGGCGGGCCGGCACCCGCAGGGCGACATCTTCCTCGACGATGTGACGGTCTCGCGCCGTCATGTGGAATTCCGTCGCGGCCCGGACGGCCTCTTCACGGTCGCCGACGTCGGCAGCCTGAACGGCACCTACGTCAACCGTGAGCGGATCGACTCCGTTGCCCTCGCCACCGGCGACGAGGTCCAGATCGGCAAGTTCCGCCTGGTCTTCTACGCGAGCCAGCGAGGCGCCGGTATCTGACCGGCCGGGGAAGGCATATGCGCGATACACCGAAAGGCGGCGCCGGTTTTGCCGGCGCCGCCTCCTCGGACGGCAAGCCGGTGAGCATCGGCACGGTGCTCACCGCGCTGCGCGAGGAGTTTCCCGAGGTCACCATCTCCAAGATTCGCTTCCTGGAGGCCGAGGGGCTGGTCGAACCGAAGCGCACGCCTTCCGGCTACCGCAAATTCACACCGGCGGACGTCGAGCGGCTGGCTGCCGTCCTGCGGATGCAGCGGGACCACTATCTGCCGCTGAAGGTCATCCGGGAGCATCTGGACGCCCTGGAGCGCGGTGAGCAGGTGCCGCTGCCGGCCCCGGCCGCACCCTCCCGCGATCTTGTCGAGGGCGTGCACGACCCCGGTGCGGAGCGCCCTACGGCTGCCCGGATCGGCCGGGCCGAGCTGCTGGCCGCCGCGGAGGTGGACGAGGCGGCGCTCGCCGACTGGGAGTCCTACGGACTCATCGTCCCCCATGCGGACGGCGGATACGACCTCGAGGCCGTCACGGTGGCCAAACTTGTCGCGGACCTGGGCCGATTCGGTCTGGAGCCGCGGCATCTGCGTGCGGTGAAGGCGGCGGCCGAACGCGAGGCGGGCCTGGTCGAACAGGTCGTTGCACCCCTTCGGCGGCACCGTAACCCGCAGACCAGGGCCCATGCCGAAGCCACCGCCAGGGAGCTGGCAACGCTGTCCGTACGGCTGCATGCGGCCTTGGTGCAGAGCGCTCTGCGGGTCCGGCTGTAGCGAGCAAACGAGTGCCCGACTACCCAAACCGGCCGGGCACGTCCTAGGGTTGCTGTGTGAACGAGCTCGACGTCGTGGGTGTCCGGGTGGAAATGCCTTCCAGCCAACCGATCGTGCTCCTGCGGGAGGTGGGAGGCGACCGATACTTGCCCATTTGGATCGGGCCAGGGGAGGCCACCGCCATCGCCTTCGCCCAGCAGGGCATGGTCCCTGCCAGGCCGCTGACGCACGACCTTTTCAAGGACGTGCTCGAAGCGGTGGGCCAGGAGCTGACGCAGGTCCGCATCACGGATCTGCGCGAGGGGGTTTTCTATGCCGAACTTGTCTTCGCGAGCGGGGTCGAGGTCAGTGCGCGTCCGTCGGACGCGATAGCGCTGGCTTTGCGCACCGGCACGCCGATCTTCGGTACCGACGGTGTGCTGGACGACGCGGGGATCGCCATCCCGGACGAGCAGGAGGACGAGGTGGAGAAGTTCCGCGAGTTCCTCGATCAGATCTCGCCCGAGGACTTCGGGACCAACAGCCAGTGAATCGGCCAGGCGAACCGCCTGTTTCCGGCCAAACAATGAGCCCTTCCCTGTGCGAGGTCACGAGAAACCACTCGTAGGGTGATTATCACTCGGCGTGGCGAGCGCGGCGATCGTTGACGCACCCCGAGTGACTGCATACCGTCGATATGGCAGGTCCCGTCCGGGACGTGGAGGACGGAGGGCGGCGTGGCAATCACCGGCGACGGTATGGCGGCGGAAGGGGCGTTGCCGCTCCACTCGGGCGCAGCAGCGAACCCTGCCCCGGCACCGGCCGCGGCGGTGTCGGGGGACTGCGAGGCGCAGAACATTGGCTATCGCGGCCCGACCGCTTGTGCGGCAGCGGGCATCACTTACCGGCAGCTCGACTACTGGGCGCGTACGGGCCTGGTGGAGCCGAGCATCCGGCCTGCGTACGGCTCCGGCACCCAGCGGCTCTACAGCTTCCGGGACGTCGTGGTCCTGAAGATCGTCAAGCGGCTGCTGGACACCGGGGTGTCGCTGCAGAACATCCGCACCGCCGTGCAGCATCTGCGCTCGCGCGGGCTGGCGGATCTGACGCGGATGACGCTGATGAGCGATGGCGCGACGGTCTACGAGTGCACCTCGCCCGACCAGGTCGTGGATCTGCTCCAGGGCGGCCAGGGCGTCTTCGGGATCGCCGTGGGCGTGGTGTGGCGCGACGTGGAGGGCGCGCTGTCACAGCTCCACGGGGAGCGTGTGGACACCGGCGAGACGCTGGTGGGGAAGAACCCGCACGACGAGCTGGCGCGGCGGCGCAACCGGGCTGGCTGAGTCCCGGCGGAGTGCCCGGCCCGGCATCGGGCCGATTGTCAGTGGCATGGGGCAGCATCGGAGATGTGAGACCTGCCCCGACGATCCTGCATCTGGACATGGATGCGTTCTTCGCGGCCGCCGAGCAGGCGGCCAAGCCGAGCCTGCGCGGCAAACCCGTGGTGGTCGGCGGGATCGGCGCGCGCGGCGTGGTCTCCACGGCCTCGTACGAGGCCCGGGTCTTCGGTGTCCGCTCCGCGATGCCGACGGCCCAGGCGCGCCGGCTGTGCCCCAATGCCGCCTATCTCAGTCCTCGCTTCACGCTGTACCGCCAGGTGAGTGAGGTGGTGATGGAGCTGCTGCATGCGCTGTCGCCGCTGGTGGAGCCGCTGAGCCTGGACGAGGCGTTCGTCGACCTGGAGGCCGGTGGGGTGCCGGCCGAGACGGCGGCCGTACGCGCCGTGGGGGAGCAGCTGCGGCGCGACATCCGGTCCGCGACGGGCCTGACCGGCTCGGTGGGGCTGGCCGGGGCCAAGATGCTGGCAAAGATTGCGTCCGAAGCGGCCAAGCCGAACGGGCTGGTGGTGATCGAGCCGGGCACCGAACGGGAGCTGCTGGGCCCGATGACGGTGCGGACGCTGCCCGGGGTGGGCCCCGCGACGGCCGAGACACTGCGCCGGGCCGGGATCCACACCGTCGCGGAGACCGCGGAGGCCGGTGAGGCAGAGCTGGTGCGGCTGCTGGGCAGGGCACACGGCGCCGGGCTGTATGCGATGGCGCTGGGGCAGGACGACCGGCCGGTGGTGGCCGAGCGGGACGCGAAGTCCATCTCGGTCGAGGACACCTTCGAGGTCGATCTGACCGACCGGACGCGGGTGCGGAGCGAGGTGCTGCGGCTGGCGGACCGGTGCGTACAGCGGCTGCGGGCGGCGGGGCGCTCCGGGCGCACGGTGGTCATCAAGGTGCGCAACTACGACTTCTCGACGCTGACCCGTTCCGAGACGCTCCGTGGGCCCACCGACGACCCGGCGGTGATACGCGAGGCCGCTGTGCGTCTGCTGGAGACGGTGGACACCACGGGCGGGGTGCGGCTGCTGGGCGTGGGCGTGAGTGGCCTGGCGGACTTCACACAGGAGGATCTGTTCGCCCAGCTGGCGACGGAGCGGGAGGCGGAGGAGGCCGCGGCGGCAGCAGCGGCAGCTGCGGCGGAGGAGGCCGCCGGGGGGACGGAGCCGCACGAGGCCGAGGAGGAGCGGCCGCGGCGCTGGCATCCGGGGCTGGACGTGGTGCACGACGAGTACGGCGCCGGCTGGGTGCAGGGGAGCGGGGTGGGGAGGGTGACCGTGCGCTTCGAAACGCCATGGTCCGCACCGGGGAGGGTGCGGACCTTCGCTGTCGAGGACCCGGCGCTGCGGCCGGGAGAGCCCCTGCCGCTGGTGGGCGGGGCGCCGGCGGGTGGTCAGTCGTCCGAGCCGGCGATCTTGCCGAAGTTCTTGTCGCCGGAGCCGGGGGACACCGGATCGGTCGGGGAAGCAATATCCAGACGGTAGTGGTGATAGAGCTGAAGTTCCTGCTCAGGGGAGAGATGGCGGCCCACGCCGAAGTCCGGCGCGTCTTTGATCAGCTTGCGGTCGTAAGGAATGTGCAGGCCCTCACCGACCATCTTGCTGGGCTCCAGGGGGACGAACGCATCCCGGCTGAAGAGTCCGGTGCGCACGGCCGCCCACTCCGGTTCCCCCGTCGCATCGTCGAGGTAGACCTCGTCGATGGTCCCTATTTTCGCGCCGTTACGGTCGAACGCTTTGCGGCCGATCAGGCTTCGGGGATCGATATCGGTTTGCACGGCCCCTCCAATTGGTCGCAACTGCCCTGTGACAACTACCAAACGGCACATTTCATGCCCTGGCCACTCGAAGGATCCTTCGAGTGGCGCGCTGGTAGGCTGGCGATTGGCCGCAGACCCCGTGCGGGAGAGTCCTTGCCGTTCGCGACCAGGGCGCCGAAGGAGCAAATCCTCCCCGGAATCTCTCAGGCACATGTACCGCATGGACGAGGTCACTCTGGAAAGCAGGGCGGGCCACGGAAGGCACAGCGCCGGGACCCCTCCTCACCGACGGTGAAAGCCGGACCGCCACGCGCGGGCCGGTGAAGCTCTCAGGTTGAGATGACAGAGGGGGAGGCCGTCCGGGCACCCGTGCCGTGGTGCCCCTCGTAGGTCGTACTGACCAGGAGGCCCCCGCAGATGACCACCAATCGCATCTCCTTGACCGAGCTGGAACGCGGCACCCCCTTCGAGCGCCGGCACATCGGTCCCGACCACGCGGCGCAGGCCAAGATGCTTGCGCACATCGGCTTCGGGTCGCTGGACGAGCTCACCGCCGCCGCCGTACCCGATGTGATCAAGAGCGCCGAGGCGCTCGGCCTGCCGCATGCCCGTACCGAGGCCGAGGTGCTCAAGGAGCTGCAGGGCCTGGCGGACCGCAACCAGGTCCTGTCGTCCATGATCGGTCTCGGCTACTACGGCACGTTCACCCCGCCGGTGATCCTGCGCAATGTCATGGAGAACCCGGCCTGGTACACGGCGTACACGCCCTACCAGCCGGAGATCTCGCAGGGCCGCCTGGAGGCGCTGCTGAACTTCCAGACCATGGTCGCCGACCTGACCGGACTGCCCACCTCCGGTGCTTCGCTGCTGGACGAGGGCACCGCCGCCGCCGAGGCGATGGCGCTGTCCCGCCGGGTCGGCAAGGTCAAGCAGGGCGTCTTCCTGGTCGACGCCGACTGTCTGCCGCAGACGATCGCCGTGATCGAGACCCGCGCGGAGCCCACGGGCGTCGAGGTCGTGGTCGCGGACCTGTCCGACGGCATTCCGGCCGAGATCGCCGAGCGCGGTGTCTTCGGTGTGCTGCTGCAGTACCCGGGCGCCTCCGGTGCGGTGCGGGACCCCCGCGCCGTCATCGAGCAGGCCCACGAGCTGGGTGCGATCGTCACCGTCGCCGCCGATCTGCTCGCCCTGACGCTGCTGACCCCGCCCGGTGAGCTCGGTGCGGACATCGCCGTCGGCACCACCCAGCGCTTCGGTGTCCCGATGGGCTTCGGCGGACCGCACGCCGGCTTCATGGCCGTCCGTGACCAGTTCGCCCGCAGCCTCCCCGGCCGTCTGGTGGGCGTCTCCGTCGACGCCGACGGCAACAAGGCCTACCGCCTGGCGCTGCAGACCCGTGAGCAGCACATCCGCCGGGAGAAGGCCACCAGCAACATCTGCACCGCGCAGGTGCTGCTCGCCGTCATGGCCGGGATGTATGCGGTCTACCACGGGCCCGAGGGCCTGCGGACCATCGCCCGGCGCACCCACCGCTACGCCGCGGTCCTCGCCGAGGGCCTGCGGGCCGGCGGGGTGGAGATCGTGCACGGTGCGTACTTCGACACGCTGACCGCGCGGGTGCCCGGCCGGGCCGCCGAGGTCGTCGCCGCCGCCCGTGAGGCCGGGGTCAACCTCTGGCAGGTCGACGCCGACCTGGTCGGCATCGCCTGTGACGAGACCACCGGGCGTGCGGAGCTGGCGGGCGTCTGGGGCGCCTTCGGCGTGAACGGTGACGTCGAGCAGCTGGACGCGGCCGCCGCCGAGGCGCTGCCGCAGGCGCTGCTGCGCCACGACGACTACCTCGCCCACCCGGTCTTCCACGAGTACCGTTCCGAGACCGCGATGCTGCGCTACCTGCGCACCCTCGCCGACAAGGACTACGCGCTGGACCGCGGCATGATCCCGCTCGGCTCCTGCACGATGAAGCTGAACGCCACCACCGAGATGGAGCCGGTCACCTGGCCCGCGTTCGGCCAGCTGCACCCGTTCGCGCCGGCCGGCCAGGCCCAGGGCTACCTCACGCTGATCCAGGAGCTGGAGGAGCGGCTGGCCACGGTCACCGGCTACGACAAGGTCTCCATCCAGCCGAACGCCGGATCGCAGGGCGAGCTGGCCGGTCTGCTGGCCGTCCGCGCCTACCACCGCGCCAACGGCGACGAGCAGCGCACGGTCTGCCTGATCCCGTCCTCGGCGCACGGCACCAACGCCGCCAGCGCCGTGATGGCCGGAATGAAGGTCGTCGTCGTCAAGACCGGTGAGGACGGCGAGGTCGACACCGACGATCTGCACGCCAAGATCGAGAAGCACCGTGACGAGCTCGCGGTCCTGATGGTGACCTACCCCTCCACCCACGGCGTGTTCGAGGAGCACATCACCCAGATCTGCGCGGCGGTGCACGAGGCCGGCGGCCAGGTCTATGTCGACGGCGCCAACCTCAACGCGCTGGTCGGGCTCGCCGAGCCCGGAAAGTTCGGCGGCGATGTCTCGCATCTGAACCTGCACAAGACCTTCTGCATCCCGCACGGCGGTGGTGGCCCCGGTGTCGGCCCGGTCGGCGTCCGCGCCCACCTGGCGCCGTACCTGCCCAACCACCCGCTGCAGCCGGGCGCCGGCCCCGAGACGGGCGTCGGGCCGATCTCGGCAGCTCCCTGGGGCTCGGCCGGCATCCTGCCGATCTCCTGGGCGTACGTCCGTCTGATGGGCGCCGAGGGCCTCAAGCGCGCCACTCAGGTCGCGGTCCTCAGCGCCAACTACATCGCCAAGCGTCTGGAGCCGCACTACCCGGTGCTCTACACCGGCCCCGGCGGTCTGGTGGCGCACGAGTGCATCATCGACGTCCGGCCGCTGACCAAGGCGACCGGTGTGAGCATCGACGATGTGGCCAAGCGGCTGATCGACTACGGCTTCCACGCGCCGACGATGTCGTTCCCCGTGGCCGGCACGCTGATGATCGAGCCGACCGAGAGCGAGGACCTCGGTGAGCTGGACCGGTTCTGCGACGCGATGATCGCCATCCGCGCGGAGATCGAGAAGGTCGGCTCGGGGGAGTGGGCCAAGGACGACAACCCGCTGCGCAACGCCCCGCACACCGCGGGCGCGCTCGGCGGCGACTGGGCGCACCAGTACACCCGCGAGGAGGCCGTCTTCCCGGCCGGTGTCGACGCCGCGGAGAAGTACTGGCCGCCGGTGCGCCGTATCGACGGTGCCTTCGGCGACCGTAACCTCGTCTGCTCCTGCCCGCCGCTGGACGAGTACGACAACTGAGTCACCGCAGCATCAAGGGCCCTCGGCAGATCTGCCGGGGGCCCTGTGGTACGTGGTGGGCGCGGCGGGTCAGGCAGCGGCGATGGCCCGGGCGCGGTGCGGGGCGATGACCTGCCCGTCCGGGAGCAGCTCACCGGTGTCCTCGAAGAGCAGGACGCCGTTGCAGAGCAGGCTCCAGCCTTGCTCCGGATGGTGCGCCACAAGGTGTGCGGCCTCCCGGTCGGTGGAGTCTGCTGACGGGCATGGCGGTTGGTGCTGACACATGGAAGTTGTCTTTCGCTGCGGTGAAGTGAACGTCGTAGTGCGGCTCGATGAGCTGTTCATGGCCGCTCCCCCGTTTCTTTCGGTCGGTCCCAGTGTTGCCCCACGGACGGGATTCCGCAGGGATTTCGCAGCAGCGGTACTCACTCGATACGGACGCGTCACCCATGCGGGCGGTTGCTCCCAATTGCACTCCTCCCCAAGAGGGTTGGGAGTGGTATCCGCGGACTAGGCCGCGTGGGTGAGCACGACAGAGCGCCCCGCGGCCGGACGGGGCCGCGGGGCATGCTCGGGCGGGACGGCGGGCGCCGGGTTCCGCGCGCGAAGGCGCGCCGGCGCTGCCGGGTCAGGCGGGTTCGGCGAGCAGCGGGGCGGGCGTGAGCCGCAGGGTGAGCCGGGGGAGCAGATCGGCGATGCGGTGCGGGCGGTGTGCGGCGATGCCCGGCGGGGCAGGCGCCAGAGGTATCAGCAGGTCACCGGGCGCGGGCAGCCCCTGCGCGCCGTCGGAGGTGAGGTCGTGATGCAGCCACAGCGTGAGCATGTACAGCTCGGGGACGGACAGCAGACGCGGCTGGTAGGGCGTGGCGAGTGACTCGGCCTGCGCCAGCGCCTGCTCGGTCGCGGCGACGTAGGGGCCGCCGCAGAAGCGCCCGAAGGTCCAGCCGTCCGCGGTGAGCACCGCCTCGGCGGTCGCCACGGCACGCTCCCCGCCGCGGACCAGGAAGCGCCAGCCCGCCAGTCGGGTGTGCGGGGTGCCGCCGGCCCGGCTGACGTCGTCCCAGACATGGACGGGCAGCGGGTGGTCGGGGCTGAGCGGACCCTGATGGGCGCGCAGCGCGGAGACAGGGGCGTCACACACCGCGGTGGGCGAGCCGAGAGCGGCGAGAACACTGCGCAGAGCGGGCGCGGGGGCAGGGGGGAGGTGCAGCGGCATGGTGGGTCGCCTCTCACTTCGGAGACACGGCGGAGCGTGGCTCGGAGACACGGTGGAGCGTGGCGGGTGCAAACGGCGTTGTCTGCGTGCGGGGTCAGAGCAGGGCCGGCGGGCTCAGCCGCTGGGCCCCGGAGACGGTGAGATCGCCGAGACGCTGGGCGCCAAGTCTCTGCCTCGTAAGCGGAGTTTATACGACGTATGTTCCGAAAGTGTTTCTGCTACCGGCCTTGCGGATTTCCGGCAAGGGGAAATCCGGACCGCTGTGCGAGGTGCTTTACACCCCTTTGTGCGGCGTTTTGAAGACGCCACCTCGTATTGCCTTACCAATGCGGTAGGCCGGAACTCGTTGGTGTTTCTCACGAGCGAAATGCCGTTGGCGAGTGCCTCCGAGATATGCCTATGGGAAGTGCCGGACGCTGCACCACTTCGAGCCTATCGGCACCGGCATGCTCCCGCGGCGTTATTGATCAGATTGCCGGGGCATCATCGACCGTAGCGCGAGCCCCGGCGGTGTCGGGGACGGCCCCAAGCGGCCCGTGGCAACGGGCTGTTCACTCGAGGAGGGACCCTTCGATGGGGGAGAAGGTCGCCGCGGACGGGATCGATCTGGCGGACCGGGAGCGTTATCGAAGAAAGCTTCACGACTGTCTCGATGGATTGCACAGGCTCCTGGCGGAGAAGCGGTTCGACCGGCCCAGGAATCTCATGGGTCTGGAGATCGAACTCAATCTTGCCGGCGCCGACGGACTGCCCCGCATGATGAACTCTCAAGTACTGGAGCGCATCGCCAGCGGGGATTTCCAGACCGAACTCGCCCAGTGCAACCTCGAGGTCAACATCCTGCCGCACCGCTTGAGCGGCCGTGTGCTGGACCAGCTCGCCGAGGAACTCCGTACGGGGCTCGGCTACGCCGAGAGGAAGGCCCGGGAGGTCGCCGCCAGGATCGTGATGATCGGCATTCTGCCGACCCTGCACGCCACCGACCTCACGGCCGCCAGCCTCTCCGAGAACGACCGCTACGTCCTGCTCAACGACCAGATGCGGGCGGCCCGCGGCGAGGACTTCGCCCTGGACATCCGGGGCGTCGAGCATCTGGTCTCCCGTTCGCCCTCGATCGCGCCGGAAGCCGCCTGTACGTCGGTCCAACTGCATCTCCAGGTGACACCGGGCCGCTTCGCCGCTGTCTGGAACGCGGCCCAGGCCATCGCCGCGGTGCAGGTGGCGGTCGGCGCCAACTCGCCGTTCCTCTTCGGCCGTGAGCTGTGGCGCGAGTCCCGGCCGCCGGTCTTCCAGCAGGCCACCGACACCCGCTCGCCCGAGCTGCAGGCCCAGGGAGTGCGCCCCCGTACCTGGTTCGGTGAGCGCTGGATCGACTCCGCGTACGACCTGTTCGAGGAGAACGTGCGGTACTTCCCGCCGCTGCTGCCGGTGTGCGGGTCACAGGAGCCGCTGCGGCTCCTGGATGAGGGCGGGGTGCCCGACCTGTCCGAACTGGTCCTGCACAACGGCACGGTCTACCGCTGGAACCGCCCCGTCTACGCGGTCGCCGACGGCGTCGCGCACCTCAGGGTCGAGAACCGGGTGCTGCCGGCCGGCCCCACCATCGCCGACGTCATCGCCAACACCGCCTTCTACTACGGCCTGGTGCGGGCCCTGGCCGAGGAGTCGCGACCCATATGGACGCGGCTCCCGTTCGACGCCGCGGCCCGCAACTTCGACTCCGCGTGCCGGTACGGGATCGACGCCACCCTGGACTGGCCGCGTCCCGGGCGGGCGGGCGGTGTCGCCGATATCCCGGCCGTACGGCTGGTACGCAAGGAGCTGCTGCCGCTGGCGGCCCGCGGACTGGACGCCTGGGGGGTGGAACCGGCCGACCGTGACCACTACCTCGGCATCATCGACGAGCGCTGCCGGCGCCGGGTGAACGGGGCGTCCTGGCAGGCAGCGGCCTTCCACCACGCCCTGCGCCACGGTCTGGACCGGGACGCCGCGCTCGCCGCGATGACCCGGCGCTACAGCGAGCTGATGCACACGGGGAAGCCGGTGCACACCTGGCCGGTCGCCTGGCCGGTCGCCGAGCGCTCCGCCGTACCGGGACAACGGCAGGCGGCGACGGAGGGAGCGTGAGGGCTGTCCGTCGCCGGGGCCCGGAGCCGTTCAGCGGGGTCCGTTGCTGCCCGCCGCCATGATGGCCTTGAGCATCACCTGGTGGATCTGCGACGGGTCGCTGACCAGGTGTGTCGAGCCGCCGGTGGGTTTCACGATGCGGTCGAGGGCCGAGGTGTCGGCCTGCGGGCCGATCGCGAGGGCGATCAGCGGCACCGGCCGCTTCGGGTCGGAGAGCTTCTCCAGCTTGCCCACCAGGGCGTCGAGGCCGATGCCGTGGGCGTCGTCGTTGGTGCCGTCGGTGACGATGACCAGCGCGTTGAACTTCCCGCTCGCATAGGCCGAGCGGGCTTCCTCGTACGCGGCGAGCGTGGTGTCGTACAGGCCGGTGGCGCCCTGGGGCTGCGGGGCCAGCGCGCGGAAGGCGTCGGCGAGCGCTTCGCGGTGGCTGCTGCCGTCCTCGTCCCGGCCGCCGAGCCGCTCGGTGGGGGAGAGCTCCACGTAGTCCTTGTCGCCGTCCAGTGTGGTGGCGAATTTCCACAGCCCGATCTCGTCGTCGGAGGTGAAGGTGGTCAGTGCCTGGAGGAGGGAATTCTTGGCGAGGTCCATCCGGGACCGGCCGCTGTGCCCCGGGACCGGTGCGCCCATCGACGTCGAGGCGTCCACGACGGTGGAGAGCCGGGCGCTTTGCACCGTGATCGTCCACATGCCCATCAGGGCCTGGAGTTCCTTCACCGCCGGCGGCTCGGCGGGGGCGGCGGAGTACGGCTGCGGGTCGCGTCCGCCGGCCGTCGTGACCACCTTCGGGTCCGCCTCGCCGTTGGCGGCCCGGAAGCCGTGCCGGCGCAGCGCACGCTGTCCGGCGGGCTCGCTCAGCAGCGTCATGAAGCGGTTGGCGGCGCGCGACTGTTCAGGGCCCGTCTCGCTGTTGTCGACCAGGGTGTAGGGGTAGTCGAGCCGGGCCGTGCCGCCCTCGGGGTAGATCAGGTCCAGATCCGGCCCGCCGTCCGCGCGCGTGTTGTGGGCGAAAGCGGCCTGCTCGGACAGCAGCAGCGCCTGGTTGCGGCGCGGATTGTCCTGCTCCTTACCGGAGCCGTCGCGGGGCAGGGTGGCCATGGCCTGCCCGTCGCCGTCCGCGACCCGCTGGTTGAGCAGCCTGGCCGTGGCGGCGGTGCGGGTGTCCGCCGTCACGTGGTCCGGTGCCTCCTTGGCGTGGGCGGCGCTGATGCGGGCCAGTGAGAGCAGTCCGGTGGCGCTGTGGGACGGGTCGGCGACGCCCAGGCGCAGGGCGTCGCCGGACGCCGTGGCGCGGGTCAGTTCCGTCCAGGTGTAGGTCTTTGCCGGCCAGCCCAGCGACTTGGCGGCCCGGGGTACGGCGCCCAGTGCGATCGGGGACGAGGCGAGGGTGCCGGCGGCGGTCAGCGGGGTCCCGCGCTCCGCCTCGACCCGGTCCACCCACAGGCTCGAATCCGGTATCCAGACCTGGAATTCGGGGTCGACCGGCCGCTGTCCGAAGGCGTCGGCTATCTCGTGGGCGGCTCGCGCGGTGACCTTGACGTCCAGACATCTGCCGTCGGTGCGTGTCGCCCCCTCCCGCGCCGACTTGGCCACCGCTTCGATCGCCGGGGCGATATCGGGCGAGGCGGCCACATCGAGCCGTGTCGCCTCGCCGTCGCACGGCCCCCCGAACGGGAGCAGACCGCTGTCCAGCGCCACGACCGTGCCGGCGGCGACGGTCAGCACGAGGCCGGTGGCGAGGACCAGCGCGCGCGGACGTGCCCCGCGGCGGGCCCCTGTGCGCGCCGGTGCGGGGGCGTCGGGCAAGCTGTGTCGTCCCATTGCGGTAGCGCCTCTCCTTCTCGGAGTTCGACCGGGATGCGCTGGGGGGAAAACGCGCCATCTGGATGGCGCCCGTCCCCGGCCTGTCGCGCGCGATCTTCGTACCTGCTGCCGAGACCCTAGCGGGGCGGTGGTGGCGACGAGGCGGTAATGCTGAAGCGGAGGAAGTGTGCAGTCGGATACAAGTCCCGTGGCCGATGCGGACGTTCCAGGTCAAGGGTCTGGTGACGGGCTCGTCGGGGAGCCGTCCCGGAGCATCCTGCGGAGCGAGACATGGATCGTGCTGGCCCTCTCGCTGGGGGCCAGCGGGCTGTCGGCGCTGATCAGCTTCATCGGGTCGGTGACCAAGCCCGGTGGTCTCAAGGACCAGGCGGCCACGCTCAACGGCTCCCAGGCGCCCGGCCGGCCTTGGCTGGATCTCGCCTGGCAGCTGTTCGGTATCGCGACCGCCCTGGTGCCCGTGGTGCTGGTGGCGCATCTGCTGATGCGTGAACGGGCCGGCGGCCTGCGCGTGCTCGGTTTCGACCGGCGGCGGCCCGGCTTCGACCTGAGCCGCGGCGTCGTGCTGGCGGCCGTCATCGGCGGCAGCGGTGTGCTGCTGTATCTGGGTGCGCGGGCGACCGGATTCAATCTGACGGTGGTCCCCGAGGCGCTGCCCCATGTGTGGTGGAAGATCCCGGTGCTGATCGCCTCCGCGGTGCAGAACGCCGTCCTGGAGGAGGTCATCGTCGTCGGGTATCTGCTGCGCAGGCTGGGGCAATTGGGCTGGTCGCCGTTCGCGGCACTCGCGGCCAGCTCGGTGCTGCGCGGTTCCTACCACCTCTACCAGGGCATCGGCGGTTTCGTCGGCAACATGGTGATGGGCGCGCTCTTCGTCCTGCTCTACCGGCGGTGGGGCCGGGTCGGGCCGCTGGTCGCCGCCCATGCCCTGATCGACATCGTGGCGTTCGTCGGCTACGCACTGCTCGCCGGACGGGCGGGGTGGCTGCCGACGCCATGAGGCGGTGGAGGCGCGGGGCACCGGCGGTGCCTGCCGCGCCTCCCGGGGGCCGTGGCCGTGCGGGCCGGCTCAGCCGGTGACCAGCAGTTCCCCGTCGATGACCGTGACCGCCGACCCGGTCAGCAGCGTACGGTCGCCGCGCAGCTCGGTCCGTACGAAGCCGGTGCGGGCGGCGCCCTGCAGGCCGACCAGGGAGGCACGGCCCAGCCGCGCCGACCAGAAGGGGGCGAGCGCGGTGTGCGCGCTGCCCGTTACCGGGTCCTCGTCGATGCCCACCCCGGGGAAGAAGCAGCGTGAGATGAAGTCGTAGCCGCCGTCGGGGTTTTCGGCGCGCGCGGTGGTGATCACCCCGCGGCCGCCGTGCCCGGCGAGCGCCTTGAGGTCCGGGGCCAGCGCCCGTACGGACTTCTCGTCGGGCAGCTCGACCAGGAGATCGCCGACATCGGGGCCGGTGTCGTGCGCGGAGCGGATCTCGGTGCCCAGCGCGCCCGCGACCACCGGCGGTACCTCGACGGGGGTGAGCGGGGCGGTCGGGAAGTCCATGGTGATCGCCCCACGGTCGTCGTCCGTCGTGGTGAGCACCCCACTGCGGGTGCGGAAGCGGACCGTACCGCTCGCCGTCCCCGTGGTGTGCAGGACATGCGCGGTGGCCAAAGTGGCGTGCCCGCACATGTTCACCTCGGCGGCCGGGGTGAGCCAGCGCAGTGCCCAGTCGGCGTCGCCGCCCGCGGGCAGCGGGTGTGCGAAGGCGGTCTCGGAGAGATTGACCTCGGTGGCGACCCGCTGCAGCCAGGCCGTATCGGGAAAGTCGCCGGAGTCGAGGAGTACGACTCCCGCGGGGTTGCCGGCGAACGGACGCTCACTGAAGGCGTCGACGATGCGAATCCTCATGGCCGCGAGCGTAGAGGTGCCACAGAGCCACAGGCCAAGGCCAATCCGGGGGAATTGGCCTTGGGAGGGAGCCGCAAGGGGCGGTGGGGGCGGCCGCCCGACCCTGTCCCGTCTCTGCCGGCCTGGCCCCTCCTCGGACGAACCGGTCCGCTTGCTCGTCGTCTCAGACGATCGGGTCCGTCGGTTTGCCTGAGATGAGGTGCGGCGAGCTCCCCGGCGCGTCGGCCTCAGCCCCGGGATCCGTCAGGGGCCACAGTCGACCACCGCTGCGGCACGGGGCGGGGTCAGGTACCGGACACGGCGGGCATGAGCAGATCGGTCGCGAAGTCCTCGACCGAGCGCGGCGGGCGGCCGAGCACGCGCTGAACACCGTCACCGAGACCTGCCACGCCCTCTTGGTGATAATTCGAATACAGCCCCTGCAAACCGTCGATGACCTGCGGCGTGATTCCACGGTCCGCGAGCGCTGCCCGCCAGGCGCCGTCCAGTGGAATATCGACGTACCGCACCGGCCTGCCGAGAACGGCGCCGAAGCGTTCGCAGAGCACTGGCAGCGTCAGTGTCTGCGGGCCACTGATCTCGATCTCACCACCGATCGGATGCGCCGCCAGGAGTTCGGCGATCGCGACCTCCGCGATATCCCGCACGTCTACGTAACCCCTGGCACCAGGTCCGGCGGGATCGGCCAGCGTGCCCTTGGCGATCGAGGCCGCTGCCGGGAGGAAGTTCTGCAGGAAACGGTCGGGCTGAAGAACAGTCAGTTCCGGGACACCGGTGCTTCGCAGTCGTTCGGTGATCGTGTCATGGGCGCTGGTGACGGCGTCCGGGACGATCCCGTCGCCACTGAAAGCTCGGGCGCCAAGTTTGATGATCCGGCGCGCACCGGCCTCGATGGCGGCAAGGCCGAGGTTCGTTTCGGCGGCGACCTGGTCTTCGGTGAAGGGATGTGCAAGATATAGCCGGTCCACGCCGGCGACCGCACCCCGGATGTCCGCTGCATCGGTGACATCCCCACGGAAGACCTCACCACGGACCTTGCCGAGCGCCTTGGCGCCGGCTTCGGAGCGAACGAGGAAGCGCACATCACTCCGGTCGCGCAGCGCCTCGGTCAGGTATCGCCCCACGGTTCCGTTCGGCGTAGTGACCAAAATGGGCATGGATCCCCCTCCATGAACGTGATCAAGGCCGCTCCCGTCCCAACAGGGCCTGGATCCGGCGAATTCCCAGCCCGGGAACCGGGCGGCGACTTTGGACGCGAACCGGCCCGTCGCACAGTCCCGCAATGGACGTCGACGGTGCCCGTGCACCGTGTCCACGTACGACAACTCGACGTACGGCGCCGTCTGGTCCACCGCTCTTGCTTCGGCGAACAGTCCCGATATATCGTTGACGCATCGCGACTGATCAACGATAGAGAGATGGAGGACGTCATCATGCGTTCCCACGGACATGAACACGGACACGAACACGGGCATGAGCGTCGGCATGAGCACTGCGGGCCCGGGCGTCACGGCGGCCGCGGCGACTTCCCGGGCGGCTGGGAGCGACGGCGTGCGGCCTTCGGCCCGTTCGGCCCGCCCTTCGGAGGCCCGCCGATCGGTGGCCCGCCCTTCGGGGGCGGCCGGGGGCGTGGCGGACCGCGTGGCCGGGCGCGCCGCGGCGATGTGCGCGCCTCGATCCTGGCGCTGCTCAAGGACCGTCCGATGCACGGCTACGAAATGATCCAGGAGATCGCCGAGCGCAGCGGCGGGGCATGGAAGCCCAGCCCCGGCTCGGTCTATCCGACGCTGCAGCTCCTTGAGGACGAGGGGCTGATCACCAGCGCCAGTGAGGGCGGCAAGAAGCTGTTCTCGCTGACCGACGCCGGGCGCACCGAGGCCGACAGCGGCTCGGACGCCCCCTGGGAGGAGGCCGGCCGCGGCGTCGACTGGGAGGCGATGAACGAGATCCGCAAGGCGGGCGGCGGCCTGGTCGAGGCCTTCCGGCAGGTGTGGGCCACCGGCACTCCCGAACAGCGGGAGAAGGCCATGGCGGTGGTCAACAAGGCGCGCAAGGAGCTGTATCTGATCCTCGCCGAGGAGGACTGAGTGCGGAGTGAGCGGGGTGGTGCGGCCTTCGGGGGCCGGGGTGAGGGCCGGCCCCCGAAGGGTCAGGTGACCAGGGCGGCGAGCTTGCGCAGCGACTCGTTCAGTGCGGCGCCCGCCGAGTCCTTGAGCTTGCCGGCCATCAGCGAGACCGCGGCGCCGGTGAACGCCCCGTCGATCCGTACGGCCGTCGCCCCGCCGTCCGGGGTGAGCTCGTAGCGCATCCCCAGGCTGACGCCCATCGGGCCCTTGCCCTCGATGTCGAGCAGCCGGCCGGGCTCCAGCTCCCGCACGGTCCAGGCGACCTCCGCGGGGAAGCCCATCAGCTTCATGTTCTCGTCGAAGCCGGCGCCCACTTCGAGCGATTCCGGACCGCCCTTGGGGAAGGCGGTGTGGGTGGCGTTCCACTCCCCGTAGGAGTCGAAGTCGGTGAGCCGCTCCCAGACCTTCGCGGCCGGTGCCTCGATGCGGGCCTGTGCGGTGACTTCGGCCATGCGATCACCCCTTCGGTGACGATCCCCGGCTGGTGCCGCGGAACGTATCCCCGCCGGGGTGAAGGTTCAATAGCGAGGACCTGCCATTGCTGATGAGGCGTCAGATTTCGGGGGCGGGGTGGCCGTGGCAGAGGGGCGGTCGTCCCGTCCCCGTATGTCCGGCCTCCACGATTCCCCTGCATCTCCTCCGCAAGGATGAGATCGGGTGTGGCCGTGCGCAACCAGCGTGGGAGACACAAATGCTTCCCGCCGGTGATGCTCCGGCATCCAGAGGCTGGTGGGGTGGGTGCTGTGCAAAACCGTACTGCGTACAGTGGGGGCGAGAGCCCCGCCCCGGAGGACCTCGCCACACAGCTCACCGTCGAGCTCGCGTCGGTCGTATCCGCTGCCCGCAGGCGGGCCACCCGCGACGGCGACCGGCAGGTCGACACCGCGCATCTGCTGCACGGCCTCCTGGAATGGGATCCCGCCGTACGCGATGTCTTCGACGGCGCACCGCAGGTCGCCCGGCTGCTCGGCTACCTCGTCCAGCGCAGCATCGGCTACGGACTCCAATGGCACGGCACCGTCGAGGATTCCGGTGCGGTCCCCGTGGTTGCCGAGGGCGCCGTGCCCGGATGGTCGCCGGCCGCGGCCGCCGCCATGGACGGTGCCCTGGACCGCGCCCATGCCCGCTACGCCACCCGCGCGGGCTGCCTCGACCTGCTCGCCGCGCTGGTGGACGACCCCGAATCGCGGGCCGTCGAGGTGCTGCGACGGGCCTCCGTCGACACCGCCCGGCTCGCCGGCCGTCTGGACGGAGAGCGCCCCGGCCAAGACTGACAGGGGTCTCGGGGGTGGCACTGCTGACCACGGCTGCCATGATGGCCGGATGCACGCGTCTTCGGGGAGCCCGGCAGGAACATCGACCGGCTCGGGCCAGGGAATTTCCGGGTCCTTGGGGGGCCGGCAGTCATCACCCGCCCTTGGGGTGCGCCGTCTTCGGGTGCCCGGAGGACGCGGTGCCGGCCTCGGTATCGCCCTGCTGTCCGCGCTCGCCTTCGGCGGCTCGGGCGTCGCCGCCAAGCCCCTGATATCCGCCGGCCTCGAACCGCTGCAGGTCACCTGGCTGCGGGTGGCCGGGGCGGCGCTGGTCATGCTGCCGATCGCCTGGCGCCACCGGGATCTGGTGCGCCGCCGGCCGGCGCTGCTCGCGGGTTACGGGCTGCTCGCCGTCGCCGGCGTCCAGGCGTGCTACTTCGCCGCCCTCTCCCGTATCCCCGTCGGCGTCGCGCTCCTCATCGAATATCTGGCGCCCGCCCTCGTGCTGGGCTGGGTCCGCTTCGTCCAGAAGCGGCCGGTGACCCGGGCCGCGGCGGTCGGTGTGGTGCTGGCCGTCGGCGGGCTCGCCTGTGTCGTCGAGGTCTGGTCCGGGCTGAGCTTCGACGCCATCGGCCTTGCGCTCGCGCTCGGCGCGGCCTGCTGCCAGGTCGGCTACTTCGTGCTCTCCGATCACGGCTCCGACGGCGACGACGCGGTGGACCCGCTCGGTGTGATCGCCTACGGCCTGCTGACCGGCGCCGTCCTCCTCACCGTGATCGCCCGCCCCTGGGGCATGGACTGGGCGGTGCTCGGCGGCGGTGCGGACATGAACGGGACGCAGGTGCCGGCCGTTCTCCTGCTCGCCTGGATCGTGCTGATCGCGACGGTGGCGGCCTACCTCACCGGCGTGGTGTCGATCCGCCGGCTCTCGCCGCAGGTGGCCGGAGTGGTCGCCTGTCTGGAGGCGGTCATCGCGACGGTCCTGGCCTGGGTCCTGCTCGGCGAGCACCTCTCCGCACCGCAGATCGTCGGCGGGGCGGTGGTGCTGGCCGGCGCCTTCATCGCGCAGTCGGCCAAGCCGAAGGCGACGGAGACGGTACGGGTGGCCGGAGCCGGGACGGGGACGGGCGACGGCGCGGGCGCCCCCGGGGGCAGCGGGTCTCCGGAGACCCCGGCCACTCCGGCTTCCGCGCCCCGGACCGGGGACGACTTGTCGGCCGGTTCCTGTGCGACATAGGGTGCCGATCATGCATTCGACTGTGCTGCCCCCTCCCGCCGCGTAACGCGGGCGGCGGCCTCCGAGGAAACCCCGGCCCGGGCTGGTTCCCGAGCCGCTTGTCGCTGCCTGCACACGGGACCACGCGACCATTCCACGGCGTATGACGCCGTCCTGGATTTCCCGGAGCACCTCTCACATGCATGCCACTCCTTCCTCCGCCCTGCCCGTGGGCCGGGGGCTGTTGTACGTCACCCTCGCCGCGACCGCCTGGGGCACCGCGGGCGCGGCCGCCGCCCTCCTCTACCGCGGCAGCGGACTGGGCCCGCTCGCCCTCACCTTCTGGCGCACCTTCGGCGGGCTGGTCCTCCTGCTCGCCGTACGGGCGTTGCTGCGCCGCCGGTCCGGCACCGTCGCGGTCCCCGCGCCCGCTCCGTATGAGCCGCTGCGCCGGCGCCTGCCCCGGATCGTGATGACGGGCATCGCCCTCGCCGTCTTCCAGGCCGCCTACTTCGCCGCCGTCGAAGCCACCGGGCTGGCCGTGGGAACCGTCGTCACCATGGGGGCGGGCCCCGTCCTCATCGCCATCGGGGCGCGGGTGACGATGGGCGAACGGCTCGGCGCGGGCGGGGTCCTGGCCGTCGCCGGGGCCCTGGCCGGGCTGGCTGTCCTGGTCCTCGGCGGCGATGGCGGCACCACCGTCCGTCCGGCCGGGGTCGGCTATGCCCTGCTGTCGGCGGCCGGCTGTGCCGCGATGACGCTGATCACCAGGCGGCTGGGCAAGGGCGGCGGCAGCGATCCGTACGCCTCGACGGTCAGCGCCTTCGCGGTCGGTGCGCTGTGCCTGCTGCCGCTCGCGGCGGTGGAGGGGCTGTGGCCCCAGGCGCATGACCTGGGCCGCAGCCTCTGGCTGCTGGTCTATATCGCGGCGGTGCCGACGGCGCTGGCCTACGGGCTGTACTTCGCGGGCCTGGCCGCCGTCCGTGCGGCGACCGCGTCGGTGATCTCACTGATCGAGCCGGTGTCGGCCGCGGCGATCGCGGTGCTGTTCCTCGGGGAGCGGCTCACCATGGCGACGGCGATCGGAACGGGTGTGCTGCTGACGGCCGTTGCCGCGCTGGCGGTGACCGAGGCGCGCGGGGCGGTGACGGCCGCGCGCTCGGCGGCGCCGGTGGCGGGCTGAGGACGCGGGTGCCCGGCCGGCGGTGTCGGCCGGGCACCCGGACCTCCGGGGCGGCGGGCGCCCGTCAGACAGCGGGTTTCCCCGCGTCGGCCGCGGCCAGTCTGCGCTGCTGGTGGGTGCGGGCCGCCGCGTCCCCGGGGCCGTCCCGCTCGGCGAGGCGTTCCGAGACACGGTGCTGGACGGCTTCGCTCCGCTTGCCCCCGTACTTGAACTTGGCGCGGACCTCCCGCACTTCGAGCCGCAGGCCACGGATGCCGGACAGCAGCCGTCCGTACGGAGCCGCACCCGCGGCGACCGGGGCCGAGCCGCCGTCCGGCTGGAAGTGGCCCATCTGGCGTTGCAGCAGCGCCGCCTTCGCCTCCGGGTCGTCCACGACATGGGCGGTGCAGGTCAGCTGGACCGCGGCATAGAAGCTGGTGGGGACGCCGTGCTCGGGCGGCTGGTCCTCGGCCGCCTGCCAGGGGCCGGGGATGAAGGTGTAGTCGTCCACCACGCTCAGCAGCACCGTCGGCCGGTTTTCCAGCGCGCCCCAGAGGGGGTTGGGACGGGCCAGATGCGTGACGGCCTCGCGGCGGGCCGGGTCGTAGGCGAAGTGCAGCGGCTGTAGCACGGGGGGTTCGCCGGGCTGTCCGTTGGCGGCCAGCTGGCCGAAGTCGTGTGCCGCGAGCCACTGTTGCCACTCGGCGTCTTCGGTGGGGGCGTCCCAGGGGTGGATCAGCACGGTGGCTCCTCAGCGGGCGGAGAGGTACGCCGGCTCGGGGGTGCCGGGCGCGAGGTCGTCGGACGGTATGGGGGCGCCGTACATGGGTGCCACCGGAAGGACGCCGCTCCAGTACGGCAGCCCGAGGTCCTCCGGCTCGTCGTTGGGGCCACCGGTGCGGATCTTGGCGGAGGCCTCGCGCAGGCCGAGACGGATCACGGAGGTGGCGGCCAGTTCCTTGGCATTGCCCGGCCGGGAGTCCGCGGCGCGTCCGGGCAGCACATGATCGACGAGGGCGTCGAGCGCGGCCGTTTTCTCCTCCTCGTCGGTCACCTGGTGTGCGGTGCCGTGCACCACGACACTGCGGTAGTTGATGGAGTGGTGGAACGCGGACCTGGCCAGGACCAGACCGTCGACATGGGTGACCGTCACGCACACCTCCAGACCGGGGTCCGGCGCCGCGCCGGCCATCCGCAGGGGGCGGGATCCCGTCGAACCGTGGAGATAGAGGCGGTCGCCGACCCGCCCGTAGAGCGTCGGCAGGACGACCGGGGAACCGTCACGGACGAAGCCCAGATGGCAGACGTAGCCCGCGTCGAGGATGGCGTGCACCGTCTCGTGGTCGTAGGCGGCGCGGTCGCGGGCGCGGGTGGGGGTCGTGCGCGCGGTCGGTTCGTACGACTCGGCTCGGGTCATTGCGTTCTCCATTGCACTAGTGCATAATCAAGTTTGTGCTAGGAGAGTATCGGATCGAAGGGCGGCGCGCATCGGACATTGCCGCCAGCGTCGAGCGAGCCGTCGGTGCGGGCGAGCTCCAACCAGGCGAAGTGCTGCCCCCGTTGCGGGAGTTGGCCGTCTATCTCGAGGTCAATCCGAATACGGTCGCGGCTGCGTACCGCACCCTCCGCGATCGAGGGGTGATCGAAACCGCGGGCCGGCGTGGCAGCCGGGTGCGCCCCCGCCCCGCGAGCACCTCACGTGAGGCGCTGCGGGTGGAGGTGCCGCCGGGCGTCCGGGACGCCTCCGACGGAAATCCCGATCCGTCCCTGCTGCCGCCGCTGGAGCGGGCGCTGGCCGAGGCCGCCGCGCGCAGTGCACGGCGCCCCGCGCTGTACGGCACACCGGCCGTGGACGACGACCTTGCCGCCCTCGCCCGCGCGGCGTTCGCCGCCGACGGCGTGACGGAGGCCCCCGTCGCCGTCACCAGCGGTTCACTGGACGCGATAGAGCGGGTGCTGGCCGCCCATCTGCGGCCCGGCGACGCCGTGGCGGTGGAGGACCCGGGGTGGGGCAGCCTGCTGGACCTCATCCCGGCACTCGGACTGCGCACCGTCCCGGTCGGCGTGGACGACGAGGGCCCACTGCCGGAGCAGCTGGCACGCGCGGTGCAAGAGGGCGTCCGTGCCGTCGTCATCACCGACCGGGCGCAGAACCCCACCGGCGCCGCCATCAGCCGCACCCGCGCCGCCGAACTCCGCACCCTCCTGGCCGCAGACCCCGGCATCCTCCTCATCGAGGACGACCACGGCCATGGCATCGTCGACCTCCCGCTCCATCCGCTCTCCGGGATCACCGACCACTGGGTCCTGGTCCGTTCGACGGCCAAGGCGTACGGCCCGGACCTGCGTCTCGCGGTGCTCACCGGTGATCCGCTGACCATTGACCGGGTGTGCGGCCGTCAGCGCCTCGGCCCGGGCTGGATCAGTCATCTGCTCCAGGACACGGTCGTCCACCTGTGGCGGACCTCCGCGATCGACCCGAAGGCGGTGGCCGGGGCGTACGGCCGGCGGCGGGAGGCGCTGATACGGGCGCTGGCGGAGCGCGGAGTCCGTGCGCGCGGCCGCAGCGGGATGAACGTCTGGATACCGGTACCGGACGAGACCGGCGCGGTGGCCCGGCTGCTGCACTCCGGCTGGGCGGTGGCCCCCGGCGCGCGCTTCCGCCTCCACTCGCCCCCCGGCATCCGCATCACGGTCTCCGGCCTCTCCGACGACGACATCGTCCCGGTGGCGGACGCCGTTGCCGCGGCGACGGGGGTGGGGGAGGCGCGGCGGTACGAGTGAGGGCGGCGGCTGCGACGTCGTGATGTGCACGGGCGTCGGCTCTGCGGCGCGGAGGGAACTGCCGCAGAGGACAAGGGTGTTGATGCCGAAGTGCGGGGGAGGGCATGGCGGCGTGAGAAGCGGGCGCGGCGAGGCGCGGTGAGCGCATGGCGGAGCCCCCGAGGTGCGGCTCGGGGGCTCGGAGGCCTGGGGCTGGGGCTGTGACTGGGGTTGGGGCCCAGGCTTCCGGGTGGGTGTCGTCAGTGGGTGGTCGAACCGGTCGGTGGGACCGCCGGACGGCTCGGGCGGGGCCTGCTCTGGGTGAGGGCGGCGCCGGCCAGGACGATGAGGGCGCCGACCGGGGTGTTCCAGCTCAGCTGTTCGTGGAGGAGGGCCACGCCGGCCGCGGTGGCGATCACGGGGATGAAGTAGGTGACCATCTGCGCGGTGGTGGGGCCGATCTCGGCGACCAGGCCGTACTGGATGAGGAAGGCGAGGCCGGTGCCCAGGGCGCCCAGGGCGAAGACAGCGAGCAGCGGGATGATCGGGTAGCTGGTCGGTGCGGTGGTGAACAGTGGTGTCACCACGGCCAGTTGGGCGGTGGCCAGCAGCAGCTGCGCGCCGGACATGGACAGATGGGAGTGCGGGACGCCCGCCAGGGTGCGGCGGACATAGATCCAGCCGATGGGGTAGCAGAGTGAGGCGCCCAGGGCCATCACGGTGCCCGTCAGATCCGTGCCGGCGAAGCCCTGCCAGGCGCCGAGCACGGTGAGCACACCCAGAAACCCGAGGCCGAGGCCGGCCACCCGGCGCCGGGTGGGGCGGTCCTCGGAGAGCGCGACGACCGACAGCGCCATGCCCCACAGCGGTGACGTGGCATTGCAGATGCCGGCCAGCGTGGAGGGGATCGTCAGCTCGGCGTACGCGAAGAGGGAGAACGGCAATGCGTTGAGGAGGAACGCGGCCACGGTCAGATGGGCCCAGGTCCGGGCGGACCGGGGGAGCCGCTCGCGCTTGACCACGAGGACGGCCAGCAGCACCAGCGCACCGAAGGCGACCCGGCCCAGCGTCACCTGGAGCGGAGCGAAGCCCTGGGTGCCCACCTTGATGAAGAGAAAGCTGAAGCCCCAGACGAGGGAGAGGACGGCGAAGCGGAGCTGCCAGCCGCGGGCCCGGCCGCGGGCCGTCGGAGCCGCGGTCGTGGTGGCGCCGCGGAGCGCGTCGGCCGCGGTGGTCGCGGCGTCCCTGTCGGCGATGGGGCTCGCAGTGGTGGCCGGAGAGGCCGTGGTGTCGGCGGAGGCGGTGGGTGTGCCGGTGGCGGTGCTCATGAGGTCAACGATGCGGGGTGCAACTTCGTAGCACAATCGAGAATTCGTGGCCGGTATCGCTTAGCATTGCTTATGTGTTGAACCTTGATCGCCTACGGACGCTGAGCGCGGTCGCCCGCCACGGTTCGGTGAGCGCGGCCGCCGACGGGCTGCATGTGACGACCTCGGCCGTCTCGCAGCAGATCGCCAAGCTGGAGCGGGAGACCGGGCAGCAGCTGCTGGCCAAGAACGGGCGCGGAGTGCGGCTGACCGACGCCGGCCGACTGCTCGCCGACCATGCGACGCGCATCCTTTCGCAGGTCGAGCTGGCCCAGGCCGAGCTGGAAGCGCATCGCGGCCAGGCGGTGGGCGAGCTGCGGCTGGGTGCTTTTCCCACCGCGGCCCGGGGACTCTTCCCGGCCGCGCTGGTCACGCTCCGCGCCGAGCACCCCCAGCTACGGGCACGGCTGACGGAGATGGAGCCGGACGAGTCGGTCCGCGGCGTGGTGCGCGGCGATATCGATCTGGCGGTCGTCCTCGACTGGTACAACCGGCCGCTGTCCCTGCCCGACGGTCTGGCGAAGGCCCCGCTGCTGGACGATCCGGCCGATGTGGCGATGCCGTCCACCCATCCGCTGGCCCGGCGGCGTTCCGTGGAGCTGGAGGAGTTCGCCGACGATGAGTGGATCTCCTGGCCCCAGGGGGAGTTCTGCAGCGAATGGCTGATGTTCACGCTGCGCAGCAAGGGCATTGAGCCGCGTGTCGCGCACATGGCGGAGGAGCACGGCACCCAGCTCGCCCTCATCGCGGCCGGGCTGGGCGTCGCGGTGGCTCCGCGCCTCGGCCGTGGGCCGGTGCCGGACGGGGTGAGCGTGGTACCCGTACGCCATACGATGCGCCGCCATGTCTATGCCATCTGGCGCGCGGATGCCGACCGCAGGCCCTCGATCCGGGCCGCCGTGGGAGCCCTCCGCACGGCCGGGGAGAGCCTGCAGGGTTCCTGAGGCGGCCGCCGTCGGCGGCTCACGGGCTCCTCTCAGGCCGGTGGGACGATGCCGCGGATGACGCCCAGATCCAGCAAGTCCGTTGGCCGGATACGGAGTTGGTCCGCGGTCTCGTGGATCTGTGTCGTGTCGCGTTTGAGGATGGCCGCGGCCAGTTCCGGGGCGATCACGGAGAAGTAGCTGTCCGGCGTGGCCCAGAGCCGGTCCGGTGCGGCCAGGGCCAGTGCGCCGCCCGAACCGCCTTCGCCGATGAGCAGGGAGGTGACGGGCACCCGGGCGGTGGCGAGCGCCGCGAAGGTGTCGGCGATGGCCGCCCCGGCACCGGCCCGCTCGGCCGCCGCGTCGTTGGCGGCGCCCGGGGTGTCCACGAGGGTGAGGACCGGGATGCCGAGCCGGTCGGCGAGCCGGACGAGCCGTGCGGCGGTACGGAAACCGGCCGGGCGGGTGGCCGTACCGCACTGCGCCGCGAAGGCGAGGGTGCGCCCCGCACGGTGACCGAATCCGCACCGCATCCCGGGGTCGACGCCGCCGCAGCGGTCGCCGCTGATCTCCTCCCAGTCGTCGAAGTACGCGCGCAGATACGCCTCGGCCCGCGGCCGGCCGGGTGCGCGGGCCCGGGCCACCGCACCCCAGCCGGTCTCCGGCAGTTCGGGTGCGCCGAGCGCATCCGGCGGGGGCGCTGGCTCCACCGCCTCGACGTGGAACTCCCGTGGTGTGCCCAGCAGTTGCAGCCACCGCTGGAGCGTGGCGCGCAGCCGGTCGGGCGGGACGACGGCATCGATCTGGCCGGCGGCCAGCTGTCCCTCGGCGATGTAGGCGGCGGGGTCGGCGTCCGGGGGACGCACCCGTGAGCCCGCGAAGCCGACCTGGGCCCCGGGGAGCGCGAGGATCACATCGGCGGCCGCGCCCAGGGTGGCCCAGCCGCCGCCGGTCGTCGGGTCGCGCAGCACGGCGAGCTGGGGGAGTCCCGCGGCGCGGTTCAGCGCGGACTGCCGTGCCACCCGCTGGAGTTGGGTCAGCGCCCGCATCCCTTCCTGCATCCGGCTGCCGCCCGTGGCGATCAGCGAGACGACCGGCAGGCCGTGCTCGCGCGCATGGGTGTAGGCGGCCTCCAGCCGGTCGCCGGTGCGCTCGCCGAGGGAGCCGCCCAGATAGCGGAACTCGAAGGAGAGCACGACCGTTTCCCGTCCGCCTATCGTGGCCAGGGCGGTGACCACGGACTCGTCCTCGCCGGTCCGTTCCCGGGCGCGGGCCCGGGCGTCGTCGTAGCCGCGCCAGCCGAGGGGGCCGTCTGGTGCGGACGACGCCCCGGACGGGGTTCCGGACGGGGTTCCGGACGGGGTTCCGCGACCGTCGGGCACGGCCGTCTCGCTGTAGGTGTCCGCCACCGCCGCGATGGCTTGACGGGCTGTCAGCCGGGCACACGGCAACGTCGTGGCGGCGGAGTTGCCCGCGGGAGTCCGGTCGCCGGCCGCGGCCCCGTCGCCACCGCGGTGCCCTGCGGCCTCGCCGTCCCCCGCGCCCCCGTCCCCGGCGCCACCGCTACGCACGGAGCTCACGCTTCAGGATCTTGCCCATGTCGTTGCGCGGCAGGGCGTCCAGGAAGTGCACGGTGCGGGGGCGCTTGTGTGGCGCGAGCTGGCGGGCGACATGGTCGGCGAGTTCCTCGGCGGACGGCGCCGGCCCGGCGTCCGGGCCGGTCTCCGTCACGATCCAGGCGACGATCCGCTCACCGAGGTCCTCGTCCGGCGCGCCGGTGACGGCGGCCTCGGCGACGCCCGGGTGAGCCAGCAGCGCATTCTCGATCTCGCCCGCGCCGATCTTGTAGCCACCGCTCTTGATCAGATCGGTGGCCTTACGGCCCACGATGCGGTAGTTGCCGGCGGCGTCACGGACGGCCATGTCACCGGTGCGGAACCATCCGCCGTCGAAGGCCGCGGCGGTGGCATCGGGCCGGTTGAGGTACTCGACGAAGAGGTTCGGGCCGCGGACCTGGATCTCGCCGACCGTCTCGGCGTCGTTCGCCTCGATGGCTTGGCCCGCCTCGTCGACGAGCCGGACATACACCCCCGGGAGCGGTACGCCGACCGTGCCCGCGGCATCGGGGCCGTCCGCCCGGACGCTGGTGTTCATGAGCGTTTCCGTCATGCCGTAGCGCTCGATCACCCGTCGGCCGGTGGCGGCCGCGATCCGCTCATGATCGGTCAGCGGCAGCGCGGCCGAGCCGGAGACCAGCAGCCGGGCCCGGGAGAGCGCCTTGGCGAGCGAGGGGTTCCGGCCCGCCTCTTCGGCCAGGCGGTGGTACATCGTCGGTACCCCGAACAGCATCGTGCCGTCCGCGGACAGCTCCCGGGCCACCGCTTCGGTGCTGAAGCGCCCCAGGTGGTGCACGCTGCCGCCGCGGCGCAGCGGCCCGAGGATGCCGAGGATCAGGCCGTGGACATGGAAGAGCGGGAGGGCGTGCACCAGGACGTCATCGGCGGTCCACTGCCAGGCGTCCTCCAGCGCGTCGAGGGTGTGCGCGAGGGCGCGCCGGGGGAGGACGACGCCCTTGGGCGGCCCGGTCGTGCCGGAGGTGTAGACGATCAGGGCCGGTGCCTCGTCGCCCGGTTCGCTCGGCAGCGGGGCCGGCGCGGCCTCCTCGGGCGGCGCCGCGGCCTCGATGTCGATACGGGACAGCGCGGCGAGCGGCCCCGGCAGATCGGCATCCGGCTCGGCCAGGACGAGCGAAGGCATGCTGTCCGCCACGATGTGCGCCAGCTCGCTCTCACCGATCTTCGGATTGACCGGCACCACGGCCACCCCGGCGAGCAGCGCGGCCACCGCGCCGACCGCGGTCTCCAGCGTCGGCGTCGCCCAGAGGGCGATACGGGTCTCACCGGCGATCCGCTCGGCGAGCGCACCCGCCACCGACGCCAACTGGCAATGGCTGAGACTGCGATCGCCGAAGCGCAGCGCGGGGGCGGGCGAAGCGTCGCGCAGCGCGGGGAAGAGCACGTTCACCGGATCTCCTTCGTCCTCGTCGGGGCCCGGCCACCTCGCGGCCGGGCCGTCCCGCTCCCGCACCTGCCGGTACCGGACGGGCTGACCTCCACCACTCTCCCAGAGACCACCGACAACGCGATCACCTCGGGACGACCGGCCTCGCCGTCCGCGGCGATCAGCTTGCTCATGCGAGGCGCTCACCCGCCCGGTGCCGCGGCCGCCACCCGCGCGGCGCCCTCGCCCTCGTCCCGGGATCTTCGCGCCCTCACCCCGGGATCTTGCGGAAGTCCCACGACACGACGGACTCCGGCGTCAGCCGCAGCCAGGCATGCCGGCCGTCGTGCGGCATCTCGGACATCCCGAAGTACTTCTCCGCGAAGAGCCGCTCCGGGGCGCCCAGTTCGGGGCACGGCTCACCGGTGCGCGGCGCCTCGCCGACGCACTCCGCCCGGCCCGCCAGCTCGGCCCCGCGCAGCTCGCCGTACTCGTGCCCGTCATCGACGACCACCGCGATCCTCGGGTCCGTGCGCAACTGCGCCCAGCGCCTGCTGCGGGTGATCGAATAGAGCCACAGCGCCGTACCGTCCCAGACGAACCACAGCGCTCCGACGTGCGGCGCACCGTCCCCGCCGACCGTGGCGACGCGGCAGGTGCGCTGCGCCGCGAGGAAGGCGTCGAGCTCGCCCTGCGTCATCATGATCCGGCGCCCGCGCCGCTGTGTGTCGGCCATCCGTCCCCGCCCTCCGCCGTGTGCCGCCCGTGCGGCACTGACCACTCACCTGACACCCAGCTGCCTGACGATGCGTCAGAAACCGGTGTCGGAAAGCATGAGGGCTCTTCCTGAGGTGCGCAATGCCCGATAGCCTCGCCCGCCTCGAACCGGCCCGTCGGGGAAGCGCCGACCGGGACCCGGTCCCGCCGCTCCTGCAGACCCGCTACTCCTGCAGACCCGCGGGAAATCAGACCCGCCAGAGGGGAATGCGATGCCTTCGGAAGCTGCACGGCTCATCGGCCAACTGGACCCGGCCACGACGGTGCTGCTCACCGTCGAGTGCCAGCGCGGGGTGGTCGGCCCGGAGAGCGCACTGCCCGAACTCGCCGACGCGGCCCGCACGTCGGGGGCGCTGGCGAACGTCGCCCGGCTGGTGGCGGCCGCCCATGACACCGGCGTCCAGGTGCTGCACGCGGTCGCCGAACGCCGTCCCGACGGCCGCGGCGCCAGCCACAACGCCCGCCTGTTCAAGGCGGCCGCGCGGCTGCCCGTCCAGCAGTTCACCGGGTCCACCGCGGTCCGTATCGCCGACCCGATACCCGTCTCCGACAACGACCTGGTGGTGCGCAGACTGCACGGTCTCTCGCCGATCGCCGGCACCGAGGTGGACGCGCTGCTGCGCAACTTCGGGTGCCGGACGCTGATCGTCACCGGGGTGTCGGCGAATGTGGCGATCCCCAATGCCGTCTTCGACGCGGTCAACCTCGGCTATACGGCCGTGGTGCCCGCGGACGCCATCGCGGGGGTGCCTGCCGACTACACCCCCGCGATGGTCCGCAACACCCTCGCGCTGGTCGCCACCGTCACCACCACCGATGACGTCCTGACCAGCTGGAAACGGCCGCGCCGTGGCCGCTGACCCGGGTTGTCGGTACCGACGAAACCCCCTAGGTCCCAGGGCGGGTGGCCGTCCGTCCAGAGAATGACGCCGGGGCCCGTGGTGGCACTTCAGTACAGTCCGGCTTTGGGTCCCTGTGGGGGAGGACGGCGCTGACCTGTGCATTCGAGGATGGGGAGAGGACCTGATCCCCTTTCCCTCGAAGTGCGGTCTGACGTGTGACGCACACGGCCGCTTCGCATCCTCCCAGGAATGTCTTTTCTTGATGAATGAGCACACTTCTCACCACCGTGCCCGGGCTCAGCGTACGACTGAAGGATGGACCTTCTTGGTGGAGTCGATACGGAACCATCGCACGGTCGGTTCCATCGCCCCCAGCAGCAAGTCGCTGGCCAGCATGCTGGCTGACCCGTTGCTGAAGCGAGCGCCGCGGAATTCGAATGTCCTGGAAGTAGGCGCGGGTACCGGTTCGGTCACACGAGTTCTGCTCCCTCAGATACCTCGGGGAAGCCGGCTGGACATCGTAGAAGCGAACCCCCATTTTGCCGCACATCTGCGTCGCCTGGTTCGCGGCAACCCGGACCTGCTGGAAAAGCAGGAGCACGTGCGCGTCCACAACACATTTGTCGAACAGCTCACCACTGACTGCCGCTATGACGTGATCGTCTCCGGCCTGCCGTTCTCCAACTTCGCCCCCCGGCAGGTCGAGGAAATCATGGGCCGCTACTTGGAACTGCTCCGCCCCGGGGGCACTCTCACCTACTTTTCCTATTGCGGCAGTCGCTGGGTCCGCGCCCTGCTGACATCCCGCCCAGAGGCCCGCCGTCAGCGCGACGTCAAAGATCTCTTGAATCAGTACCACAACCAGTACGCGGTCGGCTGTTGGACCGTGTGGGGAAATCTGCCACCCGCACAGGTGTGGCAACTGCGCCGACCCATCGATACGGTCAACGCCTCCGACTTGTTGACCGTCCGGTCGGACATATCGCGATGAGTGACCTCACCACTCTGCTCAGCCAGATTCCCCCTGCCACCGCCTACACGGTGCTGGCCGCGGCAATCATCGCGGAATCCATTTTGCTGGTGGGTGCCGTCGTCCCCACTCTCGCTCTCATGCTTACCGCGGGAGCCTTGGCCCGTGCCGGCAGCATGAACCTGTTGTGGGTCATCGGAGTCGCTGCCGGTGCTGTCGTGATCGGGGACGCTCTTGGCCATCGAACCGGTCACCTGCTGGGAAATCGCCTACGCACCGGGAAGCTTGGCCGCCGCATTCCTGCCTCGGCGTGGCAGCGGGCGGAAACCCTCATGAACAAGCGCGCCGGCCAAACCCTTCTGATCTTCCGCTTTGTGCCGGTCATGCGGACCCTTGCCCCGCACCTGGCCGGCGTCGTTGGCCTGCCGTACCGCCATATCGCCCCGTACAGTGCCCTGGCCTCGGTCACGTGGGCGAGTGTGGAAAGCGGTGCGGGCTACACAGCAGCCTTCTCCGCCCAGCACCTCTCCGCGATCTGAGGCCCGTAGCCGGTCAGAGCCGCATTGCTGGTCTTCGGACACCGCCTGCGCCCGAACTCCGGTGCCGGAGAAGGCAGGCCGCAGCCGTCCCGAGTGTGCAGCAGATAGGGCGGGGCTGCTCAGGCTGTCGCGGTCAGGGCGTGGCGCTTGTCCCGTCGAGGAGGGTGCGTCCCTGTGGGGTGATGGCGTGGTGCACGGTGTTGCGGTGGCGGGTGGTGGAGACGAGTCCGGCCTGCCGGAGTACACCGGTGTGCTGGCTTGCGCTGGACGGCGAGATGGACAGACGACGGGCGAGGTCGGTGGTGGTGTAGCTGTCGACGAGTGTGGCCAGGATGGCCGCGCGGGTGGTTCCCAGGAGGGCGGCGAGGGCCTTGTGTGAGGCTGCGGGCCGAGGCGGGGACCAGATGCTGCGGATCGTCGCGGGATCGCGCGGCGCGGGGTAGATGAGCAGGGCTTCGGCATCGGTCGCGGGTGTGAACAGCTGCGGTACGGGGCCGCAGAACAGTGAGGGAGCCAAGACCATGCCCCGGCCGCCCAGGTGGTACCCGTAGTCGTCCGGTCCCTGCCAGGGCCGGTAGTCCGGCAGTTCCAGCACGGGCGGCTTCCAGCGCAGATACGGCGCGAGGCTCTCCAGCGCGGCGCCTACTCCGTGGGCGGCCATCAGCTTGCCCACCAGGTGCGCATGGGCGCTCAGGTGCTGGTGGATGCGGTCCCAGTAGGGGGCCACGGATGCGGCGTGGTAGTCGGCAAGGCCGTTCGCCAGCCGCTCGACCACCGCACCGTCACCCGCACCCGGGTGGGACAGCCAGGACGGGCGGAGGCGATCCAGCCGGGCATCAGGAGACAGCTCGGCACGCAACTGCGCGCGGGGCGCACTCAGCAGGCGCTCGCGCCCTTCCTCGATCGAGGAAACCGGCCCCAGCAGCGTGAAGAGGTCGACCATCCACCCCTGCGGGCTTGCCACGAACGCCGCAAGCTGCCGCGCGTCCGGCGGCACTCGCGGACGCGTGCGTCTGCGCCACCCGTCGAACAGCACCTTCTCCTCGCGCCGCTGCAGCATCCGCAGGCTCAGCTGGGTCTCGGCCAGCGGCCCCAGTAGTGCCACCCGGGTACGGGCGAGATCCTCCAGCGTGAACCGGATACGCAGCACTGAATGCCCCTGACCCGAACAAGTCGAAACCCCCGGACCACGGTTATTCAGCTATGCCTGCACGTCGTTGTCGAGCCGGTTCCTGGCCAGGGATGCTCCTTGAGTCGCCAAACGGCAGTTCGCCGGTGGCGACCCGGTGCACAACGAGCACGCCAACAGACAACGCACTTCGACCGTGAGGGGAATCATGCGTACACGAATCTGGCTCACCAGCGTCGCCATAGGAACCGCTGTGTTGACCGGCGCCACTGCCACCGCCACCGCCCAGGCAGCACCCGCGCACTCCGAGACCGCAACGTCATCCAGCACGGCGCTGGGATGGATCTACGTCGGTACCTACATCAGCAAGTCGTCCTGCCAGGCGGATGGGGAGAACTCCGCCCAAGAGTGGAAGTGTGTGAAGGCGCCAAGCGGTAAGTGGCACCTGTACGTCTGGAGCTGATGAGTCACCGGTCCTCGTGGCGCGTGTCCCTCCAGGGCACGCGCCGCATTCCCAAGGACCGCTCGCCGACGGGCTGTTCACTGAGGCCCGGCCCCCAGCAGCCCGGACAGCGTCTCTGTGTCATCAACCGATGACCGATGACGCTCGCCCTAAGGCACGCCAACAGACAGGCACCACAACAGACAGGCACTTCGACCGCGAGGGGAATCATGCGTACACGAATCTGGCTCACCGGTGTCGCCGTAGGAGCCGCCATGCTGACCGGCGCCACTGCCACTGCCGCCACCGCCCAGGCAGCACCCGCGCACTCCGAGACCGCGACGCCATCGACTGCCACGTCCTCCAGCACGGCAACGGGCTGGTACCCCATCCTCTATCCCTCCAAGTCGGCCTGCCAGGCGGCCGGGGAGAAATCCGGCGAACAGTGGACGTGCGTGCTGCTGCAGGGCAGCGGAAAGTGGCGCCTCTACATCTACAGCTGACTGCTTACCGGGTCCCTGACGGCGCGTACCTCTAGCAGCATGCTCGGCGTTCTGATTCTCCGGCCACTGCCAGTGGGTGCCGAGATGGAGCCGATGTCTACTTCGGAGTGTCCCCGAGGGGGCGTTCGGCGGCGGCCGTGAGCTGTCGGGCCAGGTCTTTGAGGGATTGGCGCAGTTGGTCGGGGCTGTGGATGGTGAAGGGCCATTCCAGGGAGGCGAGCAGGCGCGCCACGCTGTCCAGCTGGGCGGCCTGCGCGCGCATCAGTACGCCGGTGGGTGTGGCGGTGAGGGTGACGATCGTGCGGGGCAGCCGGCGCGCGATGTCCTCGATGGGGCCTTCGATCAGTACCTCGACCTGCCACGGCGCGGGTGTCCGGGCCAGGGATGCGGTGAGGTGGGTGACCGGGTCGAAGTCGTCGGGGGCGGTGAACGTTGCTGCGCCGGTCGTGGCGGAGGTGATCCGGTCGATGCGAAAGGTGCGCAGGCCGTCACGGAGGTGGTCGTGACCGACGAGGTACCAGCACCCGGAATGGAAGACCACCCCGTACGGGTCGACATCGCGCTCCGTGTGTTCCCGGTGCCAGGAGCGGTAGCGCAGCCCGACGGTGTGACCGGAGCGGCATGCCTGCGCCAGGGTCAGCAGGACGCCGGCTTCGGGGGCCTGCGCGAGCACCGTGTTGGTGGTGAAGGACAGGGTGTCCCGCATGGCGGCCAGCGGTGCCCGCAGAGGGTCCGGGAGCACTCGTTCGATCTTGGCAAGGGCGCCTGCGCCGGCGGGAGCGGTGGTGCCCATGCCCAGACGCTCCCCGGCGAGCAGGCCCAGCATGACCACGAGGGCTTCTTCGTTGGTGAGCATCAGCGGTGGCATCCGGTAGCCGCGGGCCAGCCGGTAGCCACCGAAGCGGCCCCGGTCTGATTCCACCGGGATGCCCAGCTCGCGCAGGCGTGCCGCGTAGCGCCGCACCGTGCGCACATCGGTCCCCAGGCGGTCCGACAGCTGTGCACCGGTCAGCCCTGGGTGTGTCTGGAGGAGTTCCAGCAGAGCCAGTACGCGCGTCAAGGGGTATGACATGGATCACTCGGCATTTCAGGGCGGAAACTGTCCTGTATGGACTCTACTCTCGCCGCAACCCCTGAAATCCAAGGAGAAACCGCATGGCTACCTTCGTACTCGTCCCCGGCGCCTGGCTCGGAGCCTGGGCATGGGAGGCCACCGCCCATGCGCTGCGGGAGCGTGGGCACGTGGCGCTGCCGATGACGCTGACCGGTCTGGGCGAACGATCCGGCCTTGCCACCCCGGAGGTGGGCCTGGACACTCACATCGACGACATCACCGCGTTCGTCGTGGAGCGGGACCTGCATGAGGTCACCCTCGTGGCGCACAGCTACGCGGCGGTCCCCGTCACCGGCGCTGCGGGCCGCCTCGGACCGCGGCTGGAACGTCTGGTCTATGTCGACAGCGCCCCCTTCGCCGAGGGCACGTGCCTGCTCGACGTCATGTCGGACGACGTGGTGGACCAACTGCACCAGCAGGTTGCCGAGCACGGAGACGGATGGCGGCTGCCCTTGCCGCCCTTCGGGCTTCTCAGCGAGTTCAGCACCCTCGAAGGGCTCGACGAGGACCAGCTCGACCTCATGCGCACCCGGGCCACGCCCCAGCCCTTTCGCACCTTCGCACAGCGGCTGACCCGCCCTGATGATCCCGGCCCCGATGTCGACCACGTGGTGGTTGCCTGCCACGACGCCAAGGCCCTGCTGGATGCCGGGGTGCCGACGCTGGCCTTCCTCAACCAGCCACCGTGGCGGCGCTTCCATCTGCCCACCGGGCACTGGCCCATGCTGTCCACACCCGTCGAACTCGCCACGACCCTCGACGCGGTCGCCTCGTCCGGAGGCTCCGGACGCTGACCGCGAGGGCCTGCTCCGCTGCGTGCCGTCTCATGGCCGGCGTGTACGACAGGCGGCCGATTTCCGTCGTAGGCTGAATTTCGCTGGTGAGGGACAGGAGGCTCAGGTGGCCGGGACGACGCCGACCGGGACGACGGTGGCCGAGGTGATGGCCGAGCTGGCCGGGCTCGAGGACCCGAAGACGCGCGCGGTGAACGAGAAGCACGGTGACGATCACGGGGTGAACCTCAGCAAGCTGCGCGCGCTCGCGAGGCGGCTGAAGACGCAGCAGGAACTCGCGTGCCGGCTCTGGGAGACGGGTGACACCGCGGCGAGACTGCTGGCGATCCTGATCTGCCGCCCGAAGGCGTTCGAGCGTGACGAGCTGGACGTCATGTTGCGGGAGGCACGGACACCCAAGGTGCACGACTGGCTCGTGAACTACGTGGTGAAGAAGAGCCCGCACGCCGAAGAGCTGCGTCGGGCCTGGTCCGCCGATCCGGATCCCGTGGTCGCGAGTGCCGGCTGGGCGCTGACGACCGAACGCGTGGCGAAGAAGCCCGAGGGTCTCGACCTCGCAGGGCTGCTCGACGTCATCGAGGCGGAGATGAAAGACGCCCCGGATCGCCTGCAGTGGGCGATGAACCACTGCCTGGCTCAGATCGGGATCGAGCACCCCGAGCACCGCGCCCGTGCCCTCGACATCGGTGAGCGCCTGGAGGTGCTCAAGGACTATCCGACTTCCCCGGGCTGCACTTCTCCGTTCGCGCCCATCTGGATCAGTGAGATGGTGCGCCGACAGCACGATAAGTAGGAGGTGCGCGTTCGGCAGGCGTCGCCTGGTGATGCCTGGTGACGCCTGCCTGTGGTGCGACCGGTGGTCTGGCCCGGCCCGGCCCGGCCTGGCCTGGGTGCCCGTGCCTCTGTGGCCCTGGCCGGGGCTCTTGATTCCCGCGCCTCTGTGTCAGCCGTTCTGGGCCCGGTCGTACACCTTCTTGGCTGTGGCTCCCAGCACCTCTCCCTGCATCTCGGTCGGTGTCAGGGAGTCCAGTGCACTGTTGACCGAGACCAGGACGCCCTTGCCGGTGGTGGCGTTGAAGTCGGCCAGCCACGGGCCGCCGCTGGAGCCGCCGCTCATGTCGCAGGGGATGGCCTGTACGCCGCTCTTCTTCTTCGCCGTGCCGACGCAGCGGAGGAGTTCCTCGCCGAGCTGCGGGCGGGTGGCGGAGTAGCCGAAGGCGGAGATGGTGCCGCCAACGGGGCGGTTGAAGGCGATGTCCTGGCCGCCCACGACATCAGTGAGCTTGCGGCCGCTCTTGTCGGCGTCGACGACCAGCGTGGACAGGTCGTCGGTGGAGTCCTGCTCCCAGCTGCGCGGGGTCACGGCGTCGCGGACCGCGAACGCGCCGTAGGGCATCTTGCCCTTGCTGTAGCCGGGGACGAACACCATCGCGATGTTGGTGTTGTAGGGAGAGGAGCCCCGGCGCACGCAGTGTGCCGCGGTCATCACGGCGGAGCGGTTGGCGCTCTTGACGGCAGTGGCCGTGCACCAGGTATCGGCACCGTTCGCGTTGACGAAGAAGAGCCGCCCGACGGTCTTCATGGCGGTGCCCTGCCACGGCTTGGCCTTCGGCCCGGCCGGACCGAGGTCCACGGACTTCCCGACAGCCTTGATGCGGGCGGGTGTCCAGTAGTCGAGGGCTTCCTTGCGTTCCTTGGCGGTGTACGTCAGGACGGAGACCGGGTCGGCCGAGGCGGGGCGGGCCTGGCCCGCTAAGGCCGTCGCCGGGGTCGGGGCGGAGAGGACGAGGGCCGTACCGGCCGCGGCGAGTCCCATGGATCGGCCACGACGACGACGGATGACGGAAGTGGATGTCTTGGACATAGGGGATGTCTCCTTGGTCGGTGCAGGCAGCGGACAGGGGATGTCGGTCCGCTCTGCAAGAGAGGCGGACCCGCCTGTATCGGTTGCGTTTCCGGCGATTTGTGACACAAGCGCGCGGATGCCTGACGCGCGGTGCGACGGGCGGTGCGGGGCGAGCGGCTACCCGCCGGAAGCGAGCGTGACGTCGACCAGCTGGGACCAGCTGGTCCGTGTCCCCTCCCGAGTCGCCTCGGCGAACCGCGCGTCGCCGAGATGGCGCCGTGCGGTCTGCTCTATCCGCGCCACGTCCGGGTGGGAGCGGTCCGGCAGCCCGCGCACGCCCGCGCTCGCCGCGAGCAGCCGCACGGCCTGCTCGTGCTCGTCGCGGCGCAGTGCCAGATCCGCGACCCCGACGAGCACCTGCGCGATCAGCGGCGCGTGTCCCGCCTCGGACGCCGCCTCGTAGGCCGCCGCGCGGTGCGCCCGGGCTTCGCCGGGGTCGTCGGCGAGGTAGCCGAGCAGGTCGTGCGTCACCGCGCGGAGGCTCGCCTGCTCCGCCTCGTCGCCCAGTACGGCCGCCGCGACGCCGAGTTGCCTGTGCGCCTCCTCGGCGTCGCCGTCCCACCGGGCGAACTCCGCCTTCGCGAAGGCCAGGAAGGCCAGCGCACCCGGCCAGGTGACCCGCTCCGCGCACCGTTGTGCCTCGGCGATGGCGGCCGCAGCGGCGTCCTTGTCGCCCAGTAGCCAGTGCAGCCGCGCCTGTCGCGACCGCATGCGCATGACGTCCTCGGTGGCACCGATCTCGGTGACGACCGCGATCGCCTCCTCATAGTGTGCGCACGCACCGGCGAAATCTCCGCGCACGGCGATCCGTTCCGCCAGCTCGGTCAGGGCGAACGAGATCCCGAACCGCTCGCCGAGCGCCCGGAATTCGGCGAGCGCCTTCTCCAGGTAGGCGTCCGCGTCCTGTCCGTCATGGCCGAGCACGATCCGCATCTTGCCCAGGTGCAGCCGGGCCAGCGCGCGCGCCCAGGGGTCCTCGTCGTCCAGCAGCGGTTCGAACGCGGGCAGGAACGCGTCCGGTGCCTGGAGCATGCGTTCCAGCGGGGCGACGAACCCGATCAGCGGGTGGCCGCCCGGACTGCGCCGGCTGAACCGGTACGCCTTGTGGATCCACTCCGCGGCCTGGTGTTCGTCGCCCGGTCCGGAGGTCACGAACAGCACGACCAGGCCGTACACCGTGGCCCGGACGTCGTCGGTCACCTCGCCGGGCGTCCTGGTGGCCGCGGTGATCAGCTCCATGCCCTCGGTTTTGTGCCCGCTGAGCCACCAGTACCAGCCGGCGCCCGCCGCGAGCCGCATCGCCGCCTGCGCCTCGCCCGCCGCGAGCGCGCCACGCATCGCGGAAGCGATGTTGTCGTGCTCGGCCCCGAGCGTGGCCAGCCAGTCCAGCTGCTCGGCGCGGCGCAGATGCGGCTCCGCGGTCTCGGTGAGCTCGGTGAAGTAGGCCAGATGCGCATGGCGCGCCAGGTCCGATTCCCCCGCCTCCGCCAGCCGGTGCCCGGCGTACTCCTTGATCGTGCCCAGCATGCGGTAGCGCGGGGCGCTGCCGCCCTCGGCGAGCAGCAGCGACTTCTCGGCCAGCGCGGTGAGCAGTTCGAGCACCTGCTCCTGCTCGACGGCGTCGCCCGCGCAGACCCGTTCGGCCGCTTCCAGGCTCGCCCCGCCGGAGAACACCGAGAGCCTGCGCAGAACCCTCCGCTCGGCGTCGGTGAGCAGCTCCCAGCTCCAGTCGACCGCAGCGCGCAGCGTCTTGTGCCGCGGCAGCGCGGTCCGGCTGCCGCTGGTCAGCAGGCGGAAGCGGTCGTCGAGCCGGCCCGCGAGCTGGTCGACGGACATGGTGCGCAAGCGGGCCGCGGCCAGTTCGATCGCCAGCGGCATCCCGTCCAGCGCGCGGCAGACGCGGACCATCGTCGCCAGCGTGGGGGCGTCCACGGCGAGATCGCGGCGCACCGCCCCGGCCCGGTCCCGCAGCAGTTGGACGGCGGGTGAGGACTCGATCTCGCCCGGTCCCGCGTCCCCCTCCGGCAGGGCCAGCGGCTCGACCGGCCACAGCGCCTCCCCGGTGATACCGAGCGGTTCCCGGCTCGTCGCCAGGATCCGCAGCCCCCGGCACTCCCCGAGCACCCGGTGGGCGAACGACGCCGCGGACTCGATCACATGCTCGCAGTTGTCCAGGATCAGCAGCGCCTCCCGCTCGCGGATCGCGGCGACGATCCGGTCCGTCAGCTCCGCGTTCGGGGCCCCGCCGAGCAGCGCGTCCCGCAGGCCGAGCCCGGCGAGCGCCGCCTGCGCCACGTCGCCGTCCGCGCCGATGGCGGCGAGCTCCACCAGCCAGGCCCCGTCCGGCAGTTCGCCGAGCAGCGTGCGCGCGGTCTCCGTCGCCAGCCTGGTCTTCCCCGAGCCGCCCGGCCCGGTCACGGTGGTGAGCCGGTGCCCGGCGATGAGCTCACGGACCGCGGCGGTATCGGCGCCCCTGCCGACGAAGGTGGTCAGCTCGGCGCGCAGGTTGGTCCTGTGGCTCGTCTCCCGCCGCCCCAGCTCGCCCCGCAGCAGCGCGAGGTGGACAGCGGACAGTTCCGGCGAGGGGTCGGCGCCCAGCGCGTCGGCCAGGGCCTCCCTCGCGCGCTGGTACACCAGCAGCGCATCGCTGTCGCGACCTGCCGCGACCAGGGCGCGCATCAGCGCGGCGACGAACCGTTCCCGCAGCGGGTGCGCGGCCACCAGGTCGGTCAGCTCCGTGACCCTCTCCGCACCGCGTCCGAGGGTGATCTCCGCGTCGAACCGCTCCTCCGTGGCGGTCAGGCGCAACCCCTCGAACCGGCCGACCGCGGCGTCGAACGCGGCGCTGTCCTGCAGACCGACGTCCTGCATGGCCGCACCGCGCCACAGTTCGAGGGCCTCACGCAGCAGCCGCACCCGCCGGGAAGCGTCCTCAGTGCAGGCCTGGCCCGCGATGACGAGGCGTTCGAACCGCACGGCGTCGACGGCGTCAGGCTCCACCGCCAGCCGGTAGCCGTCCGGCCGGCTCTCGACCACCCCGTCCGGCAGCGCCTTCCGCAGCCGGGAAACCAAGCGCTGCAGGGCGTTCGTCGCCCCGGCGGGCAGGTGCTCCCCCCAGATCCAGTCGACGAGCGACGCCTTCGGGACCACGTGCCCCGGCTTGAGCGCGAGGGCGATCAGCAGTCCGCGCAGCCGCGCGCCCGGCACGTCGGCCCATCCGCCGTCGTCCGTGCGAACCTCGAACGGACCCAGCATCCCGATCTGCACCCGCTGATTTTGCCATGGGTGTTCGGCAGCCATCCAAATACTGGCGCCCTGCGGGAAGTTGCCGCGGTGAGGGCCCCTGTGCAGGCGGGTCCGCCGCGGCCCTGAAGGCTCGTTCCTCCACGGGTGACGCGCTCGGCCGGCGGCTTTACCGGGCCGTTTCCGTCCAGGTGACCGGCAGTTCGTGGACGCCGTAGATGTTCATGTCGCTCTTGAGTTTCACCTCGCCGGCGGGGATGGCGAGCTCGAGGGTCGGGAAGCGGCGCAGCAGTCCCTCGAAACCGGCGCGCATCTCGATGCGGGCGAGTTGCTGGCCCAGGCACTGGTGGATGCCGTGACCGAAGGACAGGTGACCGCGGGCCTTGCGGTGGATGTCCAGGGTGTCGGGGTTGTCGAAGCGCTTCGGATCGCGGTTGGCCGCCAGCAGCGAGATGACGACGGTCGATCCCTCGGGGATGGTTTCACCGCAGAGTTCGATGTCCTCCGTTGCGTAGCGATAGAAGATGTCGGCAATGGACAGGTAGCGCATGAGTTCCTCGACGGCGCCGGGCATCAGGTCCGGGGTGGCGCGCAGTTCGGCCAGCTGCTCGGGGTGCTCCAAGAGCGCGAAGGTGCCCAGTGCCAGCACATTGGCGGTGGTCTCGTGGCCCGCGAGCAGCAGCAGGAAGGCGATGCCCGTCAGCTCCTCGATGGTGAGGTCGTCATGGCGGGCCAGGTCGGACAGGATGTCTTCGCCGGGGGTGGCGCGTTTGCGCGTGACCAGTTCGGCCAGGTACGTGGTCAGCGCGGTGTACGCGGCTATCTTCTCGTCGAACGACTGGTCCTTGACCAGGAACTTGGCGGAGTTGACCTGGAAGGTCTCCCGGTCCGCGTAGGGGACACCGAGCAGTTCGCAGATCACCAGCGAGGGCACCGGCAGCGCGAACTCCTTGACCAGGTCGACCGGCGGGGCAAGGCGCGCCACCTCGTCCAGCTGCCGCTCGGCGATATCGATGATGTGCTCTTCGAGCTGCTTCATGCGTTTGACGGTGAAGGCGCCGGTGAGCTTGCGCCGCAGCCGGGTGTGGTCCGGCGGGTCCATGGCGACGAACAGGCCCGGCACCTGCGGGGACGGTTCGGTGGCGGCGGGCATGTTGGGGGTCTCGTACGGCATGTGGAGAATGCCGATGTCCTGACGGGAGCTGAACCGGGTGTCGGCCAGGAGCTGGCGGACCGCGTCGTAGCCGGTGACGATCCAGCCCTCGTGACCGTCGGGGAAGACCATGGGACTGACCGGGCGGGCCTCACGCAGCCGGGTGATTTGGCTGGGCGGGTCGAAGGGGCCCGCGTCGCGCTCCGTGGAAAGGCCGTGCGGGGTGGCGACCGTCTGACTCATCGGATGTCCTTTCGTGGCGGTTGTTGCGGCCACAAAAATCGCCGACGGCCCTGACATACGGCTGACACGGCTCTGACACCGACCATGCCGCCCAGCGCGACGTGGGTGGGTCCTGAGCGGTGCCCGTGACACCCGCCCGCCGTGACACCCGCCCGCCGGGGTTGTGGCCCGGCGGGCGGCCGGGTGGCCGGGGGCGTCAGCCGAGGGTGACCGAGCCGCCCTTGACGGTCACCTTGGCGGGTGCCAGCGCCTTGGTGGCGGGGCCGGTCTTCACGCTGCCATCGGTGATGTCGAACTTGCTGCCGTGGCACATGCAGTTGATGGTGCCGCCGGCGACCTCGCCGACGACACAGCCCGCGTGGGTGCAGATCGCGGAGAAGGCTTTGATCTCGCCGTCCTGGGGCTGGGTGACGACGACCTTCTCGCCCTTGAAGATCTTGCCCCCGCCCTTGGGGATCTCCGAGGTCTTGGCGAGGGTGGGGCCACCCTCCCCACCGGCGGCACCGTCGCCCCCGCTCCCTCCGGTGCCGCCCGAGCCGCTGTCGCCCCCGCCGCTCGTCCCCGGGGCGGCCTGCTCGTCACCCGCTGCCTTGGAGCTGCCGCCCCCCGCGTCCTCCATGCTGCCGCCGCAGGCCGCGAGCGCGGCCGTGAGCCCGGCCGCGCCGACCGCCGCGACGACGGCCCGCCGTCCCGCTCCGCGCCCCGCCGGCGCCGGGCCGGTCTCCTCCGTCGCCGTCATCGCTTCGGTCTCCGTCCGCTCCGACGCTGCCTGTCGAGCCATGGTGTGCCTCCGGTTCTTGGTGGTGCCTTCGGTGCGCGATGTGCTCCATGGACGTTGCACAAGGTCCATACGGAGCCGCCGCCCGGAGCGTTCAACGCGGCCCTGCGCCATCCGCCGGAGCGGACTGTGGACGGCGGACGGCGGACAGCGATGGCCGGACGGCGGACGGCGGACGGTGGATGACGGACGCGGATGGGTGCGACGGAGGCGGGCGCGAGCCGGTCGCGTCAGCCCTGGTCGGCGTGCTCTTCCAGCGCCTTCAGCAGGAAGTCCCGCTGGAAGTGCAGCAGCTGCGCATTGACCGCGTCGTCGGCCGGCAGATGCGTGGCACCGGGCAGCGGCAGCACACTGTGGGGCTTGCCCGCCGCGAGCAGCTCCGCCGAGAAGCGCAGGGTGTGCGCGGCCGCCACATTGTCGTCCGCGAGCCCGTGGACCAGCAGCAGCGGACGGCTCAGCAGATGGCCGTGGCCGGCCAGGGAGGAGCGCACATAGTTCTCCGGCTGCTCCTCGGGGTCGCCCAGGAACCGCTCCTTCCAGTGGGTGTCGTACATCCGCTGGTCGGTGGGCGGGGCGCCGGCGACCGCCGCGTGGAAGATCTCGGGGCGGTGCAGCACGGCGGCCGCGGCCAGGAACCCGCCGAACGACCAGCCGCGGATCGCCACTCGCGTCAGATCCAGGTCGGCGTAGCGCGCCGCGGCCGCCCGCAGCGCGTCCACCTGGTCCTCCAGCGCGGGCGTGAGCTGGTCGCCATGAATGGTCTTCTCCCAGGCCGGGCCCCGGTTCGGGGTTCCGCGCCCGTCGACCACCAGCACCGCGAACCCCTGCTCGGCGAACCACTGCGACACGTAGGTGAACCATCCGCGGGCCCGTCCCACGAGCTGTATGCCCGGTCCCCCGTAGGGGTCGAGGAGCACCGGCAGCTTTCCGGTGCCCTCCTCGTGCCACGACGGCAGGTAGAGGGCGCCGCGCAACTCCCGTTCGCCGAGGGTGAGATGGACCGGCCTCGGGGTGACCGACGGCTCCTCGGCGAGCGAGGTGAGGGCCTGGTACGGCGGGTCCCCGGCCGTCTCGTCGCCGCGCAGTACGCCCGCCTCGTTGCCCCGCAACGTCTCGCCCGCCAGGACGACCGTGCCGCCCCGCGCCACGCCCGTGTACCTGCCGGGCTCCCGGCTCAGCCGGCGGTTGCCGCGGCCGGGCTCATGGCACCACACATGGGTCTCCAGCGGATCCTCGCTCGCTGTGAACAGCACCCGCTCGTCCTCGACCCCGAGGACCGCGCACAGCTGCATCCCCTCCGGGGTGACCCGCCGGCCCCCGACGGTCAGATACCGGGTGTCGCCCTCGTCCTCATGGAGCACCAAGGCGCCCGACGCCGTGCGGGCGGGGGTGCCGTCGATGATCTCCACCCACGCGGGATCGGTCCGCTCGTGCAGCACTTCGGTGGCACCGGTCTCCGGATCGACCGCGAGCGTGCGCACCACGCGCTGGTCGCGGCTCTGCACGGTGATGAACGGACCGTGCGCGTCCCAGCCGGCCGCCACGACGTACTCGTACGCCTTACGGTCCCACTCCACCTCGACCCGCTCCCCCTCCAGCGAGAGGAACTGCAGGGTGACCTCCGCATTGGGGGTGCCGGCCGCCGGATAGCGGATCGCCTGCGGCGGCTTCGTCGGGTCGGCCGGATCGCTGACATAACGCCGTTCCACCGGGCCGGTGTCGACCCTGGCCACCAGGACGCGGCGGCTGTCCGGTGCCCACCAGTAGCCGCGCAGCCGGTGCATGGACTCGGCGGCCACGTACTCGGCGAGCCCGTAGGAGATCTCCGGACCCTCCGCACGGGCCAGCTGACGGTCGGCGCCGGCCAGGTCGACGACGTGGAAGCAGCGGCGGCTCACATAGGCGATGTACCGGCCGTCGGGGGAGGGACGGGGGTCGATCACCGGACCGGCCGCGGGGACCGAGAACGGGGTGCCGCCGTCGGTACGCACCGCCCACAGGGCCCCCGACAGCGCGAACGCCGCCAGACGGGCGGCCTCGTCCGTCGCGTACGACACCACTCCCACCGTCCGCTCGCGGGCGCGCTCCCGGAGGAGTCTCTCCTCCTCGGGGACCGCGTTGGGACCCGCCCCAACCAGGAGTGCCGGATCGGCCAACAGCCGTTCCGTACCGTCCTCGTACTGCCACAGCCGGCCCACGGGATCGGTGCCCGAGAGCGTACGGAGGAAGAGCACCCGCCGGCCGTCGGGGGAGACGGTGAAATGCCGGGGTACCCCTAGGGAGAAGCGGCGGCTGCGGGCGAACTGCCAGGGAAAATCAGCGGAGTTCGTGGACTGCTCGGATGTCACGGTCCTGCTGGGCAAGATGCTGTCCTCCAGATGCTGAAAGCGTTCCGGTCTGCGGTGGTCCCGGGCACGGCGATCCCTGGAGGCAACCTAGGCACAGTCCGGATTCAGGCGAAAGGCCCGGCAGCTACCTATGGGTGCGCAGCACTGAGCGCCGGTACCTGACCGGGCACAACCGGTACCTGACCGGGCACAAAGGGAATCTCCAGCGACGGGACGAAGCCGTGGCCGATGGGGGAGCGGGCCGTAGCCATGAGCCGTACGGTCACGCCGTGCGTGAGGGCGGGCCGCTCCCGGGAATCGTCGGGAACGACGATCTCGGTACTTCCTATCACGGGGTCCCGCTGAGGATCACCTGGTTTGTGGCGGGCCCTTGGCGGGACCGCCGGGATCAGCTCCCGTACAGCTCCGGGCGGCGGTCCCTGAGGTAGGGCGTGGTCCGGCGCGCCGAGGCCAGCGTGGCGGGGTCGGCCTCGCCGAAGAGGAGCTGGTCGCCACCGGACGCGGCGGGGTCGAGGCACTCCACCGTGCCGTCCGGGGCGGCGATCGTGGTCCGGCCGCAGAAGCGCAGGCCACCGTGTTCGCCGCTCCAGTTGGCGTAGGCGATGTAGAGCTGACTCTCGAAGGCGCGGGCGGGCACGATCGTTTGGGCGACGAAGTCCCATGGGCTCATCAAGCCCGTCGGCACCAGCAGCAGATCCGTGCCCGCGAGCGCGTGGGCCCGCACGGCCTCGGGGAACTCGACGTCGTAACAGATCAGCATGCCCACGGTCAGGCCGCCCAGGGACGCCTGCACCACGCCGCTCCCGCCGGGGGTGAACAGCTCCTGCTCGGCCCGGCCGTAGAGATGCGCCTTCCGGTAGACGGCCAGCGGCCGCCCGTCGCGGCCGACGAGCCGCACCGCGTTGTAGAGGTGCGTACCGTCCCGCTCGGGCCAGCCGTGCGCCACTGCGATCCCGGCCTCCCGTGCGATCTCGGAGACCGCGGTGCACTGCGGGCCTTCCGCGGGGCCGGCCGACTGCGCGAGGGCCGCGTACTGCAGGGGGTAGCCGCCGACCGTCATCTCCGGAGCGATCAGCAGCTCGGCGCCCTCGGCGGCCGCCTTCCCCGCGGCGTCCCGCAGCCTGTCGAGGGTCTGCTCGACATCCGTCGTGCCACAGGCGGTCTGAAGGCAGGCGATCTTCACTGCGTACGTCCTCCGGGGATGACACCCGCCGGCAGTGCCGAAGCCGCCGGCGGTGAGCTCACCGGCCGTGGGCCCGGGCGAGGTGCTCCAACTGCCGTTTGTCCGGCTTGCCGTTGCGGTTGAGCGGGAAGTGATCGAGCACGACGACTCGGTCGGGGTGCTCGTAGGCCGCCAGCATGCCACAGAGCCGCTCGCGCCAGTACGCGTCCTCCTGGCCCTGGTCGTCCTCGACGAAGAAGACGAGCTGAGCGCCACGCCGCTCGTCGGGCAGGGCGACGATCCTGGCCGAGCAGCCCTGGGCCGCCACGCTGCGTTCGATCAGCTCGGGATAGAGGGTGTAACCCATGCGGTGCACCGCGTACTTGCGGCCGAGGACGAAGAGATTGCCGTCCGCGTCGAGGCGGCCGAGGTCGCCGGTGCGCTGCCAGCCCTGTGGCGAGGGCTGCAGGGTGCCGTCCTCGGCGAGATAGCCCTCCAGCGCGTCGGGGGTGTTCACCTCCACCTCGCCGGGCTCGCCCGCGGGGACCGCCCGGCCCGCATCGTCGACGACGCGCACCTGGATACCGTCCATCGCCTGCCCGCACGCCACCGGGTTGTCCGGTGTCGCGAACGCGATATTGCCCAGCTCCGTGCTGCCGTAGCTGTCCAGCAGCGGCCGGCCGAATTCCGCCGCGTACTGGCCGACCAGCGGATCGTCCAGCGGCGCCGCGCCGACGCAGAACATCCGCGCCCGCTCCAGCCCGGGACGCAGACTCGGCTTCCGCGAGACGAGGTTGAGCATGCTGCGGTAGCTGGACGGCGGGGCGTCGATGACCGTGGCCCCCGACTCCTCCGCCATCAGCAGTGCCCGGTCCAGCCTCTTGTACGGGGCGATCACCAGCGAACACCGCTTCAGCCAGGCGATCAGCACCATGGAGAGGCCGTATTGGTGGGCGAAAGGCAGCAGCGGCAGCAGGACATCGTCCTCCCGGTGCCCGACCTGCGCCGCGTTCCGTTCGAGGTTCTTGAGGAACTTGCGACCCGACTTGACCACACCCTTGGGCGTGCCGGTCGAACCGGACGTCCACATGATCAGGCCGTCGGGGAGCTCGCACCAGGCGTCGGCGGTCAGCGGCTCGTCCGCGATCTGCCGGCCGGCGGCGGACACCAGCAACTCGTAGAGGTGCACGGCTTCCTGGCTGCTGTCGAGCGGTGAGTCCTCGTCGCTGAGGACGAGTTTCGTACCGGTGCGCAGGATGATCTTCCGGGTCTGCTCCGCATGCTCCTGCTGGTCGATCAGCACGATCGACGCGCCGATGTGCATCAGCCCGAGGAGCGTCGCCACCCAGGCGGCCGAGTTGCCCGCCTTGAGCATGACCCGGTCCCCGGGGCCGACGCCCCGCTCACCGAGCACCTGCGCGATACGGAGTGCGTCGTGCTCGAATTCGGACAGGGTCCGCACCGAGTCAGGGGCAAAGATCTTTGCGTTCACTGGTCGCACGCTTCCTTCCTCGTGGGCAGACCTCACATGCGGCATCACTACGGAAATCGAGCGGGAGCCGCCCAGCCGACAGGGCAGGGCACGTGCCTCACCTACGGCGAGTCTGGAAGCGGCGGCGCGGGGAGGGAACCCTTATCCGCACCCCTAAGGTCCCTTCTCTTGCCGCTCCGGCCTCGTGCCGTCCCCGGCCGGAATTCCGTCACGGGCCAGGTCCACCAGGGGCGTTGTGCCGAGCCGTGTGGCGGGTGCCGGCGCCACCCGGCCAAGGCCGTCGGCGCGGAGGGGATGGGGGTCCACGCGGCGGGGTTCGCACGGTGGTGTTCGCACGGCTGTGTTCGCCACGGACTGACCACCGTGACCGCGACATCCGACGGTGCCCTCGCTGAGGCCGTCACGCTCGATCTTGCTTTCCCGGAGCTATTCCGCCTGCCGGAATTCCGTCGGGTTCGCCTTCCTGCCCGGCGCCCGTGACAGGTCGCGCGGAGCCATGACTTGGCATTTCCGGGAGAGGTGGCCGGCGGCGGCCTCCCGCGGAGAGGTGACGGCAACGGAGGCCGTGGCGCGGCGCGCCTTCTCCGCACAGCGACGCGGTTCGCGATGGGTTACTCGAAAGTCAGCTCACGCACTCACTCTGGGTAGCGATACGTGCACACGAGTCAAGCCCGAGTCAAGGCCGGACATGCCAACTTCCCACCCCTCGCCGCTGATTGCGCGGATCGATGTGGTGGTCACGGTGCGACCGGCGGCGAGAAGTACCCGCCGGTCACCGGGGTCATCGTCCTGCCGCTCATCGCCGGGACGTTGCGGGAGTTTCGGCCCATGGGCTCCCGTGGCGGTGTGCGATCCCCTATTGGTTGCTCCGGCGCACTTTTACGTGACCCTTACTCAGGAGGCCTTGCGGAAGACGTCGAAGGCTGAGAAGCGCGGTCGGTGCGTCATGTGAACATCTGGCGGCGTTGCGTGGTCGGCGATCGGTGGAAGCGGTTGTTCCGGTGGTCGAACGGGGCGCTGCGGATGGTGTGGCCGGCTCGCATTTGTGCAGGTAGCGCCAATGAAAACTGCGGAATCATGAATTCCGTGATGATGCGCCCGCCCCCGGAATCTTTAATTCCGCGCCGGTCGGGCCGGGTCCGGAATCCATAATTCGCGAGAATGTAACGTCGGTGGTTGGCGTACACTTAGAGGCCCTGGTGTGACTGCCGTCACACCTGCTCTGCTTGAACCCTAGGGGTGTGATCGTTCATATTATTGGCGGTAGTGCCTTTGCGGCATGAAAACGTGGCCTTTAACGTCTCTTGATCTTCCCTTGTCCGGGCTTCAAGTGTGCGTTCTCGGCCGCTCGGGGGCCGGACTTTCTCGCGGATATCTGTTTCCCCAGGCGCTTTGGGCCTGAATTTCTGGCTCTGCGGCAAACCTGAGGCGGTGTGGAACTGTATCTCCATACGCGATGTTATTGTCTTGCCTTTTGTTGCTTCTGAAATGCAATATTGACTCCTGAGTCAAATTTTACAACTGCGGTTGATTGATGTTCGCCGAATTGCACTCGGCGGCCGGACTGTATGTGCGGCGGGGAAATGTTGGCGACGATGCGCTTTCCGGTGACGGTCATGGTATTCACGTCGTCCGGCGCTGCAGTCGTCCAAGTAAATATTGTGGGGAATGTGCATTACCTCGGGTAGAAGAGGTGTGCCTGAGGTTCTTCTTTCGGGGAGGAAGAGCTGCATGGGGTTAGTGGAACGTGACGCGGTTGTTGCGGAGCTGCGCACAGCATTGAGTGACAGTGCCAAGGGGCGCGGCAAGGTAGCCGTGATACGAGGGGGAATCGCCAGCGGTAAAACTGCCCTGCTCAGAGCGTTCGAGGAACATGCGGTGGCCTCCGGTGCCACGCTGTTGCGGGCCTCGGGCGCGCCCAGCGAGCAATCGCTCCGCTTCGGTGTGATCGAGCAGTTCTTCAGTGGGGCGACCACCCCGCCGGAAGCCTCCGCGATGCTTTCGCGCCTGACCGGCCTGGACGCGCCGCAGGTGGGAGGTGAGCTGTCGTCCGCTGCGCGGTCCGGGACCAGGGATGCGCACGACCTGTGCGTCGGCCTGCTCGAACTGAGCAGGAAGGGGCCGCTGGTGATCACCGTGGACGATCATCAGTTCGCCGACAGCGCCTCACTGCAAGTGCTGACCTACCTCCAGCACCGGATCGGGACGGCGCGGGTGATGCTGCTGCTCAGTCAGGGGACCGAACCACCGTCCGAGCTGGTCGCCGAGGCGCTGAGACAGCCGTACTCCCGGCAGTTCACGCTGTACCCGTTGTCCCCGGAAGGGGTCGGGCAGCTTCTCGCCCAGCGGCTGGACTCCTCGGCCGCCCTCCGGCAGGCACCCGGCAGTTACGCACTGACCGGCGGCAACCCCCTACTGACGCGCGCGCTGATCGACGACAGTCTGGCGCCGGGCCCGGAAGCGTCCGCCGGAGCGGCGGACGGACCGGTCACCGGGCAGGCCTTCACCAGGGCCGTGATGGCGTGCCTGCACCGCGGCGGCCCCCAACTGCTGCGGACCGCACGGGCGATCGCGGTGCTCGGCGAGTTCGCCGCCCCCGCGCTGCTGGCCAGATTCCTGGACGTCCGGCCGTCGGTGGTGGGCGGCGCGTTGGAGGCCCTGGAGCTGGCGGGACTGACCATCGACGCCCAGTTCCGTTACGAGGGCACCCGGGCAGCGGTACTGGACGAGCTGACGCCCGAGGAGCGTTCCGCACTGAACCGCCGCGCGGCCGAGCTGCTGCACCACGACGGAGTGGCGCCCTCGGACGTGGTGGGCTACCTCCTGGCCGCCGGTGAGGCCGACGAGCCCTGGGCCGCCCGGGTGTTGCATGCCGCCGCCGATCAGGCCCTGCCGCACGCGGAGCAGGCACTGGCGCTCGGAAAGGTGGCGGAGGCGGTGCAGTACCTGGAGTTCGCCAGTCGCTCCTGCGGCGACGAGCACAAGCGCGCCATGCTCACCGCCCGGCTCGCCTGGGTGCAGTGGACGAGCAGCCCGGCGGCCGCGACCAGACACCACGGACCCTTGCAGACGGCGCTGGAGAAGGAGCTGCTCAGCGGCCGTGAGGTGATGCGGCTGGTCCGTTCGCTGGCATGGCACGGCCGGCCCAAGGAAGCGGTGCGCGCGCTGGAAAGCCTGGGCGCCCCGCCCGAGGGCGACGGCTCCCGGGACCAGGCCGAACGGAAACTGACCCGCCAGTGGCTCTCCCGCTGGCATCCGCAGATCTTCGCCCAGGTCGAACGGCACGCCGCGATGTCCGAACCCCCGGGTTCCCCGGGCCCGGCGCGCAGACCGCAGACAGCCGTTCTTCCTCGTGGCACGGGAAACTCGTCGGCGGTCGAGGGGGCCGAGCAGGTGCTGCAGCGGGCCCGGGTCAGGGAAACGCCGCTGGCATCCGTGATCTCCGCACTGCATGAACTCCTGGCCGCCGAGCGGTTCGAGCGGGCGATGTACTGGTGCAACGAACTGCTCCAGAAGGCCGAGGGGCAGCACGCCGCCGCCTGGCGTGGCGTGCTGCTGGACACCAGGGCCGCGGTCAGCCTCCGGCTCGGTGATCTCGCCGATGCCGAACGGGACGCCTGCAGCGCCCTGACCGCCCTCTCCGCGCGGAGCTGGGGCGTGGCGATCGGTTCGCCGCTGTCCCACGCGGTGCACGCCGCGACGATGCGGGGCCACTTCGACAAGGCCGCGGAACTCCTCAACCAGATGATCCCGCAGGCCATGATGGACACCCGATACGGGCTGCAGTACCGCACGGCTCGTGGGCATTTCCATCTCGCGACGGACCGCCCGCACGCCGCGCTGGAGGATTTCGAGGCCGTGGGCGATCTCGTGGTCAAGTGGAAGCTCGACCATCCGATGACCCTGCCCTGGCGCGGGGACCTGGCCCAGGCCCTCGTCCGGGTCGGCCAGACCGACCGGGCCAGGGAACTCATCAAGGACCAACTACGCATGATCGGGCCGGACTCCACCCGGATGCGGGGTGTCTCGCTCGGAATTCTCGCCTCGGTCAGCGATCTCAAGCAACGGCTGCCCCTGCTCGGCGAGGTGGTCGATCTGCTGCAGGCCGGCGGGGACCGGTACGAACTGGCGCGGGCGTTCGTCGAACTCGGTCAGGTCTGGCAGATCCTCGGCAAACTGGACCGGGCCCAGCTGATCCGGCGCCGGGCGCTGCAACTGGCCAAGAGCTGCCATGCCGAGCAGCTGTACGACCAACTCGTCGCGACCAGGGAGCCGCTGAACAGTGAGGCCACCCCGAGCCAATGGGAGGACGCCGAGGGCATGGCCGTGCTGAGCGAGGCCGAACGCCGGGTCGCCGCGCTCGCCGCGCTGGGGCGGACGAACCGGGAGATCGGCCGGAAGCTGCACATCACCGTGAGCACCGTGGAACAGCATCTGACCAGGGTGTACCGGAAGCTGAACATCAAGCGCCGGGCGGATCTGCCGGTCGGACTTCCGGCGGACATCGCGGATATCGCCTGAGCGCAGGGCCCGTGAGTGCCAATTGCCGGTGGTAGCACCGGAGTTGGCGTCCCAAGCCTTTGCGGTCGCGGTGGACGGATTCCTCAGCCGTCCGAGCGCAGACACACCGTGTCCAGCGGAACGTCCAGCGGCTTGAGCGTTCCGCAGGGCGGTGTGTCGGCGCCCCAGGCGGTCAGACTCGGCATCGTCAGCGTGCCGTCCCCGTGGGGCCGGGCGAAGGTCACCCCGTGCGCGCCGACGGCGTCGGCAAGCTCGACCAGCCACCGGGTCGCCTCGTTCCCCGGCGGGGGCGGGATGACGCGGGTGTACAGCTGGGTGGGCAGCCCGGCGGCGACCGTGGCACGCGTACCGGAGACAAGGGATCTCAGACGTCGCTCCCGCTCGTCGGGTCCTAAGTGATGCCGTCCGGTGACCGCGCTGTCCACGCAGATGCGCAGTGCGTCGACGCAGTCGGCGAGCGCTTCCGCGTGGCGCTCGGCCGGACAGTGTTCGGTGGTGAGGCTGACCGTGCAGCCATCGTCGGTGAGATGGCCGGCGATGTCGGTGAGATCGGGAGTGGGCAGCGGCTCCACCTCGTGCAGGTCCACGGTCAGCAGCCCGGCGCAGGCCAGCGCGCGCGCCGCGCGGCGGTGAACGGAATCCGCGGGCACACACGTGGGCGACGGATCGCGCTGGACCACCGGGGACCAGCGGACCCCGAGGGCCCCCGAACCGGCCAGTGCGATCGGGTCGGCCACGGGGTGCGTCGCGACCTCGCTCGCCCGCAGCATGGTGCGTCCCACCGTGATCAGCTGGTTCCGGTAGTGGGTCATACCGGTCAAGGGGTCATGTACGACGAGGCGACCGGCGCAGACGCCGACGCCGTAGACCCGGGGCGGTGTGACGGATGCGCCGCGCGACGACCGCATCGAATTACCTCCTGGCGATGAGGGAGGGGAGTCGGTATGGACCTTTGTCCATCGTGAATCGTCGTATGCAGAAAATATGCCGTGGCGGCACATTCCGTGAATCAAGCTACGGCCACACGACGGGTGGAGCTAGCTCTACCCCGGTTGACGGATATCTCATTCCTTACCCAGGAGGGGGAAGAGCCCGCGGGCGTGGTGCCGGTGACGGCTTCACCGGCCATCCTTGTAGGGGGCAATGCTCTTTTTCCAGCCATGTGCGGGGGCCGCTGGCGGAGAGCGGCGGTGAGCGGGGCGGCCGTGTGGAAGGTGCCGATCCGCTACGGGACGCGTCACTGATATGCGCCGCACCGCACACTCCCCTCAGGCACCGGGAATTGAGGATCGATTCCCGGCCAGCGCCTCCCTATTGAGGCCATGGGTGTCGGCCAAAGAAAACCGAGAACCCCCTACCCCCGGTCGGTATCGTGGCATCTGGCGATCGCTCCCGCCGGGGGCATCGGAAAGTACGGGGAGATTCGATGTTCGGACGGCACCTGTGGGCGCCCCTGCGCGGCCTTGCGCTGTTCGGGCTGGGACTCACCGCCGGCCCGATGCTGGCCGCCGTCGGCCTCGGCACGCTCTTCGGCATCCAGGCGCTCGCCCAGTGGTACCGCGATCCGCTCAATGTGTACCGCACCCTCGCGAGCCGGTGGTGCGGGGTGGACATCCCGGTGCCGTACCAGCCCCCGCCGCCGCCCCCCGAACCCGAACACGACGGCTGGTACCGCTACAAGAACCGGCTCTACCTGACCCCGAAGAAGCTCTCCTACGAACGGCGTTGGGACTGGCTGGTCAAGGACCCGGCCACCTCCCGGGACATCCTGTGGATGCTGATCAACCCCTTCGTCGGCAGCGTCACGGCGCTGCTGCCGCTCACGCTGGTCGTGGTGGGAACCACGTTCCCCTGGTCCTGGCCGGGACATCCCGGGATCACCGTCCCGATCACCGTGGCGACGGCACTGGCGGGCTTCGGCTTCGGGCCGGTCCTGCTCCATCTGCACGGCCGCTGGACCTGCCAACTGCTCGCGGCCGCAACCGACTCGGGGATACGCCGTGCGCTGATCTGGATCGGCCGCGGTGGGCTCGCCACCTGGCGGCTGGCCCTCACCGCCGGACTCGCGGTCGCCGAACTGGCCGCCGCACTCATGCATCTGCTGGCCATGGTGCCGATCCTGCTGTGGGCCTGGCCGACCGTGCTGGTCGCCGGCCGGCAGCTCACCTCCTGGCGCCGGCATCAGATCCAGGAGTGGACCGGCATCCGGATCGACCGGCCCTATCTGCCCGAACCGGCCCTGCCACCGCCCCGGCCCGACGGCACCTACCAGATCGGCCGCACGCTCCACCGCACCCCGGAGATGGCGCTGCGGTCCCTGCGGTACCGGCAGAACGCACGGGATCTGGCCACCTGGCGGGACCTGCTGTGGCTCCTGCTCGACCCCGTCGTCGGGGTGCTGCTCGCCGCGCTTCCCGTAGTGGTCACCGGGTACTGCTTCTTCGGCCTGATCTGGTCGTGGGCCTGGGCATCGCTGCTTCAGCCCTTCGTCGACTTCCACACGTTCGACCGCTGGCCCCTGATCATCCATGTCATCCCGGTCATCGGCGACTACCCGATCGCCACCGCCCCGCTGATCGGCGTGATCGGCACCCTTATCGGGAGCCTGCTCGCCATCCCGCTGCTGCGGCTGCACGGTCTGTGGAGCTGGCTCCTCCTCGGGCCGACCAAGTCGGCCCTGCTCGGCCGCCGGGTGGACCAGCTCACCGAAACCCGGACGGAGGCCCGGGAGACCCTCTCCTCCGAGCTGCGCCGGATCGAACGGGACCTGCACGACGGAGCGCAGGCGCAGTGGGTGGCCATGGGGATGAAGCTCGGCGCCATCGAGGCGCTCATCGAACGGGACCCGGCGTCCGCCAAGATGATGGTCGGGACCGCCAGGGAAGCCTCCGCGAAAGCCCTCATCGAGTTACGCCATCTGATCCGTGGCATCAATCCACCGGTGCTCGCCGAACGCGGTATCGCGGACGCCATCCGCGGACTGGCCCTGGACTCGCCGCTCTCGGTCGGTCTGCGGATCGACCTGCCCGGCCGCCCCGAGCGCCCCGTCGAGTCCGCCGCCTATTTCGCGGTGTCCGAACTGCTCACCAATGTTTCCAAACACGCCGACGCGGACCGTGTGCGCATCGACGTGCGCCACACGGCGCAGCATCTGCGGATCGCGATCACCGACAACGGGGCCGGTGGCGCCGATCCCGCGAAGGGCAGCGGGCTGCGCGGCGTCCAGCGGCGGCTCGCTACATTCGACGGAAGTCTCGCCGTGCACAGTCCACTTGGCGGTCCCACCACAGTCACTCTGGAGATTCCGTGCGTGTTGTCCTCGTAGAGGACCTCTACCTGCTGCGCGAAGGTCTGACCCATCTGCTCACCGCGCACGGCTTCGAGGTCGTCTCCGCAGTCGAGACCGGCCCGGAGCTGCTCACGGCGGTGGAGGAACACCGGCCCGATGTCGCGATCGTGGATGTCCGGCTACCGCCCACGTTCACCGATGAGGGGCTGCAGGCGGCGCACGAGGCTCGCCGGCGGATCCCCGGCCTGCCCGTCCTGGTGCTCTCCCAGCACGTCGAGCAGCTCTATGCGCGGGAACTGCTGGCCGACGGTTCCGGTGCCATCGGATATCTGCTGAAGGACCGGGTGTTCAACGCCACGCAGTTCGTGGACGCGCTGCGCCGGGTCGCCGAGGGCGGTACCGCGATGGACCCGGAGGTCATCTCCAAGCTGGTGGAGAGCAATGCCCATCAGGAGCCGCTGGGCACCCTGACCGCCCGGGAGCGGGAGGTCCTGGAGCTGATGGCCGAGGGCTGTTCCAATGCCGCGGTCTCGCACCGCCTCTACATCAGCGAAGGCGCGGTGAGCAAGCACATCGCCAGCGTCTTCACCAAGCTGAACCTCACCAACTCCAATGACACCAACCGCCGGGTGCTCGCGGTCCTCGCCTACTTGAACAGCGCGAACCTGGACTGAGAAGCCGGTCTCGACGTGGAAGCCGAGTAGCCGCGAGCCCCCGGGCCCCAGCACGCCGAAGTCCCGTGCCCGACAGGCGTGTTGCCTCCCCCGGCCGTCGTTCTGAGCCTTGTGGGTTACGGGGTTTCCGGCCTCCTGATGGCGTGGCGGGAGGGCCGCTTCCCGGACGCACTGGGGGTGAAGGCAAACAAACAGCGATTTTTGGATGATCTCAGCAGTCAATCCGCATATCTGGTCGTTTGGGTGGACCTTCCGGGCGCCAGATTTCTCCTTGCAACGTTCGCGGCAGAGGGGACACGGACATGGCGGACTGGAAGCAGGTCTCTGGCGGTCTCACGACGATCTCGGTGGGGTCGAGGACGCATGTGTGGGGGGTGAATTCGCTGGGTCAGATGTATCGGTACACGGGGCATGACTCCAACCCGTGGGTCGGTATCCCGGGTAAGGCGGTGGACATCGGTGTGGCTGCCGACGGCACCGTCTGGCATGTGAACTCTGGCGGGGGGATCTATCGCTACACCGGGGATCAGGGTTCTACGGACTGGGTGGGTGTGTCCGGTGGTCTGACGCGTATCTCGGTGGGGTCGAGGACGCATGTGTGGGGGGTGAACTCGCTGGGTCAGATGTATCGGTACACAGGGCACGACTCCAACCCGTGGGTCGGTATCCCGGGTAAGGCGGTGGACATCGGTGTGGCTGCCGACGGCACCGTCTGGCATGTGAACTCCGACGGGGCGATTTACCGCTACACCGGGGATCAGGGTTCTACGGACTGGGTGGGTGTGTCCGGTGGTCTGACGCGTATCTCGGTGGGGTCGAGGACGCATGTGTGGGGGGTGAACTCGCTGGGTCAGATGTATCGGTACACAGGGCACGACTCCAACCCGTGGGTCGGTATCCCGGGTAAGGCGGTGGACATCGGCGTGGCCGCTGACGGCACCGTCTGGCATGTGAACTCCGACGGGGCGATCTACCGCTACACCGGAGACCAGCCGAGCTGACCCTGAAGCGCTGAAGGCGAGCGAGGAGGCATGACGAGTCCGGCGCCGGGACGGCAGCCGTCGGCGATGGTAAAGGTGTTGCCGACGGCGTCCTTGGCGCCGGATTCCTCTCCTGCCTCGCAGCCGGCCCGAATGCCTGGGAGTGGCCGGCGGCTCGCCTCCGTCTGCCGTCCTCGCACCGGTTCGCCGCCCGCGTTTCAGGCGGCCCGGGCCCGGAGTTTCGGTGGTCCCGGACGGAGGGCGTTCTTCGGGTTGACCGTGATGACGTCGAAATTGCGGACCGTGCAGTTCAGCCGGTGGAACATGTCATCGGCGCCGGTGACATAGAGGGATTCCACGCCGAGTCCGGTCATCGAGGTCACCATGTCCGGCCAGCGGATCGCCCGGTCGAAGGTGTCCAGCAGCATCGTCCGCATCGCCTCGGCGGAGTCCACCACCGTTCCGTCGGCGTCCGAGATCACGGGGAGCCGGGGCGCCCTGATCCGGTACTTGGCGATGACCTCCGCCTCCGCCTTGCGGCGCAGGGCACCGAACGCGCCGGCATGCACCGGCGGGCGCATGGTGTACATGGAGTATCCGCCGAGGTCCCGCACGGCCCGGATGAAATCCTCCAGCCGGGATTCGCGCAGGGACACCATGTAGAACCCGCGCTCCAGCACCCCGGAAATGTCGAACCACTCACCCCGGGCCCGCATGTCGTCCAGCAGGGCATGGAACTCTTCGTCCGGGACGCGGTAAACGGAGTGCGTCACCACGTCCGAGTGCTCGGTGGAGAAGTACTCCTTCTCGCAGCGCGCCAGCTCCGCCGTCATCCGTACGGCATCGGAGAAATCGAGCGAACCGGCGTACGCGGCCGCCGCCTTCTGGCCGAAGCTGGCCCCGGCGCAGACGTCCGGCCGCATACCGAAGCGGTCCTCGGCCCGGTCAGCGGCGGCGAGCGAGGCGATCAGAAAGGCCAGCTGGGCGTACTCGGAGTAGTCGGCGCCGGCGTCGTGGAAGCGCTCCAGTACGGAGAAGCCGAGCACCTCGTCGGCGGTCGCGAGCCGGTCGCGTGCATACCGGTCGAGCACCAGGAACCGGCCGGCGCTCGCGAAATCGAACCGGCCCATGCCGGGGAAGAGTACGGCGGTCCGCGGCTCCGCACCGGAGGCTCGCCCGACGGCCGGCGCGGTGGGGGAGTCCCACCCCTGCGCTTCAGTCCGACCCATGGTCAGGCACACACCTTTTTCAATGTTTTGATGTTGGTGACGGTCGCCTTGACCCACACCGCCACCCGGCCGAAGTCGCGTGCGGCCTCGACGCGTGCCATGCCATATTGATGGGCCACCTGGCGCATGGCCTTCGAGACCTCACGGTCACGCACGTCCTTCGCCAGGTCGCGTAATTCCTTGCCCTTTTTCTCGTAGTCTTCGGCCTTCTTCGGGTCCGGCACCAGATCGACGATCCGGAGTGCCTTCACACAGGCGGAAGCCTTGTTCTTGAGATCGGACGACTTATTGGAATTCCCCTTGTCCGTGCATCCCGCGGTCAGCAGTACCAGTGCTAACGCGAGGACACGGACACGGGCGGCCACCCTGGGCATAGGATTCCTCCCCATGTCTTGTGCTGTGGTCGTCAACACCGTTCCGGATGACGGCCGTAGAGGGGTTCAGGGTATCCGGTCCGCTCCTCGCCTGTCACCGATGTGCGGAGCAATCGGGCCGGGCGCCGCATGGCGCAAATTAGGGGGTTCGCCGGTACCGGATAGGGGTAGCCGGCGCGGGATCGCCGCTCTAACCTGGCAGCCGCAAGAGAAGTGGGATTTCGCGCGCCCCGATCGTTTCGCGGGCCCGGGTGCCGGCGGGCTGCCCAGGTATGAATGGCTGCCGTGAGCAGGGGGAACAACCGGGCCGCCACGGACGGACGGGGCGGCCGTGGGGCTGTCGGCGGGCCTGCGGCGTGCGAGGCCGCGGCCGGTGATTTCGCCACCCGGCCTTCCCCACGACCCGTATCCCCGTATCCCCGCGCGGAACTGTCCTGCTTCACACCCGTGCACCGGGTAATTCACCGCGACCGTCACCGGGAGCGCCCGCAGTACCCCCTGATCACCCCTCACCGCCCCACCCGTATCCCAGGGTTGCGCGATATCCCTTAGGGGAGGCTAGGGGTTGGAGTACCTGTCGGCGATTCCGTAGCGTGGCCCGCAGTGAGTCGAAGGGGGATCTGTCGGGCTTGGAATTCTTGGGAAGCCGACTGCGCGGACTAATTGCGCGCTCTCATCAGGGCGATTGATACGGCGGCCGGCGCGGCAGGGGATGCCGCTGCCGAGTGCGCCGCCGTACAGGTGTCGTGGCGTTCGGTGTCTTTCGGTGTCATCGACGTAAAGGTCCTCCGACCGATTCAGTGGAGTGGAATACGGTGGCGAACAACGAGGGAAAGCTGCTCGAGTACCTCAAGCGGACAACGGCCGAGCTTCGGGATACCCGTGCCCGGCTGACCGAAACCGAGCGGAAAGAGTCGGAGCCGATCGCCATCGTAGGAATGGCGTGCCGCTATCCCGGTGGAGTGTCCTCGCCGGAGGAACTGTGGGAAGCGGTGTCCGCCGGGACCGACGGTGTTTCGGAGTTCCCCGACGACCGTGGCTGGGACCTGGACTCGCTGTACCACCCGGACCCCGAGCACACCGGCACCTCGTACACCCGGGAGGGCGGATTCCTCCACCAGGCGGCGGAGTTCGACCCGGGGTTCTTCGGCATCTCCCCGCATGAGGCGGTGGCGATGGACCCACAGCAGCGGCTGCTGCTGGAGGTGTCCTGGGAGGCCATCGAACGTGCCGGGATCGACCCGGCCTCGCTGCGGGGCAGCAAGACCGGCGTGTTCACCGGCGTGATGTACCACGACTACGGTGCGGGCGTCTCCGGCGTCGCCGAGGACGTCGCGGCGTTCCAGGGCAACGGGGCCGACTCCAGCGTGGTCTCGGGCCGCGTGGCGTACCTCTTCGGCCTGGAAGGACAGGCCGTGACGGTGGACACCGCCTGTTCCTCCTCCCTGGTGGCGCTGCACTGGGCGATTCAGGCCCTGCGGGCCGGCGAATGCAGCATGGCGCTGGCCGGTGGTGTGACCGTCATGTTCACCCCCGAGACCTTCATCGACTTCTCGCGGCAGCGCGGTCTCGCGGCCGACGGCCGCTGCAAGTCCTTCGCGGCGGCCGCGGACGGCACCGGCTGGGGCGAGGGCGCCGGAGTGCTGCTGGTGGAGCGGCTGTCGGACGCCCAGCGCAACGGGCATCCGATCCTCGCCGTGGTGCGGGGCTCCGCGGTCAACCAGGACGGTGCGAGCAGCGGTCTGACCGCGCCGAACGGTCCGGCGCAGCAGCGGGTGATCCGGCAGGCGCTGGCCAACGCCCGGCTGTCCACGGGTGACGTGGACGCGGTGGAGGCGCACGGCACCGGCACGCGGCTGGGTGACCCGATCGAGGCGCAGGCGCTGCTGGCCACGTACGGGCAGGACCGGCAGCAGGACCAGCCGCTCTGGCTGGGCTCGATCAAGTCGAACATCGGGCACACCCAGGCCGCCGCGGGCGTGGCCGGTGTGATGAAGATGGTCCTGGCCATGCGGCACGGGACGCTGCCGAAGACCCTGCACGTGGATGAGCCCTCGCCGCAGGTGGACTGGTCGGCCGGCGCGGTGGAGCTGCTCACCCGGGCACGCGAGTGGCCGGACTCCGGCCGCCCCCGCCGGGCGGGCGTGTCCTCCTTCGGGATCAGCGGCACCAACGCGCACGTCGTACTGGAGCAGGCGCCGGTTCCGGGTCCGGACGACGCCGAGCCGCCGGCCCCGGACGACGCACCTGCCGCCGCCCCGTCCGCGCCCGGGATCGTGCCGTGGATGCTGTCCGCACGGTCCCGGGAGGCACTGGCCGCACAGGCCGGGCGCCTGGCGTCCCACGTGGCGTCCCGGCCGGAACTGGACCCGGTCGACATCGGCTTCTCGCTGGTGACCACGCGGGCGGGGCTGGACTACCGCGCGGCGGTGACCGGTACCGACCGCGAAGAACTGCTCGCCGGTATACGGGCACTGGCCGAGGACACCGAGCAGTCGCGTGCCGTGAGCGAGGGCCGGCTCGCAATGCTGTTCACCGGCCAGGGTGCGCAGCGGCCGGGCATGGGCCGCGAACTCTACGAGGCCTACCCGGTGTTCGCACGGGCCTGGGACGAGGTGTGCGCGGAGTTCGACGGTCTGCTGCCGCGGCCGCTGACCGAGGTGGTCTGGGCCGCGTCCGGCGGTGGCGAGCAGGAGCTCCTCCACCAGACGCAGTATGCGCAGGCGGCGTTGTTCGCGCTGGAGGTCGCGCTCTTCCGGCTCGTCGAGTCCTACGGCGTGGTTCCGGACGTCCTGCTGGGCCACTCCATCGGCGAGGTCACGGCGGCCCATCTCGCCGGTGTCTGGTCGCTCGCGGACGCGGCGCAGCTGGTCGCGGCCCGTGGGCGGCTGATGCAGGCCCTGCCCGGTGGCGGAGTGATGGTGTCGGTGGCGGCGTCCGAGGACGAGGTGCGCGCGCTGCTGGAGGGCCGGGAGCAGGTCGGGATCGCGGCGGTGAACGGACCGGCATCGGTGGTGCTCTCCGGTGCCGCCGAGCCCGTGGAACAGGTGGTCGCGGCGCTGGAGTCCCGTGGCCGGAAGGTGAAGGGGCTGCGGGTGAGCCATGCCTTCCACTCGCCGCTCATGGAGCCGATGCTGGCCGAGTTCCGCACGGTCGTGTCCCAACTCACCTACTCCGACGCCCGGTTGCCCGTCGTGTCGAATGTGACCGGCCGGCTCGCCGAGCCCGCCGAACTCCGCGACCCGGAGTACTGGGTACGCCACGTCCGGGAAGCCGTCCGCTTCCACGACGGCATCCAGGCCGCCCACGCCGACGGCGTCACCACCTTCCTCGAACTCGGCCCCGGCGGAGTGCTCTCCGCCATGGGACGCGACTGCCTGCCCGATGACGACACCGTCACCTTCCAGCCCAGCCTGCGGGCACCGCTCGCCGACCCCGAGGCACTGCTGAAGGCGCTGACCGGACTGTGGACCCGGGGCGTCCGCGTGGACCGGGCCGCCCTGCTGCCCGGGGGCCGGCGGGTGGACCTGCCGACCTACGCCTTCCAGCGGCAGCGCTACTGGCTGGAGGGCGCCGCCGGAGGCGCGGACGTGACCTCCGCCGGACTCGGTGCGGGAAACCATCCGCTGCTCGGCGCGGTGCTGCCGCTGCCCGGCTCCGACGGATTCCTGCTGACCGGCCGGCTGTCCCTGGCCACCCACCCCTGGCTTGCCGACCATGTCGTCCTGGGCACCGTGGTGGTGCCGGGCTCCGCCCTCGTCGAGCTGGCCGTCCAAGCCGGTGACCAGGCCGGCTGCGAGCTCATCGAGGAACTGACGCCGCTCGATCCGCTGGTCCTGCCCGCACGGGGCGGGGTGCGGATCCAGATCACCGTGGACGCGCCGGACGAAAACGGCCGACGGGAACTGTCCGTGTTCTCCCAGGCCGAGGACGCCGACGACACCCGGCCCTGGACCCGGCACGCCACCGGTGTGCTCGCCGCCGGCCCCGCCCCCGTACCGGCCTTCCCGGAGACCTCCTGGCCCCCGGCCGCCGCCGAACCCCTCACCGTGGACGGGCTCTACGACGAGCTGGCGGCGACCGGCTTCGGCTACGGGCCGGTCTTCCAAGGCGTACGCGCGGCCTGGCGACGCGGCGAGGACCTCTACGCCGAGGTCGCCCTCCCCGACGAACCGGCCGCCCAGGCGGACGGCTACGGGCTGCACCCCGCCCTGCTGGAAGCCGTCGTCCAGACCCTGAGCCGGGCCGAGTCCGGCACCGACGGCCCACGGCTGCCCTCCTCGTGGTCCGGCTTCCGGCTGCACGCCGAGGGCGCCACGACCTTGCGCGTCAAGATCTCCCCGGCCGGTGCGGACGGCTTCTCCGTACTGGCGGCCGACGCGGACAACGCCGTGGTCGCCTCCGTGGACCGGGTCGCCCGCCGCGCCGTGACGGCCGACGAGCTCACCACCGGCTCGCACACCCCGGACTCGCTGTACCGGCTGGACTGGACACCGGTCCCGGCCGCCGAACGGACTGGCGGCACCTGGGCGGTCCTCGGTGACGACCCCGCCCTCGCCGCCGCGCTGGGCGCCTCCGTGCTCGACCCGGAGGACACCGACGCCCCGGTACCGGACACCGTGGTGCTGCCGGTAACCGGGGCCACACCCGGCACCGTGCCCGACGCCGTACGGGAAACCTCTCATCAGCTCCTGGCCCGACTGCAGTGGTGGCTGGCCGAGGAGCGGTTCGCCGGCACCCGGCTGATGGTGCTCACCCGTGGCGCGGTCTCGGTCGCGGAGGAACCGGTCGACCTGGTGACGGCACCGGTCTGGGGCCTGGTGCACTCCACACAGTCGGAGCATCCCGACCGGCTCGTCCTGGTCGACATCGACGACGACACCCGGTCCCTGGACGCGCTGCCCGCGGCGGCCGGCGCAGGGGAACCGGAGCTGGCGATCCGCGGCGGTCGCCTCTCGGCGCCCCGCCTCGCCCAACTGCCCGCGCCCGAACGGGAACCCGACCCGGTGTGGACCGCGGACGGCACCGTACTGGTCACCGGCGGCACCGGCAGCCTCGGCGCGATCACCGCCCGCCACCTCGTGGCCGACCTCGGCGTCCGGCACCTGCTGCTGACCAGCCGCCGCGGTATGGCCGCCGAAGGCGCAGCGGAACTCCGCGACGAGCTGACCGCACTCGGCGCGCAGGTGACCATCGCCGCATGCGACGCCGCGGACCGGGAAGCGCTGGCCGCCCTGCTGGCCACCGTCCCGGCGGACACCCCGCTGACCGGGGTCGTCCACACCGCGGGTGTACTGGACGACGGCGTCCTCGCCTCGCTGAACCCGGAGCGCATGGACAAGGTGCTGCGGCCCAAGGTGGACGCGGCCTGGAACCTGCACGAGCTGACCCGCGACCTCGATCTGTCCGCGTTCATCCTGTTCTCCGCCGCGTGCAGCGTCTTCGACGCACCCGGACAGGCGAACTACGTGGCGGCCAACGCCTTCCTCGACGCGCTGGCCGAACACCGCCACGGCCTCGGTCTGCCGTGTGTCTCGCTGGCCTGGGGCCTGTGGGCGCAGGACGGCGGCGGTATGGCCGGCGGACTCGGCGAGAACGACCTGCGGCGCATGGCCCGCAAGGGCATCGTGGCGCAGACCCCGGACGAGGGCATGCGGATGTTCGACGGCGCCGTCCGCTCCGGCGCGCCCCTGGTCGTACCGGTGCGCCTGGACATCAACGTCCTGGCCGTCACCGGTGACTTCCCGCCGATGCTGCACGGCCTGGTGCCGTTCCGCCGGCGCACCGCGGCGACGGCCGGTGCCGGGACCGGCGACTCCCTGCGGGAGAAGCTGGCCGGGCTGCCACAGGCCGACCAGGACCGGGCCCTGCTCGACGTGGTCACCGCGCAGATCGCCCTGGTCCTCGGCTACGCCGGCGGCGGCGCGGTGGAGACCTCCCGCGCGTTCCGGGACCTCGGCTTCGATTCACTGACCGCGGTGGAACTGCGCAACCGCCTGGACACGGTGACCGGCCTGAGCCTGTCCGCGACCCTGGTCTTCGACTACCCCACCCCCGTCGCCCTGGTCCGGCACCTGCGGGAGCAGCTGCTCGGCGAAGCGGCCGCACCCGTCGCCGTGCGGTCCACCGCGCCGGCGGCCGACGACGACGATCCCATCGTCATCGTCGGGATGGCCTGCCGGTTCCCCGGCCAGGTGACCTCCCCCGACGACCTGTGGAACCTGCTGGTCTCCGGCGGCGACGCCATCGGCGACTTCCCGGAGAACCGCGGCTGGGACGTCGAAGGCATCTACGATCCGGACCCCGGCCGCAGCGGAAAGACTTACACCCGCGAAGGCGGATTCCTCCACGACGTCGCCGACTTCGACGCGAGCTTCTTCGAGATCAACCCCCGTGAAGCGCTGGCCACCGATCCCCAGCAGCGGATCCTGCTGGAGACCGTCTGGGAGGCCTTCGAGAACGCGGGCATCGACCCGACCACCTTGCGCGGCAGCAAAACCGGTGTGTTCGCCGGAGTGAGCTACCACGACTACGCCCCGCCGAGCGGCCAGATCCCCGAGGACCTCGAAGGCTATGTCGGGACCGGCAGCGCGGGCAGCGTCCTGTCCGGCCGGGTCTCCTACACCTTCGGCCTCGAAGGCCCCGCGGTGACCGTGGACACGGCCTGCTCCTCCTCCCTGGTCGCCCTGCACTGGGCCATCCAGGCGCTGCGCACCGGGGAGTGCACCCTGGCCCTGGCCGGCGGCGTCTCCGTGATGTCCACCCCGGACACCTTCGTCGACTTCTCCCGGCAGCGCGGCCTGTCCGCGGACGGCCGCTGCAAGGCCTTCGCCGCCGCGGCGGACGGCACCGGCTGGGGCGAGGGCGTCGGCATGGTCCTGGTCGAGCGCCTTTCGGACGCCCGGCGCAACGGCCACACGGTCCTTGCGGTCGTCCGGGGTTCGGCGGTGAACCAGGACGGCGCGTCCAACGGTCTGACCGCCCCCAACGGCCCCTCGCAGCAGCGCGTCATCGAACAGGCCCTGGCCAACGCGGGGGTGACCGCCGATCAGGTCGACGCGGTCGAGGCCCACGGCACCGGTACGCGGCTGGGCGACCCCATCGAGGCCCAGGCGTTGATAGCGACCTACGGCCGGGACCGGACGGCCGACCGGCCCCTGTGGCTGGGCTCGATCAAGTCCAACATCGGGCACACCCAGGCCGCCGCCGGTATGGCCGGCGTGATGAAGATGGTGCTGGCCATGCGGCACGGGCTGTTGCCGAAGACCCTGCATGTCGATGCGCCCACCCCGCACGTGGACTGGTCCGCCGGCAGCGTCGAGCTGCTGACCGATCTCCGGCAGTGGCCGAAGACCGGCGAACCCTGGCGGGCGGGTGTCTCGTCCTTCGGGATCAGCGGGACGAACGCGCATGTGGTGCTGGAGCAGGCGCCTGCCTCCGACCCGGTGGCTGTGGAGCCGGTTCAGGGCGAACCGGCTGAGGCGGTTGAGGCGGCGGCGCGGGCCGGTGTGGTTCCGTGGGTGCTGTCGGCGCGTTCGGAGGAGGCGTTGGCGGCTCAGGCGGAGCGGTTGGCGTCCTTTGTGGAAGACCGTCCGGAGCTGGGTCTGGCTGATGTCGGGTTCTCTCTGCTGAGCACGCGGGCGGAGTTGGAGCACCGGGCTGTGGTGGTCGGTGCTGAGAAGGATCAGTTGCTGAGTGGTTTGCGTGGTCTCGCCGGCGGCCTGGAGGGGCCGGGTGTGGTGCGCGGCAGTGTGGCGGCTACGGCGGCTTCCGGTGCGGTGCTGGTGTTCCCTGGCCAGGGTTCGCAGTGGCTGGGGATGGCGGATGAACTGCTCGCCAATTCCCCGGTGTTCGCGGGTCGGATGGCTGAGTGTGGTGAGGCGCTGTCGGAGTTTGTGTCCTGGAAGTTGGATGAGGTTCTGTCCGACGAGGACATGCTGGCGCGGGTTGATGTGGTTCAGCCTGTGTTGTGGGCGGTGATGGTGTCGCTGGCTGCGGTCTGGGAGGACTGTGGCGTGGTGCCTGCTGCTGTGGTGGGGCATTCGCAGGGGGAGATTGCCGCGGCCTGTGTGGCGGGGATTTTGTCGCTGCATGATGGTGCCCGGGTGGTGGCGTTGCGCAGTCAGGCCATCGGCAGGGTTCTTGCCGGGCGTGGTGGCATGGTCTCCGTCGCCGGTTCGCGTGAGGCGGTGCAGGACCGCATCGCCAAGTGGGGCGAGCGGCTGTCCGTGGCTGCTATCAACGGCCCGACATCGACGGTGGTTTCAGGCGAACCGGAGGCCTTGCAGGAACTGCTGGCGGAGTGCGCTGAGCAGGAGGTGCGGGCTCGGCAGGTTCCGGTGGATTACGCCTCGCACGGTGCGCAGGTCGAGGAGCTGCGCGAGGAGCTCGCGACGGTCCTGGCCGAGGTGCGCCCTGGCCAGGGTCGGGTTCCGTTCTACTCCGCGGTGAATGCCTCGGTCGTCTCCGGTGAGGAGCTGGGCGCCGGGTACTGGTTCGAGAATCTGCGTAACACGGTGCGGTTCGAGGAAGCCATCCAGGCGCTGCTGGCGGACGGGCACGGCGTTTTCGTCGAATGCAGTGCGCACCCCGTCCTGACGCCGGGAATCGAGGACACCGCGCAGGAGGCGGGCAGCCCCGTCGTGGTGACGGGATCTCTCCGCCGCGACGAGGGCGGCTGGTCCCGTTTCGCGCAGTCGCTCGGCCAGCTCTGGGCGTATGGCGTCCCGCTGGAATGGATTTCCCTGCTCCCGTCCGGGCAGCGGGTCCAGCTTCCGACCTACGCCTTCCAGCGGCAGCGCTACTGGCTGGAGACCTCGTCCGGTGCCGGGGACGTGTCCTCGGTGGGGCTGGGCGCGGCGGATCATCCGCTGCTCGGTGCCGCGGTGGCGTTGCCGGACTCCGACGGCTTCTTGTTCACCGGGCGGCTGTCGCTGGCCACGCACCGTTGGCTGGCCGATCACACCGTGCTGGACACGGTGTTGGTGCCGGGTACCGGGCTGGTCGAGATGGCCATCCGGGCCGGGGACCAGGTGGGTTGTGACCTGCTGGAGGAACTCACGCTGGAGACACCGCTGATCCTCGCGCCGACCGGAGGGGTGCAGCTGAGGGTCACCGTCGGTGAGTCCGACGAGAACGGGCGCCGGAACCTCGCGGTGTTCTCCCGCGACGAGAACGCAGCGGCCGAACAGCCGTGGACCCGGCACGCGACCGGTGTGCTCGCCGTCGGAAGCGGAGCTCCGGCCGTGCTCGGCGAGGAGGCCTGGCCGCCTGCCGGTGCGGAAGCCGTTTCGGTGGACGGGTTCTACGGGGAACTCGCCGATGCGGGCTACGAGTACGGCCCGGTGTTCCAGGGGCTGCGCGCGGCCTGGCGACGCGGTGACGAGGTGTTCGCCGAGGTCGCCCTGCCCGAGGAAGCCGTCGGAGAGGCGGGCCGGTTCGGTCTGCACCCGGCACTCCTCGACGCGGTTCTGCACACGGTGGGCCTTGGCGAGGCCCACGGCGACGAGGGGCCGGGGCTGCCGTTCGCCTGGACCGGGGTCCAGCTGCATGCGGTGGGCGCCACCGCGCTGCGCGCCAGGCTGAGCAAGGCCGGCGAGAACGGTGTGCGGGTCGTGGTGAGCGATGCCGACGGTGCCCCCGTGGCGACCGTCGAGTCGCTGGTCATGCGTGAGGTCTCGGCCGACCAGATGCGGGCCGCCGGCAGCGGCCAGGACTCGGTCTTCCGGCTCGACTGGACGGAACTGCCCGACTTCTCCGGCCGAGGCAACGGGAGGTCCCTGGCCGTGGTCGGGCCCGAGGCCGACGCGTTCGCGGGTGTCCTGCGGGCCGCCGGTATCGAGGCGGGTACCGCGGCGGATCTGGCGGTGCTCGGCACGCAGGGGCCGGTGCCGGATTATGTGCTGCTGCCGGTGCCCGCGGCCGGCCCCGGCGCTGTGCCGGATGCCGTGCGCTCGGCCGTGTACCAGGTGCTGGGTACGGTGCAGACCTGGCTGGCCGAGAGCCGGTTCGCCGACGCGAAACTGGTGGTCCTCACCCGGGGTGCGGTCGCCGTGAACGGTGAGCAGAGCCCGGATCTCGCGCTGGCTCCCGTCTGGGGCCTGGTGCGGTCGGCCCAGTCCGAGAACCCGGGCCGGATCGTGCTCGCCGACCTCGATGGCGAGGAGTCGTCGCTGCGGGCCCTGCCCGCCCTGCTGGCCGAGGCGGAACCGCAACTGGCGGTGCGCGGCGGGGTCGCCTCCGCGGCCCGGCTGGCCCGTTCCGGGCCGGTGGATCCGGACCGGAAGCCCGTATGGGCCGGTCAAGGAACGGTGCTGATCACCGGTGGCACCGGCATGCTGGCCGGTCTGGTCGCGCGGCACCTGGTCGCCGAGCACGGTGCGAAGCGGCTGATTCTGGCCGGCCGCCGGGGCCTGGCCGCCGACGGGGCCCCACGGCTCCGGGACGAGCTGACCGAGCTGGGTGCCCACGTGGAGGTGGTCGCCTGTGACGCGGCCGACCGGAACGCGCTGGGTGAACTGCTCGCCGGGATACCGGCGGAGGCGCCGCTGACCGGGGTGGTGCACACCGCCGGGGTGCTGGACGACGGACTGATCGGCGCGCTGACCCCGGAGCGGACCGAGACCGTGCTGCGGCCCAAGGTCGACGCGGCCTGGAATCTGCACGAGCTGACCCAGGACCTGAACCTGTCGGCGTTCGTGCTGTTCTCCTCGGCCTCCGGGGTGCTCGGCGCGCCCGGCCAGGCCAACTACGCGGCGGCGAGCACCTTCCTCGACGCGCTGGCCGAGCACCGGCACGCCCACGGCCTCCCGGCGTTGTCACTGGCCTGGGGGCTCTGGTCGGAGCGCAGCGGCCTCACCAGGAAGCTCACCGAGACCGATCTGCGGCGGATGAGCCGGGAGGGGCTGCCGCCGATGTCCTCGGAGGAGGGCGTGGCACTGTTCGACGTGGTGGGCGCCGCCGGAACCCCGGTGGTGATTCCCGTGGCGCTGGACGCCAAGAAGGTCGCGGCAGCCGGGGAGGTGCCCGCGATCCTGCGCGGCATCGTCCGCACTCCCGCGCGCCGTACGGTGAGCGCCGGGCCCGCCGTGGCGAAGTCCCTGCGCGAACGGCTGGCGGGGGTGCCGGCCGCCGAACGCGCCGGTGTGGTCCTGGACTTGGTGCGTACGCACACCGCCATGGTGCTGGGGCACTCCGGTGCCGGCATGGTCAACGCGGATCAGAGCTTCAGTGAGCTGGGCTTCGACTCACTGACCGCGGTGGAGCTGCGCAACGGCCTGCATGCGGAGACCGGGCTGCGGTTGCCGGCCACCTTGGTCTTCGACTACCCGACCTCCGCGGCACTGGCGAACCACATTCTCGCCGGCCTCGTCGATGACGAACCCGATGCCGTCGCCACGGCGCTGGCGACCATCACCAAGCTGGAAAACGCTCTTTTGACGCTGGAAACGGAAAGCCGTGAACGAACGACCATCACGAAACGCCTTGAGCGGGCCTTGAGCAGGTATCGCGACGGCGGCTCGGCAACGGATAAACGCGACACGAACAGCGATATCCGGGATGCCTCCGCCGATGAACTACTCGACTTCTTCGACCAGGAGTTCGGGAAGTCCTGACCGCGATTCTGTCCACATTCTTTCCAGCCTGAGGGGGCCGGTGCAGGTGACGAACAACGAGAAGCTTGTCGAGTATCTGAAGCAGGCGGCGATCGACCTGCGAGAGAGCCGCCGTCGCGTCTGGGAGCTCGAATCCGAGCCGATCGCGATCGTCGGAATGGCCTGCCGGTACCCGGGCGGGGTGTCGTCGCCGGAGGATCTCTGGGACCTGGTCTCCCAGGGCGAGAACGGCATCACCGACTTCCCCGCCGACCGTGGCTGGGATATCGATTCGCTCTACAACCCGGACCCCGGGAACCGCGGTACCTCTTACGTCCGCCAGGGCGGATTCCTGCACGAGGCCGCGGAGTTCGACCCGGCATTCTTCGGCATCTCCCCGCGCGAAGCGCTGGCCATGGACCCGCAGCAGCGGCTGATGCTGGAGGTGTCCTGGGAAGCCATCGAAGGCGCCGGGATCGACCCCCTCTCGCTGAAGGGGAGCAAAACCGGGGTCTTCGCCGGAGTCATGTACCACGACTACGGCACCGGGGTTTCCGGCGCGTCGGAGGAAGTGGCTGCCTTTCTCGGCAGCGGTTCCGACGGCAGCATTTTCTCCGGCCGGGTTGCCTATCTGTTCGGACTTGAAGGTCCGGCCGTATCGGTGGACACCGCCTGTTCCTCCTCGCTGGTCGCCCTCCACCTCGCGATCCAGGCGCTGCGGTCCGGCGAATGCTCGATGGCGCTGGCCGGCGGGGTCACCGTGATGTCCACCCCGGTCACCTTCGTCGACTTCAGCCGCCAGCAGAACCTGGCGCGCAGCGGTGAGGTCAGGGCGTTCGGAACGGGTGCCGACGGCACGGTGCTCTCCGAAGGCGCCGGAATACTGCTGGTGGAGCGGCTGTCGGACGCCGAGCGCAACGGTCATCCGATCCTTGCGGTGGTGCGGGGTTCGGCGGTGAACCAGGACGGTGCGTCCAACGGCATGACCGCGCCGAACGGCCCCTCGCAGCAGCGCGTCATCGACCAGGCGCTCGCCAACGCAGGCGTGACCGCCGGCCAGGTGGACGCGGTGGAGGCGCACGGCACCGGTACGACGCTCGGCGACCCCATCGAGGCCCAGGCGCTGCTCGCCACGTATGGCCAGGACCGCCCGGAAGACCGGCCCCTGTGGCTGGGTACGGTCAAGTCCAATATCGGACACAGCCAGGCCGCGGCCGGTGCGGCCGGTGTCATCAAGATGGTCATGGCGCTTCGGAACGGTGTGCTGCCCAAGAGCCTGCACATCGACGAGCCGTCGTCACATGTGGACTGGTCCGCGGGCGCGGTGGAGCTGCTGACGGAGGCCAGGCAATGGCCCGAGAGCGATCAGCCCCGTCGGGCGGGTGTGTCGTCGTTCGGCATCAGTGGGACGAACGCCCATGTGGTGCTGGAGCAGGCGCCTGAGGTGGAGCCGGCGGAGTCGGTTGCTGCGGTGGTGGCGGGGCCGGTGCCGTGGGTGCTTTCTGCTCGTTCTCCGCAGGCGTTGGCGGGTCAGGCGGAGCGGCTTGCGGCGTGGGCGTCGGGGCGTGCGGAGCTGGGGCTTGCTGACGTCGGGTTTTCTCTTGCGACCAGTCGTGCGGGGCTGGAATACCGTGCCGTGGTCTCGGGTGCGGACCGGGAGTCGCTGCTTGCGGCTCTGGGGAGTCTGTCTGCGGTGACTGGCCCTGTGGCTGGTCCTGTGGCTGGTGAGGGCCGGGTCGGTGTGTTGTTCACCGGTCAGGGTGCGCAGCGGCTGGGGATGGGTCGTGAGTTGTATGAGACCTATCCGGTGTTTGCTCGGGCCTGGGATGAGGTGTGTGCGGAGCTGGATGGTCTGCTGCCCGTGCCCTTGGCAGAGGTGGTGTGGGGAGAGGGAGACCTGCTCGACCAGACGCAGTACGCCCAGTCGGCGCTGTTCGCACTGGAGGTCGCGCTTTACCGTCTCGTCGAGTCCCATGGTGTGACGCCGGATGTGCTGCTGGGTCACTCGATTGGTGAGGTGACGGCTGCCTATCTGGCGGGTGTGTGGTCGCTGGCGGATGCGGCGAAGCTGGTCGCGGCGCGTGGGCGGCTGATGCAGGCGCTGCCGACCGGTGGCGTCATGGTGTCGGTGCGCGCCTCCGAGAACGAGGTCGCGCCGCTGCTGGAGGGCCGGGAGCAGGTCGGGATCGCGGCGGTCAACGGCCCCGAGTCCGTCGTGCTTTCGGGTGCCGAGGCAGAGGTCGAGCAGGTCGTTGCTGCCCTGGAGGCCGAGGGCCGTAAGGTCAAGCGGCTGCGGGTGAGCCATGCCTTCCACTCGCCGCTGATGGAGCCGATGCTGGCCGAATTCCGCGCGGTTGTGGAGCAACTCACCTTCTCCGACGCGCAGTTGCCGGTGGTGTCGAATGTGTCCGGCCGTCTCGCCGAGCCCGTCGAGCTCCGTGACCCGGGGTACTGGGTGCGGCATGTCCGCGAGGCCGTCCGTTTCCATGACGGTATCCAGGCCGCGTACGCCGACGGCGTGACCACCTTCCTCGAACTGGGCCCGGACGGCGTGCTCTCCGCCATGGGACAGGACTGCCTTCGTGAGGTCGAGGGCACCCCCGCGGCCTTCCTTCCCGGTCTGCGCAAGGACCGGTCCGAGCCGGAGTCCGTCCTCCAGGCGCTGGGCGCTGCCTATGCCCGGGGTGTCGTGGTGGACTGGGCGACGTTCTTCCCCGGCGCGCGGCGGGTGGCGCTGCCGACCTATGCCTTCCAGCGGCAGCGGTACTGGCTGGACCGCAGTGGCGTGGGCACCGGCGATATGACCTCTGCCGGTCTGGGCCCCGCGGACCATCCGCTGCTCAGCGCCGCCGTCGCCCTGCCGGATTCGGACGGCTTCCTCTTCACCGGCCGGCTCTCCCTGGCCACCCACCCCTGGCTGGCCGACCACTCCGTACTCGGCGCTGCCGTGCTGCCGGGCTCGGCCTTGGTCGAACTCGCCATCCGGGCCGGAGACCAGGTCGGCTGCGATCTGCTGGAGGAACTCACCGTACGGGCGCCGCTGATCTTGCCCGAGCGCGGCGGAGTGCAGCTCCGGGTCGCGCTCGGCCAGTCCGGAGTGGACGGTCGCCGTGAGGTTGCGGTGTTCGCCCGCGATGAGGAAGCGGTGGACGAGGCCTGGACCCGGCATGCCGACGGAGTGCTGGCCGCCGGTTCACCCGCCGGGAGCTTCGACGCGCCGGTATGGCCACCGGCCGACGCGGAAGCCGTCTCCGTGGAGGGGCTCTACGGGGAGCTGGCGGCGGCCGGCTTCGGGCATGGGCCGGTGTTCGGCGGCGTGCGCGCGATGTGGCGTCGTGGCGATGAAGTCTTCGCCGAGGTTGCGCTTCCCGAAGAAACAGCCGATCAGGCGGGCGAGTTCGGGTTGCATCCGGCATTGCTGGACGCGGCCCTGCAGCCGGTGACCGGCGAGCTGCGGTTGCCGGTCTCCTGGTCCGGGGTGCGGCTGCATGCGGTCGGCGCCGTGTCGTTGCGGGTACGGCTGACCAAGACCGGTGCCGGCTATGCGCTGACCGCGACGGACGAGGCCGGCGGCCTGGTGGCCTCGGCGGACGCGGTGGCATGGGAGGCGGTCTCCGCCGAGCAGTTCGCGCACACCGATGTGCGACACCGGGATTCGCTCTTCGGGGTGGAGTGGTCGGTGTTGCCGCTCGGCTCTGGCCCGGTGGCGGGTTCGTGGGCGGTGCTGGGCGATGACGTGGCGTTGGCTGCGGCGTTGGGTGCGTCGGCTGCGGACGTGCTGGGTGAGCTTGTGGAGGTGCCGGAGTGTGTGGTGCTTGCGGTGCCTGGCGCGGAGGGTGCGGATGGCTCGGGTGGCGTGGCGGGTGCGCTGGAGGTTCCGGCGGCGGTGCGTGCCGTGGTGGGCCGGGTGCTGGAGACGGTTCAGTCCTGGCTGGCCGATGAGCGTTGTGTCCGTTCGAAGCTGATAGTGGCGACCCGCGGTGCCGTTTCCGTGGCGGGGGAGCCGCTGGACGCGGTGGGTGCCGCGATATGGGGTCTGCTGCGTTCCGCGCAGACCGAGAACCCGGACCAGTTCGTTCTCCTCGACCTTGATGAGCGTCAGACCTCTGTGGACGCCATCGCCGCGGCGGCTGCTTCGGGTGAGCACCAGTTGGCGGTCCGGGACGGGGTTGTTTCCGTGCCGCGGCTGGTTCGGGCTGTTCCGTCCGAGGCCGAGCGTGCGCCGGTGTGGGATGCCACGGGTACGGTGCTGATCACCGGTGGCACGGGAACGCTGGGTGCGCTGTTCGCCCGGCATCTGATCGCTGAACACGGCGTCCGCAGCCTGGTGTTGACCAGCCGTCGCGGTCTGGAGGCCGCGGGCGCCCATGAGTTGCAGTCCGAGCTGACGGATCTGGGTGCCCGGGTTGAGGTCGTCGCGTGTGACGCCGCTGACCGGGAGGCACTGGCGGCGGTGCTGGCCGGTATCCCCGACGAGACGCCGCTGACCGGCGTGGTGCACACGGCCGGTGTCCTGGACGACGGCGTGATCGGTTCGCTGACCCCCGAGCGCCTCGACACCGTTCTGCGGCCGAAGGTCGACGCGGCCTGGAACCTGCACGAGCTGACCCAGGACCTGGACCTGTCGGCGTTCGTCCTGTTCTCGTCGGCTGCTGCTGTGCTCGGCAGCGCCGGACAGGGCAACTACGCCGCGGCCAACTCCTTCCTCGACGCGCTCGCTCAGCACCGCCGTGCTGCGGGGCTGCCGGGTACCTCACTGGCCTGGGGCCTGTGGGCGGACGCCAGCGGCATGACCGGGCAGCTGAGCGACACCGACCTGCGGCGTATGGCGGCCGACGGTGTGCTGCCGGTCTCCACGGCCGACGGCGTGGCCCTGTTCGACGCGGCGGTCGGCGCGGAACCGTCGCTGGCCGTACCGATCCACCTCGACTTCCGGGCGCTTGCCGCCGCGCCCTCGGTACCGGCGATCCTGCACGGCCTCGTACCGATGAGGCGGCGCACCGCCGCGGCCGGCGGCGGTGCGGGTCACACCTTGCGGGACCGTCTCGCCGGGCTGACGAAGGCAGATCAGGACCGCGCTCTGCTGGATCTCGTCACCGCCCAGGTCGCCCTGGTGCTGGGCTACTCCGGCAGCAGTGGGCTCGACGCGTCCCGGGCGTTCAAGGACCTCGGGTTCGATTCACTCACCGCGGTGGAACTGCGCAACCGGATGGACAACGCCACCGGTCTGCGGCTTCCGGCCACGCTGATCTTCGACTACCCCACCCCGGGCGCGATGGTGCGCCATCTCCGGGAGGAACTGCTCGGAGGGCAGACCGCCCTCCCCGCGGTACGGCCCACGGCGGCCGTGGACGACGAGCCCATCGCCATCGTCGGGATGGCCTGCCGGTTCCCCGGCGGCATCGACAGCCCCGAGGCGCTGTGGGACCTGCTGGCACGTGGCGGCGATGCGATCGGTGACTTCCCTGCCGACCGTGGCTGGGACGTGGAGCGGCTGTATCACCCGGACCCGGAGCACAAGGGCACCTCATATGTGCGCGAGGGCGGTTTCCTCGGCAACGCCGGGGAATTCGACGCCGGCTTCTTCGGGGTCTCGCCGCGTGAGGCGACCGCGATGGATCCGCAGCAGCGGCTCCTGCTGGAGACCTCCTGGGAGACCCTGGAGAACGCGGGCATCGACCCGACCACCCTGCGCGGCAGCGACGCCGGAGTCTTCGTCGGCACCAACGGCCAGGACTACGGCACGGTCCTCGCCCAGGGTGCGGACAACGCGGACGGCTACCTGATCACCGGAACCTCGGCCAGTGTGGTGTCGGGCCGGGTCTCGTACGTGTTCGGCTTCGAGGGTCCCGCGGTCACCGTGGACACGGCGTGCTCGGCCTCGCTGGTGGCATTGCACTGGGCGATGCAGGCGCTGCGGTCCGGGGAGTGCTCGATGGCCCTGGCCGGCGGTGTCTCGGTGATGTCCACTCCCGACACCTTCGTCGACTTCTCCCGGCAGCGCGGTCTCGCGGCGGACGGCCGCTGCAAGCCGTTCGCCGCGGCCGCGGACGGTACCGGCTGGGGCGAGGGCGTCGGCATGCTGCTCGTGGAGCGGCTCTCCGATGCCCGCCGTAACGGCCATACGGTCCTGGCGGTGGTGCGGGGTTCGGCGGTGAACCAGGACGGTGCGTCCAACGGTCTGACCGCGCCGAACGGACCCTCGCAGCAGCGGGTGATCCGACAGGCGCTGGCGGGTGCGGGGCTGTCCCCGTCCGAGGTGGACGCGGTGGAGGCGCACGGCACCGGTACGCGGCTGGGCGACCCGATCGAGGCCCAGGCGCTGCTCGCCACGTACGGACAGAACCGGCCCGCCGGCCAGCCACTGTGGCTCGGTGCGATCAAGTCCAACCTCGGACACACCCAGGCCGCGGCCGGTGTCGCGGGCGTGATGAAGATGATCCTCGCCATGCGACAGGGGGTCCTGCCCAAGACCCTGCACGTGGACGAGCCCACCCCGCATGTCGACTGGTCCGCGGGCGCTGTCGAGCTGCTCGCGGAAGCACAGGAGTGGCCGGACACCGGCCGTCCCCGTCGGGCGGGTGTGTCGTCGTTCGGCATCAGTGGGACGAATGCGCATGTGGTGTTGGAGCAGGCGCCTGAGGTGGAGCGGGCGGAGTTGGTTGCTGCGGTGGTGGCGGGGCCGGTGCCGTGGGTGCTGTCTGCTCGTTCTCCGCAGGCGTTGGTGGGTCAGGCGGAGCGGCTTGCGGCGTGGGCGTCGGGGCGTGCGGAGCTGGGGCTGGCTGACGTCGGGTTTTCTCTTGCGACCAGTCGTGCGGGGCTGGAATACCGTGCTGTGGTCTCGGGTGCGGACCGGGAGTCGCTGCTTGCGGCTCTGGGGAATCTGTCTGCGGTGACTGGTCCTGTGGCTGGTCCTGTGGCTGGTGAGGGCCGGGTCGGTGTGTTGTTCACCGGTCAGGGTGCGCAGCGGCTGGGGATGGGTCGTGAGTTGTATGAGACCTATCCGGTGTTCGCTCGGGCCTGGGATGAGGTGTGTGCGGAGCTGGATGGTCTGCTGCCGCGGCCGCTGAGTGAGGTGGTCTGGGCGGCGGCCGACGATGGGCAGGAGGGGCTTCTCGACCAGACGCAGTACGCCCAGTCGGCGCTGTTCGCACTGGAGGTCTCCCTCTTCCGTCTCGTCGAGTCCCATGGCGTGACGCCGGATGTGTTGCTGGGTCACTCCATCGGTGAGGTGACGGCTGCCTATCTGGCGGGTGTCTGGTCGCTGGCGGATGCGGCGAAGCTGGTCGCGGCGCGTGGGCGGCTGATGCAGGCGCTGCCGTCCGGTGGCGTCATGGTGTCGGTGCGGGCGTCGGAGGACGAGGTCGTACCGCTGCTGGAGGGCCGGGAGCGGGTCGGGATCGCGGCGGTCAACGGCCCCGAGTCCGTCGTGCTTTCGGGTGCCGAGGCCGAGTTGGAGACGCTCACCGCCGCTCTGGAGGCCGAGGGCCGCAAGGTCAAGCGGCTCCGCGTGAGCCACGCCTTCCACTCGCCGCTCATGGAGCCGATGCTGGCGGACTTCCGTACGGTCCTGGAGCAACTCACGTACTCCGAGGCTCAGTTGCCGGTGGTCTCCAATGTCACCGGTCGTCTCGCCGAGCCCGCTGAGCTCCGCGACCCGGAGTACTGGGTACGCCACGTCCGCGAGGCCGTCCGTTTCCACGACGGTATTCAGGCCGCGCACGCCGACGGCGTGACCACCTTCCTCGAACTCGGCCCCGACGGCGTGCTGTCCGCCATGGGTCAGGACACTCTGCCGGAGACCGCCACCCTGCAGCCGAGCCTGCGCAAGAACCGGTCCGAGCCGGAAGCAGTTCTCCAGGCGCTGGGCGCCGTCTACGCCCGGGGTGTCGTGGTGGACTGGGCGACGTTCTTCCCCGGCGCCCGTCGGGTGGCGCTGCCCACCTACGCGTTCCAGCGGCAGCGGTACTGGCTGGACCGCGGCGGCGTGGTCGCGGGCGATATGACCTCCGCCGGTCTGGGGGCGGCGGACCACCCGCTGCTGAGTGCCGCGGTGCCGCTGCCCGGGTCCGACGGTTTCCTCTTCACCGGCCGGCTGTCTCTGGCCACCCACCCCTGGCTGGCCGACCACGCCGTCATGGACACCGTCCTGGTGCCCGGAACCGCGCTGGTCGAGCTGGCCATCCGGGCCGGGGACCAGGTCGGCTGCGATCTGCTGGAGGAACTGACCCTTCAGGCGCCCATGATCATCCCGTCGCACGGCGGGATCCAGATCCAGATCACCGTGGGTGGCCCGGACGCTCACGGCCGACGCGAGCTGGCCATGTTCTCCCGTGGCGAGGACAGCGAGGAGCCGTGGACCCAGCACGCGCTGGGGACGCTGACCACTGCGGGTGCCGCCCCGGTTCCTGACCTCGGTGAAGCGTCCTGGCCTCCGGCCGGAGCCGAGACCGTCTCCGTGGACGGCTTCTACGCGGAACTCGTCGCCGCCGGATTCGGCTACGGCCCGGTGTTCCAAGGGGTACGGGCTGCCTGGCGACGCGGCGGGGAGGTGTTCGTCGAGGTCGCGCTGCCTGAGGACGCGGCCGAGGAGGCGGGGGAGTTCGGGCTGCACCCGGCCCTGCTCGATGCCGTACTGCAGACCTTCGGCCTGAGCGAGGAACTCGGCACGGACGGTCCCGGTCTGCCGTTCGCCTGGGCAGGAGTGCGTCTGCACGCCGTTGGCGCGGCCTCCTTGCGCGCCAGGCTGACGCCGACGGGTGACGGTGGGATACGGATCCTGGCGGCCGATGACACCGGCGCCCCGGTGGCCACCATCGACTCCCTGACCACCCGGCCGGTGCCCGCCGCCGGGCAGCTCGTGCGTGCTGGTGGCACACACCAGGATGCGTTGTTCGGGGTGGAGTGGGCGCAGGTTGCCTTGCCCGCGGGGGACGTTGACGGCTCGTGGGCGGTGGCCGACGAGGATGTGGTGCTGGCGGCTGGTCTGGGTGTGGGGGTCCTGGATCCGGCTGCGGAGGTTGTGCCCGGTCATGTGGCGTGGTCCCCGGAAGTGGAGACGGGCGCGAGCGCGGGAGTTCCGGGCTCGGTGCGCGGGGCCACGACCGGGGTGTTGCAGCGGGTGCAGCAGTGGTTGGCGGATGAGCGGTCCGACGGTTCGACGCTGGTGGTGGTGACCCGGGGCGCTGTCTCGGTGGCCGGCGAGCCGGTCGATGTGGCGTCGGCCGCCGTGTGGGGGCTGGTGCGGTCGGCGCAGTCGGAGAATCCGGGCCGGTTCTTTCTGGTCGATGTGGACGGTGCGGCGGGTTCGCTGGAGGCCGTCCGTGCGGGCGTGGCCTCGGGTGAGCCGCAGTTGGCGGTCCGGGACGGGGTTGTCTCCGTGCCGCGGCTGGCGCGGACCGTGTCGTCCGGGGCGGACGGTGCGCCGGTGTGGGACACCGAGGGCACGGTGCTGATCACCGGTGGCACCGGGAACCTGGGTGCCCTGTTCGCCCGGCACCTGGTGGCCGAACACGGCGTTCGCAGCCTGGTGTTGACCAGTCGTCGCGGGCTGGAGGCTGACGGCGCAAGGGAGTTGCAGTCCGAACTGTCCGAGCTGGGTGCCCGGGTCGAGGTCGTGGCGTGTGACGCGGCTGACCGGGAGGCGCTCGGCGAGGTGCTGGCCGGCATCCCGGCGGAGGCGCCGCTGACCGGCGTGGTGCACACGGCAGGTGTCTTGGACGACGGCGTGATCGGGTCGCTGACCCCGGAGCGCGTCCATGCCGTTCTGCGGCCGAAGGTGGATGCGGCCTGGAATCTGCATGAGCTGACCCAGGACCTGGACCTGTCGGCGTTCGTCCTGTTCTCGTCGGCTGCCGCTGTGCTCGGCAGCGCCGGACAGGGCAACTACGCCGCGGCCAACTCCTTCCTCGACGCGCTCGCCCAGCACCGCCACGCTGCGGGGCTGACGGGTGTGTCCCTGGCCTGGGGGCCGTGGGCGGACACCAGCGGCATGACCGGCCAGGTCGACGACACCCATCTGCGGCGGATGGCCGCGGACGGGTTCCTGCCGATCTCGGCGGCCGATGGCACCGCGCTGTTCGACGCGGCCGTCGGCGCCGGTGAGGCCGTGGTCGCACCGATCCGACTGGACGCGCGGGCGCTCGCCGCCTCCGGCGCGGTGCCGGCGATCCTGCGCGGAGTGGTGCGGGCTCCCGTACGTCGCACCGCCGCCGAGGCCACCTCAGCCGGTTCGCTGGGCGACCGCCTGCTCGGCCTGCCCGTCGAGGAGCGCGAGGAGCTGCTGCTCGACCTGGTGACCACGCAGGTGGCGGCCGTACTGGGCTACGAGAACTCCGGTGCGGTCCGTATCGACCAGGTATTCAAGGACCTCGGATTCGACTCGCTGACCGCGGTCGAACTCCGGAACCGGCTCAACTCGGCCACCGGCCTCCGGCTTCCCGCCACCTTGGTGTTCGACTACCCGACCCCGGCAGCGCTGCTGGACCATCTGCGCGACGAGCTGGTCGGGGACCGGGATCAGCAGGCGGTCACCAGCGTCGCCACCGGCACGACGGTGGACGAACCCATCGCCATCATCGGTATGGCCTGCCACCTCCCCGGGAACGTCCACAGCCCCGAGGATCTCTGGCGCATGCTGGAATCCGGGCAGGACGGCATCTCCGCCTTCCCCGGCGACCGCGGCTGGAACCTCGACGCCCTGTATCACCCGGACCCCGACCACCAGGGCACCTCGTACACACGCGAGGGAGGTTTCCTGGACGGCGCCGCGGACTTCGATCCCACCTTCTTCGGGATCAGCCCGAACGAGGCCCTGGCCATGGACCCGCAGCAGCGCCTCCTGCTGGAAACGTCCTGGGAGGCCCTGGAGAGCGCGGGCATCGACCCGACCACCCTGCGCGGCACCCCGACCGGCGTGTACGCCGGGCTCATGTACCACGACTACGTCCACCAGCTGCAGTCCGTGGGCGAGGGCGTCGAAGGCTTCATGGGCACCGGCAACTCAGGCAGCGTGACGTCCGGCCGGCTGGCCTACTCCTTCGGCTTCGAAGGACCCGCGGTCACCGTGGACACGGCCTGCTCCTCCTCCCTGGTGGCCCTGCACTTCGCGGTGCAGGCGCTGCGGTCCGGGGAGTGCTCGCTGGCCCTGGCCGGCGGGGTGACCGTGATGGCCACCCCGGATACGTTCATCGACTTCTCCCGCCAGCGCGGCCTGTCCGCGGACGGCCGCTGCAAGCCGTTCGCCGCGGCCGCGGACGGTACGGGCTGGGGCGAGGGCGTCGGCATGCTGCTCGTGGAGCGCCTCTCGGACGCCCGGCGCAACGGCCATCGTGTCCTGGCGGTCGTCCGGGGCTCGGCGGTGAACCAGGACGGTGCGTCCAACGGTCTGACCGCCCCCAACGGCCCCTCGCAGCAGCGGGTGATCCGGCAGGCCCTCGCCGGTGCACGGCTGTCCCCGTCCGAGGTGGACGCGGTGGAGGCGCACGGCACCGGTACGCGGCTCGGTGACCCGATCGAGGCCCAGGCGCTGCTGGCCACCTATGGCCAGGACCGCCCGGAGGACCGGCCGCTGTGGCTGGGCTCCATCAAGTCCAACATCGGGCACACCCAGGCCGCGGCCGGCGCCGCCGGCGTGATGAAGATGATCCTTGCGATGCAGCGGGGCGTCCTGCCCAAGTCGCTGCACGTGGACGAGCCCTCCCCGCATGTGGACTGGGCTTCCGGCGCGGTCGAACTGCTCGCCGAGGCGCGCGAGTGGCCGGACACCGGCCGTCCCCGCCGAGCGGGTGTGTCGTCGTTCGGCATCAGCGGGACGAACGCCCATGTGGTGCTGGAGCAGGCACCTGACGAGACGCCGGCGGAGTCGGTTCAGGGTGAGCCTGCTGGGGTCGTGGTTCCGTGGGTGCTGTCGGCGCGTTCGGAGGAGGCGTTGGCGGCTCAGGCGGGCCGGTTGGCGTCCTTTGTGGAAGACCGCCCGGAGCTGGGTCTGGCTGATGTCGGGTTCTCTCTGCTGAGCACGCGGGCGGAGTTGGAGCACCGGGCTGTGGTGGTCGGCGCTGAGAAGGATCAGTTGCTGAGTGGTTTGCGTGGTCTCGCTGGTGGCCTGGAGGGGCCGGGTGTGGTGCGCGGCAGTGTGGCGGCTACGGCGGCTTCTGGTGCGGTGCTGGTGTTCCCTGGTCAGGGTTCGCAGTGGTTGGGCATGGCGGATGAACTGCTCGCTACCTCCCCGGTGTTCGCGGGCCGGATGGCTGAGTGTGGTGCGGCGCTGTCGGAGTTCGTGTCCTGGGATCTGATGGCTGTGCTGTCGGATTCGGATGAGGACATGCTGGCGCGGGTTGATGTGGTTCAGCCTGTGTTGTGGGCGGTGATGGTCTCGCTGGCTGCGGTCTGGGAGGACTGCGGTGTGGTGCCTGCTGCTGTGGTGGGTCACTCTCAGGGTGAGATTGCCGCGGCTTGCGTGGCGGGGATTTTGTCGCTGCGTGATGGTGCCCGGGTGGTGGCACTGCGCAGTCAGGCCATCGGACGGGTTCTCGCCGGGCGCGGTGGCATGGTGTCGGTTGCCGGCTCGCGTGAGGCGGTGCAGGATCGCATCGCCAAGTGGGGCGAGCGGCTGTCCGTGGCTGCTATCAACGGCCCGTCGTCGACTGTGGTTTCAGGTGAACCTGAGGCACTTCAGGAGTTGTTGGCGGAGTGCGCTGAGCAGGAGGTACGGGCCCGGCAGATCCCGGTGGATTACGCCTCGCACGGTGCCCAGGTCGAGGAGCTGCGTGAGGAGCTCGCCACCGTCCTGGCCGAGGTGAGCCCTGGTGAAGGCCGGATTCCGTTCTACTCTGCAGTGAACGCCGCACTCATCTCTGACGAGGAGCTGGACGCCGGCTACTGGTTCGAGAATCTCCGTAACACGGTGCGGTTCGAGGAAGCGATTCAGGCGCTGCTGGCCGATGGGCACGGCGTATTCGTGGAGTGCAGTGCGCACCCCGTCCTGACGCCGGGAATCGAAGACACCGCGCAAAAGGGAGGCAGCCCCGTCGTAGTGACGGGAACCCTGCGTCGTGAGGAGGGTGGCTGGTCCAGATTCGCGCAGTCGCTCGGCCAGCTCTGGGCGCATGGCGTCCCGGTGGACTGGAGCACCCTGCTGCCGGCCGGACGCCGGGTCGACCTGCCCACCTACGCCTTCCAGCACAAGCGCTACTGGCCCGCCACGGTGGTCGCGGCCGGTGACGCCTCGGGCCTCGGCCAGGCGGACTCTCAGCATCCGCTGCTGGGCGCCGCTGTGGCCCTGCCCGAGTCCGATGGCTACCTGTTCACCGGGCGGCTGTCGCTGGCCACGCACCCCTGGCTTGCCGATCACTCCGTACTCGGCGCCGTGGTGCTGCCGAGTTCGGCGCTGGTCGAGCTGGCCATTCGGGCCGGGGACCAGGTCGGCTGCGACCGTCTGGAAGAACTCACCGTCCTCGTTCCGCCCCTTCTGCCGGAAGGCGGTGGGATCCAGCTCCGTGTCACCGTCGGCGAGTCCGATGCGGGCGGGCGCCGGGAGCTGGCGGTGTTCTCCCGCAATGAGGACGCCGAAGCCGATCTGCCGTGGACCCGGCACGCCACCGGTGTACTGGCAGCGGGAGCTGCACCGGTCGCTTTCGATGAAGCTGCCTGGCCCCCGGCGGGAGCCGACACCCTGACGGTGGATGGGCTCTACGACGATCTCGCCGCTGCAGGTATCACCCATGGCCCAGTATTCGAGAACGTGCGGGCGGCCTGGCGTCGCGGCACGGACCTGTTCGCCGAGGTTGCCCTGACGGAGGAGAACGAGGGCGAGGCGGGCCGATTTGGTCTGCACCCTGCTCTGTTCGACGCCGCGCTGCACCCGGTCACCCACCAGGAAGCCGTGGACGGGACAAAACTCGCCACTCAGTGGACCGGTGTGACGCTGTTCGCCGAGGGCGCGACCTCACTGCGGGTCAAGCTCTCAAGCGTTGGGGACGGTTACGCCCTCGTCGCAGCCGACCACGAGGGCGAGGTGGTCGCCGCGGCCGAATCCATCACCTGGACTGCGGTCTCCGAGGAGGAAGTTGCTGTTGCCGGCCCGGGTCACCGGGATTCGCTCTTCGGGGTGGAGTGGTCGGTGTTGCCGCTCGGGTCCGGGCCGGTGGCGGGTTCGTGGGCGGTGCTGGGCGATGACGTGGCGTTGGCTGCGGCGTTGGGCGCGTCGACTGCGGACGTGCTGAGTGACCTCGTGGAGGTGCCGGAGTGTGTGGTGCTTGCGGTGCCTGGCGCGGAGGGCTCGGAGGGTGCGGATGGTGCGTTGGAGGTTCCGGCGGCGGTGCGTGCCGTGGTGGGCCGGGTGCTGGAGACGGTTCAGTCCTGGCTGGCCGATGAGCGTTGTGTCCGTTCGAAGCTGATAGTGGCGACTCGCGGTGCCGTTTCGGTGGCGGGGGAGCCACTGGACGCGGTGGGTGCTGCGGTATGGGGCCTGCTGCGCTCCGCGCAGACCGAGAACCCGGACCAGTTCATCCTCCTCGACCTTGATGAGCGTCAGACCTCGGTGGAGGCCATCGCCGCGGCGGTTGCTTCCGGTGAGCCGCAGTTGGCGGTCCGCGACGGGGTTGTCTCCGTGCCGAGGCTCGCGCGGTCGGCGTCGTCGGATGCGGACAGTGCGCCGGTGTGGGACCCCGAGGGCACGGTATTGATCACCGGTGGTACGGGAACGCTGGGTGCGCTGTTCGCCCGGCATCTGATCGCTGAACACGGCGTCCGCAGCCTGGTGTTGACAAGCCGTCGCGGCCTGGAGGCTGACGGCGCCCGTGAGTTGCAGTCCGAGCTGACGGACCTGGGTGCCCGGGTTGAGATCGCGGCCTGTGACGCCGCTGACCGGGAGGCACTGGCGGCGCTGCTGGCCGGCATCCCCGCCGACATGCCGCTGACCGGCATGGTGCACACGGCCGGCGTCCTGGACGACGGCGTCATCGGGTCGCTGACCCCTGAACGCGTCGACACCGTTCTGCGGCCGAAGGTCGACGCGGCCTGGAATCTGCACGAGCTGACACAGGACCTGGACCTGACGGCGTTCGTCCTCTTCTCGTCGGCTGCGGGTGTGCTCGGTAGTGCCGGACAGGGCAGTTACGCGGCGGCGAACACGTTCCTGGATGCGCTTGCTCAGCACCGTCGCCTCACTGGACAGCCGGGTACTTCCCTGGCCTGGGGCCTGTGGGCGGACGCCAGCGGCATGACCGGGCAGTTGAGCGACACCGACCTGCGGCGTATGGCCCGGGGCGGGCTCATCCCGCTCGGCCAGGCCGAAGGCACCGCGCTGTTCGACGCGGTCATGGCCATGGGGCAGACGGTTGCGCTGTCCGCACACCTCGACCTGAACACCATCGCCGCCACCGGCGAGGTCCCGTCGCTCCTGCGCAGCCTTGTACGGGTCCGGCGCCGTGCCGTGGCCACCGGCAGCGCCACGGCCGACACCCTCGCCGAGCGACTGCGCCCGATGACCGAGGCGGAGCGCGAGCGGACCTTGGTGGACCTGGTCCGCCGGCAGGCCTCCGCCGTACTCGGCTACGACGGCGGCGACGCCGTGGGGACCACTCGGGCCTTCAAGGAACTCGGCTTCGATTCGCTCACCGCGGTCGAACTGCGGAACCGGCTGAACGCGGCCACCGGGCTGACCCTGCCGGCCACGCTGATCTTCGACTACCCGAACCCGGAATCCCTCGCCCGCTATGTGCGCGAGGAACTGCTGGGCACAGTGGCCGCACCGGTCGCCACGGTCCCGGTGGCCCGGCCGGTCGACGACGACCCCATCGTGATCGTCGGCATGGCCTGCCGCTACCCCGGCGGGGTGGCATCCCCGGACGACCTGTGGCAGCTCGTGACCAGCGGTGGGGACGCCATCTCCGGCTTCCCCGTCAACCGCGGCTGGGACCTGGACAACCTGTTCGGCAGCGATTCCGCCGAAACCGGGAAGAGCATCACCCAGCAGGGCGGATTCCTTTACGACGCGGGCGAGTTCGATGCCGGCTTCTTCGGGATCAGCCCCAGGGAGGCCCTGGCTGCAGACCCGCAGCAGCGGATCCTGCTGGAGGCCGCCTGGGAGACGTTCGAGCACGCGGGCATCGACCCGCTGGCCCTGAGCGGTAGCCAGACAGGGGTGTTCACCGGGATCAACTACCACGACTATGCGCCCGCCGACGGAAACGTACCCGAGGACATCGAGGGCTACCTGACCACCGGTGGCGCGGGCAGCGTGCTCTCCGGCCGCATCTCCTACTCACTCGGCCTCGAAGGGCCCGCGGTGACCGTGGACACGGCCTGCTCCTCGTCACTGGTGGCACTGCACCTGGCGATCCAGGCGCTGCGCTCCGGGGAGTGCTCGATGGCCCTGGCCGGCGGTGTCTGCGTCATGGCCACCCCGGGCAACTTCGTGGAGTTCTCCCGCCAGCGCGGTCTTGCGTCGGACGGCCGCTGCAAGCCGTTCGCCGCCGCCGCGGACGGCACCGGCTGGGCCGAAGGCGCCGGCATGGTGCTGGTGGAGCGGCTGTCGGACGCCCGGCGCAACGGGCATCCGATCCTGGCGGTGGTGCGGGGTTCGGCGGTGAACCAGGACGGTGCGTCCAACGGTCTCACCGCCCCCAACGGTCCCTCGCAGCAGCGGGTGATCCGGAAGGCACTCGCCAACGCCGGACTCGAACCGTCCGAGGTGGACGCGGTGGAGGCCCACGGCACCGGCACGACGCTGGGCGACCCGATCGAGGCCCAGGCGCTGCTCGCCACGTACGGGCAGAACCGGCCCGCCGACCAGCCACTGTTGCTCGGCGCGGTCAAGTCCAACATCGGTCACACCCAGGCCGCCGCCGGTGCGGCCGGCATCATCAAGATGGTCTTCGCGCTGCAGCAGGGGCTGCTGCCCAAGACCCTGCACGTGGACGAGCCCACCCCGCACGTCGACTGGTCCGCGGGCGCGGTGGAGCTGCTCACCGAGACACGGAAGTGGCCGGAGACCGGCCGCCCGCGCCGGACCGGTATCTCCGCGTTCGGGATCAGCGGCACCAACGCCCACGTCATCCTTGAGCAGGCTCCCGTGGACGAACCCGCCAAGACCCAAACCGCCAAGACCGAACCCGCGCCGACCGCCCTGACCGAGACCGCCCCGACCGAAACCGTCGAGGCCGAAACCGTCGAGGCCGAATCCTCCGAGACCGGGACGGCCGGTGCGCTGTCCTGGGTGCTCTCCGCACGTACGCAGGACGCCCTGTACGCGCAGGCGGAGCGGCTGGTGGACTTTGCAGCCGACCACCCGGAACTGGCCCCGGCCGACATCGGGTTCTCGCTGGCCACCACCCGAGCGGCTCTGGAGCACCGCGCGGTCATCACGGGAGCCGACCGGGATGCCCTGCTGGGCGCGGCCGGACGACTGGCCGCGGGTGAGCGCCCCACAGCGCTCGCCGGCGATGGCCGGGTCGGTGTGCTGTTCACGGGTCAGGGTGCGCAGCGGCTGGGGATGGGCCGGGAGCTGTATGAGACCTATCCGGTGTTTGCTCGGGCCTGGGATGAGGTGTGTGCGGAGCTGGATGGTCTGCTGCCGCGGCCGCTGGGCGAGGTGGTCTGGGGCGAGGGAGACCTGCTCGATCAGACGCAGTACGCCCAGGCGGCACTGTTCGCACTGGAGGTCTCCCTCTTCCGTCTCGTCGAATCCCATGGTGTGACTCCCGCAGTGCTGCTGGGCCACTCCATCGGTGAGGTCACGGCGGCTCATCTCGCGGGTGTCTGGTCGCTGGCGGATGCGGCGAAGCTGGTCGCGGCGCGTGGGCGGCTGATGCAGGCCCTCCCGGCCGGCGGTGTCATGGTGTCGGTGCGTGCCTCCGAGGACGACGTAACACCGCTGCTGGAGGGCCGGGAGCAGGTCGGCATCGCTGCCGTCAACGGTCCCGAGTCCGTCGTGCTCTCGGGCGCGGAGGCCGCGGTGGAAGAGGTCATCACCGCCCTGGAGGCCGAGGGCCGCAAGGTCAAGCGGCTGCGCGTGAGCCACGCCTTCCACTCACCGCTCATGGAGCCGATGCTGGCGGACTTCCGTACGGTCCTGGAGCAACTCACGTACTCCGACGCGCAGTTGCCGGTGGTCTCCAATGTCACCGGTCGTCTCGCCGAGCCCGTCGAGCTCCGCGACCCGGAGTACTGGGTGCGGCATGTCCGTGAGGCCGTCCGTTTCCACGACGGTATTCAGGCCGCGTACGACGACGGCGTGACCACCTTCCTCGAACTGGGCCCGGACGGTGTGCTCTCCGCCATGGGGCAGGACACTCTGCCGGAGACCGTCACCCTCCAGCCGAGCCTGCGCAAGGACCGCCCCGAACCCGGAGCGCTGATCGACGCACTGGGCGGGCTGTGGGCCCGTGGCGCCGCGGTGGACTGGGTCCCGCTGTTCCCGGGCGCGCGTCGGGTGGCGCTGCCCACCTACGCCTTCCAGCGGCAGAACTACTGGCTGCAGGCCACCACGGGGAGCGGAAATGTGTCCTCGATCGGGCTGGGCGCCGCGGACCATCCGCTGCTCGGTGCCGCGGTCACTCTGCCGGATGCCGTGGTCCTCACCGGGCGGCTCTCCCTGACCACGCACCCCTGGCTGGCCGATCACGCCATCATGGACACCGTCCTGCTGCCGGGAACCGCGCTGGTCGAACTCGCCATCCAGGCGGGGGACCAGGTCGGCTGCGATCTCCTGGACGAACTCACCCTGCACGCCCCGCTGATTCTCCCGCCGCACGGCGGAATGCAGCTTCGTGTGACGGTGGGCGAGGAGTCGGCCGAGGACGGCCGCCGCGAACTCGCGGTGCTCTCCCGGAACGAGAACGAGCCCGACCAGGAGTGGACCCGCAACGCCAGCGGCACACTGACCGCTGCCACGGATACACCGGTGCGCTTCGACGAGACCGTCTGGCCGCCTGCGGATGCCGAGAGCATTCCGGTGGACGGGTTCTACGAGGAACTGGTCACCGCCGGCTTCGCGTACGGGCCGGCGTTCCAGGGGCTGCGTGCGGCCTGGCGACGCGGTGACGAGGTGTTCGCCGAGGTGGCCCTCCCTGAGGACACGGCCGCCGAGGCGGCGAAGTTCGCACTGCACCCGGCCCTGCTCGATGCCGCGCTGCAGACCGTCGGACTGCTCGACGACGCCGCATCGGGGCTGCCGTTCGCCTGGACCGGGGTGCGGCTGCACGCCGTCGGTGCGACCGCACTGCGGGTGCGGCTCTCCCCGGCCGGGGACGGCGGGGTGCGGGTCCTGGTGGCCGACGAGACCGGTGCGCCGGTGGCCACCATCGATTCTCTGGTGACCCGACCGGTGCCGGCCGAACAGCTCGGCACCACCACGCGGCGCGGATCGCTGTACGAACTCGGCTGGAACGTCGTCGAGGAAGCCGCCGAACCCGTATCCGGTAGCTGGACCGTGGTCGGCCCGGACGCCGAGAAGATCGCCGAACCCTTGCGGCGGGCGGGTGTGGACGTCAGTACCTGCCCGGAGCCGGCGAAGGCCGCGGGCCAGGACCCGGCACCGGACGTGGTGGTGCTGCCGGTATCGGTGCCGGTGTCCGCGGCCGACGCGACGCCGGCCGCCGCCCGCGCGGCGGTGCACCGTGTCCTCGGCGCGGTCCAGGCCTGGCTGGCCGAGGAACGCCTCGAAGGCGCCCGGCTGGTCGTCCTCACCCGGGGAGCGGTCTCACTCGACCGGGCACCGGCTGACCTGGCGACCACGCCGGTCTGGGGCCTCATCCGTTCCGCGCAGTCGGAGCATCCGGACCGGATCGTGCTGGCCGACCTCGACGACGAGGACGCCTCGCTGGCGAAGCTGCCCGCGCTGATCGCCGCCGGTGAACCGCAGGCCGCGATCCGCCGGGGAGTCCTCTCGGTGCCCCGCCTCTCGGCGCTCGAACCGGCCGGGCAGGACGGCGCGCCCGTGTGGAACACCGCGGGCACCGTGCTGATCACCGGCGGTACCGGTGTACTGGGCGCCGAGGTCGCGCGGCACCTGGTGACCGCACACGGCGTACGGAACCTGCTGCTGACCAGCCGCAGCGGCCCGACGGCCGCGGGCGCCGGGGAACTGCGGGCCCAACTCACCGAAGCCGGTGCCCGGGTGGAGATCCTCGCCTGCGATGCGGCCGACCGGGACGCCCTCGCCGGAGTGCTGGCCGGTATTCCTGAGGAGGCTCCGCTGACCGCGGTGGTGCACACCGCCGGAGTCACGGACGACGGGGTGATCACCTCGCTGACCCCCGACCGGGTGGACCGTGTGCTGAGCCCCAAGATCGACGCGGCCTGGAACCTGCACGAGCTCACCCGGGAACACGACCTGTCCGCGTTCGTCCTGTTCTCCTCGGTCGCCGGCATCCTCGGCGCCCCGGGACAGGGCAACTACGCCGCCGCCAACACCTTCCTGGACGCGCTCGCCGCGCACCGGAGGGCGGAGGGGCTCCCCGCGGTCTCGTTGCCCTGGGGCCTGTGGGCGCAGAGCAGCGGGATGACCGGCAAGCTCGGAGAGGCCGATCTGCGGCGCATCGGGAGCGGCGGGCTCGTACCGCTGTCCTCCGAAGCGGGCGTGGCACTGCTCGACGCGGCCACCGTGGCCGGTCCGGCCGTGGTGCTCCCGATGGACCTGGACCCGCGGAAACTGGCGGCCTCGGGGGACATCCCCGCGGTGCTGCGCGGTGTGGTGCGGGCACCCGCACGGCGGGCGGCGGCAGCCGGTCCGGCCGTGGCGGAGGTATCGCTGGGCGAGCGGCTGGGGTCGGTACCGCCGGCCGAACGGTCCGGCATGGTGCTCGATCTGGTGCGCACCCATGTCGCCGCGGTCCTCGGACATGCGGAGACCGCGAAGATGAAGGCGGAGCAGCAGTTCACCGAGCTGGGCTTCGACTCGCTGACCGCGGTGGAACTGCGCAACCGGTTGCACACCGCCACCGGTCTGCGGCTGCCGGCCACCCTGATCTTCGACTATCCGACCTCCGCCGCGCTCGCGGGCCACATCCTCGACGAGGTGGTGGCGCATGAACCCGACCCGGTCGCGACGGTGCTGGCCACCATCGAAAAGCTGGAAGCCGGTCTCTCGATGCTGCACACGGAGAGCGGTGACCGAAGGGAAATCACCAAGCGGCTGGAGCGTGCGCTGAGCCAGTACCGCGACGGCGATGCGGCGGAATACGGCGACGACACGGACAGCGATATCCGGGACGCCTCCACCGATGAACTACTGGACGTCTTTGACCGGGAGTTCGGTAACTCATGATCTTCCAGAACATTTTTCGTGCCGGTCGAAGGGGCGGAACCAGGTGACGAACGACAAGAAACTTGTCGAGTATCTCAAGCAGGCCACGATTGATCTCCGACAGAGTCGCCGCCGGATATGGGAACTCGAATCGGAACCGATCGCGATCGTCGGCATGGCCTGCCGCTATCCCGGCGGGGTCGCCTCACCGGAAGAGCTGTGGACGCTGCTGTCCGAGGGCCGCGACGGAATGTCCGCCTTCCCGGCGGACCGGGGCTGGGATGTGGAAGGGCTGTATCACCCCGACCCCGAAAACCCCGGCACGTCCTATGTCCGTGAGGGCGGATTCCTGCAGAATGCCGCGGAGTTCGACCCGGGGTTCTTCGGGATATCCCCGCACGAGGCACTGGCGATGGACCCGCAGCAGCGGCTGCTCCTGGAAACGGCGTGGGAGACCTTTGAACGCGCCGGTATCGACCCGGGCACCCTGCGGGGAAGCAAGACCGGGGTGTACGCCGGGCTGATGTACCACAACTACGCCGCGCGGGTCGTCGACGTCCCCGACGAAATCGCCAGCTTTATGAGCACCGGCGCGGTGAGCAGTGTGGTCTCCGGCCGGATCTCCTATCTGTTCGGCTTCGAAGGTCCCGCGATCACCGTCGACACCGCCTGTTCCTCCTCGCTGGTGGCGCTGCACCAGGCGGTACTGGCGCTGCGGGCGGGGGAGTGCGACCTCGCGCTGGCCGGCGGGGTGACCGTCATGGCCACCGCGGACACGTTCATCGACTTCTCCTACCAGCGCGGTCTCGCGGCGGACGGCCGCTGCAAGCCGTTCGCCGCCGCCGCGGACGGCACGGGCTGGGGCGAGGGCGTCGGACTGCTGCTGGTGGAGCGGCTGTCGGACGCCCAGCGCAACGGCCACCCGGTGCTCGCGGTGGTGCGGGGTTCGGCGGTGAACCAGGACGGTGCGTCCAACGGTCTGACCGCTCCCAACGGTCCGTCGCAGCAGCGGGTGATCCGGCAGGCGCTCGCCAACGCCCATCTGTCGCCGTCGGATGTGGACGCGGTGGAGGCCCACGGCACCGGTACGACGCTCGGCGACCCCATCGAGGCCCAGGCGCTGCTCGCGACCTACGGGCAGGACCGCCCGGCGGACCGACCGCTCTGGCTGGGCGGCATCAAGTCCAACCTCGGACACACCCAGGCCGCCGCCGGTGTCGCCGGCATCATCAAGATGGTGCTCGCCATGCGGCATGGCGTGCTGCCCAAGACCCTGCACCTGGACTCCCCTTCACCGCATGTGGACTGGTCGGCCGGCGCGGTGGAACTCCTCGCCGAAGCCAGGGACTGGCCGGAGACCGAACGGCCCCGCCGGGCCGGGGTGTCCTCCTTCGGCATCAGCGGCACCAACGCCCACGTGGTCCTCGAACAGGCCCCGGAACCGGCGCCGGAAAAGGCTCCGGAAAAGGCTCCGGGAGAGGCCCCCGCCGAGGAGCAGCCCGCCGAGGCCGGTCGCGCCCCCGTGGCCTCCGACCCCTCCGGTCTGGTGCCCTGGGTGCTGTCCGCCCGTTCCCGGCAGGCGCTCACCGCACAGGCCGCCAAACTCGCCGCCTTCGTGGACGACCAGCCGGCGCCGAACCCCGTGGACACCGGCTTCTCGCTGGTCACCACACGCGCCGACCTCGACCACCGCGCGGTCGCACTGGCCGCCGACCGGGACGGCCTGCGCACCGCGGTGGCCGCCCTGGCCACCGATGACGCCGCGCCCGGCCTCATCACAGGACTGGTCAGCGACGGCAAACTCGGTGCGCTGTTCACGGGCCAGGGCGCGCAGCGGCTGGGAATGGGCCGTGAACTGTACGACGCCTCTCCGGTGTTTGCGCGGGCCTGGGATGAGGTGTGTGCGGAGCTGGATGGTCTGCTGCCCGTGCCCTTGGCGGATGTGGTCTGGGGCGGGGGAGAGCTCCTCGATCAGACGCAGTATGCGCAGGCGGCATTGTTCGCGTTGGAGGTCGCGCTCTATCGGTGGGTGGAGTCGCGTGGTGTGACGCCCGAGGTGTTGCTGGGTCACTCCATCGGCGAGGTGACGGCTGCCTATCTGGCGGGTGTGTGGTCGCTGGCGGATGCGGCGAAGCTGGTCGCGGCGCGTGGGCGGTTGATGCAGGCGCTGCCGTCCGGTGGCGTCATGGTGTCGGTGCGGGCGTCGGAGGACGAGGTCGTACCGCTGCTGGAGGGCCGGGCTCAGGTCGGGATCGCTGCTGTCAACGGCCCCGAGTCCGTCGTGCTTTCGGGTGCCGAGGCGGATGTCGAGCAGGTCGTCGCCGCTCTGGAGGCCGAGGGCCGCAAGGTCAAGCGGCTGCGGGTGAGCCATGCCTTCCACTCGCCGCTCATGGAGCCGATGCTGGCCGAGTTCCGTGCCGTCGCGCAGCAACTCACCTACAGCGACGCCCGGTTGCCGGTGGTCTCGAATGTGTCCGGCCGTCTCGCCGAACCCGCTGAGCTCCGCGACCCGGAGTACTGGGTGCGGCATGTCCGTGAGGCCGTCCGTTTCCACGACGGTATTCAGGCCGCGTACGACGACGGCGTGACCACCTTCCTCGAACTGGGCCCGGACGGTGTGCTCTGCGCCATGGGACAGGACTGTCTGGCGGAGGACGCGGGCTTCGTGCCCACGCTGCGCAAGGACCGCCCCGAACCCGAGGTGTCGACCGAGGCGCTCGCCGGGCTGTGGGTCCGTGGGATCCCTGTCGACTGGCACCCGATGCTCACCGGCGGCCGCCGGGTGGAGCTGCCGACGTACGCCTTCCAGCGACAGCACTTCTGGCTGGAAGGTGACACCGGGGTCGGCGATGTGACCGCCGCGGGGCTGGGCGCTGCCGATCACCCGCTGCTCGGTGCCACCGTGACCCTGCCGGATGCCGTGCTCCTGGCCGGCCGGCTGTCCCTGGCCACCCACCCCTGGCTGGCCGACCACTCCGTACTCGGGGCTGCCGTGCTGCCGGGCTCGGCCCTGGTCGAACTCGCCGTCCGGGCCGGGGACCAGGTCGGCTGCGACCTGCTCGAAGAGCTCACCGCGCAGCAGCCACTGGTGCTTCCGGAGCGTGGCGGAGTGCAGCTGCGCGTCGTCGTCGCGGAGCCCGATGAGGACGGCCGTCGCGAACTGGCGGTGTACTCCCGGCTCGAGGAGTCCTCCGAACAGTCCTGGACCGCGCACGCCATGGGTGTGCTGGCGGCGGGCACCGGGACGGCGCCCTTCGACGAACCGGTCTGGCCGCCGGCCGGCGCCGAGGCCCTCTCCGTGGACGGCTGCTACGACGCACTCGCCGCCGCCGGATTCCAGCACGGCCCCCTGTTCCAGGGTGTTCAGACCATCTGGCGCCGCGGCGACGAGCTCTACGCCGAGGTCACCCTGCCGGACGAAGTGGCCGCCGAGGCAGCGAAGTTCGGACTGCACCCGGCCCTGCTCGACGCCGCGCTGCAACCGGCACTCGACGGGCTGCGGCTCCCCGCGTCCTGGACCGGGGTGCGCCTGTACGCGGTGGGCGCCACCGCGCTCCGGGTGAAGCTCACCACGTCCGGTGACGGGTACGCGCTCCTCGTCGCCGACGAGGCCGGGGGCGTGGTCGCCTCCGTCGATGTGGTGCGCTGGGAGCCCGTGGTTCCCGAGCAGCTGACCATCACGACCGTCCCGGGCGACCGCGACTCGCTGTTCGCGGTGGAGTGGGTGGCCCTTCCGGAGCTGCCCGAGACCTCCGAAGGCGAGGGCGACGAGCTCGTACTCCTGCATCCGTCGGCGGAGGCGGGGACGACCGTTCCGGACGGCGTGCGTGCGGTGACCCACCAGGTTCTGGAGCGGCTGCAGAGCTGGGCCGCCGATGACGGGAACGCCGCTTCGCGGCTTGTGGTGGTGACCCGGGGCGCCGTCTCGGTCAGCGGCGAGCCGGTGGACCTGGCCACGGCGCCGCTCTGGGGGCTGGTGCGCTCGGCGCAGTCGGAGCACCCGGGCCGTTTCGTCCTGGTCGACACCGATGACCACGAGAAGTCCGCCGCCGCGATCCGTTCCGCCGTGGCCACCGGCGAAACCGAACTGGCCCTCCGGGAAGGCGTGTTGTCGGTACCCCGGCTCGCCAGGCTGGAGCCGTCCGGCAAGGACACGGTCTGGAACCCCGAGGGCACGGTACTGATCACCGGTGGCACCGGAACCCTGGGCACCCTGATCGCCCGGCACCTGGTGACCACCCACGGCATCCGCAGCCTCCTGCTGACGAGCCGACGCGGCCCGGACGCCGAGGGCGCGGCCGAACTCCGGGAGGAGCTCACCGCGCTGGGCGCCCAGGTGGAGATCGCCGCCTGTGACGCGGCGGATCGCGACGCCCTCGCCGAGCTGCTGGCGGGGATCCCGGCGGACGCCCCGCTGACCGGAGTCGTGCACACCGCAGGGGTCACCTCCGACGGGACCCTCGGCTCCCTCACCGCGGAAAGCCTGGACACCGTTCTGCGGCCCAAGGTGGACGCCGCCTGGAATCTGCATGAGCTCACCCGGGACGCCGGTCTCTCCGCGTTCGTGCTGTTCTCCTCGGCCGCGGCGGTCCTCGGCGCGGCCGGACAGGGCAACTACGCCACCGCCAACACCTTCCTGGACACGCTCGCCCGCCACCGCCGGAGCAACGGTCTGCCGGGCACCTCCCTGGCCTGGGGGCTCTGGGCCGAGACCAGCGAGATCACCAAGCAGCTCAGCGACACCGATCTGCGACGGATGGCCCGCGGCGGACTCGTCCCGCTCACCGCCGAGGAAGGCGTGGCCCTGTTCGACGCCGCGGTCACCGCGGACACCGCGCTGTCCGTCCCCATACGGCTGGACCTGCGGGCTCTCGCCGCCTCCGGGGAGGTCGCGCCCGTCCTGCGCGGACTGGTGCCGCTGCGCCGGCGTGCCGCCACGGCCGGCGCCGGTGCGGGCAACGCGTTGCGCGACCGTCTGGCCGGCCTCCCGCAGGCCGACCAGGACCGGGCGCTGAGGGAACTGGTCACGGCCCAGGTCGCCCTGGTCCTCGGCTACGCCGGTGGCGGCGCGGTGGAGACCTCCCGCGCGTTCCGCGACCTCGGGTTCGATTCGCTGACCGCGGTGGAGCTGCGCAACCGCCTGGACACCGCGACGGGACTCAGCCTCCCGGCGACCCTGGTCTTCGACCATCCGACCCCGGCCGCTCTCGTGCGGTACCTGCGGGAAGAGCTGCTCGGCGGGCAGACCGCCGCCACCGTGGTGCGGGCCCGAGGGGCCGTGGACGACGAGCCCATCGCCATCGTCGGCATGGCCTGCCGTTTTCCCGGCGGCGTCGCCTCTCCGGCGGAACTCTGGGACCTGCTGGCCCGCGGCGAGGACGCCGTCGGGGACTTCCCCGGGGACCGCGGCTGGGACATCGAACGGCTCTACCACCCGGACCCCGACCACCACGGCACCTCCTACGTCCGCGAGGGCGGCTTCCTGCGGGACGTGGCCGACTTCGACCCCGGGTTCTTCGGCATCTCGCCGCGCGAGGCGACCGCCATGGACCCGCAGCAGCGGCTGCTGCTGGAAACCTCCTGGGAGGCCCTGGAGGACGCGGGGATCGACCCGACGACGCTGCGCGGCGCCGACACCGGTGTCTTCGTCGGCACCAACGGCCAGGACTACGGCTCCTTCCTGGCCCAGAGTTCCGCCGATGTGGACGGCCACCTGGCCACCGGTACCGCGGGCAGCGTGGTCTCCGGCCGGATCTCCTACACCTTCGGCTTCGAGGGCCCCGCGGTCACCGTGGACACCGCGTGCTCGTCCTCCCTGGTGGCCCTGCACTGGGCGAGCCAGGCGCTGCGGTCCGGCGAGTGCTCGCTGGCCCTGGCCGGCGGTGTGACGATCATGTCCACACCGATGGAGTTCATCGAGTTCTCCCGCCAGCGCGCCCTCGCTCCGAACGGCCGCAGCAAGGCCTTCGCGGAGAGCGCGGACGGCGCGGGCTGGGGTGAGGGCGTCGGCCTGCTCCTGGTCGAGCGCCTCTCGGACGCCCGCCGCAACGGCCATCGCGTCCTTGCGGTGGTGCGGGGTTCGGCGGTGAACCAGGACGGTGCCTCGAATGGTCTGACCGCGCCGAACGGTCCCTCGCAGCAGCGGGTGATCCGTCAGGCACTGGCCAACGCGGGAGTGGCCGCCGGTCAGGTCGACGCGGTGGAGGCCCACGGCACCGGCACGACGCTGGGCGACCCCATCGAGGCGCAGGCGCTGCTGGCCACGTACGGGCAAGGGCGGCAGGAGGACCGACCGCTGTGGCTGGGCTCGGTCAAATCCAACATCGGGCACGCCCAGGCCGCGGCCGGGGTCGCCGGTGTGATGAAGATGGTGCTGGCCATGCAGCATGGTGTGCTGCCGAAGACGCTGCATGTCGATGAGCCGTCGTCCCATGTGGACTGGTCCGCGGGTGCGGTGGAGTTGCTGACCGAGGCCAGGGACTGGCCGGAGAGTGGTCAGCCGCGTCGTGCGGGTGTGTCGTCGTTCGGCATCAGCGGAACGAACGCGCATGTGGTGCTGGAGCAGGCACCTGACGAGACGCCGGCGGAGCCGGTTGAGGAGGAGACGCGGCCCGGCGTTCTCCCGTGGGTGCTGTCGGCGCGCTCCGAGCGTGCGTTGGTCGCGCAGGCGGAACGGTTGGCGTCCTTCGTGGAGGGGCGTCTGGAAGGCCGTCCGGAGGGCGGTTCGGATGTCCGTCCGGAGCTGGATCCTGCTGATGTGGGGTTCTCGCTGCTGAGTTCGCGGGCGGGGTTGGAGTACCGGTCCGTGGTGCTCGGCGCTGACGGTGCGGAACTCCTTGCCGGGTTGAGGGGTGTGGCTGCGGGGGCGGATCCGGCGGGTGTGGTGCGGGGTTCGACCGGCACCGGAGCCGGGACGCGTGTGGCGCTGGTGTTCCCTGGTCAGGGTTCGCAGTGGCTGGGCATGGCGGATGAACTCCGCGATTCCTCCCCGGTGTTCGCGCAGCGGATGGCTGACTGTGCTGAGGCGCTGTCGGAGTTTGTGTCCTGGAAGTTGGATGAGGTTCTGTCCGACGAGGACATGCTGGCGCGGGTTGATGTGGTTCAGCCTGTCCTGTGGGCGGTGATGGTGTCGCTGGCTGCGGTCTGGGAGGACTGTGGTGTGGTGCCCGCTGCTGTGGTGGGTCACTCTCAGGGTGAGATTGCCGCGGCCTGCGTCGCCGGGATCTTGTCTCTGCGTGATGGTGCCCGAGTGGTGGCACTGCGCAGTCAGGCCATCGGGCGAGTGCTTGCCGGGCGCGGTGGCATGGTCTCCGTCGCCGGTTCGCGTGAGGCGGTGCAGGACCGCATCGCCAAGTGGGGCGAGCGGATATCTATCGCTGCCATCAACGGCCCGACATCGACCGTCGTTTCAGGCGAACCGGAGGCCTTGCAGGAACTGCTGGCGGAGTGCGCTGGGCAGGAGGTGCGGGCCCGCCAGATCCCGGTGGATTACGCCTCGCACGGAGCTCAGGTCGAGGAGCTGCGGGAGGAGCTCGCCACCGTCCTGGCCGAGGTCCGCCCTGGCCAGGGTCGGATCCCGTTCTACTCCGCGGTGAGTGCTTCGGCCATCTCGGGCGAGGACCTGGACGCCGCGTACTGGTTCGAGAATCTCCGCAACACCGTGCGGTTCGAGGAAGCCATCCAGGCGCTCCTTGCCGACGGGCACGGCGTATTCGTCGAATGCAGTGCGCACCCCGTCCTGACCCCGGGAATTGAGGACACCGCGCAGGAGGCGGACAGCCCTGTCGTGGTGACGGGATCTCTCCGCCGCGACGAGGGCGGCTGGTCCCGGTTCGCGCAATCGCTCGCCCAGCTCTGGGCGCATGGCGTCCCGGTGGACTGGAGCACCCTGCTCCCCACCGGACGACGGATCGGACTGCCCACCTACGCCTTCCAACGGCAGCGCTACTGGCTGTCGGCCTCCGCGGCCACTCAGGACGCCACCGGGCTCGGGCTGCAACCGGTCGAGCATCCGCTCGTCCCGGCCGCCGTTTCGATGGCCGGCAGCGACACGGTCGTCCTCACCGGGCGGATCAGTGCGGCCACCCACCCGTGGATCGCCGACCACACCGTCCGGGGTGTCACCATCCTTCCCGGCACCGGTTTTGTGGACCTCGCCATCAGGGCGGGTGACCAGGTCGGCTGCCCGCGGATCGAGGAACTCGTGCTGGAGGCCCCGCTGATCCTCCCGGATCAGGGCGGGCTACAGCTCCAGGTCACCGTCGGCGACCCCGATGATCAGGGCCGTCGGCCGGTCAATGTGCACTCGCGTGCCGATGACGCGCTCGACGGTGAGCCGTGGACCGGGCACGCCACCGGGCTTCTCGGCCCGGACACCGCCGCCGGCGGCTCCGGCCTAGAGGTCTGGCCCCCTAAGGGAGCCACCCCGGTGGACGTGGACGGCATCTACGAGCAGCTCGCCGCGGCCGGAGTCGACTACGGCCCCGTCTTCCAAGGGCTGAGGGAAGTCTGGCGCCAGGGTGACGACCTCTATGCGGAGGTGACCCTGCCGCAGGACCAGGGGGACGAGGCCGAGCGGTTTGGGCTGCATCCGGCCCTGCTCGACTCCGTACTGCACGCCCTGTCCTGGACTCCGCTCGCGGAGCAGGACGGCGGCCCCTGGATGCCGTTCACCTGGAACGGTGTCTCGCTCTTCGCGACCGGGGCCACCACTCTGCGGGCCCGGCTGACCACCGCGCCCACCGGAGCGGTGACGCTGGACATCGCCGACGGCCTCGGCGATCCCATCGCCTCCGTCGACGCGCTGCGGCTCCGGGCCGTCACCGCCACCGCGCTGAGCGGCTCCGCACCGCGCGACACCCTCTTCCGTCCCGAGTGGACGGTGCTTCACGGTCCGAAGTTCAGCGGTTCCTGGGCCGTGCTCGGTGCGCACCGCGCGGGCCTGACGGCGGAGTTCGCCGGGAACGGCGAAACCTATGCCGATCTCGGCGCGCTCACCGCGGCGATCGAGGCGGGCGCACCCGTCCCCGAGGCCGTGCTGATCGCCGCACCCCGCAGTGATGAGGGCGGATCCCTCCCGTCGGCGGTGCACGGCACCGTGCGCGAGGCGCTGGAACTCATCCAGGGCTGGCTGGCCGACGACCGGTTCGCCGCCTCCCGGCTGGTCCTGGTGACCAGCGGCGCCATGGCGGCCGAGGCCACCGACCCGGTGACCGATCTGCCGCACGCGTCGAGCTGGGGGCTGTTCCGGTCCGCCCAGTCCGAGCATCCCGGGCGGTTCGTCCTCGTCGATCTGGACGAGCAGGACTCCTCGGCTTCCGCTCTGCCGGAGGTGATCGGCTCCGGCGAACCCCAGGCCGTGGTCCGGTCCGGCACGCCACGCGCCGTACGGCTCGCCCGGGTCCACCTGACCGGCGAGGCCCCGGCCTTCGATGCGCAGGGCACGGTGCTGATCACCGGCGGCACGGGAATGATCGGCACTCTGGTGGCCCGCCATCTGGTGACCCAGCACGGGATACGTCACCTCGTGCTCACCAGCCGCCGTGGCCCGGCGAGCCCGGGTGCCACGGAACTGCGGGACGAGCTGGCCGCACTCGGGGCGGAGGTCACCCTCGCCGCCTGCGACGCCGCCGACCGGACCGCGTTGGCGGAACTGCTGGCAGCGCTCCCGCAGGCCCATCCGCTGACCGCGGTCGTGCACGCGGCCGGGGTGGTCGAGGACAGTGTGGTCACGTCACTCACCCCGGGACACCTGGACACCGTGCTGCGGCCCAAGGTGGACGCGGCCTGGAACCTGCACGAGCTGACCCGCGACCTCGATCTGTCCGCGTTCATCCTGTTCTCCTCGGCGGCCGCGCACTTCGGCAACGCCGGGCAGGGCAACTACGCCGCGGCCAACGCCTTCTTGGACGCACTGGCGCACCACCGCCGAGCCGAGGGCCTGCCGGCCGTCTCGATGGCGTGGAGCGTCTGGGCCGAGCGGGTCGAGGCCGCGGACCAGAGCGAGGAGATGCGAGCGGAACGGATCTCGGCGGGAGCGATGACCGCGGAACTCGGCATGGTCCTCTTCGACCAGGCCCGCCGGGCCGGCGAACCGGTGCTGGTGCCGATCCCGCTGGACATTCCGGCGATCCGGGCCCTGCCGAAGGACCGGATACCGATCCTGCTGCACGGTCTGATGCCGAGCGGCACCCGGCGGTCGGCCGGCGCCCAGGGACCGGGTGAGAAGGGCTGGGCGGACCGGCTGATCGCCATGCCGCCGGACAAGCAGCGGGAGACCGTGCTGGCCCTGGTGCGTACCCAAGTCGCGTCGGTACTCGCCTACGAGTCCGCCGACCAGGTCGAGGACCACCGGCCGTTCAAGGACCTGGGGTTCGACTCGCTGACCGCCGTGAAACTGCGCAATCAGCTCGCCGCGGTCGGCGGCCTGACCCTGCCCGCCACCCTGGTCTTCGACCATCCGACCCCGGTCGCGCTCGCCGAGTTCCTGCGGGCGGAACTGGTGCCGGCCGAAGAGGAACCCTCGGCCCGGCTGCTCGCCGAACTCGACCGGATCGCCGCCGGACTGCCGGAGATCGCCCCCGACGCCGCCGGTCGCGACAAGATCACCGCCCGGCTGCGCAGCATCTTGTGGCAGTGGGACGAGAGCGGGAACGGCGAGAGTCCGGAGCACTCCGACGAGGACTTCGACTCAGCCACCGACGACGAACTCTTCGATGCTCTCGACAACGAACTCGGAATGTCCTAACGCGTGCGGATCAAGCGCCTGACAGTGTTTTGGGGGAAGGTACCGGATGGAGAATGAAGCCAAACTCCGGGATTATCTCAAGCGAGCAACGGCTGATCTCCGCCGCACGCGCCAGAGGTTGCGCGAGGTCGAGGAGAAACAGCACGAGCCCATCGCCATCATCGGCATGGCCTGCCGGTACCCGGGAGGAGTGAGCTCACCCGAGGAACTCTGGCAGCTGGTGGCCGACGGCCGGGACGCCGTCACCACCTTCCCGGACGACCGGGGCTGGGACCTGGAATCCCTGCACGACCCGGATTCCGGACGCCCCTACACCTCTTATGTCCGCGAGGGCGGATTCCTGCACGACGCCCTCGAATTCGACCCCGAGATGTTCGGCATCTCACCGCATGAGGCCTCCGCCATGGACCCCCAGCAGCGGCTGCTGCTGGAAGCCTCCTGGGAGGCGTTCGAGCACGCGGGAATCGACCCGATGGCCTTGCGCGGCAGCCCCACCGGGGTGTTCGCCGGGCTGATGTACCACGAGTACGCGTCGCGGCTGAACAATGTCGCCCCCGAAGCCGCGGGATTCCTCGGCACCGGGAGCATCGGCAGCGTGCTGTCCGGCCGGATCTCGTACTCCTTCGGCCTGGAGGGCCCGGCGGTGACCGTGGACACCGCCTGCTCCTCCTCCCTGGTGACGCTGCATCTGGCGGTGCAGGCGCTGCGGACCGGGGAGTGCTCGCTGGCCCTGGCCGGCGGTGTGACCGTGATGTCCACCCCCGACACGTTCATCGACTTCTCCCGGCAGCAGAACCTGGCACGCAACGGGCGGTGCAAGGCCTTCGCCTCGGGCGCGGACGGCACCACCCTCGCCGAGGGCGCCGGGATGCTGCTGGTGGAGCGCCTGTCGGACGCCGAGCGCAACGGTCATCCGGTGCTCGCGGTGGTGCGGGGTTCGGCGGTGAACCAGGACGGTGCCTCGAATGGTCTGACCGCGCCGAACGGTCCCTCGCAGCAGCGGGTCGTGGAGCAGGCGCTGGCGAATGCCCGCCTCTCCGCCGATCAGGTCGACGCGGTGGAGGCCCACGGCACCGGCACCGCCCTCGGCGACCCCATCGAGGCGCAGGCGCTGCTGGCCACCTACGGACAGGGCCGGCAGGAGGACCGGCCGCTGTGGCTGGGGTCGGTGAAGTCCAACCTCGGACATACCCAGGCCGCGGCCGGGGTCGCCGGTGTGATGAAGATGGTCCTGGCCATGCGGCACGGTGTGCTGCCGAAGACGCTGCACGTCGATGAGCCGTCGTCGCATGTGAATTGGTCCGCGGGCGCGGTGGAGCTGCTGACGGAGGCCAGGGACTGGCCCGAGAGCGATCAACCGCGTCGGGCGGGAGTGTCATCGTTCGGCATCAGCGGGACGAATGCCCATGTGGTGCTGGAGCAGGCGCCTCCCGTGCCTGCGCCGGAGGCCCTGGAAACGGCTGATGACGAGCCGGTTGAGGCGGCGGCGCGGGCCGGGGTGGTTCCGTGGGTGCTGTCGGCGCGTTCGGAGCAGGCGTTGGCGGCGCAGGCGGAGCGCTTGGCCTCCTTCGTGGCGGAGAACCCGGAACTGGACGCTACTGACCTGGGATTCTCCCTGCTGAGCACACGGGCGGGGCTGGAGTACCGGTCCGTGGTCCTCGGCGCTGACCGGGAAGAGTCGCTCTCCGGAGTACGTGGACTGGCTGGGGGCCTGGACCCGGCGGGTGTGGTGCGGGGTTCGACCGGGACCGGAGCCGGGTCGCGTGTGGTGCTGGTGTTCCCTGGTCAGGGGTCGCAGTGGTTGGGGATGGCGGATGAACTGCTGGCTACGTCCCCGGTGTTCGCGCAGCGGATGGCTGACTGTGCTGAGGCGCTGTCGGAGTTTGTGTCCTGGAAGTTGGATGAGGTTCTGTCCGACGAGGACATGCTGGCGCGGGTTGATGTGGTTCAGCCTGTCCTGTGGGCGGTGATGGTGTCGCTCGCTGCGGTCTGGGAGGACTGCGGTGTGGTGCCGTCCGCTGTGGTGGGTCACTCTCAGGGTGAGATTGCCGCGGCCTGTGTCGCTGGGATCTTGTCTCTGCGTGATGGTGCCCGAGTGGTGGCACTGCGCAGTCAGGCCATCGGGCGAGTGCTTGCCGGGCGCGGTGGCATGGTCTCCGTCGCCGGTTCGCGTGAGGCGGTGCAGGACCGCATCGCCAAGTGGGGTGAGCGGATATCTATCGCTGCCATCAACGGCCCGACATCGACCGTGGTTTCAGGAGAACCGGAGGCCTTGCAGGAGCTGCTGGCGGAGTGCGCTGGGCAGGAGGTGCGGGCCCGCCAGATCCCGGTGGATTACGCCTCGCACGGCGCTCAGGTCGAGGAGCTGCGCGAGGAGCTTGCGACGGTCCTGGCCGAAGTGCGCCCTGGCCAGGGGCGGATCCCGTTCTACTCCGCGGTGAATGCCGCACTCATCTCCGGCGAGGAGTTGGACGCCGGCTACTGGTTCGAGAATCTCCGTAACACCGTGCGGTTCGAGGAAGCGATTCAGGCGCTCCTTGCCGACGGGCACGGCGTATTCGTCGAATGCAGTGCGCACCCCGTCCTGACTCCGGGAATCGAGGACACCGCGCAGGAGGCGGGCAGCCCCGTCGTGGTGACGGGATCGCTCCGTCGCGACGAGGGCGGCTGGTCCCGGTTCGCGCAATCGCTCGCCCAACTCTGGGCGCACGGCGTCCCGGTGGACTGGAGCACCCTGCTCCCCACCGGACGACGGATCGGCCTGCCCACCTACGCCTTCCAACGGCAGCGCTACTGGCTGGAGGACACCGGCACGGTCGGCGATGTCACCGCCGCCGGGCTGAGCAGTGCCGAACACCCCCTGCTCGGTGCAGCCGTCTCGATGCCCGGTACTCAGGTGCTCACCGGGCGGCTGTCCCTGGCCACCCACCCCTGGCTGGCCGAGCGGATCGTCCTCAACACCACGGTGGTGCCCGAGACGGCGTGGGTCGACCTCGCCCTCCGGGCCGGGGACCAGGTCGGCTGCGACCTCGTACGCGAACTCACCGTGCACACGCCGCTGGTGCTCCCTGACCGTGGTGCCGTGCTGCTGCGGGTGCTGGTCGCGGAGCCCGGCGCGGATGAGGCGCGGGAGCTCACCGTCTACTCCCGGTCCGAGGACGCCCCGGACGAGCAGGCCTGGACCCGGCACGCGACCGGCGTTCTCACTCGCGGCGCCGAGCCGGCCGCCTTTGACGCACGGACCTGGCCTCCCGCGGAAGCCGAGCGCGTCGAGCTGGAGGACTTCTACCGCGAACGGGCCGATCTGGGGCTGGGATACGGCCCCGTCTTCCAAGGGCTGCGTGCGGTCTGGCGGCGCGGTGGCGAGCTGTTCGCCGAAGTGGCCCTTCCTGAGGGGGACACGGGCGACACGGCCGGCTTCGGGCTGCACCCCGCACTGCTCGATGCGGCGCTGCAGTTCGCCGGGCCGGCGGGGGCGCATCTGCCGCTCGCCTGGGCCGGGGTGAGCCTGCACGCCGTCGGAGCGACCGCACTGCGGGTGGCCCTGACCCCGGCCGGAGACGGGTACTCCGTACGGCTCGCGGACACCGAGGGTGACCCGGTCGCCTCCATCGCCGCCGTGACCTGGGACGAGGTGCCGGCGGAGCGGCTGGCCGAAGCAGCCGGCCGCCGCGAATCGCTGTACGGGGTGGACTGGGTGGCCGCGTCCACGGCCCGGGTGGACCCCGAGGGGAGTGCCCTGGTGGTGCTCGGGGACGACGACGGTCTAGGGGTCGGCGCCGCGCTGGGTGCCGATGTCATGGACCTGGACGCCGTGAAAGCGCTCGACCCGACCCCGGAAGTAGTGGTTCTCCCCGTGCCGGACTCAGGGGTTGTCGGGGTTTCTGGTGGGGTTCGGGAGGTCGCATATGGGGTGTTGGAGACGCTGCGGGCCTGGTTGGCTGAAGAACGGTTCGCCGGGTCACGGTTGGTGGTTCTGACCCGAAGTGCGGTGTCTGTGACGGGGGAGGAAGTAGATCTGGTGACGGCACCGGTATGGGGGTTGGTGCGTTCGGCACAGTCGGAGAACCCGGATCATTTCTTGCTGGTGGACAGCGATGAGCTGCAGGCCTCGCGCAGCGCGCTGTCCGCGGCCGTCGCCCTGGGCGAGCCCCAAGTGGCAATTCGCAACGGGGAGTTGTCGGTGCCGCGGCTCACCACTCTGGAACCGTCGGAGAAGGACGGCGGGCCGGTGTGGAAGCCGGAGGGCACCGTGCTGATCACCGGTGGTACCGGAACCCTGGGCACACTGGTCGCCCGGCATCTGGTCACCGAGCACGGGGTACGGAACCTGCTGCTGACCAGCCGCCGCGGTCCGGACGCCGAGGGCGCCGCCGGACTCCGGGACGAACTCACCGCTCTGGGCGCCCGGGTGACCCTCGTCGGCTGTGACACCGCCGACCGGGACGCGCTGGCCGGACTGCTCGCCGGGATCCCGGCGGAGGCCCCGCTGACCGGTGTCGTCCACACCGCGGGCGTGCTGGACGACGGAGTCCTCGGGTCCCTGACCCCGGACCGTATCGACGCGGTACTGCGGCCGAAGGTGGACGCGGCCTGGAACCTGCACGAGCTCACCAAGGACCTCGATCTGTCCGCCTTCGTGCTGTTCTCCTCGGCCGCCGGTGTGTTCGGCGCACCGGGACAGGGCAACTACGCCACCGCGAACGCGTTCCTGGACGCGCTCGCCGCCTACCGTCGCGCCCACACGCTGCCCGCCGAATCCCTGGCCTGGGGGCTGTGGGAGGAGAGCAGCGGACTGACCGGCACGCTCAGCGAGGCCGACCGGCAGCGCAAGGCGGGGGACGGACTGCGTCCGATGTCCTCGGCGGAAGCCCTGGCACTGTTCGACGCCTCGGTCGCGGGGGGACGGGCGCTCACCGTGCCGGTCCGGCTCGATCTCACGGCGCTCGGCGCCGGCCTGCGGGCCGACGAGGTCCCGCCGCTCCTGCGCAACCTGGTCCGCGGGACCCGGCGCAGTGCCGCGGCCGGCCAGGGCGGCGCGGACGGACTGCCGGAGCGACTGCGGACCGCCTCCCCGGCACAGCGGGCGCGCCTGCTGCTGAACCTGGTGCGCGGCCATGTCGTCGCCGTACTGGGCTACGCCGATGCGGACGCGGTGGAAGCGGGCCGGGCCTTCAAGGACCTGGGATTCGATTCGCTGACCGCCGTGGAGCTGCGGAACCGGCTCAACCGGGACACCGGGCTGAAACTCCCGGCGACCACGATCTTCGACTACCCCAACTCGCGGGTGCTCGCCGAATACCTCGGCACGCACTTCGCGCCGTACGGGGACACCGGCACGGGTGCCGCCGATGACGAGGAGACCATCCGCCGGATGCTGACCTCGATTCCGCTGAACCGTCTTGCCGAGGCCGGGCTGATGAGCTCCCTGCTGGAACTGGCCGGGATCACCGAGGAAGCGTCCGAGACCACCGAAGACGACGACCGTGAATCACTCGACACGATGGACATGGAAGCCATGATCCAGCTCGCGCTCGACGGTTCCGGCGCCGAAGACGACATGACGCGAGGACTGTGAGTTCACGATGGCCGTGCAGAAAGACCGCGTCGCTGAGGCTCTGCGAGCATCGCTCAAGGAGACCGAACGGTTGCGTGAACAGAACCGCAAGCTCGCGGGCGCGATGCGGGAGCCGATCGCGATCGTCGCGATGGCATGCCGGTTCCCCGGCGCGAACTCTCCCGAGGAACTCTGGCGCATCCTGGCCTCCGGCACCGACGCCATGACAGCCTTCCCGGCCGACCGCGGCTGGGATGTGGAGAGCCTGTACCACCCGGACCCCGACCACCGCGGCACCTCCTACGTCCGCGAGGGCGGCTTCCTGGACGGCGTCGGCGAGTTCGATGCCGGCTTCTTCGGGATCTCGCCGCGTGAGGCGACCGCGATGGACCCGCAGCAGCGGCTGCTGCTCGAAGCCTCCTGGGAGACCTTCGAGCGGGCGGGTATCGACGGGCTCTCGCTGCGCGGCAGCCGGACCGGCGTGTTCGTCGGCGTGAACTACCAGGACTACGCCTCGCAGCTGCGGGTGGCGCCCGAGGTCGCCGAGGGCTACGGCGTCACCGGCGCCTCGGCGAGTGTGCTGTCCGGCCGCATCGCCTACACCTTCGGCCTCGAAGGTCCGGCGATCACCGTGGACACCGCCTGTTCCTCCTCGCTGGTGGCGCTGCACTGGGCGATGCAGGCCCTGCGCGCCGGGGAGTGCTCGCTGGCCGTGGCCGGCGGTGTGTCGGTGATGTCGACCCCCGATCTGTTCGTGGAGTTCTCCCGGCAGCGCGGGCTCGCCGAGGACGGCCGGTGCAAGGCCTTCGCCGGTGCCGCGGACGGCACGGGCTGGGGCGAGGGCGCCGGACTGCTGCTGGTGGAGCGGCTGTCGGACGCCCAGCGCAACGGCCACCCGGTGCTCGCGGTGGTGCGGGGTTCGGCGGTGAACCAGGACGGTGCGTCCAACGGTCTCACCGCCCCCAACGGCCCCGCACAGCAGCGTGTGATCCTGCAGGCCCTGGCCAGCAGCCGGCTGGCGGCCGACCAGATCGACGCCGTGGAGGCGCACGGCACCGGCACGACCCTCGGCGACCCCATCGAGGCCCAGGCCCTGCTTGCGACCTACGGGCAGGACCGGCCCGCCGACCAGCCGCTCTGGCTCGGCTCGGTGAAGTCCAACATCGGGCACACCCAGGCGGCCGCGGGAGCTGCCGGGGTCATCAAGATGGTCATGGCCCTGCAACACGGCGTGCTGCCCAAGACGCTGTACGTGGACGAGCCCACCCCGCATGTCGACTGGTCGGCCGGCGAGGTGCGCCTGCTCACCGAGGCACGCGACTGGCCGGAGACCGGCCGCCCCCGCAGGTCGGGGGTGTCGTCCTTCGGGATCAGCGGCACCAACGCCCATGTCATCCTCGAACAGGCCCCGGAGCCGGCCCCGGAACTCGAACCGGCCCCGGAAGAAGGCCCGGTGGTGTCCGCCGCCCCGGTGGCACCCGCGGTGCTGCCCTGGGTACTGTCCGCCCGTTCCCGGCAGGCCCTTGCCGCGCAGGCCCGTGCGCTGACGTCCTTCGTGGCCGACCGGCCGGACCTGGACCCGGCCGACATCGGGTTCTCCCTGGTGACCGGCCGCGCCGCGCTGGAGCACCGCGCGGTCGTCTTCGGTACCGGACGGGATGAACTCCTCGCCTGTGTCGAGGAGTTGGCCGAGCGTGGTGCCGATGCCGCCGGTGCGCTGTGCGGTGTCGCGGGCGACGGCCGGGTCGGTGTGCTGTTCACCGGCCAGGGATCGCAGCGGCTGGGTATGGGCCGTGAGCTGTACGAGACGTATCCGGTCTTCGCGCTGGCCTGGGACGAGGTGTGCGCGGAACTCGACCCGCACCTGCCCCGGCCCTTGCGGGAGGTCGTCTGGGGAGAAGAGCAGCAACTCCTCCACCAGACCCAGTACGCCCAGGCCGCCCTGTTCACCGTCGAGGTCGCGCTCTACCGGCTCATGCGGTCCTGGGGCCTGACCCCGGACGTCCTGCTGGGTCACTCCATCGGTGAGGTCACGGCGGCCTATCTGGCGGGCGTCTGGTCGCTGGCGGATGCGGCGAAGCTGGTCGCGGCGCGTGGGCGGCTGATGCAGGCGCTGCCGGCCGGTGGCGTCATGGTGTCGGTGCGGGCGTCGGAGGACGAGGTCGCACCGCTGCTGGAGGGCCGGGAGCAGGTCGGGATCGCGGCGGTCAACGGCCCCGAGTCCGTCGTGCTTTCGGGTGCCGAGGCCGAGGTGGAGACGGTCGTCGCCGCTCTGGAGGCCGAGGGCCGTAAGGTCAAGCGGCTGCGGGTGAGCCATGCCTTCCACTCGCCGCTCATGGAGCCGATGCTCGCCGAGTTCCGTGCGGTCGCCGAGCAGCTCACCTACCAGGAACCGCAGCTCGCGGTGGTGTCCAATGTGACCGGACGCCTTGCCGAGCCCGAGGAACTGCGCGATCCGTCGTACTGGGTGCGCCATGTCCGGGAGGCCGTGCGCTTCCACGACGGCATCCGTGCCGCGCACCGCGAAGGCGTGGACCTCTTCGTGGAGCTCGGCCCCGGTGGGGTGCTCTCCGCCATGGGCCAGGACTGTCTGCCGGAGACCGTCGCGTTCCAGCCGAGTCTGCGCGAGGACCGCCCCGAACCCCAGGCCCTGCGCGAAACCCTCGCCGGCGCCCACGTCCGCGGTGCCACCGTGGACTGGACCGCACAGCTCCAGGGCGGCCGGCGGACAGCCCTGCCCACCTACGCCTTCCAGCGCGAGCGGTACTGGCTCGAAGGATCCGCCGGTGCCGGAGATGTGACGGCCGCCGGACTCGGTCCGGCCGGACACCCCCTCCTCGGCGCGGCCGTGGCGCTGCCCGACTCCGACGGTTTCCTCTTCACCGGCCGGCTGGCGCTGGCCACCCACCCCTGGCTCGCCGACCACGCGGTCTCCGGCACCGTACTGGTACCGGGCACCGCGCTGGTCGAACTCGCCATCCGCGCCGGGGACCAGGTCGGCTGCGACCTCCTGGAGGAACTCACCCTCCAGACACCCCTGACCCTCCCCGACCGGGGCGCGGTGCAGACGCGCGTCACCGTCGGTGAGGCCGCCGCGGACGGCCGCCGGGAGATCTCGGTGTTCTCCCGCCACGAGGACGCCGAAAGCGATGAGCCCTGGACCCAGCACGCCACCGGGTTCCTCACCACGGCCGCCGGCACCGGCACACCTCCCGTGTTCGAGGAGTCCTGGCCGCCCGCCGCGGCCGAGCCCGTCGCCGTGGACGGCTTCTACGAGGAGCTGTCCGCCGCCGGGTTCGCGTACGGCCCGGTGTTCCAGGGCGTGCGGGCCGCATGGCGGCGCGGTGACGAGGTGTTCGCCGAGGTCGCCCTGCCCGCGGACGCGGCCGAACAGGCCAGCCGGTTCGGTCTGCATCCGGCCCTGCTCGACGCCGCCGTACAGACCGTGAGCCTCGGCGCGGCCCTCACCAAGGGCGGGCCCGGCCTGCCGTTCTCCTGGACCGGGGTCCGGCTGCACGCCGTCGGCGCGGCCACCCTGCGTGCCCGGCTCTCCCCGTCGCCGGACGGCGGGGTCGCGGTCCTCGTCGCCGACGACACCGGAGCGCCCGTCGCCACCGTCGACTCCCTGGCGATCCGGCCCGTCTCCGGCACTCTCACGGCCCCCGCCCGCGACCGCTGGTCCTCCCTCTTCCACCTCGACTGGATCACACTGCCCGAAGCCGCCGCCCCCGCCCCGGCCACCTGGGCGGCCGTCGGCAGCGGCACCGAGACCCTGGCCACAACGCTGCGCGCCGGCGGCGCCGAGGTGGTGACGGCCGAGGACTTCGCGGCCCTCGCCGCGCGGGACACCGTGCCGGCCACCGTGCTCTGGGCGCTTCCGGAGACCACCCCCGGCGAACTGCCGGACCAGGTGCGGGAGACCACCACCCGGACCCTGGCCGCCCTGCGCGACTGGCTGGCCGAGGAGCGGTTCGCCGCGTCCCGGCTCGTCATCCTCACCCGGGGCGCGGTCTCCGTCACCGACGAGCGCGGCCCGGACCTCGCACCCGCCCCGGTGTGGGGGCTCGTCCGCTCGGCGCAGACCGAGAACCCGGACCGCTTCCTGCTCATCGACCTCGACGACGAGGACGCGTCCCGCCGCGCCCTGCCCGCCGCCGTCGCCTCCGGCGAACCGCAGCTCGCGCTGCGCGCCGGCACGCTGCACGCCACCCGTCTGGTCAAGGCCGCCTCCACCGCCCCCCTGACCCCGCCGGACGGTCCGGCCTGGCAGCTCGCCAGCACCGCCAAGGGCAACCTGGACGCCCTCGCGCTCGTGGACAGCGACCGGGCCTGTGGGTCACTCGCCGGGCACCACGTCCGGATCGAGGTGCGCGCCGCCGGCCTCAACTTCCGCGATGTCCTCAGCGCCCTGGACATGTACCCCGGCGACGCCGGACCGATGGGCCTGGAAGGGGCCGGCGTGATCGTCGAGGTCGGCTCCGGCGTGACCGGCCTCGCCCCCGGCGACCGCGTGATGGGGACGTTCACCGAGGCCTTTGGGCCCCTCGCCGTCGCCGACCACCGCGCCATCGTCCGCATCCCGGAGGGCTGGTCCTTCGCCGAGGCCGCGGCCACCCCGATCGTCTTCCTCACCGCCTACTACGCCCTGGTCGATCTGGCCGGGGTGCAGCCGGGGGACACCGTACTGGTGAACTCCGCCGCCGGTGGCGTGGGCATGGCCGCGGTCCAGCTGGCCACCCACCTCGGCGCCGAGGTGTACGGCACCGCCAGCCCCGCGAAGTGGGACGCCCTGCGCCAACTCGGCCTGGACGACGACCACATCGCCTCCTCCCGGACCCTGGACTTCGAGAACGAGTTCCTCGCCGCCACCGGAGGCCGCGGCATGGATGTCGTCCTCGACTCCCTGGTCGGTGAGTACGTGGACGCCTCCCTGCGCCTGCTGCCCTCGGGCGGCCGGTTCATCGAGATGGGCAAGGCCGATGTCCGGGACGCGGACGAGGTCGCCGCCGCCTACCCCGGCGTCCGCTACCGCGCCTTCGACCTCCCCGAGGCCGGGCCGGCACGCACCCGCGAGATGTTCGCCGCCCTCCTCTCCCTCTTCGAACGCGGTGTGCTGCGCCCGCTGCCCCTCACCACCTGGGATGTGCGCCGCGCCCCGGAGGCCTTCCGGTACATCAGCCAGGCGCGCCAGGTCGGCAAGGTCGTCCTCACCATCCCGCCGGCGCCGCACCCGGACGGCACGGTGCTGATCACCGGGGCCAGTGGCACCCTCGCCGCGGTCATCGCCCGCCACCTTGTGGCCGAGCACCGTGTGCGCCACCTGCTGCTGGTCAGCCGACGCGGCGCCGAGGCGCCCGGCGCGGCCGGTCTGAGCGCCGAACTCACCGCGCTCGGCGCCGAGGTCACCCTGGGTGCCTGCGACATCGCCGACCGGGACGCCGTGGCCACGCTGCTCGCCGGTATCCCCGCGGAGACCCCGCTGACCGGTGTGGTGCACACCGCCGGGGTGCTCTCCGACGGAGTGATCGACTCGCTCACCCCGGAACGGCTCGACGACGTCCTGCGGCCGAAGGTGGACGGTGCCTGGCACCTCCACGAGCTCACCAAGGACCTCGACCTCTCCGCCTTCGTCCTGTTCTCCTCGGTGTCCGGGGTGTTCGGCGGTCCGGGGCAGGGCAACTACGCTGCCGCGAACACCTTCCTGGACTCCCTGGCCGCACACCGCCGCGCGCTCGGCCTGCCCGCGCTCTCCCTGCCGTGGGGCCTGTGGGCCGAGGCCAGCGCCATGACCGGGAAGCTGGCCGAGCACGATGTGCGGCGCGCCGCCTCCGGTGGTGTCCTGCCGATGACCTCGGAGGAGGGCGTCGCACTGTACGACGCGGCCGCCACCGTCGCCCGCGCGGTGGTCGCGCCCGCCAAGCTGGACCTCAAGGGGCTCGCCGCGGCGGAACTGCCGCCCGTGCTCAGCGGTCTGGTGCGCGCCCCGTCCCGGCGCGCCGCCTCGGCCGTCACCGGAACGGAATCCGGCAACACCCTCGTCCAGCGGCTCACCGCACTGTCCACGGCCGACCAGGACCGGGCCCTGCTGGACCTGGTCCGTACGCAGGTGGCCGCGGTGCTCGGCTATCCGGGCCCGGAGGCGGTGGAGGCCGAGCGGGCCTTCTCCGAACTCGGCTTCGACTCGCTGACCGCGGTGGAGCTGCGCAACCGGATCAACAGCGGCACCGCACTGCGGCTGCCCGCGACCCTCGTCTTCGACTATCCGAACTCGCTCGCCCTCATGCACCACTTGCGCGGCGAGCTGCTCGGCCGGCAGGACGACACCCTGGCGCCCGTGCGGGCCGCCGGTGCCGCCGACGACGAGCCGATCGCCATCGTCGGCATGGCCTGCCGCTACCCCGGCGGGGTGGAGTCGCCCGAGGACCTCTGGCGGCTGCTCACCGACGGCACCGACGCGCTGTCCGGCTTCCCCGCGGACCGGGGCTGGAATCTCGACGAGCTGTACCACCCGGACCCCGACCACCGTGGCACCTCCTATGCGCGCGCTGGCGGCTTCCTCGCGGATGTCACCGGCTTCGACCCCGCCTTCTTCGGGATCTCACCGCGCGAGGCCCTGGCCATGGACCCGCAGCAGCGACTGCTGCTGGAGACCTCCTGGGAAGCCTTCGAGAGCGCCGGTATCGACCCCCAGTCGGTCCGCGGCACCAAGACCGGAGTGTTCGCCGGCGCGACCTCCGATGACTACTCGACCCAACTGGCCCCGGTGTTCGACCAGACCGAGGGCTACGCAAGCACCGGCACCGCGGGCAGCGTCGTCTCCGGCCGTATCTCCTACTCCTTCGGCCTCGAGGGCCCGGCGCTGACCGTGGACACGGCCTGCTCGTCCTCCTTGGTGGCCCTGCATCTGGCCATCCAGGCGCTGCGCTCCGGCGAGTGCTCGCTGGCCCTGGCCGGTGGTGTCACGGTGCTGGCCACCCCGGACGTGTTCATCGAGTTCTCCCGCCAGCGCGGCCTCGCCGCGGACGGCCGCTGCAAGCCCTTCGCGGACGCCGCCGACGGCACGGGCTGGGGCGAGGGCGCCGGAATGCTGCTGGTGGAGCGACTGTCCGACGCTCAGCGCAACGGCCATCGCGTCCTTGCGGTGGTGCGGGGTTCGGCGGTGAACCAGGACGGTGCCTCGAATGGTCTGACCGCGCCGAACGGTCCCTCGCAGCAGCGGGTGATCCGTCAGGCCCTCGCCAATGCGGGAGTGGCCGCTGGTCAGGTCGACGCGGTGGAGGCCCACGGCACCGGCACGACGCTGGGCGACCCGATCGAGGCCCAGGCGCTGCTGGCGACCTACGGCCAGGACCGCCCCGAGGACCGGCCGCTGTGGCTCGGGTCCATCAAGTCCAACATCGGACACACCCAGTCCGCGGCCGGTGCGGCCGGTGTCATCAAGATGGTCATGGCGCTGCGGCACGGTGTGCTGCCGAAGACGCTGCATGTCGATGAGCCGTCGTCGCACGTGGACTGGTCCGCGGGCGCGGTGGAACTGCTGACGGAGGCCAGGGACTGGCCCGAGAGCGGTCAGCCGCGTCGGGCCGGAGTGTCGTCGTTCGGCATCAGCGGAACGAACGCCCATGTCGTGCTGGAGCAGGCACCTGCCTCTGAGCCGGTGGCTGTGGAACCGGTGGCTGTGGAGCCGGTTCAGGGCGAGCCGGCTGAGGCGGCTGAGGCGGCGGCGCGGGCCGGGGTGGTGCCGTGGGTGCTGTCGGCGCGTTCGGAGCAGGCGTTGGCGGCGCAGGCGGAGCGGTTGGCGTCGTTCGTGGAGGGCCGTTTGGAAGGCCGTCCGGAGGGCCGTCCGGAGGGCCGTCCGGAGCTTGATCCTGCTGATGTGGGGTTCTCGCTGCTGAGTTCGCGGGCGGGGTTGGAGTACCGGTCCGTGGTGCTCGGCGCTGACGGTGCGGAGCTTCTTGCCGGGCTGAAGGGTGTGGCTGCGGGGGCGGATCCGGCGGGTGTGGTGCGGGGTTCGACCGGCACCGGAGCCGGGACGCGTGTGGCGCTGGTGTTCCCTGGTCAGGGGTCGCAGTGGCTGGGGATGGCGGATGAACTCCGCGATTCCTCCCCGGTGTTCGCGGGTCGGATGGCTGAGTGTGGTGAGGCGCTGTCGGAGTTTGTGTCCTGGAAGTTGGATGAGGTTCTGTCCGACGAGGACATGCTGGCGCGGGTTGATGTGGTGCAGCCTGTCCTGTGGGCGGTGATGGTGTCGCTGGCTGCGGTCTGGGAGGACTGCGGTGTGGTGCCGTCGGCTGTGGTGGGTCACTCTCAGGGTGAGATTGCCGCGGCCTGTGTGGCGGGGATTTTGTCGCTGCGTGATGGTGCCCGGGTGGTGGCGTTGCGCAGTCAGGCCATCGGGCGGGTTCTTGCCGGGCGTGGTGGCATGGTCTCGGTTGCCGGCTCGCGTGAGGCGGTGCAGGACCGCATCGCCAAGTGGGGCGAGCGGATATCTATCGCCGCGATCAACGGCCCGTCGTCGACGGTGGTTTCAGGAGAACCGGAGGCCTTGCAGGAACTGCTGGCGGAGTGTGCTGAGCAGGAGGTGCGGGCCCGGCAGGTTCCGGTGGATTACGCCTCGCACGGTGCCCAGGTCGAGGAGCTGCGCGAGGAGCTCGCGACGGTCCTGGCCGAGGTGAGCCCTGCTGAAGGCCGGATCCCGTTCTACTCCGCGGTGAATGCCACGGTCGTCTCCGGCGAGGAGCTGGACGCCGGGTACTGGTTCGAGAACCTGCGCAATACGGTGCGGTTCGAGGAAGCCATCCAGGCGCTCCTGGCCGACGGGCACGGCGTATTCGTCGAATGCAGTGCGCACCCCGTCCTGACGCCGGGAATCGAAGACACCGCACAGGAGGCGGGCAGCCCCGTCGTGGTGACGGGATCTCTCCGCCGCGACGAGGGCGGCTGGTCCCGTTTCGCGCAGTCGCTCGGCCAGCTCTGGGCGCATGGCGTTCCGGTGGACTGGAGCACCCTGCTGCCGGCCGGACGTCGGGTCGACCTGCCCACCTACGCCTTCCAACGGCAGCGCTACTGGCCTTCCGGTGTGTTCTTCGGCGGAGACGCCTCGGGGCTCGGACTCGATGCGGCCGATCATCCGCTGCTCGGTGCTGCGATGGCGCTGCCGGACTCCGACGGCTTCCTGTTCAGTGGCCGGCTGTCGCTGACCACGCACCCCTGGCTGGCCGATCACTCCGTACTGGACACTGTGCTGCTCCCCGGGACCGGGCTGGTGGAACTGGCCATCCGGGCCGGGGACCAGGTCGGCTGCGATCTGCTGGAGGAGCTCACCCTTGAGGCCCCGCTGATCGTCCCGGCGACCGGAGGTCTCCAACTCCGGGTCACCGTCGCCGAGTCCGATGCGGACGGCCGCCGGGAGGTCGGCGTGTTCTCGCGTGTCGAGGAGGCTCCGGCAGACCAACAGTGGACCCGGCACGCCACCGGCATCCTCTCCGTGGGTGCCGAACCGGTGGACTTCGGTGAGGAGAGCTGGCCTCCCCTCGGCGCCGAGCCGGTCTCCGTGACCGGCGTATACGACGAGTTCGCCGCGGTGGGTATGAGTTACGGCCCGGTGTTCCAGGGCCTGGGCGCCGCCTGGCAGCGTGGCGAGGAGATCTTCGCCGAGGTCGCGCTGCCCGAGGACGTGGCGGCGGACGCGGCGAAGTACGGGCTGCATCCGGCCCTGCTCGACTCGGCGCTGCATGCGATCGGCCTCCACCCGGCCACCGCGGCCGGGGGACAGGCCCAGCTGCCGTTCGTCTGGAACACGGTCCGCCTGCACGCCGTAGGAGCGGCCGCACTGCGGGTGAAGCTGACCCCGGCCGGCGGCGGTTTCTCGGTCCTGGTCGCCGATGGCACCGGCACCGTGGTCGCCTCTGTGGACTCCCTGGTGACCAGGCCGGTGACAGCCGGCCAGCTCAGCGAAGGCACGGGCAGCGATGCCCTGTTCACCGTCGAGTGGTCGGTGTTGCCGCTCGGGTCCGGGCCGGTGGCGGGTTCGTGGGCGGTGCTGGGCGATGACGTGGCGTTGGCTGCGGCGTTGGGCGCGTCGACTGCGGACGTGCTGAGTGAGCTTGTGGAGGTGCCGGAGTGTGTCGTGCTTGCGGTGCCTGGCGCGGAGGGCGCGGAGGGTGCGGATGGTGCGCTGGAGGTTCCGGCGGCGGTGCGTGCCACGGTGGGCCGGGTGCTGGAGAGCGTCCAGTCCTGGCTGGCCGATGAGCGTTGTGTCCGTTCGAAGCTGATAGTGGCGACTCGCGGTGCCGTTTCGGTGGCGGGGGAGCCGCTGGACGCGGTGGGTGCCGCGATATGGGGTCTGCTGCGTTCCGCGCAGACCGAGAACCCGGACCAGTTCGTTCTCCTCGATCTTGATGAGCGTCAGACCTCGGTGGAGGCCATTGCCGCGGCGGTTGCTTCGGGTGAGCCGCAGTTGGCGGTCCGGGACGGGGTTGTTTCCGTGCCGCGGCTGGTTCGGGCTGTTCCGTCCGAGGCCGAGCGTGCGCCGGTGTGGGATGCCACGGGTACGGTACTGATCACCGGTGGCACGGGAACGCTGGGTGCGCTGTTCGCCCGGCATCTGATTGCTGAACACGGGGTCCGCAGCCTGGTGTTGACCAGCCGTCGCGGCCTGGAGGCTGACGGCGCCCGTGAGCTGCGGTCCGAGCTGACCGAGCTTGGTGCCCGGGTAGATGTGGTCGCCTGCGACGCCGCTGACCGGGAGGCACTGGCGGCGCTGCTGGCCGGCATCCCGACCGACATGCCGCTGACGGGCGTGGTGCACACGGCCGGTGTCCTGGACGACGGCGTGATCGGTTCGCTGAATCCCGAGCGCCTCGACACCGTGCTCCGGCCGAAGGTCGACGCGGCCTGGAACCTGCACGAGCTGACCCAGGACCTGGACCTGACAGCGTTCGTGGTGTTCTCGTCGGCCGCCGGTGTGCTCGGCAGCGCCGGACAGGGCAACTACGCCGCGGCGAATACGTTCCTCGACGCGCTTGCTCAGCACCGTCGCCTCAGCGGTCAGCCGGGTACCTCCCTGGCCTGGGGATTCTGGGCAGAACGCAGTGCGATGACCCGCGAGGTCGGCTCCGACGATGTCCGGCGGATGGCCCGCGGCGGTGCGCTCGCGCTCGACCAGGCCGAAGGTGTGGCCCTGTTCGACCTCGCCTGTGCCGCGCCCGGCTCCGGTCTGCTCGTACCGATCCGGCTCGACCTGCGGGGGCTGGCCGCCTCCGGTGCGGTGCCGGCGGTGCTGCGGAACGTCGTACGGGTTCCGGTGCGGCGCGCGACAGCAGTGGCCGGGGAGGCCGCGTCCCTGCGGGAGAGGCTGGCCGGACTCCCGGCCGAGGACCGCGAGGAGCTGCTGCTCGACCTGGTGACCACGCAGGTCGCGGCCGTACTGGGCTACGACAACTCCGGTGCGGTCCGTACCGACCAGGTATTCAAGGACCTCGGATTCGATTCACTCACCGCCGTGGAACTGCGGAACCGGCTGACCGGGGCCACTGGACTGCGGCTGCCCGCCACTTTGGTGTTCGACTACCCGACACCACGCGCGCTCACCGATTACCTGCGTCGCGAGCTGCTGGAGGAAGAGGCAGCGGTCGTCCCCGTCGCGCGGCCCGGCGCCACGGACGAGGAGGCCATCGCGATCGTCGGTATGGCCTGCCGATACCCCGGTGGTGTCACCTCGCCCGAGGAGCTCTGGCAGCTGCTGGCCGCCGGTACCGACGCCATCGGAGAGTTCCCCACCGACCGTGGCTGGGACATGGACCGGCTCTACGATCCCGAGCCCGGTCTGCCCGGCAAGACCTACACCCGTGACGGCGGATTCCTTTACGACGCGGGCGAGTTCGACCCCGCATTCTTCGGGATCTCCCCGCGCGAGGCGCTGGCGATGGACCCGCAGCAGCGGCTCCTGCTGGAGATCTCCTGGGAGGCCGTCGAGCGGGCCGGGATCGCCCCGGCCTCCCTGCACGGCAGCCGGACCAGTGTCTTCGCCGGCATCATGTACCACGATTACGGCCTGCAGACCGACTCCATACCGGAGGAGGTCGAAGGACACCTCGGCACGGGAACGTCCGGCAGTGTGGCCTCCGGCCGGGTGGCGTACACCTTCGGTCTCGAAGGGGCCGCGGTCACCGTGGACACGGCCTGTTCGTCTTCGCTGGTGGCGCTGCATCAGGCGATGCAGGCGCTGCGGGCGGGGGAGTGCGAGCTCGCACTGGCGGGTGGCGCCTCGGTGATGGCGACGCCGGGCACCTTCGTCGACTTCTCGCGGCAGCGGAACCTCGCGAGCGACGGCCGGGTCAAGGCGTTCGCCTCCTCGGCCGACGGCACCACCCTCGCCGAGGGCGCCGGGATGCTCCTCGTCGAGCGGCTCTCCGACGCGATACGTCACGGGCATCCGGTCCTGGCGGTGGTGCGGGGTTCGGCGGTGAACCAGGATGGTGCGTCCAACGGTCTGACCGCGCCGAACGGTCCCTCGCAGCAGCGGGTGATCCGGCAGGCGCTGGCCGGTGCGGGGCTGTCGCCGTCCGAGGTGGACGCGGTGGAGGCGCACGGCACCGGTACGACGCTCGGTGACCCCATCGAGGCCCAGGCGCTGCTCGCGACCTACGGGCAGGACCGGGAAGAGCCGCTGTGGCTGGGTACGGTCAAGTCGAACATCGGGCACACTCAGGCCGCGGCCGGTGTCGCCGGTGTGATGAAGATGGTCCTTGCCATGCGGCGCGGTGTCCTTCCGCGGACCCTGCATGTCGATGAGCCCTCCTCACACGTCGACTGGTCGGCCGGCGCGGTCGAACTGCTCACCGAGGCCCGCGACTGGCCGACCACCGGCCGGCCGCGCCGGGCGGGCGTGTCCTCCTTCGGCATCAGCGGCACCAACGCGCATGTCGTGCTGGAAGAGGCGCCCCGACCGGCAGCCGAGGAGCCCACAGCGACCGGCTCCGGCACCGGCTCCGGTGCGGACACCGCCTCCGACACCGCCTCCGACACTGACACCGGCACTGACACCGGCACCGGTGTCGTGCCCTGGGTGCTCTCCGCCCGCTCCGCGGAGTCCCTCGCCGCACAGGCCGAACGGCTGGCGTCCTATGTGGAAGCACAACCGGAGCTGAGCCCCGTCGACATCGGGTACTCGCTGGTCACCACCCGCACCCCCCTGGACCACCGCGCCGTCGTGCTGGGCACCGACCGTGAGGAATTCCTTGCCGCCCTACGGAAGATGACCCCGGACGCAGACGTCATCGGAGACCCCCGACTCGGTGTGCTGTTCACGGGTCAGGGTGCGCAGCGGCTGGGGATGGGCCGGGAGCTGTATGAGACCTATCCGGTGTTTGCTCGGGCCTGGGATGAGGTGTGTGCGGAGCTGGATGGTCTGCTGCCGCGGCCGCTGAGTGAGGTGGTCTGGGGCGAGGGAGAGCTGCTCGATCAGACGCAGTACGCCCAGGCGGCACTGTTCGCATTGGAGGTCGCTCTCTTCCGTCTCGTCGAGTCCCATGGTGTGACTCCCGCAGTGCTGCTGGGCCACTCCATCGGTGAGGTCACGGCTGCCTATCTGGCGGGTGTGTGGTCCCTGGCGGATGCGGCGAAGCTCGTCGCGGCCCGTGGTCGGCTGATGCAGGCCCTCCCGGCCGGCGGTGTCATGGTGTCGGTGCGCGCCTCCGAGGACGACGTAACACCGCTGCTGGAAGGCCGGGAGCAGGTCGGCATCGCTGCCGTCAACGGCCCCGAGTCCGTCGTCCTGTCGGGCGCCGAGGCCGAAGTGGAAGAGGTCATCACCGCCCTGGAGGCCGAGGGCCGCAAGGTCAAGCGGCTGCGCGTGAGCCACGCCTTCCACTCACCGCTCATGGAGCCGATGCTGGCGGACTTCCGTACGGTCCTGGAGCAACTCACGTACTCCGACGCGCAGTTGCCGGTGGTCTCCAATGTCACCGGCCGTCTCGCCGACCCCGTCGAACTCCGCGACCCGGAGTACTGGGTTCGCCACGTCCGTGAGGCCGTCCGTTTCCACGACGGTATCCAGGCCGCACACGCCGACGGCGTGACCACGTTCCTCGAACTGGGCCCGGACGGTGTGCTGTCCGCCATGGGGCAGGACACTCTGCCGGAGACCGCCACCCTCCAGCCGAGCCTGCGCAAGGACCGTCCCGAACCCGTCAGCCTGCTGCATGGCCTCGGCGTCGTCCACGCCCGGGGCGTCCCGGTGGACTGGACTCCGCTGTTCCGTGGTGCCCGCACCGTGGAGTTGCCGACATACGCCTTCCAGCGTCGGCGTTACTGGTTGGAGGGCGCCACCGGAGCCGGCGATATGACGGCCGCGGGTCTGGGGAATGCCGATCACCCGCTGCTCGGCGCCACCGTGACCCTGCCGGATGCTGTCGTCCTGACCGGGCGGCTCTCCCTGACCACGCACCCCTGGCTGGCCGATCACGCCGTCATGGACACCGTCCTGCTGCCGGGAACCGCCCTTGTCGAACTGGCCCTCCAGGCCGGAGACCAGCTCGACTGTGACCTCATCGAGGAACTGACACTCCAGGAACCGCTGGTTCTGCCGGAGCGGGGCGGAGTGCAGCTGCGCATCGTCGTCGCGGAGCCCGATGAGGACGATCGCCGGCAACTGACCGTGTACTCCCGGCTGGAGGCGCAAGCGGAGGAGGAGAACTGGACCCGGCACGCTGTCGGTGTCCTGGCCGCCGGGAGCGCCGCGCCGGTCGGTGACGGTGGGGAGAGCTGGCCGCCGGCCGGTGCCGAGCCCGTCGCCGTGGACGGCTTCTACGACGAACTGGCCGCCGCCGGATTCGGCTACGGCCCCATGTTCCAAGGCGTCCAGGCTGCCTGGCGGCGCGGGGACGAGGTCTACGCCGAGGTCACGCTGCCCGAGGAAGCGACCGCGGAGGCGGCGAAGTTCGCGCTGCACCCGGCCCTGCTCGATGCCGCGCTGCAGACCGTCGGACTGCTCGACGACGCCGTATCGGGGCTGCCGTTCGCCTGGCGCGGGATCCGGCTGCACGCGGTGGGCGCCCGCTCGCTGCGCACCACGCTGACCCGGGCCGGCGACGGAGTGCGGGTCATGGTCTCCGACGACGCCGGTGAGCTCGTGGCCACCGTCGACTCGCTGACCGTCCGGCCGGTGCGTACCGAGCAACTGGCCGGTGGCCGCGGTGACTCGATGCTGCAGCTGCGCTGGACCGCGCTGCCGGTGCCGGACATGCCGGTGGTGCCGGACACCACGACGGTCGCGGCCGAGGGCTGGGCCGTGCTGGACGAGAACGAGATCGGTCTGAAGGCCCTCCTCGACGCGGCCGCGCTCGACTGGCCCGCGTTCAACTGCCCCGCGCTCGACTGGCCCTCGCTCGCCGAACAGGACGATGTCCCGGGCGTGGTGCTGTGGTCCGTACCGGAGACCACGCGGGAGGGCCTGGCCGACGGTGCGCATGACCTCGCGCGTCGGGTGCTGGAGCGGCTGCAGAGCTGGCTCGCCGAGGAGCGGTATTACGACTCGCGGTTGGTGATCCTCACCCGTGGTGCGGTCCTGCTCGACGGCGAAACGGTCTCCCCGGCCGCAGCGGCGGTCTGGGGGCTCGTCCGGTCCGCACAGTCGGAGTACCCGGAACGGATCGTGCTGATCGACGTCGATGCCCCTGTCGACGCAGACAGCGATGCCGAGGCCGACGGTGGCGACGAGGCCGCCCGTGCGCTGCGTGCCGCTGTCGCCTCCGGCGAACCGCAGGTGGCGCTGCGCGGCGGGAGCGTCTTCGTACCGAGGCTGGCCCGGTTCGCCGCGCCCGGACAGGAGGGTGCGCCGAGGTGGAATGCCGAGGGCACCGTGCTGATCACCGGGGGCACCGGCGCCCTGGGTGCCCTGGTGGCGCGGCATCTGGCCACCGAACACGGAGTGCGCAAGCTGCTGCTGATCAGTCGTCAGGGGCCGGCCGCCGAGGGGGCCGGGGAGCTGCGCGCGGAACTCGCCGGGCTCGGTGCGAGCGCGGAGATCGTCGCCTGCGACGCGGCCGACCGGGACGCCCTGGCCCGGGTCCTCGCCGACCTGCCCACCGAAGCGCCGCTCACCGGAGTGGTGCACACGGCGGGCGTCCTGGACGACGGGGTGATCGGCTCGCTCACCCCGGACCGTCTCGACGCGGTGCTGTCGCCCAAGGTGGATGCCGCGGTGAATCTGCACGAACTCACCGAGGGCCGCGAGCTCTCCGCGTTCGTGCTGTTCTCCTCCGCGGCCGGGGTGCTCGGCGCCCCCGGGCAGGCCAACTACGCGGCGGCCAACAGCTTCCTGGACGCCCTTGCCGGGTACCGGCGTTCACTGGGTCTGCCCGCGGTCTCCCTCGCCTGGGGACGCTGGGCCGACACCAGTGAGATGACCGGCGGTCTCGACGAGGCCGACCTCCGGCGGATGAGCAGTGGCGGCATCGACGCGCTGACCTCCGCCGAGGGGCTCGCCCTGTTCGACACCGCGACCGCGTCGGCGGAGAGCCTGCTGATCCCGGTCCGGCTGAACACCGCCGCGCTGCACGCCCGTGCCGCCGAAGGGATGCTGCCGCCGGTCATGCGGGACCTGGTCCGGACGCGCGTCCGCCGCTCCGCCGCCGGCGGGAAGGCCATGGCCGGGGATCTGGGCCGTCGTCTCGCCGGGCTCACCGACGTCGAGCAGCAGCAGCTGCTGCTCACCGTGGTGCGTACGCAGGTGGCCGCGGTCCTGGGCTACGCCGGGCCGGAAGAGGTCCCCGGCGGGCGGCCGTTCAGCGAACTCGGCTTCGATTCGCTGACCGCCGTGGAGCTGCGCAACATCCTGACCACGGTCACCGGGCTGCGGCTGCCGGCCACCCTGGTCTTCGACTATCCGACCTCGGAAGTCCTCGCCGAGAAGCTCCGTGCGGAACTGCTCGGCGAACGGGAAGAACAGTCCGGCCTCCTCTCCGTCTTCGCCGGTCTCGACCGGCTGGAACTCTCGCTGCCCGAGATCGCCACGGACGAGGTCGCCCGGGACCGGCTGGCCGTCCGGCTGCAGAGCATTCTGGCGGGGCTGGGCGGTGCGCAGGACAACGGGGCAGGGACGGTCGCCGCGACCTTGGACGCGGCGAGCGACGACGAGGTCTTCGACTTCATTGAGCGAGAGTTCGGGAGTTCCTGATATGGCACGTGCACACGTCGCGGGCGTCACCTGGAGGGCCGCAGCAGATGGCGAATGAGGAGAAGCTCCGCGAGTACCTCAAGCGGATGACCGCCGATCTCTACGAGACGCGTCAACGCCTGCAGGACGCCCAGGAGAAGAGCCATGAACCGCTCGCCATCGTGGGGATGAGCTGCCGGTACCCGGGCGGAGTGGCCTCGCCCGAGGACCTGTGGCGGCTGCTCGACTCCGGTGGCGAGGGAATCACCGGATTCCCCGTCGACCGCGGCTGGGACACGGAGGGTCTGTACGACCCGACGGGCCGGGCCGAGGGCACGTCCTATGCGAAGGAAGGCGGCTTCCTCCACGAGGCGGCCGACTTCGACCCCGCCTTCTTCGGGATCAGCCCCAAGGACGCGCCCGCGGTGGACCCGCAGCAGCGGCTGCTCCTGGAGACGTCCTGGGAGGTCCTGGAGCGGGCCGGGATCGATCCGGCGAGCCTGCGCGGCAGCCGGACCGGGGTGTTCGCCGGGCTCATGTACCACGACTACTTCGGCAGCACGAGTTCCGGGTCCGCGCTCTCCGGCCGGGTCGCCTACAGCTTCGGCTTCGAGGGCCCCGCGATCACCGTGGACACCGCGTGCTCCTCGTCGCTGGTGGCGCTGCACCTGGCCGGGCACGCACTCCGTAAGGGCGACTGTTCGCTGGCCCTGGTCGGCGGGGTGACCGTGATGTCCACCCCGTGGACCTTCATCGAGTTCTCCCGGCAGCGCGGTCTGGCCGCGGACGGCCGCTGCAAGTCCTTCGCGGACGCGGCCGACGGCACCGGCTGGGCCGAGGGCGCCGGTGTGCTGCTGGTGGAGAAGCTCTCCGACGCCCGGCGGAACGGACACCCCGTCCTGGCCGTGGTGCGCGGTACCGCGGTGAACTCCGACGGCGCCTCGAACGGGCTGAGCGCCCCGAACGGCCCCGCCCAGCAACGGGTCATCGAACAGGCCCTGGTCAACGCGGGACTGGCCCCCGGCCAGATCGACGCGGTCGAGGCTCATGGCACCGGCACCACCCTCGGTGACCCCATCGAGGCCCAGGCGCTGCTGGCGTCGTACGGACAGGACCGGGAGCGGCCGCTGTGGCTCGGCTCGGTCAAGTCGAACATCGGGCACACCCAGGCCGCCGCCGGGGTCGCCGGCATCATGAAGATGGTCCTGGCCATGCGCCATGGCGTCCTTCCCAAGACGCTGCATGTGGACCGGCCCTCCACCCATGTGGACTGGACCGAGGGCGCGGTGGAGCTGCTCACCGAGGCGCAGGAGTGGCCGCAGACCGGGCAGCCGCGCCGTGCCGCGGTGTCCTCCTTCGGGTTCAGCGGCACCAACGCGCATGTGGTGCTGGAAGAGGCCGAAGAGGAAGCCGCCGTCGGGACCGGGGCCGCGGTGGAGCCCGTGCCGGCCGCCGGACCGGTGCCGTGGGTGCTGTCAGCCCGTTCCGAAGAGGCGCTCGCCGCCCAGGCCGGCCGGCTGGCGTCCTTCGCCGAGGGCCGGCCGGAGACCGCGCCGGCGGACATCGGCTGGTCGCTGGTGAACACCCGCTCCGCACTGGAACACCGCGCGGTGGTGCTCGGCGCCGGCCGGGACGGTCTGCTGTCCGGTGCCCGGGGGCTGGCCGCCGGACGGCGCCCGGCCGGGGTGGTCGCCGATGTCGTCGCCGACGGCAAGCTCGGTGTGCTGTTCACGGGGCAGGGCTCCCAACGGCTCGGGATGGGCCGGGAACTGTATGCGGCGTACCCGGTGTTCGCCCGCGCCTTCGACGAGGTCTGTGCCGCCTTCGACGGCCGGCTGCCGAAGCCGCTGCGCGAGGTCGTGCACGGTGCGGGCGACCTCCTCGACCAGACGCAGTACACCCAGGCCGCCCTGTTCGCCCTCGAGGTCGCGCTCTACCGGCTCACCGAATCCTGGGGCCTGGCGCCGGACCTCCTGCTGGGCCACTCCATCGGTGAGCTCACCGCCGCCCATGTGGCCGGAGTGTGGTCCCTGGCGGACGCCGCCACCCTGGTCGCGGCCCGTGGCCGGCTGATGCAGGAACTCCCGGCCGGCGGCGCCATGGTGTCCGTACGGGCCACCGAGGACGAGGTCCTTCCCCTGCTGGCGGACCAGGACCAGGTCGGTCTCGCGGCCGTCAACGGGCCTGAGTCCGTGGTGCTTTCCGGAGCCGGGGACGCGGTCGCGCGGATCGCCGCCGAGCTGTCGTCGCGCGGCCGCAAGGTGAAGCAGCTGCGGGTCAGCCATGCCTTCCACTCGCCGCTGATGGAACCCGTGCTCGACGCCTTCCGCGCGGTCGCGGAGCAGATCACCTACGCCGAGCCCCGGATGCCCGTGGTGTCCAACGTGACCGGACGGCTCGCCACCGCTCAGGAACTGTGCGACCCGGAGTACTGGGTGCGGCACATCCGCGAGGCGGTGCGCTTCCACGACGGCCTCCTCGCCGGGCACGCCGAGGGCGTGACCACCTTCCTCGAACTCGGGCCCGGCGGGGTGCTCTCCGCCATGGGCCAGGACTGCCTGCCCGGTGACGACACCGTCCGCTTCCTGCCCGCCCTGCGCGAGAACCGCACCGAACCCGTGGCACTGCTGGAGGCGGTGGGCGGGGCCTACGCCCGTGGCGCCACCGTGGACTGGAACCCGCTGCTCACCGGCTCCCGGCGGGTCGACCTGCCCACCTACCCCTTCCAGCGGCGGCGGTACTGGCTGGACGAGACGGCCGTCACCGGCGAGCCGGACCGTCCGGCCGCCGCGGACGACGCCCGCTTCTGGGACCTGGTCGCCCGCGAGGACCTCCCCGAACTGCTGCACACCCTGGAGCTGGACGAGGACCAGCCGCTCGGCGCGATCCTGCCGGCGCTGTCCGCCTGGCGCCGGCGCCGGGAGCACGAGTCCACGGTGGACAAGTGGGCCTACCGGATCTCCTGGAAGCCGGTGCCGTCCGGCGCCGCCGCGCTCACCGGCACCTGGATCCTCGCCGGACCGGACGAGGACGACCACCTCGCGGACGCACTCACCGCGCACGGCGCCCAGGTGGTGCGTCTCGCCCTCGGCGGCAGCCGCGAGGAACTCGCCGCCGGCCTGGCGGCACTCGACGGTGAGATCGCCGGAGTACTGGCCCGGCCCACGGTCACCGAGGCACTGGCCCTGGTCCAGGCGCTGGGCGACGCGGACATCAGCGCACCCCTGTGGTGCGTCACCAGCGGCGCGGTGTCGACCGGTGCGGCGGACCCGCTGCGGGAGCCGGAACTCGCCCAGGTGTGGGGGCTCGGCCGCACCGTCGCCCTGGAGCAGTCCGACCGCTGGGGCGGGCTCATCGACCTGCCCGCGGAGTGGGACCGGACCGCGGCGGCCCGGCTCTGCGCCCTGCTCACCGGAGCCGGGGACGAGGACCAGCTCGCCATCAGGCCGGCCGGGGTGTTCGCCCGCCGGCTGGTACGCGCCCGTCTCGACCGGGACGCCGCGCCCTGGAAGCCCCGCGGCACCGTGCTGATCACCGGTGGCACCGGCGCGCTGGGCGCCGCCTGCGCCCGCTGGCTCGCCGCCAACGGGGCCGGGCACCTGGTGCTCACCAGCCGCCGTGGCCCGGACGCCCCCGGCAGCGCCGAACTCACCGCGGAACTCACCGCGCTCGGCGCCGAAGTCACCCTCGCCGCCTGCGACGTGGCCGACCGGGACAGCCTCGCCCGGCTGCTCGACGGCCTGCCCGAACCGCCCACCGCCGTGCTGCACATCGCCGGCACCGGCGGGCCGGTCGGGCCGGTCACCGAACTCGGCGGGGCGGACCTCGACGGGGTCCTCTCCTCCAAGGTCGCCGGTGCGGCCCATCTCGACGCCCTCCTCGGGGACCGGGAGCTGGACGCGTTCGTGCTGTTCTCCTCGGTCGCCGGGGTCTGGGGCAGCGGTGGCCAGGCCGGTTACGGCGCGGCCAACGCCTACCTCGACGCCCTCGCCGAACAGCGCCGGGCCCGCGGACTCACCGCCACCTCGGTGGCCTGGGCCCCCTGGGGCGGGGGAGGCCTCGCGGAGGACGCCGCCGTACAGGACCAGCTCCGTCAGCGCGGACTGCCCGCGATGGCGCCGGAACTGGCCGTCGCCGCGCTGGCCGCGGCGCTCGGCCAGGACGAGACCTGTCTGACCGTCGCCGACGTGGACTGGGACCGCTTCATCCCCGGCTTCACCTTCCACCGGCCGAGCCCGCTGTTCGCCGGGGTGCCCGAGGCACGGGATCTGCTGAGCGGGGGCGACGGGCCGGCGGTCACCGACTCGGCGCTGCGCCGGGAACTCGCCGGGCTGACCGACGCCGACCGCGACAAGGCACTGCTGGACTTCGTCCGCACCCAGATAGCGGATGTCCTCGGCTACGACAGCCCCGAACTCGTCGATCCCGCCCGGGCGTTCAAGGACCTGGGCTTCGACTCGCTGAGCGCGGTGGAGTTCCGCAACCGGCTCACCACCGCGTCGGGGCTGACCCTGCCGGCCACGATGATCTTCGACTACCCGACCCCGACGGTCCTCGTCCGCCATCTGCGGGACGAGATCACGGACTCCGCCGGCACCCCGTCGGTCACCCGGACCGCCGTCGCGGCGTCCGACGAACCAATCGCCATCGTCGGGATGGGCTGCCGGCTGCCCGGCGGCGTACGGAACCCGGAGCAGCTGTGGGAGCTCCTGGCCGAAGGGCGGGACGGGATCACCCCGTTCCCCGCCGACCGGGGCTGGGACACCGAGGGGATGTACGACAGCGACCCCGACCAGGCCGGTGCCAGCTATGTGCGGCACGGCGGTTTCATCGACGGCCTGGCCGAATTCGACGCCGGCTTCTTCGAGATCAGCCCGCGTGAGGCGATCTCGATGGACCCGCAGCAGCGGCTGCTGCTCGAAGTGGCCTGGGAGGCCATCGAGGCCGCCGGGATCGACCCGGCGACCGTGCACGGCACCGACACCGGCGTGTTCGTCGGCGCCAACGGCAACGACTACATGAGCGTCCTGGCCGGCGCCGGACAGGGCCCCGACGGGTTCCTGGGCACCGGCACCAGCTACAGCGTGATGTCCGGCCGGGTCGCCTACGCGCTGGGCCTCGAAGGCCCCACGATGACCATCGACAGCGCCTGCTCCTCCTCGCTGGTGGCACTGCATCTCGCGGCCGCCGCACTGCGGTCGGGGGAGTGCTCACTGGCACTGGCCGGCGGGGTGACGCTGATGACCACCCCCGGTTCCTTCATCGAGTTCAGCCGGCTGCGCGGACTGGCCCCCGACGGCAAGTGCAAGGCCTTCGCCGAGGGCGCCGACGGCACCAACTGGGGTGAGGGCGTCGGGGTTCTGCTCGTCGAGCGGCTCTCCGACGCGGTGCGCAACGGCCATCCGGTGCTCGCCGTGGTGCGGGGTTCCGCGATCAACCAGGACGGTGCCTCGAACGGACTGACCGCGCCCAACGGGCCCTCCCAGGCCCGGGTGATCCGGCAGGCCCTCGCCTCCGCCGGTCTCGGAGCGTCCGACGTGGACGCCGTCGAAGCACACGGCACCGGAACCCGCCTCGGCGACCCCATCGAGGCACAGGCACTGCTCAGCACGTACGGGGCGGAGCGCGCCGACGACCGGCCGCTGTGGCTCGGTTCGGTGAAGTCGAACATCGGGCACACCCAGGCCGCCGCCGGGGTCGCCGGCGTGATCAAGATGGTCCTCGCCATGCGGCACGGACTGCTGCCGAAGACCCTGCACGTGGACGCGCCCTCCACCCATGTGGACTGGTCCAGCGGCGCGGTGGAACTGGTGACCGCGGCCCGGGCATGGCCCGCACTCGACCGGCCCCGCCGGGCCGGGGTGTCCTCCTTCGGCTTCAGCGGCACCAACGCCCATCTGATCCTGGAGCAGGCCCCGGACCTCCCGGCACCCCCCGCGGACGACGCGGTGGCGGACGGACCGCTGCCCTGGGTGCTCTCCGGCAAGACCCCGCAGGCACTGGCCGCGCAGGCCGCACGGCTGGCGGAGCACCTCACGGACGCCCCCGACACCGGGCCCGCCGACCTCGCCTGGTCGCTGCTCACCTCCCGGTCGGCGTTCGAGCACCGGGCCGCGGTGATCGGCACCGACCAGGACGACCTGCGGCGCGGGCTGGCGGCGCTCGCCTCCGGTGCCGCGGGAGCCGAGGTGGTGACCGGCACGGCCGCCACCGGTTCGCTCGCGGTGATGTTCACCGGCCAGGGCGCCCAGCGGGTCGGCATGGGTGCCGGACTCCACCGTCGCCACCCGGTCTTCGCGCAGGCCTTCGACGAGGCCGCCGCCGAACTGGACCGGTGGCTGCCCCGTCCGCTCCGGGAGATCATCTGGGCCGAACCCGGTTCCCCGGACGCCGCGTTACTGGACCACACGCAGTACACCCAGGCCGCCCTCTTCGCGGTCGAGGTCGCCCTGTACCGGCTGCTGGAGTCGTGGGGCGTCCGCCCCGACCGGCTGGTCGGCCACTCCATCGGTGAAGTGGTCGCGGCCCATGTGGCCGGGGTGTGGTCCCTGCCCGACGCCTGCGCCCTGGTCGCCGCGCGCGGCCGGCTGATGCAGGAACTGCCCGCCGACGGCGCGATGGTGTCGGTGCGCACCACCGAGGCCGAGGTCACCGCCCTGCTCGCCGGGCGCGAGCACGAGGTCGGTATCGCGGCCGTCAACGGCCCCGCCTCCGTGGTCATTTCGGGAGCGGAGAAGGCCGTACTGGAGGTCGCGGACACCCTGTCCGCCGCGGGGGTCACCACCAAGCGCCTGGCCGTCAGCCACGCCTTCCACTCCCCGCTGATGGAACCGATGCTGGACGACTTCCGGCAGGCCGTGGCCGGGCTGACCTTCCGACCGCCTCACATGGAGATCGTGTCCAATGTGACCGGCCGGCCCCTCACCGAGGAGGAGGCCTGCTCGCCGGACTACTGGGTGGGGCATGTCCGCGGCGCGGTGCGGTTCTGCGACGGGGTGCGCGCCCTGGAGGACGCCGGGGTGCGGACCTTCCTGGAAATCGGCCCGGACGGTGTGCTGTCCGGAATGGGCCAGGAGTGTGTGACCGGCGAGGACACCGTGCTGGTGCCCACACTGCGCCGGGACCGCGCCGAGGACGGCGCCGCGGTGACCGCGCTGGCCCGGCTGCATCTGCGCGGCGTCCCGGTCGACTGGCCGGCCTTCTTCTCCGGACTCGGGGCGCGGCGGGTGGACCTGCCCACCTACGCCTTCCAGGGGGAGCGGTACTGGCCGCGGCCCTCCGGTACGGCCGGTGATGTCGCCGCCGCCGGACTGGGCGCGGCCGGTCATCCGCTGCTCGGCGCCGCCGTCGCGGTGGCCGGCTCCGACGAGGTCCTGTTCACCGGTCGGATCGGCACCCACAGCCACCCCTGGCTCGCCGACCACGCCATCGGCGACCTGGTCCTGCTGCCCGGCACCGCGTTCGTCGAGATGGCCGTACGGGCCGGTGACGAGGTCGGATGCGGGCTGCTGGAGGAACTGACGCTGGCGGCACCACTGGCGCTCCCCGCGCGGGGCGCGGTCCGGCTGCAGGTGGTGGTCGGTGCCGCGGACGACGACGGCCGCCGCTCGCTGAGCGTGCACTCCCAGCCGGAGTCGGACGCCGCCGAGCAGGGCTGGACCCAGCACGCCACCGGCGTACTGGCCCCCGCCGGCGCCACCGGCGCGTTCGCCGAAACGGCCTGGCCCCCGGCCGGCGCCGAGCCCGTCGACACCGCGGACTACTACCCGCAGCTCGCCGGGGCCGGGATGAACTACGGACCGGTCTTCCAGGGGCTGCGTGCGGCCTGGCGGCGTGGCGAGGAGGTCTTCGCCGAGGTCGCGCTGCCCGAGGCCGCGGCCGAGGACGCCGGTTCCTTCGGTCTGCATCCCGCCCTGCTGGACGCCGCGCTGCACGCGGCCGGACTGGGCTCCTTCTTCGCCGACGAAGGGGGCGCACGGCTCCCGTTCGCCTGGAGCGGTCTGACGCTGCACGCGGCCGGCGCCGCCACCTTGCGGGTGCGGATCGCACCGGCCGGTACGGACGCCGTCTCGGTGGCCGCAGCGGACGAGACGAACACCCCGGTCGCCACCGTGGAGTCCCTGGTCCTGCGCCGCCAGGACACCGCCGCCACGGCCACCGCGCCGTCCCTGCCCGACTCGCTGTACCGGGTCGACTGGCCGGAGGTCACCGCCGAACCCGCGGACACCGCGGCCTGGGCGCTCCTCGGCGAGCTCGACGGGGCGCCGGAGACGGCCACGCGGTACGCCGACCTGGCCGCGCTGACCAGCGCGCTCGACAGCGGCACCCCGGTGCCGGAAGTCGTGCTAGTCCCGTGTGCCGCCGACACTGATTCCGCTGAACTGCCCGTCGCCATACGGGAGTTGACCGGTCGGGTGCTGTCACTGGCACGGGACTGGTTGGCCGACGACCGCCTGGAGAACACGACCCTTGCCGTGGTCACCCGCGGCGCGGTCGCGGTGCACGCCGACGAGGGCATCGCGGATCTCGCCGCCGCCCCGGTCTGGGGTCTGCTCCGGTCCGCGCAGTCGGAGAACCCGGAACGGATCGTCCTGATCGACTCGGACGGTTCGGGCGGCCCGGACGTGCTCGCCGCCGCGCTCGGCTCCGGAGAACCACAGCTCGCCGTGCGCGCGGGCGCACTGCGGACTCCGCGGCTGGCGTCGCTCGCCTCCGGCGGCACCCTGGTGCCACCGGCCCGCGGCCCGGCCTGGAAGCTCGACGTCACCAGTGCCGGTACGTTCGACAACCTCGCGCTGGTGCCCTCGGACGCGGACCGCGCACTGGTCCCCGGCGAGGTCCGGATCGGGGTGCGCGCGGCCGGTCTGAACTTCCGCGACGTCATGATCGCGCTCGGGATGTACCCGGAGAAGGCGGAGATGGGCATCGAGGCCGCCGGTGTCGTCCTCGAAGTCGGCCCGGAGGTCAGCGACTTCGCCCCCGGCGACCGCGTGATCGGCATGTTCGCCGGCGCGTTCGGCCCGGTGGCCGTCACCGACCACCGCATGCTGGCGCGGTTCCCCGACGACTGGTCCTACGTCCAGGCCGCCTCCGTACCGATCGTCTACTCCACCGCCTACTACGGCCTGGTGGAACTCGGCAGGCTGCAGGCCGGGGAGTCGGTGCTGGTGCACAACGCGGCCGGCGGTGTCGGCATGGCCGCCGTGCAACTGGCCCGGCACCTCGGTGCGGAGGTCTTCGGCACGGCCAGCACCGGGAAATGGGACACTCTGCGCGAGAGCGGCCTCGACGAGGAGCACATCGCCTCCTCCCGTGACCTCGACTTCGAGGAGAAGTTCCGCCGCACCACCGGCGGCCGCGGGATGGACGTCGTCCTGGACGCACTGGCCCGTGAGTTCGTGGACGCCTCGCTGCGGCTGCTGCCCCGTGGCGGCCGCTTCCTGGAGATGGGCAAGACCGATGTGCGTACCCCCGAGGACGTCGCGGCCGCCTACCCCGGTGTGGAGTACCAGGCCTTCGACCTGATGATCGGCGCCGGTCCGCAGCGGGTCGGCGAGGTACTCCGGGAGGTGGTGCGCCTGCTCGACTCCGGTGCGCTGCGGCCGATCCCGGTCACCACATGGGATGTCCGCCGGGCCCCCGAGGCCTTCCGGTACATCGCGAAGGCCCGGCACACCGGGAAGATCGTGCTGACCATGCCGGAGACCCTGGACGAACGGGGCACGGTCCTCGTCACCGGCGGCACCGGCACCCTCGGCGGCCTGGCCGCCCGGCGCCTGGTGCGCGAACACGGCGTCCGGCACCTCCTGTTGACCAGCCGCAGCGGCCGGGCGGCGGACGGCGCACCGGAGCTGGAGCGCGAACTGCGGGAACTCGGCGCCGAGGTGGAGATCGCCGCCTGTGACGCGGCCGACCGCGCGGCGCTGCGGGAACTGCTGGCCGCCGTCCCCGCCGACCGTCCGCTGACCGCGGTGGTGCACACCGCCGGCGTCCTGGACGACGGGGTGATCGGCTCCCTGACCCCGGAGCGGCTCGACACGGTGCTGCGGCCCAAGGTGGACGCCGCGGTGAACCTGCACGAGCTCACCGCAGGCCAGGACCTCGCCGCCTTCGTGCTGTACTCCGCCGCCGCCGGCACCTTCGGCGGCGCCGGGCAGGGCAACTACGCGGCGGCGAATGTGTTCCTGGACGCGCTGGCCGCGCACCGGCGGGCCCACGGACTGCCCGCCACCGCGCTGTCCTGGGGCCTGTGGACCGAGACCAGCGGCATCACCCGGCACCTCGGCGAGGCCGATGTCCGGCGGATGAGCCGGGCCGGAATGCCCCCGCTGTCCACGGAGGAGGGCATGACGCTCTTCGACGCGGCACTGCGGGCCGACGAACCGGCGATGATGCCGGCCCGGCTGGACGTCTCGGTGTTCCGCGGCGCACCCGCCGAGGCCGTACCCCCACTGCTGCGGGGGCTGGTCAAGGCACCGGCCCGGCGCACGGTGGCGGCGGCCACCCGCTCGGCGGACGACTTCGCCCAGCGGCTGACGGGTCTGACGGCCGAGGAGATCGACCGGGTCCTGCTGGACTTCGTCCGGGAACAGGCCGCGGCCGTCCTCGGCCACGGCTCGCCGGACGCGGTGGAACCGGGCCGGGCGTTCAACGAGATGGGCTTCGACTCGCTGACCGCGGTCGAGTTCCGCAACCGGCTGAACGGGGCCGCCGGGCTCCGGCTGCCCGCCACGCTGGTGTTCGACTACCCCAACGCGGAGGTCCTGGCGGCGCACCTCAAGGAGACGCTGGCCCCCGAGGCCGCCGATCCGGCCGCCGTGGTGCTCGGCGAACTCGAACGGCTGGAGAGCGCCCTGGCCGCGGTCTCCCCGGACGAGGGCGCCGGGGCCTCCATCACCAGCCGGCTGCAGGCCCTCACCAAAGCGTGGGAGGACCGGCGGTCCACGGCCGGCACGACCGATGTCAAGGACAGGCTCCAAGCGGCGAGCACCGATGAGGTCTTCGCGTTCATCAACGACGAACTCGGACTCTCCTGATGCGCACGCTGGGGACCGACAAGGAAGGCGCGCCTGATGGCGGATGAAGAGAAGCTGGTCGACTATCTCAAGCGGGTCGCGGCTGATCTGCACGACACCCGGCAGCGCCTGCGCGAGGCCGAGGAGAAGGGCCGGCAGCCGCTCGCGATCATCGGCATGAACTGCCGCTACCCGGGGGCCGGTACACCGGAGCAGCTCTGGGACCTGGTCGCCGCCGGCGGCGACCCGATCTCCGACTTCCCCGCCGACCGCGGCTGGGACACCGACGAGCTGTTCGACGCCGACCCGGAGAAATCCGGCAAGAGCTATGTGAAACAAGGCGGATTCGTCTACGACGCGATCGACTTCGATGCCGCGTTCTTCGGCATCAGCCCGCGTGAGGCGCTCGCGATGGACCCCCAGCAGCGGGTGGTCCTGGAGGCCGCCTGGGCGGCCTTCGAAGACGCGAGGATCGACCCGTCGAGTGTGCGGGGCAGCGACACCGGGGTCTTCTTCGGTGCCAGCGGCGCCGAGTACGTCCCGGTGATCCAGCAGCTCCCGGACGCGTCCGAGGGGTACACGATGACGGGTGTGGCCAGCAGTGTGCTGTCCGGCCGGGTGTCGTACTCCTTCGGCTTCGAGGGCCCCGCGGTGACCGTGGACACCGCCTGTTCGTCCTCGCTGGTCGCCCTGCACATGGCGGCCCAGGCGCTGCGGCAGGGGGAGTGCTCCCTGGCGCTGGCCGGCGGGGTGACCGTGATGGGCACCCCCGGTGTGTTCACCAGCTTCTCCCGGCAGCGCGGGCTGTCCCCGGACGGGCGGTGCAAGGCGTTCGCGGCCGGGGCCGACGGCACCGGCTGGGCGGAGGGCGTCGGGGTGGTGCTGGTCGAGCGGCTTTCCGACGCGCTCCGCAACGGGCACCCGGTGCTCGCGGTGCTGCGCGGTTCCGCGGTGAACCAGGACGGCGCCTCGAACGGCCTGACCGCCCCCAACGGGCCGTCCCAGATACGGGTCATCCGCCGCGCCCTGGAGAACGCGGGGATCACCGCGGGCCAGGTCGACGCGGTCGAGGCGCACGGCACCGGCACCACCCTCGGTGACCCGATCGAGGCGCAGGCGCTGCTCGCCACGTACGGCAAGGCACGGACCGCCGAACGGCCGCTGTGGCTCGGATCGGTCAAGTCCAACATCGGGCACGCCCAGCAGGCCGCCGGTATCGCCGGCGTGATCAAAATGGTCATGGCCCTGCGCCACCGGATGCTGCCGAAGACCCTGCACGTGGACGCGCCCACCCCGCACGTGGACTGGGAGTCCGGCGCGGTGGAGCTGCTCACCGAGGCGAAGCCGTGGGAGAGCGCCGACCATCCGCGCCGCGCCGGTGTCTCCTCGTTCGGCATCAGCGGCACCAATGTGCACCTCATCCTGGAGGAAGCCCCCACCGCCGAGGCCGTCCCCCCGGCCGCCGAGGAGGCCCCGGCCCGGGCTCCGGGCCTCGCCGCGACCGGCACGGTGCCCTGGGTCCTGTCCGGTGCGACCGCCGGGGCGCTGCGGGCGCAGGCCGCCCGGCTCGCGTCCTTCGTGGCGGACCGGCCGGAGCTGGACCCGGCCACCGTCGGACATTCGCTGGCCACCACCCGGGCCGCCCTGGAGCACCGGGCGCTGGTGGTCGGCGCGGACCGTGCGGAGCTGCTCAGCGGGCTGACCGCGCTGGAACACGGTGAACCCGCCGGGAACCTGGTGGAGGGCGTCGTGGGCAACCGCGGCAAGGTGGCCTTCCTCTTCCCCGGCCAGGGATCGCAGTGGGCCGGGATGGCGGTGGAACTGCTCGACTCCTCACCGGTGTTCGCCGACCGGATCCGGGAGTGCGAGCGCGCCCTGTCGGAGTTCACCGACTGGTCGCTGACCGAGGTCCTTCGGGGCGCCGAGGGCGCACCGGGCTTCGACCGGGTGGACGTGGTGCAGCCGGCGCTCTGGGCGGTGATGGTCTCCCTGGCCGCGCTGTGGCAGTCCTGCGGTATCACCCCCTCCGCCGTGGTCGGGCACAGCCAGGGCGAGATCGCCGCCGCCTGTGTGGCCGGGGCGCTGTCCCTCCAGGACGCGGCCCGGGTGGTCGCCCTGCGCAGCAAGACCCTGATCGAACTGGCCGGACACGGCGGGATGGTGTCCGTCGCGCTGCCGCTGGAGCAGGTCGAGGAGCGGCTGGGGGCCTGGGGCGAGCGGCTGTCCGTCGCCGCGGTCAACGGGCCGTCCTCGGTGGTCGTCTCCGGTGAACCGCGGGCCCTGCAGGAGCTGTTGGACGGCTGCGAGGCCGACGGGGTGCGCGCCCGCCGGATCGAGGTGGACTACGCCTCGCACTCGGCCCAGGTGGAACAGATCCGGGAACGGCTGCTGGAGGTGCTCGCACCCGTCAGCCCGCGCGCCGCCGACATCCCGGTGTACTCCACGCTCACCGGCGACTGGCTGGACACCGCGGCCATGGACGCGGACTACTGGTACCGCAGCCTGCGGCAGACCGTGCTCTTCGAGCCGGCCGTCCGCGGTCTGCTCGACGCCGGCTTCAGCACCCTGATCGAGGTCAGCGCGCATCCCGTGCTCGCCCTCGGCGTGCAGGACACCGTCGAGTCGGCCGGCCGGTCCGCGCTGGTCACCGGTTCGCTGCGGCGCGACGAGGGCGGGGTGGCCCGGTTCCTCACCTCCCTCGGCCAGGTGCACGCCCACGGGCAGAGCCCCGACTGGGCCGCCGTGTTCGCCGGTGCCGCGGACGGGACGGTCGCCCTGCCGACCTACGCCTTCGAACGGCAGCGGTACTGGCCGAAGGGCACCATGACCGCGGCCGGTGACGCCGCCGGCTTCGGGCTGAGCGCCGCCCGGCACCCGCTGCTCGGCGCCGTGGTGACCCTCGCCGATGACGAAGGAGTGCTGTTCACCGGGCGGTTGTCGCTGTCCACCCACGCCTGGCTGGCCGACCATGTGGTCGCCGGGCGGGCGGTCCTGCCCGGCACCGCGTTCGTGGAACTGGCCGTGCGCGCCGGTGACGAGGTCGGCTGCGAGGTCCTGGAGGAACTCACCCTGGCGGCCCCGCTGGTGCTGCCCGACCGCGGCGGGATCCGGCTGCAGCTCGCCGTCGGCGGGCCCGACGACTCCGGCCGCCGTCAGCTGAGCGTGCGCTCCCGGCCGGAGGACGCTCCCGACGAGGAACCCTGGACCACCCACGCCACCGGCACCCTCACCGCCGGCACGGGGACCGCCGGCCCCCGCGAGGAGGCCTGGCCGCCCGAGGGGGCCGAACCCGTCGCCTTCGACGGGCTCTACGAACGCTTCACGGGGACCGGTCTGTCCTACGGCCCGGTCTTCCGGGGCCTGCGCTCGGTATGGCGACGCGGCACCGAGCTGTTCGCCGAGGTCGCGCTGCCCGAGGCGGCCGAGGACGAGGGCGCGGCGTTCGGGCTGCACCCCGCGCTGCTGGACGCGGCACTGCATCCGCTGGCCCTCGGCGGGTTCGTCGAGGACGAGGGCGGGGACCGGCCGTGGCTGCCGTTCGCCTGGTCCGGGGTGAGCCTGCACGCCGCGGGCGCCGGCACGGTGCGGGTGCGGCTGTCCCCGACGGGGACGAACGCGCTCTCGGTGAGCGTCGCGGACGCCACCGGAGCCCCGGTCGCCTCGGTGGCCTCCCTGATGCTGCGCCAACTGACCACCGACGCCCTGGACGGGACCGGCCCCACCTTCCACGACGCGCTCTTCCGGGTGGACTGGACCCCGGCACCGGCCCCCGCGCAGGCCCCCGCCGGCACGGTCGCCCTGCTCGGCGCGGCCGGACAGGACCACCGCGCGGCACTCGAAGCGTCCGGCGCCCGGGTCGACGAGTACCCGGAACTGGCCGCGCTGCTCCGCGCCATGGACGCCGGAGCGCCGGTGCCCGACGTCGTGATGGTGTCCTGCGTCCCGCCGGAGGCGCCCGACGTCCCCGCCGCGGTCCGGGACGCGAGCGGCCGGCTGCTCGGCCTCGCCCAGGACTGGCTGGCCGAGGAACGGTTCGCCGACGCCCGGCTGGTGATCGCCACCCAGGGCGCGGTGGCCATCGAACCCGGCGCGGCCCTCACGGATCTGGTGCACGCCCCGGTCTGGGGCCTGCTGCGCACCGCCCAGTCCGAACACCCCGGCCGGTTCGTCCTCCTGGACTCCGACGGGCTGGAGACCTCGGCCCGTGCCCTGCCCGCCGCACTGGCCCTCGGCGCGGCACAGCTCGCCCTGCGGGCCGGTGAGATCCGGCTCCCGCGGCTGGCCAGAATGGGCGTATCCGCCGCCACGGCACCCGAGTTCACCCCCGGCGGCACCGTACTGATCACCGGCGGCACCGGAACCCTGGGCGCGCTGTTCGCCCGGCACCTCGTGACCGAGCACGGCGTCCGGCACCTCCTGCTGACCAGCCGCAGCGGCCGCACGGCCAAGGGCGCGGCCGCGCTGGAGGCCGAACTGCGGGAACTCGGTGCCGAGGTGGAGATCGCCGCCTGTGACGCCGCCGACCGGGAGGCGCTGCGGGAACTGCTCGCCGCCGTCCCCGCCGACCGTCCGCTGACCGCAGTGATCAGCGCCGCCGGCACCCTGGACGACGGAGTGCTGGAGTCGCTGACCCAGGAGCGCCTGGACGCGGTGATGCGGCCCAAGGTGGACGCCGCCTGGCATCTGCACGAGCTGACCCAGGACCTCGACCTGGCGGCCTTCGTGGTGTTCTCCTCCGCCGCCGGAGTCCTCGGCGGATCCGGGCAGGCGAACTACGCCGCCGCCAACGCCTTCGTCGACGCCCTCGCCGCGCACCGGCGGGCCGCCGGACTTCCCGCGCTCTCCCTGGCCTGGGGCCGCTGGACGGAGGCGAGCGGGCTGACCGAGGCACTGGACGAGGCCGCGCTCGCCCGGATGTCGCGCTCCGGCATGACCGGGCTGTCCTCGGCACAGGGCGTGGAGCTGTTCGACGCGGCACGCGCCGCGGAGGACGCACTGCTGGTCCCCGCCCGGCTCGACCTCGCCGCGCTGCGGCAGCAGGCCGGTTCCGGAATGGTGCCCGAGCTGCTGCGCGGTCTGGTCCGTACGTCCGGCCGACGGCAGGTGGACAGTGGCGGCGCCGCCACCTCCGAACTGCGTGAGCGCCTGACCGGGATGTCCGCGGCGGAACGGGACCGCACCCTGCTCGATCTGGTGCGCGCCCAGGTCGCGGCCGTGCTCGGCTACGCCGGTCCGCACGCCGTGGAATCCTCCCGGCCGTTCAAGGAGATCGGCTTCGACTCGCTGACCGCGGTCGAGCTGCGCAACCGGCTCGGCGCGGCGGTCGGCCTCCGGCTGCCCGCGACCCTGGTGTTCGACTATCCGACCCCGCTGGATCTCGCCGGTTTCGTCCGGGACGAACTGCTGGGCGCGGCCGTCGGCACCACGGCCGGTGCACCGGCCGCGGTCCGCACCGATGAGCCGATCGCCATCATCGGGATGAGCTGCCGCTACCCCGGTGGCGTCGACTCACCCGAGAAGCTGTGGCAGCTGCTGACCAGCGGCACGGACGCGGTCTCGGCCTTCCCCGCGGACCGGGGCTGGGACATGGAGCGCCTCTTCGACCCGGACCCGGACCACCCGGGCACCAGCTACTGCACCGAAGGCGGATTCCTCTACGACGCGGCGCGGTTCGACGCCGGCTTCTTCGGGGTCAGCCCGAAGGAGGCACTGGCGATGGACCCGCAGCAGCGGCTGCTGCTGGAAACCTCCTGGGAGACCTTCGAGCGCGCCGGGATCGACCCGGCGGCACTGAAGGGCAGCGGCACCGGAGTGTTCGCCGGAGTGATGTACAACGACTACGGCATGCTGACCGCCGCGGCCGAACAGCTCGACGGCTATGTGGGCGTGGGCGTCGCCGGCGGCGCCGTCTCCGGACGGATCTCCTACACCTTCGGGCTGGAGGGCCCCGCGGTCACCGTGGACACGGCCTGTTCGTCCTCGCTGGTCGCCCTGCATCTCGCGGTGCAGGCCCTCCGGCAGGGGGAGTGCTCCCTCGCCCTGGCCGGCGGCGTGTCGGTGATGGCGACCCCGGGCACGTTCATCGACTTCTCCCGCCAGCGCGGGCTCGCCCCCGACGGACGGTGCAAGTCCTTCGCGGACGCGGCCGACGGCGCGGGCTGGGCCGAGGGCGTGGGCGTCCTGCTCGTCGAGCGGCTGTCCGACGCGGTGCGCAACGGGCACCCGGTCCTCGCCGTGGTGCGGGGTTCGGCGGTGAACCAGGACGGCGCCTCCAACGGGATGACCGCGCCGAACGGCCCGTCCCAGCAGCGGCTGATCCGGCAGGCCCTGGCCAACGCCCGTCTGAACGCCGACCAGATCGACGCGGTCGAGGCACACGGCACCGGCACCACCCTCGGTGACCCCATCGAGGCCCAGGCCCTGCTGGCCACCTACGGGCAGGACCGGCCCGAGGACCACCCCCTGTGGCTCGGTTCGATCAAATCCAACATCGGGCACACCCAGGCCGCGGCCGGTGTGGCCGGTGTGATGAAGATGGTCCTCGCCATGCAGCACGGCGAGCTGCCCCGGACACTGCATGTGGACCGGCCCTCCACCCACGTGGACTGGGCGTCAGGCGCGGTCGAGCTGCTCACCGAGGCACGCGAGTGGCCGGAGACCGGACAGCCCAGGCGGGCCGCGGTCTCCTCCTTCGGGATCAGCGGCACCAACGCGCACCTGATCCTGGAACAGCCCTCGGCGGCCGGCACCCCGGCCGACTCCGGGCCCGGGACGGCTCCCGCGGTGCTGCCGTGGGTGCTCTCCGCGCACTCGGCCCAGGCCCTGCGGGCGCAGGCCGCGCGACTGGCCACCCTCGCCGAGGGCGAGGCGGACCCGGTGGATGTGGGCTTCTCCCTGGTGTCGACCCGGTCCGCGCTACGGCATCGCGCCGTGGTGACCGGGGACCGGGACGCCCTGCTCACCGGCATCCGGGCACTGGCCGCGGGGACGACCCCGGCGGGCGTGGTCTCCGGTGTCGCGGGGGAGGGCCGGATCGGTGTGCTCTTCACCGGCCAGGGTGCCCAGCGCCTCGGGATGGGCCGCGAACTCCACGAGCACTACCCGGCGTTCGCACGGGCCTGGGACGAGGTGTGCGCGGAACTCGACGCACTGCTGCCCCGGCCGCTGCGCGAGGTGGTGTGGGCCGAACCGGGCTCTCCCGAGGCGGCCCTGCTGGACCGGACCCAGTACGCCCAGGCCGCGCTGTTCGCCGTCGAGGTCGCACTGTTCCGGCTGGTCGAATCCCTCGGCGTGGTCCCGGACGCCCTGCTGGGCCACTCCATCGGTGAGGTCACCGCGGCCCATCTCGCGGGCGTCTGGTCGGTGGCCGACGCGGCGAAACTGGTGGTGGCCCGCGGCAGGCTCATGCAGAGCCTGCCCGCCGGCGGCGTGATGGTCGCCGTACAGGCCCCTGAGGACGTGGTCCTTCCGCTGCTCTCCGGCCAGGTGAGCATCGCCGCGGTGAACGGGCCGGAGGCCGTGGTGCTTTCCGGCGCCGAGACCACGGTGACCGAACTCGTCAGGACGCTGGAGGCCAAGGGGTACCGGACCAAGCAGCTCCGCGTCAGCCATGCGTTCCACTCGCCGCTGATGGACCCCGTGCTGGACGAGTTCCGTACCGTCGCCGAAAGCCTGACCTACGCCGAGCCCAGCCTCCCCGTGGTGTCCAACCTGACCGGCCGGCTCGCCGAGCCGGACCAGCTGCGCGACCCCGGCTACTGGGTGCGGCACGTCAGGGAGGCCGTCCGCTTCCACGACGGCATGCAGGCGCTGCACACCGAGGGGCTGGACACCTTCCTCGAACTCGGCCCCGGCGGAGTGCTCAGCGCCATGGGCCAGGAGAGCCTGCCCGGCGGGGAGTTCCTGCCCGCGCTGCGCAAGGACCGGCCGGAGAGCGAGGCGCTGCTGCAGGCCCTGTCCGGTGCCCATGTCCGCGGCGCCACCGTGGACTGGCTCCCGCTGTTCGGCGGCGGCCGACGGGTCGCGCTGCCCACCTACGCCTTCCAGCGGCAGCGGTACTGGCCCGAGGCCGACCCGGCCGGTGAGAGCCGGCCGGACACGGCGGACCCGGTCGAGTCCCGCTTCTGGGAGCTGGTGGAACGGGAGGACCTGGGCGCCCTGCTGCGCACCCTGGACCTCGACGAGAACCAGCCGATCGGCGCGCTGCTGCCGGCCCTGTCCGCCCTCCGCCGCGGGGAGTCGGCGATGGACGGCACGCGTTACCGGGCCGACTGGCACGCGGTGACCGAACGGCCCACCGCCGAACTGTCCGGAACTTGGGCGCTGCTCGTCCCGGAGGAGCACCTGGAGGGGGACTGCGCACGGTCGGTCGCCGAGGCGCTGCGGGCGCACGGCGCCGACGTAAAGCACATCGCCGTGACCGGCGCGGACGCCGACCGGGCACGTCTGACCGAGCTGCTCGCCGGACTCCCGGCGGGAGTTGCCGGGGTGGTCTCCCTGTGGTCGCTGGACGAACAGCCGCATCCGGAGCACCCCTCGGTGCCGTCCGGCGTGGCCGGGACCCTGTTGCTGGCCCAGGTGCTCGACGAGGCGGAGCCGGGCGCACCGCTGTGGTCCCTGACCCGGGGCGCGGTCTCCCTGACCCGTACGGGCAGCACGGCCGGCACCCCGGCGGCGCTGCTCCGGGGCCTCGGCCGGGCGGTCGCCGCGGCCCGGCCCGGACACCGGGGCGGGCTGATCGATCTGCCGGACAGCCTGGACGCCCGCCAAGGAGCCTGGCTGGCCCAGCTGCTGGCCGACGCCGACGGTGAGGACGAGCTCGCCCTGCGCCCCTCCGGGGTGTTCGCCCGCAGGCTCGTCCACGCGGGCCGGGGCGCCGCCCACCAGCCCTGGCGGCCCACGGGCACGGTGCTGCTCGCCGGTGAACTGGGCGCCGCCGGTGCCCCCGTCGCCCGCTGGCTGGCCCGCAACGGTGCCACGCATCTGATGCTGCCCCGCGCCCTCGCGGGGGAGCCCCTCGGCGTCCCGGTGACCGTCCTCGACGAGGCACTCACCGACGGGGCGGCGGTGGCCCGGCTGCGGGACCGCATCCCCGCGGCGCATCCGCTGAGCACCGTGGTGCACGGCATCGGGAGCGCCGTGGACCAGCCGGTCGGCTCCGCCTCCGTCGCACAGTTCGGCCGGGTGCTGGAGAGGGCCGTGCGCGAGTCCGAGAATCTGCACGAACTCGCCCGCGACGCCTCCGCGTTCGTCCTGCTCGCCCCGGCGGCGAGCACCTGGGGCGATCCGTCGCAGGCCGCGGTCACCGCGGCGGGCGCCTACCGCGAGGAGCTGGTGCGCCGGCGCCGGGCCGAAGGGCTCAGCGGAACGGTGCTCTGCTGGGACGGTGCGCCGTCCCCGGAGACCGTGCTCGCCCGAGCGGTCGAGTACGGGGACCAGTCCGTCACGGTCGCCGAGGCGGACTGGGCGGAACTCGCCGTCACCCGGACCGGTTCGCTGCTGCGGGCCCTCCCCGAGGTGCGCCGGCTCGCCCAGGAGCCCGCGGCGGACACCGGCGACGAGGTGGATCCGGACGCGCTGCGGGCCTACCTGAAGGAGCTGGACGCTGCGGGCCGGCAGGAAACACTGCTGGAAATCGCCCGCGGTGTGGCGGCCCGGGCGCTGGGACACGAAAGCGCCGCGGCGGTCGAACCCGACCTCGATTTCCTCGATGCCGGATTCAATTCGCTGTCCGCGGTGGAATTCCGTAATGCACTGAACCGCATCACCGGACTCTCGCTGCCCGCCGCGCTTGTCTACGATTATCCGACCCCCAATGCGGTCGTCGAGTTCCTGGAATCCGAACTCGCCTGACCGCGTTGCGGCGTTGATCAGGTCCTCGCCGGACGGGTTCCTCCCGTCCGGCGAACCGGCCTACCCCTGGGCCGGTTCGGGGTACTAAGGGGTTCCTTAGGGGTGTTCCGGCTCCTGGGATGGCCAATACGCTGCGTGCACCGACACGCTCAGCTCGGAGAGTGAATCCACATGGCAGTTCCTGGCTCGTGGAAATCGTTGACTTCGGACGGAAAGGATGTGGTACTCGCGGTCGATTTCGCGGTGACCGGGAGGCCGCAGGCAGGTTTTCCGGATTTCGTCGCGCTCGCCCGGCCGCAATTCTCGCTCTGGGAGACGCTGCCGCCCGCCCCGGAGGAGGACGCGGGCATGACCGGCGCCGACTACGTCGAACGCTGGGCGGAGGACGTCCTCCGGGAGGGCCGGCCGGTCCGGGCCGTCATGGGCTACTGCGTCGGTGCGGTGTACGCGGCGGCGCTGGCCGAGCGGATCGGGCAGCACCAGGGCGAGACGCCCGCCCTCATCGGCTTCGACCCCGAGCTGCCCCGGCGTGATGTGGTCTGTCACCACTTCCTGACCACCATGGAGGGGATGTCCGGGCTGCTCAAGCCCGAGGAGATCGCCCACGCCCAGCAGGCCGCGGGGCAGGCACTGACCGACGAGAGCGACATCAAGAAGTTCGGTGAGCGGCTGCTCGCGATCTTCCGCGAGGTCGGCGGCGCGGCGTTCGCCCGGGTGGGCCTGGACGCCAAGCGCAGCGAGGAATTCGTCGCCACCTTCGGCCTGTTCCTGCACTTCTTCGTGCGGGGCAGCGACCTCGACCCGACGAACGGCTGGAAGTCGCTGACCGCGATGACCTCCGCGACCGCCACCAGCGGCCTCAACCCCCTCTCCGAAGCCGACCGGGCCGCCCGGGTGGCCAAGGAGATCCGCTTCCCCGTCGAGCACGCCGATCTGCTGCGCACGCCCGACGTCGCGACCACGGTCACCGGCCTGCTGAGCTGACGGACCTCACCCCGGCACGTCGAAAGGAACTAGCGCATGCAGCCCATGAGCACGCCCCTCTCCCGGGCCAGTCAGAAAGAGGAGGCGTTGTGGCTGCTCGACAAGCTGGTCCCGGACAGCGGGGTGAACAACATCCCGGCCGCCATCCAGGTGGCGGGCCGGCTGCGGACCACGGCACTGCGCGAGGCCGCCGTCCGGCTCCTGCGCAAGCACGAGGTGCTGCGCACCGTCTTCCATGACGAGGGCGCCGGACTGCGCAAGGCGATCCTGGCCCCGGAGGACGCCCCGGTCGACATCGAGGTGAGCCGGTCGACCGCGGACGGGCTGGCGGACGATCTCACCGCGCTCGCCGCCCGTCCGTTCAAGTTCAACGGCCGGCCCATGCTGCGGATCTGCCAGGTCGAGGCGCCCGAGGGCGATGTGCTCTGCGTCGTGGCCCACCACCTGGTGTTCGATGTGGCGTCCGCGCAGATCGTGATGGGTGAGCTCACCCGGCTCTACGACGCGGTCCTCGCCGGGGAGGACCTCTCCGGCGAGGCGGTCGTGCCGGTCGCGGCGGTCGCCGCCGACGAACCGCGCCCGGAGAGCTTCCGGTTCTGGCGCGATCATCTGAGCGGATTCGACGCCGGCTCGCTGGATCTGTGGATGGACCGGCAGGGGAGTGCGGAGACGACCCTGAAAGGGGCCACGGTCGCACACGACCTCTCCGACGAGGCACGGGATGTCGTCCGCCGGCTGCGCAGGGAACTGCGGGCCTCCGAACCCGTCATCCTGCTCGCCGCCTACTACCTGCTGCTCGCGCAGCACGGCGCCGGGCCGGACATCGTGATCGGCTCGCCCGCGGACATCCGCGGGCAGCAGGCCGCCGGCGCCATCGGCTACTACGTGAACATCCTGGCGCTGCGCGTCCGGACCGATCCGGCCCAGAGTTTCCGCGCGCTGGTGCGACAGGCCCGGGACGTGTTCCTGGAGGCGGTCTCCCATGTGGACGTCCATGTGGACCTGCTGCTGCCAGAGATCCCGCGGGTCAACTCCGCCTGGAGCACCACGCTGTTCCGGCATATGTTCAACTACCTGCCCGGCGGGCTGTCCGCGGAGACGACCATCGGCGGTCTCCCGGCGCGGGCGCTGATGGTCCGCAACGGCTACAGCCGGATGAACCTCGAATTCGACATCCTGTCGGAGAAGGACCGCATCACCGTCGAGGCGCTGTACGGGCTGGAATCCCACCGCCGGGACGATGTCGCACTCCTCCTCCAGCGCTATGACGCGCTGCTGGTCGCGGTCGGCGCCGAACCGGACCGGCCCGTCGGCGAACTGTCCTCGTGGTCGGAACGGGACCGTACGGTCATCGCCGCGGCCAACCGCACCGCCACCGACACCCCGGCCCCGTCCGTGCTGCGCACCGTCGCCGAACGGGTGGCCGCCGCACCGGACGCGGTCGCCCTCGCGGACGGCGACCGGAAGACGACCTACGCCGAGCTGTGGCAGGCGGCCTCGGACACCCGGGAGCTGCTGTGTGCCTCCGGGGTGACCGCGGGCGATGTGGTCGCCGTGGCGGCCCGCCGCGGACCCGAACTCGCCGCCGCGGCCCTGGGCGTCTGGCTGGCCGGATGCGCCTACCTCCCGGTCGATCCCGACCACCCCGCGGACCGGATCTCCTACCAGCTCGCGGACTCCGGTGCCCGTGCCGTACTGGCCGGCGACACAGTGACCCTGCCCGAGGGCACCCCACGACTGGACATGGCCGGTCTCCGCGCCGTGCGGGGCGGGACCGCCGAACTCCCGGCGGACCCCGACCCGGCCTCCTGCGCGTATCTGATCTACACCTCCGGTTCCACCGGCCGGCCCAAGGGCACCAGGGTCTCCCACGGCAACCTGGCCAATCTCGTCCGGCACTTCCTCGACGAGCTGAAGCCGGGCCCCGGCCAGGTCACGCTGTGGATGACCACCTTCGCCTTCGACATCTCCGCACTGGAGCTGTTCCTCCCGCTGGCCTCCGGAGGGACGCTGGCCGTCGCCCCCGACGAGGCCCGGGTGAAAGGCACCCTGCTGAGGGAACTGCTGGTCCGGCACGACGTCGGGATCGTGCAGGCCACCCCCACCACCTGGCGGACGGTGATCGAGCAGGTGGGCGACCAGCTGGCCGGCCGGCGGGTGCTGTGCGGCGGTGAGGCGCTCCCCGCCGACCTGGCGGAACGACTGCTGGAGACCGCCGCCGAGGTCCGCAACGTCTACGGCCCCACCGAGACCACCATCTGGTCCACCGCGGGCAAGCTCGACGCCGCTGACGGGGCGGTGCACGCCGGCACCCCGCTGCGGAACACCACCGCCTTCGTACTGGACCCGGCCGGCCGGGAACTCCCGCTCGGTGTGCACGGCGAGCTGTGCATCGCGGGCGCGGGCGTCGCGATCGGCTACCACAACCGCCCGGAACTGACCGCCGAACGGTTCGGTGAGCACCCCGAGTACGGGCGCTTCTACCGCACCGGAGACCTGGCCCGCTGGCGGGACAACGGAACACTGGAGGTGCTCGGCCGCGTGGACCGACAGATCAAACTGCGCGGCAACCGCCTTGAACTCGCCGAAATCGAGGCAGTGTTGCGGGAGCACCCCGAGGTGACCGGCGCCGCCGTGGTCACCGTCGGCGACCTCAGCGCGGACGCCGTCCTGGTGGCCTTCGTGGTGGCCCACCCCACCGAGGGCATCGTCGAGCGGCTGTGGGAGCACGCCAGGGCGAAGCTGCCCTCGTCGGCGGTGCCGCACGACTTCGTGCTCACCGATGAACTCCCCACCAACGCCAACGAGAAGGTGGACTATCCGCACCTCACCCGGCTGGCCACCGCCCGCCGGGCCGCGGCCGGCCACGGCGCGGCGGCGGAACACCACGAGGACCCCCTGGTCGACGCGCTGCTCTCGATGTTCCGCGAGCTGCTCGGCCGCGAGGACGTCACCGCCGATGCGAACTTCTTCGTCCTGGGCGGGCATTCGCTCCTCGCCGCGCTGCTGGTGCAGCGGATCCAGGAGTCCTTCGGGGCGGAGATGCGCCTCGCCGAGTTCTTCGCACTGCCCACCCCCCTGGGGCTCGCCGCCTTCCTGCGGTCCCGCGGAGTGGAGCCCGGTACCGGCTGAGCACCCCAGGTACCCGCGTCACCAGGCACAGGAACGGCTGATCGAGGAGAGTGAAGAACAATGCCGGCGATGATCATGAACGGCCATTGCAGGTCCTTCAACGGCGACGGAAAGAAGGACCTGCTCGTCCGCCACGACACCAACGGTGAACTGCTGGTCTTCCCGCACAGCGGAAAGTTCGACGGCACCGACACCTTTCTCGAACCGGTCAAGATCGGTGAGGACTTCCACTGGGAGAAGCACCTCATCATCCGGACCATCGACATCCGCGGCAACGGGCTGGCCAGTGTGCTCGCCGGCAGCGAGGAATCCGTCAACACCGAGCATCCGCACGGCGTTTACCTCTATGAGAACAAGGGCGGCCTCAACGGCCTGAACACCCTGAGCGAGCCGATCCGGATGTCGGGCCGCCGCGACGACGGCCGTATCTGGGAGAGCATCGGCGTCGCCGACGTCAGCGGGGACGGCAAGGACGACACCTTCGGCCGGGAGAGCGACCTCGGTCATGTGGACTGGTTCCGCAACACCGGCAACGTGGTGGAGAACGACACCTTCGACAAGACCCCGCAGCGGCTCACCGTCACCGAGCCCACCGACTTCCCCTTCGGCATGGCGGACGTGACCGGCACCGGCCGGCTCGACCTGCTGATCCTGCGCGACAACGGCGATCTGTGCGTCTACGAATTCCCGCCCGGACCGGACGGTTTCCTCGGCGACGGAGCGGACCGTGGCACCTGGTACACCGTCGGCAACCTCGGCGCGGACTGGAACCCACTGGAGGACGCGCTCGCGGTGACCGACATCGACCTGGACGGCAACCCCGACCTGCTCGTCCGGCAGCGCGACGGTGTGCTGGTGGCGCTCGCGCACACCGGCACCTTCGACCGGAAGAACCCGATGAACACCTTCCACCCGCCGGTCGCCGTCCTCAAGGACTGCGCGGAGTACCACACGCTCACCTGATCGCCACAGCCCCCTCGGTCGGAGTCCGCGCATGAATGCCCTCGACGAAAACCCCTCGCTGATCCAGAAGTTGCACGGGCTGTCCCGGCCCGAGCAGGACCGGGCGCTGCTGGATCTGGTGTGCCACCACGCCCTCGCCGCGCTGCGCCGCGTCCGGCCGGACGACGCACCGCGGACCCTGGCCCCGGACCGCCCCTTCACCGACCTCGGATTCGACTCGCTCACCGCGGCCGATCTGCATGTCCGGCTGGTGGCGGCCACCGGACTGCCGCTCCCGGTCACCGTGGCCTTCGACCATCCGACCCCGGTGCGGCTGGCCCGGGAGGTGCGTACCGGACTGCTCGGTGCGGACGGCGGGGAGGGCGAGGAGACCGCCTCCGGGCCCCCGGGGCGGGCGGGCGTGGCCGACGAGGCGGACCCGATCGCCATCGTCGGGATCGGCTGCCGCTACCCGGGCGGGATCGGCAGCCCCGAACAGCTGTGGCGGCTGGTCGCCGAGGGGGGCGAGGTCGTCGCCGGGCTGCCCGAGGACCGCGGCTGGGACCCGGAGACCCTGTACGACCCGGACCCGGACGCCCCGGGCAAGACCTACGTCCGCAACGGCGGGTTCCTCTACGACGCCGCGGAGTTCGACGCGGAGTTCTTCGGGATTGGTCCGCGTGAGGCGCAGGCGATGGATCCGCAGCAGCGGCTCGTCCTGGAAACCTCGTGGGAGGCGCTGGAGCGGGCCGGTATCGACCCGACCGCGCTGCGCGGCAGCCGGGCCGGGGTGTTCCTCGGCGCCGAGCCACAGGAGTACGGTCCCCGGCTGACCCGGGCCGGCGGACACGAGGGCTATCTCTCCACCGGCAACACCACCAGCGTCATCGCCGGCCGGGTCGCCTACGCCCTGGGCCTGGAAGGCCCCACGATGACCGTGGACACCGCCTGCTCGGGGTCCCTGGTCGCGCTGCATCTGGCCTGCCAGGCGCTGCGGCAGGGCGAGTGCTCCGTGGCTCTGGCCGGCGGGGTGGCCGTCATGGCCGCGCCCGGCACCTTCCTGTCCTTCTCCCGGCAGCGCGGCCTCGCCCCGGACGGCCGCTGCAAGGCCTTCTCGGCCGACGCGGACGGCACCGGCTGGGCCGAGGGCGTCGGCGTACTCGTCGTCGAGCGGCTCTCCGACGCCCGCCGCGCCGGGCATCCCGTCCTCGCCCTGGTCCGTGGCTCGGCGGTCAACTCCGACGGCGCCTCCAACGGCCTGACGGCACCCAACGGCCCCGCCCAGCAGCGGGTGATCCGCCAGGCCCTGGCCGCCGCCGCACTCGCCCCGCACCAGGTCGACGCGGTGGAGGCGCACGGCACCGGCACCAAGCTCGGCGACCCGATCGAGGCACAGTCCCTGATCGCCGCCTACGGCACCGAACGGTCCGAACCCCTGTGGCTGGGCTCGGTCAAATCCAACCTGGGACACACCCAGGCAGCCGCCGGTGCGGCCGGGATCATCAAAATGGTCATGGCGATGCGGCAGGAACTGCTGCCCCGCACCCTGCATGTCACCGAACCCACCCCCCACGTCGACTGGTCGCAGGGCAAGGTCGCCCTGCTCACCGAGGCACGACCCTGGCCCCGTACGGATCAACCGCGCCGGGCCGGTATCTCCTCGTTCGGTTTCAGCGGCACCAACGCGCACGTCATCCTGGAACAGGCACCGCCCGCGCCCGCGCCGCCGCCCACCACCGCACAACCCCCGGTGCTCGCGCTGCCGGTCTCCGCCCGGACCCCGGAGGCTCTGCGGGCACAGGCCGCCCGGCTCACGTCCTTCCTGGCCGGGAACCCCGAGCCGGCCCTCGCCGATCTGGGCCGCACGCTGGCCACCAGCCGGGCCCAGCTGGAACACCGCGCGGTGCTGCTCGCCGCCGACCGCACGGAGCTCACCCGAGGCCTGGACGCCCTGGCCACGGGTGCGTCGGGGCCCGGCGTCTGCCAAGGACAGGCCGGCTCCGCCCCGGTCGCCGTGCTCTTCACCGGTCAGGGCGCGCAGCGGCTCGGCATGGGCCGCGAACTGTACGCCGCCTACCCGGTGTTCGCCCGTGTCTGGGACGAGGTCTGTGCCGAGCTGGATGTCCATCTGCCCGGCCCGCTGCGCGCCGTGGTGTGGGCGGAGCCGGACAGCCCCGAGGCCGCCCTGCTGGACGGGACGCTCTACGCCCAGTCGGCGCTGTTCGCCCTGGAGGCCGCGCTGTTCCGGCTGCTGGAGTCCTGGGGGCTGCGGCCGGACTTCCTGCTGGGCCACTCCCTCGGTGAGGTCACCGCCGCCTATGTGGCCGGGGTCTGGTCCCTGCCCGACGCCGCCGCCCTGGTCGCCGCCCGTGGCCGGCTGATGCAGGAACTCCCGGCCGGCGGCGCGATGGTGTCGGTACGCGCCACCGAGGAGGAGGTCACCGCCGCACTCGGCGCGTTCGAGGGTCGGGTGGGCATCGCCGCGGTCAACGGACCCGCCTCGGTGGTGCTCTCCGGGGACGAGGACGCCGTCACCGAGATCGCCGCCACCCTTGCCGCGCGCGGCCACAAGACCCAACGGCTCCGGGTGAGCCACGCCTTCCACTCGCCGCGTATGGAGCCGATGCTGGACGCGTTCCGCTGGGTCACCCGGGTGATGTCCTACGCACCGCCGAAGATCCCCGTGGTCTCCAACCTCACCGGACGGATCGCCACCGGCGAGGAACTGTGTTCACCGGACTACTGGGTGGACCATGTCCGCGGCGCCGTCCGGTTCGCCGACGGGGTCCGCGCGCTGGCGGACCACGGTGTGGGTACCTTCCTGGAACTGGGGCCGGACGCGGTGCTGTCCGCGATGGCACCGGACTGTGTGTCCGGCGAGGACCGGCCCGTCTTCCTTCCCGCCCTCCGCCGCGACCGCGCGGAGCCCCGGGAGGTCACCGCTGCCCTCTCCCGTGCCTGGGCGCACGGCGCGGACGTGAACTGGGCCGCCTACTACGGCGGTTCCGGCCACCCGGTGGAGCTGCCGACCTATGCCTTCCAGCGGCGGCGGTTCTGGCTGGACTCCGGGGACGCGGAGCTGGACGCGGCCGCACTCGGCCAGGCCGATGCCGCACATCCGCTGCTCGGCGCGGTGATCGATTCCGCGCAGGCGGACACCCGCTCCTACACCGGACGCCTCTCGCTGCGCTCCCACCCCTGGCTGGCCGACCACGCGATCAACGGCGCCGTACTCCTGCCGGGCACCGCCTTCGTCGACCTCGCGCTGCACGCCGGCGACCGCGCGGGCTGCCCCGTCCTCGCCGAACTGACCCTGGAAAGCCCCCTGGTGCTTCCGGAATCCGGTGCGGTACGGCTGCAGGTCGAGGTGGCCGCGCCGGATGAACAGGGCGACCGCCAGGTCCTCGTGTCCTCCCGCGCCGAGGACGATCCGGCCGATGTGCCCTGGACCCGGCACGCCACCGGCCTGCTCACCGCCACCGTCCCGGACCACGACGGACCCGACCTGCGCGTCTGGCCCCCGGCGGAAGCCGAACCGGTCGATCTCGGCGGGCTGTACGACGGGATGGCGCAGCGCGGTTACGACTACGGGCCACAGTTCCAGGGCCTGCGCGCGGCCTGGCGACGTGGGGCGGAGGTGTTCGCCGAGGTCGCGCTCCCCGAGGGAGCCGACAGCGCGGACTTCGCCCTGTCCCCGGCCCTCCTCGACGCGGCCCTGCACGCCCTCGACCTGGGGGAGTTCGTCCCGCGGGACGGCCGGCCCTGGGTTCCGTTCGCCTGGGCCGGGGTGACCCTGCGGGCCGTCGGCGCGACGGCGCTGCGGGTGCGGCTGTCGGCCGCGAGGGACCAGGCGGTCGCGCTGGACCTCGCCGACTCCACGGGCGCCCCGGTCGCCTCGGTGCGTTCCCTGGTCTCCCGGCCCGTCGCCGCCGAACAGACCGCGGCGGCCCGGAAGGGCGTGGTGGCCCGGTCGCTGTTCCGGCTCGACTGGACCACGGTGGTCACCCCGGGCACACCGGCCGGTGACTGGGCACTGCTGGGTGACGGCGACGGCCCACTCGGCCGGGCGCTGCGGGCCGGCGGGGTCCGGCTGAGGAGTCACACCGAGCTCTCCGCCGTGGACGTACCGGATCTCCTGGTGATGCCCTGTGCACCCGCCGAGGGCGCGCCGCCCGAGTCCGCCCGCCGCACCGCGCACCGCGTCCTCGACCTGCTGCGGTCCTGGCTCGCCGACGAGCGCTTCGCCGGCTCCCGGCTCGCCCTGGTGACCGAGGGCGAGGACTTCGCCGCCTCGGTGGTCTGGGGCCTGGTGCGCTCGGCGCAGGCCGAGCACCCGGACCGGATCACCGTGGTCGATGTGGATTCCTGGACGGCCTCGGGCCCGGCCGTAGCCGGTGCGCTGGCCACCGGTGAGCCCCAACTCGCGCTACGAGAAGGCGAGTTGCGGCTTCCGCGGCTGGCCCGGGTCACTCCACCGGACACCGGTGCGGAGTGGGACCCGGACGGCACCGTGCTGATCACCGGTGGCACCGGCGGGCTCGGCGCGCTCGTCGCCCGGCACCTGGCCGGCACACACGGCGTGCGGCACCTGCTGCTGGTCAGCCGCCGGGGACCGGACGCACCGGGCGTGCCGGAACTGCGCACCGAGCTGGCCTCGCTCGGCGCCACCGTGACCGTGGCCGCCTGTGATGTCGCCGACCGTACGGCCCTGGCCGGGCTGCTCGCCCGGATCCCCGCCGCGCATCCGCTGCGCGCCGTGGTGCACGCCGCCGGTGTGCTGGACGACGGGGTCCTCACCTCGCTGACCCCGCAGCGCTTCGACGGCGTCTTCCGGCCCAAGGCGGACGCGGCCTGGCTGCTCCATGAACTGACCGCGGACCTCGCACTCACCCACTTCGTCCTGTTCTCCTCCACCGCCACCCTGCTCGACGGGGCGGGACAGGCGAACTACGCGGCCGCCAACCTGTTCCTCGAAGCGCTCGCCCGGCACCGGCGGGCCACCGGCCGCCCGGCGACCGCGCTGGCCTGGACGCTGTGGGACGAGGCCGACGGCATGGCCGGGCGGCTCGGCGAGGCCGGTCTGCGCCGCGCCGCCCGGTCCGGTTTCCCGCCGCTTGACCCGGCCGAAGGCCTGGCACTGTTCGACGCGGCGCTCGCCACCGCGGAGACCACCCTGGTCCCGCTGCGGATCGACCCGGCCGTGCTCCGGGCCCGCCCCGGCGGCGTCCCCGCGCTGCTGGCCGGGGTGGTCCGGGCGCCGTCCCGCACCGCAGCCCAGGCCGGGGCCCCGGCTCCGGCCGCGGATTCCCTGGCCACCCGGCTGGCGGCGCTCTCCGCCGAGGAGCAGCGGCGCACCCTGCTGGGCCTCGTACGCGCCCAGGTCGCCGAGGTCCTCGGCTATGACCGCCCGGAGGCGGTGGTCAGCGGGCGGGGCTTCCTCGAACTCGGCCTCGATTCCCTCGCCGCGGTCGAACTGCGCAACCGGCTGACCGCCGCCACCGGGGAGACCCTGTCGTCCACGCTGGTCTTCGACCACCCCACACCCGACGCGGTCGCGGAGCACCTGGCCACACGCCTCATCGCCGGTGAAGCGGACCGGACCGCCTCGGTGTTCGCCGGAATCCGCCGGCTGGAGGCGGAGCTGGCGGCCGTCGCCCCGGACGAGGAGGAGTACGCCGGGGTCGCGGCCCGGCTGCGCGGACTGCTCACCACATGGGCCGAAACCCATCGCCCCGAAGAGCAGGCGCAGGAGTCCGCACTGGGCGCCGCCACCGCCGAGGAACTCTTCGACATCCTCGACAGCGAGCTGGAGGCCGGCAGGTAACGACCAGGAATATCCCACGGCATGTCATCGGTCCCCGGCCTCCCAGGGACCGATGACACCCGGTGGTGCGTCTACCAGCGGACCGGCATCGTATGCAGTCCGAAGACGAAGTTCTGGTACTTGAACGGCAGTTCATCCATCGGCTTGTCGAGCCGCAGGGAAGGCATCCGCCGCAGCAGCGTGCCCAGCCCGATCTCCAGCTCGGCGCGGGCCAGGTTCTGCCCGATACACTGGTGTACCCCGTATCCGAAGGCGATATGGTGCCGGGCCTTGCGGTGGATATCGAACGTGTCGGGGTCTGCGAAGGCCCGCTCGTCCCGGTTGGCCGAGGCGCTCAGCACGAAAATGCCCTCACCGGCCCTGATTGTCCGGCCGTCGATCTCGATGTCGTCAAGGGCGACCCGGTCGAAGGCGGCCCAGTCCGACACGGAGTGGAACCGCAGCAACTCGTCGACGGCACCGGGCAGCAGCGCGGGGTTCTCGCGGAGTTCGGCCAGCTGCTCCGGGTGCTCCAGCAAGGTCAGCATGCCCAGGGGCAGCATGTTCGCGGTCGCCTCGTGTCCGGCGGTCAGCAGCAGGAAGGCCATGCCCACCAGGGCCGCGCGGGTCAGCTCGCCCGTACCGACCTGTTCGTTGATCAACCGGCCGATGAGGTTGTCGCCGGGTGCTTTCACGGCCGCCTTGACCAGCTCGTCAAGGAAGTCGATCAGCCCCTCCATCGCCGCCTTGACCTGCTCGGGCTCGGCGTTCAGCTGGACCAGTGTCCTGGTCGCGGACTGGAAGTACTCATGATCCTCGTACGGGACGCCCAGTAGCTGACAGATGACCAGCGAGGAGAGCGGCAGACCGAGATCCTCCACGAGATCCCCCTGGGAGCCCCGCGCCAGCATGTCGTCGATCAGCCGGTCGGTGATGCGCTGGACCTCCGGCCGCAGCTGGTTCATCCGCCGTGCACCGAACTCGGAGATGAGCATGCGCCGGTAGTGGCTGTGCCGCGGCGGATCCAGGTTGATGAACTGGCCCTCGTGGAACTGGGCGATCTCCGCCAGCTCGTTGAGCTGCTCGGCGGTGAGCGGCTCCCCGCCGCCCGTGGCCTCGTCGGCCGGCGGCTCCTCGGGCGGCCGGACGCTCGGGAAGCCCGGCCGGCTCGCATCGGAGCTGACCCGCGGGTCGGTCAGCAGTTGCTGCGCCTCGGCATGCCGGGTCACCACCCAGGCGCTCCCGCCGTGCGGCAGTTGTACGCGCACCAGCGGGGAGTCCGCTCGCATACCCGCGTACTCCGGTGGCGGGGCGAAGGGGCAGCGCCGGGCCATGGGGAAGCTTAATTCCTGCACCGACCCGCTGCTGTCAATATCCGTCATGGAATTCTCCCCTCAAGGTAATTGTCAGGCGACAGGCCAGGAACTTATTGCGGAGATGAACAGCCGTCAAGATTCAAAAGATTTTGCCCGGCGAATAGGGGTGGGTTCTCAATTTCACAAACGGCCTCCCGTCGCTTGCGAAGGGCAGGCGAAGAAATGCACCCGCATTACCCATATCGGGCGTCAATTCGGCGGCAGGTGAATAATCGGAAACCCGTCCGCCGTGCAGCGCAAAACCCCTGATCATCTCGCCGGGACGGGTGGGAAGTGCCGACGCAATGAGGTGAATCGTCCCCCGCGGGCACGGCCGGGCCGGTGCGGCCGGCGGGGCGTCCGTCCCGGGCACCTCCGGCGGTCCGCCGGGCGAACGGGGGTAGAGGTAGCTCCACCTTTTCTTGGGACCTAGCTGGGATGTCTCACGGATCGTCTCCGGCCAGCATGGAGCACGTTGAAGAGCCTCGTGGGGAGACCGAACCATGCACCACACCGATGTGACCAGGCTGCATACGCACCACCGAGCCCAGGCCGGGAAGCTCACCGGCCGTCCGCCGCACCTGGGGGAGACGTGAAGCACTCGGCCGAGTCGCCTTCCTCGTCCGTGACCGACCATCCGGAAACGGACGCCAAGGACGAGCAGAAGCAGGTCCCGGAGAACTTCCAGGAACAGCTGGCCTACGCCTGGGAGTACATCGGCGGGGTCTACGGCACGATCCTGACCATCCTGCCGGTCATCACCTACATCGTGGTCAATGCGCTGACCAGCATGTGGCCGGCGATCTGGGCCTCGATCGGCACCGCGGTCCTGGTGGGCATCTTCCAGCTGCTGCGCAAGGAGAAGCTGGCAGCCGCCTTCATCGGCCTCGGCACGGTGCTCATCACCTCCGGCGTCGCCGTCTTCGTCGGTGAGGCCAAGGGCTACTACCTGCTCGGCAACTGGATCACGGTCGGTATCGGCAGCATTCTGCTGCTGTCCGTGCTGGTGCGCCGGCCCCTGATCGGCCAGGTCTGGGCTGCGGCCAACTTCCAGGGAACGTTCTGGCGCCGGGACCGGAAGTCGAAGTTCTACTACGACCTGGCCACTCTGCTCTGGTCGATGCTGAGCTTCTCCCGGTTCGCGGTGGAGCGGTGGCTCTACAACATGGACGAGACCACCTGGCTCGGCATCGCGCGGCTCGTCATGGGCTGGCCGCTGACCTTCTTCGCCGTGATGACCAGCATCTGGGCGGTCCGCAAGGTGGACGGGCGACGCAAGCTCTACGACCCGAATTACAAGGACCCCAAGCAGAAGGAATCCGGGGAGCGCGACTCGGCGGACGTCGAGACCGCGAAATCCCGCGGAGAATAGCAACGCCGAGCCCATATAGCTCCGTGGGCGAGGCGACCAACCGGTGGATTCCCCTCCCCCGTGTGTCGGCGGCGGTCCGTGACCGTTGCTGTCCAGGGGTCTACACCGCCACGATTTCCGGTCCGCGACAGCGGACCGGAAATCGTGGGTTCCACCCCCGTTGAAGGGCATCCGATATGAGCACGTCGAAGGCGGTCGAGGTCCCGCAACTCCTGGCGGCGTCATACGCCAGGATCTTCGGCGAGGAAGGGACGGCCTGGATCGCCGGCCTGCCGGACCTCGCCGCGGAATTCCTGGACCGCTGGGAACTGGAACTAGACGGCGCGGCCGCGGCAGGGGAAGCCTCGCTGGTGCTGCCGGTGCTGCGCGATGACGGCACACGCGCGGTCCTCAAACTTCAGATGCCCAGGGAGGAGACCCGCGCCGCGGTCATCGGGCTGCGCACCTGGGACGGCGAGGGGATGGTGCGGCTGCTCGACGACAGTCCCGAGAGCGGCACCATGCTCCTGGAACGGCTGGACGGTGCCCGCACGCTGGCCTCGATCGAGGACGACGACGTGGCGATGGGCATCCTTGCCGGGCTTCAGGCGCGGCTGGTCCGTGTCCCCGCGCCGCGGGGACTCAGGAGCCTCGGCGACATCGCCACCGAGATGCTGGAGCAGGTGCCGCGGGCGGTCACGGCTCTGGCCGGCCCGGCCGACCGTCAACACCTGCGGGGCTGGGCGTCGGCGGTGGCCGAGCTGGTCGGCGAACCCGGCGACCGGATGCTGCATTGGGATCTGCACTACGACAACGTGCTCGCCGCGGAACGCGAGCCGTGGCTCGCCATCGACCCCGAGCCGTTGTCCGGGGACCCCGGCTTCGACCTGTGGCCCGCCCTGGACAGCCGGTGGGAGGACGTCGTCGCGAAGGGAGACCCTCTGCGCAGGGTGCGGCGCCGCTTCGACCTGCTCACCGAGGTCCTCGACCTGGACCGTGCCCGTGCGACCGGCTGGACGCTGGGGCGGCTGCTGCAGAACGAGCTGTGGGACATCGAGGGCGGCGCGACCACGCTCGCCCCGTCCTCCGTCACCCTCGCGGAAGCGCTGCTGCACCGTCAGCCCTGACCGGCACACCCCTCAACTCGACCGTGTGACGGGCTCATAGGGGCGTACGCGCACTGTTAGGGGTTGCCGACGGCACGGCCGGCAAGCACTGTCGTCCGAGGGTTTCACCACGTACGGAAGTCTGAGGGGATGCACACGTGAACGCGCACGCCGATGAGGATCTGTGGGTCCGACGGTTCCATCCCGCGCCCGAGGCCGCGACCAGGCTGGTCTGCCTGCCCCATGCCGGCGGCTCCGCCAGTTTCTATTTCCCGGTGTCCAGGGCGCTCGCCCCGGCGATCGATGTGCTGGCAATTCAGTACCCCGGCCGTCAGGACCGCCGGAACGAGCCCTGCCTGGACAACATCGCGGATCTCGCCGACGCGGTGACCGAGCGGCTGCTGCCCTGGACCGACCGGCCGCTGGCGATATTCGGGCACAGCATGGGCGCCACCCTCGCCTTCGAGGTGGCGCTCCGCCTCGAACAGCGCGAGATCACCCTGCAGGCCCTGTTCGCCTCCGGGCGCCGGGCACCGTCCCGGCACCGCGAGGAGACGGCGCATCTGTACGACGACGCCTCACTGGTCCGGGAGATCAAGGCGCTCAACGGCACCGAGTCCCAGACGCTGGACGACGAGGAGATGCTGCGCGCGGTGCTGCCCGCGATCCGCAGCGACTACCGGGCCGCGGAGACCTACCGCTATCAGCCGGGGCCGCCGCTGAACTGCCCCGTATACGCGATGGTCGGGGAGAGCGACCCGAAGGTGAGCATCGATGAAGCCCGCTCCTGGAGCGATCACACCATGGAGCACTTCGAGCTGCAGACCTACCCCGGCGGGCACTTCTACCTGAACGCTCAGGCGCCCCGGATCATCGACGCGATCTCCCAAGCGGTGTCGGCGACTTCCGGCACCGCATAACGGTGGCGGTATGAGGGGGCCTGCACCAGGCGGTGCAGGCCCCCTCACGCGGCCCGGAGCCGGCCCACGCTCACTCCGGAAGCCGGACCGGCGCAATCTCGTGGAAGACATCGCCGGGGCCGGGGTTCTCCGGAGCCGTGCTGCCACCGAGGTGGTCGACCACACCCCAGACCGCGTTCAGCGCGGTGGTCACGGCACCCTCGGCGAACCCGCCGGTCCAGGAGATGTCGTCGCCGCACAGGAAGAAGCCACGATGCCGCGGGTCGAGCTCGTGCTGCATGAAGTGGCTGAACAGCCGCCGCTGGTAGCGGTAGTGACCGGGCAGATTGGCCTTGAAGGCGCCCATGAACCGCGGTTCGGTCTCCCAGGTGATCGTCAGCGGTGCGCTGATGAGGTGCGAGCGGATGTCCACCCCGGGGTAGATCTCGCCCAGCTTGGTCAGCAGCAGCTCCAGCCGCTCCTCCGCCGACAAGGTGGCGAACTTCAGCGAGTCGTCGTTCCAGGTGTAGGACAGGCACATCACGCCCGGCCGGTCCGGTCCCGAGTCGAACAGATAGACACTGCGCGGCATCCGGTCCGTGAGGGTCATCCCCATCGCCATCTGGCCGGTGTGCGGATCGGTGTCCAGCCAGAAGGGCCGGTCGGTCAGCACGAACACCTTTGAGGAACCCATGTAGTGGGTGCGTTCGACGGCGCTCCACAGGTCGGTCGGCAGCAGGTCCGGATCGCTGTCCACATGATTGAGCAGGGCCCAGACGTGCGGGCTGAACACCACGGCCGGATACCGGTCCCGGCGGCCGTCGGCGTCCGTCACCTCGTAGCCCTCGGCATCGCGTCGTATGCGCACAGCGGCGGACCGGGGAGATCCCCCGTGCAGACCGGCCAGCGAGGTGCCGGCCGGCCAGTGCGCGAGCCGGTCGGGCCGGTGCGTCCACAGCCCACGGGGCAATTGCTGGGCGCCGCCTTCGATCGTCATCTGGTCGTCGTCCGCCGCGGTGCAGACGACACGGAGGATCTCGATGATGGAATTCGGGAAGTCGGTGTCCCATCCGCCGGTGCCGAATCCGACCTGGCCGAAGATCTCCCGGTGCCGGAACGACGCGAATGCCGGACTGGTGGCGAGGAATCCGTAAAAGGACTGGTCGTCGTACTCCTTGACCAGCTGATTCCATATCGCCTTCAGCACGGGGATATCGCGGCGGCGGATCGCGTCCTGCATGCTGGAGAGTTCGGCCCGGTCCTGCAGCGCCTTGGCCCAGGCATCCGCGACTTCCTGGAACTCCGAGGGCAGATCGGCCGCCGACCGCGCCCGGTGCGCGCGTCCCTCCAGATGCACCAGAGTGGCCGGAGTGCAGGGCGCCAGCGGGTTGGGGAACGGCGAGGTACGCAGGCCGAGTTGGTCGATGTAGTGGAACAACGTGGTCGCCGACACCGGGAAACGCATCGCGCCCATCTCGGCCAGCAACTCGGGATGTTCCGGGAACGGCACCGAACGCATCCGCCCGCCCAGTTGCTCGGCTTCGTACACCACCGGCCGCAGCCCGAGCCGCATCAGCTCATAGGCCGCGGTCATCCCGGACATCCCGCCGCCGATCACCGCCACCGGAGTGCCGTGCCGGTGCCGGGGCACGGAGCCGAGTCCGGCCGGATGTCGCAGCCAGTCGTCATAGGCGAACGGGAAATCCGGTACGAACATGGTCACTCGTTCCGAACTGGCCAAGGTCATGAGGAAACCTCTCGATCGGTCGCGGTCGGAGCGGATCCCGGTACCACTCGGGTCGGCGTTCCCGCAGATAGGAGTGGCGGCACGCGCCGTACGAAGTTCCTCGTCGGTCACCGGTATTCCCCGGTGGGAACCTAATTTCCGCGCACAATGCGCCACAACCCCTACCGACCCCGGCTTCACAAAGCCGGACCCGCAGACTCCGGCACACCCCCTGAAGGCGATACAGGGGTATCTGGCCCACGAGTTCGCGGCGTATTTTGCGCCCCTTCAGTCCCGCCCGGCCAGGAAGTCTGCGTACGGGAATTCCTTTCCACCGGTCTCGCGGTTTCCCCCGCGGGCGGCCGGCTTCCCGGCGGAATGAGGGCCGGTCACACGGGGCGGCAGCCTGGAGAGGGAAGTGCCGCCTCTATAGACTCGCCCGGTGAGCAGCGAAACCGAGGTGCCGCGTCCGGAGCAGCTGGACGAGGACGACCTGCTGCTGGCCAACGCCCTCCAGGCGGCGCCCCGCGCGACCTGGAGCGAGCTGGGAAAGGTCCTCGGACAGGACGCGGTGACCTTGGCCCGCCGCTGGGAGCGCCTCAGCGGCAAGGGCCTGGCCTGGGTCACCCCCGCGCTGGGCCCCGGACTCCTCTACCGCACCTGCCGGGCCTTCGTCGAGATCCACTGCGAACCGGGCAGTGCCGCCCAGGTATCGGCCGAGCTGTCCCGTCAGCCCCACCTGCTCACCATCCAGCATGTCGCCGGCACCTACGACCTGTTCGCGATCGCCTTCACCCCGGACTTCGCCTCGATGTCCGACTACCTCCTCACGAGCCTGCCCCGGCAGGAGGGCGTCGTCCGCGTCCGTTCCCACCTGGTGACACGCAACTTCCGCACGGGATCGCAGTGGCGCCTGGGCGTGCTGAACCAGCGCCAGGAGCGGGCCCTGCTCCGCACCCGCCCGGAACCGCAGAGCGTCGAGGCCACGGCGTACAGCACCTGGGAGCGCGAACTGATCGTGGCGCTCAGCAACGACGGCCGGATCCGCTACACCGATATCGCCACGGAGCTGGGTGTCACACCCCGGACCGTGCAGCGCCGGCTGAACCGGCTGCTGGGCAACCGCGACCTGCTCCTGCGCTGCGATGTCGCGCGGCCCCTCGCGGGCTGGCCCACCGGCGCCCTGCTGTGGCTCAACGTCCCGGACGAGCGGCTGGAGGAGGCCGGCCGTACGCTCGGCGCCTTCCCGGAGACCCGCAGCTGCGCGGCGCTGTCCGGCGCGAACAACCTGCTGGTCACGGTCACCCTGCATTCGGTGGACGCACTCCACGACTGGGCGGTGCAACTGCGCCGGGCGCTTCCGTACGCGGACATCGCGGACCGTTCCGTGGTGCTGCGCCAGGACAAGCTGTGCGGTCATCTGCTGGACGCGTGGGGACGAAGCCATGGCGTCGTCCCCCTCGACATCTGGCGTCCGAGCGGCCTCAGCCGGTGAGGCGGGTGGTGCCCGTACGGCCGCCGACGACGGGAACCGCGACGGCCGGCCGCCGCAGGCCCGCACCGAGCGTCCGCTCGATCTGCCGGGCCAGCCGCAGAACGCCGAGGTCGTCGCCGCTGCGCCCGACGATCTGCACCCCTACCGGCAGCCCGTCCGCGGTGAAGCCCGCCGGCACCGACAGGGCGGGTACGCCGAGCACGGTGAACCAGTACATGGAACGCATGCAGTCGAGATAGTTCTCGCTCCTGGTGTCTCCGATGCGCTCCGGCCACAGCTGATCCGCGCTCCACGGCACCACCTGGGTCGTGACCGTCACCAGATAGCGGTACTCGCGGGTGAACTCCGCGAACCGCTGGAAGAGCAGCCCGCGCAGCTTGTGTGCGCGCATCAGACCCGCCGAGGTCGTCGCCAGCCCGTTCTCGATGTCCTGGCGGACCCTGATGCCGAAGGCCTCCGGGTTCGCGGCGTACCGGTCACCGTAGTTGAGCGCCCGGTACCAGCCGCGCAGCGTGCGGAACGCCTCGTCGGCCCCGGTCATGTCCGGGGCCGCGACGGTGACCTTGCGGGAGATCCCGGCCAGGGCCTCGTGCACCGGCTGCATCGCGGTGCGCACGGCGTCGTCGACGGCGAGTTGGCCGCCGAGGTCCGCACTCCACGCCACCGGTACGTCCGAGAAGTCGTACTCCAGACCCGCGTTGAACCGGGACGCGTCGCCGAGGCCCCAGGGGGACCGCGGATCGGCCCGCGTCAGCACCGTCATCTGCAGCGCGACATCGTCGACGGTACGGCCGATCGGCCCCTGGATGCTCAGCGGCGCGAACGGATCGTTGGCCGGCCACATCGGGACCGAACCCACCGAGGGCCGCAGCCCCACGACATTGCAGAAGGTCGCCGGGTTGCGCAGCGAACCGCCGGTGTCACCGCCGTCGGCGAGGGCCACCATTCCCGTCGCGACGGCGGCCGCCGCACCGCCGCTGCTGCCGCCGGCCGTCAGGTTCAGGTCGTACGGGTTGCGGGTGGGGCCGAACAGCTCGTTGGTGCTCTGGATGCCCGCACCGAACTCGGGAACATTGGTCTTGCCGACCGTCACGGCACCCGCGTTCACCAACTGCTCGACGACCAGGGCGTCATGGTCCGGCACATGGCCGGCGTAGAGCTTCGAACCGTAGGTCGTCCGGATGCCCTTGGTCGGGGCGAGGTCCTTGTGCGCGACCGGGAGGCCGTGCAGCGGACCCAGCAGCTCTCCGCGTGCGACGGCGGCGTCGGCGCGGGCGGCGAGCGCACGGGCGTGGTCCTCGGCGAGCGTGATGATCGCGTTGACCTTCGGGTTCACCGCGTCGATCTGGGCGAGGTGGGCGTCGAGGATCTCGCGCGCCGACACCTCACGGCGCCGCTGGAGCTCCACCAGTTCCCGGGCCGGCAGCCACAGGAGGTCGTTCTCGGTCACAAAGATCAGCAGTCCTTGCCTTGGTCGATGGGGGATGTGCTCACGGCAGATGGATGGGGGCGCCGGGGCCCAGCGGCAGGTCGAGGAAGTAGAAGCCGGTGAGGATGACGGTCCAGACCGTCGCGAAGGACAGGGCGAACGGGAGCAGCCGGGAGATGACCGTGCCGAGTCTCAGCTCGGGCTGGTACTTCTGCGCCGAGACCAGCGCGAAGTACAGGAAGACCTGCATCGGCGTGATCGCCCCGGTCACGGAGTCGCCGATCCGGAAGGCCGCGTGCATGGCGGCGGGGGACAGGCCCAGCAGCATCCCGGCCGGCACCATGACGGTCCCCAGGATCGACCACAGCGCGGAGCCCGAGGTGATCAGCAGATTCAGCAGCGAGGTCACCAGCACGACCGCGAGCAGAATCCCGAAGCCCCCCAGCCCGGCGGACTTCGCACCGTCCGCGAGACCGATGGCGAAGAGCTTGCCCAAGTTGCTCCACGTCAGCAGATTGATGGTCTGCGCGATCGCGAACACGAGCACGACGAACCCGGACATGTCCCGCACCGCGCCGATGAGGTGCGGATAGACGGCACGCGCTTCCTTGCCGACCCCGCCGCAGCGGGCGTAGACGACGCCGAAGACGAAGAACAGCCCGGACAGCACGAGGGCGAGGCTGTCGACGAAGGGGGAGGGAGCCAGCACCCCGTCCTCCCCGCGCAGCGGGCTGCCCGGCAGCAGCCAGGCGGTGACGAGCGCGGCGGCGAGCGCCAGCGTCACCCCGCCGCTGATCAGCAGCGCCCGGCGCTGCACCGGGGTCGCCAGCGTCTCGGAGGCCGGCCCCTCCGAACCGGAATGCGCCGGATCGTGCTTCGGGTTCCAGGCCGCCAGCCGCGGTTCGAGGACCCGGTCGATGAGGAAGCCACCGACCAGTGGAAGGATCAGTCCGGCCGTCGCGGTGAAGAACCAGTTCATGGCGATATGGACGTGATAGCCCTCGATGCCCGGCAGCAGCTCCGCCGCGCTCTGCGTGATACCGGTCGTGGTCACATCGAGCGTGCCGAGCAGAATCCCTCCGTCGTAGCCGCTCCCCACGCACACAAAGGCACCGAGCAGGCCCGCCACCGGGTGCCGTCCCACCGCCTTGAAGACGATCGCGGCGAGCGACGGCAGCAGGATGTAGGCGGAGTCGGCCAGTACGTGCCCCTGGCAGGCGACGAAGGCGACAAGGTAGGGAACCCAGCGCCGCGACACCCGCAGGAACGCGAACCGCATCAGACATTCCAGGGCGCCGGTGCCCTGCGCGACGCCTATGCCCATCGCGATGACAAGCACCGGGCCGAGCGCGGGAAAGGCCATGAACGAATCCGTGGCCGTGCCGAGGAGATGACTGAGCCCCTCCGGCGTCAGCGCGCCGAGCACCGGCGTCGGCTTCTTCTCCCCCGGCACCTGCACCGTCACATCGAAGGCGGCAACCACCGTCGACACCACGGCGACCAGACCGAAGATGCCGGCGAAGAGCACGAACGGATTGGGCAGCCGGTTGACCAATCGCTCGACCCGTCCCAGCAATCCCTCCAGTGGAAGCGGGTTCCGTTCCAGTGCCTTCATTGCTGCCTGCCTCTCGTCCCGGAGCGTGTCGGCGGTGTGCGTGCGCGCCACTATCGAGGGGGCGGCGCAAAACACCGGAGAGGTGCAGGGGAATGTCCATCCGAGCCGCGATTTCGCAGAAAAACGGCCATCGACTCGAACGTGGCCCTCTGACGCGCTGCTCTGGCATCCGGCTCCGCTTAACATGTCCCCGTCAACTGATCACGGCGGGGGAGCGGGGGAGAGAGCAGTTGGCTTTCTTCACCCTCGAAGCCGAGGCACCGCCCGCCGAATCCGGTCGGCGTGCGCTCGGCTCAAAGCCACATCTGCAAAGGAACGTCATGCGTTTCGCCCGAATACTTGCCACCGCAGGAACCGTTGTCGCCTTGGCGTCGGTCTCGGCTTGCGGTCTGCCCTCCGCGGGGTCACCCCAGGAAGCGGGGGACTTCCTCAAGTCGGCGCTCCACTGCGAGAGCATCGACATCGCCTCACCCCCCGAGGTCCAGCGGGTGGAAGCCATGGGGATGACGGGCATCAACGGCGGCGGCGAGTGCGAGGACCCGGCGGGCGATGACGGTGACGTCGACTTCCTCACCATCGAGGACATGGAGGCGTTCCAGACCGCCGTCAAGGGGGACGACGACGAACAGGACGAGCTCATGATCGGCGACGACTTCGCCGTCGACCCGAGCAGCGACGACCAGCGGCATCAACTCCTCAAGGCCGGACTGCTGTTCCTCAACTGCACCCCGGACTTCAAGGCTCCCCCCGGCAAGACGGCGGACGACGGAGAAATCGAGGGCTGCTCCACGACCGACTATTCGGAGGATCTCGACTGACGTCCCCTCGACGGCTCGGCGCGGGCACCGTCCGCGCCGAGCCGTTCCCCGGTCGCGGACGGGCCGCGTGGGTCAGTGGGCGGTGAGACCGCCGTCGACCACCAGCTCGGTCCCGGTGACGAACGAGGACTCGTCGCCGGCGAGGAACAGCATGGCCGAGGCGACCTCATCGGGATGGCCGGCGCGGCGCATCGGGGTACGCACGATGTCCGGCTGCTGGTCGCCCTGCTCGTCCAGGAGCTCCTGGATCATCGGCGTGGCGATGACACCGGGGTGGACGGAGTTGACCCGCACTCCCTGACGGGCGTACTCGACGGCCGCGGTCTTGCTGAGCAGGCGCACCGCGCCCTTGGACGCCTGGTAGGCCGCGGCTGCTCCGCTTCCCACGAGCCCCAGGACGGACGAGGTATTGATCACCGAGGCGTTGCCGCTGCTGCGCAGCAGCGGCAACGCAGCCTTCATCCCGAGCCAGGTGCCCTTCTGGTTCACGTCGATGACGCGGTTCCACATGTCTTCCCGGGTGTCCTCGATACCCGGCCAGTCCAGGATGCCCGCGACGTTGACGAGAACGTCCAGAGTGCCGAATCGCTCGCGGACGGTGGTGATCACGCCATCCCATTGCTGGGCGGACGAAACATCCAGACAAGCGGAGACGACTTCCGTCCCGGTTTCCTCCAGCTCCTCCGTGAGCGCCGCAAGCGGCTCCGGCCGGACATCGGTAACGACCAGCCGCGCGCCCTCCCGGGCGAACAGCCTGGCCGTCGCGGCGCCGATTCCTCCCGTCGCCCCGGTGATCAACGCGACCTTGCCGTCCAGTCGTTGCCCAGTCATGGCGGTGTCGTCCCCTCTCTCGGCCGTGGTGCGCTGGGGCAGTACCGCCCGCGCTCGGCGTGTCGGACCAGACGGCAGCAAGCGTCAACGCCGTTCTCACCTGCCCGCGGCACGACGCCCTCCTCCCGCCCGCTGCCCGTCCCTTTCGCCACCCAGCCTGGACGCCCCGGAAACCGCTGACCAGGACGCGTGCTGCCTGGGTGCCACACACCGGGGCAGGGCACCGAGCACCTTTCCGCCGCTACGGGAGGGCCTGTTGGCGGGTCTGTCGGTGGGTCTGTCGGCGGGTCGCCGAACCGCCTCCGCTTGCGGTCAGCGCCTCCGATTCTGAAGGGTCATCGCGAGCATCGGAGCGCTTGCCCTACTTGGAGGCGAACGCGGAGCGCATCCGCTTGCCATTCACGATCACGACGACACCGGTCAGGAGGACTCCACACAGGCCCTGTTCCATCTTCAGCCACAGCGGAAATGTGCCGGGCAGCGCGATGATGACCGCGATGACCACCACCATGACGCCCGAGGCCAGCCGTAGTCGGAGGTAAGAGCGGCGGTCGCCGCGGACCGTCCGAGCGGCGAACGAGGCCATGAGCAGGGACGTGGCTACGACGACGGTCGCTCGGCCCCAGACGGCCTCGGTCACGATGCCGGGGTGATGGCGCAGCAGGACGACCGCGATGAGCGTGAGCACGCTGAGACCGGCGTAGCACCCGACGAGCAGTGTGGTGCTGCGGAAAGCCTGTCGGATGCGTGGATGGCTCAAAGGCTCGTCGGAGACCCCGGCGGGGTGTGTCCTGAGCGTGTTCATGATGCCCCTTCCTCGTCTTTGCCCCGCCGCTCTCGGCGGCCGCCACCAGGATCCGGCCCGCCTGCCGCCCGTTCATCGTGCCCCCGGACGAGTCGCACTCCTGCCGATCTCAGGGGCCTGCCGGGGCTGCCCCGTAATGGCTCCTCGCCGGTGCTTTCAGGGAGCGCCAGACCGCGTCATGTCAGTGGGGTGTGGAGGTGTGGTGCGCCGGGGCCGCGGGGCGAGGGGTGAGTCGGTAGGAGTCGCCGTGGGATTGCACCAGGCCGCCCGTGGGGGAGGGGAAGTGGGTGCCGAGCATCAGGGTGCCGGTGTCGGCCAGGGAGGCGAGGAGGCGGTGTCGGGTGGCGGCTGCTTGGTGGGGGTCGCTGTCCACGCAGCTGCCGATGCCGGGGTGGAGCAGCTGTACGGGGTGATGGATGCAGTCGCCGGTGATCAGGGCGGTGGCCGTGCGGCCGTGCAGCTCGACGGCGAGGTGGCCGGGGGTGTGTCCGGGGGTGGGGATCAGGCGGATGCTTGGGGCGATCTCGGTGCCCGCTTCCGGGATGTCGACGAGGTCGAGAAGGCCGGCGTCCTTGATGGGGTGGACGGAGTCCTGGAACATCTGCCGCCGGGCTTCGTCCATGTCTGCCGTCGCCCAGTAGTTCCACTCCGTTCGGGCCGTCAGGTAACGGGCGTTGGGGAAGGTGGGCTTCCATGTGTCGCCGTCGGCATACGTGTTCCACCCGACATGGTCGGTGTGGAGGTGTGTGAGGATCACGAGGTCGATGGTCTGCGGCGGGAAGCCGGCCGCTTCGAGACGCGTGAGGTAGTCGCTGTCGAGGTTGTTCCAGGCGGGGTTGGCGCGTGTTTTGCCGTTGCCGATACCGGTATCGACGAGGACGCGCAGGCCGTCGGCTGAGAACGCGAAGCTGTGGCTGCTCAGTCGCAGGGTGCCGGCCTCGTCGGCGAAGTCGGGCCGCAGCCAGGGTGCTTGGTCCACCACGTCAGGGGTGGCTGCCGGCAGCAGCCAGGGGCCGGTCTGCGGGGGCAGGGCCACCTCGTCGATGCGGTGGACGGTGAGGTCCCCCAGGTCCCAGGCCGGGGACGTGCTGCTGGATGAGGGTGTCGAGTGGCTGTGCATGCGGCGTTTCCGTTCCTTCGCTCGTACTTGACGCGGGAGTTGGCAGTGAGAGTTGACGGGCCCCCGCGGGAGCCCAGAGAGCCCCTCGCCGTAAACGCTATTTATTTGCTTTAGGTGACGCTAGCCCCTACCGTCGACTAAGGCAAATCTTTTGCTTTTGTCGTGGCGGTCGCCGGACCGCCGCTCCGCAACGCACCCTGCACGCACACGAAGGGCATCCATGAGCGCCGTCGAACTCACCCCCGCGGAGGCCGCCCGATGGGCGCTCCGCGCGGGGCTCCCGCTGGAGAGCGAGCGTCACGCCGAGGTGGCCGCCGCCGCGAACCACATCCACGCCGTGGTGAGCACCTTGCGTGAGCTGGACTTCGGGGAGACACCCCCCGCCACCCACATCGTCGAAGGGCAGGCCAACGATGCGTCCCTTTGAACTGACCCTCGGCGAGGCGGCCGACGCTGTGGCGAACGGGGAACTGTCGCCGGTGGAGCTGACCCGTTCCGTGCTCGAACGCATCGAGGCTGTCGAAGAACGGCTCGGGTCGTATGTCGCCGTGACGGGTGAAGCGGCGCGGAGGTCGGCCGCGCTGGCGGAGCGCGAGATCGCGGCCGGCCGGTACCGCGGCCCGCTGCACGGCATACCGTTCGGGCTGAAGGACCTCATCGATGTCGCCGGTCTTCCGACCACGGCCAGTTCCCGGGTGAGGGAAGGGCATGTCGCGCAGGCCGACAGCGCGGTGACCAGGAGCCTGTTCGACGCCGGCGCGGTGCTCCTGGGGAAGACGCATACGCACGAATTCGCTTACGGGCTGACGACACCCCAGACGCACAACGCCTGGGACCAGGGCCGCGTCGCGGGCGGGTCGAGCGGTGGTTCCGCGGTCGCCGTGGCCGCGGGAGCGGCCACCTTCGCCCTGGGTACGGACACCGGAGGTTCCATCCGCGTACCCGCGGCGCTGAACGGAGTCGTCGGGCTCAAGCCGACCTACGGCCTCATCCCCCGGGACGGTGTGACCTCGCTGTCCTGGTCCTTGGATCATGTCGGTCCGCTCACCCGTACGGTGCGGGACGCGGCGCTGGTGCTCTCCGCGCTGGCGGGGCACGACGCCGAGAATCCGGCCGGCCTCGGTGCGGCGCGGCCCGACCACCCCCTCCCTCGGGAAAGGGACTTGAAGGGGAGGGACTTGAAGGGCCTGCGGATCGGAGTGCCCGCCAACTACTACTTCGACCGGATCGGTCCCGAGGTCGAAACCGCCGTACGACGCGCCATCGCCCAGATGTCGGACCTCGGGGCCGACCTCGTCGAGGTCGAGATCCCGATGGTCCGCTACATCCAGGCGATCCAATGGGGCCTGATGGTCCCGGAGGCGACCGCCTACCACGAACGAGCTCTACGGTCGGTCCCTGAGCGGTATGGGCCGGACGTCCGGGTGCTGCTGGAGGCCGGCGAGCTCCTTTCGGCCGGTGACTATCTGCGGGCCCAGCGGGCCCGTACCCTCATGCGCCGGGAGTGGGGGCGCCTGTTCGAGCAGGTCGATGTGATCGCTGCGCCCACGGTGCCGATGACGGCCGCCGAGGCCGGTCAGGACACCGTGGAATGGCCGGACGGTACGACGGAGAGTGTCTCCGACGCATATGTCCGTCTGTGCGCGCCCGCGAACATCACCGGGGTCCCGGCGCTGACCCTGCCGGTCGGCCGCGATCACGCGGGCCTGCCCATCGGGATGCAGCTGATGGGGCCGCCTATGGGGGAAGCCCTTGTGCTGCGGGCCGGGCATGCCTACGAATCGGTCCGGAGCGAGCCGGGTGAGGTGGCAGTGGTGACGGCCTGAGGGGCGGACGCAGGGCGCGCTGGTGTGCAGCGGCCGGTCCGGCAGTAAGTGCGCCCGCGCCGCGCCCTCGGCGGAGGCTGGGCTCTCCGCGGGCGAGGCCTGCTACTGCTGAGAAGAGGCTTCAGGGAGGGGCTTCAGGGAGGCCCCCACCCCTGACGCAACGATTTTGCTTTAAGGTGGTGTCATGAGTCCCAAGGCCATGGCCCGCCCCGGCGGGCGCAGCGCCCGCGTCCAGGAGGCGGTGCACGCCGCGGTGCGGGAACTCGAAGCCGAACAGGGCCGCGCTTCACTGACCGTACCGGCGGTCGCGGCCCGCGCGGGTGTCACCCCGTCGACGGTCTACCGTCGCTGGGGCGATCTCCACGAGCTCCTGTCCGACGTGGCGGTCGAACGCCTGCGCCCCGAGGAGCCGCCCGCCGACCACGGAAGCCTCCACACGGATCTGGAGTCCTGGGCCAGGCAGTTCCTCGACGAGATGGCGTCACCGTCGGGACGCGCCTACATTCGCGACGCGCTCCTCGGCGACCCTGACGGCAGCAATGCCGGCCAGTGCTCGGCCTACGCCGCCGACCAGATCGAGGTCATCCTCGCCCGGGCGAGGGGGCGCGGCGAAACCGTTCCCGACGTGGACGTCGAAGCAGTCGTGGACCACGTCGTGGCCCCGATGATGTACCGCATCCTGTTCCGGCCGGGCCAACTGACCGTTTCGTACGCGGATCACCTCGTGCGCGCTGTCCTCACCTCACCCGTCTCGCCCGACTGACGGAGTGAGACGCCGTCGCCGTCGCCACTGCCGTACCGGCGGTGATCCGTGCCGACCCGGCTCAGCGAGCGGGCCTGACGTGCCGGCACATCACGAACCATCCCCAGCACAGGAACGTGCGACTTTGGTTGCGGCACATCGAGACGAAAGGTGGTGTCGCCGGCAGGAGGGGTTGCTTAACGTGGCTGCGTGACAGGTGTGGAAGGTATGGAGCGGGTGAGGCGCGCTCGCCAGGCGCCGGCGGCGAGGCTGCGTGGGGCGATCCGGCGGATGGCCGATCCGGGCAGGGCTCTCTTCGATCCCGGGATGTGGCCGCACGGGCGCATCGTGGGCGAACTGCTGCTGAGCGTGGTGCTGGGGACGCTGGCGGCGGGGATCGAGTCCCTGCGCAACGGGGGCGCGGTACAGATCGTGGCCGTCGCTCTGGCTGCCGGACTGCTGTTGCAGCTGCGCCGGGTGCTGCCCGGGACCGTACTTCTGGTGACCGTCGTGAGTTCGGCCGCGTTCGCCGGTCTCGCCCCGCTGACCCCACTCGTCGGCTGGTCGGCCGGGCGCCGGATCACCGGGGTCGGCAGGGCGACCGGCACCTTCGCCCTTGCGTATGCCCTCAGCTTCGGCCTGGAACTCCAGCAGGAGTTGCCCCGCATCTCGCCGGCGATTCTGTTCGTCGGCGTCCTGGTGACGCTGGTCGCGACCGTCGTGCCCGGCCTCGCCGGCCGCTACTGGTCGCAGCGCCGCACCCTGCTGGACACCCTGCGGGAGTACAACGCCCAACTGCTGCGCGAGCGCGCGATGATCGCCGGACAGGCCCGGATGCGCGAGCGCCAGCGCATCGCGCAGGACATGCACGACAGCCTCGGCCATCAGCTCGCGCTCATCTCGGTGCACACCGGAGCGCTGGAGGTGGACCGCGAGCTGACCGGGCGGCAGCGGGAGGCCGTAGGGGTGCTGCGGGAAGCGTCGGTGGGCGCGATGCACGAGTTGCGCGAGGTGGTGGGGCTGCTGCGGGACGGCACCCACGGCCCCGGGGACGGGGCCACTCCCTCGGCGGCCACCGGGGGTGCCCCGACTCCTGCCCTCGAGGCCATGGGGGAGGAGGACGCCAAGGCGTCTGCGCGAGGGGTGGCAGGCATCGAGCGCCTGGCGGAGGTGTCCCGGAGCGCGGGTACTGCCGTGGAGCTGCGGCGCTCGGGCGAGGTGCGCCCGCTCGCCCCTACCGCCGATCACGCGGCGTACCGAATAGCTCAGGAGGGCCTGACCAACGCCCACAAGCACGCTCCGGGCGCCTCGATCACCATCGAACTGCGCTATGAACCGGACTCGTTGGTCGTGGAGGTCGCGAACGGTCCCGCGCCCGGGACCGCGGACGACGGCCGGAGCGTGGTGAGCGGCGGCCAGGGCCTGACGGGGCTCGGGGAGCGGGCCCGGCTCGTCGGAGGCATGGTGCATGTGGGCCCGACGGCCGACGGCGGCTTCCGGCTGGCGGGGGTGCTGCCGTACACCTCGTCGGAAGCCGGTGCCACGCGCCCCTCGCCCGGCAGGGCGACGGCGACGTTCGTTGATCCAACAGGCGACTTTCGGCAGCAGATTTCGGCGGGTTCGCCCGGCGAAGGTGATCCGGTCATCGACTGGAACGGTCTGCCGAAGGAGCTGACCAAGGCAATGAGCACGGACAAGAGAAGCAGCGGCATAGCCATCGGTTGCGGGGTGGCGGCACTGATCGCCCTGCTGGTGGTGATCGGCGTCGTCGTCGGTGGGGTCTTCCTCATGAAGGAAATGGACACGGTAATGATCGAGCCGAAGGAGTACGCGGCGGTGAAGGTGGGCCAGTCCGAGGCCGAGGTGCGCAAGCGGTTGCCCGACGGCTCCTCGTTCCTGGCCGAAGGTCTGGACAAGGGCGCACCGCCCGTGCCCGAGGGGGCGAAGTGCCTCAGCCTCAACTCCTCGGAATTCGGCAGCAGTTGGGAGAAGGATCCCGTCTTCCGGTTCTGCTTCAAGGACGGCAAGTTGATCGAGAAGAAGTCCTTCGAGGTCAAGGCGTAAGGGCGGAACGCTCGCCGTGATGTCCCGGCGGGCGGCCTGATCGGGGATGATGGCGAACGGCCGCAGCTATGACCGTTCAAGAGGGCGCAGGAGACTCGTGATCAAGGTTCTCGTCACGGATGACGAGCCGCTCATTCGGGCGGGCATCAGGATGATTCTCACCTCGGCCGATGACATCGACGTCGTCGCGGAGGCGGCGAACGGCCGCGAAGCGGTCGAACTGGCCCGGGCCCAGCGCGTGGATGTCGTGCTGCTCGACATCCAGATGCCGGTCATGGACGGGCTGACGGCCCTGGCCGAACTCCGCCGCGCCGTCCCCGATGCGCGGGTGCTGATCCTCACCACCTTCGGGGAGCAGCAGAACGTGCTGCGAGCGCTGGCGGAGGGCAGCGCGGGTTTTCTGCTCAAGGACTCGGCGCCCGCGGAGCTGATGCGTGCGGTACGGGCCGCCGCGGCCGGAGATGCGTATCTGTCGCCGGGCGCCACCCGCCATGTCGTGGACTCGCTGGCGTCCGGCCGGAGCGTGCTCCGTTCCGATCAGGCCCGCCGTCGGCTGGAGACCTTGAGCGACCGTGAGCTGGAGGTTCTGGCACTGCTGGGCGAGGGCCTCTCCAACGCGGACGCCGGCCAGCGGATCCATATGAGCGAGGCCACGGTCAAAACGTATGTGAGCCGGATCCTGGCCAAGCTGGGTTGCGAAAACCGAGTACAGGCCGCACTCCTGGCACGCGACGCCGGCCTGGGCACCTGAGCCCAGCGGCGATACCGCCCGCCGCAGGGCCGGGGAGCAATCGGCAGGATGACTGCTCCCCGGCTCTGGACGGCGCCGCCATCATGCCCTCAGGTGACCGAGGCAGATGTCAGGGACCTGTCATGCATACGTATAGAACTTGGTGTGGTCCAGCAAGTCCGCCGGGGTGACGTCGTTCCATGGCTTCATCGTGTCGTGGAGGTCGACGACATCGGGTGTGTTGCCGGTCGGCAGATACCCCGACTTGGGATGCAGCCGCTGCCAGTCGGCCCAGAGCTTGTCGATGAAGCAGTGGTGCAGCCAGAAGACCGGGTCGTTGGGTGAGGAGCCGGTGGTCATCTGCCCGCCGACCCAGACGTGCACCCGATTGTGCAGATTCGGACCGCGCCAGCCCTCGATGTTGTTGCGGAAGCCGTCGGAGGAGCTGTTCCAGGGCGCGGTGTCGTAGACCGGCATGGCGAGCACCCGGTCGACCTCGGCTCGGGTCGGCAGTTCGCGGACCCCGGTGCCGAGCGAGCGGCGCAGGAACGTCCGGCCGTCCACCCGTATGTTCATCGGCCACTTGCCGTTGCCGAAGGCGAACGCCCCCGAGGTCACCCGGCCGTCGCCGCTCCGCCCGTCACCGCCGAGGAAGTCCTCGGCCCACAGGGAGCTGCGGGAGGTGCGGTCGACGGTCCAGTCCCAGTACGGGAGCATGACCGACGGCGTGATGCTCTGCAGGGCCTGCTCGAACTGCAGCAGGAACCTGCGGTGCCAGGGAAGGAATGACGGTGACCGGTGGCCGGTCCGCTCTCCGTTGTCGGTGTCACCGATGATGAAGGCGTTGTGGGTGCTGATGAACTCGTCGTAGCGGCCGCTGCGCTTGAGCTCCAGCACCGCATCGATGAAGTTCCGCTTCTCGGTGGCGGTGAGGTCCGCCTGGTTCTTCCGGTCTGCCATGTCGAGGACTCCTCGGTGGGGGGAAGGGCAGGGGCAGGTCTCAGCCGGTGACGACGGGGACCAGGTCGGCGCCCTGGAGTTCGCGAACGCCGGCGCGCGCCAGGGCGCGTGGCGTGGTGAACGTCTCGTAGTGGTTCACCAGGCTTATCCAGGTGCCGTCCGCGTTCCGCATCACATGGAGGTCGTCGTTGTCGATGCGGACGACGAAGTCCATCCCCTCGTGGGGCCCGGCGGCCCGGCCGGCGTGGTGACCCTCGTGGCCTCCGTTCTGCGAGCCTCCGTCGTCAGCCGGCCAGCCCTCGATGTGCCGGCCCTGGTACATCTCGTCGAAGGGCTCCGGCATCTGGTGACCACCGGAGGGGCCGTGCCCGGCTGAATTTCCATGGCCGTCCGCGGGGCGGGCGGCAGCGGTGTCGGCGTAGGCGGCCGGTCCGGTGAGTACCGCTCCGGTCAGGGCGGCGGCGCTGCCGTGCAGCACCTGGCGTCGGGTGGGACGCGACATGTTCCACTCCTCTGTTCGTCTCGGCTCGTCCTCCGGGTCGGGACCGCAGAAGATTCGGTTCGTCGAGCCGGCGCGCCGACCATCGGCCCGCGCCGCCACATGCTGACAGGGACGACCGGATCATCAAGTTGCACCGGCGAGTGGGACAAGGAACGAGACAACACCTGGGCGGAGGTGCAGGATTCAACGGCGCGGATCGTGCTCATGTCCCGCCGCGGCGCACCGCGGAACCGGATATTCCGCGATGTCGGCCGTCCTCCACCGCAGATCCTTTTCTTGCGGCATCGAAACCATGAGACCCCGCACGGCCGGAACTCGGCGCGAATACAGGGGGCTTCGGACGGCGGGGGTTTGAGGCCCCGGCGTTGCTACACAACGTGTCAGCGAACCAGCACTTGGAGTCTCGGATGTTGAGCCCGGCCGCCCCGGAACGATCACCACGGCGCCCATGGGTCGGAAGCCCGTGAAGTGCCGCCGTGAAGGGGCAAGCGGCAAGGGCCCCCACCTCATCACGAGACAGGGGCCCTTGCGTGTGGAGCGCCCGGCAGGCCTTGCACCTGCATTTCCCGCCGGCTGGCGGGCGTCTTTCCTTGGACCACAGACGCGTGACTCCGTGTGCTGCGCCGAAGTTACACCATGATCATACATGCTCTGCGGGGCTCGGTGTCCCCGCGCCCGCCGCGCAACGAGGCAGCGCTGCAACGTCATGGAGCGTTCGCCGGTGCAGCCGTCCCCGTCATGGCAGAGTCATGCCCATGCAGACCTTGAGGCTTGGGCGGCGCAGACGCGTCGCAGTCGCCGCTCTCCTCCTCGGTGCCGTCATATCTCTGACCGCCTGCGGTGAGCAGCGCGGCACCAGCACGGCGGTCGGTGCCCCGAGCGCATCCCCGAGCACATCCCCGAGTTCCCGCCCCAGTTCACCCGGCGCTTCCCCCTACGTGGAGCCCGGAGTGGTCGACGGCGCCCCGCACAACGGCGACAACAACGCCTACCGCCGCTCCGGCGAGATGTCCCCGGCCGGCGCGAAGGAGGCGCAGAAGGAAGCCGACCGCATCGAGCCCGTGCTCAAGCGGCTCTGGAGACAGAAGAAGTGGGACCCCAAGAGCGTGCGCGCGGCACTGCTCCAACTCGGGTACGAGGAGGAACGGACCGGTCCGAAGGGCGAGCGCCACGGCGGGAACCTCACCGTACGGGCGATGGACCCGCGCCACGAGGCCGACCACTACGTCACCCCCGAGGGCGCCCAGGTCGGCCTACGCGTCCGCAAGGACGCCTGCGTCACGGCATTCGTCCAGAAGACCAACTACGAGGTCAAGACCAACGGCCCATTCATGGAAACCGGCTGCTTCGAACCGCCCTCCGGCCACTGAGGGTTGGTGCGGGGCGCGAAGAGGGCGGCGAATGGGGCGCCATGGGCGGGAGACGCGGATCCTGGGCCTGCTGACCCGCTGTATGCCGGGAGTGGAGCCGTGAGGCCCGCCGCGGACGAGCACCGCCGAGGACAAGTGTCCGCCTCCAAGTCCCCAGGTCCCCAAGCCCCCCACCCTCCAAGTCCCCAAGTCCCCAAGTCCCCAAGTTCGCACGGCGTCTTCTGTTTCGTGGTGCTGCTCACAGCCTGAGTGCAGCCTGCGTGGCGTGCGTTCGGTTGCGGGCGGATCCGGGACAATGAGGGACAGAAGAACGCCGAAATGGGCGCTGACCTGGGGGAATGATGACTCCCCGGAACGCTGTCCCGGAGCGGCGGAACGAACAGGGGAGCAGGGTGGGGACAGAGACAGAGGGGTTTGCGGGGCTGCTGCGTCTGTTGAAGGAGCGCTCCGGTCGCAGCTACGGCGTCCTCGCAGGGCAGTTGCATATGAGCGTGTCCACGTTGCACCGGTACTGCAACGGCGATGCCGTGCCGATGGACTTCGCGCCCGCCGACCGCCTCGCCAGGCGGTGCGGGGCGACAGCGGACGAACTGGTGGAGCTGCACCGGCGCTGGATCCTCGCCGATGAGGCACGAAGACGGAGTCGTGCGACGTCCGCCGCCACCAAGAACTCGCCTGCCCCGGCCGCCTCGTCGACGGATGAGCCGGCCACCTCGTCGACTCATGAGGCAGATGCGTCGGCGGATGCGGCCGGGGCTTCTGCTGCTCCTGCGGCAGACACGTCCGTAGGTATGGCCGGGGCTTCCGTGGCTGCGGCGGACACCTCAGCCGATACGGCCGTACCTGCCGCCCCTGCGGCGGACACCTCAGCCGCCGACCCGCACCGCGCCCCCGACTCGTCACCCGCACCGCACCCGCCGCACTCACCACCCGCCCCGCACCCGCAGGCCGCACCGGACTCACCCGCCACACCCGCCTCAGCCGACGAATCGCCCACCGACGACGAGCAGGAAGTGGTCGCGGGGCCGATGGCGGTCAGGCGCGGTCCGGGGCGGCGTGCCCTCCTTCGTATTGTCCTGGCGGTCAGTGCGGTGGCAGCCGTTGCCGTACCGGCGGCCTTAGCCGTCGAAGAGCGCACGACGGTCGGTTCCCCGAGGAAGAGTGCGCAGGGCGAAGGCCGGACGCCGGCTGCCGGCGGTGCTTCCACGCGGCGGCCGGAGAGTCCTTCACCGGGTCGCAGCTCAGAGGACCGGCATCCGGCCCCTGACAAGAAGGCGCGGCCCAGCACGCCCGGCTCGGCACGGTCCGACGGCTCCCGCGCGAGCAGGGCCCCGGATGACGACCGGGGCGGTTCGGCTCCGCAGGTCGGCATCAGCTCGTACAACTGGGATGAGCCCTGTGGCGTCAACTATCTCCTCCAGCAGACCCCGGACCATGTCCCGCCACCGCCGCGCGCACCGCAGGACACCCGTGACTGGGCCCGGGCGCTGGGCGGTGTCGGCGGCGGCCACATGCTGCTGCAGCTCACCGCAACGGGCAATACGGACGACGCCGTGGTGCTGACCTCCCTGAACGTCCGGGTGGTGGGCAAGCGTGCCGCGCTGTCCTGGCCTGTCTACGCGTTGGGTGACGGCTGTGGCAGTGGTGTCACCCCGCAGACCTTCGACATCGACCTGGACGACTCCCAGCCGCTGGCGAAGCCCGTGGCCGGACAGGACGGCGACGTCGTGGTGCCCGCGAAGAACTTCCCCTTCAAGGTCTCCACCAGGGATCCGCAGGTCCTGAACCTCAACGTGCACACCGAGGGGCATGACGTCAGCTGGTACCTGGAAGTCGGCTGGAGCAGCGGCGGCCAGCAGGGCACGGTGCGTGTGAACGACGGGGGAAAGCCGTTCCGTACGAGTGCGATCGATGGCCGTGAGAAGTATGCCTACTGGCCGGAAAAGAAACGCTGGAATCTGCAATGAGCCGGGAGCCCGCCCGCCCCGGCCATGAGGGTGCGGGCGGGCTCCGGCCTGGTTGCTGACGAAAAGTCAGTTCCCGGTGCGGGTGCGGGGAACGACGACCGGTGAGGCGTCGCCGGGGGCCCGCAGGATGTCGGCGTCCAGTGCGTAGAGGTCCTTGACCAGGGCCTCGTCGACCGTGTCGCGGGGCTCGCCGTGGGCGATGATACGGCCGGCCTTCATCGCGATGAGGGTGTCGGCGTAGCGGGCGGCGGCGGCCAGGTCGTGCTGCACCATGACGACGGTGCGGCCGGCGGCGGCGACCTCGCGGACGAGTTCGAGGACATCGACGACATGGCCGAGGTCGAGGGCGCTGGTGGGTTCGTCGAGCAGCACCACGGGGGTCTGCTGGGCGAGCACCATCGCGAGCCAGCAGCGCTGGCGCTGGCCGCCGGAGAGCCGGTCGAGGCGTTCGGCCGCGAGCCCGGTGGTGCCGGTGGCCTCCAGCGCCTCGCGTACGGCGTGCTCGTCCTCGCGCGACCACTGTCGCAGCAGGCCCTGGTGGGGGTGGCGGCCGTAGCGGACGAGCCCGGCGACCGTGACGGCTTCGGGGGCGCGCGGGGACTGGGGCAGCAGGGCGATACGGCGGGCGGCCTGGCGCCGGCTGAGCCGCCATATGTCGGCGCCGTCGGCGTGGACCTCGCCGGACTCCGGGCGGTGGAGCCGGGCGATGGTCCGCAGCAGAGTGGATTTGCCACAGCCGTTGGGTCCGACGATCGCGGCGACCTGCCCGGCGGGTAGGGCGAACTCGGCTCCCTCGACTACGGTGCGGCCGGAGTAGCCGGCCCGCAGCGCACGCACGGCGAGCCCGGGAGTTGCGGTCATGCTGGTCATGCCTTTCCGGTGGTCCGGTCCGAGCGGAGCAGGACCCAGAGGAGGAAGGGTCCGCCGAGGACGCTGGTGACGACGCCGACGGGGAGTTCGACGGGAGCGGCGACGCGGCCCAGCGCGTCGGCCGCGGCGATGAGGGCGGCGCCGGTCAGCGCGGAGCCGAGGACCGGGACGCGGGTGGGGCCGCTGAGCCGCTGGGCGAGGATCGGGGCGGCGAGGGCGACGAAGGCGATGGGCCCGCCGACGCCGACCGCGATTCCGGCGAGGGCGACGGCGAGGGCGAGGGCGACGGCCCGCACCCGACGCAGGTCGACGCCGAGGCAGGCGGCCATGTCGTCGTCGAAGCGCAGCAGTTGCAGCCGCTGCCCGGCCATGAGGGCGAGCGGGACCAGGAACAGTAGGGCGGTCAGCAGCGGTGTCCCCACGCTCCCGTCACGGCCGTTGAGGCTGCCCACGGCCCACAGGAACACCCCGCCCGCGGTGTTGTCGTTCTCCCGCGACATGATCAGGTCGCTCACCGCCCCGATGAACGTGGAGACGCCGATGCCGACCACCAGGAGGCGGTAGCCGCGGCTGCCCGCACCACCCGCGCAGAGCACCACCAGGACGGCGGCGGCGACGGCGCCGAGCGGGCCGAGCCACCAGCCGCCGACCATCCCGGTCGCCGACCCGGCGGCCGAGGCCACGACGGCCGCGGTGGCGCCCTCGTTGACCCCGATGAGGTCGGGTGTGGCGAGCCGGTTGCCGGCGAGGGTCTGGGTGAGGCAGCCGGCGATGCCCAGGGCGGCGCCGACCATGATGCCGACGCCCACGCGGGGCAGCCGGAATTCCCGCACGATCATGACGGTCCCGGGATCGCCGGTGCCCAGCAGCCCGGAGAGGGTCTGCGACAGCGGCATTCCGGTCGAACTCGCCATGATCGCAAGGGTGATGAGAAGGAGGATCAGAGGAACGAGGAACGCGGCGACGAGCGCGCTGCGGCGCGGGAAGAGCCAGGACAGGGTGCCGGCGCGCAGCACCGTGCTGTCCGGCGGGGTGAGGGCGGGGTGGGTGCCGGAGGCCGTCATGCCGCGGCTCCTGCCGTGGACAGGCGGGACGAGCGGGCGATCCAGACGAGCAACGGTCCGCCCACGAAGGCGAGCAGCACGCTGACCGGTGTTTCCCAGGGCCGGATGACGATCCGGGCGAGGATGTCGGCGAGGATCATGACATCGGCCGCGATCAGCGCGGACAGCACGAGCTGGGCCGCCATCCGGGCCCCGGCCAGGGCGCGGGCGGCGTAGGGGGCGAGCAGTCCGAGGAAGGCGATGGGACCGGCCACCGCGACCGCGCAGCCCGCCAGCAGCGAGACGGCCGCGGCGACGAGGAGGCGGACTCGGCCGGGACGGTGGCCGAGCGAGCGGGCGCTGTCGTCGCCGAGGCCGAGGGCCGACAGGGGGCGGGCGCAGCCGAGCGCGATGAGCAGGCCGACGGCCACCACCGGCAGCAGGGGCAGGAGATCGGACGTCTCGACTCCGGCGAGGGAGCCGATCGTCCAGTAGCGGTAGGTGTCGTAGGTCGATTGGGTGCCGAGCAGCACATACGACGTCATGCCGTGGAAGGTGGCGCCGAGCGCCGATCCGGCGAGGACGAGCCGCAGCGGCGAGCCGGCGGTACGTCCTGACGCGGCGAACAGCAGGACGACCGCGCTCGCGGCCATACCGCCCACCAGGGCCCACAACAGCAGCGCGGACGAGGACGTCGCGCCGAAGAAGGTCAGTCCGAGGACGACGGCGAAGGCCGCACCCGAGTTGACGCCGAGCAGTCCGGTTTCGGCGAGCGGGTTGCGGGTCGCGGCCTGCAGCAGACAGCCGGCCGTGCCGAGGCAGACGCCGACGAGCACGGCGGCGAGCGTACGCGGCAGCCGCACCTCCAGTACCGCGAGCCGCAGTTGGGCGTCGGCGCGCGCGGAGGGATCGCCGCGCAGATAGTCCCAGGCGCGGGCGGCGGAGCTGGATCCGGTGCCGATGAGGAGCGAGAGCAGGACGAACCCCAGCAGAACGGCGACGAGCCCGGCGGCCGCCCAGACGGCGGTGCGGGACCGGAACGGCGACCGCGAGCGCGGACGGACACGTTCCGCTTCCAGCCGGTCTCCCTTGGTGATTGACATATGGTTAGCCTAACCTAAGCTACGCGCTGCGGGCTTGGTGTTCTCATGCCGAAAAAGCCCTATTCGCCATGCGGATTTTCCTGGGGTGACCGGAAAATCCGCGTATTTGACGGATTCGCTCTCTCTACGAACAACGGAGATCTCAGGCCATGTTGCAAGCCTCTTCCCGCCATTTCTCCCGCCCCGCCGCGGCCACATTTCTCGCCGCCTGTGCCCTGACCGCGACCGCGTGCGGATCGCCCGAGCACGACGCGGGCGCGGACGGACCGGCGGGCAAGGTCACGCGGATCACCGACGCGACAGGCACGGAGGTCAAGGTGCCGGCTGCGCCCGAACGCGTCGTGGCGCTCAGCGAGATGGACCTGGACTCGGCGCTCGCCCTCGGCGTCAAGCCGGTCGGGCTGACCGCCGGCCGCGGCCAGCACGGCTCCCCCGGCTATCTCGCGGACCGGGCGAAGGGCATACCGGTCGTGGGCGCGGTCACCGGCCCGGACATCGAGAAGGTCGTACGGTCCAGACCTGACGTCATTCTCGCCGGGCAGACGGCCGACGCACAGGTCCTCAAGCAACTGCGGCGGATCGCCCCGACCGTGGTCACCATCGACCGCACCAAGGGCTGGAAGAAGTCCCTCGAACTCACCGGCAAGGCACTGGGGAAGAGCAACGAGGCCAAGAAGTTCCTCGCCGGATACGACACCAAGGCCGCCGCGCTGAAGAAGGACCTCGGTGAGCGGGCCGGCACGAGCGTGTCCGTGGCCCGCTACTCGGCCAAGGGCACGGCCGTCATGCAGCAGGGCGTGTTCATCAGCGACGTCCTGAAGGACCTGGGCTTCAAGCGGCCCGGTGTCCAGAACAAGCCGGGGCAGGGCCACTCGACGCCGCTCAGCGACGAGAACCTCCGCGAGATCGACGGCGACTGGCTGTTCATCGGCACCCTCTCCACCGGCGGCCCGGACGCCGGCCTCCTGGACAAGCTGGCCACCAAGCCCGCCTACCGGCAGCTGAAGGCCGTGCGCGACCAGCACGCGACCATGATCGACGGCTCGAAGTGGACGAGCCTGGGCGGCGCCGAGGCCGCCGTCTCGGTGCTCGGCGACATCCGGAAGGCCATGGTCAAGTGAGCGCCACCGGCCTGGAACTCGAGGGACGGCTGGCCCTCGTGACGGGGGCGGGTCGGGGCATCGGCGAGGCGGTGGCCCGGGCCCTCGTCGCGCACGGCGCCCGCGTCATCGCCACCGACCTGGCTCCCGAGGGCGTCGGGAAACTCGCCCGGGAGCACCCCGGCCACCTCACGGCCCGCTTTCTCGACGTCACGGACGCGGCCGCCGTCGAGGCCCTCGTCGCCGAGGCCGAGGACTCCCTCGGGCCGCTGGACATCGCGGTCAACGTCGCCGGAATCCTGCGGAGTTCGTCCGTCGAGGACCTCACCGACGAGGACTGGGCGGCCACCTTCTCCGTCAACGCCAATGGTGTCCTGCACGTCTCGCGGGCCGCGGCCCGCCGTATGACCGGACGTGGCTCCGGCAGCATCGTCACCGTGGCCTCCAACGCGGCCGGTGTGCCCCGTGCGGGGATGTCCGCCTACGCGGCGTCGAAGGCGGCGGCGGTGATGTTCACCAAGTGCCTGGGTCTGGAGGTGGCCGGACGCGGCGTCCGCTGCAACACCGTCTCGCCGGGGTCGACCCTCACCGATATGCAGCGCGCCCTGTGGACCGCCTCCGACGCGGAGAGCGAGGCGGCGGCCGCGCAGCGCGTCATCGCGGGCGACCTCGCGACGCACCGCACCGGCATCCCGCTCGGCCGGATCGCCGACCCGGCCGACATCGCCGAGGCCGTCGTCTTCCTGGTCTCCGACCGCGCCCGCCACATCACCATGCACGACCTGTACGTCGACGGCGGCGCGACGCTGCGTGCCTGAACCGGGCAAGTGCCCGCCCTCTCCTGCGACTTCGGCTCGTGACCTTTCCCTTGGAGACGCCCATGTCTGCCTCGTTGTGCGAACCCACCGCACCGCCCCCGGACCCCACTCTTCCCCTGCTCGCCCCCGGTGCCGCGACCGCTCTGCTCGACGCCTACCGCCCCGGCGCCGACCGCTTTCTCGCCTCGCCCCGGCACACCCTGCTCGCCCACGGCACCGCGGCCGAAATACCCCACGACACCCGGCCGTTGACCCGGCGGGTGCGCGACACCCTCGACGCGCGCCGGCGCGCGGGCGATCCCGGGCCGGTCGTCGTCGGCTCGCTGCCCTTCGCCGAGGACGCCCCGCACGCACTCGCTGTCCCGGACTCCGTGCGCTGGGCGCCGCCCCTGCACGAGGACCCCCTTATCGCCCTGCCCGTGGCGCCCGCCGAGGACACCGACTGGCAGCTGCGCGAGGTGCCGTCGGCCGAGCGGTACGCGGCGGCGGTCGCCGCCGCGGTCACCCGGATGCGGGCCGGAGAGTTCGACAAGGTCGTGCTCGCCCGGACGCTGGAGCTGACGGCACAGCGGGAGCCGGACCTGACCGCGATGCTGCGCCGCCTGGCGCGCCGCGACCCGGCCGGCTACACCTTCGCCGTGCCCAGCGGCGCCGGCCGCACCCTGATCGGCGCCAGCCCCGAACTGCTCGTGGCCCGCCGGAACGGCAGGCTCGTCGCCAACCCGCTGGCCGGTTCCGCGCCGCGCAGCGCCGACCTGGCCGAGGACGTGCGGCGCGCGGCCGCCCTCCTGGAGTCGGCGAAGGACCTGCACGAGCACGCCGTCGTCGTCGACGCCGTACGCGAGGCGCTCGCGCCGTACTCCACGGGGCTGGAGGTGCCCGCGCGGCCCACGCTGGTGCGCACCGCCGCCATGTGGCATCTGTCGACCACCGTCACCGGCGAGCTGGCCGACCCGGCCGTCTCCGCCCTGGAGCTGGCGTCCGCGCTGCACCCGACGCCTGCCGTGTGCGGCACCCCGACCGACGTGGCCCGGTCGGTGATCGCCGAGTCCGAGCCCTTCGACCGCGGCCCGTACACCGGCATGGTCGGCTGGCAGGACGCGGACGGCAACGGCGAATGGGTGGTGACGATCCGCTGCGCCGAGGCCGAGGGCCGCACGCTGCGGCTGTTCGCGGGCGCCGGTGTGGTGGCCGCCTCCTCGCCGCAGGCCGAGACCGCCGAGACCGGAGCGAAGTTCCGTACCTTCCTGAGCGCCGTAGGAGCCTCGCTGTGAGCGCCGACGCCCCCGCCCTCGCCACCACGCCGGGGCTCGACGCCCCCATCTGGCCCGCGGAGTTCGCCGAGCGCTATCGCGCCGCGGGGTACTGGCGCGGGGAGACGTTCGGCGGCATGCTGCGTGAGCGCGCCGCCGCCCACCCCGACCGGACCGCCCTCATCGATCCGGCCCCCGGCCGCCGCACCTGGACCTACCGGGAGCTCGACGAGCGCGCCGACCGGCTGGCCGCCGGGTTCGCGGCACGCGGGATCGCCAAGGGCGACCGGGTCGTGGTGCAGCTGCCCAACACGGGTGCGTTCATCGAGGTGGTCTTCGCGCTCTTCCGGATCGGCGCACTGCCCGTTTTCGCGCTGCCCGCGCACCGGGAGACGGAGATCGGCTACTTCTGCTCCTTCGCCGAGGCCACCGCGTACGTCATCCCCGACACCCATGGCGGCTTCGACCACCGTGCCCTGGCCACGAAGGTCAAGGCGGCCACGCCGAGCCTGCGGCACGTCTTCGTCGCCGGCGACCCGGGCGAGCACACCGCGCTGTCCGACGTCCCGTGCGACCCGGCCGGCACACCCGACGGCCCCGAGCCGCACGAGCTGGCGTTCCTCCAGCTGTCGGGCGGCACGACGGGCGTGCCGAAGCTCATTCCCCGCACCCACGACGACTACCTCTACTCGGTGTGGGGCTCCAACGAGATCTGCGGTGTCGACGCCGGCACGCGGTTCCTCGTGGTGCTGCCGGCCGCGCACAACTTCCCGATGAGCTCGCCCGGTTGGCTCGGCGTGCTGTACGCGGGAGGCACGGCCGTTCTGTGCCCCGGACCGGACCCGGCGACCGCCTTCCCGCTGATCGAGCGGGAACGGATCACGATGACCGGGCTCGTACCGCCGCTCGCCCTCGTATGGACCGAGGCCGCCGCGGAGACCCGGTGCGACCTGTCGAGCCTGGATGTCGTGCTCGTCGGCGGTGCGAAGTACAGCCAGGAGGCGGCCCGGCGGCTGGCGCCCGCCCTGGACTGCCGGCTCCAGCAGGTCTTCGGGATGGCCGAAGGGCTGGTCAACTACACCCGGCTCGACGACGACCCCGAGACCGTCGTCACCACCCAGGGGCGGCCGATCTCCCCGGACGACGAGATCCGGATCGTCGACGACGCCGGACACGAGGTCGAGGAGGGCGGGTTCGGCCATCTGCTCACCCGGGGGCCGTACACCATCCGCGGCTACTGGCGCGCCCCGGAGCACAACGCGACGGCCTTCACCGAGGACGGCTTCTACCGCACCGGCGACATCGTGCGCCGCACCGCCACCGGACACCTCGTCGTCGAGGGGCGGGCCAAGGACCAGATCAACCGGGGCGGCGAGAAGATCGCGCCGGAGGAGGTCGAGAACATCATCCTCGCCCACCCCGCCGTCCACGACGTCTGCGTCGTCGCCGTGCCCGACGCGTACCTGGGCGAACGCACCCTCGCCTACGTCATCCTGCGCACCGGCGCGGAGCCGCTGAAGTCCGTCGCCCTCAAACGCTTCGTCCGTGCGCGCGGTATCGCCGCCTACAAGGTCCCCGACCTCGTCGAGTTCGTCGACGCCTTCCCGCAGACCGGGATCGGCAAGGTCAGCAAGAAGGGGCTGCGGTCCGCCGCGGCCACCACAGAGCAGCACTGAAAGGCCCACCCATGGCACTTCCCGCCATCGCCCCCTACCCCCTGCCCGCCGGGGACGAGCTGCCGGCGAACCGCGTCGCCTGGACGGCGGACCCCGCGCGCGCCGTGCTGCTCGTCCACGACCTGCAGAACCACTTCCTCGGTGCTTTCCCGGCCGGCGAACAGCCGGTCACCGGCATGCTCGACAACACGGCACGGATCCTGGAACGATGCCGGCGCCTCGGCGTGCCGGTCGTCCACTCCGCCCAGCGCGGCGGCCAGACGCCCGAGGAACGCGGTCTGCAGCTCGACTTCTGGGGCCCCGGCGTCGCGGACGACCCGCAGGCCCTCGCCACGCCCGGGGCCGTCGCGCCGCAGCCCGGGGAGACCGTTCTCACCAAGTGGAAGTACAGCGCGTTCGTCCGCACCGAGCTGGAGGAACTGCTGCGCGCCGCGGGCCGCGACCAGCTCGTCGTCGTCGGTGTGTACGCGCACATCGGCGTGCTGATGAGCGCCTGCGACGCATGGCAGCGCGACATCCAGGCGTTCGTCGTCGCGGATGCCGTCGCCGACTTCTCGCGCGCGGACCATGACATGGCCCTGCGCTGGGCCGCCGGCCGCTGTGCCGTCGTCACCACCACCGACGCCCTCTTCAAGGAGGCCTGAGCCGCCATGGCGCTCACCCTGGAGCAGATCCGCCGGGACGTCGCCGACTCCCTCGGCGAGGACCCCACCGACATCCCGCTTGACGAGAACCTCGTGGATTACGGACTGGACTCCGTCCGCATCATGGCGCTCGTCGAGCGCTGGCGCCGTGAACACGGCGTCGAGGTCGGCTTCGTGGACCTCGCCGAACGCCCCGCCATCGACGCCTGGGCACCCCTGCTGGGAGCCGGCTCGTGACGGTCCTCCTCACCGGCGGCGCCGGGCCCGGAACCGGCGCCCCGCAGGCCGTACTGCCGCTGACCGCGGCACAGTCGGGCATGTGGTACGCACAGGCCCTCGACCCGCTCAGCCCCGCCCAGAACACCGCGGAGTGCCTGGAGATCGACGGGGCGCTCGACCCGGACCTCTTCGCCCGCGCCCTGCGCCTGGTGACCGCCGAGGCCGACGCGCTGCGCGTCCGGATCGAGGACACCCCGGACGGCCCGCGCCAGCACGTCCTGGACGGTGTCGAACCGCCGCTGACCGTACGGGATCTGCGCACCGCGGACGACGGGGAGGAGACGGCCGGGCGGTGGATGCACGCCGACCTCGCGGAGCCCTTCGACCTGGCGGCCGGTCCGCTCTTCCGGCACGCCCTGTTCCGCGTCGGAGAACAGCGGTGGCTGTGGTACCAGTGCATCCACCACCTCGTCATGGACGGCTTCGGATACTCGCTCCTGGTGCGCCGTACCGCCGAGGTGTACACCGCCCTTGCCCGGGGCGAGGAGCCCGGCCCGCGGACCTTCGGACGCCTTGCCGACCTGGTCGGTCAGGACGACGACTACCGCGCCTCGGCGGACTTCACCGCCGACCGCGCCCACTGGTCCGGCGCCTTCGCCGACCGGCCCGAGGCACCGCGGCTCGCGGGTCGCGGCGCGCTGCCCGGACGGACGTTCCGCCGCCGCACCACCTCTCTGCCGCTGGAGACCACCGAGGGCGTCCACGGACTCGCCGCCCGGCTCCGCGCCACCTGGCCCGACGTCCTGATCGCCGCCAAGGCCCTGTACACCTCCCGCGCCACCGCCCAGTCCGACGTCGTGCTCGGGCTGCCGATGATGGGCCGCATGGGCTCGGCCGCCCTGCGCGTACCCGGCATGGTCATGAACGTCCTGCCGCTGCGGCTGACCGTCGCCGCCGACGCGACCTTCGCGGAACTGGTCCGGCAGGTCGTGCTCGGCATCCGCCGGGCCCGCCGCCACCAGCGCTACCGCTACGAGGACATCCGCCGCGACCTGGGACTGCTCGGGGAGGGCCGGGCCCTGGTGGGTCCGCTCGTCAACATCATGCCCTTCGACTACGGCGTGGCGTTCGCCGGCGCACCCGCGCGCGCCCGGAACCTCTCCGCCGGGCCAGTCGACGACCTGACCGTCAACGTCTACGACCGCGCCGACGGACACGGTCTGCGCATCGACCACGACGGCAATCCCGCCCTGTACGAGGACGCCGGACTCGCCGCCCACCAGGAGCGGTTCCTGCACCTGCTGGAGCGGCTGGTCACCGCCGACCCGCACACCCCGCTGGCCGCGCACGGCATCGCCACACCGGCCGAACGCGCCCTGGTCGTCGACGAGTTCAACCGGACGGACCGGCACCTCCCGCCGACCACTCTCATCGGCCCCATCGAGGCACGCGCCGTCCGCACCCCCGCCGCCACCGCACTGGTCCACGGCGACACTTCACTCAGCTACGCGGAGCTCAACTCCCGCGCCAACCGGCTGGCCCGCCACCTCCAGACCCTCGGCGCCCGGCCCGGCGCCGTGGTGGCGGTCTCGGTGCCGCGTTCGGTGGAGCTGGTCGTCACCCTGCTCGCCGTGCTGAAGTCCGGTGCCGCCTATCTGCCGCTCGACCCGGACTACCCGGCACAGCGGCTCACCGGCATGCTGGACGACGCCGCGCCGGTGTGCGCCGTCACCGACCACGCGACCCGGCTGCCGCAGGACACCGGGACACCGCTCGTCGTCCTGGACGGACTCGATCTGGCCGGCTACCTCCCGGTCAACCCGGGGCGTGCGCTCACCCCCGCGCATTCCGCCTACGTCATCTACACCTCCGGCTCGACCGGGCGCCCCAAGGGCGTCGTGGTCTCCCACGGGGCGATCGACAACCGGCTGCGGTGGATGCAGGACACCTACCGGCTGACGGCCGCCGACCGGGTGCTGCAGAAGACCCCCTCGTCGTTCGACGTATCGGTGTGGGAGTTCTTCTGGCCGCTGCGCGAGGGCGCGGTGCTCGTCGTCGCCGAGCCCGGCGGCCACAAGGACCCCCACTACCTGGCCCGGCTCATCCGGGAACAGGCCGTCACCACCTGCCACTTCGTCCCGTCGATGCTCCAGGTCTTCCTGGCCGCGGCGGATGCCGCCGCATGCGGCTCGCTGCGCCGCGTCTTCTGCAGCGGCGAGGCGCTGCCCCGCGACACCGCGCACACCTTCGCGCGCACCCTGCCGGGCGTCGAGCTGCACAACCTCTACGGGCCGACGGAGGCCGCCGTCGATGTCACCCACCACGCCTGCGCGGCGGACGGCAGCGGTGCGGTGCCCATCGGGCGGCCGGTGTGGAACACCCGGCTGTATGTGCTCGATGCGGCGCTCCAGCCCTGCCCGCCGGGCGTCCCCGGCGAGCTGTACCTGGCCGGCCGGCAGCTCGCCGAGGGCTATCTGCACCGTCCCGGACTCACCGCCTCCCGGTTCGTCGCCGACCCGTTCGGACCGCCCGGCGGCCGCATGTACCGCACGGGCGACCTCGCCCGCTGGACGCAGAAGGGCGAGGTCGAGTACCTCGGCCGCACCGACCACCAGGTGAAGCTGCGCGGCCAGCGCATCGAACTCGGCGAGATCGAGGCGGCGTTGACGGCACTGGACGGTGTGGACGGTGCCTGTGCCCTGGTCCACGAGGACCGCGCCGGCGAGCAGCGGCTCGTCGGCTATGTCACCGGTGGTGTCGCTCCCGAGGCCGTGCGCGCCGGGCTGGCCCGCACACTGCCGGAGCACATGGTGCCCGCCGCCGTCATCGCCCTGGACGCCCTGCCGCTGAGCCCCAACGGCAAGCTGGACCGCCGCGCGCTGCCCGCCCCGGTCTTCACCGGCGGCCGGCACGCACGGCGGCCGGCCGGTCCCCGTGAGGAGACCCTGACGCGGCTCTTCGCCGAGGTGCTGGGCCTCGAACACACCGGACCGGACGACGCGTTCTTCGACCTGGGCGGCACCTCCCTGCTCGCCGTACGGCTGGTGGCGCGGATCCGTGCCGCGTTCGGCTGCGAGCTGACGATCGGCTCGCTCTTCGAGGCGCCCACCCCGGCCGCGCTGGCCGCCCGCCTCGACAGCTCCGGCCCCGCGTCCGAGGACGCCCTGGACGTCGTGCTGCCGCTGCGCACCACCGGCGACCGGCCCGCACTGTTCGCGTTCCACCCCGCCGGTGGCCTCGCCTGGTGCTACGCCGGCCTGGCCGCCCGCCTCGGACCCGACCAGCCGGTGTACGGGATCCAGGCCCGCGGTCTGGTCGGCGACGAGCCGCTGCCGCATGCCTTGTCGGAGCAGGCCGCGGACTATGTGCGCCACCTGCGCGCCGTACAACCGCACGGCCCCTACCGGCTGCTGGGCTGGTCCGTCGGCGGCATCCTCGCGCACACCGTCGCCGTGCTGCTCCAGGAGGCCGGGGAGACGGTCGAACTGCTCGCGCTGCTGGACGCGTTCCCGGCCGAGCAGTGGCGGGAGCGGCCCGCGCCGGAGGAGGGCGACGCGCTCACCGCGGTGCTGCGCATGGCCGGCTTCGACCGCACCGACGAGCGCACCCGGGACGATGTCCTGGCGACCCTGCGCCGGGCGGGCAGCCCGCTCGCCGGTCTCACCGACCACACCCTCTCGAAGATCGTCGACATCGTGCCCAACCACGCGCGGATGATGCGCGCCCACCACCACCGCGCCTACCGGGGCGACCTGCTGTTCTTCACCGCCGCCGCACCGCGTGCCGAGGACTGGCTCACCCGCGAGGCATGGCGGCCGCACGTGAGCGGCACGATCGCCAACCGCGATCTGGACTGCACCCACCCGCAGTTGATGCAGGACCGTCAGCTCGACGAGATCGCCGCCGTCCTGGCGGCCCGGCTGAAGGAGCTCGACGCATGACCGCCCGCTCCGCGCCGTTCGACCCGGGGCCCGACGGCCACGCCACCCACCTGGTCCTGGAGAACCCCCAGGGGCACCTTTCCCTGTGGCCGACCTGGCGGGAGCCGCCGGAGGGCTGGACCGCCCGCTTCGGCCCGGCCCCGCACGACGCGTGCACCCGGCTGGTGGCGGCGGACCGGCCGTGAACGGCGCGGCGGTGGTACGGCGGTGGCCGCACTCCGGGCCGCCGCCGGATCCGGCGGAGCTGTCACCGGGCCGCTGCTGTGGCTCGTACCGGCGCCCGAAGCGGGCGCACCGCTCGACGTGTCCGTACTGGACGAGGGGGAGCGGGCCCGAGTGGCGGCGCTGCGGCGTCCCGCCGAGCGTGCGCTGTACGCCGCCGCGCACACGGCGCCGCGCCGGCTGCTGGGCGGCTGTCTCGGCATGGCGGCGGCCCAGGTGCCGCTGACCCGGCTGGCCTGCCCTGCCCTGCCCGGGCTGCGGCGGCCCGCACGGCCGCCCCGCCGTGGCCGGCTCGCCCGGCGAGGAGCTGCACTTCTCCCTCTCCCACTCGGGCGGGCCGGCCCTGCTCGCCTTCGCCGCCGCCCGGCCGGTCGGCGCGGACATCGAGCGGGTCCCCCGGGGGCCGGGATGGTCCGGACGCGGCGGCGTCCCTGCACCCCTTGGAGCAGGGCGAGTTGGCGTCCCTGCCGCCCCGGTGTCCGCCCGGCCGTCTTCGTCCGCTGCTGGACCCGCAAGGAGGCCTGCCTGAAGGCCACCGGAGCGGGCATCTCGGAGACGTCGCTGCGCACGCTCCGCCTGGGCACCGGCCCGCTGCCCGCCCGGAGCCCGGGCTGGGCGCTCATGGACCTCCGGGGCCCGGCGGGCTATGCGGCGGCCTGTGCGGTGCGCGAGGCGGCTCCGTCGGGGGACAGCAGGCCCACCAGGCCGTCGGCCAGTTCGGTGCGCCAGCACAGGTAGTCGTGGCCGCCGTTGAACTCACGGTAGACGGCGTCGTCGTAGCCGGCGGCGGTGAGGGTTTCGCGCAGCCGCCGGGCGGCGGGAAGGGCCACCCACTCCTGCTCACCGAAGGAGAGCCAGAAGCGCACGGGCAGCCGTGGCGCGGCCGCGAGAGCGCCGGTCAGCCACTCGGCCTGCGGGCCGTCGGGCCACCAGAACGAACCCGACTGGGCCAGCGCGTTCCCGAAGCGGTGCGGTGCCGAGTACGCCGCGTAGGCCGCGGTGAGTCCGCCCAGACTCTGCCCGGCGATCACGGTGCGGGCGGGGTCGCCGGTGACCGGCAGTCGCCCGGCCACCCAGGGCAGCAACTCGTCCGTGAGGAAGGCGACGAACTCCGGACGGCAGCTCAGCTCCGCCCACCGGGTGCCGGCGTCGACGGAATCCGGCAGGACGGCGGCGAGCGGCGGAATGCGGCCGTCGGCGATGAGGTTGTCCAAGAGGTGCGCGACACCGAGCCGGGGCTGCCAGTGTTCCCCGTCGAGCAGTACCAGAACGGGCAGCTCCGCCGTCTCCCGCGCCCCGCCCGCCGGTTGGTACAGCCAGACCCGGCGGTCGCTGCCGAGGTGTCCGCTGGGCACCTGGTGTTCGCTGACGGTGCCGCGGGGGACGCCCGGCCGGGGCGCCCAGTCCACCGCGTCCGGAGCCCCGGGCAGTTCGGCGTAGGAGACCGGGGCGCCGCCCCAACGCCGCGGCAGCCGACGGGCGTTGTACGGATCGGCACGGCCCTGGGTGCGCAGCAGGCGCCAGTAGTCGGGGCTGTCCGGTCCGGGCCCGTCACCCTCATCGACGAAGAGGTCGTAGGTGCCGCGCCAGTCGTGGCGCAGGCGGACCGTCCAGTGCCAGATGTCGGTGCCGGGGGCGCGGGCCATGAGATTGCCCTGGGGGTTCCGTGGGTCGGCCAGCTTGTTAGGCAGCACCTGGACGGCGCGGGTCCGGGCATCACCGCGCCACAGGAACGTCACCGCGGCGTGATCGGCGCGGCCCGCGGGATCGGGAGCGACGAGCGGGGTGCCACGGCGGCGTACATCGGCCCAGAAATCCTCGGCCCCGTCCGGCGAGGGAAGCGCAAATCCCGGCTCCGGAAGCCACGGCAGCGCCTCGGGGCGCGCCAGTCGGGGCGGGCGGTTCGGGGCGTCCTGCGGCGGCACGGGCATGGAAGGCACTCCGGACAATTGGACGGATGACTTAGGGTTACCTTACTTCAGGCTCGGGGGGTGCTCCCTGGCGCTCGACCCGCCGACACCGGGCCGGTCGTCGGCCCCGCCGCCCCGTGGCACCCCGTTCAGCTTCCGAGCAGGGAGATCAGGCCGTCGGCCAGTCCGCCGCGCCAACAGGCGTAGTCGGGGCCGCCGTTGAACTCCTGCCAGGTGACGGTGTGACCGCAGCGGTCCAGGAGGTCATGGAGAGCGGGGCCCGGCACTCTCGTGCCGTCCTGCCGGGCGACGTCGAGGTGGATACGGACGCCGTCCCCGTGGGGCGGGGCGAACCACTGCGGCGGCCAGGACGGCTCGCCGTGGGCGGCCCCGGGGGTGCCGGGGAGCCGATCACGCCGTGGGCGGGCAGCAGGGGGCCGGGCACCAGGAGGCCGGGTGCCAGGAGGTCGGACCGCGGCCGGCCGGGGCGCGGGGGACTGGGCCAGGGCGCTGCCGAACCGCTCGGGCCGGCGCAGGCAGGTGTGCACCGCGGCGGTGCCGCCGAGGCTCTGCCCGGCCACGACGGTGCGACGGGGGTCCGCAGTGACCGGCCAGCGTGTGGCCGCCCAGGGCAGCAACTCGTCGGCGAGGAAGTCGGCGTAGCCCTCATGGGTGTCGTGCATGTGCCACCAGGCGGCCGGCCCGGACGTATCGGGTGCGAGCACCAGCAGCGGCGGAATGCGCCGTTCGGCGAGGAGCGCGTCGAGCGTAGGGGCCAGACCGAGCGCGCCGAACCACAGCTCCCCGTCGGGCAGTACGAGGACATCCAGGGGGCCGGCCGCTGTGCCGGCCGGCGGCCGGTAGACCCAGGTGACGTGCTGGTCACCAAGGGCGGCTCCAGGGCTGCGGTGCTGCTCCACGGTGCCACGGGGGGCGTCCGGGCGGGGCTCTCGCCAGGGTTGAGGCGGGGATAACGGCAGCTCGAAGAGCGAACTGCCGGCCGACCGCCCACGGCCGGGCAGCGGCATCCGGTTGTGCGGATCGGGCGCCGCATGGGCGGCCAGCCCTCGCAAGCGGGCGCGCAGGGGTTCCTCCGCGCCGGGCAGGGGGCCGGGTGAGATGTCGGCGACCAGGCGGTAGGAGCCCCGGTGGTCGGCCCGTAGACGGCGGGTCAGGTACCAGATCTCCGTGCCGGGTAAGGGCGTGAGGAGTGAACCGGCGAGGTCGTCGGGGTCGGTGAGCCCGTTGGCGAGCAGTAGAACCTGACGGGTGGCGCGGTGGCCGCGCCACAGGAAGGTCACCGCCCGGTGGCCGGGGTCGTCGTCGAGGGGCTCGATGAGCGGAGTCCCCTCCCGCTCGACCCTGGTCCAGAACTCGGCGGTCAGCGCGCTGTGTTGGCTGGTACCGGCCTGTTCGAGCCGGCGGGTGAGCCGGGTGAGACGAGGGCTGGCGACGGTGTACGGCACGGGCTCGGCGGCGTCCGCGGGCGCCGTGACTGCGGCGGAGGCGGTGCGGCTCACCTGAACGTGCTCCGTGTGCGGTGCGGCTCCCCGGGCAGCGGGCGGGCCGTCGGCCGGATCGCGGACCCGGTGGGAGCAGTCCGGTCCCTCAGGGGAAGTTTTCGCGGAGGGCGGTGGATTGCGTATCGATGTGTCATGTGGGGAGGGCATTCCGGTCGGAGGTGCGGTGTGCGAGCGGTACGTGGTCGGTACCGGACGGTTCGATCGGGGCGGCGGGAGGCCGGCCCGGTCGTACCGATCTGGCGGGCCCCAGACGCCAGGTGCCGGGCATCCGGTGGGCCGGGACCCGCCCGCGCCCGCGCTCGGGCGAGGCGGGCGGGACGTGGTGCGGGCTCCGGACCGAGCCGCTGGGGGCGGGGGCGTCAGCGCCCGAGGGGGAAGCGGTGCAGGACGTCCTGGCCCTCGGGGCCGGAGCCGGACTTGGCGACCACGAACGCGGCGCCGTGGGCCACCTGGACGTGGTTGGGGTTGGCACCGGTGGCCAAGGTGTCGACGACGGCGCCCTTCCCGGGGTCGACGACCGTGACGGTGGCCGTGGTGCGGTTGGCGACCAGGACCCGGCCCGAGCGCGGATCGGCGGAGACGGCCAGCGCGCCCGCACCGGTCGGCACGGTCTTGGTGACGGCCCCCTTGCGCAGGTTGATCACCGAGACGGTGCCGGCGGCCTGGTCGGCGGAGTACGCGGTGCGGCCGTCCTTGGACAGGGCTATCGAGAGGGGTCCGTCGCCCGTCGGGATCAGGCGCGGGCTCTTGGCGCGCGGCGCGATCTCAATGATCCGGTCGTTGGCGAGGTCGGTGGCGTACGCGGCACCGGACCGCTCGTTGACCGCGAGACCCGCGGGGCTCGATCCCGCGACCGCGACCCGCTTCTTCTCCTTGTAGGTACGGGTGTCGAAGGCGACGACACTGCCGTCGCCGAAGCCGCTCGCCCAGGCCAGGTTGTGCTTCTCGTCGACGACGACCTCGCGGGCATGCTTGACGCCGGGCAGCGTGGCGAGGTGCTTGCCGGTGCGCTGGCTGTAGACGGCCACGGAGTTGTCGCGGGTGTTCGTCGTCCAGACGGTGTTGTGCTCGTCATCGACGGCGACGCCGTAGACCGCCTCGACGGCGCCCGTCTGCGGGTTGGTGACCGGCGGCGTGTACGTCGCTTTGACCTCCAGGGTGCGCGGGTCGACCTTCACCAGGCTGGAGTTGGTGACCGGCGGCCGGCCCACGGAGGACGTGGCCCAGAGGACATGGTTCCGCTCGGAGTACGCGGACTGATACAGGCCTTTGGCGACCGGCGCGGACTGAGCGGCCGGACCCGACGTCTTGCCGGAGTGCGCCGTCGCGGTGCCGGCCAGGGCGAGAGTGCTGCCCGCGGCGAGGCTCACGGCGATCGCGGCAGTACGGCGGATGCGGTAGGCGAGTGAGGTCATGTGGCGTCAGTCTCCTTGACAGAGGCGCCTCACGGAGAGGCGATCAGCGACTAACTTAGCTTAGGCTTACCTAACATGCACTCCGATATGGCCCGCTGTTTTCTGCGCTTTTCTGACGGTCACGGGGGAGGGGGCTTGTCGCCGCCTTCGCCGGTTGCCGTCGCCGACCAGCACCTCAATCCCCCTGTTGGCGGCACCTTCACCAACAGGAGCACTTCGTCATCGCGGGAGTTGAGGCACGGTGTGACGCTGCCGAGGCGACAGGCGACAGGCGACAGGTGACAGGTGACAGGCGACCGACGGCAGCTCGACGGTTGAACTCAAGCCCCGTTGCCCTGCTTTGCTCTGCTCTGCCGTTGGCGCCAAAGCGCTGAGCGGCACCGGGCGGCACCGGGCAGCGCTGTCTCGCGCGTGCCCCTGTTTGCCGATGACGGCGGCGGCATGAAGGACCCGGTGTGGCCGTAGCCCCCTGACGAGGGGCGCTGAACGACCGATCGACTTGCTGCGGGGACCGGTCAGTTCTCTCCGCGGAGGGTTCGCGCCAGCACGGAGCGGTGGGTCGGCTTCGCGTCGCTGTAGCGCTTGTGGCCTTCGTCGGTGAGGACGACGAAGATGCCGCGGCGGTCGAGGTCGCACATGACCCGCTCGACGAGGCCGCCTCGTTCCAGCCGGGCGACGAGGCGGGATGCGGCGCTCTGGCTCAGGTGCACCGCTTGGGTGAGGTCCTGGCCCCGGCACTTGCCGTGTTCGGAGGAGGTGAGGAGTTCGAGGGCTTCGAACTCGCTGACACTCAGGCCGTGCTGCGTCTGCAACTCCTGCTCGAGAGCGTTGTGCACGGTGGCGTGAAGGGAGAGGAGCCCATGCCACTCGTCGACCAGTTCCTGCTCTGAGCCACCCATCATGAAGCCAAGATAACATGCGGCGGCATTTGATGCACGAAGATTAAATGCGCTTGCATTCGATGCGTGTGCATGTGAGAGTCGCGGCATGACTTCCTCCGCACCCCTGTCCGCCTCCACCTCCACATGGAACGCCAAACTCTGGGGAGTCCTGCTCACGGTCTCCCTCGTCATCGGCCTCGACGCGCTCGACGTCTCGATGGTGGGCGTCGCCCTCCCCTCCATCCAGGCAGACCTGGGCCTGTCCACCAGTGCGCTGCAGTGGATCGTCAGCGGCTATGTCCTCAGCTACGGCGGGCTGCTGCTGCTGGGCGGACGCGCCGCCGATCTGCTCGGCCGCCGCCGGGTGTTCCTGACCGCGGTGGCCGTGTTCGCCGCGGCCTCCGTGCTCGGCGGTCTGGTCGACGACGGGACCCTGCTCATCGCGACCCGCATACTCAAGGGCATGGCGGCGGCGTTCACCGCGCCTGCCGCGCTGTCCATCGTCACCACCACGTTTGCCGAAGGGCCGGCGCGCAACAAGGCGTTGGGCGTCTTCTCCGTCTTCGGGGCCAGTGGCTACTCGGCCGGTCTGGTGCTCTCCGGCCTGCTGACCCAGGTCGGCTGGCGGTGGACGTTCTTCCTGCCGGTACCGGTCGCCGTGATCGCCTGGATAGCAGCCAACCGCCTGCTGCCCAAGGACGGCCCCCGCTCCTCCGGCGGGTATGACATCCCCGGCGCGATCACCTCGGTCGGCGCGATGCTGCTGCTCGTCTACACCGTCGTCGAAGCGCCGGAGGCCGGCTGGGCCGCTCCGAACACGCTCATCCAGTTCGCCATCGCCGCGGTGCTGCTGCTCGCCTTCCTCGTGATCGAACGCCGCAGTGCGCATCCGCTGGTCCGTCTCGGTATCCTCCGCTCGGGCTCGCTGGCACGGGCCAACCTGGGCATATCCGTGTTCTTCGGCGGCTACATCGGCTTCCAGTTCGTGGTCATGCTCTACTTCCAGTCGGTGCTGCAGTGGTCGGCGCTCCAGACCGCGCTCGGCTTCCTTCCGGCCGCAGCGATCGTGGCCTTCGGCTCGCCGCGGATGGATCCCCTGATCGAACGGGTCGGCACCTCGCGCACCATCGCCGGCGGTGTCATCGCTCATCTCATCGGCTACGTGCTCTTCCTCGTCATCGACCGGGACGCCCCCTACGTCGTCGGTGTGCTGCCCAGCATGATCCTGCTCGGCATCGGGTTCACCCTGGCCTTCGCGTCCTTCAACATCCAGGCCACCGCCGGCATCCCGGACCACGAACAGGGCTTGGCCGGCGGCCTGCTGAACACCTCCACGCAGGTCGGCGGCGCGATCGGACTCGCCATCGTCACGGCCGTCCTCACCGCCGGAGGTGAAGGCAGGACCGGCCCCGACGCCCTGCTCGCGGGCTTCACTCCGGCGCTGCTCACGATCACCGTCCTCTCGGCGATCGGCCTGCTCATCGGACTGTCGGGAGTGCTCGGACGGCGCAAGACCGACACGGCGACGGTCGAGCCGACGGTCCAGCCGGCGTCCAAGCCGGCGGACGAGCCGGAGCTCGCCCTCATCGACTGACCGGACCGGTCTGTCACGGCACATCCCGGTGTGGCACCAGCCATGACCGGGATGCGCCGTTCCGGGTACGCATCCGCGTGCCCCACCTGACAGCTCCGTCATGCGGTGGGCGGTGATCAGGCCGGGACTGGTTCGCTCCGGTAGCCGGCCAGTTGGTGGTTGTAGCGGCGCAGGAGGAGCAGGGCAGTCGTCGCCAGGCCGGTGAGCAGGCCGAGCCAGATGCCGAGGGTGGCGAGGTCCAGAGCGTAGGCGAGGAGCCAGGACGTGGGGAGTCCGACGGCCCAGTAGCCGATGAGGGTGATGCGGAAGCCGCTCTTGGTGTCGTCGAGTCCCCGCAGGAGTCCGACGCCGATGTTCTGCGCGCAGTCGAAGAACTGGAGGACGGCGGTGACCATGAGCAGGTGGGTGGCGATGCCGAGGGCCTGGTCGGAGCCGGAATCGAGGAAGGGGAAAAGGACGACCCGGGGCAGGGACAGGTAGGCGATACCGACGAGGGTCATGACGGCTGCCGCGCAGGCCAGCGCGGTGTTCTTGAGGCGGCGTGCGTCGTCGGTACGGCCGAGGGCGAGTTCGCGGCTGACGTTTATCGAGGCGGCGTGGGAGAGGCCGACGGCGACCTGGAAGACGATGTAGACGAGCTGGTTGACGGCGGTGTGCGCGGCCAGGGCGGCGGGGCCGAAGGAGCCGGCCATCAGCGCGGTGAGCGAGAAGAACCCGGCTTCGGAGCCGTAGGTCGCAGCGATCGGCACACCGAGGCCGACGAGCCGTAGGGAGGTGGCCCCATCGGCTTTGGCCGCGTTGAGGCTGAGCAGGGGCGCCAGTTGAGCGTCCTTCTTCGCCGAGAGATAGAGGGCGAGACAGGAGAGGAGGTAGACGGTGGACGTGGCGACGCCGATGCCGGTCAGGCCCAGCTGGGGCAGTCCCCATGTGCCGTGGAGGAAAACCCAGTTCAGACCGGCATTGACGGCTATGGAGGCGAGGGTGATCTGCAGCAGGGCCTGGGGGCGGCGCATACCGACGGTGAACTGGCGGATGGCCTGGAACCACAGGCAGGGCAGCAGTCCGGGGGCCAGGGCGAGCAGCATCGCCCGGGTCCGTTCGACGACGGCCGCGTCCTGACCGAGCCAGATCAGGGCCTGCCCGATCAGGAGCATGAGCACGGCTCCGGCGAGGCCGGCGAGCGTGGCGAGAACCATGCTTGCGCGGACGATCCCGCGGATCTCCGCGTGCGCCGCTTCCCTTTCCCCCGTCTTCCCCCCTTCCCCGGGCTCGGCCGCGTCTTCCGTGCGTTCGAGGCGGGCCGCCGCGGCGGCGATCTGGTTGCCGACGGAGGTGAGCAGACCGACGCCCATGGTGCGCAGCTGGTTGAAGATGACGAGGGCCAGGCCGCCGGCGGCGAGTTCCTCGGTGCCGAGCAGACCCATCATCACGGTGTCGGTGGTGGTCAGGGCGACCTGGGCGAGCTGAGTGAGGATGAGGGGGACGGCGAGCGCGGCCAGGGCGCGGCTGTCGCGGAGGAGAGTGGTCAGCATGGCGGCTATCGGTTCCTCCGGAGCTTGGTGAGGAGCTCTTCGATCTCTCGCTCCGTTGTGGGGGCGAGGAGACCACGGGCGCGCATCCACTCGTCGTTGAAGACGGTGTCCAGGTACTTCTCGCCGCCGTCATTGATGAGGGCGACCATGGTGGTGCCGGGCGGCAGCGAGGCCAGCCGGGACAGGGCCACGTGGACGACTCCGCCTGCGGAGCCGCCGATCAGCAGCCCGGTGCGGGCGACGGCGCGACAGGTCGCGAACGCCTCGACGTCGCCGACCTTGACCCCTTCGTCGATGAGGTCGAAGTCGACCAGGGCGCCGATCTCCGCTCCCTCGGGGGTGCCGGTGCCGGACTGGTAGTAGTCGTGGGCGGGCCCGCCGAACGCGATCGACCCCTTGGGTTCGACACCGATGGTGCGGAACGACGGTATGAGGGTGCGCAGTTCGCGGGCGGTGCCGCAGAGGGCGCCCCCTGTGCCGACCGCGCCGATGAGGACATGGAGCCGGCCGTCGAGGGCCTCGTTCAGTTCGTGGGCGACGGGGAAGTAGCCGACGCCGTTGCTGGGGTTGTTGTGCTGCTCGGTGAAGACGGTGTTGTCCTGGCTGCGGGCCAGGTTCTCGGCGAGCTCACGGACCTCACGATCGCCGCCCCGGACGGCCGTCTGCTCCTGGACGGCGGCAGCCTGGAGGTCCGCCCCGGCCGTATCACCGCTCTCACCGGCCCCTCCGGCTGCGGCAAGACCACCCTGTTGCGCGCCGTGGCCGGCGTCCTGCCGCCCGGGACCCGGCTCACGGCCGGCCGCATCGAAGTCCTCGGCCGGGACGTGCCGGCGCTGGACGCCACCGCACTGCGCACCCTGCGCCGCCACCGTCTCGCCTACGTCGGCCAGGACCCGGGCTCAGGTCTCAATCCCCGGATGACGGTCCGCCGCCTCCTCACCGAAGTCGCCGCGGACCGCAGCCCTCAGGCACTGCGCGACCTGATCGCCGAGGTCCAACTCCCCACTGAGGGAGGTCTCTTGGGGCGCCGCCCAGGAGCGCTCTCCGGTGGCCAGCAGCGCCGCGTCGCCCTCGCCAGGGCACTGGCCCGCCGTCCCGCCGCACTGCTCCTCGACGAGCCGACCGCCGGTCTCGACCCGGAGCTGCGCCACGAGATCGCCGAACTCCTGCGCCACCTCGCGGACCGTCACCAGCTCGCCATCGCACTGTCCTGCCACGACGCGGACCTGGTCTCCCGGCTGGCCGACGACGTCGTGGACCTCTCCCGCGGCGCGCCCGCACCGCCACCCCTGCCACACACCACCGACCGGCCGCTCCCCACCGGCGCACCCACGCTCACCGTCTCCGGTCTGTACGCGGCCTTCGGACGACGCGGCCGCCGCACCCCCGTCCTTCACGACATCGGCCTCGCCGTGCCCGCCGGCTCCAGTACGGGCATCGTCGGAGCCTCCGGCTCGGGCAAGACGACCCTGGTCCGCGCCGTCGTCGGACTCCACCGCCCCACCAGCGGTGCCGTCACCCTCGACGGAGTACGTCTCGCCCCCACCGCCCAGGGCCGCACCCGCGAACAGCGCCGACGCCTCCAACTCGTGCCCCAGGACCCGCTGGGCACCCTCAACCCGAGCCGCACGGTCGGCGCGACCCTCGGCCGTCCGCTGCGTCTGCACCGGCGCGCCACCCCCGACCAGGCCCCGACCCGCGTCCTGGAACTCCTCGAACAGGTCGGCCTCCCCGCTCGCTTCGCCGACCGCTACCCCCACGAACTCTCCGGCGGCCAGCGCCAGCGCGTCTCCATCGCCCGCGCGCTCGCGGCGGACCCCGACGTGCTGGTCTGCGACGAAGTCACCTCCGCCCTCGATGCCGTTACGGCCTCCTCGATCATGGACCTGCTGGATGACCTGCGCGACCGCCGCGGCCTCGTCCTGGTCCTCATCAGCCACGACCTCCGCCTCATGGCAAGCAGAACCGACTCCCTCCTCGTCCTCTCCGCGGGCCGAGCCGTCGAATCCGGCCCCACTCCGCAGATCTTCACCTCCCCGGCCCACCCGGTGACCGCAGCATTGGTGGCGGGCGCGGCCCAGCCCGCATGAAGCGCAAGGGCCCGTGCCCCTCGCCCGGCGTCGGGCGAGGGGCACAGGCAGCAGTGAGCTTTACGCGTCCCTTGGGAGGCTGAGTCGTCCTCAGGTCGCGTGCGGAATGAATGGCTGGTCAGACTTTTGCGAGTGCCCCGATGGTGGTTCCCCGCTGTAGTGCCCAGTTCTCCAGTGTGATGCGGCAGGCGTGGTCGAGGTGGCGGAGTTCGGAGAGGTCGAGTTCGACGGGCTTGTCGTGCGGGAGTGCTTCGAGGGTTTCGAGCATGCGGGGCAGGCGGAGGAAGGTGGCGGATCCGGTGAGGGTGACAAGGAGCCGGCCGTCGGTTGTTTCGTGGGTGTCGAGCTGGATGTGGGACGTTTCCCAGGCGCTTTTGATCACGGCGAGGCCGATGCCGAGGAGAACGCCTTCGAACATGTTCGTGGTGATGATGGCGATCGCGGTGACGGCGAGGACGAGCGCTTCGCCGCGGTGCGTGCGCCACAGGGGCAGGAGGTCCTTGACCGGGACGAGCTTGCAGCCGGCATGGACCAGGACCCCGGCGAGCGCGGCCAACGGGATGACGCCGATCGCGGCCGGAAGGAGGGCGGCGAACAGCACGAGCCACAGTCCGTGCAGGATGCGGGAGAGCTTCGTCTTGGCTCCGGCCTGGACGTTGGCCGAGCTACGGACGATGACCGCGGTCAGCGGCAGCGCGCCGAGGACTCCGCAGATGGCGTTGCCCACGCCCTGGGCCATCAGTTCCTTGTCGAAGTCGGTTCGCGGACCGTCGTGCATGCGGTCGACGGCGGCGGCGCTGAAGAGGCTCTCGGCCGAGGCGATGAGGGCGAAGGCGAGGACCGTACCGAGGGCGGCGAGGCTGCCCAGCGAGGCGAAGTCGGACATCCCCGGCGGCTGTATCGCCGAGAGGAGCCCTTGGACCTCGACGCGGGGTACGGACCAGCCGGCCACCGTGGTCGCCACGGTGGCCAGGGCGACCGCGGCAAGCGGTGCGGGGAGCAGCTGGGCCTGAGCCGGGAGCTTCTTCCACAGCACGAGGACGGCGATGGTGCCGGCCCCGATGGCGAACGCGGTCAGGGCTTGGCTTGAGGTGGCGATCTCGGTGACCAGGTGCGGCACTCCCAGGATCTTGTCGATCCCGGAGCGCGGCTGCTCGACCCCGGCCATGGTGTAGAGCTGGCCGAAGATCAGAACGAGTCCGATGCCGGCGAGCATGCCCTGGACGACCGCGACCGTGATCGCGCGGAAGAATCGCCCGAACTTCATTGCACCCAGGGCGAGTTGAACCAGTCCGGCGAGCAGGACGACGGCTCCGAGAACACCGAGGCCGAATTCCTGGACGGCCTCGAAGACCAGGACGGTCAGGCCGGCGGCCGGGCCGCTGACCTGGAGGCTGCTGCCGGGAAGAAAGCCGACGACCAGGCCGCCGACTATGCCGGTGATCAGGCCGAGTTCGGCGGGCACACCGGAGGCCACGGCCACTCCCACGCACAGGGGCAGGGCGACCAGGAAGACGACGAGGGAGGCCAGGACATCACGCCGCAGATGGGCGGGGTTTTTGAGGGGGGAGAGCATCAGTGGACTTCCTCGCACAGCGGAAGCGGAAGGGTGGAGGTACTGGGTGGCCCGTGGGGCGGGCGGATGCGGGTCACAGCGACAGGAAGGCCTTCTCGTCCGGCCCGTATGCCTTGACCGCTCCGGTGTGCACCTCGTAGTACCAGGCGTGCACGTTCAACGTGCCCTCCTCGACCCGTTCTGCGATGCAGGGATGAGTGTGCAGTCGCTCCAGCTGGGCGACCGCGTGGAGCTGGACCGCCTCCGCAACGTCGGGGGAGAGGGGCGTGGTCGTCTCGGGCTGGGCGGCCGCGTGCTCCAGCCAGCCCTGTACGGCGGGCAGGGAGGAGAGATCGCCCCCGCTGACCAGCGCGTTGACCGCCCCGCAGTGGGAGTGTCCGCACACGACGATGTCGCGGACGCCGAGTACCCGCACCGCGTACTCGATGGTGGCGGTCTCCGCGGCGGGGCGGTCGCTGCTGTACTCGGGCACGATGTTGCCCGCCGTCCGCAGCTCGAACAGTTCACCTGGGCGTGCGCCCGTGATCAGTGACGGCACCACGCGCGAGTCGGAGCACGTGATGAACAGGACCTCGGGGCTCTGCCCGGCCTCCAGGGCGCTGAATTCCTCAGCGCGCTCCGCCACATGCGTCGTAAAGGATCGTGCGTTGTCAACCAGGGACTTCATGGTGGCCTTTCTCCTGCGCTCACGAGCGTGCTCGCGAGCGCGGTGTGTTCAGGTCATCAGTGGAAGGAACGTGTTCCGGTCTGCCTCAAGGCGGCAGCCGGTGATTCCGCGTCATCGTCGACGCGAAATGAAGAGGTGATCCGAGACGGAAGGACGCCCGCGCCTACAGTGCGGAGCACCTCGCCACCGCATGGCGGCGGGAGCGGGAACGTCTGCGGTCCGGGAGCGACCATGCCGACCAGTGGCCGCATGAGCAGGGGATCCGCCGCCACTCCATCAGCACATCTCCCCCGAATATCGCGGCCGTTTGCCAGAGCACAGGCGCGCCACTGCGTCAGCACGTCAGGTGGTCCGCTTGACCATCACGCGAACACCTCTTTGCATGGACATTACCTCATGGCCAGGGGTCAAGTCACGGTCAAATCACGGTAATGCGCTGTCCCGCACGGCCAATTGGCGCATTTCCCATTGCGATGCGCTAAGGCGTACGCCCCGTGGGTGGAGCGCGAGCCGGAGAGCGCTCCCACCATCGCCCCGACTCCCGGCCGCCGGGCCAGATGGGCTGTGTCCCGCAGGAGTGTGCCGTCGTGCGCCTCGTGCACGGTGACGTTGGATTCGGCCTTGTGCGGGGCCGACGCGGTCGGCGTTCCGGCGATCTCCGCCACCTCGAAGAGCCGTGCCGACGGGATCGTCCGGCAAGGGTAATTCGTCTACACCCGCGCCGGTCCTCCAGCAGTCACGGGTGCGTCGTCCCGGTCTGCCGCCCGCAGAGGTAGAACAGCTCGGGGTCGCCCTCATCGAGGCCGTGGAGCAGGCCGACCGGGCTCCACCCGGCTCGTTGGAGCAGCCGCTGCATCGGCTGGTTGGAGACGTTGGTCGAGGTGAACAGTTTCAGGGTCGTGCACGAGGCCGCCACGGCGGACAGCAACCGATGGCCAACGCCTCTGCCGCGGGCGGAGGGCGCCACCATCAACATCGTCACGAAGCCATGTCCGAAGAACGTGTACTCAACCACGCAGTAGCCGAGTGGGCCGGACGCACCCTCCGTCACGACCGCCAGGCCCTGCCGGCACCACCTTCGGATACTCGCCCGCCGTTCCTCGTCACCCTCGACCGCGACCGTGTCGATCCCCGCCAGCCCGTCGGCCTCCGACTCACGCGCCCGGCGCACAACGAACTCACCGCGGTCTGCTGCATCCATGTGGCCATGCTGTCAGCTCGCATCGGAAGCCCGCCCTACACCTGATCCCTATCGCGGACCAGGTCGTCCGTACGGCTCAGGAGGCTGGTGTGGGGGTGGGACAGCCGGTGGTGATGGAGCCGACGATGTCGACGGCCAGTTCGCTGAACCACATGGAGCCGTCCGGGCCGGAAATGATGCGGTGGCCGACCGGGGCGGTGGTGGGCAGTGTGTAGCGGCTGGTGGTCGGGTCCGGGCGGACGCGGTCGATCAGTCCGGGCTGGTTGTACTGGACCCACAGGTTGCCGAAGCAGTCGAAGGCCAGCCCGGCCAGCTTGGCGCCCTCGACGTTGGTGCGGTGCGGTGATGCGGCCGGTGGCGGGGTCGAGTTCGGCGTAGGCGGCGCCGGCCTCCTCGGTGAACCACATGTGGCCGTGCCGGCCGGCAGCAAGGGCTACGGGGCGGCTGTCAGGGGTGGGGGTGGCGTATTCGCGAACTCCTCCGTCGCAGCAGGCGGATGCCCTGGAGCGTCGGGGAGCGCAGCGAAGCCACGGACATCCACACACCCAGGAGCCGAGCCCACCCCACCAGAATCCCGAGAAATGTCTGGAATGCCAGTTCCTGGTTGAGGCTAACTCGGCATGTGACGGATCGCCTGTCGGCGTACACGTGAATGTGCATGGCCGCGTACGGATGGTCTGAATCCTCCCCGGATTCTCTCCAGGGCTGATTGCGGCGGATTCCCCGGCTTGTGGGCGTCTGGATTTAATCGTTAATTGTAAGGTCGCTGGGTCGGATAGCTTGGGAAAATGCTGACTGAAGTCATCGCGACCCGCTATGTCACGCCCTTGCGTGAGGGTGGATCGCTCCCGGGGATCGTCGAGGCCGACGATCTCGGTACATACATCATGAAGTTCACCGGTGCCGGGCAAGGGCGGAAGACGCTCATTGCCGAGATCATCTGTGGGCAGCTGGGGCGTCGGCTCGGGCTGCGGGTGCCGGATCTGGTGCGGATGCAGCTCGATCCCGTCATCGGGCTGAGCGAGCCCGACCAGGAGGTCCAGGAGCTGCTGAAGGCCAGTGGCGGGCTCAATCTGGGCATGGATTACCTCCCCGGATCGCTGGGCTTCGATCCGCTCGGCTTCGAGGTGAGTGCCCGGCAGGCGGGCCGTGTGGTGTGGTTCGACGCGCTGATCAACAATGTCGACCGGTCCTGGCGCAATCCCAATCTGCTGGTGTGGCACGGCGAGCTGTGGCTGATCGACCATGGCGCGGCGATGATCTGGCACCACAACTGGCCCACCGCGGAGAAGGCTTCGGTCCGTCCGTACAACGCCTCCGACCATGTCCTCGCCACCTTCGGGCCGGATATCGCGTCGGCGGCCGACGAGTTCGCACCACAGATCACCGAAGAGCTGCTGACCGGGATCGCGGCGGATGTCCCGGACGAGTGGCTGGCCGACGAGCCCGGCTTCGACTCCCCGGATGCCCTGCGGCAGGCGTATGTGAACACTCTGCTGGCCCGGGCACGGACGATCAGCGATCACATCGCTCTCGGGGAGCCCACCAAGGACAAGCCCTCGCAGGCACCGGAATGGCTGGCGGGAAAGCCGCCGCGGAGGGCAGTGAAGTGACCGGTCTGCACAACGGGCGGGATGTTTTCGAGTACGCCCTGCTGAAGGTCGTGCCCCGGGTCGAGCGCGGCGAGATGATCAATGCCGGGGTGGTCGTGTACTGCCGTGCCCGGCGCTTCGTGGAGGCCAGGACCCATCTGGACGAAGCCCGGCTGCTGGCCCTTGACCCCACGGTCGACGTGGCCGGTGTACGGGCCGCGCTCGGCGCCGTCGAGGGCATCTGCCAGGGCGGTGAGCGGGCCGGGCAGGCGGCGGGGGACGACGCGGGACGTCGCTTCCGCTGGCTGATCGCACCGCGCAGCACCATCGTGCAGCCGGGACCGGTGCACACCGGCCTGACCGTCGATCCCGCCGCCGAGGCCGAGCGGCTGGTGGAGTTGCTGGTGCGCTGAGGTCACCGGATCGCTGTGCGGGGCGCCCGGCGCCGCCTTCGGGCGGGGCCGGGCGCTCTGTTGTGGGACGCCCGTGCGCCGGGGCCCGGCCGGTCTCACAGGTGAGGTGGGCAACGGCGCGGTGGTGGGGCGTTGACAGCGGGTTGCCGGGCTTCTAGCGTCAGCCCTGCTCAGGCTACTAAGCGGTTGCTCACCCACGGGATCGGTGCGGCGGACCGCTTGTCGAGGTTTCGAGGGTGAGGAGAACCCGCATGTCCACCACCGAGCAGCGCGTCGCCATTGTCACGGGCGCGGCCCGCGGTATCGGCGCGGCCACCGCCGTACGCCTGGCCGCCGAGGGCCGCGCCGTCGCCGTACTCGACCTCGACGAGGCGGCCTGCAAGGACACCGTCGAGAAGATCACCAAGGCCGGTGGCAAGGCCATCGCGGTCGGCTGTGACGTCTCGGACGCGGAGCAGGTCGAGACGGCGGTCGCCCGGGTCGTCGCCGAGCTCGGTGCGCCGACCGTCCTCGTCAACAACGCCGGTGTGCTCCGCGACAACCTGCTCTTCAAGATGAGCGAGAGCGACTGGGACACCGTCATGAACGTGCATCTGCGCGGTGCGTTCCTGATGTCCCGCGCCTGCCAGAAGCACATGGTGGACGCCAAGTTCGGGCGGATCGTCAACCTCTCCTCCAGCTCGGCGCTCGGCAACCGCGGGCAGGTCAACTACTCGGCGGCCAAGGCCGGTCTGCAGGGCTTCACCAAGACCCTCGCCTTCGAACTCGGCAAGTTCGGCGTCACCGCCAACGCCGTCGCCCCCGGCTTCATCGTCACCGACATGACGGCCGCCACCGCAGAGCGCGTCGGTATGGGCTTCGAGGAGTTCCAGGCCGCGGCCGCCACCCAGATCCCGGTCCAGCGCGTGGGCCGGCCCGACGACATCGCCAACGCGATCGCCTTCTTCGCCGGCGACGCGGCCGGCTTTGTCTCCGGCCAGGTCATGTACGTCGCCGGCGGCCCGCTCAACTGACCGCCCCACCGACCTCAGGAGTTCTGGACATGACCGAGCACGACAACGGGCTCCCCGAGCCCACCGGCAAGGTGGCGCTGGTCACCGGCGCCAGCCGCGGTATCGGCTACGGCATCGCCGAGGCCCTGGTGGCCCGTGGCGACCGGGTCGTCATCACCGGCCGCAACGAGGACGCCCTCAAGGAGGCCGCCGAGAAGCTGGGCGCCGACCGGGTGCTCGGCGTCGCCGGCAAGGCACATGACGAGGCCCACCAGGCGGTCGCCGTCGAGCGCGCGATGGAGGCCTTCGGCCGCGTCGACTACCTCGTCAACAACGCCGGAACGAACCCGGTGTTCGGCCCCATCGCCGACCTGGACCTGGGTGTGGCGCGCAAGGTGTTCGAGACCAATGTCGTCTCGGCGCTCGGCTTCGCGCAGCGCACCTGGCACGCCTGGCAGAAGGACAACGGCGGCGCCATCGTCAACATCACCTCGATCGCCGGCCTCGCGCCCTCGCCCTTCATCGGCGCGTACGGCATGAGCAAGGCCGCGATGGTGAATCTGACGCTGCAGCTCGCCCACGAATTCGCGCCGGGCGTGCGGGTCAACTCCATTGCGCCCGCGGTGGTCAAGACCAAGTTCGCGGCCGCGCTCTACGAGAACCGCGAGGAGGAGGCGGCGGCCGGCTACCCGTTGGCGCGGCTCGGCGTCCCGGAGGACATCGGCGGGGCCGCGGCCTTCCTGCTGTCCGACGCCTCGGGCTGGATCACCGGCCAGACGCTGGTCGTCGACGGCGGTCTGTTCCTCAACGCCGGGGCCTGACGGCACCGGGCGGGCCCTGAGCGGCCTTGCCCTGGTGTGCGCTCCAAGAGGCAGAGTCCGTGGTGCCGGTCCTCATCAGGGCCGGCACCACACCCGTCAGCGGACCTGTCAGGGAGACATGCCATGCACTACCGCACGCTCGGCGGCGATCAGGGGCCCCGCATCAGCGCGATGTGCCTGGGGACGCTGCCGTTCGGCACCACCGTCGACGAGGCGACCTCCTTCGCCGTGCTGGACCGCTTCGCCGAGGCCGGCGGCACCTTCGTCGACACCGCGAACCACTTCGCCTTCTGGGCCCCCGGCGCCACCGGCGACGAGAGCGAGCTCCTGCTCGGCCGCTGGCTGCGCAGCCGGCGCGCGGCCGGCCGTACGGTCCTGGCCACCAAGGTCGGCGCCCGGCCGGACCCGGCCCGTGGTGCCGCACGGTCCGCTCATGCCGAGGGCCTTGGCGGGCCGGCCGTCCGCGCCGGGATCGAGGGCAGCCTGCGCCGCCTGGGCACCGACCGGGTGGATCTCTACTACGCGCACCTGGAGGACCGCAGCGTCCCCCTGGACGAGACCGTCGAGGCGCTGGCCCGTCTCGTCCAGGACGGCACCGTGGGCACCCTCGGGGCCGGGAACCACCGGACCTGGCGGCTCGCGGAAGCCCGGCTCATCGCCGCCGGGCGCGGGCTGCCCGGCTTCCGCGCCGTACAGCAGCGGCACACCTACCTGCGCCCGCGCCGGGGTCTGCCGTCCGACCTGCGGGGGGAGGCCGACGAGGAGCTCCTCGACTACGCGGCGGCACACCCCGACCTGACGCCGACCGGGTATGGGACGCTGATGGGGGGCGCCTACTCCCGGGCGGACAGACCGCTTCCGGAGCGCTACGACCATCCCGGCTCGGTGGCCCGGCTGCGGGTGCTGGCGGAGGTCGCGGCGGAGTGCGGGGCCACCGTGAACCAGGTGGTGCTGGCGTGGCTGATGGGCGGCCCGGTGCCGGTGGTGCCGGTGCTCGGGGTGAGCTCGGTGGCGCAGCTGGACGAATGCCTGGCGGCGCTCGCTCTGCGGCTGGACCCGGTCCAGCGCGCCCGGCTCGACACCGCCTGAGGGGGCAGGCCCGGGCCCGATCGGCCCGCGGACGGCGTTGTCAGTGGTCGCCGGTAGGTTCTTCAACTGAGAACGCATCGCACACCGGAGGTTGTTGACGTGGTGACCGACATGCTGCCCGAGTCCTGGCGCGGGGTCCTCGGCGAGGAGTTGGAGAAGCCCTATTTCAAGGAGCTGACCGACTTCGTCGAGGAGGAGCGGGCCAACGGTCCGGTCTATCCGCCCCGCGAGCAGGTCTTCGCGGCGCTGGAGGCGACGCCCTACGACCAGGTGAAGGTGCTCATCCTGGGCCAGGACCCGTATCACGGTGCGGGGCAGGGCCACGGCCTGTGCTTCTCCGTGCAGCCCGGCGTCAAGACGCCGCCGTCGCTGCGGAACATCTACAAGGAGATGAAGGAGGAGCTGGGCCACCCGATTCCGGACAACGGATATCTGATGCCCTGGGCCCAGCAGGGTGTGCTGTTGCTGAACGCCGTCCTGACGGTCCGCGAGGCCGAGGCCAATTCACACAAGGGCAAGGGGTGGGAGAAGGTCACCGACGCGGTGATCCGTGCGGTGGCCTCCCGGCCCGACCCGGCGGTCTTCGTGCTGTGGGGGAACTACGCCAAGAAGAAGCTGCCGCTGATCGACGAGGAGCGGCATGCCGTGGTGCAGGGGGCACACCCCTCCCCGCTGTCGGCGAAGAAGTTCTTCGGCTCCCGCCCCTTCACCCAGATCAACGCGGCGGTCGCCGCGCAGGGCCATGCCCCGATCGACTGGCGCATCCCTGACCTGGGCTGAGCCGGCGGGCGCGGCCGGCGGGCCCGGCCACCCGGTGCGTCGCGCACACCGCGCGCAGCTCCCTTCCGGCGGTTAGCGTCGAGGGAACGGCAGCGCGGTGTGAGCGGATACGGGAGTGCAGTGGTGGAAACGCGGCGGGAGGCGACGCCCGAGGACGGGGTGCTCACCCGGATCGGCCAGGCGATCATGCTGCATCGCGCCGGCGACCGGGAAGAGGCCCGCAACCGTCTCTCGGCGCTGTGGTACGAGATCGGGCCGCATGGAGACGCCTTCCACCGCTGCACCCTCGCCCACTACATGGCCGACACCCAGGACGACCCCCGGGACGAACTCGACTGGGATCTGCGGGCCCTGGAGGCGGCCGAGGGCTTTGTCACCGAGCGGCCCGCGGGCACCGCCGCCACACCGGGGGAGTCCCGGGTCGCCGACGGCCCCGGCCCCCGCCACCCCCTCATCGCGCTCCGGGCGTTCTTCCCGTCCCTGCATCTCAATATCGCGGCCGATTACGCCGCCCTCGACCGGCCGGCCGACGCCCGCGCCCAGCTGCGGCGGGCGCGGGCATCGGTCAACGCCCTCGCCGACGGCGAATACCGCCAGGGCCTCAGGGACGCGATCGACCGGCTGCAACTGCGCCTCGACGGGGCCGCGGGCACGCCATAGCGGCACGGAACGACGTCACCGCCAGCGGCAGGGAACGACGTCACCGCCCCAGCATCCCGTCGAGCAGCGCCGGCGAGAGCGCCTCGGCGACCGCCGCCTGCACATCGCCGGGCCCCCGCCCCCTTCCGCCGGGGCCCCGGGCATCTCGCGCGGGTGTCAGCACCGACGCCTCCCGTGACACCGGATCCGGCCCTGCGGACCATGGACGGGATCGCCGACGGGTGGCCGCCGACCGGCACGTATGCTTCCCGCACGCAGGGCACCACCAGCGCGGCACAACCCAGGGAGCACGAGTGAAGGTCGGCTGCATCGGACTCGGCGACATCGCCCAGAAGGCGTACCTCCCCGTCCTGGGCACACAACCGGGGCTCGAACTGCATCTGCACACCCGCACCCCGGCCACCCTGCAGCGGGTCGGCGCCACCCACCGGCTGCCCGCGGCACAGCTCCACCCCGACCTGGACTCGCTGCTCGCCACGGGCCTGGACGCCGCCTTCGTGCACGCCGCCACCTCCGCCCACCCCGAGATCGTGACCCGGCTGATCGAGGCCGGCGTACCGACCTATGTCGACAAGCCGATCGCCTACGAGCTGGAGGCGTCCCAGCGCATCGTCGCGCTCGCCGAGGAGCGGGGAGTGGGCCTCACCGTCGGCTTCAACCGCCGCTTCGCGCCCGCCTACGCCCAGTGCCGTGAGCACGCCCGCGATCTGATCCTGATGCAGAAGAACCGCATCGGCCTGCCCGAGGACCCGCGCACCCTGGTGCTGGACGACTTCATCCATGTCGTCGACACCCTGCGGTTCCTCGTCCCCGGGGAGGTCGACCACATCGATGTGCGGGCCAGGATCCGGGAGGGGCTGATGCAGCATGTGGTGTTGCAGTTGTCCGGCGACGGGTTCACCGCCGTCGGGACGATGAACCGTCTCAGCGGCTCCACGGAGGAGATCCTCGACGTCTCCGGGCAGGACACCAAGCGCCAGGTCGTCAATCTCGCCGAGGTCATCGACCACAAGGGGCAGCCGAGCGTCCGGCGTCGCGGCGACTGGGTGCCGGTCGCCCGTCAGCGCGGTATCGAGCAGATCGTGCTGGCGTTCCTGGACGACGTACGGGCCGGCCGGCAGCCGTCCGCCCGGGACGCGCTGCGCACCCATGAACTCTGCGAACGGGTGGTCACCGACGCGCTGGCGCAGACCGCCTGCTGAGCGCCCGCAGCCCCGCATACCCGCCGGCGAGCACCAGCGCGCCCATCGCCCCGTACACCGCCCAGTCGCCGAACCGGGTGTACGGGCTGGTGCCCTCGGCCAACGGCAGGTCGTAGACGGCCGCCGTGCTGCGGTCGGTGCCGAGCCGCTCGCCGATCTGCTCGCCCCGCGGGCCGTACACGGCACTGATGCCGGTGAGGGTGGCGTGCACCATCGGCCGCCAGGTCTCCGCGGCGCGCAGCGCGGCCAGCGAGGCGTGCTGCGCGGGCGCCCAACTGCCCTGGAAGGTCGAGGTCGAGGACTGGGCGACCAGCACCTGTGCACCGTCGCGCACCAGATGGCGGCTCATGTCGGGAAAGGCGCTCTCGAAGCACACCAGTGGCCCGACGCGCAGTCCGCCCGCGGTGGCGACCGGAATCACCACCGGGGCGGTGCCGCGCAGCCGGTCCGTCGGGGCGGCCTTGCCCACCCGGGTCGCCCAGCCGAGGAGGGACCGGAACGGGATGTACTCGCCGAAGGGCACCAGCCGCATCTTGGCGTAGCGGTCCCCGGTCGGCCCGTCCGGCCCGATCAGCACCGCGCTCTTGGAGATGCCCGGCCGGCCGGCGTGCGCGGAGTCGGCGTTGATCAGCAGCTCGGCGCCGGTCCGCCGGGAGAGCGCGGCGAGGCGTTCGGCGAGCGCCGGGTGGTCCGCCGGGTCCTGGGAGAGGCTGCTCTCGCCCCAGACGACCAGCCGCACCCCGCGGCCCGCCAGCGACCGGGTGAGCGTTTCGCTCCGGGCCAGCCGTTCCGCCGGGGTGCCGGTCAGGTTGGGCTGGACGACGGCGATCCGTACCGTGCCGGCGGCGCGGGGGACCGGCGCCCAGAACCAGACCGCGGTGACCGCCAGCGCGCACACCAGCAGCCCCGCGACGGCGGGCAGCCGTGCCGCCGGGCGGGCGATCAGCTCGGCCAGTGCGGTGTTCACCGCCACGATCAGCAGGCTGACCAGCCACACCCCGCCGATCGACGCCAGCCGCAGCGCGGGCGGCACCTGCCACTGGCCGGCGCCCAGCAGCCCCCACGGGCCACCCAAGTACTCCCAGGACCGCACCAGTTCGACCATCAGCCAGGCCGAGGGCACCAGCACCAGCGCGGCGGCGCACCGGGCGGCGCCGGGCGCACCGCCCAGCAGCGCACGCACCAGCAGCCCCCAGGGCGCCCACAGCGCGCCGAGCAGCAGGGCCAGCACGAGGATGAAGATGTGCAGGCTCGGCAGCAGCCACTGGTGGACGGCGAGTATGAAGCCGGTGCCGCCCAGCCAGCCGTCCAGCGCCGCCCGCCCGTAGGTCGGCGCCGTCCGTACCAGCAGCAGCCAGGGCACCAGGCAGGCATACGCCAGCCACCACCAGGAGGGGGCGGGGAAGGTGAGGGCCGGCACCGCACCGGCGAGCGCGGCGGCCAGGCCCCGCGCCCAGGGGGAGCCGAGCCACCGCGCCTGCTGGCCGAGCGGTCTGTCCATGCCGGGCTCCCTGGTGCCGGTTTTCGCCGGTCGGACGGCCAGTGTGCGCGGGTGTGCCGATCAAGGAAAGGGGGGTCGCCGCAACAGCCGATAGCGGGACGTCACAGCCGATGTCGGGCCGCGGCGGACGGCGGGGCCGGTCAGTCGTCCACCGGCCGTACCTGGCGCCACTTCTCGTGGACGACGACCCCGGTCAGCCGCCAGCCGTCGGTGGTGCGGCGGGCGGTGAATTCATAGCGTCCGGCGCAGGTGTAATTGGGGGCGGTCGGCCCGTCCCCGGTGTCCGACGCGGGGCCGGCGAGCCGCATCGGGTTGAGGTAGTCGGCCTGGACCGTGGCCGTGTCGCCTGGGGCGCCGTCCCGCCGGGCGAGGGTGATACGGCGGTTGACGATCAGATGCTGCCGTATCGCGAAGTGCCGCAGCATCTCGGCGAGCCAGGCCGCCATCTCCTCGGCGCCGCCCTCGATGCCGCCCGCCGAGCGGTAGTCGGCCCGGCCGTCCGGGGTGAACAGGGACAGAAAGCCGGGCCAGTCGCCGTCGTCCAGGGCGATGGCGTACCCGGTGACCAGATCGTCGAGGGCGAGGCGGTCCATGAGCGTGGAGTGTTCCGCGCGCTGCGTCATCGCCTCAGTTTTCGGCATACCGAGGCCCCCGCCAAGAGGCGGGGGCTCACCGGCGCGGCGTCAGTTCACCAGCGCCGATTCCGGCAGGAGATCCGGGCCGGAATCCGGACGCCCGGTTTCCACCGCGGCGGCCGGCCGGTCCTCCGAGTCGGTGAACTGGGTCCGGTACAGCTCCGCGTACCGCCCCTCGGCCGCCAGCAGCGTCTCGTGCGTCCCGCGCTCGACGATCCGCCCGCCCTCGACCACCAGGATCTGGTCCGCGGCCCGTACGGTCGACAGCCGGTGGGCGATGACCAGTGCGGTACGGCCGTCCAGCGCCTCGGTGAGCGCCTCCTGCACCGCCGCCTCGGAGGTGTTGTCCAGGTGGGCGGTGGCCTCGTCCAGGATCACCACCCGGGGGTGGGCGAGCAGCAGCCGGGCGATCGTCAGCCGCTGGCGTTCCCCGCCCGAGAGGCGGTAACCGCGCTCGCCGACGACGGTGTCCAGCCCGTCGGGGAGTCCGGCGATCAGATCCTCCAGACGGGACCGGCGCAGCGCGTCCCACAGCTCCGCCTCGGTCGCCTCCGGCTTGGCCAGCAGCAGGTTTTCCCGGATCGAGTCATGGAAGAGGTGCCCGTCCTGGGTGACCATCCCCAGGACGTCGCGCAGTGAGGCGGCGGTCAGATCGCGGACGTCCACCCCGGACAGCCGGACGGCCCCCGCGTCGGTGTCGTACAGCCGCGGCAGCAGCTGGGCCACGGTCGACTTCCCGGCGCCCGAGGAGCCGACCAGGGCGACCATCTGGCCGGGTTCGGCGCGGAAGGAGATGCCGTGCAGGACCTCTTCGCCGCCGCGGGTGTCGAGGGTGGCGACCTCCTCCAGGGAGGCCAGCGAGACCTTGTCGGCGGACGGATAGCCGAAGCGTACGGAGTCGAACTCCACGGACACCGGGCCCTCGGGGACCGTACGGGCGTCCGGCTTCTCGGTGATCAGCGGCTTGAGGTCGAGCACCTCGAAGACCCGCTCAAAGCTGACCAGCGCGCTCATCACCTCGATATGGGCGCCGGACAGCGCGGTCAGCGGGGCGTAGAGCCGGGTGAGCAGCAGGGCGAGCGAGACGATCGCGCCGGCCTCCAGCTGTCCGCGCAGCGCGAGGAAGCCGCCCAGGCCGTAGACGACGGCCAGCGCCAGGGCGGAGACCAGGGTGAGCGCGGTGACGAAGTACGTCTGGACCATGGCCGACCGGACCCCGATGTCACGCACCCGGCGGGCCCGGGTGGCGAACTCGGCGGACTCGCGGGCCGGACGGCCCATCAGCTTGACGAGGGTGGCACCCGGCGCGGAGAACCGCTCCGTCATCTGCGTGCCCATCTCCGCGTTGTGGTCGGCGCCCTCCCGGCGCAGATCCGCCAGCCGCCGGCCGACCCTGCGGGCGGGCAGCACGAACACCGGCAGCAGCACCAGCGCGATCAGGGTGATCTGCCAGGACAGGGTGAGCATCACCCCGAGGGTCAGCAGCAGCGTCACGATATTGCTGACGACCCCGGACAGGGTGTCGCTGAACGCCCGCTGCGCACCGATCACATCGTTGTTCAGACGGCTGACCAGCGCTCCGGTGCGGGTGCGGGTGAAGAACGCGATCGGCATCCTCTGGACGTGGTCGTACACCGTCGTGCGCAGATCCAGGATCAGGCCCTCGCCGATGCTCGCCGACAGCCAGCGGGTCAGCAGTCCCAGGCCGGCCTCCGCGACCGCGATGACGGCGATCAGCACGGACAGGCCGACGACGATGGACGGTGAGTCGCCGCCCACGATGGCGTCCACCACCCGGCCCGCGAGCAGCGGGGTGGCCACCGCGAGCATCGCGGTCACCGTGCTCAGGACGAGGAACCACACCAGATGCCGGCGGTGCGGGCGGGCGAACGCGGTGATGCGGCGCAGGGTGCCGCGGGAGAAGCGGCGTCTGCCCTGCTGCGCGGTCATCGAACTGTGCAGTGCATGCCAGGCGGTGACTTCCATGTCCATCGTGGCCTCCAGGTGCCGGGGTCGCGTCACGGGATCGCCGTGAGTGACCGGCGACTTAAGAGGAACCTAGGACCTCAACCAATGTTGAGGTCAAGCGATTCCGATGCGGTCACCCGTCAGGGCCTCCACGGGGCACCACGGTGTCATCCTGCGCCGGGCGCACAGGCACCGCGAAGACCTGCACGCCGCGCCGCGCCCACGACCGTCCCGCCGAACGGGCCGTGCCGTCCGGCGGATCAGGAGCCGGACCCGCCTTTGAGGGGGCGCTCCCAGGTCAGCGGCGGGTGTGAGCCGTCCGGGCGGCTCACCGTCAGCCGTACGCCCGCCCGTCCGTCGGGCAGCGTGGCGGTGGCATCCACGACGACCGACACACGGGCCGGCTGCGGAGGCGCCGAGGCCTCCAGCGCCGCCAGCGCCTCGCCGAGCGCGGCCATCAGCTCCCGGCCGCCCCGGTCGTCGACCCGCGCGTCGACCGGGCCGACGAACTGCACCGACGGGCGGCCGCCGAGCGCCGCGGTGGCCGCGCCGGCCGCCCGCAGCACCCGGGTACGGAGACCGGGCGGTGCCTCCGACGGCCCCTGCTGGAGCGCGATGATCGCCGTCCTGATCTCCTGGATCGTCGCGTCCAGCTCGTCGATCGCCCCGCCGAGCCCCTCCCGCACCTCCGGCAGCACGGCCTTGCGCCGCGCGGTCTCCAGCAGCATCCCGGTGGCGAACAGCCGCTGGATAACCAGATCGTGCAGATCGCGGGCGATACGGTCGCGGTCCTCGAAGACGGCGAGCCGCTCGCGGTCCCGGTGCCGGTCGACGAGGACCAGCGCCACCGCGGCCTGGGCGGCGAACTGGGTCGCCAACGTCCGTTCGGGGTGGCTGAAGCGGCGGTCGCCGGACATCCGGCACAGCGCGAGAGCGCCCAGCACCCGCCCGTGGCTGCGCAGCGGCAGCAGCATCGTCGGGCCGTAGTGGCGCGACAGCGGGGAGACCGAGCGGGGGTCGGCGGCGAAGTCGTCGGAGAAGACCGCGAGTCCGGCGTGCAGTTGGTGGAGCACCGGGCTCTCCGGCGGGATCCGGCCCCGCAAGGTCTCGGTCCGTACGGCCTCCGGCAGCACGGTGGAGATCGCCACCACCTCCATACCGCCCTCGGCGTGCGGCAGCAGGACCGCTCCGGTCGCCGCCGCGGCCAGCTCCCGGCCCTGCTCCGCGACGACGGTGAGGGCGTTCGTCGCCGTGGAGCGGGTCTCGGGCCCGGCCAGCAGAGCCGTGGTGACGGATGCCGCGCCGTCGATCCAGCGTCTCCGCTGCCGGGCGGCGGAGTGCATCCGGGCATTGCTCAGGGCGATCCCGGCCTCGGTGGCCAGCACCCGCACCAGATGCAGATCCCCCTCGCCGAACTCCTCGCCGTCGCCCTTCCCCGCGAGATACAGCGTGCCGAACAGCTCCCCCTGCACCTGGATGGGCACCTCCAGCTCGGCCCCGGCGGGCGGCTCGGCCTCGGGGGAGACGCCGTGGGCGATCAGATCGCCCGGCCCGCCGTCCTCGTCGTGGATGCCGACGGCGGCATGGCACGCACCCGTGAGGGAGGCGGCGGTCTCCGCGATACGGTCCAGCGCACGGCGCAGATCGTGGTCGGAGCCGACCGCCACCATCGCTTCCAGGAGCTGCGGAAGCCGGGAGACCGACCCCCCGGCCAGCGCACGCAGGCTCTGCGCGGTCCGTTCGGGGAGTTCTCCCGCGGGGTCCGACGGCTTCAGGGCACACCTCACACTTTCCGGCGTTCCGGACAGTCTAATTCGCCCGAAAGTGTGTTATTCGAGCTGCTCGGACGCGGTGTCCGGGCGAGGCGCACGGGAGGCGATCAGGGGGCCGATCACCTGGGTGCCGGGTCCGGTCCGCCCGCCGGGGCCGGGCAGCTGGCAGGTGTTGTCCGTCGTTAGCGGCTCACCGCAGTGCCCGCACACGGCCACCATCGTGGTGTCCCGGTCGCAGCTCAGATGGTGGATACGGGCCGGGGGGCCGGCCTCGCCCGCGTACCAGCGGTCGCCCCAGTTCATCAGCGCCAGCAGGACGGGGTAGAGCTCCCGGCCCTTCCGGGTCGCCACGTAATGCTCACGCGGCGGGCGCTCCTGATAGCGCTCGCGGGCCAGGACGCCCTCCTCGACCAGCCGCGACAGCCGGGCGGTGAGGACTTTGCGGGAGATGCCCAGGTCGTGGGCGAGCTCGTCGAACCGGCCGATCCCCGTCAGTACGTCACGCATGATCAGCGCCGTCCAGGCGTCGCAGAACAGGTCAGTGGCGCGGGCGATCGAGCAGGCCACGTCGGACAGCGGGGTGCGGGTCATGGGGTGAGCGTACCGAAGTTCCCTGAGGGAACTAAGGCTGCTAAGTTCCCTCAGGGAACGCGTCATGCACCGGCCGGAAGGGCGCCGGGGCGGTCGACGACCGAGGGGAGAACGCCATGGGCAGCGCTCCGCTGATCGCGCTGGACTCCGCCGGCCCGGACACGGTCGACGGACGGCAGATCCGGGCGGCCGCCTTCCAGGGCGTACGGCTGGCATACACCTCCGGCGTCCTGGAACGCCTCGGCCGGCCGCGGTCCGGGCGCGCCCTGGTCGTGGGCAGCGGCCGCGGACTGCTGGCGCGCGGCCTCGCCGGACTCGGCTTCCAGGTGACCGCCGTCGATCCGTCGGAGTCCGCGAGCGCGCTGGCACGGGCGGCCGCGGAGCGCGACGGCCTCACCATCGAGCACCGCACCGCACCCGCGGAACGGCCGGCCGTCCCCGAAGCCGCCTTCGGCCTCGTCTATCTCGCGGACACCCTGGAAATCACCGCCGACCCCGACCGGGTGGTCGAACAGGCCGCCCGCGCCCTCGCGCCCGGCGGCGTCCTCGTCTACGACACGGTGAACCGCACCCCGGTGTCCCGGCTGGTCTACCTCGTGGCGTTCCAGCGCCTGCCGATGACCCGGATCGTGCCGGCCGGGCGGTATGCCGCGAGCCGGCTGCGCACACCGTCCGAAGTCGCCGCGCTGCTGGCGCGCCACGGTCTCACCGACGGCGGTATCTGCGACTTCAAGCCGCGCAGTGTCCGCGGTCTGATTGCGGGTGTACGGGCGCACCGCGCCGGCCGGGTGACCGACGACGTGCTCGAAACCATGGTCGGCTTTGCGCTCGCCCCCGGGAGCAAACCCTTGGTTACCTATCTCGGCCACGCCCGCAAGGGTCGACTTTGAGACAACCTTCAGATGTCCCGGCCGCTGGGACTTGGACGCCTCGGCCTGCGGGTAAGCCGTAGACAACTACGGACAGCTGCAGAAACGCAGGAACACAGGCGACACACCACCGCACCACCCACGACCCGGAAACGGGCCGAACCGCCCGGATTGCGCCGGGCGCCCCCCACACCTACCGAACGTCTCCGCCGCAGACGCGTGGCCATATCCCGCGCCTCGGCACGAAAGTGGGCCGGGCCGATGGATGAAGGTCAGTACTACCCGAGACTTGTGGGACCCAGCCACGCGGCGGGCGGCACGACCGTGCTGGAACTCCGCGGTGAGCTGGACATCCTCGCCGTGTCGGTGCTGTCCGACCGGCTGGACGACCTCACCGGTCTCCAGGGTGCCGATCTCCTGCTCGATGTGCGCGCGGTGACGTTCATCGACTGCGCCGGTCTGTCGCTGCTCAGCCGCGCCCGCTACCGGACCCGGCAGCGGGGCGGCCGGCTGCGGCTGACCGGTGTCACCCGCGGTGGAAGCGTCGCGCGGCTGTTGCGCATGACCGGGCTGAACGGCACCTTCGAGGTCGTGTCCGACGAGGACGGCGCCGAGGAACCGGCCGCCGGCGCCGCCGGACCGGCCGAGGTCACGGACGGCGCCGGCACCGCCGTTGCCTGACCCGCGCCCCGTACGCCGCCCGCCTGACCCGCGCCGCCTACGCCGCCCGCCCGCCCCGCGGACCGGCGGCGCGGGCACCGGCTCAGGCCGGCAGGACCGCCTCGATGGCGGTGACCAGCTCCTCGGCCTCCGGCTCGGTCCGCGGCCGGAAGCGGCCCGCGACCTTGCCCTCGGCATCGATCAGGAACTTCTCGAAGTTCCACTGGACGTCGCCGGCCGCCCCCTCGGCGTCCTCGGTGTCCGTCAGCGCCGCATACAGCGGGTGCCGGTCCGCGCCGTTGACCTCGGTCTTCTCGAACAGCGGGAAACTCACGCCGTACGTCGCGGAGCAGAAGGTGGCGATCTCCTCGGCGGTGCCCGGCTCCTGGCCCGCGAACTGGTTGCTGGGGAAGCCCAGCACACGGAAGCCACGGTCCCCGTAGCGCTGCTGCAGCCGCTCCAGGCCCGAATACTGCGGGGTCAGCCCGCACTTGGACGCCACATTCACCACCAGCAGGGCCTTGCCCCGGTAGTCGGCGAGTGAAGCGGGCTCACCGGTCAGGGTGCGCAGGGGAATGTCGTACAGGCTCACGGTCATGCTCCTCGTCGCGGTTCCGCGGATAGGGACGTCCTTCGTCCGTCCCAACAGCGCCGCCCGCGCGGATCTTCCCCGGATCGTCCACCGGCCAGGAGACGACCGGCCGCAGCTCCCCCGAGCGCCACTCCTTGAGCAGCTGATCGAAGATCGGCGTCTCCTCCTCGGCCGGGCGGCGCGCCTGCGGAGCGGGAGGCGGCAGCGGCGGCGGCTGGCGGGGGAGCGAGATGCGCTGAAAGGGGTGTGCGGCGGGCTTCTTGGCGTCCATGCCCGGACTCAACCGGAAATCGGCCCCCCGAGTTGCGGGACGCGGCCGGGACGGCCCCCAGATGCCCCTGCGGTGGTGACGGGCAGAAGATACGTTCGCGCGCCGGAGGGGCCGGCGGATGTCCCGCCGGCCCCTCCGTCATCGGTAGCCTTGAGTGCCGTGTGGCCCGGCCCCTGCCGTTCGAACAGGGCCCAGGCAGGTCAGCTCCGGCACAGCAGCGAGGCGAGGACCTCCCGGAGCGCCGCCTCGGGGTCGGCCACCCGCCCCTCGGCGCGCCACGCGACAAAGCCGTCGGGGCGCACCAGCACCGCGCCCTCCGGCGTCGTCCCGTGCTTCTCGGCCCAGTCGACGTCCTCTTCGGGGGCCATGTCGTCGTTCGGCCCGGTGCCGATCATGTAGCACTGCAGCCCCAGGGAGAACTCCTCGTTGGCGCCCTTGGCCGCGGTGCGCCACATCTCGCCGTCGGAGCCGGTCAGCAGGACGAAGGACTTCTCGTACAGATCGAGGGTCGAGCGGCGCTCGCCGGCGGCCCGCAGCCACATGTGCGGCGCGCGGGTGCCCGGCTCGCCGGTCAGCCGCATCTGCTCGGGCACCACCGGCAGCTCGGGGTCGGCGCCGACGACCGCGCCCTGCGGATAGCAGTACCCCAGGGCCACGGTGAGCACCCCGCGCTGCCGGCCGCCGCCCGCACCGGGCGCCGGGGCGTACCCCGGGTGGCTGTGCTCGGCGGAGCGGGCCGAGGCACGGGCACTGGTTTCCCGCGCCACCGGCTGCCGCTCCGCCTCGTAAGAGGCCAGCAGTCCGGGGCCGGCCGAGCCGTTCAGCACGGTGGCGAGCTTCCAGGCGAGGTTGTGGGCGTCCTGGATGCCGGTGTTGGAGCCGAACGCCCCGGTGGGGGACATCTCGTGGGCCGAGTCGCCGGCGAGGAAGACCCGGCCGGTCCCGTACCGTTCGGCGACCCGCTCCGCGGCGTGCCACGGTGCCTTGCCGGTGATCTCAACTGCCATGTCCGGTACGCCCGTTGCCCGGCGGATGTGGTCGATGCACCGCTCGTCGGTGAAGTCCTCCAGGGTCTCGCCCCGGTCCGGGTGCCACGGGGCGTGGAAGACCCATTCGGCCTGGTTGTCCACCGGCAGCAGGGCGCCGTCGGCCTCGGGGTTGGTCAAGTAGCAGGCGATGAAGCGGCGGTCGCCCACGGCGTCGGCGAGCTCCGGCGCGCGGAAGGTGATGCTCACGTTGTGGAACAGGTCGCCGGGACCCGTCTGGCCGATGCCCAGCCGCTCCCGTACCGGGCTGCGCGGGCCGTCGGCCGCGATCAGGTAGTCCGCGCGCACGGTGCTCCGCTCACCGGTCTCCCGGTTCTTCAGGACCGCGGTCACCCCCTGCGCGTCCTGCTCGAAAGAGCTCAGCTCGGTGGAGAACCGCAGGTCACCGCCCAGCTCACGGGCGCAGCGCACCAGCACCGGCTCCAGGTCGTTCTGGCTGCACAGGCACCAGGCGGACGGGCTGAACCGGGCCAGCCCGCCGCCCGGGTCGATCTCCTTGAACAGCCACTCCTGCTCGTCGCCGGTGAGTGAACGGGCCTGCAGGATCCCGTGGTTGTCGGCCAGCGTCGACGCGGCCTCGCGGATCCGCTGCTCCGCGCCGGCCACGCGGTACAGCTCCATGGTGCGGACGTTGTTCCCCCGCCCGCGCGGGTGGCGGGAGGTGTCCGAGTGCTTCTCGACCAGCAGATGTCGGACACCCAGACGTCCCAGGAACAGCGACGCGGACAGGCCGACCAGGGACCCGCCCACGATGAGTACCGGAACCCGGTCTTCGGCGGTGGGATTCATTGCGTGCTCCAGCTCCAGGGGCGTGTACGGCAGATGGAGCACGAATGCCCGGCTGAGGGCCTGTTCGATCACGGTTCACCTGCATGGCTCACAGATCTCGCGCCACCCGTGGGTCCCGGCCACGATCGAATCCGGGACGCCCCCCCGGACACCGGGCAGGCCGCCCCCACCATCCGGCTCAGTCACCGGATCGCACCGGAACTGACGACGCACCACTGGGGCCGTCGGGCCCCGAAGGAGATGCGTAGACGATGACAACGCTGTCGGAACGAATATCCCAGTCAGCCTTCGACGGCTCGCGGCTTCGGGTCGTGCTGCTTCTGGATCTCCACGAGGGAGCCCAGCAGGACTTCCTGGAAGCCTACGAGCACCTGCGCAACCAGGTCGCGTCCGTCCCCGGGCACATCACCGACCAGCTGTGCCAGTCCATCGAAAACCCCTCGCAGTGGCTCATCACCAGCGAATGGGAGAGCGCACCGCCGTTCCTGGCCTGGGTCAACAGCGAGGAACACGTCAAGATGGTCCAGCCGCTGCACGGCTGTGTCCGCGACACCCGCTCGCTGCGCTTCAGCGTGCTGCGCGAGACCTCGAACATCGCCAGCCTCGTGCCCGAGCCCCCCAAGGGACGGCTGCAGGCCAACCCCCGCGTCGGCGACGGGGTGGTCCGGCACGCGCTGACCTTCACCGTGAAGCCGGGCAGCGAATCGATGGTCGCGGAGATCCTCGCCGGGTACACCTCCCCGGAGGCCCGGGTCGACGACACCACCAGGCTCCGCCGCACCTCCCTCTTCATGCACGGCAACCGCGTCGTGCGCGCGGTCGAGGTGCAGGGCGACCTCGTCGCGGCGCTGCGGCACATCTCCCAGCAGCCCGAGGTCAGGGCCGTCGAGGAAGCCATCAACCCGTATCTGGAGCAGGACCGCGACCTCAGCGACCCGAACTCCGCCCGGGTGTTCTTCACCCGCGCCGCACTGCCCGCGGTGCACCACGTCGCGTCGGGCGGACAGCAGCCCGACGGCATCCGCCGGCATGCGCTGTACTACCCGGCCAAGGAGGGCTGCGGTATGGCGCTGGCCCGGATGCTGGCCCGCCAGGACGAACTGGCCGCCGACGACCCGTCCTGTCCCGTCGCCGGCAGCACCATCTTCCAGCGCGACGACGTCGTGGTCCGGATGGTCGATCTGCGCATCCCGGTCGACAGTGACCCCATGCTGTCGCTCGGTGTACGCGGCCCCCGCAAGACGGCCGTGCTGCGGCGCCTCATCGACACCGATGTGGCCGGCGGTCTGTCGAACGACCGCGAGATCGCGCGCTTCCTGGAGCGCTCCGACATGGCGCTCATCACCGACCGCCGGGCACCGGGCGCCTGACGCCCCCGGCCTCTCACCCCATTCAACCGCCGGCACCACGCCCCTGGAGGAACAGCCATGACCACGCACCGCCCACGCATCGTGGACCTCAGCGAGACCCAGCCCAACCGCCGGCGCGGAGGTGATCTGCGCGCCATGCTGACACCCAGCGCGGTGGGCGCCACGAGCGGCTTCATGGGCATGGCACTCGTGCAGCCCGGCGAGCGCATCGGCGAGCACTACCACCCGTACTCCGAGGAGTTCGTGTACGTCGTGCAGGGCGCGCTCGAAGTCGACCTGGACGGGGAACCGCACCCGCTGCGCCCGGACCAGGGTCTGCTGATCCCCCCGTACATGCGGCACCGCTTCCGCAATGTCGGGAAGGAAGAGGCCCGCATGGTCTTCCACCTCGGCCCGCTGGCACCGCGCCCCGAGCTCGGACACGTCGACACCGAGGGCTCGGAGGAGAGCACACCGGCCGCGCCACCGGAACGCACGGAGCCGGTGTCATGACCCGCCGCGTGGCGGTCACCGGCGTCGGCATCGTCGCTCCGGGCGGCGTGGGTGTGCCCGCCTTCTGGGACCTGCTGTCCTCCGGCCGTACGGCGACCCGTGGCATCACCCTCTTCAACCCCGAGGGTTTCCGCTCACGTATCGCCGCCGAGTGCGACTTCGATCCCGCGGCCCACGGTCTGAGCGAGGAGCAGGTGGCCCGCTCGGACCGGTACATCCAGTTCGCGATGGTCGCCGCGAACGAGGCGCTGCGCAGCGCCGGTCTGGACACCGAGGCCGAGGACCCCTGGCGTATCGGGGTGTCCCTGGGCACCGCGGTCGGCGGCACCACGCGTCTCGAACACGACTATGTCGCCGTCAGCAGCCACGGTGCCCGGTGGGATGTGGACCACCGGCCGGCCGGCCGCCATCTGGAGCGGGCGTTCTCCCCGAGTTCGCTCGCCTCCGCGGTGGCGGAACAGATCGGCGCCCACGGCCCGGTGCAGACCGTCTCCACGGGCTGCACCTCCGGCCTCGACGCCATCGGCTACGCCTTCCACACCATCGAGGAGGGCCGGGTCGATGTCTGTATCGCCGGCGCCTCGGACTCGCCGATCTCCCCGATCACCGTGGCCTGCTTCGACGCGATCAAGGCGACCTCGGCGAACAACGACGATCCCGCACACGCCTCCCGCCCGTTCGACGCCAACCGCGACGGATTCGTGATGGGTGAGGGCGGCGCCGTGCTCGTCCTGGAGGAGCTGGAACACGCCCGCGCCCGCGGAGCGACCATCCACTGTGAGATACGTGGCTATGCCACCTTCGGTAACGCGTACCACATGACCGGCCTCACCCAGGAGGGCCTGGAGATGGCCGAGGCGATCAACAGCGCACTCGGCCACGCCAGGATCGACGCCACCCAGGTGGACTACGTCAATGCGCACGGTTCGGGAACCCAGCAGAACGACCGGCACGAGACGGCCGCGGTCAAGCGGTCGTTGGGTGCCCATGCCCACCGGGTGCCGATGAGTTCCATCAAATCCATGGTGGGCCACTCGCTCGGGGCGATCGGCGCGATCGAGATCGTGGCCTGTGTGCTTGCGCTCACCCACCAGGTGGTGCCGCCGACGGCCAATTACGAGACTCCGGACCCGGAGTGCGACCTCGACTACGTGCCCAAGACGGCCCGGGAGCTGCCGCTGCGTTCGGTGCTCTCGGTCGGCAGCGGCTTCGGTGGATTCCAGTCAGCGGTGGTACTGACCCGACAGGGTGGGAGGGCATCATGAGCTCCCCGAAAGAACGTCGTTCCGTCGTCACCGGCATCGGCGTCATCGCCCCCAACGGGGTGAGCACCGAGACCTTCTGGAAGGCGACGGTGGAGGGCATCAGCGTCCTCGACCACGTCACCCGTGAGGGGTGTGAGCATCTGCCCCTCAAGGTCGCCGGTGAGGTAAGGGGTTTTGATCCGGCGGATCTGATCGAGGAGCGCTACCTCGTCCAGACCGACCGGTTCACCCACTTCGCCATGGCGGCGGCCAACCTCGCGCTGGACGACGCCCGTCTCGGCCGTGCCGACTACAACGACTCACCCTTCGCGGTGGGGGTCGTCACGGCCGCCGGATCGGGCGGTGGCGAGTTCGGCCAGCGGGAGCTGCAACGGCTCTGGGGCCAGGGCTCCCGCCATGTCGGCCCGTACCAGTCCATCGCCTGGTTCTACGCGGCGAGCACCGGACAGATCTCCATCCGTGGCGGCTTCAAGGGGCCGTGCGGCGTCGTGGCCAGCGACGAGGCGGGAGGTCTGGATGCCCTGGCGCATGCCGGCCGCACCATCCGGCGCGGCACCGACGCCGTCGTCGTGGGTGCCGCCGAGGCACCGCTGGCCCCCTACTCGGTCGTCTGCCAGCTCGGCTACGACGATCTGAGCAAGCTCGACGATCCGGCCCGCGCCTACCGCCCGTTCACCAGCGGCGCCTGCGGATTCGTGCCCGCCGAGGGCGGCGCGATGCTGATCGTCGAGGAGGAGGTGGCGGCCGAGAGCCGCGGGGCGAGTGTCCGGGCCGTGCTGGCCGGGCATGCCGCGACCTTCACCGGGGCCTCCCTGTGGGAGGAGTCCCGCGACGGGCTCGCCCATGCGATCCATGGCGCGCTGGAGGATGCGCGGTGCGCCCCGGAGGAGATCGATGTGGTGTTCGCGGATGCGCTCGGCGTCCCCGCGGCCGACCGGGCCGAGGCGCTGGCGCTTGCGGACGCCCTGGGCCGGCACGCCTCGCAGGTCCCGGTGACCGCTCCCAAGACGGGCACCGGCCGGGCGTATTGCGGCGCCCCCGTCCTGGACACCGCGGCCGCGGTGCTCGCGATGGAGTACGGCGTCGTGCCGCCCACCCCCAACGTCGTCGACGTCTGCCATGACCTTGACGTGGTGACCGGCCGGGCCCGCCCCGCCGAGTTGCGGACGGCGCTGGTGCTGAGCCGGGGACTGATGGGCTCGAACGCGGCGCTGGTGCTGCGGAAGGGCTCCGGGTCCCCCTCATGAGAAGGAGAACCTCAGATGACCGCTCAACTGACGCTCAATGAGCTGGCCGCGCTGATGAAGTCCGCGGCCGGCCTCACCGTCGACCCCAAGGAGCTGACGAACCGGCAGGACGCGACGTTCGCCGACTTCGGCCTCGACTCGCTCGGGCTCCTGGGGATCGTGGGCGAGCTGGAGAACCGGCAGGGCCGGCCGATGCCGACCGACGCGGAGCGCTGCAAGACGCCGCGCGACTTCCTCGCCCTCGTCAACACCGCCAACGACACCGTGCCTACGACAGGAGCATGACATGCCTGGCCACACCGAGAACGACATCACCATCGCGGCGCCCCTCGACCTCGTCTGGGACATCACCAACGACATCGAGAACTGGCCGCAGCTGTTCAGCGAGTACGCCTCGGTCGAGGTGCTGTCCAGGGAAGGCGACAAGACCACCTTCCGGCTGACGATGCACCCGGACGACAACGGCACCGTCTGGAGCTGGGTCTCCGAGCGGGTCGTCGACCGCCAGAACCGTTCGGTGCGCGCCCGCCGCGTCGAGACCGGCCCGTTCGCGCACATGGACATCCACTGGAAGTACGCCGAGATCCCGGGCGGCACCTCGATGCACTGGACCCAGGACTTCGCGATGAAGCCCGACGCCCCGGTCGACGACAAGGGCATGACCGAGATGATCAACCGCAACTCCCGGATCCAGATGGAGCTCATCCGGGACCGGATCGAACAGCGGGACCGCGAGCTCCGGTCCACCACCGTCAGCTGACGGCCCGCCAGGCCGCGTGCGGACCGCCTCCCGGCGGCAACGAAGGGACCCCTGATGCATCACGCTCTGATCGTCGCTCGTATGGCACCCGGTTCGGCTCCGGACATCGCCGAGGTCTTCAAGGCCTCCGACCGTACGGAACTGCCCCACCTGGTCGGTGTCTCGCGACGGACCCTCTTCCAGTTCGGTGACGTGTATCTGCACCTCATCGAATCCGACCGGCCGCCCGGCCCGGAGATCGCCAAGGTGACGGAACACCCCGAATTCCGCGCCGTCAGCGACAAGCTGTCCGCCTACGTCAGCGCCTACGACCCGGAGACCTGGCGAAGCCCCAAGGACGCGATGGCCCAGCAGTTCTACAGCTGGCAGCGCGACGGCAGCAGCTGACGCGCACGCGGAGCCGAGGAGAACCCTCGGCTCCCGCGCATCCCCGGGCAGGGGCAAGGCCGCCCGGTGAGGAGCACTCTCCTCACCGGGCGGCCTGCCGTGCCCGGACCTTCTCATTCGGGGACAGTGCATTCGAAGGCGTGCAGATACGGGTTGACGACCAGGATCTCGCCGACCTTCAGACCGGCCTCGGCCATACGGCTGACCAGGCTCGCCTTGGTGTGCTTGGCGCCGCCGACATTGAGCAGCAGCAGCAGATCCATGGCGGTGGTGAACTTCATGGAGGGGCTGTCATCGACGAGGTTCTCGATGATCACGACGCGGGCGCCGGGACGGGCGGCCCTGACCACGTTCCGCAGCGTTCTGCGGGTGCTCTCGTCGTCCCATTCCAGGATGTTCTTGATGATGTAGACATCGGCCTGGACCGGGATGTCGTCGCGGCAGTCCCCGGGCACGATCCGTACCCGCGGGGCCAGCGCGCCGCCGTCCCGCAGCCGCGGGTCCGGGTTCGCCACGACCGTGGGCAGATCGAGCAGGGTGCCCTGGAGCGTGGGGTACTTCTCCAGCAGGCTGGCGAGGACATGTCCCTGGCCACCGCCGATGTCCGCCACCGAGGACGCCCCGCTCAGATCGAGCAGCCCCGCGATGTCCTGCGCCGACTGCTTGCTGGACGTGGTCATCGCCCGGTCGAAGACCTCGGCGGACTCCCGTGCGTCCTGGTGCAGGTAGTCGAAGAACCCCTTGCCGTAGAGGTCGTCGAAGACACTGCTCCCGGAGCGCACCGCGTCGTCCAGCCGCGGCCAGGCCTCCCAGGTCCACGGCTCCGTGCACCACAGGGAGATGTAGCGCAGGCTGTTGGGGGTGTCCTCCCGCAGCAGCCGGGACATCTCCGTGTGGACGTACTTCCCGTCGTCGGTCTCGGCGAAGATCCCGTAACAGGACAGCGCGCGCAGCAGCCGGTCCAGCGGCCGCGGCTCGGTCTGCACCGCGGCGGCCAGTTCCTCCGCGGTGGTGGGCCGGTCGCCGAGTGCATCGGCGACGCCCAGGCGCGCCGCCGCCCGTACGGCCGCCGCACACGCGGCTCCGAAGATGAGCTCCCGGAGCTGCATGGCGGGCTGGGGAGTGGGACTTACGGTGGTCATTGCGCCTCTATTCTCCCGTGGCGGACGGGTTCAGCCCGTCCCGGTGCAGCCGTCGGCACAGCCCGGCCGGCTCCGAGGTCCGGCAGACGTTGTGGATGAACCGGTTCCCCTTGCCGGGGAGGTCCCGGTTGGCCAGGTCCACCGGCTTGTTGTGCAGCACGATGTTGTGGCTGATGACGTTGTGGTGGTTGAGCACCTTCACGAAGCTGTGGAACAGCACGACACCGCCGGAGAGCCGGGACTTGCCGTGGTGGTCCCGGATCACATTGCGCCGTACGAGGACGTGCTCGGCGCCGGTGAGCACGATGCCGGAGCCCTGGATGTCCGGCAGCCGGCTGTTCCCTTTGCAGAACTTGTTGTTCTTGTAGATGTCGTTGTTCCGTACCGTCAGCGCTCCGGCCTGCGGGCGGGACTCGTCGCCGACGACGAACACCCCACCGCAGTTCCTGGTCATGGTGTTGTAGCTGACCGTCAGGTTTCTGACCCGCCGGATTGTGACCCCGATCCGGTTCCCTGCGAGGTAGTTGTCGCTGATCACGGCGCCCCGGGTGTCGGAGCCGCCGCCTTCTTCCTTGGTCTTGTTCGCGAGGAAGATGCCCGCGTCGCCGTTGTCGACGATGGTGTTGTCCCGGAAGATTCCCCGGATGGACTTCTCCTGCGCGATGCCCCACACGCCGCTCTTGCGCACGGTCACGTGGTGCACCGAGAGCCGGTCGGTCGCGGAGGCCCAGATCCCGGTCTTCTTGGCGCCGCTGACGGTCAGCGAGCGAATGCTGACGTCCCGGAGCGGTCTGTTCTTCCCGACGACGCAGATGCCGTGGCCGGCCTGCCCGCAGGCGTTGGTGGCCCGTTTGCCCGACGGAGTGATCACCGTCTTCCGGCCCGCGCCGACCAGGTGCAGCCGGGACTTGTTGATCTGCACGCTCTCTCTGTAGCGTCCGGGCCGGATGAAGATGGTGTCACCCGGCCTTGCCTTGTTCACCGCGCGCTGGATCGACTCCCCTGCGTGGACGACATGGCGTCCCGGAGCGTCGCAAGGTGAAGCCGCACCCAGGCCGCCGATCATCATCGCGGCGACGCAGCCCATGTATTTCACGTGTCGTAGCACCATGAGGCGAAGCTATGGGTGATCACTCCGGCTCGCCACATGTGGTGACCCGATCGTCACGGTGTGTGCAGACGCCAGCTTTCGACACGCCGTCAGCTCCGTTGCCCGGCCCGCCGTCCAGCCCGCCATCAGGCCCGGTCAGCGGGCCTTTCCGGGGCTTCGGCCGGGGCGCCGGACGGGCCGGGGCGCGGTTCGCAATCGGCCGGCCCGGAATCAGCTGACCGGGTATCGGACGGGGCGTCGGACGGAGTACCCGACGGTGCGTCGGGTCCTGCGTCGGGCCGGGCGCCCGACGGGTCGTCAGCCGGCCCGTCCGGCAACACCTCGGTCAGGAAGGCCGCGAGGCTGGTCGGCAGAAACCACGGTCGGGCACGGAAAACGGTCACGGAAGACCAACGCGCCAAGCCCGGCAGACGACACCGGCCCGGGGGCAGTGAGCCCGCTTGATCACCCCAACGGCCGCGGGGAGGCCGGGCCGCCGCCTGCGGGGGACCGGTCAGCGGCCCTGACGGATCGCCGTCTCGATGCCGTCCAGGATGACGGCCAGCCCGATGTCGAAGGTGCTCCTCGCCTCGCGCTCCATATAGGGGACCGAGTCGCCCGGGTCCGGAGCGGCGCCCTCGGTCTCGAGCCGGACCAGGAGCGGAAAGCGCTCCGCGAAGTCGGGGACCATCTCGGTCAGCATGCCGGAACGGGCCTGCCACCACTCCTCGTCGGAGACCCCCGTCGAGGCCGCGGCCAGCCGTGATTCCGCCACGGTCTGCGCGGCGCCGCGGATGAAGTGGAACAGCGCCCCGACGACCCGCCGCAGCACCGCGGAGCTCAGCTCCGTCGCGTACAGCAGGCGGAGCAGTGTCTCCAGCGCGCGGTATTCGTTGGGGCCGAGCACCGGACGCGCCTGGGAGACCTGGAGCACCCAGGGGTGGCGGAGGTAGAACTCCCAGGTGTCCTCGGCCCAGGAGGTCACCGCGGCGCGCCAGCCCGGCGTCAGGTCGTAGTCGGTGGGCAGCTCGGCCAGCACCTGGTCGTACATCAGGTCCACCAGCTCGCTCTTGCCGGGGACGTAGGTGTAGAGCGCCATCGCGGTACGCCCCAGGCGCTCGCCGACCGCGCGCATGGACAGCGCCGCCATGCCGTCGGCGTCGGCGACCGCCACCCCGGCGTCGACGATCGCCGCCACGCTCAACGCCGGTTTGGGGCCCGGCCACCGTCGCGTCCGCGCTCCGCCGGCACCTTCCGCACGCCACAACAGCGCCATCGAACGACGGGCGTCGCCCTGGCCCGCGAAAACCACCACTTGCGACTCCTTACGCCATAAAGTAACGTCCCCGAGCGAACTCTTTACGGTGTAAAGATATCAGAGGGGTGGCAGCACACATGGGGGACCAGCAGACCGGCCGGCGGCCGGGCAACGGGGGAACATCCGCCGCGGACAGTCACGACATGATCCAGGTCCGCGGCGCCAGGGAGAACAATCTCGCCGATATCTCGCTCGACATACCCAAACGCCGTCTCACGGTCTTCACCGGCGTCTCCGGCTCGGGGAAATCCTCCCTCGTATTCGGCACCATCGCCGCCGAGTCGCAGCGGCTCATCAACGAGACCTATACGGCCTTCATCCAGTCCTTCATGCCGAGCCAGGGGCGTCCCGATGTCGACGCACTGCGCAATCTGAGCGCGGCGATCGTCGTGGACCAGGAACGGATGGGCGCCAACTCCCGCTCCACGGTCGGCACCGCGACCGACGCCCACACCCTGCTGCGGATCATCTTCAGCCGCCTCGGCACCCCGCACGCCGGTACCTCCACCGCCTTCAGCTTCAACAGCGCCGAGGGCATGTGCCAGGAATGCGAGGGGCTCGGCCGGGTCTCGGCGATCGATACCGACGAGCTGCTGGACACCGAACTCTCCCTCAACGAGGGCGCGATCACCGCTCCCGGCTTCACCGTCGGCTCGTGGTACTGGCAGACCCTCGCCCACTCCGGGTTCTTCGACCCGGACGTCAAGCTCAAGGACTACACCCCCGCCCAGTGGGACGACTTCCTGCACAAGCCCGCTACCAAGATCAAGGTGGGCACCTCCCACATCAACTACGAAGGCCTGCTGGTACGGGTGCAGCGCACCTATCTCGCCAAGGACCGCGCCGCCATGCAGCCGCACATCCGGGCCTTCGTCGACCGGGCGGTGACCTTCACCGCCTGCGGTGCCTGCGGCGGTGCCCGCCTCAATCCGGCCGCGCTCGGCTCCCGGATCGCCGGCCGCAATATCGCCGAATGCTCGGCCCTGCAGATCAGCGACCTGGTCACCTTCGTCCGGGGCATCGACGACCCCGCCGTGGCCCCGCTGGTCGCCACCCTCTGCCACACCCTCGACTCGCTCGTCGAGATCGGCCTGGGCTATCTGAGCCTGGACCGGGAGTCCGCCACGCTGTCCGGTGGTGAGGCCCAGCGGGTGAAGATGGTCCGTCACCTCGGCTCCAGCCTGACCGATGTCACCTATGTCTTCGACGAGCCGACCACCGGACTGCACCCGCATGACATCCAGCGCATGAACGACCTGCTGCGGCGGCTGCGCGACAAGGGCAACACGGTCCTGGTCGTCGAGCACAAGCCCGAGACCATCGAGATCGCCGACCATGTGGTCGATCTCGGCCCGGGAGCCGGATCCGCCGGGGGAGAGGTCTGTTTCACCGGTGATGTCGCCGCCCTCCGCGCCTCCGGCACCCTGACCGGGCGTCATCTCGACCACCGCGCCACGCTGCGCGAGCAGGTCCGGCGCCCCCTGGGAGAGATATCGATCAGCGGCGCGAACGCCCACAACCTCAAGGACGTCAGCGTCGGTATCCCGCTCGGGGTGCTCACCGTCGTCACCGGTGTCGCGGGGTCGGGCAAGAGCTCCCTGATCCATGGGTCACTGCCCGGCCGGGACGGCGTGATCATCGCCGACCAGTCCCCGATCCGGGGCTCCCGGCGGTCCAACCCGGCCACCTACACGGGGCTGCTCGGCCCGGTCCGTACGGCGTTCGCCAAGGCCAACGGGGTCAAGGCCGCCCTGTTCAGCGCCAACTCCGAAGGGGCCTGTCCCACCTGCAAGGGCATCGGTCTGGTCTACACCGACCTCGCGATGATGGCGGGGGTGGCCTCGGTCTGCGAAGAGTGCGAGGGCAAGAGGTTCACCCCCAAGGTCCTCACCTACACCCTGCGCGGCAAGAACATCAGCGAGGTCCTCGCCATGTCGGTGGCCGAGGCCCGGGAATTCTTCCCCACCGGGCAGGCCCGCACCGTCCTCGACCGCCTCGCGGAGGTGGGCCTGGGCTATATCGGTCTGGGCCAGCCGCTCACCACCCTCTCCGGCGGCGAACGGCAGCGGCTCAAACTCGCCCTCCACATGGCGGAGCGGGGCGCCGTCTACGTCCTCGACGAGCCGACCACCGGACTGCACCTCGCCGATGTGGACCAGCTGCTGGGCCTGCTCGACCGGCTGGTCGACGACGGCAACACCGTCATCGTCATCGAGCACCACCAGGCCGTGATGGCCCACGCCGACTGGATCGTCGACCTCGGCCCCGGCGCCGGCCAGGATGGCGGCCGGGTGGTCTTCACCGGCACCCCCGCCGATCTCGTCGCCACCGGCGATTCGCTGACGGCACGCCATCTGCGGAGCTACCTCCAGACACCCACCGCATAAGTACCCGTCCTTGGGCCCGCCCGGTGGGTGGGCGCGGATCAACCCGCGCCCACCCACCGGCCCCCCAGCCCCTGCTGCCCCATGGAGGACCCGATGACGGCCGTGCCCGTCGCGCTCATCCAGGTCACCGACGTCCGGCGGATCACCCCGCGCATGGTCCGTGTCACCTTCGCCGGTGACGGCCTCGACGACTTCCCGACCTGGCCCGACCAGCAGCTCAAGCTGCTCTTCCCCAGGCCGGGCCACCGCGCGCCCCGGCTGCCCGATGCAGCCGCCGACGGCGATGGGATGCGCTGGTACCAGGCGTTCCTCGCCCTCCCCGAGGAGGAACGGCCGTGGATGCGCAGCTATACGGTGCGCTCCTACGACCCCGTCCGGCACCGGATCACCATCGACTTCGTGCTGCACGGCACGACGGCGACGGCCGGCCCGGCGACCCGGTGGGCGGCCTCCGCCGCCGTGGGTGACCTCCTCGCCCGGTACGGACCGGCGGCACAGTACGCCAAGCCGCTGCCGCTCGACCGGGCCGACTGGCTGCTGCTGGCCGGCGACGCGACCGCGCTGCCGGCCATCGGCTCCCTCGTCGAGGCGCTGCCGGCCGGCACCCGCGCGCTGGCCTGCGTCGAGGTGGCCGGCGCGGCCGAGGAGCAGCACTTCACGACCCGGGCGGACCTCACCGTGCAGTGGGTGCACGCGGACGGGCGCCAGGATGCTCTGCCGGCGGCCGTGCGCGCCCTCACCTTCCCGCCGGGAGCTGTCTTCGCCTGGCTGGCCGGTGAGGCGGGCGCGGTCCGTGCGCTCCGGCGGTATCTGGTCGAGGAGCGCGGTATCGGCAAACGGCAGATCGACTTCAGCGGGTACTGGCGACGCACGCTCACCCAGGACGACGCCCCGACCGAGGAGGACCTCGCCGAGGCACAGGAGCGCCTCGCGGCCGCCCGGCCCCCACAGGACTGAGGCGGTCTCAGCCCGCCCGCTCCGCCGCGCTGCGCTCCACACAGAACTCATTGCCCTCGATATCGGCCAGCGTCACCCACCCGGCCCCGTCCGCCCGCCGATGGTCGGCCACCAGCGTCGCGCCGAGCGCCAGCAGCCGCTCGACCTCGTCGTCCCGGTCCCGGTCCTGCGGCTGCAGATCCAGGTGCACCCGGTTCTTGCCGGCCTTGGCGTCGGGCACCGTGACGAACAGCAGCGCACCGCTCGCGGCCGTGACCGTGGCCTCCGGATCGCCCGGCAGATCGTCCTCGGCCAGTGAGCCGCCCAGCACCTCCGCCCAGAAGCTCGCCAGGCGATGGGCGTCGGTGCAGTCGATGGTGGTGTGACGTACCAGTGAAGTCATGGGCGTCACTATGTGGTTGGGGGGTGGGGCTGTCCACCGGAATTCCGGCGGCCGGGGCATCGGGACGGGGCGTCGGGAGCAGCGGCACCGCGGCCGGTGCGGGCTCGGTCCCGACGACCGTCCTGGAACGGTCCCGCCCGGCCGGTGCGGCAACTGCGCGCGGAGGCCGCAGAGTTCGTCCGGGCGGGGAGGTGCGGGTGGTGAGGGGGCGGACGAAGGCGCACCGGGCCGCGTCCCGTACCGCCCCCGCACCGGTTTGTCCGCCACACCCATTCAAGTCGCCCGCCCCCGTCGTCTACAGTTGCAGAATTCCGCAATTCAACAGATGACGCGATGGCCGTGCGGCCTGAACGCGGAGGACATGCGTGGGCGGTTTCGCCGAATCGGCAGGGGAACGGGTGTGTGCGGTGTGGGCCGCGGCCGGTCCCGGGAGCGGGGCGCGGACATGAACGGTGCGTGGTTCCCGGTCTGTCAGGCCAAGGCCGATTTCTTCCGGATGCTGGGCCATCCGGTCCGTATCCGGGTGCTGGAACTGCTCCAGAGCGGACCGATGCCGGTGAGCGGTCTGCTCTCCGCGATCGGGGTGGAGCCGTCCGCGCTCTCCCAGCAGCTGGCGGTCCTGCGCCGCTCGGGTCTGGTGACGGCCACCCGCAGCGGTTCCGCCGTCGTCTACGAGCTGGCCGGCGGCGAGGTCACGGAGCTGCTGCGGGCCGCCCGCCGGGCCCTGACCGAGGTGCTCACCGGGCAGCATGCCCTGCTCGCCGACCTTCGGCAGGCCGACGCCCGCGCACGGCCGGCGGCCGGTGGCGTGCCGGCGACCGGCGGTGTGGGGGTGGTCTCGTGAACCGCCTGCTCCGCTGCACGAACGCCGGCCGGACGGGAACGGTCCTCATGCGCCCCACCGGAACAGGGTGATCGCGGATGTCCGGCGCACCCCGGCGTAAGGGGCCGCCGCCCTGGCGGGCGGTCCGCTCCCGCACCTGCATACCCAAGTCCTCCGGTCCGGGCGCCGTACGGCCCTGCCGGGGGCGCCCGCCTGGTCGCGGGGCGATCCGTACGGCACGCGGACACGGCCGTGCCTGCCCGGAGAGCACCGTCCGCCCGTACCCCTCGGCGCGCTGCGGTGTCCGGCGGCCCCGGGCGACCGCGGTCCGCCCCGGGACCCAGCTGGCGCGGCTGCCCGGCGCGGTACTGCTCACCCACCGGGCCCCCCGGCGCGGCCTGTGGCGACGGGTGTTCCTCTACTTCGTCGTCAGCCATCTGCTGCTGGTCTTCCTCGCGCTCGTCATTTATCTGGGCCGGCACGCCGGGACATAGCGCGCGGGCCGGCCCGGTCCGGGCCACTCACCACGGCCGGGCCGCCCGTGAGCCCCCTGACCCGCCAGAGCCAGGCGACATCACGGCCGAAGGACCACACCAGCAGCGCCAGCGCCCCGCTCACCGCGGTGGCCGCCGAGGCCACCGGCAGAACCCCGGCACCGGCCACGACCAGCACGACCCCTTGCAGCGCCGCCACGGTCTTCCGGGCCATGCTGTGCGGCAGCGCGCCGCGCAGCCACGGCCACAGCCAGGACGCCGCGACGAAGACGTACCGCATGAGGCCGATGGCCAGCACCCAGGCGCCCAGAGGCATCGCGAGATGGACGCAGAGCACCAGGATGAGGAAGGCGTCGACCTCCATGTCGAAGCGCGCCCCCAGGGGTGTCACCGTGCCGGTGCGCCGGGCCACCTGACCGTCCACCGCGTCCAGGACCAGTGCCACGGCGGCGAGCGTGACCAGCACCACGACCGGTGCCTGCCGCTCGAAGGAGTCCGCGACCAGCGCCGTCACCCCGCCGACGAGGATCGTGCGGGCCAGGGTGACGCGGTTGGCCATGCCGAACGACGGGGTCCACGACCGGCGCAGCGCGAGGGTGAGCACGACCCAGGTGGCCACGGCGAACGCGCAGCCCGTCAGCCACCCCGTGGTGCCCAGACCGGCCACCCGGCGGAGCGCTTCCAGTACGAGCAGCTGCACTCCCATGCCCGCCGTAATGTCCGGTCCGAACGGCCTTGTGTCGTAACGCTCTTGTACGGCCACCATGCCTCCCGGGATGTGTGGCGGAGTCGAGAGGTGCCGCGTATGGTGACGGCGTTCTCATGATCCCCAGCATCGACGAATCATCGCCAGAGCGTCCAGGAGGATTCCGATGCCGCGCGTCGCTTGTGCGTTTTGGCTAAACGCTCCAGGTCAGGGTGAAATCCGGACGGTACCGCTGCCGGAACCCCGTGCCGATGAGGTTCTGGTGCGCACACTCTGGTCCGGAGTCAGCCGCGGAACGGAGACCCTGGTCTTCCGTGGCGGTGTCCCCGAGAGCCAGCATTCCGTGATGCGGGCGCCCTTCCAGGAAGGCGACTTTCCCGCACCGCTCAAATACGGCTATCTCAATGTCGGTGTCGTCGAGGAAGGGCCGTCCGCGCTGGTGGGCCGCACGGTCTTCTGCCTCTATCCGCACCAGACGCACTATGTCGTCCCGGCGAGCGCCGTCACTCCGGTACCCGACTCCGTCCCCGCCCGGCGTGCCGTACTCGCGGGCACGGTGGAGACCGCGGTGAACGCCCTGTGGGACGCCGCGCCGCTGGTCGGTGACCGGATCGCGGTGATCGGCGCGGGCATGGTGGGCTGCAGTGTCGCCGCGGTCCTCGCCCGCTACCCCGCGGTCCGGGTGCAGCTGGTGGACGCCGACCCCGCGCGGGAGGCGACCGCCAAGGCACTGGGCGTGGACTTCGCGCTGCCGCAGCACGCCCTGGGCGACTGCGACCTCGTCGTCCACGCCAGCGCCACCGAGGAGGGGCTGGCGCGCTCGCTCGAACTGCTCGCCCCGGAAGGCACCGTCATCGAGCTGAGCTGGTACGGAGACCGGCAGGTCAGCCTGCCTTTGGGGGAGGCCTTCCACTCCCGCCGGCTGGTCGTCCGCAGCAGTCAGGTGGGCGCGGTCTCCCCGGCCCGTCGCGCCCGCCGTACCTTCGCCGACCGGCTCGCCCTCGCCCTGGACCTGCTCGCCGATCCCGCCTTCGACGCACTGATCACCGGCGAGTCCGCCTTCGAGGAGCTGCCGGGCGTGCTGCCCCGGCTCGCCTCCGGCGACCTCCCGGCGCTGTGCCACGGCATCCGGTACGCACCGGCGGACGACTGAACCCCCTCGAAGCCCCCTCGAAGCCCTTTCGAAACCGCCCTGAATTCGCCCCGGCGACACCGCCACTGAGACCGACATCACACCGGAGGAACGGCCTTGTTCAGCATCACCGTCCGCGATCACCTGATGGTCGCCCACAGCTTCCGTGGCGCGGTCTTCGGCCCCGCGCAGCGTCTGCACGGCGCGACCTTCATCGTGGACGCGACCTTCCGCCGTGCGGAGCTCGACGCCGACAACATCGTCGTCGACATCGGCCTGGCCACCCAGGAACTCGGCGGCGTGGTCGGGGAGCTGAACTACCGCAACCTGGACGACGAGCCCGCCTTCGCCGGGATCAACACCTCGACGGAGGCCCTGGCCAAGGTCATCGCCGACCGGCTCGCCGACCGTATCGAGGCGGGCAACCTCGGCGAGGGCGCCCGCGAGCTGGCCGGGATATCGGTCACCCTGCATGAGTCACACATCGCCTGGGCGACATACGAGCGCACTCTGTGACCCGTACCGGCGCCACCGCCGCGGAGCGGGTGGTGCACTTCGTCCTTCCCGGTGACGTCGACGATCCGGCGGCACCCAGCGGTGGCAACACCTACGACCGCCGGGTGTGCCGCGACCTCCCGGCCGCGGGCTGGCGGGTACGCCCGTACGCGCTGCCCGGCAGCTGGCCGCGGCCGGACGCCACGGCCTGCGCGGCGCTGGCGCAGCGGCTGGCGGCGTTGCCGGACGGCGCCGTGGTCCTCCTCGACGGCCTGGTCGCCTGCGGCGTCCCCGAGGTCCTCGCCCCCGAGGCGGAACGGCTGCGGCTCGCCGTCCTCGTGCATCTCCCGCTGGGCGACGAGACCGGACTCGACCCCGCCCTGGCAGCGGAGCTGGACGCCCGCGAACACCGCACGCTGCACACCGTGGAGGCCGTCGTGGCCACCAGCGAATGGGCCGCCCGCCGGCTCGTCACGCACCACGGACTGGCGGCCCCGCGCGTCCACGCCGTCCTTCCCGGCGCCGACCCGGCGCCCCTCGCACCCGGCACCGACGGTGCCACCGGGCTGCTGTGCGTCGCCGCGGTCACCCCGCGCAAGGGACAGCACCGGCTGATCGACGCGCTGGCGACCGTCACCGAGCTGCCGTGGAGCTGCGCATGTGTCGGCGCGCTCGATCGCGACCCCGGATACGTCGCCCAACTCCGCGGCGCGGTGGACACGTTCGGCCTGGGCGACCGGATCACCTTCACCGGGCCACGGGCGGGCGCGGACCTGGAGGCGAGCTATGCCGCCGCCGACCTGCTGGTGCTCACCTCGTACGCCGAGACCTACGGCATGGTCGTCACCGAGGCGCTGGCGCGCGGGATACCGGTGCTGGCGACGGCGGTGGACGGCGTACCGGAAGCGGTCGGGCAGGCCCCCGACGGGAGCGTGCCCGGCCTGCTCGTACCGCCCGGCCGGCCCGCGGCGCTCGCCGATGCGCTGCGCGGCTGGCTGGGCGATCCACAACTGCGTGACCGGGTCAGGAGTTCGGCGCGCGAACGGCGTGCCATGCTGGAGGGGTGGGAGATGACGTCGCACAGTCTGGCCGGAGTGCTGGAACAGCTTCGGCACAAGCTCCGGAGCACGCGATGAGCGCGCCCGACCGGCCTCGATTCGCCCCGCGGTGGCTGGAGTTGCGGGAGCGCGCCGACGCCGCGGCCCGGGCACCCGAGCTGTTGCGCCCGCTGCGGGCGTGGCTCGCGGAAAGGACCGCGCCGGCGGGCCCGCCCGGCAGCCCCCACGGTCTGGTGATCCGCGATCTCGGCTGTGGCATCGGCTCCATGGGGCGCTGGCTCGCCGTCCGGCTGCCCGGCCCGCAGCAGTGGATCCTGCACGACCTGGATCCCGCGCTGCTCGAACTCGCCGGTGCGCGGATGCCGGTGACGGCCGACGACGGCATGCCCGTTGCCGCCACCACCGCGCGCGGCGATCTGGCCGCCCTCACCGCCGACGACTTCGCCGGCACCTCACTGGTCACCGCCTCCGCGCTGCTGGATCTGCTCACCCGCGACGAGGTGGAAGACCTCGCCGAGGCCTGTGTGGGCGCGGGCACCCCGGCGCTGCTGGCCCTCTCCGTCGCCGGGCGGGTCGAGCTGAGCCCGTCCGATCCGTTCGACGCCGAGATCACCGATGCCTTCAACGACCATCAGCGCCGCACGGACCAGGGCCGCGCCCTGCTCGGTCCGGACGCGGTCGCGGCGGCGGTCGCGGCGTTCGAACGGCGCGGTGCGACGGTGCTGGTGCAGTCCAGCCCGTGGCGGCTCGGCTGTGCCGAATCCGCGCTGACCGCCGAATGGCTGCGCGGCTGGGTCGGTGCCGCGCACGCCCAGCGGCCGGAGCTGGCACCCGAGGCCGTCGCGTATCTGCGCCGGCGGCTGGAGGAGTGCGCGGCGGGGGAGCTGACCGTCGCGGTGCACCACACCGATCTGCTGGCGCTGCCCCCGCACCCGTCCGGGAGCGAGTGATGAAGCGGTCCGGCTGGATGGCATGGCTCAGGCTGCTGGCGGGACTGGGCATCCTGGTGGCGCTGGTGTGGCACCTGGGATCGCAGGCATTCCTGGCCGGACTGCGCCGGATCGACACCGCCACCCTGCTGGCCGCGCTCGGCATCGGCGTGCTGACCACGGTGTGCAGTGCCTGGCGCTGGTGTCTGGTGGCCCGCGGCCTCGGCCTGCGGCTGCCCCTCGGCCGGGCCGTCGCCGACTACTACCGGGCGCTGTTCCTCAACGCGGCGCTGCCCGGTGGCGTCCTGGGCGATGTGCACCGCGCCGTCCATCACGGCCGCAGCTCGGGCGACCTGGGCCGGGGCGTCCGCGCGGTGGCCCTGGAGCGGACCGCCGGCCAGGTCGTGCTGCTCGTCACCGGGGCGGTCGTCCTGCTCGTCCGGCCGTCACCGGTCCTGGCGCCGGTCGTCCGCTTCCTCGCCTCGCCCGCCGTGGCCCTGTCCGTGGCCGCGGCGGGCCTGCTGGTACTGGCGGTCGCCGTCCGGCTGCGCCGGCGCCGGGGTGCCTCCCGCGGCGAACGCGCCCTGCGCACCGTAGTGGCCGAGGCACGCCAGGGCCTGCTGGCCCGCGGTGTCTGGCCCGGTGTGGCGCTCTCGTCCGCGGCGGTCCTGGCGGGCTACCTCGGGATGTTCGTGCTGGCCGCCCGGGTCGCGGGGGCCACCGCACCGACCGCCGAACTGGTGCCGCTGGTGGTGCTGGCGCTGCTCGCGATGGCGCTGCCGTTGAACGTGGGCGGCTGGGGCCCCCGGGAAGGCGTCGCCGCCTGGGCCTTCGGCGCCGCCGGACTGGGCGCGGCGCAGGGACTCACCACCGCCGTGATCTACGGCGTACTCGCCTTCGTCGCAAGCCTCCCGGGCGCCGCGGTGCTGCTGGCACGGGTCTCCCCGCTCTCCACGGCCCGGCCCGCGACGTCCGGTGCCGTGCCCCGCCAGGCGGAGCGGCCTCCCCTTGCTGCGGCTACGGGGATGATCCGGCAACGTGCTGCGGAGGTCCCGTCAGCGGTGGCCGGGGGAGTGCGATCCCAGACTTCGCAGGCCACCGCGGCTCGGGGAGACACCCCCTAGGGCTGTCCGGCGGATCAGGGCCGGGGCCTCTCCGACCCGATCCGCCGGAGAGGCCCTAGTCCGCCGTTCCGCCGGACCCCGTTCCGCCGGACGGCCCACCGCCCGGCCGCAGTTCGAGCTCGAAGAGCGTGTCCTCGCCGAGCAGGGTGCGCCGCAGCGGCGGGCGCAGCGCCTCCCGCATGACGGGAGTTCCGGGAAACCGCAGGCCGGGGATGCCGTCGCCGAGCAGGACCGGTGCGACGGTGACATACAGCCGGTGCAGCGCCCGCTCCTGCAGAAACCGCGACACGGTGACCCCGCCCCCCTCGATCAGTACCCGGCCCAGCCCGCGCCGTGCCAGCGCCGCCAGCAGACGCTCCGGGGCGAACGCGGCCGCGTCCGGCAGCACCAGGACCTCGGTCCCGGTGCCCGGAGCGGTGGGGGTGACCTCCGGTCCCACCACCCACAGCGTCGGCGCGGCGCCGTCCGTGAACACCCCGCTGCCCCGCGGCACCCGGCCCCGCGGATCGAGCACCACCCGCACCGGGTTGTCGCCCGCACAGGCGCGGACGGTCAGCCGCGGATCGTCCGCCACGGCGGTGCCGGCCCCGACGACCACCGCATCGGACAGGGCACGCAGCCGGTGCAGATGGCAGCGGTCCTCCTCACCGGTGACATAGTCGGCATCGCCGGTACGGGTCGCGATGAAGCCGTCCAGGCTCTGCCCGAGCTGCGCGACCGCGACCCGTGGGCCGGCCAGGCAGAGCGGAAGATAGCGTCCGGCGAGCTCCAACGCCTCGGGGGTGGCGGGCTGTTGCCAGCGGAGTCCGCCGTTCCCGTCCGCCACCATCCCGGCGGCGAGGGCCTCGTCCGTCGTACGGATGCGCCGCAGCCGGTCCCAGGCGGCCGCCGCGTCGAGCAGCTCAGTCATCGGCTTCCGCCCGGTCACCGAACAGCGCGGCATATTCGCCGAATGCCTCGGCCAGTCCGGCCAGCAATTCCTGCCCCTTCCGGGCGGACGCCAGCGACGGCCGCCCGATGACACCGGATTCGGTATAGGCCGACATGCCGAGCGTCAACAGCTGCTTCCGGTCATCGGCGACGCAATCCGCCGATTCATAGCCTTCCTTGACCAATTCGGGATGGGCATACAGCAGAATGGACGTCTCGACCTCTCCCGCATGCATATCGGTGTGGGACGGTGTCGCCACCCCGGCCCGGGTGCGCGCCGCGTCCCAGTCGGCCGATCCGGGGAACAGTGCCATGCGCACACCGCGCCCGGCGGATTCCTGAACCACATTGCGCAGGACGTAATTTCCGCCATGTCCGTTGATGAGAATCAGGGTGTCGATACCGGACCGGCGGAGCGAATCGGCGATGTCCGTGACGACCGCATACAGGGTGTGCGCCGAAATGCTGACGGTTCCCGGCCAGGCGGCGTGCTCATGCGAACAGGACACCGTCAGCGGCGGCAGCACCTGGACGGGACGGCCGGCGGCCACCTCCCGGGCGATGGTGCAGGCGATGACGGTGTCGGTGGTCAACGGCAGGAAGGCGCCGTGCTGTTCGAAGCTGCCGATGGGCAGCACGGCCATCGTCGGCCGCCGTGCCCGTATGTCCTCCGTGGTGTCGGCCGGCAGCGGGCCGGGGGCCGAAGTCGGGTGTCCCGAAGCGGTCATGGATGCTGCGGCCTTTCGTCGCCGACTCTCGGAGTCGTGGTTGTCACGGCGTCGCAGCATACTTGTTGTCATTATGAGTGAGTTCTGCCGATCATTTACCCGCACGGGTACGATCGCGCCCATGATGGACCCCGAGGCCTCTGCCGGCCCTGACCTCCGTGTCGCAATCGATGATGCCCTCGGCCAAAAACCGGGCGTGGAACGGGTGGTGACGGCCAGGCTGCCCACGACCTATGGTGAATTTCTCGCCGTCGGCTATCTGGACCTCCGTAGCGGGATCGAGCAAGTGGCCCTGGTCCACGGCGATGTCGTGGGGGAGCAGGTGCTGACCCGGGTGCATTCGGAATGCCTGACCGGTGATGCCTTCGCCTCCACCCACTGTGAATGCGGCGACCAATTGTCCGCGGCGCTGCGCGCGATCGTGGCGGCCGGGCGCGGCATTCTCGTCTATCTCCAGGGCCATGAGGGCCGCGGTATCGGATTGCTGGCCAAGCTCCGCGCGATGAAGCTGCAGGAGGGCGGGCTGGACACGGTCGAGGCGAATATCGCGCTCGGCCTGCCGGTCGACGCCCGTGAGTACGGCGTCGCGGCGGAGATGCTGCAGGATCTCGGCGTCCGGTCCGTGCGGCTGCTGTCCAACAACCCGCGCAAGCGCGAGGCCCTGCTGCGGCACGGTATCGCCGTCGCCGAACAGGTCCCGCTGCTGATGCCGCCCGGTGTGGAGAACATCCGCTACCTCCGCGCCAAACGGGAGCGCCTGGACCACGATCTGCCGCATCTGGACGGCATACCCGGGCTGTCCTGACCTCCGCACGCGGCCGGACGGGGCACCCGCACGGCACCCCATGCCACGAGGGAGGGCTCACGACACGGAGTCGCGAGCCCTCCCTCGTGGGGTTGGGCCGGTCGGTGGGTCAGGAGACGGCGGGTGCCGCCTCGGCCGCGGTGGCCTCCTGCCGCGCCGGTACGACGCGCTCCGCGAGGTGACCGAAGATCAGCCCGAAGGCGGACCACAGCACCAGTTGGATGGCGAGCGCCGACAGCCGGAACTGCCACAGCAGCGTGCCGGGGAAGCCCTCGGGCACGTTGTCGTAGGCCGGAAGGAACGCATAGGCGAGGCCGATGGCGACCACGAACGCGGCGCCCGCCGCGACCGTGGCGTTCCAGTTGCCCAGCTTCGGAGCCAGCCGCCGGCCGAACATCGTGGCGGCGACGGCCAGCAGGATGCCGAGCAGCATCATCAGGAAGAACAGGGCGGTGCGGGTGCCGATCGTGTCGGGGTCGCCGACGGCAGGGGGATTGGCCGGGTACTTGAGGAACGGTACGAGGTAGACGGCTACCAGCGCCGCGCCGGAGAGCAGCGCTGCCGTGGTGCGGGCGCCGAACCGGCCGATCCGCCCGAGGGCGAAGGAGAAGACCAGTGCGGCGATCCCGCCGAGTGCCACGCCGTAGACCAGTACGCCGGTCGCCAGCCCCGCCGTGGACTGCACACCGCGGCTGACGACCTCCATCCCGTGTTCGTGGCTGTGTGCGTCCTCGAACGCGATGGCGGCGTCCACCTGCGGTTCGCCCAGCAGATAGGCGACGACAAGGGCCAGGAGACCGGCGGCCAGACCGGCGAGCATCCCGCGCACCAAGAGGTTTCTGACGGTGACGGAGTTCATGGGTGCGGCGTCCGATCAGTGGCAGGGGAAGCCGAGCAGGTGGCGCCCGTCGTGGACCCACTCGTGGACGTCCGTACCGGAGAGCAGCGAGGTGGCACCCTGCTCCGCGCCGATGAAGTACAGCAGGACCAGCATCAGGACGCCGGTGAACAGCGCCCACGGAGCGATTGCCTTGAGGGGGATCGGGGCCGGGGTGACGGCGCCGGTGGCCGGGGGTGCGATGGTCTGGGCCATGGCAGGACCTCCTGTGCGGGGGAACTCGCGTCCCTGTTCGTTGGAGTGCGTAACGACATGCCGGGTCTGGCTCGCCCGGCCCCGGCCCTGAAGGGCTGGTAAAAACCGGACATACAGTGGCGCGACCGCGCCGGGATCCCACCGGCTTCCGTCATGTCGTCGTCAATATCATCGGGAAGGTACCGCGAACCGACCCCCCGGCCAAGACCACGGTGGGGGCGGGGAGCGCAGGACAGGGCGCGCCGTCCGGACAACTCCCTTGTGCGGGCAATGGGTTGCCGTCCCCGTGAAGCGAGAGAAGAGGACATGACAACTCGGGTGATGTTGGTCTCACCGGCCGCGGGCGAGGCCCAGCGTGAGGTGCGCTTCGACGATGACGGCCCGCTGAGCGAGTCGGGACTGCGCCGTGTCCGGGCCGTTGCCGGGGAGCTGCCGGCCGCCGGCCGGACCTTCGCCTCGCCCTCCGTCCGGTGCCGCCGCACGGCCGAGGAGCTCGGGCTGTCCGTGCTGCCCGCGGCGGAGCTGGCGGGCTGTGCGATGGGCGGCTGGCGCGGGCGGACCCTGACCGAGGTCGCGGACGCCGAGCCGGCCGCGGTGGCCGGCTGGCTCTCGGACCCGGATTTCACCGGGCACGGCGGGGAGTCGCTGCGGCAGCTGTGCGACCGGATCGCGGGCTGGCTGACGGGGGCGGCCCTGGAGGCGGGCCGGGTGCTGGCCGTCGTCGAACCGGATGTCGTGCGCGCCGCGGCGGTGTGCGCCCTGCGGGTCTCTCCGGACGCGTTCTGGCGGCTGGACGTGCCGCCACTGACCGTGACCGAGCTGAGTGGCCGGGGCGGGCGCTGGAACCTGGGGCTGGGGCGGGAGCTGGGCCGCAGGTGACAGCGGTGCGGCGGTAAAGCTTTAAAATTCACCTGCCCCTTCATCTACACATAAAGGCGACATAAGCGCAGAATAAAGGTGCGCGGCCCGATGCCACGCGGAACGGCCAGGCTTGCGAACGAAGGAGGCGAGTCGCATGGCCGACGTCTCACACCCCAGGGGAGATCTCGCAGGTCACCCCGACGCTACTGAGATGCAGGCACGGTATGAGCGGGTGCTCGGCGGGCGTGATGTCGTGCTCGTCGACGGACCTGTGCTCCTGGTCGGCCTGTACTGCGCCGTCTCACCGTGGGTTCTCCACTTCGCCGCCGCACAGCCGGCGCTCGTGGCGCACAACCTCATTCTCGGTCTCGCGATCGCCCTGATGGCGGTCGGCTTCACCGTGACTCCTGAGCGGATGTACGGCCTGAGCGGCGCGATGTGCGCGATCGGCGTGTGGATGATCATCTCGCCGTGGATCGTCGGCAGCGCTCCGGACGCCGGCGTGATCTGGAACAACGTCATCATCGGTGTCCTGACCTTCCTGCTCGGCGCCATGTGTGTCGCCGCAGCGTCGAAGAGCCGCCGCGGCACCTGACCGCGCTCCCCACGGGGGCGTGAAAAGCCGCCGGTTGCTTGCCTCCCATGAGGGCAGGTGACCGGCGGCTGTGTGCGGGCGGGCGGTGCGGTGTGCGGCGCCAGGGCCTGTCCGGTGGATCAGGGTCCGGCAGGTCCTAGTCGCGACGGTCGCGGCCGATGGCGGAGAGCTGCCCCAGCAGCCCGGCCAGCACCAGCCCGCTCGCGAGGAGCAGGCCATGGGCCAGCGCGATACCGGCGGCCAGGGTGCAGGCCGCCACGGCCGGTGCCAGCCAGGCGAAGCGGTGGTGCGGACGTGGGCGGGCCGGGTGGCGTAAGGGCGGACGGGGGCGGGGGTACGGGGCGGCATCGTGCCGGAACAGCTCGGTGAGCTCGCCGAAGGCGCGGTCGTGGTGCGGGGACAGGGGTGTCCCTCCTCTCCCGGTCGTGCGGACGGCCGCGCCGTGGAGGCAGGGCGAAGGGGAGCAGGGGCATTGCTCCGATGATCGCGCGAAGTTAGGGTTACCTAACTAGAGCGTCAAGGGTGCAGTGCCGCCTGCGTTGTTGTGCCCTGTCCCGCCCTGCCCGTAACGCCGTTGACCAGAGAGGTGTCATCTCATGCCGCACGAGAACCAGCCGTCGGACGAGGCCCGGGGGACCCTGGTCCAGATCGCCTGCGGAGCGATGGCGACCTACACGGTGGGCGCCGCCGTCCGGCTGGGGGTCGTCGATCAGATCGCCGACGGCGCGCGGACCGCGGACGAACTGGCGGCGGAGTGCGCGGCCCACCCGCAGGCCATGGGCCGGTTGTTACGGACGCTGGCCGGTCTCGGACTGCTCGACGAGCGGGCCGGCGGCACCTTCACCGTCACCCCGGCCGGCGCCCTGCTGCGCAGTGACGGCCACCGTTCGCTGCACTCCTTCGTCCGGATGTTCAGCGACCCCACCATGCTCCGGGCCTGGGAGCGGCTGGACGAGAGTGTGCGCACCGGCGAGACCTCCTTCGACGCGGTCTTCGGCAAGGATTTCTTCGGCCACCTCGCCGAACAGCCGGAACTCTCCGCCGACTTCAACGCCGCGATGAGCGACGGCACCCGCGACACCGCCGCCGTGCTGCCGTCGGCCTTCGACTTCGGCCGCTTCACGACGGTGGCCGACATCGGGGGCGGTGACGGCACCCTGCTCGCCGCGATCCTGCAGGCCCATCCGTCGCTCGGCGGCATCCTCTTCGACAGCGCGGAGGGCCTCGCCCAGGCCGGTACGAAGCTGGCGCGCGAGGGGCTGGCGGACCGCTGTTCCCTCGTGGCGGGGGACTTCTTCGCCACCGCCCCCGTGGGCGCCGACGTGTACCTCCTCAAGAGCGTGATCCATGACTGGAACGACGCGCAGTGCACGGACATCCTCCGCTACTGCAGGCGGGTCATCCCCGACGGTGGCCGCCTGCTGATCGTCGAGCCGGTGCTGCCGCCCGTGGTCGATGCCTCGGTGTCCGGGGTCGTCTACCTCAGTGACCTCAACATGCTGGTCAACGTCGGCGGCCGGGAGCGCACCCGGGACGACTTCGCGCAGCTGTGCCGTGGCGCGGGCTTCGAGATCCGTACGGTCACCCGGCTCCCGGAGCCCAGCCGCTTCAGCGTCATCGAGGCCGCGCCGGTGTGAGGCGGCAGCGGGGCGCCCGCGGGCGCCCGCACGCATGCGACAACCCGGCACATTGGGTTAAATCGGTGACATGGGTCTTCCGACTGTGGCCCGTCGCCCCGGAGAGGTAGCGCCCCGTGACCGCTGTACCCGTGGATGACCACGAAGACTTCGCCGACGCCGACCGTGGCTTCATCGCCGCGCTCGACCCGCCCCAGGTCACCGCGGACGACGGCCGGGTGATCTGGGACGCGGAGGCCTATGGCTTCCTGGCCGGAAACTGCCCCGACACCGCCAACGAGAGCCTCTGGCGGCAGGGCCGGCTGGTGAGCCGGCAGGGTCTGTACGAGGTCACCGACGGTATCTACCAGGCCCGTGGTCTGGACCTCTCCCATATGACGCTGGTCGAAGGCGACCACGGTGTCATCGTCATCGACCCGCTGCTCTCCATCGAGACCGCCGCCGCGGCCCTGGAGCTCTACCGCAAATACCGCGGCGACCGTCCGGTCACCGGCCTGATCTACACCCACTCGCACGGTGCGCACTTCGGCGGCGGACGCGGTGTGCTGCCGCCCGGCCACCACCCCGTGCCGGTGCTCGCACCGGCCGGCTTCCTGGAGCACGCGGTCAGCGAGGGCATCTACGCCCGTACGGCGATGACCCGGCGCGCCGTCTACATGTACGGGTCGGAGCTCCCCAAGGCGCCGGACGGCCAGATCGGCTGCGGCCTGGGCGCCGCCCACTCCACCGGCACCGTGACCCTCATCCCGCCGACCGTCGACATCACCCGCACCGGCCAGGAGGAGATCGTCGACGGTATACGCATCGTCTTCCAGCTCACCCCGGGCACCGAGGCACCCGTGGAGATGAACTTCTGCTTCCCGGCGCACCAGGCCCTCTGCCTGGCCGAGAACGCCACCCACACCATGCACAACATCCTGACGCTGCGCGGCGGTGCCGTCCGTGACGCCCGGGCCTGGTCCCGCCACCTGGGCGAGGCGCTCGCCCTCTTCGGCGACGAGGCCGAGGTCGCCTTCGCCTCCCACCACTGGCCGACCTGGGGCAAGGACCGCGTCAGGGCCCTGCTGGCCAACCAGCGTGATCTGTACGCCTACCTGCACGACCAGACGCTGCGGCTGCTCAACGAGGGGCTCACCGGCGCCGAGATCGCCGAGGAGCTGCGGCTGCCGCCGGGCCTGGAGCGGGTCTGGGCCCACCACGGCTACTACGGCTCGCTCAGCCACAACGTCAAGGGGATCTACCAGCGCTACCTGGGCTGGTTCGACGGCAACCCCGCCCATCTGTGGGAGCATCCGCCGGCCGAACAGGCCCGACGCTATGTGGACACCCTGGGCGGCGTCGAGGCCACGGTGGACGCGGGCAAGCGGTACGCCGCCGACGGCGATCTGCGGTTCGCCGCCACCCTCCTCAACCATGCCGTCTTCGCCGCCCCGCAGAACCTCCGCGCCCGCCGCGCACTGGCCCTCGTCTACGAACGGCTGGGCTACGGCTGCGAGAACGGCACCTGGCGCAACGTCTACCTCACCGGCGCCATGGAACTGCGCGGCAGTCTCGCCGAGGCGGCGCCGGGCACCGTCCACCCCGACATCGCGATGGCGTTGACCGTCGACCAGCTCATCGACTCCCTCGCCATCCGCGTCGACGGCCCCCGGGCCTGGTCCACCGCGCTCACCCTCGACCTCTACCTCCCCGAAGAGGACCGCACCTGGCAGCTGACGCTCTCCCACGGGGCCCTCACCTACGTCAGTGCGCCCGGTGTCCCCACCCCGTCCGAGGACCGCACCCCCGATCTCACCCTCACCCTCACCAAGGCCCAGCTGCTCGGCCTGCTCACCGGCCAGGGACCGGGGGACGCCGCCCAGAACGGCGAGTCGGGGGCGCTGCACCAGCTCCTGGGCCTGCTCAGCACGCCGCATCCCACCTTCCCCGTCGTCACGCCCTGACGGAGAACGCCCCGGCCCGGCGGCCGGCCGTCAACCTCGCGCCCCGGCCCGCTGCCACCACCGGACCGCCGGACGCCTCGGCTGGGGCAAACTGGGCCGGTGGCGAGCAACATTCCCGAGGAGTCGACCAGCTTCGTCGGCCGGCAGGCCGAACTGCGGCGGATCGACAACGAGTTGACGGAGCACCGGCTGATCACTTTGACCGGCCCCGGTGGCGTGGGCAAGACCCGGATCGCGATGCGGGCCGCGCGTGCGGCGGCGGCCCGGTTTCCCGACGGGGTCTGCTGGGCCGATCTGTGGCCCTTGCAGGGGGACGGGCTGCTGGTGGCCAGCGTCTGCGATGCCGTCGGCCTGGCCGACCACACGGCGCGGACACCGGTGGCCGCGCTGTGCGAATGGCTCGCCGACAAACGGCTGCTGCTGGTGCTGGACTCCTGCGAACATCTCGTCGACGCCTGCCGTGACCTCCTCGGAGATCTGCTGACCGCCGCCCCCTCCGTGACCGTGCTGGTCACCAGCAGACAGCCGCTGGACCTCGTCGGCGAGTGGACCACCGAGATCGGTCCGCTGCCGTTCACCGGCGGCAACGACGCCCTGACCCTGTTCACCCAACGGGCCGGCGCCGCGGCCCCCGGACTACGGCTCACCACCCCGCTGGACGCGGAGGCCGCCGCCGTCATCTGCCGCCGCCTGGAAGGCATCCCGCTGGCCCTGGAGCTGGCCGGCGCCCAGCTGGCGCACAGTTCCGTCGAGCGGATCGCCGAGCGGCTCACCTCCCGCTTCGACGCCCTCGACCCGGCCGACGGACCGGTACGGCTGCCGCGGCACCGGACCCTGCGCTGCGCCATCGGCTGGAGCCATGAGCTGTGCGCACCGCTGGAACGGCTGCTGTGGGCCCGGCTGTCCGTCTTCCGCGGCACCTTCGACGAGGAGTCCGCCAGTGCCGTGTGCGCCGGGGGACCGCTCACCGGACCCGAGGTACGCAGCACCCTGGCCACCCTGGCCGCCAAGTCGGTGCTCACCCGCGAGGGCACACGCTTCCGCATGCTCGACACCCTGCGCGAGTACGGCCGGATGTGGCTGGCCGAGCTGGACGAGATGACCGCGCTCGCCGACCGGCACGCCGCGCACTTCGCCGACTTCGGCCGCCGCGCCGAGCTGGGCTGGCTGGGCCCCGAACAGGTCAGCTGGTACCGCCGGGTCGCCGACGCCCATGTCGACCTGTGCACCGCACTGGACCACCTCCTGGTCACCGACCCGGAACGCGCCCAGGAACTCAGCGCCTCGATCAGCCTCTTCTGGAGCTGCTGCGGCCATCTGCACGAGGCCCGCAACTACGTGGCCCGCGCCCTCGCCGCGCAGCCGGCCCCGAGCCCGGCCCGCACCCGGGCGCTGTGGGCGCTAGGCGTCGCCGTACTGCTCCAGGGTGATCTGGCGCTGGCCGACGCCCTGGGCGGGGAGTGCGCCCGCGCCGCGCGGACGTCCGACGACGCGGAGGCGGTACTCGCGGCCGGCTACCTCATCGGCCTCACCCATCTCATCGCCGGCCGCCCGATGTCCGCACACACCGTCGCGGAACAGGTGCTGGGCCCGCCGCCGTACGACCCCTTCGACTCTCCCGGGCGGCTGCGCTGCCATCTCGTACAGATCTTCGCGCTCACCGGACTGGGGGAGCTGGCCCGGGCCCGCGCCGAGGCGACCGCACTGCGCCGCGGCTGTGTGGAGCGCGGCGAATACTGGACCCGCTCCTACACCGACTACCAGCTCTCCCTGATCTCGCTGTTCCAGGGCCGCCCCGAGGAGTCAGCGGACCACGCCCGCGCGATGCTCGCGGCCAAGCAGGGCATCGGCGACAAATTCGGGATCGCGCTCGGCCTGGATCTGCTCGCGGCCGCGGTCGCGGCCCAGGGCGACGGTGCCGCGGCCGCCCGCGTCTACGGCAGCGGCCAGGCCATCTGGCGCACGGTCGGACATCCGCAGCGCGGCACCCCGGAACTGCGCGCCGTACGCGAGGAGTGCGAGCAGCGGGCCCGGGCGGCGATCGGCGACGAGGCGTATACGGAGCTCTTCCACCGGGCCAGCGAGGAACGCCCCGGGACCTCGCTCGCGCGGATCCTGGCGGGCGATCTGTGACCGGCGGCGAGGCCCGGTTCAGGGCGAGGGGTCGGCGGCCAGCGTGTACAGCAGCTCGTAGGCGGTGTTGATCATGTGGCAGGTGCGGCCGCGGCGGGTGGCCAGCGCGACCAGACCGGTGTGCGACGCCGGGTGGTAGCCGAGGAACGCCTGCTGGCCGAAGGTCGCCCCGACATGGAAGAGCAGCGGCCCGCGCGCGGCGGGGTGCTGATACCACGTCAGGGTATGGGTGTCGCGCTTCCGCCAGCCGCGGCGCAGCTGCGGCACCTGGACATCGCGTAGCGGCCCGGCCAGTGGTGTCTCCCCGGGGGAGAGGTGCGCTTCGAGATAGGTGAGCAGATCACCGGGGGTGGCGCGGACCGACCCGGCGGCGATGAAGGCTCCCATGTCGGCGCTGCGCACCGGCGTCACCCCATTGGTCCGGTGGCCGATGGCGTCGGTGCCGGTGGTGCCCGGGCCCAGGGTCGTGTCGGTGAGCTTGAGGGGGCTCAGCACCCGGTCGGTGAGCAGAGCGGGGTAGCCGGCACCCGCGGCACGGGACATGGCCGGGCCGAGCAGTGCCAGCCCGAAGTTGGAGTAACGCCAGCGGGTGCCCGGCTCGTTCCGCGGCCGGGTCCGGGCGAAGGTGTGCAGCAGACGCTCCGTGTCGTAGCGGGCATAGCCATTGGCGTACGGGTGCACCAGCGCACCGGCGATCAGATCGGCGGGGATCCGCGGCAGCCCGGAGGTGTGGGTGGCCAGATGCCGCAGGGCGATCCGGCGTGAGGCCGGATGCGGCAGCGGCAGGTCCGGCAGGTGGGCGGCGAGCGGATCGTCCAGGGACAGCACACCGGTCCGGGCCAGTTCGGCGAGCAGCAGCACGGTGAAGGTCTTGGACAGCGACCCCAGCTCGTAGCGCAGGGCATGACGGGGCGTGGGCGGTGCCATGGCCGAACCGCCGGTCATCACGGTCCGCCGGCCGCGCCGGGTGACGGCCAGCACGATGTCCGGGGCGTCGATCAGGGTGACCGCGTCCGCGAGACGGTCGGCGAGCGCGGGTCCGGGGCGGTCGGGGCTCATCCGACGGCGGACAGGGCCCGGGAAGTGGCCATCGCGGAGGCGAACGCGGCGACCAGGGTGGGGTGGTGGACCAGATCGAAGACCCGCGCGGCGTCGCCCTGCGGCATCCGGCGCTGGATGGGCATCGCGCCGGTGGCCGACTGCGCGGCGGCGTACCGCTCCCACAGCTCCGCGTCCAGGGTGGGCAACGGCAGGCAGGCGTCGACGACGAGGAGTTCGCCGAGAAGGTCCCAGTGTTCGAGGTCCGCCCAGTCCTCCATCCAGGCGGGCAGATAGCGCGTCAGGTAGTCGGCGATGGCCGGCGGGATGCGCTCGGGGGCCTCGCCCCAATTGGTCAGGTGGAAGACGGTGTGGGTGAGGTCGTAGGCGATGTGCAGCTGCACCGTCCACGGCTCCGGCAGCTGCCCCAGCCAGGTGCGCGCCACCGCCTGGTCGAAGTCGCTGCTGGGCGGCAGGCCGAGCTTGCGCTCCGCGTTGAGCACACCGAGCCGCCGGTTGGGCATCATCTCCAGCGCCGTCCAGGTGGTGGTGCGCCGGCACACCTCCAGCGCGGACTCCAGCCCCGGATGACGGTGGCCCAGTTCGTGGAAGGTCGCATAGACCTCCAGGGGTACCGGGGAGATCGGCTCGTCGTGCTGCAGCCGGGCCAGTACGTTGCCGCCGTCCAGCAGCTCCCGCCAGGCGAAGTCCAGCAGCTTCCCGGCCCGCTCCTTCTGCCGGGAGCCGGCCACGCCCTCCCGGAAGAGCACATGCATATTGAGCGCCAGCTCCCCGATGGGCTTGAGCCGCTCGACGACCGCGCCGTTGCTGGCGAAGTCGTCGGGGGTCAGCCGGAAGTGCTCACGGTGGTCGTCGAGCCAGCTCAGGGCCCGGTCGCCGACACCGTGCAGCAGGGCGGGGGATGCGGCCGTCACGGTCACGGGGCAGTCTCGCTTTCGCAGGGAGTGGTCCGCCCGCCCGCCATCGCCGCGTTCCCGGCCGGGGGACCGGCCTCGGCCTCGTCGGAGGCGATACGGGCGAGGGTGGCGGCGAACGCGGTCACCAGGGTGGAGTGGTAGCAGGCCGTGAACGCCTCGGCCCGGTCGCCCGTGGACGGTGCGGCACCCAGCTCGGGCACACTGCCGTCGGCCGCCTGGGCGCCGGCCAGCCGCTGCCAGGCCACCGCTTCGTAGGGAGCCGCGGGCAGACAGGCCGTCACGGCCAGCAACTCGCCCACCAGGTCCCACAGTTGTTCCTCCAGCCAGTTCTCCAGCCAGGAGGGGACCCACAGCCGCAGGTAGTCGGCGAGTTCGGGGGACAGCCGCTGCCGGTTGCGCCCCCAGTCGGTGAGGTGGAAGACGTCGTGGGTGATGCCGTACGCCGCCTTGCGGTCCAGCGCCCAGGGCTCCGGCAGCCGGCCGAGACCGGTCAGGGCGAGCACGGAGCCGAAGTCGGCGTGCTGGCGCAGGCCGGTCCGCCGCTCCGCGTTGAGCACGCCGAGCGTACGGGTGTGGTCCTCACGGGCCACCCGCCAGCCGCGCAGCCGCGTCGTGGTCCGCGTCAGCGCATCGGCCTCGGCATGGCGCAGCCCGGCCTGGGCGAAGACCCCGTAGAGCTCCACCGGATAGGTGGCGAACGGCTCACCGCGGATCAGCTCGGCGAACAGCTCACCGTCGCGGGTCTCGTTCCAGGCGAACGCGAAGAGGCCGCGGGCCGTCTGCCGGATGTCGTCCCGCGGGTGCAGCACTCCGATCAGCTGGGTCAGTTCGGCCAGCTCACCGAGTGGTTTGAGGGTCAGATTGGGATCGGCGTCCGTGGTCACGTTCGGGGGCAGGCGGAAGAAGGGGCGCGCCTCGTCCAGCCACCCCAGGCTGTCGCGGACCATCCGGTCCAACAGCCCGGGGTCGCCCCGGCCCCCGGTCACCAACCCCGTCCGTAGAAGCGCTGTGCGGCCACGGCATGCAGCGTCACCCGGGGATCACCGCCACCCATTTGGCGGACGAACGCCAGCCCGCTGTCGAGCCCCAGGGTCTGCGGTGCCTCGGGCAGCCGGGCGAGCCAGCGGCCCAGACCGGCCGCCTGCAGCCAGTCCCGGCGGCGGACCGCCCGGACGAAGCCGCGGGCCAGATCGTCGGTGCGGGTGGCCAGCTGCTCGGCGAGACCGGGCGCCAGCCCGGGCAGGGCGAGCGCGGCGAGCTGAGACACCCGATGAGAGAGCTTGGGCCAGGGGTCGTGGTCGACCCATCCGGCCGCGGCCTCGGGCGGCTGCGGCCAGTGCGGTGCGCTTCCGGGGAGAAACGCATGCGAGGCCTCGACCAGGCCCCGGTAGCTCCACACCGAGACCTCCGAGGCGTCCGCTCCCGGCGGATAGGCCGCGAGCGCCTGCCGGACCACCGCTTCGTCGTCCGCGCCAACGGGCGACCCGATGTGGTCCATTGCGTACGGCGCGAGTGCATCGGCGCCGAGCACCCGGATGGCGGCCGGAGCCAGTGCATCGCTCTGCCGCAAGATGCCGGACAACGCATAAGGGTCGCCCTCACCCCGCAGGGCGAGGGCGACCCCGGTTGCGGCATCGGCAATCACAGCGCTCAGCGGGACTGCTCCCTGCGTCTGTTCAGCCAACGCTTTCCCCTTCAGCCTCAGCGGACGTCAGTCTTGGGCCGGGGGGTGGGGGGCGAGATCAGGAGCAGCGCGGCCAGCAGCAGCGCACCTCCACACTCGCGGGTATCGCGGAAAACACCGTCGGCCTCGGCGGGTTCAAGCAGTCCCTCGACCTCGGCGGCCAGGGCAGCCGTCTCGACCGGCGCTGTGCGATCCGTAACCATGCGATCAACTCCTTCGACGAATGGGATACCAGATTCACATCGTGATAATTCGGGCGCAAGGGGAGAAATGGTGCAAATCGTAATCTTTCGGGTGGGTGTGATGGGTGTTCAGTGGGTCCGGTGAACCTCAACTCCCTTGACGGGTAAAGCAGATGGTGAAGTGCCGGGCCAGGCAGGCGGAGGTACTCGGCGATTGCGCCAAGTGTGAGGAAGACCCGCTGATGGCGGATCGCACTGCTCTGTTCGGATGCACGCACGCGGCACGGACGGCCCTCACGGACGGCGCCCGCGGAAGGTGCCGAGGCGAGACCTGCGGGGTGGAAGCGGGCTCTCCCGCTGCGGCACCGCGGCGCGCGCGGACCCCGTGCTCCCTTCCAGCGGTCCATGCCGCTCCGGCCCGACAGGTGGCGCCCGGCTTCACCCTGCCCGGCAGGCGCAGCCTCGGTTCCGCCCCGCCGGACCCCGCACAAAAGGGGTAAAATTGGTTGAAGTCAAGCAAGTAAATGTAGCCAAGTGAATGTCCCGGTGGGAGTGGGTGTCCCGTGGGAAGAACCGCTGCTGAGGACCGCCGCCGGGCCATGGCCGGCCCGCTGCCGCGCCGTGCGCCGGGGCCGCGCTACAAATGGGTCGCCCTGTCGAACACGACCCTGGGCGTGCTGATCGCCACCATCAATATGTCGGTCATGCTCATCGCGCTGCCCGACATCTTCCGGGGCATCGGCGTGGACCCGCTCCGGCCCGGCAACACCGGACTGCTGCTGTGGCTGATCATGAGCTATCTGGTCGTCACCGCCGTACTGGTGGTCAGCTTCGGCAGGCTCGGCGACATGTACGGCCGGACCCGGATATACAACCTGGGCTTCGCCGTCTTCACCGTGTTCTCCGTGCTGCTGTCGGTGACCTGGCAGCACGGCACGGCCGGCGCGCTCTGGCTGATCGCCATGCGGGTCCTGCAGGGCGTCGGCGGCGCGATGCTGATGGCGAACTCCAACGCGATCCTCACCGATGCCTTTCCCGCCAGGCAGCGCGGCCTCGCCCTCGGCCTGAACCAGGTCGCGGGCATCACCGGATCGTTCGTCGGGCTGGTGCTCGGCGGGCTGCTCGGGCCCGTCAACTGGCGGCTGGTCTTCCTGGTGTCGGTGCCGTTCGGGGTGTTCGGCACCGTCTGGGCGTATCGGAAGCTGCGGGACACCGGCATCCGCACCCCGGCCCGGCCCGACTGGTGGGGCAACCTCACCTTCGCGGCCGGTCTGATCGCCGTGCTCGCGGGGATCACCTACGGCATCCAGCCCTACGGCGGGCACACCATGGGCTGGAGCAACCCCGCCGTCCTCGCCACGATGGCGGGCGGAGTGCTGCTGCTGGCCGTCTTCTGTGTCGTCGAGACCAGGGTGCCGGCGCCGATGTTCCGGCTCGGGCTCTTCCGGATCCGCGCGTTCACCGCGGGCAATCTCGCCAGTCTGCTCGCCTCGCTCGGCCGCGGCGGCCTGATGTTCCTCCTCATCATCTGGCTGCAGGGCATCTGGCTGCCCCGGCACGGCTACGGCTTCACCGAGACCCCGCTGTGGGCCGGCATCTACATGCTGCCGCTGACGCTGGGCTTCCTGGTGGCGGGGCCGGTCTCCGGATGGGCGTCGGACCGCTTCGGGGCCCGGACCTTCGCCACCGGCGGGATGCTGCTCGCGGCCGGTACGTTCCTGGCGCTGCAGGCCCTCCCGGTCGACTTCGGCTATCCGAGCTTCGCGCTGATCCTGCTGCTCAACGGCATCGGCATGGGCCTGTTCGCCGCCCCCAACCGCGCCGCCGTCATGAACAGCCTGCCGCCGGACCAGCGCGGGGTGGGCGCCGGGATCAGCACCACCTTCCAGAACTCGGCCATGGTGCTGTCCATCGGGATCTTCTTCTCCCTGATGATCGCGGGTCTGGCCGGGACCCTGCCCCGCGCCCTCACCAGCGGTCTGACCGCCCAGGGAGTCCCCGTGGCCGATGCCGCGAAGGTCGCCGCGCTGCCGCCGGTGGGCGTGCTGTTCGCCTCCCTCCTGGGCTACAACCCTGTCCGGACCCTTCTGGGACCCCAGGTGCTCGACCGGCTCCCGCCCGATCGTGCCGCGTATCTGACCGGCCGGGAGTTCTTCCCCCAGCTGATCTCCCAGCCCTTCTCCGACGGCCTGACCGTCGCCTTCGGCTTCGCCACCGCCGCCTGTCTGATCGCCGCCGTCGCCTCGCTGCTGCGCGGCGGACGGTACGTCCATGACGACGACCGGGCCCGTACGGGGGCGAGGCAGGTACCGGCACCCGTCACAACGGCGGCGGCGGCCGAAAAGCCCGGGTCCGCAGCCGCCGCCGGACCCGGCACGGCCACCGGCACCGGCACACCCACCGGCACTGCTGCGCCCACCGGCACCGGCACAGCGAAAACCGGCGCGCCCTCGCCACCACCCCCACCCCCACCGCACCCCAGGAGCCCGTGATGGAGCAGCCCGACACCTCGGCCGAGCAGCCGTCGCCGTCCCGGACCGAACCGGCGGAACTGGCCGGACGGCTGCGCGCGGTGCTCCAGCAACTGCTGCCGCTGATCCGCGGCCGGAGCCCGCACCGCGACCTCACCCCCAGCCGCACCGCCGCCCTCGCGGCGCTCGCCGCCCACGGCCCGCTGCGCATCGGCGAACTCGCCGCACGGATGCACATCGCGCTGTCCACCACCTCCCGCATGGTGGATCTGCTCGACACCTGCGGCTGGATCGCCCGCCGCCCCGACCCGGCGGACCAGCGCGCCAGCCTGATCAGCCTCAACGACGACGGGCTGGCGCTGCTGCGCGCCGTACGCCGGGAAACCACCGGCCTGCTCGCCGAGCGCATCGGCCGGCTGGCCCCCGACCGGCAGCGGCTGCTGTACGACGCGCTCCCGGCGCTGGAGGAAATGGTCGAGTGGACGCCGCCCCCGGCCGGCCCGCCGAGCCGCCGCCCGGTAGCCACCGACCCCGCACCCTGACACCCCGTTGCTCCGTCCCGGCGGCTCCCCCGGAGCAAGGACCGCACGAGGACAGCAGGCAGTAACGGGCCGCCCCGGCCGCTGCCCTAGAGTGCGGGGGTGCCGACGTACAGCATTGGTCAGGCAGCGGGGCTGCTGGGTGTGAGCGCGGAGACGGTCCGCCGCTGGGCGGATGGCGGCCAGCTGCGGATGGAACGGGACGGCACGGGAAACCGTGTGCTCGACGGGGTGAGCCTGGCGGCGTTCGCCAAGGAGCGCGCCGCGGGCCTGTACCCGGTGCCGGGCGAGGTGCTGACCTCCGTACGGAACTCCTTCGCGGGGATCGTGACCCGGGTGACCCTCGACGATGTGCTCGCCCAGGTCGAGATCCAGTCCGGACCGCACCGGCTGGTGTCCGTGGTCAGCCGCGAGGCGGTCGAGGAACTGGGCATCGAGGTCGGGGTGACCGCCACCGCCCGGGTGAAGTCCACCCATGTGCATATCGACCTCTGAACCGGCCGCCGGGCGCTGACGGGCCGCCCGGCCCGGCCGCGCGCGCCGTTCAGCGGCAGAGCAGCGCCGCCTGCAGATCCAGCTTGTGCTCCAGCCGGGACAGATCGCGGCCGGTCAGCGACTCGATGCGCTGGATGCGGTAGTGCACCGAATTCACATGCAGTTGCAGCGCCGCGGCCGTCCGCGCCCAGGACCCGTGATGCGCGAGGAAGATCTCCAGCGTCTCCACGAGCATCCGGTGCGAGCCGCCGCCGCGCGCCAGCGGACCCAGCACCCGGGTGCTGAAGGCCGTACGGACCTCGGCGGGAACCCCGGCGAGCAGGGCACCCAGGGTGCCGAGGTCCTCGACAGCGGTCACCCGGGCCCGGTCCGGGGCCTGCGCACGGGACACCTTCAGTGCGTAACGCGCCTGTCCCAGCGCGGAGTTGATGCCTTCCGGTGCGCGCACCGGGCCGCTGATCCCGGCATGCAGCGGTGTCTGCGGCCCCTCGGCGTACAACGTCGGCCACAGCTCGCCGAGCGACAGCCGCCGCTCGGCGTCGGGGTCCACCGGGACGAGGGCGACCGCCTCACCGCCCGGGAGCCGCCCGGCCGCGAACGGCTCACCGGGGGAGCACCGCAGCGCCTCCGTCAGCGCGCTCACCGCCGGCCCGCGCTCCTCGCCGACCGTCGTGGCCACCACCACCCGGTACGGACCGGAAGGGGGCAGCCCGCAGGCGCGCAGCGCGGCATCGAGCGCCGCACCCTCGGCCGGGCCGCCCGCGGCCAGCGCCACCAACGCGTCCGCGGCCGGACATCCGGCGGTGTGCGGTATCTCGCCGGCGCTCTCCGCTCGCCCCTCATGACCGGTGGCGCACCCGCCCGGATCGGGCGAGTCGAGCTGGAGGAGATCGTGGTCGTGCATGTGCTGGCTCCTTGGGCGGCTGCCGGGCACGGACCCCGGCATCTCACATTCACCAGGAGAAGGTGACTTCCTGCATGGTAAATGCCAGACGATCAAGGTCATAGTGTTCTCGGTTGGTTACCCAGACCCTGCCGTCGGCGACGGGACGATTCCGACAAGGTGCGGCCGGTCCCCCGATGGCCTCGGCCCCCGTCCCACCCCGTGCCGGAGATGCTGCCCTCTTGATTCCCTTTGCCTCACTTCAGCAAGGCGAGATGGCATATCAGGGTGGCATCCGTGGTTCAGGGGCGGGCCGGTCGGGCATCACAGGGAGGCAGCCGTCGCGTGGATCGCCTCAAGGAGGTCTCGAATGAGCCGACCCGGCCCGCCGTCCCGCACCACAGCCGTGCGCCCGGGCCCCGGGGATGCCGCCCCCGCCGGCCACCGGCGCTTTCTGATCCGCGGTCAGCTGCGGCGTCCGCTCGCACTGACCGTCGCGGACCTGCGGGAGCGGTGGCCGCAGCGGCGGGCCGCGGTGGTCTTCGACTGCGCCACGAACGGGCCGCGGCACCACACCTTCGAGGGGCCCCTGCTGCGGGAGGTCATCGACGCGGCGGGCCCGGCCTTCGACGCCCGGCGGCGCAAGGACCGCTCCCGCTATCTGCTGGCCGTCACGGGCGGGGACGGGCACCACGCGGTGCTGTCCTGGGCGGAGCTCGACGCGGACTTCGGCGACGCACCGGTCCTGCTGGCCACGGCCATGGACGGGCGCGCCCTCGATGAGGCGGGCAGCCAGCTCGTGGTGCCTTCCGACCGCTGCGGGGCGCGCTACATCAGCGCCCTGACCGGCATCTGGTTCGGGACCTGTGCCCTGCCCGAGCTGCCGCACGATCTGTCCCCCGGCCGTGGGGTGGGCAGATTCTGAGCCCCCATCGGCCCGGGGCTTCGAGGGGCTCGGGCTCAGGAGGCGGCGAGTGCGATCTCGGTCGACTTGATCAGTGCGGTGACCTCGGAGCCGGCCGCCAGCCCCAGGTCCTCGACCGCGTCCCTGGTGATCGCCGCGGTCAGCTCACCACCCGCGACGGCCACCTTGACGCCGGCCATCGCGCCCCCGGTGGCCACCTCGGTGACGGTGCCGGGGATCCGGTTACGGATGCTGAGGCCCTCGACCGCGCCGGTGGCGAGCGCGACCTCGGTGGACTTGATCAGCGTGCGCACCGCGGAACCCTCCGCGATGCCCAGCTCCCGCACCGCCTCCCGGGTGATCGCGGCGGTGATCTCCTGCCCGCCGTCCAGCCGGACCTTGACGGTCGCCATGACCTCGCCGGGGGTGACGGAGGCAACGGTGCCGGGAATCTGATTACGGATGCTCAGGCTCATGGACATGCCTCACCGGGGGAGTGGAAACGCGAAAGTGGCGGGGAATGGGGGTGTATCTCCTGCTCTGGTCCGCACTCTAGTCAGGGTCCGCGCGGTCGTCCGGGCATGCCGTGCGGGTGCCGGAGGGGTGTCCGGATGTGCCGGGCACAACGGTGCAGGGCGGAGTGGCCCCGTGGTCGGGGGCCCGGGGCCGGAATGCGCCGGGCTTCGTCCCTTCCTCCAAGGTGCCTGGCATTTGCTATAGAGCTTCGCCTTATGAATTGCAGATGCGAGCCAATGTTGCCTATCTTGTCGCACATGCAGTCCTATACGATCGGTCAGGCGGCGCGGCTGCTGGGCGTCAGCCCCGACACCGCGCGCCGCTGGGCGGACGCCGGCAAGGTCGCGACCCATCGCGACGACGGCGGCCGCCGCCTCATCGACGGTCGTGATCTGGCCGCCTTCTCCATCGAGGTGGCGCAGAACGGCACAGGTGAGGAAGACGCCTCGTACACCTCCGCGCGCAATGCCTTCCCGGGCATCGTCACCGCTGTCACGCTTGGCGATGTCGCAGCCCAGGTCGAGATCCAGGCCGGTCCGCACCGTCTGGTCTCCCTGCTGACCCGGGAAGCGGTGGAGGAACTGGGCCTGGAGGTCGGCATGCAGGCCACCGCCCGCGTGAAGTCCACCAGCGTGCACATCGACCGCACCTGACCCCACCGCGGTAGCACCACAGCCGATCCCCCCACCGTCCCCACCGGCCGGCTGCCTCATCTCAGCGGCGTCGCCCGTCCACGGCGCGGCTTTTCCCATCCGCTCGGACGACACCCGTCGTCCCGGGTTCCAAGGAGTCCCGCCTCATGTCCCAGCTCTCCACCGCGCGCCGCGCCGCCGCCGCGCTCGTCACGGCCGCCCTGCTCGTCCCGCTCGCCGCCTGCGGCGGCAACGACGACGGCAAGAAGGACAAGGGCGCCGAGAAGTCCGGCGGCGCCGCCCCCAAGGCGGACCTCACCGTGCTCGCCGCGTCCTCGCTGACCGATGTCTTCAAGAAGGCCGGTGCGGTGTACGAGAAGGACCACCCGGGAACCAAGCTGAACTTCTCGTTCGCCGGATCCCAGGAGCTGGCCGCCCAGGTCAGGGAGGGCGCCCCCGCCGATGCCGTGGTCACCGCCGATACCAAGACCATGGACGGGATCAAGGTGGACGTCGGCACGCCCACCGTCATCGCCAAGAACCGCCTGGTCATCGTGACCGGTGAGGGCAACCCCAAGAAGATCGGCAGCCTCAAGGACCTCGCCGACAGCAAGCTGAAGGTCGTCCTGGCCGCCTCCCAGGTGCCGGTCGGCCGCTACAGCAAGCAGGTCCTGGACGCACAGAAGCTGAACGTCAAGCCGGTCTCCCAGGAGCCCAATGTGCGCGCGGTGCTCAGCAAGGTCGAGCTCGGCGAGGCCGACGCCGGTCTCGTCTACAAGACGGACGCCGCCACCGCGCCGAAGAAGGTCGACGCCGTCGACATCCCCGACGCGCAGAACGCCGTCGCCTCCTATCCGGCCGCGTCCCTGAAGATGTCCCAGCACGCCGAGGCCGCCGCCGCGTTCGTGAAGTGGCTGAGCACGCCCGAGGCCCAGCAGATCCTGCAGCGGGCAGGCTTCCAGAAGCCGTAATCCGGTACGGCGCGCACGGGACTGTCCGGCTCGGGGGAGTGGACAGCCCTGTGCGCGCACCGCCCGGCCCGCCCCGAGCCGAGGAACCCCGATGAGACGCCCCCGCACCCTCGCCCCGCCCCCGGCAGGCAGGTTTCGCGCACCCGGGAGCCGCACCCCCCTCGTGCTGGCCGTGCCCGCGCTGGTCGCCGTCGCCTTTCTGCTGCTGCCGCTCCTCGGCGTCCTCGCCCGCACCAACTGGAGCGACATCGGCACCCACTTGACCAGTCCGGGTGTCCTCGAAGCGCTCCGGCTGTCGCTGCTGGTGTCCTTCTGGGCACTGGGGCTCGCGCTGCTGCTGGGCGTACCGCTGGCCTGGCTGCTGGCGCGGGTCGACTTCCGCGGCAAGGCGCTGGTCCGGTCGCTGGTGCTGCTGCCGATGGTGCTGCCGCCGACCGTCGGCGGGGTCGCGCTGCTCCTCGGCTTCGGCCGCCGTGGACTGCTCGGCCCCTGGCTGGAGGACACCTTCGGCATCGTGCTGCCGTTCCACACCTCGGGCGCGGTGGTCGCGGCCACCTTCGTCGCGATGCCGTTCCTCGTCATCAGCCTGGAGGGCACGCTCGCCGGCCTCCGCCCGAGTTACGAGGAGACCGCGGCCTCCCTCGGGGCCTCTCCCGTACGGGTCTTCCGCACCGTCACCCTCCCCATGGTCGCCCCCGGCCTCGCCGCCGGTGCCGCGCTGACCTGGGCCCGTGCGCTCGGTGAATTCGGTGCGACGATCACCTTCGCCGGGAATCTGCCCGGCACCACCCAGACCCTTCCGCTCCAGGTCTATCTGCTGCTCCAGGATTCCCCGGAAGCCGCCACCTCGGTCTCGCTGCTGCTGCTCGTCATTGCCATGGCCGTGCTGATCTGTCTGCGCGGCCGCTGGACGGGCGCCACCGCCACCGGCCGCGCGGCCCGCACCGTACGCGCCGCCGACGACCCCGGCCCACCGGCCCCGCCCGCCACGGTCACCGAGGATCCCGTTCCGCCGCCCGCGGCGCACCGGGAGCGCTGGCCGCTGCACGCCGAGGTCACCGGCTTCAACCGGCTGACGCTGGACGCCGATGCGGGCACCACCATCGCCGTCGTCGGACCCAACGGCGCCGGCAAGACCACCCTGCTGCGCGCCCTGCTCGGCCTCACCCCGCGCGCCCGCGCCGCGCTCCGCCTCGGCGACACGGACGTCTCCGCGCTGCCCCCGCACCGCCGCGGTGTCGCCTGGGTCCCCCAGGACGGTGCGCTCTTCCCGCATCTGACCGCCCTGAACAACACCGCCTACGGGCTGCGCGCCCACGGCACCCCGCGTGCCCACGCCCGCCGTACGGCCCAGCAGTGGCTCGACCGGCTCGGCGTCGGCCACCTCGCGCACCGCAAGCCCGCCCAGCTCTCCGGCGGTCAGGCCCAACGCGTCGCCCTGGCACGGGCGTTGGCCGCCCGGCCCCGTCTGCTGCTGCTCGACGAGCCGCTCGCCGCACTCGACCAGACCACCCGCGCCCAGGTACGGCACACCCTGCGCGGCCATCTCGCGGAATTCGGCGGGGTGTGCCTGATCGTCACCCATGACCCCGTCGAAGCGGTCTCGCTCGCCGACCGCGTCCTCGTCCTCGACGACGGGCGCGCCCTCCAGGACGCCCCGCCCGCCGAGGTCACCCGGCATCCGCGCTCGCCCTGGGTCGCCCGGATGCTGGGCCGTAACGCCTGGCCGGGCACCGCCGCCGGCGATGCCCTCGCCCTCAGCGACGGCGGCCGTCTGGTCGTCGCCGACCCGCTCCCCGAGGGTGCCCGGGCGCTGGCGATCATCGCCCCCGAGGCCGTGTCCGTGCACCTCGACAGGCCCACGGGCAGCCCCCGCAACGTCTGGCCGGGCACCGTCCGCGAACTCACCTCCGCGGGCAGCCGGCTGCGGGTCCTCATCACCTCGTCCGAGGCCCCCGACCTGGTGGCCGAGATCACCCCTTCGGCGGCACTGGAACTCGGGCTGGCGGACGGCGTGTCCGTATGGACCAGCGTCAAGGCCACCGAGGTCTCCCTGGTGACCCTCTGAGCGTCGACCGGCGGCAGGTCAGTGCGCCGTGGCCGCCGGTTCCAGTACGAACACCGGGATCTGGCGGTCCGTCTTCTTCTGGTACTCGTCGTAATCGGGCCACGCCTCGACGGCACGCCCCCACCACAGGGCCTTCTCCGTCCCGGTGACCTCACGAGCCGTCATGTCCCGGCGCACCGGGCCGTCCTGCAGCTCCACCCGGGGATCGGCCACGAGATTGTGGAACCACACCGGATGCCGGGGCGCACCGCCCATGGAGGCCACCACCGCATACGTCCCGTCATGCTCCACCCGCATCAGCGGGCTCTTGCGGATCTTGCCGCTCTTGGCGCCCCGGGTGGTGAGGATGACGACCGGCATGCCGCGCATCGTCGTGCCTTCCTCACCGCCGGAGGTCTCGTACAGCTCGACCTGATCGCGTACCCACTGCGCCGGGCTCGGCTCGTACTCACCCTGAAGAGGCATGCTGTCCGTCCCTCTCTGAAGACCAGCGTGGCATCGCGCGCGGACGGGGCATCGGCGCCGCCCACCACGGCCCTGACCTTGGCTCAACAACCGCGGCGGACGCAATCTTCCGGGCTCCGCCGTCGTGTCCGGTGAGCCCCTGGTGTGCCTCGCGCGCGGTCTTCCGCACGTGCGGTGCCGCGCCTACGGTTCTCGCGCATGAGCACCCCGAAGGTCACCTGCGCCGCCCCCTCGCCACGCACCGCCAAGACCCTCGGACGGAACGCCATAGGCACCGGTGACCTGGTCTTCTTCGTGGTGGCCGCGGCGGCCCCGCTGACCGTGATGGCCGGTGCGGCGCCGGTGGCGATCGGTATGGCCGGCCAGGCGGCACCCCTGGGCTATCTCCTCTCCGGGCTGCTGATGATCGTCTTCGCCGCGGGCTTCACCGCGATGAGCCGCCACGTCCGCAACGCCGGTGCGTTCTATGCCTACATCGGGCGCGGGCTCGGCCGGGCGACGGGTGTCGGCGCGGCATATGTGGCCGTGCTGTCGTACAACGCCATCGAAGTCGCCCTGCTGGCGGTCTTCGGCTGGTTCAGCGAGTCCGGGTTCCAGGATCTGACCGGTGTTCGTGTCCCCTGGTGGGTCTGGGCAACGGCAGGCCTCGTCGCGATCGGTGTTCTCGGATGTCTGAAAGTGACCCTCAGCGCCAAGGTGCTCGCCGTCGCGCTCGCCCTCGAAGTGCTGATCCTGCTCGTGTTCGAGGCCGCGGTGTACGCGCACGGGGGCGGGCCCGACGGCCCCGGGTTCGGCGCGCTCTCCCCGGCGCACCTCGGCACGGCGGGCGCCGGCGGCATGTTCGTGCTCTCCGTCGGCGCGTTCATCGGCTTCGAGGCCACCGCGGTCTACGCGGAGGAGGCGCGGCGGCCGGAGCGCTCGGTGCCGCGCGCGACCTACCTCGCCGTCGGATTTCTCGCGCTCTTCTACACCTTCACGGTCTGGACGGTCCTCAACGCCTACGGGGCGGCCCGGGCGCGGACGGTCGCGAACGGCGCCGCGGGAACCGATATGGTCTTCGCCGCCACCGCACGGTTCGCCGGGGCCTGGGCCGCCGACGCCATGCGACTCCTCATCGTCACCAGCGCCTTCGCCGCCACCCTCGCCTTCCACAACGGCGCCACCCGCTACTTCTACGCCCTCGGCCGGGAGCGTCTGCTGCCCCGCCGCCTCGGCACCGTCACCGCACGGCACCGGTCCCCGGCCGCCGCCGTCGTGCTCCAGTCGGCGATCGCCCTCGTCGTGGTGCTCGCGACGCTGGTCTCCGGCCAGGACCCGTACGCCGTCACCTTCCTGTGGAGCAACGGCACCGGCATCGTCGGCATCATGCTGCTGCAGACACTCGCCGCCCTCGCGGTATACGGCTTCTTCCGGCGCGACCGCCGCGGGCTGCCGGCCTGGCGGGTGGTGGCCGCACCGCTGACCGCCTGCGCCGGTCTGGCCGTCCTCATCGTGCTGGTCTGCCGCAACTTCGGCCTGCTGACCGAGGCGTCAACGGGCGTGAATCTCGCCCTGCTGGCACCCTTGCCGCTCGTCTTCGCCCTCGGACTGGGCGTGGCACTGCGCATCCGGCGCCGCGCGCCCCGGGCGTACGCAGGGCTGACGACGGTGGACGTGGAAAGCGGCTGAGTCCCGGCCCATCAGGGGCGCCCAATGCGCCGGCCACCGGCGGCTGCCCCGGGGCGCCTCATCGGCGAGCACGGGAACAGCCGGACCGGTGGCCGGCGCGCAGGGAGTTCACGGCTGCTGTCCGCACGCCAACCGGCGGCGCGGGCAGCCCGTGGTCAGGACACCAGCTCCACCTCGCGGGTGCTCCGGCGATGCTGCTCGGCCCAGTTCGTCAGCGCGGCACCACAGGCGTGGTCGAGATGGCGCAGACCGCTGAGGTCGAGCTCCACATCCCGGTCCGCGGGCAGCGTTTCGAGCTGGTCGAGGAGCTTGGGCAGCCGCAGGAACGTGGCGTTTCCGATGGCCCGCACCTGCACCGGCTCCGCCGTGTCCTTCGGGACCTGGATGTCGAGGTGGATGTGCGAGGTCTCCCAGGCAGTCTTCGCGACGGCCAACAGCAGACCGATGAGCACGCCCTCGAACATACTGATCGTCACGATCGCGATCGCGGTGACCAGGAGGACAACGGCCTCCCCGCGGTGTTCGCGCCACAGCGGCCGCAGATCACGCAGCGGGATGAGCTTGCAGCCCGCGTGCACCAGAACGCCCGCCAGCGCGGCCACCGGCACCACACCCAGCGCCGCGGGGAAGGCCGCGGCGAACACCAGCAGCCAGAGACCGTGCATCACCCGCGAGGCCTTGGTCTTCGCGCCCGCGTTCACATTGGCGGCGCTGCGGACGATGACGGCGGTCATCGGCAGGGCACCCAGGACACCGCAGACGGCATTGCCCGCACCCTGGGCCATCAGCTCCTTGTCGTAGTCCGTACGCGGCCCGTCGTGCAGCCGGTCGACCGCGGCGGCGCTGAAGAGGGACTCGGCGGACGCGATCAGCGCGAAGGCCAGGACCGTGCCGATCACACCGATGCTGCCGAGCTGCCCGAGGTCGTCGAGGCCGGGTGGCTGGATTGCATCCAGCAGTCCGCTGACCTCGACCCGTGCGACGGGCATGTCCAGCGCCCACACCGCGGTGGTCGCGAGCGCCACCGCGGCCAGCGGCGCGGGGAGGATCCGGGCGGCGCTCCGCCAGCGTGGCCACAGCACCAGGACGGCGATGGTGCCGGCACCAATGGCGAGCGCGGCCAGCGCGCTCCCCGACCGTACGGTCGAGGCGACCAGGTCGGGCAGTCCGCCGATGTTGGCGAGTCCGCTGCCCGGCGCCTTGGCGTCCGTGAGGGCGTAGAGCTGCCCGGCGATCAGGACCAGGCCGATACCGGCCAGCATGCCCTGGACGACGGCGACCGAAATCGCCCGGAACCAGCGCCCCAACTTGAGGGCACCCATGGCCAGTTGCAGTACTCCGGCGGCCAGCACCAGCGCGCCCAGCGCGCCGAGGCCGTACTCCTTGACGGCCTCGAAGACCAGCACCGTCAGACCGGCGGCGGGGCCGCTGACCTGGAGGCTGCTGCCGGGCAGCAGACCGGTGAGCAGTCCGCCGACCACACCGGTGACCAGGCCCAGTTCGGCCGGGACACCGGAGGCGACCGCTACCCCGACGCACAGCGGGACGGCCACGAGGAAGACCACGAGAGAGGCGGTGAAGTCCGCCCGGAAGGAGGGGAATCGCTTCATGAGAGGCAAACCCGCCTTCACAGGGGGAGGAACATATCGGAGGCCGGGTGATGCGCCGCGACCATGCCGGTGTGCACCTCGTAGAACCAGCCGTGCAGATTCACCTCTCCGGCGGTCAGCCGCTCCTGTACACAGGGGTAGCCGCGCAGCCGGTCGAGTTGTTCCCGCACATGCTGTTGCACCGCGGCGGCGACCGTCGGTTCCTCGTCCTTGGGGAGTTGGTCGGAAAGCTGCTGCGTCAGCCAGTCCCGCACGGCCGGTGCGCCGGTCAGGTCCTCGCCGCGGGCCTTGGCGCCGACCGCGCCGCAGTGCGAGTGGCCGCAGACCACGATGTCGGCCACGCCCAGTACGCGCATCGCGTACTCGATGGTCGCGGCCTCCGCGCAGGCCGCCATGTCTTCCTGGTACACGGGCACGGCGTTGCCGGCCGTCCGCAGTTCGAAGAGTTCACCGGGGCGCGCGCCGGTGATCAGGGACGGTACGACCCGGGAGTCGGAGCAGGTGATGAACAGGGCGAGGGGCGACTGGCCGGATGCGAGCCGGCCGTAGGTTTCTTGCTCTTCGCGCCGGTCGGCGATTCGGGCCATCAGGCCACGGGCATGCTGGATGAACGTCTCCACGAGGAGGTCTCCTGCTGATGAGGGTTGCCACTGTGGGGGTGGTGGCGGGAATGTACGAAGTGCGGCTGGTGGGGCAGGCCACCACGCCGCGCTCAGCAGCGGAAGACGCAGTGGAGTACGGGGATGCTGTCCGGTCTTGAGGCGGCCTTGGTGGTGCTGCCGGGTGTCGGGTCACCCGGCGCCGGAGCGGCGTCGGACGCCACCCCGGCACCGCTGACCGGCGAAAGCGGACGCCCGATGTGGTGCGGATTGCCGACGGAGGTACGCACCGTGCGCCGGGGCTGACCGCGCTCGGCCTTGCCCTTGGTCTTTTCCTCGGCGCTGTTGTAGGTGGGCTTGACGGCCGGTGTGGTGCGCGCGGACTCCGCGGCGAATGTGGCCTGTGGCCCGTTGGGGGACGACGTCATACCGCCCAGCAGGAACGCCAGGATCACCATGAGCGAGAACAGGGGCGTGCGGAACCGGCGCTGCACCGGTATGCCCGGTGTGCAGGTGTCCTTCCGCATCGTTGCCCCCCGTGGCTCGTTCACACGGTTCCACTCTGCCTTCACAGTGCAGCATCCAGGTTTCCGGCGTGATAACGAGAAATGACGCCAAGTTTCAAGATGTCCCCCGTCTCGGTTCGGGCACATCCGTGTGACGAACGGGTGTTCATTTTGGTTCCGGCTCCGCGTGGGAACTTGCCGGGGCGGTGTCGGTGTGTGCGGGGCGGCGGACCGACCACGCGACCACGGGTAGGACCGCCAGCGAGAGAACCCCGCCGGCCAGCGCCAGCGTCGGGTAGCCGCCCACCACGACGACCAGCCCCGAGGACATCCCCCCGGCGGCACCCGCGAGGGCGATGCCGACGTCCACCAGCCCCTGGGCCGAGGCGCGTCGGGCGGGTGGCAGGGCGTCAGTGACGATGGCGGTGCCGCTGATCAGCCCGAAGTTCCAGCCGATGCCGAGCAGCACAAGTGCCGTGGCGAGCGCGGGAACGGAGTGCGGCGGAGCCAGGGCGGCCAGGAGCCCGGCGACGGCCAGCGTCAGACCGGAGGCGCCGGCGATCCACCGCCGGCCGAGGCGGTCGACAAGCAGCCCGGTGAGCGGGGAGGGCAGAAACATCGCTCCGACATGCAGGGCGATGACCAGCCCGGCCGCCTGGGTGCCATGGCCGTGCGCCTGCATGTGGACGGGCGTCATCGTCATGATCGCGATCATCACCAGCTGAGTGAGGACCATGACCGAGGTGCCGATGACCACTTCGCGGCGGTTCAGCCGGGGTTCTGTCCGGTCCGCGGCGTCCTCCGCGGGACTCCCGGCCGCCAACGCCTCCTGAGCCGCCACCGCCTCCTGAGCCGCCGCCAGCTTCTCGGCCAGCCGCAGCGGATCGGGCCGCAGCAGCGCGGCCAGGGCCACCGCCGCCGCCCCGAACGCGGCGACGGCCAGCAGGAAGGGCCCGGCGAGACGGGGGATGCCCCAGGAGTGTGCGACCTCGCCCGTGAGGGTCACCAGGTTGGGGCCGACCACCGCGCCGAGCGTGGTGGCGAAGAGCACCGTGCTCACGGCCCGGCCGCGCCGCTCGGGCGAGGCCAGATCCGCCCCGGCGTAACGCGCCATCAGGCCCGTGGAGGTGCCCGCCCCGTAGACCAGCAGGGCCAGGAACAGCAGCACCGCACTGCCGACGGCGGCCGCCACGACGACCCCGAGGCTGCCGAGTGCGCCGACGGCGTACCCGAGCGCCAGCCCGGGGCGGCGGCCGTACCGTCGGCATATCTGGCCGATGCCGAGCGCGCCCAGCGCGGCCCCGGCGGTGAACAGCGCGCTGGGCACGCCGGCCAGACCGGTCGAGCCGAGCATCTCCTCGGCGAGCAGCGCGCCGACGGTGATTCCGGCGGCGAGGCCCGCGCCGCTCAGGATCTGGGAGAACACCAGGACAGCCAGAATCCGGCGCTGTTCGGGTACCTCGCGGCCGGCCGTTACGTCGTTCCGGTCCCTCATGATTCCTTTCGGTTCCAGCGGACCCCCTAGGGGGCCGCCGCCATCGGTTCCAGCGCCGCGATGTCCGCGAGCGACAGTCCCATCTCCTCGTGGAGGAAGCGCACGATCGTCCAGTGCGGCAGCGCCCCCTCGTCGAACGGGCCGAACTCCTGGCAGTACAACGGGATCCAGCGCAGGGCCTCTTCGAGTGCCTGCTCGCGCCCCGGCTCCTGCTGATAGTCCTCGTAGGCGATGCTGCGGTGTTCGATGAAGAACTGTCCCGGGAGCCGTTGCTCGCACAGCGCACGGTATTCGCGGGTCTGCAGGATGAGGTAGTGCCAGATCTCGTCGATGTCCTGCTCGACCGGCAGGAAGAGGCCACCGAGCCGGTCGTGGTGCCGGGAGACGAGATAGAGGTAGCGCAGACACTCGGTGACCTGGCGCTCCACGAACTCCCGCGGTGCGGCGCTCTTGTCGTGGAAGTGTGTCACCACTTCGGCGTGCAGCGCCTCGCCGAGCAGTTCCTTGAGGTCATCGGCGGATATCCGCGGCTGGCTGGTCATGCTTCTCCTGTCCGAGTGGCGCGGACGCCCGGGGCGCGGACGTCCGGTGGGTCAGCTGCCGGCCGTGAGCCAGGCGTACTTTCCCGACTTCCCGATGGGGATGTGCGTACGGTGTTCGAGCCGGCAGCGCCGCCCGGTCAGTTCACCGATGCCCTGTTCCAGTGCCGCGGTCTGCGCGAGTTCGACCGGCGCACCGTGGAAGGTCGTGTACACCAGCTGTGCCTCGCCCTCGCCGGTCAGCCGCAACTGGTACAGGAAGACGTCCGGCGAGGCCTCGCTGATGCACCGGTCGAGGTCGCCCTGGGCGACGGGCCCGTGCGGAGTGCTGAGCAACTCCTTTTCCCGGCCGCAGAATTGGATGATCTGTCCCGGGTCGGGCGTACCGTCCAGGGTCCGTACGCAGTCGCCCGAGCGGTAGCGGATCAGCGGCATATGGGGATTGCGCACGCTCGACACGATGAGCTGGTAGATCGTGCTGCCGTCGGCGACCGGCTGGAGCTCGACGCTCATCTTGTCGAGGTACGGCCAGTAGGTGCCGTGGCGGTCGCTGTAGTAGAGGTAGCCGAGCTCGGTGCTGCCGAACAGGTCGATGACGGGGCAGTCGAAGTGCTGACGCAGAAAGCGCCGGACGTTCACCGGGGTGTATTCGTAGGCGTGGATGATGCTCGCGGGCGGCGGGAAGTCGTCCCACAGTCCCCATTCGCCGACCTTCCGCACCAGATGCGCCAGGTGGTAGCCGGAGCAGTCGAGGTGGTACCAGCCGCGCGGGTGCGCCTGACGGGCGGTCCGGATCTCCTCCAGCATCCGCTCCACCTCGGCGCGCTCCCACAGCGCCGGGTCCAGCCGCAGATTGAGGTAGCAGGTCCGCTCGTCGAGCCATCGGTCGTCGAGGGTGGGTACCGGGGCCGGTGCGGTCCCGCGCCGGGCGGCGTTGACCCGCGCCACATGCTCCGTCGCCAGCACCGTGGTCAGCGACACCCGCCGGCAGCCCGATTCCCAGGTGCCGGATATATCGGGGTGTTCGCTCCAGAGCTGGTAGTAGGAGCGCAGCAGGAAGTACGGGGGCCGGATGATCTGCATCCGGGCGTGGTTGGTGCCGGTGGAGAGGACGAACTCCGCCTCTCCGGACTCCAGCGCCGCGGCCAGCCGGGGCGTCATCCAGTTGTCGGGAAAGCCGCGCGCGATCTCCGGCTTGTCGAGTATGGGGAAGTAGCCCTTCGCCAGCGACTCACGGTAGATCGGTATGTCGCGGATCTGCTCGATGACCTCGGCGGTCGGCTGACCATCCATGGAATCCTCGTCGTTGCTGGGACGGCGGTGCCACACGGGGAATGAGGGGCGCGATGCCCGGGAGCGGACGGCGGGCGGCCGGAGTGCTCACCGCCGCCGGCCCGCTCCCGGGCCTCTGCCGGTCGCGATGGTCAGGAGATACAGCCGGCCTTGGGCGTGGCGCTGATGCAGCCGGCCTTCGGGGCGGCGCTGATGCAGCCGTTCTTCGCCGCCTGCTGTGCGGAGTTGGCGGCGAGCCAGTTCTGCCAGACGTTGTCCTGGGCCATCTTCTTGATGAGCTGCTCCATGGGAACCTCCGAGAGAGAGTGCGGAAGACGGACGGGGCACACGGCGCTGACCTGCGCTGATGCCACTGCACTGAAAGTAAAAGTATGACCAAGTGGATGTCAATTAAAGGCAATGTCCAAAAGCGCGGTTGGGCTACCGGTGCGCCAACTTTGGCGGGATCCCGTCGAGATGATCAGCAGCGGAACTACATGACGAGAAGTCAGACGGCGGCGGCCTTCCCGGCGCCGCCGGCTCCGTATTGCGCCGCACGGCGGCCGTCGATCGGGTGACCCGTCGCGCGGGTCCGGAGCCCGGCGGCCGTAGGTGCGGGACGATCCAGCCATCCGCCCATCGGTCCCAGCTCCAGGGGAGTCTGCTGTGCGCATTCTGCTCATCGCCGGCGCGTTCAACAGTCTGACGCAGCGCGTGTACGCCGAACTCGGCGACCACGGACACCAGGTGAGCGTGGAGCTGGTGACGAAGGACACGCCGCTGCCCGAGGTCGTACGCCGCCATACTCCCGACCTGATCGTGGCGCCGATGCTCAAGACGGCCATTCCCCGGGAGGTGTGGTCCGCCCACACCTGTCTGGTCGTGCACCCCGGGCCCGTCGGAGACCGGGGCCCGTCCTCGGTGGACTGGGCGGTGCATCTGGGCGCGGAGCGGTGGGGCGTCACGGTCCTGCAGGCCAACGACGAGATGGACGGCGGCGACATCTGGGCCGCGGCGAGCTGCCCCGTCCCCGGCGTGGGCAAGAGCGACCTGTACCGCAACGAGATCGCCGATGCCGCGCTGGAGGCGGTCCTGGCGGCCGTCGCCCGCGTGGCGTCCGGCACCCACCGTCCGCAGCCACAGGCCGAACTGTCCGACGCCGCGAAACCCGGCCGCCCCCGGCCGCCGTTCCGCCAGGACCTGCGCCGGATCGACTGGCGCTCCGACCCCACCGACACCGTCGTACGCAAACTGCGCGCCGCCGACTCCCAGCCCGGTGTACGGGACGAACTCCTCGGCGACACCTGGCATTTGCACGGTGGCCACCCGGAGGACACCCTGACGGGCCGGCCGGGCGAGCTGCTCGCCACCCGATGTGGCGCGATCTGCCGGGCGACAGCCGACGGAGCGGTATGGATCCCGGAACTGCGGCCGCCCCGCGCGCCGGGGGAGCCCGGCACCCTCAAGCTGCCCGCCACGCTGGCGCTGGGCGACCGCCTCCCGCCGCTCCCCGAGGTCCCGGCCCCGCTCGACCCCGGCGACGGCCCCCGGACCTGGACCGACATCCGCTACCGCGAGGAAGGTCCGGCCGGCTTCCTGGAGTTCTCCTTCCCCGGCGGCGCGATGAGCACCGACCACTGCCGGCGCCTGCTCGCCGCCTACCGCCACGCCTGTGCCCGGCCGACCTCCGTGCTGGTCCTCGGCGGGCGCCGGGACTTCTTCTCCAACGGCATCCATCTGCACGTCATCGAGGCCGCCGCCGACCCCGCCGAGGAGTCCTGGGCCAATATCCAGGCCATGGACGATCTGGTGCATGCCGTCCTGACCACCACCGACCGCCTGGTGGTGGCCGCGCTCGGCGGCAATGCCGCGGCCGGCGGGGCGATGCTGGCCCTCGCCGCCGACGAGGTGTGGTGCCGCGCGGCCGTGGTACTCAACCCGCACTACCGGCTGATGGGGCTCTACGGCTCGGAATACTGGACCTACACCCTGCCGGGCCGGACGGGCCCCGAGGTGGCCGGGCAGCTCACCGCGCGCGCCCTGCCGGTCACCGCCGCCGCAGGAGCGCGGCTCGGCCTGGTGGACCGGATCATCGACTGCCCCGCACAGGACTTCGCCGCGCAGACCGGACGGCTCGCCGTCCGGCTGGCCTCGGCGCCCACGACGCAGGCTCGTATCGCCACGAAGAAGGCCGACCGGGAACGCGACGAGGCGCACCGCCCGCTCGCCGCCTACCGGGAGCACGAACTGGCGCAGATGCACCGCATCTTCTTCGACCCGGACCAGCCCTATCACGCCCTGCGCCGGGCCTTCGTCCGCAAGGAACCCGCGGCGGCGGCCCCCGGGCACCTCGACTCCTCCCTCGGGGAGGGCTGAGGCTTCCGCACCCGGACCGCTCAGCAGCGGTGACCGGACTACGCGGTGGGCTGGTACTTGTATCCGATACCGAAAACCGTGCTGATGGAGTCGCGCAGGCCGGGCCCCAGGCGCCGGCGCAGTCGGGCGATATGGACATCGACGGTGCGGTTGCTGGACTGGCAGCTGGGCCAGACGGCGGCCATCAGCTGTTCCCGGGTGAAGGCGCGCCGTGGATGCAGCACGAGGTGCGCCAGCAGATCGAATTCCAGCCGGGGCAGGTCGAGTTGGCGGCCTCTGATGAAGACGGTCCGGGCCGCGGTATCGATCCGGATGGGCTCCGGCCGTGACCGGCCGGCTGTTGCTTCACCGGCCGGTTCCTCGCGCGGTGGCGCCAGGATGATGTGGACCTCGTCCGACGGCAGCCGGTGCACCGATATGGGTTCCAGGGCGTGCAGGGTCAATTGCCACGTGCCGTCAGGGAGCCGGTCGACCGCCAGGGGTGGCCCTTCGCCGGGCCCGGCTGTGGGCGGCCGGCCGAAGTCGGCGTCCGGTCGCAGCGCAAGCGGGGTCGTCGAGGAGTTCATAAACATGATCTGGGCCCATTCCTCTTGCAAAGCAGGCGTGTACGGACAGACATGGCGGTGCTCGACGTTCAAGGGTGCTGAGGTGCTGTGCAGCGATCGCGGCGCGGTCCGGTGTGCGGCCGGGGGGCGACCAGGCACTTGTGGTGCAGGTCCGCCCAGCGGGGCGATCACTCCGTTCCAGCCGCAAGAACGCTCGCGCCCATGCCCGTACCCAGCCATGACGTGGTGTGAAGTCACGGCCTCCGGTCCAGACGAACGCTACATGTGATCGCGCGCTTCCGGAAAGTAGCATCCGCTAATTCGGTTGCTCTTGAGCCGAATTTGTGAGTCGCGGCGCCAACGCGGAGGGCGGCCCGGCGGGTTGTGTCCGGGGAGCCGCCGATTCGTTCAACAAGTGCACCGGGAATTCATTGAATGTTGTTGCTTCGACACCCTCGCTGCCGGGTGGTGGACGTGGCTGTCCGGGCTGGCGCGCTCCTCGCTCGGCGGTGGGTTCCTTCCGGCCTTGGTGGCTGGAAGGCGTCGGTGAACCGGGCGGCCGCCCTGGCGAGTTGTGGGCGGGGGTCGGGCCGGGGAGGGGCTCGCCCGCCGGGGGTGTGGCGCACCGCGGCCCGCCCGTGTCCCCCGTGAGGGCGCGGCCATGGAAACGATGGATACGGAGGGGTAATCAGCAACGATGTGCACTTGTGGAGGGTCTGTGAACACATGAATATGCCAAATAAATGCCCTGTGGCGAACGAAGTGGCAAAGTGGAGGGCTTCTGAAGAGTGGGTCGAGAAGTTGTTTCTCTTTCAATCTCATCGAGACTAAAAGGTGCGGAACCAGATATTCCAGGCGGCTTGTTTTCGCAATGAGTTGATGATGAGTAGGGTGTGGCCGCTGTCACTTGACCGGTGGCAGGGGTCCAGCTGAATTCGGCGCAGCTGGAATGCCGTGTGGGGGAAGACGCCTTCGTGACCGGGAGGGGACCATGGCGGCCGGCTCTTTCGAGGGGCAGTACGTGTGGAGTCCAGCGGCCGATGACCGGGCGCTGGCGCGCGCGTGTATGGACGTCAGGGCCGGGCGGTACTTGAGCGCGCACGAGGTTCTGCAGGAAACCCGGGAGGATTTCGAGGTGCGGGCCCACCGGTCCCTGGTGCTGGCGTCCGTGGCGGCCGATTCGGACCTGGCCGAGCGCTGGCTGGCCGAAGAGCCGGGGCCGGAGGCGGCACTGCTCTGGGCCCGGGTGGCGATGCTCCGGGCCCTGCGCATGGCCGACGCCGGTGACCGGCGGCAGGGCGCCCTGGCGCGGATAGCGCAGTCGGCGTGCGAACGGGCCGCGAAGCTGCTCCCCGACGACCCCACCCCGTGGGTGGCCCAGCTGGCGCTGACCCGCCTCGACCGCCCTCAGGACCCCGCACCGCAGGGGCTGCTCACTGCGCCGGCCGGCCCGTGGTACCTCTTCGCGCACATCCTCCGGCTCGACCCCTGGCACCGTGAGGCGCACCACCGCTTCCTGTCGTTTTTCTTCACCCGCTACGGCGGTTCGTCCAGCGCGAGCTGGGACGTGGCCGCGTTCCTGAGCCAGCGGGCCCCGGCCGCCTCACCACTGCGGCTGCTGCCGCTGGTGGCCCTGGTCGAGGACTACAACCCGTCCGCGCTGCTCGCGGACCACGCGTGGGAGCAACCTCAGTGGATCACTACCGCGATGGGCATCTACCACAACTGGTTTCCGCAGGTTGCCGGTTACCGCTTCACCCCGGTGCTGGATCTGGCGTATCTGGCACATGCGCTCTTCATGGCGAAACGTGAATTCGAGGCGCGGGAAGTCTTCACCGCGATGGGGCCCTATGCCTCGCGTATGCCCTGGAGTGCATTCGGCGACCCCGAGGAGCAATTGACGAAAGCCAGGCGCTCTTGCGGGCTCCCCGTTCCGCATGGCGGCTGATTCACCGGCAGGCCGGTGGTGGCGTGAATTTCTCGCCGCAGAAGGAAACCCGTTCCACACCATCCGTTCGAAAACTCAGCCCGGTCCATTCACCCCCGGTTCCCCCCAGAAAGGTTTCGGTTGTGTCCGAGCGTACATCCCCAGCTCGCTCGAAAAACCCCCACGCGGCAGATCCCGTCACCCTCGACGACGATGCCACGCTCCATGCCATGGGCTATCCGCGGAAACTCACCCGCAGATTCCGCGCGTTCGACAACTTTGCCATTTCCTTCACCATCATCAATATCATTTCCGGCATCTTCTCCTCCTTCGGGTTCGGGATGAACGCCGGCGGTCCGCGGATCCTGATCTTCGGCTGGATCGGCGTATCGATCATGGTGCTGTTCGTCGGCGCCGCCATGGGGGAGATCGCCTCCGCCTACCCGACGAGCGGCGCGCTCTACTTCTCGGCCGGCAAGCTGGCCAAGCGGCACCAGGGCGCCTGGTCCTGGTACACGGGCTGGCTGAACTTCGTCGGCCAGGTCGGCGGCACCGCCGCCACCAACTTCGCGGCCGCCACCTTCATACAGGCGTTCATCGCCATGCAGTGGCCGTCCTACGAGTCGACACCGCAGCAGACGGTCGGCATCACCGCGGCCATCCTTCTCGTCCAGGCGCTGGCCAACACGTATACCGTGCGCCTGGTCGCGGTGGTGAACCGCATTTCCGTGTGGTGGCTGCTGATCGGCATGGTGGTGATCGTCGGCGCACTCACCGTGATACCCGACCACCATCAGCCGCCGTCGTTCGCGCTGCACTTCGCCAACAACACCGGCTTCACACAAGCGATTTACGGCGGAATGCTGGGTCTGCTCGTCACCAGCTGGACGTTCACCGGTTTCGACGGCAGTTTCCACATGTCCGAAGAAACGGTGAAGGCGACGGTCAACGCGCCCCGGGGCATCATGCGGGCGATCAGCTGCTCCGCGATCACCGGACTGATCCTCATGCTCGCGCTGGTGTATGCGATCCGTGACTATGGGCATGCGGCGAGTGCCGAAGCGCCGCCGGTGCAGATTCTCGTCGACGCGCTCGGCCAAAACACCGCCAGCTTCCTGCTGTTGATCGTTATCGGCGCCATGCTGTTCTGCGGGCTCGCCAACATGACCAGCAATACCCGGCAGATCTTTGCCTTCTCCCGCGACGGCGCGATGCCCGGCTCCCGGTGGTGGCATTCCGTCTCCGCGCGCACCCGTACCCCCGTCAAGGCCGTCTGGCTCGCCGCGGTCTGCCCCCTGGTACTGGTGCTGCCCGGCTGGTGGTCGCACACCGCCTTCACCGCGGTGGTGAGCGTCAATGTCGTCGGGCTGTTCCTCGCCTACGCCGTGCCCATCTTCCTGCGGCTCCGGCTCGACGACTTCCAGGCCGGTCCGTGGAACCTCGGGCGCTACGGCAAGCCCGTCGCGGCGATCGCGGTGACCTGGATCCTGATCAGCAATGTGCTGTTCATGCTGCCCCAGGCGTCCCCGATCACCCCCGACTCGTTCAACTATGCGCCGATCGCGCTGGCCGTGGTGCTGATCATCGCCACCGTGTGGTGGTTCGCCACCGCCCGGCAGCGCTTCCAGGGACCGGTCAGCTACGGCCGCCCCGACGAGGTCGCCGCCATGGACCTGATCTAGAGCCGGTCCCCACCGACTTGATCCAGTCCGATGGCCGGGCGTGGGCGGGTCCGCCGGAGCACGTCCTCCGGCGGGCCCGCCCCGCCCCCCGTCACCGGCTCCGCACCGTTCCCGTTCACTCGCCTCCTGACCCCACCAGAAGGGACGAACACCCGGTATGCCCACCCTTGGCAACGCTCCGGATCCGCAGCCCGTCACCGGCGAACTCACCGTCAGCACCGCCTCGTTGGACGACTGGCACCAGGTGGCCCAATGGGCCGCCGACGAAGAGTGGAACCCCGGACGCGGTGACACCGCCTGCTTCCACCCCACCGACCCCGCCGGTTTCTTCATCGGCCGCCGCGCCGGACAGACCGTCTCCGCGGTCTCGGTCGTCAACTACTCGGACGCCTATGCGTTCCTGGGCTACTACCTCGTCCACCCCGACCACCGCCGGCAGGGCCTGGGCCTCGCCACCTGGCGTGCCGCCTTCCCGCACGCCGGTGCCCGGACCGTGGGTCTCGACGCGGTCCCCGCCCAGCAGGACACCTACCGGCGCGCCGGGTTCGCCCCCGCCTACGAGACCATCCGCTACGCCGGACGCCCCACCGGCCCCGGGACCCCGGCGCCGGGCGTCGTCCCCGTCACCCGTGCGCATCTCGACGCCCTCGCCGACTACGACCGGCGCTGCTTCCCCGCCGACCGCCGTGCCTTCGTCACCCGCTGGCTGACGGCCCCCGGCCACACCGCCCTCGCGTATCTGCGCGACGGTGCGATCGCGGGCTACGGCGTGCTCCGCCCGGCCCGCACCGGTCACCGCATCGGCCCGCTCTTCGCCGACACCACCGCGGCCGCCGAAGCGCTCTTCGACGCCCTCGCGGCGTCCGCCGACCCGGCCGACGAGATCTTCCTCGACGTCCCCGGCCCCCGGCACGCCGCCCACACCCTGGTCACCTCCCGCGGCCTGACCCCACGGTCGCAGACCGTGCGGATGTACACCGGCCCGGTGCCACCGGCGGAGCACGAGCGGACCTTCGGCGTCACCAGTCTCGAACTCGGCTGAGCGAGCGGGCCGTTACGCGGTGACGGCCCTGCCTCGCACCCCCACCGCCCGCTCGATCTCTGCCGTCGGGAAGGGTGTCCGCTTGCTCTCGGTGAGGAAACGGCGGTGGAAGTCGTCCAGGACGACGGCCGGGCGGGCGTGCCGGTCGATGAGGGCGGCGGTCTCGGGCGGGAGGCCGCCGGGCCGTCGTCCGGCGATCCAGTCGCGCAGGAAGACGTCGCGCTCCGTGTCGCCGCGCACACCGTCGAGCAGGTGGTGACGGAGCAGGTGCGTCGCGGTATGGCAGTGGTCGTACGCGAGGTGGTCCGAGTGGAACGCGGTCTCGTCGGCCGAGAGGTCGAAGCGGGAGCTCAGGGCCAGCCCGAAGTCGGCGAAGTAGAGCCGGCGGCCATCGGTCAGGATGTTGGCGAAGTGGGCGTCGAAGTGGACGAGTCCGCGAGCGCGCAGAAAGGCGGTCCCGCGCGCCAGGGCCTCCGCCACCCAGGGGTAGGGCGAGCCGATGCCGCTCTCCGTCACACCGGCGCGGTGGTCGGCCAGCCATCCGGCGAGGGTGTGCGGCACATGTTCCAGGAAGAGCACCAGGCTGGACGAGGACCGTCCGAGGGCCTCCAGCCGTTCGCGCACCGCCGGTGATCCCTCCCAGTGCGCGACGGCCCCCTCCAACCCGCCGAACTCGTCGGTGAATCCTTCGGGAGGGGAGTCGGGCAGCACCCGCCAGTGATACATCAGCGGGAAACCCGCGTACGCGTTCCCGAGCACCCAGTGGGTCGTCATGGTGTGCACCGCAAGTTCCCGCCAGGCACCGAACCCGGCCGAGCCCGCCCCGTACTGGTAGAACAGCGGCAGCCCGAAGACGTTCGCCGTCGAGCGCACATGCTCCGGCCGCAGCTCGATATCCGTCAGGGGGACCCGCTTGACGAAGACGCGCACCCCGTCGACGTCCAGCTCCGCCGATCTGCCGCCGATACCGGACCCGAGCGGGACGGCGGATGCCACGACCTCCTGGAGCCGGTGGTCGCTCAGCAGGGAGAGTTGTGTGGCCACGGTCCCGTAACCCGCCAGGCGCGCGGCACACAGCGGTTCCCGGTCATCCATCGTCAGCTCCTCGCCGCCCGCACCAGGGCTTCGGTGATCGTACGTACGCGACCGGCCCCGCGCGCCACTCCTGCGCGGGGCCGGCACCCACCGGCCTGGCCCCCGGTCCGCTCAAGCACCGACCGTGCCGTCGATGGCCTCGCGCAGGAAGTCCGCATGGCCGTTGTGACGGGCGTACTCATGGATCAGATGCAGCATCACCACGCGCAGCGAGACATGTTCGCCCCAGCGGGGCTGATAGCCCGTGACGTCGAGCGAGGCGGCCTCCTGCTCGATGCGGCGGGCGTGTGCCACCTCCGTCTGCCAGGCGTCGAACGCCTCCGCGCGGGTGGACCTGCTCGCGTCGTACGCCACCTGGAAGTCGCCCTCGGCCGACCAGACGAGCGGGATGTCCTCGCCGTTGATCACCCGGCGGAACCAGGTGCGTTCCACCTCGGCCATGTGCCGCACCAGGCCGAGCAGGGAGAGCGTGGAGGGCGGGCTCGACCGGCGCCTGAGGTCCTCGTCGGAGAGGCCGTCGGTCTTCATGGCGAGCGTGGCCCGGTGGAAGTCGAGATAGGAGCGCAGGGTCTCCCGCTCGCCGGCGCGGACGGGCGGGGAGATGCGTTCGGTGGTCACGGAGGATTCCTTTCCGCGGCGAGTCCCCGGGCAGGTCTCGGCCGGTGCGGTGTCGCGGCGCTGAGAGGCGTCACGGTGGGTGGGAGCCGTCCGCGGGCGCACGGTCCGGAGGAGGGCGCGTGGCCCGTGGCGGGAGACGCTCTCCCTGAGCGCTCCGGAGCATGCCGGGAAGGCGGCGGTCGAGGCGATCTTCCCCAGCGCTCCGGGCCGCCGCAAGGGGTTTATCCGCGGCCGTGGTGGGCGGACGGAGGATGCCCGGGCCAGGGCCCGCCCGGCACAGCGGTCCGGCCTCCGGCACCTGGTCCTCACGGACGACTGATCCGGACCGACGCTCAACTCCGCGCGCCGGGCAGCCTCTTACGGAGCGGACGCCCGACGGCACGCACCACGCGCGCGCGGGCCCGCCCGTCCGTGGACGGCGCACCAGGGCACACCGTCCGCGGAGCGGGCTGCCCTCCGCGCTCGCCGTCCGCCGCTCAGCCGGCGGCACTCACGGCAGATACCGCTCGATGGCGCCGGGTCCTTCCTCAGCGATCAGGCGCCTGGCCCATTCCAGGCTCGCGGGGGTGGGTTCGCGCCCGGACGCCTTCACCAGGTCCTCCGGGTCATAGGGCCGCTCGCTACCGGTGTACAGCTGAGTCGGCCGCCGCTCGGCCGCCTGCTCCCTGCCATTGCTCGTCACAGGGTCCTCCTCTGTCCGCGCCCGCCGAGTCGCCGGGACCTCGCTTGGTTCCATCATGGGACCGCCTCCGAACACCCGCACGATGTGCGCCGGGCCGGCCCCCGCCACCGCGCCCGCCGCCGGTCACCGGGCCGGCCGCGGAACCCCGGAATAGTGCGGCGGAAACGCCTGCTCCGTCCAGATCGTCTTCCCGTACGGCGTGTAGCGCGTCCCCCAGCGCTGCACCAGCTGCGCGACGATGAACAGCCCCCGTCCGCCCTCGTCGTCGCTGGCGCTGTGCCGCAGGTGGGGCGAGGTATGGCCGGTGTCCGACACCTCGGTCAGCAGGGTCCGGTCGCGCAGCAGCCGCAGATGCACCGGCCCCGAGGCATGCCGTACGGCATTGGTGACCAGCTCGCTGACCACGAGTTCGGTCGCGTAGGACAGCTCCGTAAGGCCCCACTCCCGCAGCTGCCCGGTGGCCAGCTCACGGGCCTTGCCCACGGCGGCCGGTTCCGCGGGCAGCTCCCAGGCCGCCACCTGCCCGGCATCCAGCTCACGGGTGCGCACCAGCAGCAGCGCCGAGTCATCGGCGGCCGGGCCGTCCGGCAGCAGCTCGGCCAGCGCGTGGTCACACAGCTCGTCCAGCGGCCGGCGGTGCTCGCCCAGCACCCGGCCAAGGGTGTCCAGCCCCTCGTCCACGTCATGGTTCCGGGCCTCGACCAGCCCGTTCGTGAACAGGGCCAGCAGACTGCCTACCGGCAGCTCGATCTCCAGGGATTCGAACGGCAGGCCCCCCAGGCCCAGTGGCGGGCCCGCCGGAAGGTCCGGGAAGGACACACCGCCCTCCGGGTCGACGACGGCCGGCGGCAGATGCCCGGCCCGCGCCATGGTGCACCGCCGTGAGACCGGGTCGTAGACCGCATAGAGGCAGGTCACACCGGTGGCCACATCGTCCGTGCCGATGTCCGTGCCGACCGTGGCCGCCTGCTCCTCGGCGGTCTGTTCCACCAGGTCGTCCAGCCGGCCCAGCAGCTCGTCAGGGGCCAGGTCCAGCCGGGCCAGGGCGCGGACCGTCGTCCGCAGCCGTCCCATGGTCGCCGCCGCCTGGAGGCCATGGCCCACCACGTCCCCGACGACCAGACCGACCCGGGTGCCCGAGAGCCCGATGACGTCGAACCAGTCACCGCCGACCCCGGCCCGGTCATCGCTGGGCAGATAGCGGTAGGCCAGATCGACGGCGGACGGCGCCGCCAGATGCTGGGGCAGCAGATTGCGCTGGAGGGTCAGCGCGGCGGTGTGCTCCCGGGCGAAGCGGCGGGCGTTGTCCAGGCACACCGCCGTCCGGGTGACCAGCTCGTCGGCGAGTTCGATCTCGCCCTTGTCGAAGGGCGTCATGGGGGCGCTGCGGCGGAAGGTGACCAGGCCCATCGGGGTGCCCCCGGCCCGCAGCGGCACGACGATGGTGTTCTCCTCGCGCACCATCCCGCCGGAGGACATGCTGCGGTACTGGAGGGAGCCGGGCGGGTACTCGACGCGGTGCGGGCTGTGCGGGGGGCCGTCCGGACCGGCCTGGGCTGAGCGGGCGGCGACCCGCACCAGCGTGGGCAGTGGACCGCCGGCCGCTTCCGGCTCTTCGCCGTTCAGCACGGACTGCATCAGGTCGACGGTGACCGTGGTCGCGAACCCCGGCACCGCCACCTCGGTGATCTCCCGGGCGGTGACGGTCATATCGAGTGTGGTGCCGATCCGGGCGCCGGCCTCCACCAGGAGGTTCAGCCGGCGCTGCGCCTGGTAGCGGCCGGTGATGTCGAAGGCGTCCTCGCACACCCCGAGCACCTGTCCGTGGGCGTCCTGCAGCCGGTAATAGGAGCAGGACCAGACGTGATCGGGCCCCGGGTCGGAGGGCTGCTGGCCGACGAAGTGCAGATCGAGGATCGGTTCGCCGGTGTCGATGACGTGGTGCATCACCGCGTCGAGGGTGCGCGGATACCCCTCGGTCATGAACTCGCCGTCCGGGTACAGCTCATCGGCGCGGGCACCGAGGAACTCCCGCAGCGGCAGCCCGACCTCCCGGGTGTACGCGGCGTTCGCCCAGGTCAGCCGCAGATCGGTGTCATAGATGCCCAGGCCCACCGGGGACTGGGTGGCCAGACCGTGCAGCATCGCCTGGCGGGACTCCCACATCCGGTGGGCCTCCAGTTCGGCCGCCACCAGGACACGGGCCGGCTGGGGGCCGGAGCCCGCGGACACCTTGGCGAGCGGGCAGATCATGGCCGCCATCCGCACCAGCCGGCCGTTCCGGTGCCGCACCGTGAGCTCGCGGTCGCCGCTCAGTGACTCCTCCGGTGCCTGCCCGGCCTCCTTGACGGCGGGCGGCACCAGCGTCTCCAGGGGCTGCCCGACGATCTCCTCCGGCAGATATCCGAGGAGCCGCTGGGCCGCCGGGCTCCAGCCGATGATCAGGTCCTGGGCGTCCAGAACCGCTGTGGCCGCCCTGGTGACGTCGAGGGGACCACGGAAGTCGGCGCTCTCCGCCGCGTTCCATGCGTTCATGGCATCAGCCCAGCCCGGTTCAGTATCTACAGGATCGAGCCTGATCAAGACCGGCACAACTGCGCTGCCGCCGGGGGACGCGCCCTTGGTGCGGCCCCGCCCCGTCGCTGGCAGAGTGGGAAGGGGCGCTGAGCAACAGGAGGCAGATGTCATGTCGGCCCATGGCCCCGTCACCGCGGTACGCGGCGCTCCCTGCTGGGTCAGCCTGATGGCCCGCGATCTGGAGGCCGCGCAGGATTTCTACACCGCGGTCCTGGGCTGGCGGTTCCGCCCGGCGAGCCTCGGAGAGGAGTTCTGCATCGCGATAGCCGACGGGCAGCCGGTCGCCAGCATCGGTGCCCTCGCCCAGAGCTTCCAGGTCGCAGTGGCCTGGACCTCTTATTTCGCGGTGGAGAACGCCGACGACACCGCCGACCGGATCCGTGAGCGCGGGGCGACCGTCGCCGTCGGCCCGCTCAAGCTCGGCCCCGGACGCGCCGCCCTCGCCGCCGACCCCGACGGCGCCACCTTCGGCTTCTGGGAGGGCCAGACCCTGGCCTGGTCGGTCGGACAGGGCAACGCCCCGGCCTGCCTCGAACTGCGCACCCGTGACGCCTTCGCCGCCGCCATCTTCTACGCCGAGGTCTTCGGCTGGGCCTCCGAGGAGCCGGGCGGCTGCGATGTGACCTACGAACACGACCAGGTGATCGTCCGCGACGGGACGCACATTGTCGCCACCCTGCGCGGCGGCGCCGTCGAGTCCGCCCCGGACCCGAGGGTGCGGCCCCGCTGGCACGTCCACTTCCCGGTCCGCGACATCGAGAAGGTGACGGCCACCGCGGTGACCGCCGGCGGAACCGTCACCCCCGTGACCCCGACCGCGGACGGCGAGGGCAGCCAGGCCGTCATCCGCGACCCCGACGGCGGCCTGTTCACCGTCACCTCTACCTGACGCCGACGGCCGGTTCCCGGCCCCGCCACGGCCCCTCTCCGCCGAGGCGGCCTCCGTTCACCGGCCTTTCCCCGCCTCCGTCACCGGCCCTTCTCCGCCTCCAGCGGCGCACACCACGACGACTGTTTCTGCCCGCCGACCCGGCCGCAGAAGCCCGCCTGGGTGGGCCTGCCCGCACCGTCGATGTGCTGCACGGACAGCAGTTTGTCCAACGGGACCTGGCGGTCCACATCGCCGCCGAAGCTGATGATGCCGCTCTCCCCGTCGAGCGCCTCGTCCCCGTGGACACCGCTGATCGCATGCCAGACGGCGGGGGGTGTCAACGGCATCTGCGCGGCGTCCTCGCGCAGTTGCTTGACCGCGTTGATGTACAGCTTCACGGCGTCAAAACCGAGCGCCGCATGGCCGTCGAGCGAGGAGCTCGCGACCTGGGCGCACTCCTCGGGGAACAGCCGGCCCAGCTCCGCGTAGAGCTCGCTGGTGTCATCGCAGTGTGCCGAGCCCAGCGTGAAGTCCAGGAAGTCGTAAGGGATCCCGGGGTAGTGCTGCCGGCGGTCCGCGTCGGCGGCCAGCCGGGCCACATCGTCGCCGCCGAGGAGTGTGGGCGGATCCGAGTTGCAGGACTCGTTGACGCCGCCGAGCAGCGACTCGAAGTCCTCCGAGCGGCCCGCGAAGAACACCACGCCCGGGTAGGAACAGCTCCGTTGGCCGACCGTCCCGGCGCCGGGGGCGTCCGACGAGGGGTCCGCGCCCGGTGGCGGGGGCGGGGTGAAGGAGGTCTTCTCCACCGTGAACCCGCGGGCCCGGAAGCGCCGGGCGACATCGTCGCTGAGGGTCTTGCTGTAGGTGTCGCTGGGATCGGCGGAGCCGATGATCCGGACCTGCCGGGCCGGCTTCTTCCTGCCCTGTTCCACGACATGAGCGGCGTAGGCGGCGGCGACCTCCGCCTCCCGGGTGTTCTGCGGCGAGACCTGGAAGTACATGGGGGACTGCCGCACGAGCGAGTCCGCGGACAGCGTGGTGGCCACCATGGGCAGCCCCGCCGCGGTGAGCTTCCGGATCGTCCGGTTGGTGGCCTCCCGGCTCTGGTCGAGTCCGGTGACGCCGACCAGGGACGGATCCTGCCGCTTGAGCCCCTCCAGGATCTCCACCACCCGTGTGCCGAAGCGCATGCCCGACCCGGCGTTGGCGGGGAAGAGGCGCAGGATCGGCTCCGCGGCGCCGGAGCTGCGCAGCTGCCGGGACTGTGCGCTCGCCGCGCCCTGCAGCGCCTCGCGCCCGTAGGCGAGCTGCCCGGTGGACTTCCCCGAGACGCTGAGCAGCGCCGACAGATGGACGAGGGTGACGAACGGGCGTTCCGGCGCCGCGCGATGTGCCTCCTCGGCACGGGCGTTCTGGGCGTAGATGGTCCGGAGGGTCTTGTTGAGCAGCGGGTCGGGGGAGTGGAAGGTGAATCCGTTCCGTGCCACCCCGATGCACTCGCCGGTCTCCGCGGTGCGCAAGGTGTCCGCGTCGTCCTCGAAACGGTGCAGACCGCAGTGTGCCTGCCGGTAGTCGCTCTCCCGGCTCAGTATCAGCCCGCCCGCCCCCAGCAGCGCGACGACCACCCCGCACGCCGCCGCCACCGACACCACCCGGCGCGCCCACAAAGGCGGTTCGGGAATCCGCAGCCGGGCGTCCTGGGCGACCTCCAGCCGCCGCGTCAGCTCATAGCTCTCGTCGGAGGGCGGCAGCAGCCGCGGAACGGTGACCGGCAGATACCAGGGCGCGCGGTTACGGGCCCGGCCCTGGTGCAGAAAGGTGTCCCGCCAGCCGCCGTAGAGCCGGTCGGCGAGCTCCCACAGCGAGCTGTGGCCCCAGTCGGCGCGGATCCGGGTGCCTTCGGCGGGCGGCTCGGCGCCACAGCTGATGACCAGCAGCGGGTCGAAGGCGCCCGTCTCGTTGCGTACGTCGATGATGGTCTGCAGCAGCGGATAGCCGCAGTTGTCCGCGGTGGCGCCGTCGAGCAGCGCCACACAGTACGCGGTGCGCCGGGCGGTACGGGGCCGCCAGAGGCGTCGGCGGAACGCGACCCGCAGATCCTCCAGAAAGGCGTTGACCATCAACTTGCGTAATTGTTCCGGGTCTTCGACCTGGTGATGGGGCGCCGTCAGCCGCTCGGCGAACCCGATGAAGGTGCCCGGGTCGCGCGGCGCGAGATAGGGCTGGTTGAGCAGCCAGCGGTACTCGCGGCCCAGCCCGCGGCGGACCCGGAACCAGGCGAGCGGAAAGACATGGACGGCGAACAGCCAGACCCACCACGGCACCTTGCCGTCCACCGCGAGCTCGGTCTCCGGGGAGCGCAGCAGCCCGAACAGCCGCCGGCGCCGGAACTCCCGCTCGCGCAGCCCCTGGAGCAGTGTGTGGTCGTTGCCCTCCATACTGCCGGCGTACGGGGAGCCGCCGGCCGCCCCGGCCTGCGTCAGCCAGTTGACCAGGCCGAACCTGCGGAAGCGGACCCGTCCGTCGCTGCCGTGGACACTGAGGGCGAAGCCCTGCGCCAGCCGCTCCAGTGTGCGGCGCACCGCCTCGACGGATTCCGGGGCCGGGGGCGGTGAGCAGGCCTGGAGGTCGTGCAGACAGTGCGGTACCCGCCGGGGATCGGCGTGGCTGAGGAAGTAGCTGATGCCCTTGGCGAGCGGAGTGTGGTCTTCCCCGCTCACCAGACAGATCACCGGCAGGCCTTCACGCCCCTGCGCCACTCCGCGGTGCCGCACCGGCTCCGGACACTCCCGGCGCCGTGGCCTGCGCACCAGATCGGCTATCAGACGCAGGAGATGCCCGGCTCCGCGGAAGACGGGGATATTGGAATCGAGTTCGTTCGACGCCATGATGTCCCTGAGGAAGGGTCGGAGTAGGGCCGGTATTCTGACACCGCTCCGCGGGCGGTCGCTATGGTTCCGCCACACTCAGGGTCCCGTACGCTCACCGGCCCCGCTCTCCTTCGCCGTTGAAGGGGGCGGGGCCGGTCGCGCAGTGGATTCCTCGCGTCAGTTCAGCGCGTCACCGCCGGCCGCGCCGGGGTCCTGGGCACCCGCTCCCGGGTCTTCCGCTCCGGCGCCCGCACCCGGGTCGCCCGCTCCCGCGCCGGCGTTGCCGGCACCGGCGTTCCCGGCTCCCGCGTTCCCGGCACCGGCGTTCCCGGCTCCCGCGTTGCCGGCACCGGCGTTTCCCGCGCCGGCGTCGCCGCCGCCCGCGCCATTGCCGCCGGCCGCGCCGTTGTCACCGCCGTTGTCGCCGCCGCCGGCACCGCCGCCCCCGGCGCCGATCTCCGCACCCGTGGCCTTGAGCGCGTCGGTGACCGGCTGGAAGAAGGTCTCACCGCCCGAGGTGCAGTCGCCGCTGCCGCCGGAGGTCAGCCCGACCGCCGAGTCCTCGGAGAACATCGCGCCGCCGCTGTCGCCGGGCTCCGCGCAGACATCCGTCTGTATGAGGCCGTTGACGATGTCGCCGTTGCCGTAGTTCACCGTCGCGTCAAGACCGGTGACGGTGCCGTCGCTGAGGCCGGTGGTGCTGCCCGAGCGCTGCACCTTCATACCGACGGCGGCCTCCGCGGCCTTGGTGATCTCCTGGGTGCTGCCGTTCTGCAGGTCGACCGCGCTCTGCGGCTGTGCGTTGGCGTCGTCGTAGGTGACCAGTGCGAAGTCGGTCTTCGGGAACTTGGAGTCGGACACCGTGCCCAGCGGCTGGCTGCCGCCCTGGTCCGCGGTCCAGGTCTTGGAGTCGTTGCCGCAGTGACCGGCCGTCAGGAAGGCCGGTGCGCCCTTGACCGTGACGTTGAAGCCCAGTGAGCAGCGGGCGTTGCCGCCGAAGATGGCACTGCCGCCGATCGGCCCGGCGGCCTGCCCGCCGCCTCCGGCACCGCCGTCGCCCGCGCCACCCGCGGCGTCCCCGGCCCCTCCTGCCGCGTCTCCGGCGCCACCTGCGGCGTCTCCCGCTCCGCCCGCGGCGTCCCCGGCACCGCCCGCGGCGCTGCCGGCCGCGCCTCCCGCCGCGCTTCCCGCGTCCCCGCCGTCGTACCGCTTGAACTCACCCTGGGACCGCTTGACGGTCACCATGCCCTCGCCCATGCCGTTCGTGGTCTTGGTGAGGGTGGCCATCTTTGCGCCGGTGACGGTTCTGTCGGCGACCACCACGATCTTGTTGGTCTTCGGGTCGATCGACCAGGCCGTGCCGGGCACCGAGGCGTTGTCGCGCAGGGTCTTCGCACCGGACTTCAGCGCGGTCATGCTGTTCTGCACGACCTTGGCGACGGCGCCCTTGGCCTTGACGCTCGCGGCGTCGTCCTCCGACAGGACGTTCATGACCAGGTGGCCGTTCGAGCTGTCCAGGTACCAGCCCGCGCTCTGGTCCCCGAGGTCCGCCTTCAGGGACGTCGCCAGCTGCGTGGCCGAGTGGGCGCTGAGCGTCTTCAGGGCCGCCGGCTGGTCCGTGCTCGCGTTGGCGTTGGGGAGCAGGATCGCTGCGGCCGCGACGGCTCCCACACCGGCGGTGGCGATGGCGCCGGTCCGCAGGCGCTTGTTCACATGTCGGTGGCTCAATTCACTGACCTCCAGGGACGCACAGGAACGAGGCACACGGGCGACCGCGGTGCGTCGCGTCAGCACCCGTGTGTGGTGCTCACCCAGTCCTACGTAGCCGCGTGCACCCCGGTCTCACGGCCACTCAAGCTGTGATGAATTCCGACGCTTGCGGAGGCGAACGTTTACACTCCCGGGCCCGCCGTCGCCCCTGCGCGGAGGGGGCGTAAAGGGCAGCTGTGGCCGCGCTTAAGAAATCCTCGATGGACCTCGCGCCCGACGTACGGAAGATTTCCTGACGAAGATCGGGCGGCCGAGGCGGGCCCCCGGCAGGTCACTGACGTACGGGAGCCGCTGCGGTGAAGGCACTGGTCAAGCAGAAGACGGAGCCGGGTCTCTGGCTCATGGACGTGCCGGAGCCGGCCATCGGCCCGGGGGATGTGCTGATCAAGGTGCTGCGCACCGGCATCTGCGGCACGGATCTGCACATCCGGTCGTGGGACGGCTGGGCGCAGAACGCCGTGACCGCCCCGCTGACGATCGGCCATGAATTCGTCGGCGAGGTGGTGGAAACCGGCCGCGATGTGGCCGAGATCAAGGCCGGCGACCTGGTCAGCGGTGAGGGCCATCTGGTCTGCGGCAAGTGCCGCAACTGTCTGGCCGGCCGCCGCCATCTGTGCCGCGCCACCGTCGGCCTCGGCGTCGGCCGGGACGGTGCCTTCGCCGAGTACGTCGCGCTGCCCGCCACCAACGTCTGGGTGCACCGCGTCCCCGTGGACCTCGATATCGCCGCCGTCTTCGATCCGTTCGGCAACGCCGTGCACACCGCGCTGTCGTTCCCGCTGGTCGGCGAGGATGTGCTGATCACCGGCGCGGGGCCGATCGGCATCATGGCGGCGGCCGTCGCCCGGCACGCCGGCGCCCGCAATGTCATGATCACGGACGTCAGCGAGGAGCGCCTCGCCCTGGCCCGCAAGGTCGGCGTCAGCCTCGCCCTCAATGTCGCCGAGGCGACCATCGCCGACGGCCAGCGCGAACTGGGCCTGCGCGAGGGCTTCGACATCGGGCTGGAGATGTCCGGCCGGCCCGAGGCGATGTGCGACATGATCACCAACATGACGCACGGTGGCCGGATCGCGATGCTCGGCCTGCCGTCCCAGCAGTTCCCCGTCGACTGGTCCCGGATTGTCACCTCCATGATCACGATCAAGGGCATCTACGGCCGGGAGATGTTCGAAACCTGGTACGCGATGTCCGTGCTGCTCGAAGGCGGCCTCGACCTCTCGCCCGTGATCACCGGCCGCTATGCCTACCAGGACTTCGACGCCGCCTTCGACGACGCCGCCAGCGGCCGCAGCGGCAAGATCATTCTCGACTGGACTGCTTGATTTCTGGCTCGGTTCGCCTCTCGGGCGCGACCGCCTCACCCGCCCCACGCACCTTAAGGAGCCCTCATGCTCGATTCCGTACGCAACGAACTGCGCGGCACCCTCGACGAGATCCGCGCCGCCGGTCTGCACAAGCCCGAGCGCGTCATCGGCACCCCGCAGTCCGCCACCGTCGCGGTCACCGCCGGCGGGAACCCCGGCGAGGTCCTCAACTTCTGCGCCAACAACTACCTCGGCCTCGCCGACCACCCCGAGGTCATCGCGGCCGCCCACGAAGCGCTCGACCGCTGGGGCTACGGCCTCGCCTCGGTCCGCTTCATCTGCGGCACCCAGGAGGTCCACAAGGAGCTGGAGCAGCGGATCTCCGGCTTCCTGGGCCAGGAGGACACCATCCTCTACTCCTCCTGCTTCGACGCCAACGGCGGTGTCTTCGAGACCCTGCTCGGCCCGGACGACGCGGTGATCTCCGACGCCCTCAACCACGCCTCCATCATCGACGGCATCCGCCTGTGCAAGGCCCGCCGCTTCCGCTACGCCAACCGCGATCTGGCCGATCTGGAACGCCAGTTGAAGGAGGCGGGCAGCGCCGGCCGCAAGCTCGTCGTCACCGACGGTGTGTTCTCCATGGACGGCTATGTGGCGCCGCTGCGTGAGATCTGTGACCTGGCCGACCAGTACGGCGCCATGGTGATGGTCGACGACTCGCACGCGGTCGGCTTCGTCGGCCCCGGCGGCCGCGGCACCCCCGAGCTGCACGGGGTGATGGACCGCGTCGACATCATCACCGGCACCCTCGGCAAGGCCCTCGGCGGCGCCTCCGGCGGCTATGTCGCGGCCCGCGCCGAGATCGTCGCGCTGCTGCGCCAGCGCTCGCGCCCGTACCTCTTCTCCAACTCGCTCGCCCCGGTGATCGCGGCCGCCTCGCTGAAGGTGCTCGACCTGCTGGAGTCGGCCGGTGACCTGCGCCAGCGGCTGCACGCCAACACCGCGCTGTTCCGCTCGCGGATGACCGAGGAGGGCTTCGACATCCTCCCCGGCGACCACGCCATCGCCCCCGTCATGATCGGTGACGCGGCCGAGGCGGCCCGGATGGCGGAGCTGCTCCTGGAACGCGGCGTGTACGTCATCGGCTTCTCCTACCCGGTGGTCCCGCAGGGCCAGGCGCGGATCCGGGTACAGCTGTCCGCCGCCCACTCCACCGAGGACGTCAACCGCGCGGTCGACGCATTCATCGGTGCGAGGGCCGCGCTCGGGGGCTGACACCGCCCGCGGGCCGCTGCTGCGAAACTGGAAGCATGATCGAAGCACGACGGCTGCACATCCTCCGTGCGGTGGCCGACCACCGCACGGTCACCGCCGCGGCCGCCGCGCTCTATCTCACGCCCTCGGCGGTCTCCCAGCAGCTGGCCGCCCTGGAACAGGAGACCGGCCACCGTCTGGTGGAGCGCAGCGCCCGCGGCGTACGGCTGACCGCCGCGGGCGACATCCTGCTCATCCACGCCAACGCCGTCCTGGCGCAGCTGGAGCGCGCCGAGTCCGAGCTCGCCGCCTACGGCTCGGGCGAGGCGGGCACGGTCACCGTCGCGGCCTTCGCGACCGGCATCGGCCTGGTCGTCGCGCCCGCCCTCACCGCACTCGCCCGCACCGCCCCCGGCATCCGGGTCCACGTCCAGGACGCCGAGGGCGACGCCAGCCTGCTCATGGTCCTCGACCGGCAGGTCGATGTGGCGGTGGCCGTCGAATACCGGGGCGCACCGGGCGCCGACGACCCACGGCTGACCCGGGTCCCGCTCTACGCCGAGCCGTTCGACGCGGTCCTGCCGCCCGGCCACCGCCTCGCCGAGGCCGCCCAGGTGGCCTTGGCCGATCTCGCCCAGGACCCCTGGATCGGCCCCTACCCCGGCAACCCCTGCCATGACGTGGTGGTCCTGGCCTGCGAGTACGCCGGCTTCCAGCCACGTCTGGAGCACTCGTCGGACGACTTCCGCGCCGTCGTCGCGCTCGCCTCGGCCGCGGCGGGCGTGGCGCTCGTCCCCCGCTCGGCGCTGCGGGACGTGGACCTCACCGGGGTGGTGGTCCGCCCCGTCGACGATGTGGCCCCCACCCGCCGGGTCTTCGCCGCCGTACGCCGTGGCGCCGAGGAGCACCCGCTCTTCCGCCCGGTCCTCGCCGCGCTCCGGGAGGCGGCGGCCTCTCAGGGCTGAGGACGGCAACGGCCGCGCACACGGCGACGGTGGGCCGGGCGCACCGCGCACCGCCGCGACGGCGGGCCGCACACACCGCACACCACGGCGACGGTGGGCCGCACACACCGCACCGCCACCACTCCCTGTCCGGCCGCGCCCGAGGTGCCGGCCCGCACCGGCCGTGGCAGGCTCATCACGGCGGCGGCCCGGGCGGGCGCCGGGGCATCCCCGGTTCCGAGGAGGCGAGGCGCATGTCGGTCGGCCCGGCCGGCCCGGTGGGCGGAGCGCCGACCACCGTGCCCCAGGACCCCTACGCGCTGGTGCGCACCCGCGGATATCTGAAGCTCCTGCTGGTGGCGGCGGTGATCGGCTTCCCGGTCTGCGCCGTCGCGTTCGGCTTTCTCGCGCTGGTCCACGAGCTGGAACCGCTGATCTACCAGGACCTGCCGCGGGTGCTGGGCTTCGCCGGGACGCCGATCTGGTGGCCGGTCCCGATGCTGGTGGTGGCCGGTCTCCTCGTCGGGTTCACCGTCCGGTATCTGCCCGGCAGCGGGGGCCATGAGCCGGCCGACGGGCTGGCGCTCAGCGGGGCGCCGCCGCTCTCCGCGCTCCCCGGTGTCGTCCTCGCGGCCCTGACCTCCCTCAGCTTCGGCGTGGTGCTCGGACCCGAGGCACCGCTCATCGCCCTCGGCGGCGGTCTGGCCGCGGGCGCCGTACGGCTGATGGACCGGGACATGCCGGCGCAGACGGTCGCGACGGTGGGCGCGGCCGGCAGCTTCGCGGCGGTCAGCGCCCTGCTCGGCTCGCCGCTGCTGGGCGCGTTCCTGCTGATGGAGGTGTCGGGGCTGGGCGGTCCGATGCTGGGGATCGTGCTGGTGCCCGGTCTGCTGGCGTCCGGCCTGGGGGCGCTGATCTTCACCGGGCTGGGGGACTGGACCGGGCTCGGTACGTACTCGCTCGCGCTGCACGACATCCCCAGGGCCGCCGGACCGACGATTGCGGAGTTCGGCTGGGCGCTGGTGATCGGACTGGCCGCCGGTTTCGCCGGGACCGGGGTACGGCGCTTCGCGCGGTTCCTCAAGGGACATGTCGTCCGGCACCGGGTACCGGCCACGGTGCTGATGGGCCTCGTGGTGGGCGCACTGGCGGTGGCGTTCGCCGCCACCACCGGCAAGCCCTCGTCCGAGATGCTCTATTCGGGCCAGTCGGCGCTGGGGTCGCTGTTCCGGGACAGCGCCGGCTACACCGTGGGTGCGCTGCTGCTGCTCATCCTGTGCAAGGGCCTGGCGTACTGCGCCTCGCTCAGCGCCTTCCGGGGCGGCCCCATCTTCCCCGCGCTGTTCCTCGGTGCGGCGGGCGGTGTCGTGCTGTCCCACCTGCCGGGTCTGTCGCTCACCGCGGGCTTCGCGATGGGCGTCGGCGCGATGTGCGTGGCCATGCTCCGGCTCCCGATGACCTCGGTGCTGCTGGCCACGCTGCTGCTGGGGAAGAGCGGTCTGACGGTGATGCCGCTCGTGATCGTCGCCGTGGTCGTCGCCTACGTCGTGGTGCTGCGCCTCACGCCGGCCACCGCACCGGATGCCCCGGCGGCCGCCCCTCACACCGCCTGACGACGAGCGGGAGCCTCGCCGCCGGCCCTGTCAGAGGGAACGCGCGACGCGGAACCCCACGTCGTCGATCCGGAAGGTCGGGTGGCTGCGCCGCCGCACCGAGGCCCGGCAGCTCCAGCGCTCGTCGAACCAGCCGCCGCCGCGCAGCACCCGGTAGCTGCCGTAGACCTCGGCGTCGTAGAGGTCCCAGCACCACTCCCACACATTGCCCAGCATGTCGTACAGGCCCCACGCGTTGGGCTGTCTGCCGCCCACCTCGTGCATCCGCCCGTGCGAGTTGCCGCGGTGCCAGGCGATCTCGTCGAGCCGCCCGTACCGCGCCTCCGTTGTACCGGCACGGCAGGCGTGCTCCCACTCGGCCTCGGTCGGCAGCCGGTACCCGTCGGCGGAGGTGTCCCACTCGATCCGCTCGACGCCGGGGTGCAGGCGGTACGCGGGCGCCAACCCCTCCTGTGCGGACAGGGCGTTGCAGAACCGGACCGCGTCCCACCACGAGACGCCCTCGACGGGGAGCCGGTCGCCCTGCGCGCTGCTCGGCCGCTCGCCGGTGACCTGTGCGTACCGCGCCTGGGTGAGCGGGAACGGCGCGAGCCGGTAGGGCGCGAGCTCCACCGCCCAACTGCGCTGTGTCCGCCGGTCCGACAGTGTCACCCGCCCCGGCGGGACGGCGACCCACTCGTCTTCTGTGCGCATGTCCATGAGGAGGCGAGGGTAGCAACGCCGCTCCGCGCGGAGCGCGGGAGTACGGCGGCGGGCGCGGTCAGCGGTGCGGGGTCCGGCCCGTCCGGGTCCAGGTGCCCAACTGGCGCTCCGTCCAGGTATTGATGACCCGCTCCGGCGGAACGCCGCACTCCTCGGCACGGGCACAGCCGTAGATCTGCCAGTCCAGTTGGCCCGGTGCGTGGGCGTCGCTGTCGATGGAGAAGAGGGTCCCGGTCTCCAGCGCCTGGCGGAGCAGCCGGCGCGGGGGATCGAAGCGGTCGGGCCGGCAGTTGATCTCCACCGCGGTGTGGTGCTCGGCGCAGGCCGCGAACACCTCTCCGGCGTCGAACTGCGATTCCGGGCGCGGTTTACCGGTGATCTGCCGCCCGGTGCAGTGGCCGAGCACGTCCACCAGCGGGTTGCGGACCGCCTCCAGCAGCCGCCGGGTCATCGGCGCCTTGTCCATCCGCAGTTTGGAGTGCACCGAGGCGACCACCACATCGAGCCGCTCCAGCAGCTCCGGCTCCTGGTCGAGCGAGCCGTCGTCGAGGATGTCGCACTCGATCCCGGTCAGCAGCCGGAACGGCGCCAGCCGCTCGTTCACCTCCGCCACCAGCGACAACTGCTGCCGCAGCCGCTCGGCGGTCAGTCCGCGGGCGACGGTGAGCCTGGGGGAGTGGTCGGTCAGCACACACCAGGCGTGTCCCAGGTCGCGCGCGGTCCGCGCCATCGCCTCGACCGGGCTGCCGCCGTCCGACCAGTCCGAGTGCAGATGGCAGTCACCGCGCAGCGCCCGGCGCAGCCGCTGCCCCTGGTCCCCCTCCACCAGCGGCCCGCCCGCCTCCTCCTCAAGGTGCGTCAGATACTCGGGCCGCGCGCCCGCGAGCGCCTCCTCGATCACCCGGGTGGTCTTGGGCCCCAGCCCCTTGAGGCGTCCCAGCGAACCGTTCCGGGCGCGGGTGCGCAGCTGGTCGGCGGACAGCGCGCCGATCACCGTCGCGGCCGTACGGAACGCCTGGACGCGGTAGCTCACCGCTCCCTGCCGCTCCAGCAGGAAGGCGATCCGCTCCAGCGCCTCGACGGGCTCCACGTACGGCTCCTTCCCGGGGCGCCGGCCCCGCAGCGTCCCTCTCACGGTGCCGCAGCCGCTGAGCGGCTGCCACCGGGGTGCCGGTGTTTCCGTCGGTAATCGCCCATTACCGACGGGTCCGAAGACCCTCCGTTATGCGGTTATGTCCGTTCTCCGGTCACTCGATCCGTTTCCATGGAAATGGCATACGGATAGCGGCGATGCGTCCATTCAATACGTTCAAGACCTCAAATAGCGCCCATGAACTCCGGGCGAATCGGGCACACTTAATGCCCATGCAACATTCGGCGCGGCTCCGCCGGAAGCGCGCGCCGGAGGTGTCTGCCCGCACCGCGTCGAGGTGTCGCAAAAATCGGCGGCCTTCAAAAAATCTGCACACCGAATGTGCAGTCGGCACACGGTCTCCTGTGACCCATCCCCACGCTGACCTGCGACTTAGCGCTTTGGTGACGGAATGTCCAGTTCGCCGAAAGGGTGCTTGCCGAGGTCCCGGAAAAGAAACCGAAGGAGATGTGAAGAAGCTGCCACCAAGTCATGGACGTGCGTGCACGTCAGGTATTTCAAAGGGGCGATCGCGCCCGGATCTGCGGCTACCCGATTAGCAGCGCAACGCGCCTGCATGCTTTGATCCTTCGCACTGCGGGAGTCACCCCCCGGTTCCCGATTTCGGGAACCCGACTGCCGCTGCTGCGGCCGGGCCCCCCACCGGACGGTTCGGACGCAGCTTTTTCGAGATATTCATCCGAAGGGAATCATCATGAACTCCACCCCCCAGGTTCAGACGCAGGAAATCTCCGACAGCGACCTGGACAACGTGTCCGGTGGCCTCGTCGGCGGCGTGGTCGGCACCGCCACCAGCACCGTTGACTCCATCGCCCCGGTCTCGGGCGCCGTGGGCACCGCCACCGGCCTGGTCGACGGTGTCGCCGGCACCGACACCGCGGGCGTCGTCGGCACCGCCACGGGCCTGGTCGCCGGTCTCTGAGCCCTTCTGTGCCGCTGAGCGGCACAGCCGGCTTTGAACGGTGACAACGGCAGGTCGGCGCCCCCTCCTTGCCGACATGCCGGGCCGGCTGCCCCGGTCCGCCCGGACTCCATCCGGGCGCCGGGGCGCCGGCCACCACCCGTCCGCACCAGATCGTTGCAGTTGAGGGAAGAGTGTCGTGCAGTTCCGCCAACAGGCCCTTTCCAAGCTGCAATCGCCCGAGGAGATCGACCTTCCGGTGCGCTTCGCCCGCCCCCAGGGCTGGCTCGTACTGATCGTCACGGTCCTCTTCGTGGTCGCCGCCTCCGTATGGGCGGTGACCGGCACAGTGTCATCCACCCTGAACGCACCCGGAATCCTCACCCACGGCCAGGGCAGCTACGTCCTCCAGAGCCCCGTCGCGGGCCAGGTCACCGCCGTACTCGCGGAAGAGGGCAAGCGGGTGGCCGCCCACACCCCCGTCCTGAGGGTCCGTACCGCCCAGGGCACCACCACCGTCGTCCGTACGCTCGCCGCCGGCCGGCTGACCACGATGGTCGCCACGATCGGCTCCGTCGTCACGACCGGAGCGGATGTGGCCTCCGTGGAACGCATCGCCCGTGCCGGCGACCCCCTGACGGCGACGCTGTACGTACCGGCCGAGAGCGGCGCCACCGTCCCCGTCGGCGCGTCCGTCGACCTCACCGTCCAGTCCGTGCCGACCCAGCAGTACGGCGTGCTGCGCGGGCGGGTCAAAGCGGTCGGCAGGACCGCCCAGTCACGCCAGCGGATCAGCACCTTCCTGGGCAGCAGCCAGCTCGGCGAGGAGTTCTCGCAGCACGGCCAGCCGGTCGCGGTCCTGGTACAGCTCGACGCCGTCCCGCACAGCAAATCCGGCTACGCCTGGTCGACCTCCGACGGCCCGCCGTACGCCGTCGACTCCATGACGCCGGCCAGTGGCGCCGTCCACCTGGCCGCGCAGCACCCGATCGATTGGCTGCTGCCGTGACCGCCCCCCACGACTCCGCCGCCCCGCAGCAGCAGTTGCCGCCGCCCGTCCGCGGCCGCCACCGCCCGGAGCCCGCGCCCGGGGCCCGCCGCACCCGCCGTGCCGCGCCCGCCCCCAAGCCCAAGAAGACGAAGACCGTCCGCACGCCCACCGTCCTCCAGATGGAGGCCGTGGAGTGCGGCGCCGCCTCGCTGGCCATGGTGCTCGCCCACTACGGACGGCATGTGCCGCTCGAAGAGCTGCGGATCGCCTGCGGTGTCTCCCGCGACGGCTCCCGCGCCAGCAATCTGCTCAAGGCGGCCCGCAGCTACGGGCTGCAGGCCAAGGGCATGCAGATGGAACCGGCCGCGCTCGCCGAGGTGCAGGCGCCCGCCATCCTGTTCTGGGAGTTCAACCACTACGTCGTCTACGACGGCATGGGCCGCCGCATGGGCCGCCGCGGCGTCCACATCAACGACCCCGACAAGGGCCGTCGCTTCGTGGCGATGGAGGACTTCGACACCAGCTTCACCGGCGTCGCCCTGGTCCTCGAACCCGGCGAATCCTTCCACAAGGGCGGCCGCAAGCCCGGCGTCCTCGGCGCCGTGCCCGCCCGGATGCGCGGCACGACCGGCACCCTGCTGGCCGCGCTGCTCGCCAGCCTGCTGCTGGTCGCGGTCGGCGCGGCGGTGCCCGCGCTGAGCCGTACGTACATCGACATGTTCCTGATCGGCAACCAGACCTCGCTGCTGGGACCGCTCTTCGCGTCGATGGCCGCCATGGTCGCGCTGACCGCCGTACTCACCGGTCTGCAACAGGCCAATCTGCTGCGCGGCCGCATCATCTCCTCCACCCTCACCAGCGCCCGCTTCCTGCGCCATCTGCTCAGACTCCCGGTCACCTTCTTCGCCCAGCGCAGCCCGGCCGACCTGGTCCAGCGGCTGCAGTCCAACGACGCGGTGGCCGAAACGCTGGCACGTGACCTCGCCGCCGCGGGCGTGGACGGGATCGTCGTCGTCCTCTACGCCTTCCTGCTGTGGACGTACGACCCCCAACTGACCGTGATCGGCGTGGGAATCGCGCTGCTCAATGTCGTCGCCATGCGGATCGTGATCCGGCTGCGGTCCACCCACACCCAGAAGCTGCGCGCCGACTCCGCGCGGCTGACCAACACCTCCTACACCGGTCTCCAGCTCATCGAGACGATGAAGGCCACCGGTGGGGAGAACGGCTACTTCCGCCGCTGGGCCGGACAGCACGCCACCACCCTGGAGGTGCAGCAACGCCTGGGCGTGCCGAGCGCCGCGCTGGCCGTGGTCGCCCCCACCCTCGCCACGCTCAACAGCGCACTGATCCTGTGGATCGGCGGACTGCGGGCCGTCGAGGGCCATATCTCCATCGGTCTGCTCGTCGCCTTCCAGGCGCTGGTGACCCGCTTCACCGCGCCCCTCACCCGGCTCAACGGAGTGGCGGGCCGGATCCAGGACTTCGCCGCCGATGTGGCCCGCCTCAAGGACGTCGAGAGCTTCCCCGTCGACACCCTCTACTCACGCCCCGAGCCGGAGGCCGACACCCGCAGGCTCAAGGGCCATGTGACGCTGGAGGACATCACCTTCGGCTACAGCCCGCTCGACAAACCGCTGCTGACCGGCTTCTCCCTGGCCGTCGGCCCCGGCCGGCAGGTCGCCCTCGTCGGCGGCTCCGGCAGCGGCAAGTCCACCGTCTCCCGGCTGATCTCCGGCCTCTACAGCCCCTGGGAAGGCACCATCCGCATCGACGGACAGCGACTGGAGGACCTCTCCCGCAGCGCGCTGGCCGCCTCCGTCTCCTTCGTCGACCAGGACATCTTCCTCTTCGAGGGCACGGTCCGCGACAACGTGGCGCTGTGGGACCCGTCGATCCCGGACGACGCGGTGATCACCGCCCTCCAGGACGCCGCGCTCTACGACGAGGTGATCGCCCCTCGCCCCGACGGCATCCACAGCCGGGTCGAGCAGGACGGCCGCAACTTCTCCGGCGGGCAGCGGCAGCGGCTGGAAATCGCCCGCGCACTGGTCCGGCGCCCCAGCATCCTGGTCCTCGACGAGGTGACCAGCGCCCTGGACGCGCAGACCGAGCAGATCATCATGGACAACCTGCGGCGGCGCGGCTGTGCCTGTGTCGTCATCGCCCACCGGCTGAGCACGGTCCGCGACAGCGACGAGATCGTCGTCCTCGATCACGGGGTGGTCGTCGAACGCGGCCGGCACGAGGACCTGGTCGCCGCCGGGGGCCCGTACGCCGAGCTGGTCAAGGAGCACTGACGTGTCCGTACCCCCGCCCGCGGTCGTGGGACCGGGCGACACCGACGCCGTGACCCATGCGCTGGGCAGCCTCGGCACACCCGTCGACTGCACCGGGCTGCGCAGCGTTCCCCTGGAGGGCCCGCATGTGCTGTGGCTCGTCACGGGCGGCTCGCTGGATCTCTTCGCGGTCGACGCCGCCCAGGAAGGGCACTGGCACTTCCTCGGCCGGCTCGAAGCGGGCACTCTGCTGCTCGGCCCGGTCGCCGGCCCGCAGCACACCCTGCTCGGCCGGCCCTCCCAGGACTGCCTGGTGCGCCGCATCCCCCTGCGCGAACTGCCCCGTCCCGAGTACGGCGACACCGGGTCGTATCCGCAGTACGGCACGCAGGGCGGCTACGGCTACGACCCCGCGTACGACGTCCAGGGCGAGGCGCCCTCCCCGCTGGAGCACGCCTTCGCGCTGGGCACCGCCCGCAGCCTCGGTGTGCTGTTCGAGGCACCGCTCGACGGCCGGCCCGGCGATGACGCGGTGGCCGACGACGACATCCTGTGGATGCCGGTCCCGCCCGGCAGCGTGCAGTACGGCGCCTCCTACAGCGCGGAGGCGGCCGGCGATCTGCTGGTCGACTCCGAGCTGTGGCAGCAGATGGTCAATCAGCAGTACCGGCTGCTGTCCGCCGTCGACCGCTGGATCGAGCAGCTGGAGCGCGCCCACGAGGACCGTACGGCGGCCGGTATCAAGGCGGGCGAAACCGTCCGCGAGCGCGCCGACCAGGCGCTGCTGGCGTCCATCGGCCGGCAGGACCGGGCCGGGCGGGGCAGCGCCGGGACCGACCGGACCGGCGATGACACCACCTTCGCGATCTGCCGCACGGTCGCGGAGGCGGCCGGCATCACGCTCACCGAGCCACCGAAGGGGAGCGCCGTCAACGACCGGATCACCCCGGTCGAACGGATCGCGGTCAGCTCGCGGATCCGGACCCGCGCGGTCCGGCTCCAGGGCCGCTGGTGGCGCACCAACACCGGGCCCCTGGTGGGCCACCGCGCCAAGTCCGGTGCCCCGGTGGCGCTGCTGTGGCGCCGCGGCCGCTATGAGGCGGTCAACCCGGTCTCCGGTCTGCGGATGCGCATCGGCAAGGACAACGCCGACGAATTCGAAGCGCGCGCCGTGATGTTCTACCGCCCGCTGCCGGAGCGGCCCATGAGCCTGTGGCGGCTGATGCTCTTCAGCCTGCGCGGCACCCGTATGGACGTCCGCAATCTGGCCCTCAGCGGACTGGTGACCGTCGGCCTCGGCGCACTCGTCCCCATCGCGACCGGCAAGGTGCTCGGGGAGTACGTACCGAGCGCGGACAAGAGCCTGATCGTGCAGGTCTCCCTGGCCGTCATGATCACCAGCATTGTCTCCGCCGCCTTCATGCTGCTGCAGAACCTCACCGTCCTGCGGATGGAGGGCCGCATCGAGAGCGCCCTGCAGCCGGCCGTGTGGGACCGGCTGCTGCGGCTGCCGACGAAGTTCTTCACCGAACGCTCCACCGGAGAGCTGGCCAGTGCCGCGATGGGCATCAGCAGCATCCGGCGGGTGCTGTCCGGCCTCGGTCCGGTGGCGGTGCAGTCCACCACCATCGGCGCGATGAACCTGGTGCTGCTGCTCCTCTACAGCGTGCCGCTGGCGCTGGCGGCGGTCGCCATGCTGCTCGTCATCGGGGCGGTGTTCCTCGCCATGGGCCTGTGGGAGCTGCGCTGGCAGCGACGGCTGGTCAAGCTCGGCAACAAGCTCAACAACCAGGCGTTCCAGACCCTGCGGGGACTGCCCAAACTGCGGGTCGCCGCGGCCGAGAGCTTCGCGTACGCGGCCTGGGCCCGCGAGTTCGCCCGCTCCCGTGAACTCCAGCAGAAGGCCGGCCGGATCAAGAATCTGACCACCGTCCTCAACGCGGTCTATCTGCCGCTCTGCTCGCTCACCCTCTTCATGCTGCTGGCCGGTCCGGCCCGCGGCACCATGTCGGCCGCCTCCTTCCTCACCTTCAACACCTCGGTGACCATGCTGCTGACCGCGGTCACCCAGATCACCGGCGCGTTCGTCTCGGCCGCCGCCGCACTCCCGATGTTCGAGCAGATCAAGCCGGTGCTGGACGAGAAGCCGGAAGTACGCGGGGCCAGTGCCCAGCCCGGCACCCTGGCCGGCGGCATCGAGGCCAAGAAGCTCTCGTTCCGCTACACCGACGACGGCCCGCTCGTCCTCGACGATGTCTCGCTGCGGGTCCGGCCGGGCGAGTTCGTGGCCGTCGTCGGCCCCAGCGGCTGCGGCAAGTCGACCCTGCTGCGGCTCCTGATCGGCTTCGACAAGCCGTCCTCGGGCAGTGTGCTCTACGACGGCCAGGACCTGGCAGCCCTGGACCAGGCGGCGGTGCGCCGTCAGTGCGGCGTCGTCCTGCAGAACGCACAGCCGCTCACCGGCTCGATCCTGGACTGCATCTGCGGCGCCGAGGCCTTCACCCAGGAAGAGGCCTGGGCGGCCGCCGAGATGGCGGGCCTGGCCGAGGACATCAAGCGGATGCCGATGGGCCTGCACACCATGATCTCCGGCGGTGGCGCGATCTCCGGCGGTCAGCGGCAGCGCCTGATGATCGCCCAGGCGCTGGTCCGCCGCCCGAAGATCCTGTTCTTCGACGAGGCCACCAGCGCCCTGGACAACGAGACCCAGCGCATCGTCATCGACAGCACCCGCAAGCTCAGCGCCAGCCGGCTGGTGATCGCCCACCGGCTGTCCACGGTCATGGACGCCGACCGTGTGATCGTGATGGCGCAGGGCCGGATCGTCGAGCAGGGCGCCCCGGCCGAGCTGCTCGCCGACACCGGCGGCCGGCTGCACGACCTGGTGCGACGTCAGCTGACCTGAGACGGGTTCGGGTTCCGGCCCGCCGGGCACCCGGCGGGCCGAGCCTTCCCCCGATCCCCGCAAAGCTCCGCATATCGTGCAGACAGCGAGCGGAGGACGCATGACCACGATCAAAAACCTGTTCGACGAGTTGCCGCCCGACCGGCGCCGGCGGCTGACCGATGTCGCCATCGAGGTGTCGCTGCCGCGGGCCACCCGGCTCTTCGAGGAGGGCCGGCGGGCGGACCGGTTCTGGATCATCCGCAGCGGACAGGTGTGTCTCGACCAGCACGTCCCCGGGCGCCGGGCGGCGATCGTCGAAACCCTCGGCCGTGACGAACTGCTCGGCTGGTCCTGGCTGTTCCCGCCCTATCTGTGGCACCTGGGAGCGGAGACCGTCGGCCCGGTGGAGGCCGTGGAGTTCGACGCCAGGGCGGTCCGCGACCTGTGCGAAGCCGACCCCGTCCTCGGCCGGGCGGTGTACCGCTATGTGGCCAAGACGGTGGCCGACCGGCTGCACGGCACCCGCACCCGCCTGCTCGACCTGTACGGCCCCCAGGGCAGCGGCCTCGACCCCTGAGCGCCCTCCTGGACAAGCCCGACCCCGCCTTTCCGATCGTCACCCCTTAGGTGTGCTGGTCGGTCGGGCCCGGGGAGTGCTGTTCGGGCCGGGCCAGATCGCATCGGGTCGGCGTCGGCCAAGTCCCGTGCCACGTCGGCCGGTTGGTGGGGAAGCCTCGGCCCGTGTCCGCTTCCCCTCTCAACCAGCCGCCACCAAGGGCGTGTCAGGTGCGGCTCCCGGCTCGCGGCGCGGCGTGTGGGCGTGGCGGGGGAGCAGGAGCGGGGTCGTCAGCATGAGGAGACCGGCGAGGGCGATCGCGGTGCGGGGGCCGGCGATGCCGGCCAGCAGGCCCCACAGGCCGGTCATGGCTGCGACAGTCGCCTTGCTGGTGACCGACCACGCCGAGAGAGTGCGGGCGATCCGGTTCGTCGGGACGTGATCGAGGCGGTAGGTGGCGAACACCGGGTTGAACACGCCCATGCAGGTGATCAGCCCGAGCTCGACGACGATGACGAGCACGAGCCCGGCCACACCGGGCCGGATGAAGGCAGGCCCGAGCGACCAGCAGGCGCGCAGTGTCCCGGCGGTGAGCATGACCTTGTGCCGTCCGAACCGCGCGACGAGTGGGCGGGCCAGCCGTGATCCTATGAGGCCGCCGACGCAGGGCAGGCCGAACGCGAGGCCGTACTGCCAGGGCGCGAACCCGAGGTCGCCGAGCATGAGGACGGCGAGCAGCGGCGAGGCCGCCATGATCAGGCCGCTGACCAGGACCGTGTTGAAGAACAGGGGCCGCAGGGCCGGGTGGGTCAGGATGTACCGCCACCCTTCGAGCAGGTCTCCGGGGCGGAGCCGCGCCCCGTGCGCACCGGTGCGCACGGGGCGCGGCTCACGGCCGCCGATCGCACCGAGCCCCGCGGCTGAGAGCAGATAGCTGACCGCATCGGCCACGACGGTCATCGCCGGACCGAACAGCCCGATCGAGGCCGTGCCGACCGGCGGTCCGAGCACGGTGGCGGTCCAGTTCGTGGACTCGAATCGCCCGTTCGCGACGAGCAGGTCCTCCGGCCGTACGAGCGCCTTCAGATACGCGCCACTGGCCGCATTGAAGGCGATGTCGGCCGCACCCACGACGACGGACACGACCAGGAGCTGGACGAAACTGAGCAAACCGAGTGCGTACGCGGCGGGGACGCTCATCAGTGCCACGCACCGCGCCAGGTCCATCGCCACCATCACCGGCCGCTTGCGGCGGAACTCCACCCACGGGCCGAGCGGCACCGCCACCGCCGCCCCCACCGCAAGCCCCGCGGCGGCCAGCAACGACACCTCCGCCGGCCCGGCGTGCAGCACCAGGACGGCGATCAGGGGGAACGCGTCGAACGCGAGCCGGGTGCCGAGCGTACTGACCGCATACGACGCCCACAGCCACCCGAACTGCCGCCCCAGCGACCGCCTGACCCCCACGCACACCACACCCCTCGCTCCCGCGGCCGGACAACGCCACGTTGACCGGGGACATCAAAGCCAGCAGCGAGTCGGCTGATCAAACAACCGATGCGCCCGGAGAGCCACAACCAGATGTTGTGCCTCTAGGATGACCGGCGTGGATCTCACTGCCGTGCGCACCGTCGTCGCCGTCGCGGACGCGGGACAGTTCCAGGAAGCCGCCGCCACCCTGTCGATCACCCAGCAGGCCGTCTCCAAGCGCATCGCCGCGCTGGAGAAGGACCTCGGTGTGCGGCTGTTCACCCGCACCGCGCGGCGCCCGGCTCACCATCGACGGGCAGGCGTTCCTGCCCCATGCCCGCGAACTCCTCCGGGTCGAGGAGCGGGCCGCCGCTTCGGTGCGGCCCGGAAGCCGCGCGCTGCGCATCGATGTGATCGGCCGGCGGCTCGGGCCGGCGGTTCTGCTGCGTGACTTCCACCGCGCGCATCCCGGGACCGCACTCGATGTGGTGACCACGCTCTTCGACGCCGACGCGGCCCTCGCCGCGGTCCGGTCGGGCACGATCGACGCGTCGTTCCGCGCGGTCACCCTGCCCGCGCGGCAACTCCCCGACGGCGTCGAGTCCGCCCGGGTTTTCGATGAGCCCATCCAACTCCTCACCGGGCCGGCCCATGAGTACGCGGCCGCCCGCGCGGTCACCCCGGCGCAGCTCGCCGGGCACCGGATCTGGATGCCCGGCGTCATCGCCGGTACCGAGTGGGCCGCCTACTACGACGAACTCGCCGCGGAGTTCGGCCTCACCATCGAGGCGACCGGCCCCGACTTCGGCACCGAGCCGCTCCTCGACACGATCGCCGACTCCGCCTCGCTGGCGACCTTCGTCGGCGCACAGACCCGCCTGGTCTGGCCCGCCGACCAGGACTTGCGGCGCGTGCCCGTACACGACCCGACACCGGTCTACCCGCACTCGCTGATCTGGCGCAGCGACAACCCGCACCCCGCCCTCACCACACTCCGCACCTACCTCGGCGCCGCCCGGCCCGCCCACCGCGACAACGGAACATGGACACCGGCATGGGCGCGATGAAGGTCCTGGTCATCGGCGGCAGCGGGTTCCTGGGGACGGAACTCGTGCGCCAGGCCACGGCTGCGGGCTGGGAGACGGCCGCGACGTACCACTCCCGCCCCGGCAGCGTTCCCGGAGCCTCGTGGTATCCACTCGACCTTCGCGCCCCCGGGCACATCGACGAGCTACTGGCCACGGTCGCCCCCGACGCCGTCATCAACGTCACGAGCGGAGAGAGCGACTGGGCGGTCACCGCCGACGGCTCGATCCGCGTGGCGATGGCCGCGACGAGACGCGGTTGCCGGCTGGTCCATGTCTCCAGCGACGCCGTGTTCTCCGGCTCCCGCGTTCATTACGACGAGTCCTGCCTGCCCGACCCGGTCACCCCGTACGGCGCGGCAAAGGCCGCCGCCGAGACCGCTGTGCGGCTCCTGGCACCGGCCGCCGCGGTCGCCCGCACCTCATTGATCATCGGAGACGGCGGATCCGTGCACGAGCGCCTGGTGCACGCCCTGGCTGCCGGCACACGTGACGGCGTCCTGTTCACCGACGACATCCGCTGCCCCGTGCATGTCGCAGACCTGGCCTCCGCTCTGCGGGAACTCGCCCTGTCCGACCGGCCCGGGATGTGCCACCTCGCCGGAGCCGACGCCCTCAGCCGCCATGAACTCGGCGCTCTCATCGCCCGGCGCGACGGGCTCGACGCCACCCGGCTGCCTGCCGGGCGCCGGGCCGACACCCGTATGCCCGGGGCCCTCGACGTCCGCCTCGACAGCCGCGCCACCCAGCGGCATGTACGCACCCGGCTGCGTGGCGCCCGGGAGTTCCTCCACGTCCGCTACAGCGCGCGGCGTAACGAGGATCCGAACGAGATGCCCTGCACGCCCCCGCCCGCTGACAGCTCCGGACCCGGCTCCTCGGCTTCGCAGGCCATGGCAGGTGAATGAAGTCAACTGCTCTTAAGGCGGCCCAGCATGAGCGAGAGGGCATTGACCGCGTCGTCGCGGTTCTGCTCCTGGGCCCCGGACGCGCGGTTGATGAACGACTGCAGTACGAACTGTCCTTTGCGGCCTGTGAGGAGCGTGTATTCGGCGTCTACCTTCTGGCCATCGGCACTGGAGCTGATGTGACCTTCCTCGGCCACCAGGGCATCAAAACCCTTCAGGTCAGGAATGGCGACTTCGTGGACATTGTCGTACTGCGTCTTGCCTCCGGCATCGCTCATTTTCGGGCATCTCTGCAGGGGCTCGCGCTGCCGGGCAATGCCGCGCTTGGCAGAGTTCGCTTCTTTATAGGCGATGAATGCAGAGTAGGAAAACGCCGTGTCACCTGGTTCTTTGGCGTTGCGCTGCAGCGCAGCGAGTGCACCAACCGGCGACTCCGTCGTGACTTTGCAGTCTTGGTCGATCACTACCCAAGTCAAACCAGTGCTCTGATAGGGAGAATCTCGAACAAATGTACCACCCCAATCCTTGGGTGTCAGTGTCACGCGTTTCGCGAGATCGCTGGCTGCCGCAGATGAACTGACGCTCGGGACCGGGGAGGAGCTACCTGAAGGTTCACCCTCGTCTTCGCCGCCGCTGAACGCGAGCGCGAGCGCCGCGATCACAGTAACGGCAACGACCGCACCGATGAGTACAAGTGGAGTGCGCCACCGGTGCTGCCGAGGGGGCTGCCGCCGGGGCCGCCAAGGAGGCGGCTGATTGGGCGGTGGTTCCCCGCTGAGGGGGCCGCTGGGCGGGCCGATTGGCGGTTGGGAGCTCACATACCTCCTGTACCACCCCTGGCCGAATTGTTGCATCACCGCGCCGACGTTCACCTGACTGACGTGCGAGGCTGCCGCCCCACCCGGCACATCCGTCGTCATCGACCAGCCTTCCGATGCTGTGATGACGCGTCACCTTTTTCGCTCCCGCGGCGGCGAGGAGTGCGGCCGCCCGTTGGCACCGGGGTGGGGCCTGCCGGTGTTCGTACGGGGATACCTCCGGCCGAAAAGGACGCGGTCGTCCTGGAACCGCCCCCGGTGCCCGGCCGACTACCTGTGCCGGGTCGCGTCTGCGGCCCGCCGGACGCCGATGCGGCCGGTGACACGGCCGGTCAACCGGCTGGTGAGGCATAGGGGAGAAGCGCCATGCGTCCTTGGAAGTTGTGCGGTGTCGCGGTAGTTGTCGCGCTGGCCGCCACCGCGTGCGGCAGCGGAGCGGGCGGCGGGCCGGGCACGGACCAGGGCGCGCCGGGAAAGGGCGGGGCCGGTTTCCCCGTACGGGTCGCCGACTGCCAGGGCGCCACCACCACGTTCGCCGGCGCGCCGCGCCGGATCGTCACCAGCAATGCCGCCGCCCTGGAGATGCTGCTGCGGCTGGGCGCGGGTGACCGGGTCATCGGGACCGGATTCCCGCCCGGCAAGGGCACGTTGCCCGGTGGTCTGGACGACAGGGCCCGGAAGGTGCCGGTGCTGTCGAAGTCCGTGATCCCCAAGGAGAAGCTGCTCGGATCGGGCGCCGATCTGTACATCGATTCCTTCGCGGCGATGAAGACCATGGGCGGGGCCGGTGACGCGCCGACCGCGGAGGAGTTCACGGCGGCAGGGATCAAGCACCTCTACCTGGCGTCGACCGCCTGTGCGCCGATGGCCAAGAAGCCGCAGCGCGATCTGTCCGGCGTGGAGGCGGACATCAAGCGGCTGGGCGCGGTGACCGGCACCGCCGAGCGGGCGGACGCCCTCGTCGCGGGGATGCGGGCGAAGACCGGCAAGGTGCGCCGGGCCGTGGGCGATATCCCGCCCGGCAAGCGGCCGACGTACTTCTTCTTCGACTATGACGCGGGAACCAAGCAGCCGGTCGCCGTCTGCCGCAAGCAGGTGGCCAACGCCGTGATCGGCCAGGCCGGGGCGCGCAATGTCTTCGAGGGCTGTGACGGGGACTTCAAGCCGGTCTCCTGGGAGGACGTGGTCGCCAAGAACCCGGACTGGATCCAGCTCGGGGTCCGCAACCGCGGCGATGCGGCGGCCAACGCCAAGGCGTACGACGAGGCCGCGGCGTTCCTGAAGAGCTTCCCCGCCACCAAGGGGCTCGCGGCGGTGCGGAACGGGAAGTTCCTGCGGATCGGCTCGGAGCGGACGACGATCGCCGGTGTCGGCAACGCGGACACCGTCGAGGAGATCGCGCACACCATCCACCCCGCACGCTTCAAGGCGGCGCGGTAGTGGCCACGGCGGTCGCCCCTCCGCACGGATGTGAGGAGCGGGCCGAGGGGGCCGGGCGACGGGCCCCGCGCGCCGGGCTGCTGGCCGTGGGGCTCGGTGTCGCGCTGGTGGTGGCCCTGACGGCGGCGGTCTCCCTGGGCGCCACCGATATCGCGCCCGGCCATGTCTGGTCGGTGGTGTTCCGGCGGCTCGGCGGTGCGCCGCCCCGGCCGGGCACCGACGACCTGATCGTGTGGCAACTGCGGGTGCCCCGCGCCCTGTTGGCGGCACTGGTCGGGGCGGGACTCGGCCTGGTGGGGACCGCGACCCAGGCGCTGGTGCGCAATCCCCTGGCGGACCCGTATCTGCTGGGGATCTCCAACGGCGCGTCGCTGGGCGCGGTCACCGCCATCGTGCTGGGCGTCACGGCCGGTGGCGGCCTGGGGCTGGGGCTCTCGGGGGCCGCGTTCGCCGGTGCGCTCGGCTCGTTCGCGCTGGTGTGGTGGATGGCCCGGCGCGGCGGGGGATTCTCGCCCCTGCGTCTGGTGCTGGCCGGTGTGGGGGTCGGACAGTTCCTGTCCGGCTTCACCAGCTACCTGGTGCTCCAGGCCGGCGATGAACAGCAGACCCGTAGCGTGCTGTTCTGGCTGATGGGCAGCCTGAGCGGGGCCACCTGGCGGGTGCTGTGGATGCCGGCGCTCGCGGTCGCCGCCGGCCTGCTCGCCCTGCAGGCCCGGGCCCGCGCGATGAACGCACTGATCATGGGTGATGAGACCGCGGCCGGGGTGGGCGTCGACGTCACCCGGCTGCGCCGCGAGCTGTTCGTGGTGGCCGGTCTGCTGACCGGTGTGCTGGTCGCGGTCTCCGGGGCCATCGGTTTCGTGGGCCTGATGGTGCCGCATCTGTGCCGGCTGCTCATCGGCGGCGACCACCGCCGGCTGCTGCCACTGTCCGCGCTGACCGGATCGCTGCTGCTGGTGGTCGTGGACCTGGTGTGCCGGACGGCCATGGACACCCAGGAACTGCCGATCGGCGTGGTCACCGCGATGATCGGGGCGCCCGCCCTGCTGTTCATCCTGGACCGGCGGCTGGAGGCGGACCGGTGAACGTCGAGATCGAGGAGCTGCACGTCGGCTACGCGGGACGCGATGTCGTCGCCGGAGTGCAGCTGATGGCGGCGGCCGGCGAGATCGCCGGGCTGGTCGGCCCCAACGGCAGCGGCAAGTCCACCGTGCTGCGCACCGTATACCGGCATCTGCGGCCCACCGCCGGACGGGTCCTGCTGGCCGGGACCGATATCCGCACGCTCTCACCGGGCCGGACCGCACAACAGGTCGCCGCGCTGCCCCAGGAGCGCGGCAGCGACTTCGAGCTGACCGTACGCGAAGTGGTGAGCATGGGCCGTACGCCCTACAAGCGGGCCTTCGCCGGCGAGGACCGCACCGACCGGGAGACCGTGGCCCGCGCGCTGGCCGCCGTCGGCATGGCCGGACAGGGCGCCCGCCGCTTCTCCACCCTGTCGGGTGGTGAACGTCAACGGGCGCTCCTGGCACGGGCGTTCGCCCAGGACCCGGAGGTGCTGGTGCTGGATGAACCCACCAATCACCTCGATGTACGCCACCAGGTGGAGCTGCTCGCGCTGCTGCGCGCGCAGCGCCGTACCACGCTGATCTCGCTGCACGATCTGAACGCCGCGGCGTCCCTGTGCGACCGGCTGCATGTGCTGCACGCGGGACGGGTGGTGGCGTCCGGAACGCCCCGTGCGGTGCTGACACCGCGGCTGCTGGCCGAGGTGTTCGGGGTGCGCGCCGCGGTGACCGACCATCCGCTCACCGGGGACCCGTTGATCGCCTTCGACCACCGGGAGCCGCTGCCCGCCGACGGCGGGTGACGCCCACCCCGCCCTCCCTCACCCGGCCATGAAGTGGCTCGGCCGCCCCTGGCGACACACCAGCCGGCCGAGCCGCTCGGCATCCGCCCGGTGCATCAACTCCCGCCGCCCGTCGGCATGTTCGAGCACACAGGAGTGCCAGGGCGTCAGCCACGCATCGGGCGCTTCGAGCAGCCGGATGCCGAACTTGGCCGAGCCCCGCGGCTGCGGATGGATGGAGAGCCGGACCGTCCCTGGATGGTGCGCGGCGATCAGCTCGCCCCAGGCGCGGCTGCGCTGCATCACCCCGTAGGCGCGCCGGCGGCAGCTGCGCTGCAGCGCCGAACGGGTCCCCGCGAAGGCGACGGAGTCCTCGAAGAGGAAGCGGGTGATGCCCTGGTACAGCCGCCGGGTCGGCTCGTCGCTGCGGGTCAGGGACCGCAGGGTGTCCAGGCCGGGGGCGTAGCGCTCGTGGACCAGGGACCGCTTGGCGTCGTGCGACAGCCGCTGCCCGTAGACATCCCGCAGATCGAAGACGTCGAGCCGGGTCAGGCCCTCGTCGTGGATCAGTGCGCGCAGCGCGTCGGCGTACGCGTCGATGTCACGGTCGGGCACCTGGATGAGGTCGCTGAAGACATGTCCGTCCGAGCAGATGACCACCCGGGCCCCGGGCGGGTGGTGAGCCGCGATGCGGGCGCAGAGCGCGTCCAGGAAGCGCAGTGCCAGCCGTTCGCCCTCGTCGGGGAGGTGGCCTAACACCTTCGCCGGGTTGGGCGACTTGCAGGGGAAACCCGGCAGGGTGAACACGATCGGCTCGCCCGCCGCCACCGGCACGGCGAGCTGCCCCAGCTGGGCGGGGAAGCAATCAGGGGTGTCGCCGTGGCCGGTGTCCAGGGTGCGCCGGTAGGGCAGCAGCGCGGCGAGCACCTCGGCACAGCGGGCGAGGTCGTCGGAGGGCGCCACCGGACGCGGTGGCGCCGGGCTGGTCAGCACGCGGCATCGGGCCCGTTCGCGCCGGAACCCGCGTACGGGCAGCTGCCGTAGCTCACCGGCAGCCGGCCGACACCGCGCGCCAGGACCGCCGGGGTCCACTCCAGCTCGTCCTCCGGGACGGCGAGCCGCAGGTCCGGCAGCCGTCTCAGCAAGGTGCCCAGGGCGATCTGGAGTTCGATACGGGCGAGCGTGGCGCCGGGGCAGAAGTGGATGCCGTGGCCGAAGGCGAGATGGGGGTTGGGGGTGCGGTCGAAGTGCAGGGCGTCCGCATCGGGGAACTGCCGGGAGTCGCGGTTGGCCGCGCTCAGCGAGACGATGACGGAGTCGCCCGCCGGGATCCGGGTGCCGTGGAGCTCGGTGTCCTCGGCGAAGAACCGCCAGGTCGTCAGCTCGAAGGCGCTGTCATGGCGCAGGAGTTCCTCGACGGCGCGGGGCAGCAGCTCCGGCCGGGCGGCCAGTTCGGCGAGACGGGCGGGGTGGCGCAGCAGGGTGACCAGCGCCGTGGTGATCTGGTTGGTGACCGGTTCCTGTCCCGCGACCAGCAGTTGGAAGACCATCGAATCGAGCTCCTCCTGGCCGAGCCGGTCCGCGTCGCGGGCGGCCACCAGCCGGGAGAGCAGATCCTCGCCGCGCTCGGCGCGTTTGTGGCGGACCAGATCGGCGATGTACTGCTGCAGCCCGCGCAGCCGCGCCTCGTACGCCGGGCGGCCCGGGTCCTCGGGTCCCACGGGCTGGACGACCTTCCCCCAGTCCCGGTCGAAGCGGTCCGCGAACTCCTCGGGAAGTCCGATGACTTCGGCCAGCACCTGGAAGGGGAAGCGGGCGGCGAAGAGCTCGACCAGGTCGGTGCCGCCGCTGTCCGGGAGCCCGTCGAGCAGGGCATCGGCCATCACCTGGAAGCGGGGCCGCAGCGCCTCGACGCGCTGCGGTGCGAAGGCATCGGTGATCAGCCGACGCAGCGCGGTGTGCCGCGGCGGGTCCTGGTGGAGCAGATGCACCTGGAGCTGGGAGTGCTGGGGCTCGGGCATGATCGAGGCGCGGGCCCGCCAGGCCGCGTTGCCCCGCGAGTGGTGTTTGCCCAGCCGGGGATCGGTGAGCGCCTGATGCGCGGCGTCGTATCCGGTGACGAGCCAGGCGCACACCCCGCTGGGGAAGCGCACCCGGTGGACCGGGCCGCGCTCCCGCAGCTCGGCGTACAGGGGATAGGGGTTGCGTTTGTACTCCGGTCCGTACAGTTCGACGGGTTCGGACGACGGTGACACGACGGTCTCCTCAACGGCAGGGGTACGGCGCCCGGTTGGCGCGGCGTTGGAGAGGTCGGGCAACGGGCGTGCCGAGTTCCCGCCGGGGAAGGTGATTTCGGCCGGATGCGGGAGAAGCGCGGCGACGCGGGGTGCACCGCCCAAACCCAGTTAGTCGGGCCCGGCGCCCGGTGAGTTCCGGCGGCGGAACAGGACAAACCTCACGTGCTCACAAGGCCCCGATCGCCCGCTCGACGCCACCGTCAGCTGCCACGATGACGCGATGTCCAGCTCTTCGGCCGACCGCAGTCGGCCCCCTCTTCGCCAGGCCGTCACACGGCTGCTGCCCGCACGGTCGGTCATCGGTTTCCTCGCGCTGCTGGTGGTGCTCGGCATGCTGTCGTACGCGGCCGGGACCGCCGCCGGACCGGTGGCCCCGGGGCTGCGCCCGGCCGGCGGCGTCCGTACGGGAGAGTCCACGCCCGCCGATGACGGGGACATGGGCGGGATGCACGGCATGGGCGCGCCGGCCCCCCGCCCCGTGCCGCTGGGAGCACCACGATGACGCCGGAACCCCGGCCCGGTACCCCGTCGCCGGACCTCGCCCCCGCACCGGCCCGCAGCACCACCCTCACGGTCGGCGGGATGACCTGCGCCGCCTGTGTGGGCCGGGTCGAGAAGAAGCTCGGCCGGCTGGACGGCGTCGCCGCCACGGTGAATCTCGCCACCGGCCGGGCCACGGTCAGCCACCCCGCGACGGTCTCCGTCACCGACCTCATCACCACCGTCGAGGCGGCCGGCTTCACCGCACAGCTCCCCGAACCCGCCCCGGAGGCGGACCCGGACCCGGAGGCGGGCCCGGAGGACCGGCTGTCGCCCACCGACCGCCCGGACGCCCCGAGTTCCCAGGACTCCCAGGGCTCCCCGGCATCCCAGGACGCCCAGGACGACGGTGCCCGCGCCGAGCGGCACCGGCTGCTGGTGACCACCCTGCTCTCGCTCCCCGTCCTGGTCCTGTCGATGGTGCCCGGCTGGCAGTTCCGCGACTGGCAGTGGCTGTGCTTCGTGCTCGCCGCACCCGTCGCCGTCTGGGGCGCCGCCCCCTTCCACGCCCGTGCGCTGCGCGGTCTGCGGCACGGCGCGGCCACCATGGACACCCTGGTCTCCCTGGGCGTCGCCGCCTCCTTCCTCTGGTCCGCCTATGCGCTGTTCTTCGGCGGGGCCGGGGTGCCGGGTATGACGATGCCGTTCAGCCTGCTGCCCACCGCCGGGGACGGGGCCGCCCACCTCTACCTCGAAGCCGCCGTCGGCGTACCGCTGTTCGTGCTGGCCGGACGGCGGATGGAGGCCAGGGCCCGGCGGGGTACCGGCGCCGCACTCCGCGCCCTGGCCGAACTCGCCGCCAAGGACGTCGCCGTACGGACACCGGAGGGCGAGCGGCGCATCCCGGTGAGCCGGCTGCGGGTCGGCGACCACTTCCTGGTCCGGCCCGGCGAACGGGTCGCCACCGACGGCACCGTGGTCGAGGGCAGCTCCGCCCTGGACCTGTCCCTGATCAGCGGAGAGAGCCGCCCGGTCGAGGCCGGTCCGGGCACGGTGGTCGTCGGCGGCGCGGTCAACTCCGGTGGCCTGCTGGAGGTACGGGCCGACGCGATCGGCGCCGACACCCAACTCGCCCGGATCACCCGGCTCGTCGAGGACGCCCAGACCGGCAAGACCAAGGTCCAGCGGCTCGCCGACGCGGTGGCGGCCGTCTTCGTGCCCGCCGTAATGACCGTGTCGGTCAGTGTGCTGGGCTTCTGGCTCGGCGCCGGGGCCGAGCCGCAGGCCGCCATCACCGCCGCGGTGGCCGTCCTCGTCGTCGCCTGTCCCTGCGCGCTGGGGCTGGCCACCCCGACCGCCCTGCTGGCCGCCACCGGCCGGGGCGCACAGCTGGGCATCCTGGTCCGGGGGCCGGAGGCGCTGGAGCGACTGCGCCGCATCGACACCGTCGTCCTCGACAAGACCGGCACCCTCACCAGCGGCCGGATGAGCGTCACCGCCCTCACCCCGCGCACCGGCGGCCTCGACGCCACGGCCGCGCTGCGGCTGGCCGCCACCGTCGAGCAGGGCTCCGAGCATCCGCTGGCGCGCGCGGTCACCGCCCACGCCGAGGAACGGCAGCCGGGTCAACCGCTGCCGCCCGTCGCGGACTTCAGCGCCACGCCGGGCCACGGCGTACGCGGCACCGCGGACGGGCGCCGGGTGGAGGTCACCCGGCCCGGTGACGTCACCGGTCTGCCGGCCCCGCTGCCGGACGCGGTGCACACCGCGGAGGCGGCCGGCCACACCGCCGTCCTGGTCACCGTCGACGGCACCCCGGAGGCCGTCCTCGCGGTCGGCGACGCGCTCCGCCCCGACAGCTATCGCGCCGTCGACCGTCTGCGCCGCCTGGGACTGCGGCCGGTGCTGGCCACCGGCGACCGTGCCGCCACCGCCCGCGCGGTGGCCGGCCATCTGGCCATCACCGAGATCCATGCCGAGGCCCGCCCCGAGGACAAGGCCGCCCTCGTCACCACCCTCAAGGAACAGGGCGGCCGGGTCGCCGTCGTCGGCGACGGGGTCAATGACGCGGCGGCCCTCGCGCTCGCCGACCTCGGGATCGCCATGGGCAGCGGCACCGACGCCGCGATCGGCGCGGCCGATGTGACCCTCGTACGCGAGGACCTCCAGGCCATCGCCGACGCCGTGCACCTGGCCCGGCGCACCCTGGGCACCATCCGCGGCAACCTCGTCTGGGCCTTCGGCTACAACCTCGTCACCGTGCCGCTCGCCGCCGTCGGCCTGCTCAGTCCGATGGTGGCGGCCGCCGCCATGTCCGCCAGCTCGCTGCTCGTCGTGGGCAACAGCCTCCGGCTGCGCGCCTGGCGGCCGCGCGGCGCCGGCACGTCCGCCCGCCGCCCCCACAGCCCCCGGGCGCAAGCACGTTGGGAGACCCGATGAAACGGCTGCCCCTCTCGGCCGTCGCCGTACCGCTGCTCACCTGCCTGGTGACCCTCAACGCCCTCGCCCTCTGGACCGCCACCGGCAACGCGGGGACCCCCGCGAAGCTGAGCGTCCCCGAGGGGCGGGTGCTGATCGCCGGCGGATCCGAGGCCACCGCCGCGTTCTTCACCATCCGCAACACCGGTGGTGCGGACGACGTCCTGACGGGCGTCACCGGTCCGGCCGGCCATCGCACGATGCTCAGCCGCAACGTGGACATCGGGAACAACGCCCGGAGCATGGCGATGGTCCGTACCGTCACCGTCCCGGCCGGGGCGGCCCTGACGATGATGCCGGACACCCTGGACGTCATGGTCAGCCCACCGCCCCGGCTCGCGCCCGGCGACCGGCTCACCTTCACCCTGCACTTCCGCCACAGCCCACCGCAGACCGTACGGGCCCGGGCGGTACGCCCCGGCGACGAGTGAAGACTCAGCCGGAGCCGGAGCCGGAGCCGGAGCCGGAGCCGGAGCCGCGACGGGGCTCATGGACCGGGCCCTCGCCCGCCCATGAGCCCCGCCGCCGGTGCGCGAGCGGCCCGTCAGGCCACGGCGTCCGCGTAGACCCGCGGCCCGTCGGCCGGCTCGGGCCGCTCCGCGTCCGTCAGCAGCGCGACCAGCGTCTCCCGGGCGCGCGCCACCCGGGACCGCACGGTCCCGATGGGACAGCCCATCACCCCGGCCGCCGCCGCGTACGGCAGCCCCAGCAACTGGGTGAGCACAAACGCCTCCCGCCGCTCCGGCACCAGCGCCGCCAGGAGTTCGGCCAGCGCGACACCCTCGTCGAAGCCGGGCACCCCACGCGGCTGCACCCGTTCCGCGGCCGTCTGCCAGTCGTCCGTCGCGGCCAGCCGGGGCCGGGCCGCATGGGACCGGATACGGTCCGCCACGACCCGCCGGGCGATCGTCAGCAGCCAGGTCCGCGCCGAGGACCGGCCCTCGAACCGCGGCAGACTGCGCAGCGCCCGGACATAGGTGTCCTGCACCAGATCGTCGGCCGCTTGCGGATCACCGCTCAGATGCGTCACATAGCGCCGCACATCGAGCTGGGTGGCCCGCACGAACTGCTCGACGGCCCGCTCGTCACCGGTACGGGCGGCCAGCGCCCAGCCCGTCACCGCCTCGTCATCCCGCATCCCGCGACCGCCCCTCGCCGCACAGCCCGGCTTCGGGGAGGATGGACACATGCTCTGCTCGCGCATCCGTACGGCTCTCTCCGCCCGCCTCGACGGCGAGGAACTGCCCCCCGGACTCACCGCCCGCCGGCTCGACGGCCATCTCGCCGGTTGCCAGGACTGCCGGCGGTGGAACGCGCAGGCACACGCCCTGACGGCCGGCCTCGACCGCGCCACCGCGCACCCCGAGGACGACCGGGCGGCCGCCGACGCGCTGCTCGCCCGGCTGCGGTCGGCCTCCGTACTGCCGGGCCCGGTCTCTCCCGGCACGGCGGACACCGGTGGCAAACGAGCCGGTTGACGCGGCGGCGTGTGGGCGCCCGCCCCCCTCGGCCGATGCGTCGGAATCGGACGCGGGCAGCGGTGCCGCCGGCATCCGGACAGGAATCATCATCTGGAGTCCTTCGCATGATCCGGTCGCCGCGCTCCGGCGGGGACCGGTGAAGTCGGAGCCGGGACCCCGGGCGCATGCCAATGGCGCCCGTCCGTCCACCGGCTCGGGAATTCGACCGCGCTGTCAGACGACAGCCGGCTCCTGCGGCGGACCCCGCAACGACCTCGTATACGCCAGCAGCAACTGCCGCAGCGCTTGCCGCGGCTCCTGCCGGGCGGTGCGCACGGCGGGCCGCGCCTCGGGCAGCGCGATCCGAAGGACCAGCACCAACGGCGCGAACAGCCAGACCGACACGCTCCGTACGAGCCGGAACGCGGCCCGCTCGCCGCCCCACAGCCACCCGGCGCTGAGCAGCGCGACCAGCAGGTGGGCCGCGAGCATGCCGGTCGCGCCGCCGTGCATCCCCGGCATCTGGTGCATGGGGGCGGCCATGTCTCCCATGTGGTCCATACCCTGCATGGAGGACCCGTGCCCCGTCGAGGGCATGGCCGCCATCTGCTGGTGCATCAGCCGCATCAGCTCGGCGTGGTCACGGCCGTCGGACTGCGTCCCCTGAGCGCCGCACAGCCAGCTCTCCGCCCACTGGCGCGCGAGCGAGCGCCCGCCGCCACCGGAACCGGCGACCGCCTGGCCGAACGAGAAGACGGTGTGCAGGGCGGCCTGGGTACCGACGGTCAGCAACCCCACCAGCAGCGGCCCCCGTTCGCGGCCCGCACAGCACCAGGCAGCGGCCGCGGTCCCGGCGCCGGCCGCGAGCAGCACCCAGCCGGGAATCACGGCATCCGACATCACCACGTGGCCCAGCGCAGCGAGCAGCACACAGACCGCCGCGAACACCGCGGCACGCAGCCCCCTGAGAACCTGCCCCGCATCCATGACAGGCCTATCGTCGCACCCCGGCTTCACGGGGGAACGAGAGGGGCCCCGACCTGCCGTTTCCCGTGCTGCCGGGGGGCCTTCGGCGGCTGCCCGCCGGCCACCCGTACACAGCACCGTCGCCCGCCCCGATGGTTCCGGGGCGGGCGACGGTGTGGCGCTGACGTGGGTCAGGACATGTTCTCTTCGGCGTCGAGGTACGCCTGGATCCTCTTGTCCAGCGCGTTGGCCTGCGCGCGGGCGCGGTTGGCGGCCTCGTGCTCGCCTTCATGGTCCAGACGGTTGGCCTTGGCCTTCAGGTCGGCGGACTGCTGGCGCAGCTCGTCGATGTTGACGCTGATGCCGCCGCCGGCCGCCACGCTCTGCCGGCCGGCGGCCGTGGTGGCGGCCTGCGCGGGCAGCGCCGCAAACAGCACGCCTCCGGCCACGGCCGCGGTCACGGCGAGTACGGAAATACGTCGACGCATGAGATCCCCCTCTGGTCGAAAAATAGGTCGTTACCAGTCAGTAAGCCTACATGAAGTGATCTTGTGCTCCGACCACTGAGGGTGAGCGACGGGGGTGTCTGCGCGCGACGGAGGGCAGGGGTCACCAACTGCTGTGCGGTGAGGGGGAGTTACCGCCTGACCAGGGTCGATGCCGCAAACGGGGCGTGGCCGACACCACGCCCCGTCACCTCCGCGGTGTCCTACGGCCGGGGCCCGAGGACCTTCGCACCGTCTCGGACAGTGATGGCCATCGCCGGGCAGACGTCGGCGGCGTCCAGGGCGCGCTCGTCCTCCTCGATCCGGTCCCTCAGCGGACGGGCGTGCGCGCCGTCCACGACGAAGAGGTCCGGGGCGATGGCGGCGCAGGACCCCGAGGCGATGCACTGCTGTGGGTCGATCTCCACCTCCCAGGTCATCCGCTCACCACCCCACCGGCATGACCCGCGGTCCGCGCACCAGCATCTCGCTCTTCCACACCACGTCACCGGCCAGCCGCAGTTCCGGGAACCGGGTGATCAGGGCGCCGATCGCCTCCTGGAGTTCCAGACGGGCCAGGGGCGCACCGAGGCAGTGATGGACACCGTGGCCGAATCCGAGGTGTTGATTCCCGGTCCGGGAGATGTCCAGCGTCCCGGGTGTGCCGAAGCGCAGCGCATCCCGGTTGGCGGCGCCCACCGCCACCAGGACCGGGGTCCCGGCCCGCACCAGCGTCCCGCCGACCTCGACGTCCTCCGTCGCATAACGGGGCTGGCTCGCGCCACTGCCCAGCGGAACAAAACGCAGCAACTCCTCCACCGCGCCGCCGATCAGCTCCGGCTGCTTGCGCAGCAGGGCGAGCTGGCCCGGGTGGTCCAGCAGCGCGAGCACGAAGTTGGGGATCTGGGTGGCGGTGGTCTCGTGCCCGGCGACGAGAATCCCGACGCACAGGTCCACCAGCTCCAATTCGGACAGCCGGTCGCCGACGTCCCGGGCGTCGATCAGTGCCGTCATCAGATCGTCCCGCGGGGCGCTCCGGTGCTCCTCGATCAACTGCCGCATATAGGCGCGGAGTTCTTCCATATTGGCGTCGAATTCCGCCGCGGTGAGGGAACTTGTCGACAAGGCGGCATCGCTCCACACCCGGAACCGCGGCCGGTCCTCGGCCGGCACCCCGAGCATCCGGCAGATCACGGCGACGGGGATGGGCAGGGCGTAACGGTCCACCAGGTCGGCGGGCGGCCCGGCCGCCACCAACTCGTCGAGCAGCTCGTTCGCCAGCTGCTTGACCTGCGGCCGCAGCTTCTCGACCTGGCGGACAGTGAAGGCCTTGGCCACCAGCGTCCGCAGCCGGGTGTGATCGGGCGGGTCCATCCCCAGGATGCCGCTGTCCCGGCGTCCTTCGGACGCCCGGGGCTCGTCGTGCCGCGCGCCCTCGGCGCGGCTGAAGCGCTGATCGCCGAGGACGAACCGGGCCTCGGCATACCGGGTCACGAGCCAGGCCGGCTCGCCGTACGCCATGCGGACCTTCAGCAGCCCGGGACGGTTGCGGGCCTGTTCGTACTCTTCGGAAAGCTCAAGGCTCTCGGGAACATTGAAGGGGTAGGAGAGGGGTGCTGTGTCGGCTGTGGTCAAGGCGACCTCCCTTGTGTAAGCACCTGCTTACATCACGGTAAGCCGCCCCCCGGAGGCGGTCAACGACGCATTGTGGCCGTCATCGTGACGGCCAATGGAGAGGAGTGTGGCGATGGCGAAGACCCCGCGGCAGGGCACGGCGAACGCCTCCCGGCGGGACGCGCAGGGCACCCGACTGCGGTTGCTCGACGCCGCATCGGAGCTGTTCGCCGAGCGTGGCTACGAACGGGCGACGGTGCGCGACATCGCATCCCGGGCCGAGGCCAACCAGGCCCTGCTGTTCCGCTACTTCGGCTCGAAGAAAGCCCTGTTCGGAGAGGTGATGGCGCGTGGCGGCCACGAGCAGCTGCGGACCACTCCCGCCGAGCGGCTGTTCGAGGTCGCGCTGCGCGGCATGCTGGCCGGCGGCGGGGAGGGCGCCGACCGCTCGCTGGAGGTGTGCCTGCGCTCCATCGGCGGCAGCGACGAAATAGCGGAGGCGCTGCGCGGGCTGGGGGAGGAGTACGCGGAGGTCCTCGCCACGCTCTCCGCGTCCGAGACCGGGAGTCTGCGCGCCGATCTGGCACTGTCCTGGCTGCTGGGAATTGGCTTGATGCGAGTGGTCGTCGCCAAGGAGCCGCTGGCGAGCGCCGACCCCGACACGGTCTGCGCACTCGTCGCGGGCGCCCTGGGAAACCTGTTGGAGAGCCTGCCGGCGGAAGGGGCGACGGACGCGCCCACGGACGGGTCGACGGACGGGGAAAGCGGGGGTATTCCGGAGTGAACAGCCGGTCAGCGGCGTGGGTCGTTGCCGTGCGTGCTGCGTTCCAGTGACTCTGCGGCGGGTCGCAAGTCAGTGGACAAATGCCCGCTTATCGTCGCCTTTGCAGGAAATATTCATTTTCTGCAGAGTCGAGTGAAGGTGGAAACATGCTCCGTTCGATCCCGCGCGGCCTTGCAGTGGCCGGCCTGACCGCGGCTGCCCTCGTGGTGCCGACGGCAGGCGCCGCCACCGCCGCGACCGCGCCCCCCAGCAGTTCCCAGGACGCCAAGTGTGCCTCGCACAGCTGCATCAAGGGCCACCACGGCAAGCAGCAGAACAGCCGCCACCAGGGCCGCGTCGGGCACCGTGGCCACGACGGCTATGACGGCTTCGGCCGCGACCGCCGCGACGGCTACGGCTACGGCCGCGACGGCGGTTACGAGCGCGACGGTTACGGGCGCGACGGCTATGGCCGCGACGGATACCGCGACGGCTATGGGCGTGACGGCTCCGGTCTGGGCAGGAACGGCCTGCTCAACCTCGGCCTGCTCGGTCTCCTCTAGTACCCGTCAGACAGTGCGCGGTGGGCCCGGGGTCATGACCCCGGGCCCACCGCATGTCCGGCCGCATGTCCGGGTCCTGCGGAAGTTCCTCACCCGGTGGCATCACCAGGGGTAACGGCAGGTCAGGAGTGGTGCCCACGGCCGAGATCCGGCCACATTTCACGATTCAACGGTTTTGGCGTCCATATAATCGTTGTCATCGGCCTTGCGTAGTGGCAGGATTGTTCTGTCGCATCGCGAATGGGGGATTTGTGACATCGGGGGACGGGGGAAGAGTCCCTTCTGCGTAGCGCGCACCTGACCCGTGCGCCGACCAACAAGCCCGTGGGCTCCTCGCTTTGGCGAGCGCAATTGTTTTGCGCTGCCCATATTCAACGGTTTGGATACTGGTGATAGCGGAAGAAGTTTATGATCTCGTACTGGATGATCTCTTCATCCGGCTTGACCAATTAGTTCCCGGCAGTTCAGTCTTCCTCAAACTGGAAGGCCTCAATCCTGCCGGTTCGGTAAAACTCAAAACTGCTGTCGCGCTGGTCGCGGCGGCCGAGGATTCCGGGCGCTGCTTTCCGCGGACCCGGCTGATCGAGTCGACGTCGGGAAACCTCGGCGTCGCCCTGGCGATGGTGTGCGCGGCCAAGGGCTACCGGCTGACCTGTGTCACGGACCCCAACTCCACCGTCCAGTCGAGGCGTCTGATGGAGGTTCTCGGCGCCGAAGTGGTGGTCATCGACGTCAGGGACGCCCACGGCGGCTATCTGCAGTCGCGCATCGACTACATCGACGAGCGGCTGCGCCGCGAACCCGACCTGTTCTGGCTGAACCAGTACGCCAACCCGGCCGGGCCGCAGGCCCACCGGGACCGCACGGGCCGTGCGCTCCTCGAGGAGATCGGCCACATCGACTACGCCTTCATCGGTGCCGGAACGACCGGCACCCTGATGGGCTGCGCGGAGTACCTGCGCCGCCACAGCCCCGCCACCCGGATCATCGCGGTGGACGCCGAGGGCTCCGTGACCTTCGGCGGGCCCGCGGCCCGCCGCCACATTCCGGGCCTGGGGACGAGCAGGCGGCCGGAAATTCTGGACACCGGGAATATCGACGAGGTCGTGCTCATTTCCGAGTCGGCCGCCGTCGAGATGTGCCGGACGCTGGCCGAAGAACGCGGGCTGCTGCTGGGGGGCTCGTCCGGCACGGTGCTGTGCGCCGTGCAGGACGCCGCGAAGGAGATCCCGGACGGAAGTGTCGTGGTGGCGATTTCACCCGACTTCGGGGACCGCTACCTGGAGACCATCTACAACGACGCATGGGTGGCGCAACGCTGGCCCGAGACCGTCGGCAACAAAGTAACTCAGGCACCGGCCTGAGTGGGGGGAACGCTTGATGTTCAATTTTGAGATAGTGGCCGGAGAAACGGTTCGTCAAGTTCTTCGCGAAAAGCGTGGAGACGTGCTCGGCATTGTCAGCGATGCCTATCGGGCACATGAGTCCGGAGACTCCGTCAACCCGGACAGTTACTTTCTCCGCTTTCCGGAGAAGCCGGATTCCCGGATCATCGCGCTGCCGGCCTTCCTGGGCGCCGATGTCCAGCTCGCCGGTATCAAGTGGATCGCGAGCTTCCCGGGCAACACCCGCCGCGGGGCCCCGCGCGCGTCGGCCGTCCTGCTCCTGAACGACTACGAGACCGGGTACCCGATCGCCTGCCTCGAAGCCGCCAACATCAGCGCGGCGCGCACCGCCGCCTCCGCGGCCGTCGCGGCGACCGCCCTCCGACCGGACGGCTTCGCGGGGACCCGCATCGCCGTCGTGGGCGGCGGCGTCATCGCCCGCAACATCTGCGACTACCTGAATGTCGCGGGCTGCGCCCCGGACGCCTACCTCGTCCACGATCTCGACGAGGCCTCCGGACAGGCCCTGGCCGAGCATGTGCGCACCACACAGAACCGTCCGGCCACCTTCACCGCCGACCTCGACGCCGCGCTGGGGACCGACACCGTCGTCTTCGCCACGACGGCTCTGGAGCCCTACGTCAGCACCCCGTTCAAGCCCGGTCAGCTGGTTCTCAACATCTCCCTGCGTGACCTGGCCCCCGAGGTGGTCCTCGGGGCGGACAACATCCTCGACGACGTCGAGCACTGCCTGAAGGCGCAGACGTCACCCCACCTGGCCGAGCAGCTGTCCGGCTCCCGCGAGTTCGTGACCGGAACCCTCGCCGGAGTACTGAACGGGGAGGTGACGCCCTCCCCGGACCGGCCGGTGATCTTCTCGCCGTTCGGGCTGGGCGTGCTGGACCTCGCGGTAGGGGCGTTCGTCCTCGGCGAGGCACGCAAGGACGGCAGCACCATCGAGGTGCCCAACTTCTTCGGGGAGACGCGCCGGTGGTGAATCACAGACCCGTCTCCGTCGCGATAGTGGGCGCCGGATCGCGGGGGCTGGGCGTCTTCGAGCGGCTGGTCGCGCACTGTCTGACGCAGCCGGCCCCGCTCACCGTCCACCTCATCGACCCGCAGCCCTTCGGCGCCGGATTCCATCTGCCCGCCCAGCCCGACCATCTGCTGCTCAACACCGTCTGCGCACAGCTCACGGCCTTCGCCGACCCGCACATGGTGGACGGCCCCGTACCGATATCCGGCCCCTCGCTGCACGAATGGTGCCGGCGCCGGGACCTGCGGCTGGCGGACGACGGCTACACCGTGCGCCCGGGCGCGGGACGGGAGATCCAGCCGAACGACTTCCTGCCCCGCAGGCTGCTGAGTGAGTACCTCACCTGGGCGGCGGGGGAGATCACCGACGCGGCGCCCGAGAACCTCACACTGGTGCGGCATCGTACGACGGCCGTCGACATCCACCCCGGAACGCCGGACACCGAAACGGTCGTCCTCGCCGACGGCACCCGGATCGACGCCGACGCCGTCTTCGTCACCGTCGGGCACCACTCGCTCTACCGGCCCGCGGCACCCGCTCCCGACCCCCGACTCGTCACCCGCCCCTATCCGTTGCCCGAGGCGCTCGACAGCATCGGACCGGGCGAACGGGTGGCCGTCCTCGGCATGGGGCTGACGGCCATGGACGTCATCGCCACACTGACCCTCGGACGCGGGGGAGCGCACACGACGGTCGAGCACGGGATGCGCTATCTGCCCAGCGGGCAGGAGCCGTTGATCGTGCTGACCAACCGCTCCGGGATGCCCTCGCGCAGCCGGCCGCGCCTCCACCCGGGACGGATGCGCTTCGCCCCGCTGGCACTGACCACGGAGCACCTCGACGAGATCCGTACGCGGCGGGCTGACCGGCGGATCGACTTCGCCGCCGAGGTGCTGCCGCTCGTCGAGGCCGAGATGGAACTCGCCTACTACCGCGTCTTGTTGGGCCGGGAGATGGGCGACACCACGGACGCCGGGCTGGAGATGGCCAGGCGCTGCGCCCGGGCCGGCCACAAGACCCTGCTCGACGAGCTGCGCGCCCGGTTCGGCACCAGCCCGGTGCCCGGGATCCTGTCCGCCGGCCTCGCGGACCGGCAGTGGACGGAGCACTCCGCCTACCGCGACTGGTTCACCGCGGAGGTCGCCGCCGACCTGGCCGAGGCCCGCGAAGGCCTCGGGGTGAGCCCGCTCAAGGAGGCCCTGGAGGTCCTGCGCGACCACCGCGATGTCCTGCGCGCGGTCATCGACCCGCCGGGAGTCGACGACGCGTCGCTGGCCGCCTTCTTCGGGGAGTTCGCCTCGACGGTGAACCGGCAGGTGATCGGCCCGCAGCTGGACCGGTCGGCCGAGCTGCTCTCGCTGATCGACGCGGGGATCGTCCGGCTCGGCCCCGGCCCGCAGCCGAAGATCGTCGCACCGGCCGGACAGGGACCCTGGCGACTGGAATCCACCTGCCTGGCCGAGCCGTTGCGGATCGAGGTCGACCACGTGGTGCAGGCGCATGTGACCGAGCCCGGCGCGGACCGGGCACCCGGGACACTGCTCGGCACGCTCGTCGCCGCGGGCCGCGTCCGCACCCTCGCGCACCGCGGAGGGACGGTGCACGGGCTGGACGTCACCCGGCAGGGCCAGGGGATCGACCGTACGGGCACCCCGCAGCCGCGCCTGTTCTTCCTCGGGCCGCACACCGAGGGGTCCAGCTACTACAACCACTATGTGCCCTCACCCGGCGCGCCCTCCCGTGCGCTGCTGGACGCCGAACGTGCCCTGAGCACCGCTCTGCCGGAACTGATGACGAGGAAGCGATGAACAACAGCGAGACCTTCACCCCCTGGACGCAGGAGTACCGGCCCGAGACGCGCGCCGCGCAGGGCGACGGCTGGCGCTGCCCGACCACCGGCGCCGTGCCGCCCCCGATCGGGCTGGGCGCGACCTTCGCGCGCGACAACGAGTACCGGGCGCCGGCCGGACTGGCCTATCTGCGCGATCAGGGGACACCGGGGTACGAGCAGGTCGAGAAGGTGGTGGCGGGCCTGGAGGGCGGCTCGGACGCGCTGGTCTTCTCGTCCGGTATGGCCGCCGCCACCTCCGTCTTCCAGGTGCTGCCGGCCGGTGCGCGGGTCGTGGTCCCGCAGACCATGTACTTCGGGCTCACCAAGTGGCTGCTGGAATTCGGCCCGCAGCGCGGCCTGGAGGTCGTCCAGGCACCCATGAACGACCTGGACGCGGTGGCGGCCGCCGTGACCGCCGCCCCGACCGCACTGGTGTGGGCGGAGTCCCCGGCGAACCCGACCTGGACGGTGACCGACATCGCCGCCTGCGCCGAGATCGCGCACCGGGCCGGTGCCCTGTTCGGCGTCGACAACACCGTCCCCACCCCGGTGCACTCCAAGCCGTTCGCACTCGGCGCGGACCTGATCATGCATTCGGGCACCAAGTACCTCAACGGCCACACCGATGTGGTGGCCGGACTGCTCGTCAAGGCGCCGGGCAGCAGCGAGGCCCGGGACGCGATCTGGGAGCGGCTGCAGCTGCACCGCCGGCTGACCGGCCCGATACTCGGCCCGATGGAGACCTACCTCCTGATGCGGGGCATACGGACGCTCTACCCCCGGATGCGCCAGATCTCGGAGACCGCGATGGCCGTGGCCGAGCACTTCGCGGAGCACCCCCGGATCCGGCGGGTGGCCTACCCGGGTCTCGCCACCGACCCGGGACACGCCGTCGCCGCCCGGCAGATGACGGGGGGCTTCAGCGGCATGCTCTCCCTGCACGTCGACGGCGAGTGGCAGCAGTCCCTGCGGACCGCCAACCACTGCGAACTCTTCATCCGTGCCACCTCGTTGGGCGGGGTGGAGAGTCTGATCGAACACCGCTACACCTTCGAAGGGCCGGGTAGTACCTCGCCGAAGGACATGCTGCGGCTGTCCATAGGTCTGGAGAGCCCCGCAGACCTCGTCGCCGACCTCGAACAGGCCCTGGAAAAGGCCGTGAAGGAAGACCGTTGAGTTCCAAGACACCCACCCCCCACCCCGACGCCGCACCGCCGGGTTCCGCCCCACCGGAGCCGGCGCACGCGGCGGAGGGGCCCCCGGAGCCGGGGACCCGGCCCGGCCTGTTCCGTGACGCCTCGCTGTCCGCGGTACTGGCGGGCTTCGTCGCCGTCGTCGTGTCCTACTCGGGCCCGCTCGTCATCGTGCTGGCGGCGGCGTCCGCCGGGCATCTGAACACCGCACAGACCAGCTCATGGGTATGGGCCATCTCCATCGGCAGCGGGCTCACCTGTATCGGGCTGAGCCTGCGTACGAAGATGCCGGTGATCACCGCATGGTCGACACCGGGCGCTGCCCTGCTGGTCACCAGCCTGGGGGCGTACTCCTACGCGGAGGCCATCGGGGCGTTCATCGTCACCGGTTTGGTGATCACCCTGGTCGGTCTGACCGGAGTGTTCGGATGGCTGATGCGGCAGGTGCCCACCGCCGTGGTCTCCGCGATGCTCGCCGGCATCCTCTTCTCCTTCGGCACCGGCGTGTTCACCTCGCTCAAGACCGCACCCCTCATTGCCGGTTCCGTGCTGGTCGCCTACCTCCTGGCGAAGCGGTGGCTGCCCCGGTACGCCGTATTGGTCGCCCTGGCGGCGGGTGTCGCGGCCAGTGCCGTCAGCTCCCGGCTGGACATCCATCTGGACCGGATCGAGCTGGCCAAGCCGGTGCTGACGACCCCGGAATTCTCGCTCGCCTCCCTCATCGGCATCGCGGTGCCGATGATCCTGGCGACGCTCGCCTCACAGAACGCACCGGGTATGGCCGTGCTCACCGCGTCCGGCTACGAGCCCAAGGACCGCCTGCTGATCGGTTCCACGGGGCTGGTCTCCACGGCGCTGGCACCGTTCGGCTCCCATGCCATCAACCTCGCGGCGATCACCGCCGCCATCTGCACCGGCCCCGAGTCGCACCGCGACCCGAAGCGGCGCTATGTGGCCGGAGTCTCCTGCGGAGCGTTCTACCTCCTCATCGGGGCCTTCGGCTCCACGCTGGTGGTGCTCTTCGCGGGCCTGCCCAAGGAACTGGTGGCGGCGGTCGCCGGAGTCGCCCTGCTCGGTGCGCTGGCCGGCGGGCTGACGGGGGCGGTCAAGGAGGAGAAGGACCGCGAGGCGGCCCTGATCACCTTCCTCGCCACCGCCTCCGGTGTCACCCTCTTCGGCATCGGATCCGCCTTCTGGGGGCTGCTCTTCGGCGTCATCGCGCACTTCGTCCTGACCCGTTGGCGCGGTACGCCCACGGAACCCGCCAAGTGATCCGGGCCGGCCGTGCGCCGGCAGCGGCCATGACCTGACCGGGGCCCGCACGGGCCGCCGGGCACCTTTGTGTGTCCGGTGGCCCGTGCCGGCGGTGATCCGCCCAAGTCCCGGTCATACCCCGGGGACGAGCGCGTCCGCGGCCCCTGCGCCACTCCCCGACAAGGCGTAGTCGACATAGCCCCCGGCCCCGCCGGTGTAGTACGTGGCCGGGTCACCGACGGCCGGCTCCTGCCGCAGGGCGAACCGGGTGACGAGGTCGGGGTTGGCGATGAAGTGCGTGCCGAAGGACACGGCGTCGGCGATCCCGGCGTCGAGGACGGCGTTCCCCGACTCACGGTCGAAGCCGTTGTTCGCGATCAGGGGGCCGTCGAACCGCCGCCGGTAGCGTGCGAGCGCCGCGAGGTCGGGGGCCTCGTCCGCCGTGGTGCGGTCCCGGCCCCGCAGGTGCAGGTAGGCGACTGGACGGTCGTTGAGCTCCGTCACCAGTGCGTCGTGGTCGGCGAGCGTCTCCTCGTCGGCCCGGAAATGCTCCCCCTCGTTCCAGTAGGGCGCCAGGCGGACGCCGACGCACCGGCCGTGCCACGGCTCGGCGACCGCGTCGACGATGTCCAGCAGCAGACGCCGCCGGCCCGTACGGTCACCGCCGTAGGCATCGGTGCGGCGGTTCAGCCGTGGGTTGAGGAACTGCGCGATCAGAAACGCGCCGAGGGCACCGATCTCGACCCCGTCGAACCCCGCGCGCCGGGCGTTCTCCGCGGCGGCACGGAAGTCGGCGACCGTGGCCGCGATGTCGGCGGTGGTCATCTCCCGGGGAGTGACCGTCTCCTTGAACCCGCCGGCGGTGAAGGACCTCGTACGGGGGTTGACCGCCGACGGCCCGCCGGGCAGCTCTCCTCCCAGGTGGTCGGGGTGCGAGGCGGCGCCGGTGTGCCAGAGCTGCAGCACGATGCGGCCGCCGAGGGCGTGCACGACATCGGTGACCCGCCGCCACCCGGCGATCTGGTCCTCGCGGTAGATGCCGGGGACATGGACGAAGCCGACCGCCCGTTCGCTGACCCAGGTCCCCTCGGTAATGATCAGTCCGGCGGTGGCCCGCTGGCCGTAGTAGGCGGCGTGCAACTCCGTCGGTACGAGCGCGGCGTTGGCCGCGCGGCCCCGGGTGAGCGGGGCCATCACCACACGGTTGGGCAAGGAGAGGCCGCCGAGGTCCGCGCGCCGCAGCAGCGGCTGGTCGGCGGTGGTCGGCAGGGTACTGCTCATGGTGTGTTCCTCCTGGTCAACGGGCCGGGGCGGTGGCCGGGCCCGGAATCCGGGCCGGACCGCGGGCGCCGGTCACCTCGGCCCGGTGGTGCGCGTCATCAAGGTGACGGAGCGGGACGAGGAAAGGTGACCGATGGACGAGCAGGACCGGCTGGCGGAACGGTTCGAGGCACAGCGCGGCCATTTGCGCGCGGTCGCCTACCGGATGCTGGGCTCCCTCAGCGATGCGGACGACGCCGTGCAGGAAGCCTGGCTACGGCTCAGCCGTATCGACAGCGGAACCGTCGAGAACCTGCCCGGCTGGCTGACGACGGTCGTGTCGCGGCTCTGCCTCGACATCCTGCGCTCCCGCACCGCACGACGGGAGGAACCGGCCGGACAGCAACCGCCCGACCCGGCCCGGGACGCCGAGGACGGGACCGGCCCGGAACCCGAAGCGCTGCTGATCGACTCGGTCGGCCGGGCCCTGCTGGTGGTGCTGGACACCCTGGCTCCCGCCGAGCGGATCGCCTTCGTCCTGCACGACATGTTCGCCGTGCCGTTCGACCGGATCGCTCCCCTCGTGGAACGTTCGCCGGTGACCACGAAGAAGCTCGCCAGCCGCGCACGTCACAAGGTCCAGGGCACCCCCGCCGTTCCCGCCGCCGATCTCGCCCGGCAGCGCAAGGCCGTCGACGCCTTCCTCGCCGCCTCGCGCGACGGTGACCTCGACGCGCTGCTCGCGGTGCTGGCCCCCGACGTCGTGCGCCGGGCCGACCCCGCTGCCCTGCCCCCGGGCGCGCCGACGGAGCTCCGCGGTGCGCACTCGGTGGCCGCGGGGACCCTGGTCTTCGGGCGGAAGGCACGCTTCGCGGCGCCGGCGCTGGTGAACGGGACCGTGGGGATCGTCGTGGCCCCGCGTGGCCGGCTGCTACTCGCCCTCACCGTCACCGTCGAGGGCGAAAGGATCTCCGCCTACGAAGTGATCGCCGACCCCGCCCGTCTCCGGCGACTCGACCTCGCCGTCCTCGACGTGTGACCGGCGGCCACGGCCCGGCGCGCCGTTCCGGTCCCGTACGGATGTCCGGTCAGGACGCACCGGACCCGGCGCCGTCCTGCTTCAGCTTCGTCACCTTCCGTGGCAGTGATCCCGCGCCGTCGGCCAGCGGGGGAGTGGCGCCGGGCGTGCCGGCCCCCTTCTTCAGGCTGTCGAGAATGGCCAGCCCCTGGCCGACGATGCCGGAGACGATCTCGTTCATCCCGTCGGTGCCGTTGAGGACGGTCAGCCGGGCGCCGGCGAGGCCCTCGGCCGCGGCCTCGGTGAGGGCGGGGAGGTTCTCGACGGTGCGGTTGGCGGCGATCAGCTCCTGGTTGCCGTCCCGCAGCGAGCCCGCGAGGGCCGTGTTGGCGTCGGCGCGCGCCTGGGCGACGGTCCGCTCGGTGTAGGCGCGGGCGTCCGCCTCGTACCGGACCTGGTCACGCTGGGCCTCCGCCAGGGTGCGCAGCCGGTAGGCCTCGGCGTCCGCGGGGCGGCGAACCTCGCCCTCCAGCCGCTGGGCGGCGAGCGAGGCCTGCCGCTGGGCCAGCGCGGTCTGCTCCTCGATGACCTCCTGCGAGGCCCTGGCCTGCGACAGCGGGCCGGCCTGTGCGGCACGGGCGTTGTACTGCTCGGTCTCGGCGAGGAACCCGGCCCGCTTGATCGCGGTGTCCCGTTCGTACTCGGCCTTCAGCGCCGCCGCCTGCTGCTCCCGTTCGGTCGCCTCCTGGTCGGCCTTGGCCTGCGCGATCCGGGCCGCGCTGGCGACCGCGGCGGCGTGCGGGGCGGCGAGGTTGGTGATGTAGCCGGAGGTGTCGGCGATCTCCTGGATCTGCAGGGCGTCGACGACGATGCCGAGCTTCTCCATCTCGGAGTGGCTGCCCTCCTTGACCTCCTGGGCGACCCGGTCCCGCTCCCGGATGATCTGCTCGACGGTCAGTCCGCCGACGATCGAGCGCAGATGACCGGCGAAGATCCGCCCCACCAGCTCCTCCATGGTGGCCTGCTCGGAGAGGAACCGGCGCGCGGCGTTGGCGATGGACGTCTGGTCGTCCCCGACCTTGAAGACGGCAACCGCCCGGACGCCGAGCCGGATGCCCTGCTGGGTGACGCAGTCCTCGGAGATCTCCGCCTCCCGCAGCGACAGCGACAGCACGGACGCCTTCTGTTTGACGGGCAGGACCCAGCAGCCATGGCCGGTGACGATACGGAATTGGGCGTCCCCGGCCCGGCGCTTCGAGCCGGAGATCAACAGCGCCTCATTCGGCGCCGGAACATGCCAGAACAACATCGGAAGGCTCCTGGTCCGGTGCGACCGGCCTCGGCCGGGGCGCGGGGACGGCCGCGGGAAAGGGGAGTGCTCACGTGGTCGGCGGGCACGGTCTGCGGGACCGCCGGGTCACGCGGGCAGCGGCGCGACGATCACCGACCGCGCCGAGGTGTGCTCCACCACGATGACCTGCGTGTGCCGGGCGATGGGCTCGCGGGACCAGGCGGCGAAGGCTTCGGTGCCGCCGCGTACGGGCAGCAGCACCTCACCCGGGCCGTCGGTCGGGATCGAGACGGTCACCCGCCCGATCACCCCGATCGGGCTGAAGTCCGTGTCATCCGTTGCGCTCACCCGGGCTCCGTCGCTGGTCAAAGCCGCTGCCGGCGCAGTCGCCGGACAGCGGGAAATCCTCGACAACTCAACGGTACTCCGGCCGGGGTGCCGCCTGCGCCGCCGGCCCGGCAGCCGCGGCGGAGCCGGTTCCGGCGTCCAGACGGGCGGGCCGGGCCGAGGGGACCGACGGCTTTCTCGGCGGCAGTACGTCGGGCGCGCGATGGGGCCGGAGGGCCGTGAGGGCGCTCTCGGTCTCCTCCATCAGCGCACGGTAGGAGACCAGGCGCTGCCACTCGGGATCGGCGACCCCGGGCACCGTGGCGGCACGCTCGGTCCACTGCTTCACCAGCCCGGCGTACACCGGTGTCTGCCTGATGACCTCCGCGGTGATCCACCGCGGCATCTGCCCGGGGCGGGGGAGGGACGTCTGTCCGTGACCTGCGACGGTGCCGGAAGAGGGGACGCTCATGGCCGTAGAAACGATTCTTCGACGCTGGGGTCACTGCGTATTTTTGCAGCCGTCCGTACTTCCGCCAGGCAGGCAGGGACGGGTCTCCATCGAATATCACCTTATGCAGTGATCTATAGCCGGGAAGCGGTCCAATCCGGACGAAGGAACGTTGTCGCAGTCATGGAACCGAGGGAGTTGTGGGAGCGCCACGCGGTACTCGCACAAGCGTTTTGCAGCAGCGATGACGAGGTCCGCCGGACGCAGGGACTCCTCGACGAGGCCGAGGCCCGCCGTTCGCGGACCCTGGCCGCCTTCGCCGTGACCGTGGGCAGTGACGCGGTGGTGGCGGAGCTGCTCGGCCTGGACGAACGCGAAGTGCGGCTGGCCCGGCGCACGGTGGGCAAGGAAGACGCCCGCGCGGTCGCCAAGAGCCTGCTCGCACAGCCCGCGTGCGAGCAACCCCCCGCACCGCAGCAGCCCGCGCAGCAGGCCCCCGCACCGCAGCCCGCGCAGACGGCCGCCGCCCCAGGGGCCGCCGTGCACCCTCCGGGCCCCTCGGCCCCACCACAGGCGGTCCCGGTCGCCGTGCCCCAGCCCCCCTCCGAGCCGGCCTGGGCACCGGAGCTGGACGCCGTCCTGATGAGCAGCTGGCACAACGGAGTTGACCTCACCGCCCTGGCCACCGAACTCGGTCTCGACGTCCGGCTGCTGGTGGCCCGCGCACAACAGCTGTCCGCCGAGAGCCGCCCGGTCCAGCCTCCGGCGTCGGACCGCACGGGCCGGCACCGCCGGATGGTCAGTCCCCCGCCCTCCCCACAGCCCGAGACCCCCCACCTGGCCTGGCGCGAGCGACCACAGCAGCCCCCACGGGAGCACTACGAGCATGAGCCCTGGAAGCAGCAGCCGTGTCAGAACTACCCGGACCCGCAGGAGTACCAGGAATACCGGGTGTACGAGGAACACCAGCAGTATCAGCAGCCCACCCAGCCCACCTGGGATGCCAACGCCATCACCGCTGCCCAGCACGACTGGGACGGCATCCTCAGCCAATGGGAGGCCACCGCCGCCCCTCAACCACCTCTCTCCGCACCCGGTCAGGGAGGGGGGTGACGAGCCTGCGCCGTCGTGCGCCGGAGGTATCCGGGCCGTCGAAGGGCGTCGCCTGCCGTAGCCGCCGCAGCCGGGGCTGGGGCCGATGCCGCCCCTGGGCGGACGATCAGACGTCGATTACAGTGGGCGCCGAGCCGTGACTGGCGCTTGGGTGGAGTACCACCGGGGAGCGGCTCGGCCATCCACGGTCCGTGCCGCGCGCCTGGGCGATCCCACACGACGCTCAGGAGCAGCCCATGTCCCCGGAAGCCCGCCTCATGGACGGCAGCGCACTGGCCCGCAGCATGGTCGAACAGGCCGCCCGGCGCGCGGCCGACCTCACCGAACGGACCGGCACGGCCCCGTGTCTGGCGACCGTTCTCGTCGGCGAGGACCCCGCCTCGGTGACGTATGTACGCATGAAGCGCAACCGGTGCGCCAAGGCCGGAATTCTCTCCCGGCATGTCGCGCTGCCCGCCGCCACCACGACCGCGGAGCTGGTCGACACGATCACGGCGCTGTCGAACGACCCCACCGTGCACGGCATCCTGCTGCAGCACCCGGTCGGCCCGCACATCGACGAGCGGGCCGCGTTCGAGGCGATCGCCCCCGAGAAGGACGTCGACGGCGTCACCTGCCACTCCTTCGCCGCGATGAGTTTCGGCCTGGACGGCTTCGCCTCCTGCACGCCCGGCGGCATCCTCCGGCTGCTGGACCACTATGACGTCGACCTGGCCGGCAAGCACGCCGTCGTGGTCGGCCGCAGCGCGATCCTCGGCAAGCCGGTGGGGATGCTGCTGCTCGGCCGCAACGCCACCGTCACCTACTGCCACTCCCGCACCACCGACCTGGCGTCGCTCACCAAGGAGGCCGATGTCCTGATCGCGGCCGTCGGCCGGCCCCGGTTCCTGCGCGGTGAGCACCTCAAGCCCGGGGCCGTCGTGATAGACGCCGGCTCCAACCCGGGCAACGTCGGCGATGTGGACTTCGACTCGGCACGCACCCGCGCCGCCCTGATCACCCCGGTCCCCGGCGGCGTCGGCCCCATGACCATCGCCACCCTGCTCACCCAGACCGTGGACGCCGCGGCCGCCCAGCTGAACGCGGTCTGACCGCCGGCCGCCGGGATGCGGTAAGGGGCCGGAAATGTTCGCCCGGCTCGCGAGGGCCGTCCGTATGATCACGAGGTCGGTAGGCGACCATCCTCGGAGGCTGGAACGACCATGGCGGAACAGCGAGTTGTCATTGTGACGGGCGGCGGTACGGGGATCGGCGCCGCCACCGCCCGGCTGCTGCGGGCGGCCGGGCACCAGGTGGTGATCTCCGGCCGCCGGCCCGAACCGCTGCACCGCCTGGCCGAGGAGACCGGGGCGCTGGCCCATCCTTCGGACGCCGCGGATCCCGAGGCGGTGCAAGGCCTCGTCGAGACGGCCGTATCCGCCTACGGAAGGCTCGACGGACTGGTGCTCAACGCCGGTATCGCCCGCAGCGGTGCCGTCGGCGACCTGTCCGTCGAGGACTGGGAGGCCGTCATGACCACCAATGTCACCGGCCCGTTCCTGCTCCAACGCGCCGCCCTTCCCCACCTGTTGGCCGCACGGGGTGCGGTGGTCGCCGTCGCCTCCGTCTCGGCTCTGCGCAACGGCGACGGCAATGCTGCCTATGCGACCTCCAAGGCGGCGCTGCTCCAGCTGTGCCGCTCCCTCGCCGTCGACTACGGGCGGGACGGGCTGCGCGCCAATGTCGTCTGCCCCAGCTGGGTGCGTACGGAGATGGCCGACCGGCGGATGGCGCGCTTCGCCGAGGAGGCCGGGCTGGCGGACGGCGGGGTGGATGCCGCGTACGAGGAGGCCACCCGGCTGCTCCCCGTGGGCCGCGCCGGGCAGCCGCAGGAGGTCGCGGAGGCGATCAGCTGGCTGCTCTCACCCGCCGCTTCCTTCGTCAACGGCGCGGTCCTCACTGTCGACGGTGGGGCGACGGCCATCGACCCCGGAGGCGCCGCGTTCACCTACCGCATCGAGCCACGCGACGGTGCGGAGAGCTGAGCCGCCCGGCGGAGCGGTGCGGGCGCCGGGCGCGGAGCGGAACGGCCGCGCCCGGTGCGTCCGGTGTCAGCTCAGCGTCCGCAGCATCGAGGCGTCGAACGGTACGAGGGCGTCGGTGCGGCCCTCGAAGATCTTGGCGGCCCACTCCGGGTCGCCGAGCAGGGCCCGCCCGATGGCGACGAGGTCGAACTCGTCCCGCTCCAGCCTGTCCAGCAGCCGGTCGATGCCGGCGACGCCCGCCTGTTCGCCCTTGAACGTCCCGATGAACTCGTTGTCGAGTCCGACGGAGCCCACGGTGATGGTCGGCCGGCCGGAGAGCTTCTTGACCCATCCCGCGAGGTTGAGGTCCGAGTCCTCGTACTCGGGAAGCCAGTAGCGGCGCGTCGAGCAGTGGAACGCGGTGACGCCGGCCTCGGTCAGCGGCGCCACGACCGCCTGGAGCTCCTCCGGTGAATCGGCCAGGCGGGCCTGGTAGTTGTTCATCTTCCACTGGGACATCCTGAAGAGGACCGGGAAGTCCGGGGAGACCGCTTCCCGGCAGGCCGCCACGATCTCGGCGGCGAAGCGTGTACGGGCGGTGGGGCTGCCGCCGTAGGCGTCGGTACGCCGGTTGGTGCCCGACCACAGGAACTGGTCGATCAAGTAGCCGTGCGCACCGTGCAGTTCGACGCCGTCGAAGCCGAGCCGCTCGGCCGTGGCCGCCGCCTCGGCGAAGGCCGCGATGACATCGTCGAGATCCCGCTGGGTCATGGCGTGCCCGGAGGGTGTGCCGTCGAGGGCGATCCCGGACGGGCCGGACGGCGGGGCGTCGGGGAACGGCGGAGCGCCCGCCTGGCGGGCCATGCCGACGTGCCACAGCTGCGGCATGATCGTCCCGCCCGCCGCATGGACCGCCGCCACGACCCGCCCCCAGCCGTCGAGCGCGTCCTCACCGTGGAAGCGGGGGACGGCGCCGCTGGTTCCGGCGGCGGCGTGCTGGACGTAGGTCCCCTCCGTGATGATCAGGCCGACGCCGCCGGCGGCGCGGCGCGCGTAATAGTCCGCGACATCGGCGCCCGGGACACCGCCCGGCGAGAACTCGCGGGTCATCGGCGCCATGGCTATCCGGTTCGGCACGGTGAGGCCGCCCAGGGTGAAGGGACGGGAGAGTGTCTGGGCCGCTCGGGTGGCGGAGGCGCTGGGAGTCACGTGTGGGTCTCCTAGGAAGAGAACGCGGTCGCGGAACGCCGCCGGCCGGCAGACGTTCCGCTGTTCCGAACACAGCACAGCGGCGCCGTCATCCGCTTCTCACTGTCTGCTGCGCCACATTCGTCACTCCGCAGGCGCCACTCCGCAGGCGTCATCCGGCTCCCGTTCCCGCTGTTGCGCCTTCCTGTAGGGAGGTCAGGTGGTGACCGGCTGGGTGGCGCGGGCGAGTTCGCGGCGGAGGCGCATGAAGGGGCGGGGGCGGTTGAGGGCCAGGACGGCGGTGGTGCGCCCGTCGCGTTCGTAGCAGGCGAGGAAGCTGCGGTCGTCGGGCGAGCCCTCGACGATGCGCGGGGTGTCGGTGGGCAGTCGCCGGCCGGCGAACTGGATGCGCACGCCGTACTGGTCGGACCAGAAGTACGGCAGGCTCCGGTGGGTGGCGACGGTGCCGCCGGCGAGCAGGTTCTGTGCGGCGACGGCGGCCTGTTCGGTGGCGCTGGTCCAGTGCTCGGCGCGGATGCCGTCCACCCTGGCGACATCGCCGACCGCCACGATGTGGGGCTGCGGGGTGACCCCGCCCGCGTCGCAGCACACCCCGTCGTCGAGCGGGAGTCCGGAGCCCTCCAGCCAGGCGGTGTTGGGGCGGACCCCGATGCCGATGACGACCACCTCGGCGGGGAGCAGCCGGCCGTCGGCCAGCTCGACCCCGGTGACGCGGTTCCCCGCGCCGCCGTCGTGCAGGCGGGCGACACCGGTTCCGGTGAGCAGGGTGACACCGTGGTCCGCGTGGAGGGCGGAGCAGATCCCGGCCATGGTGTCGCCGAGTTGGGGGACGAGGGGGAGCGGGGCGGCCTCGACCACGGTGACGTCATGGCCGAGGCGGGCGCAGGACGAGGCGACCTCGGCGCCGATGAAGCCCCCGCCGATCACCACGACCCGGACCGGGCCCCGGGTCAGCTCCGCGCGGAGCGCCTGGGCGTCCTCAAGGGTGCGCAGGGTGTGGGTTCCGGTGGGTGCCGGGCCGGGGAGGCGGCGCGGGGTGGCGCCGGTGGCGAGGACCACACCGTCGGTGGCCAGAGACCGGCCGCCGTCGAGGAGCACTGTGCGCCCGTGGAGGTCGAGCCCGGTGGCCCGGGTGCCGAGCAGCCATTCGGCGTCCAGTTCGGCGATCTCCTCGGCGTCGGCCAGGGCCAGTTGACCCTGGTCAGCGGTGGCGCCGGTGAGGAAGTCCTTGGACAGCGGCGGCCGGTCGTAGGGGCGGTGGTGTTCCTCCCCGACGATCACCAGTCGGCCGTCGAATCCTTGGGCGCGCAGGGCCCGTGCGGCGTACAGGCCCGCCAGCGAGGCCCCGATGACAGCGACCGACTTCATGCGGCGGTGCCCTCCTCGGCGGCGTGGTGGTGGACGTAGATCATGCCGTCCTCGACGGTCACGGGGTGGGTGCGCACGGCCCGGCGGGCGGGCAGGCAGGTCGGCGCTCCGGTGCGGAGATCGAATGAAGCGGCGTGCAGCGGGCATTCGACCAGACACCCTTCCAGCCAGCCGTCCGCGAGCGAGGCGTCCTGGTGGGTGCAGGTGTCGTCGATGGCGTACAGCTGCCCGTCGGCGTGGAAGACGGCGATCGGAGGTGCGGTGTCGATGCGTACGGACTCGCCTGCGGGCAGATCGGCGAGATGGCAGACAGGAATCACGGGTCCTCCTGTTACTGTTCGGTATCATCGAGTTTCGCGGTGCGCACGATGAAGCGCTATGCGCAACAGAATCCAGATGGGGAGCGGATGCGTCAAGCGATCCCCGGAAATGCCGATCCTTCGAATCCCGGGCCTCGGTCAGGGTGCCAGGTGGTGAGATCCAACAGATGACGGACATCGTGGAGGGGCAGGCGGAGGACAAGCCGCCGAAGCAGCCGGGCAGTGTGCAGTCGGTGGACCGGGCCGTGACGGTTCTGGAGATCCTGGCCCGGCACGGCGAGGCCGGGGTGACCGAAGTCGCCGATGAGCTGGGCGTGCACAAGTCGACCGCGTTCCGGCTGCTGGGCGTGCTGGAGAACCGCGGGCTGGTCGGGCAGGAGCAGGAGCGCGGCAAGTACTACCTCGGCGCCGGGGTGCTGCGGCTGGCCGGTGCGGCGGCCGTACGGCTGGACATCTCGCAGGAAGGCGCGGTGGTCTGCCGGGAGCTGGCCGAGGAGATGGGGGAGACGGTCAACATCGCGGTGCTGGAGAGCGATGCCGCGGTCAACATCATGCAGGCGCGCGGCCCGGCGTCGGTCACCGCGCAGAACTGGCTCGGCCGGCGCACACCGCTGCACGCCACCTCCAGCGGTAAGGCGCTGCTCGCGTTCCAGCCCGCACCGGTCCAGGAGGCCGTGCTGGCACGGAAGTTGCCGCGGCTCACCGAGCGGACGGTCACCTCGGCCGCCGCGCTGCGCCGGGAGCTCGCCGAAGTGGTCGAGCGCGGTTACGCGGTGGCGTTCGAGGAGCTGGAGCTCGGGCTGCGTGCGGTCGCGGCGCCGGTGCGGGCGCACGACGGCGCGGTGATCGGGGCGATCAGTGTGTCGGTGCCCGCCTACCGGCTGGCCGAGGAGCGGCTGCCCGAGGTCGTCAAGGGCACCGTTGCCGCAGCCGAGGAGCTGTCGCGGCGGATGGGGTACGCCTGTTGACCCGGTGACGGGTGCGGGCACGGGGCGGGGCCGGAGCGGATGTTCCGGCCCCGCCCCCGTGTCCGGGTGCGTCATGAGTCCTTTACCAAGAGCTGGCCCGTACCTCTTGACGGTGCCGATCCGGCGTCTCCACGATGTCTCTCATCGCGCAACCAGTCGTGCAGTGCGCAACAGTGAGGGGTAGGGCATGCCACACGAGGTCCATGCCGTCGTCGCGGCGAAACGAGGCGCACCGGTCGAGCTGCGGACGATTGTGGTGCCGGACCCCGGCCCGGGAGAAGTGCTCGTCGCCGTGCAGGCCTGCGGGGTCTGCCACACCGACCTGCACTACCGGGACGGTGCGATCAGCGAGGAATTCCCCTTCCTGCTCGGCCATGAGGCGGCGGGCGTCGTCGAGTCCGTCGGCCCCGGCGTCACCGATCTCGCCCCGGGCGACTACGTCGTCCTCGCCTGGCGGGCGCCCTGCGGCAGCTGCCGGTCCTGTCGCCGCGGCCGGCCCTGGTACTGCTTCGACTCCCGCAACGCAGGCCAGCCGATGACCCTGCTGGACGGTACCCCGCTCGCCCCCGCGCTCGGCATCGGGGCCTTCGCCGAGAAGACCCTGGTCGCGGCCGGACAGGCGGTCAAGGTCGACCCCAGCGCCCGTCCCGAAGCGGCCGGCCTCATCGGCTGCGGGGTGATGGCGGGGTACGGCGCGGCCGTGCACACCGGCGGGGTGGGCAGCGGGGACACCGTCGCCGTCATCGGCTGCGGCGGGGTCGGCAACGCGGCGATCGCCGGTGCCTCGATCGCCGGCGCGCGCCGGGTCATCGCGGTCGACATCGACGACCGGAAGCTGGACGGCGCCACCCGCTTCGGCGCCACCCACACCGTCAACTCCCGTGGTACGGACCCCGTCGAGGCGGTCCGGGGACTGACCGGCGGCCATGGCGCGGATGTGGTGATCGACGCGGTGGGCCGCCCCGAGACCTACCGGCAGGCCTTCTCCATGCGCGATCTGGCCGGCACCCTGGTCCAGGTCGGTGTCCCCGACCCGGACATGCGCATCGAACTGCCGCTCATCGACCTCTTCTCGCGCGGCGGCGCCCTGAAGTCCTCCTGGTACGGCGACTGCCTGCCCAGCCGGGATTTCCCCGTCCTGATCGACCGCTACCTCAGCGGACGGCTCGACCTCGGCGGATTCGTCACCGAGACGATCGCCCTGGACGAGGTGGAGTCCGCGTTCGACAAGATGCGCGACGGCCGGGTACTGCGCTCCGTCGTGGTCCTGTAACGGCGTTACACCCACCCTCGGTTGACCACCCCGACCAGCAGGAGGAGGGACATGTCCCGTACGCCCGCCCACAGTTCCCGTGTGGTTGTCATCGGTGCCGGCATCGTCGGCTGCTCCCTCGCCGATGAGCTGACCGCCCGCGGCTGGACCGAGGTCACCGTCCTCGAACAGGGCCCGCTGCCGGCCCCCGGCGGCTCCACCTCGCACGCCCCCGGCCTGGTCTTCCAGACCGGCCCGTCCAAGACCATGACCGAGTTCGCCGCCTACACCGTCCAGAAGTTCCGCTCCCTCGACGTGGACGGACTGCCCTGCTTCAACCCGGTCGGCGGTCTGGAGATCGCCACCACCGAGGCCCGCTGGGCCGATCTGCACCGCAAGGCCGGACTCGCCGCCTCCTGGGGCGTCCGCGGTGAACTGCTCTCCCCGCAGCAGTGCAAGGAGCTGTGGCCGATGCTCGACGAGGCCGCGCTGTACGGCGGTTTCCACACCCCCGATGACGGCCTGGCCCGCGCCGTGCTCGCCTGCCGCGCCCAGATCGCACGGGTCGAGAGCCGCGGCGCCCGCTTCCTGGAGCGGCACACCGTCACCGGGATCGAGCGGGAGGACGGCCGGGTCACCGGCGTCACCACCGACCGGGGCACCTTCCCCGCCGACCATGTCGTCTCGGCCGCCGGCTTCTGGGGCCCGGTGATCGGCGCGATGGCCGGGGTGGACGTACCGCTCCTGCCGCTGGCGCACCAATACGCCACCACGGAACCGCTGCCCGAACTGGCCGGTGTCAACGACCCACGGACAGAGGCGAGCAAGCCGATCCTGCGCTTCCAGGATCGCGACCTCTACTTCCGCGAACACACCGACCGGATCGGCATCGGCTCCTACGCCCACCGTCCGATGCCCGTCGACCCCTTCACCGTCGCCGCCTTCGACGACGCTCCCGTGATGCCGTCCTCCCTGCCCTTCACCGAGGACGACTTCGCGCCGAGCTGGCAGGACAGCGTCGGACTGCTGCCCGCGCTGGGCTCGTCCAAGGTGGCCGAGGGCTTCAACGGGGTCTTCTCCTTCACCCCCGACGGTATGCCGGTCCTCGGCGAATCCCGTGAACTGCGCGGATTCTGGCTCGCCGAGGCGGTCTGGGTCACCCACTCCGCGGGCGTCGCCAAGGCCGTCGCCGAGTGGATGACCGACGGACGGCCGGCCACCGACATCCATGAGTGCGACCTCTACCGCTTCGAGGACGCCCAGCGCTCGCCCGCCTATGTCGCCGACCGCGGCGCCCAGAGCTTCATCGAGGTCTATGACGTCATCCATCCGCTGCAGCCCATGGAAGCGCCGCGGCCGCTGCGCACCAGCCCCTTCTACCCACGGCAGCAGGAGCTCGGCGCGTACTTCCTGGAGGGCGGCGGCTGGGAGCGCCCGCACTGGTACGAGGCCAACGCCCCGCTCACCGAAGGGCTCCGGCTCCCCGAGCGCGACGCCTGGTCGGCCCGCTACTGGTCGCCGATCGCCGCCGCCGAAGCCAGGGCCACCCGCGAAAAGGTCGCCCTCTACGACATGACCCCGCTGCGCAGGCTGGAGGTCACCGGCCCCGGCGCCCTCGCCTTCCTCCAGCGCATGACCAGCAACAACCTCGCGAAGAAGCCGGGCGCGGTCACCTACACCCTGCTCCTGGACGAGACCGGCGGCATCCGCTCCGACCTCACCGTCGCCCGGCTCGCCCCCGACCGCTTCCAGATCGGCGCCAACAGCGGATCCGACCTCGACTGGCTGCTGCGGCACGCCCCCGACGAGGGAGTCCAGGTCCGTGACATCACCTCCGGCACCTGCTGCATCGGCGTCTGGGGCCCGCTCGCCCGCGACCTGGTCCAGCCCCTGACCCGCGACGACTTCTCGCACCAGGCCTTCGGCTACTTCCGGGCCCGGCAGACCTATCTCGGCCATGTCCCGGTCACCGCCATGCGCCTCAGCTACGTCGGCGAGCTCGGCTGGGAGCTGTACACCACCGCCGACATGGGGCTGCGGCTGTGGGACACGCTCTGGGAGGCGGGGCAGGAGCACGGGGTGATCGCCGCCGGGCGCAGCGCCTTCAACAGCCTCCGCCTGGAGAAGGGGTACCGCTCCTGGGGCCATGACATGACCACCGAGCACAACCCCTACGAGGCCGGGGTCGGCTTCGCGGTCCGCCCCGCCAAGGGCGACTTCCTCGGCAGGGCGGCGCTGGAGGGCATGACCGAGGAGACCGTCTCCCGCAGGCTCACCTGCCTCACCCTCGACGACCCCGCGGCCGTCGTGCTCGGCAAGGAACCGGTCTTCGTGGACGGCGCCCCGGCCGGCTATGTCACCTCCGCCGCCTACGGTTACACCCTCGGCCGCGGGATCGCCTACGCCTGGCTGCCGGCCACCGCGGCGGCCCCCGGCACCCCCGTACACATCGAGTACTTCGGTGAGAAGATCCCCGCCACCGTCGCCCAAGAGCCCCTCTTCGACCCGCAGATGGAGCGCATCCGCAGGTAGGGCCTGACTGGTCCTCGCACCAGGGCAGCCCGTCCGTGGTCCACCGGTGATCCGCCCGCCTCCGTACGCAGAAGGAGCAACCGCATGGCTCCCACCTACGACGTCATCGTTCTCGGCCTCGGCGGCATGGGCAGCGCCGCCGCCCACCACCTCGCCGCCCGGGGCGCCCGGGTCCTGGGCCTGGAGAAGTTCGGCCCGGTGCACCACCGCGGCTCCAGCCACGGCGGTTCCCGCATCACCCGCCAGTCCTACTTCGAGGACCCCGCCTACGTACCGCTGCTGCTGCGCTCCTACGAGCTCTACGAGAAGCTGGAGCGGGACACCGGCCGGGAGATCGCCACCCTCTGCGGCGGGGTGATGCTCGGCCGCCCCGACAGCCGTACCGTCCGCGGCAGTCTGGAATCCGCCCGCCAGTGGGACCTCCCGCACGAGATGCTCGAACCCGAGGAGATCCGCCGCCGCTTCCCGACCCTCACCCCCGCCGCGGACGAGGTCGCGCTGTACGAGGCACGGGCGGGTCTGGTCCGGCCGGAGCACACCGTCGCCGCACATCTCCAGCTCGCCGGCCAGGACGGCGCCGAGCTGCACTTCGAGGAGCCGGTCACCCGCTGGGAGGAGCTGCCCGGCGGTGCCGGGGTCCGCGTCCACACCCCCGAAAACACCTATACCGCAGGCCAGTTGGTGATCTGCCCCGGGGCCTGGGCGCCCCAGCTGCTCACCGACCTGGGTGTGCCGTTCACCATCGAGCGACAGGTCATGTACTGGTTCGCCCCGGACGGCGGCACCGCGCCCTTCGTCCCCGACCGGCACCCGATCTACATCTGGGAGGACGACCGGGGCGTCCAGATCTACGGCTTCCCGTCGATCGACGGACCCGACGGCGGCGCCAAGGTCGCGTTCTTCCGCAAGGGCACCGTCTGCACCCCGGAGACCATCGAGCGCACCGTGCACGACCACGAGGTGCGCGCCATGGCCGACCAGCTCGCCCCGCGCATCCCCGCCCTCCCCGGCCGCTTCCTCAAGGCCGCCACCTGCATGTACTCCAACACCCCCGATGAACACTTCGTGATCACCCGGCACCCCGCGCACCCGGAGACGGTGACCGTCGCCTGCGGCTTCTCCGGACACGGCTTCAAGTTCGTCCCGGTGGTCGGCGAGATCGTCGCCGATCTCGCGCTGACCGGCGCCACCGCGCACCCCATCGAGCTGTTCGACCCCCGCCGGCCCGCCGCCGCGGCCGCTTGAGGAGAGCCTCCATGACGACCACGCCCACCGAGTCCACGCCGACCGCACCCACCACACCCGCGACTGTTGCCGCCACGAGCCTGATCGCCACCCTCGCCGGCCACCACTACACCGACGCCGAGATCTTCCGCCAGGAGCAGGAGAAGATCTTCGAGCGGATGTGGTTCTGCGCGGTACGCGGCGCCGACCTGGAGAAGCCCGGCGCCTTCCGCACCGTCCGGATCGGCCGGGAGAGCGTACTGATCACCCGCAACCGCGCCGGTGAGCTGCGCGCCTTCCTCAACATCTGCCGGCACCGCGGCGCGCAGCTGTGCACCGAGGAGTCCGGTGAGGTCCGCCGCAACCTCCAGTGCCCCTACCACGCCTGGACCTACGACCTCGACGGCCGCCTGGTGGCCGCCCCCAACCTGCAGAAGATGCCGGACCTCGACCGCACCGAACGCGGTCTGGTCACCGTGCCGCTCCGTGAGTGGCTCGGCTATGCCTGGGTGTGCCTGGCCGACGAGCCGCCGTCGTTCGAGGACACCGTGATCGGCGCGGCCGTCGAGCGGCTGGGTGACGCCGCCTCCCTCGACCGCTACCGCACCGAAGGGCTCGCCCTCGGCAAGCGCCTCACCTACGACGTGCGCGCCAACTGGAAGCTCATCATCGAGAACTTCATGGAGTGCTACCACTGCGCCACCATCCACCCCGAACTCACCGATGTGCTCCCGGAGTTCGCCGACGGCTTCGCCGCCCAGTACTACGTCGGGCACGGTGCGGCGTTCGCCGACGAGGCCACCGGATTCACCGTGGACGGCACCGAGGGCTTCGGCCGGCTCCCCGGTATCGAGGACACCCAGGACCGCCGCTACTACGCGATCACCGTCCGTCCGCAGGTCTTCGTCAACCTCGTCCCGGACCATGTCATCGTCCACCGGATGTTCCCGATGGCCCCCGACCGCACCGTCGTCGAATGCGACTGGCTGTACCTGCCCGAGATCGTCGACTCCGGCGCCGATGTCTCCAAGTCCGTCGAACTCTTCCACCGGGTCAACGCCCAGGACTTCGACGCCTGCGAGCGCACCCAGCCGGCCATGAGCTCCCGCGCCTACCGCGACGGCGGGGTACTGGTCCCCAGCGAGCACCACATCGGGGCCTTCCACCAGTGGGTCACGGACTGCCTGGAGGGTAAGGGCGGCTGAGCCGCGGCCTCAGTTACAGTCGGGCCCCGTTGGCGCTCGGCACGAACACGAGCGCCGGACAAGGGGGAGGAAGCCATGAACCTGTCGTTCGAGAAACCGCCGGCGTACGACCTGGGGGCGGATGCGGATCTCGGCATGTGGCTGTCCGAGTGGGGGGAGTATGCGGACCGGATCGTCCATCTCGGGCCGGACGACGGCCGGGACCACGGGCAGTTGTGCTGGGATGTCCTGAAGCCCACCGGCCTGCTCGCGCCGCACTGTGGACAGTGCAAGCACCGGCATGGCGGCCCACGGGGGCCGAAGGAGATGGAGTCCGCCCTGCGCAGGCGGATCCCGCCGTCCGAGGTGTCGCCCTGGCTCGCCGCCACGCTCATTCGCCACCTCGTCTACTGGGACCTCGGGGACGGTCCGATGCGCCCCGTGGCCGACGCCCTGGCGGACGGGCTGGCAGAGCTGCTCGGCCCGGACGCCCAGTGGCGTGCCAATGGCTGCGCCGCGTATCGGGAGGGCCGGGACGGCAACGTCTCCTGGATGCCGGTCACCGAGGCCACCTTTGACGCGGCCGTGGTCGGCATCGGCGGCGGCCATGCCGTGGTCGTCGTCGCCGTCGGTGAGGACTGACAGGGGGACAGCGCCACCGCCCACGGCCTGACGCCGGCCGGCCTCCCCGCCGTACGCGGGGCGGCCGGCCCGGGGGTTCCGTGGGGCCGGGGCGGCCCCGGGCATCGTGGCCTCAGGCATCGTGGCGCCGTCGGCGCGGCTGCGGCTCCGGCGGGGTGGGGCCGAGCGGGGCGACGTCGGCGTCGAGCGGGGGATCGGGAGCGAGCACGTCCTCGCCGTACAGATCCTGCACCCAGTTGTCGTGGTAGACGGTGTCGAGGTAGCGCTCGCCGAGGTCCGGGGCGATGGCCACCGCCGTGCGCTCCCGCTCCTCGTGCCGGGTCAGCCAGTCGGTCGCGCCGCTGACCACGGTGCCGGTCGAGCCGCCGAACACGAAGCCGCGTTTGGCCAGCCGGTGGCAGGCGCGGATGGTGTCGGCCTCCTCGACCTGTACGACGTCGTCCACATAGGACTCGTCGAGCAGCGGCGGCTGGACGCTCATGCCCAGGCCGGGAATCATCCGGTGCCCGGGAGTACCGCCGAAGGTCACCGAGCCGACACTGTCCACGGCGATGATCCGTACCGGTCGGTTCCACTCCCGGAAATAGCGGGCACAGCCCATGAGGGTGCCGGTGGTGCCGGCCCCGACGAACAGCAGGTCCAGCCGCGGGAAGGCGCGGGCGATGGCCGGTGCGGTCCTGCGGTAGTGCGCCTGCCAGTTGCTCGGGTTGGTGTACTGACTGAGCCACAGACACCGTTCGTCGGAGGCACACAGGCTGCGGATGTAGGCGAGCCGGGCGCCGAGGAAGCCGCCGTTGGACTCCTGGTCGGCGACCACGTGCACCTGGCTGCCCAGAGCCTCCATCATCAGTCTGGTCGCCAGGTTGCAGCGGGAGTCCGTCACGCACAGGAAGCGGTAGCCCTTGCTCGCCGCGATCATGCTGAGCGCCACGCCGAGGTTCCCGGACGAGGACTCGACCAGGGTCGTCTCCGGGCCCAGGTCTCCGGCCCGTTCGGCGGACTCCACCATCTCGGTCGCGGCCTTCAGCTTGATCGAGCCGGCGAAGTTGAAGCCCTCGCACTTGAGGAAGAGGGAGTGCCCGAAGATCGACCGGAGGTCGACATAGAGCTCCTCCTCGTTGAACGCGTAGGGCGCGGATATGACTGGCACGATGGTCTCCTCATCTGCGGCAGAGCACCGTCGGAAGGTCCGTCCGACCATGGCGGCGGGCTTCGTTCCTGTGGGCGGGGCCGGGTGTCGGACCGAGCCGGACGGGGCGCCGTAACAGCTCCGCGGCGGGGTGCGCCGCTCTGCGGCGGTCCGGCTGCTGATCTCTCCGGGCGTGCGTGGTGCATAAGCCTCCTTGCCCTGGACGGCCGAGGTCGCGGCTGCTCATCCGTACCGGCGCAGTTCATGGAAGAAGCCGTCGACGACCTGCAGTTCGCCGGAGCGGACCACCTCGTCGTAGACGTACTTGCCGACCGCGAGATCGAGCACCCCGAGGCCGAACGGGGAGAAGACGGCGGTCCGGTCCGCCGGCACCGCGACCCGGCCGGCCATCACCTCGTCCAGCGTGCCGTGCAGGAACTCCCGGTTGCCGGTGAGCTGTTCGGTCAGATGGGTGGAGGTGCCGGCTCTCAGGCAGTGCTCGATGTCGTCGACGATGTTGGTCGACGCCAGCAGGACCTGCGGGGCGAGGTCACGCAGCGACACATGCACCACCACCGGGTGGTGACCGAACCAGGAGACCTCGTGGACATGCGGTGCGGGGGCGACGGTGGCGAAGACCACCAGGTCGCTGGAGCGGATCAGCTCCTCCGCGCTGTGGTGCACGGTGACCCGCCCGGCGGTACGGCACTGCTCCAGGTACAGGCGGAAGCCGGCCGCGCTCTCGGCGGACAGGTCGTGCACGCCGATCTCGTCGAACGACCAGCCGGTCCCTTCCAGGAACGTGTGGATGTACCGGGCGATCAGGCCCGCTCCGAAGAATCCGACGCGGGTCGGGCGGGGGCGCCCGTGGCTGAGCCTCTCGGCTGCCGACGCCGCTGACGCGGCGGTCCTGGTCGCGCTGATGATGGAGCTCTCCAGGCAGGCGAACGGGTAGCCGGTGTCATAGTCGTTGAGGATCAGTACGGCCGAGGCCCGCGGGATTCCGGCGGCCACGTTCGGCGGGAAGCTGGAGATCCACTTCATGCCGTCCACCCGCGTCTCCCCGCCGACGGAGGCGGGCAGCGCGATGATCCGGGAGGACGGGCGGTCGGGGAAGCGCAGGAAGGACGAGGGCGGGTTCACCGACTCGCCTGCACCGTGCAGCCGGTAGGTGGCCTCGATGACCTCCACGAGCTCCTTTTCGCGTCCCTGGAGAGCCCGGTGCACCTGGGCGCCGGAGATCACCGCGAAGGACGGTGTGGGGGACGGCTCGGGGGGCGCGGGCCGGGACGGGGTGGGGCGGACGGTGGTCATGGGAGAGTCACCTCCACGGTCGGCGAGCAGTCGGCCAGGCGCACCGGGTCGGCCAGGGCCACGACCACGTCCCTCGGCCCTTCGAAGGGCTCCCTGCTGTGCGCGGTACGGACGTTGTCGACGAGCAGAAGGTCTCCGGCCTCCCACGGCCGGCGGGCGGTATGGGCCTCGTAGACCTCGTTGAGCAGCTGCACGACGTCCTCGGTGAGGGGGTCGCCGTTTCCGTAGTGGGTGTTGAACGGCAGCCCGTCGGGGCCGTACTCGTCGATCAGGTAGTCCCGCACTTCGGGAGCCATCGTCCAGGCGTTGAGGAACGCGATCTGGTTGAACCAGCAGCGGCGGCCGCTGACCGGATGGCGCACCACGGCACTGCGGCGTTGTCGGGTGCGCAGACCGCCGTCGGGCTGCCAGGTGAACTCGATGGCGTGGGCGCGGCAGTAGCGCTCCACGGCGTCCCGGTCCTCGGTGCCGAACGCCTGGTCCAGCGTGGCCCCGATCTCGGGGTGGTAGCTGCGGGTCAGCAGCCAGCCCTCCCGCTCGAACCGCTCGGTCAGGGCCGGGGGCAACGCGTCCAGCACGGCCGCCGAGTCGGCCACCGCGGTGGTCCCGCCGGAGGTGGGGGCGCTCAGGCAGGCGAACAGCATCAGCCCGGGGAACTCCAGGGTGTAACTCAGCTCGTGATGCATGCACATGGGCTGGCTCGGTGGCCACTTCGACGAGGAGTAGACGCCCTCGGAGTAGGTCTGCCGGGCGGCAAAGGCCTCCCGCTCGTTCAGCGGAGCGACATCCAGGCCCTGAAGGACGGCGCCGACCTGTGCCGGGTCGCTCATCCCCAGGCCGCGGACCAGGACAGCACCGTGCTCGGCGACGACGGCGCGCAGCGCGTCCCGCCGCTCGGCCGCCCAGTGCGCCGCGCTGTCGGCGGCCCCGGCCCGCAGCAGCGGAGGCTTGCCGGGTTCCCGTTCCAGTTCGGGCAGGGAGATCGGGAGTGACGACACCATGGCGGTTCTCCTCTCAGGAGCGGCACGGGACGAAGCCGGCCGGGCGATGTCGCACCGCACGGCCTGTGCGGCGTCGTTCGCGCGGGTCTGCAGGAAGAAGTGGCCGCCGTCCGGCAGCTCGTGGAGGTCCACGCACTCGGCCAGTTGCCGCCAGTCGAGATAGCGCCGGGGGAACTCCGCCGTGTGCGGATCGTCGGCGGCGACGACCACGGTGACCGGCGCGGACAGCCGCACCGCCGGTGTGGTGTCCATGGCGTCACCGAGCAGCTGCGCGCCGAGGAATAGGCGCCGGACCTCCACCCCGCGCTGCTCCAGCCGCTTGGCCGTCGCCACGGCGAAGGCCGTTCCCGACGACTGGCCCCACAGCCGCAGCCCGGTCAGACCGAGGCCGATGATCTCGTCGGCCACCTGCTCGGCGATCTGCTCGGCCACCTGGGCGACCGGCACGCACGGCTCCTCCGCCGCGGCCGTGCCGGACACGGGCAGGGCGACGGCGTAGAGCGCGGGGCCGCTGCGCCGCAGTGCCTCGGCCAGCGCCTGGAACTCGCCGGTGTTCCCCCGGACACAGGGGAAACACACCAGGGAACCTGCCTGGGCGTCACCCGGTTCCGACAGGGGACGCAGTATTCCGGGGCGTCGCCCGGACCCGCCGTCGACCTGCCGGGCGAGCGCGGCGAGGACCGGGTGGCGGGTGACGTCTTTGACGGAGATCACCCGGTCCAGGGAGACCGCGAGTTCCACGGCCGCCAGCGAAGTGCCGCCGCAGTCGAAGAAGTTGTCCTGCCGGCTGATCCGGTCCTGCGGGATGCCGAGCACCTCGGACCATGCCGCGGCCAGCCGCCGTTCCGTCGGGGTACGGGGTGCGTGATAGGTGTCCTCGACCGCGTCGAGTCCGCCGGCGAGTGCCTCCAGCGCCTTCTTGTCGATCTTGCCGTTGGCGGTCAGCGGAAGACTCTCCCGCCAGAGGAAGACCGACGGGACCATGTACTCCGGCAGCAGCTCGCCCAGCCGGCCCCGGAGGACATCGGCCTCCAGCGACTGCCGGCCGGAGTAGAACGCCACCAGGCGTTTGCCCTGTCCCGCCCGCTGGGTGACCACCACCGTGCCGTCACCGACCCCGGGCACCCGGAGCAGGGCGTTCTCGATCTCGCCCATCTCGATACGGAACCCACGGATCTTGACCTGGCTGTCCCTGCGGCCGAGGAACTCCAGCTTTCCCTCCGGAAGCCAGCGGCCGTGGTCGCCCGCCCGGAAGAGCCGCCGCCCGGGGTGGTGCGGGTCCGGCAGGAAGGACTGGCGGGTGCGCTCGGGATCGTTGATGTACCCGCGCCCGACGCAGACCCCGGAGAAGACGATCTCTCCGGGAGCGCCGAGCGGCACCGGCGCCAGGTGCTCGTCCACGACGTACACCCGCACATTGCTGACGGGGCGTCCGAGCGGGATCCGCTCGCTGTCCGGCACCCGGTTCATGACCTCGTGATTGGTGTCGTCCGAGGTCTCGGTCAGACCGTAGGCATTGACCAGCCGGATCCCGGGCCGGGCCGTGAACCAGCGTTGGACCAGCTCCTTCTTCAGCGCCTCGCCGGTCACCGACACGCAGCGCAGGTCGGGCAGTTCGCGAGGCCGCTGCGCGAGCGAGGACAGGACGACATCGAGGTACGACGGGACCACCTGGAGCACCGTGGCCCGTCCGTCGGCCACCGTGTCGATGAAGCGCCCCACGTCCAGTACGGCCGCCTGCTCGACCAGCAGGGTCCGGCCACCGACCAGCAGCGCCGAGAGCAGCTGCCACAAGGAGATGTCGAAGCACTGGGGCGCGGTCTGGGCGACCACCTGCCCCTCGCCGATCGCCAGGTCGTCGATCTTGGCGTAGAGGTGGTTGAGCATGCCGAGGTGCTCGCACATCGCGCCCTTGGGCTCGCCGGTGGAGCCCGAGGTGAAGTAGATGTAGGCCAGTTGGTCCGGGCCGACCCGGACCCCGGGGTCACTGTCGGCGTGGCTCGCTCCGCAGACGGCGTCGATGAAGAGGGCCTGGACTCCGCCGGGCACCGAGGCGAGGGCCCGGTCGAGGCCGGCGCTGCTGCCGGGTTCGGTCAGCACCTGCCGGCATCCGGCACGGGAGAGCATCAGCGCGATGCGGCCGGGCGGGAAGTGCGGCTCCACGGGCAGGTACACCCCGCCGGCCTTGAAGATCGCGATCACCGCGGCCATCCACTCCAGGTTGCGCTCGGTGACCACCGCGACGACGTCCTCGCGGCCCAGCCCGCGGGCCAGCAGGGCGTGCGCCAACCGGTTGGCGCGGGCGTTGAGTTCCCGGTACGTCCACCGCCGGCTCCCGTGCACGGCGGCCACGGCGTCCGGGTGCGCCCGCACCCGCTGCTCGAACACCTCGTGGAACCGGCGGTCCGGCAGCCGCCGGACCGGACCGGCCAGCCCTTCGAGCTGCAGCCGGAGTTCCTCGGCGGACAGCAGGGACTGCCTCCGGTGCTCGGCCTCCGGATCGGCGGCGAGCAGAGTGAGCGCGGTGACGTAGTAGCCGCCGATTCTGGCGACGCAGTCCTCGTCGAGCACATCGGTCCGGTACCGCAGTCGCAGCACCTCCCGGCCGTCGTGGCGGGCGAGGGCCACCCACAGCACGGTGTCGCCGACCGGACTGCCTTCCTCGCCGGGCAGGTCGAACACGGTCTCGGGGGATTCCCCGTCCGGACCCGCTTCCGGTCCGGATGCGCCGGCCGGGAAGCGCCGGTGCTCCAGCAGCTCCACCTCTGTCCGGTGGGTGTCCAGCACGAGGCCCCGCCAGGAGGCGGCCGCGGTCGTCAGCCGGCACGGCAGCGGTGTGCCGCCCCGCTCGGCGAGGTAGCCGGTCGCGACCTCGTGGTCACCGGACAGCACGGCGAGCACCTTGGCGTGCGCGGTCAGCAGCACCGAACTCAGCGGCACCCGCAGGGTGTCGGCCAGCCGGCGCAGCACGGCCGGCAGGTGCTCGGGGAGGACCGTCTCGTGCTCGGCGGTGCCCGGTACCGGGACGCGGGTCCATCGCGGGACCTTGGTGAACGCACCGTCGGTCAGCACACCGCGTCCGTGGGCGGTGTGGGCTGTCATGGATGTGGTCATCGGCCTCTACCTCCATCCCTCGCCGGCGTCCCGGCCGCAGATCTGCCGGGCAGGATTCCCACCCCAGTGCGCGTCGGGCGGGACGGCCTCGCCCTTCATGAGGAAGGAGTCGGGCGCGAGCACCGCGCCGTCACCCATGGCCACGCCGTAATGGACGAAGGCACCGACGCCGAGCGTGCAGCCCGCTGCGATCGTGCTGCGGTCGGACTTGAAGGTGCCGTCCTCCTGAGAGTGGCACTGGACGACACTCCCCGCGTTGAGGGTGCAGCCGTCCCCGATGGCGACCAGGGTCCGCTCGGTCAGATAGCAGCCGTCGTCGAAGACCTTGCTGCCGATGCGGACCCCCAGCAGCCGCCAGATCAGGTTCTTGAACGGGGTGCCGTTGAAGAGCAGCAGATAGGTCTCCGCGGGCACCTTCCAGAAGCGCTCCCGCCGCCAGAAGCGCGGATCGTAGATCGAGCAGAACAGCGGGACCAGGGGACGGAACACCGTCACGACCCGTTCGACCAGCACGAAGTAGACGACACCGGACAGCAGGACCAGCACATTGCCCAGCGCGATCGCCAGGGCGCCGAGGGAGTCGTAGAGCTCGGCGGAGACCGCCACGAGGAGGGTGAACCAGTAGAAGTAGAGCCACCGCACCAGGAGGTAGAGCCCCATGGTGGCGGCGTTGTGCCGGTTCTTGGCGGCGAGGTGGCGGCTCAGCTGCGCGCCGTCCTTCAGCTGGTCGAAGGTGCTGTCCCGCTGGACCGAGCGGGGGATCTCAAAGCTGGGTGAGCCGAGCAGCCCGACACCCTCCCGGACCTCGCCGTCGACCGGGACCATGACCTTCGTCGCGAGCAGGCAGTTGTCGCCCGTCTTTCCCCGCGAGGGGTAGGCGATCCGGTTCCCGAGGAAGTTGCGTGGTCCGATCGAGGTCCGGGAGACACGGAAGGACGTGTCCGAGAAGTCGGCGTTCATGACCGACAGGCCGTCGGCGACCATGGTCCCGCTCCCGACGGAACTCAGGTACGGCGTCTCGTGCTTGACCTCGGTGCCGAAGTTCGACCCGGTCTGTTCGATCCGGGAGAGGTCGTAACCAAGGCAGCGCAGGTAGTGCACGATGGCGGAGCTGTCGCCGAACAGCCGCATCAGGAACTTCCGGTTGGTCGTGAGGGCGATCAGCCGGTGCACCCCGTAGTGGAAGCCGTACAGCGGATAGACCTTGCCCGGCGTGATGGTCCGGCTGAGGAGCCGGGGGACCGTGGCCTGGAAGAGGAGGCCGAGGGGCACGGCAGCGAAGAAGAGCAAGGACACCACCAGGGCGTCCACGTAGAACGTCCCGTGGGTCAGCGCCGTGGGGCCGGGTTCCAGGACCGCGGAGAGTTGCGGTGCCTCGGCCAGCAGGATGCCCACGCCGCCGACCGCCAGCGGCACGTACAGGAGCAGCAGGGTCGCCAGCTGCAGGAAGCTGTGCACCGTCCTGCGCACGGCACCGCACACCGCCGGGTCCACGGCGCGGAAGTCCACCTCGGTTCCGGTCCGCTGTGCCGGTGAGCCGTGCCAGCGCTCGCCGTCAGGCACCATCTGCCCGCTGTGCAGGGACGAGGCATGGCCGAGCTGGGCCCCGTCGCCCAGCGCGGTGTCGATGTCGAGCACAGTGGCCTCGCTGATGACCACGTTCTGCCCGAGGACCACCGCGCCCGTCTCGATCAGCCCGGCCTGTGCCCGGTAGCAGTTGAGGAACGAGTCCTTGCGGATGACGGTGCCGTCGCCGACGGCCAGCAGATCGGTGCACACCGGCACATTGCGCGAGAAGACCGCGACGCCTCGCCCGACCTTCGCGCCCAGTGCCCTGAGGTAGAGCGTGTAGAGCGGCGAACCGACGAACACGACCAGCGGGTTCGCGCGGATCAGTGTCTTGACGACCCAGAAGCGGACGTACGGCAGGCTCCAGACGGGGAACTGCTGGGGCTTCCACCGCCCGATGAGGACCCACTTCACCAGGACCGGAAAAGCACACAGGAGCAGCAGACCGGCCGCGCCCCACAGGACCGACCGCAGATAGCTGTCGAACAGGCCCGTCCCGGCGGCGATCCACTCATAGCCCCAGGCCGTGAGGACCGCGACGAGACAGGAGTACCCGAGGAACGTCAGCAGCTGCAGCGCTCCGCACAGGACGTACCGGGCAGTGCCCGCGAAGGCCGGGGCCGGAGGGGGCGCCGGGGCCGCGGCTGGGGCCGGGGGCGGGGCCTCGGCCGGGAAGGACGGTGTGGAGTCCGCCAGAGCCGTCGCCAGCGCCCTGATCGTCGGATACCGGTAGATGTCCTTCATCGAGACCGGCGGCAGGTCGGCGCGCTTCCTGACCCGCGCACAGAAATGTGCCATCACCAAGGAGTCGGCGCCCAGGTCGTCGAAGAAGTGCCGGTCCACCGGCGTCTGCCCCGTACCCATGACCTCGGCCAGTGTTGCGGCGAGGGCGCCCTCGACATCGGGGGCGGGGACGTCCACACCGCACCGGCCGGCTGAGGACTCCTCCGGATACGAGGTCAGTTCTTCGACCGGCTTTCCGACCATGGCGGCCTCCCTGAAGAAGCGCCGGCCGCTGTCGTCCGGCACTTCGGTCCCGTAGGCGCTCGGTCCGCGTCGCACGGGCAGTTCCTAACGTGTATTCGAGGCCCGGACCGGTGTGGATTCATCAAGGGGGATTTTTCTGCTTCCGGGAGTTGCCCCGTTCCCTTGCGCAAGCGCTCCGAAGCCGGGATGACCTGCGACTTCGTGCCCCTTACCGGCCCTTGTCCGGGCGCTGGTTCCGAGTCCCGCGCGCGAGGGCGCCCGGCGGGCGAGGAGTCAAGGGGCGGGGGCCCGGCCGGGGGCCCACTCAGCCGAACGGGCGCCGACCGGCTGCGTTCTCCGTGAGGGGGCGTCAGCCTGGGAGAGCGCGGCCGGTGCGTGACCACGCGCCCCGCGCACTCCATCCCGAAAACACGGTCCACACCAGACGGACGAGGGGACGGTTCGACACGTTGTGAGGCGCATTTCGCACACCGCGTCCGAGGGGCCCAGGCCCCCGGAGCGGTCTGCCGCGGACCGTCGCGTGGACGGTCTGCTCGTGCGGGTCGCCCAGGGTGACGAGAGTGCGTTCGTCGGCGTGTACGACGCCCTCGTGGTGCCCGTGATGGGCCTGGCCTACCGGATCCTGCGTGACGAGGCGCAGGCTGAAGAGGTGACTCAGGACGTGATGCTCGAAGTATGGCGGAAGGCCGACCGGTTCCGTCCTGACCGCGGTGCCGCGAAGTCGTGGGTCCTGACACTGGCCCACCGGCGGGCGGTGGAGCGGGTGCGGTCGGTGCGGGCCGGTGTGGAACGCGAGCGCAAGGCCGCGCAGTTGTCCCACCAGACCGCGTTCGACGAGGTGGTGGAGGCCGTCGAGGAGCGGGAGGAGAGGGCTCAGGTGTACCGCTGTCTGGCCGGCCTCGTGAACACCCAGCGCCTGCCGCTGGTCCTCGCCTACTACCAGGGGCTGACCTACGCGGAGGTCGCCGAGGCCCTGTCCACCCCCGCGGGCACGGTGAAAACGAGGATGCGCACCGGCCTGCGGAGACTGCGCGTCTGTCTGGGAGGCCGCTGATGTCTGCCGTCGAGGATCCGCACCAGGCGGTCGGGGCGTACGTCCTGCACGCCCTTCCGCCCGAGGAGGCGGCCGCCTTCTCGCACCACCTGGCCGGCTGTGACGCCTGCACCCGGGAGGTCGCCGGCCTGGAGGCCACCGTCGCGTGTCTGGCAGACGCGGAAGCGGTGACCCCGCCCGATGCGCTGCGACAGCGGGTCCTCGAACGGATCGCGACCACCGCCCAGGAGCATCTGCTCCGCCGCGAGCCGTCCCGGCGCGAGGGACCGCGACTGGACCTCGAGGTCTGACCGGCAGCGCGGCGGGCGCATGCGGTGCTCTCGGCCAGGCGGCCGCGCCCTCCCGGCCCCCGGGCAGTGTGGTCCGACCACACGTCCTGTGTGACATAGTTTTTGCACGGGGCATGAGGCCGAGCCGGGGAGTTGGGGATGACCGCCGAATGGCGACCTGTGCGGCAGTCGCGCACACATGAGCTCGTGCTGGAGCGCATCGAGGAGCGGGTGCTCGCCGGAGAACTCAAGGCCGGGGACCGGCTGCCGCCCGAGCGCGAGCTGGCGCCGGTCCTCGGCGTCAGCCGGTCCGCGCTGCGCGAGGCGCTGCGGGTGCTGGAGACGATCGGGGTGCTGGTCGCCCAGGCCGGGCGCGGGCCGGACGCCGGGGCGCGGATCGTACGGAACCCGGACGATGCGCTGGGCCGGCTGCTGCGCCTGCACTTCGCCCTGGGCAGTTACCGCCTGCACGATGTGCTGGAGGCCCGGGTGGTCCTGGAGCGCTCCAGCTTCGAGGCGGCCGCGGAGCACGCTTCAGCGGCGGACCTCGACGAGGCGGAAACGCTCCTGGGGCACATGCGGGAGCCGGGAGTGGCGGCCGCCGACTTCAACGACCTGGACACCCGGTTCCATGTCGCCATCGCGCGCAGCTCGGGCAACCAGCTGACCTCCACCCTCACCTCGGCGGTGCGGGAGTCGGTGCGTCCGCTGATCCTGCGGGCGCTGGAGACGGCGGAGGACTGGCCGGCCACGGCGGAGGCGCTGAACGCCGAGCACACCGAGCTGCTGCGGCTGGTGCGGGCGGGCAAGGGCGCACAGGCCGCCGATCTGGCCGAGGCGCATATCCGCGGTTTCCACGGCAGGCTGGTCGACGAGAACGCACCGCAGGAGCAGGAGCAGGAGCAGCAAGAGGCGCAGGAGCAGGGGGACGAGGGCCGGGCGGCCACGGACCGCTAGGCGGCGCCGTCGGGCGGGAAGCGGCCGGGGAGGTCATGGCACCCGAGTCCGAGCCCGAGCCCGCCCGTGGCGCGGCGGGAGGGAGCGGCCCGGCCGCCCCCTCCCGTACGCCTACGGCAGCATCCAGGACAGCACCGGAAGCGACTGCAGGAACACCAGGACGCACAGGACCGCCAGCATCGCGACGCTGTATCCGGCGACCTTGCGCAGCAGGATCCGCTCGGTGCCGGGCCGTTCCACCGCGGTGGCCGCGATGGTCAGGTTCTGCGGGCTGATGAGCTTGCCGACCACACCGCCGGTGGTGTTGGCGGCCACCAGCAGGGTGGGGTCGAGGCCCGCGGTTTTGCCGGCGGTCTGCTGGAGGGTGGCGAACAAGGCGTTCGACGAGGTGTCCGAGCCGGTGACGGCGGTGCCGAGCCAGCCGAGGACGGGGGAGAGCAGGGCGAAGAGTCCGCCGGCGGCGGCGAGCCAGGTGCCGATGGCGAGGGTCTGCCCCGACTGGTTCATGACGTAGCTCAGGGCCATCACGGTGGCGACCGTGGCGATGGCGGTGCGCATGTTCCTCACGGTGCGCCCGGCGCAGGTCAGGCCCATGCGCGCGGTCATCGGGTAGCGGTCGGCGTCCTTGGCGCGGCTGTAGACCAGCATCACGAGGAGCCCGGAAAGGATCAGCAGGGTGCCGGGATTGCCCAGCACCTCCAGCTTGTAGACCGCGCTGCCCGCGGGGGAGCCGTCGGGGGCGAGGAGGCTGCCGTACAGGCCCGGCCAGTCGATCTGGACGGCGAGCGAGCCGAGCAGTGCGGGCATGTCGAGTCCGCCGAGGTCGAGCTTGGCGAGCGCGAAGACCGCGATGACCAGGAGGTACGGCAGCACGGCGAGGACGGTGCGGCGGCGGGTGAGCGGTTCGGCCCCGACCTGGGAGCGCTGGTCGTCCGGCGTCGTCGGGCTCCAGAAGCGCAGCATGACCACCGCGGCGCCGAAGCCGGCGAGTGCGGCGACGACATCGGTGAGCTCGTAGGCGAAGTGGGCCGAGCACCAGAACTGGGCCAGGGCGAAGACGGCCCCGGTGGCCAGGGCGATGGGCCACAGCTGCCGCAGGCCGCGCCACCCGTCGACGATGAAGAGCAGCAGCTGCGGAACGAAGAGGGCGAGCAGCGGGCTCTGCCGGCCGATCACCGCGGCGAGGGACTCCGCGGGGATGCCGGTGAGGTTGGCCGCGGTGGTGATGGGAATGGCCATGGCGCCGAAGGCGACCGGCGCGGTGTTGGCGACCAGGACGGTCACGGCCGAGGTGAGCCGGGGCAGTCCGAGCGCCATCAGCATGGCGGCGGTGATCGCGACGGGCGCGCCGAAGCCGGCGAGGGCTTCGAGGAGCCCGCCGAAGCAGAACGCGATGAGCATGGCCTGGATGCGCAGATCGCCGCGGCCGACGGAGTTGAAGCAGCGGCGCAGGTCGTCGAAGCGGTTGCTGACCACGGTGAGCTCGTAGAACCAGATGGCCGACACGACGATCAGCATCACCGGGAACAGGCCGAAGGCCAGGCCCTGGGCGGCGGACAGCGCGCCGAGCCGCAGCGGCATTCCGTAGCCGAGGACCGCGACCAGGAGGGCGGCCAGCAGGGCGCCGAGGGCGGAGTGCAGTGCGGAGCGCTTGGCCGCCATCAGCAGCAGGAAGAAGGCCGCCAGGGGGATCAGGCCCAGTAGGGCGGTGGTGGTGAGGCTGTCCCCGACGGCGGCCACGTCGGGGGTGTAGGCCGCCAGGGCAGCGGGCGGAGTGGTGGCCACGGAGTGCTCCTCATCGAGTCTGCGCGCCGCCCGGCCGTCGTGAACGTCCCGTCCCCGGCCATCGCGGCGCCGTGTGGCTGGCGAAGGTCCTCAGTAGCCCACCGAAGATGTCGCATGTCAATAAGGTCGGACCAAACTGCGTCCTTACTTTTCTTCTTCGGTTCGAAGCGAGTATGGTCGGACCATAAGCGCCAGGGAGGCTCTATGCGCATCGCACTCTTCGCCACCTGTCTGGGAGACACGCTCTTCCCGGAGGCGGTGAAATCCACCGCGGTCCTGCTGGCCCGTCTGGGCCATGACGTGGTCTTCCCGCCGCAGCAGACCTGCTGCGGCCAGATGCATGTCAACACCGGCTATCAGCGCGAACCGGTGCCGCTGGTGCGGAACTTCGCCGAACAGTTCGGCGACCCCTCGATCGAGGCGGTGGTGGTGCCGTCGGGCTCCTGCGCGGGCTCGGTCCGCCATCAGCACCAGGACGTCGCCGAACGCTACGGGGACGCGGCCCTCCGCGCCGGCGTGGCCACCGTACGGGCCAAGACGTACGAGCTGTCCGAGTTCCTCGTCGACGTCCTCGGCGTGACGGACGTCGGCGCGTACTTCCCGCACCGGGTGACCTACCACCCCACCTGCCATTCGCTGCGGATGCTCCGGGTCGGTGAGAAACCGCTGCGGCTGCTGCGCGCCGTCGAGGGCATCGACCTGGTGGAGCTGCCCGAGGCCGACGTCTGCTGCGGCTTCGGCGGCACCTTCGCGGTCAAGAACGCCGAGACGTCCGCCGCGATGCTGCGGGACAAGATGGGTCACATCACCGGCACCGGGGCCGAGGTGTGCACGGCGGGCGACTCGTCCTGTCTGATGCATATCGCCGGCGGCCTTTCGCGCATCAGGGCCGGTACCCGGACCCTGCACCTGGCGCAGATCCTCGCTTCCACCCGCACCGTGCCCCACGTCCTGACGGAGGCCGCCCGATGAGCAGTCCGACCGGCCCCGCGGCGAACGGCACCTTCCTCGGGATGCCTGCCGTCCCCCCGCGCTCCCCGTACGGGACGGGGCATCTGCGCGGTGAGCGCACCTTCCCCCGGGCCGCCCATGACGAGCTGGACAACGAACAACTGCGCCGCAACCTGGGCAAGGCCACCCACTCCATCCGCGCCAAGCGCCTGGCCGTCACCGGTGAACTGCCCGACTGGGAGCAGCTGCGCGACGCCGGGTCGGCGATCAAGACGGACACCATGAACCGGCTGCCCGAGCTGCTGGAGCAGCTGGAGCGGAAGGTCACCGAGCGCGGCGGCACCGTCCACTGGGCCCGGGACGGCGTCGAGGCCAACGAGATCGTCACCCGGCTGGTACGGGACACCGGCAGCGACGAGATCCTCAAGGTCAAGTCGATGGCCACACAGGAGATCGGCCTCAACGAGCACCTGGAGAGCCAGGGGATCGCGGCGCTCGAAACCGACCTGGCCGAGCTGATCGTGCAGCTCGCCGACGACCGGCCGTCGCACATCCTGGTGCCCGCGATCCACCGCAACCGCGACGAGATCCGGGAGATCTTCCTCCGGCACATCCCGGGCGTCGACCCCGCACTCGACGCCGACCCCGCCCGGCTCGCGGCCGCGGCGCGCACCTTCCTGCGCGAGAAGTTCATGACGACCAAGGTGGCAGTCTCCGGCGCCAACTTCGGGATCGCCGAGACCGGCACCCTGGCGGTGGTCGAGTCCGAGGGCAACGGCCGGATGTGTCTGACGCTGCCTCAGACGCTGATCACCGTCATGGGCATCGAAAAGGTCCTGCCACGCTTCGAGGACCTGGAGGTCTTCCTCCAGCTGCTCCCGCGCTCCTCGACCGGTGAGCGGATGAACCCGTACACCTCGCTGTGGACGGGCGTGACACCGGGCGACGGCCCGCAGGAGTTCCATCTCGTACTGCTCGACAACGGGCGGACCGCGGCGCTCGCGGACCGGATCGGTCGCGCGGCGCTGAACTGCATCCGCTGCTCGGCCTGTCTCAACGTCTGCCCGGTGTACGAGCGGACGGGCGGCCATGCCTACGGATCGACGTACCCCGGCCCGATCGGCGCGGTGCTCACCCCGCAGCTGGCCGGTATGCACGGCGCCAAGGACGATCCCAACAGCTCGCTGCCGTACGCCTCCAGCCTGTGCGGGGCCTGCTTCGACGCCTGTCCGGTGAAGATCGACATTCCGTCGCTCCTCGTCGAGCTGCGGCATCAGCACACCGAGCAGTCGGGTACGACCGCGGAGAAGCTGGCGATGAAGGCCGCGGCCACGGTCATGAAGCGGCCCGGACTGTTCACCACCGCACAGAAGGCGGCAGGGCTCGGACGGGTCCTCGCCGGGCGGGACGGCACCCTCTCCCGTCTGCCACCACCGCTCAACGGCTGGAGCGACAGCCGTGACACGCCCGCCCCGCCCCGGCAGTCCTTCCGCTCCTGGTTCGCCTCCGCCGAGGGCGCGGCCGCGATGCGGGCCGCGGCGGCGGAAGGCGCCCGGAACACCGACGACGCTCCGCAGGAGGACTCGTGACCGCGACCGCACGGGACACGGTGCTCCGCCGTGTCCGCGACGCCCTGACCCTTTCCGACGGGCCCGAGGTGACCGTCCCCCGCGCCTATCGCACCGGCCGCACCCTCCCCGACGAGGAGCGGCTCGCCCTCTTCGTCGACCGGCTCGTCGACTACCGGGCGCAGGTACGCACCTGCACCGCCGGAACCACCGCGGCGGTGCTCGCCGAGGTGCTGCGGGCCCACGGTGCACGGAGGACCGGGGTCCCGCCGGGGCTCGATCCGGCCTGGCTGGCCGGGTACGACGGGGAGACGGTGACGGATTCCGCGGACGTTCCGGCGCCCCGGCTCGATGCGCTGGACGGGGTGGTGACGGCCTCCGCCGTCAGTTGCGCCGAGACCGGCACGATCTTCCTGGACGGCGCCGCGGCGGATCAGGGCCGGCGCGCACTGACCCTCGTCCCCGATCTGCATGTCTGCGTCGTCGACCTGTCATCGGTGCGGACCGGTGTGCCGGAGGCGGTCGCGCAGTTGACGCCGGAGCACCCGATCACGCTGATCAGCGGCCCCTCGGCCACCTCCGACATCGAACTGGAGCGGGTGGAGGGGGTGCACGGCCCGCGCACGCTGGTGGTGGTGATCCGCACCGATGCGTGAGCGGCCGGTGGCATTGCTGGGGACCGACTGATCTACCGGGCCTGCTGCGCCGCCCGCCGCCAGGCCGCTTCGCGCAGCAGCCGCAGGCCGTTGAGGCCGACGACGACGGTGGAGCCCTCATGGCCGAGGACGCCCAGGGGCAGCGGGAGATCGCCGATCAGGTCCCAGAGGACCAGACCGGAGAGGAACACCGACGCGAGCACCAGGTTCTGGACGACCAGCCGGCGGGCCGTGCGGGACAGCGCGATCACGGCGGGCACGGCGGTGAGTTCGTCCCGGACGATGACCGCGTCGGCGGTCTCCAGGGCGAGGTCGGAACCGGCCCGGCCCATGGCGATCCCGGTGTGCGCGGCGGCCAGCGCCGGAGCGTCGTTCACCCCGTCACCCACCACCAGCACCCGGTGCCCGGCCGCCTCCTGTTCACGGACGGCACCGACCTTGTCCTGGGGCAGCAGTCCGGCCCGGACGTCCGTGATGCCGACCGCGGCGGCGAGCCGGGCGGCGGCGCGCGGATTGTCGCCGGTCACCAGCGTCGGCGTCCGTCCGGTGAGCGACCTGAGGCCGGTGACGGTGGCCGCCGCGTCGGGGCGCAGCTGGTCGGCGAGGCCCAGCACCCCGGCCGGCACCCCGTCACACAGGACCAGTACGGCGGTGTGCCCGGCCTCCTCCAGCTCGGTGACGAGGGCGCCGGCCTCCGCGGCGGTCGGATCGCCGGCGGGCAGCAGCCGGGCCGGGGCGCCGACCGCGACACGTGTTCCGTCGACGGTGGCCCGTACGCCGGTGCCGGGGGAGGCGGTGAACTCCCCGGCGGCGGGCAGCACCAGGCCGCGGGCGCGGGCGGCGGCCACGATCGCACGGGCCAGGGGGTGTTCGCCGCCGTGCTCCGCCGCGGCCGCCCGGGTCAGCAGGGTCTCCTCGGTCGCCCCCGATCCGGACAGCGGGCGGATCGCGGTGAGTTGCGGGGTGCCCGCGGTCAGGGTGCCGGTCTTGTCGAGTGCGACGGTGTCCACCTGGCCGAGGCGTTCCATGACGACGGCGGACTTGACCAGCACCCCGTGCCGTCCGGCGTTGGCGATGGCCGACAGCAGCGGCGGCATGGTCGCCAGCACCACCGCGCACGGTGAGGCGACGATCATGAAGGTCATCGCCCGCAGCAGGGAGCGGGCCGGATCCGCGCCGAACACCAGCGGGATCGCGAAGACGGCGAGGGTGACGGCCACCATGCCGACCGAGTAGCGCTGTTCGACCTTCTCGATGAACAGCTGGGTAGGCGCCTTGGTTTCGGACGCCTCGGCGACCATGGCCACGATCCGGGCGAGGACGGAGGCGTCGGCGTCGCGCTCGACCTTGACCCGCAGCGCGCCGGTGCCGTTGAGGGTGCCGGCGAACACCTCGTCACCGGGCTCCTTGGTCACCGGCAGGGGTTCACCGGTGATGGTGGCCTGGTCGATCTCGCTGATCCCGTCCAGTACCCGGCCGTCCGCGCCGACCCGTTCGCCCGGACGGACCAGGACGGTGTCGCCCACGACGAGGTCCGCGGTGGCCACGGTCGTCTCACTGCCGTCGTCGGCCAGCCGGGTCGCGGTGCTCGGGGCGAGATCGAGCAGACCGCGCACCGAATCCTGGGTGCGGGCGGTGGCCAGCGCCTCCAGGGCACCGGAGACGGCGAAGATGACGATCAGCAGCGCACCGTCCCGCACCTGGCCGATCGCGGCCGCCCCGAGCGCGGCGACGATCATCAGCAGATCCACATCCAGGGTCTTCTCCCGCAGCGCCCGCAGTCCGGACCAGCCCGGCTCCCAACCCCCCGTCACATAGGCGACGGCGTACAGCGGTCCCCACACCCAGGCCGGTGCGCCGGTGAGCTGCAGCAGCAGCGCGAGGAGGAACGCGAGGGTGGCGGCGGCCGCCCAGCGGGCCTCGGCCTGCGCGAGGACCCGGGTGCGGCGTGGGGCACCCGGGCGCGTGGTGGAGGTCTGGGGTGGACGCTGCAGCACGGCAGAAGGCATGACGGAACAACCCTTCGCGGGCGGGGGAACGACAGGGGCACCACCGTACCGGAACAAATGAAGAGGTCTTCATTTATCGTCGTTAGGATGGCCCTTATGGGCCACGGAATGGATGACCACCGCACTACGACCCGCGAGCGCCTGGACGCGGTGGGAGCCGCCGATGTCGCCGCCACCCTCCAGGCCCTGTCCACCCCCTCCCGGCTGCACATCCTGGCCCGCCTCCAGGAAGGCCCCTGCGCGGTCGGTGACCTCGCCGCCGCCGTCGGCATGGAGCAGTCCGCCTGCTCCCATCAGCTCCGGCTGCTGCGCAACCTCGGCCTGGTCACCGGCGAACGCAACGGCCGCTCGATCGTCTACGCCCTCTACGACCACCATGTCGCCGAACTCCTCGACCAGGCCCTCTTCCACGTCGAGCATCTGCGACTCGGTATCCGTGACACCCCGTCAGGGACGGCGGACGCCGTGCACGGCTGACGGCCGGGAGGCCGCGGCCGCCTGTGCGGCCCTCGACGGCCACCTCCGGGCGACCCGCCGCATCCTCCCGGCCGCTCGACCTCCCCGCCCGGCCCCTACAGGGTCCGGTTGTCCAGCACCGCCACCGCACGCCGTACGCGGGCGGTCTCCTCGGTGTCCACGTCCCCGATGAGCAGGTCCGCCGCGGAGCCCAGTTGCGCGCGTACGGTCCCGTCGGGGCCGATCAGCGCGCTGTGCCCGACGCCGGTCGGTGTCTTGGTGGGGGCCTCCGGATCGGCCTGCGGATCCGGGGCGGCCTGGTCGACGGCCGCCAGCCAGACCGTCGCGTCCAGGGCGCGCGCCCGTACCAGCAGGTCCCACTGTGCGCGCTTGCCCGGCCCCGCGGCCCAGGAGGCGGGCAGCACCGACACCGTTGCCCCCGCATCGGCGTGCGCCCGGAACAGCTCGGGGAACCGCAGGTCGTAGCAGGTGGCCAGGCCCACCCGGACCCCGTCGACATCGATGGTCACCACGCGTGTGCCCGGGGCGACCGTGTCGGACTCCCGGAACCCGAAGGCGTCATACAGATGGATCTTGTCGTAGGACTCCTCGACCCCGGGCCCGGTGGCCAGCAGGGTGTTGGCCACCCGCCCGTCGGGCGTCGGGGTGAACATGCCCGCCACCACCGTCACACCCGTCTCCCGGGCCACCGCCCGCACGCCCTCCGCCCACGGCCCGTCCAGCGGCTCGGCCACCTGCCCGAGCGAGGCCCCGAACCGCACCATGGCCGCCTCCGGAAGGACCGCCAGCCGGGCCTCCTCGCGCGCCGCACGGCGGACCTGGTCCTGGACGTGCGCGAGGTTCTCCTTCGGATCGGTCGATGCCGTCATCTGGCACAGCGCGATACGCATGCGGATCTCTTCTCTCTCGTGCCGCTCGGTCTCTTCTGGCCTGGTACGGGGCGCCGCCCCGGCCCGTCTCCCGCGCCGGACGCACCCCTGACCATCCTGCCTGCCGGTCACCCGGCGCCGGCCGTCAGGCGGGTGTACTCCTCCTCCTCTTCTTCCTCCTCATCATCGTGCGCCGGACTCCGCCCCGGCGGCACGTCCACGCGGGACCACGGCGGTCCCGGCCACCTCAGTGACGCGGCCTGGGCCGTGGAGATGCGGGCCGGTCGCGGAGGAGCGCCGGCGCCCCGGCGAGGACTGCGGCGCCCCGGCTCATGGCGGGCGGCCGGCTCGCGGCGGACGGGCAGTTCTTCGCGGACGGGCGGTTCTGCGCGGATGTCCGCACCGGATGCGGTGATGTCACGTGGATCTCCCGCGTTCGTAGGTGAGTTGGGGGGCGCGGCAGCGTCAGCCGCGGGCGGGCAGTTCGTCCCGGGACTTCTGCCGGCTTCCTGGTCTCGATCCACGACGCCGACAACCGCGGGCAGACTTTCGGCCAAGTCAGCAACGCGTTCATCCGCGTGGTGAACCAGGCCGATGACCAGGAGCTCGCCTGCTATGACCTCAGCGAAGAGGCGTCCACGCAGACGGCGTTGATCTTCGGCGAGGTCTACCGGCACGGCGGCGAGTGGAAGTTCCGCGCCGTTGGCCTGGGGTATGTGTCAGGGCTGCGAGGCATCGCTCTAGACTTCGGGGTCAATGTTTCGCAAAGCCAGGTACGGCGCGGGGGAGCCCCGTACAAAACGATTGGGTAGCCAGTGCTTCTGAAAACGTTCGGCTGGTCGTTCGCGGTCACCGCGCTCGGCCTGGTCGCGGCGGTGTTCTACGGGGGGTGGACCGGCTTCGGGATCGTGGCGATCCTGTCCATCCTCGAGATCTCGGTGTCCTTCGACAACGCCGTGGTCAACGCCGGGATCCTGAAGAAGATGAATGCCTTCTGGCAGAAGACCTTCCTCACCATCGGCGTCCTGATCGCGGTCTTCGGCATGCGCCTGGTCTTCCCGGTCGTGATCGTCGCCATCAGCGCCCAGATCGGTCCGATCGAAGCGGTACAGCTCGCGCTCGACGACAAGGACAAGTACCAGCAGCTGGTGACCGACGCCCACCCGTCGATCGCCGCCTTCGGTGGCACGTTCCTGTTGATGATCTTCCTTGACTTCATCTTCGAGGACCGGGACATCAAGTGGCTCGGCTGGCTGGAGCGTCCGCTCGCCAAGCTCGGCAAGGTCGACATGCTCTCCGTCTGCATCGCGCTCATCGTGCTGCTCGTCTCCGCGATGACCTTCGCCACCAACGCCCACCAGCACGGCGGCATCCATGTGGACATGACGGAGACCGTCCTGATCGCCGGCATCGCGGGCTTGATCACCTACCTGATCGTCGGCGGCCTCTCCGGCTTCTTCGAGAACAGGCTCGAGGAAGAGGAGGAGCGCGAGCACGAGGCCGAGGAAGAGGCCAAGAAGAGCGGCAAGAACGTCCCGGCGGTCGTGATGGCCGGCAAGGCCGCGTTCTTCTTGTTCCTCTACCTGGAGGTCCTGGACGCGTCCTTCTCCTTCGACGGCGTCATCGGCGCCTTCGCGATCACCAACGACATCGTCCTGATGGTGCTCGGCCTCGGCATCGGCGCGATGTACGTCCGCTCGCTCACGGTCTACCTGGTCCGCCAGGGCACCCTCGACGACTACGTCTACCTGGAGCACGGCGCGCACTACGCGATCGGCGCCCTGGCCGTGATCCTGCTCGTCACCATCCAGTACGAGATCCACGAGGTCATTACGGGCCTCGTCGGCATCGTTCTGATCGCCTGGTCCTTCTTCTCCTCGGTGCGGCGCAACCGCAGGCTGGCGGCGGCCGAGGGAACGGACACGGTGTCCAACGAGAAGGCCGAGGTCTCCTCCGGCGTCTGAGCCGGGCCGCCAGAACCCTTCTGACCTGCGCGGCTGGGACTGGCACGGAGAGGGCGCCAGGGCTCGAACCCGCCCTGGCGCCACTCCCCAGGAACAACCCGCCGAGCATCAGAGGCAGTTGGTGTTGATCGACGATCAAGGTCAGGTCGGCGACAGCAGTCTTCGTTTGATATACAGGCATAATGCCTTTACAGCGCCCCTTCCGCTTCGGTGTCAACATGTTCGTTCCCGGTTCGCGACGCGAGTGGAGCGCGAAGTGCCGCAGAGCTGAGGAACTCGGTTTCGATGTAGTCGGAGTGGCTGATCACCTGGAGTTCTCCGCGCCGTTTCCAGCAATGGTGCTCGCAGCCGAAATGACCGAACGGGTACGGCTGAGTACGTTCGTGTTGAACACACCGTTCTACAACCCCGTCCTTCTCGCGCGTGACGTGGCGAGCACCGACCAATTCATCGACGGGCGTATGGAACTCGGGCTCGGCGCAGGCTACGTGAAGGCCGAGTTCGACACCGCGGGGATACCGTTCCCCAGCGGTGGAAGGCGGGTCGAACAGCTGGAACAGACTGTCATCACGTTGCGTCGTCTCTTTGAGGACACGGAATATCAGCCGCGTCCGGCCCAACCGTCCGGGCCACCACTGCTGATTGGGGGCTGGGGCGACCGGCTGCTGCGGCTGGCCGCCGCGCACGCCGACATCATCGCCCTCACCGGAGGCTGGGCCAACACCACCGGTGATGTACTCCAGCTGGCCGGAGCCGCGCAGACGGAAGAACGGGTCGCCTACGTGCGCGGACTGCTCGGTGACCGCGCCGACGCCGTGGAGCTGAATCTCATGGTGCAACAGGTGATTCCGCCCGCCGAACGCACCGCGGTACCCGACAGGTTCGAGCCGTTGCCGCCCGACGCCGAGCGCGGCTCCGAGGAGCCGCCCAGTGTGTTGTCGGGGACCCCGGCGGATATGGCACAACAAATCAAGGAACGCCGCGAACGCTACGGCTTCACCTACTTCACGGTCATGGAATACAACATGGAGAACTTCGCGCCAGTCATCGCCGCACTGCGCTGAACTGCACAATTCTCCGCAATGCCGCCGGTGACGGGGGCTGTGATCGAAAGAGGTGACCCGATTCCTATCGGCGCCAGAATTAGTGGTGGAGCGGCCGGCGGGCATCGCGCGCCCGCCGACCAGGAAAGCCCCACGACGCTTATGCTGCTACGCCACGGTGAGACGGCATTGACACCGGAGAAGCGGTTGTCCGGCAGCGGTGGCTCCGATCCGGCGTTGTCGGAGACCGGGCGACGGCAGGCCGAGGCCACCGCGAGGATGCTCGCGGCACGCGGCGCGGTGCAGGCGGTGGTTTCCTCACCGCTGCGCCGAGCCCAGCAGACGGCCGAGACAGCGGCACGACGGCTGGGCCTGGAAGTCCAAGTCGACGAAGGGCTCACCGAGGCGGATTTCGGTGCCTGGGAGGGACTTACGTTCGCCGAGGTGGGCGAGCGCTACCCGGACGAGCTGGCAGCGTGGCGCGCCTCTGCGGCGGCGGTGCCGGGCGGAACCGGGGAGACATTCACCGCGGTCGCGCGCCGGGCCGCGCTCTCGCGGAACCGGCTCCTGGCGCGGTACAAGGGACAGACGGTGTTGGTCGTTTCGCATGTCGGGGTGTTGCGGACGCTGGTTCGGCTGGCGCTGGGCGCGCCGCCCGCATCGCTGTTCCGGATGGAACTGTCGGCGGCCTCGCTGTCGGCCGTGGCCTATGACGGCGAGGGGAATGCGTCGGTGCAATTGCTGAACGACACCTCGCACCTGACGGACCACCGCTGACCTCGGCAGCCGATGGGGCGGTGCTCGGCACCGCCCCATCGGCGGTCAGCGTCGAATTGTCTTGGTGCGCATGAGGAATTCAGCGAGGTAGCCGTCGTGCGGCAGTCCGTGCTCCATCCACGGTGTCGGATGGTCACCGACGTAGACGTTGGCGATGGTCGGCTCGGCCACCAATGCGTCGATCAGGTCCTCGTCGGTGGTGACGGCAGTGAGGACGAGGGTGTCGCGCAGCGGCCGGATCCCGGCGTCGCGGTCCCACGGTGCGACCCACGCACAGGGGAAGCCCAACTCCATCCCGAGCTGTTCGGCGAACGGGCTGTCGAGCTGGTGCACCGCCGGCCGGAGCACCGCGGAACCATCGCCGAGATCGTCGGCGATACCGTCACCGCCGAGCCACGCCTTGGTGCCCGCTGCCCGCTGCCGCAGAGCCCCGTCCCACCGACGGGCGGGACCGACGGGCATCACGGGCAGGACTGCGCGTTCGTCCGTCGCGGGCAGGCTGGGCAGGGCGGCGAGGCGTTCGGCGATCGCCGCGGCCACGGGGGAAGGGTCGCCCTCGACCAGTACGCCGGTGGCGTTGACGCAACCGACGCCCCCACCACTGCTGATCGACTCCACGATGGTGTCGACGATCGGCTCCCACTCGGTTTCGGCGGTGATGAGGATCTTGGAGCGCCCGGGGCCCTGCGGCAGAATGCGTCCGTCGCCCGCGTATTTGCCCACGACATCCGCACCGCCGTACACCATTCCCAAGTCGGCGTGCCGGAGGATGTCGTCGGCCACGTGGTGGTCGGTGGGCAGAAAAGCGATTCCCTCGTCGCCGAAACCGGCCTCGCGCAGGGCAGTGATCAGCCGATGTGGGGTGAACGGCTCACGACGGGACGGACGCACGGCAACGCGATAGCCGAGCGCGAGGGCATCGAACCAACCCTGGTGCACCGCAGGGTGATTGCCCGCCGCATGGACGGCGAACACCTCACCGCGCCGGGTCCACACCGCCGCACCGCCCTGAGCCCGCGGATCGCGCCACGAGCCGACCGCGGCAGCCGGCCGCGCGTTCTCCACGGTGTGGTGGATCTGCTCGGCGGCCCGCGCGATTTCGTCGGTGGCATTGCGCACCACCGTGATCGGTATCCCGGTGACCGTGCTGACGGTGTGCTGGTATTCCTCCGGCGTCAGCCCCGCGATCGACTGCGTGGCGAAAGCCCGGCCCGCCTGTGCGAACGCCGCGATCCGTGCGTCGACCGATAGCGCCGGCGCTCGGCGCAGGGCCTTTATCGCGCGGGTGATGTAGAGCGAGGGCGCGAGACTCAGTGTCGCGACCTGGTTTCCGAAAAGATCTCGAATGGTCTCCTGGCGCCGGGACCGATAGGGGCCGCCGGGGCCGAGAACGTCCAGGGACAACATCAGTACACGCCCTCGATCACCTTCGTATCGCCGAAGGACGCCACGGGTGCGACGTCCGCGACCGCATCACCGAAGCCGCCGTCCACCGGTGCGATCCGGGTTGCGTAGTCCCGCTCGATGTTGTTGACCAGCAGGGCAGTTCGGCTCATGTGATGCACGACTATCTGCCCGCGCTCGCCGTAGGGCACCACCTGGCCGGTGTCGGGGTCGATCACCCGGAATGTGGTGTACGGAGCGAAGGAGTCGAACACGCACGGCTCGTCGTCGCCGAGGCCGGGGCGCTCCACCGATGTCCCCAGCATCATCGTGCCGCCGTACCCGCCGACGAACTTGGCGTTTCCGAACACCTCGTCGCGCAGCAGATCCCGGGTGTCGGCGTCCAGATGGGTACCGCCCCAGATGATCGCGCGAACCTTCCGGTTCACCAACTCGACCAGATCGTCGTGCTGCGCGAGGCGCTCCAGCATCGGCGGGGTGGCGAAGAGGACGCCCACATCCTGGGCGGCCAGGATGTGGCCGACCTGTTCGATGAGGTGATCGGTGTAGGCGTCGGCCACGTCCGTCCGGCCCTGTGCGAGCAGCTTCTTCACCCATCGCGGGTCCAGATCGATGCTGAAGTTCAGCCCACCTCGAATCATCGCGGTGTCGACCGCCATTGCTCCGACGTTGTGCGGCCCGGTGGGAACCGCACTCAGCCAGTCGACATTTCGAGGTACGCCGTGAGCATCCAGTCGCTCACTGAACCATTCGACGTTGCCCCGCTGCCACTCCGCGGCGTACGCCACTCGCTTGGGCTGGCCTGTGGTACCGCCGCTTTCGTAGACGGCCACCCCGTGCTCGTCACCGTAGCCACGAGGAATCAGCTCACGGACGCCGATATCGCGCAGCTCGTCCACCACATTGGGAAACAAGCCGAGATCGTCGAAATGGCGGACATCGGTCAGCGGATCGAAGTCGAGGTTCTTGGCCCGTTTCAGCCAGAACGGTGACCCGGTCTCCGGACTGAAGTGCCACCGCATCATCTCCCGAACGAACTCTCCGCCAGCGTGCTCGACCATGGATTTTCCTCTCGAAAGAACTGATCTCCGGCGGCGGCCACCACCACCGGCTCGCAACGCCGATTACTTCCTTTGCTGGCTACCCGGTCTCGGCCGAACCGCTGAGGCAGCGGGCGGTGGAGAGCCCGGACGTGTCGGTCCAGGATTCCTTGTCGAGCACGAGGTCTCGGATGATCTCTCCGGCGGCAGGTGCCTGGCACAGTCCCTGACCGGAGAATCCAGCCGCGTAGAGGAACGGGCGGGCGGGATCACGGCCGATGAAGGCCATCCCGTCCGGGCTGACATCGAGGTCTCCGCTCCACCCGGTCTCGAGGCCGTTGCCTGCGAGGGCCGGGAAGGCCGTGCCGAGGTGGTGTGACACCCGTTGCAGCCAGGCCTGCCGGGTTTCGTCCGGAGCGGGGCGGCCCATCCCGACGAGGATGCGGTCACCCCAGCTTCGAATCCGCAGGCTGGACGGGTGCATGGTCATCGGCAGAGGGTCGCTCGGGGCACTACTGGGGGTGTCGGTCAGGAGCATGTCGACGGGGTATGTGGTCACAGGAAGGCGCACGTCGGCCATGGCGGCGACCGTTCCCGCCCAGGGGCCCGCCGCGCAGACGACGGTGTCGGCGCGGATGCTGCCCGCGGGCGTGTGGACCCGCCCATCCGGGTCGATGCCGGTGACGGGTGTTTCCGTGCGCAGGATGGCGCCGGCCTGCTGGGCGGCTGTGGCATAGCCGCGCACGATCGCGGCGGGATCGCAGGCGTAGGCCTCGGGCGACCAGGCTGCCGCCAGGATGGTTCGCTCGTCGACCAGCGGGTTCAGCCGCGCCGCTTCAGCAGCGGTCACGAGTTCGACATCCACTCCAGCTGCCTGCTGGGCGGCTTGGGTGTGCCGGAAGTCCTGCACCTGGTGGTCCTCGGTGAACAGCACAAGGAGGCCGATACGCTGCAAGCCGAGGTCGATTCCGGTCCGTTCGGCGAGGGCGTGGTAAGCCGCCAGGCTCCGGACGGCAAGGCTGCTGATGAGAGGCTTGCCGGGAAAGTAGGTACGCACAACGCCCGCAGTGGTTCCGGACGATCCCGATCCGAGCGCGCCACGCTCCAGCAGGACGGTACCGACGCCTGCCTCGGCGAGCCGGCACGCTATGGAGCTGCCGATGACGCCCCCGCCGATGACGACGGCGTCCGTGCGTTCAGGGAGTTGGTTCACGACTGGCGGACCGTTTCGTGGGGGCGCAGCTGGCGCAGGTGATCTCCGGCGTCCCACGGGTACAGGTGCAGATTCCAACCCCCCAAACAGTTGACGTAGAGGGCCAGCTGGCTCACCACACTCAGGAAATCGTCGCGATCGAGCTGGTCGAGGCAGTTCAGGAAGCGCTGGGTGAAGCTCCACAGCTGCTCCAGGCCGCAGTAGCCCAGGAACTCGGCCGGAAGACCGACCAGCAGGCGCGCCATGTGACGCAATGAATCCATCGGCATGCCCTGGACCGCGGCCCGGACCAGACCACCGTAGGTGGCATACCCCAGCGGGCGGGTCTCACCGTTGACGAACAACAGAGTGGGCAACACCGTCTCAAAACTCCCTGCCCCGGAAGGGATCAACCCCGCGTGGAGGTCAGCGAGTTCCTGCGGTGCGGACAGCCAAGCCCGCTCGGTCGCGGTGTACACGTCGTGGATGAGACGGTTCGCGTCGGGATCTGCGGCGGTCAAATGCGGAATACGGTGGCCGCCTTCGGTTCCCGCCTTGCGGACCTCCGCCAGGATCGGCTTCTTCGTCGAATAGACCGAATCCCAGATCGCCTTCCCGGCCTCCAGCAGTGCGGGCAAATCCTCCTGCCGGATCTGGCCCACCGGGGAGGCCGGCATCGGTTCGGTCAACGTGCCGTACTTGATGCCTAAATGCTGTAGCGCGGAGCAGAATACGGTCCCATCGGGCGCCTCGCGTCGGTCCGGGATCCGAGTGGACGCGGACAGATGCAGCAGCGACGGTATCGGTGCCGCGTGATAGAGATGCTGTCCCGCCACCAGCGCGTGTCCCTGCAGACTCTGGTAGGGCAACGCCTCCCACAGCGCGTCGGCGAGTTCAGCGTTGCGACCGTCGAGTTCCGCGGTCACGGTGATACCCAGGTCGGGCCAGGCGATCTCGATATGCCGACCGGAAAATGTTGCAGTCAAGATTTTCCCCTTCGTATCAGTGAGATGTCGCCGCTGCTGTTTCTCTGCGAAAGAGTCACGGGCGGAGTCGGTTTACTACGTCATCGTGGAGATGGTCGTCTCGACGGCATCGGCATCGGCATCGGCATCGCCCCGGCATCCCGCAGGGTCTTGTGCAGCACGCGCCAGCCGTCGAGAGCTGGGCGAAGGGCCGCTCGGCGGCGGACTCGATGATGCCGTCGGCGTGGGCGGCGGTTCAGATCGTGCGTGGAGCCGGCCCGGGCCTCGCCGAGGAAGACCAGCTCCCCTCGGTGGCCAGGCCGGTGCGGCGCCAGGCGGACATCGCGGACATCAAGGCGCCGTTCAGCAGCAGACGCCACCCTTCCCCGGAGGCGGCGAGGGAGTCGGCCAGGCTGGGGGGCCGGCGCGGCGAGGGCATCGATGCCCTCGTTGACGTAGCGGCGGGTGGTCTCGGTGCCGATCCCGAAGCGGCATCCGAGCAGTTCAAAGCTGTCGCCCTTGGCGAGGAAGGCCAGCGGCACGAGCGCCCGGCCCCACGGCGCCAGGGCACGCCAGATACCGTCCGCGTCATCCCGTCGGGCGGCGGTCAGGTTCTCTGGTCAGGAAACAAGGTCGGAGGGGACATCGAGGGGCTTGGTTGCGTTACGGGCCCCGCCCTCATCCGAACCGGGCACGATGGGATTTGCTCAGTCACATGCCGGGAATTCATCCGGCCGGCGACACGCTTCATTAGCCATTTACGCCGCTCGGGAACGGGTGTGATTCTTTCTGACCTTGCGTAAATCGCGGACTCTGCACAATTTTTAGCAAAAAATTCAAGAATATGGTCGCACATACCGGCATCGCAAGTAACGCCGAAATGGATATGTCCACTGAAAGTAACTGGATTGCTAACTTGTAGCTGCCAACCGAACCGGTCTAACAAGCATCCCCCTGAGGCCTACCGAGGTCTTCCTAAACGATGCCGTGTCTGAATGAGAGAATACATGCCAGGATCAACTGGTCAACCCTTCACATCGGATTCGCCCTCAGGTGCTCCTGCGGCGCTGGTGGATGTGTGGAAGCCGTCCGGCAGGCCGATGCCGGTGACCGGGTCGGTGCGCTCCAGGAGCGGGACCAGCACGTGCGGCGGAGGCGGTAACTCGGGGCCGGAAGGCGGCACTTGCCGTGGCGCCCACGTCAACGGGCCGGGTGAACGTCCCTTGAGGGGGACGCCCGCCCGGCCCGTGCGCGGGACCTGCCCGGTCCCGGTGTGCCGCTTGCCCGGCGAGGGCTCAGGCCGTGGCCAAGTCACCGCCCGTACCGGCGATTTCCTCCGGGCGCAGCAGCGCCGCGAGCCGGTCGGCCGGGAGCAGCCCCTGTTCCAGGACGAGTTCGGCGACGCCGCGCCCGGTGGCGAGCGCCTCCTTGGCGATCGCGGTGGCGGCGGTGTAGCCGATGTGCGGGTTGAGGGCGGTGACCAGGCCGATGGAGTTCTCCACACTGGCCCGGAGCGTCTCGGTGTTGGCGGTGATGCCCGCCACGCAGCGCTCGGCGAGGGTGCGGCAGGCGGCCCCGAGGTGCGTGATGCTCTCCGAGAGGGAGTGCAGGATGACCGGCTCGAAGGCATTGAGCTGGAGCTGGCCCGCCTCGGCCGCCATGGTGATGGTGACGTCGTTGCCGATGACCTCGAAGGCGACCTGGTTGACGACCTCGGGGATGACCGGGTTGACCTTGCCGGGCATGATGCTCGAACCGGCCTGCACCGGCGGCAGGTTGATCTCCGCGAGCCCGGCACGCGGCCCGGAGGACAGCAGTCGCAGATCGTTGCAGCTCTTGGAGAGCTTCACGGCGATGCGCTTGAGGACACCCGACAGATGGACGAACGCGCCGCAGTCCTGGGTGGCCTCGACGAGGTTGGCGGCGGTGACCAGGGGCAGACCGGTGAGGGCGGCCAGGTGGGTACGGGCCGCCTCGGCGTATCCCTTGGGGGCGTTGAGGCCGGTACCGATGGCGGTGGCGCCGAGGTTGATCTCGTGGATGAGCAGGACCGCCTCCGCCAGCCGGCTCTGGTCCTCCTCCAGCATCACCGCGTACGCCGAGAACTCCTGGCCCAGGGTCATCGGCACCGCGTCCTGAAGCTGGGTGCGCCCCATCTTGAGGATGTCGCGGAACTCCTCGGCCTTGGCCGCGAAGGCCTCGCGCAGGACGGTCATCGCGTCGAGCAGTTCCCTTACGGCGATGATCGTGGCGACGTTGACGGCCGTCGGGTAGACGTCGTTCGTCGACTGGCTCAGGTTGACATGCTCGTTGGGGTGCAGATGGTGGTAGTCGCCCTTGGCGTGGCCCAGGATCTCCAGCGCCCGGTTGGCGATCACCTCGTTGGCGTTCATGTTCGTCGAGGTCCCGGCGCCGCCCTGGATGACATCGACGACGAACTGGTCGTGCAGCTGCGCGCCGGACCGGATCTCCCGGCAGGCGGCGGCGATCGCGTCGGCCCGCTCCGCGTCGAGCAGTCCGAGGTCTTCGTTGGCCCGGGCCGCGGCCTCCTTGACGGCGGCGAGCGCGTTGATCAGGTGCGGGTATGCGGCGATCGGCGTACCGGTGATGGGGAAGTTCTCGACGGCGCGCAGGGTGTGCACGCCCCAGTACGCCTCGGCGGGTATCTCCCGGTCGCCGAGCAGATCGTGTTCGCGGCGGTGGCCGGCGGCAGTCATGGTGCAGAGGGTCCTTTGTGAGGTGGAGCGGAGGAGAGGGCTGGAGGCGGATGTGCCCAGGAAAGAGGTGATGGAGCGTCAGGTGGCTTGCAGCGCAAGGGAGTCAGCCGCCCGGAGGGCTCCGACCGGTGCGCCGCCCCCGATGACGGGTGTGGTGGCGAACGGGGCGAGGACACCGGCGTCGACGCCGCAGTGCGCCAGGGCCGCCGCCGTCACCGGCATCCGGGCGCGGTCGGCGCCGTCGGCTATCTTCACGCCGACCGCCCGCCCGTCAGGCAGTGCCGCGATCTGTACGCCCTCGAAGCCGTCCTTGGCGAGCAGACCCGGCACCGCCCGCACCAGCCGGGCGACGTCCCGCCCGCTGCCGGAGACCATCTCCGGGTGCTCGCGCATGGCGTGGGCGACCCGGCCCTCCTCGGTGCCGGGGGCGGCCGTCGCCAGCCGGGCGGCGGCCCGGGTCAGCCCGAGGAGGGAGACGGAGAACAGCGGGGCGCCGCAGCCGTCGACGGTGACCCGGGCGATGCCCTGGCCGGTGAGGTCCTCCACCGTCGCGGCGAGTTCCCGCTGCAACGGATGGCCGGGGTCGAGGTAATCGCCCAGGTGCCAGTCCCGGGCGCGGGCGGTCAGCAGCATGGCGGCGTGCTTGCCCGAGCAGTTCTGCGCGAGGCGGGTGGGACCCAGACCGCGCCGGATCCACTCGTCCCGTACGGCGGGGTCGTACGGCAGATCGGGGACATTGCGCAGCTCGTCCTCGGTCAGTCCGCCGGCGGCCAGGATGCCCCGGGCCGCGGTCAGATGCTGCTCCTCGCCGGAGTGGCTGGCCGCGACCAGGGCCAGCGACGGATCGTCCAGCGGCGGCAGCCCCGCGCGCAGCAGGCCGACCGCCTGGAGCGGCTTGAGTGCCGAGCGAGGGTAGAACGCGGCCTCGATGTCGCCCGCCTGGAATTCCACGCTTCCGTCGGCCGCCAGCACCACGACCGAGCCGTGGTGGACGCCCTCGACGAGTCCTCCGCGCACCACATGGGCGACGGGGACATGGGCCGGTTCGCGGACCGCGGGCGGGTCGCCCACGGTGCGGTGCGGCGGCAGGGTGGTGCTCTGGGTCATGATCAGTTCTCGGTGCTTTCGGTGCTGTGGTGGGTGTCGGTGCGCTGGGTGGGGAGTGCGGTGTCGGGGTGCTCGCCGCTCGCCTGCGCCGCCGCGGCGTCCCGGAGGGTGCCGACCCGGCCCCGTACCAGGAACCAGCCCCCGACCAGCGCGGCCACGATCACCGGCAGCGACAGCACGGTGGTGCGGCCGGCTCCGCCGTCGGCCCACATCAGCACCAGGACGAAGGCCAGGAAGGCCAGCGTCACGATCTCGGTCCACGGCGAGCCGGGGAGCCGGTAGCTGGGGCGGGTGAGCTCCCCGGCGCGCGCCTTCCGCCAGAAGAGCAGATGGCAGAGCATGATCATCGCCCAGGTGCTGAGGATGCCGATCGCCGCGAAGTTCAGCACGATCTCGAACGCCTCGCTGGGCACGACGTAGTTGAGGCCCACGCCCAGTACGCAGACCCCCGAGGTGAGCAGAATGCCGCCGTACGGGACCTGGCTGCGGCTCATCACGCCGGTGAACCGCGGCGCGGAGCCGGACATCGCCATCGAGCGCAGAATGCGACCGGTGGAGTAGAGGCCGGAGTTGAGGCTGGACATCGCGGCGGTGAGCACGACGAGGTTCATCACGCCGCCCGCGGCCGGCACCCCGACGTTGGACAGCACGGTCACGAACGGGCTCTCGCCGGCGGAGTACGCGCTCCAGGGCAGCAGCATCGCCAGCAGGACCACCGAGCCGACGTAGAAGACGGCCACCCGCCACATGATGGAGTTGATCGCCTTCGGCATGATCTTCTCCGGCTCCGCGGTTTCGCCCGCCGTGACACCGACCAGCTCGACCGACGCATAGGCGAACACCACACCCTGGATGACCAGCAGCATCGCCAGGGTCCCGGTCGGGAAGAGGCCGCCGTTGTCGGAGATCAGCGAGGGGCCGGGGGAGTGGCCGGCGACCGGGTGCTGGGTGGCGAGCAGGAAGATGCCGATCAGCATGAAGACGACCAGCGCACCGACCTTGACGATCGCGAACCAGAACTCCAGCTCGCCGAAGATCTTCACGGAGATCAGGTTCACGGCCAGCACGACCGCGAGCGCGATCAGCGCGATCACCCACTGCGGGACCTCGGAGAACATGCCCCAGTAGTGCGTGTAGGTCGCCACCGCCGTGATGTCGGCGATTCCGGTGGTCGCCCAGTTCAGGAAGTACATCCAGCCCGCGACGAACGCGCCCTTCTCGCCGAGGAACTCCCGGGCGTAGGACACGAAGGCACCCGAGGACGGCCGGTGCAGCACCAGCTCACCCAGCGCCCGCACCACGAGGAAGGCGAAGAGACCGCACAGCGCGTACGCCACGGCCAGCGACGGCCCGGCATCGGCGAGCCGGCCGCCCGCGCCGAGGAACAGCCCGGTGCCGATGGCCCCGCCGATCGCGATCATGTTGATGTGCCGGGACGTGAGGGACTTCTGGTAGCCGGCGTCACCGGCGTCCACATGTCCGCCCGGCTGCCGCTGCGCGGCGTCCTGCGCTGCTCCCTGTTGTTGCTGCCGTTCCGCCTGCCGGAGGGATTGCTCGCTCACGCGTGATCCTCGTCTTCCGTGGAGGGGGCCGTGCGGTGCTGCGGCCGCACGATGGTGGTCAGCGTCGTCTCGACGCGGGCGAGGTGGTGCGCCATGGCTTCCACCGCGTCGTGTTCGGAGCGGTCGACGAGCGCCTCGACGATCGCGCGGTGTTCCCGGTTCGACTGCTCGCGCCGTCCGCCGAGCTCGTTGAGGAAGGCCGACTGGCGGGCCAGCGCGTCGCGGATCTCCTCGATGACCCTGCGGAAGACCGGATTGCGGGCCGCCTGGGCGATGGCGAGATGGAAGAGGCTGTCCATCGCCACCCACGCGGTGGTGTCGGTCTCCTGCTCCATCCGCTCCAGCAGATGGTTCAGCTGATCGAGGTCCTCCGTCGTGTGGCGCACCGCCGCGTAACCGGCCACCGGGATCTCCACATGGCGACGGACCTCAAGCAGGTCGCTCGCCGCGTAGTCGCCGAAGGTCGGGTCCGCCACCGCGCCGTCGGAGATGACGAAGGTGCCCTTGCCGGTGCGCGAGACCGTCAGCCCCATCGTCTGGAGCGCCCGCAGCGCCTCCCGGAGCACGGGTCTGCTCACTTCCAGCCGACGGCAGAGCTCCGCCTCGGAGGGGAGTTTGTCCCCGACCGCGTACTCGCCCCGCTCGATGGCGCCGCGCAGATGGTTCAGGACCGCTTCCATCGCGCTGATCCGCCGGGGCACATCGCCAGCTGTCTGGCTGTCTGACAGGTTCACCCCGGGATCGTCGAGCCCGGCCGGGGGAGCTGTCAAGGGGGGCGGCGCAGATGATTCCCCGGACCGGTCCCGCTCCTGGTCCCGGCCCTGGTCCCGGACCTGGAGCGTCCCCGCGCCCTCCCCGCCTCCGTCGTGCCGTACCGTGCCGGCTCCGCTACTGCGGGTGCGGCGATTCCTCGTCGTGCCGACCGTTCCCGCGGAAGTCCAGCATGTAGAAGACCTTGTCGTAGCGGCGTCCGCCCATCGCCACGAAATCGGGCAGCCGACCGTATTCACGGAAGCCGAGCGATCGGTAGAGGGTCAGGGCCCTGGTGTTGTCGGCCCGGGCGTCCAGGGTGAGGACCTCGATCCCCGCACCCCGGGCGTCCTCGACCAGGGCGCTGGTCAGTGACCGGCCGAGGCCCTGGCCATGGGCCTCGGAGGCCACCGCGATCTTCTCCAGATCCGCGTGCTGCCGATTGGTCGGCCGGGCATAGCGCAGCCAGTACCCCAGCCCGACCAGCCGCCGGCCGGTGTACGCCGCCCGCAGTGCCCCATCACCGAGGTGCGCGGCCCGCAGCACCCGGTCGACCAGCTCCGCCACCTCGGCCCGGCCGGGCGGGTCGGCCCAGCCGAGCGGCGCACCACCGCTGACCAGGTCCGCCAGGATCCGGTGGGCCGCCTCGGCGAAGTCCGTCGCCCGCTCCGGATCGGCGGCCAGCTGCAGGGCGTCCAGGATGTCGGGCTCGGGGTCCGTCCCGCTGGGTGTCGTTGGATTCATGATCGGCAGCCTAGGGGGCGGTCGCCGTCCGCTGCCATGGCGTGGTGGCGGCCAACGTCGCCTGCGGCCGCGGGGTTTGGACGCCCCCGGTGAGCCAGCCGGTGAGGGCCGCGGTCCGGTCAGTGGGTGCCCGCCCATCGGTAGCGGTGTTCGGGGCGCCCGGTGTCCCCGTACTTCAGGGTCAGGGTGATGTGGCCGCTGCGTTCGAGGTGCTTCAGATAGCGCTGGGCCGTGGAGCGGCTGACGCCCGCGCATGCGGCGACCTCGTGGGCGGACAGCGGGTGCCCGGCCGTGTCCAGGACACGGCGGATCAGGTCGACGGTCGCGGCCGAGTGGCCCTTGGGGAGCTCCGTGTGCGGGGATTCGGCGGTCCGGAAGGCGCCGAAGATCCGGTCCACCTGTTCCTGGCCGGCCTCGCCGCGGCCGCCCACCCCCTCGACGGTCCGGCGGAGCGCCGCATAGCCGTCGAGCTTGGTGCGCAGTCCGGAGAAGCCGAACGGCTTGACGAGATACTGCAGCGCCCCGGAGCGCATCGCGTCCTGGATCGTGCCGACATCACGGGCCGCCGTCACCATGATCACGTCGATGCGGTGGCCGAGCTGCCGCAGCCGCCGGACCAGGGCCAGGCCGTTCTCGTCGGGCAGATAGTGGTCGAGCAGCACCAGATCGACAGGGGTGCGCTCCAGCGTGGCAAGAGCCTGGGCGGCGGTGTGTGCGCGGCCGGTGACCCGGAAGCCGGATACCTGGGAGACATACGCGGCATTGATCTCGGCGACGTGGAAGTCATCGTCCACGACCAGGACATCGATCATTGTGACGCTCCGCTCCCCATGGGTCTTCGCTTCCGTGACTCCGTTCGTTCCGGGCGCTCCGGACGCCGTGGTGCGCCCGTCACCGCGGCTCCCGCAGCGGCCGCCTGCCGGCGCCCGGGGGAGCCGTCCTCCGGGGCGAGTGCCTCGGGCAGGACGACGGTGAAGACCGCGCCGCCGCCCGCGCGGGCGGTCACCCTGGCCATCCCGCCGTAGCGCTCGGCGAGCCGGCGCACCAGGGCCAGGCCGATGCCCCGGCCGCGGTGGAAGGCCACCGGGCCGGTGGGCGAGCCCTCCGCGGGGAGAGGCCGGACGGCCTTGGTGGACCAGCCCTCGGCGAAGATCCGGTCCCGTAGCTCGGGTGGCACCCCCGGCCCCGTGTCCGAGACCCGCAGTACGGCCGTGCTGTGCTCGGCCCGCAGCTCCACCTCGACGAACGGGTCCCCGCGGCGGCGCTCCGCGGCGGCGTCCAGCGCGTTGTCGATGAGGTTTCCCAGCACCGTCACCAGGTCGCGCGGGTCGACCACCGTGTCGGGCAGCAGTGTCGAGGGCGACACCCGCAGGGACACCCCGCGTTCGGCCGCGATCGCCGCCTTGCCGACGAGCAGCGCCGACAGCAGGGGATCGGGCACCCGCTCCGCGATCTCCTCCGCGGACGCCCGCTGCGCACTGGCCACTTCGGTGACGAACTCCACCGCCTTCTCGTACCGGCCGAGCTCCAGCAGCCCGCGCAGGGTGTGCAACTGATTGGCATGCTCGTGGTCCTGGGCCCGCAACGCGTCCAACAGCCCCTGGGTGCTGTCCAGTTCGCGGCCCAGCAGCTCCAGTTCGGTACGGTCCCGCAGCGTCACCACCGCCCCGCCGTCCTGGGTCGGCATACGGTTGGCGACCAGCACCCGGCCGCCGCTGACGGCCAGCAGATCCGTGCCGGCCACCCGCCCGGCCAGCACATCCGTCGTCCGGCCCGGCGGCAGCACCTCGTCCAGCGGCCGGCCGGCGGCCTGTGCGTCCAGGCCCAGCAGCCGTCCGGCCTCGTCGTTGACCAGCCGGATCCGGCCGCGCCGGTCGAAGGCGACCACGCCCTCACGGATGCCGTGCAGCATCGCCTCCCGCTCGTCGAGCAGTGCGGAGATATCGGTGAACGCCACCCCGTGCGTACGGCGGCGCAGCCGGCGGGAGAGCACGATCGCGGCCAGCACCCCGACGGCCAGCGCGGCGCCCGCGTACCGCAGCAGTCCGGGGATGGTGCCGAGCAGCCCGCTTTGGACGCTGTCGTAGGCGATCCCGACCGACACCGCGCCGACGATCCGGCCGCGGTCGTCGCGCAGCGGCACCTTGGCGCGGGCCGAACGCCCCAGCGTGCCGGTGTCGATCTGCCGCACCTGCCGCCCGGCGAGAGCCCGGCCCGGGTCGGTGGAGACATGCCGGCCGATCTCGGCGGGGTGGGTGTGCGACCAGCGCACTCCGCGGGTGTCCATCACGACGATGTACAGCGCCCCGGTCGCGGTACGGATCCGCTCCGCGCCGGCCTGCACCGGCCCGTGCGCGTCCGGCTCGGTGGTGACCAGCTTCCGGGCGAGGTCCGGGTCGGCGGCGGTGGTCTGGGCGATGGACAGCGCCCGGCGCATCGCCTGATCGTCCAGCTCGGTGCTGAGCGGGGCGAGGAACAGACTGGTGGCGAGCACCATGACCCCGGTGGTCAGGGCCACTTGCGCGGTCAGTACCTGCGCAAAGACCCGTCGGGGCCAGCGGATTCGCATGGGCTCTCCCTTGTCTCCGGCCCGCCGCACCTTTGCGGAACCGAATCTTCCTTTTCATCTCGGGGTGCGGGCACCGTAAGCCGTGCGTGAGCACCTGTGTACCCCCTGGTAGCCCCTTAGTGGTTCTAGCGTGAGCAAAATGAGCACAACAGGGTTTGCGCGCAGAAAGGCGGCTTGCGCCCACAAGGCTGCCGCTGTGGCCGGTATCACTCCTAGCCTCGCGGTCCATGAGCAGCCACACGAGCCCCGCGATCGAACTGCGGGGTACCAGCAAGGCGTTCCGGACACCCTCGGGGGCGCTGCACACCGCCGTCCGGGATCTGGATCTGGTCGTCGAACGCGGTGAGTTCGTCGCGGTCGTCGGCCCCACCGGGTGCGGTAAGTCCACCACGCTGACGCTGGTCAGCGGCCTGGAGGAGCCGACGGAGGGCGAAGTGCTGGTGGCCGGTGAGCCGGTCCGCGGCATCGGGGACAAGATCGGGTTCGTCTTCCAGCAGGACGCGGTCTTCCCCTGGCGCACCGTGCTGTCGAACGTGATGGCCGGCCCCCGCTTCCGCGGCGTACCGAAGGCCGAGGCCAGGCAGCGGGCGCGGGACTGGCTGGCCCGGGTCGGACTTGCCGCCTTCGAGGACCGCTATCCGCACCAGCTCTCCGGCGGGCAGCGCAAACGGGTCGCACTCGCCGCGACCTTCGTCAACGATCCCGAACTCCTGCTCATGGACGAGCCGTTCTCCGCCCTTGACGTGCAGACCCGGGCGCTGATGTCGGACGAACTCCTGGAGCTGTGGTCGGGGACCGGCGCCTCCGTCGTCTTCGTCACCCACGACCTGGAGGAATCCATCGCCCTCGCCGACAAGGTCGTGGTCATGACCGCCGGTCCGGCGACCGTCAAGGAGGTCTTCGAGATCGATCTGCCCCGCCCCCGCAAGGTCGAATCGGTCCGGCTGGAGCCGAGGTTCATCGAGATCTACCGGGAGATCTGGTCCTCGCTCGGCGAAGAGGTCCGGATCACCCGCGAGAGGGGTGCCGCGGATGTCGCCTGAGACCGTCGCGCCGGTCAAGTCCCCGGCAGGCACGGGCCGTACGGACCGTTCCCGGGCCAGGGCGCGGGCCGCGCGTAATCACAGGTTCCTGGTCCACGGCACCCGGGTGCTGCTGCTCGTCGGGCTGCTCGGACTGTGGGAGTGGCTGGCCCGGGCCGCCGTCATCGATCCGTTCAACTTCTCGATGCCCTCGAAGATCTGGGACCAGACGATCCAGTGGGCGCTGCACGGCACCCCGCAGGGCTCGCTGTGGGAGCAGATCTGGTACACGCTCTACGAGGCGCTGCTCGGCTGGGTGATCGGTGTCATCGGCGGTGTGGTGCTGGGGATCGCGCTGGGCCGTGTCCGCTTTCTCGCCGATGTGCTCGGCCCGTACATCAAGGTGCTCAACGCACTGCCGCGGATCGTCCTCGCCCCCATCTTCCTCATCTGGTTCGGCCTCGGACCGGCCTCCAAGGTCGCCTCCGCGGTCGTCCTCGTCTTCTTCCCGGTCTTCTTCAACGCCTTCCAGGGCGCACGGGAGGTCGACCGCAACTTGGTCGCCAACTCCCGGATCCTCGGCGCGAGCAACCGCCAGGTCACCCTGCAGGTGGTGATCCCCTCCGCCACCTCGTGGATCTTCACCAGTCTGCACGTCAGCTTTGGCTTCGCGCTGATCGGCGCGATCGTCGGTGAGTACATCGGTGCGACCAAGGGCCTCGGCCTGCTGGTCTCGGCATCCCAGGGCACCTTCAACGCGGCCGGGGTGTACGCCGCCATGGTGATCCTCGCGGTGGTCGCGCTGCTCGCCGAAGGGCTGCTGGCCTTCCTCGAAAGGCGGCTCTTCCGCTGGAAGCCCGCCGACTCCGCCGGCGACCGCTGAGCCCGTCCCACCGCCCCCTTCCCACCTCACAAGGACGTGACCATGCGCACCGCACTGAAGTTCTCCGCCGCCCTGGCCGCCGCCACCCTGGCCCTGACCACCCTCACCGCCTGTGGCGGGAAGTCCGGGTCCGCCGCCATGGACGACAAGAACGGCAAGATCAAGATCATGGTGGGAGGCCTCGACAAGGTCATCTATCTTCCCGCGAGACTCACCCAGCAGCTCGGCTACTTCGAGGACGAGGGCGTCCATGTCACCCTGCTCACAGAACCGGCCGGTGTGCAGGCCACCACCTCGCTGGTCTCCGGCGATGTCGAGGGCGTCGTCGGCTTCTACGACCACACCCTCGATCTGCAGGTCAAGGGCAAACAGGTCGAATCGGTGGTACAGCTCGCGCACGCCCCCGGCGAGGTCGAGGTCGTCTCCAACAAGGCGGCCAGTGAGCTCACCTCACCCAAGGACTTCAAGGGCAAGAAGCTGGGCGTCACCGGTCTCGGCTCCTCCACCGACTTCCTGACCAAATACCTCGCGGTGAAGAACGGTGTGCAGACGAACGAGTTCACACCGGTCGCGGTCGGCGCCGGCCAGACCTTCCTCTCGGCCCTCCAACAGGGCTCGATCCAGGGCGGGATGACGACGGACCCGACGGTCGCGCAGATCGTGGACAAGAACCTCGGCAAGGTCCTCATCGACATGCGCACCCCCGAGGGCTCGCAGAAGGCGCTCGGCGGCCCCTACCCCTCGTCCAGCCTCTACATGAACACCGACTGGGTGAACAGCCACAAGGGGACCGTGCGCAAGCTGGCCAACGCCTTTGTGAAGACCCTCAAGTGGATGTCCACGCACACCCCCGAGCAGATCGCGGCGAAGATGCCGTCCGACTACGCCCAGGGCGGCAAGGAGCTGTACATCCAGGCGATCAAGGACACCCTGCCGATGTTCACCGAGGACGGGGTGATGCCGGCCGACGGGCCCGCGACCGTCGAGCGCGTCCTGAAGGCCTTCAACCCCAACCTCAAGAACGCCACGGTGGACCTGAAGAAGACCTACACCACCGAGTTCGTCAAGAAGTCGGGCTGATCCGCGGACGGCGCGCAGCGGCTCAGACGAAGTTGATCTCCGCCCGGCCCAGCAGCGGATCGTCCACCAGCTGCCACAGCGGCACGGCGAAGTTGCCGAAGCCGTAGCGGCCGCCGAAATGCAGGCCCAGGACCCGGTGGTCGGTGAGGTCGATGACGGGTGAGCCGCTGTTGCCGCCGAGCGTGGAACAGTCGTGCTTGATGACGTTCTGGTCCGGCACCAGCTCCGTGGCGGTGCCGGGCTGCAGCCGCTTGACGTTGTAGATGTCCATGAAGATCCGGCGCATCGACTCCGGCTCGTTGCGCCGGCCGTCGTACGCCGGATAGCCCACGCAGTACACCGGGCGCCCGGGCAGGTCGGCGGGCGCGTCCGCGGCCACGGCCAGCGGAGCGGGCAGCGCCCCGCCACCGGCCGGCGGCGCGACCCGCAGCAGTGCCAGGTCCACGTCCTCGTGGATGCCCAGCACCTCGACGACGTCATAGGCGGGGCCGCCGCCGCCCGCGTCGCCGCCGTACTCCTCGCCCATGTCGAGCCGGGCGCCGATGCCCTGCTGGAAGGTCCAGCCGGTGCTGTCGCCACGGGCGAACTCCGCCGCCACATGACGGTTCGTCATCACCACGTCCGGGCCGACCAGGAACGCCGTGCCCAGCCAGTCCAGGCTCAGATGCCCGGACAGTTCGACCCGCCCGACCCGGGAGAGCGACGCACGGATCGCCGCCCGGTGGCCGTCCAGCACCGCCCAGTCGCCCTGCTGCGGCGCGAAGTCATGGTTCTGGACGAGGATGGCGGGGCGGCCTTCGAGCAGCACGATGGCTTCCATGCCGAAGGACTCGTCGTCGTCGATCTCGTCCGCGCGCCCCTCGGCGAGCTTCTCCAGACCGCTGACGCCCGCCGACAGCACCTTCGTCCGCTCCTGCTGGGCGAACTGCGCGATCTGCCCGGCGGGCAGCTCCTCGGCGGGCAGCTCCTCCAGGGATTCGGGGATCTCCCAGGACAGCCCGTCCTTCACCCGCGCCGCGACCTCCCGCAGATCCGAGAAGACCTGCTCGGGACCGGCCGCCACCGGTGATCTGCGCCGACTGTGCATCTCGCCTCCTCAGCCGCGCTGCGCGGCCTGTTGTGCCGTCTCGATCTCGGCATGGACACCGGGGCTGCTGGTCTGCAGATGGCGCATGATGCTGCGCATCTGGGTGCCGACATTGACGAAGGCCGTTGTTTTGCCCTGGAACAGCACGTTCTCCACCCGCCGCGTCCCCCGGTGGAGCGCCACCACCTTCCAGTCGTCCGTGAACACCGGCGACCCCGACGACCCGCCGCGGGTGTCGGTGAAGTAGCGGACATCGTTCTCGTCCGCCTCGTAGACGAGGTTGTTGCGCAGCGCGACCCTCTTCGGCTGGCCCCCGGGGTGCTGGATGATGTTGACGGCCACATAGTCGCCGCCGTCGACCTTCAGCGGTTCCGCCGCCAGCTTCAGCACCGGCCGCGCGGGCTCGGCGGCCAGCCGCAGCACCGCATAGTCGAGCGCCGCGTCCGCGGCGACGAGTTCGCTGACGGTGGCCTCCTCCGTCTCCACCTCATCGGTGTCGAAGTCGAACCGGGCGAGGGTGTGCCGGGCCTGGAGGCCCAGGTCCTCGGCGTCGGCCACCGGCCGCCCCTCCCCGGTGCCGGTCCTGGCGTTGACCACATGGTGGTTGGTGACCAGCAGGTCAGGAGCGATCAGCCACCCCGTACCGGAGTGCGGGAAACCGTTCGGCTGCAGCGGAGCGCCCCCTTGGTACGGCGGCACCTTGAGCCGGGCCACCGCGCCGCCCGCCAGCTCACCCCCGCGCAGGAAGCCGATCGGCACCGTGTCGTCGCGGTGGACGATCTGTTCCTTGAGCTCCGCGGCGGGGGAGGGCAGCCCGGCCAGCACATCCGGCTCACCGCCCGCCTTCCGTGCCACCTCGTCCAGGGCCTTCTGGAACACGGTGAGCGGCCCGGCCTCGGTGGTCTCGGCGACGGCGTTGCGCAGCCAGATCTCCAGCGGCACCGAGCCGTCCACCAGCCGCTCCACCCGGTTCATCTCGTTCAGGTCGGAGTGCGCCTGCCGTCCGGGCGCCGGATGGAGCGGCAGCGTGCTGCGGTACCGGGGCATGATGCCGTCGAGCAGCAGCGGCCGGACGGTGGGGTCGGCCAGTCCGGTCTCCACCGAGGCGTCCAGCACCTGGCGGATCTCGTCGGGTGAGAGATAGGCGGTCATCGGTCATCGGGCCCCGCGGGGCCGCTCCCTTCCTCCGGCGTACGGTTCTCGCGTTCCGGCCCGGAGGCCGCGTGGGCCGCCGAACGGGCACCGGTGCCCACGCCCATGGCCGCGGCCACCCCGGCGACGATCTCCCCGCTCTTGTCGGGCACGGCCAGCAGCCGCCGGGCGAGGGTGCCGAGGGTGCCGCGGTCCCGGGCCAGCCGCAGGATCCCGGTGATACCGGTCGGCGCGCCGCCGGCCGGCTGCCGGGACGGTCCCGCGGCCTCGTCCAGGATTCCCATCACCCGTCCCAGCAGCGCCGGCTGCCGGCTGGTCGCGCGGCGCATCGCCGCCCCCAGGGTGTCCAGCGTCTCGTCGTCGGCCGGCAGCCCCACCACCTCCAGCGCATGGTCGAGCGCACCGGGGGCCTGGTCGTAGATCTGCGAGGCGACCGCGCGGACCAGCACCGGCTGGTCGGCGAGCACGGCATCGGGCAACCTCCGCAGCCGCTCGGCGAGTTGCTGGTCCGCCTCCGGGTCGGCGCCGTCGGCGCCCGCCGTCAGCCGGGCGCGGGCCAGCAGCGCGCCCATCGCTTCGAGGTCCTGCCCCAGACCCACCGCGACATCCTCCGCCACCCGCAGGGCCCGGCCCGCGCTCGCCAGGTCGCCGGCCTCCTCCGAGAGCCGGGCGGAGAGCAGCAGCAGCTCCAGCCGGCGCTCCCCGCAGCCCGCGCGCTCCGTCGCATCGATGGCGTCCGCGGTGGCCCGGCGGGCCTCCTCCCGCCGCCCGAGCCGGTTGAGGGCCTCGGCGAGCAGGGCGTGCAGGGGGCTGCACGGGGTCCAGGGCTGTCGTCTGCCGAGCCGTTCGAAGGCCGCCTGGGCGTAGCCCTGGGAGAGCAGGTCCTCCACCTCGCGGGCCGCGATCCGTTCCCAGTCCTCCTGGTCGGCGCCCGCCGCGACCTGATCGGGAGTGCCGCCGCCGAGCCGGGCCGTCAGCAGGCCCGCGGCCCTCGGCGTCATGTCCTGCTGCGCCCCGACCAGGAACCGCTCGACGCCCGGCAGCCACCGCTCCTCCACCGAGCGCGGGTTCTCGTCGAGCCGCAGCCGGTGGTAGATCTCCTCGGCCCTGGCCTCCAGGCCGTCGCGCGTGGCGTAGTGCTCGACCGCGCGCCGCTCGACGGCGCGCATCACGGCGGTGCGGTCGCCGCCCGGCAGCCGCAGCATGATGGCGCGGACATCGCTGCGGTAGCGCACGGCGTCCGGGCGGACCGGCTCGACCATGTCCAGGCGTCTGAGCTCCTCGAAGAGCGCGCGGGCCTGGTCCGGCGTCGCCACGTGCAGCCCGCAGGGTCCGGCGAGCACCTCCTGGATGATCTCCGGGGTGATGACCCGGAGCACCAGCCCGGGATGGGCGAGCCGGCGTACCTCCTCGTTGCCGATGTGGCTGAGGATGCGCTCGTAGAGGATCCCCTGGACCAGCAACTGGTCGACCCGGCGGAAGACTTGATGGCGGCGTTCAGGCAGGCTGCGGATCAGCTCGCAGGTCCCCTCGGCATCCAGCCCCGCGAGCGTGGCGGCCCGTGCGGCCAGTTTCAGACTGAGCGGATGGCCGCCGACCCGGTCCGTCAGGGCCCGTGCCACTTCGGGGTCCTTGACGCCGCAGGACGTCAGCAGGCCGACGGCCGCCTCCGCATCGAGTTCACCGAGTTCGATGTCGAGCGATTCGACGGGCTTCGCCGGATGCTCGACCGGCGCCCGCCCGGAGACGATGAGCCGCATCCGCGGATAGATGCTCTGGAACGAGAGATAGATCGCCACCATCCGCCCCACCACCGGCGATCCGCGGTACTGGGCCTCCTCGAACGAGTCGACGACCAGCGCGAACGGCGGGTCCTCCGGGTGCTCCCCGTCCTTCCGGTCCGCCACCGCCCGCCGCAGGACATCGGCGAGCCGGCGGATCAGATCGGTCTCCCGTCCGGCGGCCAGCGACTGGAACTCCTGCGAGGAGCGGCGCCCCAGCACGGCCCGGGTGGTGGCGAGTTCATGCAGCTGGGTCACCCGCTCCTGGCCCTCCCGCTGGCTGCGGGCCGCCTGCTGGCACTCGTGCGCCAGCGCGTCCAGCTCGGCGCGGTGTGCCGGGAACTGGATGCCGAGCTGCCGGGCCGCCTCGGCGATCAGCGTGACCGGTTCCTGGATCGAGAGGGTGGGCCGCTCGAAGTCGATATAGGCGAACGGGAAGCAGCCGCCGGGGTCGTGGATGCTGTCGAGCACGAACTTGGCGAGCAGGGTGGTCTTGCCCATCCCGCCGGGACCGTGCACGACCAGCGGGGGGACCAGCGCCGGGCGCTGCGGATGACCGTCCGGTGGTGCTCCGGCCGCCGGGGACCCGCCGGGCCGCAGGACATAGTCCCGTAGCTCCGCGAGTTCGCGCGTGCGCCCCTGGAACGGCCACCGTACGAGGCGCTCCAGGGGATCGAGCAGCCTGGCCCGCTCCAGGGTGAGCTGCAGCTCCGCGGTGTCCGGCAGCCCCGTCGTGCCCGGTACCCGCGAGAGCCACAGCACCGCCTGGAGGGCGTCGGCCAGTTCGTCGGTGGTCAGCCCGTCCGTCGCCGGGGGGCGGCCGGAGAGATAGGCCAGACAGAAGCGTTCCGGGCCGGGTTCGGCCGGAAGCTGGTCGAGATGGCACTCCAGGACGCGCCGGGCCGCCTCGGGCCCGGCCAGCCCGCGCAGCGTCCGTTCCCGGACATCGGACTTGAGGGACCATCCGCCCTGGTCCTGCATCCCCATGGTCGTGCAGTCGTCGACCAGTTCCAGGACCGCGCCGCCGGTGGCGGCCTCCTCACCGGGCAGCCGGAGCCGCTGTGGATCGAAACGGCTCAGCAGACAGGCCGCCTCCCGGTAGGCCCGGCGGGCGTCGGAGACCTCCTGGGGCCGCTCCTCATCCGGGTGCAGCTCCGCGCGTAAGCGGGCGACGAACAGCTCCCGTGCCGCGGCGGGGTCCATCGGGAGGCGGTCAGAGGGACTGGTAGACACGGATGGCCCCCTCCGCTGCCGTGCAGAGTTTCCGCATATAGCTCTCGCGGTCCCCACCGTCCGTCGCGGTGGCCTGGAGCACCTCGTGCACGGCCGCGTCCACGAGCGTGGAGATGGCGGATTCCCGGAGCTGCCCCGTACCGAGGATCTCCGGTGGCGACTCATGGAAGGCCTGGTCGAAGAAGGTGCGCAGATCGTCGGCTTCGGCGATCCGGGCGGTGTCCCAGGCCAGGTTTCCCCGCAGGTCGTAAGGGAGTTGACGCATCGAGCGCCCGTACCCGAGGAGCACCAGCCGGGGCGCCTGGTCTCCGCGGACGGCGGCGTGCTCGTAGATGGCCATGCCGAGTTGACCGATGAAGTCCCACACATCGGAGCTGGGATCGAGCTTGTCGCATTCGTCGAGGACCAGCCAGAAGCGCTCCTCGACGGCGGTCGCCCGGCCGGCCACCCAGTGCGCGGCCTCGTCGATCGACGGCAGCAGGTCGTTGAGTTCCGTGGGGTTCAGCGGTGCGGCGCCCTCCTGCGGATCGGCGACGAAGTCGGCCAGCCGGCGGACGACCTTGGCGGCGGTCGCGGTGTGCGACAGGGTGACCCGCACCGGACGGAACCCGCTGTGCTGCCCGATATGGCGGAGGAAGTTGTAGGTGTACGACCTGCCGCTGCCCGGCTCGCCGTCGACCAGCAGAATGAACGTATGGGGGTCCTCGACGAACCGGCGCAGGGTCTCCCGCAGATCCTGGCGGTCGATGAACGCCTCGGTGCCGTTCTTCAGGACACAGGTGCGGAAATTGTCCCGTGCGGCGTGGGCGCGGAAGTCCTCCCGCAGCCGGGCCAGGAATTCCTGGGCCTTCACGATGTCCGGAAGCACGGCCAGCCGGTCGATCGTGGTGACGGCCTCGACCAGTCGCAGCTGCCGCTGGATATCCGTGCGCGACTGGTGCACGAGCGTGCGGGCATTGTCCGTGCTGAGATGCGTCAGCCGCAGCGCGCCGATGAATTCCGGCGGGAATCCGTACTGGGCGAGCTGCGTATGCGGATCGGTGGTGTCGAGCAGATAGTTGCGCACCCACGTGGTGACCAGGTCCCACTCGGTTTCCGTCAACGGCATGCCGCACCTACCCGGTACCGTCGAAGATCCGCTGAACCGGCGTCCTGACCTCGTGCTGCGAGAGATATTCGCTGATGCCGTGGTGATTGCTGCTGTCATTCGTGACCAGCAGATCGGTGACCCGTTCCTGCGGGGCGTACTCGGGCCGCAGAGTGTGGTCGAGCGCCACCAGATCCCGCAGGTCCGAGGCGTTGCGCCAGGCCGCCACCCCGGCCGGGACCGCCGGCGGCCGCGCCAGATGGTCCTGCACCTCGGAGATCGCCAGCGGCGATCCGACGGTGACCAGCAGCTCCACCTCCCGCCCCTGCTCCATCAGCACCTCGTAGGCGATGATCGTGCCCAGGCTGTGGCCGACCACCACCAGCGGGCCGCCGTCCACACCCGCCAGCGTCTCCTTGACCACCTCGCGCATCGCCGGCCCCGCCCCGCCGAAGAAATAGGCGTGCACGTCCTTGAAGGCGTGCTTGACCAGCAGCCGGAACACCGCCGTACGGCCGGACCGGGGCATCGGCAGCGCCTCCAGCGGCAGCTCCGCACCGGGCTCCTCGTCCTCCCCGGTCTGTGCCAGCGTGTCCGCGAGATACGTCATGTCCCGCAGCCAGTCGACCAGCGCGCTCTCATCGGCCCCGGCCCGCCCCTCCAGCGCGATCTCACCGGCTTCGAGCCGCGCTTCACCCAGCGTCCGCGCCACGAAATCCTCCGGCGGCTCCGCCCCGGCCCGGTCCGCGGCGGCCGGCATCTCCTCGATCAGCTCCGTCCGGCCGTCCAGCGGATCCGGCCGGAAATCGGGGAGCGGCGCCGGATAGCGCACCGGCGCCCAGTACGCCATCCGCGACGCCCCGGCCATGTCCCGGCCGAACAGCGCGGTGTCCCACTGGGACTTGAGCAGCTCCGAGCGGACCTTGTTCCCGTTTCCGTGGACATAGACGACCCTGGGTTGCATTGCTCGCGCCTCCTGGCCTCAGCCGCGCTGCAGCATGATGTCGTCGTACGACGCCAGCCGCTTCCAGCGCTCGGCAGGGGCGAGGACGACGGGCATCAGATCGACGGCGGGCAGCGGCCCCAGGTCCAGCGAGGTCAGCTCGGCGACATCCTTCACCGGAACCTGGAACGTCCGGAACGCGCCCAGCGGCGGCGGCGCGCCCGCCTGCGCACCGGCCAGGGCCCGCTCGGCGTCCCGGGTCAGATCGGGGCTCTGGTCGAGGACGTACGCCGTCGCCGCCAGCGCGCCGTCCTGGAGGAACGCCGCCACCTTCCAGAAGCGCAGCGGCACTTGTACGCCCCGGTACGGCGGGTCGGAGTCGTGCAGTACGGGTCCGGTGAGGACGGCAAGCTTGCGGTCGAAGTCGGCGGCGTGGTCGAGCAGATAGTTCTCCAGCCCCTGCCACAGCTGCTTGCCCTGGTTGAAGACATCCGCCTGCGGGGCGGCGTTCGTGTAGTGAAAGGTGTCCTCATTGGCCTGGTTCGCCTCCGCGGCCGTACCCCACACGGGGTCGAGCCGGCGCACCAGATGTCCCCTGTCCAGGGAGTTGTCGCGGTACACGTCATTGCCCGTCTGATGGGCCTCGTCCAGCCGCGGATCGAACTGCCAGCCGCTCTCCCGTGGCACGTTCTCCAGCAGACGCCGACCGTCGATACAGACCGCGGTGGCCGCCGCCATCCGCCGGTCCGGGCGCAGCACCACGGTGAAGTGGGTGTAGGGCAGCACCACCGTCTCCACCTCGGGACGGCTGGGCACCGGCAGCGGTACCGGAACCCCGAGGAAGTGCTCGTCATAGCCCGCACGGTCCACCAAAGGAGGCCGGGAAGCGGTCCCGGCCGTCGCGCCCGCGGCCCGTGGGGAGTCTGATGGGATCATGGGATTAGCGCTTCCCGGTGGTGCGGAGCGCCGATCGGTGCCCACCTCGAAGCCACTCGAACAGCCGCCCGCCCCGGCACCGCTCCGCCTGCGGCGGGACCGTTCAGACGGTGGCGCGCGGCACCGCGTCCGGACGCCGGCGGGCCACGCGGGCCGGATCCCGTATACCGGGGCCTCAGTCGGCGGGGTAGATGTCTCCGCTGGCCATACCGCTTTCCTGCTCGCTCTGGGACCGGAGCCTGCGCGCCTTCTCCTGAAGCCGCTTCCGCTCCTCCGGGTCGGCGGCCCGCTCCGCGGCCGCCTGCAGTTCCTGGGCCTTGTCCCGCATCTGCTGGATGCGTGCGCGTGATTCTCCTGATGCGCTCATGATCTGTCCTTGAACGGTGAATGGAGAGCTGCATTTACCAGCCTAATCAGGGTCGACGGCCCTTGGCACTCGGGCGTCACGCTCCGTACGGGCGGGTGTCCGGGCGTAATTCCCGGAGCGGAACAAGCATCGCGGGCGCCCCTTTTTCCGGGTGCGCGGAACCGGACCGGTCCGGCCGGAACGTGACCGCCGGCCGCGGCACGCCCGGGTATACCGGCGTGTCTCCACCGGATGGCCTTCCTGAATGGCGAGGGCGGCCCGTAGGGACGTTGGCTGAAGCACAGCACGCTCAAAGTCCGCCGAGTGTCAGCGCTTCTGGTGTTTGACGCTCCCCTCGTTCAGTGGAGTCCCTCCATGTCATCCGAACCAGCTCTTTGTGGGGGCGACGCCGAACTGTCCTCGACAGAACCCGGCGAGCACTTTCCGCCCATGACCCCTGAGAAAAACTCGGCCCGCACACTTCTGTGGGAGGCAGTCACCCATCGGCCCTTGGAGGAAGTCGCTGCCCTTGTGGAACGGCTCAAGCGCAGTGGCGACGTTCCCAACCCCGGCGACGAAGCCCTGCGCATGGCGGTCGTTTCCCGTCCGGTGAGCGAGGTCGCCGCGCTCTTCGACATGCTCAGCGCCACCCCGCACACCGCGGAATCGAGCCATGAGGCCCTGTGCGCGGTGGCCGTCGACCGGCCCGTGGAGGAGGTCGCGCAGCTGATCGAGCTGTTCGACCGGACGAACGGCGGCGGCGAGATCCACGGCCTCATGGATCCCTTCCCGCCCGGCCCCGGCGGATACGGCGGTCCCGGCGGCCAAGGCGGTCCCGTTGACCCCGTCGAACCGGAGCGCACCGCGTCCATGCACGTCCTCGACCCCGATGTCCGCCCTCTGGGCCGCGACGGGCAGCCGCTGTACACCGCGCAGAACGAGTCCGCGATGCACCAGCAGCCGAGCCGTCCCCCCTGGGCCCAGCGGCCCGCCGGCGCCATGCCGCAGGGCGGTCCGCGCTGGGCGCCCGCGGACGAGGCGCCCCGTCAGCCGGGCTACGCGGTCCCCGGCGTGCTGCGGTCCGTACTGCGCTGGCCCGCGGCCCTGGCCCTCGCACTGTGTGGGCTGAGCCATCTGCCGGTGAACACCTCGCACATGCAGGGCGCCCAGGCGGCCGCCGGGCTCTCGATGGCCATCGCCATCGTCTACCTGCTGCTGGCCGGCTGGCTGGCGATGCACGACACCGCCCTGGTCTGGACGGTGAGCGCCGCCGCGGCGATGATCATCATCGCGCTGCACGCCCTGTCCCGGGCCGGGGTCTTCGCCCCGCTGGGCAGCGGCTTGGGCGACACGGGCATGTGGCCCGAACTTCTCGCGGTGGGGCTGGCGATCGTCAGCGCCGGGTTCGCGGGTGCGGCGCTGCTCTACCGCCCGCGCCGTATGGGCACGGCCGCCGCGTAACCGCCGACGGCACAGCGGCCGCCAAGGGCGCGGGCCGGGACCCAGGTCAGGGTCCCGGCCCGCGCCCTTGGCGTGTGCGTCAGCCGCGCGGAGCGTCCGTAACACCCGGCAGGCTGCCCTCCGTACGAGCCACGTGGTCAGGAACGCCGTGGTCAGGAACGTCCCGCCGCCCCCGCGTTGGCGTTCGGCCTCCGCCCGGGCGTGTTCCCGCCCCCGGGACCACCCGTGTCCCCACCGGGGCCGCACCGGGCGTTCATTCCCTGGCCGAGCTCCGGCGCAGCACCCAGGTGGGCAGCGCGAACCAGCAGAGGATGAACCAGCCGACGAGCCCGCTGACGATCCAGGGGACGGCGGAGTCGTCCATCGCGATGCGCAGGATCAGCAGCAGGGCGGAGGCGACCGTCGCCAGCAGGAGCACGATCCCGACCATGGACAGGCGCGAGGCCCAGAGCACCGTCTCCGGCTTCAGCCGGTGACCGGTGACCAGCCGGTGGAAGGTCACCGTCCCGATCAGCGCGCCGGTCGTGGCCGCCCCCAGCAGGACCGTCACCACGTAGATGGTCTGGTCGGTCTGTCCGAGCGTGGCGAAGCGCGGGGTGAAGACGACGGTGAGCAGAAACCCGAAGAGGATCTGCACACCGGTCTGTATGACCCGCACCTCCTGCAGCAAGTCGTTCCACCGCCGGTCGGCACGCTCTTCCGGCGACTCATGACGCCCCTGCGACGTCTCACGGGGGCCCAGCGCGTTCACCTGGACTCCCGCTCCTTCTTGCCGGTACGGAACGCCAGCTCGTTGTTCTCCACCTCCACGCGCACCTCGTCACCGGACGACAGCGCACCGTCGAGCAGCAGCCGCGAGAGCATGTTGTCGATCTCGCGCTGAATGGTGCGCCGCAGCGGCCGGGCCCCGTATTCGGGCTGGTGGCCGCGGTGGGTGAGCCAGTCCACGGCACCGGGGGAGAAGTCCACGGCGATGTCCTGGGCATGCAGCCTGCGGCGGGTCCCGTCGAGCAGGAGCCCGGTGATCTGGCGCAGCTGGTCGTCGGTGAGCCGGCGGAAGACGATGATCTCGTCGAGCCGGTTCAGGAACTCCGGGCGGAAGTGTTCGCGCAAGGAGCTCAGCGCCCGTTCCCGCGCGCCGTCGCCGGCCTCCGCCCCCGAGATGTCCGGTCCGAAACCGAGCACTCCCCGGCCGCCGCTGAGCGCATCGGAGCCGAGGTTGCTGGTCATCACGATGACGGTGTTCTTGAAGTCGACCGTGCGGCCCTGGGAGTCGGTCAGATGCCCGTCGTCGAGGACCTGGAGCAGCATGTTGAAGACATCGGGGTGCGCCTTCTCCACCTCGTCGAGCAGCAGCAGCGAATACGGGTGGTGGCGCACCGCCTCGGTCAGCTGGCCCGCGTCCTCGTGGCCGACGTACCCGGGCGGCGCACCCACCAGCCGGCTGACGGTGTGCCGCTCCTGATACTCACTCATGTCCAGCCGCACCATGCGCTCCTCGCTGCCGAAGAGCGCCTCGGCCAGCGCGCGGGCCAGTTCGGTCTTGCCCACACCGGTCGGGCCGAGGAAGAGGAAGCTGCCGATCGGGCGCTCGGGGTCGGCGAGTCCGGCCCGCGAACGCAGGATCGCGTCGGAGACGGCCGTGACCGCGTCGTCCTGTCCGATCACCCGGGTGTGCAGCCGCTCCTCCAGCCCGAGCAGCCGCTCCTTCTCCTCCTGGGTCAGACTGCTCACGGGCACACCCGTCTGCCGCGACACGATCTCCGCGAGGTCCTCCGCGGTGACCTGCACGATGTGGCAGTCGTTCGGCGGCTCCGCCTGGCCGGCCTCGATCCGTGCGGTGAGGTCGGCGATCCGGTCCCGCAGCTCGGTGGCCCGTTCGTACTGCTCCGAGGCGACCGCCTGGTCCTTGTCCCTGACCAGCTGCTCCACCTCGCGTTCCAGATCGCGTATGTCGGTGGCCTTGGCGCCCGAACGGAGCCGGACCCGGGCGCCCGCCTGGTCGATCAGGTCGATCGCCTTGTCGGGGAGGAATCGGTGGGCGATGTAGCGGTCCGAGAGCTCGACCGCCGCCAGCAGCGCCTCCTTGGTGTAGCGCACCTGGTGATGGGCTTCGTAGCGGTCCTGCAGCCCGCGCAGGATCTCCACGGTGTCGGAGACGCTCGGCTCGGGCACGAGGATGGGCTGGAAGCGACGGGCGAGCGCGGCGTCCTTCTCTATGTGCCGCCGGTACTCCTCCAGGGTGGTGGCGCCGATGACATGCAGTTCCCCGCGCGCGAGGGCGGGCTTGAGCATATTGCTCGCCTCCAGGGAACCGCCGTCCCCGCTGCCGCCGCCGGCTCCGACGACCGTGTGGAGCTCATCGATGAAGACGATCAGCGAGTCGGAGTGCGCGCGGACCTCCTCGATGATGGCGTTCATCCGCTCCTCGAAGTCGCCGCGGTAGCGGGTGCCGGCGAGGACGGCCGTCAGGTCCAGCGCGACCACGCGCCGCCCCGCGAGGGTTTCGGGGACGTCCCCGTCGGCGAGGCGCTGGGCCAGGCCCTCCACGATCGCGGTCTTTCCGACCCCCGCGTCGCCGACCAGCACCGGATTGTTCTTCCCCCGGCGGGAGAGCACCTCGATGGTCTGCTCGATCTCCTCCGCACGGCCGATGACCGGGTCGATCCGGCCCGCGCGGCCCAGGTCGGTCAGATCGCGGCTGTATTTGTCGAGCGTCGGGGTGTCGTGCTTGGGTGCGGCGCCGTGCTCGGTGCCCGGGTGCGTGGCGCCGGGGCCGCCTTGCGGGGCGGCCTGCGGCTCGAAGTGGGCGAGGTTCAGAATGCGCCCCGCCGCCGAGTCCGGATTGGCCGCCAGGGCGTCCAGCACATGCTCCGGGCCGATGTACGAGGCGCCGTTGTCCCGCGCCAGCTCGTGCGCGCTCAGCAAGGCCCGCTTGACCGCGGGCGTCACGGCGACGCTGGCCTGTTTCGGGCCCGAGCCGGCGGCGCGGTCGATCTCGGCCGCCAGCGCGTCGGGGTCCGCCCCCGCGTGCTGGAGCATGCTGCGGGTCGGTTCGGCCGCCAGGGCGGCCCGCAGGAGGTGCTCGGTGCCGAGCTCGGGACTGCCGTGCTCGGCGGCGTAGGCCGCTGCGGAGGTCACCAGATCCCGGGCGGGGGCGCTCATCATGCGTGCGATGTCCGCCTGCCGGGGCATGGGCTGCCCCTGCTCACCACCCGTGGACTGCGCGGAACCGAAGAAGCGCGCGAGGAAGTCACCGAACGGGTCCGGGCCGTAACCCTCCGGACCCATGAATCCATTGCTCATGTGTGTCCGTTCCGCTGTCACGGCGGTACCGCGACATGCTGCCTTGTCGGGTGCCTTGTGCTGTTGCCTGGTGCTCCTGCCCTGCCGGGTGCCCGGAAGACGCGACACGACACGTCGTACGCGACTCCACTGCTTCAGGATCAGGGCCCGCAACTCCATCCGCACCCGGGCAGCCGGAGCCGGGCACACCCCGTCCCGCTCCAGACGTCCGGCCCGGCGCGCACCACGGCACCGGACGGGGGAGGGCCGCGGCGGAAGTGGTCTGCGGGGCGGGCGGCGGAGGCGTCACATCTCCTTGTGGATACGGGTCAGATCGGCGGTGAGGGCGTCGAGCCAGATCACGGAGTCGAGCAGCAGCGCGGCGGAGACCGCGCGGGTCTCCGTGTCGGGGCTGTCGCGCGGGATGGCCGGGGTGACCGCCAACAGGGCGCGGATGTCGAGTGGTTGAGGATGGTCCCGGGGCGTGCCGCGGTCCGTGCAGAGGTGCCGGGCGAGGGACCGGTAGTCGGCCGCCGTCCGGTCGGCGGCGTGGCGCAGCCAGGTGCCGACGTCCTGCGAGGCGATCCGGCCGGGACGGTCGGGCAGCAGCCGCTCACCGCGCCGCGCGTCCTTCCCGGCCACCAGCAGCGCGGGCCAGTCCGGCTGCGGAGTGTCCTCCCGAGGCTCGGACTGGTACTGGGCCAGGCTCTCCTGCGCGAGGCCGAGGGCGCGGTTGAGAGCGAAGATATCGGTGCTGCCGGAGCGTTCGACGACCCGTGCGGTGGTGTATCCGATGGCGTCGGCGATGGCCGAGCACAGCCCCGCCATGCTTCTGCGCACCTCGCTGCCGGCACCCCGTGGCCAGGCCACCAGCCCGCAGGCCAGCCCGATGAGGCTGCCGACCAGCACATCCACCAGCCGGACCGGGGCCAGCTGCCAGGTGACGGGGGAGACCTGAGCAAACAGCGTGGCCACGACCAGGGTGAAGCCGCCCTGCGCCCAGGCCAGCCCGCGCAACGGCCCCGCGATGAACGCCACCAGCATGACCACCGGCAGCACGACGGCGTACACCGTGTCCCGGTCGTGGACCAGCGCCAGCATCCCGCCCGCCAGCACCGCACCGACCAGCGTGCCGGTGAGCGCCTGCCGGACCGCGGACCAGGTCTCCAGACTGGTCGTACGGGTCAGGGTGAGCGTGGCGAGCAGGACCCAGAAGCCGTGCTGCAGGTCGAGGAGTCCGGCGATGGCCCGGGCCGCGGCCAGCCCGAGCGCGAACCGGCAGGCGTTCTGGAAGATCACCGAGCGGGGTGTGAGGTGCATGGTCAGCCGCTGCCACCACAGCTCCGGGAAGCGGACCCGCGCGTAGGCGAAGGTGTGCCCGGCGGGGTTCCGTTCGACGGTACGGTCGCCCAGCATCAGCCGGGTGGCCAGGACGAGGACGACGGCGCAGTCGGCGGCCTGCACCACCTGGGACCGGCGGCGCAGATAGACCAGCCGGTCGTCGGTGCCGAGCCGTTCCAGGGTGTCCACGGCGCGGTGGGCGCGGACCGGGGCAAGCTCTTCCTGGAGGGCCGAGGCGGACGGTCCCGCGCCGGGCCGCAGCCGCTTCCCCTGCCGCAGTGCGTCCGCCGCCCCGCGGGCGGCGGCGCTGATGCCCTCCAGCAGCACCACCGTCTCCGGGTGGTACTTCTGGTGCTGCCCGGCCCCGGTGTGCAGGTCGTCCAGCCGGGACAGCAGGGTGCGGACGGCTTCGGCGGCGTGCGCCATGGCCTTGTGCGGGAGGGTGGGGGACGCGGGCCGGTCGGCGGGCGGCACACAGGTGGGACGGAGCGCCTCCCCTGCCGTGTGCGCCTGGGCGAGCGCCTGTACGGGCGGGGGCCCGCCGTGGTGGTCGGCCAGGCGCGCGGCCGCGTCGGCGGCGTCGGCCAGCAGCCGGCGGAAGGACGGGGTGTCCGGTTCGGGCATCAGGAAGCGCTGGGCCAGTGCCAGCAGGACCGCTCCCAGCAGGAAGCCGGACAGCCGCTGGCCCAGGAAGTCCGGGGCGTACGGCGGGAAACACGGCAGGATGTAGAGCAGCTGCATCCCGGGTGCCGCCCCGGCGATCCGCGGGCCGGTGGTGCCCGCGTACGCCACCACGAAGCCGATGACGAGCATGCCGACGACGGCCGCCCAGGTCTGGACGGCCAGCAGCGTGCCCAGCGTGACCAGCACGAGCCCGGCGGGGATCGCGGTGAGCACGGTCGTGGCGCGCTGCCGCCCGGATCCGGGAATCCGGGCGAGCGCACCGAGCGACACCACGGTGAAGGTGGCGTAGACGGACATGACGGTCAGGCCGAGCCCGTAGCGGCAGAGATAGAAGGCGGCACAGGAGGCGGTCGTCACCCGGACCGCGTTGCCGACCACCGTGCGGTGCCCCTGCAGTCCGTGTTTGCCGTGCTCCAGCAGGTAGCGCAGCCTGCGCAGCCCGGCCTTGACGGGCCCGCCGGCCGCACGCCGCGGCCCGGACCCCGGAGAAGCTCCCTGCGGAGGGCTCACCTTTCCACTATTGGCCAGCGGGTCCCGGTCCGCACCCGCCGCCCGGCCGCCCCGGACTCCGCGAACGGCCGCGCCTCGACCGCCCCCTGCTGCGGCGCGGCGCCGAGTGACGCCTGCCACGCGCACGTCCCTGCCCGCCGGCGCCCCGGCCCACGCCGAGGCCACCTCCCGGAGGTGTTTCCAACCGACATACCTCTAGCAGGAATGCCAAGAAGCAGAACGGGAGTTGGCGCTGAGCGGCCGGGCGGGGGACCGGCGCGGACCGTAGGATGCGCGACGTGACGGAGATGAGGACGGGCGCCACGGACACCGGCGATGCCGAGCGACCGGCGCTGCCGGCGACCAGTTGGGCGGTGCTCGGGCTGCTCTCCTTCGGTGAGGAGCTGTCCGGCTACGACCTCAAGAAATGGTCCGACTGGTCGCTGCGCCTCTTCTACTGGAGTCCGTCCTTCAGCCAGATCTACGGTGAGCTGAAGCGTCTGGAGAAGGTCGGTTACGTCACCTCGCGGATGGTGGCCCAGGAGACCGGCAACCGCGACAAGCGGGTGTACGTGATCACCGACGCGGGGATGGCGGCGGTCCGTCACTGGGCGCGCGAGGCGCCCGTGGAGCCCCCCGTCCTCAAACACGGCGTGATGCTGCGGATGTGGCTGGGCCATCTGCTGGAGACCGACCGGATGCGGGAGGTGCTGGGCCGGCACCGGGAGTACGCGGAGACCATGCGGCAGCGCGCCGAGGTGGACGTCGAGGACGCCTGCGGCGAGGAGGCCTGGGCCTACCCCGCACTCGTCCTGAAGTGGTCGGAGCGCTACTACGCCTCCGAACGGGACCTGGCCGATGCCATGCTGGCCGACCTGGACGAGCGGGACCGCCGGCGCCTGTAGGGCGCGGGTCCATCGATCGGTCAGTGGCCATGGCGGCCTTGGCCTTGGCTGCCGCTTTGGCTGCCGCCGTGGTCGCCACCGCCGGGAAAGCCACTCATTGAGCCGATCTCGGCAGCGATCCTGCGCCCCTCGCTCCGAGGCGCGGCCCGATTGTCAGAGCCCTGTGGAACACTCCCGTCACCGTTCGAGAAACGGACCGAACAAGCGCTAGACCAAGGGGGATTGGCTTCATGGGCGTGAGCATCGGCTTCATCAGTGCGACAACGGAGGAGCTGGACAGGGCGGAGAAGGACCCGAGTTGGGCCGACGACTACGTCTTCACGCTGTACGCCGACGATGACTTCCCGAGGCCGGACCGTCCCTACGGTGGTCCGGACAAGGCATGGGCCGGCCTCCAGTTCCTGCTCGACGAGACGGATGTGCGGCTCGACTTCCTGATGGACGGGTTCCCGATCCTGGAGGACGGCAGCCTGTTCGGATGGTCTGCGGAGCAGATCGAGAGCGTGGCCCGGCAACTGCAGGCGACCCCGTGGGAGCAGTTGGCGGCCCACTACGCCCCGGAGAAGATGACGAAGGAGGACGTGTACCCCAACATGTGGAGGTTCGACGCCGAGGGCGAGCTGGAGTGGCTCGAGCGCGCCTACGAGGAACTCGTCCCCTTCTTCGTCAAGGCGGCCGACGGTGGCTATGGGGCCTTTATGACCTTCAGCTTCTAGAGGGAGACGCCCCCTTGGCGGGTGTCAGCCGGTGAGGACGCGGGCGCGGCAGTCGGCCGGGCTGCCCCAGGCGTCCCGGAGTGGGCGGGCCTTGCGGATCCACAGTGAGAGGTCCAGTTCCTCCGTGTATCCGAGGGCGCCGTGCAGTTGGAGTGCCGTGCGTGCCGCGCCATGGCCGGCCTCGCCCGCCGCGACCTTCGCCGCCGCCACCTCCCGGCCCGCCGAGGGGGCTCCCGCGGCCACCGCCAGGGCCGCCGCATGCACCAGCGGCTGGGCGAACTCCAGCGCGATGAGGGTGTCCGCCAGCCGGTGCTTGACCGCCTGGAACGAGCCGATGGGCACCCGGAACTGGGTGCGCTGCTTGACGTAGGACACCGTCGCCGCCAGCAGGGCGCGGCCGAGGCCGAGGGACTGCGCGGCGGTGGCCAGCCGTGCGACCTCGATGGCGTGCGCGGCGGCCGCGGTCACCGCGGGGCCCCGGGCCACCACCGTGCCGCCGAGCGGGCGGGCCACCCGCCGGGCCGGATCGAGGGTGGTCTGCACCGGCCCGTGGGTGTCCGTACGGCACACCGTGTCGCCCCGCACGACGAGGACGGCGTCGGCGGCGTCCGCGTCCAGGGCGTATGGGCCCGCCCCGGCGCACAGGCTGAGGACGGCCTCGCCCGCGGCGATCCGCGGCAGCCACTCCCCGGCCAGGCTGTCCGAGCCCAGACGCTCCAGGAACGCGGCCGCCGCCACCGTCTCCACCAGCGGCCCCGGCACGGCATGCCGTCCCAACTCCGTGAAGGAAAGCGCCAGTTCGACCGGCAGTAGCCCCGCCCCGCCGTGCCGTTCCGGAACGGCGAGCCCGAACACTCCCGCCTCCGCGAGCCGTGCCCACAGTGCCCGGCCGGGCTTGTGCTCCCCGGCCGCCCAGGCCCGCACCACGGCCGGTGTGCCGGACGCCCCCAGCATGCCGTCCAGCGCCCGCGCGAAATCCCGCTGCTCATCGGTCAGGAGGAACCGCATCACCGGCGTCCCTTCGGCAGGCCGAGCAGCCGCTCGGCGATGATGTCGCGCTGGATCTCGTTGGTGCCGGCATAGATCGGCCCGGCGAGCGAGAAGGTGTAGCCCTCGGCCCAACTCCCGTGCGCGGGCGCCTCGTCGGCGTCATCGGCGAGCATCCCGTACGGGCCGAGCAGGTCCAGGGCGGTCTCGTGCAGGGCGATGTCCAGCTCGGACCAGAAGACCTTGTTGAGGCTCGACTCGGCGCCGAGGCCCCCCGCATCGCCGGCGACGATCCGCGAGGCATGGGCATAGGTGAAGAGCTGATAGGCGCGGGCGCCGATCCACGCATCGGCCACCCGGTCGCCGAGGGCCGGACCGGCTCCCTCGGGAGCCTCGCGCCACAGTGCGGTCAGCCGCTCGGCTGCCGCGGTGAAGCGGCCCGGACTGCGCAGCGTCAGCCCGCGTTCCTTGCCGGCGGTGCTCATCGCGATCCGCCAGCCCTGCCCCGGCTCGCCGATGACCTCCGCGTCGGGCACGAAGACCTCATCGAGGAAGAGTTCGGCGAAGGCGGGCTTGCCGTCGAGGCGGCCGATGGGGCGTACCGTCACACCCGGTGCGTCCAGCGGGAACATCAGATAGGTGAGCCCCTGGTGCGGCCGGGTGGCGTCCGGGTCGCTGCGGAACAGTCCGAAGGCGCGGTCGGCGAACGCGGCCCGGGACGACCAGGTCTTCTGCCCGCTCAGCAGCCAGCCGCCGTCGGTCCGTACGGCGGCCGAGCGCAGCGACGCCAGGTCCGACCCCGACTCCGGCTCCGACCAGGCCTGCGCCCAGATGACCTCACCGCGCGCCATGGGGCCGAGCACGCGGGCGCGTTGCTCCTCGGTGCCGTGCTCGAAGAGGGTCGGGGCGAGCAGCCTGATGCCGTTCTGGCTGACCCGCCCGGGGGCGCCCGCGGCGTAGTACTCCTCCTCGAAGACCAGCCACTGCAGGAGCGAGGCGCCCCGGCCGCCGTACTCCTCGGGCCAGGAGACGACCGACCAGCGGTCCGCGGCGAGCCAGTGCTCCCACTCCCGGTGGGCGGCGAATCCTTCCGCGGTCTCCAGCGACGGCAGCGGGGTGGCGGGTACATGACCGGCGAGCCAGGCGCGGGCCTCGGCCCGGAACTCCTCGTCCGCGGCGGTGAATTCGAGGTCCATCAGGCGCCCGCCTCCCGGAGGCGGGGGAGGTGCCCGTCGCGCGGGGGCGTCTCGTCGTGGGCAGCGGGCATCGCCATCACCCTCCTTCTCTAACAAGTGTTTGGTAGGTTAACGTAGCGCCCGGAGCAGCGTCGAGGCCCCACCACAGGCGAGCACCTTCGCTGTTCCGCGACCGGATCGCCCGGACCCGGACCGGCCTGGAGACCATTCGCTGGAGGCTCGCGTATGACACCGCCCCCTTATGTGCCCGGCCACCATCTGCTCGACGGCCGGACCGCCGTCATCACCGCGGCCGCCGGATCCGGCATCGGCGGTGCCACCGCCCGGCGGTTCCTGGAGGAGGGCGCCCGCATCGTCATCGGTGACGCCCATGCGCGCCGTCTGAAGGAGAGCGCCGAGGCGCTCACCGCGGAGTTCGGCGCCGGCACAGTGGCTTCCCTGCCCTGCGATGTCACCGACGAAGACCAGGTCAACGCCCTGCTGGAGCTGGCGGAAGAGCGCCATGGGCGGCTCGACATCGTGGTCAACAACGCCGGGCTCGGTGGCACCGCCGATCTCGTCGAAATGACGGACGCGCAGTGGGGCAGGGTTTTGGACGTGACGCTGAACGGGACCTTCCGCTGCACCCGGGCCGCGCTGCGCCGGATGAAGGCCACCGGCAGCGGCGGAGTGATCGTCAACAATGCCTCCGTCGTCGGCTGGCGCGCCCAGCGGGGGCAGGCCCACTACGCCGCGGCCAAGGCCGGGGTGATGGCGCTGACCCGCTGCGCCGCCATGGAGGCCGCCGAGTACGGGGTCCGCGTCAACGCGGTCTCGCCCAGCCTCGCCCTGCATCCGCATCTGGTGAAGGTGACCACCCCCGAGCTGCTCGCGGAGCTCACCGAGCGGGAGGCGTTCGGCCGCTACGCCGAGCCCTGGGAGGTCGCCAATGTCATCGTCTTCCTGGCCGGCGACTACGCCTCGTACATGACCGGCGAAACGGTGTCCGTCAGCTCCCAGCACGCGTGAGCCGCAGCTGCCCGGCACCGGCCGCGGCGCACCGTAGGGGGCCGCCCGCATCCGCCGACGGCATCGCCTTGCGGAACCGACCGGCACCTCCGCAGAATCTGACCAGGGAGACCACCATGTCCGAGGCCTACATCGTTGACGCGGTCCGCACCCCGGTCGGCAAGAAGGGCGGCGGTCTGTCCGCCGTCCACCCCGCCGACCTGGGCGCCCATGTACTGACGGCGCTGATGGCACGCACGGGAGCCGACCCGGCCGCCGTCGAGGACGTCGTCTTCGGCTGTCTGGACACGGTGGGGCCACAGGCCGGGGACATCGCCCGGACGTGCTGGCTGGCCGCCGGACTGCCCGAGGAGGTACCCGGCGTCACCATCGACCGCCAGTGCGGCTCCTCCCAGCAGGCAGTCCACTTCGCGGCCCAGGGCGTGCTCTCCGGCACCCAGGACCTGGTGGTCGCGGGCGGCGTACAGAACATGTCGCAGATCCCGATCGCCTTCGCCAGCCGCCAGGCCGCCGCCCCGCTGGGCCTGACCGACGGCCCGTTCGCCGGTTCCGAGGGCTGGCGGGCCCGCTACGGCACGGCGCCCGTCAACCAGTTCCACGGTGCCGAACTGATCGCAGCCAAGTGGCACCTCTCCCGCGAGGACATGGAGGAGTTCGCGCTCCGTTCGCACCGGCGGGCCGTCCGCGCCATCGACGAGGGCCGCTTCGACCGCGAACTCGTCCCCTACGGGGAGGTCACCACCGACGAGGGACCACGGCGCACCACCTCACTGGAGAAGATGGCCGCCCTGCCGCCGGTCGTCGAGGGCGGCCGGCTGACCGCGGCGGTCTCCTCGCAGGTCTCCGACGGTGCGGCCGCCATGCTCCTGGCCTCGGAGCGGGCGGTGGCCGAGCACGGTCTCACCCCGCGCGCCCGGATCCACCATCTGTCGGTGCGCGGCGAGGACCCGATCCGGATGCTGTCCGCACCGATCCCGGCGACGGCGTACGCGCTGAAGAAGGCGGGCATGTCGATGGGCGACATCGACCTGGTCGAGATCAATGAGGCGTTCGCGCCCGTGGTGCTGGCCTGGCTGAAGGAGACCGGCGCCGATCCGGAGCGGGTCAATGTCAACGGCGGCGCCATCGCCCTCGGCCACCCGCTCGGCGCGACCGGCGTCCGGCTGATGACGACACTGCTGCACGAACTGGAGCGCACCGGCGGCCGGTTCGGGCTGCAGACCATGTGCGAGGGCGGCGGCCAGGCCAATGTCACGATCATTGAGCGTCTCTGACGGTCCCGCGGAACGAGGGCCCCAGCCACCCTGCCGCGGTCTGGCCGGAAGCTCCGGCCGGGCCCGGCGGCAGGGGGCCGCTCAGCGCGGCGGGTCCGGCGGCAGCGCGGCCAGCGTCGCGCGCGCCTCGGCCATGATCCGGTCGACGAGCTCCGCGCACGACGGCAGATCCTCGATCACCCCGGCGACCTGGCCGGAGGCCATCACCCCGAGATCGGTACGCCCCTCGACCATCGACGCCTTCAGCAGCATGGGCGTGTTGGCGGCGAGCAGGACCTGGCTCCAGGAGAGGTCCTTGCCGTGTCTCATCGCCAGGCCGTCACGCACCATCTGAGCCCAGCTCAGACCGGACAGCTTCCTGAACGACGCGGCATGGCGCACCGCCCGGAGCAGCGCGGTGCCGCGCCCGGACCGCTCCAGCGTCTCGACCAGCTCGCTGCGCAGCATCCGGTGCGGCAGACCGTCCACCTTCGTGGTGACGGTGATGTCCTTGACGGCCGCCGCCAGATAGCGGGCCTGGACGGCGGGCGGCACGGTGCTGTCGGACGTCAGCAGGAAACGGGTGCCCATCGCGACGCCCGCCGCACCGTAGGCCAGCGCCGCGACCAGACCGCGGCCGTCGAAGAAACCGCCCGCGGCGATCACCGGGATGTCGACCGCGTCCACGACCTGTGGGAGCAGCACGGTCGTGGCGACGCTCCCGGTGTGCCCGCCGCCCTCCCCGCCCTGCACGACGACCGCGTCCGCGCCCCAGGCCGCCACCTTCTCGGCATGACGGCGGGCCCCCACGGACGGGATGACGACGACCCCCGCGTCCTTGAGCCGGGCGATCAGCTCACGGGAGGGGGCCAGGGCGAACGAGGCGACCCGTACGCCCTCCGCCACGACGAGGCGCACCCGCTCCGCCGCATCCCCCGCGTCCGCGCGCAGATTCACCCCGAACGGCGCGTCCGTACGGGACTTGACCTCGTGGACCGCCGCCCGCAGCTGCTCGACCGTCATGGTCGCCGAGGCGAGGATGCCCAGGGCGCCCGCGTTGGCCGCGGCCGAGACCAGCCGGGGCCCGGCCACCCACCCCATACCGGTCTGCACCAGGGGATGGCGCACCCCGACGAGCCTGGTCAGCGGGGTCTCGATCCCGGTCGTGGCCGTCATGCCGGCGGCACCTCGCGGTCGCGCAGCCCGTCCGGGTCGATGACCGCGCGGATCAGCCGCAGTTCCGTGGCGGTGGGCTCCCGGGTGTACGGCACCTCGTCGGGCAGGGCGAGCGGGAAGCCGGTGGCCGCCTGGACCTCCCCGGCCGTCACACCGGGATGGACGGAGGCGAGCCGCATGGCCCGGTCCGGGGTCGCGAAGTCGAGGACGCCGAGGTTGGTGACCACACGCGGAATGCGGTGGTAGCGGGTCGCGGACGGGCCGGCGGCGGCCGCGCTGTCGTACCCGACCCCGCTGATCATGTCGACCTTCTCGACGAAGACCCGCCGCGAATGCTTCGGCACCCAGTAACTCACCGGATTGTTGAGGGTGTTGACGGGCGCGCCGCGTACCCCGAGGAGCTGGCGGGCCGGCTGCTGCCAGTCGCCGATGCAGGAGATGTTCTGGTTGCCGAAGCGGTCGAGCTGGCTCGCGCCCATCATCACATGGCGTCTGCCGCCGGTGACCATGGTGAGGTGCCGGCGGTACGGAAGCCAGCCCTCGGCCGTCCCGTCGAGGCCCACGAGCATCGCCTCGCCGTCGGTGAGCAGCAGATCGGGCGAGAAGGTGCGCTTGGCGAGCCGGGCCCCGATCGACGGGATCAGGCCCATCGGACTGGCGAGCACCTCGCCGTTGTCACGCCAGGCGTCGGCGCAGGCGATCACGCAGTACTCGGCGCGGGTCGTGGTGGTGGTCCGGCTCACGTCTGCTCCTCGTGCCAGGTCTGGACCGCGGACTGGTAGGTCTTCTCGCCCCCGGACAGGAACCGCTCGGCGAACTCCGGCCAGGGCGTGGTGGCATACAGCTTCTGGAAGGCCTCGTCACGGCCGTAGTCCGGGACACAAGAGGTGAAGTGCGCGCCGTGGGGAGCCTCGACGACCCCGGTGACCGAGTGCCGGTTCACCAGCAGGGTCTGCGGGACGGCGGTGGCGAAGTCGTCCACGAGCCGCTCACAGGACAGATACGCCTGGTCCGCCGCCTCGCAGAACAGATCGTCGAAGTACGGGTCGGGGCCCAGGTACTGGCCGTTGCCGAGGCGGTCGGCACGGTTCAGATGGACCAGGGCGGCGTCCATGCGCAGGGCCGGCACCGCGACGAGGGTCTCGCCGTCCTCGTACGGTGAGGTGACCGTCCGCAGACCGGGGTTGACACGCAGGACGTCGGAGCCGAGACCGGCCCGTACGGGGAGGAACGGCAGCCGGTTGGCGGCGGCGTGCAGGCCCCACATGAACATCGCCTCGTCGATCTCCATCAGCTCGAACGCACCGCGCTGACGTGCCGCGCGGAAGTGCGGTTCGAGGGGGATCGAGTCCAGGGTCGCGAACGCCGCGACCAGTTTGCGGATCCGGCCCGCGGCGGCGAGCAGACCGACATCGGGCCCGCCGTACGAGACCACGGTGAGATCGGTGACGTCGGAGCGGAGCAGCGCACGCACCAGCGCCATCGGCTTACGGCGTGACCCCCAGCCGCCGATGCCGAGGGTCATCCCGCTGTGCAGCCGGGAGACGACTTCCTCGGGTGTCATGGTCTTGTCGGTCATGGCTCAGCCCTCCTTGGCCGGTGCGCCGTGGGGTGTGCCGAAGGTGTCGCGGACGCGGTCGGCGACCCCGCTGAGGTTCGCCTCGAAGGTGAAGCCCTGCTCGAAGCGGTAACTGCGCCGGACGTCGACGGGGTCGATGCCGTTGAGAGCGGCCTTGGCGAGACGGAGGAGACTGCCGTCCTTCTGCGCGATCTCCCGGGCCAAGTCCCGTGCGGCAGCGGCCAGTTCCGCGCGCGGGACGACCTTCCAGACCGAGCCGTGCGCATGCAGTTCGGCGGCGGTGGCGGTGCGCGAGGTGTAGTAGAGCGCGCGCATCAGATGCTGGGGGACCAGCCGGGCCAGATGGGTGGCCGCGCCGAGCGCGCCGCGGTCCAGCTCCGGCAGCCCGAAGGTGGCGTCGTCGCTCGCCACGATGGCATCCGCGTTGCCGACGAGACCGATGCCGCCGCCCAGACAGAAGCCGTGCACCGCCGCGACCACGGGCACCTCGCAGGCATAGACCGCCGAAAAGGCCTCGGCGCAGCCGTGGTTGGCGCCGATGAGGACGTCATGACCGCCTGTCGCGGTGTCCCGCTGCATCTCCTTGATGTCGACGCCCGCGTTGAAGCCGCGGCCCGCGGCGGTGAGGACGACACAGCGGACGCCGGGGTCGTGGCCGGCCGCGCGCACGGCGTCGGCGAGGTCGTACCAGCCCTGTACGGGAAGGGCGTTGACCGGAGGGAAGTCGACGGTGATGACGGCGATGCCCTTGTCCGGCGTGGAGGTGGAGACACCCATGAGGCGATCAGCTACCTTTCCACCAAGCGTTTGTTAGGTAGCGAAGCTAGCAGCGGATCGCGCGCTGCGGGAGGGGTGCCGAATGAGCCTGACCCTCGATCTGACCGGACGGGTGGCCGTCATCACCGGCGGCACCCGGGGCGTCGGCGCCGGTATCGCCCGCGCGTTCCTGCAGGCCGGTGCGGAGGTCGTGGTCTGCGCCCGCCGGCCGCCGGACGCCCCCGTCACCGCGGCCGGGCGCACGGCGCACTTCCACCCCCTCGACCTGCGCGACCCGGCCGCCGTCCGGGCCTTCTTCCCGCAGGTCGCGGCGGCGCACGGCCGGCTGGACTGCCTGGTCAACAACGCCGGAGGAACCCCGTACCGGCTGCTCGGACAGACCTCCGCCGAACGGCACGCCCGGGTCGTCGAACTCAACCTCCTCGCGCCGATGACCGCCTCGCTCGCCGCGTACGAGGTGCTGCGCGAGCGGCCGGCCGGCGGTTCGGTCATCATGATCGGCAGCGTCAGCGGCACCCGTCCCTCGCCCGGCACCGCCGCCTACGGCGCGGCCAAGGCGGGCCTGGACCATCTGGCCCGCTCCATGGCCGTCGAATGGGCTCCCCGGGTCCGGGTCAACACCCTCGTGCTCGGCATGGTGCGCACCGAACTCGCCGGCCTGCACTACGGAGACGAGGCGGGCATCGCCGCCGTCGGCGCCACCGTCCCGCTCGGCCGGCTCGCCGAACCCGCCGAGATCGGCGACGCCTGCGTTTTCCTCGCCTCCGACCGTGCCGCGTATCTGACCGGCGCGAGCCTGCTCGTCCACGGTGGTGGTGAGCGCCCCGCCTTCCTCGACGCCGCCACCGTCAACCACCCCGGCGCGCCCGAAGCCCCCGAGGAGATCCGCCATGACGGAACAGGAGACCTGAGATGACCGGTACCGGAATCTGCACGGGACGCGTCGCCGTCGTCACCGGAGCGGGCCGCGGCCTGGGCCGCGCCCATGCCCTGGCGCTCGCCGCGGAAGGGGCGCAGGTGGTGGTGAACGACCTCGGGGTGGCGCCCGACGGAGCCGGCGCTTCGGCCGGACCGGCCCAGCAGGTCGTCGACGAGATCCGGGCTCGCGGCGGCCGGGCCGTCGCCCACACCGGCGACATCACCACCACCGACGGCGCCGCCTCCCTCGTCACCACCGCCCTGGAGACCTTCGGCCGCCTCGACGCTCTCGTCAACAACGCCGGGTTCCTGCGCGACCGGATGCTCGTCAACCTCGACGAGGACGACTGGGACGCCGTCATCCGGGTCCATCTCAAGGGCCACTTCCTGCCGTTGCGGCACGCCGCCGCGCACTGGCGCGCCGAGACCAAGGCCGGCCGTACGCCCGACGCCCGGATCATCAACACCGGTTCGGGCGCCGGGCTGCTCGGCAGCGTCGGCCAGGGCAACTACGCCGCCGCCAAGGCCGGCATCATCGGCCTCACCCTCGTCGCCGCCGCCGAAATGGCCCGCTACGGCGTACAGATCAACGCCATCGCACCGGCCGCCCGGACCCGGATGACGGAGCGGACCTTCGCCGCGACGATGGCGGCGCCCGCCGACGGGGAGTTCGACGCGATGGCGCCGGAGAATGTCTCCCCGCTGGTGGTCTGGCTGGCGTCCGCGGGCAGTGCCGGGGTCACCGGCCGGGTCTTCGAGGCCGAGGCGGGCCGGATCACCGTGATGGAGGGCTGGCGCCCCGGCCCCACCGCGGACAAGAAGAGCCGCTGGACACCCGCCGAGGCGGGCGAGACCGCCCGCACGCTGCTGGCCGCCGCCGAGGCACCGCGGCCGGTGTACGGCGCACGGTGACGCCCCGGCCCGGCGCGAACTGCCGCCGGGCGACGGCCGGACCACCATGCGCCGGACCACCCCGAGCCGGCCCACCCCTGCGCAGGGTGCTGCCACCGCCCCTGCGCCCCACCTCGACCTCCGTCAGCCGGTGTCCTCCACCGCAACGCGCCGGGTCAGCAGTCGTGGCCGGCAGATGGCGAACAGCCCGAAGGCGCCGAGGAAGGCCAGGACGGAAGTGCCGCGCAGGACCGTCTCGATGGCGGGCCCGTCGGAGGCCGCGGTCGTCGGGGAGCCGCTGATGGTCTCCAGCACCGTCGCCGCGATCGTCACGCTCACCGCACCGAACAGCACCAGCGACGTCAACACGAGCCCCGACGCCGCGCCCGTCCGCTCCGCGGGAACATGCGCCTGGGTCGCCACATTCGTCAGCGCCCACCCCAGCCCGATGCCCACCCCGCAGACGACGAAGACCACCGCGTACCAGCCCAAGGGCCGCACCCAGGTCAGCGCCAGCAACCCGGCGCCGCTGGTGAGCATGCCGCAGGCCATCAGCAACTCGGCACGCCAGCGCAGCGCCAGCTGCCCGGCCCAGTAGCTCGCCGCTCCGACGCCGCAGGAGAGCGCCAGGAAGATCACCCCGGCGTGAAACGGCGACAGGCCCCGCGCCTGCTGAAGATAGAGGGCCGCGAGCACCGCGATCAGGCAATAGACGACATTCGACAGCGAACCCGCAAGGGTGATCACATCGAACTTCACATTGCGGAAGAGCGACAGCTCGATCAACGGCTCCGGCGCCCGCCGCTCGACCGCCACGAACAGCACGAGGAAGGCGACCCCCAGCACGAGGGTGATCAGCGTGGGTGCGGAGGCCCACCCCCAGCCCTGCCCCTGGTCGACGGCGAGCATCAGACAGGCCAGACCGAGGGCAACGGCCGCAGCGCCGGGCAGGTCGAGATGGCGGGTCGCGTGCTCGTCGCGGCTCTCGGGGACGAACCGCAGCACCAGCAGCACGGCGGCCAGGCACACCGGCACATTCAGCAGGAACACCGCACGCCAGCTGACGTGTTCGGCGAAGACGCCACCGACGAACGGCCCGAGCGCGGTACCGACGGAACTGAACGCGAGCACCGTACCGACCGCGGGCCCCTGCCGTTCGTCCCGGAAGTAACTGGTCACCACCGCCACGGACACAGGGAAGATCAGCGCCGCACCGACCCCCTGCACGACGCGCGCGCCCACGAGCCAGGGGGCGCTCTGCGCGGCGCTGCAGACCACGGACATGACGGCGAACACGACCAGTCCGACCACGATGACCCGGCGTCGCCCGTGCACATCGGCGGTCCGGCCACCGACGATCATCAAGGCGCCGATGGCCAGCATGTATCCGCTGACCAGCCACTGCAGGTCGGTTGAGGAGGTCCCGAAGTCCCTGGCGATGACCGGCAGCATCAGATCGAGCGCGAACCAGTCCATCTGCACGATGAGCATGGACAGCGCGGCAGCGGCGATCACCGCCCGGTCCCGGTGCGAGAAGGAGCCGCCCGCATCGGCCGTTTCGACCTGAGGTGCCACGCGAGGGCGCACGCGCACTCCTAAGCGTTTCGAGCGTTTCGGGGGACGTGCCGAGAGGTGCCGGCAGGTGTCTGCGGCTGCGTCGTGGCCGGTCGCGCCGTTCCCCGCGCCCCTCTCAGGGGCACAAGCCGGCCGGCTGGCCGTGAATCCGTCACCCACCGGTCCGCGCAGCCGTCCTGCTCCAAGGATAGAAGTCGGCGTCCGGGGCCGCACGGCGGCGGAACCGCAACTCACCGGCCTTGGGTGTCAGCCCTCTGACGGCCCCAGCCCCGCGAGTCCCGCGGCGCGCGCGAGCAGCTCGACCAGCATGTCGAAGGTGAGCCGGCCGGTGAACGTATTGCGCTGGCTGGGGTGGTAGCTCCCGAGCACCTGTAGTTCCTGCCGCTGCCCGGTGGCGGGCAGAGTCAGCCGGACCCCGTGACCGAACGCGGGGCGGGGCCGGGGGAGCGGCCATCCCGTCTCGCCGAGCACGGGCAGCAGCGCCTGCCAGCCGAAGGCGCCCAGTACCACGACCGCACGCAGGCTCGGGCCGAGGAGTGCCAGCTCGGCCGACAGCCACGGACGGCAGGTGCGGCGCTCGGCGGGCGTCGGCCGGTTCTCCGGCGGAGCGCAGTGCACCGGCGCGGTGACCCGTACCCCGTACAGCTCCAGTCCGTCGCCCCGGTGCGTCGCGGTGGGCTGAGAGGCGAGCCCGACCGCGTGCAGCGCGGCGAACAGGAAGTCACCGGACGCGTCCCCGGTGAACATCCGGCCGGTGCGATTGCCGCCGTGGGCGGCGGGCGCCAGCCCGACGAGGGCCAGCGCCGCGTCCGGCGGCCCGAACCCCGGGACGGGGCGCGCCCAGTACTCCTGGTCCCGGAACGCCGCGCGCGGATGCGCGGCGGTCTCCTCACGCCACTCCACCAGCCGGGGACAGGCCCGGCAGCGGACCAGCTCTGCGTCCAGCTCCGCAAGGCCGCCACACCGTGCCGCCTGATAGACGGGAAAACCACTCTCGCCACTGCCCGGCGGCGATGGCGCCGCCCCGGTTTCCTCCATCCCTCCACGCTAAGGCCGGGGCGCCATTCCCCGCGCCGGGCGCGCGTCACGACCACTGGCGGGACGTGCGCCAGTCCACTTCTTCAGGGGTGTCTGCCGGCTGTGCACCGAGCACCGTTCCGCTGGTGACGACATTCAGGTAGAACGCGAGGGAATAGGGGGTCAACTGCCACTCCTGGAACACATAAAGGGAGCCAACTCGACTGGCCGTGGACATTTCCCTTCCCCCGGCCCCGGCAGAGTGCGTGACGGCGATGGTCCGGGCCGCTCCCACCAGGCAGTTGGCGCAACGTGACATTGTACGCTGGCACTCCGCGCCAACTCGGAGGACCACGATGGGTGAACTCAAGCATCGCAGCCTGATCACGGCGCAGGAGCGACTCCGCGATCAGGTCGCCCATCAGCTGCGCGCGGCCCTGATCGCGGGGGAACTCCGCCCGGGATCGGTCTACTCGGCCCCGGGCCTCGCCGCGGACTTCGGGGTCTCCGCCACCCCGGTGCGCGAGGCGATGCTCGACCTGGCCCGGGAGGGGCTGGTCGAACCGGTCCGCAACAAGGGCTTCCGGATCACCGAGGTGAGCGAGCGCGACCTCGACCAGTACACCGAGATCCGGGCCCTGATCGAGGTGCCGGTCGTCGGCCAGGTCACCCGCACCGCCGACCGGGCCCAGCTGGAGGCCCTCCGCCCGGCCGCGCTGGAGATCGTCGCGGCGGCCCGGGCGCATGACCTCATCGGCTATCTGGAGGCCGACCGCCGCTTCCACCTCGAACTGCTCGGCCTCAGCGGCAATGACCGCCTCGTCGAGACCGTCGGCGAGCTGCGCAAGCGCTCCCGTCTCTATGGCCTCACCCGTCTCGATGAGCGCAACCAGTTGCTGCCCTCCGCCGAGGAGCATGTGGAACTGCTCGACGTGATGCTGACGGGCGACGCCGAGGCGGCTGAGTCCTGTATGGCTCGCCACCTCGGCCATGTCCGCTCACTGTGGGCCGAAGGCCGGGACGAGCCGCTGTTTCCGCGGCCCCGGCGCGGAGCGGCCATGCGCCGGTCCTGAGGGGCCGCTGGCTCACGCCCCTCCGGCGAGGAGGCCGTCCATCCACTCCTCCACGCCGTCGGCGGTGCGGGGCAGCGCCGAGGACATCAGCCGTGCCCCGTCCGCCGTGATCACCAGATCGTCCTCGATACGGATACCGATACCGCGCAGTTCCCGCGGCAGGGTCTCGTCATCGGGCTGGAGGTAGAGCCCCGGTTCGACCGTGAGCACCTGGCCCTCCGTCAGGACGCCGTCCAGATACTGCTCGGCGCGGGCCCGGCCGCAGTCATGTACATCGAGCCCGAGCATATGTCCCGAACTGCACAGCGTGTAACGCCGGTACAGGCCGCTGTCGGGGGCGAGTGCCTCGGTCGCGGGGACGGGCAGCACGCCCCAGTCGGCCAGGCCCTCGGCCAGGACGCCCGAACAGGCCCGGTGGAAGTCGCGGAAGCTCGCACCCGGCTTGAGGGCGGCGATGCCCGCGTCCTGCGCGGCGAGCACCAGCTCGTACACCCGGCGCTGGACGGGGGAGAAGCGTCCGGACAGTGGCAGGGTCCGGGTGAGGTCCGCGGTGTACAGCGAGTCGGTCTCCACGCCGGCGTCGAGCAGCAGCAACTGGTCCGGGTCGAGCGGGCCGTCGTTGCGGATCCAGTGGAGTACGCAGGCGTGGGCGCCGGCCGCGGCGATGGTCTCGTACCCCGTGCCGTTGCCCTCGGCGCGGGCGCGCAGCTGGAAGACCCCCTCGATCCAGCGTTCCCCGCGTGGGTGGCGCAGCGCGGTGGGGAGGGACCGTACGACATCCTCGAAACCGGTGACGGTGTGATCGACGGCCTGCTGCAGCTGCCCGACTTCCCAGGGGTCCTTCACCAGCCGCAACTCGCTGAGTGTGCAGGCGAGTTCGGGATCGCGGGAGGCGTCCCGGCCGGCCTCGTGGCGCACCAGGTCGTCCAGGTGGGCACAGCGGATGCCGGTGAGCCGCCCGGCCTCGGCCAGATCGGGGCGGCGGCCCACCCAGAACTCGCCGTATTTGCGGTCCCGGTAGAACTCCCCGCCACCGTCCCGCGGTGAGCGCGGCCGTAGGTACAGCACCGCCTCGCCGTCCGGCTCCAGCACCAGCACATGTCCCGGCTGGTCCTCGCCCGTCAGGCCGGTCAGCCAGGCATAGGCACTGTGCGGACGGAAGCGGTGATCGCAGTCGTGGGAGCGGACCGTCAACTCGCCTGCGGGGACGAGCAGTCGTTCGCCGGGGAAGCGGGCGGCGAGCCGGTCCCGGCGGCCGGCGAAGAGCGCGAAGCCGGGGACGCGGGAGTCGTCGGGGAGCGGGGTGGCGGCCCAATGGCCGGTCATGAAGTCGGCGAGGGCGTCCGACACCGGCAGGTCATGGCTCCCGGTGTGGAGCGGTGCGGTGCGCGAGGTCATGTCGACGCCTCCGGGAAAGAAGGGTTCTGAAGCCTTGTCAGTGCAATTTCACATTACTATGTTATAGGTCACACCTCGTGGAGTGAAGGCCAATCCCCCTCACACCCCCCTCATCAACCCCCCACCCCCTCCTGGAGGTTCAGGTGTCACATCCGCGTACGCCGCGCAGGCTTCTGCTGGCCGCGACCCTCGTCACCACCCTTGCCACCCCCCTCGCCCTGCCGGCCGTCCAGGCGGCCCACGCAGCGCCCCACACGTCGGCCACTCCCGCGCAGCGGGCCGGGGCGCAGCAGCCCGGTCACCGGGCCGCGGCTCCCACCACCAACCCCTTCGACCAGGTCCAACGCCTCGCCAGGGCACCGAAGTTCACCCCGGCGTCGGCGCCGGCCCCCCGCTCCGTCACCGAGCGGGGCCGGATACCGGGCCCGCAGACCAGACCCTCCACCGCGCCGAACCACCCCAGACCCACCGTCGCCCCCTGCACCCTCGACGGCATCACGGGGCTGAGTCCCGAGCAGTTCGCCGACTTCCTCGCCGACCCGGCCGTCACCGCGGACGACTGTCTGCGCAAGCTCGTCTGGACATGGGACGCCCGGCTCGTCCCCGTCATGTCCGACGCCCATGTCCAGGCTGTGGCCCGTCGCATCACCGCTCTGGCCGCCGCCCACGACGGCAAGAACACCAGCCATCTGTACGAGATGTTCACGTACCTGCACGCGGTGGCATACCAGGACTTCTCGCACGATGAGATCGACATCACCGACGGCCCCACCGTCGATGCCATCCGCCGTGCCGTCGACGCCTTCGGCACCGCGGCCCGCACCTTCGACGTCACCCGGGCCAACGCCGACACCCTGCGCGAGGCCATGTACGCCGCCAGCGCCCCCGGGCTGCGCCAGCATCAACTCGGCCTGATCCGCAAGGTCCTGGCGACCATGGACGCGTCCCACACCGCCACCCACAAGGACACGTCATGGGGGAACGCCGCCCTCGCCGCGCTCTCCGTCAACTACCTGGGCGTCTACCCCGGCAACAAGGACACCGCCTTCCAGGCCGCGGTCACCGCCGACTCCAACTACCGCGCCGCCTTCAAGGCCTTCGTGGGATACACCCACCTCAAGGGCACGCCCAACGCCTGGGTCATCCGCGACGCCCTCCTGGAGTACGGCCGCTTCGGTGAGATCGCCGCCCTCAAGCAGGGCATCATCACCGACCTCGGCGCCCTGCTGACAACCACCGTGCGGAACTACGGTGAGGGCAGCGAGCCCTGGGCCAAGGTCGCCACCTGGCTCAACTACTTCGAGGCCTGTGCACCGTACGGGGTGTGCAAGGCGGACATCGAGAAGCGGATCTTCCCGCACACCTACTCCTACGACAAGGGCGCCATCAAGGTCCGCACCGCCCTCAGCCGCGCCACCGTCGACCAGCTCTACTACGCGTCCAAGCAGGTCAGGGCGCAGTTCCACCGGGTGGTCGGCACCGTCGAGCCGCTCGCCGGCGACCCCAACACCACCCTGAACATCGTCCTGTACGCCTCGCGCGCCGACTACGAGAACTACCACCCGCTGCTCACCGGCATGGGCACCAACAACGGCGGCGTCTACATCGAGCGCGGCGCCACCTTCTACACCTACCAGCGCCGCGTCCCCCAGGACTCCACCCTCACCCTCGAAGAACTCTTCCGGCACGAGTACGTCCACTACCTCAACGGCCGCTTCGCCGTCCCCGGCTTCTTCGGCGAAGGCCCCTGGTACCAGGGCGACCGCACCACCGCCATGGACGAGGGCAGCGCGGAATTCTTCGACGGCTCGACCCGTGACAACGGGATCGCCGTACGCCGGTCCCTCGTCAAGGGCATCATCGCGGACACCGCAGGCGGCGGACCGCGCATGAGCGTCAACCAGCTGCTCCACGCGACCTACGACGGCGACGGCTTCCGCTTCTACAACTACGCCGGGACGTTCTTCGAGTTCCTGTGGCGCGACCACCCCGCGAAGCTCCAGGAGATGTACCGCCACCTGCGCGCCGACGACCCGGCCGCGTTCGACTCCTGGCGCAACCGGATGGGGTCCGACGCGGGGCTCCAGCAGCAGTACGACGCCTTCCTCGACGCCCAGATCGCCATCGTCGACGACCTGTTCGTACCGAACACGACGTTCGTCCCCAACGGCTCCCTGAAGCTGTCCACCCCCGCCGACGTCCAGAGCGCCATCACGGCCGCCACCGCCAGCAGGCCCACCTGCAAGGACGGCGGCGACCCGGGCTACGGCCGGTTCGTCTGCACCGGCCGGATCACCGCCAACCTCAGCAACTCCGGCAGCCCCGACCAGGTCTTCAAGGACATGGCCGAGACGGTCGACTACTTCCTCCTCGACCGTGCCAAGCCCGCGGCGAACAACTTCGCCGATATGAACTGCTCCTTCGGCCCCACCGAGATCTGGTCCACGGGCAAGGCCGGTACCTCGGACTTCAGCTGCGAGGGGCCGCTGCGGCGGTGACGGACCCGTCACATCCAGTGGTGCACGGCCCGTCGTCCGGCAGACGGGCCGTGTCCGGCGGGGCGTCGAGGATGTCGAACGTGCCGGTGAGGCCGACGGCGTCCAGAATGCGCAGGAAACGGGGGTCGGTGATCACCAGGGACAGCCGGCCGCCGTGTGCGCGGGTGCGGCGGCGGGCGCGGCACAGGACCCCGATACCGCCGCAGTCGAGGAAGTCCACCTGTCTCAGGTCGAGGACCGTGTGCGGACGGTTCCCGGCCGTCACGGGATCGAGGCGGCTGTTCGTGCGCGCCGCGCTGGGGAAGTCCAGCTCTCCGGAGAGCTGAACGACGGTCGGCGCGCCCATGGGGCGCCCGCGCCGAGGGGTCGTCGCCTGCCACCGCATGGGTCTCACCTGTCCGCACGATTCCGGCCTCCGGGCCGCTGTCACCATCAAAGGTGGCGGGCGCGCCGGGCAGGAGGGCCGTGCGGGCCATGCACGATAGGGCCCTTCGGCCCCCTCATTCCCCGGGAAGGTCCAGCCGCCGGGACGTACCGGGGGCTAGGGCGAACGAGCGGTCGCGCAGATTCACTCGTACCACGGCGTTCTCGGAGGCCGGGACGGCGATCCGGACCTGCTCGGCACGGATGCGCAGATCGATGTCCCAGTGGCGCCGGTAGCGGATGCGCACCCCGAACTTCGACAGCTCGCGCAGCGGTGCCGGATCGAGCCAGAGTGCCTGGTCGCGGGTTTCCAGACCGGTCATCCCGCGCTGGACGAAGTCCAGGGTGCCGGCCATCGCGCCCAGGTGGATGCCCTCCGCGGTGGTACCGCCCTGGACGTCCGCCACGTCCCCGGTCAGCGCCTCCTCACAGTACGTCCAGGCGTCGGGGCGGTGTACCCGGGCCAGGACCCAGGCGTGGACCAGGGCGCTGAGCGTCGAACCGTGGCTGGTGCGGTGCAGGTAGTAGTCGACGGTGGCGTGCCAGGTGTCCTCGTCGAGGGGGTAGCCGAGCCCGCGGAACACCGCGGCGAGCTCCGACGGTGAGAAGAGATAGCCCAGCATCAGGACATCTGCCTGCTTCGAGGCCTGGTAGTGGTTGACCGTGTCGCCCTCCGCCTCCAGGATCCGGTCCAGCCGGCGGATGTCGCCGTACCGCTGCCGGTATCCGTGCCAGTCGAGCTCGGCGAGGTCCCCGTACCCGGCGAACTGGCTGATCACCCCGCGGTGGTAGGGCACATGGAGCCGGTGCGCGATGTCGTCCCAGCGCTCGGGCTCCTCCGGGGAGAGCCGGAGCTGTTCGAAGAGCTGCCGCTGATGGGGCTCGGGCAGCGTGCGGCACAGATCGAGCGCGCGCATCAGCACCCAGGCCGCCGTGACATTGGTGTAGGCGTTGTCGTCCACCCCCGGTTCGGCGGCTCCCGGATAGCCGTCGTGGTACTCGTCGGGACCGACCACCCCACGGATGCGGTAGCGGCCGAGAGCGGGGTCCCAGTCCGCGGCCGCGGCCCAGAAGCGGGCGATCTCCAGCAGCATCTCCGCGCCCCTGGTGTGCAGGAACTCCGTGTCGCCGCTGGCCTGTCCGTACTGCCACACGTTGTAGGCGATCGCCGACCCGACGTGGTGCTGGAGCCGGGTGTGATCGGGCAGCCAGCGCCCGGAGCGCGGGTTGAGATGGAGCTGCTGGGTCTCCTCGCGGCCGTCGCCCGCGCTCTGCCACGGGTACATCGCCCCGGTGCGTCCCGCCTCCCGCGCCGCGTGGCAGGCGGCGGGCAGCCGCCGGTAGCGGTAGTCGAGCAGGGCCCGGGAGACCTGCGGGAGGTGCAGGTTCAGGAAAGGCAGGACGAACAGCTCGTCCCAGAAGACGTGCCCGCGGTACGCCTCGCCGTGCAGGCCCCGGGCCGGCACCCCGACGTCCAGCTCGGCGGTGTGGGGCGAGAGGGTCTGCAGCACATGGAAGAGGTGCAGCCGCAGGATGCGGCCCGACTCTCCCGGGACCTCCAGCTTGGCCTGCCGCCACAGGTTCTCCCAGGCGCGGCGGTGTGCCGCCCGCAGCTGCCGGAAGTGCGGGGCGAGGGCCACCGCGTCCACGGCCGTGTGCAGCGGGCTCTCGATCGCCGGGTCGCGGGAGGTGTACAGCGCCACCGTTTTGTCGACGACCGCGGGGGAGTCGGGGGTGAGCGGCAGTATCAGCGTGTGGAACGCCCGCAGTGCGGTCAGCTGCGGCCGCGGCACTCCGCCGTGGCCGCCGGGGACGCGGGTCCGGGCGGCCAGCGCGATCCGGATGTCCGAGTCGAGGGTGCGGCAGCTCAGCCACACCGTGTCCGGCTGCCCGGTGCCGGTCTCCCATCCCGTCAGATGCTGGTCCGCCAGACCCCGGTAGCGTGCGACGCCGGCATTGCGGACCGCACCGTCGATCCCGGCCTCCACCTCCACCGCGCCGGTCCACCCGTGGGACGCGAAACAGGTGCGCAGCGCCGCCAGATGAGGCTCGCCCATGTGCACCAGACGGCACTGCTCCACGGTCAGCCGCCGTCCGGCCTCGTCCTCGTAGACCGACCAGCGGGTCAGGGTGCCGTGCCGCAGGTCCAGCGTCTGCCGGTGCTCCGTCAGGTGCGCGTGGTCGGGGGAGAGCCAGGGGCCGGGGGCCGCGTCGGCGGGGCAGATCCGGTAGCGCAGCGGCAGCCAGTTGGGCAGGTTGACCATGTCCTCGTTCTCGACGGGGCGGCCCGCCACGGTGGACAGCAGCCGGTTGTAGCAGCCGGCGGCGTAGGTACCCGGATAGTGCGCGGGCCCGGAGAGCACCTCGCAGGCCGCGCCGCGGGTGGCGAAGTAGCCGTTGCCGAGGGTGCACAGGGTTTCGCGCAGTCGTTCCGTGTCCGGGTCGTACCCCTCGTACGACCAGGTCCAGGCGTGGGTCATCCGCCCTCCCCGGACCTCAGCAGCTCGCCCGGGTCGGTCACGACCACATCGGCGCCGCGGCGGCGCAGTGCGGTGGCGCTGTACGGGCCGGCCGTCCGGTCCACGCCCACCACCAGGCCGAATCCACCACGGCGTCCGGCCTCGACCCCGGCCAGGGCGTCCTCCACCACGGCGGCATCCCGGGGCGGGACACCGAGCCGCCGGGCCGCTTCCACGAAGAGCGCCGGGTCCGGTTTCCCGGGCAGCCGCAGCCGGTTCGCCTCGTTGCCGTCCACCACGGCCCCGAACAGCGGGTACACCTCGGCCGCGGACAGCAGCTCGGTCGCATGGCGCGATGCCGAGACGGCGGCACACGGCACCCCGTGGTGCCGCAGTGCGTGCAGCAGGCGCACGGTGCCGGGCCAGGTGGCGATGGGCCGGGCCCGCAGACTCTCGCTGAACAGCTCTTCCTTGCGGGCCGCGACGGCGCACACGGTGTCCGTGCCCGGCGCGTCGTCCGGCTCGCCGGGCGGCAGGTCGAGCCCCCGGGAGCGCAGGAAGGCGGCGGCCCCGTCCTGCCGGGCCCGGCCGTCGACATAGCGCAGATAGTCGTCCACCGGGTCGAAGGGGCGCTGCCCGCCCACGGCCGCGAGGCAGGCGTCGAAGGCGCCCTTCCAGGCCGCGGCGTGCACCGGGGCGGAGTCGGTGATGACCCCGTCGGTGTCGAAGATGACGGCCCGCAGGGAGTGCAGGCACGCTGCCAGGGACGGCGCGCCGGTCATGGTGACGGTTCCGTTCGTCGGTGTCCCTTCCATGGCACCACGGCTGCGGGCCGGGGGCGCGCCGCACGGACGACCGGGCACCCGCACCGGGCCGCGGCCCGGCGGCAGCACCCCGCTTCACGCCGCCTGCTGCCCCCACCGGGGGTCTTCCGCCGCCCACTCCCGTTCCCACTGCGCGTAGCGGTGGCGGTTGAGCAGGGCGCGGCCGGTGCGCTGGGCGCCGAGGAGCAGCAGCCCGGCCGAGGTGCCGGCCACGGTGCCGACCGCGATGCTCTCGCCCGTTGTCTGCCGGGGGCTGACGGGGTTGCGCACCAGCGCCCCGTGACGGTCGAGCCAGACGGTCGTACGGTCCCCGGCCCGCAGCCCCGGCGACACCGTCGTGACGCCCGTCTTGGCCGAGCCGTCGGCGGCCGTCCAGCGCACCGTCGCATGGACCCGGGTGCCGACGCCGCCGGAGACATCCACCCCGATCCGGGGCGGCGGGTTCTGGGTCAGTACGGCCGAAATGGTGTGCCGGCCCTGCCGTTCCTGAGTGGTGCCGGCGTCCACCGCCTGTGCGGCGGCCAGTCCGGCGGCCGGAGCGCCCAGCGCGATCAGCGCGGCGGTCACCAGCACCAGCCATGCCTCCGCCACATCCGAACGCCGTCGGAGCGGGCTGGGCCGCCACGGCCGGAGGAACTCGCTGCGAGCCATTTCGCACCCCCTGCGCCTGTGCACCCGACCGTCGCACGCGGGCGAAGCCGGCAGGAGGGGCCGAACGGCCCTCGCGGGGGGCCGGTCGGGGCCGGTCCCGCGCGGGCGGCGGCCCCGTTCGGCCCTGGTGTGCCCACCGGGGCAGGGCGACGATGAGAAGCACCGCCCGCACGGACGACGGAGAGCGTGGAGGACGTCATGGGCGACGTACGCGAGTTCTCACCGCAGCGGCCGATCCGTGTGTTCCTGCTCGACGACCATGAAGTGGTGCGCCGTGGTGTGCGGGACCTGCTCGACGCGGAACCCGATATCGAGGTGGTCGGCGACGCCGGCACCGCCGATCGCGCGCTGGCCCGCGGTCCGGCGCTCGGGCCGGATGTCGCCGTGCTCGATGTGCGGCTGCCCGACGGCGACGGGATCAGCGTCTGCCGGGAGTTGCGGTCGCGGCTGCCCCACCTCGCCTGTCTGATGCTCACCTCGTTCGACGACGACGATGCGCTGCTCGACGCGATCATGGCGGGCGCGGCGGGCTACGTCCTGAAGGAGATCAAGGGGTCCGATCTGGTCGCCGCCGTCCGCACGGTCGCCGCCGGTCGATCGATGCTGGACCCGGCGACCACCGCGCGGCTGATGCACAGCCTGCGGGGCGTGGACGCCGGCGCGGCGCCCGCGGCGGACGCGCTGTCCGGGCTGTCGCCGCGGGAGCGGGAGGTCCTCGGGCTGATCGGCGAAGGGTTGACGAACCGTCAGATCGGGCGCCGGCTCTACCTCTCCGAGAAGACGGTCAAGAACCACATCTCGCGTCTGCTGGCCAAACTCGGGGTGGAACGCCGTATCCAGGCGGCGGTCCTCGCCGCCCAGGGACCGCTGCCGTCCGCCGGCGACGCCGGACCGTACCGGTCCTGACCCCCGTCGAGCGGCTCAGGACGACGGGAGCGCTCAGGACGACGGGAGCGGCGCCTGCCACAGCAGGCGGGTGCCACCCTGCGCCGGAGTCTCCAGCGTCATCTCGCCGCCCACGCTCTCCGCCCGCTTGGCGAGATTGCTCAGCCCGCTCCGCCGGCCGTTGCGCGGCAGACCCACCCCGTTGTCCGTGATGCTCAGGCTCAGGGCGCCGCCGCCCACGGCCAGCGAGACCTCGACCGCGGTGGCGTGCGCATGGCGCGCGGCATTGCTCAGCGCCTCGCCCAGCACCGCCACCACATGTTCCGCGAGCTCGGCCGGCACATCGGTGTCGATGAGCCCCTGCATCCGGAGCGACGGGGTGAAGCCCAGGGCGCGGGCGGCCTGCTCCACCGCCGCGACGGTGCGGACCCGCAGCCCGTGGCTGGCCCGGCCCGAGGTATGGGTGCGGAGCCCGAAGATGGTGGACCTGATGATCTTGATCGTCTCGTCCAGGTCGTCCACCGCGCGCAGCAGCCGCTCGCTCGCCTCCGGATGGTCCACGAAACGGACCGCGCTCTGCAGCGTCATCCCCGTCGCGAAGAGCCGCTGGATCGCCAGATCGTGCAAGTCACGAGCGATCCGGTCGCGGTCCTGAAGGAGCGTGAGATGCTCGGCGGACCGGCGCTGATCGGCCAGTTCCATGGCGAGGGCCGCCTGACCCGCGAAGGTCAGCAGCGGCCCGGTCTCCAGCTCGGTGAACGGCGCCCGCTCCCGCACCCGCGCCACCAGCAGCACCCCACGAGGCCGGCCACCGGTGATCATCGGCACGGCGACCGCGGGCCCCAGCCCCATCCAGCGCGGCGGCCCCGTGGTGATCCGCGGGTCCCGCTCGACATCGGTGCTGATCAGCGGCTCCCGCAGATCGAGCGCCGCCCCCATGAACGATCCTTGCAGGGGCAAGAGCAGCCCGCGGTGCGCCTCGGCGTCGACCCCGGAGGCCAGCGCGACATGCAGCGCCGTGCCGTCCGGCTCGGGGACCGCGATCACCCCGAGGTCCGCGGTGAGAATCTCCCGCGCCTGGTCCACGATCAGCCCCAGGGCCGCCCTCTCGTCCGCCTCCGGCAGCAGCAGGCTGGCGACGATCGCACCGTTGGCCTCCTGCCACCGCTGCCGGTAGCGGGCCTCCTCGTACAGCCGCGCGTTCTCGATGGCGATGCCCGCCGCCACCGCGAGCGTCGAGAGCACGGTCTCGTCCTCGGCGTCGAAGGCGCCGCCGCCCCGCTTCTCGGTGAGATAGAGATTCCCGAACACCTCGTCGCGGACCCGGATGGGCACCCCGAGGAAGGAGCGCATGGGCGGGTGGTGCGGTGGAAAGCCGTACGACGACGGGTGCCGGGACAGCTCCGGGAGCCGCAGCGGCCGGGGGTGACGGATCAGCTCACCCAGGATGCCGTGCCCTTCGGGCAGCCGGCCGATCTCCTCCTGTTGTTCCTCGGTGACCCCGACCGGCAGGAACTGGGAGAGCCGGGTGCCCTCGGAGACCACGCCCAGCGCCCCGTACTCGGCGTCCACGAGCACCACCGCCGCTTCCACGATGCGGCGCAGCACCTGCGGCAGATCCAGCCCCCGGCCCACCGACAGCACCGCCTCCAGCAGCAGATTCGCCGGGTCGCCGGGGCCCTGCCGCAGGGCGTCGAGGCGTTGTTGCAGCTCGTCCGGCAGCGCATCGAGCCTGCGCCGGGCGGTATCGCGCCGGCCGCTTCCGTGGTCGCCCACCATGGCCTCCGCTGGATGGCCCCTCGCGAGGGCGGGGCCGTACCTCCACGGTAGCCGCGGAGCCCTGCCGGGGCTTGTCCCGGCGGCGCGGGCCCGCCGCCGCGACAAAGAGGTCCGGGCGGCCCACGGCCCGGTGTCCGTCCGGACCTGCGCACCCCCCGGACACGGTGCGACGGTGGCAGTAGGGACATTCCGCGCCGATGCGAGGAAGGACGTGGGGGCGATGGAGCATCCGCTGGTCGTGGGGACCGATGGATCGGATTCCGCCTTCCGGGCGCTCGACTGGGCAGCGGACGAAGCGGCGCGCCACGGCCTTCCGCTGCGGGTCGTCTACGCCTCCCGATGGGAGCGTTACGAGGGCGCGGTGCCGGAGGAGGGCGGCGGACGCCCCAGCGAGCAGGTGCTCGCGGAGTCCGTTGTCGCATCCGCCGCGGAGGTCGCCCGCCGCCGGCAGGCGGACGTCAAGGTCTCGGGAGAGGTGCTCGCCAGCGACGCGATCACCGCCCTGCTGAACGAGGGACTCCATGCGACGGCGCTGATCCTGGGGTCACGGGGACGCGGCGAGATCGCCGGTCTGCTGCTGGGGTCGGTCAGCCTGGCGGTGGCGGCCCGCGCCCGGTGCCCGGTCATCGTGGTGCGTGGTGACTCGGCCGGACTGGCGGGCACGCATGAGCGCATCCTCCTCGGTGTCGCCGACCCGGCCAAGGAGACGACGGCCGTCCGCTTCGCCTTCCGTGAGGCCGAGGCCCGCCACTGCATGCTGGAGGCGGTCTGCGCCTGGCCCCTGCCGGTACGCGATGCGACCGAGGCCCCGCTGCTCGCCGCGGACGCCCGGCGCTACCACGAGAAGCAGGCCTCGGCGCTGCTGGACGAGGCGCTGGACGAGGTGTCCGGCGCGCATCCGGCGGTGCGGGTACGGCGGGTCACGGTCGAGGGGCCGGCCCACAAGGTCCTGGTGCACCGCACCGCCGCCGCGGATCTGCTGGTGACCGGAGCGCAGCACCGCCAGGGCCACTTCGGCCTCCAGCTCGGACGGGTGGCGCACACCGCGCTCTGCCATGCCACCTGCCCCGTGGCGGTGGTGCCGCATCATGACTGAAACGGCGCTGCCGTCCTGCTGTCACTGCTCCAGCCCGGCCGCGTGATCGGGCACATAGGTCTGCAGGTCCCGGGGCGGCCGCTGATAGCCGGTGGCCGGGGGCCGCGGTGGGATGTCGAGCGACGGCGGGGTGATGTCGCGGTAGGGCAGCGTCGACAGCAGATGGGCGATCATGTTCAGCCGGGCCCGGCGTTTGTCGTCGCTCTCGACGACGTACCACGGTGACTCCGCGATGTCCGTGTGGACGAACATCTCGTCCTTGGCCCGCGAGTACTCCTCCCAGCGGGTCAGCGATTCGAGGTCCATGGGGGAGAGCTTCCAGCGCCGCGTCGGGTCCTCCAGCCGGCGCCGGAACCGCCGCTCCTGAATCTCGTCACTCACCGAGAACCAGTATTTGCGCAGCAGGATCCCGTCCTCCACCAGCATCCGCTCGAAGACCGGGCACTGCCGCAGAAACCGCTGGTGCTCCGCCGGAGTGCAGAACCCCATGACCCGCTCGACACCGGCCCGGTTGTACCAACTGCGGTCGAACAGCACCATCTCGCCCGCCGCGGGCAGGTGCTCCGTATAGCGCTGGAAGTACCACTGGGTGCGCTCCCGCTCGGTGGGCCGGGGCAGCGCCACGATCCGCGCCACCCGGGGATTGAGGTTCTCGGTGACGCGTTTGATCGTGCTTCCCTTGCCGGCCGCGTCACGCCCCTCGAAGACCACCACCAGCCGGGCGCCCTCGGTCCGCACCCACTCCTGGAGCTTCACCAGCTCCGTCTGCAGCCGGTACAGCTCCCGCTCGTACAGTGACCGCGGCAGCTTCGCGGGGCCGTTGCCGCCCTGTTTCTCCGCCATACGACGACGGTACGGAGAAATGCCCGGCCCGGCCTCCCGGCTTGAGGCATGCGGCCGGGCCTCCCGCCTCAGGCATGCGAGCCGAACGGGGCCAGGACCTCGCGCTCGATCCGCCGCCGGACCCGGTCGGTCAGGGCGGCGAGCCGCTTCGACACCCTGGGGTGCACCGCCTGCGGCGACCGGATGTGCCGGGCCGTCGCGGGCAGCTCCGCGACATCCGCCACGACCCGCTGCCGGGCCTCCGGCAGCCGGCCGCGCGGTGTGCTGCGCACGCCCCCGCGCATCAGCGTCTCCAGCAGCGGGGTGCTGCCCTCCGGGAGCGGCTCGTCGGCCAGGCCGACCACATCGAGGCACCCGGGCCGGCGGAAGACCTGCTTGCGCCCCGGGGCGGTCATCTTCGCCGACGACAGCTTCATCACGGGCCGGCCGTCGTAGGCGACGAGCTTGTACGCCGAGTCCAGGGAGGGGGCATCGGCGCTCACACCGACGCGGGTGCCGACGGCGTAGACGTCGATCGGTGCTCTCGCGCGCGCCAGGTCGTGCACGGCGTATTCGTCCAGCCCGCCGCTGGCGACGATCCGCACCTGCGGCAGCCCCGCGTTGTCCAGGATCGAGCGGGCCCTGAAGGCCAGTTCCGCCAGGTCACCGCTGTCCAGCCGGATGGCCGACCCGTCACCGCGGCCCAGCCCGTTGAGCACCCGGGCCGCCGCCGCGACACCCGACTCGGTGTCGTAGGTGTCCACCAGAAAGGTCACCGGTCCGGGGTGGCAGAGCGCGAACGCGGTGAATGCCGCCTCCTCGTCCTCGAACGCCTCGATGTACGAGTGCGCCATCGTGCCGACGGCCGTCAGATCCTCGGCGTGCGCCGCCGCCACATTGCTGGTGCCCGCGAAACCGGTCATCGCACCGAGCCGGGCCACCTGCCGGGCGGCGGCGGTGCCATGGGTGCGCCGCAGCGAGAAATCCACGACGGAGCGGCCCCGCGCGGCGAGCACACAGCGGATGCACTTGGAGGCGATGGCCGTCTGGTGGGTGAGGTGGTTCAGCACGAAGGACTCCACGAACTGGGCCTGCGGCAGCGGAGCGGTGATCTCCAGCAGCGGCTCACCCGCCAGCACCACCCGCCCCTCCGGCACCGCCCGGACCTCGCCGGTGAAGCGCATGCCCAGGAGCGGGGCCAGATCCCGCGCCGGCCGCTGCAGCGCCTCGGCGAACACCTCGACATCCTCGTGTCCGACCCTGAAGCCGGCGAGGAAATCGAGGACGGTTTCGGCCCCGGCGGCGATCAGGAACCCCCGTTCCGGCGGCAGCGCCCGCACGAAGCAGCTGAAGGTCGCCGGTTGCGTCATGCCCTCGTGCAGATACGAGAGGGCCATGGTGACTTCGTACAGGTCGGTGGTCGTCGCATCCGACATGGCCGACTCCTTCCACGGACGGGGCCACCGGCCGGCCGTGGCCGCCGCCCGCACGGGCTCACGCCATGGCGTCCGTCCAGCCGTAGGCGACGCGGTGCTCCCGCCGGGGCGGCGCGGCACCGACACCTTCGAGGTCGTTGTCGGCCACCCGCAGCAGCTGCCCGGCGAGATCCTTCACCGCACGCCCGGCCGCGATCTCGTCGCCGATCTCCGGTACATCCCGGTCCTCGGGGCTGCACCGGGCCGTGCCGTGCCCGGTGAGGGTGGTGGTTCCGGTACGGAGCACCACGCGTGCCTTGGTCGTGCCGTCCTCCTCGAAGAGGTACAGACGGACGGGCCACTCGACTGTCTTTGCCATGGCTTGCCTCCGCTTTCCTGCCGGGGGCTGCCGCCGGAGGCCGCGGGCCGGGCCGCGACCGGGGGCCGACTCGCCGTCGGCAGCTGATCCCGCTGTATGAGCCCTCACCGTCATCATCCGCCTTCTGCCGTGACGCGTCCTGGCGCGGCCCGTGGACCGTCACGGACCGTGGCGCCCGCTGCCGCGCGGTCACTCATGAGGGACCACGGCCACCGGACACGGAGCGTGGTGGACGACCGCCTGCACGACATGACCGATCCGGGGCCCCGGCAGCCGGTGCCGGCGCCGGCGGCCGACGATGAACAGTCCCGCGTCCGCGGCGCTGTGCAGCAGCGCCGGCGCCGGACTCTCCATCACCACCCGGTCGTCCACCCGCACGTCCGGGTACTTCTCCCGCCAGGGCTGCAGGGCGGCGGCCAGCTCCTGCCGCGCGTCCTGTGCCGCTTCCTCGGCGGCGATCGGCTCCACACCGCCCCCGCGGTTGTAGGCGTACGCGGGCAGATGCCTGCCGTGGACGGCCCGCAGGGTGCCACCCCGCCGGGCGGCGCTGTCGAAGGCGAAGGCGAGCAGCGTCTCGCACGGCCCGTGGAGGCTCAGCCCCACCATCACCTCGCCGGCCCGCTCGGTCGCCGTGGTGTCCTGCCGGGCGCGTACCAGGACCGTGGGGAAGGCGGTGTGGGCCACCAGTTGCATACCGAGCTCACCGAGGGCGTAGCGCGACACCGGGCCCAGATCCCGTGAGCCGAGGACCAGCAGGTCCGACTGCTCCGCGGCCTCCTGCAGGGCCTCCAGCGGGTCCTTGGACACCAGGGCCTCGTCCACCGGAAGGTCCGGGAAACGGGTGCGGACCGCCGTGGCGGCCTCGTCCATCATCCGGTGGGGCCAGTAGTTCTGGTCCTGTTCGGCGGTGGGGTGGGGCGTCGGCTCCGGCGCGAGCAGCACCCAGGCATGCAGCAGCCGCAGGCGCGCACGACGCAGCCGTGCTTCCTCGGCCGCCCACAGGATCGCGGACAAGGACTCGGGCGTACCGTCCACACCGGCGGTGATGACATCCTTCATGGCCTCGCTCCGTTCCTGGCGCGCTCGGCGCGTTCGCGCCCACACCTCAAGGGTGCTCGACCTCGTCCGCTCCGGCATGAGCCACTCGGCCCCTTCCCGCCGGCCCAGGTCAGCGCGGCCCGCGCCCGGCGCCGTCCTGCGCGGTGGATGTCCCCGGGCCGCCGGGCGGGGCGCCGCCCATCATGCGGAGCATGGTCCGGCCCCCGGTGCGCAGGAACCGGTGGACCAGCGCGGCGGCGAGGAGGAGGAAGACGATGTTGAGCCAGGTGGTGTAGTTCCAGGAGACCCCTGACATGGGGATCGTCGCGGAGGCCTGGCTGGGGATCAGCCCCAGGGCGCCGAAGGCGAATTCGACCGCATAGCCCGCCACGACGATGGCCGCGTAGAAGGTGACCAGCAAAAACAGTGCCGTCCTGATCCCGTAGTACTTCCGGTAGATGTGCAGGATCGGCAGGATCAGCAGGTCGGAGAAGAGGAAGGCGACCACCCCGCCGAAGCTGATGCCGCCCTTCCACAGGACCACCGCCAGCGGCACATTGCCGACGGAGCAGACGAACGACGCGATCGCCACCAGCGGTCCGATCAGCGGCCCCCACAACTTCGCGGCCAGCGGATGCCCGTCGAAGAAGAAGGCGCGCCAGAAGCTGTCGGGGACCCAGGCGGCGATGGCACCGGCGATCAGCAGACCGATCACCAGGTCCTTGAGGATCGCCGCCCACTCCATGACGAAGACGTGCGAGGCCGAGGTGTACCCCTCGGCGGAGAACAGCCGCCGTGCGAAGGACCCTTCGCGGCGTACGGACATGTCCATCGCGGCATGCCCCTCCATGGCGCCCGCCAGGCCCCGTTCGGCCTGCTCACGCGCCTGGCGCAGCAGCGGGTCGCGCAGGAAGAGGCGGAACAGCACGGCCAGCAGCACGATCATCAGCGGTCCGCCGGTGAACTCGGCGGCCGTGAACTGCCACCCCATCAACAGGGCCAGGATGACGCCGAGTTCGACCACCAGGTTCGTGGAGGCGATCTCGAACGCCATGGCTGCCGTGAAGTGCGCGCCCTTGCGGAACAGGGACCGGGCCAGCGCGACCGCGGCGTACGAGCAGGACGAGGAGGCGGCGCCCAGGGCGGCGGCCATGGCCAGGGTGCGGGGACGGTCGTCGCCGAGCAGGCCGGTCACGGTGGACTTGCGCACCACGGCCTGGACGATCGCGGACAGCGCGAAACCCAGGATCAGCGCCCAGGTGATCTCCCAGGTCATGGATCCGGCGAGGGACAGGGCGTGCAGGATCGCGGACATCGGCTGAGGTGTTCCGTGCCCTGCCGCGGCGCAAACGCCCGCCGCCGCCGCGGTGCGTCAGACCCGCCCGTGCGCCCGTTGAGCCCGCCGCGACAGCGAGTCGATGACCACGGCGATCAACAGCACCCCGCCCGTGATCATGAACTGCACGGCCGTCTGGATGCCCATGAGGGCCACACCGGAGGCGATCGACTGGATCACCAGGACACCGAGCAGGGCCGACCAGGTCCGGCCCCGTCCGCCGAACAGACTGGTGCCGCCGATGACCGCCGCGGCGATGACGTCCATCAGCAGCAGGCCCGCCCCCGAGGTCTGACTGGCCGAGGTGACGCGCGAGGCCAGGAACAGACCGCCGATCGCCGCCATCGTTCCGGACATCATGAAGACCGAGATGCGGACCAGGTCCACATTGAGGCCGGTGCGGCGGGAGGCCTCGACGCTGCCGCCCAGCGCGAAGATCATGCGTCCGTAGCGCGTGCGGCGCAGTACGTAGTCGAGACCGACCAGCACGACGAGGAAGATCAACAGGGCCAGGGGGAGCCCCAGGAACTGGTTGAGGACGAACGCCGAGGCCATCGCGATCGCCGCCAGCACGCCCGTGCGCAGCAGGATCTCGCTCAGCGGCCGGGCGGGCACCCCGGCGGCCCGGCGCCGCCGCGCATCATGGTACGAGGCGAGGAAGTACCCGGCGGTGCCCAGCGCGGCCAGACCGTACGCGGCGGCCACATTGTGGAAGTAGTAGCCGGTCAGCATCGCGAGCAGGCCCTTGTCGTCGATGTTGATCGTGCCGTTGGCGCCCAGGATGTAGAGCATCAGGCCGTTCCAGCCCAGCAGGCCCGCAAGGGTGACCACGAACGCCGGTACCCCGACCTTGGCGAGGAAGAAGCCCTGGAAGGCTCCGATCGCCGTGCCGCCGAGCACCGCGATCAGCAGCGCGAGCCCCTCCGGCACACCGTGGTTCACGTTCAGCACCGCGAACGCGGCCGCGGCAAGACCGCTCACCGAGCCGACCGAGAGATCGATCTCGCCCAGCAGCAGCACGAAGACGATGCCCACCGAGATCATGCCGATGCCGACGATGTCCACGCTCAGGTTGGACAGATTGCGCGGCGAGAGGAAGTTCTCGTTGAGGCTCTCGAAGATGATCCACACCACGATCAGACCGAGGGCGACCGGGACCGAGCCGAGCTCACCGCTGTGGAACCTGCGCTTGAGCAGCTCCAGGGGGTTCTGCGTGCCGAACTCGGGCGCGAGCCGGCGCCGGTCGGCAGCGGGCACCGAGGCGCCGGCTGCCTTGTTCTTCCGGAGCGCCCAGGTCCGGCTCATGGCTCCACCTCCCACTCCGGCGTCTTGCGGCGGGTCACGGCGTTGTCCGTGGCTCCGGTGATCGAGGAGATGATCTGTTCGTGGGACGTGGTCGTCACATCGAAGAACCCGTTGTTGCGGCCGAGCCGCAGGACGGCGATCCAGTCCGCGACCGCCTTGATGTCCCCCATGTTGTGGCTGATCAGAAGCACCCCGTGACCGCGCTCCCGCAGCTGGTCGACGAGGTCGAGGACCTGTGCGGTCTGTTCGATGCCCAGGGACGCGGTGGGCTCGTCGAGGAGTACGAGCTGCGGTTCGCCGAGGAGCGAGCGGGAGATCGCGACGGTCTGGCGCTGGCCGCCGGAGAGCGAGGCGACCGGGAGGCGGACGTCGGGCATCCGGATGGCCAGCATGTCCAGCAGGTCGAGGGTGAGGCGTTCCATCTCCACCTCGTCGAGGACGCCGGCCCGGTGGATCTCGCGGCCGAGGAAGAGATTGCCGACCACGTCGAGGTTGTCGCACAGCGCGAGGTCCTGGTAGACGGTGGCGATTCCCAGGTCCTGGGCATCGTGCGGGCGGGTGATGTGGACGGGCCGGCCCTCCCACTCGATCACGCCCTCATCGGCGGGGTCGACCCCGGCGATCACCCTGATCAGCGTGGACTTGCCGGCGCCGTTGTCGCCCACGAGGGCGACGACCTGACCGGCGCGGATCTCCAGGTCGACATCGGCCAGGGCCTGGACGGCGCCGTAGCGCTTGAAGATGCCGCGCAGCGCCAGCAGGGGCGGCGCCGGCCTCGGTCGCCGGAGAGGTGCGCCGGACTCCATGGATACCTGCCTTACCTGAGGAGCCCCGCCCTCTTGCAGGCGGACTCGAACTTGGGGGTGCAGATCTGATCGATCGTGTACATACCGTCCTTGACGACGGTGTTCTTGATGTTGTGCACGTTCACGGAGACCGGGGTGAGCAGCACGGCCGGGATGCCCCGGTTGGTGGGGCTGTTGACCGTGTGCGTCGTGATGTCTTTGAGCTTCTCGCCGCGTCCCAGCGCGACGGCCATGGCGGCGGCGGTGCCGGCCTCGGGCGCGAAGGGCTTGTAGACGGTCATGATCTGATCGCCCTTGACGAGGCGTTGAATGGCGGCGAGTTCGGCGTCCTGGCCGGTGATGGGCGGCAGCGGAGCGACCTTGGCGGCCTGGAGGGCGGCGATGATGCCGGCGGCGAGTCCGTCGTTGGCGGAGTAGACGCCGTCGATGTGGTCCGCGCCGAGGGCCGAGAGGGCGGCGGACATGTTGCGGTTCGCGTTCTCCGGTCGCCAGTCGCCGGTCTCGTAGGCCTTCGCGATCTTCACCTTGCCCTTGAGCGCGGCGAGCGCGCCCTGCTTGAACCAGGCGGAGTTGGGGTCCGTCGAAGCGCCGTTCATCATGACGATCTGGGCGTCGCGCGCCTTGGGGCCGAGCGCCTTGAGCAGCGCCTCGCCCTGCAGCCTGCCGACCGTCTCGCCGTTGAAGGAGACATAGGCGGAGACCGGCCCCTCGACGAGGCGGTCGTAGGCGACGACCGGGATGCCGGCCCGCCGCGCGCTCTCGACCGAGGAGCGGAGCGACTTGGAATCGACGGCATCCAGGATCAGCACCTGGACCTGCTTGGTGATCATCGCGTCCATCTGCTGCTGCTGGGTGGCCACATCGTGCTGCGCGCTGACGGTCTCCACCGTGCACTCGGGGCACAGATGATGGATCTTCTTCTCGATCAGGGGCTTGTCGAAGTGGTAGAGGCGCGAGGTGTTGTCCGGGAGCAGCACACCGATCTTCGGGGCGCCGCCGGAGGCGGACCCGTTCGACTCTCGTGCCCCGCCGGCCTCTCCGCAGGCAGCCGGGCCGGCCACCATGCACACCCCGGCCAGGAGGGCAGCGGCTCCCCGCAGGCGGGCATTCACCTCAGCGCACCTCCTCACCGTTCGGCCGGACGTCCGCGCCGGCCGCCTCCGCGGCGCCGAGCCGCTCGCCCGGCTCCAGGGTGATCTCGCTCCACACCTGCTTGCCGCCGCTCAGCGGCACCGAGCCCCAGGACGCCGACATCGCTTCGACGAGCAGCAGCCCCCGGCCACCGGTCGACTCCCAGTCCACGCTCGTCGGCTTGACGGGGGCGCGGGGCGACGCATCGTTCACCGCGACCCGCAGCCGGTCCGCGGCCAGCGTCAGATCCAGCCGTACCTCCCCCTGGGTATGGGCGATGGCGTTGGTGACCAGCTCGGACACCACCAGCAGGGCCACGTCCAGCTCCTCGGTCACACCCCAGGAGCGCAGGGTGCGCCCGGTGAAGCGGCGGGCGTGCATGACGGCGTCCGGCAGCCGCCACACCGTCCAGCGCACCCGGGTCGGGCGGACCCGCATCCCGTCGTAGCGCAGCACCAGCAGGGCCACATCGTCGTCCCGCCGCTTCGCGCCCCCGAGGAGGTCATCGGCGAGCTGACCGGCATCGGCCGGATCGGCCGCGGCGAGCGCCGCACGCACCCGGCGGATGCCGTCCTCCAGGGGGAGGCTGGCCGACTCCGCCAGGCCGTCCGTGAGCAGGGCGAGCACGGTGCCGGGGGCCAGACCCACCTCGGTCAGCGGGAACTCACCGTCCTCGGCCACCCCCAGCGGAGGCCCGCCCTCGACCGGCAGTTCCTCGGTGCTGCCGTCGGGGAGCCGCAGCAGCGGCGGCAGATGCCCGGCCCGGACGAACCAGGCGATGCCCTCCTCCATGTCCAGGTCCACATAGCAGCAGGTGGCGAAGAGATCGGTCTCCATACCGAGGAGCAGCCGGTTGGCGTGGGCGATCACCACATCGGGCGGGTGGCCCTCCACCGCGTAGGCCCTGATGGCCGTGCGCATCTGCCCCATGATCGTGGCGGCGCCGGCGCTGTGGCCCTCCACATCGCCGATGACGAGCGCGACATGGCCGTCGGAGAGCGGAATGACGTCGTACCAGTCGCCGCCCACTTCGAGCCCCATCGTGGCGGGCAGATAGCGGGCGACGGCCACCCCACCGGGCAGCGACGGCAGCTTGCGGGGCAGCAGGCTGCGCTGGAGCATCGTGGCGAGCTCGTGCCCGGCGTCCAGCGCATGGGCGCGCACCAGGGCCTGCCCCACCAGGCCCGCGGTCGCGGTCAGCAAGGACCGCTCCTCCGGCCCGAAGTGGTGCTCCTCGTCCCATCCGATCAGGCACACCCCGACGATCCGGCCCTCGGCCGGCAGCGGCAGCACGGCGAGCCCGCCGGGCCCGATGCCCACAAGGTCGGGTTCGAGGGCCGCTCCCGGCGGCCACAGGGCGACATGCCCGGCGCGCAGCACGCTCTCCAGCGTGGGCATGGAGTGGCAGGCCGCATCAGGCCACTCGGACCGCCATTCGGACCGCCACGCATCGGGCCAGGCACCGGGCTCCGGGGGGTCGAGGACGGACACCACGAACCGGTCCGCCTCCAGCTCGGCCACCGCCACCCGGTCCGCCCCCAGCGGCGCCCGCAGCGCGGAGACCACCACCCGGCTGACGTCCCGGATCGTCGTGGCGCCGGCCAGCGCGGTCGACAGCCGCTGCACGATGGAGACCTCGTCGGCGGTGGGACGCAGATACGAGGCGTCGGCGACCACCCCCAGCATCCGCTCCGGGGCGCCGCCGGCGTCGACCAGCACCCGGCTGCGCAGGCTCAGCCAGCGCAGCTCGCCGTTGGGCCGGCGGATACGGATCGACATCTGCTGGCCGGCCGTGGGCAGCCCGCCCGGCTCCACGATCGACATCAGCGCGGGCACGTCGTCCGGTACGGTGCGCTCCAGCAGCGTCTCCACCCGCCGGTCGAACTCCTCAGGAGCGATGCCGAACAGCTCCAGCACCTGTGCGTCCGCGTCCATCCGTCCGGTGCGCAGCACCAGCGTGAAAGCGCCGCCCCGGAGGGTGTCCAGCCCCGGCCCCAGCAGCGACCGCCGCTCCGTCTGCGCCATGACCCGGGCCGCGACGGCATCCAGCCCCGCGGCCACCTGGTCGGCGTGCAGCTCCAGGAGATGACGGCGGTCCGCGTCGAAGGCGTCGGTGGCCTTGTCCATCACCACCAGGCACCCCAGGAGCCGCCCGCTCACGCCCAGCGGCAGCACGCCCAGGGAGACATCGGCCGGCGGCTTCCCGGCACCGTCCCAGGGGTCGGCGCCGGGGCTGTCAGGGGAACCGGTCAGGTCGTACTCCGCGAGCTCCGCCGGGCCCAGCCACAGAGGGGCGCCGCCGCGGAAGGCCGCGGCGACCGGAGAGTTGCCGGACACCGGATAGCTCGTCGGCAATCCGTAGGGGACGCCGGAGCCTCCGACCATCTCGGCCAGCTGAAGAACGCTGTCCCCTTCGGCCGGCACGTAGACGGCGGTCAGCTCAGCCCCGGTAGACCCAAGGACTCGTGCGGTCACTGCCTGCACCGCCTCCGTACGCCGGAAGCCGTCGTCATAAGCCACGGTCGCCGTATCCGCCCTCGGGGGCCAGGGCGTCCACCCCGCCACCGCCTCAATCGGATATGTCGTGTTTTACCGTCTTCTCTCCATGGTGCGGCACACAGCGAGCCGGGAGCTAGTCGGCGCCGGGATCACGGTGTGTGACCGGGGAAGTCCTCCGCCAGCAGCGCGGCGAGGTCGAGGAACGCGTCCTGTGTACGGGACCGCAGCCGGGCGAGCTCGATGTCGCGCTGGCTGTCGAGGCGGTAGTCGAACGGGATGAAGACCACCCCGCCCGGATGGCCGCGGAAGTGCTCGACGACATCGTCCCGCCGCACCGGCCGGTCCGGCCCGGCAAGGCCGGTGACCGCGAGGACGGCGCGCTCCGCCAGCTCCGGGTGGCCACGGCGCGCGAGAAGGGACAGCAGTGCCTGTGTCTGCTCGATGCCGCGCTCGGTCATCGGGGCCACCACGACCAGACGGTGCGTCATCGACAGGGCGGTGTCGGTGACGCTCTCCGTCCGCAGATGGGCCCAGTCCGCGAGGACGACGGAGAAGTGCCGGCTCAGCAGCTCCATCAGCCGGCGGTACTCCTCCTCGTACACCGGAACCGGCGTGGTGCGGCCCAGGCCGTGGGTGAGCGCCCGCAGTCCTGACGGGCCGTCCAGGGTGTGGCGCAGTACCTCCTCGTAGCTGTCGGCCACGGGCAGCGTACGGAGCAGATCGTGGCGCAGCCCGGCCGAGCCGCCGAGGTTCAGCCGGCCGGCCAGCTCACCGACCGCGTGGCCGGCGTCGAGCGCGATCACCCGCCCACCGCGCGCGGCGGACAACAACGCCCCCAGCGCGATCGTGACGGTGCTCCGGCCGACATCGCCGTCCACGCCGACGACGGTCGCCCGGTAGCTGAACCGCAGGCGGGCACGGACCAGTTCCAGCTTCCGCTGCTGCTCCGGCCCCATCCGCCGCCGCCCCAGCCGGGGCACCGGACCGCCGCCCCGCAGCGGCCGGTCCGCCGCCTCGCCGAGCTCCGCCGAGTCGTGGTCGAGCGGGATCTGCGGGCCCGGACGGAACGAGAAGCGTGCGGCGCTCCCGGTGCCGGCCGCGCTCCCGGAATCGGCGCCGCCCGTCCGCAGTTCCGTCACCATCGGCACGTAACGGGCGAAGGTCTCGGCGACCTCACCGGCGGTCGGGCGGCGCCCCGGGTCCTCGGACAGGCACGCCGTGACGATCTCGCGCAACGGCCGCCAGGTGTCGCCCTGCCACAGCGCCATGTCCCCGCTCTCCGCGGACTGCGGGACGCGGTGCTTGTCCCCGAGCCGGCGCAGGATCTGGCCCAGCGACTCGATGTTGTCCGCCATCGTCGGGACGGCTTCCGCCCCGCGGGCCCGGAAGTTCCCGTCGATGCCGCACCGGCCCAGACCGGTCAGCATCAGGGAGCGCCCGACGACATGCACGCTCTGCGGGGTGAGTTCGGGGAGTACCAGCCCCTTGAGATGGCACAGGTTGACGGCGCTCGCCAGATGCCATCCGTAGGCGATGGACAGCAGGGTGTCGCGGCGCAGCTGGGAGCCGGTGGCCGCCCGCAGCAGGCTGCTGAGCTGCGGCGGCGGCCCGCCCTGGTCCTGCCCGGACGGGCGGTAGAGCTGCATGGCCAGCCACGGCGGATCATCGCGCGGACCCGTCGCGAGCAGCACCGGCGCATACTGGCCGGCCATCCGCCCCAGCGCCTCCGCCTCGGTGGTGAGCATCGCCGCCGCCTCCTCAGGTGCGCCCGGCCGGATCACCCGGACCGCGGCCTCCTTGCCGGCACGGTCACGGCCCAGGTACACGAGTGAACGTGCACCGGGCTGCCGGCCGTGCAGGGTGTACGGGCCCAGCCGTCGGGGATCCCGCGAGGTGAGGGGGCGCCAGCCGTCGGTGCCCGCCGGCTCCATGTCGTCGTCCGGCGGCGCCACCTGCACGGAGGCGCCGAGCCGGGCCATCAGCCGCCGTTCCACGGAGGAGAAGGCGCGCGAGCCGGCCGGGAGGTGGTCCATCCCGTCCGGATGCGCGAGCCAGGCGGGGAAGTCGGGGGAGCGCCCGGCCAGTTGCTCCAGCCGGTGCCCGATGTGGCGGCCGGTGCGCAGGAGTTCGGGCGTGGACACCGCGTCCAGGAGCGCCGACTTGGCCGCCTCGGAGAAGTCGAAGATCCGGTGCTGGTCCCGCAGCGGGCCGGCCACCGGCGCCTCGACGGGCTGCATCAGCCCGCCGAGGAACACCTCGGCCAGATGGGCGGTGTCGGCGGACCACGGCACCGCGGACTGCACCAGCCGCATCACCGGCACGGAAACGGGCGCGACCGCCGCGATGTGCGCGGCGAGCCGGTACGCCTCGGGCGAGGCCGCGTCGCGGAAGTGCCGGACGGTGTCCGTGCCGTCGCCGGACGGGACGACGGGGCGCCCGGCCGGTGCGTGCAGCAGCGGGAGCTGGACCGTGCCGCCGGTCGAGGCGAGCAGCCGGGACCAGGCCGAGACGGGGCCCGCCGAGGTCTCCAGCACCGGCACCGGCAGTCCGTGGAACGGCGCGAGGTCGGCGGGCAGGACCGGATCGCTGACGCTCCACGAGACCCCGGCGGCACCACGCCGGCGCGTCGTCACCCGCCAGCGGCCGGCCTGGATGCCGGAGCCGCCCCACAGCCGCGGCGGCAGCGCATGCAGCACCGCCACCGGCCCGTTCGCCGCCCAGCGCCCCAGCACCCGGTGCATCCGGCCATCCCGCCAGGCGGCACCCATACCGTCGCTCAGCAGCAGGATCAGGGTCTGGCCCGACGGGTCGGCCAGCACCGCCGGCGGCAGCGAGGTGGTGTCCGGGTCGAACGGGCGGCCGCGCAGCAACGGGGCATCGGGACCGCGGGTGTCCAGCCCGTGGACATGGACCATCCGGAACGCGCCGACCCGCTGCATCATCGTCCGCCACTCGACGGCGAGCCGCCGCCACAGCAGCATCGACATGCCGTCGTCCACCACGAGCGCAAGGTCGAGCCAGCGCTCGTGCCCGGGACGCAGCACGACGTCGGGCAGCCCGCTCTCGGCCAGCGCCGCGGCCGTCGCCGCCTCGTCGAACTCCTGGATGCGGGTGGTGGTCCGGCGCTGGCGCAGCGGGCGCAGGGCGCGGCCGATGCCCAGCTCGCCGAGGAGCGCCTTGTTCTCCGGAACCCGCAGCGGGATCGCCGCACTCGTCTTCGGCGGCAGCGGGAATTCCCGCCGGGGCGGCCGCGGCACCGTGCCGGTCTCCGGCGCGGCGTGCAGATCGCCGCCGAGGTCGTCCAGCGGCAGGACGTCAGGGGGCTCCGCCTCCGCCATGGCACCGTCGTCCGGCGCGGGCGGGGGCGGTGGCTCCGGACACGCCTCGGCCCCGGACACCGACCGGTGCCCGGGTCCCAACGCCCGTGCGAGAGGCGCCGATTGCTCGCCGGTCGGCAGCCGTCCGGCCAGCCAGAGCGCATCGAGCAGGGAGTGCCGGTCCAGCTCGACACCGGCCCCCGCGAAGACCCCGAGCACCTCCCGGAGCCGGTCGGATCCCCCTGTCATCGCTCAGACGGTCCCGCCCAGTTGATGGAGCACGGCGTCCAGCAGCCCGTCGGCATCCAGATCGACACCGCCGGCCCGCAGGAACACGGCGTTGAGCAGCTGGTCGGTGGCGAGTTCACCCGGACCGCGGCGCTGCAGGAACGACCTGAGCAGGTCCTCGACGCCGACCAGCGCGCCGTCACCGAGGTGGGCCGCCACGATGGACCGCAGCCGCTCCTCGTCGGGAGTGGGCAGATCCAGCCGGATGCAGCGGCGCAGGAACGCCGGCGGGAAGTCCCGCTCCCCGTTGCTCGTGATCACCACGACCGGGAATTCCGTGCACAGCACCTTGCCCCGCTCCACCGTGACCGGGTCCTGGGAGTCGGCCGCCAGGACCTGGACCACCGACTGCGATTCGGGCAGCCGGGCCAGCTCCGGGATCTCGAAGACGCCCTCCTCGAACACGGTCAGCAGATCGTTGGGCAGATCGACGTCCCCCTTGTCGAGCTCATCGACGAGCAGCACCCGCGGCCGCGGGCCCGGCACCAGCGCCGTGCCCAGCGGACCGAGGCGCACAAAGCTGCCGATGGAGGGCTCGGCCTCCCCGCGGTCACGGCTGAGGGTGGTCTCCCGCAGCCGCCCGATGGCGTCGTAGCGGTACAGCGCGTCCTGGACGTTGGCCCGGCTGTTCACCGGCCAGCGCAGCACCTCACCGAGGTCGAGTTCATGGGCGACCGCCCTGGCGAGCGAGGACTTGCCGGTGCCGGCCGGCCCGGTGACCAGCAGCGGCCTGCGCAGATGGAGCGCGGCGTTGACCACGTCGGCGTGCTCCGGAGCGATCAGATACGGCAGGGGCCCGGGGGCGCCGCGCCGGGAGCCGCCGAACCTGCGCCAGGGCGGGGCCTGCGGCAGGGTGACCCGGCGCTGGGTGCCGTCGCCCTGGAACAGCCGCCAGTCGGCGGCGGGTTCGGGGTTCATATGAGCTCCGTGGGTTCGGAAAGCTGGAGTTCGGGCAGGGCGCGGTCGGGGTCGGCCCAGGCGAGGACGGGCCTGCCCGGATGGTCGGCGGGACGGTGCAGGGTCTTGGCGCGGTAGGAACGGACCTGCTCGGGCAGTGCGCGGGCCGGAGACTCCGACACCTGCTGAACGGCATGCGACACCTCGTGTGCCGGACCGCGGTCCCACAGCACGACCGGAACGCCCATCGCCAGACACACCTGGATGATCTCCATCCGGGCCCGTGCGGACACCTCCACCGACACCCGGGCGGCATCGCGCCGGTCGAGCAACTTGCCGTACACCTCGCGCACTCCGGTGGACGGACCGGTGATGCGCAGGGGGCCGGAGGATTCCAGACGGTCCCAGCGGTGGCGCCAGTCGGTGAGAAAACGCTCGTTGCGGCGCAGGAGTTCCGGACAGTGCACCACCAGGGCGTACTCCGCGCCCAGCACCCCCGGGATCAGGCCGTCCGGATCGGCGAACTCCCACTCGTCCACGGGGAGTTCGAGACAGTCACGGTCGAGGAGGACCTCGACGACCGGCCGGACGCCCTCGGGAGCGGTCCGGCAGAGCCGTTCCAGGAGCTGCAGCACCGCCTCGGCGGTCTCCGCCGCGCTGTACCGGCGGCCGGTCTCGGTCGGCGCCCGGTGCGGGCCCATCCCGTCGTCGCTCCACAGACGCAGATGGAAGGCGTCCGCACCGGCCTTGACCAGGTGCACCAACAGCCGCGGCGGCCGGGTGCGCCGGTTCCGCCCGAGCGCCCATTCGTCCGCGTCGGCACGGCGCTCCCGCAGCGAGGACGGGGGGATACCGAGGCGGGCGGCGACGCCGTCGGCCCACAGCCGCAGCCGGGCCCGCTCCGGAGGGGGACACAGCACCGCCATGAATTCGACCGCCCGCAGCAGCCCGGGCACCCGCAGTTCGCCCGGTCCGGAACGGCTGTCACCGGAGAGCTGTTCCAGCCTGCCGAGCAGCTCGGGGAACCCGGCGTCGTAGGGGAGTTCCGCGACCAGCGGCAGCGCGGCCCGTACGGCCTCGGGCAGCAGATCCACGAGCTCGCCCGGCAGCCCCGTCAGCTGGGCCAGCAGCCGGTCGTGCTCCCGCGGCGACAGCAGCCGGGGCACCGCGGACAGCTTCCCCGCCGCGATCAGCGCCGAGACGGCACCCGGGTCCCGGGAGCGCAGCGCTTCCGTCAGCGCCGCCAGCGCCCGCTCCTCGGTCACCAGAATCCGCGCGAACTCCTCGGGAGTCGGGGCGGAACCGTCCGTGGGGTGCCCGAGGCCGCAGCGCTCGGCGACCGCCCTGGCGTAGTCGGCCCGGAACATCGGCGCGGGCAGCACATTCGCCAGCAGATCGGCCAGGACGGCCTGCGCGGGATCGTCGTCACGGACCGGCCGGTCGAGCAGTGCCCCGGCGCCGGCCGCCCGCAGCTCCGCCTCGATCCGCTGCCACGGGATGGCCCAACTGCGGCGGGTGACATGCCGGGAGTCGTAGACCTGGTCGACCGGCGGCAGCACACAGGCGGCCACGAGTCCCACGACCGCGCCCTCGGCATCCGACCACAGGGGGCCGCCGCTGTAGGCGGGCCCGATCGCCATGCCGGAGAGCGCGCCGTCCAGGTAGCCGACCCGGCTGTCACAGGTCTTCACCCGGACATCGGCGTACGAGCCGCTCAGCGCGCTGCCGTGCCAGGCGCGCACGGACTGGCCCACCCGCATCCGCCGGAACTCCGGCGGAGCCGGGCAGCATAACTCGGCGTTGACCCTGAGGACCGCCAGATCGCCCGCCCACTCCAGCTCGCCACGGCCCGGCGGACCGTCCGTTCCGTCGAGCCGGCGCGGCGGGAGCCAGTGGACGGGCTGCGCTTCGTGCAGCTGCGCACCGGACGGGCCGTGTGTCTGCACCCGCAGTGTGGCCCCCTCCGGCCGGCTGTCGTCGAAGAGGTCCTTCCCGAGCGCGTCATTGACGACATGGGCGCAGGTGAGCAGATGATGCTGCGTCAGCACCACGGCCGCGCCCGCCGCTTTGCCGTCCCCGGCATCCAGCACCGACGCCACCCGGAAGCGGGGATCCGCCGCATCGTCGGTGCCCGATGCGGCGCGGAACCAGCCCATTACTCCGCCCGCTGCGGCTGCCAGGTCGCCGTGATCGTCAGACTCGCATGGCCGTTGGCCCCGACGATCCCGAGCTTGAGGTCCTGGCCGACCTGCACCCCGAACTGCACCGACATCTCGTGCGGCGGTCGTTCGGACGCGGTGACCGCATCATGGATCTCCTGGAGCAGCGGCCCGAGCGGACGCAGCGTCGTCCGCATCGCCGCGACGGCACCGGCTCCGGCCGCGGCGCCGCCCCGGGCCACCGGCACGGTCGGGCCCATACCGTCCGGCAGGTCGGCCTCTTGGGACTGCGCCGGGGGTGACGCCGCGGTCGCCGGGGCCAGCTCCAGGCGGATCGACGTCCCGTCGGCAAGGCTGAGTTCTGAGAGATGTGGCACACCTCCATTGTGCCGATCAGCGGTGCTCACGGCAGCGGAACGGACGGATCATCCCTGCCGGGCCCGGCCCCGGCCACGGCCCTGGCCCCGGCGGCGCGGGTCAGTCGGTGTACGGCCGGACGGACTGGGCGTTGCGGAACACATTGCGCGGATCCCAGCGCTCCTTGACCGCCTGCAGGCGCCCATAGTTGTCGCCGTAGTACAGACGATGCGCCGACTGGCCGGAACAGTTCCACTCGGGATCGTCGAGGTCGCGGTCGGGATAGTTGATGTAGCACCCGTCGGTCACCGGGTCCGGCTGCCCGCCGTCCGGGGCGCCGGTCGGCGCCAGGATCGGCACCCCGCCGGTGTCCTGGTAGACATCGCGGTAGAACTCGCGGATCCAGCGCAGATGCGGCGCCGCGATCGAGGGGTCGGCCTCGGCGTCGTGATGGTCGGCGACACCGTCGTCGTTGGAGTCCTGCTGATAGCTCCAGTACGTCTGGTACTGCAGCTTGAGTACGGAACTGCGTTGGTAGACCGCGGTGTCGCTGCTGTCGGGGAGGTTGATCGCGCCGCCGTACGAGTCGACCTGGAGCAGTGCCTGGGGGTTGTCGTATCCCTCGCACGACAAGTGGTGGTAGATGGCGTCGAGTTGCGCTTCGGTGAAGCCACGCCTCATGTACGCCGACTTGTACTTGCCGCACTGGTTGTCACCGGAGCCGTTGAGCGTCTGGGTGGCGGTGAGCCAGGGCAGCCGGGTCGGCACCTCAAGGCCGCCCATGGGCGCGTGCTCGCCCATCCGCCGGTCCAGCGGGGTGGGCTCGATGCCCAGGTCCTGGGTGATCCACTCGAGGAAGGCATTCAGCCTCTCCACGCTGTCCGGCCTGGTGGCGTCGAGCTGGGTGATCAGACCGATCTTGCCGTTGGCCCGCTGGTTCAGCTTCAGCAGGGTGAACATGTCGCTGTAGTCGCAGCGGAGGGACGCCGGGAGCTCCGTGGTGTTCTCGTACTCGAAGAACAGCCCGTAATTGCGCACCAGCGACTTCAGGCGTTCCGGGTCCTCGAGCATGTCCTCCCATGGCCAGGCCACGGCGTGCAGCAGGACCTGGGAGGGGGGCTCGGGCAGTCCCTTGAACCAATACCGGGTGACCACGCCGAAGTTCCCGCCGCCCCCGCCGGTGTGGGCCCACCACAGCTCCCGCAGCTCCGGCTCGGGTGAGTCGCGGCGGGCGATCACGACCTCCGCATGCTGTCCGTCGCGGACGACGACGACCTCCACCGCATAGAGGTAGTCGACGGTCAGCCCGTGCTGCCGGGACAGCAGCCCGTAACCCCCGCCGGCCACATGGCCGCCCGCGGCCACGGAGTAACAGGAGCCGCCGGGAAGGGCCACCCCGAACGGTGCGTAGAGGTGGGTGGCGACATGCCAGTTGTTCGCGCCCGACTCCACGCAGTACGCGCCCATCTCCTGGTCCAGATAGGCCCGGTCCAGCTGCCCGAGGTCGATGATCACGCCCACGTCGTCGCCGCAGACGAAGTTCTCGTAGCAGTGGCCGCCCGACCGGACCGTGAGCCGCCGGTGGAGATCCTCGTCGGAACGGTGGCTCGCCAGATACTTGTTGACCGCGGCGACGACCTCGCTCGTCGAGCTGACCACCGACACATAGTCGGGTGTCGCGATGAAGCGCTGGTTGAACCCTCTCCGCAGGGCCTCGTAGCGGGCGTCGCCGGGACCCACTTCGATCCCGCACTCGGCTCCGACCTGGATTTGATTGACCGTCATATGGCTCCTTGCCCTCATGCGCGCATCGACAGCATTGCGTTACCGATGACTACTATCCGTGACGACGCCGGGTGGTGCGAGTACCCGAAAGGGGTGAGCCCGTGGATCGGAGTTGACCCCGTATGACGTGCTCATTTCCTGGCGGCCGTCACACGGAGGGTCAGCCGGGCGTCAGCACGGCGGCGCCGTGCACCCGGTCGGCGGCCAGGTCCGCGAGTGCCTCCGGGGCGCGGCTCAACGGGTAGGGGCTGACGGTGACCTGGATGCCGATCCGCGCCGCGGTCGCCAGGAACTCACGCCCGTCCTCCCGGGTGTTGGAGGTCACGCTGCGCAGATTCCGCTCGTAGAAGAGATGCTGCTGATAGGTGAGCGGCGGGATGTCGGAGAGGTGGATACCGGCAACGGCGAGGGTGCCGGAGCGGTCCAGCGCCTGCAGCGCCACCGGCACCAGGTCGCCCACCGGCGCGAAGAGGATCGCCGAGTCCAGCGGTTCGGGCGGCCGGTCGTAGGCGCCGCCGGCCGAGGACGCGCCCAGTGCCAGGGCGAGTTCACGGGCCTGCGCGGACCGGGTCAGCACATGCACGGTGGCCCCTTCGGCCAGGGCGACCTGTGCGGCCAGATGCGCCGAGGCGCCGAAACCGTAGATCCCGAGCCGGCCGCCGGCGGGCAGCGCACTTCGGCGCAGCGCGCGGTAGCCGATGATCCCGGCGCACAACAGAGGCGCCAGCAGCGTGGCGTCCTGGGTTTCCGGGAGCGGGTAGGCGAAATCCGCGGGGACGAGGGCGGCTTCGGCGAAGCCGCCGTCGGCGTCCCAGCCGGTGTAGACGGAGGCCGGACAGAGGTTCTCGTGGCCCGCGCGGCAGTAGCGGCAGACTCCGCAGGTACCGCGCAGCCATGCCCCGCCGGCCCGGTCCCCGGCCCGGAACCGCGTCACCGCCTCGCCGGTGGCGGTCACCCGGCCGACGATCTCATGGCCCGGTACGGTCGACGGGCGGTGCGGGGGCAGGTCCCCCTCCGCCAGGTGCAGATCCGTACGGCAGACACCGCAGGCTTCCACCCTGAGCAGCAGGTCATCGGGGCCCGGCTCGGGTGCGGGGCGACGGACCGACACCAGCGGCCCGGAGGTGATCGGGCCGGGATGCCGGACGGCCCAGCCGGACAGTGCGTCCGGGCCGGAAACGGGGGCCATGGCTCCAGGATGGCGCCCGCAGGGGAGCCGGACAAACGGTGCGCCGCGGGACCTGCCACCGCTCGGCCGGGTTCGCCGCGCGGCGCCGCCCGGACAGCGGACCGCCCGGGCCCGGGCCTGTGCCCGCCTCAGCCGAAGAGCGTGGTCAGCTTCTGCATCAGCCTGGCGAGCGGATTCCTCCTGGCGGCAGGAACGGGAGCGGGAGCGGCAGTGGGAGCAGGAACGGGAGCGGGGGCGGGGGCGCCGACGGTGTCCGGCGGTTCGACCGACGGGGGCGACAGGCTGCTCGGGCGCTGCGCCGGAGTCTGGTCCGTGGGGTTCTTCGTGGGGTGCGTCGCGGGCTTCGTCCGGTTGCGTGCGGCCTCGGCGCGGACGAGCGCGCCAAGAGCGGCAAAGACGTCGAGGGGCATGCCGAATCTCCTGCGGTGTGGTCCCGAAAGCTGATGACGGCAGGCCGCATTCGCCCCGGGCCCCGATGCGGGGAGGGGTGGGCGAATACGGCCGAGCCCGCTCAGCAGCGCAGGATGGCCACGCGCTTCGGCGAGGCGGGGGCGACGGCCGTGACGACAGTCGTGGCCGAGGCGCTCCCCGACGCGGTGATGGTCTCCTCCGGGAGGGAGTCCCCGAGCGTCTTACCGCCGGCCCCTGTGGGGACCTGATGGCGGAGATGGCACCCCGAGGCGTCGCACTTACGCCGGACGCCGCTGCCCGGGTGTTTTCCGCCGCCCTCGGTGGACGCCAGCACCGGCCCCGCCGGGATGCAGGGACGTTCGGCCGGGACGGACACGGCGGGAGCGGCGGTACGGGGAGGGCAGCCGCCGGCGCCGGGCGTCAGGACTTCGGAGGAGCCGGTGCTCAGCGCGGCGTGCAACAGGGTCAGTAACACCAGCAACACCAGCACGCGCCAGCCGCCAGATGCCGCCGAGCGGCCGGTGCTGACGGTGTTGCGCATGCGAATCTCCCAACCCTCTTCCAGGAGGGGATCCCCTGGAAGGGGTCGGGGCACGCCAGATACGCCGCAAGAGGCGACAAAACCACCCGATCCGGCTACCTGCTCGCACACGCGCGCTGTCGTTCGCACGCATGCCCGCTACGGGCGCGGTGGGTTGCGGTGCGGAGCTGCCGTTCAGCGCCGCCGGCCCGTGGCACGACCCGCGGAGCCGCCGTCGGGGTCACCGGCCGCATAGCGACCGTGGTAGTGCGAGTACCGCTCCAGGGCGTCGCCGTCCATGCTCCACGGCCAGGGCGTCGCCACCCCTCCGGTGGCGCGCAGTGCGGCCCCGGCCTCGGCCGTCCGGCCGGCCTTGATCAGGGCGTAGGCCAGCAGGTTGAGGTCGGCCAGGGCCGCCGCGTGGGTGAGGAACCCCGGGCCCGGCCAGTAGTGCGCCGCATGGTCGAGGGCCCTGGCGGCGTCGGGGCGCCGCCAGATCTCGCCGGCGCCGAGCGCCATCAGCCCGCCGCCGGCAACCGCTCGCTGGTGGCTGCCGATGAGCGCGGTGAGCTCCAGACCGGCGGCGGGGGCCTGGGGCGGCATGCCGGCGCGGACACCGTCGAGCAGATCGAGGACCAGGGCGCTGGAGCCGCACTCGTCCGGCGACAGATAGCCCAGAGCCTGCAGATGTGCCTCGCGGTTCCACGGATCGCGGGCCTTGATCTCCCGCCAGATCGCCGACAGCTCCGTGGAGGGGCGCCGCTCCAGGCGGAGCGTGGCCAGGTGCAGGATCCACGGTGTGGGGTCGGCGGTGAGCAGATCGGCCGCGAGCCGGCAGGTCTCACGGGTGTCGTTCAGATCGACGGCGGAGTCCTGCTGCCGGGCCTGGAGCAGATCCGACCAGGCGTGGAGCAGCAGGGCGTTCTGGTTCTGCGGGTTGTGCTGGCGCCAGATGCCGGGCAGCGACCGTCCCGCGGCACGGGCGAGCACCGCCAGCCGGTGGGCCTTGCGGTCCCAGTCCTGGCCGGTCTCGTCGATCACATCGCCCATCGAGGCCATCACGGCGGTGTCGAGCGAACCGCGGGACCAGCACGTCTCGACGCGCCGCCGGACCTGTCCCAGCGTGCGGTCGTCGAGCTCGGGGACCAGGCGGGGAAGGCTGCCTTTGCGGCGTCTGAAGACGGGCATTCTTCGGTGGGCCTTCCGGTGGTGAGTCGTCCGCGGGGACGAGCGTGGTGATGAGGGCTTCGGGTGAGCGTACGGGCAGGGGTGTGCCGAGGCACACCCCTGCCCGAATGGCAGACAGTCCGGCTAGCGCGAGGTGACGGCTTCCTTCTCGGCGGTGCCGCGGCCGAGCCGGTCGCGGACCAGGGAGACGCCGACCACCAGAACGGCCAGCAGCACCGACAGCAGGACCTGGATCCGGCCGCCGCCCTCGCTGTCGTCGGTGAGCATGTAGACCAGCACGAACGAGATCGACGCGATCGTCGCCCAGGTCAGATACGGGAAGAGCCACATCCGGACGATCAGCTTGTCGGGGTTCTCGCGGAGGATGATCCCGCGCATCCGCAGCTGGGAGAAGCAGATGACCAGCCAGACGAAGAGCGCGACCGCGCCCGAGGAGTTCAGCAGGAACTGGAAGACCGTGTCCGGCCACAGGTAGTTGAAGCCGACCGCGATGAAGCCGAAGAGGACGGAGGCCAGGATCGCGGCCTGCGGGACGCCACGCGTGTTCGTCCGGGCGAAGGCCTTCGGGGCGTCGCCGCGCTGGCCCAGGGAGAAGGCCATCCGGGAGGCGGTGTAGAGGCCGGAGTTGAGGCAGGAGAGCACCGCGGTCAGCACGATGACGTTCATGATCTGGCCGGCGTGCGGGATGCCTATGGAGTCCAGGGCCGCGACGTACGAGCCCTTCTTGGCGATCGAGGGGTCGTTCCACGGCAGCAGGGAGACGACCACGAGGATCGAGCCGAGGTAGAAGATGCCGACCCGCCAGATGACGCTCTTGGTGGCCTTGGTGACCGCGCGCTGCGGGTCCTCGGACTCACCGGCGGCGAGGGTGACGATCTCGCTGCCCATGAAGGAGAAGACGACCATCAGCACACCGGTGAGGATCGCGGTGGGGCCGTTCGGCAGGAATCCGCCGTGGGAGGTGAGGTTGGCGAAGCCGGTTGCCGCGTTGTCGGAGCCGGGCAGCACACCGAAGATCGCCAGGCCGCCGAGGACGATGAACGCCGCGATGGCGACGACCTTGATGCCCGCGAACCAGAACTCGAACTCACCGAACGAGGCGACCGAGGCCAGGTTGGTGGCGGTGAGGACGACCATCACGATCAGCGCCCAGGCCCACTGCGGGACGGCCGGGACCCAGCTCGTGAGGATGGCGGCACCGGCGGTCGCCTCCACGGCGAGCACCACGACCCAGAAGAACCAGTACAGCCAGCCGATCGAGAAACCGGCCCAGCGCCCGAGCGCCCGGTCCGCGTAGGCGGAGAACGAGCCGGAGGTCGGGTTGGCGGCCGCCATCTCGCCGAGCATCCGCATCACGAACACGACCATCGCGCCGACCAGGGCGTACGACAGCAGGATGCCGGGCCCGGCCGCGGTGATGCCGGAGGCGGATCCCACGAAGAGACCGGCGCCGATGACCCCACCCACGGCGATCATGGACAGATGGCGGTTCTTGAGGCCCGACTGCAGACCTGACTGCTGCGAAGCCTGCCCGTTCCCCGGCGGAGAGGGCGGAGCGGCCACGGGGCTGGGGGGAGATGTAGTCATCTTCGACATCCATTGAGGGTTGGAGGGGTCATGCACGTGGTGACTGCTGGGATCGCCTCGGTAGCTGGACGCACGAAAGGGCCGGGTCCAGGTGCTGGCGATCGTGGCCCTGACGACGTTCGTAGGCCTGGCGAGTGAGCCGTGGCCTTCGGATGCCTGCGCGGGTGGGGGAGCGCTGATTGCGCCTCCGCGCTACTGCTCGCCCTCCTCGTGAGAGGTGAGCCGCATCACGTCCGGATTGGGATTTGCGTAAGCGTATGTGGCGGTGCTCGGCGGCGTATTTGTGCGAGTGGACAAATTCGCCCCGGATAGCTGTCCGCTCGGCTAATGCGGATGGCGGGGACGGGAGGTCCGGCCCCGGGCGCGCGAGGCGGACCGGGTGCGCCGACGTCTCCCCGCGCCCGCCCTCAGAAGGCGTCGGGACGGGTGCTCGTGCGGGCGGACAACCCCGTCGGCGAAGCCTTGGCCGACGGAACAGATGCCCCGGAGCGCCCGCGCTCTAGCGTGAGTTCGGCCCTGGGGCCTGCCGACAGGCCCTGCCGCCGGCCGACGAGCAAGGGGACTCCATGGCCACCCTTCCCACCGCCCGACAGACCCGAACCGCTCCGACGACCGCTCCCTCACCCACACCACCAGGGGTGGACGACAGCAGCGGGTCGCGGGACGGAATGGCAGGTGAATGGCGCGGTGAATCTCCGGAGGAGCACCCGGCGGAGCCGGTGGACGAAGCCGATGAGAACGGGGTGAATCCGGCAGCCCCGGCGGGCCGGGATACCGGGATGGTGGTGATCGGCGCGACGACGCTGGCGCGCCGGGCCTGTGCCTCCCTGGGGGAGATTGGACACCCGGTCGACCATCTTGCGGCGCCGGACGACCAGGACCTCCGCCGGGCGCTCGCCGCCCGGCCGGCCGGTATCGCCGTTCTGGTGGGCGACGATCTGTCCGCGCTGCGCTACGCCCTCGCCGTACGTCATGTCTGCGACAGCGTCCGGATCGTCGTCACCGTCTTCGACCGCACCGTGGCGGAGCAGCTGCGGTTGTTGCTGCGCGACTGTGTGCCGGTCTCGCCCGCCGATCTCCTGGCGCCGACGCTCGCCGGTCTGTGCGTCGACCCCGATGCGCTGGCCGTGTGGGACGACGGGCACGGTGCGGTGGCCGTCCGCCCGCAGGAGGACCGGCTGGTGGAGACGGCGTGGCGGGCGAGCGCGGCCGCCCGGCGGCGGGCGCTGCTCGGACGGCTGCGGGGTCAGCTGCAGCCCCATGACGCGGACGCCCGTCTGCTGCTCATCGGGCTGCTGGGCATCGTGTCCGTCCTGGTCCTGGACTGGGTGTGGCTGGTCGGTGTGTTCCACAAGCCGGTCAGCACCGCCTTCCTGGAAGCCGCCCGGGTCGTGGCGGGGGTGGGACCGGCCGCACCGCACGCCGGCCATCCCGTCTACGAGGTGGTGTCCGGGGCGGCGATGCTGGTGACGGTGGGGTTCACCGCGCTGCTGACCGCGGGCATCGTCGACCGGCTGTTCGGCCCGCGGCTGGTCGGCGTCCTGGGGCCGCGGGTGCTTCCCCGCTCCGGTCACGTCATCGTGGTGGGGCTGGGGCAGGTCGGCCTGCGGCTGTGCCAGACGCTGCGGCAGCTGGGGGTCCCGGTCGTCGGGGTCGAGCGCGAGCCCACCGCCCCGAACCTGCGCCTCGCGCGGTCGATGGGGATACCCGTGGTGCTGGCGCACGGCGAGGACCGGGAGGTGCTCGCGCGGCTCGGGCTGGGGCGGGCCCGCGCGCTCGCCGCCGTCGGCTCCCATGAGCTGGACAACATCGCCGTCGCGGTCGCGGCGCACGGTGTGGCACCGGACATCCGGGTGGTGCTGCGGGCCGGCGAGGACGAGGCGATCGCCGAGACCCGCTCGCTGCTTCCCCTCGGACTGACCCGCGACATCAACAGGACGAGCGCGGCCTTCGTGACCGCGCAGCTGACCGCCGAGCGGGCCGGCGCGGCACCGCGCCGGGTGGTCGCCGGTGCCGACTGCGACCATGTCGATCTGCCCGGACGCGGTCTCGTCGGATGGCCGGTTCCGGCCGGGGACGACTGTGGCCATGTGTCCGGCGGGGGCGAGCGCGACACCGTCCGGAGCGCCCTCGGGGCGGGGTGAGCGCGGCGTCGTCGGGGCGTGCCGTCCTCGGTGGCGCCAGGCAGGCGGAGCTCCGGGAAGCCTGCAGGCATCCGCCCGGCGCCCCTCCGGCGGTCCCGGCTCAGTCCGCCTCGTCGTCGGCGCCCGCCTCGGACGGCATGCTCTGCTCGGTCCAGATGATCTTTCCGGTCGGGGTGTAGCGGGTGCCCCACCGCCGGGTCAGCTGCGCGACGATGAACAGTCCGCGTCCGCCCTCGTCGGTGGTCCGGGCATGGCGCAGCCGCGGCGAGGTGCTGCTGGCGTCGGAGACCTCGCAGATCAGGGCGTCCTGCCGGATCAGCCGCAGGGTGATCGGCGCGCTGGCGTGGCGGATGGCGTTGGTGACCAGTTCGCTGACGATCAGTTCCGTGGTGAACAGCAGATCGTCCATGCCCCACTCCGCCAGCTGCCGGCCGGCGAGGCCACGGGCGGTGGCGACTTCGGCCGGGTCACACGTCAGCTCCCAGGAGGCGACCTGCCGGTCGTCCAGGGCATGGGTCCGGGCGAGGAGCAGCGCGGCGTCGTCGGACGGCGGGCCGGTCAGCAGGGCCTTGACCACATGCGCGCCGATGTCCTTCAGCGTCTCCCCGGGCACCGCGAGGGCCTCGCTCAGCCGGGACAGCCCGACCTCGATGTCCCGGTCGCGGGTCTCGATCAGCCCATTGGTGTAGAGCGCGATCAGACTGCCCTCGGCCGGCTCCAGCTCCACGGCCTCGAAGGGCAGCGCCCCGAGGCCGAGCGGCGGTCCCGCGGGCAGCTCCGGGCAGTCCACGGAGCCGTCGGGGCCGACGATCAGCGGCGGCAGATGGCCGGCCCGCGCGACGCTGCACCGCCTGCTGACCGGGTCGTAGACGGCGTACAGACAGGTGGCCCCCATGAAGGTCGAGGCCACGCTCGGGTCCGCGGCGTCCGCCGCCGGATCGGTGCGGTGCGTCTTGACCAGGCCGATGACCAGGTCGTCCAGGCGGGCCAGCAGTTCATCGGGCGGCAGATCCAGGTTCGCCAGCGTGCGGACGGCGGTGCGCAGCCGCCCCATGGTCGCCGCGGCGTTGATGCCGTGTCCGACCACATCCCCGACGACCAGGGCGACCCGTGCCCCGGACAGCGGAATCACATCGAACCAGTCGCCGCCCACCCCGCTCGGCGCGTCCGCCGGGAAGTACCACGACGCCACCTCCAGCGCGGACCCTCCGGTCAGCTCGTGCGGCAGCAGGTTCTGCTGCATCACCCGGGCCGCGGTGCGCTCGCGGGTGAAGCGGCGCGCGTTGTCGACACACACCGCGGCCCGCGCGACCAGCTCCTCGGCCAGCCGTACGTCGTCCGCCACGAAGGGCCCCAGACGGCGGGAGCGGAAGAAGGTTGCCGCGCCCAGCGTGATGCCACGGGCCTGTACCGGTGCCACCATCACCGAACGGAACCCGAATTCCCGGATGACGGCGGCCCGCACCGGGTCCTCGGTGACCCAGGCGCTGGTGGCGAAGTCCAGGACCGGTTCCACCAGGGACTCGCCCTTGAGCAGACAGCGGGCGATCGGTGACGAGGGGGACCGCTGGACGGCTTCCCCCACGGCCAGGCCGGCCTCCGGACAGCCCTCGTGGACCGACTGCTGACCGCAGCGGCGCATGGTGGGGGTGCTGTCGACCGGCCCGGGGACCGGCTCCGCACCCCTGAGCACCGAATCCAGCAGATCGACGGCGACGAAGTCGGCGAGCGCCGGTACGGCGACATCCGCCAGTTCCTGTGCGGTCCGGGTGACATCGAGCGTGCTGCCGATACGGACGCTGGCGTCGTTCAGCAGGGCCAGGCGTTCCTGCGCCCGCCAGCGTTCGGTGACATCGATGACCATGTACCAGAGGCCGATACGACGGCCCTGGGGGTCCGACAGCCCGAAGAAGGACGCCGAATAGGCGCGCTCCTGGTGGGGGTCCGCATAGGTGGGGCTGCGGAATTCATAGTCCATCACCGGCGACCCGGTCCTCAGGACCCGCAGCATCCGCTCCTCGAACGCCTCGGCCTCCAGCTTCGGCAGTATCTCGTTCACCTGCTTCCCGAGCCGCTGTTCCAGGGGGATCAGGCGCTCCAGTACGTCGTTCACCCAGACGTAGCGCAGATCGGTGTCGAGCACGGCCATGCCGACCGGCGCATGCGCCAGAAACGGTTCGAGCATCAGCTGGTTCACCCCGCCGCCCGGCACCCGCCACTCCTCCATGGCGAGGACGGACCACCGCTCCTGGCCCGCGCCGTCGAGAACGGGCGTGACCTGCAGCGCCAGCTGCACCTCCCGGCCGTCCCGGTGGCGCGCCGCGACCGAACCGCCCCAGCCGCTCCCCGCACGGCACCACCGCGCCACGGAGGCCACCCGCACCTCGTCACCGGGTATCGCCAGCAGCTCCGCCGCGGGGTGGTGCAGGATCTCCCCGGCCGGATAGCCGAGCAGCCGCTCCGCCGCCCGGGTCCAGGCGATGACCCGCCCTTCTCCGTCCAGTTCGGCCGTGGCCGCCTTCGCGATATCGCATGCGCGGTCCGAGCCACCCGGCAGGGCATTCTCCGCACTCATCATCGCCAGCCCGTCAGCTCAATGGAGCAATATCGCCCATCTTAGGAGAATTGTGGACTATCGGCGGTATGTGGCCCGGGGCCCGGGAGCCCGGCAGTCGCGGGCCCCGCGGCCCTGCGGCCCCGCGGAGAGACGGATGCCCGACGCGGTCCCCCCAGCGGACCGCCGTAGCGCCGCGCGCCCCGTTTCAGTCGGCGGGCGGCAGCCGCAGCTGGAGCATGGCCAGCAGCCGCTGATCCGGGCGGCTGAGGTCGAGACCGGTCAGATCCTCGGCCCGGCGGATCCGGTAGCGCAGCGTGTTGGGGTGCACATGCAGCTCGGTGGCGGCGGCCCGTACATCGCCGAAGGCGTTCAGGTAGGCGAGCACGGTTTCCGCCAACTGCCCCTGGTTACGGGCGTCATGGGTGACCAGCGCGGTCAGCCGGGGGTCGCGCATCTCGGGGTGCGCGGACAGCAGCGCCAGCACTTCGCTGACGAGCACCTCGGCCTGGATGTCCGGCAGCGCGGCGACCGTGGTGGCGACGCCGACGCTCAGCATGGCGTCGAGGATCCGGTCCGCCTCCCGGCGTGATTCGGGAATCTCCCCGAGCCCCGGCACGATGCAGCCGACGGAGCCGCGCAGCGACAGGCCCAGGTGACGGCCGGCGGCGTCGGTGATCTCCTGCCCCCAGCCGCGCAGCGTGCCGGTGTCGATGCTGCGCGGCAGCTGCGGCAGCAGCACATAGATCCGTGTATCGACCTGGGTGACCACGGAGCTGCTGTGCCGGGCGGCGGTGTGCACCGAGATCAGGTTGCTGACCTCACCGCGGGCCAGCTCCGGTGGGGTGGTCCCGGCCGCCCCGTACGAGAAGCCCAGGACGGCGGCCGGCCGGGCCGCGTCCAGGGCCAGGTGGCTCGCCAGCGGCTGGGGTCCGGTGCTGCCCTCCAGCAGTCCGGCCGCGAGCGTGCGGGTCAGCGTCAGATCGGCGGAGAGCTCCCGGCGGCGGCGCACCAGATGCAGTGCGGCGACCCGGGCCGCGCCCAGCAGCGCCTGGTCCGCGCGCTCGGTCAGCGGTGAGGACCCCTCCTGCACCCAGATGACGCCCAGCTGTCGTTCCCCGGAACGGATGGCCACCGCGAGCCGACGGCGGATCCCCAGCTCGGGGTGGGCGTCGATGTTGATCACGTCGTCGGAGGTGCGCAGCCGCTGGAACACACCCCACTCGCGCAGCCGCGACAGATACGCCTCCGGGCCGTGCCAGCCCAGGATGGACCGCCGCCGCAGGTCATCGACCTCGTCGTCGTCGGCGGAGCGGGAGTAGGCGAGCACGCGGTTGGCCGTGTCCTCGATGCTGACGATGCCGCCGGTGAGGATGGCGGTGGTCTGGGCGAGCGCGAACAGATCGCCCTCCTCGGCCCCCTCGCCGGGGCGCCCCTGCGGCGCACTCTCCAGCGCCGCCCGGGCCAGCGCGTCCACCTGTTCCCAGCGCGCTTCACTGCGTACGGACAGCAGCGCGATGCCCGCCTCGACGGCGGTCGCACTGAGCGCCGCGGCCTGCCCGGGAGCGTCCAGCTTGACCGCCACGGCAGCGGCCCCGTCGCGTCCGCCGGCCCGCAGCGCGGGGAACGCCGCGCGGCCCCGTGCGCCTATGGCGAGGATCAGCTCGCCGGGGTGGGCCATCGGCGGGTCCTCGGGGTCGAGCAGCGCGACGCTGCGGATCTCGACGTCCAGCCCGTCGGGCGCGGCCTGCAGCTCCACCAGGGGCTCGCCCAGCGACATCAGCAACTGGCGCAGGCTGATGCCCGTACGGGGTGGCGATGCCACGGCAGCTGGATCCATGATCGGCGCCTCTGCAGGGTTCGGTTGGCCGGGGCTCGTAGGGCTGCTGGCCCTCTCGCAGGACTTCCGATCATGTGATGTCAAGCACTCGACCGGCCCAAGATGGAGCCACCACCACAGGTATGAGCCACGCCAACAGTACTGCTGCGCTGCGTCGGGGCAATCCGGGGCCGCGAGGCAGACGGGACTTTGAAGACAGGCCCTTAGGGCGGCGTGGACGGTTGCTTCCCGGCAGGGGCCGCCGCCGCACCGGTCCGGGGCTCCGCCCTGAACGCCCAGCTCATCTTCGGCTCCATGGCGAAGCGGAAGACACGCTGCACCGGTGTCGTGCACAGCAGTGTCACCACCGCTCCGCCGATGAAGGTGACGACGGCGGCGCCCCACGGGGTGTGGACCCAGCCGGCGTCGTACCAGCCCCACCAGCGGGAGCCCTTGGCGAGGAAGCCGTGCAGCAGATAGCCGTAGAGGGTGCCGGCGCCCAGCGCGGTGCACCACATCCGGCGCCCCGGCACCCAGGCCAGGAAGCAGGCCGTCAGCACCAGCGAGCAGCCGAACATGGCCGGCTGCATCAGCGCACCGATCCACCAGGGAGCGCCCAGGTTCTCGGCGCTGTCGGTGTGGTAGAACCATGCGTCGTTCATCCGGGGCACCGCCCAGTACGCGAAGACCAGCGCCCCCGCGAGGACGGGCACCGCGGCGATCCGCACCGGCCAGCGGCGCACCAGGCTGAAGTGCTCCGCTTTCAGGCACATGCCGAGGACGAAGAACGGCAGGAACTGCAGGACCCGCTGGAGGTCGAGTGCGGTGCCGATGTCCGGGGACACGGAAGCCCCGACGGCGATCGCGAGGGCCAGCGGCACCGGCCAGCGCACGATCCGCCACAGCGGTGCGGTGAGCCGCCAGATGAACAGGGCCGCCAGGAACCAGGTGAGGAACCACGGGTCCAGCATGCTGAGGGTGAAGCTCTCCGTGTCACCGCCCCAGTACCGGAAGAGCGCAAAGGTCGTCTGGAAGATGACGAACGGGACGGCGACGCCGGTGAGCAGCCGCTGCAGCCGGTCGCGGCGCATATCGAAACTGCGCGAGAAATAGCCGGAGATGACGGTGAACGCGGGCATGTGGAAGGCGTAGACGAAGAGATAGAGCGACGCCGCGGTCCGGCTGCCGTGGTAGTACGGCTCCCAGGCATGTCCGATGGCCACCAGCACAATGGCCAGATATTTGGCGTTGTCGAAGAAGGCGTCGCGCTGTTTGGCCGGGGCGGGCGGCGCCGGTTCGCCCGAGGTGCCGGCGGGGTGGCGCGCCGGGGTGGCGGGCGGCCCGGCCGGGGCGAGCTGATCGGTGCCCTGCCGGGCGGCGGTCCGGGGAGCGGGTATCACGACACGGCCTCCCAGCGGTCCGTCGGCCGCCGTGGCGCTCTTGCCGCGTTGGTGGGGGCGATGGCCATGACGGTCACGGTGCGCGGCATACCGGCTCCTCGGGTGGACTTCTGCGGGACGGGTGAGGCGCCTTGTGGGCGTGCCCTTTCCTCCCCCTGGTCGTCTACAGTTTTGTAGACCAACGGTGAACTGTAGACGCCGGGATGCGTGGGACGCACCCCGGCCCGGCACGGGAGGGGCGGGCGAGGTGGCTCAAGGCCCGGCCGTCCGTGCCCTGTTCACCGTTGGCCACGGGCTGCGTTCATGCGTATCGGATCACGGCGGCCCGCCGCCACCTGATGTTGCCGTCGTGAGCCATCTTTCTCCGTACGGGCCCGCCGGTGAGGCCTTCCGCACCGGCGCTCGCCGTCCTCCCGGGGCGGTGCCGCGGCGGTTCGCGGCGCGTCGCCCTCCGGCCGGACCGCGACAGCGCCAGTACAGTCACCTCACCGACCACCCGGAATGGAACCCATGAGCGCGATCAGCATCGGCCAGGCCGTCGTCCTCGGAGCCGTCGAGGGGGTGACGGAATTCCTCCCGGTCTCCTCCACCGGCCACCTCAAGATCGCCGAAGGCCTGATGGGCATCCCCGTCGGCGACAAGACGGTCGTCGCCTTCTCCGCGGTCATCCAGGTCGGAGCGATCACCGCGGCACTCGTCTACTTCTTCAAGGACATCGTGCGCATCATGGGCGCGTGGTTCCGTGGGCTGCGTGACCGTGAGGAGCGCTACCACCACGACTACAAGTTCGCCTGGTGGGTCATCTACGCCACCCTCCCGATCGTCGTCGTCGGTCTGGCCGCCAAGCCGCTGATCGAGGGCCCGCTCGCCTCGCTCTGGGTGGTGGCCGGCTCTCTGATCCTCGGCAGCGGCGTGATGTGGGCGGCGGACCGCAGGGGCCGTCACAAGCGCGGTGAGGACGACACCTCGCTCAAGGACGCGATGCTCGTCGGCTGCTCACAGATCCTCGCCCTCCTCTTCCCCGGCTTCTCCCGCTCCGGCGCGACCATGTCCACCGCCCTCCTGCTCGACCTGGAGCGTGTCGCGGCCACCCGGCTGTCCTTCTTCCTCGGCATCCCGGCCCTCACCGGCGCCGGGATCTACGAACTGAAGGACGCCCTCGGCACCGGCGCGGCCGTCGCGCCGCTGGCCATCGGCACCGTCGTCTCCTTCGGCGTCGCCTACGCCTCGATCGCCTGGCTGCTGAAGTTCGTGGCCAAGCACTCCTTCAACTCCTTTGTCCTCTACCGGATCCTCGTCGGCGCGCTGCTCTTCGGCCTGCTGGGCACGGGCGTCCTCAGCTGACGGCCCGAAAGGCCCGGGGTGTCGCTCTCGGCCGCACGGAGGATCCGGCGCGGCCGCCACGGCGGGCCGTGATGCCGGCTTGCTGATGGTATGGGTGCATGAGGAGCGCCCCGCGCGCGGCGGGCCGCAGTGCCCTGGAGGTGGCCTTGTCGAACCGGGATGGCGCGGAGGCGGACCGGGACGCCGATCACGCCCGCGTACTGGCCCGTCTGCACGCGGCGGAAGAGGCCGCCGAGGAGATCGGCACGACCCTGGACGAGCAGACCATCTGTGCCGAGCTGGCCCGGTTCCTGTGCCGGCACCTGTGTGACGCCGCGGCGGTGGAGCTGCTCACCGAGCCGGGCACCGGGGCGCGGACCCCGTCCCCGGCGGCGCTCACCCGCGTCGCGACGGCAGGTCTGGTGAAGGTGCTGGAGGCGCAGTTCCCGGACGAGGGACCGGGACGGCCCGGGGGCACATCACCCTCCCTGCGGGCGCTGGACGAAGAGCGGCCGGTCACCGTGGCCGCGGTCCTGCCCGGCGGCCGCTCCGCCGAGGCCGTGGCGGCGCCGCTCCTGGCGTACGGCCGTCGCTACGGTGTGCTGCTCGCCCTGCGCGCGGGCGGCAGTTTCACCGAGCACGAGACCGCCACCGTGCACCACCTGGCACGCCTCACCGCCACCCGGCTCGCCCACGCCCGCCGGTATGCCGCGGTGCAGGGCACGGCGATGGACCTGCAGCGGGCGCTCCTCGCGGAGCCGGGCCGGCCGCACCCCAACCTGGAGCTGGCCACCCGCTATCTGCCGTCCGGCACCAGCGCCCTGGTCGGCGGCGACTGGTTCGAGACGGTACGGCTCCACTACGGGCGCACCCTGCTCGTCATGGGGGACGTCATGGGGCACGGGCTCGACGCGGCGGTCGACATGAACGCCTACCGCTCCCACCTCCGGTATGTCGCCTCGACCGATCTGCCGCCCCACCGGGTGCTGCGGCAACTCGATGTCGCCGTGGCCGGGGAGGAGTCCCGCCGGCCGGCGACCTGCCTGCTGGCCAGGGTCGACCCGGCGCGCGGAATCGCCGCGTTCGCCAGCGCGGGCCACCTCCCCCCGGCGGTCATCGGCCCCGAGGGCGCCACCTCCCTGGTCGATGTCCCCGTCGGCCCGCCCCTGGGCACCGGAGTAGGGGGCTACGAACTTGTCACCCGTGCCGTCACTCCCGCGGAAACCCTGCTGATGTTCACCGACGGGCTCATCGAGCGGCGCGGTGAGGACATCGACGACTCCCTGTCCCGGCTGGCGAAGATGCGGCTGCCCGCCGGAGCTGACGTGGAGCAGGTGCTCGACGAGGTCCTGCTCCGCCTCGACGGGCTGCACGCCGAGGACGATGTCGCCGTCCTCGCCGCACGGATGCGTCACCATCCGGGGGCGGAGCCGGCCGGACCGGTGGAGAACTGACGCCGGCCGGGGCACCGGGACCGACGCCCCGACGCATCCGGAAGTCGGCTGAACGCTCCTGACCCGCGGTGCGTATCTCAGGGTGAGCCGAGGGATTTTCCCCGATTCCCGGCTCGGCCCCGGTTTTGCCTGTGGACCCGGGCCGCGCGGTCGCTCCGCCCCTGCTACCCCCTGGCAGAGGCGGAGCGACCGCCCACTTCGCAGATGCCGGGCCGGCCATCCCGGCAGATGCCCTGCCGGCCCGCCCCGATGACGGGACGTCAGCCGCACCGGAACCCCGCACAAGGGGCATGTGTCCAGGTCAACGGCGCGCTCGATACGCTCTTTCCGCCGCTGCCGGCCGCGGCTCTGTCCATGCCGGCCCATGCCGACTTCTCACGGGGGTTTCCTATGTTCGGAATCGTCAGGCCCTGCACCCATCGTCTGTCCCAAGGGCTCAAGGCGGAGTGGATGGCCCATCTGTGTGGCCTCTGCCTTGCGCTGCGCGGCGATCACGGGCAGTTCGCCCGGGTCGTCACGAACTACGACGGGCTGATCGTCTCGGTGCTGACGAATGCTCAGTCCGGCGCTCAGGAGGTCCGCCGCCGGACCGCCGGACCCTGCCCGCTGCGGGGGATGCGGACCGCTTCGGTGGCGAAGGGGGAGGGCGCGCGGCTGGCGGCTTCGGTGTCCCTCGTGCTCGCCTCGGCGAAGATACGTGACCATGTCGCCGACCGGAACGGAGCGCTGCGCCGCCGGCCGGTGGCCGCCGCCGCGCGCAAGGTCGCCGCGAGATGGGACCGGGCCGGGGCGCGCACCGGCGCCACCCTCGGCTTCGACACCGCGGTGCTGGTCGACGCGGTCGACCGGCAGGTGGGCATCGAGGAACTGGCCGGTCCCGGCACGCCGCTGACGTTCATCACGGAACCGACCGAGACGGCGACCGCCGCGGCCTTCGCCCACACCGCGGTGCTGGCGGGCCGGCCGGGCAACGCCGCGCCGCTGGCCGAGGCCGGTCGGCTCTTCGGACGGCTCGCCCACCTCCTCGACGCCGTGGAGGACCGCACGGCCGACGCCGCTGAGGGCGCCTGGAACCCGCTCACCGCCACGGGCGCCACCACCGCGCAGGCCCGCCGGCTGTGCGACGACGCCCTGCACGGCATCCGCCTCGCCCTGCGCGACGTGGAGTTCACCGACTCCGCCCTGGTGCATGTGCTGCTGGTGCACGAGCTGCGCCGGTCGGTGGACCGCGCCTTCGGCACCGCCGCCTGCTCCCACCAGGGGCACGGAGCGCCGGGCCCGTACGGCGGTCAGGGCGGCAACCCGTACGGGAACGGACCCGGCCAGCCTGGCCCGTACGGCCGGCCCCCGCAGTACGGCCAGCCCCCGCAGTACGGACAAACCCCGCAGTACGGCCAGGCGCCGGCCGGCGGCCCGTACGCCCAGGGCGGGCAGCATCTGAACGGCCAGCAGAACCCCTACCACGGCGGCCGGATACCCCCCGGCGGTCCGGGCGGCGGCGACGGTGGCGGCTCGGGCGGTGGGGACGGCGGGATGCCGCAGTTCCCGCAGAAGCCGAAGAAGCCCCGTGGCTTCTTCACCGGCTGCGCGGTCGCCATCGGGCTGTGCTGCACCTGTCAGCTCTGCTGTGCCGAGGAGTACGAGGGGCCGTGGTCGCGCAAGAAGCGCGAGGGGTGCTGCCAGAACTGCGACTGCGACTGCAACGGCTGCGGTTGCGAGTGCCTCGGCTGCTGTGAATGCCTCACCTGCTGCAACTGCTGAGCGCCGGCCGAGCCTCACGGGACACCCAGGGCCGGGCGTAGCCTGGAGCGCGATCCGACCCCGCCGAGAGGAGCCCGGCCATGGCCGCCGGTACGCCGTTCGCCTTGGTGGATGTCTTCACCGATCAGCCGCTGGAAGGCAGTCCGCTCGCCCTGGTCCCCGACGCCGACCCGCTGCCCGAAGGACTGCTGCCCCGTATCGCCCGCGAATTCCATCAGGCCGAGACGACGTTTCTGCTGCGCCCGGACCAGCCCGGCGCCACCTGGCGGCTGCGTTCCTTCACCGCGGCGGGCGTTGAGGTGTTCGGGGCCGGCCACAACGCCCTCGGTGCCTGGTGGTGGCTGGCCGCCGCGGGCCGGCTCGGTCCGGGCCTCGGCACCGGCCGCTGGTCCCAGCAACTCGGCACCGAGGTACTGCCGGTCGGGATCACCGCGGACGAGCACGGCCTCATCGAGGTCACCTTGGAACAGCGAGCGGCGGCGTACGGGGACGAGCTGACCGACCGGGCCGCGCTCGCCGAGGCACTCGGAGTCGACGGCCGGGAACTCGGCGCGGCCGCCGGGCTGCCCGTCGCGCAGGTCGTCTCCACCGGCGCCGCGCATCTGATGGTCGGGCTCCGGGACCGTGGGGTGGTCGACGCCGCGCGTCCGGATGCCGCCCGGCTGCGGGCGCTGCTGCCCGAAGTCGGCGGCCAGGGTGTGTACTTGTACGCCCTCGACCCGGCCGAGCCCGGCGCCGATGTGCACGCGCGCTTCGTCAACCCGGTCGCCGGGATCACCGAGGACCCGGCCACCGGAAGCGCCGCGGGCCCGCTCGCCTGTCTCCTGGGCAGGCACGGCCGGGCCGGGAACGAGGTGACCCTCGTGCAGGGGCATACGCTCGGCCGCCCCTCGCACCTGCGGGTCACCGTCATCGACGGCATTCCCCGTCTCACCGGCCGGGCCGCCTTGGCCGCGACCGGTGAACTCCACCTGCCGGGGTGAGACGGAGGGTGCCCTCCCCAGGCGTGGGCAGTCCCCTCCGGGCGGTGCGGGCGGACCGGAAGATCCGCACTGCCGCCGGGAGGAGCCGACACGCGGGAGCAAGCCTTACGAGGGGAAACCCGGTGCGGGGCGGCCACGGATCGGTGCCCTGGCCGCCCCGGTCGGTCAGGCGCCCGGCGGCACGTGTGACGGGCGGCCGGAGCCCCGGGTGAAGCGGTAGCCGGCGATACCGGCGAGGGCCGCGAGCAGCCCGCCCACCGCGGTCCAGATCCAGCGGTCGGACCACCAGCCGGAGGACCAGCCGCCGTCCGGCTCGCCGAGGGCAGCGGAGGTCCCGGGAGCGCTGCTCTCCTCGGGCTGCGGTGTCGCGGTGCCGGCACCGGGCACCAGGGGCGCGGCGAGGCTGCCGTCCACCGCGTGGGCACCGCCCGTGTCGGCCGTGGTGGCGTCGACCTCGGCGCGGATGGGCAGACCGAGGTCGTCCTTCCGCAGGTCGGTGACCGTCAGCCGGATGTAGTAGCTGCCCGGCAGCGGGTCGTTCGCCCAGGGTTCCGCCCAGGCGCGGACCGTACGCAGGGTGCAGGACAGTTCGACGGACCCGGCGTCCTGCGCCGCCTTCCTGCTCTGCGCGCCGTAGGTGCACGCCTGGCGGCGGCGCAGCCCGTCGTAGACATCGAGCTGCCAGGTGGCGGTGCCGTGCCGGGCGGCCTGCGGGAGCGTCACCTTGGCCTTCACGGTGGCGCGCTGTCCCGCGTCCACGGGCAGCACCCAGTAGAGGTAGTCACCGGTGGAGGCGCGGGCCGTGGCCCGCTGGTCCGGCTTGATGGCGGTCGCGGTACGGAAGGAGGTACCGGCCTCGGTCGGAGCGGCCGCCTCGGCATCGGCGCTCGCGCTGGGGGAGGGGCTGTCGGCGACGGCGGTTCCCGCGAGGCCGAGGAGTCCGGCGCTCGCCAGCACGGCGGTCATCAGGGTGCGTAGGGTGCGCATCAGTTGGTCCTCCAGACGGTGACACGCCAACGGGATATCCAGCCCCACAGCAGACCGGCCACCAGCCCCGTGAGCACCATCGCGGCCAGGAACCACCAGCCGTGGCCGAGGCCGAAGAAGGCCGCGTCGGAGGCCGCGTCGGGGCCGTCCACCAGGTCGACGGTCAGCTCGACCGGCATGCCCGGGTCGGTCTTGACCGAGGCGGGCGCCGAGAAGGAGTTGCTGACCTGGAGGCAGACGGTCTCCGTCGCGGGCTTGTCCGTGTCGTCCGAGGACGCGAGCGGCGCCTTGGGGTAGCGCAGCCCGGAAGAGATCACATCCGTACGGCCGTCGCCGGCCTCCGCACCGCGGACGATCTCCCGGCCGTGCACGGTCGAGGCGCGCAGCAGGACCCCGTAGTCGTTGTTGACCGCGCGGTCGGCGGCGATGCTCACCGAAGCGCGCAGCTCCTGGCCGGGCCGGACCGCCACCCGGTACCAGCGGTGCTCGGCGAACTTCTCACGGTCGGTGTAGACACCGGGCTTGAGCTCCGGCGCGCCGGCACACTGCTGGGTGCCCTCGGCCGGCTTCGGCGTGACGACGGGCCGGGCCGCACGGTCCACCAACTGGTGTACGCGGTCCCGGAGTTCCTTGGTGTGCTGGACCGAGGTGTAGGTACCGCCGGTCGCCTCCGCGATGCAGCTCAGCTGGTTGCGGGTCTTGGCGTTCGGCAGCAGCCCGAGGGTGTCGACGGTGAGGTGGATGCCCTTGGCGGCGATGTCCCGTGCCACCTGGCAGGGGTCGAGCGGGGCGCAGGTGTCCTCGCCGTCCGTGATGAGGACGATCCGGCGGGTCGCGTCGCCGCCCTTGAGGTCGTCGGCCGCGCCCAGCAGCGCGGGCCCGATGGGCGTCCAGCCGGTGGGGGCGAGCGTGGCCACTGCGGTCTTCGCCTCGGTCCGGTCGAGCGGCCCGACCGGGTAGAGCTGCCGGGTGTCCTTGCAGCCGGTTTTCCGGTCCTCGCCACGGTAGTTGGCGCCGAGGGTACGTATGCCGAGCTGGACGTCGTCGGGCACGGCGTCCAGCACCTCGTTGAACGCCTGTTTCGCCGCGGCCATCCGGCTCTGCCCGTCGATGTCACGTGCCCGCATCGAGCCGCTGACATCGAGCGTCAACTCGACCTTGGGGGAAGACTTCGCCTCCGGTTCACCGGCGACGGCAGGTGTGGGGAGCAGCGCGACGGCCATCGCGGCGAGCAGGCCGCACACCCCGGCCGCCAGCCGTTTTCTTGTGATCATTGCCGGATCGTATGGAGAAACGCCCCGCACTCCAAAACGGCCGCAAGGGCGGTGCGGTGAGCGGCCGGTGGCGGGCAACGGCCACTGGCGGTGCCGAACGGTCCGGCCCCCGTTCTCCCCTCGCCGCGGCGCGGTCCCCGGCCGCCGCGGCCTCCTCGCCTTCCCGTGAGCTCCGGTCATTGCGGCCGACAACCACTCTCCCGTACGGTCGGCACACCGCGTCTCACTGGATGGTGTTGAGTCCCAACTATTGGGACATGCCCTGTTGTTGAGGAGTAAATCATGTCACGGACGACCCAGGGGTGGGGCCGAGATGCGGATACCGCCTATCCGTATGTGCGGTGCCCGGCGCCGTAGGCGCGTACGGGCCGCTGTCCCTGCCCGAGGCTTCCCTCCCATCGGTCCGGATCCGTCCGGCCCGCATCTGCCGAGCGCCCCGCCGCACCCGTGGCGGGTGCCGTACCGCCCTGGAGAGCCCATGTATCTGGCCACCGTTACCCACCAGGGGCGCGACCGGCTCGCCGGCCGGCTGGCCCCCCAGGATCCCTGGCGGCTGGCACCGCCCTCCGTCTCCCTGGCGGAGGTCATCGGCGGCACCCTGCCGTGGTCGTGGAACCAACTGCCCACCGGGGCCGACCTCGTGCCGGTCCTGCCGTACCGGCCGGGCGCGCTGTACGGCGTCGGAATGAACTACCGGGACGCCATCGAGGAGAGGGGCGGGGAGCGCCCCGCCGAGCCCCGCCTCTTCCCCAAGCTCTCCTCCAGTGTCATCGGCAGCGGCGAGGCGGTCGTCATCGACCCTGAACTCACCCAACGGGTCGACTGGGAAACGGAGTTGGCCGTCGTCATCGGCACCGAGGCCCGGCAGGTGTCCGAGACGGACGCGCTGCGGTACGTCTTCGGCTACACCGTCGCCAACGACATCTCCGCCCGCGATCTTCAGGAGCGCGACGGACAGTGGCTGCGGGGCAAGGGCCTGGACACCTTCTGCCCCTTCGGGCCGGTGCTGGTCACGGCCGACGAGATCCCGGACCCGCAGCGGCTGCGGATCCGCACCCGGGTCAACGGCGAGACGGTGCAGGACGGTTCGACGGCCGACATGGTCTTCGGGGTCCCGGCCCTGATCGCCTACCTCAGCCGGTTCTTCACCCTGCGGCCCGGTGATGTGGTGCTGACCGGAACCCCGGCGGGGTGCGGCGACTTCATGCGGCCGCGGCGTGGCCTGCGGCCGGGCGATCTGCTGGAGTCGGAGGTGGAGGGGATCGGACGGCTGGCCAACCCGGTGCGCAGCAGTGTGCGCGACGGTGCCGGCGGGCGCGTCACCGTGCCTCAGGAACCGGGCGGCAAGTAGCCCAGGGACGAGGAGAGTTCACGGCACACCTGAGCCACCACCGGACCGTAGGTCGGCACCAGCGGCGCCATACGTTCGGCCACACCTGCCACGCTGATGCAGGCGACCGGCATCCCGGTGTGGTCGTAGACGGCGGCGCCGCAGCAGCAGCTCGACTCGTCGAAATCCCGCAGATCCTGGGACCAGCCACGCTCCCGGGTGCGCTCGACCTCGGCGTGCACCTCCGAGACCGTGGCCGCGGACACCGGGGACATCGGGTCGCGGACCAGCTCGATCAGGGTGTCCTCCAGCTTCTGCTGCGGCAGCGCCGCCAGATAGGCGCGGCCCAGCGAGCTGGAGTGCAGCGGGCGGGAGGCGCCCAGCTCGGCGGTCACCACCGCCGGCCGGGTGCCGCGCTCGCGGTGGACGAACACCATGGTCAGGCCGTTGGGTACGCCGAGGCTGACGGTCTCCTGGGTGAGCTCGGCGAGCTTGCGCAGCGCGGGCGCCGCGGTATCGCGCAGATTGGTCGAGGCCACCGCCGCGGACGCGAGCCGTACGGCCGTCGGCCCCAACTGCCACTGGCCCGCGGCCGGGGCGTGGGTCAGCCAGCCCTGCTCTTCCAGGCGGTCGACGAGACGGTACGCCGTGCTCCGGGTCAGCCCCAGCGCCTGCGCGATCTCCGGAGTCGAGACACCGCGGTTCCCCGCCACATGGGTCAGGATCGCCAGCCCGCGGTCCAGCGCGCCCGCGGCCCGCTCGCCCGAACTCCCGCCCCCGGGCGTCCGGCCGGTCCCCGGCGCCTCTGACTCGCTCATCGTCGCCCTCGGCCTTCCGGTAACGCTGCGGATCCGATCGATCGAGTGACACTACCGACCCAATTCCGGCGCTGCCACTGGGACTTGCACCTGCCGTGAAGCCATTGGCGCGTCCCGTCTCCGCAATGAACGAGATCATGTCCTAATGAATGGGACTCCGCAAGGTGTGGGGACGGAGACGGTGATTCCTGTCGGCCGGACCACGGCGCTCGCCGGCACCGGCCACCGGCCACTGGCACCGGCCACTGGCACCGGCCACCGGCACCGGCCACCGGCACCGGCCACCGGCCACCGGCCACCGGGCGCGGGGCGAACGGCCGTTGCGGTTCGGTGCCGTGGTCAGGCCACCGCCGCGGCCATCCGCCGTACCGCCTCGGTGAGCAGACCGGGCGAGGTCGCCAGGTTGAGCCGGACGTGCCCGGCGCCGCCGGTGCCGAAGCTCGTCCCGGGGCTGAGGGCCACTCTGCCGCGGGCGAGAAAGGCCGCTGCGGGATCGTCGCCGAGGCCCAGCGGGCGGCAGTCGAGCCAGGCGAGATAGGTCCCGGCGGCGGGGCGGTAGCGGACCTGGGGGAGCCGTTCGGCCAGCAGGCCGGCCAGCAGCCGGCGGTTGTCGTCGATACCGGCGCGCAGCGCGTCGAGCCAGTCGCGGCCGTCGCGCAGGGCTGCGGTGTGGGCGATGATGCCGACGTGGCTGGGGCCGTGGCTGACCTCTTCCGGGAGGCGGGCCAGATCGTCGGCCGCGGCGGGCCCGGCGACGGCGAGCGCGGCCTTGAGACCGGCCAGGTTCCACGCCTTGGACGCCGACATCAGCGCGAGCCCGTTCTCCGCCCCGGGCACGCTCAGATAAGGCACGAAGGCGGCGTCATGGGCCACCACGGGCGCATGGATCTCATCGGCGACGACCCGTACGCCGTACCTGTCCGCCAGCGCCGCGACGGCGGTCAGCTCCTCGGCGCTGTGCACGGCACCGGTGGGATTGTGCGGGCTGCACAGCAGGTACGCGGCCCGCCCGCCGCTCGCTACGGCATGCCGGAACGCCTCCTCCAGCGCGGTGAAGTCGATCCGCAGGTCCCCGCCCAGCGGGGCCTCCACCACGCGCCGGTCCATATGCGTCACGAACTGGTAGAACGGCGGATAGACCGGGCAGTTGACGACCACCGGGTCTCCCGGCCCGGTGATCAGCTTGAGCATCTCGACGATGCCCAGCATCACATCGGGCACGATCGCCGTGCGCTCCACGGCGAGCCCGTCCCAGCCCCACCGGGTCCGGGCGAAGTCGGCCAGTGCCGCGGCGTACGCGTTCCCCGCCGGGTAGCCGGTGTCGCCGAGCGCCACCGCGTCCGTGATCGCCCGGGCGACCGGTGCGGCCAGCGGTACGTCCATCTCCGCCACCCACAGCGGCAGCACGTCCTCCGGATAGGTGCGCCACTTCATGCTCGTACGGCGGCGCAGTGCGTCGAGGGAGAGCCGGTGCAGCGGGTTGGTGTCGTCGGGTGTGTCACGCGGCGCGCTGTCCATGAGGCCAAAATAGGCAGGTTCTCCGGCGAAGGGCAGAGGGGCGGGCTCATCGGGCGAACCTGTGCGCGCCGGGCCGGGCCCCGGCCGGTGCCGGGTGTGCCGTGGCGGTCAGGTGGCGGTGAGGACCAGCGCGGCCTGGTCGTCGGGGGTGGACGGGCCCGCGAAGGCGGTCACCGCGGCATTGATGGAATCGATGAGACCGGAGGCGCCGGAGGACGTGGAGTGCCCCGGGAGGAAGGCTTCGGCCAGGCGCTGCTCGTCGAAGAACTCGCCGGCGGCGGAGCGGGCCTCGGTGATGCCGTCGGTGACCAGGATCAGGCTGTCGCCCGGGCAGAGGACGAGGTGGCAGGGGGAGCCGTCGAATGCGGGGGCGACGCCCAGCAGCAGGCCCGACTGGGCGAGTTGTTCGACCGTGCCGTCGGCGCGGCGGACGAGCGGGGGGACATGGCCGGCGCGGATCAGGTCCAGCGTGAGGTGGGATGCGGAGTGCCGCAGTTCGCCGTAGACGAGCGAGACGAAGACGTCCTCGCCGACGGAGCTTCCGGTCAGCGCGTCGTTGATGGCGGCGACCACGTCCGCCGGGTCGTGCAGCAGCCGCGCGGCGGCGCGGGCGGTGTGGCGGACCATACCGGTGGTGGTGGCGGCCAGGGCGCCGCGCCCGCACACATCGCCGATCATGAGCCCCCAGCGGTTGTCGGGGAGCGGGAAGACGTCGTAGAAGTCGCCACCGACATCGAGCCCTTCGCCCGCGGGGTGGTAGGACGCCGCCAGCTCGGCGCCGGGAATCGTGGGCAGCTCGGGAGGCAGCAGACCGGCCTGCAGGTCGCGGGCCAGCTGGACGCGGTCGGTGAACTGGTGGGCGTTGTCGGCGCTGGACGCGGCCCGGCGGGCCAGCTCCTCGGCGAGGGCGATCGCATGGCCGTCCAGGGGCGGGCCGGTGGCCAGAAGGGTCAGTACCCCGAAGGTGCGGCCGCGGGCGCCCAGCGGTACGGACACATAACCGGTGACGCCGGGAAGTACGGGGCGGCCGCCGCGTGCCACATCGGCGTGGTCCGTCTCCGTCGCGCCGGAGGCCAGTACCCGGACCACCGCCCGCTCGACCTCGTCCTGCATGCCGGGGGCGGCGAGGAGCTCCTCGTCGGCCCGGGTGGCGGCGGCCACGGCGATCCGCCGGGTCCGGCCGTCCTCCAGCACATGGACCGTGCACAGCGGCGCCAGGGTGGGCACGGTCAGCCGGGCCAGGCACTGCAGACAGTCGGCATAGTGCAGCTCACGGGTGATGGCCGTGCTGGCCTCCAGGACGAAGGCCAGGTCGTCCCGGACCGCCTTCTCCCGCTCCTGGGCGGCGCGCTCCGCCTCCATGGCCTGGTGGCGCTCGATGGCCAGCGCGGCAATACGGGCGAAGGCGCCGCTGAGGGCCACGTCCTTGTCCGAGGGAGCCTTGGGGATGCGGTGGTAAATCGCGAAAGTGCCCAGCAGCCGGTCGTCCGTCCCCATGATCGGGGTGGACCAGCACGCCGCGACCTCGGCCCGCTCGGCCAGGTCGCGGTAGTTCTTCCACCGGTCGTCGGTGGCGATATCGGTGACGATCACCGGCTCGCGCAGATAGGCGGCCGTACCGCAGGAGCCGACGTCCGGACCGATTTCGACCCCGTCGATGGCGTCGTTGTAGAAGGCGGGCAGGCTCGGGCCGGTGCCGTGCAGCAGATGCCGGCCCTCGGGATCGATGAGCAGCACCGAGACGATCAGTTCCGGTGACAGCTCCTCGATCGCCCGCGCCATGCCGGTCAGGATGTCGCCCAGCGGGGCGTCGCCCGCGATCTGCTCCAGCAGGAGGCGCTGCTCGGCCGCCAGGAGCTGGGCGTGGTGGAACGCGGTGGTCTCCACCGCGATCACGACCACCCCGTCGATCTCGCCGTACGCGTCCCGGCGGGGCTCGTAGGTGAAGTCGAAGAACCCCTCCCGCTCGGCCCCTGGCACACCGAGCACCAGCCGCCCCGCGCGGGCCCGGTAGGCGGTACCGGTGCGGTAGACCTCATCGAGACGGTCGAGGACGCCCTGCGGGGCCAGCTCGGGAATCAGCTCACCGAGCGGCACGTCGATACGTCCACGGTCGCGTCCGAAGGCCTCGAAGAACGCCGGATTCGCCGCCTCCAGCAGATGGGACGGGCCGCTCAGTGCGGCAAAGATCACCGGAGCCTGATCGAAGAGGTCCTCGTACTCCTCGCTCCGGCGAGGCGGGGACCTGAGATGTGTGGTGACCGCGCCGAGGCGATCCGACTGAGTGGACATGACAGGCAACTCTTCCTGCACGCACCGATGCGCGGTCCGTCCTCCTCCCACTCTGGCACACCGCTCCGCGTATTCCAGGCCACGGCCGGAAAGGTCGCCGAGGGGATCCGCTCGGCGACACAGCGGAATCGGCGACGCGGCGACACGGCGGACGGGAAAGCGGCGACGCGGCGGGCGGGGGAGCGGCGACAGGGCGGGCGGGGCGCCAGCGACAAGGCGGGCCGGTGAGCCGGCGACACGGCGAGCGGGGGCGCGGGATCACATCCGACTTCGATGATTCCTCCCGTATTGTCCAGGCGGTCGATTTGCCTCAGGCGTCGAGCGGACGGCCCGCCCCGGTTCCGTATGGACCGGGCCGTTCCACGACCACCGCAAGGAACGCAGTGATCGAACTCGCCCCGGACCAGCTCCCCCCGCTCGCCCGCTGGTTCGCGGCCGGGTCGCCGGGGACGGCAGCGCTGGCCGAACATGTGCCGGCCTCCGGAACCGGCCGCTGGTGGGCCGACCGCGCCCCTGCGCCCCGCGCCCTCGCCGTCTCCTGCGCCGGTCATGTGCTGCTCCGCGGTGACCCGCGCGCCCTGGCGCCGGACGCCCTCGCCGTCTTCGACGCGCACTATGTGCAGGCCCCCGCCGGCTTCCTGCCGGCCCTGAGCGGCGCCTTCGGCCGGATCGTGCCGTGGGAGCGGATGCTGTACGTGCACCAGGTGCCCGTGGCGGCGCCGTGCCCGCCCCACGGGGTGACGGTGCGCCGGCTGGTGCCCGAGGACGCCGCGGCGCTGGCCGCCCTCGCCCCGGACGCGGCGTGGGTCCATGCCAGCTGGGGCGGCCCGGCCGGTCTCGCCGCCTCCGGACTCGGCTGGGCGGCCTTCGGGAAGGACGAGGTCCTCGCCGTCGCCTGTACGTACTTCCACGGCACCGCGTACGAGGACATCGCCTGCTACACCGACCCCGCACACCGCCGCCGGCGCCTCGCCCTGGCCTGTGTGACCGCCCTGTGCCAGGACGTCGCCGGCCGCGGCCACACCCCCAGCTGGACCTGCTCCCGCGACAACCGCCCCAGCCGGCTCCTCGCCTGGACCGCCGGTTTCCGCCTGGCGCACGAGTATGTGCACTACCTCACCGGACAACCGGCGCGGCGCGGTCCGGCGCCGGATGCACCGTCGGATCACCCGGCTGCCGCCGTCCCCGGGGACACGAAAGCGCCACCTCGCTGAGCACCGCGGTGGCGGGGCCCGGACTACGTACGCTGACCTGGCCGTCGCGCCGATGGCTGGACATTTCGCGGTACGACAGGAGCACACGATGGCCGCCTCCGCCCCTGCCGGTTCTCCTTCCGGGGCCACGGCACGGCAGCGCCTGCGCGCCTGGATGCTGGAGGGCCTGGCCGATATGGCCAGGCATCAGAAAGGGCCGCACGCCGGGCCGGTGAGTGCCCACCGGGGACAGCGCTGGTGGCGGGTGATGTGCCTGACCGGGGTCGACTACTTCTCCACCCTCGGCTATCAGCCGGGCATCGCCGCCCTGGCCGCGGGGCTGCTGTCACCGATCGCCACCATCGTTTTGGTCATCGTGACGCTCGCCGGCGCGCTGCCCGTCTACCGGCGGGTGGCGAAGGAGAGCCCGCACGGCCAGGGCTCGATCGCGATGCTGGAGCGGCTGCTGTCCTTCTGGAAGGGCAAGTTGTTCGTCCTGACCCTGCTGGGCTTCGCCGCCACCGACTTCCTCATCACCATCACCCTGTCGGCGGCCGACGCCTCCACCCACCTCGTGGAGAACCCACATGTCAGCAGCGTGCTGCACCACCAGCAGATGGTCATCACGCTGATCCTGATCGCGCTGCTCGGCGCGGTGTTCCTCAAGGGCTTCCTGGAGGCGATCGGAGTCGCCGTCGTCCTCGTGGGCCTCTACCTCGGGCTGAATGTGGCCGTGGTCGTCGCCGGACTGTGGCATGTGGCCACCGCACCGCATGTCGTCCCCGACTGGTCCCATGCCCTGACCACCGAGCACGGCAGCCCCCTGGCGATGGTCGGTGTGGCCCTGCTGGTCTTCCCGAAGCTGGCGCTGGGCCTGTCCGGGTTCGAAACGGGTGTCGCGGTCATGCCCCACATCGAGGGCGACCCCGGCGACACCGAGGAACGCCCCAGGGGGCGGATCCGCGGGGCGAAGAAGCTGCTCACCACCTCTGCCGTGATCATGAGCGTCTTCCTCATCATCACCAGCTTCATCACCACCCTGCTCATCCCGGAGCAGGCCTTCCAGCCCGGCGGATCGGCCAACGGCCGCGCGCTGGCCTATCTGGCCCACGAGTACCTGGGCTCCGCGTTCGGCACGGTCTACGACGTCTCCACCATCGCCATCCTCTGGTTCGCCGGCGCCTCGGCCATGGCCGGCCTGCTGAACCTGATGCCGCAATACCTGCCACGCTACGGAATGGCGCCCCACTGGGCCCGGGCGGTGCGCCCGATGGTGCTGGTCTTCACCCTGGTCGCCTTCCTGGTCACCTGGATCTTCAACGCCGACGTGGACGCCCAGGGCGGCGCCTACGCCACCGGCGTCCTGGTCCTGATCAGCTCCGCCGCGATCGCCGTGACCATCGCCGCGCGGCGGGCCCGGGAGCGCGGCTGGACGACCGGCTTCGCCGTGATCTCCCTGGTGTTCCTCTACACCACCATCGCGAACGTCATCGAGCGCCCCGATGGCGTGAAAATCGGTGCCTGCTTCATCGCCGGCATCATCCTGGTGTCGTTCCTCTCCCGCCTCGCCCGCGCCTTCGAACTACGCGTCACCAGCGTCGTGCTCGACGAGATGGCCGAGCGGTTCGTGCGCGACATCGCCCACCGCAAGGTCCGGTTCATCGCGAACGAGCCCGACCAACGGGATCTGGCCGAGTACCGCGACAAGGTCAAGCAGATCCGGACCGACAATGACATCCCGGCCGAGGACGACCTCATCTTCGTCGAGGTGACCGTCGGCGACCCCTCGGAATTCGAGAGCGAACTGCGGGTCCGCGGCGAGGTCATGCACGGCCGCTACCGCGTGCTCTGCCTGGAGAGCTCCACCATCTCCAACGCACTGGCCGCGCTGCTGCTGCACGTACGGGACACCACGGGAGCCCTGCCGCACATCTACTTCGAGTGGACCGAAGGCAGTCCCTTCGCCCAGTTCCTCCGCTTCTTCCTCTTCGGCCAGGGTGAAGTCGCCCCCGTCACCCGCGAAGTCCTCCGCGAGGCCGAACCCGACCGCGACCGCCGCCCCCGCGTCCACGTCGGCTGAACGGGCTGCCCCGCCGGCCACGACCGTGGTCACGATGTGGTGGACGGCCGCGGCGTCCGGCGGGGTGCCCTCCCGGCCGGCGAACAGGCGCCGTACCGTGCCTACCTGTCGAGGCGGGGTCCTGCTGCCCCGGGAATGGATCATGGAAGGATGGGGTCGGGCATCGGCGGGGGCCCGGCGCCGGGCAGGGGGCAGCTAATGATCAGCATCGCCATGAGCGCCGACGCGTTGGCGGCCACGCGGTTCGCGGTCTCACCGTTGATGCAGGCCGGAGCGGTGCTGCACCCGCATCGCCCGCAGGCAACGGGCCGTGTCGGCGTGCCCCGACAGCAGGTCGATGGCGCGCTGCAGGATCGGCATCTGCATCTGCTGTCCGCGCTGCGCCGCGAGATCCGCGGTTATGCACCGGACTTCATGACTCCCGGAGCGGTCGCGGACGGCACACCGGATCTCGAGGCGGAGTTGCATCGGGTCGCCACGACGCCTGCTCCTGTCGTCGCCCGGCAGATGAACCGTATGTTCCGGACCTCGTCCCTGCGGGGGCAGGCATCCACTCGTGCGCGTCCCGGTGTCAGGGATTTCCTGGAACGCGGCGAGCGGGCCTTCGCGCAGAAGGCCGCCGACGAGCTGGAGTCGTTCTGGCGTCAGAGCCTCGCGCCCCTGTGGCCCTCCGTCGCTGCCGGCATCGAAGCCGATATCGAGCACCGGGCGGGCCTGATCGCCCGCAGCGGTCTGAGCGCCGTACTGAACTCCCTGCACCGGGACGTCGCCTACGGCTGTGGCGCGCTGCACCTGGAGAGCGAGCACCGGATCGAGGTACCCGGGACCACGGACCTCACGCTCTTTCCCTCGCCAGTCGCGCACAGCTGGCTCGTCAGCGTGGATCCCTGGCAGGAACGCGGCATCTACCTCATCTACCCGACCCGCCGTCCCCATGGACCGGACCGGACCGCCGGCGGAACCGGTCCGCTCCTGGGCAGCGTCCTCGGCCACTCCCGGTCCACCCTGCTGGCCGGCCTCGATCTGCCCCGCACCACCAGCCAGCTCGCCGACCGCCACCACCTGAGCCCGTCGACCGTCTCCTATCACCTCAGCCATCTTCTCCGGGCGGGGCTGGTCACCCGGGCGAGGGAAGGAAGCCGGGTGTACTACCGGCGCACGGTGAACGCCGAGCGGATGTGTGGCGGTCGAGCGGCTTCTGGTGATGGTGTGTCACAGACCCGCCGTGGCACACCGGTTGGTTCTGCTCCCCAGCAGGCGGCCGACCATGAGGGAGTCGTGTCGGCGTAAAGGTGTGCGGCCGCAGGAGTGGCGACAGCCGACGGCTCAGCGTCGGCCCCGTCCCCCGCGACCGTCCTGTCCGCGACCGCTCCGTCCGCGCACCAGCACGCAATCGCCGCACACGGCGCCCGCGGCATTGGGGGCGGCCTGGTAGATCAGGCAGCAACTCCTCCGTGTGAAGCGGCCGTTGTGGGTGTCCAGGGTGTGGGTGTCCCGCAGTTGCGGCTGCCGCAGGAAGGCCAGGGCCACCGCGCGGGCGGGCTGTTCCAGGCCCGGGGCCGCCGCCGTGATGCCCGTGGCCGCGCCGTTCACGGCCGAGGCCACATTGCCCCACAGGATGCGCCGGGACACCGAGAAGGGGGCAAAGGCGTCCACCAGGGCACGCACCGGTCCGTCCAGCATGTCCGCGGCGATGGCGCCGGCCGTGCGGGTGTCACCACCGGCGACCGGGGTCACCGCCTCCCGGGGCAGCGACAGCCGGAACGCGCCCCCGAGGGCGGAACCCCACCACAGGTCGCCCAGTGTGAGCGGCCGCGACGGCAGGCCGTGCAGAGCGGCCAGGCCGAGGACCGGTGAGATGACCCGCGCCACCAGGCCCAGATGGGCCACCGATGCGGCCACCCGAGGCGCGACGGCTTCGGGTGGTCGGCCGCTGTTGGCGGCGAGAGAGGCCCGCACCGATGCGACCCGCTCCCGCAGGACGCCGCTCCCTTCCTGCGCCGCCTCGCTCAACGGCCGCCAGGGCGGGCTGGGTTCGGACCCCGCAGCGTGTGTCTCGAAGGCACAGAAGGGCCCGAGTGCCGCCAGGTGTGCCGTCGACGCTGCGGAGGGTTCCGTCATGGTGTGCGGTCCGATTCCTCGATGGGGGGCAGTGGCAGCACCCCGGAGGGGGTGAGGGTGCGGTCGTTCACGGGCGCTGCCGTTCACGTGCGCTGCCGGTAGAGGTCGGTGAGCAGCGCGACGGCGGCATGGGTGGCCGGATGCGGGTCATGGCGTCGCCAGATGAGGTGGACCGCGACGGGTGCGGCGTCCCGGATCCGCCGGAAGACGATGCCGTCGCGCCGGTACTGGTTGACGGTGCTCTCCGGTGTGATCCCGACGCTGCGGCCGGTGGCGATCACCGCGAGCCAGTCGTCGATGTCCTGGGTGTACTCGACGACCGGACGCGTATCGGGGGGCCACAGGTCGGCGGTGGTGGTGCCGGTGCGCCGGTCGATGAGGAGGGTACGGGCGTGGATGTCGGCCAGGGGGATGGCCCGGCGTTTGGCCCAGGGGTCGTCGGCGGCCATGGCGCAGTAGCGGCGTTCCTCGCCGACGACGGCGCTGGCGAAGCGCGCGTCGTCGAAGGTCGTACGGACCACGGCGAGGTCGCACAGGCCCTCCGCCAGGCCGCCGGTGGCGGAGTTGGTGCGGACCAGATGCAGTTCGATGTCGGGATAGCGGGCCGCCCAGCGGCGCTGGTACTCGGCGGTGTGCCGGCCCATGGCCGACCAGGCGTGGCCGATGCGCAGCCGGGTGTGACCGGTGGTGGCCTCGCGGATGAGGTTGTCGGCCTCGGCCAGCACCTTCCGGGCGCGCGCCAGCACCTGAACGCCCGCGGTGGTGGGGATGACGCTCCTGCTGGTGCGGTGCAACAGCCGCACGCCGAGGGAGTCTTCGAGCGAACCGAGCGTCCGGGACACCGCGGCCTGTGAGATCCCGAGTTCGATGGCGGCATCGGTGAAGCCACCGGCATCGACGATCGCCACCAGACAGCGCAGATGTCGCAGTTCCATCCCACATCCATAACCACAGCGCATTGATGAGTACGAGCATGCATTTTATGTATGGACGCCCACGGGCGGATGCTGCCGTGCATGAGACGAAGCACGCAAGGCCTGCCGCTCCTGGAGGCCGCTCGTGGGGGACCGGCGGCGCGCTCGGGCCGGCTGGCGGGCGTGGCGATGATGTGCGGCAGCGGACTCGCCAACCAGACCGGCGCCGCGACGGGAGCGCTCGCCTTTCCGGCCATCGGACCGGCCGGGGTGGTGGCCGTACGGCAGTGGGTGGCCGGGCTCGTCCTCCTGGCGGTGGGCCGGCCCAGGCTGCGCTCGTTCACCTGGCGGCAGTGGTGGCCGGTGCTGTGCCTGGCGATGGTGTTCGCCACGATGAACCTGTCGCTCTACACCGCCATCGACCGCATCGGCCTGGGCCTGGCGGTGACCCTGGAGTTCCTCGGCCCACTGGCCGTGGCCCTGGCCGCCTCCCGTCGCCTGGTGGACCTGCTGTGTGCCCTTGTCGCCGGTGCGGCGGTGGTCATTCTGACCCGTCCCCAGCCGACCACCGACTACGCGGGCATCGCCCTCGGTCTGGTCGCCGCCGTGTGCTGGGCGTCCTACATCCTGCTCAACCGCCTGGTCGGAGCCCGTCTGCCCGGTGTCGAGGGCTCCGCCGCGGCCGCCGGTGTCTCCGCGCTGCTCTACCTGCCCGTCGGGATCACCGTGCTCGCCCACCACCCGCCGAGCGCGAGCGCTCTGGGATATGCGGCCACCGCGGGCATCCTCTCCTCGGCCGTACCGTTCCTCGCCGACCTGCTCGCCCTGCGCCGGGTCCCCGCACGGTTCTTCGGGATCTTCATGAGCGTCAATCCGGTCCTGGCGGCACTGGTCGGCCTGGTCGTCCTGGACCAGACCCTGGAAGGGATCGAGTGGCTGGCCGTCTCCGCGATCGTGGTGGCCAACTCGGTCAGCATCCTGGCCGCCGGTCCGCGCCCGGCGCCCCCTCCGGTCAGGCGTGGCGGCACGGCGCTACCGGCCCCCGCGACGGTCCCCGCCCCGGCAACGCTCCCGGGCCCCGCGGCGGACTCCACCACTCCGCACGGCACACCGGCCGGTGCCCCAGCGCGGTGTGAAGCCCGCTGAGCCGCTTGCCCCTACCTCGGGCATCGGTGCAGTTCAGAGGCGTGGGTGACGGGACCCGGGGCCGGGGGAGCGGGATCTCCACGGCTCCGGGGCGCCGTGGAGCGCGGTGCCGGCCCGTCCGCCGCGAAACCTCGGCCGACCGGCTCTAACCTGGGGGAATGGGCAGTGACTTGCTCACACTGTTCCTCTGCGGTGACGTGATGCTCGGCCGCGGTGTCGACCAGATCCTGCCGCACCCCGGGGATCCGGCGCTGCGGGAGGGATACGTCCGGGACGCCCGCGCCTATGTAGAGCTGGCGGCGGCGAGGAACGGCCCCATTCCGTGTCCGGCCGGCTTCTCCTGGCCATGGGGGGACGCGCTGGAGGTGCTCGACGACGCGGCGCCCGCCGCCCGGGTGCTCAACCTGGAAACCAGCATCACGCAGTACGGCGGATTTGCACCCGAGAAGGAAATCCACTACCGGATGAACCCGGCGAACCTGCCCTGCCTGGCCGCCGCCCGCCCCGACGTCTGCGTACTGGCCAACAACCACGTCCTGGACTTCGGCCGCCAGGGACTGGCGGAGACCCTCGGCACGCTGGCGGGCGCGGGGCTGCGGACGGCGGGAGCGGGAGCGGACCCCTGCGCGGCGCGCCGCCCGGCGATGGTCCCCGTCGCGGACGGCCGCCGGATCCTGGTGTTCTCCTTCGGAATGCCGTCCAGCGGTATCCCGCGGGACTGGGCGGCAGCCGGGAGCCGCTCCGGGGTCGACTTCGTGGCCCGGCCCACGCCGGCCGCCGCGGGTGAGATCATCGGGCGGGTACGGCAGCTGAAACGGCCGGGAGATCTCGCGGTCGCCTCCGTCCACTGGGGCCCCAACTGGGGCTACCACGTCACCCGTAGTGAGGCCGGCTTCGCCCACGCACTCCTGGAGGGCGGTGTGGATGTCGTCCACGGGCACTCCTCGCACCACCCCCGGGCCCTGGAGGCGTACCGGGGGAAGCTCGTGATCCACGGGTGCGGCGACTTCATCGATGACTACGAGGGCATCACCGGCTACGAGGCGTACCGGGACGATCTGCGGCTGCTCTTCCTCGTCACGGTGGACCCGGACACCGGCAGGCTCCACGACGTGCGGATCATCCCCCTGCAGTCCCGGCGTATGCGGCTGCGGCACGCCTCGCCTGAGGACTCCCGGTGGCTGCAGGGGCTCCTCGACCGGATCGGCTCCGGCTTCGGGCCCTGCGCCGCCGAGCCGGACGGCGCGCTCACCCTCCGTCCGTCCTAGGGGGATAGGTGGCGGCCCCGGTCGCCCTTTCGGCGTTTCAGCAAATTCGCAGCAAACGTGCATTTCTCATGGGTTCTTCGTGACAGACATGACTGTTTCTGCCTCCTTGCGCCGTGACAGCGTCATCCCTGTCACCAGCCGAGGGAGAGCGATGAACAAGGGTTACGCCGTCTTCTGCGACGCCGACCGCCAGTTCTACGACGCTCCCCACCGCATGCCCGCAAGCAGCAAGGGCCGTGGCGCGCAGTACGCGACGCTGAACCGGGACCTGCCGGAGGGCTGGCAGCGCCACCGCTCCGGCGACTGGCTGGCGTTCCGCCCGCTGGACCGCGAACTCCCCAGCCAGGGCTGGAAGATCCATGTCTCGGCCTGCCTGGACAACGCCGAACGAGTGCTGGCCAAGGTCTGGGACTACTGCGTCCCGCGCTCGGTCGCCTTCAAGTGCATGCCGAGCCGCTATCTGCTGCACATCCGCAACGCCAAGTACGCCGACCGCGGCGCCAGCGGAAAGTTCCTCACCATCTACCCGGCCGATGAGGAGCAGTGCCACCGCATCGCCGAGGAGCTGGGCGACCTGCTGGCCGGCGAACCGGGACCGTACATCCTCAGCGATCTGCGCTGGGGTGCCGGTCCGGTGTATGTGCGCTACGGCAGCTTCACCGAGCGGCACTGCTACGACGACAAGGGCGAACTCCGCCCCGCGATCGAGGACGGCCAGGGGCAGCTGGTCCCCGACCGCAGGGAGCCCGCGTTCCGCGTCCCCGAGTGGGTCACCCTCCCGGAGTTCCTCCAGCCGCATCTGGACGCCCGCTCCGCCACCACCGTCACCGACCTGCCCTACAAGATCGAGCGGGCGCTGCACTTCTCCAACGGCGGCGGGGTCTACGTCGGCCGGGATCTGCGGACGGACCAGCAGGTGGTGCTGAAGGAGGCACGGCCGTACGCCGGGCTGGCCGCCGACGAAGCGGACGCCGTGGCCCGGCTGGCCCGCGAGCGGGACGCACTGCAACGGCTGTCCGGGCTCGGCTGCGCCCCCGAGGTGCTCGACTGGTTCACCCTCGGCGACCACACCTTCCTGGTGCTGGAGTTCATCGAGGGCCGGCCGCTGAACAGCTTCTTCGCGCACCGCCACCCGCTGATCGAGGCCGATCCGAGCCCCGAGCGGCTCGCGGAGTACACCCAGTGGGCCATGCGCGTCCACGGTCTGGTCGCCGACGCGGTGAAGGCGATCCACTCCCGTGGCGTCGTCTTCAACGATCTGCACCTCTTCAACATCATGATGTCCGAGGACGAATCCTCCGTGGTGCTCCTGGACTTCGAGGCCGCTTCCGTCGATGACGCGTCCAGCCGCCAGGTGATCGCCAACCCGGGCTTCGTCGCCCCCGCGGACCGCCGGGGCTTCGATGTCGACCTCTACGCCCTGGCCTGTCTGCGCCTGGCATTGTTCCTCCCGCTCACCAGCCTCTTCGCGGTGGACCGCGGCAAGGCGGCACATCTGGCGGAGATCGCCGCCGCACAGTTCCCGGTGCCCCGCGACTACCTCGACGAAGCGGTGGCGGAAATCCTCCGCGGCCATCAGCCGGCGAGCACCACCGGCCGTACGGGCCGGCCCGGGGGAGCGGGCTACTTACCCGTAGCCCTCGGCGACTGGCCGCACAGCCGCGACTCCATGGTCCGGGCCGTGCTCGCCTCGGCCACACCCGACCGGGAGGACCGCTGCTTCCCCGGCGACATCGCCCAGTTCTCCACCGCGGGCGGAGGCACCTGCTTCGCCTACGGGGCGGCCGGGGTGCTGTACGCCCTGGCGGAGACCGGCGCGGAACGCTGCCCGGAGGCGGAGGAGTGGCTGCTGCGGAGGACGAAGACCCCCACGTCCGGCAGTCCGCTCGGCTTCTACGACGGTCTCTCCGGCGTCGCCTGGGTCCTGGACCGGCTCGGGCACCGGGACCGGGCCCTGGACCTCGTCGACACCCTCGGCACCCAGCGCTGGCAGGACATCGCACCCGATCTGCACAGCGGACTGGCCGGCCTCGGCCTGGCGCTCGACTCCCTGGCCGGTTCCACCGGCGAAAGCTCCCTCGGGGAGCGGGCACTGCACTGTGCCCAGCTCGTGGCCGACAAACTCCGGGCCGCCGCACCACCGGCCGAGGGCGGCGCACCCCGCGCCGGACTGCTGCACGGCGACAGCGGAGCGGCACTGCTCTTCCTGCGCCTGTACGAGCGCACCGACGACCCCGCGCTGCTCGACCTGGCCGCCGACGCACTGCGCCGGGACCTGGCCCGCTGCGTGCGCGGCGCCGGGGGCGCCCTCCAGGTCAACGAGGGCTGGCGCACCATGCCCTACCTCGGTGCCGGCAGCGTCGGCATCGGCATGGTGCTCGACGACTTCCTCGCCCACCGTCCGGACGACGAGTTCGAACGGGCGCGGCACGAGATCGTGCAGGCGGCCCAGGCCAAGTTCTATGCCCAGCCCGGCCTGTTCCGCGGTGCGGCGGGCATGGTGCTCCACCTGGCCCGCACCACGGCCGGCGGCCCCGGCACCCATGCCGCCGACCTCCGCCGCCAGATCGACTCCCTCGCCTGGGGCGCCGTCCCCTACCAGGGGCATCTGGCCTTCGCCGGGGAGCAGATGATGCGGCTCTCCATGGACCTGAGCACCGGCACCGCCGGGTGCCTGCTCGCACTGGGCAGCGCGCTGCACGACACACCCGTGCACCTGCCCTTCCTCCCGCCGCCCAGGCGGCCCTGAAGCCGGCCCCGTCCGGGGCCGATCGAGAAACACCCCGTCCCCATCAGAGAGGAACCACCATGTCCCTTCTTGACCTGCAGACGATGGAAACCCCCAAGGCCGAGGCCACGGAGGAGCTCCACACCGGCAGCCGCGCGAGCCTGCTGCTCTGCGGCGACAGCAGCCTGAGCGTCACCACCTGTAACTGACTTCCCGTCGCTAAGGGACCTCGGTTCCCGTAGCGCGTAAGTCACGGCGAGCCCCGGGTGGCCACACCGCCCGGGGCCTGCCGCTGCCGCCCGTATCCGTCCCTTGGAGGCGAGGTCCCACCCCGTATGCCCCGCACCCCCGGGCCCTCCTCGCCCCCGCCGGCCGCCCGGCCCGGACCGGACACCGGTGTCCGCTCCGTACTGACCGGCGCCTTCCGGCACAGCCCCGTACGCGCCGTCGCCGTCTGCCTCTTCAGCGTGGCCTCCGCGGGTGCCGCCGTCGCGCTGCCCGCCGTCCTCGGCCACACCCTCGACCTCGTGCTCGGCGCACGTCCTGGCCTCCACGGCGCCCTCGTCCTCTGCGCCGTACTGCTGACCGCGGAAGTGCTCCTCGACGCGCTGGTGGCACTGACCGGCGGCGTCACCACCGCCCGCAGCACCGCCTGGCTCCGCCGGCGCGGTATCGACCATCTGCTGTCCCTCGCCCCGCACCGCGTCGCCGACCGCTTCACCCCCGGTGACCTGGTGACCCGACTCACCGGCAACGCCGCGGACGCCGGGACCGCACCCACCGCCGCGGCCACCGGCCTCGCCGCCCTCATCACCCCGGTCGGCGCCCTGATCGCCCTGGCGCTCACCGACATCTGGCTGGCCGCCGTGTTCCTCGCCGGGCTGCCGCTGCTGACCCGGCTGCTGCGCGCCTTCGCCCGCGGCTCCTCCGACAGCGTCCGGCGCTATCAACGCGTCCAGGCGGACATCGCCACCCGGCTCGTCGAGGCACTCGGCGGCGCCCGGACCGTCGCCGCGGCGGGAACGGCGGGGCGGGAGCGGGCCCGGGTCCTCGCGCCGCTTCCCGAACTGGGCGCGCAGGGACGGCAGATGTGGCAGTTCTACGGACGCGCCGTGGTCAGCAGCAGCATCCTGGTGCCGCTGCTGACCACCGCCGTCCTCGCCGTCGGGGGAATCCGGCTGGCGTACGGCAGCCTGTCCGTCGGCGAACTGCTGGCGGCCTCCCGGTACGCCGCCCTCACCGCCGGGCTGGGCGGAGTGGTGGGACAGCTCAATGCCCTGGTGCGCAGCCGCGCCGCGGCCCACCGCACCGGCGAACTCCTCACCCTGTCCCCACCCGTCCACGGCACCACGCCCCTGCCCGCCGACGGCCGCGGCCGGCTCGAACTGCGTGCGGTCACCCTCGTCCGCGGTGGTGCCCAAGCGCTGCGCGGTGTCGACCTGGTGGTGCCCGGCGGCACGACCATGGCGGTCGTCGGGCACTCGGGGGCGGGCAAATCGCTGCTCGCCGCCGTCGCGGGCCGGCTCACCGACCCCGACAGCGGGCAGGTGCTGCTGGACGGCGTCCCGCTCCACGAGGCCGATCCCGCACAGCTGCGCCGCGAGATCGGCTACGCCTTCGAACGCCCCGCCCTGTTCGGCGCCACCGTCGGGGCGGCCATCGGCTTCGGCCCTTACGAACCCCCGGCCCACGCGATCGAGGGCGCTTCCCGCGCGGCCGGTGCGGACTCGTTCGTCCGCCTCCTTCCGGACGGATACGCCACACCGCTCGACCGCGCACCGCTGTCCGGCGGGGAGGTGCAACGCCTCGGCCTGGCGCGGGCGTTCGCCCATGCCGGCCGGCTGCTCGTCCTCGACGACGCCACCTCCAGCCTGGACAGCGTCACCGAACTCCATGTCCGCCGGGCTCTGGTCCATGACGTACGGACCGGCAGCAGACTGCTGATCGCCCATCGGGTCTCCTCCGCGGCCCGCGCCGATCTGGTCGCGTGGATGGAGAAGGGCCGGCTCCGCGCCGTCGCCCCGCACGACCGGCTCTGGGCGGACCCCGACTACCGGGCGGTGTTCGCCCACACCGACGACGAGGACACCCGGACCGCCTCATGACGACAGCGACGGCACGACTGCTGCCCCGGGCGAGGCGCTTCCTCCGCCGCCGGACCCGCGTACTGCTGCTGCTGGCCGGCTGGTCACTGCTGGAGTCCGCCCACACCTTCCTCGGCGGCTACGGTCTGGCAAAGGCCCTCGACCAGGGCTTTCTGGCCGGCCACACCGGCGTCGGGCTGGCCTGGCTGGGCGTCACCGCACTGGCCGTCGTCGTCGGCGGCCTGGCCGGCCGGGGGGTCTTCCGCGGCCTGGCCGACCTCGTCGAGCCGCTGCGCGACAGCCTGATACGCCAGGTGGTGTCGCGGTCGCTGACGCAAGCGGTGGCGCACCCGGCCCGCGCGGCGGACAGCGCCGTGGTCTCCCGGCTGACCAACCAGACCGAGATCGCCCGGGACAGCTTCGCCGGACTGGTCCTGGTCGCCCGCTCCTTCGTGTTCACCGCGGCCGGAGCGGTGCTCGGACTCCTCTCCCTGGCACCCCAGTTGCTGCTGATCGTGGTGCCTCCGCTCGTGGCCGGGCTGCTGCTCTTCCTGGCCACGCTCCGGCCGATGGCGGCCCGCCAGCGCGCCTTTCTGCAGGCGGACGAGGACCTGTCCACACAGTTCGGCGCCGTCGCCGAGGGGCTGCGGGACGTGGTGGCCTGCGGCGCACAGCAGCAGACCGCGGCGCGGGCGTACGGCCTGATCGAGGACGAGGCCCGTGCGGCACGGCAGTTGGCGCGCTGGGCCGCCGTCCGCTGTCTCGCGCTCGGCCTGGCAGGCCAGCTGCCGATCCTGTTGCTGCTGGTCAGCGCGCCCTGGCTCCTACGGCAAGGGCTCACCCCCGGCGTCGTGCTGGGCGCGCTGGCCTATCTGACCCAGTCCCTGCTGCCCGCACTGCACACCCTGATGAACGCCCTGGGATCGGCCGGCACCCGCCTGCTCGTGGTCCTGGACCGGCTCACCACCGGCCCCGACTCCGGCCCCGGCCCGGATCCGGACCCGGAGAGCACCACCGTGCCGGATCCGAAGACCACCATCGCGCCGGATCCGGAGAGCGCCACCGTGCCGGATCCGCAGAGCACCACCCCTCCGGACTCCGCGCCCCTCGTGCCCGTCCCGCCCGGCGGCCCCGGGGTGCACCTGCGTGCCGTCACCTTCGCCTACGGGCCCGCCGCGCAGCCCGTGCTGGACGACCTCGACCTGACCGTCGAACCGGGCGAGCACCTCGTCGTGGTGGGGCCGAGCGGCATCGGGAAGTCGACCCTGACCGCTCTCGTCGCCGGTCTGCTCGCACCCGGCCACGGCGAGATACGTGTGGCCGGCCGGCCGGTCCGCGCGCGGTCCGGACCCGATCCGTCCCTGCTGCGGGTGCTCATCCCGCAACAGGCCTACGTCTTCTCCGGAACCTTGCGCGAGAACCTGCTCTATCTCTGCCCTGACGGCGCATCCACGTCCGCCCTGGAGGCCTCGTCGGACGCCGTGGGCCTGGACCCGCTGGTGCGCCGACTGGGCGGATTCGACGCTCCGCTCGACCCGGGCGTCCTGTCCCAGGGGGAGCGCCAGCTGATCGCACTGGGCCGGGCCCATCTGTCACCCGCGCCGCTCGTCCTGCTCGACGAGGCGACCTGCCACCTCGATCCGGCGGCGGAGATGCGGGCCGAGCGTGCCTTCGCGGAGCGTCCCGGAACGCTGATCGTGGTGGCCCACCGGATCACCTCGGCCCGCCGGGCTGACCGCATCCTGGTGCTCGACGGCGTCCGGGCCACCTGCGGCACCCATGACGAACTGCTCGAACGCTCGGCCCTCTACCGCGATCTGGCGGGAAGCTGGCAGCCGGATGCCCTGCCTGCCCCGGAAGCTCCGGAGGCCCCGGAGTGTGCTGAGCGCATATCCGCAAAATCCCGCTATCTCAGCTGACCACGGGACTTTGCGGACACCCGGCCCTAGAAGGTGTCTCCCCCTAGACCCAGCCCGCCCCCTGCGATATCCGTATCGCATCGACCCGGTTCCGGGCGCCGGTTTTGCGATTGATCGCCGCCATGTAATTACGCACCGTCCCACTGCTCAGATGCAGTTCACGGGCGATCTCGGAGACGGAGGCGCCGCCCGCGGCGAGCGACAGCACGCTTAACTCCCGTGGTGTCAGCGGCATGTCGGCGGCCTCAAGGAAATCCGGCGTGAGCGAATGGTCGACATAGCGCTTCCCGGCGGCCACCAGGTTTATGGCGTGCAACAGCCGGGCCGGCGGCGCGTCCTTGTCCACGAAGCCCCGCGCCCGGGCGGCGATGGCCCGGCGCAGGGTGCCGGGACGGCAGGCGCTGGCCAGTACCAGCAGGGCGCATCCCGGGCCGCCCGGCGGGTCCGCCGACGACACCGAACCCGCGCAGTCGACGTCCACGACGCACACCTGCGGCCGGAAGGAACGGGCTCGCCCGGGGGCACTTCTCCAGCAGGCGGCGACAGCGTCGATACCCTCCTCGTCGCGCAACAGCGCGGTGAGCGCCGAGCGCAACAGCCGCGTTTCGTGCACCACCAAGACCCGGATCACGTTCGTCCCTTCGTTTCTGCTTCTGCTGTCTGTCCCCGTTGCCGAACAGCCGCCCGGGAAACAACCGGCGATGCGGCGACAGTTACCCCATGAGCCCCTGTCGCAGCACTCAGTTTCAGCCCCGAACGGTGCACTGCAGAATTGTCACTGCTGTCATTCCCGCCAGATGGAGTTTCACCGGAGATGACCGGAAACCGCGTCATCGGGCCCGGATCATGCCGCCTTCATTCCTTGCGGGGATGACGGGACTCCACAATTCGTGTGCCGGCCGGTGCGTGCCGGCACACCCGTCGGCCAGTGTGCGGGCAGAGGGGACACGGCCGATCGGCGGTCGTCCGGCGGGCGGCGGTGTCGTAGGAAGTTCACACATCAAGGGGTCGGATTCCGGAAAGCGTAGCTGAGGACAGGCGGAACATTCCCGCCATCTTTGTGATGGCCTCTTAGCGGGTTGTTTCCTGTGTTTGGTACGGGTGTGACGCACGTGTCGGGTGATATCCGCTAGGGGGCGCGCGGAATTGTCGCGCGCCCCCTAGGGAGAGATTGCTCAGGGCAGCAGCGTGTCGAGGAAGGTATTGGAGAACACCCGTGCCGGGTCATAGGAGTTGAGGGTGTCCCGGGCGGTCCGCCAGCCGTCGAACGCGGCCGGTACGGTGCCGCCCAGCGTGGCGGGATCCCGCCACGGCCCGCTGTCCGTGTACGCCCAGCCCTTGGACCACTCGGGACGCACGGTCGCATACGACCCGTTGTAGGTCTGCCAGATCCACTGCTCCAGCTCACGGAAGAACGGGGCCGCGCCGGGCGTGCCGGGATAGGTGGCGAAGTCCAGCCACACCACGGTGTCCCACTCGGGACGGTCCGGACGGGCCCGGGCCGGGGACAGCAGGGGACCGTCGACCGGGTCCGTACCCGTGATGCGCAGCTCGATCGGCCCATTGACCGGGTAGGAACCGCGGCCCTGATGAGCCGTCAGCACGCTCTGGTAGCGGGCGTAGAAGTCATTCACCACGCGCTGCACATTCGCCCGGGAGGTCAGGACCGCCCAACCCGCCTCGACGATCCGCAGGGTCGTGGGTTCGACGTACAGCAGGCTGTTCTTCGACCAGCCCCAGACGTCCCAGGTGCCGGTGACGATCAGCCCGGAGCCGACGATGGACATGGCCAGCTTGGTGAAGGCGGGCGTCTTGTCGCCCCCGCCCGCCGCGATCTCCCCGAGCAGCCGCGACATCTCCTCGGTGACCCGGTTGGCGAAGGTGTAGGCGTACGGGGTGTCGATCTGCCTGGCGAACACCGGCTTGGTGGGCGCCACACTCCACACCTTCAGCCACGGCACATCGGTGAACGGGAACCAGATCGCCTCGATGCGCCCGGTGCGGTCCAGGTAGGAGCTGATCGTGCGACCGCCCGTACCCGGGGGGCCGAAGACGGTGCCCACGTTCACGTCGTACCAATTCTGGCAGCGCAGACGGGTGTTGGCCGCGGCGGTGAGCGTCACCTCGGTGACGAACGCGCGGCCCAGGTGGACGAGGAAGGCCCGGATGTCCGGGTCGGAGCGGGCAAAGGTCTTGAGCACATAGCGGCCCTCCGCCGCGCTCCAGACCACCGCGGTGAGCGAGGTGACCAGGGAGCTCAGGGTGCCGAAGCCGGAGCCCGCGGGCGGGTTCTCGGTGGCGGTCGGGACCCCGGTGCCATGGCCGCCGATCGCGAGTACCCCGCCGATGGTGAGATCCCCGGGCGCCGTGGTGGTGGCGAGGCCGAGCCCCGACTCCTCCAGGCGGGCGAGGATCCGGTCGAGGGTGGCCCCCGCCTGCGCGGTGACGCTCCCCGGGTTGCCGCCGCGCACCGTGACCGCGGTGAGGTGGGAGGCGGTGTCGACGATGACCGTACGGTTGGTGTCGGCCCCGGCGGGCACCACCAGCGGCGACCAGGTGTGGCCCTTGCCCCGGGCCCGTAGCCGGTAGCCGTGCTGATGGGCCCAGTTGGCGAGGGTGACCACATCGTCGGGCGTACGGGCCGACGCCGTCCAGACGCCCTCGATGACGATCTCCAGCGACCAGTTCCGGAAGGCTTGCTGGGCGAGTGGAATGCCCGCGGGAAAGCCGGGCGGAGGGGTGAGAGTGGCCGCGGCGCTGCCCGCGGGGATGCGATGAGCGGGCTGCAGCCCGGCCGCCGCCGCAAGTCCCGCGGCGGCGGCCCCGGTCAGTAACGAACGGCGGGTGAGGGAGGTTCTGCGAGCGCTGTCGTCGGACATGGCTGTCCTTCCGGCACGCGGCGCGCCGCCCCGTTGCACCGCGCACGGATCGTAGGGGTGAGACCGTACGAGCGCCCCGGTGCGGTGGGGGTGTGCCGGAAGGGTAAGGTGACGGGTCATCAGTTGCAATGCCCGTGCGGCGGACGGCGAAAGTGGCCGGTGGAGCTCTCCGGATCAGCCGGCGTCGTGGCGGGGCAGCAGGGATCCCAGCGGGCCGAGATCGAGATTGAGATCCTCCATCGTCAGCCCGTAGCGCTCACAGAGTTCCGCCATCCGGTCCTGGAGAATCATCAGCGTCAGCCCGACCCGTTCCTCCTGCTCCTCGCTCAGATCTCCTTGGTCGACGCGGTGCAAGGCGGTCCGCTCCATGAGCTGCCGCAAGAGCTCCACGATCGTCAGCACCAGCTTGATGAGATCGCGCTCCACCGTCTCCGGATCGGTCCTCAGCCGCTGGGCCAGCGCGCTGCCCTGCCCCTGCGGCGGCTCATCGGCCTGTGTCGGCACCAGGTCGAAAGCCCGGGCCGCGGCCTGCGCCACCTCCGCGAAGGCAGGCTCCACGGGTGCGGCCGCTTCATTCGTCATGGGCTATCCCTCGTCGTGGGCGATATAAGTCATATTGGTGATACGGGCGATTCTCATCGGGGGAGTGGAGGCAATGGACAACTGCCGGGCCGGACAACGGTGTTCAGGCCGGACGGACCCGCACGCCGGGGTCTCACCACGGCGCCGGACCGTCGGGTGTGATCGAGCGAATGACGGCCCGCAGATTGATATGCACCAGATCCACGTCGGCGATGGACAGCACCACATCTCCGGTGAGCACCGCGCCACCGTTCAGGAGACGGTCCAGGAGATCGATGAGAGCGATCTGCCGCCCCGCGAGAGGCTCTTCCGCGGAGCGGTCCACCAGGTCTCCCGGGTCCCCAGGGTCTCCCAGGTCTCCCAGGTACGAGATCTCGGCACCCGCCGCCTCCCGGGCGTCACCCTCCATCACGCACTCCGGCTTTCCGCGGGCGGGGTCGCGAAGGAGTACGGAGCCCATGGCCCGGTGACTTCGACGCGTACGCCGGGGATACCGTCGGCCATCCCCGCCAGTGCCCGGTGGAATTCCCGGATACGGTCCGTGGGCACCAGGTAGGCCTCGTTGGCGATGTTCTCCCCCGCGCCGGACGCCAGTTCACCCTGCTGCGGGCGATGGACGACCCGGTCCCGGGCAAGGGCGGCCACCCGGACCCGTACGTCGTCGGCGAGGGCGCCCGCCGCTCGATAGGCATCGCGCTGCGTCCGGCGTTGGGCCCGGCGCTGCTGCAAGTAGGCCCGGCCGGGGCTGACCGGGGAAGCAGCGGGGTCCGGACCGTCGGGGGCGGGCGGTGGTTCCGCGGCCGTGGCGCGCGGGTCCGCGTACACCTTCACCCCCAGCTCGGCATGGCCTTCGAGCCGGGAGAGCAGCGCGTCGAATTCCGCGCCACGCTCCCGCAGCATGGACCGCACCCGGTCGTCGTCCAGATACACGGTGGCCAGCCGCATGGGGAGCACTGTCGTGCCGGTGTGGGCGGCCTCGACGACCGTGTGGTGGGTACGTGCGATCTCCTCCAGCTCCGTCAGATTCTCCAGCTGCGCCTTCATGCCCTCGGTGCTGAAAGCGTCGGCCGGGACGGAGGAGACGAGCGCCGTGAGGGGTCCGGCGGTGACCGTCCGCAGCCGCCCGTCCCGGAGTCCGGTGAGCCGGGGGGCCGCCGTGCCGAGACCGGTGCCCGCCCGGCCGATGGCGTAGACGTACGAGCTCCAGAGGGGACCGGACTCCCGCTGCTCGGTGGGCAGGCGGAGCGGCTGCCGCGGGGCTGCGGCCGTCTCCGCTTCTCCCTGAAGGTGGCTGTTCACTGTTCCTCCTCGTGGTCCGCCCGGCGTCCGTCGGAGCCCTGGCCGGAGCCGATCGCCGCCCGCAGCTCGGCGAGCTCGGCGCGCAGCTGCTGGTTCTCCTCGGCCAGCGCACTGCGGCCGGCCTCCGGCGGGTGCCCGGCGGGCACCTGCTGCGATGGGCGGGCGCGGGACGAGAGCGAGGGGTCGTGCTCCCACCAGTCGATGCCCATCTCCTTGGCCTTGTCGACGGAGGCGACGAGCAGCCGCAGCTTGATGGTCAGCAGCTCGATGTCGAGCAGATTGATCTGGATGTCGCCCGCGATCACGACGCCCTTGTCGAGGACGCGTTCCAGGATGTCGGCCAGGTTGGCGGAGGACCCTTGCCGGCCGTACGGGGACGGACCGGAGGACGGCCCCATACGGCCGGCCAGTGAATCGGACATGTTCAGCCTCGTCTGTGCGGTGGGGAGAGGTCAGCGGACGCCGGCGGTACGGCGGCCCCGGGCGGGCGGCGCCGGCTCGTCCTCGTCCTCGTCGTCCGCCGCCCGCTCGTCCGGAGGGACCTCGTCCTCGTCGACGGGCTCCACGAGGTCGTCGTCCTCATCGGCCGGCTCGCCGTAGTCGTCTTCCGCGTCCGCGTCCTCGTCCTCGTCGTGCTCCTCGTCGTCCTCGTCGACCGGCTCGCCGAAGTCGTCGTCGCCGCCGTCCTCCGCCGCGAACCTGTCCTCGTCCGCATCGTCCGCATCGTCCTCCGGAGCGATGCCCTCGTCGTCGAGTTCCTCGGCCTCGTCCGCATCGTCGGCCTCGTCCTCCTCGGCCTCGTCGGTCCCGTCCGCATCGGGGCGCCCGTCGTCGTCGGAGCCGGGTTCGGCGTCCTCCCGGTCCTTCTCCGCCTCGACGGCCTCGGCGTGCTCGACCACGACCTCGCCGTCCTGGATCTCGCCCCGCCAGCCGTCGGTGGCCTCGCCGCGCAGCATGATGAATTTGCGGTAGAGCTTGAGGTCCAGCCGGGCCCGGCGGCCCTGGGCGCGCCAGATGTTGCCGGTCTTCTCGAACAGCCCCTTGGGGAAGTACTCCAGCACCAGCAGCACACGCGTCAGGTTGTCGGTGAGGCGATGAAACGTCACCACCCCCTTGACCGTGCCCTTCGCGCCCTCGGTGGTCCAGGTGATGCGCTCGTCGGGCACCTGCTCGGTGACATTGGCCCGCCAACTGCGGGTGGACTTGGCGACCTTCACCTTCCAGTTGCTGGTGGTGTCGTCGGCCTTGTCGACACTGACGACCCCCTTGGCGAAGGTGCTGAACTCCTGGAACTGCGTCCACTGGTCGTACGCCTCGCGCACCGGAACGCCCACATCGATGTCCTCGACGATGGTCACGCTCTTGGGCTTTCCGCCGCCGCCCTTGCGGCCCTTGCCGAACAGCCCCTTGACCTTGTCCTTGACGGTGTCCTTGAGGTGGGAGGCACCGACGGTCAGTGCTGCCCGCTGCGGCGACTTGCCCTCACCGAGCGCCGCACCGCCCTTCGCCAGGCTGCTCACCAGCCCCCCGGCGCCTGCGCCGGGTTCGGCGAGCTTGCCTACGCTCTCGCCCAGCTTGTGGCCGAGGCTGGTGACGGCGTGCTGGGCCCGTGCCTGGAGGTAGCGCTGCAGCTCCTCCTTGAGCTCGTCGGCCGCCGGGCTGTGGGTCACCTCGTGCTTCACCTTGCTGAAAGTGGACTCAGCCATTGCTGCCTCCGCGGTCGGCGGCTGTGCGCGCCGCACCGGACGCCTTCTTACGGGCCCCTGAGGCGGCCTTCCGCCCTGAGGAGGCGGCCGGGCGCCCGCGGGACGAGGCGGCAGCGGTCTTTCCCGAGGCCCGCGATGCGCTCGCTGCCGGGCGCCGCGCGGCGGCGGTGCCCGATTTCTTCGCTGATTTCGCGGAGGACTTCGCGGCTGATGTGGTGGCTGACTTGGCCGAGTTGGCCGAGTTGGCCGAATCGGCCGGCTTCGCGGTTGAGGCGCCAGATTTCCTGCGGCGCGGCGCGGGCTCCTCGTCCTCTTCCTCGGCGTCCACAGCGCCCTCGGCGTCCTTGGCGTCCTCGGCATTGGCATTCCCGGCGTCGCCCCGGGCCTCGCCCTCGGGCGCCCGGTCCTCGTCGTCCGCCCCCGCCCGCGGAGCCTCGTCGTCCGGAGCCCGCTCGGTATCGCCGGCCGCGTCACGGCCCTCGGTGAGGGCCGCGGTCCGCTCGTGCAGGGAGTCGGCAAGACCGGACATCCGCTGGGTGAGCGCGGTGCCGGCCGCCGCCTTCGTGGCGTCCACCAGTTCCTTGCGCACCTGGTCGTTCAGGGGGCCCAGAACCGGCGAGTTGGCGACCAGCGTGCCCAGCTGCTTCGGATCCAGATTCAGCTTCTTGCCGGCCAGAAACATGCCCAGGCCGATGGCCATCTTGGCTTTCTTCGTGCGCCCCAGTATGTAGCCCCCGACGAGGGCCACACCTATCTTGGCGTTGCTCATCATCTGTCGTACACCTCAATCTCCCCTGATCAGGAGTCGGTACGTAGTCGTTGCTGGTGGGCCTCCAGCCACTCCAGCCGGTCCAGGAGCTCGTCCTCGCGGGCGTCGAACTCCTCGGGACTGATACTGCCGTCGAGCAACTGCTGTTCCAGCGCGGCCAGTTGCTCGCGGACCGGCGCCGGGTCGTAGTACTCGCGCTCGGCGGTGAGCAGCACCTGGTCCAGGACCCAGACCGTGCCCCGCACCGGGGCCACCGGCAGGGTCAGGAGCTGTGTGAGGAGGCCCATGGCCGGTCTCCGCTCATAGGTCAGACGAAGCTGTACGGCGGCAGCGGGCCGTGCAGGCTGAAGTCGTAGGTGTCACCGCGCTGCCCGGCCTCCTCGTGAACCGCCTCCGAGAAGGCCGTGGCCTTCTCCCGCTCGACGAGGAAGGACACACTGAGGAAGTGGCGCTTCGTCGGCTCGACGTCCGCGGTGCGCACCGCGGTCCCGGCGAGCCGGGCCACGATGTCCGACCGGGCGCGCTCGTGACGGGCCTCCACCTCCTGCGAGATCAGCTCGCCGAGCGCCACCTTGTCGTCGTAGGCGCCGGGGTTCTCCCGCGTACGGTCGTTGAGCCGCCGTACCTCGGCGGACTCCCGCATGATCTCCCGCAGCAGGTCGTCCTCGTCGCGCGCCACCTTGAGGTGGTACTCACGGCAGCCGTCGACCTCTTCGAGCCGCTGGAGGTAGCTGTCGCGGTCCTGCTCCAGGACGGTGGCCACCTGCGCGTCGTCGGTGCCGACCAGTCCGAAGCGCATCGGCAGGGCGGCGCCGTCGGCCAGCAGACGATCCTGAACGTCCTGGTGGGCGGCTACATCGCGGCGCTTGGCCCGGAGCTGCGGCGGTGCGTCGCTGACCACCGCGCACAGGTCCTTGGTGCGGACGGTGCGCAGCTGCGCCGCGGGTTCGCCGACCCCGCTGATGCCGGAGAGCCGCAGGGGGTGGCCGGCCGCCGTGATGGCGTAGAGGTACGTTCCCATGGCTCAGTCCTCCCGGCGGCGCGCGGTGCGCCGGTTGCTGGCGGCGGAAGATTTACGTGCCGGCCGCTCTTCCTCTTCCGCGGAGTCCTCCTGGCCCTTCTGCAAGGATTCGCTGAATGCCTCAACGGCACCGGTCAGCGCGCCTTTCGACTTTCCTTTGGCGCCACTCTCGGTCGCCTCACCGACCAGATCGGTGAGCTGGCTCGGTGCCTTACGGCCGGATTCCAGATCGAGTCGGTTGCACGCCTCGGCGAAGCGCAGATAGGTGTCCACGCTCGCGACGACGACGCGCACATCAATCTTGAGGATTTCGATACCGACGAGCGAGACCCGCACAAAGGCGTCGATCACGAGTCCTCGGTCAAGGATCAGCTCAAGAACATCGTAAAGATTTCCCGAACCACTTCCGCTGGTAGCGGCGTTGGATTGCTGAATGGCAGTCACGGTCGATCGTCCCTTCCAGGTGACTGGAGCGGGTCATGGGGCCGTGCGTTGTCGTGGTGGGTGCCGAGCGTCGTCGGCCTACTTGTCGATCTGGCCCCGCCCGTATCGGCGGGTCCGCTCGTATCCCATCAGTTGGCCCTGCTCATCGAGGTGGACGCGGTAGGAAGCCATCACGCTCGCGGTGTCCGGCACCCTTTCGATCTCCACCACTTCCACGTTCGCCAGCCAACCGTCCTCGGTGGGCTTGAGAGCCGACACCGAGTCGGGCTCACATTGGAGCAGTTGCGCAAGTTGCCCGGAGGCGTGGCGCATTGCCGTGGAGGCGGAGATCCGTTCCGTTCCGCCGCCGTGTGCTTTCTCGCGTTCCGTGTTTTCCTCGGTCGCCATGATCCCGCCTGTCGTGCGTCGTAGGGCTTTCTGTCGAAGTACGGAGGCCGTTTGCTGGCGGTAGAGGATCGCGTGCCCCTGGGACTCGAACATATGCGTAGCCGCGCACATGGGGGAGCAATTCCCGTTCACGCAAGAGCGCCTTCGTCCCGCAAGCCGGGGATCGACGCACAGGCCGACGCGCAGGCCAAAGCACAGGCCAACGTGCAGGTCAATGTGTACGGATCGCCGGGCGGATCGGCGCATGAATGAGCTCACCGTCGCGTCATGGACAGCGCAGGAAGGCAAGCGAAACAGGGACCGGAACAGGACAGACAGACCAATTCCGAGGTGCGGAAAGGTAATTCAGAGCCGGACGTGAGGCGCCGCGGCGGGCGGTTCGCCCGCGACGGCCACCTGCGCGGGGCGCAGCAGACGGTCGCCGACCCGGTAGCCCAGGCGCAGCACCTCGGTGCACATGGCCTGCTCCAGCCGGTCGGTGGGGGTGAAGGTGACGGCCTCGTGGATCAGCGGGTCGAACGGGTCGCCCGCCGCGCCGAAGGCCTGCAGGCCCAGCGCCCCGAGCTCGGTGCGCAGTGCCTCGGCGACGCGCTGAAATCCACCGGTGACCTCGCCCTGCTCGGTGGCCTCGGCGAGGGAGTCGAGCACGGGCAGCAGCCGGCCCAGCACATTGGCCACCGCGATCTCACCGACAGCCAGCCGGTCGCGGTGGACCCGCTTGCGGTAGTTGTCGTACTCGGCCTTCAGCCGCTGCAGGTCGGCGGTCCGTTCCCGGAGTTCGGCGTACAGCACCGCCTCCGGCGGCGTCGGCCGCCCGGCCGACTCGTCATGGCCGGACGGCCTGCCGGTGCCCTGCTCCGCCCCTTCGTCCGGGCGGTCGGTGACATCGGGCGGGCCCGGTTCGGGGCGCTTGGCCGGCCCGTGTCCGACGAGGGCCAGCGGGGGGTGGGGCAGGCCGTGGACGTGGGGCGGGCGGTTCATCGTGCGCTGCCCTCCTGCTTGTCGTCGTCGACGATCTCCGCGTCGACGACATCGTCCTGCTCGTCGGCGGCGGCATCCGACCCGCCCTCACCGGCAGCGGCGCCTTCGGGGCCCGGGGCGGTCTGCGCGCCCTGGGTGTCGGCGTACATGGCCTGGCCCATCTTCTGGGAGACGGCCGCGAGCTTCTCGCTGGCGGTGCGGATCTCGGCGGTGTCCTCGCCCTTGAGCTTTTCCTTCAGCTCGCCGACGGCGGTCTGGACCTCGGTCCTGACCTCGCCGGGGATCTTGTCCTCGTTGTCCTTGAGGAACTTCTCGGTCTGGTAGACGAGCTGCTCGGCCTGGTTGCGGGTCTCGGCGGCCTCGCGCCTGCGGCGGTCCTCATCGGCGTGGTGCTCGGCGTCGCGGACCATCCGGTCGATGTCGTCCTTCGGCAGCGAGGAGCCGCCGGTGACGGTCATCTTCTGCTCCTTGCCGGTGCCCAGGTCCTTGGCCGTGACATGCATGATGCCGTTGGCGTCGATGTCGAAGGAGACCTCGATCTGCGGGACCCCGCGGGGGGCCGGCGGCAGACCGGTCAGCTGGAACATCCCGAGCTTCTTGTTGTACGCCGCGATCTCGCGCTCGCCCTGGTAGACCTGGATCTGCACGGACGGCTGGTTGTCCTCGGCCGTCGTGAAGATCTCGGAGCGCTTGGTCGGGATCGTGGTGTTGCGTTCCAGGAGCTTGGTCATGATGCCGCCCTTGGTCTCGATACCGAGGGACAGCGGGGTGACGTCCAGCAGGAGGACGTCCTTGACCTCACCCTTGAGCACACCGGCCTGGAGGGCGGCGCCGATGGCGACGACCTCGTCGGGGTTGACGCCCTTGTGCGGGTCCTTGCCGGTCAGCTCCTTGACCAGCTCGGTCACCGCGGGCATCCGGGTCGAGCCGCCGACCAGGATCACATGGTTGATGTCGGCGACCTTGACCCCGGCGTCGTTCACCGCGTTGTGGAACGGGGTCTTGCACCGTTCGAGCAGGTCGGCGGTGAGCTGCTCGAACTGTGAGCGGGTGAGCTTCTCGTCCAGGTGCAGCGGCCCGTCCGCCGACGCGCTCAGATACGGCAGATTGATCGTGGTCTCGGTCGCCGCCGACAGTTCGATCTTCGCCTTCTCGGCGGCCTCCCGCAGTCGCTGGGTGGCCATCTTGTCCTGGGACAGATCGATGCCGTACGCGTTCTTGAACTGCTTGGTCAGGTGGTCGACGATCCGCTGGTCCCAGTCGTCGCCGCCCAGGTGGGTGTCGCCGTTGGTGGCCTTCACCTCGACGACACCGTCGCCGATGTCCAGCAGTGAGACGTCGAAGGTGCCGCCGCCGAGGTCGAAGACCAGGATGGTCTGGTCGTTCTCCTTGTCGAGGCCGTAGGCCAGGGCGGCAGCGGTCGGCTCATTGACGATCCGCAGCACCTTCAGGCCGGCGATCTCGCCGGCCTCCTTGGTCGCGGTGCGCTGGGAGTCATTGAAGTAGGCCGGAACGGTGACCACGGCATCCGTGACGTCCTCGCCCAGGTATTCCTCGGCATCGCGCTTGAGCTTCTGCAGCACCCGCGCGGAGATCTCCTGAGCGGTGTACTGCTTGCCGTCGATGTCGCCGCTCTCCGGGAAGCGCCACTGCGCCTCGCCCATGTGGCGCTTGACCGACCGCGCGGTGCGGTCGACGTTGGTCACGGCCTGCCGCTTGGCGATCTCGCCCACCAGCACCTCACCGCCCTTGGCGAAGCCGACCACCGACGGGGTGGTCCGGGCGCCCTCGGCGTTGGTGATGACCGTGGGCTCCCCGCCCTCCAGCACACTGACCACCGAGTTCGTCGTACCAAGGTCAATACCCACTGCACGTGCCATGGTCTTCTCCTCACCTTGCGGCCCGCTCGCGGAACGGCCCCGCGTAGGCCTCCTCACCTGCTGATATGGGGAGCAAGCCGCCTACTCATCTGCATAGAACGCGCTGACACGCATGTCAAGATATTCCCATTCAAGGCAAAAGTTCGTTTTGCGCCAACCGCTGCCGTGCCCCCGCCGACGGCTGCCCCCGGGTGATCCCGTTCCCGGGACGCGCCCGCACCGCGGCGCCTTCCCGGGGTGGCACGGTCCAGTCGCTTCCCGCGCGGCCACGCCGACGCGGGCCGGAGCGCTACCCCAGGGGAGTGAGGCGTCGCGGTGCCGCGCTGCGCGGGCACATGCGCGGTGCGCCCGGCGGATCACCGTCCGGGCGCACCGCGCGGGCGCGCTCACGCCGCGATGTCAGGGGTCGAGGCCCAGGTGCCGAGGGACATCTCGGCGGTGATACCGGGACCGAAACCCGCCAGCAGACCGCGCTGGCCCTCCACGGCCGATGCTTCGTCGAACATCCTCGCCAGGGCGTCGAGCACCACACCGCTGGCGATGTTGCCGTACTCGGTCAGCGTCGCGCGGCTGAAGCGGAACGCCTCGGGCGGCACCTCCAGGAAGTGGCACAGGTCGTCCAGAATGCGCGGACCGCCCGCGTGGACGATGTAGAAGTCCAGTTCGCCCGCGTCCCATTGGTGCTGCTTCGCGATGGCGCGCAAAGCAGGGGCGAGCGGCTCCATGGTGCCGGGTACCCGCTTGTCCAGCTGGAAGTGGAATCCCGTGGCCCGCACCGCGTAGGAGATCCAGTCCTCGGTGTTCGGGATCAGGTACGAGCTGTTGCGCTCCAGGCGGACGCCGGTGCCGCCGTTGCCCCGGACCACGGCGGCGGCGACCGCGTCGCCGAACAGGCCGTTCGACAGCAGCGATCCCACCCCCAGATCAGTGGGCTGGTAGCACAGCGAGCAGAATTCACACGCGACGATGAGGACATTGGCCTCGGGGTACGCGGTGCAGAAGTCATGCGCGCGGTTGATCGCGGCGCCTCCCGCGGCACAGCCGAGTTGGGCTATCGGCATCTGCCGTGTCTCCGACCGGAAGCCGAGAGTGTTGATGAGCCATGCCGTCAGGGACGGCATCATGAAGCCGGTACAGGAGACGTAGACGATCAAGTCGATCTGCTGGGGCTCCAGTTCGGCCTGGTCGAGTGCCTGGCGCACCACGGCGGGGACACGGGCCTTGGACTCCTCCTCGTAGACCGCGCTGCGGGCGTCGAGCCCCGGGTGCTTGAGCACCTTGTCGATCGGCTGGATCAAATGCCGTTTGCGTACACCGGTGTGCTCGATGAGACGGAGCACCAGCCGCAGCTGCGAATGATCCTTGTGCAGCCGCCGTGCGAGTTCGAGGGTGTCGTCTTGGGTGATGACGTATTCAGGGACCGCGATTGCAGGTTTGCACAGAACCGCCATGGGATGGGCTCCTTGCAGACTTGTGGTCCGCTCAGGGAATTCCCTGATTTCCCTTTCGGGTCGCTGTCGGCCGGTGGTTCCCGCCGCGGCAACCTGCCCGAAGAACGGGCACGTTGGCCTTGGCGGGAATCGGCGGACTGAAGTGCACGACCCTCGGAGAGAACTGTGAGCGGGCCATCCGTCGAAGAATGAACTCTCCCCGTGCAGGTGGATCTTCTTTCCGACTAGTAACCGTACGCCAGAGCGGTGACTTCTGCATTCTGCGGCGTCGGCACCCTTACCAGGCGACCGGCAGCTCCAGCGGATAGCGCCAGATCGAGGTCGTGTTCCAGCGCACTTCCTCGGCCGGCTTTGCCAGCCTGAGCTCGGGGAAGCGCTCCAGGAGGGCGCCGAGGGCGACTTCCAGCTCCGTGAAGGCGAGCGGGGCGCCCAGACAGTGATGGCCGCCCCAGCCGAAGGTCATGTGGGAGGGCCGGTCCTCGCGTTCCAGATCCAGCTCGTCGGGCCGCTCGAACTTCCGGCCGTCCCGGTTTGCCGTCAGGTAGGAAACGTGCACGATGTCCCCGGCCCGGATCATCACCCCGCTCAGCTCCACGTCCTCGGTGGCGACGCGGGGGATACCGACGCCCTTACGGAAGGGGATGAACCGCAGCAGTTCCTCCATCGCCTGCGGGAGCATCTCCGGGCGGGCCCGCACCATGGCGAGTTCCCTGGGCCGGGTGAGCAGGGTGTAGGCGAGGTTGCCGATCTCGTAGGTGGTGGTGTCCTGGCCGGTGATGAGCAGCACCATGGCCAGGACCGTGAGTTCCTGGTCGTTGAGGAGCTCGTCGCCGTCGCGAGCGGTCGCCAGCGCGCTGATCAGGTCGTCTCCCGGGTGCTGGCGGCGCTTCGCCGTCAGCGTCTTGAAGTACGCGCGCATATCGGCCTTGGCGCGGACGGCGCTGTCCCGGTTCTCGACGGTGACGTTCATCATGGTCCGTGCGTGCCCGCGCAGTTGTGCGCGGTCGGCCTCGGGGATGTCGAGGACCTCGCAGATGGTGGTCAGCGGCAGCGGGGACGCCAGGCTCTCCATCAGGTCGGCAGGGGAACCCTGCGCGGTCATCCGGTCCAGCAGGTCGTCCACGACGTGCTGTGTACGGGCCCGCATGCGCTCGACCTGACGCGGGGCGAACGCTTTGGAGACCAGGCTCCGCAAGCGGCTGCTGGCCGGCGGGTCCATCACGTTGATCGCCTCGTCCTGCACGATCGGCTCGGGCGTCATCCGCGGGAAGTCCCGGCCGATGATGGCACTGCGGCTGAAGCGCCGGTCGGTCGTCACCGTGCGCACATCCTCGTACCGGGTCACGAGCCAGGCCTCGCCCTCCCCGTAGGGCAGCTTGATACGGGCGACCGGTTCCTCGGTCAGCAGACGCTTGAGCGTCGGATCGAATTCCAGTGCCTCGGCGTAGTCGAACGGGCAGTTCCACACGGTAGCGCCGGGTTCCATAATGAGCTCCCGAAGTCAGAGGTGACGAGTGGATTCACCGCCTGTGAAGGCAGAAAATTGGCGCATGTACGCGTATGTACCAGGCCGTCAGCCAGAAGCGCGCCAATTCATCCCGGATATCGTAAACACGGGGATGCGGGGGCGGCTTTACCGTCCGATCACGCTGAGGAATGGCGGGTGCTGTGGTCCGCCATTCCCCAGCGAATTGCGACCGGGGCCGGGTGCCCGAAGCGTTGCGCCATAAGGGTGATGTCCCCGCCCGTTCTGTGCGGTGACCACTGTGCTCAGCGCCGCCCCGGGCGCCGCGGGGAGGTCACAGGCCGTGGCGGCGCCCGCCGAGTACGCGTGCGCACACCTCGGCTTCCGTCCGTGCGGCGAACGGCTCCCGCGGTGCCGGGATCCGGGCGCGGTGTGCGGCGACGGCGCGGGCGGTGTCCTCCTTGACCAGATCGCCGTTGATCGCCGTGGCGGCGGTGAGCCCGGCGGCAGCGGCCTGGATCACCCCGGCATACGGATCCGTGACATTGCCGGCCACCCACACTCCGGGAATCCGGGTCGCCCCGGCCGGGCCGGCGGCCACGGCACTGCCGAGTACCTGCTCGCCGCCCTTCTGCTCGTCCACTTCGAGGCCGAGCCGGGCCAACACGGCCCCACGTGCCGCGAACCGCGGTGCGACGACCACCGCCCGGCACGGGACGGCCCGGCCGGAGTCCAGCCGCAGCCCGGTGAGCCGGTCGTCGGTCAGCTCCACCCCGGTGACCTTGCCGTCGACCACCGCGATACCGCGGGCCGCGAGCTGCTCCCACTGCTCCTCGGACGGCTCCGGCGCGGTGTGCAGGAACAGGGTCACCTCCGCGCTCCACTGGCGGAACAGCAGCGCCTTGTCCACCCCGTTCGGCCCGGTGGCCAGCACCCCGATCGGCTGGTCGCGGACCTCCCAGCCGTGGCAGTACGGGCAGTGCAGCAGCTCACGCCCCCACCGCTGCGCCAGCCCCGCGACCTCGGGCAGTTCATCGACCAGCCCGGTGGCCACCAGCAGCCGTCGCGCCCTCACCCGGGTGCCGTCGGCCAGCGCCACGTCGAAGCCCTCGTGCTCCCCGCCGTCGCCGGTCCGGCGCCGGGCCGAGACGACCCGGCCGCTGACGACCGACCCGCCGTACGCCGCCACCTCCGCCCGCCCCGCCGCCAGCAGCTCCGACGGGGGCGTGCCCTCCCGGCCCAGGTAGTTGTGCACCCGGTCGGCCGGGGCGTTGCGCGGCTCGCCGGCATCGACCACCAGTACCGAACGCCGTGCCCGGGCCAGCGCAAGGGCCCCGCTGAGCCCCGCCGCGCCACCCCCGACCACCACTACGTCATGGTGCGCCTCCGCGGAGAGCGCGGCCGGAATCCGGTCCTTCTTCTGAGTTGCCATCTCTCGTACCTCCGTTCACCGGAGATGCTCGACCGGCCGCGCCGTATTGACAAACATCGTTGCCGAGATGGCAAAGAGGAAGCCCGCCGTCCGGGGCCCGGCCACCGGCGCCGGCCCCTCGCTCAGTGCCCGCGCGTGCCCGGAGCCCGCACCGTGCCGTCCGACCCCTGCCGATCGGTGGCGTGGAGGGTGCCGAGCAGGGAGAGCGCCTCGGCGCTGGGGCTGCCCGGCTCGGCGTGGTAGATCACGAGTTGCAGGCCGGGCGCGCTCCGGACGTCGAAGGCCTGGTAGGTGAGGGACAGGGCGCCGACCTCCGGGTGGCTGAACTCCTTTGCCTCGTGGGTCTTTCCGCGCACGGTGTGGGAGTGCCAGAGCTCGGTGAACGCCGCGCTCGCCGCGGTCAGGCTCCGCACCAGCGCGGCCGGCCGCGGGGCATCGGGGTCACGGCCGACCGCCTGCCGCAGATTCGCCACCGTGGCCTGGGCCGCCCGGTTCCAGCGCGTGTGGAACTGCCGCGCCGCCGGGTCGAGGAACACCATGCGGGCAAGGTTGTCAGCCCGCTCGAAGGGGGAGAACAGCGCCTCGGCCAGGGAGTTGGCGGCCAGGATGTCCAGCGCCGGGTTGAGGACGAAGGCCGGTGTGTGCGGATAACCGTCGATCAGCTGGCGCAGGGCCGGGCCGACGGTCTCCGGCCCGTAGGACGCCGGGCGGTCGTCCGGGACGACACCGGCCAGCCGGCACAGATGCGTCCGCCCGTCCTCGTCCAGCCGCAGCGCACGGCTGAGGGCATCGAGCACCTGCGGCGAGGGGTGGCGTTCGCGGCCCTGCTCCAGCCGCGCGTAATAGTCGGCGTTCATGCCCGCCAGGACGGCGACCTCCTCGCGGCGCAGTCCGGGGACCCTGCGACGCCCGTGGGAGGGCATGCCGACGTCCTCGGGGAGGACCTGTGACCGGTGCGCCCGCAGGAACGCCCCGAGTTCGTTGTTCGTCATCCGCCCAACGTAGGGCGTGTCTGCGGGAGGTGCCTGGGTGTGGGGCACCCAGGCACGAGCTGTCCTGGTCGCGGTGCGCTCCGCGGTGGAGGCTCGCCGGTGAAAGCAACTGGCAAAGGAGCAGCCATGACGGAGCACGAGAAGGCCATCCTGATCACCGGCGCGAGCAGCGGCATCGGCGAGGCGACCGCCCGCCGCCTGGCCGCCGACGGTCACCGCGTCTTCCTCGGCGCCCGCCGCACCGATCGACTGGAAGAGCTGTCCCAGGAGATCAGCAACGACGGCGGCACCGCGGCCTTCCGGCGACTGGACGTCACCTCCGCCGAGGACATGCGGTCCTTCGTCGCGGCCGGGCACGCGGAATTCGGACGGGTCGATGTCCTGGTCAACAACGCGGGGGTGATGCCGCTGTCGCCACTGGAGGCGCTGCGGGTGGACGAATGGGACCGGATGCTCGATGTGAATGTGCGCGGGGTGCTCCATGGGATCGCCGCCGCGCTGCCCGTGATGCGAGCCCAGGGCGCCGGACACTTCGTCAATGTCGCGTCGACCGGGGCGTACGAGGTGGTGCCCACCGCCGCGGTCTACTGCGCCACCAAGTTCGCCGTACGGGCGATCTCCGAGGGACTGCGCCAGGAGTCCGCGGGCGGCATCCGGGTCAGCGTGGTCTCGCCGGGCGTCACGGAATCCGAACTCGCGGACTCCATCACCGATCCGACGGCCCGGGACGCCATGACGGCCTACCGCGCGGTGGCGCTGCCCGCTGCCGCGGTCGCGGACACCATCGCCTTCGCCGTGAGCCGGCCTCCGGAGGTCGAGGTGAACGAGCTGGTCGTGCGCCCGGCGGCCCGCACCCGCTAACAGGGCGTCTCCACAGGGCGCTTTGGCGACAAAGGGAGCGCCACCGGACCCGGTGGCGCTCCCCGCCCCTCCGCCCGCCCGGGACAGCCCTCAGTTCGCCTGCCCCAGGGCATGGCCCTCGCTCGCGGCGAGAACGAAGGGGTGGCCCGCGGGGTCCGCATAACGGCGGGCGTCGTAGGGCCCGCGGTTCTCCCGCGTCTGCAGCGGCCGTGCTCCCAGGCTGACCGCTTCGCGCTCCGCCTCGTCCATGTTGTCCTGCGGGACGAGGAAGTGCAGATGTGCCTGCTGTGAGTCGTCCGGGCGGGGCCAACTGGGCGGCGCCGCGCCCCGGTCCCGTCGTATCGCGAGGTGCACGGTGTCGCTCTCGACGACTTCGATGTAGTCCGGGCTGGTCCCGATCCGCACTTCTCCGCCGAGGAATTGTGCGTAGAAGTCCGCCAGTGCCGCGGGCTCCGCGCAATCCAGTACCAGGACGCTGGTTTTGGCGATGGCCATCCGGTTCCCTTCCTGTCGACGGGCCTCCGCCCGCCTCTCCGGACCGCTACCCCGAGACGGCTCCGACACTCCGCGTGCCGGGAAAGCCGCTTCGCCCGACCCGGCCCGCCCGCCTTGTGGAAGGGCGACGCGCAGACAGCCGGGGGAGTGGTCCCGGCCGATGACGCTACGGGGCAGATCCTTGTTCACGGCGGGCCTGTTCCAGCAGCGTACGGGCGCTACGGGCATGGGGGTGCGCGGCACCGAAGGCACGGTCACAGGCGCGTACCGCTTCCCCGGCCAACTGGACGGCGTCGGCCCAGGTGAGCTTCTCGGGCCTGGTGTGGGGACCCATCGTGCGGTCCAGAAAACGCACCACCGGCGCCGGGAACATCCCCACGCCCCGCGACCGGCTCGCGCCCTCGTCCCGCAACGAGCGGACCGCTGCCGCCGTCACCTCCGCGTGCACGAGTCGCAGCAGGGCGGCGTCCCGAGGGCGGTCCCCTTCGAGTTCCGCTCTGTCCCGGTAGGTGAGGGCGTCATGGACCAGGGCGAAAGCCTCGTGCCACAGGCGCTGTTGTCCCAGCGCGCGGGCGCGGTGCAACTGGGCGAGCAGGCGCGCCGGATGCGCCGCCCCCTGGACCCGCCAGCGCAGGCCGGCCGCCGCATGCAACAGCCGCTCGCACTCGGCGTAGCGCCGCAGCCCGTACAGCGCATCGGCCAGGGCATGCTGCACCTCGGCGATCTGCGTCAGCACATGACAGTCGGCCGGGGAGAGCCGACCGGTGAACGGGCCGTCGGCGTTCTCCCGGAAGATCTCGGCGATGCTCGGGCCGGTGTGCCCGGCAAGCGACAGTCCGCGCCCGCCCGCCTCCCTCTCCGCCCGGTCGAGCACCGGACGCAGCACGGCCTCCGCGTCGCCGAAGTCCCCGCAGCCGACCTGGATTCGGCCGAGCGCCAGGACGTCCCCGAGCTCCGCCCCGGCGCCCGACGACTCCACGATCCGCACCGCGAACGGCAGCCCTTCCTCGTACCGGCCGGCCGCGGCATACGCGTCCCGGACCCGGCGCGCGACCGTGGCCGCCCGTGACGGTTCCCGGCCGGCACGCCACAGCAGGGCCATCGCATGCGGGGCGAACAGGTCCGGTGCCGTACCGTCGGGCGACCGCAGCAGGGCATGGTCGAGCAACGCCGCGGCGTAGCCGCACAGTTGCGCGCGCACCTCGTCCGTCAGCTCCCGGGCGGACTCGGCGACGGCGGCGGCGTCCGCCCGCACACAGGGCACCGGGGGTTCACCGGCCACCCCCGCGCGGTCGGTCAGCTCACGCGCCTCGGCCGCCACCCGTTCCGCCGGCAGCTCCGGCATCCGGACCGCGGCGAACGCCTCGGCGGACAGCACGGACAGCGGAAGGGGCGCCTCGTCGAAACACGACAGCAGATGCCGCAGGGAGAGCCGGGGCGCCGTCCTCGGCGCGCGGTCGTCGCCGTGCTGATGGGTGATGTGCAGATCACGGGCGGCCTGGTAGATCCGTGCCTGGTCGTGCGCCTCGGCTTCCCAGGACGCCCCGTCGCTCATGACCCCTGTACCCGCATATCGCGCCCGGCCTGGTAGATCCGGGAGCTGCCCTCCGCGCGCGCCTGCAACTGCACGTTACCGGCGGGGAGTTCCGCCGGCTGCGCCCCCTGCGCCGCCTCCAGCACCCGCCGCAATTCCTCGGCGGCCGCCGGATTGTCCCGCAGGACACGCAGCAGCCGCCGCTGCCACTCGCCGACCAGTTCCTGCTCCGTCTCCTCGTCAGCGCCCCCCTCCCTGGCCTGGACGAGTTCCGCGCGGGCCTCGTCGAGGTCCCGGCCGACACCGTCGGCGTCCGCGGGCCGTACCCGCCGCCACAGCGCGACCACGCCGTCCCGGGTCTGCCCCCAGGCCTCGGTCACCATCAGCCCGACCAGCGTCGTCCCCGCACTGGCAAGCACCGGATCCATCGCTCCACCGCCCCCGTTCCCCGTCATCTGGCTCATCGGCCCTCCCCGGCCCCGCCCCGCGTCCCGTGCGGACCTGGTTTCGGACCACTGCACGCGTAGTCTCCTACGTCCGGTGACGGTGGCTCAACAACAGCGGCCGCGGGGCGCGCGCTGCCGGGTGTGGTGCCGAGGGCCGGTCGCGGCAGTAAAGTCTGCTCCCATGTCGAAGCCCGACGAGCTGCTTGTCGACATCGCCGCCATGGTGGAGTCGGAGCAGAGCAATCAGATGTCGCTCACAGTGGTTGTCCAGGGTGCTGTCATCACGGGGCGGCTGGCGCCCGAGAGCGTGTGGCGGCAGCGTGTGGCCGAGGTCCTGGAGCAGTCGGAGCGGCTGGGACCGTTCTCCGCGCTCTTCGCCTCCGCCGGCCCGGACACCGGCCCGCCGCAACGGAAAGAGCCACCCACCCACCTGTATTTCCATGTGGCGAGGATTCTGCAGGGGAGTATCGGCCTGCCCGAGACCGGCGGGATGTATCGCATCGCGATCAAGGACGTAGGAGCGTGGACGGTGGGCGACTTCAGCTACTCCGACCGCTGAGGCCGCGTCTCCGCCCCGGCGCAGGACCGTCCTGCTGTCGCAGTCCCTGCCGCCGTCGCTGCCGTGGCCGCCGCGCGACCACGGCCCGTCATGAGCCTGGAGGACCACCGCCACAACAAAGGTGGGCTCCGACCGGTGCGGTCGGAGCCCACTTCGTCGTGCGGGGTGGCCCGTGTCAGCCCGTCGGGTCGCCGTCAGGCGCCGCCGGAGCCTGGAGCAGTGCCGACGCCTCCTCAAGAGGCGTGCGGGCGACGGGGGTCGAGGAGCTGCTGCAGGTGAAGCCGAGGCGGGTCAGCGCCCGGGTCACTTCGCCGGCGGAGAAGTCGCGGCGGTCCTGCCGGGTGATGATCTCCCCGACCTGCTTGACGGGGTAGTGACGGCCGCCGATGAGTACGGACTCACCCGTGATGGGTTCGGGCTTGACGCCCTTCATCGAGTCCTGCACCTCGGTCTTGATCAGGTCGAAGGGGAAGCGGGCGATGACGACGCGCATAGTGCCTCTACAGGGTCGAAGAGAACCGGGAACGGCCGGACGGCGGAGCGGAGGAGGAGCGGCGGGCGGGCGGCATGACTGCCGCGTTACGGGGTCTTGCCGGCGGCGGGCCGGCGCTGCGACGTCCCGGACGCGGTCCGGGGTGCGCCGGAGGACCGACGGGCCTGTGAGGAGCGACTGCGCCGGCCGCGGGTGGAGGAGCCACTGCGCTTGGGACGTTCGACGACCGGTGCGGCAATGGTAACGGGAACCCCGGAGGGAGCCTGGGCACCGGTGATACGGGTCAGTTCGGCCTCGCCGGAGCGGACCTGGGTGGACTGGGGGGTGATCCCCGCGTCGGCCATCAGCCGGTCCATCTCGCGGCGCTGGCTGGGCAGCACGAGGGTGACGACGCTGCCGGACTCCCCGGCGCGGGCGGTGCGGCCGCCGCGGTGCAGGTAGTCCTTGTGGTCGGTGGGCGGGTCGACATTGACGACGAGGTCGAGATTGTCGACGTGGATGCCACGGGCGGCGACGTTGGTGGCCACCAGCACGGTGACCTGGCCGGTCTTGAACTGGGCCAGGGTCCGGGTCCGCTGGGGCTGGGACTTGCCGCCGTGCAGGGCCGCGGCCCGTACCCCGCTGTTCAGCAGGTGCTTGGTGAGCTTGTCCACCGCGCGCTTGGTGTCCAGGAACATGATCGACCGGCCTTCGCGGGCGGCGATCTCCGTGGTGGTGGCGTGCTTGTCGGCGTCACGGACGTGCAGCAGGTGGTGTTCCATCGTGGTGACGGCGCCCGCCGACGGGTCGACGGAGTGGACCACCGGGTCCGTCAGATAGCGCCGGACCAGAAGGTCGACATTGCGGTCCAAGGTGGCCGAGAAGAGCATCCGCTGCCCCTCGGGGCGAACCTGGTCGAGCAGCGCGGTCACCTGGGGCATGAAGCCCATGTCGGCCATCTGGTCGGCCTCGTCCAGCACGGTGATGCCGACCTGGTTCAGACGGCAGTCACCGCGCCCGATGAGGTCCTTGAGCCGTCCGGGAGTCGCGACGATGACCTCGGCCCCGCCGCGGAGCGCGCCGGCCTGGCGGCCGATCGACATACCGCCGACGACGGTGGCCAGGCGCAGCGACAGCGCCCGGGCGTAGGGGGTGAGCGCATCGGTGACCTGCTGCGCCAGCTCCCGGGTGGGGACCAGGACCAGGGCCAGGGGCTTGCCCGGCTCGGCGCGCTGGCCGGCGGTGCGGGCCAGCAGGGCCAGGCCGAAGGCGAGGGTCTTGCCCGAGCCGGTGCGGCCGCGGCCCAGAACGTCGCGCCCGGCCAGCGAATTGGGCAGCGTGGCGGCCTGGATCGGGAACGGGGCGGTCACCCCTTCCGCGGTCAGCGACGACAGCAGCGGGGACGGCATGTCCAGCTCGGCGAACGACTCGGCCGGCGGCAGCGCGGGGGTGTGCGTGACGGGCAGGGCGAACTCTCCCTGCGGCGCGGGACGCCGCCGCTTGCCACCGGAGCGGTTGGCCGACTGCGAGCGGTTGCCGCCACGGCCTGAACCGGCGGAGCGGGTACGGGAGAAGCGGTCGTTCGGGCGAGATGTGCGGTTCATGGAGAACCTTCCTCGATGCGGTACGTCGAGGAATTCCCGGCAGCTGTGAGCCACACACAAAAGAATCGCAGAACGGACCGGCGAAAACAGATGGAACGAGGCGGGGCGGAATCGACCGCCGACGCGTGGAAAAGATTTCGCCGCGAAGAGCGGCGCACGTGATGCCGGATCGGGGAGCCGGGTGGAGCGGCGTGCTGTCGCAGCAGGCCGTGGTCCGGTACCGAGCAGGTTGCCTCTGTCGCCGGCGCGGCCGTGACGGCACACGCGGCGGATTCCGCAAAGGGCAACGAGCTGGGGCCCGCACCCAAGGTGCGGGCCCCAGCTGCGGTGTGATGCGTCAGCGTCAGGCGGGAACGATGTTCTCGGCCTGGGGGCCCTTCTGGCCCTGCGTGACGTCGAAGGTCACCTTCTGGCCTTCCTGGAGCTCACGGAAGCCCTGGGTGGCGATGTTCGAGTAGTGGGCGAAGACGTCAGCGCCGCCGCCGTCCTGCTCGATGAAGCCGAAACCCTTTTCCGAGTTGAACCACTTAACGGTACCGGTAGCCATGTCATATCTCCTTCGGGGGCAGTGCCGGGGCCGCACTGTGCGGACCCCGCGTCGCCGTGATGATTGCCCCGTCCGGAAAACCGGATATACAAAAGCGCTCCCGCCGGCATGGAATGTCGACGGGGGTGCGAGAAGTCTTTGGGAACCACAACTGCAACTGAGATCGACAGTAGCACGGCATCAGCGGCCTTGCGTGGCTGTTGCCTCCGCCATTCTTGGGCGCGAAAACCCCTGCTGCCGTGGCGGGTATTTCTGTGGTCGCGGCACGAGATATTTGCCCCTCGCGCACCGACCCGTCCGGCCACGGGAGGGGCGGCTCGCCCCGCACTTTCGGCTTGCGCGGCCGCGTGAGCGGTCCGTGCGCCGCGCGGGTCAGGCGCAGCCCGCCACCCTCCCGTCCGCCCGGCGCGTGCCGAGGCCTGGAATGGCGGAGAAAATCTATGCCGGTCACGATAGATATATGGATCTGAGCCTCGCGACCGGATTCCGTCGGCGGCGGCCGGAACCGTACCACTCACCGGGCCGGAGGGCGCCGGCCGCGGGAAAATGTCCGGGGAGGTGGCGGCGATGTCTCCGTGGCGGGTCCGGAATCTCGGCGAGGACGATCTGGACCAGGTGGTGCGCATCTGGGAGGAGTCCCGGGACACCGTGCGGGAACCGGCGGTGAGCCTCGCGGAAGTCGTGAGCGCCCTGCGGGGCCGGATGCCGGCCGTGGTGGCCGTGGTGGGGGACCGGGTCGTCGGGGCGGCGGTGTCGTCGGTGGCGCAGGAGCGGGCCTGGGTGCTGCGGCTGGCCATCGCCCGTCAGTGGCGCCGCCACGGCATCGGGTCGGCGTTGCTGGCAGCGCTGGAGGAGCGCCTGGCGGAGGCGGGTGTGCGCCGTATCGGGGCGCTGCTGCCGGAGGGGGAGGTCGGTGAGCAGGCCTTCAAGAATTCCGGCTACACCGGACGGCCGGATCTGAGCTATTTCGAGAAGCTGCTGAGCGCGGATTCCGCGGAGGCCACCCTGCTCGATCAGCTGGGCGGCGTGGTGCCGGAAGCCGGGCTGTGGGACGGCATTGCGGGGATGACCGGGGAGAAGGCCCTGATCGAACGGCGGCTGGTGCTGCCGCTGGAGAATCCCGCGGTCGCCGAGCGCTACCAGCTGGTGCCGCCGCGCGCCGTGGTGCTCTTCGGGCCGCCGGGCACCGGGAAGACCACGTTCGCGCGTGCGGTGGCATCCCGGCTGCGCTGGTCGTTCGTCGAGGTGTTCCCCTACCAGCTCGCCGAGGACGCGCACGGGGTGGCGGCCGCGCTGCGGCGGCTGTTCGCGCGCGTCGAGCATCTGGACGAGGTGGTGCTGTTCTTCGACGAGGCGGAGGAGATCGCCTCCGAGCGGCAGGATCCGACGTCACTTGCCCACCGGGTGACCAATGAACTCCTCAAGCTCATCCCGCAGTTCCGGCGCGGTGAGCGCCGGCTGCTGATCTGTGCGACCAATGCGGTGCGTTCTCTGGACCCGGCCTTCCTGCGGCCGGGACGGTTCGACTATCTGATCCCGGTGGGCCCGCCGGACGCCGAGGCCCGACGGGCCATCTGGATCCGTTACATCGGCCCGGACCGGGTGGCCGGTATCGATCTTGACGCGCTGGTCGGGGCCAGCGGCCGCTTCACCCCCGCGGACATCGAGTACGCGGCGCGCACCGCCGCCCAGAGTGCCTTCGAGCGGCATCTGGCGGCGGGCCCGGGGCAGGCCGGGGACCCCACCCAGCTGACCGACGACTATCTGCAGGCCATCGCCCGCACCCGCACCACGCTCACCGAAGAGGACATCCGCGCCTTCGACCGCGACCTCCGGGCTGCCGGGCGGGTGTGAGGCCCGAGTGAGGGGTGAGGCCCGTGCGGGGCGTTCGGTCGACCGGCGGTGGAAGGGACCGGACGGCCCCTGTCCGGCACGTCCGGCGCATTCCAGGCTGGAGGTGTCACGGGTCGGGCGACGTGCGTCCGGGTACCGAGGAGGCATCATGCAGAACACTCCGCACCTTGTCAGCGATGTGATGACGCAGACCGTGGCCGCGGTCGACCGGGAGGCGCGGTTCAAGGAGATCGTCGAGACCATGGAGCGGTGGCAGGTCAGCGCGCTGCCGGTGCTGGCGGGCGAGGGCCGGGTGGTCGGCGTGGTCTCCGAGGCCGATCTGCTGCCCAAGGAAGAGTTCCGGGAGTCGGACCCCGACCGTCTGGAGCAGCTGCGGCGGCTCGACGATGTGCGCCGGGCGGGAGCGCTGACGGCGGGGGAGCTGATGACCGCCCCCGCCCTGACCGCGCCGGCCGATGCCACGCTCTCCCAAGCGGCCCGGACGATGGCGCGCGGGTCCGTCAAACGGCTGCCGGTGGTGGACGCGCACGGGGTGCTCCAGGGCATCGTCAGCCGCGCCGACCTGCTGAAGGTGTTCCTGCGCTCGGACGACGACCTCGCGGAGGAAGTCCGCTACGTCATCGGTGAGCTGTTCGCGACGCCGGTCAGGGACCTGCGGGTCACGGTCGTCGACGGGGTCGTCACGCTCAGCGGGCAGGTCCGGGACACCTCGCTCATCCCGGTGGCCGCCCGCCTGGTGCGCGCGGTCGAGGGGGTCGTGGACGTGGAATTCGACGTCACCACCCCGGCTGCCGCACGGACCCGTACGCCGATGGCGGGTCCGCACGGCTGACGGGACCGTTCGCCGAGGCCGTTCACGGCACCCACCGGCGGCGGGGCGGGGCGCGGTCCAGGGCCCGTACCGAGGAGGCGTCATGGAGCACAGCCCGTACACCGTCGGCGATGTGATGACCCGGACCGTGGTGGCGATCGGCCAGGAGGCGGCCTTCAAGGAGATCGTCGAGACCATGGAGCGGTGGCAGGTCAGCGCGCTGCCCGTGCTGGCGGGCGAGGGGCGGGTGATCGGCGTGGTCTCCGAGGCGGATCTGCTGCCCAAGGAAGAGTTCCGGGAAGCGCAGCCGAGCCGTCTGGAGCAGCTGACGCGGCTGGACGATGTGCGCAAGGCCGGCGCGCTGACGGCGGGGGAGCTGATGAGCGCGCCCGCCCTGACGGTGCACGCCGGTGACACCCTGGCCCAGGCGGCGCGGACCATGGCGTTCAAGTCGGTGAAGCGGCTGCCCGTGGTCGACGGCACGGGGCTGCTGCAAGGCATCGTCAGCCGTGCCGACCTGCTCAAGGTCTTCCTGCGCGCCGACGAGGACCTGGCGGCGGAGATACGGACGGAGATCATCGGCCCGCTGTTCGCCGCGGCGCCCGGGGATCTGGCGGTCGGCGTCACCGACGGAGTGGTCACCCTCAGCGGCACGGTCCGCGACCCGTCGCTGCTCCCCGTCACCGCCCGCCTGGTGCAGGCGGTCGAGGGCGTCGTGGACGTGAGGTTCGACGTCACCGGCTCGGTGCCCGCCGGGCAGGAGCGCCGGGTGGACCCCGGCTGACCAGGGGCTTTCGGTCACCGCACGGCCGCCCCGGGACCGTTCGGCCTGGCAGGCCCCTGCGAGAGGGGTCACGATGGGGACAGTGAGACGGACGTCGTACCAGCCGGAGGGGCGTCATGAGCGACGCGGAGGCTTTCTCACCGCACCGGCCGATCCGGGTGTTCCTGCTCGACGACCACGAGGTGGTCCGGCGCGGTGTGGCGGATCTGCTCGATGCCGAGCCCGATATCGAGGTGGTCGGCGACGCCGGGACCGCCGCCCATGCGCTCGCCCGCGGTCCGGCGCTCCGGCCGGATGTCGCGGTGCTGGACGTGCGGCTGCCGGACGGCGACGGGGTCACCGTGTGCCGGGAGCTGCGCTCGCACCTGCCGGATCTGGCCTGTCTGATGCTCACCTCGTTCGATGACGACGAGGCGCTGCTCGACGCGATCATGGCCGGTGCGGCCGGTTATGTACTCAAGGAGATCAAGGGGGCCGATCTCGTCGCCGCGGTGCGCACGGTCGCCTCCGGCAGCTCGATGCTCGATCCCGCGACGACGGCACGGCTGATGAGCAGTCTGCGGGGCGGCGACTCCGGCGCTCCGCCCGAGGCGGCGGCGCTCTCCGGTCTGTCCCCGCGGGAGAGGGAGATCCTCGGCCTGATCGGCGCCGGATTGACGAACCGTCAGATCGGTAAGCGGCTCTATCTCTCCGAGAAGACCATCAAGAACCACATCTCCCGCCTGCTGGCCAAACTCGGTGTGGAGCGGCGCATCCAGGCGGCCGTCCTTGCCACCCAGGCCGCCTCGGCTCCCGGTGCGGGCGCGGGCCCGCACGGGAACTGAGGCGGGAGCAACGGTGCTTCACCCCCGCAGGGGACCGGAGCCCGGGTGACGGGCCGCTCCGGCCCGTTGCTCCGACCCCGAAAGGAGGGCGGTCATGGAGCCGGACATCATCACCGTGGGGCTCGACGGTTCGCCGGAGAGCCTGGCGGCCGCGCAGTGGGCAGCTGACGAGGCGGACCGGCGCCAGTCGGTACTGCGGCTGCTCCACGCGTGGATACTGCTGGCCGCCGAGGCGCCGGACACGCCCCCCGACCGTGACCAGAACGCCGCCGCCCGGCAGCTCGTGCGCCGGGCCCAGGACGCGGTACGGGAACGCCACCCGCATCTGCAGATCATCGAGGACCTGGTGGGGGCGGAGGCGGAACCGGCGCTGCTGCGCGCGGCCGGTGAATCGCTGATGGTCGTGCTCGGGTCGCGGGCACTCGGGACCTGGGAAAGCTATGTGCTCGGCGATGTGAGCCTGAATGTCGTGGGCCGGGCCGAGGGACCGGTCGTCCTGGTCCGGGCGGCCGAGCGGGCGAAAACACCGCGCCACGCCTCCGCGGACGGCACGCCGCCCGCCCCCGACCCGCGGGTCGTCGTCGGCGTCGGACTCAGCGGCCCCTGCGACCGGATGATCGAGTTCGCCTTCGACGCGGCGGCGAGCCGTGGCCTTCCGCTGCAGGCCGTCCACGGGCGCCCGCTGCCTGTGCAGGCGTACACCCCGTGGGGCATCGACCCCGATGCCGCGACGGAACTCACCAAAGAGGCGGACATCGAGCTGCGGGACGCCCTGCGCCCGTGGTGCGAGCGTTTCCCCGGTGTGCTGGTACAGGAGACCGTGCTGCCGGAGAGCCCGACCCGGGCCCTCGTACAGACGGTCTTCGGAGCCGAACTCCTGGTGGTCGGCCGCCGGCGGCACCGTCCCCTGCTGGCGCCCCGCGTCGGCCCGGTCGCACACGCCGCCATCCACCATGTGACCTGCCCGGTCGCTGTGGTTCCCCACGACTGAGAGCCTGCGGCAGTGCACTGCCCGCCCATGGGGCCGATGAGATCCGGCCCGGCACACCCGGAGGGACTGGCCAGAGATGAGGCACCGGACCGTGGCAGACCTGATGACGCCCGAGGCCGTCGTCGTCCAACGGGGCACTCCGTTCAAGGAGATCGCGCGGCTGCTCGACGAGTACGACATCACCGCCGTACCCGTGCTCGACGAGGACGAGCAGCCGGTGGGGGTGGTGTCCGAAGCCGATCTGCTGCGCCGGCAGATCGCGAAGCTCGGGGCGACCACCGCCGAAGCGATCATGACGAGCCCCGCGGTGGTGGCCCGGCCCGAGTGGAGTGTCGTCGAAGCGGCCAGGACGATGGAGAAGAAGAAGGTCAAGCGGCTGCCGGTGGTCGACGACTCCGGACGGCTCATCGGAGTGATCAGCCGCAGTGACCTCGTGCAGCTGTTCCTGCGCCGGGACCGGGCCATCCAGGAGGAGGTGCTGGAGGAAGTACTGACGCGCACGCTCGGGGTGTCACCGTCCGCGGTCACGGTCGAGGTCTCCGACGGCCATGTGACCCTCACCGGCACCTTGGAGCGCAAGAGTCTGGTCCCGATCGCCGTGCGGCTGTGCGAAAGCGTCGACGGAGTGGTCGAGGTGATCGACCGGCTCAGCTCCCTGCGGGACGACACCGTCACGCCCCGGCAGGAGACGCCGGAGTAGCGCGAACGGGCCGTCGCCCCGCGTCCGGGAGAGGGACGCAGCGCCCGGACTCATTGCTGCGGTACGACCGAGACGGGGCAGTTGGCATGGTGCAGGGCGGCGTGAACGACGGGGCCGAGCAGCATCGGTGACCGCTGCAGGCGACGCCCGACGACCAGCAGCCCCGCATGGGAGCAGGCCGCCAACAGGACGGGTGCGGCTCGGCCGCTCCTGACGTGCGGGATCACCTCGACCGCGGGGAACTTCGCCCGCCAGGGCCCCAGCGTCTCGGCGAGCGCCTGCTGCTCCGCGACGTCGGCCCCTGTCCCGTCCGGCGGGCGGGCCGGGGCGGCACGCACCGGCCCCACGGGTGCCGCGGAGTCCCACGCCCGTACGGCACGTACGCGCGCGTGATGGGCGTCGGCGGCAGTGAAGGCGAATTCCAGCAAGGCCTCGTCCTCCGGCCCCGCATACTGCACGCCCACCACGATCTCCCGCCGCGGAAAGGCCGCGTCCTCGCGCACCGTGACGACCGGGCACTCCGCCCGGCCCAGCACCTGCAGACTGACCGAGCCGAGCAGGAAACCGGCGATCGCACCGTGCCCGCGCGACCCCAGAACCACCATCGAGGCCTGTGCGCTCCGCTCCGCCAAGGCGTCCGCGGGCCGCTCCCCGACCTGCTCGGTGGTCACCGGAACCCCCGGGTGCCCGGTCTGTGCCAGATCCGCGGCGGTACGGAGCATCTCGGCCGCATGGCGCTCCGGTCCGGCCGCCTCCGGAGCAGCCGGGGCCCTGTGCGCCGACGGGGCGCCCCAGGAATACAGCAGGTGGAGCGGGAGGCCCCGGGCCGCGGCCTCCTCGGCGCCCCAGAGCACGGCAGGCACGCTGTTCCCCGTGTCGTCCAGTCCTACGACCACCGGGCCGCCCATGACGCACCTCCGCGCACACGGTGCCCTCACGGGCGCCGGTGCCTCGCCCCTTCCTCTCCAGCCTGGCCGGAGCGGCGCCGCCCCGGCATGAGCCACTCGGCCCCCATCACCCGGCCGGTCAGGCCCGGACGGCGCGAGGGAACCGCGGTGCCGGTGGTGTGAGGGCCACTGTCCGCGGCAGCGCGCCCCCGGGCACACGACGGCCTTCCACCGGTTCACCCCGGCGGAACGCCCCGCGCACCGGCCCACGGACGCCGTGTCGCACCGGTCCATGGACACCGTGTCGCACCGGCCCGCGGACGCCGTGTCACACCGGCCTCCTGACGCAGCGTCACGGCGTCATCGTGGCGCTCGCGGTCGTCGCCCGCCGGCCGGTCCGCCTCCCTGCCCGGCACGTCCCGGTCTCTGACGCGGTCCGCTGCGGGGACGGCGGCTGACCTGGGCCTTCAGGCTGATACCGCGCGCCGGCCCGGCGCCGCCGCCACAGCACCGCACCGGAGGAAATCCGCTCGGTGGCCGCCGCCCCGGGCGGGGTCGGCGGGCTCGCTTCCGGCCCCCGCGCGGAGCACCCTGGAGACATGACCGTGTAGCCGTGAACCGAGCTGTGAGGTGCCTGATGAGCACTCTCGAAGAACACATTGACGTGGGCGTTCCCCTCGATACCGCATGGGCCTGCCTCCACCGCGCGGAGGCCTATCCACGGTTCCTGGACGGTGTGCGCGAGGCCCGGTCGGAGGGCGAACACCGGACCCATCTGGATATTGACGCGGGCGGTCAGCCACAGGAGTGCGTAGTGGAGATCACCGACCGCAGCATGGAAAACGTCATGAGGTGGCAGACCACCAGCGGCCCCGACCTGGCGGGCACCTTCTCGCTGCTGCCCATCGACGAGGAGCACACCCGGGTCCAGGCCCGGTTCGAGTACGACCCGGGAACCATCAAGGAGGCGTTCGGCGGACCGCAGGGATTCGCCCAGGCATCCGCCATCGAACGCGGCCTCCGAAGCGACCTGCAGCAACTGAAGCGCCTGGTGGAACAGGAACGCTGAGCCACGCCGCCGCGCTCACCCCGTGGCCCGCCCCGATGACGGCCTTCCGCCGTACGGGGGCGGGCCTCGGGGTGGCTTGACCGGCATCACGAGGCTTGGACCGGGGGCGGGGTCGAGGCGACGCCGCGGCAGCCCGCTCGGCCCTTCGTGGTCATTCGCGATGGATGCGGGCGGCGACGATCACTCCGTCCCGAACCGTGTAGGTTCCGGCGAAGTAGCGATGGGTGCCATCGGTCTGTGTGGCGTCCAGTTCCACCGCAACGTTGTTGCCGACCACGGAGCGCACCGTGACGTCATCTCGTGCGGTGTCGCTGAAGGTCCGCACGAAGTAGTCGTACGGCTGCCCCGTGATGTGCTTCCCGCCGAGCGCCCAAGCAGCCACATATTCACCGTTGTTGATGGCCTGGAAATACGCTTCGACCACATCAGCGGGGTCCGGCGCCGCCTGGTTCGGCACGACCGCGTGGTGGCCGGCTGTGTCCGGTGTCCGCGGCAGGCTCCGTGGCTGAGCGATTGCCGCCGTACGGTCCTGGGCGTCCGGGGCCGCCGCCCCGGCGGCCACTGTCACCATCGACGCCCCGGAACTGCCCCCGGCCGGCGGGGCAACGCCCAAAATGGCGCCGATACCGACAAGGACCGCGGCCATCGCCAACCGCAAGCGCGGCACCACGCGGCCGGCCGTCGTTCGAGCACCGCGTCCGGTGCGGAACGCGCTGCCCTTCCGTTGTACGCAATGGCTCTTTGTGTGTCCCGGATGCTCCGTCATTGGTAATCCCGGGCAATACGAGGATCTGGATCTTCCCCTCCCATCGTGCGCTCCATGTCCGCCGGATGCACCTGCAGGACGAGACCGCGGAAGGGCACGCAGTGCCCAGCGCTGCGGAGCTTCAACTGGCCTGCTTTAACTGCCCTGTTCAGTGTGTAGCGCACCTAGGAGCGGCACGGAGATGCGTGGCCCGGGAAGCTGTGATGTTCTGAAGGTAGTCAAGTGCCGACGCCTGTACGCATGGAGCCACTGACCATGACGCGGAGTGCACGTCGCAAAGTTCTCACGCTTGCCTGCGCGCCCATGCTCGCTGTGGGGCTTGCGGTAGGCGTGTTCCCCACTGCTGCCGCAGCGTCCGCCGCCACCTGTCCCACCCGCACGGCTGAGGGCCGGGCGATCGACCGGGCGGCGGTGATTGCCGGATCCGGTGCTGATGCACCGTCAACCAGCGGCCCTGTCACCTCTGTTGGTGATGGCTGTCGGTTCATGGCGGGGGGCCGTGCCGAGGTCACCAAGCGCGACCCGGTCGATTTGAGTGCCCAGCCCATCACGGTCAACGGCATGGGCCCGCTGCGTATGGGCATGAGCCGTCAAGCGGCCGAGCGTGCGATCGGAGCCCGCATTCCCGACGGACCGGGTGGGCCGGAGTGCCGTGACCTGGCCGTCGAGGGAGGGCCGCAGAACCTGTCGCTGCGCTTCTCCAACGACGACCGGCTGGTGGCGATCTCTGTCCTGTCGTCGACGCCGGATTCGCTCGCCACTGCTTCCGGGGTGCGGGTGGGGAGCACGCGGGAGGACGTGCTGGCCACGTACGGTGACGAAGTGACGTCGCGTCAAGACGGCGGACCCGAGGAGCTCGTATTCGCTCCCAGGCCGGCGAAGTTCCACGGGAGGGTCATCACCTTCTTCATGAATGACGAGGGCACGGTGGGCTCTTTCATGGCCGGCGAGCGCTACTTCACTGACCCGTTGCCCTGCGGCAGTGACTGACCGTTCCTCCCTGCCCCCGCCGCAACTACAGGCGGACGATGACCAGGGCGATGTCGTCGCGGGCGCCGGCGCTGACTCCCAGGCGGGCAAGCAGGGCGTCGGCGAGGCGTTCGGGGCTGAGTCTGCTGTAGGGGGCGAGGGCGTCGGTGAGGCGGGCCAGGCCGGTGTCGATGTCCTCGTCGCGGCGTTCGATGAGTCCGTCGGTGTAGAGGACGAGGGTGTCGCCCGGCACGTACGGGAGGTGGGCCTGGGGGCGCGGCACCTGTTCGGGGTGGGCGCCCAGGGGCGGGTCGGTGGCCCGGTCCAGGAGTTCGTGGGTGCCGTCGGCGTGCAGCAGGACGGGCGGGGGGTGGCCGGCGCTGCTGTAGGTGACCTGGCGGCCGCCGGTGTCGATCAGCGCTTGGACGGCGGTGGTGGCCAGCGCCTTGTCGACGGAGCGGGCGTAGAGGCCGAGCACTTTCAGCGCCTGGGCGGGCCCTTCGACCGAGCGGGCGGCGGCGCTGAGGGCGCTGCGGAGCATCCCCATGACGGCGGCGGCTTCCAGTCCGTGGCCGACGACGTCGCCGACGGAGAGGGCGAATCCGTCCTCCGGCAGGTCGACGATGTCGTACCAGTCGCCGCAGACGTTCAGTGAGCCGATGGCGGGGAGGTAGCGCACCGCGATGTCACGGTGTCCGGCGAGGTCGGGGGAGTGGAGCATGGCTTCCTGCAGGGTGACGGCGACCTGGCGTTCGCGGGCGTGGGCCCGGCGCAGCTCCTCGTTGAGGTGCTGCAGCGCCCGTGCCCGGACGTACAGCTCGGCCTCCATCGCCTCCTCGCGTTCGCTCAGCTTCCCGCCGGGCGCCGGACGGGTCCGGCGGGAGTGGACAAACACCGTCACGTCTTCGACCCGGTGGATGATCCACGCCACCCTGCCGTCCGGCCCGGGGACGGGGGTGTTGATCGTGGACCACCAGCGTTCCTCGAACAGCCCCGGCTGCTCCGTCACGGGGATGTCGTACCGCTGCACCGCCATCGTGTCCGGCTCCCCGGTGGACAGCACGCGGAGCAGCGAGGGGTGCAGGTTCTGCACCCCTTCGGCGTCCGGGTCCGCGGGGTTGTCGGGGAAGGCGTCGAAGACGTACTGCCCGAGCAGATCGTCGCGGGTCCGCCCGGTCGCCTCCAGATACGCCTGGTTGACGTCCACGATGACCAGCTCCGGATCGAGGACCAGGCACGCGCTCGGTGTCGCGGCGAACAGCGCCGCATGATCGAGCTCCGGTCTCCTCACACGCTCCCTGCCCATCCTCCCGCAGCCCGGTGATGCGGACCGTCCTCGTGCCCGCCCGCGCCTTAGCCGAGTGGCCCGGGTCCGCCACCGATGTGGCCTGCCGCGCCGCGGGGCCGTCCCGGGCCGCGGCGGGTCAGGCGCCCGGCGGGCGGAAGCCGACCGACTTCTTGGCGGCCTCGTCGATCTCCTCGACGGTCAGCAGCGGAATCGTCTTGGAGCGCAGGGCTCCACTGGCGCGGACGGTCATGGCGATGGCGGCCATCGACAACTGGTCGGGGAAGTCGACGACGCAGTACAAGTCGTCGTCCCCGTAAGCGAAGTACATCGTTTCGAGCCTGCCGCCGCACGAGCTGACCACCTGCTCGACGGCCGCCTTGCGCCCGGTGCCGCCCTCGGCGAGCAGCCCCTTCATTCCCTCGGCGGTATAGCTGGCCTGGACCAGGTACTTCGGCATCCGGCTCTCCCATGTTTCGGCCCATGCGGCAGCGGACCGCGGTTACGGCGGTCACACGGCCACCCTCACCCGCCGGATGCGGAGCGGCCACCGGTGGGCGGCCGGACGGATGACCCCGCCGCGGTCACGACGCCTTCCACGGGGCGAAGGCGTTGTCCACGGACCGCAGGGACGACCGCAGCTCCGGGAAGTGGCGCAGCAGCACAGTGGTCATGCTGTTGTTCTCGATCCAGTCCAGCCCGGTCTGTGTGTACACCTGGGGTGTGTAGTCCCTGGTGAGGAACCGGTCGCTGTTGAGGCGGCGGGAGGCCATGAGGATGAAGATGCGGAAGGCGGTGTCGCTGAAGGCGAAGCCCTTCGGCCGCGGCTCGGCATACATGCCCACCATGAGATCGACGCGCTCGATGTCGTCGTCGTACATCCGGCGGAGCTCCTCGGCCCAGGACGGATCGTCCGTGAGGGAGGCGAAGTCCTCGGCGGGTTTGAGGTGCAGCAGGCGCCGGAACTCGTTGTACCGCGGTACGCCGAGTTCCCGGATCCGCAGGATGTCGACGGCCGCCAGGTCCATGAGCTGGTCGTCCGGACGCTGGAACTCCTGGAGGAATTTCGGGTAGTTGTGCAGCGTGACCAGTCCCGGATGCGAGGTGCCGAAGGAGTAGAACAGGTCCGGCAGCGCATGCTTCCGCAGGATGTCGTAGGCGTACGGACCCGACAGTTCGCGGAAAGTGGCCTCCTGGAGCAGCGAGTTGTCGGCGGCCGAGCGGAAGCTCCAGTCGTCCGGGATCAGGGGGTGCATGCGGTAGACGGCGACGAATTCCTCGGTGAGTGCGTAGGGGACGCCGAAGTGGTCGGTCCGGCCGCCCACGATGCCGCTGAGCACCTCGCTGCCGCTGATCCGGCCGAGCAGCTTGTGCACCCGCTCGCCCAGGATGCCGAACCAGTTGGCGCGGAGCGCGGCGATCGTCGTCGGATGGCTGATCACCGCGGGGGTCCACTCAACGGTGTGGATCTTCGCGATCAGCGCCGCGTTGATCAGGCGCGCGCGTTGGAAGAGCTGCTCGTCCGACCAGCCCGGGTACTCATGGCGCAGCCGGTCGCAGATGGCGTTGTGCTCCTGGAGGAACAGCAGATGCATCATGGCGAGGCCCAGCCAGAAGCCAGGGGTGTGCGCCGGGTCCCGCTCCTCGTCCGGGAACAGCGAACCGTTGTGGGGCACCCGCAGTTTGCCGTCCGTGCCCGAGCGCAGTGCCTGCTGCGCGGCCGGGTCGTTGCCGTAGAGCTGGGACGCGTCCCACCAGTGGGAGTTCTCGTTGAGGTGGGTCGGCGGCAGACCGTCGCCGTTCGCCGGCCGGGTCGGGTCGGGGAGGGTGCGGGCCACCGGCATCGGCGAGGCCGGCCACGGGTCGTCGTCGGCCAGTTCGATCTGCCAGGGGCGGTCCATGCTGCCCTGACCATGGCTGACCCAGTCGCGGATCATGAATTGCAGCCATGCGGCGACCAGGGCGTTGACCGACTCGGCGGGGATGAAGGTGTGTCTCGTGAGCAGTGCGCGGCTGATCTCACGGGGGCTGGGGGACAGTATCTCCGGCTCCGGCTCGGGAAAGGCCGCAGTGGGCGGGACATTGCGGCCGAAGCGCGACCGGGCCATGCCCATACGGGGGTCGTCCAGGTCGTTGTACGTACCGTCCGCCGTCCGTTCGGTGCGGTGCCGCGCCTCGGGAGGCCCGGTGTCCGGCAGGTCCTGGGACGGGTAGCCGCTGGTGTCGAAGAGGTTCTGCCGGCGCAGGATGTTGCGCAGGCCCAGCAGGGTCAGCAGGCCGAGCGGCTTCGGAAGGTTCTGCCAGCCGATTCTGTGGTCCACCGCCAGCATCAGCCTGTTGTAGAGGGCGAGGAACGGCGATGGGGCGTCACCGGCCTGTCGGGGGTCGGACCGGCGTCCGGAGCCTCGGGGGGCTGTGCTCATCGTGGACCTTCCTTCCGGCTCCGGGCTTCCGATATGCGGCATGCGGCATATCGCATGCGGCATATCGGAAGATCGGCATGCCGCATATCGCATACGGTGCGGCCGGTGGGGACGCGGCGTCGGCCGTCGGCCCGGGCCCCTGTACCCGTGTGCCCATGTGCCAGGGCAGTCGCCGCACAGGCGTCATGGCTGGCTGGTGGTCGTCGGTTGCGCAGGCCCTCCCCGCATGCAGGGGAGCGGGCAAATCCCTCCTTATACGAAGATATCGAACGTGCCGCTGATCGGCGCGCCGAGTTCTCCGGAGCTCCCGACGAGGCATGCCCGCCGCCTGCGGGCCGTTGGGGGCAGGTGGTGCGCGTAACTTCGACTACCGTCATCCGCCCGCTTCCGGGAACCAGGCGTCGGGCCCGTACGACTGACTGGACCGGGGCCCGTGAGGGCCGGAGCTGTCGGGAGGGGCGCGTGCTGGTGAAACGTGGCAAGGAACCGGAGGCCGCCGGGCCGGACGGTGGCACCGTACGCCCACCGGGCGGCCGGTCGCTGACCGTGCTGCTCACGACGGCGATGGCGTTCTCCATGCTCCAGCTGTTCGTGATCGGGGCCCTCGGGCCGCGGCTGGTCGGGGAATTGGGGATATCGCGCACGGTGCTGGGCCTGACCACCACGGCCGGCTTCGGGGCGGCGGCCGTGCTGTCGCCGATGGCTGGCCGACTGGTGGACCGGGTGGGTCCCCGGCGCTGTCTGATCGCGCTGCTGCTGCTCACCGCCGCTTCGCTGGCGCTCATCGGCGCCGTCCCGGGAACGGCCGTGCTGCTGCTGGCCGTCGCACTCGGCGGCGTACCGCAGGCGCTGGCCAACCCCGCCACCAACAAGGTGATCCTCGCTGCCTTTCCGGCCGAACGGCGGGCCGCCGTCACCGGGCTGAAGCAGTCGGGGGTGCAGTGCGGGGCGTTCGTGGCGGGACTTCCGCTGTCGCTGCTGGCGGCGGGGGTGGGCTGGCGCGGCGCGGTCTGGGCGGCGGCCGCCACGGCGGCACTGGCCGCGCTCTGGGCGGCCCGCGTCCTCCCCGCCGACCGGCCGTCGGCCACCGCGGGCCCGCCAGCGGCCTCATCGTCCCCCCGGGAGACACGGCGGCTGGCCGCCTTCTCGCTGCTGCTCGGCTGTGGCATCGCCTCGGTCAACACCTACCTGGCGCTGTTCGGCTCGCAACGCCTCGGGATGACGCCGACCACGGCGGCGGCACTGGTGGCCGTCCTGGGAGTGGCCGGCATCGGCGGCCGCGTCGGCTGGTCACGGGCGGCGGGGCGGCCGGGCTGGGCCGAGGCGCTGCCGGCGCTGCTGGCGGCCGGTGCGGTGGGCGCCGCGCTGCTGCTCGCCGTCGCGCTCCGGGCGCAGCCGCTGGTGTGGCCGGCCGCCGTCGCGGTCGGCTCGTTCGCCGTGTCGGCGAATGCCGTCTCCATGGTGCTGGTGCTGAGGAAAGCGGCGCCCGGCCGGGCCGGGAAGGATTCGGCCCTGGTGTCGGCGGGATTCTTCGCGGGGTTCGCGGTGGGGCCGCCGCTGTTCGGTGCGCTGGTCTCCGCGACCGGATACGGGCCGGGCTGGCTGCTGGTGGCGGCGGAGTTCGCTGCGGCGTCGGCGGTTGCCGTTCCCCTGATGCTGCGTCGCTCCGGAGGGTCCGATGCCTGAGACGACCCACCACGAGGCATGGGCCGACCGTGCGTGGGGGGCGCTGCTGGAGCGGACCGAACAGACCGCGGCCGAAGTGGGGCCGCGCTTCCCGCTGTACGCCGATCCGGAGAGCGGTGCCTGGAAGTCCACCTCCAGAGGGTCCTGGACGGGCGGCTTCTGGGCCGGACTGCTCTGGCTGCGCGCCCTGGCGTCGGACGCTCCCCAGGACCGGGCGGCCGCGGCCGAGTGCACCCGGAGGCTGGCCCACTGGACCGACCAGGACACCGCCACCCGCGGGCTGATCTTCTGGTACGGCACCGCGCTCGCCGCGGGGCCGGGGCGCGACGGCGAGGCGGCAGGGCTGCGGGAGAAAGCGGCCCGCTCCTGCCTGGCGGCGTACGACCCGGAACGCGAACTGGTGCCCTGGGGCGCGGCGTTCGGCGGCCCCCGGATGCTGGCACGGGTGGACGCGGTGCCGGGGCTGGTGCCGCTGCTGGCGGGCCTGGCGGGGGAGGGGCAGCGCGCGGCGCACGGCCATCTGACCCGGCATCTGACACTGAACCGCACCGAGCACCCACCGCGCCCGGCCTGGCGGGCCGGACCCGAGGACGGCTGGACACCCTGCGCCGAACCCGCACCGGGATGGAGCCGCACCACGCCCTGGCTGCTGCTCGGCCTCGCGGACGGACTCCACTTCCTCACGGACGGGCTCGACTCCCGTGCGGCCGGGGCACTGTGGGAGGCGGCGGACCGGCTCACCGCCCCGCGGCTCACCCCGGCCGCCGGGCTCGTCCCGCCGGCCCAGGAGGGGCAGCCGTCCGGCCCGGTCGACACCTCCGCGGCCGCCATCGAGTCGGTGGCCCTGCTGAAGCTGGCCGCCCTGGCGCGGGCGACGGACCGCGGGACCGAAGCCGAACGGCTGACCGCGCGAGCCCGGCAGATCCTGCATCGCCTGTGCACCGGCCATCTGTCGGCCCGGGGCGCACTGACGGACGGGTGCTATGACGCCGCCCGCGCCCTCGCCCCGTGCCACGAGCTGATCTGGGGTGACTTCTTCCTCGCGGCGGGACTGGCGATCCTCACCGGCCGGACGGATCCGTTCACGACGTGACCGGACACGACGTGACCGGATAGCCGCGCAGCACCCGGCGGGCGACGGCCGTGATGTGCAGCTCGTCGGGGCCGTCCAGCAGCCTGGCCGTGCGGCCGGTGCGGAACAGCCCCGGCAGCGCGGTGTCCGGACCGAGGCCGGCCGCGCCGTGCACCTGGATCGCGGCGTCGGCCACCTGCTGCAGCATGCGGGCGGCCGCCACCTTGGCCAGGCCGGTCTCCAGCCGGGCGTCGCCGCCCGCGGCCAGCCGGGCCACCGCCTCATGGACCAGGGGCCGGGTGGAACGGATGGCCAGCAGCGAGTCGAAGACCATCTGCTGGACGAGCTGACGGTCCGCCAACGGCCCGGCCGACTGACTCCTCGACCGGGCCCGCAGACACATCAGATCGAAGGCCCGCTCGGCCTGTCCGAGCCAGCGCAGACACCGCAGCACCCGGCCGAGCACCAGCCGCTCCCCGGCGATCCGCAGCGCCTGGCCGGGGGCGCCCACCGCATGCTCGGGCGGCACGGCGACACCGTCGAGTTCGATCTCCCACTGCCCGCCGGCGCCCAGTACCGGCAGCTCACGCACCACCGTGAACCCCGCGGCGGACGAGGGCACCAGGAACAACGACAGGCTGTCCGTACCGGGCCCTTCGTTGTCCGCCCGCGCCAACACGGTGAGGAGATCGGCGTCGCCCGCGCCCGAGATGAACCACTTGCGGCCGTGCAGGACCCATCCGCCCGCGGCGTCCGAGACGGCCTTGGTCGCGGTCAACCCCGGGTCGGTACCGGGTGTTTCGGGCTCGGTCATCGCATAGCAGGTCCGCACCTCGCCGTCGGCGATGCGCCGCAGAAAGCGTTCCTTCACGGTGTCGTCGGCATGCCGGTCGAGCATCAGCACATCGAGGAGGGGCGCCGAACCGAGTGCGGCCGGGCCGTGGTCGCTGGCCCCCTCGGCCTCCGCGATATGGGAGTAGAGCGGAAGGGCGAGCCCCTGGCCGCCCCATTCCTCCGGCAGCGGCAGGGCCCACAGCCCCTCCCGCTTCGCCTCGGCCTGGAGTCCGCGCAGCTCGGTGCGTGCCGCGGCGCCCCCCGCGTCCAGCACCGGCTCGCAGGGCATCACCCGCTCCCGCACGAACTCCATGACCCGCCCGCGCAGGGCGTCGATCTCGGGCGGACAGCCGGGCTGCCCGAGTCCGGCGGACCCGAGCGGCGGGTCCGTCGCCGACAGTTGCTGCCCAGCGTTCATGGCGTGCACGGCCTTCCTCCATTTCACCGGGAACTCGGTGAACCGACAGTCCGACTTACTGGCCGTGGAGTTGGTCGGCGCCGGACGCCGTCTGGTTCCCGTGTCTGTGTGAACCAGGCGGCGGTCCGCCGCCGGAGAGGAGTGCCGTGGGACACCCTGCCGTCATCCGCGCGTCCCAACCGTTGGAAGAGGTGACCGTCCGGGTCGCGGGCCCGCCGGCGCTCACCACGCCGGCGGCCGCCCATCTGCGGGCGCTCGGCGCGACACTGACACCGCGGACGCCCGGACCGCACACCGGGCCCGCGGCCTTCGAGGCCGCGGGCGCACCGGGCGCGGCCACCGCGTACACCGCCTGGGCCGATGTCCTGCCGGCCGCGGACGCCGCCGACGAGTCCACCGTCCAGGCGGCCACCGGCATGATGCAGGTGCACGGCAGACGCGACGGCCCCCCGCGTGGTCTGGCCGTCGACTACGCCGCCACCTGTGCCTCCGTGCTCACCGTGCAGGGCCTGCTCGCCGCCCTGCTCGGCCGGGCGCGTGGCGGCGCGGGCCCCGCGCAGGTCACCACCGGAGCCGACCGGGCCGCGCTGCTCACCCTCGGCCAGTACCTCGCGGCGGCGAACGCCCCGGAGGCCGAAGCCGTGCCGCTGTCGCCAGGAGGGCCGCCGTTCACCGCGAGGTGCGGCACCCGGTTCGAGCTGGAGGCGCTGGACCCCGTCCCCTGGGCCCGGTTCTGGCGGGACCTCGGTGCGCCCGAGGAGGCGATCCGCACCGGCTGGCAGCCCTTCCAGTTCCGGTACGCCACCGCCTGCGCCCCGATACCCGAGGCCCTGCACCGTGCGGCACGTTCCGTGCCCTGGGCGCGGGTGCAGCAGGCCGCAGCCGCTTCGGGGGCGGAGGTGTGCCCCCTGCACGCCCCGGCCGCACCGCCCGGAGCGACGGCTCACCCGGCACCGTGGACCCTGACCCCCCGGACCGCTGACTGGACCCCGCCGGCCACCGGCACCGCCCCCGGTGCCGCACTTCCCCTGTCGGGGCTGACGGTCCTGGAAGCGGGCCGCCGCATCCAGGCCCCGCTCGCCGCCCATCTGCTCCGTCAGCTCGGCGCGGAGGTCCTCCGGATCGAACCCCCCGGCGGTGACCCGCTGCGCGGTATGCCGCCCTGCTGCGAGGACATCTCCGCCCGATGGCTCGCGCTCAACCGGGGCAAGGGCGCCGTACAGATCGACATCAAGTCCGCCGTCGGGCAGGCCGAGTTGCGGGAGCTGGCCTCCGGTGCCGATGTCTTCCTGCACAACTGGGCACCGGGCAAGGCCGAACAGCTCGGCCTGGACGCCGACCGGCTGTCGGCCGTCAATCCGGGGCTGGTGTACGCCTACACCAGCGGCTGGGCGGGACGGCTGCCCGATGCTCCGATGGGCACCGACTTCATGGTCCAGGCCCGCACGGGCATCGGCGCGGTGGCGCGCCCCGCCGACGAACCGCCCGCGCCGTCCCTGATGACCCTGATCGACGTCCTCGGCGGACTGCTGGGCGCGGAAGCCGTGGTCGCCGGTCTGCTGCTGCGCGAACGCAGCGGCCGCGGTGTACAGGTGGAGTCCTCGCTGCTGGGCGCCGCGGAAGCGCTCACCGCACCGGCGCTGCACCGGGCGGCGGCCGGCGGGGAACTCCGCCGTCCCGCGGGCTTCCGCCGTCCGCTGCCGACCGCCGACGGCTGGATCGCCCCCGCCGATGACTCGGCACCCGCCGCCGGTGCCCGCGCGGCCCGGCTGGCGGAGCTGACCTCGGAGCAGGCGCTCGAAGGGCTGCGCGCCGACGGACTGGCCGCGACCGCCGTGACCACCGACCTCGGTGCGCTCCCGCAGGACCCGCGCCTGCGTGGTGCCTTCACCCGCGACCCCCATGGCTCCCTCGCCGTCCCCACGCCCTGGAGATTCCAATGACCCATCGGATGCACGACCTGGTTCCCGGCGCTCTCCGCCGCACATGGGCGGCGCAGGGACACTGCCCCGATCTCGACCTGTACGCGCTGTTCCGGGCACACCGGATGCGGGACCCGCTCCGCACCGCCGTGATCGACGCGCAGGGCGAGGCCAGTTATGCCGAGCTGGACACCGAGGCACGATGTCTGGCCGCCGGCCTCGCCGAGGCCGGTATCCGCCCCGGCGACGTGGTGGGCGTCCAACTGCCCAACAGCAGAGCGGCGGTGGCCGCCGATCTCGCGCTGGCCGCCCTGGGGGCGATAGCCCTGCCCTTCCCCGTCGGGCGCGGCGGACGCGAAGCCGTATCGCTGCTCGGCCGTTCCGGGGCGCGGGCGGTGATCGCGGCCACCACGTACCGGGGGACCGAGCACGCCAGGGAACTGGCGGAGCGGGCACGCGACTTGCCCGCCCTGCACACCGTGATCGCCGCCGGACCGGGCCCGGTCCCCGCCGGATGCCGGTCACTGGCTGGCCTCACCGGCGACGAACGGACCGGATTCACCCCCGAACGGCCCGATCCCGACTCCGCGGCCCGGATCCTGGTCTCCTCCGGCTCCGAGGCGGAGCCGAAGATGGTGGCGTACTCGCACAACGCGCTCGCCGGCGGCCGTGGCAATTTCCTCGCCTCGCTGCTGGTCGAAGGCACACCCCCGCGGTGTCTGTTTCTCGTCCCGCTCGCCTCGGCGTTCGGCAGCAACGGAACCGCGGTGACCCTCGCCCGCCACGGCGGAACCCTGGTGCTGCTCGACCGCTTCACGCCCGAGGACGCGCTGGCGGCGCTGCGCACCCATCGGCCCACCCATGTGCTGGGCGTGCCCACGATGGTCCGCATGATGGTGGAACGCTGCGCCACGGAAGGCCGTACGGCGGACGGGCCGAAGGCGCTGGTCCTGGGCGGCTCCGCGCTCGACGCGGCCACCCACGACGAGGCGGCCAGGGTCTTCGGCTGCCCGGTGGTCAACCTCTACGGATCCGCCGACGGGGTCAACTGTCATACCGGCACGGCCCAGCGGACCCCGCTCCCGGACGACGGACCGGGGATCGTGGTGGGCCGGCCCGACCCCGCCGTCTGCGAGATCCGTATCGCGCCACCGCCCGGTGCGGCCTCGGACGGGACCGGGGAGATCCTCGCGCGAGGCCCGATGACGCCCCTATGCTATGTCGGTGCCCCCGAGCTGAACATGCGCTACCGCACGGCGGACGGCTGGGTACGCACCGGCGACCTGGGGACACTCGCCGCCGACGGCACCCTGCGGGTCGTCGGCCGTCTCAAGGACATCGTGATCCGCGGCGGCGCGAACATCAGCCCCGCAGAGGTGGAGGGCGAGCTCTCCTCCCACCCGGACGTACGGGACGTGATCTGCGTGGGCGTGCCCGACCCGCTGATGGGGGAGCGGCTCGCGGCCTGCGTGGTGCCGAGAGCCGGCCGGGAGATGACCCTGCAGAGCCTGTGCGCCCACCTCGACGCGCGGGGTCTGGAGCGCCGCAAACACCCCGAGCATCTGCTGCCGGTGACCGGCGCGCTGCCCCTCACCCCCGCGGGCAAGCCCGACCGCGCCGCCCTGCGCGACCGGCTCGCCGCCGGGCTCCCGGACGAGCCCGCACGGACGGGGTGACCGGCCGACGGTGGTGGGCCCATGCGCCAACATGCGTCAACGGCCCACCACCGCACGGCGGTCCGTCCGCTCAGGACCCGGCGAACGCCTTCTCCATCTGCTGCGCGGCCTTGCGGTACACCGCCAGCAGATCGAGGTCCTGGCCCGGGTAGTTGGCGATGCTCAGCTGCTTGGCGCCCGAACCGGGCAGTACCGTTCCGGTCGACATGTTCTCGTTGTCGAGCACGAACTTCGGCTTCTTCGCGGACAGCTTGGACAGCTGAGCCGGAGTCACCGCCTCCGGGCCGTAGGTGCCCACCATCTGCGCCCCGGCGAGCTTGGCCGCCCATGTGGTGAACATCTGCGCCGTCACCGCCGGGGCCTTGCCGCCCGGCCAGGCGGCCCGCACCTTCTTGTGCAGCGACTCCCACTCCTTGCCGAACGTGGTGTTCCACCGCCCGGCCGCCTTCTGCGTACCGAACGCCTTGCCCAGACGCGTCACATTCGCCGTCGTCTTCGACGGGGTGTTGTCCAGGTTGAGCTCGATCATCTTGGCGTCGGAGCCCGCCGCCTCCTTGATCCGGCCGGCGAAGGGCTCGAAGGAGGAGTAGAGGACATAATCGGCCTTCGCCACCTTGGTCAGATCCGACGGCTTGACGTCGTAATCGGGCGCATGCCGGATGCCTGCGGGGACGATGGACGTGACGTTCTTCGCCCCGGCTGCCTTGGCCAGCGCCGCCTCCCACGCGGTGGTGGCGACCACCACGGGTCCGGAGGCAGCCTTGTCCGACGTACCGGAAGCGGTGTTTTCCGAGGCCGCGCCGGAGCCGCATCCGGAGATCAGCAGCAGGCCCGCGCTCAGTGCGGTGAGGGGACGGACGAGGACGCGGGTTCGCGCCATGAGGGAGTTCTCCGTTCAGGGATGAGATGAGCTGCGAGGGCGACCGCACCCGCAGTGAGGACGAGGACCGGCCCGGGCGGCAGGTCCCAGGCCAAGGAGGCGAGAAAACCGACGACGTTGACCACTAGCCCGATGCCGATCGCCCACAGCGTGATCGACACCAGGGAGCGGCCGAGCCGGCGGGCGGCGAGGGCGGGCAGCAGGGTGAGCGCGTCCACCAGCAGGGCCCCGGTGAGCCGGATGGCACCGGCCACCGCGACCGCCACCAGCACCAGGAGCAGCACGGTGAGCCGCTGGACCGCCACCCCGGAACACAGCGCCAGTTCCCGGTCGTGCAGCAGCAACGACAGCTCCCGGCGCCGCCAGACGAACAGCGCGGGAAGAGCCACCGCCAGGGCACCCAGCACCGCGAGGTCGACGGGGCGCACCGCCAGGATCGACCCCCACAGCAGCGCGAAGGCCCCGTTCGCATTCACCCCCGACAACGCCAGCATCAGCAGCGCGGCGGCGATGGCCAGACTCATCAGCAGCCCCATCGCCCCCGACAGGCCGTCCGCCGTACGCGCCAGGGGAGCCACCCCGGCACCCGCCAGCGCACAGGCGACCAGAGCACACAACACCGGGTCCAGTCCCAGCAGTTGCCCCACCGCGATACCCAGCAGCGCCACATGCATCATCGCGAAGCGCACCGGCATGATGTCCAGCCCGACGATGATGACGCCCACCACCGGCAGCCCCATGGCTGCGAGCAGCAGACCGGCCCCGGCGCGCTGGACGGGCACGAGTTGGAGCAGGTCACCGACCTGGCCGAACGCGCTCACCGGACCTCCCGCAGACGTCCGGCGGCCATCTCCAGCGTCCGGTCGCAGCGCGCGGCCATCGCCCGGTCGTGGGTGACCACGAGCACCGTCACCGGCAGCGTGGTGAGCACCTCGGCGGCCTCCTCCTGCCCGGCGAAGTCCAGTGCCGCCGTCGGCTCGTCGGCGAGCAGCACCCCCGCCCCGGCGGCCACACACCCCACCGCCCGCGCCAGATGCATCCGCTGCAACTGCCCACCGGACAGACTGCTCAGCGGACGGTCCGCGAGCGCACCCACCCCCAGACGCTCGGCGGCGTCCGCCGCCTCGGCCGGGGCACCGCTGCTCGCCAGCAGTTCCTTCGCCAGCAGCGGGAAGCGTCCGGCAGCCGGGCGCTGCGGTATCCATGCGCAGGCCCGCCGGCGCCAGGCCCATTCCGCCGCGCTGCGGCAGCTCCGCCGCCCGACGAGAATCTGGCCGTCGACCTGCCGGTGCAGCCCCAGCACCGCCCGCAGCAGCGTCGTCTTGCCCGAACCGTTCGTACCGGTCAGCGCGATCCGTTCACCGGCGGCCACATCCAGATCGACACCGCTCACGGCCTCCAGGCGGCCATGCCGGCACACCACGCCGTGCATCCGTACGTCGAGACCGGACGACCTGCTCGTCTGCCGTGCCGCTGGGGGCTCCGGCCGCTCATTGCTGCGCTCCACAGCCCACTAGTCGGACCGCCGGGCCGTGGAGTTCCCGGGAACTCCACTTTCTCTGGGGGGCCGGGGCGGGTGACGCGTCACGGGGGCGTGCCGGCGGACGTCGTTGGTGCGCGCGAGGCCCGATGCCTTCCGCTGCCTGCTGACCGCTGCCTGCTGACCGCTGACCGCCGATCTCTGACCGCTGAGGGCCGACCTCCGATCTCTGACCTCCGACCGCTGACGGCCGCGGAGTGGTCGCGGGGCCGGGCGTGCGGGGTGGGGGCGGGGGCCGGGACGGGCGGGGGCCGGGCTTGCGGGACGGGGGCGCCGGACCGGGGCGCGGGACCGCTGTTCCAAGCGTCCCTGCGCCCCGGCCTTCTGCCCGGCCGACCACCACCACCGCCGCCGCCTCATCCGGCTCCCGACACCGGCCGAGGCTGACCCTGCCTCAGGCCGATCCGGCCTCAGGCCGATCCCGCCTCAGGGCCGATCCCGCCGCAGGCCAACCCTGCCTCGGGCCGACCCCGTATCAGGCCAATCCCGCCTCAGGCCGACGCCGTCGAAGCGGACACCTGCCACGTCGCGCCGAACCCCGCCTCCGCCGCTTCCCGCTCCGCACCGCCCGGCCGCCGCACGGTGGTGCCTTCAGCGGAGTTCACCAGCGCGATCAGCGTCTCCCGGGCCCGCGCCACCCGGGACCGGACGGTGCCCACCGGACACCTCGCCACCGAGGCGGCCTGCGCATAGGGCAGCCCGAGCAGCTGGGTGAGCACAAACGCTTCCCGCCGCGCGGGCGCAAGCGCGCAGAGCAGATCGGCCAGCACGATGCCCTCGTCGAATCCCGGCAGGACCTCCGGCTGCGCCTGTTCCGCCATGGTCTGCCAGTCGTCGAGCGCGGCGATCCGGGGCCTGGCCCGGTTGGCCCGGATCCGGTCGGCGACCGTGCGCCGCGCGATCGTCAGCAGCCAGGTACGGGCCGAGGACCGGCCCTCGAAGGAGGGGAGGCCCCGGAGGGCCCGCAGATAGGTGTCCTGGACCAGGTCGTCCGCCGCCTGGAAGTCACCGCTCAAGTGCGTGACATAGCGCAGCACATCGCGTCGGGTGGCCCGTACGAACCGCTCGACGGCGGCCTCGTCGCCGCTACGGCCCTCCAGCGCCCACCTGGTCACCAGGGCATCCTCAGCGGCACGCATGCGAGGCCTCCTCTCCCGTGCGCAGTTCCGTGGGCAGGGGTATCTGTGATACCGGCATCTGGGCAGGCGTCATCATCATCGGAAGTCCTTCGCTGGATCCGGTCACTGTGAACGGCATCGGGACCGGAGATGTCGGGGCGGGCGCGGCCGGCGCGGCGTCCGCGCAGGTTCCGTCCGTGGCCCGCAGGGCGCACTGCTGTCAGTGGACAGCGGGCTCCAGCGGTGGGCCCCGTCGCGAGACGACATGGACCAGGAGCAGTCTCCGCAAGGCGCGATGCGGTGTCCGCTCCGGTTCCCGGGTGTCCGGAGGGAGGGTCGGAAGCACGGGGTGCAGAACGAGCCGGATACGCGGTACGAGAGCGAGGGACACCGCCCGCACCAGCCGGAAGACCGCTCGTTCGCCGCCCCACATCCACCACACGCTCAGCGTCGCGATCAGCAGATGCGCCGCGAGCATCGCGCCGATGCCACCCGGCGTCCCCGGATGCGGTAGGTGCCCCATGCCGGGCATCTGGCCCGGCATCGACAGACCGCCGAAGTGCCCGTCACCGAGCATCGCCTGCACCGGCAATCCGTCAACCAGGCCCTCGTGCGGGCCACTTGGGACGCGCATGTCATGGAACGGCACACCGCCACCACACCGCAGCGATTCCCACCACAGCTTGGCCCAGGACAGCTTGCTGTGCCCGGCGTGGTCGATCGCCTGCCCGAGGGCGAAGGCGGAGTGCAGCGTCGCTTGGGTGCCCACGGTCAGGGCCGCCACCGTCAACGGACCTCGTTCACGGCCGGCGAAGCACCATGCACCTCCCGCGGCCCCTGCCGCAGCCGTGAGCAGCACCTTCCACGGCAGCACCGCACCGGAGGTCAGCACATGCCCGACAGCCGTGAGCAGTACGCAGACCACCGCGAACGCGATGGCCCGCAATCCCCTGAGTACGTATCCGGCTTCCATGGCGAGAACAGCTTGCCCCTCCCGTGCTCCGTCAGACAGAAGAGGCCAAAAGATGCTCACTTCCGGAGTGAAAATGACTGGCGGAACGGATGGCGGACTACGGCACATCGATGGCCGACGAGTCACCCAAAGACGTACGGGACACCCGGCACCGAGGAAGCCCCGCATCCGGGGTACGGCCGACAAAGGCGACGTACCGCCCTCATCGCACCCCCTTCCCAGACCCCCTCTCCAAACCCACACCCCTCGAACGAGCCACAACCAGTAGCGTCGGACACATGCGTGCCTTCATCGTCGATGCGTTCACCGACCGCCCCTTCGCCGGCAATCCCGCCGGTGTGTGTCTGCTGGACGAGCCGGCCGACGCCGCCTGGATGCAGCGAGTGGCCGCCGAACTCAACCTGCCGGAAACCGCCTTTGTGCACCGGACAGCGGAAAACACCTACGGATTGCGGTGGTTCACGCCGACCGTGGAGGTCGATCTGTGCGGTCACGCCACATTGGCCACCACCCACGTGCTCCACACCACCCAGGGCGCCGCTCCTGACGCGGGCCTGCACTTCGACACGCTCAGCGGTGCACTGACCGCCCGTCGCGACGACCAGGGCGTGATTTCCCTGGACTTCCCGGCGGATGCGCCGACCGCCACCCCCGCGCCGCCGCACCTCGCCGAGGCCCTCGGCGCCGAGCCGAAGTGGACGGGCCGGGCCAGGCACGATCTGCTCGTGGAACTGCCCGATGCGGCCACGGTGCGTGACCTGACCCCGGACATCGCCGCGCTGGCCGACTTCAGCGGCCGGGCGGTCATCGTGACCGCGAACGCCCCGGACGGCGCCGACCACGACTTCGTCTCCCGAGTCTTCGCCCCCGCCGCCGGCATCCCCGAGGACCCCGTCACCGGCGCCGCCCACTGCGTCCTCGCCCCCCTCTGGTCCGGACGGCTGGACCGCACCACACTCACCGGCGTACAACTCTCCCCACGGGGCGGCCGGGTGGGCGTCGAACTACGCGGCGACCGCGTCACCCTGCTCGGCCAGGCAGTAACCGTCTTCGACGGCGAACTGCGGGCTTGAGGCGGGCCGGCCGGCCGAGACGACCGCGGCCGCCCGCAGACGCAGGCAGCGTCTGCACCACCCGGTAACCGGTTGTGGGGGAACCACCTCCTGACGATGATCGACCCCATGACCACGCCGCAGCACGGGCTCTTTGCCGAGGCCCCTCTCGAAGAACTCTTCCCCGAGGCCGGGGAGGGGGACCTGGAGCTCCTACGGCACGAAGCCGCGCGGGTGGATGCGGCACTCGCCCCGAAGGGCCCGGCGCGGTGGGAATGGGAGCCCGGGGTGCTGTTCACGGAGATCACGGTGGGCGACGAGGCCGGCGACCGGCTCGAATACATGCTGCAGGTGGACTGTTCGGAAGGCACCAGCGCTTGGGTGTTCGCGGGCGTGAGTGTGGCGTGCGGGTGCGAGGAGAACCATGAGACGCACCTCGTCGACCAGGCCCCCGTGTACCTCACGGAACTGACCTCCCTCTACGAAGGAGCAGAGCTGGGGATTGCGTTCTCCTTCGCGGCATGGGAGTTGACCGGCTGGATCGAGAACCCCAGGGAACCGGACTACTGGCGCTCCCTGAAGGGATTGCCGGCGCCTCGACCGACCCCTCCGGCGCCTTGACTGACCGCCCCCGCTTAACCGATGGACCGGACGAAGCTGGACCGATGGTCTGGAGAGAGGAGACAGGTGTGGACGCTGCCGTCGTCTTCTCGAACGCTGATGCCGCCGCGCTGTACGACCTGTTGAATCCGTGGGACCCCGAACAGTGCCCCAGCGATGCCTTCTACGACGAGCTGGTCATGGCCGCGGCCTCGGTCCTGGACGTCGGCTGCGGCACCGGCGCCATGCTGCACCTCGCTCGCGAACGTGGCCACCCGGGCCGTCTCGTCGGACTTGATCCGGACCGTGCCGCACTTGCCCGGGCTCGGTCCCGGGCCCGGCATCGCACCGCTATCGAGTGGGTCGAGGGCACAGCAGCGGCAGCCTCGCGGTGGGACGCCGCGTTCGACCTGGCGACGATGACCAGCCACGCCTTCCAATGCCTTGTCACGGACGCGGAGTTGCGTGCCTCCCTCGCGGCGGTCCACACGGCGCTGTGCAACGGCGGCCGCTTCGCGTTCGAGACGCGGCACCCGCAGGCGCGTGCCTGGGAGGACTGGAATCCCTCCGAGGCATCCGACATCGTCGACTCGGCCGGCCGGGCCCTGCGCGTATGGCACGAGACCGAGTCCGTCATCGGTGACCTGGTCACCTTCACCGGGACGACGGCCGCGGCCGACGGCACCGTGCTCCGCGTCGACCGGACGAGCCTGCGCTTCCTTGACGTCGCGAAGCTCGACGAGTTCCTCATCGACGCGGGCTTTGCCGTCGAGGCCCGGTACGGGACCTGGGACGGTGGGCCCGTCACCGGTACGAGCCGGGAGATCATCACGATTGCCCGCCGCCGATAGGGCCATGGGGCTGTGTAGCCTTCGGTGGCGAGAAAAGGCGGGAGCGACTTCAGGCGCATGCAAGAACAACACAGTCACTTGACGAGGCGTCAAGTGGTCGACATCACAAGGTTTTGATATTCGGCAAAGCGCCCGCTGTCCGCTTTTGCCTGTGGTTTCGTGATACCTTCCTTCCCGCTTCTTATTCTGTCGTTACATCCATGGGGGGACCGCGGATGCGCCGTCGCCCATCCCGGAAGGATCACCGGTCGAAGTCTGACGACCCTCCTCTCTCGAGATCTCGCTGACGCGCCCACCCCTGCCGTGCAGTTTCCTTCGCCCGTACGGCGTGCGGAAGGAAACAAGGGTGGGGTTATTGCCGATGTGGACATCCGGGCCGCCGAAAGGCAGCTCACCGTAGGCCGGAAAGCGCTCAGCAAAGTACCGCGATCTGGCCATTCCTTCAGGACAGCGCAGTTGGTGAATTCGCCGCCGACCGGCGGCGATCCGGATTCGCCCCGCTGAATCCGGAGGAGGCGCGCCAAAGAACCGCGCGAGCACCACACCACCACCGAATCCCAGGGCTGAGAACGCACGCGCGCCTTGGCTCCCTCAGCTGAACCCGGTCGTTCCGACCCTTCAACGGACAGGCTCATGAAACGAATACCTTGGGTGCGCGCCGCCGCTGTCGGCGGCTGCGCCTCGATCGTGCTCGCCGTTCCGGCGCTCGCCGCGCACCAGGCGTCGCCGCCGGCTGCTCGGACCGCGCCCGCGGATCAGGGCGCACAACCGTCCCTGCCGCGCGGCTTTCGGGCACCGGATGTGCCCGCCGGCGTGGCGACTGTGCCGTCGTCCGGTCCGGCGACGCCGTCCTCTGGCCCCGTGAAGCCCTCCAAGGGCGTGACGCAGGAAGAGATCCGCAAGGCGCAGGAGCTGGAGCGCTACTGGACGCCGGAGCGCATTCGTGCCGCCGTCCCCGTGGACGCGGTGCGGGCGGGGGAGAAGGGGCAGGATCCGCCGAGTTCCGCCGACGTGGCGGGCCGCAGTGGAGTGTTCGCGCCGAGCCATCAGGTCGCGTCGGGAGCCGCCACGGTCGGTGTGTTCCTGATCCGCAGTGAGGACGGGTCGGCGACGCCCAACCAGTTCTGCAGCGCCAGCGCCGTCACCTCGCCGACCAAGAGTCTGGTGCTCACCGCGGCTCACTGCCTGAAGGGCGGCAAGTCGTATCGCAATGTCGCCTTCGTGCCCGGCTACCGGGGTGGGGCCTCGCAGGCGGGCCAGCCCGGGGAACGGCCCTACGGGCTCTTCCCGATGGAGCTGGGCAAGGTGTGGATCGATGAACGGTATCTGTCCTCGTCACCCAGCGACGATGTGGACTTCGCCGTCCTGCGCGTCGGACCGAATTCCCAAGGACAGCTCCTGGAAGATGCCGTCGGCCGCGGCAACACGCTCACGGCGGTCCGCGCCGCGGATCTGGCCCGCCGTGAGGTGACGCTCATGGGCTATCCCGGGGGCCAGAAGACCCCGCTGCAGTGCACGAACGCGACCAGGGCCTTCCAGGGCCGGTTCATGGAAATCAGCTGCGCCGGCTTCAGTACGGGGGTCAGCGGCGGTCCGTTCCTGGAAGGCTTCGACGGCAGCCGCGGCAACCTCGTCGGTGCCATCGGCGGCTACAAAACCGGCGGGCTCCAGGACGACGTCTCCTACAGCTCGCAGTTCGACAACGACGTCTTCCGTCTCTACCAGCAGGCGGTCACGGACGCGGCGCCGGACACCGTCAACCCCCTCGGTGACGCCACCACCTGGCAGCACGCCAGCACCGTCCTCACCGGCCGGTTCCACTCCGAATCGGTGCGCAACAACACCGGCGATCTGATCGTGCGCTGGTCCGACGGTGAGGTCTCCCTCTACCCCGGCAACCGCGCATACGGTCTGCGCAAGGACATCCAGCTCGTCAAGAAGGGACCGGTCTGGAAGAAGGCCAAGGCCGTCACCGCCGGAGAATTCACCGGCAACAGCACCGACGACCTCCTCGTCAGCTGGGACGACGGCAAACTGACCCTCTACAAGGACGTCAACGAGACCAACAAGCTGACCCAGGCGATCCAGCTCAAGGGCCCCAACGGCACGTGGACGCACGCCGAGAGCATCACCGCGGGCCGGTTCGGCGGCGGCAACACGCGCCGCGACGACCTCGTGGTGCGCTGGTCCGACGCCGAGATGACCCTCTACACCAATGTGGACGGGCGGGGTCTGCACGCCGAGAAGCAGCTCGCCAAGCGCAAGAACACGACCTGGTCACACGCCCGCGACAGCGTCGCCGGGAACTTCGCCGCGACCGCCGGCGACCAGGATCTGTTCGTCCGCTGGTCCGATGGTGAAGTGACCGTCTACGAGAACATCGCCGCCAAGGGCTTCAAGGCCGAACACCGGCTCCGCCCCGCGAAGTCCGCATGGCGTTACAGCAACCTGGTCACCGCCGGCGCCTTCGGCGGCGGTACCCGTCAGGACGACCTCATCGCGCTCTGGCCCGGCGGCAAGCTCGTCATGTACGGCGACACCACGGCCAAGGCCCTGGGCCTCGAGCGTCTGCTCGTTCCCGCGCGGATCAGCTGAACCTCACGTCACGCCCCAACCGTGCCTTCCGGTCTCGCATAGGGAAGCGGAAGGCACGGCCTCCTCGTCCTCTACGCCTCGGCCCTCGGGGCCACCGCCGGCGCTCCCTCCGGACGCCGGCGCGCAGATCAGGCCGGCGCTGGGAGGCCGCGGATCAGGTCCGCAGCCTTCTCCGCGATCATGATCGTGGGAGCGTTGGTATTGCCCCGCACCACCGTCGGCATCACCGAGGCGTCCACCACGCGCAGGCCGCTGACGCCGTGCACCGCGAGCCGGGAGTCGACCACGGGGCCGATCGCGCAGGTGCTCGCCGGGTGGTAGAGGGTCTGCAGCTCGCGCCGGGCGAACTCCAGCAGGCCGGCGTCGTCCGTGGCGCGGGGGACGCGGAAGTCGGCGCGACGGTGTTTGCGCAGGCTGGGCTGGTCGGCGATGTCCAGCAGCATCCGCAGTGCCCGTACCGCCGTGGTGCGATCCTCGTCCGTGGTCAGGTAGTTGTGCAGGATGTGCGGTTTGGCGCTGGGGATCGCCGACCGCAGCGAGACCTTGCCCCGGCTGGTGGGGGCGAGCAGGACCGCGCCGAACATGAAGGCATGGTCGGTGACCGGGCTGATGCCCTCCTCGTGGAACATCACCGGTGTGGCGTGCACCTGGACGTCGGGAGCGTCCAGCCCCTCGCGGGTGCGGTGGAACCCCCCGGCCTCACCGACGTTGGAGCTCAGCGGACCACGGCCCTCGGTTTCCAGCATGCGCACGTTGTCCGGCGTCTCCGCGGTCAGCAGGGATTCGGTGTCGGTCAGGTAGGAAAGGCCGATGTGCGGGTGGTCCTGCAGGTTTTCCCCCACCGGGAGGTCCACCCGGGGTGTGATGCCGCGGGCCGCCAGTTCATCGGCCACGCCGATACCGGAAAGCATGAGCAGCTGCGGGGAGTTGTATGCCCCGGCCGACAGCACCACCTCCCGCTCGGCGCGCAGTTGGAGCAGGTCACCGCCCCGTTCCAGCTCGACCCCCCTCGCGCGAGCGCCGTCGAACAGCACCCGGGTGCACTGGGCGCCGGTGAGCACTTCGAGATTCGGCCGTTCCAGAGCGGGCCGCAGATACGCGACGGCCGTACTGCAGCGCATACCGTCGCGCTGCGTCAGGTGGTAGTAGCCGACACCGTCCTGCTCGGGACCGTTGAAGTCAGCGGTGTAGGGGTGGCCGGCCTCCTGCGAGGCCGCCACATAGGCAGCCATCAGCGGATGCCGTGAGCGGCCTTCGCTGACGGTCAGCGGCCCGCCGGCCGCGTGCCACGGCGATGTCTCCCCCCGGAAGTCCTCGGCGCGCAGGAAGTAGGGCAGAACGTCGTCCCAGCCCCACTGCTCCGCACCCGCGGCGGCCCAGGCGTCGTAGTCACGGCGGTTGCCCCGGATGTAGATCATCGCGTTCATCGACGACGAACCACCGAGCATCCGGCCCCGGGGCAGGAACCGGCGCCGGCCGTCCAGTCCCGGTTCGCAGTCGCTGAGGTAGCTCCAGTCGTACTTCGTCTGGAAAAGCTTGCTGAAGGCGGCCGGGACGTGGATTTCCTGCGCATCGTCCACCGGCCCGGCCTCGACCAGCAGAACGCGGGTGCTCTCGTCCTCGGTGAGCCGGGCCGCCAGCACACATCCGGCCGATCCGGCACCCACGATGATGTAGTCGTACACCCATACCCCTCACGCAGCGCTCTTGCGGACCTCTCCACCCAAGCCGCTTCGGCAGCTCCGCTCACACCGGGAATCCAGCCAATGTCATCCGGATCCGACCCGCCCCGTAAGGCAGTTGAGGGACGAGGCCTCCCAGGTCAGGCAGGCGCGGCGGCACGGATCTCCTCGTACCGCGCATCCCGACGTGGCCCAGCCCGGCCCGGCGCATCCCGACGTGGCCCGTCCCGGCCCGGCGCATCGAGGCGCGGCCCGGCCCGGCGTATCCCGAAGCGGCCCGTCCCGGCCCGGCCCGGCACCGCGCCACCGCAGCGCTCAGCTGCCGGTGCGCTGCCGTACGCGAGGGCGGGCCGCCCGGCCGCATCGATCATGACGGCCGGAACCGCGGCGTACGGCGGCCGCGCTGCCGCTCGTCCCGGGACCGGTCACCACGCCGAGTGTCCGCACCTGAGCGACGGGCGCAGAATGAAGAGAGCCGCTCTGGCGTCCGGAGGGCGGCCGGGCCACCGTGCGCGGCGGGTGGAAGGACAAGCCGGTGCCATCAGATCGGCCGAGCGACGAGCAGGCTCGCGGTCCGCTCTGGTCCGAGCCCGGGTCGCTGCTGGAGCATGTCGCGGTCGCCGTGTTCGGCATCGATGACGACAACCGGATCTGCTACTGGGGCCCCGGCGCCCAGCACCTGTTCGGCTACCGCGCCGCGGAGCTGCTGGCGAAGCCCGGTGCCCTGCTCTTCCCCGCCGCTCCCGGTGACGGTTCCGACGCCTGCGCCCGCCTGGCGGAGCGCGGCCGGACCGAGGGCTACTGGCGTGGACGGCTGCTCGCCACGCATCTGGACGGTTCGGTCTTCGACTGCGGCTTCCGGGTCTTTCCGGTGGCGGGGGCCGCGGGGCGTTCGGTGGTCATGGCCCTGGCGAGCCGTGGTGACGAGCTGGACCGGGTGAAGACCAATCTCGCCTTCCTCGACGCGCTCTTCGAGACCTGCCCCATCGGCCTGGTCATGCTCGACGAGGAGCTGCGCTACGCCCACCTCAACCAGGGGCTCGCCGACATCAACGGGCTGCCCATCGAGGAACACCTGGGACGGCGCATCACCGAGATCATGATCACCGCGGACGGCGGCGAGTACGAGCGGATGCTGCGCGGCGTCGCCGAGGAAGGCAAGCCCGTCGCGGGGGTACGGGTCGGGATGCGTACCCGGGGCCATCCGGACCGGGACAAGGTGCTGTCGGTGAGCTTCTTCCCGCTCTCCCGGGCAGGGGGCACCCGCCCGGGGGTGGGCGGACTGCTGGTGGATGTGACCGACCGGGAGCAGGCCATCGTCGAGGCGACCGCCACCCGTCAGCGGCTGGCGCTGCTGGACCAGGCCTCCACCCGGATCGGCACCACCCTGGACGTGCAGGTCACGGCCCAGGAGCTGGTCGACGCCGTGGTCCCGGTCTTCGCCGACGCGGCCGTCGTGGAGCTCGTGGAATGGCTGGACGAGCGGGAGTCGTTCGACCCGGCGCTGCCGGTGATCACCCGCCGCCTCGCCCACGGCACCGTGCTGCCCCCTCCCGCGACGGAACTGGTGAGCGGGGTGGAGGGAGTGCACTACCCGCCGGGCTCCGCCATCCACCGGATGCTGCGGACCGGCCGCCCGATCTCCGCGCCGGTGAACCAGGAGTTCATCCTGCGGACCGTGCTGGATGAAGAGCGCGCCCGGGTGCTGGCCGACAGCGGTCTGACCTGCCTCCTCCTCGCCCCGCTCATCGCCCGGGGAACGGTGCAGGGCATCGCCATTTTCGGCCGGTCCGCGGCCCGGCCGGCCTTCACCGAGCAGGACCTCAGCCTGGCCGCGGAGCTCGCCTCCCGGGCCGCGCTCTGCCTGGACAACGCGCGGCTATACAGCCGGGAGCGGAACATCGCGCTCACCTTCCAACGGGCGCTGCTGCCCAGCTCCCTGGGGACCTGCCCCTCCCTGCACCTCGCCCATCGCTATCTGCCGGGCAGCCACGTCACCGAGGTCGGCGGCGACTGGTACGACGTGATCGCCCTGCCCGAGCAGCGAGTCGCCCTGGTCGTCGGCGACGTCATGGGACACGGCGTCTCGGCCGCCGCGTCGATGGGCAGGCTGCGCATCACCGCCAAGGCACTGGCCCGGCACGACCAGGAGCCGGAAGAGCTGCTCACCGAACTCGACCAGTGCGCCCAGGAGGCGGGCATCGAACTCGCCACCTGTCTCTACATCCGCTACGACCCCGTCACCGGACACACCCGGATCGCCAGCGCCGGTCACCCCCCGCCCCTCCTCCGCTACCCCGACGGCCGTACCGAGATCGTCGACGAGGTGCTGGGGGTCCCCCTCGGCGTCGGCGGCTGTCCCTACCGGTCGACGGAGATCGGCCTGCCCGACGACACCACACTCGTCCTCTACACCGACGGCCTCATCGAGGCACGGGGCCAGGACATCGACGAGGGGCTGACGGCGCTCCGCACGGAACTGGGCCGGCTCCCCGACTCACTGGAGGCCGCCGCGGACCACATCCTCGCCCGCCTCGTACCGAGCTCCCCGGCCGATGACACCGTCCTGCTCCTCGCCCGGGTACACCGCCTGCGGCTGTGAGCGCGCGGCCGCGTCACCGGTCGACGGCATCGACGGGCCGGCGTCCCCTCAAGGGCGTCCCGGCGCGGCGATGCGCGCGGAGACGCACGGATCCTCGTTGCGGAATCCGAGGCGGTTGTAGAGCCGTTCGGCGGGGGAGTTGTCGGCGAGCTGCCACAGCGTGCAGAACCCGTACCGGCGTACGGCGTACCGGGTCAGCCACGCGGTCAGCGCCGCACCGAGCCCCTGACCGCGCTGCCTCGCGTCCGTCGCGACCGACGCCATCAGGGGAGCGCCGCTGTCCCGCAGGCTGCTCAGGGCGCCGCAGGCCACCAGCCGTCCGTCCGTGTCGCGGATGCCGGTCCACAGGCTGACGCCGGAGGAGCCGGGGCCGGTCGAATGGGCGGGGCTGTGCTCGTTGAGGAAGGCGAGCAGCTCCCCGTGGTGAGTCTCGTCCAGCTCGATCACCCGCTCCTCGGCCCGTTGGACGGGCGGTTCCTCCAGCGTCCACCGGAAGACCCACTCGACGACATCGGTCACCGCGAGGTGGCGGCCGACCAGGGCCTCGGTACCTAGAGGGCCGGTGAACTCCCTTACGTCATCGGGGAGTTCATGCGCGGCACGGAGGACGAGCCCGGCGGCGGGAACCGCGTCGCCGACGCTCCACAGATGTCCGCGGGCGTCGTCGAGCCAGGCGGCGGCACCGTCGCCGGACCAGCTGATCCGGTCGGCCGGTTGCTGCCGCGCGGCGCCGAAACGCAGCAGGGCGGAGCCGGCCTGGCGCTCCAGACCCTGCCGGAACAGGTCTGCGGTCCGGGGAGGAAGAGTCGTTGCCTGCATCGCTCTCTCGGGAAGGACGTAGCGGGAGGGCGACGGCCCGGACACGCGCAGGGCGCAGCCGGAACCGACCGTTTGGGGTGTGGGGGAGTCCCGGCAGGGGCTGCGCAGGCGGCGCGCCCGGCTGACCGGGACGCCCACTGTTGCACACCGCCCCTGGCCCGAGGCAAATCCGGGGCCCGGGCGGCGAATGCGTACCGGGAATTGCGGCGGAAGCAACCGGGGAATGGCCCCGCCGACCGGCACCGTTCACCACGGACCACCCCGCGGACCGTGCCCGCGACTGCCTGTTCTCCCACGGCGTGACCAGCGGGGTGGCGGGGGCGGGGAGCACGTTCTCGACCCGCCGGCACGCCGACCTGCCGACTCGCCGGGGAATGGTGGTGTTGATCACGGTGCGGGCCGGTGTGCGTCCCTGTCGCCGGCATCAGTGGTCCGGGGCGCCGCGGGCGCGGTCCGGCGCGACTGCGCGGCCGCCCTGATCCGGGGAACATGGAAGCACTGCTGGGTGCGGTGGACACGGGCCGCAGTCCGAACCCGGCGGGGCCGCATACCGCGCTCACAGGCGGAGGAGGTGCCTGGGATGGGTACAGCAGGCCCCTTCGGCCCGGCGGGCGCCCAGCCGCCTCCCGGGGAGCCGCAGCGCAGCGGACTGCTGGACCTGCTCAGCGTCGCGGCGGTGCTGCTCGACGCCGAGGGACGGATCGTGCTGTGGAGCCCGCAGGCCGAGAAGCTGTTCGGGTACACCGCGCAGGAGGCGCTGGGCCGGTACGCCGGGCGGCTGCTGGTCCATGAACAGCAGCTGGACCTGGTGGTCAGGCTCTTCACCGAGGTGATGGCGACGGGCGAGAGCTGGGCCGGCGCCTTCCCCGTCCGGCACAAGGACGGCAGCACCCGGCTGGTCGAGTTCCGCAATATGCGGCTGCTGGACGACCGGGGTGACTTCTACGCCCTGGGCATCGCCACGGACGAGGAGATCCTGCGCCAGGTGGAACGGGATGTGGCCCTGTCCACGCGGCTTGTCTCGCAGTCCCCCATCGGACTGGCCGTCCTGGACACCGAGCTGCGCTATCTGGCCGTCAACCCGGCGCTGGAGCGGATGAACGGCGTCCCCGCCGAGGACCATCTGGGCCGGTCGGTGCGTGAGGTGCTGCCGTTCCTGGAGACCGACGCCATCGAGGCAGCCCTGCGGCAGGTCCTGGAGTCCGGCACGCCCCTGGTCGACGAGCACACCGTGGGACGCACACCCGCCGACCCCGACAACGATCATGCCTGGTCGGTCTCCTACTACCGGCTGGAGGACCCGGGCGGGCGGGTGCTCGGGGTGGCCGGCCTCTCGGTGGACGTCACCGACCGGCACCGCGCGGCCACCGAGGCGGCCCGCGCCCGGCGACGCCTGGCCATGATCGCCGACGGGTCGGCCCGGATCGGCACCACGCTGGAGGTGGAGCAGACCGCCCGCGAGCTGGCCGACGTCGCCGTCCCCGACCTCGCCGACGTGGCGGCGGTGGACATCCTGGATTCCGTCCTGGAAGGCCGTCCACCCCAGACATCCGGCGCCCGCCATGCGCTCTTCCGGGCCCTCGCGGTCAAGGCCGCCTACCCCACGGAGGCGGTCCGCGCCGCCGACCCTCCCGGCCACCTCGCCAGCTACGGACCCGACCGGCTGGCCACCCGGTGTGTGCGTACCGCCCGCCCCATCCTGATACCCCACGTCGACGAGCGGGACCTGGCCCGTATCGCCCGTGACCCCGAGGCCGCCGCCCTGCTGGCCCGCGCCGGCATCCACACCTATCTCACGATGCCGCTGATCGCCCGCGGTGAGGTGCTCGGTGCCCTGGGCCTGACCCGCGCTCGCAACCCGCTGCCGTTCGACGAGGACGACCTCGCGCTGGCCGCCGAACTGGCCGACCGCGCCGCGGTGTGCATCGACAATGCCCGCCTGTACCAGAGCCAGCGCAACGCCGCCCTCACCCTCCAGCGCAGCCTGCTCCCCGCCCACCCACCGCACCAGAAGGGCCTGGAGATCGCCACCCGCTACCAGCCCGCCGGCACGACCAGCGAGGTCGGCGGCGACTGGTTCGATGTGATCCCCCTCAGGGCGGACAAGACCGCGCTCGTCGTGGGCGATGTGATGGGCAGCGGCATCGACGCCGCCACCACCATGGGACGCCTGCGCACCGCCACCTCCACCCTGGCCGACCTCGACATCCCGCCGACCGAGGTGCTGCGGCACATCGACAAGATCACCGCCGGTCTGGATCAGTACGCCACCTGCGCCTACGCCGTCTACGACCCGCACCACGCCGTCTGTCACATCGCCGTCGCCGGACATCTGCCGCCGGTGCTGATGCGCACGGGCAAGCCCCCGGAACTGCTCGACCTGCCGATCGGCGTACCCCTCGGGGTCGGTGGTGTGCCCTTCGAAGAGGCCACCTTCGGCGTGCGCCCCGGCGACCAGCTGGTCCTTTACACGGACGGGCTGGTCGAGACCCGCCACGACGCCATCGACGAGCGCCTGGCGCTTCTCCTGCACCTTCTCGACAGTCCGGACCGTTCACTGGAGGACACCTGTGACCGTCTTCTTGACGCACTGCGCGATCCGGACGATCCCGATGACGTCGCCGTCCTCATCGCCCGGGCCCGGAACCAGGGAGAGGCTGCCTAGATACGGCGGATCCGGGCGGCCAGCGCGTGCCCGATGCACACATAGACGACGGCGGGCAGCCCGTAGTTCAGCACGGTCCGCAACCAGTCGGCGTCCATGGTGAACAGATCGTGCGACCACCCGGCCAGCCAGCCGGCCGCGTCATGGACAAAGTTGACCAGATCATTGGCGCGGTTCGCGTCGACGAGGGCGAACAGGATCCACAGACCGAGGATCAGCGCCGTCAGGTCTGCGAGGACGACGACGACCTTCGCTGCTTCGTTGCTGCGGTAACGAGCGCGTGAGGACATGCACAACGCGTTGCCGCTTTCGGCCGCTTGAAACGCCGCCGTGGACGCCCGCCGCAGTTCCGGGCGTCGTCCTTCGATGCAGTCCGTGTGCGGTCGGTGACCGGTCCGGCTGATCGTCCAGTTACCCGGCCGACTCCTGGTCCGTCCGGGTCAGGCTCGCGATGTGGGCGCGGTAGGCAGCGACTTCGGCCTCGGTCAGCGCCAGGCGGCCGGGGCCGGGCTGGCCGGCCGGCAGCTCGGTCGACTGGACCGCCGCCCGGTAGAGGGGGCCGGGAAGGTTCAGCAACAGCTGCCCCTGTTCGGCGGTTTCGATCACCAGCCACGAGTCCGCGTTGTCGTCGTGAACATCGGTGACTCCGATGGTGCTGATAGCGGTTACGGTCAGGACCGGAGGTATTTCGCTCATACCACCTCCCTACCAGCCGTCGCCTGTCACGGCGAATCGCCGAAGTGGGGTGGACTCCCCCGGAGGAGAGCCCACCCCACAGCGCAACAGGAAGCCGGTCGGCGTCCGGTCACTGACCCGTCGTGCCGGGCCTGGTCCCCGTCCTAGCGCAGGAGGTCGGCCAGGTACCCGCCGCCGGTGTGCACCCCGCCGTTCGGCCGGTGGTGGTCCCACCTGTGGTGATCACGCTTGTGGTGGTCCCGCTTGTGGTGATCGCGCTTGTGGTGCTTCTTCTTGCGGTGGTCCTTCTTGTGATCGTCCTTCTTGTGGTGTCCGTGCTTGCACTTGCGGTGGTCGTGGTCGGAGCTGCTCGACGCGACGTGGTCCGTGGTGTGAGCCTCGGCCGCGGTCGCGGTGGGAGCGGCGACCGCGAACATCGCGGTGATGACGGCGGAGGCGAACAGAGTGCGGGCACTGCGCATGGACATGTTCCTTTCGGCCTGCTGCGAAGGGCGACACCCTGTCGGCCTTCTGCGGCGCAGTAGTGATATGACACGCAGCCAGTTGCATTGTCACGGCGCACCACTTGAGAGGATCGAATCCGGGTGAATAATTGAGCTTTATGGGTGGTGTGAGCGCGCCGTCGGCATCGGCGGTGTGCGCAGGAAAAGGGCATGAGCATGACGGCTCGCCGCTGGTGAGGGGATGTCTCACGGGACGGAAGACGACAGGGAAACGATGCTTCCGGGGCGCTGATCTGCACGGCATTCGCCGGAAGTGGGTGCGGCCTCGTCACGGTGAATAGCAATTTCCGGCCGCGAGAGCTCACATTTTTTCTCAATTCACGTCACGTCGGGATTCGGTTCGGCAATTGACCGGTTGCAATCTGCTGTTTTCGGTCATCGGGCGAAGGTCCCCGGGGGGACGGTGGATTCCCGCAAGGCCGGAGACGCTAGGGCGTTTCCGGGGTGAACGGCTCGGTGCCGGCGATCAGCAGGGCGACATCGTCGGGGTCGTCGGGACGCCGCAGTTCGCGCAGGAGCCGGTCGCAGGTGTCCTCCAGGGAGCGGTCGGGGGCGTCCAGCAGGCGGAGCAGGGTGTCGAGCCGTTCGTCGAGGGAGTGGTGGCGGGTCTCGACCAGTCCGTCGGTGTAGAGGACGAGTTGGTCGCCGGGGTCCAGGACGAAGGTGGTGGTCTCGAAGGGGACGCCGCCCACTCCGAGCGGTGTGCCGGTGGGCAGGTAGAGGAACTCGGGGTGCTTGCCGCTGCGTACGAGGGCGGGGGGCAGATGGCCGGCGGTGGCGATGTGCAGCGTGGAGCGGTGGGGATCGTACGCGGCGTAGACGCAGGTGGCGATGTAGTGCTCCAGCCCCGAGGTGATCTTGTCGAGGTGCTGGAGTACCTGGGCGGGGTCGAGGTCGAGGTCGGCGAAGGCGCAGGTGGCGGTGCGCAGACGCCCCATGGTGGCGGCGGCGTCGATACCGCTGCCCATGACGTCGCCCACGACGAGGGCGGTCTTGTCGCCGTCGAGCGGGAGGACGTCGTACCAGTCGCCGCCGATCTCGTAGGTAGCCTGCGCGGGCCGGTACCGGGAGGCGAGCTGAAGACCGGGACGGTGCGGCGGGTGGTCGGGCAGCAGGCTGCGCTGCAGGGTCTCGGCGGCGTTGCGCACGCTCTGGTGTGAGCGGGCGTTGTCGATGCACACGGCGGCGCGGGAGGCCAGTTCGGCGGCGAGGGCGAGGTCGTCCTCGTCGAAGGGCGGTGAGTTGAGTGCCCGGATGAGCCCCAGGACGCCGAGGATATGGCCGCGCGCGGTGAGCGGGGCCAGCATGTAGGAGTGCACCCCGGCGCGGGCCAGCAGGGTGGCGGCGTGGTCGTCGCGGGCGATGCGCGCCAGGTCACGGGCATCGGCGTGGGAGACCAGGATCGGGCGGCCGGTGCGGACGCACTGGGTGGCCAGGCGGTCGGTGTCGTAGGCGGCGATATGGCCGGGCGGATCGGCGGCGCGGACGGCTTCGGTCGGGTAGGCGGCCTTCACCGCGAGGGCGCGGAAGAGCGCCGGGCCGCTGTCGCGGGTGGGGCGGTGCTCGTCCAGGACGGAGTCGAGGACATCGACCGTCACCACGTCGGCGAGCTCGGGAACGGTGACCTCGGCCAGTTCCCGGGCGGTCTGTCCCACCTCCAGGGTGGTGCCGATCCGGGCGGAGCCGTCGGCGATCAGGGCCAGCCGCTGCCGGGCCTCGGCGGCCTCCCTGGCCGCCTGGTACCGGTCGGTGACATCCACCACCAGATCGGCTACTCCGAGCACCCGCCCATGGGGGTCCTCCAGCCGGTACAGCGAGATCGACCAGGCGTGCTCATGGTCCGGGTCGGAGGGGGTACGGCCGACGACCGTGGCCTGGTCGACCATGGGGACCCCGGTTTTGAGGACCTGACGCATCGCGGCCTCGGGCACCTCGAACTTCGCGGCGCTCATGATCTCGCGGTAGTGCCGTCCGAGATGGTCCTTCGCGGGTATGCCGTGCATCCGCTCCAGGGCGGGGTTGACGGCCACGTACCGCAGCTCGGTGTCGAGCATCGCCAGCCCGATGGGGGACTGGGAGATCAGCCGGGTGGACAGGGCGACATCCCGCTCCACCTCGCGCAGCGTCGAGGAGTCGGTGGCGAGCCCGAGGGCGTAGAAGTCGCCGTGGTCGTCCATCAGCCGCATGTTGCGCAGCTCCACCAGCCGCACGGTGCCGTCCTTGTGCCGGACGGGGAAGGTGCCGCTCCAGCTCCGGCCGGTCTCCATGACGCCGGTGAACTTCCCGATGACCAGGTCCCAGTGCTCCTGGTGCACGAGCAGGGGTGCCGCGTACCGCCCGAGCGCCTCCTCGGCGGTGTAGCCGTACAGGTCCTCTGCCTGAGGGCTCCACAGGACGATCCGGCCGTCGGCGTCCAGAAGGACCGCGGCCACACCGAGGAGGTCCATCAGCCCGCTCGGCTGTGGCGGCCTTCCCTGCGGCTGACCGGCACCGGCCGGACGCCCGTCGGCTGCGCTCACCCGGGCACTCCTTCCACCCGACGGACCACGTGGGCTGCCCGCTCGCTCCGGTCCGCGGCCTGTCCACCTCGTTGGCTGTGGCCCTCCCCTTCACTGGTGAGTGCTTCGGCTTCCATGGTCCACCAGGACCGGCCGCCCGCACACCTCGTCCCGCCGGGGCCCGGGCGCCGCCGACCGAAAGTAATCTGACAGCACTTACATAAGCACTGTTACGATGCCGCGCATGACCGAGGACCCCACGCTCGACCCCACCGGCAAGAGCCTCTGGCGGCCGCTGCGACTGCTGCAGGCATCGATGGACGCGGAGATCGCCCGGATCTACGCCGAGGAGCGGATCGCCGGGCTCAAGCCGAGCTACGTCATGGAGCTGCTCCGGCTCCACGCCCGCGGGCCCATGACCATCACCGAACTGGCCGGGTCGGTCGGCCGGACCCACTCCGCACTCAGCCAGAAGGTGGCCGCGATGCGCGCGGCCGGCTGGGTGGAGACCGTGGCGGGCGACGACGCGCGCAGCAAGAAGGTGGCGCTCACGGACCGCGCCCGAGGCATCGTCGGACGGCTGGCCGCGGAGTGGCACGCCACCGAGGCGGCCCTTGCCGAGATCGAGGCCGAGATCCCCTATCCGCTGAGCCGGGTCGTCACCGACATCGAGCAGGTCCTCGCGCGCAAGAGCTTCCACGACCGGATCGCCGAGAAGCTGGCCGAGGACCCCGCATGGGAGTGAAGCGCGCACTGCTCGATGTGACCCCGCTGCGGCGGTCGGCACCGTTCCGGCGGCTGTGGCTCGGCCAGACGCTCTCCCGCCTCGGCGGCCAGATGACCCTCGTCGCCGTGATGTTCCAGGTCTGGCAGACGACGCACAGCACCGTCTGGACCGGGGCCGTCGGTCTGGCCCGGGCCGTCCCCCTCATCGTGCTCGGACTCTTCGCCGGGTCGCTCGTCGACCGCGTGGACCGGCGGACCTTCTACCTGATCACGACCAGTGGCCAAGCCGTTTGTGTGTCCCTGCTCGCCCTGCAGGGCTTCCTCGGGAACTTTCCGACCGCGGGGGTGCTGCTGCTGGTCGCGGTGCAGTCCTGCTTCGCGGCCGGCAGCGGTCCGGTGTCGCGCACCTTCCTTCCGCGTCTGCTGCCGAAACAACAGCTCGCCGCCGGGCTGGCGTTGAACCGGATCGCCTTCCAGGGCGCCATGCTGACGGGCCCGGTACTGGGTGGGCTGATCCTGGGCGGGCTGGGCGCCGGCGGTGTCTACCTGATCGACGCGCTCACCTTCGCCGCCGCGTTCCACGGCGCGTTCGGGCTGCCGCGGATGAGACCCGGCGACGAGCCCGCCCGGCCCGGTCTGCGCGGCGTGGCGGACGGCCTGGCCTTTCTCGTCCGTACGCCGGTCATCCGCGGAGCGCTCCTCACGGACCTGGCCATCACTGTGCTGTCGATGCCGATCAGCCTGTTCCCCCTGGTCAACGCGGAACGCTTTGGCAACGATCCCCGCACGCTCGGACTCTTCCTGAGCGCCGTGGCAGCCGGCGGGGTCCTTGCCTCGCTCTTCGCCGGGACCTTCACCCGCCTCTCCCGCCCCGGTCTCGTCATGCTCGGCGGATCGGCCACCTGGGGCGCGGCCCTCGCCCTGTTCGGCCTGTCGGCCGACCCGTGGACCGGGCCGGCCTTCCTGGTCCTGGCGGGTGCCGCCGACACCGTTGCCGTCGTGTCCCGAAGCACCCTCGTACAGCTGCACACCCCCGATGAGCTGCTGGGACGGGTCAGCGCCGCGGAACAGATCGTCGGACAGGCCGGCCCGGACCTCGGCAATATGCGCGGCGGCCTCATGGCGGACGCCACGTCAGGCACGGCGGCCCTGGTCAGTGGCGGCTTGCTGTGCATCGGCGCGGTGGCGCTGGTCGGCACGACCACACCGGGCCTGCGCTTCAGCCGTTCCCCGTCGCCGTCTCCTGCTCCGGCGCCGTCTCCTGCCCCGGCGCCTGCTCCGTCCCCTGCTCCGGCGCCTTGCCGGGCCAAATGGTGGTCACTATGGGCCAAATGAGGCTGTAGACAAGGACCTTGGTGAGCGGGTTGAGCCAGACGAGGAGCGGAGCACCCTTGTCGAAAGTGCCGGCCAGCACCACCAGACCGAAGATCAAGCCCACGCTGATCGCATAGGCCAGCAGGAATCTGAACCAGGACTTCCAGGCGTCCACAACAGCCGCACGCCCGTGGAGACTTGGGCGGGGCGGAGCGCTGCTCCCGCCGAAGCGGCGGGCGAACCTCGCGTCGGCCCAGCGGACGGTGCGGTGTCCGTAGACGACGGTGAGACCGAGGTAGGCCGCCGACAGGCCGTGCCAGACGGTCGGCCCGGCGCCGTCCCGGATGCTGAGGACGGTGGCCCCCAGCAGTACGACATCGATCAGCGGGACGCACAGCAGCAGCGCGCCACCGAGAATCCGCCGGCCGGCGGCGTAGCGCGCGGCCAGGCCGCCGACGAGGAAGATCCAAAAAAGCACATCACAAGCGAGAATCAAGTAAAAGATGACGCGGCCCCCCAGTGCGCAATTCGATCATTATCGCTCGGGGCGGGCGTGCGGTGGCGTCCGGATCCAGCCAGGCCGGGGCACCCGCCCCGTGGGAGCGGGTCCGCAACGCGCGCATCCAGCCCACAGGGCGTATATGTGAAGCCATCGGAATGACACACCTGGTGCGGTGCGGCAAACCGTGCGGCGGCGTCCGGTCCTTCCGCGTCGCGAGCGCGGCCCGGCAGCAGGAGATGCACTGTGAAAGGCCTGCAACCCACGCTGGCGAAGGTGCCCTGGATCCTCGCGGCGCTGGCCCTCCTGGCCGGCGTGCTGCTGAACCTTTTCGCGCCCGAGCCGTACATGGGACTGCCGCTGCTGGCCGCCGCACCGCTCGTCGCCGGCGCCACGCTCACCTTCCGCTCCGCACTCGCCGTCGTGTGTGTCACCTGTGTGGTCTCGGTGGCACTGGACATCGAGCGGGGGCGTCCGGCGACGCCGCTGTTCGTCGACCTGGCCGTGGTGGGCCTGATCGGCGCGCTGGCGCTCGGGGTCAACCGGCTCATTGTGCGGCAGGGCCGTGATCTGGCGCTGGCCAGGGATGTCGCGGAGGCGGTCCAGCGGGCGGTGCTCCCGGACCCGCCGGCGGAGGCCGGGCCGCTGGCCGTGGCTGCCGGGTACACCACGGCGCAGGCCGAGGCGCGGATCGGCGGGGATTTCTACGCGGTGCAGGAGACGCCGTTCGGGGTACGGATGATCATCGGGGATGTGCGCGGCAAGGGCCTCCAGGCTGTCGCCGCGGTGTCGGTCGCACTCGGGGCGTTCCGTCAGGAGGCCGAATACGCTCCCACCCTGGACGCGCTGGGCCGGCGGATGGACGAGGCGCTGGCCAGAGCGGCGGCCGGGAGCGGTCCGGTGATCTCCAGCGAGGGCTTCATCACCGCCGTGCTGGCCGAGGTCTCCGCCGACGGTGAGGCGCTGAGGCTGATGAACCGCGGGCATCCGCCGCCGTATCTGGTGCACGAGGGGCAGCTCGTACGGCTCGACCCGACCGTCCCGCAGCTGCCCCTCGGGGTGGGGCTGGGCGATATCGCTCCTATGGCCACCGAGCCGGTCGATGTGGTGCCACTGCCCCCGGAAGCCTCGCTGCTGCTGATCACGGACGGGGTCACCGAGGCACGGGACAAGCAGGGCGCGTTCTACGACCCGGTCCTGTCGGGGCGCCTGGGCCGGCGGTTCACCGACCCCGAGACACTGGTGGAGACCCTCACCAAGGACGTCGGCCGCTGGACCGAGGGCGACCACGAGGACGACATGGCCATCCTGGCCGTCACCCGGCGCCGCCCTCCCCACGCCACCTGACCGGTGCCACGCCGCCTGACCGGGAGTGCGCACCCACTAATGGCGGACCGCCTTTTCCCGCGGGTATTCACCGCCCCGGTGCAGGCAGCCGTTGCCGATGCCGATGTCGCACGGCGCGGTCCTCGTCCACCGCGGCACAAGATTGGGCCCGCTCAGGATGCGCGGGTCATGGAGACGATGAGACTTGGTGTATGGCAGAGCAATCCCGAACGCGGGTCCGGTCGTCCACGGCTGCCCGAAAGCGGAAATCAACGCCGGAGAACACCCCTGCGGAGGTGGCGCACCGTGCCGCTGAATTGCTGCAGAGCGTGATCGTCCACCGGACCGAGGGCGTTTCGGCGGTACGGCGGACCGACGACGGCTGGTGTGTCGTGGTGGATGTGCTGGAGCTGGCGCGGATCCCGGACACCACGAGCCTTCTTGCGACGTACGAGGTAAGGCTCGACGACGAGGGCGAACTGCTCGAGTACTACCGGACCCACCGCTACCGACGAGGTGCGGCCGACCAGTGAGCGCGCCGTCCTCACCAGCTGAAAGGGCACCCTAGATGACCACCACGACCTATTCAGGCCTGTCCGGAGAGGTAATTCCCTGCCCGCCCAGGGCCGGAACGTTGTACGACGTGATGGAGCTCATCCTGGACCGGGGGATGGTCATCGATGTGTTCATACGGGTGTCCCTGGTCGGGATCGAGATTCTGAAGATTGATGCCCGCATCGTGGTCGCCAGTGTGGATACCTACCTGCGGTTCGCGGAGGCGTGCAACCGGCTGGATCTGGAGCGGGATTCGGGAAGTGTCACCGTTCCCGAACTCTTCAGCGGCCAGGCCGCCAAAGGCATCGGAAAACGCAAGGTGAAGGACGCCGCCAAATCCGTTGGCGAAACCGTCCGTTCGGCGGTGGGAAAGGGCGACGACTCGGATGACGATGCGGACGAGGAGGAAGCGCAGCCGCAGCGGCGGCGGCGTAGTTCCGCCCGGTCCGGAGCTGCTTCCCGCCGACGGCGCTCAGAGGAGGAATGACCCGTGACGGACGACGGTATCTACGTTTACGGCATCGTCCGGACCGATCGCCCGTTGCCCTCGCATGTGGGTGGAGTGGGGGATCCCCCAGGAGTCGTGGAAAAAATCGTGGAGGGGCGGGTCGCCGCGGTCGTGAGCCAGGCGCCGCCGCAGCTGCGTGCCCGCCGCCGCGACCTTTTGGCGCATCAGGAGCTGTTGCTGGCCCTGTCCGAGGGCGGGCCGGTCCTGCCCATGCGCTTCGGCATGGTGGCGCCGGACGAGACGGTGATCCGCCGTCAGCTGGCCGATGCCGAGGAGCGCCATCTGGCGGCGCTGGAAAGCCTCGCGGGCCGGGTCGAGATCAATGTCAAGGCGATGCCGGCCAACGACTCGCTTGCCGCGCTCGTCAAAGGGGACGCCACCATCCGCGGGCTGCGCGAAGAGGTACGTCGCCGGCCGAGCTACGAGGCCAATATGCGGCTGGGAGAGGCGGTGGCGACCACGCTGTCGCGCCGGGCCGCCGAAGCGGGACAGGAAATCGTGCGGGAGCTGAAGCCCTGGGCGCATGCGGTCTGCCCGGGGCCGGAGGTGTCCGGATGCCAGGTCAATGTCTCGTTCCTGGTGGACCGGAGCGACAGCGCCGAATTCGCCGCGGAGGCGGAACGTCTCGCCCAGGACCGGCGCGAGCGCGTCGAACTGCGGGTGGCGGGACCGTTGCCCTGCTACAGCTTCCTGGAGCCGCAGGTGCTCGCGGGAAGGGCGGGAGGATGACATGGGGCTGATCAGCGGAGTGCTCACGCTGCCGCTCGCCCCCGTGCGGGGCGTGGTCTGGGTGGCCGACCAACTCGCCCAGGCGGCCGACCGCGAGCTGCACGACCCGTCCGTCGTCCGCGCCCGGCTCGCCGCGCTGAACCAGGAGTACGAAGCCGGTCACCTCAGCAAAGCGGCGTTCGAACGCGAAGAGGACCAGCTGCTCGACCTGCTGTACGGGAGATGACCGGCGCTCCGGAGCCGCGTCCCGCCCCGTACGCGACGAAGAGGAATGAGTGACCACGTGACCGACGTCGATTACAGACAGGCCGCTCCTCCGGCCAACGGTCCCAGCACCGCGAACCTCGCCGACATCCTCGAACGCATCCTCGACAAGGGCATCGTCATCGCCGGGGACATCAAGATCGACCTGCTGGACATCGAGCTGCTCACCATCAGGCTGCGCCTGTTCGTCGCGTCGGTGGAGACGGCCAGGAAGGCCGGTATCGACTGGTGGGAGACCGACCCCGCGCTCAGTTCCAAGGCGGCACGGAGTGAACTGCGCGAAGAGAACGACCGGTTGCGTGAGCGCATCGAAGCGCTGGAGTCCGGCGATGACGGTGCTGCGTCCTCCTCCCGGACGGCTTCCCCCTCCTCCCGGACGAAGGACGAGGCAGCGTCATGACGACGGAACAACTCGGCACCTCGGAGAGCGCCACCTCGGAGAGCGCCACCGCCGCCGAGACCGCGACCTACGTCTATGCGGTGAGCCGCCGACTGGACCCGGCCGCCCTCAGCGGGCTCGCGGGCCTCGCCGAAGGCTTCCCCGTGCGCACACTGCCGCTCGGCCCGCTCACCGCGGTCGTCCAGCACGTACCGGCCGCCGAGTTCACCCAGGACGCCTGGCAGCAGCGGCTGTCGGACCGTGCCGAACTGGAACGCTGCGCACGGGCTCACCACGAGGTGGTGACGGCGGCCGCCGCCTGCGGGCCGACGGTACCGCTGCCGCTGGCCACCCTCTACCGCGGGGACGAACGGGCACAACAGGTCCTGGGCGCGGACCGGGACCGCTTCGCCGCGGCGCTGGCCCGTATCGAGGGCCACGCCGAATGGGGAGTGAAGGTCAGTCTCCCGACGGCCGCTCCCGAGCCTCCCAGGGTTGGATCCCCAGGGAGCGGCGGTGGACCGTCCGGCGGGGCGGGCCGTGCCTACCTGGATCGGAAACGGGGGCTGCACCGGGCGCGGGAGCAGCACCACGACCGTGCGTTGCAGACCGCCGAGGACATCGACGCCGCCCTGAGCCGTCTGGCCACCGCCACCCGCCGGCTTCGCCCGCACACTCCGGAGATGACCGGGGAGCGGCACCGCCTGCAGGTGCTCAACGCCGCGTACCTGGTGACGACCGTGCGGGAGAAGGAACTGCTCGCTGCGGTGGAGACCTTGCGGCACCGTACGGGAGCAGAGGTCGAGGTCTCGGGCCCCTGGGTGCCGTACTCCTTCGTCGGGGAGGTGTGAGCCGTGTCCATTCGCGAGCCCGTCCCCTGGGACACCCCGGGCCCGCTCTCCGGGCCCATCGGGGTGCCGCTGGTCGACCTTCTGGACCGCGTCCTGTCCACCGGGGTCGTGGTCAGCGGGGACCTGGTCATCGCCATCGCCGATGTGCCGCTGATCCGGCTCTCCCTGCACGCGCTGCTCTCCTCGGTCAGCGAACGGGTGCCCGCACCGTGGTCGGACGGAGGTCCGCTGTGACGGGAAGAACGGGTACGCCCGAGAGCAGAATCGACCTCGACCGTGAGCAAATGGGCCGCGATCTGGTCTCGTTGGTGCTCACCGTGGTGGAGCTGCTGCGGCAGCTGATGGAACGGCAGGCGATCCGCCGCGTGGAGCAGGGCGACCTGAGCGATGAGCAGGTGGAACACATCGGGGAGACGCTGATGCATCTCGAAGCGCGGATGACCGAACTGTGCGAACAGCACGACCTCCGTCTGGAAGACCTCAACCTCGATCTGGGCCCCTTGGGATCCCTCCTGCCCCGGAACTGAGACGACCAGCGGCACCTGCCAACTCCCTTGCCGCCGCGCCTACTTATCCTGGATTTTCCGGTACGCCGCACGAGGCCCTGAGCTGGCCGAGCCGAGCCGAGCCATCAGCTAACTCGGGGAACATCACCCTGATTACGGAACGTGCTCAGTCGCTTACCCCTTTCGGCATACCCGTCGGCCGATCGGGGCAGGGAAAGGCCCGGGAACAGCGGGGTTCGGCCGGCAGAGGGAGGGAGCGGCATGCCCACGGATACGCACGTCCGGCACGCGGTGGTGATGGGGGCGGGCATGGCGGGTCTTGCCGCCGCCCGTGTCCTGGCCGACAGCTTCGAGGCCGTCACCGTCATCGAACGCGACACGCTTCCGAGTGCGTCCGCACCCAGGGCCGGCGTGCCGCAGGGGCACCATGTCCATGGCCTCCTGGCCCTCGGTGCCGAGGTGTTCGAGGGGTACTTCCCCGGGCTGCGGGCCGAGCTGGAACAGGCCGGTGCGCCGGTGTGGGACTGGGGTGAAGGGCTGTGTGCCGTGCTGCCCAACGGAATCCCGCCGTCCACACCGATGGGCATGCCGATCCAGACCTTCTCCCGTCCCCTCCTGGAGCATGTTCTCCGCCAACGGGTGACGGCGCTGGGGCCCGTCACCTTACGGGACGGACTGACCGTCATCGGCCTGCGCACGGCCGCGCCCGGGAAGATCACGGGGGTGCGCGTCAGGGACGGCGGCGGCGAGGACGAGATCGCCGCGGACCTCGTGGTGGACGCCTCGGGCCGCTCCTCCCACCTGCCGCAATGGCTGGCCGCCCTCGGTCTGCCCCATCCCCGTACGACGACCGTCGATGCTCAGGTCGGCTATGCCTCACGCACCTACTCCTACCCGGAAGGGCAGGCACCGCCCTCGTGGATGGGCGTGCTGCACCCCCTGCGGGCCCCCGACTTCCACAAGGGCTGTTACGCGATCCAGATCGAGAACAATGCTCTCCACGTCACCCTGCACGGAGCCAACGGAACCCAACTGCCCCACAACGACGACGACTTCCTCTCCTTCGCCAAATCACTGCGCGGGCCTGTCGCCGACACCATCGCCTCCCTCACCCCCACCTCCGCCGTGCGCCGCTACGCCCGTACGGTCAACCGAAGGATCGCCTACCACCGCCTCGCCCGCTGGCCTGAGGGGCTGATCGCCCTGGGGGACTCGGTGTGCACCTTCAACCCCGCCTACGGACAGGGCATGACCGTCGCCGCACTCGAAGCCCGTCTCCTGGAGCAGATGCTCGGCAACAGGCGCGCCGGCACTCCCCTCGACGGACAGGCCTTCCAGAAGCGGCTGGCCCGCGTCACCGCCTCCTCATGGCTGATGGCAACCACCCCCGACCGGGCCTGGGAGCAGTCGCGGCTCTCCTGGCACGTCAAGGCCGGCAACTGGTTCATGAACCGCCTGATCGACACCGTCCCCCATGACCCGCAGCTCTATACCGCCTTCTCCGGCCTCTTCCACATGACTGCGGGGCCCCTGACGCTGGCCGACCCACGGCTGCTGTCCCGCGTCCTCATCGGCCCCCGCCCAGTAGGACGCCCGCGCACGACCACGGCCTGAATCACCGGCATCGAGGCTGCGGCAACCCGCCGTTGAGGCAGGCGACTTGTGGATACACGCAGCAACAACCTGGGGGACACATGGACGAGGGGAAGGCAGCCCTCTACGCCGCCGTCATTGGCTTCGCAGCAGCCATCATGGGAGCCGCAGCAGGAGGATGGGCCAGCTGGCGGGCAGCTCGCCACAGCGCCGATGCCGCGGTACAAGCCGCCCTCGCGCAGGTTACTGGACAAGCCGCCAACGAGCTTGCTCAGTGGATCAGGCAGGAGCGTCGACAGGTCTACGGGGAGGTGATCACTGCCTACGCTCAGATGGGTCACATCCTCGTCAGGCTGGGTGAGGCGCCGGCGAACGACGCACTCGAAGCCGCCTACCAAGTCGAAGCCGACAAGGTGCGAATCGCCGCCCACACTGTTCGGCTATTTGGCCCCGGCAGCGTCAACGCCGCAGCCCAGGAGTTCATCCAAGCCACACATGAAGCGAGGAACGCCATTCATGTGTGGACTAGAAAGACGGCCAGCGGCTCTTCGGACCTACTAGAGGCGGAGGAAGCCGCCGCAGAGGCGCAGCGATCCATGGGGAGGAGCTATTCCGTCTTCGTGGCAGCCTGCCAGGAAGTGCTTCTGACACCACAGGGCGAAGACGCCGCGTAACCAGGCTGCTGCCAGGACGCCCTCAGTGGGGCATTTCCAACCTGGTTGAGCAGCGCGCAGCACGGCTGACATTGCTCCTCCCGTACGCTTCCCCTCCGACGTGCTCCACGAGGTCAGCGCCGTTCCAAGGCCGCCGACCGATCGGTGGGGCCTCGTGGATCGGTCGAGCTGTCGGGCACGAGCTCAACCGGACGGCGTTACGGAGGACCACACGCCGAACCACTGCTCGGCGCCGTACTCCTCGAACCGCTCCACCTCGGTGAACCCCAGCTTCGCCGCGAGGCGCATCGCGCGGTCGTTGGCGGTCTGGGTGCAGAGCACCACCGGCTCGCTGGGAAGCGCGCCGGTGAACCAGTCGAGTGCCGCTGCGCACGCCTCGGCGGCGTACCCGCGTCCCCACGCCTCCGGCAGGAACATGTAGCCGAGGGCGGGCTCCCCGGCCTCCGGACGGACGTGACCCGGATGCTCGGCCCCGCGCCGATCGAACGTGATCATGCCGATCATCGCTCCGTCGAGATCGACCACGAAAAAGCCAGGGCGCCGCCCGGGCACTTCAGGCACGGCGCGATCGAGCTCATCACGTGTGCGAGGGCCACCAATGTAGGTGCCCACCTCCGGCGAGGCGAACAGCTCGATGAACGCCGCACGGTCCCGGGCCTCGGACTCGCGGAGCACGAGCCGCTCGGTCCTGATCGGGGCAGGTGGCCAGGCGACGGGGCCGAGCTCAGTCATGGCGGCCAACTTAGCGCAAGCCCTGGTCCGCGCGGTCATTCGGTGGCGGTGGCGGGTGCGTCGTCCCAGGCCAGTGAGGACATCCTCCATCCTGACGGGGTCCGGATGAACTGGGTGGTCTTGTGGCCGGTGCCCTCGAACCACTCGCCGTGGTGGAAGCCGGACTTGCGGTATTCGCTGAAGCGGTGCGCGATCGATCCGGAGATCTCGGTCCGTTCGGCGACCTCCCATTCGCAGAACTCCGTCAGCGTGCCGTCGGTGAGCATCTTCTGCCGGGGCTCGATGAACGCGTCGAGGTCGTAGATCACGGGCTCGTCCCCGACGTTCGCGATGATCCGGCCCTGCGGAATGAAGACGTCGCGGATGACTCCCAGGTCGGGCCGGCTGTCGCCGGTGTTGGTGAAGGCGCCGGTGAACACGCGCATCAGCCGATCGAGTTCGGCCTGGACGCGGGAGCCGGACGCTTCCCCGGGAGACGGCCATTCTTCGGCGAGGACCGACCAGACTTCGCTGTCCTGTCGTGCACCTCGGTACGAAGAGCGCTGCCGCAGCACGCCGTCGCGGGTCATGCCCAGTCGGCGGGCGACGTCGATGCTGCGGGTGTTGCCCGCCGCGACCCACCATTCGACGCGGCTCATCCCGCGTTCCTGGAAGGCCCAGTCGATCAACATCCGGCAGGCCCGGGTCACCAGGCCGCGTCCCTCCCCGGCCTGCTCCAGCCAGCAGCCGATCTCGCACACTCCGGAGGCGCTGTCGAAGTGGGTGAACATGACGCCGCCGACCAGCGTGCCGTCCAGCCAGATCCCGTAGATCCGGCCGGTGTCCTGGGCCAGACGGTCGGCGTAGCGCTGGAGGGTGGCCGTGGCCGAGTCGAGGTCGGTGCTGAACGTCGCCCAGGGTATCCACGGGTCCACGGAGGTCCGGGCGCGGTCGATATGGGCGAGGAACTCCTGTGCCTGCCAGGGCTCCAGGGGACGGAGTCGGGCATGGTCGCCGAGCGGCAGGGTGAACATGGGAGCCTCGCTCTCTGGGTCCATAACAAGCGTTCGGTACGTAAGCTAGCAGCATGCCGCCGCCCGCACCCGGAGACCGTGAAGCCCGCCGCAAGGACGTATCCGAGGCGGTGTGGCACGTACTCGCCGACAAGGGGTTCGGCGGGCTGACCCTGCGTGCCGTCGCCGCTGCGATGGGGGTCTCGACCGGGATGCTCATGCACTACTTCCCGACCAAACGGGCCCTGATCACGCACGCGTTGGACCTGCTGGAGAAGCGCACCGCGGAGAGGCCCCGCCGCGCGCGTCCCGCCGCGGGCCTCGCCACCGTGCGCGCCATACTCCTGGACATCCTGCCGCTGGCCCCGGACGACACCGCACGCAACCGCATCTGGGTCAGCTCCTGGGACCTCTCCCTGGCCGACGACGGGCTGACCACGGAACAGGCCGACCGCTACACCCGGCTGCGCTCGGCGATCCGCCCGCACCTCGACGCCGCACGTGACCTCGGCGAGCTCCCCGCAGCGGCCGACCCGGACCAACTCGCCGCCGCTGCCGTCGCCTTCACCCACGGACTCGTCGTCCAGGCCCTCTTCGACCCCGGCCGATTCCCCCAGGACGTACAGATCACCATGCTCGACGACTTCCTCGCCTCGACCGCGCTGCCCCGGCCCGACGGCGGCAGCCGACCGGCCCCTGGTGCCGGCGCACGGTCTTACTGATCACTTCGGAGTGCGGTGCGCCGTCGTCTCCGGCAGATGATGCCGCAGGCGAGGTCCGGGGCAGGCCCGCCCGTGTGGCGGCGGTGCTCATGCGTGACTCGCCCTCGCGCGGCGGCTGTTGACCAGGGCTGCTCCCACGAGCGAGATGACGCCGCCGATGAGTCCGAGGAGGCTGGGAAGCTCCCGGAGGAAGACGAACGAGACGACGATCGTGATGAGCGGCAGGGCATACAGACCCGACGTCGACGCGGAGACGTCAAGCCTGGCCAGGGCGTAGTTCCACAGGAGGTAGGCCACCGCGGCGGGGAAGATGCCGAGGTACACCATCATCAGGACGCTGCCGGTCGTGGCCGAAGCCAGCTGACGGGTGAGGTCGCCGGCGAACGGCAGCATCATCAGGGTGCCGGGGATGGTGACGTACACGTTGAGTTCCATGGCCCCGTAGCGCTCCAGGAGCGGTTTGGACAGGACGAAGTACAGGCTTTCGGCGAGGGCGGCGGCGAGAACGTAGAGCGTTCCGGTGTTGATCTGGAGCCCGGTCTGATCGGCGAAGAGCATGACGACCGTGCCGGCGATGCCGACGCCGATGCCGATCCAGCCGACCACCGCCACGCGCTCCCTGAGGATCGCGGCGGCCAGCATGATGCTGAACACCGGTACCTGGCCGACCAGGAAGCTGGCTGTTCCCGGACTGACGGTCTGCTCGCCGAAGTTCACGCCCAGGTTGTAGATCACGATCAGCAACAAGGCGCACAGCAGCAGCAAGGGCACGTCCCGGGCCGCGGGAAGCCGCAGCCGTTCGCGACGTATCCGTGCGGTCACCACCCACACGACCAGCAGTCCGCACGAGGCGACGAGGAAGCGGAAGAGGGCCATGGGGCCGGGGGTGAAGTCGTGCAGGGCGGAGCGGATACCGACGAACGCGGACGCCCACAGGGCCAGCGCTCCGGCGAGGGCGAACCAGACCATCGAGGTCTTGGTACCGACGTGTGTGGGGGTCTGCTCGATGGTCATGAGCGAGTCCTGTCTACAAGTATTCCGCCGAGGAGGGCGTGCGTGTTCTTCCGGCGCGTGCTCGGGTCCACCCCTCCACGCCGGTACCGGTCGAAGCTGTGCAGGTGGTCGGGGAGGTCCGCCGGCAGCCGTGCGGCGTCCACGGTGACCGGCAGCCAGCGGATCCGGCGGCCCGTTTCCCTGGTCACCCGGGTGAGCTGGTCGTAGGCGCCGGCGAGGGGACAGGTCGACCAGTCGGACAGCGAGGGGGTGATCAGCAGCAGGGCGGTTCTGGCGGGCAGAGTGGCCTCCACCAAGCGTGCCGTGTCGTGCTCTCCGTAGGCGGTGCGCAGCCCCAACGTCGCCAGCTCGGAGGCCAGTTCCGCCGCGGCGCGGTCGTCGTCCGGTGCGTGCCAGATGTGGACGTCGGGCGGTTCGTGCCCGGCGAAGCCGTCGTTCAGCAACAGGCGTTCCTGCCGCAGCCGTTCGTCGTCGATGTGCTCGTCGACGACCGCGACCCGGTCATCCAAACGAGTCGGCAGGTCCTGTCGGGAGAGCGCCCAGACCCCGACGGCAGCCGGGTCCCACTCGTGCAGGTTCGCGGGTACGGGACGGGCCATCCGGATGCCGCGGCGGGCGGGCGGGGCCGCGCCGGGCCGCGCGCGTGCGATACGGCGCGCCAGGAGCGCGACGAGCAGGTCCCGGTCCGCTTCGCGTTCGGCGGCCACCCGCACGGTCAGTCCTTCACCCGGTGCGCGCGTCGCGGTGACCCGGACGGAGTGGTGGTCGTCCGTGAGGGCCGTGAGCTCGTGGCGCCCGGCGGCCCAGCGCCGGAACAGGGTGGTGTTCAGGACGTCGGACAGCACCTCTGCCGGACTGTGGTCCACGTCCTGCGCGTAGCGCAGTTCCTCGGCCGGCCCGGCGGGGTACCCGGCCGACGGGGCGTCAGGTGTCTCCGGCAGGGCGTCCACCACGCAGAGCCTCCCGGGATGCATCGTGCCGCGGACCCAGGCCCGGCCACTGCGCACCAGCTGACAGCCGACCAGGCTCGCGGTCGTCCTTGCCGACGCGTGACGGCTCCCGGTGACCGTGGGCGTGTCGCGCAGCAGCCGCTCGACGGTGGGCAACAGGTGCAGGTCATCTTCCGCTGCGGCCGTGGCACCCACGCACAGGTCGGCCAGTTGCCGGAGCCAGGGCGTGTCCAGAGCGGCCACCCGTGCTCCGTAGAGCGCGAGTTCGCCCGCGTCGGCGCTCCGCACCAGCTCCGCCTCGGCCCAGCCCTCCGGCTTGGGCCGCGTCGGCAGCGCGGCACCCAGATGCCGGGTCGCTTCGGTCAGGGTCAGATGGCCGGCACCTGCCCGCCGGGCGTCGCGGAGCGCGTCGCGCACGTAGGCGGACACGGGCCGCTCCGGCGGGGCGGCGGCGGTGGGGGCGAGCGGCCAGATACGGACTTCCTGTCCGTCCGCGTCGGTGCCCGCGAGAAGGGCGGCGGTCGGGGAGGCTTCGAGGCAGCCGGTCCACCCCGGGTAGGCATCTTCCCGGCGCCACAGCAGCCGGCCGGTACGGGCGTCCCACACGCCGATGCTCTGGTCGTGCGAGAGCGTCGCGATGACCTCGCCGTCGCTGCTCGCGGTGACCCGTGCGACCGCACCGCCGTGCCCGTCGATCAGCTCGCGGGGGCGCAGCGTCCGCGCGTCCCACAACCGCACCCGGCCGGCGGCGTTACCCGTGGCCAGGCCGCCACGCCACCAGCACACCGTCCAGACGCTTCCCGGGCCGGCCGGGGCCGTGCGCACGGTCCAGTCGGTGGCATCCCAGACGGTGAGGTCCGCGCCGCGGCCCGTCCCGGCCAGTGAGGCGCCGTCGGGCGACCACGCCAGGCTGAGGAACACGCCGTAGGGGCTGTGCAGGGGCGGGGCGGCGGGACGGCCGTACCGGTCGGTGACGACGATCCGCCGGTCGCCGCCGGCGGCGGCGAGCCGCTTGCCGTCCGGAGACCAGGCGACGGCGTTGACCCACCGCCGGTTGCGCTGCGGGGTGGCCTGGCGCTCGCCGGTGGAGCTGTCCCACACCACGGCCGTCCCGTCCTCCGCGCCGGAAGCCAGCAGGGTGTCGTCGGGGGTCCAGGACAGGGACCGCACCGCTCCGTCATGGCCGCGCAGGGTGAGCAGCAGGTCCGCGGTGCCCTCGCGGGGCCGCCACACCTTGATGAGGCCGTCGTTGCCTCCGGTGGCGAGGCGTTGTCCGTCGTGTGACCAGGAAAGGGCGCAGAGCCCTGCGGGGTGGGCGTGCCAGCCGGCTGCCGCCGGCGGGCACACCCCGGTCCTCTCGGTCATACACCGGCCCCGACGGGCTCCGGTGCGGGCAGTTCCAGGGCGGTGGTGGTCTTGCCTCCCCAGTCCACGGTGGTCCCGTCGACATCCACGTCGTAGAGGTAGCGGCCCAGCACGCTGTTGACGATGACGCCGCTGCGCCACGCCATCCCCGCGAAATTGGGGTCGATCCAGCCGTGGGTGTGCAGGGACATGTTGTGGGCGAAGATCCGGTGGTCCGGCGGCCCGTCCCACTGCAGCGAGAAGTCCTCGTTGACGACGACCTGTCCGTCCTCGTCGCGGACGAGCCGGTCGGAGAGCTGGTCGAGGATCGCGGGAGTCTCGTGGTTGAAGCCGGTCGCCAGGATGACGATATCGGCCTCGATCGCCTCGGTGCCCTGCGGGCCCTCCATCGTGAGCAGCCACCCCGAGGCCGCGGGGGAGACGCGGGTGAAGTGCCGGTCCACCAGCATCCGGTAGCCGAGCCGCCGGTCCTGGAGGAAGTCCGTCTCGTACAGCCGCCGGTAGATGGACTCCAGCAAGGGCTGCAGGATGGCGTCGCTGGAGAGCTTCTGCTGGGGCAGCAGGCGCTGGCGCTCGGTGCGGGACTGCGCGTGGAAGTACCGCGTATAACCGGGTACGTACAGCTCGTTGGCGAACGGGGACTCGTCGAACGGTGCGAAGTTGCCGCGCCGGGTCACCCAGGTCACTTCGGACGGCAGCCGGGAGTCGTCGCCGATGAGGTCGTCGAAGATCTCCGCGCCGGTCTGCCCGCCGCCGATCACCGCGACGCGTTTGCCGGTGATGTCGATGTCGCGCAGCAGGTACTCGCTGCCGTGGAAGACGGTGCTGCCGAGATGGGGGCGGGCGCCTTCGGGGACGAAGGGGGCACGGCCGACACCGAGGATCACGTCCTTGGCGCGGTAGGTGCCCCGGTTGGTGCCGGCGACGAAGGCGCGGCCGTCGAAGTCCAGGGACCGCACATCGGTGCCGAAGCGGAGGGTGTCGAGGTTGGCGCAGATCCACTTGAAGTAGTCGTTGAACTCACGGCGTTTGACATTCGGGTGGTCGGCCACGACGAACCGGTTCAGCCTGCGGCTGCGCGAGAGGTAGTTCAGGAACGAGTACTCGCTGGTCGGATCGGCCAGGGTCACGCAGTCCTTGAGGAAGGGCGACTGGAGCGTGGCGTGCCGGAAGAGGAGACCGGGGTGCCAGTCGAAGGCTTCCTTGCGGTCGATGAAACGCGCCGTGACGGCGTCCTTCGGCAGCAGTGCCGCGGTACTGAGGTTGAAGGGTCCGATTCCGATGCCGAGGACGTCGAGGTCTTCGGTGGAGCCGGCTCGGTGGGTGTGGTGCTCAGACACGGTCGCTCCTCAGGTGGCACACGGGTGCTATCTCATTGGCGGTGAAGGTCTTCTCCGGCTCCGCGGGCGCGGTGGCGGTGGCGGTGCGGCGGCCGTTCTCCCGGCCGAGGTCGGCGAGCCGGGGGCGTCCCGCCCGGCCGAGTGCCGTCCACAGGCGCTGGGCGACGACCGGCATGAAGGGCTCGGCGAGGAGGGCGAGACCGGTGAGCCAGGCCGTGCCACCACCGTCGGCCGGTGACGCCGCCAGCCAGTCGTCGAGGACCCGGACCGCGGCGGGCAGGGACACCGCCGCGCCGGGCCGCAGGCTCTCTCCCTGCTGGTGGACGGCCCGCACGATCCGCTCGGTGTCCTGCGCGGTGAGGACGCCGTCCGTGTCGGACGCCAGGGCCTCGGCAGCGGCGAACTGGGTGCGGACCCGGTTGACGCTGTCGACGAATGCGGCGATGGCGAAGTTGTCACTGCCGGACGTGAGATCCACATGGCTGAGGTGGTAGCGCAGTTCGTCCGCCGTCGCCGACGTGCGGGAGAGGAGTTCGTGCAGCCAGATGCCGTGCTTGCGGCTGGTGGAGCACTTCTCGCCCTCGAAGTCGAGGAAGTAGTTCGTGACCATGTGGTCGAACGCCTTGAGCTCGCCGTGGGACGCGGCGATCGCGTGGCTGGCGGCGACTCCGCCGATGGCGTTGTCGATGCCGAACAGTCCGACGGTGATGACACCGGAGTCGCGGTGGAAGGCGTTGACCTCGGTGCCGTGGCGCCGGCGGTACACCTCTCCGCAGTAGAGGCTGAAGCCGAAGTAGGGGTTGCTCAGCACTCCTTCGGGCCCGGCCAGCTCACTGGGGATTCCCCAGTCGCCCGGCTGTGAAAGCCGCACCGCACCCTTGGTCTGCCGCAGGTAGGTGGCCGCGATATCGGCGAAGTCGGCTGCCACGTCAGAGGCGTGGACGGCGTCGATGACGTCCTCGACGGACGGCGGGCTGAGGTACCAGCTGTCGAAGTCCTCCCACTCCAGAGGGCCTTCGTCCAGCCGCGAGTGCGGTTCGAGGATCTCGGCCGGCTGGTAGTGGTAGCCACAGGCCTCACAGGCGTTGCCGCCGCCGGGCGTATGGCACTGGGGGCAGGTGCCCTTCAGCCACACACCGATGACATGGCGGCCGGTGTCGCGTGAGCGGGGCGTGGGGTCCGGTACCTTCCTGGCGGTGCCGGCGTCGGCGAGCCGCTTCAGCAGTTCTTCGTGCACCCGTTGGTAGGGCTCGGCGTGGTCGTCGTCGAGGGGGCTGATCCACTCGTCGAGTTCCACCCCGAGGCTGCGCAGGTCGTCCCCGATGAGCGCGTGGAAGCGCCAGCAGGTCTCCGCCGGTGTCCGGTCGGCGTCGAGCGCGTCGAGGAGGATCCAGTTCTCGTACGCGTCGCTGCCGCTCATCACGGACACCTGGTGGCCCTCGCGGCGCAGGTGGCGCGCGAGCACATCGGCACGGAGGTAGGCGCCGGCCGCATGCCCGATGTGCAGCCGCCCGTTGGGCGTCGGATGCATGGGCACGATCAGATAGCGCTGTGGTGCCTGGGTTTCGCTGGTCATGTCACTCCTGGGTGGGGGAGGGGGGAGGCTAGATGTGCGGCACGTAGGGGGTGAAGTCGACAAGGAGGACGGAGCGCTCGCCGCGGCGTGCCTCGGTGCCACGGCGCACGGGGCTGACGTAGTGGCTGACCTGGGGGTCGTAGACGCCGTAGGAATCCAGCGGCCGGTCCAGGGTGAACTCGGCCTGGATCAGCTCCTTGTTGACTTCCTCCGGATGCAGGCCGGCGCATCGAGGGGGTGCGATCACATTGACGCCGCCCGTGACGTTGTCCCGGCTGATCAGGTGGGCGAAGGTGAAGGGTTCGCCGTCCTGGTGCAGGACATTCGGTGAGGGCACGGCCTCCTCTTCGGAGCCGTCCACGGCGAGCTTGAGGAGGTGCACACCGACATGCACGAGCCCGTGGCGGAGCGAGTCCAGCTGGGTGGCTTCCCGGGCGTCGAAGAGAATGATCTGGCGGAGCAGCGCATTGGCCCGGGTCGCCGCCGAGATCGCGGGGAAGCGGCGGCGCCGGCCGGGGTGTTCGGGGTTGTGGTCGCCCTGGTAGTACTCCGTGACCGGGCCCAGAACCGGGTCCTGGTGGGTGGGCAGCCAGGTGAGGGACTGCTCCCAGGGCACCAGCACCGCGCGTCCGTACCTGCGGTAGCGGTGCGCCCTCTCGGCGTACGGGTCCGGGGGCAGCTCCGTGAAGGCGTCCCGGAGCTGGCCGAAGAGCGCGTCGGCGTCACGGTCGCCCAGCCCCTCCAGGAAGTCTTCGCAGTCGTAGCGCTCAAATCCTTTGCCCATGAGACGTGTTGTCGTTTCGACAGCTACGGTCGTCATGTCTTCCTCCGTCTTCGCTATGGGAATTCCGCGCCGGGCCAGGACGAGGCCGGGCGGGGTTTTGGATTTAACGGGGAGATGGAAGATGCCTGCCGATATTGTGAAACCGAGGATGTCTTCGACTCGGATTTCTGGAAACTTTCGGCGGCGGGGAAATTCAGTGAACCACTTGGATTTCCCTCTTGCATCTCACGGTAATTGAATGAGGATGCGATGTGCAAGGCGGCTGTTGAAATAATTTTCCAGTATTTCCGCCGGGATGGCCTCGCGTATGCCGGCGGTGGCCCCCCGTGGACCGCGGCGTCACATCCGCCGCGGTCACACGAAGTCAGGCGTGCGTCGTCTCAGAGTATTTCGCACAGCGCACGGGCGAGCGGCTTCGCGGAAGCGGGGTTCTGCCCGGTGAGCAGGGCGCGGTCGCGAACGAGGTGTTCCCCCCACGGCGGGCCCGCGGAAAAGCGGGCGCCACGTTTGACCAGTCGGCCCTCAGCCGTCCAGGGAATCAGTTCCAGGAGCCCGAGGTCGGCCTCTTCCTCGTCGGTGAAGCAGGTCATTTCGTAACCGCTGAAAGGCCAGTCGCCGGATGCGTCCAACGACGAAAGCAATGCCGCCGGACCATGGCAGACCGCTGCGATGGGTTTTCCGGACTGATGGAACGCACTCAGTACGCGCCCGCAGTCAGGGTCGGCCCACAGGTCTGCCAGGGGCCCGTATCCGCCGGGAATGAACACCGCGTCGAACATCTCGACATTGACGGCCCGCAGTGGCACCGGGGTGGTGAAGCGCGGGCGGAGCGCCTCGACGGCTTCGTGAAGTGCGGCGCAGTGATCGGCGGAGTATCCGGTCCCCTCGGGGGTGAGCCCCGCGGGGTCGGGGCCGGCCGGCGCGCCTTCGGGTGTGGCGATGACGGTGGTGATGCCGGCGGCCGCGAAGACGGCTTCAGGTTCGATGACCTCTTCCGGCCAGAATCCTGTCGTGTGACGGCTTCCGTCGGTGAGCGGGAGCTCGGTGGCAGCTGATAACAGCATCAGGACAGATGTCATGGCCGTCCTCCTTTCTGATGGTGGTGGGTGTGCGGCGGTCGCCGGCGACGCTCACCGGTCGCGGAGTGCGCTGCACGCGACCGCTGTTCATCGCTCGTCCGCTTCTTCGGTGTAGAGACCGAGCTTGTCGAGCAGGGGGAACTCGTTGTACGAGAACAGCACCGCCTCATCGGTGCCGGGGTTGGCGTGGCTGTGCCATGACCAGGACGGCACGCAGAAGGTGTCGCCGGCGCTCCACGGATGGACCACGCCGTCGATCGTCACAAGACCGCTGCCGCGCGCTGCGACATAGACGACCGATCCCGTGTGCCGGTGGCTGCGGGTGTGTTCACCCGGCGCCAGCATCTGCAGCTTCGCGCCGAGGGTGTGGGTCACCGGGCCGCCCGTGACCGGATTCGTGTATTCCATGATGACGCCGTCGAACGGGGAGTGGTTCCCCGCGCGTGCTGCCGCGGCCAGCGCCTCGTAGCACTTGTCCCAGGGGTAGGAGAACAGCGGGGACGCCTCGCTGCGCCGACGGGTGTCGGGCAACAGCAGGCCGCCGTAGCGCGCAAGGGTGTCCGTGCGGTCCTGCGTCCCGAGGTGGCTGCGCTGCGGATGAAGCTCGAAGAAGTTCGCACCGAGCGTGTTGACCAGCGGATCGTTGGTGCAGTCCTGCCAGATGACGAGACCGTCGTCGGAGTCGTTGCCGTGTTCGTGCCACAGCCCGCCCGGGGTGATCACGACATCGCCCGGGCCGACGGTCATGCGGTCACCGTCGACCGCCGTCCAGCCGCCCTCGCCCTCCATCACGAAGCGGATGGCGGAGGCCGCGTGCCGGTGGGCCGTCATTCTCTCGTGCGGTTTGAGGGTCTGGAGCCCCGAGTACAGGTGCCCCACCGCCGCCTCGTAGTCGGGGTGCCCGGGGTTGAGGTGGGTGATGACCCGGAGCGCGGCGTCCTCGCCCTTGACGAACTCGGCCGCTTCGACCGCGAAGGGGCGCAGCTCCGCGTAGCGCCACAGGGCGGGCACCGAGCGGGGGTTGGGCGTCCAGGACTGGTTCTCGTTGGCGGCGCCCCAGCGCCCCACGGCGTGGTGGCGGCGCAGTCGGCCGGCGAAGGACTCCGGCTCGGTGGGCCCCTGTTGCTGGGGCGGTATCGCACCGAGGAGTGCCGGTTTCATCGGGTGCTCCCTTCTGGTGTGCGCGGGACGGCGCAGCGCCGGGCGGCGGTGGTGAGTTCGGCCCACAGGGCGTGGATGTCGGCCTCGGTGGTGTGGATGTTCCCGATGGAGACGCGGATGGCATACCCGGACGGCACCACGGTGTGCGAGACGAACGAGCCCCCGGCCTCGTTGACGGCCCTATGGATACGCCGGTTCAGTTCGTCGACGTCCCGCGGGTCCAGCTCCTGGTCGTGGGGTTGGTAGCGCAGGCACACCAACGGGAAGGGGGTGTCGTTCTCCACCACCCAGTCCGGGTCGGAGCGCGCCCTGTCACGCAGCCCTTCGGCGAGGGCCGCCGCGGCGCTGAGCCGGTCGGTGAGACCCGAGACGCCGAAGGACTTGATCAGCCACCACAGCTTGAGCGCGCGGAACTGCCGGCCCAGCTGCAGTGAGTAGTTCATGAAGTCGACACTGCCGTCCTCGTGACGGGTGCGCAGGTATTCCGGTACGACGCGGAAGGTGTTGGTGAGGGCGTCGCGGTGCCGGCAGAACAGGGCACTGGCTTCCATGGGGCACATCAGGACCTTGTGCGGATTGGCGACCAGCGAGTCCGCACGCGACAGGTCGGGAAGCTGTGGGCCGACCTGCGGGGCCAGCCTCCAGAACCCGCCGTAGGCGGCGTCGACATGCAGCCAGGTGTCGTGCGCGGCGCAGATCTCCGCGATCTCCTCGACCGGGTCGATCGCTCCGACGGAGGTGGTGCCGACGTTGGCGACCACGGCCATCGCGCGGTAGCCGAGCCGTTCATCCCTTTCCAGGCGCTCCCTCAGGGCGTTCGGGTCGAGCCGGCCGTCGGGGTCGGCGGGGATGCGCACCACGTTGTCGAGGCCGATACCGAGGGTGATGGCTGCCTTGTCGATGGAGCTGTGGGTCTGGTCGGACGTGTAGATCCGCAACCGCGGCACGTCCCGGCCGGCGAGCCCCTGCTGTCTGATGTCCAGTCCGGCGAGGTGCTCCCGGGCCGCGGCGAGTCCGTAGAGCGTGCCCAGGGACGCGCCGTCGACCAGAACCGAGTCCTGCGCCACGGTGTAACCGACCATCTGGGCGAGCCAGTCCAGGACGGTCAGTTCCACGGCTGCGGCGGCCGGAGCGGCGTCCCACAGCATCACGTTGACGTTCAGCGCGGCGGTGAACATCTCGGCCAGGATGGCCGGCCCGCTGGAGCTGTTGCTGAAGTACGCATGGAACCGCGGGTGGTTCCACAAGGTGAGATTGGGACGCACGTCGTCCCAGGTCTGGCTCAGGATCTCGGTGAATGGCTGTGGGGCGTCCGGTAGCGGTTCGTCGAGCAGCGCACGGATCTCCTGTGCGGAGCGCTGGGTGGTGACGGGCTGGTTCCCCAGGGTCGAGAAGTGCTCGCGCAGTTGCGACAACAGGAGTTGACCGTTCTTCTCCAGCTCTTCGGGGCTCCAGTCCCCGACGTTCTCACTCATGTGTGTCCTTAGGTCATACGCAATCAAGTCCGACGGATCAGTGGTCGTGCTCGACCTCCACCTCCAGCTCGGTGGCGTAGCGGATGTGCCGCGGACGCGTGCAGTACTTGCGGTACAGCGGCTCCGCCAGGCTCTCTTCGGAGGTGAGCAGGTCCTGGTGGTCCTCCTTGCTGCGCCAGGAGTACTGCCACGTCACCAGGTGCGGGTCGGCGTCGTCCTGGAGGAAGATGGCGTGTCCGTTCCAGCCGGGGTGCGCATGGGCGTTGTCGCCGAGCGCGTCGTCCATGCGCTGCATGACGGTGGTCGCCTGGCCGGCGGACTCGTCGTTCAGGTACCAGGTCTCGATCACGGTGATGGCCATGACAATCTCCTCTTCGTGTGTGTCGGTCAGGCGTTGGCGTTGAAGTAGTCCTGGAGCAGCGACTGGCCGCCCGGGACGAACTTCTCGCAGATGAGCTTGTGGTTGGCGCGGTTGTGGGACTGTGCGCGCCAGAGCTGGGTGGCCGCTCTCTCGACCTCCTCCGGGACCTCCCCGGAGCGGATCGCCCGCTTCAGGCTCGTCCGGATCGTGCGCATGAGGTCGAGCATCCGCTCGTGGTCGCTGTTGAACTTTCCGGAGAAACCGGGGTTCAGCCACGGCGGCTCCATCGACGGCCTGATAAGGCTTTCGTAGGCCGTCTCCGGGAAATCCGATGCGTAGCGCATGCAGGAGGTCGCGGCGCCGTAGAGCCTGCTCAGCTTGGTCAGCAGCGGGCTTACGGACCGCCAGTCCTCTTCGTTGATCGATTTCTCCAGCGATGCGAGATAGGTGTTCATCACTGTGAGGTGCAGATGGAAGACGTGGTGCCCGAGCTTCCACCGGCGCACTGCCGTCTGCTGTTCGGCCGAGATATGCATTGCTGTCGTGCTCCCCCTTCGGTCGGTGATGTCGGGAAACCGGCCCATTTTCAGGTCGCCAGCTGCCGCAGCGTGTGCTGCAGGATGATGGCGAGACCGTCAAGAATCTGAGCCTGTTCGCTCTCTTCGAGGCTCGTCGCGGGAAGATCGTCGCTGACCTGTTCCGCAACGGAAAGCACGGTCTTCATCCAGGTGTCCGGCGATATGTCACTCTGATGCTCAATGCGGAAATACGCGTCGTATTCGTCCGAATCGCTGAGCACTTTGACGTCACCGGGCGCCCGGCCGTCGCCGGGCAGGGTGATCGGGGCGATCAGGTGATAGTCGTCCACTGCGAGAGTCGCTTCACTCATGACGCTTCCAGTCCGTTGGCAGCTACTTCGGGTCAGAGTTGTGCTGTGTATCGGGCATTTCCGTCACGAACCGCTGGTGCTGCTCGGGGAGGGCCTGCGGTTGGAGAACCACACTGCGGCGATCACGACCACACAGCCGACGAGCTGGCCGGCGGTGGGCGTCTCCCTGAGGATGATGAGTCCGAATCCGATGGCCATGACCGGCTGGAGCAGCAGCAGCGCGGCGGAGGTGTTCGGGGCGAGCTTGGGCGATCCGGTGCTGATCAGCAGCCAGGCCACGACCTGCCCGAGGAGGGCAAGGGCGATCACCCAACCCCATGACATCGGCGACATCGACAGGCTGATGCCGGTGGTGAACAGGCTGATGACGCCGGCGGCCACCGCGGCGGCACCGGTGGAAATGCAGATCGGTGTCACCACGTGCGCCGGGCTGCGCTCGCCCGACACCCGGTTGAGGTACAGATACGCGGCGTAGGCGATGCCGGCGGCGACACCCAGCACCGCACCGCGTACCGGGTTTCCGTCCCCCTCACCGTGTTCCAGAGCGCCGCTGGACAGCGCGATTCCGGCCAACATCACGGGAATGGTGAACAGGAATCGACGAGAAATCGCTGTTCCGTCGATGATCCGCGCCAGCAAAGGGAATGCGATGACTTGCACATTGATGAGCACTGTGGCGACCGCGGCACCCACATCCAGGATACTCATGGTCCACATGACGTAGTCCACGCCCAGGAATATGCCCGCGACCACTGCATATCCCTGAAGCGGCCGCGCCAGACGCCCTTTTCGCCTTACCTCATGAACAAGTAACGGCACAAGTACTGCGAGGGCGAGGGCGCAACGAAGGAATGCCGCGGTTCCCGCAGTGACGTCGGCGAGCTTGACAAACATCGCCGAAGCCGACAAGCAGGCGGCACCGCTGATCACCAACACGACCGGGGCCGCGGTGCCATGCCGCGGAGTCCGCTCGTTGTCATCTGCGGTTGTTACGGGGGGAGTTGAGGTCGCATCCACAACGTCCACGATCCCAGCGTGAGCCCCGTAACACTATTCAAGATTCATTACCAAAAAGCATTAGCCTGCCTTACATGATCACCTGGGAGAGGTTACGTGTCTTTGCCGCCGTCGCCCGGCTCGGCTCTGTGGGCGAGGCGGCCGCGGTGCTGCACATCACCGGCCCGGCGGTGTCCCAGCACCTGCGCAAACTTGAGAAGGAGGTCCAGTGCCGGCTCGTCGAACGAGACGGCCGCGGCATCCGGCTGACCAGCGCCGGACACATACTGGCGAGGTCCGCACAGGCCATGGTGACCACGCTCGACGACGCCGAGCGCGACCTCGCCAATCTCCACGGTCTCGTCGCCGGTCCGCTGCGCATAGGCGGCGTCGCCAGCGCCCTGCGCGCCCTGGTCCCCCCTGTGCTGAGCAGTCTGATCACCCGTCACCCGCGCCTGGAACCCTCGCTGCGCGACGGTGAAGCGGTCGACATGATCCCGATGCTGCAGGCACGCCAACTGGACGCGGTCGTCACCGAGAGCTGGACCCACCGCCCCGCGCACATGCCGCCGGGCATCCGGATAACCCGGCTGGTTTACGAGGACGCCCAGTTAGCGGTTCCTGAGGGGCACCCGCTCGCCGACCGGGAGTTCGTGGCGCTGAGCGATCTTCACGGGGAGTTCTGGACCACCTGCCCCGAGGGAAGCGACGCCCATGAAGCGCTGCTGCAACTGCTGCGCGCGCATGAGGTGGAGGCGGAGGTGCGCTACTGCGTGTCCGACTACGCCACGCAACTCCATCTGGTGGCGGCGGGCCTCGCGGTGACCTTGGTACCGCGCATGGTGCGGGAATCCGCGCCCCCCGGCGTGTGCTTCGTTCCCTGCCGGCCGACCGTGACCCGCAGTGTGGTCGTGGCGACCGCCGCCGACGCCGAAACGCCGGGCGTGCGGGCTTTCATGGCGGAGATGATCCGGGTCGCCTACCGGACCGAGCCCAGCTTGACTCCGCACGCTCCGCGGAAGAGCGCCTCGGACGAGCAGCCCCTCGCGGCAGAAGCGAGTCCGGACACCGACGCGCCGCCGGATCCACCGGCGGTCACCTCGCACTTACCGCTTGGCACCGGCCCCGCTCCGGCATCCTCACCTGAGGAGTAACGACGGAAGAGGCGGCCATGTCCGGCTTCAGACGCGTCGTCGGCGGCCAGGGCGCGGCCACGACTCCCTCCTCCGTCCTACGGTCCACGGCACCGGCCCCGCTCGCTGATCCGGGCCGATCTGAACGAATGACCCTGGTGACCCGGGCCGGACACCGAGAGAGTCAGGCCCCTCACCCGGCCGCTGCCGCCTCCGCCGCGCCCCGGCCCAGGAGGTCGTGGAGGAGACGGGTGGCGGGGAGTTCCGGGTGGAGGTAGACGTGTTCGCCGCGCTGGGCGACGGCCGCGAGGAGGGCGTGGAAGGTGGTCTTCGCGTCCTCCGTCCGTCCGGCCCGGTGCTGGGCCTGTCCGAGGAGGCCCAGGTGGAGGGGGCGGCGCAGATGGGTTCTGGAGTTGCGGAGTTCGGCGAGGGAGGAGTTCATCAGCGTGAGACCGTCGTCCACCCTTCCGGAGTGGGTGAGGCCCCAGCCCTCCAGCGTGGCGAGCATGGCCTTCCAGTAGAGCAGCCCGTGTTCGTCCGCCAGGCGGGCTCCCTCGGCACCGGAGGAATGGGCCGTGCGGACGTCGCCCTCCCAGGCCGCCACGACCGCGTCCACATAGAGAGCGAAGGAGCGGTCGGAGGGCCTGCTGTCGTACTCGGTGAGACCCAGCAGTTCGCGGCGGCGTGCCGTGGCGGTCTTCCGGTCGCCCATGAGCCAATGGGTGAAGGTGTCGTAGGAGCGGCAGGAGACACGCGGGTCGTGCTGGAAGGTGCGGGCCAGGGAATGGCCCTCACGGGCGTAGCCGTCGGCCATGGCGACGCCGTGCTCCAGCTCGGTGAGCGCCTGCGGCAACTGGCCGCGGACGTGCAGAACGATGCCCTCGGCGTAGGCCGCGCCGAGCACCGCCACGGGCTGGCCGGACCGTTCGGCGAGGTCGCGGAGCAGGCCGGAGAACGGGCGTGAGTCGTCGTAGCGGCCGGTGACGAGGTGCGAGGCGCACAGGGCCCAGAGCACCGACGGGTCCTCGGGGGAGTGGGTGACCTCGCTGAGGGCCCGTCCGCGGGCGAGTGCCGTCTCGGCCTCGGAGTGGCCGTAGCCCCGGGTGGTGGCCAGCACTTGGCCGAGCTGGATGTGCAGCCGCCGGTCCAGGGACGCGGTCGAGGGGTCGTCGGGCGGCAGCAGGCCGACCAGGTGCACCGCGCGGCGCAGCCAGGTCTCCACCTGTTCGTAGGCGAGCTGCTGCTCGGCCTGCTCGGCTGCGCGCAGCAGCAGGGGAAGTGTGTCGGCAATCGGCAGCGCGCCCTTGGCCTGCCAGGCATGGTGGGCGACCCGCTCGATCTCCTCGTCCTCCACCAGCCGGGGCCTGCGGGCGCACAACCCCTCGGCGACCCTGGCGTGCAGCCGCTGCCGGTCCTCGCGGGAGAGCTCGTCGATGAGCGTCTCCTGGACCAGGGCATGGGCGAAGTGGAGCCCTTCCGGACGGTGGGGGTCCTCGCCGAGCAGCCCGGCGCGGATCGCCGACTCCAGTGCCTCGGCGACCGGTTCGTCCTCGGTGGCGGTGCAGTCCAGCAGATCGGTGTCGACCTCGGTGCCGATGACGGCACACAGCCGCAGTACGCGTAGCACCGTCTCGGGCAGCGCGGCGAACCGCTGGCGCAGCGCCTCGCGGGCGCCCGTCGGGATGCGGGTCAGCAGTACGCCCACCGCGTCGGGCCGGCGCAGGCTCCGCGCGTCGGCCAGCAGCGAGAGGAGCTGCATGACGAAGTACGGGTTGCCCTCGCTGCGCCGGTGCAGCACCTCGACGACCTTCGCGTCGACACCGGGCCCGGCCTGGGCGGCGACGATGGCGGCGACGGCGTTCCGGGACAGGCCGCCGAGCCGCAGGGTCTCGGTCCGGGGACCGCGCAGGACCTCGGCGAGTATGCGGCGCAGCGTCGCGTCGGATCCGACCTCGTGCTCACGGGCGGTCAGGACGATGCCGAGCGGGTGGCCCTGGCTGCGGGTGCTCAGCAGTCTGAGGAGGTCCAGGGAGGCGGTGTCGGCCCAGTGCAGGTCCTCCATGAGGAGGACGAGCGGATGCTGGGTGGCGAGGGCGAGCAGGACCTCGCAGACCGCGTCGTGGGTGAGGAACCGGGCCTGGCCCCAGTCGGGTTCGGGGGCCGGCCGGCCGGGTCCGGCCGCGTGCTCGGGCATCAGTGGGGCGAGCAGGGTGCCGAACGGTTTCACCGCGTCGCGGAAGGCGTCCGGGCGGGTGGTGGACAGCCGCCTGAGGATCTGGGTCCACAGCCAGTAGGGCGGTACCCCCTCGCTCAGGAAGCAGTGGCTCCAGATCACCTCCAGGCCGGCACACTTCCGGTCGGCGTCGTCCTGGCCGGCGCAGGCGGCTTCCAGCCGGGGGACGAGTTCGAGCAGCAGGCGGGTCTTGCCGACACCGGCGGGGCCGAGGACGCCCGCCACGTGCCCGTGGCCGGCGAGCGCGCTCGCCGCCGCGGCCGTCAGCCGCTGCAACTCCTCGCTGCGGCCGGTGAACGGCGACTGGGCGCCCGGCTTTAAGGTCTCGCGGATCGTGCCGTTCTTCGGCGTCTCCGCGTCCCGCGCGGGACGCGCGCCCTCAGGGGAATCCGCCATGGAAGACGGTGAGTCCTCGGCGGTCGTCACCGGCCGGCATGTGTGCCCCGGTCCGGCGGTGACGCGCGGCGCTCCCGCCCCGCCTGCGGCAGCGCTTCCGATCGCTCCCCCTTCCGCGGACCCGGCGCCGTGCCGGCGAGAGTCGTGACAGCGGGCTGCTGCCGTGAACGGCCCGCCCGGTTCGGCGCCTGCCGTGCCGGCCCCACCGGACGCCTCGGGCCGTGCGGGCTCCTGCGCCGCGCGGACGGGCGGGCGCGCCTCCGTCCTCCGCGTCCTCTCGCCGTCGTCCGCCTTCGCGACCCCGATCACCGGAGCCCCCAGCGCGGGCCCGGCGGGTTCGGGGCGCGCGGTGTGTGATCCCGCGGTGGGCCCGCACGTCCCCGGCTCCTGGCGCAGTATCGCGGTCCTGACCCGGCGGAGTTCGGCGGCTGTGCCCACACCGAACTCCTCGTCCAGGTGGACGCGGGTCCTCTCGTACGCTTCCAGCGCCTCGGCCTGCCGCCCGAGCCGGGACAGAGCCGTCATCAGGTGGCCGACCAGGCGTTCCCGCGCCGGGTGGCGGCGTGCCTCGCGGTCGAGGTCCGCGGCGACCTCCTGGGCCGCTCCCAGGGCGAGCCGGGCCTCCGCGCTGGCCTCCACGGCGGCGAGCCGGACGTGTTCGAGCCGCGAACTCTCGTCACAGAGCGGGGGATGGCCGTCGAACTCCGCGTAGGGCGAGCCCCGCCACAGTGCCAGGGCCGCGCCGAGCCGGTCCCGCGCGGCGAGCGGGTCGCGTCGTTCCAGTAGCCGTCGCCCTTCCGCTACCAGGCGCTCGAAGCGGCAGCCGTCGATCTGTTCGGGGGGCAGTTCCAAGACGTATCCGGGCGCGCGGTGGCGCAGCATGGAGGGGCGGTCGGGCCCGGACGCCGGCTGCAGTGCGCGACGCAGGTGGGACACGTGGCTCTGGAGCGTGGCGACGGCCTGACGCGGGGGCTCCTCGCCCCACAGCTCCTCGATGAGCAGTTCCGTGGGCACCACGCGCCCCGGGCGTATGAGGAGCAGGGCGAGCAGGGCCCTGCGGCGTGGCGGGCCGAGCGGGAGGTCGCGGCCGTCGTGGCGTGCCGACAGGGGACCCAGAACGCTCAGCAGGAGGGGGGCGTTGTCCGGCTCGGCCGCGGGGGCCGGGGTGGTCGGGGCCGGGTTGCGTATGGGGAATGGAGGCATGTCGGTCCCAATCGTTCTCGCACGCGCGTTGGTGCTGACGGGCGGGTGGCGCTGTGCGGCAGGTGCCCTTCCAAACCGGATCTTGGCATAGGGAACGGGGCATTCCAAGATCAAGATCCGCCGTCGGCAAGGGAACGGCAAGGTGTCTGCCGGGGGTCGGCAAGGTTGGCGCAAAACCGCTGCAGTGGACGGCAAGGATTCGCCAATGTTCCGGCCAGGCCGCTGCAAGGGGGGTGTCGCAGGCTGCCCGTCATCGGAAACCACCGCTGAACGGGGAGGCCATGAACCCGCCGGACGACTGCTCTGCCATCACCCGAGAACTCACCGCCGCGGGCCCGGCGTGAAGGCTTCCGCAGCGGGACCGCCCGCCGTGTTCTTCCCCGGCCAGGGGTCCCAGAAGCGCGGCATGGGAGCCGGCCTCTTCGACCGGTTCCCCGAACTGACCGCGGCGGCCGGCGACGTCCTCGGCCATGACCTCCCGCGGCTGTGTCTGGAGGACCCGGACGGGCGGCTCGACGACACGCGCTACACCCAGCCCGCGCTCTATGTCGTCAACGCCCTCGCCTACCAGGACTCGCTGGAGCGCGGCGAACCCGAGGGCGCGTACCTGCTGGGCCACAGCCTCGGTGAGTACAACGCCCTGCACGCCGCCGGCGCCTTCGACTTCGAGACCGGACTGAAGCTCGTCGTCAAGCGGGGCGAGCTGATGGCCCGGGCCACGGACGGGGCCATGCTCGCCGTCGTGGGGCCGGACGCGGACGAGGTGCGGGCCTTCCTCGCCGAGGAGGGCCTGTCGCGGCTCGACATCGCCAACATCAACACCCCTGTCCAGACCGTGCTGTCCGGGGCTCTGGACGAGATCGAGCGTGCGCACAAGACGCTCGACGCGCGCGGGACCCGGGTCGCCCGTCTGAAGGTCTCGGCCGCCTTCCACTCGCGGTTCATGGCCCCCGCCCGCGACGAGTTCGCCGCCTTCCTCAAAGGCTTCCGGTTCGCGCCCCTGCGGGCCACGGTGATCGCCAACCTCACCGCGCGGCCGTACACGGACCAGGACATCGCCGCGACGCTCAGCGAGCAGATCTGCGGATCGGTGCAGTGGCTGGACAGCGTCCGCTACCTGCTGGAGCGCACGACCGCCGGCCACTGCCGTGAGGTGGGCGAGGGAGGAGTCCTGACCCGAATGATCCGGCAGATCGACGCGGCCCCCGCCCGCCAGGTGCCGAAGCCGCAGCCCCGGTCGCGGCCACGCCTGTTCTGCATCGCCTACGCCGGAGGCGACGAGCGCGCCTACGCAGGACTCGCCGAACACTGCCCGGACGTCGACGTCGTGACGCTGGAACGCCCCGGACGCGGCCGGCGCGCCGCCGAGCCGCTGCTGCGGGAACCCGCCGCGATCGTCGACGATCTGCTCAGGCAGCTGCGGGACCGGCTCGACGCCCCGTACGCGCTCTACGGCCACAGTCTCGGAGCCCGGCTGGCGCTCCTGCTCTGCCGCCGGCTGCGCGCTGAGCGGCTCCCCGCACCGGCCCACCTGTTCGTCTCGGGGGAGAGCGGACCGTCGATCCCGAGCCGGGAGCGCCACACCTGGGAGCTGTCCACGGACGCCTTCTGGGACCACCTCAAGGAGCTCGGGGGGATCCCGGCGGAGCTGTGGGAGCACCCCGACCTGATGGCGTTCTACGAGCCCGTCCTGCGGGCCGACTTCGCCGCGCTGGGCGCCTACCGGCACGAGGACGCCCCGCCGCTGGACGTGCCGGTCACCGCCATGGCCGGCGACGACGAGCAGCTCACCCGGGCCGACCTGGAGGGCTGGCAACGGGAGAGCACCCGGCCCCTGACCACACACCGGTTTCCCGGCGACCACTTCTTCATCCGGGCCCAGTGGCCCGCGCTGGCCCGGATCGTCACTGCCGGGCTCGCGGCCCCCTGACGCCCTGCCGAACAGAGAAGAGTCCACGCGCGCCGGCCACCGGCACGTGTCCCGCACCGACCATCCCGAGGGTGACGACAGCCATGAAGCAGGAACTCAAGAAGCACATGGAAGAGCAGTTCATGTTCGAGTTCGACTCGGACATCACCGAGGACACCGACCTGTTCAAGGCGGGCATCCTCGACTCGTTCGGCTACCTCTCGCTGATGAAGCACGTCGAGGAGGAGTACGGCGTGCCGCTCGGCGAGGAGATCCTCGGCAACGTCATGGTCTCGCTGTCCGGCATCGTCGGGTTCGTCGACACCGCCCGCGCGCGGGCCGCCGGGAGCCGGTGACGCGATGTGCGGCATAGCCGGCTTCTACGGAAGCTCCCTGCCCCCGCAGGAGTACGAGAACCTGATCCACGGCATGCTCGCCCAGATCGAGCACCGCGGTCCGGACGAGGCGGGCTGCTTGCTCGACGACCGGCTGGCCATGGGCACGGTACGGCTGAGCATCATCGACCTGTCCACCGGTTCGCAGCCGGTCGGCAGCGCCGACGGCCGCTACTGGCTCTGCTACAACGGCGAGCTGTACAACTACCGCGAGCTGCGCGAGAAGCTGACCGCCCGCGGCTTCGCCTTCCGCACCGCGTCCGACACCGAGGTCGTGCTGAACGCCTGGGCCGCCTGGGGCCTCGACTGCCTGCCCCGTTTCAACGGCGCCTTCGCGTTCGCCCTCTACGACAGCACCACCGGCGAACTGCACCTGGTGCGCGACCGGTTCGGCAAGCGGCCCCTGTACGTGGCGCGCCACCGCGGTGCGTGGCTGTTCGCCTCCGAGATGAAGGCGTTCCTCGCCTACCCCGACTTCAGCTTCGCTTTCGACGAGGCACAGATGGCGTCGGTCTTCGCCACCTGGACCCCGCTGCCCGGCCAGAGCGGCTACCGCGGGATCGAGCAGATTCCCATGGGTGAGTACCTGTCCGTGCGCGGCGACGAGGTCCGGCGTGGCCGCTGGGCCACGCTCGACCTGGACGCGGGCCCGGCCCCGGAGAGCGAGCGGGAGGCCGTCGAGCTCGTCCGCGCGGACCTCGAAGCCGCGGTCGACGTGCGCCTGCGCAGCGATGTCGAGGTCGGCGTCTACGCCTCCGGCGGCCTGGACTCCTCGATCATCGCGCACCTCGCAGCCCAGCGGACGAACCGCCCGCTGCGGACGTTCTCGATCGAGTTCGAGGACGCGGAGTTCGACGAATCGGCCGAACAGGCCGAGCTGGCAGCGCATTTGGGCACGCGCCACTCCACCGTGCGCGTGACCGACGAGGATGTCGTCGACGCCTTCCCCGAAGCCGTCCGGCACGCCGAGGTGCCCGTCTTCCGCACCGCCTTCGTCCCCATGTACCTGCTGGCAGGCCATGTCCGGAGCGAAGGGATCAAGGTCGTGCTCAGCGGCGAGGGCGCCGACGAGGCCTTCCTCGGCTACGGCATCTTCAAGGACACGCAGCTGCTCTCGACCTGGCACGAGCTGGACGACGACACCCGCCTGCGCCGCTTGAGCCGGATCTACCCGTACCTGCGCCACTTCAACAGCGACGACGGCCACCGCCGGATGCTCGGCCTCTACCGGCAGTTCACCGAGGAGACCCTGCCCGGCCTCTTCTCCCACCAGATGCGGTTCCAGAACGGCCGCTTCGCCGCACGCCTGCTCAAGAACACGGGCGACCCGTTCGCGGCCCTCGGGGAACTCGTGGCCGACGAGCCCGGCTACGCACAGCTCACCCCCGTGCAGAAGGCTCAGTGGCTGGAGTTCCGCACGCTCCTGAGCGGCTACCTGCTCTCGACCCAGGGCGAGCGCATGACGCTGGCCCACGGCGTCGAGAACCGCTGCCCCTTCCTCGACCCGGCGGTGGTCCGCCGCGCCGCATCGGTCAACCTGCGGTTCGGCGACCCCTATGACGAGAAGTACCTGCTCAAGCGCGCCTACGCCGACGTGCTGCCGGAACGGATCGTGAAGAAGGGAAAGTTCCCCTACCGCGCCCCGGACAGCGCCGCGTTCGTCCGCTCCCGCCCCGAGCACCGTGAGCTGCTGACCGACCCCCACACCCTCGACGAGATCGGTGTGCTCGACGCGCGCTTCGTGAAGCGGTTCACCGACCGCGTCTTCGACAGCCCGCCCGAGCAGATCGGCACGAAGGAGAACCAGGCCTTCGTCCTCCTGGCGTCGACGGTCTGGCTGCACCACTGGTACGTGCGCGGCAACGCCCGCCGCCGGACCCCGCTCGGGGTCCCCCTGTACGTCGTCGACCGGCGCAGCGGCGCCCTGTCGGCCTAGGACGGAGAACGCGCCATGAAGAAGGAGAACGGCGTCCTCGCCGACGACCGGGACATCGCCGTCATCGGCCTGTCCCTGCGGTTGCCCGGCTCGCGCACGCCCGAGGAGTTCTGGAGCCACCTGGCCGAGGGCCGCTCGCTCATCAGCGAGGTCCCCGAGCGCCGCTGGCGCAAGGAGGACCACCTCGGCCACCCGCGCCGCGAATTCAACAAGACCAACAGCGTCTGGGGCGGCTTCGTCGACGACGCCGACTGCTTCGACGCCGACTTCTTCCAGATCTCCCCGCGCGAGGCGCAGTCCATGGACCCGCAGCAGCGGATGGCCCTGGAGCTCAGCTGGCACGCCCTGGAGGACGCCGGCTACCGGGCCGACCGCGTCGCGGGCTCCCGCACCGGCGTCTTCATGGGCGTCTGCCACTGGGACTACGCCGAGCTGATCGAGCAGGAAGTCGAGGAGATCGACGCCTACTACCCGACCGGCGCCGCGTACGCGATCATCGCCAACCGGGTCTCCCACCACTTCGACTTCCGTGGCCCGAGCGTCGTCAACGACACGGCCTGCGCCGCCTCGCTCGTGGCCGTGCAGCAGGCGGTGCAGGCCCTGCAGGCCGGCGACTGCGACCTCGCGCTCGCCGGCGGCGTCAACCTGACCTGGTCGCCGCGGCACTTCATCGCGTTCGCCAAGGCCGGCATGCTCTCGCCCGACGGCCGGTGCCGGGCGTTCGACGCGGACGCCAACGGCTATGTGCGCGGCGAGGGCGGCGGCGTCATCCTGCTCAAGCGGGCCGCGGACGCCCGCCGCGACGGCGACGCCGTTCACGCAGTGATCAAGGGCATCGGCAGCAACCACGGCGGGCGCACCAGCTCGCTGACCGTCACCAACCCGGCCGCACAGGCCGAACTGATCGCCGGCGTCTACCGCAAGGCCGGTATCGCACCCGAGACCGTCACCTACGTGGAGACCCACGGCCCCGGCACCCCGGTCGGGGACCCGATCGAGATCCGCGGCCTCAAGCAGGCCTTCGCCGACCTGGGCACGGACCGGACCGCCGAGGCCCCGGCCCACCGGTGCGGCATCGGCTCGGTCAAGACCAACATCGGCCACCTGGAAGGGGCCGCCGGCATCGCGGGCATGCTCAAGGTCATCCTCGCCATGCGCCACCGCAAGCTGCCCGCGACGGTCAACTTCCGCAAACTCAACCCCCTCATCAACCTGGACGGCAGCCCGCTGTACGTCCTAGACCGCCTCACCGACTGGGACACCGAAGGGTCCGCACCGCTGCGCGCGGGCGTCAGCTCCTTCGGGTTCGGCGGGACCAACGCCCACGTCCTGCTGGAAGCCGCGGACCCGGTGGCGGCCACCGAGGACGAAGGCGAACAGTGGCTGCCGGTGTCCGCCAAGGACGAGGAGCGGCTCCGTGAGACGTGCGCCCGGCTCGCCCGCTGGGTCCGGACCCGGATCGAGCAGAACGAGCTCCCGGCCCTCACCGATGTCGCCCGCACGCTGCGCGAAGGCCGGGTGCCCCTGCGCGAGCGCGTGGTCTTCCGCGCGAGCGGCATCGAGGAGTGGGCGGCGCAGCTGGAGAGCGTCGCCGCAGGGGAGGAGCCGCCCGCGCACTGCCCGCGCGGCCGGGCCGGAACCGAAGCCCCCGACGGTCTGGACGCGGACGACCTGACGGCCCTGGCCGAGCGCTGGCTGGAGAAGGGACGGCAGGACAAGTTCGCGGCCGCCTGGGCCCAGGGCCTGCCCGTGGACTGGGAGCAGTGGCCCGAGCACGGCCGCCGCGTGCACGTGCCCGGCTACGCGTTCGCCAGTACTCCGCACTGGTTCCGGACGGACCGGGACGAGACGACCGGGAAGCCGGAGCGCGGCGTGATGCCCACCGCTCCCGCCCCGCTCGGCGAAGGAGAGCCGGAAGGGGGCGGCTGGACCTTCCCCCTGCGCTTCGACGCCTCACAGGGATTCGTCCGCGACCACCTCGTCAACGGCGCACGGATCGTTCCCGGAGTGGTGGCCCTGGCACTCGTCACCGAGGCAGCCGGACGGGCCGCCGCCGCAGACGCCCGGGCCGGGCTGGCACCCCACATCCGCAACGCGGTGTGGATCCGCCCGCTGCTCGTCGGCGACACCGGGCTCACCGCGCAGCTCCGCCTGACCCCCGCCGCCGACGGCTACGACTACGCGATCACCGACGACCACGGCACGCAGTACACCAGCGGCCGCGTCGAGTACGGCGAGCCCGCCGCGGCCGAGAGGACGGACCCGGGCGCGCTGCGCGAGCGGTTCCCCCAGCGTGTCGACGCCGCCGAGGGGTACGCCGCGCTACGGTCCAGCGGCATCGAGCACGGCCCCGCTCTGCGCGGCCTCCACGCCCTGCACCGCGGTCCGGACGGCGTGCTGGCCGAGCTGCGGCTCCCTGCGGGTGTCCCGGACGGCATGGCGCTGCAGCCCGCGATCCTCGACAGCGCCCTCCTCGCGTGCCTGGCCCTCGGCCCGGCCGACGGCGGCTGGCGCAGGCCCGCCGCCCCCGCGGTGCCGTTCGCGCTGGACCGCCTCACCGTGCACGCGGCGACGACCCCGACGATGTGGGCGTGGCTGCGGCCGGCCGGCAGTGGCACAGCCGGCGGGACGACCGGAGCCGACATCGACCTGTTCGATGAGAACGGCCGGCTGTGCGTGCGCTTCAGCGGCTACACGTCGAGGGAACTGCCCACCGCACGACCGGCGGCGGCCCAGGCCCCGGAAGGGGAGCTTCTGGAGCTCACCGGCGTCTGGGAGGCGGCCCCTGCCCCGGCACCCGCAGCCGGGCAGGCCACCCCGGCCGGCCCGGTGACGGTGCTCAACGCCGCACTGGACGACGACCTCGCGGCGGCGAGCGCCGCACGGCTGGGAGTGGACATCCGACAGCTGGCGGTTCCGGCGGCAGCGGCCGATGTCACCGATGCCGAAGCCATGAAGGCGGCGTTCGCGGCCTGTTACCCGCAGGTCCGGCAACTGGTCGGGCAGGGACGGCAGGTGCTCGTCGTCGCACCGGGTGCACCGGACTCTCCGGTCTACGCCCCGCTGGCGGCGCTGCTGAAGACCGCACAGCAGGAGAACCCTTCGTTCCGGGGCAGGCTGGTGCTCCTCGACGCCTACGACCCCCGCGACGCCGACCGCTTCGAGCGGGTCGTCAGCGCGGAGGCAGGTGCCGGAGACGACACCGAGGCCGCTTACGACGCCCAGGACCGCCGCGTGCGGCACGGCTTCGTGGAACTCCCCCGGAACGAGGAGGGGGAGAGCCTGCTCCGCGACCGCGGCGTCTACTGGATCACCGGGGGCGCCGGCGGACTCGGTCTGCTGCTCGCCGAGCGGCTCTGCCATCGCCACCGCGCCGTGGTCGTCGTCAGTGGCCGCGCGGCGCACAGCCGGGCCGTCGAGGCACTGCGGGCCCGCCTGCCCCACGGTGAGGTGGCGTACTGCCGCACGGATGTGACGGATGCGGACGCCGTGCGGGACACGGTCGCGGAGATCCGTGCGCGGCACGGACGGCTCGATGGCGTGTTCCACGCGGCCGGCGTCCTCGATGACGGCTACCTCGCGAACAAACCGCTCGCGGGCACCGCCGCCGTACTCGCGCCCAAGGTGGACGGCGCCACGTACATCGACGACGCGACGCGCGCCCACGGCCTGGACTTCCTCCTGCTGTTCGGCTCCGTGGCGGGCGCCTTCGGCAACGCCGCGCAGGCCGACTACGCCGCCGCCAACGCCTTCCTCGACGCGTTCGCCGCACGACGGCAGGCAGCCGGCAGCGTGACCCGCTCCGTCGACTGGCCGCTGTGGGCCGACGGCGGTATGCGCGTGGACGACGCCAGCCTCGCCTACCTGCGCAAGCGCACCGGGACCGTGCCCCTGCCGAGCGAGGCCGGCCTGGACGCACTGGAGCGCGCGCTGCGCTCCGACGCCCCGGTCCGCCGCGTGGTGCTCTTCGGGGAGCGCTCCAAACTGCTCGTGTACGCGGGCCTGGACCGTGCCGCGAAGCCGGAGCGGCGCGCGTCCGGGGTGCAGCGGGACACGGCCGCGCCGGCCGTCCTGGAGGAGAGCGAACTCGTCGCCCGTACACAGGACCTGCTGCGGAACCTGTTCGCCGAGGTGACCCGGCAGGACGCGGAGCACATCCTGGTCGAGGAGAAGCTGGAGACCTACGGCATCGAATCGATCTCCATCGTCGACCTGACCAGCAGGCTGGAGGACACCTTCGGCTCCCTGCCCAAGACGCTCTTCTTCGAGCACGTCGATCTGCAGGGCGTGGCGGGCTACTTCGTCGCCGAGCACCGCGAACGACTCCTCGAACTCTTCGCCCCCGAAGCACCCGCTCCCCAAGCACCCGCCCCCGAAGCCCTCGCGCCCGAGCAGCCCGCCGTTCAAGCGCCCGCCGTCGAGGCGATGCCCGCCGCCGCGCCCGCCCCGGCCGTCAGGCCGTCCGGTCCGGACCGTCACGACATCGCGGTGATCGGTATGGCGGGCCGGTACCCGGGCGCCGACACCCTGGAGGAGTTCTGGGAGCTGCTCAGCGAGGGCCGGCACAGCTTCGAACCCGTCCCGGAATCGCGGTGGCGGCACAGCGACATCTACTTCGACGAGCGTGATGTCGACGGCAAGACCGTCGTCAAGACGGGCACGTTCCTGCGGGACGTGGCGGCGTTCGATCCGCGCTACTTCAACATCTCCCAGCGCGACGCCGAACTGCTCTCCCCGGAGGTCCGGCTCTTCCTGCAGGCGGGCGTGGTGGCCCTGGAGGACGCGGGCTACTCGCGCGAGACGCTGCGGCGCCGCTACGACGGCGATGTCGGCGTGCTCGTCGGCTCGATGAACAACAGCTACTCGCTCTACGGCTTCCAGAACATGCTGATGCGCGGCACCGCGACCAGCGGCAGCGAGCTCGGAGTGATGGCGAACATGCTGTCCTACCACTACGGCTTCACCGGGCCGTCCGTGTTCCTCGACACCATGTGCTCCTCGGCGTCGGCGTGCGTGCACCAGGCGGTGCGCATGCTGCGCGGCGGCGAGTGCCGCATGGCCGTCGTCGGGGGCATCAACCTGATGCTGCACCCGTTCGACCTCATCGCGACCTCACAGGCCCACTTCACCACCAAGTCGGCCGATGTGGTGCGCAGTTACGGCCTCGGCGCCGACGGCACGATCCTGGGCGAAGGCGTGGGCACGCTCGTGCTCAAGCCGCTGGCCGAGGCCGTCGCCGACGGCGACCACGTCTACGGTGTGATCAAGGGCAGCGGTATGACCAACGCCGGGGTCCGCAACGGCTTCACGGTGCCGAGCCCGCAGCAGCAGGCCCGCGCCATCGAGAAGGCGCTCGACGACGCCGCCGTGGACGCGCGCACGATCAGCTACCTGGAGGGCCACGGCTCGGCGACCTCCCTCGGCGACCCCATCGAGATCAAGGGCGCCGCCCTCGCGTTCGGTCGCGACACACAGGACCTGGGGTTCTGCGCGCTGGGCTCGGTCAAGTCCAATGTGGCGCACCTGCTGTCCGGATCCGGCATGGCCGGCCTGACCAAGGTGCTGCTGCAGCTCAAGCACCGCACACTGGCGCCCTCGCTGCACGCCGGGACGCTCAGCTCGGCGATCGACTTCGACAAGACGCCGTTCGTGGTGCAGCGCCACCGCGATACCTGGCGGCGCCCCGTGGTCGGCGGCGAGGAGGTGCCGCGCCGGGCGGGCGTCACGTCCATCGGCGCCGGCGGCATCAACGTGCACATCGTCGTCGAGGAGCACGACGGGCAGGTCGCCGCCGCACCGGACAGCGGCCGCCCGCAGCTGCTGGTGTTCTCCGCCATGACGCCCCAGGCCTTGCAGAAGGTGCTGCGCGATGTGCACGAGTACATATCGGAGACCGCACCGGGCCTGGACGCCCTCGCGTACACCCTGCAGACCGGCAAGAACGAACTGCCGTGCCGGCTGGCCTTCGTCGCCGACGACATCGCGGTCGCGCAGGCCCGCCTGGCCCGGCTGTCCGCCGTGGACTGGACGGCACCGTCACCCGGTGTGCCCGCAGGCGTGCACTTCACGGCGAGCACGCTGCGGCGCCGGCGCACCGCCGACGCGGCGACCGTCGAACAGGCCCTGTACGAGGGTGAGTTGGCGGATCTGGCGCAGCACTGGACGGACGGCGCGAGCCTCGACTGGGACCGGCTGTGGCCGTCGGGAAGCCGCCCGGCCAAGCCGTCGCTGCCCGCCTACCCCTTCGACAAGGTGCACTGCTGGTACCCCGAGCACGACGACGCGCCCAGCGTGCTGCGGCCGCTCGCCTTCGCCGGGCGCGCCCACCCCTGGGTCGGTGTCAACGCCTCGGATCTCAACGGCGTGCGCTACACCCTCCGGCTGCGCGGGGACGAACTCCTCGACTACGTCCACACCGTGGGGCGCAAGCGCCGTTACGCCACGGTGGCGCTGCTGGACGCGGCACTGGCGTTCGCGCGGCTCGCCGGGCTGGCCGGGCCGCTGCGGCTGCGGAACGCGCAGTGGGCGGCGCTCCCGTCGCCCTCGGACGCCCCCGAGACGTTCACCTGGCGACTCGGCACGTCCGGCGACGGTGTGCACCGCGTCGAGCTGTGGCACACCGACGAGGCCACGCTCCGGTTCGCCGCCGAGGTCGTACCGTCCGCGCCTGCCGAGGACGCGTCGATGCCGCAGGTGATGAAGGCGCCCGCGACCCTCGACGGGGACAGCTTCTACGCCGCGCTCGGCACCGCGGGCCTCGACGCCCGGCCGTACGCCCGCAGCGTCGAAGGGGTCACGGAACTCGACGACCACCGGCTGCTCGTACGGGTCGCCGAACCGGCCATGTGCCAGGACCCGCACAAGCAGCAGGTGCACCTCCCGGCCTGGGCGCTCGCCGGGCTGCTCCAGGGTGTTCAGCACACGCTGGGCCGGGCCGACGCCGCCGTGGTGCGGGTCGGATCCGTGCAGGGCGAGCAGTGGGAGCGCACCCGGGCGATCGTCCTGGCGCGGATGTCCGACGCCGTCTTCATCGCGGCTTTCCTCGACGAGGACGGCCGGGTTCTGGGCCGGGTCGAGGACGCCGAGTTCACCGCCGGCGACCTCCCGCCGGCCCTTCCCGGCGAGGCCGGACGGGCACTCGTGGCACTGCCGCAGGCGTCGCGTCCGGTGCTGCAGGCGCCGGCGGGCACGGAGGAGCGGCAGCAGCCGGAGGCCGAGCCGACAGTGCCCGTGCCGGTGGCCGTGGACAGGCTGGCGGCCGCGGACGAGCCGGTGGTCGCGGACGAGACGGAGGCGCTCGTCGCGTCGCTGCGCGAGACCGTCGCCGACCTGCTCAAGTTCGACCTGGCCGACATCGACCTCGACACGCACTTCCACGCGTACGGCTTCGAGTCCATCGCGCTGGCCAAACTGGCCTCGGAACTCAACGGCATCCTCGGCACGGACCTCACCCCCGCCGTCTTCTTCGAGTGCCCCGACATCCGCAGCCTCGCCGAGCACCTGCTCGACCGCTACGGTCCCGAGCTGAGCCTCCCCACGGTCACCGGCGCACCCGTCCCGGTCGCTGCCACCCGGCCGTCCCCGGAGCCGGCACCGGCACCCGGGCCGGACGACGGCGCGGTGGCCATCGTCGGCGCCGCCGGGCGGTTCCCCGGCGCGGACGACCTGGACACCTTCTGGCAGCAGCTCCGTGCGGGCGAGGATCTGATCGCCGACTACCCCGGCGACCGTTTCGACGGCCCCTACGCGGACGTGGTGGCGCGGGCGGACTTCCCGAAGTTCGCCGGCCGGATCGACGGCGTGGACCGCTTCGACGCGGACTTCTTCCACCTGTCGCGGCTCGAAGCGGAGCTGATGGACCCGCAGCACCGTCTGGCGCTGGAGACGGTGTGGACCGCGCTGGAGAACGGCGGCTACGCCCCGGCGCGCCTCCCCGCGAACACCGGGGTCTACTTCGGCGTCTCCGGCAGCGACTACCACCACCTGCTCAACGCCAGCGGCGTGGCACCCGACGGTTACACCGCCACCGGCAACGCCCACTCGATGCTGGCCAACCGGATCTCCTACGTCCTGGACGTGAACGGGCCGAGCGAACCCGTCGACACGGCCTGTTCCAGTTCGCTCGTCGCGCTTCACCGCGCCGTCGAGAGCATCCGGTCCGGCCGCTGCGACATGGCCATCGCGGGCGGTGTCAACCTGCTGCTGAGTGTGGACACCTTCGCCGCGACGCACATGGCGGGCATGCTCAGCCCCGACGGCCGCTGCAAGACCTTCGCCGCCGGAGCGGACGGCTATGTCCGCTCCGAGGGCGTCGCCGCGGTGCTGCTCAAGCCGCTCGCCCGGGCGCAGCGGGACGGCGACGCCATCTGGGGCGTGATCCGCGGTACCGCCGAGAACCACGGTGGCCGCGCCGGTTCCCTGACCGCCCCCAACGGCAAGGCGCAGGCCGCGCTGATCCAGGAGGCGATGCGCGGCACCGACCCGGACAGCGTCGGCTACGTCGAGGCGCACGGCACGGGCACCGGCCTGGGCGACCCGGTCGAGGTCAACGCCCTCGACAGCGCCTACCGCGCCCTGCGCACCGCCGAGGGCAGGCCGCCGCACGCGGCCCGGCCGTGCGCGCTCGGCTCGGTGAAGAGCAACATCGGCCACGCGGAGGCGGCCGCAGGCCTGGCTGGAGTCCTCAAGGTGCTGCTCGCCATGCGCCACCGTGAGCTGCCGCCGACCCTGCACTGTGACCGGCTCAACCCGCACCTGCCGCTCGACGGCGGATTCGAGGTCGTACGCACCCTGCGCCGCTGGGAGCCGTGCACCGACGCCACCGGGGGATCGTGGCCCCTGCGGGCCGGAGTGAGCAGCTTCGGTTTCGGCGGCGCCAACGCCCACGTCGTCCTCGAAGCACCGCCCGTACCGCCCGCACCGGCGGAGCCGGCCCGTACGACCGCCTCCCGGGCCATCGTGCTGTCCGCCCGCGACGGCGAGCGGCTGCGTGCCACGGCCGGACGGCTGCGGGACTTCCTCGACCGGGCGCGCCGCGGCGGAAACGCCCCGGACCTGGCGGACCTGGCGTTCACCCTCCAGGTCGGCCGGGAGGCCATGGAACAGCGCCTGGGCTTCGTCGCCGGAAGCATCGGCGAGGTGCTCGGCACACTGGACCGGTTCCTCGCCGGCGAAGGGCCCTCCACCTGGCACACCGGCGGCATCAGGCGGTCGCGTGGCACCGGAGTGCGGCGCGAGCCGGAGCAGGCACCCGAGGTCACCCGGGCCCTCCGCGACGGACAGCTCGACCGGGTGACGGCCCTGTGGTGCGACGGAGCCCCCGTCGACTGGCAGGCGATCCATCCCGCGGGCGAGCGCCGCACCGTGCAGCTGCCCGCACAGCCCTTCGCCCGCGACCGCTACTGGGTGCCTGCCGGAGACGGAGCCCCCGTCCCACCGCCCGCGGCCCCCACTCCGCCCCCCGCGGCCGAGCCCGCCTTCGAGACCGATGCCCGTGCGGAGCTGCTGCGAGCGGTCCTCGACGGACGTGCCGACCCGGACGCCCTGAGCAGGACCTGACGCTTCCCCCAGCCTCCTCCCTGGACCGGGCGGCCCGGCCGCCCAGCGACCCGGAAACGGAATGAACGTGAGCAGAGACATCCTTCGTGTGCCGGCCTGGCGCGACGAACCGGCGTCGGGGCGCACCGCGCCCCTCGTGACCGGGCGGCTGGTCGTGCTGTGCGACACCCCCGACGCGGACGTGGCCGTCCTGCGCCGGCACCTGCCCGGTGTGTCCGTCGCCCGTGTGGAAAGCCGTGACGACGGGCCCGCCGCTGCCTACGAGCACGCGGCCACCCTGCTGCTCGGCGAGCTCCAGCGGCTGCTGAACCAGCCGGCCGGCGGCGCCCGTTCCGTGCAGGTCGTGTGCCGGGAGGGGACTCCGTACGGCTACGCCGGTCTGCTCGGCATGCTGCGCACCGCCGCGCAGGAGGACCCGGCGCTGCACGGCCAGCTGATCGAGTGCACACAGTGGCCGCCGGGGGACGAGCTCGCCGACCTGCTGCGCACGGAGTCCGGACAGGCGGACGACCATGTGCGCTACACCGGCGGCCGGCGCCAGGTCCGTTCCTGGACGGCGGCCCCGTGCGCGGCGACGCCCCCTCCGGCGTGGCAGCCCGACGGCGTCTACCTGATCAGTGGGGGAGCCGGCGGCGTCGGCCGCCTGGTCGCCGCCGACATCGCACGGCACGCCCCCGGCGCCCGGGTCGTGCTGTGCGGACGCTCGCCGTTGGGCCTCGGGCCGGGGCAGCCGGGCCCGGCGACCGAGTACCGCCGGGTGGATGTCACCGACGCCGCCGCCGTGGCCGAGCTCGTCAACTCCCTTGTGCGTACGTACGGCAGGCTCGACGGGGTCGTGCACGCGGCGGGCCTGGTCAGCGACGACTACGTGATCCGCAAGTCCCACCAGGACGCCCAGCGGGTCCTGGCACCGAAGGCCGCCGGGCTGGTCAACCTCGACGAGGCCACGCGCCGCCTGCCGCTGGACTTCCTCGTGGCGTTCTCCTCCGGCGCCGGGACGCTGGGCAACGCCGGGCAGGCCGACTACGCGGCAGCGAACGGGTTCCTCGACGCCTACCTCGCCCACCGCGCCGGCCTGGCCGCCGCGGGCGAGCGCCACGGCGCGAGCGTCTCGGTCGGCTGGCCGCTGTGGCAGGACGGCGGGATGAGCGTCCCGGCCGAGGACGTGCCGGCGCTCACCGCACGCTTCGGGCGCCCCCTGGAAACGGACACGGCACTGCGGGCCCTGCACGGCGCACTGGCGCTCGGCACCCCACACCTACTGGTCATGGACGAGGAGAGCGGCGTGGACGAGCAAGGCCCGCAGGAGGCGGAGACGCAGCGGACGGGGCCGACGGAGCTGCGGGCCCGTGTGCTGCCCCTGCTGAAGGAACTGATCGCCGAGACGGTGCGGCTGGACGCCGCCCGGCTGGACGCCGCCGCTCCGCTCGACGGCTTCGGCATCGACTCGCTGGCCGTGACCCGGCTCAACCGCCGGTTCGCGCAGTGGTTCGGCGCCCTGCCCAAGACGGTGCTCTACCAGTACCCGACACTGAACGACCTGGCCGGGCACCTGGTGGAGCAGCACGCGGACGGCTGCCGCCGCTGGCTGGACGACGCAGCGGGGGCCGGAGCATCGGCCACAGCGACGGCGTCCCCCGCGGCACCCGTTCCGGGTGCGGCACCGGCGCCGGCCACGACGGATGCGCCGGGCACGGCACAGACCGCTCCGTCCGCCGAACTCCTGCGCCCCCGGCCCCGGGAGGCAAGGAACCCGCGTCCGGCCGGTGCGGACGAGCCGATCGCCGTCATCGGCCTGAGCGGGCGCTATCCGGACGCCCCGACCCTGGAGGCATTCTGGGACAACCTGCGCGCCGGCCGCGAGAGCGTCCGCGAGGTCCCCGCCGAGCGCTGGTCGCTGGACGGCTTCTACGAACCGGACCCGCAGCGGGCCGTGCAGCAGGGCGCCAGCTACAGCAAGTGGGGCGCTTTCCTCGACGACTTCGCTCGCTTCGATGCCGCGTTCTTCGGGATCGCGCCGCGCGACGCCGCCGACATGGACCCGCAGGAACGGCTGTTCGTCGAGACCGCGTGGTCGGTGCTGGAGGACGCGGGCTACACGCGGCAGCGCCTCGCCGAGCAGCACGGTTCGTCGGTCGGCGTCTTCGCCGGGATCACCAAGACCGGCTTCGACCGCCACCGCCCCCCGGCGACCGACGGATTGCCGCCCGCGCCGCGCACGTCCTTCGGATCGCTGGCCAACCGGGTGTCGTACCTGCTGGACCTGCACGGCCCGAGCATGCCGATCGACACCATGTGCTCGTCGTCGCTGACCGCGATCCACGAGGCGTGCGAGCACCTGCGCCACGGCGCGTGCGAGCTGGCCATCGCGGGCGGTGTCAACCTCTACTTGCACCCCTCCTCGTACGTCGAGCTGTGCCGCTCCCGGATGCTCGCCACCGACGGGCACTGCCGCAGCTTCGGCGCCGGCGGCGACGGGTTCCTGCCCGGCGAGGGCGTCGGCGCGGTGCTGCTGAAGCCGCTGTCGGCGGCCGAGGCCGACGGCGACCCCATTCACGCGGTGATCGTCGGCTCCGCCATCAACCACGGCGGGCGCACCAACGGCTACACCGTGCCCAACCCGCGCGCACAGGCCGCACTGATCCGCGACGCGCTGGACCGCGCCGGCGTGTCCGCGGCCGCCATCGGCTACATCGAGGCACACGGCACCGGCACCCGGCTCGGCGACCCCGTCGAGATCGACGGCCTGACGCAGGCCTTCGCTCCCGACGCCGGCGGGAGCGGTGGGTGCGCCCTCGGCTCGGTCAAGTCGAACATCGGACACCTGGAGGCCGCTGCGGGTATCGCGGGCCTGACCAAGGCCGTACTGCAACTGCGGCACGGCGCGTTCGCGCCCACCCTGCACGCCGAGCGGACCAACCCCGACATCGACTTCGCGGCCACCCCGTTCACCCTGCAGACCGGTATGGCCCCCTGGCCACGCCCCGCCGGCGGCGGCCCGCGGATGGCCGGAATCTCCTCCTTCGGCGCGGGCGGCGCCAACGCCCACGTCATCGTCGCCGAGTACCAGGGCACGACGACCGCACCGGCCACGCCCGTCCCGTCCGCGCGGCCGGTGCTGCTGCCGCTGTCCGCCCGGACCACCGAGGACCTGCACGCACGGGCCGCCCAACTCTGCGGTCTGCTCCGCTCCGGCGCCCCTGTGGACCTGCCCGCCGTCGCGGCCACTCTGCAGACCGGCCGCGAGGCGATGGACGAGCGGGTGTGCTTCGTCGCGAGCACCCCCGGGGAATGGCTCGACCAGCTCGGCGCGTTCCTCGCCGACCCCGATCCGGAGGCCGAGGGCCCGTGGTCCCGCGGCCGCGTCAGGGCCACCCGCGAGACCCTGGCCGCCCTGGCGGAGAAGGACGAACTGCGCGAACTCGTCGCCCGCTGGATCAGCCGCGGCGACTGGCACGACCTGGCCGCCTTCTGGGCCAAGGGCATGCCCCTGGACTGGACCCGTCTGCACACCGGCGCGGACACACCCGCACGGGTCCATCTGCCCGCCTACCCCTTCGCCGGACGGCAGTTCTGGTTCGGCCCGGCCGACAGCGAGCACCCGGCGACGAAGCCGGCGGCCGCCCCGTCCCGCACGACGGCAGCCGGTGCCGCCGACAGCCGGCGCATCCTGCTCGACGCCCTGGCCGAGGCCCTGCAGATGCCGGCCGCCGACATCGAGCGCCGCCGCCCCTTCGCCGACTACGGCCTGGACTCCATCCTCGGCGTGAACCTGGTCCACACGCTCAACACGGCCCTCGGCACGGCGCTGGAGACCACCGACCTGTTCGACCACGGCACCGTCGAGCGCCTGCACGCGTTCATCGTCGGTACCTACGGAGACGCGCCGCACGCACAGCCCTCCCCGGCAGCCGACGTCCCGGCGCCGGACGATGACGCCGTCGCCGTCGTCGGGATGGCCGCCCGCTACGCCGACGCCGAGGACCCGCGCGCCCTCTGGGACCACCTGATGGCCGGCCACGACCTCGTCGAACCGGTGACCCGCTGGCCGCTCGGCCAGGACGTGACCTGCCGCTCCGGCAGCTTCGTCCGCGGCATCGACCGGTTCGACCCGGTGTTCTTCGCGATCTCCGGCGTCGAGGCCACCACCATGGACCCCCAGCAGCGCATCTTCCTCGAACAGTGCTGGAACGCCCTGGAGGACGCCGGCTACACCGGCGAACGCCTCATCCATCGCAACTGCGGTGTCTACGTGGGCTGTTACACCGGCGACTACCACGACCAGCTGGACGCCCGGCCGCCGGCGCAGGCCCTGTGGGGCACCATGGGCTCGGTCGTGGCCTCCCGGATCGCCTACCACCTCGACCTCAAGGGCCCTGCTCTCACCACCGACACGTCCTGCTCCAGCTCACTCGTCTCCCTGCACCTGGCCTGCCGCGACCTGCTCTCCGGCGACGCCGACATGGCGATCGCGGGCGGGGTGTTCATCCAGACCACGCCGCGGCTGTACGAGTCGGCGACGCGCGCGGGCATGCTCTCGCCCAGCGGCCGTTGCCACAGCTTCGACGCCCGCGCCGACGGCTTCGTCCCGGGCGAGGGCGCGGGCGCGGTCGTCCTCAAACGGCTCGGCGACGCCCGCCGCGACGGCGACCACATCTACGGCGTCGTCCGCGGCTCGGGCATCAACCAGGACGGCACCACCAACGGCATCACCGCCCCCAGCGCGGCCTCGCAGGAACAGCTCCTCCGTGATGTCCACGCCCGCAGCGGCATCGAGCCGGGCGGTATCCAGCTCGTCGAGGCGCACGGCACGGGTACCCAGCTCGGCGACCCGATCGAATTCCGCGCGCTCACCCGCGCGTTCGAGGGCGCCCCGGCCGGGAGCGCCGTCCTGGGATCGGTCAAGACCAACATCGGGCACACGCAGTTCGCCGCCGGCATCGCGGGCGTCATCAAGGCGCTGCTGGCCCTGGAGCACCGGCAGATCCCGCCGTCGCTCCACTTCCACGAGGCCAACCGGGCCGTCGTGCTAGACGGCAGCCCCTTCACAGTCACCACCGCCCCGCAGCCCTGGACGGCGCCCGCCCACGGCCCGCGCCGGGCGGCCGTCAGCTCCTTCGGGGCCAGCGGCACCAACGCACACGTCGTGCTGGAGGAGCACCCGGCCCCCCAGGTGACCGGCGCGGGCGGGGAGCACGCCTTCCTGCTGTCGGCCCGTACACCGGACGCCCTCCGCACCGTCGCCGAACGGCTGCTCGCCCACCTCGACCGCGAACCCGGTCTGCCCGCCGGCGCCGTCGCCTACAGCCTGGCCGCGGGACGCAGCCACTTCGCTCACCGGCTGGCCGTTGTCGCCGCCGGCCTGCCCGACCTGGCGGCACGCCTGCGCTCCTGGCTGTCCGGCACCGCCGGTGACAGCGTGCTGCAGGGGGAGACCGCCGCGGACCCCCGCCCCGTCGGCGGTGTGCGTGCCCTGGCCCCGGCCGCGCTGGCCGCAGCGTACGTACGGGGCGAGGCCGACCGGTTCGCCGACAGCTTCGCGCCCGCCTTGCGCCGCCAAGTGCCGCTGCCGACCTACCCGTTCGAGCGGCAGCGGTACTGGACCGGCACGACCGGCACGACCGGCTCCCGGGAAAGCGAGGGGCTCAAGGACGCGGCCGCGGCCGCGCATACGGACGGGACCGCGTACCGCCTGCGGCTCGGCGGCGAGGAGTTCTTCCTGGCCGACCACCACGTCAACGGCCGGGCCGTGCTGCCCGGCGTGCTCTCGCTGGAGGTCGCATGCCGTGCCGTGACCGGCACGTCCTTCGCGCCGGTCGGCCTGCGCGATGTCATATGGCCGGAGCCGTTCCCCGTCGGGGATGACGGGGCCGAACTGCGGGTCGATCTGGACGGCGATGCCTTCCGCGTCCTGCGCGACGGCTCGGCCGTGCACGCCCGGGGCCGGATCGCTGCCCCCGGCTCGCCCGTACCCGCGCCGCTGGACGCCCTGCGGGCCCGCTTCGGCCGGCGCACCCTGTCGCGGAGCCAGTGCCGCGAGGCCCTCGACGCCGTCGGCATCCGCCACGGAGACCGCCTGCGCGCCATCGAAACCCTCGCCGTCGGTGACGGTGAGGTCCTGGCCCGGCTCGTCCTGCCCGACGGCGCCCACGACGGCGCGTTCGCGCTGCACCCCGCGATGCTGGACAGCGCCGTCCAGGCCGTCGTCGGCCTCTACGGCGACGCCGCCGGCACGCTCGACGAGCAACGCGGCGCGCCCGCACTGCCCTTCGCCCTGGACGCCGCCGACCTCTTCGCCCCCACCACGGAGCGGATGTGGGCCCACCTGCGCCACACCGAGGGCTACGCCCCCTCGGCCGACCGGGACGTGACGAAAGTGGACATCGATCTGTACGACGACAACGGACGGCTCTCCGCGAGCCTGCGGGGATACGCCTTCCGCCGCATGACCGCCCTGCACGGCGAGGCCACCGCCCTGCACGGCGAGGCCCCGCGCGCGACGCTGCTGGCACCGGTGTGGGACGCCCAGCCCGCCGTGCCCGCCTCGCCCTGGCCCCACCCGCAGACCCGCGTCGTGCTGCTGGGCGGCACCGCCGAGGAACAGGACGGGCTCCGTCGCCGCTACCCGGACGCCACCGTCCTGGATGTCCGCGCCGACGAGCCGGCCGACCGGCTGGCCGCACGGCTGCCCGCCGGCGCCGAGCACCTCTTCTGGCTGGGGCCCGTGTCGGAAGTCCCGTCGTCCGCCCGGAGGGCCGGCCCGACCGGCGACGCGACCGGCGACCCGGCGGCCGCGCGGCACGACGGCGCCATCGCCGTCTTCCGCCTGGTCAAGGCGCTCCTGGCCGACGGCGCGGACGCCCGTGAACTGGGCCTGACCCTGGTCACCCGGCAGGCGCGCATGCTGCCGGGCGACACCGGTGCCGACCCCGCCCACGCCGGTGTGCACGGCCTGGCCGGCACCCTGGCCAAGGAGTACCCGCACTGGCGGATCCGTGTGGCGGACATCGAGGCGGACGGCCCCGTGCCGTGGCCGGCTCTGCTGGACCTGCCCGCCGACCCCCGCGGCGAGACCCTGGCCCACCGCCACGGCGAGTGGTACCGCCTGCGCCTGCTGGAGACGGACGGGCCCGGCCTCGCGGCCGCCCCGCGCGAGCCCGGCGGCGTCATCGTGGCCATCGGCGGCGCCGGCGGCATCGGCACCGTGTGGACCGAGCACATGATGCGCCGTCACGGCGCCCGGGTCGTCTGGATCGGCCGCCGCCCGCTGGACGCCGCCATCGCCGCCCGGCAGGAAGCCCTGGCAGCCCACGGCCCCAAGCCGGACTACGTGCAGGCCGACGCGACCGACCGCGAGGCCCTGCGCCGCGCCTGCGACGAGATCGTGCGCCGGCACGGCCCCGTGCGCGGCGTCCTGCACACCGCGATCGTCCTCGGCGACCAGACCCTCGCCCGGATGGACGAGGACCGGTTCCGCACGACCTACGCCGCCAAGGCCGACATCGCCGTGAACCTCGCCGAGGCCTTCGCCGGCCAGCCGCTGGACTTCGTCGCGTTCTTCTCCTCCATGCAGTCCTTCTTCAAGGCCCCCGGCCAGGCCAACTACGCGGCGGGCTGCACCTTCGCCGACGCCTACGCCGAGCACCTGTCCACCCGGCTCGACTGCCCGGTCAAGGTGATGAACTGGGGATACTGGGCCGGCGTCGGCGTGGTCACCGCCGACGGCTACCAGCAGCGCATGGCGCAGCTGGGCCTGGGCTCGATCGAACCGGACGAGGGCATGGCCGCCTTCGACGCCCTACTGGCCTCCCCGTACCCGCAGCTCGCGCTCCTCAAGGCCACGGACACCCGCAGCATCGACGGCCTCCACGACGAGGACTCCCTCACGCACCCGGCCGTCACCGCCCCGTCCCTGATCAGCGCGCTGGCCGAGGACCGCCCCGACCGCCGCGCCGAGATCGCGCAGCTGCGCCAGAAGGCCGACGGGCACGCCGGAGCCATGCAGGACGCGCTGGTCCGTATCACCTGGGCGCTGCTGCAGTCCCTGGGCCTGTTCCGCGACGGCCGCGCGGCCACCGCCGCCGAGTGGCGCGCCGTCGGCGGCATCGAGGACCGCTACCACCGCTGGACGGAGCACACCCTCGCGGTGCTCGCCGACGCGGGCCACCTGCGCCGCGAAGACGAGGACAGGTACGCGGCCCTCGACACCCGTACCGGATCTCTCGACGACGCCTGGGCCGACTGGGACCGGGCGCGGCAGCAGTGGCTGGCCGACGACGCCAAACGCCCCCAGGCGACCCTCGTCGACACGACGCTGCGCGCCCTGGCCGGCATCCTCACCGGCCGCCGCCCGGCCACCGATGTGATGTTCCCGAACGCCTCGCTCGACCTCGTCGAGGGCGTGTACAGGAACAACCCCGTCGCCGACTACTTCAACGACGTGCTCGCCGACACCCTCGTCGCCTACCTCGAACGGCGCCGCGCGGCCGACCCGTCGGCGCGCCTGCGCATCCTGGAGATCGGTGCCGGAACCGGCGGCACCAGCGACACGGTCTTCCGCAGGCTGCGCCCGTCGGCCGGGCACATCGAGAAGTACAGCTACACCGATATCTCCAGGGCGTTCCTGCTGCACGCGCAGCGGGAGTACGGCGAGAGCGTCCCGTACCTGGACGCACGGCTCTTCAACGCCGAACAGCCGCTGGCGGGGCAGGAAGTGGCCCCCGGCGAGTACGACATCGTGATCGCCACCAATGTGCTGCACGCGACCCGCAACATCCGCAGGACGCTGCGCAACGCCAAAGCCGCCGCGCGCCCGAACGCCCTGCTGCTGCTCAACGAGCTCAGCGACAACATCCTCTTCAGCCACCTCACCTTCGGCCTCCTGGACGGCTGGTGGCTCTACGACGACCCGGCGCCGCGCATCCCCGGATCTCCCGGCCTGGCGCCGGAGAGCTGGCGGCGAGTCCTCGGCGAGGCCGGCTTCCGCGCGGCGTTCGTCGCCGCCGAGGGCGCCGACGACCTCGGTCAGCAGGTGATCGTCGCCGAGAGCGACGGTGCGATCCGCCAGCCGCGCCCGGACGGCGAGTCCGCCTTCCGCGGCACCCTCCCGAAGGCCCTGCCGCAGGCCGCGGTGCCGGAAGAGCCCGCCGCGTCACAGCCCGCCCCGGCCGCCACGGCCGGTCGTGACCGCGACGAGCTCTTGGCGGACCTGGCCCGTGACCACTTCCGCGGTCTCGTCGCGGACACGCTGCGGCTGCCGGTCGCCGACATCCGCGCCGATGTGTCCTTCGACCGCTACGGCATCGACTCGATCCTGGTCGTCCAGCTGACGGAAGCGGTCCGCAAGGGGCTCGACAACGTCGGCAGCACGCTGTTCTTCGAGGTACGGACGGTCGACGGCCTCGTCCGGCACTTCCTCCGCACCCAGCCCGCCGCGCTCGCCGCGCTGGTCGGCCTGAGCGACGGCACCGCAGCGCCCCCTCACGAGCAACTCGCTCCGGCCGCCCGGCCGGAGCCCGCGGACCAGCCGCGGACGGCCTCTGAACCGGAGCCTGCCGGCACGCCGGAACAGACCGGCACCCCGGCCCCCGTCAACGCCGCCGAGCCGGCCGCCGGGGCGGACCCTGCCGAGCAGGGCATGGCCATCGCGATCGTCGGCATGGCAGGCCGCTACCCCGGCGCGCCCGACCTGGACACCTTCTGGGAGAACCTGCTCACCGGCCGGGACAGCATCACCGAGATCCCGGCCGGGCGCTGGGACCACAGCCGCTACTACGACGCGCGTCGCGGCGTGCCCGGCAGGACGTACAGCAAGTGGGGCGGATTCCTCGACGGGATCGACGAGTTCGACCCGCTGTTCTTCGGCATCTCGCCGAAGGCGGCGTCCATGATGGATCCGCAGGAGCGGCTGTTCCTGCAGTGCGCCCACACCACGCTGGAGGACGCCGGCTACACGCGCGGCGCCCTGCGCGCCGCCGCCCGCGCCCGGGTGGCCCAGGACGCCGGTGACATCGGGGTGTTCGTCGGCGCGATGTACTCCGAGTACCAGCTCCACGGTGCCGAGTACAGCGTGCGCGGCGAGCCGGTCGTCGTGCCGGGGAGCCTGGCGTCCATCGCCAACCGTGTCTCGTACTTCCTCGACGCGAGCGGCCCCAGCGCCACCGTCGACACCATGTGCGCCTCGGCGCTGTCCGCCATCCACCTCGCCTGCGCCGCCCTCCAGCGCGGGGAGTGCGGTGCCGCCCTGGCCGGCGGGGTCAACCTGTCGGTGCACCCGGGCAAGTACCTGATGATCGGCGAGGGCCAGTTCGCCTCCAGCGACGGCCGCTGCCGCAGCTTCGGCGAGGGCGGCGACGGCTACGTGCCCGGTGAGGGCGTCGGCGCGGTGCTGCTGCGCCCCCTCGCCGACGCCGTCGCCGACGGCGACCGCATCCTCGGCGTGATCCGCGGCACCGCCGTGAACCACGGCGGCCACACGCACGGATTCACCGTGCCGAACCCGCTCGCACAGGCGGCGGTCATCCGCAGCGCCTGGCGCCGCGCCGGAGTCGACCCCCGGGACATCGGCTGCATCGAGGCGCACGGCACCGGCACCTCGCTGGGCGACCCGATCGAGATCGCCGGGCTGAACGCGGCCTTCGCCGAGTTCACCGACGCACGGAACTTCTGCGCCATCGGCTCGGCGAAGTCCAACATCGGCCACCTGGAGTCCGCGGCGGGCATCGCGGGCCTCGCCAAGCTGCTGCTGCAGATGCGGCACGGCACGCTCGTACCGTCCCTGCACGCCGAACGCGTCAACCCGGAGATCGACTTCGCCGACAGCCCCTTCGTCCTGCAGCGCGAAGCCGCGCCCTGGCCGAGGACCGGCGGACGCCCGCGCCTCGGCGGCCTCTCCTCGTTCGGCGCGGGCGGCTCCAACGCCCATGTCGTGGTCGAGGAGTACGTCGAGGAGCACACCGGCAAGGACCTCGCGCCAGGGGCGCCCGCGCACCGTGGCGAACCCGTCGTCGTGGTGCTGTCCGCCGCCGACGAAGAGCGTCTGCGCGAGTCGGCCGGCCGGCTGCGTGACGCCCTGCGGACGGAGCGGTGGAGCAGCGCGGACCTGCCCGACATCGCCTACACGCTGCAGGTCGGCCGCGAGGCGATGCCCGCACGCTTCGCCGTGGTCGTCAGCGCACTTCCCGCCCTGGCCGACGCGCTGGACGCCTGCGCGCTCGGCGGCGGGCTGCCCGCGGGCGCCTACCTCCACGGCGGCGGTGACCGGGGCGACGCGGTCAGGGACTTCCTCACCGACGAGGACTTCCAGGAGACGGTCGCGCGCTGGGCACGGCGCGGACGGCTCGCGCCGCTGGCCGAGGCCTGGACCAGCGGCCTGGCCGTCGACTGGGCCCGCCTCCACACCGAGGGACCAAAGCCGCGCAAGGTCGCACTGCCCGGCTACCCGTTCGCCCGGGAGCGCTACTGGTACACCGACGGACTGCCGGAACTCGCGGACCTCTCCGCCCCGTTGGGGGACGCCGCACCGCGGCCCGCCCCACCCGCTGCCGAGGCGACCGCGCCCGCGACGACGCCCGCCGTGCCCGCTCCGTCGGCTGCCGAGGTGGCCGCGCCCGCGACGACGCCCGCCGTGCCGGCCCCGCCCGCCAACTCCTACGAGCTTCCCGCGGGGCACCTCACCCTGCACCCCGTCTGGGAGCCGGCCCGGCTGCTGCGCGGCAGCCCCTACCCGTCCGCGGCCTCCCGTGTGGTGGCGATCGGCCTCGAACCGGATGTCCTCGCCGAGCTGACCGCCCACCGCCCGCAGACCGTGGTGCTGGACACCGGCGCGTCATCCGCCGAAGAGGTGCGTGCCGAACTCGCCGTCCTGGGCGACTTCGACCACGTCGTCATGCGATTCCCGACCGCGGCCACCGCCCACGGCGCCGAGGCGCAGATCAGCGCGGAGCGCGCGGAGATCCGGGGCATGTTCCGCGTCCTCAAGGCGCTGGCCCTCACCCGGGACCAGCAGCGACTCGGGCTCACCCTCCTGACCACCGGCGCGTTCGACACGGGCGGCTCCGCGGCCGCCGACCCGGTGCAGGCGAGCCTGCACGGTCTGATCGGCGGCCTGGCCAAGGAACAGCCGCACTGGCGCATCCGCGCGGTCGACCTGGCCGACGGTGAACCGTTCGTCGCCGACGAGGTCTTCGCCCTGCCCGCCGACCGCCGCGCGCACCCGCTTGCCCGCCGCGGCGGCCAGTGGCTGCGCCGCCAGCTCCTGCCGGTGGACGCCACCCCACCGCCCACTGAGCCCGTGCTGCGCCGCAACGGCGTCTATGTGCTCATCGGCGGCGCGGGCGACCTCGGCGTGCTGCTCAGCGAGTACCTCGTACGGCAGCACGACGCACACGTCGTATGGGTCGGCCGCCGCGCCGAGGACGAGGACATCCGGGCCAAGGCGGCGCGGACCGCAGCGGGCGGGCGGACCCCCGTCTACCTGTCCGCCGACGCCTCCGACCCCGGCGCGCTCGCCCGCATGCGGGACGAGGTCGTCCGCCGCTACGGCCGCATCGACGGCGTGGTGCACCTGGCGATGGTGTTCAGCCACACGCCGCTCGCCCGGATGACCGAGCGCGAGCTGGAGGCCACCCTCGCGGCCAAGGCCGACCCGTGCGTGCACTTCGCCGAGGTCTTCGCCGGCCAGGACCTGGACTTCATCCTGCTGGTCTCCTCACTGGTGAGCTTCATCCGCAACTCCCACCAGGCGCACTACTCGGCGGCCTGCGCCTTCGAGGACGCGCGCGCCGACGCCCTGCGCAAGGCGCTGGACTGCCGGGTCAAGGTCGTCAACTGGGGCTACTGGGGCAACGTCCCCGACGAGCTGCTGCGCGACGTGACCTCCATGGGACTGGCCCCGATCGACCCGGCCACGGCGATGGGCGCACTGGAACGCCTCCTGGCCGGCCCGCTCGACCAGATCGGCTTCATGCGCCTGGGCCGCCCGCTGCCGGTCGAAGGGGTGCTCACCGCAGAGGTGTTGACCCCGCAGGCGCACGGTGCGGCGGCCCGCGACGGCGCCGCGGCGGTCGCCCTGCCCACCGGCCTGGCCGCGTACCAGGCCGGCCCGGTACCGGGCGAGATCGACGCGTCCCTGCTCCGCCGCCTCGCCGCCGAGCTGCGCCGTGCGGGTCTGGAGGAGCCGCGCCACGGCCTCCCCGAATGGAAGGAGCGGGAGGGCGTCGACACACGGTTCGACGGCTGGCTCTCGGCCACCCTGCGCGTACTCGCAGAGCACGGGATGATCGACGACCAGGGCCGCTGGAACACCGGCAGCCCGGCCGCCCGGGATGCCGAGGCATGCGGCGCCGACTGGGCCGCGCAGACGCCCCGGTGGGCCGCCGCCAACCCGGATCTGCGCGCACCCCTGAACCTGCTGGACCAGACCCTGCCCGCGCTCACCGACATTCTGTGCGGCCGGGTGCGCGCCACCGATGTGCTGTTCCCCGAGGGAGCGTTCTCCCTCGTCGAAGGCGTCTACCGTGACAACCGCGTGGCAGCGCACTTCAACGCCGTCCTCGCCGAACACGTGGCGGCCTTCCTGCGCGCTCGCCGGGACGCCGATCCGGGCGCCCGCCTGCGCGTGCTGGAGATCGGCGCAGGCACCGGCGGAACCACCGGGCCCGTGCTCGACCGCCTCGCCCGCGAAGGGCTCGACCTGGCCGAGTACTGCTTCACCGATCTGTCCCAGGCCTTCCTGCAGAACGCCCAGGACACCTTCGGGCCGGGCCGCGACCACCTCACGTACCGCATCTTCGACGCGGCCGGGCACCCGCACGCCCAGGGGCTCGAAACCGGTGCCTACGACGTCGTCATCGCGGCCAACGTGCTGCACGCCACCGACAACATCCGCCCGGCCCTCCGGCACGCCAAGGCGCTCCTGCGCGGCAACGGGCTGCTGGCTCTCAACGAGATCAGCGGCTTCTACCTCGTGAACCACCTCACCTTCGGCCTGCTCGACGGCTGGTGGCTCCACGACGACGCCGAACTGCGCGTGCCCGGCAGCCCCGCGCTGTCGCCGCAGGCCTGGCAGCTCGTCCTGGACCAGGAAGGCTTCACCGGCATCCGCCATCCTGCGCGGGACGCCCTGGCGCTGGGGCAGCAGGTCGTCGTGGCCCACAGCGACGGTCTCGCCCGCAGCCCGCGCCTGCTCCCCGCACCGCCCGAGGCGAGCAGCCCTCCGGCCCGGCCGCAGGCGGAGCCCGCGGCGCAGGCCCCTGCCTCCGCCCTGGCCCGGACCGTCACGGACGTGGTCCTGGCCGAGCTGGCCGACGCGCTGCGGATGCCCGCCGAACGGATCGGCCCGGACCAGGCGTTCGCCGACTACGGCCTCGACTCCATCGTCGGCGTCCGGTTCGTCCAGCGCCTCAACGAGGAGCTGGGGACCGACCTGCTGACCACGGTCATCTTCGACCACCGCAGCGTGTCGCAGCTCGCCGCCCACATCGCCGGGACCCACCGGCCCCAACTGACCGCCCCTGCCGCGCCGTCCCCTGCCGCCCCGGCACCGGTGCCCGCACCGGAAGCCGCCGGAGCACCGCACGCTCCCGGAGGGCGCGAGCCCCTCGCCATCGTCGGGATCAGCGGCCGCTTCGCGCAGTCGGACGACACCGATGCCCTCTGGCAGCACCTCGCCGCCGGCCACGACCTCGTCGGCCCGGTCGAACGGTGGGACCTCTCCGGCTACAGCCAGGACGAACTGTCCTGCCGCGCGGGCAGTTTCCTCGACGGCATCGACCAGTTCGACGCCCGCTTCTTCAACCTGACCGGCCTCGAAGCCACCTACACCGACCCCCAGCAGCGGCTGTTCCTCGAACAGGCGTGGACGGCCATCGAGGACGCCGGCTACGCGGGCTCCTCGCTGGACGGCCGCCGGTGCGGCGTCTACGTCGGCTGCACCGGCGGCGACTACCCCCAGTGGTTCGAGGACGCGCCGCCCGCCCAGGCGGCATGGGGCAACGCGCCCTCGGTCGTACCGGCGCGCATCGCCTACCACCTGAACCTCCAGGGCCCCGCCATCGCGGTCGACACCGCCTGCTCCAGCTCGCTGGTCGCCATCCACCTCGCCTGCCAGGGGCTGTGGAGCGGCGAAACCGATATGGCCCTCGCAGGAGGCGTCAGCGTCCAGACCACCCCGGACACCTACCTGGCGGCCGGCCGCGGCGGGATGCTCTCGCCCACCGGCAAGTGCCACACCTTCGACGCCGCCGCCGACGGATTCGTACCCGGCGAGGGCGTGGGCGTCGTGGTGCTCCGCCGCCTGTCCGACGCACTGGCCGACGGCGACCACATCCACGCCGTGATCCGCGGCTCCGCCGTCAACCAGGACGGGGCGACCAACGGCATCACCGCCCCCAGCGCCTCGTCGCAGGAGCGCCTCATCCGCCAGGTGCACACCGAATTCGGCATCGATCCGGCCGAGATCGGCATGGTCGAGGCGCACGGCACCGGCACCCAGCTCGGCGACCCCATCGAATGCCAGGCCCTGGTCGGCGCGTTCGGCACCGCCGGCGGCCGCGACACCTGCGCACTCGGCTCGATCAAGACGAACCTCGGTCACACCACCTCCGCCGCGGGCGTGGCGAGCCTGCTCAAGGTCGTGCTCTCGCTGCGGCACGGCCAGATCCCGCCGTCCCTCCACCACTACGAGACCAACCCCGCGATCCGACTCACCGAAAGCCCCTTCCACGTGAACACCACGCTGCGGCCGTGGCAGCCCAACGGCCAGGGGAAACGCGTCGCGGCCCTGAGCGCGTTCGGCTTCAGCGGCACCAACGGCCACCTGGTCGTGGAGAACGCCCCGGCCCGTGACGGGCGCCGGCAGTCGGCGGACGAGCTGCTGTTCGTCCTGTCCGCCCAGCAGCCCGAGGCGCTGCACCGCCGCGCCGCGGACCTGCTGGCACACCTGCGCCGCACACCCGACGCCGCACTGGGCGATGTCAGCTACACGCTGGCGGCCGGGCGGGACCACTTCACCCACCGCGCGGCGTTCGTCGCCGCCGACCGCGACACGCTCGCACACCGGCTGGAGGCCTGGCTGGCCGCCGGGCGGAGCGACACCGCCGGCGGGCGCGGCGACACCGAGCTGGAGCGCGCCCGGGCCCGGTACCTGAACGGCGAAGAGGTCGACTTCGCGCCGCTCTTCTCCGGCCTCGACGTACGCCGCACGCCGCTGCCCACCTACCCGTTCCAGCGCAGGAGTTACTGGCCGACGGCCGCCGCTCCGCGCCGACGCCACCGGGCCCCGGAGCCCGCGAACGGCCCTGCCGCCGCCCCGCCGCCCGAGCCCGCCCGGCCCGCCCCCGCGCAGCGGACGCCGGAAAGGGACGAGGCGACCGTGCGGTACCTGGCCGGCGAACTCCTGCTGGCCGAGCTCTCCCGCGTGCTCATGATGGAGCCCGACGAGATCGACCCGCAGGCGTCCTTCTCCGACTACGGCGTGGACTCGATCCTCAGCGTCAGGCTGGTCGCCGCGGTGAACGAAGCCCTCGCCGTCGATCTGCCGAGCACCGCACTGTTCGAACACAGCTCGCTCGACCGGCTGACGGACCACCTGGTCGCCCGGTACGGGGTGCAGCTGCGGTCCTCCGGCGCGGTGCGCGAGCCGGCAGCCGGCACCGGAGCGGCCCCGGCGCAGGACGGCCACGGGCACGCCTCCGGGGCTCCGTCCGCCGCTCCAGTTGCCCCCGTCGCCTCCGCCGGAACGCACGCCGTGCCCGCTCAAGCTCCCTCGGAAGCCCCCGCGGACGACCCGGCCGACGACGGCATCGCCGTGGTGGGCATCGCCGCCCGCTTCGCGCAGTCACCCGACGCCGCCGCTCTGTGGGCACACCTCGCCGCGGGCGACGACCTGGTCGGCGAGGTCACCCGCTGGGACATGGCCAAGGAGCTGGGCGAGGGCGCCCCGCGCCAGTACGGAAGCTTCGTCGACGACATCGAGCGCTTCGACGCCTGGTTCTTCCGCATGTCCGGCAAGGAGGCCACCTACACCGACCCGCAGCAGCGCATCTTCCTGGAGGAGTGCTGGCACGCCCTGGAGGATGCGGGCTACGCCGGTGAACGGCTCGACGGCCGCGGGTGCGGCGTCTACGTCGGCGGTTCGCCCAGCGATTACCAGCAGCTGACCGGCGAAGACGCGCCACCGCAGACACTGTGGGGCAACATCTCCTCGGTCATCGCCTCGCGGATCTCCTACTTCCTCGATCTGCAGGGCGCGGCGCTGTCGGTCGACACGGCCTGCTCCAGTTCGCTGGTGGCCGTTCACCAGGCATGCCAGGACCTCCGTCTGGGCAACACGTCCATGGCCCTGGCGGGCGGAGTCTTCGTCCAGTCCACGCCGATCTTCTACCGGTCCGCCGTGCGGGCGAACATGCTGTCCACCCGCGGACGCTGCCACACCTTCGACGAGCGCGCCGACGGCTTCGTGCCGGGGGAGGGCGCCGGTGTGGTCGTGCTCAAGCGGCTCGCCGACGCGCTGCGCGACGGCGACCAGGTCTACGGCGTGATCCGCGGCTCCGGCATGAACCAGGACGGCACCACCAACGGGCTCACCGCGCCCAGCGCCGGATCGCAGGAACGCCTCCTGCGCAGCGTGCACGAGCGCGCCGGCGTCGACCCCGGCGGAATCCAGCTGATCGAGGCGCACGGGACCGGCACACCGCTGGGCGACCCCATCGAGTTCGAGGCTCTGCGCGCCGCGTTCGGCGACGCGCCCGAGGGCGGCTGCGCCCTGGGGTCCGTCAAGACCAACCTGGGGCACACCCAGTTCGCCGCGGGCGTGGCCGGCGTCATCAAGGTGCTGCTGGCGCTCAGGAACGAGCAGCTGCCCCCGTCACTGCACTTCCGCCGGGCCAACCCGGCGATCACGCTGGAGGGCAGTCCCTTTTACGTCAACACCGAACTGCGCCCGTGGCCCGCACCCGCCGACGGTCCGCGCCGCGCCGGCGTCAGCTCGTTCGGCGCCGCTGGCACCAACGCGCACGCGCTGATCGAACAGGCCCCCGCCGTGGAGACCACCGGCCACGGTCCCCGGCAGGCCTGGCTGATCCTCCTGTCGGCACAGGACGACGCCGGCCGCCGCGCCCAGGCCGAGCGCCTGCTGGACCACGCCCTCGCTCACGAGGACCTGGACCTGGGCGACGTGGCCTACACCCTGGCCACCGGGCGCCGCCACTGCAGCCACCGCTGGGCGTGCGTGGCCACGGACCGCGAGCAGTTCGTCGCCGCCCTGCGGACCTGGCTGTGCGACGGCCGGGCCGAGGGCGTGGTCACCGGTGAGGCGCCCGACGGGCACCGCCGCCAGGACCCCGCCGTGCGCGCCCGCGCCGGCGTCCTGATGGCCGAGCCCGACCGTCACGACAGCCTCACCGAGCTGGCCGGGCTCTTCGCCCAGGGGCAAGATCTGCGCTTCGCCCCGCTGTTCGGCGACGGCTGCTTCCGTATCGTGTCCCTCCCGGCCTACCCGTTCGCGGGCGAGCGCTACTGGGTCGGATCACGTCCGGCGGCCCCCGCCGCCCCCGCCGCGCCCCCGGTACCCGTTGCGGTCCCGTCGCCGCTGGAAGGCCGCCGGCTGACCGGTGAGCCCGGCCTGCCGTCCTTCGCCGTCGAGCTGACCGGCCGCGAGTTCTTCCTCGACGACCACCGGGTGCGCAATGAGCCGGTGCTCCCCGGCGTGGCCTATCTGGAGCTGGCCTACGCGGCGGCCCGCGCCGAGGGCCTTGACCCCGCCAACGCCCGCCTGCGCAACGTCGTCTGGTCGCACCCCGCACGGATCACCGGGCCGACCCCGGTCGAGACCGCACTGCGGCCCTGCGCGGACGACGCCTTCACCTACGAGATCACCACGGCGGCCGGCGGCGAACAGCCCGTGGTCCACGGGCAAGGACGCATCGAACGGTGGGAGACACCGTCACCCGCGCGCCTGGACATCGCCGCGCTGCGCGCCCAGTGCGATGTGCGCACGCTGGAACACGACGACTGCTACCGGCTCTTCGACCGCATGGGCATCGGCTACGGCCCGGCCATGCGGGGTATCCGGCGGATCCACATCGGCGCCGGGCTCGCCGTCGCCCGCCTGAGCCTGCCGCAGGCCGCCCGGGACGGCGCCGGCTGGGACCTGCACCCCTCGGTGCTCGACGCCGCCGTACAGGCCACCCTGGGCCTGTCACTGGCGGCGGACACCGGCACCGACACCGTGGCGGCGGCACTGCCCTTCGTCCTGGAGGAGGTGCAGCTGCTCGCGCCCAGCCCGGCTAGCGGGTGGGCCGTGGTGCGGCCCGCAGCGGGCGACCGCGGCGGAGCCGTACGCCGCACCGACATAGAACTGTGCGACGACGACGGAAAGGTGTGCGTACGCCTGCTCGGGTTCACCGCACGCATCCTGTCCGCCGCTGACGACTCCGACGGCACGAAGAACACCGGGGACGCGACGCTCACCCTCATGCGCGCCGGCTGGCGCCCGGCCGGGCCCACCCGGACCTCGCCTCCGCCGGCGCGGCACGAGGTGCTGCTCGGCGGACTCGCAGGGATCGACCCGGCGGCGGTCCAGGACGGGCTCCGCGTGCCCTGCACCGCACTGCCCGCCGACGGCGACCTGGCCCAGCGGTTCACCCGCCAGGCCGAGACGCTGCTGGCCCGCCTCCAGCAGCTCGTCCCGGCCACCCGCGACGGCCGGATCCTGCTGCAGGTGGTCGTGCCCGTCGACGGCGAGAACCGGGTCCTCGCGGGCCTGGGCGGCCTGCTGCGCACGGCCCGCATGGAGCACCCCAAGCTGCTGACCCAGCTCGTCGAGGTGGAGACGCCCGTCGACACCGCGACGCTGTGCGCACGCCTGCGCGAGGCTGCGGCGAGCCCCGACGACGTGGCCGTGCGGTACTCCGGCGGGCAGCGCCGGGTGCCGCAGTGGACCGCCGTCGAGGACGCCCGGCCGGCCCGCCCGTGGAAGGCCGGCGGCGTCTACCTCCTCACCGGGGGAGCCGGCGGGCTCGGCGCACTGTTCGCCCGTGAGATCGCCCGGCAGGCGCCCGGCGCCGTCCTCGTGCTCTGCGGGCGCTCGCCGGAAGGCCCCGCCCAGCGTGAACTCCTGCGCGAAATCGACGACTTGGGAGCGTCCGCCACCTACCGGGTGCTGGACGTCGCCCGGCGCGACGCCGTGACCGCCTGCGTGAACACCGTCGTCGCCGACTACGGCCGCCTCGACGGCGTCGTCCACACCGCCGGTGTGGTGCGCGACGGCTACCTGGCCCGTAAGAGCGCCGACGAGCTGCGAGAGGTCCTCGCCGCCAAGGTCGCCGGCTTCGTCCACCTCGACGAAGCCACCGCCGCTCTCGACCTGGACTGCTTCATCGGGTTCTCCTCACTCTCGGCCTACGGCAACCAGGGCCAGGGCGACTACGCGGCGGCCAACGCCTTCATGGACGCCTACGCCGGCCTCCGCCACGAGCGGGTGGCCAGGGGCGAGCGCCGCGGCCGCACGCTGGTCGTCGGCTGGCCCTTGTGGGCCGACGGGGGGATGAAGGTCGACGGCGCCACCGAACGCCGCCTGCACGACAGCGTCGGCATGGTGCCCCTGCGCGCCCCGCACGGCGTGGAAGCGCTGGCACGCGCCTACGGCACCGGCGACCCGCACGTCCTGGCCGTCTTCGGCGACCGCGCCCGCATCGACGCCACCCTCCTGGCCGCCCCGGAGGCCACCGGCGCCGCACCGGCGGTGACCGCACCCGACCGCGCCGCCCTACGCGCGTTGGTCCTCGGCCGCGCCATCGGCCACGCCTCCGCCGTGCTGGGCGTGCCGGCCGAGGAGTTCGACGGCGCGGTGGAACTGGGCGAGTACGGGTTCGACCCGGTCTCGCTCACCGGGTTCGCCGCCCGCCTCACCACGGAGTTCGGGCTCCCGCCCGTGCCCAAGCCCTTCCCCGAACACCTCACCCTGGGAGAGGTCGTGGACCACCTTCTCGACAACCACCCCGATCGCTTCGGGACGGTCCCGCCGGCTCCCGCGCCCGAGCGCGCCGCCGGGCCCGACAGCGCCGCCGCGCCCCTCGCCGCGGCCGACCGGGAGCGCCAGCGCAAGGCGCTGCTGAAGAAACTGACCGCCCGCGTGTCCGACCTGCTGGACGTGCCCGCCGAGCGGATCACCGGCACGGCCGAGATGACCCGCTACGGCTTCGACTCGCTCTCGTTCATCGGCTTCGCCAACGCGCTCAACGCCGACTTCGGGCTCTCGCTGGCACCGACCCTGTTCTTCGAGAACCCCACCCTGGACGGGGTGGTCGGCCACCTCCTCGACCACCACGCCGACCGCGTCGCCCCCACCGCGGCGGAGCAGCAGGAACCGCGCACGGCGGCCCCCGCCGCCCTGGAGCCCGCCGCCCCCGAGCCCGCCACCGCCCTCACCACCCCGTCCCGTACGGATGCGCCCGGGAACGAGCCGATCGCCATCATCGGCATCAGCGGCCGCTTCCCGATGGCCGACGACCTCCGAGCGTTCTGGGAGAACCTCAGCGAAGGCCGCGACTGCACCCGTGAGGTCCCCGCGGACCGCTGGGACTGGCGCGCCCACTACGGCGAACCCGTCAAGGAGCCCAACACCTCCAACGTGACCTCCGGCGGCTTCATGGACGGCGTCGGCGACTTCGACCCGCTGTTCTTCGACATCTCTCCCAAGGAAGCGGAGCTGATGGACCCGCAGCAGCGCCTGCTGATGCTGTACGTGTGGAAGGCGCTGGAGGACGCCGGGTACTCCGCGGGTGCCCTCGCGGGCACGAACACGGCCCTCATCGCCGGCACCACCAGCACCGGCTACAGCACCCTCGTCACCCGGTACTCGCCGGTGATCGAGGGCTACGACATCACCGGCGCGGCCCCCTCGATGGGCCCCAACCGGATGAGCTACTTCCTTGACCTGCACGGCCCGAGCGAGCCCGTCGACACGGCCTGTTCGAGCGCGCTCGTCGCCCTGCACCGCGCCGTCCAGGCCATCCGGGACGGTCAGTCGGACATGGCCATCGCCGGCGGGGTCAACACCATGGTCAGCGTCGACGGGCACATCAGCATCTCCAAGGCGGGCATGCTCAGTCCCGAGGGCCGCTGCAAGACGTTCTCCGACACTGCGGACGGCTATGCCCGTGGTGAGGGCGTGGGCATGCTGGTGCTCAAGAGCCTGTCGGCGGCCGAGCGCGACGGCGACCACGTCTACGGCCTCATCCGTTCGACGGCCGAGAACCACGGCGGCCGCGGCAGCTCCCTGACCGCGCCCAATCCCAAGGCCCAGGCCGCCCTCCTGCGCGAGGCCTACGGGAAGGCCGGGATCGACCCGCGGACGGTCGGCTACATCGAGGCCCACGGCACCGGCACCAAGCTCGGCGACCCGGTCGAGATCAACGGTCTCAAGGCCGCCTTCCGGGAGTTGTACGAGGAGCGCGGTGCGGTGGTGGAGGAGGCGCACTGCGGTGTCGGGTCGGTGAAGACGAATATCGGTCACCTGGAGCTGGCGGCGGGTGTCGCCGGTGTGATCAAGGTGCTGCTTCAGATGCGGCATCGCGCCCTGGTCAAGAGCCTGCATTGCGACACGGTCAATCCGTACATCGACCTCGACGGCAGTCCGTTCCATCTCGTGCGCGAGCGGCAGCCCTGGCCCGCCCTGCGTGACGGGGAGGGCCGTGAGCTGCCGCGGCGGGCCGGTGTGAGCTCCTTCGGCTTCGGCGGCGTCAACGCCCATGTCGTCCTTGAGGAGTACGTGCCGCGCCCCGCCCCCGAGCCGGACCGGGCACCCACCGCACCGGTCCCCGTCGTCCTGTCGGCGAGCCACCCCGACGTGCTGTGCGAACTCGCCGCGCGCTGGGTGGACGTCCTGGGCCGCGGCGACTACGACGACACCGACATGGCGTCGATCGCCTACGTCACGCAGACCGGACGCACACCCATGGCCGAGCGCCTCGCCTGCCTGGTCCGCACGACCGGCGAACTCAGGGAAGCACTGGAGTCCTGGCTGCGCGGCGAGCCCACGGCCGATGTCTTCCGCGGCACCGTCCCGCGCGGCGTCGAACTGCCGGAAGCACCGGCCGGGTTCGGCCCGCACGACGACCACGCCACCCCGGGCCGGCACGACTGGGCCGCCCTGCTCCAGGCATGGGTGAACGGCGCCCCCCTCGACTGGGAACGCCTCCGCGCCGGGCGCCGCCCGCGCCGGATCGCCCTGCCGACCTACCCGTTCCGCCTCCGGCGCTACTGGGTCGACACCACGCGCCCCGCGAACGGGAACCGGCCGGCGGCACTGCACCCGCTGGTGCACACGAACGCGTCGGACCTGGACGAGCACCGCTACACCTCGCACTTCACCGGCCGCGAGTTCTACCTCGCCGACCACCGGGTCCAGGCCCGGGTGGTGGAGACGGTCTCCGGCTGGCGGCCCGGCCGCCGGCCCACCGCCTCCGGAAGCCGCGCGGACGCCGTGCCGGTGCTGCCGGCGGTGGCCTACCTGGAGATGGCGCGCGCCGCCGCGGTCCAGGCGGCCGGCGGCGACGAACGCGGCTGGTCGCTGAAGCTGGCGTCCTGGCTGCGCCCGCTCACCGTCGAGCAGCCGACCGATGTGCACACCGCGCTGACCACCCGGGCCGGCGGCGGACTCAGCTACGAGGTGTACGCGGTGAACGAGGACGGCGAACGTGTCCCCTTCGGCCGCGGTCAGCTGCGGCGCGGGACCGCCGCGCCGGCCGAGCGGCTCGACCTCGCGTCCCTGCGCGCGCAGTGCGACGGCCCGGTGCTCGACGCCGAGACCTGCTACGCACGCTTCACCGGCATTGGCATGACCTACGGCCCGGCCCTGCGCGGCATCGAGCGCTTGTACACCGGCTCGCGGCAGTCGGTGGCACGGCTGAAGCTGCCCGCCGCCGCGTCCCGCGAGAGCGGCTACGTACTCAACCCGGCCATGCTCGACGCCGCCCTGCAAGCCACGGTCGGACTCTTCGTCGACGCCCCCGGGACGCCGCGCACGGCACTGCCGTTCGCCTTGGGCGAGCTGGAGGTCCTGCGGTCGGCCCCGGACACCGGCTGGGTGGTCGTCCGCTTCGCCGAGGACGACCACGTGGGCGCGGTGCGCCGCCTCGACCTCGACCTCTGCGACGACGACGGCGAGGTGTGCGTACGCCTCCGCGGTTTCAGCGTCCGCACGCTCGGCGGTGAGCCCGACGGTGACAGCGAGCCCACCCGGCCCGCGGAACAGGCACCCGAGCCGCCGGCCGTCTCCGACGACGCCCACCTGCTGGAACTGATCGAAGCCATTGGCCGACGCGAGATGAGCGCGGACGAATTCAAGAGGAGCCTGGCATGAGCACCCCCCATATCGCGTCCCTGGACGACCTGCACGGGCTCATTCGCGAGGGAAAGGTGGGACAGGACGAAGCGCTCCGCCTGCTGCGCGACTGGAAGCAGGCGCAGGCGCAGGCACCGGAGCAGGCCGCACGGCCGGCCGACGCCGTCGACACCGAGGCCCTGACGGAGCGGGTCTGCGACGTCGTGGTGGAGAAGGTCTGCGAGCTGCTGAAGGTCACCGCGGCCGACCTGGATGTGCACGTCGACCTCAGCGAGTACGGGCTCGACTCCCTCGTCATCACCCAGCTGGTGAACATGGTGAACGACGCCCTGGGCCTGGAGCTCGTGCCCACCGTGCTGTTCGAGCACGCGACGATCCAGGCCTTCGGCACCCACCTGACCGAGGAGTACGGCCCTGCGCTGGCCGCCCGCCTGGGCCTGCGGTCGCCCGGCGCGGCCGCGGAGTCCCGTGCCGTGGAGCCCGTCGGCACACCGGTGCCGGCCGCGGCCGTCTCCGCACGGGACGCAGCCGTCCCCGCGCCCGCCGGCCGGCAGGACGGCCCCATCGCGGTGGTCGGTATGAGCGGCCGGTTCCCCCAGGCCGAGGACCTCGACGCCTTCTGGCACAACCTGCGCGACGGCCGGGACTGCATCGCGGAGGTACCCGCCGACCGGTGGGACTGGCGCGCCCTGTTCGGCGACCCCCGCCGGGAACCGGGCCGCACCAACGTGAAGTGGGGCGGCTTCATGGACGGCGTCGCCGACTTCGACCCGCTGTTCTTCGGCATCGCGCCGCGGGACGCCGTCCACATGGACCCGCAGCAGCGCCTGTTGATGCTGTACGTGTGGAAGGCGCTGGAGGACGCCGGCTACGCCGCCGACGCCCTGGCCGGGAGCAGCCTCGGCCTGTTCGTCGGCACCAGCGACACCGGCTACGGCCTGCTCACCGACCGCAGCAGCGGCCGGGGCGAGAGCGTCACGCCCACGGGCAGCGTCCCCTCCGTCGGCCCGAACAGGATGAGCTACTTCCTGGACGTGCACGGGCCGAGCGAGCCGATCGAGACCGCCTGTTCGAGTGCCCTGGTCGCCATGCACCGCGGGGTCGCCGCGATCGAACGCGGCGAGTGCGACATGGCCGTCGTCGGCGGCATCAACACCATGGTGATCCCCGACGGCCATGTCAGCTTCAGCAAGTCCGGGATGCTCAGCCCCGAGGGCCGCTGCAAGACGTTCTCCGACAGTGCGGACGGCTATGCCCGTGGTGAGGGCGTGGGCATGCTGGTGCTCAAGAGCCTGTCGGCGGCCGAGCGCGACGGCGACCACGTCTACGGCCTCATCCGTTCGACGGCCGAGAACCACGGCGGCCGCTCCAACTCCCTGACCGCGCCCAATCCCAAGGCCCAGGCCGCACTGATCCGGCGCGCGTACCGCACCGCGGGCATCGACCCCCGGACCGTGGGCTACATCGAGGCCCACGGCACCGGCACCGAACTCGGCGATCCGATCGAGATCAACGGCCTCAAGGCCGCCTTCCGGGAGCTGTACGAGGAGTCCGGTGCGGTGGTGGAGGAGGTGCACTGCGGTGTCGGGTCGGTGAAGACGAATATCGGTCACCTGGAGCTGGCGGCGGGTGTCGCCGGTGTGATCAAGGTGCTGCTTCAGATGCGGCATCGCACCCTGGTCAAGAGCCTGCACTGCGACACGGTCAATCCGTACATCGACCTCGACGGCAGTCCGTTCCACCTGGTACGCGAGCGGCAGCCCTGGCCCGCCCTGCGTGATGCGGAGGGCCGTGAGCTGCCGCGGCGGGCCGGAGTGAGCTCCTTCGGCTTCGGCGGCGTCAACGCCCATGTCGTCCTTGAGGAGTACGTGCCGCGCCCCGTGCCACCGGTGAGCACCACGGACCCCGTGGCCATCGTCCTGTCGGCCCCGGAGCCCGGGATGCTGCGCGCCCGGGCCCGGCAGCTGGCCGACTGGATCGACTCGGGCCGGCTCGGCGAGGCCGACCTGCCGGACCTCGCCCACACGCTTCAGGTGGGCCGCGTCGCGATGGACGAGCGCCTCGCCTTCCTGACCCCCTCGCTCGTCGACCTGCGCGAGCGGCTGGGCGCCTTCCTGGACGGCGGCACCGCACAGGGGCTGCACACCGGGCGGGCACAGCGCCAGGGGCCGTGGAACGAGCTCGCCGGCGACGACGACATCGCCCTCGCCATCGACAGCTGGATCGCCAAGGGCAAGCTGGGCCGCCTGCTCAAGCTCTGGGTCACCGGCTTCGACGTGGACTGGCGGCGTCTGTACGCCGGCCGGCCGATGCGGCGCATCCCGTTGCCCGTCTACCCGTTCGACCTGAAGCGCTACTGGATCACCGACGCGAAGCGCACGACAAGGACCCCGCTCCCGGTTGCCGAGGCGCCGGCCGCACCGCCGCCGCCCCACCGCCACGAGCTGACCGGGCACACGTTCTACGTGCGCGACCACCGGGTGGGGGGCACGCCCGTCCTGCCCGGTGCCGCCTACCTCGAATTCGTCCGTGACGCGCTCGTCCGGGCCACGCCCGGGGCCACCGCCACCGGCGTGCGCCTGCGCGACGTGACCTGGCTGCGTCCTCTGGAGGTGACGGCACCGTGCACCCTCGGCGTCGAACTGGACCCGGCCGCGGGGACGTTCGAGGTGCACGCCCACGGCGACGGTGACGGCGACCGCGTCCTGCACGCGCAGGGCAGCGCACACGCCGACCCCGCACTCCTCGCCCTCGACGACACCCACGACATCGACGCATTGCGCGCGACCCTCCCGTTCCGGCGCACCGGCGCCGAGTGCTACGCGCTGTTCGCGCGCATGGGCATGGGATACGGCCCCGCCTTCCGGGCCGTACAGGAGCTGCACCACGGTGCGGACACCGCCCTTGCCCGCCTGGTGCTCCCCGAGGCGGCGGCATCCTCGCTGACCCTCAACCCGGGCATGCTCGACGCCGCCCTGCAGACGACCCTGGGACTGGCCCTCGGCGAGCACGGCGGCGCCCCGGAGGGTACGGCCCTTCCGTTCACCGTACGAGAGGTACAGATCCTGGCCCCCACCCCGGCCGAGGGCTGGGGGCTCGTGCGCCGCGCCGCGGACGACCGCCGCGACTCCGGCGTACGCCGCCTGGACATCGACCTGTGCGACACACAGGGCAACGTCTGCGTGCGCCTGCTGGGCTTCAGCACCCGGGTCAAGCCGAGCCCGGAGCCCCGCACCGCTGAGCCGGCCACCGCGCCCGCCCTGCTGGTGCAGGCGGACTGGCGCGAGAGCGCGGCACCGCAGGACCGGGGCGACGACGTGGAACGGCACGTCGTGCTGTGCGAGTTCCCGGAGGCGGACGCCGCCGCGCTCGGCGAAGCGCTGGGCGGCGCCACCTGTGAATCCTGGCAGGCACGCGGCGAGACCGGCGCCCGCTACACCGAATACGCCGAGCGGCTGCTGGCTCTGCTGCGCGCCAAGGCGCAGGAGGCCGCCCGGCCGCCGCGCCTGATCCAGGTCGTCACCCCCGCGCACGCGCCCTGGCTGGGCGGACTGAGCGGCATGCTCCGCACGGCGCACATGGAGCACCCCAAGCTGCGGACGCAGTGGATCGAACTGGACGGCGACGGCGCCCCAACCCCGGCCGAGCTGGCCGGACGACTGCGCCGTGACGGCGCCGACCCGGCCGAGGAGGCCGTGCGCCACCGCGGGGGAGGCCGGCAGGTGTCCCAGTGGCGCGAAGTCGCCCCGCCCGCCCCCGAGATGCCCTGGCGCGACGGCGGCGTCTACCTGCTGACCGGCGGCGCCGGAGGGCTCGGCGCCCTGTTCGCCAAGGACATCGCCCGGCGCGTCGAGACGCCCGCCCTGGTCCTCTGCGGCCGCAGCCCGGCCGGCCCGGCACAACGGGAACTCCTCGCCGACCTGCGGGCTTTGGGCGCGCGTGCCGACTACCGCGTGCTCGACGTCGCCGACCGCGCCGACGTGGACCGCGTCGTCCGTGACGTCCGGTCCGAGTACGGCGCGCTGCACGGCATCGTCCACGCCGCCGGAGTACTGCGCGACGGCTTCGTGGCCAGGAAGACCCCGGACGACCTCCGCGAGGTCTTCGCGGCCAAGGTGGCCGGACTGTGCCACCTCGACGAGGCGACCGCCTCCGTCCCGCTCGACTGCTTCATCGGCTTCTCCTCCATGGCCGCCTTCGGCAACGTCGGACAGGCCGACTACGCCGCCGCCAACGCCTTCATGGACGGATACGCCGCCCACCGCGCCTCCCTGGCGGACCGGGGCAGCCGGTCGGGCCGCACCCTCATGGTGAACTGGCCGCTGTGGGACAAGGGCGGCATGGGAGCCGATCCGTCGACCGTCCACCTCCTGGAGTCCGTGGGCATGCGGCCGATGCGCGCGTCCGTGGGCATCGACGCCCTGGACCGCATCTGGGCGACCGGCCTGACCTGCGCCATCGCCCTCGACGGCGACCACGCCCGGATGCGGGAGCGCTTCCTGCCGGCGCACCCGGAGCCGGCGGTCCTCGCCGCCCCCGAGCCGCAGGCCGTCGCCGAACCCGCGCCGGCCGCCGCGACGACTCCGGCCGCCGAGACGACTCCGGCCGCCGCACCGGCCGAGCCGTCGGCCGTGGGAACCGTCGTCGCGGACCTCCTGGCGACACTGCTGGAGGTCGACGTGGAAACCCTGCGGTGGGACAAGTCCCTGGGCGACTACGGCTTCGACTCCATCTTCATGATGCAGTTCCTCACCCAGGCGCAGACGCACATCGACGCGTCCCTCACCCTCGACGTCATCGCCGGCTGCGAAACGCTTCAGCAGGTCGTCGACGCGATCACCGGCACGGCCTCCGAGGCAACCGGCACGGCCTCCCCGGGCACCGGCACGGCCACCCCGGAACCCGCTGTGGTGGCTCCCGTCGAGCCGGCCCCGGCGCCCGCCGCACCGGCCGAAGCCTCCGCACGACGCGCCGAGCCCGCATCGCCGAACGACTTCCCCGAACTGGTCCGGATGAACGGCGTCACCTCCGGCCGGCCCGTGTTCTGGGTCCACCACGGCAACGGCGGCGTGGAGTCCTACGCCCCGCTGGCCGCACGCTGCCCGCGCCCCTTCTACGGCATCCAGCCGAAGGGCTGGATCGACTCCACCGAGATCCTCACCGGCCAGTACGCCATGGCCGAGCACTACGCGTCCCTCATCCTCGCCGTACAGCCGGAAGGCCCGTACGACATCGGCGGCTTCTCCCTGGGCGGTCTGTTCGCGTACGAGACCGTGCGGCAGCTCCAGCTGAAGGGCGCCGAGGTGGGCACGCTGGTCATGCTCGACACCCTGGACGCCGTATCCACCAACAAGGCCAACGCCCTCATCGTCGGCGGGAACTTCGACGCCGACGTGGTCACCAAGGTGAGCGACTTCCGCGCCGTCAACCTGATCCTCGGCAACAACCGCTTCGACTCGCACGGCGGCGCCACGCCGATCCTGCGCCGCGACGAGGTCGACACCACCCTGGACACCACGGCGTTTCTCGACTCCCTGATCGACGCCGCGCTCGCCCGCGGCATCAGCAAGACCGAGACGCAGCTGCGCTCCCGGGTCCGGCAGCTGTCGCGCTACTTCGAGGCCACACAGGGCGAGACGTACACGGTGGACCCGCTGCCGCGGCGCGACGGACTGCGCTGCTACTACCTGCGCAACCGGGGCGGCAACTTCTTCGGCGCCTTCGAGGAGCACATGGTGCTCTTCCCGAATCCCGCCCTCCCCACCGTGGACGGCGTCGCGTACTGGCAGGAGTGGGCCGACCAGATCGACGACTTCTTCACCATCGACGTCGACACCTCGATGCATGCCGAGGTCATGACGGCCCCGCAGTCGCTCGACAAGCTGATGCGCCTGTGCGACCGGCTCTACGCCGCCGAGGACGCCGCTGTGGACGCCGCCCCGGAGACCACCGCGCAGGGAGGCCGCTGACATGAAGGCAGTGGTCTTTCCCGGCCAGGGTGCCCAACGGCGCGGTATGGGGCGCGAGTTGTTCGACGCGTACCCCGAACTCGCCGAGGAGGCCTCCGAGGTCCTCGGCTACTCCCTGCGCACGCTGTGCCTGGACGATCCGCACCGGCAACTGGGCCGCACCGAGTACACCCAGCCCGCGCTGTTCGTGGTCGGTGCGCTCGCCCACCGGCAGTGGCGCGAGCGCACCGGCGACGAGCCGGCCTTTCTCGCCGGGCACAGCCTGGGGGAGTACTGCGCCCTGCACGCCGCCGGCGCCTTCGACTTCGCGACCGGACTGCGCCTCGTCCAGCGGCGCGGCGCTCTGATGGCGCAGGCACAGGGCGGCGGTATGGCAGCCGTGGTCGGGGTCGACGAGGCACGGCTGCGCGAACTCCTCGACGAAGGCGGATTCACCGGCCTGACCGTCGCCAACGACAACGCACCGCAGCAGAAGGTCGTGTCCGGCGCCACCGCGACCGTCGACGCGCTGGTGGCATACCTCGACGCGCGCGATGTCCGCTGCGTGCGGCTGAACGTGTCCGGCGCCTTCCACTCGCCCCTGATGCGGCAGGCCCAGCGGGACTTCGCCCACTTCGCCGACGGGTTCCCCCTCGGGGACCCGGCGACGCCCGTGATCGCCAACGCCACCGCGCGGCCCTACGTCCCCGGCCGGACCGCGCACACGCTCGTCGACCAGATCGTGCGGCCCGTGCGCTGGACCGAGAGCGTGCACCACCTCCTCGACCTGGGCGTCACCGACTTCGTCGAACTCGGAGGCCGCGTACTCGGCAGGCTGATCGACCAGATCCGCTCGGCCCCGCGGCCGGTCGCCCGGCCCGATGCTCCGGCCGCCCCGGCGGATACGCCGGCCGCACTGCCCGACACACCGGCCGCCGCGCTCGGCAGCCCCGTGTTCCGGCGGCGCATGGGCGTGCGCCACGCCTACGCCGTGGGCGGTATGTACCGGGGCATCGCCTCGGCCGAGATGGTCGTCCGGCTCGGCCGGCAGCGCATGCTCGGTTTCCTGGGAACCGGCGGTCTGCCGCTCCCGGAGATCGAGCAGGGGGTGAAGGAGGTCCAGCACGGCCTGGCCGACGGACAGCCCTACGGCGTCAACGTACTGGCCGACCACGACGACCCCGCGGCCGAGCGTGCGCTGGTCGACCTGCTGATGCGCCACGGCGTCCCCGTCATCGAGGCGTCGGCCTTCATGCAGATGACTCCCGCGCTCGTCCTCTACCGGGCACGGGGACTCCGCCGCGGTGCCGACGGCCGGACCGTGTGCGACCACCGCATCGTGGCCAAGGTCTCCCGGCCGGAGGTCGCCGAGCAGTTCATGGCACCCGCCCCCGGGCCGCTCCTGGAACGGCTCCGCCGGGAGAACGCCCTCACCGACGAACAGGCGGAGCTCGCCCGGACGGTGCCGATGAGCCACGACATCACGGTCGAGGCGGACTCCGGGGGGCACACGGACGGCGGCGTCGCCACGGTCCTGATGCCCGCCATGCTCCAGCTCCGCCAGCGGGCCCAGGACCGGTACCGCTACGACGAACCGATCTGCACGGGCCTCGCCGGCGGCCTCGGCACCCCCGCGGCGGTCGCGGCGGCCTTCATGCTGGGCGCCGACTACGTACTCACCGGATCCATCAATCAGTGCACGGTGGAATCCGGTATCAGTGACGAGGTCAAGGACATGCTGGAGGACGTCGGCATCGCCGACACCGCCTATGCTCCCGCAGGCGACATGTTCGAATTCGGGGCCAAGGTGCAGGTGCTCCGCAAAGGCGTCTTCTTCCCCACGCGGGCCAACAAGCTGTTCTCCCTGTACTCCCACCACGATGGCCTCGACGAAATACCGGAGAAAACACGCTCCCTCCTGGAGAGAACCTACTTCGGAAAGAGCGTCGAAGAGGTCTGGGACGAAGTACGCGCCTATCTCCGGTCGCAGGGCCGCGACGCCGACATCGCCCGGGCCGACGCCGATCCCAAACAGAAGATGGCGCTGGTGTTCCGCTGGTACTTCTTCCACTCCACGCGCCTGGCCATGAACGGCGACGGCACCGGAAAAGTGAACTACCAGGTCCAGACCGGACCGGCGCTGGGTGCCTTCAACCAGTGGGTCGAAGGCACCGAACTCGCCTCATGGCGGCACCGCCACGTCGACCGGATCGGCCTCCGGCTGCTCGACGGCGCCGCCGAACACATCGTCACCGCATGCCGGCACTGGCGCGACACCCTCGGTGTGCCCCGTGCGTGACGGACATCCCCCAGTCGAGGAGAACGCGATGACCGTTCCGTCCACAGGCACCGAAGTCCGGCTCGCCGCCCGCCCCGAGGGATGGCCGACCACCGGGAACTTCTCGGTCGTGCGGGCACCACTGCCCGCCGTCGGGACCGGCCAGGTGCTGGTCCGCAACCTGGTGATGAGCGTCGACCCGTACATGCGCGGGCGGATGAACAACACCAGGTCCTACGTTCCGCCGTTCGCCGTGGGCAAGGTGCTCGACGGGGGCGCCGTCGGCCGGGTCGTCGTCTCGAAGTCACCGCGCCACAGCGTCGGCGACCTGGTCCTGCACGGTCTGGGCTGGCGGGAGTACGCCGTCGTGGGCGCCGCCGGCGCGGTCACGGTGGACCCGGCGCTCGCCCCGCCCGGGGCGTACCTCGGAGTGCTCGGCATGCCGGGGCACGCCGCCTACGCGGGGTTGCTCAAGGCCGCCGAATTCCGGCCCGGCGACACCGTGTTCGTCTCCGGGGCCGCGGGCGCGGTGGGCTCCCTCGTCGGCCAGATCGCCCGGCTGTGCGGCGCACAACGCGTGATCGGATCGGCGGGCAGCGCCGAGAAGGTCGCCTATCTGACGGAAGAGCTGGGCTTCGACGCGGCGTTCGACTACAAGGCCGGTCCGGTCCTCGACCAGCTGGCGAAGGCCGCACCGGCGGGCATCGACGTCTACTTCGACAATGTGGGCGGCGACCAACTGGACGCCGCCCTGGCCCTGGCCAGGATGGGCGCGCGGTTCGCCCTCTGCGGCACCGTCTCGCAGATCAACGAGAAGGACGGCCCGGCCGGCCCGCGGAACCTCGTACAGGCCATCGCCAAGGGCATCACCCTGCGCGGCTTTCTCGTCTCGAACCACGCCGGCCTCAAGGACGAGTTCACCGCCCGCATGGGCGGCTGGCTGGCAGAAGGGAGAATCTCCTACCGGGAAACCGTCGTCAAAGGACTGGAGAACGCGCCCGCCGCGTTCATCGACATGCTGCGCGGCGCCAACACCGGGAAAATGCTGGTGCGAATCGCCGATTGAAACACCGCGCCACACGGAAGAAATCGGCGAACTCCCGGGAATTTCCCATGGATTCGTTCCCCGCCCGCTTCCCGGCCGGTATGGTGATCTGTAAGCGCAGACACCGCACAGACAGCGCGCTTCACGCCTTGCGCAGCGATTTCCGAATTCCCCACCTGGCCCATTTCCCTTGGGCATTCAGCCTGCGGCGAGTCGGCGAGACGGCGATTCCGTCCGGACTCCACGCACCCACCGTGCAAGCTCCGCCGCTTCCCACTTCACCAGAAGAAAACCGGAGGACTCCCATGTCCAGCACGCCCACGGCCACGCCGACGACCGCCCCCGTCCCCGTCCCCGAAGAGGTCGGATGCCTCTACGACCGCCTCACCGCGCTGGACACCGAAGCGGTCGGCGGCAGCCTCCACCTCGGTTACTGGGACGTCGACGACAACGACACCCCGCTCGTGGAAGCCGCCGACCGGCTCACCGACATGATGACCGACCGCCTGCGGATCGACGAGAGCCACCGGGTTCTGGACATCGGCTGCGGAGTCGGCCAGCCGGCCATGCGTATCTCCAGGCGCACCGGCGCCCACGTCACGGGCATCGCGATCAGCAAGGACCAGATCGCCCGCGCCTCCGCTCTCGCCGAGGGCGCCGGTCTGAGCGGCCGTGTGGAGTTCCGGCACGCCGACGCCATGGAACTGCCCTTCCCCGACAACTCCTTCGACGCCGCCATCGCCATTGAGTCGATCTTCCACATGCCCGACCGCGGACGGGTCCTCGACGAGATCCGCCGCGTGCTGCGCCCCGGCGGCCGGCTGGTCCTCACCGACTTCTTCGAGCGCGGCCCCGTCCCCGCCGAGAAGCAGCCCGCCGTGGACCGGCTCCTCCGCGACTTCATCATGACGCTGGCCCGGCCCGAGGACTACGTCCCCCTGCTGCGCGACGCGGGCCTGCGCTTCGTCGAGCTCCTCGACATCACCGAGCAGAGCGTGCGCCAGACCTTCGAGCAGATGAGCCAGGGTTCCCAGGAGATGCAGACCGTCTTCGACGAAGAGGCGGAGGAGAAGTTCAGCCCCGCCTCCATGATCGGCGTCGATGAGTTCGGCTCCGTACTGCTGACCGCTCAGAAGCCCCTCTGACCACGGACGTTCGAAAGTGGCGGCGCCGGAGGAGCGTCGGCCCGGCCGTCGGGCGACGGCGCGGCGCACCTCCGGCGCCACCGTGCATCCCCCATCGACGAGGAGCGATACCCAGTGACCGAACCGACCGACGGCGGCACCCCGCCCGCATTCCCCTTCCCCCGTACCTGCCCCTACCGGCTGCCCGCCCAGTACAACGGCCTCCGTGAGAGCGGGCCCGTGTCCCAGGTGACCCTGCCGACCGGCAAGCCGGCGTGGATCCTGACCCGCTACGACGACGTGCGCAAGTCGCTGCTCGACCCGCGCCTGAGCTCCGACCGGGCCGATCCGAACTTCCCGATGCTGGTCGAGCTCGCCCGCAGCGACAAGGACTCCACCCTGTCCCTGGCCGGTATGGACGCACCCGAACACACCCGGGCGCGGCGCGCCGTGGTCGGCGAGTTCACCTTCCGCCGGATGGAGGCCCTGCGTCCGCGTATCCAGGAGATCGTCGACGAGTGCATCGACGCGATGCTCGCCGGCCCCAACCCGGCCGACCTGGTGAAGAGCATGTCCTTCCCGGTACCGTCCCTGGTCATCTGCGAGCTGCTCGGGGTGTCCGCCACCGACCGCGACTTCTTCGAGGACCGCACTTCCCGCATGCTCAGCATGACCCTCCCGCCGCTGACCCGGCAGCAGGCGTTCTTCGACCTGCAGACCTACTTGGACGAGCTGGTGACGACCAAGGAGAAAACCCCGGGGGACGACCTGCTCAGCCGCCAGGTCGCCAAGGGCCGCAAGGACGGCACCTACGACCACGACGCACTCGTCGACCTGGCGTTCCTGCTGCTGACCGCCGGGCACGACACGACCGGAAACATGATCTCGCTGGGCATGCTCGCCCTGATGGAGAAGCCCGAGCTGCGGGCGCGCATCACCGGCGACCCCGGCAGCACACCGCAGGTCGTCGAGGAACTGCTGCGCTACTTCACCATCACCGACATCATCACCACGCGCGTGGCCAAGGAGGACCTCGAGATCGGCGGGCAGATCATCCGCGCCGGCGAAGGCGTCTTCGCGCTGGGAGGCGCGGCCAACCACGACCCGGACGTCTTCGAGAACCCCGGCAAGCTGGACGTCGACCGCGGCGCACGCCAGCACCTCGCCTTCGGCCACGGACCGCACCAGTGCCTCGGACAGAGCCTCGCCCGTATGGAACTGGAGATCGTCTACGACACCTTGCTCCGCCGTGTCCCCGGACTTCGGCCGGCCGGCCCCGCCGAAGACCTGCCACTGAAGAACGACGCGGCCATCTTCGGCCTGCACGAGCTCCCGGTCACCTGGTAGGCCAGGGGCGGCCCCCGGCCCCCGGCCCCCGGCCCCCGGCCCCCGGCCGCCTGGCAGGGCCTGGACACCTCACGCCTCGGCAGGGGCCACCTGGTCTGCAGTTCTCCGGAGGGGTGTCGGAAGTCTGTCGGCGATATATCGGTGGAGGTTGCGACCTTGGGCGGGTCGGTTGCCCCCCTGAGCATGGGGCGGCCCAGAGCGCAAGGAGCCTGTCATCGTGCCTTCCTCATCCCGGAGCCGACCGTGGGACGTTCACCGGCTGCCGTCTGCCGGGGGCAGGACCTTCCTGGTCACCGGGGGTAACGCCGGGATCGGCTACTTCACCGCGGAGCAGCTCGCCGCCACCGGCGCCGTCGTCGTACTCGGCAGCCGGGACGCCGCGAAGGCCGAAGCCGCCATGGCCTCGATCCGCTCGCGCGTCTCCGGCGCGCATGTGCGGCATCTCCAACTGGACCTTGCCGACCTGTCGTCCCTGAAGACCGCCGTGGACAGGCTCGACCTCGATCATCTCGACGCGGTGGTCTACAACGCAGGGGTCGCCCTCGACGACCCGCCACGTCGGGAGACCGGGGACGGCCACGAGCTGATGTTCGGCACCAACCACCTCGGCCACTTCGCACTCACCCAGTGGCTGGCCCCCCTGCTGTCCGCGGCGTCGGCGGGCCGCATCGTGACGGTGGGAAGTTTCGCGGCGCGGTCCGAGCGACTGGACCTGGGCGATCTGCAGTCGACCCAGGACTACCGGCCCAAGCGCACCTACGGCCGGTCCAAGGTGGCGCAGATGTGCTTCGGCTTCGAACTCGACCGCCGTCTGCGTGCCATCGGCAGCACGGTGCTCAGTGTGGTGGCCCACCCCGGCGGCGCACTGGATTCCCTCACCCCGTCCCGCCCGCCGGTACGCACGACAGCCCCCGGCGAGCGGCTGCGAGCCTTGCCCGCCGGGCTCTTGGTGCAGGGCAAGGACGCCGGAGCATGGCCCGTCGTCCGTGCCGTCCTCGACCCGGAGGTGCAGGGAGGGCAGCTGTGGGGGCCAAGGGCCTTCGGCCTGCGTGGCCGGCCACGGCGTGAGCCGGTCCCCTCTCATATGGCCGACCCGGCCGTCGCTGCTCGCCTGTGGGCCGCCAGCGGTGAGCTGGCCGGCGCCGATCCGCACCTCGGCTTTCGGTAGGCGCGGAGCTAGGACGGCCGGCGCCACCGCTCGAACGGCGCCTCGGGGCGAGCGCAGGCGACGGACAGGGGGGCACGGCACGGGACTCCCCGACGGCCCCAACTGAAACACCCATCAGCCGGGCAGGAAGCCGGTTGCCGAGCCCTCAGCGAGTCTGCGGAGGGTGAGGGCAGCGCCGAAGAGCTGTACGCCGTGCGTGGTGTGCGGGTCCAGGCCGGTGAGTTGGGCGGCCCGGGCGAGGCGGTTGTCGACGGTGTTGGGGTGGACCCTGAGCGCCTGGGCCGTGCGGCGTCGGTCGAGGTCGCAGTCGAGGAAGGCGGCGACGGCCTCGACCAGACCGGCGTGGCCGTCCAACGGGTCGAGAAGCGCGGCCAGTTCGGCGGCGCTGTCCTTGGATCCGGCCAGATGGTAATCGAGCAGCACATCCTGGAGCCGGTGCACGCCGGGTGTCCGGGCGATGGCGGCGATCCGGTGCGCCTGCTCGGCCGCGGCGGGGACGTCCCCCGGCGTGGCCGCGAGGGCGGCCCCCGCGATCACCGGGCGGGACGGACCGGTGGACAGATGCCGGACGAGGTCGGCGTGGGGTGTGCCGAGGGGGAGCAGGATGTGGCCGCCCTGTTCGTTCGGCAGGCTGAGCACCCGTCCGTCCGCGGCGGGCGCGAGCCGGACCAGGACCTGGTGGAGCAGCCGACGGGCGGCCACCGGCTCCTGGGGCACAGGGGCGCGGACGCTGAGCACGAGGTAGCCGGGTTCGAGTGGGAGTCCGCACCGGGCGGCCACCTCCTGCGGCGCGTCACCGCGGACCAGTGCCGCGGCCAGTTCCCGTTTTGCCTCCTGCTGGCCGGCCATCCCCAGCAGGTACGCCTCGGTGGCCTGCTCGACCAGGGAGTTGACCGTAGTGAACAGCCGGCGGGTGAGCCACAGCAGGGCGGCCTCTTCCCCGGGACGGGCGGCGGCGCAGAGCGCGTCCGTCACCACCTCGGTGGCGACGTGGTACCCCCTGAGCAGCCCGGTCAGGTGGACGCCTTCCGATGCACGCTGGATGGCGCGTTCCCGGAGCACCTCGGCGTCGGTGTCCGCGAGGCCCTGCGCGGAGCGGAGGAAGCCGCGAATCGTGTGGCGGGCGGCCGAGGCGATCTCCAGATCCTGCATGTCGCCGGGGAGGCGGTCAAAGCCGGGGACCTCGGCCCGCTGGCGCTCGACGACCAGCCTGGCCAGCTGGTTGATCCCGGGTTCGAGACGGGCGGCCATCCGGACCACCTGCTCGCGGATGTCCTCGCCGGGTTCCGAGGCCTGGGGTGGCGACGCGCTGCGTTGTGACACCTCACAACGATAGGCCGCCTGACGTGTCTTCAGGACCGATTGCCCCGGCCCGCCGGTGGGACGACAGTGAGGCGATGACGACCTGACCTTCGTGCTGCGCCGTGCCGGCCGACCGGCCCACCCGCATCCGGCCGGCCCACCCGCATCCGCCGTCAACTCCGACAACAGCCCTGTGAGGAACAACCCTTCATGAACGCAACGCGACGACTCCGCCGCTGGGGTGCCGCCGCCGGTGTGGGGGCGGCCGTGCTCGCCCTGTCCGCCGCGCCGGTGACAGCGGCCCAGGCGAGCACGGCACACCCCGCGCCCGCGCCCGTTCCCGCCGCCACCACCGCCGACGCGGTCAAGGCCTACGTCTACGGCTACCCACTGGTCCTGGCGCGGGCCACCGAGCAGGTGTCCACCAACGTCCGCAAGCCCGATCCGGCGACGCTGCGGGCCCCGGTGAACCAGTTCGCCAAGGCGGACCGAACTCCTGGCCCGGAGTTCCACACCGTGGTGGCCCCGAACGTCGACACCCTGTACACCTCGGCGTGGCTGGACCTGAAGAAGGGGCCGATAGTGCTCCATGTGCCGGACACCAAGGGCCGGTACTTCATGATGCCCATGCTCAGCGCCTGGACCGACGTCTTCGCCTCTCCGGGAACCCGCACCACCGGCAGCTCGGCCGGCGACTTCGCCATCACCGGCCCCGGCTGGCACGGCCGACTGCCCGCCGGCGTCAAGCAGATCAAGTCCCCCACCCGGACCGCGTGGATCATCGGCCGTACCCAGTTCGACGGCCCCTCCGACCTGCCCGCGGTCAAGGACCTGGTCCGCCACTACACCCTCAAACCGCTCCGCGACTACGGCCACCACCACACCCCGCCGCCAGGCCACGTCGACCCGACCGTCCCCGCCACCTCGCCGGCCGCCCGGGTCGCCGGCATGGACGCGCAGACCTTCTTCTCCCAGCTCGCCTCGGCCATGGCCACCAACCCGCCCGCGAAGAAGGACGCTCCCATGGTGGCCACCCTGGCCCGCCTGGGCATCGTCCCCGGCAAGCCGTTCGACATCAACGCCAAGGGCCCTGCCACCGCTCAAGCCCTGCGCCAGGCCGTACCCGCGGCCCAGAAGCAGATTCAGGCCGCGCTCGCCACGTCCGGAAACGACGTGAACGGCTGGCGTGTCTCGCTCAACCTGGGCGACTACGGCACGAACTACATGCTGCGCGCGACCACCGCCTGGCAAGGGCTCGGCGCCAACCGCCCCCAGGACGCCGTCTACCCGATCGTCCGCACCGACAGCCGGGGCAAGCCGCTGACGGGAGCCAAGCGGTACGTCCTCCACTTCGCCCCAGGGCAAACCCCGCCGGTGAAAGCCTTCTGGTCCCTCACGATGTACGACCCGTCCGGCTTCCTGGTTCGCAACCCGATCAACCGCTACGAGGTCGGCCACGCCGCCAAGCCGACCCGCAACCCCGACGGTTCCACGGACATCTACATCCAGCACGACGCCCCGGCAGGCAAACAGTCCAACTGGCTGCCCGCACCGAGCGGCCGGTTCTCCATGATCCTGCGCATGTACCGCCCCAAGTCAAGTGTCCTCGACGGCACTTGGTCCCCGCCCTCGGTCACCATGACCAGCTGAAGCAAGCCTCCCAGCGGCACCGGGTGAGCGCCCTGGAGCGCACACCTCCGTCATATCGCAGACGCAGCACAAGGGTCCGGCCCAGCCGGCCTCCTGCTCAGATCGTTCGGACGCCAGCAATCCCGAACTGGGCAGGAGGCCCACCTTCCTCAGGGGCTTCAGCGACTCCACTGCGGACCGCAGCTCCTGGTCCGTGGGGTCAAGTGGCTCAGGCGAACTCCGCCCAAGACAGCGCCTCCTCCAGAGGTCGAAGAGCTCCGTCCCGTCGGTGCCAGATGGCCGGCATTCGTGTGAGAGGTCAGTTCGCCCGATCCTGAGTGCCGTTCGCCGGGAGGTGTTCCTCTGCCCAGACGATTTTGCCGTCGGCTGTGTATCGGGTACCCCAGCGGCGGGCGAGTTGCGCTACGAGGAAGAGGCCGCGGCCGCCCTCGTCGGTGGTCCGTGCGTGGCGCATGCGGGGTGAGCTGCTGCTGGCGTCGGAGACTTCGCAGATGAGCGTGTCCTGCCGGATCAAGCGCAGCCGGATGCGTCCGTTGCCGTAGCGGACGGCGTTGGTGACGAGCTCGCTGACGATCAGCTCGAAGGTGAAGAGCAGGCTGTCCAGCCCCCAGGCGGTGAGGCGGTCGGCGGTCAGGGAGCGGGCTTCTGCGACGACCGACGGGTCGGAAGCCAGCTCCCAGGTGGCCACTTGGTCCTCGTTGAGAGCGTGGGTGCGGGCGAGGAGCAGTGCGACGTCGTCGTCGGGACGGCCGGTGAGCACCGCGTCCAGGACCGTTCCGCAGAGTTCGTCGAGCCGTACCTCGGGGGAGGCCAGTGCGGTACGGAGCCGGTCAAGGCCCAGGCCTATGTCCTGGTCGCGAGTTGCTATGAGGCCGTCGGTGTACAGGGCGAGGACGCTGTCGTCGGGGACTTCGAATTCGGCGGATTCGAAGGGCAGGGCGCCCAGGCCAAGCGGAGGTCCGGCGGGCAGGTCGGGGAAGGTCACCGAGCCGTCCGGGGTGATGACCGCGGCAGGGGGGTGGCCGGCGCGGGACATGGTGCACTTACGCGTGGCCGGGTCGTAGACGACGTACAGACAGGTGGCGCCGAGCGCGGCGGGCGTCAGTGACGGGTCAGCGGTCTGCTCCTCGTCGATCAGGCGCAGTACCTGGTCGTCAAGGTGAGCCAGCAGCTCTTCCGGGGGAAGGTCTATGTCCGCCAGGGTGCGAACGGTGGTGCGAAGTCGTCCCATGGTGGCCGCGGCGTCGATCCCATGACCCACGACGTCTCCGACGACCATGGCCACCCGGGCCCCGGACAGGGGTATCACATCGCACCAGTCGCCGCCCGCGCCATCGGAGGCATGGGCGGGCAAGTAGCGCCAGGCGACGTCGAGGGTGCTGCCGCCGGTGAGACTGCGCGGAAGCAGGCTGCGCTGCAGAGCCAGGGCGGTGCTGTGCTGCCGGGTGTAGCGGCGGGCGTTGTCGATGCTCACCGCCGCGCGGGCCACGACCTCTTCCGCGAGGAGCAGGTCGTCCTGCTCGAAGGGGTCGCGCAGCTGCCAGCGGATGAACCTGACGACGCCCAGAACATCGCCGAGGGCGAGGATCGGGACCAGTATCAGGGAGCAGTAACCGAACTCGTGGATTTTCGCGGCTCGGGCCGGGTCCGTTGCGAACCAGCTGCTGATTGACGCACCCGGCATGGCTTCCAGGCGGGAGCGCCCGTCATGCATGCACTGCGTTTCGGGTGAGCGGGGATGGAAGCTGACGGGCTGCCCGGTTTCCGCGACCGACTCGGGGCAGCCTGCGTGGATCGACTGCTGGCCCGCACGGCGCATCCGCGGCGGATCGCGGCGAGCCCCAGGGCGCGGTGTGTCGCCGCGTATCACCGAATCCAGCAGGTCGACGGCGACGAAGTCGGCCAGGCGCGGCACGCTGGTGTCGGCCAGGGTCTGCGCAGTGTGCATGACATCCAATGTGCTGCCGGTCTGTGCTCCGACCTCGTTCAGCAAAGCGAGCCGCTCCCGGGCCCGCCAACGATCGGTGACGTCGAGGACCATGAAGGACACACCCAGCACTCGGTTCGCGGCGTCGTGGAGCCGAAAGACGGACAGCGAGTATGCGTGCGGCCGATGTGGGTGTGCCTTCGTGCCGCCCCGCATGAGGTGATCGACCAGGGGCTGCCCGGTATCGAGCACCTCCCTCGTACGCGACTCGATCCCCTCTGCGTCCAGCCTGAGATCCAAGAGGGGCAGAACGTCCCGCAGGTGCTTGCCCAACCGCTGGTCACGGGGAACGCCCCCGAGGCGCTCCAAAGCCTCGTTGACCCAGACGAAGCGCAGATCTCGGTCCAGCACGGCCATGCCTGCCGGCGACAGGGCGAGGATGCGCTCCAGCATCGGCGCGTTCGCATGCCACCACTGGTCGGTCGGCCCCGGGCTGCGGCCAGCTGCACCTACGCTGTCGGAGGTATCCATGTGCACTACACCGTCGTCTGCGAGAGGCAGCGCCTGACGTGTCCGGCCCGCTGGGGCTTCCAGATCGCGTCAGTCGCGTCAGTCGCTGATTCAAGGATCTCACTGGGCGCCGATGTCGCACACGAGGTCCAGCAGGGCCTGTCCGGACGCCGCGGTGAACCCCTCGTACACCCCTCATGCACCCCTCGTGCACCTCACGACGTGCAGCAGTCCGGCCCTGCAGGATCGACATCCCGTTAACCCGGGGCAGGGCAGTGCGCAGTACAGAGCGTGGCCAGATGGTCACCGCGACATCAGGGCCAAGGAATGCCTTGTCGTACGGCCGGGCATGCCGGGCCGAAGGCCACGGCGTCATACCGGAGACGTACGGGACCCCCACCGAGGCGACTCCAGACTGACCGCGTGATCGTGCCTGGTAGGGGGAGGGCGGCCAACGGCGACGCATAGCGTTGAGGCTGACCACCGGGAAGGGTGTGTGGCCTCGCCATGAAGAGACTGTCCAGCTTCGCCGTCAAAGATTTCCGGGCCCAGTTGCGTCAGTTGATGCTCACCGGGGTCGCCATCGCCGTGGGTGTGGGGTTCCTGGTGCTTTCCGTGGGCGGCAGCGGCGCGCTGGTGCAGTTCTACTCCCAGACCGCGGCCGTGGAGGTCGGAAACGCCGACCTCCAGGCGGTCCCCGGCTCCGGAAGTGGCCTGCCCAAGGAAAGCGGCCTGCCCAAGGAAGCGGCGGCGCGGGCCGGGAAAGTGGCATCGGTGACACGGGTGAGCGAGCGGGTTCTCGGGCACGGAAAAGTGCTCGGCCCCTCCGGGCGCCGCCTCTTGGACGACCGGGCCGTGGTCACCTCGATCGCCGCCGACTCCAAGATGCGCTGGCAGCGGCTTGACGGCGGCCGCTGGCCCCAGGGCTCGGGCGAAGCCGTCCTCGATCATGGGACCGCGGAGCGTCTGGGTGTACAGCCCGGGGACACCGTCCGTCTCATCAAACCCGACGGCAAGGCAGCGGGCGTCAAGCTGACGGGCCTGCTGGACACCAGCTCTTCGAGCACCCTCGCCTCGCAGGCCGCGATCGGTGTGCCGTACGAGGCGATGAAGACGTACGCGACCGGGCTGACCACCACACGCATCGACATGGACATCCGTGAGGGTGCGGACGCCTCCGCTGTCGCACGGGCGGTGAAGACGGCACTGGAGGGCAACGCGTCCGTCTTCACTCACGCCGGGGCGGTCGACAACGCGCAGGAGGAGAACGGGACCATGTACGTGGTCGTGCTGACGGCCGCGCTGTCGTTCGTGATGATCGCGATGGCGGTGGCGCGCATGGTCGTCACCAACACCTTCTCCGTGGTCCTCGCCCAGCGTGCCCGCCAGCTGGCCCTGCTGCGCTGCATCGGTGCCGACCGCGGCCAGGTGCGCCGGATCATCCGTCGCCAGGGGCTCATGCTCGGCGTCCTCGCCTCGGCCACGGGTCTCGCCGCCGGCGGCGCCGCGTGTGCCCTGGGCACGGCGCTGCTGCGCACTTTCGTGGACCTCGGCCCCGTCAAGATCTCTCTGCTGCCGAACTGGATCACTTTCATCCTTGCCGGTCTCTTCGGGGCCCTGCTCACCCTGTGGGCGGTCCGTAAGCCCGCCAGGGCGGCCGCCGCCGTGCCTCCGGTGACCGCGCTCGCACAGAGCGGGTCCGCGACGCTTCCCGAGCCGGGTCGCGAGGCCGTGCGCCAGATCTTCTCCGTGCTGCTCCTGCTCTTCGGCGTCTACATGCTCACCTTCGGCGCGTTCGGCGGCTCCCTGGCGCTGCTCGATGTGACCGTCGGTGCCATCTGCAGCTTCTTCGCAGTGCTCAGGTTCGCCCAGCACCTGCTGCCACCCCTGGTCGGCGTCCTGGGTATCCCGGCCCGCCGGTGGCTCGGCACGACCGGCAAGCTGGCTGCGCAGCAGCTGAGGTCGAACGCGCGCCGCACCAGTGCCGCCGCCTCCGCGATGCTCGTCGGCGTCACCGTCGCCGTCTCGGCGGTGACCGCGATCGGCGCCACCAAGGGCGCCACGGAGTCCATGCTGTCGTCGGGGCTGCCCGCCGTCTTCACACTGAACACCACGGACAACAAGGTGCCCGCCGGCGCCGTGGAATCCCTGCGCAGGCAACCGGAGTTGGCCGTCACCCCGGTCCGTGCCGCAAGCCTCACCGTTGACGGACACAAGAGTCTGGTCATCGCCGCCGACCCCGCACAGCTCAAGGAGGACGCTGAGGGTGTTTCCGCGGCACGCTCGCTGAGAGACGGTCAGGCCCTGACCACCACGGGGCGCGGCTCGGTCACGGTGGCCGGTACCCGCCTCGCAGCCGAGTCCGGACACTCCTCCTTGCTGTTCACGCTGCTTCCCGGAGCAAAGGTGTACGTCACCGAAGCCACCCTCGACCGGCTCGCACCGGGCGCGACGACCGTGGCCGCTGTGTGGCTGGACCCGGCGAGCGGCTCCGACCACGACACTGCCCGCAAGGCACTCGACCGGGCCCTGTCCGACTACCCGCACATCCGGGTCTCCGACGCCGCGGCCAACGTCGTCTCCGTCCGCCACATGTTCGACCGGATGCTGCTCGTGGTGACCACCCTGCTCGGCTTCTCCATGGCCATCGCCGCCCTGGGAGTGGCCGCCACCCTGATGCTCGCGGTCGAGGAACGCACCCGCGAGTTCGGCATGCTGCGTGCCATCGGCATGTCGGGCAGGCAACTACGCGAGATGCTCACCCTGGAATCAGTACTGCTCGCGCTGACGGGCGCGGTCGCCGGCACCGTCCTCGGCCTGGTCTACGGAGTGCTGGCGGTCCGTTCGATCCTTGGCGGTTCGCCCATCGCCATCCTGACTTCGTCCGACGGCACAGCCCTGACGGTGCTCGGCATCCTCGCGGCCACCGTGTTCACCGGCATCGCGGCCTCGGTCCTGCCCGCCCGTCGGGTGCGCCGGATGGCGGTCGTCGACGCCCTGCACACGAGCGGGTGATACGCCGCCGTAAACCGCCCATCGCGGTCACCGGCGGACATCGTGGCGGAGATCGTGGCCCCGGATCCCCTTGGGAGGTGTAGGCCCCTGCCGGCGCGGACGGCGGCCGGGATCCCGTACGTCCCCCGGGAACCCGGCCGCCGTCCGCGCCGACGGAACTATTCGGCCACGTAGGTGCAGCCCGTCCAGACGAACACCTGAAGCGTGTGGCCGTCCTGCCGGACGCGTTCCGCTGTCGGCTCGAAGTGCTCATAGCGGTTGCCGCAGAGCAGCTTGAGCGGGGAGGCCATGTCCGGCACATAGCGGACCCGCTCCTCGTTTGCGACGTAGGTGGTGGGGCCCCCACGAAGCAGTGCGTTCATTTCGTTCATCAGCATGGCCAACTGCCCTTCTCCGAGCCCGCTCGACTGCGTGGCGACCGATATTCGGGGTGACGATGTGCTGCAGGCCATTGGAGCAGGGGCGACGCTCGGGAAATCCCTAAAGGGCCCCGGCTCCAGGAACACTGCCTCGGGTGTGGTTCACCTCGGCCGAGGCAGGCATCTGTGTCCGGCCGGCGGGACGGAGAGGCCCTCCGGGACCGGGAAAGTCTGGTCATTTCCCCGGGACTGAGGTGCGGTCACCCACTGCGGTGGTCCTGTCCGGGCGGCGCGCTCTAGTGTCGGGCCCTGCAGCGCCGTGAGCCACTGCTCCGCGCCGACGCCCAGCGAGGCGCGCCCTCACCGAAGCAAGGACAGGAGACCCCGCGATGATCGACGAGTTACTGCCGGAGACGGTCTCCGCGGCGGAGATCTTCGGAGAACCGCCGGCCGCGGCGCTCCTGCCCGAGGAAGAGCCCCTTGTCTCCCGCGCGGTCGACAAGCGCACCCGCGAGTTCACGGCGGGCCGCTGGTGTGCCCGCCGGGCAATGGCCCAACTCGGCTCGCCGCCCCTAGCGATCCTGCCGGGACCACGCGGCGAACCGCGCTGGCCGTCCGGGCTCGTCGGCGCCATCACCCACTGCGAGGGGTACGCCGCCGCGGTCGTCGCACGGTCCACGGAGGTGCTCGCCCTCGGTATCGACGCCGAGCCGGCGGAGCCGCTGCCGGACGGGGTCCTGGAAGCCGTGGCGCTGCCCGGGGAACGCGCCGGACTTCCCCGGAACCCTTACGGCGCACCGCCGTTGCCCTGGGACCGGATGCTGTTCAGCGCCAAGGAGTCCGTGTACAAGGCGTGGTTCCCGATGACCGGGCGTCCGCTGGAATTCGAGGACGCGTTCCTTTCCTTCGACCCGTGCGACGGGACGTTCACCGCGCGACTTCTGGTGTCCGGATGGCAGCTCGGCGATTCGGTACTGACCGGCTTCGAAGGACGCTGGGCCGTGCGGGCGGGCCTGGTCATGACCGCGGTCGTCGTCCACGCCGCCCCAGGGCGGGCGGGCGAGCCCGGCGCCCGGTGCCGCGGCACCGGCAGCGCCGTGACCGGCCGCCGCGGCACGGCCGGCGTGGACCGGAGCGGTCCGGGCACGGTGCGGGAGACCGCTCCCCGCGGCACACCGCGCAGAAGCCCTGCGGCCGGGACGTCACTTCGCGGTACTTCCGGGGCCGAAGAACCGGCCGAGGCCCCGCCGCCCGGACACCCCGACCTTGCGGTACACGGATGTCAGATGCTGCTCGACGGTGCGCTGGGTCACGAACAGCTCCTCGGCGATCTCCCGGTTGGTGCCACCGGCCGCGGCCATCCGCGCCACCTGGGCCTCGCTCGGGGTCAGCGACTCCACACCGCTCGATGTGACCCTGCGGGGACGGGCGCCGGTGGCCAGCAGCGCGTCATTGGCCTGGGCATGCAGCTGGGCCGCGCCGAGCGCATACGCAAGATCGAGCCCTTGACGCAGCGTCTCCCGCGCCGCCTCCGTGCGTCCGCACGCATGGAGGGTGGAGCCGTAGTCGACCAGCGTACGGGCCCGCTCGAGCCGCGCCGGAGAGCCGTCGAGGGCGGACAGCGCCTCCTCCAGCACGCCCAGCTTCCGTGCGCCGCTCTCCGTCGTTGCGAGGAGCCGCAGACCGGCGCCCAGCGCATCGGTCAGCTTCCCCTTCCGGGCTCGTTCCACGGCGTCCTCCGCGAGCTCCCGGGCAGCCGCCGGCGCGCCCAGGGCGAGGTGGGCACGGCCGGCCCAGAACCACCAGGACGACACGGCAGGACTCGTCCGCGTCCACAGGTGCTGCCGTCTGCCGGCCTCCAGGAGGTCCTCCAGCGCCCCCTTCGGATCCTGGTGGGTGAGCCGTAGCCGTCCCCTCGCGCACAGGAACTCGTTCCACTGCCAGGTGTCCAGGCTCGTCGAAGGGAAGGCCTGCGCGGCCGCCGCATCGGCGCCGGCGAGATCACCGGAGTCGATCAACGCATGGATCTGGGTCGCGACGGGCAGCGCCAGCGTGCGGCCCCAATGGCGGGGCGGCACCACGTTCAGTGCCGACCGCGTGGCCGCCAGCGCCTCGGACAGCGCCCCCAGTCGGTACTGCGCCTCGGCTCGCAGCGCCTGGCACAGGCCGTGCAGCAGCAGCCGCTGGCTCTGCCGGGTGATGCCCATGACCCGCTGGTAGGCGGCATCCGCCTCGTCCGGCAGTCCCGCGTACAGCAGCGCCGTCGCCGCCGTGGTCAGGAAGAACGGCGAGTCGACACCGGGCACGCTGCTCTCCAGCACCCGGCGGGCCGCGGCGGCCGACTCCTGGGCCCGGACCGCGCGCACCGAGCAGAGGCCGGCCCCCGCGGCGATCAGGGCCCGCTCACCGGGGGTGTCGCCGGGCCGGCTGATGTCGAACGGATACTCCTGCAAGGTCACTGTGAAGCTCGTCAGGTCCTCGGCCGACGCCATCAGCCGCTGCCCCTCCAGAAGGCGCTGCAGATCGGCGTCGCGGACCGTCGGCGCCTCCTCGGAGAGCAGCCGCACCGCCTGGAGGGACTGCCCGCTGCGGATCAGGCCGCTGGCCAGCGAGCTGAGCAGACGGAAGCGCAGCGGTGGCTCATGCACATGCTCCAGCGCCGCCTGCAGATGCCGGACACTCGCCTGCGGGTCCACGCCCGCCTCGGCCAGACCCAGCTCCGCGAGGACCGGCGTGTCCTCGGGCGTGGGCCCCTCCGGGGGCAGACAGTGCCGCAGCAGATCCACCGCCAGTGCCGGGGCACCGCGGAACGACGCCTCCCGGGCGGCCTCCCGCAGCACGGTCACCGCCCAGTCCTCGGTGGCCGGCAGGGGAGTCATCAGCAGATGGCCGGCCACCTGCTCGGCACGCGCCCCCGCGTCCAGCAGCAGGCGGGCAGCGTGTCGGTGCGCCTGCGCGAGCTGTTCGGGTGGCAGGTCCGCCACGATGACTTCCCTGATCAGCCCGTGATTGAAGGACCATCTCCGGCCGTCGTCGACCTCCGAGACCAGTCCGTTGGACCGCAGCGCCCGCATCGCGGCGGAGTGCGTCGCGTCATCCAGCCCGGCCAGCCGTGCGCACACCTCCGGCAGAGCATCGTCGCCCATCACGGCCAGTGCGCGGGCCGCCGCCGCGGCGGACTCGGGCTGTTGCTGCAGGACCGACCGGACCGCTTCGTGGAAGAAGGCACCGTCGTGCGCGGTGACGTACGGCAGACCCTCGACGGTCGGCGGCCGGCCGCCGAGCCGCAGGACGCTCAGCAGGGAGTGGACGAGCAGGGGGTTGCCGCCGGTGATCGCCAGACAGGCTTCGTGGAACTCGTCGTCCGCCTCGTGGCCGAAGACGGTCTTCACCAGATGTCCGACACCTTGGTGGGTCAGCGGACCGGGTCGCAGCACCCGGCAGAGCGGCTGGCCCGCGATGTCACTGAGGAGTGCGGCGTCCGTCGCTTCGTCGCCGGTGCGCTGGGACAGCACCAGCAGGACGGGAAGGCCTTCGATCCGGCGCGCGAGGTGGGTCAGGAAGCGCAGGGACGCCATGTCGGCGCAGTGCGCATCGTCGACCACGATCACGAGCGGCGCCTCCGCCGCCAGATTGCAGGTGAACCAGTACAGCCCGTGCAGCACGGCGTACGACATGTCCTCGGTGGGGAGCAGGGCGTCGCCCGGCAGCTTCTCACCGCTGAGCGCCTGCGCGGCGGTACGGGCACTGCCGCTCAGCAGCTGGGTGAGCTGCGGTTCGTCGAGGGTGGCCAGCAGCGGTTCGAAGAGCTGGCGCACGACGCCGAACGGGAAGTCATGCTCCAGAGCGTCGCAGCGGGCAGTCAGCACATACAGACCGTCGGCAGGGAGCGCGGACACCAGCCTGTCCAGCAGCAGACTCTTCCCGATGCCGACGACGCCCTCCAGGAGCGCGATACCGCCTGATCCGGCGCGGGCGTCCTGCACGAGAGCGGTGAGGGAGGACATCTCCTCCTCGCGATTGGCGAGCGTCAACCGGTCCCGCCGGCATTCGAACGCCTCGGTGTATATCCCGTCGGTCATCGGGAGTCTCCTCTGCACGCACTGGCACCCGGCACGGTCGTTCCGGGCAGTCCGCCGCGGGCAGGGACACAGCATGCGGGCGGCCGTCGGCCGCCGTCCGGTCCGCTCCCGCGCAGGCTCCGCGTGGTACGCGGCGGCGTCCGTGCGCAGGGGAATGCTGCCTGTCCATTGCTGTCTCCTTGCCCTCTCCCCGTGGGGGCGCTCTCTCCAGCTTCTCCTATGTGCAGTGAACCGGAGACCTCCGGGGGTACCCGGGAGGCGAAGCTTCGGCGAAGACATCTCCCCGGGGGCGATATGGGCGCTGCGCCGGAGCACGACCACGCGACACCGCCGCATACGCAACATCGCCGCACCACGCGACACCGGCTCCGTGAGGAGAGGGGGACCGTCCTCACGGAGCCGGTTTGCGTGGTGCGGCGAAGGGGTGTCCCATCGGGGACGGCCGCCGTCCTGACGGTCGATCTGCAGCCCTATGAAGCCCGGGAGTTCGTCAGGCCGGGCACAGTCCGGGTGCCCGGGGTGGCCGACGGTGTGCGAGGTGCCGTGGCCTCGGGGCGGGCGGCTGTCGAGCGCCGTCGGGGGTCCGTCCGGCGGCCGCGGCTGCGCCGGCTGTCGGCGTCCTTCACGAACTCGGGGAGGACCCTGGGCGGCCAACTGCCGATGGTGAGCATCCCCATGGAGTGGGCCCGGGCGACCAACGCGGCGCGGTTGGGTGCCTTGAGCCGACGCAGCATCAGGCCGACGTGATACTCCACGCCTTGCCTACTGAGGTAGAGCCGGGCGGCCAGCTGCACCGTGGAGGCGCCGCTGGCGACGCCTTCGAGGATCTGTGCGTCGAGCTCGGTGAGCAGCTGCCTGCGGCCGGCCGGCGCGTCCTCCTGGCCGGTGAGCGAGGCCGACGCGTCGTCGGGCCGGACGACCACGACGAACGACGGAGCCTGTTCCGACTCGCTCCGCACCGCTATGCCGGTCAGTTCGCCCGAGAACGGCACCTCCTCGCCCCGTATCCCCACCATCCGTTCCACGAATCGTGTGCGCTGCCCCTCGGCCAGGCGGGCGAAGTGCCGGTTCAGCAGTCCGGGAGCGCTGGGGTGCAGAAGCGAGTAGAGGCTGCGTCCACAGGTTTCGGCGGAGTCCTGGCCGAACAGCCGGAAGAACTCCGCGTCGGCTGCCGTGATCGCCAGCGACTCATTGAGGCTCGCCATACATGCCTGTTGGTGGTCGAGCGGGCGCCGTCCCGCCCCGAGGGCGGGTTGGTCGGGCGCACGCGGGGTGTGGGGGGTCTGGGGGTGAGGGGGCGCCGCCGGCGGCATCGGGTCGGCGTATTGCTGGGATGTCAAGGGAGCTACCGTCTTTCTGCGGTCGACGCACCGGGAAATCCGACCGTCGAATGAGGCATTGGTCGTCCTCGCTCCATCCGTCCAAGGAGCGAAGTGCCTTTCTTGCATTGGTATTCCGCTGTTCAGACCCTAGGAACGCCGCATCCCGGGAGTCAACGCGACATGTGGCAAATAGCCAAACACTGTGGTGTCCGGGGGCGGTGGTTCGGTATCAATACGGTGCGGTAGCAATAACTCTTTGTCATGGCGGGATTGTTGAGAGAGGCCGGCGTCGCCATGCGACGCCGGCCTCTACTGCGGATGAGGGCGTGGAGTCAGTAAGGCGCCGCCGGGCCTGGCGAGTTGGGGGGCTGCTGGTCGAGTTCTCGCAATGCAGCGGAGAGATGCACTCGCCCTGGAATTGACATCTTGCGGTAGCAATTCGTCAGATGCTTTTCCACGGCACGGCACGTGATGTTCAGCTCGTTGGCGATCTTCTGGTTCGTCATCCCCGAGGTGGCCAGCTCGGCGACCTTCCGCTCCGCGGGGGTCAGTTGACCGCGTGCGCTCTCCGGGTCCGGTGGTGCCTCGGCGAGCAGCTCCTCCGCTCGCCGGGCCAGCCAGGGGGTGTCGCACTCGACCGCCTCCGCGTAGGCCCGGCGCAGCGCCGCGCGGCCATGGGCCTCGGCCGGGCCGAGGCGCTCACCGAGGTCCAGCAGGGCCTGGCACAGCTCGAAGCGGTTGGCGGACAGTTGCAGTACGTCCACGGCCTCTCTCAGCACGTCGGTGCTGCCCGGGCCCTCGACCATGTGGCTGTACACGCGCAGCGCCCGGCCGAGCGGCCCCGGCGCCCCCCAGGCACGGGCCCATTCCACCTCCAGCGCACTCAGCTCCCTGGCCTGCTCGCGCTCGCCGAGGTGGAGGTGCAGAAATGCGGCGGCCGAGGCCCAGGGGAGCAGCGCCGGGTTGTGCCATCCGCACTGCTCAAGACGCCGTCCGGCGTCGAGGAAGTAGCCCAGCGCCGAGTCCAGGTCGCCCTTCCGCGCCGCGCTCTGCCCCTTCAGCATGGCCAGTCCGGACCACACATACGGCTCCTCCTCCGCCCGGTACTTGATGGCGAGCAGCCGGTCGGCGAGCTGGTGGTCCCCGGTGAGGATCGCGCACCTGGCGAGGGTCATCGACGACAGGGTGAAGACTTCCTCGTGCTTCGCCCCGGCGAGTTCGAAGGCGGCGAGCGCCTGCTTCTTGGCCACCGTCAGACGGCCGCGCGCCAGCGAGACGAGTGCCTGTTCGGTGCCGATCAGCGCCTGCTCCACGCGCGTCTGCCGCCCCACCGCGTTCTGCTGGACCGCGTCGAGCCAGGAACTCAGCTCCTCGACGGCGTCCGCGGCCACGAGGCTGGCCACCACCAGCGGCATGGTGGTGTGCACATGCGCGGGCAGGGCCGGTTCGCGCTCCAGGACACGCTTCGCGAGCTGTGCCACCTCATGGGCAGGCAGCGCGTTGGAGAACGTCGCGGCACCGATCAGCGGGGCGAGCAGCTCCCGCTCGGCCACGGTGCCGGTCTTCGGCTCGGGACCCAGAGCGACGAGACGGGCCACGGAGCCGGCCAGCTTCTCCGGATCCGGCAGCGTCGACTGCCGGATACGGGCCTCCAGGCGCAGCGCCAGCTCCCGTTCCGGTCCGTGCAGCCGGTCCTCGGGCCCCAGCGCGTCCGCCGCCTCCTGCAGCAGCTCGTGGACGGGCAGCAGGGTCGAGGAGAACGCGCTGGGCGCAAGCCGCACCACGGCCTGCGCGCGCCGTACGGGGCCGTCGCACAGCAGGACGGCCTGGGCGATGTGCCGCACGGAGGTGTACGGGGCGAAGCTGCGTTCCGACGTGGCCAGGTCGACCAGCAGTTCCGCCCTTTCCGCGTCCGGTGAACTGCCCATCAGGGCGCGTCGCAGATAGCGCGCGGCGACCTCGGGTGCGCCCCTGCCCTGCGCGGCGCGGGCCGCCGCGCGCAGCACCTCGGTGGCCCATGTGTAGGTCGGTGCGGTGAGGGCCATCAGATGCCTCGCCACCTGCTCGGGAGGCCGGCCGGACCGGTGCAGCAGCTCGGCCGCCAGCGCATGCATGGCGGTCCGTTCCTCCAGGGGTATGCCCTCCGCCACGGCTTCCTGCACGAGGGCGTGCACGTACCGGGGATGCTGTTCGCCGGTCGTCAGACCGAGATCCGTCAGCTTCCGCAGGGCATGGTCCCGCCCGGTGGAGTCCACCTCGGCCAGCTTGCTCAGCAGCTCCGGGTTCATGTCGTCCCCGAGCACGGCCATGGCCCGGGCAATCCTCCTGACCTGCTCCGCTTGCGCGTCCAGGCGCAGCAGCAGCCGGTGTTGCAGTGCGGCGGGCCGGAGTGCGGCGGCAGCCTCCGCGTTGTCCGCGACGGGCTGGAGGTCCCGGTGCGCGGCATCCGCCAGAAGGCAGTTGAGGATCAGGGGATTGCCGCCGGTGGCCCGGTGGCAGGCCGCGGCGAACACCCCGTCCGCTGCTTCGCCGTGATACCGGTGGATCAGCGCGTGAGTGTCCTGCCAAGCGAGGTTTCCCGGGCGCAGGATGTGCGTGGCGTGTTCGATGACCCCCTGGACCGCCGGATGTCCGGCAAGGTCGTCACCCTCGCGGACGGCACACACCAGCAGCACCGGCAGGCCGGCGAGCCGCCCGCTCAGGTGCCGCAGCCATTGGAGGGTGGCCAGGTCCGCCCACTGCAGTTCGTCGACGAGCAGCAGAACGGGCTGGTCGCGGGCCATGTTCTCGATGAGCGCGGTGAGGCTGTCCAGAACGGGCTGTGCAGGCACCGCACCGGCGGGCCGGCAGGCGTCGAGCGCGCTGCGCGCATGACTCGCGCTCCCCGCGGTCCATCGCGCCATCGCCTCCGGCGAAGCGTGCCGTAGCGCCGGTTCCAGGAGCTGGCGGGCCGCCCCCAGGGGGAAGTCCCGCTCCATCGGAGCCGCGTTCACCCGCAGGTGCAGGGCTCCCCGCGCCGCGCGGAGGGCGCCGATGCCGTCGAGGAGTGCTGATTTACCGACCCCCAACGGACCGGTGACCAGCACCAGAGCACCTCGCCCGCTTCCGAGGGCGGTGGCTGCCAGGTCGAGTTCCACCTCGCGGTCCAGCAACATCAGGTTCAGATCCCTTCAGACCGCGAGCTGTTGTGCAGCGGCGTGTGCCGAGGGTGTCGCACACTGTCCGGACAAGCGGGGAGCGGTACCGGGTATCTCCCGAACGCACCGCCGTCGGTGCTCGGCGCACAGGGCGCGTACTGCTACGGACATGCCGCCATGGGTGGCACCGGCGGAGGGGCAGGAAGCGCAAAAATCCGGCTGGGCAGTGCGGTCGAGGCAGCCTGTCGGGTTTCTGCCGCTTACGCCGAGCGCCCGGCGTGTATTGCAGCGAGCTGGTTTCTGTTGCTTCCTGTCGGCGCTCACCTTCCAACGACTGTGTGATTCACAGGTATTTCGTCGTTCTCCGTGTTCAAGGTTGCCACATCGTTCTGTGAACCCCGCTCAGGGCCGCTGCATGATGCGCTGGGGCAGCAATCGATGGGAGTCCTCGCCGATCTCCGAAGGGCCGCAAGGAAATACTCGGCGGTAGCATCTCCGGGGAAAGGGATTTGACTGTGACAGGTATCCGTCATGAAATTTCTTGCGGGAGTCCGGGTTCGGTGCGGCTCCGAGCGGCGCAGGCACAGTGGATCGCACGGTGACGGCAAAGCAGGAATTCGCGGAGCGGCTGCCGAGTCGTAACGGTGTGACCAATGTACGCACGCATCTCAGGTGCACTGCGAGGTTCTTGAGGAGAATCTGAGGCTTCTCCTTATCCGGGGCCCACGGCTTGTGGCCGGGGGGAAGGCGTGTCGGTCCGGCCGCCTCATGGGGTGAACGGGCAGCCGGATCCGAACCCCTCCCTCATGCCTGTCCGCCTGTCTGACAAGTTCACGAGGCATCGTCGAACCCCAGGTGAGAGGTGTCAACCGGACCAACGGCCCTATCTGCGCTGCGGAAGGTCACGGATCGCATCGACGCAGGTCGTGGCCGGTTCCATGCCCCGGCGGTGATCGAGTTCGGCCACTCTTCTAGGGAAATACATAGAAGTGACCCATGGCCGTTGACGCCTCTCGCGCCGCGACCACAGGATGCGGGGCATGGCCGACCTGGACAGCGGGACAGCACGGGACAGCGGGAGCACCCTCCTGGTGCGTCAATGCGGGGAGGGGGCGGGCTGAGCGACCTGCGGGGCGCCATCGAAGGAGGGGCGGCCCGGAACGCCGGTCGCGAACGCGTCAGTTCCGGCTACGGGAGCGTCCTCATCCCCGCGACCAGGGTCCTGGCCTGCACATTCAGATAGTGACTGTACTTCAGCAGTTCATCTGCCTGACATAGCGTCACCCATCGGAAGTCCTCGGGCGCCTCGGTCGGGAAGCCCTCGTCCACCTCGATGATCAGGTAGCGACTGCGGGCATGGCGGAAGCGGCCGCCCTCCTCCGACAGCACGGCATCAAACAGCGTCCGCTCCGGACCGCGGTCCAGCACGGCATCGAGATACCGGGGACGGTCCGCGGCATGAAGATGGGCATAGCTCTCCGGAGTGCACTGCACAGTGGGCCCGAGCTCCACCACATCGAGGAAGCCCGGCTCGACCCGTGCGCTCAGCAGCGCATGCGGCACCCCGCCGATCCGCTTCACCAGCAGCGCGGCAATCCCCAGCCCGTGCGGTTCGAGCAGCGGCTGTGACCAGGCCGGGACCTCACGCCGGTGCGAGCTCACATCTACGGCGACGATGCTGAAGAAGAGCCCGCTCTCATGCGAGATCGCCTCGTCCGAGCGGCGCCAGCCCGCTGCCTCGCGCAGCGGCAGCGGCTCGGTGGTGATCTCGTGCCGGGCCCGTCGCGTCGTGACCCAGCTGCGGATCTCCGTATCGGAGTGCAGGCCGGCATTGGCCGTCGACGAACCCGCGCGCCAGTCGGGGATGCAGGACAGCACCGTACGGGCATCCATGTTCACCAGATCGGGATGGCGCAGCAGCGCACCGAGCTGGCCCAGCGTGACCCAGCAGAAGTCCTCGCCCGCCTCGACCTCGGGGCCCACCTCGACCACCATGTTGCGGTTGCGCTTGCGGAAGAACCACGACCCCTGCTCGGACTGGAGCACATCGGCCAGCACCCGGCGCGGATCGGGGTCGATGAAGCAGTCCATGTACGGCACGGCGGAACCGCCGTGCACCCGCGTGTAGTTGCTCTTGGTGGCCTGCACCGTGGGGGAGAGCTGCACCCCGTTGATGTTCCCCGGCTCCGGCTTGGCCTGCATCAGACAGTGCAGCACCCCGTCGATCTCGCGGACCGCGATGCCCAGCACACCGATCTCCGGCTGGTGGATGATCGGCTGGCACCACTCGCGGACCGGCCCGTAGTCGGAGCGGACCCGGATGCCCTCGATGGAGAAGAAGCGCCCGCTGTCATGCCGCAGATTCCCGCTTCCGGGAGCGAAGTTCCAGCCCCGCAGTTCCTCGAAGGCTATACGGCTGACCTTCAGCGCATGGGTTCGCTGCCGCTCCTCGAACCACGCGTGGAACGCCTCGTTGCTCATCACCCCGCCGTCGGTGGCGAGCGCGGAGGCGGCCAGCCGGGAGGACAGTGCCACCGCCCGCCGGGAAGACAGTGCGGGGCCGGATGACCGCAACGGCTCCACTGTGCTGTCCAAATGCATTGCTGCACCCCTCCATGCTGATGTGTGTACGGCACCGGACGGCCGCCCTTTCCCCGCACAGCCTGCATCGGGGATTCCTGGCATTCACCTAGTTCTCTGCGCCTTGCCCCCGATGGCCGGGCGGGGCGGCCAGGGCACCGAAGCACCTGGGAATGGGGTTGCGGGGTCCGCCGCCGAAGGCTTGCGGCAGGCGGTCGCGCACTGCTGCGGAAGCCCTGCTCAGGGCGGTACGGAAGGACCTTCCGCCGCGCCTAGGAGTTCCCCTAGAGGTGGCCTTCGGCCCACCTTTCGGAGCCCGCCGCTGTGGAACGGTGAACGCAAGCCGGTGCCGCTTCGCGTAGGGAGTGCGATTGATGAACGGGTCGGAATCCGCGGACTCCACGATTCCCTCGCCACACGGCGAGCCGATCGCGGTCGTCGGCCTTTCCTGCCGCCTGCCCGGGGCCGCCGACCCCGACGCCCTCTGGCAACTCCTCCGCGACGGCAGAAGCGCCGTCACCGAGGCGCCGGCCGACCGCTGGACCGCCGAACTCCTGGCGCAGTCAGGGGTGTCCGAGCCGGCCCGGGGCGGCTTCCTCGACGAAGTCGCGTCCTTCGACGCCGCCTTCTTCGGCCTCTCACCGCGCGAGGCGCAGTCGATGGACCCACAGCAGAGGCTCGCCCTCGAACTCGGCTGGGAGGCCCTGGAGAACGCCCGCATCCGCCCCGAACGGCTCAACGGCCACCGGACCGGGGTGTACATCGGAGCCACCGTCGAGGACTACGCCGTACTCGTACACCAGCAGGGCCCCGCGGCACTCGACCACCACACTCCGACCGGCCTCAACCGCGGACTCATCGCCAACCGCATCTCCTACCACCTCGGTCTGCGCGGCCCCAGCATGACCCTGGACACCGCTCAGTCCTCGTCGCTCGTCGCGGTCCAGGCCGCATGCGACAGCCTGCGTCACGGAGACTGCCAAACCGCCCTGGCCGGCGGGGTGCACCTCAATCTCGCCCCCGAGAGCACCATCGCCATGTCCCGCTTCGGCGCACTCAGCCCGAGCGGCCTCTGCTACACCTTCGACGCCCGTGCCGATGGGTTCGTACGCGGCGAGGGAGGCGGCCTCGTCGTCCTCAAGCCGCTGGCCAGCGCACTGGCGGACGGTGACCATGTCCACTGCGTGATCCGCGGCGGAGCGGTCAACAACGATGGCGGCGGGCCCGGACTCACGACCCCGAACGCCGCCGCGCAGGAAGAGGTGGTGCGCCTGGCTTGCGAACGTGCCGGCATCCACCCCGGCGACATCGGCTATGTGGAGCTGCACGGCACCGGCACCAAGGTCGGCGACCCCATCGAGGCGGCGGCACTCGGCGCCGCTCTCGGCACCGACCCACGACGGAGCACCCCGCTGCCGGTGGGTTCGGTCAAGTCGAACATCGGCCACCTGGAAGGGGCCGCAGGAATCGCGGGACTGCTGAAGGTGGTGCTGTGCGTGGAGCACGGACACCTCGTGCCGAGCCTGAACTTCACCACACCCCACCCCGGCATTCCGCTCGACGCCCTGAACCTGCGGGTACAGACGGAGTCTTGTGCATGGACGGCGCAGGAGGGCCGGCAACTCGTCGCGGGTGTCTCGTCGTTCGGCATGGGCGGCACGAATGCGCATGTGATCGTCGAGCGGGCGGGGCAGTCCGAAGGTGCTGGACGGCCGGCTGACGTAGCGGCCTGTGCTCCGGCGTCGGGTGCGGGTGTGGGTGTGGGCGTGGTGGTGCCGTGGGTGCTGTCGGGTCGTTCTGAGGGTGCGTTGGCGGGGCAGGCGGAGCGGTTGGTGTCGCGGGTGGCGGGTGCCGGCTGGTCGCCGGTTGATGTGGGTTGGTCGTTGGTGGCGTCGCGGTCGTCGTTCGAGCACCGGGCGGTCATCGTCGGGGCGGAGACCGGCGAACTGACCTCCGGGGCGCGCGCGGTGGCGGAGGAACGCCCCGATGCCGCAGTGACACTCGGCGAAGTGTCCGACCGCTCCGGCGGGCCGGTGTTTGTCTTCCCGGGGCAGGGGTCGCAGTGGCTGGGCATGGCGGTGGAGTTGCTGGATTCCTCGCCGGTGTTCGCTGAGCGGTTGGCGGAGTGTGGGGCGGCGTTGGAGCCGTTCACCGACTGGTCGTTGAGTGGTGTGTTGCGTGGGGCTGAGGGCGCGCCGGGTCTGGACCGGGTGGATGTGGTGCAGCCGGTGTTGTGGGCGGTGATGGTGTCGTTGGCGGAGGTCTGGCGCGCCCATGGAGTGGAGCCATCGGCGGTCATCGGCCACAGCCAGGGGGAGATCGCCGCGGCCTGTGTCGCCGGGGCGCTGAGTTTGGCGGACGGCGCCCGGATCGTGGCGCTGCGCAGCAAGGCGATCCGTGCCCTGTCGGGGCGTGGCGGCATGGTGTCGGTGGCGTTGCCCCGGCCCGAGACGGAGGAGCTGATCAAGGCATGGAACGGTCGGGTCTCGGTTGCGGCGGTCAATGGTCCGTCGTCGGTGGTGGTGTCCGGTGATGGTGATGTTCTGGGCCGGTTGGTGGCGGAGTGCCGGGAGCGTGGGGTGCGTGCGCGGCGGGTCGAGGTGGACTACGCCTCGCACTCGGCGCATGTGGAGTCGATCGAGGAGACGCTGAGGGAGGCCCTGGTGCCCATTACGCCGCGGGCTTCTTCCGTGCCGTTGTTGTCGACGGTGACGGGGGAGTGGCTGGACACGGCGGAGATGGATGCCGGGTATTGGTATGCGAATGTGCGGCGGACCGTGGAGTTCGCGCCTGCCGTCGAAGCCCTCGTCGCGGCCGGTCACCGCACGTTCGTGGAGGTCAGCCCGCATCCGGTGCTGACGATGCCGGTGCAGGAGACGGTTGAGGACGCGGATGCCGAGGCGGTGGTGGTGGGCACGCTGCGCCGTGGTGAGGGCGGGCTCGCCCGGTTCTACCTCTCACTGGGCGAGCTGTACGTGAACGGTGTGGACGTCGACTGGTCCCCGGCCTTCGCCGCCCATCGCCCCCAGCTCGTGGATCTGCCCACCTACGCCTTCCAGCGCGAGCGGCACTGGATCGAGCACACCGCCGAGCACACCGCCGAGCACACCGCCGAGCGCCCCCGCCGGACCGCTTCCCCTGAGCCGAGCCGGCCCGCCGATGCCACGTTCGCCGGCCCCGGGACGAGCCGGCCGACGCTCGATGTCGTACGGGGCAACGCTGCGGCAGTGCTCGGCCATCGGGAGCCCTCCGCGATCGACGCGGGCCGGACCTTCAAGGATCTGGGCTTCGACTCGGTCACCTCAGAGGAGCTGCGCCATCGGCTGAACCGGGTGCTCACGGTTCGGCTGCCGTCCACGGCGCTGTACAACCATCCTTCTCCCGCTCGGCTGGCCCGCCATCTCGACGCGGAATTCCTGGGCGGCAGCAACGCCGTGGAACCAGCGCACCGCCCGGCCATCGACCCCGATGAGCCGATCGCCATCGTCGCCATGGCCTGCCGCTACCCCGGTGGCGTACGGTCGCCCGAAGATCTCTGGCAGGTGCTGAGGGACCGAGTGGACGCGGTGTCGCCGTTCCCCACCGACCGGGGCTGGAACACCGACGGCCTGTACGACCCGAACCCCGAACGTTCGGGCACCAGTTACGTACGCGAGGGCGGTTTCCTGGATGCCGCGTCCTTCGACGCCGGGTTCTTCGGGATCTCGCCGCGCGAGGCCCTGGCGATGGACCCGCAGCAGAGGCTCCTCCTGGAGACCTCCTGGGAGGCCCTGGAACGGGCAGGTATCGACCCGGCGGGAATCCGCGGAAGTCTCACGGGTGTATTCGTCGGCGCCATGGCACAGGAGTACGGCCCCCGTCTCCACCAGGCGAGCCACCAGGTCGAGGGGCATGTCCTGACCGGGACGACCACGAGCGTTGCCTCCGGACGCATCGCCTACACGCTCGGTCTCGAAGGACCGGCCATCAGCGTGGACACGGCGTGCTCGTCATCCCTGGTGGCGCTGCACCTCGCGGCGCAGGCCCTGCGCGCGGGAGAGTGCACACTCGCGCTCGCCGGCGGGGCGACGGTGATGTCCCGGCCGGGAATGTTTGTGGAGTTCAGCCGTCAACGGGGGCTCGCGCCCGACGGACGGTGCAAGCCGTTCGCCGCCGCCGCCGACGGCACGGCCTGGGGCGAGGGCGCCGGGATCCTGCTGCTGGAACGCCTGTCGGACGCCCGGCGCAACGGCCACCCGGTGCTGGCCGTGATGCGCGGCAGCGCCACCAATCAGGACGGCGCCTCGAACGGCCTCAGCGCCCCCAACGGGCCCTCGCAGGAGCGCGTGATCCGGGCCGCGCTCGCCGCTGCCGGGCTGCAGCCGTCCGAGGTCGACGCGGTCGAGGCGCACGGTACCGGGACGGCCCTCGGCGACCCCATCGAAGCCCAGGCGCTGCTCGCCACATACGGCAGTGACCGCGACGACGACCGGCCGCTGTGGCTCGGCTCGCTCAAGTCCAACATCGGGCACACCCAGGCCGCCGCCGGGGTCGCCGGGGTCATCAAGATGGTGCTCGCGCTGCAACACGGCGTCCTGCCGGAAACCCTGCACCTCGATGCACCGTCCCCGCATGTGGACTGGTCGGCAGGCACGGTTCGCCTGCTCACCGCGGCGCAGCCGTGGGAGGAGAACGGGCAGGTGCGCCGGGCCGGTGTCTCGTCGTTCGGCATCAGCGGCACCAACGCGCATGTGATCGTGGAACAGCGTCCGCCGGAAGCCCCGCACGGGCCGGGCGGCGACGAAGAGCAGGGCGGCGACGAGGAGCAAAGCGGCGACGAGGAACAGGGCGGCGCGGGAAACGGGGACGGCGGGAGCGCTGACCAGCCGGTCGTGCCATGGGTCGTGCACGGCCGGACCCCCGACGCACTGCGCGCACAGGCAGCCGCGCTCGCCACGCATCTCGCCTCCCTCCCCGACGCCGCACCGTACGACGTGGCGCACTCCCTGCTCACGACCCGCACGGCACTGGAACACCGAGCGGTACTCATCGGCGCCGACCGCGCCGCGCTGCTCACGGAGCTGCACGCCGTGACCAACGACGACCCCGGCCCCCATACCGCCACCGGCTCCGTACCCATCGCGCCCAAGCCAGGCGCAGTGTTCGTGTTCCCGGGTCAGGGGTCGCAGTGGCTGGGGATGGCGGTGGAGTTGTTGGATTCCTCGCCGGTGTTTGCGGGTCGGTTGGCGGAGTGTGGGGCGGCGTTGGAGCCGTTCACCGACTGGTCGTTGAGTGGTGTGTTGCGTGGGGTTGAGGGTGCGCCGGGTCTGGATCGGGTGGATGTGGTGCAGCCGGTGTTGTGGGCGGTGATGGTGTCGTTGGCGGAGGTGTGGCGAGCCCATGGTGTGGAGCCGTCGGCGGTCGTCGGTCACAGCCAGGGGGAGATCGCCGCGGCCTGCGTGGCCGGGGCGTTGAGTTTGGCGGACGGCGCCCGGGTGGTGGCGCTGCGGAGTCGGGCGATCCGTGCGTTGTCAGGTCGTGGCGGGATGGTGTCGGTGGCGCTGTCCTCGTCCGAGGTGTCGGACCTGATCAAGCCGTGGGGCGGTCGGGTTTCGGTTGCGGCGGTCAATGGCCCGTCGTCCGTGGTGGTCTCCGGTGACGCAGATGCGCTCGACGAGCTGATGGACAGGTGTCGGGAGCGCGGGGTCCGGGCTCGTCGGATCGAGGTGGATTACGCCTCGCATTCGGCACATGTGGAGTCGATCCGCGAGGAGTTGCTTGAGGTCCTGGCGCCAGTCGCACCTCGGAAGTCGTCCGTGCCGTTGTTTTCGACGGTGAGGAGGCAATGGCTGGACACGGGGGAGATGGACGCCGGTTACTGGTATGCGAACCTGCGGCGGACCGTGGAGTTCGCGCCCGCCGTTGAGGCCCTCGTCGCGGCCGGTCACCGCACGTTCGTGGAGGTCAGCCCGCATCCCGTGCTCACCGTGCCGCTTCAGGAAACCGTCGAGGACGCTGGCGCGGATGCGGTGGTGACGGGCACTCTCCGCCGGGACGACGGAGGCCTCGCCCGGCTCTACACCTCACTTGCTGAGCTGTATGCGCACGGTGTCGATGTCGACTGGTCTCCCGTGTTCGCCGACCGGCGCCCGCACCGGGTGGAGCTGCCGACGTATGCATTCCAGCGGCAGCGCTTCTGGCTGGAGCCGGATGCCCCGGCCGTGGCCGTATCCCCTGAGGAAGAGGCGTTCTGGACGGCCGTCGGGGACCAGGACGCAGAAGCGCTGGTGGGCACGCTCGGGCTGCCCGGCGTCGAGACCCTGAACGAGGTGCTTCCTGCGCTGTCGTCGTGGCACCGGAGTCGGCGGCAGCGCGACACGGCGGACGGCTGGCGCTATCGCATTGTGTGGCGGCCCCTCACCGAGCCGGCCGCCCGGCAACTCGACGGCAGCTGGCTCGTGGTGGTTCCGGACGGGTACGAGGACGACGTGCTGGTGCAGGGCGTCCGGGAGGCGTTGGAGGAAGCGGGCGCGCACACACACTCACTGACGGTGGACGACGGCGCCGAGCTCGCGGATCTGCTGCGCGCCGAGTCCGTTCCGTACGCCGGAGTGCTGTCACTCCTGGCCCTGGATGAACGGCCGGACCGTACTCACCCCTGTGTTCCCACCGGTCTTTCGCTCACCCTCGCACTGCTCCAGGCACTCGGAGACGCCGGGATCGGCGCCCCGCTGTGGTGCGTTACCCGAGGTGCGGTCGCCATCGGCAGCTCCACCGGCGAGGACGGTGCGCCGGTGAATCCCGACCAGGCCGGGATCTGGGGGCTGGGCCGGGTCGCCGCGCTGGAGCACCCGGAGCGCTGGGGTGGTCTCATCGACATGCCCGGCCAGGCCGCTGGTCAGCCGGCGGCGGACGGCCGGCCAGCGGCGCTGGTGGCGCGGATCCTGGCAGCCGGTGGCGACGAGGATCAGCTCGCTGTCCGCGGGGACGCCCTGTTCGGGCGGCGGCTGATTCCCGCACCGGTCGCCGGTGTGACGCCGCGGCGCTCCTGGCGCCCCCGCGGCACCGTCCTCGTCACCGGCGGCACCGGAGCGCTGGGCGCCCATATCGCCCGTTGGCTCGCTGCCCATGGCGCGGAACATCTCGTCCTCACCGGCCGCCGTGGCGCCGATGTCCCCGGCGTGGCCGCACTGTGCTCCGAACTCCGTGACCAGGGCGTCCAGGTCACCGTGGCGGGCTGCGACATCGGCGACCAGCAGGCGGTGGCGGACCTCGTACGGCAGATCGAGCAGGACCACGGCCCGGTCCGGGCAGTGGTGCACGCCGCCGGTGTCAGCGCCCTCGGCTCGCTGGCGGAGGCCGGACCGGCAGACCTCGCGGCTGCGCTCGTGGGCAAGGTCGCCGGAGCCGACCATCTGTCCTCCGCACTCGATCCCGCACAACTCGACGCCGTCGTCTACTTCTCCTCCATCTCCGGCACCTGGGGAGTGGCCGACCATGGCGCGTACGCCGCCGCCAACGCGCTCCTCGACGCCCGTGCCGAACGCGGCCGGGCCGACGGGCTGCCGGTACTGTCGGTCGCCTGGGGCCCCTGGGCGGGTGGCGGCATGATCGCCGACTCGATCCACGAGGTACTGCGGCGTCGCGGAGTGCCCGTCATCGACCCGGACACCGCGCTCACCGCGCTCCAGCAGGCGCTCGACCACGACGAGACCTCGATCGCGGTCGCCGACGTGGACTGGCGGCGCTTCAACAGCGTCTTCACCTCGGTACGGCCCAGCCGCCTGCTCACGAATATCCCTCAACTCGCGGCGGACGAGGACGGAGACGGACCCGGAGCCGACGGCAGCGGGACCGAGCGGGGCTCCGCCCGGTCGCCGCTCGCCGAGAAGCTGACCGGACTCGATGTCCGGCAGCGCAGCGCAGCACTGCTGGATCTCGTCCGCGAACAGGTCGCCTCCGTGCTCGGTCACGACAAGACGGCCCCCGTGGACTCCGAACGCCCCTTCAAGGAGCTGGGCTTCGACTCGCTGACTGCCGTCGAGCTGCGCAACCGCCTGAGCCGGGCCACTGGCCTGCGGCTGCCCAGGACCGTCGTGTTCGACCATCCCAGCCCGGCAGCGCTCGCCGGCTACGTCGAGGCCCAACTGACCGGCGGGAAGGAACCCGCCGCGAAGCCGGCCACGTCGCCCGCCCTCGTGCCGCTCCCCGCGGACGACGACCCGATCGCCGTCGTGTCCATGGCCTGCCGTTATCCGGGGGGCGTGCAGTCGCCCGAGGACCTGTGGCGGCTGGTCCGGGACGGCGTCGACGCGATGTCCGCCTTCCCCACCGACCGCGGATGGGACCTGGACGGCATCTACGACCCCGATGCCGACCAGCCGGGCAGCAGCTACGTCCGGGAATCCGGATTCCTGGGCGACGCGGGTGACTTCGACGCCGAGTTCTTCGGGATCTCGCCGCGCGAGGCCCTGGCCATGGATCCGCAGCAGCGGCTTCTCCTGGAGACCTCGTGGGAGGTCTTCGAGCGCGCGGGCATCGACCCCAAATCCCTGCGCGGCAGCGGGACCGGCGTCTATATGGGCGTCACCGACCAGGAGTACGGGAACCGCCTGCGCATGGCGGCCGCCGAGCAGATCGAGGGATATCTCGCGACCGGAGCGGCCGCGAGCGTCGCATCCGGCCGGGTCGCCTACACGCTCGGCCTGGAAGGTCCAGCCGTCACGGTCGACACGGCGTGCTCGTCGTCTCTGGTCGCCTTGCACATGGCGGTGCGAGCACTCCGCTCGGGGGAGTGCTCGCTCGCCGTAGCGGGAGCCGCGATGGTCATGGCTGATCCCGGACCGTTCCTCGGCTTCAGCCGGCAGCGGGGGCTGGCGCGGGACGGACGGTGCAAGCCGTTCTCGGCGGCGGCCGACGGCTTTGCCCTCTCCGAGGGCGTCGGCGTACTGCTGGTGGAACGCCTCTCGGACGCCCGCCGCAACGGGCACCCGGTTATGGCGGTCGTCCGCGGGACGGCGATCAACCAGGACGGTGCGTCCAACGGCCTCACCGCACCCAACGGTCCCTCCCAGCAGCGGGTGATCCGGGCCGCGCTCGCCGATGCCCGACTGTCGGCCGGTGAGGTGGATGCCGTGGAGGCGCACGGTACGGGCACGTCGTTGGGCGATCCGATCGAGGCGCAGGCGCTGCTCGCCACGTACGGGCAGGAGCGGGAGGCGGACCGACCGCTGTGGCTCGGCTCGGTCAAGTCGAACATCGGGCACACCCAGACCGTTTCCGGCGTGGCCGGTGTCATGAAGATGGTGCTCGCCATGCGGCACGCCGAGTTGCCGGCGACCCTGCATGTGGACGAACCGTCGCCGCATGTGGAGTGGTCGTCGGGCGCGGTGGAGCTGCTGACCGAGGCTCGGCCGTGGACGGCTGAAGAGGACCGTCCGCGCCGTGCCGGTATCTCGTCCTTCGGCATCAGCGGGACCAATGCGCATGTGATCGTCGAACAGGCGAAGTTGGCTGATGGAGGGGAGTCTCCTTCGTCGTCTTCGGCTTCCGGTGTGGGTGTGGTGGTGCCGTGGGTGGTGTCCGGGCGTTCTGCTGATGCGTTGGTGGCGCAGGCGGAGCGGTTGGCGTCGCGGGCGACGGGTGCCGGCTGGTCGCCGGTTGATGTGGGTTGGTCGTTGGTGGCTTCGCGGTCGTCGTTCGAGCACCGGGCGGTCGTCGTGGGCTCGGAGACCGATGAACTGGCCGAAAAGCTGAGGCAGTTGAGCCCCACGACTGCGGTGGGTGACTCGGGCAGGACGGTGTTCGTCTTCCCGGGTCAGGGGTCGCAGTGGGTCGGTATGGCGGTGGAGTTGCTGGATTCTTCACCGGTGTTTGCGGGTCGGTTGGCGGAGTGTGAGGCGGCGTTGGAGCCGTTCACGGACTGGTCGCTGACTGCGGTGTTGCGTGGGGATGAGGGGGCGCCGGGTCTGGACCGGGTGGATGTGGTGCAGCCGGTGTTGTGGGCGGTGATGGTGTCGCTGGCGGAGGTTTGGCGGGCCCATGGAGTAGAGCCTGCGGCGGTTGTGGGGCACAGCCAGGGGGAGATCGCCGCGGCCTGCGTCGCAGGCGCCCTGAGCCTGGAGGATGGCGCCCGGGTGGTTGCCCTGCGCAGTAAGGCGATCCGTGCGCTGTCGGGTCGTGGCGGGATGGTGTCGGTCGCGCTGTCCTCGTCCGAGGTCGCGGAGTTGATCAAGCCGTGGGACGGCCGTGTTTCGGTGGCGGCGGTCAACGGCCCGTCGTCCGTGGTGGTCAGTGGCGATGCGGACGCGCTCGATGAGCTGATGGACGGGTGCAAGGAGCGCGAGGTCCGTGCGCGTCGCATCGAGGTGGACTACGCCTCGCATTCCGCCCATGTGGAGTCGATCGAGGAGACGCTGAGGGAGGTCCTGACGCCGGTCGCGCCCCGGAAGTCGTCCGTACCGCTGTTCTCCACGGTGACGGGGGAGTGGGTGGACACGGCGGAGATGGACGCCGGCTATTGGTTCACCAACCTGCGGCAGACCGTGGAGTTCGCGCCCGCCATCGAAGTCCTCATCGCGGCCGGCCACCGCACCTTCGTGGAGGTCAGCCCGCATCCCGTACTCACCGTGCCACTTCAGGAAACCGTCGAGGCTGTGGGCGTGGAGGCGGTGGTGACGGGCACGCTGCGTCGTGACGACGGTGGTCTGTCGCGGCTCTACACCTCGCTCGGCGAGCTGTTCGTACACGGCGTGGACGTGGACTGGTCCCCGGCGTTTGCCGCGCATCGTCCGCGGCTCGTGGATCTGCCCACCTACGCCTTCCAGCGCCGCCGCTACTGGCTGGAGTCGGGGCGGTCGTCGGTGGACGGTGCGGTCGATCCGGTGGATGCGCGGTTCTGGGAGTCGGTGGAGCGTGCGGATCTGGAGGGTCTGGCGGCGACGTTGGGGCTGGCGGATCCGGGGGCTTTGCGTGAGGTGTTGCCGGCGTTGTCGTCGTGGCGGCAGGGCCGGCAGCGGCGGAGCACGGTCGACGGCTGGCGCTACCGGATCGTCTGGCGACCCCAACCCGAGCCGGAGGAAGCCGAGTTGGCCGGGCGCTGGTTGATCGTTGTGCCCGCCGGCCACCTGGACGATGACCTCGTGCAGGCGACCTCTCATGGTCTTGGCGACCGGGCCCGCATCATGCCCGTATCGGCCGCTGCCGACCGTGCGGAACTGGCGGCGCAGCTGGCGGCGCTGCGCGGAGATGCTGATGCCCCGCTGCATGTGGTGTCGCTGCTCGCGCTGGACGACCGGGACGCCGGCGGCCACAGGGGAGTGCCCAGCAGTCTGCTCAGCACTCTGGCCCTCACCCAGGCACTCGCCGACTCGGAGGTGAAGGCCCGCCTCTGGGCGGTCACCCAGGGAGCCGTCTCCACCGACGCCGCCGCAGGGGGACCGGAAACCCACCGGGCGTCCGACCCGATACGCAACCCCGGCCAGGCTGCCCTCTGGGGTCTGGCCCGGGTCTTCGGCCTCGATCACCGTGAGCGCTGGGGTGGCCTGATCGATCTGCCGGGGACCCTGGACGAGCACGCGCTGCGCCGTTTCCTGGCCCTGCTCGGCGGTGACGGCGGCAGCCAGGACGAGTATGCCGTCCGCTCGTCCGGCGTCCATGTCCGGCGTATGGTGCGCGCGCCCCTCGCCCCGTCGGCCGTGGCCGAGCCGTGGCAGCCGCGCGGCACGGTTCTCATCACCGGGGGCACCGGAGCCCTCGGCGCCCATGTGGCGCGGGCGCTCGCGGCCGGCGGTGCGGAGCACGTGGTACTCGCCGGCAGGCACGGCCCGGACGCCCCCGGTGCATCCGAGTTGTCCGCCGAGCTGACCGCCCTCGGTACGCGCGTCACCGTGGCCGCATGCGATGTGACCGACCGGGCCGCGGTGGCCAAGCTGCTGGACTCGTTCACCGACGAGGCTCCGCTGACCGCCGTCGTGCACACCGCGGGCGTCGTCGGCGAGGCCCGTCCACTGGGCGAGACCTCCCTCGATGACGCCATGGCCGCCGTACACGCCAAGGTTTCCGGTGCCTGTCACCTCGACGAGTTGCTGGCGGATCACCCGCTGGACGCCTTCGTACTGTTCTCCTCCGGCGCCGGAGTGTGGGGCAACGGCGGCCAGGGACCCTACGCGGCAGCCAACGCCGCTCTTGACGCACTCGCCGAATGGCGCCGGGCACAGGGCCGCCCGGCCACCTCCATCGCCTGGGGTGCCTGGGCCGGAGGCGGCATGGTCGACGAGGCCGTGGCCGAGCAGCTGCGCCGCCGTGGTGTCCCCGCAATGGATCCCGGCCTGGCCGTACATGCGCTGCGGGAAGCCGTCGACCACGGGGAGACCACCCTCGTCGTCGCCGACATCCGATGGGACCGCTTTCTCCCCGCCTACACGGTGAGCGGGCCCCGTCCGCTTCTGGACGAGCTGCCGGACGTACGGCAACTGCTCGCCGGCCAGAAGGAGGAGCAGGCGGACGAGGCCGGTGAGAAGGGTTCGGAGCTGCCGGGCAGGCTGGCCGCGCTTCCGGAGGCCAAGCGCAAGCGGATGCTCCTGGACCTCGTCCGCACCCATGCGTCCGCCGTACTGGGGCACTCCTCGACCGACGCGGTCAGGCCCGCCCGGGCCTTCCGTGAGCTGGGCTTCGACTCACTGACCGGAGTGGAGCTGCGCAACCGGCTCAATGCGGTCACCGCGCTCATGCTCCCCGCCACTCTGGTCTTCGACCACCCCACACCGACCGCGCTCGCCGAGTATCTGCGGGACGAGCTGCTGCCCCGGGAACCGCAACCGGAACCGCAGCTGGAACCGGAAGCAGGGGGAGGAACCCACGTGCTCCATGAACTGAAACAGGTCTCGAGCGCACTGCAAGCGGCCGGCGACGACGACACCCGGCGGGCACTCACCGAGGGACTGCGCGGCCTGCTCGCCCAATGGGAAGGCCAGACCCCGCCACCACCGGCGACCGTCGACGACGAACTCGCGGAAGCGAGCGATGAGGACATGTTCGACCTGATCGACAGGGAACTCGGGACCGGCTGATCCGGAACGCACACCGACCGCCGGTTTCTTGAAGGGCTGACGCTACATGGACAACGAGGACAAGCTCCGCGACTACCTCAAGCGGGTCACCACGGACCTGCGGCAGACCCGCCGCAGGCTGCAGGAGGTGGAGTCGCGGGAGCACGATCCCATCGCGATCGTCGCCATGGCCTGCCGCCTTCCGGGAGGAGTGCGCTCCCCCGAAGAACTGTGGCGGCTGGTGGCCGAAGGCACCGACGCCATCGGGCCCATGCCGACCGATCGCGGCTGGGACGTGGAGAAGCTGTACGACCCGGACCCCGACCGGGCGGGCAGCAGCTATGTCCGCCAGGGCGGCTTCCTCTACGACGCCCCGGAGTTCGACGCCGGCTTCTTCGAGATCTCCCCGCGCGAGGCCCTCGCCATGGACCCGCAGCAGCGGCTTCTCCTGGAGACCTCCTGGGAGGTCTTCGAGCGTGCGGGCATCGACCCGACATCGGTACGCGGCAGCGAAGCCGGTGTCTTCGTCGGGTCGAGCAACCAGGGCTATGCCGCTTCCGCCGACGGCAGCACCACCCCGGAGGGCGTCGAGGGCCATCTGCTGACCGGAGGATCGGCAGCCGTCCTCTCCGGACGGCTCGCCTACAGCTTCGGGCTGGAGGGGCCGGCGGTCACCGTCGACACCATGTGCTCGTCCTCGCTGGTCGCCCTGCACCTGGCCGTCCAGGCGCTGCGGCACGGAGAGTGCGAGATGGCGCTCGCTTGCGGAGCGACCGTGATGTCCTCGGCACGGAACTTCGTGGAGTTCAGCCGTCAGCGAGGGCTCGCGCGGGACGGGCGGTGCAAGCCGTTCGCCGCGGCCGCCGACGGCACCGCGTGGGGCGAAGGTGTCGGCGTCCTGCTGCTGGAGCGCCTGTCGGAGGCCCGCCGCAGTGGCCATCCGGTGCTGGCGGTGATTCGCGGCAGCGCCACCAACCAGGACGGTGCGTCGAACGGCCTGACCGCGCCGAACGGGCCTTCGCAGCAGCGGGTGATCCGGGCCGCGCTGGCCAATGCCGGTCTGTCGCCCACTGAGGTGGACGCGGTGGAGGCGCACGGTACGGGCACCACGCTCGGCGATCCCATCGAGGCGCAGGCCTTGCTCGCCACGTACGGCAAGGACCGGGACGAGGACCGGCCGCTCTGGCTCGGCTCGTTCAAGTCGAACATCGGGCATACGCAAGCCGCCTCCGGCATCGCCGGAGTGATGAAGATGGTGCAGGCGATACGCCATGGCGTACTGCCGGCGACGCTCCATGTCGACATGCCGTCACCGCATGTGGACTGGTCGAAGGGGAACGTCCGTCTGCTCACCGACGAGACGGCGTGGCCCGAGACGGACGCGCCCCGGCGGGCCGGTGTGTCGTCATTCGGCGGCAGCGGCACCAACGCGCATGTCCTGCTCGAACAAGCGCCGGCGGAGGAACCCGCCGAACCCGCCGAACCCGCCGAACCCGCCGAACCCGCCGACGAACAGACCGCAGCCTCCCCCGCTCGGGACGCGGCGCCCGCCACGCTGCCCTGGGTGGTTTCCGGGCGTTCCGCGACGGCCTTGCGTGCGCAGGCAGACCGACTGGCGTCGTGGGCGGAGACCACCGGACAGTCGCCGGCGGATACGGGACATGCGCTGGTGGCTTCGCGTGCGGCCCTGGAGCACCGGGCCGTGGTGGTGGGAGCCGACCAGGACACGCTGGTCGCCGGACTGCGTGCCGTGGCTGAGGGCGAGACGCCCGCCGGTGCGGTGGTGGGCGATGCGGGAGCCCTGGAGGGCGACGCCGATGTGGTGTTCGTCTTTCCGGGGCAGGGGTCGCAGTGGGTGGGGATGGCGGTGGAGTTGTTGGACTCCTCGCCGGTCTTCGCGGCCCGGTTGGCGGAGTGTGAGGTGGCGTTGGAGCCGTTCACCGACTGGTCGCTACGCGAGGTGCTGCGTGCGTCCGAGGGATCCCCGGGCCTGGACCGGGTCGATGTGGTGCAGCCGGTGTTGTGGGCCGTGATGGTCTCGTTGGCGGAGGTGTGGCGGGCTCATGGTGTGGAGCCTGCTGCGGTGGTGGGGCACAGCCAGGGGGAGATCGCCGCGGCCTGTGTCGCCGGGGCGCTGACTCTGGAGGACGGCGCGCGGGTCGTGGCGCTGCGCAGCAAGGCGATCCGTGCGTTGTCGGGCCGTGGCGGGATGGTGTCCGTGGCCCTGTCCTCGTCCGAGGTCGCGGAGCTGATCGAGCCGTGGGACGGTCGGGTTTCGGTTGCGGCGGTCAACGGTCCGACATCCGTGGTGGTCTCCGGTGACGCGGACGCGCTCGATGAGCTGAGGGATGTGTGCCGGGAGCGCGGGATTCGTGCGCGTCGCATCGACGTGGATTACGCCTCGCACTCGGCTCATGTGGAGTCGATCCGCGAGGAGTTGCTTGAGGTTCTGGCACCGGTGGTGCCCAGGGCGCCCGAGGTGCCGTTCTTTTCGACGGTGACGGGGGAGTGGCTGGACACGGCGGAGATGGACGCCGGGTACTGGTTCACGAATCTGCGGCAGACGGTGCGGCTGGAGCCCGCGGTGCGTGCGCTGTTGGCGTCGGATCATCGGGTGTTCGTGGAGGTCAGTCCGCATCCGGTGCTGACGATGCCGGTGCAGGAGACCGCTGAGGCGGCGGGTGCGGATGCCGTGGTGACGGGGACCCTGCGCCGCAATGACGGTGGTCTGTCGCGCCTCTACACCTCCCTCGGCGAGCTGTATGTGAATGGTGTGGAGGTGGACTGGTCCCCGGCGTTCGCCGCTCCCCGGCCCGGGGTCGTCGAGCTGCCCACGTACGCCTTCCAGCGTCGGCGCTACTGGTTGGAGTCGGGTCAGTCGTCGGTGGACGGTGCGGTCGATCCGGTGGATGCCCGGTTCTGGGAGTCGGTGGAGCGTGCGGATCTGGAGGGTCTGGCGGCGACGTTGGGGCTGGCGGATCCGGGGGCTTTGCGTGAGGTGTTGCCGGTGCTGTCGTCATGGCGGCAGGGCCGGCAGCGGCGGAGCACGGTCGACGGCTGGCGCTACCGGATCGCCTGGCGGCCCCAACACGAGCCACAGCAGGGCAAGTTGGAGGGCGTCTGGCTCGTCGTCGTGCCCGCCGGCCACCTGGACGACGGCCTCGTACGGGCCACTCTCCAGGGCATGGGGGACAGCGGCGCCGAGACCGTGCTCCTCGTCCTGGAGGACTCGACCACCGACCGCCAAGGCGTGGCCGACCAGCTGCGCGACTCCCTCACGACCGGTGCCCCCAGCGGCGTTGTCTCCTTCCTCGCCCTGGACGAGCGGCCACTGACCGGGCACCCCGAGGTCACCGTGGGACTGGTCCAGTCCGTGGCCCTGATGCAGGCGCTGCTCGACGCCGCCGTGGAGGCTCCGCTGTGGCTGCTCACGACCGAGTCCGCCGCCACCGGTTTCACCGACGACGAGGTCCGGCATCCGCTCCAGGCAGCCGTCTGGGGCCTGGCCCGGGTGTTCGCCCTGGAGCACCCCAAGCTGTGGGGCGGCCTCGTCGACCTGCCTGCCGCACTGGACGACCACGGGGCGGCCCTGCTGTCCGGGGTCCTCGCCGCGGGAGGGGAAGAGGATCAGCTCGCCCTCCGCGGCTCCGCGCTCCTCAGCCGTCGGCTCACCCGGGCCCCTCTGGACGGCGGCGAGCCGGCCACCCCCTGGCGTACCAGTGGAACCGCGCTGGTCACCGGCGGTACCGGAGGCCTCGGTGCGCACACCGCCCGGCTGCTCGCCCGTAACGGCGCCGAGCATCTGGTGCTGACCAGCCGCCGTGGCCCGGACGCACCGGGCGCGGCCGAACTACGCGACGAACTCGCCGAGTTGGGGGCGCGAGTCTCCATCGCCGCCTGCGATGTGACGGACGCCGACGCGCTGGCCGAGCTGGTCACCCAGGTCGAGGCCGACGGCCCGGCCATCCGCTCCGTCGTGCACACCGCCGGAGTCGGTCTGCTCGTGCCGCTCGCCGACACCACACTGGAGGAGTTCGCTGAGGGCGCTCGCGCCAAGCTGCTCGGTGCCCGCAACCTCGACGCGATGTTCGACCGCGACGGACTGGACGCCTTCGTGCTCTACTCGTCCGTCGCCGGCACCTGGGGCAGCGGAGACCACGGGGCCTACGCCGCGTCGAACGCCTACGTCGATGCGCTCGCGGCACACCGCCGCGCCCGCGGTCTGACGGGTACCTCGATCGCATGGGGCATCTGGAGTCCGGAGGGCGGCGGCATGGCCGTCGATGTCGTTCAGGAGCAACTGCGCTGGCGCGGTATCCCGTTCATGCCGGCGCACCTGGCCGTGCTGGGACTCCAGCAGGCGCTCGACCACGATGAGACCTTCCTCGCCGTGGCGGACATCGACTGGGAACGCTTCGTCCCCGTCTTCACCGCCGCGCACCGCCGCCCGCTGCTGCACGAGATCCCCGAGGTGCTGCGGGCACTGGAGGCCGACGAGGCCGACACGGACGCCGCCGAGAGCACCTCCGAGGTGCTCCGCTCCCAGCTCGCCGGGCTGGTACCCGCCGAACGCGAGCGGCAGCTCTCCGACCTCGTGCGCAAGCAGGTCGCGGCCGTGCTCGGATACGCGGACACGTCCGAGGTCGAGGTGGGCCGCGCCTTCCGTGAACTGGGCTTCGACTCCCTCACCGCGGTCGAGCTGCGCAACCGGCTCAACACAGCCACCGGACAGAAGCTCCCCGCCACCGTGGTCTTCGACCATCCGAACGTGAAGGCGCTCGCCGGGCATCTGGAGACCACCCTGGTCGGTGCCGGCGGCCCGCTGTCCGTACCGTCCGCCGCCGCGGACACCGCGGACACCGCGGCCCCCGTCGCTCCCGCAGACGACGACCCGATCGCGATCGTGTCCATGGCTTGCCGCTATCCGGGAGGCGTACGGTCGCCCGAGGACCTGTGGCAGTTGGTGCGGGACCGGACGGATGCCATCTCGGAGTTCCCTGCCGACCGAGGCTGGGACCTCGATGGGCTCTACGACCCGGACCCGGACCGCACCGGTACCTGCTACGTCCGCGAAGGTGGATTCCTCGACGCAGCAGGTGACTTCGACGCCGAGTTCTTCGGGATCTCGCCGCGCGAGGCCCTTGCCATGGACCCGCAGCAGCGGCTTCTCCTGGAGACGTCCTGGGAGGCGATCGAGCGCGGTGGCATCGACCCCGGATCCCTGCGCGGCACCCCGACCGGCGTCTTTTTCGGAGCCGCCTACCAGGGATACGGCAACGGCGAGGCCCCGGACGGGCTGGAGGGGCACCTCATCACCGGAACGGTGACCAGCATCGCCTCCGGCCGTATCTCCTACACGCTCGGACTGGAAGGCCCCGCGATAACGCTGGACACGGGCTGTTCGTCCTCGCTGGTGTCGCTGCATCTGGCCGTACAGGCGCTTCGCTCGGGTGAATGCTCCCTGGCGATCGCCGGCGCCGCGGCGGTGATGAGCGAACCGATCGGTCTCGTGGGCTTCAGCCGTCAGCGGGGGCTGGCGCGCGACGGCCGGTGCAAGCCGTTCTCGGCGGCGGCCGACGGTATGGGCATGGCCGAGGGCGTCGGCGTGCTGCTGGTGGAACGCCTGTCGGACGCCCACCGCAACGGGCACCCGGTGCTGGCGGTCGTCCGCGGAACGGCGATCAACCAGGACGGTGCCTCCAACGGCCTCACCGCCCCCAACGGCCTCTCCCAGCAGCGGGTGATCCGGGCCGCCCTGGCCGATGCCGGTCTGTCGGCCGGTGAGGTGGATGCGGTGGAGGCGCACGGCACGGGCACGTCGCTGGGCGATCCGATCGAGGCGCAGGCGTTGCTGGCCACCTACGGGCAGGAGCGGGAGGCGGACCGGCCGCTGTGGCTCGGCTCGGTCAAGTCGAACATCGGGCACAGCCAGGCAGCCTCCGGCATGGCCGGGATCATGAAGATGGTGCAGGCGCTACGCCACGGCGAGATGCCGGCGACGCTCCACGCCGATGAGCCGTCGCCACACGTGGAGTGGCCGTCGGGCGCGGTGGAGCTGCTGACCGAGGCCCGGCCGTGGACGGTGGAGGACGACCGTCCGCGCCGCGCCGGTGTCTCGTCCTTCGGCGTGAGCGGGACCAATGCGCATGTGATCGTCGAGCAGGCGGAGCAGTCCGAAGGTGCTGGCCCGGCTGATCTAGAGGCCTGTGCTCCGGTGTCGGGTGTGGGTGTGGGCGTGGGCGTGGTGGTGCCTTGGGTGGTGTCGGGTCGTTCTGAGGGTGCGTTGGCGGGGCAGGCGGAGCGGTTGGTGTCGCGGGTGGCGGGGTCTGGTCTGTCGCCGGTTGATGTGGGTTGGTCGTTGGTGGCGTCGCGGTCGTCGTTCGAGCACCGGGCGGTTGTTGTCGGATCGGAGATCGATGAACTGGCATCAAAACTGGGGGAGTTGAGTCCGACTGCTGCAGTGACTGATCCGGGCAGGACGGTGTTCGTGTTCCCGGGGCAGGGGTCGCAGTGGGTGGGTATGGCGGTGGAGTTGTTGGATTCCTCGCCGGTGTTCGCTGAACGGTTGGCGGAGTGTGGGGCGGCGTTGGAGCCGTTCACCGACTGGTCGTTGAGTGGTGTGTTGCGTGGGGTTGAGGGTGCGCCAGGTCTGGATCGGGTGGATGTGGTGCAGCCGGTGTTGTGGGCGGTGATGGTGTCGTTGGCAGAGGTCTGGCGCGCCCATGGTGTGGAGCCTTCGGCGGTCGTCGGCCATAGCCAAGGGGAGATTGCCGCGGCTTGCGTCGCCGGAGCGTTGACTCTGGAGGATGGCGCGCGGGTCGTAGCCCTGCGCAGCAAGGCGATTCGTGCGCTGTCCGGGCATGGCGGGATGGTGTCCGTGGCCGTGCCCTCGTCCGAGGTCGCGGAGCTGATCGAGCCGTGGGACGGTCGGGTTTCGGTCGCGGCGGTCAACGGCCCGTCGTCCGTCGTGGTCTCCGGTGACGCAGATGCGCTGGACGAGCTGATGGAGGGCTGCCAGGAGCGCGAGATCAGCGCGCGTCGGATCGAGGTGGACTACGCGTCGCATTCGGCTCATGTGGAGTCGATCCGCGAGGAGTTGCTGGAGGTCCTGGCGCCCATCGTGCCCCGGGCTTCTTCCGTGCCGTTCTTTTCGACGGTGACGGGGGAGTGGCTGGACACGGCGGAGATGGACGCCGGGTACTGGTTCCGCAATCTGCGGCAGACGGTGCGGCTGGAGCCCGCGGTGCGTGAGCTGCTTGCGCTGGATCATCGGGTCTTCGTGGAGGTCAGCCCGCACCCCGTCCTGACGATGCCGCTTCAGGAAACCGTCGAGGCTGCCGGTGTGGAGGCGGTGGTGACGGGCACGCTGCGCCGGGACGACGGTGGTCTGTCGCGGCTCTACACCTCGCTCGGCGAGCTGTTCGTACACGGCGTGGACGTGGACTGGTCCCCGGCGTTTGCCGCGCATCGTCCGCAGCTCGTGGATCTGCCCACGTACGCCTTCCAGCACCGCCGCTACTGGCTCGAATCGCACAAGCCCGCAGCAGGGCCGGCCGCTTCGGGACTCGTCGACGCCGGATTCTGGGAGAGCATCGAGCGCGAGGACGCGGACGCCCTCGCCGAGACGCTCGGGCTGTCCGACGACGGTGCGCTGCGTGAGGTCCTTCCCGCGCTCTCGCTGTGGCACAAGCAGCGGCAGCAGCGGAGCACGGTCGACGGGTGGCGCTACCGGATCGTCTGGAGGCCCCAACCGGAGCCCGAGCGCGCCAGCTTGGACGGTACATGGCTGGTCGTCCTACCCGACGGCCACCAGGACGCCCCCGTGGTCGAGGGGGTCGTCCGCGCACTTCGAGCGGGCGCCGCGGACATCAGGACCCTGACCGTCGGTGCGGAGGACGGCGACCGGGAACGACTGGCGGGCCGACTGCGCGACGAGGCCGGGACGGCGGCCGGGCCGGTCGCCGGGGTGCTCTCCCTCGTGGCTCTGGACGAGCGGCCGTGGGCCGCCACGGAGACCCTGCCGGCCGGGCTGGTCCTGATGACGTCGCTGCTGCAGGCGCTCGGTGACGCCGGGATCGACGCTCCGCTGTGGTGTGCGACCCGTGGCGCGGTGTCGGTGAACCGTGCCGATGCCCTCGACCACCCGGTGCAGGCCATGGCGTGGGGGCTGGGCCGGATCGCCGCCTTCGAATATCCGCAGCGGTGGGGCGGACTCATCGACCTGCCGGGCGAGTTGGACGACCGGGCCGGCCGACGACTGGTCGCGCTGCTGGCGCAGAACCCCGGCGAGGACCAGCTGGCGTTGCGTGGGTCCGGCGTCTTCACCCGCCGGATGCTGCGGTCGCTCCCGGGGGACCGGCCGGCCGGGGAGGGCTGGCGGCCGCGTGGCACCGTCCTGGTCACCGGTGGGACGGGCGCGTTGGGCGGGCACCTCGCCCGCTGGCTCGCCCGCAACGGCGCGGAGCATCTCGTACTCGTCAGCCGTAGGGGCACTGAGGCGCCGGGTGCCGCCGCACTCGTCGAGGAGCTGGCCGCGCTCGGAGCGCGGGCAACCGTGCGGGCGTGTGATGTCAGCGACCGGGCGGCGGTGACGGCACTCCTCGCGAGCCTGCCGGAGGAGCAGCCGCTGACCGCGGTGGTGCACACGGCAGGAGTCCTCGACGACGGGGTGATCGACCAGCTCACCCCGGACCGCGCCGAGACCGTGTGGGAGCCGAAGGCGGGGGCCGCGTTCGTCCTCCACGAGGCGACCCGGCACCTGGACCTGTCGGCGTTCATCCTGTTCTCCTCCATGGCGGGCACGCTCGGCGGGCCCGGCCAGGGCAGCTACGCGGCGGCGAACGCCTGTCTGGACGCGCTCGCCCTGCAGCGCCGCGCCGAGGGACTGCCCGCGACGTCGATCGCCTGGGGAGCCTGGGGCGGCGGCGGTCTGGTGGGAGAGGAACTGGCGCAGCGGCTCCGCCGTGACGGAGTGCCGCCGATGGATCCCGACCTGGCGGTCTCCGCCCTGCAGACGGCCCTGGACCAGGGCGAGACGTTCCTGGTCGTCGCGGACGTCGACTGGCGCAAGGCCACGGCCCGACGGGTTGCCGCGGTGAGTGAGCTGCCCGAGGTCCAGGCGTCGGTCGGCGACCGCACCGAGGAGTCCGCGGTGCGCGGTGACGCCGCGCCGCTCGTCGTACGGCTGCGGGATCTCGCGCCGGGGGACCGGGGTGCGGCGCTGCTGGACGACGTACGGGCCGCGGCCGCCGCCGTCCTCGGCCACGACCGACCCGACGCGATCCCCGCCGACCGGGCGTTCCGTGAGCTGGGCTATGACTCGCTGACCGCCGTCGAGCTGCGCAACCGGCTTGCCGAGGCGACCGGTCTGCGCCTGCCGGTCACCCTGGTGTTCGATCATCCGACGGCGGCCGCGCTCACGGCGTTCCTCCACGACGGGCTCTTCGGCGCGGAGCCGGAGAGCGCGGCCCCGGCCGCACCTGCCGTTCCGGTGGACGACGATCCCGTCGTCATCGTCGGGATGAGCTGCCGCTACCCGGGCCGGGCAGACTCACCCGAGGAGCTGTGGCGGCTGGTCGACGAGGGCACCGACGCCGTCTCGGGCTTCCCCACCAACCGCGGCTGGGACATCGAGCGGCTCTACGACCCGGACCCCGACAAGCCGGGCACGTTCTACGCCCGCGACGGCGGGTTCCTCTACGACGCCGACCACTTCGACCCGGCGTTCTTCGGGATCTCACCGCGTGAGGCGGTCGCCATCGACCCTCAGCAGCGGCTCCTCCTGGAGACCTCCTGGGAGGCGATCGAACGGGCGGGCATCGACCCGGAGCTGCTCCGTGGCACGGCGGCCGGCGTCTTCGTCGGTTCGAATTACCACGACTACGGCTCCCGTGTGCGCACCGCTCCGGAGGGCATGGAGGGACATCTGGCGACGGGCAGCGCGAGCAGTGTCGCCTCCGGCCGTATCGCCTACACCTTCGGTCTGGAGGGACCGGCCGTCACGGTGGATACGGCGTGTTCGTCGTCGCTGGTCGCCCTGCATCTGGCGACCCAGGCCCTGCGGTCCGGGGAATGCACGCTCGCGCTGGCCGCCGGTGTGACGGTGATCTCGACCCCGCAGACCTTCATCGAATTCAGCAGGCAGCGGGCACTCGCTCCCGACGGCCGCTGCAAGGCGTTCTCGGCGGATGCCGACGGCGCCGGGTGGGCCGAGGGCGTCGGAGTCGTCCTGCTGGAGCGGCTGTCCGAGGCCCGCCGACGCGGACACCCGGTGCTGGCCGTCGTCAAGGGCACGGCCGTCAACCAGGACGGCGCCTCCAATGGCCTGACCGCGCCCAACGGGCCCTCCCAGCAGCGCGTCATCCGCCAGGCGTTGGCCAACGCGGGACTGTCCACGGGCGACATCGACGCCGTCGAGGCCCATGGGACCGGCACCCGGCTCGGCGACCCGATCGAGGCGCAGGCGCTCCTCGCCACCTACGGCCAGGAACGGCCCGCGGAACGCCCGTTGTGGCTCGGCTCGGTCAAGTCGAACATCGGCCACACCCAGGCCGCGGCCGGTGTCGCCGGAGTCATCAAGATGGTGCAGGCGATGCGGCACGGAGTGCTGCCGCGCACCCTCCACGCCGCGCAGCCGTCGCCGCACATCGACTGGTCGGCGGGGAACGTGCGGCTGCTGGGCGAGCCGCAGGAGTGGACACCGGGCGCCGGTCCGCGCCGGGCCGGTGTCTCCGCCTTCGGCATCAGCGGGACCAACGCGCATGTGATCCTGGAGGAGCCCGAGCCCGAGCCCGAGCTGGTGGTCGTCGAGTCCGACGTCACCCCACAGGGCCTTCAGCCGGAGACCGCGGGCGCGCCGACGGCCGTAGTCCCCTGGCTGCTGTCCGCCCGGGGTGCCCCGGCCCTGCGGGCCCAGGCCCGGCGGCTGGCGGAACACCTCGCCCGCAACCCCGAGCTCACCCCTGCCGATGTCGCGCTGTCCCTGGCCACCTCGCGCACCGGATTCGAGGACCGGGCAGCCTTCCTCGGCCAGGACACCGGTGAACTGACCGCGGCACTCCGGGTGTTCGCCGACGGCCGGGAGCACCCACGGGTCGCTGTGGGCCGCGCCCGCCCCGGAAAGCTGGCCTTCCTCTTCCCGGGGCAGGGATCGCAGCGCGCCGGGACCGGACGGAGCCTCTACGCGACCCATGACGCCTTCGCCGACGCCCTGGACGCGGTCTGCGCACACCTGGACGGCCACCTCGACCGGCCCCTGCGCGAGGTGCTCTTCGCCCGGCCCGGCACACCCGAGGCGGACCTCCTCGACCGGACCGTCTACACCCAGGCCGGTCTTTTCGCCCTCGAAGTCGCCCTGTTCCGGCTGCTCGAAAGCTACGGGGTGCACCCGGACCTGCTGCTCGGCCACTCGATCGGTGAACTGGCCGCCGCACATGTCGCCGGGGTGTTCTCCCTGGCGGACGCCTGCCGTCTGGTCGCCGCCCGCGGCCGGCTGATGCAGGCGCTGCCCGCCGGCGGAGCCATGGTGTCCGTCCATGCGGCGGAGGAGGACGTACTGCCGCTGCTCGCACCGTACGAGGGCAGGGTCGCGGTCGCCGCGGTCAACGGACCGGCCGCCACCGTCCTGAGCGGCGACGAGGACGCCGTCACCGAGGTCGCCGGGCACTTGGCCGCCGCGGGACACCGGACCAAGCGGCTGCGGGTCAGCCATGCCTTCCACTCGGCCCGCATGGACGCGATGCTCGACGAATTCGCCTCCGTGGCAGCGGAGTTGAGCTACCAGCCGCCGGGCATACCCGTCGTCTCGAACGTCACGGGCCGCCCGGCCACGGCCGAGGAGCTGTGCAGTCCCGACTACTGGGTGCGCCACGTACGGCAGGCGGTCCGCTTCCACGACGGGACCCGCGCCCTGGAAGAGCTGGGCGCGCGCACACTTCTCGACCTCGGGTCCGGGGTGCTGACCGCCATGGCGGACGAGTGCCTGACCACGACGGACGGGATCTTCCTCGGTGCGCTGCTGCGCCGGGACACCGAGGAACCGGAGTCGCTCACCACCGCCCTCGCCCAGCTGCATCTGCGGGGCCACGGCCCGGACTGGGAGCGCTGCTTCGCGTCCTCGGGCGCCCGGCGGGTGCCGCTGCCGACCTACCCGTTCCAGCGGCAGCGGTACTGGCTGGAGGCCGCTGACCCGACCGACGTCTCTGCCGTGGGGCTGGAGGCGGCCGGGCATCCGCTGCTCGGTGCGGCGGTGCCGCTCGCCGGTTCCGGCGGTGCCCTGTACACCGGGCTGCTCTCGGCGGGGCGTCAGCCGTGGCTGGCCGACCACGCCCTGGACGGCACGCTGCTGTTCCCCGGCACCGGGTTCGTGGAACTGGCGCTCCAGGCCTGCGAACGGACCGGCGCCGGCCACGTGGAGGAACTCACCCTGCAGGCCCCGCTGGTGGTCCCGGAGGACGGCACGGTGCAGCTTCAGGTCACCGTCGGGGAGGCGGACGACTCGGGCCGTCGCCCGCTGTCCGTGCACTCGCGCCCCGCGACCGGCACGGACGACGAGGAGCAGCCCTGGACCCGGCACGCCGAGGGCACCCTCGCCGACGGCCGGCCCGGGACCGGGACGCACACCGACGGCCAGCCCGAGGCCGGGATGCCAGCCGACGGCCGGCCCGGGACCGGGACGCCCGCCGACCTCACCGCCTGGCCCCCGCCGGGTGCCGACCCGGTCGACATCTCCGACCTGTACGAGCGCACCGCCGCGAACGGCTTCGCCTACGGACCGGCCTTCCGCGGTCTGCACGCCGCCTGGCGCCGGGGCGACGAAGTGTTCGCCGAGGTCACCCTGCCCGAGCAGTACCGCGACACCGCCTTCGTCCTGCACCCGGCGCTGCTGGACGCCGCGCTGCACACGGTCGCCCTGGCCGCACCCGACACCGAACGGGCCGTGCTGCCCTTCAGCTTCCGGGCGGTCACCGCGGCGGCCGCGGCCTGCCCGGACACCGTGCGGGTCCGTCTCGTCCGACAGGCCGACGACACCTATGGAGTGCAGCTGGCGGACGCCTCGGGCACCCCGCTCGCCGCGATACCGGCATGCGTCCTGCGGCCGGTCGACCCCGCACAGCTGGCCGCCGCCGGACCGAAGCCGGCCGATCTGTACCGGATGGACTGGGCGGACCTGGCGTTGAGCGAACTTCCGGCCGAGCCGTATGCGGTCATCGGCACGGAGGTACCCCAGGTCCCCGGTGACCACAGCGCCCGGCACCCGGATCTGTCCGCGCTGACCGCGGCCGTCGACGCCGGGGCCGAGGTGCCCGCCACGGTCCTCATCGGCTGTCTGCCGGCCGAGGGCGATCCGGCCGGGGCCACCCGCCGGGCGGTACACCACGCACTGGACCTGGCACAGGCCTGGCTCCGCGATGAGCGGTTCAGCGCCTCGCGGCTGGTCCTGTGCACCCGCAACGCCGTGGCGGACCGGGCCGGCGCGGCGGTTCCCGGACTGGCGCAGTCCGCCGTCTGGGGCCTCATCCGCACCGCCAAGGCCGAGAACCCGGGCCGCTTCGCCCTGCTCGACCACGACGGCACGGCACGGTCAGCGGCCGCGCTGCCCGCTGCCCTGGCGACCGGCGAACCCGAGATCGCCCTGCGCGAGGGCGGTGCCCGGGTGCCGCGTCTGGTGCGTGCCCGGGCGGCCGAGCCGTTCCGCGGCCTCGGCGCCGACGGCACGGTGCTGATCACCGGGGGCGGCGGCATGCTCGGCCGGCTCGTCGCCCGTCATCTGGTGGCGGCTCATGGCGTACGCAGTCTGCTGCTCGCCAGCCGTCGTGGGCGGAAGGCGGAGGGGATGCCCGAACTGGAGAAGGAGCTGCGCGAATTGGGAGCGGAGATCGACATCGCCGCCTGCGATCTCACCGACCGGGCCGACACCGCCCGGCTGCTCGCCTCCGTACCCGCCGAACGTCCGCTCAGCGCGGTGATCCACACCGCGGGCGTCCTCGACGACGGGGTGCTCGGCTCCCTGACCGCGGACCGTATGGACACCGTGCTGCGGACCAAGACCGATGCCGTACTCCACCTCGACGAGCTGACCCGCGACCTCGACCTGACGGCGTTCGTCCTGTTCTCCTCGCTCGCCGGGACCTTCGGCGGGGTCGGACAGGGCAACTACGCGGCGGCCAACGCGTTCCTCGATGCCTTCGCCCACACCCGGCGGGCCGCGGGCCGTCCCGCCGTCTCCCTCGCCTGGGGCCTGTGGGCCGAACGCAGCGGGATGACCACCAAGCTGGACGAGACCGACCTCCACCGGATGGCCAGGGGCGGGGTGCGCCCCATGCCGTCGGACCAGGCACTGGCGCTGCTCGATGCCGCACTCGCCACGGGCGAGCCGTTCCTCGTCCCGGCCCGGCTCGATCTGGCGGCGCTGCGGACCCCGGCCGGCGAAGTGCCCCCGCTGCTGCGGTCGTTGGCCGGTCCGCGGCCCCGTCCTTCGGCCGGCCGGCCGGGCCCCGCGCCTTCCGCCGAAGCCGATCAGCTCGGCACCCGCCTCGCCGCGCTGCCGGAGAGGGACCGGCGCCAGGCGGTGCTCGATGCCGTCCTGGGGCAGGCCGCGCTGGTGCTGGGCCATACCTCGGCCGACGCGATCGACCCCGAGCGCGGCTTCCTGGAGCTGGGCTTCGACTCGTTGACCGCCGTCGAGCTGCGCAACCGTCTCACCACCGTGACCGGGACCCGGCTGCCCGCGACCCTGCTGTTCGACTACCCGGAACCGGGCGGCCTCGCCGACCATCTGCTCGGCAGGCTGGGCCCCGTGGTGGAGCAGCGATCGGCCCACGGGGACCCCGCACCCGGCCCGCTCGACGCCTGGGAGGCACAGACCGAGCGGCTCATGGGCGACACGGCCGCCAGGGCCTCGCTGCGCAGTCGGCTGCAGGGACTCATGGACCGGCTCGACAGCCTCTCCGAGGACCCGGACGCCGGGCTGGAGAGCCGGCTGGACCAGGCATCGGACGACGAGCTGTTCGACTTCATCGAGCAGGAACTCGGCGGGTCATGACGGGCTGACCGCCCGCCCGCACACCGGCTCCGGCCGCCCACTGAGGCGCTGCCCGGAGCCGGTGCCGTCCGGCAGCACCTCAGCGGGCGGCCCCAAGCCGTGCCCACTCCTTCCCGCAGGACACCCTGAGCCGGTGCCGGCGGGCTCCCGGGCATGCCGTCGAGGCCGCCGCAGCACGTCCTAGGGGTTCTCTTAGAGTCACCGGCCGACGGCGCTGATCGGCCGATCCACGCCCACAGAATGTGATCAGCGAATAGAGGATTCCAGCGTGGCGGCCGCCGGTGTGCGGCAGGCCGCCGGTCCGCCGAGCGGTCCGGGGAAGGGAGCTGAACTGTGAGCGAGGGAAAGCTCCGCGACTATCTGAAGCGGGTGACAGCGGATCTCCACCGCACGGGCAAGCGTCTGCGGGAGATGGAGACCCGCGAACGCGAGCCCATCGCGATCGTGGCCATGAGCTGCCGCTACCCCGGCGGAGTGCGCTCGCCGGAGGACCTCTGGCAGCTGGTCACCAACGGCACTGACGGCATCACGCCGTTCCCGGAGGACCGCGGCTGGCACGTGGACTCCCTCTACCACCCGGACCCCGCCCACCCCGGCACCTGCTACACCCGGGAAGGCGGCTTCCTCCACGACGCCGCCGACTTCGACCCGGACTTCTTCGCCATGTCGCCCCGCGAGGCGCTGGCGACCGACCCACAGCAGCGCCTGCTCCTCGAAACGTCCTGGGAGGCCTTCGAACGGGCAGGACTGCGGCGGCAGACGCTCAAGGGCAGCTCCACCGGGGTCTTCGTCGGCGTCATGTACAACGACTACGGCTCGCGGTTCACCGAGCCGCCCGCCGGCCTCGAAGGACACCTGGGCAACGGCAGCGCCGCCAGCATCGCCTCCGGCCGGATCGCCTACACCTTCGGCCTCGAAGGCCCGGCGGTGACCGTCGACACCGCCTGCTCCTCCTCACTGGTCTCCCTGCATCTGGCCTGCAACGCGCTGCGCCAGGGGGAGTGCTCCCTCGCCCTCGCCGGCGGCGTGACGGTGATGTCCACCCCCGTCACCTTCCTGGAGTTCAGCCGCCAGCGCGGGCTGTCCGCCGACGGCCGCTGCAAGGCCTTCTCCGACGACTCCGACGGCACGGGCTGGGGCGAGGGCGCCGGCCTGCTCCTGCTCGAACGGCTCTCCGACGCCCGCCGCAACGGCCGTCGCATCCTCGGGCTCGTACGGGGCACCGCCGTCAACCAGGACGGGGCGAGCAGCGGACTGACCGCCCCCAACGGACCGTCCCAGCAGCGGGTCATCCGCGCGGCGCTCACCGCCGCGGGACTGACCGCGTCCGACGTGGACGCCGTGGAGGCGCACGGCACCGGCACCACCCTCGGCGACCCCATCGAGGCGCAGGCGCTGCTGGCCACCTACGGCCAGGAACGGGAAGCCGGCCACCCGCTGTGGCTCGGCACGGTCAAATCCAACATCGGCCACACCCAGGCCGCGGCCGGTGTCGCCGGAGTCATCAAAATGGTGCAGGCGATGCGGCACGGTGTGCTGCCCCGCACCCTGCACGCCGAGCGGCCCTCCACCCACGTCGACTGGAGCGAGGGCGATGTCCGGCTGCTCAGCGACGCCGTCGACTGGCCCGACACCGACCGGCCACGGCGCGCCGGGGTCTCGGCCTTCGGGGTCAGCGGGACCAACGCCCACGCCGTGCTCGAACAGGCCCCGCCCGCCGGAACGGAGCCGCAGGCCCCCGGCACCGACGCGGCGGAGCCCGAACGGCCCGTGGAACACCCCGGCCAGGCGCCGCGGCCCGCCGCGCCGCTCCCGGTGGTGCCCTGGGTGCTCTCCGCCCGCAGCGAACCGGCCCTCAGGGCGCAGGCGGATCAACTGCTCGTCCACGCAGGCGAGTTGACCGAGGCCGTCGGCGTCGTGCAGATCGGCGCTTCGCTGGCCACCACCCGTACCGCCTTCGAGGAACGCGCGGTGGTGCTGGGCGAGAACCGCGAGGAACTGCTGCAGCGACTCGCCCGGTTCGCGCAGGGCGACGACACCGCAGCCGTCCGGGGAACGGCCGGCCGCGGCAAGACGGCTTTCCTCTTCGCGGGCCAGGGAGCCCAGCGCCTCGGAATGGGCCGTGACCTCCACACGGCGTTCCCCGTCTTCGCGGAGGCCTTCGACGAGATCTGCGCCCATCTCGACCCGGAGCTGCCCCAGCCGCTCGCTGACGTCGTCTTCGGGCGGGACGCGGCCGCGCTGGACCGGACCGGCTTCACCCAGCCCGCCCTGTTCGCCTTCGAGGTGGCACTCTTCCGGCTCGTCGAATCCTGGGGCCTCGTGCCCGATTTCCTGCTCGGCCACTCCATCGGGGAGCTGGCCGCCGCGCACGCCGCCGGTGTCCTCTCGCTCCCGGACGCCTGCCGGCTCGTGGCCGCCCGCGGCCGCCTGATGCAGGAACTGCCGCCCGGGGGCGCGATGTTCTCCCTCCGGGCCGCCGAGGACGAGGTACTGCCGCTGCTGGCCGACGCCGGCGAACGGCTTAGCATCGCCGCCGTCAACGGGCCCCGGATGACCGTCGTGGCAGGCGACGAGGACACACTCGCCCGGCTCGTCCGGCACTTCGAGCAGCAGGGCGGCAAGGCGAAACGACTCCGGGTCAGCCATGCCTTCCACTCTCCGCTGATGGACCCCATGCTCGCCGAATTCCGCGCGGTGGCAGAGGATGTGACGTTGCATCAGCCGAGCCTCCCGGTCATCTCCAATGTGACCGGGGAGCCGGCCACCGACCTGGGGACCGCCGACTACTGGGTGCGGCACGTACGAGAGGCCGTACGGTTCGCGGACGGCGTCCGGGCACTGGAGCGGCGCGGCGTCACCCGCTTCCTCGAAATCGGCCCCGACGCCACCCTCACCGCCCTGGCCCAGGGCTGCCTCGACGCGGACACCGGCCACCTTCTCGTACCCGCCCTGCGCAAGGAGCGGGCCGAAACCCACAGCGTCCTCACTGCCCTGAGCGCGCTGCACACCCGCGGCGCGAGCCCCGACTGGGACCGGCTCTTCCCCGCCGCCGACCGTGTCGACCTGCCCACCTACGCCTTTCAACGCGAGCGCTACTGGCTGGCTCCTGAGGCGGCCACCGCGCACCGCAAGGGCGAACACCCCCTGCTTCCGACGGCCATCACGCTGGCGGACCGCGGCGCCGTCGTCTCCACCGGACGTCTCACACCCTCCGCACACCCCTGGCTCGCCGACCGGGCGGCCGACGGCCCTGTCCAGCTCCCCACGAGCGCCTACCTCGACCTCGCCCTGCACCTCGGCGCGGTCGCCGGCTGCGAGCACCTCGCCGAACTCAGGGTGGACGCCCCCCTCGTCCTGCCCGAGCGGTCCGCCGTCGAGATCCAGGTGGTGCTCGACGCCGCCGGGGAACCGGATGGGCAGCGCACCCTCACCGTGCACGCCCGTCCCGCCGACCGGCCGGACGACGAGACTCCGTGGACCCGGCACGCCCACGGTGTGCTCACCGCGCAGCCGCCCCCACTTCCCGGCCACGACCTGCGGACCTGGCCGCCCGCCGACGCCCGGCCCGTCGACACGGACCCCCTCCGCGCGGCGCGGGCGGACGACGCGGCGCCGCACGGCCTCCCGTCCGGCGGGCCGGGAAGCGTCTGGCGGCAGGGCGACACGGTGTTCACCGAGGCCGCACTGCCCGAGGAGTACCGCGGCGACGCGGCCCGGTTCGCCCTCCACCCGGCGCTGCTCGACGCCGTGCTCCAGGCGCTCCCGGCGGCGGGACACCCCGGCGCCGTCGCCGTGTCCTGGCGCGACTGCGTGCTGCACGCGGTGGCCGCGGAATCGGTGCGCGCCCGCCTCGCGCCCGCTGACGACGGCGGTCTGGACATCCACCTCACCGACGAACTCGGCGAACCGGTCGCCTCGTTCGGCTCCGTCACGCCCGTACCCGCCACCGAGTTCGGGCCGCCGCAGGACACCGACGGCCGCGACGATCTCTTCACCGTCGAGTGGACCGGGCTACGGCCGCCCACCCCGCAGCAGCGGCCCTGCCGGGTCGCCGTCCTCGGTGTGGAAGGGGCCGGGGCCGAAGCGGAAGGGGCCGGGGCCGACGCGGACGAACCCACTTTCCACGGTGAACTGGACGCGCTCGCCACGGCCGTGGAACAGGGCGCCGAAGCCCCCGACCTCGTCGTCGTCCCCTGGCGGACCGCCGACGTGGCCCCGGCCGCCGAGTCCGGTGAACCGGCTGACGCCGTCCACACCTCGGTCGTGCACGCCCTGACACTGCTCCAGGCCTGGCTCCGCCTGCCAGGCCTCGCCGGCGCACGTCTGGTCTTCCTCACCCGGGGCGCCGTCGCCACCTCCCCGGACGAGACCGTCAAGGACCTGCCCGCCGCCGCGGTGTGGGGCCTGGTGCGCTCGGCGCAGTCGGAGAACCCCGACCGCTTCCTGCTCGTGGACGTGGACGTGGACGCCGACACCGAGGGCGACGCCGACACCGACGCCGACGGCGATGCCCTGCCCACCGCAGTGGTCAGCGCGGCCGTGGAGTCGGGGGAGACCCAGCTCGCCGTCCGCGCCGCGCGCATCCTGGCCCCTCGTCTGACTCGGCTTCCCCAGCCCTCCCGGACCACCGAGCACCCCACAGCCGCAGCCCGTTTCGACGCGTTCCGCACCGTTCTGGTGACCGGGGCCACCGGGACCGTGGGCGCCGCCGTGACCCGACACCTGGTGACCGGACACGGCGTACGGCATCTGCTGCTCGTCGGACGGCGCGGGACCGCCGCGCCCGGCGCCGTCCAACTGGCAGCAGAATTGCGTGAGTTGGGCGCCCGGGTGACTCTCGCCGCCTGCGACGTCGCCGATCGCGCGGCCCTGGCCGACCTGCTGGCCGCCCTCCCCGAAGCACACCCCTTGGGGGCGGTCGTGCACGCCGCAGGTGTGCTCGACGACGGGGTGGTCTCCTCCCTCACCCCCGAGCGGATGGCCACCGTCCTGCGCCCCAAGGCCGATGCCGCGGTCAACCTCGACCGGCTCACCCGGGACCTCGATCTCTCGGCCTTCGTCCTGTTCTCCTCGGCGGCCGCCACCTTCGGCGGTCCCGGCCAGGGCAACTACGCCGCCGGCAATGCCTTCCTGGAAGCGCTCGCCCACCGCCGCCGCGCCGAGGGCCGCCCGGCCCTCGCCGTCGGCTGGGGAATGTGGGCGGAGCGCAGCGAGATGAGCGCCCGCCTGGACGAGACGGACCGGCGGCGGATGGACCGGGGCGGCGTCGGTGCGCTGTCCACCGAGGCGGCACTCGACTTGTTCGACCGCTGTCTGTCCCAGGACCGGGCGGTACCGGTCCCGGTGCCGCTCGATGTCGCCGCGATCCGCAGGAGCGGCACTGTGGTTGCCCCCCTGCTCCGGGAACTCGCCGGCCGTCCCGCCAAGCGGACCGCGGCCCCGGCGCGCGGACCGGGCACGGGCGCCGGGGCCTCGGCGGCCCAGGCGCTGGCCGCCCTGGCACCGGAAGAGCGCCACGCCCAGGTCCTCGACCTCGTACGCACCGAGATCGCCGCCGTCCTCGGCCACAGGGCGGCGGGCCGGGTCGACGCGGACCGGGCCTTCGAGGACCTCGGCCTGGACTCCCTGACCGCCCTCGAACTGCGCAATGCGCTCGGCCGCCGGACCGGACTCCGGTTGTCGGCCACCCTGGTCTTCGACCACCCCACGCCCTCGGCCGTCGCCACCTACCTGATAGCCGAACTGCTCGGCAATAACCGGGAGTTGACCGCAGCCGGGGCCGACGCCACGACAGCCGGTGAGCCCGTCGCCATCGTGGCGATGAGCTGCCGCTTCCCGGGCGGCATCCGGACACCGGACGCGTTCTGGGAGTTCCTGGCCGCCGGCGGCGACGCCATCGGGGAGTTCCCCGAAGACCGTGGCTGGGACACCGCGGCGCTGTACGACCCCGACCCGGAGCACGAGGGAACGACCTACACCCGCCGGGGCGGCTTCCTCACCGAAGTCGACCGCTTCGACGCCGGATTCTTCGGCGTCTCGCCCCGCGAGGCCCTCGCCATGGACCCGCAGCAGCGGATCCTGCTGGAGGTCTGCTGGGAGGCGTTCGAGCGGGCCGGGATCGACCCGCTGTCCCTGCGCGGCAGCCGTACGGGCGTCTACGCCGGCACCAACGGGCAGGACTACACCACCGTCCTGGGCAACGCCGCCGAGGCTGTGGGCGGATACCTGGGAACGGGCAACGCGGCGAGCGTGGTCTCCGGCCGGATCGCCTACTCGTTCGGCCTCGAAGGCCCGGCCGTCACCGTCGACACGGCATGCTCCTCCTCCCTCGTCGCCCTGCACTGGGCCGTACGCGCGCTCCAGTCGGGGGAGTGCTCGCTCGCCCTGGCGGGCGGTGTCACGGTGATGTCGACCCCTGCCGCGTTCCTGGAGTTCAGCCGCCAGCGCGGGCTGTCCGCCGACGGCCGCTGCAAGGCGTTCGCCGACGGTGCCGACGGCACCGGCTGGGGCGAGGGTGCCGGGATGCTGCTGGTCGAGCGGCTGTCCGACGCCCGGCGCAACGGACACCCGGTACTGGCCGTCATCCGCGGCAGCGCCATCAACTCTGACGGCGCGAGCAACGGCCTCACGGCGCCCAACGGCCCCTCCCAGCAACGGGTGATCAGGGCGGCGCTCGCCGACGCCCGGCTCACGGCCGGTGAGGTCGACGCCGTCGAAGCACATGGCACCGGCACCACCCTCGGCGATCCGATCGAGGCACAGGCGCTCCTCGCCACCTACGGCCAGGAGCGCCCCGCGGATCGGCCGCTCCGGCTCGGGTCGGTGAAGTCCAACATCGGGCACACCCAGGCCGCGTCCGGCGTGGCCGGAGTGATCAAAATGGTGCAGGCCATGCGCCACGGCCTGCTGCCGCGGACGCTGCACATCGATGCGCCCTCGTCCCACGTGGACTGGGCCGAAGGCGCCGTGGAACTGCTGGCCGCCCCCCTCCCGTGGCCCGATCACGGGCGCCCCCGCAGAGCCGGGGTCTCCTCCTTCGGCTTCAGCGGCACCAACGCGCACCTCATCCTCGAACAGGCCACCCCGGAACTCGAACCGGCCGCCCCGGAACCGGCCGAGCCCGCCGAACCGGCGGACGGCGCGAAGCCGGACGCACAGGACGCCGCCGACGCCACCCGGCTGCCGGTCGTATGGCCGCTGTCCGCCCGCAGCCCCGAGGCCCTCCGCGCCCTGGCCACGGCCCTGCACGCACACGCCGAACGCCACGAGGACCTGCCCGTCGCAGCCGTCGGCCACGCCCTGGCCACCACCCGCGCCTCCTTCGAGCACCGCGCGGTCGCCCACGGCACCGACCGTGCCACCCTGCTGTCCGCCCTGGACGGACTGGCCTCCGGCGAGGAGCCGGCCACCGGAGCCGCCCACGGCGTGGTCCGTCCCGGCGCATCCACCGCCTTCCTGTTCACCGGGCAGGGCGCACAACGGGCCGGAATGGGAAGGGAGTTGTACGAGGGCTTCCCGGTGTTTGCCCAGGCCCTCGACGAGGTCTGCGAGCACTTCGCCGACCCTCTCGACCGTCCGCTGCGCGACGTCATGTTCCACGACCCCGACGGTCTGCTCCACCGCACGGAGTACACCCAGCCCGCGCTCTTCGCCATGGAGACCGCCCTCCACCGCCTCGTGGAAAGCACCGGCCTGCGCGCCGACTACCTGCTGGGCCATTCCATCGGCGAGGTGACCGCCGCGCAGATCGCCGGGGTGTTCTCCCTGCCCGACGCCTGTGCCCTGGTCGCCGCCCGCGGCCGGCTCATGCAGGAGCTCCCGGAGACCGGCGCCATGGTCGCGCTCCAGGCGACGGAGGCCGAGGTGCTGCCGCTGCTCGACGGACTCGGTCAGCAGGTGTGCATCGCCGCCGTCAACGGCCCCGACTCCGTGGTGATCTCCGGCGACCGTCCCGCGGTGACCCGGATCGCCGAACGGCTGGCCGCCGACGGCCGCCGGACCAAACAGCTCCGGGTCAGCCATGCCTTCCACTCACCGCACATGGACCCGATGCTCGCCGCGTTCCGCACGGTCGCCGAGGCGCTCACCTACCACGAGCCGCGCATCCCCGTGGTGTCCAACCTGACCGGCGAGGTCGCCACCGAACTGGACCTCCCCGACTACTGGGTGCGCCAGGTGCGGGGCGCCGTCCGTTTCCACGACGGCATCCGCGGACTCGCCGAGCAGGGCGTACAGCGCTATGTCGAACTCGGCCCCGACGGCACCCTCTCCGCCATGGCAGCCGGCTGCCTGCCCCCCGACTCCACCGGCACGGCCGTCATCCCGCTGCTCCGCGACCGGACCTCCGAGTCCCGCTCGCTGCTGGACGGCCTCGCCCGCGCCCATGTCCACGGCGCGGACCTCGACTGGTCCGCCGTCGCCAACGCCCGCCCCGGACGCCCGGCCGTCACCGACCTGCCCACCTACCCCTTCCAGCGGCAGCGCTACTGGCCGACCCCGCGCGCCCTCGCCACCGCGGGAATCAGCCCGGCCGGCCACCCGCTGCTGAGCGCGGCCGTCGAACTCGCCGACGGCAGCCGCCTGTTCACCAGCCGGCTCTCGGTACGCGACCAGCCGTGGCTCGCCGACCACGCCCTCGCGGGCACCGCTGTCGTCCCCGGCACGGCCTTCCTCGAACTCGCGCTCCTGGCGGGCGACCGGGCCGACTGCCCCCACGTCGAGGACCTCACCCTGGTCAGCCCCCTCATCCTCCCCGAGCGGGACACGATGGACCTGCAGGCGGTCCTCGGCGCCGACGACGGCCAGGGCCGCCGGCCGTTCACCGTCCATGCCCGCCACGTCGACCCGGCCCCCGGAGAGCCCTGGACGCTGCACGCCACCGGTACCCTCTCCGCAGCCCACCCGGAGCCCACGGCACCGGCCCCGTCGGCATGGCCGCCCGCCGGCTCCGAGCCACTCCCGGTCGAGGACCTCTATGAGCGACTGAGCGCGGGCGGGTTCGACTACGGACCGCTCTTCCAAGGACTGCGTGCCGCCTGGCGCCACGGCGACCAGGTACTCGCCGAGGTGACCCTGCCCCAGCCCGCACACCAGGACGCGGACCGTTTCGCGCTCCACCCGGCGCTGCTCGACGCCGCTCTGCACGCGTCCGCATTCCTGCCGACGGAGGACACCGAGAGCGGACGACTGCCCTTTTCCTGGCGCGGAGTGCGGCTCCACGCCACCGGGGCGAAGCAGCTGCGGGTCCGCTGCGACCTGTCCGCACCCGGCACCGTGGCCCTCACCCTCGCCGACGCGGAAGGCCGGCCCGTCGCCGACATCGAGGCACTGACGCTGCGCGAGATGTCCACCGACCGGATCGCGCTCTCCGCCCGGCCCTCCGATCCCCTCTACCACCTTGACTGGCCCGTGGCCCCTCTGCCCACGACGCCGCCCGAGGAGCCGGCCCGCCTCCTCGTCCTGGACAGCGAGGCCCTCGCCGCCGGCCTGGAGGGCGCGGGCCACACCGTGACCCGGCTGACCGGTCCGGCCGATCTCCACGAGACCGCCGGCACCGTCCTCGTGGAACTCCCCGCCGCCGACCCGCACGAGGCGGCGACCGGCGCACTCGCACTGGTCCAGCGGTGGCTGACGGACCCGCCCGCCACCGCCCGCCTCGTCTTCGTCACCCGGGCAGCCGTCGACGCCCCCGGCACCACCCACCACGATCCTGCCGCCGCCCCCATCTGGGGGCTGGTGCGCTCGGCGCAGTCCGAGCACCCCGGCCGGTTCGTCCTCGCCGACCTCGACGGCCAGGACACCTCGTACGCCGCGCTGCCCGCCGCGCTGGCCACCCACGAGCCCCAATTCGCCGTCCGCGGCGGCACCGTGCATCTGCCGAAGGTCGCCCCGATCCACGCCGGCACCGCGTTGCGCGAGCCCGCCGAGGGCACCTGCTGGCGCCTCGGCATGACCGGCAAGGGCACTCTCGATCACCTCACGCTCATGCCCCACGACGACGCCGCACGACCGCTGGGACGGGGCGAAGTGCGCATCGCGGTGCGGGCGGCCGGGGTGAACTTCCGCGATGTGCTGAACGTTCTCGGCATGTACCCGGGAGATGCGGGGGCCTTCGGTCTGGAGGGTGCGGGGGTGGTCACCGAGACCGGCCCCGATGTCCTCGGGTTCGCCCCGGGGGACCGGGTGATGGGGTTGTTCCCGTCCGCGTTCGGTCCGGTGGCGGTGGCTGATGAGCGGATGCTGGTACGGGTTCCGGAGGGCTGGTCCTTCGCGCAGGCGGCGTCCGCTCCGGTGGTCTTCCTGACGGCGTACTACGCACTGGCCGAGCTCGGTGACCTCCAGGCCGGCGAGTCGGTCCTCGTGCATGCCGCCGCGGGTGGTGTGGGCATGGCCGCCGTGCAGGTGGCGCGCCACTTGGGTGCAGAGGTCTTCGGCACCGCGAGCCCGGGGAAGTGGGACACCTTGCGGGAACTGGGTCTGGGCGAGGCGCGTATCGCTTCCTCGCGTGATCTGGACTTCGAGCGGTCGTTCCTCGAGGCGACCGGTGGCCGTGGTGTGGATCTGGTGCTGGACTCCCTGGCAAAGGAGTTCGTCGACGCCTCGCTGCGACTGCTGCCCCGGGGCGGCCGTTTCCTGGAGATGGGCAAGACCGACATCCGTGAGCCGGAGCAGGTGGCCGCCGAGCACGAGGGCGTCCGCTACCAGGCCTTCGATCTGATCGAGGCCGGTCCGGACCGGATCCGGGAGATGTTCGCGCAGGTCCGTGAGCTGTTCGACCAAGGTGTGCTGAAGCCGTTGCCGGTGACCGCGTGGGACGTGCGGCGGGCTCCTGAGGCCTTCCGCCACCTCAGCCAGGCCAAGCACATCGGCAAGGTCGTACTGACGATGCCGGTTGCGCTCGATCCGGCCGGAACGGTACTGATCACTGGCGGGACGGGTGGTCTGGGTGCGCTGGTGGCCCGGCATCTGGTCGCCGAGCACGGCATACGCCATCTCCTGTTGGCCAGTCGTCGGGGACCGCAGGCTCCCGGCGTGGACGCCCTGGTGGAGGAGCTGACGGGTCTGGGCGCCGAGGTCGAGGTCGTGGCGTGCGATGTGTCCGACCGCGAGGCGCTGAGCGGTCTGCTGGATGCGATACCGAAGCAGCACCCCCTCACCGCCGTCGTGCACACCGCAGGCGTACTCGACGACACCGTCGTCACCTCGCTCACCCCGCAGCGGCTGTCCGCGGTCCTGCGCCCCAAGGCCGATGCGACGGTCCATCTGCATGAGCTCACCCGTGACGAGGACCTGGCGGCGTTCCTCGTCTTCTCCTCGACCGCCGGTGTGTTCGGCGCTCCCGGCCAGGCCAACTACGCCGCCGCCAACGCCTTCTGTGACACCTTCGTCGCCGGGCGCCGGGCCGCCGGGCTGCCCGCCACCTCGCTCGCCTGGGGGCCGTGGTCCCGGACGACGGGCATGACCAGCGGACTCACCGAAGCCGATCTGCACCGCATGGCACGCGCGGGCCTGCCCGCACTGCCCCCCGACCGCGGGCTCGCCCTCCACGACGCGGCGCTCGGCCGGCCCGAGGCGGCCCTGCTGCCGATGCTGGTCGACCGCCGCGCCCTGGGCTCGGGCGGACCCGTACCATCGCTGCTGAGCGGCCTCCTGCCGACCGCACCTCGCCGGACGGCGGCCGCGGATCCGACGGCACCGGCCGGAACGGGCTCCGCCGGGACACTGACCCGCACGCTCGCCACCCTGAACCGCGACGAGGCGCACCATGCCGTGCTCGACGTGGTGTGCACCCAGGTCGCTGCCGTACTCGGTCATGCCTCCGCGGCCGAGGTCGGTGACCAGCAGTCGTTCAAGGACCTCGGCTTCGACTCGCTGACCGCGGTGGAGCTGCGCAACCGGCTCGGTACCGCGACCGGAGCCCTGCTGCCCGCCACGCTCGTCTTCGACCACCCCACACCGCTGGCCCTCGCCGACCACCTGTGCGCGGAGCTCGCCCCCGGTCCTCCCGCGGGGCAAGCCGCCGCACCGGAGGACGACGCAGCGGTACGTGAGGCCCTGGCCGCCATCCCCCTCGAACGCCTGCGGGCGGCCGGACTGCTCGACGACCTGCTGGCGCTGGCACAGCCGACGACGACCGGCACCGTCCGCGAGGGCGGCGTCGACTCCGCCCCCGCACCGGACGCCATCGAGAGCATGGAAGTCGACGACCTCGTGCGCCTCGCGTTCGGCGCAGCGGACGGCTGAGCACCGCCGCCACGACGCACCCCCACCTGACGAAGCCGGAATGATGGAGAGCTGACCAATGGCCACGTCCGCGGATCAGATCGTCGAAGCCCTCCGGGCCTCGCTGCGGGAGAACGACCGGCTGCGCAAACAGAATCAGCAGCTGGTCGACGCCGCCGGTGAACCCCTCGCCATCGTCGCCATGAGCTGCCGCTTCCCGGGCGGTGTGCAGACACCCGAGGAGTACTGGCAGCTGCTCGCCGGAGGCGTCGACGCGCTGTCGGAATTCCCCGCCGACCGCGGGTGGGACCTGAGCGCACTCGATGTGGCCACCACCCGCGGCGGCTTCGTCCACACCGCCGACGCCTTCGATCCACAGTTCTTCGGTATGAGCCCGCGCGAGGCACTGGCCACCGACCCGCAGCAGCGGCTCCTCCTGGAGGTGTCCTGGGAGGCATTGGAACGGGCGGGCATCGACCCGATGGCGCTGCGCGGCAGCAGGACAGCCGTCTTCGCGGGCTGCAGCAATCAGGAGTACGGCGCCGGGCTGCGTGACAACGTCCCCGAGGGCGTCGCAGGGCACCTCCTCACCGGCACCACCGGAAGCGTCGTCTCGGGCCGGGTCGCCTACGCCCTCGGCCTCGAAGGTCCCGCCGTCACCGTCGACACCGCCTGCTCCTCCTCGCTGGTCACTCTGCACCTCGCCGCACAGTCCCTCCGGGCGGGCGAATGCGACCTCGCCCTTGCGGGCGGGGTCGCGATCATGTCCACCCCCGCCGCCTTCGTCGAGTTCGACCGGCAGGGCGGACTCGCCGGCGACGGCCGGTGCAAACCGTTCTCCGACGACGCCGACGGCACCGGCTGGGGCGAGGGCGCCGGGATGCTGCTCGTCGAACGGCTCTCCGACGCCCGCCGCAACGGCCACCCCGTGCTCGCTCTGCTCCGCGGCAGCGCCCTCAACCAGGACGGTGCCTCCAACGGCCTCACCGCCCCCAACGGCCCCGCCCAGCAACGGGTGATCCGCTCCGCGCTCACCGGCGCCGGGCTGACCTCCGCCGACGTGGACGCCGTCGAGGCACATGGAACCGGTACGACGCTGGGTGACCCGATCGAGGCACAGGCGCTGCTCGCCACCTACGGCCAGGACCGGTCGGCCGAACGGCCGTTGTGGCTGGGGTCGGTGAAGTCCAACATCGGGCACACCCAGGCGGCCGCGGGGGTGGCCGGTGTGATCAAGATGGTGCTGGCCCTCAGGCACGGTGTCCTGCCGCAGAGCCTGCACACCGCCCGGCCCTCCACCCACGTGGACTGGTCGGCGGGCCACGTCCGGCTGCTGACCGAGCCCGTGACCTGGCCGGACGCTTCCCGGCCGCGCCGCGCCGCCGTCTCGTCCTTCAGCATCAGCGGCACCAACGCGCACACCATCCTGGAACAGGCTCCGCAGGACCCGGCTCCCTCCCCGGACGACCGGGAACCGGCAGCTGAGGGCCGTGAACAGGCCGCGGAGGGCGGGGAACAGGCCGCGGAGGGCGGGAAGCAGGCCGCAGAGCGTCGGGAACAGGCCGTCGAAACAGCCCCGCACCCCACCGCGGCGGCTGGCCTTCCGCACATCCCGTGGGTGCTCTCCGCCCGCAGCGCGGAGGCCCTGCGCGCACAAGCCGGCCGTCTGCTGACGCACCTGGAAGCCCACCCCGACGCGGACCCGCAGGATCTGGCCTACTCGCTCGCCACCTCCCGGTCCGCCTTCGAACACCGTGCGGTGCTGCTCGGCACCGGCCCGGCCGAACTGCACGGCAAGCTGACCGCACTCGCCGAGGAGGGACCCGACGCCGCAGGCGCGGTCACCGGCTCCCCCCTCCGCGGAAAGACCGCGTTCCTGTTCACCGGGCAGGGCGCCCAGCGCCCCGGCATGGGCCGCGAGCTGTACGACACCTTCCCCGCCTTCGCCGAGGCCTTCGACGCCGCCTGTGAACACCTCGACCCGGAGCTCGAACGTCCGCTGCGCGCCCTCGCCTTCGGAGACGACGCGGCCCTGCTGGACCGGACCGGGTACACCCAGCCCGCGCTCTTCGCCTTCGAAGTGGCCCTCTTCCGGCTGCTGACCTCGTGGGGCATCGAGCCCGACATCGTGATGGGCCACTCGATCGGCGAACTGGCCGCCGCGCACTGCGCCGGTGTGCTGTCCCTTCCGGACGCCTGCCGGCTGGTGGCGGCCCGCGGCCGGCTGATGCAGGCACTCCCGCCCGGCGGCGCCATGGCCTCCCTCCAGGCAACCGAAGCCGAGGTGCTGCCGCTGCTGACGGACACCGCGGACCGGGTGAGCATCGCCGCGGTCAACGGCCCCGAGGCCACCGTCATCGCCGGTGACGAAGCCACCGTGGACACCCTCGCCGGCCACTTCAGGGACCTGGGACGCAAGGTCTCCCGACTGCGGGTCAGCCACGCCTTCCACTCGCCGCTCATGGACCCGATGCTGGAGGACCTGCGCGCCACCGCCCGTGACCTGACCTACCGGCAGCCGCAGATCCCCGTCGTCTCCAATGTCACCGGCCGCCTCGCCACCCCCGACGAACTCTGCCGCCCTGACTACTGGGTGGACCACGCCCGCCAGAGCGTCCGCTTCGCGGACGGCATGCGCGCCCTCGCCGAGCGCAATGTCACCCGGCTCGTCGAGCTCGGCCCCGACGCCACCCTGACCGCGCTGGCCGCGGCCTGCCTTCCCGACGGCGACCGACTGCTGACCCCCCTCCTCCGCAAGGACACCCCCGAGGCCGTAAGCCTGCTCACCGCGATCGGCAGACTCCACCTCTCCGGCGCCCCCCTCGACTGGGCCGCCCTGCTGCCCGGCGCCCGCCGCGTCGACCTCCCGACGTACGCGTTCCAGCGCACCCGCTACTGGCTCAACGCCACACCCCCCGACGACGCCCCCGGCAGCCGGCCGGCCGACTCCGCGTTCTGGACCGCCGTCGAGCAGCAGAACGTGCCGGAACTCGCCGACAGCCTCAGCCTCGACCGCTCCCTCCTCGAACCGGTCGTCCCCGCACTCGCCGCCTTCCACCGCGACCAGCAGCAGCACTCCACCGCCCGGACCTGGCGGTACGCGGAGCACTGGGAGCCGGTCGAGCCCCACGCCACCACGACCGCACCGGCCCACTGGCTGCTCGTCGTCCCCGCCGAGGGGCCGGAGGACCACCAGCCCGTCGTCGACGCCCTCACGACCGCACTCGCCGGGCACGGCTCGACCGTCACCACCCTGAGCCTGCCGCCGGACGCAGACCACCTCGCGCAACGGATCGAGGAGGCACGCGACCGGGACCGCGACCCGGACGAGATCAACGTCCTCTCCCTCCTCGGCCTGGGCACCGCACGCGACCCCCACCACCCCGAGGCCCCCGCCGCCCTCGTCCTGACCGGTGCGCTCCTCCAGGCGCTGCTCCGCGCCGACGCCCCCGTACGACTGTGGAGCGCGACCCGCGGCGCCGTCAGCATCGGCCGCTCCGACCGGCTCAGCGCCCCTCATGAGGCCACCCTCTGGGGCCTCGGCCGCAGCGCGGCCATCGAACACCCCGACCACTGGACCGGCCTGATCGACCTGCCGGAACGGCTCGACGCACGTGCCCTGGACCGACTGTGCGCGGTGCTCCACAGCCCCGGCCACGACACCGGGAACGGCAAGGAGTTCGCCCTCCGCGCCTCCGGCCTCTTCGCCCGCAGACTGGTCCGGGCCCCCCGCCCCGAGCAGCCCGGCGGATCGACCGGCTGGGCCCCGGCCGGCACCACACTGATCACCGGAGGCACCGGCACCATCGGCTCCGCCCTCGCCCGCCGACTGGCCCGCGAAGGCGCCGCACATCTGCTGCTCATCAGCAGGCGGGGCGCCGACGCCCCGGGCGCCCAGGACCTCATCGCCGAACTCGCCACATACGGCGCCCGCTCCACCCTCGCCGCCGTCGACCCCGCAGACCGCGACGCACTGGCCCAGCTCGTCGCCTCCCTCCCCGAAGACCAGCCCCTGACCAGCGTCTTCCACACCGCAGGCGTGCTCGACGACGGCACCCTCGCCACCATGGACGCCGAGCGGTTCGCCACCGTCCTGCGCCCCAAGACCGAGGCCGCCACCAACCTCCACGACCTGACCCGCGCCCACGACCTCACCGCGTTCGTCCTCTTCTCCTCCGTCGCGGGCACCCTCGGCGCGGCCGGACAGGCCAACTACGCGGCGGCCAACGCCGGCCTGGACGCCCTCGCCCAGCACCGGCGCGCCCAGGGCCTGCCCGCGACCAGCATCGCCTGGGGCCCCTGGGCACACGAAGGCATGGCCGCCGACCCCACCCTGCGCGCGAAGCTCAGCCGCGCTGGCCTGCCGCCCATGGAGCCGGAAACCGCACTGGTCGCGCTGGACCAGGCACTCGACCACGGCGAGACACACCTCGTCATCGCCGACATCGACTGGGACACCTTCCCCGCAGGCCGCAACGCGCTCTTCGGCAAACTGCCCGAAGCCGCCGCCCGGAACTCCGGCCAGGACACCGTGGCCGAAGGCGTCCGCAGCCTCCTCGCCACTCTGCGCACCCCCGCCGAACAGGAACAACACCTGCTCCGCCTGGTACGCCGGACCACCGCCACCGTGCTGGGATACCCGGCCTCCGAATCCGTCGGGACAACCCGCACCTTCCAGGAACTCGGCACCGACTCCCTCACCGCGGTCGAACTCCGCAACACCCTCTCCGCGGCCGTCTCGCTGCCCCTGTCCCCGACGCTCGTCTTCGACCATCCGACGCCGCTGGCACTGGCGCGTCATCTGCGCACCGAAATCCTGGGAGACCTCGGGGAGCAGCACACCGCCGCACCCGCGCACCCCGTACAGGCGGACGGGGAACCGATCGCCATCGTGGGCATGGCCTGCCGCTACCCCGGGGACGTACGGTCACCGGAGGACCTCTGGAAGCTGATCGCCGACGGCGGCGACGCCATCACGCCCTTCCCCGAGGACCGCGGCTGGAACCTCGACGCCGTCTACGACCCCGACTCCGGCTGTCCGGGCACCAGTTATGTGCGCGAGGGCGGATTCGTCCGCAGCGCCGGCGACTTCGACCCCGGCTTCTTCGGGATTTCGCCACGCGAGGCATTGGCCATGGACCCCCAGCAGCGGATGCTGCTGGAGATCTCCTGGGAAGCCGTGGAACGGGCCGGCCTCGCCCCGCTGTCGCTACGGGGCAGCCGCAGCGGACTCTTCGTGGGCTGCGGCTACCAGGGCTACGGGTCGGGTGCCGGCGATATGCCCGACGACCTCCAGGGCCATCTGCTCACCGGAAGCTCCGGCGCGGTGGTGTCGGGCCGGGTGGCGTATGCGCTGGGCCTGGAGGGGCCCGCCGTGACCGTGGACACGGCATGTTCGTCGTCGCTGGTCGCCCTGCATCTGGCGGTGCAGTCCCTGCGCACGGGCGACTGCGACCTCGCCCTCGCCGGCGGAGTGACCGTGATGTCCACACCGGGTGCGTTCATCGAGTTCAGCAGGCAGCGGGGCCTTGCCGCGGACGCCCGCTGCAAGGCGTTCGCGGAGACCGCGGACGGCACCGTCTGGGGCGAAGGCGCCGGCATCGTGCTGGTGGAGCGCCTCTCGGACGCCCGGCGCAACGGCCACCGGGTGCTGGCCGTCATACGCGGCAGCGCCATGAACCAGGACGGTGCGTCGAACGGCCTGACCGCACCGAACGGCCCCTCCCAGCAGCGGGTGATCCGGCAGGCACTGGTCGGCGCGGGGCTGTCGGCGTCGGACGTGGATGCGGTCGAGGGCCACGGGACGGGCACCACGCTGGGCGATCCGATCGAGGCACAGGCACTCCTGGCCACCTACGGCCAGGACCGCGACGCGGACCGGCCGCTCTGGCTGGGTTCGGTGAAGTCGAACATCGGGCACACCCAGGTGGCAGCGGGTGTCGCGGGCGTCATCAAAATGGTGGAGGCCTTCCGGCACGGAGTCCTGCCACGGACGTTGCACGTGGACGAGCCGTCCTCCCACGTGGACTGGTCGGCGGGCCACGTCCGGCTGCTGACCGATGACGTGCGGTGGCCGGAGGGAGCCCGGCCCCGTCGGGCAGGTGTGTCGTCATTCGGCCTGAGCGGCACCAACGCACATGTCATCCTCGAACAGCCCCCTGCGGACGAACCGCAGGGCGCCATATCCCGGACACCCGCACCCGCACCCGCACCGTCCCTTGTGCCCTGGGTGCTGTCCGGACGCAGCGAGGCGGCCCTGAGGTCGCAGGCCGCGCGCCTGTCGGAGCATCTGACGAACCGGCCCGAACTGGACCCGCGGGACGTAGGACTGTCGCTCGCCACCACCCGGTCGCCGTTCGAACATCGGGCCGTCGTGCTCGGCGAGGACAGGGAAACGCTGCTCGACCGCTTGAACGCGCTCGGCCGCGGCGAGCCGCAGGGGAAGGTCGTCGAAGGCCTGGCCACCTCCGAAGGCAGCCTTGCCTTTCTGTTCACCGGACAGGGAGCACAACGGGTCCAAATGGGCCGGGAGTTGTACGAGGAATTCCCGGTGTTCGCGGAGGCCTTCGATGCGGTGTGCGCGCACTTCGACGGTGAGCTGGCGTCGCCCCTGCGGAGTGTGGTGTTCGCCACCGACGGAGACTCGGAGTCAGACGCGGAGCCAGAGGTGAAGTCAGACCTCGGGTCAGACGCGAAGTCAGACGCGAAGTCAGACGCGGAGGCAGACCTGGAGTCAGACGCGGAGGCGCTGCATCGGACGGAGTTCACTCAGCCGGCGTTGTTCGCCGTTGAGGTGGCGCTGTTCCGGCTGGTCGAGTCCTTCGGAGTCCGTCCCGACTACCTGGTGGGCCACTCCATCGGCGAGTTGGCTGCTGCCCATGTGGCGGGCGTCCTGTCGCTGGCGGACGCCTGCCGTCTGGTGGCGGCGCGCGGTCGGTTGATGCAGGCGCTGCCGGCGGGTGGGGCGATGGTGTCTGTCCAGGCCACCGAGGCCGAGGTGCTGCCGCTGCTGGAGGGCCGTGAGCAGCGGGTGAGTATTGCCGCGGTGAACGGTCCGCGGGCAGTGGTGGTCTCCGGCGAGGAGTCCGTGGTCGCGGACATCGCCGGGCATTTCGAGTCCGAGGGCCGGAAGGTGAAGCGGCTCCAGGTCAGCCATGCCTTCCACTCCCCGCTGATGGAGCCGATGCTCGCGGAATTCCGGACGATCGCGGAGAGCGTGGCGTACGAGGAGCCCCGTATCCCGGTGGTCTCGAACGTGACCGGTGAACTCGCCACGGCAGAGGAATTGACCTCCCCCGACTACTGGGTGCGGCATGTCCGCGGCGCCGTCCGCTTCGCTGACGGCATCCGGTGGCTGCAGCAGCACGAGGTCACCCGGTTCCTGGAGATCGGCCCGGACGGCACCCTGACCGCCATGGCGCAGGGATGCCTCGACGGTCACGCGGACCACCTCCTCGTGCCCGCCCTCCGCAAGGACCGTCCGGAGGTGACGGCGCTCCTCACCGCCCTCGGCCACGCCTATGCCCGCGGAGTCACCGTCGACTGGGCCACCCTCTTCGCAGGCACCGGCGCCCGCCAAACAGACCTGCCCACCTACGCCTTCCAACACCAGCGCTACTGGCTCGGGCTGGCCCACACCAACGCCACGAATCTCGGTTCGGCGGGGTTGCAGGCGGCCGAACACCCCCTGCTCGCCGCCACCATGACGCTCGCCGACTCCCACTCCGTCGTCTTCACCGGACGGCTTTCCGTGCAGGACCACCCGTGGCTGGCGGATCATGTCGTCGACGGCTCCCTCCTCGTGCCCGGAACGGCCTTCCTGGAACTCGCACTCCGCGCCGCCGACCAGGCCGGCTGCGACCATATCGAGTCGTTGACCGTCGAAGCCCCCCTGGTGCTCCCGGCACACGAAGCCGTCCAGCTGCAAATGCGCATCCAGGAGCCGGACCTGCACGGCGCCCGCACACTCACCCTCCACTCCTGCCGCATCGGGAGCACCGGTGTCGCGGAGGAACCATGGGTCCGGCATGCCACTGGCGTGCTCGGAGCAGGCGATCACCGCGAGACCTTTGACTTCGCCGTGTGGCCCCCGGAAGGAGCCCGGCCCGTCCCGACGGACGGTCTCTACGAGGCCTTCGCCGACGCCGGGATCGCCTATGGTCCCGCCTTCCGCGGGCTGCGCGCCGTATGGCGGCGTGACGGTGACCTCTTCGCCACAGTGGAGATCCCGGAAGTGGCGGAGGCCTCGTCATTCGGGCTGCACCCCGCACTGCTGGACACCGTCCTCCATGCGCTGGCGCTCGAAGCGGACGAGACCGACGAACTCGGACAGCAGCCGCTCTCCTGGCAGAACGTGAAGCTGTATGCCTTGGGAGCCACCGTGCTCCGGGCACGTATGTCGACGAGTGCGGACGGCGGGGTGTCGCTCCAGCTGGCGGATGCCGTAGGACAACCGGTGGCGGAGATTGCTTCCCTCACCCGGCAGCCGATGACGGCGGAGCTGTTCAGCCGCGCCCGGCAGGGCGGCACCCACTCCGACGCGCTGTACCGCGTCGACTGGACCCGGGCGCCCGAGACCGCCGCGGAAGCCGTCGACCTCGTCGATCTCCACGGCCTCGTTGGTCTCCACGACCTCATCGATCTCCACGACCTCCGCTCTGCACCGGGCGATGGCCTGCCTTCGTTCGTCGCGCTGCGGCTCGACACCGCCACCGCTGAATCCGCCGCGACTCCGGCGGCCGCGCGGGCCGCGACGTACCGCGCCCTGGCCTGCATACAGCAATGGACGGAATCCGAGCGCTGCTCCGCTGCCCGCCTCGTGGTGGTGACCCGGAACGCCGTCCCGGCGGAACTCCAGCACCCGGACCCCGCACAGGCCACGGTCTGGGGCCTCGTCCGCGCCGCACGCGTCGAGCACCCCGACCGCTTCGTGCTGGTGGATGTGGACGGCACGGAAGCCTCGCTGGCAGCGCTGCCGACTGCCCTTGCCACGGGGGAGCCCGAACTCGCCCTGAGGGAGGGCACGGCCTATCTGCCGAGGCTGAGCATGAACATCAGGCGGGACGAGCTGTCGATGCCGTGCCTGCCGCAGGACGGATGGTGCCTCGAAACCGCTGACGAGGGCACGCTGGAAAGCCTGCGCCTGGTGCGGCGACCCGAGGCAGTGGACGAGCTGGAGACCGGCCAGGTGCGCATCGCGGTGCGGGCGGCCGGGGTGAACTTCCGCGATGTGCTGAACGTCCTCGGAACGTACCCGGGTGACGCGGGGACATTGGGCCTGGAAGGCGCCGGCGTGGTGACCGAGGCCGGCCCCGGTGTCCTTGGACTGGCGCCGGGTGACCGGGTGATGGGGTTGTTCCCGTCCGCGTTCGGTCCGGTGGCGGTGGCTGATGAGCGGATGCTGGTACGGGTTCCGGAGGGCTGGTCGTTCGCGCAGGCGGCGTCGGTTCCGGTGGCGTTCCTCACGGCGTATTACGCGCTGGTGGAGCTGGGTGGGGTGCAGGCGGGCGAGTCGGTGCTGGTGCATGCCGGTGCGGGTGGTGTGGGGATGGCCGCGGTGCAGTTGGCGCGGCACCTGGGCGCGGAGGTGTTCGCCACCGCGAGTCCGGGGAAGTGGGAGGCGCTGCGGGCTCTGGGCCTGGACGAGGCGCACATTGCCTCGTCCCGTGATCTGGACTTCGAGCGGTCCTTCCTGGCGACGACCGCAGGCCGGGGCGTGGATGTGGTGCTGGATTCCCTGGCGCGGGAGTTTGTGGATGCGTCGCTGCGGCTGCTGCCGCGGGGCGGGCGCCTTCTGGAGATGGGCAAGACCGACGTCCGTGACCCGGAGAAGGTGGCGGCGGAGCATGAGGGCGTGCGGTACCGGGCGTTCGATCTGTTTGAGGCCGGTCCCGAGCGGATCGGGGAGATGCTGACCGCACTTGTCGGCCTCTTCGAGGAGGGTGTGCTGGAGCCGTTGCCGGTGACGGCGTGGGATGTGCGCAAGGCTCCTGAGGCGTTCCGGTTCCTGAGTCAGGCCCGGCATGTGGGCAAGGTTGTGCTGACCATGCCGGTGCCCCTCGATCCGGAGGGGACGGTGCTGATCACGGGTGGAACGGGTGGTCTGGGTGCGCTGGTGGCCCGGCATCTGGTCGCCGAGCACGGCATACGCCATCTCCTGTTGGCGAGTCGTCGGGGCCCGCAGGCTCCGGGTGTGGACGCCCTGGTGGATGAGTTGACGTGTCTGGGCGCTGAGGTCGAGGTCGCGGCGTGCGATGTGTCCGACCGCGAGGCGCTGCGCGGGCTGCTGGATTCGGTACCGAAGCAGCACCCCCTCACCGCCATTGTGCACACCGCAGGCGTACTCGACGACGGCACGCTGTCCTCGCTGACGCCCGCTCGCATGGACGCTGTGCTGGCGCCGAAGGCGGATTCGCTGCTGCTCCTGGACGAGCTGACGCGTGAAGAGGACCTGGCGGAGTTCATGGCGTTCTCGTCGGTGGCGGGAACATTCGGCAGCGCGGGCCAGGGCAACTATGCGGCGGCAAACGCATTTGTGGATGCCCTGGTGCACCGGCGTAGTGGGTCGGGCTTCCCCGCGAGGTCGTTGGCGTGGGGTGCCTGGGCTCCGGGCGCGGGAATGACGGGCGAGCTCAGCGAAGCCGATCTGCAGCGCATGGCACGCGGCGGCATCACCCCCTTCACCGAGGAGCGGGGCGTGGAGGCTTTCGACGCCGCCCGCCACACCGCAGTGCCCGTGGTCGTACCGGTCCAGCTGAATCACACGATGTTGCGAGAGCAGCATGCCGCCGGAGTCCTTCCTCCGCTCATGCGAGGTCTCCTGGGGAGGAGTACGCGTCGTACGGCTGTCTCCTCATCGGTTGAGATGACGCCGGCGGACGCCCTGCGGTCGCGGCTCGCCCCCCTGTCCCAGGACGAGCGGCGAGCAGCGGTCCTGGAACTCGTACGGACTCAGGCGGCACTGGTCCTGGGACACCCCGGCCCCGAAGCGATCGAGCCCACCCGCGACTTCCGGGGACTCGGTGTCGACTCACTCACCGCCGTGGAGCTGCGCAACCATCTTCAGGCGGCCACCGGACTGGCGATGCCCGCCACTTTGGTCTTCGACTACCCCACTCCGCTGAGGGTGGCTCGCCACCTGGAAGGCGAGTTGTCCGGTGGGGACGAAACGGTTGACGCGGGTGTCATGGCCCCCACGACCGCAGACGTCGCCGATCCGGATGAGCCGGTGGCGATCGTGGCGATGGGTTGTCGGTTCCCGGGTGGGGTGGGGTCGCCGGAGGAGTTGTGGGGGTTGCTGGCTGGGGGTGGGGAGGGTGTGGTGCCGTTCCCGGTGGATCGTGGTTGGGATGTTGAGGGGTTGTATGACCCGGAGCCGGGTCGTCCGGGGAAGGTTTCCACGCGTGAGGGTGGGTTCTTGCTGGGGGTGGATGAGTTCGATCCGGGGTTCTTCGGGATCTCACCGCGTGAGGCGGTGGCGATGGATCCGCAGCAGCGGTTGCTGTTGGAGGTGTCGTGGGAGGCGTTCGAGCGGGCGGGGATTCTTCCGGGTTCGCTTCGGGGGTCGCGTACCGGCGTCTTCGCGGGGACCAATGGCCAGGATTACACGGGGTTGTTGGTGGCGTCGGGTGAGGAGGATTTGGGGGGGTATATCGGCACGGGCAATGCGGCGAGTGTGGTGTCGGGGCGGTTGTCGTATGTGTTCGGCCTTGAGGGGCCTGCGGTGACGGTGGATACGGCGTGTTCGGCGTCGTTGGTGGCGTTGCATTTGGCGGTTCAGTCGTTGCGTGCGGGTGAGTGTGATCTGGCGTTGGCGGGTGGTGTGACGGTGATGTCGACGCCGGGGTTGTTCGTGGATTTCAGTCGGCAGCGGGGGTTGGCTGCTGATGGTCGGTGCAAGGCGTTTTCGGATGCTGCGGATGGTGCGGGCTTTTCCGAGGGTGCGGGTGTGCTGGTGGTGGAGCGGTTGTCGGATGCCCGGCGGAATGGTCATCGGGTGTTGGCGGTCGTGCGTGGCAGTGCGGTGAATCAGGATGGCGCGTCGAATGGTTTGACGGCGCCGAATGGTCCTTCGCAGCAGCGGGTGATCCGGCAGGCGCTGGCTGGTGCGGGGCTGTCGGCGTCGGATGTGGATGTGGTCGAGGCGCACGGTACGGGGACATCGTTGGGTGACCCGATCGAGGCGCAGGCGCTGATTGCGACGTACGGTCAGGGCCGGGGCGAGGACCGGCCGTTGTGGCTGGGTTCGGTGAAGTCGAACATCGGGCACACGCAGGCGGCCGCGGGTGTGGCCGGTGTGATCAAGATGGTGCTGGCGTTGCAGCACGGCGTCCTGCCTCAGACTCTGCACGTCGATGAGCCGTCGTCGCATGTGGAGTGGTCGGCGGGAGAGGTGCGGCTGCTGACGGAGGCGGTGCAGTGGCCGGAGGCAGGTCGGCCGCGACGGGCCGGTGTGTCCTCGTTCGGCATCAGCGGCACCAACGCCCACGCCATCATCGAAGAGGCGCCGGCATCCGAAGAATTGCCCGGCAGCGAGGAGACGCTCAAACTGCCCGCAGTCCCTTGGGTTATCTCAGGGCGCGACGAAGCGGGCTTGCAGGCCCAGGCGCAACGGCTTCTGCCGTACCTGGATGAATTCCTGCTCGACCCTTCCGACGTGGGCTTCTCATTGGCAACGTCAAGAGAGATGTTCGACCACCGCGCTGTGCTCCTCGTCGACGGTCACGAGACGGCCGTACAGGGGCTGACCGCACTCGCTGATGGCCGAAAAGCCGCCGGTGTGGTGCGTGGTACCAAGCAACAGGGGCGGTCCGCATTCCTGTTCACGGGGCAGGGGGCGCAGCGTTTGGGAATGGGCTGGGAGCTGTATGACACCTTCCCGGTTTTCGCGGACGCCTTTGATGAGGTATGCGCTTACTTTGACGCCGAGTTGGAGTCTTCCCTCCGGGGTGTCGTGTTCGGTGATGATGCGGAGGCGCTGAATCGGACGGGGTTCACTCAGCCGGCGTTGTTCGCGGTGGAGGTGGCGCTGTTCCGGTTGGTGGAGTCGTTCGGTGTGCGGCCGGATTTCCTGGTGGGTCATTCCGTTGGTGAGTTGGTGGCTGCGTATGTGGCGGGTGTCCTGTCGCTGGAGGACGCGTGCCGTCTGGTGGGGGCGCGCGGTCGGTTGATGCAGGCCCTCCCGGCCGGCGGCGCCATGGTCTCCCTCCAAGCCACCGAGGACGAGGTGTTGCCGCTGCTGGAAGGTCATGAGCAGCAGGTAAGTATCGCCGCGGTGAACGGTCCGCAGGCGGTCGTGGTCTCCGGTGAGGAATCCGCCGTGGCGGAGATCGCGAGGCGTTTCGAGTCTGAGGGCCGGAAGGTGAAGCGGCTCCAGGTCAGCCATGCCTTCCACTCCCCGCTGATGGAGCCCATGCTCGACGAGTTCCGGGCGGTTGCGGAGAGCGTGGTGTACGAGGAGCCGCGTATCCCGGTGGTCTCGAATGTGACCGGTGAACTCGCCACGGCGGAGGAGCTGACGTCTCCTGACTACTGGGTGCGGCATGTCCGTGAGGCCGTCCGTTTCGACGACGGTGTGCGGTGGTTGGAGGTGCACGGGGTGACCCGGTTCCTGGAGATCGGGCCGGACGGCACTCTGACTGCCATGGCGCAGGCATGCACAGACAGTGCGGACCTGCTGCTGTTGCCCGCGTTGCGCAAGGACCGGCTGGAGTCGGAAGCCCTTGTGGCCGCGGTCAGTGGCATGTTCGTCAACGGTGCGGATGTGCAGTGGCATGCGCTCTTCCCGGGGGCAGAGCAGGTCGATCTGCCCACGTACGCATTCCAGCGTGAGCGCTTTTGGCCGAGCGACCCGGGGACCGAGGTTGGGGACGTCGCGACCCAGCCTGCGGACGACGGGACCGCGTGGTTCTGGGAGGCCGTAGAGCGCGAAGATCCGGACGCCCTGGCCGGGGAACTGGCGATCCCCGGGGATGCCTCGTGGGATGAGGCCCTGAGCGCGCTGTCCTCGTGGCGTCGGCAGCAGCGTGAGCGGTCGGCGGTGGACGGCTGGCGTTATCGGGTGCAGTGGAAGCCGGTCGGTGTGGGAGCCGGGGAGAAGCTGTCCGGGCGTTGGTTGGTGGTAGTGCCCGAGGGCGTGGCGGACTCGGACTGGGCCTCTTCGGTGGTGGAGGGGCTGGCGGCGAGTGGTGTGCGGGTTGAGCGGGTGGGCTGCGGCCCGGATGTGGACCGGGTTGCGCTGGCCGAGCGGTTTGCGGGGTTCGAGGGTGACGCAGTCGCGGGCGTGATGGTGCTGCCGGGCGGCGTGGAGGGTCAATCCTCTGGTGGTGGGGTGCCGGTGGGTGTGGTGCGCACTGCGGTGGTGGTGCAGGCGTTGGCGGATGCCGGTGTGGGCGGGCGTGTGTGGGTGGTGACGCGGGGGGCTGTCGCGATCGACCAGTTGGATGGTGGGCCGGATCCTGCGGGTGCGGCGGTGTGGGGTTTGGGTCGGGTGGCGGCTTTGGAGTTGCCGGATCGTTGGGGTGGTCTGGTGGACCTTCCGGAGGCCGTGGACCGTGGGGTGGTTGATCGGCTCGTGGGTGTTCTGGCCGATGGCTCTGAGGACCAGGTGGCGGTGCGGTCGTCGGGTGTGTTCGGGCGCCGGCTGGTGCATGCTCCGTCTCCCGCTGGGGACGGCACCGCCGACGGTTGGCGGCCGCGGGGGACGGTGTTGATCACGGGCGGTACGGGTGCGTTGGGTGCCCGTGTGGCGCGCTGGGCGGCTGAACGCGGTGCCGAGCATCTCGTCTTGACCAGCCGTCGTGGTCGGGAGGCTCCCGGCGCGTCGGAGTTGGAGTCGGAGCTGTCCGCCCTCGGAGTTCAGGTGACGGTGGCGACCTGCGATGTGGCGGATCGGAACGCCGTCCTGGAGCTGTTGTCGGGCTGTGCGGTGGATGCCGTGGTTCATGCGGCGGGTGTGGTGGATTCCGTGCCGTTGGGGGACGCGGATGCGGAGCATTTTGCTGAGGTGATGGGGGCGAAGGTTGCCGGTGCCGTGGTGCTGGACGAGGCCCTGGGCGATCGTGAGTTGGATGCGTTCGTGGTGTTTTCGTCGATTGCCGGTGTGTGGGGGAGTGGTGGTCAGGGGGCGTACGCGGCGGGGAATGCCTTCGTTGAGGGGTTGGTGGAGGCGCGTCGTGCGCGGGGTGTGGTGGGTTGTGCGGTGGCGTGGGGCCCATGGGCAGGCGACGGTATGGCCGGCACAGAGGGCGCGGAGGAGCATCTGCTGCGTCGCGGGCTGAAGACGCTGGATCCGGCATTGGCAGTTTCGGCGTTGGAATCGGCGGTTGGTGCGGGTGACGGTTCGGTGGTGGTGACGGATGTGGAGTGGGAGCGCTTTGCTCCCGCATTCACCAGTGCCCGTCCGAGCCCGTTGCTGGCGGACCTGCCGGAGATCGCTGACGCGGTAGGTAGCACGTACCAAGGGGCAATAGGTGGCACGTCCCAAGAGAAGGTCCAGGACGCGGGTCAGTCCTTCCTCGGCAGGGTCACTGGCCTTTCCGCGGTGGAGCGGGCCCAAGCAGTACTCGACCTCGTACGCAGCCACACAGCTGCTGTTCTCGGGTTCCGCGATATGAAGGCCGTGGAGCCTGTCAGGGCATTCCAGGACCTGGGCTTCGACTCGCTCACCGCGGTCGAGCTGCGGAACGGGCTGAACGCCGACACCGGAATGCAGCTCCCCGCCACCCTGGTCTTCGACTACCCCACGCCACAGCTTCTCGCGGAGCATGTGCACGAGGCCTTGTTCGGTGCCGCGGACGTCGAGCCGGAGGCCGCCGTACTCGCTGACCTGGACCGTCTCGCCGGCGCGATTTCAGGATTTTCCCCAGAGAACGCCGCCAGGGGGCTCGTCGAGGCCCGTCTTCGGAGCATCCTGTCTGAGCTGGGCGGGGTGGCCGAGAGCGAGGCGAAGTCCGCCGTGTCCCAGCAGCTGGATGCGGCCTCGGACGACGAGATCTTCGATTTCATCAATCAGGAGCTCGGCCGTTCCTGAACGCCGCAGGTGAACCGTTCCGGTCTACAACGTATGGGGCAAGTTCCACATGGCGAATGAAGAACGGCTTCGGGACTACCTCAAGTGGGTCACCGCGGACCTGCATGAGACCCGTCGGCGCCTGCAGGAGCTGGAATCGCAGCAGCAGGAGCCGGTCGCAATCGTCGGGATGAGCTGCCGCCTTCCCGGGGGTGTGCGGTCGCCGGAGGAATTCTGGCGTCTGCTGCACGGCGGAGAAGACGCCGTCTCCGAGTGGCCGCAGGACCGTGGCTGGGATGCCGATGCGTTGTACGACCCGGAGTCAGGCGGATCGGGCACGAGCTACTCGTGCAAGGGCGGTTTCGTCTATGAGGCCACCGAATTCGACCCCGGCTTCTTCGGGATTTCGCCGCGCGAAGCGCTTGCGATGGACCCACAGCAGCGACTGCTGCTCGAAGCGTCCTGGGAGGCATTCGAAGGCGCCGGAATCGATCCCCTGGGGCTACGGGGAAGCCGCAGCGGTGTTTTCGTCGGGGCCAGCGGCCAGGAATACGGCGCCGGCCTTCGCGATATTCCCGACGATGTGCGGGGCCATCTCCTGACGGGCAACTCGACCTCGGTCGTGTCGGGTCGTGTCGCGTACACACTGGGACTTGAGGGCCCTGCCGTGACCGTGGACACGGCCTGCTCCTCCTCCCTGGTCGCGCTGCACCTGGCGTCACAGGCCCTCCGGTCCGGCGAATGCACGCTCGCCCTGGCGGGCGGGGTGACGGTGATGGCCACACCCGGGGCGTTCATCGAGTTCAGCCGGCAGCGCGGCCTTGCGGCCGATGGCCGATGCAAGGCATTCGCGGAGGCCGCGGACGGCACGGGGTGGGCCGAGGGCGTCGGCATGCTGGTACTGGAGCGCCTCTCCGATGCCCGGCGGAACGGACACCGGGTGCTGGCGGTCGTACGCGGCACCGCAGTGAACCAGGACGGTGCCTCCAACGGTCTGACCGCGCCGAATGGCCCTTCGCAGCAGCGGGTGATCCGTCAGGCACTCGGGGCGGCCGGCCTGTCGCCCTCCGACGTGGACGCCGTCGAGGCACATGGCACGGGGACGTCCCTGGGCGATCCGATCGAGGCGCAGGCGCTGCTCGCAACGTACGGTCAGGAACGGGACGCCGACCGGCCGTTGTGGCTGGGGTCGGTGAAGTCGAACATCGGGCACACCCAGGCGGCCGCGGGTGCGGCGGGTGTCATCAAGATGGTGCTGGCGCTCCAGCACGGCACCCTTCCGCAGACCCTGCACGCCGATGAGCCGTCGTCGCATGTGGACTGGTCGGCCGGCAACGTACGACTGCTCACCGAGGCCGTCGGATGGCCGGAGAACGGGCGACCGGGGCGGGCGGCGGTCTCCGCCTTCGGCGTCAGTGGTACCAACGCGCATGCGGTGATCGAGCAGGCACCCGAGGTCCATCCCGCAGCCGAAGAAGGTCCGCAGGACGGCACGGCCGCGGCCGCGCGGCTGCCGATGGTGCCCTGGGTCCTCTCGGCTCGCGGTGACTTTGCCCTCCGCGAGCAGGCCAGAAGGCTGCTGTCACACGTCGATGCCCACCCCGGGTACGGCATACGGGACCTCGCCCGCTCGCTCGCCTCGACGCGCGCCGCGCTGGAGAACCGTGCCGTCGTCCTCGGCAGCAGCCGCTCGGAACTGGTCGCGGCACTGGACGCCCTCGCCCGTGACGAGTACGCCGAAGGCATCGTGCGGGGGACAGACCTGCCCGGCGCGAAGACGGCCTTTCTGTTCGCGGGGCAGGGCTCCCAACGTCCGGGAATGGGACGTGAGTTGTATGAGGCGTTCCCGGCGTTCGCGGACGCTTTTGATGCGGTGTGTGCGTGCTTCGAGGGCGAGTTGGGTGCGCGGCTGCGGGATGTCGTGTTCGGTGATGATGCGGAGGCGCTGAATCGGACGGGGTTCACTCAGCCGGCGTTGTTCGCGGTGGAGGTGGCGCTGTTCCGGTTGGTGGAGTCGTTCGGTGTGCGGCCGGATTTCCTGGTGGGTCATTCCATTGGTGAGTTGGTGGCTGCGTATGTGGCGGGCGTGCTGTCGCTGGAGGACGCGTGCCGTCTGGTGGGGGCGCGCGGTCGGTTGATGCAGGCCCTCCCGGCCGGCGGCGCCATGGTCTCCCTTCAAGCCACCGAGGACGAGGTACTTCCGCTGCTGGAAGGTCATGAGCAGCGGTTGAGTATCGCCGCGGTGAACGGTCCGCAGGCGGTCGTGGTCTCCGGTGAGGAATCCGCCGTGGCGGAGATCGCGGGGCGTTTCGAGTCTGAGGGCCGGAAGGTGAAGCGGCTGCGGGTGAGTCATGCCTTCCACTCGCCGCTGATGGAGCCGATGCTCGACGAGTTCCGGGCGGTCGCGGAAAGTGTGGCATTCGACGAGCCCCGTATCCCGGTGGTCTCCAACGTGACCGGCGAACTCGCCACGCCGCAGGAGCTGACGTCCCCCGACTACTGGGTGCGTCACGCCCGCGAGGCCGTCCGCTTCGCCGACGGTATCCGCTGGCTGGAGGAGCACAGCGTCGCCCGCTATCTCGAAATCGGGCCCGACGGCACGCTCACCGCGATGGCCCAGATGTGTGTGGAGGGCCCCGCGCACGTGGCGGTTCCCGCGCTGCGAAGGGACCGGTCCGAGGCACAGCACGTGCTGACGGCTCTTGCGCAGCTGCACGCGCACGGCGCCGTACTCGACTGGGCCGCGCTGCTGCCGGGGACACGGCCCGTCGATCTGCCGACCTACCCCTTCCAGCGTCAGCGCTATTGGCTGGCGGCGACGGGGACAGAGACCGAAGGCGCCGCGGCCCACGCGCTGGAGGGAGCCGACGCGCAACTCTGGGACGCCATCGAGCGTGGTGACGCGGCAGCACTGGCCGGGGAACTCGCGATTGCCGGCGATGCCTCGTGGGAGGAGGCGCGCACTGCGCTGACGTCATGGCGGCGGCAGCGGCGTGAGCGGTCGGTGGTGGACGGCTGGCGCTATCGGGTGGAGTGGAAGCCGCTCGCTGCGCGGTCCGGTGGGGTGCCGGACGGTCGCTGGCTTGCGGTGGTGGCAGCAGAGGATGAGGCGTACGCCGAGGCCGTTGTGGAGGGGCTGGCGGCGTGTGGTGTGACGGTTGCACGGGTGGAGTGTGCCGCGGGGGAGTGGGACCGGGGTCTGCTCGCCGCGCGGGTGCGTGAGGTGGCCGGTGCGGAGCCGGTCGCCGGCGTGCTGGCAGTGGGCGCCGCGGATGCGGTGCGTACCGCGGTGTTGGTGCAGGCGCTGGGGGACGCCGGTGTGGGTGGGCGTGTGTGGGTGGTGACGCGGGGGGCCGTCGCGATCGGTCGGTCGGATGCCGGGCCGGATCCGGTGCAGGCGGCGGTGTGGGGCGTGGGTCGGGTGGCTGCGCTGGAGTACCCGGACCGTTGGGGTGGTCTGGTGGATCTGCCGGAGGCTGTGGACCGCAGGGCGCTCGACCGCCTGGCCGGGGTTCTCGCTGATGGCGGTGAGGACCAGGTGGCGGTACGGGCGTCCGGGGTCTTCGGGCGCAGGCTGGCACACGCTCCGGCTGCCGGCGATGCGGCTGATGGTTGGCGGCCGCGTGGGACGGTGTTGATCACGGGTGGTACGGGCGCGCTGGGTGCCCGTGTGGCGCGCTGGGTGGCCGAGCGCGGTGCCGGCCATGTGGTCCTCACCAGCCGCCGGGGCCCGGATGCTCCCGGTGCGTCGGAGCTGGAGTCGGAGCTGTCCGCCCTCGGCGTACGAGTGACGGTGGCGGCCTGCGATGTCGCAGATGCGGACGCGGTCGAGGCACTGCTCTCCGAACATCCCGTGGACGCCGTCTTCCATGCCGCCGCCGTACTCGATGACGGCGTACTCGACTCCCTCACGCCCGAACGGTTCACCGCCGTCATGCAGGCCAAGGCCACCTCGGCCCTGAACCTGCACGAGGCGACCCGCGGCCGTGACCTCTCGGCCTTCGTCCTGTTCTCATCCTTCGCCGGCACCATCGGCGCCGCCGGCCAGGCCAACTACGCCGCCGCCAATGCCTACTTGGACGCCCTCGCCGAGCGGCGAGCGGCCGAAGGACTTGCCGCGACCTCCCTCGCCTGGGGCCCGTGGGGCGAGACCGGCATGGCGAGCGACGCGTCGATGGCCCAGCGCATGCGCCGGGGCGGAGTGTCCGCACTGCAGCCGGACCTCGCCGTCGAGGCCATGGGGAACGCGATCCGCTCCGGTACGCCCGGTCTGGTGATCGCCGACATCACCTGGGCGGACTTCCGTTCTGCCTTCGCCACGGTCCGCCCGAGCCCGCTGATCGGCGATCTTCCGGAGATCCGTACCGCGGTCGAGCAGACCGCAGAGACGGGAGGCGGCGATGACCGCCGGTCCGAGCTGCACCGGCAGCTTGCGGGACTGGAGCCGGCCGAACAGGAACGCGTACTCACCGATCTCGTCCGGTCGTACGCCGCCGGGGTGCTGCATTACGCGGGTACCGCCGAGGTACCGCCGAACCGGCCCTTCCGGGACCTCGGTGTCGACTCGTTGCTCGCCGTGGAGCTGCGTAACGCACTGAGCCTGGCTTGCGGGATCACGCTGAGCGCAACGGTGGTGTTCGACTATCCGACACCGACGGCATTGGCCGGCCTTCTGCGCACTCGGATCGCGCCGGCTCAGGATGACGTCGAGCAGTCGGTGGCCCTCTCCGCGATTGACGGCGACCCCCTTGCCATCGTGGGGATGAGCTGCCGGTTCCCGGGCGGTGTTGACTCCCCGGAAGCCTTCTGGAAGCTGCTGTCGGACGGTGCGGACACCGTCGGAGCATTCCCGGCCGACCGCGGCTGGGACCTGAACTCGGTCTATGATCCCGACCCGGAACACCCGGGAACCACGTACGTCAATGCCGGTGGCTTCCTGAAGAACGTGGACCAGTTCGAACCCGCTTTCTTCGGCATGAGCCCCAGGGAAGCGGTAGCAACCGATCCGCAGCAGCGTCTGCTGCTCGAAGTGTCCTGGGAAGCCCTGGAGCGAGCCGGCATCGATCCGCAGTCCGTGCGGGGCAGCCGGGCGGGCGTCTTCGTCGGCACGAATGGTCAGGACTATCCGGCACTGCTGGCCCATTCCCCGGACGACTTTGACGGCTATATCGGTACCGGAAACGCCGCGAGCGTGGTGTCCGGGCGAGTGGCCTACACACTCGGCCTGGAGGGCCCGGCGGTGACCGTGGACACGGCGTGCTCGTCATCGCTGGTGGCCCTGCACTGGGCGGCGCAGTCCCTCCGCTCCGGCGAGTGCGACATGGCGCTGGTGGGCGGCGTGACGGTGATGTCGACGCCCGGAGCGTTCGTGGAGTTCAGCCGGCAGCGCGGACTCGCCCCGGACGGACGGTGCAAGGCATTCGCTGCGGACGCCGACGGCACCGGCTGGGGCGAGGGCGTCGGAATGCTGCTCGTGGAGCGGCTGTCGGACGCCCGCCGGAACGGTCACCGCGTACTGGCCGTCGTGGCCGGCTCCGCGGTGAATCAGGACGGCGCATCGAACGGTCTGACGGCACCCAACGGCCCCTCCCAGCAGCGGGTCATCCGGCAGGCACTGGCGAGCGCCGGCCTGACGGCCTCGGACGTGGACGCGGTCGAAGCGCATGGCACAGGAACGGCACTCGGCGACCCCATCGAGGCACAGGCACTCCTTGCCACCTACGGTCAGGACCGCGCCGAGGACCGGCCGTTGTGGCTGGGCTCGGTGAAGTCGAACATCGGGCACACGCAGGCGGCCGCGGGTGTGGCCGGTGTGATCAAGATGGTGTTGGCGCTGCAGCACGGTGTTCTGCCGCGGACCCTGCACGTGGATGCGCCCTCGCCCCATGTGGACTGGTCGGAGGGCAACGTACGGCTGCTCACGGAGCCGGTCGCCTGGCCGCTCCACGACGAAGCAGCGGCCCATGTCTGCCGGGCAGGTGTGTCCTCGTTCGGTATCAGCGGCACCAACGCACATGTGGTCCTGGAACGCGCCCCGGAACCGCCGCCCAGCGCCGAGGCCCCCCAGGCCTCACCCGCGCGCCCGTCCGTCACACCGCTGGCCCTCTCCGCACGTACCGAGCCCGCCCTCCGCGCGCAGGCGGATCGCTTGCGCTCGGCCTGCGAGGCCGACCCCGAACTGGACCTGGCCGACCTGGGCTTCTCCCTCGCCACGACCCGATCCCTGCACTTCGACCACCGTGCGGTCGTACTGGCGGATGACCCGGCATCGGCAGTCCACCAACTGGCCGCGCTCGCCGACGGCCTCAGGACCTCCGGTGTCATACATGGGTCCCGGGCCGAGGGCCGGCTGGCGCTGCTGTTCGCGGGCCAGGGCGCGCAGCGGTTGGGAATGGGCCGTGAACTGTATGACGTGTTCCCGGTTTTCGCGGATGCGTTTGATGCGGTGTGTGCGCACTTCGACGGTGAGTTGGAGTCGTCGCTGCGGAGTGTGGTGTTCGGTGACGAGGCGCTTGCAGAGGCGGATTCGTATGCGGAGGCGCTGAGTCGGACGGAGTTCACTCAGCCGGCGTTGTTTGCGGTGGAGGTGGCGCTGTTCCGGCTGGTGGAGTCGTTCGGCGTTCGTCCCGACTACCTCATGGGTCATTCCATTGGTGAGTTGGTGGCTGCGTATGTGGCGGGGGTGTGGTCACTGGAGGATGCGTGTCGTTTGGTGGCGGCGCGTGGGCGGTTGATGCAGGCGTTGCCGGCGGGTGGGGCGATGGTGTCGCTTCAGGCGTCGGAGGCTGAGGTGCTGCCGCTGTTGGAGGGGTTTGAGCAGCGGGTGAGTGTCGCTGCGGTGAATGGTCCGCAGTCGGTGGTGGTTTCGGGTGAGGAGTCGGCGGTTGCTGAGATCGCCGGAGGTTTCGAGTCCGAGGGCCGGAAGGTGAAGCGGCTCCAGGTGAGCCATGCTTTCCACTCGCCGTTGATGGAGCCGATGTTGGACGAGTTCCGGGCGGTTGCGGAGAGCGTGGTGTACGCGGAGCCGCGTATCCCGGTGGTCTCGAATGTGACCGGTGAGTTCGCTGCGGCGGAGGAGCTGACGTCTCCTGACTACTGGGTGCGGCATGTCCGTGAGGCCGTCCGTTTCGCTGACGGTGTGCGGTGGTTGGAGGTGCACGGGGCGACCCGGTTCCTGGAGATGGGCCCGGACGGCACCCTGACCGCCATGGCACAGCTCTGCCTCTCGGCACCTGATCTCTCTCTGCTTCCCGCGATGCGTAAGGACCGCTCCGAGGCCGAGGCCCTGCTGACTGCCGTATCGCATGCGTTCGTGCTCGGCATGGATGTGGATTGGCGTACGTGCTTCCCCGCCGCCCGGCGAGTGGATCTGCCCACATACGCGTTCCAGCGTGAGCGCTACTGGCCGACGCCTGCACCTGATTCCGACCCGAGTGAGAACTGGCGCTATCGGGTGGAGTGGAAGCCGCTCGCTGCGCGGTCCGGTGGGGTGCCGGATGGTCGCTGGCTTGCGGTGGTGGCAGCGGGGGACGCGTACGCCGGGGCTGTGGTGGAGGGGCTGGCGGCGTGTGGTGTGGCGGTTGAGCGGGTGGAGTGTGTCGCGGGGGAGGCGGACCGGGGGCTGTTGGCTGAGCGTGTGGGTGAGGTGGCTGGTGGGGAGTCGGTTGCTGGTGTGTTGGTGGTGGGTGCGGTGGATGTGGTGCGTACTGCGGTGGTGGTGCAGGCGTTGGGTGATGCGGGTGTGGGTGGGCGTGTGTGGGTGGTGACGCGGGGGGCTGTTGCCACCAGCCAGTCGGATGCCGGGCCGGATCCGGTGGGCGCGGCGGTGTGGGGCGTGGGTCGGGTGGCGGCTTTGGAGTTGCCGGACCGTTGGGGTGGTCTGGTGGATCTGCCGGAGGCTGTGGACCGCAGGGTGTTCGACCGCCTGGCCGGGGTTCTCGCTGATGGTGGTGAGGATCAGGTGGCGGTGCGGGCTTCTGGCGTGTTCGGGCGGAGGTTGGCGCACGCTCCGGCTCCAGCTGGGGATACGGCTGGTGGTTGGCGGCCGCGTGGGACGGTGTTGATCACGGGTGGTACGGGTGCGTTGGGTGCGCGTGTGGCGCGGTGGGCGGCTGAGCGGGGTGCGGAGCATGTGATCCTCACCAGCCGCCGTGGCTCTGAGGCTCCGGGTGCGTCGGAGTTGGAGGCGGAGCTGTCTGCCCTTGGGGTTCGGGTGACGCTGGCGGCCTGTGATGTCGCGGATCGGACCGCCGTCCAGGAGTTGTTGTCGGGCTGTGCGGTGGATGCGGTCGTTCATGCGGCGGGTGTGGTGGATTCCGTGCCGCTGGGTGAGGCGGATGCGGGTCATTTTGGTGAGGTGATGGGGGCGAAGGTTGCCGGTGCCGTGGTGCTGGATGAGGCCCTGGGCGATCGTGAGTTGGATGCGTTTGTGGTGTTTTCGTCGATTGCTGGTGTGTGGGGGAGTGGTGGTCAGGGGGCGTATGCGGCGGGGAATGCCTTCGTTGAGGGGTTGGTGGAGGCGCGTCGTGCGCGGGGTGTGGTGGGTTGTGCGGTGGCGTGGGGTCCGTGGGCCGGTGGCGGTATGGCTGGTGTGGAGGGCGCGGAGGAGCATCTGCTGCGTCGTGGTCTGAGGGCGCTGGATCCGGATCGTGCTGTCTCGGCGTTGGAGTCGGCGGTTGGTGCGGGTGAGGGTTCGTTGGTGGTGGCGGATGTGGTGTGGGAGCGGTTTGCTCCGGCGTTCACGAGTGCTCGGCCGAGTCCGTTGCTGGAGGACCTGCCGGAGGTTCGGGCTGCGTTGGCTGCCGGGGCCGCTGGTGAGGGTTCTGGTGTAGTGCGGGAGCGTTTTGCGGGGCTGTCGGTTGTGGAGCGGGACCGGGCGCTGCTGGAGCTGGTGCGTACTCACGCCGCAGCGGTCCTCGGACACGCCAAATCTGTGGACCTCGAAATCGGCGGCACATTCCGGGACTTGGGGTTCGACTCGCTCACTGCCGTCGAGCTGCGCAACGCGCTGAATGCCGAGACCGGTCTGCGGCTGCCCGCCACTTTGGTCTTCGACTATCCGACGCCGGCTGACCTGGCGCGTTTCTTGGACGGTGAGCTGTTCGGGACCGGGACGGATGTGGTGTCCGGTCTGCCGGTGCTGGCGTCCACCGTGGACGATCCGGTGGTCATCGTCGGGATGAGCTGTCGCCTTCCCGGTGGGGTGGCAAGTCCGGAGGACCTGTGGCGGCTGGTGGCCGGAGCCGAGGACGCGATCTCCGGATTCCCGACGGATCGTGGCTGGGACCTCGATGCCCTTTTCGGGAACGACACCGGTCAGGCAGGTGCGAGCCGAACGCGCTCGGGCGGTTTCCTGCATGATGCCGCCCAGTTCGATCCGGCGTTCTTCGGTATCAGCCCACGTGAAGCCGTCGCGATCGACCCGCAGCAGCGGCTGCTGCTGGAAACCTCCTGGGAAGCTCTCGAACGCTCGGGCGTCAGCCCCACTTCGGTCAAGGGCAGCCGTACCGGTGTCTTCGTTGGTGCCAGCAGTTCGGGCTACGGGTCCGGGCTGCGGGAGGCTCCGGAAGGGCTCGGGGGGCACTTGCTCACCGGAAGCTCGGGCGCTGTGGTGTCGGGTCGGGTGTCGTATGCGCTGGGTCTGGAGGGGCCGGCGGTCACGGTGGACACGGCGTGTTCGTCGTCGCTGGTCGCCTTGCACCTGGCGGTGCAGTCCCTGCGCTCGGGCGAATGTGACCTCGCCCTCGCCGGTGGTGTGACGGTCATGGGCAACCCCGGAGCCTTTGTCGAGTTCAGTCTGCAGGGCGGTCTTGCTGCTGATGGTCGGTGCAAGGCGTTCTCGGATGCTGCGGATGGCACCGGTTGGGCTGAGGGCGCTGGTGTGCTGGTGGTGGAGCGGCTGTCGGATGCGCGGCGCAAGGGTCATCGGGTGTTGGCCGTGGTGCGTGGCAGTGCGGTGAATCAGGATGGTGCGTCGAATGGTCTGACGGCGCCGAATGGTCCTTCGCAGCAGCGGGTGATCCGGCAGGCGCTGGCGGGTGCGGGGCTGTCGGCGTCGGATGTGGATGCCGTCGAAGCGCACGGTACGGGGACGGCGCTGGGCGATCCGATCGAGGCGCAGGCGCTGCTTGCGACGTACGGCCAGGACCGGGACGAGGACCGGCCGTTGTGGCTGGGTTCGGTGAAGTCGAACATCGGGCATACGCAGGCGGCTGCGGGTGCGGCGGGTGTCATCAAGATGGTGCTGGCGTTGCGGCACGGCATCCTTCCGCAGACTCTTCACGCTGATGAGCCGTCGTCGCATGTGGACTGGTCGGCCGGCAACGTGCGTCTGCTGACCGAAGCCGTGGGATGGCCTGAGAGCGGTCGACCCGGGCGCGGGGCAGTTTCTGCCTTTGGCGTCAGCGGGACCAACGCGCATGTGGTGATCGAGCAGGCTCCGGTGGAGGAGGGCTCGGAGGCCGGGCCGGTGGGTGTGGTCGGGGGTGTGGTGCCGTGGGTGGTGTCCGCGCGGAGTCGGGAGGGGCTGCGGGCGCAGGCGCAGCGGTTGTTGGCGCATGTGGAGGCGCGGCCTGAACTCGGTCTGCCGGAGCTGGGGTTCGCCCTGGCCACGACGCGTTCGGCGTTTGAACACCGGGCCGTCGTCCTCGGCACCGAGCGCGCGGAACTCCTCGAAGGCCTTACCGCTGTGGCAGAGGGAACTGTCGCGGTCCATGCGGTAACGGGTGCGGTGGATGCCGGAGGCCGGCTGGCTCTGCTCTTCACCGGTCAGGGTGCGCAGCGGTTGGGGATGGGCCGGGAGCTGTATGACGCGTTCCCGGTGTTCGCGGACGCATTTGATTCCGTCTGTGCGTACTTCGACGGCGAGTTGGCGTCGCCGCTGCGGGACGTGGTGTTCGGTACGGATGAGGACGCGGATGTGGAGCGGCTGAACCAGACTGGTTTCACTCAGCCGGCGTTGTTTGCGGTGGAGGTGGCGCTGTTCCGGCTGGTCGAGTCCTTCGGTGTTCGCCCTGATTACCTCATGGGTCATTCCATTGGTGAGTTGGTGGCTGCCCATGTGGCGGGCGTGCTGTCGCTGGAGGATGCCTGTCGTCTGGTGGCGGCCCGTGGCCGGTTGATGCAGGCCCTCCCGGCCGGCGGCGCGATGGTCTCTCTCCAAGCTACCGAGGACGAGGTACTTCCGCTGCTGGAAGGCCGTGAGCAGCGGGTGAGTATTGCCGCGGTGAACGGCCCGACCTCGATCGTCATAGCCGGTGAGGAGTCCGTGGTCGCGGACGTCGCCCGGCGTTTCGAGTCCGAGGGTCGGAAGGTGAAGCGGCTCCAGGTCAGTCATGCCTTCCACTCCCCGCTGATGGAGCCGATGCTGGACGAGTTCCGGGCGGTCGCGGAGAGCGTCACGTACGAGCAGCCGCGTATTCCGGTGGTCTCGAATGTGACCGGTGAAATCGCCACGGCGGAGGATCTGACGTCCCCCGACTACTGGGTGCGTCACGTCCGTGAGGCCGTCCGCTTCGCCGATGGTGTCCGGTGGCTGGAGGAGCACGAGGTCACGCGGTTCCTGGAGATCGGGCCGGACGGCACCCTGACCGCCATGGCGCAGGGGTGCCTCGACGGTGACGTGGATGCGGACCAGGTCCTCATTCCTGCTCTGCGTGGCGATGACCGTGGTGAGGTGTCCGCGGTGCTGTCGGCCGCCGGACGGGCGTTCGTCCACGGCATCGGCATCGACTGGCCGGCGTTCTTCCCCGCCACTGCCACTGCCACTGCCAGGAGTGCCACCACCCCCGCCCCCACGCCCGTCGACCTGCCCACCTACGCCTTCCAACACCAGCGCTACTGGCTGGAGATACCGTCCACCACCGCGGACGCCTCGTCGATCGGCCTTGCCGCCGCCGAACACCCGCTCCTGGGCGCGACGGTGTCTCTGGCCGGTGGCCATGAGGTGGTGTTGACCGGGCGGCTCTCCCCCAGGACGCAGCCGTGGCTTGCCGAGCACCGCGTGGCGGGCGCGATCGTCGTACCGAGTACGGCTTTCCTGGAGCTTGCGGTGCGTGCAGGGGACGAGGTCGGCTGCTCCCACATCCGGGAACTCGCCCTCGAAGCACCGCTTGTGCTCGCTGAGGACGGTGCGGTGCAGTTGCAGCTGCGCATCGAGGACCCGGATGCCTCCGGTGACCGGGCACTTGGCGTGTATGCGCGTCCTGCGGTGGCGTCGGCCGATGTGCCGTGGACGCGGCATGCGAGCGGCGTCCTGGCGGAGAGCGGTTCGTCGCAGCCCTTCGACTTTGCGGTCTGGCCGCCCGCCGGCGCGGAGCCCGTGGACATCGACGACTTGTACGACGGGCTGGCGGCGGCCGGGTTCGACTACGGCTCGGCCTTCCGCGGCGTGCGAAACGTCTGGCAGGCCGCCGACGATGTGTATGCCGAGACCGAGCTGCCGGAGTCCGGGTCCGGGGCCGAGGGATTCTCTCTCCATCCGGCGCTGTTGGACGCGGCGCTCCATCCCCTCGGGCTGGGTCTGCTGGACGGTGTGGCGACGGAGGCCATGCTGTTCGCGTGGAGTGGTGTGTCCTTGCAGGCCACCGGCGCGACCGCACTGCGGATCCGGCTGACCCGCCGCGGGCCTGACGAGGTGTCCCTCCAGGCAGCCGATGGCTCCGGGCAGCCGGTGGTCGCGGTCGACTCGATGCTGATGCGCAAGACCGGCGAGCTGCGGAACGACCGGACGCCTGCGCTGCCGGCTTCGCTGCTCCGTCTCCACTGGGCACCGATCGCCGTGGAAGCCGTGGAAGCCGTGGAAGGGGTCGTGGACTCGGACATGGTCCGGGACCTGGCAGCGGATGCCCAGGCGCCGCGGCTGACCGTAGTGGGGAGCGACCGCTGGGGCTTGGCCGAAGCGCTGGGCACCAACACAGCCGAGGCTGCCGATGCCACGACTGCCGACACGGTGTTCGTGACCGGTGTCGCCACTGCGGCCGAAGCACACACCATCCTCATGGCGCTGGGTGAACGATTGGTCCAGGAGCCGGCGGCCCGTCTGGTGTGCGTCACCCGAGGCGCCGTCGCCATCGGTGACGAGGCACCGGACGCCGAGGCCGCCGCCCTCTGGGACGAGCTCCGCGTCGTCCAGGCCGAACACCCGGGCCGCATAGTGCTCGTGGACATCGACCATGACCTCGACAACGACCTCGACAACAGCTACCTCGACTCCCTCCGTGTCCTGCCCGCCGCGGTTTCCACGGGCGAGTCCGAGATCGCTGTTCGTGGGGGTGAGGTGTCGGCGGCGCGGCTGGTGAGGTGCGCCTCGACCGCCCTCACCGCGCTTGATGTGGATCCCGGCGGAACGGTCCTGGTCACCGGAGCGTTCGCCGAGCAGTTCGCCGCCGCCCTTGAGGTCCAGGCACAGGTGGAGACCGTCGCATACCAGGACCAGGACCAGGACCAGAACCAGCAGGACGGGGAAGACCGGGAAGACCGGGAAGACGGGGAATCCGGGCAAGGGCGCCAGAGCCCGGACGTCCTGAAGGCGGCCATTGCCGAGATGCAGGCGTCCGAACGACCGATCAGCGCCATCGTCCACACCGCCGACCTCGGCCGGAGCCGCGACATCGATACGGCGCGGCGCCTGGACGAGCTGACCCGCGGGACCGACGGGGACGGTGCGCCGTCCGCGTTCGTCCTCATCGGCATCGGCCCGGCCAACGCTCCGGCGGGTGGGCAGCTGGCCGCGCTCGCTCACCGGCGTGCCGCCGCCGGCCTGCCCGCCCTGGCACTGCTCCCGCCGCCCGGTACCGGTACCCCGGGGCTTTCCGCGGTGCCGGTGGAGGAGATTGCGGCGCTGGTGGGCGCCGCTCAGGCGACGGGCCGGAGCGTGCTGCTTCCCGCACGGGTGGACCGCGCCGCACTGCGCAGCTCCGCAGCCCCGCTGCCGGCGGTGCTCAGCGCCTTGGAGCAGGGCTCCGGGCGACGGATCGCCACGCGTGAGCAGGCGACGGCGGCCTCCCGCATGGCGCGGCAGCTCGCCGGGAAGGGGACGGCCGAGCGCGGTCGAGTGCTGCTGACTCTCGTCCGTACCCGGATCGCCCATGTCCTCGGCTATGCCGGCCCCGACGAGGTCGAGCCCTCCCGGAGCTTCACCGACCTCGGATTCACCTCCCTCACCGCCGTCGAGCTGCGTAACCAGCTCAGGGAGGCGACGGGGATGGCGTTGCCCGCCACGCTCGTGTTCGACTACCCGACCCCGGTGGCACTCGCCCGCTACATGGACGGTGAACTCACCGGAGAGACAGGCGTCTTGGCGCCCATGCCGTCCGGGGTGCCCCTCGACGACGACCCGGTGGTCATCGTCGGGATGAGCTGTCGCTACCCGGGCGGAATCCGCACCCCCGAGGAGCTGTGGGAGCTGGTCGCCGCGGGGGGCGACGGGATCTCCCCGTTCCCCGACGACCGTGGCTGGGACCTCGGCAGCCTGTACCACCCGGACGCGGATCACCCGGGCACGTGCTACACCCGCGAAGGCGGCTTCCTGCACGATGCCAGCCACTTCGACCCGGGTTTCTTCGGCATCAGCCCCCGCGAGGCGCTGTCGATGGACCCGCAGCAGCGGCTGCTCCTCGAAGCGTCGTGGGAGGCCCTGGAACGCTCCGGGATCGACCCCGCGGCCGCACGTGGCACCCTCACCGGCGTCTTCGCGGGCGTCACCTACCAGGATTACATCGGCATCCTCGGCGCAGCGCAGGAGAGCTTCGAGGGATACGTCGGCACCGGTAACTCGCCCAGCGTGCTGTCCGGGCGGATCGCCTACACCCTCGGCCTCGAAGGGCCGGCGGTGAGCGTCGACACCGCCTGCTCGTCGTCCCTGGTCGCCCTGCATCTGGCCGTCCAGTCGCTCCGTCAGGGCGAGTGCGATCTCGCGCTCGCGGGTGGTGTCACGGTGATGTCCACACCCGGTTCGCTCATCGAGTTCAGCCGGCAGCGGGCGCTCGCCGAGGACGGCCGGTGCAAGCCGTTCTCGGCCGGTGCCGACGGCGCGAGCTGGGCCGAGGGCGTCGGCATGGTGGCCGTCGAGCGGCTGTCCGACGCCCGGCGCAACGGGCATCCCGTACTGGCCGTCATCCGCGGCAGCGCCCTCAACCAGGACGGTGCCTCCAACGGCCTGACCGCGCCCAACGGCCCGTCCCAGCAGCGGGTCATCCGCCGGGCACTGGCCGCCGCCGGCCTCGGCCCGCAGCAGGTGGACGCCGTCGAGGCGCACGGCACGGGCACCACACTCGGCGACCCGATCGAAGCGCAGGCCCTGATCGCGGCCTACGGGCAGGAACGCGACGACGACCGCCCGCTGTGGCTCGGCTCGCTCAAGTCGAACATCGGACACAGCCAGGCCGCCGCCGGCGTGGGCGGCGTCATCAAGATGGTGATGGCGCTGCGAAACCGGCTGCTGCCCCAGACGCTGCATGCCGACGAGCCCAGCCCGCACGTCGACTGGACGGCGGGCAACGTACGGCTGCTCAACGAGGCCGTCACTTGGCCGGACGCGGCAGAGCCCCGCCGGGCCGGTGTCTCCTCGTTCGGGATGAGTGGCACCAACGCGCATGTCATCGTCGAGGAGGCACCCCGGCAGCGGACGCAGCCGGACACCTCCGCGGCAACCGCACTCCCCGTTGTGCCGGTGCCCTTGTCGGCGCGTACCGAGGATGCGCTGCGCGACCAGGCCGCACGGCTGCGTTCCCACCTGCTCGCCCGGCCGGACGAGTGCGACCTCACCGGGGTCGGCTTCTCGCTCGCCACCACGCGCTCCGCCTTCGAGCACCGGGCGGTGCTCGTCGTGGCCGACCGGGAGGACCTCGACCGGGGCCTGCGGGAGATCGCCGAGGGCGCGATGGTCTCCGACGTGCCCCGGGGTGTCGCACGCGACGGAAGCGCCCGCCCCGTCCTGGTCTTCCCCGGCCAGGGCAGCCAGTGGGCGGGCATGGCACGCGAACTGCTCGACAGTTCACCGGTGTTCGCCGATCGTCTGGCCGACTGCGCACGCGCCCTCGCCCCCTTCGTCGACTGGTCACTGACGGCCGTCCTGCGCGGCGACGCCGACGCACCGGACCTCGAACGGGTCGACGTCATCCAGCCCTCACTGTGGGCCGTCATGGTGTCGCTCGCCGAGCTGTGGCGCTCGTACGGAGTGGAGCCCGACGCGGTCGTCGGACACAGCCAGGGGGAGATCGCCGCCGCCTGTGTCGCCGGGGCGCTGACCCTGGACGACGGGGCGCGGGTGGTGGCCCTGCGCAGCCGGGCACTGACCGCCATCACGGGAAGCGGCGGCATGATGTCCGTCCAGCTGCCCGCCGAAGCGGTGCGCGAGCGCATCGAGCCATGGGGCGAGCAGCTGTCCGTCGCCGCCGTGAACGGCCCCGCCTCCGTCGTGGTCTCCGGCGCCGCGGACGCGCTCGACGAGCTGTTCGCCGCACTGACCGCGGAAGGTGTGCGGGCCCGCAAGGTCTCCGTCGACTATGGCTCCCACTCGGCGCAGGTCGAGCCGGTGCGGGCCCAGGTCCTCGACGCACTCGACGGCATCAGCCCGGCCGCCGCCGCCGTCCCCTTCTTCTCGACCGTCACCGGTCAGTGGCAGGACACCACCGGCCTCGGCCCCGACTACTGGTACACGAACCTGAGGCAGACCGTGCGGTTCGAGGACGCCATGCGCGCTCTGGTGGCCGCCGGACACCGTTCCTTCATCGAGGTCAGCCCGCACCCCGTGCTGTCCGGCGGGGTCCGCGACTGCGTGGACGCACTCGGCACGGACGCCGCCGTGCTCGGCACCCTGCGCCGGGACGCGGGCGGCCTCGGCCGGCTCCTCACCTCCCTCGCCGAAGCACATGCGCAGGGCGTGGCCGTCGACTGGACCGCCGTCTTCGCGAGCACCGGAGCCCGCCGCGTCGACCTGCCGACCTACGCCTTCCAGCGTGCGCGGTACTGGCCCCAGGCACGCGAACTGGCTGCCGCCGACGGCCAGGAGAAGCCGCTGTCCGACGCTGTCGAAGCGAAGTTCTGGGAGAGCGTCGAACAGGAAGACCTCCAGGCCCTCGCCGACACCCTCGCCCTGGACGGCAACGAGCCGCTGAGCGCCGTACTGCCCGCCCTGTCGTCGTGGCGCAGGAACAGCCGCGAGAAGTCCACCGTCGACAGCTGGCGGTACACCGTGCGCTGGTCCCCGCTCGCCGAGCGCCCCGCCGCCCTGCACGGCACCTGGCTGCTGGTCGCCCCGGCGGCGGAAACCGCCGACGGCCGGGTGGCCGCCGTACAGGACGCGCTCCTCGCACACGGTGCCCGGGTACGCCTCGTGGAGCTGGCCCCCGAGGACTGCTCCGGCCGCGAGCGGACCGTGGGCCGGCTGCGCGAGGCGCTCGGCGACGACGACCTCACCGGAGTGCTCTCGCTGCTCCCGCTGGACGAGCGCGCCCACCCCGCCCACCCCGCCGTCCCCGTGGGACTGGCCGGGACCCTGTCCCTCCTCCAGACACTCGGCGACCTCGGCATCGAGGCGCCCCTGTGGTGCACCACCCGCGGGGCGGTCGCCATCGGCCGCTCCGAGTCCGTCACCCACGCCCACCAGGCTCTGGTCTGGGGCATGGGCCGCGTCGCCGCCCTGGAACACTCCGACCGCTGGGGAGGCCTCCTCGACCTGCCGGAGACGCTCGACAAGCGGGCCGCGGACCGGCTCTGTGCCCTGCTCGCGAGCCCGGACGGCGAGGACCAGATCGCCCTGCGCGCCTCCGGAGCCTACGGCCGCCGCCTGGTACGCGCCCCGCTCGCCGGCACACCCGCCCAGCGCACCTGGCGGCCCCGCGGCACCGTCCTCGTCACCGGCGGCACCGGAGCCGTCGGCGGCCACATCGCCCGCTGGCTGGCCCGCCAAGGCGCCGGGCATCTGCTGCTCACCAGCCGCCGCGGCTCCGAGGCACCGGGCGCAGCGGAACTCGAAGCCGAACTCACCGCGCTCGGCTCCCGCGTCACCCTCGCCGCCTGCGACGTCGCCGACCGCGAGGCGCTGCACGACCTGCTGGCAGCCGTGCCCGAGGAGTACCCCCTCGACGCGGTCATGCATGTCGCGGGTTCGCTGGACGACGGCGTGATCGACTCCCTCGACCCCGGCCGGATGGACACCGTGCTGCGCGCCAAGGTCACCGCGGCGCTCAACCTTGACGAGCTGACCCGGGAACGGGAGCTGTCCGCGTTCGTGCTGTTCTCCTCCACCTCCGGCACCATCAGCGGCCCGGGCCTGGGCAACTACGCCCCCGGCAACGCCTTCCTCGACGCACTGGCCGACCGGCGCCGCGCCGAAGGACTCCCCGCCACCGCCGTCGCCTGGGGCCACTGGTCCGGAGACGGTATGGGTGAGGGCGCCGTCGGCGACCGGCTCCGGCGCTACGGCGTGTACGACATGCAGCCCGAACTGGCCTGCGGAGCACTCCAGCAGGCCCTGGACCACGACGAGGCATACGTCTCCGTCACCGACCTCGGCTGGGACAAGTTCACCCCCGCCTTCACCGCCTCCCGGCCCAGCGCACTGCTGCGCGACCTGCCGGATGCGCAACGTTTCCTGGACACGGCACAGGAGAGCGACGACACCGGCTCGGACGCCGCCAAGCTGCTCCAGCACCTCGCGGGACTCTCCGAGTCCGAACGCGCCGGCATGATCCTGGACGTCGTCCGCAGCTATGTCGCCACTGTGCTCGGCTACGCCGGTCCCTCGGCGGTCGATCCCGAACGGGCCTTCAGCGACCTCGGCTTCGACTCGCTCAGCGCCGTCGAGCTGCGCAACGGCATGAACGGCATCACCGGTCTGCGGCTGCCCGCGACCCTCGTCTTCGACTACCCGACCTGCGGGGTGCTCGCGGACTTCCTGCTGGCCGAACTGTCCGACACGACAGCCCACGACGGTACTGCTCCGGCGCCGGCCACCGTGCCGCCAGGACAGGCGGAGCATGACGAGCCGGTCGCGATCGTGGCGATGAGCTGTCGGTTCCCGGGTGGAGTGGCGTCGCCGGAGGAGTTGTGGGGGTTGCTGGCTGAGGGTGGGGAGGGTGTGGTGCCGTTCCCGGTGGATCGTGGTTGGGATGTCGAGGGGTTGTATGACCCGGAGCCGGGTCGTCCGGGGAAGGTTTCCACGCGTGAGGGTGGGTTCTTGCCGGGGGTGGATGAGTTCGATCCGGGGTTCTTCGGGATTTCGCCGCGTGAGGCGGTGGCGATGGATCCGCAGCAGCGGTTGCTGCTGGAGGTGTCGTGGGAGGCGTTCGAGCGGGCTGGGATCGACCCGGCGTCGCTGCGCGGCAGCCGTACCGGCGTCTTCGCCGGCACCAACGGCCAGGACTACACGGGGTTGTTGGTGGCGTCGGGTGAGGAGGATTTGGGGGGTTATATCGGCACGGGCAATGCGGCGAGTGTGGTGTCGGGGCGGTTGTCGTATGTGTTTGGCCTTGAGGGGCCTGCGGTGACGGTGGATACGGCGTGTTCGGCGTCGTTGGTGGCGTTGCATCTGGCGGCGCAGTCGTTGCGTGCGGGTGAGTGTGATCTGGCACTTGCCGGCGGTGTGACGGTGATGTCGACGCCGGGATTGTTTGTGGACTTCAGTCGGCAGCGGGGGTTGGCTGCTGATGGTCGGTGCAAGGCGTTCTCGGATGCCGCGGATGGTGCGGGGTTCTCCGAGGGTGCGGGTGTGCTGGTGGTGGAGCGGTTGTCCGATGCGCGGCGGAATGGTCATCGGGTGTTGGCGGTCGTACGTGGCACCGCAGTGAACCAGGACGGTGCCTCCAACGGTCTGACCGCGCCGAATGGTCCCTCCCAGCAGCGGGTGATCCGTCAGGCGCTCGGGGCGGCCGGTCTGTCGCCCTCCGACGTGGATGCGGTGGAGGCACACGGTACGGGGACGGCACTCGGCGATCCGATCGAGGCACAGGCGCTGCTCGCCACCTACGGCCAGGACCGGGACGCCGACCGGCCGCTCTGGCTGGGTTCGGTGAAGTCGAATATCGGGCATACGCAGGCGGCCGCGGGTGTGGCCGGTGTGATCAAGATGGTGCTGGCGTTGCAGCACGGTGTTCTGCCGCGGACTCTGCACGTCGATGAGCCGTCGTCGCATGTGGAGTGGTCGGCGGGAGAGGTGCGGCTGCTGACGGATGCGGTGCAGTGGCCGGAGGCAGGTCGGCCGCGACGGGCCGGTGTGTCCTCGTTCGGCATCAGCGGCACCAACGCCCACACCATCCTGGAGGAAGCCCCGTCCGCGGAATCCGAGACCTCACCCGCGCCTGCGGAAGAGACCGCCGGGGGAGTCCGGACCCCTGCGGAGACCTCCCCCGTCCCCTGGGTGATCACCGGCAAGACCAGGTCCGCGCTCCGCGCACAGGCCGCACGGCTGCTCGCACACATGGAGACCTTCCCGGCTCTGCGCACTGCCGACGTGGGCCTGTCGCTGGCCACCACGCGCTCGGTCATGGAGCACCGGGCCGTGGTCCTCGGCTCGGATCGGAACGAACTGCTCCACGGCCTGGCTGCCGTGGCGGATGAGGACCCCTCTCCGCACGCCGTCACCGGGTCCGTAAGGACAGACGGCCGGCTGGCTCTGCTGTTCACGGGGCAAGGCGCCCAACGGGCGGGAATGGGACGGGAGTTGTACGACGCGTTCCCCGTCTTCGCTGACGCCTTTGATGCCGTGTGCGCGCACTTCGACAGTGAGCTGGAGTCGCCGTTGCGGGGTGTGGTGTTCGGTACGGATGAGGACGCGGATGTGGAGCGGCTGAACCAGACTGGTTTCACTCAGCCGGCGTTGTTTGCGGTGGAGGTGGCGCTGTTCCGTCTCTTCGAGTCCTTCGGGATCCGCCCCGACTACCTCATGGGTCATTCCATTGGTGAGTTGGTGGCCGCGCATGTGGCGGGCGTCCTGTCCCTGGAGGATGCCTGTCGTCTGGTGGCCGCCCGTGGCCGGTTGATGCAGGCCCTCCCGGCCGGCGGCGCAATGGTCTCCCTCCAGGCCAGCGAGGATGAGGTACTTCCGCTGCTGGAAGGCCATGAGCAGCGGGTGAGTATTGCCGCGGTGAACGGCCCGACCTCGATCGTCATAGCCGGTGAGGAGTCCGTGGTCGCGGACATCGCCGGGCGTTTCGAGTCCGAGGGCCGGAAGGTGAAGCGGCTCCAGGTCAGTCATGCCTTCCATTCCCCGCTGATGGAGCCGATGCTCGCGGAATTCCGGACGGTCGCTGAGGACGTTACGTACGAGGAACCCCGAGTCCCGGTGGTCTCGAACGTCACCGGCGAACTCGCCACACCGCAGGAGTTGACCTCACCCGACTACTGGGTGCGTCATGTCCGTGAGGCCGTCCGTTTCGCCGACGGCGTCCGGTGGCTGGAGGAGCACAAGGTCACCCGGTTCCTGGAGATCGGCCCGGACGGCACCCTGACCGCCATGGCTCAGGGATGCCTCGACGAGCCCGGCCATCTCCTCATCCCCGCGCTGCGGAAGGACCGTGCGGAGGCGTCCGGCCTGCTCACCGCCCTTGCCCAAGTGTTCGCCGCCGGGACAGCGCTGACCTGGGAGGCCGCCTTCGCCGGCGGCGATGCCCGCCGGGTCGGCCTGCCGACCTACGCCTTCCAGCGGCACCGCTACTGGCCCAAGCCGCCCGTCATGCCGACCGGGGACATCAGCTCGGCGGGTCTCGGTTCGGCGGACCACCCCCTGCTCGGTGCGGCGGTCGAGGTAGCCGGTTCCGATGCCTTCCTCTTCACCGGGAGGCTGTCGCTGCCCACCCACCCGTGGCTCGCGGACCACGCGGTCACCGGTACCGTCCTGTTCCCCGGTACGGGCTTCCTCGAACTGGCCGTACGCGCGGCCGACGAGGTGGGCTGCGACCGGGTGGAGGAGTTCACGATCGCTGCGCCGCTCGTCCTGCCGGAGCGCGGGGCGGTGCAACTCCAGCTGGCGGTGGAGGCGCCGGACGAGTCCGGGCGGCGGACGCTGAACCTGTACTCCCGGCCGGAGGACGACCTCGGCGACCAGCCGTGGGTGCGCAACGCCAGCGGTGTGGTGTCCTCCGGGGCGGCCGTGGAGCAGGGTGAGCCGTATGACTTCACGGTCTGGCCCCCGCGTGGCGCCGAGGCCACCTCGGTCGACGACTTCTACGGTCGGTTCGCCGAGGCCGGATTCGCCTATGGCCCGGTCTTCCGCGGGCTGAAGGCCGTCTGGCAGCGCGGCGACGAGATCTTCGCCGAGGTCGGACTGCCGGAGGAGCACCACGGGCCGGCCGGAGCGTTCGGGCTGCATCCCGCGCTGCTCGACTCCGCACTGCACGCGATGATGTTTGTGTCCATGGAGGATGTCGGCCGGGGAAGGCTGCCGTTCTCCTGGAACGGTGTCTCCCTGCGCGCCGCCGGAGCCACCGCCCTGCGGGTCCGCCTGGTCCAGGCCGGGCCCGAGTCGGTCTCTCTGGAACTGGCCGACCCCACAGGGGGTGCGGTCGCCGCCATCGAGTCCTTGACGCTCCGTCAGGTCTCGGGCGAGCAGGTGAGCGGCAGCGCCCCCTATCACGAGGCGCTGTTCCAGGTGGACTGGGTCACCGCGCCCGTGCCCTCCGTGCAGTCCGAGGAGTCATGGGCGGTCGTCGGGGACATGGCGCTGGCCGTGGCCCTGGACGGCAGCGGCGTACGAGTGGAGGCAACGGATAGCCTGGACGAACTCGGCGACGAGGCGCCCGCCGTGGTGCTGGTCAACTGCGGGAGCGCGGCGCACCCGGCCGGGACGGCCGCCGGTGCACACAGCGCCGCCAACGAGGCGCTCGCTCTGCTGCAGAACTGGCTGGCGGATGCGCGCTTCGACGGTTCCCGGCTGGTGCTTCTCACGCACGGCGCCGTGAGCACCTCGGACGCGGACCACCCGGACCCGGCGCAGGCCGCGGTCTGGGGCCTGGTCCGGGCAGCCGGAGTCGAGAACCCCGGCCGGTTCACGCTCATCGACCTCGATGGGAGGGCCGAGTCGACAGCTGCCGTGCCCGGTGTGCTGGGGAGCGGCGAGCCCGAGGCCGCGGTCCGCGCGGGAGCGGTGCACGTACCGAGGCTGGCCCGCGTCGCGTCCGCGGAGGCGCTGCGCCGGCCCGACTCCGACGGGGACGCCTGGCGGCTGGACATCGCCGACAAGGGCACCCTGGAGAATCTGCGCCTGGCCGAATGCCCGGAGGTGAACGCCGAGTTGGGCGCTGGACAGGTACGCATCGGCGTGCGTGCGGCCGGGGTCAACTTCCGCGATGTGCTCAATGCGCTGGGGATGTACCCCGGTGAGGCCGGTGCGCTCGGGAGCGAGGGCGCCGGAGTGGTGCTGGAGGTCGGCGCCGGGGTGCATGACCTGCAGCCCGGTGACCGGGTGATGGGGATGTTCTTCGGCGCCTTCGGCCCCCTCGCGGTGGCGGACCGCCGCCTGCTGGCCCGCGTACCCGACGGCTGGTCGTTCGCGCAGGCGGCGTCCGTCCCGGTGGTGTTCCTGACGGCGTACTACGCGCTGGTGGAACTGGCCGAGGTGCAGGCGGGCGAGTCGGTGCTGGTGCACTCCGCCGCGGGTGGCGTCGGTATGGCCGCGGTGCAGCTCGCCCGGCATCTGGGCGCGGAGGTGTTCGGCACCGCGAGTCCCGGAAAGTGGGAGACGCTTCGATCCTCGGGTCTGGACGAGGCGCATATCGCCTCGTCCCGTGATCTGGACTTCGAGCGGTCCTTCCTGGCGACGACCGCCGGCCGGGGAGTGGATGTCGTGCTGGACTCCCTGGCACGGGAGTTCGTGGACGCTTCGCTGCGGCTGCTGCCGAGGGGCGGACGTTTCCTGGAGATGGGCAAGACCGATGTCCGGGACGCGCAGGACATCGCGGCCGAGCACGAGGGTGTCCGGTACCGGGCGTTCGACCTGTGGGAGGCCGGTCCCGAGCGGATCGGGGAGATGCTGACCGCGCTCCTCGACCTCTTCGAGCGGGGTGCGCTGGAACCGTTGCCGGTGACGGCATGGGAGGTGCACAGAGCCCCGGAGGCCTTCCGTTACCTCAGCCAGGCCCGGCACATCGGCAAGGTCGTGCTCACCATGCCGGTGCCCCTCGACCCCCGGGGCACGGCTCTGGTGACCGGTGGCACCGGTGGTCTGGGCGCGTTGGTGGCCCGGCATCTGGTGGCCGAGCACGGAGTGCGCCACCTGCTCCTGGCCAGCCGGCGCGGACCACAGGCCCCGGGCGTCGATGCGCTGCGTGAAGAGCTCGCGGCCCTCGGTGCCGAGGTCACCGTCGCCGCATGCGACAGCGCCGACCGCGAGGCGCTGCGCGGGCTGCTGGACTCCGTCCCGAAGCAGCACCCTCTCACCGCCGTCGTGCACACCGCAGGCGTACTCGACGACGGAGTCCTGTCCTCCCTGACGCCGCAGCGGCTGGACAAGGTGCTCGCACCGAAGGTGGACGCGGTCAGCAATCTGCACGAGCTGACCCGGGACGAGGATCTGGCGGCGTTCGTCGTCTTCTCCTCGGTCGCGGGGACGTTCGGCAGTGCGGGGCAGGCCAACTACGCGGCGGCGAATGCGTTCGTGGACGCGCTCGCGTGCCGGCGCGGTGGACTGGGACTTCCCGCACAGTCGCTGGCGTGGGGCGCCTGGGCTCCCGGCGTCGGCATGACGGGCGAACTGAGCGAGGCGGATCTGCAGCGCATGGCGCGCGGGGGCATGCTTCCCCTCACCCCGGAACAGGGCCTCGCCCTGCTCGACACCGCACGGGACCTGGCCCGCCCCCTGCTGCTGCCGATGAATCTCGATACGGCACCGCTGCGCGCACACCCCGAGGCCGTACCGCCGCTGCTGCGCGGTCTGGTCCGGGCACCCGCCCGCCGCGGTACCGCGACCTCCGCCGCGGCGAAGGGAGCGGAAACACCGCAGGATCTCGCGGAACGGCTGGGCGCACTGGCCCCGGCGGACCGCGAACAGTATCTGCTCGACCTGGTCTGCACCCAGGTGGCGATCGTCCTTGGACACGGATCCGCCGAGGACATCGAACCCGATCAGGCATTCAAGGAGCTGGGCTTCGACTCGCTGACGGCGGTGGAGCTCCGTAACCACCTCAACGCGGCGACCCATCTCAGGCTGCCCGCCACCCTCGTCTTCGACTATCCGACACCGCTCGTCCTGGTCCGCCATGTCCTGGACGCCTTCGACCTGCCGGAGACCTCGGGTGCGCAGCCGATCCTCGGCGAGCTCACCCGGCTGGAGGCGGCGCTGGCCGGTGCCACGGTCGAGGACGAGGAACGGGACCGGATCACCGAGCGGCTGCGGGCGCTGACCGAGCAATGGCAGGGCGGCGGCCGGCAGGAACGAGGCGCGGATCCGTACACGGAAAACGATGAGGACGACGGCGAGCTGGAGTCGGCCGCGACCGCCGGCGAGCTCTTCGACCTCATCGACAAGGAACTGGGAACGTCGTGACCGGACGCGGGGAACCGCTCGGCTTTGTTCGAGGATGTGACGTTGGTGGCTGCTGACGACGAGAAGTACATGGAGTACCTGAAGCGGGTGACGACCGAGCTTCGGCAGACCCGTCGCCAGCTTCGCGAGGCCGAGGTCAGGGACCAGGAACCCATCGCCATCGTCGCGATGAGCTGCCGCTACCCCGGCAGTGTGCGTACTCCGGAAGACCTGTGGCAGCTGGTCGCCGAGGGGGGAGACGCCGTCTCCGACTTCCCGGCCGACCGGGGCTGGGACGTCGACGCGGCCTACGACCCGGACCCGGAGAAGCCGGGGTCGATCTATGTCCGGGAAGGCGGCTTCCTCCATGACGCGGGGTACTTCGACCCGGCGTTCTTCGGGATGAGCCCGCGCGAGGCGCTGGCCACCGACCCACAGCAACGCCTGCTCCTCGAAGTGGCCTGGGAGGCCTTCGAACGCGCGGGCATCGACCCCACCTCGGTGCGCGGCGCCAACGGCGGAGTGTTCGTCGGCGCCGCCACCTCCGGGTACGGCGTCGGCGTGTCCGACCTCCCTGAAGGCGTACAGGGGCTGCTCCTCGCCGGCAACGCCACGTCCGTGGCCTCCGGCCGGATCGCCTACACCCTCGGCCTGGAGGGCCCGGCCGTCACGGTCGACACGGCGTGCTCCTCGTCGCTGGTCGCCCTGCACTGGGCCTGTCATGCGCTGCGCCGCGGCGAATGCGATCTGGCCCTGGCCGGCGGGGTCGCCGTGATGTGCACCCCGGCCATGTTCTTCGAGTTCAGCAGGCAGCGAGGCCTCGCGGCCGACGGCCGTTGCAAGCCGTTTTCCGACGATGCGGACGGCACCGGATGGTCGGAGGGCGCCGGCATGCTGCTCGTCGAGCGGCTCTCCGACGCGCGGAAGAACGGCCATCCGGTACTGGCCGTCGTCCGGGGGACGGCCATCAACTCCGACGGTGCATCCAACGGCCTGACCGCACCCAACGGTCCCTCACAGCAGCGGGTGATCCGGTCCGCCCTGTCCCGGGCCGGACTGACGCCGAGCGAGGTCGACGCCGTCGACGCCCACGGGACGGGTACCTCGCTGGGTGACCCCATCGAAGCCCAGGCCCTGCTCGCCACATACGGAAAGGACCGGGCGGACAACGGGCCCCTCCGGCTCGGCTCGCTCAAGTCCAACATCGGCCACACCCAGTCGGCGGCCGGCGTCGGCAGCGTCATCAAGATGGTCATGGCCATGCACCACGGCACACTGCCCAAAACGCTGCACATCACCGAGCCGTCCCGGCACATCGAGTGGGCGGCCGGAGACGTCGAGGTGCTGACCGAGGCGATGCCCTGGGCGCCGGACGGACACCCGCGCCGCGCCGGGGTCTCCTCGTTCGGCATCAGCGGAACCAACGCCCACGCCATCATCGAGGAGGCACCGGCGGCCGAGGACACCCCGGCACCGGAAGCCGACGGCGAGCCCGCCCGCACCCTGCCCCTCGTCCCCTGGGTGGTGTCCGCCCGCAGCGCGGCGGCCCTTCGTGCACAAGCGGCACAACTGCTGGCACGGGTCAAGCAGGACGAGCTGGACCTGACCGACGTCGGTCACTCCCTGACCACCACCCGGACCGCGTTCGAACACCGCGCCGTGGTACTCGCCGAGGACCGGGCCGCGGCCCTGCGCGGCCTGGAGGAACTGGCCACCACGGGCGCCGAGGGCCCGAACGCCGACGTGGTGGGCGGCCGTACGCTGCGCGGTGCCACCGCCTTCCTCTTCACGGGACAGGGTGCCCAACGTGCCACAATGGGAGGGGAGTTGTATGCCGCGTTCCCGGCCTTCGCCGCGACGTTCGACGAGGCGTGCGCGCTCCTCGACACTCAGCTGGAACGCCCCCTGCGAGACGTCCTCTTCGGCGAGGATCCCGACGCCCTCCACCGGACGGCGTTCACCCAGCCCGCGCTCTTCGCCGTCGAGCTGGCGCTCTACCGGCTGGTCGAGTCCTGGGGCCTCAAGCCCAAATACCTGGTGGGGCATTCCATTGGCGAGTTGACGGCCGCGCATGTGGCGGGCGTGCTGTCGCTGAAGGACGCCTGCCGGCTGGTCGCTGCCCGCGGCCGGTTGATGCAGGCGTTGCCGGCGGGTGGGGCGATGGTGTCGCTTCAGGCGTCGGAGGCTGAGGTGCTGCCGCTGTTGGAGGGGTTCGAGCAGCGGGTGAGTGTCGCTGCGGTGAATGGTCCGCAGTCGGTGGTGATTTCGGGTGACGAGTCGGCGGTTTCTGAGGTCGCCGGACGTTTCGAGTCCGAGGGCCGGAAGGTGAAGCGGCTCCAGGTCAGCCATGCCTTCCACTCGCCCCTGATGGAGCCGATGCTCGACGAGTTCCGGGCGGTTGCGGAGAGCGTGGTGTACGCGGAGCCGCGTATCCCGGTGGTCTCGAATGTGACCGGCGAACTCGCCAGGGCGGAGGAGTTGGCCTCTGCTGATTACTGGGTGCGGCATGTGCGCGAGGCCGTCCGGTTCGCCGACGGTGTCCGTTGGCTCGCAGAGCACGGCGTGACCCGGCTCCTGGAGCTGGGCCCCGGAGGCACCCTCACCGCGATGGCACAGGCCTGCCTCTCGGACACCGGGGACGACAACACCGAGCGGGTGTTCCTCGCCTCCCTGCGGACAAACCGGCCCGAGACCACGTCGCTGATGTCGGCGGTGGCCGGTGCCTTCGCGTCCGGCGCACCGATCGACTGGGCCGCGTACTTCGCGGGCACCGGGGCGCGGCGGGTGGATCTGCCCACCTACGCGTTCCAGCGCGAGCGCTACTGGCTGGAATCGACGGGCGCCACACCCGAACCGCGCGAGCAGTCTGCCGTGAGCGACTGGCGGTATCGGGTGGAGTGGAAGCCGTTGGCGGTCCAGTCGGGTGGGGTGCTGGGTGGTCGCTGGCTTGCGCTGATGGCAGCGGGAGACGCGTATGCCGAGGCTGTGGTGGAGGGGCTGGCGGCGTGTGATGTGCAGGTCGAGCGGGTGGAGTGTGTCGCGGGGGAGTTGGACCGGAGGCTGTTGGCTGAGCGGGTGCGTGCGGTGGCTGGTGAGGAGCCGATCGCTGGGGTGCTGGTGGTGGGCGTGGCGGATGCGGTGCGTACTGCTGTGGTGGTGCAGGCGTTGGGTGATGCGGGTGTGGGTGGGCGTGTGTGGGTGGTGACGCGGGGGGCTGTTGCGGTGGGCCGGTCGGATGGTGGTCCGGATCCGGTGGGTGCGGCGGTGTGGGGTTTGGGTCGGGTGGCGGCTTTGGAGTTGCCGGATCGTTGGGGTGGTCTGGTGGACCTTCCGGAGGCGGTGGACCGTAGGGCTCTTGATCGGCTTGTGGGTGTTTTGGCCGATGGCTCTGAGGATCAGGTGGCGGTGCGGGCTTCTGGCGTGTTCGGGCGGAGGTTGGCGCACGCTCCGGCTCCAGCTGGGGATACGGCTGGTGGTTGGCGGCCGCGTGGGACGGTGTTGATCACGGGTGGTACGGGTGCGTTGGGTGCGCGTGTGGCGCGGTGGGCGGCTGAGCGGGGTGCGGAGCATGTGATCCTCACCAGCCGCCGTGGCTCTGAGGCTCCGGGTGCGTCGGAGTTGGAGGCGGAGCTGTCTGCCCTTGGGGTTCGGGTGACGCTGGCGGCCTGTGATGTCGCGGATCGGACCGCCGTCCAGGAGTTGTTGTCGGGCTGTGCGGTGGATGCGGTCGTTCATGCGGCGGGTGTGGTGGATTCCGTGCCGCTGGGTGAGGCGGATGCGGGTCATTTTGGTGAGGTGATGGGGGCGAAGGTTGCCGGTGCCGTGGTGCTGGATGAGGCCCTGGGCGATCGTGAGTTGGATGCGTTTGTGGTGTTTTCGTCGATTGCTGGTGTGTGGGGGAGTGGTGGTCAGGGGGCGTATGCGGCGGGGAATGCCTTCGTTGAGGGGTTGGTGGAGGCGCGTCGTGCGCGGGGTGTGGTGGGTTGTGCGGTGGCGTGGGGTCCGTGGGCCGGTGGCGGTATGGCTGGTGTGGAGGGCGCGGAGGAGCATCTGCTGCGTCGTGGTCTGAGGGCGCTGGATCCGGATCGTGCTGTCTCGGCGTTGGAGTCGGCGGTTGGTGCGGGTGAGGGTTCGTTGGTGGTGGCGGATGTGGTGTGGGAGCGGTTTGCTCCGGCGTTCACGAGTGCTCGGCCGAGTCCGTTGCTGGAGGACCTGCCGGAGGTTCGGGCTGCGTTGGCTGCCGGGGCCGCTGGTGAGGGTTCTGGTGTGGTGCGGGAGCGTTTTGCGGGGCTGTCGGTTGTGGAGCGGGACCGGGCGCTGCTGGAGCTGGTGCGTACTCACGCCGCAGCGGTCCTCGGCTACCACAAGCCGGAGTCGCTTGAAGCACGTTCTGCCTTCCGGGACTTGGGCTTCGACTCGCTGACCGCTGTGGAGTTGCGTGGCCGGCTGAACACGGAAACCGGGCTGCGGCTGCCCGCCACCGTCGTCTTCGACTACCCGACGCCGGTCGATCTGGCACGGTTCTTGGGCGATGAGCTGTTCGGGACCGGGACGGACACGGCATCCGATCTGCCGGTGATGGCGTCCACCGCGGACGACCCGGTGGTCATCGTCGGGATGAGCTGCCGTCTTCCCGGTGGGGTGGCCGGTCCGGAGGACCTGTGGCGGCTGGTGGCCGGAGCCGAGGACGCGATCTCCGAGCTCCCCAACGACCGCGGCTGGGACCTCGACGCTCTCTACGACCCAACCCCGGGACAGCCTGGGAAGAGCTACTCGCGCCATGGCGGATTCGTCAGCGGGGTTGACCGGTTCGACCCGGCGTTCTTCGGCATCAGCCCACGTGAAGCCGTCGCGATCGACCCGCAGCAGCGGCTGCTGCTGGAGACCTCCTGGGAGGCGCTTGAGCGTTCCGGCATTGATCCGCAGACGTTGCGGGGGAGCCGGGCCGGGGTCTTCGTCGGTTCCAACGGCCAGGACTACCCCGCCCTGCTGCTGAGCACCCCGGAAGGCCAGGACGGCTATCTCGGTACCGGGAATGCGGCAGCTGTGGTGTCGGGCCGGGTGTCGTATGCGCTGGGTCTGGAGGGGCCGGCGGTCACGGTGGACACGGCGTGTTCCTCGTCGCTGGTCGCCCTGCACTTGGCGGTGCAGTCCCTGCGCTCGGGCGAATGTGATCTGGCGCTGGCAGGCGGTGTGACCGTGATGTCGACGCCGGGTGCGTTCATCGAATTCAGCAGGCAGCGCGGTCTTGCTGCTGATGGTCGGTGCAAGGCGTTCTCGGATGCTGCGGATGGCACCGGTTGGGCTGAGGGCGCTGGTGTGTTGGTGGTGGAGCGGCTGTCGGATGCGCGGCGCAAGGGTCATCGGGTGTTGGCCGTGGTGCGTGGCAGTGCGGTGAATCAGGATGGTGCGTCGAATGGTCTGACGGCGCCGAATGGTCCTTCGCAGCAGCGGGTGATCCGGCAGGCGCTGGCGGGTGCGGGGCTGTCGGCGTCGGATGTGGATGCCGTCGAAGCGCACGGTACGGGGACGGCGCTGGGTGACCCGATCGAGGCGCAGGCGCTGCTTGCGACGTACGGGCAAGGCCGGGACGCCGACCGGCCGTTGTGGCTGGGTTCGGTGAAGTCGAACATCGGGCACACGCAGGCGGCTGCGGGTGCGGCGGGTGTCATCAAGATGGTGCTGGCGTTGCAGCACGGCATCCTTCCGCAGACTCTTCACGCTGATGAGCCTTCCTCGCATGTGGACTGGTCTGCGGGCGATGTGCGGCTGCTCACCGAGGCTGTGGCGTGGCCGGAGGGGGAGCGGCTGCGTCGGGCCGGGGTGTCGGCGTTCGGTGTGAGCGGCACCAACGCGCATGTGGTGATCGAGCAGGCTCCGGTGGAGGAGAGCGCAGAAGCCCGGCCGGTGGGCGGTGTGGGTGTGGTGCCGTGGGTGGTGTCCGCGCGGAGCCGGGAGGGGCTGCGGGCGCAGGCGCAGCGGTTGTTGGCGCATGTGGAGGCCCGGCCTGAACTCGGCGCGCCTGAGGTGGGGTTCGCCCTGGCCACGACACGTTCGGCGTTTGAACACCGGGCCGTCGTCCTCGGCACCGAGCGCAGTGCGCTGATCGACGGACTCAGGGCGCTGGCCACAGGGGGCGAAGCCGCTTCCGTGGTGAGCGCCCTGGCTGCGCCCGAAGCGCGACTGGCTCTGCTGTTCACCGGGCAGGGCGCGCAGCGGTTGGGGATGGGCCGGGAGCTGTATGACGCCTTCCCGGTGTTCGCCGATGCTTTTGACTCCGTCTGTGCGCACTTCGACGGCGAGTTGGCGACTCCGCTGCGGGACGTGGTGTTCGGTGACGAGGCCGGACTGCTGCATCGGACGGGGTTCACTCAGCCGGCGTTGTTCGCGGTGGAGGTGGCGCTGTTCCGGCTGGTGGAGTCGTTCGGTGTGCGGCCCGACTTCCTGATGGGGCATTCCATCGGTGAGGTGGTGGCTGCTCATGTGGCGGGCGTGCTGTCGCTGGAAGACGCCTGCCGGCTCGTGGCGGCCCGTGGCCGGTTGATGCAGGCGCTGCCGGCGGGTGGCGCGATGGTGGCGCTTCAGGCCACTGAGGATGAGGTGTTGCCGCTGGTGGAGGGCCAGGAGCAGCGGGTGGGTATCGCCGCGGTGAACGGTCCGCGGTCGGTCGTGGTCTCCGGTGAGGAATCCGCGGTGGCGGAGATCGCCGGGCGTTTTGAGTCCGAGGGGAGGAAGGTGAAGCAGCTCCAGGTGAGCCATGCCTTCCATTCCCCGCTGATGGAGCCGATGCTCGATGAGTTCCGTGCCGTCGCGGAAAGCGTGTCGTACGAGGAACCCCGTATCCCGGTGGTGTCGAATCTGACCGGCGAACTCGCCGCACCACAAGAACTGATGTCCCCTGACTACTGGGTGCGGCACGTCCGGGAAGCGGTCCGCTTCGCCGACGGAGTACGGCGGCTGGAGCAGCAGGGCGTGACCCGGTTCCTGGAGATCGGGCCGGACGGCACTCTCACCGCCATGGCACAGGGCTGCCTCGACGGTGACGTGGATGCGGATCCGGACGCGGGCCATGTCCTCATCCCCACCCTGCGCGGCGACGACCGCGGGGAGATATCCGCGGTACTCTCCGCCGCCGGGCGGGCATTCGCCCACGGCATCGCCATCAACTGGCAGACCTTCTTCCCCACTCCCGCCTCCACTCCCGCCCCCACTCCCGCCCCCATCACCCCCGTCGACCTCCCCACCTACGCCTTCCAACACCAGCGCTACTGGCCCCGGTTCACGGGCCTGCCGGCCGGGGATCTCGGTTCCGCCGGGCTGGTGTCCGCGCAGCACCCCTTGCTGGGTGCTGCCGTATCCCTGGCCGGCAGTGTGGACGGCACGGGCGGCACGGGCGGTACGGACGGCTCGGACAGCGTGTACGGGCCGGCCGAGGGCGGCGCCGTGGTGTTCACGGGGCGGGTGTCCGTCGCTGCGCAGCCCTGGCTCGCCGAGCATCGCGTCGCGGGCTCCGTCCTGCTCCCCGGTACCGCATTCCTGGAGCTGGCCGTCCGTGCCGGGGATCAGGTCGGTTGCGGGCAGGTGGAGGAACTGACGCTGCAGGCGCCGCTGGTCCTGCCGGAGCGGGGTGCCGTACAGCTCCAGGTGGCCGTCGGGGCCGCGGACGAGACCGGGCGCCGGACGCTGAACGTCTACTCCCGGCCGCAGGATGCGCAGGCCGACCGGCCATGGGTGCGCCATGCCGTCGGCGTACTCGCCACGGACGGCGCGGAGCCCGGGGCGGACCTGTCCCAGTGGCCGCCCGCCGGTGCGGAGCCCGTCTCCGTCGACGGCCTGTACGAGGGGCTGACGGCAGCGGGGTTCGGCTATGGGCCGGTCTTCCGTGGTCTGCGTCAGGTATGGAGCCGTGGTGACGAGCTGTTCGCCTCGGTCGAACTTCCGGAGAGTGCCGCCCCCGAGGCGGCCGGCTTCGGGCTGCACCCGGCGCTGCTGGATTCGGTGCTGCATCCACTCGGACTCGTGGAGTCGGACCGGGCGGACGAGAGCCGAGGCAGGCTGCCCTTCTCCTGGTCGGGGGCGACCCTGCACGCGTCCGGAGCGTCGGTGCTGCGTGCCCGGCTGTCCGTGAACGGTCCCGACTCGGTCGCCCTGGAGCTGTCCGACGCCTCGGGCGGACCCGTCGCGACGATCGACTCCCTGGTCCTGCGGCCGGTGTCGGCCGACGGGATCGCCCAGGCCAAGGCGGGCGGGCAGGACACCGCGCTGCACACGATGGACTGGATCCCGCTGCCGGAGCGCTCCGTGCCCGGCGGGCCCACCGTGCCCGCGGTAACCGTTGATGCGGTCGTCGATGTGTGCGACGGCGTCGACGGCCGGCTCGACGGGTCCGCGATCGGCGCGTCCGTCTACCCGGACCTCGCGTCGCTTCCCCGGGACGAGGTGCCTTCCCACGTCCTGCTGCGGCTGGACGCTCCTGATGGTGACCCGGCCGCCGCCGCGCATATCGCGACCCATCGGGCGCTCGCGCTGCTCCAGGCATGGCTGGCCGAGGAGCGGTTCGCCGCGGCCCGGCTGGTCGTCGTCACCCAGGGCGCGGTCACCGTGGACGAACGGCGACCGGACCCGGCGCCGGCCGCCGTGTGGGGGCTCGTCCGTGCGGCGCGTTCGGAGCACCCGGACCGGTTCACGCTGGTCGATCTGGACGGGGCGAGCGAGTCCCTGGCCGTGCTCCCCGCCGCACTCGCCTGCGACGAGCCCGAACTGGCGGTACGCGCCGGGCAGGTGTACGTCCCGAGGCTCAGCAGGCACGTACGGCCGGATGCGCTGCCGGTGCCCGGGGAGAGCGGGGCGTGGTGCCTGGACATCGCGGAGAAGGGCACGCTGGAGAACCTGCACCTCGTCGAAGTGCCCACGGCCCAGGCCGAGTTGGGCGCCGGGCAGGTGCGGATCTCGGTGCGTGCCGCCGGTCTGAACTTCCGGGATGTGCTGAACGCACTCGGTATGTACCCGGGTGACGCCGTGGCGCTGGGGATCGAGGGCGCCGGGGTGGTCACCGAGGTCGGTCCGGGAGTGACCGGGTTCGCTCCGGGCGACCGGGTCATGGGGCTGTTCACCCAGTCCTTCGGTCCGCTCGCGGTGGCCGATGCGCGCACCCTCGCCCGCATTCCCGAGGGCTGGTCGTTCGCGCAGGCGGCGTCGGTTCCGGTGGTGTTCCTGACGGCCTACTACGCGCTGGTGGAGCTCGGCGACGTGCAGGCGGGCGAGTCGGTGCTGGTGCATGCCGCGGCGGGTGGCGTCGGCATGGCCGCGGTGCAGCTGGCGCGGCATCTGGGCGCGGAGGTGTTCGGCACCGCGAGTCCGGGGAAGTGGGAGACGCTTCGGTCCTCGGGTCTGGACGAGGCGCATATCGCCTCGTCCCGTGATCTGGACTTCGAGCGGTCCTTCCTGGCGACGACCGCAGGCCGGGGCGTGGATGTGGTGCTGGATTCCCTGGCGCGGGAGTTCGTGGACGCCTCGCTGCGGTTGTTGCCGCGGGGCGGGCGGTTCCTGGAGATGGGCAAGACCGACGTCCGTGACGCACAGGAGGTCGCGGCCGCGCACGAGGGCGTGCGCTACCAGGCGTTCGATCTGTTTGACGCCGGTCCGGAGCGGATCGGGGAGATGCTGACGGCGCTCGTCGGCCTCTTCGAGCAGGGCGTGCTGCGGCCCCTGCCGCTCACCGCGTGGGACGTAAGGAAGGCCCCCGAGGCATTCCGCCACCTCAGCCAGGCCAAGAACGTCGGCAAGGTCGTGCTGACCATGCCGGTGCCCCTCGATCCGGAGGGGACGGTGCTGGTCACGGGTGGGACGGGCGGCCTGGGCGCGCTGGTGGCCCGGCATCTGGTCGTCGAGCACGGGGTGCGTCATCTGGTGCTGTCCAGTCGCCGGGGGCCGCAGGCTCCGGGCGCCGCCGCGCTGCGCGACGAACTCGCCGCCCTCGGCGCCGAGGTCACCGTCGCCGCCTGTGACACCACTGACCGCGAGGCGCTGCGCGGGCTGCTCGGCTCCGTACCGGTGCGGCATCCGCTCACCGCGGTCGTGCACACGGCCGGGGTGCTCGATGACGGCGTACTGTCCTCGCTGACGCCCGAGCGGCTGGATACCGTGCTCGCGCCGAAGGCGGACGCGGTGAGCGCACTGCAGGAGCTGACCCGGGACGAGGACCTGGCCGCGTTCGTCGTCTTCTCCTCGGTCGCCGGTATGTTCGGCGGCTCGGGGCAGGGCAACTACGCGGCGGCGAACGCCTTCCTGGACGCGTTCGCCCAGGCCCGGCACGGCCTCGGGCTGCCTGCCACGTCACTCGCGTGGGGTCCGTGGGCGCCAGGTGCGGGGATGACCGGCGAGCTGACGGATGCCGATCTGCGGCGCATGGCGCGTGGTGGCATGGTGCCGTTCACGGTCGAGCAGGGCATGGCGGCGTTCGACGCCGCATTCCGTACTGCTGAACCGGTGTACGCCCCCGTACGGCTCGACCACGCGGCGCTGCGGGCACCGCACTCCGCACCGCCGGCCCTCCTGCGTGGTCTGGTGACCGGGTCCGCCCGGCGCTCGGCTGCGTCGGCGGCCCCCGGTGACGCGGCGGAGAGCCTGCGGACCGGGCTGGCCGCGCTGCCGGCCGCCGAGCGGGAGCCGGCGGTACTGGAACTCGTCCGTGCGCAGGCAGCGCTTGTGCTCGGGCACGCCGGCCCCGAAGCCGTCGAGCCCGCACGGGACTTCCGCGGCCTGGGCATCGATTCGCTCACCGCCGTCGAGCTGCGCAACCGGCTGGGCGCCGCGACCGGTCTGCGGCTGCCGGCGACCCTCGTCTTCGACTACCCGTCGCCGGTGGTGCTGGCCCGCCATGTGTGCGCCGAGCTCTTCGGAGACGGTGAGGCGGCTGCCGCCCCGGTCGCTGTGGCAGGGCAGCCGGCGAACGGCGAGGAACAGCTGGCCATCGTTGCCATGAGCTGCCGGTTCCCGGGAGGGGCGGGCAGCCCGGAGGAGTTCTGGCGGCTGCTGGCCGACGGCGTGGACGCGCTGTCGCCCCTGCCGGCCGACCGGGGCTGGCAGACCGACGGCGACGCCGGCCGGATCGAAGGCGGTTTCCTCCACGACAGCGGTGACTTCGACGCGGACTTCTTCGGCATCTCACCGCGTGAGGCCGTCACCATGGACCCGCAGCAGCGCCTGCTGCTCGAAATCTCATGGGAGGCACTGGAGCGGGCCGGCATCGACCCGGCGGCGCTGCGCGGCAGCCGCACCGGGGTGTTCGCGGGGACCAACTACCAGGGCTACGGCTCGGCCGCACACACCCTGCCCGAGGGCAGCGAGGGTCAGTTGCTCACCGGTCATGCCACCAGTGTGACGTCCGGCCGGGTCTCCTACGCCTTCGGCCTCGAAGGCCCCGCCGTCACCGTCGACACGGCGTGCTCGTCGTCGCTGGTGGCGCTGCATCTGGCCGCACAGGCCCTGCGGCTCGGGGAGTGCGATCTCGCCTTCGCGGGCGGGGTGACCGTGATGGCCACTCCGGGTGCCTTCGTGGAATTCGGCCGGCAAGGGGGGCTGGCGGGCGACGGGCGGTGCAAGGCATTCGCCGACGACGCGGACGGCACCGGCTGGGGCGAGGGCGCGGGAATCGTCCTCGTCGAGCGGCTCTCCGACGCGCGGCGGAACGGACACCCGGTGCTCGCCGTGCTCCGTGGGTCCGCGGTCAACCAGGACGGGGCGTCCAACGGTCTGACAGCCCCCAACGGTCCCTCCCAGCAGCGGGTCATCCGGGCGGCACTCGCCAACGCCGGCCTCGATGCCCATGAGGTCGACGCGGTCGAGGCACACGGCACCGGGACGTCGCTGGGCGATCCGATCGAGGCGCAGGCGCTGATCGCCACCTACGGCCAGGACCGCGAGCCGGACCGGCCGTTGTGGCTGGGGTCGGTGAAGTCGAACATCGGGCACACGCAGGCGGCCGCGGGTGTGGCGGGTGTGATCAAGATGGTGCTGGCGCTCCAGAAGGGCGTACTGCCCCGCACGCTGCACGTCACCGAGCCCTCGTCCCACGTCGACTGGTCGGCCGGCGAAGTGCGGCTGCTGACCCGGCCCGTGGAGTGGCCGCGGCGCGAACTGCCGCGCCGGGCCGCCGTGTCCTCGTTCGGGATCAGTGGCACCAACGCGCATGTGGTGCTCGAACAGTACGGGGCGGCAGACGGTGGACCCGCCGGGGGCACGACTCCCGACAGCGGTCGGGCCGACACCGCCCGCGCCGGACAGGACGGGCCCGGCGGTCCGCCGGGGCCCGTCGTCTGGCCGCTGTCCGCCCGGTCCGCCGCCGCACTCCGCGACCAGGCGAAGCGGCTGCGCGCCCACCTCACCGACCACCCGGACCTGCCCGTACACGATGTCGGGCACGCGCTCGCCACCACCCGGGCCGCCTTCGACCACCGGGCGGCGCTGGTCGCCGAGGACCGGGATACGTTCCTGAAGGGCCTTGCCGCGCTGGCCCGCGGGGAGGACTCGGCGGAGCTGGTGCGCGGGCGGGCGGACACCGGCGGAAAGCTCGCCTTCCTGTTCAGCGGCCAGGGATCCCAGCGCGCCGGCATGGGACGCGAGCTCTATGAGAGGTTCCCCGCCTATGCGACGGCGTTCGACGAGGTCTGCGCGGAGTTCGACCGCCACCTCGAACGGCCGCTGCGCGACCTGGTCTTCGCGGAGGAGGGCACGCCCGAGGCCGCGCTGCTCGACCGCACCGCCTACACCCAGCCCGCACTGTTCGCCGTGGGAACGGCACTTCACGCGCTCGTCGGATCGTGGGGGATCAGGCCCGATGTGCTGATCGGCCACTCCATCGGAGAGCTGACCGCCGTGCATGCGGCCGGGGTGCTGACCCTGGAGGACGCGTGCCGGCTGATCGCGGCCCGCGGGCGGCTGATGCAGGCACTGCCGGAAGGCGGCGCCATGATCGCCGTACAGGCCGCCGAAGAAGAGGTGCTGCCCCTGCTGGCGGGCCGGGCGGACCGGGCGGGGATCGCCGCGGTGAACGGGCCGTCGGCCGTCGTCGTCTCCGGTGCCGAGGACACGGTCACCGAGATCGCCGGAGAGCTGGCCGAGCGCGGACGAAAGACTAGGCGTTTGCGGGTCAGCCATGCGTTTCACTCTCCCTTGATGGAAGCGATGCTGGAGGAGTTCGGCGAGATCGCGCGGGGCGTGCGCTACGCACCGCCGCGTCTGCCCGTCGTCTCCAACCTCACCGGGGAACCGGCGGCCGACGCCGACCTGACCTCGCCCGCCTACTGGGTGCGGCAGGTGCGGGAGGCCGTCCGCTTCGGTGACGGCATCCGCCGCCTGGAGGCCGAGGGAGTACGGACGTATCTGGAGCTGGGGCCCGACGGCGCCCTGGCGGCCCTGGCATGGGAGAGCCTGCGCGAGCCCGATGAGGACACCGCCGCACTCCCCGTCCTGCGGCGCGAACGGCCCGAGGCACGCAGCGCCCTGCAGGCCGCGGCGCGATTGCATGTGCGCGGTCTCGGGGCAGGGCCCGCCGCGCTGTACGGCGAGGGGGCGCGCCCTGTCGAGCTGCCCACCTACGCCTTCCAGCGCCGCCGGTACTGGCTGGAGCCGGCCGGTCCGCAGACCGGGACGGACCCGGCGCAGACGCTGGACGACCAGTTCTGGGCCGCGGTGGAACACGCCGACCCGGGCGAACTGGCCGAGCGTCTCCAGCTGGCCGGTGACGCCCCGCTGAGCGACGTACTGCCCGCGCTGTCCTCGTGGCGCAACGAGCAGCGCGAACGCACCGTCGCCGACGGCTGGGAATACCGGGTCACCTGGCGGCCGGCCGCCGATGCCCCGACTCCCGTGCTGTCCGGCACCTGGCTGCTCGCCTTCCCCGCGGGCCGCGGCGGCCGTGCCTGGGAGACGGCGCTCGCGGCCGGGCTCACCGCCCATGGGGCGGCCGCGGTCATCCCGGTCGAGATCGACTGCGGCCGCGCCGACCGCATGTCGCTCGCCGGCCAACTGGGCCCACTGCTGGGCGAGTCCGGCCCCGTGGACGGGGTGCTGTCACTGCTGGCCACCGACGAGGAGCCGCATCCGAGCCGGCCCGCCACGCCCGGCGGACTCGCCGCGACGCTGGCCCTCGTCCAGGCCCTCGACGACCTGGGCTCCGCCGCACCGCTGTGGTGCGCCACCACCGGCGCCGTGGCGGTGCGGGAGCGCGAGGCGGTGCCGTCCCCCGTACAGGCCGCGGTCTGGGGCTTCGGACGGGTCGCCGCGCTGGAGCAGCCGCAGAGCTGGGGCGGTCTGGTCGATCTGCCCGCGGAGCCCGATGAGCGGGCCGTGGAGCGGCTCTGCGCGGTACTGGAAGCCGGGCCGGGCGAGGACCAGGTCGCCGTACGCGGCTCGGGTGTGTTCGTCCGGCGGCTGGTCCGGGCCCGGACCGGGGGCACCGGGGGCACCGAAGAGCCGTGGGCGTGTGCCGGTACCGTCCTGGTCACCGGAGGCACCGGTGCGCTCGGCGCACACATCGCCCGCCGGCTGGCCGACCGGGGTGTCGCACACCTGGTACTGGCCGGCCGACGCGGTGCGCGGGCCGAGGGCGCAGCCGAGCTGCGGGCCGAACTCACCGCCCGCGGCACCCGGGTGACGCTCGCTGCCTGCGATGCCGCCGACCGTGAGGCGCTGGCGCGGCTGCTGGCCGAGCATCCCGTCGATGCCGTGTTCCACGCCGCGGGCGTGCTCGATGACGGGCTGATCGCCGGGCTCGACGGTGCGCGCCTGGACGCCGTGCTGCGGTCCAAGATGGCGGCCGCGGCGCACCTGCACGAACTGGCCGACGACCGGACGCCGTTGGTGCTGTTCTCGTCCTTCGCCGGCACGGTGGGGGCGACCGGCCAGGCCAACTACGCCGCCGCCAACGCCTATCTGGACGCCCTCGCCCAGCACCGGCACGCCCTAGGCCTGCCGGCCGCCTCCCTCGCCTGGGGGCCGTGGGCCGGCGCCGGCATGGCGGCCGGAACCGCAGGTGACGAGCAACTGGCAGAGCGCCTCACCCGGGGCGGTATGAGCCCGCTCGACCCGCGGCTCGCGGTCGACGCGCTGGAGCGGGCACTCACCCGTGGCGACACCACGCTGACCGTGGCCGATGTGGACTGGGCGCGGTTCGTACCCGGCTTCACGTCGGTGCGGCCCAGCGCGCTGTTCTCCGACCTGCCGGAGGCCCGGCAGGCGGTCCCGGAAAGCGAGTCCGCGGACAGTGGCCGGCCGGGCGGTCTCCAGGCGCTGCGCGCGCAGTTGGCCGGGCGGAGCGAGGCGGACCAGGAACGCGTCCTCGCCACCCTTGTCCGCACCCATGTCGCCGGCGTCCTCGGGCATGACTCCGTGGACGCGATCGACCCGAAGCGGGCGTTCAGCGAGCTGGGCTTCGACTCGCTCATGGCCGTCGAGCTGCGCAACCGGCTCGGTCTCGCCACCGGCACCCAGCTGCCCGCCACGCTGCTGTTCGACCATCCGACCGCCGCGGCCCTCGCCCGCCATCTGCGGACGCAGGTCGCGGCGGGGGACCCGGCCGGGGCGCTGCCCGCGCTCGCCGAGCTGGACCGGTTGGAGGACGTGCTGGCCGACGTGGCGCAGGACGATCCGCAGCGGGCCAGGATCGCCTCCCGGCTGCAGTTGCTGCTCGCGAAGTGGCACGAGCAGGAGGACGCCGACGCGGAGGTGACGGACGACGCCGGGGTGAGCGACCGGATCAACTCCGCCACCGCGGACGAGATCTTCGACTTCATCGACAACGACCTCGGCATGTCATGAGACGCCGGCCGCGAAACAACCGGAACCACCACGTGGATGAGGGTGCATGAACGACCAGAAGCTCCTCGAGTACCTCAAGAAGGTCACCAACGACCTCCACCAGACCCGCCGGCGCCTGCAGGAAGTCGAGGCCGGGCGTCAGGAGCCGGTGGCGATCGTGGCGATGAGCTGCCGTTTCCCCGGTGGGGTGGGTTCGCCGGAGGAGTTCTGGCGGCTGCTTGCGGGCGGGGTGGACGCGATCGGTGAGTGGCCGGCCGACCGTGGCTGGGATGTGGAGTCGCTGTACGACCCGGAGCCGGGTGTACCCGGCCGCAGCTACACGCGTGCCGGTGGTTTCCTGGACGATGTCAGCGGCTTCGACGCCGGCTTCTTCGGGATCTCGCCACGCGAGGCACTGTCCATGGATCCGCAGCAGCGGTTGCTGCTGGAGACGTCGTGGGAGGCGTTCGAGCGGGCCGGGATCGACCCGGCATCGCTGCGCGGCAGCCGCACCGGTGTCTTCGCCGGCACCAACGGGCAGGACTACACCCCGCTGCTGCTCGGTGCCGCGGAAGGACTGGAAGGCCATATCGGCACCGGCAACGCCGCCAGTGTGGTGTCCGGCCGGGTCTCCTACGCGCTGGGCCTGGAGGGGCCCGCGGTCACCATCGACACCGCCTGCTCGGCATCGCTCGTCGCCCTCCATCTGGCGGCGCAGGCGCTCCGGTCGGGAGAGTGTGACCTCGCACTGGCCGGCGGAGTCACCGTGATGTCCACCCCCGGACTGTTCCTGGAGTTCAGCCGGCAGCGCGGACTGGCCGCAGACGGCCGGTGCAAGGCGTTCGCGGATGCGGCCGACGGCACCGCCTGGGGCGAGGGCGCCGGCATGCTCCTGGTCGAGCGGCTCTCCGACGCCCGGCGGCACGGACACCCCGTCCTTGCCGTCCTGCGCGGCTCCGCGGTCAATCAGGACGGGGCGTCGAACGGTCTGACGGCCCCCAACGGCCCTTCCCAGCAACGCGTCATCTGGCAGGCGCTGTCCGGCGCGGGCCTGGCCACGGCGGACATCGACATGGTGGAGGCACACGGCACCGGCACCACGCTCGGCGACCCCATCGAGGCCCAGGCGCTCCTGGCGACGTACGGGCAGGACCGGGACGCGGAGCAGCCGCTGTGGCTCGGCTCCGTGAAGTCGAACATCGGGCACACCCAGGCAGCCGCCGGAGCGGCCGGCGTCATCAAGGCCGTGCTCGCCCTCCACGAAGGGCTGATGCCCAGGACCCTGCACATCGACCGGCCCTCGTCGCACGTCGACTGGTCGGCGGGGAACGTCTCGCTGCTCGCCGATGCCACACCATGGCCCGACCGCGGGCGGCCCCGCCGGGCCGCGGTCTCCTCCTTCGGCGTCAGCGGCACCAATGCCCATGTCATTCTCGAACAGGCCCCGGCCCAGGACCCCGCCCCCGGGACGGCCGACGGTGCCCCCTGGACGGCCGACGGTGCCCCCGAGGCGGACGCCGCCTCCCGGCACCTCGTCTTCCCCGTCTCCGCGCGGACCGCGGACTCGCTGCGCACGCTCAGCGCCCGGCTGCGCGAGCGGCTGTCCGGGCAGCCGGCGCCGCCGCTGCGTGACCTCGCCTGGTCGCTGGCCACCACGCGCACGGAGTTCGAGCACCGGGCCGCCGTGATCGCCGACGGCCACGACGAGCTGCTCCGCGGCCTGGACCTGCTCGCCCGCGACGCTCCGGCCCCCGGAGTGGTACGCGGCACGAGCGGAGCGGACGGCCGTACCGCTTTCGTCTTCCCCGGCCAGGGCTCCCAGTGGGCCGGCATGGCCACCGAACTGCTCGATACCGAACCGGAGTTCCGTGCCCGCTTCACCGAGTGCGCACAGGCCGTGGAACGGTTCTCCGGATGGTCCCTCGACGAGGTGCTGCGCGGCGCCGAGGGGGCACCGTCCCTCGACCGGGCGGACGTCGTCCAGCCCGCCCTGTTCGCCGTGAAGGTCGCACTGGCGGGACTCTGGCGCGCCCGGGGCGTGGAGCCCGACGCCGTCGTGGGGCACAGCCAGGGCGAGATCGCCGCGGCCTGTGTCGCCGGGGCGCTGACCCTGGAGGACGCCGCCCGGGTCGTCGTCCTGCGCGGCCGGGCACTGACCGCACTCGCGGGGCGGGGCGGCATGCTGTCCGTCCCGCTGCCGCTGCCCGAGGTGGAGGAGCGCCTCGCCCCTTGGGGCGACCGCATCTCGGTCGCCGCCGTCAACAGCCCCCGTTCCGTGGCCGTCTCCGGCGAAACGCACGCGCTCGACGAGCTGTTCGCCGCGCTGCAGGCCGACGGCGTCCGGGTGCGCCGGATACCGATCGACTATGCGTCCCACTCCGCGCAGGTCGAGGAGGTCCGCGAGCAGATGCTCGCCGACCTCGCGCCGATCAGCCCGCGCACCGGCGCGACACCGTTCTTCTCGACGGTGACCGGCGACTGGATCGACACCGGCCTGCTGGACGCCGAGTACTGGTACCAGAACCTGCGCCGGACCGTACGCTTCGAACACGCCGTCCGCTCCCTGGCCGAACAGGACTACCGCGCCTTCGTCGAGACCTCACCGCACCCCGTGGTGACGACCGTCGTACGGGAGACGCTCGACGCGCTCGACATCGCGGACGCCGCCGTCGTCGGCACCCTTCGCAGGGGGGAGGGCGGCCGCCGGCGCTTCCTCACCTCACTCGCCGAACTGTCCGTCGCCGGCGGGCCCGTCACCTGGCGCACGGTCCTCGACCCCACCGGGGAGGGCGGCGGCGCCCGGCGGATCGCCCTGCCGACCTATCCCTTCCAGCACTCCCGCTACTGGCCCCGGCCCGCCCCCGAACCGCGCGGCAGCTCCGCCGAAGAGACCGACTCCGACTTCTGGAAGGCCGTCGCGAGCGGCGACGCCGACACGCTCGGCGCGGCGCTGGACGTGGACCCGGCCACCCTCGATGAGCTGCTGCCCGCGCTGTCCGACTACCGCCGGCGCCACCGCGAGGCAGCCCAGGCCGGCTCATGGCGCTACCGCATCACCTGGAAGCCCGTCCCCGCCGGCGCCGCGCCCGCCACCCTCCGTGGCACCTGGCTGGTGGTCACCACCGGCGACGATGCCCTGGTCAGCGGCCTGACCGAGGCAATCTCGGCGGCCGGAGCGCACCCCGTCACCGTGCCGGTGGACCCGGAAGAGGACCGGGCCGCACTCGCCGGAACGATCGAGGCGGCGCTCCGTGACACGGCTTCCCCGGATGCACCGCTGCCCCCGGTCACGGGCATCGTCTCCCTGCTGGCCCTGGAGGAGGACGACCACCCCGCCCACCCCGGCCTGCCCCGGGGCTTCGCCGCCACCGTCGCCCTCGTCCAGGCACTCGACGACCTCGGCGTCGAGGCCCCGCTGTGGTTCGCCACCCGGGGCGCCGTGGCCACCGACCCGCTGCGGGGCGTCACCGCACCGCGCCAGTCCCTGGTGTGGGGCTTCGGCCGAGTGGTCGCCCTGGAGACGCCGGAGCGCTGGGGCGGACTGCTCGATCTGCCCGAAAGCCTGGACCCGGCCGTGGCCGGCGCCGTGGTCCGGGCGCTCGCCGGAATCGGCGACGAGGACCAGATCGCGATACGGCCGAACGGCGTCCTCGCCCGGCGACTGGTCCGCGCCGCGACCGGCGAGCCCGACACCACACGCCGGTGGACGCCCCAGGGCACCGTCCTGGTCACCGGCGGAACCGGCGCCCTGGGGCAGCATGTGGCCCGCTGGCTCGCGCGAAACGGCGCACCGCATCTGCTGCTCGTCAGCCGCCGTGGTGCCGACACCCCGGGAGCCGCCGAACTCGCAGCCGAACTGGTGGAGTTCGGCACCCAGGCCGAATTCGCCGCGTGCGACATCGCCGACCGGGACGCGCTCGCCGCCCTGCTCGACACGATTCCCGCCGACCGGCCGCTCACTGCGGTCCTGCACACCGCCGCCGTACTCGACGACGGGACGATCAACTCCCTGACCCCCGCCCAACTGGCCGGGGTGCTCCGGGTGAAAGCCGGCGGCGCACACAACCTCGACGAACTGACCAGACGGCATGACCTGTCGGCCTTTGTGCTGTTCTCCTCCACCGCCGGCACCATCGGCGCGCCGGGACACGCCAACTACGCCCCCGGCAATGCCTACCTCGACGCCCTCGCCCAGCAGCGCAGAGCAGCCGGGCACCGGGCCACCTCCATCGCCTGGGGCCCCTGGGCGGAAGGCGGTATGGCCGAGGGCGCCGTGGGCGAGCGACTGCACCGGCACGGCGTACGTGCCATGGACCCCTGGTCGGCCGTCGCCGCGCTGCAACGTGCCCTCGACCACGACGACACCGCACTGGCCGTCACCGACATCGACTGGGACACCTTTGCGCGTGCCTACACCACGGCCCGTCCCCGGCCCCTGATCGCCGACCTTCCCGACGCTCAACGGGCACTCGCCACGGCCGGACCGACGACGGCGGAGACGGCCGAAGGCCCCGTACTCGCCCGGCAGCTTGCCGCCCTCGACGTGGCGGAGCAGCGCAAGGCCCTGTCGGAACTCGTCCGCGCCCATGTCGCCGCCGTCCTCAACCACACCGATCCCGACGAGGTCGCCCCCCACCGGGCCTTCCGCGAGCTGGGCTTCGACTCCCTCATGGCGGTCGAACTCCGCAATGCGCTCGGCGTGGCCATCGGCAAACGGCTCCCGGCCACGCTCATCTTCGACCACCCGACCCCGGCGGCGCTGGCCGCCCGGCTGCGCACCGAACTGGATCTCGACGAGGCTCCGGCTCCGGCCGCGCCCACGCCCGCCGGACCGGCGGACCACGAGGACGACCCCGTCGCCATCGTGGCGATGAGCTGCCGTTTCCCCGGTGGGGTGGGTTCGCCGGAGGAGTTCTGGCGGCTCGTTGCGGGCGGGGTGGACGCGATCGGTGAGTGGCCGGCCGACCGTGGCTGGGATGTGGAGTCGCTGTACGACCCGGAGCCGGGTGTACCTGGCCGCAGCTACACGCGTGCCGGTGGTTTCCTGGACGATGTCGGCGGCTTCGACGCGGGCTTCTTCGGGATTTCACCGCGTGAGGCGGTGGCGATGGATCCGCAGCAGCGGTTGCTGCTGGAGACGTCGTGGGAGGCGTTCGAGCGGGCCGGGATCGACCCGGCGTCGCTGCGCGGCAGCCGCACCGGCGTCTTCGCGGGCACCAACTACCAGGACTACACCTCCCGTTCCCTTGCCTCGGCACCGGACGCCGAGGCCCATCTGGGCACCGGCAACTCGGCGAGCGTGATGTCCGGCCGGCTCTCCTACACCTTCGGCCTGGAGGGGCCCGCGGTCACCGTCGACACCGCCTGTTCGGCCTCGCTCGTCGCCCTCCATCTGGCGGCGCAGGCGCTCCGGTCGGGGGAGTGTGACCTCGCACTGGCCGGCGGCGTCACCGTCATGTCCACCCCCGGGCTCTTCCTGGACTTCAGCCGCCAGCAGGGTCTGGCCGCCGACGGCCGCTGCAAGGCGTTCGCCGACCGGACCGACGGCACCGGCTTCTCCGAGGGCATCGGCATCGTGCTGGTCGAGCGGCTCTCCGATGCGCAGCGGAACGGGCACCCGGTGCTGGCGCTGCTCCGCGGCTCCGCGGTCAACCAGGACGGCGCCTCGAACGGGCTCACCGCCCCCAACGGCCCCTCGCAGCAGCGGGTGATCCGCGAGGCCCTGGCCGACGCCGGCCTGTCCGTCACGGAGGTCGACGCCGTCGAGGCCCACGGCACCGGTACGGCACTCGGCGACCCCATCGAGGCCCAGGCTCTCCTGGCGACATACGGGCAGGAACGGGCGGCAGACCGGCCGCTCTGGCTGGGTTCGGTCAAGTCCAACATCGGGCACACCCAGGCCGCCGCCGGTGTGGCGGGCCTGATCAAGATGGTGCTGGCGCTCCAGCACGGCGTCCTTCCGCCCACCTTGCACATCGACCGGCCGTCGACACATGTGGACTGGTCGGAAGGGAACGTACAGCTGCTCACGGACACCGTGGAGTGGCCCGAAACCGACCGGCCGCGACGGGCAGGCGTCTCCTCCTTCGGCATCAGCGGCACCAACGTGCACACCATCCTGGAAGAGGCCCCCGCCACCACCACCCCGCCTCCGGGCAGCACACCGGCCGTACCCGTCCCCTGGGTCCTCAGCGGCACCACCCGCGACGCGCTCCGGGCACAGGCCCGCAGGCTGCTCGCGCATGTCGAGGACCGCCCCGAACTCGGCCTGCCGGACGTGGCACAGTCCCTGGCCACGACCCGTACCGCCTTCGAGCACCGCGCCGCACTCGTGGGCGCCGGCCGTGACGAACTGCTGAGCGGCCTGCGTGCTCTCGCGACCGGCGAGACCTCCGCGCATGTCATCACCGGGGTGGCGAGGGGCGAGGGCGCAACAGCCGTGCTGTTCACGGGTCAGGGAGCCCAACGCGCGGGAATGGGCCGGGAGTTGTACCAGAATTTCCCGGTGTTCGCGGAGGCTTTCGATGCGGTGTGTGCGCACTTCGACGGTGAGTTGGCCGCGCCACTGCGGGATGTGGTGTTCGGTGAGGACCCGGGTGTGGAGCGGCTGAATCAGACTGGTTTCACTCAGCCCGCGTTGTTCGCGGTGGAGGTGGCGCTGTTCCGGCTCTTCGAGTCCTTCGGAGTCCGTCCTGACTACCTCATGGGTCATTCCATCGGTGAGTTGGTGGCCGCGCATGTGGCGGGGGTGTGGTCGCTTGCGGACGCCTGCCGTCTGGTGGCGGCGCGTGGCCGGTTGATGCAGGCGTTGCCGGCGGGTGGGGCGATGGTGTCTGTCCAGGCCACCGAGGACGAGGTACTTCCACTGCTGGAAGGTCATGAGCAGCAGGTGAGTATCGCCGCGGTGAACGGCCCGACCTCGATCGTCATAGCCGGTGAGGAGTCCGTGGTCGCGGACATCGCCGGGCGCTTCGAGTCCGAGGGCCGGAAGGCGAAAAGGCTCCAGGTCAGCCATGCCTTCCACTCCCCGCTGATGGAGCTGATGCTCGCGGAATTCCGGACGGTCGCCGAAAGCGTGGCGTACGAGGAGCCCCGTATCCCGGTGGTCTCGAACGTCACCGGTGAACTCGCCACACCGCAGGAGTTGACCTCACCCGACTACTGGGTGCGTCACGTCCGTGAGGCCGTCCGTTTCGCCGACGGCGTCCGGTGGCTGGAGGAGCACAAGGTCACCCGGTTCCTGGAGATCGGCCCGGACGGCACCCTGACCGCCATGGCTCAGGGATGCCTTGACGGTGACCGGGTGCTGATCCCTGTGCTGCGCAAGGACCGGTCCGATACGCCCGGCGTCATGGCCGCGGTCGGCGCGCTCCACACCTCGGGCGCCGGCCTCGACTGGTCCGTGCTGTGCCCCGGCGCCCGCCGCGTCGACCTGCCGACCTACGCTTTCCAGCGGCGGCGCTACTGGTGGGAGGCGGTGGCCGGGGCCGGGGACCTCGAAGCCGTGGGGCTGAGCGCGGCCGAGCACCCGCTGCTCGGCGCGGCGGTCACCGTGGCCGGTTCGGAGTCCGTGGTCTTCACGGGGCGGCTTTCCCTGGCCACCCATGCGTGGCTCGCCGATCATGCGGTGCTGGGCAGGGTGATCCTGCCGGCCACGGCCTATCTCGACCTGGCCGTCAGCGCCGGTGACCGCACAGGATGCGACCACCTCGCCGAACTCACCCTGGAGGCGCCGCTTGTGCTGCCGCGGCAGGGCGCCGTCCAGCTTCAGGTCGCGGTGGGCGCACCCGATGACGCCGGGTGCCGCTCGTTCACCGTGCACTCCCGGCCCGTGGACGAGGGCGACGCCGCGCCGTGGGCCCGGCACGCACAAGGCACCTTGACCACCGCTCCGGCGAACGAGCCGGAGACTCTGGGCAGTTGGCCGCCCGAGGGCGCCGAGCCCGTCGGGGCGGGGGAGTGGTACGACGCCTTCGCGGAAGCGGGGTTCACGTACGGGCCCGCGTTCCAGGGGCTCGGGCCCGTGTGGCGGTGCGGTGACGAGCTGTTCGCCGAGGCCGCACTGCCCGAGCCGCACCGGGCCGACGCCACGCGGTTCACGTTGCACCCCGCGCTGCTCGACGCGGCCGTCCAGACACTGCTCGTCGGCGGCCGGGACGCCGGCGGCACGGGCGACGGCGGGGCGATGCTGCCGTTCGCCTGGAGCGGGGTGACCTTCCATGCCGAGGGGGCCGACGCGCTGCGGGTACGTCTGAGGCCCGCCGAGGGCCGGGCCGATGCCTTCTCGGTGCTGGTCACGGACGCCTCCGGCCGGCCCGTGGCTGTCGCCGATGCGCTGACCCTGCGCACGGTGACCCCTGACCAGATGCCGGCCTTCCCGCAGGTCGGGCCGGATGTGCCGCTGCGCCTCGACTGGCAGGCCGCCGCCCTGTCCCCGCGTTCCGGGGCCGCACGGTGGGTCGTGCTCGGCAGTCCGGTCGGCGCCGCTTCCGGCGGACCGGTGGATGCCGGGATCGCCAAGGCACTGGACGGCGCAGGCGTGCACGCGGAGTCGTACGCAGACCTCGAAGCCCTGTCAGCCGCCGTGGCCACGGGGATGACGATGCCTGACACCGTGCTGCTGGAGTGCGCACCGCAAGCCGGTGTGGACACCCCGGACATCCGGGAACTGCTCCTCACCACCCTCGCCGTCTGCCGCCACTGGCTCGCCGAGGAGCGGTTCGCCGGCTCCCGGCTGGTGATCGTCACCCGGGGCGCCGTCGCCGCCGAGCACGGAGAGGACGTCAGCGATCTCGCCGGAGCGGCGCTGTGGGGGCTGGTCCGCTCCGCACAGCTGGAACACCCCGGACGGTTGTGGCTGCTCGACCTCGACCACCGCGAGGCGTCCCGCGGCGTGCTCGCGGACGCGGTGGCTGCCGCGCACCCGCAGACGGTGCTGCGCGCGGGCGAGTTGCGGCTGCCGCAGCTGTCCCGCGTCGAGCCTCCCGAGGCCCTTGCGTCCCCGTTCGACCCGGAGGGCACGGTGCTGGTCACCGGTGCCACCGGCGCGTTGGGGAAGCTCCTGACGCACCATCTCGTCACCCGACACGGGGTACGGCACCTCCTGCTGGCCAGCCGCGGCGGGTCCGCAGCCGAGGGAGCGGCGGAGTGGTGCGCCGAGCTGGCAGAGGAGGGGGCGACAGCCTCTCTGGTGGCCTGCGATGTCGCCGAGCGTGCAGAGGTGGAGCGGCTGCTCGGCTCGGTCCCGGCGGACCACCCGCTGACCGCCGTCGTGCATCTCGCCGGAGTCGTCGACGACGGTGTGCTGACCGCGCTCGGCGAAGAGCGGATCGACCGGACACTGCGGCCGAAGGCCGACGCCGCCTGGTTGCTGCACGAGCTGACGAAGGACCGGAAGCTGACGGCGTTCGTGCTCTTCTCCTCCGCGGCCGGCACCTTCGGTTCGGCGGGGCAGGCCAACTACGCGGCTGCCAACGCCTTCCTGGACGGTCTGGCCCGGCACCGGGCGGCCCAGGGGCTGCCGGCCACCTCGCTGGCCTGGGGGCTGTGGGCCGAAGACAGCGGAATGACGGCCGGGCTCGCCGACACCGACCGACGGAGGATGGCCCGTGGCGGTATGCGGCCGCTCTCCGCCGACGACGGGCTGGCACTGTTCGACGCCGCACTGGCGACAGGTGAGAACGCCCTGGTCACCGTGGGCCTTGCCACAGGGGGACGCACGGCGCTGCCGGGCGGTGCGGCTCCCGGCCGGGCCCGGCGTCCGGTCGCCGCGTCCGGAACGGACAAGGACGATCTGCTCGCACGGCTGGCGGACGCCGGCCCCGACGGACGGGACGCGCTCCTGCTGGACCTGGTACGGCGTCAGATCGCGGCGGTCCTCGGTCACGGGTCGCCCGAGGAGGTCGAACCGGACCGTGGCTTCGCCGAGTTGGGCTTCGACTCGCTGACCGCCGTGGAACTGCGCAACCAGCTCGGCACCGTCACCGGCCTACGGCTCCCGCCCACGCTCGTCTTCGACTTCGCCACCCCCGAGGAGCTCGCCGCCCGGCTGGGAGAGGAGCTCACCGCGGGCGTCCTCCCGCAGCCCGGCTCAGCAGGACCCGACGACCGCCCTTCCGCGACGGGACGGGAGCAGGACACCATCGGAGCCCTCTTCCGGGAGGCCAGCGAGTCGGGACGGGTGGCGGAGGGATTCGGGCTGCTGCAGGCGGCCGCCCGCCTCCGGCCGACGTTCGACACACCGGAGGAGTTCGGGAGCGCCTTCGCGCCCGTGCGGCTCGCGCGTGGCGGCGCCTCCCCGGACGCGGACGGGCCGACGCTGATCTGCTTCAGCTCGTACGTCGCGCTCGCCGGTGTGCACCAGTACGCCCGGTTCGCCGCCGTCCACCGGAACTCGCGCGACGTATGGGCGCTGCCGACCCCGGGCTTCGGCCGGGGAGAGCGCCTGCCCGCCTCCCTCGACGCGGTCGTACGGCTGCAGTCCGAGGCGGTGCTGCGGTGTGCGGACGGCGGCCCGGTGGTGCTGCTCGGCTCGTCGTCCGGCGGCATCCTGGCCCTCGCCGTGGCGCACCATCTGCAGAAGGCGGGGACACCGCCCGCCGGTGTCGCGCTGCTGGACACCTACCTGCCGCGCGAGGACTCGCCCTTCACCCGGTTCGCCGGAGAGATGATCGGGGGGATGTTCGACCGCGAGTCCCTGTTCGCGCACATGGACGCAGGCCGGCTCACCGCGATGAGCTGGTACCTCCACATCGTCGGCGCATGGTCGCCGGACCCGCTCTCCTGCCCCGTGCTGCTCGTGCGCTCCAGTGAGCCGCCGGCCACCGGCGAGCCGGCGGGAGCGCTCGCACCGGAGGAATGGCAGGCGTCCTGGGACGGCGCGGACACCGTGACCGACGTGCCCGGCAACCACTTCACGATGATGGAGGACCACGCGGGCTCCACCGCGAAGACCGTGGCCGACTGGATGGCGGCCCTGCCGGGTGCGCGGCCGCCGGGCGGCACACCGCAATGAGCGGCGGGTACGCAGGAGTCGCCCGGACCGTGCCCGCGGGGGCGCGGGGCCCCGGCCCCGCCCCGGACCATTGTCTGGGCGATTCACCAGACCCTGCCGGCGACGGTCGGCGGCGCGCCGCACAGCCGACACCATGGTCGAAAGCTCATGAAACGAGAGGAGACACCGTGAAGGTCACGGTTGATCAGGACCGGTGTGTCGGTGCCGGAATGTGCGCGATGACCGCGGGCGAGGTCTTCGCGCAGCACGAGGACGACGGCCTCGTCGTGCTGCGGATGACCGAGCCGCCCGAGCACCTGACGGACCACGTGGAAGAGGCAGAGCAGCTGTGTCCCTCCCGTGCCATCACGGTGGAGCCCGCTGCCCCCTGACCGGTCCGGTGAGGAGCCATTGTCTGGAGGAATCCCCAGACCCCGGCGGCGCGGTACCGCACGGCACTGCCGGAGACCACAGGATGAGACCGACACCATCCGCGCTCGGCCGTGAATGCGTGCCTCGCGGCCGTGTCGAGGCCACCCGACTACGCGCGACCGAGAGGGGATCCCCATGCGCGTGCTGTTCGCCGCACTGTCCGAGAGGTCGCATCTGTATCCCATGGTGCCGCTGGCTTGGGCGATGACCGCGGCAGGGCACGAGGTGCGTATGGTCAACGCCCCGTCCCTCACCGGCCTCGTCACCGGCACCGGTCTGGTCTCGGCTCCCGTAGGCCGCGACCACGGACTGCACCAGGCCATGAAACTGGCCCCCGAGACACAGGACCAGGACTTCGCCAACTGGAGCCGGCTGGGACCGGGGGAGGTGGACTGGCCCGCCCTCCGCGACCGCTACGAGTCCAGCGTCCGCTACGGCTTCTCGCCGTACAACGATCCGGTGGTGGACGACATGGCCGCGCTGGCACAGAGCTGGCAGCCGGATCTGGTCGTCCGGGACCCGCTCTGCTACGCCGGAGCCATCGCCGCCCGCGCCTGCGACGCCGTCCACGTCCGACTGCTGTGGTGCGCCGATGTCTACGGCAGGGCACGTCAGACCTATCTCGGCCTGATGGGCCAGGTCCCGCCCGAAGAGCGGGTGGACCCGCTCGCCGACTGGCTCGACGAGCGTGGCGCGCCCTTCGGCGTCTCCTGCGACGAAGAGCTGATCCACGGCCAGTACACCCTCGACACCACACCGCCGAGCCTGCGGCCGCCCACCACGCTGCCGTCCCTGTCCATGCGCTATGTGCCGTACAACGGGGACGCGGTGTGGTGGCAGTGGCTGCGCGAGGCACCCGAGCGGCCGCGCGTCTGTCTGACCCTCGGCACGAGCAACACCGAGGCCTACGGCGGTGACTATGTCTCCGTCTCCGACATCCTCGGAGCGCTGGCTCCGCTCGACATCGAGGTGGTCGCCGCTCTCCTTCCGCAGCAACGGGAGGCGCTCGCCGACATCCCCGCCAATGTGCGCGCCGTGGACGACGTGGCGCTGCACACCCTGCTGCCCAGCTGCTCGGCCGTTATCCACCACGGCGGTTGGGGAACCTACGCCACCGCCCTGATCAACGCCGTGCCGCAACTCACCCTCTGCACCTCTGTCGCCGACCTGGAGTGGCGGGGCCGGTCCCTGGAGCGCGCCGGCGCGGGGATCACCGTCCACCACAGCGAGGTCACCGCCGACCTGGTGCTCCGTCACACCCTGCAGATCCTCGACGATCCGGGCTTCGCCGCCGCCGCGCAGCGCTTGCGCGACGAGTCGGCGGCGATGCCCAGCCCGCGCGACATGGTCGCCACGCTGGAGCAACTGGTCGCGGAGCGCTGACCGGGCCGCGTCGGCCGGCGACCGACGGGCCCTCCCCCTGACACCACTCGCCCCTGGATGGAAACCGTGAAGGCTCTTGTGCTCTCGGGAGGCGCTGGTACGCGCCTGCGGCCCATAACCCACACCTCCGCCAAACAACTCGTCCCGGTCGCCAACAAGCCGATCCTCTTCTACGTGCTGGAGGCCATCGCCGAAACCGGCATCACCGAGGTCGGCATGATCGTCGGTGACACCGGACCGGAGATCCGCGAGGCGGTCGGCGACGGCTCACAGTTCGGCCTCCAGGTGACCTACATTCCGCAGAGCGCCCCGCTCGGCCTCGCCCACGCGGTCCTCATCGCCCGCGACTTCCTGGGCGACGACGACTTCCTGATGTATCTGGGGGACAACTTCATCTCCGGCGGTATCACCGATCTGGTCGAGGGCTTCCGCAAGGAGCGCCCCGACGCCCAGCTCGTGCTCAGCCGGGTCCCGGATCCCACCGCGTTCGGGGTGGCGGAGCTGGACGCCACGGGCCGCGTCACGGGCCTGGAGGAGAAGCCGCAGCACCCCAAGAGCGATCTGGCGCTGGTCGGCGTCTACCTCTTCACCCCCGCGGTGCACGAGGCGGTACGGGCCATCCGGCCGTCCGCACGCGGCGAACTGGAGATCACCGACGCCGTGCAGTGGATGGTCGAGGCGGGCCAGGACATCCGTTCCGGTGAGCTGTCCGGCTACTGGCGGGACACCGGCAGCGTCGTCGACATGCTGGAGGTCAACCGCATGCTTCTGGAGAGCCAGGAACGCTGCATCGAGGGATCGGTGGACGAGGCGAGCGAGATCCTCGGCCGGGTGCGCATCTGCCCCGGCGCGACGGTCCGCGCCTCACGGATCGTCGGGCCCGCCGTGATCGGCTCCGGCACCGTCGTCACCGAGTCCTACATCGGTCCGTCCACCTCCATCGCGGAGGACTGCCGCATCCACGACAGCGAACTGGCCTCCTCGATCGTGCTGCGCGGTTCGTCGTTCGAGAGCGTGCGCCGGGTGGAGGCCTCGCTGGTCGGACGCAACGCCCATGTGGCGCTCGCACCACAGCGTCCGGTGGCCCACCGGCTGGTCATCGGCGACCACGCCAAGGTGCACATCCAGTCCTGACGCCGCTCACACGGCGGTCCGACCCACTCACCCGCACCGAACAACGGAAGGGGGAAGGCGCTCCCCACCGGCCTGGAAGCCCAGGCCCTCGCGCCACAACCTCGATGAGCCCCACGAGAATCCTGGTGACCGGCGGCGCCGGCTTCATCGGGTCGCACTACGTCCGCACGCTCCTGGGATCCTTCGGGCCGGGCGATGTCCACATCACCGTGCTCGACAGCCTCACCTACGCGGCCAGCACGGCCAACCTGGACGAGGTCCGGCAGCTGGAAAGCTTCCGCTTCGTCGCCGGCGACATCTGCGACGAGGCACTCGTCGACAAGCTGATCGCCGCACACGACCAGGTCGTCCACTTCGCGGCCGAGTCGCATGTCGACCGCTCCATACTCAGCTCCGCGGCGTTCGTCCGCACCAACGTCCTGGGCACCCAGGTCCTGCTGGATGCCGCGCTCCGGCACGGGCTGCGGACCTTCATCCATGTCTCGACCGACGAGGTCTACGGATCGATCGCCACGGGGTCCTCCTCGGAGACCCATCCGGTCAGCCCCAACTCGCCGTACGCGGCCTCCAAGGCCTCCAGCGATCTGATCGCCCTCTCCTACCACCGCACCCACGGCCTCGATGTGCGGGTCACGCGCTGCTCCAACAACTACGGGCACCGTCAGTTCCCGGAGAAGGTCATCCCGCTGTTCGTCACCAACCTCCTGGACGGCAAGAAGGTCCCGCTGTACGGCGACGGTCTGCACGTCCGCGACTGGCTGCACATCGACGACCATGTCCAGGGCATCGAACTGGTCCGCACCGCCGGCCGCCCGGGCGAGGTCTACAACATCGGCGGAGGCACCGAACTGAGCAACCGGGAACTGACCGATCTGCTGCTGGAGAGCTGCGGGGCAGGGCCGGAGATGATCGAGTACGTCGTCGACCGCAAGGGACACGACCGGCGCTACTCGGTGGACTGGAACAAGATCCAGACCGAGCTGGGCTACAAGCCCGCCAAGGACTTCGCCGACGGCCTGGCCGAGGCGGTCGCCTGGTACCGGGACAACCGTGACTGGTGGGAGCCGCTCAAGGAACGCGCCGAGCTGCTCGCCCAGACATGCTGAGGGAGGAAGCCACCGTGAGCGGGGCGCAAGCCCCGGACGGCATGCACCGCCGGGTGATCGTCCTGGGCGCGACCGGAGCCTTCGGCCGCCATGTCTGTGCGGCGGTCGGTGCCGCCGGCGAGGACGTGCTGAGGGTGGCGCGCCGGCCGGGCACCGCGACCGGTGCGGGGCGGTTCTTCCCGATGGACCTGGTCGGCGAGGGACCGGACGGCCTGGCCCGCCTCATCGACGCCGAGCGGCCCTACGCGGTGGTGAACGCCGCCGGCGCCGTATGGCTGTGTTCGCCGGAGGCCATGCGGCAGGCCAACCATGCCCTGGTCGACACGGTGCTGGCGGCCATGGCAGCCGCTTCCTGGCGTCCCCGGCTGGTCCACGTGGGCTCGGTGCACGAGTACGCCCCGCAGCCGCCGGGCACCTCGTTGGACGAGCGGACGCCGACCCGGCCGACCACGCTGTACGGACGGACGAAGCTGCAGGGGACCGAAGCGGTCCTCACGGCCTCCGCGGCCGGGCAGGTGGAGGCGGTCGTCCTGCGGGTGTCGAACGCGATCGGCGCCGGCACCTCACCGGGCAGCCTGCTGGGGCGGGTCGCGGCGCAACTGCGTGCCGCGGAGGCGGACCGCGAAGCGGTGGTACGGGTCAGCCCGTTGAGGGCGAGCCGGGACTTCGTCGACGCCCGCGACGCCGCGGACGCGGTGCTGGCGGCGGCAGCCCTGCCGGTCGGCGGAGAGCTCATCAACATCGGACGGGGCGAGGCGGTCCCGGTACGCACCATGGTGGAGAGGCTGATCACCGCCAGCGGACAGCGGGCACGGATCGTCGAGGAGGCGGAGCCCGGTGCCCGGCCCGCTACCGACCAGGACTGGATGCGGGTGGAGACCAGCAGGGCCAGGCGGCTGCTCCACTGGACGGTGCGTCACAGCATCGACAGTTCGGCACGCGACCTGTGGGAGGCCACCGCCCCCGGGGCCGAGCCATCGCCCCAGGACCACCCGGCAGCCACAGTGCCGGTCCCGCCCAGACCGGAGACCGCGGACCACCGTCCCCGCGGTGGCAGCACGAGAACCACGAGGACCTGGCCTCCGCAGACCCGCCCCGTACAGCAGCCCGAGTGAAGGTGTCGATGTGTCAGCATTCGCAGCCACCCCCCAGCGGCATGTCGCCGTGTTCCTGTTCGCCGACTTCGGGCACATCAGCCCGACGCTCGGCCTGACCCGTGAACTCATCCGCCGCGGCCACCGGGTGACGTACTTCGTCGACCACCAGTACAGCGAGGTGGTCGAGCGGACCGGCGCCCGCGTCGTGGGCTACAAGTCCCGGCGCGGTGCCTTCGTCAAGGTGCCCCAGGCCGGCGCGGCCCGCCTGGCAGCCGAAGGGTATGAACTGCTGGTCGAGTCGATGCAGACGGTCTATCCGCTCGCGCTCTCCACCCTGGCGGCCGACCCGCCGGACGTCGTGCTCTACGACTTCGAGTCGTTCCCGGCCGCGCGGATGACCGCGCACACCCTCGGCTGCGCCACCACCGTGCAACTGGGCATCAGCCACGCGTCGAACGAGGAGTTCTCCCTGCGGGTGCTGCTGTTCGACCCCGACGACCCGTCGCTGCGCGAGGGCGGGGCGGCACTGATGCGGTTCGCCCGGGACAACGGCATCCCCCCGGAGGGGCTGGGCCGCTTCCTCCGGGAGTGGGACGAACGCAATCTGGCCTTCCTGCCGAGGGAGTTCCAGATCAAGGGCACCACATTCGACGAGCGCTTCGCCTTCGTGGGGCCCACGGTCGCCGAGCCCGAGGGGGACGTGCCGTGGTCGCCGCCGGCGGACGGCAGGCGGCTGGCGCTGGTCTCGCTGGGCACCGAGTCCAACCAGCAGCGTGACTTCTTCCGTACGTGTGTGGACGCCTTCGACGGAGACGACTGGCATGTGGTGATGACGCTCGGCCGGGACGCGGACCTCGCCGCACTCGGCGACCTCCCGCCGCATGTGGAGGCCCACCGGTGGCTGCCGCACCCGGCGGTGCTTCCGCACGCCGACGTCCTGGTCTGCCATGGGGGCATGAGCTGCCTCATGGAGGCGCTGTACTTCGCCACACCGGCGATCGTGGTGCCCCAGGCCTTCGAACACACCCTGACCGCACGGCGCGTGGACGAGCTGGGCCTGGGCCGGATGATCGACCGAGACCGGCTGACCACCGACACCCTCGGCGCGGCCGTGGACGACATCGTGGCCGACCCGGAGATCCCGGAGCACATGGCGTGGATGCGCGCGAGCGTCCACGGTGCCGGCGGCGCGCCCCGGGCCGCCGGCCTGCTGGAGCAGTGGGCCCGCCGGCCCGCCTCGACCCCGGCGGCCTGACCCCGGCCACGCGCCCCGCACGGCCGGACGGCGGACGGTGCCCGACGCACTCCCTGTGCGCGGGCACCGTCCGCCCGTGCGTGTCAGGTGCGGGACATGACGAACTCGGTGACGCTGCGGATGCTGTGGTCGATCATCTCGTCGGTCAGCCCGGGGAACACCCCGATCCAGAAGGTGCGCTCGGTGATGATGTCGCTGTTGGCCAGCGACCCGCTCACCCGGAACTCCCGCTCCAGGTAAGCCGGGTGGCGGGTGAGGTTGCCGGCGAAGAAGCGGCGGGTGGCCACCCGCCGGGACTCCAGGTGGTCGATCAGTTCGGCGGTCGAGAAGGGCGCGCCGTCCCGGACGGTGATCACAAAACCGAACCAGCTCGGGTCACTGTCCGGTGTGGGCTCGGGAAGCAGGAGATGGGGCAGGCCGTCCAGCCCGGCGCGCAGCCGGGCCCAGTTGTGCTGCCGGGCGGCACCGAACTCGTCGATCCTCCCGATCTGGGTGAGTCCGAGCGCGGCCTGCAGGTCGGTCGACTTCAGGTTGTACCCGACGTGCGAGAAGATGTACTTGTGGTCGTAGCCGTGCGGCAGGGCGCCCATCTGCTGCTCGAACCGCTTGAAGCAGCGGTTGTCCTCACCGGGCTCGCACCAGCAGTCGCGGCCCCAGTCCCGCAGTGACTCCACGATCCGGGCCAGCACCATGTTGTCCGTCACCACGCACCCACCCTCGCCCATGGTGATGTGGTGGGCCGGATAGAAGCTCTCCGTCGCCAGGTCCCCGAAGGTCCCCGTCAGCCTGCCGCGGTACGTACTGCCCATCGCATCGCAGTTGTCCTCGATGAGGAACATCCCCCGGTCGTCGGCGATCTTCGCGACCTCCTCGACGGCGAACGGGTTGCCGAGCGCATGGGCGATCATGATGGCCCGGGTGCGCGGGCCGATGGCCTCCTCGATGCGTTCCGGGGAGGTGTTGTAGGTGCCGAGCTCGACATCGACGAAGACCGGCACCAGACCGTTCTGAATGATCGGGTTCACCGTCGTGGGGAAACCGGCCGCCACCGTGACCACCTCGTCCCCCGGCACCAGCCGCAGATCCTCCAACTGGGGCGAGGTCAGCGCACTGAGCGCCAGCAGGTTGGCAGACGAGCCGGAGTTGGTCAGATGTGCCTTCCGCAGCCCGAAGTACTTGGCGAGCGCGCGCTCGAACCTGCGGGAACTGGTCCCGGCCGCGATCCGCAGGTCCAGGGCCGCCGTGACAAGGGCGACCCGGTCGTCCTCGTCGAGGACCGCGCCCGAGGCCGCCACCGGCGTCACCCCTGGCACGAATCCGGACGTGACGTCCTCCTGGTGGTACTTGCGTACCAGCTCCAGAATGTCACTCTTGATGTACCCCATCGGATGCCGCCTCCTGTGAGTGTCCTGCCCGATGTTCCGTCGCGCTGCCGCGGGGTGCGATCCGCGGAGCGCGTGGCGCGGAGCTCGACTGGCCGACGACTTGCCACGCGGCACACCGGTGTTGCGTATCCGGTCGGCTGATCGGGGAAGTTCACTCCAGCACGCCGCTCCGGCAGGAGCCAGGTCGGCCGGTGAAGTCTAGGAATTGCCATAGAGCCGGGCTGTGACCCACCACCCCCGCCCGGAAACACCGGCTGAGCAGCCGGGACGAGCCATGCCATCGTCTAGGGAATCTCCCACCATCGGACTGCACATACTGATGCCGGACAGGGGCAGCGTTGCGCGCGGCCGGGTGCCGGCGGCGGACGTCTCCGCCCGGCAGACGCGATGACGTTCCACCGGGCCGCGAGCTGTGCCGAGCGTCAAAGGAGCGGGCGGGAATGTGCCGGGGTGCCCGGTCGGCCCGTGTCTCCCCGATGCCAGAACCCCATTCCCGAACGTGTTGGGAGCGCCTGAGAGTGAGTGCCACGATGCGCACTGAACTGATGCGGCCGCTGGACGAGTTGCTCATCCGGCACGCCGGTCGATTCGCTGACGAGATCGCTTTCTCCGACGCCCGCCGCAGTGTGACCTACGCTGCGCTGGAGCAGCGCACCGCGCGGCTGGCCGGCCACCTGGCGGACCTGGGGCTGGACCGTGGGGGCCGCGCCGCCCTCTATCTGGACGACGGCGTCGAGATGAGGGAGGGCTCTCTGGCGGTCCTCCGTGCCGCGGCCGTCGGCGTGCCGCTCACGCCGGACGTGACGGACGCGGAACTGGCCCACCTGCTCGACGACAGCGGCGCCGACGTGCTGATCACCGCACCGGCCCTGGTCGACCAGGTGCTCCGCGTACTGCCGCAGCGCCCGGGGTGCACCGTCGTGGTCACCGGGGAGGGCGCCGCGCCCGACGGCACCGAGCGGTACGAGACCCTGGCCGCCACCGACCCCGCCGCACCGGCACGCGACGGCCTCGGCCTGGACGAGCCGGCGTGGATGCTCTACACCTCGGGGACCACCGGGCGGCCCGAGGGCGTGCCGGCGACCCAGCGCACCTGCCTGTGGTCGACGGCGGCGGGCACCGCACCGCTCCTGGGCCCCTCGCTCCTCGACCGGGTGCTCTGGCCACTGCCGCTGTTCCACGGGCTGTCGCACAGCATCTGCCTGGTGGGTGTGCAGGACGCCGGCGCCACGGCGCACCCTCTCATGGCCGGGCCGACGTCCGACGACGTACGGGAGGCCCCGCGGACGGCCGCCGCCGTGGGGGCCGCTGCCGCCGAACACCCCCTGCTGGGCGCGGCCGTGGAGATACCGGACTCCGAGTCGGTGCTGTTCACCGGGCGTCTGTCGGCACGGACCCACGACTGGCTGACCCACCACCGGATTGCGGACAGCACCGTCGTTCCGGGCTCGGCGCTGGTCGAGCTGACGGTCCGCGCGGGTGACGAGGTGGGCTGCGGCCTGCTGGAAACGCTCTCCCTGGAGGCGCCGCTGGTCCTGCCTGAGCAGGGCGCCGTCCAGCTCCGGGTCATGGCCGGTTCACCGGACGAGACGGGCCGCCGGCCGGTCACCGTCCACGCGCGGCGCGACGACGGGGGCACCGGACGGCCGTGGACCCGCCACGCCGCCGGGACTCTCGCCGCCAGCGGTCCCGCCCCGTCGTGGCGCCTCGACGTGTGGCCCCCGGCCGAGGCCACCGCGGTGGAGACCACCGAGCTGTACCCCTCACTGGCCGCCGCCGGCCACGTGTACGGGCCCCCCTTCCAGGGGGTGCGGGCGGTGTGGCGCCGCGGCGACGACCTCTTCGCCGAGATCGCCCTGCCCGACGAACAGCGCGCCGAAGCCGCCGCGTTCGGCCTCCACCCCGCCCTGCTGGACGCGGCGCTGCACCCGCTGTGGTCGGAGGGCGACGACGACGCGCGACCGGCGAGGCAGCCGGGCCGGTGGCGTGGGGTGTGCCTGCACAGCGCGGGTGCGTCGGTCCTCCGCGTGCGGATCACCCGGGCGGCGCCGGGGGAGTGCACCGTCGTCGCCGCCGACGCGACCGGCAGGCCGGTGCTCACCGTCGAGCACCTCGAACCGCGCGCGGTGTCCTCCCCTGCGCTCAGGGGTGCCGGCGCGGCCCAGCAGGACAGCCTGTTCCGGGTGGAGTGGACCGATGTGCCGAGCGCGTCGATCGCGGTGGACGTCCCCCAGTCGTGGGCCGTCGTGGGCGACGACCCGCTCCGGGCGCGGTCCGGGCTGATGAAGGCCGGACAGTACGCCGAGCGGTACCCGTCGCTGGAAGCCCTGGCCAAGGAGGTCGACGGCGGCGCGTCCGTACCGGACGTCGTGGTGGTCACCGCCGGCACGGACACCGCAAGCACAGCCCCCGGCGGCGTCGATGCCGCGGATGGCGTCCACCGGCTGACCGGGCAGGCGCTGTCCTGGGCCCAGGAGTGGCTGCGGACCCCCGCCTTCACCGCCTCCACCCTGCTCGTCCTCACCCGCGGCGCGGTGGCTGCCTGGGACGGGACCCCCGCACGGGACCTGGGCGCGGCCGCCGTGTGGGGTCTGGTCGGCTCGGCACAGACCGAGGCGCCCGGCCGCTTCAGCCTCGTCGACACCGACGCGAGCAAAGCCACCTGGCGTACCCTGCTCACCGTCGCCCGGTCCGACGAGCCCCAACTCGCGCTGCGCAAAGGCGCGTTGCGGGTACCTCGGCTGGTCCGTTGCGCCGCCCCGGCCGGACGCACGCCGCTGTTCGACGGTCAGCCCGGCACTGTCCTCCTCACCGGAGGCACCGGCCTGCTGGGCGCCGCCCTCGCCCGCCACTTGATCACCGAACACGGCGTACGCGACCTGCTGGTGACCAGCCGCCGGGGCCCCGACGCCCCGGGCGCCGCGGAGCTTCGTGCCGAGCTGACCGCGCTGGGCGCCCATGTGACCCTCGCGGCGTGTGACGTGGCCGACCGCGGCGCGGTGGACGCGCTGCTGGCGACGCTGCCCGCCGACCGTCCGCTCACCGCCGTGGTGCACATGGCCGGCGTCACCGACAACGGGATCGTGCTGTCCCTGACGCCCGGCCGGCTGGAGACGGTGCTGCGGCCCAAGGTGGATGCCGCGCTCGTCCTGCACGAGGCGACCAAGGACCTGGACCTGTCGGCGTTCGTCATGTTCTCGTCGGTCGCGGGCGTCTTCGGCGGCGCGGGACAGGGCAACTACGCGGCGGCCAATGTCTTCCTGGACGCTCTCGCCCAGAACCGCCGCGCGCAGGGCGCCCCGGCGCAGTCCATCGCCTGGGGGCTGTGGGCCGGCCGGGACGTCCTGGCGCCGGGTACCGCCCGGCTGCCGGTGCAACCGCTCCCCATGGCCGAGGGCCTGGAACTCTTCGACGCGGTGTGCGGCCTGGACGAGGGCCATGTGGTCGCGGCACGGCTGGACAGTGCCGAACTCCGCGCCCGGGCCGCGTCCGCCGGCCTCCCGCCGCTGCTGCGCGCACTGGTGCGGAAGCCTGCCCGGCCGTTGGCGCAGGACGCGCCGGCGGAGGCGTCCGCGCTGAGGCACCGCCTCGCCGCGATGACCGATGCCGAGCGGGACGAGACGCTCCTCGCACTGGTCCGCCGGCACGTTGCCGCAGGCCTGGGCAAGGTCTCCGCCGAGGCGATCGGACCGGAGCACGCGTTCCAGGACCTCGGCTTCGACTCGCTGACGGCCCTGACGGTCCGCAATGCGCTGAACGCGGCCACCCAGCTCACCCTGCCCCCTGCGGTGATGTTCGACTTCGCCGGCCCGCAAGCGCTGGTGCAGCACCTCAAGAGAGAACTGCTCGGATGCTGACCGGCCTCGGCTCCACACGGAATGAGGAGATTGTTCGTGAAGGTGGATGACGTCTACATCGACTCCCTGGGAGTGTTCCTTCCTGAATGGCTGAGCGTGGAGCAGGCGGTCGCCGACGGCATCCTGGATCCGGAGATCCCCAAGACCAACGGCTTGACCGGCACCTATGCCGCGGGGGACATCCCGGCGATGGACATGGCGGTCAGTGCCGCCCGGGCCGCCCTGGAGCGCTCGAAGCTGGACGTCGACGCCGTCGACGGACTCATCCACAGTGCGGTCAACTACCAGGGTCCCGAGGGGTGTTACCCGCCGGGCTACATCATGCGTGAGCTCGGCGTCGGCAAGGTCCCGGCGCAGTACCTCCGGCAGGGGTGCAACGGCATGCTGGGCGCCCTGGAGGTGGCCATCGGGCAGATGACGGGTGCCGCGGAAGCCGAGGCGGTACTGCTGACCTCGGGCGAGAACTTCACCAAGCCGGGAGCCGACCGCTGGAACGACGGCTTCGGTCAGTCGCACTTCTTCTCCGACGGCGGTATGGCGGTTCTGCTCAGCGCCGACGAGGGGTTCGCGCAGGTCCATTCGCTGAGTTCCGGCGTTCTGAGCCCACTCGAAAAGTGGCACCGGGGCAACGGGCCGCTGGTGGAGGGGAATCCCGACGAAACGCCGAGCATGCCCGAGCGGGCCCAGCAGTTCAATGACACCGAGATGCCGCTGTCCGAGGCCCTGGAGAAGATCACTCTCTTCAACCTCGACGTCATTCACCAGTCCCTGGTGGACGCGGATCTCAACGCCTCCGACCTCGCCAAGGTCGTCATGATCAATATGGACGGGCGGATGCTGGAGTACGGGACCATGATGCCGCTCGGTCTCCCCATGGAGCGGTCGAGCTTCGATTTCGGCAGGTCGGTCGGGCATGTGGGAGGGGCCGATGTCTTCATTTCGCTGGAGCATCTGGTCCGGACGGGTGAGGTGGGTGCGGGTGATAATGTCCTGCTGTTTTCCCAGGCGCCCGGATGGCTCTGCACGGCGAGTGTGGTGACCGTGCTGAATCCGCCTTCGTGGGCCGAGTGACACCCCGGTGAACGACCGCCCGGGCGGCGGGTGTTGCCCCGGATCCCGGGCTCCGGGGTGGTGTGTGACGGTGAAAATGTGCAGTGGTAGAGGTGAGGGAACGCTGTGGTCGTTACAGGTACAGTGGTGCGATTTGACGAGGTGCGCGGATATGGCTTCATCGCCCCCGACGCCGGCGGCGAGGACGTCTTCGTCCATGTCAACGACTTGAGGGACGACAAGCACCTGTTCGACAGCGGACTGAGGGTTGAGTACACCACCGAGGTCGGGGAGCGCGGTCTCAAGGCCAGCGACGTCAAGCTGCTGGGGCCCGCGCGCCCGGCCGCGATGCGGCGGCAGGCTCCGGTGGGCAGCGGGCCGGAGCGGGCGGGGAGCGCGGATTCCGACGAGGACATGATGTGCGATGTCCTGTCCCACGCCGAATTCCGGAACGAACTGACCGAGGCGCTGCTCGATGCGGCTCCCTCGCTCACCGCGGCGCAGCTCGTCCAGGTACGCCAGCGCGTCATGGAACTGGTCCAGGCGCACAACTGGACCGAAGCCTGATCCACCTCCCCCGCGAGGGGGCGGAAAGCGCAGGGCGGAGGAATCAGTGCCGTCCGGGTGGCGTGAGCCCCGGACAGCCTGATTCCTCCGCCTTTTGCTTTCTCTCCGTCTTGTGTGTGACATCCGGCGCCGTGTGACCTCTGGCGAAATCCCATGAATCAACTAGTCATTCAGCGCCGTCGTTGACACCGGATTCAGGGCCCCGCACCCTCGCAAGGAAGCTCGAATCCGGGGAGCGGAGCCTGCCGGGCTGTCCGTGCTCAGCCGGAGTTCCATACGGTCCTGCACTCAAGAGGAGAACCGTCGCCGTGTCCAGCCATATTGCCGTTCTCTGCATTCCCGCCCACGGGCATATTCGTCCCGCCCTGGCAGTTACCGAGGAGCTTGTGCGCCGCGGTCACCGCGTCAGCTTCCTCACGCCGGACGGATTCGCCCCGGCCGTCCGGCAAACCGGGGCGAGCGTGGTGCCGTACGCCTCGCCGCTGGCCGAGGCGTTTGCCGCCGGGCAGAGCGTAGATCTCCCCCCTGACCAGATGGCCTGGTCACTGGTCATGGTCCAGTACGAGTGCGAGGCGCTGATCCGGGCGGCCGAGGAGCACTTCACCGACGGTCCGCCCGATCTCTTCTTCCATGACACGTCCCTGGCCTTCGCGGGCCGGACCCTGGGAGCGCTCTGGAACCGCCCCGCAGTACAGTCCGTCCCCAGCATGGCGTCCAACGCCCACTACTCGGACCTCGACACCATGTTCGACATGATCGGCGTCCCCGAGGACCACCCGGCGATACCCGAACTCTTCCGCCGCGCCGGAGAGGTCGCCGGGGAATACGGGCTCTCCGTTCCCACCGAGGAACTGCTGGGCTGGCACCGGCCCGTGGAGAGCGTGGTCTACGCACCCCGGGTGTTCCAGACCGCCCAGGAGACGTTCGGGGACGAGACCGCCTTCGTCGGGCCGTGTTTCCTCACCGAGGACCTCGCCGCCACCTGGGACACCCCGCAGGACGACACCCCCCTGGTCGTGATCTCCATGGGAACCATGTCCCAGGCGCAGACGGAATTCTTCCGCACCTGCGTGCGTGCGCTCAGCGGTCAGCCCTGGCGCGCGGTCCTCACGGTCGGCAACGGCTTCGACACCACCACGCTGGGGACCGTGCCGTCCAACATCGAGGTGCATCCGTGGATCCCCCAGGTCGCCGTCCTGGAACACGCCGATGTCTTCGTCACCTCCGGCGGCCTGGGCAGCCTCATGGGCGCGGTGCGCACCGGCACCCCGATGGTCATGGCCCCGCACCTGCCGGAGCACCAGGTCACCTGCGTACGCGCGGCGGAACTGGGGCTCGGTGTGCTGCTCGACCCCCAGGAGGCCACCGAGGAGCAGATCCTCACCATCCTGCGGCACCTGATCGCCGATGAGGCCACGCGGACCGAGCTGCGCCGTATGCGCGAGCTGACGGAGGCCGCCGGCGGGGTGACCCGGGCGGCGGACATGCTGGAATCACGGATCCGGGTGTACGGCTGAGGCATCGTCACCGAGGGGATGGCCCGGGGCGGGAGACACCCCCCGCCGACGACCGTTGGGGAATTCCCTATAGAAGCCATCACCGCTTCGGCGGTCGGCATCGACGGAATAGGGTGGCCCATAAGGATCCGTTGACCGTTCCTCTCCGCCGACCTCCGCCGGCCCTTTCCTGAGCCGCGCCGAGGCGTGCCGCGCAAGTGTCCGTGACCATCCGTCCGTGACCGTCCGCTTGAAATTCTGCTTGACGATTCCTGTTTCCGATGTCAGGCGGGCACGCCACCCCTTCGCCCACTGCCCCCTCTTCATGGGCGGGCGACGGATGTGGCCCGTTACCCACCCCAGGAGCATTGCGAATGACAGAGCTGAAGAAACCGGACGAGGTAGCGCTTCGTCCGCATTACAAGGCGCACTATCACTTCCAGTTCCTCAGCGCCGCCTTCCGGTTCGGACTCTTCGACATACTGGAGAAGGAGCCGGGGACCACCCTCACCGGCATATCCGAACGGCTGGGCCTCCAACAGCAGCCGACGCGCATCCTGCTACTGGGCTGCACCGCCACGGGCCTGGTACGCAAGGAGGGGGACGGCTACCACAACACCCCGCTCACCCAGCCGCTCGGGGAGCGCCCCGGCCATGTGCCGGCCACCTACATCCCCTGGGAGACGCACGGCATCTACCGTGCCATCAGCTGGTTCTACGAGTCGCTGCAAGAGAACTCCAACATCGGCCTGCAGCGCGAGATCCCCGGCACCGCGCCCACGCTCTACGGCCGGCTGGCGGAGAACCCGGAACTGGAGTCCACCTTCCACACCATGATGAGCGCGGTGACCCAGCTCGTTGCCGAGGACGTGGCCACCGAGCTCGACCTGTCGGAGTACCGGCACCTCCTCGATGTCGGTGGCGGCGCCGCGATGAACGCGGTGCATTTGGCGCGGGAATGGCCCGATCTGGAGATCACGATTGGCGACCTGCCCTCGATCGTCCCCCAGGCGAACGACAGGATCGCGGCACAGGGTCTGGGCCATCGGGTACGCGCGGTCAGCCTCGACGCCTTCCACGACGAGTTCCCCGTCGGCCATGACGCGGTGTTCTTCGCGCACTTCCTTGAGATCTGGTCCTCCGACCGCATCCGCGCACTGCTGGCGAAGGCGTCCCGCGCGCTTCCTTCCGGCGGCGGCGTCTTCGTGGTGACTCCCTACCAATACGACGACGAAACCGGACCGGAGCGCTCGGCCTACCTCTCCGCGTACTTCCACACGATCGCTTCCGGCGAGGGCATGGTGTACACGCCGAAAGAGTACGAGCAGTGGTTCGACGAGGCGGGAATCGAGCCCGCCAAGCCGGTGCAGCTCGGCCCGGACACCGTGGTGATCCGCGGTCGGAAGCGGTAGGGGCGTCTTCCTAGAAGAGCCCCGATGCCCGCGAGGCCGACCCGCCGGCGCGGCGGTCAGCAGCAGTCATCCCCTCGAAGGCCGGAGCGCCGGGGCGGGCCCTTGGCGGGCTTGCCCCGGCGCTCGCGTCATACCGTCCAGGCCGGGAGATCGCTGATGATGACGACGCACGCGGTGCAGATCCAGCCGGGGCCCTGGGAGACCAGCAGGACGTGGTCGCCCGGGCCGACCTCTCCCGTGCGGACCAGGTGCTCCAGCGCGAGGAAGACGTCCGCACCGCCGACATGACCGACGCCCCTGCCGAAATCGAAGGACGACTTCGACATGGGCAACCCGAGCGGCGCCATGACCGAGTACTCGATCATCCGGCCGTCCGTATGGATCGGCACGACCTTGGCGAGATCGGATGCGTTCAGGTCGGCGTCGACCAGGGCCCGGTGAATGATGCCCAGGTTGAAGACGCTCAGTTTCTCCAGCGTCTCCGACAGCGACAGCTCGGTCTCGGCGAACCGTTCGGCCCGCTCCGCCATGTCCGCCATCGAACCGGACTCCCCGCGCAGCAGCATGGGGCCGTCGCCGCGGTGCCACTTCTCCAGGGCGGGCAGCAGCCCGGCGTGCAGCGACCGCACCTCGGCGAAACCCTCCTCCGCGCTGAGCACCGCGGCGGCGCCCCCGTCTCCGAGGAAGTACGACTGGCCGTAGCCCGTCCACCGGTCGATGTCCGGGGAGGAGAAGTTCTCCCCCGTCGTCAGCAGCACGGCCTCCGTCTGCGCGGCGCCGGTCAGCTGGCCGATGGCCACCTCCAAGGCGCCCAGCATGCCGTTGCAGCCCTGCTGGAGGTAGAGCGCGGAGACACCGTCCAGGCCCAGCTCCCGCTGGATGTACCCGGGCGGATAGGAGCCCGCGGGCCCTTGGTAGTAGACCGCGCTGTGGAGATGCGACGCTATCTCGTCGGGATCGAGCTCCGTACGCTCCAGGGCGGCCCGGGCAGCTGACACCGCGAGGTCGACGGCCGGCACGTCACCGGCCACATGGGTTCCGGTGAGTCCGTTCGCCGCCGTCACCTCCGGGCCGAGGAGGCCGTCGGCCACCGCCTGTTCCGCGCTCACCCACTCGTGCAGAGCGACTCCCAGCGAGTTGATGTGGACGTTCTCTACCCTCATGCGGGATGTCTCCGTTTCCGTCCGGCACCGGGGCCGGGCTCAGGCGAGCAGCTGTTCCTTGATGTGCTGGGCCAGTTCGACGGGTGTCGTGAACTCGAAGGCCACGCCGGGCGCCAGGGTGAGCTTGGTGGCGCTGTTCAGGGCATTGCGGAGCGTGAGTGAGGTCAGGGAGTCGAAGCCGAGCCCGTTCAGTTCCGTCGTCGCGGTCACCGGGTCCGCGGACGAGTGCCCCAACACGGCCGCGATCTGCTCCCGTACGAGATCGGTCAGCGTCGTGTCGCGTTCCGCGGCGGTCATCGAGGCCAGCAGGTGCCGCAATTCCGATGCCTGCGCCGGGGTGTCCTGCGCCGCCCGGCGGGCCGGGGCCGGCAGCAGGGAACGGAGCAACGCGGGTGCCTCCCCGGCCCTGGCCCGCTCGTGCAGCACACCGAAGTCCAGCCGGGCCGCGACGGTGAGCCCGTGCCCCATCCCGCGCGCCGCGTCGAACAGCTGGAGACCGTGCGCCGGAGGGAGTTCCCCCACTCCCGGCAGCGCCAGCCGTGCCCTGCCCGCGGTGACCAGGTCGCGGCCACCCCATATGCCCCAGGCGATCGACGTCGCGGGGACCCCCTGGGAGCGTGCCTCGTAGGCGAACGCGTCGAGGAAGGCGTTGGCCGCCGCGTAGTTGCCCTGTCCCGCGCCGCCGAAGACGCCCGCGACCGACGAGAACATGATGAACGCCGACAGGTCCGCGTCCCGGGTCGCCTCCCGCAGCGCGAGCACCGCGTCCACCTTGGGCCGAAGGACCGCGCTCAGCCGGTCGGGCGTCAGGGACGGAAGGACACCGTCGTCGAGCATGCCGGCGGTGTGCACCACGGCCCTGAGCGGGCGGTCGGCCGGGAGGCCCGCCAGCAGTTCCGCCAGTGCCTGATGATCCGTCACATCGCAGTCGGCCACGTTTACTTGCACACCCAAAGCGGCCAGCTCCTCCTGGATTTCGGGCGCGCCCGGCGCGTCGAGCCCCTGCCGGCTCAACAGCAGCAAGTGCCGTACACCGTGTTCCACGACCAGGTGACGGGCGACCGCGGTTCCCAGCATGCCGGTACCGCCGGTGACCAGCACGGTGCCCTCGGCGCCATCGGGAAGCACCGCAGCACCGATATCGCTCCCGAGGGAGCGGCGGACCAGTCGCGGTACCCGTACCGCTCGCTTGCGCAGGGCCCATTGCGGCTCGCCGGAACCCACGGCCTTCAGCAGCGCACGCCAGGCCGGCTTGCCGCCGTCCGTATCCACCAGCAGGAAGCGGCCCGGGAACTCGGTCTGCGCCGAGCGCACCAGTCCCCACACCGCGGCGGCCGCGAGGTCGAGCCGACCGCTCACCCCGCCGCCGTCCCAGGCGGGCACCGCACCCCGGGTGAGGAACACCAGCCGGGACCGGTCGAACGCGGGCGTCGTCACCCAGGACCGTGCCCACTCCAGCGCCCGGCGCGTGGTGTCGTGGACGGCGCCCGCGAGCTCCGCACCGGTCCGCTCCACGGACGCGTCGGACGCGCAGGTCACCACGACCACCTCGGGCGCACCGGAGGAGTCGCCGACGGCCGCGGCCAGCGCCTCGGGATCGGGGTACGCCTCGGCGTACTGGCCCGCCGACATCAGCCCCGAGCGCACCCCCAGCGTGTCCTCGCCGACGACCGCCCACGTCGCGGGCACCTCGCCGGCTGCCGACGCGAGGTCCCTGTCGGTCCACTCCACGCCGAACAGTCCGTCCTGCTGGGCGGCGCCCGCCGTCCGGACTCCGCTCCGGGAAACCGCTCGCGGTGTCAGGGACTCCACCGTCAGCACCGGAGCTCCGGTGGCATCCGCGGCCCGTACCGAGAAGGAGCCGTCGGGGAGCGGGCTGAGGTGCACCCGCAGTACGCAGGCCCCGGAGGCATGCAGGGAAACCCCCTGCCAGGCCCCGGTCCGCCACGGCCCCACGGGCTCCGGCAGCACGCCGTCTATCCGCAGCGGCTCCAGCGCCGCGTCGGCCAGGACCGGGTGCAGTCCGAACTCCGCTGCCTCCGGCCGCAGCCGCTCGGGCAGGGCGACCTCAGCGAAGAGCTCGTCACCGCGTCGCCACACGGCGTGCGCGACCGGCGCGAAGTCATCTCGATCGTCCGCCCCTTCCCGGCCGTACGGTACTTCTTCGGCCTCGGCCGGGGGCCACGCCGCCAGGTCCCAACCGGGTGCCGAACCCTCCTCGGCCAGCGATCCCGTCGCATGGCACGTCCACGGCCGTCCGACGCTTTCATCGCCCCGCCGCGAGTGGACGGACACCGGACGCCTCCCCGTCTCCCCGGGCTCACCGACCGTGACCCGGAGCTGGACGGCCCCGGACTCCGGCAGCACCAGGGGGGTCTGCACCGTCAGCTCCGCCAGCTTCCCGAAGCCCACCTGGTCACCGGCCCTGACGGCCAGCTCGACCAGCACCGGATCGGGCGCCAGCGGGGCACCGCCGACATCGCGCCGGGCGAGCCAGCCGTACGTGGCCGCCGAGAGCCGCCCCGTGAACAACACCGTTTCGGAGTCGGGGAGTTCGACCACTGCTCGCAGAAGCGGGTGCTCCGCTCGCACCGCGCCGACGCCCGAGTCACCGTGGGACCTCCCGGGGGCCGCCTTCAGCCAGTGGTGGTGGCCTTGGAAGGGGTAGGTGGGGAGGTCCGGGTGGGGTGGGGCGGTGGTGGGGGTGTGGAGGGGGATGCCGTGGGTGTAGGCGGTGGCGGTGGCCGTGAGGAGGTCGTGGTGGGTGGCGTGGTCGCGGTGGAGGGTGGGGAGGACGGCGTGCGGGGTGGAGTGCGGGAGGTCTTGTTGGAGTGTTTGCTGGAGGGGGAGGGTGAGGACGGGGTGGGGGCTGATTTCGAGGTAGGCGTGGTGGTTGTTGGCGAGGAGAGCCTTGGTGGCGGTGTGGAAGTCGACGGTGTGGCGCAGGTTTTGGTACCAGTACTCGGCGTTGAGTTCGGTGCCTTGGAGGTGGGTGCCGGTGAGGGAGGAGTAGAAGGGGATGGTGGTGGGGCGTGGGGTGATGGGTGCGAGGTCGTGGAGGAGCTTGTCGTGGAGCTGCTCCATTTGGGGTGAGTGGGAGGCGTAGTCGACGGGGATGCGGCGGGCGCGGATGTGGTGGTGGTCGCAGTGGTCTTGCAGTTGGTCGAGGGCCTGGGGCGTGCCGGAGATGACGGTCTGGGTGGGGCTGTTGACGGCGGCGATGTGGGCGTCGAGGTTGAGGGTGTTGATGAGGTGGTGGGCGGTGTCGGGGTCGGTGGCCAGGGAGGTCATGGCGCCGTTCCCGGCGAGGGTGGTGAGGAGTTGGGAGCGGAGAGCGGTGACGCGGGCGGCGTCGTGGAGGGTGAGTGCGCCGGCGATGGTGGCGGCGGCGATCTCGCCTTGGGAGTGGCCGAGGACTGCGGCGGGTCGGATGCCGAGGCTTCGGCAGGTGGTGGCGAGGGCGACCATGACGGCCCAGAGGGCGGGTTGGACGACGTCGACGCGGTCGAGGGTGGGCTGGTCGGGAGCGTTGTGGAGGACGCCGGTGAGTGACCAGTCGATGTAGGGGGCGAGGGCCTGTTCGCAGGTGTGGAGGTGGTGGGCGAAGGTGTCGTTGGTGGCGAGGAGGTCGGTGGCCATGCCTTGCCATTGGGAGCCTTGACCGGGGAAGACGAAGACGGGGTCGGTGAGGGCGGGGCCGGTGTGGGTGAGGGCGGGCCCGGTGAGGGTGGGTGTGTCGGGGAGGGCGCGTAGGGCGGTGGCCAGTTCGGTGTGGGTGGTGCCGATGACGGCTGCGCGGTGGTCGAAGACGGTGCGGGAGGCGAGGGTGCTGGTGAGGTGGGGGAGGGGGCTCTCTGGGTGTCGTTCGAGGAAGGTGGCGAGGCGTTCGGCTTGTGCGTGCAGCGCTTGTTGATCGCGGGCCGACAGGACCAGGGGCAGGTCACCGGTATCGCCACCACCCCCGTCCAGCGGCAGCATGCCGTCGCCCGTGTCCTCACCGTCCGGCGCCGCCGTGGGCCCGTCCGGCGCCTCCTCCAGCACCAGGTGGGCATTGGTCCCGCTGATGCCGAAGGAGGACACCCCGGCCCGGCGGCGCCCGTGCGCGGCCGGCCAGGGCTCCTGCTCGGTGAGCAGTTCCACGGCGCCGGTGGTCCAGTCGACGTGGGGGGACGGCTCGTCGACATGGAGGGTGCGGGGGAGGACGCCGTGGCGCATGGCCTGCACCATCTTGATCACTCCGGCCGCCCCGGCCGCGGCCTGGGTGTGTCCGATGTTCGACTTCACCGAACCCAGCCACAGTGGCCGCTCCTCCGGCCGGTCCTGCCCGTACGTCGCCAGCAGGGCCCGGGCCTCGATCGGGTCACCCAGCGTCGTCCCCGTCCCGTGCGCCTCGACCGCGTCGACATCGGCGGCCGACAGACCGGCGTGGGCCAGGGCGGCGCGGATGACGCGCTGCTGGGCAAGGCCGTTCGGGGCGGTCAGACCGTTGGAGGCGCCGTCCTGGTTGACCGCGGAACCGCGGATGACCGCCAGCACCGGGTGCCCGTTGCGCCGTGCGTCGGACAACCGCTCCAGCAGCATCAACCCCACGCCCTCGCCCCAGCCGGTGCCGTCCGCCGCCGCGGCGAACGGCTTGCACCGGCCGTCGGGGGCCATGGCGCGCTGGGTGCTGAACGCGGTGAAGGTACCCGGAGTCGCGATGACGGTCACACCGCCGGCCAGGGCCAGGGTGCACTCACCCTGCCGCAGCGACTGCGCCGCAAGGTGCAGGGCGACCAGGGAGGACGAGCACGCCGTGTCCACCGTAATCGCGGGACCCTGCAGTCCCAGGAAGTAGGACAACCGGCCCGAGAGCACGCTGAGCGCGTTGCCCGTCAACAGCACGCCGTCCAGGCCTTCCGGCGCCTCGTGCAGCAGGGTGGAGCCGTACTCCTGCGCCAGCGCCCCGACGAACACACCGGTCGTGCTGCCCTTCAGGGAGGTCGGCTCGACGCCCGCGCGTTCGAAGGTCTCCCAGGCCGTCTCCAGCAGCAGCCGCTGCTGCGGGTCCATCGCCAGCGCCTCCCGCGGCGAGATCCCGAAGAACGCCGCGTCGAACCGGCCCGCCTCGTCCAGGAACGCGCCCTCCCGCGCGTAGGAGGTGCCGGGCTTGTCGGGGTCCGGGTCGTACAGCGCGTCCAGGTCCCAGCCCCGGTCGGAGGGGAAGCCGGTCACGGCGTCGGTCTCCGAGGCCACCAGGTCCCACAGCTCCTGCGGAGAGGTGACGCCTCCGGGAAAGCGGCAGCCCATCGCGACGATGGCCACGGGATCGTCCGGAGCGGCGGGCCCGAGGCGCGCGGTGTCGTCGGCCGGGGGCGCGGTGTGCAGCAGTTCGCCCTCAAGATAGGAGGCCAGGGCGGTCACCGTCGGATAGTCGTAGGCGATCGCGGCCGACAGCTTCCGTCCGGTCGCGGCGGACAGCCGGTCGCGCAGGGCCACCGCGGCCAGCGAGGTGAAACCGAGCTCGTGCAGGGGCCGGTCCGCCGCCACCTCCTGGGCGGAGCCGAGCCCGAGGACCTCGGTGACGATGGAGCGCACGAGGGCGAGCAGCCCCCGGCCTCCGACCGGGGCTCCGTCGTCCGCGGGGACGAGCGCCGTGGCGGAGACCTCTGGCGCGCCGGTGCCGTCCGTGGAGGAGGGCGGGTCCGGACGGAGACCGGCCGGGGGACTGACGGTGAGCAGGGCGCCGGGACGCTCCGCCAGTCGCCGACGGACGATCTTTCCCGCCGCGTTGCGGGGGATCTCGGCGACGCTGCGGAACTCGTCGGGCACCTTGAAATAGGACAGTTCCCGCCGGCAAGCCTCCAGGAGCAGCCCCGCGTCGACGCCTTCGGGCCCCGGGACGACATAGGCGACGGGCACTTCGCCGAGCACGTCGTGCGGCCGGCCGGCCACCGCGGCGTCGTTCACTCCGGGCACCCGCGTCAGGACCTCTTCGATCTCCCGCGGATGGATGTTCTCGCCGCCTCGGATGATGAGCTCCCTGACCCGGCCGGTGAGGGTGAGGAAGCCCGCCGCGTCCTGGCGAGCGAGGTCTCCGGTGCGGTACCAGCCGCCGGAGAGCACCGCCCGGGTCTCCTCCGGCTGGTTGTGGTAGCCGAGCATGAGCGCCGGGCTGCTGACCCACACCTCGCCCTCTTCACCCGCGGCGACCTCCGCGCCGGTCCGGGGATCCGTCAGCCGCACGGTGAGCCCGGGCACCGGCCGCCCGCAGGAGCCCGGCACCTTGGGGCCGCCCGGGACGTGCGTGGTGATCGCACCACCGGTCTCGGTACTCCCGTAGCTGTCGAGCAGACGGATGCCGAAGGTGTCCTCGAAGGCCTCTTGCAGGCCGGCTGGGCAGGCCGAACCGGCCGCCAAGCAGAAACGCAGGTACGGGAGTCCGGCACCTTCCTCCCGCCCGACCTCCAGCATGCGGTGGAACAGGGTCGGCACGGCCACCAGGAAGGTGGACCGGTCCTCCTGCGCTGCCCGCAGGATCTCGTCGGCCGCCGCGCCCACCATGAAGTGTGCCGTGGCGCCGACGGCCAGCACGCCCAGGAATCCGACGCTGTGGGACACGGCGTGGAACAACGGCATCGGCCACAACACCCGGTCCTCCGGGCCCAGGCCGAACAGGGGCACGGAGCAGGACGCCGTGGCCCACAGCGAGGACTGCTGCGTCGACACCACACCCTTGGGACGTCCCGTGGTGCCCGAGGTGTAGAGCATCCAGGCCGGCTCGTCCAGGCCGAGGTCGTCGCGCGCCGCGCTCTCCGGCTCGGTGACCGCGAGCGTCTCGAACCGCAATGCTCCGTCCGGCACTTCGGGGGCCGCTCCGACCACCACGACGGTACCGGCCGACGCCGTCCGCCCGGTGACTGCGAGCACCTGTTCCGCCTGGGCGGCACCGCTGATGACCAGGACGGCCCCGCTGTCGTCGAGATGATGGGCGAGCTCGGCATCCGTCGACTGCGGATCGAGCGGTACGCCGATGGCACCGGCCCGGGCCACGGCCGCGTAACTCTCCACCATCTCCACGCGGTTGCCCATCCGCAGCAGCACCCGGTCGCCGCGTGCCACTCCCAGGTCCGCGAGGTGTCCGGCCAGTTTGCGTGTGCGCTCTTCCAGATCCCGGTAGGTCACTGACCGCTGGGCGTCCCGGAACGCGGTCTTCTCCGGAAAACGACGGGCGTTGCGTGAAAGCAGCTCATGCAGCGGCCGGATCAGCTCATTGCGCAACGTGTCACTCACGCTTCTCGGATTCCAATCACATGGGGAACGGAGACGCGGTACCGCCGACAACCGGGCGGAGCCGCTCCAGGCGCTGCAATCGCCGCTCGGGCCGGTGCACCCGGAAGTGCGGAAACCTGCCGGCGGGGGGCCAGTATGTCCAGATCCCCTCTAGGGGAATCCCTCGCGATACCCACGGAGGCGGTGCGCGGTGCGGACCACGCCGGGCACCGCCCTTGAACCGGCCGACCAGCCCTAGGCACCGGCCTTGCGGAACACCCGCGCGCCGAGGAAGACCGAGACCCCGGCGAGCGCCGCCGCCATCAGTGCGCCGCGGATCATCGCGGTGCTGCCGTACTGGCCGAGGAATGCGGCCCGGACCGCTTCCACCAGGTAGCGCAGCGGCACGAATCGCGAGATCACGTCCAGCCATCGGGGTGCGAGCGCCATCGGCAGCAGGATGCCGGAGAGCAGCATGACCGGCAGGTTGACGGTGTTGATCACGGGAGCGAAGCCTTCGGGGGACTCCAGCCGCATGGCCAGCGCATAGGACAGCGAAGCCAGCGCCACCGTGAGCACGGCGACGAACAGAAAGGCGATGAGGATGCCGAGCACCGGGGCGCGCAGCCCCATCGTCACGCCCGCGAGCACCAGGAGCAGTGACTGGGCGAGCAACTTCACCACATCGCACAGCACCCGCCCCATCAGCAGCGCCAGCCGGCTGACCGGGGTGACCTGCATCCGCTCGATCACACCGTTCTGCTTCTCGATCAGAATGCCGAAGCCGGCGAAGGCCGCGCTGAACAGGCCGAGTTGCACCAGAAGCCCCGGCACCAGCGTCTGCCAGGCGTCACCGCCGGTACCGAGCGGTATCTGCGTCAGCAGCGGACCGAAGAAGAACAGCATGAGCAGCGGCATGAGGACGCCCACCACCAGGCTGATCTTGGCGCGCATCGTCTCTCGCAGATAGCGCCCGAAGATCAGGCGGGTGTCGGCGACGAGGTCGGCCAGGCCGGCCGGGCCGGAAGTCTCCTTTCTCTGCCTGGCCGCGTGGCGACGGGACGGCTCCGTGGGCTCGGATGCCGTCCTCACCGAGGACGTGGTGGGGGACGGGTGCGGCACGTCAGCCTCCGTGGGGAGCGGGCGGTCAGATGGCGACCGGGACGTCGGGAGCGAGGGGGTGGTGCCCCGTGATGGCGAGGAAGGCTTCGCGGAGGCTGGCCGCTTCCGAGCCCGTGTAGCGCAGCTTCAGATCCTGCGGGGTGCCCTCGGCGGCGACCAGTCCGCCGTCGACGACGACGAGCCGGTCGGAGAGGACGTCCGCCTCGTCGAGATAGTGCGTGGTCAGGAAGACCGTGGTGCCCTCGGTACGGATGCGCTGCACCAGGTCCCATACGTCGGAGCGGCTTCCGGGGTCGAGCCCGGTCGTCGGCTCGTCGAGGAACAGCAGCTGGGGCCGGTGGGTCAGGCCCAGAGCGATGTCGAGGCGGCGGCGCTGGCCTCCGGAGAGTGACCGGGTGGGCCGGTCGAGGAGATCGGCGAGGTCGAGATCCTCGGCGAGTTCCCGGGCACGGTTCTTGGCCTCGGTCTTGCCGAGTCTGTACAGCCGGCCCTGGGTGACCAGTTCCTCCCGCACGCTGACGGCCGGGTCGACCCCACTCGCCTGGGCGACATAGCCGATGCGCCTGCGCACCCCGACCGGGTCGCCGGCCAGGTCGTGCCCGGCGACGGTGGCGCTTCCCCCGGTGGGGGGCAGCAACGTGGTGAGCATGCGCATCATGGTGGTCTTGCCGGCGCCGTTGGGGCCGAGAAAGCCGAGGATCTCGCCTGCGGACACGGTGAGGTCGATGCCGCGCACCGCCTCGACCGGACCCTTCTTGGTCGTGAAGGTGCGGGCGAGCCCCTTGGCGTCGATGATCGGGGTCGTCATGGCGGCCTCCTGCCTTGCGGATGGGTGTCTCGTCCGGTGCCCCGCGCACCCCTGTGATCCCCCGGCCGCGGCCTTACGGGGGCACCGGAAGCGGCGCGGGCTCCGGGGTCAGTCGGCGTTCCGGGGCGGGAGTGACTGATCCGCGGTCACGGTGTCCCACATGGCCCGCATCGACTCCCCGATGGTGAACCGGGGGTGCCAGCCGAGGAGGCGGGCGGCGCGGGAGATGTCGACCCGGACCCAGTCGGCACCCCTGCTGTGTACCTCACCCCGCTGCTCCCGAATCGTCTCCGCCGGCAACCCGGCGGCCGTGACGAGCTCGTGCACCAGCTGCCGTACGCCCATTGCCTGGCCGCAGCCGATGTTGACCAGCGGGTCGGCGCGGGTGATCCGGGCCGCTCTGACCACGGCGTCCGCGGCGTCCCGCACATCGACGTAGTCACGCTGGGCATCGGCGATGGTCAACTCGATGCCCGCGGCCACGTCGACACCGCGGAGCCGGACCGCCAGGGAACCGAAGAAGCTCTCCAGCGCGGGGTGCGGCCCCAGAGTGTTGGCCACCCGCAGAACCACTCCGTCGAATGCGCCGTTCCGGACGGCGTCGAGGATCATCTGCGAGGCGGTGAGCTTCGTCGTGCCGTAGGGATTCGCCGGATCCGGTGTGATGCCCTCGTGTATCGACGTGCCGAAGGGGACCGGGCCGTACTCGTGGATGGTGCCCAGGTGGACCAGCCGGGGAGGGCGCTGCAGCAGCGCCAGCGCGCCGATGAGCCGTTCCACCAACTGCACGTTGGTGTAGTGCAGTTCGTCCCCCCAGCCGAGGGTGGCATTGACCACTACGTCGATGTTCTCCTCGGCCAGCACCCGGGCGAGCTCCTCGCTCGTGCTGCCCGCGACATCGAGGGACTGGAACCGGTGGGCAGCGATGCGCGGCGCATACCGCCGGGCGATCGCGATGACTTCGCTCCCCTCGGCCGTGAAGGCGGCACAGATGTGCCGGCCCATACACCCGGTGGCCCCCAGCACTGCGACACGGAAGGAACCAGGGGGCGGCATCAACGGTGCCTCGGTGTTTTCCTCATCAGTCACGGAGCGCGACCCCCGACTGGTCGGGGCACACCGCCGGTTCGGCGGCCGGCCCGGTCGGCAGGCAGTCGGCGTACTTCGGGAGGACGCCCTGGGCCTCGGCCTCCGCCAGACTGGGCGCGCTGGTGTCCCGCGTGGACAGGCGGTACTCCACATTGTGCGGCCAGGGCAGCCCGATCGCGGGGTCGAACGGATCGATCGCGTGCTCCAGCTCGGCCCGGTAAGCACTGCTCACGAGGTACGACATGACGGTGTCGTCCTCCAGCGCCAGGAAGGCATGGGCGAGACCGTCGGGGATGTACACGGCCCGGCAGGACTCCGAGTCCAGCGTGACGAGGTCCCACTGGCCGAAGGTGGGCGACCCCACCCGGATGTCCACGACGGCATCCAGCGCCTTCCCCCGTGCGCAGTAGACGTACTTGACCTGGCCCGGGGGAGTGGCCGTGAAGTGGAGCCCGCGCAGCACACCTTTGGCCGACCTGCTGTGGTTGGTCTGTGCCACGGGGAACCGGTGGCCGACCGCCGCGACGAACGCCTCGTCCTGCAACGGCGAGAAGAACAGCCCGCGGTGGTCGAGGTGGATGTCGGGGGTGAACTCGAATCCGCCGCCGACGGCGAGCTTTCGGGTACGCATCACGGATCACCTGCCCGCTGCGTCGTGTGCGGACAGCGCCGCGGGCCGCGTGCCGGGCCGCCGCGGCCGGATCGGTTCGGTGCGCCTCATGTCACTCACGTTTTCGCGCTCCCACCACGTTCGGAAACAGGTTCTTGCTTTGCGGAGGCAGGCACAGCTCGTCGCGTACGGCGCACGGCCGTGTGTGCCGACCGGAGGGACGGGCTGATCCCGGCTGTGTCTGCCTCAGTATGGGTCGCACCCATGTGGAAGATTCCCTAGTGCCGGAGCCGGAGGGTGCCTGCCGGACGGCGGCGGCACGGTCAGACGATGGAGAGCTCGGGCAGCGGGAAGACCAGCTTGCCGCCGCCGGCGAGGAAGGCGCTCTCCCGCTCGATGAAGCCTTCCCGGTAGATCCAGGGGAGCACCAGCAATTGATCTGGGCGCCGGGACTTGGCCTCCTCCTCCGACACGATCGGGATCCCCGAACCGGGCGTGAAACAGCCGGACTTGTCCGCGTTGGGCTCGCCGATGCAGGGCAGATCGTCCTCGGTGAGCCCGCAGAACTGCAGGATGACATTGCCCTTGGTCGAAGCGCCGTACCCGAGGGTCACCTTCCCCGCCTTGCGCGAGTCGTCGAGGAAGTCACGAAGGCGGTCACGATAGTCATGGACGCGCTTGGCGAACGCTTCGAACGGGGCCATGGTGTCCAGCCCGAGGGCGGTCTCCCTGGCGCGGACGGCAGCCAGCCCCGCCTCGTCCACGGGGTAGCGGCCGGGCCGCTTGGCGAGGGTCACACAGAGGCTGCCGCCGTACACCTCGGTGAGCTCGGCCTTGAGGACGGTGAATCCGACGCGTTCGGCCATCCATTCGATCTGCCGCAGCGCGTAGTACTCCAGGTGCTCATGGCACACCACGTCGTAGGCGGTGCCTTCGAGCATCGCCGGCAGATAGCTCTGCTCCATCACCCAGACGCCGTCGTCGTCGAGGACGTCGTACACGTCCTGCATGAACGCCATCGGCCGCGGCAGGTCGTAGAACATCGCGATGGAGGTGACGACCTTCGCACGGCGCGAGCCGAACCGTTCGGTGAACTGGTCGCGGGAGAAGAAGTCGGGGATCAGTTCGGCGTGCGGCGGGTAGTACTCGCGGAACTTCGGCCCGGTCGGGTCGATGCCGACCAGTGTCGGGCCGGGAGTCGGGTAGCCGCGCAGCAGCGTGGAGTCATTGCTGCCGATGTCCACCACCAGATCGCCGGGACCGGGGCCGACCAGGTCGGTGATCGCCGCGACCTTGTGGTGGAGATGCTGGACCATGAACGGGCGTATGCCGGAGCGGTAGCCGTAGTTGTCCCCGTACATCAGGCCGAAGTCGGCGGTGTGGCGGAGCTGGACGAGGCCGCAGCCGTCCGGTGAGCACTTGACCAGTTCCAGGGGGACCGTGGGCACCGCCTCGTCCCGGGTGCGGGGAAAGATGCCGGTGAGAGCCTGTGGGCCCAGGTCGAGAACCGGCAGCAGGGTGCGGTTGCCGCAGACACGGCAGTCATCGATGATCATGGATTCTCCAGGTCGCGTTCCACCATCGGCTGGACCGGATCGGAACCGGCGCCGTGATCCCACGCCAGGCGCGGTGAGCCCCGCCAGGTATCTGCCGGCGACCTTAATGCCGGCGTCCCGGGGCACCGCGACTCCGGATCACAATTCTGGGAAATGCTCCAGAACCCGCGCGCCGGAGCCACTGTGCCGACGGGCCGGGTGACAAGCGCTGCGCCCCTGGTCAGCCCCGGCTGTACCGCCGCTGCCACTGCGGGGACGGGGCGCCCCGCCTGCTGGTCCGTGCGCGTTGTTGCTTGACTGCGCAACTCGGTAGGTATCAGGGTCGGTCGAGCTCCAGAGGCGCGGACTCCTCGGAGAGCTACCCGATCCGGCACGGGCGGGCGGCAACAGACGACTCAAGGAGCAGCGGTGGCTGCACTGCCTGAAGAGACCGAGTTGGCACAAGACAGCAATCGAAGGGAGGAGACCGCAGCCCGCCGGCAGTTCGCGTTGACGTTGCTCTGTGATGTCGTTCTTCCCGTCGGGCTCTACTACGCGCTGCGCAGCGCGGGCGCCGGCGAACTGGTGTCGCTGCTGATCAGCGCCGCCGCGCCGGCACTCAGCACCGGTTACTCCATCGTCAGACAGCGCAGGGTCGACAGCGTCGGCGTCTTCGTGCTCGCCATCCTCGTGCTCGCCGGGCTGGGTTCCCTGATTTCCGGCAGCCCGCGCCTGGCCTTGGCCAGAGGCGGCTGGTTCACCGGGCTGATCGCGCTGTGGATCCTCGGGACGCTGTACACCTCCCGTCCGTTCGCCTACCGGGCACTCAAGAGCTTGCTCCCGGGCAAGTCCGAGAAGCTGGAAGGGCATTGGCACGACGATCCGCAATTCCGCCGAATCTGGCGCGGCCTGACGGTGCTGTGGGGATGCGGGCTGCTGGTCGACGCGGCGCTCCGGGTGATCATGGCGTACGCCCTGCCCGTCGATTCCGTGCCGGCGCTCGACGGTGCGCTGTACTTCGTGACCTACCTCGTGCTGCAGGTGATCACGCACATCATCCTGCACAGGACCGGTGTGTTTCGCCAGCTCTTCCCTGGACGGGGGAAGAGGAAGTCGGCCGGATCACGGGCAGCAGCGGAGACCGAGCACAACGGGACGGCCTGAACGGGACGGCCTGAGAGGGGCAGACGCCCGGCCGGTGAACGGTCACAGCGCACCGCGCCGCGTGACCGCGCAGGCCCCGGGGCGCTCTGCCGCGCCACCGGTCCGGTTCCCCCACACCTGAGAACCGGGGAAACGCCCAGACTTCCGTCGCATCGGGCCGACAGGCCTTGTGCCGGGGGTCCGGGCCCACTGGATAGTGGCGGCAGCAAGTGTTTCCCGGTCCGCTCGGACGACGGTGCCGGCCGTGGCGCGGCCGGACCGGTCCACCGGAAAGGATCAGAACGATGAGTTCACCCACTGCGGACGACGGCCTGTGGTGCCGGCGCTTCCACCCTGCCCCGGACGCGGGCAGGCGCCTGGTGTGTTTCCCGCATGCCGGCGGTTCCGCGAGTTTCTACCATCCCGTCTCGGCCGCGCTCAGTCCCGGCGTGGACGTGATCGCCGTGCAGTACCCCGGGCGGCAGGACCGCCGCCGGGAACCGGCGATCGACGACATCCACCTCCTGGCGGACCGGATCGCCGAGGCGCTGGGAGCCTGGTCCGACCGGCCGTTGACCTTCTTCGGCCACAGCATGGGCGCGCTGGTGGCCTTCGAGGTGGCACGGCGGCTGGAGCGCGACGGGGACGGTCCCCTGCGGCTGTTCGCCTCCGGGCGCAGGGCGCCGTCCATGTACCGCGACGAGCAGGTGCACCGGCGGGACGACGACGGCATCGTCGCCGAGCTGCGGGCGATGAGCGGAACCGACGCGCGGGTCCTCGACGACGACGAGATGCTGCGGATGGTGCTGCCCGCGCTCCGCAGCGACTACAAGGCCGTCGAGACCTATCGGAGCGAGCCCGCGGCCGTAGTGCGCTGCCCTGTCACCGTGCTCGTCGGGGACGACGACCCCAAGACCACCCTCGACGAAGCCCGGTCCTGGGACGCGCACACCACCGGCGACTTCGATCTGCGGGTCTTTCCCGGCGGGCACTTCTACCTGGCCGACCGGCCGGAAGAGGTGATGACCGTGCTCAGCGACCACTTCACCTCTGCGGCTCTCCCTCACCATGCGTAAGGGCTGCCGCGCTGCCCCGACCGAGTCACCCTGGAGCCCTGACAGACATGTCTGAACCGCTACTCACCGCGTCGGCCACGCCCGCACCGCGCACCGGGCGACGGCCCAGGGTCGGTCATATCGACTTCCTCAACTGCCTGCCGCTGTTCTGGGGGCTGGCCAGAAGCGGCGGTCTGCTCGACCTGGACCTGAGGAAGGACAGCCCGGATGCGCTGAGCGACGCACTCGTCGCCGGCACGCTCGACATCGGGCCGATCAGCCTCCTCGAATTCCTCAAGCACGCCGACGATCTGGTGGCGCTGCCGGACATCGCCGTGGGCAGCGACGGCCCCGTGGAGTCCTGCCTGATCGTCAGTCAGGTCCCGCTGGACCAGCTGGACGGCGAACCCGTCGCACTCGGATCCACCAGCCGGACATCGGTCCGCCTCGCCGAGTTGCTCTTCGCGGAGTCGGTCGGTGTCCAGCCCGAATACTTCGTCTGCCCTCCGGACCTCGCGGCAATGATGAAGCAGGCACGAGCGGCCGTCGTCATCGGTGACGCCGCCCTGCGGGCCTCCCTGCACGACGCGCCCCGGCTCGGTCTGCAGGTGCACGACCTGGGGCGGATGTGGCGCGACCTGACCGGACTGCCCTTCGTCTTCGCCGTCTTCGCCGCCCGCAAGGACTTCCTCGCCAGGGAGCCGGAGACCGTCCACCGCGTACACGCCGATCTGCTGGCGTCCCGCGATCTGTCCCTCGCCGAGGTCAAGGAGGTCTGTGAACAGGCCGCCCGGTGGGAGGCGTTCGACGCCCGGACGCTGGAGCACTACTACACCACCGCCCTCGACTTCAGCCTCGGTGAGCGCCAGCTCGCCGGAATCGCGGAATTCGCCCGCAGGGTGGGCGGCGGACAGGCCGGCTTCCCGCCGGACGTCCGCGTCCAGCTGCTGGGCAGCGAAGCACTCAGCATGTGACCTCACCAGCAACAAGCCCGAAGCACACCCGGAAAGGCCGTCGACATGCCCCGACCGTCCGAAGCCACCGAGCGTGGCCTCCAGTCCGTACTGGACCGTGCCGCCGAGGGCGGCAGGGTGACCCCCGAAGAGGCGCTGGATCTCTATCGATTCGCTCCGCTGCACGCGCTGGGCAGTGCGGCCGACACGATCCGTCGCCGCCGTTACGCCGGTACCGAGCACATCGCGACGTACATCATCGAGCGCAACATCAACTACACCAATGTGTGCGTGACGGCCTGCAGGTTCTGTGCCTTCTACGCCGCGCCCAAGGACACCGCCAAGGGCTGGACCCGCGACCTCGACGACATCCTGCGCCGCTGTGCGGAGACCGTCGAACTGGGCGGCACCCAGATCATGTTCCAGGGCGGCCATCACCCGGACTACGGCGTCGAGTATTACGAAGAGCACTTCTCCGCCATCAAGAAGGCCTTCCCGCAGCTGGTCATCCACTCCCTCGGCGCCTCCGAGGTCGAGCACATGGCCCGGATCTCCAAGGTGTCCGTCGAGGAGGCGATCCAGCGCATCCACGCCGCCGGCCTCGACTCCTTCGCGGGCGCCGGCGCCGAGCTGCTGCCGGCGCGCCCCCGTAAGGCCATCGCTCCGCTGAAGGAGTCCGGTGAGCGCTGGCTGGAGATCATGGAGGCGGCCCACGAGCTGGGTGTGGAGTCGACCTCCACGATGCTGATGGGCACCGGCGAGACCAACGCCGAGCGGATCGAGCACATCCGCATGATCCGCGACGTCCAGGACCGCTCCAAGGGCTTCCGCGCCTTCATCCCGTACACCTACCAGCCGGAGAACAACCACCTGAAGGGCCAGACCCAGGCGACGGTCTTCGAGTATCTGCGCATGCTCGCCATTGCGCGGATCTTCCTGGACAACGTCCCGCACATCCAGGGGTCCTGGCTGACCACCGGTAAGGAGGCCGGACAGCTTTCCCTGCACTACGGCGCCGACGACCTCGGCTCGGTGATGCTGGAGGAGAACGTGGTCTCCTCGGCCGGCGCCAAGCACCGCTCGGACCGTATGGAACTGCTGCAGCTGATCCGGTCGGCCGATCGGGTCCCGGCGCAGCGCGACACGACCTACGAGCACCTGGTCGTGCACGACGACCCGGCCAACGACCCGGTAGACGACCATGTCGTCTCCCACTTGTCCTCCACAGCCCTGGACGGCCTGGACGACGCGAGGAGCCACCCCGAGCTGAAGGTGATCGGGGCGAGCTGACCGGCTCAGCCTTCCTCGCCACTCGTCCCACAGCCCCTCCCACGCGGTGACCGGATCACTCGGCTGATCCGGTCACCGCTGTGCTGTGCACGGAGACCCCGGCGGCGCGGCCCCCAGGCCGAAGAACCCATGCCGACCGGACCCATGCCGACCGGACCCATGCCGACCGGCCCATGCCGACAGGCCGGTTCCCGAAAGCACCTTCCGGGAACCGGCCTGTTCGCTGCGTGTCCTGCGTGTCCTGCGGGCCCGCCGGCCGCGGTCAGGCCGACTCGGCCTCCGGCCCGTAGACCTCCACCGCGTCCTTGACGCGCCGTACGTGAATGCAGTCGCCCGGGCACTCCTTGGCCGAGTCCGCGACATCCCGGATCAGATCCAGGGGCAGCGGCACGGTCGCCCGGGGCTCCTGGCGCAACTCGTCGTCCTCACCCTTCACATAGGCGAGACCGTCGATGTCCAGCTCGAAGACCTCCGGCACGTACTCCACGCAGATGCCGTCTCCGGTGCACAGGTCCTGGTCGATCCAGACCTCGAGTTCGTCGTCGTTCACGTTCGCGTTGGTGGACATACCGCCTGCCTGCCGATCGTGGTCTTGGTCTTGGTCTTGGTCTGTGGTTCGGGTGCTCGGGTGCTCGGGCCGGTGGGCCTCAGACCCGCATGGGCTGCGGGGATTCGCGGCGGTCCGGGTCCGGGCCCGGGTACTCGCGGATGGTCTCGTAGCGGGTGTTGCGCTCGACGGGGCGGAAGCCGGCGTCCCGGATCAGTTCGAGAATGTCCTCGCGGGTCAGCTTGTCCGGTGTGCCGAAGTCATCCGCGTCATGCGTGATCTTGTACTCGACCACCGAGCCGTCCATGTCGTCCGCGCCGTGGTTCAGGGCGAGTTGGGCCGTGGAGACCCCGTGCATGACCCAGAAGACCTTGACGTGCGGGACGTTGTCGAAGAGGAGGCGGGAGACCGCGAAGGTCTTCAGCGCCTCAGCGCCCGATGCCATGGTGGTCCGGGCCTGGAGCTTGTTGCGGACCTTGCCGTCCTGCATGTCGACGAAGTCGTGCTGGTAGCGCAGCGGGATGAAGACCTGGAAGCCGCCGGTCTCGTCCTGGAGCTCACGCAGGCGCAGCACGTGGTCGACGCGGTGGCGGGGCTCCTCGATGTGCCCGTAGAGCATCGTCGAGGGGGTCTTGAGGCCCTTCTCGTGGGCGAGGCGGTGGATGCGCGACCAGTCTTCCCAGTGGGTGCGGTGGTCGACGATGTGCTGCCGGACCTCCCAGTCGAAGATCTCGGCGCCGCCGCCGGTCAGCGACTCCAGGCCGGCGTCGATCAGCTCGTCGAGGATCTCGGAGGCGGTCAGCCCGGAGATGGTCTCGAAGTGGTGGATCTCGGTGGCGGTGAAGGCCTTGAGGGAGACGTTCGGCAGGGCCTTCTTCAGCTCGCTGAGCGAGCGGGGGTAGTAGCGCCACGGCAGGGTCGGGTGCAGGCCGTTGACGATGTGCAGCTCGGTGAGGTTGTCGTTCTCCATCGCCTTGGCGAGGCGGACGGCCTCCTCGATGCGCATCGTGTACGCGTCCTTCTCACCCGGCTTGCGCTGGAAGGAGCAGTAGGCGCACGACGCGGTGCACACATTCGTCATATTGAGATGACGGTTGACGTTGAAGTGCACGACATCGCCGTTCTTGCGCGTCCGCACCTCATGAGCCAGCCCGCCCAGCCATGCCAGATCGTCACACCCGTAGAGGGCGATACCGTCCTCGCGGGACAGCCGCTCTCCCGCACGGACCTTCTCCTCCAGCTCACGCTTGAGTCCTGCGTCCATCCCCAACTACCTTCCTCAGTGCTTGACCCTTGCTGAAAAGTGCTCTCAGGCGCTGATGGCATCGCCTCAGTGGATTCCTTCGGGAGCCGCCCGGGAGACCTGCAACGGCTGCACATTCGCCACTCCTCGCAGGGCCGGTCGGACGAGGTGAAGGAAGGCGCGCGCGGATCTGCGGGAGCCGGTCTGCCGCCCGTGTCACCAGGCCGGACCGGCACAGGGGTGACAGTCCGACACGGCAACGCCGACGGCCCCTCTCATACTCGCCGAGGCCACTGTGGGGAAATCCCCATATCTACAACGGGTTTGCTGGTAAGTACGGCGCCGGAACCCCGCGCCGACAGCCCGAACGAGCCCCGGAGGGGACCCATGGCCCAGCGGCTGACGATCGCGCACTCACCGTGCCCCAACGACACCTTCGCGTTCCACGCCTGGACACACGGGTTGCTCCCGGAGGCCCCCGGACTCGCGGTGACCATCGCGGACATCGACGTCACCAACGGCCTCGCGGAACGCGGCGGTGCGGATCTGCTCAAGATCTCCTATGCCTCCTTGCCGTATGTGCTCGACGAGTACGTGCTGCTGCCGTGCGGCGGCGCACTGGGCCATGGCTGCGGGCCACTGGTCCTCACCCGGTCCGAGGACGGCCCGGCCGGCTCCGGCCCGGAGTGGCTGGCGGGGCGGCGCGTGGCGGTGCCCGGCGTGCGCTCGACCGCGTATCTGCTGTTCCGCCTGTGGGCGGCGCGGGCCGTGCCGGGCGGAGTGGGGGACATCGTGGTGCTGCCCTTCCACGAGATCATGCCCGCGGTCCGGGACGGCGAGGTGGACGCGGGGCTCGTCATCCACGAGGCCCGCTTCACCTACCAGCACTACGGGCTGCACCGCCTCGCCGACATGGGCGAGGAGTGGGAGGCCGGCACCGGCCGGCCGATCCCGCTCGGGGCGATCGTCGCCAGAAGGGCCCTCGGAGAGGAACAGCTGGGAGCGGTGGCCCGCGCTGCCGCCGACTCCGTCCGCTTCGCCTGGGCCAACCCGTCGGCATCCCGTCCCTATGTCCTTGAACATGCCCAGGAGATGGCCCCGGACGTGATCGAGCAGCACATCGGGCTGTATGTGAACGACTACACCGCCGACCTCGGCGAGGACGGATACGCGGCGGTGCGGGAGCTGCTCGGCAGGGCCGCCGCCGAGGGCCTCGTCCCGGCCGTCACCCCCGGCGCACTGGACTTCCCGGGCGCCCGCTAGGCAGCGTCTGCAGAGATTTCGTGTGGTGGATCGGGTGATACCTGGTGTCACAGCGGGGCCCCTGCCCGGTCCGCTACCCCTCGACGGTCACGCGCACGGCCTGCGCGCGGACCGCATCGACCAGTTCCATCATGGCGACCGCGTCCTGCCGCCACCGGGCCTCCCGGGGCGAGGCCGCAGCGCCACCGGCGGTCACGGCCGCGGCGAACCCGGCGAGCGACGCGGTCAGCTGGTCCGCCGCCGGGAGCGTGAATTTCTCGACATGGTCCTGTTCCTCCAGCACCAGCACCGGCTGGTACGCGGCCGGCGGGGTGAACGCCCGTCCCACCGTGAGCTTCGCGCCCTCGCCCCACAGGGAGTAGGACGAACCGTAGGCGTGCTCGAAGCCGAACTCGACGCTCGCCAGTACGCCGGACGGCGACACCAACAGCGCCTGGCCCGACAGATCGAGCCCGTCGGACTGCCGCACCCGCGCCGTGGCGCCCGCCACCCGCAGCCCGGGGCCCAGCAGCATCGCGGCCGCCCGCAGCGGATACACCCCCGCATCAAGGAGCGCCCCGCCACCGAGACCGGGCACATACCGGATGTCCTCCGTGGGCAACGGTGGGAAGCAGAAGGCACCGCGGAAGGAGCGCAGTCCTCCGAGCCGCCCCTCGGCGATCAGGGCCGCGACCGCGTCATGCTGCGGATGGTGCAGGAACATGAAGTTCTCCCGCAGCACCAGGTCACGGTCCTCGGCCAGCCTCACCACAGCACGGGCCTCGGCGGCCGTTGTGGCGATCGGCTTCTCGACCAGTACGTGCTTGCCCGCATGCAGCGCCCGGGCCGCCCATTCGCCGTGCAGTGACGGCGGCAGGGAGATGTAGACGGCGTCGATGTCGTCGCGTTCCAGGAGTGCTGCCATGGAGGAGCCGGCGCAGCCGAACCGGTCGGCGAACCGCTGCGAGCGCTCCGGGCTGCGGCCGCCCACCGCGACGAGTTCGGTCTGCGGGCAGGCCGTCATCGCCGGCAGCACACGTCGCCCTCCGAAGGACGAGGTACCCAACGCGCCGAAGCGCACCGGTCTGGCCGCGGCGGTGTCCACGGCCTCACGGTCGGGAACCGGGCCGCTATGTGCGGACAGCGACTGTGGGGGAGTGCTTCGCCGGGTGGGCATGGAGTCATCCAATGGAATTCCTCGGATACGGAGGCGGGGAGGTCTGCCACCACCCCGGTGATCGATGGGCGGCCGGTGGCCACGGGACGGCGGGCCCGCCCGACAAGCCGGCCCGGGGAATCAGCCCCAGGTCACAGGCAGTTCGTACACGCCGTAGTGCATCGCGGTCTCCCGCAGCGGCACCTGCTCGGCGGGCATCGCGAGCCGCAGATCCGGAAAGCGGTCGAACAGCTTCTGGAATCCGATGCGCAGCGATGCCCTCGCGAGGTGCTGCCCCAGGCACTGGTGGATCCCGAATCCGAAGGCCAGATGCCGGCGCGACGGGCGGTCGATGTCGAACTCGTCGGCGTTCTCGAAGTACCGCGGATCGCGGTTGGCCGACGGCAGCGACAGCACCACCGTCTGGCCGGCCTTGATGGTCCTGCCGTCGATCTCGACATCCTCCAGCGCCACCCGGCTCGCCCCGAAGTGAGAGATCGTCAGATAGCGCAGCAGCTCCTCGACGGTGCTCTCCATCAGCTCCGGCCGCTCCCGCACCTTAGCCAGCTGCTCGGGGTGCTCCAGCAGCGCGAAGGTGCCCAGCGCGAACATGTTGGGAGTGGTGTCCAGCGCACCGCCGATGGCGATCCAGGCGATGTTGAACATCTCCTGTTCGGTCAGCTCACCGGTCGCGATGAGCCGACCGAGCAGGTCATCAGTCGGATCGCCGGCGAACCGCTCGGCCATCATCCGCTCCAGCGTCGCATTGAGCTCGGAGTTGTGATGGATGAACTCGTCGAGGGTGTAGTTGATCCCCATGATGACGGAGAAGTGCTGAGCCAGGGCTGCCAGATCGCTCTCCGCCACCCCCATGATGGAGCAGGTGGACCTGGCGGAGATCTGCTCCGCGAAGACCTTCACCAGGTCCACCGGAGGCTCCATCGCGGCCATTTCGTCGAGCACACCGTCGATGATCCGTGCCAGCGTGGGCTCGTACTGCTGGATCTTGCGTACGGTGAAGAAGCCGGTCAGCAGCCGCCGGTACCGGGTGTGCTCCGGAGCGTCCATCCGCACGAAGTTGCCCGGCGCGGACGGCTCGGGGGAGTAGTCCTCCACGGGGAACGGCGGCGAGTGCACCAGCGCCAGCAGCTCGCTGCGGTGGCTGAAGCGCGGGTCCGTCATGATCTGGCGGATGTGATCGTGCCGGGTGACCAGCCAGCCGTTCTTCTCGCGCGGAGCCAGCTCGAATGTCACCGGGCTGATCGGGTCCTCCTCGCGCAGCCTGGCGTATTCGGCCGCCGGATCGAAAGGGCAGGTGCGTTTGTAGGGGATCACCGGCGCTTTCGGCTCGTGAACCATGACTCCTCCGTTGCTGTTGGTGGTCATTGGTGGGCGCCGCGCTCGGAGCCCGTGCGCAGCGGGGGCCGCACCGGGTTCGACGGGCGGCCGTCGCAGACCGAAGACTTTGGGCCGGTCCAGTCCGGTCGGGTCCAGTCCGGTCCGGTCCGGGAAGCGGGACGCTCGACGCCGTGCCACACACGGGCGGTGGCCGGTCGAGCATGAGGTCGAGGGCAGGTCCGCACTAGGAGGCGTGCCGGCGGCGCCCCAGGGCAGTAGTGAATGCCATGGCGACTCCCCTTTCGGTGTGGCCCGAGCCCGATGACAGCCACAGCCCAGCACGGACCGGTGAGAGGGAGCCAGCCCGGTGGGGGAACTCTAGGGAATTGCCAGTCAGGGACGGCTTGGTGGAGCGGTGCCGGGAGGGTGCCTTCGTGGCCCATCTGGCCGGGCGGTCCCCCGGGCCCAACGGACCTGCCGGAGCACTCCGGCGACGCCGGCCGTTTCCCGTGCATGCCCTGTGCGTACCTACGGGTTCCGGGGCCGTGCGGCGGATGACGGCACCGTGGACGGATCGCAGAATTCCAGCGTGCCGTCGTGTCTCCAGCGTCCCAGCCTGCCCGAAGCCAGCAGCGGCGCGGTGTCCCCGGCCAGGCATGCCCCGTCCGCGCTGCGAATGCCGGCGTAGGGCAAGGACGACCCCGTGGCACGGACTTCACCGGTCTGTCCGGTCGGTACGGGGCTGCCGTCCGGGGCCACCACCTGCACATGGACGCCGGGCAACGGACGGCTCGCTCCTGGATACTCCGGCCCGGGTTTGCCGGGGCTGAATTCCTGGATCGTCCAGGGCATGGCGCCGTCCGCGGGGGCGAACTCCACCCACAGCGGCGCCCGGGGCAGCACCTCGAAGTGCCGGTCGATCACCGTGCGCGGACAGGGGCCGCCGATCAGCACGGTCAGCCGCCGGGAATCCGGGTGGGAGGCCCCGGAGAGGGACTGCAGAAGCCGCGCGTATTCGTCCAGGCCGAAGACCGCTGCGGCATTGCGCTTCGGAGCCGGTGAGCAGGTGGCACCGCCGTAGCGGGACGGCACATGGAGCGTGCCTCCGCAGGCGAACGCCCACCACATCGCGGGCAGTGTCGTCGTGCGGACGGGAGGATGGTGCACGATCACCCCGTCGTGCGCCCCGCCGACCCGGCGGATCCTTGCGGCCAGCGTCTGCTGCCATGCGCGATGGTCGGTCAGATAGCCGCTGACCCCCTGGCGGTCCGCATCGGAGACCAGCAGGTAGGCGGCTTCGGTGTGTCCGGAACGCGGCAGCGAGCGGTCCGGCCGCTCGGCGGCGATCGTGCTCCAGGTGGCCGGGTCGTCCAGCACCCAGGACATGAGGCGGTAGCTCCACACCGGCCGGGTCACGGTGCTGCACAGCACCACCCGGGCCCCGCTGATCTCAGTGATCCGGTCGAGCCGCGCACCGCGCAACGCCGAGGGGAGGGGTACACACACCCCTCCGGCCTTCAGCACCGCAAGCTGGGCCACCACCGCCTGCCGGTGGTCGGCGCAGTGGACGATCACCGGGTCGCCCAACTGCACTCCGCCGCGGACCAGCGCCGACGCCAACTGTACGGCCCGGTTTTCGGCTTCGCCGTAGAACAGGTGGTGCTGCCCTTCCTGGACGGCTCTGGCCATCGGGAACTTGCCGGCAGTGCTGGTGAACAGGCCGTCAAGGGTGAGCGGCAGGGGCTGCGGAAGCCGCCGCCGGTCCGCCCTCGGCTCCACGTGTCCGGCCCTGCTGCCGTCGGACAGTGTCTGTTGAGCGACCACTTCGTCCCTCTTTCGTGTCGGCCCCCACGAAGAACATCCGAGTGACCTCCGCGGAAATCCTGATGCGCAGTCGTGGCTCGACCCGGTCATGTGCCTTCACAGCAGAGGCCGGGAGGGGGAGCTGCTGTCGGCCGCGGTGGGAACGGACGGGCCGGCGCGACCGCGGACGAACCGCCTTCCGGACATCGGGGCAGGCGCCCGCGTCAGCAGCAGCCTTCCCACCGGGACGAACCCTCGCCCGACCGACAGCTTCACCGCACCCTTTGAAGGCCGACAAGGCCGATGGGACGGAACTAGGAGAATTGCTGGTAGTCCGGCCACGCCCGGCGTTCCTTTTCAGCGTTCCAGGGGACGCGTATATCTGCTGGTCAGGGCTGGTTCAGACGTTCCCGTATCCCGAACTGCCCCTCGCTGGTGGCGGCTGGGACGGATCATGCCGCAGGCTCGAACCGCCTCGGCAACGCAACAGCCGGACCACCGAGGCACGTAACAGCACAGCACAGCACGGCACGGCACGGCACGGCACAGCACGGCACGGCACAGCACGGCCGAAGCGGCCGAAGGCTGCTGCCCCGCCCGGGCGTTGACCCGATGAGAAGAGCTTGGAGCGCCTTGGTGGCCTTACGGATAGCGATCACCGCTGAACCGATACCTTCACATGTGTCCGCGCTGGACTACGTCACCTGCCCGGCCCATGAACAGGGCCACCAGGTCACGCTCCACGCCCCCCTCATGTTCCGCAGCGAAGCCCGGCGACGCGGGGTGGAGTTCTCCGGCGCCGGTACGAACTGGACGTGCGATCCCCTCGTTCAGCAGGCGGCGAGCGAGGTCTGGCAGAGGCACGGAAACGCCTCCTTCAACCGGTACGTCTTCGGCCACCTCTGGCCCGGACAGGCCGAGGCGAAGGCCCATGACCTGCTCACCGCGTGGACACAGGAGCGGCCCGATCTGGTGATCGCCGAGTGCAGCGACCTCGGCGCGCACCTCGCGGCCAGAGCCTTGCAACTGCCCCTGCTCGCAGCGGACAACGGCCTCGGCCCGGTGCTCCTGGATCTCTGGGACACCCACATCGCGCCCGTGCTGCTTCCCCTCTACAAGCAGCACGAGCAGGACACACCCACGCTCCCCCCGATGCTCACCCCGGCGCCGGTCCACTGGTTCTACGAGACGCCCCCGCCCTCGGCGCGCGCGGTCCGACGCACCGTCGCGGACTTCCGCACCGCCCTCCCCGAGTGGCTGGACCGCGCCCCCTCCCTCCGCCCGTCGCGTCCGCTCGTCTACGTGAGTCTCGGCACCCTGACCACCGCGATGTCCGGTCTGCGTACCGCCGTCGGGAACGTCTACCAGGAGATCATGGCTGCACTCCGCGCCATCGACTGCGATGCGATCGTGTCCGCGGGAGACCTCGCGCAGCACCTGCCGAGCGCGAGCCCTCACATCAAGGTCGTCAAGCACGCCCCGCAGCCCGCGCTCCTGCACCGGGCCGACCTGTTCGTGACCCACGGAGGCCGGGCGTCCCTGCTCGACGCGGTGCAGGGCACAACGCCCGTCCTGGGCCTGGGTGTTCTCGCCGACCAGCCCGACAACGCCGCCGCGTTCACCCGCAGCGGCCTGGGCCGGTCGCTGGACCTCACGGCGAGACACGACGAAATCGCCGACGCCCTGACGGATCTCCTGGACACCCCGCGCTACGGCGCCGCCATGAGCGCGGCCTGTGCCGAGCTGTCTCAGCTGCCGCCCCTGGACCTCACGGAAATACGGGACAGCCTCTAGGGCGTGGTTTGAATGTGCTGCTCACAGCCACTCGTTGATGGCCGCTACGGTCAGTGTGGCCTCTTAGTTGGACTGCGAGTTTGTCGAATCTGGCAGTAACAGCCCGGTTGCACTTGAGGCGGTTGATGCCGCACTCGCCTCCGTGCCATGGGTGGTGTACTGGCGGGTTTGTTGCCGAGGTCATGAAGGGGTGAGCGGAAGCTCGTAGTCCATGGTGCGTGCGGTGATGCGCAGTCCGGCCAGCGGCAGTGCTTGGCGTACCGAGGCGTCGTCGAATTCCCAGATGGTCAGTTCGGTGACCTCGGGGTGGTCGCGCCGCAGGCGTGTGACGAGTTCCGCGATGAGCGCGGCGAGCGCGCGTGGCTCGGCGTTCTTGTGGCGGATCGACTCCCCGGCATTGATGTGGGCCGCGTGCCCGTCGATGAAGGCCGAGACTTCTGCATCCGCCGTCGCCAGGGTGAGGTGCGCGGGCAGTTGGTGGACTTGCACATCGGGCAGCCCAGCAGGGGGCTGCCATGTGGCTGGCTCGGTGCTCCAGTAACGGGCGCATTCGCCGTGTCCGTTCGCGTTCAGCGCGGTCGCCGCCTGGCCGTCGGGCCCGGTGTCCTGACCGGTCCACCGCAGGGTGCGGTAGCCGGCGGCGCGGGCCTCGTCCGCGGCCCGGCGGTACAGGCCCGTGACCATCTCGAACTCCTCGGCGGTCGGCGGGAGCAGGTCGTAGTAGCCGGTTTTGAGACGGCGGACCTGGCGTGGCACGTACGTTGCCTGCACTCGCGCAACCCGCTCGTGGTCCGGGTCCTCGTATACCCATGCCCAACCCAGCAGCGCCCCGTCGCGGCGGGCCGCGACCGCGCCGACGGTACGGGGCCGGCCCTGGCCGCCGGTTGGCTCGGGCTCGGGCTCGTCGTCCGCCGTGTAGGGGGGCCCGCCGGCCACCGCGTACATTTCTCCGCTCACGTGCTCGCCCGCATCCGGCCGGCCGTCCCACTCAAAGAACAGTTCGGAATTCATGTCCGAAGGGTACGACCGCACGACCGACGGACCGCGACAACCGCCGCAGCCGACCCGGCCACCTTCGTCACAGCTCCGTGCCTGACTGCCACATCCCCCGAAGCCGATCACGGTTCGCGATCCTTTTCCTATGGTTCGCGGCGATTTGACGGGCACTCAGTGGACGCTTTTGGAACCGTTGCTGCCGGTCATGAAGAAGCCGGGGAGGCCGCCGAAGTGGACGAAACGCCAGCTCATCGACGGGATACGGTGGCGCACGCGGGCCGGGGTGCCGTGGCGGGATGTGCCCGAGCGGTACGGCGCCTGGCAGACCGTGTACGGGCCGTTCCGCCGTTGGCAGCGGGACGGCACGTGGAAGCGGATCCTTGCTGACTTGCAGGCCGACGCGGACGCGAAGGGACTGATCGACTGGGATGTCTCGGTGGACTCCAGCCTCGCCCGGGCCCACCAGCACGCCGCAGGGGCCCGGAAAAGGGGGGGCCTGCAGAAGGAGCCCCCGGGCGGCGTCGAGACCGAGCCGGACCATCACGGGCTCGGACGCTCGCAAGAGCGTCCGGGCGTACGAGGATTCTCTCGGCCTGACGCTGTTCGAGGCGGCGTTCTGCTTCAGATGCCACGAGGTCCGCATGCACGGAACGGCCGTGCCACCCGCGCTGGCCACGCAGTTCTTCGACGCGGACGCCCCGCCGGCCCAGGCCCTCCTGGCCCTCTTCCGCGCGGCGGCCCCGTAGCCGACCGACCCTGCCGCGCTCAGTCACACCGCTGTGGTGGGTGTCCTGTGACAACGAAGGTTGAGCAGTGTCAGCGGAGGCTGAGTGGCGGCAGTTCGCTTCTGTGGCGGTTACCGGGCGGGTCAGGCGACGGTCGACCCACCACTTTTGATCTCATTTCCCGAACGGGCCGGCATCGAACTGGGCGCCAATTGCCTGACCTGCACGGTTTACACGTCCTTGGTGTGTCAGCTTCGAGGCCGGGACGAAATGGCCAGGTGAAGGGACGGGCGACAGTGGGATTACGCAAGGGCAGGTGGGGAATGGCGCTCACCGCAGTCGCGGCGGCGGCCGCTGGGGTCGTGCTGCTCGGACCCGGTGCCGCGGGGCCCGGATCCGGTCCGAAGGCGTCGTTCGCGCTCCGTTCCCATGAACCGCAGGTGGTCGTGGGTGATTACGATGCGCCGGTGCCGCTCTTGACGCCCGCATTCAAGAACACCGGGCCCGAATCGGCCTCCCGCGGCGTCGTCCTGCGGGTCTCGGTCACCAACGCGGTGATTGACAACACCGCCCCTTCACACCGCAACTGCTACTACTCGGACGACTACCGCACAGCGTTCTGCGAGTTCCCGGGCGCCGTGCCCGTGGGAGCCGCGTTCGAGACGACCGAGCCGATCGCGGAGCGCATCAACGCCCAGTACCACGAGCTCGAAGCGACATACACATACGCCATGTGGCCGTTGGACAGTCCTTCACCGCACACCCCGGACTACAAGGCGCACTACCACCAGGGCACAGGTGACGCACTCGGCCTGAAGCCAACGACCCTCAGCGCCGGCAAGCGTGGCGGTGAGCTGCGCTTCCGCTGGAAGGCGTTGGAAGGGCCGGCGGACTGGTCTGCCGGCGCCATCACGATCCGCGGCAGGATCGGTGAAGAGGTCGAGGTGGACGTCCCGCAGCCCCAGAGCACACCGGGGCCCGGCCCGACACGGATGCGCATCGAACTCCCGCCTGGCACCACACTGGCCAAGCTCACACAGGAGGTGCGGGAATCAAAGCCTTCCGAAGTGGACTACTGCTCGCGGGATGACGAGGACGGGAACATCTACTGCACCAACGTCAACTGGAATGTCCTACGGGTGCGGATCGACCATCGGGTCGACGGCGGCGAGGGGCGGATCTCGGTGCCCGAGCCGTTCAACGGGGACACTGACCCAGCCAACAACTCCGCCCCGATCAAGGTTGAGATCACCGGCACCACATAGGCGGAACACGCCATGCCACGGCACAGCAATGGAGTCCAGGCTCACCACGCTCCAGTCGATCCGACCGTCCAGAAGGGTGGTCGGCAAGATCAACTTGCTGATCGACGCGGACATTCCGTCCTCCTGTAGAGGATGCTGCTGCGATAACCCTGAGTGCATCTGCCTACCGAAAGGCAGAGGAGGAAATCGTCGTGTTCTCAGCGGCCAGGGGTAGAAATCTATCGACCCGGGGCTGTTTGGTGGGTGGCCGGTGCCCATGCAGGCCCCTTTTCCGGAAACTTCGCTGACCGGTAAGTGGTACTTGCGGAGTAGGTCAGGCGGTAGATGTGCAGCGCGCCACGCTGGGTGCACAATGTCGACCCGGAGCAATGGAACAGATTGGCGCCAAGCGACGATCTGGGCACCTGACGTCGACCGTGCGGTAATGGCAAGCGGCGTGGTGATGAGAACCGGCTGGTATTCGCGCCCTGTTTCTGCGAAGGCTCGCACCACTCTGTGCGGGAGCCACAGCAATGCGGGTGGCTGAACACCTGCAGGAAGCAAGGGAGATAAAACCATGGCGAATTCATTGGCCACCCCACGCAGGGCGCCCTCCCGAAGAAGCAGGAACGCCGCGCCGGCCGCGGCCCTGCTGGTGGCAGCGGCCCTTGCGGGTATTGCGTCACCGGCCGTGGCGGCCGACGGCACCACCGAGGCGAAGCTGTACGCGTCCAACGAGGACGTCGAGAAGGAGATGGCAGATAAGGCGCCCGTCGCGGAGTCGGAAAGCGTGATGGGATATCCGAAGGGCCTGGAACGGGAAGGCAAGGGCAACCTCATTCCCGTCACTCAGGAGGATGTGAAGGCCAGGGTCAAGTACGAGCCCGCGCAGGCGCTGACGGACGCCAAAGCCGCGGCGAAGAAATGGTCGGAGAACACGGACAACAACTCCGACGCCAGGGAGATGATCAAGCAGCTGGCGGACTCGACCCTCACCGAACCCGATGTCATAGGCAAGGACACCCGAGACGACAACATCGCGACGGCCATGGCTGAGGTGAACTCCTCCGCGTCGTTCTGCGAAGGCGTCAACGCCGGCGGGCACCAGAACGGGGCCAAGGCCAATCCGTGCGTCTTCGTCGGCAAGTTCGATACGAAGGGGGACTCCAAGTGGCCCAAACTGAGCACCGGTGCCGCCCTCGCGGGCGGGGGCAAGAAGACCTACAAGACCTCGGAGCAGATCACCGACGAGAGCAGCACAACCGCAGGCTGGCAGGTGGGCGGAAAGTTCACGCCCAAGGTCAGCGTGGCTCCCGGAGGCGATGGCGGGAAGGGGGGAGAGCTCCCCATTGAGGGCAGCTTCACCTACAGCTTCTCCTCCACCACCCTGAACCGGAAAATGACCTCAACGGAGGAGAATTACGAGGCGACCTTCCCAGCCGACAAGTGGGGGGAACTGCAAGGCCGGCGCGCCGGCGCCTTCTACCTCGGCTACCTCTTGGTCGACTACAAGGCAGTTCCCGGGGCGCCCGGCACCCATCCGGAAAAGGAACACATCAAGGCCATTCCTGCCCGGGTCTTCGTCCAGTCCCCCAAGGCCGAAGTCCCGCTCGCGTACTTCAACATGCAAAAGCCCCAGGCGCAGTAGCCCCGGCCCGGCACCCGCAGACCGGCGGTTGACCGTCCGTGCCCACTGCGGCACCGGAGGTGCAAGGGCGCCGGGCACGCGACGTGGCGCCCTTCCACACACGCTCTCCATGGCCTGCTTCGGGCCGTGGGGAGCGTCTTCGGCCGTCGGCCGGTGCGATGCCGGTATGCGGTGGGCATTCGTGCCGTGGATCAGGTCGACGAGGTGGACGCACACGACGAGATCGTGGAGTGCACTCTGCGAGGGGCCTGAGTGTGGTGTGTCCCCGGGCCTACCTGCCCCAGATCTTCCGGTACGCCGCACGGTAGCCGGGCGGGTCCCAGGTCGTCTCCCCGCTGCTGTTGGCGGCCGTGGAGATGTGGACGGGGGCGACATAGCCGCTGGGGGACTCGCCGGAGAAGGCGCGGTTGAATTCGTCGAGGATCTGCCAGCCCTGCTGGGAGAGCGGTTCGGGAACGGTGGCTGCCTGGAATTGGCCGCTGTTGATGCGCTGGAAGGCGGAGGGATCGCCGTCGCCCGCGCCGATGTTGTAGGGGGCGCCGGCGCCTTTTTTGCGTGCTGCGCGCAGGGCCGGTGCGGCGTCGGCGAAGTACACGTCGTTGATGGCGATGGAGTAGGTCCATCTGTCCTGGAAGCGGGAGAGGAGCGAGGAGACCTGCTGGGGAGTGCGGCTGCTGGTGTCCGAGATCGGGATGTTCTCCTCGGCCAGCAGCCGCACCCCGGAGCAGGTGGCCAGTTCCTTCTTGATCAGTTCGGATTTGTTCCTGGCGAACGGGATGGAGGCATCCGTGAACACGACGGTTCCGGCGTGGCCGTGGGAGTGCGCGATGACCCAGTCCGCGCTGATCTTCGCTACGTCCTGGACGCGGGTGGTGATGTTGGTGAAGAGCTCGGGGTCCTTGCTCGGGCCGGGGGAGTCGACCGCATGCCAGCCGATGAGCGGAATGTGCAGGGCGTTGGCCTTGGCGACCTGCTGCGACGTCAGCTTGGGGTCGAAGCCGCCGATCACGATGCCCGAGGGCCGGAGGGCGAGGGCCTGGCTGAATGCCGCTTGGATCCCGGCGGGGGTGCCCTGGCCGTCGATCACCCGGACGTCCCAGCCGATGGCCTTCGCGGCGTCCCGCACCCCCTCGGCGGCGCCGGCGACACCGGGGTTGGTCATGGTCTGGGCGACGTAGACGATGCTTTTGCCGGGGACCGCCCGGGGGCCACGGGTGGGGCCGTGCCAGGCGGGGCGGTTCTTCATGGCCCGTTGTACGGCCGCCTCGGCGCCGGCCACTACGGCGGGGCAGCCGGCCTCGGCCGGCCCTGTCGCGGTGGGCCCGGCACCGGTCGAGGTGCCGCGCTCGCAGCCGGCGAGCACAGCGGTCACCACCGCTACGGCGACGGCGGTGCTCAGGGCGGACTTGCGGTGCGGCTGCACGGGCGCTCCTCGCGGAGGGACGACACGGTGGTGACACGTCACGAGGTGACTTCGGACAGGTCCTTGCGGGGGCGGGGCGGCTCCGCCCGTCGGTGGCGCAGCTGTCGGCGCGCGGCATAGCCGGCCATGCCGACGGCGAGGAGCAGGGTGGCGCCGTTGAACAGCGGGGTGACCCAGAACTGGGCACCGAACTGCCCGATACCAGCGAGGCCGATGGCGAGGATGACGACGGCGACCAGAGTGCCCAGCGCGTTCGGGCGGCCGGGTTTGATCGCGGTGGAGCCGAGCAGCGCACCGACGAAGGCGGGCAGCAGATAGTCCAGGCCGACGCTGGGGTTGCCGATGCGCTGCTGTGCGGCGAGCAGAACACCGGCGATACCGACGATCAGGCCCGAGCCGGCGAAGGCGTAGACGACATAGCGCCGGGTGGGGATGCCCAGCAGGTCGGCGGCGCGCGGGTTGGAGCCGATGACGTACAGGTACCGGCCGAGGGGCAGCCGTTCCAGGAGCAGCCACAGCACGGCGGTGAGGGCGAGCACGTAGAAGGCGGAAACCGGCAGGCCGAGGAACCGGGAGTCGTAGAGGTCGGTGAAGGCGGCCGGCAGGCCCTGGGGGCCGGGGACGATCCGGGCGCCGTTGGTGATCCAGCCGGTGAGGGCGTACAGGATGCTGCCGGTGCCGAGGGTGGCGATAAAAGAGTCGATCTTCGCGAATTCGACGACGACACCGTTGAAGGTGCCGACGACCGCACCGCCGAGGACCACCACGAGGCAGGCGAGCGGCCAGGGCCACGAGGCGTTGGCGATGAGCTGCATCGTCATCACGTGCGCGAGGCCGAGACCGTAGCCGATGGACAGGTCGAACTTGGCGGTGACGATGGGGATCATCGCGCCGAGCGCGAGGATGGCGGGGATCGACTGGTTGGACAGGATCTCGGAGATGTTGTCCAGGGTGGGAAAGGTGTCCGGCAGGGCGAGGGAGAAGGCCAGGAACAGCAGGGCCGTAAGGGCCAGGAGGCCGTAGGCGCCGACGAGGTGCCCCAGCCGGCGGACCGGCGGGGAATGCGGGGAGGGCGTCATGGTCTCCTCGTCTCCCCGGTGAGCGCGGCCATGGCCGAGGAGGCGTGGGCGAGTCCGGCGACCGTGAGGGCCTCCCCGCTCAGCTCCTCCGTCACCGCCCCGCGGACGAATACCAGGGCGCGATGGCACACCTGGGCGACCTCCTCGAAGTCGGTGGAGATGAGCAGTACGGCGAGGCCTTCGGCCAGCGCTTCCTGGAGCAGGCGGTAGACCGCCGTTTTGGCGCCGATGTCCACCCCGGCGGTCGGCTCTTCGAGGATCAGCAGACTGCGGTGTATCCGCAGCCACCGTCCGACCATGACCTTCTGCTGGTTGCCCCCGGACAGGGTGGCGATCGGCGCCTCGCTGTCCCGGGGGAACACCGAGAACCGCTCGGCCAGGGCCGTGGCCCCGGCCCGCTCGCGCCGGGGGCTGATCCAGTGAAAGGCCCGCAGCCCGTCCGCCCGGGGGTTGGCCAGGAAGTTCTCCCGTACGGTCAGTTCCGCGGCACAGCCCTCTTCCTGACGGTTGCTGGTCACGAAGCCGACGCCGGAGCCGACGGCGACGGTGACCGTGCCCGGTGTGTACGGCCGGCCGTTGAGCCGGACCCGTCCGCCGACGACGGGCCGGGCGCCGGCCAGGGCGCGGCCCAGTTCCATGTGGCCTGCGCCGGTGAGGCCCACCATGCCGAGGATCTCCCCGGTGCGCAGTTCCAGGCTGACCGGTGCGGTGTTCTCGGTCCGTACGCCGTCGAGGCTCAGCACCACCGAACCCGCGGCGGGGGCGCGTCGGAAGCCGACCGGTTCATGCCCCACGATGTCGTGCACCAGCCGCGCGGGGCTGTGGCCGGTGAGCGGGCCCTGGCTGATGAGGCGGCCGTCGCGGAGGACGGCGAACACCTCGGCGACCTTGTACACCTCGTCGAGCCGGTGGGTGACGTAGACGAGGGCGTGACCCTGGTCGCGCAGGGTGTGGAGCACCTCGAAGAGCCGGGCGCAGTCCGCCGCCGGGAGGCTGGCGGTCGGCTCGTCGAGGACGATGAGTTCGGCCCGGGTGGACAGTGCGCGGGCGATGGCCACCAAGGAGCGTTCGGCCCGCGGGAGGTCGGCGAGGACGGTGCGGGGGTCGAGGTGCGCGGCGACGATGCTGAGGGCCTCGGCGCACCGTTCGCGGGTCAGCCGCCAGGACAGCAGCCCGGCGCGGCGTGGGTAGCCGGTGCCCAGGGCGATGTTCTCGGCGACCGTCATCCACTCCACCAGCCCCAGGTCCTGGTGGATGAAGGACATGGTGCGGGCGGCCGCTTCGGTGCCGAGCGGGTGCCCGGCCACGGTCACCTCGCCCTCGTCCGCGTGGTGGACGCCCGCGAGCACCTTGATGAGGGTGGACTTTCCGGCACCGTTGGGACCGAGCAGGGCGAGGATGCTGCCGGAGTGGATGTCGAGGTCGACCGCGTCCAGCGCGAGTGTGCCGCCGAACCGCTTGCTGAGGCCGCGTATGCGGACGAGCGGCTCCAGGCCGTGGTGCGGGGGAGGGATTCGGTCAGGAGCGTCGTGCACAGACTTCTCCGGGGGTCGGCCTCGTGGTTCTTCCCGACTGAAAAGGACACTGATGCTGGGCGCTTCGCGGTGGTGGAGGCGCCGGGGCGTGCGGTCCTGACGAGGCGTGACCGGCCCGGTCGCCATATTTCCGCCATGCTAAGGCCCCCTTTGGCCTGGATGCCGGATGGGCTATCAGATGGCGGGAATGTCGTCGAAGTGCGCTTCGATGGCGCCGGGCTTTCCGCCAGGTGCCTCCAGTGCGCACTCGGCCCAGATGACCTTGCCGTCGGCGGTGTAGCGGGTGCCCCAGGCCTGAGCGAGCTGCGCGACGAGGAACAGACCGCGGCCGCCCTCGTCGGTGGTGGCCGCATGGCGCAGATGCGGGGCGGTGCTGCTGGTGTCGGAGACCTCGCAGATCAGCGTGCGGTCGTGGAGCAGGCGTACCTGGATGGGGCCGGTGCCGTAGCGGATGGCATTGGTGACCAGCTCGCTGAGCAGGAGTTCGGTGGCGAAGACGGCCTCGTCCAGCTCCCATTCGGCCAGTTGGCGGGTGACGGCCGCGCGGATGCCGGAGACGCGCGCGGGATCCGCGGCCACGTCCCACGTGGCGATCCGGTGCGGGGCCAGGACGCGGGTACGGGCGACGAGCAGGGCGATGTCGTCGGTGGGATGGTCGGGCACCACGGTCCGGAGAACGGCCTCACAGGTGTCCTCGGGCGAGCGGTCCGGGTGCGCCAGGGCTTGGCGCAGCCGGTCGAGAGCCCGGTCGAAATCGCGGTGGCGGTCCTGGATGAGCCCATCGGTGTAGAGGACGAGTTGACTGCCCTCGGCGAGGTGGAATGCGGCGGTTTCGAACGGGAGCCCGCCCAGGCCCAGCGGCGGGCCCGCGGGGAGGTCGGGGAAGGTCACGGTGCCGTCGGGGCGGACGATCGCGGGAGGGGGGTGGCCGGACCGGGCCATCACACACTGCTGGGAGGTCGGGTCGTAGATGGCGTACAGGCAGGTGGCGCCGATGATGCCGGGACTGCCCGCGGCCTCCGCGGTGTCCTCGTCCCGGTCGAGGCGCCCCACGAGATTGTCGAGATGGGTGAGGACCTCGTCCGGGCCGAGGTCCAGTTCGGCGAAGTTGCGCGCGGCGATGCGCAGTCGGCCCATGGTGGCGGCGGCATGCATCCCATGGCCGACGACATCCCCGACGATCAGGGCGATACGGGTGCCGGAGAGGGGAATGACATCGAACCAGTCCCCGCCGACACCGGACTCGGCAGGCATATAGCGGGAGGCGACCTCGACGGCGCTCTGCTCGGGGAAGCTGTGCGGCAGCAGGCTGCGCTGCAACGCCAGGACCATGGTGTGTTCACGGGTGTAACGGCGGGCGTTGTCAATGCAGATGGCCGCGCGCGTGGCGAGTTCCTGGGCCAGCGACCGGTCGTCGTCCCCGAAGGGCGCCGGATCCGCCGAGCGGTAGAAGCTCGCCACGCCCAGGGCGATCCCACGGGCGAGGAGGGGGACGGTGATGAGGGAGTGGACGTGGTGGTCGAGGAGGTCCTGGGCGTGCCCGGGATCCTGGGCGATCCACCCCGTGGCGGCCCGCAGGTCGGGCTCCAGGACCGGCTCCCCGGCGGCCAGACAGCGGAGCTGGGGCGTGGTCGGGCGGAGATCGACCGGTTCGCCGGCCGGGTAGAAGGGGCAGTCGTCGCGAATGCCGTGGACCACCGTGCGGTGGAGTCCGGAGCGAGGGTCGGTCGGCTCCTCACCGCGCAGCACCGCCGCGGGCAGGTCGATGGTGATGTAGTCCGCCAGGCGCGGCACGGCCATCTCGGCCAGCTCCTGGGCGGTACGGCTCACGTCCAGGGTGGTGCCGATGCGGGTGCTGGCCTCGGACAGCAGCTCCAGACGGCGCCGGGCCGCCACCGCGTACGTCCCCACCCCCGGCTCGCCCACCATCACCAGCCCGCTGGCCGCACTGCCGGGTGCGGTGCTTCCCGTGGCGCCGGGCCTGCCGGGAGTGCCGGGCTTGCGGGCCGTCGCGACCGCCCGGCCGGGTGCGGCGTCGGGAAGGCGCCCGGGCAGGGAGGTGGCGGGCGCGAGGACCTGCTCCGTGAGGGGGAGAGTGGGCGTCCCGGCTTCGGCGGGTACGGCCACCCGCTGGCGGGCCGAGGGCAGGACCGCTTCGATGACGATCCCCTCCACCCCGGAGGCACTCGTCACGGGGCGGCTCAGCAGGGTGACCCGCCGGCCGCCGGGCAGGGACACCTCGACGGCGGCCCGCTGGGCCGAGGTGATCAGTTCGGTGGCCTTCTCCTTGAGGATCATCTGGTCCCGCCAGTCCAGACCGCTCTCGGCGAGCTCGCGCAGCTGCCCGTTGCCGCTCGTCTCGTCGCCCGGCGCATGGCGCCTGGCGTCGAGGTAGGCCTGCAGCAAGGCCCGCTCCCGCGTCGAACTCTGCTCCAGCAGCCGCCGTTCGATGACGCCGGCGGCCTTGCGGATCACGGTGTTCAGCGCGGTGTCCGCGTCGGTGAGCGGAAAGCCGAGGCAGAGGACGCCCTCGATGCGCCCGCTGAGCAGGTCCCGGACGGGAATGGCCGCACAGGCACTGGACTGCGAGCGTTCGGCGAAGTGCTCGGCCCCGTAGACGTTGATCAGCTGCCGTTCCGCGAGCGCCAGCCCGATTCCGTTGGTCCCGCCGAACTGCTCGGCGAACACGAACCCCGGGACGCTCTGGATCGCGGCCAGATGTCTGACCAGAGAGGCTTCGCCGAAGCGGCGTTGCAGCACCGCGCCCCGTCCGTCGGCGAGCGACACATTCATGTTCCGGCCCGCGAACCGGGACTGCAGCCGGTCCAGTACGGGCACCGCGGCGCGGACGAGCCGGCCGTCCAGATCGAGATCCTGGCGGAAGGGCAGCTCGCAGCCATCCGGTGTGAGCCCCAGCGATCGGGAACGCTGCCACGAATTCAGGATCGGACTCCGGACGGCCCCCTCGACCGACCCCTCACGGAGGAACTGCTCACGGGCGCGTGCGGGACCGATGCCCTCTCCCGCCAGCCCCATCCCAATCACTTCCCACATGGGTGCATGCCACGATGGCCACCCGTACGTCGGAGCAGCTGTCCCGTTTGATCCAATTGTAGAGCTTTGTACTTCTGGCGGAACTGATCGCGGACCCGGGGGAGAACCGGGCGGCCGGACACCTTCCGCGACCCGGCCACGCGGTCCGACCGGACGGAGATCACGGGCAGGCCGAAGCGGCGATCATGGCCGTGACCTGGCCTCCAGCGGGTCGCCCGGTAGACGGTCCGGTGACCGCCGGCCGTCACAGGACCGCGACCGGAGTGACGGGCGAGCCGGTGCCGCCGGGGATGTTCAGGGGAGCTACCAGGAGTAGGAACTCGTAACGGCCCGTCTCGGCGCTCGCGGCGGAGAGCACCTCCAGGTCGAGGTTGTCCAGGAGCGGCACCCCCATCGCGGCGACGGCGAGCGCATGCACCGGAGAATGCAGGCCGTCGACCGGCGAGGGCCGTACATCGCTGTCACCGTCGCCGCCGAGCAGGGCGATGCCGCGCTCGGCCAGCAGCGGCATGGCGTCCACATGCAGGCCCGCGCTCGCCGCGCCGGTGTCCCAGGCACCCAGTTCCTGGCGGCGGCGGACAGCGCCGGACCGCAGCAGCACCGCGTCGCCCTCGCCGATCGTCACCTCCAGCGCCCGCTCCGCGGCAAGGAGGTCCGCCGCGTGCACCGCCTGTCCGGGCTCCAGCCAGCCGACCCCGAGAACGAGGGGCAGGTCGAGAAGCACCCCCTTGGTCACCAGCGGACCCAGCGCCGAGACGGCGCCGAACCGCGCACCTCCGGCGTCGATGCACTCCTGCGCCGCGCGGCCGTCGTAGAGCCGCCCGCGGTAAGCGACATGGGAGAGCGCGTCCAGATGACTGACGGCCTTGCCGTGGTAGTCGACGGCGATGAAGTCCTTGTGCGTGGCGGGCTCAGGAGGCTCGACGTCACCGAGATCGGACATGTAGTGCAGGGCGGGCTTGCTGTTGTCCGGGCCGGGTGCCGTGTCCCAGGGACGTGCCATCGGGACGAGCGTGCCGGACCGGACCAGCGCGGTGGCCCGCCGTACGTGCTCCGGGGTCACCCGGTTCCAGGCACCGCGGTCGGCAGCGGCCCAGCGGCCCCACGTACGGACCGCCGCGAACAGCGCGTCGAACTCCTGGCGGGACACGGCGGACCCCTTGCCGGTACCGGCCGGCGGGGAAGCCGGAGAGTCGCCGGGATTGCCGGTCACGTGTGGGTGACCGCTTGCGGGAAGTCGAAGACCCGGTCCGGGTCGTACTCGTACGCGACAGTGCGCAGGCGCTCCAGATTCGGGCCGTAGTAGGCCTTTGCCCAGTCAGGGAGGGTCGGATCGATGTAGTTGATGTAACCGTCCTTGATGCCCTGGTCCGCAAGTCCCGCCACGACCTGGCCGACGCTGCGCGTCACCGCGGCTTCGGACGCCGCCGTCGCGCTCGCATAGATCTGGGCGGTGGCGAAGGCCTTGCGGTGCGGGAACGCGGTCTGCTGGACGTCCACATCGGCCACCGCACCACCGAGGGGATCGAGGATGAGATCCATCCCCAGGCGGTCTTTGAGCAGGCTGACAACGGCGCCCGGATTGGCGGCGTGCGAGGTGAGGACCCGCGACGAGGCGACGAACGACTGCCGGTCGGGGCTGCCGGAGAAGAAACGCATGGCCTTGAAGTAGTCGCGGTCCTCGACCCTTCGCAGGTCGGGACGCACATCGGCGCGCGTGACCAGGTCGTTCAGCAGGGGATTGCAGGCGCTGCTCGGCCCGACGAAGCAGCCGGCCACCTTGCAGCGCGGTATGGCCCCGCCCGACACATTGAGGTTGGCCCACAGCTCGCGCGGCGCGGCCGTGATCCACGGCTGCCACGCGGTCAGCATCTTCGTTACACTCCCCGCCGGGAAGTCGAGCCGGAACACCGTCAGCGCCGGAGCCGGGTCGGTCGCGAAGGTGAACTGTGTGACGACCCCGAAGTTGCCGCCGCCGCCACCGCGCAGGGCCCAGAACAGATTCGGATTCTGCGTGGCCGAGGCGGTCAGCGTCCTCCCGTCCGCGGTGACGACCTCGGCGGACACGAGGTGGTCACAGGTGAGCCCGAACTTGCGTTGCAGCACGCCGATTCCGCCACCCAGGGCCACCCCGGCGATGCCGACGGTGAAACAGGAGCCGCCGGGCAGACAGCGGTTGGCCTGGCCGAGCGCGGTGTAGACAGCCTGCAGTGTCGCGCCGGCGCCGATGGTGGCGGTGCCGTCCGGATGGGCCCGCACGGTCGACAGACGCCGGAGATCAAGGGTGAGGCCGCCGTGCGGAGCCGAGTAGCCGACATAGGAGTGCCCACCGCTACGGGCCGCCAGCGGCACCCGGTTCGCCGCCGCCAGCACCGCCTCGCGGACATCGCCCACCGACGCGCACTGCGCCACCGCCGCGGGCACCAGGTCGTCATTGAGCGGGTTGAAAAGCTTCCTGGCAGTCTCGAACCCGGCGTCTCCCGGCCGCAGTAGCGCGCCGGTCATCCGCCGGCGCAGGCCGTCCCAGTCCACATTGTTCCTGACGGCGGCCGCCCGTCCGGCGGCTCGGGGGGAACTCTCCTCGCCTTCCCGAGCCTCGGTGCCGGCCCCGGATGCGTGGAACAGAGGGTCCCGCGCCATGGTCACCATCTCCCTCTGGAGAGGCCAGGTATGCGGGTGCGTGCCCGTTTTGATACGGACAATTTCACGCTAACACGGGGTGAGGGGCCCCTCCAGTTGACGGCCGTAGGTCTCGGATCGGCAGGTCAGGGCTGGTTGGCCTGCAGACGGGCCGGAGCGCGCGGGCCGGTGAGATGGCGGCGAACACGGACCGGAGCGCAGGGCTGTCGGCGCCGTGGGCGGCGAGGGTGGCCCTTCGGGCTCCCACCGCCCGCCTGGCCCGTCGGTCAGAGCCGACGGCCGAAGAGCTCCAGCAGATTGTGCCAATGACGCTGGTCCGCCACGGAGTTGTACGCGGCGGTGTCGGCCTGGGTGTAGCCGTGCTGGGCGCCCTCGTACAACTCGCTGCGGTAGGAGACGCCCTCGGCGTCCAAGGCCCGCTCCAGGCTCGCGATCTGGTCGGCCGACATCAAATGATCGTGGTCGGCGTGGCCGAAGTACAGCTCCGCCGTGCTGCGGCCGGCGAGCCGGTGCGGGCTGTCCTCGGCATCGGTGGCCAGACGGCCCGCGTGGAAGGAGGCCGCGGCTCCGATGCGGTCGGGGTGGGCCGCGGCGGTGCGGATTGCGAGCACACCGCCCATGCAGTAGCCGGTGGTGCCCACCGGCCCGTCGGTGACCAGGGGTGAGGCGGCCAGCCAGTCCAGGTAGGCGCCGGCGTCCCGCATCGCCAGTTCCGGGGTGAGGGCCTGCATGCCCGGGGAGAGCTTCTCGAAGATCTCCGGCAGATGGGAGGGGGCGATGAATTCGGGCAGGTCCACCACGGGCGCACGCCCCGCGCGGTACAGGACGTTGGGCACCAGCACCGTGTAGCCGTGCCCGGCCAGACGCCTGGTCAGCTCCTTCAACGAGGGGCGCAGTCCGAACGCGTCCATGTACAGCAGGACCCCGGGGTGCGGCTTGCCGTCGTCGGGATGAGCGAGATAGGCGTCGGCGACGCCGTCCGGGGTGGGGATGTCCAGGGATGCACCGTGCACGCTCGTCATGTCCACACCTTTCCTCGGGCTCCCGGGGGACGCACGAGGGCGGCCGCCCGTCCGCCGGTGATCACGCCGGCGGATTCCACACTAATCGTCGTGGGTGAGCTTCGAGGAGCACGGCATCCGCCAAGGAGAGGTGTGCGCGGGCCACGCGAGGGTGCAGGCACAGTTGAGGCGAGGGAGGGTACGCATCTCCGGCCCGCCCTCACCCCCGCCGATCTGTCGAGAGCCCACCACGGACGCCCCGTAAGACTGTCCATGCACGCACAAGTCCCTTGTGTTTCCCCCGTGTTGGAATCCAGACATGGCCACTACCTCTGCTGGACCACCCCTGTCACCCTCTTCGAACGAGCCCTCTGACCGGCTGCGGGCCGAGCTGGAGCGGTTATGTGACGAAGCGATACGCCAGAAGGGCCTCGCTCACCGCAGGGCCGATTTCTGGGTCAAGGTCGATATCGCACTGGGTTTCCCCGCGGCGCTCCTCGCCGGCGTCTCCGGAGCCGCGGGGCTGGCCTCGGCGGACGCCCGTATTCCCGCGGCGTTGATGGCGCTGGTCGCCGCGGGGTGTGCGGCGGGGGCGGGCTTCCTCCGCGGTGACAGCCGGCGGGTGGCCAATAAACGTGCCCGCCAGGCATGGGCCTCCGTCGAGGCCGCGGCCCGTATGAAGCTGGCAAAGGACCGAGTGGTCCCCGAGGACCTCGGCGAGGTGCTGGAGTGCCGCCAAGTCGCGCTGGCGGCATACGAAGGGGACGATTCCTAGCCCGGCGCGGTCCGGTTCCGCCCGGCCCGGCCCCGGCGATTCCGGGCCGATGGCCGCATACGGGGACTCAGTGAGTGGCTGTGACCAGCACTTTCCCAACAGGCCCAGGGGCGCAGGGGCGCGCTGTGAAGTGCCGGCACATGGCACCCCTCACCCCAACTTGTATCGAGTCATTGACACAAGATGCCACGCCGAGGCATCTTGTACTTACCACTTGATACAAGCAGGGCTTGCGGAACGCGGTGTCCGCTACCGCCGGGCGCAAGCCGCGCAGCCGTCACCACTCACTGGGGACCCCTATGCTCGACACCGAACGGCCCGCATCCCGCCTCCGTGCCCGCGCCGACCGCTACGCCCGCTGGGCCGGCTTGGCCATGGGCGTCGTGGCCGCACCGCTGTGGGCCACTGTGGACGTCACCAACTACCCCCTCAGCAGCTTCGACGCCGGTGTGCCCTTGGCGAGCTTCGTCACCGCTTTCGGCCTGTGCGCGGTGGGCGGCGTGCTGCTCGGCGACGCCCTCACCCCCCGCCCCCGGGAAGCGGTGCGCACCGCCAGTCTCACCCCGCGCCGGGTCCGAGACCACGTGCCGCCCCGAATCACCCTTGCGCTTCTCCTCCAGGCGGCATTCCTCGTCGTGCTGGTGGGCATCGGGGCTGCCACGTCCTCCCTCGACGCCATCTACCGGGTGAGCGTGGCTATCACGGACGGCTGCGACGGGACCGAACCCCCCGTCAGCCTCTGGCCCGGCATCCTCTTCGGCAGGCAGATCCTCGGCTCTCTCGCCCTCGGTACCGTCGCCTGCGCCTGGGCCCTGCGCCGTGTCGCCCACCGTGCGGGCGACGACCAGCAGCGCCGCGACCGCTCGTGGGCGATCACCGCGGCCTGGGGGGTGCTGGTCTCGACCCAGCTGCTGCTTGTCGTTCTGATGACCGCCCCCTGGCTGGCGCACTGCGCGAGCACGGTGGGTACCGTCATCGCCGTGGTGATCTACCCCCTGGGGCTACTGGCCCTCTGCACCCTGGCATGGTCCCTGTTCGCCGTGGTGGTGCCCCGGGCGGCCCGACGATGACCGGGCCCGTCGTCCGCGTCGACACCACCGGCCCGGTGCCGCCGTACGAGCAGATCCGCGCCCAGCTGGCCGCCCTGATCGCCACCGGTCAACTGACCGAGGGCGAACGCCTGCCGACCGTGCGTCAGCTCGCCACCGACCTGGGCCTGGCACCGGGTACCGTGGCCCGCGCATACCGTGAGCTGGAGACAGCCAAGCTGATCCACACCCGCCGTGGGGCAGGCACCCGGGTCGCGGCACTCCCGTCCGAACCGCAGCAGCCTGATCCGGCCCAACTCGCCCGGCTGGCCCGTGACTTCGCCTCGGCTGCCCGCGCCCTGGGCGCCGACACCGAAGCCATCCTGACCGCCGTCCGCAAGGCCTTGGAGTAAGGCCTGCCCGATGGGGCGGAGTGGAGGCCGCGCCGACTGGTGGGGATGCTTCGGCACCAATGGGGCCGCGCGGCCGTTCAGGCGTGGGGGAGAGGAGCCGTCAGCATGCCGGCCCTGAGCCCTGACCCATAGGCCAGGCTCTCGTGGGCGTGCTGACTACTTGTCGGCGGATGGCTCGGGCTCCGCCTGGAGTTCGTCGAGCCGTAGAAACGCCAGCGCCCGGCGCATCAGGTCGACGAATTCCTCGGGCTCGTCCTGCCAGGCCCAGTACTCCATGGTGACGGTGAACGCATCCAGCACCGCGGTGGTCAGCAGCCGCACTTCGAGGCCGTCGGGAGAGGCGCCCGTGCGGGACGCCAGCGCGGGCGCGAGCCGTTCCTGCATCTCCCGCCCCGCCGCGAGCCAGCGCATCTTCAGGACGGGGACGGTTCCCAGGACCCGGATCAGCCGACGGGCGCGGGCGGTGTCCTCCAGGCGCCGCTCGGCCGTCTCCGTTCCGAAGGACGCCTCGATGGCGGCGCTGAGCGGCTCTTCGGCCGGATGTTCCGCGAGGACGTCCACGAGTTGGCCGACGCTGGAGGCGAAGAGGGGGGTGAGGGCGTCCTCCTTCGCCGGGCAGTAGCGGTAGAAGGTGCGCAGGGAGATGCCCGCGGCCGAGGCGATGTCCTCGACCGTCGTCGTGTCGTAGCCACGGTCGGCGAACAGGGCCGCCGCGGCCTCCGCGATCTCCAGCCGCGTCTGAAGGCGCCGTTGTTCCGTCAGGGACGGACGGCCTCGCGCTGCCGTCATGGTGTGCTCCTTGCCGTGCTTCAGCTCGGCCTTTATTCTCACAGAGAATTATTGGCATGTCATGCCAGAAAAGGCGTATGTTGATCAACGGCTGATCAGGAGCCGCTCGTTCAGCGGTCGGCCCGTCCGCCGTGCCCGTGCTGTCGCGCTGTCCCTGCGTACCCGCGCGCCGGTGGGGGCCCCGCGCGGGCAACGGCGATGGCCGGTCGATGACCGGTGATCGGCGATCGACGGCGTACGGTCCACGGCCGACGCGCGGTGATCAGCGACCGGAGAACGTCCAGCGTCAGCGAAGGAGCCGACCATGTCCCGCACTTACCTCATCACCGGAGCTGCCTCCGGCATCGGCAAGGCCACCGCCACCCGGCTCAAGGAGCAGGGGCACACGGTCATCGGCGCCGACCTCAAGGACGCCGATATCGTCGCGGACCTCGCCACCCCCGATGGCCGGGCTCATCTGGTCCAGCGCGCAGGCGAGTTGAGCGGTGGGCGGCTCGACGCCGTGATCGCGGGCGCCGGCCTCGCCGGTTTCGAACCGCGCGCCGTCAGCGTCAACTACTTCGGCGCGGTCGCCACGTTGGAGGGGCTGCGCCCCCTGCTGGCCGCCGGTACGGACCCGCGCGCCGTCGTCATCGCCTCGGTCGCCTCCGTCCACCCGCACGACACGGCCATCGCCGACGCGGCGCTCGCCGGTGACGAGGAAGCGGCGCTGGCCGCCGCCCAGGCAGCGGTCGACCGGGGAGAGGGCTATGCGATCTACGGCTCGACCAAGGCTGCCATCGCCCGATGGATACGCCGTACCGCCGTGACCGCCGACTGGGCGGGCGCCGGTATTCCCCTCAACGCCATCGCCCCCGGAACCGTCGTCACCCCCATGACGGAACCCATGCTGGCCAGCCCCGACATGCGCAAGATCGTTGATGCGACGGTCCCCATGCCGCTGCACGGTCACGCCCAGCCGGAGCAGATCGTGCCCCTTCTGACCTGGCTCACCTCTCCCGGGAACGAGCTGGTCACCGGCCAGGTCGTCTTCATCGACGGCGGCGCCGACGCCGTACTGCGAGGCGACGGCACTTGGTGAGCCGCCGACGGAAGCGGCCGATCAGATACCCCCGCAGTCACAGCCATCCGCAGTCATCGCCATCCGCAGCCATCGGAGGCCCATCCGTGCACACACTTACCCGTACCACCGTCGTCACCGCCGACCCCGATGCCGTCTGGCGGGTCATCGGAAAGTTCGGGGGCCTCGCCGACTGGCACCCCCTGCTCCCGCCGTCGGTGATCGAGGACGGCGCCGATCCCGAGACGCCCGGGGCGGTCCAGGCGTTCTCCGTCAACGGCCAAGTCGTCATCCGGGAACGGCTCCTGGAGAAGGACAACTCGCGCCGGATGCTCCGTTACACCATCCACGAATCAGCAGTCCCCGTCTCCGACTACGTCTCCACGCTGTCCGTGCACCCGCACCAGGCGGGTGCCGAGATCCGCTGGGCCGCGACATACGAGGCCGCCGACGCACTCGTCCCCGAGATCGAGAAGCAATTCGGCGACAACATCTACGCCACCGGCCTGGACGCCCTCAAAGAACGCTTCGCCCTACCCGTCTGAGGGCTGCCCCGCAATCCTCTGGCGGCGCACGACGGCAGCTTCGGCACTTCCCCGGTTCACGCCGGGAGGTGCCCCTCGCCGCGTTGTCGGGACCTCCGGATGCGCCCAGTATCCGGAGGTCCCTCCTACGGGGCGGCCCTCAGTCGACGCCGTCCCGTTCGGCCGGCTTCTTGAGGGTCAGGGGCTGTTTGCGCATCATGACGAGATCACCGCAGGCGAGAAGCCTGCGACGGAGTCTGTGGGCGGGGGACCGCGTGGCCTCGGCAACGACCTTCACCACCAGGCGGCAGCCGTTTCTCTACCGCGGCTGACCGCGCCCGGCCGCCGAAGATCAGTTGTGGCCGAACTTCCGCTGGGCCTTGTGGGCGACGTGCTTCGTCATCGACTGCTCCGGCTCCTGCGGGGTCGATGCCTTCGCCTTTTCCTTCGCTTCCGCGGCGGCGCTGCGTTCATGGCCGCCGGTGCGGGCGCCGCGATTCTGCCGGCTCTGTTTCTTGCCCACGGTCGTGCCTCCTGGCGGATCTCGAACGATGAACCGGTACCAGACTTGCATGCGCGTAAGAAGAGTGCATTTCGGAGTGCATTTCGGGCGGACGGTGGATGCCGGTAGCCATCAATCGGCGTCGCGTAGCGGGCGTGATGACAGGGAGGAAGGAGGCGGAGGGAGAGCAGGAAGCCCCGTAAGCAAGCCCGGGTTGGGGCATCGCTCTGCCTTCGACGAACCGCGCCTGACGAGGCGTCATGCGGCGAATGTGATCAATGGCGGGGACGTGCGCGAGGAGGTCCGACTCAGGATGCGAGAACGCGTCAGCCCACGGACAATGGAGAGGGCGGGGCTTTCGTAGCAGCGCGCACGCAGCCGCAGCCGTAGCCCGCTTTGCACGCTTGCACGCCCCACGAATACGGGGCCCGGGTTCGGGGCACCGCGGAGCCCGGTCGGGGGCGCGCTCTTTTACGGAGGCGCCGAGATGCCCGTGCTCTTCTTCGATATCGGTGAAACGCTCGCGGACGCGAGCATCGGGGCCGACGGCTCTTTGACTCTCCGCCCACGGCCCCGTGTTTTCGAAGTTCTCGACGCGTCAGCGGGCATGCGGAAAGGCATCATTTCGAACCCGGGCACGGGGGAGGCGGCGCGCGCCCGCGCGGTGGCGGCTTTGCATGCGGCCTTTGCGGGCCGTTTCACGGACGAGGGCCTTCTTCACTGGGGTGAAAAGACCTCTCGCGGGATCTTCGACGGCGCGGTGGCGAGCGCGGGCGTCGGGGCCGACGACTGCGTCTTCGTGGGCGAGGATCCGGATGAGCGTGCGTTCGCCCGCGAAGCGGGAATGCGGGCCGCCCCGCACCCGGTCTTCACGTTCGCCGCCGTCGAGGGCCGCCCGGTGTTCTGGGCACGCATCGAGGTGCCGGCGGACCGGAGTCTGGCCGACCTTGAGGCGATCGCGCACACCGGTGAGGTCGTTCCGGTCCATGTGGCCTCCGCCCACCTCGTCCTCGTCATGGCGACCGCGCGGGGTGTGGCCGCACTTGAGCAGGGCGGGTTCACGGCCGACCTGCGGGGCGAGGTGGCGGAGACCACTGCCTTCCTGATGCGCGACGACCGTCCGGTTTCCCTCCCGGAGGCGCTCACCCATGTCTCGGGCACAGCCAAGGAAACGGCGGAGGCCACTCTGCGCGCCGAGTCGGCGTTCACCTTCATCGCGGGCGCACTCGACGGGCCGGAGCAGTCGGTAGCCTCTCTCGGCCCGGCTCCGGGCGGCGTCTATGTCGCCGCCGCGGCCGGCACCCCCATCGAGGACCTGCACATCGCGGAGGCCAAACCCGGGCACACCGAGCGGCTGCTTCCCGACCCGGCTCTCCTCTCCCGGCCGGGCGAGGCCCAAGTCCGGGGATTTGCCGATGAGTTCGCGAACGGGGTGCCCTCTCCGGAGACCGTCGCCGCGGTACGTGCGGCCATCACCCCCGCGGCCATGCGCGGCCACGTCGCCCGTATCTCCGGCATCGACCCGCTCGTCGAGGGCGACCCTTTGAAGGTACGCAGCCGCGACGCGGCGAGCCCGGACAACGCCCTCGTGGTCAGCGCACTCGCCCGCCGGCTCCATGACCTCGGCCTGACGGTCAGACGCCATGAGTTCTCATGGCGGGGGCGCAGGCTCTCCAATGTCGAAGCGGAATTCCCGGTCGCGGCAGCGGACTCCGCCGTGCTCATCACGGCACATCTCGATTCGACCGCGGCCAGGGGCGAGTTCTTCGACAGCAGCGGCCGGCCGCGCCCCTACGACCCCGCCCTGGACCCGGCACCCGGCGCCGACGACGACGGGAGCGGTACGGCGGCGGTCCTGGCCACGGCCGAGTGCCTGAGCGCGATGATCGCCGAGGGCAGGGCACCGGCACGGACCATACGCTTCGTCCTCTTCAACGCCGAGGAGCAGGGCCTCGTCGGCAGCAAGGCCTATGCGCGTGCGGCGGCCGCGGCCGGCGACCGGATCGTCGGCGTGCTCCAGATGGACATGATCGCGGGCTTCCAGGGCGGCACACCCACGATGGAGATCCACACGGGTTCGTCGGTCCCCGGCCCGGTCGTGGGCGCCTCCGACGCGCTCGGGGGTCTCGTCGCCCAGGCCGCCCCGGCGGTCGCGGCCGACTTCTCGCTCCAAGCGCTCGCGGGTTCCGGCGACCCGGCCGCCGGGCGGAGCGATCACGCAAGCTTCCATGAACGCGGTTGGGCAGCTGCCGCCGTCTGCGAGAACTTCTTCGACGACACCGCGCCCGCGACCGGCACCCGGCAGTACCACATGCCGGGCGACACCCTCCTCGACGAGGACCACGACACGGACTACGCCGCCGCGATCGCCCGCACGGTCGCAGCGGCGGCACTCACGCTCGCGGGCCTCTGAACCCTCCCAAGGAGCACGCCATGAGCGTAATGATCGACAGGCGGAACAAGAACTACGACCGCTTGGCCAGTGTCGCCGAAGCCGACGCCTTCCTGGACGACACCGAACGGGTGGCGGCGGAGGTCGACCACACCCTCGTGGCGGACCGCAGCAAAGTGAACCGCTTCACCGGGCATCTGACGGAGCTGAGGGTGACCGGTGCTCCCGGCTTCACCGGCACGGACGAGTCGGTGCCCATGCCCGACAACGGCTATATCGCCCAGGCCAAGCAGTACGTCACGTCGGTCGCCGAGGCGATCGGCTTCGCGGCGGGCGAGCCGGTGGAATTCGAGGCCGACCCGAATGTGATGACGACGAGCGAGGGACTGCGCGTCGTCAGCCTGCAGCAGGTGCTCAACGGCATCGAGGTGTGGGCCATGGCGCCGAAGGTGTGGATGTTCGAGGACGGCACCGTCGACCGGGTCATCGGCGACACGGTGAGCGCACCGGCGACCCTGCCGACCAGACCGGTGGTCCCGGCCGAGGTGGCGCTGCGGGTGGCGGCCGCGAAGGCCGCCGAGCCGACAACGCTCCGCGGAGTCTTCGGCGACGACGAACTCCCGCGCCTCGACATATCGGACGGCTTCGAGCGCCTGTCGCACCAGGCGCGGAACGATCAGCCGATGACGTTCAGCAAGGGACCGTTCGAGGAAGCCGTCCCGGCCCGGCTCGTGTATCTGTACATGGGCGAAGATGCCCGCCTCACCTGGATGTTCACCTTCTCCCGCGAGAAACTGGCCGCTCAGTACCACGCCTTCGTCGAGGCCGACGACCGGACCGCGAACCCGGACGAGCCCGAGATCCTCTACTTCTACGACACGGTCCGGCACGCGGTCGCGGGACGTGTCTTCCAGCGCAATCCGGCCGAGAGCACCTTTGACACCGTCCCGTTCCCCGTGCCCGCGAACGGCTATCCGACCGTGGTGTCCGCGGGGTTGCCCGCCGGCTTCCCGCTGCCCTGGGCAGAGACCCACAACGGGAAGGTGTCGACCGAGGGCAACAACGTACGCGCGCTCAATGGGAAGACCCGCCGGCCCGTCGAGGTCACGATCGACGCCGAGGGCAACAGCCTCTTCGACCCGCCGCAGGACAGCCCCGAGCAATTCGTCACCAACATCTTCTACTTCTGCAATTTCGCCCACGACCTCTTCATGATGCTCGGCTTCACGGAGGACCAGGGCAACTTCCAGACCACGAACGTGACGGGCCTGGGAAGGGGGGCGGACCCCGTCCGGGCCCTCGCGCACCCGGGGGCGGTGTTCGGTACGGCCAACATGGCCACCCGGGCCGACGGCCTGGAAGCCGTGATGAACATGGGACTGGTCACCGACACCGGCCGCCACACGGCCGACGACTTCGACGTCGTCCTCCACGAGTTCTGCCACGGGGTGTCGAACCGTCTCGTCGGCGGCCTGTTCGACGCGAACGGCCTCGAGGAGGACCAGTCGGTCGCGATGGGTGAGGGCTGGGGAGACTACTTCGCCCTCACCACCAGGAACTTCTCGAACCCCCAGGAACGCGATGTGGTCGGCAACTGGGTGGTCAACAGCTCGAAAGGCATCCGGCAACGGCCCTATGACTCGCAGTACCCCGGCGCCTTCGGAGACATCGGCAAGGGGCAGGGAGAGGTCGCGGGCGCCGGCAACCGCGATCTGACCTACCAGGAAGTCCATGACGTCGGCGAGATCTGGTGCGCGGCACTCATGGAACTGACCCGCAAGGTCGCCACCGCCCTCGACAACAAGGAGCGGGGCTACCAGGTGACATGGCAGGCGGTCGTCGACGGCATGAAGCTGACACCGAAGAACCCCTCGTTCCTCGTGGCACGCGACGCCATCCTGCGGGCCTTCAAGGCGATGAAGGGCGGACCGCTGACCAGTACCGAGTACACCGCAGTGCGGAACGCCGCCTGGAAAGCCTTCGCACGGTACGAGATGGGCTTCGACGCCTCCTGCCCGAACGCCACCTTCACGGGGTGCCGGGGTGGCACGGCGATGCCGCCGGCGGGGCACGAGGACTAGGGGCGACACCGCCAGCCCCTGCCGGTCACGGGAGTGCCCGTCCGGGATCCGCCCGCCCGATAGGTGATGCGGGCGAGCGGGCCCCCGACGGCGGGCCGCTTCAGATGCGCGGTAACTGCCGTGGCTGCGCGTCGAGAGAGAGAAGTGACATCAGCACGCCGCGAGCCGGACGATCTCGCGCGGGCGCGATTCACGCTCGTCAAAGGCGAGGTCCAGTCCTGCCGCCGCGACGGTGGCGAAGGAGGCGGCGGAGGCTTCCTCGGATTCCCATTGCACGATCGACACCACCGCGTCGGCGGATACCCAGCACTCAGCCGAAAGGCATCCCGGGGTCCGCAGGAACACCTCGCGGACTTGATGGACGCGCGAGATGAACTCCTCACGGTAAGCGGCGTGCGGATAGTGGCTCGCTACCATTCCGACCTTCATGATGCTCTCCTTGGCGATGCTCGATGGTGGGTCTTTGGTCTCGGTTGTCAGCGGTTTCTGAGCGGGGCCATTCGGTGGTGCGGGGCCGGTGGCGGAGGCGCCCGTCCAGAGGGCTGGTGTCGTGGCCGGCCGGTCCGGGTGACGCCCTCGCGGACGGTGGGGACGACGCGGACGGCGGGGACGGCGCGGACGGTGTGGGTGCCGTCGGCCGATGTGGACTCCGGCCGGAACCAGCTATCCCGCACGCCGGTCTTCGTCCCGGCTCCGCCACGCGCGTCCGATCTTCCGCATCAACGCCGGATCCACGATCAGATGTCGGAGCGGCCTGATCACGGCCATGTAGGCCTTCCCGAAAAGGCCGTTCGGCTTCACCAGGACAGCCATCTGACCGCGGTAGCCACCGGACTCGTCCGGTACCCAGCCGATGTGCATCACCGCGTGCACGGTCCGGTTGGCCACCTCCGCCGCCCACTCGTTGTCCGTCAGATAGACGGGGGTGAGCGGGACCGCTCGGAAGCCCGGTCCGGGCGGTGCGTCGCGGAGATCCGCCGGCAGCCTGTCGCGCAGACTCTGCACCCGGGCGCCGATACCGGAGCCGGGCCGATCCCAGCCGAGCAGTGTCCCGAGCTTCCAGCGGAGTGCGAAGAGCGTGCGGGTGGCTCCGGAGAACCGCCCGTTGCCGGAGGTCATTTGCCGCACCAGCCGCGTGAGGTCGTCAGGACCGCCAGGTGTCGGCAGCGCCCAAACGTCCTCGAGCCGGAAGTCGGGTGTGAGGGCGTGGATCCGCCAGGGGTGGGAGGAGTGTGCGGTGTTCGGGAGTTTCATCAGGGGACCGCCTTCAGTTCAGAGGAGTACGTGGCACGGGGGCTGAGCCCGCGCACCCGACGGCGGAGCCGGCCGCGAATGGAGCGTCGTGGTAAGCGGGAGCGGGAGCAGGAGCAGGAGCCAGGCTGGGCGAGGCGGCGTTCCACCGCACTTGCGTACGCCGACGAGGGCGAGTGCGACGATCTGGCCGACGGGTCATGACGGTTCGAACCCGGCTCCGCGGGAGACCACGCGGCCTGCGGACCGTGGGGCACACGACTGCCGACGACTGTCCCACTCGGCCATCAGGGCGAACAGGGCGAACCTGTCGAGCACCGGCTGGTCGGGATGGATCTCGCGATAGCGCCGGTAGATGTTGACCACGACCCGTTCCGCGTCCAGCCAGCCGGTGTACTCGGCCAGATCGGCCCCGAACGCCGCCTCCTGGAAGTCGAGCCCCTTGGCGTAGGCGGCGTCGGCCTGTTCGACGATGTGGCGGAAGTAGTCGCGGACGGCTCGGATTCCGTCGGCATCCGTCACCGGGCCGTGGCCCGGCACCACCGTCGACGCGCCGAGGCCGATCATCGCGTCGCAGGCGGCGATCCAGTTGGCGATGGGGCCGCTCCATACGATCGGAGTGCACCCGATGAACAACAGGTCGCCCGCGAAGAGCACCCCCGCGTCAGGAACGTGCACCACCGTGTCGGCCTCGGTGTGGGCGGGGCCGAGATCGATCAGATGCACCTCGCGACCGCCCACGTCGAGGGTGAGCCGTCGGTCGAAGGTCTGGTCGGGAGTGCGCAGACGGATGCCGCCGAAGTCGAACCGTCCGAAGCGGTCGCGCAGATACGGCGTGAGCGTCGGACCGAGATCCATGACCTGGAGGGCCGCGGTCAGTTCGGGTGCCATTTCGGTGCGCATCTCGTGTGCCGTCCCCTCGGCGGCGATGACGCGCGTCGAGGCGGGAAGCAGCTGACCGCCGTGGGTGTGGTCGCCGTTGGCGTGGGTGAGCACGGCGTGGCTCAGCGGGTTCCGGTCCGTGACCGGCCGCATGCCCGACAGCATCTCGGCGGTCAGCGGCAGATCGTAGAGCGTGTCGACCAGCAAGGAGGCGCCGTCGCCCGCGATGAGCCCCGCATTGCTCCAGCCGTACCCGCCGTCGGGCAGCAGCCACGCCCACACGCCGTCACCGACCTGGTGCAGCCCCTTGGTGTACGGCAGGGCGGAGGCGGCCGGGTTGACCCGCGGCCGACGGGGCTTCGCAGCCGGGTCGTGCCGGGCGGCGAGCGGAGGCGGAGGGGCACTTGCCCGCACGGTCTGCCGGACCTCGCCCAGCCCCTCGGCGCGCAGCGAGACCACATCGCCGTCCTTGAGCCAGCCGCGGAACGCCGCGAGATCGCCGAAATCGAGGTGTTCGGCCAGACAGCAGCCGGGAACGGTGCCCGAGCCGAAGACATCGCCCGGCTGGAGCTCGACTCCGCGGGAGGCGTAGGAGATGACCTCACCGAAGGACCAGTCCATGGAGTCGGTACGGCCCGCGCTGACCGGCTCGCCGTTGACCTCGGCCCGCACCTGGAGCGCGAGCCTGCCGTCCGGGCCGAAGGGCAGCTCGTCGGGCGTGACCAGCCACGGCCCGAGCGTGGACGCGCCGTCCTTGCCCTTCGCCTGGCCGATCTTGAGCTGGCTCTCCAGCCCCTGGAGGTCGCGGGCGCTCCAGTCACAGAAGAGGGTGTAGCCGGCGATATGACCCTCGGCCTGTTCGGGCGTCAGATCGCGCCCCGCGGTGCCGATCACCGCGGCGATTTCCAGCTCGAAGTCGAACCAGGCGCTGCCGGGGGAGATGGGCACGTCGTCGTAGGGGCCGATGACGGTGGCCGGGTTGGCGAAGTAGAAGGCGGGGATCTCGTACCAGACCGGCTCCAGCGCTCCCGTGTCGCCGGCTGCTTTGCGGCAGGCGCGCAGGTGGTCGAGGAAGCACAGGCAGTCCCGTATGGACGGTGGCCTGGGGATGGGGGACTTCAGCGTGACATCGGTGAGCGCGACGACGTCAGCGGGCTCGGTGAGTGCGCGCTCGCCCGCCTGCCGCAGCGCGGGGCCGAGCAGTCCGAGCAGGGAGGTGCCTTCCGGTAACGCATGGATCAGCTCGCCGTTGAGGACGCCGGTCCGGTCGCCGTCGGCCGAGGCGTAGGTGACGAAGCGCAAAACAACCCCCTGTGTTGGCCAGCATAGAATATTATTGCTAGCACAGAGGAGGTGGCGTGACAACGCGACGAGAGCAGACCAGTCACGAGAGCAGCGAGCTGATCCTCAGGGCGGCGGCGGAGCTGTTCGCGGCGAAGGGCTACCGGCAGACGACGTTCGCCGACGTGGCCGAGCGGTCCGGCATCAGCAGGGGATCGATCCCGTGGCACTTCGGCAGCAAGGAAGGTCTCCTGCTGGCCGTCCTCGAACGCTCGGTGGACCTGATCCGCGCCGAACTCATCGAGGAGCCGGGGGAGTTGGCGGCGCCCAAGGAGGCGGAAGCGGGGTTCGACCGTCTGATGGGCGGCGCCGACGCGCTGTTCGCGCAGCCCACCACCAAGCTCTTCGTCACGCTCCTGGTGGAGGCGCTGGAACCGGGCTCGCCGATCCACGGCCGTTACGTCGAGATCCACAACACCCTGCGCGACCACTGCAGACGATGGCTGGAGCGGCTGCCGCTACCGCCCGGGCTGTCCGCCGAGACGCTGGCCGTCACGATCATCGGTGCCGGGATCGGCATCCATCAGCAGTGGCTGCTGGCGCCCGACCGCGTCGACCCCGAGCAGGCGTTGGCCGCGCTGCGCACGCTGGTGACGGCGGCGGCGCTGCCGACCGGGGAATGAGTCAGGGCCCTGCGTGCGTGAGTTGTCCGGGGCGTGGGGGAGGGGTGCGCCGACGGGACGGGGCGAGGTGCTGAATGATGCCGCAGCTGATCCGCCCCTCCGCCGACGGGTGAGGGCCGGATCGGCGGGAGCTGACGGGTATGAACTGCCCACCCACCGGTTCCTGTTGAGCGCCGAGGGCTCCTGAGGGCTGGTCGGCTGCCCCACCCACGGCAGGCGTTCACAAAAAATCCATGCAGATGTACAACCATTCACATCTGTTCGGGGTCTGGTCTTCGGAGTCAGCGGACTCCAGACCGATCCGGGTCCCGTCGAACGCGTCCCACGCCGCGGGGCCCCTTCCTATTCGAGGAATACATGCGCACTCGAGCCACTGTTGCCGCACTGTCCGGCGCCCTGGCCCTCTCCGCCCTCGCCGTCCCGACCGCACAGGCCGCGGACAACCCGGGCGCCCACGCCGTCAAGGCGCAGCTCTCTCCGTTCACTGCGAAGTCTCCCGCCAAGGCCGTGGCGGACGACGCGCGGGGCGACACCAAGATCACGAATGTCACCGTCAACGGCGGCAAGGACATAGTCGTCGGCACCAGCCTGAAGAAGACGTACACCGTCTCGGTGACCGCCACCGACCCGGCCGGCATCTATGACGGCTATGCGTTCCTGTGGCACGGCACCGACCTGAAGACCGGTGTCGACGGCGCCATGACCCCGAGCGTCGACCACGGCACCTGCAAGACGGTCAACGCCACCACCGCCACCTGCTCGGTCACCCTCGTTGCTGACCCGGCGTCCACCGTCTACGGCAACATCCTCGCCGGCCGGTGGCACGTGTTCGCGTCCGCCGTGGGCAAGGACGGCGACTACACCACCCAGGACTCCTACAAGTCCTCCTGGGTCAAGCGGGCGTCGCGGCTGACCACCAACGCCTCGCCGGAGCCCGTGGTGAAGGGCAAGACCGTCACGGTCGCCGGTGCCCTGACCCGCGCCAACTGGGACACCGACAAGTACGCGGGCTACACCCAGCAGTCCGTGCAGCTGCAGTTCCGCAAGAAGGGCGCCGGCAGCTTCAGCACGGTCAAGACCATCAAGTCGGACAGCCACGGCAACCTGAAGACCACCGTGAAGGCTTCCGCCGACGGGGACTGGCGCTACGCCTTCGCCGGTACGTCAACGACCTCGTCGGTGACCTCCACGAGCGACTTCCTCGACGTGAAGTAGGCCGTACGAGGGGGGACTTCGGCCCCTTGATGCGGTGTGGAGCGATGGGTGCCGGCCGCCCGGGATGGACGGGCAACCGCTCCGTTCCGGGCGGCCGGCACCATGGCGGCTGCTGCCGCCCGGATCTCCTCGACGCCGGTGTGCAGGAGCCCGGTGTGATAGGTGACCGGCAGGCAGGAGACCAGTGCGTAGGAGACCGGCAGGCAGGAGATCTGTGACGGTCCGGCGTGCTGTCGGCGCGCCCGGGCCCGTCGCTGTTGAAGTGAAAAACCCTGGCGCCTTCGGCATGGCGCTGTCCGCGGAGCGATCCGCTTGAGTATCCAGGTGCCATGACCCTTCGGCACCCCGTGGAGCGGGGCGGAACGCAGCGGGGGCGGTTCGCCCAACTGGCCGCTAAATCCTCGCATTTCACCAGCTCTCCCGCCTTCTTCGTGGTCTGCCTCGCTCTGATCGCGTTCTTTCTTGCCGCCCATTTCGCGCATCTGCCGCTGGCCTGGCAGCTGATGGCGGGGGACCTGATGGCCGCGGTGACCCTGCTCCTTCTCGCCTTGCTGAAGAATTCCGAGCTCCGCGCGGAACATGCGATCCAGCGGAAACTCGACGCCTTGGCAGCCGCCCTGCTGGAGTCCCATGAAGGCCGGGGTGGCCAGGCGGCGGAGGACCTCAAGAAGGTGATCCGCTTGGAAGAAGAGACGTAGCCCCGCCCGAATGGAAGGCTTCCTGCGGGCGGCCCGCAGGCGCGGCCGACCGGGGTTTCTCGCGGGCCGGACGGGGCTTTGCGGACACGTCCTAGGGATGCAGGACGACCTTGGTGTAGCCCTCGATGCGCTTGTCGAATTTGTCGTATGCCGAGGGGGCCTGGTCCAGGGGCAGGTCATGCGAGACGACGAAGCTCGGCTTTGCCCGGCCCTCGATGATCATGTCGCGCAGGAACCGGTTGTAGCGCTTCACGTTGCACTGCCCCGTACCCATCCGCAGGCCCTTCTCGAAGAGCTTGCCGATCGAGACGAGGAGCATGCCCCGTTTGGCCTGCTCATCCGGGCCGCCCGGATCCGCGGGAACATACAGGCCCGGTACGCCAAGGGCACCGGTCGCCCGGACCGTGTCGACGAGCGAGTTCAGAACGGTCGCCGGTTCCTCGCGTGCCGCGCCGTGTGCCATCGCCTGGTAGCCGACGGCGTCCACGCCCTTGTCCGTGCCGACGCCCTCCGTCAGATCCTTGATCTGCTGCACCGGGTCGCCCTCGGCGAAGTTGATCGGGACCGCGCCGATCTCCTCGGCCTTCGCCAGCCGCTCGGGCACCCGGTCCACGACGAATACCTTGCTCGCGCCGCGCAGCAGCGCCGAGTAGGCGGCCATCAGCCCGACCGGCCCGCCGCCGTACACCGCGACGTTCTCCCCGGGACGTACCTGTGCGAGTTCACAGCCGTGGTAGCCGGTGGGGAAGATGTCGGCGAGCAGGATGAAGTCGGTCTCGTGCTCGTTTCCCGGTGGCAGCTTCAGGCAGTTGAAGTCGGCATAGGGTACGCGCAGATATTCGGCCTGGCCGCCCGACCAGGGTCCCATGGCGACATAGCCGTAAGCGCCGCCCGCAAATCCCGGATTGACGGTTTGACAGAAACCCGTGAATCCCTCGACGCAATTGTCGCAGAATCCGCAGGCGACATTGAAGGGCATGACGACCCGGTCACCCTCCTTGAGGGAGGTGACGCCCTGGCCGACTTCCTCGATGATTCCCATGTTCTCGTGCCCGAAGACGATGCCGGGCTCGGCTGCCGTACGCCCTTCGTACATATGCAGGTCCGAGCCGCAGATCGCGGTAGAGGTGACCTTTACGATCACCTCGTTGGGGTGCTGGATACCGGGCTTGTCGACATTCTCGACAGCCACGGTGAACGGTCCTTTGTAGACGACGGCCTTCATTGCTGCCACCTCCCGCTCAGCGAAGAGTGCGCATGGATTCCCCGCCCCTTTGACGTGAGCTATCACTCATGATTCTCCGGTCTGCTGGGCGGGGCAAGCCGCTAATGTGAGAGGGAATATCCACTCCGGTATCGCAATGTCGCACCGAGAAACGAAAGAGGGAGGGCGACACGTGGCAGCACAGCGACTCGGGACCCTGCTCGTCCCGGTGCCCGGCCTGTCCGGCACCACGTATCCGCCTGGAACCACGGTTACTGTCCGTGGTCGCGGTGCGACGGTCGATGCCTTTGTGAACGGCGACTGGCTCCCCCTGTCGTGGTGGGAATTCTCCGACGGCCTCCGTGAGGACATCGCTGACCGCTGACCGCTGCCGTTGACCGGGCCTGTGTGCGACTTCGCCGTACAGACCGGCTGGCCGAGGCGGAGCGCGAGATACCCGCCCCGCCCAGCCCGCGCCCGCGCCCGAGCCCGCGCCCGCGCCCGGAACCGAGCCCCGGACCCGCGGATGCTGCTACACCCCGTGCGTCCCCTGTGTACCCGCCGTCCCGTCCGTACCCGCCGTCCGATCTGAATCCGCCGTCCGGTCTGCGCGGCCACCGGTGCCGAGGAGTCCTGTGGCATCGAAGCGGACCCGTTCAGCGAGCCGGGGCAGTTCCCGGCGGGAGATCCAGGTGACCAGGGGTGGCAGCACGGGACGGACCGGCTGTGCGAGGCGCAGCCATGAGGGCGCGTAGACGGTGGGGGAGCGGCGTTCGACCGCTGTCACGAGGCGTGCGGCGACCTTCTCGACGGGGTGGACGCGTCTGGCCGGTGGCGGCATGTGGGCGCGCAGTTCCCGTAGCACCCCGTGCTGGTCCGCGTCGCGGATCATGTCGGTATCGGTCCAGTTCAGGTAGGCGATACCGACACCGACTCCTTGGTGACCGAGTTCGGCACGCAGGCACTGGGCGAAGGACTCCACACCGGCCTTGGAGGCGCAGTACGCACTCATCATGGGCGCCGGCCCGAAGGCGGCCGTCGAGGCGATCTGCAGGAAGTATCCGCGCGTGGCCAGCAGGCCGGGAAGGAAGGCCCGCGCGGTGATCGCGCTGCCGATGAGGTTCACCTCGATGACCCGCCGCCAGGTGGCCGGATCCGAGGTGACGAACGGGCCTCCCTCGGCCACACCGGCGTTGGCAACGACTACGGACGGCGGGCCGATGCGGTCATGAATCCGGGCGGCCACGCGGTCCATCGCCGCGTCATCGGTGACGTCCACCTCGAAGGTGTGCGCTTCGACGGGGAGCGAGTCCGCCAGTCGGGCGAGCGACTCCTCCTCCCGGCCGAGTACGACGACCCGCGCACCGTACCGGGCCAGTTCCCGGGCAATGCCCGCGCCGACCCCGCGGGCCGCGCCCGTCACCACTGCGAGCCGCCCCGCCAAGGGCGTCGTCTTGTTTCCCACGTCGTACTCCGAGGCAGATCCGAGGCAGAAGGGACAGTGGTCAAGCCGCAGGCCCCCTCCAGCCGGTCCGCCGGGGCACGGGGGAGAGGTGTGATCACCATAGGCACGGTCGGTCGGGTACCGCCGGGCGGCACGGCAGGCCGATGCCTGACGCCCTGTCTGCCTGGCCGGTCTCCGGTCATGATGGCGAACCTTGCCGGCCTGGGTCACGACGGCGATCTCGCCGGCCTGGCGATCGCCACCCTGCTCCAACAACTCGGCCGGTCGGCGGAGTTCACCGCACACCCGGAGAAGGCCACCTAGGGGGAGACCCTCTGGCGGCGAAGCCCCCGTCACAACCGGGTGATGATCAAAGCGATGTCGTCGCGGGCGCCGCCGGTGAGGCCGAGGTGGGCGAGCAGGGCGTCGGCCAGGCGTTCCGGGCTCAGGGCCCGGAAGCTGCTGAGGGCGTCGGTCAGCCGGGAGAGTCCGGCGTCGATGTCCTCATCGCGGCGTTCGATCAGCCCATCGGTGTACAGCACGAGGGTGTCCCCGGGGCTGTAGGCCAGGCCGGCCTGGGGCCGGGGAACGTGCTGGGGACGGGCGCCCAGCGGCGGGTCGGTGGCCTGGTCCAGCAGCTCATGGCTGCCGTCCGCATGCACCAGGACCGGGGGCGGATGCCCCGCGTTGCTGTAGATGATCAGGCGGCTGCGGGGATCCACCAGCGCTTTGACGGCGGTGGTGTTCAGTGCGCCCTCGACCGATCGGGCGTACAGACCCAGCACCTCCAGCGCCTGGGCGGGCCGCTCCAGGGCGCGAATCGCGGCGCTCAGGGCGCTGCGCAGCATGCCCATGGCCGCGGCGGCCTCCAGGCCGTGGCCGACGACGTCGCCGACCGCCACCGCGAAGCGGCCGTCGGGCAGGTCGACCATGTCGTACCAGTCGCCGCACACGTTCAGCGATCCGGCGGCCGGCAGATAGCGCACCGCGACTTCCCGGTGCCGGGCCAGATCCGGTGACTGGAGCATGGCCTCCTGCAGGGTGACGGCCACCTGGCGCTCACGGGTGTGGGCCTGGCGCAGCTCCTCGTTCAGCCGCTGCAGCTCACGCGCCCTGGCATACAGCTCGGCCTCCAGGGCCTCGCGCTCGGTGAGCTGCCCGGTCGGCGGCCGGTCGCGTCCGGTGCGGGCCTGGACGAATGCGGTCACGTCCTCGACCCGGTGAATGATCCAGGCCACCGCCCCGTCCGGCCCGGGGATCGGCGTGTTGACCGGGGACCACCAGCGCTCCTCGAACGCCCCGGGACGGCCCACGAGGGGGATGTCGTACTTCTGCAGGGCCATCGTGTCGGGCTCACGCGAGGTCAGGACGCGGTGCAGCGAGGCGTTCAGGTTCCGTACGCCGTCGGCCTCGGGGTCGGCGGGGTTGTCCGGGAAGGCATCGAAGATATGCCGTCCGAGCAGGTCATTTCTGGTGCGCCTGGTCGCGTCCAGGTAGGCCTGGTTGACTTCCACGATCACCAGGTCCGGCCCCAGCACCAGGTAGGGGCTCGGCGTGGCGGCGAACAGCGCCGCGTAGTCGATCCCTGACATCGCCGCCGCCTCCCTACCCTTCTCCGTGCCGCCGGCTCCGCCTCCTCACGCTACGGTCCGCCCGCCGCACCCGCCCGCCCACGACCGGAGGAGCCCGAGCCCCCTCCGGCGGACCTCCTCCACCATTCGGCTGCACAGACGCTGCCTGACCGGCTCTCTCCTGTCGCGCACCGCGCCCTTTGCGAGTGGAGTGGTAGAGGCACCGCCGCAGACAGTGGACGCGCCGGCGGTGGGCAGGCGCCCTTCAGCACACGCATGACGCCCCACTCGATCAAGGAGCTGCAGCATGCCGGCAGGTTCGGACAAGAAGCGTGAGCGGCAGTACGAGCACATCAAGGAGAACGCGCTGGAGCACGGCGTCTCGGAGAAGCGCGCCAAGGAGATCGCCGCGCGCACGGTGAACAAGGAACGTGCCCGCTCCGGGGAAGCGAAGTCGGCGGGCAAGGCCTCGCTCCGCGACTCCAAATCCGCCTCTCAGCGCGGTGGCGAGCGCTCCCACAGCGGTCCGCAGGGCCCCACGAAGGACCAGCTGTACGAGGAGGCCAAGCGGAAGAACATCGACGGCCGCTCCCACATGAACAAGGAAGAGCTCCGCAAAGCTCTCGGCCGCTAGGGCCTTTCCTGTCCTGGCCTGGCCGTAGAGAGGGGTACCGGCGGCGACAGGTGTGGCGCATAGTGCGCCCTTGTCCGCCGGCCGACGCTTGCGGACACTGACGGGCATGACGCTCCCCACCCCGTCCCAGGAGGGCTCCTGGGACGCCGCGGACTCCGCCGAGGTCGTTGTCATCTCTTTTCCCAAGTGCGGTCGCACCTGGCTCCGCGTCATGATGGCGAAGGCCATCTCGGCCGGCTGGGGGTTGCCGATGGAGGTCTGCGCGGATCTGCAGCTCACCGCGTTCTGCGAGGTCGAACCGGCCATCCCGCGGATCATCTTCTGGCACGACGACCGGGTCGCCTGGCGCTCCCCGAACGAGCTCTCCAGCGACAAGAGCTGGTACCGCGGCCGCAAGGTGGTCTTCCTCACCAGGGACTTGCGGGACACCATGGTCTCGCACTACTTCCAGCGCACCCGTCGGCCAGGCAACCCGTATCGAGGGGAGCTGGGCGAATTTCTGGCCGCCGAGGAGGGCAGCCTCCGCACCTGCGTCGCCTTCTGGAACATCTGGTACGCCAGCCGCGGCATACCCGACGGCTTCCTGCTGACGTCCTACGAGCGGCTGGCCGCCGACACCACCGGAGAGCTGGCCCGGGTCCTGGAGTTCTGCGGTGTGCCGTCTCCGGCCCCCGGGACGCTACGGGAAGCGGTGGAGTTCGGCGGTTTTGACCGGATGCGCGCCATGGAGGTCGCTGACGTCTTCCACTCGGAAAAGCTCCGCCCCGGACGCCTGGACGACGTCGAGTCGTACAAGACCAGACGGGGGATCGTCGGCGGCTACCGTGACTACCTGACGCCCCAACAGATCGCTTATGCCGGCGCCCAGATCGAGGGCCGACTGGTCCCGGACTGGCAACCACTCGCGTTGGCCGCCGACATGGTCGGCTAGAGCCTGTCGCAAAGTGAGGTCAGGAGCCCGGGGTGCCATGAGGTCTCCGGTGTGCAGGTGCTTCTTGGCCGATGAACCCTCTACCGGAGACCTCACTTACTGCACGATCACGACACGCCCGTCACGCCGGACTTCGAGACAGACCCTGGGTACCTGGTGCCGAGGCGTGACCGATGGGCATCAGAGTGGGTTGAGGCGGGCCTTGAGCAGGCAGAACTCATTGCCTTCGGGGTCGGTCAGGACATGCCACTGCTCCTCCCCTGTCTGGCCGATGTCGGCCGGGCGCGCACCAAGCTTCAGAAGGCGTTCGAGCTCGGCGTCCTGATCGCGGTCGGTGGCGTTGACATCGATGTGCAGCCGGGACTTCCCCTTCTCCGGCTCATCCCTGTAACTGAGGATGATCGTCGGCTGTGGACCACCGAACCCTTCGCGCGGCCCGATCTCCAGCGTGCCGTCGTGCTCACGATCGAGCACGACGAAGTCCAGGACCTCGCACCAGAACCTCGCCAGCGCCTCAGGGTCGCGGCAACCGAGTACGAGCTCACTGATACGACATGCCATAACGAAACCTGCTCTCGGTCCGGGAACTGCCTGGGGGCCACACACGAACCTCACAGGCCCAGCAGTGAAAACAATCCCGCGACCGTACCGGACGAGGTGAGCATGGGCGATTGATTTCTGGCCCGGCTCTGTCCGGGCGGCGGGGTGGCCGGGCAAGGCCGTTGGCCATGCAGCGGGGAAGCTGACTCCGAGGCGCGACGTAGACCGTCTCTCTATGCCATGCCGCAAACTCAGGGTTGGCCGGCTGGCTCGCCATGGCCCTGCCACGGTCGGGCGAGCGTGGTCAGCGCTACCGCAGAGAAGAGAACGAAGCCCAGCACTACGACGGCCGTCGACTGGGCGGTGGTGCTCCCCAGGACGCCGGGTAGAGGTGCGGCCGCGGCGCCCAGCGCGAACTGGGCGCCACCGAGCATGCCGGAGGCGGCTCCGGGGGCATCGCTGTTGTCAGAGAACGAGGGCACAAGGCCGCCCACCGCACGCACGCCCGGTTCACGCGGCAGGCGGCAGGCGGCAGGCGGCAGGCGGCGGTCGGCGGGCAGTGGACGGCAGCCCAAAAAGTCCTTTGACTCTCGTGAAGCGTGGCCTAAAGTGCCGACCGCGCCAGGCCCTTGAGGGTGCGGCGTTCGCCCGGCAGGGGCTGTGGACAAAGGAAGGAGCGTGGCGCCGTGAAGTGGTGGATCTAGCCGTCCGCCCGGAAGGTCCGGGAGTCCGGGCGGCGGGTTCCGGAAGGAACGAGATGTCCCGTACGGACAAGACGAAGCCACTGTGGGTGCGTCACGCGGAGCACAACCCCCGGCCGGTCCACGATCACCGCTACGGTGCCTGCGATCTGCCGCCGCACCCGACGCAGGAGGACGCGGACACCCGCTGCCGGTGGGAAGACCCCGGCATGCAGCTGCTCGGCCGCACCTGCTGTGCGGGGTGCAATGACCGCTCCTGCGTGAAGGAGTGGCAGGAGATGGTCAGGGCCGGCAACCGCAAGGAGCGCTACGCGGGCCGGTGCGAGGCACGCCGTTTCGCCGCCGGAGAGATCAGCGACTGATTCCCGACGACGCCGTACCGCTGCCCAGTGAGGCGCAGGCTGCGGCGCAGGTCCAGGTCCAGCAGCGGGCCACCCCTGTATCGGGGGGTGGCCCCACTGGCTTGGACGACCGCCCCTGGGTGAAGGGCTACCCACCGGCGATGGACCCGGCTTGGCGGACAGATCAGAAACCAGGGAAGGGCTCGTCCGGGATCGGTACGCCGAGGAAGGGGGCCAGGCGCTCGTAGCCCTGTCCGCCGACGATGTCGAGCACCAGCAAGTCGTCGTCCCGGCCCGCGAAATGGCGCCGCACCTGCTCGATGTGCCGGCGGTGGACCCGGGCGAAGCGCGCCGCGTTGAATTCATGGCATCCGTAGACGGCCGCCCGCAGGAAGCGCTGGACCCGGACATAGACCGAGCCGGGGGCCGCCTTGCTGGTGACGGGCCGTTCCCAGTGGTACGCACAGGAGCGCAGCCAGCTCTGCTCCTCGCGGACCGTGAGGATGAACTTGGCGCCGGGCCAGGCGAGATCGAGTTCTTCGTAGTAGGGCGCGACGGTGATGTCGGTGATCCCGTCGCGCTCCGCGAGCAGCGGGAAGCGCGCCGTGCCGTCCACCAGGGCCTGGTAGGTACCCGGGTCGCAGGGGTAGTGGGCCACGTCGAAGCCCAGGGTGCGCAGTGCGGTGGTGAGGGAGCGGGTGCCGGTACGGGACAGTCCGAGGCCGAAGACCTTCGGGCGGGTGGGGCGGTCCTCAGCCATTGAGGTGCCTCCAGGTCATCGTGTGCTTGACCATCGCGGTCAGCCCGTCGTACAGATCCGTCCGGGGGCGGTAGCCGAATTCCCGTGCGGCCAGGGCGATATCGGCTCCGGTGTGCCGGGCCTCGCCGGGGCCGCCCGGCCGCGCATGGAGGATGACCGGCCCGATCAGCTGCTCGACCGTGGTGACCGCCTGCTTCATCGAGACCGGCCGGCCGCCGCCGAGGTTGGCCACACCGGTGAAGCCGGCACAGGCAGCGGCGCGCATGGCGGTGACGACGTCGCCCACGTAGGTGAAGTCCCGGGTCTGCTCGCCGTCTCCGTACAGCGGGAAGGGCCCGCCGGTCAGCGCGGCGTCGATGAGGCGGGCGAAGGCCATGTCGGGGCGCTGCCGGGGGCCGTAGACGGTGAACAGCCGCAGCGAGACGGTGGGCAGTCCGTGCGCGGTGCGGTACAGCTCGCACACGTGCTCGGCCGCCAGCTTGGTGACGCCGTACGGTGAGACGGGCCGGGGACAGACCGTCTCGGGGGTGGGGAAGACCGGCGCGTCACCGTATACGGAGGAGCTGGAGGCGTAGAGGAATTTGCGCAGGGGGCGCCTCCGGGCGGCCTCGACCAGGGTCTGGGTGGCCAGCAGATTGCGGTCGGCGTAGCGGGCGAAATCCGCGCCCCAGGAGGGGCGGACGCCGGGCTGGCCGGCAAGGTGGTAGACGACTTCTGCCCCGTCGAGGAGGGTGCCGAGGTCCGCATCGAGCAGGTCGGCCCGGTGGTGGGTGAAGGCGGGGTGCGGTGCCAGTAGGCGCAGGTTGCGCGCCTTGAGAGCCGGGTCGTAGGAGTCGGTCAGCGCGTCGATGCCGACGACGGTGTCACCGGAGGCCAGCAGATGTGCGCACAGATGGGAGCCGATGAACCCGGCGGCGCCGGTCACCACCGCCCGCATCAGCGGCTCTCCGGCCCGGCGGCCGCCGGGACAGCGGACAGCACCCGGTCCGCGCGGGCCCGCCAGGTGTAGCGCTCGGTCAGCTGCCGCCGGGCCTCGTTTCCCAGGGCCGTACGGAGGGCGGTGTCCTCGGCGAGCTGTGTGACGGCCTGCGCCCAGTCCGCGACGGAGCCGGGCGGACGGAGGAGGCAGTTGACCCCGTCGGTGAGGACTTCCCGGAGGACGGGCAGGTCCGAGGCGATGACGGCCTTGCCGTACGCCATGTACTCGAAGAGCTTCATCGGTGACACCCAGCGGCTGATCTCGCCGACGCCTCCGGCGCAGTACGCCCGCCGCTGGTAGGGCGCGAGAACGATGTCGAAAGCCCGGTAGAAGGGGGCCAGTTCGGCCGGCGGACGATGACCGTGGAAGTACACATGGGGCTGGCGGCAGCGGCTCTGCCAGTGTGTGCGGTCCGCCGTCGTGCCGCCGACCAGATGGAAATCGGCGTCGGGGAGCTGCTCCGCCAGGCCGAGGATGACGTCCGTGCCCCGCCCGGGGTAGAGATGGCCGACGTAGCCGATCCGTAAGGCCTGTTCCCGGCCGGGTAAGGGGGCCACCGGGCCGTCGAGCGGCACCGGATCGGCGCAGTCGTGGGCGGCGACCAGGTCGACGGTGTTCAGGGCGGTGAGCTCCGGGAAGGCCGCGCGGTAGTCGTCGGCGAGTGCCTGGGAAACGCACACCACCCGGCGCAGGTTGGGCCTGCGGAACAGTGACCGCTCCACCGCCCGGATGCTGCGGCTGGGCCACAGCAGATGTGTCTCGTACACCAGCGGTGCCAGACCCGAGCAGGCCAGCAGGGCGAAGGGGTCGCGTCCGTAGAGCAGGTCGGGCACGCCACGGCGGCGGAGATCGGCCCGGATCTGCCGGGCCCGGATCCATTTGCCCGCCCCCGGCACCGCCGGCTGCCCGTGGGGGCGTACCTCGAAGCGGTTGCGGGTGCCGTAGTAGGCGTGGATGTCGTCGGCGGGGGTGGTGCCCGGCAGGGCGTGGAGGACGACCTCGTGGCCGGCGTCGGTGAAGGCGTCGCACATCCGCATGACATGCACACCGTTTGCGTAGACGGAGGGGATGCTGCCGCTGTGCAGATAGGCGATCCGCATGGGTGAAGGGGCCTCCGGGCGTCGTGGTGACGGGCGCCCATGCTTCCCATCGCCACCTCCGGTCACAACCGGGCCGGGCGAGCGGCCGGTGGCACGGCGGGGCGCATGGCGGCGCACACCCGATCGGCCCGGCGGAGATATCAGCCAGATCGGGGAACCACTGGTGTCACATGCTTCCCGCGCGGCCCGGGCGTCCGGTGCTCCGCGGCGCACTGATCCACTGCTGGCCTTCGGCGGAGCGTGTTCCACGGGTGACGGCGCACGCGAGCCGGCAGGCGTCCGGTTTCCGTACGGCAGTGCGGTGAACGTGTGGTCTGCCGGTCAGGGGCCCCGTACGTTCGATGCGGGCGTCAGCTGACGCTCCTTGAGGTGTGCGACCCGAGCGGGAAGGACGGACATGGAGCACGAGGACATCGAGCAGGTCACCGAGGAGCTCCCCGACTACGCACTCATGATCGACCTTCCGGACCAGGACTGATCCAGATCGGCTGCCTGCTACCCGCCGCGCCTGTCCCCGAGCCCAGAGGTCCGGACCTCGGGGGTTCTGATGCCCAGAGGTGGAGTGTGAACTCGGTGGAGGTGAACCGGTGCTGCGGGTAGCCCCCGATGCGCAGGCGGCCCGCCGCGACGAGGAGGCCGTACGGCGGGTGGCAGAAGGCGTGTTGGCGGCCGCCGGGGTCCGGGCGGCCGCGGCGGCGGGCCCCGCGCTCGTGGCCGCCGCCTTCGCCGTGCAGACCGCGAACCTGCCGAACGTGACCGCAGGCACGGACACCGCGACGGGAGAGCCCCTGGGGCCCGTCGGGCCGGCACCGCACCTTGCCCGCTCCGTGGAGCGTGCGCTGGCCGCGCGGCCCCGCGGCGCCGACCTCAGGGGCGGGTCGCGGCTGGTCGGCTGGGAGCGGGCAGAGCGTGCCGTCCTGGACGACAGCCGGGACCGGCTCGCCGCCGCCTGGCCGGAGATGCTCACCGAACTACGTATCTGCGTGGCACAGGTGGCACTGCTGGAGGGCCGGGCGATCGACGGCTTCACCGACTTCGCCACCCATGGCGCCGTCTACGTCAACCGCGCCCGACTGGGCGCGAGTCCCCGCGGTCTGCCCGGACCGGTCCGGTTCGCCGAGGCACTGGTACACGAGGGCACCCACACACGCTGCAACGCCGCCCAGTTGAGCAGTCCGTTCCTCACCTCCGCCGCCGACGGCGTGGACCCCGTACGGACCCCGCTGCGGGCCGATCCGCGCCCACTGGCGGGCCTCTTCCAGCAGGCGGTGGTCCTGACCCGCTGCACGGAGCTCTATCGGCGCCTGCTGGACGCGGAACACACCACCGCCACCCCTGCTCTGGCCGCCCGCCGGGACCGGTTGTCGAGCGATGCGCGGCAAGCCATCGGCACCCTGCGGCAGCACGGGGAGTCCCTCACCGCGCACGGACTCGCCGTCCTGGGGGAGTGCGACGCCCTGCTGCGCCCGACCGCCGTCTGATCCACCGTCCCCGGGAGTCCGTCTGTGCCGCCCGCCGCTGCCCGCGCCCTGCCGACCGCCTGGTCCCCGCAGGTCTTCGCACCGTTCCCCGGTGAATCCCAGCTGCTGTTCGGCCGGGTCGCCGCCCGCAGTCCGCTGTTCGACGCCACCGCGAGCGCCGGCGGGCAGCGGGTGCTGATCGGCAGCGCGGCGGGCACCCGGGCGGCCGACGTCGCGGTGCGGGCCCGAGGCGAGCTGCTGGAGCGGATGGGCAATGTCCTGGCCGGGCGCGCGGCGGAGGCATCCCCTGCCCTCGTCGCCAGCCACGCCGAACTACGGCGCAGGCGGGCGCCCGCGCTCGATCCGGCACCCTGGGCGGGGACCGAGGCCCGCGCCGCACACCAGCTCTGGATCACCGGGCGATCCCTGCTCTCCGATACGGAGATCCTGGTGCCGGCCGCGCTGGCCTTCCTGCAGCACCGCCCACCCGCCGGCTGCACCGCCCCGGCACGCGCCGGCTCCACCGGTCTGGCGGCCCACCGGCAGCGGTCCGCGGCCGTCGAGCACGCGGCCTGGGAGATCCTGGAACGCGACCTGCTGCGCCGCAGCTGGCAGGCCCCCGCGGAACATGCGCCCGCCGCCACCGGAGTGCTGGACGAACTTCCCCCGCCCGTGCACCGCGTGTGCGAGCGACTCGGCGTGCACGCCACCGCGCTGACCCTGTCCGCGCCGGGAGCCTGCGCCGTCGCCGTCTGCCTCCACACCACCGCCGGCCGCGAGCAGACCTTCGGCGCGCGCTGCGGCCCGGCGGCCGAGCGCGCGGACCTCCTGGCACGGGCCGCGCAGGAGGCGCTGCTGGTGCGCTGGAGCATGAGCACCCCGGCGGCCCAACGTGCCCATGAGCGGCTGGTGTCGACGGGTGCGCCGGCATCCGCGGTCGCGCACGCGCTGTGGGCCTACCACGGCCATCAGGACGCACTGGCGCGCTGGCTGCAGTACGGCCCCACCCCCCTGCCGACACCGCGGAACGCACCCGTGGATCCCGTGAACCCCGTCGGCCTGCTCGCCCAGCACACCGGCGAGGACATCGTCTGCGTCGACACGTCCCCCGCCGCACTCCGCGAGGAGCACCTGGCCTTCGTCCGTCTGATCGCCCCCGGCGCCCGGCCGCTGCCCTCCGTGGCCGCCCCCGGCACGCCGCCGCACCCCTTCGGCTGAACCCCTTCCAGAGGAGCACGATGACGACGGTTCCCCGTTATGCGGGCGACTTCGCCGACCGCTACGACGACTGGTTCACCCCGTCTACCGGCAGCACCAAGGAGACCGTGGACCTGCTGGCGCGGCTGGCCCGGAGCGCGCCGCCCGGCCCCTTGCTCGAACTCGGCATCGGCACGGGCCGGGTGGCCCTGCCGCTGGCCGGGCGCGGGCACCAGGTCCACGGCATCGACGCCGCCCCGACCATGGTCGACCAGCTTCGCGCCAAGCCCGGCGGCGACGAACTCACCATAAGCTTCGGTGACTTCTCCGAGGTGGACCACGACGGCGAGTTCGCCATGGTCTATGTCGCCAATGGCACCTTCTTCGAACTGCCCACCCAGCAGGCCCAGTTGCGCTGCTTCGCGAGGGCGGCCCAGCGCCTGCTGCCCGGGGGGCTGTTCGTCCTGGACGGCCACCTCCCCGAGGTGCTGGCGGCCCACAGCGGCGGCGGCGCCCAGTCCGTGGCGAGTGCGAACGGTGATCCGATGCTGCGCACCCGTCGTCTCCAGCCCGCCTCCCAGCGCTACACCTCCGACTACCTGGTGCTCGACGAGGGCATCTTCCGGCACGTCCAGGTGGTCTTCCGTTACGCGGCCCCGGGCGAGCTCGACCTGATGGCGGCGGCCGCCGGCCTGCGGCTGCGCGAGCGGTTCGGCGGGTGGTCCGGTGCCCCCTTCGACGACAGCAGCCGCTGGCACATCAGCGTCTACGAGCTGCCGGCATGACCGCGCCGAGCGGGTCGCGTGACCCACAGCCGAGCGGGTCGCGTGACCCACAGACGTACCTCAGGAAGAACCATGAGATGTGGCAGCGGTGGACGCCGCTGAAGGCCGCATCCGCCCAATACGATCTCGCGGGGTTCCGGACCGGCGGCTCCCGGATGCGTGCGCTGGAACGCGCCGAGGTCGGCGAGGTACGCGGCCGCTCGCTGCTGCACCTGCAGTGTCACGTCGGGCTGGACACCCTCTCCTGGGCGCGGCTGGGGGCGCAGGTGACCGGTGTGGACTTCTGCGCCGAGGGCGTGGCCACCGCCCGCTCCCTGGCCGCCGACGTCGCCCCGTCGGCCGTCTTCGTGGAAGCGGACGTCCTCGACCTCCCGTCCCGGCTCGACGGCACCTTCGACATCGTCTACACCTCGCACGGGGTGCTCGGCTGGCTGCCGGACCTGTACCGCTGGGCCGAGGTCGCCGCGCACTTCACCGCGCCGGGCGGCTTCGTCTACGTCTTCGAGTCGCATCCGGCGGCCTGGATGCTCGACAACAAGGCCGACCGTCCCGAACTGCGGCTCCGCTACTCGTACTTCGGCGAGGAGGAACCGCTGGCCTTCGAATACCGCAGTCCGACCGCGGTACCCGAGGCGGAGCTGCCCGGCTGGGAGTACGCCTGGGGCCATTCGCTCGGCGAGGTCGTCAGTGCACTGGCGGCCGCCGGCCTGCGAGTGGAGTTCCTGCACGAGTGGCCGTTCGTGGCCTGGCGATTGGTGCCCTTCATGACCCAGGGGCAGGACGGCTGGTGGCGGCTCCCGGAGGGCCTGCCGTCGATGCCGTTGTCCTTCTCGCTGCGCGCGAGCAAGCCGTCCGACTGAGGGAGCGGATGTGTCACTGGCGACCCTGCACGCGTCAACGGTCGGCGAGCTGCGCCTGCGCCAGGTGCTCGACGGCCATCTGGTCGTGGTCCGCGGCGGGTTGCACCAGCTCGTCCCCGGCAGCACCTTCCACCGTGCGGCGCTCGCCTCCGTCACCTCCGCCGTCTCACCGCAAGCGGCCGGCCGGCTCGCGGAACGGGGCCTGGAGCATCTGCACCATGTCGCCGGCGCCGAACAGGTCCGGGCGGTCCGCGACGAGCTGGACCGCCGGCTGCGCCCGGCCGCCCAGCGGCTGCTGCTCCGCTTCGCCGCAGCGCTGCCGCCGCAAGGACGCCGGCTGTATGTGAGCGACCACCTGGGCGTGCGGATCATGCCGCCGCAGGCCGCCGTCCGCGGCAGGGAGGAGGAACTGCGCCCCTACACCGGCTTCCTGCTCCCGAACGAGGCGCACACGGACTCCTGGTTCAACACCGCCGTCAACTCGGTCAACCTCTGGATGGCCGTCAGCCGGGTGCGCCAGGACAACGGTCTGACCTTCTGGCCCGAGGCGTACCGGCGCCCCCTGCGGCACGACGGTGTGCGCCTGCTGCCGGACCAGCCGGTCGGCGACCCGGTGGAGGTCGAGCTGGAACCGGGCGACCTGCTGGTCTTCGCCGGCGACCATCTGCACGCCACCCGCCCGAACACCGGCCCGGAGACCCGCTGGGTGATCACCAAACGCCTCTGCGTCGGCCCACCCCGCTACCACCCACGCGCCACCGGCTGGACCCCCTACCTCGACCCCCGCCTCCTCGACACCCCCCTGCAACCCCTGGCCTCCCTACGATCGGCCCTCACACTCGGCCGCATCCGCCAACTCGCCCGCGAATACCACCAGTTATGGTCCCGCTTACGTCACTGACCTCCCCCGTCAGCCGACCGGGCCGCTGCGGGGCCGCCTGCGGATCCGCCTGGGACGCCGCCCCTCAGCGCAGGCTTCACCGCTGCCGGTGAGGGCCTCCGCAGCAGTCCTGCACCACAGCGGCGTCTCCGCGGCGCACCAGAAGCGACGGTCGGTTACCGTTCCCCATGCCTTTCGCTGTGATTGCTCTCCTTGCCGGATTCGCCGGTGCTCTCCTCACCTGGCCGGCCACCCGGACCCGCCGCACCTCCCAGCGGGTCCTGCTGGGCCTGGTGTGGCTGTGGGCCGCCGGAGTCGTCAGCCTCACCTTCGGCACGCCCTCGGGCGGGGGCCGGCCCGTCAACATCGCCCTGCTCGACGTGAGCAACCCCGCCGACCTCATCGATTTCCTGGTGAACATGGCGCTGTTCCTCCCGGGCGGAATCCTGTTCGCCGCGCTCGGCTGCCGCTGGTTCACGGCAGGGCTCTTCGGATTCCTCGGCTCCCTCGCAATCGAGACGGCCCAGCACCTCGTCCGATGGGGGCGTACCGCCGACATCAATGACCTGCTCTCCAACACCGCCGGCTGCCTGGCCGGCTTCGTAGGCGCAGCGCTCGTCCTCAGCATCCTGGGGAGGCCGACGCCCCCTGGCGGGCAGCATCCCCGCATCGGGAGCCAGTCGCAGGCATCGGCGCCGCTGAGTGGGTCCGGGGCCGGTCGCCGCTAGAACGTGTCATCGGGGGGAGGGGGCAGGGCTTCCAGCACGCTGTCAGGCCACTTCGCGAAAGCCGATGGACGTGCTCAACTGTGAAGGCTAGCTTTCCCATCATGGCGGATGATCTGGATGTGAACGCGGTGGGTTCGGCGCTGCAGGTGAGCCTCGGTCTGTTCGTGCGACGGCTTCGCCAGCCGCTTCCGGGCGAGCTCACGCTTCCCGAGGTGTCGGTCCTGTCGCGCCTGGAGCGGGCCGAGTCGACGACGAGCGAGCTGGCCCGCGCCGAGCAGATCACGCCGCAGGCGATGGGGATGACGCTCGCCGGGCTGGAAGAGCGCGGGTTGGTGCGGCGCCGCCCCGATCCCGCTGACGGCCGGCGGGTGGTCATGTCGGTCACCGAGGACGGGCAGCGGGAGCTGCGGAACCGGCGTAGTGCCCGTGCCGAGCAGCTGGCGGAGGCGCTCGCCGCGGGCGGGTTCACCCGCGCCGAGCTGGAGACCCTGAGGGCGGCAGCGCCGCTGATCGAACGGCTGGGTGAGAACCTGTGACGCCGGCGGCCGTACCGCCCGGCACCACCCGCACCACGAACGCGTTCTCGTGGCGGTTCGTGACGCCGCTGTTCACGGGATCGGCGATCAACGCGATCAATACCTCGCTGATCGCGACCGCGCTGGTGCCGATCGCGGCCGCCGTCCACGTCTCGGTGGGGCGGACCGCGGTGTTGGTCTCGGCGCTCTACCTGGCCTGCGCGATTGCCCAGCCGATGGGCGGGAAGCTGGCGGAGGAGTTCGGTCCGCGCCGGGTGTTCCTGGCCGGCATCCTGATCGTCCTGGCGGGCGGGACCGTGGGTGGCCTGGGCCAGGATCTGACCGCCCTGGTCGTGGCCCGGGTGCTGATCGGGGTGGGCAGCTCCGCCGTCTACCCCTCCGCGATGCTGCTCATCCGCCGCCGGGCGGAGGCGACCGGGCTGGACGCACCGCCCGGCGGCGTACTCGGGGGCCTGATGATCGCCGGTGCGGCCACGTCCGCCCTCGGCCTTCCGATGGGCGGCATGCTGGTCGATGCCTGGGGATGGCGGACCACGTTCTTCATCAACCTCCCCTTCGCCCTACTGGCCCTCGCCATGGCCTACTTCTGGATTCCCTCCGACCCGCCGGTCGTGGGATCGAGAACACTTCGGGAGCTCGCGGCGCGCCTCGACGTGGCGGGCATCGTCGGCTTCGCCGGGGCCATCGCCGCTCTGTTGGTGTTCCTGAGGGGACTTCCGCACCCCGACTGGCTCGTTCTCGTCCTGGCCGCCGCCATCGGTGCCGGGCTCGTGTGGTGGGAGCTACGGACGAGCCGTCCGTTCTTCGACGTACGCCTGCTGGGCAAGAATCCGGCGCTCACCCGCACCTACCTGCGCTTCGCCGTGGCATCGCTGTGCGTCTACACCGTCCTCTACGGGCTCACCCAGTGGCTCCAGGCCGGTCGGAACATGTCCTCCGAGGCGGCCGGCCTGCTTCTGCTGCCCATGAGCGCGCTCTCCGCCCTGCTCGCCCGGCCGATCTCGCAACGGAACCTGGTCCGCATGCCGCTGATCGTCGCGGCGGTCTCCTGTCTGGCTGCCTCGGCCGGGGTGCTCGCGCTCACCGCGAGCACACCGACCGTCTGGATCGTGGTCATCACCCTGGTCTTCGGGATCACCCTGGGCACCACCATCAGCGCCAATCAGACGGCCCTGTACACCCAGGCCGGCTCCGGTGAGATCGGTACCGCTGCGGGGCTGTTCCGGACGTTCGGCTTCCTCGGCTCCATCGCCTCGTCCGCCCTGATCTCCGTCGTGTTCCACACCCAGGTCAGCGACCACCGCCTGCACCTGATCGCCCTGATCATGGTCATCGTCAGCGTCCTGGGCCTGATCCTCGTGATCACCGACCGCACGGTCATGACCCGCGCCCGGGCGTGACGCGCTGGCCCGCCGGCCGGGCCTCCTCCACCTAAGCTGGTTCGTCAGCGTCAGCGTCCGGTGCGGCAGGCGTGCTTCGCGGCTCGGGGCTTCCACTCGCGCCCGTTGGACCAGAGTTAGACGAGAGGGTGCCGGTGGACGGGCGGCAGACCGGGCAGCAGTCCGGGCCAGACGACGTCCAGGACGTGGGCGCTGGGTGTGAACAGTGCGGCGGCAAGAGCCGGAAGGTCGGCGACGTCGTGCCACTCCCAGCGGTGGATGAGATCCGGCTCCCGTACGGCCGGTTTGCCGCAGAAGTCGACGACGCGCACCGCGGCGGTCACCCGCGGCATGCCGTGAACGGCGTCCATCAGGATCGCCAGCAGCCGCGCATCGGCCGCCTTGGCCCGCAGGCCGGTTTCCTCTTCGAGCTCGCGCACGGCGGCCTCGACGAATGATTCATCGCCGTCGTTCTTGCCGCCGGGCAGCTCCCATGTCCCCCGCAGCGACCTGCCCAACAGCACCCGGCCCGCTTCGTCGGTCACCACGACGCCCGCACCGGTCAAGGCGTGCGGGGACGGGCGTCCCTTGCCGCGGTAGGCCACCGGGCCCGGGGCGGGGTCGCGCAGCACGAGGAACGCCAGCCCTTCCGCGTCACGTCGTTCGACCGTGTGCCAGCCGGCGGACAGCAGGGTGATCTCTTCCTCGTCGAGTGCGATGGCGCGGCGGTCGGCCGGCACCCCCGCCACGACCGGGGTGATCACCACGACCGCGCCGCCGGGGCGCAGCCGTTCGCGCAGTCGGTGCATGACGCGGGTGCGGTCGCCGATGAAGGCATAGCTCAGCCGGAAGGCGATCAAATCGTACGAGGAGCGCAGGCCGTCGAGGGGATCCCGTTCGATGTCGCACTGCACGAACCGCACCGTGCCGGATGCCGGTGGCGTCTGCTCGGCGATGCTGAGGGCCGAGGCGGCGAAGTCGACGGCATCGACGGTGTAGCCGGTGGCCGCGAGGTGGCGGGCGAGATCGCCCAGGCCGCAGCCCACGTCCAGGGCATGGCCGCCACCGGGCGGTGCGGGAACCAGTTCACGGAGAAAGGTGAGTTCGGCGTCGCTGAGCGGACGGAAGGTACGGCCTTCGCCATAGTGGGTGTCCCATGCTTCCTGTGCTTCCCGCGTGACGTTTCCCATCGCGATACTGCCTTTCAGCGTCTTGAGCGAGCCGGACATGCGGTACGGCGTCCAGCGGAAGTTTGCCCCTCGTACCTTGACGGCAACGTCCGGACCGTGACTTCCCACAACGTGCCCTGGCCGGGGCGGGGTTACCTGCCCCTACAGTGTCCGCATGATGGCTGAGACACAGGCGGAGAACTCCCCGCAGAAGCTGCTGCAGACGTGGACCGACGACCTGCCGTATCAGCTGCTGCTCCTGGAGAAGGTGCACCTTCCCGAGGACTTCTCCTTCGACTACTGCCCCAAGTCGTTGGCCGCGCTGGAGACGTGCCTGCTGGAGCACGACGGATCCGTCCAGGAGAGCGAGAAGCGGCCGGAGTTCGAGGAGAGCGCGAAGCAGAGGGAGTTCGTGGAGAGTGCGATGGCCTACCTCGGCGAAGTGCTGCTCGGTGTCGCGGGCGGTGCCTGGGGGTGGCACGCCCGGCCGGTCGGCGGACTCCCGGGGCAGCCTGTCGTCTGCCCGGACCCGGATCTCGGACTGTCGCCCGTCGCACCGATGCTGCTGATCTCGTACGCCCTCCGGGTCCGCACGGGGACCGCGTTCGCCGAGGAGACAGAGCGGCTGCGACAGGCCGTGACGGCGCGGCAGCAGGAGATACCGGGGTGGCAGCCGGTCAAGGAGCACACGCCGCACGTGGACCCCAGGCTGCCGCTGCCGGAGGATCCGGTGCTGACGGCGTGGCTGGCCGAACGCAAGGAGGCGCTGTCCGGCTGGGTCGAGGACGCGTTCGCCGGAGCGTGGCGGTGGAATTTCCACCCCGACACGTTGGACTGGCTGGAAGTCGTCGTGAAGCAGCGGTTCGCCACGGTGGAGGAATTCGACGCGGCGCGCGACGAGCCGTTCGTGCAGGGCGCCTGCTGGTATCTGGGGGAGGTGATCCGGCGCAACAAGGGGGCGGTGTGGCAGTACATCCCGTTCGATCCTGACGCCGAGCCCTGGGCCCTGGGCTCGCGGGAGAACGTGTGGACCGAGGTGCCGTTCGTGGACCAGCCGGACAAGCGGGTCGGGGGCGCGGCGATTCCGCTGGGGTGCTTGCGTGAGCTGCTCCTCGACGAGGAGGTGCACGGGGAGCGGCAGGGGGGCGGCCTGCGGGACGAGCTGTTCTGGTTCAGGGCGTCCTCGTACGCACACGTGGGGGCGCTCCTGACGCGGATGGGCATGGTGTCCCGGGAGAAGGCCGAGAGCGTGCTCGCGGGGTGTGCCGGGTTCGCGCACCATGAGCTGCCACCCCATGAAGTGCCCGGCGCGCTGGAGGAGTTCGGCGTGGCGATCTCGGCCCACGCGGACGGTGTCGGTGATCTGGAGGGGAGTTACACGAGGATCCTGGAGGAGGCCGCGGCACTCACCGACGGCGCGGTCACCATCACCGACGTCAGGCTGTACGGGGGTGAGTACGGCGAAACCCTGGAGTTCGCCCGCAACGGTGTCGTGGTGACCCAGGATACCGAGCACCGGTCGCACAAGTACCTCGACCATCTGGCGATCATGGAATTCATCGACCATGTCGATCCCGATCCCAGCGACGACGCACGCCGGTTCTACCAGGTCCAGTTCGTATACCTCAGGGAGGCCACCTACGACAGCTACTACGTTTTCGCCACACCGGAACAGGCCACCGTGCTGGAGAAGGAACTCGGCCTGGATCTGCACTGAACGGGGCATGCGACCGCGCCGCTTGTGGTGGAAGACGCCCTCCGGGGCTGGCACGATGAACGCCCATGAATGATCCAGCAGCCCCAACAGCCCTGGCTCTTGGCCTGGTTACCAGCCGCTTCCCGCACGCACTGGGCGCGACACTCGGCGGTTCGGCCGCCCAAGGCCGGGCAACTCCGACCAGTGATCTGGACGTGGCCGTCCTGCTTCCGGACTCGGACACCAGCCGCCGCGAGGTGGTACGCCACGACGGTCGCTTGGCCGAGCTGTTCCTGCACACCCTCGCGGACCTTCCCGGCGTCTTCGCACGGGACCGAGCGCGTCGGCGGGGCACCGTGCTCTTCCTCTATGACCAGGGCGTGCCCCTGATGGATCCGCACGGCCAGGTGTCCCGAGCACGCGCACAGGCCCGAGCGGTACTCGCGGCCGGCCCGCCACCGCTCACCCCGGCGGAGTGGGAACGAGGCCGCTACTACCTCACCTGCTTCATGGACGACCTGATCGACACTCAGCCGGCCGACCGCTATGAACAGCTCGCCCTCGCCGACTCGACCCTGGGCGAGTCCGCGCACCTGCTCACCGCCCACCACGGCGCCTGGACAGGCATCGGCAAATGGCTGCCCCGCAGACTGCTCAGCGCGGATCCGGAACGAGGCAGGGCCCTGCTGGACGGACATCGAAGTGTGGCCGAACAGGGCGACCCTGCGCCCTTGGCAGCCGCGGCGGAGCAGGTGCTCGACCTGCGCGGCGGCCCGCTGCGCGAGGGGTACACACAACCCTGGGGTGGGTGACCAGCGGCGTCGGCTGAATGCGTAACTCGATCACTACTCTCCGCAGTTTCGAACCTGCTCGAATTCTGTGTACTGCTGTGCGACAAGTGCTTGAATCGACTCTGACGCCGGGCGGTGCCCGGGGGCTGAGGGGGCATTCCGTGACCGGGAAGGCTCCCCTCCCACGTCGGCAACACCGTTGATGCAAGGGGGAGAAGAACATGCAGCGCAACATCATGCGGACGTTGACCGCGGCCGCGTTGAGCACGGTGGGACTGATCGGGATCGGCACGGCCACCGCGGACGCCACCACAGCCACTCCGGCCGTGACGACCGCAACGGCAGATGACTCCGCGACGACCGCAGCGGCAGATGACTCCGCGGCACCGGCCGAGGTGGGCATCAATGCGGCCAAGTTCTATTTCTTCAAGGACGACAACCGGCACGGCGGCTATGCCTACGTCACGGGTTCCGACCGCGACCTGAGGAACAACCGCTGGCTGAGCGGACCGCACAAGGGCCGCACGATCAACAACGGCACCAGCTCGGTCAACAACACCACGTCCCACTTCGTGGTGCTCAGCGACCACGCCGGCAGCTGCGTCGGGCCGCACTACTACTCCAATGCACACAGCTCCGACAACGACCTGTCGAACAACGGCTTCGACAACAAGGCCAGCTGTGTGACGTTCCGGTAGCAGCGCAGTGCGGTGGGGCGTCCGTGAGAGCGGCCGCCCCACCACGCCGCAGTGCGTAGTGAGGTCACCATGCCATTCCGTCATATCGCCGCCGTCCTGGCTCTGCTGGCCCTGGTCACCGGATGTTCGTCCGGGGTAGTGCCCTCCCCGCCGCGCCACGCTTCGCGGCCCCCCGCAGTGCCGCCCGCCTCCGAGGAAGTACGCCGCCTGGTCCTGCCGTTCGACGCCTATGCGCTCTCCGGCCCCGATGTCCACACCATCGAATCGGCCGAAGACGTCCTGATCCGCGACTGCATGCGCACCAAGGGGAAGGCCTGGAGGGCGCTTCCTCAACCGAGCACCGTCGACCCGGACCCGCCGCAACGACGCCGTTACGGGGTCATCGAACCGGACGTCGCCCGCCGGTTCGCATACCACCTGCCGCCGGCCCCGCCGGAGACGGCTCGGCGGGATGAGATCTGGCGGGCCAGGGAGAAGATGCCACGCGCCGCGCAGCTCGCCGCATACGGGAAGGACGGCGTCGGCGGGTGCTGGAAGAAGGCGCATGTCCACCTGCTGCGAGGCGTCCCGAAGGGCAGCACGGCGCAGTTCAACCGACGTATCCGAGATGAGTTCACGGCATCTCAGCAGCATCGAGCGGTGCGGTCCGTCGTCCGTTCCTGGAGTGCCTGTATGAAGGGGAACGGGTATCGCTATCCGGACCCGTTGGCCGCCGCCGGCGATGACCGCTGGGCGAAGTCCCCCCGGCCTTCCCGCCAGGAGATCGCGGTGGCGGAGGCGGACGTGCGGTGCAAACAAGAGACCCGGCTCGTGTCTGTCTGGGGCAAGGCGGAGACGCGGATCCAGCACGATGTGGTGCGCAGCCACGCCGCGGAATTCCGGAAGCTCGCCACCCAGAAATCCAGCTGGCTCAAGGCCGCCCGCCGGGTCATCCGCGGTGGCGCCTGAGGCGTACCGCCAAGGGCCTGCCCCGCGGCCCGCGCGCCCGGTCCACCTCGTCTCACGCTTCTTGCTGTTGCCGACGCCTGACGCGTGCAGGCTCACAACGTCGTCCCATTGTCAGTGGTCGCTGCCATGATTCCCGGCAAGGAAACCAAAGCACGGGAGCAGAGCATGGTGGAGCAGGCCGTACGGCCCATAGTCGAGGCGCTCGTCGCGAACGCCCCGAGCGGCTGGACACACGCAGTACTGCACTGCCGGGCAGGGCGGGGCGGTACGTCCGCGACCGGCGGCTACACCCCGCCGAGGGACCGCTGGAACACGGGCGTGCCCAACCCCTACCGCGAACTCATGGCCCTGGCGGAGACACTGCGCAAGGACCGCGGCTGGGAACCCGTCAGCCTCGAATTCCGATGCCGGCCGTCGGGCGAGTACCGGTTCGTCGCCTTCCACGACGCCATCACCCGGGTGACCGGAATGGGCAGCGGCTTCCAGGTGGTCCTGGACCCCGACTACCGGTTGTCTCAGCCCGGGCTGCAGCAGGAGCCCGGCACCGCCGCCCCGGCAGGCGACCCCGAGACGGCCGTGGCCCGCTTCCGCGCCTACCTCGAACGGCGCGCCGCGATCCTGGGACACCGCGACGAACTGCCCCCGCCCGCCACCGCCGCCGCCCTCGACGAAGCCGAACGCCGTCTCGGCCGCCGCCTGCCCGCCGACCTGCGGGCGCTCTACACGATCGCCGACGGCGACGGCATCGACTACGAGAACCGCTACCTGTTCCAGGGCAACGCCTGGCTGTCGCTGAAGAGCCTCGTCGCCGAGCACACCGATTGGAGCGCGGGCGAACGACCCTGGTACGGCTGGGACCTGGAATGGGACGCCGTCGTCTTCGACACCACCCCCGCAGATACCGTCCGCCGCTGCGGAGCCCACCCCGGCTGGTTGCGCTTCGCCACCAGCGAGGACGGCAACTTCCTGGCCATCGACACGGACCCGGCCCGCAACGGTCGCCCCGGCCAGCTCATCCGCACCGGCCGCGACTACGACGAGGGACCCGCCTACCTCGCCGACTCGGTCACCGCACTCCTCGGCCACTACCTGGAACTTCTGGACCAGGGCGCATACGAGAGACACGGCGACCACCTCTCTCTGCTCGAACCCGCCGGTGACCCCGCGCCCCGGCAGATCATCGGCGAGATCCCCGACGAGGTTCCGCCCACCCTCCAGGCAATCCACATCAACAACGCCTCCGCCCTCGTCGACCTCGCCCCGCTCACCGCCGCCCCCCACCTCCGCCGGCTGCACCTCAACCGCTCCACCACCGCCGATCTGACGCCGGTGCGCGAACTGCCCGTCGAATCCCTGCGCATCACCCTCGACGACGGCAATCTGACCCCGCTCGCAGGCCACCCCCACCTCACCTCCCTCGACCTGACCACCACCGTCCCGACCGACCTCGCCCCCCTGCGCACCATCCCCCACCTGCGCGGTCTCGACCTCTCCCGAGCGGACGCCCCCGATCCGACCGTCCTCGCCGACCTGACGGAGCTCCGCTACCTAGCCCTCACCGGACGCCAGTGGACCACCCTGCTGGACAAGGGCGAAGTGCCGCCCTCCCTGACTGCCGCCCGCCTCGCCGACGAGGACGCCACCCTCGACGACGCCCTCGCCTGGGCAGCCCGCCTCGGCCTCCCCACCGAGAACGCGTTCCGCGCCACCGGCAGCTTCAAGTCCGCCAGCGGGTGAACGACGCGGCCCCGCTATCGACGCCGACGCCGCCGGTCGTCGTTGGCGGGGCAGGCGTGGGGGCAGGCGTGGGGAGGGCTGATGAGAAGGCGGCGGCACAGCGACGGTCAGAACTGCCTCGTCTTGCGTGGCCCCGCGTGGAGCGCGGTCGGTCGTTGTGGATCTCCGCATCGCGGCACCGTACGGGCGGGTCGCTGTGACCTGCGCGCATACGGCGCGCTGCGGGCCGTATGCCAGCTCACGGAACGTGTCCGTCATCGACACCTTCGTGCACCGTCAGCGACGGGCGGGGGATTCCTCAGCGGTCTCGGATCCCTGAGGAGCCGCTGCGGCCCGCTCTCGCGGCGGCCGTCCACCAGCCCCTATCTGTCAGCATCCGCGGGCGCGCCCCCTTACACGCCGTGCCCGGCCGCCCTCCGGATCCGCGCAGCGCGGCGCGCATCCTTTCCCCCGGCCACTGAGGGCCGAACCCGGCGCGGTGTCGGTTCACCCGACCAGCCCTCCTTCGATGGCCCAGCCGAGTGTCCCGGTGTTCCATGAGCAACGGATGGAACCGGACCCACGGCGCTGGAGGCGGCGGCTTGTTCCCTGCCGTCCAGCCCCCCACCAGTATCAGGGAGAGGCCCATGTACGAGATGCGCGCCGGCCCCTCAACGACCGGCAGCTCAGGACAGGTGTGGCACGTCATGGCCAAGCACGACGCCCGTGCGACCTTGTGCGGCCGCAAGCTGGCTTCCCACGGCCCCAGGCCGTCGGACCAGGAGGATGACCCCACCGCACGCTATTGCTCGCCGTGCATGACCGCTTTCCGCGAGGTTCTGGACATCAACGGGGCCCCGGCCCACGAACACAAGCCGGCCTGATCGTCCTGTCCGAGCCCGAGCCCGAGCCCGGGGGAGCGCCTATCGCGCCACCCCGGGCTCGGAGGTCAGGCACCGACAGCTTTACTTCGCTGTGGACGGCTCGGTGGCCGGAGAGCTCGGTCCGCTGGGGTCGTAGCCTTCGGCGCCCGGATAAATGTCGCGGTATATGGTGCGGGAGACGGTCTCTATCGTTTTGATCCCGTAATCCCACCCTTCCTTTGCGGGGTGCCCTTCGGGGACTCTGTTGTTCTCGGTGAGTATGGCCAGCCCCGAGTCGTAGCCGTTTTCGGTGAGGACGGCCATGCTGTTCACTTTCCAGTCACCCCTGTCGAAGGATTCGACGTCAGCGTTCTGGCTACGCTGCATCCAGCCGTTCTTCACCTGGATCACGGAGTCGAGTGGGGCGCCTGCTGTCGCTCCCCAGCGCTGGGTGCTCTGGACGTGGTTCATGAGTCCGAGGGCGTAAGCGCGAGCCTTGCTCCCGAGGACCGCGTCATCGTCGCCGGAGAAGAGACGCAAGAGCTTGGCCTGGTCGTCTGCGGTGACTTGGGTCAGGCCCCAGGAGCCTTCCTTGTCGAGGACGGTGTGATCCATACCGGCCTTGTCAAGGAATTCCTGGATCTTGACAGGGTTCGGCTTTGCGGGATCCGTCAGATCGGACAGTTGCTTCCACAAGGTGGTGGCGGAGGCGTTGTCCGATTCGGTGATCATCTTGCGGGCGAGAGCGTCTTCTGCCTCGGTGAGGGTGCCGCCCTTCTCGTACAGCAGGGCCGCGAGAATTATCGTCTTCGCCACGCTGGCCGAGTCGTACTTCTTGGCGGCGTCGGAGGTGCACCTGGTTTTGGTCGGGCGGTCGTAGAAGGAGAGCGATGCCATGCTCTTCCGGCTTGCCAGTGCCCCGGCTATGTCGTCCGACAGCTTCTTCGCCAGCTCTCGGTCTTTGGACGTGCAGTGCACCGTCGAGGTGACTGCCTCGCCTCGTTGCGGTGCTGCGGCGGAGGGTGTGGCCGCTGCGACAGGTCCGGCAACCACTCCGGCTCCTATGGCCGCCGCGGTAAAGGTGGAAACCCATCTCATGTCTGATCACTTCCTTTGTGGGGGGGGTATGAACAATCGGCGCAGGCGCAGGCGCAGGCGCAGGCGCAGGCGCAGGCGCGCAGGCGCAGGACGTGTGGGGGAGTGTTGTCGAAGAGATCCCAACTGCCGGTGGTGGACGGGGAGTTCTGGGTAGCGTCTGTGTAGCGTGTGTCTGTCCAAGGTCGGAATCGGAATCGCCGCGGCCGGCGTCGTCCTTCTGGACCGCGTCCCCTGTGTGTGAAGAGAGACCCGGCTTCCTCCGGACGGTGCTCAACTCCCCGGCCCGGCCTGCGACTCAGGCCATGAGTCGGGCCTGGTGCGCCAGCAGCGCAGCCTGCACCCGGCTGCTGCACCCCGTCTTTCCCAGGATCGATCCGACGTGGCACTTGACCGTCCCCACCCCGATGCCGAGCCGTGTGCCGATCTCCAGGTTCGACAGCCCCTCGCCCAGCATGACCAGCACCTCCCGCTCCCGGTCGGTCAGCCCCGCCACCCTGGGGTCGGGGGAGCCGGTGCCGCCGCTGAGCATCCGCCGGATGACGACCCCGGTGACGCCGGGCGAGAGCACGGCGTCACCCGCGGCCGCGGCCCGTACCGCGCTGATCAGCTCCTGCGGCCCCCCGTCCTTGAGGAGGAAGCCGGTGGCGCCTGCCTGTAGGGCGCGGGTGACGTTCTCCTCGTCGCCGAAGGTGGAGAGCATGACGACCTGCGGCGCGGGGTCCAGGGCGATGAGCGGTGCGACGGCCGCGAGCCCGTCAAGTACGGGCATGCGGACGTCGAGGAGCACCACATCGGGCCGGTGCTCGGTGGCGAGCCGGACGGCCTCGGCACCGTTGGCCGCCGCGCCCACCACGTCGATGCCGTCGGCGTGCCGGAGGATCAGCGCGATGGCGTGCCGGATCAGTTCCTCGTCGTCGGCGAGCAGTACCCGGATCGCGGAACCCGGCCCGTAGCCCGCGGAGTTGGTCTGATCAGTCATGCATCCTGCTCTCATGGGGCGGTTCGGTCACGATGGGGACCGTGAAACGGTCGATTGCGATCAAGGTGTCGGACCGGAAGCAGTAACGGACGAGCTCCATCCGCCCGCCTTTGCGCTTCCCGCCCGCGTACGGATACATGCAGTCCGTGGCGGAAGCCGGCCGCGGCGGCTCGCGCCCGGCGGCGGCCGCGCGCGACGCGTCGTCGTCCGGTGCCACGGCGCGCTCCACCTGCCCCCTCGTCATCCCCAACCGGGGCTTTTCGGGGCTCTGATAGGCGAGCTCATAGCGCGAATGGTCCACCAGCAAGACCGCGAACAGCATCATCACGCCCACCCCCGCCAGGCCGAGCAGCCCGATGACGGCGCCGGCAACGCGCCGCTGGAGGACCGAGAGCCTGCTGCGGGACTCGTCGACGGAGGCCGATCCGCTGTCGTCCGGCGCCGCGTCCGCCGTCTCCGCGCCGGGCCCCGGGGTAGCGGGGATCTCGGCAGCCACGGCGAAGCCGCCACCGGACGTCCGCCCGGCCTCCAAGCTGCCACCGAGCAGCGTCACCCGCTCCCTCAACCCGGTCAGCCCGCGCCCCGAGCCGAGCCCGGTCACGGCAGCGGGCCGCGTGTGCGGAACGCCATTGCGCACCCGCACCGCCACCCGCTGGTCGGAGTGGCGGACCGCGACCGTCACATGGGCCTCGGCCGCGTACCGGTGGACGTTGGTGAGCGACTCGCGCACCACGCGGTGGACCGCTCGCCGTACTTGGGCCGGCCGGGCGTCGAGATCGGGCCCCTCCCAGGAGAACGCGACGGGGATGCCGCCGCTGCGCGACTCCTCGACCAGTGCCTCGATGTCCGCGCGGGTGCCCGTCGCGTCGGTCAGCGCGCCGGTGCCGGTGTCGCTCCCCAGTGGGCCGAGGACCCCCAGCGCCTCCCGCAGCTCCTGCATGGCGTCGCGGGTGGCACGGCGCACCACAGCGGCCTCGTCCCGCAGTTCGGGTGCCTCCTTGAGGAGAGCCATCTCCAGCCCGCCCGCATGCAGGGAGACCAGGCTCAGCCGGTGCCCGACCAGATCGTGCATCTCCGCGGCGATACGCGACCGTTCGCGCATCCGCGACTCGCTGTCCGCCAGTCGCCGCGCCTCCTCGGCGGCGGCCGCGCGCTCCCGCAATGCCCGCAGCAGCCGGTCCTGCTGCCCTCCGGCGGTACCGGCCAGCCCCGGCAGCACGACCGTGGTGACGGCGAACACCGCACCCAGCGCAAGGCCGAAGAGCCTGCTGCCCATCTCCAGCTCGGGGGCGAACGCCGCGCTGGTCAGCATCGTCAGGGCGGCCGCCCCGAGCAGCACCCCGATCCGCCGCCGCGGTGTTCTCGTCTGCCGGGCCGCGGTGTAGGCAGCCACCGCGGTCAGCAGCGCCACGGCGGGCACCACCCCCATCAGCGCGGCCAGCCCGGCCACACAAGCCGCCGGGAACCGGCGCCGCACCAGCACCAGTGCGATGCCGATGAGTCCCAGGGCCGGCGCGCCGCCCTCCAGCCTGCCGTCGATCGTCGACACGCCCTCGTGGACGAGCAGCACCAGGGCCCCGGCCAGGAGCGCCTCGCCCGCCGCCCGCCACAGCAGCCACCGCCCTTGCTCCCCGGGCCCCGCAAAGAAGCTTCGGGTAGGACGGTTTTCGGCCACAGGTGGGGTGCTGGACGACATAACGCCGATTATCGGAGGCCTCGCACGAGGTTCCCCTGCTCCTTGAGGGCGAGCCGCCTCTGACCAAAGACAGAGGCCCTACCGAAAGAGAGAGCCCTGGCGAGAGGCAGAGGAACGGGTACGGGAAGGGTGGGCTGGGGTGGGGGTGGGGCCAAAGGAATGGGGGGTGGGGGAACTTCCGCACCCCCTCCTGGGCTGCCAGCCGCGTCCTGTGCTGTCAGCCGCGTCCGGTGAACTTCTGTCCGACGCCGAGCCCGCGCAGGTTGGCGAGGACCTGGGGGTCCTGGGCGTCGAGCCAGTCGCACAGCTGGCGGAAGGAGACCATCCGGACGTCCTTGCGCTTCTCGTCGGCGATGTGCTTGAACGCCTCCTCGACGGCGTCCATGTAGATGCCGCCGTTCCACTGCTCGAAGTGGTTGCCTATGAAGAAGGGGGCCCGGTTCGTGTCGTACGCACGCTGGAAGCCGGCTATGTAGGCGTCGGCGGCCTGCTTGCGCCAGCCCGGGTAGTTGGCGGGCGGGGCCTTGGTGGAGGCCTGCGACTGGTTGGCCATGATGTTGTAGTCCATCGAGAGCACCTCGAAGGAGTGGCCGGGGAACGGCATCTGCTGGAGCGGGAAGTCCCACAGGCCCTGCTTCTTGGTGGGCCAGACCTGGAGGCCGCCGGGCGAGCTGGCGTCGTAGCGCCAGCCGCGCTTGCGCGCCGTCGGCAGCAGGTTCCCCTGGCCCAGCAGACAGGGCGTACGGGCGCCGACGAGTTCCTTGCTGTAGTCGAAGGGCAGCGGTTCGAGGTCGGTGAAGCCGGTGTTGGTCCGCCACTTGGTGACGAAGTCCATGGCCTGCTCGATCTCGGAGTCCCACTGGGCTGGGGTCCAGTGGGCGACCGAGCCGCTGCCGGTGCCGCAGAAGTGGCCGTTGAAGTGGGTGCCTATCTCGTGGCCTTCCAGCCAGGCCGCGCGCAGGTTCTTCAGCGTCTCCCTGATGTGGTCATCGGTGAGATAGGGGATGTCGGAGGCGCCGACGCCATTGTTCGGCGGCCGGTACAGCCGCTTCTTCGACTCCGGCAGCAAATACAGCCCGGAGAGGAAGAAGGTCATCGAGGCATTGTGGTCGCGGGCCAGCTTGCGGAACCGCGGGAAGAGGCCATTGCCCACCTCGCCCGCCCCGTCCCAGGAGAACACCACGAACTGGGGCGGCTTCTGGCCGGGCGCCAGCCGCTCAGGCTTGGGCGGCTGCTTCGGCTGCTTTCCGGTGTACGCGGTCGAGCCGTCGCCGATCGGCTTGCTCTTCGCCGTCTTTCCGGGCTTGGTCCCGACCTTGCCGGATTCCGACGAACCCGGGGAGGAACAGCCGGCGACGGACAGTGCCGCCGCCGCTCCCACCCCGAGTCCGAGCATTCCCCGCCGACTGACATCACGCATAACGGTCCTCATCGCATTTATCGCCCTGAAGTGCCCCACTGGACGTCCAGAGAGAGGGGCTGGTGGACGCTGGGGTTCCGTTACGGCGGCGAAACTCACAAGGTGGACCGAGCGGCCACGGAGGGTCGTTGCCCGGTCACCGATGAGCCGGAATCGGCGCAGGTCACATCCACTTCGGGGTGCGGGGTTGCGGGGGTGCGGCGTGGGTGTAGTGGCACGGTGTACGCGGGCAGCGGGCAGCGCACCGCATGAGACTGCGCAGCGGCCGGCGTCGTCAGCCGGTGTCCCTCCCCGCCGCCGTCCGCCCCACCGTCAGGGCGAGCCTGCGTACCCTGCGCCAATTCATCGGCGGCTTCGCGCGCGGCGTGCCGGGACGGTTGCTGGGCAGTCGTACGCGCAGGGCGCCCGGTTCGATCCAGCAGCGTACGGGGGTGGGCACGGTCAGGGCCTCGCCGTCGACACCGACCGGGATGACGGGGGCATCGGCGTTGACGACCACCTCTTGGACGGTGAGCGAGGTCAGCCCCGGCCCATGGCTGCCGCGCAGCATCGAGGCCGCCTGGACCGCGTTGTCGACCGTCACACCGAGCACTCCCAGGACGCCGGAGTCCAGCCGTTCCCGGTACCCCAGTCCCGCGGGATCTCCCATCCGGTAGGGGTTGTTGCTCACCAGGACGGCTTGGGGCGCGTCGACGGTCACATCGCCGGTCCGCACCTGGAGGCGCGGGCCGCTGTGGTGGGTCAGCAGGTCCGGCAACATCTGAAGGGTGGTACGGGCTTTGTCGTCGCGATAGGCCGGGCTTTGCACCACGGTCGCGTACGCGCCGAAGGAGGCGTTGTTGACGAAGACGCGCCCCCGGCCTTCCGCCGCGGGCTGCCCCACGTCGATGAAGCCCAGGTCTATGCGCAGCTCGACCCCGTCGGTGAGCGCCTCAAGACAGGCCGAGGGATCCTCCCGGTCGAGGCCGAGGTCCATGGCGAAATGGTTGCGGGTTCCGGCGCAGATGACGACGAACGGAACGTCGCGCGCCGCCGCTACGGCCGCGACCAGAGCCTGCGTACCGTCGCCGCCCGCGACACCGAGCAGATCGGCGCCGTCGTCGACGGCCCGCCGCGCCAGCTCTGCCACGTCCTGCGGCTGCGCGGGATCCAGCTCGACGACCTCGGCGCCGAGCGCCCTGGCCTGGTCCGCCAGCTGGAATCGGCCGACCTTCCCGCCGCCCGAGCGCGGATTCATGATGAGGAAGGGGCGTCTCGGAGGAGCGACCGGGCGTTCCGGCTGGGGCGCCGGTTCGGTCTTCTGTGGCACCAGTGCCGTTCTGCCCGTGAAGACCGCAAGCGTCCACAGGGCGAGCGAGACGAGCACTACCCACAGCAGCCCGGCAACCGCGTAGAGCACCAGGACGACGACCGGTGTGGCGGTCGCCAGCAGGAAAGCGAGCACCCTGATCACACCCGTGCGCGCGAGCACCCACCACAGTCCGGCCGCCGTGGCGGCCAGCCCGGCCAGCCCCACGCCCACCAGCACGATGCTCCGCAGCCCGGCGAACACCAGCAGGACCAGCAGCGCCGCCGTCCCCGCCGCCAGCGCCAGACGTGCGGCCCATCGCCTGTCCACACGCATCCGCCTCCCGCCGGTTCCGCTGCCGCTCCCTCCTCCATTGCACAGGTGCGGGCGGCGGAGCGCATCACCTGGCGCGGGCGGGCGCTCCCCAGGACTCGGAGCCAGGGCCTGCCGGCCCGCGCTCGGCCTCGGCACGGCATGGTCGGACAGCCAGGGCTCACATCCAGGGCTCACATCCAGGGCTCGCGTCACCACGGTGCGCCCGCGTGCATGATGGTGCCCTCCTGACTCATTCATTGCGGCGAAAGGGCGTGTGGCGCAGATGCGGTCGAATCGGCGGAGGCAAGCGAACGGCACGGCATCGTTACCCGTCATAGCCTTCCTGACGCTTTCCCTGGGTGCCGCCTGCGTGGTCGGGGCCCAGGCCCAGCCGGCGGTCGCGAGCGGGTCCCTCCCTGCCGGGGCCGGCGCGGCGGGGGCCGTGGAGGCCGCCGGACCGGTGACGCCTCCGGCCCGTACGCCGGGGCCCGGCACACCCACGACCGCGCACCTCAGGATCAGCGAGGGGCAGGTCGGCGAGGTCGGGCCCGGTGGAACCCTCATCTACCCGAGCGTGACCAGCTGTCTGACGGTGACCGTCCGGCTCCAGGACGGCGGAAAGGTGGGCGCGCACGCCAGCTTGTTCCAGGTGCCGGGGGAGTACCGGTCGGACCGGATCCTCGCTGCGGTCAAGCAGCGGATCGGGGCGCGGGAGGTCCGCGCGGTGGAGGTCAGAGGCGCCGTCGGTGCCTGGCATCCGAGCTACTTCACCAAGGCGATCGAGAGTTACGCAGAGGGCGAGCAGGTGCCCGTACCCACTGAGCCCGACCCGGGCGGCCTGGCCAGGGTGGTGGCGGACGCACTCGGGGAGCCGCGGGGAAAGGTGACCGTCGAGGATCTGCCCGACGGCGACCAAACGGTGGACTGAGCCGGGCGGCCTCCGCCGCGCACCAGGCGCAGAGGACGCCGACGGCTCACTTCCCAGCGGGTGAGGGGGCGGCCAGCAGCCGGGCGGCACCGACCTGGTGCAGATGCACGACGATGTCGTGCGACCGCGCGAGCGCGATCTGGAACTCCGTCCCGGGCCCGGGGTACTCCGTGCCGATGCTCCTGGTGGTACGTGCCGTGGCCAGCCAGGCGCGGGCCGCGGGCGGGGCGGTGCGCAGGTCCAGGACGTAGTCGCGGTGGCGCACCCGGTCAAGGGTGTACTCATTGCTGCCGGGTTTCGCGGGACCCACGGTGTGGGCCCGCACCCGTCCGTCGGCTCCGGTGGCGTTGAACGAGCCCCGGTCGAAGGTCATGCTGATGCTCACATAGCGTGCGCCCAACTTGTCGCGCAGGAAGCTGCCTTGGACCTTGGGGTAGTGCTTCGGGTCGTAGGTCCGCAGCGCGACATGACCGTCATGAGCCGACAGCATCACCTTGTCCCCGGTGTGCTGCTGCCACCAGGCCACGTTGTCCGCCATGACCGCGTCGCGGTAGCGCATGCCCGCCGCGGCCTGCTGTGGGTCGTCGAAGTCGAAGGCGTACCCCCGGGCCGTCTGGTCGATGGCGGTGGCGTGCTGTACGGCCCAGGCATGCGCCTCCCCTGCCTCCCTCGCGGTCCCGGCGCCGGGCCGCTGCCGCTTGAGCAGGTCCAGCGCGCGCCCGGTCCTGTCGGCTATCTCCTTCCGCTCGGCCAGCGGCCGCTTCAGATAGCCGTTCACATGGGCGTCGACGCCGGTCGTGGGCCGCAGACCGCGGTAGAGCTCGGCGAAGCGCGGGAGCAGCGTCGGATGCGCCTTGGCTACATGGCCGGTCACCCGGTCATAGAGTTCCGGACCGGCGTACCCGAAGTCATCGCCCATGAACTGGACCGGATCGTGCGGATGCCGGCTGTTGTAACTGCGCATCCATGTCAGCAGGTTCAGGTAATCGGTGTTGTTCCACCAGGAGTAGATGCTCTGGAACTCCTCGCGCATGATCCGCCGTGGATCGCCCTTGCCGTGCAGCACATAGTCGTTGAGCCGCAGTCCGGTGCTCCAGCTTCCCTCCAGTGCGAAGCTGCGGAAGCCCTTCTCCTCCACGAGGTAGCGGAAGACCCGGTGCTTCATGGCGAAGAATTCATGCGAACTGTGGGTGGCCTCGCCCAGGCCCACCACCCGTGCGTCCTTCACCATGCGGCCGACCGGACGCAGATCGTCCACGTTCCCCTGGGGCTCGGTGGTGCGCAGCGGGTGCGCGTCGCGTTCCAGGGCGGGGACCGGCGACTCTGCCGGGGACGGGGGAGCGGCGGCGACCACCGTGCCGAGCGAAAGGAGCAATGCGAGGAGGGCCGACCTGTGTTGTCTCATGCCACAAGACTTCCTGTCGGCGGGCACGGCGACCATACGCCCCACCCCCCAACCGTCGGTGGGGCTGACCCCACCGACCGGCTTCCGGTTTGCCCGTCCATAGCTGGCGAATTCGGTTCGTCTCCGAGGCGGGGACGTGCAACGATCGTGATCATGAGCAAGATGGGGGAGACACCGATCGGCGTCACGCTGATTGGGGAGGGCAGCGCGCCCGGTGCGGTCGCGGCGGTCACCGGCGGACGGGTTGCGGTCGATACGGGTGACCGGGTTGAGGTGTACGAGCAGCGGGCGTTCCTCGCCGGCGCGCGCTCTGTGTCGTATGGCCTGCCTCTCCCGCCGCAGGCCAAGGCGACCTTGGCGCCCGACGGCGGCTTCATCGTGGCCGAGGGCGCGGCGGTCCGTGCCGTGGACGCCGATGGCAGCACCAGATGGCGGCTGCCGCATGACCCCTGGCACGGCGGGAACCGAGCGCCCCGAGCGCCCGGCTTCCCGGCGGTCAGCCCGGACGGCAAGCTGGTCAGCGTACTCACCCCGACCCTCGTCGAAGACGACTCCCGGGCGGTACTGGTCTACGACGAGCCGCACTGCAGCTACGGACGCGACACGTTGCTCATCCTCGACGCGGCGTCCGGCGCGATCCGCGGACGCCGACCGGTCGCTTCCGTCGCCTCCGGCCTGACCCAGCATTGGCATCCCGATGGCGCGACTCTCGTCGTGTCGTGCTGGACGGCTTGGTACAGCTGGTCGACCTGGTGGCTTGATCCGCATACCGACGATGTGGCTGTCCGCGGGGGAACGACGATGCGGGAGGTGAGGGGCTCGCTGCCCGCGTCGGCTCAGGTGCTGACGATACGGCGCGCCGAGAGCATCGCCTACCAGGACGACCGCGACGAACTCGCTCTGCACGATGCGACCACGGGCGACCAGGTTGCGCTGTTCGACCTCGAGGAGCTCGGCGCCGACCCTGACTCCGACGAGTTCGACGACGCTTACGTGCTCGATTCGGAGCATGTGCTGGTCACGGGCAAGGTGTACCTGCAGGGACGTCCCCCGAAGATCCACCATTGGCTGTTCGCGGCCGTGACACTCCAACCACTCGGCCGGCTGCAATACCCGGGATCGGTCAGCAAGGACGTGACCCCGCTCGGCGACGGCACCTGGCTCACCCGGGACGGCGGGCAACTCCACCACTGGGCACTCGCCTGACAGCCGTACAGGCGGTGTGGGTGTGCACCGGCCGGCCAGGGGCGGGGGACTCCCGTCAGCCGCACTGCCAGGTGAACATCGCGCGGTCGAAGCGTCGTTCGGCCAGGTCTTCGGGGCGTATGAGCCAGTAGAGGGCACCGCAGTCGCCCCACATCATGTCCGCATCGTCATCGGAATCGATCTGAGCGAGCAGCACCCAGCGGAGGGCCTCCTCCTTGATGCGGGGGTCGTCCCACGGCGGGCTGCCCAGGGCGCCCCGGGCGACCTCGGTCTCCACCTCGTCCTGCACCGGGTGCGCATGGCCACCGATGCGGTGCTCCGTGCCTTCGAAGTGGTCCCACAGGGCCTCCTGGAAGTCGTCGTCCCACACCGGATGGTCGTCCGGCATCGGCGCGAACTCCCGGTAGACCACCGGGTGCCAGAGGTACGGTGCCGTCGTCTCCACGCGCGCCGTCAACGGGACCTCCGGATACGGCTGCATCGCCTCCGGCGCCGTCCGCTCGGCGACGGCGACCCCCGCAGGGACGTACAGCACGCGCGCTCCCGCCCAGCTGTCGGGCTCATCGGGCGCAACCACTGCACAGCCGTCGTCCAATTGCCCGTCGAAGTAGAAGAAGGCCAGCGTGCCGTCTGCGGGCATGGTGATGTCGAGGGCGGCAGAGGGGAGCGCGGCACAGTCGAGCGAAGCGACGAAGGAGAGCGGACCATGCCCCTCCCACACCGGCCACTCCTCGTTCTCCGGCAGCTCCGGCAGACCGCCGAGCCGGCCGACGACCGGAGCCGTACCCGTGGCCTTCTCCAGGCGCAGCCCCGGCCGCAGCAGGCCGATCCAGCGCTCGGCGATCTCGTGGGGCAGGTGCTCGCGGGCGAGTGTGTGCAGCGTGTCGGCAGTGCTCTGTGTCATGAGAACGATGATGCACGGGACCACTGACAACGAGCCGTCCCCCGGGGTGTCTTCCCGATCTCCGTCGGCCGGGGAGAAACCCCCTAGGCGTCGTCCGCGCCGTCGTCGGGGACCCAGCGCAGCACATCGCCGGGCTGACAGTCGAGCGTGCGGCAGATCGCGTCAAGTGTCGTGAACCGCACCGCCTTCGCGCGACCGTTCTTCAGCACGGCGATATTGGCAGGCGTGATGCCGACCGCATCGGCGAACTCGCCCACCGACAGGCCGCGTTTGGCGAGCTGGAGGTCGAGGTCGACGATGATCGCCATCAGACCACCTCGGCGATCTCGGTCTGCAACTCCGTCGCCTTGTGCAAGAGGCTTCGCATGATGACGATGAGCATCACGAACGAGGCCCCTACGCCGACACTCGCGGTCGCGGCGGCCAGTGCGCCGATGACCTCCATGCCGTCGTCGGGAGAGGGGATGTCGGTGAGGGCCAGATGCCCGGTGATCCCGATCGCCAGCAGCGTCGCCACGATCGATGACCCGATGATGGTGTCGACCCACCGGAAGGCCCTCGGGGTGAAGATCGCATCACGTTCGACCATGGTGAGCAGCATCCACACTGCGGCGAGCGCGACTTGGACACAGGCGATTCCGACGATCGCCACCGTCACGTAGGGCGCGGCGAAGGGGGCGTAGGGAGGGAAGTGGTCGACTTCATCAGCTGCCGTCGTCGGAATGACCACGATCTGACCGAAGAGGCCGAACAAGATCACTGCGACGATGCCAGCCCGGAGTGCGGCGATGAACAAACGATGCATGTATCGATTATCGATTGGTTTCGATCGAAAATCAATCGATCTCCCCCGGCGGTCGGTCCCTGGCGTGCTCCGGGGGCCTGGGCGGGAGCCGCCGGAGTAGCGCGAACGGGCCGTCGCCCCGCGTCAGGGAGAGGGACGCAGCGCCCGGACTCAGTGCTCTGTGGTGGCCTCGGTCATGCCCAACCCATCTCGGTGTAGAGGCGCCCCGCTCGGATTCCGTCGATCGCGGCGCGGGTGTAGGGCACGAGCGGCTCCGGGAGCGCCTCCGGCCGCCACCAGCTCCAGCTGACGCACTTGTCGGGCTCGAGAATCTCCGGCGTGCCCGTCCAGCGCCGGGCGCGGAAGACCATCTGCATGCGCGGCTGTGCGCCGGGCGCGTCGACGAGATGGACGGCGTGCACATACTCGACGTCGCCGGGGTCGATCAGCAGGCCGGCTTCCTCGCGGGCTTCTCGGACGAGGCAGGCGACGGCGGACTCCTGTTCGCAGTGGCCCGCCAGGAAGTGCCATGTCTCCCCCGCGTAGGCGGAGTCGGGGTGGCGCAGCCCGAGCAGGACCTCGCCATGGGCGTTCTCCAGGTAGAGATGGACGCCGATGACGTTCAACACGGCTTTCCCGTCCGAGGACGGCGCCGATGGGTCGCGCGGGTGCGGAGTCCGGCGGGCGGTGGTGACAGCGCCGGTTACCGTCGCCGGCGCAGCGGATCCGTAGTGGCCGGCGTGGAGCAGCTCGGCGTGGCGGCGAACCAGCTCGCGGGTCGTAGGGGCCATCCTCAGGCGCGGCAAGACCTCCGGCCGGAACCAGTGCAGCATGACGCCTTCGGTCAAGTTCAAGGCCGTGGGGTCACCGGCCCAGTGACCGGCGAAGATCTGGATGGGGACGCTCGTGCCGTCGCTGCCCTTGGCCTCCTCCACCGTGAAGGGCACGAGGTCGGGGACGTCGAGGCCCGCCTCCTCTCGCAGTTCGCGCCGGATCGTGTCCTCCAGGGAGCGGTCGCCCGGTTCACGGCCGCCGCCTAGCAGGGACCACGATCCCGGCTCCCAGATACCGGGAATCTCGTCCCGAAGGTGCAGCAGGTACTCGCCGGCCCCGTTGTAGATCAGCGCCGATGCGTTCGCCCGCCGGAGCTCTGACGGCAGTGCAGAGCCGAGCTGTGACGTCTCGTCGTTCACTGGTGCACCGTCCCGGGTTCGGAGTCGGATACGCGCATGCGGCCTGGTGGCCGGCTGGCGCGGTCACGAGCACAGGTGCCCTGAAGAACGGTCCGTTCCCCTCCCCGTAACGGGTGGTGAGGGCCAGAGGCCGTGGAGGCATTTTCCGTTAGGCAGTGTCTCTCCGGTCATGAGCAGCCCAGATGAGGAGGCCGGCCGACATTACTGAGATTGGCGTGTGCGGGTCAGAGAAAGTGCCCGCTGGCGAGGTAGGGCGCCGGAACAGGCATGCCCCGGACAGCGATATAGCCTTCCTGGCCGATGCCGAGACGTGCGGCCAGGCCGACATCGATCGCCCACTCGTTGGGGCTGGTGATGCAGTTGACCAAGGTTGTTCCCTGTGACGAGGCCAGGGCTTCCCACAACAGTTTCTGCGCGGTCTCCGGGTCCGAGGCGGCCAGCAGTGACGCCCGTCCCCGGTCGTCGAAGTAGGCATATCCCGGCCTCGCTCTGTCCCGGCATACGACCAGCCGCAGGGTGTCGAGCATGTAGCCGTGGTCCGGGCCGTGGCCCGCAACACGCAGGTCCTGGTCCAGCTGGTCCATCCACTCGAAGTCGTCAGCTTGGCCCTCCTGGAGACCGTCGACCATGGGGAGCGTGGACCGGTCCACGGTGCCGACCATCCGCATCTGCGGATGGAGCGAGAAGTCCGCCATCCGATACCGACGTGTGGCACCGGGGTGGACACTGGACGAGAAGATGCCAGGGCGCCCGTCAGCGTGGGCGAGGGCGGCGTCCAACAGTCGTTTGCCGATGCCCTGTCCTTGATAACTGGGCAGCACCCCATACGTGGCGAGGAACCACAGACCTCCGCGGTTCTGCGAGAAGGCGAACCCCACTGCTCTGCCGGCGCCGGCTTCCTCGTCAGCCGCGACCCAGCACCCGCCCGGATCAACGCTCAGGTAGAAGCGCATCCGGTCGATCCACTGCTTCGAGGCCGCCGCCGACCGCGGCTCGGCCTCCGGATCGCTGACCCGTCTGGTAGTTCGCTCTGCCTCGAAGAACGTCACCGCTGAAGCTCGCTCCGCCGAAGGGAGATCGTCCTCTTGCATCGGCCTGACCTGCACAGAGTCCATCATTTCAGCGTAGGGATTGGCCAGGCCAGGACGCATTCGATTTTCCAGCTGGGAGTATCTGCTCGATCAGCTAACTCGTTGTTCAGTGCATGCTCAGCAGGGGTGACCTGACCGACAAGGAATGGAAAGTGCTGGAGCCGCTGCTGCCCGAGGGTAATAACCGGTACGGCCGGTGGCGGGACCACCGGCAGCTGATCTATGGGATCAGTCACCGGCTCAGCAACGGCTGTCAGTGGCGCAAGCTGCCCGAACGCTTCGGCCCCTGCCAGACCGTCCACAAGCGGCACTTGCTGTGGTCGGCCGACGGGACCTGGGAGAGGCTGCTCAGACACGTCCAGGCCATAGCCGACGCCGCAGGCGATATCGACTGGGATATCAATGTCGACTCCACCTCGATTCGCGCCCACCAGCATGCCGCCGGGGCACGCTTCGCCGGCGGGTGACCGCGGCGACGAACAAGGTCGAGTCGTTCAACCGGTTCTCCCAGCGGGTCGGCTTCGGCAACCAGGGCGTCCTCGCCGACAACGACCCCATCGAGCAGGAGAAGGCGATGAAGTTCAACGCTCTGCTCACCAACGCGGTCATTTTTCACAACGCCCTGGACATCGCGGAGATCGTCCGCCAGCTCCTGGAGGAGGACTGGGAGATCGACCCGGAGGACCTGGCCCACATCTCGCCGTACCTGACCGAGCACATCCGCCGCTTCGGCGAGTACTCCACCCACGAACTCGGACTTCAACCCGAGGCGTACGACCCGCACCTGGACGTCGACTTCAGCCCGCTGCGCGACGACGACCCGCCAGCCCCGGACGGCTACGGCCAAGCGGCCTGATCAGGCGAAGTCGGGCGGCGAGCTGTCAGGGATGTCGGCCATGGCTCGGTCACGAACTCTCGCTGGCGGAACTCGGACGGACTGGCCTCCTGCGAGCTCGTCGAGGAGCTTTCGCAGCCTGTCCCTCTCGGACTCGATCGCCGAGAGGCAGCGTGGGCCAGCTCGATGCTGATGGCGCCGTGCAAGTGGACATCGACGCCGTCCCGGTGCGCGACGGGGATGCCGCGCAGGGCGCGGGCGAGCTGGACGACGGTGGCGAAGACGGGTAGGTGCCGGTCCATTCAGTCGTGGGCGGTCCGGCCGGAGTCACCTCCTGTGCCTCCGGCCGGACCGGCCTGTTCTTCGGCCTGGGGGCTAGCTCCGGGGCCCGAATGCTACCGGTCACCGTGTGTAGAGCTGTGCGATGGCTGGTCGCGCTCGCACCCGGCGCCACGGACGAGCCACGGGTAGGCGCGGACGTGAGCGGCGGCCTCTGTCGAGCGTCTCTGTGGATGAGGGCCGGATGTGAGGGCCCGGCTAAGCTTCGCTCCGCTTCTTCAGGCGGCTGCCGCGTGGAAGGGTGACGGACATGATGTCGCTGGGGGCGTCCAGTGCGATGCGGTGCCATCGCCCGCGCGGGACGATGACCGCCGTTCCCGCCGCCAGCTTGATCTCCTCCTCCTTCTCGCCCGGCTGCTGCGGGCGGAAGCAGAGACGTATCCCGCCGCTGAGGCAGGACACGACTTCGTCCGCGGCGGAGTGGACTTCCCAGTGGTCGGCGTGGACGTCGGCGCCGGTCTCCACATGGAAGGTCATCAACTGCCAGCCGTCCCGCTCGGGGTCGAACACGGGTTGTGCGGCGCGCACCTGGCCGCCTTGGTCAAGGTGGATGAAGGAGGCGAAGAGATCGATCGGGGCAACGGTCATGCCGACACATCCATTCTGCGGTCATCGTTCATCTGGTCAGGTGTAGGGCTTGGGGCCAGCCTGGTTGGCCCGGCCGCCTACGGGGCCAGGGCTCGGCGAGCTGCCGCTGCGACACCTCAGCGGACAGGACCGCCTGCGAGCCGTGGAACGTGCCGGGCCACTGGTGCAACCCGACCGGGACGCCCGCCTGCAGCAGACGCAGTGCGTAGTCGATGCCTTCGTCGCGCAGCGGGTCGAACTCCGCGGTGGCGATGTAGGCCGGTGGCAGGCCGGATAGATCGGCGGCCGGGCCGCGGCCTCCCCAGCCCGGTCAGCGGTACATCGCCACGCGGTAGAGCGCCGCAAGCGCGTCGTCGATGGGATGCGGCTGCGGCTTGCCGGAGGAGTCGAACCCGTTCCACCTCTGCAGGTTCACCGCGACCGCCATCTGCCGCTTGCCGTCGGCACGGGTCATGGCCAGCGCTCCACCACCCCAGACCGTGCCGCCATGGCCCCAGAAGATGCCCTGCCCGGGACCCTCCATCGGGTACAGGCCGAGGCCGTAGTCGATCGTCTTTCCCTCCTGGGAGACGACCGGGACAGTGCGTTGCATCTGCGCCAGCGACGACGGACTGACGATCTCCCCGGCCAGCAGCATGCCGAAGAAGCGATTGAGGTCGGTGACGGTCGATATCAGCGAGGCAGAAGGGCCCGCGTATGACATGTCGAAGACGCTGTAGTCGCGCGGCGGGTCGATCATGCCGAACCATGCCTCGTAGAGCTGCGAGTGCGGGCCTTCGACGTACGGGCCGGCGGGGAATCCGGTGTCCCGGAGCCCGGCGTGCTCGATGACGTTCCGGGTGATGCATAACTCGGCCGTTGTGCCGCTCACCTCTTCCAGGAGTTGGGCGAGGAGCAGGTAGTTGGTGTTGGAGTACACCCCCGGAGTGCCGCCCGGGGTGCCGACGGCAGGTGCGGTGACCCCCATCTCGATCAGTTCGGCGGGGTCGAACCGCGTATGCCGGTGATCGTCCAGGCTCTGCGGCCTGGTATCCGCGGCGACGGGGAACGCCTTGAGGGAGGGGTAGGCGTACGGGAGGTACTCGGCGAGGCCGCTGGTGTGGTTGATCAGCATCCGGACCGTGATCGCGTCACCGCGTTCCCCGGGAACCAGCTTCGGAAGGTACCGGCCGATCGGTGTGTCGAGACCGATCTGACCGCTCTCGACCTGTTGCAGGACCGCTGCGGCGGTGAAGGTCTTGGTGATGCTGCCGACTCGGTGCCGCATGTCGGCGGTGACGGGACGGCCGGTGGCGACATCGGCGACCCCGGCGGCACCGCGCCAGACCTGGTCACCGTCTCGCACCTCGGCGAACAGGCCCGGTAGCCCGGCGCGGTGGACGTCTTCGAGGGCTGCGTTCAGCGCCGCGGAATCCAGTGGGCTCTTCACGTCATGCGTCCTTTCGTGTTCCCCGGGGTGAGCTCCGCATCGGTCGCTGACCCGGACAACAGGGCACGAGTGGCATGCCGGCCCGCCCGGCATACTCATGTCCTCATTATGCACGCGGCGCGTGCATCGCCAAGTGCATAGGTTAGACTGAGTCCGACGAGAGGGGCGAAATGACAGGTCGAAAGCGTTGGTCGACCGAGGAAATCCTGGATGTAGCAGTGGAGTTGCTGCGCACAGGCGACACAGAGTCGTTCAGCGTGCGCAAGCTCGCCGCGACCCTTGGGACCGATTCCTCCAGCCTCTACCGGCACTTCCGCAGCAAGACGGAACTGCTGCGTGCGGTCGCCGACCGGATCCTCCTGGCTTCCATGGACGGCTACCGCCCCGAGGGCGACTGGAAGCAGCGCATCACCGCCCTGGCCCTGCGCGTGAGGGAGGCGTTCGGCCGGCAGCCCCAGCTCGCCGCGGTCTGGGGACGGTACGCGTCAGGCGGCGCCGGTTCCCGGCTGGTCGTGGAAGAGGTGCTGCAGGCCCTGCGTGCGTCGGGACTGCCCGACGAGGAGATCCCGGCGCGCTACCACCGGCTCGCGGTCCTCATCGCCGCGCTGATCGCCTCCGAGGCCGGAGTCAGCACCATCACTTCGGAAGAGTACGAACAGGGCATGGAGCTCTTCCGTGTCACGGTACTCGGCGCCGACCCCGAACGCTTCCCCGCCCTGGCCTCCTTCGCCCGCGACGTCCGCCCCCTGGGGGTGGATCGCCGCGCCGCGTTCGAAGAGATCCTCGCCGCCCACCTCGCCCACATCGAGGCCGCAATCTGCCCGAGCTAGCCGATCGGCTCGTGAGTGTCGGCAAACGATCCTTTGAAGACAGGGCGGCAGCGTGCCCAATGAACCCGTGTGATCCGGGGGTTCGCGGCGGCTCGAATCAAATCAGATCCGACGGTGATTGATGACAGGGTTTGACGACGGATGGGGTCCATTCCTCCGTACGAAAGGGGCCCCTCGGTGGCGAACCTGATCTACAAGCGTGTCTCGACCGACCAGCAGTCGACCGCCCGGCAGAACCTCGTCCTGGACGAGGCCGGGATCGAGGACCCGATCGTCTTCGAGGAAGAGGCCGGCACCTCCAGCCGCTGCTCGGGCTCGATGCGGTCGGCGGCCGCCGGTATGTCTTCGCCCTCGCGGAGCCGCCCCATGGGTTCGTTGGTCAGGGACCGATCCCGCGAAGACCGATATCACGGCACAACACACAAGTGAAGAAGGTGAGGCGGCCTGCCCTGGATGCGGGACCCAGATCGCGGGCACCGGGTGGCACAGCACACGACGCCGGGAGGGCGGCCGCCGGGGGCCAGCGCCTTCTGGGGCATCGCCATCAAAGCCGTCGCCATCAAAGCCGCAGCCCAGGCATCACTCTCGCCGAAAGGTGACACTGCGCGGGTCGTCGCCGGGACCACGTGCGGAGTCGTGAGGGCGGTCGGCGCAAGGCCCTTCCGAGGTGCCATCCGGGCCCTGCTGTCCGGAACCGTATGCGGTTTCGGTGAGCAGCAGGGCGATGTCGTCGGCCCGGTACGAGGAGCGCCGGGCGTTGTGCAGCAGCCGGCCGGCGAGTTCGTCGAGTGAGTCCGAGCGGGCGTGTGCCAGGGAGGCGCGGAGGCGGTCGATTCCCACGTCGATGTCGGCCCCGGGTTCCTCGACCAGGCCGTCCGTGTAGAGGGCGAGGACGGATCCCGGCGGGAGGGCGATCCGGGTTCCGGGGTAGGCGCTTGCGCGTTCCACACCGAGGAGCGGGCCGACGTCGAGGTCAAGGACATCGGTCGTCCCGTCGGGGCGGCGGAGCAGGGGTGGGGGGTGCCCGGCGGTGACGGCCTGGGCGTGGTGGGTGCGGGGTTCGAGGTGGATGCAGCAGCAGCTGGCCAGCAGCCCGGAGTCGAGGTCGATGAGGGTGCGGTTCACGCCCGCCATCACCTCGCCCGGTGTATGCCCCACGGCCGTGAAGGACCGTACCGCGCTGCGTAGTTGGGCCATGGTGGCCGCGGCGGCGATGCTGTGCCCCTGCACGTCTCCGATGATGAGCGAGACCCCGTTGGTTGTGGGGATGACGTCGTACCAGTCGCCGCCGATGTCCATGCCACTGGTGCCGGGCAGATAGCGCGCAACGGTGCGGATGCCCGGGATGGCCGGCAGTCGGTGCGGCAGGAGCGCCTGCTGCAGGCCGCGCGCGATGGCGAACTCCGAGTCGTAGAGCTGTGCCCGTTCCAAGGCCTGGCCGATCAGCCCGGCGAGAGCGGTGAGGACGCCGCGGTCCCTCTCCGTGAACTGATGGGTCGTGTCGAAGCCCAGGACGCAGATGCCGACCGGGTGGCTGGAGGCGATCAAGGGCAGATACACCCAGGAGCTCACCTCGCCCGTGGGGATGTCCGGGTAGTCCTGGGAGAGGTCCTGCCGCGATTCGATGAAGAGCGGAGCGCCGGAGGTGAGGGCCTCCGTACCGGGCAGCCGGGCGTGCAGCGGTGCGCCCTCCAGCCAGTCGAGGAAGTCTTCGTGGTGCCCGGTGTGAAAGAGCAGATGCATCGTTTTGTTGCGGACCACGTAGATCGCAAGCTGCTGGCCTCCGAACGCGGGTACTAGCTGGTCGGAGACGACTTCGCAGACTTCGCGGGTGGTGACCGCCTCGGTCAGCGCGCTGCCGAGCTGCAGGACGTGGTGCATGACGCCCAGGCGCGTCGGTGTGGCGGCAGTCGGCGACTCGGTGGAAGAGGCGGAGGAGGCGGAGGAGGCGGAGGGCGTCGAGGCCGAGGGCGGCTGGCCGAGGGGCACCACGCGGCCCGTCACTCCATCCGCTTCCGGATGGAGGGAGAAGGCGAGCCAGCGGTCGGGTGAGGGACAGGCAAGGAAGGAGGCCGGCGCCTGCGCGATCATCGCCGACCGGTGCCGGGACTCGACATCGGGATCGGACAGCCAGGGCAGTACGTCCCAGAGAATCCGTCCCAGCAGCTCGTCGCCGGAGACGTCCAGCAACTGCAGAGCGCTGTGGTTGGCGTAGGTGACCCGCCCGTCAGGGGCGAGGGAGAACAGCCCGTCCCGCAGCCGTTCGACCGCCGCCAGGGCCGTGCTGCCGGCCCGGGCGTCGACGATCGCGCCGACCAGGTGGGTGCGTGGCTCCGCGTCGTCGGCCTCTGGTACGCGGCCCCACAGCTCGACCGTGCGGTATCCGTCGCCGCCGTACCTGTGATCCCGTATGCGCAGGCGTCGCGAAGTGGTCCGGCTCCCCGAAGCTGCCTCGCCGGCCCCGAAGCGGAAGGCAGCAAGATCGCCCGGGTGGAGGGAGGCATGCAGGGTTTTGGCCTGTCCATCGAACGTACGAGGGTCGAGGCCGAAGATCGTGCAGAACTCGTCGTCCACGGAGATCATGCCGGAGATGAGGTCCCAGTCGAACAGGCCGACCCGCACGGCCGGTGCCGAGGGAGCGGGGTTCTCGACAGGGATCGTTTCGGGGGCGCATTCAACTGGATCGCCGATACGGGTCCGTAGGGCGGCGAGAGAGGCCCCGAGCCGGTTGGCGATGGTCCGTACGTGGCGGCGCTGGGCCTTGGAAAGCCCTGCGCCGCCGGGTGACGCCGCCCAGATGATCGCCAGCGAACCGAAGGTCTCCCCACCTGCGCCCACCGGCACGGAGCAGGAGCCGAAGGCGTACGGCAGAGCCACCGCGAGCTGGGGGTAGCGGCGCATGGTCTCCTCTGCGTCGGCCAGGTGGACTGTGCGCCCGGAGGTGTACGCCGTGGCGACCGGGATGGGACTGCTCACCGGAATGAGGCGCCAGCCACCGAGCAGGGAGGGCGGCACCCTGCAGGTCGCGGCGAGCACGATCGACCGGCGGTCGCGGGAGCGGAGAAAGACGCTCCCCGCGTACGCGCTGGTTCCTTCGACGGCTTCGACGACGGCTGCGGCGAGCAGCTCCTCGCGCTCCGCCGTGGTGCCGACGGTTATCCCGCGCATACCTCCAGTGTGCGCAGGTCGGGCCACCCGGCACAGGGCGGCAACTCAGCGCGAGGCGCCGATTACGGTTCGCAGGACCTGGATGTGTAACTGGCGGAGCACGCGACGGATAAGGAATTAGTCGAATGGTTATCCCTGGGCGACTAATTCCATCGATCTCTGGTTGTCTCGCAATGGGATCGGTAGGCTTTGGGTGGTGTGAGTGATCAACGGCGCTCGCATCGGTGACTACCTTGGCGGGGGAGGGGAGGAAGCCCGGGCTTTGTCCCCACCGGGCGGGACGCGCCCCGCGTCCCGCGCCCCGCTCCCCGTGTCGCCGCCGGGGCAACGCGCCTGCTGGCCAGGGACCTTCGCATCAGGGACCGTCGCCTCAAGGGCCTCGTCTTCGGCACACGTTCCGGCCACCGGACCACACGTCACCCATCGACACCAACGTAAGGCCCCGCCATGAGCCATCCCACGCCCGGTCGGCCCCTGTCGCAGACGGACCGCACACGGCACCAGCGACTGCGAGAGCAAGGCAGCCTCGACCGGAGCGACCTCGACGCCATCCTCAAGGCCGGCTTCGTCTGTCACCTCGGAGTGACCGTCGACAGCAACCTGCTGGTCATACCCACCGTTTACGGCACGGACGGCGCCACGCTGTACTTCCACGGATCGGTAGCCAGCCGCAGCCTGGTCGCCTCACCCGACGCGAGCGTGTGTGTCACCGTGACGCACGTCGACGGCCTGGTCTTGGCCCGGTCCGTCTTCGAGCACGGGGTCAACTACCGCAGCGCCATGATCTTCGGCATTCCCCGGCTGGTCACGGACCCAGAGGAGAAGTGGACGGGCCTTCGTTGCCTCACCGAACAGGCGACCCCTGGCCAGTGGGACTACGCGCGGCAGCCCAGCCGCAAGGAACTCGCCGCCACTTCCTTGCTGGCACTCTCCCTCGACGAGGCATCCGTGAAGATCCGCACCGGTGCCCCGGACGACGGTGACACCCCCGACGCCGAACTCGGGCTGTGGGCCGGTGTCCTCCCCCTCCAAGCCCACTGGGGTGACCTGGAGCCCGATCCAGCCCTCTCCGCACACATCAAGACACCACCCCACCTCGCGAACCGCCAGGGTGTTTCGGCTTTTCGGTAGCTGATGTTTGGCGGACTGTGCTTGGCGGACCGTGCTTGAGGGCTGAGGGCTGAGGGCTGAGGGGTGAGGGGTGAGGGGTGAGGGGTGAGGGGTGAGGGGTGAGGGGTGAGGGGTGAGGGGTGAGAGCATCGACGCCCGGCGACTCAGGCCTCGTTCCCTTGGCATCGATCCCGGCACGCCGAGCGCCCATTCCGCGAGCTGGTTCCTCCGCAGACGTCCCCTTGGGGCGCCGGCCTCAGTCGTGGCTGCCCCGACCGCTCAGTCGAAAGTGCCGGCCAGGTAGGCGTTGCGGGTTCTGATGAGGTGGGGCATGTACCGGCTCAGGAGGATTCTGTCGACGAAACGTCCGACAGGCCCCAGCGGTGAGGCGAAGTCGATGACGTCTCTCATCACGGTGCCACCGGCGCCGTCCGGTTCGAAGTGGTGGGCGTGCCGCCATCGCTTGAAGGGCCCGGACTCCTGCTCGTCCACGAAACGTCGAGGCCGGTCGTATGCGGTGATGCGGGCCTTGAGCCGCCAGGTCAGACCGAAATGACGAGCCCGGAAGGTCACTGTGTCACCGAGAGCCAGCTCGCCCCGAGTCTTGCCACCCACCGCTCGCTCCGACGAAGCGGCCATGGAACGGGTGTGCGCCTGCACATCCAGGCATACCGCGAACACCTGGTCCGGGGGTGCGGCGACGGCTGTCACGACCTCAAAATTCGGCACGAGTTCATCGTAGGCATCGGGCAGTGGCTTCCTGCCACGGGGTCGTTGGTGTGGCGGATGTTGAGCGGGACGAGGATTGCGCCGAGGGGTGCCCGCCGCGTCGGACAGTGAGCGGCCCAGCGGCCCAGCGGCCCAGCGGCCCGGAGGTCGCGGCGCCTGCGGCGCAGCCATGACAGCAGCGGCGGCGACGTGATGGACTGGACTGCGATCCGGGGCCGCGCCCCGGGTAACAACTGGTGCTCGAATAAATGCTGGTGACGTGTCATCAGCTCCAAAGCGGTCGTCGGGCGCCGATATGCAAATGGGGGTGGCTGTGTCGGCGGACGAGCACGTATCGCGGGCGAATGATGCGGACGCGCGCACTTCGCAAGAGCCCGATCAGGACAGGCCGCGGGCGTCTCAGCCGTCGGCGGCTGAGGAGCCGGAGTTATCGCGCCCATCGCTGTCCCCGCTGCGGGACCGTACGCACTGGGTGACGCTGGTCTTGCTGCCGCTCGTCGGAGCTGTCGGCTTCTGGGCCGTGCAGGGACTGTGGGAGTGGGCCTGGAGTGCCATCAGCGGCCCGCCCGGTCTCACTGCCTTCGCTTCGCGGACCGTCGGGGGAGAGCACCTATATCTCGACCCAACGGAGGCCACGGATCCCGCTTCCGTGTGCAAGCGAGGCATCCCCGTCACCGCAGCGGGCAAGCCCGCGAGCCTTCCCATCACGCTGCAGGCCAAGACGGACGAGGCCATTATGGTCATCGGGGTCGAGGTCAACGTCGTATCCAGTGAACCGCCACCGAAGGGCGGGGCGGTAGCCGAGCCGAAAGGCTGCCCGGCTGCCCTCAAGGGCCGTGCCTTCGACGTCGATCTCACCCGTATCCCGTCACCCGTGGTGCCGGCTGCCGGCAAGGCCGGCGGCCACCAGGCCACGGACCTTCCCTTCACCGTCACCGCCGACGATCCTGAGCAGTTGAACCTCCGGCTCAGCCCGGGCGGCAAGGACGTACGGTTCACCGTGAAGATTGAGTGGGTGGCCGATGGCAAATACGGCAGCGTGACACTCAACGGTGACGATCGGGATCGTGAGCGCGACGGCTTCCGCGTGATGGGTCGGCCGCACTCTCCCTCAACTCCCGAAGGCAATTGAAGAGCTCCTTGAACCGGCCCAGGCCCGTTTCGGTGCCGGCGGCGGTGCCATCGGGCTCGTCGGAGCTCGTCGGATCGACGCCGTCCGGTCCCTGGCGGAGCCGTATCAAGTGTGGGGAGGACTCCGGGGGCGGGGTGATAACCCCGAGGCGTCGCCCTGAGGGCAACCCTGACCACGTCCCGGTGCCTTCCCTGATTTCCGTCTCTGGCGGTGGTGAACCCGGGTGGCCCGCTGTCAGGCTCGGTTGAGGGCAACCCCCGTGATCCATTTCGTAAGACCCTCGGAAGGGGCTTGATGCAACCGCTCTTCAGGGCGCTCAGCGGAGTGCTCGCCGTTGGATTATTCGCCGGAGCGTCGGCACCGGGTGCGGAGGCGAATGCCGGCCCTCCCGGCAGAAGCACGACGACACAGGGCGCCATCGACTGGAAGCCGTGCCCCCAGAACGCCGCAGTGGAATGCGGGACTCTGCGCCTGCCCGTCGACTGGGCACGTCCGTCGGGCGAAGGGTTTGATCTTGCGGTGGCCCGTCGCAAGGCGACCGATCCGGATCGCCGGGTCGGTGTGCTGCTGGTCAACCCGGGTGGGCCGGGTGATTCAGGAGTGGACTTCGCTGTACGGCGTGCCAAGTCCCACTTCAGCGCGGAGATCCAGGCAAAGTTCGACATCATCGGTTTTGACCCCCGAGGTGTCGGGGGCAGTCAGCCGGTGAAGTGCTCGCAGAAGCTGCTGGACCAACGGCCGTCGGCCTACCCCCGCAATCAGGCGGAGTTCGATCGACTCGCCGATTTCAACCGCACCTTGCGCAAAGACTGCCGACGACACAGTGGTCCGGTCTTCGACCACACCGACACCTTGAGCGTCGTCCGGGACATGGACGCGATCCGTAGATCGCTGGGCGAGAAGAAGATCAACTACTTTGGTCACTCCTACGGCACGTTGATCGGTCAGCAGTACGCGGAGCAGTACGGCGACCGGATCCGGACCATGGCCCTCACCGCGAACGTCGACCACAGCCTCGGCGCCCGGGAGTTCCTGGTCTCCTCGGCCGCCACCACGGAGGACTCGTTCCACCAGTTCGTCGAGTGGTGTGACCGCACCAGCTCCTGCGCATTGCACGGCCGGGACGTCACCGCCGTATGGGACGGCCTGCTCGCCAGGGCGGACCGGGGAGAGATACGCGATCCGGAGAACCCGGACCAGCTTCTCACCGCAAACGCGATCGCACTCGTCGCCTTCAAAGCGTTCTACGGACCGGATGGGGAAAAGCTGGCCACATATATAGCGCAGCTGGATGCCCAGGAACCGAAGGATCATCCGCAGCAGTCTCAGCAGCCGCAACCGCGGGCCTCGCAGGGAAAGGAGGGACAGACGGCGGCGGAGCCGTTCCATGCGGTGTTCTGCCAGGACTGGCGGTTCCGGCCGAAGGACTACCGGGAGTTCGCCCGCCTGACCGAGGCCGAACTACGGGCTGCACCGCACATGCGCGGCTCACCCCGGGTTCACGCCGACGTGGCCGGCTGCGTCGGCTGGCCGAACGAGGTGAACAACCCACAGCACCGTCTGCGCATCACCGAAGCACCCAAGATCCTCATGTTGCATTCGCTGCACGACCCGGCGAACCACTACGCGTGGGCCACCAAGGTGCACCGGCAGACCCGTAAGACGACGGCCCTGCTGCCGTACGAGGGCGCGGGACACAGTGTCTACGGCCGCAGTGACTGCACACGCGACGCCGTTGACGATTACCTCACGGAGCTCAAGACCCCGAGCGCGGGGAGCCGTTGTACCCCCGCCGGGAAGAACTGACCGCCGTGGTGTAGCGCACCGGCCCGACGCGGCGGACGTGGCGGACGCGGCCGACGACGGCCGAAGCCACGCGCCCGTGAGCCAGGCTCCCACGCATCGGTTCGCTCCTCGTGGGCCCAGCGTGGCAAGAACCGTCCACATCCCGGGCCGCACCAGCCGAGGCCCACCCACCGGCCCACCCACCGTCAGTTCAGAGCCGAACTCATAGCCACCCACAGACACTTGCCCATCCGCCCATCCGCCCATCCGCCCATCCGCCCAGCAGGCCGCCCCGGCAGCACATGCAGGGGCGGCCGCTGCCTCATCGGCCGTTGCCGGAAGAGTGTTCCTCCCGGGTGCGCCGGCTCAGGAGAGCATGTTGACCTTGTACTGCATGATCCGGTAGTTCTTCGGGTCGTACCACTGGCTGACGGCGATGTGGAAGTTGCCGAACGTCGAGCCGGGGATGACGAATCCGCCGTACGGGCTTGCCACGAAGTTGGCCGCCTCCTGACCCGGTGTGCCGGGCAGGATCATCGTCTGCTCCAGCGTCCTGGTCAGGTCCGACGTCGGGAGCGGAAAGACCATCGCCCGGATCGACAGCGCGTTCATGTTCAGCCAGGTGAGGACGTACTTGCCGTCCATGGCGCGGAAGCAGATCTCGCCCCACTTCCGGGTCCCGAAGACGGTCGTCGGGGGCGCGCCCCACCGCCAGCCGCCGTCAGCGTAGCCCCACGGCTCGTACGCGTCCGCGTTGCCGAGGCTGTCCTTCCGTACCCGGTGCAGCAGCATCCCCGATTCCACGTCGCGGTTGAAGACCGTGGACAGGACATAGCAGTAGTCGCCCTCGGCCACCGCGTACGTCTTCTGCTGGAACTGGCCGCCGTGCAGGTCCCCCGGCCACTGGCACAGGTACTCCCAGGTCTCACCGTTGTCGGTGGAGCGCCAGAAGTCCGTGTGGTGGGTGTCGTAGATGACACCGCGCATGAGGTGCATGTACATCACGCCGTCGACGACGAACACATCGGACGGGATCGCCGTCGTGGCCTTGTCGCCGACCGGGCTGTGCGGCTCGTCGACCAGGCTGTTGGCGTGATTGCCGCCGACGCTGCCATCGATACGCAGGTTGTTCAGGTCCGCGCTGCTGGAGCGCAGGCCGACCGGGGCGCGCCAGTCATCGGCGGGCTCGCCCGGCTGCGGTACATGATCGCCGTTGAAGGTGTCGCCGCCGACGAACAGCATGGTGCCATTCGGGCACAACGCGGGGATGCCGAGGTCGGTCCACGGTGAGGCGAACGGGCCGGTCTCGGCCGGGCCGCTGAGGTTCTTCACCTTGGTCGCGAGCGTCGGGCTGGACGGGTCGTTGGGCCCACCGGCCATCGCCACCGTGGTACTGGAACCGACGACCCCCGCCCCCATGGCGACGCCGAGGCCGGCCTTGAGGAGTCTACGGCGGGAGTACCCGCCGGTCGTCGCGTCCTTCTCCTGCGGTAAACGTGTCATTCTGTCGATGCCTCTCAGAGTCGGCTCACTTGTACCGGAGACGCCCTCGGTGCCGCTTCCTTCGACGAGGGTCGTACGAGAGAATCTCGTCCTTCTGCGGGGAGTGCGGGTGGTTTTGGCGGACTCCTCACACAACGCCGCGGCGCGTCTTCACACCCTCTTCATGCGCACCCCCGCATCCGCTTCGCGTACACGCGGAGTGCTGTGGCGTTCCTCGGCACCGTTCGCCGGCCCGGACTGGCGGGACCGGGCGCACGTACTGCTGATCTCAACGCTGGGCTTCGGTCTGCTCGTAGCGCTGCCGCTGCTCCTGCGCAGGGAACTGCGCGCCCGCCGCACGAGTGAGGAGGCCGGCGATGCACCGGCGACATGACATCACCACTGCGACCTGGATCGCGTGGGTGGCGGCGGTGTCCCTGAAGAAGGGCACGGACGGGGTACAGCGGATCACTGTCACCGTTGAGGAGTGTCCAGCGGCCTTGCGCACGATCGCCACCGAGCGGGCCTCAGAGCTTCACCGCGATGAGCGCGGCTTGCACCGTGGGTGAGACGCACCAGCGCCTGCTTTCCTGCAGTTGCCTGCCCGGGCGGTAGGGGAAGGGATCGATCGATACTCACCGGTACGCGGACAGCGGCGTCCGCCGGCGGCGGATAACGTGCCATTTTCGCAGGTCAGGGCCGCGTCGTGGGAGCACGGCGCCGGGGCGGGCCACGCTGCGGACAGCTCTTGACGGCGGTGTCTCGATCACCGTACGGTGCGGCGAACCACAACTGAAAAGACCACCGACGATTCTGCGCGGGAGAGCCCACACCCCAGTGGTGTGGCGCCGAAGGAGCAAATCCTCCCCGGAAACTCTCAGGCCTCGTTACCGCGCAGTGGAGGTGGACTCTGGAAAGCAGACGCTCATGCGTCTCGCCCACGGTGCAAGCCGCGCTTGTCGCGGTGAAGCTCTCAGGCCAATGACAGAGGGGGAGGCTCACTCGATCGCGTGCCCCGTTCGACGGTGCGCGCCAGGCCCGAGGAGCCTCCATGACGCACCCCGACTCTCCCCCCGACGCCCCGTCCCACCAGTCGCTCGCCGCTCTGGAACGGGCCGCGCCCTTCTCCGTACGCCACATCGGACCGGACGCCGAAGAGCCGTTCTGCGTCCCGCACGGTGGGGGAGGGCCCGGCGTCGGCCCTGTCGCCGCACGCGAGCACCTCGCACCGTATCTGCCCTCACACCCGATGCACCCGGATCCCGCCCAACGCGACGGCGGGGGGCTGGTGTCGGCAGCCCCCTACGGATCCACCTCGATCCTCCCGATCACCTGGGCCTACATCCGCATGATGGGAGCCGACGGGCTCACCATCGACCGGTTCTGCCGCAGCATGATCGCCATCCGCCGGGAGATCGACAAGGTGGGCGACGCGGTATGGCCGAAGGACGGCAATCCGCTGGTCAACGCGCCCCACATGGCACAGACGCCGGCCCGCGACGGGGAGCGTCCCTACAGCCGGAACACCGCGGCATACCCGATGACGACCACCGGCCGTAACAAGTACTGGCCCCCCGTCCGCCGTGTCGACGGCGCGCACGGCGACCGCAATCTCCTCTGCTCCTGCCCGTCGATCGACGCCCACGAGAGCTGACACCGCCGCACAAGGCCGGCGGTGCGTCGCGCTGCGACACCACCACCCTGCTGCCCCTGCCCGGCTTCACACCACCTGTCTGAGCGGCACCGTCCCGAACTGGCCGGTGCCCCCAGCGACCCACGGAGGATGGCATGGCCATCAGCGTATTCGACCTCTTCTCCATCGGTATCGGACCCTCCAGTTCCCACACGGTCGGCCCGATGCGCGCCGCCCGGATGTTCGTGCTCAGCCTCCAACGCGACGGCCTGCTCCCTCGCACCGCCTGCGTACGTGCCGAACTCTTCGGCTCGCTCGGCGCGACAGGACACGGCCATGGCACGCCGAAGGCCGTACTGCTGGGTCTGGAAGGCCACTCCCCGCGCACGGTGGACGTGGAGAGCGCCGACGAGGAGGTCGCACGTATCCGTGGCACCCAGCGGCTGCGGCTGCTGGGCGCCGAGACAGGCACCGCCCACGAGATCGACTTCGACGAGTCGACCGGACTGATCCTGCACCGCCGCCGCACGCTGCCGTACCACGCGAACGGCATGACTCTCTTCGCCTACGACACCACCGGTGCGCCGCTGCTGGAGAAGACGTACTACTCGGTGGGCGGCGGCTTCGTCATCGACGAGGACGCGGTGGGCGAGGACCGCATCAAGCTCGACGACACCGTCCTGAAGTACCCCTTCCGGACAGCGGCGGAACTACTGAGCCTCAGCCGCGAGACGGGCCTGTCGATCCCCTCTCTGATGCTGGAGAACGAGAAGGCCTGGCGCACCGAGGACGAGATCCGCACCGGGCTGCTGGAGATCTGGCAGGTCATGCAGGCGTGTGTGGCGCGGGGGTTGTCCCGTGAGGGCATCCTGCCCGGCGGTCTGAAGGTCCGCCGGCGGGCCGCCAACGCCGCCCGGGCCCTGCGCTCCGAGGGGGATGCGGCCGCCCGGGCGACGGAGTGGACCACGCTCTACGCGATGGCCGTGAACGAGGAGAACGCGGCCGGGGGGCGGGTGGTGACCGCCCCCACCAATGGCGCGGCCGGCATCATCCCCGCCGTCCTGCACTACTACATCAACTTCGTGCCCGGCGCCGATGAGGACGGGGTCGTCCGCTTCCTGCTCGCGGCCGGTGCCATCGGCATGCTCTTCAAGGAGAACGCCTCCATCTCCGGCGCCGAGGTCGGCTGCCAGGGCGAGGTCGGCTCGGCCTGCTCCATGGCCGCCGGCGGCCTCGCCGAGGTCCTCGGCGGCTCCGTCGAGCAGGTGGAGAACGCCGCGGAGATCGGCATGGAGCACAACCTGGGCCTGACCTGCGATCCCGTCGGCGGTCTCGTCCAGATCCCCTGCATCGAGCGCAATGGCATGGCCGCGGTCAAGGCCGTCACCGCCGCCCGTATGGCGCTGCGCGGCGATGGCCGCCACCACGTCTCCCTCGACAAGGTCATCAAGACCATGAAGGACACCGGCGCCGACATGAAGGTCAAGTACAAGGAGACGGCGCGGGGCGGGCTCGCGGTCAACGTCATCGAATGCTGACCCGGCGGACTTCACCGCCCGTTCCGCTCCGGCCGTTCCGCTCTGGCCGTTGCCGCTTCGTGCCCCTCCCCTCCGCTCTTGCCGCTTCTTCTCCGAGAGGAACCACTCGCCCATGCCATCCTCTGCTTCCACCCACCTCCGCGGGGCACCACCGCCACCAACCCCCACGGCCACGGCGAATCCCGGATACGTAACCCCCTCCACCGATACGGACCCCGAGGTCGCGGCGGTCGTCGCGGCAGAACTGCGGGAACGGCAGCAGTCCTTGGCGATGACTGCTGCGGGGGAGAGCAGTTTCGCCACGCCCCCGGCGCAGGTGGCGCTCGAACGCATTGCGGTCAGCCGGGCGAAGGCCCTCTTCGGCGGGAAATACGCCCAGGTACTGCCGAAGACGGGAGTCCCGGCCCACGAGGCAGCACTCACCGCCCTGTTGGCCCCCGGAGACAGCGTCCTCTGCGCTGGCCACTCCTTTGGTGGCCGGGGTGTGCACGGCACCCTCGTCGCCCTGGCCGGCCGGCCCTACGACGTGGTCCCGTACCCACTTCGGGCATCCGACGGTCTGGTCGACATGGCGGAAGTGGCTCGCCTTGCCCGGGCCCACCTGCCCACGGTGATCGTCGCGGGCGGGGCAACCCACCCCCGCATTCCGGATCTCGTGGGCTTCCGACAGGTCGCGGACGAGGTCGGTGCCCTGCTGATGGTCGATATGACGCGCTTCGCGGGCTTGGTCGCGGCAGGCCTGCAGCCGACTCCGCTGTCCGGTGCCCACGTCGTCACCGCCGACCTGCACGGGATACTGGGCGGCGCCGGTGGCGGGGTGCTGCTCACCGACGACCGACACCTCGCCACGCGGATGGCCTCGACAACCGCCGCCCGCCGGACGAGCGGGCCTCCGGGGCAGTTCCTCGCGGCGCAAGCGGTCGCCCTCCGCGGGGCCATGTCGTCGGAGTTCCGGGACCGGCAGGAGCGCGCGCTCCGTGGCGCCCGCATTCTCGCCGGGCGGCTCCTCGCCGATGACGTGGCCGAGACCGGGGCCCGGGTGGTCACCGGCTCGACCGAGACGCCGCTTGTGCTCATCGATCTCGCGTATGCGTCGCTGGACGCCGGACGGGCCGGGGAGCGTCTGCGCTCGCTCGGCATCAGGCCGGACAGCTCGGAGAAGCACGGCCTGTGCCTCGGTACCACGCCACTGGCCGTCCGTGGATTCGATGACGCGTCCTTCCGCGAAATCGCCGATGTGATCGCCCGAGCCCTCACACACGAACCCCACGCCACCGCCATGGCCGAGCTGAGCGCTCGCGTAGCTGCACTGACGCAGCGTCATCCCCTCGCGTCCGCAGACACCCAGCCTGAAGAGGAGTAAGCCCCCATGACCCCCGCGAAGCCCCTGAACCAGCATTTCGACGTTCTCGTCATCGGCGGCGGACCCGGCGGCTACGTCGCCGCCATCCGCGCTGCTCAGCTCGGCCGTACGGTCGCCCTCGTCGACAAGGAGCGCCCCGGTGGCGTCTGTCTCAACTGGGGCTGCATTCCGACCAAGGCCATGCTGCGCTCGGCGGAGGTCCTGGAGACCGTGCGTGGCGCCGAGGAGTTCGGCGTGCTGACAGAGGGAGTGCGGCTGGACTACTCCGCCGTTCTGAAGCGCAAGGACGGGATCGTCAGCCGGCTGACGGACGGCATCGCGCATCTCCTCAAGGCCAACGGCGTGACCGTGGTGAACGGCCATGCACGGTTCACCGATCCGCACACCGTCGCCGTCCACGAAACCGGCCCCTCGCCCCTTGGCGAAGACGGCCCGCTCTACGCCGCACCCCCGACGCCGCAGCCGGCGCGGGAAACCCTCTCCGCGGACGACATCATCATCGCCACCGGGTCCCAGCCGCTCATGCCGGACCTCCCGGGCTCCGACCTTCCCGGCGTCATCACCTCCGACGGCGCTTTCCTGCTGCCGGAGGTCCCTGCCCGGGCCGTGGTGGTCGGAGGCAGCGCGGTCGGCGCGGAATGGGCGAGCCTGTTCCGCACGTTCGGCGCCGAGGTCACCCTCGTCGAGATGGCGCCGACGCTCCTGCCGGCTGAGGACGCAGAGATCGGGCGCACCCTCACCCGTTCTTTCACCAAGCAGGGGATCAAGGTACTGACCCGGCACACCGTCACGGCCATCGAAGGGCAGGGCGAAGGGCAGGGCGAAGGCGACGGAATTCAGCTCCGGGCGCTGGTGACCGACGCCAACGGCCAACCCGTAGAGACCCTCCCCGCCGACATCGTCCTCTTCGGCGTCGGACGCCGTCCCAACACCGCCGGCCTCGACCTGGAGAAGGCCGGAGTGCACACCGACGACCGGGGCTACATCCCGGTCACTGACCGGTTGCGCACCAACATCCCGCATATCTCTGCGATCGGAGATGTGACGGGCCGCATCCAGCTCGCACACGTCGCCTCCCACCAGGCCCTGGTGGCGGCGTCCGTGGTGAGCGGCCATGACGAACGCATCGACTACCGGGCCGTACCGGCAGCCACCTTCACCCGCCCGGAGGTGGCGAGCGTCGGCCTGACGGAGGCCCAAGCACGCGAAGCCGGCCACGAGACCACCACCGCACGCTTCCCGTTCGCCGCTCTGGGGCGCGCTCACGCGTATGGCGCTACGGACGGCATGGTCAAGGTGGTCGCCGACCGGTCGAGCGGTGCGGTCCTGGGTGCGCACATCATCGGTCCCGGCGCGAGCGACCTGATAGCGGAGGCGGCGCTCGCCGTGACGCACGGCCTGACCCTGACGGGCCTCGCCGACACCATCCACGCCCACCCGACCCTTGGCGAGGCCACCATGGAGGCGGCGATGGGAGCCCTCGGCCTCCCGCTCCACACCGCGCCCGTCCGCCGCAGAGGATGAGCGGCGGTTAGCGGTTACCCCCTGGGCTGGGACCGCAACGAGGCCGGGGTGACCGCCACGAGGCCGGGGCAGGACGCCGCCCCGGCCTCGTGGTCCGTCCCCGGTATCCCTGCGGCTTCCGCCCGGAGGTGCGCTGTGCGACCAGCCTGGACTCGCCCCCACCGCACGCCTGTTGGAGGAGCCGACCGGGAGCCGGCGACTGGGAGCCGGCCGGGAGCGAGCCGAAGGAGCGATGAGGACAATCGCCACCTTCTTGGCGCGGACGCCTGCATGACGGTGAGGAAGCCCTGCGGCCTCGCCCTGGCGGAAAACCACGGGGCACACCTACGGCATGCGAAAACATGGAGCATGCGACCGGACGACTGGCAACTCACCGAAGACGTCGACGACTTCCTCGCCCGAGCCGGAGACTTCCTGCGCTCACGGCCCGACCTGCACACCATGCCGCTGACGGTGACCGAGAAACTGCGCACACACGGGGCGGACGCATTCGGCGCCCAACCCACCGTATTCGGCCGACTGGAGCGAGCGGGCACGGTCCGCGCCACCTTCCACCGCCTCCCGTCCCGCGGACTGAGCGTCACCTCCCTCACCCCCGAGCAAGCCGACACCCTCGCCGCCCACCTGGCCGCCCTCGGGCACTCCCTTCCCTACGTCAGCGCGGACCACAGCACCGCCACTGCTTTCGCCGAGGCATGGCAGCGGCACACAGGCGCAGCGCCGACCCTCAGCAAGCGGATCCGTCTGTACCGTCTCGGCACACTCACCCCACCGGAGCCGCTCCCGGAGGGCCGGCACCGAGTCGCGGGCGAGCAGGACCACAAGCAAGTCGTCTGCTGGTGCGGCGAGTTCGTTGACACCGTCGGAGAAGTCCCCACCGTGGACGCCGGCTCCTGGGCCGGCTCGCGCTTCGCCGACAAACACTTCACCTTCTGGGAGACCCCGGACGGCACTCCCGTCTCCATGGCGGCCGTGACCTCGATGCTCGCCGGCATGGTCCGGGTGGACCCCGTCTACACCCCGGCTCGCCTCCGCGGCCGTGGCTACGCGGGCGCCGTGACGGTCGAGGTGAGCAGGACCGCGCTCACCGCAGGCGCGAGAGACGTCGTCCTGTTCGCGGACCCTGCCAACCTCACCAGCAACGCCCTCTACCAGCGCATCGGATACGTCCCGATCACCGACTTCGCCGTGTACGACTTCTCCCGTGCCGCACCGGACGTCAGTTGAGAACTAACGAACTTGCTGCTCAGGGCATCAGATACTGGGAACGGACACGCGTCTTGCGTACGGTTCAGGTCGCGCTGCACCTCTCCAGGGAGCGGCCCACGCTCGACGGCCTTGACCGGTATGTCTCGGCCGCCGAACGGGCGGCCGAGGCCGGTCAGTGGAACGAAGCGGCTACCTGTTCTCTGGACTTCCACCGCGGTGTGGTGCACCTGATCGGTAGTGACCGGCTCGACCGCTTCTTCCTCACCACCGTTGCCCAGCTGCGCCTCGCCTTCTGCGAGGTGCCGATCGAAGCGGAATTCCAGAGTCAGTGATTACCAGGAAAGAGAGCACACCGATGGTCAGCACCGAAGCCGCGTACCAGGCCACCAAGGGCGGCCCCCTCGACGTCGACAAGGCCTTCTACGACCGGGTCTCCGGCAGCTCCGGAGACCGCCGGCTGGTCGACAGCTTCACCATCCCGATCCGCGCCGGCCGCGCCTGGGAAGTACCCGCCGGCCATCTGTGCCGCATCGTCACCGTGGACGGGCCGCAGGTCGGTGACTTCAACGTCTGGAACCGCCACGACCCGCGCGAACGCCTCTGGGCCGCACGCACCCGTCAGCTGCAGCGCGCCCACGTCAGCACCTACGACCGCCTGTGGTCCAACCTCCCCTTCCTGCGCCCGCTGCTGACCGTCACCGACGACACGCTCGCCGGCTACGGCACCGACAACGAGGGCGGCAGGGTGCACGATCTGCTCGGCACCCGCTGCGACCCGTACGTCAACCGCATGCTCACCGGTGAGGACTTCGACTTCCACTGCCACTCGAACCTGGTGCGCGCAGTGCTGCCGTACGGGCTGACGGAGTTCGATGTGCACGACGTCCTCAACGTCTTCCAGTGCACCGGACTCAACGAGAACGACCAGTACTTCATGAAGGAATGCCCGGCCCGGCCCGGTGACCACTTCGAGTTCTTCGCCGAACTCGACCTGCTCTGTGCGCTGTCCACCTGTCCCGGTGGCGATCTGTCCGTGCCGCTGTGGGGACCGGACGCGGGCGACCCGCTCGACGTGTGTCATCCGATCGGCATCGAGGTCTACGAGGTCGACGCCGAACTCCTCGACGACTGGGCACCCCCGCAGCGTGCCGCCTACCGCAACCTCCACGGCATGAACCTCCCTGCCTGGAAGGGCTGACCATGACACCAGACCTGACCGGCGCCCCCGGCCGCCGGTTTGGGCGCCCGAACCCTCGCCCCCGAACCCTCGCCCCCCGAACCCTCGCCCCCCGAACCCTCGCCCCCCGAACCCTCGCCCTCCGATGAGCCCGGCTCCCGCAGTGAGTGTCAGTGGTCACGCCTACTCTCCTGACTGACCGGAGACCAAGCGTGACCACCGCTTCCGACTCAAGGGGCCCAGCATGACCAGCATCTTCACCGTGTCCATCGACTCCGTCGAAGGCTCGACCCTCCGTGGGAGGGTGCACATCATCAACCCCGACGTCCCCTCCGTGCCGCGGAAGTCCGTCTTCCCCCTGTCTCTCCTGGTCGACGCCTGGTGGCACCTGGACCGTGGATTTCTGCACGACGAAGACGATGAGGAGGAAGGCGGAGACCGATACCCCTTCACCGCGGACCAGGGCAACGACATCACGGCAAGCATGCGGCTGAAGGACGAGTTCTCGAAGCTCTACGAACTCATCCTCGGCAAGCACATACGCGTCACCGAAGACGGATACCTGCTCGCGGACGACGGCAAGACCGTGCTCGAACCCAGGCGCAAAGCGAAAGACGTGTACCAGCTGGACAGCGGCAGGGGGCACGACGGCATTTCGCACTTCGTGATGACCTCCGGCAACGCCGAGGAGTTCTCCCAAGGGGCCGCCGACATCGTGACCCGCTACGACATCAGCCCCTACCGCAACGTCCCCCTGCGAAGTGAGGTCGCAGCGCTGGAAAACCCGGACGAGCCCTGGGACCCGGAGGAGCCCTGGGGCCCGGAGGAGCCGGACGGCCCCGCCGACCTGGACGACTACACCGTATGGAAGCTTCTGCGGACCTGTTCCTTCGCCGAGCTGCCTTATGCAGAGATCGCGGTGACGGTCAGCGACGCGGGCTACCTGGAGCACATGGTCGCCGGCATGCGCTGGTCGACGACCATGACGGGGCATGTGTGCTGAAAACCCCGTGAGGCCGAGTCGTTCAGCGCCTGCTTACGGGGGACGGGATGCATGGCACAACGCCACTACGGCGACGTGCCGAAGCCAGGGGTTCGGTGCCGGGGGGCCGGGGGGCCGGAGCGGGAACCGGAGGCCGTACTGGCGCAGCAGGGGTCTCACCGGGGTGATGCACCGTGAGAAACCGGCTTGCTGTCGTGACGCACCGGGTACCGCAGACGTATGCGGATGTGGAGAGAGGTCTTGGGGTGGGGGCGCTGGACGGAGGCTCTTCTTCCGGGCGTGGTGAGGCGCGTGTTGGAGGGCGCGGAGCCTCAGCCGCGATGGATGCCGCGGCATGTGCTGACGGTGGTGTCGGCCGATGTCGACACCACCACCGGCGTCGGGGCGGTCTGGCTCGTGTGGTACCCGAAGTTCCCGTGGGCGCGGGAGCACACGGCGCTGCTGGAGTGGTACGACGAGCAGTGGGAGTACGTGGGTGGCGGTAGTGGCACGGTGAATGACCCTCCCGACGTCGATGTGATCGAGCTCTGCGGCGGCGGGTGCGCACTCAGCCTCACCCGCTGCCTTGACGCGCCCCGCTCCGTCGACACGGCCCCACGGATCCACTGCGTCGAAGTCCACCTCGGGCCGGACGTCGGCCAAATCCTCTTCGGCAACCGCAGGATCGACGCTCCCGAGCAGCGCAAGCTCATCGCCGCCTGGATGTCCCCCCACGCCAGCCGCAGCGCTCGTCCCGTCATCGTGGCTCTCGGACACGACGGCACCGAGCTCTCCCGCATCGGCCCCTACGACACCCTGGACACCCACACCTGGGCACGGCTGGCAGAGGAGTCGTAGACGGTCTGCCGGCGCCGGCCCACACTCGGCGGAGGGGTCCCGGCGCGGACCGCGAAGCCCGGGCAGGCAGGCACCTGCGCCCACGGTCCTCCTGCTCGTCGGAAGGCGATCAATCGATGAATCGATCAATCGGTCCATCACGATGTCCTGGCCGAGTCAGGAGCTCGTGAGGATGACGAGTTGCTGGGTCGCCCGGGTCATCGCGACATAGCGGTCGACCACTCCTTCTACCCCCTTGCCGAACTCCTCTGGGTCCACGAGTACGACCAGGTCGAACTCGAGGCCCTTGGAGAGTTCCGGGGTCAGCGACCGGACGCGGGATGTCGCCCGGAACGTGGGATCGCCGATGACGCAGGCAATCCCGTCGGCATGCGCAGCGAGCCAGGTGTCGAGGATCGCGTCCCGATCCGCAACGGCTCCGTGGACGACGGGGATGCCGCTGCTGCGGATGGAGGTCGGCACATTGGCGTCCGGGAGCTCGGCCCGGATGACCAGCTCGGCTTCCGCCATCACCTCTTCCGGTGTGCGGTAGTTGACGCTCAGGCAGGCCACCTCGATCCGGTCGAGCCCGATCCGTTCGAGCCGTTCCTGCCACGACTCCGTGAATCCGTGCCTGGCCTGGGCGCGGTCCCCGACGATGGTGAAGCTCCGGGACGGGCAGCGGAGCAGCAGCATCTGCCACTCTGCGTCGGTCAGTTCTTGCGCCTCGTCCACGATGATGTGCGCGAACGGGCCGGCGAGGAGGTCCGGTTCGGCGCTGGGCAGGGCGGACTCGTCGATCAGGGTGTTCTGCAGGTCCTGTCCGCGCAGCATCCCCACCGCGCCTTCGCTCTCGTCGATCTCGGTGTCCTGCAGGATGCCGTCGATGACGTCGGCCCTGCGCGCACGTTCGGCGGCGACCGCGGCCTCGTGCCGGCGCTTGCGTACGGATGCCTCCGGGTCGCCGAGCCGCTGCCGTGCCGCATCCAGAAGCGGCAGGTCGGACACCGTCCAGGCCTGGGCGTCCTTCCGCTGCAGCTTGCGCACGTCATCGGGGCCGAGCCAGGGAGCGCACTTGCGCAGGTAGGCGGGCACCGACCACAGATCTCCGACGAGGTCGCTCGCTTCGAGCATCGGCCACGCACGGTTGAGGGTCCGGATCAGCTCTCGGTCCTGCAGCAGCGACCTCCGGAGCAGGTCGGGCGAGGCGTCGCTGTCGTCCTTGTCAATCAGGATCGTGAGCAGCTCCTCCCGGATCTGGTCACGCGCCTCATTGTGCGGAGTACCTGGTTCCACTGCTTCGAACGCCGCCGCCCAGTCGTCGGCGCTCAGCCAGATGTCGGACCAGTGGGTCGAAACCGTCATCCCCTCGGTGGGCGGCTCCTCGTAGATACCGACGGCCGGCTCGATTGCCTTCACCAGGTCCGCGGACGACTTCAGAAGGGCCACGCCCGGGTCGGTCTCGGTCGCTGCTCCGGCTCCCTCGGCGACGAGGTCCCGCAGGGTGCAGGTCTGTACGCCCTCCTCTCCCAGGCTGGGCAGGACATCGGCGACGTAGGCCAGGTAGGGCTGGTGCGGACCGACGAACAGCACGCCGCCCCGACGGTGACCGAGGCGAGGGTCGGAGTAGAGGAGATGGGCGGCGCGGTGCAGTGCCACGACGGTCTTGCCGGTACCCGGGCCACCGTCGACGACCAGAGTGCCGCGGGATCCCGCTCGGATGATGGCGTCCTGGTCGGCCTGGATGGTGGCGAGCACATCGCGCATGCGGGCCGACCGGTTGCTGCCCAGACTGGCGATGAACGCGGACTGGTCGTCCAGCGCGGCGTGCCCTTCGAGCCCGTCCGCGGTGAACACCTCGTCCCAGTAGTCGCTGATCCGGCCGCGGGTCCAGCGATACCTGCGGCGGCTTGCCAGACCCATCGGGTTGGCGTGCGTCGCTGCGAAGAACGGCTCGGCCGCGGGGGAGCGCCAGTCGAGCAGCAGCCGACGCCCCGCGCTGTCGGTGAGGCCAAGGCGTCCGATGTACACGGGCTCGGGATGGTCCGTACCGACGATGTGTCCCAGACACAGGTCCAAACCGAAGCGACGCAAGGCGCGCAGGCGGCCGGTCAGCCGGTGGATCTCTGCGTCCCGGTCCATCGCCGCCCGGCCGATGCCGCCGGGAGCCCTGCGCTCGGCCTCAAGACGGTCGGACAGTTCGGCGATTGCTTGCTCAAGGCTCTCCGCGATGGCCGCGAAGTGCTGCTCGTCGCCGTCGATCAGGGCCGGGTCGGCCTTGGGGGAGAGGTGGTGGGGAAGGTCGAACGCGCTGGTGGTCAGGGGATTCATGTCATCAGCTCCGGTCCGCGGTCGCTGCCGCGACGTCCGTCGGCCCGCACACCAGCACCCCGGTGTCGAGTGCCCGCAACCGCGGCGCGCGTCCCCCCAACGGCTCGATGTCACCGCACGACTCATCACCAGACAAAAGCATGCACACTTCGCGAATCTCTCATTTCTGCAGGTTCCGACCTCGGCCCGCGATTCTGCCCCACCACCGGGGCCTTGCCGCAAGCCCCCCAGTGCGCTATAAGTTGAGAGTGGCAAGGAGTGGGTACTCCTCTTTGCCCTTCCTCGCCCGCAGTTGAACGGGCAAGCCCTTCGCAAGGTGGCGGCGACGCGTTACGTATGGCGGTTCGTCGGCCCAGGAGGATCTCCCATAGGCCTCCATACGGCTGCGGAATGAGGAGCTCTCACCAATTCAGCAAGGCGCTGAGGCCTACGGCTGTCCCCGGCCGACTGGACCACCTTGAGGTGTCCGGACTGGTCGCGATCGGCTCCCCACCACATCAGGGAGTCAGCTGCCGCGGATCGCCAGGGGCGGGCCCGGGGGTCAGGCGAGTGAAGTACTCGGTCGAGATGATCTGGTGGCGGATGTCCTCGGGCAGGCGGGAGAGGAGCCCGGGCAAGGAGCGCTCGCGTGCCACCTCCCCTTCGTGTGCGAGGATCGCGCGCCACTTCCGCTCGAGCCAGGGCGTCACGTCCACGATCGCGGTGACGTATTCGTCCGGCACGCTGAGCAACGTCTTGCCGACCCCTGTCAGGAGCGGGGCCAGGGCGCCGACCCCGGAGCAGGGATGGGTGGCCGCGTAGAGGGCGCTGGTCTGCCAGGGGTCCCCGGTCTCTGGGTAGAGGTGTGCGAGTCCGGCGGCCTCGACGGCGAGAACGGCCACCCGGTGGGTGTGGCGGTGGTCCGGATGGCCCGTCAGCTGGCCGAGGGCATCGTGAGTGACGACGATGTCGGGGCGGAACTCTCGGAGTGGTCCGACGAGTTCGGCGATGACGTCGTCGAGCGGCGCGTCGCAGAACCGGGGGCGCCCGGGCGCGGACTCGGGGTTGCGGGCGTCGGCATACCCGAGGATGCGTGGTGCGCCGGCACCGAGGATCCGCAGGGCGTGGGTGAGCTCGATGGCCCTGGGGCTGTCCGGGGCCCAGGTGGTGGTGACGACCGCGGTGCGCGCGCCCGCGGCGGCGTGCTGGGCGAGGACACCGCCGGCGGACAGGGACTCGTCGTCGGGATGTGCGAACACCCCGAGCAGGGACGGGGGAGGGGACGGTGGCACGTGGCGGATCTTTCTCGCGACGGAATGGCCGGGTGGCTGGGAGGGCTCAGATGACGGGTGGACGGCCGGCGGCGGTCAGACGCCACACGGTCCGCCAGCTCATGGGGCGGCGCTGCTGTTCGTGGCGGCGGGCCCAGCCCTCGCGCTTGCCGCGGAGAGACTCGCGGACTTGGCCGCCGCGCGCTGAGCGGACCAAGGTGATGACGGTCCAGACGGTCAGGTAGGCGGGGATGAGCGCGGCCGGAAGATTGCGGTAGGCGACCCAGACTCGGTTGCGGGCAGAGCAGCGGTGGAAGAGGGCATGCCGGGCCGGGCTGGTCACCGGATGGTGCATCCGGACCTCGGCCGCGTACCAGCCGATGTATCCCTGAGCCCAGAGCTGTTGTGCCAGCGCGATGCCCTCGTGATAGAGGAAGAACTCGGCCGCCCACCCGCCGGCGGCGTCGAACGCCTCTCGGCGCAGGAGGACGACACCTTCGGTCATCGTGGTGATGATGCCGGACCGTTCCGGATGGCTTGCGCGCAGGCGCGGAACCCAGCGGCGCGGCGTGGTCACGTCGTCGGGACCGGTCAGCCGGGGCTGGACGTACGCAGCCTTGGGGCGGCGTTCGGCTTCGGCGACGAGCCGGGCGAGGACATCGGGGCGCGGGAAGGTGGCGTCGTTGTCGAGGAAGAACAGAAGGCCGGCCGGATCACCGGCCTTGCGGAGCGCTTCGGCGCCGGCGTTGCGTCCGCCGGGAATACCGAGGTTCTCCGGCAGGGCGACGGTGATCGCACCGGGAGGCACGAGTGCGGGTGTGCAGCCGTTGCCGACCACACAGATGCGTAGCTCGACGTTGGTCTGGGCAAGCAGCGTCGCCTGGGCGGCGGCCTCCTCTGTTGGGCGGTCGTTCATGGTCAACAGGACAACATCGATGCGAGGGTCGGGCACGGGGGAGTTCCTCCAGGTCGGCCGTGGTGAAGCCGGATGTGGGGATGGCGCTGGTCAGGGTGTTGGGCTCGGCAGGGGGGAGGTGTTCGGCCAGTCGGGCGATGAGCGGGGCGAGGGCGGAGTGAACTCCTCTATTGCAGGCCTGCCTGGTGGGGAAAGCGCGATCTCAAGAGCCTCGCCGTCGTCACAGGGTCTCCTCGCGCCGAGGAGCAGAACCGCGCCGCGGTGCGGGCACCACATCTCCGGGGGCCTGGATGAGCCCGTACTGGGCGGCCTGGGCGGCGAACATGCCCCGGTAGAGGCCGTCGTCGGCACTCATGAGCTGGTCGTGGGTGCCCTCTTCGACGACGCGCCCGTGGTCGAGAACGTAGATGTGGTCGGCCTTCGCGGTCGCGGCAAGCCGATGTGTGACCAGCACGACCGCGTGGTCCCGCTCGGCCAGTGCCCACAGCCCTTCGAACGCCGCGATCTCCGCGTGTGGATCGAGTGCCGAGGTGGGTTCATCGACCAAGAAAAACGGCGCATTCCTGTATCGGCTGCGAGCGGCCCCCAGCTTCTGCCACTGACCGCCCGAGAGTTGGACGCCGCGCTCGTACCCCTTGAAGACGATCGAGTCGTATCCGTGCGGCAAACCTGCGATGAGCGCGTGCACGTCGGCCGCCTGCGCTGCCTCTTTGACCCGGTCCATGTCCCGGGGGCGGTCGCCGGCACCGATGGCGATGTTCGTGGCGGCGGTCATCTCCCAGTGTGGGAAGTCCTGCCCCAGCAGCCCCACCATGCTGAAGACCTCCGTGCGGTCGGCCTCGCGGAGCTCGACCCGCCGGCCGGGCTCCCCTTCCCACCACACGCTCCCGTCGGTGGGCAGTAGAAGCCCGGCGAGGATCTTGGTCAAGGTGGTCTTGCCCGAGCCGTTCGCGCCCACCAGCGCCGTCACCGTGCCCCTGCGGACCGACAAGCTCACTCCCTTCAGCGCAGGGGAGTCGGCCCCCGGGTAGGTGAACGAGACATTCTCCATGTGCACGGCCCGTGTGGGGCAGGGCAAAGGCGTGCCCCTGCGGGGGATCGCGTGTTCGGCGGCCAGCTCGGTGGCGTGCTTGGTGTCGGTGAGGAACAGCAGCTCTTCGTACAGCCGGTTGACCTGCTGGACCAGGGACGTGAGCCGTTCGGTCGAATTGCGGATGGCAATCACCGCGGTCCCGCCGACAGCCAGTGGCAGCCCACCGGCGGCCAGCAGCCACCAGAGCAATCCGTAGCAGGCCAGCGACGCCAGACCGGCGAAGCCGCCCGCGACCAGGTCCGTGTGCGCCTGCGCCCGCGCCAGCCGCCGCTGCTCCGCCTCCGTCTGCCGGGACATCTCCTCGTACCCCCGCAGCAGCGTCTCCCCGGCCGCGTGTACGCGGAGCTCCCCGGCGGCGTGCGGCCGCGTCAGGTACGCCAGCAACGATGAGATGGCACGTCGGTGATCGACCCAATTCAGCCGCGAGGTGTACTCGCGGCGCGCGGAACGCACCGCTCCCCATCCCTTGGGAAACGCGATCGCCAGCAGCATCGGCAGCAAAATCCAGTGCAACGACACCAGTACGACGGCGGCCGCCACCATACCGATCAGCACGCTGCCCACACCCACCGACAGCCGGAGCATGCTGCGGGCCGAATCGGTCCCGAACCGCCCGGCCTCCAAGACCCGCTGGACCTCCGGCCGCTCGGTCGCTTCCACCTCGACCCGGGTGACGGCCGCGTAGTACCGCGCCGATACGGCTCGTTCGACCTGTGGCTCCAGCCGGCCGGACATCGCCGTCGACCATGCCGCCAGCAATGCCGAACCCACCGACACCACCGCCAGCACCACCAGCGACGGCAGGGCTTGACGAAGTTTGTCCGCAGTCGGACCGTCCGCGAACAGCTGAGTCAGGACACGATTGACCGCCACTAGCCCCCACGCGGCCGTCACCCCTTGTCCGACCTGGGCAGTCACGACCCCGGTCAGCGCCCGCCGGTCCACCTCCCATCCGGTGCGCAGCACCATCCCCACCATGCGCGGCAGCGCCGCCGCCATCTGCCCGAACTTCAATCGGGTCAATGCGCCCTCGTAGCGGACGAATGTCTGATCCCAGCGGAGCCGGCCCCCATAGAGCTCGCGCTCCGCGTTCGAGATCCCGTCCGCTGCTGCCGTGCTTCGCGCGCCCTGGTGGGCATCGCGGCGTGGTCCGGCCGATGTCAACGTCGGTTCCCCCTTCGACGGTTGTGTCTGTGTCGTCAGGCTCAACGACGCCGTCGGGATTTCGAACACATGTCTTTCGGTCGGTCTGAGAACCCCGGAACTGAGCGGTTCATGGCGGGGGCGGGAGGCGCGACCCTTGTCCCGCAAGCGCTTCCCGGTGAGGGCTGGTTGGCCGAAACGCTGGTGCCCTGTCGAGCGTCGGCTGAGCAGTGACACACCGGCGCTCTCCCTAGGCGGACGCCCTGGGAAGCCGGTCCTCCCGCGGCGGGGGCGGGGTGTTGACGCGTCCCCTGATCGACGAGGAGCTGCCCGGCCCCGCACCAATGCCGACAGAAGCACGAAATCCCGGCTCGGTAGGATGTGCGATATGCCGAAACACCTGTTATTTGTGGCCCTTGCAGGGCACGGGCATGTCAATCCCACACTGCCGCTGGTCCAGGAACTCGTGCGGCGAGGGCATCGAGTGGACTACGCCACCAGCGCGGAGCACTCCGAAGCGGTGATCAGTGCCGGGGCGCGCTGGGTGGAGCTGCCTCCGATGGACGCGATGGCGGCGCCGCCACGTGAGTTCGGTCCTGCAGATATCGCCGTTGTCCTGCGCGCCATGTTCGCGGCCATGCGCTCGGCCTACCCGGTGCTGCGAGAGCACTGTGTCACTGAGTCGCCGGACGTGATCTGTTACGACGCAATGAACTGGTTGGTCCGGGTCCTTGCCGAGCAACTGGGCCTTCCCGCCGTGCGGTGCATTCCCAACCTCGCCTCGAACGAGGAGTTTTCGCTGTTCGCCGGCTTCATGGGCGACCACGGCGAGGAGAATCCCCTGACCGCCGCACTCGCCGACGACTGTGCGGAGTTCTCCGCCGAGCACGGCGTCGCGCTCGACCCGGCGAACCTCCTGGATGTCACCGAGAAGCTCAACCTCGTCTTCATACCCAGGGAGTTCCAGCCCGCGGGTGACACCTTCGACGAGCGCTTCCACTTCATCGGCCCCTCGTTGGGCAGTCGGGAGCATGACGAACCCTGGTCGCCCGCCGACCCCGACGCCCCTGTCCTGTTCATCTCGCTGGGGACGGTCTTCAACGACCGGCCCGAGTTCTACCGCACCTGCATCGAGGCCTTCGGTGAAGGTCCGTATCAAGTCGCCATGTCTGTGGGAGGGTTGGACGTCGCCGAGCTGGGCGACATTCCGCCCAACTTTGACGTCCGGCCGCACTTCCCGCAGCCGGCCGTGCTGCGGAATGCCGCCGCCTTCGTCTCTCACGCCGGTATGAACTCCACGATGGAGTCCCTGTATTACGGGGTCGGGCTGATCACCGTTCCGCAGATGCCCGAGCAGGCTGCCAACGCCGGGCGGGTGCAGGAATTGGTGCTCGGCGAGCAACTGGACGCGGCGACGGTGACCGCCGAGTCCTTGCGTGCCGCGGTCGCCCGGGTCACCTCCGACTCCGCGGTACGTGCCAACCTCGACCGGATGCGCAAGGTCATCAGTGAGAGCGGGGGAGCCGTGCGCGGTGTGGATGTGATCGAGGAGTATCTCCGCTGAACCTCCGCTGAACCTCCGCTGAACGTCCGCTGCGCCTCGCCCGAGGGATGTACTCGTGACGTCGTGGTCAGGCAAGGCCCGCGGGTGAGGATGAGGGTGAGGGTGTGCGCAGGGGGACACCACGGTGGCCCCTGCGCACACCCCCCTTGTGGGCACCCGTCGTCACCCCGCGCTGTTGTCCTCCGGTACGACCGCCATGGCCTCGACCTCGACGAGGTATTCCGGTTGTGCCAGGGCCTGCACTCCGATCCATGAGGACGGGGGCGGGTTCTCCGTTCCGAAGGTTTCGACGAGGACGCGGCCGATGAGATCCGCCTCGGGACCGGACTCGAAATTCGGAAGGTAGAGCCGCAGGATCTGGATGTCGTCCGGGGTGCCGCCGACGGCTTCGAGAGCGATGAACACATGCTTCAGCGCCTGCCGAAGCTGCGCCTCCCGCCCCACCGCCGTCACCTCGTGGTTGCTGTCCCATGCCACCTGTCCGGCGATGTTGACGATCTTTCCCGGTGGGGAGACCGCGACCTGGGAGAAGCCCCACGGCCTGCTGGAGAACAGTTCCTGCGGCTGGAGCGTTTTACGCGGCACGTCACACTTCCTTGTTCACGGATTGCGGGTTGCGGATTTCCCTCGTGATTCACTCTATGCGGCAGATGTCCACACCTCGGATCTTCCGCCGCCTCAGCGGTAGGCGGCCAGGCCGTCTGCCAGTTCTTCTTCGTCGCCGTCGTGGAGGGCGTAGAGGGCTTGCTGCAGGGCGAATGTGCCGCGGATCGCGGCAATGCGGGTGGGGAGACCGTTGTCCGGCCAAGTGCCCAGGGCGAGCACCTGGCCCAGGAGGTCGTGGCCGTAACTGGCGCCGATGGCTGCGAGGTCCTCGGCCGGGTCGCTGAGGGTGACATCGTCCCAGTCGAGCACTCCGGCGAGGCGCGGCAGGCCGTGATCCCACTCCCATAGGACGTTCTCGGCGCCGAGGTCACCATGCACCACTGCACGAGTGAGGTGGGGAAGGCTGTCGAGCGCGGCGAGTTCCCGCTCTGCCCGTAAGCGCCCGCTGTCGGACATCAGCCCGAACAACTCCGTGCGCACGTTCTCCGCGAACCGCTGCCACTGGCCTTCCGGGGTCCGGGGCAGAATCTCTCGTACCGACTCGTCGGTGCCGGCGCGGCCCAGCTTGGCCAGCAGTGTCGCGTACTGCGCCGCCACGGTGCCGGCCACATGGGCATCGTTGAGTGCGTCGGCCTCCAACGGTTCCCCGGGAACGCGGCTGAGCACCAGGAACGGCACTTCTTCGGTGCAGTGGGCTCCGCCTTGCACCAGCGGCTTGGGTGTGCGAAAGCCGAGGTCGAGCCCGGCAAGTGCGCGGAGCACGGCTGCCCGCTCGGGCAGCCGGGCGGCCGCCGCCCTGGTGCGGGGCAGGCACACGACGCGCTCTGAGCCGAGGACTACGTGGTGGAACTGCCCCTGGCGTACGGCAAGATCGTCCGGTTTGTCGTCAGGCAGCAGGCGGCTCAGCAGAGCGCGATGCGTTGTACGGATGCTCACGAGGGTGACCTCTGGATCCTTCGATGGCGGAGGCGATGGTCCGACAGTGCGGTGATGTCCCGACATTGAGGCGTGTCCCGACAGTGCTGTCACGCCGCGTCGGCGAGGGGGCGTATGCGCCGGCGGATGCCCTTTTGCTGCGGATGCGGATGCGGATGCGGATGCGGATGCGGGCCCGTTCTCGGCGCTGGGCGGCGCGGGCGGGTGCGCAGCGCTATGCGGTGAGCCCTGCCATGGCGGCCGCCGCCGTGGCCGTGGCGGGGTCCCACCCCGGGTGTGGCACGGCTGCCAGGAGGGCCCGGGTGTATGGCGCGGTCGGATCGGCCAGTACCTGCTCGGTGGGGCCTTGTTCCACGGTCCGGCCGTGCCGCATCACCAGCGTCTCGTCGGTGAGGTGGCGCACCACGGCCAGATCGTGGCTGACGAACACCAACGACACCCCGGTGTCATGGCGGATCTCGGCCAGGAGTTGCAGGATCTGCGCCTGGATGGAGACGTCCAGCGCGGCGACCGCCTCGTCCAGGACGAGCACCTTCGGGCCGACGGCGAGCGCACGGGCGATGGCGAGGCGCTGGCGCTGTCCGCCGGAGAGTCCGTGTGGCCGGGCGCCGGCCTCCCGGGTTCCCAGCCCGACGAGGCCGAGCAGTTCCGTCGCCCGCTGTTCGGCGTGCTGCGGCGCTGCGCCGTGCAGCCGCAGCGCGGTGTGCAGGCACTGGCGTGCGGTGAGCCGGGGATCGAGTGAGACATAGGGATCCTGGAAGACCATCTGGATGTCCCGGGCCCTGGCCAGCCGTGCTGCCCGGCCCCGTGGCGTACGGGGTGTGCGGGCGTGGCCGTCGACGGTCACGGTGCCGGCGTCGGGCCGCACCAGTCCGACGAGCATCCGGGCCACGGTCGTCTTGCCGGACCCGGACTCCCCGACGACCCCGATCGAGCCGCCGCGCGGCAGCGTGAAGGAGATCCCGTCGGCGGCCCGGTGCCGGCCACCGCCCGGCAGGGGATACGTCTTGGCCAGTCCCTCGGCGACCAGTACGGGCGTGCCGTCGTACGCGGGCCGGCGGGACGGGCCGTGGAGCGGGTGGATGCCGGTCATGGCTGCCTCTTCTCGTACGAGGACGGCGTGGGGGAGTCGGTCGGTGCCGGGGCGTCCGGCAGTTTGCGGCAGGACGCGGAGCCGCCGGTGGCCAGCGCGGCCGGGGCCGGTGTCCAGGCGGCGCAGTCGTCGTCGGCGTGTGCGCAGCGCGCGTGGAAGGGGCAGCCGGGGAAGGCGTCGGCGAGGGACGGCGGGCGGCCCGGGATGGGACGTAGCACGCGCGGCGCTTCGGCCAGGTCGGGTGAACAGGCCAGCAGCCCGCGGGTGTAGGGGTGCCGGGGCGCGCCGAACAGGGCGCCGGCCGGCTGTTCCTCGACGACCCGGCCCGCGTACATGACGTACACCCGCTCGCAGTAGGCGGCGGCCAGTTGCAGGTCGTGGGTGATGAAGAGCAGGCCCATACCGTGCTCGTCGCGCAGGGTGCGCAGCAGGGCGAGGATCTCGGCCTGGGTGGTGACGTCCAGCGCGCTGGTGGCCTCGTCGGCGAGCAGCAGCTGGGGGGCGGCGGCGAGGGCGCCGGCGATGACGACGCGTTGCAGCATGCCGCCGGAGAGTTCGTGTGGGCGCTGCCGGATGCGGTGCTCCGGGTCGGACAGGCCCACGGTGTCCAGGAGTTCGAGGGTGCGGGCGCGCATCGCGGGGCGGTCGAGTCCGCTGCGGGCGAGCCGTTCGGTCAGGAAGTCGCCGATCCTGCGGACCGGGTTGAGTGCCGAGCGCGGGTCCTGGTGGACCATCGCGACGGTGCCGGCGCGGTGTGCGCGCAGTGCCGCTCCGCTCAGGGACAGCACTTCGGTGCCGGCCACCCGGACGGTGCCCTCGGCGCGGGCGCCCTCGGGCAGCAGCCGCAGCGCGGCCTTGGCGGTGGTGGACTTGCCCGATCCGGACTCGCCGACCAGGCCGACGATTTCGCCGGGGCCGACGCGCAGCGAGACCTCGGCGAGGACGGGGCGGGCGGTGCCGGGCAGTTGGAGGGTCAGCCGGTCGATGTCCAGTAGTGGAGCGGCGTCCGGCGGGGGAGCGGAGGGGAGGGGGGCAGTGTGCGTGGTCGGGTTCGGCATGGCGGCTATCCCTTGGCGGAGAGTCGGTCGGCGGCCCGGACACCGGCGACGTTGAAGGCCACCACGACGGCGGCCACGGCACAGCCCGGCACCATGGCCGGCAGCAGCGCCCCCTGGACGATCGCGGCCTGGCCCTCCTGCACCATCAGCCCCCAGTCGGAGCTGGGCGGCTGGGTGCCGAAGCCCAGATAGCTGAGGGTGGCCAGGCTCATCAGGGCCTCGCCGAAGAGGACGACGAGATAACCGGCGAGTGACCGGCCGAGGTTGGGGACGAGGTGGCGGACGCAGAGCCGGGCGCCGCCCATGCCCTGGACGAGGTAGGCATCGACATAGGGCTTGGCGCGTTCGGCGAGGGCGATGCTGCGGGTGTATTTGGCGATGGTGGGGGCGAAGGCCAGCCCCAGGGCGATCACCGAGGTGGTGATACCGGAACCGAACACCGCGATGATCAGCACGACGAACAGCAGGCCCGGGAAGGCGTACATGACGTCGGTGATGCGGCTGACCAGGGTGTCGACCCAGCCACCGCGCCAGGCGGCGACGGTGCCCAGGGTGACGCCGAGCAGGGCGGCCAGCGCGAGCAGCAGCAGCGGCGCGATCAGACTGGTCCTGGCCCCGTACAGGACCCGGCTGAGCAGGTCCTGGCCGGAGGCGTCGGTGCCCAGCAGATGTTCCCGGCCGGTGCCTTCGAGCGAGGACGACAGATCGATGGCGTCCGGTGCGTACGGGGCGAGCAGCGGCGCGCAGAGCGCGGCGAGCACCACCAGTGCGAGGAAACCGGCGGCCGCCGTCGGAGCGACCGGACGCCTGGTACGCGGGCGGCGGTCTGCGGTCATCGCCGGTGCGGGGCCCATCGCCGGATGGAGGGAGGTCATATGGCGCTCCTTGCGGCCTTGACCCGCGGGTCGAGCAGCGGGTGCACGAGGTCGACGAGGGTGGTGGCGAGGATGTAGCCGGTGACCATCAGCAGCAGGACGGCCTGGGCGACCGGGAAATCATGGGTGTTGATGGCCCCGACGAGCAGCGAGCCGATGCCGCTGATCCCGAAGGCGGTTTCGATGACGACGGTGCCGGCCAGCATTCCGGCGGTGACCAGACCGCACATGGTGACGATCGGTCCGAGGGCGTTGCGCAGCACATGCCGCAGGACGATCTCGCGCTCGGGGACGCCACAGGCCCGGGCGACCTCCACATGGTCGGCGGCCGCGGCGTCCAGCATGGCCTGCCGGGTGACCCGGCTGATGATCGCCAGCGCCCCCAGTGCCATGGACAGGGCGGGCAGGGTGAGGTGGTGGACCGTTCCGGCGAAGCCCGTTCCGCCACCGGTCACCGGGAACCAGCCGAGCCGCACCCCGAAGAGCGAGATCAGCGCGATGGCGGCGACGAAGGAGGGGACGGAGCCGGCGAGGGTGGTGGCGCCGACGACGGCGGAGTCCACCCAGCCGCGGCGGACCGCCGCCAGCACCCCGGCGCCGACGCCCAGCAGGACGAACAGCACCGTCGCGTAGCCCACGAGTGCCAGGGTGGTGGGCAGCCTGGCGGTCAGCAGATCGGCCACCTGGTCGCCGTAGCGGAAGGACCTCCCCAGGTCGGTGTGTACGCAGTCCCACAGCCACCGGCCGTACTGGACGACCAGCGGCTCGTCGAGGTGGTACTGCGCGCGGACGGTGGCGATCTTCTCGGGGGTGAGCTTGTCGCGGCCGCCGGCGAGGAAGACCGCCGGGTCGCCGGGGGCGGCGTAGACGGACGCGAAGATGACGAAGGAGGCGGCGAACAGCGTCGCGATGAGGCCGGCGATGCGCCGCACGAGTCTGCGGACCACGGCGGTTCAGTCCTTTTCCTGGGGCTGGTGGGCGGGGGCGGCCCCGGGCGCGGTGCCCAGTTCGGCGGCCCAGGGGTAATAGAGGTGGGCCTGTGACGCCGGCGGCCCGGTCAGTCCGTCCTTGAGGACGAGGACGGAGGGCACCTGCGCGACGGGAACCCACACCGCCGCGTCGGCGAACTCCTTCTGCACCCGTACGGCGAGCCGGGCGCGCGCCCCGTCATCCAGGGTGCGTAGCGCCTGGTGCACCGTGCTGTCGTACGTACGGCTTTTGAAGCCGACCCAGTTGTTGGGGCTGTCCGACAGGGCGTTGTCGTAGAAGCCCATCGGGTCGCTCTTGGAGATGTACCAGTCGCCGACCAGCACATCGATCTCCGAGCGGGCCTGCTGGGAGCTGTAGAACTCCTCGAACTGGGCGGTCGGCACGGTCTTGATCTGTCCGACGAGCCCGATGCTCTGCAGCGCGGCACGCACCGCGTTGGCGATGACGGTGCGGCCCTGGCTCGCGTCCGTGCCGATGACGATCGGTTCGGCGGGCGCTCCCGCCGACTGCACCAGTTTCTTGGCCCGTGCGAGAGCGGCGGCGTCCGGCCGCGCGGGGGCGGCGGCGTTCAGCTTCCGCTGCGCCGTGGCGAACGCGGGTTTCGCATAGCCCCAGGAGCCGGAGCCGACGGGGGTGGCCCAGGGCTGGACGAGCCCGCCGTAACCGGAGGCGGCGATGCCGGCGCGGTCCAGGGCAAGGGACAGTGCGCGGCGGATCGCGGGGTCCTTGAGGCCGCCGCGTTCGGTGGGGATGAGGGCGAGGGAGGCGGTGCTGGGGCCGTAGTGCTCGGTGAGTCCCTTGCGGCCGGCCAGGGCGGCGGCGGTGTTGGGGGATTCGGCGTAGCCGCCGTCGGCGGCACCGGTGGTCAGGGCATTGACGAAGGCGCTGTCGGAGGCCCAGCGGAAGACGATCTGCCGGGTCAGCGGCTTGCTGCCCCAGTAGCTGTCGGAGCGGCGGATGGTGAGGGAGTCACCCGACTTCCAGCTCGTGAGCTCATACGGGCCCGAGCAGGCGTCTCCGCGCCCCGGAGTACCGAACTCCGCTCCCGCCGCCTGTACTTGGCTGCGGTGGTACACCAGCCCCGCATCGCCCGCGAGCGCCTTGGTGAAGAGGGCGTCGGGCTCCTTGAACGTAATGGTGATCTCGTGCGGACCCGTCTTGGCCATCTTCTTGACGTTGCCGAACTCGTCGGCCTGCTCCATGTCCGGGTCGGCGTGCCGTTTCAGACTCCACAGCACGTCGTCGGCGGTCATCTTCGCGCCGTCGTGGAAGGTGACGTCGTCGCGCAGGCTCAGCACCAGGGTGGTGGGGTCGGGGCGGGTGGCCTTCCGGGCGAGGAAGGGGCGGACGGACATGTCCGGCTGGAGCTGGTAGAGCCGCTCGCAGACATTGGTCAGAACGGCCCGGCCGGCGCTGGTGCCCTGGGTGTCCAGGTCGAGGGAGTCCGGTTCGTCCTCCAGCAACCAGTTGACGGTGTCGAGCCGGCCGGTGGCCTCGGCGGTCGTGGGGGTGAGCCGTAGATCGGCGGCGTTCAGCGCCTTTCCACCGCCGAGGGTGTTGGTGGCGCCGCTGCACCCCGCCGTGCCCAGGGCGAGGGTGGCGACGGCCGCGGTCAGCAGGGGAGCGGTGGGCCGCGAAGTGCGCTTCATCGGTGTGCCCCCGGTCCGTCGTAGAGGTTCCACGGCACCCGCTGGTACTCGTGCTCGCAGGGGGTGCCCGCGGTGGCGTGGTATTCGCCGCTGGTCAGATCCACGCACGAGGAGACCAGTGTCGTCCAGTGCCGGAGCGCGGGCTTCCGGGGATCGGGGTGGGTGCACAGCGACTCGGGGTGACCCAGGTGGTCGGACATCGCCTGGCGGATGATCTTGCGCGACTCGTCGGGGCCGGTGGACGTACACAGTGCCCGCAGCCCGGCCTCGGCACGCGGGACCCGTACGAGGGAGTCGGACGACACCGGGCGGTACCCGGCGGTGAGCGCGGCCGGGACGCCGGCCTGGTAGTGGTTGCCGTGCACCAGCAGTCCGTCGGTGGGATACATCCAGCCGTGTCCGGCCGGGGTGGTCTCCAGGTCGACGGCGAAACCCTCGCGACAGGTCAGCAGCGCGTTGCTGGCGATGTGCGCGCGGGTGCGGCACAGCACTTCGAGGGCGTCGGTGATGCTGTCCTGGTCCAGGACGCTGCGCCGTACGACGGTCTGCGGCAGCCCGATCGCGTCGTCGAACCGCCCGCCGAGACCGTTGGCGTTGAGCGCGATACCGGCCGAGCTGGCGCCCTGGCGGCCGATCTGCCCGGCCTCCACCTGCATGATCAGCGTCGGTTTGGGCGGCTGGACGATCCGGAGCAGCACGACGGTGTCGGCGACGCCGGCCCGCCAGTCCCAGTTCTGCCCGGCGTAGACATGGCCGTCGCCGCTGGCCTCCCCGTAGACGGCGTAGGAGGTGCAGCCCTCGGCGGGTTCCTCATCGGCCGACAGCGCCGCCTCGCTGATCTTGGTGAAGGACTTGTCGTAGAGGACCTCGCCCCGGGCGTTGAGGGCGAGGATGTCGAGCAGGTTGACGCCCGCGCCGTCGGCGATCCCCTGCATCTCGTCGACCAGGTGGGGTGCGTAGTCGCGGACCGGCGCCAGCCAGCGGGCGGCACGGGCGGTGACCTGCTGCCAGGTCAGCCCGCTGGAGGCGCCGAAGGCGGCTTCGTAGTACGCGATCGCGGCGTGGATGCGGTCGCGCACCGCCTCGCCGTACTGACGGCCTCGTTCGGCCGGCGGACCGGCGATCTCGATGACCGGAAGGGTGCGCTGTGCCATGTCTCTCCCTGCGCAGGACCCAGTGCCGGGACGCGTGATGCTGTAACGTCAATTTCAGCAAGTGGGTCTCTTGGAATGCGTTGTCCAGGAGAGTAATGCCGGTCTCATGAAAGTCAAGGGTTGTAATGGAGATTCCAGCAGGGGCGGGCGTGGGCGAGGGCACCGGCATGACGCGGCTGCGGGCCGCCGTCCGCGACGCCTGGGACGACCTCTCCACCTCCGAGCGCGCGGTCGCCCAGTACCTCGTGGGGGCCGAGCCCGAGCAGCTGCTCTTCGCCAGCGCCCAGGAGCTGGGGACCGCCAGCGGCACCAGCAACGCCACCGTCGTACGCGCCCTCCAGCGCATCGGCTACGCCGGCCTGCCCGCCCTCAAACGAGATCTCACCACCGACTTCACCACCGCCGTCGCCCCCGAGGTCCGGCTGCGGCAGCGCATCGCCCATGTCGGCAAGGACCTCACGGGCATCTGGGACGACGTCTTCGACGAGGCGGCCGAACGGATCGGACACGCCAGGCGGCTGACCGACGCCGAGTCCTTCCAGCGCGCTGTGGCCGCACTGGCCCAGGCCGGGGAGGTGTTCTGCTACGGCGTCGCCGCCTCCGAACTCGCCGCCCGGCACCTCGCCCTGATGCTCGCCAGGACCGGCCGCCGGGCCCGCTTCCTGGGCGCGACCGGATTCGCGTTCGCCGATGCGCTGCTACCGCTGGGGCGCGGCGACGCGGTGGTGGTCTTCCAGCCGGCGCGCCCGCTGACGGAGTTCACCGTGCTGGTGGAGCGGGCCCGCGCGGTCGGCGCCAAGGTCGTCTTCGTCACCGATGAACTCGGCGACACCTTCGAGGGCCGCGTCGAGGCCGTACTGACCGCGCCGCACACCCCCACCGGCATCACCGCCGAGTCACTGACCGGCCTGGTCATCGCCGACGCCCTGCTGCTCGCCCTCACCACGCTGGACGAGACCCGCGCAGTGGAGACCTCACACCAACTGACCGCTCTGCGCGAACAGTTGCTGCCACCTTCGGTACGCGCCCGTGGCCGGAAGGAGGCCCCTTAGACGCTTGTGCTGGCCACTCGCACTGGCCGCCCGTACTAGTCCACTCGCACGGGTGGCGGTGCGCCAGGGAGCCGCCTTCGTCGCGCGAGCGATGGTGAACCGGACTCCACGGCAGGGTGGACCTGCCCTCGTCATCGGACGAAGCGCACCTCTGGATGGGACGGCGAAGGCCCGTCCAGCAGGCGTCGCGGCCGGCCCAGCAGGTGCTGGTCGAAGAACGCGGTGACATAGGCGCGCTGGGCGGCGGTACTGCGCCCGGGGGCCACGGTGCCGATGTACTGCTCACGGGTCTGCGCCGGGATGTCCAGGTACTCGTCCAGTGCGGGCACGAACGACTGGGCGTCGGTGTAACTGAAGTGGCTGCCCTGTTCCAGGCTCAGGTCGCGCTTCCAGCCGGTCGAGCGGTCCCAGAACGACTGCCAGGACGGCTTGTTCAGATGCGTCTGATCCGCCTTGCCCATCAGCATGAACGGTCGGTTCAGCCCTTCCCGGGCCACCGGCAGGAATTCGGTCTTGCTGTACTGGAGCGTGCCGTCCATGTTGATGCCCGCGTCGATACGCCGGTCCGCGCGCATGGCCTCGGCCGCGGTGGCACCACCGCCCGAGTGGCCGAACATGCCGATCCGGTCCAGATCCAGCGCTCTGCCCAGTCCGTTGGGCAGACGGCGTCCCTCGGCATCGGGATTCCCGCCCTCCCGCAGCACCTCAAGCTGGTCAAGGACGAAGCGTGTGTCGCGCACCCGGGTGTCGATCGCCTTCTTGAGCCCCTCGACTCCGCTCATCGGCTTCTGCAACTCGACCCGGCCGCCCGGGAATTCCACCGCCGGGACCTCATAAGTGTGGTCGATGGTGACCACGACGTAGCCGCGGCTCGCCAGTTCCACCGCCGTCGAGGTGCCGAGCGCACGGAAGGACTGCAGGCCCGGCGAGTACAGCACGACCGGCCGCCTGCTGTGGTGGTCGGCAGGTGCCATGGCGGCCGCGTCCGTCCGGATGGCGGCCCAGTCCACCTCGCCGGGCCGGGCCAGCCTGAACGGGTCCGACTCGTCCACAAAGCGCGCGGTGCCGGGCTGCAGGTACGGCTGGCGTGGACACTCACGCGTCGAACGCGCCGGATACCACACGCTGACCATCAGTTCCCGGTCTCTGCCGTCGGCCCAGGGGTCGGGCCGCTCGTGGTCGACGAGATGGAGCTCGGTGCTCCCGACCGGCTTCCGCCCCGTCGGCTCGGGCAACTCGAACCGCACCGCAGCATGAGCTGCCGAGGGGCGGGAATCGGATGGGGCGGTGGCAGAGGCGGCAACCCCCACCCCGATGGTCAGGGGGAGGGCAAGCGCCACTGCGGTGGTGACGACTCTGTGGATTCGCATGCCGGCCACTCTGGCTCCGGCCCCGCATCGCTGCATCCGCCGACAAGTGGAGACGCACCCTGACGTTTTACGGGTACCTTCCGCCGACTTCTCAGGGGAGCCGGAGTCTCAGAGTACGGAGCGGATCCGGACGTCCGGCAGGAGCACCCGGAGCGCGAAGAGTACCTTGGCGTCGTGGTGCAGCGGTTCCAGAGGACGGTCCGGCTCACCTCCGCCAACCGGTGAGCACCGGACCTGTGGTTCGCCCGTACAAACGAGGGGGCGACTCATCCATGCGTCGCCTGACAAGCTCTGCAGAACCCGATGCACGTATCATGATCGTCGAATCGAGTATCTGGAGCGATTCACATCCCCTCGCCGACACTGACACCCGGTACGACACCACATCGCACGGGCTCAACGGCAGCACGACCACGGTTACTTCGGTGGAGCGGAAGCGCCGACACCTGGTTCGCGGCATCGGCCCCCGACGTATGGCTGACCCGTGCCGCATCCCCAGGTTCGTCGGACGTCTGCCCGACCGTGCGACCCATCACAGCCCAACCACCGCTTATGGCCGTAAACAGCAAGGAACCTCATGTCCCCTTCAGCACCGCAGCCGCACAACAAGATCGCCGCCAATCCCCCTCGCCCGGCGAAGCCCGACTACAGCAACGTCTTCATCGAACCCGTCTACACGAACCGCTTCAGCGAAGCCGACCTGGAGGACGATCTCGACGCGCCTGGCACCTCTCACGCCGACTACTGACGACCTTGGACGCGGGGCGGCATCTCACGGTCCGCCTCCGCCTCCGAACGCCGCTACCTCCGCCTGCACGTAGAGCACGGACGCGCGTTGTCGGTGGTGGGGGCGTTGTGCGGCGGACCTCTGCTCGCGCGGAGGAACCGGGCGAGGACAGGATCGCGTCCCGCGCCGCGACCGTCCCCGCAGGTCCGCGTGTGCGGGGAGCGGGCCGGCCTCGACCTGTAGCCGGCCGCCGGCATCGACCGCGCCGCCGTCACGCCGCAAGCCGTGCCCCGCTCCACTCAAGAACCGTTCAAGAACCGTTCATGGACCGTTTCTGATGGATTGCGGGTCCTGTGCGGTGCCGGCAGCCCGGGCTCAGGTCGCCATGAACCGGCTCAGCTCGCGTGACTTCCGCTGAAGGGCAGCTGCCCACGCCTCCCCGGAGCAATCCGGGACCGCTGGGACCTGAACATCCTTGAACTCGCCGCCCTCGACAAAGCCGGCCGGCTGCCAATTCACCTCGATGCCTGCCCTCTCCGCCAGGACGAGCACTGCGGCGACGAACCCCTCGGCCAAGGCGGCCATGACGGCGTGGCTCGTTCTCCGGTGCCACGCGAGCAGGGCGTCGACGAACGCTTTGAACGGGACGGGGTCGATCTGGCACTCGTCAGCTTTCATGGGGCCGATGCCGGACGGCAGACCCACTTCGGCTTGGTAGACGTGTACCTGGCGCATGAACAGCCGGGAGGCCCCGTTGGACGGGTTCCACAGGGTCTGGTCGCCCATGTCGAAGTACTGGCTCACTGCGGCCTCTTCGCGCTGGTCATACGGGGCAGCGTAGCGAGCCACTGACATTACGGGCAGTCAGCCCTCCACTGGAATGAGCCAGAACCGGTCTCCGTGCACAGAGCCGCCGGCCCTCGGACGGCGCCCGGCACCAGCCCAGTCCTGTCCAGTGTCAGGCGACTGTTACTCCGCCTTCGGTGGAGTCGGTGGAGCGGCTGAGTTTCTCCCAGGCGTCGAAGTCGTCCTGGACGCGTTGGCGCCCGGCGGTGACCAGGCGTAGCGCGTCCGAGCCGAGCAGGATATGCACGGGAGGCTTCTCCGCGTCCAGGAGGGTGAGAATGGCGTCGCCCGCGCGATCGGGGTCACCGATGCCCTGACCCGCGAGGGCCTGGCGGCGGGTCCGGATCGGGTCGAACAGCGCGTCGTAGTCGGCGATGCTGCGTGGTGCGCGGACCAGTGACCTACCTGCCCAGTCGGTTTTGAACGCGCCGGGAGCTACGGCGGTGACCCGCACGCCGAACTGGGTGACCTCTTGGGCGAGGGTGTCGGTGATGCCTTCCAGGGCGTGTTTGCTGCCTTCGTAGAACGCCAGTCCAGGGAAAGTGGTGTGCCCGCCCATCGAGGTGATGACGAAGATGTGGCCGCCGCGGCGTTCCCGCATGCCGGGTAGGACCGCTTTCACGGTCGCTACCGTGCCGAATACGTTGACCTCGAACTGGCGGCGCAGATCGGCCATCGATGACTCTTCGAAGGTGCCTTCGAGCCCGTAGCCGGCGTTGGCCACGAGCACTTCGACCGGGCCCAGTTCCGCTTCGGCGGCCCGCACGGTGGGGTCGATCCGGTCCGCGTCGGACAGGTCGAGGATGAAGGCCCGGGCACGGTCGGGGGCCAGTGCCTGGAAGGCGGCCGCGTGCTGCTCGGTGCGCACGGTGCCCGCGACCCGGTGCCCGGCCGCCAGGGCTCGTCGGGCGATGGCCAGTCCGAGGCCGGTGCTGACGCCGGTGATCAGGAATGTCTTGCTCACTACGGGTGTCCTTTCGTGGATGAGTGTCAGGCCGCGGGGCGTGCGTGGGCACGGCGGCATCGACCCCGCGGGTATGGCGGGGTCGTGTCTGGGTGGTGTTGGTGCTGGATCGCCCGGTTCGGGCGGTGGTCAGGACTCTGCGGCGGTGTCCCGGGTATTCGCGGTGGCGGGTTCGCTGCCCCAGCTGGCCAGCAGTCGCAGGCGCTCCTGAGATGGCGAGCCGGACGGCGCGCAGTAGACGACGAGCGATTGGCCCGGGTCGGCGGCAGAGGTGAAGATCTCGTACTGCAGTTCCAGGTCACCGGCGGCAGGGTGGTGGAGGCGTTTGAGGCCGGTGCTGCGTTCCTGGACGCGGTGTTCTGACCACCACGCCGGGAACTCGGGTGAGCGCATCATCAACTCACCGATCAGATTGGCGATGCGCTGGTTTCGCGGCTGGGCGGCGGCGGCCAACCGCAACCCATGCACGTAGTCGCGGGCGACGCGTTCCCAGTCGCACCACACCAGGCGAGCACGCGGATCCAGCAGCGTCCATCGCGCCATGCTGCGTTCCCGGCGCGGCAGCTCGGCCACATCGGGAAACAGCAACGCCCACAGCGTGTTCCCGCCGACGACAGTGAGGTTCCGGTCGCTGACAAAAGCAGGAGCCAGATCCATCGACTCCAGCACCTGTCGCAGCGCCGGTCGTAGCCGTGACGAGGGCTCGGCCCGGTCCTTGTGCCCGGCTGTGGTGCCCGCGAGGGCGAACAGATGCCGCCGCTCGATGTCATCGAACCGCAGCGCGTCGCAGAGGGCATGCAGTACCTGTTCGGACGGCTGCCGGGCGCGGCCTTGTTCCAGACGGGTGTAGTACTCGGTACTCACCCCGGCCAGCTGCGCGACCTCACCGCGCCGCAGACCGGCGACCCGGCGACCGGCGCCGAACTCGACCGGCAGACCGATCTCATCCGGCGTGAGTCCAGCACGGCGGGCCCGCAGGAAGTCGCCCAAGTCGTTGTTGCCCATGCCCTAAGTCTGCTGTTCACCCAGCCGATCCCCAAGGGCATAGCTGGCCCTGCCAGTACTACACACCAGGTCACCCTCGGGATGCCTTCGAGGTCGTCAACTCCGCGCTCAGCGACAACTGCCAGGTGGCCGACGGACTGCTGTGCACGAAGTGCGGCGCTATCACTACCCAGGCCGGACACGAGGGGCGGGGATGGACACTGGCCCGCCTCGACCTCATGGCCGTCCGTCACCGGTGCCCGGCTTGCGGTTTCTCGGGCCGTCGGCAGGTTCACCCGGCCATCCAGGGCGCAGGCTACGGGCCGTGCCCCGTCCACCCGGATGCCCCTGGTGATGTCTGATCGGCAGCCGTCAACCCGTACGCATGGCCCTATGATTCGGGACTCGCCTACGGGTTCCCGTCGACCCGCCCCGGGCGCGACGCCCGGCGCTGACGGGAGACGTCAACGCAGTGGCTGGAGCCCGTGCGTGAACTGACGGAAGAATTACTGCGCAACAGGCCGTGCCCCGGTGTAATCCGCTGGCCGCACGATGGCGGCGTCCCTACCGTGGCCCCATGACCGGACTCCCTGTCCCCGTACCCGGCGTGAGCGTCTGCGTGCTGATGAACCGCGGCTGCTGCGGGCCGTTCGCTCGCTTCGACGCAGACTTCGAACCTCCGGGCAGCGATGGCGGACTGGAACTGCTCAGCACCGTGTCCGAGCAGCGCCTGCCCGCCGAATTCCTCCCGGCGATCCGGGAGGGCCTGGTGCAAGGGCTCGGCGGCGTGTCTGCCTCGGTACTGCTCACGGACGGCTACTTCCACGAGACGGACTCCTGGGCGAGCGCCTACCGGATCGGTGCGGAGCAGGCAGGCCGGGCAGCGCTCATCGGCGCGCGCCTGCTGCCCCCGGAGGAGGCCGAGGCGCTGCGCTGGGTGCGCTGGCCTGACAGCCCGAAGCCCCGGCGCCCCAAGCGCGCCCGCTGACCGCCTTCGCGCCGGACAGCTCACACGCCTTACAGCCGTTGCGGTTGCCGGGCACCGGCCGGCCGACCGCGACGATGAGTCGGGTGTCGGCGTCGATGACGATCTGGTGATTCGTGGAACTCACGATCCGGAGCAACCCCGGATCGCCCTGCATCGAGTCAAGCTTGAACCTTCGCGCCGAGGCAGATCCGGCAGTCCAAAGTTCCGGCAGACGAACCGCACCACCCGGCCCCCCGAGTCGTGCCTCCGTCTGCCAGCCAGCACACTAGAGGCTGCCAACGGGCCGCGTGTAACGGGTTGTTGACGTGACGTGCGTCGACTCGGCAAAGCTCCGGTACCACCATTGTCACCGGCGTTCAGTACGGTTCCGGGCATGCCTGCACCCCGTGAAAGCTACGACTCGACCCGTCACCCCGATCTCCTGGCGTGGCTGGCAGAACGACAGACCGGCTTCGAGCACTGGGCCCACGAAGCTGGAGGCGTCACCCCGTTCGACTTCTCCAACGCCTCCCTGGACGCACTGGAAGACCTGGTGAGGGAGGCGTACACCAAGACGGACGAGATCACTCAGCAGCGCCGCACCCCCTTCATCCAAGGCGCCGTGTGGTACATCGGCGAAGTCTTGTGCCGTCGCAAGGGGTGGGTATGGAAGTTCGAGCCGGACTTCAACACAGGCGAAGTGCCGCCGTTCTACGGCGAGGCAGAAGCGCCGGGACTTTTGGACACCCCCTGCGTGGGCGCACCCGAGGCCGGTCCCGGTGAGCACTGGTACCCGCTGAACACGCTACGCCGCTTGCTCGCCGAGGATGACGAGCTGGGCAATCCGATTGATGAACGGCTCGTCGGGATGGTCGAAGGCTGGTACGACGACGAAGACGACGACGAAGACGACGAAGACGGCGAGGACCAGGATCAGGAGGGCGACGAGGGCTGATGCCGCGCACAGTCGCGGGCGGAGCCGCCCTCATCGCGGTCGCCGCTCTCGCCCTCATCGCCCTCATCGGCCTCATCCTGGTCGGGCTCGCCCTCCTGACTTCGCCGCATCTTCGGTGCACGGGGGAAGTGAGCGCCCCTCCTTGAAAAGCCGCAGTTCCGGAGCGCCGAGGCGCCGTACCGTGGCCGGGTGGGGAACGTATTTGGTGGTGGGGAGCAGAGTCTGTACCTGTCCAACGGCGGTACGGAGGTGTTCATCGATGTGCTGATGCTGGCGGTGTCTGATCTTGCCGATGACGTGTGGGACTACCGCTTCGCGGCGCTGCTGACACTGCAGGACCAGACGGTGATGGGGCGAGGGGCTGTCGGATTCGACCTGCAAGAGATCGCCTGGGGTGCAACTCCGCGGGGACGTGCGCGGTCGAAGGACTTCGTGCTGCGTGCCACCGCACTCGCGTTGAGCCGCCACCGCTGGAACGAGCTGGGTTACGACCCTCCCTTCGCCCAGGACTACCTGTACCGGTTCAAGGCGATGGTTGAGTCCTTCGTGGACGCCCCCGACGACACTCCTCTCGCCGGGGGCTTCCCCGGACCGGGCGAACGTGCGATGGCTTCATGTGCAGCACACCGGATCCTCAGCGCGCTCCCGCACTGGGAGGGGTGCTTCCTCTGCACCAGGCCACGATCGTCTTGAGGACGCGAGTTGGTGAAGGCCGCCAACTGCGGGGCTGAGTCACATTCGTGCCGATGGCACTGCACTGGTCGTGCAGCTCCGGGCGCCGAGCCTGTGGCCGCGATGCTTACCCCTCCTGTCCCGTACGTGTGCCGCGGTCTGTCCCGTACGTGTGCCGCGGTCCCTTGGCCGGCCGGTTCCAGGCTCTCGCGCCCCGCGAGATCACCGACGGCGCCATGGCCGGGCTGGATGTCCTCGCTCCGCAGTGGCTGACCACGAGATAGATCCGTGGTCCCCCGTGCCTAACTTCGTGGTCGACCGCTGAGATTCTTCTGCGCACCGCAGCTCTGCGGCTTATTTCTTCCCAACGGTGGCCTGGCCGGGCATAACTGTGAGCACACGGCGCGGCATCGGAAATCGATGCTCTTCCCAGGCGCCGCACCACAGTTCAGAGAAAGGCCGGAACCTTGAGAACTGCCCGAAGGACGGTATTCAGTCTGGCGGCCGGGGTGACCCTCTGCGCTTCCGCCGTGGCGCTCGCCCCGGCCGCTCATGCGGGGTCCGACAACTACGTCAAGATCACCAACAAGGCGGGAATTGTCGCGACCACGTGTTACGAGTGGCTGGGCACCAGCGGAAAGGACTACTGCCACGAAGGCAGGCCCGTGGGGCAATCCTGGACCGCGTACTTCCCCGCGGACGCGACCTCGGCCGTGGTCAACCTGAAGCTGTCGAAATGGGGGGCGATCAGGGACAGCGCCCCCGTGAAGGACACCAGCACGAACCACTGCTTCGAGATCCAGGGCCTGCTCGGATCGGAAAAGCTGGTCGAAACCGGTTGCTGAAATACAAGAAAGAGAACAGAGCCATGAACCTCATGCGCATGGGCGTGGTCGCCGGTGCACTCACCACCGCAGTCGCTTTCACCGTACCGGTGGCCTCTGCGGCAGAACCCGAACTCAAGACGGTGAACGGCCACACGGACAAGTGGGTGAACGAGGCGACGCCGACGGTCGAATACAAGAACGGCCTCAAGGACACTGATGTGGCCAGGGTCAAGGAAGCCCTGGAGCAGTGCAAGAGCCAGTCGGTTTCGTGCGCGTCGACAACGGTCGGCACTCCCGAAAAGGTGACGAAGTGGTTCGACGTGGAGAACGCAGGGACCGGCACCGGCCCGCTGGAGAACTGCGGTCCGGGTCAGACGGACCTTAAGGAGCAGATGGGCGGCATGCACGCGTTCGCCTGGGGCTGGAACGTGGGCGGGAACATCGATATCGAGCTGGCCAAGGGTGTCGGGATCGGCGTCAGCGCCCAGTACAACGAGACCCATACCGAGACGAAGACCGGCAGCATCGATGTCACCGTGAAGCCGGGTTGGCGGGGCATGCTCAAGGTGGGACACGACATGGAGCGCGTCACCTCCGACGTCACCATCCAGGGCGGGAAGTTCGGCGGGGCGAAGATTTCCGGTGTGCGTACGGAAATTCCCCTCAAGGAAGGGGCCGCCCCGCGCGCCGGCTCCGACCTCGTGCAGTGCGGCGAAAAGCTGCTGATCGAACAGTGATCCGGCGGGAACCGACGAGACGAAGGGACGCAGTCATGGCGAAAATGAGGAGAACGGCGGTCTGCGCCGTCGCCGCCATCGGCATCTCGCTGGGCAGCGCGGTGGTGACGGCTTCGCCGGCTTTTGCCGGCTCGGGCCACTCCATCTCGTTCTCCAACAAGGGCTGGTTCGTGGCCAACACCTGTTACAAGTGGACGGGTTCGCAGACGCCCGACAGCTGTGACTCCGGAAAGACCATCAACCAGGACTGGAGCGTGGAAATACCGGAGGACGCGACCGGCGTGGAGCTGAGCGTGACGGTGAACGCACAGGTCGGCGGCGGGAACATCACACCGCAGATCACCGACCTGAAGCGCAACCACTGCTACGAGCTTTCCGGTTACACCTGGGGTCCGAAGATCACCGAGAAGCAGTGCTAGGCCGGGATGAGGGGAACGGAAAGATGAAAGCCATCACTGGCCGGATGAAGCGGGCGGGCGGGTACGGTGCGGCCGCTCTCGCCCTCGCACTGGGCGGCGGAATTCTGACGGCACCGTCGGCCGCCGCGAGCGCGGACAACTTCATTCAATTCAAGAGCGACGCGCTGTATTTCGTCGACACCTGCTACGAATGGCAGGGCCCGGCGGGCATAGAGAAGAAGAACTACTGCCACAACGCCAAGGCCAAGGGGGCAAGCTGGCAGGCGTACTTCCCGGCGGAGGCGACCGGAGCCACCGTCAAGGTGACCTTCGCCGGTTCCACGGACGGTCCGCCGAAGACGGTCACCATCGATGACGCCAACAAGAATCACTGCTACGAGCTCAAGGGCGCGTGGCTGAGCGGGTCCGAGGTCCTGCGGGTGAACTGCTGACCCGGACCGGTGAAGAGCGGCGGCCCTCGTGCTGCCGGTCCCTTTCAGGGGTGCCGGCGGCCCGGGGGCCCTGCGCTGCAGTGACCCGTACGAACAGTCGTAGCGACCGGTGCCGGTCAGCGGCTGCGGGGCATCTCACGTAGCCGGCTGGGCGGGGAGGACTCGAAAAATCCTGTGGGCGCTGTCTAAGAAGACGGCTGTCGGGCACCCGCTGAACCACGCGAGATGCGCGTCGCGGGTTTTGTTACCTGCGCAATGCCACCACTGAGGAGGCGTAGCGATGAGCACGGTGAAGGAGACGGTGGACGTCGAGGTCCCGGTCCACACCGCCTACAACCAGTGGACGCAGTTCGAGGAGTTCCCGAAGTTCATGGAGGGTGTTGAGAGGATCACCCAGCTCGACGACCGGCACAACCGCTGGACCACCAAAATCGGCGGTGTGCGGCGGGAGTTCGACACCGAGATCATTGACCAGCTCCCGGACGACCGCATCGCCTGGCGGACCACCACCGGCGACACGCGGCAGAAGGGCCTGGTCAGCTTCCGGCGCCTGGATGAGACCCATACGCGGGTGGAGCTGGTGATGGACGTCGAGCCCTCGGGCGTGGCGGAGAAGGCCGCCGACATGTCGGGAACCATCGAACGGCGCGTCAAGGGCGATATGCAGCGCTTCAAGGGCTATATCGAGCGCCGTGGCGCCGAATCCGGAGCCTGGCGCGGCCGGATCACACCCGGTTGACTGGCCCCGGCGGCGCGGCTGCCGCGGCGACGCCGGCCGCCCGGACCGCCCCTCCCGGCGGGGGAGAGTAAGCCCGGCCGGGAGGGGCGGGCCGACCGCCCCAACCCACCTGAACAGGGGCGGGTTTCAATGGGCGAATGGATTACGTAGACCTCGACGCCCGGATCAACGGACTGACCGGTGTCATCAGCCCTGCCCGCTACCTTGAGCATCTGCCCCAGGTGATGGACGACCTGCCCTGCGGCGCCCGGGCCTTCGCCACCGATCCGGACCACTACAGCTTCAGCAGCAAGCGCTGCACAAAAGACCTGAAACTCCGGCAGCTGAGCCTTCCCAGCGCCGAAGAGCCGGATGCCGAGGCGCACTTCCGGCACAACTGCTGGAAGCACGACGAAGACCTCACCATCCGCTACACGGACGTGACCGACTTCCGGATCGGGATCCCGCACGGCCCCGCGAGCGAGGACCCCGGCACCGTCATCCTGGACGAGATACTGCCCCACGAGGACGGCTGCTCCCACGAGGTGGCCTTCCGCCCCGGCACGCTGTATGTCGTCTGCCGCGACCTCACTGCCACGTGGGTGGAAACCGACTGCCCGGATGCCCAGCGCGGCTGAGGACCCAGCTCCCGTCCACGAGCCCCGGACGCCCCGGACCCCGTAGCGGCCGGACCTGCGCACCCCTCCCGGACAGCGGCCGGGCCTGCGCACCCCTAACCGGACAATGGGGTGAATTTTCCTCTTGTCCGGAATTGGGTAGTTGCGTGTATCGTCCTCAGAGGCAGTTCCCGCACGCGATGGAACGGGGAAACAAGATGAAGAAGATCATCGCGATAGCGTTCGTTACCGCGCTGTTCAGCGCCGGAGGTGCCGGCATCGCCTCCGCGGCTCCCGCGTCACCGGAGCCTCCGCCGGGCCGTGACACCGTCACCACGACGTTCCACTGTCCCGCCCCGCGCGGCACCTTCACGATCACGGCGGACCCGTGGGTGATGGGCCAGTACGAGTGGTATTACGGCAAGCAAGGCTGCACGTACACCTCGTAGTCACCGGCGGTCGGCCCCCGCGGCCGCGCTCCTACCCTCGTCCCATCCCCTTCTCTCGTCCCTTACCTCGCCCTTTCCCTCGCCCTTTCCCTCGTCCCTTCCCGCGTCGCGGTGATCTGCTCGTCGGATTCCCCGTGGCCACCGGACCCGACCCGGTCGGTAGAGTCCTGCCGTGGCACGGAGGGGGGCCTGCGATGACGGACATCGGCGTGGTGGTGGCGCGGTTGCGCCAACTGCCGGACATATCCGGTGGGTTGGTGGAACTGGAGGCCGGGATTGATGACGCCCGGATGGACTCCTGGCCGGTTCCGGTGCCGGCCGAGATCCGTGTGCTGTTCCGCTCCGTCGGCGGCATCCGGATCACCGTGCGTCGTTCCGTGGTGAACGGACACACCTCGGCGGAGCACATCGACTTCACCGAATCCTTCAACAACGGTGACTATCTCGGCCACGACGTCGGCTGGTACCTGGAGCACGCCGGCGGCCCGGGCAGTCACTGGTTCGTCCACCTGGACCACGGCGACGGACACTTCTATGTCGATGTCGACCGGGACACCGGTGCCTGGGGCCCGGTCTTCCAGTTCTGGGACGCCACCGACACCCGCCGGCTGGCACTCTCGCTGCCCGACTGGCTCCAGTGGTTGAGTGACTGTGTGCACCAGGGCGTGGCGGAGGCAGGCACGGAGGACGTCAATGCCTTCGGGGCGGCGTTCACCGACCGGTGGGGAGAGCCCGTAGGGGATCCCGTACCGGTCGAGCCCGTCCGTGCGGCCGACGCCAGGTCGGCCGGCGACCCGGTGCTGCGGGACGCGGCGGCCGGATTGCCGGACGACGCTCTCCTCGCGGATCTGCGGCCGGTCACCGGAGTCGCCGAGGTGCTGTTCGACCTCCCGGTGAGTTGCCGCTACGCACGGCGGCACGGCGGGGCCGTCCTGACCGCGGTGCAGTGGGACGGGGAATAGGCCACGCGCTGAACATCTCCACGGGTTCCCCCGCCATGGGACGGCGGGTCCTCAGGCGAGACAGGGACAAGTGAGACGGGGACAAGGCAAGGCGCGGGTGAGCGGGGTGCGCCCCCTCTCCGGGCGGGTGGAGGAGGGGGCACAGGATCAGCCCGCGGCGGGGGAGAGGTCGGCGGCCCCGAAGGAGACCGAGAACCTCTCGCACCACAGGACGGCGCTGCGGAACTCCGACAGGTCCGTGCCCGCCGGGACGGTGTAGTTCTGGTTGCCCAGATTGCCCTTGAGTTTCCCCAGCTCCACCGCGCCGTCCCCGAGCCCCGTCTTCACCGCGCCGGCGTCACGGGTGGACAGATAGACCCGTACATCCGGACCGTCCGAGGTCTTCAGGTCTTCCAGACGCAGCACGTGGCCGCCGTCGGCCAGCCGGACCGTGCGGGCGATTCCGCTGGTGGCGTGCTCGTGGGTGACGAAGCGGCCCTCGGCGAGATCCTTCGGCCCGGTGGCCGGCCGGGGAGACATGGGCGACTCCTTCATCGACTTCATCGACGGCTCGGTCCGCGTCGAGGGGGAGGAGGCCGGCAACGCCTCATTCACCTCGGTGTCGGTGAACGCCTTCCAGGGCTGGAAGAGAGCAAGCCCGAGTCCGGCCGCGACGACCAACCCCAGGAGGACGGTCAGGACGGTGCGGCGGGACAGTCGGACACTGCGGGACTGGGACACAGGGCCTCCTCAGGCGTATGAACCGGCTGACCGGAACCGACCGTCAGCCTCACCCTTAGGGAACCCTGCGGGGGCGCTTCTCCGGGGCAATCCGGGGGCGCGGTAAGACTCCGGTAATGGGACGGCCACGGGCTCCGTGATCCTGCGCGCCGGTGGACAGGAGGGAGTCGGCGCTGAGGCGGGCAGCACGTGCAAGGCGGTGGCCCGGCGCGCTCACGGTGGATAGCCGTACCGGCCGTGGAGGCGGACGAAGCGGGCGAGTGTCAGGACTCGCCGGCGCTCCAGCCCGGAGGCGGTCCGCCGGAAGGACACGACCTCCTCGCTCCCGCCCGTGCCGAGGGGCTGTACGAGGCGGCCGCCGATCCGTAGTTGGTCGACCAGCGGAGCAGGGACGTCCGGGAAGGCGGCCGATACGAGGATGGCGTCGTACGGGGCACGGTCCGGCACGCCGGCGCTGCCGTCCCCGACGCGCAGCTCCACGTGGGGGACCTTCTGCCGGTCCAGGTTGCGCCGGGCCTGCTGGGCGATGTCCGGCCACCACTCGATGCTGACGACGTCGGCAGCCAGGCGGGCGAGCAGCGCCGTCTGAAAGCCGAGGCCGGTGCCGACTTCCAGGACGTGTTCCCTGCCGTGCAGGTCGAGGCCGTCGATCATCATGGCGGAGAGCGAGGGCTGGGTGGTCACCTGGCCGTGCCCGATCGGAAGGGGCACGTCCTGATAGGCGGACGGCGCGTGAGTGGCGGGGACGAAAGGTGCCCGCGGTGTCGCCCGTACGGCTTGGAGCAGGCGCTCGTCACAGATGCCGGCCGCTCGGACCGCCCGTACCAGATCCTCGCTCGGCCGGTCCTTGCTCATCGCCGCCGCCCTCCCTCAGCTCATCGGGAGTCATAGCTCCAGAAGACCGCTCATCGGCGCCGGTTACCAGTGGCCGCGGCCACCTGACGGCGCGGGCCTCTTCGACGAGCCCCCACCACCCCCGGCGGACGGCCGGCCGCGGCATCGTGCTCTGCTGCTCTGCTGCTCTGTTGCCTGCACTCTGCGCCACCCGGATCACCGGCCGGTGCGTCGCTCATGGCGCCGACGCGCAGTCGCACCGGGACGGTACGAGAGTGGTAGGTGATGGAGACACCGGTGACGACGTTCAGCGAGGCCCCGGACGATCCGTTCGCCGTGCGTCGCTCGGCCTCCGCCGTGCTGGACGGCAACGGGCGGGTCGTCGGCTGGAGCGAGCGCGCCGAGGCGCTGCTCGGCTACGCGCCCGAGGACGTCCTGGGGCGGCCGGTGCGCGAGGTGCTGCTCGACCCCCGCGATGAAGACGTCGTCATGTCCGCGGTGGCGGCCTGCCTGAGTGCCGGGGGCTGGTTCGGGGTCATCCCCGTACGGGACCGCGGCGGCAAGCGGGTGGAGCTGGGCTGCCGGGTCCGGGCGGTGGCGCGCGTGGACAGCAGTATCGAGTGGTTTCTCGTCGGCGGGCCTGCGGAGCAGGTGATCCAGTGGGAGACGGACCGGTCGATCCTGGACGGGATGTTCCGCCGGTCCCCGATCGGTCTCGCGGTGCTCGCCCCCGACCTGCGCCTGCTGCGGGTGAACCGGGCGATCGCACGGTTCGGCGGCATCCGGGCCGAGTACTACCGCGGGCTGCGCATCGGCGACTTCGTCATGGGCAGGGACGCGAAAACAGTGGAGGCGCGGCTGCGACGGGTGCTCGAAACGGGGGAGCCGCTGATCTTCACCGAGCAGCCCTGCCGTCTGCGGCACGACCCCGACCGGGAGCTGGTCGTCTCCGTGTCGGCGTTCCGAATGCAGGATCCCGCGGGTCGGATCCTAGGCGTGACCCAGATGGTGGAGGACGTCACCGACCGCTACCGGGCCCGGCGCAGACTGGCGCTCCTCAACGACGTCGGTGCCCGTATCGGCACCACCCTCGACGTGGAGCGCACGGCGCGCGAGCTGGCCGAGGTGGCGGTCCCCGACCTCGCGGACTGTGTCTCCGTCGACCTGCTGGAACCGGTGACCCGTGGTGAGGAGCCGGGCCAGGAGGCGTGGGCTCCCATGGTCAGGACGGCCGTTCGGAGCATCGCACCCGAGGCTTCCCGGGTGATGCATCCGGTGGGCCACACGAGGCACCCCCCACCGGGGGCCCCGGAGACCAGATGTCTGGCCGAGCGGCGGCCCGTCCTCGAACCGGTTCTGGAGTCCTCCCCGGGCTGGTCCTCCCTTGACCCGGACAAGGTCGAGCGGGTCCAGGAACTGGGCGTCCACTCGCTCATCGTCGTGCCGCTGGTCGCGCGTGGCCTCGTACTGGGCGTGGTGAGCCTGTGGCGGTGGCGGCGGCCCGAGCCGTTCGAGGAGGACGACCTCACGCTGGCCGAGGAGTTCGCCGCCCGGGCCGCCGTCTGCATAGACAACGCCCGCCGCTACACCCAGCAGCACCAGGCCGCGCTCACGCTCCAGCGCAGCCTGCTCCCGAGCGAGGTGCCCGAGCACCCGGCGGTCGAGATCGACCACCGGTATCTGCCGGCCGACGCCGCTGCCGGGGTCGGCGGCGACTGGTTCGACGTCATCCCGCTCTCCGGGCTGCGGGTCGCCCTCGTCGTCGGCGACGTGGTCGGCCACGGCATCCACGCGGCGGCCACCATGGGCCGGCTGCGTACCGCCGTCCACACCCTCGCCAACCTCGATCTGCCCCCGGACGAGGTCCTCTCCCACCTGGACGACCTCGTGGACCGGCTGGCGGCCGAGCAGGAGGCGACCGGCGAACGTGCCCCGCAGGTCGTCGGCGCGACCTGCCTGTACGCGGTCTACGACCCGGTCAGCGGGCGCTGCGCCCTCGCCCGCGCCGGTCATCCGCCGCCCGCGGTGGTGACACCGGACGGACGGGTGGCCTTCCCCGACCTGCCGGCCGGCCCACCGCTCGGGCTCGGCGGCCTGCCGTTCGAAGCAGCTGAGCTGGAACTGCCCGAGGGCAGCTTGCTCGCGCTCTACACCGACGGGCTCCTGGCGGCCCGGCGCCGGGACGTCGACGAGGGCCTGGAGCTGCTGCGCGGGGCGCTGAGCGACCCCTCCCGCTCGCTGGAAGACACCTGCAAGGCGGTGGAGGACGCGCTGCTGCCCGACCGGCCCGGCGATGACATCGCACTGCTCACCGCCCGCACCCGCTGCCTGGCCGCACACAAGGTGGCCACCTGGGAGCTGCCGGCGGAGCCGGCCGCGGCCGCCGAGGGCCGGACGCTCGCGGTGGCCCAGCTCAACGACTGGGGGCTGGAGGAGGTGGCGTTCACCACCGAGCTGATCGTCAGCGAACTGATCACCAACGCCTACCGCTACAGCAGTGGTCCGGTCACCCTCCGGCTCATCCGGGACCGCCACCTCATCTGTGAGGTCTCGGACCCGAGCAGCACCTCGCCCCATCTGCGCCACGCCGCCACGACCGACGAGGGCGGCCGCGGCCTCTTCCTGGTCGCCCAGCTCACCGAACGCTGGGGCACCCGCTATGTGCGCAACGGCAAGACCATCTGGACCGAGCAGCCACTGCCGTGACGACGAGAGGAGTGCGATCTCACTCCTTCTGTGTGGCTGACCGGTGTTTCCGCAGCTCAGACGGGGTTCGGCGGGAAACACCGGGTGTCCGGGTGTCGGCGTGTTTCGCCACCTCTGGCAGGGTTCCTGCTGACCCGTTGCCGAGTTACATTGCGCCTGGTCAGGTAACAAGTCACCGTGGGCCCGGTGGCTGATCCGCCAGCCCAGGACATTACGGTGTCCGTCAACGGCAGGCTGAAGGGATCGAGCATGTTCCGCAAGGTACTGGTCGCCAATCGTGGTGAGATCGCGATTCGCGCTTTCCGCGCGAGCTATGAGCTGGGCGCGAAAACCGTTGCCGTCTTCCCGCACGAGGACCGCAACTCACTGCACCGGCTGAAGGCCGATGAGGCCCATGAGATCGGCGAGCCGGGACACCCGGTGCGTGCCTACCTCTCCGTGGAGGAGATCGTCCGTGCCGCGCGCCGGGCGGGCGCGGACGCGGTCTACCCGGGCTACGGGTTCCTGTCCGAGAACCCCGACCTTGCGCGTGCGTGCGAGGAAGCGGGCATCACCTTCGTCGGGCCGAGCGCGGAGACGCTCGAACTGACCGGGAACAAGGCGCGCGCGGTGGCCGCCGCGCGCGCGGCCGGCGTACCGGTGCTCGGTTCCTCGGAGCCCTCCAGCGACGTGGACGAACTGGTCCGTGCCGCCGACGACATCGGCTTCCCCGTGTTCGTCAAGGCGGTCGCCGGCGGCGGAGGGCGCGGTATGCGCCGCGTCGAGGACCCCGGCATGCTGCGCGAGTCCATCGAGGCGGCGGCCCGCGAGGCCGCGTCCGCGTTCGGCGACCCCACCGTCTTCCTGGAGAAGGCCGTCGTCGACCCCCGCCACATCGAGGTGCAGATCCTCGCCGACGGGCAGGGCGAGGTCATCCACCTCTTCGAGCGTGACTGCTCGCTGCAGCGCCGGCACCAGAAGGTCATCGAACTCGCGCCCGCGCCGAACCTCGACCCGGCGCTGCGCGAGCGGATCTGTGCCGACGCCGTGCGGTTCGCCCGGGAGATCGGCTACCGCAACGCGGGCACCGTGGAGTTCCTGCTCGACCGCGACGGCAACCACGTCTTCATCGAGATGAACCCGCGCATCCAGGTCGAGCACACGGTGACCGAGGAGGTCACCGACGTCGACCTCGTACAGGCACAGCTGCGTATCGCCGCAGGTGAGTCGCTGCCCGATCTCGGCCTCACGCAGGACACGGTCGAGCTGCACGGCGCCGCGCTGCAATGCCGTATCACCACCGAGGACCCCGCCAACGGGTTCCGCCCGGACACCGGCCGGATCAGCGCCTACCGGTCGCCGGGCGGCTCGGGGATCCGCCTGGACGGCGGCACCACGCACGCCGGTACGGAGATCAGCGCACACTTCGACTCGATGCTGGTCAAGCTCAGCTGCCGGGGCCGGGACTTCGACACCGCGATCGGCCGGGCCCGCCGCGCCGTGGCCGAGTTCCGCATCCGCGGTGTGGCCACGAACATCCCGTTCCTGCAAGCCGTGCTCGACGACCCGGACTTCCGGGCCGGGCGGGTCACCACCTCGTTCATCGAAGAGCGCCCGCACCTGCTCACCGCGCGTCACTCCGCCGACCGCGGTACGAAGCTGCTCACCTACCTCGCGGACGTGACGGTGAACAAGCCGCACGGTGCACGGCCCGAGCTGATCGACCCGATCACCAAACTGCCGCCCCTGCCTGCCATCGAACCGCCCGCCGGCTCCCGGCAGCGGCTCGCCGAGCTGGGCCCGGAAGGGTTCGCCCGGTGGCTGCGCGAGTCACCGGTCATCGGAGTCACCGACACCACCTTCCGCGACGCCCACCAGTCGCTGCTCGCCACCCGGGTCCGTACCAAGGACATGCTCGCCGTTGCCCCGGTCGTGGCGCGGACGATGCCGCAACTGCTGTCCCTGGAGTGCTGGGGCGGGGCCACCTACGACGTCGCGCTCCGCTTCCTCGCCGAGGACCCCTGGGAGCGCCTGGCCGCGCTCCGTGAGGCCGCACCGAACATCTGCCTGCAGATGCTGCTGCGCGGCCGCAACACCGTGGGCTACACGCCGTATCCGACCGAGGTGACGGACGCCTTCGTGCAGGAGGCAGCGGCCACCGGTATCGACATCTTCCGGATCTTCGACGCGCTCAACGACGTCGGGCAGATGCGGCCCGCCATCGACGCGGTACGGGAGACCGGAACGGCCGTCGCCGAGGTCGCCCTGTGCTACACCTCCGACCTGTCCGACCCGTCCGAGCGGCTGTACACCCTCGACTACTACCTCCGCCTGGCCGAGCAGATCGTGGACGCCGGCGCCCATGTCCTGGCCATCAAGGACATGGCAGGGCTGCTCCGGGCTCCGGCCGCCGAGAAGCTCGTATCGGCCCTGCGCCGCGAGTTCGACCTGCCGGTGCACCTGCACACCCACGACACCGCGGGCGGCCAGCTGGCCACCTACCTCGCCGCGATCCGGGCCGGCGCGGACGCGGTGGACGGTGCGGTGGCGTCCATGGCCGGCACCACCTCGCAGCCTTCGCTGTCGGCGATCGTGGCCGCGACCGACCACTCCGAGCGGCCCACCGGGCTGGATCTGAAGGCGGTCGGGGACCTGGAGCCGTACTGGGAGAGCGTCCGCAGGATCTATGCGCCGTTCGAGGCGGGCCTGGCCTCGCCGACCGGCCGCGTGTACCACCACGAGATCCCCGGCGGGCAGCTTTCCAACCTCCGTACGCAGGCGGTCGCGCTCGGCCTGGGCGACCGCTTCGAGGACATCGAGGCGATGTACGCCGCCGCCGACCGGATTCTCGGCCGTCTGGTGAAGGTGACCCCGTCGTCCAAGGTGGTCGGGGACCTGGCGCTGCACCTGGTGGGCGCCGGGGTGAAGCCGGCGGACTTCGAGGCGACGCCCAACGAGTTCGACATCCCCGATTCCGTCATCGGTTTCCTGCGCGGCGAGTTGGGCAACCCGCCCGGCGGATGGCCGGAGCCGTTCCGCGCCAAGGCGCTGGAAGGCCGCGCCGAGCCCAGGCCCGTGCAGGAACTGACCGCGGAGGACCGTGGGGGACTGGAGCAGGACCGGCGCGCGACGCTCAACCGGCTGCTGTTCCCCGGGCCGGCGCGCGACTTCGAGACACACCGTCAGGCCTACGGCGACACCAGCGTGCTGGACAGCAAGGACTTCTTCTACGGCCTGCGTTCCGGAACGGAGTACGCGGTCGATCTGGAGCCGGGCGTACGTCTCCTGATCGAGCTGGAGGCCGTCGGCGAGGCCGACGAACGCGGTATGCGCACCGTGGTGTCCACCCTGAACGGCCAGCTGCGGCCGATCCAGGTACGCGACACCGCGGCGGCCGCCGACGTACCGGTGACGGAGAAGGCCGACCGGGCCAACCCGGGCCATGTCGCCGCACCGTTCGCCGGAGTGGTGACGCTCGCGGTGGCCGAGGGCGACGAGGTGGAGGCCGGCACCACAGTGGCCACCATCGAGGCGATGAAGATGGAAGCCGCGATCACCGCCCCGAAGGCCGGGCGGGTGGCCAGGCTGGCCATCAACCAGATCCAGCAGGTGGAGGGAGGCGATCTCCTTGTCGACATCAAGTGAATCGCCTCGCACGAACGAAGGCGACCGAAGGCGCCGTTAGCGAGCGGCCCGGCTGACCACGGTCTTCAAACAGGGTGAATCCGCCCGGCCCACCGGTGGGCCGGGCGGACACCGCGTGGCATCGCCCTATGACCGGTGCTGTGCGGTGGACGGGAGTGGTGGCAGCGGCAGCGGCAATCCCGGCAGGCCGTCGATGCTGGTCGCGACATGCTCCTTCTTCTGGAAGTACCCGTCGAGCGACTCATCGGTCTCGCGCGCGAAGCGCGAGGCGTGCAGCGGGCGGTCCTGGCCGTAGGACATGAACGGGACCGCGTACCCACAGGTGTCGCGGATCTTCTCGGCGGTCACGACGATGATCGCCCGCAGACCGTGCACGGCCGCGTCGATGTCCGGGAAGTACCCCATCAGCCCGGCCCAACGCGCATCGTCGCGGAAGACCGGCTCCCCGCGGCCATGCACACGCACGATGTTGGGCGGCCCCTCGAAGGCACACCACATCAGGGTGATGCGGCCGTTCTCCCGCAGATGGGCGATCGTCTCGGCGTTGCTGCCGGCGAAGTCGAGGTAGGCCACGGTGAGTTCGTCGAGCACGGCGAACGAGCCGTTCAGGCCCTTCGGTGAAAGGTTGACGGTACCGTCGCCGTCCAGCGGCGCCGTCGCGGTGAAAAAGATGTGCTGCGCCTCGATGAAGGCACGCAGCCTGCCGTCTATTCGCTCGTAGCTCTTTCCCATGGGCCGATTATGACGGGGCGTTGAATCCTCCTACTCGGCGAAGGCCGCCGGGATCGCGCGCCCTGGGCCCGTACGTCCGCGCCCCGTCCGCCTGGTTCGCCGTGCTCGGTCACGAACCCTTGTGCTCGTTTCTGTTCTACATAACACTCTCAATGCACAGAAGCGCGCACCACTGAACATGTTCGAACCTTGGGTGACGGCAAGTCGAGTCGAGGAGAGCAGGCATGACGCAGTTCAGCCGACGTAGATTTCTGAGCGCGGCCATAGTGACCGGCGCGTCCGTGGGTGTCGCCCTGGGCAGCGGCCGTACGGCCTTCGCCCAGGCCGACAACCCGCGCGGGCTGACCATCCGCGGGGACGAATTCCTGCTGGACGGCGAGCCGTTCCGGATCCTCGCGGGCGCCTTCCACTACTTCCGGACGCATCCCAAGGACTGGCGCGACCGGTTGCTGCGGATGCGGGCCATGGGCCTGAACACGGTGGAGACCTACGTCGCCTGGAACTTCCACCAACCGTACGAGGAGAAGGCCGACTTCACCGGCTGGCGCGACGTCGCCGCCTTCGTACGGACCGCGGACGAGGCCGGGCTCAAGGTGATCGTGCGACCGGGACCGTACATCTGCGCGGAATGGGACTTCGGCGGTCTGCCGGCCTGGCTCCTCAAGGACAAGGACGCGCCGCTGCGTCGCTCCGACCCCGCCTACGAACGGGCGGTTGACGACTGGTTCGCCGAACTCCTGCCCCGGTTGGTCGATCTGCAGGCCACACGCGGCGGGCCCATCATCGCCATGCAGGTAGAGAACGAGTACGGCAGCTACGACGACGACCATGCGCACCTGGAACATCTGCGGGACACCATGCGGGCACAGGGCGTGGACAGCCTGCTGTTCTGCTCCAACGGCGCCACCCAGGAAGCGCTGAGGGCCGGCAGCCTCCCCGATCTCCTGTCGACCGTCAACTTCGCCGGGGACCCCACCGGACCCTTCGCTGAACTGCGTAAATTCCAGCCGGACAAGCCCCTGTTCTGCACGGAGTTCTGGGACGGCTGGTTCGACCACTGGGGAGAGCGGCACCACACCACCGACCCGGCACAGACCGCCGCCGACGTGGCGAAGCTCCTCGAAGCGGGAGCGTCGATCAACTTCTATATGGCGGTGGGCGGAACGAACTTCGGCTGGTCGGCGGGTGCCAACTTGACCGGCAGCGCCTACCAGCCCACCGTCACCAGCTACGACTACGACTCCCCGATCAGCGAATCCGGCGAACTCACCGAGAAATTCCACAAGGTGCGTGAAGTGCTGGCCAAGTACACCACTTTGCCGGACACGCCCCTGCCGGCCACACCGCGCCGCATGCCGCCCCAGAGGGTCGCCGTCCGCGAGTCGGTGCCGTTGATGGACGCGCTCGACGCACTGAGCACTCCGGTACGGCATACCGCTCCCGTCCATATGGAGGCGCTCGGGCAGCCGTACGGACTGATCCACTACCGCACTCGGGTACGGGCGCCGCAGGGGACCAAGGCCCTGAGGATCACGGGCCTGGGCGACCGTGCGCTGGTGTTCAGCGACGGCAAGCGCATCGGCACCTTCGACCGCAACCAGCCGGACCACACCGTCGACTTCACCGTGGCCGACACATCCAGCACCCTCGACCTCCTGGTGGACCCCACCGGGCGGATCAACTTCGGCCATAACTTCAACGACCCCAAGGGGATCAGCGGCAAGGTACTCCTCGACGACCAGGAACTGAGCGACTGGGAGATCCGCCGGCTGCCCCTGGACAACCTCTCGGCTCTGAAATTCGCCAGCGGAAACACCCCGACCGGCCCCGCGTTCCACCGGACCCGGATCCATGTCGACACCCCCGCGGACGGCTTCCTCGCCTTTCCGGGCTGGGACAAGGGCATGGTGTGGCTCAACGGCTTCGCGCTCGGCCGCTATTGGTCCCTCGGGCCGCAGGTCACCCTGTACGCACCGAGCCATCTGTGGCGGCGGGGGCGGAACGAGCTCGTCGTCCTGGAGATGGAGCGGACGGGGGACCGGATCGAAGTACGGTCCGAGCCCGACATCGGTTAGCGCTGCGACCCATCAGGCGCGCCGGCCCTGCAGTGGGCCGTCTGTACTCATCCGACCGAGCGGGCCGTCGAATTCGCGCCGACGGCAGCACAGCACCGACGCGTCGAGGTCAGCCGTGAGCCGTCAGCGGTCAGCGGTCAGCCGTCAGACGGGGGCTCGGTGATCTCGTCCAGAAGGTGAGGCCCGTTGTTGCGTACGCTGTTGACCGCGGTGGAGACGGCACGGGAGTCGAGGTGTCCTGCGGCCGGAGCCGTCAGCAGCGCGCGGAGCTCGGCGGGGTCCTGGTGCGCGGGGTCGAGCCAGGCGCTCCAGTCGCCGGGGGCGATGGTCAGCGGCATCCGCGGGTGGACGCGTCCCGCGGCGTCGGTGGCCTCGGTGGTGATGATCGTGCAGGTGGTCCACCACGCCCCCGGCGCATCGTCGTCGGAGACGTCGGGGGCGCGCCAGAACTCGTACAGACCGGCGAGCGCCATGGCCCGGCCGTCCTCGGGGCTGATGAAGTACGGCTGCTTGCGGGCCTTGGTCGTCTCGGTCGCCGCGACGGCCTGCCATTCGTAGAAGCCGTCAGCCGGCAGCAGGCACCTGCGCTTGGCGAAGGCCCGGCGGTAGGCGGGCTTCTCCGCGACCGTCTCCACCCGGGCATTGATCATCTTCGCGCCGACGCTCAGGTTCTTCGCCCACGAGGGCACCAGCCCCCAGCGCAGTGGCCGCAACTGCCGGGTGATCTCGCCGGTGTCGCGCTCGACGCGTTCCAGCACCGACCACACGTCATCGGTGGGGGCCACGTTCCAGCTCGGGTCGAGCGCCTGGCCGGGATCCCAGCGCGTCACGTCGAACAGGTCGACCAGATCCTGCGGACCGCGGGTGGAGACAAATCGACCGCACATACCGTCCACCTTGCCACGCCACCGGGCATTGCCAGGTCACCCACGTCTTCGTCTGACGTGCCGAGCCTGCCCGCCGGCCGCGATACCGGCCCGCTTCCCCGACAGCAGATCTTCGGGCAGAACTGTGGGCAGATCCTCAAGGCACGCCCGCATGCGCGACTCCGCTGCCGCGCGCCTGCCCCACGGCTGGTGGCACAGGCACTTAAATATCGGAGCGTGACTAGAGAGCCGCAGCGCTTCACGATCTTGTTGATCCCCGAACATGTTGAGGACAGGGGCGGTGCCTCGGTGGAGGACTCAGCCGTCCGGTCGGCGGTCGTCGAGGCGACGGGCGAGACGGGCGCCTCGGGCTACCCTCGCTACGTCGGGCACGGGATCGTGGCCGACATCGACCCCCGGACGCGCACGGTCGAGGCGTTGCTCGTCGACGGTTCAGAGCTGGACTACGGGCTGACCGTGAGGGTCATTTCCTGATCGCGGTGTCGTGAACGAGCGGGTGGCCGTGACGCCGGCGCATCGTGGCCGGCGGGTGGCCGGTCCGAGAACCGCTTGATCACCGAAGGGTACGACGCCCCACTCACCGTGATCCCGGTCGGCGACGACCGCAACGATGGGCACTAGCTCTTGCCTCGCCACTGGAGGCCGCCCTATTGCGGTGCGTGTCCGCCCCGCAGCGCTGCGTATGTCCGTACCACGAGTGTGACGGGGGCGATAGCGGGGGGCGCCACCTATGCGCATGCTTCCCGGGGGGCAGCGAGAGAGCGAGAACGGCGATTGATGTCCATACCCCGCAGGTCCAGGTCCAAGTTCAAGCCCAAGTTCAGGCCCAAGTCCCTGACCGCTGGTGTGCTGGCCGCCACCACGTTGGTGGTGACGGCCTGCGGCGTCAGTGGCGCCGCAGCGTCCCGGCCCGACGACGCCAAGGGCAAGAACGCGTCCGCCCCGGTGCTGCCCGCGCGCTTCGCCCAGCAGAAGGTCCAGTGGACGGCCTGTGGCGCGGACGTCACCCCCGAGGCCGTGCCCGGCGCGGAGTGCGGCTGGGTGAAGGTGCCTGTGGGCTACGCCGCCCCGGACGGTGAGACCGTCAAACTGCGGGTGTCGCGGGTGGCGGCCAAGGACCAGGGGCATCGGCTGGGGTCACTGCTCTTCAACCCCGGCGGGCCCGGCGCGGGCGGTGCGGCCGACGTGGCCAGTGGGAACTGGCAGGCCGGCGGACAGGCCCGGGCACGCTATGACCTGGTCGGCTTCGACCCACGAGGCATAGCCGGCTCCGGGCAGATCAAGTGCCCCGACGGCGTGGCGCAAGGCCCCGAGGACCCGCCGCGCACCGAAGCGGAGGCCGAGGAGGCGTTCTCCGACGCGACCAGGCGTGCCCAGGCTTGCAAGAAGGCGAGCGGCGCTGTTCTCGCGCACATGGACAGTGTGAGCGTCGCGCGCGACCTGGATGTGCTGCGTACGGTCCTGGGGGACGCCAAGCTGAATTACACCGGCGTCTCCTACGGCACCTTCATCGGCCAGCAGTACATGAAGCTGTTTCCCGGCAGAGTGGGCCGGATGGTGCTGGACGGTGTCGTCAACCCCGACGCCGACTTGCAGCAGGTCACCCGGCTCGACGTCAAGACCTCCGATGACGCGCTGCGTCGATACGCTCAGGACCTCGTCGCGCGCGGGGACGACCGTCTGGGAGCCACCACCGAGGAGATTCTGCGGAGGCTCACCGAGTTCGCCAAGAAGCTGGAGCAGGAGCCGCTCCGAGGGGCTGACGGCGAGGAGATCAACGACGCCACCTTGTCCATGTATCTGGAGATGGGCGTGACGGCGGAAGAGAGCTGGAAGGAACTGACCACGGCGCTGGTGGCCGCCCTGGGCGGGGACGGGACCGCTTTCGAGCGCTTTGAGGCCGGGACCGCCGACGAGAGCGGTGCCGAGAGCCTGACGCCGCAGGAGGAGCAGGCCGAGGAGAACGAGTCCTCGAGCATGCCGGCGGTGCTGTGCCTGGACTCGCCGTCCGCGCCGAAGTCCCCGAAGGAGATGCTGGACACCGCCGACGCGTTCGCCAAGCAGTCGCCGCTCTTCGGTCGCTACTACGCCTGGCAGATGATCGACTGTGCGACGTGGCCGGTCGCCCCCACCGGTGGGGCCGATCCGGTCAAGGCCTCCGGGGCGGCACCGGTGCTGCTGGTGTCATACACCGACGATGTAAACACTCCGCTGGAGAACGCGCAGGCGGTGCACCGGCAGTTGGGCAACAGCTCGCTGCTCGTACGCAAGGGCCAGGGGCACGGCGCGTACGCCGCGGAGGATGCGTCCACATGCACCGACCGTGCCGTCGACAGGTATCTGGTCGGGGGGAAGCTCCCGGACAAGACCGCCAACTGCCCGCGCTGACAGGGGGAGGCCGGCGCACGTGCGTGGCGGCTGAGCGGCGGCCTGCTCTCCTCGAAAGCGCTCAGCGACCGGCGCGGCCGTACGGAAACGCGCCATACAGGAATGAAATTCGCTTGACCCTTGTGGAGCGTGGACATTCCACTCAGGGGCATGACTGATCGTCAATCCGTCCCCCGGAATGCGGCCGTGCCGCGGTTGCGGATCCTGTGGTCGTTCGCCCGCCCCCACAAGGGTGCGCTGATACGGGCACTGCTCTTGGCCCTGGTGGCGTCGGCGCTGGGGCTGGCCACGCCCATGGTCACGAAGTGGGTGCTCGACGCGCTGGGTGATGCGTCGCCGCTGAAGGGGCCCCTGGCGGCCCTGCTGGTGCTGCTCGTGGTCGGCGTTGCCGTCCGGTTCTGGCAGTGGACGCTCCTCGGTGCCGTGGGGGAGCGTGTCGTGCTGGAGGCCCGTGAGTCGATGGTGCGGCGCTTCCTGCGGGCCACCGTGCCGGCCATCACCCGACGCCCTACCGGCGAGCTCGTTACCCGGGTCACCTCCGACACGGTGCTGCTGCGAGAGGCCGCCACCGACGCGCTGGTCGGCCTGATCAACGGGACGGTGATGCTCCTGGGGACACTCGTCCTGATGGGCGTGCTCGATGTCGTACTGCTCGGCACCACGCTGGCGTCGGTGGCGCTGGTCGGTGTGCTGTTCGCGGTCCTGATGCCCGGGATCGCCACGGCTCAGCAGCGGGCCCAGGAGCATCTCGGCCGGCTCGGCGGAGCGCTGGAGGGCACACTGCGTGCCATCAGGACGGTGAAGGTGAGCCGCGCCGAGGACCGCACCGCCGAGCGGATCGCGGCCGACGCGCGGGCCTCGGCCGAGTACGGCATCCGTGCGGTCCGCCGCGAGGCGCTGGCCTGGACGGTCTCGTGGTCCGGAATCGAGCTCGCGATCATCGTGATTCTGGGCGTGGGCGCCTGGCGGGTGGGTGAGGGGCAGATGGAGGTTTCCAGCCTGATCGCCTTCCTGCTGTACGCGTTCGGGCTCATGGACCCGATCACCGAGCTCAGCTCGAATGTCACCGCGCTACAGGCCGGCATGGCGGCCGCGGAACGGATCCGCGAGACCGACGAACTGCAGACCGAGAGCACCGCCGCCCACCCGGCGCCCCCGACCGGCCCGGATCACCGGCACGACGTGCCCGTACTGGCACTGAGGCAGGTCACCGCCGCCTACGGCCCCGACGCCGAGCCGGCCGTACGGGGCATCGACCTGGCCGTCCCACGGCGCGGACACACCGCGATCGTCGGCCCGTCGGGAGCCGGCAAGACGACCCTCTTCTCCCTCGTCCTGCGCTTTTTGGAGCCGACGCAGGGCGAACTGCTCCTGGACGGCCGTCCCTACCGCGACCTCACCCATGACGAAATCCGGGCCCGACTGGCGTACGTGGAGCAGGACACTCCGATCGTGCCCGGGACCATCCGTGACAATCTGCTGCTCTCCCGCCCCGACGCGACGGACGAGGAACTGCGCCGGGTTCTGCGGGACGTCCGGCTGGCCGAGAAGATCGACGCCCTCGACGACGGCCTCGACACCACCCTGTCCACCACGACCGTCTCGGGCGGCGAACGCCAGCGCATCGCCCTGGCCCGGGCCCTGTTACGCACCCCCGACGTCCTGCTTCTCGACGAGGCGACCGCCCAGCTCGACGGGATCACCGAGGCCGCCGTCCACGACTGCATCCGTTCCCGCGCCGCCGCCGGTGCGGTGGTCACGATCGCCCACCGGCTGTCGACCGTGATCGACGCGCACACCATCGTGGTGATGGAGGCGGGCCGTGTCCGCGTCCAGGGCAGCCACGAGGAGCTGCTGGAGACGGACCTCTTGTACCGCGAACTGGTGGAGGCCCTGGACATCTCCACGGGCCCCGCGCCGGCCCCGGAGGCGGAGGCCGTCTCCGTGACATCCGGAGGCAGTCGACCGCAGGCGACCTGACCGTCGGCCCTGAGCGCTACGGGTCCGCAGGCGCCGGCCTCGGGCCGGCTGTACTCAGGCGACATGGCTTTTGCGGAAGAGGCGGGACTCTGTGCTCACCGGCCCCGGCTGAGGGGGGCGTCGCCGAGCCGAACGCTGAGCTGGGTACCCAGTTCCTGGAACCCCAGAGCGACGGCCACACGCTGCGAGGGACAGAGCCGTGCTCTCCACTGCGGCAGCAACCCGGCATCGAGGGCATGGGCCACTGCTGCGGACGCCACGACGCGGGCCAGGCGCCGGCCCCGACAGTGCGGGGCCACCAGCACGCTCAGGTGAGCCACCGACCGCGGCCAGGACCGGTACCCGGCCGCCGCCACCACCTCATCGCCCCGGCGAAGACAGAACGCGGGAGAGGAGATGTCCTCCAGGCCGCTTTCGTCGGCCTCCTCCTTCCCGGACCGGGCCAGCAGGGCGGCCACACCACCGGCACCGTCACTGTCACTGCTGCTGTCACCGATCGGCAATTGCTCGACCGCGGTACCTTCATGCGCAGGAAGGAAGCCGTCCCGGCCGAGATAGAAGAGCGAAGCCGGGCCGAGGACATCGAGTACGGGCAGCACCGCACGCAGACGAGCGATGTCGACGAGCTCTTCGGGGGGCATCTTCCGCGCGGCATCGGCCACCATCTCGGCGGTACGTACGGTCGGCGCTGTGACGAGGGCAGCGTCACCGATCCGTACGACCCCGGTCCACGATGGCGGAGCCAGCCGCGAACTGGGCGCGACCACAACCTTTGCCCCTCCTGAGGAGATGAACTCGGCTGGTGTGCCTGCCAGTTCCGCCCACAGCTCCCGGGCGCGAACGAGCAAGAGAGCGTCAGCCATGGCCGCGTCCGTTCGGTTTCACCATGGTCAATGGCGGGTGCTGCTGCTCGGATCGGTGAGGTTGGCGCACGTGGTGGCCGGGCTCTTGTCCTTGGCGAGGAAGATGGTCTGCGCCATCATCCGGTAGCCCGACATTCCCTCGCGCAGCGTCTCGATGGATTCCTCGGGGTGCACCGAGTCGATCACCGCGTTCGGTCCTACCGCGTTGAACTGGTGGGACACCCCGCGCGGGATCTGCATGTCCACCCAGGAGTTCGGCGGGACGATCACATTGTGCCGGTCCCGGTGCACTCCGGTGGGCGTACCGGGCAACGCGTCGGTGAAGGCCCGCAGCGGACCGGTCCAGTTCGCTGCCGCGGGGCGCACGGTGATGGGGGACAGGCTGGAGACCCGGATCGTGGTCTCCGGGCCCGTCATCATCCGCACGAACCGCAACCCGGTGTGCAGGTGCATGCGTGAGCAGATGTCCCGTTCGGAGGTGTCGTAGAAGTCCATCAGGTAACGGTCGGCGAAGAAGCCCTCGAAGGGGGGCTCCAGCATGAAGACGTCGCCCTCCTCGAACTCCTGCGCCTGTTTGAGCACGCCGGCGGGGGTGGGGTGAGTCTGCTCGGTGTGGTGTGCCGCCCGGACCAGGCCGGCGAGGGCGTCGACCACGCTCAGGGCGACGTCCGGTGGCAGTTGCACCACCGGAGTCAGCCGGTTCCGGCCGGGGTCCTGATGCCGCCGGACGTCGAGGATCTCGTCCTCGTGGTCGGGGGACTGCTTCATCCGCCCGGTCGTTTCGGTGCCGTGTGTCATCCAGTCGCTCCAGCGTGCTCGTTCGGTCCGAAATCCGGCTGCCGTGCCCACAGCACGCCGCCCAGGTCGTGTCGCCCGGCGCGCAGCACCGAGCAGCCTGTGGTCAGGAATCCGCGGTCGCGCAGCCGGGCCAGCCGTGTCCAGCGATCCCTCTCGCAGCCCCCGAGGGGACCGTCCAGAAAGGACAGCAGCGGGCCCAGCGGCCATACCGGGCCGTCGGCCGCGGGCCCGTGCGGGAGCACCTGCAGTGCGCCGTCGCCGAAGAGGGCTTCGGTGCCGAACGGCACCGGCGGTCCCTCGAAACCGTGGCGGGCCGCCACTTCCGCGGCGAGCTCCGCGTGCACTGCCAGAGGCCACTCGGTGCGCAGCGTCGTACGCCAGTGGGCCTTGGCCCGGGACAGTTCCGCGTTGTCCTCGTGGTGCCAGTGTTCGCGCAGGAAGTCGAAGGCGCCGAAGATGGTCTCCTCGTCCGGGTGGGGGCGGTCACCTGCCTGCGTGGCCAGCGCGCGCAGGCCGGGGTGGTCGGCGCCTGAGTGCAGCAGGTCGTGTGCGGTGGCCGCGGCGTAGCGCAGCAACCGTTCGTAGCGCGCGGGAGCCAGTCGGCGCGCGGTGAGTACCCGGCTCATCGCCTTGCGCTGGGGCTTTCCGGTGGACGTCGCCAGGAGGCCGCCGAACTGGAGGGCCGTCGGGCGCAGTTGTGCCCGTTCGTACAGGTCGCGTACGGCGGAGACCGGCTGCTCTGTGGCGATCAGCCCGATGTCCTGGCCGAGTGAGGGTTCGTCCACCGCGACCGCCGCGAACCGGCCGGACAGGCCCGCTTGACGCCAGCCGTGCTCGATGTCGAGCGGGTAGTGCTTCTCCCCGCCCCGGTTGATGCGCTCGCCGGCGCGGCCGCGCAGGACGAGCAGGCCGTCGCGCAGTTCGCCCAGATCGCCGGTGCGCAGCCAGCCGTCGTCGGTGACGGTGGCGGCGGTCGTACGGCTGTCCTGCCAATAGCCGGTCATCAGGTCCGGCGTTCTGATCCACACCTCACCGGACTCCAGCCGGAGTTCGGTGTCCGGCAGCGGCGCCCCGACCGGGGGCACATGCTCCAGGTACTGGTCGCGGAACTCGGCGTCGTCGAGCCGGGGCATGGTGAAACTGAAGTTGACCGCCTCGGTCAGGCCGTAGCCCTGCCGCAGGCGCGGACCGTACCGGCGGTGGAAACGGCGGGCGAGGTCGCTGGTCAGCGGGGCGGCCGCGGTGATCAGGTACTCCAGGCCTTCCGGCCAGTCGGGACCCACCTCCAGCAGGTCCGCCAGCAGGGCGGGCACGATGGAGGCGGTCCTGGCCCCGGCGGCGCCCAGCGCGGCGAAGTAGCCGGCCGGGTCGAAGGCGGCCTGCTGGGTCAGCGGCGTACCGGTGAGGTGTGTGCCGAGCAGCGACATCACCAGCGCGTTGCAGTGGTACAGCGGAAGGCAGGTTCCATGCGGGCGCTCCGGTGACAGCCCATGCAGTGCCGCGGTCTTGGCCGCGTTGCCCAGGACCGCCCGGCGGCTGAGCATGACCCCCTTCTGCGGGCCGGTGGAGCCCGAGGTGAACATGATGAAGGCGAGGTCGTCCGGGACGGTATGGGCGTCGGGGAGCGCGGTGCGGTGCAGGCCGTGGACGTCCACCAGGGCGGCCGCGGAGACGCGCTCGGCGATCCCCGCGACCGCCCGGTCGGTGGCCTGCGGGTGCAGCGGGACCGCGACGAGACGCCGGTCGAAGCAGGTGAGCAGCACGTCCGCCAGTGCGCTGCCGTTGGGCAGCCGGATCACCACCCGTGCACCTGCGGGCAGTTCGGCGAGGGCGCCGGCCCCGGTGCGGATCAACGCTGCCTCCTCAGCAGGTCGCGGAGCTGGACTCCGACCTCGGCCACGTGCTGCGGCTGCAGCACGCGATGGTGGGGCGCGGTCGCGTGACCGACGGTCAGGTCGCCACCGACGTGGGGCCGCCACAGGTCGTGGTGCGGGACGGGGCGCGGTGTGTGCGCCGTCGCTTCGATGTAGGTGGTGTCGCCCGGGTAGCGCGGCGGCCGGTAGGTCCGCGCGAGCCTGTAGTTGTGGCGCGACACCGCGATGACGCGGCCGATGTCGTCCTCGGTGAACCGGGCGAATACGCTGCCTTCCTTGTGCAGCAGCGCCGAGACGGTGTCGAAGTCGAGGTCCGCCGAAGCGAAGCGCTCGCCGTCGAGTCCCGCGGCCGTCAGCAGCACTCGGAAGACGCGCTGGTCGTCGATGGGATCTTCCGGCCCGGGTCCGGTACCGGCGACCGTGTCCACCAGGAACAGCGATCCGGCCGGCTCGCCGAGCTCGTGCAGCCGGACCGCCATCGCATGCGCCACGAGCCCGCCGAAGGACCAGCCGACCAGGTGGTAGGGGCCGCTGGGGCGGACCGAACGCAGCAGGCCCAGGTAGCGCTCGGCCATCGCTTCGACGGTGCCGGGCAGGTCCGCCACTCCGCCGGGCCCCTCGGCCTGGATGCCGTACACCGGGTGGTCGCGGTCGATGTGCCGCAGCAGCCCCGAGTACACCCAGCTGATCCCGCTGAGCGGATGGACGCAGAACACCGGTGCCGCCGGGCCGCCGGTCCGGAACGGCACGAGGTGCGTGGGTGCGCTCTGCGACGGTGCCCGGTCCAGCAGCCGGCTCAGCGCTGCGGGGGAGGCCGCCTCGAAGACGTTCCGGATCGTCGGCTCCAGCCCGAGCACGGTCCGCACCCGGTCGGTCAGCCGGGCCGCCAGGAGCGAGTGCCCGCCCAGTTCGAAGAAGTGGTCGCCGGGGCCGACCCGGGGCAGATCCAGCACCTCGGCGAAGATCTCGCACATCAGGTGCTCGCGGAGGTTCTCCGGCGGCGGCGAGTCGCCCGCGGACGCCCAGTCCGGTTCGGGCAGTTGGTCGCGCAGCAGCTTTCCGTTGGCGCTGAGGGGGAGCCGGTCCAGTGCGAGCAGGCGGGTGGGCACCATGTAGTCCGGCAGATGCCGGGCCAGGTGTGCGCCCACCGAGCGCAGATCGGCGTCGGCGGGGACGACGTAGCCGACCAGTCGGCGGTCGTCGGCCTTCCGGTCGTGGACGGCCACCGCGGCCGCGTCGACGTCCTCGTGGCGGGCCAGCACGGCCTCGATCTCCCCGAGCTCGACGCGATGGCCGCGGATCTTCACCTGGTCGTCGGTCCGGCCGTGGAAGTGCAGGACTCCGTCGGCGGTCCATGACGCGAGATCGCCGGTGCGGTACATCCGGTCCCCCTCCGGGCCGAAGGGGTCCGGGACGAACCGGGTCGCGGTCAGTCCGGGCCGGTGCAGGTAGCCCGTGGCCACGCCCGCACCGGCCACGTACAGCTCGCCGGTCACGCCCGGGGGCACCGGCCCCAACCTGGCGTCGAGCACATAGCAGCGGGTGTTCCACAGGGGGCGCCCGAGGGGCACCGCGGCGGATGCCACACGGCCGACCGGGTGGGTGGTGGACCAGACGGTGGTCTCGGTCGGGCCGTAACAGGCCAGCAGGGACGCCGTGCAGCCGGACAGCGTTTCGGCCAGCTCCGGCGGTACCGCCTCGCCGCCGATGACCGCGCGGATGTGGCGCAGCCGGTCCGGCCGCCGGGTCAGGAGGGTCTGCCACAGCGACGGGGTCGCCTGCATCACGGTGACCTGGTGCCGGTCGAGCAGGGCGGACAGCTCGTCGGGGTCCCGCAGTGCGCCGTGGCCGGCGAGCACCATCGTGGCACCGGTGACCGGCGGGAGGTACAGCTCGGGCTGGGACATGTCGAAGCCCGCGGGCGCGGCGGCCAGTACGCGGTCCTCGGCGCCGACCGCCAGCCGCTCGCGCAGGGCGAGCACCAGGTTCGTCAGCGCGCTGTGGGGCACGACGACCCCCTTCGGACGCCCGGTGGAGCCCGAGGTGTACGTCACGTACGCCGTGTTCTCCGGTACGCGCGCCGGTTCCCCGGAGCCCGCGGTGACCGTGAGCCCGTCGTCGTGGCGTACCACCAGCAGGGGGCGGGCGTCCGCCAGCAGCGCCGCGATCCGCTGTGGCGGCAGCGAGGGGTCGATGGGCAGATAGGCCGCACCGATCGACTGGACCGCGAGCAGGGCGGCGGGCAGGTCGGGGTCGCGCCGCAGCTCCAGCGCGATCAGACTGCCCGGGCCGGCCCCGCGCTCACTCAGCTCCGCCGCGATGCGCGCCGCCCGCTCGGACAGCTCCCGGTAGGTGAGCACGGTGTCCCCGTGCCGTACGGCCGGTGCGTCGGGAACGCGGAGGACCTGTGCCGCGAACAGTTCGGCCACGGTGGTCTCGGGCACGTCGTGGGCGGTGGAGTTCCAGCGCCCGAGCATCCGCTCCCGCTCGCCGGCGACGAGGATCGGGAGGTCGGCGATCCGGCGGTGCGGCTCCGCCACCAACGCCCCCAGCAGATCGTCCAGCCGCGCGAGCAGCAGACGCGCGGAGGCCGGGGTGAACAGCTCGGTGTCGTACTCCAGTTGGCCTTCGATACCGGCTTCCGCACCGTCGTCCCCGTGATGCTGGCGCAGGCTCCACAGCAGGTCCATGCGGGAAGCGCCGCCGTGTGCGGCGACCGGCTCGACCCGCAGTCCCGGTAGGTCGAACGCGACGGGCGGTGTGTCCTGGAAGGCCAGCATCACCTGGAAGACGGGGTGGCAGGAGAGCGTGCGCGGCGGGTTGACCGCCTCGACCACCTGCTCGAACGGCACTTCCTGGTGGGCGAAGGCATCGAGGTCGGTGGTCCGGACCCGCTCCAGCAGTTCGGCGAACGTCGGCGTTCCGCTGAGGTCGGTGCGCAGCACCACCGTGTTGACGAAGCAGCCGACGGTGTCGTGCAGCCCCTCGTCGTGGCGCCCGGCCACCGGGGTGCCGATGGGGATGTCAGCGCCGGCACCGAGCCGTGACAGCAGCACCGCGAGCGCGGCGTGCATCACCATGAACAGGCTGGTGCCGGTGGACCGTGCGAGCTGGTTCAGCCGTGCGTGCAGGCCGCCGTCCAGGGTGAAGTCGACGGTCTCCCCGCGGTGTGCGGACACCGGCGGTCTGGCGTGGTCGAGCGGCAGCGGCAGCACTTCCGGGGCGCCGCGCAGTGCCTTTGTCCAGTACGAGAGCTCGGGGCGGAGGTCGAGACCGCGCTGCCAGACGGTGTAGTCCGCGTACTGCACGGGCCGGCTCGTCCACCGCGGGGCCTCGCCCGCGATGCGTGCGCGGTAGGCGGTGGACAGGTCGCGGGACAGCGGAGCCAGTGACCAGCCGTCGGCGGCGATGTGATGCAGCAGGATCAGCAACACGTGCCGCTCGGGTGCGGTCTCGAAGAGCAGGACACGGACCGGGAGTTCGACGGAGAGGTCGAAGACGTACGTGGCCGCTTCGGCGAGCAGGCCGGGCAGCTCGGCCTCCGACGTCGTCACCACCTCGAACGACAACTCCTCGGCCGCGCCGATGTGTTGGTAAGGCTCGCCGTCGATCTCGCTGACGTTGGTGCGCAGGCTTTCGTGCCGGACGAGAACGTCGCCGAGCGCCGCATACAGGTGTTCCGTCGCCAGCGGACCGCTCAGCCGCGTCGCGAAGGACATGTTGTAGACCGAGTTGGGGCCGGCCAGCCTGCTGAAGAACCACAGTCTCCGCTGCGCGGGGGAGAGCGGGATCCGCTCCGGCCGTGCGGCCGTGGTGAGTCCGACGCGCGGGGTACCGGCCGGCTCCGGCAGGCACCGCGCCAGGTCGGCGACGACGGGGGCGTCGAACAGGGTGCGGATGCTCAGCTCGCACCCGGTCTCCGCCCGCACCCGGTTGATCAGGCGGGTGGCCAGCAGCGAATGCCCGCCCAGATCGAAGAAGCTGTCCTCCGCGCCGACCTCGGGGACCCCCAGCGTCTCGGCGAACAGCGCGCACAGGAGCCGCTCCCGCTCGGTCGCCGGCGGGCGGCTCACCGGCAGTGCGGACTCCGGTCGCGGCAGAGCTCCGCGGTCCAGCTTGCCGTTGCCGGTCAGGGGGATCTCGTCGACCGGGAGGATGAACGCGGGCACCATGTGGGCGGGCAGCACCGTCCGGGCGTACGCGCGCAGTTCGGCGGGCGCCGGATCCCCCTGCGTCACGGCGTAGCAGAGCAGTCGGCCGCCGTCGGCATCCGCGTCCGCGAGCACCACGGCGCGGTCCACGGCGGGGTGCCGTTCGAGGACGCGCTCGACCTCCCCGGGCTCGATCCGGTAGCCGCGGATCTTCACCTGGTGATCCGTCCGGCCCAGATACTCCAGTGTGCCGTCGGCCCGGCGCCGCCCGAGGTCCCCGGAGCGGTACATGCGGGCACCGGGCGCGCCGAAGGGGTCGGCGACGAACCGGCTCGCGGTGAGCCCGGGGCGTCCCAGGTACCCGCGCGTCACACCGGGACCGGCCACGTAGATCTCGCCGGGGCAGCCCGGCGGGACCGGACGCAGCGCGTGGTCCAGCAGGTGCAGTTGCAGATCGGGCAGCGCGGTGCCGATGACACCGGCCGTCTCGTCGGGATCGGTCAGCTCGGCGTGAGTCGAGTGCACGGTGGTCTCGGTGATCCCGTACATGTTGACGAGCTTCGGCCGGCCGGGGCCGTGCCAGGAACGGATGCGGGAGAGTTCCAGCGCCTCACCGGCGAACACGACGACCCGCAGCGCGGGCAGCCCGCCCGGCTCCGTCTCCGATGCGGCCCGCATGAGCTGGTAGAACGCCGACGGAGTCTGGCTCAGCGCGGTGACCTGCTCCCGGGCGAGCAGCTCCAGGAATTCCCGTGGTGACTTGGCGACGTCGTCCGGCACCACCACCAAGCGGCCTCCACGGCCCAGCGCCGTCCACAGCTCCCACACCGAGACGTCGAAGGCATAGGGGTGGAACAGCGTGTGCACATCGTGGTCGCCGAAACCGAACCGGCTGTCGGTCACCGCGAGCAGCCGCCCGACATTGTGGTGCGAGACCACGACACCCTTGGGCGCTCCGGTGGAGCCCGAGGTGTAGATCACGTAGGCGACGCTGTCGGGGTCCACGGCGAGACCGAGATCGTCCGCCGGATAGCCGGCGGCCGGATCGGTGCCGTCGAGCACGATCTGCGGATCCGGCACCGCGAGCGGCTCTCCGGTCACGACGAGCACGGGAGCGGCGTCGGCCAGCACCTGCCGCACCCGCTCCACCGGGTGGGCCGGGTCCAGAGGCAGGTAGCCGGCTCCCGACTTCAGCACGGCCAGCACCGCGACCACGAGGTCCGTGGAACGTCCCAGCACCAGGGCCACCAGGCGTTCCGGTCCGGCCCCGCGCGCGACGAGGAGCCGCGCCAGACGGTTCGCCCGCGCGTTGAGCTCCCCGTACGACAGGGTGGTGTCCCCGCAGGTGAGGGCCGGGGCCGTCGGCCGCCGCCGTACCTGCTCCTCGAACAGAGCGGGCAGGGCGATCGGGGCGGGCTCGGCTTCGGCCTCCGCCGGCCTCTCCTTTTCGTCGGGCAGCAGCAGATCGAGCTGCCCCAACCGCGCCTCCGGACGCGTGGTGATCCGGTCGAGCAGCGTGCCGAGGCGGTCGAGGAGGCGGCGGGCTTCTTCCTCGTCGAACAGGTCGCTGCTGTGGTCGAGACGGAGTCGCAGGCGGCCGTCGCCCGGCATGGCGATCAGCGTCAGCGGGTAGTGCGTGCCGTCCCGTCCCTGGACGCCCCGGAGTTCCAGGCCGGGCACGAGATCGCGCAGCTCCTCCTCGTCGATCGGATAGTTCTCGAAGACCACGACCGTGTCGAAGAGTTCGGCATGCCCGGCGATCGACTGCAGCTGCGTCAGATCGGCGTGCTGGTGGTCCCACATGGACAGTTGCTGGGCGCGCAGGTCCGCGAGGGACTCGGCGACCGACCGGCGAGGATCGAGGCGGACCCGCACGGGAATGGTGTTGATCAGCAGTCCGACGATGTGCTCCGCACCGGGCAGCTCCGCCGGCCGGCCGGAGACCGTCGCGCCGAACACCACGTCGTCGCGGCCGGTCAGAGCACCGAGCAGGACCGCCCACGCCAGCTGTACGACGACGTTGGCGGTCAGCCCGTGCTGCCGTGCCACGGCCTCGATCCGCGCGCTCGTGGTGTCGTCCAGCTCGACCGTCAGCCTGTGCCGGGCCGCGGCCGAACCGCGCCGTCCCGCCCCGCCGACCAGCGTCGGACCGTCCACGGAGGACAGCAGCGCGCGCCAGGCGGCCTCGTCCGCGCGGGAGTCCCTGGTGGACAGCCAGTCGAGGAAGTCGCGGTACGGCGTCGCGGGCGGGAGCGCGTGGCCGGCGTAGAGCGAGAACAACTCCTTGATCAGGATCGGCATGGACCAGCCGTCCAGCAGGAGGTGGTGTGTGGTCAGTACGAAGGTGTGCCGCGCGTCGGCATGGCGCAGCAGGGCCGCGCGGACCAGTGGGGGACTGGCGAGGTCGAACCGCCGCCTGCGGTCGGTGTCGAGGAAACGGTCGAGGTCCTCGTGCGCGGGTATCTCCTGCCATTCCACGGTGAAGTCCGGGACGACCATCTGGACGGGACGCCCCGACGGACTGTGCCGGATGCCCGCGGAGAGCTGGGGATGGCGCAGCAGCAGACGGTGGAGCGCGTCGCGCAGCGCGGCGGGGTCCAGCGCTCCGCCGAGTTCGAAGACGAACTGGACGAGGTACGGGTCGGCGCCGTCGTGGTCGTAGAGCGAGTGGAACAGCAGTCCCTGCGCCAGCGGCGGCAGGGGCAGCTCACCGGTGGCCCGGGCGCGGGCCCGCCGGGCCAGGGCCTCAAGTACGTCGAACCACCGGCGCGCGAGTCCGGAGACCCGTTCTTCGGTGAGCAGTTCACCCGGCCAGGACCAGTGCGCCACGAGCCGGGGGCCGTCCGGATGATCGTTGATCACCGCGTCGAGTTCCACGGTGTGGCCCATCGCCAGCTTGCCGCCGGTGGCCGGACCGAGCACCGAGGAGTCGGCCGGCACCGCCCAGTCGCCGTCACCGCCGACATCGAACCGGCCCAGGTAGTTGAACGCGAACTGCGGCGACGGCCGGGCCGCCAGCGCCGGACCGGTCTGCGGGTTGAGGTAGCGCAGCAGACCGTGGGTCAGACCGGCGCGCGGGGCGTCCCGTACGCAGGACCGCACCATGGCCACCGCACTGTCCAGCACGGCAGGATCGGTGCGGGCGTCCGCCCAGGAGCAGCCCGGATCGAGTACCACGGGGCACAGGGTGGTGAACCAGCCGACCGTACGGGACAGGTCCAGGTTGGCGGCGAATTCCTCCCGCCCATGGCCTTCGAGGTCCACCAGCAGCGCGTCCGGCCCCTCCCGCCAGTCGGCGGCGGCCAGCGCGAACGCGGTCAGCAGCAGTTCGTGCACCGAGCAGTCGAAGGCCGCGGTCGCGTCGGTCACCAGACGCGCGGTGAGCGCGCCGGACAGGGTGGCGGAGTGCCGGCGCCGGGTCTCCTCGGTGTCCATCTCGCCGTCCAGCGCACGGCCGGCGACGGGCGGATCCTCGGGTACCGCATGCCACCGGGAGAAATCCCCGAGCACGGACGGGTGGTGCGCGTACTGGACCAGCGCCTTCGCCCACTGGGGGAAGGAGGTGCCGGTCCGTTGCAGCTGCGGTGTGCGCCCGTGCCGGACGGCCTCCCACGCGGTACGGAGGTCTTCCTGGAGGATGCGCCAGGAGACACCGTCGACCCCGAGATGGTGCACGGTGAGGGTCAGTTCGCCCGACTCCGCCGGTCCGGGATCCCGCCAGCTCGCGCGGACCACCTGCCCGTGCCCGGGATCGAGCAGGGTGCCAGGACGGTTCCACTCGACGGTGCCGCGCGGCAGCACTTCCAGAGCCCACAGCCCGTCCACCGCTCTCAGCGAGAGCCGCAGCATGCCGTGGTGATCCACCAGCGCCTGCACCACCGCGCGCACCTGCGCTTCGGTCATGCCCGCCGGAGTACGCACGGTCAGGGACTGGACGAAGCCGTCGATCGGGCCGCCGCGTTCACGCAGCCAGTGCATGACGGGCGTCAGCGGGACTGTGGGATCGTCCGCGTCCTCCAGCGCGATCCGGTGCCCCGGCTCCGGCGCCGTTCCCATGCCGTCGGCGAGGGCGAAGACGGTGGGTGTGCGGAACACGTCCGGGGTGCTGACGGCCAGACCGGCCCGCTGCGCCGCACCGGCGAGCTGGATCGCCTTGATGCTGTCGCCGCCGAGCTGGAAGAAGTCCTTGTCGAGCGGAACGCTCTCCAGGCCGAGGATCTCGCCGAACAGCCCGGCCAGCCGGCGCTCGACGGCGGTGCGAGGAGCCCTGGCCACGTCCGTGCTCCCGTCCTCCGGAGCGGGCAGCGCGAGCCGGTCGAGCTTGCCGTTGCGGGTCAACGGCAGCCGGTCCACCGCCACCACGGCCGACGGCACCATGTACGGGGGCAGCCGGTCCGCCACGCCATCGAGCAGCCGCGTCGTGTCACCCGACGCGGCCACATAGGAGACCAGCCGCCGCACTCCCGGCCGGTCCTCGCGCAGGATCGTCGCGGCCTGGCGCACCCCGGGCTCGGCCAGCAGCGCGGCGTCGATCTCACCCGGTTCGATCCGGTAGCCGCGGAGCTTGATCTGCCCGTCGGCGCGTCCGGCGAACTCCAGCCGGCCGTCGCGGTTCCAGCGGGCCAGGTCGCCCGTGCGGTAGACGCGGGAGCCGGGTGGGCCGAAAGGATCGGGTACGAAGCGCTCGGCGGTCGCGGCCGCCCGGCCGACGTAGCCGCGCGCGACCCCCACACCCCCGAGGTACACCTCGCCCACCACGCCGGGTGGCACCGGCCGCAGCGCGTCGTCGAGCAGCAGCACCCGCTTGCCGTCCAGCGGCGCACCGATGGGAACCGAGCCGGCGCCCTCCGGTATCTCCTCGACGGCGAACCTGGTCCCGAACACCGTGGTCTCGGTGGGCCCGTAACCGTTGACGACGGTGAGTTCCGGCAGCGCGGACCGCACGGCGCGCACCGCCGCCGGGGACACCACATCACCGCCGGTCCAGACCTGGCGCAGCCCGGCCAGACAGGCGGGGTCCTCGGTGGCGAACGCGTGGAACAGCCCGGCGGTCAGCCACAGTCCGGTGATCCCGGTGGCCGCCGTGATCCGGGACAGTCCGGCCGGGTCCAGCCTCCCCGGCGGGGCGACGACCACCTCGCCACCGGTCAGCAACGGCACCCACAGTTCCAGGTTGAACGCGTCGAAGGCATGCGGCGAGTACAGCAGCACCCGGTCCGCGCCGCCCTCGGTCCACCACCGGTCCGCGGCGAGCCCGGCCAGGTTGCCCTGGGTGATGGCGACCCCCTTGGGACGCCCCGTGGAGCCGGAGGTGAACATCACGCACGCCAGCGCATCCGGCATCGCCCGGGGCTCCCCGGCCGCCGTTCCCCGCTCCCGTACGTCCAACTGCCGCACCCCACGGTCACGTGCCGGCGCGACGAGGGGATCGTCGGCGGTCTCCCGGTCGGTGAGCAGCACCCGCGCTCCCGCGTCGGACAGCACCGCTTCCTGCCGGGAGACCGCGTCGTCCCGCTGCAGGGGAACATAGGCCGCGCCCGTCTTCACCACCGCGAGCGCCGCGACGACCAGGTCCACCGAGCGTTCGAGCAGCAGCGCGACGGTCCGCTCCGGGCCCGCGCCTGCCGCGGCGACCGCGGCGGCCAGCGTCGAACTCCGCGCGTCCAGCTCGCGGTAGGTCAGCCGCTCCCCGGTCCCGGCCGAGCGGACCGCGACAGCGTCAGGCGTGCGCGACACCTGATCGGCGAACCGGCCGACGGCCGTGCCGCCGGGCGCGACCGACGTACGGTCACCTGTGCCCAGAGCGGCGACGTGCCGGCGCTCCCTCGCGGTGGACGCCGCCATCCGGGCCAGTGGAGTCTCCCGGTCGGCCTCCGCCACCTGCCACAGCATGTGCGGGAAACGGTCGGCGACGTCCCGCAGCAACTCCTCGCTGTGGTTGGCGGGATTGGCGTCGAAGTCGAGGCGCAGCACACCGTCGCCACGGTCGTAGGCGACGATCGAGAGGTCCTCCGACGGCGGCGCCTGCAAGTTGTGGACGGTCGCGGTCGTCGGACCGAACCGCAACGGCCGGTCAAAACGCTGGATGTTGAGCACCGGACCGAAGAACTTCCGGCCGTCCTCGGGATAGCCCAGCTCACGCCGCAGATGCTCACCCCGGTAACGCTGGTGACGGCGCACCAGCCGCAGTTCGTCGGCGACTTGATCGAGCAGAGCGCCGAGGGGGGCCGCCGGATCGACGTGCAACCGCAGGGGGAGGACGTTGGCCGACATCGCGGGCACGGTCCGCGTGAGCCGGGCCGGACGGCCGGCGACCGGCAGGCTCAGTACGACATCGCGGCTGCCGGTCACCGCGTGCAGATAGAGCGCGGTCGCCGCGGTGAACAGCCGGGTCCAGCGGTGCCCGAGCCGCTCCGCACCGTCCCGAAAACCGGCGAACTCCTCCGCCGACAGCACCCTGGTCAGCCGCAGCGACCGGTCCGTCGCCGCGGCCGCATGGGTGCCGAGGCTCAGGAAGTCAGGCCGCCCGGCCAGTCGCTCCAGCCACCAGTCCCGGTCGGCGGTACGTGCGGCGGCCTCCCGGTAGGCGGCTTCGGCGTGCACCAAGGGACGGAGCCCGGCCCAGCCGCTCTCCGGAACGGCGCGCCCTTCGTACCGACAGCTGTAGATCTCGGCGACGCGTTCGGCGAACAGGGCCATGCCCGCCCCGTCCAGAGCGAGGTGGTGAACCCGGTGGAACACCAGCGAGCGGTCGTCCGCGACACGCAGCACGGCCCCCAGGAACAACGGCCCGGCATCACTGCCCCCGGCCTTGGCCATCTCGGCCCGCATCCACTCCCGTGCGGCGGCGTCCGGGGCGGACGCTCCCCGGAAGTCGACCACTTCGACGGTGTGTTCCGGGTCCCGGAGCAGCCGTTGTACCGGCGAAGAACCCGTCGTCTCGATGATGCGGACGTTGACCGCCTCGCACTCGGCAGCCGCTCTGGTGACCGCGGAGGCCAGGAGGCCGGCATCGACATCGCCGTCCAGGACGAGGTACTCAGCCCATTGATAGGCGCCGGGGCGGCTGTGCCCGGCACGCTCCGCCAGCCAGACCCCGAGTTGAGCCTCGGAAAGGTGTAGTTCAGGGCAGTTTTCGGGCATGAGTATGAGCATCCCCATCGGTCTTCCCGGCGTGACGCCGGCGACTGCCGTCGGATGTGGGCCGTTTGATCGAAAGTGGACCGGCCCATCGAAACACAGCAGGCAATGGGAGAGTAAAGTCGCAGCAATATGCCCTATCTCACGTTTACTTGAAGCGTCTAGGACGTGCTGGTGGGGGAGCGCTGCACTCGGTTTTGCGCCACACGGTTGTCCGGATTATCCCGCCGGGACGAGGCGCTGACCCCTGGCCGATTGGGCTTCTGCGGTGGCTGGTTCGCGCTTTCCGGGGCGGAGCGGGACCGGCGCCCGTGCTCGCCCGGACGGTCGGCTCAGGCAGAGCGTCGGCTCCGCCAGCCATACGGCCACTTCGCCAACCGCCAATCCGTCACCATGATGAATCCGTCACCATGATGAATCCGTCACCATGATGAAGAGGAACAGACCGTATCCGCTGAGAGGGAGTGACCGGATGAGCAGCAATCCCTTCGAGGACCCGGACGGCACCTACCTGGTTCTGATCAACGACGAGGGGCAGCACTCGCTGTGGCCGTCATTCGTCGTCGTTCCGGCAGGCTGGCGGACCGTCCTTGAGGAGACCAGTCGCGACGCGGCACTCGAGTACATCGACACCCACTGGACCGACATGCGCCCAAAGAGCCTCGTTCAGGCCATGGAGGGCTCCGGCGCGGCCTGACCCGCGCCCGGTGCGGCCCGCGCCCTCGGAATCCCGGGGGCGCGGCCGCCGCTTGCAGTTCAGCAAGGCATGGGATGAAAAGGCATGGGATGAACTGGCCGGCCAGGGCGGCTCGCTAGGCTCGTCGCGCCGCGCTCGTCGTGCCTGCCGGTCTCGCTGGTCTCGCCGCGCTCGCCTCGCTGTCCAGCAGGGACTCACCCGCCCTGCGCGCCGTACCAGCGCCACTCGGTGAGTCGCTGACGGTCGGGGAGGGCGATGCGTCCGGTCGCCCACAGCAGCATCTCCCAGGCGTCACCCTCAACGGCGACATGGGGGAAAAGCTTCTTCAGGACCCGTTCGCACAACTCCCTTGGCGGTGACCACTCCAGACCCAAACCCTGAGTGATGTCATGGGTGTGCACGAGGGTCTCGACGACGCCCATGGCGGCAAAGCCTTCCGGGTCCGAAGGCCCAAAGACGTGGTAGGCAACGGTGGTTGAAGGGGCCGTGCGCAGGACGGACGCAAGCAGACCGCCACACGCCTCCAGGACGGTCAGAAGGCCCTCGGGGCCCGAGGCCCGCTCAACGAAGATGACGTTGGCAGGTCCGCCGCTTCGGTCACTGCTCGTCCGGAACGGCAACACCGTGGACATCGGCGGCTTCGCCAGTCCGAACCTCGCGGCGTAGGTGAACAGGTCATCGGCGAGATGCTCGAGCGTCTCCCAGCACGTCCAGTCGAGCGTTCCCGCCTTGGCCTCCCAGGCCTGGGGAGGTGCCTCCCTCAGGGCGTCGATGGCCAGAGTGACGACCCGCCGCACGTCCTCTCCGTCGACCGAGGTGTCTGCTCCGTCCATGCGGAGGATCGTAACAACGGCCCACGCGGGCTCTATCAGGGCAGCGGCCCTCAGTTGCCGCGGCGTACCCGGGCCGCCTTGCGGGCCTCGGCGAGCTTACGGGCCTCGCCGGCCTTGCGGGACTTGCCGCCGGAGCCGCGGGAGGCGTCCTTGCTGGTGCCCAGGCCGCGGAAGGGGGCGTTGGTGTTCTTGGCCCGGGGCGCGGCGGGCCCACCGTCGAGCGGGGTACCGGAGGGGGCCTTGGCCCCGGTGATCCGGCTCAGCTCCGCCTCACCCGAGCGCACCTTGGTGATCGTCGCTTCGATGCCGGCCCCGGCCATCAGCCGGCTCATCTCGCGGCGCTGGCCCGACAGCACCAGCGTGACGACGCTGCCGGACTCACCGGCCCGGGCAGTGCGGCCCGCGCGGTGCAGATAGTCCTTGGGGTCGGTGGGCGGGTCGACGTTCACCACGAGATCGAGGTCGTCGATGTGCAGACCACGGGCCGCGACATTGGTCGCCACCAGGACGGTGATCTGGCCGTTCTTGAACTGTGCAAGGGTCCGTGTGCGCTGCGGCTGGGATTTGCCGCTGTGCAGGGCCGCGGCGTGCACTCCGCTGGCCCGCAGATGCCGGGTGAGCTGGTCGACCGCGTGCTTGGTGTCCAGGAACAGCAGTACGCGGCCGTCGCGGGCGGCGATCTCCGTCGTGACGGCGTACCGGTCGGGGCCGTGGACGACCAGCACATGGTGGTCCATCGTCGTGACCGCGCCCGCGGACGGGTCGACCGAGTGGACGACGGGGTCGTGCAGGTAGCGGTGGACCAGGTGATCGACGTCGCGGTCCAGGGTGGCCGAGAACAGCATCCGCTGGCCGTCGGGGTGCACCTGGTCGAGCACCTCGGTGACTTGCGGCAGGAAGCCCATGTCGCACATCTGGTCGGCCTCGTCGAGGACGGTGATCCGTACCCGTCCCAGGCGGCAGGCCCTGCGCTCGATCAGGTCGTGAAGACGGCCAGGGGTGGCGACGACGACCTCGGCCCCGTCGCGCAGCGCAGCGGCCTGCCGGCCGATCGACATGCCGCCGACGACGGTGGCCATCCGCAGCCGGAGCGCCTCGGCATACGGCGCGAGCGCCTCGGTCACCTGCTGGGCCAGCTCCCGGGTGGGCGCCAGGATCAGGGCGAGCGGCTGCTTCGGCTCCGCGCGCCGCCCGGCCGTCCGTACGAGCAGCGGCAGGCCGAAGGCGAGCGTCTTGCCCGATCCCGTGCGCCCGCGCCCCAGGACGTCGCGTCCTGCGAGGGCATGGGGCAGCGTGGCCGCCTGGATCGGGAAGGGCTCGCGCACGCCGAGCTCGGTGAGCGTGCGCAGCACCTCGGCCGGCAGTTCCAGGTCCGCGAAGGAGGCGACCGGGGGCACCACCGGCGTGAGGGGCGCTGACCGGGCGAGGCTGCCGTGTGAGGCACCGAGGCGGTCCGGGTGATTCATGAAGAGCCTTCCGCATGGGGAACGTACCGAGGAAGGCCCGGCAGGAACGAGCAGCCGACGAACAAGGGAAACCGCACGGACGGAATCGCCAGCCGTCACGGCCGCGCAAATGCTTAAGACTAACAGAAGTGTGGTGCTGCTCCTTCCAGCTCAACTCCACCAGAACGCAAGTCGCCGAGGGCCGCCTCCGGTAGGGGACGGCGACGTCAGCGAAGAGCAGGCGCGGACGGTTATTTCAGGCCCCGTCCTCGGCGAGAAGCTGCGCCATGGCTCGCGCGGACCGAGCCCCACACCGACAGCCGCGTTGCTCAGGCCCGCATTGAGAAACCGGTGTCATGCGGCAAGGCGCGGCCCTCGACGGCGGCCGGCCGTCAATGCCGACCTGCCGCGTAATATCGGAATCAATTGTTCCGCAAAAGAGCAGTCGCTCTCCACCTTGACCGGAACTTATCCCATCACATTCTTGGGCGGTGGAACTTGTGAACGACTGCTGTTACCGTCCTTGACGTCGACACATGGGGGCGGCATGACCTGTACGACGCTCCTTGCCAGTTTCTCCGTCATTACCTGACAGAGAATTATTCCTGTTACGGAAGGAGTCGTAGATGGAAGACAACGAGTTCGATTTCAACCTTGAGGACATCCCCTCGGACGTATTCGAGCTGGCTGACCGGGGGCTCACGGTGGAGTCGTTGACCAGCGGTCACGGTCTGGTCGAGAACGGCGCTTCGTCGCCGAGCTGCGGAAGCTCCTGTTCATCGCTGCCGTAACCAAGGGGCGGGCGTCAGGGCATCACTGCCCTGGCGCCCGCCGGCGGCATCCCGCGGCAGGTCGGCGGAGTGATGCCCCGGTGTGAAGGTTCTGGGCATGGGCGGGCTTCAGGCAAGGATGATGCGTGACTTCGTACTCCGTCAGGGAATCCTTTTTCGTGCGCTTCTGCGGACTCCCGGTCTCGGTGCTGGATGAATTGACTCAGCGACGTTCCTGGGGGCTGGTCAAAGAGATTCAGGCGCTGGACGAAGCATTGGATGTCGACGCCGAAATCCTGAAGGACGCGTTATATTCAGTGATCGGCGGGCTTGTCGACTCTGCATCCAAGCCCCGGCTGGTGGCATTGAGGCGCTGCGTCCATCGGCGAAGATTTCCGGCCAAAGGCGAATGGGGCCCGAGTGTCGCGAGGACCCTCCCGGGTGAAGTGGCGACGCAAGTCGAAAAGTGGCTGAAGCGCATGCGGAAACGCGAATCGGTCCTGGGTGAACTTTTTGCGACCGCGGAGCAGGAAACCCACGAGGAAACGAGAAGCCTCCTCAAAGCAGCTACTGACCCGGTGTTCCGGCATGCCCTGTCTCAGGCCAGTCCCGCCCTGCTGGACGAGCTGCTGCGCCTCGAACTCGCCGGCCAATCGAAGCTGCGGCGGCGCACCGCCATCGGATTGACGAAGTTCGTTTCCCGAGCGGCCACCAAGACCAGCCCGTACAGCACCTTCACCGCAACGGCCGCTGGTGCCTGGACCGGCACCGGGCCGCTCTTCTCCTCATCGGGCAACGACGAGCTGCGCTGCGTGCTCGAACTGGACCGTATGGTCCTGGAGCAGACCGCCCATTCCCTGCTCGCTGACGGCAAGCCGAGCGACGCCTTGCGGATCCGGCCGAATCCCAGCCTGATCGAGCTCGACGGCCGATTCACCTTCCTCGGGCGAAGGCCGGCCGAGTCGTTGGTGGCCATACCCGCCTCCCGGGAAGTCAGGGAGTGCCTGAGGATCGTCGGTGACGGATGCACGGTGGGGTACCTGCACAGCACACTGGCTGCGCGTACCCCGCAGCAGTCGGCGGCGGTACGGTTTTGCGAGCAACTCGTCCGGATGGGCGTGCTGGAGTACGAATCGCCGGTGCCGGACCAGTCGGAGAGGCCACTGGACGACCTCCTCCAGTACCTCGGTACCACGGCGTCGGACCGGCGTCGGAAGGTCATCCCTCTGCTGGAGTCCCTGCGCGACGGACTGCAACAGGATCCCTCGCCGGCAGCGGTCGCCCCGTACCGGGAGCAACAGCGCGCGATCTCCTCGCTGGTCGCCGACATCGGCCAGGAATTGGGGCTCGACTGGCCCAAGGCCGACGTTCTGCGCAAGGTCGCCTTTCACGAGAATGCCGTCCGCGTCGGGGGTGACATCAGCTGCTCGGCTCCTCAATGGCGGCCGGTGCTTGACGACTTGGACGTACTGCGCCGCTGGCTTGCCCTGCACGATCGCATGCTGCCGGTCCGCGTTGCGCTCACCGCGTATGCCGGACACCGCTTCGGCACCGGAGCCAGCGTTCCGTTTCTCGCGTTGCATGCGGCGGTGCAGGCCGACCTGGCCCGCGACGAGGCGGACTGCCCTGACTGGCTGCGCCCGTTGCGCCCCTTCCTCCAGCTCAGCAATCCGGTTCCGGCTGACGAGCTGGAGCGGAGCCCCGTGCCCCCGTTGAGTCGGCTGCACCGACTGCGCCGCGAGTCCCTGGGAACCGTGCTGTCGGCCGACCGGCAGGAAGACGGCGTCCTGCGCACTGACCCCGCGGTCCTGACGGAATTGTCATCCCAGTGGCCTGACTGGGTCCGCACCCCGGGATCGATCGCCTGCTACCTCCAGCCGTACACCGTGGACGGCGAACTGAAGGCAGTGGTGAACACGATCAGCGGCGGATGGGGAAAGGGGCGCGCTCGATGGTCGCGTCTGCTCGACCAGGCCGGCGGGCACATCAACGACGCGCCACGCCCCGACGACGGGCACTCTCCGCTGCTCGCCGAGATGTCCGGCACCTTCGGTGTATCGGTGAACCTGCGAAAGGCCGCCGCCCCGTATGAAATCGACTACCCCTACACCACCAGTACCCGCCCCGAGAACGAGCGGATCCCACTCAACGATCTCCTCGTGCGGCACATACCGTTGGGGGCGACGCTCGAACTGTGGTCGCGGTCCAAGGGCCGGCGTGTCCAACCCGCGCATCTGGGCATGATGGCGGATCCGTTGCTGCCGCCCGCGGCCCGCTTGCTGTTCGCGGCGTTCGGGCAGTCCTATCTGCTGCACCCGAGCCTTTCGCTGTTCAAGCCCCGAGAGGTCGACGAGCCCTCGGACGTCGCCTTCCAACCCCGTATCGAGGTGGGCAGGGCCGTCGTTCAACGGGCCGAATGGTCGGCCCCGAGCGCGTGTGTACCGCGGGAACGCACCGGCGAACCGGACGGTGCCTATCTGCTGCGCTTGGCGGAATGGCTCCGAGCTCATCAGATACCCCGGCGCTGCTTCGTCCGCTTGTATGCGACAGACGGTGACTGGGTGAGCCGAGTGTTTGTGAAGTCCAGAAAACCGATGTTCCTCGACTTCGCCAGCCTGTCGATGGTGGCCGTCTTCAGGAACATGACCAAGGAGTTCAGCGGCAGAGTCGGCTTCGAGGAGGCACTGCCCGACCCTTCCGACCCGTCCCCGTTCGAGTGCGGTGGGCCCAGGGTCGCCGAGTTCGTCGTCGAACTGACCGCGGACGGCTGCTGATGGGCCACGAACGCCGCGTGGACGGCGACCGATCCTGGGTGAGCGCACATCTCTTCTCTCAGGGCAACCTCGATCGCCTGCTGACCGACCTGGTGGACCCCTTGCTCGACGAACTGCGTGAGCGGCGGCTGGCGGACCACGGGTTCTTCCTCCGGTACTGGGACGGTGGTCCCCATATCCGGTTGCGCGTCCTGCCTTCCTGCCGGGAGGCCGCCGCCGCGGTGCGCGGCCTCATCGAGCGGCGGGCCCTCGCGTACTTCGCGCACAGCCCGGCCCCGGAGGCGCTCAGTCAGGAGGAGTACCTGCGCTCCGCCCGTGAGATCGGGGCGTGGGAAGGCGTGCGGCCCACGGAGCGCATGTACGCCAACAATTCCCTGCACTTCCTGCCCTACGTTCCCGAGCATCACCGCTACGGTCAGGGCGCGTCGCTGGAACTCGTGGAGGAGCACTTCAGCACGTCGAGTGAGCTCGCATTGGACCTGCTGCGCGGCGCCGGCAGCCCCGAACAGCGTGAACTGGCCGTCCTGTGCCATCTGTTGCTCGCCTGGTTCCTCGGCGCTCAGGACGTGCACGAGCTCGCAGGACGGCAGCTCGCCAAAATGTCCGCACGGCGCGGGCTCGGCGCAGTCGATGCGGAGACGACGTCGGACGCCCGGTTTCTGCGCCGGCGCGAGCAGTTGCTGACCCTCGCCACCACCATGCGCAAGGTCGGGCGTGCATGGCCCCACATGCCGGACGACAGCAGCCTGAAGCGGTGGGCGTCTTCCGTCTCGGGCGTCGTGGATGTGCTGGGCGCCGACGCGGACGCGCCGTCAGCGGAGTCCGCGGCGGACCTGTGCGCGCACCTCTTCGCCAATCGCGTCGGGGTACGCATCGACGCCGAGGGCTCACTGCGTTACCTGGCGGCCCGTGCGGTCACCGATCCTGCCGTATACGAGGAGGCATGATGTGGCGGAGCTTCCACGTCCACTACTACGACCACGACAAGAGCGGCTTACTGCTGGACGCCGTCCGCCCTTTCTTGCAGCGGATAGCGCCGCAGGTGTCCGGGGCCCACTACCTCTTGCACTGGCTACGCGGCTCGCATGTCCGTATCAATGTGAACGCCGAGCCTGAATCCTTCGCGGCGACCGTGCTGCCCGCACTGGACGAGGTGATCAAGCCCTATCTGGCCGAGCATCCGTCAACCGCGGTGATCGACGCCGCCACGCTGGAGGCCCAGCACGCACGTCTTGCCCAGCTCGAACATGAACCGGGCCCGGTCACCCCGTTGTACGCGGACAACTCCGTCCATGAGGCCGGCCATGACCAGCGGCTGCACGTTCTCGGCAGTGTGCAGGCCGCCGATCTGCTCGCGGACTTCTACGACGCCACCACGCCGCTCGCCTTCGAGATGCTCGACCACGCGCACCGCCGTGGCAACCCGTTGGCCGGGCTGTGCTTCGACACCATGATCGCCACGGCACATGCGTTGTCCGGCGTCGGGCTGCGGCGCGGTTTTGTGTCCTTCCGGTCGCATGCGGAAGCTTTCCTGTCGTGGTGGCCGGAGGCCGAGGGGCTGCGACAGGCGTGGGACCGGCACTACACCGCGCATGCCGGGAAGCTCGCCGAACGCGTACGTCACGTCATGCGGGCAGTTGAGTCACCGACGCAGCCGGAAGGACTGGTATGCCGCTGGGTGCAGGAGGCAGCTCCCTTTTCGCAACGCGGGGCCGAGCTGCTGGCCGCCGGTGAGCTGTCCATGGATCCGCCCTGGGCGGGCCGGTTCTCCGAGGACGACGAGCTGATCGCAGAGATGGCACGCAAGAGCGCGTTCCACAACCATCCCCGGCCGGCCGGGGAGGTGGTTGACCAGCTCTGGTTCGACCAGTACCGACTGATCCTGAATTACACGTATCTGCAGTTGACCCGCCTGGGGCTGTCACCGGTGGAGCGGTTCCTGTTGTGCCACCTCGCGGCGAACACCGTCGAGGACCTGTACGGGGTCGCGGCCACCGAGGTGCGGCTGCCCGCGCCCGGCGAGTTGCTGCGCAGCGCCGCGAGCCCGCGGGAGTCGCCGTGAGCCATGGAGACGTGTGCCGCCTGTACCGGCTCAAAGATGGTGTGCACAGTGTGCGGACCGCATCCGGCGAGGTGGCTTTGGCCGCCTGGCCGCACCTTCAGGAGATGGGGCGACTGACCGCCGAGCAGCGGTCGCTGCTGCAGGTCCTGTCCACTGACCGGTCGGCCGAGGAGCTCACCCGACGCTGTCCCCGCGATCAGGCCGAGAGACTGCTCGCCATGCTGTCCTCGGGTGGCTGGCTGATCACCACCGTCGTCTGCGGAGACCGTCCGCTGTTCAGCAGCCGGCCGCTGGTACCGCACCGGAAGCCCTTGCCTCCCGTGGAGCCGCGGCGGCTGTCCCGGTTCGCCTCGGTCCGCCGGGACGGTGACGAGATCGTCGTGGAGTCCCCGGCTGCCGGGGCGGAGGTGCGCCTGTACGACCGACGTCTCGTCGAACCGGTCCTGGCTCCGGGTGCGGAGCAGGAGCGATCCGACCTGCCCCTGGAGGCGGTACGTCTGCTCGCCGGCGAACTGGCCGACAGAGGCTTCCTCGCGACCGCGGCCGAGGACCACTCCCTCAGCAGCGTTCAGTGGAGCCCCCATGAACTGGCCTTTCACCACGGCAGCAGACTGCGCGCCGACCACCGGATGGGGCAGGACTTCGGCGGATCGTACTGGGCGAAGGGGAGGTTCGACGCGCCACCGGGCAAGCACCCGCGGTGGCCGGAGGCGGCCATCGAGCTGCCGCGTCCCGACCTGGCCGGACTCCGCGCCAAGGATCCCGCGCTGGCTGAGGTCATGGAAGAGCGGCGTTCCCTCCGTTCCTACGACGAGGACACCCCGCTGACCGTCGAGGAGTTAGGAGAGTTTCTCTTCCGCACGGCTCGGGTGCGGGCAACGGGCAGGGACACCGAGGGACTCGACGTCTCCAGCCGGCCGTACCCCGGGGGCGGTGCCGCCTATGAGCTGGAGGTGTACCCGCTGGTCCGCAACGTGCGCGGGCTGGACGCCGGCCTCTACCACTACGCCCCGCACGGCCACCGGCTGCACCCGGTCCCGGCGTCGGCGACAGTGCTGCGCCGGCTGATGAAGGCGTCGGCAGCGGGTATGACCGGGGACGCCACACCGCAGGTGCTGCTGGTCATCGCCACCAGGTTCGGTCGCCTGGCGTGGAAGTACCAGGCGATGGGCTACGCGTTGACGCTCAAGCACGTCGGGGTGCTGTACCAGAGCATGTACCTCGCGGCGACAGCCATGCGGCTGGCGCCCTGTGCGCTGGGGGTGGGCGACTCGGATGCCTTCGCCGAGGCAACCGGGCTGGACTATTTCGAAGAGACCAGTGTCGGCGAATTCGCACTGGGCAGCCTGCCCGCGGCGCGGAGAGAGAGCACCGGATGAGACCTCGCCTCAAGGACGACGCCTATTTCACGCGAGTGGACGAGGGCTTGGTCTGGCTGACCCCCGCCGGCATGCTGAGCGTGAAGGAACCGTCCGTCGCCACGATGGTGGAGAGACTTGCACCACGGCTCAACGGGCGCCACACGGTGGACGAGCTCACCGCGCGCCTGCCGGAGCGGACCCGTCGCCTGGTCGTCGACCTGCTGGACGTGCTCGTCCGTCAGGGGCTGGTGGAGGACGCCCGGCCGGGCCGGACGCCCACCGCGCGTGCGGAACCGGACGCGGCCTTCGTACAGCAGGTCACCGGTGACCCCGACCTAGCCCTCTACCGCTACCGCAACGGCAGGGCGCTGGTGATCGGGCCCGACCCGCTCCTGTCTCATTGCCTCAGGGCCCTGTCCGCAAGTGGTGTGACGACGGTGGAGACGGCGCTCGACGAGGGCGGTGCGGCGCCCGACGATGCCGTGCACGCCCTTGTTCACGACGGCATCGATTTCGCGCTGCACCTCTTCGATTCAACGGGTCTGTCGCACGCTTCTGCCCTCGCCGGTGTCTGCGCCGACCGTGACATCCCGCTGGTTCAAGGGCTGGTCTCGGAGCAGGAGGTGCTGGTCGGGCCGTGTGCGACGGCCGACTGGACGTCTGTGTGGCGGCGACTGAGCCCCGAGGACAGGAAGCCGTTCGAGGCGGAGCCGGGACCACCCTCGGGTGCCGCCGGGCGCGTCCTGGCGAACCACATGGTGTTCCGGCTGTTCCGGTGCGTCACGGGCGCTGCCACATCCGAGGATCAGAGGCTCTGTTCCTTCGCCACGCGGACGCTGGAAACACGTCGCCGTGAGGTGCTGCCCCACTTCTCCGTCAGAACGGCGCGGCCTGAGTCCCGGGCGGATTTCGTCCGCACGGTTCGCGAGCTGCGGTGCGGGCGGGGAGGCACCGAGGCCGAGTTCTCCACGCGAGCAGTGCAGGCGATCGATGCGCGGTTCGGGCCGATCCGGGACCTGGCGGAGGACGAACTGCCGCAGCTGCCGCTCCGCCAGGCACGGGCGCTCATCGCTGTGCCCTCCTGGGTCGACGGCCCGGTGGTGGTGACAGCCTCTGGGCCGGACTTCGCCACCGCGCGGCACCGCACGGCGCTGAAGGCCATCGGAACGTACGGCGCCATGACGGTCGATCCTCGGCGCTTGCAGGTGCGCAGCCGGAGCGGTGGCCGCCTCCCTGATGAACCCGATGACATCATCCGTCTGATCCGGGCGGGGGAGGCCGACGCCCGACTGTGGGGAGTCCGTCTCGACGACGCACAACCTTGTCTGGTCGATGCGCGCGAGGCGTTCCCCGTTCTGTCCGAGGGCAGCACGCTGCCGACGGGGCTCGGCTTCGGCCTCGACTGGATGGCCATGACGAGCGTCGCCGTCCTCGCCCAATGCCGCGCCACCGTGCTCGCGGACCGAAGGGAGCTGACGGGGCCGCGGATCGGGCATGAGGTGATCGACGCGGACCCGGTGAGCAAGCGCTACCGCCGGCTGCTCACCGCACTCGGCCACGACCTCCGGCTCATCGACCTCAGCGGGCAGGCAGGCGTGCCGACGGTGGCCGTCATGGTGCACGGCGCCGCCGTCCAGGTGAGGTGCGGACTCCGTCTGGACGAGGCCGTCAGGGCTTCCCTGGAGGATGCGCTCGTGGCAGCGCAGTCGGGGCGACCGCTCTCTTGCCCCGGCCCCCAGGTGCGGGAAAGCGCGGCTCAGTGGTCGCCGCCACAGGACGCGTCCTTGGACGATGCCGTCAGCGCACTGCGGCAGACCGGGCGGACGCCTGTGCTGATTCCGCTGAACCATGATCCGGCGATGAACCGGATCACGCCCTATGCAGGGAACGTGGTGCTGATCAATGAATAACGCGCATCCGCTCGTCAGCGTCCTGGGCGAAGGCAGGCTACGCGATGCCGTCGCAACGCACCTGGCCGCTGACCCCGGGATCAGCTGTGTGTCGCCCGATCGTCCGCCGGAGGACCCGACTGCCGTGGTCGTGGTCGCGGACGCATGGCTGGAGGATGCCGTTGCGCTGGGCCCGGAAGGCGCGGCAGCGGTCCTGCCGGTGTCGACGGAGCTGGGGCATGTGGTCATCGGTCCTCTGACCAGGCCGGGAAGGCCCGGCTGCTGGATGTGCGCCCGGCTGCGCCGCAGCCGTAACCATCCAGAACGCGACCTCGTGCTCAAGCGGAACCAGCAGGCCCTGGCGAGCCGGCCGTCGTCCTGGCTGACCAGCTTCGCCGCCGATGCGGTGGCAGCGCTGGTACATGACGAGATCACAGCTCTCGCGGAGGGGACCGGACCACGTACGGCCTCGTCCTTCCTCCGGGTGTCGTTGGCGGATCTCACCGTCCGGACACACCGTGTGCTGCCGGATCCACTGTGCCCGACCTGTGGGGAACTGCCGGAGGACACCGCCGAGGCCGCTGTGCTGTCGCTGACGCGGAGACTCAAGCCCGCGCCTGGCGCCTACCGCACGCGGGCCGTCGCCGACGCCCGGGAGAGCCTTCTGAGCACCTACGTGGACTCCGAGGCGGGGCTGGTCAGCGAGGTGCAGACGGGCGACGAGGGGGGTCTGCCGGTCGCCAAGGCTCCGCTGGCGATGCGTGGCGCCTCGGGAACCGAGGCGGGCTGGGGGCGCAGTGACAGTTACCGCGTCAGCACGGTGACCGCCGTGCTGGAGGCGGTCGAACGCTGGGGCGGCCTGCAGGCGGGCGGCAAACGCACCGCGGTGCGCGCCGCCTACCGAGAGGTTCGCGAACTGGCCGTCGACCCGGTCTCGCTGGGCCTGTACGGCGAGGAGCGTTACGCCGATCCGGACTTTCCCTTCACACCGTTCCACGACGCTCTCGAACTGCGTTGGGTTTGGGCATACTCCTTCCGCCGCCGGCGTTCGGTTCTGGTTCCTGAGACCTACGCGTATTACGGTGCGCACGTCCTGGAGCCGGATGAGCCGCGACTCGCGTACGAGATATCGAATGGTTGCGCCCTGGGGGGCTGCATCGAGGAGGCGACTCTCTACGGTCTCCTTGAGGTCGCCGAACGGGATGCGTTCCTCATGGCGTGGTACGGGCAGCGGCCACTGCCCGTGATCGACCTGGCCTCTGCCCGCGATCCTCGGCTGCGGTTGCTCGCGGCGCACCTCGAGGAGGAGAACGACCGGACGATCACGGTCCTGGACACCACGGTTGAGCAGAACATCCCGTGCGTGTGGGCCATCGCCGTCGGCCGGCCCGGTGATACGGCGCGGGCGAGGGCGGTGTGTGCAGGGGGTTCGCACATCGACCCGGAGCGGGCGGTGCTCAATGCGCTCTGCGAACTCGGTCCGATCCTCGCGAGCGTGGACCGCTCCTACGAACAGCGCCGGGAGCACGTCACCGCGATGACCAAGGACTCGCAACTGGTCCGGACGATGGGTGACCACTCTCTGCTGTACGCCGATCCTGAGGTTTTTGACCGGTTGGCCTTCCTCTTCGCCTCGCAGGAGGGGCGCTCCTTGCCGGAGATGGCGGCGAAGAGCGTCCGCGTCTCTCCTGACGATCTCACCCAGGACGTCGAGCAGGTCATCGGGCGCTACCTGGAAACCGGCCTGGACGTGCTGGTCGTTGACCAGACGACGCCGGAGCACCGCCGTGCAGCTCTCGCCTGCGTCAAGGTGATCGTGCCGGGCACGGTACCCATGACGTTCGGCCACGGGATGCGCAGGGTGCACGGCCTGCCGCGGCTCTTCGACGTACCGCGTCTGCTCGGTGACCGGAACGCGCCCGCGGCCATCGAGGATCTCAACCCCCACCCGCACCCGTTTCCCTGAGGACCGACGACGCCGATGGCCAGCACTGAAGGACAAGCAACCCCGACCCCGCCCTCGTACCCTTTCCGCCAGGCTCGGGGAGTCGGCATCGATCCGGAGTTCGCGCGCCTGCGGCACGAGGCGCCGCTCGCCCGTGTCACCATGCCCTATGGCGGCCAGGCGTGGCTGGTGACGCGGTACGAGGACGTGCGTACCGTGCTCGCCGACCGCAGATTCAGCCGGGCGGCCACGCTCGGGCGGGACGTACCGCGGCTCGTCCCGCTCGTCCAGCAGGTGCCGAGCATCCTGACGCTTGACCCACCGGACCACACCCGCCAGCGCAGGCTGGTTTCGCGCGCCTTCACCCCTCGCCGTATGGAGGAGTTACGTCCGAAGGTGGAGCAGTTCGTCGATGAGCTCATCGACGAACTGGTCGGGCACGGGCCGCCCGCTGATCTGGTGGCTCACCTCACCCGACCGCTTCCTGTCATGGTGATCTGCGAGCTGCTGGGCGTTCCCTTCGGCGAGCGGCATCTGTTTTACACGTGGTCGGAGGCGATGCGGTCCACCGGAGCCGACGCGGTCGCCAAGATGAAGCAGGCCGGACAGCTCCCCTGGGACTACCTGGCCGACAGGATCTCCGTCGAACGGGAGAATCCGTCCGACAGCGTGCTCGGAACGCTGGTGCGAGCGCGCGATGAAGAGGATCGGCTCAGCGAGCAGGAGCTGGTGAGCTTCGCGGTGACGCTCCTGCTGGCCGGGCACGAGACGACCACCGACGAACTCGGCAACTTCCTCTACACGCTCCTTGTGAACCCAGCGCACCACGAACAACTGCGCGCCCATCCCGACATGTTGGAGCCCGCCGTCGAGGAGTTGCTGCGCTTCGTGCCGATCGGAACGCTCTCCGGATTCACCCGGATCGCCACCGAGGATGTGCGTCTGAGCGGTGGACTGGTACGGGCCGGTGACTCGGTCGTGGTGCAGGCGGACTCGGCCAACCGCGACGAGTCGGTCTTCGAGGCCCCCGACGAGCTGGACTTCCGGCGGGAGCCGAACCGGCACCTGGCCTTCGGGTACGGGCCGCATCACTGCCTGGGAGCGCAGCTCGCCAGGATCGAACTGCGGGCTGCGATAGGCGCACTGCTGGTCCGGCTGCCCGCTCTCGCGTTGGCGGTGGCGGAGCACGAAGTGCCGTGGAAGCTCGGGCGGTCGGCACTCGGGCCGCAGGCGCTGCCCGTCACGTGGTAGTGCGAGGCCGCCGGCGGACGGCTGGTCAGGCCAAGGCCTGTACGACCTGCCGGACGTGGTCCACGAACTGACGGGCAAGCATCCGGGCATCATCGTCCGGGATGGCGTCGTGCCGGTAACGCAACACGCCGCCCACGGCAGGGTGCGGCCACAACTCCACGGTCAGCTCCGGAACGGCATTCGCGGCCGGACTACGGATGAGCTCGGCCTCGGCGTCACCCCACTGCAGTGAGGACGGGGGGATCTCCTCCTGCAGCAGATACGCCTGCAACAGCGGGTGCCGCCGGTGGCCGTCGGGAAGCTTGGGCATGATCGCATTCATCGGCACCAGGGGCGGCTTCATCGCGGCACGCAGTTCCTCGGCGGCGGCGGACGCCAGCACCCGCGGCGTGTCGGCATCGGCCGGCAGCCGCAACGGCAGCAGACCTGCCATGCAGCCGACCAGAGCGGCCTCCTGCTCCGTGTACCGGCCGCTCACGGGAACGGCGACAGCCGGGTCGGGCACCCCTGTGTACGCGCGCAGGAGCATCACATAGGCGGCGTAGAACACCGACATGGCAGTCCCCTGTACAGCGGCAGCTGCGGCGCCGACCTCGGCGATCAGCTCTTCGTCGATGGCCAGTGGCACCTCGCCCGCCGGACCGCTCCAGGGCCTTCGGTCGTTCAGCGGAAAGGCCAGCTCGGGGGCGTCGGCCATGCGCTTGCGCCGGGACCAGATGGCGAACGGGAACTGCTTCCGGTACTGCTCACGCTGGGCAGCGATGACACGGAAGTACGACGGTGGTTGATCGGCCTGCGGGATGATGCCGCGCAGCAGCGACTTGTAGGCATCGGCGAGTTCCTCGCTGAACAGACGGGCGGACCAGCCGTCGAAGAAGATGTGGTGGACGCTGATGGCGAGCACCGCCTCGTGCCGGCCGGCCGGGAAGAGCGCGGCCCTGATCGGACTGCCGGCCACCAGATCGAAGGGGCGCATCGCCCACGCGGTTGCCGCCCGCTCCGCCTCCGCCGGGCTCGCCACTGCCGGCTGTAGCTGTAACACTCCTGCGGTCTCACCGGCGGGCAGGACACGGACCTGAGGATGTTCCAGGTCGGAGCCGAAACGTACCCGTAGCACCTCGTGGCGGGCCACCAGGTGGTCCAGGGCTGCTGAGAGTGCGGCCGCGTCGACAGCACCTCGCAGCCGGTAGATCACGGGCACCACGGCCTCGTCGAGGCGGGTGCCGCTGCGCAGTGCCGTCCAGAAGCTGCCGAAGACGAAAGGGAGTTCACGCGGCGCGTATCCCGTCTCGGGACCGGGATCCGCGCGCCCCGTGTCAGTGCCGCTCGGAGCGGCGGGCGCCCGGCCGAGCAGCTCCGCGATCCGTTGCGGCGAGCGCGTGCGGAAGATATCGGAAACCGGGATGGTGCGTGAGAATCTGCTGCTCAATCGCGTGGCCAGCCGCATGGCCGTCAGGGAGGTGGCGCCGCGGTCGAAGAGGTCGTCCCCGGGGGCGACCGGGTATCCCAGCAGCTCCGCAGCGACCGTACGGACGGCCTCGATGCCGTGGTCCGTGTCCGCCGCACTGTCGTCTGCCGCACCCTCGTCCGCCGCACCGTCGTCGGCAGCCGGTGCCGGCAGGAGCGCGGCAAGGGCACGCTCGTCGGCCTTGCCGTTCGCGGTGAGAGGAAGTTCGTCGACGGCGCGCAGGACGTCGGGTACGAATCCGGCCGGCAGCGTCCTGGAGACCGCGGACCGCACCTGCTGGGGGTCCACGCCCCCGTGCCGGGTGAGGTAGAAGGCCGCCAGGCGGGTCTTGTTCGGGGCGTCGAGCGGCAGCGCCAGCGCGACGGCCCGGGTGACCCCGGGCACGGACTCGATGAGGCGTTCGATCTCCTCCGGCTCGATGCGCAACCCCCGCACCTTGAGCTGGCGGTCCTTGCGGCCGGCGAACAGCAGTTGCCCCCGGTCATTGATCCGTGCCAGGTCACCGGTCAGATAGGCCCGGCCCGCACCGTCCGCCCGGAGCTCGACGAACCGCTGGTTCGCCTCGGCGTCGGCTCCGAGATACCCGAGCGACACCCCGTCCCCGCTGAGCGCGATCTCACCCACGCACCCCGTGGGTACGACAGCGTGCTGCTCGTCGAGGAGGTGCACGGACGTGTTGGTCACCGGCGTGCCGATGGGCACCTCATCGGCCAACTCATCAGTCCGGGCCACCCACAGAGTGCTGTTGATGGTGTTCTCCACCGGCCCGTAGGCATTCACCAGCTGAAGTCCTGGATGCTGTCGCAGGCATCGTGCGACATGGCCGGCCGGCAGCCGTTCGCCGCCGACGAAGACGAGGCGGAGCCCGGCGAGCGAACCCGGGTCGTCATCGACGAGCATGCCGAACAGGGGAGTGGCGACCGCCAGCATGGTGAGCCCGTCCCGGACCAGTTCGCGCAGCCGCTGCCCCGTCAGGTACCGATCGTCGAAGAGCACACAGGTGCCGCCGTTGATCAGACTCACCCATAGTTCGAGGGCGAAGATGTCCCAGGCCATCGAGGAGAGCTGCAGCGTGGTCAGCGGCTCGTCGTGCAGGCGTCTGATGTCGATGGCCGTGCGTGCGACGCCCCGGTGCGGCGCGAGCACAGCTTTGGGCATGCCGGTGCTGCCCGACGTGAGGAAGACACAGAAGGGATCTGCGCCGCTGGTGGGCGGCGCGGGCCTGGCCGCCGGGACAGGGCGATCGGGATGGACCGCGAGCACGTCCTCAACGGTCAGCGTGACGGCGGTGCCGACCGGCTCTCCGGGCACCGACGTCACACACACCGTGGCGCCGGTCTGCCGGACGAGTTGCCGGCAACGGCCGACCGGCCAGTCAACGGGCGCGCACGCATAGACCGCACCCACCTTCAGCAGCCCCAGCAACACCGTCATCGTCCCGGGAGTGCGCTCGGCCCGGACAACCACCACGTCACCCGCGGCCACTCCTTGCCCGGCCAGGACCGCAGCCGCCCGGTCCGCCGCCGCTACCAGTGCGCGGTAGGTCACCGAGGTGTCTCGCCACCGGAGTGCGACGGCTTCCGGGTTGGCAGTGGCGGTGCGGTCCACGAGGACATCTATGCGGTCTCCCCCGGGGTAGGGAGTGCGTGGGCCGTGTAATACCGACATCGGGAGTTGGGCTGTTGCCACCTGGCGCCTCCGTTTGTGTCCAGGGCTCGGGCGCAGGTGCTGCGCGGCCGCCACAGCTTGCACACTATCTCTGGGTCGGCGACCACCTGTGCGAATTCAGCCTTTTCACCCCCACCCTGCCTGGATCAATGCCTGCGCAGTTTCTTGGCCAGGTGGGAGGCGCCGAGGAGCAGCACGGCCGTCAACGCCAGGGCGACCAGCACGATGCACGCGAGGGCGCCGACGCCGGCCCCATGGGTGAGGACGGCCTCCAGGGCGAAACTCAGGGTGGTGACCGAGATCAGCAGGGGTGCTGCGTACCAGAACAGGAAGACGAAGAAGCTGAGGTCCCCGAAGGGCGTAGGGATCCCGATGAACAGCAGCTCGGACCGGACCGGCCCGCGTACTGCCGCCACGACCGAGGCCGCGGCGAACGGCAGCGCGCACACCGGCATCAGCAGGAGCGCCCAGGCAGCTCCGTTGAGTGCGAAGGGTACGGCCGCCAGGCAAGCAAGTACGGCACCGAGCCCTGCCGGGACGATCGCGTGATGGAGCATCAAGGTAGCGAAGCGGAAGGGCGACCAGGATGAGCGCCGGAGATCGTCCGCCTCCAGTCGCGCCGACTCGGCCAGCCGGCCAACCGCCAGATACCCGAGAACCAGGGCCATGACCACAGCGGCGACCCTGCTACCGCCGTCGAGTGATGCGGCCAGTCCCGCGATCGCTGCGGCGGCCGCGGTCCAGAGGGCCGCGCCGCCGACCCGGCCCGGTGCGCGCAGCAACGCCACGGCGTCGCGCCAGATCACCACGAGGTACTTGCTGCGAGGCATGGGCAGCTGACGCCGTGACGCATGCCCGTTGTGTCCGAGCGCCTCGCTCACGGCCAGCTTGGCGGCGCGCAGTTCCACCGACCACATCACCGATGCGACCGTGGTGGCCGTCGCCGCGCGAGCACGCAACTGCCTGGTGGGGACGGTCGCGGAAACCGCATGCGCGTACAGCGCCGCCACGGCGGTGAGGACCACGAGCAGCGTGACAGCGACGGGCCAGCCGCTCGCCGAGCCACCCGCCGCATGGACGACCGGTTGCGCGGCCCAGCCCCAGGGCCCGGACCACAGCTCGACCTGCTCCAGCACCGGAAGCCGGTGCCCGGTGGCCGCCCACCCCGTCTGCGCGACGAGCACCACCAGCAGCAGCACGGCGTACGGCGTCCATGTCCTGACCCGGGCTCCCAGGCTGGTCCGTCGTTCGACCTGGAGGGCGAGCACGACCGCGAGGAGCGGAAGACACAGCCCGGCGGGCAGGCAGGCCGCAAGCCCGGTCCCCAGCGAGGAGAGTCCGGTCAGGCGCAACAGAACACCCCCGGCGACCGTGCACAGCACCCCGCCGACGACGGCGAGTCCAGCAGTGAGGCGAAAGTAGGGGCGTAGCACTCGGGTCCGGTCGACCGGCTGGCTGAGCAGCCACGCCGCGGCCGGTGCCGGCACGATCACCGGCCCGCGCCACAGCGCGTCGCGCGCGGCGATCACCGCCAGGCAGAGAGCCAGCAGCACCAGACCCGCGGGAAGCGCACGGCGGATCGCCTCCAGGACGTCCCCGTGGGCGGCCACGTGCTCCAGGCGCTGGGCGAAACGGTAGACGAAAGTCGTGCCGTAGCCGCCGGCGAGCAGGACGAGCGAGTAACCGATGACGCCGAGATCACGGTTGCGCTTGCTGCGGTGCCCGCGGCGCTTGTCGCGCAGCCACCGCAACGTCTCGGAAGTGCGGTCGTACTCCGCCGTCCAGGCTGTCTCCTCGCTCACTGGTGGTCACCCATCTGCCGGAGAACCGTGGCAGGGGCGCCGGAGGCCACGACTTTGCCGTCCTCCAGAGCGACCACCCGGTCGGCGACCGCCCGGACGAGATCCGCCTGGTGGGTTGCGAGCAGTACCGCTACGCCGTCCTCTTTCTCGCCGATCAGCAGTTCGCTCAGGCGCCTGCGGGAGTCGGGGTCGAGGCGCTGCTCCGGCTCATCGAGTACGAGAAGATCGCGGGGGCGGACCAGGGCAGCGGCGAGCAGGAATGCCTGCATCTGTCCCGAGGACAGGGCGGCGGGGAGATGGTGCGCGTGGCCCTCAAGGCGGCGGTCCGCCAGGACTTGATCGATCCACCCGTCCGCGTCAGCCACATCGTGGGCCACGGTGATGAGCTTGAGATGGTCGTGCACGCTCAGGTCGGGATAGCACGCGATGGTGTCGCCGACGACGGCGACCCTGGCGCGCACCTCGGGGTCGTCCTCATCGATGACCCTGCCGTCGAACAGCGCGGTGCCGGTGGTCGGTTTGTCCCGGCCGCTGGCGATGCGCAGCAACGTGGATTTCCCGGAGCCGTTGTGTCCGAAGAGAGCGGTGCAGGTACCGGCCGGGACCTGCAGGTCCAGGGGGTGCAGCGCCTGGCGATCACCATAAGTGCGGCTGATCCCGCGAAGCTGCAATAAGGCGGGGACGGCACCCTCGCCGGCTTCGCTTGTCTTGCTGGGCATCGTGCCTCCGATATGAGGAATCCGTTAGCGCGAGCGTAGCGGCCGCGCCGATCACCACACCTGCCGCGCAGGTCGTCGGACTTCGAGTGGTACGCGGTGATGCTCTGCGTGTTCTCGTGGCAGTGCGGTCCGCGGTGCGCGACCATACGGACGCCGAGCCAGGCTCGATCATCGGCGTCGTGCATGAGGGAAGTTTCTCGCCGGCGGCCGGCCCGCGTGGACTGCCGCGGGTCTGGTCAGGCGTTTCCAGCCGGCGGGCGCCATGGCGCGCTACGAGCGCGGGCCGCGGTGCTCGACACCAGTACAGCAACCGACGGCAAGAACAAGCAGCCAGCAGAAGGAAACACCGAGACAGGAAGAAGGACGGACGTGTCCGGCAGCGAAAGCGAGAACCCAGTAATCTCCTCCCCGGCCCCCACGCCGACCCGGCCCCGGTCGAACCGGGACTGGTGGCCGAATCAGATGGACCTTCAGATTCTCCACCAGCACTCTTCCCGGTCCAATCCGATGGACGAGGACTTCACCTACGCGGAAGAGTTCGCGGCCCTCGATCTCGACGCGCTGAAGCGGGACGTCTTCGAGGTGATGACGACCTCGCAGGAATGGTGGCCTGCCGACTACGGTCACTACGGGCCGCTCTTCATCCGGATGAGCTGGCATGCCGCGGGAACGTACCGCATCGCCGATGGCCGGGGCGGTGGCGGCGCAGGCGCTCAGCGCTTCGCCCCCCTCAACAGCTGGCCGGACAACGCGAGCCTCGACAAAGCACGCCGTTTGCTCTGGCCGGTCAAGCAGAAGTACGGCCGGAAAATCTCCTGGGCCGATCTCCTGGTCTTCGCCGGCAACTGTGCCATGGAGTCGATGGGGTTCAAGACGTTCGGGTTCGGCTTCGGGCGGGAGGACATCTGGGAACCCGAGGAGATCTTCTGGGGGCCGGAGGACACCTGGCTCGGGGATGAGCGCTACAGCGGCGACAGGGAACTCGCAGCTCCTTTCGGTGCCGTGCAGATGGGACTGATCTACGTCAATCCGGAGGGGCCCAACGGCAATCCGGATCCGATGGCTGCGGCCAGGGACATCCGCGAGACCTTCGGACGGATGGCGATGAATGACGAGGAGACGGTTGCGCTCATCGTCGGCGGCCACACCTTCGGGAAGTGCCATGGCGCGGTCGATCCCTCGTACATCGGCCCGGAACCCGAGGCGTGCCCCATCGAGCAGCAGGGCCTCGGCTGGCGGAACACCCACGGCAGCGGCAAGGGCGCCGACACGCTCACCAGCGGACTCGAGGGCGCATGGACCTCGCAGCCGACGACGTGGGACAACGGGTACCTGGACAACCTGTTCCGGTACGACTGGGAGCTGACGACGAGCCCGGCCGGCGCGAAGCAGTGGACTCCCACGGACACCTCGGCCCGGGGCACGGTGCCCGATGCTCATGATCCGTCGAAGAAGCACGCTCCCATGATGCTGACGACGGACCTCGCGCTGAAGCGGGATCCGGTCTACGGGCCGATCGCGAAGAGCTTCCACGAGAACCCGGACAAGCTCGCGGTGGCGTTCGCCAAGGCGTGGTACAAGCTGCTGCACCGCGACATGGGGCCCCTCTCGCGCTACCTCGGCCCGTGGGTCGCCGAGCCGCAGCTGTGGCAGGACCCGGTCCCTGAGGTCGATCACGAACTGGTCGCGGACGAGGACATCGCTGCCCTCAAGGACAGGATCCTCGGCTCGGGACTGTCCGTCTCCCAGCTGGTCACCACCGCGTGGGCGGCGGCGGCAAGCTTCCGCGGCACCGACAAGCGCGGCGGCGCCAACGGGGCACGGATTCGCCTCGCACCGCAAAAGGACTGGGAGGTCAACGCCCGGCCCGAGGTGGCCGAGGTGCTGCAGACCCTCGAACAGATCCGGCAGGACTTCAACGGCTCACAGACCGGCGGAAGGAAAGTGTCCCTCGCCGACCTGATCGTCCTGGGCGGATGCGCGGCCGTCGAGCAGGCCGCGAAGAACGCCGGGCACGACGTCACCGTCCCGTTCGCACCGGGGCGCACGGACGCCTCGCAGGAGCAGACCGACGCGGAGACGTTCGCCGTGCTCGAACCCAGGGCAGACGGGTTCCGCAACTACCTCCGGGCGGGAGAGAAGCTGTCACCGGAGACGCTGTTGCTGGACCGCGCCAGCCTGTTGACGCTGACCGCTCCCGAGATGACGGTCCTGGTCGGCGGTATGCGCGCCCTGAACACCGGCTTCGCGGGATGCCCGCATGGCGTCTTCACGCACCGGCCGGAGACCTTGACCAACGACTTCTTCGCCAACCTGCTCGACATGGGCACGGAGTGGAAGGCGTCGGCCACAGCCGAGAACGTATACGAAGGCCGGGATCGCGTCACGGGCGAGGCCAAGTGGACCGCCACCGCCGTCGACCTCATCTTCGGTTCGCACTCCCAGCTCCGAGCCGTCTCGGAGGTCTACGCGTCCGCGGACGCGGGAGAGAAGTTCATGCGTGACTTCGTGGCGGCGTGGGACAAGGTGATGAACCTCGACCGGTTCGACCTGGCCTGAGCCCGATGTCCGGTCGGCCACCCATCGGCCGACCGGGACATGGGAGGAATGCGTACGACGTGTGGGCTCTCCCGCGCGGAACCGTCAGCGGTGTCTTGAGCTCTGCGGTTCTTGCCGGTGTCGCTTGTCGAGTGCTTGCTGATACAGCCTTCCGGCGCGGTAGGAGGACCGGACCAGAGGCCCGGACAGCACTCCCGCGAAACCGATCTCCTCGGCCTCTTCCTGGAGCTCGATGAACTCCTCGGGCCGGACCCACCGCTCCACCGGGTGGTGCCGCGCCGAGGGGCGCAGGTACTGGGTGATGGTGACCAGGTCGCAGCCGGCGGCGTGCAGGTCGGCCAGTGCGGTGGAGACCTCCGCCCGGGTCTCTCCCAGGCCCAGGATCAGGTTCGACTTGGTGACCAGGCCGAACTCCCGCGCCGCGGTGAGCACACCGAGCGACCTGTCGTAGCGGAACGCGGGCCGGATCCGTTTGAAGATCCGCGGCACCGTCTCCACATTGTGGGCCAGCACTTCCGGCCGCGACTCGAATACCTGGGCCAATAGCTCGGGGACACCATTGAAGTCCGGGACCAGGTTCTCCACCCCGGTACCCGGGTTCCGTGCGTGGATCTGCCGGACCGTCTCGGCGTACAGCCAGGCACCACCGTCAGGCAGGTCGTCGCGGGCCACCCCGGTGATCGTGGCGTACCGCAGATTCATCTTGGCCACCGACTCCGCCACCCGGCGCGGCTCCTCCCGGTCCAGCGCCTGGGGCTTTCCGGTGTCGATCTGGCAGAAGTCACAGCGCCGGGTGCACTGGTCACCGCCGATGAGGAAGGTGGCCTCGCGGTCCTCCCAGCACTCGAAGATGTTCGGGCACCCGGCCTCCTGGCACACGGTGTGCAGCCCTTCGGCCTCCACCTGCGCGCGCAACGCGTTGTACTCCGGCCCCATCCTCACCCGTGTCCTCATCCACTCGGGCTTTCGTTCGACCGGGGTCCGGCTGTTGCGCACCTCAAGTCGCAGCAGCCTGCGGCCGTCGGGCGAGGCGGCGGGTGTGGGGGCGTCGCTCATGTCACAGCTCCGGGTACAAAGGGTGGGCGTCGGTGAGCGTGGCCACGCGAGCCCGCAGCTCGGCGGCGAGGCTCGGGGTGTACGCCGGCTTGAGGGCCTCGGCGATGATGTCGGCGACCGCCGCGAATTCGGCTTCCGCGAAGCCGCGGCCGGCCAGCGCCGGAGTACCGATCCTCAGCCCCGAGGTCACCATCGGCGGGCGGGGGTCGAACGGTACGGCGTTGCGGTTGACCGTGATGCCGATGTCGTGCAGACGGTCCTCCGCCTGCTGCCCGTCGAGCTCCGACTCCCGCAGGTCGACCAGGACCAGATGGACGTCGGTGCCACCGGACAGCACGGAGACGCCCGCGTCCGCGACATCGGGACCACTCAGCCGCTCGGCGAGAAGCCGGGCACCCGCGAGGGTACGCTCCTGGCACCGGCGGAACGCCGGCTCGGACGCCATCTTGAACGCGACGGCCTTGGCAGCGATCACATGCTCCAGCGGCCCGCCCTGCTGGCCGGGGAAGACCGCACTGTTGACCTTCTTCGCCACGTCCGCACGGTTGGTCAGCACCACTCCACCGCGCGGCCCGCCGAGCGTCTTGTGCGTGGTCGTGGTGACCACGTCGGCGTGCGGCACCGGATTGGGGTGCAGGCCCGCGGCGACCAGACCGGCGAAGTGCGCCATGTCGACCATCAGGTACGCGCCGGACCGGTCCGCGATCCGCCGGAAGGCGGCGAAGTCCAGCTGCCGGGGGTAGGCCGACCAGCCCGCGATGATCAGCTGCGGCCGGTGCTCCATGGCCAGCCGCTCGACCTCGGCCATGTCGACCCGGTTGTCCTCCGCGGAGACGTGGTAGACCACGGTGTTGTAGAGCTTGCCGGAGAAGTTGATCCGCATGCCGTGAGTGAGGTGCCCGCCGTGCGCGAGGTCCAGGCCCAGGATGGTGTCTCCCGGTTGGAGCAGCGCCGTCATCGCGGCGGCGTTCGCCTGGGCGCCCGAGTGCGGCTGCACATTGGCGAAGGACGCACCGAACAACGCCTTGATCCGGGTGAGGGCGAGCCGCTCGATGACGTCGACGTGCTCACATCCGCCGTAGTAGCGGCGGCCCGGGTAGCCCTCGGCGTACTTGTTCGTCAGGACCGAGCCCTGCGCCTCCATGACCGCGACCGGTGCGAAGTTCTCGCTCGCGATCATCTCCAGCGTGTTCTGCTGCCGCGCCAGCTCGGCGCGCACGGCGGTGTGTACCTCGGGGTCGAAGTCGGCGAGCCGACGGTCGAGTACGGACATGTCATTCTCCTGCCGTGAGTGCCGCATAGGCGGCGGCGTCCAGCAGGTCCGGAGTACCGGCGATCCGCATCCGGAACAGCCAACCGGCCCCGAACGGGTCGGAGTTGACCAGACCGGGGTCGGCCACGGCGGCTTCGTTGATCTCGACGACTTCGCCGTCCGCGGGAGCGAACAGGTCGCTCACGGACTTGGTCGACTCGATCTCTCCACACGCGTCGCCGGCCTTGATCGTCGTGCCCACGGCAGGCAGATCGAGGTAGACGACATCGCCGAGCGCGTCGGAGGCATGTGCGGTGACACCGACGGTCGACAGGTCGCCCTCGCGCGCGATCCATTCGTGGTCGCTGGTGTACTTCAGGTCGGGGGACAGGCTCATGATCTGTTCTCCTGTGGGGGTCAGGCTTGGCGGCGGTAGAAGGGCAGCTCGACGACCTGGGCGGGCTCCTTGCTGCCCCGGATGTCGACGAGCACCTCGGTGCCGGGTGCGCTCCGGCCGGTCGGCAGATAGGCCATGGCTATGGCGTGGTCGAGGGCGCGTCCCGCCTCGGGTCCGGAAAGCTCGATCTCTCCCATGTGGGTGAGGTCGAAGATTCCGGCGGTGGTCCGTACCGCGTGGTGCTCGGCCAGCTCGGAGGTGTAGCGCAGGGGCATGGACCAGCCGGCGAAGTCGGTGAACGACGCACCGAGCTCCGCGTGAAGGTCGTGCAGGGGAGTCTTCTTGAGCATGGTGGTTCCTCTTCGGACCGTGATCGGCCCGGGTCAGGACGCGAAGGCTTCGGGAGGCGGGCAGGAGCAGACCAGGTTGCGGTCGCCGTGCGCCTGGTCGATCCGGCCGACCGGTGGCCAGTACTTGTCGGGCGTGACGCCCGCCGGGAATGCGGCCCGCTCGCGCGAGTAGGCGCGGGTCCACTCGCCGGCGATCGCGGCGGCGGTGTGCGGTGCCTGTCGCAGCGGGCTGTCCTCAAGGCCCCAGACACCCTTGTCCACCAGGTCGATCTCCGCACGGATCGCGATCATCGCCTCGCAGAAGCGGTCCAGTTCAGCGAGGCTCTCGCTCTCCGTCGGCTCGACCATCAGCGTGCCGGGGACCGGAAAGCTCATCGTCGGCGCGTGGAAGCCGTAGTCGATGAGCCGCTTGGCGATGTCATCGACCGTCACCCCCGTGGCGGCGGTGAGGGGGCGTACGTCGAGGATGCACTCGTGCGCGACGAGGCCCGACTCCCCGGCGTACAGGACGGGGAAGTGTGACGCGAGGCGCCGGGCCACGTAGTTGGCGCTCAGCACGGCCGTCCGGGTTGCCTCGGTCAGCCCCTCGGCGCCCATCATCCGGATGTAGGCCCACGGGATCGGCAGGATGCCGGCACTGCCGAACGGCGCGGCGCTCACCGCCCCGATGCCGTCGCGGCGCCCGGTGTCGGGGTGCAGCGGGTGGGTGGGCAGGTACGGCGCGAGGTGTTCGGCCACCGCGACCGGGCCGACCCCCGGCCCGCCGCCGCCGTGCGGGATGCAGAACGTCTTGTGCAGATTCAGGTGTGACACGTCGCCACCGAACTCGCCGGGCTTGGCGACTCCGAGCAGCGCGTTGAGGTTGGCGCCGTCGACGTACACCTGTCCGCCGTGCTCGTGCACCAGCTCGCACAGCCGGGTGATGCTGTCCTCGTAGACGCCGTGCGTGGAGGGATAGGTCACCATGATCGCGGCCAGGTTGTCGGAGTGCTTCGCGCACTTCGCCTCGAGGTCCCCGAGATCGACGGTGCCATCGGGCCGCGATGCCACCACGACGACGCGCATCCCGGCCATGGCGGCCGAGGCCGCGTTGGTGCCGTGCGCGCTTGCCGGGATCAGGCACACATCGCGTCCGGCCTGGCCGTTGCTCTCGTGGTAACGGCGGATCGCCAGCAGGCCGGCGAGCTCGCCCTGCGATCCCGCGTTCGGCTGGATGGAGACCTTGGCGTACCCCGTGACCTCTGCCAGCCACGTCTCGAGCTGCTCGACCAGGGCCAGGTACCCGGCAGCGTCCGTGAGGGGCGCGAAGGGGTGCAGGTCGGCGAAGCCGGGCCAGCTGACCGGCTCCATCTCCGTGGTCGCGTTGAGCTTCATCGTGCAGGACCCGAGCGGGATCATCCCGCGGTCCAGCGCGAAGTCACGGTCGGAGAGCTTGCGCAGATAACGCAGCATCGCGGTCTCCGACCGGTGCCGGTGGAAGACCGGGTGGGTGAGGAAGGGGGAGGTGCGCCGCAGGTCCGGCGGAAGCGCCGCCGAAGCGCCGGCCGCCGGGCCGTCCAGGTCGTCCCCCACCGCGCCGAAGGCGTTGAGCACGAGACGGACATGGTCTTGCGAGGTGACCTCGGAGCAGGAGATGCCGACGTGGTCACCGTCCACCAGCCGCAGGAGCAACCCCTTGTCGTGCGCGGCCGCGACGACCTCCTCGGCACGGCCGGGGACCCGCACCAGCAGAGTGTCGAAGAACTCGGGGTGCACCACCGTGATCCCGCTGTTCCGCAGCCCGGTGGCGAGGAGTGTGGCGTGCCGGTGCGTCCGACGGGCGATCCCGGTCAGCCCCTCGGGGCCGTGGTAGACGGCGTACATCGACGCGACCACGGCGAGCAGGACCTGCGCCGTACAGATGTTGGAGGTCGCCTTGTCGCGTCGGATGTGCTGTTCGCGGGTCTGCAGGGCGAGGCGGTACGCCGGACGGCCGGCGTTGTCCACGGAGACGCCCACGAGCCGGCCGGGCAGGTGCCGTTCGAGCCCTTCGCGGACCGCGATGTAGCCGGCGTGCGGTCCGCCGTAGAACAGGGGGACACCGAACCGCTGGGACGATCCCACGACGATGTCGGCGCCGAACTCACCCGGCGGCACGAGCAGCGTGAGCGCCAACAGGTCGGCGGTCACGGTGACCTGCGCCCCGCGCGCTCGCGCCGCGGCGGTCACCTCGCGCAGATCGCGGACGGCGCCCGAGCAGCCGGGGTAGGACAGCACCACCCCGAAGAAGTCGTCCTCCGGCAGCGGCGCGGCGACGTCGATCTCGACGATCTCGATGCCGACCGCGGCGGCACGCGTGCGCAGGACGTCGAGGGTCTGCGGCAGGGTGTCGCGGTCGACCAGGACGCGGTGGCGACTCCTGCCGGCGACACGACGCATGACCGTGACGGCCTCAGCGACCGCCGTGGCCTCGTCGAGCAGCGACGCGTTGGCGGTCGGCAGCCCGGTGAGGTCTCCGACCATGGTCTGGAAGTTGATCAATGCCTCGAGCCGGCCCTGGCTGATCTCCGGCTGGTAGGGCGTGTAGGCGGTGTACCACGAAGGGTCTTCCAGCACATTGCGCCGGATCACCGCGGGCGTGGTGGTCGCGTGGTAGCCCAGTCCGCTCATCGGGACGGCCACGGTGTTCCTGCTTGCGAGCTCCTGCAGCTCGGCGCGGGCTTCGGTCTCGGTGGCGGCGGCAGGCAGGTTCAGTTCGGAAGCGCTGCGGATGCCGCTCGGGACGGCGGCGTCGATGAGGGCGGCGAGCGTCGGGTAGCCGACTTCGGCCAGCATCTTGGCGCGGTCGGCGTCGCCGACGCCGATGTGGCGGGCGGCGAACTCACCCGACGCGGAGGACTCGGTGAAGGTCATGGTGGGAGGCTCCCTCTGGGGGCACCGCACATGCGGCGCCGTGGACGGGTGGCCTCCCCGCTCTGTCATCGGTACCTGAGAGCTTCACCACCGGGTCCGGCGGTTTGCACCGTGGGCGCAGGACATGACGTCCTGTCTTTCCAGAGTCGCCTGGCCGAAGCGGTAGTTGGGCCTGAGAGATTCTGGGGAGAGTTGCTCCTTCGGCGCCTCGCCAAGGGTGGACGAGGGCTCTCCCGCTTCGGTTCGAACAGCGCGATGTGGAGTTGTGGGGCCCGACCGTGAGGCCGGGGGAGTTCGGGGGAGGATTGGCTCCTTCGGCTCCACGTCGTCACATGACGTGGGCTCTCCCGCGCAGAGTCGTCAGCTGTGTAGGTGCTGTCGGATCTTTCCGGAGGCAACGTAAGGGCACCGGAAGACAGCCGTCAAGAGTCCGTCCGGTGTACGGGCCGGTAACGGATCGGCCCAGGATGTGCGCTTTGAGCTGCACAAACGCCGTGCCGAACGCCGTGCCCCACGGGGGAGCGCCGTACTACTCGGAAGTAATGTCCAGCGTTCGGCCGGTCCCTTGACCGGTTGCTGATGTGGCCCTAGCCTCACCGCACATTGCCGTTCACCCCGGAGCGGGAGAGCACTGGATCAGCCAGACCCAGGCGCCGAAGGAGCAACACCTCCCCGGAATCTCTCAGGCACCCCTACCGCTCGGGCAGGCAACTCTGGAAAGCAGGCGCAAAGGCGCCTCGCCGACGGTGCAAGCCGCGTGCTGAGCGCGGCGAAGCTCTCAGGCTCATGACAGAGGGGGAGGCTCACTCGGCCGCACGGGCTCCTGCCCGTGCTCGACATTCGAGGAGCCCCTGATGGCTGTTCCGCCGCCTCTTCCCTGACCGCCACTGCCTGGCGGCTCCCGGGCTGATCTTCGATCTACTATGTGGGACCGTTCTGACGCCGTTCCGGTCGGCTGCCGCATGCCCGCGCGCGCAGCCCGCCCTGCCGCTCGCCCCCTGTGGGCGGGTGATCATTCTCCGAGATACCCCCTGTCCCGTGCCCGCACGGGTATTGAGATCTGCGAGGTTTGCCCATGCCTGAACGCAGTGACACCGGCTCGACGGCCGCGCCGGACCAACCGGCGGCCGGATCCACGCCCCCGCCCGAGGGCGAGCAACACCTCTCCCGTCAGCTGTCCAACCGGCACATCCAGCTCATCGCGATCGGCGGTGCGATCGGAACCGGCCTGTTCATGGGCTCGGGCAAGACGATCTCGCTGGCCGGGCCCTCGGTGATCTTCGTCTACATGATCATCGGCGTGATGCTCTTCTTCGTAATGCGGGCGATGGGGGAGCTGCTGCTCTCCAACCTGCGCTACAAGTCCTTCGCCGACTTCGCGGCCGACCTGCTGGGGCCGTGGGCCGGCTTCTTCACCGGCTGGACCTACTGGTTCTGCTGGATCGTCACCGGCATCGCCGACGTCATCGCGATCTCCGGGTATGTGTCCTACTGGTGGCGCGACCTACCGCTGTGGATACCGGCGCTGGCCGCCGTCATCCTCTTGATCGCCTTGAACCTGCCGACCGTGAAGGCGTTCGGCGAGACCGAGTTCTGGTTCGCACTGATCAAGATCGTCGCGATCGTGGCGCTGATCGTTGTCGGACTGGTCATGGTGTTCAGTCACTTCCAGGCGCCCGGCGGAGCGGCGGCAAGCTTCTCCAACCTCTGGAGCGACGGAGGGTTCTTCCCCACCGGCCCCATGGGGTTCGTCGCAGGATTCCAGATCGCGACCTTCGCCTTCGTCGGCATCGAGCTGGTCGGCACCACCGCGGCCGAGGCGGAGAACCCGGAACGGAACCTGCCCAAGGCGATCAACTCGATCCCGGTGCGCGTGATGCTGTTCTACGTCGTCGCGCTGACCGTGATCATTTCGGTCACGCCCTGGCGCGAGATCAGTGCCGAGCGCAGTCCGTTCGTCGTGATGTTCACCCTTGCCGGTCTGGGGATCGCCGCCTCGGCGATCAACTTCGTGGTGCTGACCTCGGCCGCCTCGTCCGCGAACTCGGGTATCTACTCCACCTCACGGATGGTGTACGGGTTGGCCCGCGAGGGCGATGCCCCGGCGCGCTTCGGCAGACTCACCTCCAGGAAGGTACCGGCCAACGCACTGCTCCTCTCCGGGGTGTTTCTGCTCGCCGGTGTGGTCATGGTCGCCATGGACGACTCGATCATCGAGGCGTTCACCCTGGTGACCACCGTGTCCGCCGTGCTGTTCATCTTCGTCTGGTCGATCATCCTGATCAGCTACCTCGTCTATCGCAAGCGCCGTCCGCACCTGCACGAGGCGTCGAAGTTCAAGATGCCCGGCGGCATCGTCATGTGCTACGTCGTGCTCGTGTTCTTCGCGTTCCTCATCTGGGCGCTGACCCAGGAGCCCGACACGCTGCGGGCTTTGCTGGTGACCCCGGTCTGGTTCGTCATCCTCGGCATCGCGTGGGCGGGCCTCCGCCGCCGCCCGGGCCATGCTGCCCGTGAGGCGGCCTTCCGTTCCGAACTCCACAACGCGCAGCAGGACTGATACCGCCCCCGGATCCATAACCGGCACCGATCGCGAGCGCCGTTCCCGGCAGATGGGAACGGCGCTCGCGATCGATGTGCTTGGTCGCACGGGTGCGGGTTCCGCCCACCCGACCGATGAGTTTCGCCTCGCCGCGTCGTCTGCATGTAAGGAACGTCCCCCTTCCGCACCGGCGGGAGGCCCGAGATGAGATGACAAGGAGCGTGCACACCGTGGACCAGGAGAACGTGAGCGCCACCCTGACCGTCGCCGTGCCCGCCGCGAGGGTGTTCGCGGTGCTGGCGGACCCGACGACCCATTCTGCGATCGATGGCACCGGTTGGGTTCAGGAAGCTGCCGACCGGGCGCCGCTGACCGAGGTGGGGCAGATCTTCCGGATGGACATGTACCACGCCAACCATCCCAACGGTGACTACCAGGTGGCCAACAAGGTCCAGGTGCTCGACCCGCCGCGCGCCATCGGCTGGCTGACGGGGCAGGAGAAGGACGACGGTCGCCTGGAGTTCGGCGGCTGGATCTGGCGTTACGACCTTGCGCCGCTCGGTCCGTCCAAGACCGAGGTCACGCTCACCTACGACTGGTCGGCGGTCCCGCAGTCCATCCGGGAGTACCTCCAGTTCCCGCCGTTCGGCCCCGAACATCTCACCAACTCGCTGCACCATCTGGCCGAGCTCGTCTCCGGTGGGTGATGTCGTCGACCAGGTCTGGCCGACTTCCTCCCCCAGAGGCTGCTGGACGACATCGCGCACGTCGGTCCGGAACCGCGGCACCACCTGGCGGGGCCGCTCCACCGGGTCTGCGGGCGGGGGGAGTTGGTGGATCGCACCGCGGGCACGCACCTATCGCGTGGTCCATGCAACCATCATCGGGTCCGGAGCATCCATTGAGGTGAACATGGCCTGTCGACCGAAGGAAGCCCACCGTGACGCACCCGAGACGTCTTGAAGTCCGCAGGACCCGTAACGCTGCATCTGCCCGCGGCATCCGCGCCGCGGCTCCGCTGGCCGCCGCGCTCCTGGTGGCCGGCGGCCTGACCGCCTGGTCGCTCGCTCCCCAGGAGGCATTCGCGGCGACGGGCCGCGCGGCCCCCGAGGGCGACTTCAACGGCGACGGCTATGCGGACCTCGTCTCCGGTGCCCCGGGAGCCACCGTCTCCCACAAGGCCCAGGCGGGATACGTGGCGGTGACATACGGCTCGGCGAACGGGCTCGTCCCGTCCCACAAGAAGCTTGTGAGCCGTTCGACGAGCGGGGTGCCGGGATCGGCAGCCGCCAAGCAGCGCTTCGGCGAGACCTTCAGCAAGGGCGACCTGGACGGCGACGGCTACAGCGACCTGGTCATCGGTGCGGGAAAGGCGTCGTCGGGCAGCGTGATCCTGTGGGGCTCGCCGTCCGGACTGACCGGCGGCACACCGATCGCCACGTACGGACAGGCGCCGCAGGTGGGGGACTTCGACGGCGACGGCAGGGCCGATCTCGCGCTCTTCGGCGATCCCGGCAGCTACGGTGACGACCCCGTGGCGCAGGCCGCGAACCTGTGGAAGGGCCCGATCTCGCGGACGGGATCGCCGGCCGCGCGGCTCAACTTCCTGGACAAGTCCGAGTGGTTCGGCTACGACGACGACGCACCGGGCGCGGAGTGCGCCAAGAACGACAGCTGTGTCAGCGGCCCCCGCTCGATCAGCGGCCCCGTCGTCGCCAAGGCCACCGGCGACGTCAACGGCGACCACCGCCAGGACATCGTGATGTGGAACTACGCCGGCGACGGCGAGTGGGACAACAAGGTCCTGCTCGGCGGTCGTGCGGGCTTCAAGGAGACCGCCGCGCCCGGCGTCCGGGGCACCGTCGGCGTGGGTGACGTGGACGGCGACGGTTACGACGACGTGGTGGCCGGCGACAACGAAGACACCGGCAAGGTAACGGTCGCGTACGGCACGCCCTCCGGCCCCTCTGCCACCCGCACGCAGTCCTTCGATCAGAGCCTGCCCGGTTTCCACGGTGCCCAGGAGAGCGGCGACCGGCTCGGCTCCTGCGTCGCGGTCGCCGATGTGACCGGCGACGGCCGCGCGGAGATCGCGCTCGGGATCAGCGGGGAGGACTTCAGCGGCCTCGCCGACGCGGGCTCGATCGCTCTGCTGCACGGCACCGCATCGGGCGTCACGGGTGCCGGCAGCCAGGTCCTGCACCAGAACACCCCGGGTGTGCCCGGGGTCGCGGAGAAGAACGACGCCTTCGGGGCGGCCTGTGGCCTCCTCGACGTCAACGGTGACGGGCATCGTGATCTCGCCGTGTCGTCGGCGGCGGAGAACGCCTCGTCCGGCGCGGTATGGTCCCTGCGCGGTTCCGGCCACGGTCTGACGACGAAGGGCGCGACGGCATTCGGCCCCGGCGACGTCGGAGGCCCCGTCACCAAGGCGGAGTTCGGCATCTTCCTGCGCTGAGGACACACCGCCGGGCAGGGGAGGGAGGCCGCCCCCCGCCCCTCGCCCGGCGGGACCGCAGGTCCCGCGCGTCAGGCGCGGTCAGTCGTCCAGCAGACCGTTCAGTTCGGCCGCGAACAACTGGGCGGGGTCGAAGCCCATCCCGGCGAAGTGGCCGGCGAGTTCCAGCGAAAGGACGCCGTGCAGACGGGTCCAGAAGACGAGGGCGCGACGCAGTGCCGGGGCCGGGGCCGGGTGTCCGCCGTCCCACTGCCGGTGCTCATCGAGGTGCGCGTCCAATGCCGTTGCGGCGGTGTCCGCTGACGTCGCCGCGCAGGCGTCGAGCAGCGTCGACATGATCTCGGCGGTGATCGCGGTGGTGTCCTCCGGCGCGTGGTAGCCGGGTACGGGCGTGCCGTAGACGAGGAGATACCGCTGGGGGTCGTCGAGCGCCCAGCGACGCAGTGCGTGTGCGAGGTCCGCGAGGTCGCCGCCGTCCGTGGCGGTGGCACGGAACGCGTCGGCCAGGCTGCGATAGGCGTCCCTGATCAGCTCGGTGATCAGTTCGTCGCGGCTCGCGAAGTAGCGATAGAGCGCCGGGCCGCTCATCCCCATCCGCTTGGCGATCGCATTGAGGGACAGCGCGGACGCCCCCGCGGTGGCGATCTGCTCCCACCCGAGTTCCTTGATCTCTGCGCGTACCTGTGCCCGGTACCGGTTGCGGGGACTCTTTGCGTTCTCCGTCATGGCCACCAGCCCTTCATGTCAAAGGTGTTACACGCTATCACTGGCGGAAGTGCTTCTAATAATTCCTGCGTCATTCCCTTGACGGGTGGTGGCGCAACACCTCAAGCTAGGCGCAGTTACAAGCTCTAACGAGAGTGTTGATGCGTAACGGGGCTAGGTCTCCGCCGCCCCAAGACGCCCTGCGCGGGCGTCAGTTCCGTCAACCCATCCCCTCGCCGTACCTCCCGACCGCGCCGGCAGTGCCGGTCCGCGCCCTTCAAGGAGAGCCGTCATGCGCAGAGTGATGAGACAACTTCGGCGGACGGTCACCGCCCTGACGGCCGGGGCGGTGCTGGCCACGCCGATGCTGGCCACGCCGGTTGTCGCCGCGCCGGCACTCGCCGCGTCCGGCCGCACCGCCTCTCAGGCCCCGACGGGCCACATCACGTGGCGTCCGTGCACCGACGCCGGGTTCCCGGGCATGCAGTGCGGCACGATGCGGGTGCCGGTGGACTGGTCCAAGCCGCGAGCCGCGCAGCTCGATCTGGCCCTGGTCCGCCGTAAGGCCGACGACCCGGCACACCGCCAGGGCACCTTGCTCCTCAACGACGGAGCCGGTGGCTCCTCGATCGAGCAGCTGAGGCTGGCGACACGCAATGGCTTTCCCGATATCGCCGGTGCCATGACCCAGCGGTTCGACATCGTTGCGGTCGACCCACGCGGGGTGGGCCACAGCACCCCCATCCGCTGCTCCGAGCCGCTCAAGCCCGCCGGGGTGAGCTACTTCCCGAAGAACCGGGCCGCGTTCGACAAGCTCGTGGCCCACAACCGCACCTTCGCCAAGGACTGCCTGCGCCGCAACGGCCCGCTGGTGGCCCATGTCGACCTGACCAGCACGGCCCGTGACATCGAAGCGGTCCGCACCGGGCTCGGCGTCCGCCGGCTCAACTGGTACGGCATCCACTACAGCACCCTGCTCGGACGCACCTATGCGGCCCTCTTCCCCGGCCGGTTGCGCACGATGACCCTCGACACCGCGCTGGACGACACCACTTCGCCCCTCACCCGGATCGTCAAGGAGACGACCAGCGCCGAAGAAGCCTTCAACCGGTTCGCCGCCTGGTGCGCCAACTCGGCGCAGTGTGCTCTGAAAGGACATGACGTCGCCGCCGAGTACGACGCCCTCGTCGCCCGCGCGGACCGCACCCCCGTCCCTGTCGCGGGCGGCACACACCGCCCGCTGACCGGTGAGGACATCCGCGGTGCCACCCAGGACTACCTGAACATCGCCAGCGTCACCTGGCCCGCCCTGGCCAAGGCGATCGTCATGGCGCAGGCGGGCGACGCCACCGACTTCACCGTCGACCCCGATGGCACCCTCGATCCGGTGCAGGTGCTGGTGCCCGCCTGCCTGGACAACGCCCGTCCGGTCAGCACCTTCGAAGAGGCCGACCGACTGCACAAGTCGCTCGCCGCACGCGCACCGCACCTCGGCGGGGCGGTGCGCTCCCAGGCCGCGCTCGCCGGCTGCCTCGGGTGGCCGGTTCCTGCCAAGCCCGTGCGGGCCGGCCGTCTGGTCTCCGGGGCACCGCCCGCGCTGGTCATCCAGTCCACGCACCAGGCCCTGGCTCCCCACACGGCGGGCTCCGCCATGGCGGCCCAGCTGCCCGGCAGCGTCGTACTCAGCCGCGAGGGCGATGACTACAGCATGTTCCTGCTGTCCTCGTGCGTGCGCGCCGCGACCAACCGCTACCTGACCGACCGCGTCCTTCCCGCACCGGGTACCACCTGCGCCAACTGACCAAGTGGTACGTGCCACGGCCCGGCCCGGGCCCAGACGCCGGCCCCGCCCGGACATCCGAGTGATGTCCGGGCGGGGCCGCTGCGTGCGGCTGCGATTGTGAACGAAATGCTGCGCGCGCGTGGCGGGAGAATCAGAAAGTGAGACAAGGGCTCTCGCCGCATTGACTTGGCTGATTATCGCTGCCAGCCTCCCGAGTGTGAGTCACTCGGAGAACTTCACCGCACGCCTGCACGTCGATCTTCGACGCCAGGCCAGCGCCATCTGTGCCGCTGGCCGCTAGAGCTGCCGACCGGCGTCAGCTCCTGAACGACCCGTGATCCCGGTGCACTTACCGGCCTGGGATGTCCTCGTCGCGTGGTGATTCCCGCCGCATACATACCTGGAATCTGCCGGGTTCGGTGCGCGTGCCGGCTCATCCACTTCACCATTCGCATTTCCCTTTCGGTTTTCGCACCTCGGGTGGTCTTTACGCCCCGCCGGCAGCGGAACTGCGGATCTCGCAGCGCCATGGAGGGCTTCGCTCGGGCGCTCGACCACCATGCACCGGTCATCGCCACGGCCGGCCCGCAGCCACCCGGCTCCTGCTGCCCACCCGGCTCCTGCTGCCCACTCGGTTCCTCCTGCCCTCCTTCACCCGCGTCCGCAACAAAGGCAGTTCGCGTCCCACCGCGCTCCACCCACCACCCGAACAGGACACTTCCATGAGCACGCTGATCACCCCATCCAGCCGACGACAGTTCCTCACCCTGCTGGGCCTCTCGGCGGTCGCGGTCAGCTGCGGCTCCGGGGGCGGCGGCGCGGCCAAGGACGAGACCAAGACCCTGCGATACCAGGGCTGGGCAGGCTCCGTCATCCTGCCCGAACTGGCCGAGGACCTCGGCTTCCTGGACGACGTGAAGCTGAAGTGGGTCGGCAACACGATCAGCGGGCCGCAGGACATCCAGTCGGCGGCCACCGGGCAGGTCGACTTCGGCGGTGCGTTCAACGGAGCGGTCGTCAAACTCGCCGCGAGAAAGGCGCCCATCACAGCGGTCATCAGCTACTACGGCGTCGACAAGGCCGCGTACAGCGGCTTCTACGTGCTCAAGGACAGCCCGATCCACTCCGCCCGTGACCTGATCGGCAAGAAGGTCGGGATGAACACCCTCGGCGCGCACTCCGAGGCGATGCTCGACATCTACCTGCAACGCCACGGCCTGTCGCAGGCGGACATCGAGAAGGCCGAGCCGTTGGTGGTGCCCCCGGTCAACACCGAGCAGTCGCTGCGGCAGAAGCAGATCCAGGTGGGTGTCCTCGGTGACATCCTGCGCGACAAGGCCCTGCAGACCGGTGGCATCAGGCCGCTGTTCACCGACTACCAACTGCTCGGCGATTTCTCCGCCGGCACATATGTGGTGAACGACCGGTTCCTGAAGGAGAACCCCGACACCGCGCGCACCTTTGTCACGGGCATCGCGCGTGCCATCGAGTGGGCCCGCGCCACACCACGCGACGAGGTCATCGCCCGGCAGATCGAGATCGTCAAGAAGCGTGGCCGCAACGAGGGCACCGCTCCGCTGAAGTACTGGAAGTCCTTCGGTGTCGCCGAGACCGCCGGACGCATCACCGACAAGGAGTTCCAGCTGTGGATCGACTGGCTCGCCAAACGCGGTGACATCGAGAAGGGCCAGGTCAAGGCCTCGGATCTCTACACCAACGAGTTCAACGCATACAGCCGGAAGGACAAGGCGGACAAGCCGTCGACGGCCAAGACGACGTCCAAGAGCGGGAGCTGATCCCATGTCAGGAACCATCACACCCAAGATTGAGTTCGCGCAGGTGCGCAAGACCTTTCCCGCCAAGAAGGGGAGGGTCCACGGCCGCGGCACGGCGCACGGGGACGGCGAGTTCACCGCTCTGGACGGTGTCGATCTGCGGATCGACGCGGGGGAGTTCGTCGTCGTGGTCGGCCCGAGCGGATGCGGCAAGTCCACGCTCCTGGACCTGCTGGGAGGGCTCGCCAGGCCGAGTGCCGGACGGATCCTCCTGGACGGGGAACCGGTGACCGGACCGGGCCTGGACCGCGGCATCGTCTTCCAGCAGTACGCGCTGCTGCCCTGGCGCACCGCCCTGGGCAACGTCGAGTTCGGCCTGGAGGCGACCGGCGTGCCACGACGTGAGCGCGCTGCCCGTGCCCGCGAGTACCTGGACCTGGTCGGACTCTCCGGATTCGAGAACCGCCACCCGCACGAGCTGTCCGGCGGTATGCGCCAGCGCGTGGCCATCGCCCGCTCTCTCGCCTACGACCCCGACGTCCTGCTGATGGACGAGCCGTTCGCCGCACTGGACGCCCAGACCAGGGAGTCGCTCCAGGACGAGCTGCTGCGCATCTGGCAGCGCACCGGAAAGACCGTCGTCTTCATCACGCACGGCATCGAGGAGGCCGTCTACCTGGGACAGCGGGTGGCCGTCATGACCTCCAGGCCCGGTCGTATCAAGCAGGTCGTACCGATCGGCTTCGACTCCCGTACGGCAACGGACGACCTGCGGTCCAGCCCCGAGTTCGCACGGTACCGACACGAGATCTGGACGCTCCTGCACGACGAGGTGACCAGGACCCAACTGCTGGAGAAGGAGGAGGTCTCCGTATGAGCCTCGCAAGCGGTTCGAGCACTCGGCGCAGGACCCCGGAGGAACTCAAGGCCCCGGAGGACTTCACGACAGCGGAGGAACTCACGACAACGGAGGACCTCACGACTTCGGAGGGACTCGCGACAACAGAGGAACTCACGACGCCGGAGGAGTTCTCCGCGCCGGCCACCGGCACGTCGTCGGCCTCCGCCCAGGAGTCCGCGGCCGTCCTGCCGGTTGCGCAGAGCAGGCCCCAGCTTCCTCGCCCTCCCGCGCTGCCCCGCATCCTGCGCGCGGCACTGACCGGCGCCACCAAGTCGGCGGCGATCGTCGCCCTGCTGCTCGTGTGGGAACTGGCGCCCCGGTTCGGCCTGGTGGACCGGACCTTCCTGCCGCCGTTCAGCGAGGTCGCCCAGGCGTGGTGGGAACTGGTGGCCAACGGCCAGCTCGCCGACAACGCCCGGGCGAGCCTGGTGCGTTCGTTCAGCGGCTTCGGCATCGCCGTCGCCGTGTCCGTACCGCTGGGCCTGCTCATCGGCTGGTACCGGCCCGTCGCCGATCTCCTCAACCCCTTGCTGCAGGTGTTCCTCAACACCGCCGCCCTGGCCCTGCTGCCGGTGTTCGTGCTGCTCCTCGGCATCGGCGAGACGTCGAAGATCTCCATCGTGGTGTACGCGTGCGCATGGCCGATCCTCTTCAACACCATCAGCGCGGTACGGACCGTCGACCCCACCCTGCTGAGGCTGGCGAAGTCCATGGACCTGTCCGCCCCGCGGCTGTTCCAGAAGGTGATCCTGCCGGCCTCGGTCCCGACGATCTTCACCGGAATCCGGCTTGCCGGGGCGGTGTCCATCGTCGTCCTGGTCGCCGCCGAGATGATCGGCGCCAAGGCCGGTCTCGGCTATCTGATCAACGCGTCCCAGTACAACTTCGCCATTCCGCAGATGTATGCGGGCATCGTCACGATCTCCGTCATCGGCGTCGCCTTCAACCAGCTGCTGGTCGCCGTGGAGAGGCGGCTCAGCTCATGGCGCGTCCCCGCGACGAGCTGACGTCCCGATCCGCCCCCGCGCAAGGAACCCCGAGGAGTCTTCCGTGCCCGCAGCCGGCCCCCGCCGCCTACATCTCAACGCCTTCCTGATGAACGCCGGTCACCATGACGCCGCCTGGCGACATCCGCGTACCCAGCCCGAACGCCTCACTGACCTGCGCTACTTCCAACACCTCGCGCAGACCGCCGAACGCGGCAAACTCGACTCGATCTTCTTCGCCGACGGACTGGCCCTCTGGGGCAAGGTCAAACACAACGCGCTCGGCGGTTTCGAACCGCTCACGCTGCTGTCCGCCCTGGCGACGGTGACCGAGCGCATCGGTCTGATCGCCACCGTCTCCACCACCTTCAACGAGCCCTTCCACACCGCCCGGAAATTCGCCTCCCTCGACCACCTCAGCGGGGGCGCGCCGGTTGGAACATCGTCACCTCCGGCACGGTCGACGAGGCCCGCAACTTCGGGCAGGACGAACACCTCGAACACAGCCTGCGCTACGCCCGGGCGCGGGAATTCGTGGAGGTCGCCACCAAGCTCTGGGACAGCTGGGCGGACGACGCGGTCCTGCTCGACCGTGTGCGCGGGATCTACGTGGACGCCGGCAAGGTGCAGCCCCTTGACCACCGGGGGGAGCACTTCGCCGTACAGGGCCCGCTGAACGTGCAGCGCAGCCCGCAGGGTTACCCGCTGCTGGTGCAGGCCGGTTCGTCCGAGGACGGCAAGGAGTTCGCCGCCCAGTACGCCGAGGCCGTGTTCACCGCACAGCAGACCCTCGCCGACGGGCAGGCCTTCTACAAGGACGTGAAGAACCGCCTGCCCCGCTACGGACGTTCCGAGGACGACCTGAAGATCCTGCCCGGGATCTGCCCGGTCATCGGCGCGACGGAGGCGGAGGCCCGCGCCCTGGAGCAGGAGCTGACTGACCTTCAGGTACCGGAGTACGGACTCGCTCAGCTGTCGGGAATGCTCGGCACCGACCTGACCGGGCTCCCGCTGGACGGTCCGCTTCCCGCGCTGCCCGAGGAGCGGGACATCAACGGCAACAAGAGCCGCTTCACCCTGGTCGCCGAACTGGCCCGGCGTGACGGTCTGACCCTGCGCGAGCTCATCGCGCGCCTCGGCGGCGGGCGTGGCCACCGGGTCTTCGCCGGGACGCCGGAGCAGGTGGCCGACCAGCTCGAAGAGTGGTTCACGCAGGGAGCCGCCGACGGCTTCAACGTCATGCCGCCGCATCTGCCGGGCGGCCTGGAGGACTTCGTCGACCACGTCGTGCCGATACTCCAGGAGCGGGGCCTGTTCCGCACCGAGTACAGCGGACGCACCCTGCGCGAGCACTACGGCCTGCCACGCCCCGCGGGCCGGCTCGCCTCCGCCGTCACCGCCACCGAGGGGCAGCCGGCATGACCGGGCTCGATCTCACCACGGACGTCCTGGTGGTGGGCGGCGGCCCCGCCGCCACCTGGGCGGCGCTGAAGGCGGCCCAGGCCGGAGCGGACGTCGTCCTCGCCGACAAGGGCTACTGCGGCACCAGCGGCGCGACCGCGTCGGGCGGCACCGGCGTCTGGTACGTCCCGCCGGACCCCGCCGCGCGGGAAGCGGCCATGGCGAGCCGGGAGAAGCTCGGCGGATACCTCGACGACCGCCGCTGGAAGGAACGCGTCCTGGACCAGACGTACGCGGGCATGAACGAGCTGGCCGCGGCGGGCCGGTACCCCTTCCCCACCGGGCCGGACGGAACACAGCTCAGAAACGGCCTGCAAGGGCCCGAGTACATGCGCCGGATGCGCATCCGCGTCCAGCGGGCCGGGGCGCGCGTCCTCGATCACAGTCCGGTCACCGAGCTGTTGACGGACCCGTCCGGGGCGGTCGCCGGAGCCCGCGGCTACCGACGTCAGGCGGGTGGGACATACCGGGTGCGCGCGGGGGCGGTGGTCCTGGCGACCGGCGGCTGTGCGTTCCTCAGCGGAGCGCTCGGCTGCAACGTCAACACCGGAGACGGCGCCCTGTTCGCCGCCGAGGCGGGTGCCGAGCTGTCCGGCATGGAGTTCTCCAACGCCTACGGCATCGCACCCGAGGGCACCTCGGTCACCAAGACCGCGTTCTACTCGTTCGCGACCTTTTACCACGAGGACGGAACCGTCCTGGAAGGCGCGGCGAGCCAGGGCGGCCGGTCGGTGATCGCCCGCGCTCTGCTGCACGAGAAGGTGTACTGCCGTCTCGACCGTGCCGACGCCTCGGCCCGGCGGGCGATGCGGCTGGCCCAGCCGAATTTCTTCCTCACCTTCGACCGGCTCGGCATCGACCCGTTCACCGAACGGTTCGCGATCACGCTGCTCGCCGAGGGCACGGTGCGCGGCACCGGAGGGATCCGCCTCACCGGTGACGACTGCTCCACCACCGTCCCCGGGCTGTACGCGGCCGGGGACGCCGCCACCCGCGAGCTGATCTGCGGCGGCTTCACCGGGGGCGGCAGCCACAATGCCGCCTGGGCCATCTCGTCGGGCACCTGGGCGGGCCAGGGAGCGGCCCGGTACGCCCTGTCCTTCGGCCGCCGGGGCGCCACACGCCGACTGGCTCCGACGGGCGGGGCGGGCCTCCGGCCGACCCGGGCAGCGGGCCCGGCAGATGCCCACCGCGAGGTGATCGAGGCGGTTCAGAGCGAGGTCCTGCCGTACGAGAAGAACTACCTGCGCCACGGCACGGCTCTCACCACCTCACTGGCAGCGCTCGACGCCACCTGGGACGAGGCCCGCTCCGCGCTGCTCAGCACGGGGCCGGATGCCGTACGGGCCCGCGAGGCCGCGGCGATGACCGCACACGCCCGCTGGATGTACGCCTCCGCGCTCGCCCGCACCGAGAGCCGCGGTATGGCACGGCGCCTCGACTTCCCCGATCAGGACCCCGCACAGCGCCACCGCATCATCACCGGCGGGCTCGACGAGGTGTGGACCCGGCCCGAGCCGGTGGCCGCACTCCTGGAGGCAGCCTCGTGATCGAATTCATCTCCGCAGAGCGCTGCATCGCCTGCGACAAGTGCATCAAGGTCTGCCCGACCAACGTCTTCGACCGAGGCGAGGACGGCATCCCGGTCCTGGCCCGCCACACGGACTGCCAGACCTGCTTCCAGTGCGAGGCGAACTGCCCCGCCGACGCCCTCTACGTCGCCCCGCAGACCCACCCCCTGCCCGCCGACGAACCCACCGTCCGCGACGAGGACGGTCTTGACCGGGCCGGCCTCCTCGGCAGCTACCGCCGCCACATCGGCTGGGGGCGTGGCCGCACACCCGGCGCCCGGCTGGCCGTAGGACCACACCTCAACTCACCCGGCTCCAAAGAAACCTCCCTGCCCATCACCTCCTGAAATCGCCGAAACCCCTGAAAGGAATACGCACATGAGCACCAGCACAGGCTTCGACATCCGCCGGATCGGCGGACGCATCGGCGCCGAGATCGTCGGCGTCGACCTCTCCGCCGACCTCGACCCGGCGATCGTCGCCGAGATCAACGAGGCCCTCCTGGAACACAAGGCGCTGGTCTTCCGCGGACAGCAGCTGGACGACGCGGGGCAGCTGCGCTTCGCCTCCCTCTTCGGTGAACTCACCACCGCCCACCCCACCGTCCCGTCCGTGGACGGGCAGCCCAACATCCTGCCCGTCGACGGGGACGAGGGCATCCGCGCCAACCACTGGCACACCGACGTCACCTTCGTCCGCACACCTCCGAAGGCATCGACCCTGCGCAGCATCGTCGTCCCGCCCTACGGCGGCAACACGCTGATCGCCAACTCGGCCGCGGCCTACCAGGATCTGCCCGAGCCGCTGCGCGAGCTGGCGGACAAGGTGTGGGCGGTGCACACCAACGCCTACGACTACGCCGCCCCGAAGACCGACAAGGCGGCCGAGCACCGCAAGCAGTTCGTCTCGCGCACATACCGCACCGCCCACCCGGTGGTACGCGTGCACCCCGAGACGGGGGAGCGGGGCCTGTTCATCGGCGGCTTCGCGCAGACCATCGAGGGCCTCGGCCCGTCGGAGTCCCGGGACCTGCTGCGCATCTTCCAGTCGTACGTGACGCGGCCGGAGAACATCGTCCGGGTGACCTGGACACCGGGCGACCTCGTACTGTTCGACAACCGCATCACCCAGCACTACGCCCCCGACGACTACGGCGACCTCCCGCGCCTGCTGCACCGCGTCACCGTCGCCGGGGACGCCCCGGTGGGCATCGCCGGCACCTCAAGCCGCGCCATCGAAGGCGGTGACACCGACCACTACACACCCGCCGTGGCCTGACGCCTCGGGCCCGTCGGCCGCCAGGATCCATGTGGAGCACCTCCTGGCGGCACCCACATGGCAAGTGCCTCTGACGGTGGCAGGAACAGGATTTCGACAATCCTCGTTATCGCCGGTCAGAGGCGCTTGTCGTCACCGGCCTTGAGGACCACGGTCGTTGTCCCGGCTGCGAACGGCACCAGCCGAAGAAAGGTGACGCAAAACCTTCGCTTTGCTATGCCTTGGGTTTTTCTTGACCATCAATTGCCGGTAGCGTCCAGCCCTGGTCGGTGACCCCGATCAGGGCCGACCCCACGTCCGAGGCATCCCGCGCCGCAGACGTAACCGTGCCCAGGCCGCACAGGCGGCCCGGGCCGGCCCAGCACGTCATCTGCTCACCGGCTCCCCGTGAGCCCATGGATGTCGCCGGAGGATGTATGAACTCTCGTATAGCTGCCGCCCTCGCCACATGCGCGCTCAGTCTCGGTGCCCTCGCCTCGGGCGCAGGCGTCGCCACAGCGGCCCCGCAGGCCCCCGCCGCCGCACCTGCCGGCGACGCGCCGTCGCTCCAGCCAACGATCAACGCGCGCGCCGCGGCCGTGGACCGGTGTAACTACCAGGTGGTCCGCTCCCACGACTCCCGCTACGTCTACTCCGTCAGCGGAGTCTTCGGCGGCGGCGCCCGCGAGTTGCCGCTCCAGAAGGAGGACTACGTAAGGATCTCCGACGACTGGCGCAAGGTCGTCCAGGTCGACGCGTGCGCGGGCGAGCGGGGCCAGGCACCCACCGCGCTCCGCGTCACGGGGAAGCTGGACCACCCGGAGAACTACGATCCGTCCGTACCACGGACCATCCACAGCAATGACCTCAAGCCCGCCGCCTCTTCGGTGATTCCGAAGGCGCCGACGCTGACGTCCGTCGACCGCCTTGACGCGGCCACCGTCCGCGTCACGTGGAAGCCCGCGCAGGGCAACCCGGACCAGGTCACCCTGATGGAGCGCAAGCCCTTCTACTCCAGCGAGATCGGCCTGTGGCATCCCTACACGTTCCAACGGAACGTCCAGGCCGGAGCCACCTCGATGGACCGCAAGCTGGAGCGTCACCCCGACATTCCGCCCGCGGACCGCTCGCACTCCTACTGGATGCGCGTGGTCAACGGCGGCTTCGTCAGCGACCTGCGTGCCGAGCAGCCGGTCTCGGTCGAGCCGTAACCGCCTGCCTGCCTGACGCCGATACCTGCCGGGTCCGCCTCGAGCAGCTCGGGGCGGACCCGGCACTCACCGGCATTCGGGTCACCAAGGCACCTCCCCTGCGTCGTCGAAGAAGCTGCCGCTCGGGCCGTCATCGGGGAGGGTGGCGAGTCGGATCGCGATCGCCGCGCCCTGTTCCGGGGTGCGGACGCCGCGAAAACCGTTGAGGTCGGTCGCGCAGTAGCCAGGGCAGGCGGCATTGATCAGGATGTTCGTGTCGTGCAGCTCCTTGGCGTACTGGACGGTGACGGCGTTGAGGAACGTCTTCGACGGCGCGTAAGCGGCGGCGATGGGACCCGTTTCGGTGCCGGGGGTCGTCTGCAGGGTGAGCGAGCCGACCATGCTGGACATGTTCACGATCCGCGGCGAGGCCGAGCTGCGCAGCAACGGCAGCATCGTGTTGGTGACGCGGATGACGCCGAGCACGTTGGTCTCCACGGCCGCCCGCACCGTCGCGACGTCGACGGTGGTAGGCATCTGCGGCGCGTTGCCGGTGATCCCGGCGTTGTTGACGAGCACGTCGAGGTGTCCGGCGCGGTCCTCGACCAGCCCGGCGGCAGCGGTCACGCTCGCGTCGTCGGTCACGTCGAGCGGGACACCGAACGCGTCAACGCCGGCCGCCCGCAGCTTCGCCACGGCGACCCCGCGACGCTCCTCATCCCGGGCACCGACACCAACCCTCCAGCCGAGGGCGCCCAGACCGGCCGCGATCTCATACCCAATACCTTTGTTCGCGCCGGTCACCAGCGCGATCGTCTGTTCACTCATGCGGCCAATCCTGTCCGGGCGCAGCGGGAGTCGGCCAACACCGATTGGGTGGCCGGCGATACCGCACGGGTATCGATCCAGTTGGGGCCGTAACATGACGCCGTGGAGACAAGGGAGTTGCGGTACTTCATCGCCGTCGCCGAGGAACTGCACTTCGGGAAGGCCGCACAGCGGCTCGGGATCGCGCAGCCCCCGCTGTCGCGGGCGATCCACCAGCTCGAACGGCGCCTCGGGGCGGCGCTGTTGGAACGCACCAGCCGCACGGTCACCCTGACGGAGGCGGGGTCGGTACTCCTGCGGGAGGCCCGAGCGGCGCTGGACGCGATCGAGGCCGCCGAGCGTCGCACCCGCCGCGCCGCCCTCACCGCGACCGGCCACGCGGGCGTGGTCCTCGCCACGAAGGCCGGCGCGGCCGGCGAACTGCTGGCGAAACTGCTCGACACCTACGCCGCCGAACCCGATGCGGTCACCGTCGACCTGCTCCTGTGCGGGATCGGCGAGCAGGAAAGAGTGCTGCGTGACGGCCGGGCCGACGTGGCCCTGCTGCACCTGCCGTTCGACTCGACGGCCGGGTTCGACACCGAGGAGCTCCGCACGGAGGGACAGGTCGTGATTCTGCCGGCCCGGCATCCCCTCACCGTCCGGCCCCATGTGCAGATGGCCGAAGTCACCAAACTGCCTGGTCTGCCGGTGCCGCGCTGGCCCGGCCGCGACGGTACGTACCCGGATGGCCCCGGTCCGCAGGTTCGGGAGCATGCGCAGTTGCTCCAGCTGATCGCGCTCGGCCGCGCTTGCTGGATCGCGCCGGAGTCGTGCAGAGCCCAACTACGCGACGATCTCGCCGCCGTGCCGGTGCTGGACGCACCGATGGTCACGACCGTGATCGCGTGGCCGCCCCACAGCCGGTCCCGAGCCGTCGCCGGGCTCGTCCAGGCCGCGACACGTCTGTAAACGCAAGAACCGCCCCGCTGGTGCGCTGCATCCAAGTAACCGGCCCGGCTGGTGCGAGCCCCTGCGCCCTGCGAAAGGCGGAACCGCCCGGAAGAGGCTGCGACCGCCGCCGGCACCTCCTGAGCGGAACTCGTCATCCCCGTTTCGCATCCTCCCGATTGTGAATACACGAAAACTCCGGCCTGTCAGCTTCACTGCCGCGACCGCTGCCCTCGCCTTGACCATCGTGTATGGCGCCTCCGAGGCGACGGCGGATGCCACGACCAATTCCACGACCGATTCCACGACCAAGCCGAAGCCCGGCGACCGAGCCAGCCTGACCAGCTATGAGCTCGCCCCCGGCCTTCTCAAGATCACCAGCAGGCCACCCGGGAATCCGACGCAGGTGCACGGTGTGCTCGGCATGCCCAAGGGAGAAGGGCCGCACCCGGTTGTCGTCGTCATGCACGGCTTGCACCACAACTGCGCGTTCTCCGACAAGCCGCCCTACTTTCTCCGTAAGCCGGTCAAGGCTCGATGGCCCCTGGTCTGCGCCGCACCCGGTGAACCGCACAACCCCAACCTCGGCCCTGACTACCTGCGCCACGATGTGGGTCTGTCGCATGTCGTGCAGGCACTGACCCGCAAGGGTTTCGCCGCCGTGTCCATCGACGTGGTCTCCCCGGAGCACTGGTGGGCAGGCGAGACCGTTCCGGAAAAGGGCTACACGGACCTGGTCAACGCACATCTGCGGCTGCTCTCCGACCTCAACAAGGGGGTCAACCACGGCCTGGACATTCCGGGGGTGAAGGGGCGGATCGACACCTCACGCGTGGGGCTGGTCGGGCACAGCCGGGGTGGTGGCTACGTCCTGTCACCGAAGGCCGCCCAGCGCGCCGGCCTCTTCGGTGTTGTGGCCCTTGAGCCCGCCGTAGGGGCTGAGAAGGTGCCTCACAAGGTTCCCGTTCTCAATCTCCGCGGGGGGTGTGACGAGGACGTCGACCCCAGCGCCGGCCTGGAGGAGATGAAGGAACTGGCCAAGTCGGGCTCGACGAAGGTCGCCGCGGATGTACTCCTCGCAGGTACGGGTCACCGCATGCTCAACACCAACCTCCCCCCGACGGACACGAAGGAGGGCGGGGTCGGGGACTGCCCGGCCTCCAAGGTCGCCGCACCGGCGGCGGCCCAGGCCCAGGCTGCTCAGATAACCGCTTCCTTCCTGGATCAGGCCCTGCGCAAATCCAAGTCCTACCGGCTCCCGGCACTCGAAGACCTCGACCCGAAGGGAGGCAACCTGCGCAAGGGCGGCCCGGCCGTCACCTTCCACCGGGCCCCTCAGCAGACCTTCACCGATCCGCTCACGATCCACGAAGTCACCTCGAAGCAGCGCCTGTTGCCGGCGATTCCGAAGGACCTGAAGGTGAACAAACGACCGGGCGACGACATCTGACCAGCCGACCGGCTATCTCCGCACGCTGCTCGCTCGCAGAGTCCCAGCCTCCTGAAAGGACTCCCGGGCCGTGTGTGGAATGTTGATCAACATGGCTCCCAGGCCTTGATCACCATTCATTCGACACACGGCCCGGTCAGGTGAGGGACCGCCATGTGCGATGCAGAGCCTCCCGGAACCGGTCGACCTCCTCGGCGGTCAGGTCGGCGACCATGCGCTCCTCGAGTCCGCGGGCCGGCTCGGCGTACTCGGCGAGCAGTCGGCGCCCCGCGTCGGCGAGCAGGATGAGGCGCTCGCGGCGGTTGGCGGGGTTGGGCTCGCGACGGATCAGGCCGCGGCTCTCCAGCGCGCGGACCATGTCGGCCATGGACTGCGCGGTGACGAAGGAGTCGCGGGCGAGCTGTGCGGCGGAGATGCCGTCGTGTCGTTCCAGCACGGTGAGGGCGGTGTACTGCAGCGCGGTGATGCCGGCGGGTTTGAGCAGCTCCTCCAAGCGGGCCCGCACCGCCAGCTCCGTCCTCTTGACCAGGTAGAGCAGCGAGGTGCTCACGTTCGTCCTCCTGTGGTGGTCTCCGCGTGTGGCGGTCCATGTCGTTCCCGCGCTGGGCGCCTCGGGGCATCGGTCGTACCGACCACCCTAGAGCATTGACAGGAATCCTGATGATTGCCCAGACTGCTGTTCATCAGGATCCCTGTCGATCCCGGCGTGTGCCGGTGCTTTCGGCATGCCACACACTGCTCACGAGAGGCACCCTCCATGGACCTGCACGGGAAAGTCGCCGTCGTCACCGGTAGCGGGCGCGGCCTGGGGCTGGGATACGCCCAGGCCCTCGCCGCGGCGGGAGCCGCCGTCGTCGTCAACGACGTCGACCAGGGCGCGGTGGATGCCGCCGTCGCCATGATCATGGCCGCGGGGGGCAGGGCGGCCGGTGCCGTGGCGGCGGTGGGCGACAGCGCGGCCGCCGAGGAGCTGGTGGACACGGCGGTGCGGGAGTTCGGGCGCCTGGACGCGCTCGTCACCAATGCCGGCATCCTGCGGGACCGTGTGCTGTGGAAGATGACTGACGACGACTTCGATGACGTCGTCCGCGTTCATCTGCGCGGCACCTTCACCTGCGCCCGGGCGGCCGCTGTCCGCATGCGGGAGCAGGGCACCGGTGGCCGGCTCGTCCTCATCTCCTCGCCCGCCGGGCAGCGCGGCAACTTCGGCCAGACCAACTACGCCGCGGCCAAGGCGGGCATCGTCGCCATGGCCCGGACGTGGGCCATGGAGCTGGGCCGGTCCGGCATCACCGTCAACGCCGTCGTGCCCGTCGCCGCCACCGAGATGACCAAGACCATTCCCGCGTTCGCGCCGGTCATCGAGGAGGCCGAGCGCACCGGCGTCCCACTGCCGGACTGGCTGCGCAAGGACGAGGGCCTCGGCACCGTCGAGGACGTCGCCGGCCTGGTCACCTTCCTGGCCTCGGACGCCTCCGAGGGAGTGACCGGGCAGGCGATCGGCATCGGCGGCGACCGGCTGGCCCTGTGGGCGCACCCGAAGGAGAAGGCGGTCGCCTTCGCCGACGGCGGCTGGAGCGCCGACGCGATCGCCGCCCAGTGGCCGGACGGCGTCGGAGCCGAGCCCGAGACCTACGGAATCCCGGCGCCCAAGGCCCCGGAGGCGTGAGATGGGCGACCTCGCGCTCGACCTCGACCGGCTGACCGCCATCGACATGCACACACACGCCGAGGTCTCCAAGGACGGCCACGGGGCGCTCAGCCCCGAACTGCTCGGCGCCTCCGCGGAGTACTTCAAGGCCCACGGACACCGGCAGCCGACCATCGAGGAGATGGCCGGGCACTACCGCGAACGCCGCATGGCGGCCGTGGTGTTCACCGTCGACGCCGAACACGCAACGGGACACCCGCGGATCTCCAACGAGGAGATCGCGGACAGCTGCGCCGCCCACCCCGACGTACTGATCCCCTTCGCCGGCATCGACCCGCACAAGGGCCGCGCGGGCGTGCGCGAAGCACGACGCCTGGTGGAGGAGTACGGCGTCCGCGGGTTCAAGTTTCACCCCAGCATCCAGGCGTTCTCCCCCAACGACCGTCTCGCCTACCCGTTGTACGAGGCCATCGAGGAACTGGGCGTGCCCGCGCTGTTCCACACCGGCCAGACCGGCATCGGAGCCGGCGTCCCGGGCGGCGGTGGCATCAGGCTGAAATACTCCAACCCCATGCTGGTCGACGACGTCGCCGTGGACTTCCCGCAGCTTCGGATCATCCTGGCCCACCCGTCCTTCCCCTGGCAGGACGAGGCCCTGGCGGTGGCCACCCACAAGCCGTACGTGTACATCGACCTGTCCGGCTGGTCGCCGAAGTACTTCCCGCCGCAGCTCGTGCGGTACGCCAACACCCTGCTCAAGGACAAGGTTCTCTTCGGCTCCGACTACCCCGTCATCACCCCCGACCGGTGGCTGGCGGACTTCGAGAAGCTCGACATCAAGCCCGAGGTCCGGCCGAAGATCCTCAAGGAGAACGCCGCCCGCCTGCTCGGTCTGTGAAGGAACGGAAGGAGTCGCCGTGTTGAACCAAGGCATCGGTTCGTGGCCGACGCGTCGGGCCCGCAAGACCCCGGACCGGGTCGCCGTCATCCACGAGGACCGCGCCTGGACCTACCGCGAGTTCCACCAGCGCGTCCTGCGTCTCGCCCACGGCCTGCAGGATGTGGGAGTGGTCCGGGGCGACCGGATCGCGTACCTCGGGCCCAATCACCCGTCCTTCCTGGAGACGCTGTTTGCCGCCGGCCTGCTCGGGGCGGTCTTCGTCCCGCTCAACAACCGGCTGACCGCACCGGAGCTGGCGTACAACTTGTCCGACTCGGGCAGCACCGTCCTCATCCACGCGCCGGAGCAGGCCTGCGCCGCACGCGCCGCCGCCGATGAGGCCGGAGTGCGCCACCGGATCACACTCGACGGGTCCCACGAAGGAGCCCTCGGCTACGAGGAGGTCCTCGCCGGCGGCGGCACCGATCCCCTGGACGAGCCGGTGGCTCCGGACGACCCCTGCATGATCATGTACACCTCCGGGACCACGGGCCGCCCCAAGGGCGCCGTCCTCTCCCATGCCAACGTCGTCTGGAACAGCGTCAACGTCCTCGTCGACACCGACCTCGGCGGCGACGAGGTGACCCTGGTCGCCGCCCCTCTGTTCCACACCGCGGGCCTCAACATGACCTGCCTGCCCACCCTCCTCAAGGGCGGCCGGGTGGTGCTGCTCACCGCCTTCGACGCCACACGAGTGCTGGAGACCATTGAGAACCTGCGCGTGACGTACATGTTCGGCGTCCCCACCATGTACGACGCCATGGCCGCCCAGCCCCGCTGGTCGACCACGGACCTGTCCAGCCTGCGCACCCTCAACTGCGGCGGCGCACCCGTCCCCGCCCGCACCATCGCCACGTACCTCGCCCGGGGACTCGCCTTCAGCCAGGGGTACGGCATGACCGAGGCGTCCCCCGGAATCCTCTTCCTGGACAAGGAACAGACCTCGGCGAAGGCCGGGTCCGCCGGCGTGCCCCACTTCTTCACCGACACACGCATGGTGCTGCCCGACGGCCTCGACGCCGGGCCGGGGCAGCGCGGCGAGATACTCGTCCAGGGCCCCCACGTCATGACCGGCTACTGGAACCGGCCCGAGGAGACCGAGGCCGTCTTCGCCGACGGTGGCTGGCTGCGCACCGGCGATGTTGCCCGGACCGACACCGACGGCTACGCCTACATCGTCGACCGTGCCAAGGACATGTTCGTCTCAGGCGGCGAGAACGTCTATCCGGCCGAGGTCGAGGAGGCAGTTCTCTCCCACCCAGCCGTCGCCGAATGCGCCGTCATCGGGGTGCCCGACCAGACCTGGGGTGAAGTCGGCCGCGCCGTCGTCGTCCTCGGACCCGGAGCCCATGCCGACGAGCCCGGCATCCTCGACCATCTGCACGGCAAGCTCGCCAAGTACAAGATCCCCAAGTCCGTCGTCCTCACGGACAGCCTGCCTCGCACGGCCACCGGAAAAATCGTCAAATCCGCCGTGCGCGCCTCCTACGCGAACACTCCCGCGGACGACCCCCACCGGTAGAGCCGCTACCGCCCCCACCTGTAAGGCCCCTTCTACTTCTGATCGGGGCCGTACCCAGCCCTGCCCGATCCACCGAAAGGACTCCCCATGCCCACCACCGCCAACAGCCTCGAAGCACTCAAGTCCCTCAGCGGAGCCGACCTCGGACGCACCGACTGGCAGGAGATCACCCAGGAACGGGTGAACACCTTCGCCGACGCCACCGACGACCACCAGTGGATCCACACGGACCCGGAGAGGGCCAAGGACGGCCCCTTCGGCGGTCCCATCGCCCACGGCTACCTCACCCTCTCCCTCATCATCCCGCTCTTCGGCGAACTCCTCGACATCACCGGGATCTCCATGAGCGTCAACTACGGCCTGGACAAGGTCCGTTTCCCCCGCCCCGTCCCGGTCGGCGCCAGGATCCGCCTGCACGGCGCCGTCGGCACCGTGGAGGACGTCAAGGGCAATGGCGTGCAGATGCCGTTGACCTTCACCGTAGAGGTCGAAGACAGTGACAAGCTGGCCTGCGTGGCCCACGCCGTCTACCGCCACTACGCCTGACAACCTCCGCCCCCCTGGTCGACCGCTGAACCGGAACGGGCCGGACGTCGGCGGACTCCCGAAGGGGGCGGGGGACTTGGCGCTCGCCCTCGTCCCAACGTTGCTGCGGCAGTGACCCCGGCAGCGAGTACAGCGCGTTCAGCCCTCTGGCTCCGTGTTGATGTCGGCGATCAGGGCTTCGACGCGGGTCTTGATCTGGTCGCGGATGTGCCGGACGGATTCGACTCCCTTGCCGGCGGGGTCTTCCAGGACCCAGTCGAGGTAGGTCTTGCCGGGGAAGACCGGACAGGCATCGCCGCAGCCCATGGTGATGACGTAGTCGGATGCCTGGACGGCCTCGGTGGTCAGGACCTTCGGGGTCTGGGCGGAGATGTCGATGCCGGCCTCGGCCATAGCCTCCACGACGGCCGGGTTCACGGCGTCAGCGGGGGCGGAGCCCGCCGAACGGACCTCCACCCTGCCCTGGGCGAGGTGAGTGAGGAAGGCGGCGGCCATCTGGGAGCGTCCGGCGTTATGGACACAGACGAACAGCACCGACGGCTTGCGGGGATCAGTCACGGGCGGGCTCCTGGAGGCCGGCCGGCTCGGCGGCCGGGGTGGTGTCGGGGAAGAGGCGGCGGGCGGCGAGGGCGACATAGACCAGTCCGATCAGCACCGGCACCTCGATGAGGGGGCCGACGACACCGGCCAGAGCCTGGCCGGAGGTCGCGCCGAAGGTCGCGATGGCCACGGCGATGGCGAGTTCGAAGTTGTTGCCCGCCGCGGTGAACGCCAGCGTCGTCGTCCGCGGGTAGTTCAGGCCGACGGCCTTGCCCAGGGCCATGGAACCGGCCCACATGAGAGCGAAGTAGACCAGCAGCGGCAGGGCGATCCGCGCGACGTCCAGCGGGTGGGACATGATCGCGTCCCCTTGGTGGGCGAAGAGCACGACGATCGTGAACAGCAGTCCGTAGAGGGCGAACGGGCCGATGCGGGGGATCAGCTTCGTCTCGTACCAGGTGCGTCCCTTGGCCTTCTCGCCCAGACGGCGGGTGAGGAACCCTGCCGCCAGGGGGATGCCGAGGAAGATCAGCACGCTCCGGGCGATCTGCCACACCGAGACGTTCAGCCCGGTCTGTTCCAGGCCGAGCCAGCCGGGCAGGACGGAGAGGTAGAACCAGCCCAGCAGGCCGAACCCGAGGACTTGGAAGACGGAGTTCAGCGCGACCAGGACGGCGGCGGCTTCGCGGTCGCCGCAGGCCAGGTCGTTCCAGATGATGACCATGGCGATGCAGCGGGCCAGCCCGACGATGATCAGCCCGGTCCGGTATTCCGGCAGGTCGGGCAGGAAGATCCACGCGAGCGCGAACATCACAGCCGGGCCGAGGATCCAGTTGAGCACCAGGGAGGGGATGAGGAGGCGGCGGTCGCGGGTGACGGTGTCCAGGCGGTCGTAGCGGACCTTGGCCAGGACCGGGTACATCATCACCAGCAGGCCCAGCGCGATCGGCAGCGAGACGCCGGTGACCGGCGCCATCGCCAGTGCGTCCCCCAGGCCCGGGACCAGCCGGCCCAGCCCGAGGCCGGCGCCCATGGCCAACAGGATCCACAACGCCAGGAAGCGGTCCAGGAATGTCATGCGGGCCGCGACGGGTCCCGCGGGCGCGTCCTCAGCCGTTGCCACGGCGGTCATGAGGCGGCTCCCGCAGAGGTCTGGGCGGGCTGGGGGAGGGGCTCTCCGGCGGGACGGGTCAGGATGCCGGCGAGCCGGTCGGTCATCTGCGGCAGGAGTCGGTAATACACCCATGTCCCGCGGCGTTCGGAATCGATCAGCCCGGCCTGCTTCAGGAGCTTGAGGTGGTGGGAGATCGTCGGCTGGGACAGGTCGAAGGCGGGCGTCAGGTCACACACGCACACCTCGCCGCCGGCCCGGGAAGCGATCATCGACAGCAGCCGTAGCCGCACCGGATCTCCCAGAGCCTTGAAGACCGTCGCCAGCTCGGCGGCCTGGTCCTCGTCCAGTGGGGCGGTCAGCAGCCCCGGGCAGCAGGCGTCGGTCTGACCGAGCACCTCAAGCTCTTGTTTCGACATACCTCTATGTTGACGAACTTCAATACAAGGCGCAAGCTTACATTGAAGAACATCAATACAAGCACAAGGGGAGATTGCCATGTCCCGCGTTCAGCTCGCTCTCCATGTCGCTGACCTCGAAGGATCGGTGGAGTTCTACTCCAAGCTGTTCGGCGTCGAGCCGTCCAAGCGTCGCCCTGGATACGCCAACTTCGCCGTCGCCGAGCCACCGCTGAAGCTCGTCCTCATTGAAGGCGAGGCGGGCCAGGAGACCCGCCTGGACCACCTCGGCATCGAGGTCGACTCCACCGAGCAGGTCACCGCCGCCACCAACCGTCTCAAGGAAGCGGGGCTTGCGACCTTCGAGGAGAACGACACCTCCTGCTGCTATGCCCTTCAGGACAAGGTGTGGGTGCACGGCCCGGGTAAGGAGCCCTGGGAGGTTTACGTAGTCAAGGCCGACGCCGACCAGTTGGGCGCGAACGAAGCCCTCAACGGCGACGCCTGCTGCGGCAGTCAATCCGCCACTGCCGAGCCCGCTGAGCCGGCCTCTGGTTGCGGCTGCGGCAGCGGCTGATACCGCCTCACTCAGGCCGTTCCTCCGGCGCGGCGGTCGGCAACGGAGGGAGGTTCAAGCGTCCGCCGCGAGGTCGGCCGTAACCTTCTCGGCTCATCGGCATGAGGGCCCGGTCGAGCAGGATTTCCGCGGCGGCGCGCGCGTGTCGACCGTAGTCCGGCTGATCCAGCACCATCGCGCGGCTGGCCGCGCCGTCGGCGAGCGTGACCAACTGCTCGGCGAGCGCGGTGGGTTCGGCAGCGCCCAGCTCCGCCGCCAGCTCGGTGACGAGCTGCGCCATCAGCAGCTTCTGCTCGCGTGCGTACGTGTGGATCGCGCTGTGCGGGTCGGGGAACTCGGCCGCGGCATCGATGAACGGGCACCCGCGCACCGGGGACGCGTCCGGTGCCGGGAGGTCGAACAGCCGGAGAATCCGCTCCCGAGGATCGAGATCCTCGCGGGTGAGCACGCTCTCCAGGGTCCGTCCGGATGCGGCCAGCTCTTGCAAGTGGGCGATCACCAGGTCGCTCTTGGCGGGGAAATGTGCGTAGAGAGTGCGTTTGGATACCGGCGCCGCCTCCGCAACCTGCTCCATACCGGTTGCGTTGATCCCCTGCTTCGCGAACAGCAGGGCGGCTGCGCTCAGGATCCGTTCACGCCCGCCACGCCCCCGGCGTTGGGTCTTCGTGGTCGCTGCCTCCATGCCTCAAGTATACGCAGACGTTTACTTCAGATGGGGGCACTGTTACGGTCGAGCTTAGGTATACATTTCCGTTTACCTAAGGTGTCTGAGGAGTACCACCATGAGCCCGTCCCACCCGACCGAGCTGAGTGGCTACGCGGAGAAGCTGATCCGGGGCCGCCGCGCGACCCGCGCATTCCGGCCCGACCCGGTGCCCGAGGAGACCTTGCGTGCGGTCTTCGCTCTCGCCGGCGCCGCACCGTCCAGCTCGAACACACAGCCCTGGCAGGTCGAGGTGGTGAGCGGGTCGCTCCGGGACCGTCTTGCCGACGCGCTTCAGGCCGCCCACGCCGAGCAGCGCACCACGGTCGACTTCCCCTACCGCGAGGACATGTACTCGATAGCGCAGCAGCGTCGCCGCGCCGCGTTCGGCACCGCGCTTTACGGCGCGCTGGGCATCGGCCGGAACGACCACGCGGCCCGCGCGGCCTTCGACGCCGAGAGTTTGCGCTTCTACGGCGCCCCGCATGTCGCGTTCCTCTTCACAGCTGGAGACACCGGAGACGCCGGAGACGCCGGGGCACGACTGGCCGCGGATGTCGGGATCTACGCCCAGACGCTGCTGCTGGCCATGACCGCGTACGGCTTGGACAGCTGCCCGCAGGGACTGCTGAGCTTCTACGCCGACACCGTTCGTGGCGAACTCGGCTTGGACCGCGGGAAGCTACTCGTAGGGATCTCCTTCGGTTACGCCGACGAGAGTGCGCCGGTCAACCACATCACGACCGACAGGGCCGCCCTCGACGCGACCACGACCTTTCGCTGTTAGAGGGTGTCTCACGTGGCAAGTTTCGCGATCTTCTTGTAGCAGGCGGTCTCACCATCTTGTGACGAGCAGCGAACGACGGCAGTAACGGGGCGGCCGGCTCCCGGAGTTCATCAGGAACCAGACGCTTCGACAGATCAGCACCCACGACCGCCTAGACCGGCAGCATGCCGCACGAACATCAAGTCACATGAGACAACCGCTAAGCCTTGATTGGTGCGGCCGACCTGGCGGCTTGCTCGATCTTCGCGCAGTAGGCTGCACGGGCTTCCTCGTCGATCTGCTTCTCGTGTTCGGCGCGCAACCCGGTCCGGCCGTCGAGGCCCTCGCGCAGGATATCGGCGTGCCCGGCATGCCGGATGGACTCGCCGAGTACATGGACCATGATGGCGAACAGGTTCGTGTTGGGATAAGGCTCCGGCCACCACGGCACGTGGCCGGGGGCGTCGAGGGGAAGCTCGTTGATCGTCGCGTCCGAGTGTTCCCACGTGCGCCGGTAGAACCCGATGACCTGATCGCGGGTCTCGTCCTCGGTCGCCCACTGATCGCTGCCGTCGGAGTCCTGCCACCGGGACAGCGATTCCGGGGAAGGGCGGTCGAAGACCTCGCCGAAGTACCTGGCCTCGACGGTGGCCACGTGTTTGACCAGGCCGAGGAGGTTGGTCCCGGTCGCTGTCAAAGGCCGGCGGGCGTCGTATTCGGACAAGCCGTCGAGTTTCCAGAGCAGCGCCTTGCGGTCCCGCCGCAGTCTCCCGTGCAGGTTGCCTTTCGCGAATTCATCGATCATGCGGCGTGAGCCTGCCACGGGCTGCTCGTGGTCTCAAGATCCGTACGTGGTCCGCAACGACTGGCAGAGCCGAGGCCTGGCCATGGCCGCCGCCCTGACCTGCTACAAGAAGCTCGCGAAACTTGCCACGTGAGACAACCTCTCAGCGCTCCGGCAGAGATCGTGATCTCGAAGTCAGCCGCAGACCGGATCATTGACCAACTCGCCCCGCTCCTTGTGGGAGCAGGAATTCGAGAAAAGCGTCAACCGTGACGAGTGCTTTTCACGCGAACGAGGCTCCCGTGATGGGTCGATTCACCCGATCGCACGCCGGTACTCTCGAACCGCTTCGGGGGAACTGTCGGCACTGGAGGACCGCATGGGCGCACTGCTGGATCAAAAGTACGAGAAGCTTTTCTCCTTGCTCGATGTCAATGGCGACGGCGTGATCGCCGAAGAGGACTTCGAGCTGATGGCCGCCCGGGTGCTGACCGCCTCCAGTGAGGAGCGCACGGCGAAGGGCGAGAAGTATGCCGACGCGATGATGAACTACTGGCGGGCCCTGCGTGAGACCGCCGATGCCGACGGTGACGGCCGGATCGACAAGGACGAGTTCCGTCAGGCCCTGCGCCAGGTGAGCGTCAATTTCGACACACTGGTCGGCCCGCTCTACCAGGCCGGCTTCCACCTCGCGGACCGGGATGACGACGGCCTGGTCGGCAGGGAGGACTTCGTCACCGTCCTTGCCGCCATCGGTGTCCCCGCGGCCGAGGCCGGGGCGACCTTCGATGGCCTGACGGAGCCGGACGGGCAGCTGACGAAGGACCAGCTCATGACCTCCGCCGCGCAGTACTACCGCAATGAGGAACCGGCCGGTACCCCAAGCCATCTGCTCTTCGGCGCACTCTGAGGTAATCCCACATTGGACGCGATCGCGGCGGTGGGAACGGGCTCTTGCGCTACGGCCCACAGCACCGCCGCCCCGGCGGACCGATTGCAGGTACCGCTACTGACCGAAGTGCTCTATGACGGGCGTTTCGATCAATTACACAGACCCTGGACGGAAGTCTTCCGCCGGGATGTTTTCCGCTACCGCGACGGATTGTCACCCGCAGAGCGTTCCGAACTCGCCTATGAGCGTTTACGGGTCGTCAACGAAGAAATCGAGTCTGTCGCGGGCATGGTGACCGCGACTGACCAACTGGTGGCGCTGCACGAGTGGTTGGGCGTGGTCGACGGTTCGCTGACCACTCTGGCGACCATCCACTACAACCTGTTCCTGGGCAGCCTCCTGCGCCTCGATCCCCGGCGCACGATCGACCTCCTGCCGTTCACCCGGCTGCGGCAATACGGCACGGCCCTGATCACCGAACTCGGCTATGGAAACAACGCCGCAGAGCTGGAGACCACGGCGACCTACCGGACGGAAACCGACACCTTCGTCCTGCACACGCCCTCGCTCGGCGCGCAGAAGTTCATGCCCAACACCGGCCCGGCCGGAGGGCCCAAGAGCGGTCTGGTCGCGGCCAGGCTGATCGTCCGCGACCAGGACTGCGGAGTGTTCCTGTTCCTTGTTCCGCTGCGCGACGGACAGGGGCCGCTGCCCGGTATCCGGATGCGCCCCCTCTCGGAGATTCCCGGGTCGGCCGTCGATCACGCCATCACCTCGTTCGACCAGGTGGGACTGCCGCGTACGGCGCTGCTGGCCGGCGACCACGCGGACCTGACCACCGAAGGCGCCTTCCACAGCACGTTCGGCAGCCGTCGCCGCCGGTTCCTGCGGTCCATCCAGCGCGTCACCACAGGCAAGCTCTGCCTGAGCGCGGCGGCGTTGGCCGGGGCCCGGGCCTGCCTCACCATCTCCGTGCGGTATGCCCATCGCCGGCACACCTTCGCCCCGGCAAGCAGGACCGGCGTACCGGTCTTCGACTACCGCTGCCACCAGACCAGACTGCTCGGGGCCACCGCCCGCGCCTACGCGGCGACGTTCCTGCTGCGCGAGACCACCCGCCGCTGTGCGGGTCCGGACAGCACCGAGACAGCCGAGGCGGAGGTTCTCGTCGCAGCGGCGAAGGGCTGGATCACATGGCAGTCCAGGGACATCGTGGTCGAGAGCCGGGAACGCTGCGGTGCCCAGGGGCTGCTGTCGGCCAACCGCATCGTCGACCTGCTCACGCCGATCGAGAGCACCATCACCGCCGAAGGCGACAACCTGGTCATCTGGACCAAGGCCGGCGCCGACATGCTGATCGGGCGCGGCTACAGCCCGCCCCCGCCGCCCGCCGCGCGCACCGGCCCGCTGACCGACTGCGCTCTCCTGCTCGACCTGCTTGTGCGCCATGAGCTGTACTGCCATCAGTACGCCCGCAGCCGGCTCAGCTGCCCCGGCGCCGGTCCGATGGAACGCTGGAACCATGCGGTGAACCCGGCGCTGGACCTCGTCGACGCGTACGCCACCCGGCGGGCCGCCCAGGCATTCCTGGCCGCCGCCGACCGCGTCATAGATGACGCCACGCGGCGCCCGCTCAAGCGGCTCTTCCAGCTGTTCGCACTGCAACGCCTCGCGCCCCACGCGGGGTTGCTGCTGGCGGACGGGCATCTGACCGCCGAAGCGGTCCGGGACCTGGCCCCCGCCGTCGACCGCGTCAGTGCCGCACTGGCCCCCGACGCACTCGCTCTCGTGGAGGCCTTCGCCATTCCGGACGCAATCCTCCAGGCCCCCATCGCCACTGACGGCTACGAAGCCGCCTACGACGACCCGGAGGGGCCCTGGCAGCCGGCTCCGCTCGGCTGAGCCGGTCGTATGGGCTCGCCGTTCACCGTCCACCGTTCGAGGAGTACCACCGGCCATGAACGATGCGTTCACCCGGGAGCCGTCGTGGGATCCGCGGCTCTTCCCACCGGCCGCCCGTGCGCCGCGGGCCGTGCAGACGGCACGGATGCTCCTGGAACCCCAGGGCTATGCGCGATCCCTGCGCCGGCGGTTCGGCCCGGTCTTCTCGCTCCGCACCTTCCCCTACCGCGGTGCCCTGGTGTGCGCGGCCGATGCTGCCTCCAACCGGGCCGTGTTGACCGACCACGCCCGGTTCACCGGCGGTGATGCCGCTGCCCTGCTGGCGCCCGCCGTAGGCAGCGGTTCGCTGATCTGCACGCCACCACCCGTGCATCTGGGCCATCGCAAACTCCTGCTGCCCCCGTTCCACGGGGCCCGGATCATCCGTTGGACGGAGCGGGTGCGGGAACTTGTGCACACCGAGCTTCCCGCTCTGCTGTCCGGCGATGGCGTGCCCCTGCGGCCCTGGGCGCAGCGACTGACGCTCGACGTCATTCTGAGGGTCGTCTTCGGCCTGACGGACCCCGCCCGCATCGCGACCTTCCGGACCGCGCTGAGTTCGTTCGTCGCCATGGGCAACCTGGCCGTCCTGTTTCTGCCCAAGCCGCTGCAGCGCGATCTCGGACCGCTCTCTCCGGGCGGCCGCTTTCACCGGCTCCGCGCGACCGTACGGGACCTGGCCCGCGAGGAGATTGCCGCACGCCGGACCGAGTCCGACCACGCCCACCGCGACGACGTGCTGTCCATGCTGCTCGACGCACGTGACGAGCACGGGGCCGGGCTGGACGACGCACAGCTCCTGGACGAGCTGACCGGCCTCGTGCTGGCCGGTTACGAGACCACGGCGACCACCATCGCCTGGACACTGCACCTGCTCGCCCACCATCCCGCCGCCCGCGACGACCTGATCGCCGACCTCGACGAGGGAGCGGGCCGCCTGCTCAAGGCGACCATCAAGGAGTCCGGCCGGCTGCGCCCCGCCGTCTACAACGCCATGCGCACCGCAGCGCACGACACGGAGCTAGGCGGCCGGCCGGTGCCGAGGGGCGCTTTCGTCGCGGCACTGTTCTCGCTCACTCACCTCGACCCCGAGCTGTGGCCGGAGCCGGACGCCTTCCGGCCCGAGCGCCACGTGGGCACGGACCCGGTGCCCTACTCGCTGACACCGTTCGGCGGCGGCGTGCGGCGCTGTATCGGGGTGTCGCTGGCCCAGTTGGAAACCGAGACCGTCCTGAGGGAGATCCTCGCGGCGGCCGTTCCCGAGCCGGCCGGCCCTCTGGAACCGGCTCGGCTCGTGTCGGTGACGCTCGTACCCGCCCAGGGCGGACGGGTCCGGCTCCGTGCACGCCGGTAGCACCGGACCCGCAGGGCCCAAATCACCTTGAACGAGCCGGAGTTCGACTGGTCAGTGCTGGGGCCGGAACTCGCGTGAGAGGAAGCTGGTGGCGACGGATCGCCACGACCGGCCGGAAGGCCCCCTGCGCGGAGAGCGGGCGGCGCTTGGGTGGGCCGGTCAGGGTGCGGGGACGGGGCCGCCGGGCCGGAACCGCTCCACCCCGACGATGTGCCGCACCTTGACCGGGCGCACGATCACCGCAACCCGCTGCTCCCCGGGCATGATCCACTCGAACCGTTCGCTGCCCAGGTACTTCCGGGCCAGCCGGTCCATGTGGTCGTGCGCCTCCTGGCCTTCGATGAAGCGGGCCACCTCGCCACTGATCTGCACCCGGTCGAAGGGGTCGGCTGCGTCCGCGTGCGAGAGATAGACGCGGGGGTCGCGGCGCAGGTTTTCCTCCTTCACCCGGCCCACCGAGGTGTTGAACATCAGCTCACCCTCTCCCTCCAGATCGACCCACATCGGGCTGACCTGCGGTGCTCCGTCGGCGAACACAGTGCCGACGTACCAGATGTTGGGGGCTTGCAGCCGGGCGCGGACGGCTTCGTCAAAGATCGCAGTCATCCCGGGAGGCTACCAACCATGATCACCGGGACGGATCGGAGGGATCCGTGGATTCCGCAGCAGGCTCATGATGCGGTCGCGCAGTCGGGGACCATCGTTGATCTCCAACTACTCGACCACACGCGACCAGGGCAGCTGTGTACGGTCCGCAGCCAATATTTACCCGCGGGTAACTTGGCGTACAGTGCTTGCAGTTGCGGGCAGTTGGCCCGCCGTCTGCCTGTAGGGCAGGCAGCCACCGCACGGCACACGGGCTGCCGCCACACGTAGCCCGTGCAACGGAAAGGACCGTCCTCATGGCCGCCCCACGTCCGCTTCGCGCCATACTGCTGCCGCTGGCTCTGGTCGCCTCCGCAGCCACCCTGGGCACCGGAGTCGCAATGGCCGGACCGGAGGAAGAGCCCTCCGAGACCGCGCCCAGCACCACCGAGCAGCGCCCCACCTGGGCCATCGCCCACCGGGTGCTGACCACGGGCGGGGTGACCACGGCGCTCAAGAACGGGGCCAACGCGCTGGAGATGGACGCAACGGCCTGGCGCAAGGGCTGGTGGGCCGACCACGACGGCACTCTCACCAGCTACGGGGACACCATGTCGGCCATGTTCGACCAGGTGGCAAAGGAGCATGACGACGGGCGTCAGGTCTCCTTCGTCTGGCTGGACATGAAGAACCCCGACTGGTGCGACAGCAGCGACCCCAAGTGGCGCCACTGCTCCGTGGCCGCGCTCCGGGACCTGGCGCGCGAGAAGCTGGAGAGCAGGGGAATCCGGGTGCTCTACGGCTTCTACGGCAAGGAGGGCGGCAGCGGCTGGAAGAACGCCCTCAGTGACCTGAACTCCAAGGAAGCGGTCAGCTACAGCGGCGATTACGCGCAGGTCCGGGACGGCTTCGCCGAGCACGGGCCGAACGTCCCCGGCAACCAGCGCGTGATGGACAAGGGCGAGTTCAACATGGCCTTGAAGTTCGACAGCATCCGGAAGGAGCTGGAGGCCGGCAGGAAGGCCCGGGACGCCGGAGAGCTCGGGCAGACCGTCGGCTGGACGGTGGGCAAGGGCGACGGGGAGCGTGCCGCCACCCTGCTCGACGCGTCCGGCGGGAGTGCCGCCGTGGACAGCCTGATCTACGGCAACCGGATGTCGTGCTACCCGGACGGTGTCAGCGGACCGAAGGGCTGCGGCACGGACGACAGCGCGGTGCGGGAGTCGCTCTCGTACATCACGGACTATGTGAAGGCCCACCCGGACACCCGCCGTATGGCCACCCCTCGGGACATCCCCTTCGGCAGCTGACGCCCCGAGCTGCCCCGCCCGGCCCCGGTTCCTGTCGGCGCCGTCGCCGCCCGGACCGTGGACCGCGTCGTACGCGGCGGTCCACGGTCACGGCTGGGCGCGGGTGAGCTCTCGCTGTCCGGTCACGCTGCCGAGCTGAGCCGGCCGCGGCGGGCTACCCGACCAGATCGCCGCCTGTTGCACCCCCCAGGATCTCGACGTACCCGTCGGTTCCGTGCACACGGATCCGCTGCCCGTCCCGGATCAGCCGGGTGGCCTGCTCCACGCCCACGACGGCCGGCAAGCCGTACTCCCGGGCGATCACTGCGCCATGGGTCATCAGGCCGCCCACCTCCGTCACCAGGCCCGCGATTCCGACGAACAGCGGCGACCAGCTCGGGTCCGTGAAGGGCGTGACCAGGATGTCGCCCGCTTCGAGATCCGCGTCCGCCATGTCCAGGATGACGCGGGCCCTTCCCTCGATGGTCCCGGCGGATACCGCCAGGCCGATCAGGGCGCCGGCCGGCACGTCGTCGCGCCGGTACGCCCCGGTGACGGCCTCACCGTCCGAGGTGAGAACCCGGGGCGGTGTGAGCGCGTGGTACGACCGGAACGCCTCCTTGCGCTGCTGAATGAGCCGGTCATCCACCTGCTGCGAGCGCACGACGCCGCGGAGTTCCTGGAACGTGAGGTAGAAGATGTCCTCCTTCTCAGGAAGCACGCCTGCCTGCACGAGGCGCTCGGCCTCCTCCAGCAGGGCCTGCTTGTAGAGGAAGTAGCGGCTGACGATGCCGTACTTCGGGTACTCCCGGTACCCGATGAAGGTTCTGACCCGGTCGATCATCCGCTTGGCCTCGTCGGCTTTCCGGTCCCCGTCCGGCAGGGCCCGCAAGCGTGACAGCACGTCCTGTTCCTTCTTCTGCGCCTTCTGCCGTCCTTGCTCGAAGCGCCGCTCGGCGGCGCCCGGCTCGAAGTTCCTGACATTGTCGAGGATCACGGGCACGAGCGTGGTGGGGCGCTCGCGCCAACGTGGCCTCGTGATGTCGATCTCGCCGACGCAGCGCATGCCGTACCGGTCGAGGTACCCCTCGATGGCGTCGCGCGCTTCGGTCCCGCCCGGGAGCTTCGCCAGCTCGTCCAGGAAGCCCTCGTCCTCGACGCCCTGCAGGAACGCCACCACCTCCGACTGCGGGCGGATCACGTCCGCGACGTCGAGCAGCGCCAGTCCCATCTCCGACGTGACGTTGTCGGGGGCGGACAGCGTGAGCGTGTCAGCCGCGTTCTTCTCGCCCAGCCACTCCTGCAGCTGGTCGTTGAGCCACCACGTGGCCTCCATCCCCGCCATGATCGCCTGCATGCTCAACGGATCACTGAGGACCCGCTTGTGCTCCTCGAAGGCCTCCAGCAGGAAGTCGAACAGCGCCGGTCCGGTCTTCGTCCGGATGTCGCGCTCCAGCGCGGCGATGGACGCCTGGCTGCGCTCGATCAGCTCGGTGACGATGGCCGGATCGGGCTCGCTCGGGGCGGACGCACCACCGGCCGGCGGCCCGCCGGGGCCCGCGTCCGGGAGCGAGGGGACGAAATCGTCGCGGTCGAGGACGGTCTCCAGAGCGTCCCTGATCAGCGGATCGCCTCTCCCCAGGACGTCCAGGAGACCGGCGCGGCTCGCGGGCGAGGCCAGGCGCCGGGTGACGTCGACGAACAGCCTCCCGCCGGCCTCGTGCATCGGCACCATGGCCGTCAGCTGCCACATGGAGAACCCCAGGGGCTTCATGGGGTCGGTCATCATCTGCCCATGACCAACGGAGACGTAGACGTGATTCTCCTGGTCGCCGCTTACGGGGATGGGGAACAGCGTCGTGATCGGCCGGCTCTGAACGATCCGGAAGCCATCATCAACCAGGCACCATTCGATGTCCTGCGGGCGGCCGAAGTGCGCTTCGATCCGCCGCCCGAGCTGCACGAGCCGCACGACCTGCGCATCCGTCAGCGCCGGCTGCTCCTGCCGCTGCGAGTCGATCGCCACTTCCTGAGTGCCGCCGGCCGGCAGGGCCTGAACGGCACGCTCTTTGGCGGCGATTGCTTTGGCGACGACTTCGCCGTCCCGCACCGTGAAGACGTCCGGGTTCACCAGGCCGGAGACCAGTGCCTCGCCGAGGCCGAATCCGGCGTCCACGGTGGCGACCTTCCGGTTGCCCGTGACGGGGTCGGCCGTGAACAGGATGCCGGCCGCATGCGGGAAGACCATCTGCTGCACGACCACGGCCATGTCGACCGTACGGTGGTCGATGCCGTTCCGCTGGCGGTAGGTCACGGCCCGCTCGGTGAACAGCGAGGCCCAACACCGGCTGACGTGCTGGAGGATCGCCGCCGGTCCCACGACGTTCAAATACGTGTCCTGCTGGCCGGCGAAGGATGCCGTCGGCAGGTCCTCGGCCGTCGCGCTGGATCGGACGGCGTAGGCAGCCTGGTCGCCGAGCCGGCCGAGCGCGCGGGTGATCGCCGCCGCGAGATCGCCCGGGATGGCAGTCCCTTCGATGCTCCGTCGAATCTGTGCGCTGAGCGTCCCGATCGCCTCCCGGTCGTCCGGGTTCAAGCGCGACAGCTGATCGAGCCGATCGTCGATCGACGGCGCTTCCGCCATGATCCGCCGGAAGGCGTCCGTCGTCACGCAGAAGCCGGCCGGCACGCGGATGCCTTCGATCCGCGACAGCCCGCCCAGGTGCGCGCCCTTACCGCCCACGACCGCGACCTGCGTCTCGTCAACCTCTTGAAGATCCCACACGTACTGCTCGATCATCGCGATACCTCCGAGGCAGTCGTGTCCCGTTGCACTGCAGTGGCCGATCGAATCACCGGCGCCTCCACCTCTGTCGAACCTCTCGTCAGGCACGCCCTCGTCTCTGGCTGCCCTCCCTCCGACGAGTCGGCCGACCGCTCCGCCGAGTCGGGTGGCGCGCACCCCCGCACCACCGCCCCGAGCGCTCGCGACCGGACTGCCGGTCCCACCGCTGGTTCGACGTCACCGCGTCCCCCATACGTCTCCAACACACGCACGTCGTGCCCCCGTTTCCGCAGGTTGTGGCCTCGGCCGATGATTTTGCGCCACCACCCGGGTCTTGCCGCAAGCCCCCCAGTGCGCTATAAGTTAAGAGTGGCAAGGAGAGAGATCTCCTTGCCTTTGCTTTTTGGCGTCCGCTGGAACCGACAAGCCTCTCGCTCGCGAAGCGGTGGCGCGCCGCGTACGGGTACGGGACGGCGGCCCAGGCAGCTGACCCGCCGCACCGGCCAGATCCTCCTCCTGCGCACCACTTACAGCGGCCGGCGCCGACGCCCGACCGATACGGAGTGGGAGTTCATCGGGCCGTACCTGCCGATCGGTGAGTACGGCCCGTACCCCGATCTGCTGCGGCAGCAGTTCGGGGGCGTGATCTGGCGGTTCAAGACCGGCGGGCAGTGGCGGGAGATGCCGCGGGAGTTCGGCGCCTGGTTGGCCGTCCACCACCGCTTCCGGCAGTGGCGCGACATCCCGTTTCGGTGGGGACGGTTCGGGGGGAACGGTTCGGGTGGTCGTCACGGGGCGCTCGCGGGCTGGGGCGTCCTGCCGGGGGCCGTTCCGCTTCCGAGGTGGGGAGGCGGGTAACCGGCCTGGTCCTACAGATGTGGCGGTCTCGGGGCTCGGGTCCCGCCCGCGCTCCGGCGAGGTGGGCGGGACGCGGTACCGCTCCGGACCGAGCCGCGGTGGTGGCGTGTCAGTGCCCGAGGGGGAAGCGGTGCAGGAGGTCTTGGCCCTCGGGGCCGGAGCCGGACTTGGCGGCCACGAACGCCGCGCCGTGCGCCACGTGAACGTGGTTGGTGTTGGCGCCGGTGGTCAGGCTGTCGACGGCGGTGCCCTTGTGGGGGTCGACGACCGTGACGGTGGCCGTGGTGCGATTGGCGACCAGGACCAGGCCCGAACGCGGATCGGTGGCCACGGACTTCGCGCCCGCCCCGGTCGGCACGGTCTTGGTGACGGCCCCCTTGCGCAGGTTGATCACCGAGACGGTGCCGGCGGCCTGGTCGGCGGAGTAGGCGGTGCGGCCGTCCTTGGACAGGGCTATCGAGAGCGGGTTGTCACCGGTCGGGATCAGGCGCGGGCTCTTGGCGCGTGGGGTGATCTCGATGATCCGGTCATTGGCGAAGTCGGTGGCGTAGGCGGTTCCGGTCCGTTCGTCGACCGCCATGCCGGCCGGGCTCGATCCGGCGAGCGTGACCCGCTTCTTCTCCTTGTAGGTGCGGGTGTCGAAGGCGACAGACGCTGCCGTCGGCGAAGCTGCTCGCCCAGGCCAGGTTGTGCTTCTCGTCGACGACGACCTCACGGGCATGGTTCGCGCCGGGCAGGCTGGCCAGGCGCTTCCCGGTGCGCTGGTTGTAGACGCCCACGGAGTTGTCGCGGGTGTTCGTCGTCCAGACGGTGTTGTGTTCGTCGTCGACGGCTATGCCGTACACGGCCTCGACTGCGCCGGTCTCCGGGTCGGTGACCGGCGGTCTGTACACCGCCTCGACCTTGAGGGTGTGCGGATCGAGCTTGACCAGGCTGGAGTTGGTGACCGGCGGTTCGCCCACGGAGGAGGTGGCCCAGAGCACGTGGTTTCGCTCGGAGTACGCGGTCTGGTACAGGCCCTTGGCAACAGGCGCGGAACTGGCTACCGAGCCGCACGGGTTCCCTGAGTGCGCGGTCGCGGTCGCGGTCGCGGTTCCGGTCAGGGTGAGAGTGCTGCCGGCGGCGAGGCTCACGGCGATTGCTGCAGTACGGCGTAGGCGGTGGGCGAGTGAGGTCATATGGCGTCAATCTCCTTCACAGAGGCGCCCCGCGGAGGGACCATGAGCCATTAACTTAGCTTAGGCTTGCCTAAGATTTTACTTCCGATGTGTGGCGGTCGCCCTAACCGAGCCGCCCGTCGTACGGGATGCCACCGGGGCGGCGCGCGGGTGCAACGTCCGGTGCGCCCTGCGGTGGTGGCGGGGCGAGGGCCTGTGCGGGCGAGCGGTGTGTGGAGAGGCCGGCGCAGTGATGGAGCGTGGTCGCGGGAGGCTGTTCCGGCGGCGACGTCTGACTGTCGCCCGGCCGGCGGCCTGCTCCGCCGGGCAGCCGGATCGTCCCGCTCTCCCGTTCGCGCGTCACAGGTGTGTAATACAGCGATCCGGGCAACAACGCCCAGGGCGCTACCGGCATCTCACCTCGCAGCAACGACATGAGGAGTTCAAGATGCTTCGTAAGCGCTTACGCCTGATCGCCGTGCCGGTCGCGGCCGTCACCCTGCCCCTGACCGTTGCCGGCTTCCAGGCCGATGCGGCCGCCGCGACGGCCCCGGGCGGCGCGGCACGGGCCGGCAAGGCAGCCGTGGCGACGGCCCCGTGCCTGGCCGATGCCACGACGCTGGTCGGCGACCTCGACGGCGACGGCCACCCGGACAAAATCAGCAACCCCGGCCTCACTGGCACCAGGATGACGATCCAGTGGGGGACCGCGAACGGCTCGTTCGGCACCAAGCACGCCGTCAGCGCCCTTCTCGGCGCGAAGAAGGGGGAGGTCGCGTCCGCCGCGGTCGCCGACTTCCAGCGCGACGGCACCCTGGACATGGTCGTCAACCTCGTCAAGCCGGCCGGTGGGGACGACCCCTCGACGGCGCGCGTCGCGGAGTACCGCCCCGGCCCCCTCAAGCGGTCGAACCTGGCCTCCACCAAGTCCCGGCACTCCGACATCGGCGACCACGGCGAGGTTCAGCAACTGCGGATCGCCAACTACGGCGGCGACGCGTACCCGGACCTTGCGATCCTCAACAACGCCGGTGACGGACAGCTGGACCGGGATGTGCGCCTGACGAAGCCGGGCAGCGGCCCGGGGAACTACGACTACGAACTGCAGCGGAAGTACGGCGAGTTCGGCACCACGCCGGAGCCGCCGACCATGCCCGGCGACGGCTGGAAGCACTTCTACAAGCCCTGTTCCTGACCACAACCGGGCGCCGACGGTCCTCCGGTCACCGGCGGCGCCCGGCACCGGAACCGATCTGAACAAGCGGGTGAAGGTGCCGTCTTTGGCCCTGGTCCGTCCCGTGAACTTCCACGAAGGTCCGAAAGAAGCGCCTTGGCCGTTGCGTTGAGCCCATCCGGAGCTTTGTTACCCCAGCGGGGTATCTCACCACCCGAACGGCCCATGCCCCGACGAGAGGAGCTGTTCCGGATGATGCGTCGAGTTCGTGTACTGCTGCTGACTGTTTTACTGCTGGGGACGGGCTCGGTGATGTCATCCGCGCCGGCCTCCGCCGTCATCGGCGGGTCGAAGAGCACCTACGGCCCGTGGGCGGTGCGCATGCTCGTCGACGGCAAACCGGCGTGCACCGGGACGGCGGTCGCACGCCAGTGGATCCTCAGCGCCTCGCACTGCTTCTTCGAGCAGGCGCAGCCGATCGCCGACAAACGGATCTCGTTCCGGGTCGGCAGCCTCGATGTGCGGAAGGGCACCACGGTCCATCCGGTGCCCGGCGGACGCGTGGGAAGCGCGCACGCCGACATGATGCTCATCAAGGTCCCGCCGATGACGGTCCACACGGCGCGTTTGGCCACGGCCCGTGCCGTCCCCGGCCAGGCCGTGCGGCAGTACGGGTGGGGCGCCACGTGCGACGGGGACGAAAACACCTGCCAGTCCCCGGTGCTCAAGCAGTCGGAACTCCGGGTCGTACGGCCGGACGACCCCCGATGTGCCGGCTACACCGCACCGGGCGGCTCGGACTTCTGCATGGAAAAGGTGTCCGGGATTCCCGCCGGCGGCGACTCCGGAGGCCCGGTTATGAGCATCGGCCCACGCGGCACCGAAACCCTCCTCGGCGTCTTTGACGGCTCCGACCGGGAGAAGATCGCCGAGGCAGGGGAGATCTCCCAGCAACTCGCCTGGATCCACTCGGTCACCCGGAAATAGCGCAGAGCACGGGCAGGAGCGGACGCAGCCGGCTGCCGCGACACACACAGAAGCCACACCGCGAGTCCGGCCAGGCGCAGTGCCAGACCGGCTCGCCGCCCTCCCTGGTCGAGCTCAGGCCGCTCGCAGGGAAGGAGACCCTGGAGACCATCGGGCCGCCCGACGGCCTCTGGCAGTGCGGGCAACTCCAGGTGCTGCGGGGATAGTCGGCCTCGCCGGTGATGAGGCGGCGCACGAGGGTCGTCAGGTGGTGCCTGGCCCGGCTGGCCGGCTTCTGGTCAGCCCTCCACTTCGGACAGCCGGATCGCCTCACCCGGCAGCACGGGTTCGCCCACGTCGACGGAGTGCAGGACATGGGCCAGGACCTCCGCGCCCCGGACCACCCTGGGGCCCGGCCGGTTGAAGTAGGCGGGCCCGTCGAGGACCCAGACGGCGTCGTTGCGCACGGCGGGCAGTTCGTTCCAGCCCGGCAGTTCGGTGAGCAGACTGCGCTCTTGCAGCGTCCGGTCGGGGCTGAAGCCGCAGGGCAGCACGAGGAGGACGTCGGGGCGCGCGGCGCGTACCGCACTCCACTCCATCGGCCTGGTGTGCTCGCCCGGCGCCGCGAGCAGCGGCGTGCCACCGGCGCAGGTGACCTGCTCCGGTACCCAGTGCCCCGCGGGCCAGAGCGGGTCGAGCCACTCGATGGCCACCACACGCGGCCGCGGGAGCCCGGCAGTCAGCCGCTCCACCGTTGCCAGGCGTGCGCGGAGCTGCTCCCGCCGCCGCTCGGCGCGTTCGCGTACGCCCAGCAGCGCGCCCACGGTGACCAGGCAGTCCAGTACATCGCCCAGGGTCCGCGGCTCCAGGCTGAGCACCTTGGTGTCGGCGTCCAGGACCCGGACGGCCTGGGAGACGTTGTTGTACGACACCGCGCAGACGTCGCAGAGGTCCTGTGTGAGGACCACGTCCGGAGTGAGGGCGGCGAGAGCCTGAGTGTCGAGGGTGTAGAGCGAGGAGCCCGCGTGGGAGGCGCCTCCCACCGCGTCGGAGATCTCCCGGCTGCTCAGGGTGTCCGCGGAGAACTCGGCAGCCGTGACGACGGGCACCCCGGCGACCGCCCCCGGCGGCCAGTCGCATTCGTGGGTGCGGCCCACCAGATCGGCGGTCAGACCGAGCTCGGCCACGAGGTCGGTGGCCGCCGGGAGCAGCGAGACGATGCGCATGTTCCGACCCTAGCCCCTTCCTGCGGCGGGGCAGGGTGGACTTACTAGGACGTCCAACTATGTGTTCGGGGGCAAGGCCCGCGGTGCAGGGAAGGCGGTGTGAATCCGGCGCGGTCCCGCCACTGTGACCGGGAAGTGTGCTCTTCGAGCAGGACAGGCCACTGACGGAGGAATCCGTCGGGAAGGCCGGGGAGTACGCGCTGATCCAGGAGTCAGGATACCGGCCGCGGGGTGTTCCGTGTTGTCCACGAGGATGGAGCAGACACGCATGGCACCGGTCCGTACCCACGACCCAGGTGATCCGGCGGAGCAAGCGGTGGCGCACGCCAACCCCTAGCTCCGCGACGGCTCTCGGCCTTCGCGTCCCACGGCCCGCCCGTACACACGCCCCACCGGGTGTTGTCTTCGGCCTGCCGTGCCATCCCCGGATCTCACCTGACGAGAGCAGGCTCTCATGGTCCGTGAACTGACACATTTCATCGGCGGCAAGCACGCACCGGGAACTTCAGGGCTCTTCGCCGACGTGCACGACCCCAATACCGGCCTGGTCCAGGCCCGTGTCCCGCCGGCCGGGCGGGCGGACACCGAACGGGCGATCGCCGACGCCGAGTCGGCACAGCAGGAGTGGGGCGAGTGGAATCCGCAGCGCCGCGCCCGGGTGCTGCTGATTCGGTGTGAGTCCTGTCGCCGGAGACAGGACGCACACCGAGCACGGTCCCGTCCGCTCAGCGGTGAGCGAAGTCCGGCGGGCGCTTGTCGACGAAGGCGAAGGTGATACGGACCTGGCGCTGTCGTCACCCGCAGCCTGACGGGCCCGGGAGCGCGTTGTTCCCTGAAGGGCGCAGCCAATCTTCACTGATGGCCGACGAACCCATGATGGCGAACGTGCAGATTGACGAAGCGGGCCTTGTCCTGGCGAAGGACCCGCATGCAGATGGGTCTTACTACTTCCCCCATCATGGCCAGGCGGCGGATGTTGAGTGCTGTTCTCTGTCCCTGGCCGAGGCGCTGCACGCGCGAATCCGGCCCGGCGGAACTGCTGAAACCGTGTTACGGAACTGGGCGACGGGCGGCCCGGTGAGGGCAGCTGCGCTCTGGGATGATCCGGCGGCAGCTGATCCGGTGCGGGTCAGGGCGGGCGCCGTCGTCATCCGCGACGAGCAGATGTTGCTCATCGGCTTCGAGGAGGAGGACGGACAACCGTTCTACGAGATCCCTGGCGGCGGAGTCGAGACCGGAGAGACGCTGCACGCAGCGGCGGTCAGAGAGCTGCGAGAGGAGTCTGGCCTAGCCGGAAGCGTGATCAAGGAGGTAGCCCGCGTCTGGAAGGACAATCGCCGTGAGCACTACTTCCTCCTAAAAGCCGAAGGCGAGATCGGCGCCCGTGAACAACTCGACAACTACGGCGGCACGCCGGTATGGGTCCCGATAGACCTGCTGCCCACAACCCCGGTCTGGCCGCGGCGACTTGCTTGGCGCATCGCCCACTGGCACACGGCAGGCTGGCCGACCCCGCCAGCCGAACTCGCCGACAGCATCCACGATCTACAAGCCGACTGCACTTGGTAAGTGGGCGCTGGAGCCTCTCAGCAATGTCAGGCCCGCATCTGCCACTACACACGAAGCGGCCACAGCCGATAGAACTGCAAGCACGTCGACGACCAGGCCGGAGACTGGCCAGAGCCACACGTGAGGCCCCCGCCCGAACTGGGTGGGGGCGCCTTGCGTTCTGCGCGCCAGAACTCCATCCGGGGCCGAGGGCGTCCACCTGGTTCAGTTCGAGCTACCTACTCCACCGCATACAGCAGGTTGTACTCAGCACCATCCGCCCTGAAGCGCAGACTGCGCTCACCAGGTGTATCCGTGATCCACTGCTCCCCGAGCCTGCCATCCCCGACTGTTCCGCCGACCTTCCCGAGGGAGACGGCAATCGTCCCCGTGAAGTCGCAGTCGTACTTGACGGTGTACATCCGGTCTCCCAGCACCGTCCCATTCCACACAGTGCCACGATTCTGGAGAACAAGCCTCGGCTCGTCGAAGCCGCTCCAGCCCTCAGTCGTGACGCACTTGAGCTTCTCCAGATAGAGCTTGGCCATACCGTCCCCTGTGAAGGATCCTTCTCGACACTTCACATCCTGCCGAGCCTCAATAAACGATCACTAAACGAATGGACGCGGTGTTCGCGGCGAAGGCGACACCCCGCCCGGGGAGGGTGGGGCGTCGCTGTAGCCCTCTCCAGAGTAGCCAGTGCGCCCGGCACCACCAGCCCCAAGGCTGACCAGCCACACCAACAACGCCGGCGATACAAGCAGCTGCAGGTGGTGGCTCGCGCGAACCTGGAGGCCGCGGCGGCCCAGTCTTCACACCTCGGAAGGTATCCCGATTGCACCCCCGAGACGGTCACATCTTCTGGGCGCATGAATGCTCCGGCATCGAGTGCCGGCCGGTCAGTCGACGGTCGGCCAGTCCCACCCCAGCTGCAGGAAGAGACCGAGCCGGTCGGAGACACCGCGGATCTCGCTGATCCGGCCGGCGGTGACGGTGAGGACAAAGATCGCCTCGTTCTCGAAGGCGCGGCCGGTCGGCACTGGCATCCGGGGGTGACTACCGGAGCTCACGCCGTTCTGGGTGATCCGGGCGACGACCTTGTCGCCCTCGGCGATCAGTTCGTCGATCCGTGCATGGTAGGGCGCCAGTGCCGAGAGCTGGGTGGCGATGGCTGCGAAGGCTGCGCCGGGCTCATCCGGTTCACCATGGATGACCTTGTTGTGGTCCACCACGTCCGCCGCCAGGTAGTCGCCCAGGTCGTCGATGCGGGCTTGGTTGAGCGCGGTGAAGAAGTCTGTGACGAGCTGCTTGTTCTCGTTGGTGAACATGCCCCAATCCTTTTCTTACATCGTAAGGCTTCGGCTGGGCCGCCACTCTTGCCTTACGATGTAAGAAAGTCAACTGGAGCTGTCGATAAATGGGAACGACCAGCAAGCGGGTGGGGCTCACTCGCGACAAGGTGCTGCGTGCGGCCATGGAAGTCGCCGACCGGGACGGCGTCGAGAAGCTGTCCATGCGCCGCCTGGGCGCTGAACTCGGCGTCGAGGCAATGACCCTCTACCACTACCTGCCCAACAAAGCCGCCCTACTTGACGGCCTGGTCGAGCTGGTGGTCTCAGCCGTGCGCCCCTCCTTCGACGGGCCGGCAGAAGAATGGCCACTGCGCCTGAAGGAGTTTGCCGCGACCTTCCGAGCTGAACTGCTTCGGCATACCGGGGTGATCGCGCTGGTAGCCACGCGCCCTGTCCGGTCCCCCGCAGCACTCCAGGCAGTTGAGGACACGGCAGCAGCGCTCGGGCACGCCGGGATCGCACCTGTCGAGGCCATGCGGATCGTCAACTCCGTCACCACACTGGTAATTGGGCACTGCCTTGCCGAAGCAGCTGACACCCCAGGGCACCCCGAGCAGCCCACCAACGATGCCTCTGCCCTAACCGCGTTCCCCACACTGTCCGAAGCGGTCGCGGGCGGACTCGGCACGCCAGCCGACCACCAGGCCCGCTTCGACCTCGCACTGGACGCCCTACTAGCCGGCCTCCGAGACGCCATCGCCAACACGACTCAGAAGTAGACGGCATGTCGGCTGGCGATTGAAAGGCATTCCGGGCCGGCTTGAGCAGGGTGCTTGGCCTTTGTCCAGAAGGAAGAACACCTCACAGTCCCGCATGGCCCGCACGGCGGCCAGAGTCACATGGTCCGGGTCCCCCGCGCCGAGTCCGATCACGAGGACCGTCGGCGGTCCTCACCGGCCATCTCGCGGGTCATGAGGACGCCGACCGGACTGATCCGTCGCACATACGGATGGAACGGGCCGGCCGGGATCGGGGCGGAGGTCCGGGCTGTCCGCGCCGGGCTCCGCCTCTTCGCCGGAGTCTCCCGGGTGCATGACCTGGATGTCGCGCAGCAGGCTGTCCACCACGTCGTCCAGGTCGAGGCGCTTCTCCACCGTATGCAGGTCGGTCAGCCCGGCGCGGAGGGTGACCCGGGGCGGTGCGAGGAGCTTGCAGCAGTCCTCGTCCGGCAGCACGGAGATCTCCGCGGTGCCGATGGACCGGGCTTCGTTGATGATCTCCTGCTTCTCCCAGCCGACCAGCGGCCGCAGCACCGGCAGGGTTGCCGCCTCGTCGACGGCGGCCATGTTCGCCAGAGTCTGACTGGCTACCTGCCCCAGGCTGTCGCCGGTCACCAGTGCCTCAGCCCGGGTCCGGTCCGCCAGCGCGGAAGCGGCGCGAACCATCAGCCGTCGCTGCGCGACGACCTGGAGCCGGCCGGCCCCCGCGATGGCCAGTTGCTTCTGTGCGTGGCCGAGCGCGATGACGTGCAGTCGCCCACCGGGCTGGTAGCGGTTGAGTTCACGGGCGAGGGCGTAAGCCTTGTAGACCGAAGCGGCGTTCGTGTACGGAGCGCCGGTGAAGTGCACGAAGTCGCAGCGCAGTCCGCGGCGCATCGCCCGGTAGGCCGCCACGGGCGAGTCGTAGCCGCCGGAGAGCAGTACCAGGGCGCGTCCGCTGGAGCCCACGGGCAGTCCGCCCGGCCCCTGGTGACGGGTCCAAGAGACGTAGCTCTCCTTGTGGTCGATCTCGACCGAGACCAGTACATCCGGGCTGGAGAGGTTCACCGGCAGGGGACCGAGGGCTTCCCGGATTCGGGCCCCGAGAAAGCGCTCGAACTGCGAGGAGGTCATCTCGAAGTTCTTGTTCCGCCGCTTGGCCCGCACGGCGAAACTGATTCCGGGCCGTTCCGCGCGAGCGGTGGCGAGCGCCTCCACGGCTGTCTCGGTGATGTCCGACACGGTGCTCGGAACGCGCAGGGCAGGCTCCACCGAGTTGAACCCGATCACCCGGCGGGCGCGCTCCACGAGGTCGTCCAACGGGACCTCGCCGCCGAGCACGGTGACGTTCTGGCCGGACTTGATCCATGTGGAACCGCCGATGCCGCGCAGGGCGCCGCGGAGGTTGTCGTGCAGCCGCTCGGTGAACAGGTGCCGGTTGCGGCCCTTGAGGAAGACCTCACCATGCTTGAGCAGGACACAGGTTCCGCTCGGGCGGGGCGCTCTGGGGGAGGGGCTGGAGGGAATGCTCGGTTCGCCGGGCACGAAACTCTCCTTCGCGAGTCGTCGTGAGGGCCGGCGCCGGGCCGCGAACGGGGTGCGGGCCCGCCCGCCCCCGCTCTGCGCAGGGCTGGGTGGAACACACCACTCGCTCAGCGGTCCCGCTGCCGGGACGCGTGAGTCCGTGCGCGGCGATACACCCCGCACGAGCAGTGGCAGGTCTTCGGACTCATGGGCACATCCCGAAGGACGGGACACCTACTGACCGTCGCTTCCCAGGTCCCATGCGGGCCCAGTGCTTCATGACGGCGGTCGTTCCCACTCACCGCTGCGAGGCAGTCCCGGACTCCCACCGGGTTCCCTCTTGCGACACCCCGTCTGGCGGACGGGGCGAACCAACTGCCGGTCCAGGGTAGACAAGGCGGCTCGCATTCCGTGAACCAGACCTTGATTCTGCACTTTGAGTCGGGATGGCTGATTCGAGACTCTGTCGGGTATAGGAACGATGCGTCATTCTGGGAGTAGTGATTGGTACTTCAACTGGCTTAGTGCGTACTGTGCTTGGGGGAGCCGGTGGCCTACGTTCCCATTCTCAAGGGCAAGGTGGGGGAGTTTCTGGCACTGGGACATGCGTCGACGGAGGTGCAGTCCCAGATACGCCCGGTGATGGAGGTCGTGCCCGACTGCGACGTTCGAGATCTTCTGGAGACCTTCTGTGATCGTGCCATGGACTACGTTCCGAATGGAATGGTCCTCACGGTCGATTGCGGAGCCCTGCCGGCAGTGCGGGTACTCAAGGGCGATGTGGGCGGTCCGATGGTGCGGGTAGGCGAGTCGCTCAGCCGGCGGCAGGTCGCGATGCGCCCGGTCTTCAGAGGCACTGATACCGACGAGACGCTCGCCGAGGTTCGTGCGGTGATGGCGTGGCATCAGCAGGGCGGTTGTCTACGCATCTCGTCGGCTCGTGACGCACAAGAACTGCGCCCGGACGATGAACGAGTCCGCGAGATTCTCCGAACACTCCACGCTGTCCCGGAGGAAATCGATCTGATCATTGACGCCGGACCCGTGCATTCTCGGGATAGAAGGGCGGCACTGACAGTTGAGGTGCTGGAAACTCTCCATCACATGGCGCGTTGGCCTTGGCGCCATGAGTGCGTGGCCGCCGGTGCCTTCCCGGTCAATCTGACGAACTTCCCACGTGGACGAGCAACGCCGGTAGCGAGGGAAGACGCGCTTCTCTGGAAGCAGGTTTGCGATCGGTGGCGTGGAAACATTCCTGATTTCGGCGACTTCGGTGTGACGCACCCGCGAATGCCGCTGCGGACTCGTGGGACTCCGCATCCCAACATGCGTTACACCACGGCGGCAGACTGGCAGGTCTTTGTCTATCCAAAGATCCGTCCCGGCAACGACGACTTCTTCACCCTCAGCCGTGACCTGGTCTCCTCGCCTCATTGGCCGTCCACCGGCGCGGGCACGTCGTGGGGAGATGCTCGTTTGCAGGACTGTGCGAAACGGCAGCGGGCGAAAGCAGGCGGCGGGACGGAGTGGCGAGCCTGGGCGACGTCGCATCATCTGGCCGTCGTGACGTCTCGGCTCACTGCTTTGGGCCGTCCCTGAACAGGCATGTAGTGGCCACCCGTGTGTGGGCGCCGCAATTGCGGCGCAGCCCCTGGGCGGCGAGCAGTCGGGCGTAGTCGTCCAGCCGGGCGTCCTGCATCCGCGGGCCGAGGTCCAGCTGCAGGTGCAGGCGTACGTCATTGACGTCGGCCAGTCGGGTCAGTCGGGGCGGAAGTCGTTGAGGTAGGCGCGGTCGTACCGATGGGACGGCAGGGCCGGTGGCCGAGGCACCCGGTGCGGACCGCAGCCCCCAACCCGCTGCTGCGTAACAGGAGTTCCAGCCCGTCTCGTGCGTCCCCAGGACACGCCGATGCCCGTGCTCGGACTTCGGTCAGCGCCTTGGCTGCGGTGAGTGGTGGTGGGACGGTAGGCACTGCCGAACGCGACGTAGATCCACTGTAGGATCCGCGGCCGCCCGTGTGGATACTGATCACCATGCGTACCGACTTCGACCCTGCTGCCATGTCCCGCAACGAGTTCTACAAGCTCCTGACCGCGGTGGTGGTGCCTCGGCCCATCGCCTGGGTCTCGACGATCAGCCCTGATTGTGCTTCTGCGAACCTGGCCCCGCACTCCTTCTTTACGATCGCCAGCGTCGCGCCGCCCGTTGTGCAGTTCACTTCCGTTGGACGCAAGGACACCTTGCGCAATATCGAGGCGACTGGACAATTCGTGGTGAACCTGGCGCCGGAGGGGCTCTTCGAGCAGATCAATGACACGGGTACGGATTTCCCGCACGGGGTGAGTGAGTTCGAGGCGGCCGGGGTCGGTTCTGAGCCGAGTCTGCGGGTCAAGCCGCCGCGGGTGGCGGCCTCGCCGGTGGCGTTGGAGTGCGAGGTGCACACCACGCTGGGAATCGGGGATTCCACCGTGGTGTTCGGGCGCGTGGTGCACGCGGTCGTGGCGCAGGACGTGCTGGTCGACGGGCACCCCGAAATCGCCAGGATGAAGCCCCTGTCACGGCTGGGGAAGGACGAGTGGGGGACGGTCGGCGACGTACGGGAGATCTCCCGTATTCGGCATGCGGACTGGCAGGGGCCGGCGGGCGTTCGGTAGGGAAAGGGCTGAAGAGCTGCCTGGAGGGGAGGCCGGGGTCGGGGCCGGGGAGGGGGCAGGCGAAGAGTTCGATCTCCAGGTCCCCGCGGAATCGTCCCCCGCGCATTTCGCGTTTCGCGGGCGTTTCATGTCGGTTTGCCCGTAGGTGACTTATGGTCACTGCGGGGCTCGAGGCTTTCGCATGATGGTTGTTGTTGCGAGGGTGGTTTCGGCTGTGGCTGTGGCTGTGGCCGTGGCTTCGGTTTCGGTGTCTGCCTGTGCGATGGATGACTGGAGTTGTTGTGACTGCTCTCGTGTCCGGGTGGAATGGATCACCTGTTTCCGCTGACTTCTCTGGCCCCTCTGCTGCCACCGGTTTCTCTGATTTCTCTGCTTCGGATGATTTCGCTGCTTCTCCGGTGTCCCGGGCATCCCTGGCGTCCCGGGTATCCCCGCCGCCCCTGGCGTCCTCTGTTCTCCCTGGTTCCTCGGGATCTGGTTCTGGTGCCGCGACTGCGTCGGTCAGCCGGCGGTTTTCCTTTCGGGTGGCGGCTGCTGCGGTGGTCGCCGGGCCGGTGGTGGCGGTGCACGGGCCGGGGACCGCGTACGCCGCGGACGGCGGGCGGGCGCTGCGGGTGATGACCTTCAACCTGCGGTACGCCTCGGATGTCCGGCCGCATTCCTGGGCCGAGCGCCGGCCCGTGATGCGTAGCTTGCTGCGGCATGAGGCCCCGCACCTGCTCGGGACGCAGGAAGGGCTGTACGGGCAGCTACGTGATGTCGCCGTGGATCTCGGACCGCATTACGACTGGGTGGGGACCGGGCGGGGCGGTGGGAGCAAGGATGAGTTCGCGGCCGTTTTCTATGATGCTCGGCGGCTCGCGCCGGTGGAGTACGACCATTTCTGGCTGTCCGATACGCCGTATCTGATCGGGTCGGCGACCTGGGGAAATACCGTTGTTCGGATGGTGACCTGGGTCCGATTCCGGGATATGCGTGCCGGTGGCGAGTTCTATGCCCTCAATACCCATCTCGATCATGCGAATCAGTACTCGCGTGAGCGCTCCGCCCGTCTGATCAATGAACGGCTGGGTGGGCTGGACCCTTCGCTGCCCCGGATCGTCATGGGCGACTTCAATGTCGCGGCGCACAAGAATTCCGTGTACGAGGCGATGCTCGACGGCGGCTCGCTCGTCGACAGCTGGGACACGGCCGACGAGCGCAGCAAGCAGTACGCCACCTTTCATGGGTACCGGCCGCTGGTGCCGGACGGGGACCGCGTCGATTGGGTCCTCACGTCGCCGGGGGTGCGTACGCGGCGCGCCACGATCAATACGTACTCCGCGCACGGTCAGTTTCCGAGCGATCACCTACCGGTTCAGGCGCTGCTCGATTGGTGAGCGTGAGCAGGCGATGATCGTGAGTCCGTGGCGCTGGTGCGTGGTGCCTGGTCCGAGGTGTGTGATGAGGGCGGCGGGGCCTGTGCAGGCGGAGCGGAGGCGGCTGGAGTGGTCGGTGTTTTGGGCCAGAGAGGGCGCACGGCGGGCTGACCCAGGGCTTGCCGTGGGAGGTCGGTGCCGGCGGATGCCGTCGCGGCTCAGGAGTGCGTGTGCTGACGGGCGGTGGAGCCACGGATCTGTAGGCCGTCGAGAAGGTCCTGGGTCGCGGCTGCCACGGCGTCCACGGCCTGGTCGAATACCTCGCGGTTGTGTGCGGCCGGGGCGCGGAATCCGGAGACCTTGCGGACGTACTGCAGGGCCGCGGCCCGGATGTCCTCGTCGGTGACCTCGGGGGTGGCGGGCGGGCGGAGGGTCTTGATGCTGCGGCACATGAGTCCAGTGTGCCTCGCGGTGCCGGAGTCAGCCGTCGAGTCCGGTCACCCGCATCGTGATGTTGAGGCGGCCGCCGGCCAGTCCGGATGCCGGGTCCCCGGTGCCCGGTCGGACCTTGGGGACGCCGTGGTAGGCGAAGCGGGACGGTCCGCCGAAGACGAAGAGGTCACCGGAGGCCAGCTCGATATCGGTGTACGGCTTGGTACGCGTCTCGGTGTTGCCGAACCGGAAGACGCAGGTGTCGCCGATGCTGAGCGAGACGACCGGCGCGCCGGAACGCTCCTCCTTGTCCTGATGCATACCGAGCTTCGCCTGGCCGTCGTAGAAGTTGATCAGTGCGGTGTCCGGTGTGTAGCCGTCGCCCGCGGCGGAGTCCTGATACGCCTCGACCAGCGCGCGGCGGCCCAACTCGACCATCCAGTCGGGGAATTCGGGCACCCGGGCGCCGTTCACATCGTCGGCGGTGCGGGTGTACGCGTACGGCTGCCAGTGCCAGCCGATGCACACCGTCTGGACGGACATCACGCCCCCGCGCGGCAGCTTGGTGTGCCGGATCGGGGCCGGACCGCGCGCCCAGTCACGGCACGCGGTGACCAGCTCGCGCTGCTGTGCCATGGTCAGCCAGCCGGGGACGTGGACGGCGCCGGGGGCGATTTCCTGGCGGCTGCCGGTACGGGCCCGGCTACGGTTTCCCGTGGGGGAGTGGAGGCCTCCGGATCCGCCGGATTCTCCCGCGCCGCCAGAGCCGTCCGGGCCTCCAGGCTCTCCGGAGACAACCGGTCGACCAGGCCCTTTGGCGCCATCGGGCTCCCCGAAGTCCTCGAAGCCGGGTAGTGGCGTGCTCATTGCTTTCCTGCCTCATCGCTAGCTGTCTACAGCGTGCCATGGGGTTGAAGCGGAGGTCTCCTACGGGCCGGTGGCTGCTGCGTGACCCAACCACGGTCGATGGCCCAGCTGCCGCCCTCCGCTGTGGCACCGCGCATGCCCTGCAGCGTTGCCGCGCCTGCCAGGGCTGGGACGCGGGAGTCGCCGAGTGCTGCGAAGCCATAGGTGCGGGCCGGGTCCCAGTCGGTGCTGTGACGTAGCCGGCGGCTCATCTGGGCCCAGCCGAGAGGCGCGGCGGCCACCACCCAGGCGTCCGGTTCCTCGGCGGTGAAGCGGTCGGCCGCCCGTAGCCAGGACGCGGCGGATTCCGGCCAGTCGACCATGGCGAGGACCGGCTGGCGGCCGATCTCCCGCCATGCTTCGACGAACGCTTCCGCGGACGAACGCGACGCGGTGTCCCGGCTGTGCCCGACGACCACCGTGGTGATCCGAACACCGGGGGCGGTCAACAGGCCGAGGAGGGTGGCGAGTTCCGCATCGGAGTGTGGGGCGGGGGAGGGGAGGCGGCCGTAGGCGGCCACCTCGGCTCGGGGAATGAGGGGCGAGGTCATTGGGGAGGGATTCCGGGCTCGGCCGGGCTCAAATAAGGGTGGGTTGGAGGGCGCCCTCGTGTGTGAGCAGCGCGATCTTGCGTTCGACGCCCGCCGCGTAGCCGCGCATCGTCCCGTCCGCGCCGATCACGCGATGGCAGGGGCGCAGGATCAGCAGCGGGTTTGCGCCGACCGCGGCCCCCAGAGCCCGTACGTCGCCCCGCGGCACTCCGGCCACATCGGCGAGTCGGCCGTAGGTGGTCGTTGTGCCGTACGGAATCGCCTCCAGGGCTCGCCAGACGCGCTCCTGGAATTCCGTACCTGCAGTGCGGAACGCCAGCTCGAAGCGGGTGCGCTCACCGGCGAAGTAGGCGCGGAGCTGGCGCACGGCCTCAGCGAAGGGGCCGGGGTCGCGCCGCCAGTGCGGCTGTACGGTGACACCCCGCTGCTGCGGCATGGAGAGGGAGGCCAGGGCGGTGCCGCCGGGGGCGGTGGCCGATTCCTCGCCGACGAGCAACAGCTCGCCCAGGGGGCTGTCGAAAGTGGTGTAGATGGTGGTGACAGTGGTCGTCTCGGGGGAGATCATGGCGCGTCCTCGTTTGTGTCGCTGCTTTCACTCTTTGAGTCTGCGGGGGCGGGGGCGCGTCGGCTGGCGGAAATCGGACGTCATGGTTCCGTGCTCGCTTGGTAGTGGGTGGGGGCGGGTGGCGCCAGTGGTCGGTGGTTCGGCGGGCAGGAGTTGCCCGGGCGGTCAGGTGACCGTCAGCGATAGGCCTTAGCGTCGCCTGCTCGGCTTCCTGCTGCGGGGGTTCCACCGGGAAATGGATCGGACTCAGCAGGTACTGAGCGCGCTCGGGGCTCGGTCGGTTGGACAGCCTCGGCGCGATGGCCGCGCGCAGCGCGCAGCTCAGCGATCAGTTCGTCGAGCTCTGCCGGGCTGAGGCAGAGCGCATGCTGTTGGTACCCCACCTGGTCAGCTACCTGGTTGGCTACCGGGTCGACCTCTTCCCTCAGTCACATCATCCAGGGACCCCGCCGCCCACCAGCAGCTCGTTGTGGCGGTAGACGGTGGCCTTGGAGGCTTCGGGAATCCGGGGCGCAGAGCTGATCGGTGGTCAGCAGCCTTCCTCCGCCCATGGCATGAACGATCCGCAGCCGGATGGGGTGGCCGAGCAGCTCCAGAGAATCCACGCCCAAACTTTCTCATAGCTGCTACCTTTCTCAAATATGCGAATAGATGAAGTGAAGGTGCTGAAGGTGCTGGAGGCGGCGCAGGGGTTGGCCGCGCTGCTGCGGGCGGAGCGCTTCGCCGAGATGGTGGAGTTGTTCGCGCCACCGCTGCGCGCTGCGGTCTCCGCGGATGCGTTGCGGCTCGCGTGGGCGGCGGAGTTGGCCGGACGGGGCAAGGTCAGGGAGATCGGGGAGCCGGTGAGCGCGGCCGGTGAGGGCGAAGCGGTTCGTGTGCGTATCCCGGTGAGGTGCGCCGACGGCAACTTCACCGTGGTCACGTCGGTTGGCGGTGATGGCCTGCTGCACGGCCTGCGGCTCGATCCGGACGGCGGTGTGGAGTGGCAGCCGCCGCACTACGCGGAACCGACCCGGTTCATTGAGCGAGACATCCTGCTTGGTACCGGGCCGCTCGCCGTGCCCGGAACGCTGAGCCTGCCCGTCGGTCCCGGACCGTGGCCCGCTGTGGTGCTGCTCAGCGGCGGCGGCGCGTTCGACCGGGACGAGAGCTGCGGCCCGAACAAGCCGCTCAAGGACCTCGCTTGGGGGCTCGCCTCCCGGCGTGTGGCCGTGTTGCGTTTCGACAAGATCACCTTCACGCGGCCTGACCGTCTGCCATCGGACTTCACCATGACCGACGAGTACCTGCCGCATGCGCTCGCCGCTGTGCGGCTGCTCCGGCAGCAGCCCGAGGTGGACGCGGACCGCATCCACCTCCTCGGCCACAGCATGGGCGGCAAAGTGGCACCCCGGGTCGCGGCCGCCGACCCGTCGATCGCCGGCCTGGTCCTGCTCGCAGCGGACGCGCAGCCGATGCACGAGGCCGCCGTCCGGGTGGCCCGCTATCTCACCGCGCTTGCACCCCACCCGAGCGCGGACGAGGCTGTGACGGCGCTCGTCCGGCAGGCCGCGCTGGTAGCGGGCCCCGAACTCACACCTGACACGCCGTCGGAGCTGCTGCCGCTTGGACTCTCCGCCGCCTACTGGCTCGATCTTCGTGCCTACGATCCGGTGGCCACGGCATCCGGTCTGGCCTGCCCGATGCTGATTCTGCAGGGCGGGCGGGACTATCAGGTGACCGTCGCCGACGACCTGACGCGCTGGCGGGGTGCCCTGGCAGACCGCCCCGACGTGGCGATCCGGATCCACCCGGACGCCAACCACCTTTTCTTTACCGGTCGGGGTCGGCCCACCCCGGCCGAGTACACGCGGCCAGGGCACGTCGACTCTGCGGTAGTAGATGAGATCGCCACCTGGCTGGCGCGACGGTAGGTGAAGGGTCCCCTTGGGACGGCAGGGAGGCGGGGATCCCACGGATGCCGAGGGGGAACGGCTGAGGCCGCTCCTGCCGGTGAGCAACGGGAGGCGTGGGCTTTGGCGAGATCATCGGCAGGTGATCGGCGGGATCCTCCACCGGGTGCGGACCGAACCGCTGCACCGCCGAACTGCCGGACCGCCCGAACCGCCACACAGGTGGGCCCCCGCCGCTGATGCCGTCGACCGTATTCGACGGCGCGTGAACAGGGGCGGGGCGCTGCTCACTGCCAGGCTTGGGAGGGTCGGGCCGTCGGTCGGGCCTTACCCATCGCTCCCATCGCGCTCAGGAGCGATAGTGCTCGACGATCTGCGTCGCGATGCCGCCCTAGACCCGGTGCCCCGTACCTCGACAGATTTCATCTTGGCCGCCTTCTCCAGCTGGGCCTCGGTACACGGGGAAGTGCCGTAGCCGTTTCTGTCCGCGGTGACATTGCCGTTCGAGGCGCAATTCCCGGCGGCACCTATGGCCTTGGTCTGCGTTCCGACGTAGTAGGCCTGGTCGGTGCCGGAGGCCGGGGCCACGGTCAGTTTTCCGGGGGCCAGGTGCTTGAGAACGCCGTTCAAGGTGCCGTTCACCCCCTTGCCCTGGGACGCCGCGCCGGAACCGGCCGTTGAGCCGGAGCCCGAACCAGCACCGCCCGTGTCGCTGCTCCCGCCGTTCGCCCCTGCGCTGCTCCCGCCGCTCTTGCCTTCAGCGGACTTCTTCGGGGCCTGTGCCGCACCGCCCTTGGAATCCGGGTTGTGGCAATGGCCTTGCCATCGAGCGGTCGCCCTTGGGCTCGGCGTACGCACCGCTCGGCGAGCGGTACATGCATCAGCTTGATCGCGCACGATGCCGAACGGCTAGCGCACCACCAACGCGGCCTTCAGCTCTGCTCATTCACCTGAAACGGGGGCGGGGGAGAAGCGCGAGCTGGAGTGGAAGCAGGAGCCGGCGCAGAACCATGAGCCGGCTCCGGAGAGGGGACGTGGTGGGTGTTGTTCCGGTGTGGGGCCAGGGCAGGTTCTTGCGTTGACCTTCGTGGGGACTACGCCGCCTCGACGACCTCCGAGCGCACCGCCAACGTCCATATCTCCAGCAGCACCGCATACTCCGCCATGTCCTGAGCCGACCACGCCAGTCCGCGCCGGGCGCGCACAAATCGCCGGATCGATTCGTTCGCTTCGGAAGCAGGAACGGGCACACCTGTAGGGGCAGAAGGAGTTGGGGACATATGAGCAATGCTAGGGGCAGACACTGACAACGCAGTCCCGCGTGCACCGGCCCACGGCCCGCAGTTCCTGCCCGGGCCGGCGCTTCGACGGTGCCTCAACTTCCTGACCAGCAAGGACCGTCGGCCATCCGCCCCGCCCTCGCTGCCTGCATGTGTCCATTCCCACACGCTCCGCGATCATCTCCGGCCGCGAGGGGAGGACGTAACGATCACAGTGCCGCCGTCCCCTCGACGTCGCTGCCCTCAATGGAGGAAGAGGCAGAACGGGTGCCCTGCCGGATCAAGCAACACCCGGACATCGTCCTGAGGCTGGAACGCGGCGCGCGTTGCACCTGCCGCGACCGCATAGGTCTCGGCGTCGTCAAGGTCATCGACCCGGAGATCGAGATGGAGCATCTTCTGCTGCTCCTCGGGCCGTTCCGGCCACACGGGGGCCTGATATCCGGGCTCGGACTGGAACGAGAGCCCGGTACCGCCGTCCGGGCAGCGGAGCAGGACCCAGTCCGGTTCGCTGCATTTCACCTCCCAGCCGAGCAGCCGCCGGTAGAAGTCCGCAAGCGCATGGGCATCCGGGCAGTCCAAGACCACCGTCGCCAGCGAAATCTGAGGTCGTCCAGCCATCATCGGTCCACCATTCCCCACTACTCCCCCCTACTCCCCACCACTTCCGTCATTCCCGCCGGCTCCATTGCTTCCACCTCTCGCCCCCCGCGGCTCCGTCCCCCAGGCCGGCACGGCGACTTGCCAGATCTACGCCTCGCCTGCGGACGGCCTGGCTTATTGCCTCAAGGGCTGCCGAGGACGGACGAAGACCGGGGTGCAGCCGCCCAGGGGATATCCCGATCGAGTGATGCATCGAGTCCCTCAAGTCCCCCGTGACCGCTGTCGAGGCTGGGCCGCACCCCCGCTGTCACCTCAGGAAATGCCCTCCGGGTTAGTCACCGTCCGCTCCTCGGACTCCAGCGGCGTCGCTCCCCGGGGGTGCCCCTGAGCACTCCGTCGAGTTCTGTCCAACCGCGTTGTCAGTGGTGCCCCGTACCGTGGTTTCCGTAACTATCCGAGCTGCTGGCGCTCCTCGGACCCGCTCCGCTCCCGTGACAGCGCACGGGAGCGGAGCACACATCCGAGTGGCAGGGCGGCTTTATCGGCGGGGTGCCGGGAGCGGAGGTTCCTGCGGAGCGACGAGGAGTGAGTGGGGTGGGTTCATGTCGGTCAGGCCCGGGGGCCGGCCGGCAGTTGTCCCGCACAGCGCCTGCTCGATGTGCGCCCTCATGGCGGTGTCTATCGGGCCGCTGGCATCGGGGAGGCCGTTCCCGTCGAGCTTCTGATAGCGCGTCAGATTGAAACCGAGGGACATTTGCCGTTGGCCGTCCGCACTGGACACGGACCAGGTCATGGCACCCAGCACCAGGCCGTTGTGCCCCCAGAAGCCTCCGCAGGGCAGGTGCCATCTGAGCAGGCCAAGTCCATAGCGCAGCGTGCTGTTCTCGGTGGGCACCGTGGTCTTCATCTGACGCAGCTGGGTTGGGGCAAGCAGTTCACCGCCCAGCAGCGCTCGGTAGAAGCGGTTCAGATCGGCCATGGTCGATACGAGCGACCCCGCAGTGCCAACCCAGGACATGTTGTAGACGCTGAAGTCCCGCGGTGGGTTGAACCCGCCGTGCGCGGCCTCGTACATCTTGGCGTGCGGTCCGGTGAGGTAGGCCGATCGCGGGAAGTAGGTGTGCCGGAGTCCTGCCTTCCGGATGACGTGCTCGGTGACGTACGCCTCCGGCGACTTGCCGGTGACCTTCTGCAGCAGGAGACCCGCGAGCACGAAGTTGGTGTTGGAGTAGTGATGAGCCTGGCCCGGCTTGCCCAATGGCTCCGCCTTCAGCCCCAGCCGGGCCAATTCCCGGGGATCGAACTGGTGGAAGCGGTTGCCTTCGACGCTGTCTCCTGTGGGGAAGATTGCTTCGCCATAGTCACCGATGCCGCTGGTGTGGTTCAGCAGCATCCGTACGGTGATGGTGCGCCCGCGTTCCCCGGGAACGAGGTCGGGCAGATAGCGGCCTATCGGAGCGTCCAGCTCGATGTGCCCCTTGCCGACTTGCTGAAGGACGCCGACCGCGGTGAAGGTTTTGGTGATGCTGCCGATCCGATGCTCCATCTGCGGAGTGGTGGGGCGCCCGGTGTCGACGTCGGCGACTCCCGAAGCGCCCTGCCACGCTGCGGTGCCGTCTCGCACCGCAGAGTAAGCGCCGTGCATCCCTGCGTCATGAAAGGCCTTGAGCGTCCTTTCCAGGGCAGCCCGGTCGATGCCGGACCGGTCGCTGGCCCGCGCGGTGGCGGCGTTGCCCGCGAACGTGCTCGGCGAAGCGGCGGCAGAGGCAGCGGTAGGAACCGTCAGTGTGAGTAAGGCGGCGGTGGCGGTCCCGGCCAGCCGCATGCGCCGGCGATGGGTAGGGGCAACGGGCATGCATTCTCCGTCAGTTCAAGGTCTGCAGGCAGTATTTGTTCTTCGCTGTCTCGATTCTCGCGAGTGGACAGCGGCCAGACGTCAGCCTTTGGAACGACCTTGATCACAAGCCCACATGACAAATGTCAGGTTTCCCGAGGCTGGGTCGTGCGCTCCTGTCGAGGGGTGGGCCGCGTGGCGGGCCGGCTCTCGGGGCCCCGGCAAAGCCGCACAGGCAAAGGCCCATCCGGGCAGGAGGCCTCACCTCGGTGTTCTCCTGAGGCGCCGTGGGCGGGAGTGGGCGACGATGGAATGGCCGAGGTGCAGCGGCGCGCTGAGAGCGCCGGGGGGAAGCGTCGCCGGGCGCACCTGCCCAGTTTTATCGGGAGGCCCTGATGGATTACCCGGAATGCTATGAGCTCGTATTTCAAGCCCCCGCGGTGGAGGACGATGTAGTGATCGTTCATCGCACCGAGCGGGCGGGAGCGGGCGGGTATCCGGTCTACGAGGATGAGTCGGGGATCGTACGCGCAGAGATCAGCGACCGGGGCGAGGTCCGCATGCTGGCCAGTGGGGGGCACCAGATGCTCCGCACGCCGATGCTGGCGCGACCCCTCACCCCGTGAGCTTCGGGAGCCCATCCGGCGGCCAGGGCTGCGCATCCATGCACACACTCTGTTGGTATTCGGTTGCGTTGTGTTGAACCTGTAGTGGTGAGAGGTGCCTCGCCTCGGTCGCGGAGGTAGCAGGCCGCCGGGCGTCGCTCCCGTAACCTTCTGAGTTTCGCTCGTTGCGGAGTGTGCGGTGTGCGGTGTGCGGTGTGCGGTGTGCGGTGTGTGCGCTGAGCGGCGGGTCTGTGCTCTGGGTAGCCATGAGTCGAGGAGAAGCAGGAAGCTCTGGGATCGGGTTTGGTCGACCCGCCGCTCGCGCAGGGCGCAAGGCAAGTCCCGGTCAGCGTCGTCCGGACTCGTGCGTGGCTTCCGGGCGAATTACTGCCAGGCCGGATTGCAAGTCCACGGTGCTGCGGGGCGGCGCACCGGACTCCGTATCGTCACGGAGGGCAAGCCGGCGTTCCTTCTCTTCCTGGACATGTTGTTGTGAGGGTCGGAAGAGTTCGTCCCATGCGCCGGATGTCGCGCCGCCCCCTCCGAACTTGCGCCGACGCCAGATCACCCACCCGAAGAGCAGCATCCAAAGGGCAGCAACTGCACCTGCGACCGTCAGAAACACCTGGCCTCGCCTCCGTATGCCGGTCCGGTCTTCCAAGAGCTGGAGATCGATGTTCTGGTTGCTGCCGAGAAGTCGGCGGGGCCTTGAGTTCCGTTCCGCCCGGGCTGAACGGATATCAGAGACCGCGTAGATGGCCTCGCTTCTGAGGCGTTCGTCGGGCGTCGAGCCTTGACGCTTTCTCGCTGTCCGCGGTGCTTTCGTTGGCCTCGCCGACCGTGCCGGCTTCCTCTGCCTCGCCGTTCTCGGCTTCACCGTTCTCGCGGTCGCTGTTTTCGGCGGCGTCAGGCTTGGTGGCGCGTTCGGAGTGCGGTGTGGGGGTCGTGGTGTGGCCTTCGAGCACGGCCATGGCGCGTTCGAGTGTCTCACCGGTGACTTGCATCCGGATCCTGGCCAGTCGTTCTAACTCGGTACGCGACACCACGTCAGGGTACCTGCAGTCAGTTCAAACCTCGGCATGACACAAAGATTGGTGGGGTGAGGGAAGTTGGGGGTGGTCATTTCTCCAACCCGGATTTCGGAGGGCTACTGGGATTTAGGTAGCTGTGCGGCTACGGGGCGTCGCTGAGGGCAAGGGCGACGGCTGCTTCGGCATGCAGCCGGGTGGTCGGAAAGACCGGGACCGGGCTGTGCTCCGCCCCGATGAGCAGCTCGATCTCGGTGCAGCCCAGCACGATGCCCTCGGCTCCGGCAGCAATGAGGTCCCTGATGACGGCCATGAACGACTGCCGGGATTCCTCGTGGACGATGCCGAGGCACAGCTCCTCGTAGATCACACGATGGACGGTGTCGCGCCCGGTGGCGTCCGGAACGAGCACGTCCAGCCCGTGGCTTTCCAGCCGGCCGCGGTAGAAATCCTGCTCCATGGTGAAGGCGGTACCCAGCAGCCCAATTTGGCGCAGGCCGCTCGCACGGACGGCGTCGGCCGTGGTGTCGGCGAGGTGTAGTAGCGGGACGGTGACGGCGGCGGCTACTTGGTCGGCGACTTTGTGCATGGTGTTGGTGCAGATCAGCAGCATGTCCGCACCGGCCGCCTCCAGAGCCCTGGCGGCGTCGGCGAGTACCTCGCCGGCCTCGTCCCAGCGCCCTTCGACCTGCAGCCGTTCGATCTCTGCGAAATCCACGGAGTAGAGCACGCACCGAGCGGAATGAAGGCCGCCCAGACGCTCACGCGTCAACTGGTTCAGCAGCCGGTAGTACTCCGCCGTGGACTCCCAGCTCATGCCTCCGAGCAGCCCGATTGTCTTCATCGGGCCACCTTTGCACAGGGGGAGGGCTTTTGTGTCACCACCCCCGACAACCACCGTGCTGTGCCGTTGGGTTCTGCCGGGGGGGGCGGCCAGACCTCCTGGGGATGACCCGTCGACGGAACAATGGATCACTGCATTGGTATGGACATGTTCGCGGTGGTGCTCATAACCTAACGCTGGTCTAGACCGCAGTGCTCTCGCGGTCGTAGTTGCGTTGTTGTAGTCGCTGTCGCTGTCGCTGTCGCTGTCGCTGTCGCTGCCGTCGTCGTGCCGCGTTCGCTGGTGTGGTCTTGTGCCGCCTGATCCACCCGTGCTCCAACGTCCCTCTGCCTGCTCGCCAGTTGATTCATCCGGGCGACCGTTTCAACTGGCGTTCCTGTAAGGCGATCCCCCCACCGTGGCCCCTCCTTGCCAGGAGGTCGGCCCCAGAAGGAGTCACCGCAATGAGGTCACGTATTGCCGCGCTGCTGAGTGCCGCGACCGTAGCCGTGGGCATAGCGCTTGTCGTGCCGACGATGCCTGCGGCTGCCACGACGGGCTGTGTCGACTGTGCCGCGGCCCCGGCCGGTGCCGACGCCCGGGCCGAGGGGTTCGTCGTCAGCGAGGCGCAGTTCAACCAGATGTTCCCGAACCGGAATGCGTTCTACACCTACAGCGGCCTGACCGCGGCCCTCAGCGCCTATCCGGAGTTCGCGAACACCGGGAGCGATACCGTAAAGCGGCAAGAGGCCGCGGCTTTCCTCGCGAACGTCAGTCACGAGACCGGTGGCCTTGTCCATGTGGTCGAGCAGAACACCGGGAACTATCCCCACTACTGCGACGCGAGCCAGCCGTATGGGTGCCCGGCCGGCCAGGCGGCTTACTACGGCCGCGGGCCGATACAGCTCAGCTGGAACTTCAACTACAAGGCGGCGGGCGATGCGCTCGGCATCGACCTGCTGAACAATCCCTACTTGGTGGAGCAGGACGCCGCCGTCGCCTGGAAGACCGCCCTCTGGTACTGGAACACACAGACCGGGCCGGGCACCATGACCCCGCATCATGCGATGGTCAGCGGCGCCGGTTTCGGCGAGACCATCCGCAGCATCAACGGCTCCCTCGAATGCAACGGTGGCAACCCCGGTCAGGTGCAGAGCCGGATCAATAGCTACAAGAGCTTTGTGCAGATCCTGGGGACCACACCTGGCGACAATCTGAGCTGCTGACGGGGAGTGCGGCCGCCGGCCCACAGCGGTCGGGCGTGGGGCCCGCGACCAGGTATCGGCCACCGTGCCTGAGGATGGACTTCTGGGCCACGGACGCGTAGGCCAAGCTGGCCTCCTCGTTGAGCACATCAATGTTGCCGATGACGTAAGCGGGCATGTGATTCCATTCCCCCGTTTCCTTGGACACGGCGGGTACTCATCAGCGGTGGGGAGTGCGGTAGGGACTATCGACCACCGCTGGCCCGCTCGGCGGCGCGGGGACCGCGCCGCCGGCGAATGCGCCACGACCCACCGGACAGCTTCTAGCCGTTCCAGCGCACCGGCAGCTGCTCGATTCCCCTGAGCATCCCCGTGCGCCAGGTGAGGTCGTCGAAATCGGCGTCCATGGCGAGGGTGGGGCAGCGTTCCAAGAGGGACCGTAGGGCGACTCGGGCCTCCAGCCGGGCGAGCGGGGCGCCTAGGCAGAAGTGGATGCCGTGGCCGAAGGCGGTGTGTCCGCGAGCGTCGCGGGTGATGTCGAAGTCATCGGCGGCGGCGAAGTGTTCGCGGTCCCGGGAGGCGGAGGCGAGGACGATCGCTACGGTTTTTCCGGCGGGGATCAGTGTGCCGCCGATCTCGACCGGCTCCGCGGTGAAGCGCCAGGTGGCCGTCTCCACCGGGCCGTCGTAGCGCAGCATCTCCTCCACGGCGTTGTCGAGAAGGGAGTAATCGGCGCGCAGGGCCGCCAGTTGGGCAGGGTGCTGCAGCAGGGCGCGCACGCCATTGGCCAGGAGACTGACGGTTGTCTCATGGCCGGCGACCAGCAGCAAGAAGGCCGTGCCGACCAGCTCGTCACGGGAGAGCTGGTCGCCGTCCTCGTCGCTGGTGCGGATCAGGGCGCTGAGCAGGCCGTCGCCAGGAGCGTTGCGCATGGTTTCGATGAGGTCGACGAGGTAACCGGACATCGCCACGACCGCCTCCTGCGCCGCCTGCTCGCTGGTCGGCGCGACGATCTCGTTCGACCAGGCACGGAAGGCCTCCCGGTCCATGTCGGGGACGCCGAGCAGTTCGCAGATGACGGTCATGGGCAGCGGGAAGGCGAGCGCCTCCACCAGGTCGGCACGGCCCTCCGGGGCGGCCAGCATCGTGTCCAGCAGCTCGTCGGTGATCTGCTGCACCCGTGGCCGGAGTGCCTCGACGCGGCGGGCCGTGAATTCTTTGGCCACCAGCTTCCGCAGCCGGGTGTGGTGGGGCGGGTCCGCATCCAGCATGTTCGTCCACAGGGCCGACTCTTCGCCTGCGTCACTCTGCAGCCCGGCTGCGCGCCAGTTCTTGTTGAGGCGAGGGTCGCTGAGCGCGGCTCTGACCGCCTGGTGCCCGACGACCAGCCATGCCTCTGGAGCGTAGGGGAGACGTACCCGGTGTACGGGCCCCTGGGCGCGCAGCTTGGCGTAGTACGGGTAAGGATCCGCGGTGAAGTCCTTGCCGTAGGCCTCCAGATCGACAATGTCCGCCATGCGTTGCCCGTCCCCTCTCGATGATCCCCGATGATGCACGAAGCCCGGCACCGGTCAGACCGTACGCAGGGGTTCCCGACGTCAACATCGGCCCAACGGAGGAGCCGCAGCGGTCCATGTCCTCCCTCCGCAGTGCTTCGGCTGTCGTTCTGACGTCCAGCTGAGCTCAGTGGGATGCGGCCCGGCCCGCGGAGGGGGGTGCGGCGGCGGGCGGCCGGATGCGACTGCCGCCGCGCCGGGGGCGGGCCGCCGCGTCGGCCGTCAGCAGCGGGCGTGGGCGGTGATGTCCGCGCTGAATTCGTCGATCATGGCGGGGGTGACGGTCGGCCGGCACTGGGCGAGGGCGGCGAGATAGTCGTCGGTGCTCGCCCCGAGCCGTCCGTGCGCGCCCGCGCCGACGCCGATCGCCTCCAGGTCCCGCTCGAAAGACGCCTGGGCGGCCACCCGGGCGGCGTGCTCGATATCGGCCGGGGTGAACAGCTCGCTGGCCGCCACCAGCGCCGCCACATCCACATCGGCCCGGCCGTCCGTGTACCGGGACCAGATCGCCGACCGGGCCGCAGCGTCCGGCGTACCGATCGGGATCAGGTAGTCGAACCGGCCGGGCCGCAGGAAGGCCGGATCGAGCGAACGGAGGGAGTTGGTCGCGCACACCAGCAGCCGCTCGTCCCGCTCGCGGAAGCCGGGGATCAGCTTGAGCAGCTCATTCGTCACCCCGTGCAGCCCGCCCGGCTGTGCCGGCTCATGGCGTACCGGAGCGATCTCCTCGACCTCGTCGATGAAGACGAGGACCCGCTCCAGCTCCGCGATCCGGGCGAACGCGCTGCGCAGTGCCGCCGCCAGATTCCCCTCGTCGGCCAGCCGGGAAGGAAGCAGCTCGACGAACGGCCAGCCGAGCCTGGCTGCGATCCCGCGGGCGAAGGTGGTCTTCCCGGTCCCCGGCGGACCGAACAGGGCGATGGCCCGCGGCGGCCGCACCCCGTGCCGGGCGGCTCGCTCCGGCTCCGCCAACGGCAGCACGACCCGCCTCTCGATGAGGTCCTTCTCCGCTTCCATACCGGCGACCTTGGCCCACAGATCAGTGGGCAGGAACCGTCCCCCGAGGTCCTCCAGGAGGCTGGCCGCGGGCCCGTGGTGCGGCTCGACCTTCTCGAAGTAGGCCACCGCGGGCTGCCGCGTATAGCCCGCGTTGAGCAGTCCCTCCCCGAGCAGGTCCTCCTCGGGAAGCACATAGGCGATCCGGCTCACCCGGGCGGCGATCAGCCGCCGCTCCAGTTCCACCAGCAGCGCACTCGCCAGCCCCCGGCCACGCCAGGCCGAGGAGATCGCGATCCGCATCACCCAGCCCCGCTCACCCGCCACACATGCGAGTGCCGCCCCGATGGGCGCGCCCTGGTGGACGGCCACCACGGCGGGCTGCCGAGAAGTCAGCGCACCGATGCACTCGGCGAGCGAGAAGACGGACTCCTGCCCGAGCTCGGCCGTGGAGTCGATCAGGTGGACCACTTCGGCGAGATCGCTCTCGCGGTAGTCATGGATGAGCCAGTTCACCGGTACCGCCCCTCATTGGTGATGGTGATGGTGGTGCTGTGGTGGCAGTGAGGCTAGGGGCGGCCGGGGAACGGGGCCTGCTCCATCGTGAACAATCCGGGGCGCGGAACGCTACGGTCCGTATGTAGCCAGATGCGGCCGGCGCCGGGGGCGGGGCGCCGCCGAGGTCGAGCCGCCGCCGGGGCCGGGCCGCGGCCGAGGTCGGGCCGCGGTACACGCTTGCGGCATCGCCTGCCCTTGCCCTCCCACGGGGAATGGCGGGCGGTCCGCTGCGGTGGCCTTTCGTGTCCCGCCCGTCGGCTGCCGCTCGTCGCCTGCCGTCCGTTGCCCGTTCGGCTGTCGTCTATTGCTTGCCGCTTGCCGCTTGCCGCTTGCCGCCTGCCGCTTGCCGCCCGCCGCGCGGGGCGTCCGGTCAGCCCGCGCTCGCGCCTCTGACCGGCAGGAATCCACTGGCTGGCGTGGCTCGCCCGATGGCATGCTGTCCGGCGTGAACGGACCCGAGATCCACTTCAGCTTCGACCCTGCACTGCACCTTTTCGTCGGTTCAGCGCACAGCACTGCCTGTACGCCCGTGGTCACCGATGGGGCATCGACGCTCGGCCATGTCGTCGAGTCGCTCGGTGTCCCGCTCACCGAGGTCGGCCGGCTTGTCGTGGACGGCGCCGAGGTTCCCGTCTCCCATGTCCCGCAGGCGGGCGAGAGTATCGAGGTGCGCGCCATCGAGCGTCCGCAGCGCCTTCCCGGTGCGCCGCTGAGGTTCCTGCTCGACGTACACCTCGGCACCCTGGCGCGCAGGTTGCGGCTGCTCGGCGTGGACGCGGCGTACACGAACGAGGATCCCGGCGACGCGGCACTGGCTGCGCTCTCGGCGAAGGAACAACGGGTACTGCTCTCCCGGGACCGCGGGCTGCTGCGACGGCGGGAGATCTGGGCGGGCGCGTTCATCTACAGCGACCGGCCCGACGACCAACTCCGGGACGTGCTGGGGCGCTTCGCTCCCACCCTCGCGCCGTGGACGCGCTGCACCGCGTGCAACGGCCCGCTCATGGACGCCGACAAGGACTCCGTCCGTGAGCATCTTGAGCACGGCACGCAGCGTACGTATGACGTCTTCGCCCAGTGCTCGGCATGCGGCCGCGTCTACTGGCGAGGGGCGCACCACGCCCGGCTGGAGGCGATCGTTGAAGAGGCGCTCCGGGACCGCGCCACCTGAGCGGCGGGGCAGACCGCTCCGCGATGTTTCACAGGAAGCTCCGGGACGGCCTGTCGGCTGAGCCCGTCGGGCGTATGAATTCCGCAATCCGGGTGAGGGGCGGTTCTCGTATGGGCGTACACGCGGTGGTACAAGCGGCCGTACACGCGGCGCCGTAAACGCAGCCGCTCCTTCCCTATGAACAGGAGACTTCCCGGTTCGGCGGGAGGAGCTTCCCCTGATCAGTGAGCTCGCGAGGGTGAGGGAGGGTGGCCCCGTCCCGGAGGCCGGCACCCCGGGCCCGGCAGTCGCGTCCGAGTGCGGGCCGGGCGCTGCTCGCCGTACCGGGCGCTGGCCGCCATATCGGTGCGCTGCTCACCATGCCGGTGTGCTGCCCGCCATGTCTGGCGCTGCTGCCCTGCGCCAGACGCCCGTCAACACACGGCCCCGCGCCGCCACTTCGCCGATGTCGATCAGCATTGCCGTGCGCGGAGGCAGGAGATGGCTGCCCGTCCCGGACCGATTCTGCTTGCGTATCGGCGAATGAACGGGCCTTTTCCGTCGGGGAGTTCGTTCGTGCGGGTGCCGCGTCTGCGGAGGCGTCCCAGTTCCGTTTGCCCGGGAAGCGGCATCCGCGCGAGGGCGGTCCATGGGCCGGGTCTCGTCGGTGCGCGCTCACGGAGCCGTTGCCGTTGCCGACGGCGCCGGCGGCCTTGCGGGCCTGGGGGCCTGGGGGCCGTGGCCCCGCCGAGCCGGCCGTGGGCTGGTGTCCGGTCGACGGTCCGGGGGTGTTGACGTCCGTGCGCGTCACCCCCGCGGTGAAGCTGTTCAGTCCGTCAGGAACCGTCGGCGTGTCGCGAAAGGGCCTCGTTCGCCGCGCTCGGCGAGCGATGACTGGACCGCCTCGGAGGGCCGTCGGAGCGCCTCTAGCCCACTCGTTTCGCGACACGCCGACGACGCGCGCCGTCCAATGGGTGAATCCGCTGCCTTCCGCCACCCGAAGAGCCCATGGCGTACCTCGAATGCGACGTTCTCCGGTGGTGCGCGGTCGCAATCCGGCTGACGGTGATCACGTCGCCACTGCGATCCGATGAGCCGACAAAGAGTCAGCCTTCGCAGTCGCGCCGAAAGGAACATGTCCCCATGCGCACTGCTCGCACCCTGTTCGCCTCAGCCGCCATTACGGCGGTGCTTGCAATCTCTGCTCCCGCTGCGAACGCCATGATCACGGAGGACATTGCGTCGGACAGCGCTTCCTCCAGCAACCAGAAGCAGGCCGCGACCGGCGACGACCATGACCGTGACCACGGTCGGGACCGCGACCGCGACCGCGACCGTGACCGTGACCGCCGGCGTGACCACTGCCGTGACGGCCGCGATGGCCGCGATGGCCGTGACGGCCGTGACGGCCGGGGCAACGGTCGGGACCGTGACCGTAACGGGCGCGACGGCCGTGACGGCCGTGACGGCCGCGATGGCCGCGATGGCCGTGACGGCCGGGGCAACGGTCGTGACCACGGGCATGGCTACGGACGTGACCACTGCCGTGACGACCACAGGCCGAGCGGTGGCATGCACACCGGTGGCGGTGCCATGGCCAAGGCCGTGCTCGCTGACTGGGACCAGAGCAGCGGCTACGGCGACGACCACGACAAGCACGGGCGTGGCGACCGTGACCACGGGCGTGGCGACCGCGACCGCGACCACGGCCGCGGCGGCTACGGCGACCGTGACCACGGCCGCGACCACGGCCGCGGTGGCTACGGCGACCACGACCGCGACGGCGGCTACGGCGACCACCGCAAGCCGCACGGCGGCATCCACACCGGTGGTGGCGGTCTGGCGACCGGCGGCGGGATGGCCGCGGGTTCCGTGCTGATGCTCGGCGGTCTCGGCGCCGGTGCGTACATGCTGCGTCGTCGCAACGCCTCGGGTACCGCGGCTGCCTGATCAGGCACCCGCACGGAGACCGAAGCGCTGTCGCGGCCACCGTTCCACGTGGACGGTGGCCGCGGCGATTGCGTTACCGATGCCCCCCTCACGCCCGCGACGCCTCGTTCATGAAAGGCACCCTCACATGACCGCCCCGCAGTCGCCCCAGCCGAATTCGAATCCCTCCCGGACCGCCCCCGCGTCCCGCCCCGTCGGCCGCGGTCTGCTGTGGTCTGCGGGAGCGTTTCTGCTGGGCTCACTCCTCGTCTACAACTCCGTGGACACCTCTGCAGACCCCAAGCCGCTGGCCCACCCCGCCGTGGCCCAGTCCGCCACACCGCGGGGCTCCGCCGCTACGGCGGTCCCCGATCTGGCGCTGCCCCGTTCCGCACCGAAGCGAGTGTCGATTCCGGCCATCGCCGTCGACGCGCCCTTCACCCCGCTGACCATCGGCCCGACCGGAGCGCTCAACGCGCCGCCCGCGGGGGACAAGAACCTCGTCGGCTGGTACAAGGACGGTGCGGCGCCGGGCGAGCGTGGATCGGCGATCATCGCCGGTCACGTGGACACCAAGACCGGACCGGCGGTGTTCCTGCAACTGGAATCGCTCAAGACCGGCGCCACGATCAACATCACCCGTGAAGACGGCATCATCGCCACCTTCAAGGTCGACTCCGTCGAGACCTTCAACAAGGCGAGATTCCCCAATGACAGGGTCTACGCCGACGCCCCCACCGCGCAGCTCCGCGTGATCACCTGCGGTGGCGCATACGACAGGAAGGTCAAGGACTACGTCGACAACGTGGTGGTGTTCGCCCACCTCGCCTCATTCAGACAGACCTGAGCGGGCTCCCTTCGCACTGCGGAGACCACCCGGTATCTCAGGACAAGCCCAGGCCGCCGCCCTGCCGCCGGCCTGGGCTTTGTCATGGGTGGGGGCGGGAGCAGAGCACGGGCCCCGGCGTGAATTCCCGGGCAGCCGACCCGACTTCGGCACCTTCGTCGGTGACGCGCTCGGCTCCGGACCGGTGGTCACGGAGAGCTCACCCGGGCGGCGCATTCGCGCCGGACCTATCCCCGTACGCTCCCGTCCCAGCGCCAAGTGGTGCGCCGTGGCTGCCCCGGCAGCTCGGCGCGTCCGGTGGCCCACAGAAGGGTGGGCCAGGGATCGGCGTCCTGCGGGATGTCCGGAAACAGCCGGGTGAGCACCCGGGCACACAGGTCGGCGGGCGGGTTCCAGGCGAGTCCGAGGCCCTTTGCCAGGTCGTGCGTGTGCACCAGGGTTTCCACGGCTCCCATCGCGGCGAAGCCCTCCGGGTCCGACACCCCGAACACATGGTGCGCGCGCACCTCCGGCGGCGTCGTACGCACCATCGCCACCAGCAGCGCGCCACTCGCCTCCAGCACCTGCAGCAGCCCCGCGGGCCCCGCCGCACGGTCCGCATGCACGGCGTTCGCGGGGCCGCCGGGCCGACGGCTCTCCCACACGAAGGGCACATTGCCCTCCAACGGCGGCCTTCTGGGGCCCAGCTGCACGGCGTAGGCGAAGAGATCGTCGCTGAGGTGCTCGACGGTCTCCCAGCAGTCCCACTCCAGCGAACCGGCCCTGCCGTCCCACGCTGTCGGCGGGGCCTGGCGCAGTACGGAAACGGCGAGCTGCACGGCACGGTCCAGATCGTCCGCGGTGACGGCGGACGGTGGGAGCGCGGCTTCGGGTGAAAGAGATGTTGACCGGGACATGGTGGGACCGTACCGCGCAGGACCGGATGGCGGCGCCGCCGGGGACTGCGGGTGCTCGGGACCGGGATCTGACGGTCTATCGTGGGCCCATGTCCGCCCCAGAACTGATCCGTATCGTCTCCCGCGACTCGCCCATGGCTCTGGCCCAGGTGGAGCGCGTCCGCGCGGAACTCGGCGCGCTGCACCCCGGTATCGCCACGGAGGTCATCCCGGTCAAGACCACCGGCGACCGCTGGATGGGTGCCCTCTCCCAGGTCGAGGGGAAGGGGGCGTTCACCAAGGAGGTCGACGCGGCCCTCCTGGCCGGTGAGGCGGACCTCGCGGTCCACTGCGTCAAGGACATCCCCGGCGACCGTCCGCTGCCCGCCGGCACGACCTTCGCCGCCTTCCTGGAGCGCGATGACGTCCGTGACGCGCTGATCCACCCAGACGGGCTCACCCTCGACGAACTCCCCGAAGGGACCCGGATCGGCACCTCGTCGGTCCGTCGGATCGCGCAGCTCGCCGCCTCCCATCCGCATCTGCAGTGTGTGCCGATGCGCGGCAACGCCAACCGCCGCATGGAGAAGCTCGCAGCCGGCGAGGCGGACGCACTGCTGCTGGCCGTCTCCGGGCTCGAGCGCATCGGCCGCACGGACGTGATCACCCAGATCCTGTCCGTGGACGAGATGTGCCCGCCGATCGGCGCGGGAGTGCTGGCCCTTCAGTGCCGCGAGGGCGACACCGAGACCATCGACGCCGTCAGCGGCATGGGACACCCCCGGACGTTCCAGGAGACGACCGCCGAACGCATGCTGCTGCACGTCCTGCAGGGCCACTGCAACAGCCCGATCGCCGGCTACGCCAAGACGGACCGCCGCGGTGAACTGTCCCTGCGGGCCTGTGTCTTCACCCCGGACGGCAAGACGGTCCTCAACGCGCACGAATGGGCCGGCCCGCTCACCCCGGAGACCCTCGGCACCTCTGTGGCCGTCGCCCTGCTGCGCCAAGGCGCACGCGAACTGATCGACGGCATCGCGCACTGATTGACGGCGTCGGGCACTGATTGACGGCGTCGCGCGCTGAGGCCCGTGTCCCCGGATGATGGGGGTGGCTTTGGCCGACGGCTGTCACGCTGCTCTCCGGGGCGGGCCCCGGGGACGTCGGCGTAACGGCGTTGCTCAGCGACCCCCTGGCGGCCCCGACGCGCCGACCGCCTCACGGAGGGCCCGTCGGCAGGCCTGAATGGCGGGGTGCCGGTCGCGGCCCCGGCGGATCGCGGTGAACAGTCTGCGGGCCTGTCGGCCGTGCGGGAGCTGCTGGAGGGGGACGGTCGCCGGGCGGCCGTCCCAAACGAGGTCCGGGAGCAGAGCAGCGGCGTGGCCCTGTTCGACGAGCCGCAGATGCAGCAGCAGGTCCGTGGACTCGAACCGGACATCGGGCTCGAAGCCCGCGCTGCGGCACAGCGTCAAGGCCCAGTGCCGGGCGGCGGTGCCCTCGGGTTCCAGGACCCAGGGGTGCCCGGACAGCGCGCGCAGCCGCGCCGTGGGCCCGGCTGCGTCCGCAGCCTCCGCCGCGCCACTGTCACCCGCCGGATGCGGGTGAGCCAGCCGCAGCGCGTCGTGACACAGATCTTCCTGCTCCAGCTCGGCCGGCCGGGGATTCGGGCTCCCCGGGTACTCCTCGGCGATGACCAGATCGAAGTCGCGGGCCAGCAGCCCCGGCAGCGCCCGTTCCGGCTCCATCTGTGTGACATGCACCCGCAGCCGGGGGTGGGAAGCACGCAGCAGCGTGAGCGCCGGCGGTACCAGGGCGAGGGCCGCGGTCTGGAAGGACGCGACGCGCAGAGTGCCGGTGAGATCGGTGAGAGAGGTGGCTATCTCCGCCTCGGCGCGCTCCAGCCGTGCGAGCACCGCTTCGGTGTGGGTGACCAGAATCTCCGCCTGCTGGGTCAGCCGCACCCGCCGTCCGACCGGCTCCAGCAGTGGCACACCGACCTCCGTCTCCAGCTGCGACAGTTGCTGCGAGACGGAGGACGGGCTGTACGAGAGGGCGGCCGCGACTGCGGCGAGCGTGCCGCGGTGCTTGAGTTCGCGCAGCAGGCGGAGACGGTGGAGGTCGAACATCGGTGGGTCTGGTCCCCCGGATCGGTCAGCTTTCCTGACGAATATAGATGGGAAACATTTGCTGGACCGAGTGATGGCAGGGGCCGCACGCTGCTGAGGTGACTGAAACTCTTACTTCCCTCCCCGCACCTGCATGGTTCGCGCACCCCGGCGCCCGTACCTGGACCTGCCCGCCCGCCCCTTCCGAGGTACACGGCTTCCACGCTTCGCTCCCCGGCTACGCCCCCACTCCGCTCACCGAACTCCCTTCTCTGGCTGCGGAGTTGAAAGTGGGTCGGGTCTTCGTCAAGGACGAGTCGTGCCGTCTGGGCCTGCCCGCGTTCAAGGCGCTGGGGGCGTCCTGGGCCGTCCACCGGACTCTCGCGGAACGGGCGGGTCTCGCCGAACGGTCGGGAATCGCGGAACGGTTGGGAATCGCCGATCGGGCGGGCAGCCAGGAAGCCGGCGGTCCGGTCACGCTCGTCACCGCCACCGACGGCAATCACGGCCGAGCCGTGGCCCGTATGGCCCGCCTGCTCGGGCAGCGCGCCCACGTCTTCGTCCCGGAGGGCGTCCACCCGGCCGCCACGGCAGCCATCGCCGCCGAGGAGGCGCGGGTCACCGAAGTCGCCGGAAACTACGACGAGGCGGTACGGCAAGCGGCCGATGCGGTCGCCGCCACCCCGGCCGCGGTCCTCATCCAGGACACCGCCTGGCCCGGCTACGAGCGGATTCCCGGCTGGATCGTCGAGGGCTACGCGACCCTGTTCGCCGAAATCGATACCCAACTGGCCGCGGTGGACGCCGGATTGCCCGATCTCGTCGCCGTGCCGGTGGGCGTGGGCTCACTCGCCCAGGCCGCCGTCACCCACTACCGAAGCCGCCCCGCCGGTGCGGCGGCCCTGCTGTCGGTCGAGCCCGACAGCGCAGCCGGCGTCCTGGCCAGCCTCACCCGGCAGGCACCGGTCACCGTGACGACCGGCGTGACCACCATGACCGGCTTGAACTGCGGCACCCCCTCGACCCTCGCCTGGCCCTACCTCCGTGACGGCCTGGATGCCGCCATCGCCGTCACCGACGCCGACAGCGCCCGCGCCGCCGATGACCTCGCCGCCCTCGGCGTCCCCTCCGGCCCCTGCGGCGCCGCCTCGCTCGCCGGCGTCCGCGCCGCCCTCACCGGCGACGGCGCCGCCGCCCGCCGCACCGCCCTGGCCCTCGGCCCCGACTCGACCCTCGTCCTGCTCAGCACCGAAGGCACCGCCGCCAACCCGCGCCACGTGGCGAATCCGTCATGACCGACGTCGAACTGATCACCGTCAACGGCGACCGCCTGTGGCAGCCGTGGCGGACGTGGCAGCTGTGGCAGCCATGGCAGCCATGGCAGCCATGGCAGTCGTGCCAGCTGTGGCAGCCGTCCGTGTAAGACCTCGCCGAGATCGGTGCGAGCGAGGACCGGCGCACCGGTCTGCGTATACGGGGGGAAGTGCTGGCGACGACGCTGCTGCGCCTTGCTGACCAGGGGTGACCGCTGGGGTACCGGCGCCGGGCCGGCCGTTGGGGTACCAGCGCCGGGCCGGCCGTTGGGGTGGGATGTCCCTGTCCCGCCCCAACGGCCGCCCCCGGCTCAGTCCTTCAGTCGCTTGATGGCCGGTACGAGGTCACCCTCTTCCGCTATACCGGCGGCCCAGAGAGCGGCGCTTCCGGGCACCGTGGTGAAGCTCCGCACGACGAGGCCCGGCGCGGTGGCCGTGTCCCACCGGTTCTTCTGCCCGTTCCACCGCAGGGCCGTGGGCGCGGCGCCCTTGCCGCCCAGGGCCCAGACTTCGCCGTTTCCCGCCTTGCCGACGGCGCGCAGTCTGCCGTCCGCGACGTTCGGCGTCTTCGCCACGGTCCAGGTCTTGCCGTTCCCATGCAGGGCGAAGGGCCGTTCCTCACCGCCGGACGTACTGCCGCCCACCGCCCAGATGTCGTCAGCGGCGAACGCGGTGACCCCGCCGAGCCAGTTGTGGGATCCCTGCGGGCCGGGAGCGGTGACACGCTGCCAACGGGTGCCGTCCCAATGCAGCAGCAGCGCCGTCTGCGGTGACTTCTCGTCGACGGCGTATGCGGCGCCGACCGCCCAGATATCGTCCGGGGCGACGGCCGTGATGCTGCTGAGTTCACCCTTGCCGACATCGGGAAGTGTCTGCCGATGCCAGCTCTTGCCGTCCCACGACTGGATGGCCGGGACGCCGTCCTTGACCGACCGGTTCATCGCCCGGCCCGCTGTCCATGCCTTTCCGTCGGATGTCGTCGTCACGGCGTCGGGGACGACTCTGCCGGCCGGGTCGCGGTCCAGCTGGTGGGTGGTCCAGGTGGTCCCGTCCCAGTGCACCGAAGCGCTGCCCACCGTCCAGATATCGGTGGCCGAACGGACGGCGAGGGCCTGCGGAAAGCTGTTCTCCGGCAGCGTGGACTCCTGCTTCCACGACGTCCCGTCCCAGCGCAGCGCGACAGCCTCGACAGCGGTGGCACTCTTCAGCCGATAGCCCACGGCCCAGGCCTGCTGGTCGCTCAGCGCTGCTATCGCGGTCAGATCACCCTTCTGCACGGGCACCGGCGTCGCCTGCCACCGGTCCGCGCGTGACGCGCGTGACGCGGCGGATGCGGGGGAGGTGCCGGAGGCAGGGGAGAGGGTGGTTGCGGCGGAGGCGGCCGGTTCACCGTTCAGGCCGGCCAGGGCCAGTGTCCCGGTGACCAGGGTGGCGGCAAGTGCCGCCAGCAGGGGCACCCGGCCGCGACGCCGCCCGGGCGGGGAGCTACTCGTTGACATACGAAGTTCCTTGTCTGGTGGAGGGGTGGATCCGGGGGGGGAGGTGGAACGCCCGCCGTCTAGACCGTGGTGGTGATGACGAAGTCGAAGGTGCCGGTGTAGAGGCCGGCCGCCGGGCCGGTGAGCCCGATGGTGCAGGCGCGGTTGAGCAGCCGGTCGGCGGCGTTGAGGGCCGCGAAGTCCCGGCCGTACGCCCGGGTGTTGTCGGGGAAATACAGCTGGGTGACGAGTACGGGTCCACCGGAGATCTGCAGCTGGGTGTGGATATGCGGTGCCCGTTGGCCCCAACGGCCCCAGTAGTCACGGGGGATGATGGTCCGGAGCAGGTAGGCGCCTCTGCTGTCCGTGTACTGGTGACCGCGGAGCGAGAAGCCCGAAGTGTCGTAGTCGCCGTTCTGATCGCACTGCCAGAACTCGATGAGCGTGTCGGGCAGCGGCTTGCAGGCGGTGTCGTACACGACTCCGCGGAGGTCGAGCCGTACCCCGCGAATGGCCGGCGTGATCAGATCACCCCGAGCGGGGGAGTGGGGCTTGAACAGTGGGCCCTCGATGGCTGCCGGGGTTTCCTGCCCCGAGCAGGCCGGGGTGACGGCGAGCGGGAGGGTCGCGCGGCGGGCCGGCGATGACCGGCTCGGCTCCGCTGCCTCGGCCGCCGGGCCGGCCGAGGCGGCCACGCTCGCCCCGAGGGCCACGGAGGTCACCCCTGCGGAGGTGGACCTGAGGAAGGACCTCCTCGAACTTCTCTGTGCGCCGTCTGCCCGTGGGGGCGGCTGCGGGCCGGTCGCAGCCCCGGGGCTCGTATCGTCGGCGTACCGCATCGGATCTCCTTGCCGGAGGGAACTCGTGGACGGGCACCCGACGGGATGGTCCGGACGTTGATGGCCGAGGTCAGCGGTGGTGGTGTTCGGCTGACGATGGCCGGCCTCGGGGGCGTACCTTGTGGGGGCCCTATGGCGGCCACCCTTGTGACGGGCCGTCCGTGGGAAGGCCATCTGTGGGATGGCCGTCTGTGGGGTGGCGTCCGTGGGACCGCCGTCCGTGGGATCGCCGTCCGTCGGGTGCGTTCTCCCGGACAGCCTCCGGTGTGGTGCCGGTCCCCACACCGGTCAGATGTCGGGTGAGTTGCGACCGTGACGAAACCTCGGGTGGGGGCTCGGTCCCAGCTGGGTGCTGTTCGGGTTCGGGTCAAGGTGGAGTTAAAGCGTTTCCCGTTTGGTTGGTTTGACCGCCTGTTAGCGTGCGCGGATGGAAGATCTGGGACTCGTGGCCTGGCCGCCTGAGCCGATCAGGACCGATCGGCTCGTGCTCCGTGAGCCCGAGCCCCGGGACCGTGCGGCGTTCATCGAGCTGCTCGCCTCGCCAGAGGTGCACACCTACCTCGGCGGCCCCCGGCCGCGTGACGAGCTCGAGCGCGAGATGTCCGGGGCGCCCGAGCGGTGGCCCGGGAGCTTCGTCGTTGATCTCGACGGGTCGATGATCGGCCAGATCCTGCTCAGGAGAGCAACGGGGAACCGTCGCCCGGCTGCCGAGGGGAAGGCCGATCTCGGCTACCTGTTCCTGCCGCAGGCGTGGGGATTCGGGTACGCCGCCGAGGCGTGCGCGGCGGCACTCGGCTGGCTCGCCGGCGCGCTTCCCGGTGAGCCGGTGGTGCTCACCACCCAGACCGCCAACGCCGGCTCGATGCGTCTCGCGGCGAAGCTGGGGTTCACTGAGGTAGAGCGGTTCGAGGCCTGGGGCGCCGAGCAGTGGCTCGGTATGTGGTCCCCGGTCACGCCGTCCAGTTGAGTTTGCGACGGAACCGCCGAGGAGCAGCCGCCCATCCACGCGCGAGCGGCCTGAAACCGCGGCCTGCAACCGCGACTTGCCCGCGAGGCTCCCGAGAGCTACGAGGCCGGACTCCGCCTTCGCGGCTCGAGGACGCCGACGTACGAGGAGGCGTGGTGCGAGGTCCGTCATGCGGCGGCCGGGCGGACTCCGGTTTGACGGGGCGCCGTGGCCCACGTCCGTTCGGACATCCGTATAGAGACCCGGCTCGGGTCCGGCGACCCGCCCCGTGACCCGGACGGCGATCTGCGTACGGGACCTGACCCCCAACTTGTCCCGGACCCGGTCGAGATGGCCGGCCACGGTGCTCTTGGCGAGGCCCAAGTGGGAGGCGATCTGCTGATTGGTCATGCCCTCGGCGACCAGCTCCGCGACCGCTGACTCCCGCCCCGTCAGCGGCGGTTGACCGACTGCGTCGACCCGGCCGGAACCCGCCGTCTGAACACATTCCTGTCCCACGGAACAGACCTGGGTGCCGCGCAGCGCATACGCGACCAGCCGAGCCCCGCGCAGTCGCCGGCCGGCGGCCATCGCCGCACTGACTCCGGAAGGATGAACCCGCTCCCGGACCCGCGCCACCACCGCTTCCACCTGCCCCCACCAGTGCGCTTCCGGCTCCGTGTCGATCCGCCGGCGCATCGCGGCGGCCGCCGCGTAGAGCCGCAACGATCGCTGCAGGTCCCCCCGCTCGGCCGCCACGATGACCAGCCCTTCCAGCGGATAGAGCCCATGAAAGCTCTCGCCGGGCGGCGACTTGAGCAGCACCTCGGCGAACTTCCGCTCGGCGGCATCCACATCGCCCAGCGCCAATCGGATCGCCCCTGCGGTGTGCAGGGCAGCCGTCACCTGGCCCGGCGGGGCGTTCGTTTCCAACTCGGGAAGGCACTCCTGCATCAGCTGCTCGGCCTCCGCGGCCCGGCCCGCCTGGAGCAGCGCCCACGCCAGATGGTGCCGGCAGAGCGCGAGATCCAGCGGACAACCGAGCGTACGGACCACATCGAGGCATTCGGCGAAGACGGCGACGGCATCGGAGAACTCGCCCCGGCACAGCCGAGCGGCCGCCAGTGCGTCCAAGGCGTTGGCCAGCCTTCCGGGATGCCGCCCCGTGCGCCCGGCGGCAACGGCCTCCTGGGCGAAGGCGAGGGCCGCGGCATGGTCGTCCTGCAGACAGGCCGACCGTGCGGCCAGCGCCAACGCGGCATTGCGGTCTTCGGGCCCCCGCACCCGCTCCAGCACCCCCGACAGCAGCGTGCGTGCGGCCGTCAATTGCTCCTGCTGGTACTGCAGCCGGGCCAGCGCGACCGCGAGCGGGACGTGCCGGTGGTCCGAACGGGCGGCGGAGTGGGAGACGGCCGCCGCGAGGTTCTCCTGCTCCCGGGCGAGGGGCCCCTCGACGGTGTCGAGGAACACCCCTGGTGTGACGGCTCCCGCGGCCTTCCCGGCCAGCCAGTCCAGCGCCCGGTTCCAGGTGTCGGACAGCTCACCGGCTTCCGCGAGCCGGTCCATCCCATAGGCCCGGATCGCGCTCAACTGCCGGTACCTCGCCGTGCCTTGCGGCTCATCCCCTCGTACCCGCACGATCAGGGATTTCGCCTCCAGCGCGCAGACCACGCGCAGGACTTGCTCCGGGCGCACGAGGATGGGCGGCCCCTGGCCGACGTGCTCCCCGCGGTGTACGTCCTCCTCACGGTGCGCGCCGTCCTCGCAGTGGACGTCATCTCCGTGGTGCACGCCGTCCCAGCGATGCACGCCGTCCCCGCGGCCGGTGCCACCCCCGTGAGCGCCGCCCTCCCCACGGATCTCTCCACTTACGGCGCGCTCTCCGTCCCCGCGCACGTCCCCGTCCCCGTTTCGGTCCCGGCCCCAGTCCCGGTCACGGTCCCAGTCCCAGTCCCGGCCCGGGTCTCGGCCCCGTTCGTCGTCTCCCCCTCCGTTGGCGCAGACCTCGGCGGCACCCTCCGCGTCGAAGCCGTCTCCGAGGACCGACAGCCGCCGGAATACGACTCTCTCCAACGGATCCAGCAAGCGATGGCTCCAGTCGATCGCGGCCCCCAACTCGCGATGGCGCCCCGGCCCGGTCCGGCTGCCCTCGGTCAGCAGGGACAGCTGGTCGTCCAGCCCGTGCAGAATGCCGGGCAGAGAGAGGGAGCCCACCCTGCCCGCCGCCAGTTCGATGGCCAGCGGCAGCCCGTCCAGCCGTCGGCAGATTTCGGCCACCGTACGAGCCTCGCCGGACCCGAGCTCGAATGCCGCGTCGCTCGTCCGGGCGCGCGCCAGGAACAGTCTGACTGCCTCGGACCGCAGCAGCGCAGCGGTGTCGTGCTCCTCGCCGGCGGGCGACAGCGACAACTCGCCGACGCGGAAGACGACCTCGCCCGGGACCCGCAGCGGCTCCCGGCTGGTGGCGAGAAGCCGCAGTCGGGGGCAGCGCGCGAGCAGCGTCGCGGCCAGCCGCGCGCAGGCTTCGGCCAGATGCTCGCAATTGTCCAGCACGATCAGCGTCGTGCGTGTGCCCAGCGCATGGACCAGTGCCTCGATCCCGGCCCGGCCCCCGCGCTCCCGTACCCCGAGGGCCGCGGCAAGCGCCTGCGGCAGCAGCTCGCCGTCTTGCAGTGAGTCGAGGGCCACCCACTGTGCGCGGCCCGTCCGGCCACCGCGCACACGGCCCGCGAGCTCCCGTGCCAGACGTGTCTTGCCCACTCCGCCGGGGCCGGTCAGGGTAAGCAGCCGGGAGGACCTCAGCAGCGTGCGTAACCGCGACAGCTCTCGCTCGCGGCCGACGAACGCGTCGAGCGCCGGCGGCAGTCCGCGACCCGGCAATTCCGCAGATGAGGGGGCGGGTCGCTCCGCGCGCTTCCGGAACGCGCGTTGCCGACAGGCGCCGGAGCAGTACCGCGCGGGCCGCCCGCCCGCGGTCTTGCCGCCTCTTGCGGCCCGTGAGGGCGTCGGAAGCGGCGCTCCACACAGTTCACATGCCCGCGAGCTCGCCACACCAGGCATCCTGCCCAACAGGCGGCGGCCGCACCAGCGTTGCTTCGGAGCCACGGCGCCGCGAACCACCGGCACTGACGACCATGGGCTCGGCGCAAGGCAGACACAGCCGCCCGATCAGTCGATGAGATCGACCCGGAACGTCAGCAGTCGCGTCCCGACCGCCCGGACCGCCGTGCTGTTCAGCCGCGGGAGGGTCTTGAGCCGGGCACGGGGGTCGTCCTCCGGGACCGGATGGGCGGTACCGGCATACCATCGCCCCTTGATCCTGACCCGGACCTGCGGATTCTCCTGGATGTTCCGCACGTACTGCGATTTGTCGCCGTACTCGGAGACGAACCAGAAGGCACGCCCGATGCGGCGCCCGCCGATCGGTGTCCGCCGGGGCAATCCGGACTTCCGCCCCGTCGTCTCCAGAAGGGTCTGCTGCGGAAACCGGGAGGTGATCGGATTGCCGATCCTCCGCTGGAACGAGGTAACGGCCCGGAACTTGATCTCGCGATAGCGCGACATCCACGGCTCTCCTTTTCGCTGTTGTGTGACCCGTCATGAGTATTGAGCACACACCCAGTGAGAACCGGAAGAAACTCGGGCCCGGGCCGTTGAACGAAAATCACGAGCCCGACCTGCATCCGTTCTCCCACGGCACGACGACGACCTGCACCTCGTCCTCGTAGACAATCCGTCCGGGATCCGTGGACTCGACCCGTTCGCAGGCCACTTCATGGGCGGCCAGGAGCTGTAAGTAGCCGTCGACGCGCTCGATGAGATGCACAGCGGTGGCTTTGAACCATGCCACCGCCCCCGGGTTCAGGCTGCTGTCGTAGACGGTGGGGTCGGTGTGCGATGGGTTGGGATAATGGGCGTCGTACCAATCGTTGCCGGCGCGCCAGAACCGGTACTGCTCGTCACTCAGCTTGCCCTCCCGTGCAAGGCCGTTGGCGAGAGCAAAAATGCCGGGGAAGTGGCCTCGCGGGCTGCGTCTGGCCCCCTGAAATCGCACGTACAACGCCTCACTCATGAATCGCCTCCTGCTGATGTCTCGCCGTGGGTGGTGCCTGGCCGGCGTCGCATCCTCATGGTGAATCCCATACGCAACACCCATCCGGTCCGGCTCGACGACCTGATCGACGACGCCATCAAGAAGGTTCACTCCGGCGCACTCGAGCAACTCTCCGACGCCGTGATCGCGGCGGATCACCTCGACGATGTGGCGGACCACCTGATCGGTCACTTCGTGGATCAGGCGCGTCGTGGACGGACATGGGCAAGAGCATGGGGGACCAGGCTCGATAGCCGCAACGACGAACTGGCCGGGCCCCTGCTGGAGCCGCTCAACACCGCCCGGCGCGCCCGGCTGGTTGCCGCCATGGCCGACCGGTTCCCCGGCCGAGATCAAACGCATGTGGGTGGCTCCCCACGCCCGAGGTCTCGGCCTCGGGCGCCGGTTCCTGGCTGATCTGGAGGCCCGGGCCGTCCAGCACGGCTGCGAGGTGCTGCGTCTGGACACCAACAAGGCGCTCGGTGCCGCGATCGGCCTGTACCACTCCTACGGCTTCCAGGAGGTCCCGGCCTTCAACGACGAGCCGTACGCCCACCACTGGTTCGAGAAGCGGATCACCGGACCGTCGTCGGAGTGAGGGTTCCGGCGAACTGAGCAGGGGGTTCGTCTCAGCAACTCTGCCCCACGTTTCGGCCAGAATTGACCGCCCGGGATCGGCCCGGAATCGTCGGCGGTGCACTGCCGCCAGGGGCACCGGTCAAAGTCCGGTGTGATCGGGCAGTCGTCGGGGTGAGACTGGGCAGCCTTCGGCGAGACGGGGCACAGCCTGACGCGGTCCTGGTCGACGAGGTGTCCGCTGTCGCTTGGCGGGAGCGATCCGGGAGCGATTCGGGAGCGGCCGGTGCGCTTCGTGTGGCGGCATCAGCGGTCTCGGGCTCTGGGATGATCTTTTGCGTGCTCGCCGCGCACATGACACGATGTCCAGCGCCGCACGGGGGAGCGGCGCACGTGTGGGGACAACCTCCCTTTGCGCACCACGTATTCCACTGTGGTGCTCCCTTCTTCCCAGGGCGGCGAGAACCTACCAAGCCGCAGCACAAGAATCACAAGGGAACGGGAACAGACATGACGAGCTCCACACACACCTCCAGCCCCACGCCGATCTATGAAGAGCTCGTCGAGGAGCACGGAGACATTCTCGCCGAAGCCCGTGAGGCCGCGGAGCGTTCGCAGCGGACGGCATCCCAGGCGCTGGACTGGAGCGATCTGCGCCGCCGTGACTGATTTCTGCGCTCATTCGCGGTAGCGCGTCGGCCTGAGTGCGATGTCCATCGCTCGCTTTCGCCGAAAAGGCGTCGGGCATCAGCGGCATCAATCGACGGGTCAGTCGCTCCCGGGGAAAGCATCCACCAGTCGCGTCGGTGCGGCCTGCTTCCATGAGTCCACGAGGATGTCGTGCAGCTCGGTCATGTCCTCGAGCTCGGCCAGTCGTACTCGCACCCAATGGGAGCTCGCCTCGTGCGGCGGCACCCAGAACTTCTCCGGTTCCGCTGCGATGAGCTCCTTGCGCTCATGAATAGGGCATCGCACGGCGAATGACGTCTCATCGTCGGGGATCGTGACGAACATCTTCCCGGCGACCCGGAAGGTCGGCATCTCCCAGGCTTCCTTCTCCACTGTCTCGGGCAGTGAGAGGGCGATACGGCGGACGTCAGCGGAATCGATCACGGCACTACTGTAGACGCGCCGCGAACCGTGCGAACAGGTATTCCCCTGTCCGCCCCAGGATGCCCGAGGCGACGTCGAGGGCAGTACCCCCATATCGTCCGCGCCCGAGGCCCGCGCCCGTCCTTGCTCAGGAGGCGGAGTGGGTGCCCTTGTCCCGGATCAGATTCTCGACGTGGTCGAAGCGCTCGTGCAGCGTACGCAGCTCCGAACGCAGCGCCTCCGCGTCCTCACGCGCATGACTCCCCACCGATTTGCTCAGGCGGACCATGTCCTGCTCCGCGTGGCCCACAAACCAGGTGGCGAGCGCCGCCGTGATGACCCCGAATGCCGTAATGGCGCTGAGCATCAACAGGGAAGCGATCACGCGGCCCCACAGCGTGACGGGGTAGAAATCCCCGTACCCCACGGTGGTCGCTGTCTCGATCGACCACCACAACGCTTTCGGATACGACGTGATATTGGTGTGTGGCGCACCGGATTCGGCGACCACGACCAGAGCGGCACCCGCAAGAAGTACCGCAGTCATGACCACGGTGACCCAGAGCGCCGCTTGTGCATGCAGCCGGCGCCATGCCTCGTTACGGAAGAGGCGATTCAGTACGGACAAGAGAATCGACGGCACCAACGGGCGTCACCTTCCACTGCGGCCTGGCGGGCAACCGGCCTTCCGCCATCGCTGACATTAACAGGAGCCAACGCCATGCCCGGATATGCCGGCGGATGACCGGTCGCCCTCCGCGATCAGCGTGTGGAAACGCCCTGGCGCGGCGTGGCAGGTGGATCGCCATGGACGGCGTGCAGATAAAGCGCCAGGGTGTCGGCCGTGAAATACGAGCTGTAGGAGACGTCCGGGAAATCGCCGCCCGTGTGGTAACCACCGATGACGCCGATCAGGGCGTAACCGGTGAAGTCCCACACCAGGAACGGTCCACCGGAGGTGCCGCCGATATACCCCGCGCAGGAAATCTCCAGGAAATCGCCGGGGGCGGCCGGATCGGTGCTGGTGTACCGGTGCGTGGAGGAGGTGCAGTCGAGGGGTTTGGGGTGGGTGGTGTCCTTGTTGCCGGGGTAGCCGATGAGCCGTACGTTCCGGTGGGCATAGCCCGGGTACGGCAGGAGGTCGAAGCCGCCGGTCACCTCCTCCACCTCGGCACCGTCCTCCCGTGCCCCGAGCCGTACGACCGCATAGTCCCAGCGGGCGCCCGCGTCCGTTCCGAGGTCGTAGTAGCGCTGGTCGAGGTAGAGGCGCTCGACGGGATAGATCCCGTGTGGCTTCAGTCCGTCGTGATACTGCGGCACGAACGACAGATGCCGCTTCGGGTCGGGGGAGCGTAGACAGTGGGCTGCGCTGACCACCAGATCGCGGTGCGGACTGCGGACGACCGTGCCGCCGCAGAACCGGCCGGTGTTGCTGCCGTCCGTCCAGAAGAACGTCCCCACCTGGGGGAGTCCGTCGAAGGGGTGGCTCGGCGGGGTTGCGTCCGTCGCCGGCCGCCGCATCGCCGCGCTCTTTGTCGCGGCGGCCGGTCGTGCTTCCCGCATCCGCTGCGGAGTCCAGTACGTGTCGGTCGACGCGGCGGCGGGGCGTAACCCGTGCCCGTGGCCGTGCGGGGTCTTCTCGGCGTGTGCCGGCGGTGCCGGGGCGAGAGTGAAGGACAGGCCGAGCAGCAGCGTGGTGAGCAGCAGGGCCAAGCGGCCGCGGACAGCGATGGGTCTGCTCATGATCGGGGTCCTCCCGAGGGCCGGCGTACGGAACGAGAGACGTGCGCGAGGCGAGCGTGCCATGGTCCTACGGCCAGGGAGCGTAGGGCGAGAGGCCGGGCCGGATTCGTGGCATACCGTCAAGAGCCGAAGGGCTGCGGTCGGGTACGGATCAGGGCCTGTCCGGCCGGGCCTGATGGGCTCTGCGGTCTGGTGAGTCCGCCGGGCCCGGCTGTCGGTCAGGCCGGTCGCCGGTCAGGCCGGCCGTCGGTCAGGCCGGCCGTCGCCCAGGCACCACCCGTCAGCACACAGGCAGGTGCCGGGCGAAGAACGAGAGCACGTGGTGGCGCACCAGGGGAACCGACACGGCCGGGTCGAGCGCGCCGACCAGTTGGGTCCGGTGGGCGGCGGTCATCAGCCCGGCGGCCTGCAACTGGGGCACGATGGCGGCGTAGTCGGTGAACACCCCGTGCGCGGTGTGGTCGAGCTGCCGGCGGCTGGTGCATCCGTGCGGGTGGGCGAGCGTCGCCGACCAGGAACGCTCCAGCTCCTTCTTGTAGCGGAATCCATCGGTTCCCAGCAGGAGCAGCGGTCGGTCCGTGCCGTACCGGGCGATCGGGAAGAGCTGCCCTTCCTGGCCGGGGGAGGCCGGTGGGTGGTCCAGAAAGCCCTCCATGTTGATCGCGGCGTGGAGGCGCCGGTCCTCGTACATCGTCTCGGCGGCGGTGGTGCCGCCGGCCGAGTGGCCGTAGATGCCCACCCGCCGCAGATCCAGTGCACGACCGAGGCGCTCCGGCAGCGGGCGTCCCTCCGCGTCCGGGTTCCGCCCGGCGGCCAGCGCTTCCAGCTGGTTCAGCACGAACCGGGTGTCCGCGATCCGGGTGCCGATCACCGTACGGAACATCTTCGGGTCCGAGCGGGGGTCTCCCCGGAAAACCGTTTCGCGGACCTTCCTTCTCCCGGCCCTCGCATGGGGGAACTCGACCTCACTGCCGTCGCCGGGGTGGTCGATGGTCACCACCACGTAGCCACGGCTCGCCAGTTCTTCGGCGATTGCGGTGCCGAAGGTGCGCGGGTCGCCGCCTCCCGGGCTGTACAGCAGCACCGGTCGCCGCACGGTCTGCGCGGGCGCGCCCGTGTGTGCATGGGTCCTGGTGGCCGCCCAGTTCACCCCCTTCGCCGGCAGTCCCTCATGGAAGAGGGGCTCGATGAACGGCAGACGCTCGGCGGCGCCCCTGGTCATCTGCGGGGCAACCGGGTAGCCGCGGACGGTGCGGGCCGGATAGAACACCGTCACCATCACTTCCCGAACCGGGAGCGGCTCCCAGGGGTCACGCCTGGCGCGATCGACCAGATACAGCGTGGTGACCCCGATCGGGTGCGGCCCGGTCGGCGCCGGCAACCGCACGGTGAGGTCCTTCGCGGTGCGCGCCTTCCCGGGCTGCGCCTGCGCGATGCCGCCGCCCGCGAGCAGCATCGTGGCTGCCAGCGCGGCTGACTTGGTGACAGCCCGACGGTTCACTCCCGCCATCTGCCCACCCCCGGGCACGCCCTCAAGGCCGCGCTCCAGCGCAGACGATCCGCCTGCTCGCTCCCCCTCGTCGACGCTCTTGCGGAACATGGCTCTCCCCTTGTGCCTCTGTGACATCGGTCCTTGTGCCTTCCGGCGGCCCCTGAATGAATAAAGGGGGCATGACCTGGAGGTTGGCACCCAGCAGGGAGGACGGACCATCGTTCAGGCCCTGCCCGAAACGATGGCGATGCGCCACCAGGGAGAGTAGTGATCCGGGTCCATTTCACGGCTGCCGACTTCGCCCGGGTCCGGTTCGCTTCCCGGCCGGCTCCGCTGCAAGAGCTGAACGTGGCCCTCATGAAGATGTGCTCCCCGGACGACACGTTGCTCTTCGGCCGCTGGCGACGACGGCTGCTCCAGTCCCTGCCGCCCACCGTCCAGCCGCTGAGTGACCTGGTTCCCGCCGAGGTGGCACCTCACTTCCTCGATGTCTTCAGCGACTCTCTGAAGGAGGGACTGGACACCGTCCGAGCATCGCCACCGGAGCTGGTCCGCGCCGAGATCGAGCGGGTATATGCCCGGCAGCCGACCCCGGCTCCGCTGTGGCTCCGCGATCTGTACCGGGGCGACGGCGGCGCCTGGCGCCTCCTCCGCCGGGCACAGCATGCGGCATTCGATACGGCGCTGCGCCCGGTGTGGCCCTTGGTGCAGGACCTCCACCGGGCGGAGTTCACCCGCCATGCCCTGACCGTGGCCGAACACGGCATCGGCGCCGCACTCACCGAACTCGTCCCGGGCGCCCGGCTGCACGAGAACGTCTGGGAATTCGAGGCGTCCTACGAGCGCGACATCACGCTGGGCGGTCGCGGCGTACTGCTGCTGCCCACCTTCCACTGGACCGGCCCTCCCCTGATCGCCGACCTGCCCGGCCGCCCCGTGGCCGTGACCTATCCGGCCGGACCGGGTCTGCCGCTCTCGCCGGGCGGGGCGGTCGGCTCGGACGAGGCGCTCGCCGGTGTGCTCGGACGGACCCGCTTCGACACCCTGCTGCTCCTCGGGGAGGAACACACCACCAGCGCACTCGCCCGGCGGCTGAACGTCAGCAATGCCACCGCTTCCGCCCACACCGCCGCACTGCGCGGCGCCGGCCTGATCACCAGCACCCGCGCGGGACGGGCGGTCCTGCACCGGCGCACGGCGCTGGGGAGTCTGCTGGTGCAGTGTCCTGGTCAGGGGACTCGTCCTGTCACGGTGAGTGACCGAGGTTCACCATAGGAAGGAGGGGCGGTGACCGAGCTGCCTCGCTCGCCGCCCGCATTCCCTGAGAGGTAATCTGAATTCACTGCATCTGCTCCCCAACGCCGGGGAGGGCATATGACCGCCGGTGTGAGCCTCCGCCCCAGCAAGGCGGACGCACTTCGCTACACGCCCATTGCCGAGCACGGGATGATCGGCGATATGCGCACTGCTGCGCTCGTCGGTACGAACGGCACCATCGACTGGTATTGCTGTACACGATTCGACGCGCCCAGTGTCTTCGGGGCGCTGCTGGACGCCGATCGCGGCGGAGCCTTTGAGCTGGCCGCGGACGTGCCCGCCCGGACGAAGCAGTTCTACTTTCCCGACACCAACATCCTGATCACGCGTTTCTTCGCGGACCACGGTGTCGGGGAGGTCCAGGACTTCATGCCGATCGTCGACGACTCCCGTGAGGCGGACCGTCATCGGCTGATCCGGCGGGTGCTCTGTGTGCGCGGATCGTTGCCGTTCATCGCCCGGGTGGCTCCGCGCTTCGATTACGGGAGAAGCGTGCACACCGTGAGCTCCCGGCATGGCCAGACCGTATTCGACTCCCCGGCCCTTTCGCTGGCGCTGACGTCCAGCGTTCCGGTCGAGATCGACGGTCCGGATGCCTGGTGCTCGTTCACGCTGGACGAGGGCAGTTCCGCGGTGTTCGCCCTCGACCGGATCGGTGACGGGGTGGAGCCACGGGCCTGTCCGCTGTCGGAGGCGGAGGATTTGTTCGGCGCCACGGTGCGCTATTGGCGCAGCTGGCTGTCGCACTCCCGCTATCGCGGACGCTGGCGGGAAATGGTGCACCGCTCCGCGCTGACCCTCAAGCTCCTCACCTACGCGCCGACCGGCGCCATCGTGGCCGCTCCCACGACCAGCCTGCCCGAACAGATCGGCGGCGAGCGGAATTGGGACTATCGCTATGCCTGGGTGCGAGACTCCGCGTTCTGCATCTATGCGCTGCTCAGACTGGGCTTCACCGATGAGGCCAAGGCGTTTGTGCACTTCCTGTCCCAGAACATCTGCCTCACGGACTGCGCCCACGGCCCACTGCAGATCATGTACGGCATCGACGGCCGCAGCGAACTGCCAGAGGAAGAACTCCTCCACCTGGAGGGACACCTGGGCTCCAGCCCCGTCCGGATCGGCAACAACGCCGTCAACCAGCTCCAACTGGATATCTACGGGGCACTTATCGACTCCCTCTACCTCTACGACAAATGGGGCGAGCCGCTGTCCAGCGAGCACTGGGACACCGTCGGCAAACTCGTGGACTGGGTCAGTGACAACTGGGACCAGCCGGACGAAGGTATTTGGGAGACCCGCGGCAAAACCCAGAACTTCCTGTACTCACAGCTGATGTGCTGGGTGGCGCTGGAACGGGCGATGCGGATCGCCGCGCACCGGGGGCTGCCGGCGGACATGCTCCGCTGGGGGAGGGCCCGGGACGCCATCTACCGGCGGATCATGGAGCGTGGCTGGTCCAGCAAGCGAATGGCGTTCGTTCAGCACGAGGGTGACGACGTTCTCGATGCCGCCGTTCTGATGATGCCGCTGGCCAAGTTCATCTCCCCGACGGACCCGAAATGGCTCTCCACCCTGGACGCATTGGGCGAGGAGCTGGTGTCCGACTCCCTGGTCTACCGCTATGACCCGGGCGGCAGCCCGGACGGGCTGCGCGGTGAGGAAGGCACCTTCTCGATCTGCTCGTTCTGGTATGTCGAGGCGCTGTCCCGCGCCGGCCGTGTGGACGAGGCGCGGCTCGCCTTCGAGAAGATGCTCACCTACGGAAATCACCTCGGCCTGTACGCCGAAGAAATCGGCCGCACCGGCGAGCAGATCGGCAACTTCCCCCAAGCCTTCACCCACCTGGCACTCATCAGCGCCGCATTCAACCTCGACCGTGCCCTGGGCTGAGGCCCGCAGGAGTGGCCGATCTGCTGCGCGAGCGAGAATTCCGTGGCCCGGCAGGCCCGGTGGGCAAAAGCGGAGAGTGCGGAGCTCTTCGCGTCACCCCGGGCGCCCCGTACGGAGTCCCCACATGGCGTCGCGGTGCGCGCGGCTTTACCGTCGGCTGAGAACCCGTCCCGATGGCGGGGAAAGGCTGAGGCGCATTGTCCTTCGCACGTCGGTGCGCCCCAGCCGCCTTCTTCGGGCGGATTCGGGTCTCCGTCGCCTTCGTCGTTCGTCGGCCGGCGCGTCTTCAGCGCCCGGGGCGGCGGCTCGGGTCCGGGCGGCCGAGGTGGCCGGGTTCGCGTTGTGCCTCTCCCAGCCAGAGGTGCGGCGGGGCGTACCGCCGGACCGCCGCTGTCACCTGCTCCTGGCTGCCGGGCGGAACCGGAAGCCGGTAGCGCAGCCGCGGCAGACCGGGGCCGATCGGCTCCTCGTCGCGGACCAGGGCCCAGAGCACCGGATCACGGTCGTCGATCGGGCCGCTGGGGCACAGCTCGATGGAGTACTGCTTCACCCGCCGCCCGAACTGGCTCCACTGCATACCGACTCCGGCCAGCACGTCCCACGGGATGATCTGCCGTGCCCTGCCGTTGTCCAGCCACACACCCGCGCGGTCGACAATGACCGCCGCGCGCCTGCCGTGCCAGGCCGGGATGCCGAAGAGCACCCCGAGCGCGCCGAACACCAGCATCATCACCAGACCGGCCACACCGGGCGCCGTGACCTCGCCCTTCGTCGTACCCGTGGCGAGCATGACCAGCCCCACCACCCCGGCCAGGCCCAGTGCGACCAGGATCAGACAGATGGGGAGAGCGGTCAGTGCGCCGCGGCGCCCGGTGCGTACCACGGTCGCGTCCGGGGCCGGAGAATTCTGTGGCAGGGGCATGCCGCCGGAGTCTACGCACGCCCGACCGCCCCGCCTTCGGGACCCCTCGTAAGCTTCCGGCCATGACCGGAAACGAAGCCGGAAACGAAGCTGACGACGAAGCCGAAAACGAAGCCGGTAACCAAGACAGGGCGGCACGGGCCGAGCAACTGCGCGCGGGGTTCCAGCGGCAGGGTGTGCCGGGCCTCGCCGAGGACGAGGTACGCAAGGACCGGCAGCGGCGGTCGGTCCACACCGTGGTGGCGATGTCGCTCGGTGACGCGGTGACGCGGTGACGCGGTGACGCGGTGACGCGGTGACGCGGTGAGCCGCTGAGGCCGCCCCGCTCGGCGTGCAGTGACATCTCCTGAACGCTGAGACTCCAACGGGCGAAGCCCCAGCCGGCCCTCGGTGATACAGCGTCAACTGGCCTGAATCCCCACGTCACTTGACGAACGGTCAGTCCAAGTCCCCCGATTCCTGACAGAACTCTTGACGCATCGTTCACACATGGTGAACATGCATCGGGCAAGAGAGCGCTCCCATGAACTTCAATCGTTCACTTCCTGAATCAGGAGAGCTGCTATGCCCACACCCCCCACTGCCGGCTCGGCGCCCCGCGCACCGAGGCCCTCCCGCCGCAGCGTGCTGGCCGCGATGGCAGCTGCCGTTCCGGCCGCGGGCCTGCCGGTCCTCTCTGGCCGGGCGTCCGCAGCGCCTGCCGCCGGCGCGCTGCCGGGCGGCGGCGACCTCGGCCCGAATGTGCTGGTGTTCGATCCCGCCACGCCCAACATTCAGGGCACCGTCGACGAGATCTTCAAGCGGCAGGAGTCGGCCCAGTTCGGCGAGGGGAGATTCGCGCTCCTCTTCAAACCGGGGACGTACCGTGGCCTGAACGCTCAGATCGGCTTCTACACCTCGATCGCGGGCCTCGGACTGTCGCCCGGTGACACGACGTTCCACGGCGATGTCACCGTCGACGCCGGCTGGTTCAACGGCAACGCGACACAGAACTTCTGGCGCTCGGCCGAGAACCTCACGCTCCACCCGGTCAACGGCACCAACCGGTGGGCGGTGGCACAGGCGGCGCCGTTCCGGCGGATGCACATCAAGGGCGGACTGAACCTGGCGCCGGACGGCTACGGCTGGGCCAGCGGCGGCTATATCGCCGACAGCCGTATCGACGGCAGCGTGGCCCCCTACTCACAGCAGCAGTGGTACACCCGTGACAGCTCGGTGGGCGGCTGGAACAACGCCGTGTGGAACATGGTGTTCTCCGGCGTCGAGGGAGCCCCCGCACAGAGCTTCCCCGACCCGCCGTACACCACCCTCGACACCACCCCGGTCTCCCGCGAAAAGCCCTTCCTCTATCTCGACGGGGCGGACTACAAGGTCTTCCTCCCGGAGAAGCGCACCAATGCCCGCGGCACGACCTGGGGGAGTGGCAGGCCAAGGGGCGAGTCCCTTCCGCTCGGTCGGTTCTATGTGGCCAAACCCGGCGTGGACGCGGCAACTCTCAACGCGGCACTGTCCCAGGGCCTCAACCTGCTGCTCACACCCGGGATTTACCACCTCGACCGGCCGGTCGAGGTGCGGCGCCCGAACACCGTGGTGCTGGGGCTGGGGTACCCGACCCTCGTTCCGGACAACGGTGCGACGGCCATGAAGGTCGCCGACGTCGACGGGGTGCGACTCGCCGGATTCCTGATCGATGCCGGCCCGGTCAACTCCGCCACACTGCTGGAGGTCGGCCCCGAGGGCGCGTCCGCCGACCACGCCGCCAATCCGACCACCGTCCAGGACGTCTTCATACGGATCGGCGGGGCGGGCCCCGGCAAGGCGACCACCAGCATGGTGATCAACAGCAACCACACCCTCATCGACCACACCTGGGTCTGGCGGGCCGATCACGGGGACGGCGTGGGCTGGGAGACGAACCGGGCCGACCACGGGGTTCGTGTGAACGGTGACGACGTCCTGGCGACCGGGCTCTTCGTCGAGCACTTCAACAAGTACGACGTGGAGTGGCGCGGCGAACGGGGACGTACGGTCTTCTTCCAGAACGAGAAGGCCTACGACGCGCCCAATCAGGCCGCGATACAGAACGGCGACATCAAGGGGTACGCCGCCTACAAGATCGCTGATGGCGTGACCGCCCACGAAGGGTGGGGCCTGGGCAGCTACTGCTACTACAACGTGGATCCCACCATCCGCCAGGACCACGGCTTCCAGGCGCCCGCCAAACCTGGCGTGAAGCTCCACCATCTGCTGGTGGTCTCCCTGGGAGGCAAGGGGCAGTACGAGCACGTGATCAACAGCATCGGCGCTCCCACCTCGGGCACCTCGACAGTGCCGTCCACGGTGGTTTCCTATCCGTGACCCGCCGGGACCCCGGGACCCGTATACGACCGGCTCGTCCTCCGTCGGCCTCCGCACGGTAACGGCAGCGGTGGCGGTGCCGTGCCAGGGGGCCGTGACGGGCAGGCCGGCTGTCCGGCCTACCGTAGGGCGCATCTGTTGATGCCTGGAGAGTCATGACCATCGAAGAATCCGCCTTCCGAGGGCGGATGCCTGCCCGGCCCGGTGACCTGGCGGTCGAACGGCACGGAATCGGGCCGGTGCCCGAAAGCAACCGCTACGGAAAGGCTGCCCGTCTTTTCACTGTTTGGTTCGCCCCCAACCTCACCATGACCGGAGTGTTCTCCGGCACGGTCGGCATCTCGCTGGGGCTGGACTTCTGGACGGCCTTCACCGCCATGGTGCTCGGCACGGTAGTCGGCGCGGTCCCCGCCGCCTACCTGGGCACGTGGGGCAGCCAGACCGGAACCGGTCAGCTGCCGCTCTCGCGGCTCGCTTTCGGGCGCGGGGTGGCCCTGCCCGGCATCATGCAGTGGCTCTCCTCCGTCGCCTGGGACGCGCTCATCGGCCTCTTCGGCGGCGAGGCGCTGGCCCAGCTGCTCGGCTGGCCGTTCTGGCTGGGGGCACTGGTGGTTTTGCTGCTCCAAGGGGTCGTCGGCGTCTTCGGCTACGAGGCCCTCCATCAGCTCCAGACGGTGATGACCTTCGTGCTGGGCGCCGCGTTCCTGGTCCTCAGCGTGCAGCTGCTGTCCGGTGTGCCGCTCCCCGTCTCGGGGTCGGCGCACGGCGGCGAGCGTCTCGGTGCCTTCGTCCTGACCAGCACCATCGCACTCAGCCTGGCCATCTCGTGGGCGCCGTACGCCTCGGACTTCAGCCGCTACCTGCCGCGTACGACGTCCCGGCCCCGGATGTTCTGGTACTCCCTGCTCGGCATGGTGCTGTCCTTCGCCTGGGTCCAGGCGCTGGGGCTGTGGGGAGCCGAGCTGTTCACCGACCAGACCGCCGCCGGGGTGCACGGGCTGCTGGGCGGTGGCGTCCTAGGCGCCTTCGGGCTGCTGGCCATTGCGGCCGCGGCGGTGTGCAGCAACGCCATGAACGACTACAGCGGCTCGCTGGCACTGCAGGCGGCCGGCATCCGGGTTCCACGGCCGCTCGCCGCAGGGGCGGCTGCCGTGCTCGGCTTCCTGCTCGTCCTCTGGATGCACGCCGCGGACACCACGCTCCGCTTCCAGAACCTGCTGCTGTTCGTCGGTTACTGGATCCCCGGGTTTGTGGGCATCGTGCTGGTCGACGCGCGGCTGCGTGCCAAGGCCCGGCGCGGCGCGCCGATCGACGTCGAGGCCGAGTTCGGCCGCCCCCAGCCCTGGTGGCCCGCTTGTGTCGCCTTCGTCGCCGCCTTCGCCGCGGCCGTGCCCTTCATGGACACCACCCTGTTCGTCGGCCCGGTCGCGGCCGCGCTGCATGGGGCTGATTTCGCCTACTACGTTGCATTCCTGGTCTCTGTGGCGGTCTATGCGCCTTTGCGGCTTTTTGCCCGCACTGCTAGTGGCGAGGCGGCGGAGCCGGTCGTGGCTGCCCCGGGCACGGGCGGGTGAGCCGGGCGCACGGTGTGGCCGGTGAGGAGTGTCGCACCCGCCGTCGGGCGTAGTGCTCTCCTCACGACGGCGTCCGGGGCGCCTGCGCCGCTTCTGCGGAGCTGTTGGTGGGTGACGTGTCAGGTGCGATCGGCCAGGAGGAGATGTGCGGCGAAGCCGAGGAAGGTGACGCCGCTGAGCTGTTCCATACGGCGCCGGGACGACGGGCGCGTGGCACGTTCGCTGAGCACGGAGGCGGCGCTGGAGACCACCCGGTACCAGAGCGCCAGCTCGATGACATCGATCGCCGTGAGGAGCAGGGTGGTGCCGAAAACCGGCGCCCCGTGAGGGATGAACTGCGGGATCAGGCTCATGTAGAAGATGCCTGCCTTGGGGTTGAGCAGGTTGGCGCCGAGCCCGGCCCGGAAGGCGGACCCTCTTCCGGACGCGAATGAACCGGCGGGCTCCTCATCGGAAGTGGCCATGGCGGCACCTTTGGGGTGCTTCTGTCCGTCATGCGCCTTTTGTCGCCTGCACCGCCACAGCGCCGAAAGGCCCAGCCACGCCAAGTACCCGGCGCCGGCGATGCGCAGGGCGTCATAGGCCAGGCGGGACGCGGTGAGCAGCGCCGTCAGCCCGACGGCGGTCGCCAGGCCCCAGGCGAGGCAGCCGGTGATGATGCCGGCTGCGGCGGCCCGGCCGCCGGTCCGGCCGTGGGTGACGGAGGTCCGTACGACGAGCAGTGTGTCCAGGCCCGGCGTGAGGTTGATGAGGGCGGCGACTCCGGCGAACGCGAGCGTGGCGGTGAGCATGGCGCGAGGCTAGCGACGACGGAGGGGCGGCCGCGGGCGATTGGGGGAGCCGTGACCAGGCCCGGCGCCCCTCGGGCGAGTCCCGGCTGCCGCGTCATTCGGCCCGCCCGTGCAACGAAAGGAATGCACACCCTTTTACCCGACGGATCGTGAAGCAAACCGGGAGTGATTTCCGAGTGCCCGCGACGGATTCGGGCACCCGATTGTCCGGAGGATGACAACTGTGGTTCCCCTTCTTTCGATGCCGCCGCACTGATCATTTTCGGTGCCGGAATCGCAGGGCAGGCCCGAGGGGCGTAGCGGTCACCGGGCTCACCGCCCGGCTTCCGCTCCGGTGAGGTGTTCCGCGGCACACCGCTTGCCCGTATCCGTCGGTGCGGGCCGGGGTCGATCATTCCGATGTTGCGAAGAGCAAACATTTTCTTCCGAACTCGGAAATGTGTGGTTGACACCTCGGGAAGAGGGCACGCTTTCCGATCTGAAGGTAAGTCGACGCGATACGAGGTGAGCTTTATCATGTGCACCGCCGAGGCTCCGCGCATGGTCACGGCGTCGCCGGTGCTGGAGCTTCAACTGGACTGCTATTCCGAAGCCGTCGGGCCCGCCCGGCACCTTGCGGCCACGTTTCTGGAGCGTCTGGAGCCATCCCTGGACAAGGACGCCAGGGACGCGGTGATCCTGGTCGTCTCCGAACTGGTCACCAACGCCGTACGTCATGCGGGTGGCAAGCTCTGCACATTGCGGCTGACGTCCGGCCCGCAGTCGGTCGTGGTCGCCGTGGGCGACTCCAGCCCTGTTCTGCCCCGCCCCCGCACGCCCGATGTGACCGGAGAGGGCGGCGGCTTCGGATGGTCGATGGTCTGCCGCCTCGCGGCATCCGTGGAGGTCCGCAGCAAGCCGGCCGGTAAAACTGTGACGGCGGTCATCTCCCGCCAGGGTGCCTCGGGCGCCGGCGAGTCGGACCGTGACGCAAGAGCCACGGCCTGAGAGCGAACCGTCCGGCCCGCATTTCTCCGTGATTCCGGTCACCCTCATCGGGTGACCCCGTGAATCGTGAATACTGCCGAGGGATGCGCGGAATCCGCGACACCGGTGCCGAGCACGGTCCGGCTATGAGCCTTCTTGTGGGAGCCGGGCGGCCGGGGCGCTTCCCTGTTGGGTAATGGCGGTGTGACCGAACGCATCGGGCAGCCGCAACTCCCGCCATCCATCAGCCTGTATCCCCATCGGCGAGGGCGTCAGGGGAGACGAGACCGGAAGCGGTGGCGACGGTGCCCAGTTGTTGACCGAATTCCTTCCCGGCGGAATCCGCATTCGATGGTGCCGTGTTGTCGCAGCCAGCCGAATCTGTGGCACCGTCAACAATCCTTACGGCTCGCTGAGTTACTCGGCAGATCGGCGGAGGCGGAAGTCTGATCGCATGCGCCGAGGGCCACTCGATGGCCTTCTTTTCACAGGCTTCGTTGCGCTCGGCGGAATTCATCCCGCGCTCAGGAGAGGGTGTCCGGCCAAGGAACCTGGGTGGCGGTCGGGGCCGCGTAGTCGATTCCCGGTACCGCGAAGCCATAGAGCCGCTGGACCTCGGCGTGGAACCAGTCGAGGTCGGCGAGGCGGGTGATGGTGTCGGTGGTGGCCGTCTCCCACCGCTCCGTCACGGCGGCCTGGACCGCGCTGTTGAGTTCCCAGGAGTCGAGACGGACCCGGCCGTCGTCGTCGACTTCGAGGGGCCGGGCGCCGGTGAGTTGGTCCCACAGGCCGGCCAGCTGGGCGATCGGCGGCACCATGGCGTCGCCCAGGACGCCGCGCAGCAGGCCCACATAGAGCGCGATGCCGGGGATGGCGGTGGAGGACTGGGTGACCGCGGCCCCGTTGACGGAGGTGACCGCGCGGCCGCTGACCAGCTTGTCCAGGCGCTCGTTGAGCGTACGGGCGGTCGCTTCGAGGTGAGACTTGGCGGCGCCGATGGTGCCCTGCCGGTAGATCCCGTCGGTCAGAGGGGAGCCGATGTAGGACAGGGCGGCAGTGGTGAATCCGTCGGCGAGCAGCTCACGGTCGGCGAGGTGGTCGATCCACCGCTCCCAGTCCGCGCCGCCCATCACCGCGACGGTCTGCTCGATGTCGTCCTCGGTGGCCGGCGCCGTCTCCACCTCCTTGACCTCCGGAGCCCCCTCGCTGTCGAAGGCGAGGGTCTTGGTGCGGTACGCCTCGCCGATGGGCTTGAGGGCGGAGGCGTAGGTGGCGCCGGTGTCCGGGTCGGTGCGGCGCGGGGCGGCGACCGAGTAGACCAGATGGTCCAGGCGGCCGAAGCGCTCCCGGAGCACCTCCGCGACCTGGTCCTTCATCGCGTCGGAGAATGCGTCACCGTTGAGGAAGACCATCTCGTGACCGTGCCGGCGGGCGAGTTCAGCGGTGGCGGCGGTGCGGTACCAGCCGGCGGTGGCGGTGCGCCGCTCGGTGGGGGCCTTCTCGAAGCAGACGCCGATACCGCGGATGCCCGCCCGCGCGAGGCCGGCGATCGTCGCCGCCAGCCCGTAGCCCGCCGAGGAGCCGACGACGAGTGCCACCGGCGCGCTGCTCGGGACCTCGGCGGGGGAGGGGACGGCCTGCCACATCTCCTGCACCAGGCGCTCGCAGCCGGCCGGATGGGAGTCGAGGAAGAGGAAGCCGCGGCTGCGCGGGGTGATGACTCGTTCGCTCATGAGGCACGTCCTTCGGTCGTCGCGGAGCAAGGGGCGGCCGGCGCCGGAGCACACACCGCACCTTGCAAGTCTGCGACCAAGCACGATCGCATGATCAGTTGGGCGGACACAGTAATGAGAAGGCGGTTTTGGAGGTTTTCCCTCGGTTCGGGCAGTGAGGGGGCGTGCCGATGCGTCTGAATGTCCGGTGGGCTCGTGCCGGCCCACCGGACAGGCCCTCACCGCGGCCCCCGCTCCCGTACGCCCTGGTCCCGGCAAGACGGCCCCTCAGCCCGCCGCCTGCTCCCTCGTCAGTGGCAGGCGGCGCAGCCAGTGTTCCTCGGTGCTCCAGCCGAGGAAACGGCGGGCCCGGCCGCCGAGCGCCGTCCCGTCGTCGGCGAAGCTTCCGCCGGCCGCGACCAGGTGCAGCCCGGCCAGGGCGGGTGCGAGCCGGGCGGCGACATGCGCCGGGTGACGGGCCGTCTCCTCGTCCAGGCCGGCGAGCAGCCGTGTCTGCTCGGCGGGCGGGCACAGCGCGAGGAAGAAGATCAGCTGCCGCCATGCGTACGCCGCGTCCTTGATGGTGGCCAGGGGCCGCGGGTTGTGGTGCACCCGGGCCACCAGCCGGCAGACCGTACGGAAGCAGCGACCGGCCAGATCCTCCCAGCCGGGCTCCGGGGCGATGCCCACCTGGCGCACCAGCGTCGCCAGATTGTGCGTGGTGAGGATCTGCGCCTGCTCGATCACCTTGCCGTTCGCCGCCACCGAGCTCCGCCCGGACGCCCCGGCCCGCGCGGTGCACAGCCGCGCGAACTGCGGGGAGGTACGCGGCCGGTAGGCGCGGGTCAGTGCCTCTCCCGCCTCGGCGATCGCCAGATTGCGGATGGCCGCGTAGTCGATTCCGTAGTAGCGCTCGTACAGCGTGCCGCGCAGCAGCTCGCCCGCGATTCTCGCGGCCGTGAGGAACTTCGGGCTGAAGGTGCCCATGAAGATGTCCGCCGCCAGCTCCTCGACCATCGGCGCACCGAGGTCGGCCTGGCGGGCCAGCACACCGAGTTCGCGGACCAGCGGGTTGGGCAGCAGCGTGCCGGGAAATCCCTGCACGGCCAGCTCGCCCAGCTGCCGCAGCGCGTCATGCGCGCCCTCCTGCGCCGCCTCGTCGCCCCGCTGCCCGGACACCGCCCGTACCCAGGGCAGCTCCTCGACCCGTACCTGCCGCTCCAGATGGAGCAGCAACAGCGAACGGCGGTTACGGAACGCCCGGTAGTTCGCGGCCATCAGGGTCCGCAGCGCCTCGTCGGGAAAGCCCTGTGCGGTCGTGGCGGCGACCAGCTGGGGCACCAGCTCGGCCAGGACCTCGGCCGACGGCACCACGCCCCGCTCCACGAGGGTGCCGAGCGGAGCGCTCAGCGTCGCTTCGACCACCCCGCGGACCGACGCCGGAACCGGGGCTCCAACGGGCAGCCCTGTCTCCTGGTGTTCCCGCTCGGTCACCGCGACCACCAGCGGTTCCACCTCGGCCGCACCCACGTCCTGGGGGAGTTCGCCGAGCCGGCGGAGCACCAGCTGTGCCAGCGCGTGGTGCGAGGGGAGCGCCCCCTGTGCCGCCTGGCGGCCGCGCAGCGTCAAGTGCCGTGCGGATCCGGGCACCCCGCGACGCCGCACCATGGACGCGACGGCGTGCCGCAGCAGACCGAGCCGACGCGCATCGAGCGGACGCCCGGCGACGCTCTCCTCCAGCGCGCCGCGCAGGATGCCCAGGTTCTCCTTGGGGTCGCGGTGCTTTCCGCAGCGCGTATGGGCCGCAGCCAGCAGCCGGTAGCGGTGCAGGAGGGCGGCCCCCCGCTCGTACCAGCCCTCGTCCGGCGTGCGCGCGAGGACCCGTTCGCCCTCGGCGGTCTCCAGCCAGTGGACCAGCAGTTCGTCGGCGAACGGCTGCCAGACCGTGAGCGCTTCCCGCTGGGTCTCGACCGCCGCGTGGGGCCGCCGCCGCGCCAGGGTCCGGCCGGCGTCGGCGACCGTCCGGCGGTGCACCGCGCAGGCGTCCGGCGCGGGCGCGGCCGACGGCCGGGGGGTGAACCGCAGCCGGCCGGCGAACGGTTCCAGTACCTCGACGAGTTCCACCGCCTCGGTCACCTGCCCGGAGCGCACCAGCCAGGCGACGGTGAGCAGCGCGGCTTCCTCGGGTACCGACACCTCATAGCGCCCGTCGTCCAGCAGCGCGCCCAGGTCGGCCAGCCCGGCCTCGGTCAGCGCGTGCAGGAAGAGCGCCCGGCGGTCGGCCGGCACACCGGCCCGCCGCGCCGCCTCCTTCTCGTACGGCTGGAGCGGCCCACCGGCGCTCGCCTCACCGGTCGCGAAGCCGCCCCGGACGACCTCGGGGGTCACCCAGGCCGGAAGGCCGGCCACCGGAGTGCGCGAACCCACGGTCAATGAGCCGTCGGCCAGGCGGTCCAGGATTCCGCGCCAGCGGCGGGCCCGGTCCTCCGCGCGCTCGCGGGTTCCGGCGTCCTCGTGGGTCAGCGCCGTGACGAAGGCCTTCGCCAACTGGTCCCGCGCATAGGGCGGGATCCGGGTGAGGGGCTGCTGCTCAGCGTCGTCGTTCATAGCCGACGTGGCGGGTACCGCCCCCGCGCCCTCCGGGTCCAGAGCCCGGCGCTCTACTGCTGAGCTACACGTCGATGATCCGAGAGATTAGACGGATCCCCGCGGCCGTTCAAACGAATTTTCGACGGCGGGCCGGCGTGGGGCCGTACTCCCGGCCAGATCCGAACTCCCGCCCACATCCGGACTTCCGGCCTGACCCGGACTTCCGTCCTGACCCGGACTTCCTCCCGCATCCGGACTTCCGTCCTGACCTGGACTTCCGGCCTGATCCGGGCACTCGGGCCCGCCGTCCAGTGGGGCGCCGCCGCTTCGTAGACTCCTGTGCATGCTCCCCGGACGTACACCCGCCCCTGACGCCGCCATGTTCCGCTTCGGCAAGCAGCGGATGCGCCGGACCCTGCCCGGTGCCGTTGCCGGTCTCGCCCTCGCCCTCTCGATGCCGGTCGCCTGTGCCGTCCACGGATACGGCGTCGGCGCCTGGGTGTTCGCGGTGATCTGGTTCCTGGCGCTCGGCGCGGCCGGGGTGCTCATGGCGTGGGTCGGGTGGGGGGACCGCGACGCCTACCTGGCGTTCGACGCGACCGGTGTGTGGTGGTGGCACAACAAGACGACGCATGCGGTCATCCCGTGGGACGCGCTGGACGCCGTGGGCCTGTTCTGGTGCCACCAACGGCCGGACAACTCGGGCCACCGGCTGGTGAGTCTTGAGCTGTGTCCCACCGGCGGCGTCAAGGAACCGCAGGACCCGGCGCTGGCTCCGCTGTTCATCCAGGAACAGGCCGGCGTGGCGGGCGTACCCGACCGGCGCTACCGCATCGGCATCCCGGCCTTCGCCATCCGCCACTACGGCAACGAGCTGATCGACGCGGCCCGCTCCCGCGCCGCACACCGCTGGTTCGGCGAGCACGAGCGGCCCGCCGGTTACCTGCGCCCCCAGGACCTCATCAGCTAGGCCGTTTCTCTTCGATCACCGGCTGCCTTCCCACGTCCCCAAACCCGCACCACACCGGCCGCTCGGAAACCGGGTGCGGACTGCCGGTGCGGTGGTGTCTGATCGGGCGTATGGCGATTGCGTTGGGCAAGCCGGGAGTCGACGGGCTGGGCGAGGCTGTGGGCGTGCTGCGGGAGTGGCAGTACGACGGGGCGCCGATGCAACTGCATCCGGGGGACCTGGGCTGGTTCTGGCGGTTGGGTGCGGAAGCGACCGCCGCGGCGGTCAGGACGTGGAGCCGGGACGGACAGATTCTCGCCGTCGGGCTGTTGGACGGTCCCGGGCTGTTGCGGCTGACGATCGCGCCAGACGCTCAACGGGACGAGGAGCTGGCGCAGCAGTTGGTGGACGACGTGACCGAGCCGGCGCGCGGCGTACTGCCCGAGGGCAAGGTGAACATCGAGGCACCGACGGGTGCACTGGTCCAAGACCTGCTGTTCGAGGACGGCTGGAACGCCGACGAGCCGTGGACGCCGCTGCGCCGCGACCTCAGGGAGCCGGTGAAGGACCCAGGCGTGCGGATCGAGGTGGTCGGGCCCAAGCAGGCGCACGTGTTTGCCGCCGTACATAGGGCAGCGTTCGACGGGTCGAGGTTCACGGACGAGCGCTGGCACGCGATGGCGGCCGGATTGCCGTACGCCGACGCCCGGTGTCTGGTCGCGCACGACGACCAGGGCGACGCGGTGGCGGCGGTGACGGTGTGGTCGGCCGGTCCGGGAAGGCCCGGGTTGCTCGAACCGATGGGCGTGCACCGGGAACATCGCCGTCATGGCTACGGCGAGGCGATCACCGTCGCCGCGGCGGCCGCACTCCAGGAGCTGGGCTCGTCGAGCGCGAACGTCTGCACCCCGAGCTCCAATGCCGGTGCCGTCGCCACGTACACGTCAGCCGGCTTCCAGCAACGCCCCGAGGTCCGGGACCAATACCGGGACACCTATTGACGCGGGGCTGCCGCGGTCGAGCGCGGCGGTGACCGGACCGGATTGTCAGACCCTGCGGCTACGGTCTGTGGGCATGGACGAACTGTCACCGCACGCCGCGCAGTTGCGGGCCGCGATGGCCGGGCCGCAGCCCGATGCCGACTGGTCCGGCGGCATCTGGTCCGCCTGCGCACGACTGACGCCGGAGGAACTGGGCGCGCTTCTGCCCGCGGCCTACCGCACCCTCGCCGACGAGAGCGCCCCGGACCACGCCCGCCGTGTCGCCCGCGAAGTGACCTGGGCCAAGGTGCAGCCGTCCTTCACCGCCGCCGCTCTCACGGACCTCTATGCCGCGCTGGCCGAGTCACCGCGGCCCACCGATGTGCGCCATGCGGCCGGGGCGTTGCTGCGCTGCACGGAGCCATGGGACCAGGAAGCGCTGGCGGAGTATGCCGCCCTCCTGGTCCGGACGGCCGGGCCGAAGGCCGACCGGGTCGCCGACGCCGCGCTGGCCGTGGCCGTGCTGGCCGGTCCGGCGGTGGAGGAGGAACTCATCGCCCGTCTGCGTGTGCTGTACGCCGACAGCCCGCTGCGGCTCGCGGAGCTGGAGGTGATGCTCGCAACCGGCCCCCGGGAGCGGGCGATGCTCGCCGAGGACCAGCGGTACGGGCCCCAGGCGGGTGACTGGCCGCCACTGCCGGAGCGGGACGCGGAGCCGTCCGAGGCGCTGCATACCGAGCTCGCCCGGCACGCCCTGCGCACCGCGGCCGACCATCTCGCCGCCCTTCATGCCGGACAGATCCCCTACGCCGCCGACAAGGCCTTCACCCCGGCCGACACGGACACCCTCCGCCGCGCCGCCCGGCTGGCCCTGCGACGCGACGAGCCCTGGGCGGAGGAGGTCTTCGCCACCCTGCTGCCGCAGGTCGCCGTGGCGCCCACGAGCGCCAAGACCCTTCCCTCGCAGGGCGCCTGTATCGCCCTCGCGCAGGCCGTCGAGGCCTACCCGACGCCCGAGGCCATCGCCGCCCTGCGCGAAGCCCGCAGGGTCGTCCGGCATGCCGGCGTCAGCAAAAAACTCGACCGCCTCCTGCGCCGTGCCGAACGTCGTCTCGGCCGGCGGACCGAGGTCGCGCTCCGTCTCCCTGACCTCGGCTACGGCCCCGACGGAGTCCGGCGCATCCCCTGCGGCAGCTGCACCGCTGTGCTCACCGTCACCGATGAAGCCGCGCTGACCTGGGAAGATGCCGACGGATGCACGGTGAAGACGCTGCCGGCGCTGGTCCGGCGTGAGTACCCCGAAGAAGTCGCTTTCGTCCGCGACCTGTTGGCCAAGACCCGGGCTCAAGTGCGCACTCTGGCAATGGCGCTGGAGGGCGGTTACGCCGAGGGGACGGTCTATCGCTACGACCGCTGGCGGGCTGCGCTCGCCGGGCACCCCGTGGCCCGGGGGACCGCCCGTCGCCTGGTCTGGGAGGTCGAGTACGCGCCGGGTGCATGGCGGGCGGTGCTGCCCGCGGCCGGACCGCTGGACCTCCCCGAGCCCCCGCCCTCCGCAGCCGTCCGGCTCTGGCACCCCGCCCGGGCCTCTTCTGCCGAACGGCGGACCTGGCGCGACCGGATCGCCGCACGGCAACTGCGTCAGCCCTTCCGGCAGGTCTACCGGGAGCACTATCTGCCCGAGGAATCCGGTCACTCCACCACGATGTTCCGTGGCCACCTCGTCCGCATCGAAGCCGTCCTCGGCCTTGCCGTACGCCAGGGATGGAACATCGAGGACGAGGAACTCACCCTGTCCGTAGGAGAGATGAAGGCACGCTTCGGTATCGCCGGGAACCTCTACCCCGGCGCTTCGGGCTGGGCGGAGGCGCAGGACGTCTTCCTCCAGCGCGCCGACGGAGGCCCCCAGCCCCTGGCCGGCGTCGATGCCGTCCGGCTGTCGGAGATCCTGCGCTCCGTCGACCTCCTCATCAGCGCCGGCAGCTTCGCCTGGTGCGCCACCCACGCCCATGACCGCGACACCTGGCATACGCTGAACCGTCTCTACGACCAGCCGCTCGGCCGGACCGCACGACTGCGCCGGACGGCACTGCGCCGTGTCCTCGCCGAGCACATAGCCTCCGGCCGTCTCGAGTTGGGCGACCGCCACCTCCATCTGGACGGCTACGACATCCACCTGGCCACCGGCCGGGTGACCCGGGAGGGCGATCCGGTCGACATCGAACTGCCCACCGGCCGGTGCGCCGTCCCACTGCCCTTCCTGCCGTACGACGAACCGCTGTTGGAGCGGGTCGTCCACACGGTGAGCCACCTCCTGGAGAAGGGCCCCGTTCCGCACCGGTAGCGGAGTGGCTGAGCCTGTCCGTGGCCCTGTCCGGGGTGACGAGGGCGGCTGACCGGGCGGAGATCTCGGCGTTGCGGAACGGGCGGCAGCCTCGATGTGGCCGGTGCACAAGGCGTCCTTCCTGCGGGGAAGGAGATTTCCTCCTCAGAAGTGGAGCGTGATGAAACCGATAGCAAGCAATTCGTGAAGGGGATGTGAGAGTTGGTGTGATGCGTGGCACACTCCCCTCACCGGTCGCGAACGACGAGGGGGGCGAGCGGGGTGCAGCGGATTCCTGTGCGGTTCGGGGCGGAGTTACGCCGGCGAAGGATTGAAGCGGGGCTGTCGCTGGGAGAACTGGCGAGCCTGATCTGCTTTTCCAAAGGGCACTTGAGCAAGATCGAGCGTGGTGTGAAGGCGCCGAGCCACGATCTTGCACAGTTATGTGACAGCGCTCTCCATGCCGGCGGACAACTCAGCAGCCTGATTTCCGCACCCGAGCGCAGTACCACCGTGACGCCGATGACCGAGGCGGATGTCGGTACGCCCTGGACCTTGCGTATGCATGCCGGTGGTGAGAGCGACTTCGTGGCATTCGACCCTGCCTCGCCCGGTGGCGGGGGCCTGCCCTCCACCATTGTGAGTTGGTCTCTCGCGCCGCCTCTCCTCGAAAGCGGGGAGATGAATTCGGCATTGCCGTACTTCCGCAATGTCTTCGACGAGTTCCGCCGGCTGGGGCAGCTCTTCGGGCCGTCGGTGGTCGCCCAGCTCTGCATCGCGGCCACCAGCGCGCTGCGGGGCATGGCCCACCAGGCGCAGCCCGCCCACCGCGATGTCGTGCTCCGGCTCGCCTCCCGGTTCGCCGAGTACACCGGCTGGATGGCGCAGGAGGCGGGCAGCGACGCGGCGTCGCTGTGGTGGACCGAACAGGCGGTCCAGCTCGCCGCGGACGGCGGTGACGACGAGCTGGCCGCCTACGCCCTGATCCGACGGGCGGAACTGGCCCTGTACACCGGCGATTCGGTGGCCACCGTCCAGCTGGCGCGGCGGGCCGCACAGCAGGCCCGCAGCGTACGCATCCGCGGACTCGCCGCGCAGCGCGAGGCGCAGGGGCACGCGCTGGTGGGGGACCGCGACGCCTGCCGCCGGGCGCTCGACCGCGGCGCGGAGCTGACCGCCGGCGCGGCGCCGCCGGACGGTGCGGACCCGGTCCTCGGCAGTATCCATCTGCCGGATCTGACGGCCTTCGTCGCCGGCTGGTGCATGCACGACCTCGGTTCCCCGGGGGAGGCCGTTACTTTGCTCGGCGACGGTCTGGATGCCATTCCGCCGGAATCCCGCCGCGCCAGAGCCCGATATGGCGCCCGGCTGGCGCTTGCACTGGCGAACGTCGGGGAAATCGAACAGGCCTGTGCGATCGCGGAATTGGTCGCTTCTCATGTTGCCCTCATCGACTCGGCCACCATCCGCGCCGATCTTCTTCGCCTGAGTCGTGCACTCAATCGTTGGCCAAAGAATCCGACCGTCCGTCGGACCCTTCCGCACCTCGCGATCGGTCTGCACACCAACCGGACCGGTCCGGGAACTCCGGCCTGACTTCTCGACCACCGGCCCGCACTGCGCAGAAGGCCGCCCGAAGAACCGCACTCCCGCCGAACCCGTGGTGTTCCGTTGCCCGGCCAAAAGGCCGAGGGCAACGCGTTGACCACGCCTGAAACCCCTGTGAATCTCGGCTTCATCCCCCTGTGCCCGCGACAGCCCGAGTAACCCCGAAAGAACCCGGCTGCCGCAATCCACCGCTGTCCGCATGAGGAAAGGCAGAACAATCATGGCCGGAGTATTCATCAACTACCGGACCGGCGACGGCGCCGTAGCGGCTGTCCTGCTCGACGAGAAATTGAAGGATGTATTCGGCCCGGAGAACGTCTTCCGGGACCGCCGCACCACTGCGCCCGGCGCGCACTTTCCGCCCGAGCTGTGGCGCCACCTCGAAAGCTGCGGGGTCCTTCTCGTGCTCATCGGCCCGAACTGGCTCTCGCTGTGCGACACCGACGGCCGGCGCCGCATCGACGTACCGGGCGACTACGTCCACGACGAGATCCACCGTGCCCTCATGTGGCGCAAGACCGTCATCCCCGTGCTGATCGACTCAGCCGTGCTCCCGACCAAGGAACAACTGCCCGCCGATATCGCTGAGCTGACGGAACGCCAGTTCATGCAGCTGCGGGTGCCGTACGCCCATCTCGACCTCCCCGTCATCACGGAGGCACTGCGCAGCCACGTACCGGTGCGCAGGACGGACCCGCAGCCGGCACCTCCCGCGAGCGGCGCCGCGCAGCCCGGCTCGCACTCCACCTACAGCGGCTGCGCCGTGGTCAACAGCGGGAGCGGCAACGCCATCGTGAACGAGGACCGCAACGCACAGAGCGGAGGCCGACAGTGAGCGAGACCGAACCGGGCGGGCCGGAGGGAGCCGCGGAGGTGCCGGCCGAGGAGCCCGCAGCCGCCGCGGCGGAGCCGGCACAGCCCGCGGCCGAAGCCCCGGAGCCGGGCTCGGCCGCACCGTCCGACGGCACCGAGGCCACCGGTGCGGGCGCCCCGGACGGCCCCGCAGCGGCCCTGACCGGCGACAGCCGGCCGTCGGCCCAGGACACCGCCCGGTCAGCTCCCCGCCGGGAAACCGGCGACGGCGGCGACTTCACCCGCTACCAGCAGGCCCGGCAGCAGAACGCCCTGAACAAGCTCAAGCGCAGTGCGGTCGCCAACGGCAGCGGCTCCGCCTTCTACGCCGAGCAGCTGACCCTCGGCGGCGACAGCGGCGTCGAGATCCAGGTGCTGAGCGTCTCCTCGCTGACCGTCGCCCAACAACTGGACTCCCATCAGGACGTCGACCAGCAGTCACAGATGGCCGCCCGGCTCGCGGCACAGCACATCCTGGTGCTCGCCGGGCAGCCGGGCAGCGGCCGTCAGTCCACGGCGCTGACACTGCTCGCCGGCTGCTGCCCCGACGACCGCATCAAGATCCTGCACAGCGAGGCCCAGGGCATCCTGCAGACGCTGTGCCAACGCGCCGACGACCTGCTCACCCCCGGTGGCTTCGTGGTGGACCTGGACGATCAGCCGCTGAAGCTGTCGACGCTGGAGACACTCGGCCATCTCGCCCGCAAACACCGCGCCTTCCTCGTCATCATCGGCGAGCTGGGCAGGGTGGACCCCGACCGACTGCGGCCGCACGCCTTCGAGCACCGGCGTCCGGCCGTCGGCAAGGTCCTGGCGGTACATCTGCGCAGGCTGCTCGCGGGGCACCCCGGAGCATGCCCGCACCAGGACTGCACCACCGAGCACACCACGGCGTTCACCGCCCGGATGCTGGACTCCCAGCAGGTGCAGCGCACCCTCGACGGGGCGCCGTCCGTACGCAGCGTCGTGGAGTTCGCCGAGGTCCTGGCACAGAGCATCCACGCGGAGGACACCAGCCTCGGTGACGTCATCGGCCAGTGGCGCGACCGGCTGCGCCGCCTGGCAAAACAACTGCTGCAGGTCCCCGCCGAGACCTCGCACGGCCCGGTGCTGGATCCGCACCGCCAGGCGTTCCGTATCGCCTACGCGTTCTTCCACGGCCACCCGCTCTCCGATGTCTTCGAAGCGGGCGAAGTCCTCAGCGCGACCGTGCTGCCGCGCTACGAGACCCGTGAACCGGCACCCACCAACCATGTCTTCGAGCGGGAACTGGACCAGCTGATCCCCCAGGAGATGCGCGCCTCCGGGGACGCCATGTCCGGCGGCCGCACCGACGACAACCCCCGGTGTGCCCGGCTGGTGGACGAAGAGCTGATGCACGCCGTCATCGAGGTCGTCTGGCACGACTACGACAGTCTGCGCGATCCCTTGCGCGAGTGGCTGACGGCGCTGGTCGCCGGGCCGCTGGAGCGGATCCGGGTACGGGCCGCGCACATCGCCGGGATTCTGCTCAGCCATGACTTCGACAGCGTCTACCGGGACCTGATCCGGCACTGGGCCCGGAAGTCCGCCGCCTATCGGCAGTCCGCCGCGCTCGCCCTGGAGATGGCCGCCCACGACCCCCGGATGGTGGGCCGGGTACGGGCCCAGATCAGAAGCTGGCTGAGCAGCCCCCGGTGGGAGTTCCAGGACAGCGCGGCCCGGGCGTACGGCACCCTCGTCGGCGCCCAGGACGTCCCGGACACCCTCTGGGCATTGCGCGAACTGGGCACCCGGCCGGAGCTGGCCTTCAGCAGCTCGGTGGCCTTCTCGATGTCCTGGCTCTACCTCGCCGGCGCCCCGGGCCCGACCGCCGACGCCCTGGACCGCTGGATCACCTCGGACAACGACCATCTGACCAAGCACGCCATCCGCACCCTGCTGATCCTCAGCCGCTACGGCGCCGGCCCGGACCGCCGCGACCGGCCCGTCCTCGCCGATACCGCCATGACCGACCAGGACCGTGCCGACGCCCTGGTCCGCCTGTGGCGCCACGCCCTGATGGGGCAGGACAGCTCGACCCGCGCATGGGACCTGCTGCGGCGCTGGCTGCTCGCGGGCGACGCGGACAAAGAGCTGGCCGCCTTCCTGGAGGTCCTCGTCCCGCGCATCTGCGCCCGGCCGCTGTCCCTCCGCGCCGGCTTCTACCTCGCCATGTGGGCCGGCCGGCACCCGGACTCGCGCACCATTCGCCAGCTCCGGGACCAGCCCCCCAAAGAGGGCGCCGCTTCCGGCTCCGCGTCCTGACGACACCCCGTACGAAGAGGAGAGAGACCATGGCAGAGCGCAAAGGACTCCGCACCAGGCTGCGCAGCTGGTGGCGGCGGGTCACGGGCAAGGGCGGTACGGCGCCCGACGGCGCCCCGGAGACCGTCGACGAGCCGGACGGTGAGGACACCTCGCCGCTCGGGCAGGCGGCACAGGCCGAGGTGGGCGTGGAACTGCCGCCCGTCGAGGAGACGCTGTCGGTGGCGGCCGACGGCGATGTGTTCGCCTTCGAACTCGTCCCGCACTTCCGCTGGAGCAGCCGGGAGATGACGCTGGACGTCCTGCGGGAGCGCGCGGCGCTCCACGAGGAGGCGGCCCGCGGCAAGCTGCTGCGCCGCGCCTGGTCCGTCGCCCGCGCCTGCGATCCCGGCGATCCGGTGGCCGCGGAGAAGGCCGTCAACAAGGAGCTGCGCGGCGGCTGGTGTTACCACGACGAGAAGGGCCTCATCCGCTGCCGCCCCTCGGTGCGGATGCGGATCGACCCGGCGCTGCGTGAGCATGTGCTGCCCTTCCACCTCGCCGAAGTGCGGATGGAGAAGGAGCACCACCTGGGCAAACTCAAGGCGGACCAGGTGAAGGAACTCACCGAGCGCTGGCTGCGGGTGATGAGCGAACTGGAGCTCCTCGGCACCCTCGGCGCGGCCGAGCGGCGGCTCTTGGTGCCCTTCGCCGCGGCACTCGCCGACGAGGACTTCTTCAAGGTCATGCAGGCGCTCAAGAACACCCGCCGCAACGGGGCCGAGGCGCTCGCCGACGTCCTCACGGCGGCGACCAAGCACCACGAGCAGGTGGGCCTGTTCGAGTACGCCAACGCCTACGACAAGGCATTGAGCGAATTCTGCCGCCAGATGGGACTGAGCCCCTTCTCGTGGGTGGACACCGTGGGCGATGTCGAGGAGCTGGCACCGTGAACTCCGCAGACATAGCAGCGGCCCGGGCGGTCCGCCGTCGGGCAACGCCCACGATCGCCGGCGCCCTGGGAGCTGCCCTGATGGCGGGCCTCCTCGGCGCATGCGGCGAGGCACCACGCCTGGACGCCTGCGCCTGGATGAAGCGCCCCGTCGACACCGCGGGCCGTACGGTCGTCCTCGTCGACGGCTCCACCTCCGTGAGCGGCTCGGCCGGAGCCCGTGACTACGCCCACAGCATCGGCGCTCTGCTCACCTCGGTGGTCGAGCGCAAGGACACGGTCTCGGTCGGCAGCTTCAGCGGCGACTCGGCGCAGATCACCTGGATCGCCAAGGACCGCTCGGCCGACTGGGTCAAGGACAACCACAACGAGATCAATCAGAAGGAGCGGAAGCAACAAGCGGTCAGCTGTCTGACCGACCTGGTGGACAAGGCCGGGCGAGCCGTTCCCCGCAGCGGCGGCAGCAATGTCCTCGCGGCCCTCACGGCCGGAGCGTCCTCGCTGGAGGGCGCAGCCGGCCGCCGCAGCCTGGTCGTCCTGACCGACGGGCTCTCCACCACGGGCTGCGCCGATCTGCGCGCGGCCGCCTTCCGGGACAAGAGCGAGATCAAGGCCATCACCCGGGTCTGCGCCGCCCGGGACGAGACACCGTCCCTGACCGGGGTGCATCTCACACTCGCCGGGCTGGGCCAGCCGGCCACCGGCCAGCCCGCCCCCACGGCGGCCCAGCGGACCTGGCTGAGCAACCTGTGGCGGGCGCTGTGCGGTGCGGGAAAGAAGGCCGCTCCCGGTACCTCCTGCACCCTCGCCCCCACCGCCATCGGCACGGCGGAACGGAGCAAGCCGCGGAAGAAGCCGCCCCAGGACCCGGCCGTCCGTTACGCACAGGACCGCCCGGAGACCTACGAACTCCCCGGCGCGGCGCTCTTCGACACCAACTCGTCCACCGTCCGCCCCCAGGCCATGCCCCTGCTCAACGATGTCGCGGTCAGCGCCCGTACCACCCCCGGCAGCAGGGTCGTCGTCTCCGGCTATGTCGACCCGCGCGGCCGGCCGGACAACAACCACCGGCTGTCGCAGGCGCGCGCGGACGCGGTGAAGGACGTCCTGACCGGACTCGGGGTGCAGCGGGTGACGGCACACGGCCGCGGCCTGCCGACGGGCTGCGCGAAACCGGACCACACCGCGGGGGGCCGGATGACCGCCGAGGACAAGCTGCAGTGCGACCGGCGCGTCGACATCGAAATCACCAGGAAGTGAGGGCGGCGGGCAGCGATGAACACCACCAACGGAAAGAACCGGGCAGGGCCTGCCGCCCGCTATCAGTCGGCGGTCGACTGCCCCGGCAGTGACCCCGCCTTCGTCGAACTGGACGTCAGGAAGCGGCCGTCCGCCAGGCCCGTGGACCAGACCGACAGCCGGGAACAGGCCGCTCTCATGCGGGCCTTCACCGACGCCAACACCGCGCTGACCGCGGCGCAGCCGGGACTCGGCACCGCGGCCACCGAGGTCGCCCGGAGCTTCCAGGAGGCCCGGACAACCATCGAAGCGGCCGAGCGGTTCGTCGTCGCCCGGTCGTCCCAGCAGGCCCAGGAGCGCATCGGGGAACTGCGTACCCGCCATGCCCAGGACGGACCGGAGAGCCTGCGCCGCCGGCCGGTGCTCTGGCGGCGTCTGCTGTGGCCCACCCTGGTGGCCTGCGTGTCCTTCGACACGATGTTCATCGGCACTCTGATGCAGCGGTTCTTCGGACTGGGAGAGACCGAACTCGGCTACTACCTCGCCTACTTGCCCGGCTTCGGCGTCGCCGTCTGCCTGCTGGCCGCGGGCAGTCTCCTTGCCGAGTCCGTCTTCCGGCGGCGTACCCGTACGGCCCGCACGCTGGAGCGGACACGCCGCGGTCCGGTCGCGGCCCTGCGCGAAGCGCTCTGGCCCAGGAGCCCGCGTACGGAACGGCGGAAGGCCGGCGAACTGCCCTGGCCCAATGCGGCCGGGCCGGTGCTCTTCACTCTGGCCATCCTCACCATGGTCGGCATCTGGGCGCGGATGCGCGCGGCCGGCGCGGTGCGCGAGCATGTGGATCTGGCGCCGGACCAGAGCGCCGTCGTCATCCTCACACTGGTGCTCAGCACCGCCGCGATCGTGGTCAAGGTGCTCGCCCACAACCCCTGCGCCGACAGCGACCAGGAGGCCCGGCGAGCCGTCGTCGACGCGGAGCAGCAGGGCAGGAAGCTGCTGGGGGCGGCGCGGCGCAGCCTGGTGGCGCACGCCGAGACATGGTGGCGACTGCGGTCCACCGTGGAGACGGCGGCGAGCGACGCCCACCGTACGCTCGACGAGGCATGCATCCGTATCGTCGAGGAGCGCGCCCGTACCGGCGTGGCCGGCAGCTATGACCTTCCGCTGACCGCACCCGCCTGGCCCTACCCCACCTCCGCACGCAACGGTGCCCGCCCGCCCACCGGAGACCGGGCGCCCGCCCGCCCCACACCTCCCCGGGCCCGCCTCGAACTCCTCGACCACGCCTACCGGGTGCTCGAACGCTATGGCCCCGGTCAGCTCGAGGACCGCCTCAACGACCTCGCCGGCGACCTCAACACGCAGTTCCGTGCCTCGCCCGGACAGCCCGTGGAGGAGCAAGCGGGGACGACGAGCCCCGACGAGGACCGGGCTCCCGAAGCGGGTTCGGCCCCGGAGGACGTCCCGGCACCCGAGGGGGACCGAGCCCCTGAGGAGGACAGGGCACCTGAGGAGGACCGAGCCCCCGAGGGGGACAGGCCACCCGAGGAGGGCTGGGCATCCGAAGGGTCCTCGGCACCCGACCAGGCCGCCGCCCCGGAGCAGCCGCCCGGCGAGGGCCGGGCTCCCGGTGAGCCCCCGGCGGCACCCGCAAGGGAGCCCCGGGACGCCGGCACGGACAGCCGGCCGTCCGGGGAAGGAGGCCCGGCCTCATGACCACACAGCCGGGCCTCGGTCCGGACGAAGTGAAACATCTGGAATTCCTGCAGGCCGTGATCGCCCGCCACGCCAACACCTCGTTCCTGGTGAAGAGTTGGGCCATGACCGTCAGCGGCGCCTTCATCGCGGTGGCCACCCGCGGGCCGAGCTGGAAGACGGCCGCGGTCGCCCTGGGACTGGCAGCGGGGTTCTGGCTGCTCGACAGCTACTACCTCCGCCAGGAACGGAGATTCCGCGGTCTCTACGAGAAGGTCGCCGAGCGCGGGAGCCCGGGGGTGCCGCCCTTCAGCATGGACGCCGAGCAGCACGGCGGCCCCGTCCCCTGGCGTGCCGTGGCACTGTCCCGGACGATGCTGCTCTCCTACGGCGTCCTCGTCGCCATCGACACCATGACGGTCCTCTTCCTCGCCTGACCGCCGGCGGTCCCGCGCACGGGCGCCCCCGCGCCGCGGCTCACGTCCCCGCGGGCCGGACGGCGGTCCACGGCAGCAGCAGGCCGTCGCCCTCGGCGCGCGGGACGAGGTGGAGATGGAGATGGCGGACGGTCTGGGTGGCCGAGGGACCGCGTGAGGTGATCACATTGCAGTCCCCGGCCTCCGCCGCGAGTTCGGCGGCCCGCAGCATGGTGGCCGCGGACACCACCGGGTCCTCGGCGACATCGGCGACATGCACCCGGGGGATGACCAGCACATGCCCGGCGGTGACACCGCCATGGCGAGGCCGGATGGCGATGGTCTCCGGCCATTCGCGCAGCACCGTGGCCGGCGCCCGGCCGCACACGATGAGGCAGAAGGGACAGCCGGGCCGCCGGGGAGTCCGCGGACGCTGCGGACCGGTGTCCGGCGCCTCGCCGGCCACCTCGCGGAACTCCCCATAACTGACCATCGATCCTCCGCAGGGGCCGGCCGGGCGGGTCGGACTGGTGCCACCGGGCCGGGCCGACGGGCACCTCCGCTGCATCCATAATCGACCATTGGCTCCGCTCATGCGGCACTTGGCCCCATTCCGGCCGTTTGAACGCCACCGGCCGCCCTCCCCGGGCAGCGGTCGTCACCAGAGTTTGTCGATCTCGCCCGGGTACAGCTCGATGCGGGAGTGCGGGAACGCGGAACGATGGCTCCGGGCCCGGGACGAGAAGAAGCCGGCCAGGGTGACCTTGTCGAATCCTGGCCGGTCGCTGGGGAACGGGGCCTGGGGTGTACCGCCGATGAGCACCGCACCGGGGAGATGCTGCCAGCCCGCGCTCTCGTAGAACGGCTGCAGCGGCCGGTCGCAGGTGAACAGGCCGATATCCAGGTCCATGGCGGCCATTGCCTCACGGGCGGCCGTCACCAGACGGCGGCCGTGGCCCTGTCCGCGGGCGGTGCCACGGGTCACGACCGTGCTCAGCCCCGCTGCCCGGTACCGCTGCCCGGCGTGGACGAGCTCCTTGGTGAGGATGTCCAGCGCGGCGAGCACCGTGGCACCGTCGACCAGCAGCATCGACACCGGCCGCAGCGCCGGGTCGTGGGCGAAGGTGCCGGGCGCCGACGCGGAGTCCGGCGGCCACGCCTCGTCCCGGAGCTCCGACACCTGCTTATTGAGTGCGGGCGGGGTATCGGCTTCCGGGAAGTTCATGATCGGCACGCGCTCATTGTGACGGCCCCGTACGACGGAGTCCACGGGTTTCCCGCGCCGGACCGACGGGTCGTCCGGCGCCGCCTCCGCGATGCTCCCGGACCCCCATCGTGCCTGCATGTGGCAGTCGCCCTGGGGCAGACGACAATCCATGGGAATGCTGAGGCGTTGGGAACGCGTGGTGGAGGACTGCGAGAGCGCACTGCTGGCCAAGATTTTCCGCACCGATCCGGTGGAGTTGTTCGATGCGCTACGGCAGGAGTGTGACGCCCATGCGGTCGTGTGCAGCCAGAGCCGAGTCCTCGTCCCCAATGACTACACCGTCGAGCTCGCGCCGCAGGTGCACGATGAACTGGCGGCACGCGGCGGAGAGGTGGGCCGTCAGCTGACCGATGTGCTGGCCCGGCACGCCGTCGACCGGGGCTACGAAGGGGCGGGTCCGCTCACCGTCCATGTCACCACCGGCGACGTACCGAACGGCAGGTACCGCATTTCGAGCGCGGCCCTCGCCCACATTCCCGCCGATGCCGCCGGTCCGCGAGCGACCTGACCGGGAGGCCCGCCGTTCGCCGGGGCCCCCGGCCGGCGCCGGGCTCTTACTCCTGCTCGGCTACTCCGCCGCGTCGGCGATCTCGGCGATCACCTGGGCATGGCAGGGCTCCGGAAGGCACCAGCAGCCGAGCCGGCGCCCCCGCAGATCCGGCAGGAGCGCGAGCAGGTCGGGGCGTTCCAGTAGGTAGGCGCGGTACTTCGCCAGGACCTCCGCGCGGGTTCCGTCCCGGCCTGGACGGAAGGGACTGGCCAACGGTGACGCCTTGAGATGCCAGCCGCCCCGGTTCATCGCGCGCCCTACGTACACGACGTCGGCGTAGTCCGGGTCGTCCCGGTGGCCCTTGAGATTGACGACGGTTGTGCGCTGCATACCGCCATCCTCGCGCGGCCCGCCGCATCCGGCAGCGTCGGGGCGGGCCGAGCACGCCTCACGCTGCCCTCTTGCTCCTTGTGACCGGCCGGACGGCCGCCCCCGCGTGACCGCGGATGTGCGCGGGGACGGACCGCCCTACTCGGGGTTACTGCCTGCGACTACCGGTGAAGTGCCGGAAGCCGTGGAGGGTTTACAGCGGCCGGGCCCACAGGTCGTACTGGAGGCCCGAGCCGTCGCAGAAGGGGTCGGCCCACTTGCCGCTGCTGACCAGGTCGGTGCCGGCCGCCTGGCAGCCGCCGAGGGTCCAGAACTTCTTGCCGGTCCACACGGTTCCGGGAGGGCCGTCCATCGGCTTGACCTGGTGCTGCGTGGAGGAGGCGGCCGGCGCGGCGGCCTCGGTCCCGGTGGCGGCGTGGGCCTGGGCGGCGCCACCCAGCCCGATGATCGTGAGCGCGGCGGCGGCGACCGCGGTGCTGAGAATTCGCCTGTTACGCATGTCGTGTCCTTTCCCCGTAGCCAGGGCCCCTTGCGGGCCCGACACCCTGCACACGTATGACGCCCCCTCGACGTATGACACCCCCTCATGTGACGTGCGTCACATTGGCGGTCGTGGCTCGGGCGGGGGTGCTCCCGGTCGCTCCCTGGTCGTGAAGTTGCATGGCCGAAAAGGTATTTGACGTGTAGTCAGCCCTCTGGGGTCGGCTCTGTGTGTCTGATAGTGAAGTGTTCCGCAGTGCCCGATTTCGCCTGTCGCCTCGAAGTCGGCGTCGCGGCGGTCGTGATGGCGGGGTGTCCGGTGTGGTGCGCAGGTGTCGGGAGGTGCGGAAGTGGTCGCGCAAGCTGTCCCTACCTGCGGATTTACCTGTTCTTTTCAGGGTGTTGGCCGGAGACGCTTGCCTTGGAAGTCCGGGGATGGATAGCGTAACCAGCACCTAAAGCTTTCTGGACAGCTTTAGTGAAAGCTAAAACATCGTATCGTTCCCGGGTGGGGGAGAAGTATGCAGATCAAGGTTGCGGTGGCGTATCACAGTGGATACGGCCACACCGCAAAGCAGGCGGCGGCCGTTGCGGCCGGCGCGGAGAAGGTCCCCGACACCCAGGTGCGACTGGTCTCCCTCGCCGAGCTGAACGACGAACTGTGGGAGGTGCTGCAGGAGTCCGATGCCCTGATCTTCGGCACGCCGACCTACATGGGCGGCAGCAGCGCCGTCTTCCGCACGTTCGTTGAGGCCACCAGCCAGGTCTGGGGCGACAACATGCGCTGGAAGAACAAGATCGCCGGTGGCTTCACCAACAGCGGCAACATGGCGGGGGACAAGCTCAACGCGCTGATCGACATCGCGCTGTTCGCCGCCCAGCACGGCATGGTCTGGGTCGGCCTCGCTGAGTACGGCGGCTGGAACACCTCCTCCGGCAGCCCCGAGGACCTCAACCGGCTCGGCAGCTGGCTGGGCGCCATGTCCCAGTCGAACAACGACGAGGGTGCGGACGTCACCCCCTGTGCCAGCGACCTGCGCACCGCCGAGGCACTCGGCCGCCGGATCGCCGAGACCGCCCACATCCACCGGGCGGGCCGCGCGGCCGTCGGGTTCGACGAGGTGTCCGCCTGACCGTCGATGAGCCGCACTGAGGCAGCTGCGACGGGGGGGGGACCCGATGAACAGCCGTCAGGAGCAGGCGGTTTCCCACGCGGACGCACAGTCCGGAGTGGTACGCCGCGAGATGATCAGCCGTCACACACTCATCGGGACGGCTGTGGCCGGGGCCGAGGCGGCCCGCGTCGTGGGGGCGCGGGCACCCTGGCCGGGCACGCTCCCGGCGCCTGTCCGGGCGACACGGCCCGCTCCTTCCGTATCGCAGCCCTCCGCCGCGGGGTCGTCGGGATCGAGCCCGCCCGGGGCCGCTCTCCGTGCGGCGGCCCCGACAGCGGTGACCCGAAGACCGGCCCGGCGAGCGCACCGGCCGTCAGCCGCGCGCTGCGGGCGGGAGCGGCGGCCCTCGCTGCCCTCCCGGGACCGGCCCCGGGCCGTTTCTGCCCGGCGCCCTCCGTCTCCGCGATGTCCCGGGACGCCGTGACGTCGCCGCCGTACGGACTCCGCGAAGCCTTCCTCGTCCGGTCCTCGACCGCCCGGTTCCTGCTCCACTGCACACCGACCGAGGCCGCCGGTGCCCGGCTCCGCGCCGGCCTCGTGCACGAGGCCGGGGAGGGAGCACCCGACGCCGCCGCACGGTGCCGTGTGATCCGCGCGGCCGGTCTCTCCGGTGCCGTCCCCGCGCCGGGCGTCTGCCGCGGCCCGAAGCACCATCACTCCGGGGGCCCGTCCCCCGGAGTGAGGTACCACGGCCGCCATGGCGTGGCACACCTCCTGCTCGCCCTTGCGGCGCAGCCGGAGCCGGCACGCCCCTGGGCGCACCGGCTCCCACCGGTCCCGGCCGGCTGAAGCTCGTCCCCGTTCGGCAGTCCCACCACCTTCACCGTGTCCGCGGATGCCGCGCGCACGGCATGTCCTGGCCGCGCACTGTCCGTGCGGCCGTTCCCTGCCATCCCGAGGAGATCAGCCATGTTCAAGACCACCACCGACGCCGAGCTGTCGGGCAATCCGATCGATGAGGTGATCGGCTCCACGATCCGCTACGCGGCGCTCACCTCCGCCGCCAAGCTCGGTATCTTCCGGACCCTGGAGGAGGACGGCCCCAAGACCCTCGACGAGCTGGCCGCTGCGATCGGCGCGAGCACGGACGGCACCCGCGCGGTGGCCGACGTCGCCGCCGTCCTCGGCTGGCTGACCCTGGAGGACGGGCGCTACCGCAACGGCCCGCTCGCCGAACGCTGGCTGGGGCAAAGCGCCGAGTACGACTTCACCCCGGCGCTGCTGTGGGCGTACGAACTCACCAACGTGATGTGGGATCTGCCGCAGGCCGTCCGGGACGGCAAGCCCGCCCAGTCCCTGTGGGAGCGCTGGGCCGGCAACCCCGAGGCCGGACGGGACTTCTCCGCGTACATGCGGGTCAAGTCGCGGCTGACCGTGCAGCCCATCGTCGAGGCCGTCCCGCTGCCCGAAGGGGCGCGGCGCCTCCTCGACCTGGGCGGCTCACACGGACTGCACTCCATGGCCATGTGCGAGCGGCACCCCGAGCTCTCCGCCACCATCCTCGACCTGCCCGAGGCGCTCGCCGACACCGGCGCCGCGATCGAGAAGGCGGGGCTGTCCGACCGGATCACCCTGCAGCGCGGCAGCTTCCTCAGCGGTGACCTCGGCACCGGATACGACGTGGTCTTCCTCTTCGAGATCGTGCACAACCACACCGACGAGGAGAACCGGGACCTGATCGCGCGGGCCGCCAAGGCGCTGCGCCCCGGCGGCCGGATCGTGGTGCTCGAAGACGTCCGCGGTGAGCAGCTCGACGAGCACAACGCGGCGTTCTCGCTGGCCATGTACGCCTGCTCCGGCGACCGCACCTACAGCCTGCCGGAGATCTCCGGATGGCTCACCGACGCGGGGCTGAAGACCGTCGAGCGGATCGCGCTGCCCTCATCCGTGTCTCTGGTCGTCGGCACCAAGTAAAGCCGGCAGCCGGGGAAGGGGGGAGCACCGTGCAGATCGATCTGGCACACCGGTCGACCAGCTCATGGCTGGACGCCGCGGACCTCGCTCGTGAGGTGTACGCCCAGGCATACGGCGCCGATGTGGCGCCCCGGCCCGACTCGTTCATCGTCGCCCGGCCGGCCTGCGGCGCGGCGGAGAAGCCCTGCGCGCCACTGGCCTGCGCGGGGCTCACCTTCGGCAGAGACCAGGAGCTGTTCTCCGAGCGGTACCTCGAGACCGGTGTCGAGGACGCCGCGCTGTCCCGACTCGGGGCCTCTGTCGACCGCAGGCGGGTGGTGGAAGTGGGGGCACTGGCCACCCGCCGCGCCTCGGTCGGCCGCGAACTGATCAGAGCCACCCCGATCATCGCCTGGTGCCTGGGCATGGAGTACATCCTGTGCACCGTCACCCGCAGCCTGATCACGACCCTGGACCGGACCGGTATCTCCTTCGTGCCGTTCGGTCCCGCCGACCCGCGCCGGCTGTCTCCCGACGAGGCGGCACGCTGGGGCACCTATTACGACCAGGAGCCGCAGGTCGGCGTCATCCCGCTGAACGCCCTGGACCGGCTGTTCTCCGACGCCACCGGGCGTTACTCCGTCACCGATCTCCAACTGAGCATCAGCGCCATGGAGGTGGCCGGTCATGCTGGGCATTGAGCAGAGCCTGGTCAGGTTCGGTGAGTCGGCGCGTCCGCTGATCGAGGTGCTGGGGGAGGACGGCGCGCCGGCCCGGACCCTCAGCTACCAGGAGGTGACGCGCCGGGCCGCTGACCTCGTCGAGCGGATCGGACCGGGCGACGGCCGGCCGCTGCGCATCGGTGTGGTCTGCGGCAACACCCCCGAATTCGTGGTCGCCGACCTCGCACTGATCGCCGCGCGCGCCACCGAAGTACCCGTCCCGCTGGCCTTCTCCGCCGAGCAGGCCGCCGGGCTGCTGGAGGAGACCGATCTGTGCGTGGTGGACGCGGCCGGGCAGGAGCGGCTGACCCAGTGGGGCAGGGACCGGGTCCTGCGCCCGGACTGCACGGTACTGCCGCTGTCCACGGACGGGCCCGTACCGTCCGCGCCCATGGTGCTGCCGCCGGCCCGCGCCGGGGGAGCGGACTGGGAGTGCAAGATCATCCACACCTCCGGGACGACCTCGCGTCCCAAGGGGGTACGGATCCGGGCGGCTGCCCTGAACGAACTGCTGGGCTCACTGCGTTCGGTGATGCCCGGCGGGGCCTTCGCCCGCTATCTCTCCGTCGTCCCGTTCAGCCTGCTCATCGAGCAGGTCACCGGCCTCTACATGGTCCTGCTCGACGGCGGGACGCTGGTCCTGATGCCGCCCGGCAAGGCCCTGGTCGGCACCACTGCGGCGGCCCCGGCCGATGCCATGCCGTATGTGACGTCCGCCCGCCCGACCGCGATGGTCGCCACGCCCGCACTCGTCGATGCCTTCGCCGCCGCCGCGGACGAGGCCGTGGCGAGCGGACAGGCGGTCGCACCGGCCCTGTTCGGCACCCCCGGCGCGCCGCTCATCTGCTGCGGCGGGGCGCCCGTGCACCCGGAGCTGCTGCGGCGGCTGGAAGACCACGGGCTGCCCGTGCACGAGGGGTACGGACTGTCCGAGAACAGCTCCGTGGTCAGCTGGAACACCCCGGACGCGCGCCGCCTCGGCACCGTGGGCCGGCCGCTGCCGCATGTCCGCGTCCGGACCGCGGACGACGGTGAACTCCTGGTCAACAGCACCTCGTTGTTCGCCGGCTACACCCGCGACGACCCCTCCAGCCTGGTCCTCGACGCCGACGGCTGGCTCCGTACCGGCGATCTGGCCCGGATCGACGAGGACGGGTTCATCAGCATCACCGGACGCAAGAAGAACGTCATCATCACCGCGGCCGGCCGCAATGTGGCCCCCGAGTGGGTCGAGGCGCAGTACGCCCAACTCCCGTTCGTCCGCGCCGTCGCCGTGATCGGTGACGGACTCACCGCCCTCCACGGACTCTTCCTCGTCAAGGAGTCCACCGACCTCGCGGCGGCCGAAGCGGCCGTCCGGGAGTTCGGCGAAGCGCACCTCTCCGAGGTGGAGCGGGTCGCCGTACCGCACCTCACCGTCGCCGACGAGCGCCTCTACCGCCGGTTCTTCACCGTCACCGGAAGGCCCATGCGGGCAGCCATCCGCACTGCCCTGTCCAACGGAACGCTGTACGACCACCAAGGAGCAGACGCATGACCACCATCGCTGCCGTCGAGCCCTACGGGGCCGCCACCGGCCGGCTCGTCCTGCCCGCCGAGGACAGGTCGCTCGGTGCTCTGGACCCCGCATGGGTCACCGGGCTGCTCGCCGACGCCGGCTTTCTGCTGTTCCGGGGCTTCCGCACCGACCTGGAGGAGTTCACCTCCTTCGTGAAGGCGCACTCCAGCCGGATCACCCTCGACCCGGCACGCTCCTTCCACGGCGGCGAGGTCGCCCAGAAGGTGGACGCGGGCACCGTTGCCGTCGGCCTCCATCTGGAGAACGGCAACAGTCCCTTCGGCCCCGACCTGACGTGGTTCCTGTGCGAGAAGGCCGCCGCCAGCGGCTCCCAGACCACCGTCTGTGACGGCTACCGCGTCTGGGACGCGGCGAGTGACACCGCCCGCGCGGTCTTCGGCGTCAAGGACATCATGTACAGCCGTCGGGTGGAGGAGCCCAAGTGGAAGGCGTTCGTCTGCCACCAGACGGAAGGCCGCAAGAAGCTCGACGACATCACCTTCGCCGATATGAAGGACCTGGTGGGCGGCAGTGTGTCCACCACCCTCCAGCTCAACGACGACGGCTCCATCCACTACGCCTACCGCGTCGGTGCCGTCCACCCCACGCTCTTCGGCAGCCGGCTCTCCTGGGCCAACAGCGTCTTCGGCCCCTCGTACAACTACGAGGCCCCGCGCATCACCTTCGCCGACGGCACGGAGATCCCCCAGGAGCTCCTCACCGAATTCCGCCGCCTCACCGAGGAACTGACCGAGGAGCTGGACTGGCAGGACGGCGACGTGGCCCTGATCGACAACACCCGGGTGATGCACGGCCGGCGCGAGATACTCGACACCGACCGGACCATCTACAACGCGCAGAGCTACCTCGACCCCGCGCTGCTGGCCGCCGTGCGGAACGGGAGGGCCCAGGGATGACCACCGCCACCACCGGACTCGACGACGAGCGTGTCGGCGCCGTCCTGGACGAGATCGCCCGGACCGCCGAGCGCAACGACCCGGACGTCATGAAGCGCGCCTACGCCACCGCGGCCGACTGGCCGCAGCCGCCCACCGCCCAGGAGGCGGCCGAGCTGTGCGCCCAGGCCGCGCTGCCCGTACACCCGCAGGTCGGTACCTTCCTGTACCAGCTGATACGGAGCCTGCGCCCGGCACTCGTCGTGGAGTTCGGCACCTCCTTCGGCGCCTCGACGATCTATGCGGCGGCGGCCCTGCGCGACAACGGCGGCGGCCGCATCATCGGCTCGGAGCTGCATCCCGGCAAGGCCGACCGGGCACGCAGCCATCTGGAGCGCGCCGGGCTCGCCGGCTACGCCGAGATCAGGACCGGCGATGCCCGGGAACAGCTCGCCACGCTTCCCGGGCCGGTCGATCTGCTGCTGCTGGACGGCTGGAAGGAGCTCTACCTCCCGGTCCTCAAGCTGCTCGAACCCGCACTGCGCACCGGTGGCCTGGTCGTCTCCGACAACCTGCCGATGCTGCCACCCGAGTTCACCGACCATGTCCGCGCCGCCGGCAACGGCTATCTCTCCCAGCAGCTTCCGCTGGGCGACGGCATCGAATTCTCCGTCCGCCTCCAGCAAGAGGCCTGACACCGGTTCCACCCGGCTTCGCGAAGCCGTCGCGATCCGCGTCACCCCGTACGCACGGAAAGGGCACCGAACACCCGTGAATTCCCGTACCCACCGCCGCACCCTGCTCCGCGCCGGCGTCGCCGCGCTGCCCCTGGCGGCAGTGGCACCGGCCGCACACGCCGCCGGACAGTCCCCCAAACTCACCGCCGCCCAGGTGGCGAGCTGGACCGACGCCTACCTTGAGGCCTGGCGGACCAAGAACGACACCGCCGCGGTCCGGCTGTTCACCCCCGACGCCCTGTACGAGGCGGTGCCCGGCGTGGCCGCGCAGACCTTCCGCGGCCGCGAGGCCATCGGCCGCTACTGGCGCGACATCACCTCCGGCCAGAGCGAGATGACCGGCCGTCACGGCACCCCCGTCGTCACCGGCAACCGGGCGGCCGTCGAACTCTGGGTCACGATGCGGGCCCCCGCCATCAACCCCGACGGGGAGCACTGGGTCACCCTGCTGGAGACCAACATCCTGACCTTCGCTCCCGACGGCCGCTGCCGGCGCAACACCGAGTACTGGAACATGCAGATGGGCCGCCTGACACCGCCCCAGGGGTGGGGCACTGCATGACCTCCGCACGCCTGCTCGTCACCGGTGGCCGGGTCCTCAGCATGGACCCGGCCATCGGTGAACTGCCGTCCGCCGACATCCTGGTGACGGACGGCCGGATCACCGAGGTACGCCCGGACATCGACGCCACGGACGCGGACGAGCGGATCGACGCCCGGGGGTGCCTCGTGCTCCCCGGCTTCGTCGACACCCACCGGCACATGTGGCAGGCGGCGCTCCGCGGCAGCGGCGCCGACCAGACCCTCGACCAGTATTTCGCGACCGTCCTGCACACCCTGGCGCCCCGGCTCAGCGCCGACGATCTCCACCTGGGCAATCTGCTGAGCGCCCTGGGCGCCCTGGACGCGGGGGTGACCACCGTCCAGGACATCTCCAATGTCGACAAGACGACCGAGGAGCACACCGACGCCCTGCTCGACGCGCTCACCGAATCCGGGCTGCGCAGCGTCTTCGCCTACGGGCAGGGCACGGCACAGGACGCCCGCCGGGTCCGCAGCGACCGGCTGCACGCCAAGGACGGCCTGGTGACCATGGCGCTGAACGCCGAGGCCGGCAGCGACGACAACATCCGGCGCGGCTGGGCCCTGGCCCGTGAACTCGATGTGCCGACCGCGCTGCACGTCCGGGGCGGCAGCCCGGTCTCCCGGCTGCGCCGCCTCGGGGTACTGCGCCCCGGCACGGTCTTCATCCACGGCACCGGGATGGCGGCCGGCGAGCTGGAGCTGATCCGCGACAGCGGTGGGGCGCTGTCGGTCGCGCCCGCCATCGAGATGACCATGGGGCACGGTCTGCCGCCGTTCGCCGCCGCGGCGGCCGCCGGATTGCGTCCCAGTCTCAGCGTCGATGTCGAAGTCGCCGCACCCAGCGATATGTTCACGCAGATGCGGGCCGCCTTCCAGATCGGGCGCTTCGCCGCGCTGCAAGGCCACGCGGGCCCGGAAGCGGCGTTGCTCACGGCCCGGGAGGTGCTGGAGTTCGCGACGCTCGGCGGCGCCGAGGCGCTCGGGATGGCGGACCGTATCGGCTCTCTGACCCCGGGCAAGCAGGCCGATCTGCTCGTGCTGCGCACCGACCGCCCCGGAGTGGCGCCCCTGCACGACGCCACCGCGGCCGTCGTGTCGTCGATGGACCGCGCCGACGTCGACACCGTGTTGGTCGCCGGACGGATCGTCAAGCGCGCGGGGCGGCTGCAGTACGCCGGACTGCCGCGGCTGCTGGCACGGGCGGAGGAGGTGCGCGACCGGCTGGCCGGCTGCTGACCTCTCGCGTCAGCGCCGGATCAGCACGCCCTCCTCGATGGCGGCCAGCGCGATGCGCAGCTGTTCGCTGAGGGCCTTCGCGGTGCGTTCCGGAATCCGGTCGACGAGCCGGGCGTGCACGGCGGTGGTGGCGCGCACCGCCGCCTCGGCGGTCTCCACCCCGCTCGGTGTGAGCTGTACCCAGCTGCTGCGCGCATCGTCCTCGGCCGCCGCGCGGGTGACATAGCCGGCGGCCACCAGGCGCTTGATGACATTGCTGGTCCCGCCGGAGGACAGCAGGAGCGCGTGCGTGAGGTCGGTCGGCTTGAGGCGGTAGGGGGCGCCGATCCGCCGGAGGGTGGCGAGTACTCCGTACTCGGCCTGGGTGAGCCCCAGTTTCTCCAGCTCGGCGCCGGCCGCAATATCGAAGGCCGAAACCAACAGGGCGGTCCTTTTGGCCAGTTCCAGGGGGAGACCGGCAATTTCGGGCAGTTCGTGTCCCCATGCCGAGATGATCTCGTCTACGTGGTCAGGCTCCACTGTGAACCGCCTTCCCTCTACCCGATGCTCAGTACAAAGATATCCCACCCTCCACACAGGCACGTTCTGACCTGGGGAGACTGTGTGCTTGCCAGATGTGGACACTGTGAAAAGCTTTCCATCTATCTTTCAATATAGCTTTTTCCAATGCTTTCTCTCTATGCTTCTCTCATGTTCAAGCGTGAGCCGAGACGTGCCCTGGCCATGACGGCGGTCCTGTTTCTGGCCCTGACCAGCGTCACCGCCTGTGCCGGACGTGACGTGGAAACGGCCCCACAGGGGAGTGCGATGGCGGAAAACCGTCGCTCCACCGAGGAAGGAACCATCGCAGTGCGAGAGTTCAGCGCCACACCGGACCGGCTGCCGTCGTGCTTCCACGGCGTCCGCGGCGCCACCGCGTACCGCCCGCCCGGTTCCTCGGGGGACGGCCGTCTGGTCACCCTGGGCACCGGTCCCCGCGGGGTGGTCTTCGCACCCATCTCCTGGGGCGACGCCTGCGAATGGGCGGCCGAGGCCAAGCGGCTCGCCGCCGACGGCTATCACGTGGTCACCTTCGACTGGGGAGGGGACCGCCGCCGGACCGTGTCCGAAGCGACCCGGCTGCTGCGCTCGCGCGGCGCCAAGAACGTGGCGTGGGTGGGCGGTTGCATGGGAGGCACGCTCATGCTCGGCATGCTGACGGACCGCACCGACCGCCCGGCCGGCGTCGCCGGAATCAGCCCCCTCGCCTCGCTGGGCGGCTACTCCGCCGGAAACGGCACGTCCTACGAGGGCGAACTGCTGCTCCTGGGCACCGCCGACGACCCGCTCTCCGACGAAGGGCGGCTGCGCGAGGTCGCCCACAGCTTCCCCAAGGCCGAGGTCACGGTCCTGCCCGGCACGCTCCACGCCGCCGAGATCTTCGCCGGCCCGCACGGTGCCAAGGCCCGCCGCAGCCTCGACGGCTTCCTCGACCGGACCTTCGCCCCGGCGGACAGCTGAGCGTTCGGCGCCGCGGGCCCCCGTGGTGCGGGCCGGATCAGGCCCGCACCACGGGGAAGCCCCGCCCGCTCACACCGGGCACGGGCGGACGAGCCGGGGGCGGCCGGTCAGGGCATCGCTCAGGAGCGGGTGCCGAAGTCCTGCGTCCACCACGGGCCGTTGCCGCTGAGATTGACGCCCACACCGGTGGACTTGTAGGAGCAGTTCAGGATGTTGTCGCGGTGGCCCGGGCTCTTCATCCAGCCGTCCACCGCGGTGGCCGGGTCCTTGGGGCTCTTGAAGATGTTCTCGGCCCAGCTGCTCCACGGGAATCCGGCCTTGGTCATCCGGGTACCCGGGTCGACGCCTTCCGGCGTGTTGTGCTCGTAGTAGTTGCGGGCGGCCATGTCGTCCGAGTGGGCCTGTGCCGCCTTCTGGATACGGGGATCGACGGTGAGCGGGCCACAACCGTGCTGCGCCCGCTGGGCGTTGACCAGCTCGACGACCTTCTGCGCGAACCGCGCGGCGGTGCCGGAAGCGGCCTGTGCTCCGTTCGGCGTGGTGTTTCCCGCTCCGGAGTCGACGTGGGGCGTACGAGGCGCGGTCCGCTGGGCGGAGTCACCGTTGCCGCTGCCGGGACGGCTGGCCTGCGGCCGGGGCGAGGAATGCCGCTTGCCGTGCCGCTTGGCCTTGGACGGGGAGGCCGAGGGCTTCTTGTGGGTCTTGGGGGTGCGCGAGGTGGACGGCGTCGGCTTGGCGGAGACGGTCGCCGTGGACGCCGACGGCACGGACGCATCCGCCGCGAGCGCCCGGTCGGCTCCCGAGTCGGGGCGTATCAGCACCACGGACGCGCCGCCCACGGTGACCACGGCCGCCACCGCCAGGAGGGTGGCCTTGCGCCGCGGAGTGCTGCCGGCGCGGTGCGTGCCGCTGGTCCGCCCGTGCCGGCCTCCCGCGCTGCCGCCCGCCCCGGCCCCGCCGGAACGCCGGTGCGCACCGGCCTCGCCCGCCCCGCGGCCGCTCCCGGCCGGCGTCTCGTCGTGGCGCTCCGTCTGAAGGTGGTCGTTGTTCATGGTTCCGTTTCCTGTGGGGGATGGGGATCTGCCGGCCCGCTGAGCCCGGGGGACCCGTTGTTCTTGCGGGCCGACACATGGGAGAGCACGGGGCCGGGACCAGATAACGGAAACTGCGAAAAGTTTTTTCGTGGGCCGTCAGCAGGCCGGATTCCACGCTGCGCGCGCCGGCCGGGGCGTCTGGAGTGCGCCATGGGCGTCGGCCGGGGACCGGGGTGCTTCCGGAGCCACGTAGGTTTTTTCTGTTATCGCGGCGAGCGCGCGGGATCTCCTGTGTGCGGGGGCTACGGGTACGCACGAAGGAACAGGAACGAATAGGCGTGAAGCAGGAAAACGGGACGGAGGCCGTCGAGGCAGCCAAGGCCGGGGACGAAGAGGCCCGGGAGCAGCTGGTCGCCGCATACCTGCCACTGATCTACAACGTCGTGGGCCGCGCACTGGACGGCCATGCGGACGTCGACGACGTGGTGCAGGAGACCATGCTGCGCGTCCTGGAGTCGCTGGACGGCCTGCGGGAGCCGGCGTCCTTCCGCTCCTGGCTGGTGGCGATCGCCATGAACCAGGTGCGCCGCCGGTGGACCGCCGCCCGCAAGACACCCGTCGTCGGCCTGGACCAGGCGCCGGAACGGGCCGACCGCTCCGCCGATTTCGTGGACCTGACCATCCTGAAGCTGGGCCTGTCCGGCCAGCGCCGTGAAGTGGCCGCGGCCACCCGCTGGCTGGACGAGGGGGACCGGTCACTGCTGTCCCTGTGGTGGCTGGAGGCCGCCGGTGAGATCAGCAGGCCGGAGCTGGTCGCCGCCGTCGGGATCGACTCCCGCCATGCGGCGGTCCGTGTGCAGCGGATGAAGGAGCAGCTCGAAGCCGGCCGCGTCGTGGTCCGCGCGCTCTCGGCAACTCCTCTCTGCCCCGAACTGTCCCAGCTGACGGAAACCTGGGACCACGAGCCCTGCGCCCTCTGGCGCAAGCGAATAGCCCGCCATGCGCGTCAGTGCACGGCCTGCTCCGGACACTGGGACGACCTGCTGCCCGCCGAGGGCCTATTGGCCGGTCTCGCCATGCTGCCGCTGCCCTCGCACCTCACTACGCAGACCGTCCTGCCCGCCCCTGCCGCCGCCACCGTGCAGGCGGCCCCGGCACCCGCGGACCCCGCGTCCGGTGCTCCCGGCGCACACCATCTGCCGAAGCGGCCGCCCCGGGTGAAGAAGGGCACGGTCGTCGCGGGCACCGCCACCCTCGTGGTGGCCGTCAGCGCCGCCGTGTGGTGGTCTCCCGGCACGCCTCCGGACAACCGGAAGGACGAGCCGAAGGCGCCCCGTACCGTGGCCGCCCGCACCCCCTCGCCACGCCCCACCCCCACACCCACCCCGACCCCGTCACCCTCCAGGACCGCGCCTCCCACACGGTCCGCCACACCGACCCCCACGCCCTCGGCCACCCCGCCCGACCTCGAAGAGCAGGCCACCGCACTCATCAACCAGCGGCGGGCGCGGGCCGGCTGCGGGCCGCTGCGCATCGAGCGACGCCTGCACACCGCGGCGCAGCGTCACTCCGCCGATATGGCGGCACGGCAGTACTACGAGCACGAGACTCCGGACGGCACCGGCCCCGACGAGCGGATCACCGCGACCGGATACCAGTGGAGCAGCTGGGGCGAGAACCTCCACCGCGGCCCGCGGACCGCCGCCGACGCGGTGAACGACTGGATGGGCGACAGCATGCACCGCGACAACCTGCTCAACTGCGCCTTCACGGAGGTCGGCATCGGCGTCGTCCAGGGCTCGGGCGGGCCCTGGTGGACCCAGGACCTCGCGGCACCGCGCTGACTTCGGCGGGCAGAGCCGGTCGTCTACCGGACCGCGGCCACCGGAATGTCCTGGCGGCCGGTAGCGCTGCACCTCACGGAGAAGCAGTCCGTCGCACACAAGGAGAACGGCGCATGACCGACACCGTGCAGGAGTGGCAGCTGTCCGCACGCCCCGTGGGGCGCCCGGTGCCGGGGGACTTCCGGCTCGTGGAGCGGGAGTTGCCGGCACCGGCCGAAGGTGAGGTGCAGGTCCGTAACACCTTCCTCTCGGTGGACCCCTATATGCGGGCCCTGATGAGTGCCACGGCGGCCGGGAGCCTGGCCTACGGGTTAGACCGGCCGATGACGGGTGGTGCGGTCGGTGAGGTCGTCACGTCGCGGGCGGCCGGTCTGTCGCCGGGGGATCTGGTGCTCAGCGACCTGGGATGGCGTACCGGCGCGGTCGCTCCTGCCGGACGCTTCACCAGGCTGCAGCGTATCGAGGGGGTACCGGACTCCGCGTTCCTCGGCGTACTGGGGATGCCCGGACTGAGCGCGTACGTCGGGTTGACCGAGATCGCGGGAATGCGCGCGGGGGACACGGTCTTCGTTTCCGGCGCGGCCGGGGCGGTGGGCAGTTTGGCCGGGCAGATCGCGCGGCTGCGCGGGGCGAAGGCGGTGATCGGCAGCGCCGGTTCCGCGGCGAAGGTGGACTACCTGACCGGCGGACTCGGCTTCACCACCGCCTTCAACTACAAGTCCGGCACGGTGCGCGAACTGCTCGCCGAGGCCGCCCCGGACGGTATCGACGTGTACTTCGACAACGTCGGAGGAGACCACTTGGAGGCCGCCATCGACGCGCTGAACCTGAACGGCAGGGCCGCGCTGTGCGGAGCGATATCCGGGTACCACGACACCGAGCCCGCGGCGGGGCCGCGCAACATGGTCGAGCTGGTGAAGAAGCGGATCACGCTGCGCGGCTTCGAGGTCGGGGACCATGCGGGTCTCCAGCCGCGCTTCGCCGAAGAGATGGGCGGCTGGCTGGCCGCACGGAAGATCAGCTTCCGTGAGACGTTCGAGGACGGCATCGCCCACACGGTGGAGGCCTTCCTCGGGCTGATGGACGGCCGGAACACCGGAAAGATGGTGGTGCGCCTCTGACCGCAGCGGCCGCTGCGCTGCGCCGTCGGGCCCAGTGCCCGCTGTCTCCGGGCCACTTAGGAGACGGTGCCGGACGGATGGCGGCAGCTGGTGCTGTCGGGGCGTCAGAGGTGTGTACGGGAGACCGGCAGCAGCTCCGCCCCGGACAAGACGCAGCCCCGGTCACCGGGCGGGCGCGTGGACCGGCCCGCCCGATGACCGGGGCGGTGTGCGAGGAGCTGTTGGGGGCGTATCAGGGCGCGGTGTGCCAGCTCAGCGATCGGGACAGCAGCTTGCGCAGTGCCGGGTCACGGACCGCCTTCGTACGGTCGGTGGCCCGGGCCGTGACCGTATGGGGGCGGCCGTCGGCCGGGACGCCGAGAGTGCGCGGGACGACCGTGGTGCTGCCGCGCGCGGCCTTGCGCTCGCGGCCGTCGACATACCACTTCAGCTGCGCGGAGGCGGGTGCGGTGACACGGATACGGGTCCCACGGGAGACCGCGTGGTGGGTGGAGACCGGGCTGCTCAGCACGCTCGCATAGCGGTAGAAGCCCGCGATCATCGCCTCGCGGCCGGGGAGGTTGAACTCCTGGCCCAGGGTCCGCATGATCGAGTTGTCGGTGGGACGGTTGAGCCCGTACTGGTAGTAGCCGCCGCCCTCGAAGGCGCCGACCGCGCCGCCGTCCGGGGACTGCTGGCCGATCCAGCGATACCACTTCTGCTGCTGAGCGGTCATCTGGTCGGCGGAGAGCTTGGTGAGGTTGGTCTGGGCGGGCTCGGGGCCGGTGTAGGTGCCGGACTGGCCGTAGTCGTACTCGTCGGCGAGCTTGCCGAGCGAGTGGCCGGTCTCGTGGACCGCGATCTGGTCCGACTGGTCGTTGTCGGAGGAGGCGGTGGCGATCCCGTCGTAACCGACCTGCGAGGAGATGTCGTTGTAGCCCGCACCGCCGTACTTGGTGGAGTTGGAGAGGACCACGACGAGGTCGGCGGCCGGGGCCTTGGAGGCGTACGACTCGACCTTGCCGGTGTCGACGCACAGCAGCCGCTCGGTGTTGTCGCAGAAGAACGCGGAGTCGAGGGCGGTGTCGCGGACCACGTCCTTCGTCGGGTCCCCGGAGACGCCGGACTCGTTGGAGACGGCGTCCACGGCCCAGACGTTGAACAGGCCGCGGTAGGTGGCGTACGGCTCAACACCGGAGATCTTGGCCCACTTGGCGCGGACGTCGGCGTGGAAGTCCTCCTGCTGGGCGGCGGTGTAGCCGTCACCGACGAAGACGACATCGAGCTTGGTGCCGACCGTGCCGTTCTGCACGATCGAGGTGACATCGCCGTCGCCGGCGGCGATCGCCGCCTTCTCGGACGGCGCGAGCGGCTTGGAGGCCGGAACGGTGGTCTGCCGTGGGTGGCCGTCCGCGCCGTTGAAGTACTCGACGTGCTGGGTGCGTTGGGCCTGCGGGGCCGGGGTGGCGCCTTCGGCGGTGGCCGCGACGGCCGTCGCGGCCACCGCCGCCGCGGCGATGCCGACGGACACCGCGGTGCGTATGGACGTGCGTCTGCGGTGCTGTCCGGGGGTGTTTCTGCGCATGGGGGGTTCCTCCCGAAGCCCGGCGCAATGCACCGGGCTGAGCTGAAATCAGGCGCGCTCAACGTAGAGGCTCCGGGGGCTCCAGGCAACGGATGGTGCCTGAGTGGCTCACCAGACAGCTGAGTTCGGGTCACGGGAGGGCGCGAGAAAACGCCTTTCGGAGCAACGTCCCGTGGGGGACGGGACTTGTGCGAGCGGAGCCATCACCAGGCCGTCGGGCCGTCAGCCCGCGGGTGGCCGCGCCCCGTAGGGCCGCGCGGGGATACGTGTAGGGGGTGTTGCGGGTGGTGGGGTGAGCGCGGGGGCGTACGCGCCTGGCGTGGTGTGGTTGTGTATATGTCCGTGTTTTGTCACACCAACGGGGATTTCTTCCGCCAAGGCATGACGGGCCGTCACTCTGTGGGAGCCCGGCCAAACCGGCCGGGAGTCCGGTTTTTGGGCGCTGTCAGCGGCGTCCGCCACAGGAGGTTCGATGTTCCGCAACGCTTCGCGTGTCGCCATGGCTGTACTGGGCTCCGCGGCCCTGGCAGCCACCGCCGCCCTCCCGGCCAGCGCGGACGGCCACCACCGCCACACTCCGCAGCGCTGGCGGTCCGCAGTCGTGCTGGGGACGATCCAGTACGACAGCCCGGGACGCGACGACCGCTCGAACCGGAGCCTCAACGCGGAGTGGGTGACGGTGCGGAACACCGGCCGCACACCCGTCAACATCAAGGGCTGGAGCCTGTCCGACAAGAGCGGACACACCTATCGCTTCGGCAACCTGCGTTTGGCCGGCCACAGCCAGGTCCGCGTCCACACCGGCTACGGCCACGACAACCGCTGGGACGTCTACCAGGACCGGCGCAACTACGTCTGGGACAACAACCGTGACACCGCAACCCTGCGCAACGACCACCGCCGCGTCGTCGACCAGGAGCGCTGGGGACACGGCCACCGTCACTGACCCCGTGCGGAACTGACCGGTGAGGCAGACAGCGCCCCTGTCGCCCTCACCGGCCACCGCTCCGGAACCGGTGCGCCACAGGCAGCCGGCCTGTGGCGCACCGCCCTTTTGCGCGCCGCCGTCAGCCGGCCCCCGAACGGGCTGCCACCGGCTCAGACTGTGATGACGAGCTTGCCGCGCACATGCCCCGCTTCGCTCAGCTCCTGCGCCTTGGCCGCGTCGGCGAGCGGGAAGGTCTCGACGACCGGTACCGCGAGCCTGCCCTCGACGGCGAGGCGGGCGTGCGCGGCCAGGCCTGCCCGGATCTGCTCCGACGGTGTACCGCCCGCGGAGAAGGGCACCCCGTGCTCGGCGGCGTTCATATCGGCGATGGTGACGATCCGGTCCGTCGTTCCGCCGCGCAGCGCGATCGAGACCGGCAGCGCGTCCTGCCCGGCCGCGTCGAAGACCGCGTCCACGCCCTGGGGGGCAACCGCCCGGACCCGGTCGGCCAGGCCCGCCCCGTACGCCACCGGAACCGCACCCAGCGCACGCAGGAAGTCGTGATTGGCCGGGGACGCCGTACCGACCACCGTGGCGCCCCCGGCCACCGCCAGCTGGACCGCGACCTGGCCGACCGCGCCCGCCGCCCCGTGCAGCAGCAGGGTCTCGCCCGTCGTCAGGCCCAGCAGGTCAAGGACGCGCTGCGCCGTCTCACCGGCCACCGGGAGGGCCGCCGCGGCCTCGAAGGAGAGCGCTGCAGGCTTGCGCACGATGTCTCCCGCGAGGGCGTGCTCCGCGTACGCACCGGTCCTGGTCCAGCCGAAGACCTCGTCGCCGACGGCGAACTCGTCCCCCGCGCCGTCGCCGAGCGCGTCCACCACCCCGGCGAACTCCAGGCCCGGCACAGCGGGAAACGTCGTGGGGTAGAACTGCTCCACCCATCCGTAACGCCGTTTGTAATCCAGCGGATTGACGCCGACCGTCACCACCTTCACCCGTACGTCGCCCGGTCCGGGAACCGGCTTGTCGGTGTCCCCGAGGCGGAGCACCTCGGCGCCGCCGAAGGTGTCATAAATGATCGCTCGCATGACGGTCTCCCTGTTCGGTGCAGGAAATGCCGTGGAGGCATTGGATTGATGCCTTCAGCCTCGTTGCCGGGGACGGGCACGACGCCGGCCATCGGGACAGTCCGGCCTGGCCGAAAGGCCAGCACCTGTGCCAGATCCCCTGGCTACGCTGAGGCTCATGCAGTTGACCGGATCGGTGCCCGCCCTGACCGCCGCATACGAGGTGATCCGCCAGCCACTCGGCGAGATCCTGCCCCGGCTCTCCGCCGTGCTGGCCGAGCTGGTGCCGCACCGGGCGGTGGCTGAACTCTCCACCCACTGCGCCCACTCACCGTTCAAGACCTACGGCGCGGCCGAGATCACCGGCCGGCTGTCCACCGCCGATCTGACGCCGCTGCTCGCCTCCGGCATCCCCGGCCGCCCATGGCAGGGCACGCTCACCCTCGCCGGTGCGGAGCGGCCGGCCCTCGTCGTGACGAGCCGGGCGACACCCCGCGGCGCCGTCCTGCTGCTGGTACGGGACGCGGACGCCACCCCGGCCGACGAGGCGGCCGCCGCCCTCGTACAAGCGCTGTGGGACGTGGTCACCAGCCACTTCGACCGCATGGCGGCGGAGGCCCTGCCCGGCGCGCTGGCCCGTTCGCGGACCGCCGCCGGAACCCGGGCCCGAGTGATCGCGGAGCTGGGCGAGGCCTACTCGGCCGCGCTCACCGGAGTGTTGGGAGTCCTGCGCAGTCGCAGCCTCGACGATGCGGCGGCCCGCGCCACCGCCACGGATCTGGCCGTCTCGGCCCTGGTGGACCTTCGTGCGGAGGCGGAGCGCGACCAGCAGATCGCCGAGGAGCCGGCCGGGCAGGCCTTCGCCCGGCTCGCCGACTCCCTGCGGCCGCTCGTCCGCCACAGCCCCGTACGACTGGAGCTGGGCGCCCCCGACTCCCCGCGGACCGTGGCCGCCGACGTGGCTCACACCGCGCGGGTCATCGTCCGGGCGCTGCTGCTGAAGGTCCTGGAACAGGAGACGGTGACCCGCGTCCACGTCGCCTGGCAGATCACCGACGACGAACTGCGCGCGGCCGTACGGGACGACGGGCCCGGCACCCTCACCCACGGTGCCCTGGCCCCCGGCGGGGTCGCCGAGCGACTCGCCGTACTGGACGGACGGCTGGACGTCGACGCGGTGCCCGGGTGGGGGACCACGGTGTCGGCGACGATCCCGCTGCGGGTGTCCCAGGACCCGGCGCCCGACCCGCTCACCGCACTGGGCGAGCGGGAACTCCAGGTACTGGCCCGGCTCGCGCTCGGGCACCGCAACCGGGCGATCGCCCAGGAACTCCACATCAGTGAGTCGACGGTGAAGTTCCATGTCGCGAAGATCCTCACCAAACTGGGCGTCGAGTCACGGGGCGCGGCGGCGGCCCTCTTCCATGCCGTGGCCTAGCCGCCGCCCCGCTGCCGGCCCCGACCGCCCGGCTACCTGCTCCGTGACGGCTCCGCGATCTCCTCGTCGGGCGGTGCGTCCTGGGGGCCGGCGGCCCGGCGGTGACGGGTGAGGAAGTAGCCCGCCACGAGCATCGCCGCCCAGACCGGAGCCACGTACAGCGCGATTCTGCTCTCGGTGTCAAAGGCGAGCAGGACGAGCACGAGACCGAGAAAGGCGAGGACGAAGTAGTTCGATACGGGTGCCAGCGGCATCCGGAAGGCGACGGGCCGGAGCCGCCCGGCGCGGACCGCCGCCCGGTAGCGCAGATGGGCGCAGGCGATCATTCCCCAGGTGAACACCGCGGCGACGGTCGCCACGCTCGTGACATACGCGAAGGCCTCCTCCGGGACGAAGTAGTTCGCGGCCACCCCCAGCAGCATGACGGCCATGGACGCGAGGATGCCCGCGGCGGGTACGCCTTGGCGGCTGACCTTCCCGAACGCGGCCGGCGCATGCCGGTCCCGGGCCAGGGTGAGCAGCATCCGGCCGGTCGAGAACACCCCGCTGTTGCAGGACGACAGGGCCGCGGTGAGCACGACCATGTTCACCACACCGGCCGCCGCGGGGATCCCGACCTTGGCGAAGACCAGCACGAACGGGCTGACGTGCGGATCGAGTTGGTTCCACGGGACCAGTGCCATGACCGCGGCGAGGGCGCCCAGGTAGAACAGCGCGATCCGCCAGATCACCCGGCGTACGGCGCTGGGGAGGGTCTTGTCGGGGTCCTTGCTCTCGCCGGCGGTCACACCGAGCAGTTCGACTCCGACGAAGGCGAACACCACTACTTGGAGGGCGAGCAGCGGCCCGGCCATACCGTGCGGGAAGAAGCCGCCGTGGCTCCAGATGTTGCTCAGGGACGCGCTCTCCCCCAGGGGGCCGAAGCCGAAGATCAGGATCGCGGCGGCCATGACCAGCAGGACGATGATGGTCAGCACCTTGATGAGGGCGAACCAGAACTCGAACTCCCCGAACAACCGGACCGCCGCGAGATTGGCCACGCCGAGGATGGCCAGGGCGATGAGGCCGGGCAGCCACTGGGGCACCTCGGGCCACCAGTATTGGACGTAGATCCCGGCCGCGGTCAGCTCGGCGGTGCCGGTGACGACCCACATCAGCCAGTAGCTCCAGCCGGTGGCGAACCCTGCCCAGTTGCCGATGAACTCCTCCGCGTACGTGGCGAAGGACCCGGACACGGGCCGGTACACCAGGAGTTCACCCAGGGCACGCATCACGAAGAAGACGACCACGCCGGCGACCGCATAGGTGAGCAGCAGGCCCGGACCGGCGTCGTGGAGGGCCTCGGCGGAGCCGAGGAACAGCCCGACACCGATGGTTCCGCCGATCGCGATCATCTGGATGTGGCGGGGCTGAAGACCCCGGTGGAGGTGCCCGGGACCGGATCCGTCGGGACTGGAGCCGTTGGGACCGGAGTCGTCGGGGCCGGAGCGCTCGTTCCCGGCGGGACGCGGCGAGGACGGTGGAAGCCGGTGCGTCATGGTGAAGGCTCTCTTCGTCAGGGGGCGGTGATCATCCAAGGGGGTGGGGGAGCGGAGGTCGTCAGAGTTCTCCGGAGGCCGAGCCGCCGGTGTAGGTGCGCGGAACGCGGGCGCCGATACGGGCGACGATTTCGTGGGAGATGGACTGGGCGGCCCGCGCCCAGTCCGCCGCACCCGGCTCCCCACGGTCGCCGGGCCCGAAAAGGACGACCTCGTCCCCGGGCGCGGCGGGGGCGTCGCCGAGATCGAGCACGAACTGGTCCATGCACACGGTGCCCGCCACCGTGTGCCGCCGCCCGGCGACAAGGACGGGGCCGGCCTGCGACGCATGCCGGGGAACACCGTCGGCATAGCCGAGGGGGACCAGACCGAGGGTCGTCTCACGGGCGGTGCGATAGCGGTGGCCGTACGAGACGCCCTGCCCGGCGGGGACCCGCTTGACGGAGGCGAGGCGGGCGGTGAGGGTCATCGCCGGCCGCAGCCCCAGCTCCGAAGGCGCGGCCAGGTCCGGCACCGGGCTCAGTCCGTAGACGGCGAGCCCGGGGCGTACGAGGTCGAAGTGTGCCTCCGGAAGCGTCAGCGTGGCGGCCGAGTTGGACAGATGGAGGACGTCGGGGGTGAGCCCGGCCCGACGGGCGAGCCCGGCAGCGCTGCGGAAGGCGGCCAACTGCTCGTCACAGGAGGGGTGTCCGGGCTCATCGGCCCGCGCCAGATGCGACCACACGCCGACGACCCGGACGTACCCGGCCGCTTCGGCGCGGGCCGCGGTCTCCAGCAGCGCCCGCCAGTCGTCCGCGGTCGCGCCGCCGCGCCCGAGCCCGGTCTCCGCTTCGAGGTGCAGCAGCGCGGGACGGTCCACGGCCTGTGCCGCCCGGACCGCGGCCCGCACCGCCCAGGTGGCACCGGCCGACAGCTCGACGCCTGACGCCACCGCGGCATTCCAGTCGTCACCCGGGGTCAGCAGCCACGCGAGCAGCCGGCCGGGGACGCCGGCCGCGCGCAGCGCCAGTGCTTCGCGCATCCCGGCGACGCCGAGCCAGGTGGCACCGCCCGCGAGCGCCGCGCGGGCGACGGCGGCCATGCCGTGACCGTAGCCGTCGGCCTTGACCACGGCCATCACCTCGGCGGAGCCGGCTGCTTCACACAACCGGCTGACGTTGGCGCGGACCGCCGAGAGGTCAATACGGGCCTGTGCGTGCGGTGTTCCGGCCCGCTGTGCCTCCTGGCCGTGCTGTCCGGCCATCGACTCGGCGACCGGATCCGGCCTTGTGGAGGACGGCTCGGCGTACACCTCCGGAGGGTGCCGTTCCACCACCGCGGTCACCCCCGCTCCGGGTCCGGCTTCGGCGATCTCGGCCTCGCGGGGAATGCCGAATGACATGCCACCGTCCTTCCAGGGAAACCATTGCTGCCCGGTGGGCTGCGGGTGGACCCATGGTTTCGGCGGGGGAACGGCCCGTCATCGTTCGATCGGCACCGTCTCGGACCGCTCGGCAGTGGGGCCGGGACAACGGGGAGGGGCGCAGGGCCAGGAGGTGGCGTTCGGGAGGGGGCGGCGTTCGGGAGGGGGCGGTGTACGGGAGGACGGCATACGGACATTCCGGCATACGGAGACGCCGGGTCGTCAGAGCGACATACCGGGCAGCGGCCCGGGGTGCCTCACGCGGAAGCGCTCACCGTGTCGTCCGGGCCGCCCTCTGTGCTGTATTGGCGGGCGGTGAGCTGGAGCAGCAGGGCGGTACGGACCTCCGGGTCGTCCAGCGGCAGCGCCACGACGTCCTGGAGCCGGCGCATCCGGTGCCGGAGCGTGTTGGGGTGGATGTGCAGCCGGGCGGCGGCGGCCCGTGGATCGCCCATCGCCTCCAGCCAGGCATACAGCGTCGGCACACAGTTCGTCCCGTGTGCACGATCGTGGTCCACCAGTTGCCGCAGCGGCCCGACGCCCGCAATCCGTGTCGCCGCGGCGGACCGGGCGACATGGCGCAGCACGACCGTGGCCCACACCTCGTCGTGCACGGCCTGGTCGCGCGCGATCAGGCCCGTCCGGAGCAGATCGAGGGTGTCATCGGCCTGCTCGCGCGAGCGGGCCAGGCCGGGGACCGACGCCGCGAGTCCGCCGACCGCGACGAGCGGAGCGGGTCTTCCGGCGGTGCCAAGGAGCGTCTCCAGCCAACCGGACCCGTCGTCCGCGCCGGGGGCGACCCTCTCCGCCGGGACGATCCCGTAGACCACACCGCCGACGATCGCCGCGGGCGACCGCAGACGACTACCGCGGAACCGGGACATACGCTCCCAAACAGTCAGCCGCTGGCGCTCCGCCTCACCGTCGTCCTCGCAGCGCACCCCCACGGCGATCACTCGCCAGGGGCCGGTCGTGAGCCCCAGACGCCGCGCCGCGTCGGCCGCTCCCTCCTGGCCGTGCAGGACGGTGGCGACCATGTCGGTCAGCACCAGGCGCTCCACATCCGCACCGGCGCGCCGCCGCAGCAGATGCAGGGCCGCCGTCGCGGCCGTGTCGGCGAACGCCTCGGCCCGCTCGGCGGGCACCGGTCCCGGCACGATGGCCCAGATCGAGCCGAGCACATCCCCGCCGGCATGTACCGGCACGACCAGCCGTGGCTTGGTGCCCTCGACCACCGCAGGTACGTAGATGGGGCCGGTGTCCTGGGCGATCTTGTGAAAGACGCCGTACCGCCGGAAATGCGCGTTCACCTCGTCGGGGACGTGCCGCCCCATGATCGTGGCGACCCGCGCCTCGTCACCGCGCTCCTGCCGCGCGGAGTAGGCAAGGACCCGGGAGCTGCGGTCCTCGATGGTGACCGGCGCGTCGATCACGGCGGCGATCGCATCGGCCAGCCCGAAGAGATCACCCGCCTCGGCGCCCGCCGTCCCGCTGCCGGAGTCCACGTACCCCTCGCTGTCGAGCACCGCCCGCAGCAGCGACACGACCTGGGCCCAGCCCGCCTGCTGCTCGACCTGCACCAGCGGGAGTCCCGCGGCGCTCGCGGCCGTGACCACCGTTTCGTCGACCGCGGCCGGGGCCTTCAGCAGCAGAGCGCCGGCTGACCGCTCCGCGCACAACGACATCAGCCGCAGGGCCTGTGCACGGTCGGTGAGGTTCACTCCGAGGACGACATCGCCCGGACGCAGATCGAAGCCACCGTCCGGCTCGGCGATCACCACGTCTCCCACCGGGACCGCGGTGCCTCCGGGGGCGCACACCCCCGACAGCACGGCCGGCCCGACGGAGTCGAGAAGCCGCTGCAGACTCATCACTGGCATCACCCGCTCACCGTTCCACCCACCATCGTGCCCTACGGAATCCGCACCTCCGTCGGCCGGTCCCGTCCCGGCGATCTCCTGGCTCCCCATTTCCCTCCGGCGGGAGGTGAACGGTGACGGGGGCCCCTGCGTATCTCTCCATATCCGTGCCCCCTGGGCACCGGTCCACGATGTGAGGAGGCAGCATGACTGACCCGGGTATCCCGCAGCTGCAGGCATTGCCGGACGGAGACGCCGAACTTTCTCTGGTGGTGCGCGTGCAGTGGGAGGACGTCGCCGCGCTCGGTCAGGACGCCGCCCGGCTGGCTGCCCGGTTCAAACGACCGGTGACCCTGGACGAGGCCGCCAGTCACCGGCTCCGCATCCGGCCGCCCGCCGCCCACGCCAAGGCCATGCCGCAGGAGCGGACCCAGCCCGCCATGGCGTCCACGACGGTGTCACCGCTGCCCGCCCGCTCGCCGCAGGAACAGGCCCGGCAGGCGATCGAGAAGATCAACGGCAACGCCAGTCATGAGACGGCCTAACGCGGCGAAGGGCTGAGTGGAACGAGGGAGACCGGCGGGTCTCCCTCGCAGAGGGGTTCGGCGGTGTGGGGCTGCCGGGCCCCTCGCACTCTGTCCGTGGCCCCGCGAGCCGGCCGGTCGCCTGCCGCCGGACCGGCCCCGGAGCGCGCCCAGCCGTCGGCTGGGCCGACCGGGCGAAGAACATCGGCGCAACGGCTCAACCCGGCCGCACCGTGCGCGCTGCCGCGCGTCCACCGGTGATTGTGTGACGAGCCGGCGCGACCGGCGCCGTGTCCCGCAGGGCCGGGGCCGTGCACCGAGGAGGCAGGCAAGCGTGGACGACGAGGCCGGCGCTCTCCTGAACGTCCCGAGCACCGAAGGCACGTAGGCATGCACACCACGGTCACCCTGCTGGCGGACGCCCCGGCCCAACTGCTGCCGGCCCGGCAGCTGATGGCCTTCACCTTGGCCACCCACATCATTCTGGTGCCGCTCGGGGTGGCGCTCCCGCTGATCACCCTGGTGATGCACCATCGCGGTCTGCGCCGGAACGACCCCGTGGCGCTGCTCCTCGCCAGACGCTGGTCGGCGGTGATGGCGGTGCAGTTCGCGGTCGGTGTGGTCACCGGCACCGTGCTGTCCTTCGAGTTCGGACTGCTCTGGCCGGGCCTGATGGGCACGTGGGGCGGCGTCTTCGGTATCGGGTTCGGGGTGGAGGCCTGGGCCTTCTTCCTCGAAGCGGTCCTCATCGCCATCTACCTCTACGGCTGGCGGAGGCTGAAGCCCCGCACCCACTTCCTGCTCGGCCTGCCCCTGCCCGCCGCCGCCCTGCTCGGCGCGTTCGGCATCCTGGCGGCCAACTCCTGGATGAACACACCCCAGGGATTCACCCTCGGCGCCGACGGCAAGCCCGAGGACGTGCACATCTGGTCGGCGATCTTCACCCCGATGTTCGGGCCGCAGTACTGGCACTTCGTCGTGGCGATGCTGATCACCGCGGGCTACACCGTCGCCGGTGTCTACGCAGTCGGCTGGCTGCGCGGCCGCCGCGACCGCTACCACCGGCTCGGGTTCACCGTCCCCTTCACCCTCGCCGCGGTGTTCACCCCGGTGCAGTTCGTGCTGGGCGACTCGATCGCCCGGTCGGTCTTCCACAAGCAGCCGGTGAAGTTCGCCGCGACGGAACTCGTCTGGCGGACCGACACCCATGTACCCGAGTACATCTTCGGCCGGCTGCATCCGGACGGCAGCATCTCCGGCGGCATCAAGATCCCCCAATTCGACTCCATCCTGGCCGGGTTCACCCCCGGGACCAAGGTGACCGGACTGACCTCCGTCCCGGCGGACGACCGGCCGACGGCTACCCAGGCCACCATCGCCCACTGGGCCTTCGACCTCATGGTGGTGATCGGCTCCCTGCTGATCCTCCTCGCCCTCTGGTACGGCTGGTGCCGGCTGCGGCGACGCCGGCTGCCCACCTCACCGTGGTTCTTCCGCGGCGCCGCCTGCGCGGGCGTCGCCTCCGTCATCGCCGTCGAATGCGGGTGGATCACCGCCGAAGTCGGGCGCCAGCCCTGGATCGTCTACGGGCACATGCGCATCGCCGAGGCGGTGACACCGACCCGGTCCACCAGTCTCTGGATCATGCTGGGCCTGGTCATCGTGGTGTATGTGTTCATCTTCGGATCGCTGCTCGCGGTGCTTCTCAAGATGCGTACGGGCTGGCGGCTCGCCGACGCACGCCGGGCGGGGGAGCGGACCGAGGAACCCGAGGCCGACACCCCGTACGGGCCCCGCTCACGGGTACCGGCCGGTGACCCGCCGTCCGGCGGCGGCACCGGGGCCGGACCGGCCGAGGACGGCCGGCCGTGATCGCCGATGTCATCGCCGTGGTGCTGCTGCTCGCCGTGACCGCCTACGCCTGCGCCGGAGGCACCGACTACGGAGCCGGGTTCTGGGACCTGACGGCCGGTGGCACCGAGCGCGGCGCGCGCCCCAGGTGGCTGATCGACCACGCCATGGCCCCCGTATGGGAGGTCAACAACGTCTGGCTCGTCTTCGTCTTCGTCATCATGTGGACCGGCTTCCCGACGCTCTTCCAGACGGTGTTCTCCGCCATGTGGCTTCCGCTGGCCCTGGCCGCCATCGGCCTGGTCCTGCGCGGCGCCGGCTTCGCGCTGCGCAAACCCCTCCGCCGGATCGCCGGGCGACGCCTCTACGGCGCTGTCTTCGCCATCGCCTCACTGCTCACCCCGTTCTTCCTCGGCGCGGCCGTCGGCGGTATCGCCTCGGGCCGGGCGGTACCGGGAACGGAGGCCTCGGCCCACGCCTGGTCCAACCCGACCTCCGTCCTCTTCGGACTGATCGCCATCGTGGCGACGGCCTTCCTCGGCGCCGTGTTCCTTGCCGGCGACGCCGCCCGTTTCGGCGCACCCGACCTGGTCGGCTACTTCCGGCGGCGGGCTCTGGGCAGCGTCGTCGCGCTCGCCGTCCTTGCGGCCGTCATGCTGACCGTCACCCGGAGCGATGCCCCGCACGTCTGGCACGGACTCACCCATGGCCTCGGCCTCGGCCTCGTCATCCTGGCCGGAGTCTGTTCCGTCGCCACCGGATGGCTGCTGCTGCGCGGGTCCGGCGCCTGGGCCCGGGTCACGGCCGTCGGCGTGGTCGCGGCGGCGATCATCGCCTGGGGGGCCGCCCAACGCCCCGACCTCATCCCCACGTCCCTGACCGTGGCCGAGGGCGCCGGTGCCCCCGGGAGCCTGCGCTGGACCGGCCTGGTCACCCTCGTGGCCGCGGTGCTCGTCTGCCCGGCCGTGGCCTTTCTGTACTGGCTCGACACCCACGGCGAACTCGAACCGCTCTCCGACACCGACCTGCGCCGGACCGAACCGGCCCGCGACGATCCGACCGAGCACAACTGACCACGGGGCAACTGACCACGGGGCAACTGACCACAGACGGGCGGCGAGAGGACCGGAATGTCCGACGAGTTCGCGGAACGGCGCCGGGCGACGGCCTGGCTGCAACGCCCTGACGGGCCGATCGCCGCCGAGCACGCCGAGTTCGAGGCAGGGAGCGGACATCCCACGCTCCGGGCCGGCCGGCTCCACCGTTTGGTGAGCGGAGTCGAGGAGCGGCCCAGAGAGGTGAGCCAGGAGGAACTCGACGCCCTGGGAGACCCCATGGCCACCTTGTGCTTCCAGCGGCACATCTTCCCGATGGCCGTGCAGGATCTGCTGGACCAGCTCCCCGGCGCCGTCGACCAGCCCAAGGTCTACCTGGTGAGCGAGTCGGGCACGATCCCGCAGGCCGACGCACCGCACCTCCGGCGCGACATCCGCTTCGCCCTCACCTATGCCGTACGGGGCACCGAAGCCGACCTGCTGATCAGCACCGGCGCCAACAGCGACCCCCGGACGACCTTCCTGCAGGTCGCCGCCTGGGACGACCGGAACAAGGTCTTCAACTACTACATGCGGATCACCCCGGCCTGGATCTGGACCGGCAACTCCTGGGACGCCCTGGCCGCCGCCTCGCGCGGCCGGGGCTGCTTCGACAGCCACGTCAACGGCAGTGTCGTGATGAAGGAACTGAAGCAGCCGTGGATCAACTGGCAGTCCCAGTCGGCCGCCATCCAGCTGCCCGACAACGACCCGTTGCGCGACAACCCCCTCTACCGGCGGGTGATCGGCGCCGAGAACCTGGAAACGACCGTCCGCGCGCAGATCAACCGCTGGACCGCGGCCCGGCTGGAGAAGGTCACCGCCGGCGGCATCGTGCAGCACCCGGACCATCTGCTGCGCCAGCTGTTCACCACGACGACGGTCAACCTCACCAGCACCGCCACCCAGAGCGTCGGTATCCGCCCCGGCGACGAGCCGCTGCGGCTGCCGATGGGCTTCTGGATGAACAACGACGCGCTGCTCGACGACCTCGGACTGGAGGTGGAGGCACCCGTCCCGGCCACCACCACCGCCCTGTACGCACAGAGCCTGGCCACCTTCGGCTTCCGGCTGGAGGAGAAGGCCGGCAACTTCAGCCGCCCCGGGGACACCTTCTTCGCGTTCGTGGTGCCCGAGGCGGCCCTGGAGGACAACGCCGTCGTCCGGGAGATGGGCGAACGGGGGCTGATCTCCCCGAAGTTCGCGGCCTGCGCGCTGATGGTCGACTTCCCCAACCCTGTCTTCAGCGCCGACCGCGCCCGGCTGATGCGCTATGTGCCCACCACGGCCACCGCCGCGGACTCGCTCGGCGACCGGGTCGCCCAGCAGATCCTTGCCGCGGCAGGCACGCTGCCGGCCGACAGCCCGGAGGCCCGGTTCGCCGCGCACTGGAACCTCCCCGACGCCACCTGGCGCGACGACTTCTGCGAACGGCTCACCGCCTATCTGAAGAAGGTCCAGGAACGGATCACCACCAGGGAAGGCTTCGACGACTACGTCCGGCTGGCCGAGTCACGCCGCAGACAGTTCAAGGCCATGAAGCTGCACGAGTTCGAACTGACCCTGCCCGTCACCGACATCCCCGCCACCGCCGCGACGCTGCGGATGAATGAAGACGCCACCGTGACCGCACAGACCTGACGACACCACGGTCACCGCACGGATCTGAGGAGCACCGCCATGACCAGGAACGGCACCTATTCGGCGCCCGGAGGACTGACCGACCTCAGCGACTTCGGCCGTAAGGCATGGGACGTCTTCGTCTCCGACAATGTCGACTACGCCATCAAGGGCCCCGACAGCAGCCAGGTGCTCCACGACAGCCCCCGGCCGCAGTTCTACAACCTCACCAAGACCGAGACGGCGGCCGATGCCCGCACGGCGACCGTGAGCTGGACGGCGTTCCCCCGCATCCTCAAGGTCAACTCGACCTCCGACCTCCAGCGCTGGAAGAAGGCCGAGGCCAGCCGGAAGGCCCAGGACGAGTACTGCGAGTGGAGCGTCACCCGCACGGACGGCAAGGTCACCAGGGTGACGTTCACCTGCGAGGGGCCCGAGTACTGGGACGTCCTCGCGAAGACCAGCCCGGACACCGCCCTCAGCCTCTACCGCCGGTACATCAGCCCGGAGGTGCAGGAGAGCGATCTGTTCGTCAACGGTGAGTACGACCGCTACAACAAGTGGAACAGCACCACCACGCACGGCGCCATGCACCTCATCCAGAAGAACAACACCCTCGCCGCGGAGATCGAACTGGCCGCCGCGGCCACCATCCGCCGGGTCATCGACGGCCGCGAGCTCACCGCCGAGCAGGAGCTCTGCCTGTGCAGCGACTACGGCCAGCCCGAGCGCAACAGTGACCCCCACATCGGTGGCTCGGTGAACGCGCTGGCCCGCCAGAAGGCCTCCATCACCCTCGCCGACCCCGTGGGCCTCTACTTCGACGGCCTCTCCACCGAGGGCTGGGCCACCCCGGACGGCTCCGACCCCCAGAGCTACTGGACCTATGAGCGCGGCGAGGCGGACCACCGGGTCCGGGCCGTCTACGAGGTCCCCGCGAGCATGCCCTTCACCGTCGGTGACATCACCATCCACGGCCGTCCCATCCAATACGGCGCCCAGATCGCCGACTTCGTCACCATCAAGCTCACCGCTGTCGCCTGCCGCTTCGGCCAGAGCACCGCCGAGCCCCGGACGGCGTGCAAGGAGGTCGCCACCACCGAGCTGGCACGCCCGGAGGAGGCGTTCGTGGCCAGCGCCTTCTCGGCCTACGGGTATCTGGGCACCACCCCGGCACGGGCGATGCGCCCCACCCGGAATGCCTGACCGCCCCGGCCACTCCGCCCCGCGCGGCGCCGGGGCAGCTGTCAGCAGTACCGGCGCAGCGAGCCCTTGGTGCCGGCGGGGCGGACATCGCGGTCGCTCAGGGTGAGGGAGAGCTTCTTGCCCCAGGCGCGGCAGGCGGCCGTGAAGTCCTGCTGCGTATATTCGATGATGAAGACCCTGTTGGCGTAGGCCGTGGCGAAGTCGGTGCATTCCTCGTAGCGGGCGCATTCCTCGACGACGGCGAAGTCGAAGCCGATGCGGCCGCGTTGCGGCAGCAGATCGGTGGTGTTCTTCTGGGCGATGGCCAGATGCCGCTGGTGCGCGCGGCGGGCCAGGAGCCGGGCGAAGTCCGCTGCGTGCCGGGCGGTGAGCTTGCCGTCGGAGCGCTCGTAGGAGTCGAGGTTGTCGGGTTCGACGGCGTCATAACCGGCCTTGGCGCAGCCGTCGATCCACGGGCCGACGATCTCCATGAGGGCCGCACGTTTCGCGCCGGTGGAGATGTCGAGCAGCGGCTCGTCCCAGTCCTCGTCGATGACGGGGTCTCCGTGCTCGTCCCGCAGGAGCAGTTCGGGGTGGTCGTCCTCCCAGGAGTCGTCGTCGGGCTGCGCCTGGAAGGCATTCACGTAACAGATGTTGTAGCGGCCGGGAGCCGGTTCGTCCGTGCGGTCGCGGGAGACGGCCCGGACCTTGTCGGGCGGCGGATAGGCGCCGCCGAGCTGATAGTCGAAGACGGCGTTCGCGGCAGGTGGCCGCACCGCGGTGGGAGCAGCGGGGGAGGGCGTGGATGTCCCCGGGCCGGCGGTGTGCGGGGGACGGCCGGCGGAACATGCCGTGCCGAGCGCCATGACCAGGACAAGGGCGCCGACGGCGAGGGAACGTGGAGAGTGCACGAGCGGAGCTTATGCGCGGATGCCGCAAACAGCCCCCGGATACGGCGCCGGCGGCGCGGTCGAGTGCGCCTCGCGGTCCGCGTGTGCCTCCCGGTCCGTGCGGGCCGAGAGGCACTGTGGTCGGCGGCTGTGATCCTGCGGCCCCGTGCCCGAATGCATGAGACCGCGCCCCCGTTCAGCTGCGCGACTGCGCCGTGGTCAGCGCTTGACCACGAACGCCTGGCCCTGCTTCGACTTGGCCGAGCAGGACTTCTTCTCCGCGGTGGTCATCTTGCGGGTCTTGACGGTCACCGCATTGCTCTGTCCGTCCGTCCCGTTGGGCGCGGGCCCGGTGACGGTGTCCGGCACGAACCAGTAGTAGTGGTCCCACTTCGGGCTGTCGTAGTGCGTCTGCCAGGTGCCGGTGACGGTCTGCATCACCTGCGCACGGGAGATCCAGCCCACCTCGCCGGGCTTCACCGTCATGTTCAGCGAGCTGTTCTCGGTGTGCGAGCTCGACCAGGTGTGGCTGTAGGTCGCGGTGACACTCAGGTCGATGATGCCGGCGATGTTTCCGCCGGCCGTGACGGAGACCCCCGCCGAGTCCGTGGAGCCCACGGTGTCGGACCAGCCCATCGACTGGGTGGCGTCCGAAGTACTGCAGTTGTACAGGGAGTTGGAGACCTGGCGGAAGTCTCCGAGGTACGCCTTGCCGAGCTTCGGCTCGTTGAAGGTGCACTTCCCCTCGCCGGAAGCGCAATCGGCTATGAGCTGCTCCCGGGTGGGTTCGTCCGCCGCGGCGGCCGGCACGGCCATCGCCGCGACCAGGCCCAGTGACACCGTGGACAGCGCCATCAGCCGGCTTCCGTGGCGGATCATTTTGCTTCTTGCCATCGTGCTTGTTACCTCTCGCCCAGCTTTGTGGAAGCGACGAGTCCGAGTGTGACCTTCGTCGCTGTTAGGTTTGAGACTGGTGTGAAATCTGATTCAACTACACCAAGAATTAGTAAAGTTGTAGTTGATGGTGAAACGGACTCTTTAAGGGGATTGAAGCGGAGGCAGCATCAGGTCCGTGCGAGGGCCCCGTTGAGGACGGTGCCGACGGCGCGCGAGACGAAGTCCTTGTCGAGGGGCAGCTGTCGGAGGACGACGCGCACCCAGGCGGCCCCGGCCAGCAGATCCACCAGCAGCATGGTGTCGGTGTCCGGCGCGAGTTCGCCGCGGGCGAGGGCACGATCGAAGACCGGCTGCTCCAGCGCGATCCGGTCCGCGAAGAACTCCCGTATGTGCACGGCAAGTTCGGGGCTCTGAGTGGCGGCGCCCAGTACGGAGACGGCGATATCGGAGGAAGGCCGCGTGGTGAGGAGGGTCACCACCGTGCGCAGCAGGGACTCCAGATCTCCGGCGAGGCTGCCGGTGTCGGGAGGTGTGAAGTCGAGCCGGCGCGCGCCGATGAGTGCGGCACCCAGGAGTGCTCCCTTGGACGGCCACCAGCGGTAGATCGTGGTCTTGTTGACGCCGGACCGCTGGGCGACCCCCTCGATGGTCAGCCCCTCGTAGCCCCTCTCCGCCAGTAGATCCAGCGTGGCGTCGAAGATCTCCTGTGCCTTCCGTGGGCCGCCGCTGCGCCGTGTTCCGTGCCGCTCCTCGCTCATGAGGGGAGATTAGCATCAAGAACAACGCAACGTTGCGTTGCGTTTGAGGTAGCGTGCCGGGCATGGAGTCCAAAGAAGCCGGGCTGCCCATCGTCTTCGTGCACGGCATGCGCGTGAGCGGCACGATGTGGCGACCCGTGATGCAAGTCATCGGAGAGCGGCACCCCATGGCGGCGCCCGACCTGCCGGGCCACGGCGAACGGCGAGGAGAACCCTTCGGCATGTCGGACGCCGTGGCGGCGGTCGCCGATGCCGTGGACGAACTCGGCGGCCGTGCCCTGCTCGTCGGGCTGTCCCTGGGCGGCTATGTCGCCCTCGCCACCGCCGGTGCCCACCCGGACCGTGTCCTCGGCCTGGTGGCCATGGGCTGTACGGCATTGCCGCGCGGGCCGTTCGGCGCCGTCTACCGGGGAGCGGCGCGGCTGGCGGCCCGGCATCCCGAGGAGGCCAACCGGCTCAGCGCCTTCGCGTTCCGCCGCGCACTGCCCCGCCCCCAGGCGGACGCCATGGTCGCGGGCGGTCTGATTTCCGAGATCACGCCGAGCGTCGTGGAGGCCGTGCAAGGGACGGATCCACTGGCGTCACTCTCCGTGTACCCGGGCCCGGTCTGGTTGGTGAACGGCGAACGCGACCACTTCCGCCGCCATGAACGCCGCTTCCTCCACGCCTGCCGCGACGGGCGCCTCGTCATCCGGCCGAGGTGCGGACACCTCACCGGCCTCACCGGTGCAACGGACGTCGCTCGGCAGGTGCTCGATGCGGCCGCGGTCATCACGGCCCGGACACACGAGGCCACGCGCCAGGGGGGTGTGTGATGACCGGCCGGGAGTGGAGCGTGGAGGAATCCCTGGAAATACCGGCCCCGCCGCAGACCGTCTATGCGGCCCTCGCCGACGTCCGGCGGATGAAGGAGTGGAGCCCGGAAGTCGTCTGGGTGTGGCCCCGCGGCGACCGTTTCGTGGGCATCAACCGGAAGGCCTGCTGGGTCTGGTTCGCCACCTGCCGGATCGTCACCGCCGACCCCGGCCGCGAATTCGCCTTCGACAACACCACCTTCGGCCTGCCCGTGGCGCGCTGGGGCTATCGGCTGACCCCGACGGAGCAGGGCACCTTGGTCACCGAGTACTGGACCGACCGCCGTCGCCGCGGGTGGCGCCGCCGGCTCGCCGAGCTGCTGGGGCTGGTCTTCACCGGCACCCCGGCCGCCCGCCGCGCCGCACTCAATCGCGCCGGTATGCGCACGACCCTCCGCCGGCTGAGTGCCGCCTGCCGGACGGCCGCTTGAATCGCGTCGGCCTCCCCGGCGCGTGGAGGGGGAGGCCCCGGCCCGCGCGCCGGTAGCCGTCAAGGGGTAGGCCATATGGCTATAAATCACCCCACCCCATGCGTCCGTTTCCCCACCGGAAGAGGCGTTCCAGCGGCAAAGCGCAAGGTCTGCCCCCTCTTCCGGTTTTGGTGCACGACGGGGTACTTCTGATGGCAGCGCGCACCGACCGGACACCCACGCGGACCAGGAAGGACGGACCTGTCATGAGCGACGACCTGTCACCCGAGGCGGAACCGGAGGAGAGGGCCGGTGAGGGCTGGTACGTCGATACGCGCTGCACCAACTGTGATGTGGCCCGGCAGCTGGCCCCCGACATGATCCGCGAACAGGACGGGCGGGCGGAAGTGTTCCGGCAGCCGCAAACCGAGGCGGAGCAACGGCAGTTGTACGCGGCCGCCTTCGCCTGCCACACCCGCTCCATCCGCCACCCCGCGCACCACCTCACCCCCGACGTGGACCCCTTCCCCCTCGCCCTGGACGACACGGTTCATCACTGCGGCCACAACTCCCGCCACACGGCGGGGGCGAACGCCTACCTGCTGCGCCGGCCCACGGGAAGCACGATGATGATCGACACGCCCCGATGGAGCGCCGAACTGGCCGACCGCTACGAGGGGTTGGGCCCCGTTACCGACGTCCTGCTCACCCACCGGGACCATGCCGCGCACGGCCGCCGCTACGCCGACCGGTTCGGGGCCCGGCTGTGGATCCACGAGGGTGACCTCGACGCCGCTCCGGACGCGGACCACCTCATCCGGGGCACCGACCCGGTCGAGATCGGTGCGGGGGTGACCGCGTATCCGCTGCCCGGCCATACACGTGGCAGCGTGCTCTACCTCGCCGATGGGATGTACTGCTTCAGCGGCGACAGCTTCTACTGGTCGCGCACCACCGCCGATCTGGAGGTGGCCGCCAGTGTCACCTGGTACTCGATCACGGAACTGGCCGCTTCCCTGGCCCGGACGGCTCCTCGGCTGCGCTTCGAGTGGGTGCTGCCCGGCCACGGCGACCGCAAGCGGCTCCCGGCCGAGGAGATGACCCGCCGCCTCGCGCACCTGACGGCCCGCACACGCACCCTTCAGCCGCAGCCCATCGACTTCACCGCTGTGCGCTGGTGAAGAGGGCGGCCGGAGCAGGGCCGGGGGAGGCCGCCTGCCCCGGTGTGTTCGGGCCGCCCACGCTCCCGCACCAGGACCGGCGGCCCGCCCGTACGGCGCCCTCGCTCACCGGGCCCGGGTGGCCACCACCAGCCGGCACCGAGGGCTGCCGTCGGGGCGGCGGCCGAGCTCCGGGAGAGCCTGCAGCTGCACCTCGAAACCGGCCTGGATCAGCTCCGCGCGCACCTCGGCGAGCCGGAACGTGCGGTAGTACATGACGAAGTCCGGGCGCCACAGCGCGTTGCGCACCCGCATCACCGCGTCGAAGGCCAGCAGCGTCCAGTAGCCGGCCGACCCCGGCCGGGGCGGAGCCCCGATCGGGAAGACGAACCGGCCTCCGGGGCGCAGCACGGAGTGGACCTGCGCGAACAGCCCCGGCCGTTCCCGGGGCAGGAAGTGCCCGAACGCGCCGAAGCTCACCGCGAGGTCGAAGACCGGCCCGAAGGGGAGGGCCCGTGCGTCCGCGCGTACCCACTCGACGCGCGGTGCGGCCGCGCTCACCCGTTCACGTGTCCGGCCCACGGAGAGCATCCCCGCGCTGATGTCGACACCGGTGACCCGCTCCCGGCAGACCTGCCGCAGGACATCCATGCCCGCGCCGGTTCCGCAGCACAGATCGAGACCGCTGCCGAACGGCCCGAGCCCGTGCAGCGCCCGTGACACCGGCGTCAGCACCCGGTCCGGGGTCCGGAAGGGAGTGTGGTCGAACTTCGGGGCGAGCAGGTCGTAGCCCCGCTCGACGGAGGACAGCGCCTGGACGGCGAGTTCACGGAAGGTGGGTCCCTGGGGTGCGAACATCGCCCTCAGCATAGATCCGGTCCGTACTTCACCGCATCGGCCCCGGCGGGTGGTGGTACCGTGCTGGAGAGACGCACTCGTGCTCGCCGATATTCCGGCGCCGGTGCCTCTTTCTCCGCTTCTCTCCGTAGCGGATTGCTTTCCCTCGCTGTTGCGCCCGCTGATTCCCGGCCGGCGATCCAGCACAGCTCTTCGGCACCCGCACTCCAGCGATGCCGCAGCTTTCTCTCTCCGGCCGCGGGCCTTTCGCCCGCGGGGCGTGATCTCACTGCCCTTCCCTGCCGGCTCCCTCCCATCGGCCCTGTTCCCATGTCCCGAGAGGACCCCCGTGACCAGTAGCACTCACCTCAGCACCCCCACCACCGCCGCTTCCCGCACCGTCGCACCGCCTGCTGCCGCGTCCTCGACATCACCCGTCGTCACGGCTGCCGGGGTCCTGGAGACGGTGAACGGACGGCAGGAATCCGGATTTCTCCGCGTGGAGGGCTGCCGTGCCTCGTCCCGCGACGTCCGGGTGCCCGCCGCCCTGATCCGTGCGGCCGGCCTGCGCACCGGCGATTTCGTCGTAGGGGTCTGCGACCGGCCGCGGTCGCTCGCCCGGATCGAAACGGTCAACGGGCACCGGCCGGGCGCCGTGCGCGGCCGGCCGCACTTCCGGGACCTCACACCGCTGCACCCTCGGCACCGCATACGCCTGGAAAGCGCCGCAGGCGGACCGGCCCCGCGCATCGTCGACCTGCTGGCGCCGGTCGGCAAGGGACAGCGCGGGCTGATCGTGGCACCGCCGAAGACGGGGAAGACCGTGCTGCTGCAGCAACTCGCGGCCGCCGTCGCCGAGAACCACCCCGAATGCCGGCTGATGGTCGTGCTGATCGACGAACGGCCGGAAGAAGTCACCGAGATGCGCCGTTCGGTGCGCGGCGAGGTGCTCGCCTCCACCTTCGACCGTCCGGCCAAGGAACACATCGCCCTCGCCGAACTGGCCGTGGAGCGCGCCAAACGACTCGTCGAGCACGGGCAGGACGTCGTCATCCTCCTCGACTCCCTCACCCGGCTGTGCCGGGCGCACAACAACGCCGCTGCGTCCGGCGGCCGTACGCTGAGCGGAGGCGTCGACGCCGCCGCGCTGCACGGCCCCAAGCGGCTCTTCGGCGCGGCGCGGCTCGCCGAGGAGGGCGGTTCGCTCACCCTTCTCGCCACCGCCCTGGTGGAGACCGGCTCCCGTGCCGACGACTACTTCTTCGAGGAGTTGAAGAGCACCGGAAACATGGAACTCCGTCTCGACCGGGTACTCGCGGGCAAGCGGGTCTATCCGGCGGTCAATGCCGCCGCCTCCGGCACGCGCCGGGAGGAACTGCTGCTCCCGCCGGCCGAGTTGGCGGCAACACGTCGACTGCGCCGCGCCCTCCAGACCGGGGACGGTCAGGCGAACATGCAGTCCCTGCTGGAGAAGGTCCGGCGTACACCCGACAACGCGACGCTCCTGCGGCAGCTGCAGCAGACCGCCCCGGGCGCATGACCGGCTCACCTTCCTCTCGCTCCGACCCAGATGAAGTGGCCCCCGGATGTCTCTCCGAGGGCCACTTCGGCCGGCACCGGCCGGGAGGGCTGCACGTCCTGAACGGCCGGGCGCCGGCCGGGCGTCAGTCGGTCAGCAGGGGTCGCCGAGGGCGGGGTTGAACAGTCCGATGACGCTGACGGTGTTGCCGCAGAGATTGACCGGAATCTGGACGGGGATCTGGATGTTGTTGCCGGACACCACGCCGGGCGAGTCGAGAGCCGCGCCCCCGGCGCCGCTGTCGGCACCGGCGATTCCCGCCCCGCCGAGAACGAGGGCGCAGGCGCCCGCAGTTACCAGAGCACTCTTGATCCGGTGAGCCATCGGTCAGTCTCCTAACTGGTGGAGGAACTGCGGCTCATGGCGTTGCGGTCCTGTTGACCGCGGTGCGCCACGGCTGTGAGCCGCCCGTACGAGGCTGTCGTTCCCCACCGGCTCCCGCTCCAGAGACACCGGGCACGAAGAGCAGACTTTTAGGTGATATGGCCGCTCGTGTTGACGCCCTGGCGGCGCTCGGCCGGACCGCCGCTGCGTCAGTTCTGCTCCGCGGGCAGCAGATGGACTCCGGTCCGGTCGGTGCTCAGGCACAGGGAGCAGACCATCGCGCCATGGCTGTGGCAGGCGGCGAGATCCGGGCGCTCGAAGTCCTGTCGGCACACATGGCACGGGAACGTGGCCGAGCTGGGGTTGCCGTCCTGGTCCAGCAGCGGAGCGTCGATCCCGTCGGAGGTGCGCCGCAAGTAGAACCTGCCCTTGGTCAGGACCGCCATCAGCGGGGTGACGACGAAGGCGATCACCGCCGCCGCGACGGGGGAGTACGGCTGGAGCGTGTCACCCAAGGCGTGGAAGTACAGGGCGATCGACAGTCCGGACGCGGCGAGGAAGGCCACCACTCCCACCGGATTGACCGCGTAGAGCATGCCGCGGCGGAACTCGGGGGCGTGCGGGGAGAGTTTCAGCAGGTACTTGTTGACCATGATGTCGGTGGCGACGGTGACGATCCAGGCGATGGCGCAGTTGGAATAGAACCCGAGGATGTTGTTGAGGAAGCTGAACATGTCCGCTTCCATCAGGATCAGCGCGAAGGCCAGATTGGCGAGGACGAACACCATCCGGCCGGGGTAGCGCTTGGTGACCCGGGTGAACGAGTTCGTCCAGGCCAGCGAACCGGAGTAGGCGTTGGTGACGTTGATCTTGATCTGGCTGATCACGACCAGCACCACGGCCAGCGGGATGACCAGCCAGGACGGCATCATGGCAGCGAAGGCGCCGGTGAACTGCTGGATGGGTTCGGTGGCCGAGGCCGGTCCCACCTCGGCGAGGATGTAGACGGCCAGGAAGACCCCGATGGCCTGCTTGAGCGCGCCGAGCACCACCCACCCGGGGCCGGCCATCACGACGGCCGTCCACCAGGCGCGCTTGTTCTGCTCGGTCTTGGGCGGCATGAAGCGGAGATAGTCGACCTGTTCACCGATCTGCGCGATCAGCGACAGACATACGCCCGCACCCAGCAGCACCGAGGCCGGATTGACGCCACCGCCGCCCTGCGCGCCCGTATACGAGAGGAAGGCGTGCACCGTACCGGGGTCGGTGGCGACCAGGTAGACCAGCGGCCCCACCATCAGCAGCAGCCAGATCGGTGTCGTCCAGACCTGGAGCTTGCTGAGTGCCTTCATCCCGTAGATGACCAGCGGGATCACCATGAGCGTCGAGATCACATAGCCCAGCCACAGGGGCAGTCCGAAGCCCAGCTTCAGGCCCTGGGCCATGATCGAGCCTTCGAGGGCGAAGAAGATGAAGGTGAAGCTGGCGAAGATGACGCTCGTCAGCACCGAGCCGTAGTAGCCGAAGCCGGAGCCCCTGGTGATCAGATCCAGGTCGATGTTGTAGCGCGCCCCGTAGTACGCGAGCGGGAAGCCGGTGACGAAGATGACCACTGCGGCCACGAGGATCGCGGCCAGCGCGTTCCCGGTGCCATGGGTGAGCCCGATGCCCGCACCGATCGAGAAGTCGGCCATGTACGCGATACCGCCGAGCGCCGTGGTCGCCACGACCATCGGTGTCCACCGGCGGTAACTGCGCGGGGCGAACCGGAGGGTGTAGTCCTCCAGGGTCTCGTTGACCGCTCTGTCGGTGGACGCCTCGCCGGGAGCCTCGGCGGGCGACTCGGCGGGCGCCTCGGTGTGCGAGGGCTGCCGGTTGTTGTCGGGGGCCATCACGCGTGGTTCGGCACTCATACCGGACCTCCTGGGGGTGCAAGGGGGGAAGGGGGCGTCATACCTCGCACTCGCGCCGACAGGCGCAGTGAGGCCGCGGACGGCGCATCTGGTGCTGTGTCCATGGCGGGGACGTTAGGCAGCACGTGTTTCCCGCAGCGTCTTCCCAGATGAACCGGACGTTTCCGCCGCTGCTCCCGTCGTGAAGCGGGTAAGGATGGAGATCCGGCGGCAGCGTCGGCCTGGCATCGAGGTGGGGCTGCGGGGCACCGGCACCGCGCCCCGTTTCCGCGCTGCGGGACGGCCGTTGCCGCCGCACCGTCGTGGTCGGCGGACAGGCTCGCCCGGACAGTGGCCGGGTGTTACTGCCCGTCACCTCCCCACTCCCTCACCGCACTCAGCCCGCAGGAGCCACCATGACAGCGGACCGCCACGGACATCTGATGAGTGACACCGGCGCCGAGGCCCTCGGCCCTTACGAACAGGCCCTGGACGACCTGCTGTTCTTCCGGCCCCGGGTCGCGGAGAGCACACAGTCGGTACTGGCCGCCGCGCCGCGCTCGGTGATGGGGCAGACGCTGGCCGCCTATCTGGGCGTACTGGGGACCGAGGAGAAGGACGCAGTCGCGGCACGCGACAGCTTTGCCCGCTTCCGCTCCGGACTGGACACGGCAGGGCTGACACCTCGGGAGCGGATGCATCTCGCGGCCGCCACGGCATGGCTGGACGGCGACGTGCACGGCGCCGGCCGGATCCTCGGCGACCTCACCATCGCCTATCCGCGCGATGTGCTGGCCCTCTTCGCAGGGCACCAGCACGACTTCCTCACCGGGGACGCCGCGCGCCTCCGCGACCGCGTCGGCGGCGCCCTGGACGCCTGGGACGAGGACGACCCCCACCAGGGGCCGCTGCTCGGCATGTACGCGTTCGGCCTGGAGGAGTCGGGCCATTACGAACGTGCCGAGGAGGTCGGCCTGGCGGCCCTCGCGCGGCATCCGGGCGATGTGTGGGGAATCCACAGCGTGGTGCACACCTACGAGATGCGGGGGCGCTTCACGGACGGGATCCGCTTTCTCGACGCCCGTACCGACGACTGGTCACAGGGCAGCCTGCTCACGGTCCACAACTGGTGGCACTACGCCCTCTACACACTGGAGGCCGGCGACACCGCCCGGGTACTGGAGATCTATGACTCCGCGCTCCACCACGACGGTTCGGCGGCTGTGGCAATGCAACTGCTCGACGCCGCGGCCCTGTTGTGGCGGCTGTACCTGGCACAGGACGAACAGAGCGCACGGTGGGCCCGGCTCGCCGACGCCTGGGAGAACCGCGACGACGGCCCGCACTACGCCTTCAACGACGCGCACGCGGTCATGGCGTATGTGGGGTCGGGGCGCGTCGCCCAGGCGCAGCGCCTCGTCCACGACCGGGAACGCTGGGTGGCGGCGGAGCCCCGCGGGTCGAACCGCGCCATGACGGCCGAGATCGGACTGCCCGTCTGCCGCGCCCTGATCGCCTACGGACAGCACGACTACGGCCGGGCCACCGATCTGCTGCTGCCCGTCCGCCACCGGCTGCACCAGTTCGGCGGCAGCCACGCCCAACGGGACGCCATCCAGCGGACCCTCGTCGAGGCGGCCCTCCGTGCCGGCCGCACCGAGCTGGCCCGGACCCTGCTCAGCGAACGTATCCAACTGCGCCCCATCTGCCCGTACAACTGGTCGGCCAAGGCCCGGCTGGAGGAGCAACTCGGCGACCCGGTAGGCGCCGCGGCCGCCCGCGAACGCGCCGCCGCACAGCGCCGGTCCGGGTGACGCCGGCGGCCGGACCCGGGCGTACCGCGCCGGTCCGGCCGACGCCCACGCGCGGTAGTGAGGGAGGAGGCCGGGAGAGGCATGTACACGCTCCGGCGTACGCACTCCCGGCGGCGCAGAGGCGTGTCCCTTCACCCGATTGACTGTTAAGTCGGTTATGGATACTTCTCGTTCACGCAGACGCGCAGCCGTCGGCGCCGTCACCGCACTGCTGCTCCTCGCCCTCACGGCGGTGGCGGGCCCCACGGCCGCCGCCGAAAGCCACTCGCCGCCCGCGGCGGACCCCGCGGCGATCCGCGACTGGAACGTCATCGCCACCGACACCATCAGCGCCAACCTCGGCCCCACACGGCCCTCCGGACAGGTGGTCATCTGGCACGGATTCGTCTCGGCCGCCGTCTACAACGCCGTGGTCGGCATCCAGCGCACCTACGCCCCCTACAAGTGGCGGGCGCGCGGCCCCTCCACCGCCTCACCCGAGGCGGCGGCGGTCACCGCCGCACACCGTGTGCTGCTCACCTACTTCCCCGCCTCCCAGGCGCCGCTCGATGCCGCGTACGCCGATTCGCTCGCGAAGATCCCCGACGGCAGGGCGAAGCGGCAGGGCGTGGCCTTCGGGGAGCGTGCCGCCGACCACCTCATCGAACTGCGCGAAGACGACGGCCGGTTCGCACCGGTGGAGTTCACCGCCGCGCCCGCCCCCGGTGTCTGGCGGCCCACCCCGCCGGCCCATCTGCCCTTCATCGACCCCTGGCTCGCCACCCTCCGCCCCCTGCTGCTCACCTCCCCGGCCCAGTTCCGTCCCGGCCCGCCGCCCGCGCTGTCCTCGGCCCGCTACGCCCAGGACGTGAACGAGGTGAAGGTGATGGGGGCGAAGACCGGTTCGGCCCGCACCGCGCAGCAGACCGAGACCGCCCTGTTCTTCGGGGGCAATCTGGCGGTGCAGTTCCAGTCGGCGTTCCGGGACCACACCGCCCGGCACCACCTGGACATCGCCGATACGGCACGGATCTTCGCCGCGGGGAACGCCTCGGCAACCGACGCCGTCGTCACCGCATGGGACGCCAAACTCCACTACGGATTCTGGCGGCCGATCACCGCCGTCCAGCTGGCCGACACCGATGGCAACCCCGCGACCGACGCCGACCCGCAGTGGCAGCCGCTGCTCGTCACACCACCGCACCCCGACTACCTCAGCGGTCACACCACGGTCGCCGGCGCCGTGATCCGGACCCTGACCGGGATTCTCGGCACCACTCATATCGACCTCAACGTTCCCTCCGAGATCACCGGCACCACACGCCACTATGCGGAGGCCGGCCAGTTCAACGAGGACATGATCAACGCCCGCGTCTGGGCCGGAATCCACTTCCGGACGGCGGACGTCGTCGGATGCCGGGCCGGCACCCGTATCGGCGTCTGGGCGCTCACCCACTACTTCTCACCGCTGCGCCCGGCAGGCCGGCATGCCATGCCGCCGGCCCAGCAGTTGTGCCCGCCCGGCAGCGCGAGCTGACCGGGCCGCTATCGCTCGCCGATCGCCGATCACCGAAGGCAGGACCGCGGCCGGCCGGTGCATGCCCGGCCGGTCGCCCGGCCGGCCGGCGAGCGAGGCGAGAGGTCCCTACGGCGTTCAGTGACGGCCGGCGGGAACTCCCTTGTCGTCGACGGCCGGTGCGGTGGCAGGTGCGGTGAACTCCGGGTCGGGTTCGAGGAAGCGGATCGCGACCGCGGTGGCGAGATGCAGCAGCGCGAAGATCCAGGCGATGCCCTGTACCCCGACCGGTCCCAGGGCGACGGCGACGATGGCCGGTCCGGCGAAGGTGCTCGCTCCGGCTCCCAGATTGAGTGCGGACATGGCCTGTCCCTTGTGGCGAGGCGCCAGCGCGGGGATCAGAGCCGAGATCGGTACGTAGCCGGCCAGGGCGATGCCGTAGAGGGCGGCGGCGACCGCGGAGGCGGCGAAGTGCGGACCGGCCACGACCGGGACGTAGTACAGCGCCAGACAGGTCACCGCGCAGGCCACGGCGCCGAACCAGGTCATGGTGCGCTGCCATCCGAGCCGGTCGCCCACGGCGCCGAAGAACAGGTTGGCGAAGATGTTCGCGGCGAACATCACGCTGAGCAGCCGCAGCCAGGCCGAGGTGCTGAAGCCGACCGTCTCGGTGAAGAAGAACGGCAGACAGACCAGGAAGCCGAACTGTGAACCGGTGCTGACGACGCGCACCGCGGCGCCGATGGCCACGCGCGGGCGGCGCCGCATGATCGAGACGCTGCCCGCCAGCGTCGTCAGCGGATTCCCGCCGAGCGGGGCGAGCCCGGACCGGCCGGTGGGCTCGCGCACCAGCAGCAGGGCGAGCAGACCGCCGAGCGCCACCAGGCCGAGCGCGAGCCACAAGGTCTCGTAGGAGCCGACCAGCGGGATCGTGGCGCTGGCCACCAGGGAGCCGAGGGTCGGCAGGCCGCCGGTGAAGGCGAACCAGTACCACCCGACCGCCGTTCCCAGCCGCTGCGGTGGGGTCGCGGCGGTGACCCACACCAGGAACCCGTAGGCGAACGGGGTAGCCGAATCCGCGCAGTCCGTAAACGAGCAGCAGCAGCGGATAGTTCATGGACGGCAGCGCCACCGTCAGCAGGACCACCTGGAAGACGAGCCAGATGGCGAAGCCCGCGGTCATCACCCGCCGTGGTCCCCACAGGTCCGACAGGGCTCCCGAGAGCCAGGCGCCGACGGCGACGGTGATGCCGTAGACGGCGATGACCACCGCCGCATCGGCCTTGGCCAGGCCTTGGTCGGCCAGGTACTTCGAGAAGAAGCCGGTCTCCACCCCGTCACCCGTCATGAACAGCAGGACCCCGGCGAAACCCCAGGTCAGGGCGGGGGGAATGCCCAGGCGGGCGGAGAGGGAGCGACGGGGGCCGACGTCCGGGGTCCGTGGCGGTCGACGGCGAGCGGAGCTGCTCATGGGCCCTCCAAGGGGGCGGATCTTGACGAGGGGGTGGGCACGGGGAGCGGCTCACCGGTCGCGGAGACGGTGAGCCGGCGTAAGTCTTCTCGCATTTTGTGCGAAGTCAAGACTGCTCTGATAAAAAAAGAGGCGGTACCGTGCTGAAGCCAAGGGGCGACGCGGCAGCCCGCCGGTCCGGAACCGGAGCGCGCGACGCCCTCTCCACATCCCCACCCCCCGAGGGAGCCGTGAGCCCGTCATGACCGCCACATCCGGGATTCCCGCCACCATGCGCGCCGCTGTCCTGCACGGACCCGGGAAGCTGAGCCTTGAGGAACGTCCCGTCCCCGATCCCGGCCCGGGGGAGGTCCTGGTCCGCGTCGAGGCGGTCGGGACCTGCGGCTCGGATGTGCACTACTACCGGCACGGACGCATCGGCGACTTCGTCGTACGGGAGCCGCTCGTCCTCGGGCACGAGGCAGCCGGCACGGTCGTGGCCTGCGGCCCGGGCACCGACACCCGCCGGATCGGCCGGCGCGTCTCCATCGAGCCCGGCACCCCGTGCGGAAGCTGCGGTGAATGCCGCCCGGGCCGCTACAACCTGTGCCCGGACATGAGCTTCCTCGCCACCCCGCCGGTGGACGGCGCCTTCTGCGAATATCTGGCCGTGCACCAGGACTTCGCCCACGAGGTCCCCGACTCCCTGACCCTTGAGGAGGCCGCACTACTGGAGCCGCTGTCCGTGGCCGTCTGGGCCTGCCGCAAGGCCCATGTCGCCCCCGGCGACCGCGTCCTGATCACCGGCGCGGGGCCCATCGGCCTGGTCGCCGCCCAGACGGCACGGGCCTTCGGCGCACGCGAGGTCATGGTCACCGACGTCCTCCCGCACCGCCTCGCACTCGCCCGTGCCACCGGCGTCACCGCCCTGGACGTCTCGGCCACCCCGCTGAGCGAAGTCGGGTACACCCCCACCGTCCTCCTGGAGTGCTCCGGCGTCGCCGCGGTGAGCGGCGAGGCCATCCGTACGGTGGGCCGGGCCGGCCGGGTGGTCCTCGTCGGCATGGGCGGCGACGAGATCCCGCTCCCACTGAGCCGGGTTCAGAACTACGAACTGGAACTGACCGGCACCTTCCGCTACGCCCACACCTGGCCCACCGCAACGGCGCTGGTGGCGTCGGGTGCGGTCCGGCTCGACTCCCTGGTCTCGCACGGTTACGGTCTTGCCGAGGCCGAGAGCGCACTGACCGTCGCCACCCACGACGCGACCGCCGTGAAGGCCGTCATCTACCCGCAGCGGTAGGCGCTGCCGCTGTCCGAACGGAAAGGGGCGGCCCCGATGGCTTCCACACGGTCGTCGCTGGCCGAGGTCGACCGGCGACGGCAGGACGTACTGACCCATGTCGTCGAGCACGGCGAAGTCCGCATCGACGATCTGGCCAGACACTTCGGGGTCAGCCTCGCGACCATGCACCGCGACCTGGACCAGCTCGCCGAACGCCGGCTGCTGCGCAAGGAACGCGGCCGGGCCGCGCCCTTCCCGAGCCTCACCATGGAGACCGCCACCCGCTTCCGCATCGGCGTGAACCACCCGGTGAAGGAGGCGCTGTGCGCCGCCGTCGCCGACGAGATCCGGCCCGGCAGCACCGTCGTGCTGGACGACTCGACCACGGTCTTCCCGCTCGCGGACCGGATCGCCCGGACCGAAGCGGTCACCGTGGTCACCAACTCCCTCGGTGTGGCCCGGCTGTTCGACGAGACGCCGGATACCGACGTCACACTCCTGGGCGGTCGCTACCGCGGCGAGTTCGGCTCCTGCGTCGGCCCCGACGTACTGCGCGGTCTCGGCCGGATCCGCGCCGACCTCGCGGTGATGTCGGCGGTGTCCGTGCTCGGCGGCCGCCTCTTCCACCCGATCCGCGAGTACGCCGAGATCAAGGAGGCCATGCTGGAGTGCGCGCAGCGGTCACTGCTGCTGGTGGACCACAGCAAGTTCGGCAAGACCGCCACCCACGCCTACGGCGACATCGGCCACTACGACCGGGTCGTCACCGACCGCGGTACACCGGCCGAGGAACTGACCGCACTGCGCCGCAAGGGCGTGACCGTCGACGTGGCCGAGGTCTGACGGCACCTCCACGGCTGACGGCACTTCGAGGGCTGACGGCTCTTCCGCATCCGACGGCATCCCCGCGGCCGACGGCACATCCGTGGCCGCAACGCGGCCCGGCCGGAGGGCGCCCGGTGCCCGTCACTCCGTTTTCACGACAACTTGGCCCCTTCGTCGGCCAAAAGCCGACCGGCGCACAACTCCGTCGCCTCCGCGCCCGTCCTACCGCACGCATCTGTACACAGGTTCTTCTCTGGAGGTAAGTCATGCGACGGTTGGGGACAGCGGCCGCGGCGTTCGTGCTGGCGGGCGTCGGGGTGGCGGGCACGGCCGGGGTGGCCGGCGCCGCGACCGGCCCGGAGGGTAAAGCCGCCCCGGCCACGACCTGTTCGACCGCCTGGGGCAGTGGCACCAAGTCGGCCACGGACGCGTACGGCGGGCCGCTGAAGAACATCAGGACCGGCCGGAACGCCTGCTACGACCGCATGGTCTTCGACATCAGCGGGGCGAACGGCAAGGTCGGCTACCACGTCGGGTATGTCGACGCGTTCCACCAGGACGGCTCGGGCGAGAAGATACCGGTCAACGGCGGCGCCATCCTGCAGGTCTATGTGTCCGCGCCCAGCCACGACCCGGCGACCGGCAAGCAGACCTACGCCGGGACGGCCGGCAAGCCGCTGCCGGGGGTGAACCTCGCCGGATACCGCACGTTCAAGGACACCAAGTTCGGGGCGAGCTTCGAGGGTCAGACCCAGGTCGGTCTGGGCGTACGCGCCAAGCTGCCGTTCCGGGTGCAGCAGTCCGGTCACGAGCTGATCGTGGACGTCGCACACACCTGGTGATCCGGTGCACGATCCAGGGCCGCCCGGTGTCGCTCCGCTGAAAGGCATGAGCTGACACCGGGCGGCTGTCGTGTGGAGTTCCTGCCGGACAAAAGGAAATACCCCGGAACGAGTTGACGTCCGGGGTATTTCTCTGGGTATATTGAGGGCTTCTGTGTCTTGAGGAATTCAAAGGCAGAAGCTCACCTATATACCGAACTTTATCCGAGCGGAGCTGAATTGTCAAACAAGGAATGGCAACACGAGCAGGAATTCATCGATCTGCTCCATGACCGCCTCACCGAACTGCGGGACCTGGCCGAGACGGCGGTGCACGCCGCCGCCCTGCCGCCCGAGGGCAACCACGCCCAGATGCGGCTGGAGCGCAATGTGCTGGTGGCCGAACAGTCCGGCCTGCTGGCCGCCTTCAACGCCGGGGAAAACGGTCTGTGTTTCGGTCGGCTGGCATTCCGCGACGGCCGCGATCACCACATCGGCCGGATCGGTATCCGGCGCGACGATGCGGACCGTACCCCGCTCGTCATCGACTGGCGGGCCGAGGTCGCCCGCCCGTTTTACCTCGCCACCGGGCACACCCCGATGGGATTGCGCCGCAGGCGGCACATCACGACCGACGGCAGACGGGTCACCGCCCTGCACGACGAGATCATGGACCTCGCCGACGCCCTACGGACCGGACACGAGGGCACCGACGCGGACGCCGTATTGCTGGCCGCACTGGACGCGGCGCGCACCGGACGGATGCACGACATCGTGCAGACCATCCAGGCCGAGCAGGACGGCATCATCCGCGCCCCGCACCACGGCATCCTCGTCGTGGAGGGCGGCCCCGGCACCGGAAAGACCGTCGTCGCACTGCACCGCGCCGCCTTTCTGCTCTATGCGCACCGGGAACAGCTGGCCCGCCGTGCCGTGCTGATCGTCGGGCCGAACCCGGCGTTCCTCAGCTATATCGCGGAGGTGTTGCCCTCGCTCGGCGAGACGGGTGTGCTGCTCGCCTCGCCCGGCGAACTCTTTCCGGGCGTGACCGCGACCGGGACCGACACCCCCGAAGCCGCCGAGGTCAAGGGCGGTGCGGCGATGGCCGACGCGCTCGCGTCCTTCGTCCGGGACCGGCAGGCCCTGCCCGACCCCGTGATCGTGATCGACCACGAGGACGGCGAACTGCGGCTGGACGCGGACATGGCGCGGGAGGCGCGGAGCCGGGCACGGGAGACCAGGCTGCCGCACAACCTCGCCCGCCCCCACTTCGCCTTCCGCGTCATCGACGCGCTCACCGCGCAACTGGTCGACCGGATCGGCGCGGACCCCTTCGGCGGTCCGAATTTCCTCGGCCCGGACGACATCGCCCAGCTGGGCAAGGAGATCGCCACCAGCGCCGAAGTGCACCACGCCATCGAGGAGTTGTGGCCCGAGCTCACCCCTGAACAGCTGGTCGCCGACTTCCTTGCCGATCCCGTCCACCTCCCGGACGCCGAGGCGGACGCGATCCGGCGGGCGGACGGCGACTGGACCCCCGCGGACGTTCCGCTGCTGGACGAGGCGGCCGAACTCCTCGGCGAGGACACCTCGGCGGCCCGCGCCGCCGCCGAGGCGGAGCGCCAGGAACGGATCGACTACGCCCAGGGCGTGCTCGACCTCTCCTACGGCTCCCGCACCCAGGAGTTCGAGGAACGCGACGACGAGGAGTCGGAGGTGCTGGCCGCGCACGACCTGGTGGACGCGGAACTGCTCGCCGACCGGCACGAGGAGGCCGACCACCGCAGCGCCGCCGAACGCGCCGCGGCCGACCGGACCTGGGCGTTCGGCCACATCATCGTGGACGAGGCACAAGAGCTGTCCGCCATGATGTGGCGGTTGCTGATGCGCCGTTGCCCCACCCGTTCGATGACGTTGGTCGGCGACCCGGCGCAGACCGCCGAGCCCGGCAGCTGCGGCTCATGGGAGGCGATCCTCGCGCCGTACGTGGACGACCGCTGGGAACTCGTCAGGCTCGGCGTCAACTACCGTACGCCGACCGAGATCATGGAGGTCGCGGCGCAGGTACCCCGGTCCGCGGATCCGTCCTTCACACCGCCGCGTTCGATCCGCTCGACCGGTGTACGCCCCTGGGCGCACCGTACGGACGACCTCGCGCGCGTGGTCGCCGAGGCGGTCGCACAGGAGAGCCACCAGGACGGCCGGCTCGCGGTGATCGCCCCGTCCGCCCATCACGAGGCCCTGGCCGCCGCTCTCCCGGACGTCTCCGCCGGAACCGCACCGGATCTGACCGGTGCGGTGGTGCTGCTCGGCCCGCGGCAGGCCAAGGGCCTGGAATTCGACTCCGTGATCGTGGTGGAACCGGCGGAGCTCGGTGCGAGCGATCTGTACGTCGCGCTCACCCGGGCGACACAACGGCTGGGCGTGATCCACACCGGGCCACTGCCGGCCGGACTGGAGATGGAGCCGAGGCCGGACGCCGCCCCCGCGAGCCGGTGACCGCACCGCGCCGGGCGCCGCATCGTCCTGTGCGGCGCCCCGGCTCCGCGCCCATGGCGGCGCCCCGGCTCCGCGCCCATGCAGCCGCAGCGCGGGCGGGGGAGCGGACCCCTTCCCACCGGCCCGGACCGGCTCCGGCGCCCCGCCGCTTCCCTGACGGCGCGGACCGGCCGGCTTCACTCTCGTTCGGCGGCCCGCCATGCTCCGGCGGAGATCCGGTACAGCACACTCCGGCGCAGCGGGCCATCGGACACGTCGGGATCGTCGAAGTCGTCGGCGGGGTCGCGTGTCATGCCGAGGCGGCGCATCACCGCCTGTGAGGGGAGGTTGGTGGCCATCGTCACCGCAAGGATCTCCGGCAGGCCGAGAGTGGTGAAGCCGAAGGACAGGGCGGCCTCGCCGGCCTCGGTGGCGTAGCCGTTCCCCCAGGCCGAACGGGCCAGCCGCCAGCCGGCCTCCACTCCGGTGAACGGCATGTGCTCATCCACCGGGTCCAGACCGGTGAACCCGATGAACTCCCCGGTGGCGCGCACTTCGAGCGCCCACCATCCCCAGCCGCGGTGAGTGAGATCGGCCTGGAAACCGGCGACGGATGCCGCGCTCTGCTCAGGTGTGAGCACCTCCGGGAAGTGCGCCCGGACCTCGGGATCGGCATTCATCGCGGTCCAGGGGCCGAGGTCGGACTCCCGCCATTCGCGGAGCAGCAGGCGCTCGGTGCGCAGTTCGGACATCGCGCCAACCTAGCCCGCGCAACGCCCGGAGGACGACCGAATAACGCGGCGCCCTCGGGACGGCCACGGCCGGGACGGAGCCGCCGGCTCGTCGTGCCCCCTCCGCGGAGGAACGGAGCAGCGCGCGACACGATGCTGACGTGTGCCGCGCGCTGCCCTCCCCTCCCCGGGGAGGCCCGGTCCCCCCGAACCACCGGGCCGGCTATTTGACCGAACCGGCCATGATGCCCTGAACGAAGTGCCGTTGGAACGCGAAGAACACGATCAGCGGCACGATCAAGGACAGAAACGCGCCGGGCGCCAGTACCCCGATGTTGCTGCCGAACTGCCTCATCTGTGACTGGAGGGCCACCGTCAGAGGCTGCGACTGGTTGTCGGCGAAGAGAAGGGCGACCAGCATGTCGTTCCAGACCCAGAGGAACTGGAAGATGGCCAGGCTGGCGATGGCGGGGCGGCCGAGCGGCAGCACCAGCTGGGAGAAGATCCGCCACTCCCCGCCGCCGTCCATCCGGGCCGCCTCCAGCATCTCCTTGGGGATCTCAGCGAAGTAATTGCGCAGCAGGAAGATGGCGAACGGCAGCCCGTAGGCGGTGTGGAAGAGCACCACACCGGGAATCGAGCCGAACAGCCCCAGCGCACCGAACAACTTGGCCACCGGCAGCAGACCGATCTGGACCGGCACCACCAGCATGGCGACCACGACCAGGAAGACCCAGTCCCGGCCCGGGAAGTCCATCCAGGCGAAGGCGTATCCGGCCAGGGCGGCGATCACCACGACGGCCAGGGTGGTGGGCACCGAGATCAGCACCGTGTTCCAGAAGGCCTGGACGATGCCGGAATCCTTCAGCAGCGCCGTGTAGTTGTCGAGCGACAGCTGTCCGGGCGTGGTGAGCGCGGTCCACCAGCCGCTGCTCGCGTTCGCCTCCTCCGTACGCATCGAGGAGAGGAAGAGCCCGGCGGCAGGGGTGAGCCAGACCAGACCGACGAGGAGCAGGAACACCTGGATCACGCCGCGGCTGAGCCACTTCGCCGGCCCTGTACCGGCCCGCCGGCGGGACGCGGGGGTTCCGTTGACGGTGGTCATGACTGGCTCCTGCGGAAACGTCGGATGTTGAGGGCCATGGCCGGCACCACCAGGAGGAGCAGCAGGACACCCAGGGCGCTGCCGAGTCCCTGGTTGTTGCCGCCGCCGAAGGAGACCAGCCACATCTGCAGGGCCAGGACATTGGCGTCCTGCTGCACGGGTCCGGGGGCGATGATGTAGACGAGGTCGAAGACCTTCATCACATTGATCACCATCGTCACGAACACCACACCCAGGACCGGGCCGAGCAGGGGAACGGTGATCCTGCGGAAGACCTGCCACTCGTTGGCGCCGTCCATCCGGGCGGCCTCCAGGACATCCCGCGGCATCGAGGAGAGTCCGGCGCCGATGAGGACGAGCGCGAAGCCGGTCCAGATCCACATGTAGGCGCCGATGATGGCGGGGGTGATGAGGGCCGGACCGAGCCAGGAGACGCCCTCGTACGGCGGAGCGAAGTCCTTGGCGGGGAGCTGGACGGCGTAGGAACCCGGGGCCAGGCCGGCCAGGCGGTAGGAGCCGTCCGGTGCGGTGGTGGCCGTGGCGGCCACCTTCCCGCGGGAGTCGACCGCCTCGACCGAGAGCTTGGGCAGCCCGCGTTCGCCGCGGTCCACCGTGCCGGGCTTGCCGCCACCGCCGGGGGTGAAGTCGAGGTAGACCACACCGCGCAGTTCACCGTCAGCGGCAGGGGACTTGGCGGCCGGTGCGGCGGGCCGCGCCTGCGACGGCATGTCCTTGGGCGGGACGCCGACCAGACCGAGGTTGACGGTGTTCCCGGGGCCGGTGCGCCGCGCCGTGCGGTAGGAACCGTCTTTGCCCTTGGTCAGCTGCTTGTCGCCGAGGCGCGCCTTGGCGGTCGGGAAGGAGGTGGACTTCCCCTGGACGCTGTCGTGGATGCCGACGGTGACCGCGTTGAGCACACCGCGCTGCGGATCCTGCTCGTAGGCGAGACGGAAGATGATGCCGGCGGCGAGGAAGGAGATCGCCATGGGCATGAACATCAGCAGCTTGAACGCCGTCTTCCAGCGGATCTTCTCCGTCAGGACGGCGAGGACCAGGCCGAGTCCGGTCAGCAGCGCGGGGGCGAAGACGACCCAGATCGCACTGTTGCGGATGGCCCGGAGCGTGGCGGGGTCCTGGAACATCGCGGTGTAGTTGTCGGCGCCGACGAAGGTGTCCCCCGAGGCGTCGTACAGGCTGCGGATGACCGAGAACACGATGGGGTACGCGACGAGGGCGCCCAGCAGCAACAGCGCGGGGAACAGGAACACCGCGGCGATCCGCCGGCGGCGCCGGACCGCGCGCCGCACGGGGGCGCTCGCCTTGCCGGGTGAGCCGCCCGGGGGGAGGGGCGCGGTGCCGCGCGACGTGGCGGGCGGCACCGCGGGAGTGGTGACAGGCATGGGATCGGGCCCTTGGTCCTTACTTTCCGTACGCCTTGGCCGCGGCGGCCTCGAGCTTGCGGGCCGTGGCCTCCGGGTCCGAGGGGTCGCGCAGGAAGTCCTGCAGCAGCTTCCATTCGCCGGCGCCCTGGGTGCCGCCGAAGGCCGCGGGGGCCTGGTCGGACATGTCGAAGCGCACGGAGTTCCCGGCCTCGGTCAGCGACTGGGCGGCCTTGCGGGTGACCTCGTCGTGGTAAGCGTCCGCGGGCACCTTCTTGTTGGGCGAGATATAGCCGCCGGCCTTGGCCCACACCCCGGACGCCTCGGGCGTGGCCAGGTACTTCACCAGCTCCATCGCGGCCTTCTTGTGCTTCCCGGCCTTGAGCACCACGGCGGCGTCACCGCCGCTGACCACCGGTGCCTTGCCCTCGTCGACCGCGGGGAAGGGGAAGAACTTGGCGTCCTTGCCGACCTGCTTGTGGAGCTCATCGGTGACCAGGGCACTGACGAAGTCCCCCTCGTAGACCATGGCCGCCCCCGGGTCCGGGCCGAAGACCTGCTGGACGGACTCGGGGAAGTCGGTGCGCAGCGCGCCCGAACCGCCCCCGGCCACCAGGTTCTTGTCGCTGAAGAGCTTGCCCAGAGCGGTGAGCGCCTTGACCACGCTGGGGTCGGTCCACGGGATCTTGTGGGCGGCGAGCTTGTCGTACTTCTCCTGCCCGGCCTGGGAGAGGTAGATGTTCTCGAACCAGTCGGTGAGCGGCCAGCCGGCCTCGCCCGCGACGGAGAACGCCGGCACCCCCGAGTCGGAGAGCGTACGGCCCGACTTCAGCAGCTCCTGGTAGGTCTTCGCGGGCTTGACGCCGGCCTGCGCGAAGGCCTCCGGGCTGTACCAGACCGTCGACTTGTGCGAGGCCTTGAAGTACAGGCCGTAGTAGGTCTTGTCGACCGTGCCGTAGTCCTTCCACACCTGCGCGAAGTTCTTCTTGGCCTCGGCGCCGATCTCCGCCGAGAGGGGCGCCAGCCAGCCCTTCTTGGCGAACTGCTGGAGCACACCGACCTGCGGCACCATCACCACATCGGGGGCGTTGCCGCCCTCGACCTGGCTGCCGATCACCGTCGAGACGTTGTCACCGGTGGAGGAGAAGGTGACCTTGGCGCCGGTCTTCTCGGAGAACGCGTCCAGGACCTTCTTGAAGTTCTGCTGTTCCACACCGGTCCAGACACCGGCCACGGTGACGCTCTCACCGCTCAGTTCCTGCTTGCCGCCCCCGGCGGAGACTCCGCCGCCGCAGGCGGTGGCGGAGAGCGCCAGGCCGAGCACGGCCGCACCGGACAGGGCGGCTCGGGTGTGTCGTACAGAGGGTCGTCTCATCATTGGGATTCCCTTCGGGAGGAACTGCGGAGGAGTGCGGGAGGACTGCGGAGGTCGTGCTGTCGAGGGGGCTATCGGGATTCGGGGGTGTGCATCCACCAGGCGGCGGTGGAGCCGGGGAGCGTTCCGGCGGGGCAGTCGCCGCTCGCCAGCAGAGGGACGCCCGGTACGGGGGCCGGCACCGGCTCGGTTCCGAAGTTGACGGCGCAGACGAGGCCGTCGCCACGGACGAACGCCAGGACCTGGGGCGGGGACTCCAGCCAGCGCAGAGTGCCTTCGCCGAGCTGCGGAAGGCTGCGGCGCAGCGCCAGCCCCTCGCGGTACAGGTGCCAGAACGACCGGGTGTCGGCCAGTGCCCGGTCCGTAGCGTGGTCGGCGAACCAGTCGGGCTGCGGCAGCCAGGGCCGCGCCGCGTCGGTACCGCTGGTGAAGCCGAACGGTGAGGCGTGCCCGGACCAGGGCAGCGGCACCCGGCAGCCGTCGCGGATGTGCTCCCGGCTGCCCGTACGGTGGTAGATCGGGTCGGTGAGGACCTCGTCGGGCAGGTCGACGACCTCCGGCAGGCCCAGTTCCTCGCCCTGGTAGACGTATGCCGCGCCGGGCAGTGCCAGCATCAGCAGCGCGGCGGCACGGGCCCGCGCCGGGCCCAGCTCTCCCGCGGACTCCGTCGGCTCGGCGCCCCCGGGGTCGGTCGCGTACCGGGTGACGGTCCGGACCTGGTCGTGGTTGTTGAGCACCCAGGTGACCGTGGAGCCGGTGCCCGCGATGTCGGTGAGCGCCTCGGAGATGACCTTGCGGAAGGTGCCGATGTCCCAGCGCGCGGTCAGCAGGTGGAAGAAGAACGCCTGGTGCAGCTCGTCGGGCCGGACGTATGCGGCCTGTTCGCTCGGTGTCCGTACGGAGACCTCACCGACCAGCAGCCGGTCGCGGCCGTCGCGGGACGTGTACTCCTCGCACAGGGCGCGCCAGTCGCGCCACACCTGGTGCACCTCGGGCTGGTTCCAGGCCAGCGGGTTGACCGAGTCACGGGTCCGTTCGTCGGCCGACGGGTCGGGGGAGTCGGGCAGTTCGGGGTGCTTGAAAAGCCCGGCGGCCACGTCGATGCGGAAGCCGTCGACCCCGCGGTCCAGCCAGAAGCGCAGCACACTGTCGAAGTCGGCGCCCACGGCGGGGTTGCGCCAGTTCAGATCGGGCTGCTCGGGCGTGAACATGTGGAGGTACCACTGGCCCTCCTCGCCGGACGCCTCCTTGACCCGGGACCAGGCGGGGCCGCCGAACATGGCCCGCCAGTTGTTGGGCGGCAGCTCTCCGTTCTCCCCGCGTCCGTCGGCGAAGTGGAAGAGCGACCGTGCCTGGCTCCCCGGGCCGTCCGCCAGGGCGGCGCGGAACCACGGGTGCTCGCTGGAGCAGTGGTTGGGGACGATGTCCAGGAGCACCTTCAGACCCAGCCGGTGGGCGTCGGCCACCAGGCGGTCGAATTCGGCGAGATCGCCGTATACGGGATCGACATCGCGGTAGTCGGCGACGTCGTAGCCGTGGTCGTGCTGGGGGGAGGGGTAGAAGGGGCTGAGCCAGATGCCGTCCACCCCGAGCTTCTTGAGGTAGGGCAACCCCGTCCGCACACCGGCCAGATCACCGATGCCGTCGCCGGTGCTGTCGAGGAAGCTGCGGACGTAGACCTGGTAGATCACCGCGTCGCGCCACCAGTGCTGTGCCGGATTCCGGGAGGTGGACCCGGTGGCCGGCAAGAGTGCGGCGGAGGCCGGACCGGGGAGGGAGGGGGAGGGCGCGGAGTCGGCCGAAGAGCCGTTCCCTGCCGTGGCTATGAGCATCTGCCGTGATCCCGTTCTTGCATGGGCATGCCGTGCGGCTGCAATCGCTGTTATGCATGCATGTTAAGTAGGCATGTCTTTTCGGTGTCAACGAAATGGTCAAAAGTCGCTGCGAGATGCCCGAATTTGCGGGGAATTATCCAGTCAGCCTGTACCTAACAAGTAAGTAGGGGAGCTGCTGGAGAGAGGTGCGAAGGGCTCCGACGTCAGCCGCGGCCGACGATGGCCGTCAGCTCGCGCGTCAGACGTGCGACGGTGGCATCCGTGCTCCGCCGGTGGATCAGCGCGTCGTGCAGGACCGCCTGCACCGCCAGGCTCACCTGGTCGTACTGCGGGCTCTTGATGCGCGGCTTGGCCGCCAGTACGGCCCGCTTGAGCGTCGGAAGGTACGGGAAGCGCCGCACCAGCTCCGGGTCCGTGTACAGATCGGCCCAGACCGGTGGCAGCGCGCCCTTGGTGAGCACCCGGCGCTGGACCGACTCGGTCGTCAGATAGGAGATCAGCTCGGTCGCCGTCTTCTGGTGCCGCGACTGTGCGTTGACCGCCAGATTGGAGCCGCCCAGCGCGCTGGAACCCGGCCCGTCGGGACCCGGCAGCGGCACGGCGCCGAACTTGCCCGCCACCCCGGAGGGCTGGGCATTGGCCAGCGCATAGGCGTACGGCCAGTTCCGCAGGAACAGCAGCCGGCCGTCCTGGAACGCCTTACGGGACTCTTCTTCCTTGTACGCCAGGGCCCGCCGCGGGATCCAGCCCTCGCGCACCCCGTCGAGCAGAAAGGACAGCCCGCGACGGGCCGCGGGGGAGTCCACCGTGACCCGCGAGCCCTCGCCCGCGAGCACCGTGCCGCCGGCCGACTGAACCGCCTCGACGACATTGGCGGTCAGCCCCTCGTACGGCAGGAACTGCCCCGCGTAACCGTCCAGCCCGTACTTGGGCGCGACCGTCTTCGCCAGGTGCGCCAACTCGGCCCAGGTGCGTGGCGGCCGCGCACCCTCCCGGTCGAGCACGTCCTTGCGGTAGTAGAGCAGTCCCGCATTGGTCACATAGGGGACCGCGTAGAGCTGCCCACGGAAGGTGGCGGTGTCCACCACGGGAGGCAGGAAGCGTTTCAGCGGGAACTGCGCACCGTTCACGGGCTTGATCCAGCCCGCGGCCGCGAACTCCGACGTCCACGCCACATCGATGTTCAGCACATCGAAGCGGTCGCTGCGGGAGCGCAGCTCGGTGACCATCTGCGCCCGCACCTCGTCGGCCGCGTCCGGCAGCTCGACCAGGGTCACCTTCTCGTGCGGATGCCGGTCGTTCCAGCCGTCGAGGACGCCCCGCAGATAGCCCGTGAGGTCTCCGCCCGTCACCAGAGTGATCGGGCCCCGCCCGTCCGGGCCGCCCGCCGGCTCTCCGGCCTGTGCGCCCGCATTGCCCGCGAACAGCAGAGCACAGACCAGCAGAGCCCTGCCGGCGGCACGCTTCCACCGCATGGGCTCCTCCTTGAACAGGCGTCGACGGGACACTGGACCGACAGCCCGCCCCATGTATACCTGTTAGCCATGCGGGATACTAGATGCTGCAGGAAGATGCGAAAGCGACCCGGCTCACAGCCGTATGGGGTCAGATGACCGGCAACTAGGGCTGATCCGAGAGACACACCCCGGGCGGGGAGGGAGAGGGAGAGCGTGCGGCTGCCACTCCTGGCGCTGTTGGTCAGCGGACCCGCACACGGCTATGAACTCAAGCAAGCCCTTGAGGACCTCCTGGGCGCCGCATACCCTCAGCCGAACGTCGGCCAGATCTACGTCACCCTGGGCAGGCTGGAGAAGGCGCGCCTGATCGAGGGAGAGGACGTCGAGCAGTCGGACCGCCCGAACAAGCGCATCTACCGGATCACCGCCGCGGGGCGCGAGACGGTGGACGCCTGGTTCGAGGAGTCCACCGCCGAACCACGGGTCCGGGACGAATTCTTCATGAAGCTCGCCCTGGCCCCCCACACCGGGACCGCAGACCAGATCGCTCTGATCAACAAGCAGCGCCGCCACTACCTCAATACCATGCGTGACCTGTCGAAACTCGCGGCGGGTGAGGACCGGGAGAACCGGGTGGCACAGCTGCTGATCGAGGGCGCGATGCTGCATCTGCAGGCGGATCTGGACTGGCTGGAGCGCTGTCAAGAGGAGTTGGAATGAACCGGGACGAGCCGTCCGGCCCAATAGTCCGGGCAGCCGGCCTGGTCAAGACCCACCGGCCGGAAGGCGCTGCCCCGGTCCACGCGGTGCGGGGCGTCGACCTCAGCATCGAACGCGGGGAGTTCGTCGCCCTCACCGGCCCCTCGGGAGCCGGCAAATCCACCTTGCTGCATCTCCTCGGCGGCCTGGACCGGCCCGACAGCGGATCGATCTGGCTCGACGGCCGCCAGGTCGACGCCTACAGCGAGGCACGCTGGGCGGTGCTGCGCCGCAACCACATCGGCATCGTCTTCCAGTTCTTCAACCTCGTCTCCAACCTCTCCGTCGCCGACAACGTCGAACTCCCCGCACTGCTGGCCGGCCGGTCCCCCCGGCAGGCCCGCACCGACCGGGCCGAGCTGCTCGACGAGCTGGGGCTGACCGGCAAGGAGAACAGCACACCGGGGGAGCTGTCCGGCGGTGAACAGCAGCGCGTCGCCCTGGCCCGTGCCCTGGTCAACAGCCCCAGCCTGCTGCTCGCCGACGAACCCGCCGGAAGCCTCGACAGCAAGGGCACCAGAGAGGTGCTGCGGCTGCTCTCCCGCTTCCACCAGCGCGGTCAGACGATCTTGCTGGTCACCCATGACGCGAGGATGGCCAGTGCCGCGGACCGGGTGATCAGCTTCTTCGACGGCCAGGTCGTCGACGACGCCCACCTCGGCGACGGCCCGAAGCGCCCCGCGGCCGGTGTGGCCGACGTACTCAAGCTCAAGGGCTGAGCGGTGCGAGCAGCGGCGCGCTGGACCCAGGCGCATCTGACGGCACACCGCCCGGCGGCGGTGCTCACCGTGCTGGCCACGGCCGGGATCACCATCTCGCTGCTGCTGGCCACCGCCCTGTTCGCCTATGCGGCCGACCCCTGGCAACGGGCCTTCACCCAGTCCTCCGGCGCCCACGTATGGATCCACACCCAAAGTGGCGCCGCCGCCGGATCGCTCGCGGGCCTGGACGAGGTACGGGCCACCTCCGGGCCTTTCCGTACGGTCCGCACCACCGCGAGCCTTCAGCCCGGCGACGCCAAGGCGACCCTGGAACTGCGTGGCGCGGCGAAGCGCCCCGCCACCGCCGCGCCCCAGGTCGTCGCGGGCCGCTGGCTGGAGGCGGGCGCCGACGCGGGCACCACCAAGGGCATCGTCCTGGACAGTTCGGTGGCCCGCGCGATGTGGGCCAAACCGGGCGACACCCTCGTGCTGAGCGACTTCCCGTCGCCGCTGCGTGTGGTGGGCGTCGCGGACACCGCCGAGGTCACCTTCCGTGCGGGAGAGACCCCGGGGGTGGCCTGGGTGCTCCCCGAGACCCTCGACACCTCCGACGCGGGCCGCGACCAGCGCGGACGCACCATCGGCCTCCGGCTCGGCGACCCCGCGGACACCGACTATGTCGTCCAGCGGGCGGTCACCCAGCTCGGCGCCGACCAGATCACCGACGTCTCCACCTGGCGGCAGGCCAAGGCCGAAGCCGAAGGCGACAACCAGCTCCTGGGGCGGCTGCTCGGCCTGTTCGGACTCGGCGCGCTGCTCGCCGCGGCCCTGGCGGTGGGCGGCGCCATCAGCACCAGGATCCGCGGACATTTGCGGGACATCTCCATCCTCAAGGCCATCGGCTTCACCCCCGGCCAGGTGGTCCGCATGTTCGTCGCCCTCCACCTCGGCCTCGCGCTGCTGGGCGTCGCCCTCGGGGCGCTGCTGACCCAGGTGGCCGGCACTCTGGTCCCCGGGCGGATCGGGGAGGCGATCGCCCTGTGGCGGCAGCTTCCCGGGCACGCCTGGCTGACCTTGGTCATCTCCGGCGGTGTGGTGGCCTTCATCGGCTCGGCGACCTGCCTGGCGGCGTGGCGGGCCGGCCGGGTGCCCCCGGTGCCCGTCGCCCGCGCCGCCACCCCCACCGGCGGCCGGGCCTCCGCTCTCACCCGCCGGGCGCTCGGCCTCCGGGTCCCCCCGGCGCTGGTGCTCGGCTGGCGGGGCGCCTTCCACCGTCCGCTGCGCTCCTCGGCGGCCGTGGCGCGGCTGGCCGTCCCATTGCTGCTGATCACCATCGCCCTGGGCGCCTGGACCACCTTGGACCGCTTCACCACGCACCCCGAGAACGTCGGTCTGTCCGCGGCCCTCACCGCACGCTCCGAAACCCTCGGCGACCGGGACCTACGCCAACTCCTCGCCTCCCAACGGGAATTGACCGCCTACCCGGGCGCCGAGGTCCAGGCGCTCGTACCGGGTCAGACCGGGACAATTACCCTGCGGGGGATCGGCACGGACGCCCGGCCCTACCCCGGCGCCGTAGTGGAAGGGCGCGCCGCCCACGGCCCCGATGAAGCGGTCGCCGGACAGGGACTGCTCGACCTCCTGGACGCGCGGGTCGGCGACTGGGTCCGGATGACCGTCGCCGGCCGCCCGCACGTCCTCCATATCGTCGGCCGCGGCATCGAGACCACCGATGGCGGTCGGGTCGTCTCCACCACCCTGGACACTCTGCGCGAGGGCGACAGTGACAGCGGTGCACCCGAGGCGTCGCACCCACCGCGCCCGGATTTCTACCAATTGGTCCTGCACCGCGGCGCCGACCCGGATTCCGTGCGCGACGCCCTGTACAAGGCGTCCGCCGGCCGTCTCGAAGTGCGCGAGATCCCCAACCCCGCCGATCAGCTGTCCGCGGTCCGCGCTGTCAGTGTCGGGCTGATCGCGGTGCTGATCCTGATCGGGCTGGTGGAACTCGCGACGACGGTCGGTGCCGGTGTCCGCGACCGCAGCCGCGATCTGCTCGCCCTCCGGGCCGTCGGACTGACGCCCCGTCAGATCACCGCCGTCATCGTCTCCGCCACCGCGTTCATCACCCTGGCCGCCGCGCTGGCCGGCACGGCTCTGGGCGTCCTCGCCTCCCAGTGGCTGATCAACCTCCAGGGCCGCACCAGCGGCTGGGGGACCGGTATCGCCCAGCGCCCCGACCTCGGCATCCTCCTGCTGGTCATCGCCATCGCCGTCACCACCGCCGCGACGGCCTCGGTCCTCCCCGCCGCCCGCGCGGCACGGCGCCGGCTCGCGGACTCGGCCACCGATCTGCTCTAGCTCTAGGCGGCACGGCGCCGGGTTGTTGCCCGCGGTGTGGGTCCGACTTTCCCGGCCCCCGGGCCGCGGCACCCCCGGCCGGGAAGCACAAGGTCCCCGACCGGAACCCGGTCGGGGACCTCATGTGTCCTTACATGTCCTTCGGCGGGCGGGGGAGGTCCCTTCCGCGCCCTGCTGGTCGCCACCCTGGCGCGGTCAGCTCATCGCTCAAGGGTGCCGGCCGTGGCCGATGCCGTTATCGCGCCGTTCCGAAGTCCTGCGTCCAGTAGTCGTCGGGCTGTGCGTGGCCGACGCCGATCTCCTTGAAGGAGCAGTCGAGAATGTTGCGCTTGTGGCCGGGGCTGGTCATCCAGCCCTCCATCACGCTTTCGGGCGTGGAGTAGCCGTAGGCGACGTTCTCGCCGTAGGAGCTCCAGTTGTAACCGGCCCGGGTGATCCGGTCTTCCGGAGACGATCCATCGGAACCGGTATGCGACATATTCCGATGGTCCGCCATGTCCTTGCTGTGATCCTGGGCGGCCTTTGTCAGTTTTGCGTTCACGGTCAGCGGCGAGCAGCCGGCCTTGCGGCGCTCATCGTTGACGAGTTCGACCACGCGGGCCGTGGCGCCGGATGCCTTGGCGGTGGCTTTCGCGGCACTCGGGGACGCGGCGGGTGCCGGAGAGGTCTTCGCCGCCGGCTTGGCGTCCTTCTCGCCCTTCGACCACCGGTGATCGGCGGATGCATTCTTCCAATGGCCGTGATGCCGGCCGCCCGCATTCTCCTGCCCGTCCAGACAGGCCATGGCAACAGAGGGCACGCCCACGGCACCTATGGCGACAGCAGCGATGGTTATCTGCCGATAGTGCCGCTTCTTGCGATGTTTACTCATGCGTGACCTCACTCGGTAATTGCGGAGCGTCCCCGGCACGGCTGGCTCTGTGCAATCCCCGCGCCTGAGCTGCGAAGACGCCTTGCGGTTCGTCATTCTTGGGGCCGCCGTACGGCAAGGCAACGCTCCTCGGTACTACTGCGCCTAGTAGTACCCGCGACCCTTGCAATGGAGGTACGAGCGTGCTGGTCCGGATTTCGCCGCTTTCGGGAATCGCTGTTGCCCCGTCAGATGCACTTATGCGCTCAAGACGTGGGCAAAAGAATCAAGCGGGCCGAATGGCGGCCGGCTCGGCGCGAGAAATTCCCGACTCAAGACGGACAAGTCTCCTATGTCGCCAGGGCGCTCTCTACTATCCAGCTTAGTTGGTGCCGCGGGTCGATATGACGGATGTCACGATGCCGCGGAATCCGATGGCTGTGGGCCCCGCGGCGGAGCCGCGGGGCGATTGCAGGCGTCCATCAGGGGGCCGGAGATCGCGAATGCCGGCAAAGGATTCGTAGATGAAGAGAAAGGCTGCCCGTCACCTCTGTCTCGCGCGGCACGGTGCCGCGTCACCGGACGGGACTCCCTTGCGAGCGGCAGTGGCCCGGCCGGTGATGCAGCCGGTCACCGTCCTCTCGGGCGCGGCCTTCCCGGGCCGTGTGCACACGAGCCGGGGGCTGAGGCGAGAGCTGGGCTCCGGACTGCGCCCACGATCCCGTCCCGTCGTGGTGAGGCATCGAGACGCAGGCGGGTGGTCTGTGTCTCAGTCTGCGCCGAGCATGGCGCTGCGGTACCCGGGTACCGGGCCAGGACACTCAACGTACGCATGGAGGAGGCACGTCAACTGATGACCCGTTATGACGCGGACGGCGAGGACCGCACCACCCCACTGCCCCATGACCTGCCGAGCCACCAGGCTGATGCCGAGAGCCCGGTTCCCGACCCCTGGGACCCCGAGCTGTCGGAGAGCGAAAGGGACGGGCCCGACGAGACGGTTCCCGACACCGACCAGGCCGGCACCGGGCGGACCGGCGGTCAGAAGGCCGCGGGCTTCCGCACCGACCAGCCCGTTCCGCATGAGCCGGTCGACTGACCCTGACCGGTTGCCTGACCGGCCGGGGCGAGCGGCCGGAGACGAGGGAAGGGGGGCCCCGTCCGCGGTGGTCGGACGGGGCCCCCGCGGAGAGGAGGTGTCTTCCTTGGGGCGGCCAGGTGAGCCCCGCCCCGACCCGGCATGTGCTGCCGCCTTCCGTCAGGCGCTGCGACGTACATTGCCGTGGGGGCCCGCCGGCCCACCTCACGAGATCGGAATGTGCCATGAACTGCTACGACTGCGCGCCGGGCCACACAACCACCGCCGCGGTGGCGATCTGCCGGAACTGCGGCGCCGCGCTGTGTCACCAGCATGCCCGGTCCGCCCCGCAGACCGTGGTCCGCGTACAGGGCGTAGGCAAGAGCACCTTGCCGGAGACGGCGCGCCGCATCATGTGCACGATCTGCCGAGGCGCCCAGCCGGGCTGAGCCGTGCCGCAGACGGTGTCGCCGTATTCCGTTCTCGGTATGGCGTCTCCGGTATGCCGTTCTCGGTGGCGGAGAGCTTTTGGTGCAACTGGACCTGACAGCGGTGCGCGCCATCGACCCCTGCCGCACGCGCCCAGGCCGGGATGGTGGCCGGCAGGAGGCGGTGTTTCATGACGACCTTTGTGTTGATTCCCGGTGCCGCGTGCGGCTCCTGGCACTGGCATCTGCTGGAGGCGGAGCTGCGGGCCCGGGGGCGGGCAGTGGTGAGTGTGGATCTGCCGTGTGAGGACGACGCTGCGGGTCTGGAGGAGTATGCGGACGCGGTCGTCGCCGCTACGGCGGGGCGTGGCCGGCTGATGCTCGTGGCGCATTCGTTCGCCGGGTTCACGGCGCCGTTGGTCTGTGCGCGGGTGCCGGTGGAGGTGCTGGTGCTGGTGGCGGCGATGGTGCCGTTGCCGGGGGAGGCGCCGGACGAGTGGTGGGCGGCGACGGGACACCCGGACGCACAGGTCAGACGGGCCGGGCGGGCGGCCCAGCGGGCGGGCGACGGCACGGGTGCGGAGGGTGTCCCGGAGGCCGCTGTGCCGGGGTCGGCCGCGGACCCGTTCTTCCAGGATCTGCCGCCGGAGCTGGCCGCGGAGGCGGCGGTCCGGTGGCGGCGGCAGTCGGAGACCCCGGCCGCGCGGCCGGGGCCGATGCAGACCTGGCCCGATGTGGCGACCCGGTTCCTGCTGTGCCGTCAGGACCGTCTCTTCCCGGCACCGTTCCTGCGTGCGGCGGCGGCGGAGCGCCTGGGGGTGGTGCCTGACGAAATGGCGGGCGGGCATTTCCCGATGCTGTCCCGTCCGGTCGAGCTGGCGGACCGGCTGGAGCGTTACGGCGCGACGACGGCAGGGTGATTGTCCGGCCCGGCTTGGCTCGGCCGTATGTACCGGGCGAAGCCGGTGGTCGGTAGCGGTGGCCGGTGGTCGGGGAAGGCGGCCGAGGCAGGAGCGGAGGGCATCGCCATAAGGGATGCCCTCCGTCCAGGTGCAGCCAGATCACGCCACGTCAGGCCTCATGCCTCTTCGTCGTGTCCCGGGCCGGGGCCAGACCAGCGGGCTGAAGGCCTCAACGCCCCTTGGGGAGTGCCGTGTTCCCGTAAGGCAGGTGGGAGAGGGCGGCGATCAGCCGCACCGGCAGGTACGGGGGCCACCCGGGCCGGGCCACCTGGTAGGCGAGGTATCCGAGGGAGCCGCCCACTTGTGCCTCCTCCGCCGTCTCCGCCTGGTAGACCACCCGGCAGGAGCCCGCGGCCTTCTTGGCGCGCTTCCAGAGGGCGGGGGCGGGCTTCCGCTCCGCCTCCGTCCGCGGGGTGAAGATCCGGTCGCCGAAGTCCGACCAGGCGAACGGGCTGGTGCCCGCCCAGTCCTTGTCGATCACCTTCTTCAGCTCCGCCGCACGCTCCGCGTCGGTGGAGCCCCAGGAGGGCGGCACGTTGGTGATCAGGCCGACGGGAATGTGGCGGGCGCGCAGCGCACGCAGATACGCGGCAGCACCCGGCAGGTACCGCACGCTCTTGTCCTCGGCCGTGTGCACCAAGGTCTCACCGAGATCGAAATACACGACGACGCACCGGCCCGCACGGCCCTCGTCCCCGGCGGCGCGCGGTGCGGCCTCGGCGGCGCCCGCGCCCGGCACGGCTAACGCCGCCATACCGCTCAGCGCGAGCAGCATGCGCCAGGTGACTCTGCGGGCGGAGGTCTCTTTCGCGGCTGTCCTCTTCACGGCTGTGTTCTTCGAGGCCATGTCCTTCAAGGCCGTGTGCTTCAAGCCTGTGTTCTTCGCGGCTGTCTGCTTCATGGGGGAAGTCCTTCGCGTAGGGGGGCAGTCGATCGTATCCGCGCCATGTGCACGTCACTACTGGGTTGGCCGACCCGGGCCTGAATCGAAGGCATTGGCCGCTGGGAGGCCCGCTGGGAGGCCGAATTGGCCCACTCCCGCGGACCACAAGTGGATCTGTCCACCGGGCCGCCGGCTGTCTAGCGTCATTGCGTCAACGCATCGTGTGAGACCGGCCGTCCGGTCGTCATACCTGGGAGCCCTGTGTCGCTACGCATCCTGCCGCCGGCCGGCGCACCACGCGTCCTCGCCGCGGCACAGCTGAGCAACTCGGTCGGCGACGGCGCCTTTTACGTCTGCTCGGCGCTCTACTTCACCCGGGTCATCGGCCTGTCGCCCACCCAGATCGGCCTGGGGCTGACCGTGGCGTGGGCCGTCGGTTCGGTCGCGGGAGTGCCGCTGGGCGCGCTCGCCGACCGCCGGGGGCCGCGCGGCACCGCGGTGCTGCTCGCGCTGGCCACCAGTATCGCCGTCGCCTCGTTCCTGTTCATCCGCTCCTTCGTGCCGTTCCTCGTCGTCGTGTGTCTGTACGCCACCGCGCAGTGCGGACTGGCCGCGGCCCGCCAGGCGCTGCTCGCCGGGCTCGTGGACCGCTCGGCCCGCACCGGCGTACTGGCCCACCTCCAGTCGACACTCAACGCCGGGCTGGCCATCGGCGCGGCCCTCGGCGGACTGGCCCTGCAGTACGACACCCAAGAGGCCTACCTCGCGGTCTTCGCCCTGGACGCGGTGGGCTTCCTGAGCTGCACTGCGGTGCTGCTCCTGCTGCCCGCGGTGGCCCCGGTCCCGGTCCGTACGGGCGGCGAGCCGCGGTTCGCGGTGCTGCGGGACCGCCCGTACGCCGTGCTGACCTTCCTCAACGCGGTCCTGCTGCTGCGGATGCCGCTGCTCAGCCTCGCCATCCCGCTGTGGATCGTGGCGCGTACGGACGCGCCCAGCTGGCTGGTCTCTGCGCTGTTCATCCTCAACACCCTTGGCGTCATGGCCTTCCAGGTCCGCACGGCCCGGACGGTGACGGGACTGCGCAGCGCCTCGCGGGCGGTGTGGCACTCCTCCCTGATCATGCTGGTCTCGTGTCTGGTCTTCGCTTTGTCGGCCGCGGGTATCGGGCCGTGGGGAGCCGGGGCGGTGCTCGTCGTGGGCGCGGTGCTCCAGCTCGTCGGCGAGATGCTGCAGTCGGCCGGATCCTGGCAGATCAGCTTCGACCTGGCGCCGGACCGTCAAGTCGGTCAGTACCAGGGCTTCTTCGGTACGGGCGTCCCGTTGGCGCGCACGCTCGGCCCCCTGCTGCTCACCTCGCTGCTGGTCACCTGGGGGGTACCGGGCTGGCTCGTGCTGGGGGCACTGTTCCTGGTGACCGGGCTCGGGATGCGTGCGGTGGTGCGCTGGGCGGAACGCGACCGGGTCCGGGGGTGTGGTCCGTCGGCAGACGGGGCGGAGGAGGCGGCGCCGGTGACCGCTCAGGCGTCCTGAGCAGGGACCGCACCGCCACTGCCACCGCGACGCCTTCTCGCGAGCCGCGGCAGCCCGGCGTTTAGTGATCGATCTGAGTATCTGAGTAGAGGTACTCATGACAGCGCCCCGTGGCGGCCACGACGCTGAACCGGAATGCACGTGCACGGCGGAACACCCTCCCGGTGCGAGGTGGTGTGTTGGCGCCGACCGGGGCATACGCCGTACGCGGTGCACCGTCCGTCTGTCCGTTCGTCCGCCCGCCCCGCGGCTGTGCCGCGCCGCTCCGTACCCGATGTCTCAGAGGCTGATCCATGAAGGCCATGACCGCTGTTCCCCGCACACTGCCGCCGGTTCTGCTCGCGGCGGTGCTTCTCGCCCTGGCTCTGTCGGGGCTCCAGCCGCACGACCGCGCCACCTGGCTCATGGAGACCTGCTGGGTGATCGTCGGCGTGCCGGTGCTGGTCGCGGTGCGGAAACGCTTTCCGCTCAGCCCACTGCTGTGCTGCCTGCTCGCCGCTCACGCACTGGTCCTGATCGTTGGCGGCCACTACACCTATGCCGAGGTCCCGGTGGGGCACTGGCTGCAGGACGCGCTGGATCTCTCCCGCAATCCCTACGACCGCGTCGGGCATCTCATGCAGGGCTTCGTGCCCGCGATCCTGGTCCGCGAACTGCTGGTGCGGACCTCCCCGTTGCGCGGCAGCGCCTGGCTGGGCCCGCTGATCGTGTGCGCATGCCTGGCCTTCAGCGCGTTCTTCGAGATGATCGAGTGGTGGACGGCGCTGGCCGGCGGCGCCGCGGCCGATGCGTTCCTCGCCACCCAGGGGGACCAGTGGGACACCCAGTGGGACATGGCCTGCGCGCTCTTCGGAGCGGTCGTCTCGCTCCTGCTCCTCAGCCGCCTCCACGACCGCCAGCTCGCCCGCCTCGGCACCGGGGCGGCCCGGGGCGCCTGACGGGCCCCTGAGCCGTTGGGCCAGGGCGCTCCGCCCCCGCCGATGGCGAGGGCGATCCCGTCTCGCGATACCGCCGCCCAGGGGCACAGGACCGCGTGGGCGGCGGGCGGCGGGTGCGTGCGGCAGCTCGGCGCTGTCGTCCCGGCGGATCCGGCGGGCTCAGACCCGGGCGGAGAAGGGGCAGGCCCAGTCGGCCGGCTTGGGGCGGCCCGAGTAGCGCCGGGCCTCGGAGAGCTTCTCGTACTCCAGGAGATTGGGGTTGATGCTGCCCTGCAGCTCGATGTCCTGCTTGCGGATCTTCTCCGCCAGCCGGTCCCAGAGACCGGCGGCCTTTATCCGGTCGAACTGGTGGTGGGAGTTGAAGGCGAGCATCGGGAACGGCGGGCGGCGGCCGACCCGGCTGTGCGTCTCGTGCAGCCCGATCACGAAGAACGGGTGCCCGGCGACGCTGTAGGCGAAGGCACCGGACGACGGGTCGGGATCGTAGCCCTCGGCCCAGGAGTGCGTACGGCTGTCGTGGTCGTGCAGCGCCTGCAGCTGCTGCCACAAATGCTGCTCGAACTCGGTCTCCGACAGGTTCAGAGGACCCGAGAAGGTGGCCACGAAGCTTGTGAAGGGTTTGGCGGCCCAGTCCACCGCCTTCACATACGCCTGCAGATCAGCCGCCATCTGCTCGCCCGTGGTGTCATCACCGAACCATGTGTAGTGGCGGTGGGTGATGCCACCCTGTCGCCATGCTGAACGGCCGGCCAGGCAAGCAAAGGAGTCGCCGAGCAGGAACTGCCCGACTTCAGTGGCGGCGGAGACGTCAACCGTCATGTTTGTGACCTTCGGTGAGTGGGCCAATACCCCTGGTGGGGGCCCTGGCAGGGGTGGGACTCTGGCAGTCAAGATCGGGCAGGGCCCGTTCGTCAAGACTCGGCCGATTCACCCCCTGCGACTGCCCTCACCGACAGCGTCAGGACTGCGGCTGCGGTGGCCCGCCGCCCGCCCGGGCGCGACCACGTGCGGGCTCGCCGGACGGCTCGTTCCCGTCCGGCGACTGCGGGCCGAGCTGCGTCGTTTCCGCAGCTCGGGCACCTGATCGCCGTGGTGGACCACAGCCCCCCGACCCTACAGGCGATCCGGCTGATCGCACGACTCGCGATGTCGTTCCGCCTGCGGCGACCGCCCGCGGCCGGACCGCCCCGCCCACGCCGGAGGCCTCACCCAGGTGGGGTCCGGCTCGGCGCACCGTCGGCGGGGCCCGCCACGAGGCAGGGGCCGACGGCGTCGCCGAGCATCGGACGACCTGCCCGTCAGGCAGGCGTGGAGGCGGCCTCCTCCTGGGTCACGGCCGCTTCGGCTTCCTGGGTTCCGGCGCCGGCCGCCGGGCGGGAGTAGAAGACGCTCCTGCCCTGCTTGCTGCGGTGTGCGAGGCCCTTGGCGACGAGCGAGGTCTCCAGGGTGTTGCGGACGGCGGTCTCCGGCGCGGACTGGTCCGGATGCTGCTGCGTGAGCAGCTTCGTCATCTCCGACACCGTGCGCGGCTGCTCGTCAAGGAGTGCGAGAACGCGGTCGGCGCGGGTGGAGTTCTGACGGCCTGCGGTGGCCCGGGCCGGCTTGGCCTTCCGCGTCTTCTTCTTCGCGCTCTTCGCCACCTTGGCCGGGGGCTTCGACGCCGGCTTGGCCTTCGGCGCCGCGGCCTGCGCCCGTCGTGCCGAGGGCACCGTCACCGGTTTCGTCACCGCGGGTTCGGGCTCCGCCGGCTGCGGTGCGACGACTGCCTTCCGGGAACCGGTTCCGAGGTGCTTCTGGAGGTCCTCCAGCTTCGCCTTGAGTTTCTGCAGCTCGTCGATCTCTTTCGCGATGCTCTCCAGTTTGGCAGCTACCTGCGCAGCGAAATCCGAGTCTGACATGACACAGCCTGCTCTCTATCGCCTGGTCGATCTACGGTTGGCTGGATGTTACTCATCTCTCTCCGCAATTAACCCGGAGTCGCACTTCCTTATCGTCGGGCCCATGGCTCACGTGGTCGGCTCCATCGATCAACTCACCTACCCACATGGGGAGTTCAGGTGTCACATGCGCAGTCTCCGTCGGTCAAGAAATGAGCGGTGAATGAGCCATACGGGACGTCTCCGCGCTCCTGTGGACCGTACGCCCGGGAGCTGAACTCTGTCCGGACGTCACCCCTTTGAGGCTTTCCAACGGTGGACCCGTCGGCTTCCCGGCGGCCGTCCACCGGGGGAGGGGCACCACCTCTCCGGTGCCCGATGACATACGGCTGTGACGGCAGATAACTTGTGTGTATGAAGTGAACTCAGTCTCTTCTTCCTCCGCACATGACCCGGAGGCGGACACGGGTACCGTGTTTGCTTCGTTCGTCGCCGGGGTCACCGCTGATCCGGACGGCACGACCACCGAACTCGTACGCCGCAAGCAGACACTGAGCTGCGCGGAGCACAGCATGTGACCGATGACGCGCTGGACGCGTATCTCAACTTCGCCTACCGGTCGGCGAAAGGGCACTGCGACGGCTTCCCGTACTCCGCGCGATCCTGCGTTCATGGGGGAGCGATCTGGAGCTGCTCCGGCCTGAGGGGCGAGGCGTGCGGTGTGAGGCGGGATATGTGGGATGTGGGCCGCGACCTGCGCTTCTGGTCACCCCGCGTCAACCCTCGGATGGCCGAGCATCATCTGCGCCGCGCCGCCACCGGTAGTAGGACGGATGACGACGGGTGCGGTGCTGGGCGGTGGGAGGAGTGGCTCGGGTTGAACGTCGTCGTCGATCTCAATCGCTGTCAGGGCTATGCGCAGTGCGCGTTCCTCGCCCCCGAGGTGTTCACGATGCATGGCGAGGAGGCCCTGCTGTACCACCCGGTCGTTCCGGACGGGCAGCTGGAACGGGTGCGCCGGGCCGTGGCGGCATGCCCGGTGCAGGCCATCCTCATGGGCGAGGAGGCGGGCGCGGGTGCGCGGTGAAGTACGCGACGGCCGGATCGTCATCGTCGGCGCGTCGCTCGCGGGGCTGCGGGCCGCCGAGACGCTCCGGGAGAAGGGCTTCACCGGCTCGCTGACCCTGGTCGGGGAGGAACCGCAGCCTCCCTACGACCGGCCTCCGCTGTCCAAGCAGGTGCTGCTCGGGAGGGTTCCCGCGGACCGGACCGGGCTGCCGCGGCGCCGTGACGTGGAGGCGCAGTGGAGACTCGGGGTCCGTGCCACCGGACTCGATCCGATCGGGAAGCGGGTCCTTCTCGCCGACGGCGAGGAAGTGCCCTTCGACCGGCTGCTGATCGCCACCGGAACCCGTGCCCGGCCCTGGCCGAACCCGGCCGAGGCCGCCTTGGACGGGGTGTTCACCCTCCGCACCAGCGACGAGGCACGCCGCCTGGCGGAGCGTCTCGACGCCGGACCGCGGCGCGTCCTGGTCATCGGCGCCGGCTTCACCGGTTCGGAGATCGCCTCCGCCTGCCGGGAGCGCGGCCTGGCGGTGACGGTCGCGGAGCGGGGCCCGGCGCCCCTCGTCGGTGCGCTCGGCGGAACCCTGGGCGCGCTCGCCGCGAAGCTGCAGCGCGCGCACGGTGTCGACCTGCGCTGCGGAGTGACGGTCACCGCCCTGGAGGGCGACGGCCGGCTCACCGGCGCACAGTTCTCCGACGGCACACACATCGATGCCGATGTCGCCGTGGTCGCCCTGGGCGCGATCCGCAACACCGAATGGCTGGCCGAATCGGGACTCGCCGCGGGGCCCCGAGGGGTGACCTGCGACGCGGGGTGCCGCGCCTTCGACATGTACGGGATCGTGACCGACGACGTCTTCGCCGCCGGTGATATCGCCCGGTTCCCACACCCGCTCTTCGAGTACCAACTGCTCTCCCTGGAGCACTGGGGCAACGCGGTCGCGCAGGCCGAGGTGGCGGCCCACAACATGGTCAATCCGGGGCCGCGACGGCTCCCGCACCTGACGGTTCCGGCCTTCTGGTCCAGCCAGTTCGGCCTCAACATCAAGTCGGTGGGCGTGCCCACCTTCTCCGACCAGGTGGTCATCGCCCAGGGCTCACTGAAGGACGCCCGGCTGGTCGCCGTCTACGGCTACCGGGGGCGGGTCACCGCGGCCGTGAGCGTCAACCAGGCCAGGTCGCTGGCGTACTACCAGCGGCTGATCGAGACGGCCGCACCGTTTCCGCCCGCGCCGGGGGCCGCCGACCAGATCGAGTCCCCGGTCCCGGTCCCCTCCGACGTACCGGACCCGAAGCTGCTCTCGCACGGTCCGACCGTCGCCCTCACCGGTCATATGCCGGACCGACGCCTGACGGTGGTGCAGCCGGCCCGCTGAGACCACCGCCACTCCATAGCGATGAGGAGCCCCCGCGCATGGCTGCGGACACCCTGTTCCAACGGATCACCGACTACGCCCACCGCGCCGACCCCTATCCGCTCTACGCCGAACTCCGCGAGAGCCGTGTGGCACGGCAGGAGGACGGCAGCTACCTGGTCGGGACCTACCACGAGATCGCCGCACTGCTCCACGATCCACGGGTCAGTTCGGACCGCCGCAACCGCACCGCACCGGACGAGACCGGCATCGGGGAGGAAGGACTCCCGCCGGCCTTCATCGGGCTCGACGACCCCGAACACCACCGGCTGCGGAGCCTGGCCATGTGGTCCTTCGGCCCGCCCCACACGCCCGGCCGGATCGATGCCATGCATGGCGAGATCACCCGCATCGTCAAGGACCTCATCGGCGGCCTGGCGGGCAAGGAACGGATCGACATCGTCGACGACTTCGCCTACCCGCTCCCCGTCACCGTGATCTGCCGCCTCCTGGGCGTACCGATCGAGGACGAGCCGCAGTTCCGCCAGTGGTCGGACGCGATCGTCGCCGGTATCGACCCCAGCCCCGGGGAGGACCCCGCGGAGCGCCAACGCGCCGCCGCAGAGGCCCGGAAGACGATGGCGCTGTATCTGGGAGAGCTCGCCGGGAAGCGCCGTGACCATCCGTCCGGCGACATGCTCTCCGCGTTCGCCACGGGCCACGGCACCGACGGGCAGTTCACCCAGCTCGAAATCATGACCACGTCCGTGCTGCTGCTGATCGCCGGCCATGAGACCACTGTCAACCTCATCACCAACGGCATCCTCACCCTGCTGCGCCACCCCGACCAGCTGGCACGTCTGCGCAGCGACCCCACTCTGATGCCCCTGGCGGTGGAGGAACTGCTGCGCTACGAGCCTCCCGTCCAGATGCTCCCGCAGCGCACCCCACTGGCCGACATCGAGATCTCGGGGCTCACCATCCCCAAGGGCGTGCCCCTCATCCTGATGCTCGCCTCCGGCAATCGTGACCCCGAACGGTTCCGTGACCCCGACCGCTTCGACCCGGCCCGCGAGGACAACCAGCACCTCGGGTTCGGCAGCGGCATCCACAGCTGCTTCGGCGCCCCGCTCGCCCGTCTGGAAGCCCAGATCGCCCTGAACGAACTCATCCAGCACCTCGGCAGTCCCCGCCTGGTCGAGGACCCGCCTCCGTACCGGCGCAGCCCGGTACTGCGCGGCCCCCGCCACCTGCTCGTCGAGCCCGGCTGAGCGGTGTGCGGAAGGGGCGTGTGAAGCATCAGGGGACGGAGCGGGGTGTGCGGCTCGGCCAGGGCGAACGTGGTCCCTCTCCTGGAACGTGCCGGCAACCTGCGCCGTGGCCTCGTCGAGCCGGGCGCGGCGCGCTGGATGGCGGCGAGCGCGAGGCCGAAGTTGCCGATCTGCCCGGCGAGTTGGGCGAGTACGGCGCAGGGGAGGGCACCGGCAGCACGGCGATATTCGGTAGGAGCCGAGTCGTGCACGCTCGTAGCATCGGCCGCGTGATCGACATCCCGGAAGAACTCGTCACCACCCAGAGCAGGTTCAACGGGGCGGCGGGCCGCGACTTCATCGCCGCGCTGCCGGAGCGGGCCGCGGAGTTCCTCGACCGCTGGGGGCTGAAGCTGACCGGACCCTCCCTGAACGGCATGTCCGCGCTCGTCCTGCCGGTCGAACGGGCCGACGGGACCCCGGCCGCACTGAAGATGCAGCTGCTCGACGAGGAGAGCGAAGGGGAGCCGGTCGCCCTGCGCGCCTGGGGCGGCCCCGTGGCCGCGGGGACGCGCTCTCCGGGCGCCCTCCACGGGGCAGCGGCGTCCCGCCCGCCCAGGCGCGGGAGTCCTGATCACGTAGGCTCGACGGATGGCGAAGTATTTCGACGTGCACCCCGAGAATCCTCAGCGGCGCACCATCAGCAATGTGGCCGACAGCATCCGCTCCGGCGCGCTCATCGCATACCCGACGGACTCCTGCTTCGCACTGGGATGCCAGCTCGGCAGTCGCAGCGGCATCGAGCGGATCCGTTCCATCCGGAATCTCGACGACCGTCACCACTTCACCCTCGTGTGCGAGAACTTCTCGCAGCTGGGTCAGTTCGTGCACATCGACAATGACGTGTTCCGCGCGATCAAGGCAGCCACCCCCGGCAGTTACACCTTCATCCTTCCCGCGACGAAGGAGGTACCGCGCCAGCTGCTGCACCCGAAGAAGAAGACGGTCGGCGTGCGGATCCCGGACCATGTCGTCACTCAGGCCCTGCTCGCCGAGCTCGGTGAGCCGCTGCTCTCCAGCACCCTGCTCCTGCCCGACGAGGAGGAGCCGATGACCCAGGGATGGGAGATCAAGGAACGGCTCGACCACGTGGTGGACGCCGTACTCGACTCGGGCGACTGCGGCACCGAGCCGACCACGGTCATCGACTTCTCCGGCGGCGGTGCTGAGATCGTCCGCCGGGGAGCGGGCGACCCCACGCGGTTCGAGTAACCGCTCTCGCTCAGGGTGCCGCACCGGTGACGGCCGGCTACGGGGGGAGTTCGCCGCCCGCCGGGCCGGGCGGGCAGGCATGACCCGCGCGCCCGCGGCCGGCATCGTTCAGGGACAGACGTCAGGAGCGGGGGCGGCGGGGCTGCTCGCCGGTCTCCGCCTTCTTCTCCTTGATCCGCACCGCTTCCTTGCGGACCTCGGCCTGGGTGGCGCGCTCCCGCTGCAGCCACTCGGGGCTCTCGTTCTTCAGGGCGTCGATCTGCTCCGTGGTGAGGGCTTCCGTGACACCGGCGCGGGCGAGACCGGAGATGGAAACGCCCAGCTTCGCCGCGACCACCGGCCGGGGGTGCGGGCCGTTGCGTCGCAGTTCCAGCAGCCACTCGGGCGGATCGGCCTGCAGTGCGTTCAGCTCGGTGCGCGAGACGACACCCTCCTGGAACTCGGTGGGGGTGGCCTCAAGGTACACACCCAGCTTCTTCGCCGCGGTCGCGGGCTTCATCGTCTGGGGGGTCTGGTGCGACTTCATGGTGTCAAGGGTATCGAGCATGTGCGCTACCTCTGACCACGACCGGTAACCTGGCGGCGTGACAAGCTCGGAAGCATCCCCGTCGTTCCGGCTCGCCTATGTCCCGGGAGTGACGCCCACGAAGTGGGTGCGGATCTGGAACGAGCGGCTGCCCGACATCCCACTGAACCTGATCGCGGTGCCCGCCGCCGAAGCCTTTGAGCTGTTGCGGGGCGGTGGCGCCGACGCGGGTTTCGTGCGGCTGCCGGTCGACCGGACGGATCTCGCCGCGATTCCCCTCTACACCGAGACGACCGTGGTCGTGGTGCCGAAGGACCACCTCGTGACGGCGGTCGACGAGGTGGCTGCCGAGGACCTGGCCGACGAGATCGTGCTGCACCCGCTCGACGAGACCCTCGACTGGGAGCACCGGCCGGGACGGCCCGCGAACGAGCGCCCCGCCACGACGGCGGACGCCATCGAGCTGGTGGCGGCAGGGGTGGGACTCCTCGTGGTCCCGCAGTCACTCGCCCGCCTGCACCACCGCAAGGACCTCACCTACCGGCCCCTCACGGACGCCCCCGCGTCGCGCGTCGCGCTGTCCTGGCTCCAGGAAGAGACCACCGACCTGGTGGAGGACTTCATCGGGATCGTCCGCGGGCGGACCGTGAACAGCACACGGGGGCGCGCGCAGGCCCCGGCCCCGGCACAGCCGAAGGCCAAGCGTCCCGAGGCGGGCGGCGCCCGGCGGAAGCCCGCGGCAGGCAAGGCAGGAGGAAAGCCGGCCGGCAAGAGTCCGCGTAGCGGTTCCGGCGGCGCCAAGAGCGCCAGACGCGGCAAGCCTCGCCGCCGCTCGTAGCTCCGGCACCGCGCCTCCCCAACAGCTCTCGGTGCGCAGGGGCCGCCGCTCGGCGCCTCACTCGTCCGCGTCTGTCTCGTCGGTCTCGTCGGTCTCGTCGAGCGTGCGGATCGCCGCAGCGGTTTCGATACCGTCGTCGTGCAGCAGATGCCGCATGCGGGTGATGTCGACGTAGGCGTCGTCGAGGGGATACGGGATCAGGCGCGAGAGCGCGGTGCAGTACTTGGCGATCGAGGATGTGCCGGGGATGAATATCGACAGTTCGTCCCGGGCCTCGAAGAGCTGCACCTCGATGTCGCCGGGCAGGGCCGCGAGGGCGTCCTCGTCCGCCGTGACGGGAACCTTCACCAGCCAGCACGGCCCCTCGCCGGAGAAGGTCTGCCTCTTCTGCTCAGGGGTCTCGCAGGCCAGGGTGCGCCAAGGAGGCCCCGACACAACGGCTCCGCAGGACTCCACGGTCTTGACCACGTCCTGAACGGTGGCGGTGACGGCGGCATCGGACTCATCCCATTCGCACTGGTTGCGCCCGGCTGACGTGCCGGGCACCAGCTTCGACACCACAGTCATCTCGGGTGTGTGGCGCCGGCGCACCTCCGGCCACGAGTCGAAGAACCTCCGCGCGTCCCTGATCGCCTCGTCCTGAGCCTGCCGCTGCCGCTCTACCTCCGCAGTGTGCTGCCGCAACAGGGCCGGGGTCGCGTCCGGCTCGTCGAGAGCACGCCGGACGAGCTTGACGCTCATTCCCGTGCCGCGCAGGACGGTGATCAGCATGGCCTGTTCGGCCTGCTCCAGCAGGTACGAGCGGTAGCCGGTCTGCTCGTCGACGTGGGCCGGGACGAGCAGACCCTCGGAGTGGTAGTACCGCAGCGTCTGTGGCGGCAGCTGGCACATTTCGCTGAATTCGCTGATCGACAACATGACGCCATGGTCGCCCTTACAGCAACTACAAGGTCAAGCGTCGGCATCAGCCGCCGATCACCAGGTGAACGAGACATCCCTCAGGCGGGACAGCGTCGTGGGCTCCGTGTGCCCGGCGAAAGTCGGTGGATCGGGCGCTGAGGGCGTTGCGATCATGGGAGGGTCCGGTTCGCGCGGTGTGAGAGAAAGCTGATGTGTGATGCCTGCTGTTCCTGCTGATCCGACCGTGGTGCACCCGATGCCCGAGCAGCCGCGTGTGGTGCTGCTGAAGCCCTTGGTGACCTCGCCGCTGATCGAGGTCGGGGAGTTCTCCTACTACGACGACCCGGACGATCCGACGGCGTTCGAGACCCGCAATGTGCTCTATCACTACGGGCCGGAGAAGCTGGTCATCGGGAAGTTCTGTGCGCTGGGCGAGGGGGTGCGGTTCGTCATGAACGGCGCCAACCACCGTATGGACGGCCCTTCCACGTTCCCCTTCCCCATCATGGGTGGCTCCTGGGCCGAACACTTCGAGCTGATCACCGGCCTGCCCGGGCGGGGCGACACCGTCGTCGGCAACGATGTCTGGTTCGGCTACCGCGCCATGGTGATGCCGGGCGTCCGCATCGGCCATGGCGCGGTGATCGCGTCCGGGTCCGTGGTCGTCGACGATGTCCCGGACTACGGGATCGTCGGCGGGAACCCGGCCCGGCTGATCCGTCGCCGCTTCGACGACGCGGACATCGCCCGCCTCCTGGCGCTGGCTTGGTGGGACTGGCCGGTCGAGCACCTCACCGAGCACCTCCCGACGGTCATGTCCGGCAGCGTCGATGCTCTTGAGGCGGTGGCTCCGGGGAAGAAATAGCGTCGTCGGCGCCCGGGCTCGTGCTGTGTGATTGTCCGGGAGTGGGCGGGGTGCAGTGGGTGAACTCCCCACGGATGAACGGTACTTGTTCTGCCGACGGGGCCGCCGGTAGCTTCCCGACGTCGACATCGTGATCACTGGAGGGGGCAGTGTGGACTGGGGGACGCCGGCGGCGACGCTGGGTGGTGGCGGTATCGCCATCTCCGGCACCGTGCTCGCCGATTACCTGCGGCATCGGCACGAACGCGACCGTGGTGCCGAGGCGCGGCGGCGGGCGGTGTACATCGAGTTCATCAGTGCCGCCGGGTGGGGCGAATGGGACGGCAAGGATCGCTGTGCGCTCTGTGAAGAGGCGGGCGCGGGCGGAGGGTGAAGGCCGGGCGGGCGACGGTGCAGGCCCGGCCCTGTGGCGCGGGCCGGGCCGTCCGCACTCACCCGACGAGGCTCATGGGGTGGGCAGTCCGGGCCCCGTGCAGTGCACGTCGGCGCGCGGCACGGTTCCGTCGGTCAGATAGGCCGCGGCCGCCCCGTCCACACAGCCGTTGCCCCGGCTGGCGAACACCCCGTGCGAGTAGTCGTCGTGGAGGGAGACCAGACGGGAGCCGGGCAGCCGTCGCTGCAGTGCCCGGGCGCCTTCGATGGGGGTGACGGGGTCGTGCTCGGAAGCGATCAGCAGGACCGGTGGTGCGTCCGGGCTGCCGAGCGGCGTACTGTGCGCGGGCCGGTGGTGCCAGTAGGCGCACACCGAGGCCTCCATCCCGGTGAGCACCGGCTGCGGGTCGAGCCGCCGCATCCGCCGGATGTCGGCGACCACGCGGGCAGGCGAGGGCGCCGGTCCGTCCGCGCACTTGACCGTGCGGTTGGCGGCTTCATACGCACGTGACGCGGGGCCGTCGAAGGGCTCCGCCGGGCGCAGCGGGCCGGTGGTGCCGTCGCGCAGATAGGTCCGCAGGCCGTCGGCGAGGCCCGCCCAGCGTTCGGTGCGGCCCAGCGCCCGGTACACGGCGCGGTCGAACTCCGCCGCCCCGAAGCCGTCCACGGGGCGCTCGGCGAGACCGTCCCGCACCCGCTGGTACGCGGTGCGTACCGCCGTCCCGTCGGCACCGAGCCCGAAGCGCTTCTCGTGCCGGGCCGCCCAGGCGAAGAACACCGCCCGCTGGCGCACCATGGCCCGGCTCTGGAGAAGATCGAAGTCGTACCACTCCTCGGGGCCGACGACGCTGTCCAGCACCATCCGGCCCACCCGCTGCGGGAATTGGGCGGCATAGGCGGCCCCGAGATAGCTGCCGTAGGAGACGCCGAGATAGCCGATCCGGCGCTCACCGAGCGCCTCCCGTATGGCGTCCATGTCCCGGGCGGTCTCGGTGGTCGACAGATGCGGCAGCGCGTCCTTGACGTGCTGGGCGCAGTCGTCGGCGGTCCGCCGCAGTCCGTCGAGGTATTTCTGCTCGGCCGCCCGCCCCGTCGGCACCGGGTCCTGGCCCGGGCTGTCGAAGAGACCGCCCATCGGGCCACAGTCCGCGGGCGCGCTCGCGCCGGTGCCGCGCGGGTCGAAGCCGATCACGTCGTACGAACGCCGCACCTGCTCCGGCAGTTTGGCGCGCTTGGTCACCGCGTAGGGGAGTCCCGACCCGCCGGGCCCGCCCGGGTTGACCAGCAGGACGCCACGCCGGTCGGAGGCCGGTCCGGAGGCGCGGACCCGGGACACGGCGATGTCGAGGTGCTGGCCGTCCGGGTGGCTCCGGTCCAGCGGGACGCTCAGCCGGCCGCACTCGACCCGCTCGGGGGCGGGCGGGGTCGGTACGGAGTCCGGACAGGCGCCGAAGTGGAGAGCCGGTGGCGGGGGAGCGGCGGGAGCGGGGGCGGCCGGGAGTAGGGCGGCGGTGGCCGTCAGGGCGCAGAGCAGGCCCGTGCGGCGTACGGCAGGAATCACAGGTCTCGCATTCGGGAGTGCGGCGGAGGGTGCCGCAGGACTTGGTGGTGAAAATGATTATCGTTTACAGTGTGGCCCGGTCAAGCCGGACGGCCCTCGCCAAGGGGCCGCCGCTCCGTCAAGTACCGCCGCAACAAGGCCCGAACAACGCTGCGAAGAAGGGACACCGTGGCTCATCTGCTGATGGTCGAGAGCTGGGTCGGAGCGATGAGCAGGCTGCTCCCGCGTGCGATCCGTGAGGGCGGACACGAGTTCACCTTCCTCACCCGCGACCTGCACCACTACCTGCGCTCCGCGCCCGAGGGCGCCGCTCATCCGCTGCTCGGCGCCCGCAATGTGCTGACCGCCGACACCAACGACCTCGAAACGCTGCTGCCGTACATCGAGCGGCTGCACTCCGCGCTCGGCTTCGACGGTGTGATCACCTCCTGCGACTACTACCTTCCGGCCGTCGCGCGGATCGCCGGCCACCTCGGACTGCCCGGCCCGGCACCCGAAGCGGTCGAGAGCGCCTGCCGCAAGGACGCGACCCGGCAGGTGCTCGCCGCCGCCGGGCTCCCCGGGCCGCGCTTCGCGGTCTGCGCGGACCGGTCCGAAGCCGCCGCCGCGGCGGCCGAGATCGGCTATCCGCTGGTGCTCAAGCCCGTCGACCTGTGCGCGGGCATGTTCGTCCGGCGCGTGGACGACGAAGCCGAGCTGGCCCGCGCCTACCGCGCGCTCGACGGCTTCCCCGTCAACGCCCGCGGCCAGCGCCGGGCGCCCGTGGTCCTCCTCGAAGAACTGCTGCACGGACCCGAAGTCAGCGTCGAGACCGTCACGTTCGACGGCACCACCCAGGTGGTCGGGGTGACCGACAAGAGCGTCGGCGGGGCGCCGGCCTTCATCGAGACCGGCCATATGTTCCCCGCCGCGCTCCCGGCGGCCGATACGGCGGCGGCCGGTGAGACGGCCCGCCAGGCGATCGAGGCACTCGGACTCGACGGCGTCGTGGCGCACACCGAGATCAAGCTGACGCCCGACGGACCGCGTCTGATCGAGGTCAACCCCCGCCCCGCGGGCAACCGCATCACCGAACTGATCCGCCATGTCACCGGTGTCGACATCGCCGCCGCCGCGGTGGACGTGGCGATAGGACAGCGCCCCGATCTGTGCATACGGGACACCGGGCTGCGCAGCGCCGCGATCGGCTTCCTCGTCCCGCAGTCCACGGGCGTGCTGGAGGAGATCGACGGCGCGGACCTCGTGCGGAAGGCGCCGGGCGTGCTCGAAGTCCAGCTCGCCGACCCCGGCAAGCCGGTCAAGGCGGCCGGCAGCAACAACGAGTACCTGGGGCATGTCATGGCCGGCGACGCCGAGGGCCCGGCAGCGCGCCGATACGTCGAAGCGCTGCTGTCCGAGCTGCGCCCGCGGGTGGTGAACCGATGACCACCCCCACCACCCACCTCCCCGCCTCCGCCGCTTCGTACGACGACCTCGTGACCCGTGTCCTCAGCGGGGACTTCGGGCCCGACCCGCGTACCCAGAAGGTCGCCGTCGCCTTCAGCACCCGGCAGGCCGTACGCCACGAGGGCCGCAGCGGCGGCTACCGCAACGAAGTGCTGAGCCTGCGGCTGGCCGCTGCGGTCGGCTCCTGCGCGGTGGAGCCCGGTGAGCTGCCGGACGCCGCGATCGAGGACTGCGTCGGCGCGGACCTGGCCCGCCTCCTGGCGCACGAGCTGCGCCCGGTGCGGGTGGCCGCCCTCGACACCTATCTGATGCACGTCCTCCCGCACACGCCCGCGAACGGCGCACGGCCCTGGTCGCTGCCGGCCGGGTCGTCCCTGCGGAAGTCCCGGGCCAGGGCACGGGCCGTCGCCGGACTGGTCGACGCCGCGCCGGGCTCCCGGGTGCTCGTGGTCGGCGTGGTCAACTCGCTGCTGGAGGCGCTCCGTGAGCGCGAGCTGTCGTATGTGCCCTGCGACCTCAAGGGCGGTACGACGGAGTGGGGCGAGCCGGTCCGCACCGATGCGCTCGCCGAGCTGGCGGACTGCGACGCGGTGCTCGCCTCCGGGATGACGCTGGGCAACGGCAGCTTCGAACCGCTGCGGGAGCACGCACTGCGCCATGGCAAGCCCCTGGTGATGTTCGCCCAGACCGGCAGCGCGGTGCTGCCGCGCTTCCTCGGCTCCGGGGTGAGCGCGGTGTGTGCGGAGCCGTACCCGTTCTTCTGGCTCGACGGCGGACCGGGCCTCGTCCACCGCTACCGCGACGAGGCATCCGGAGCCGCCCGGTGACCACGGCCGTCCGGCAACCGACCGGCAACCGCGCGCTCCTCGGCCTGCTCGGCCGCACTCCGCTCGCCCGGGTCACCGCCGACCTCCCCTGCCCGCACCCCGGCTTCTGGGCCAAGCTCGAAGGGCTCGGGGCGGGCGGCATGAAGGCACGGGCCGCCGTGTCCATGCTGCTCGGCGCCAGGGAGCGCGGCCAACTGCGGCCCGGCGCCCCCGTCGTGGAGTCCACCTCCGGCACACTCGGCATCGGTCTGGCCTTCGCCGGCCAGGCACTCGGCCATCCGGTCGTGCTGGTCGGCGACACCGAGCTGGAGCCGTCCATGCGCCAGCTGCTGCGGACCCACGGGGTCCGGCTCGAACTCGTCGACCGCCCGGCGGCCGACGGCGGCTGGCAGGCGGCCCGGCTGGCCCGGCTGCGGCAGCTGCTCGCCGAGCTGCCCGGCGCGTACTGGCCCGACCAGTACAACAACCCCGACAATGTCGCCGGTTACGCCTCCCTCGCCGCCGAAATGGCAGCCGAACTCGACCATCTCGACGTCCTGGTGTGCAGCGTCGGCACCGGCGGCCACAGCGCGGGCGTCGTCGGCCCGCTGCGCCGGCACTGGCCGCACCTGCGGCTGATCGGTGTGGACGCCACCGGCTCGACGATCTTCGGCCAGCCCGCCAGGGCCCGGCTGATGCGGGGCCTCGGCAGCAGCATCCATCCACGCAATGTCGCCTACGACGCCTTCGACGAGGTGCACTGGGTCGGCCCGGCCGAGTCCGCCGACGCCTGCCGCAGGCTCGCCACCGGCAACTTCGTCAGCGGCGGCTGGAGCACCGGCGCCGTCGCCCTGGTCTCCGCATGGGCCGCGCGGGTACACCCAGGGGCCGTGGTCGCCACCGTCTTCCCCGACGGTCCTCAGCGCTACCTCAACAGCGTCTACGACGACGACTTCGCCACCGCCCACGGCCTGGACCTGGCCACGGCCGCCACCCGCCCGGTCGAGATCCCGCATCCGACGGCCGCGGAGGCGACCGGATGGACCCGGTGCGGGACGGTCGCCGACCCGCTCGCGCCCCCGGCCGCGGGGAGCGGACGCCCGCACGCCCCGCCCACCGCCGCGCACCACCCCGCCCACCCCACCACCTGGGAAGAAGCCCCGTGAAGGTCAGCCAGCGCACCGTACGACTCGAACTCACCGAGCCGCTGCGGATATCCCGCTCCACGATGGCGGCCCGCGACGCCGTATGGCTCGCCATCGAGCACCAAGGCCACAGCGGCTACGGAGAAGCCGTCACCAGCACGTACTACGGCCTGGACGCCGCCACCCTCGGCCGGCTGCTGCACGAGGCCGCGCGGGAACTCGCCCGCTGCGCCACCCCCGAGAGCGCCCTCGACGCCCTGCGCGCGGGCGACCTGCCCGCGCCCGGCACGCCCCCGGCGGTGACCGCGGCCGTGGAGTCCGCGCTGCTCGATCTCGTCGGGAAGCGCGCCGGCCTGCCCGTGCATCAGCTGCTCGGCGCATCGGAAGCGCCGAGCGCCGCCACCGCCCGCACCATCGGCATCACCTCGTGCCGTGCGGCCGCGGAGCAGGCGGGCCGGCTGACCCGGCTCGGCTTCTCCGTCATCAAGATCAAGGCCGGTGCCCCGGACCCCGAGGACGACCTCGACCGCGTACTGGCGGTACGCAACGCCGCACCGCACGCCCGGCTGCTGCTCGACCCCAACGGCGCCTGGAGCCCCGCCCTGGCCGACGCCCTGCTGCCCCGCTACGCCGGCCTCGGCATCGAGGCGGTGGAGCAGCCGCTCGCCCCCGGCGACCCCGAGGCACTGGCCGCACTCGCCGCACGTTCGCCGCTGCCGGTCATCGCCGACGAGGACGCGGTCGGCTTCGAGGACGCCCAGCGGCTGGCCGGGCGGGTGCACGGCATCAACGTCAAGCTCGCCAAGTGCGGTGGGGTCACCGCGGCGCTGCGCATCGCCGACCTGCTCGCCGGCAGCGGCACCGAGCTGATGCTCGGCTGCCTCACCGCCAGCACCCTCGGCCTCGCCCCCGCCGTCCACCTCGCCGACCGCGCCCGATGGACGGACCTGGACGGCCACTTGCTGCTCGCCCACGACCCCTGGACCGGTATCGGCGGCACGGACGGCACCGTACGCGCCGGCCGGGAACCGGGCCTCGGCGTCCGTCCGGCCCACGGCGCACCGCCACCGGACGGGGAGACAGCGGGCCAAGAGACACCGGACCAGGAAACAGTGGTCCAGGAGACGCCGGAGCCGGTCCGCGGCGGGGAGGCGGACCGGTGAAGACCTGGCACGAGATGCGCCGCTTCCCGTTCGCCATCCGGCTGCTGCTGATCAACCAGCTCGGCGTCAACACCGGCTTCTATCTGCTCATTCCCTACCTCGCCGTGCACCTCGGCGAAGACCTCGGAATGTCCGCCGCGGTCGTCGGGATCATCCTCGGCGTCCGCAACCTGAGCCAGCAGGGCCTGTTCCTCATCGGCGGTTCGGCCGCCGACCGGCTGGGCGCACGCGGTGTCATCATCGCCGGCTGCGCGCTGCGGACCGTCGGCTTCGGCCTCTTCGCGCTCGGCGACGGCCTGGCCGTCCTCCTCGCGGCGTCCGTGCTCTCCGGGCTGGCCGGGGCGCTGTTCAACCCCGCCGTACGGGCCTACCTCGCGCAGGAGGCGGGCCCGCGCAAGGCCGAGGCGTTCGCGCTCTTCAACGTCTTCGCGACCACCGGCGCCCTGATCGGGCCGCTGCTCGGCAGCGCCCTGCTGCTGGTCGACTTCCGGGTCTCCGCGCTCACCGCCGCCGCGATCTTCGCCCTGCTCACCGTCGCCCAGGCCGTGGTGCTGCCCGCATCCAAGGTCGCCCCGGCGGCCAACAGCGTCCTCGGCGACTGGCGCGAGGTCCTCGGCAACCGTGTCTTCCTGGCCTTCGCGCTGGCCATGGTGGGCATGTTCACCATGCAGAACCAGCTGTATCTGCTGCTGCCCGACGGCGCCCGGCGGGCCACCGGCTGGGACGGCGCTGCCGGTCTGGTGTTCCTCATCGGCACCGTCGCCAACCTCGCGCTCCAGATGCGGATCACCCGCGCCCTCAAGGAGCGCGGGGACCGGGCGCGGTGGATCAGCGCCGGGCTCGGCCTGATGGGCCTCGGCTTCGTCCCGCCGATGGCCGTCGCAGCCCTGGGACCGCCGTCCGGCGGCCCCGGCGAAGCCGCGCTGCGCGCACTGCCCGTACTGGCCGGGGCGCTGCTGCTCTACCTCGGTGTCATGGTCGCCCAGCCGTTCGTGATGGAGCTGATCCCCGCCTTCGGCCGCGCCGAACTCACCGGCACCTACTTCGGACTGTTCTACGTGGTCTCCGGCATCGCCGCGGCGGCGGGCAACACCGTCGTCGGCTGGGCCATGGATACCGGTGAGCACACCCGTATGCAGTGGCTGCCGTGGGCCTGCTGCCTGGTCTTCGGGCTGGTCTCCGCGGCGGGTGTCGCCTGGCTGCACCGGCTGCGCGGTCTGCCGGGGCAGGCAACCGACCCCGCACCGGCCACCGCGGCGCCCACGACGGCGGGGAAGGCCTGACCACACCCATGGAAACGGATATGACCAGCGAAAACCTGCTGACCGACAACCCGGAGCTCTACGAGGCCCGCTTCCCCGACACCGAACGGCTCGCCGGCCGCTGGGCCGAGGACTGCCTGCGCCGGTACGGCGCGGGACACCGCGTCCTGGACCTCGGCTGCGGCACCGGAAGGGACGCCGCCCATCTGCACGGGGCGGGCCGCACCGTCGTCGGCGCCGACCTCTCCGCCGCGATGCTGGCCCATGCCCGCACGCAGCACCCCGGACCGGACTACGTACAAGCCGACCTGCGCGACTTCGACCTCCGCCAAGGCCCCTTCGACGCCATCGTCTGCCTGGACAGCGCCCTGCTCTACTGCCACACCAACGCCGAACTCGACGGCTTCCTCGCCTCCTGCCGGCGCGGCCTCACGCCCGGCGGGCTGCTCGTGGCCGAGATGCGCAACGGCGCCTTCTTCCTCGGCCGGACGGAACTGCTCGACGCCCCGGCCGTCAACGACTTCACCTGGCGCGGCACCGCCTACACCTCCACCACCACGCTGTACATCGACCGCGCCGCCCAACTCCTGCGCCGCACCCGCATCTGGACCACCGACGACGGCTCCCCGCCCCACGAGCAGCGCTCCGCATGGCGACTGCTCTTCCCCCAGGAGCTGCGCCATGCCCTCGCCGCGCACGGCTTCGAGGTCCTCGACCTGCACGACGGGCCGGGGCCGCGGACGGACCCGGCCTGGCACGAGGGCGCCGGGCCGGGCGAGTCCGCCGACGGGGACCGGCTCCACCTCGTCGCCCGGCTGACCCGCCACGACTGACGGCCGCCCGGCCTCCCCTTCCACCCACCCGCGCACAGCAAGGAAACCGCCATGTACGAAGGTCCCGTCAACGACCCCCGCTTCCCCGGCCTGCGCCGCCGCGGCTTCCTCGCCGCGGCCGGCGGGGCGGCCGGCCTCGGCGCGCTCGCGCTCGCCGGCTGCACGAGCCCCTCCGGGGGCGCCGCTGACGGCGGCGGCAAGCCCCGGCGCGGCGGGAAGCTGCGTGCCGCCTTCGCCGGCGGCGGTGCGAGCGAGACCCTCGACCCGCACCTGGCCAACCTCTTCGCCGACGCCGCCCGCGCCAAGGCCCTCTTCGACAAGCTCGCCGACTTCGGCGCCGATCTCGCCGCCGAGCCGCGGCTGGCCGCGTCCTGGGAGCCGAACTCCACCCTGGACCGCTGGACGGTGAAGCTGCGCAAGGCGTCCTTCCACAACGGCAAGCCGGTCACCGCCCGCGATGTCCTCTACAGCTTCCGCCGCATCGCCGACCCCAAGAAGGCGTTCCGCGCCAAGGCCTCCCTGGAGCCCCTCGACCTCAAGGCGAGCCGCGCCGTCGACGAGCGCACCGTCGAGTTCGCGCTGAAGCGCCCGACCGCCGAATTCCCCAACCTGCTGGCCGCGTTCGGCGCCTATATCGTCCCCGACGGCGCGACGGACTTCGACACGAAGCCGGTCGGCAGCGGCCCCTTCCGCTTCGTCTCCTTCACGCCGGGACGCTCCGCCGTCTTCCGGCGCAACGACGACTACTGGGACGGCGCGCCCTACCTGGAGCAGCTGGAATTCCTGGTGGCCAACGAGGAGTCCGCACGCGTCAACTCCCTGCTGGGCGGCCAGGTCGAGTACGCCCACGAGCTGTCGCCGACGACCGCCCGCGCACACGAGGGCAAGGGGCAGATCGAGATCGTCCGGCTGCGCAACAGCGCCATGCAGGCGTTCGCGATGAAGACCGACCGGGCGCCGTTCGACGACAAGCGGGTGCGCGAGGCGTTCTTCCTCCTCGCCGACCGCAAGGAACTGGTCGACGGTGCGCTCTCCGGCGCCGGCGAGATCGGCAACGACCTGTTCGGCAAGGGGTACGAGTACTACGCGGACGGTCTGCCGCAGCGCGAGCAGGACCTGGACCGGGCCCGCCACCTGCTGAAGAAGGCCGGCGCCGACGGACTCCGGGTCACCCTGGACACCTCCGCCGTCGCCGCCGGATTCACCGAGGCCGCCGCCATCTTCCGTGACCAGGCCGCCAAGGCCGGAGTGCGGGTGAAGGTGGCGATGGGCAGCAAGGACAGCTACTGGCAGGACACCCTCGAATCCGGAACGCTGTGCTGCTACCGCTCCGGCGCGATGCCCATCGAGTCGCACTTCTCCCAGCGCCTGCTGTCCGACTCCACCACCAACGCCACCAAGTGGCACCACAAGGACTTCGACGCGCTCTACCAGCAGGCCCAGTCCACCAAGGACAAGAAGGACCGGGCCGCCGTGTACGCGCGCATGCAGCGCCGGCTGTACGCCGAGGGCGGCTTCCTGGTCTGGGGCTTCGCCGACTGGATCCTGGGCACCGCCCGCACGGTCCGCGGCGTGGCACACAAGGCCCCCGCCAACACGCTCGACTGGGCCCGCTTCGACAAGGTGTGGCTCGCGTGAACGGTCTGCGGTCATGGCTGGCCCGGCGGCTGCTGCTCGGCGCCGGGCAGACCGTCGCCGTCGTGCTGCTCGTCTTCGCCCTCACCGAGGCGCTGCCCGGCGACGCCGCGGTGGCGCTCGCCGGCGACCAGCCCGACCCCGCCCGGATCGCGGCTATCCGGGAGACCATGCACCTGGACCGGCCCGCCCACGAACGCCTCGCGTCATGGACGGCCGGGCTGCTGCACGGCGACCTCGGCACCTCGCTCACCTCGGGCCGCCCGGTCAGCTCCTACCTCGCCGACGGCTTCGGACCGACCCTGCTGCTCGCCGCGCTCACCCTGCTCCTGCTGGTGCCGCTGGCGGGCGGCCTCGGAGTCCTGGCCGCCCGCCACGAAGGACGGCTCGTGGACCGCCTCATCAGCTCGGTGACCCTGGGGGTGTACGCGGTACCGGAGTTCGCCTTCGGGGTGCTGCTGGTGACGGTCTTCGCACTGCGTCTGGACTGGCTGCCGCCGACCGCCGTCGGCTACGGCGACGATCTGCTCGCCCATCCCGCGGCGCTGGTGCTGCCCGTACTGGTGCTGCTGTCCCGTCCGGTGTGCTCGCTGGCGCGGCTGGTGCGGGCGGGGATGATCGATGCGCTGGCCTCGCCGTACGTCGCACAGGCCCGCCGCTACGGCATCCCCGGCGCGCGCATCCGCTATACGCACGCCCTCCCCAACGCCCTTGCGCCCGCCGCCCAGCAGCTCGCCCGCACGGTCGACTGGCTGCTGTGCGGTGTCATCGTCGTGGAGGCTCTCTTCGTGATTCCCGGACTCGGAACGGTCCTGATCAATGCCGTGGCGGAACGCGATGTCCCCGTCATCCAGGGGCTGGCGGTCGTCTTCGGCTGCACCGCCGTCGTCCTCAACCTCGGTGCGGACCTGGCCACTTACCGTCTGGTGCCCCGGACGGGGGTGGCGGCGTGAGTCCCCGTACGGCATCCGGTCCGGGCCGCTTCACCTTCGCCCTGCTGGTCATCGTCGTCCCGCTGCTCCTCGCCCTGTTCGGGCCGCTGTTCGCCGGGGAGCCCGGACCACGGGCCCCGTCGTTCACCGTCGGCGGCGGACACTGGGCCGGCACGGACTTCGTCGGCCGGGACGTCTGGCAGCAGGTGCTGCTCGGCGGCCGCCCGGTGGTCCTGGCCGCCCTCGCGGCGACGGCGCTCGCGTACGCGGTGGCGCTCCCGCTGGGCCTCATCGGGGCGCTGACCCACCGCCGTTGGCTGGAAGAGCTGCTGATGCGGCCGCTGGACGTACTGCTCGCCGTGCCGTCGCTGCTGATCATTCTGCTGGTGGCGGCGGTCCTGACGCCCGGCGCCGGCGGCCTCGCGCTGCTGGTGGCCCTGGTCAATATCCCGGACGCCGTCCGCGCGGTCCGGGCCGCCACCGCCGAAGCGGCCGCCCGGCCCGCGGTCGAGGCGCTGCGGATGCAGGGCGAGACCTGGTGGCGGACGGCCGTGGGGTACGTCGGCCGGTCGGCCCTGCGCACCCTCGCCGCCGACGTCGGGGTCCGGCTCACCGGTGTGCTGTACCTGGTCGCCACGGCAGCCTTCCTCGGCGTCGGCGCCGAACCGGACGCCGCCGACTGGGCGGTGATGGTCGACCGCAACCGGACGGGCATGTTCGTCCAGCCCTGGGCCGTCGTGCTGCCCGCCGTACTGATCATGGCGTTGACCATGGGCACCAACCTGCTCTTCGACGCCGCCCTCACCCGCCGCGACCGAACGCCGGGACGGGACCGTGCACCCCGGCCCGTCCGCACCCCTGCACCGCTGCCCGCCGACGGCACGCCCTCCGGGACCGGGCGAGACGAGAAGAGCGACCCGTGCATATGAACCAGCCCACCGAGGCCCAGGACCAGGCCGCCGAGGCCCGGGACCAAGCCGCTCGGGTCCAGGACCTGCGCGTCGACATCGAGGGCCGGGCTCTCGTCGACGGAGTGAGTCTGCGGGTGCCACCCGGCCGGATCACCGCCCTGATCGGAGCCTCCGGCAGCGGCAAGACCACCACCGGGCTCGCCCTGCTCAACGAATACCCGCCCGGCGCCAGGGTGACCGGCCAGGTGCACACCCCCGACACCCTCGTCGGCTACGTACCGCAGCACCCCGCCACGGTGCTCAACCCCGCCCGGCCGGTCGCCGCCCTCCTCCAGGACATCGCTCGCACCCACGTAAGCCATCTGCCCCGCCGTGCCCGCCGGTCCGAGATCCGGCACCGCATCCTGCGCGCGCTCGCGCAGGCCCAGCTCCACGACGGCGAAACCCTGCTGGACCGCTACCCCCACCAGCTCTCCGGCGGCCAACAGCAACGCGTCGTCCTGGCCCAGGCCCTGCTGACCGGCGCCCGCACCCTCATCGCGGACGAACCGACCACCGGCCAGGACGCCGTGACGAAGCAGCAGATCGCCGACCAACTGGCCGCCGTGGCCCGGGAGGGCATCGCGGTGCTGCTCCTGAGCCACGACCTGGAGGTCGTCCGTGCCCTGGCCCACGACGTCCATGTCCTGCGCGCCGGCCGCATCGTGGAATCCGGCCCGCCGGAACAGCTCTGGAGCAGCCCTCAGCACTCGTGGACCCGGGAACTCCTCACCACTGCTGCCCCCGCCGAGCCGTCGGACGGCCCGCTCGCCCCGAGCACGGACGCCGGGACACCGGCCGGCGACACCACCCCCCGGCCGGCTGCCGCCGAGGCGGTACTCCAGGTGCGGAGCCTCACCGCCCGCCACGGCAGGTCCACCGTCCTGCACACCCCCGATCTGCCTCTCCCGCCCGGCTGTTCGGCCGTCGTGGGCCGCTCCGGCAGCGGCAAGACCACTCTCGCCCGCTGTCTGGCCGGTCTCCACCGGAGCTACGACGGCGAGGTCCTGCTGGACGGCGTCGCCCTGCCCCGCAGCCTCCGCGACCGCACACGCGAGCAACTGGCCGCGGTCCAGTACGTCTTCCAGGACGCCCGAGCCGCCTTCGACGAACACCGCCCGGTCCTCGGCCAGGTGATGCGCAGCGCCATCCGTCTGCGCCGGGTCCCGCGGCCCGAGGCCCTGGCCGAGGCCGAGCGCACCCTGAGCACCCTCGGGCTCTCCGGTGACCTCGTACGCCGCCGGCCCGCACAGCTCTCCGGCGGTGAACTCCAGCGCGCCGCCCTGGCCCGCGCCCTGCTGGCCCGCCCCCGGGTCCTGATCTGCGATGAGATCACCTCCGGCCAGGACTCCGTCACCCGCCGGAACCTCCGCACACTCCTCGCGGACCTCGTACGGACCCACCCGGAGATGTCCCTGGTCCTCATCACCCACGACCGCGACACCGCGACCCTGGCCACCCGTATCGCCGTCCTCGACGACGGCCACCTCGTCGAACAAGGCCCGACCGGCCAACTGCTCACCGCCCCCCGACACCCCCTCACCGCCGCATTGCTGCAGCCGGAACCGGAGGTCAGCGCCGCGTCTCCACAGTGATCACCGGCTCTCCTCCCGTCCGATCGCGGCCCTACTCCCCGGGCGGCACGTCCACCAGCCGCAGCGGCAGCGACTTCAGACCATGGATGAAGTTCGACACGAGCCTCCGCGGCGGACCGGCGACCGCCAGAGCGGGCAGCAGGCGGCAGGTCTCCTCGTACAACACCCGCAACTGCAGCCGGGCGAGGTGTGCCCCCAGGCAGACATGCGGACCGTCGCCGAAAGAGACATGGGGATTTGCGGACCGGGCGAGATCCAGCCGGTGCGGGGCGGTGAAGACCCGCTCGTCGAAATTTGCCGAACCGTGGAAGACCACCACCTTGTCGCCGGCGCGAAGGGAGCGGCCGGCCATTTCGGTGTCGTGGGCCACGGTACGGCGGAAGCTGAGCACCGGCGGATGCCAGCGCAGCAGCTCTTCCACCGCTGTCGCCGCCCCCACGGCGCCGGCGCACAGCCGGCGGTACGCGTCCGGGTGGCGGGCCAGCGCCAGCAGTCCGCCGGGGGCCGCGCTGCGTACGGTGTCATTGCCCGCGATGGTCAGCAGGAAGAAGAACATCTCCAGCTCGGGCGTGGCCAGTTCGGGGTCCGAGGCGAGCACCGTCATCACATCGTCGTCCGGATACCGCCGCTTGTGGGCCGCCAGCTCCCGCGCGAAGCCGAACATGTCCTGGAGCATCGCCGGGGAGCGTGGATTGGCGGGCCGCCCGTCCGGGCCGGATGCGGACGGGCCTGATTCGTCCGGGTCCTGGTAGCCGATGACACGCCGGGTCCAGTCCAGGAGCAGCCCGCGCTCGGCGGCCGGCACACCGAGCAGATCGGCGAGGTTGAGCAGCGCGAAGTCATCGGTGACCGCGGTGACCAGGTCACACACCCCGTTCCCGGCGCGTGCCGTGGCGACCGCCGCCGTCAGCAGACCACGCGCCCGCTCGCGTACGACGGTGCCGAAGCGGTCGACCTGGCGAGGGGTGAAGGCACGGCTGACCGAACGGCGCAGCCGCCCGTGGTCCGGGGGATCCTGATTGAGCATCATGCGCCGGATGAACGGCAGGTCGGCAGGGTCGGGGTCCCGGATCTGGGTGGCGCCCAGGTGCGAGGAGAAGGTGCGGGCGTCCTTCAGGACCCGTACGACGTCCTCGTGCCGGGTGACCGCCCAGAAACCCGGCCCGGCGGGCCAGCCCAGCACCTCGTGCTCCTCCTGCCAGGCCACCGGATACCGGTCACGCAAGAGCCGGTACGCCGCGTGCGGCAGCCCGTCGGCGTACCCGCGCGGGTCGAAGACGTCCGGCACCTCCCGGTCCGCGGCACCGGCTGCGGGCACGGTCATCCGGCCGCCGTTCCGCCCTCGTCGGCGCGCAGGAAGTCCTCGACGGCCCGGATCAGTTCCAGTGGCGTCTCGTCCATGGCGTAGTGCCCTGCCGAGGGCAGCTCGACCAGCTCACTGCGGGTGTACCACTGCATCCAGGTCTGACGTGTCAGCTCGGCGTTCAGCGCGGGATCCAGCGTGCCGGTCACCGCCAGCGCGGGCACCGCCGAGCCCTCGACCTCGGCCGCGAATCCCTCCCCGGACCAGGAGTCCAGCCAGGAACGGAACGCCTTCGGATCGCTGCACTCCAGTGACCGCCGCACCATCCGGTCCAGCCAGGCGGCCGGACGCTGCCCGCCGGTGGTGAGGTCGATGATGGCGCGCCGGTTCTCCGGGGTGTGGGCCGCGGAGGAGAACAGTTCCCACTGCTGCGGCGGCAGCGGCAGACCGGAGGCGGGGACCGGCGAGATGCCGACCATCCGGCGCACCCGTCGCGGCGCCGCGGCCAGCACCCGCTGGACGACGCTCGCGCCCATCGAATGGCCGATCAACGAGAACCGGTCCCAGCCCAGACGGTTGGCGAGCGCCAGCACATCGGCCGCCCCCTCGCCGGTGGTGTACGCACCGGCCGCGTCCTTCGCCTCTCCGTAGCCACGGAGATCGACCAGCGCGTACTGGAACGCGTCCCGGTCGAGATCCGCCCTGACCGGGTCGAAGGCGGACCGGTCGGCGAACCACCCGTGCACAGCGATGACCTTGTGCGATCCCGCGCCGTGCAAGGCATGGGGCAGTACGAAGGAAGCCACGCTCACTCCAACCGTGTGACGGAACCTGCCGACGGTGACGGCCGCCGGCCGGGCACGACCACACTGGCCGTAACCTCCCTGCCCTGCAAGAGCGCCACGGGACCGGTGACCCAGGGGGAGCAGGTTCACCCTGAACCGCGCAGGACCGCCGCACTTCAAAGCGCACTTCAGTGCGCCTGCTGAGCATCATCGCCCCATGGAGGGGCTGCCCGGTGCGTCAGATACCGGGCTCAGCGGCGTGGTCCGGCCCTTCGTCCGCAAGGGATGAGGGCGGCTCCTCGGTGGGGAACAGAATCGGGCTGAGCAGGTGCCGGGTGCGGTCCGGTGCGGGTTCATTGCCCATCCGGGACACGATCACGCCGCGCATCTCACCGATCATCTCGGTGAGTTCGTCCTGACTGAGCCAGAGCGCGTGCTGGCGGTAGCCGACCAGATCAGCGCTCGGGTCGGCACCGTCCCGGTCGAGATAGGCGTTGAACTCGGCCAGCAGGGTGGCCATGGCCGCGGCGAACGCTCGCCGGTGGTCCTCCGCCGACAGCGCCGCGGCGGTGTCGGCGTCGATCACCGCCCGTGCGCGCTGCAGCCGGTACCGGCGCTCGACGGCGCCACGCACCCGTTGTTCGCCGGCCACCTCGAGGAGGCCGCCGTCGGCGAGCAGACCCACGTGCCGGTACACGGTGGCCTTCGAGGTGTCGGGCAGAAGGGCGCACAACTGCGAGGTCGTAAGCGTCCGCCCGCCGGACAGAGCGTGCACGACGCGGAGCCGCACCGGATGCAGGAGCAGGTCGACCGTGTCCATGCGCGCACGATCTCACATCCAATACCTTTCTCAAAGTTGAGAAATGCAGTAATCCCGTGTACGGGGTCAGGCACCGGCGTGGCCGAAGAGACGCGGACCGCCCGCACTTGCCCCAGTAGTGGTTCGTCCGCCGTCACAGCCGTCGGTGCTACTCAGACGCCGCTGATGGTGATCTGAGTACGACGTCGGATGCCGGTCGACAGCAGGCTTCCTAGCCTCTCTGGCATGGACAACTCCGGCAACGCTGCCGATTCCCCTGCTTCCCCTGCTTCCCTTGAGCCCGCCGCCCTCCGTCCTCGGCGTACGGTTGCCGACTGGGGCTGGCTGGCCGTTCTCGCGATGGGAGTGCTGGCGGCGGGCTTCGTTGTGGGGGTCATCGGTCCCTTGTTCGCCATCGCCTGTGATACGTGCCAAGACGGTGTCCGCAACCCGCGGTTCGTCAATGTCCTGATCACCCTCGCCTGGTACGTGGTGCCCGCGACGACGCTGGGGACGGTGGTGGGCATCTTCCTTCCCCGGGGCGGCGCCCGGGCGGGTGTCATCGGCCTGGGGGCTCTGATGGTGCTGCTGATCGCGATGGTGTTCATCGGCCGAGTGGCCTGAAGTTGACCGGGTGGCTGCGCCCGAATCGGGAGGCATGAAGAGTCACCGCTGACGAGTGCTCGACGTACAGCAGGCTGCGTGCCTGCTCTCGCGAACGGCATGTCCACACGGCCGACTTAGCCCACCCACCCGACCGGCTTCCCGTCCGCGGCGCAGCCGATCTGGGCCGTCGGCCGGGGGAGCGTCCACCCCGTGTATGTATCGGATGATCGACCGGGTATGCCACCGGCGCATTCAGGGATATGCGGCGCGCGCCCGGCCGGAGGGAGGAATCTGCGCCTTAAACCTCCACTTGGCCTGTCGCGTTTTCCCTTATTGCTCGTTGTCGCTCACGTGATTCCCTGCAGCAGCAGCCCGACCTCGGGCATCAACAGCACCATGAGACCGCAGAGCGTCAGCTGGGCCGGACGTATCGCCCTGATCGAACCCGCCCCCAGATGGGTCCGCTACGCCCGCTATCTCGCGCCCCATTGGAAGGGCATGGCGCGCCTCGACAGCGCCAACGGCATCGGCGCCCTCCCGGCCGCGCTCCTCCTTCTGCTCGCCGCGTCCCTGCTCTTCGGCGCCGGCGGAGCGGGGGCGGCCCTGGCGGTACGAGCCGCCTGCGGCGAGCCCCATCTGCTCGGATTCTGGCTGGCCTTCGACACCGCCACCGCTTTCGTCCTGGCCACGTCCTATTGGCTGGTGAGCCGCTATGGGCTGCGGTTCTACGACACCGAGCCCGCCGACAACGAGATCTGGCGCCTGGTAACCGTCGCCAACACGGCCTGGCGCGCCCTTCCCCGCTCCCACCGCCGTATCCACCAGCCCCGACTGCGCGCCGCCAATACCGCCGCACGTCTTCTGCTCACCGACCACACCGATACCCGCACCCGCCAGGCCCTGGCCGCGCACACCGAACTCCTGCGCCAACTGTCCGTCACCGTGCTGCCGGACACCCCACCGAACGACCAGGCGGAGGAAGCCCTCACCGCTGCCCTCGCGCACCTGACGGAGGAATGCCAGAACCTCCGGGACACCACCACCCCCACCTCCTCACCCACCCCCCGCCCGTCCCTCACCGCCGCACCGGCCTGACGCCCTGCACCGCCGGCCCTGCTCGGTGGCCACTGCCCCCCTCCCCACGGCGCGCCCGCTCTGCCCTCCCGTCACTGAGCCGCAGCGCTGCCGGGTCACACACCTCGCCGTGGGGGCCGCTGGTCTCGGTACATCTGGGAGCCCCTTGGGGCACGCCGACCGGCCACGCCGTCCGGCCACACCGACCGGGCAGGTCGTCCGGTCCCACCGACTGGGCAGGTCGTCCGGTCCGATGAGTGGCAGCAAACATGAGTGGGGGCAGGCCGCGGAGCCTATGGGGCCTCCGCCTCCGCCTCCGCATCCGTCTCCGCTTCTGCGGACGCCGAGGTCCTTTCGCCCTCCGTGCTCTTTCTCGTACGCGGAACGGTGTCTCCATGCGGTGCCGGCTGGGGCGCGGGTACCGGCACCGGCACCCCGGGCGCTGGGTGAGCTGAGGGCGCGCAGTCATCCGCGGACCGTCCGTCGGCGGCCGGGTCTGCCGCTTCGCGGGTGTGCTGGTAGGCCCACAGATCCCGGAACGGCCCGGGTTCCGCGACCAGTTCAGGGAAGGTGCCCTGCTGGACGATGCGGCCCTTGTGCAGCACCAGGATGCGGTCCGCGCAGGCGACATTGGTCAGCCGGTGGGTGATCAGGACCACGGCGCGGGTCGCGGCCAGCTGGCGCAGACCGGCGAAGATGCGGTGCTCGCCCAGCGGGTCGAGAGCGGCGGTCGGCTCATCAAGGACCAGCAGCCCGGCCGGGCGGTAGAACGCACGCGTGAGCGCGATGCGCTGCCACTGGCCCCCGGAGAGCTCCTGTCCCCCCAGCCAGTCGCGGGCCAGCACCGTATCCAGCCCGGACCGCAGCTCGGTGAGCACCTCGTCGGCGCCCGACCGGGCACAGGCGGCATGGATATCGGCGTCACCTCCTGAGGTGGGCTGGCCCAGGGTCATGTTCTCCCTGGCGGTGAGCGGCCACCGGGCGTAGTCCTGCGGAACCAGGGCGACATGGGACCACATGGCCTGCGGATCGAGCTCGCCGGTGGGGACGCCGTCCCAGGTGACCGAGCCGGTGGTGGGCAGATACAGACCGCTCAGGAGCTTGGCCAACGTGGTCTTGCCGCTGCCGTTGTAGCCGACCAGAGCGACGACTTCGCCGCGGCGCAGGGTGAAGGACACACCCCGCACCGCATCGTTCGCCGCCTCCTCGTAACGGAAGACGAGATCCTGCACGGTGATCTGCTGCGGCGGCCCGGGCACCGTGGTGCCGCGGTTCATACGGTAGCCACCGGCCTCCCGGAGGAAGGCGGACCAGTCGTCCATGTACAGGCCGGTGCGCATGATGCGGGCACCGCCGACGACCAGACCACGCAGCGCCATCCCGACCGTCTGCAAGGCGAAGACGGCGGTGCCGGCGTGCCCGACGCTCATCCGGCCGGTGGCCAGCAGCCACACCACTGCCGCCCACACCGCCGCCGAGGCGACTCCTCCGCACAGCGCTCCGAGCACGGACATCCGTGCCCCGGTGTCCGCGGCACGCCGGTCGGCACGGTTGATGCGATCGGTGATGTGCCGGTAACGGCCGACCAGGAAGGACGACATGGTGCCGGCGCGGATCTGGTCCGCCGCGTAGCGGTCGCCCACATGCCAGCGCAGGATCGACAGCAGCCGGTAGTCGCCGTTGGACCGCAGCCGCGCCAGGTAGCGCACGCGAGCGGCGCTGATCTGCGCCACCGCCTGCGGGAAGCTTGCCAGCGCCAGCAGCGGTAACAGCGCCGGATGCAGCGCGGTCAGGACGCCCGCCCCGGCGATGAGGGAGGCAAGCGAGGCGATCAGGTCCTGGCCCTCGGTGACCAGGTCCTGGGCGACCTCGGCGCCCCGTTCGGCGGCTTCCTTGCGATGGTTGAAGCCCGGGGCGTCGTAGGCGGACAACTCCACCTCGGTGACCGCCCGCAGCAGACCGAGTTCCGCCTCACGGCTCATTTGCGGACCCAGTCGCGAGGACAGCCAGGCCACGGTGATGCCGAGCAGAGCCCGTGCCGCTGCGGCGCCGGCCAGCATCACCAGCGACGGCCAGGCGGCCAGCAGACGTCCGTAGATGTCTCCGCCGGCCAAAAGGGCCGCGATCGTGCCACTGACCGCCAGGAGACCCAGCGCCTGCATCGCGCCGGAGGCGACCTGGCAGACCAGCAGCCCCAGACATGCCCAGCGGTCGATGCTCCAGGCCAGCGCGACCGAACGGCGCACCAGTCGAGGCAGTCGGCGCGCCATGTCCGCCAGCCGGATCTGTTGACCGGCTCTCTCCCTGCTGCCGGTCCGGTCGACGAATTGCAGCTCCTCTCCGCCGGTTTCTGCCTCGTCGGGCACCTGTTGACGTTTCTCACTCCGGGGGAGACGACGTCGCGTTCTCACCACTGCTGCTCTCCTTCTGCAAGTCGGCGACCACCGGCCTGGGGGATGGTCGAGCCGTCCCCACTGGCTGGTCGTGCGCGGGTGGCCAAGGAACCGGGGGGCGTCAACCGCAGGGCGGACCCGGGTGGCCGGGACCGCAGTGATTCGAACGAGGCCGGACAGTACACAGGGGCGGGCACGAGGTTCACGACTCCTGCGGAGCGACGCGTAAGGGGCACAGACGCTCTAAAGAACGGCCCCATACGCACCCCGTAACGGGTACTCCGGGGGCAGATTGTGGACACACGTTCCAGCGGCCGGTGAACGTCAAGGAGCGCTTGGTCTCTCGCCGTTGAGGCGCACTAGAACAGCACGGGTCACCCCTTCGAGGTATTGCCCGCTCGCCGCCTCGAGCACGGCGAGGGCGCGCTCGGGGGTGGCGTCGTCGTCGGGGCCGCACGGACGCGTGGGCCGACCGACAGCTCCCCACTCGCACCATTCAGGTCCCGCCCGTCGCACCATTCAGGGCTCGCCCGGCTCCCTCCCCACCACACCGTCCTCGTCAATCCCGGGGGAGTGCCTGCCGACTGCGCTGAAGGAAGTGGCGTTCAGCCGTGTTGTCCGTGCGGGCGAGCGCCTTCTCGTAGGCCTCGGCCGCCTCGGTGTTGCGGTCGAGGCGGCGGAGCAGATCGGCACGGATGGCGTGGAAGACGTGGTACCGGTCGAGAGGGAGGCTGTCGACGAGGGCGAGCGCCGCCTCCGGCCCCTCGACCTCGGCCACCGCGACCGCGCGGTTCAGGGCCACGACCGGGCTCGGATCGAGAGCGAGCAACTGGTCGTACAGCTGGAGGATCTGCCGCCAGTCCGTGTCGGCCGCGGTCGGTGCATCGCTGTGGACGGCGTTGATGGCCGCCTGGACCTGATAGGGGCCGGGCCGATTGCGCCGCAGACACCGAAGGACGAGGGCTTGGCCCTCGGCGACCAGGGTGCCGTCCCAGCGGCTGCGGTCCTGGTCGGCCAGCAGTACGAGGTCGCCGTCCGGGCCGGTGCGGGCGGCACGCCGCGATTCGGTCAGCAGCATCAGGGCGAGCAGCCCCACGGCCTCGGGCTCGTCGGGCAGGAGCTCGGTGAGCAGCCGTCCGAGCCGGATCGCCTCCCGGCAGAGGTCTTCGCGCACCAGCGACTCACCCGAGCTGGCCGTGTAGCCCTCGTTGAAGATGAGGTAGACGACGGCCAGTACGGCCCGAAGGCGGTCCGGGAGGTCGGCGTCGGCCGGGAGGCGGTAGGGGATCCGTGCGTCGCGGATCTTGCCCTTGGCCCGGACGAGCCGTTGCGCCATGGTCGGCTCGGTGACCAGGAAGGCGCGGGCGATCTCCGCGGTGGTGAGCCCGCCGAGAAGCCGGAGCGTCAGCGCGACCCGGGCGGCGGGGGCGAGCGCGGGATGGCAGCAGGTGAAGATCAGGCGTAGCCGGTCGTCGCGCACGGGTCCCTCCTCGGCCGGCTCGCCGCCGGCGTGCAGCAGAGCGGCTTGCGCGTGTCTGTCGTCGCGGGACGCTTCCCGGCGCAGCCGGTCGACCGCACGGTTGCGGGCGGTGGTGATGATCCATCCCGCCGGGCTCGGGGGCAGCCCGGCGGACGGCCAGCGCTCGACCGCCGTGGAGAAGGCGTCCTGGACCGCATCCTCGGCGACGTCGATGTCACCGAAGACGCGGACCAGGACGGCGACCGCACGCCCGTATTCCTCCCGGAACACGCGCCCGACCTCGGCTGCGGTCGCCTTGGGCATGCCGGAAGTCACCCGCAGGAGCCGTGCTGCAGCGGCCTGACCTCGATGGGGAGGGTGGTGGCGCGGGCGAGCTTGCGGCCCCATTCGAGCGCGGCATCGAGGTCCGGGGCCTGGATGACGGTGAACCCGCCGATGTGCTCCTTGCCCTCGATGTACGGGCCGTCGGTCGTGAGCATCTCGTTGTCCTTCTGCCGCACCACGGTCGCCGTGCCCGGCGGGTGCAGACCCCCGGCGAACACCCAGGCGCCGGCTGCTCTGAGCTCGTCGTTCAGGGCCTCCACATCCCGCATGATCGGCTCCAGGAACTCCGGCGGCGGCGGGGGCCCGTCGGGCTGGTAGATGCTGAGCAGGTATTGCGTCATGGAGTGCCTCCTCGGCCGGTCGCTCGGCCGGTGCTGTCCCGGCCTCTCACCCTCTATACGAACGGCCCCCTCCCGAATCGACACCGTGACACGACCGGCCGAAGATTTTCTTGCCCGCTTCTGCGGCGGAGCGGTGAGACGCCTTCGGTGACTGCGACGACGGCCTGCTCAATTGGGGGAATGCACGCCCGCACACGTTCGAAGACCGCTCCGCGGTGATACCACCTCTGGGTATGCGCCGAGGGTGGGCACCAGCCTCGCGCGCGGCAGTCGTCCCCCTCCCGGCGCTGGCCACGGGAGGGGCGGGAGGCGGTGGCGGGCCAAGTGCGGAACCGATCCGGCGGGGAGCGCGGGCGTTCCCCCGACGCCCACAGGAACGGGCCCCGGCGGCCCCGGGGCACTGCACGGCATACCGCCCGAGGAGTACGGGCCCTGGGCGTGCGCCGGGAGAGGGGGCGTGCGCCGGCCCGTGTGACGGGGGAGGGCGCCGAGGTCTCTCCGACGCTGCGGGTGGCGGCGGGATACGCCTGGCGCCTGATCATCGTGGGGGCGGCCGCCTACGCGATCTTCGCGGCGCTGGGACGCTTCCATCTGGTGACACTGGCGGTCTTCCTGGCCCTGGTGCTGACGGCCCTCCTGGAACCGGCGGTCAGTCTGCTGAGCCGCTGGATGCCACGATCGGCGGCGGTCACGGTCGGCCTGCTGGTCGGCATCCTGCTCCTCTTCACCGTCCTGAGCCTGATCGGCGCGACCGTCGCCGGTGAGTGGGACGGACTGCGCCGGGAGTTCATCGGCGGCGTGCAGAGAATCGAGCGGTGGCTCGAAGGGCCGCCGGTCCACCTGCGTCCGGGGGCGCTCTCCGATCTGCAGGCCCGGCTCTCGCGGTTCGTGACGAGCCATCGCGCCACCTTGATCAGCACCGCGCTCAGCGGCGTCGGCCAGGTGGTGGCCGTCCTGACGGTGGGGGTACTGGCGCTGTTCTGCTCGATTTTCTTTCTGCATTCGGGCGACCGGATGTGGACATGGTTCGGCGGCCAGCTGCCGGTACGCGGGCGTCACACCGTGCATGCCGCCGGGTGCGCCGCCTGGATCACCTTCACCGGCTACACCCGCGGCATCGTGGTGGTGGCCGCCATCAATGCCGTTCTTGTAGGAGCGGGGCTTTTCGCCCTGGGGATTCCGCTCGCCCTTCCGCTGGCCGTGCTGGAATTCTTCGCCGCCTTCATCCCGCTGGTGGGCTCACCCGTGGCGCTGGCAGTGGCTGCCGTGGTGGCGCTGGCCGCGAAGGGCCCCCTGGTGGCCGCCGTCGTCGTGCTGCTGATCGTGGTCATCGGACAGATCGAAGGCCATGTGCTGCACCCCCTCGTGATGAGCAAGGCGGTCCGGCTGCACCCGGTGGTCGTGGCACTCACGGTCATCTGCGGCAGCGTCACCGCGGGCGTGCTCGGAGCGGTCGTCGCCGTCCCGATGGTCTCGGTGGCCTGGTCCGTCTACGGCGTACTGCGCGTGCCACCCTCCCCGGCTTCCCTGGGCCGCTGAGCGGACTTCCTCGCGGCCTCCTCGTTCTGGCTGCTCGCCGCCGGGCCCGCGGAAGCCGGCCCGCGGGAGCCGTCCGCGGCAACCGGCCCGCGGAAACCGTCAGCGGAGACCGGCCCCGGGAGCGGGCGCCGGGAGCCGGGAACCGCAAGACGCCCGTCAGACGACGGCACCCTCGGTCCAGGCCCGGCTGAGGATCTCGTCGACCGTCTCGTCCACCGTCTGCTGCGAGGTGTCCAGCCACAGTCCGATGTCCCGGGGCGTATCGGTCCGCATCAGCTTGTCCAGGTCCCGCACGGTCCAGTCGGGCCCGTACGCCGTCTTGGGGCGGGACACCTCGCGCGCCTCGACCGCCGCCGGGTCGGGGACCAGGACGACGACCGCGAGCGGCCTGGTCTTGATGAACCCGGTCATCTCGGCGAGGTACTCGCCGATGAGGATGTCCTGCGCGATGACGGTGAAGCCGGCCTGTGCGTACTCGTCGGCGCAGTGTGCCGTCAGCCGGTAGCGCAGTTCGAGCTGGGCGACGGCGTGCTTCTCCGCGTCGGGCGTCATGGTGATCTGACCCCGGACGATGTTGCGGCGGAAGGTGTCACCGCGCAGGTGGACGGAGCGGGGCAAGCGTTCGGCGAGCGCCTGGGCCACCGTGGACTTGCCGGCTGCCTGGATGCCGGTGATCACCACGACACCGCCGTCGTTCCAGGGTCCCTGCGGTGTGACTCGTCGTCCGGGAGCGTTTGCGGTCATAGTGCGGAAGCTGCCTCTCTCCTGTGGGGGTGGTTGGGGCAGGCCGTGCCACCTCAGGCGCGCTTCTGAGCGGGATGAGATGAGCCCCCGAGAATGCGTGAAGGGGAAAGCAGGACGTCCTCCCGCACTCGCCCGGCGACCATATCGCCGACCAAGTAGGCCGTCGCAAAGCCTTTGCCGCCGGTCCGCAGAACACGAGCAGATTCGGCCACGTGGATTTCTCCTTCTTCGGGCCGCAGAGGGCTGATCAACCCACGAACAGCGACCATCCCGACCATCCCGAACGCCCCGTACACCCCGCCCCCCCCGTACACCCCGAACGCCCCGAACGGCCTGCCGGTGATCGCCCGGTCGGCCGCACGGATTGTTGTAGCGGCGCCGAACCGGGTACCTGGCCCTGGGGCCTGTTCTCCGGAGCGGTCCGGGCCCACGAGCGCGGGGCCCACGAACCGGCGATCAGACGAACCCGCAAACCCGAGTGCCCGCATACCCGCAAAGCCGCAAACCTGAGTGCCCGCACACCCCCAAATCCGCAAACCCGAGTACCCGGAATCCGAGGGAGCCGCTGTGAAGTTCGGAGTGTCGACCTTCATCACCGACCAGGGCATCGCGCCCGCCGCGCTCGGGCGCGCCGTCGAGGAGCGAGGGCTGGACTCCTTGCTCATCGCCGAGCACACCCACATCCCGGTGGACCGCCGCTCGCCGTACCCGGGCGGCGGCGAGCTTCCCGAGATCTACTACCGCACCCTCGACCCGTTCGTCGCGCTCAGCGCGGCCGCCGCGGTGACCGAGCGGATCCTGCTGGGCACCGGTATCGCCCTGGTGGCCCAGCGGGACCCGATCATCACGGCCAAGGAGGTGGCCTCCCTGGACCTGGTCTCCGGCGGGCGGGCCGTCTTCGGGATCGGTGTCGGCTGGAACCGGGAGGAGATGGAGAACCACGGCACCGACCCACGCACCCGGGGCCGCCTCGTGGACGAGCGGCTGCAGGCGATGCGCGAGCTGTGGACGCGGGAAAAGGCCGAGTTCCACGGGGAGTTCGTCGACTTCGACCCGGTCTACTCCTGGCCGAAGCCGGTCCAGAGTCCGCACCCGCCGATCTACGTGGGCGGTGGCGAGGCGGCCTTCGACCGGGTGGCCGCCCTGGGCGACGCCTGGCTCGCCAACAGCCTGCCGCCCCAGGAGCTGGGGCCGAAGATCGACCGGCTGCGCAGCATCGCGGGCCGCAGCGTACCGGTGACCGTCTACGCGGTCGCGGACGAGCCGGAGATCATTGAGCAGTACACACAGCTCGACGTGGAGCGCCTGCTGTTCTACCTCCCGACGTTGCCGGAGCCCGAGACCCTGTCGTACCTGGACCGGCTCTCCGACGTCGCGAAACGCTTCCGGTGAGCGGTCGGGCGCCGCGGTGCCGAGGATGACCGGCGACCGGGCCCGGGAGTGCTTCACCCGGGCCCGGATCGCCCGCCTCGCGACCGTCGACGACGCCGGCCGCCCACACCTGGTGCCCGCGGTCTTCGCCCTGACCGGTGACACCGTGGTCTTCGCCGTGGACCACAAACCGAAGCGCTCGGCCGACCTCAAGCGGCTGGCCAACATCCGCGCCCACCCCGAGGTCTGCCTCCTCGTCGACGGCTATGACGAGGACTGGGACCGCCTGTGGTGGGCGCGGGCGGACGGCACAGGGGCCGTGCTGCCACCGGCCGAGCGGTCGGCGGCTTCGGCGCGCTACGTAACCCTGCTGACGCGCAAGTACCGGCAGAACTACGCCGACCGCCCCCCGCAAGGCCCCGTGGTGGAGATCCAGGTGGCCCGCTGGTCGGGCTGGTACGCCGCCTGACCGCTGAGTGCCTGACCGTGTCAGGCGCCGATCACACCGGACTTCGCGATGACGATGTCGGCCTTGGTGGCGCCGCCGTGCGAGCCGAGGGATTCGATCTTCCTGACGAGCTCCATGCCTTCGACGACCTCGCCGAAGACGACATGCTTGTTGTCGAGCCAGTCGGTGACGATGGTGGTGATGAAGAACTGCGAGCCGTTGGTGTTCGGGCCGGCGTTGGCCATGGAGAGCTGACCGGGCTTGGTGTGCTTGATCTTGAAGTTCTCGTCGGCGAACTTCTCGCCGTAGATGCTCTTGCCGCCGGTCCCGTTACCGGCGGTGAAGTCGCCGCCCTGGAGCATGAAGTCGGGGATCACGCGGTGGAAGCCGGATCCTTCGTAGCCGAAGCCGTGCTGGCCGGTGGCGAGCTCGCGGAAGTTCTGCGCGGTCTTGGGAACCACGTCGTCGAAGAGGGTGAAGACGATCCGGCCGGCCGGGTCGCCGTTGATGGTGATGTCGAAGTACACGTTGTTACTCATGACGGCAATCCTCACATCCGCCGTGACCGGCCCGGCACGCGGCCCCGACCTGCGGCTCAAGGAGGGGAGAGCCCGTCGGCCGCCCGGCCCCTGTATGCCTGCCGCACCCTCGACCGCCCGCGCGCGGCATCCGGCCATGGGGGAGTGGTCGCGCCGGTGTGCTCCGGTAGGCGAACCAGGGCAGGAAGAACTGAGTGACCGGGCCGACCGCGAGGGCGTACAGCACGGTGCCCACGCCCACGCTCCCACCGAGCAGCCCGCCCACCGCGAGCACGGCGATCTCGATCACGGTGCGGACCAGCCGAATGGAACGCCCGGTCACGGCGGACGCACCGGTCATCAGCCCGTCCCGGGGCCCGGGCCCGAAGCGGGCGCCGACGTAGACGGCGACGGACAGTCCATTGAGGAGGACACCGCCGACGAGCAGACCGGCCCGGGTGGGGAGCCCGAGATGCTGGGGGACGAGGGAGAGACCGAGGTCGGACGAGTACGCCAGGACGAGGATGTTGGCGACGGTGCCGAGCGTCGGTTTCTGTTTGAGGGGGATCCACAACAGCAGCACGAGCACCCCCACGACGGCGCTGATCGTGCCGAAGCTCAGAGAGGTGTAGTTCTCCAGTCCCTCGTACAGGACGCTCCAGGGATTGACGCCCAGCGAGGCCCTGACCATGACCGAGAGACTGAATCCGTACAGGGCAAGGCCGACGAGCAGTTGGGGAAGGCGCCGCAGCGGACGCTCACCGACAGGGACGTAGGTGAGTGGGGGCGGCGATGACGGGCGCGTACGGGACATGAGTCGCGTGGGCCCGGCGCCCTTCTCCGGTGGGGCACTCGCGCGGCGCTCCTCGCGGCGGCGCAGATGTTCGCGCCCGTAGTGGTTCGTGCTGTCCTGCTGCATCCCCAGTCGCCTCCACGGGTGCGCGCCGAGCGCTCTCTGTGCTGTGTGTGCTCAAGGCCAATTCCAAGGTCATTGGCAAGGCCCAGATCCAAGGTCCAGGCCAAGGTCAAAGCCAAGGCCAAGGCCAATACGGCGACTCTGTACAGTGATTGGTCTGGGTAACACGGCCAATCCGGGGAGAGTGGTATGGCGGACCCGAATCCGATCCGTCCCGTGGACAGGGCGGATCGCACCGACCGGGCCCTGGGAAGCCGTCAGCTCGCCGCGATGCTGCCCGACCCGTCGGGAACACGACCCGCCTACCGCCACCTGGCCCGGGCGATCAGCGCGCTCATCCTGGACGGCCGCATCGCGTTGCATGTCAGACTCCCCGCCGAACGGGAGCTGGCCACCGCCCTCCACACCAGCAGGGCCACCGTCACCGCCGTGTACGACCTGCTGCGCGAGAGCGGCTACGCCCACAGCCGCCAGGGCTCCGGTACCTGGACGGCCCTGCCGGACGGCCGAGTTCCCAGCGGCATCACCCGTCTCCTCGGCCCCCAGGACACCGCGATCGACCTGGCCAGGGCCGCTCCCGGACTTCCGGAGCAGACACTCACCGACGCTCTCGCCCAGATCGCCCCGCAACTGGCCGAGCACGCACACACTCCCGGCTACCACCCCTACGGCCTCCCGGAACTGCGCGCCGCCATCGCCGAGCGTTTCACCCGGCGGGGACTGGCCACCCTGCCCGAACAGATCCTGGTGACCTCCGGCGCCCAGCACGCACTCACCCTCGTCCTGGGGCTGCTGTGCCGGCCCGGCGACCGGATCATGGTCGAGAACCCGTCCTATCCGAACGCTCTGGACGCCATGCGCCGCGGCCGGCTGCGCACGGTGTCGGTCCCGGTGACCGACACCGGCTGGGATATCGAGATCGTCGAATCGACCCTGCGCCAGGTCGTGCCTCAACTTGCCTACCTGATACCGGACTTCCACAATCCGACCGGACTCCTCATGCCCGAGCACGAGCGCGTCCGCGTGCTGAGCGCCGCGCAACGCTCCGGCACCTGGCTGGTCATTGACGAGACCCTGGCCGACCTCGCCCTCGACGTCCCCGCCCCGCCGCCCTTCGCGTCCCACGCCGCGCCCGGTGGCACCGGCCAGGTCATCACCATCGGCTCGATGAGCAAGACCCACTGGGGCGGTCTGCGCATCGGCTGGCTGCGTGCCCCCGCGCGGCTCGTCACCGAACTCGCCGGCCAGCGGGTCGCCACCGACATGGGCGGCTCGGTCCTGGACCAACTGCTGGCCCTCGCCCTGCTGGCACGGGCCGGGGACCTGTTGCCGCCCCGCCTGGAACAGATGCGCCAACAGCGCACGGCCCTGGCCGCGGCACTCACCGAGCACGCCCCGCAATGGACCTGGCAACTGCCGCCCGGCGGCCTCTCGCTGTGGGTCGACCTCGGCGAACCCATCGCCTCGGCGCTGGCCGAGCGGGCGCTGGATTACGGGGTGCGCATCGAGGGCGGCGCCTACTTCGCCACCGACCCGGGCCTCTTCGAACAGCGCCTCCGCATCCCCTACACCACGCCACCCGACACCCTGCGCGAGGCCGTACACCGCATGGCCACCGCCCTCGCCGACGGCCTCTCGCAGACATCCACCACCCGACAACCGCACTGGGTCGCCTGAGAGAAATCTGCCTGCCCCTAGCTTTCACCGTCCCCGTGGGAGCGTTGATTCCCCGCACGCGCCGCCGCCCCACCCCTTCACTCGAAGCCCCAGCAGCAAGTCCCGGGCGCACAGGAGCGATACGCCCGGGAGCACCTGCCCTCATACCTCCGCTCATACCTGCGCTAATCACTCCGCTTCGACCGGAAAAAGGCAAGCAGTATCACGCCGAGGGGGATATGAATTTCGATCATGGATGCGGGGTTCAGTGTCACCGACATCTCCAGCAGACTGTGCATGGCCGGCCGCCAATCTCGCCATGGTCGCGAAATCCGTGAGTGGTTTCTGTACTCGTCATGAAAGCCGGTGCCGGGCAGGAGCAGCAGGGCTCATGAGGGGGCTCATGGCTTGCGAAGCGGGTACGCGGGCCTCGGCCCTGGGTATGCTCCAGCTCACGGGGGGTGGCTATGACACACACTCAGGAGACAGTGACGCGCCGGGGCAACGAACCCCTGGAACGGATCATCAGCGAATCGGCGTTGAGCCACAAGAGGCTGGCTCATCGGGTGAACGAACTCTCCCATCGGGACGGGATAGCCAGCCAGTACACCCACACATCGGTGGCGAACTGGTGCCGACGGGGAATGGTCCCCAAGTGGCCGACTCCCCAGTACATTTGCCTCGCCCTCTCCGAGGCATTAGGAAGACCGTTAACCGTCCGCGATATCGGAATGCAGGATGCGGATGCGCCGGAAATGAGGCGCGCGGGCCTGGAGTTCGCCAGAAGTCAGGGCGACGCACTCGATGAAGCTGCACACTATTGGAGCGCTGTGAACCGCCGTCAGTTCCTCACCCAGCAGGCATTCGCCGTCTCGGCCTTTGCCACACCCGTAACGCGATGGCTGGTAGATCCGGTGGAGAAGACCCAGGCGCGCAGCAGCGGTCTGGCGGTCGGCCGCGGCCATATCGCCGAGCTGCAGGAGGCCGCCGACGCCGCCCGTGTGTGGGACTCCCGGTATGGCGGCGCCGGATGGAAATCGAAGTCGCTCAGCGAGTACCTGTACGAACGGGTCGCGCCTCTCCTCAAGGGCAGCTACTCCGAGCCGGTCGGCAAAGATCTCTTCCGGGTCACCGCGGAGTTAGCGCGACTGGCGGGCTGGACGGCCTTCGACGCGGGACAGCAGCACGCCGCCCAGCGCCATTTCATCCAGCGCTCCGGTTGGCCCGTGCCGGCGGGGACGCCGAACTCGGTTCCTACATCCTGAGCACCATGGCGATGCAGGCCTTGATGTGCGGATTCGCCTCAGAGGCGATCGATATGGCGCAAGGGGCATTTCAGCGGGACCGACGGCTCGAACCACGGGTGGCGGGGTTCGCGAAGCTGATCGAGGCACGGGCCCACGCCCGCGCCAAAGACCCCGCAGCGGCGAGCAGTTGCCTGGCACACGCTGAGCGCCTCCAGGAACGAGGAGCGGACGGATCAGGGCCGGCCTGGATCGGATTCTTCACCCAGTCAAGAATCATCACCGATGCCGCGGAGGTCTTCAGGGACCTGGAAAACCCCCGGGCGACGTTCGCCTGGCACACCATGGGCGGAATGCCGGGCAGCGAATTCATTCGTTCCCGGGCCGTCCGCCTTTCCGTACTGGCCTCGGCACACGCCCAAAACGGCGACCTCGGACAGAGCCTCCACATGGGACGTCAGTCCCTGGAGATCTTCACACGCCTGGGCAGCGTCCGCGGCATGGACTATCTGCAGGTCTACAGCAGGTCACTGGCCCGCTGGCGCCGTGAGCCACAGGTGCGCGACTTCATGACCGACGTCGGCACGGCACGAAGGGCGCTGACCGCGTGATCTTGCCGGAGTTGCAGCAGCCACCGCCCTTCCTGATGCCCATCTCCGACGTCTTCTCCCTGCATCAGGGCAGGTCGGTCCTGTGGACAGGTGCCATCGAGCGGGGGGAGGTCCGCAAGGGCGACGAGGTAGAAATCGTCGGCCTGGACGGCGGCGGGTGCGGCGTCGTGACGGATATCGATGCGCTGGGAAAACGCGTCAACCAGGCCGGCGCGGGCATGCATGTGGGCCTGGTCATGCGCGGAGCAAGGGTGTGCGACGGCAGGCGAGGACACGTGGTGGCTGCGCCGGGCTCGATGGGTGCTCACACGTACTTCACGGCGGACATCAAGCTGCTGTCCGAAGAAGAGGGCGGTCGGGACATCCTGCCCGGTGATCGTTTGCTCTTTCATGTGCACACCGCTGCTGTATGGGGCGCCGTGACGCTGCCGCACGGCCTCGACGCGGTCCCTCCGCAAGGGAAAGCCACGGTATCGATCACACTCGACAAGCCCCTCGCCCTCGAAGAAGGCCGGCGATTCGCCTTCCGCCACCACAGTCGTGCCGCCGGTTCCGGCACCGTGACCCGGCTCTTGGCGCAGTGACCATGCGTGGAGATCAGGCGCAGCCGGAAAGCCACAGCGACGGGGGCGGACGCTCCGCCGGTGCCGGCCCCGTAAATACGGCTTGCACCTCCCGTAACGGGAGGTCCTACGGTCCGAGTCATGAAGATTGTTGTTCATGACACGGCGTCCGCCATGCTCGACCTCCTGCAGCGACCGCTGGAGGAGCGGCCCGACGCCCTCCGGGAAATACTGAGCCCGCTCCAGAGCGCGATGTCCGTGGCGGGTGACATGGATCTGGTCCAGATACACCAGCAGGGCAGCGGCTTCCGGCTCGACCGGGAGGACCCGCGGTACCTGGCCGCCCTGCGCCAGATGCAGGACGCGGGGGTGTGGAATCGCGTCGAGGACTCTCTCACCGCCGCGTGGGAGCGGATCAGCGGCGCGGCGCCGGGCATCAAGCACGCCGACACCGTGCACGTCGTCCTGGTACTCGGCGACCCCGACGACGAGCATCTGCGGGTCCGCAGCAACGGCTACTTCGGGATGGGCGGGTTCCCGGGTGCGATCCATCTGGTGATGTGGCCCACCGACACGAGCCTGGAGCAGATCGGCAACTGTGCCGCGCACGAGCTCCACCACAACGTGCGCTACGCGAATGTGGTCTGGAACCCGATGACCGTCACGCTGGGGGAGTACGTGGTCGCCGAGGGGCTGGCCGAGGCGTTCGTACGGGAACTCGCCGGCGAGCAGGCCATGGGGCACTGGACGCAGGCGGTGACCGGTGCCGTCCTGGACAGCGCCTACGAAAGGATCACAGCCGACATCGACGTGGCGGGGATGCAGAACCTGACCGCGTATGTGCTGGGCGATGCCACCGCGCAGCTCTTGGGGCAACAGCCTGTGGGGCTCCCGGACTTCGCCGGATACGCGGCCGGACTGCGGATCGTGGACGCGCACTTTGCGGCCTCCGGTCTGACCGCCGCCCAGAGCACCGCCCTGTCGGCGCGCGAGATTCTCGTCAACGCGGGGGTGCAGACCAGCGCGTGACCGCCGGCGGCCAGGGGGCGTCTCCCCTGGGGTCCGTCTTCAAACGGATCTTGCCCAGAGCAGGAGTAACGCGAGTGTGACCGCTGCTTCGTAGGAGGCGGCGGTCTTCTCGTATCGGGTGGCGATGCCGCGTCGTCGTCACCCTATGCGCCACTTCAGTGACTTGAGTGTGGAACCTTTTCGCGGTGCGAGTCCTCCTATATGGGGCGAAGGCGTGCGCATGTGCGCATCTACGCATGCGCACTCACGCACACCATGAGTCATGCACGACCTGAACATGACGAACGTCAACCTGTGCCGCCCAGCCGGCACTTGGGATACGGAAGGTCTGCTGGATGAAGATTCGCCGCACACTGACGGCCGCCGCAGCGGTGGCCGTATTAACGCCCGCGGCCGTACTGGCCGCGCCCGCGGCCGCGTTCGCAACGGAGCCGGTGTCCGAGGCCGGTCCCCGCACGCCCGCCTCCCCCGATGCCGCCGGGACCGCCGAAGGGACCACTGAGAGGACCACCGGCGCGGGTGGCGCCACCGGTGGAGGCAAGGACGCCGATGATGCCGATGGTGCGGGTCAGTCCTGCGCGTTCGAGTCCGACCAGTTGCAAGCGGCCGTCCACGGGTTGCCGCGCCAGCTGACTGCGGGCGGCGCCTGGACCCCCTTCTCCATGACGCTCACCAACACCACCGGCAAGCCCTTGGAGGAGGTCCAGCCCTTCCTGCGTGTGTCCTCCGCCGAAGATGTCGACCGGCCGGAGTGGGAGCTGGAGACCGAGTACCGCGACGCCAAGACGGGGCGGTGGAAGACCTTCCATGACGCGGAGCCCGAGGACCTCTTCGGCTTCTTCGCCGTCGGGCCGCGCAGCAGCATCACGCTCCAACTGCGCACCCGCGTGGTCAAGGACGCCAAGCCCGGCGCCGGGTACGCGCTTGCCGCCGGCGACCACCGCAACCGCGACGGTTCCTGTGGTTCGGCCAAGGAAGCCTGGTACGACTTCACCCTCCGCCCCGCGGGCGCGAAGCCGACGCAGCCCCCGACCGCCAAGCCGGGTAAGCCGGGCAAGCCGGGTGGCACGGCCGAGAGCAGCCAGAGCGCCGCTTCCGGCGGTGGTACGGGTGGTTCCGATTCCTCCGGTGGCCTCAGCCCGCAGGGCGGCGCCCAGCTCGCCGCGACCGGCTCCTCGTCCGCGCTCCCGGCGATCGCTCTCGCCGGCGGAGCCGCGACGGTGGCCGGCGCGGGTGCGGTCATCGGCGTGCGCCGCCGCCGGAAGGGCGTGGCCGGTCCGGGCGCCACGGACATCACCGCGTGAGCCCAACCATTCCCCAAGAACCCACGAACCCAATAACCCAAGGTTCCACGGCCTGAGAACTCAGTGACACTGGAAACAAAGGCTCCAAGGGTCCGAAGAACCAGGAAAGAGATCTTCATGAAACTGCGTCGCATCCTGTCGGTCTCGGCCGCGACGGCCGCCCTGCTCCCCGTGGTGGTCGCCGCCGCGCCCGCCTCCCAGGCGGCCCCTGCCGCGGAAATCCCGACGTGCTACGACGTCAGCAACGGGCAGTACCACAACAACGCCTTAGTGGGCCGCTCGTTCGGCATACCCGAGTCGATCACTCTCGGCACTCACTGGACGACCTACACCGCCACGCTCACCAATTCCTCCGCGAAGGAGCTGAAGTCGTTCGAACTCAGCGCCCAGCTGGGCAGTTATGTCTACAACGAGGGCGAGCGCGACCTGAGCCCGTACGGCGATCTGCAGTACTGGGACACCTCGCAGCGCGCATGGAAGACGCTGCGCCAGGCCGATGGAAAAGCCGGCGGCACCGTCCCCGGCCCGAAGACGCTGAAGCCCCGCGAGTCCGTCCACGTGCAGCTGCGGTTCAGGGTGGGTGAAGACCTGCCCCTGGACCACAATTACGACGCGTTCACCGGCCTCACCGGCACCTTCATCGACCGCTACCGCGACACGGACTGCACATCCGACGGCGTCGCCGAGGGTGCTTTCTACCCCCGCAAGGGCTGAAACCCGCGGGGAGGGCTGCCGCCGTCGCGGCCCGGCGGCGGCAGCTCCCTAGTACACCGGCAGCGCCAGCAACGTCGCACGGTTGAGGACGAAGAGGCGATTGGCGCCGGCGGCGGTGGAGCGGGAGTGGCCGCCGGTGAGGGCGTAGGTCTGGGGCTGGCCCTCTCCGGTGCGTGGCAGGCCGCTCACCCCGGTTTCGTCGCTCTCCACGATCCAGACGCTGTTCCCCTGAACGACCGGGGGCCGCCACGGCGGGGCGACGCCTGCGACGATCATCGGGGCGCCCGCCTGGCTGCCGTCGGCACGCACCGATCGCAGCGCCTCGCAGTCCAGCGCATAGATCACACCGCCGGCCACGGCGGGTGGGCCCCACCCGGCAGTGCCCTGTTTGGGCGGACGCAGTGGGTTGAGGGCCCACAGCTCGTCACCGTCGGCGACCTTCACGGCCGCCAGGCTGTTACCGCCGAGATAGACGGTGGTGCCGTCGATGGCGGGACGCAGCGGTCCTTCGGCCTGGTCCTTGCGTACCCATGCGCGGGCCCCGTCCTCGGCACGGACCGCGGCCACGTCCCCCGTCTCCGTGCAGAGCACCAGATGGCCGGCGCCGAGGGCCGCGGCGGGGTGGCCGCCCGACAGCGCCAGCGGCGGCCGCCGGGTCCACCGCACCTTCCCGTCGGTCCCCACACAGCGCAGCCGGCCATCGGAGGTCAGCAGGTAGACGGCGTGGGCGTCCGCGGCCAGCAGGGCGCCCACTTCCGCGTCCACCGTCCAGCGGGGGGAGCCGGTGGCGGCCACATAGGTGCGCAGTGTGCCCCCGTCATCGGCGGTGGCCACCAGTCGGTCCCCGACCGACAGATACCCGGCCTCCGCCTTCGCGTCGCCGATCCGCCACCGCTCCCGGCCGTCGGTGACCCGGCGCGCCGCGATGCCGCCCCCGGAGGCAGCGAACACCACCACATCGCGCACCGGCAGCGGAGCCGGCGAGGCGGCGTCGGCCACCTCCTGGAGAGGGCCCCACAGAGGTTCCGGGGAGCCCTCGGAGGAGCCGAGCGGCGCGGCCCGTACCTTTGCGGCGGGCGGGATGTCGAAGGGGTCGGACGGGGCGTCAGCACCGTCGCCTCGGCTGAGCCACCAGGCGGTGCCGCCGCCCGCCGCGGCCAGCAGTGCCCCACCGCCGGCGGCCGCTGCCAGCAGCCGCCGCCGGGTGAGGCGGGGGGTGCCGTCGGTCGCGCCGCCCTCGGGGGTGGACGAGGGGCCGGCCGGACGGGCCGTCAGGCGGCGTGCCGCCGCCTCTCGTTGCCGGATCTCCCCGCCCAGCCGACCGGACCTCCACAGCCGTTCGGACTGCCGGGGCGGCGCCGCGGCCTCGACGACCTGATGGGGCAGCGGGCGCGCCGCCGGGTCCTTGGAGAAGCAGGGCATGACGAGGTACCGCAAGCCCTCCGGGACGGCGTCCAGGTCGGGGTTGCCGTGCACGACCTCGTAGAGGACGGCCGTGACCTCGGCGCCGGTGTACACCGGCCGGCCGCCCGCGGCGAAGGCGAGGACGGCGCCGAGGGAGAAGACGTCGGCCGCCGGTCCGACGCGCTTCCCGAGGACCTGTTCCGGTGCGCCGTAGCCGGGGGTGACCGGGATCTGTCCGGTACGGGTGAGGGTCAGACCGTGCTCGGGGCGGGCGATGCCGAAGTCGATCAGTCGGGGGCCGCGCGAGGTGAGGACGACGTTGGGGGGCTTCACATCCCGGTGGACCAGCCCCGTGGCGTGCACGTCCTGGAGCGTGCGGGCCAGTGACCGCGCCAGCTCCCGCACGGCGGCGTCGTCGAGCGGTCCGAAGCGCCCGACGGCGTCGTCCAGCGTGGGGCCGGCCAGGAACTCCGTGGCGATCCACGGCCTGCCGCCCTCCAGTTCGGCGGCCAGCACGCGCGCCACGCCCTCGCTGGTCACCGCCTGCGCGGTCCGCGCCTCCCGGAGGAAACGCTCGGCCAGGTGCCCGTCGTGGGCGAGTTCCGGCAGCAGGACCTTCACCGCGGCGGGGCCTCCGGAGGCGTCCGCTCCGAAGTACACCTTGCCCATTCCGCCCTCGCCGAGGACGCCGTGGAGGCGGTAGGGGCCCAGGCGCAGCGGATCTCCCTGGCCGAGGGGTTTCACGTCGGTCGTCTCCTGGATCGGGAACGGAACGGAGCGGGGCGGTGTGGGGCGTCAGGCGAGCGGGAGGGCGACGGTCCGCTTCTCCTGGCGGACGTACAGCCGGCCGCCCTCGGCGTCGGCGGTCAGGACGAGGGGCTCGGTCTCGTACGTCCAGACGGCCTGCCGGGCGCGCAGGTCGATGGCGCGGAGGCCCTTGTCGTCGGCGCAGTACGCATACCGCTTCCCGATCGCCGGGGCCACGTCCCGGGTGTTCTTCCTGCCGGACAGCCCCTTCTCCTGCCAGTTCAGCGTGCCGGAGACGGCGTCCACGGCGATCAGCCCCCGGTCGGCCTCGGCGCAGTAGACGACTCCGTCGTGGACGACGGGCGCGCCGTACCGCCGTTCCTCGCCCGCGCTGTCGCCGACATCGCGCCCGGTCCCGAAGAGCCACTCCAGCTCGCCGTCGGACAGCCGGCGGGCGGTGAGGTGCTCGGCGCCCAGGTAGAGGTTCCGGGCGTCGGTGACCAGACGGGACGGTGGGGCGCCCTCGAACGTCTCGGAGACCTCCCACAGTTGGCGGCCGTGGGCCTTGTCGTACGCGGAGAGGCGGATGAACTTCGAGTCCCGCCTCGGGCTGCCGCACAGCACCAGCCGGGACCCCACGACGGTGCCGCACAGCGCGGGCGGGAGGCCTTCGGCCTGCGGCCCTTCCACCTGCCTGCGCCAGCGCTCCTTGCCCGAGTCCAGATCGGCCGCGACCAGGTACCAGCGCTTGCCGGAGGCGGTGCGGGCCACCAGGTACGCGATGCCGTCGGCCACGCACAGCAGCTGGTTGAACTGCTCCTTGCCGGCGAACGAGGAGAGTTCCACCAGGGGCTTGCCCAGTTCGCTGTTGGTCTGCGACACCTCGCACACCGCCGGCGACGCCGCTTTCTCCTTGTGGCCCCGCAGGGCGTACACCCGGGTGCCCTCGGTGGCCGACCGCCAGGGCTCGGCGACGTTCGCCTGCCAAGTGGTCTTGCCCGACTCGGCGTTGATGCCGCACAGCACGATCCCCGCGCGCATGGCCAGGTTCCGGCCCACCCTCATCACCTCGCCCCCGAAGTCCGGGCACCACATGGCGGCGCTCCACATCTGCGTCGGAGGCTTCAGCCGGTCGACGGCGTCCTTCTTCTTGGCGCCGCCCCCTTCGTCCGCGGAGCCGCCGAGCAGGGCCCAGCCCCCGCCGCCGAGGACGCCGCCGCCCAGGAGGGCGCCCCCGGCCACGTACAGCAGCCGCCGCCGCGAGACGCCCGGTGAGGGGGCGGCGGCCTCGGCCAGCGGCGCCTCGGCGGGCACCGGCGGCGGCAAGCGGTGCGGCGGCTCGCGCCACACCTCGTCGCTGCGCCGGGAGATCTCCCGCAGCACCGCGTCGGGCAGCAGGTCCGCGAAGCCGCCGCGGTCGACCGGGGCGCCCCCGGCACCGCCCAGCGCGGTACAGAGCTCGGTGGTGGACGGGCGGTGCGCGGGATCCTTGCCCAGGCAACGGACGAGCAGAGGCCGCAGCGACTCGGGAACCCCGCCGAGGTCCGGCTCGCCGAACCGCACGCGGTACAGCAGGTCGCCCGGGGCCCCGCCGCCGAACGGGCCCAGGCCGGTGGCGGCGAAGACCAGCACCCCGGCCAGGGCGAACACATCGCCCGCCGCCGCGTGTTCCAGACCCGCCGCCTGCTCGGGCGACATGAACGCCGGTGTTCCCATGGCGCTGCCGACGCTCGTCAGATGTTCGTCGCCGAAGGCCCGGGCGATGCCGAAGTCGATGATCCGCGGGCCCTGCGCCGTCACCAGGATGTTGGACGGCTTCAGGTCGCGGTGCACCACCTCCGAACGGTGCAGCTGCTCCAGCCCGGTGGCGAGGGACGCGCCCAGGGCGCGCACGGCCGGCTCCGGCAGCGGCCCGCCCGCCTCGACGGCCGTGTCCAGCGGCGGGCCGAGGACGTACTCCGTGGCCAGCCACGGGACCGGTGCCTGGGGGTCGGCGTCGACGACCGCGGCACCGTGACCGGAGCCGATGACGCGTGCCGCGTCCGTCTCCAGCCGGAAGCGGGTGCGCAGCGTGGTGTCCGCGGCGAGACGGGTGTGCAGCGTCTTCACCGCGACCGTGTGCCCGCCCGTCGAACGGGCCAGGTAGACGGTGCCCATGCCGCCTCCGCCGAGGCGGGCGAGGATCCGGAACGGCCCGACGGTGTGCGGGTCGTCGTGCAGAAGTGGGGAGATCATGACATCAGTGCCCTTGCGTGGGGAGAGCGGTGGCGAGGACCTCCGCCGACTGGCGGGACAACGCCTCGACGACACGGCCGGGCAGCGACACCGGTTCCGTGGCTCCGGTCAGCGCGCCGTACGCCGCACCCGGCAGCAACTCCGCCAGCACCCTCGCCGGTTCGGGCCGGCCCTCCGGGTCGCGCGAGCGGCACGCCGTGACGATGTCGCGCAGGCCGGCGGGGATCTCCTGCCGCTCGGGCACGGTGTGCCCGGTCGCCGCGTACGCCAGCACGGCACCCAGGGCGTAGACGTCGCCGGCCCGGTCCACCGGGCCGCCCGCTGCCAGTTCGGGAGCGAGACAGCCGGTATCCAGCCCGCTTTCCGGCGTGGGGGAGGCCCCTGCCACCGGGTTCGCGCGGGTCGCGCCGAAGCAGCTCAGGAGCGGCCCGCAGGCCGTCAGCAGCACGCCCGCCGGGCAGACGCCGCCGTGCACGATGCCCAGGACGTGGGCCGAGGCCAGGGCCTCGGCCAGTGTGCCGCCGAGCGTGCGGACCAGCGGTTCCGGCAGTGGACCGCCGTGCGCGGCCAGGACGGCCGGCAGCGGCAGCGCCGGCCGATAGGGGGAGGAGTACCAGGGGAAGGCCGGCGTCCCCCCGAGCCGGCCGACCGGCCAGAAACCGGGCTGGGTCAGCCGGGCCGCCTGCTGCGCCTCGGCCGCCCACCGCGCCGGATCCACGCCGGGTGGCGGCAGACACGCCAGTACGGTGTGCCCGCCGTCAGCACTGCGGGCCAGATAGCGGCGTTCGGGAACGCCCCGGCTTCCGTCGGCGTCGAGACGCGCCAACGACGCAAATTCCCCGATCCGCGCAGGATCGTCCTGCCGCAGCCTTTCCACCCTGCTTCTCCCCCGTCAGGCTCGTGACGGACGTGAGCCTATATACGGCGGGGACACGGGCGGGAAGGGGGGACCGCATTCGGGGCGACGGACACCTACTGGCGCCCGTAGTGCGCGTTTTTTACCCGAATGGCGAGCCGGTGTACTGACGTCTCGGGTCCGCTGGGGTTACTGGACGGAAACCTCAGATCTCGCGAAAACCTTGCAGCTCCTCGTTGAACCGCTGATCGAGCGGTGCCAGGGTTTCGGAATTCGCTCCCAACCACACAGTGAAGAGCTGGAGGCCATATGGCTGTCCGTCGTGCCGCTGTCGCCGCCGCGTCTGCGGCTACGCTCAGTCTTTCCCTGCTGGCCACCTCCTGCAGCGTCAACGACGCCGCGTCCGCCGCCGAATCCAAGGCCCACCCGCCCGCGAAGAAGGCCGTGGCCACCGGTAGCGGCGGCGCGGTGTCCAGCGTCAATCCCTACGCCTCCCGGGCCGGGATCGAGGTGCTGCGCAAGGGAGGCAACGCCGTGGACGCGGCGGTGGCAACTGCCGCCGCGCTCGGCGTGGTCGAGCCGTACTCCGCGGGAGTGGGGGGCGGCGGCTACATGGTCTACTACGACGCCAAGGCCAAGAAGGTGCGCACCATCGACGGCCGGGAGACCGCGCCGCGCCGCATGCGCTCGGACTCCTTCCTCGATCCCGCGACCGGCAAGCCCCTCCCCTCCGAGGAGGCGATCAACTCGGGCCTGTCGGTCGGCGTCCCGGGGACGCCGGCGACGTGGGACAAGGCGCTCAAGGACTGGGGCACGCTCTCACTGGCGAAGGCCCTGCGCCCGGCCACCCGGGTCGCCCGCGACGGCTTCGTGGTCAACGACGAGTTCCGGGCGCAGACGGCCATGAACGAGAAGCGCTTCCGCGACTTCAAGTCCACCACCAAGCTCTTCCTGCCCAAGGGCAAACTCCCGGTGGTCGGTTCGCGCTTCCGCAATCCCGATCTCGCCCGGACCTATCGGCAGCTCGCCCATGAAGGCGTCGACGCGCTCTACCACGGGCAGGTCGGGCGCGATGTGGTGCGGACCGTCCAGAAGCCGCCGATGGCTCCCGGTTCCGCGCACAAGGCCCGCCCCGGCCTGATGAAGGCGAAAGATCTCGCCGAATACAAGCCCGTACGCAGGGATCCGACCCGGACCACGTACCACGGGCTGGACGTCTACTCCATGGCACCGTCCTCGTCCGGCGGCACCACGGTGGGTGAGGCGCTGAACATCCTGGAGAACTTCCACCTCTCGAAGGCCGACAAAACCCAGGCGCTGCACCACTACCTGGAGGCCAGCCGGATCTCCTTCGCCGACCGCAACCGGTGGGTGGGTGACCCGAAGTTCTCGGATGTGCCCACCAAGCCGCTGCTCTCCAAGGAATTCGCCAAGGACCGGGCCTGTCTGATCCGTGCCGACAAGGCGCTGACCAGCCCGCTGGCGCCCGCCGACCCGCGCCACCCGGGCTCGGGCTGCGAGCGCAAGACCGGCAGCAAGCAGCCGCACGAAGGGCCCTCGACCACTCACCTGGTGACCGCGGACCGCTGGGGCAATGTCGTCTCCTACACCCTGACGATCGAGCAGACCGGTGGCTCGGCCATCACCGTGCCCGGACGCGGATTCCTGCTCAACAACGAGCTGACGGACTTCGACTTCGCCCCCCTCACCAAGGGGACACCGGACCCGAACCTGCCGGGCCCCGGCAAGCGCCCGCGCAGCAGCATGTCTCCGACGATCGTCCTGCGGGACGGCAAGCCGATGATCGCGGTCGGTTCGCCGGGCGGCGCCACGATCATCACCACCGTGCTGCAGACCCTGGTCAACCGTCTGGATCTCGGGATGCCGCTCCCCGCGGCGGTCGCCGCACCACGTCTCTCCCAGCGGAACCAGACCGCCACAGAGGCCGAACCGGCCTTCCTCGCCTCTCCCGAACGGAAGAAACTGGACGCCATGGGCCACCGGTTCGTCCTCGCCCCGAAGGCCTTCACTCCGTCACCGGAGATCGGGGCGGTGGCCGCCCTGGAGTTCCTGCCGCACGGCAAGGTCTCGGCGGTGGCCGAACCCAGGCGCCGCGGCGGCGGATCGGCCATGGTGCTCAACGAATCCCGCTGAGGCCGGCCTGTGGAGCCCACTCTGTGAAGTCGGCCTCTAAAGCAGGCCCTCTGAAGCAGGCCCCCTAAAGCAGGTCCAATGAAGTGGGGCCTGTGAAGTTGGCCCCGTGACGACCGATCCCCCTCCAGGGCGCGCCCGGAGGGGGATCGGTCGTCACGGGGGCAGGTGGAGACCTCACCCGGCGGCCGGTGCGACGGAGTGGGTGTGCGAGCGTGCGGGAGTGCGGGCGTGCTCCGGCGCCTTCGGACCAGCCCTTCCTTCGCCGTTCGTACCAGCCCTTCCCTCGCCGTTCGTGGCCGTTCTCCGGAAGCGCCATGTGGGTCGTATACGGTGCGCCGGGTTCGGTGTCTGTGGTGCGGCTGGTGGAGAGTGCGATGGCTGGATCGGTGGGATCAGTGGGCCCGGGGGAGCTGCAACGGCGGCTGGGAGTGACCGACGCTGTGGTGGTCGGCCTGGGGGCGATGATCGGCGCGGGGATCTTCGCGGCCCTCGCCCCTGCCGCCGCCGCGGCGGGCTCCGGACTGCTGGTGGGGCTGGCGCTCGCGGCGGTGGTCGCGTTCTGCAACGCCACCTCCTCGGCCCGGCTCGCTGCGCGCTACCCGACCTCCGGCGGCACCTACGTCTACGGCCGTGAACGGCTAGGGGACTTCTGGGGGTACCTGGCGGGCTGGGGATTCATCGTCGGCAAATCCGCCTCGTGCGCCGCGATGGCCCTGACCGTCGGCTCGTACGTGTGGCCCGGCCAGGCTCATGCGGTCGCCGTCGCGGCGGTGGTGGCGCTGACCGCCGTGAACTACGCCGGCGTGCAGAAGTCCGCCTGGCTCACCCGGACGATCGTGGCCGTCGTCCTCGCCGTCCTCACCGCCGTGGTGTGCACCGCCCTCACCTCCGGCCAAGCGGACACCGTAAGGCTGGACATCGGTGACGACACCTCGTTCACCGGCGTCCTCCAGGCAGCGGGCCTGCTGTTCTTCGCCTTCGCCGGATACGCACGCATCGCCACCCTCGGCGAGGAGGTCCGGGACCCCGGCCGGACCATTCCCCGCGCCATCCCGCTCGCTCTGGGGATCACACTGGTCGCCTACGCGGCCGTCGCCGTCGCCGCCCTGGTGGTTCTGGGCCCGCGGCAGTTGGCGGAGGCGACGGCGCCGCTGTCGGACGCCGTCCGGGCCGCCGGCGCCGATTGGCTGGCACCGGTCGTACGCGCCGGCGCCGCCCTCGCCGCCCTCGGCTCTCTCCTCGCGCTGATCCTCGGCGTCTCCCGCACCACCCTGGCCATGGCCCGCGACCGGCATCTGCCGCACGTCCTGGCGGCGGTGCATCCGAAGTTCAAGGTGCCTCATCGCGCGGAGCTCGTCGTCGGCGCCGTCGTGGCCGCGCTGGCGGCGACGGCGGATGTGCGCGGGGCGATCGGGTTCTCCTCCTTCGGTGTGCTGGCCTATTACGCCATCGCCAACGCCTCCGCCTGGACACTGGCGCCCGCCGAAGGCGGCCCGCCGCGGATCATCCCGGTGACCGGACTGGTCGGCTGCCTCGTCCTGGCGTTCTCCCTGCCGCTGACCTCAGTGCTCTCGGGCGCCGCGGTCCTGGTATGCGGTGCCGCCGCGTACGGGGTGCGGCGCACGCTCTCCCCCCGCAGGACACCGTAGGCGGGTGCTCCTATGCCGCCGCTCCTACGTCGCAGTCCTCGGCGGGGAAGTCCACGAAGGCCCGTCTGCGGAGGCCGGTTGAGACCGGCGACGAGGCGAAGAGAACGGGAGCGGGCCGGGGGCGGGCCATGGCGGACCGGCCCGGCCGGCGACGTCGTCGTCGTGGTCAGCAACGGCCCGCCCCTGCCCCTCTCGGCCGGACGGATCAGAAGGGCTTGGTCGGCAGGTACTTGCCGTCCAAGGTGATCACCGCACGGTCGCCGCCCTCGGGGTCGGCCACCTTCTGCACATCCAGTTTGAAGTTGATCGCGCTGATGATGCCGTCGCCGAACTGCTCGTGGACCAGGGCCTTGAGGGTGGTGCCGTAGACCTGGAGCATTTCGTAAAAGCGGTAGATGGTCGGGTCGGTAGGGATGCCGCCGTCGATGGACCCGCGGGTCGGGATGGTCTGCAGCAGCGTCGCGGCGTTGTCGTCCAGTCCGAGGAGCTCGGCGACGGCCCCGGCGGCGGCCTCGGGCAGGGGGTGCTGGCCGAGCACGGCGGCGGTGACGAAGGCGGTCGACAGTCCGGCGGCGTCAGCGATCTGCTGCCAGGACAGGTCCTTGCGCACCTTCGCCTCGACGGCGGTGACGGCCAGGGCCTGGCGGGCGGCGGGGTCGAACTGGGCGTGGATCATACGAGGTGTTCCCTTCGGTGTGCGGTGTGCGGTGTGCGGTGTGCGGTGTGTGCCGTTCGCCGGGATCTGGGGTGGTGGCCCCGGACGGTGGAGCCGGGGCGGTGGTTCCGGAACTCGGGTCCCGGGTGTCGAACGGTGGCCCGGGGACGAGGCGGTGGGGCGTGCTCAGGCCGCGGGGGCGGCCGGGTGGCCGACGGGGGCGAGTTCTTCGACGGCGCCGGTGGGGATGTCGTAGACCCAGCCGTGCAGCGTGAGCCGGTTCGCGGCGCGGGCCACCGAGGGGTGGGTGGCGAGGTTCGCCAGCTGGGCGAGCACGTTGTGGCGCACCAGGGCGCTCACGGTCGGTGCGCTGCCGGCACCTGCGGCGGCACGTGCCCGGGAGGCATCCGCGTGGCGGAGCCAGTCGGCGATCGCCGGCGTGGACGTGAGGTCATGGCTCTCGGCGAGGGCGGTCATGGCGCCGCAGGCGGAGTGCCCGCACACGACGATGTCGGACACGCCCAGCACGGCGACGGCGTACTCGATGCCGGCCGCCACTCCGTCCGGGCCGGGGGCGTAGGGCGGAACCAGGTTGCCGGCGGTGCGGATGACGAACAGCTCACCCGGCTCGCTGCCGGTGATCAGTTCCGGCACCACGCGGGCGTCGGAGCAGCTGATGAACAGCGTGTCCGGCCGGTGACTGGCGGCCAGGCCGGCGAAGAGCTCCGCTTTGGCCGGGAAGACGTGCTGCTGGAAACGCTTCACGCCCGCTGCGAGATCGTGCATGGGTCACTCCCTTCGGTGCGTCGGCCCGGTGTGGCTGACGAGATCCACCCTGCATGGGCTGCATCTATAGAGTCCAAGACTTGCTACCGATGATTCCTATTGCTGACATCTATAGTTGTCCCATGTCGTCCCTGGAGCTGCGCCATCTGCGCTATCTGCTCGCCGTCGCCGACCACGGCAACTTCACCCGTGCCGCCGAGGCCCTGCACATCTCCCAGCCCACCCTTTCCCAGCAGATCAAGCAGCTGGAGCGCACCGTGGGCGCCCAGCTCCTGGACCGCACCGGACGTACCGTGCGACTCACCGACGCGGGGGAGACGTATGTGCACCACGCCCGCCGCGCCCTGCGGGAGCTGGCGGCGGCCGAGCGTGCCGTCCTGGACGTGGCCGACCTCTCCCGCGGCCACCTGCGCCTGGCCCTCACCCCCACCTTCACCGCCTACCTCATCGGGCCCCTGGTGGCGGAACTCCACTCCCGCCATCCCCACATCACCCTGAACGTCCGGGAGATGCCGCAGGATCACATCGAATCCGGTCTGCTGGCCGACGAAATCGACCTGGGCATCGCCTTCCACGGCCCCCACCTGCCCGGCATCACCGCGACCGCCCTCTTCACCGAAACCCTCAGCCTCGTCACCGGAGCCCACCGGCCCGACAGCCGCGAGGAACCGCTGCCCGTCGAGCGCCAGACGGACGGCCGTACGAAACCACTGTCCGTACGCGACCTGACGGGCCACCAACTTGCCCTCCTCAGCGGTGACTTCGCCACGCGCAGCCATATCGACGCCTATTTCGCGGCCCACCAGGTGCAGCCGCGCATCGCAGTGGAGGCCAACTCCCTCCAGGCGCTGACCGAATTCGTCCAGCGCACCGGGCTGGCCACCGTCTTGCCGGACGCCATCGCCGACGACCACCCCCACCTCGAAACGGTCCCCCTGGAGCCGGCCCTGCCGCCCCGCACCGTCACTCTGCTACGCAGGGAAAACGCCTACCAAAGCGCCGCCAGCCGCGCCTTCACGATCCTCACCCAGCAACTCGTCCGCACTCGCGGCTATACCCCCGCCTGAGGAATCGCCGTCTGAGGAACCGCCGCTTGCGTAAGGGCCGCCCCGCGGAATCGCTCCCCACCTCACCGGATAGACCTGCTTCCGAGTGGGGAGCTAAAAGGCGGCACACAGCTGGACCAGGACACAGCTGGACCAGGGGAGGGGCTGGAAGGCGGGGAGGGGGAAGGTGCTGCTGGTGGCGTGAGCAGTGGCGGTTGCCACGTTCGTCGTCACGGGCCTGGTACGCGTCAGGCGACGCGAAGCGCAGGGATCCCTCGGCACCCACCGCAAGCTCCACCCGGACCACGACTGACAGGAGCACCGCCGTGCGGAACCCCCAGCCACTCCTCCATGCCTGGCAGCTCGGCGACCGGGAATACCGGCGCCATGAGGAGCGCCGCGGCCGCCGCTTCGCCTACACGAGCTTCGATCCCACCCGCACCGCGCTGGTCGTGGTCGACATGGTGCCGTTCTTCGTCGACGCCAACCCCTACGCCCGCGGCATCGTCCCGAACATCCAGCACCTCGCCGACCGCCTTCGCACCGCCGGCGGAACCGTTGCCTGGATCCTGCCGGCCCGCACCGAACGCACCCCGGTCGGCGACGAGTTCCACGGCCCCGAAGCGGCCGAGATGTTCCGCAACTCCGGCGGCACCGGCCCGCTCCCCGGCCGGCTGTGGCACGGCTTCACCCTCGGCGCCGACGACATGCTCGTCGAGAAGTCCGCGCCCAGCGCCTTCTTCCCGGGCCGCTGTCCGCTCCCTGAACACCTGCAGGAGCGCGGGATCGACACCGTCCTGATCACCGGCACGGTCACCAATGTGTGCTGCGAGTCCTCAGCCCGCGACGCCTGCACGCTCGGCTACCGGGTCGTCATGATCGCGGACGCCAACGCCACCGGCCGCGACTGCGACCACAACGCCACCCTGCGCACCGTCTACCGGTCCTTCGGCGACGTACGGCCCACAGCGGACGTACTGGCCATGATTGAGGACCAGAGACCAGCGTGAGGCACCTGCGACGCAGCCCTAACTTCTCTGGTACTTCTCTGGTACTTCTCTGATCGGCGCACAGCTCGTGGCTGTGGCCGACGGCGGAACCTCGATGATGTACGCGTCCGCCCGGGTCGATGCTGCTCAGAGCGCCCTTGTCATGAACGTACTGTTCGGGTCGGGCCGATAGTCGGCGAAGGGGTCGCAGTAATGGAACCCGAACTTCTCGTACAGCCGTCGAGCGGGCAGGAAGAATTCAGCGGCGCCGGTCTCCAGGCTCAGCTGTGCGAACCCCATACGTTGAGCCTCGGCGATGATGTGCTCCAGCAGCTGTGAGGCGATTCCACTCCTCTGCCGTGTCGGCCTGGTACGCATCGACTTCAGCTCCGCGTGACCCGCGTCCAGTCTCTTGATCGCGCCGCAGCCCACCAGAGCGCCATCGTCCGAGGCCGACCAGAACGTTATGTCGGGCTTCCGAAGGCTGTCGAGGTCCAAGGCGTGCTTGCTCTCCAACGGCGTGAGGGACCGCATTTGCTGGACGTGTTCGTCGAGAAACCTGGCGATCTCCGGACCGGAGAGGTCGTCCACCACGATCTTCAACGTGCTCACCTTTCTTCGACTCCCGTTCTTGCGGGGTGCCGGTCAGTCGGCTGTCGGATCTCGGATCGCGGCTGTCGGATGTGCGTGCTGATGGGCTGACGTGCTGACGTGCTGCGCAACGACACTATGTTGATCTTGACGGCCAAACCAAGAGCTTTTGGCTCGTCGCGGTGGGAGCACTGGCGTTGGCCTTGACGATGCCGCCAGGCTTACCGTCGCGTTCCGGACGGCCGCCGAACGACGGTCCTGAGGTCCGGTGCAGGGGCACTGGCCCATCACCACCACGCGCTGGGCAACGGCTGGCTACGGGCCGGTGCCGGCTGGTGCCGGCGCCGGCCCGTGGCCGATGCCGGGGTCGAGTTGGAATCGTCCAGCCGGACTGGCGCACGGTCAGAGATCAAAACCAGCACCTGTTCAGCGGCTTCCTGAGTTTCCGGGGTGATGGAGGGCGAGTTCAAAGGAGTGTTGTACGGCGTGCCGCCTTGCCAGCCTTGGCTCAAGGACTGCGTCGGCGTCATAGGCAGGGCCGAGGGCTGATTGCTTAGCCCACCTGGCCTCATGGGGTGGCGGGGCGGGCAGCGACTGCGCTCTGACGTGCTTCCATCTCGTCATGGAGGTGCTCACGTGATGGCAGCAGACTCACAGCAAGACAGCTATCCGCATACGGGTGCGCCGCGGCGGCGTGTACTGGCCGCGGCTGCCCTGACTCCGATGCTGGCCGGTGCCGCAGCCCCCGCTCGTGCCCTGTCCACCAGGGCGGACGAGGCGAAGAGCCGCAGGCTGGTCGAGCCGGTCCGCACTGCCTTGTCGGACTGGGAGGAGGTGGCCAACGCGCTCGGGCGAAAAGGCGATATGAAGCGCAACTTGATGTATCACACTGCGCTTCCGCGCCATGACCTGCGGGTGCGCTCCCACCGCATCGGCGTCAAACCGGCACTCGCTCTCGGCTCGCATTTCTCCTTCGTCCGGTACACCGACAAGAGCACGCTGTTGATGGGTGACGTGGTGGTCACCGAGCAGGAAATGCAGCCGTTCATCGACGTCCTGCACAAGCACAAGATCGGGCAGACCGCGATCCACAAGCATCTGCTCTCCCAGACTCCCGACATCTGGTGGATCCACGTCCATGCACACGGTCATCACCCGGTGGCCCTGGCGCGCGGCCTGCGCGCGGCGTTCGACCGCACCGGCACCCCGCCCCCGCGGCCGCCGTCCCGGCGGAAGTCCGTCGACCTGGACACCGCCGGCATCGATGCCGCACTGGGCGTCAAAGGATCCGTCGACGACGGCATCTACAAGTCCATCTTCGTCCGCCGTGAGACCATCACCGACGGGCACCTGGTACTGCCTGCGGGCCTGGGATCGACCAGCGCGTTCAACTTCCAGCCGTTGGGCGACGGCCGGGCCGCGATCAGCGGCGACTGCGCCATGATCGCCAGCGAGGTGCAAGACGTCCTGGTGGCGCTGCGGTGTGCCGGGGCCGAGCTCGTCGAACTGCACAACCACGGCTTGACGGACGAACCTCGCCTGTTTTTCGTCCACTTCTGGGCCGTGGGTGACGGCGTCAGACTCGCCCGAGCCCTGCGCCCCGCGGTGGACGCCACCAACGTCGTACCGGTCGGCTGACCCCGCGCGGGCAGCGGGGCCGCCCCCGTGGACCATCTCAGTGCTCCCCCTCGGCACGCCTCACCGACAGGTCCACCCTCAGCGCCCGCCCCCTTCCCAGAGGGCCTGCCGATGCCCGATGCCGCGCTTTGCCTCAAGAGTCTGGCGCCATCTCCTCGGCCAGTTCGTACTCTTCTTCCAGCGCTTCGGTGACCTTCTCCCACAAGGTGGACTCCACGAGCGGGTCCAGCTTCCCGATCGCCGTGCGGAACTCCGCCAGCGCGCTCAGCGGCTCCGGCCCCTCGAAGCGCTGAGCGAACTGCGCGGCCAGTCCCAGGGCGCCCGCCAGCGTCTGGAGGGAGGAGTGTGCCTCGCCCGCATAACCCGCCGCGTGGTCCCAGCCGTTGGGGTCGTAGAGATCGACGCATCCCACTTCGCCGTCCACCATCAGGGAGAACTCCTGGCACTGGCCGAACTCGAACGCGTACTTCGTGGGCGGTGAGTCGTCGTCCGGGGTCCGCTCGCCGAACAGCTCGTCCGGATCTTCCGCCCACGGGCCCTCGGTCTTCAGTCTGCTCGAGTCGAAGTCGACGAATTCGAGAAACCCGTCGATCCGTACCGAGGGGAAGCCGACCGTGGTGAGGAACTTCCGTGTCCCCTCGTGCTCCAGCCGTTCGGGCAGATCCGCCTCTGCAGGACGCCACAGCGACCCCACTCCGAAACAGGACTCCAGCCACTCCGCCGTGGGGTTCTGGGCTGCCCCCATCAACTCATCCATGCTCACGTGGTCTCCCTGACCGTTCTGCTGATGTGTGACACCCACAGTGAACCTCAGGGCACTGACAGCCGGGCCTGACGGGCCCCTCCTCACCGTCTGCCATGCGCAACGTCTCGGGTGACGTGACTACCGGACGGATTAAGGCGGTCAGCCCATACGGACCGGCGCCGCTCCCTCGGGCCGCAGCGCGGTGACCAGCTGTCGATTCAGCGGCGTCAGGCGCTGGGCGAGGGGCGGGTCTGCAGGCGCCAGATCACGTCAATGCCCGTCTCACTCGGGGCCACAGGCCCTTCCGGCACCTGCACGCGCTCCATCTCGGTGAAACCCAAGCGCCGGGCGACGGCTCCGCTGGCGGGGTTGGCCTCGTCGTGATGGATCTCGATGCGGTCGATGCCCGGCATCCGGCGGCCCGTTTCCACCAGGGCGGCAGACGAAGCCACATCAGATCGACAATGGAATTTCCAGTGTGCAAGGCAATTGCCGGTGGTCAAAGAGCCAGCCCCCGCTACCTCGCTACCTCCGTCTTGCGTGGCCAGCGACGCTGCCGTCAGCATGTCTCGTGGCAACCACTGGCGCCGGACGGCTGAATCAGAGCGCGTGACTCAGCCGGTGGACGCTTCCGCGTCGCGCAGACCTACGCAGTCCAGCGCCCAGAAGGTGTCGGAGTAGACGAGGGTGCCCGTCATCCAGGGTTCGTGTGCAGCGAGCCGGGCAACTTGGAATGCCGGAGGCGGGATGCGCAGCGACGGTGAGCGGAAGCCGATCATGTCGGCGCGTTCGAAGCCGCGCTTTGCGTAGTAGCGCGGGGAGCCTTCGAGGAAGACCAGTGGTGCGTTCTTGGCATCGGCCGCTGCGAGGGCGTGCTCGATGAGTCGGGTGCCGATGCCCTGGTTCTGGAATTGCGGGAGCACTCCCAGCGGCGACAGGACCAGGACGTCCACGATCCGGCGCGAGGCGTCGAGCCGGCCGGCGCTCAGCAGGACGTGTCCCGCCACCTGTCCCTCGACCGTGGCGACGAACGACATCGGCGCCAGGGGCGCTTCCGCGCGGCGAAGGGCGTCCGCGAGAGCCGGCACATGCTCATCGCCCTCGAACGCGGCCAGGTGCAGCGCGCGTACCACCGGATGGTCGTCACGGTGCTCCCGCCGGATCAACGCTTCCGCGCTACGTGGAACTGCTGCGGTGTCATCTGTGGTCACGGCCGCGAGAGTAGAGGGCATCACACCATCCATGCCATCCAATTCCGGACCGCAGATCCGCACCTGCTCAGGTGGCGGCTGCGACCGGCTGGAGCGTCGGCGCAACGGCACCCGGCCACCTCGATCGCCCGATTCGCCTCGTGAAATCCGCGAAGCCCGCTCCCCATTCGTTGCATTCGACGTGCTGCAGTGGCCGGCGCGAAACCCGATGGGTAGCTGGACCCGATGGCGTAGCCGGACCCTCGGCGGTACGAGTGGCTGAAGCCCTCGCCCGTGCCGCGCAGCGACCGGCCGCGGATCCGCCCCACGTCGCTCCGGAGTGTCCAGTTCGGAGGCCTCGCAGGGCGGATCCGCGTGCCTTCAGTTGCCCGGTGCTGGGGGCGGTTGGCGGGAGTTGGTGGCCAGTGTGCGGATTTCGGTGGCGACGGTGCCCCACGCGCATTCCGGGATTTCGTGGCCGACTTGCGGCAGGAGGACCAGGCGCGAGTTGTGGATCCGGGAGGCGATTGCCTTGCCTGCGCTGGGCTTGATGAGCGGGTCGTCCTCCCCGTGGAGGACGAGCGTGGGCCGGGTGACGGCGCTGATCGGTGGGCCGTGCCATTGGGCACCGATCTGGCGGCTCTGTGCCTGCTGGTCGTGGATGCCGCGGTCGGCGTTGCGCTCGGCCGCTTCCCGGGCGGCCGGCTCGTCGAAGGGGCGGCGGGGTGAGGCGAGGAGGCGGGAGACGGCAATGCCGGCCGCGACGGCCCCCTCGCGGGTGTCGGGGAACCTCAGGCGGGCGAACTTCGCCAGGGTCCTCATCCGTATGTACCGCATGGCCCGCAGCCCCGAGGTGTCACCGGGAACGGCGGCCATGGAGGTGAGGCTTCGGACGCGGCCCGGGTGCCGCAGCGCCACGCGTTGTGCGACGGCTCCACCGAGGGAGACGCCCAGCAGGTGTGCCGACCGCCACCCCAGCGCGTCCATGACGGCGACGGCATCATCTGCCATGTCCTCCGCCGTGTATGCCTCTTCACGCTTGGCGAAGAGTGCGGAGATGGGGTTGCGGGTGGGGGTGGCCGGCAGGTGGGTCGACTCGCCGCCGTCGCGCTGGTCGTACCGGGCCACGGCGAAGCCCTGCGCGGCCAGAATCCGGCACAGCCCGTCCGGAAACCACAGCCGGTTGGCGCCCAGCCCCGTGGCCAGCAGAAGCGGCTCACCGTCGGCCCCTTCGGTCAGCGCGTCGAAGGCCAGCCGCACCGCGCCGTTTTCAGCCCAGCGGACCGGGCCCCACAGGTGTTTCCGGGTTGGGGACACGTGAACCTCCCATAACTGTGACCAATAAACTGTGACCGGTAACTGCGACCGCTGTTCGCAGTTTAGAGTAGTGGAACGTCAGAGGACGGAGGAGGCGGGTGGACGAGTGGCACAGGAACCTGTGACGGTCTGGGCGCGGGCCGGACGCGGTGCTCGCGGTCCCGTGGCTGTCCACAGCCACGCAGAGCTGACCGCTGTCGCCGTCGAGCTCGCGGACCAGGGCGGACTGTCGGCGGTGTCCATGCGCCAGGTGGCCAAGGAGCTGGGAACCGGCCAGGCATCCCTTTACCGCTACGTCTCCGGCCGTGACGACCTGCTCGACCTCATGACGGACGCGGTGACGGGGGAGATCGACCTCGACGTCCCGCTCCACGGCGATCCCGTGGAGGACTTGGTCGCCCTGGCGGCCCGGGCCAAGGCCGTCCATCTGCGGCACCCCTGGCTGTCCGACGTCCCGCCGGAACCTCTGCGGCTGGGGCCGCGGGGCATGGATTTCCTGGAATACGCGCTGCGGGCGATGGCGCCCGTCCGGCTGCCCGGACGGACCAAGATGGAAATCGTCGCCCTGATGAGCGCCCTGGTCGCGCAGTTCGCCCGGGCAGAAACCCAGGTCGGCCGCGCAACCACCGACCGCCAGGCGGCGCAGGCCGCCTACCTGACCCAGACGGCCTCCCACGGAGATCATCCACATGTCGCGGCCGCCATGGCCGATCACACGGGAGCGGACCCGGCAGAAGATCCCCAGCCGCTGTTCGAGCGGACCATGCACCGGGTGCTCACCGGGCTCGTGCTCGTCGACATCCCTGCGGCCGAGGCCGACGAGGAGACCGAACCGTAGGCTGGAGGGGTGAGGCTTGGCGGCCGCCGCCGCTACGTGGCGATGGTGGTTGGTCTCGGCCGAAGGGGCCGGCCGCTCAGCCCCGCATGCGCCAGGACGCCGGGCACCCTGCGGTCCCGGCCCCTGCGCTCCCGGTCCCGCCCTCGCAGGCACTGAGTGTCACACGCAGCCGTGCCGGACCTGTGCTGCGGAGCCACAAGGCACCGGGCCTGGGACGGTCGCCCGGGCGAGGAATGCGACGCGCGCACCCGGGCTGAGAGGCACGAGCGGCAGCAGCGGGCTCCGGAGGATGCCGATGCCGCTGCCGCGGAAGAGACCGAGCACAGGCGAGCAGGTCGGTGCTACAGCCCTTCCTGAAGCTGCTCTGCCCCGGATGACCAATCGCGATGTCGGCTGTTTGGCTGCGGCGGAGGTGTCGACGCGGACAGTTCCGTCGTCGCGGGCGTGCAGGGAGGCATCATGGTCTGATGAGGGTGTTGCCGGTGTGGTCACGGGTACGCCGTTGGGTTCCGGCCGTGGTGATCGCTCTTGCGGCGTTGGTGGATCTGCTGACGCCTACCTCGGTGTCATCAGCTCCTCTCTTGGCCGTGGCGCCCGTGACGGCGGTTTCGCTGTTCGGCCCGGTGGGGATCGTCGGTGTCGGCCTTACGGCCATGGCGGTGCAGGCGGGTCTGGCGTTCGTCGCCGGATCGTACGACTGGCAGGGCGACGCGGCGGTTCAGATCACGCTGGCGTCCGTCACCGCGCTGGCGGTCGGATTGAACCGGTCCCTGCGCATGCAGCATGCGAGCGCGAGCCGGGCACGCTACGCCGCGGAGGTGGCCCAGCGGGCCGTGCTGCCCAGCCCCCCGAGCCGGCTGGGGGACCTGCGGATCGCCGCCCGCTATGTGCCGGCCGAAGACATGGCGCTGATCGGCGGTGATCTCTACGTGATGCAGGAGACTCCGTTCGGGGTGCGCGCCATGGTCGGCGACGTGCGGGGCAAGGGACTCTCCGCCGTTACGGCGGTCAGCGTCGACATCGGGGTCTTCCGCTACGCCGCCGACCACGAACCTGACCTGCCTGCCCTGGTGGGGTGCATGGAAGAGGCCCTGTGGCGCGAAAGCCAGCGCCGGGAGGGCCTGGACGCGACGGAGGGGTTCACCACTGCCCTGATCGTTCAGTTCGCCGACGATCTGAGCCAGGTCCATATCGTCAACCGCGGCCATCCCGCCCCTGTGCTGCTGCATGCGGACGGCCGGGCGCGCGTGCTGGAGCCGGAGGAGGCGGCGCCGCCCTTGGGCATCACCGGCCTGGGGGACTGGTCATCACCGGTGGAGACGTACCCGTTCCCGCCCGGGGCGATGCTGCTCTGCTTCACCGACGGTGTCACCGAGGCGCGCGATCCTGCCGGCGTCTTCTATGACCCCGCGGACCGGGTTCCGCACATGGTGCAGTCCTACCTCCGCCAGACCAGCCATTTCCCGGATCCTTCGACGGTCCTCGACCTCCTGGCCCGCGACGTCAGCCGCCACAGCGGCGGTGCGCCCCAGGACGATCAGGCCCTCCTCGCGCTGCACCGGCCGCTGCCACAACAGGACCTCCTCGCCCGGCCTGGTTAACGGCCGGCCACCGGCGGCCGGGCGCACCGCCCGCTCGGCTGTGCAGACCTCCGACCACTGCCTCCTGGGCCCGCCGCCGAGCGAAGAGGCTCAGAGATCAGGCGGCGGCAGTGCGTCGGAATGGAGCTACGGGCAAATGACGCAAGGGCCCCTGCCTCATACGAGACAGGGGCCCTTGCGTGTGGAGCGCCCGGCAGGCCTTGCACCTGCATTTCCCGCCGGCTGGCGGGCGTCTTTCCTTGGACCACAGACGCGCGACTCCGTGCGCTGCGCCGGAGTTGCATCATGATCATACAGGGTTTGGGGGACCGCAGCGCCGCATCGGGTGGGTCAGGCCATCACGGCTTTCCCGGCCCGGGTTTTCCGACCGGCCGCCCTGATTGGTGAGGGAGTCACAAGCAAGATCAAGGCCCCCTCGCCGCACGCAAGATCTCTATGCTGACGACATGTTGGATATACCTCTTTCAGCGCTCGAAGTCGCAATGGTCCAGACGGGCGCCCGAGCCGTGGATACGCTGCGCGACACCGCGGCCTTCGCCCAGGGAGTGGAACGGCTGGGCTACCAACGGATCTGGTACGCCGAGCATCACCATTCGCCCGCCATCGGCGCGTTCCCACCAGTGGTGTTGACCGCGCACGCTGCCGCTTCGACGTCGGCCATCCGTCTTGGTTCGGGCGGAGTGCTGGCGCCCAACCACGCACCGATCACGCTGGCGGAGCAGTTCGGAACGCTGGCTGCCTTGCACCCGGAACGCATCGATTTGGGCATCGGCCGCGGCCCGGGCACCTTCGACGAGGCCATCGCACGGGCACTGCGCCGCGGTGCCGGACCGACGACGGATGCGGAGTACGAGGGCGACGTGGCCGCGATCCTGTCTTTTCTGGTCGACGAAGTCGCACTCGGTCCGCTGCCGGAGCCGTGGCTGCTGGCCTCCAGCACCGCAGGTGCCGCTCTCGCCGCGCGACTGGGCCTGCCGATCGCCGTCGCACACCACATCCGGCCGGACAACACCCAAGCCGTGCTGGAGCGTTACCGGGCGGCGTTCACCCCATCGCGTTGGTGCGAGCGGCCCCGGGTGCTGGTGTGCGTGGAGACGGTATGTGCCGAGACGGACGAAGAAGCCGCGTGGCGCATCGGACCGATGGACGTCATCAAAGCCGGGCTCCTCAAGGGCCTCAGCGAGATCCCCTTCCCCACACCCGCGGACGCGGCCGCCCACTCCTTCACGGAGCAGGAGCGACAGGCGCTGGCCGGCTTCCGTGCACAGCAAGCCGTCGGGACACCCGAGACCGTCATGCATCGGCTCACACAACTGGCCGGTGAGACCGGAGCGGACGAACTGATGCTGACCACGCCCGTCTACGACCTCGGCGACCGCATTCGCTCCTACGAACTCATCAAGAAGTACGCCGAGGCCACGGCAGCACCGTAGGAACCACGTTGGGACGGTGTCGGTGCCCTCTCCCGCCGGGTGATCCGCAGCCACCATTGGCTACATCTCCCGGCGGGAGGGCACGCCGGGAGTCAGAGCTTGGCTCATAGGGCCGTCTGGTTTCGAAATGCGTAATTAAGCTCAAGGGACGCTGAGTAGGCCGCTGGTGCGGCCGGTCCTGGCCGGCAGTGTGCAGAGGGACGCACTGAGATTGTGGGGCGGTTGGTCAGGGCGTGGTCTGCTCGCATCCGCATCCTGGGGCGGGGCCAACCTGGACATGGCTCTGAGCGCACCCGGACGACCGGGAGTTCGCGGAGCTGCCAAGGAAGCGGCCGGCACGCCCGCAACGCGTACCGCCGGCCTGAGCCATACATGCAGCAGGAGAGCCTGAATTCGCACGCCTGCCCGATGAGGGATCGCCTAAGGTTTGCGGCATGACGCTGCAACTTGTTCAGGTGAACTTCAAGGCCCGGGACGACTCGGCGCTCGGCCGGTTCTGGGCGGAGGCGCTCGGCTGGGGTGTTTCCAGCGAAGGGCCCGGCGTCACCAACCTGGAACCCGCGGGCTTCGACTGGCCGGACCCGGCCGCCGTCTGCATCGATCTCGTCCGCGTCCCGGACCCGGAGACGGTGAAGTGCCGTGTGCACATCGAGCTCGCCACCACCTCCGACGCCCATCAGGCGGAGTTGGTCGCACGTCTGAAGGAGCTCGGGGCGACGCCCGCCGATGTGGGCCAGGGCGACGTGCCGTGGACGGTGATGGCCGACCCGGAAGGCAACGTGTTCAGCGTCCTGGAGCCCCGGGAGCTCTACCGGGACACCGGGCCGATAGCCGCCGTGGTTGTCGACTGCGCCGACCCACGGGCCATGGTCCGGTTCTGGGGCGAGGCGATCGACTGGACCGTCCACGAGCTGACCGACGACCGCGCCCTGCTGCGCTCCGTCAAGGGCGTCGGGCCGTACCTGGAGTTCCGCCGCACGCCCGACGACGAGGTCGTATGGAACCGCATCCATCTCGACGTGATGTCCGACCCCGTCGAGGATCAGGCGAAGGAGGTCGCCCGGCTCGAAGGCCTCGGCGCGATACGGGCCGATGTGGGTCAGGGTGACGTCTCCTGGGTCGTCCTGGCCGACCCGGCTGGTAACGAGTTCTGCGTCCTCGGCCGGGGCTGACGCGGAACTCCGTCCGTGCCCTCGTGGCGGTGCGGGAGTGCGCGGCGCCGAGCCGCGCCCTCCCAGGCCGCCAACTCCCTGACCCACGCATACCGCAGGAGAGCCTCAAATCCGCTGGCTGCACGGCAGTTGTCAGCTCTACCATTCCTGATCATGATCACTCGCAGGGAAGACGGATACGAGGTCGCCACCGACCCGGAACGCCTCGACATCGACCTGGTGTACCACTGGCTGTCGACCGACGCGTTCTGGGCTCTGGGCCGCAGCCGCGAAACCGTCGAGCAGTCCATCCGCGGGTCGCTCAACTTCGGCCTCTACGACGACAGTGGCGCCCAGGTCGCTTACGCACGTGTCGTCACGGACTTGGCGACCTTCGCCTGGCTCTGCGATGTCTATGTCGCCCCCACACACCGCGGCAAGGGCCTCGGCACCTGGCTCGCTGCTGCGGTCCGCGACCACCTGGCCCCTTACAAACTCAAGCGGACGCTTCTGTCCACCCTCGATGCCCACGAGGTCTACGCCAAGGTCGGCTTCGTCCCCTTCCCCGACCCTCAGCACTTGATGATCATGAAGCCTGAGCAGTGAGCGTCCATATCTGAGCAGTGAGAGTCCCCCCCGGGTTCTGCGTCCGGCCGGTCAGGAAGATTGCGAACCTCGAACAGCCCTGTGCCGGGTGTGCCGTTCCAGCATCAGCCGGGCTGTCGCGGCCATGGCCTCGTCGACCATCTCTCCCTCGAACGACACCGCACCCGCCCCGTTCGCCTGTGCCTCCTCCACGGCGGCGATCAGCCGTGCACAGCGGGCGAGTTCGTCGGGGCCGGGCGAGAAGACTTCGTTGATCACGGAGATGTGGGAGGGGTGGATTGCCATCATGCCCTCGTAGCCGAGAGAGCGGTTCTGTTCGGCGAAGGAGCGCAGTCCTGCGAGATCGGCGATGCGGGTCCACAGTCCGGCGACCGGGTGGAGCGACCCCGCCGCCCTCACGTCCAGCAGGACCCGGGAGCGCAGCGCCAGCGTCTCCGTTCCCTCTGGGCTCCAGCGGTAGCCGACGGCGCGCTCGACATCGCCGCCGGCGCCGGTGAGGGCGCCCAGGTACGCGACGCGCGAGGCAGCTGCCGCGCAGTCGTAAGCCTCTCGCAGGCCGCGAGCCGTCTCCAGCAAGGGCACCAGGGCGATCTGTCCCCGGTGCAGGCCCTGTTCGCGTTCGCACCAGTCGAGCAGCCGGTCGGCGAAGCGTACGTCCTGGGCATGGCGCACCTTGGGGAGCACGATCCCGGTGAGGCCGGGGCGTACGATCGTGCGCAGCTCCTCCGCCTCCGCCCAGCCGTCGAGCGGGTTGATCCGGACGAAGAGCGCCGGATGGTCCGCCGAGTCTGCGGCGGCCTGCGCGATGGCTTCGCCCACCTGTGCACGGGCGGACGCTCTGTCCTGTTCCGGCACCGCGTCCTCCAGGTCGAGGATCACCGCGTCGGCGCCGGCCGCCTGCGCCTTGGGCAGCCAGTCCGTCCTGGTTCCGGGCACGAAGAGCAGGGAGCGCAGCGGGGGCCGGGCCACCGCCGCCGCGTCCGCCTCACACGACACCGTTCTTCTCCAGATCTGCCAGTTCCTGCTCGCCGAGCCCGAGCCATTCGCTGTAGACGAGGTGGTTGTCCTGCCCCAGGGCGGGTCCGGTCCGCCACACCTGCCCGGGGCTCTGACGGAAGTGGGGGATCACCGCCTGCATCCGCACCGGGCCGAGGTCCGCGTCGTCGACGGTGACGATGTCCTCGCGCTCGGCGTAGATGGGGTCGGCGGCGATGTCTGCGGCGCTGAACACCCTTGAGGCCACTACCTCGTTGCGGGTGAACTCTTCCAGGCACTCGGCGGTGGTGCGCTCCGCCACCCAGGCGTGCAGGCCTTCGTTGAGCCGTCGGCGCCCGGCATGCTGCTGCTCCGCCGTGGCGAACTCCTCCTCGGGCAGTCCGAGCAGACGGGCGATGTTGGATACCGAGCGCAGCGTCGCGGATGTCACCGTGATCCACTCGCCGTCGCGGGAGCTATAGGTGTTGATCACCGCGGCGGGGGCGACCGCCAATTGGTTGCCGGCGCGCTCAGGCACCGTCCCCAGTTGATCGTGGACGATGACCTGCCACTCGACGAGCCGGAACAGGGGCTCGAAGAGGGCGAGGTCGATCCATTCGCCGTCGAAGTCGGGGTCGTGATCACGGCGGTGGAGGGCGGCGAGGATGGCGTAGGCACCCATCAGCCCGGTCACCGCGTCACCGTGGGAGAAGCCGGTGTGCACCGGCGGACCGTCGGGGAATCCGGTCAGATGCACCGCTCCGCTGCGCGCCTCGCCCATCTTGCCGAAGCCGGGTGCGTCGGCCTGCGAGGAGGTCGCGCCGAAGCCGGATACCTGCAGCAGTACGGCCTTCGGGTTGATCCGGTGGACCGCTTCCCAGTCGAGCCCCCAGCTGCGCAGGCGCCCGGCACGCAGGGTGACGATGACGACGTCTGCCCAGGCGAGGAGCCGGTGGGCGAGGGCCCGGCCGTCCTCGTGGTGCAGATCCAGGGTGACGGAGCGCTTGTTACGCCCGGCGACCTTGAACCACAGGGGGTGGCCGTCCTTCTTCGGTCCCATCGCACGGGCGGCGTCCCCGGAGCCTGGGGGCTCGACGTGCACCACGTCGGCTCCCTGGTCGGCGAGCATCGAGCCCGCCAGTGGGCCGGCCACCACATGGGCGAACTCGACCACTTTCAGCCCGTGCAACTGCCCGTGTCCGCCGGTATCCCGATGCTCATTCGACACCACGGTGCTCCCTCGCCATCGATGTACTTGCCCGCTTCGGGCCGCGGCACCGGCCGTTGTGGCCGGCCCGCATGCTCCCGAGGGCTCCTAGCGTGGCGAAGCAACAAATACCTGTCCAGCAAAAGAAAACCATGAATCCATGCGCCTTCCGCATAGATCGATGGGGGAGGGGCCGACTGTCGGCGTGCGGTCCGGATGCGGCTCAGGCCCAGGAGATCCCGGGCGGGAGGTCGCGCCCCTGCTCCCGGGATTCCTCCAGTGTTTCCAGGAACCGACGCGCCGCGAGCGGGAGGGGCCGCCGCGCACGCAGGGCGATGTCCAGGCGCCGGTCGACCACCGGCTCGACCAGCGGTCGGCAGACGACGGGCCCGGTTCCCATGAGCGGCAGCACCAGGGCAGGCATCGCGGACACCCCCAGGCCGGCCGCCACGAGTCCGCCCACCGTCGCCACGCTTCCCGCCTCGGCCGCCGGTGCCGCATGCGCATCGACCTGAGCGAATGCCGCGTCGGTGAGCCGGCGCACGCTCGAATCCCGTCCGACGGCGAGGAACGGATGGCGAGCCAGGTGCTCCCAGGGCACTTCCTCGCGGTCGGCGAGCGGATGGCCTTCGGGCAGCACCGCGACGAATCGGTCCCGGACCAGGGGACGGTGCTCCAGCTGATCCGACGGCTCGCCGACCGTGGTGATCGCGAAGTCCGCGTCTCCCGACAGGACCCGGCCCAGCACCGACCGTTCCATACCGTCCATGATGCGCACCGTCACCTGCGGCCGCTGCTTGCGGAAGGCGGAGATCACTTGCGGCAGCAGCACCGCGGCGACCGAGGGGAGGGTGGCCACGGCGACCGTTCCCGACTCACCGAGCAGGAATCGCTCCAGCTCCTTCATGCCTGCTCGGTGGGCGTTGACGATCTGGTCGGCTACCCGCAGGGCCTCGGCGCCGGCGGCGGTCAGCTGCACATTGCGGGTGTCGCGTTCGAGCAGCTGCGCACCCAGTAGCCGCTCCAGATCCGCGACCGCGCGGCTCAGAGAGGACTGCGAGACATGCAGTTCCGCGGCGGCCGCGGTGAAGCTCGCCGCCCGGGCGACGGCCGCGTACGCCGCCAGCTGACGCAAACTGGCTTCCATGCCCAGGGAGCATATGCGATTGATGCACAGACCGCATGGATAGATCTCGGTTCGATGCTGGACACCGATCTGTCGCCGCTCGGACACTCTTCCGCAACGCATCGGCGCCCTCAAGGCGCCCTGCTCCCCCGCCGCCGGGAGCCGTATCCGAGAAAGTGAGCGACACCCATGCTGGCAGCTCTGGGCTTTTCCACAATCGGCATTTTTCTGTTGCTCACCATGACCAAACGCGTATCGGTCCTGGTGGCCCTCGTTCTGCTCCCGGTGCTGGCCGCGCTCGCCGGCGGCTTCGCGGGCGAACTGGGCGAGATGGTCCTTGACGGGCTCTCCACGGTGGCCCCTACCGGCATCATGATCGCCTTCGCGGTCCTGTACTTCAGCCTGATGGTGGACGCCGGCCTCTTCGATCCTCTGATACGCGGGATCCTGCGCGTCGCCCGGAACGATCCGGCGCGGATCACTGTCGGCACGGCCGTCCTCACGATGTGCGTGGCCCTGGACGGTGACGGCGCCTCGACCTTCCTCATCACCGTCTCCGCGCTGCTGCCCGTCTACAAGAGATTGGGGATGAGCCCGCTGGTGCTGTCCGGGGTCGTCTGCCTGGCCGCGGGTGTGATGAACATGATCCCCTGGGGCGGCCCGACGGTGCGGGCCATGGCGGCGCTGAAGCTGGACAGCTCCGAGGTCTTCACGCCGGTCCTGCCCGCGATGGGCTGCGGCCTCGCCTGGGTCCTGCTGGCCTCGTATCTGATCGGCCGCCGGGAGCGGAGCCGTCTCGGCGCGCTGACGCCACAGGGCGAGGTGGACGCCGGTACGGAGCGGGACGGATGCGAGCAGCCCACCCGTATGGCCGGGGACGGTCCGGGTACCCCCTGGGTGCCGGCGCGGCCTCGGACCTGGCCGAGCATCTTCAACCTGGTACTGACCATTGCACTGTTGGTCAGCCTGGTCCTGGAGGTGATGCCGCTGCCGGTGCTGTTCGCTCTTGCCTTCACCCTCGCCCTGCTCGTCAACCGCCCTACCTGGGAAGGCCAGCAGGCACTGCTGGAGAAGCACGCCAAGAGCGTGGTACTCGTCACCACGATGATCTTCGCGGCCGGTGTCTTCACCGGCGTTCTGACCGGCACCAAGATGATCACCGAGATGGCCGAGGCGTTCGTATCCGTCGTCCCCGACTCCCTCGGCGGCCACCTGCCGGTGCTGGTGGCCGTCACCGGGATGCCGCTGAGCCTGGGCTTCACCCCGGATGCCTACTACTTCGGCGTGCTGCCCGTGCTCTCCGAGACCGCGGCCGGCTTCGGCACCGACCAGGCAGAAGTCGCCAGGGCCGCCATCCTCGGCCAGATGACCACCGGCTTCCCCCTCAGCCCGCTCACCGCCTCCACCTTCATCCTGATCGGTATGAGCGGTGTGCAGCTCGGCGAACACCAGCGCTTCATCTTCCGCTGGGCCTTCGCCACCACCCTTGTGATGACCGCCGCGGCGCTGCTCACCGGCGCCTTCTCCCTCTGACCCTGCCCCACTTCACCTCCTCCACCCGCCCAGCGAAAGGGCACACCCCGCTCACGGCAAGTCCCTGCGGGGCCCGCCCGCCGCCTGCACCTTCACCACCCGACCGCAGGCCCTTGGCGTCGGGGTGGTCGGGGTCCAAACGAAGCTGCCTAGGTGTCTGCGCCGGTGGGGGTATAGATCTCTGGGTCGGTGGAGAGGTGTCCATTGTCGGGGGTGAGGATGCCGCACAGCCTTTTCACGGGCGTGTAGAGGGGCCGGCTGTCGGGTTCGATGCCGTCCTCGTCGGGGAACTCGAAGAGCCGGTCGAAGGGCACGGTGACGAACGGCCATGCGCCGGAGGTCTCCGCCGAATCGGGGTGGAACTGCCACACGGTGCCGAAGTGCCGGTTGTGGACTTCCCCGACGTACCACGAGGCGGTCTGGAGGAAGTCGCCCCCTTCCTCCAGGTAGGCGTGCTCGGTGGTGGCGTAGCGGTCGCGGATCAGGTCTTCGAGGCGGGCGAGCGAGTCGAGGCTGAAGTCCCAGGTGCCCGGGGCCTGTTCGGCCCAGCCGGGGAACTCTGCGTGCTGGACGGTCAGCCAGGCGTTCAGGACCCGGTTGTCGGACCTGAGCTGGTCGAGCTGTCGCAGTTCCTCGTACTCGGTCTCGTCGATGTCCATATCTGTGACCCTATCGGGCCGGTCATGTGACCGGCCGTCACGCCAACAGGGCCTATTTCAGGAGGAGTTGGAGGAAAGCTCGGCCGAACATTTGGCGGCTGCGCATCGTGGTCCGATTGACGTGGCCTTCGGCAGGGCCCCGGACGCTCTCCTGGAGCATCGCCATGAAGTCGACCGGCTGGCCCAAGACGGCCCCGGACGCCTGTCTCAGCTGGGAAGCTGGCTGGTACCCCTCATCGTCCGTGAGGGAGAACAAGGGTGCACACAACAAGAGACAGGGGCGTGACGATGGACGCCGGCGACTCCATCTCCGCTGTCAGCGCGCTCGTTGCCGCCGCCGCGGCCGTAGTGGGCTGGTGGCAGGCGCACAGCGCAAGACGCACCGTCAAGGCGTCCGAAGAACAGGTCAATGTGATGCGCGACCAGCTCGCGCTGGAGCGCACCCTGCGGGACGACAGCATCAGGCCCCGTTTTGAAGTCGTCCACACCACGGCCATGCTGCTCCCAGGGGGCGGAGGGCGCCTGACGGTGGAGGTCCTCCAGACCACGGGCGTGCCGCTTGATGAGGTGAAGGTGGAGCTGTTTGCGGGCGGCCGGCAGATCGTGCCCGATGAGTCCGCCGACAGCGTCTACGGCTCCCTGTACTCCGCGCCCGGTAGTAAGTTCACCGTCCGGGCGCACCTCGATGAGCAGACCGCGCAGGCCCCGGCCATCCGCGTCGAACTGTCCGGCACAGAGGCCCGAGGCACCCGGCAGTGGGCTGCGAGGCTCGTCGCCCATCCTGCTGTCACAGCCAGCCGACTGCTTGGCTCTCACAGGGACGAGTACTCGGCGGTGACCGCCTCCGGCCTGCCACGGCGGGTGCCCAGAAGCAATCTGGCCCCGCGGCCCGCCGAACAGTCCTGGTCGGGTGGCCCACAGGTGTCCCGAGCCCCCGACGATGTCAGGGGCAGGCTGAGCAATCTGCGCCGGGTGGCCCAGCGGCGACGCAACGCAGGAAGTGACGCGAACAGCCAGAGCTCCGTTCCCGGCAGCAACCAACGGCAGAAGCATTCTGGGGTGGGCCCTGGCGGCCCTGCGACAGTGAAGGGCGTGCCTCCCGGCGACGCCCCGGCCCCGAAGAAGATCCAGCCGTGAAAGGGCACAGCCTTCCGCGTCGTGACCTCCGTTGAGGACGTGGCCCGCCCAGGCCGGCGGCCGAGGAGGACTTCGATGTAGCCGGCCTTGGTGCCGTGGTGACAGAGTGCGGCCCCGACGCCTCCCGGTCCGCCCCGAGCCCACGCGGTGTGCCGGGTGGGCGACGGGCCCGGGCCCCGATCCCGGGCCCGGCAAAGAACCTCAGTGCCGCGCGTGGGCGGAGAGGGTGGCCAGGCCCCGGGCCAGGTCCTCCTTGAGATCGTCGAGGGATTCGAAGCCGGCGTGCACGCGCAGCAGGGGGCCGCGGCCCGTCCACGTGCCCGGGAGGCGATGGGTGACCGGATCGGCCGGCACGATCAGGCTCTCGTAGCCGCCGTAGCTGTGGCCGAGGCCGAACAGCCGCAGCTCTGCGAGCAGCGCGTCCACGGCGGGCTTGCTGAGCCCGGGTTCGAGTTCGAGGCCGAACAGGCCCGCGGCGCCGGTGAAGTCGCGGCACCACAGTTCGTGGCCCGGGTCGCCCGGCAGCGCAGGGTGCAGCACGGCGCGCACCCCGTCCTGTTCGCGCAGCCAGGAGGCGAGGCCGACGGCCTGGTGATGGTGCTGACGCATCCGGACGCCGAGCGTACGGAGCCCGCGCAGGCCCAGGTAGACATCGTCCGCGCCGGCGCACTGGCCGAGCCGGATCGCCGAGGCGCGCACCGCGGGGTAGGTGTCCTCGGTGCACACGATGGCCCCGAGGATGCTGTCGGCGTGACCGATGAGGTACTTCGTCGCCGAGTGCACGACGACATCGGCGCCCAGCTCCAGGGGGCGGTGGAAGGCGGGGGTGGCCCAGGTGTTGTCGATGAGGGTGACCACACCGTGGGTACGGCACACGCTCGTGACGGCCGGGACGTCCTGTACCTCGAAGGTCGTGGAGCCGGGTGACTCCAGGCAGACGAGGCGTGTGGTGGGGCGGATCAGGTCCTCGATGGACTTGTCCACACCGGGATCGTAGTACTCCGTCTCCACACCCAGATCGGCCAGCGAGTTGCAGAACTTGCGGGTGGGCAGATAGACGGAGTCGCTGACGAGGATGTGGTCTCCGGCCCGGACGAACGAAAGGATCGCCGTGGTGATCGCCGCGAGACCCGAACAGGTGGCGACGGCGGCGTGCCCGCCTTCCAGGTCGGTCAGTGCCGTCTCGAAGGCGCGGCCGGTGGGTGTGCCGAAACGGCCGTAGACCGGCATCCGGCGTTTGAGGGGGTCGGCCTGCGAGGCGTCCATCGCGGCCACGTCCTCGTAGAGCACCGTCGAGGCCCGGTGGATCGGCGGGTTGACGTAGCCGTGCTGCTGCCGCGGGTCGGATCCGGCGTGCACGAACCGGGTCTCCATCGAGGGTTTGCCGGTCATGACACCACTTCCAGATCCGCTTGCTCGTCGTGTGCTGTGGCCGCCGCGGTCCGGCGGCCGCCGAGTACCAGGGCGATGGCTGCCGCGACGGCGCACTGCACGGCGACGGCGATCCAGAACATGCCCAGGTCGTGTGCGCTTTGGTAGTGGGCGAAGAGGAAGCCGCCGACGATGCCGGCGAGGAGGCCGCCGACACCCGCCGTCAGCCGCTGGACGCCGAAGGCGAAGGCCGGATTGCTGGGTATGCGGTCGACCATTTCCAGGTCACAGCGCAGGAAGAGGAAGACCTCGCCGAGGCTGAAGAGCACGGTGCCGCTCAGCAGGGCAGCGGTGTGCCCCAGCGACATCACGGCCGTCCCGGCGGCCATCAGGGCGAATGATCCGGCCACCAGGCGGCGGTAGTCGGCCCGCGCGATCCAGCCCGACAGCGGCGGCTGGAGCGCCACCATCATGGCGCAGTTGACGAGCATGGCCCAGCCGAGCACCTGGATGTTGTGCACACCCGCGGCGTACAGGCCCAGGAAGCTCTGGAAGAAGAAATAGAGGTAGAAGGCGAGCGCCGTGAAGAGCACCGGTCGCAGGGCGCCGCGCAGGGGCTGGAGCTTCCCGGCGGGGCCGGGACGGTCGGCGCTGACGCCGCCCGGCGGGGCGTCCTGGCGGCGGGCGAGGGGCCGCATGGTGAGCTGGTGGGCCAGGGTGATCAGGCCGAACAGTGCCGCGGCGCCGAGGAGCAGCACCACCGGATCGGCGTCGATCAGGACGGCGGCCAGCAGCGGCCCGAGCCCCATCCCGGCGTTGAGGGCCGCGCTGCTGACGCCGAGGAACAGCGGCCGCAGCTCGTCGGAGACGCAGGTGACGATGTACGCCTTGTTCGCCGGGAGATAGAGCGCCGGCCCGGCGGCGACGAGGACCACTGCCGGGTAGGCGACCCAGGGGACCTTCACGGCCAGCCCCAGCAGGAGCAGACCCGTGGTCCGCAGGGCGAGGGAGCCGACCATCGTCCGCTTGAGGCCGAGCCGGTCCACGACCAGGCCCCCCAGGATGCTGCCGCCGAACTGGATGAACGTGGCGACGGCCACCAGTACACCGGCCAGGCGGACGTCCAGGCCCACCGCTTGGACCATCAGGACGCCGATGAACGGCGTGACCATGTAACTGCCGAGTGCGACCACGAAGGACAGCACGATCAGCGACTTGAGGCTGGACGACAGCCCCCTGAACGTGCGCCACTTGGCCGAGAGCGAGGACATCACGCCGACGGCCCTCCGCTCTGCGGACCGGTGACGACCGGCCGGTCCGCGCCCGGCAGACCCCATTCGCTCCAGGACCCGTCGTACACGGCCAGGTCGTCGTATCCGGCCAGCTCGGCCCCCAGCGCCAGGATGCAGGCGGTGACGCCGGAACCGCAGCTGAAGAACAGGCGTCGGCGGTCCCCGGCGAGCGGGGCGAACGCGTCGCGCAGCTGCGAAGCGGGACGCATCCGGCCGTCCCGTTGGAGCTCTCCGAACGGCAGATTCAGCGCTCCGGGCATATGGCCGGGACGCAGCCCCGGGCGGGGCTCGGCGACCGCGCCGGCGAAGCGGTCGCGGGCGCGGGCGTCGAGGACTGCCGAGGCCGGATCGGTCAGGGCCGCGGAGACCTCGTCGCTGCCGACGATCAGGCCGGGACGCGGCCGTGCGGTGAAGTCACCGGGGCGCGCCGCGGGTGTGGGTGCGCCGGTCTCCAGCGGCAGCCCGGCGGCGCGCCAGGCGGGCAGACCGCCGTCGAGCACGGCCACCCGGTCGTGGCCCATGGCCCGCAGCATCCACCATGCGCGGGCACTGGAGTAGAGACCCGCCCCGTCGTAGACGACGACGGTGTCGCCGTCGTCCACGCCGAGCGCCCGCATTTCCCGGGTGAAGTGCCCGCCCCCGGGCATTGTGTGCGGCAGCGGACCGGAGTGGTCCGAGAGCGCGCCGTCGATGTCGAAGGGCCGCGCCCCCGGGATCCGTTCGCCGGCGTCGCGGTGCCCGCCGATCGAGGCGTCGAGCACCACCAGCCCGGGGGTGCCCAGCCGCGGCGCCACCCAGTCCGTCCCGACCAGCGGGCCCGGCAGGGCGCCGGGCGACGGCCCGTTCATCGTGTGCCTCCCGTGGGAGCGGGGGACCACTCGGCGCCGTCGGCGAACCAGGCCGCCACATGTTCCAGATTGGCCGCCACGTCCTCCTCGGTGTCGCCGCCGACGACGTAACCGGCCAGGAAGAGGCCGGACTTGACGCCGCCGTGGAACTCCTGGCCGACCGTGCCGGTGAGCGCGACCTCCTTGACACACGCCGGCTCGTCACCGGAGGGCAGACGGTTCAGTACGCCGTTCGACGGCGGGATGCACAGGGCTCCGGTGGGGCGGTAGCCGGGGGTGCCCAGGGTGCTGGGGAGGCCGCATTCGGCATACAGCCATTCCTTGTCGAGATCGATGCCGAACGCGTGCCGGACCATGGAGCTGATCATCCCGCCGCCGGTCCGGCTGGCGATCTCGCAGAACACCGTCCGGTCGTCGGGGGTGATCCACAGCTCCGCGTGGAAGGCGGTGTGCGGCGGTGTGGGCAGCTCTGCCAGCACCGCCCTTGCCGCCTTGAGCAGCCGGTCGTGGACCGGGTCCTGGGGTGTCAGCGGGAGGTTGGCCACCCAGTCGTTCGCCCGGAAGGACAGACAGTCGTTGAGGTAGCGGAAAGGGTGGGCGAACACCACCTCGCCGTTCACGACCAGCCCGTCCACGTGGTACATCTGCCCGGGTACGAACACTTCGATCTCGCTCGCGCCGCGCCACGGGCGGGCGAGATAGGCGTCCAGCTCCGCCTCGTCACGGATGATGGCCGCGCCCAGAGAGCCGGACTCCGAGAGCGGTTTGATGACCACGGGATAGCCGTGCTCGGCGACGAACTCCAGGGCGGTGTAGGCCGAATCCAGGGGCCGGTAGGCGGGAATCTCCACCGGGCCCCCGACAAGGTGGTCCTTCATGACCACCTTGTCGCGGAAGGCCAGGGCGCTCGCGGTCCGCTGTCCCGGCAGGTCCAGCAGGTCACGCAGTTGTGCGGCGCGTACCACGTCCGCCTCGGCGCGGGCGAAGACGGCCGTGACGGCGTGCTCGCGGGCCAGGCGCAGTGCCGTCTTCTCGACGAGCTGATTGGTGTCGTAGTCGTCGAAGGCGTGCACATGGGGCAAGTGGCCGTACCCGGCCGCGAACTCGGTGGTGGTGAGGATGACCGGCACGACACCGGAGCCGGCCAGCCAGCGGTCGTACGGGGTCTTGGCATAGGGCGTCTTGGCGAAGACGAGGACGTGCGGCATGTGCGTGTTTCTCCTTCAGCCCGTCGTCTCGACGAGAGGAAGCCGGCGGCGTGCGGGGACCCGGGAGACCAGCTGCTGCTCCTGGGCGAGTTCGCGGGCGAAGCAGCCGTCCTTGTAGACGCCCGAGAGGCGCTTGTTGGTGAACGCCTCGATGGCCGCGTGGTCGAACTCCAGGTCGTAGCGGACGTCCTCGCCCCCGTCGGCGACCGTGCGGACGAGGATGCCCAGGTGCGGCTCGAAGGTGTTGACGCAGCCGACGATGTCACCGATCTTCTCGCGGCGACCGTCCGCCGACTCCGACAGCACGCTCACCTCGGTGGGGATGGCGGCGAACAGCTGGCGGCCGGCCCGGCACCAGCCGACATGACCGGGGAACCCCATCGCCTTGATCCCGAAGGTCCCGAAGTCCTCACTCACGCCTAGCTGGAAGCCCAGTTCGACGTTCTCGTGCAGCCACTTGAAGTCGCGGTAGGCCTGCTCGATCTCCTCGTAGCTGAGCTGGAGTTCGGGGTGCCGGCCACCGTGGTCGGAGAAGTTGTTGAAGCGGACCGTGTCGACGCCCAGCTTGTTGAAGTAGTGGGCGTAGCGCTCCAGGGACTGGCGGCCGTGGTTGTGCCGGCCGATGGTGACGCCGATGTTGACCCGGAAGGCATCCGACCGGTCGGCGTCCGCGGGAAGCGTGCTGCGGTGGTGCTCGTTGTAGTGGTCGATCCGGCGCAGCACCTCCTCGGTGTTCGCCCCGCTGAAGACGCCCTTGATCGGGTAGCTGCCGTCGTCGATGACGGCCAGGTTCTCGTCGATGACGCCGTGGTAGGTGATGGAGATGGTGCCGTAGCCGTTGACCCGGGCGAGGTCGAGAAGCTCCAGGTAGTTGTCGGCGAGCAGCGGGCGGCCGCTGGTCCAGGCGTCGCCCTTCTCCATCGTCTCGGTGGGCTTGTGGTCGGATTCCTGTCTGAACTCACGGTTGTTGGCGGGGCCGTAGATGCGCATGAACTCACCGTCGTACGCGAAGCTGTCCACGTACCGCGGGTAGACGTGGTAGCCGTGCGACTGGAGTCCGGAGAGGATCCGCGGGCCCTCCTCCATGGCGAACGACTTGTCGTAGACCTTCTCGTAGTTGACGAACCAACAGTGCGTACATTTCTGTCCGCAGGTGTTCTTGCCGACCTTGGTGTCCAGGTCGAGGTAGATGTGGATCTCCTCGGGCTTGATCTCCTGGAACGGCGTGCTGAACGGCTCATCTCCGTGGAAATCGTAGGAAATCGGCGCGTTGTCGACGGTCATGGTTCCCCCAGGCGTGGTCGAGTCGGGTGTGCAGCGAGCAGAGCGGTACGGCTGCGATCGGCGCCGGGGCGCCCTGTGGCAGGGCGGCCCCGGACCGAAGCGTGTGGGTGGTGGTGCGTGGTGGTGGCGCGTGGTGCGTGTTACGCGACGGGCGCGGGCTGTGCGGCGGTGCTCGGCGGGGCCGTGCTGCCGGGCGGAGCGGCGCCGGGCCGGGCGGTGGGGCGGGCGTCCGCGACGAGGCGCGCCGAGGGCACGGTGGCGTCGGGTTGCGTGGTGACGATGGGCAGCGCCGTCAGCTCGGCCACCGCCGCCACACACGCCGTCGCGTCCGCGGCGGCGATGACGGCGGTGCCCAGGCGGTCGGTGGAGGACCTGAGCGGGCGGACCGGGTCGCCCGGCTCCACGGCGACCTCCCACTCCACGATCGTTCCGTGAGTCAGGGACGGTGGTGGGGCGACGTCGGTGACCGTGCCGGGCGGTGCGGTGAAGAAGACGGTCGCGGCCGTGGCGGCCGTGGCCGGCCCGCGCGGCACTCCCGCGCCGACCGCCCATCCGAGGGCGGCGACCCGCCAGTCGATGCCCGTGGTCAGCCGCACCAGGTCGGCGATGCCGTCGCCACCGAGGCGGTTGTGCGTCTCGATCACGATGACGCGGTCGCCGTCCATCTTCACCTCGGTGTGGCTCGGCCCGTCCGTCAGCCCGAGGGCGTCGAGCAGCTGCCCGACCGCCTCCTCGACCCGTGCCCGCCCGCCGGAGTCCAGTGACGGCGGCGGCATCATGTGGCTGACCTCGACGAAGCTGCCCGTTGTCCCCTTCTGGGCGATGCCCACGACGGTGTGCCGGCCGCCGGCGGACAGCGTCTCCACGCTGAACTCCAGCCCGCCGACGAAGGCTTCGAGCAGGGTGCCGCCTGTCCGGCGGTCCGCCGGCAGGTCCGCCGCACGGTCCACCAGAGCCACGGCATTGCTGCCGACGCCGCTGACGGGCTTGGCCACCACGGGGGTGTGCCCGGCGAACAGTCGCGCCACCGCGTCCGGGTCGCCGCCGGAGGCGAAGGCCGGGTTCAGATGCGGCGCCTTCCGTTCGAGGACCCGCCGCATCTCCAGCTTGTCGCGGGTGCGCCGGACGACCGCGGGGGCGACCCCCCGCACACCGAGCCGCTCCGCCGCCGCGGCCGCCGGCTCCAGACCGAGCTCGGTCAGCGAGACGACGGCGGTGGGCGACAACGGCTTGAGCACCTCGTCGACGAACGCGAGGAAGGCCGGGCCGTCGTGGAAGTCGACGGTGTGCACCTGCCGTGTGCCGGCCATCCGCCCGTCGTTCCGGTCGAGGGCCGGAGCTCCGGGCAGCTGTACATGAAGGAGATCACCGGGGAGAGCCTCGGCCGCTCGCGCGACCGTCGGATTGGCACCGATGACCACCAGGGTCACGACAAGGTCTTTCTGGTCTGCATGCTGCGATACACGTCTGGCCCCCCGCTTTCTTCAGGTCCGGGAACGTCCGCCGACGACACCGGGACCACATGAACCGAGCCAACGCCGAACAGGGGCCGCAATGCGACGACCGACCGTTCGAGTGGCTCAGGCGAAGACAAGGTCGCAGCGGCACTCACTCGCTGTCAACAGATATGCGCAAAGCTTGACTTGCCAGAAAGTCCGCTCTGACCTGCATCAAATCCCATGGTTCAGAGGATTGGCCGGAACCATATGATGCCTGTCCCATATCCACCCCTGACGCCTTCCAGCCGATTTCCCCCACACCTCAACCCGCCCGGAATCGAGCGGCAGTTCCTGGTGCCGCACCCTCTGCACCAGGTCAGCGCGCTGGGCGCAAGGGGGACCTGACGCCCTGCCTGGGGGCGGCTTTCAGACAGGGCGTGAGAGTCATCCTTGACGGCAGCCGTTCGTCACCTCCTTGGGCGGGCACGGCCCCCGGAACCGGAGAATCTACGCAAAAGCTCATGCCTCCGGTTCGCGAGGAGACGCAGTGCCCGTACGGCGAACGAGGGGCGGCGCCCCCGCTGTGGTTGCGGTTTCGGCCCTACAGCTTGCTGTTGCCGCCCTTGTTGACGATGCTCGCCTTCCTGCAGTTGTTCCAGGTGAGCCTGAGGCCGGTGCTGCCGCCGCCCTTGCCGCCCCACCTGATCAGCGGGAGCCGCTTGCCGGAGTAGCCGGTTCCGTACTTGTTGCTCTTGAAGACGTTGCCGCGACCGCAGGCCTCGCCCTTCTCCAGCCGACCCCACTCGCTGAACAGGGCGTACTGGCCGGACTTGGTGAAGGTGTTCCCGCTCACCGTGTTGTTCCGGCTGCCGTCCCTGATCCGTACGGGGTCCCCGGTGATCGACGAGAACTTGTTGCCGGTGATGCTGCTGCGTGAGGTCTGCACCAGGTAGACACCGTGCATGTTCCCGCCGTTGCGCAGCCCGGAGAAGGTGTTCTTCCGGATCACGATGCCGGAGGAGTTCTTCACGTGGACGGCGGCGTAGCCGGTGGAGCCGCTGAGGTTCTTGAACGTGTTCCCGCTGACCGTGACGTTCGAGACGTTCCTCAGCAGGATCGCGTTGTCGTGGCCGGAGAACTTCCTGCCGCTGATGGTGAAGCCACCGGGGCCGCCGTCGATGCACAACTGGTAATCGCCCTTGGGGCACTTGACCTGCCCAGGGTACTTGGCGGCGGTGACACCCCAGCTCGGCTCGGCCGTGCCGCCGAGCAGCAGCACGGTGCCGAGGGCGGTGGCGAGAGCGGCGGTCGGTACGAGACGGCGGGCGCGCGGGGCGTGCGTGGGCATGGGACGACTCCTGTCCGGCTGTCGGGTGGGGTGAGGGGGCGCGGCGGCCGCCCTTCCCCCGGTGGGGCCGGCCGCCGCGACAGCAACCGAGCCTGGGGGACCGGCCCCCTTCCGGCAATGGCTTTCGCTGTCCGGGACAGCCGTGCGGCTGTCCGGGCTGGTCAGCGACTTGTCCGGACAGTTCCGGGCGGGGCATCCGGTGTGGCCTGGACGGGGCGGGGTTGCTGACCCGGAAGGCCGGGATGGCAAAGATCGCATGGCGGGAGCGGGGAGAGAGATGCCCTGATCAAGGTCAGAACAGCCAGGCCAGGTAGGCAGAGACGGCTATTCCGGCGATGGACATGAGCGCCAGGCGCTTGGCGATCCAGGCGAGCCGGGTACCGCGTACCGCGGCGAAGAGGTCCTGACCCGTGCCCCTTTGCGGAAAGACGCCGCTCGCCGTTACGGGAAGTGCGGCTGAGCCGATCAGCAGTCCCAGGAAGGCGAAGGCGATGTGGACCCAGGCCGAGCCCATGCCGGCGACGACGTAGCCTGCGCTGCCCTTGCGGACCTGGAGGGTGTCGCCGGGTTCGGCCTCCCGTGTGTTCACTCGGGCGTGCGGACCGCTCGCCAGGCCATCGCTGTCACCGGCCTCGGCCGGGTGGAAGGTGCCGTAGCAGTGGCGCATGCCTCCGCGGCCGCCACCACCGCTGTGGCACTCGCTGACGGTCAGCTTGCCGGCAGTGCCCAAGAGCCCGCTTGCGACGGCGGCCTGAGATCCGGATACGCCACAGATGCCGAGGGCTACCAGCAGGCCGAAGATGCCGACGGCGCGGCCCCCGATGGTGGGCAGCGGGTCACTCGTTATTGGCATGGACAGACCCTATGGCAGAGCCCGCCCATGTCAGCGACGGCATCGGCGTGGACTGCTCCGCTGAGCCTCGAGACCGCCGGCGGCTCGGCTCTTCCCGCGTGTGGGGACATCAGGGTCAGCGGTGGACGAGGGGTGTGCGGGATGCGTGGTGGAGGAGGGCGGCGGGGGTGGTGCGGGAGTCGGGTATGGGCCAGTGAGGGTCCTTGCCGGTCAGTGCGGCGAAGAGGCGTTGCCAGGCTTCGTCGTCCGTGCCCAGGAGCTTCCCGGCCAGGACGGCCAGTTCGTTCGTGGCGTCCTGAACGGCGGCCTGGAGGGCGGTCGGGACTTCCTGGCGGACGGAGACTTCGGCGAGGTAGTGGAGCATGCGGTTGGCCATCGCACCACCGTGGATGATCTCTTCGCCGGAGAGCAGACCCCGTTCGAGAAGGGCGTCGAGGACGGCGGCCCACTCCTTTCGCTGGAGCGACAGGTTCGGGATGTTCCCGATGGCCGCACGGGCCCAGCTGGGGCCGCGGTCGGTCAGGGTGCGGTCGATGAAGCAGGACCAGTATTCGAAGGCCGCCGGCGCGAGCTCGTCCGGCGCGTCCGGCAGCCGGGCGATGGTGCCCCATACCCGCGAGCGAAACGGATCCTGTTCGTGCGCCCGGATCAGGACGTCCCAGTCGCGGGTGTAGGGGAGGTCCAGGATCTCCTCGTGGTCGTACTCCCCACAGGTGCGGAGCTTGGCGACGAGGCGCTCCGTGCTCAGTTCCTTGTCGAGGCGGGTGGTGAGCACCGCGACGGGGTCGGGCGCGGACAGCGCCTTCGTGGCGACCTTGGCGGCGCCCACGCTGAGCAGGCCCCGGTCGATCAGCGAACGGAGACGGTCAGGGCCGCCGTGGCGAAGCGTATTGCGCGCGGCCAGGAGGTGGTCCGGGAGCGGAAGGCGCTTGCCCCACGAGGCGAGCGCATGCTCCACGAGTTCGGGGTCGGCCGCTTCGACCAGAACGCGGTGGTACTCCGCCGACCGCTTGTCGAAGTAGGGCCGGCCGAGCAGCCGTTCGCGGAGTTCCGGGGCGAGCGGGAGGAGATCGTCAGGCCCGTCGGTGGCGCGGCCCTGAGGCAGGCGGGAGAGGATGATCCGGCGGATCGCGACGGTCGAGCTGCTGCTGTGGACGGCCCCGAACAGCGTCGCGTTGATGGTGGGGTCGTCGACTGCCAGGAGCCGCAGATGCAGCTCCCGATGGCGGGAGCTTCGAGCCAGCACGAGCAGTGCGGCGCGGTCGTCGTGGGTGAACAGATGGTCCAGGAGGGCGTCGGGCAGGTGGCTGGTCGCACAGGCGCGCTCGGTGAGGGTGAGCGTGGCCTGTGTGTCCAGCCGCGGCAGCACGGCCGCGAGCGCGTCGGTGCCCGCGTGCAGCAGGAGTCCGGCGCCTGCCGGGGTGAGCACGGTGGTGGGGACGGTGTCCGCGCTGCCGTGCTCGAGCAGCTCGACGAAAGGCCGATCGGCCCAGTCGGTGTCCATGGCGGCGAGCGCGCGCAGCCACCGCTCGGGATCGGTGCCGAGCCGGTCGGCGACCAGTCGGCGCGCGGCACTCACTGCTGCCTCCGCCGGCACATCACGTGTGAACCAGTCCCTCGGCAGCGGGGACATCTCGCGCGCGGGTGTCCGGGCAACCATCTCGCTGGGCGCCACGAGCCCCTGCCGGCAGGCCAACAGGTCGGGCTTCCCGTGCCCGTCGGTCGTCTGCTTGACGAGGCGCCGGCGAGTGTCGGGCGAGGCGTGCCGCTCACACGCCTCCACGAGCCAGTCAGGATGGGACGGACCGGGGAAGTCGGTCATGTGCGTGGCGGCGAGGACGTCGAGCACAGAGGGGTCGGTGGGCAGCGGCGCGGCCGCGACGAGCGTGCGGAGCAGGTGTGCCGAGGCGAGGGCCGCGTGCGGGTCAAGAACCTTTTCCCGCTCCCGTTGCTCGGCGTGGGTGAGTGCGGGGACGGGTGCCTCGGCCGGGTCCGGGGCGTCGGTGGTCCGGGCGTTCGCGTCGAGGCGGGCCAGCTCTTCGGCATCGGGTCGGGGGCCGGCCACGCTCGCGGCTGTGGTGATCAGTTCGGCGAGTGAGCCGGCGAAGGTGCCGACCAGGTTGAGCGCGATGACCCACGCTTCCGGGTGGCCGGCCAGATGCTCGCGTACGAGGTCGACGGCGTGCCCGCGTGCCCGGGCGCCGACATGGCCGAGGTACGGGAGGGCCGCCGCGGCCGGCTGGGCGGTGTCGACGAGCCGCTCGGGTCCGAGCAGGCCCCGCTCGACGGTCGCGACGAACCAGCCGTGCAGGCCGGCGTCGTACGCCGTGGAACGCAGATGATCGACCGGCTCGGCGTCGAGGGCGCTTGCGCGGGTGGTGAGGGCCTGGCGGATCGCCTCGTCGACGTCCTCGTGGCGGAGGAGTTCCTCGATGGGCTCGGGTTCGAAGGTGTGCTCGTGATGGGCGGCGATCAGGCACGGGAAGTCGTACACGTAGGGCTCGTGCACGATCTCCCGCATCAGCCGGCGGGTGGCGTTGCGTCCGCGCGGGGTGGCGAAGACCTGGGGGAGCGCTTCGGGGTCTTCGTAGGGCTCGAGCCCTTCCCGGAACCGGTCCAGGCCGTCGGGGTGCTCCAGCGCGGCGGCCGCCTTGGCGAGGACCGAGGACGGGTCGGCGTCGGGGACCAGATCAAGGAGCCGGCGCACGGTGTCCGGGCCACCGCGTTCCCACACCCGGACCACGGAGAAGTGGCGCGCTTCGTCGCTCGCCCACCATCCCCAGGAGTGCAGGACCAGTTCGGGGTCGCCGCTCGTGATCAGCGGGCTGCGGCGGAACCGGTCCTCGGTGGCGAGGAGTTCGGAGCGCAGTGCGGCGTCGAGGGGGACGAGTGCGGTGCGGCCCGGGGTGCGGGGGACGCCGGAGGCGATTGCGCGGCGCAGGGAGAGGGTGGCCTTCTGGTTGCGGTACACGGCGGCGTTGACCGTCGGTTCGTCGCACTCGGTCAGCCGGCGCAGATCGCGTATGCCGAGGGTGATGTTGCGGCCGAGGGCGGCCCGTACGCGGGGGCCGGACGCCGCGAGCGCGGTGTCGAGCGCGTGCGCCGGCAGCGCGCCCTTGCCGAGCAGGGCGTGCAGCAGCTCGTCGGGCAGGTGGGGGAGCAGCACGCGCAGATCGTCGGGTTCGGCGGCGTACAGCAGGAACCGGTACGGCTTGGTCAGGGCGGGAGGTGTGACCGTGGGGCCGGGCTCGGGCACCGTGCCGTCAGCGATGCCGGCCAGAAGGCGGGCGAGGGTGCCCTTGTACCGGGACAGGGCGGTGCGCAGGGTGGCCCAGCGCTGCGGATCCGCGCCGAGTTGGCGGTGGAGGAGGATGCGCAGGGGTGCGGTGGGGCCGAGTTCGAGCAGAGCCTGGGCCGCTGTGCGCGCGGGGGCGACGGTGTCGAGGACGACTGCGCTGAGGTCTGGCTGGTCACTGGACGGGCCCAGGCCGGCGGCGATCCGGAGGAGCTCGGGGTGCCCGGGCGTGTGTACGGCGACGCGCAGCAGGGCCGGACAGGGGGGTGCGGCTTCGGCGACAACCGTGGGGTGGGTGCGGTACAGGTCGGCGAGCAGCTGCTCGGGACAGTCGGGGTGGGCGGCGAGGACGCGTACGGCAGGCTCCGGCAGCGGCGCGGCCTGATGAGCCGTCACGATGGCGTCCCAGTCAACGGTGCGGCGCCAGGCCGGTTCGGCTTCGCCCGCCCGTAGTCCGGCCACCAGGCCCTCGGACCCCTCGGCGATGGCCACCGCGGCGCGCAGCCGGTCACCGCCGGTGTCGCCGTCGGTGTCACCGCCGCCACCGCCGCCACCGCCGGTGTCGCCGTCGGCCTCCAGCGCCCTGTGCGCGATGTCGGCAACGGCGGGGTGCAGGGGCGCCGGGCCGGTTGCGGGGGCGAGCAGCGCGCGCAACCGGTCGGGATGCGAGAACAGCCCGAGTACGGCACGCAGTTGCTCGGCCGTGGTCAGCGCGCGGCCGCAGGTACGCAGGGCGTGCTCGGCCAGCTCGGGTGCTTCGCTCACCACGGCCGCACCCACGAAGTGGGGTAGCGCCGGCGCTTCCTGGGTGGTGGCGCGGATACGGGCCAGCAGGGAGGCGAGGGCGGTGGGCTCGGGGTGCCGCCCGGGGGAGAGGATGAGACGCCGCATCCACGGGCGGGCCCCGGCATGCTCGTACACACACTGATCGACGACCGGGTCGGGCCGATCGAGCAGCGTGGCCAGGTCGTCGACGCTGAGACCCTCGGCCCGGGCCAGGGCTCGCCGTACCCGCACGTCGGGGTCGCCGGCCGCCTGCGCGCGGGCCTCAGCGGTGAGGGGCACCCAGGTGAGGTATCGGGGCTCCTCTTCGCCCAGTCGGCGGCGTACCCGCCCGGCATCGCCGGGGGCGGCCCCGGCAAGCAGCAGGGCGAGCAGTTGGGCGCCATTCCGGCCGTAGCGGGTCACTGAGCCTGATGTCACCGATCGTGTCCCTTGCGTCTGTCGTGCGTCGTCTTCGCACGGTGGTCCGACGGGAACACCCCATCACACAGGCGTGGACCGCCCTTCCGGAGGGTTCGTCAGGGCTCGCAGTTCAGCTCGCACAAGGGCTGGGCTCATCGACCGCGACGGGTGCGTGCCGTAGGGCATCTGCCGCCGTGGTTGCCTCGCGAAAATAGTTTCCGCATGGAAGATGTTTTGCGTGTGGACCGAGGGTAGGCGACGGAGCGACGCAGTGACGGGCAACGGAGAGGAGCAGCCGGCCATGGCGACGGCAGTGACGCGGACCGATACATCTGTGACCCGCTCGGAGAGGGAGGCGGCGCCTGAGTCTGCGCGGCCCTCTTTGCCGCTGGTGGATAAAGCCCAGTGTGTGGCCCCGCCGGATGCGCGTCGCCTGTCGAAGCTGTACTTCGAGCGGCTGGCGGCCCTTGAGGAAGGCACGGCGGAGTACCAGTACGCGCGCAACACGCTCATCGAGATGAATCTGTCGCTGGTGCGGTACGTCGCGCGCCGCTTCCGCAGCCGGGGGCAGGAGATGGAAGACGTCGTGCAGGTCGGCACGATCGGTCTGATCAAGGCCATCGACCGCTTCGACGTCTCGCGGGAGAACGAGTTCACCACCTTCTCCATTCCGTACATCACCGGGGAGATCAAGCGGTTCTTCCGCGACACGACCTGGTCCGTGCACGTCCCGCGCCGGCTGCAGGAGCTGCGCGTGGACCTTGCGCGCGCCCGCGAGGAGCTGGAGGGACGCGGCATTCCTGAGCCCTCCGTCGCCGACTACGCGGCTCTCTTGGAGCTGGAGGAGGACGAGGTCATCGAGGGGCTGGTCGCCTGCAACGGCTATGACGCCACTTCCATTGACCGTCCCATTGAAGCCGGTGGCGGCCAGCAACGGACCGGACTCATCGCCGACCTGATCGGCAACGAGGACCCCGCGCTCGCTCTGGCTGAAAATCTCCAGGCTCTCAAGCCGCACCTGGCTCAGCTCGATGAGCGTGAGCGCACTCTCCTTGAGCTCCGTTTCGGTGCGGAGATGACGCAGTCCGAGATCGGCGAGGAGCTGGGCCTCTCCCAGATGCACGTCTCCCGCCTCCTCACCCGCATCTGCACCCACCTGCGGGAAGAAATGCTGGCCACCGACTGACTGCAGGGCGTCCCAACTGCTGGGCGCAGCTTGCCGCTTCCCTTGTGTTGTGGGCGGGCTGCGCCCACAGCTGTTGCCGGAGGACGGGCCACGCTGTCCTCTCCCGGTACAGGCTGGGCGATCAGCTGGGGCCGACGGCCTTGCCCCAGTTCTCACGGACGGTGCGCAGCGCCTTGTTCAGCTGTGCCTCGGTCGGGAATTGCGGTGTGCCCTCGACCGTCGGCAGCCGTGAGGCCAGGGTCGTGTCGAGGGTGCCGTTCTTCGCCATGGCGGCCATCAGCACCGGGCGGGCGTAGTCCACGAGGCGGAGGTTCTGGCCTTCCGGGCTGAAGAGGTACTCCTCCCAAAGTCGCGCCGCGGCCGGGTGGGGGGCGTCCTTGTTGATCGCCTGGGCGTAGTACTGCGAGAAGCTGCCGTCGAAGGGAATGGACACCTTCCACTTCACGCTCGTACCGCGGAGCTGGTCGATGTGCTGGAGGTTGAGGTAGTCCCACTCGATGCTGATCGGTGTCTTGCCCTTGGCGATCGCGGCCGGGCCGGGCTCGGCCCGGTTGTAGTTGCCGACCTTGTCGAGCCGGGCGAAGAAGTCGATGCCTGGCTGGATGTCGTCGAACGACCCCCCGTTGGCGAGCGCCGCCGCGTACACGGCGGCGAAGGCCGAACCCGCGATCGTGGGTTCGCCGTACATCGAGACCAGGCCCTTGTACTCCGGCCGGAGCAGATCCGCGAAGGACGAGGGGCAGGTCCGGACGCGGGCGGCGTCGCAGCCGATGGAGATGTAGCCGCCGTAGTTGTTGTACCAGCGGGCTTCGGCGTCCTTCTGCTCCGGCGGAATCTGGTCGAACTGCGCGACCCGGTAGGGGGCCAGCAGATTCTGCCGTGCCGCGGACTGGGCGAAGGAATCGCCGAGGTCGAGCACGTCGGGGGCGCGCTCCTGGCCACGGTAGCGCTTCACGGCATCGATCTCCTGGCGGCTGTGGACGTCGGGATGGTCGACGACGACCTTGAGGCCGTACTTCTTCTCGAAGCCGTCGATCAGCCCGCCGTAGTTGGCCCACTGGCGTGGCAGCGCGATCGTGTTGAGCCTGCCCTCCTTCTTCGCCGCCTTGATCAGTGCCGCCGTCCCGCCCACTTCTGCGGCGGACCCGGCCCGGGAAGGCGGGACCGGCCGGGTGCTTCTCTCCTCCTGGCACGCACCGAGACCGAGCGCCGCCAGGCCGAGACAGCACAGGAGAGCGCCTGCGCGGACCCGATGATGTGTAGCCACGACGCCTCCAACAGGGCCAGGTGGGGGAGCGGTCCGCCAGGCGGGTGGCGGACGCGGACCAGGGCGAGCCATGAGATGGGCATGGTGCGGTCGCATGGCACCCGTACCGCGACCCCACCGCGGAGGACGGCGCACGCCAGGCAGTGGCGCGGGACCGCCGACGGGGCCCCGCAGGCTCGCCGGGCGGGCGCCGCCCTCGGCGCTCCCGCAGCCCGCAGGGCCACCGACGCCTTGTCACGCGGACGGTCCTGGCGCAACCCCACCGCGACGGGTCACCGCCCGACGTTTCTCTCGGCAGCAATGGTCCGAACCAGCGTACTCCGCGACTTTGTGGGGCTCTGTCAGGACGGTGATCGGGCCAGGTCATGGCGGCGAGTAGGCGCCATGCGCGTACGGAGGCGCCATGCGCGTACGGAGATGCCACGCCGGCCCCCGGGCGCGGGCGCGCGCCACAGCCTCACCACTCCCCGCCGTCCTCCCAACGGCTGAGGAGGTCCTCCGGTGACTCCTCTTCCGAGGGCAGGGCGCCGGGGCCGACCGCCTGAGCGGCCCAGATCGTCTTGCCCCTGGGGGAGTAGCGGGTGCCCCAGTGTTCGGCGAACTGCGCGACGAGGAAGAGGCCGCGGCCGTCTTCGTCGGTGGCCTTCGCCTGGCGGATGTGCGGGGAGGTGCTGCTGCCGTCGGAGACCTCCGAGATCAGGGTGGTGCGGGTGTGCAGGAGCCGGACGTGGATGGGCTCGGCGCCGTAGCGAATGGCGTTGGTGATCAGTTCGCTGAGGATGAGCTCGGTGCCGTAGGCGATGTCCTGCAGACCCCAGTCCGCCAACTGGCGGACGCAGTCATTGCGGACCGGGCCGACTCCCGCCGGGTCACGGGGCACGTCCCACTCGGCGACATGTGCCGGGTCCAGCCGCCGGGTCCGGGCCACCAGCAGCGCGACGTCGTCGGTGGACCTGGCGGGCAGCAGCGACTGCATGACGGTGGCGCAGGTGTCCTCCGGCGTACGGTCCGGGCCGGAAAGGGCCGCACGCAGTGCTTCCAGCCCCGCGTCCAGGTCGCGGCTGCGGTTCTCGACCAGCCCGTCCGTGTAGAGCACCAGCCGGGAGCCCTCCGGCAGCGACAGTTCAGTGGTCTCGAAGGGCAGGCCGGTGCCCAGACCCAGCGGTGGGGAGACCGGCGGGTGCAGGAACTCCACCCTCCCGTCGGGGTGGGCCACGGCGGGCGGCAGATGGCCGGCCGTGGCCGCGGTGACCCGCCCGGAGACGGAGTCGTAGACGACGTACAGACAGGTGGCGCCGGTGATCGCCGGCCCCTCCTCGGTGTCCTCGTCCTGCACGTCGATGTGGGTCACCAACTCGTCCAGGTGGCCCAGCAGCTCGTCGGGGGAGAGGTCCAGGGCGGAGAAGTTGTGTACGGCGATGCGCAGGCGGCCCATGGTTGCCGCCGCATGCAGGCCGTGGCCCACCACGTCGCCGACGACCAGCGCCACCCGGGCACCGGGCAGCGGGATGACGTCGAACCAGTCCCCGCCCACTCCGGCCTGCGCGGGCAGATAGCGGTGCGCCACCTCCAGGGCGTCCTGGTCGGGCAGGCCGCGGGGCATCAGGCTGCGCTGGAGCGTCATGGCCATCGTGCGCTCGCGGGTGTAGCGCCGGGCGTTGTCGATCCCCACCGCGGCTCGCCCCGCCAGTTCTTCGGCGAAGGACTGGTCCTCGTCGTCGAACGGAGGGGAGTCCCCCGACCGCCAGAAGTCCACCAGTCCCAGCACCACCCCCCGGGCGCGCAGTGGTACGACAGCCAAGGAATGCACCCCGTGGTCCAGGATGCGTCGGGCGCGTTCCGGGTCCTGGGACCGCCAGGTGGACGAGCCGGCCAGGTCTGGCTCCACCACGGAACGTGCCTGGTCCGCACCCGCTGCCACCGGGGTGCCCGGGACGAACCGGAGCAGCTCGCCGACGGGGTAGAGCGGGTGGTCCGGCGTCAAGCCGGCGATGGCGGCCCGGCGCAGCTCGGTACCCGCCACGGCCGGCTCCTCGCCCTTCAGGACCGGGTCCAGCAGCTCGACGGTGACGATGTCGGCGAACCGGGGGACCGCCACCTGCGCCAGCTCCTCCGCAGTACGCACGACATTCAGTGTGGAGCCGATCCGTGTCCCGGCGTCGTAGAGGAGTCTCAACCGCTCCCGCGCCACCTCGGCGCGCCCCGACAGCCACCTCAGTTCGGTGGTGTCGCGCAGGGTGACCACGCTTCGCTGGTGGGCTCCGTAGGGGGAGGTGGACCGCTTGTTGATGGCCAGCAGTCTGTCCTGGGCCAGGTGCACCTCGTCGGTGGCGGTCCGGTCCGACGCCAGGAGTTCGGCGGTGCGGCGGTCCAGCCCCAGGTCGCCGACACGGCGCCCCTCCGCGTCCGCGGGCAGGTCCAGCAGCCGCCGTGCCTCGTCGTTGACCAGCAGCAGCCGCCCGTCGCGCCCGACGATGAGGACGCCCTCGCGTACCGCGTGCAGGACCGCGTCGTGATGCTCGTACATCCGGGTCATCTCAACCGGTCCCAGACCGTGGGTCTGCCGGCGCAGCCGACGGCTCACCAGCCCCGCGCCGCCTCCGGCGAGAGCCAGTGCCCCGACTGCGGTGCCCAGGAAGAGGGGCAGCTGCCGGTTGACCGATTTCTGCACCTTCTCCACCGTGACCGGTGCGGCAACAAGGGCGATGACCCTGCCCGAGGGGTCCTTGACGGGGGCCGCGGAGACCACGGAGAGGCCCAGGGCGCCCTCGAAGGTCCTGGTGAAGGGCTTGCCGCGGGCTGCTTCGGCGTACGGACCGATGACGTGCTTGCCGATCTGCCGCGGGTCGCTGTGGGTGAGGGTGATCCCGTCGAGCTTGTACACGATGAGGGCGTCGACACCGGAGGCCTTGCGGGCCGCCTCAGCGAGCGGCTGGAGCTTCGCGGTCGGATTGTCGCTGTTCAGCGCCTCCTGAAGCCCCCAGGAGTGCGCGAAGGACTCGGCGGCGGCGAGCGTCCGGTGCCGGGCGTCGGTCATGGTGTCCCGCCGGGCCTGGACGACGAGAGCCACCACCGCCGCCGCGACGAGCAGCACCACGAGCACCAGCTGGAGGAGGAAGACCTCCCGGGCGACGCTGCGCATGGCCCACCAGGGCCGTACGTGCTGCGGACCTCCGGCCCCCGAAGGACGTTCGTCCTGCTGGTCGTCGGCGTCGCTCCCGGCAGGCGCCACACCCGGAAAGGCGGAACGACCGGGCGCGCGGCGTACCCAACGCCGGAAACGACCCGAATTTCCGCTCATGGTTCATATTTACCCTGCTTTGCCTGGGTGGCGGCAAGGCGTGCTACGGCAGCTGCCCGGCCGGCCGGCGGCGTACGGGGACGGTGCCCGACCGGACCCTCGCGTTCTTCGGCCCGGATGACCACAGCGGGCCATTCCTGCTCGCCCGCAGGCACCGAGTCGTCTGGGCCTACACACATGCCACCGCAACGGGGCCGCAGCCATACGGGGGCGAATGGCATCACGGCCACTTGGAGCTACGGATCCGCTCGGCGGCTGACATGCATATTGCGAGCGATCTCTTCCCCGACCTCCACGGGGCGTGCGCGCGAGCGCTGCTGCGTGTGGGGCAACCTCCGTCGGTGTCCGGTGATATCGGCATGTGGATGAGCCTGGAGCGGACGGTCCGCCCTCTGTTTGTATTGGCCCCTGCAATCCGGAATGCAGTTCAGGAGGTGAAGGCCACATGGTGTCCACGGAGAGCATTCTCGCGTTCGCGGCGATGTCGCTACTGGTGATCGTGATTCCGGGGCCGAGTGTGCTGTTCGTGATCGGCAGAGCCCTTGCACACGGCCGCCGAACAGCCCTCGCGACGGTCCTCGGCAACTTGGTTGGTTCATACGCCCTGGTGGTCGCTGTGGCGTGGGGCCTCGGCGCGCTGGTGGAAAGCTCGGCGGCAGTGTTCATGGGCGTGAAGATGGCCGGAGCGGCGTATCTCGTCTACCTGGGCGTGCAGGCGTTCCGGCACCGCAAGGAGATGCGCGCGGCGAACATGGAGGCCCCGGCGGGTGAGCCGCGTGGCGATCTACGCACGATCCTGGACGGGATTTTCGTGGGCGTCACCAACCCCAAGGGCATCGTCTTCTTCGCGGCGGTGCTGCCGCAGTTCGTCGACCACTCGGCGGGCCACGTCCCCCTCCAGATGATGGTGTTGGGCCTGGTCCCGGTCGCCATCGGTCTGATCACGGACACCCTGTGGGGCCTGGGCGCCTCGGCGGCCCGTTCCTGGTTCGCCCGCTCGGACCGGCGTCTGTCGATGGTCGGCGGGGCGGGCGGCTTCGCGATGATCGGCCTGGGCGTAACGGTGGCGGCGACAGGCCGTGCCGACTAGAGACTGTACGGCGGGTCATGAGCCGAGCCAGAGGCGTACGGCCGCGGAAGCAATCGGCGGCATGCACCCGCCTGAATGTGCCCCGGCAAGGACCACTATGCCGGTGAACGTACCTGTAGTGGTCGTGACGTATGGGCGTCGATGAAGCGCCGGCCGTCGGGCCACGGCGTCGCCGACGGATGCACTCGTGAGCGAAAATTCGGGTGAGATCGGCGCGATGATGCGAAACACTCACGCCGACCGATGAGTTTCGCCAGGCGGGCCGGTCTCTTCCCACAATCACCACCCACGTTCGTGCCGACAGCCCTTGGCTGCGAGGCGACTGCGACCAGGAACCCCAGCGAGGTGCTGCCATGTCAGCTGTGATCCAAGAACGACCGGCCGTGCAGGCGGGCCGCATACCAACCGTGGTGCGGCTGCTGGTGCTGGCCACGTTCGTGGTGATCCTGAACGAGACGATCTTGATCAACGCTATCCCGCGGTTGATGGAGTCGTTGCACGTCACCCAGCAGTCGGCGCAGTGGGTATCCACCGCGTTCATGCTGACCATGGCCGCCATAATTCCGGTCACCGGCTGGTTCCTGCAGCGGGTGACCACCCGCCAGGCTTATGCCATCGCGATGGGCGTATTCCTCGCGGGTACCGCCCTGTCAGCCGTCGCGCCCTCCTTCGAGGTGCTGCTGCTGGGTCGGATCGTGCAGGCCGCAGGCACAGCCGTGATGATGCCCCTGCTGATGACCACGTTGATGATCGTGGTGCCCGAGCAGGACCGCGGCCGGGTGATGGGCAACGTCACCCTGGCGATCTCGGTGGCGCCCGCACTCGGCCCTGCCGTGTCCGGGCTGATCCTGCAGGTCGGCTCCTGGCGCATGCTGTTCGTGGTCGTCCTGCCGATCGCGGCTCTGGTGACCCTGTTCGGGCTGCGCAAGGTGGACAACATCAGCGAGCCGCAGGTCAGCTCCATCGACTGGCTCAGCGTCTCCGTGGCGGCGCTCGGCTTCGGCGGCCTGGTGTACGGCCTGAGCCTCCTCGGCGAAACCGACGGCGGGGTCGGGCTCGGCATCGGCATCGTCATCGCCGGGGTCGCGGCAATCGCCGTTTTCGTGATCCGCCAGCTCAAGCTGCAACGCAGCGGCGTGCCTCTGATGGACCTGCGCACTCTCGGACACCGCACCTACGGCCTCTCCTTGGCCCTCATATCCGTCGGTTTCCTGGCGATGCTCGGCTCGATGATCCTTCTGCCGCTGTACCTGCAGAACATACGCGGGCTCAGCCCGCTGGAGACCGGCCTGCTGGTCATGCCGGGCGGTCTGGCCATGGGACTGCTTGGGCCGACCGTGGGAAAGCTCTTCGACCGGTTCGGCAGCCGGCCGCTGGTGTTGCCCGGCTCGATCGGCATGGTGCTCGCCCTCGGCGGATTCACCCAGGTCTCGATGACGATGCCGTACTGGCAGGTGCTGGGACTGCACGCGCTGCTGATGGTGAGCCTGGCGGCGACGTTCACCCCCGTCTTCACGCTTGGTATGGGAGCGCTTCCTCCGCACCTGTACTCGCACGGCAGCTCGATGCTCGGGACGCTGCAGCAGGTCGCCGCGGCGTTCGGGACCGCGCTTGTGGTGACCGTGATGACCGCGCGCGCCGGTCACCTGGTCGACGATGGCGTCGCCGCCGCGCCCGCAGAGCTGAGCGGGATGAAGCTGGCCTTCGGTGTCGCCGCCGTTCTCTCCTTGGTGACGATCGTCGTCGCCGCGAAACTGCCGCGCCGTATCGCCGCCGCCGACGCCCAAGAGGGCAGCACCGCGGACCAGCCCACCGCATCATGAGGGCTGGGCGGAGCCCGGACCGCCCGAACTAGGGACACAGCGCAGACCATGGCGACCGGCCAACCGGTACGCAGCCTCGCCCTGAACCTGGTACGAGTGAGCCCCTGCCCGACTCCGGGCAGGGGCTCACTCGTCTCGGCTCTCAAGACCTGTTACGTATGGCCGGCGAGTTGGAGCATCTCGACCCTTCCGTTGCCTCCTCCGTCGTCCAGGACCAGGAATGTGGCGCGTGAGCTCTGGCTCAGGCGGATCTGGAACTGATCGCCCAGCAGCCTCTTGTAGTTCGTGTCTCCGGCCCTCGCGGCTGCCTGGGCGGGGTGGAGTCCCTCGCTCTGGATCGCGTTCTGGAATATGTCGAACGTCGCCTGCTCGGAATTGGTGAGCTGGCCGACGACTTCCAACCGGCTCTTGTCGAACGTCCAGGGCATGGCGCGCGCCGCCTATTCCGTCGTCACGGTGATGTCCTCAAGGGTCAGGTTCTTGACAGCTAATTCGACGCCACCGAAGGCGCGTTCGAACTCATTTCGTCCCAGCCTGAGCGCGTTGACCTCGGTCGCGGACCCGCCGGCCGTCATCTCGAAGTTTCCATCGGCCTTGCAGTCGACGATCACCTTGGTCTGCCTGCCGAAGCCCCAGGTAGGGATGTGTCCCTGCACTTCCTGTGGAGCGAGGCGAAAAGGACCAGCCATGGGTAAAGCCTCCCGTGGTCTCGGAATTTCTTCCTCTCACCTAAATGGCTACCGGGGCTTGCTGTTTCCCGTCAAGATTGCAAAGGGCCGGACAGGGCGGATTCGGACGCCCTTAAGGTGTCGAATAAATCTGCTACGAATAATCGTAGAGTGTCCCCGTCAGTCGTCAGGAAAGTGTCCGCAGATTTGCGGAGGTCCCGTCGTTGCGGGGCCGGACGGCGCGGAATGACGGGGCGGCGGCTCCGCGGAGGCCGTTGCGGGGCGGATGAACGCGTCCGATGTCATGTGGCGATCGGCGGCGGCGCAGAGCGTGGGGAGGGCGCCGGATCCGACGGGCCGGGCGAAGAGGCGGTTGCCGAGTTGCATGACGCGTTCGGCGCCGGCGCGGTGTTCCATACGGGCAGCGGCGGCTGGAGATCGGTGGCAGCGTAGACGAGGTGCGCGGAGGCGACCACCACGGAGAAGCTGACGCCGGCCGGGCGTGCCGCGAGCTCGTGGGCGAAGAGGAGGTTGGCCGATTCCGGCCGCCGCAGGCAGGCCAGCGGCGGGACGGGCGGTGCTCGTAGTTGGGGTCGGCGAGGCCGACGATCGCGAGGGCGTGGGCGCCGCCGGAGACGGTGATGACGCGGGCCCCGGGCGTAGGGGATTGGCGGAGGCCGAGCGGGGGTTCATCCATCCTCCCCCCGGAAACCGGTGAAGGTTCAATGGCCCCTGGTCTGCGCGAGCTCGGCGATCCCCGCTATCCCACCCTCGGTCCTGATTGCCTGCGCCACGACGTGGGTCTGTCGCACATCGTGCAGGAGCTGACCCGCAAGGGTATCGACACCTCCCGCGTGGGGCGGGTCGGGCGCAGGCGCTGGTTTATGCCTTGTCCTGGGTCAGCTGGGCACGGATCTGCTTGGCTGCTTCGAGGGCTGAGAGGTCGGTAAGGCCCTCGGCCAGGGGTAGGTGTTCCGCGCAGAACCATTCGGCGTTTTCGGGGTGCCCGGTCCAGCTGTCGGGGTAATCGACGGTGGGGCGGAAGTACACGACGGTGAACTCGTCGGAGGGATTGTGCTTCTTGGTCGCCGAAAATGTGCAGGCTATGCACTTCGGGGGCATCAAGGGCGGGCCTCTCACTCGTCTTGGAACGTTGAAAGAGCATTGTAGAGGCGATGGTTTGAGCCCCGTCGCCTTCTCCTCGACGGGGCTTCGCCGTGCGCTCCCCGGCCCGCCGACTGCCACGGCGACCAAGTCGAGTAGGTCAGCCCTCGTACTCGTCTTTCACCCGGGCCAGTCGCTCGTCGAGGTCGCCCGCTCACCGATGGGCCCAGTTTCGCAAGGCGATGATGGCGTCATGGGTGAGGACGTAGGCGGCGAATTCCTCGTCGTCGTACCCGCGCGGCGCCGGCCAGAAGGTCGCGTAGGTCATCGAGGTGGAAGGCGTCGCGTCCGTGGCCTTGCGCCCCTCTTATCCCCTGCCGAGGCGCTGACGGGTACCGGGGGCAGGGCTTCGGCGCACGGTTGCCTTGGCGGCGCCGCGCAGGCTCTTGCCGTCCACCGACACGCTCAGCGCCAGCACGGCGGCCAGGGCGTGGCGCACTCCGCGCGGGTCACGCGGGGCGGGCACTTCGGCCAGACGCTCCAGCAGCCCCGGGATCTCCTCGGGGCGGGGTTCGGGCTGCTTGCGGAGTTGGTCAAGAGCAGGCGGGATCGGGGATGACGCGTCGGCAGGCACGTTCTTCCACTCGGATCACGGGGCGTCGAGAACTCCGTGATCTTCGAAGCCCGTGCCTGTCTGTCGGTGTGTGGTCTCAGGACTTGGTTGGCGTTCTGTCGTTGGGAGATGCTTGACGGGATCGCGGGTTGGCCCCAGCGCCGGTGACGCGCGGCGCGCACCTGCGCGAGCTGCCTGGCCTCCCTCGACGAACAGCGCTGTGGGCAGGTCGGACAACGCCTGGATCCGCACCTAACCGAGTGCCGGCGGGTGCTCGGCTGGACGGCGTCCCCAGGCCGAAATCAGCGGCGCGAGTGTCAGGTCGAGTTGGCCCGCGTCGATGGCGGCCAGGTGCGCGTCGATCTCGGCGTCGTCGGCCAGGCCGGCCGCGAGCAGTTCGCCGCGCACGTGCCGGATGGTCGCCGCCTCCAGCCGGTCGCAGGCCGGCCCGCCGACCGGGAAAACGCCCCCCGCGGCGACATCTACCAAGCCGGCCTCACGCAATGCCCGCGGCAGTGTCCGGCCGTAGCGCAGGTCCGCGCCGCGGCGCGTCAGCAGCTCCCGGACCGCGTCACGCAGCCGGTTGGCCCGCCGCTGCTCGGGGCCGCTGTCGTCCAGGCATGCCAGTGGCTGCAGAGCGGTATCGGCGTCCTCGATCAGCAGCCAGCCGCCGGGCCGTAGCGCTGCCGCCATCGTGGCCAACGCCCGAGCCCGGTCGGGTACATGGACCAGCACGAGCCGGGCGTGCACCAGATCGAACGTCCCCGGCTCCGGGGGCGGGTCAGTGGCGACGTCGTGCTGGCGCACCTCGTACCCGTCGCCCCTCTTCAGCCACGACGGGTCGATGTCCGTGGCCAGCACGTGCCCGGTCGGACCGACGGCCGCCGCGAGCGCCTCCGGGATACCGGGGCCACCGGCCCCCACTTCCCAGCAGCGCGAGCCAGCCCTGACCCCCAGTCGATCGAAGTGTCCGCGCGTCACACCGTCGAACAGCTCGGCCAGCCAAACGAATCGCTCACCCGCCTCGGCGCGCGCGTTGTCCAGCAGGTACCCGCGGGCGGGAGCGGACTCTCCACCGAGCGCGGTAGTCCCGTCTATCGGATCCGGTCGGCCACTAACGTGCGGCGGGCGGGGCGAGGAGGTCATCACTACATGATCAACCTCCCAGGCCACCAGCGCCACGACGACGGGAGAGGGATGTCTCACACAGCCGGCCAACTCCGTACGTGCTACAGGCGGTTGGTCGGGGCCAGCGGAACCAGCAGATGCAGCGTATCCGGCGCGCTCAGGGCAGTCACCGGCCGCGCGACCGGCACTACCACCTCACCGTCGGGGCTTCAGGCGGTTGGCCGGTGGGAGAATCGGATCCGTGACGACCGAATCTGGGGACTTCGAGCTGACCATGGATGAGCTGCGCGTTGTCGCGCGCTATGTGGTGGAGAGCGCTGAGGAAGTCCTCCCTGTGTTCGAGGCCGCCAGACCCAACGATCCTCGGCCTCGTGCAGCCATCGATGCCGCGCGGGAGTTCGTAAACGGCGCAAGAAGGACCAAGCTCCAGCGCATCACCTCCTTGGACGCGCACCGCGCGGCGAAGGAAGCGGCCACCGCAGCCGAACGGCTCGCCGCGCGCGCCGCCGGCGACGCTGCCGCTGCGGCTTACCTTCATCCGATTGCGAAAGCCACCCAGGTAGGTCACATCCTGCGGGCCGCTGCAAGCGCGGCGCGCGTGGGGGAGTTGAACGCAGGCGGTGATGCCGCCGTCGGGCTCAAGCTGATCGAGCAAGCTCGACAACGCGCCACACCGGCCTTGATCGATGTCCTCAACCGGTACCCCCTCGCGCCGACCGGCAAGAGCCGTGCTGCACAACTCATGACCATCCTGGACACGTCCTTGCGTACGTCCCGCTAAGGGACACCATCCGCCGTGGGATCGCGAAGCTTCCGCGGCGCGCTGCCTACTACGATCGAGCGATGAGCGATGAGCGACGGCCGCGACGTCGAAGCCAACCGACAGTCGGCGTCGCGGTGTTGGGGCGAACGCAGAACGGGGGATGGCGATGCCCACATCGGAGTTGAGCCCGGAGGAACAGCATCTGCTGCGGGCGGCGGCGGAGCGTGGAGATGTCTTTGCGCGGTTCCGGCTCGGCAAGGGGCTGCTCGACCGGGGGAACCGGGAAGAGGCGAAGCGGTGGCTCGTGCCGCTGGCCGAGGCCGGTCACGGGGAGGCCGTAAGGGCCCTGGCCTGGTCGGCGAGCCGCCTTGCTCGCACCGATTCCGCTTACGAGGCGGAAGCCGAGCACTGGCTGCGGCGCGAGGCCCGAGTCAGCCAGGATCGCGATGTGCTGGTGGCGATGGCCGTGGAGATGCGCGGGTGGGCCTCAGGGCGAGTGGCGGAGGCGGAGCAGCTGGTAGCAGGGCTGGCGCAGGAGGGCAGCGCTCGGGTCGCCGGCCAGCTGGCCTTCTGGGACGAGGACCGCGACCCGGCGGCCGCGGTGCAGTGGTATCGCCTCGCCATGGAGTTGGGTGACAAGTCCGCCTGGTCGTTTCTCGGCGAATGCCTGTCGGCGCAGGGGCGTTACGCCGAGGCGGAGGCCGTCTACCGTCCGTACGCGGACGCCGGAAATTCCTTCGCCCGACGCAAACTCCAGGAGGTGGTCCGAGCTCAGGGAGAGAGCGGTACGGCCCCTGAGCCCGAGCAGTCTGAGCTGGAGTTCCGTGTAGGGGGACTGCCCGACGCCGTGGCCACCGCCGTGATCACGGCAGCCGTCTTGCCATTCCTCCAGGCCGTCGCGACCCAGGCCGCCGGAGACGCCTACGCCAAGTCGCGCGCATTGATCAACCGGGTCCTCCACCGCGAGGGCAGCGACGATGCCGACCCTTGCCAAGGGCCGGCCCTGCACCTCGTCCACGACCCGCAAACCGGGACCCGGTTGGAGCTGCGCGGCGGTGAATTGTCCGACGAGGCACTGCACATGCTGACACTGGCTGACCTGGACGCTCTTTCGGCCCCGGACCGGCAGGGCCGTACGGTCACGGTCTACTGGGACCGCGAAGTGGGGCTGTGGCGAAGGCGCGTTCAGTAACGCGGGGAAGCAACGGGAGCGGAATTCCGGGTACGGCGACGGTCAAGGGTTGCCCGCGCCACCGCCACCCGTACCCTCTTCGCCGGAATCTCGCGCTCCGCCGAACTGCATGGCTACGGGCGCATCTGCGCACGGCTGGATCGAACCGGCGTGGACGGCGTGCTGGGGCGCGTGGACGCGTGGACCCGTCATGACAATGACCCCTTCGGACTCCGCGCGCCCTGCCGATGGTCACGGGCCGCAGCAATGATGAGCGGACCGCACGTGATCCAGGTGACGTGACTCCGCACACCTGCCCTTGCGCAGGTGGACAATGCAGTGGAAGGAATCCACGTTGTTGCTTCTCATCTCACCGGACGGTGTCGAGGAGGCCCTCGACTGCGCGAAGGCAGCGGAGCACCTCGACATCGTCGACGTCAAGAAGCCCGATGAGGGGTCGCTCGGCGCGAACTTCCCGTGGGTCATCAGGGAGATCCGCGACGCGGTCCCGGCGGACAAGCCGGTGTCCGCCACGGTGGGAGACGTACCGTACAAGCCCGGCACGGTGGCCCAGGCGGCGCTCGGTGCAGCTGTCTCCGGAGCCACGTACATCAAGGTCGGCCTCTACGGATGCACGACGCCCGAGCAGGCCATCGATGTCATGCGAGGGGTCGTCCGGGCAGTGAAGGACTATCGGGCGGACGCGTTCGTCGTCGCCTCGGGCTACGCCGACGCCCACCGGATCGGCTGCGTCAACCCGCTCGCGCTGCCCGACATCGCCCGCCGCTCCGGCTCCGACGCGGCCATGCTCGACACCGCGGTCAAGGACGGGACACGGCTTTTCGACCACGTGCCGCCCGACGTCTGCGCGGAATTCGTCCGGCGGGCCCACGAGGCCGATCTGCTCGCCGCCCTCGCGGGCAGCGTCAAGGTGGGAGACCTCGGCGCGCTGACCCGCATCGGCACGGACATCGTGGGGGTGCGCGGGGCGGTCTGCGAAGGGGGCGACCGCACCACCGGAAGGATTCAGCCGCGGCTGGTGGCCGCCTTCCGGGCGGAGATGGACCGGCATGCCCGGGAATACGCAGCCGCCGTCGCCGCCGCGAGCTGACCGCCGGCATGCCGACGCGTCAGTCCCGTCGCGCGCACGGGACCCTTGGCGAACGCTTCGCCGTCCTCGATCCGTCCACGGGTGAGGCCTTCGACGAGGCTCCCGACCAGCAGCCGGACGTGTTGGACGCCGTCGTCGGCCGGGCCTGTGAGGCCTGGCGCAGCTGGCGGGCCGACCCCGTCGCCCGCGCCACCGCGTTGCGCGCGGCGGCCGACGCCGTAGAGGGGGCCGGGGCCGACCTCGCTCCGCTGCTCACCCGTGAACAGGGCAAACCCCTGGCTGAGTCGTATGCGGAGATTGCCCGCGCGGCGGCCCGCCTGCGCTACTTCGCCGGCCTGGACACCCGCCCTCAGCCGATCACAGACGGTCGGCCGGTGCACAGCGAGATCCGCTGGCGTTCGCTCGGGCCCGTCGCCGCGATCGTTCCGTGGAACTTTCCCCTCCAGCTCGCGTCGGCGAAGTTCGCGCCCGCACTCGCCGCGGGCAACACGATGGTGCTCAAGCCCTCTCCGTTCACGCCCCTCGCCACACGGCTGCTGGGGTCCGTCCTCTCCAGCGCCCTCCCTGAGGACGTACTGACGATCGTCACCGGTCGTGAGCCCCTCGGCGCCCGCCTCGCGACTCATCCAGGGATCCGCCACGTGACCTTCACCGGTTCGATTCCCACCGGGCAGGCTGTCGCGGAGGGCGCGGCCGCGTCGCTAGCCCGGGTCACCCTGGAGCTGGGCGGTAACGATGCCGCCATCCTGCTGGAGGACGTGGAGGTGGAGAGGATCGCGGACCGGCTGTTCTGGTCGGCGTTCCGCAACGGCGGGCAGGTCTGCATGGCGGTCAAGCGCGTCTACGCCCCGGCCCGGCTCTACTCCCAGGTGGTCGAAGCCCTCGCGCAGCGCGCGAAGACCGCCGTCGTCGGAGCCGGGCTCGACCCGGGCTCACAGCTGGGGCCGGTCAACAACGCCCCCCAACTGGCCCGGGTCGAGCGCTACACGGCCCAGGCCCTGGCAGACGGCGCCCGAGCCGTGGCTGGTGGCCACCGCCTGGACCGGCCGGGCTACTTCTTCGCCCCGACGATCCTGGCCGATGTCCCGTCCGACAGCCCGGTGGTGACGCAGGAGCAGTTCGGCCCTGTCCTGCCGGTGCTGCCGTACAGGAGCCTCGACGAAGCCGTCGAGGCGGCCAACGACACCGGCTTCGGGCTGGGCGGCTCGGTCTGGGGGACCGACCTCGACCGGGCCGAGGCGGTGGCCGGCCGGCTGGAGTGCGGGACGGCATGGATCAACCACCACGCCGAACTGTCCCTCGCCCAGCCCTTCGCGGGCATCAAGCAGAGCGGTGTCGGCGTCGCGGGCGGGCTGTGGGGGCTCTACGGGAACCTCAGGCCGTTCGTCGTGCACCGTCCGCAGGAGGCGTGACGATGAGGTTCGGTGCAGCGGTACTGCGCTCGTACGAGAGCCGATTCGCCGTCGAGGAAGTGATCTTGAACGCGGGGCCGGCCGACGGCGAGATCCTGGTCAAGATCGCGGGCTGCGGGATGTGCCGGACCGATCTCGCGGTCCGGCGTTCGGCGGGCCGCTCACCGCTGCCGGCGGTGCTCGGCCACGAAGGGTCCGGGATCGTGGTCGAGACGGGCGGCCCGGGCACCGGCCTGAGCGTCGGCGACCATGTCGTGCTGAGCTTCGACTCCTGCGGACACTGCCGGAACTGTATGGGCGCGGCCCCCGCCTACTGTGACTCCTTCGCCTCGCTCAACCTCTTCGGAGGGCGCAAGGAGAACGTGACGCGGTTCACCGACGTGGCCGGGGGCGCACTGGCCCCCCGATGGTTCGGCCAGTCCTCGTTCGCCGAGTACGCGATGGTCCCGGCCCGCAACGTCGTCCGGGTCGACCCCTCGCTGCCCATCGAACTGCTCGGACCACTTGGCTGCGGCTTCCTCACCGGCGCCGGAGCGGTCTTCAACTCCTTCGGCGTCGGCCCCGGCGACACCCTCGCGGTCTTCGGCGCGGGTGCGGTGGGTCTGGCCGCGGTGATGGCGGCCACCGCCGGCGGAGCGGTGACCGTGGCCGTCGACCGGCACCCCGAACGGCTGGCCCTCGCGGAGCGCTTCCACGCGATCCCACTGAACGCCGCATCCACCGGCCTGCCCGACCGCATTCAGCAACTGACCGACGGCGGAGCACAGTACGCGCTGGACACCACCGGCTCTGCCCAGCTCATCAACGACGCGCTCCGGGCCCTGCGCCCGACCGGCCACCTCGGCCTGGTGGCCCGGCTCCACACCGCGCTGACGCTCGAGCCGGGGACACTGGACCGCGGCCGGAGGATCTCCCACCTCTGCGAGGGGGACGCGGTGCCGGGACTGCTGATCCCGCGGCTGACCGGGCTGTGGCAGGCCGGGCGGTTCCCCTTCGACCAGCTGATCCGTACGTACCCGCTCGCCGACATCAACGAGGCCGAACGCGACTGCGCCGCGGGCCGCGTGGTCAAACCCGTCCTGCTTCCGGAGGGGAGGGCTCCGTGAGCGAGGCGTTCAACGCCACGCCACTGCCTATCTGATCGACTCCGATCGACCGCCAGCCAGCGGCCGGCCATGGACACCGCACCGCCGTAGCCGGCCGACGTGGCGAACTGCCCCACGCCGAGCCGGCCGGATTCCTGAACCGGGCGGCCGAAGGGCTGTGCGCCATCGAGTACACCCCGAGGAACGGGTCGCGCAGAGCTGTAGCGGCGTGCGCTCACCGCAGATCCACCACCAGATCCACCATCAGATCCACCATCCGTATTCCGCGCCAAGGGAGGACACATGGTCGGCACAGCGCATCGGAACACCGGCGTGGAAGACGTGGAAGGGGGTGTCGGCCTGACCGCTCTCCTGGTCGCCGCGGCACGGGCGATCGAGACCCACCGCCATGACAGCCTGGCCCGGGACGTCTACGCAGAGCACTTCGTACTCGCCACACCGGCCTGCGCGGGCTGGCCGGTCCGCGTGCAACAGGTACCGGATGGGGACGCGAATCCGCTGTGGGGACGATTCGCGCGTTACTTCGGCCTGCGGACCAGGGTCCTCGACGACTTTCTCCTCCGGTCGATGCACGCGGGCGCCCGTCAAGTCGTCCTACTCGGGGCGGGGTTGGATTCGCGGGCGTTCCGACTCGATTGGCCTCCCGGCTGCGTGATCTTCGAGATCGACAGGGAAGGCGTGCTGGCGTTCAAGCACAAGGTGCTCGGCGGACTGTCGGCCACCCCGAAGGCAGCGCGCGTACCGATCCCGATCGATCTGCGCGCCGACTGGGTCGGAGCACTGACCGACGCCGGCTTCGACACGGCCGCACCGAGCGTCTGGCTGGCCGAGGGGTTGCTGTTCTACCTGCCCAACGCCGCCGAGACGTACCTCATCGACGCGGTGGACCGGTTGAGTACGGAGGGAAGCGCCCTGGCGTTCGAGGTCAAGCTCGAGAAGGACTTGCTGGCATACCGCGACAGCCCGCTCTACACCTCGACGAAACACCAGATCGGCATTGACCTGCTCACCCTGTTCGACAGAGAGCCGCGGCCCGACTCCGCAGGAAATCTGGCGGCCAAGGGCTGGTCCACATCGGTCCACACCCCCTTCGACTTCACCCGCCGGCATGGACGCGGCCCGCTGCCCGAGCAGAACGACGCACTGGCGGGAAACCGGTGGGTGTTCGCCAACAAGCCCTGCGCTGCGGGCACGTGACGGCCCGGCAAGCGATCCGAGGCCACCAGGCCAGAGGCGACATCCTGAAGAGACAACGACACCGGCGTGCGCTTCAGGGGCAACAAGCCGGACACTCCGAGCCACGGGAAGCGACCGGAGCGTAGGCCCACCGGCAATGCTGCTCCCGGCCAATGACCGTGTGATCCAAACTGCCTGGATCGGTCAAGGCGGCACCCTTGCTCAGGCATCCTCGACTACGCGCACAGACGGAGACCGCAGCTTCCTGGTCTCGGCCGGCAACGCTCGGCGCTCCGCATTCCGAATGCCTATGAGCTCGTCGTCCCACCCCGAATCACGCAGCTCGGCGTCGGTGCTGATCACCTCTGCGTCGCTTCGGCCGGTGCCCGCCAGATGGCCGATGAACCCAAGTGGCAGCCGCTCGATGCGCCACCCCGGCCATGCGGCGGCCAGCTTCGCTCTGAGCTGCGACGTCACGGCTTCCGCCGTCCAATACTGAAGTCGGCGTGAGAGGAGATCGATAACCGCGCCGGATCCGGCTACCCCCTCCTCTGGTAGGGGATAGGGGTCGTGCGCAAGCAACTCCGTCGTGAGCGGCTCGCCGTGCTCAGCCAGCCACGGTATGGCGTCGTCGACGTGCAGCTGGAAGTCCCGGACCACACGATCGGTGCCAATGATGCTCACCATCGCGTCCGTGAGCGCGAACCACTCGGCGCTGGTCTCGTGGTACAGGACCGATATCTGAAGCCGGGCAGGGTCCCAGTCGACGAACCAGCCCTCACGCGAGGTCAGTCGAGCTGCGGCCGGCGACGGCGCGTTGCCCTCGGCTGAAGTCGCGGCAGGTTCGACCGGCCCGAGCCCTGGGCGCATGTCGACGAAGTCCTCGTGCCCGCCCCAAGCATACCCGACGTCCCAGTCGGCCCACCCCCGAGCCATCGCCCGCCGCTTCGCGAAGACCTCGTGGTAATTGGCGCCACGGCTCCACAAGCCGCAACCGTAGAAGCGGTGCCGACGAGTGACGAGATCGAACGCGACACCGCGGCAGAAATATCCTGTGTCCAGAGCTTCTCGCGCACTGCCGTCATTCCCCGGCACGCCGGCGAGCCGAATCCACTCGATCAACGCATCACGATCACTCTCGCCGACGAGATCCCATGTTCCCCACTTCTCTGTCACCGTCCAGCAGGATCCGTCTCCGTCCCGAAGGAAGTACGCGGTGTGGCAACTCATTCCGGAACCTTAGGCAATCTGCGGTTGGGAGCAACATTGCGAGGTTGCGTCGGCGCTGGACCTCCCGGTTGAGGCCTGGTAGCCGGCCGCCGCGGCGCCCGCGATGGTGCCGCTCCTGGTCGGTCTTCTCGGGGATCGTGTGCGCGAAGCCGTGTCGCCGCAGGTAGCCGCGGAAGCCGCGAGAGCTGTAAGCCTTGTCCGCGATCACGTGGCCAGGTCAGCGGCGTGGCCGACCCGGGCCGGTCCTCGTTCGTGCGCCGAACCTGCATAAGGCGACCGCTGCGGCTCTCTTGGCTGTTGTACGGATGCGCACAACTTGCCCTTGCATTCGAGTCGTTCGGTACCACCCCACTCTCTCCTGATTGCTGGTGAGAACGCGAACCGAAATGATCTGAACCGCGACCCGATGGATAGATGGATAAGCAGTCCGCCGCGACCGGGATTCCGCCCCCTAGAACTTCCGTGGCCGATCATGTGCGAAGCCAGATGGCGAGGGCGGGTGCGGTGGGGTCGATGCGGAGGAATGCGTAGCCGCCTTTCCAGCATTGGGTGGCGACGGCCTCGGGCGTGCTTGAGCTTGTTGAGGCCGTTCGTCGGTGTTGCGTTTGCTGTGCCGCTCTTCGCCGAAGCAGGATGCTCTATCTGGATTCAGACGAGTTGCTGGGAGATTTCCCCGGCTTCGGCGATCTCCTGCCGGTCGGAGCTGTCAATGATGTCGCGGAGGGGTTTCGGGGCCCGTGGGCGATGTTCATCACCGGACCTCCGGAGTCGCCGCCGGTGGGAATCCTGGACACCTTTTCCATGCAGAAGTCCGAGCCGCCCGGTCGGTGTAGCGGTTGCAGCGGTGGGCGTCCGGCATACGACGCGCAGGTCCTATTGCTTGAGCACGGGGGAGTGGCAGGTGTTTTGGCCCCGGTGCAGGTGGCGCCCCACCCGTACTGCCGCACGGCCTGGTCGGGTGGACACGGGCCGTACTGGTGGTCAGATACCCGCTGGGCAAAGAAGTCGTGGCCTGGTGTGTCCCGTTCCCGTGTTCCAGGAGGCCTACGTATGTCCTGGTCAAGGCCCATTTCATCGTTCGGGCGTCCCGAACTGCCTGGCTTTCGTTGCGGCTGGGACGGATCACCCCACAGTCTCGGGTCAACCGAGCACCACATCGAGGCCACCCACGGTGGTTGCGAAGTGAGCTCGTGGTTCGACATCCGAAGCAAGGAGCACTTGTGATCTCAAAAACGAAGAAGGCTGCGCGTTCCGTGGCCGTGGCGTTCGCCGCGGCCGCCGCGTTCACTGTGACTGTGCCGACCGGCAACGCTTTCGCCATCGACGAGGTCCCCTGTCGCGGTGGGGAAAACTTCCTGAAGATCTGGTCCCACAGCGACGGGAAGCAGAGCGTGGACTGCTACGCGAACCGTGGGAAGATCTCCTTCGGCGGGTGGTGGGTCGACAAGATCTCCACGGGGAACAACGACTTAATCTACTACGACGCCAATGGCGATTCGGTGAAGGTCGATCGGTGGCACGAGATCTCCTACCCGAACCGTCCGCCGAAGGTCAACGAAATCGAAATCCTGTGACGAGTCGACGAGTCGACGGGTTGACGGGTTGACGAGTTGGTTCCCGGGACGGCCGTTTCCACTGAGTGTCCATTCCTGGATACTGCCGCTTCCCGGGCGCGCAGCGGATTTTCCGTAGCGTGAACCTGCTCGCATCCGGCTGTTCACTGATGCCGGCCAGGCCTCTCCGGGCGTGGCCGGCATCGTGTTATGAGTCGGCAGTTCGTTGTGAGTTGCAGGACGTCGAGAGCCGTTCCTTGCCCGAGGCCCGATTCGTCGTGCTGATCAGTCTGGGGCGGTGGTTCTCCCCGAGCCCGGAACACACGGTGACCGCCGCGCCCGGACCGCTCGGCGTTCGGTCACCGCGGCGCCCGCCTGCAGCGCATGAGCCGGCCTCCTGCTACGACAGCGTGTCCGCCACCACGGATGCCGCTTCCGCGATCAGTTTGTTGTCGAAATCGGCGTCCTTCTTGAAGCGGTTCGACATGATCGCCACGGCGATGGGGGCGCGGCCGGGGGGCCACACCACGGCGATGTCGTCGCGGGCGCCGTAGTAGGTGCCGGCTCCGGTCTTGTCGCCGACCACCCAGCCCTTGGGCATCCCGGCCCTGATGACCTCGTCTCCGGTGGTGTTGGTCCGCAGCCACTTCGTGAGCTGCTTGCGATCGCCCTTGTCGAGGACGTCCCCGAGGACGAACGCGCGCAGATCCTTGGCCAGCGTCCGCGGCGTGGTCGTGTCCCGCGTGTCGCCCGGGGTCCACTGGCTCAACTTCGGCTCGATGCGCTCCATCCGGGTGACGTCGTCACCGATCCCCTTGAGTACGCCCTCGAGGCGCTTGGGTCCGCCGAGGTCCTCAAGGAGCAGGTTGGCCGCGGTGTTGTCGCTGTAGCGGACGGCGGCGTCACACAGCTCGCTCAGGCTCATCCCGGTCGCGACGTGCTTTTCGCTCACGGGAGAGGTGGCGACCAGATCGTCCTTGGAGTACTTGATCACCCGGTCCATCGCGCTCGGGGAGTGCTTCCGCAGTACGGCACCGGCGGCCAGTGCCTTGAACGTGGAGTTGTACGAGAACCGCTCGCCGTCTTTGTAGGCCACCTCGCGCCCGGTGCCGGTGTCGACGGCGTAGACACCCAGGCGCGCGTCGTACTTGCGCTCAAGCTTCTTGAATTCGCTGGCGAACGGCTTCGCGTCCGCACCCGTCCTCGTCTTCGCGGCGGACGAGGACGGCACGTCGGACGGAGACGACGAGTCCGGGGCACCGCCTTGGCCGCAGGCTGCCAGCGGAACGAGGGCGAGTGTGGCAAGCGCACCGACAACGGCGCGCCGGGCACGGGTGTGCGGCATGATCCAAACCTCCAAGTCGCCCCGTATGCAGGGCTATAGGGGAGAGAGCGCACGGCCCATCCCGGTGAGTGGTCATCTGTACCCGGCCACCTTCACCTCTGCGCGGCTATGCGGTCCAATACACTCATGCGCTGTTTCATGCTGAACTGGCATAGAAGTGCAGGAGAGTTCAGGCCGTGAATCTCGTCGGAGCATGTCGCGCGCGTTCGTCAGCGTCAGCGAGCGCGGGAGTTCCACCGTCGGAGCGGCTGCTGCCGCCCGGATGTCCCAGTCGGTGGCCGGCCGTCGCGACTGCGCGATGCGGTGGACCTGCGGCCCGCACAGCCCGTCGCCGCGACCGACCTGACGACCGCAGCGGCAGAAGTCCTCTGCCCCTCGGCGACCTGTTGCTGTGCTCCCTCGACGGGCCGTGGGACTCGCCCTGATCTGGCGGGCCCATCGGCGAGATCACGCTCGGCCGGGAGTTCGCCCTTCTGGACACTGGATACGACGGACGCGGACGCACCGCGTAGGACTCCAGGACCATATGCCCCGGCAGTCCGTCCACCCACAGTCGGACACACTGTGCCCTGCTGACGGATTCGCCCCAACTTCCTTGTGCGCAAGGGTGAGTGCGTCCCACACGCACCGATCCGAAGGGCCATCCCCACGTGCGAAGCAGACGAATAGCCCCTGTCCTGGCGGCGAGCGCCGTCGCGGCGGCACTGGTTCCGACACTGACGCCGGCGACCGCCTCCGCCGCTGAGAACCCCTTACCGCAGCACCTCGAGCAGAGACCGGCGTGGCACCGCTGCAGCAGCGCAACCCCTGCCTCCTTTCAGTGCGCCACCATCAAGGTCCCGTTGGACTACAGCCGTCCCGGCGGCAAGAAGATCGACCTCGCGATATCGCGGATCAAGGCGAGCAGTTCTGCCGAACGCCGCGGTGTTCTGCTGGTCAATCCCGGGGGACCGGGCGGCCAGGGCCTCGATATGCCACAGGTCCTGTCGGCCGAGCTCCCCAAGTCCGTGACGAGAAAGTACGACCTCATCGGCTTCGATCCGCGGGGTGTCGGCCAGAGCTCCCCCCTCAGCTGCGGCCTGACCGCCGAGGAGGAGAACTGGCAGCGTCCCTACAAGGCCGCAACGTTCGCCAAGGACGTCAAGTGGGCCCGGACCGTCGCCGAGAAGTGCAACGCCAAGCAGGGCGACAAGCTGCGCCACATCACCACCCGCAACACCGCCCGTGACATGGACGTGATCCGGGCCGTGCTGGGCGAGAAGAAGATTTCCTACCTCGGGTACTCGTACGGCACCTATCTCGGAGCCGTCTACACGCAGTTGTTCCCGAAGCGCAGCGACCGGATCGTCCTGGACAGTGCCATCGACCCCGCACGGATCTGGCGAGGGATGATACAAGTCTGGGCGGAAGGCAGTGAGCCCGCGTTCACGAGGTGGAGCGAGTGGACCGCCCAGCGGAACGCGACCTACAAGCTGGGCAACACCCCGGACAAGGTCCGTAAGACCTTCTGGGGTCTGGTTGCCCGGGCCGACCGGAAGCCGATCGAGTTCAAGGGCGCCATGGTCAGCGGTGACGACATCCGCGCGGGGCGCGCCATGTTCTTCAGTGTGCGCGATGCCGCCGAGGAAATCGTCGAGCTGAAGAAGGCCGCCGACGGCAGGGCCCCGGACTCCAACCCTGACACCGGGACGCCCGAGCGACCTGCACCGCCGTCATTCGGCCGTGCCGTGCCCTCGGACAACGCCAGCGCCGCCTTCTGGGCAGTCGCCTGTGCCGACACCCGTGCCTGGCCGCGCGACCCCGAGCAGTACCGCCGCGACGCCATCCGGGACAAGGCCAAGTACCCCTTGTACGGCGACTTCGCGTCCCACATCAAGCCGTGCGCGTTCTGGAAGAAGAACGGCAGCGAACCCGCCACCACGATCGACAACAAGGTCGGGGTACTCACCCTGCAGAACGAGTGGGACTCCCAGACACCTCTGTCCAGTGGCCTCGGCATGCACCGGGTCATGAAGGGCTCGAGGATGGTCACGGTCGCCGGGGGCGCCGGACACGGCATCTACGGTTCCAAGTCGTGCGCCGACAAGACGGCCACCGCGTACCTGACCACGGGCAAGCTCCCCGCGAAGGACGTGACCTGCCAGGCACCCGCGGCCGCACGTGAGCGCAGCAGCGCAACCAAACTGCCGCTTCCCACGCCTCCGGGCATCCCGGGGATGCCCGGCCGCTTCTGACCCGTTCCGGACGAGGTGATGTGACGTGGGGCTTCTGCACGGGCGGAGGCCCCACGTTATGTGGAGACCGCGCAGGTGCGTCGTGACCGCCGCCTCCTGAGTGCCGACAAGGCTTGCACGGCCGTCGGCCTAGGACAGCTCGGCGAGCGGCCGGTGTGGCGTCAGTCGGCACCTTTCAGACTCTGAGAGGGCGTTTGGGGAGTCGTGCCCGTTTCTTCGCGTGGCTTGAATTAGTTGGGCCCGGCGCCCCCGCCCATTCACCGAGCCGAGGGGTGCCGGCTCCCGCGGGTGAGTAGACATGCGCGAAGTCGTGCAGATACGCCTGCCGTCGAGCCACCCAGGGAGCACTGACCATGGCAATCCAGCGACGCCAACTCCTCCGATCCGGCCTTTTTCTGGGCGCCGGAGCCGCTCTGCCCACCGCTCTCGCGAGCGCCGGACCCGCTCTCGCCGCGCCGGCCCTCGTACGGAGCGGGCGCCCCGCCCTCACCCACGGCGTACAGACCGGCGACGTCACCGCGCACGGCGGCGTCGTCTGGACCCGGGCCGACCGGCCCGCCCGGATGGCGGTCGAGGTGAGCACCCGCCCCGACTTCGCACGGTCGGTGACCATACCCGGCCCCGTCCTCACGGCCGAGACCGACTTCACGGGCAAGGTCAAACTGTCCGGGCTGCCCGCCGGCAGCGACGTCCACTACCGGGTGCGGCTCGCCGACCCCGGCGACGCCTCGCTCGTGGGCGAGCCCGCGACCGGCCGGCTGCGCACGGCGCCCACTGTCCGCGACGACGTGAGCTTCGTCTGGTCCGCCGACCTGGCGGGCCAGGGCTGGGGCATCAACCCGGACGTCGGCGGCTACCGCATCTTCCGGGCCATGGCGGAGCGCGACCCGGACTTCTTCCTGTGCAGCGGCGACTTCTGGTATGCCGACGGCGTGATCCCCGAGACCCGGACCCTCCCGGACGGCAGCGTCTGGCGCAACCTGGTGACCCCGGAGAAGTCCAAGGTCGCTGAGACCCTGGCCGAGTTCCGCGGTCAGCACAAGTACAACCTCATGGACGAGAACCTCCGCGCCTTCGCCGCGGCCGTCCCGCAGATCAACCAGTGGGACGACCACGAGGTCCTCAACAACTGGTATCCGGGCGAAGTGCTCACCGACACCCGCTACACCGAGCGGCGCGTGGACGTCCTCGCCGCCCGCGCCCGGCAGGCGCTCTTCGAGTACCTGCCGATCGAGACGGGTCCCAGCGGCGACGGCCGCGTCCACCGGGTCATGCGTTACGGGCCGCTCCTCGACGTCTTCGTACTCGACATGCGCAGCTACCGGGACGCCAACAGCGCGAACACCGGCCCCGCCACGGACAGCGGGATCCTGGGCGCGAAGCAGGTCGCATGGCTCGAACGCGAGCTGGCGGCCTCGCGGGCGACCTGGAAGGTGATCGCCGCGGACATGCCGCTGGGCCTCGTGGTGCCGGACGGCACCGCCCAGGAGGCAGTAGCGCAGGGCGACGGCGGCGCTCCGCTGGGCCGCGAAGGGGAGATCGCCCGGGTCCTGTCCTTCATCCACCGGCGGCACATCGCCAACACGGTCTGGCTCACGGCGGACGTGCACTACACCGCCGCCCACTACTACGACCCGGACAAGGCGGCCTTCCAGGACTTCACGCCGTTCTGGGAGTTCGTCTCCGGCCCGCTCAACGCCATCGTCGCCAACGAGCCCAACAAGCTCGACGGCACCTTCGGCCCCCAGGTGCGCTTCCAGGCCCTCGCCCCGGACGCGGAGCACAACAATCCGGCGTTCGGCCACCAGTACTTCGGCGAGGTCGACATCGACGGCTCGTCCAAGGTCATGACCGTACGGCTGCGCGACATCGACGGGAAGGCGCTCTACTCCGTGGCAATCGACCCGCAGCGCTGAGGAGCCCGCAGGACCAGGAAGGGCGCAGGCCGGGACACGTCGTTCGCGTCTCGGTCTTGCCCTCCCGGCGTACCTGGTAAATGTCTCAAGTGCCCGCCCAGGCGCTCAAGCAGGACGGGTGGTCCGCAGGAGTCGTGCTTACCGCCGCGCCAGTACGGACAGCCCGGGCTCGGGTCGGGCTCGCGCACTCTCTCGGCGAGGATGCCGTGCTAGACGAGCGACTTGAGCTCCGAGCGGACACCCCCGACGCATTTCGGCTGGAAGCCGAAGTCCGGGGCGCCTACCCACACCCCTCAGGCGACGACAGCGCAACTGCTCAAACTCGCGCGAAACTCCCTCTCAGACGCGTGGCGCTCGGCCACTGTTCAGCCATCGTTCGTGAGATTCGGCGGCCCACGAGTTTTGAGAACCTACAGCTCCTCATCCGACGCGGCGGACGTCCCACGCGTACCGCTCCCCACACCCGGCCAGACTGATGACCTCGACCGAGTTCCCTGGCGGTGTGTGGGACACGCCAGGCCCCCGTGACGGGACGCATAAGGCCGGGCCGCCCCCGTACGGCGATGCGCAAGCCCAACCCCACCTCCACCAGGTGGAAAGCCAGCCCAGGCTCCCCGGGCACCGTCCAGGACTGGCTGGCGCGCGTCTCGCCTCTTTGGCGAATCCGGTGTGCCGCCCGCCGGGCTGCGGCATCGTCGTCTCCAGCGCCCCGTCCGAGGGCGCGCTCGGGTGAAGGCGAAGCGGCTGGAGGGCTGCCATGGGTGAGCGTGAGTCGTGGACGACGGAGGAGTTCGGCGCCTCGCACGAGGGCGCGGTCGGTGTACTCCTGGCCGACGGCACCGTTCCGGGCCCTGTCTTCTTCCAGATGAATTCTGGTGGAGGTGGGCAGTCGGTCTCGCAGTGGAGTGTCTACGACGGCCACTTCGCGCACGTACCGCGGGCGGCCGCGCTGCGCGCGGTGTGTTCCTGCGGCTGGAACGGCACAGAGCACCGGCTGGACTGGGACGAGATCGGCGACCAGGAGCTGGCCAAGGCGGGCGCGTTAGCGGCGGATGCGTGCCTGGAGGATTGGGACGAGCACACCGTCACGGTGGAGAATTCGGCTGTACCTCTGCCGGAGACGGTCACCGGTCTGCTGGCTCAGCTGGCGGGGGAGATCGAGAGGCTGGCGAAGTCCTCACCGCTGGCGGCCGTTCGGGCGGCCCGCCGACTGGAGGTGACGGCTGCACAGGTCGGGTACTGGCCGGCCCACGATGCCCGGCGGGACGTGACCGCCGAGCAGGCCGCAGCCGCCCTCGGGCTGAACGAGGACGCGGCGCGGAAGCTGATGGCACGTCTTGGCCGTTGGAGCCCCTACCGCTGAGCTTCGGCTTGGGCGCGGCGGCGGACATGGGCAAGGCCCTTGCAAGCACGCTGAACTGCACCTTTGTGGGGAGAGCGCGGATGCCCCGCCGCCGGCGATGTGGTCCCAGGCGCGTTCCGTGATCTCGGCTCGCACCTGGGCCCGATGGCGCTCCCTCGGGTTGTTCGCACCCGTCGCCGCCATGGCCCGCTTTACCCCACCTGTCTAGCTACATCCTCAGGAGTCAGTTAGAAGCTATCGCGCACCTGTTGCTTCACTTCGCCGTAGCGTTATAACCTCTAACGAACACTTGAGCTTATATCTCACTGCGGGCGCGCGGTGTCGCTGCGCGCCCTGCCCGAACAGGCAGCCCTTACGCCCCCGACCGATAAAGGGAGAACTCCATGTCCGGCATCCGCAGCACCGGCGTCCGCGCCGCCCTGTTCACCGCCCCGCTCTTACTCGGTCTCCTCGGTACCGCTGCCGCACCCGCCGGGGCCGTCGGCTCCCACACCTCCCACCCGGACAAGTCCCTCACCTGCCGCGGGAAGGGCGTAGACCCCGACGCTCTCGTCCGCCACCGGACCGAGATCGTGATCAACGCCCCGCTGCGCACCGTCTGGAAGCTGCAGACCGACGTGGAGCGCTGGCCGTCCTGGCAGACCCCCGTCGAAACCGTGGAACGCCTCGACCATGGCCCTTTCCGCAAGGGTTCGGCATTCCGCTGGACGACCCCGATACCCCCCAACCCGTCGACTCCCGCCACCAGCCTGGACATCACCTCGACCGTCCAGCAGATCAAGCGCAACTCGTGCATCCGCTGGACCGGCCCCGCGATCGGCGAAGGACTGCGCATCGAAGGCGTCCATGTGTGGAACTTCAGCAAGGTCAAGGGCGGCGTACGTGTGAGCACCGAAGAGACCCACACCGGCGCACAGGTCGAAGCGGATGTTCCCACCGCGACCAAGCTCCTCCGCGAGGGCCTCGAAGCATGGCTGCGTGACCTGAAGTCCGCCGCCGAAGCCCGCGCCCACAACCGGCCGCACTGACCCACCAAGCGGACCCGCGCCCGCTGCGCGTCAGTCAGCGGTACAGCCGGGCCGCCGATCCGACGGTCCGAAGGAAACGGCCCAAGCCTCGATCGGGCAGTCGTCGGGCTAGTGCTCGGACAGTCGTCGGGCTGGTCAGCTACGGCACTCAGCGGCCAACTCCAGTACTCGGTCACAAAGTTCACCCGTGTGTGCTGCGCCGTAATTCGAGCATGTGATGCCATCCGGGGGATGTCCTCCTAGGACTTCCCTGGCGACCTTCTGCAGGTCCAGTGCGCCTTGTACACCAACTACCGCCAGCTCGCCCAGGGGAGAACTCCTCCCAGGCCGCCGTCCTGCGCCGCACCCTGCAGCGGCTGTCGGTACGGATCGCCACGCATCCGTACTGGGCGAGCATCCCCGGCCGGCGTCGACGGCCGGGACGGCGCTCAAGCGGCGGCTGGGCACCGGATGCTGGCCGGGAGCAGCAGTCGAGGCTCGCGAGACAGGTCGCGTGCGGCGAACCGGGCACCGCAACCGACCCGCAACCGCACCATGTGCCCATCGCATGCCTGGATGCGTGAGGCGGGCGGCGGCTAGAGCGACGGCCTCCTCGGCGGTATCGGTCGGCATAGTCGGGCTCGGTGGGAGCGCCGGGATGGTGGACACGGAACTGTCCGTCGTGCAACGGGGTCAAGGGGCGCACCAACACGTACAAGACCGTGACCTTCTCGCCGGACGGGAAAACGCTCGCCGCTTTGTCCGACGACTGCACGGGTGCGGCTGTGGGACATGGCGACCCGGGCAATATCACGCCACTGAACGCCCGTCCGCACCCGGTGCAGAATCCCGTCGATCACCTGCCGGTGGTCCCACCACCTGCCACAACGCCTGTTGCTGACCGGCAGGAACGGCCTCAGCCGTTCCCACTCCTCATCCGTGAGATCACCCCGCCCCATGCCCGGACCAACGCGCGAGACAGGCGATAGTCCGAGCCGTCTCCGCACCGGGCGGCGACCGGCCCGTCCGGAAACGCGCCGACGGCCCCACCGGATCTCGACGGAGGGCGCCGCGGTCGCCCTTGTGGGCGAGGCGTAACCGCCCCGGTTTCGTCCGACGCCGCTTCACCACCCGCTAGTGACCGGCCGTTCGGCGCGGGACGCCGGGCGGGCCGCGGCTCAGACGACCAGGACCCGGCGCCCCCGGGTGTGGCCGGCGCGGCTGTCGGTGTGCGCCGCCGCTGCCTCGGTGAGCGAGTACGACTTCTCGACCGGGATGTGGAGCCTGCCCCGCGAGATGAGGTCGACGGCCTCGGCGAGCGCGTCCGGCACGCTCCCGGCCACGCCGGAGAACCGGACGCCCAGCTGCGGCGCACCGAGGTCGGCGATGGAGACGACCTTGCGCGGGTCCCCGGTCAGCTCGACGAGTTCGCGGATCACGCCCGAGCCGGCCAGGTCGAGGGCCGCGTCGACCCGGCCCAGGTGCCGCACCCGTTCGACCCAGCCCTCGTCGTAGGTCGTGGCGAGGGCGCCCAGGCCGCGCAGGTAGTCCTGGTTCGCAGCCCCGGCCGTGCCGATCACCGTGATGCCGCGCTCGCGGGCGATCTGCAGCACCGCCGACCCGACGCCGCCGGACGCGCCGCTGACCAGCAGCGTCTGCCCGGGCCGCACGCCGACCTCGCGGATGATGCGCAGCGCGGTCTCCACCACCGACGGGTACCCGGCCGCCTCCTCGAAGGCCAGTCCCTCGGGCATCCGGGCCCAGGCTGACAGCACGGCGAATTCGGCGTACGTGTCGGCGCCTTCGCCGAACACGCGGTCGCCGACCTCGACCCCCTCGACGCCCTCGCCGACCTCATCCACCACCCCGGCGGCGTCCAGTCCGACCCCGGCGGGCAGCTCGACCGGATGGGCTCCCAGGACCTGGCCCTCCCGGATCCTCCAGTCGACGGGGTTGACACCCGCCGCCCGTACGGCGATGCGTATCCGACCGGGGCTCGCGTGGGGCTCCTCGGCTTCCACCAGTTGCAGGACCTCGGGACCGCCGAACTCGGCGAAACTAATTTTCCTCATGCCGCCGAAGATAGCCCTAACCGTTAGGGTTTCACAACGGTTATGGATTCATACCTGGTAGTGTCAGGGCATGATCGAGCCGTCCGGACGCCGCGAACGCAAGAAGGCCGCGACCCGTCAGAAGATCGCTGACGCCGCGCTGCGGCTCTTCCTGGAGCGCGGGTACGACGCCGTGGGCATCCGTGACGTGGCGGCCGAGGCCGACGTGGCCGTCACCACCGTCTTCGCCCACTTCGCCTCAAAGGAGGCCCTGGTGTTCGAGCGCGACCAGGACTTCGAGCAGCGCCTCACGAGGGCGGTAACCGACCGGCCTCCGCACGAGCCGCTCATCCCGGCGCTGCACCGCGAGGTCCAGGCCCTGGTGCGGCACTGCACGGCGGAGGGCAGCGCCCCCGTCCGACGCATGATCGAGGAGTCACCCGCCCTGCGGGAATACGAGGAGTCGATGAGCCTGCGTCACGCGCAGGCGCTGGCAGCGGCGCTGGCCGCCGATCCCCACCTGTCCCGGAGTGCGACGGCCTGCCGGGCGACCGCGCGGTTCGCCATCGACGCCTACGCGCTGGCCTGCCGGGCGGACGATCCCGGAGCCACGGTGGACGAGGTCTTCCGGATGATCACGGCGGCCTGGGAAGCCACCGCGCCCTGAGCCGGGGACGCCGGCGCGCTGCGGACGGCGCCGGGGCCGGGGCACGACACGTGCGGGTTGCCCTGGGCGGCCCGTAGCGGACCTGTTCGCCCGATCATGTGACTACCGTCGACCTGGGGCGTCGGCCTGGGGCGTCGGCTCGGGCATCGGGTGGATTGCACCCAGTTCGAGCTCGTGCTGGAGAAGATCCGCGTCCCATGTCCCGAGGCGACCGACCCCGGAAGACGCCCGGCAGCCTGGCCGCCGACAAGGCCTACAGCAACGGACCGTGCCACGACCACCCGCGCAGGCACGGCATCCGGCACACGATCCCGGAGAAGACCGACAGTCAGGCCGCCCGCCTGCGGGAGGGCTCCCCGCGGCGGGCGGCCCGCGGCAGCCCTCGTCATCTGGCTCCACACATAATCGGCCGGACAGCTCCTAGGCGGGCACGGGCACCGCGGCAGTGGGGGAGGGCAGCCGGGTGAGCCGTACGGCCCAACCCGGCCGTATCAGGCAGGGCGGAGCAGTCCTGGACCTTCACCAGCGCCCGTAGCTACGGGACGTCGTCCTCCCCAGCACGCCTCAACTGAACTTCAGAGAACACCAGTCACTTGCCGAGCCGCTTCGCCGCCGAGGCGCGCCGGGCGAACACCTTGTCCTGGGAGTCCTGCATCTCCCGGAGAGCAGCTTTCCGCTCCCGCTGTGCGAGCCGGTCCAGATACAGGTGGCCGTGCAGGTGATCGGTTTCGTGCTGCAGACACCGGGCGAAGTACCCCCTGCCCTCGATCACCAGAGGATTGCCGTCCTTGTCGACGCCCCGGACGACAGCACGGTCGAGGCGAGGGACCACGCGGTAAGGGCCGGGGACTGACAGGCAGCCTTCGGGTTCCTCCACCAGGTGACGGTCGTCGGCGGATACTTCCTCAAGAACCGGGTTGGCGATATGCCCAACGTGACGCACACCCCACTCATCCGTGATGTCCCACACGAACAACTGCAGATCCACATCCACCTGGTTGGCGGCGAGCCCAGCCCCCTCCGCTACCTGGTTGGTGGCGAACATGTCATCGATCAGCCTCGCCAGCTCCGCCGTGCCGAATTCAGTCACCTTGCGGCAACGGCGGCGCAGTATCTCCTCCCCGACCACGGTGATCCTGCGCACCGCACCACGCTCCACCTCCGGCGCGAGCCGTGGATAGGACTCGACAGGCTTGCCCTGCACACGCACCCGGCGATCCCGCACCGTGTCACCGAACCCAACAGCCATGAACCATCAATCCCTTCTACGCAGCGCCTAGCCACCGGCACCCAGCCGCCGAGAGACCTGACGGCTTGCCAAGTGCTTTGCAAAGTAGCAGGCTTTGCAAAATGAGTGATGGAAACCGTCGAGTCGAAGCCGCGGAGACCCTGCAGGACCGGGCCCGGCGGCTCCTGCCTGACCACCCCGTACGAATTGCCCTGCTCGACCTGATCGCCGAAACCGGCACCCTCACCTCCACCGAGGCTGCCGCGCGCCTCGGGCACAGTTCCGGCCTGTGCTCCTTCCATCTGCGCCAACTCGCCCGGTACGGCCTCATCGAAGAAGCGCCTCACCATGGAGGCCGGGCCCGGCCGTGGAGGCTGCGATGGGACACTCCCCAGCACACGGGCGAGGAAGAGCCGGAAGAATTCACCGCCCTCGCCCGCGGACTGGAGGACGAGAGCTACCAGCACTGGCTGGCTCACCGGGACCAGGCGCCGGCGGAGTGGCAGCAGGACGAATCCTTCAGCACCGTGCTCCACCTCACCCCGGCCGAGACAGCCGAACTCGCCACCTCCATCCGCCGCCTGCTCGCCGGCTACCGCAACCGGGGGGATCACCCCGCCACACGCTCACCGAATGCCGTGGCTGTAGCCGCAGTCACCCGACTGTTCCCGCTCCTCACCGAACATCAGCTGCCACCGCAGTCCACGCCAAGCCGCGTTGAGGGATCGACCGATTCCTGAGCAAGATCAATTAATGGCCCATCCCGAAGCCGGGGCGGCGCGGGACCAGAGCCCTTTCAAGTACGCAAAGCCACACCGAAAGATGCTGCACACCTCGGACAACTCCTCTTCAGCGGTGAGCTGGTGTGGAGGCGGCCGCGTACAGGGGCTGAGTGCGGAAGGCAGGAACCGGTTCTCGTGGAGCCGCTACCGTTGGAGGGAGCTTGCAAGCGGCTTGGAGCGATGCTGGCGCTTGCTGACCTCTTACTGAAGGTTTCGAAATGAGTCGTAGTGCACGGCTGCCTCTCACTCACCGTGCACTACAAGGTTTTTGGCGACGTCGGGTGGGGGTTGGCGGCACGAGGGCACCGTCCCGTGTCGGGTGGGGAGGCTGTGCCGCCCGGTCCTGCGCGGTGACTGGTCGTTTCGCTACTGGTTGTCGCGTGCGGCGGACCGTTTGGTGATCTTGGTCTTGATCGTCTCGCGCAGTTCGTCCGGCGTGCAGCCGAGGTTGTGCAGGATCTGCGCGGCCGGGCTCTCTTCGGTGCGGATCAGGCCCAGCAGTGCGTGTTCCGTGCCGACCCAGTCGTGGCCGAGGTCGGCCGCTGAGCGGCGTGCCTGGTCGATGGCTTCCTTGCTCTCCGGCCGGAACGCGATGTGTCCCCGCAGTGCCTTCTGTCCGGCCGGCGGCATCGCTTCCTCGATTGCGTCGCGGATGCGTTGCTCCGACCCGGTTTTCGCGATCAGTACCTCGTATGCCAGGCCCCGGGGTTCTCCGAGCAGGCCGAGCAGGAGGTGTTCGGTGCCGATGGAGTCGTGCTTGTGCGTTCGGGCGGCCTCCTGTGCCAGCACGATGCTGTGCCGGTTCAGGTTGGTGTACCGCTCGAAGGGGCCGGGTGCGTGGCGCTGCTGGGCGGCCTGCTTGGACACCCCGATGGCGTCGCCGATCTCGGTCCACGACGCGCCGGTCTGCTTGGCCTTGCTGACGTAGTGGTCGATGAGCTGGTCACCGAGGTCGGACAGGGTCTGGGCGCGCAGTCGCGCCTCGCTGATGCGGGCCAGTTCGTTGGCCTCGGGGAGTTCCTCGTCGAGTCGGGCGATCAGGTCGGCGAGGCTGATGTCGAGTGGACTCATGCGTCAATCTTAAGTTGACGATCGAGGGTCGTCAACCTGTAATTGACGATCGCCCCCGGGGCTGCTCCCGCAGTGTCGTGCGACGACCCGGCGCCGCTCGGGCCCGATCGCGACCCGCTGGACCGCTTCGGAATTGCCTTGTGGCGCTTGGGAGTTGAGGGGCGGGCCGACAAGATTCTTCGCGTGATGCCTGCCGACCTGGTGCCTGATGATCTGTGGGAACGTGGGGCGCCGTTGCTGCCCGTCCGTCCGCCGTCTCGGGCGGAACCGAGCGGATCCTCGGTGGGGGTGAATGTCATGGTCAGGTCATGGAGGGTCGTGGCGCACCGCTCCAGCAGCAACGACCCTCGCCGCTGGAGCCGCGGCGCCCGCGAGTGCAGCACCGTGGTGAATGAGAAGGGAAGGTGCGGCGCGGTCGCCCCCCGGCGGTCGGGAGGTACTGACGAGCATCGGGGCACCGGATCCTCCTACCCCGGCAGCCGGCTCCGCACGTCGTACCGGGGCCGTGGCCAGGGGATCCCCACGGCGATTTCCCGTAGCGACGCCTCGGGCCATGCTGGCCCCTGGTCGGGCCTGAAGAGCCAGTTGACCTGATGAGCCAGTTGAACGGCGTCGCCCCGTCGGTGTCGCGGGATGCCGGGCACCTCATGGCCTGACGAGGCGGTGGCGCCCGCACCGCAGGTCACCCTGAATGCCACCCGGCCCGCGGCCCGTCATGAAGTCCGCCGCGGGCCGGGCCGCCGTCATGACGTCATGCCGTCGTCGTCCCGGGCCCAGTGGGGCCAGTGCCCTGGGCAGGGATGCGGGCATCGGCCCATCCCTGCACAGCCGGCTCTGCCAGCGAGTGGACCCACCAGTCGGCCAATGCCGTCTCCCTGTCGCTGGGGCGGGGGCCGACTCCGAGTACCCGCATGCCCGCGCCTGCGGCAGCTTGGATGCCGCAGTGGGAGTCCTCGACGGCCAGCGTGTCAGCGGGGTCCACCCCACAGAGTTGGGCGGCGGTGAGGTAGACGTCCGGATGAGGTTTGGGTCTCGTGGTGTCGTTGGGTACCACAATGTGGCTGAAGCAATCCCGGAGTCCAGCCATTCCCAGGCAGGACTCGACGACTTCAAGCGGGCAGTTGCTGGCCACGGCCAGCGGGGCGAACTGCACGGTCGAATGCACCAATTCCGGCGCCCCGGGCATGGTGGTGGGGTCTGCGGCGACGAGTTCACGGAAGTGCTTGAGCAATGATTCCGTCATGTCCCCGGTCAGTTCCGGTCGCCCGGCCACATCGGCCATTAAGCGCCCGCATTCGGTGTAGTGCAGCCCTCGCGCCTTTTCCGCGAATTCGTCCGAGAGCGCGCAGCCGTAGCTGTGCAGCACCATGTCACGGGCGTCCTCCCAGTGGCGTTCGGTGTCCATCAACGTGCCGTCACAGTCGAAAACGACGGCCGCGGGGGTCCAGGAAAGGATGCTGTCTGCGGTCATTCGGGAGTCCGTTCTGATGGGGCCCGAAGGCGCCGATGCGACCGGTCGCGAGAGAGGCAGGGCAGCGTCGGTTCCACGGACGCCCGGCACCGGGCCGAGGGATTCCGGCAGGGCAGATCCCATGGAGAGGAGTTCTTCCGCTCCAGCCGGAAAATAGCGATCGTTACGTTACGGATAGCAACACAGAGAGGTCAACCAATTCACAATTGTCAATATTGTGTGCTCTACGTATAACTGAAGGTGCCGCAAGCCGTCTCTGTGCCTCCCTGGAGGATGCGGAATGCACACGTCGAGCCGTGCCGGGTGCACAGCACGCGTGCGGGTGGGGTCAGTTCGGTGAACCGGGAGGCCTTCAGGCTGCCGAAAAGGGGCCGGCTCAGCCTGCCCCGACTGCGGTACGAGGCGGCCTGGCGGGCGGCTTCCAACAGCACCATGCCAGGCACGTGATCGGTGGGATGGTCGAAGAAGAACGGGTGCAGCGGGTCGGCCGGCGAGACCAGCAGCTCGCCCTGGTCGAGAGCGAGGACCGCATCATGCGGGTGATTCACGGTCAGCTGTGCGGCCGGCGGTTGGTACCAGCCCTCCGGAGGGCGAGCCGGGACGGCATCGACCGCGCTCCTGGCGCGCAGCGCGGTGAAGCGCGCGCCGTCCAGGAATCGCACGCCCCCGCCACCTTGGCCGAAAGCCACCCCGCACGCGGCGAAGGTGACATTCAGTCGCAGTCCGACGGCGGACTCGTCCGGCGCCCGCCGTACGGCGCTGACCCGTGCCGAGCAGGTGATTTCGGTCGCTCCGGCGCGGGCCGGCAACTCGTCGGCGGGGCTGAGGTGGAAGTACAGGTCGGTGATGACCGCACGGAAGACCTCCGGAACCGCGTAGAACCGCAAGGGAATGTAGAGACCGAGCTGACGCAGTGTTTCCACCAGAATCAGCGGGCTGTGCCGCTGCGACCCGTCGCGGGGGAACGTCGCATGCGCGCGTGGCCATGACGCCGCCGCCAGGAAGACGTGCGGGGTATCGGTCGGCCGTACATCCGTAAGGAGGACCTCTGCCACCGAGGTCCGGTGCACCAGCTCCCGCTCGACGGTACGGGACCAGCTGAGCGGCTCACTCTTTCCGACGGACCTGACCGTTGAGGTGCTCATACGACCAGGGAATACCGAAATTCGAACATGCGCACCCTTGAATTCCGGGGCGCGGGGAGCGGTAGGTTGCCTTCCGGCGGAACGGGAACAACGTTTGAGGTGTACGTGCAGATCCGGGCGGAAACGACGCGCAGGTTCCTTCTTGAGGCGGCGGCAACCTTGTTCGACGAGAAAGGGTACGCCGGTACCAGTATCAGCGACATCAGTGCGCATTCCGGTCGCACCAGCGGGGCCATCTATTTCCACTACGCCAGCAAGGAGAAGCTCGCCCTCGCCATCGTCGAGGAACATTTCGCCACGTGGCCGCATTTGATCAGCCGCTACCGGCAGCCCGGCCTGCCGGCCTTGGAGAAACTCGTCGGGCTGAGCTTCGAGGTGGCACGCGCCTTTCGAGACGACATCGTCGTCCGGGCCGGAGCACGCCTTTGGGCCGAACGCAAAGCCATCAACGCCCAGCTCCCTGCACCGTTCCTCGGCTGGATCGAAGCCGTTACACAGCTACTCGAAGAAGCCGCCCGTAACGGTGAACTCGCTGCCGATGTGCCACCTGCCGCCACCGCCCACGGCATCGTCTGCTCCTTCTTCGGTCTGCACACCGTCTCCGATGCACTGGAGGGACGCCGGCACATCGAGGAGCACCTGCATGACCTGTGGACTCTGCTGCTCCGCGGCCTCCAGGCCGAGCCTGATCCCGCCGGTCTGCTCGGTCGCGTGCGCTGAGCGGCGCGCGACGCCCACCGATCTTGCAGACGCTGAGGAAGGCCGCAGTCTGCAGCTGCGCCTGTTCCAGTGGACCGGGCCGCGGGGATCGTCGGGGAGCGGCGTGGCCGTGCAGCCGGGCGTGCAGCGCGGGGTGCCCGGTGAGAGTGCCCGTGCTGCGGCGGTCCTTTGTGCGGTCCCATGGGGTCGTCCCGCGTCCGCCCCGGCCTCGGCCTGGCCGCTGGCGTGCGGTGTCGAGGTGGTCGACGGACGAGGACGGCACGGGCGGCTTTGTAGGTGAGAGTGAGGTTCTGTCACAGATCACGGGGAGTGGTCACGGCGGGCGATACCGCTGTTCGAATCGAGGTAGGGCACAGGCTATGGCGGTTCGCCGCCGTGCCCGCGTCCCGGACCGTCTTGGCTCAGCCCAGGGCGTCCATCAGGGCGGTGACATAGGCATCCAGCCGCTCCTCCACGGCTCGCGTCGTCAGCTCTGCCCTCCCTGCTTCCCGCCACGGCTGCGCCACCAACTGCACTTCTTCCGAGAACGCCAGCCCGTCCCGCACCTGCCAGTACAGCCGCTCGCTCGCGGCCGCGGCCAGCACCCCGCCGGCCTCCTCATACGCCTCAGCGAACCGCAGACCCCACGCCGGGCCGTGCAGCAGCGCGAGATTGGTCGAGCAGTGCGCCACATCGAGATCCGCCGGGCCCCAAGAGGTCGCTGCCCAGTCGACGACGCCGGTGATCCGGGGACCTGCCGACTCTGGGGGCGACACGTCGAACAGCACGTTGCCGGGTTGGAAGTCCCGGTGCAGGAATCGCCCTTCATAACGCGGCGCGGGCCTGCGGATCACGTCGATCGCCGCGGCCCATGCCGCCGCGTCGGCGCCCTTCGGAGTCACGACGGTGTCGGCGGTCGTCCACGCCACATACTCCCGGGGCCGCTCGGCGGGTCGCAACGCGTGGATCGCAACGAGTTGACGGGCCAGCAGAGGAACGCGCGTCTCCAATCCCTCATCGTCGAGGACCGTCCGCCCCGCCAGATGTGTCATAAGGAGCGATGGATACTCGCAATGCGCGGCGGCCGGATCAACCGCGACCAGTCCAGGAGCCGGCACGCCGGTCCCCGTGAGCAGGGTCAGGGCACCGGCCTCCCTGTTCAGCCAGTCCTCGGCATGCTCCACGTTGACGAAGGTCCGCAGTACCAGGTCACGGGTGCCTCCGTCCGGTCTGCCGATGGTCAGCCGCCGCATTTCGGCGGTGATGCCGCCGTGCAGCACCTCGGTTCTGACGATCCGTTCGCCGACCTCCAGGTGCCGGCTCACCCAAGCCAGTGTCAACGGCCGGACAGCCGCCGCCTCGTCGTGGTTGGTCACCGTGCCACTCCATCATCCGGACGACGGCACGCGCAAAGCCTTTCGTTGGAGGCGATGGCAACCCTGCTCTATTCCTCGTGTCCGTTCAACGGCACGTCTCGCAGCTGCTGCAGCCACCGTTCAGGCACCCGCATCGAGCCGTGGCCACAGCCTGGATAGACCCCGTCAGCGGGCACAGGCAGTGATCGCCAGGAGCCGTCACAGGCGGTGGCGAAGTAACTGCGAGCGGGGGGAATGCACAGGGCACGGCCTCATCGCCGACATCACCGAGGAGAATGACTGAGCGCCCCGATCGGCCCCGAGGACCTCACGCGCGAAGTCCCCCTGGAGGTCGAGCCAGTCTCGATTGAAAGCGGGGCAGCCTGGCCGGGCTGTGTGTTGACCGTCGTGGCGCATGCTGGCTCCGGCGTCCGACGCCAGGCTCTTCATGGTCGACGAACTGCTTCTGGACCTCGCGCACAGAGCACGAGGCCGTGTGCGGCGCAGCGTCATGACGACGAAGTCCCCTCCGAACAGGGCGCCCCCGAGGGCGCGGAGGCCGTCGAGGTGGCGCCAGTGAGGCGCCCGACGGGCCGCTGATGAGGCCCGTCGGGCGAGGTTCCTTTGTCGTCGAGCACATGAGCTCTCAGGAAAGCGTTGGCCTAGCGCCATGCGGTACGAAGAACGGGATCGATCTCTGCCAGGACCTCGTGCAATTGACGAGCCCCCAGTGCAACACGGTTGTCGGTGTCTTGCGACATCTCCTCACACAGCCGTATCGCATTGTCCCGGTCGCTGGTGAAGATGCTGAATACATCGACGATTGCGGTGTGGATCCAATCGCTGTGATTCGAGTTGGCGACTGCCAGTGCGGACGCGACTATTGTCAGCCCGACTCTGTCCTTTCGCCGAAGCAATGCTTCCGTGGTCCGCCGGGTGACAAAGGTGTCACCTGAGTCGAGCACAAGCTCCAGCAGCGGCCCGAGGGCCTCCTGCATCTCGGCGAACGCTGCCAGGCCGTGACCGGCGTCCGCCCGGTCACGGTAGTCATGACTTCGCCCGAGCTCGCCTAGTGCCACGACAGCTGCATGCCGCAGGTCAGTGTCCATGTGGTTGCCTCCCTCCCACGACTCCGGTCAATTTACCGTCGAGGCACCTTATTAGGAGATCGCCAGGACGCGGTCCAAGGGCACGGTGCCTGTGTGGCCGGCGGCCTGACGGCCGTATCAGGACGTCCCTATGCGTGGACGACGGCCTTTCGCCAGCCCGAGGCGATCTACTGCCTAAAACACATTCAAACACCTCTGTCAGAATAAAAAGCTCTTGAAGAAACAGTTTCCTTTGGTACCGGTGATGGCTTCTGGATCCTCTGCCAGCGTTCGGTGCCGACCACGACGGGCAAGCTCCCCGCCGGGCGGTGGGGCGGGTGATCGCAGGGCGCCGGCCGCGACCACATCGGGCACAAGCAGCGATTGAGGGCCGCACCCCGGGCTGGGGTGCGGCCCTCGGCGCATGTGGTTACGAGGTCCAGCCGCCGTACGGCACGGTGATCAGCTCCATGGCATGGCCCGCCGGGTCCATGAAGTACACCCCGCGGCCGCCGTCGTTGTGGTTGATCGCGCCGGGCTGTTGCCGGTGCGGGTCGGCGTAGTGCTCGATGCCGCACTCGCTGATCCGCGCGTACGCCGCGTCGAACTCCTCCTCGGAGACCAGGAAGGCGTAGTGCTGCATGGCGATGTGGTCCGCGGGGATCGTGGCGAAGTCCAGCGTGACGCCGTTGCTCAGCCCGACCGCGATGAACGGGCCCCACTCCGCAGTGATCTCAAGGCCCAGCAGGTCCGCGAAGAACTGGGCGGACTCCCGGTTGTCCCGGGCGTGGACGATCGTGTGGTTCAACTCAACTGACAAGGAATGCCTCCGAAGGCATCTCCCGACACCTCCATGCCTCACCCAGCCGGTGACCGACACGCGATGTCCCGGTAGATCCTAGCCGCTGTTGTCTACGAAGAAGTGCGTCGGCGGTAGTTGATGAGAGCTGCGGCTGTACCGACGAAGGCGAGGAAGTGCGCGGCCTGGCGTTCGAGGACGTGCGCGGCCTGGCGTTTGCAGCGGCGATGCAGGCGCCGGCATCCGGCCAGCCAGGAGAGCGTCCTCTCGACGAACCAGCGGTGGCGGCCCGGTCGTGTGGAGGGCTCGGTGCCCCTTACGGGCAATGCGGTGGCGGATGGGGCAATGAGGTGGCGGATGCCCTTCTTACGGAGCCACTGCCCAGGTGGTCATAGTTGTAGCCCTTGTCCGTATGGAGCTTGACTGGGCGCCGACGACGCGGGTCGCGTCGGGGAGCGGACGGGCGGGACCCCCGCGCCAGTGGCTTCAGGCGGAGGCTGTCGTGCATGTTGGCACCGGAGATGCCCAGTGACAGGGGCAATCCATTCCGGTCCGTGATCAGGTGGATTTTCGATCCGCTCTTGCCGCGGTCGGTCGGACTCGGTCCGGTCAGTGGCCCCACCGTGTTCGCGCCTAGGGCGTGTATCAAATGTGCTGGTCGCCGACGTGACACCGGCGGCGAGCGATCCAAAATCACGTGCAACCTGCGCCCAGTCATGCTGGGATCATTCGTTGTGAATGTCCATTTCCTCATTGACGCCGACTTGACGGACAGGATGGAGCAGAATCTGGCGGAACATGCCTGTCATCTGCATCGGAGCATGAGCGCTGCGACCGTTACAGAGACTGATGACCTCCTGGTCGCCGACAGCAGCCTGGACGACGACACTTTCAACATCGTTGCCGCGGCCCGCTTCACCGCCACCACCGCCACGGCACGTATCACCGAGACCGCCCGGACACTGGCTCGCACCGGCCGCCGCTTCTCCTGGTGGGTGGGGCCCGCCTCAAGGCCACCGGACCTCACCGCCCTCCTGACGGCGGCTGGTCTGCCAGCATCCGAACAGGAGACGGCGATGTGGGCCGAGCTGGACGACACACTGCCGCTGCCCGCCGCCGCAGGGCTGGACATCCAGACGGTGGCCACGCCCGAACAGCTCGCCGACTACGCCGCGGTTCTCGCCGCGAACTGGACCCCGCCCGCTGACACAGTCCGCCGCTTCTTCGCCGAGGCAGGCCCGCAGGCCCTGGCCGCATGCTGCCCGGCCCGGTACCTGGTCGGCTACGTGGACGGCCGTCCGGTCTGCTCGGCCGAAGTGTTTCATCACGCGGAGGTTGCCGGGATCTACAACATCTGCACCCTGGCCGCCCACCGCCGACGCGGCTACGGCGGTGCCATCACACTCGCCGCACTCCACACGGCCCGCGACCGAAACCACCACATCGCGGTCTTGCAGGCGTCCACCGACGGCGAGCCCGTCTACCGCCGACTGGGATTCCGCTCCTGCGGCCAGTTCACCGAACACACCATCAACCCCTGAACACCGCGAACTCCCCAAGCCAGCAGCCCACTTTCACAACGATCCTGGTCACAGTCACTCGTTGATGGCCGCGACCAGAACAGTCGCTTCGTAGCGGACCGCGAGCTTGTCATACCTCGTGGCAACCTCCCGGTTGAAGCCTGGTGGCCGGCCGCCGGGGCGCCCACGATGGTGCCCGGTGCCGGTGCTGGTCGGTTTTCTCGGGGATCGTGTGCGCGATGTCGCGATGTCGCGTCGCCGCTGGTAACCGCGGAAGCCGCGACCGCGGGAGCTGTAAGCCTTGTCCGCGATCACGTGGTCAGGTCGGCGGCGTGGCCGGCCCGGTCCGGTGGCGTGGCCTCTCCGTTCTGCCGCGGATGCGCGGGGTGGCGTCCAGGACCTGAAGACGCTCCACCCAGCCAAGACGGGCACCCAACTCTGGGCGATGACCGGTGTCTCGCCGATGCTCGGCGAGAACGACGACCACAGATCTACAACCAGGCCGCCGCCCTTCGCCAAGCAGCACCACCTCGGCATGCTGGCCTTCTGGGAGGAGAACCGGGACGCCAATGCCCGCTCCGGCGCGCTGTTCAAGCGCACCAACATCCCGCTGGCGCCGTACGAGTTCTCGAAGGCTTCTCGCAGTAACGATCGGCTGGCATCGGTCAGCTCACCTGCGATGGGCGCCCTCAGCGCTCAGCTGTCAGCGCAGGGCGACCGCCGCGCCCGTTCGTTCGGTGGCGATCCTGACGGCGAAGCCCGCCAGCGCGGTGCCCATCGCATACCGGTGCAGGCGCTGCCAGAGCGGATGCCGGGCGAAGAACCCGGCGACGGATCCGGCCGTCACGATGAAGAACGCGTTGCCCACGACCCCCACCGCGATCTGGGTCAGCCCCAACAGCAGCCCCTGCAGGCCGACATGGCCGCGTTCCGGGTCGACGAACTGCGGCAGCAGCGAGATGTAGAGGATGGCAACCTTGGGATTGAGCAGGCAGGTGAGGAAACCCATCAGGAAGAGCTTGCGGGCCCCGTCCTGCGTCAGCTCCTGGGGCGCGAGAGCGGATCGGCCGCCCGGCCGGACGGCCTTCCAGGCCAGCCAGAGCAGGTAGCCTGCCCCGGCCAGCTTGATCGCCAGGTAGATCTCCGGCACCAGCGCGAAGACGGTGGCGATACCGGCGGACACCGCGAAGAGGTAGACCAGGAAGCCGAGGAAGACCCCGGCCAGTGAGATCAGCCCCGCCCGGCGGCCTTGGGCGATCGAGCGGGAGACCAGGTAGATCATGTTCGGCCCCGGCGTCAACACCATGCCGAGCTCCACCACCGCGATCCCCGCTATTGCTCCCAGCCCGATCACAGCACAGCCTCCGTACGCGCGTTCCTCAGGCGCAACCTAGCAGCCCACGGCCGTGTGCGGCTCAGTGCGCCGGGCCGAGACAGCTGTCACCTCTTGCCACACTGACTGTGACCAAGTTCGAGACCGGCGAAGTCGCGGCACGACTTGACCCTCCCGCAGTGGAAGACATTGCAATGGGAACACCGGCTGCGAGGAGAAGGTGCCCATGTCCGCTCCTTCCGCCGCTCGTTGAGGAGGTCGTGGGGAAGGGGGCCGCCGTGGCTCGTGTCGGACGACCTGTGGGGCCGGGGTGAGTCGTTGCTGCTGGTGCGGGAGCAGCGGCTTCGCAAGCTCGGCCGTCCACCACTCGATGACCGGGGATGTCTGCAAGGGATCCTCTTCGTGCTGCACACGGGGGTCCAGCAGTCCGGGTCGTCGAGTTCCTCGGTGTGCCGATACGCAGATCCTGTCGGGCTACTGCTCACCAGTAGTACGGCGCTGCACTCATGAGTTGGTGAGGAACCGAGTCCAAAGGAGCAAGAAGGATGCCCGGCCGTACATAGCTCTCTTGAGGTTCTTCACGCGGTTGACGCGGCCTTCGACGACGCTGAGCTCCAGTGCACGGTGAGTCCGGCGGTGACGGCTTCGTAAGTCCCCTCGGAGGAAGCCGGCGAATCTGCTGATGGGCTTCGGAGCGTCTTGCTCGGCTTGGCGGATCCAGTGGGTCAGTACGAAGCCCGGTCCGTGCCGGAGCAGTTCGGCGAAGGCTCGGGCGAGGTCGCAGGCGCTGGCGATGTCCGGGCAGGCGATCCGCACGTCGAGTGGGCGGCGCGCCGAGATGGGCAACTGCGTCGACTAGGCGTGCATCTGCTTGGAAGGCCGTCAAGAATCACCGGGGTTTGGTCCGCAAGCGTCGGGGGCTCTACGGGTAGGCGGAGGCCCGGCGGATCGCCGGCTCGGCTCGTCCGCGGCCGTCGTCACAGGCTCAGTAGCAGGTCCCGGACTGCTGCAGGCCGGGACAGGAACGGGTGGTGGCCGGCGTCGAGCTCGACGACGCTGCCGGCCCGGCGGGCGAACTCGCGCTGCAGGCGCGGCGGGGTGCCCCGGTCCTGAGCGCAGACGAGGTACGTCGAGGGCACCTGCTGCCATGCGGCCGCCCCGACCGGCTGCCCGGTCACCTGCAGGCTCTGCCGGGCGAGGTGGTCCGCCGCCTGCGCCTGGACCTCGCAGTCGCAGTCCTGCAGGAACGTGTCCACGAGCAGCTCGGGGCGGACCCCGAACGTGCTGGCGTCGGGGTCGACGTCGAGGAACGGGGCGGGGCTGCCGTCCCCGAACTCCGACAGGCTCTGCCCGACCTCGGGCAGGTAGCTGGAGACCAGCAGCAGGTGGCGCACCGACCCGATTCCCGCGGCGGCCTCCGCGGTGATGATGCCGCCGTAGCTGTGGGCGACGACGACGGTCGGCTCGTCGCCGGCCTGCAGCACCTGCCGCACCGCGGCAACATCCTCGGGCAGCCCCGGACCGCCGACGCCGCCGGGCAGGCCCGCCTCGCCGCAGCTCGGCAGCGCCGGGGCTACGCTCGGCACCCCCCGCTCCTGCAGCAGCTCGGCGGTGCGGTGCCACCACCACGACCCGTCTCGCACGCACGCTCCGTGCACGAACACGACTCTCATCGCCACCTCCAAGTCGGCCTCGACTGCTCCCAGGCCGGCGTTCCGATCGTCATGGCCCGGGTCTCGTGTTGTCAGCTTCTCCTTTGATGGAAGCTCGGTCACGCCGGTCGAGCAAGATGTGGTCGATGGCCCCGGTCGATCGCTGTCGGCCCTGATGACGGCCTTGACGCTGCCGGGCAGCGGGTCGAGGGCCCGCCGATGGTCAGTTGCCCTGTGGAGGTGAGGGTGAGGGAGTGGCAGCGGCAGAGGAGTGGTAGTACGCGGGCTGTTCTGTTCATGAGGTGGGTACGTGACCGTCTCACGGTGCTGATGCCGACGGAGTTTGCCGCGATGCTCGCGTGCATGGACGGCACCATCGCGGAGGGAACCGAAGGCCACACCACCGACGCCGTTCAGCGCTTCACCGGCCGCTCGCTCACCGCACAGCTTCCGCCTTTCGCCGAACGCGAGATGACACGAAGCAGCTGACGCTCAGCCCCCGGCGCCGGTCTCCCGGGCCTGCTCGCCGCCGGGCACGGTTGTCAGTGCCCTGCGGCCCCTCGCGTACCCGTCCACGGCGCGGCACCTACCCCGGGCGCGCGATGGTGGACGAGCGAGCGGAAACGGCCTCAGGCTCGTGGCGCGGCCCGAACGGGGCCGTTCGGCGGGATGACCGTGGCCAGCCGTGTCGTTTGGATCATCGCGGAGCGCCCCACCGCCAGCGTCACTTCGCCGCATGGTCCGCAGAATCAACCCTTCCGGGTGTGCGGCGGTCTTACCAGGCGTCGTGCTCAGGGGGGCAAGGTCTGTCGACTCGTACGGGTAAATGTCTGGCGACTGGTACGGGTAAATCGAATGGAAAAGGTGTATTCCATGGTGCTCGATCGCAACTTCTGCCTGGACGTTCCGGAGGGTTTCGATGATTCGGATGCTGAGACTGGGGTGCATCCCATCGCCAGGAAGCTGTTCCTCGGCGCAACTGCCGCGGAAGCTTTCGGGAAAGCCCATGAGTGGTTGCGGGAACAAAGCGTCTGCCTGGTAGACGTATCGTGGACTGTCTTGGACGGCGAGGACGAGTCCTGCACGTTGAGCATCTATTTCGCGTTCGAGCTGGATCCCGAAGACGCCTGACCACGGCGGTGCAGTTTCGCTTGGATCAGCCGGTCGTTGGCCCGAGATGCCATCCACTTTCCGAACGTGATCCGTGATCCTTTGGTGGCAGGAGGTCCGCATGCGGTGTCCGCATGGAGGTGAGCTGACGCCCAAGGAGGCGGAGCCCCGGCCGTGCGATTGGGCGTCAATTGCCGGATAGCCGGACAGCCGGACAGTCGGCCAGCAGCGGCGGGATTGAGGCGGCTGCGGAAGCGGGGGCCTGGGCCGGAAGATATCGTCCGTAAGCTTCAGGGATGGTGGAGACTGTGGGGCAGTTCTCCGCGATGTGATCAGGAGCCCAGTGGACGACATGGAATTCGCCGAAGCTCTGGAGACGGTCCTGCGGGACCTCCAGGCGCAGTGCGCGGTGCAGCCGCACATACGTGAGGACGACGAGTTCGGGATCACGCTCTGGGCCCCGGACGGTTCAGGTCAGGGCCTGACGTCACCGCTGGGTGGCACCTCCGCGGAGCGGCTGGTGCACCTGGCAGACCAGGTCCAGGACTGGGCGGTGGAGGCACTGTGGTCGGAAGGCGCATCGGCGGTCTGGCCACAGTGCCCGACGCACCCGGACACACATCCGCTGACGGCGACAGTGCGCACGGACACGGCGGTGTGGGTATGCCCGAAGAGGCGAACGGCAGTGGCGCGGATCGGGGAGCTGCAGACCCAATAGAGCGGGCTGGGCCCGCGGCCGGCGACAACTGGTGCTGGCCGTGCGGCGGCTGTGGCCCCGGGGGCCGTAGCTCTGGCCCCGGGTGCCGTATGTGGGTGGCGTGGCTCAGCCCGAACCGGGCACGGGCATCTGCTTGAGGCCACTACGCACCGCATTCTGCAACGATCAGTCAGGCCTGGTCGGTTCCAAGGGCGTTGCGCAGGAACGCCGTTGCCTGGTCGATGGCTCCGCGGGCGGCTTTGGAGTGACTCAGTGAGTTGAGCATCATGAAGTCGTGGACCGTGCCGTCGTAGCGCACCGTGGTCACCGGAACGTCGGCTGCGCGGAGCTTGGCGGCGTACGCCTCGCCCTCGTCGCGCAGCACGTCGGCCTCGTCGACGATCAGCAGAGCGGGCGGCAGGCCGGAGAGCTGCTCGATGGTGGCGTGGTTGGGAGACGCGGTGATCTCCGCGCGTTGGTTCGGGTCGGTCGTGTAGGCGTCCCAGAACCATTCCATCAGCTTGCGGCTCAGGTAGTAGCCGGTGGCGAATTGGTCGTAGGAACCGGTGTTCATGGCCGCATCCGTGACCGGGTAGTACATCGACTGTTGTACGAACGTGACGTCACCGCGCTCCTTGGCCATGAGGGCGAGTGCGGCGGTCATGTTCCCGCCGACCGATTCCCCGGCCACTGCCATGCGCTGTGCATCCAGCCCCTTGGACGCCCCCTCGTGGGCGATCCACTGCGCGGTGGCGTAGCCCTGCTCGATGGCCACGGGGTAGTGCGCCTCGGGCGACGGCGTGTACTCCACGAAGGCCACTGCCGCACGGGCGCCGACCGCCAACTCGCGCACCAGGCGGTCGTGGGTACCGGCATTGCCCAGCACCCAGCCACCGCCGTGCATGTACAACACGACGGGCAGTGTTCCGGTGGCGCCCTGCGGCTTGACGATGCGTACCCGTACATCGCCCACCGCTGCCGGAACCGAAACCCACTCCTCGTCGACCGGCAGCTTGTCGACGGGCGCGGCCTGGAGGTCGTCGAGCACCTTGCGCGCTGCGGTCGGATCCAGCTCGTACAGGAACGGATGTTGCGAGGTTGCGTCGGCGAGCTCCTGTGCCTCGGGCTCGAGGACGATTGAGGCGGTTTGACCAGCCATGGGAATGCTCCCTGGGAAATCCGAGAAGCGCATCATAAAGAGCGCGGGGCGCTGAAGAGCGCCGCGCTGCGCTTGGGCTGCGGGGCGGTCGGAAGAGCCTCCGCCCTTGTGCAAGCCCCTGATGGGGATATTTGTCCATTGTAATTGCCCGTCCTCCGCGGATGCATTCCAAGGAACCGTCTGATCCGTTCGACGGGTGCTCGGCTCGGTGACGACACGGCCTCCTCGATGACAGGCTCGCCGAGGAGCGGATACGCCGACGGACCTTCACTGGCGGGATCGTGTGTGATTCGAGCGGGAATGCTTCAACGCCGTGGTTCGTCCATCACCGGTGGTGGTGCCGATCTGCTGCGCCCCATAGGGCACGTACTGGAGTGAGAGGCGTTCTGCGGACTTTGCCGCAGATGGCGCCACGCACGTTGAAGGGCGCGCACGAGTCCACCCCGCCGTCGATGCGTTGCCATTTCACCCACGGGAGCGGAGAGCCACATGCTCACTCCGGGGCACTGGGACGCCCCACTTGCTCATCGCGGTCAGTCCCGGCTGTCAGGGGCGGGTCCTGGGCGGGGAGCTCGTAGGTGCCGGCGCCGGGCCAGCTCTTCGTCGTCGACCAGAGTGAGCATGGGCTGACCCGGTGCGCACATCATGGTGACGAGGAAGCGGCTCCGGGAGTCCGTCCGGTTGTTTCCGTCCTGGTAGTGGATGACATCGCCGCCCGGCTCCCAGAACGTCTCCCCGGTCTTGACCACCCGCTCCGGCTCGCCTTCCAGCTCGAAGAGCATCTCCCCCTCCAGCATGTAGCCGAAGGCAGGTCCCGAGTGCCGGTGCGGAGGGGTGCCGGGATCGCCGGGAGGGAACTCGACGACAACCGTCATCGCCTCCGCCCCCTCCGGAACGAACGGCGGTTTCGCCGACTGCAGCACGGTGAGCGCCGTCTTCCATGCTTCGGAGCGCGGTCGACTCTCGGCGCTGCCTGCCGCCTGTTCGTCGTTCGGCATGGCGAGGTCTCCAGTGGTGGGCCGGCCGGGTCAGGTGAGCCAGTCGGTGTAGTGGGTGGGGGCGATGCGTGCGTCGCCCTTGGTGGTGAGCACATCGCCGTTGACGGCGGCGAACATGCCGGCGGTGTCGTCGGTGACGACCGTCCGGCCGTCGGGTCGGGCGTTCAGGGTGATCCGGCCGAGTTCGTCGAGGGGATGGACGTCGGGCCCGCCGACGTTGAGGGTTCCGTTCAACGGGGTACCGGCGGCGACTTCGGCGACGGTGTCGGAGACGTCCTGGGCGGCGATGGGCTGGAGTGGGGTGGTGGGCAGGCGGACGGTGTCGCCCTCGGTGGACCAGGACATGAAGGCGTTGATGAACTCCATGAACTGGGTGGCGCGGACGATCGAATAGGGGACCGGCCCGGCCTTGAGGATGTCTTCCTGCAAGACCTTGGCACGGTAGTAGGCGAGGTCGGGCACCTGGTCCGCGCCGACGATCGAGAGGATGACGAAGTGCTCCACCCCGCCCTTGTGGCCGGCGGCCACGAGGTTGTCCATCGAGGTCTGGAAGAAGGCGGGAGAGGCGTCGTCGAAGGTCGGGGAATTCGTCAGGTTGACGACGCCGTCGGCTCCGGTCACCGCCTCCTCCACGCCCTGGCCGGTGATCACGTCGACACCTGTGGACGGCGAGTGCGGCACGGCTTCGTGTCCGGCGGCGTTCAGCTTCTTCACGACCTGCGAACCGATCAGACCGGTACCGCCGATGACTGCGAACTTCATTGGTCACCTTTCGTCGCGCACCGATAGGCCATGCGTCCAGATTGCGGCGATATGGGGCACGGTGCACGCTGGTCCGTGCGTTCCTGGGTGCGACGGTGGCGCTGCGTGGCTGCAGCGTCACTGATGGCGATTGACGCATGGGTCATCCCTGGGAACGCTGGTGGTCGCTGCGCCCCCTTCCGCGATCGGTGAGACACCACCTAGGTGCCGTCCCGAACGGGCCGTAAGTCAGGTGGTCTTGGTCTGGCCGCCGTCGATGACGAATTCGGCACCGGTGATGTTGCCGGCGCGCGGGGAGGCCAGGAAAACGACGAGGTCGGCCACCTCTTGGGGTTCGGTGATGCGTCCGGTGGAGATGCCCATCTGCTGGGGGACGACCTGGTCCAGGGCCTCCTGTGCCGTGCCGCCTGCGCTGGCCGCGACGGTGTCGGCGAAGGCGCCGGGGGCAGTCCAGAACGGGGTGCGTACGGGGCCGGGGGCGACGGAGTTGACGCGGACGCCACGGGGAGCGAACTCCTCTGACAGAGCCTTGGTGAGGTTGCTCAGGGCGGCTTTGGCGGCTGAATAGTCCACCACCATGGGGAAGGGCAGCCGGGCATTGACCGAGCTGATGTTGACGATGGCCCCCTCGCCGTGGGCCAGCAAGTGTGGCAACGAGGCACGGCTGGCGCGCACCGCGCTCAGGAACGTCATGTTGAGGGCATGCGTCCATGCTGCGTCATCGACGTCGAGGAAGCCGGAGCGTGGGTTGGTGGCACCGACGTTGTTGACCAGCACGTCGATCCGACCGTGCCGGTCCGCTGCCTTCTGGGCCAGCGTGTCGGCGCCGTCGGCGTCGGCCAGATCGACGGGGTGGAAGGTGATGTCGTACCGCTTGCGCAGGGCTGCCAGCTCAGCCGTTTCGGTGCGGCTGCCGACAACCACGCGCGCGCCCTCACGGCCGAGTGCCTCGGTGACGGCCAGGCCGATGCCCTTGCTGCCTCCAGTGACAACGGCGACCTTGTCCGTCAGGTTCAGCTCCACCGGGATCTCCTCCTGCGTCAGGCTTCCAGCATTGCCAAATGCGTCTAAAACACTCGCATTGAGTGAGTATCGATCCTCGCTTCCGAGCAGCGTCATCGCCACACCGCCTGCGCTGAGGAGTCCCGCGCATCGCCGCCTTGGTGGGCCTGGATCGTCACGGTTCCGTCGGCGCCGGGACCGTGACGGCAAACCTCAGGCCAGGTCCATGAGCTGGCTGACGGTCCAGGCCTGCCAGCCGATCCGGCCGTGCAGCGGATACCAGCCGGGGCGCAGACCACGGCTCAGCAGCCGGACAGCGACGACCAGCAGGGCGGTGTACGCCAGCCCGAAGGCCGGTGGCGGGCACGAGCGCGATGAGCGCTCCGCGTACGGCGCGTCGCCCAAGACCGTCCCCGGCGTGGACGAAGCAGCCCGCCACCGCCAATGCCGGGGGCCATCGAGAGGCGGCTCGTCGTCTCGTGACCCCTCCCGCACGCATTCTCGTCACGGGTGCCACCGGAGCGGTCGGCGGCGCCATACTGCGCCGGCTGATCGCGGCGGGTTATGACGCGTGCGGGGCCAGCAGCCGCGGCGGCAGCTCCCCGCCTCAGTTCGCGTGGCGCATCGGCACCGAGGAGCCGCCCGACGCGCTGCGGGTCCCCTGGCACACGGTGGTCCACTGCGCTGCCGACACCCGCTGGAACCTCTCGGCCGAGGAGTCGGAGCAGGCGAATGTGGCTCCGCTGCGTGCCCTGCTGAAATGGATGGACGAGAGCACTCGCCTCATCCATCTGTCGTCCTCCTACGCGACCGGACTGACCGGCAGGGCGGAGCCCACGTCATTCGACGCGGACCGGAACACCTACGAATGGTCCAAGGCCGCCGCCGAGCGGAGAACGGTGTGCCGCGGCTCGATCAGCTGCGCTATGTGTCGGCGGACCAGTGGAACCGTTTCTATCTGCCCTTCGCACGGGAGTACTTGGACCGGGCACAGCTCATGCGCGTCACGGCCTTCCAGGCGTACCAGAGTTATCTGTCGATCACCGAACCCTTTGAGGTGACGCACAGGGCGGAGCCCATCACGTCCACGCTCTACCGTTCCATGCGACGCTGAGCCGAGATACCCATGCGGCGACCGCTCGCCGCGTGCCGAGGCCCTGGTGTCCGTGAGACGGCCTGTCGGCGCAGCATGCTGTGGCCCCGGCTGCCCAGCAGAGGGGTGGGTGCTGCACCGCTCCTCGCCCCGGCGGCAATCCCCGGCTGTCAGAGCCGTTGCTCCTCCAGCCAAAGCACGACCAACGCAGCGAGTCCGTATCCCACACCTGCTGGCGGAGCCATTTCCCCGAGGCCGGGGCAGGGCATCTCGGATACCGGGCGAGTGGAGTGGCAGGGCCGGAGTCAGCCGGGAACGATCAGGTCGATCCCGTAGGCCGCGACCGCGAGGCAGGCGGCGAAGCACAGCACGGCCGTGACAGCTGCCACCTTCTGGTGCCGACCCGGGGGCGTGCCGGGGGCGGGCTCTCCGTGTCCGGCGCGGGCCCACGCGGCCAGTCCGAGCGAGAACATCACGACCACCACCACGGTGATCCCGAGGCTGACACCGAAGACACCACCGAGAGTGCCCCAGTTGATGTCCATCCCGCTTCCCCTTCCTCTGCACTCTCCCCGACGACAGCGCGCCCGGCCGGACCGGCTCAGGCGGCCGGCTTCACCGTGGGCTTCGCGGCGCTCGCCGGCACCTCATTGACGTTCTCCGAATTCACCGGGCGGCGGCGCGAGAGCACGTAGAAAGCCGCTGCGGCGGCCACGGCGACGCCCGCCACCAGGGCCACCCCCACAGTGCCCCGACCGGCCACCCACGCCGCCACGCCTCCCACGGCGGCCGCGGCCGGCAGTGTCAGCAGCCAGGACACCGCGATGCGCCCGGCGACGCCCCAGCGCACATGTGCCAGCCTGCGGCCCAGTCCCGCGCCGAGGATGCTGCCCGTGCACACCTGGGTGGTCGACAGTGCGAAGCCCATGTGCGAGGAGGCGAGGATGACCGCGGTCGCGCTGGTCTCGGCGGCGAAGCCCTGCGGGGCCTGGATGTCGGTGAGTCCCTTGCCCATGGTCCGGATGATCCGCCAGCCGCCCGCGTAGGTGCCCAGCGAGATCGCCAGGCCCGCGCTCAGCACCACCCACCAGGGCGGCCCCGCGCCATGGCTGAGCACCCCGCTCGAGATGAGCGCGAGGGTGATGACCCCCATCGTCTTCTGGGCGTCGTTGGTGCCGTGCGCCAGCGCCACCAGGGACGCCGACCCGATCTGTCCCGCGCGGAAGCCCTTTCCGACGGCGCGGCGCGAGGTCCTCCGGGTGATCATGTAGGCGAGGTAGGTGGCCAGCAGCGCCACCACGCAGGCCACCACCGGCGAGGCCACCGCAGGAATCACGATCTTCTCGATGATCGCTCCGAAGCGCACCGCGGAACCTCCCGCCCCCACCCACACCGCGCCGATCAGCCCGCCGAACAGGGCGTGGGACGAGCTGGACGGTAGCCCGAGGAGCCAGGTGACCAGATTCCACAGGATCGCCCCGATCAGCCCGGCGAAGATCATCACCAGGGATACTTCGCTGTCTTGGACTATGCCGCCCGAGATCGTCTTGGCTACCTCCGTGGAGAGGAAGGCGCCGGCCAGATTGAGCAGACCCGCGACGGCGACGGCGACCCGGGGGCTCAGCGCCCCGGTGGCGATGGAGGTGGCCATCGAGTTGGCGGTGTCATGGAACCCGTTGGTGAAGTCGAAGGCCAGGGCGGTGAGGATCACGGCCACGAGCAGGAAGGAGACAGATGCCATCCCGGTCCACCACGTCGAGGGCGGTCCGGCCGCACGGCCCCACCTAGCCCTGCGTGCGAACCGCCGGTCCCCTCCCACGCTAAGTGCCGCTCCGGATCGCCGCCAACGCGACGGCGCAGGCCGGTCGGTGGGGGCCGGCTGAGGTCAGCGCTGTGCCGGACTCAGCGACAACGACCCGGACACCGCCCGCAACGACGTTCACCGGAAAGACGTCGCTACTGAGCGTATCGGCCCCTGATGACCCCGTGCGGTCTACGGGGCTGTCGCAGGCCAGGCGGTCACGAGGCTGGTTATGGCGACGCTGAGCGGCACACACCGCGAGCCCCTGCCACTCATGCGAGCTGATCACCGTGGCGGGCCGCAGCGCGATTGCGGGCTCTCAGTTGGGAAATTACGCCGCTTGGCATGAGCTGCTGCCCCAATGGAGACCAGGGGCGCCCGCTAAGATGCCCTAAGAATGCAAACATCCCTATATGCGAGCTATCGTCCTTCGGTCTATCGGCCTTCGGTTCGCTGATATCCGGGATGGCGCGTCAGGGCGGGGGCCGGTCCGCTCATGGAGTGGGCGTCCATGGTCGGCCCTATGCGGTGATGGTGCTCGTGGCACATGGTCGCCAGACGGGACGCGAAGCCCGCGACCGTCCGAAACGGGTGTTCCCACAGCGGCGAGCGAACCGAGCACCCGGATGGAAAGGACGCTGAGTGAGCGTGCAACGGGTGGGCGTCGTCGTCCACGGAGGCCGTCCCGGCGCTGTGGCGGCCGCCGACGTCGTCCGACGGTGGTGCGAACGCCAGGACGTCGGTTGCGTCGCCATCGACGTGTGGAGCCAGGAGGAACTGCGGCGAGATGCGCGGGAAGAGGTCGGTGCGGCCGGCAGTCCCGACCTGATCGTCACGCTCGGAGGAGACGGCACCTTCCTGCGCGGAGCACGCCTGGCCGCGCAGAACGATGCGCTTGTCCTCGGTGTCGACCTGGGCACCCTCGGCTTTCTGACCGAGGTTCCGGCCGACGATGTCGAGTGCGCACTGGACAGCGTCCATCGCGGCCAAGTGAACGTCGAGACCCGCCTGATGCTGACGATGCGGGCGTCCTGTCCACTGCAAATCCCCGAGGGTATGGAGGCCCTCCTGCGCTACGGCCGGGGTCCCGCGCTACCGCCTCCGTCGGTGCGCCCCGAGTGTGCCGTCGCCCGGGACTGGGGGATGGCCCTGAACGTGACGGCTCTCAACGACATCGTCCTGGAGAAACTGGCACGCGACCGGCAGGTCTCCCTCGGGGTGTACCTCGCGGGCCGGCTGCTCGCCTCCTACTCCGCCGACGCTGTCCTGGTCGCCACGCCCACCGGATCCACCGCCTATAGTTTCGCCGCCGGCGGCCCCGTCATCTCCCCCCGGGCCGACGCCATCGTCTTCACCCCTGTCGCTCCGCACATGGCCTTCAACCGCTCGGTAGTTGCCGCACCCGACGAAGCCGTCGCACTACGGGTCCTGGGACATTCCGGCCGCGCGGCGGTCAGCGTCGACGGTCAGTTGCGCGGCGTCCTGGATCCAGGGGACTGGATCGGTGTCTACGCGGCTCCGCAGCGCCTGCGCGTCGTACGGCTCGGGCCAACCGACTTCTACGGCAGGCTACGTGAGCGCATGCGCCTGACCGATGCCCCCGCGACCGCCGAAGCCGACGCCGACATCACCCCCATGTGGCCCCACACCAGCCCACCCCCCGATGACCTCGCACACCTGCGCCTTCCGCCCCTGCCCACGCACGGCTGAAGCGACAGGCTGGGGGCTTTGGCAGGTCGGCCCATGTGGCCGCGCGATGAGATCTCGGGCCCTTCTGCCTATCCCAGGCGGTCAGCCCAGTCCTTGGGGACTCGTCCCGCGGGGCCGGGGGTGGGCTGATCGGCCGGGTGGCTCTCAGGGGGAGCCAGGTGGGGGCCCGAGGCGTACATCTCCGAGGTCTCGTAGTTGTAGAACCAGGTTTCGCCCGGTTCAAAGCTGCGGATCACCGGGTGCCCGGTGGCCCGCGTGTGGGACGTCGCGTGCTTGCCGAGCGAGTCGTCGCAACAGCCGATGTGGCCGCACTGTGCGCAGCGTCGCAGGTGGAACCACCAGCCGCCGGCGGCGTCGCACTCGGCGCAGCCGGTTCCGCTGGGCGGGACCGAGGGGTCGATTCCGTTCGGGGAACTCATGAGGGCTCCTGTGGGGGAGGGGAGTCGGGTGAGGCCAGCGGGAGGCGTACCTGGAAACGGGTGTCGCCGGGGGAGGAGTGGAACCGCAGGTCCCCCCGGTGTTTGTTGACGATGATGCGCCAGGAGATGTCCAAGCCGAGCCCTGTGCCCTCACCCACCGGTTTGGTGGTGAAGAAGGGGTCGAAGATCCGGTCGCGGATCTCCGCGGGGACTCCGGGACCGGTGTCGCAGAACTCGACGAGTAGATGGTCCCCATCACGCGCGGTTCGTACGGTCAACGTTCCCTCTGCGTCCGTACTGTTCATCGCCGAGACGGCGTTGTCGATCAGGTTCGTCCATACCTGGTTGAGCTCGCTGGGGTAGGCCGGGATCTTCGGCAGGCTGCGGTCGTAGTCCTTGACGACGGTGATGTGGGGGCCGATCTTCGCGGAGACCATCAGCAGGGTGCTGTCCAGCAGTTCATGCACGTCGGCGACCTGGAAGGGCGCCCGATCGAGTTGCGAGTACTGCTTGGCCGCGGTGACCAGGGCCGAGACGCGGTTGGTCGACTCCTCGATCTCGTTCATCAACAGTTCGGTTTCGACGGTGTAGTTGAGCCACCGCACGGCACCTTCGAGGGTGTCCTCGTCCACGACTGCGGCGATCTGGTCCAGCCAGTCGGTGTCGAGGCCGGCCTGTACGAAGGTCGGCGCGAGCTGCCACCCGTCCCCGATGCCGTGGTCGTCCAGCCAGTCGGCAATGGTGTCCTCCCGGTCGGAGGCCTCCAGCGGACTCAGGGCGGTGGCCTTGGCGACGCGCTCGGCCGTGCGTTCCTGGACGTCGATGAGTGTCTCCAGACTGTCCCGCCGGTACGGGCGCGCCGCGATGATGCCGAGCTTGTGGCGCATCCCGGCAACACGCTCGCGGAGCGCGGACGTGGCGCGCACGGCCGCGGTGGCGGGGTTGTTCAGTTCATGGGTCAGCCCCGCGGACAGCGATCCGAGAGCCAGGAGCCGTTCTCGCTGGCCGACGGCCTCCTGGGCGCTCTTGGTACCGAAGAAGAGACCTTCCAGCAGGTGCACGGCCATGGGAAACCACTCGCGCATGATCGCGGCGAAGGTCTCCGCCGGCAGCACGAAGAAGCGTGCGGGCTCGATGACACGCAGGGAGCTGTTGTACACCTGCCGCAGGCGGTCACCCAGGTAGGCCTGGAAGGCTCCCGCGTACACCCCGCGGCTGGAGCTCCGGGTGATCTCCACGTCGTAGTCCCCGATCCGGCGGGAGAGCACGATGGTCCCTTCGAGCAGCACGTAGAAGCATGTGGCGTCGTCGCCCTCCCCGTACACGGGCCCGGGCGCGAACGCCTCCACACGGCCTTCGCGGCAGAGCCGGGCGATCTGTTCGGGGGCCAGCTTCTCGAACAGGAACAGTGAGCCGAGTTCCTCCTGGCTGCACGGCATCGGCCGGCTGTTCATGACTGCTCCAGGTATCGGTGGGCGAGCATGACCGCCATGGCTCCCTCTCCTACTGCGGAAGCGACACGCTTGGCGGACTCGGCGCGTGCGTCTCCGGCCACGAACACGCCAGGGACGTTCGTTTCCAAGTGGTAGGGCGGCCGGTCCAACTCCCAGTCGGCCGGTGGGCGCCCGTCCGCGGTCAGATCGGGGCCGGTCAGGATGAACCCGCGGGAGTCCCGGAGCACCGTGCCCTCCAGCCAGTCGGTCAGCGGGGCCGCGCCGATGAAGACGAACATCCACTGGGCGTCGACGAGTTCGGTGTGGCCGGTCGCGGTGTCGCGCAGGGTGATCTGCTCCAGTTGATGCGCTCCGTGGGCGGCGTCGACGACCGTGTTGGTGCGCACGGAAATCGTGGGCGTCTCGTCGACCTGCTGGATGAGGTAGTGCGACATCGACGTGGCCAAGGAAGACCTGCGCACCAGTACGGTGACCGACTTGGCGCTCCGGGCCAGGTATATCGCGGCCTGACCGGCGGAGTTCGCGCCGCCGACGATGTAGACGTCATGGCCTTGGCATGCGGCCGCTTCGGTCAGGGCCGAGCCGTAGAACACTCCGCAGCCGGTCAACTCGGTCACCCGGGGTGCCTCCAGCTGCCGGTACGACACGCCGGTCGCGAGGATCACGGCGTGCGCGGCGACGGCGGAGCCGTCCGAGAACCGGACGACGCGCGAGGCGCCATTGACCTCCAGCCCGGTGACCTCGCGCGCGGTCAGTATCTCCGCACCGAACTTCGCCGCCTGACGCCGGGCCCGGTCGGTGAGCTGTGCCCCGGACACTCCGTCCGGAAAACCGAGATAGTTCTCGATGCGCGAGCTCTGGCCCGCCTGGCCCCCGGTGGCGGAGCGCTCGACGAGGACGGTCCGCAGGCCCTCGGAGGCCCCGTACACCGCCGCACCCAGACCGGCCGGTCCGCCGCCGATGACGACCAGGTCGTAGAAGTCGGTCGCCGGGGTCGTCGCGAGGCCGACCCGGTCGGCGAGCTCCTGGTCCTCGGGCTCTATCAGGGCCGTGCCGTCCGGAGTGATCACCAGCGGGAGCCGCCGGCCTTCCTGGCCCGCGGCGCACAGCAGGCGCTGTCCTTCCGGTTCGTCGGACGAGTACCAGCGGTACGGCACCTGGTTACGGGCCAGGAACTCCCGTACGGCCGACGAACGCGCCGACCAGCGGTGCCCGACGACCTTGGTGACGGCCACCGGCCGGTGATCGGTGGCCCGCCAGGCCTGCAGCAGATCGTCGAGGACGGGGTAGAGCTTCTCCTCGGGCGGCTCCCAGGGCTTGAGGAGGTAGTGGTCGAGGTCGACGACGTTGATCGCGTCGATGGCCGCGTCGGTGTCCGCGTACGCGGTCAGCAGCACCCGCCGCGCGCCGGGGTAGATGTCGAGGGCCTGCTCAAGGAACTCGATGCCGTTCATCTTCGGCATCCGGAAGTCGGCCACGATCACCGCGACGGGGCCGCCGCGCAGCTTCAGCTCGCGCAGGGCGGCAAGGGCGGACTCGCCGGACTCCGCGCGCACAATGCGGTACGACCCGCCGTAGCGTCGCCGCAGGTCACGGGCGACAGCACGCGACACACCCGGGTCGTCGTCCACAGTCAGGATGACGGCCCGCGCTGGACTGGCGGCCTGATCCATAGGCATCCCGTCCCCGAGTCGATCGCCCTGCCACACCGACTTCACGTGCCTGTCCCGGCACGCCAGTGCGCCAGTAATGCCCATTTTATGGGTGATGGTCATGCTTTGCTACGCATGATCGGGAGGGCGGCCTCTACTGAGAGCTGCCGACACCCTCACATGGCGTGGCAGTCACACCGGTCGCCGCCGACCTTCGCGGCCCACAGCATCCGACACGGTGAATTTGCTGGTCAGGCCGCCTGAGGGTCGGCGAACCGACACCCTCCCCCGATCTCACGGAGTCATACATCCATCGGCGGCAGCCCGGACAACACCTTCTCGATCGTGATGGGGAAGTCGCGCACGCGCATACCGGCGGCCGCCGGGTCGCGGGTCGACCACAGCCTCTTCCTCAAGGGCCGCGCCGGCCCCCCCCAGATCACGCCGCCGGTCAACTGCGAGGGCCCCGTCTTCGCGTTGAGCACGCGACCGACCGGGAACACGCCCGGCATCCGCCGCAGACGGATCGCGGCGGTGTCCGCGTCGATCCCCACTTCAGGCGGTGTCCGCGTCGACCCCCACTTCGGGCGGTGGTCAGCGCACCCGGCGGTCCTCCAACGGGGCGGCTGTCAGCATGTCATCGGTGGTCTGGGGCAGGTGCGGTGTGTGGTTGACGAGCCGGGCCGAGTTCGCGACGACGGCGATGCTGCTGGTGTTGTGGAGGAGGGCGGCGAGGACCGGGTTGATGGAGCCGCCGGCGCCGGCGACCAGGCCCAGGAGGTTGACGCCGATGGCGAGGCCGTAGTTCTGGCGGACCACGCGCAGGGTGTGGCGGCTGAGTTCGACCACGGCGGGTACCTGTCGCAGGTCGTCGCCGGGCAGGGCGATGTCGGCGGTTTCCAGGGCGACATGGGAGGAGTGCGCGCCCATGCGCCGCGGACAGATGCATCGCGGCCTCCCGGCCTACGGAGAACCGAAACGGTTATCACTTCATTATCAGCCCCGCCGTCGCCCGCCATCCACCGGAGCCGACAACGCTGCAGAAGCGGGGTGGTTCAGCGGGTCGTGATGGATATGGCTGCGAGTGAGGAAGTCTTGGAGCTCGCGGTGGCGGAACTGGTAGGCGATCCCGGCGGTGCGCGTCAGACCCACGTCACAGCACCAGTCGAGGAAACGGCCGAGGCGCCAGGGCAGTGGTTGGTTGGACCACCAGGGGCGGGTGCAGAGCAGGAAAGCTATGTAGCGGACACCTGCGGCGCCGAGGGCCGGGCCGGCGCCGGTCCTGAACAGGGGGCCGAACGCACGCCAGGGCCTGAACAGCGAGTCGAGCGCACCCCGGTAACCGCATCTGAACAGGCGGTGGTAAAGGATCGCGAGCACACGTCCGCCGCCGAGACCGAACAGAAGCATGTAGATGAGTACTGCCCCGAGCGCGAACACGGGGCCCAGGGCGAACCAATAGAAAGGGACGAACCCGAGCCCGACCACGAGGCCGGTCGCGAACCCGGCCACGAGGTCGTCCCGCACCATGCCGCGCGGCGACGCGTTTCCGTGTGACCTGCGAACTTCGGGTGCGTCCGAGAGCACGCCCGCCAGCCCGACTCCGACCATCGCTCCACCAGCGAGCCCTACCACCAATCCGTAAACGAGCCCGATCACCAGCCCGACCACATGCCCCATGCCGACCACGACTACGAGCACTCCCCAGAAGAGCCCACCCACAAGCCCGTTCACGAACTGGCGTCTTCCAGCAGGGGTTCTGGCAGTTACTCGTTCCAGCCGCGACGGTACGGGCCAGGGAGGGATTCCGACGAGAAGACTGCCCGCCACCATGAGCGTCACGTTCGTTGCGTACACGTTCCAGCTATCGAGCAGGGCGGCAGGTAGGTCAGCGGTGGCCCACAGCGCGAGGGTCAGTAGGACGTGGACGGTGCGGGCGCGGCGGTGGCCGGTGAGCGGCCACAGTTCATGGAGTACGAGGTCGGTGCCTGATAGACGCCGTCCGGCCATTTCGCCGGCGCTGGTGGTGTTGGTGTGCAGGTAGCGGGCGAGGACTGTCAGCCAAGTGCGTACCTGAAGCCGCGTGTAGGGCGCTGTCGTGCCGCCTGTCGAGGAAGCGGTGAGGACGTACAGATCCAGCAGGTGGTCTCGGATCTGCTCGGGGGACTGCAGGGTGGGCTTGAGGAGGTCCACGGGATCACGGACCCAGCTACCGTCGGGGTGACGTTCGTCGTAGACGGCGAGGGCTACGGTCAGCCGCCAGGGTGTGGACAGGCCCCGAGCCAGTGGACTGGCCGGGGCGGCGCGGAGTGCGTTCAGAACGGGTTCCCAGCGGGCCGGGTTGCGGGCGCGGCCGGTGACGAACGCCTCGGTCGCGGCCAGGCTGACGGGGGCGATGTTGATACGGGAGGCGTCCTGTGCCCACTGATCCGCCTCTCCAAGAGCGACGTAGGGGGCGCTGCGGCAGGTGAGAACAAGCTGGCCCTTGGTGATGCCGTGGAGGTAGGTGTTCATAGCCTCCAAAGCGGCTGCAGCGCGGGAGCCGTGACCGGGAGTATCACCAGCATCCATTTCGTCGAGCCCGTCCAGCACGGGGAGGACCAGTCGGGCGGCGACGAGGGCGGCTGCTGCGGTGGGGCGTAGCCGGTAGGTACGGGCGAGATGCTCGGCGAGCCAGTCCTCGAGCTTGTTCCTGCTGGGGTCGAAGGTGGATAACGACAGGCGTACAGGAACGGGACCGCCCGGCGCCCGGTCGGCGAGGAGGAGCAGCATGAGATGGAGGGCAAGTACGGTCTTGCCGGCCCCGGGCGCGCCGGTGATGACGAGGCGGCCGGGCCGAAGAGCGCGGTAGTAGGTAGCGGCTTCCTCCAACGTGCCGTGGGGTGCTGCGCCTGTGGCGTGGTGGGCGGGGGAGGGGAGGAAGGTGAACTCGACGTTGATGGTGCGGTCGCTGCCGCCGAGGAGTCTCTGGCGGGCTTCCTCCTCGCGTTTCCTGATGTCGACGGCGAGGCGGTCGGCGAGTCCGGCGGTGTCGGTGTCCTGCCAGGCCTGGGAGCGCGTCGCCTGGTGTAGGCCCACTATCGCCAGCACCAGGCTGACCAGCCCGACCGCCAACCCGCCCGGGTCCACCTCCCCGGTTCCCGCCCGAACGGCTATGGTGACCGCCACCCCCACGGCCACCACCGTCAGCGCCAGCCATCTCCACCACGTGTGACGTGCCGCCCCCATGTGCCCTCCTCCCCAATGGCTTCGTTGTTCAGAAAACTCAACGCCGCAACGGTGTTCACGGCGTCGTTGTTACCGGCACCCCGACCCTCTCGGAGCACCTTCCCCCGAGAAGGTGCACCTTTTCCTGCATCGGATATGGCTTCGACACTCGCATCCTGGTAGCTCAGGGTCACCTTTTGCTAACTCTGCATCAGATTACCGGCTCGCCCGAATACACGAGGTGAGCTTCCCAGAAAGCCCCCCGCAGCCCCCTCTCATCGCCTGAATCAAATCCCCGGGTTTCTCTCGTCCTCGTTCGGGGATTTGAGAGTTCGCCCCGGTCACCGGCTGCGTGAGTGGAATCGAAAAGCGGTGGCCACGGCAAGGGAGCCCAGGACAACAGCTCCCGTAACCAGCGGGTCAGACTCGTGATGCCCTGGCTGCCAGTCGTAGCCAGGCTGCCGGAGCGGCTGGCCGAGCCTTCCGCGCGACGCCGGTCATCTTGACCAAGAACGGTTCGGACCCGGGACGTTGGTCCTGGCCCCGTGGAACGGCACGCTGAGGTTGGTGTCGCCCTCCGGCGCTGTCACGCGGACGTTCGCTTCCACTGCGCCCTTGATGGTCTTGACCAATATCGACGATGAAGCACTCACCTTCTCGCCCCACGACTTCCGAAGGATCTTCGTCACCGACGCCATCATGAATGGCCTAATCCCGCACATTGCCCAGGTGATCTGCGGGCACAAGAGCATCGACACCACGATCGGATACAGGGCGGCCTATCCCGCCGAATCGATCGAGGCCCACCGGGCGTTCATCGCCCGCCGTCGATCCGCCCGCCCCAGCGAGGAGTACCGGATCCCGACTGAAGAAGAGTGGGACGCCTTCCTCGCGCACTTCGAGAAACGGAAGGTGTCCATCGGTACCTGCGCACGCGCCTTCGGGGCCCCATGCATTCATGAGCACGCGGGCGTCAGATGCTCGCTCCTCCGACCTGACCCCGCCCAACGAACACGGCTTGCCGAGATCCGCGACAACTTGATCGCCCGAATCGCCGAAGCCGAGACGGAAGGCTGGCTCGGCGAGGTCGAAGGTCTCCAGGTCAGCCTGGCTGGCGCCGAGGAGAAGCTCCGCCGGCTCGACCGGGGCCACGGGCAGCATACGGTCGTGGGCCTTGGCGTCCCCACCACGCGTGGTGACCGATGAACCCACGAAGGCGGGCTGCCGCATGGCCATCAACCAAGATCGAGAACAAGTTTAAAGAAGCGTGCGTCAAACGCCCTTCAGAACACGATCAAGTGCCGCCCGGCCTGCGGGTCCCCAGTTCGGCTTGCCGCCGGGAAGGCCCCGATCTCCGTTCTGCCCCATGAGCATCAGGAAGAGGCTTTTCATAGCGGCCAGCCCGCGGGCGCGCCGGATCGCCGCCTCGTCTGCATGCGCGTACATGTCGAAGAACCGTGAGGCCGTGCCCGCGGGTAGCAGCACCCATGCGGCGGCGAGGTCCCACGCCGGATCGCCGGCGAACATGTCACCGAAGTCGACGATGCCCGAGAGCGTTCCGTCCGAGACGACGACGTTCGCGGGATGGAGGTCGCCGTGCACCCACACCGGCGGGCCCTCCCATGCGTGGGCCGCAACGGCGTCGTCCCAGACGGCCCGGACGTCGGCAGCGATGTCGTCGGGGGCAACGGCCTGGAAGAAGTTCTCGAAGCCGTCCGTGCAGTTCCTGGGGTGGGCACCGCGGTCCGTAGTGATCGGCGCCTCGGCGGGCGCCTCCACATGGAGCGCCTGGAGGAAGCCCGCCAGCGTGTCGGCCGCGTGGGCGCCTCGGCTGATCGAGCCGTGGTCCAGCGGCTCGCCAGGAACCCATGTCATCACGGTCCAGTGCTTGGGGAAGCGCTCGGACGGTTCGCCGAACCGCACCGGGGTCGGCACCGGGAGCGGCAGGCGCGGGGCCAGCACGGGTAGCCACCGCCGCTCCTTGAGCTGGAGCTCCGGGGTAGGGTCCATCCGCTGCATGCGCACGGCCAACTCGTCCCCGAGGCGCCACATTTGATTGCCCCAGCCGCCCGCCACCTCGCGGATGGCCAGCCCTGCAAGGTCTGGATGTTGCTCCTGCAGCAGCTCGCGGACCAGGTCTGCGGTGATCTCGATCTCGGTGTCGGTCATGCGAAGCCACAGTACCGAGGCGGCAGGCGGAGCGGGCGGAACAGCTCCAAAGTTCAGAGAAGCCTGCGTCCGCTGTTCCCTCCTGCGCCCCGATCTTGCCCAGCGGGGTCGGCTCACGGAGATCCGCGACAACCTTTTCGACCGCATCGCCGAGGCGGAGAGGGAAGGGTGGCTCGGCGAACTCGAAGGACTTCGTTGTCTGCCTGGCCGGAGCCGGATCCAAGATTGACCAAATCGACTTCGCGTGAATGCGTGGACCGGTGAACCTCGGGATTCCGACTCAGTGCCCCGCGACGCACGAATAGGCACCGGGCCGACATGCGGGTTGAAAGCGCGAACACCGCCACCTGGACCTGGCCGGCCGCCGGTGCCCGGTGAAGGCGAAGGGGGCCCAGCCCAAGGTCCGCCGCCGCGGCGCCGCCCGCGCGGAGTTCGTGCTGGAGACGGTGTACTGGGATGCAGGCCCGGCTGTGCCGAGGCTGCTGCGCGTGAGGCGATCGCCGGGCCTACCAGCCTGCTTGCGCCCGGCGACAGCCGATGCTGAGGCCTCTTCTCGGCGCGGACCGATGCGGGCTGCAAGTCAGGTCAGCCTGGCCGCCGTTGCACGACGCCTGCGAGCACCGTGGTCACCAGCTTGTTGACGGTTGCCGTAGTCGGCGGGTCGGGGTCGCGGTCTGCGAACAGGAGATGCCCGCCTCCGACCAAGGAGAGGGTGAGCGAGTCGATGTCGGCGTCGGCCGAGATGCGGCCCATTGCGCGCTCGTCGGCCAGGTAAGCGGAGACTGCGGTCGTGACCTGGGCGAGGATCGCGATGCCGCCTCCGGGCGTGGCTTGTCGCAGCCGCGCGCGCAACTCGTCCCGGAAAGTGATGAGCGGGATGATCGCCACGGGAACCGGTCCGAACAGGGTGGTCAGCGCGCTGGTGAGGTTATCGGTCACGGTGCCCGTGCCGACGGTCTCGCGCAGCCCATGTGCTTGCGTTTCGAGCTGTGCGGCCCGGTCGAGCACGAGCTCGGTGAGGAAAGCGTCGAAGTCGGTGAAGTGCCGGTGCAGGACGCCTTTGGCGCAGGCTGCCTCGTCGGTGACGGCCCGGCTGGTCAGCCCGTTCGGGCCATCCCGCAGCAGCACGCGTTCGGCGGCGTCGAACAACTGCTGCCGCGCGTCACGAAGGTGTACCCCGGTCGGCACTTACAGATCCTCTCGTGCGCCAGGCTCCCTGGCATCCATTGGCATGTGGGCGCTCGCCCACTAAAGTGAACGCATGCCCACTTTACCGCGAGAGCAACCCGAACCGGCACAGTCGCATCAGGCTCGGCGGACTGCCGAGTCTTTCGGCACGGATGCGCAACGCTACGACCAGGCCCGACCGGGCTACCCCGATGGCCTGGTGGCGCGTATCGTCGCCGGGAGCCCGGGGCCTGACGTGCTCGACGTAGGCTGCGGAACGGGCATCGCGGCCCGCCAGTTCCAGGCCGCCGGTTGCGCCGTGCTCGGCATCGAGCCGGATGCGCGGATGGCCGACCTCGCGCAAGCCCGCGGCCTGCAGGTCGAGGTGGCGACCTTCGAAGCCTGGGAGCCGGTTGGCCGAGTGTTCGACGCATTGATCGCCGCCCAGTCGTGGCACTGGGTGGACCCGGTCGCCGGCGCAGCGAAGGCGGCCCAGGTGCTGCGTCCGAACGGGCGCCTGGCGATCTTCGGGCACGTATTTGAGCCGCCCGCCGAGGTGGCCGAGCCGTTCGCGGCTGCTTACCGTCGGGTGGCGCCCGACTCCCCGTTCGGCAATCAGCCGGCGCGACGTTCGCTGGAGATGTACCAAGCGGGGTACGCGAAGATCGCCGACAAGATCCGCGAGACCGAGCAGTTCCACGAACCGGAACAGTGGCGATTCGACTGGGAGCAGTCCTACACGCGTGACCAATGGCTGGAACTGCTCCCCACTACCGGCGGCCTCACCCGACTTCGTCCCGATCAGCTGGCCGAGATACTGGGCGCGGTCGGCCATGCCATCGACGCTCTGGGTGGCCGCTTCACGATGCACTACACCACTCTGGCGACCACCGCCGTACGCGTCGGCACCCCTTGATCCGCTGCCGCACGGTCGCGCGGGCTCGCGGGCTCGCGCACGTTACTCGTCCTCGGACACGCCCGGATCACGCAGCGGGCGCAGGCCCCCGGGCAGCTCGGGGTGCTGGAAGGAGTACCGGCCGAGCATGTTGGTTACGTTGATGTGATGCCGCACGAACGGGCGGTGGAGTCGGGGGATGGGTGGCGGCCAGGCAGGCGGAGATCGCGTCGCAGCGTGCGGGCTCGGGATTGGCGTGCTGCCGGTCCAGGAAATTGGCGTTTCCAGGTGGTGCCGGCGCTGGGCCGGCCCGACTCCTCAATGTCGTTCTGAGGGCGGCAACGAAACTGCCTAGTTCAGAGAAGCGACCAGGCCGAAGAAGGCTGTTCCTGCCAGAGCGCTCGCATGGTTTCGACGGCACGCACAGGCCGGCCGGGCCGCCGCCCTTCAGCAGCCGCCCGGGGTCCAGGCCGCGCGGACACCAGCCCCAGGGCCTGTCCGGTGGGTCGCATGCCCCGTCTCAGCGTCAGGCCGGTGGGTGCTTCGTCCGTGCGGTTACAGTCGCACCATGACTGATGGGGAGCAGCGGTCGGAGCTGACGACGCCGGGCATAGTGGAGCTTCGGGCAGGAGATGCAGACCGCGAGTCGGTGGCTGAGAAGCTGCGGGTCGCGGCGGGCGAAGGCCGTATCGACTTTGCCGAGTTGGAGGAGAGGCTCGATCGGGCTTACGCCGCGAAGACGTACGGCGAACTCGACGCCCTGGTCGCCGATCTGCCACAGGAGCGGCCTTCCGGCTCGCATTCTGGCACTGACGCGGAAACCCTCGTCCTCAAGCCCCGCCTGGGCAACATCGAGCAGAGCGGCCGGTGGACAGTTCCCCGGAGGGTCGTCGCCGAATGCAAAATGCTGCACATCGTGATCGACTTCACCGAGGCAACCTGTGCGTACCGTGACGTCACCGTCGAGGCGAGCTGCGGAACGGGCAACATTCAGTTGATCGTTCCGCAGGGCTGGGCGGTGCGGATCGACGGGGCGAGCACCAATACCGCTCACATCAGCAACAAGGCCACCGCGCCGACAGACCCGAGCTCCCCGACGCTCACGATCGTCGGACACCCGCGAGCCGGCCGCATCAAGATCAAACAGCCCCGCCGGAGGCGATAGCCTGCGCTCGCGCGGCCCGGTTCCCAAGCACTGTCCGCTGGGTCACGAGCGGAGCCAGAGACGTATGGCGGCAACGGTGACCGTTCCGTGGAAACGTATGCGCGCTTGTCGAAGCGAGTGGCCACGGCCCGGAAGCCCTTGAGGGCATTGCTCGTTCGCTCGACTTCATTTCGACGCTTGCAGACCGCCCTGTCGAAACCGGTATGCCGGCCACCTGCGCTGCCGCGGCGTTGGCGGTTGGCGCGCTGGTCCTTCCGCTCCGGAATCGGGTGCTTGATCTGACGACGCCGCAGGTAACTGCGGTTCCGGCGGGAGCTATACGCCTTCGTCACCGGTGACACCACTCATCGGACAATGCCTAGGGGGCCTCTACGGCTTTCTGATCCGGTCCGAGTCATCACCAAGGGCGGCTATCCCCAACGGGGTTGCCGGCCTTCCGAGTTGCCCTCCGGGCGGAATTCGGCATTCCACACCCCACCGCAAAAACCACTGGTACAGACGTGCAAAGATCCGGACAATGATGCGGGCGCTCCCCACACCTATCCGGAGCGCACCGTCTGATTTCGCATACCTCATGGAGTCATACGTGACCCAGTCTTCCCGGCGTGCACGCGCCCTGTGGCGTCTCGTCACCTCAGCGACCGCTGTCGTCCTGGTCGGTGCCACCGCCGGCACCGCTCTGGCCGACGCGCCTGCGACGACCGGTCCGGCGAAGAACGTCACCCGGAGCGCCGCCGCGGCCGGGCAGCACAAGCCCACCCCGGCCGCGCCGTTCTTCTTCCTCTCCGGGATCCTGCCGTCGGGCCAGATGTACGCCTACATGCCCGACGGGAAGGGCGGCTTCGACGACCGGTCGGGCGCATACGTCTGGCCGCACTTCAGGTACGGGGTGTCGATCGACCCCGATCTGACCGGCTACCAGGACGGCGCGTACCACGTCATGGACGATGGTGCGCTGAATCTCTGGCGCAACGGGCGCCTCAAGAAGGTGGCCACCGGCTGGGGTCAGTACAACCTCGTTTTCTCCCCCGGCACCCTGGGCGGCGCCAAGCACCCCGACCTGCTGGCCCGCGACAAGCAGGGCGTCCTGTGGCGCTTTCAGGCCAAGGCGGACGGCTCGCTGGCACCGCGCGTCAAGATCGGCCTCGGCTGGAAACAGTTCACCCAGATCGCCGGTCAGGGCGACCTGACCGGCGACGCCAAGCCGGACATCGTCGTCCGCGACAAGCAGGGCGTCCTCTGGCTGTACAAGGGCACGGGCGATCCGCGGAAGCCGTTCGCGTCCCGCGCGAAGGTGGGTCCCGGCTGGAACCAGTTCAACAAGCTGGTGGCCACGGGTGACGTCGACAGCGACGGCCACAGCGACCTCCTCGCCCGCGATCCCAAGGGCAATCTGTGGCTGTACAAGGGCACGGGCAAGGCGTCGTCACCGTTCACGTCCCGGGTGAAGGTCGGCTCTGACTTCAACCAGTACCGCGATCTGTTCTGACCATCCTGGGCGGTGACCCTGTTATGCCGCGGGCGGTGGCCGGTGAGGATGGTGTGGGTGCCGATTCGGCGCCAGACAATGTGGCGTGTGCCGCGCATCTTCTCCTGGCCGGTATCCCCGGGTCGGCCCGGCGGTGTCGGCGCTTCGTATGCTCGCGGTGCGGGGAACCGGAAGCTGACCACTTCGGAGGCGAACGACCATGTCGGGAAAGCGTGTTGTCCTGGTGACGGGCGGGGGAACGGGAATCGGGGCCGCCACCGCCCGGCTGCTGTGCACGGCCGGGCACCAAGTAGTGATCTCCGGACGGCGGCCCGAGCCGCTGCGTCGGGTGGCCGAGGAGACCGGGGCGCTGGCCCACCCTTCCGACGCCGCCGACCCCGAGGCCGTGCGCGAGCTCGTGGAGACGACGGTGACGGCGTACGGGAGACTCGACGGTCTGGTGCTCAACGCCGGAATCGGGCGGGGCGGCGCGGTCGGCGACACCGAGGTCGAGGACTGGGAAGAGCTGATACGGACCAACCTCACCGGCCCGTTCCTGCTGCTGCGTGCCGCGCTGCCGCATCTGCTGGCGGCCCGCGGCGCGGTGGTCGCGGTCGCCTCGGTCGCCGCGCTCCGCAACAGCGTCGGCAACGCCGCCTATGCGACGTCCAAGGCGGGTCTGCTCCACCTCTGCCGCTCCCTCGCCGTCGACTACGGCCCGCAGGGGCTGCGGGCCAACGCGGTGTGCCCGGGCTGGGTGCGTACGGAGATGGCCGACCAGCGGATGGCGCGGTTCGCAGCGGAGGCGGGGCTGGTGGGCGGTGCCGAGGCGGCATACGAGGAGGCGAACCGGCTGACTCCCGCCGGGCGGCCGGGTGATCCGGAGGAGGTCGCCAAGGCGATCGACTGGCTGCTGTCGCCGGCCGCGTCCTACGTCAACGGGGCCGTCCTCACCGTCGACGGCGGGGTGACCACTGTCGGCGTCGGCGGTGCCGCCTTCGACCACCGGATCGAGGCGCGCACCCCGCGCCTGTAGCGGACTGCCGGACAGGCACTGCGTCCGTTGACCGGGTGTCGGCCAGGGGGTGCGCCCTGCGCTCCGACTCAGGTCATTAGCCCAGGTCAGAGAGATCCAGTCATCGGGAACATCTCTTCGCACCCCAGGCGGAGCGGACAGCCGCACGGGGGACTTGATGAGAGGCGGCAGTGTGAGGCAGGTGCTGCTCCAGCAGGTCGACGGTGCCTACGATGTCTCAGGGGGAGATCACCCGGGCGTACCGCACCGAACAGACCGTGTCCTCTCGCTGTAGTGGCCTGGAGAGCGTCGGCCTGCATCGGCGCGATGTCGACCGCGCGCTCCGCGGGGTGCGGCCTCCGCACCGTGCGCAGCTCGTTCCGACGCACACGGACCACCCACTGCTGGGAAGAGCGCCCCACCCGACGCCCCTGCCCCACACCTATCCGAGCGAGCCCTTCACATGTACTGGTCGGCCCAGGCGCTGATGATGTGGGCGGCTCGCTGTGCTTGTCCTCGGGCGGTCAGGAGATGGTCTGCTCCTTCGAGCGAGACGAAGCTTCGCGGGTGCCGTGCCTCGTTGAAGATCTCGCCGGCGTTGGCGATGTCGACGGTGTTGTCGGTCGGCGAATGCAGGACGAGTAGCGGCAGGTCCAACTCGCCGATCCGGTCCCGCAGGTGAGCACGGCGGACGTCTTCGACGAAGGCGCGCTTGAGGACCAGGGTCCTCCCGCCGACGAACCACTCGTGCGACCCCTCACTGAGCACGCGATCCACGACCGCGTCGTACTGTCGCTCGACGTGGCTGGGATCGACCGGCGCCCCGATCGTGGCGACCGCGCGGACGCCGGTTGCCTCGGCCGCCGCGGCGAGGGCGGCGGCGCCTCCCCATGAGTGCCCCACCAGCAGGTCTGCCGGAGTCCCTCGCTCCGCCATCATGGCTGCGGCACGGATCGTGTCCTGGACCTTGACGGTGAAGGAACCGTCCCCCCAGTCGCCGTCGGAGTCCCCGATCCCGAGGTTGTCGAAGCGCAGCATGCCGATCCCCTCGCGTGCCAGCTGCTTGCTGACACGCGACGCGGCCGGCGAGCCCTTGCCGAGTGTGAATCCGTGCACGAAGATCCCCCAGCCGCGGATCTCGCCGTCCGGCAGGTCGATCGCTCCGGCCAGTTCGGGGCCGACGACGCTCGGGAATCTCACTTTTTCGCTCATGTTGTGATCACCTAGGCAGGGGTTGTTCGTGGAGCAGGTTCGTGGAGTAGGGAAGACAAGGGTGCCACCGGCCGGCGCCACGCGCGCGCTCCGGGCGGGGGAGCGGCGAGCGCGGTGCCTGCCGTGATCGGCACGTCAGGCAGTCGGCTTCTGGTCGGAGGACTGCTCGGTGGTGAGCAGTGCGGTGATCTCCTCGGCGAGGTGCGGGCCGAGCTCGCCCCAGCCGTCCTTGTAGCCGTAGACGCCGGCCAGGGTGCGGGCCTCGTAGTCGCCGTTCATGATCTCGATGTCCGTGGCCGTGATGAGCGCCGGGTGGGCGACACCGACGGCCGCCGAGACCTTCAGCAGCTCCTTGCGGAGGGTGCGCAGGTAGACGGCGGCCCGGGTGGCCTTCGAGGCCGGGTCGAGGCCGCGGGCCAGCCACGGGCTCTGGGTGGCGATGCCGGTGGGGCACTTGTCGGTGTGGCACTTCTGTGCCTGGATGCAGCCGATCGACAGCATCGCCTCACGGGCCACGTTGATCATGTCGGCCCCCAGGGCGAACGCGACCGCGGCGTTCTCGGGCAGGCCGAGCTTGCCGGAGGCGATGAACGTCAGGTCGTCGGTCAGCCCCCGCTCGGCGAAGGCGCCGTAGACCCGGGAGAAGCCCATCCGGAAGGGCAGCGACACCGAGTCGGAGAAGGTGAGCGGCGCCGCCCCGGTGCCGCCCTCGCCGCCGTCGATGGTCACGAAGTCGACACCACGGTCACCACGCGCCATCAGCGTGGCCAGCTCCTGCCAGAACTCCATCTCGCCCACCGCGCTCTTGATCCCGACCGGCAGGCCGGTCTCGGTGGCGAGCAGTTCGACGAAGTCGAGCATCGAGTCGACGTCGCCGAACGCGGTGTGCCGCGACGGGGAGGCGCAGTCCTCGCCGAGCGGGATGCCGCGGATCTCGGCGATTTCCGGTGTCACCTTCGCGCCCGGCAGCATTCCGCCCAGCCCAGGCTTGGCACCCTGGGAGAGCTTGATCTCTATCGCCTTGACCGGGGCGCCGGCGACCACGTCCTTGAGCTTGTCGATGTTGAAGCTGCCGTCCTCGTTGCGGCAGCCGAAGTAAGACGTACCGATTTGCAGGACGAGGTCGCCGCCGTTGCGGTGGTACGGCGAGAGACCGCCCTCTCCTGTGTTGTGCAGGGTGCCCGCCAGCGCCGCCCCCTTGTTGAGCGCCGTGATCGCCGCGCCGGAGAGCGATCCGAAGCTCATCGCCGAGATGTTCACCACGCTCGCCGGCCGGAACGCCTTGGCGCGCCCGCGCGGCCCGCCCAGCACCTTGGCTGAGGGCAGTGGGGCCTGCGGGTCGTGCAGGTCGGGCAACGTGCCGGCGAACGTGCGCTGCTTCAGGTAGGCGTGCCCCTGCGTGTGCTCGACGTCGTTGTCGGTTCCGAACCCGAAGTAGTTGTTCTCCCCCTTCGCCGACGCGTAGATCCAGGTGCGCTGGTCACGGCTGAACGGGCGCTCCTCGTCGTTGGAGGTCACTATGTACTGCCGCAGCTCCGGCCCGATCGTCTCCAACAGGTACCGGGCGTGCCCGAGCACAGGGAAGTTCCGGAGCAATGCGTGCTTCTTCTGGACAAGGTCACGGGCGGCCACCAGTGCCAATGCTGTTGCGGTGGCCGTGGCGATGCTCCGGGCGCGCATGAACGTTCCTCTCCTCGATGCTCGACTCCATTGCCATGCGGTGGAGTCGTCGTGCCGGACGTTGGGCGGCAGGCACGACCCAGCGGGCGTCAGCGTTCGTCGGAGAACGCCAAGTGATACTAGGGGCTCACCCGGACCAAGGGTCGCGGGTGGGGTGGTCTTCCCCGTGGTGGGTGGTCCCAGCGCGTCGGAACAGGTTATGCACGGTGATGCTCGCGTAACACGGCGTAACGTCTGAGCGTCGGCCGAGCCGGGCGAGGCAAGGGCTGCCGGACGGTCTCGTCGAGGGCTGCCAAATACAGGCCGGCTTGCCGAGCCCGGGGTTCGGGAGGCGAGCGAGCAGGGCGGCGACACCAAGATCGACTTGGGTAGACGGAAGTCCGGAACCCTCCGCACCGCGCTCTGGCTCGTGAGAAATCGGACCTGGGCGTCCGGCCTGTCCTTTGCCGATCGCCGGTGCGAGGTGTCCTGCTGCCGGGCCTGCTGAGGCATGTCCCGAGGTGAGCCGTGCCGTGAACTGGGCATTGTCACACCATTGACCGCCTTGACCGCCTTGACAGCCCGGTGGCGAGGGCGCCGGCGTGCGGGCGCCGGAGCGGGAAGCGCCCGATCGCCCCGTTGCTACGGCCCGGCCCCGCATCCCAGGGGCTGCCTGACGGCCCTTCAACGAGCTCGATGAAGGGTGGCCCGCCTGTGGTGACGACGATGCTGTAGTCCCACTCACCAAGCCGGTCGGACACAGGATCACTCCGCTCAACCCAGGCGGCACGCTGAAAGTCTGCATCGCTTGCTCGAGGTCCGGGACCACAAAGCGCACATGGTAGAAGGCAGTCATCCACCCGTGATCGAGCACGTCATCCCCAAGACCCAGAGGGTAAGCGACAGTTGAGTGCTGGCGTCGGAGCCTTTGATCGGTGACTATCTGTGGTCGGTGGGCTGTCTGCTCACTGGTAGGTCGGGGAGAGGCCCGCGGGGCACGGGGTGCGGCGGGGCTACGCCGCAGCGTCCGCTCAACGCATAACCTCGTGGTGGTTGAGGGGTGGGGTATGGAAGAGCCGGTCGTCGAACCCGTCAGGTACAGCGCTCCGTGCGAGGACTGCGGGGCGCGCCTGGAGCGTTGCGGTGTTCACAGTCTGATCGGTGGCACGTTGCGATGGGACGTGGAGTCCATGTGCAGGGCCTGCGGGCAGGCTACGGCCGACTGCGGCCAGGTCCTTCCTGCCCGGCTGAGGGACCGGCTGCTCACCGATCACGGGCCGGCCACGTTGCACGTGACGGATCCCTCGGTGGAGCGTGTCACCCTCATGCGGGTCCTGCGCGCTGAACTCGGCATCGGTCTGACGGAGGTCAAGGCTGTCCTGGGCCAGGTGCTGGCCGGGGCCTACTCAGGAACGCTGCCTGAGGTGGAGTACCTAGCCCGCAAGCTACGTAGAGCCGGAGTCGATGCGGTAGCTACCCGCCCCTGAGGCACTGTCGGCGTCGGGGGCTTCAGCAGGTGCCGGGATCAAGGGTGCTGCCGGTGAAGGTGTGCGGCGTACGTCGGCATAGGCGCGGAAGGTGATGCCGGCCTCGCCGGCGCGTTGGTGAATGTGCTCGTGCTGACCGCTGAGGGTTGCTCGGGTACGCACTGCTCCCCGTGATCGACAACATGAGTACGGAGACCGCGGTCGAGAAGACCTGGCGCCTGCTGCTGCAGCGCCACCCTGACGCATGTCGAGGCGGTAGTCCTACGTGCTGGTCAGTGGATGCGCCTGGCGTGCGTTGCCGCCGTGCTTCGGGTTATCGAAGTCGACTGTCCATCGCCGGTTTCTGATCTGGTCGCATGCCGGCGTGTGGGGACCCACGACAGCGAAGGGCTGAAGCCGATGGTCGAGGGTCACCGAACGAGACACGACCCGCACCGCAACCGGTACTTCAAGCCCCAACGCCTGCACGCCGACAAAGCGTATGACCGGTCCGACCCGCGAAAGTGGCTACGGGGAAAGCGGATCGGCGTGCGGCTCGCCCGCAAAGGCATCGAGTCCAGTGAACGGTTAGGGCGGCGTGGATGGGTGATCGAGCGCACCACCATGTCGTGGCTGTCTCAGTCACCACAAGCACGCCGAATGGGATATCAATGCTCGGGCTACTTCCATCAGGCGCCGGCTTGAGCACCCACACCATGGCGACTATCTGCGCCACGAGGCCAACGACCGCGCACGCCTTGCCTTACCACTGCCAAGCAGCACAGGAATAAGCCGAATTGGTCAGCAGGATGGTTGTTGGATTGTGGATACGACGAAAGCCCGGTGGCGCGAGCCGATATGGCTTGCGCCACCCGGAACCGGTCACACCTCCTGCTACCGCCGTGATGGTCGCAGCCGGGAGGCGCGGGAGGGTCAGAAGTCCAGGTCAGGGAATTCCGCCTCCAGCTCCAGCTCCGGCTCCGAATCGAGAACCGGCCGGCAGGGACCGGTGCTGGCGCGCAGAGTGATCAGCGGTTTCAGCAGGACATGCCGGGGTGACGAGGCAGGTGAGGTGAGCCGCTCCACCATCAGGTCCACGCCGATCCGGCTCATCTCCTTGGCCGGTATCTCGGCCGCGGTCAGCGGTGGGCTCACCTGCTCCGCCCAGCGGCTGGCCGCCACGCCGACGACCGAGAAGTCGCGCGGTACGCTGCGGCCGTGACGGGTCAGCCCGCGGTAGATGCCCTCCAGGGCGGCTTCGTTCATGACGACCAGGGACGTGGTGGCCGGATCGTCCTGCAAGATCCGTTCCACAACGTCCTCCCCGGCGCCGACATTGTCGCCGCTGGGGTACGCACGCGCGGTCAGTTCCATCTCCTGCATCGCCTCGGTGTAGCCCTCGTTCCCGAGCAGCGCGTACCCGTACCCGCTGTTGACGATCTGCTCCGACTTGTTGACGAAGGCGATTCTGCGGTGGCCCAGTTCGGCCAGGTGCCGAACGCATCCGTTTGCCAGGCCGGCGAAGTCGAGATCAACCCAGCCGACCCCGTCGGTTCCGCTGTTCCGGCCGATGGCGACGAAGGGGAAGGCCGCTTCCGTAAGATGCTGGATGCGGTCGTCCTCCCGGCGGACCTCCATCACGATCACTCCGTCCACGCGCCGTTCACTGACCATCCGCCGGAACGCGGGGTCCTTCCCCGACTTGCAGGGCGTGAGCAGCAGGTCATAGCCGTATGTGGTGGCGGTTTCCGCCACCCCGCCGACGAAGGCTAGCTGCACCGGCGGGTAGTCCCGGTTGGCGCCGGACGGCGGGTAGAGCAGTGCGAGCGTATGTGTCAGGTCGCGGGCCGCAGCACCACTATGGGTCTGGGCGCCGCGTCCTGTTGCCAGGTTGACTGTGCGCTCCGTCATGGTCCGTCGGCTGGGAGACGTTGTTCGGCCCAGATGGTCTTGCCGGTGGGGGTCTGGCGGGTGCCCCAGCCTTGGGTCAGCTGGGTCACCATCTGCAGTCCTCGTCCCCCTTCGTCGTAGGTGCGGGCACGGCGTAGATGAGGGGAGGTACTGCTGGCGTCGGAGACCTCGCAGATCAGGGTCCGGTCCCGGATCAGCCGTAGCCCGATGGGGGCGTCCCCGTAGCGGATGGCGTTGGTGACCAGCTCGCTCACCACCAGCTCGGTGATGGACGCTGCGTCGGTGAGCCCCCAGGTCGCCAGCTGACGGGAGGCCTGCGCACGGGCATCGGCCACGATTGCGGGATCTGACGGCAGCGACCAGGCGGCGACCTGATCGGTGTGCAGGGCACGGGTGCGCGCCAGGAGCAGAGCCACGTCGTCGGCGGGGCTCTCGGGCAGCAGGGCCCTGAGGATGATGTCGCAGGTGACGTCCAGCGAGGGCTCGGCGGAAGCCAGGGCTCCACAGAGTCGTTCAAGGCCGACACCGAGATCGTGGCCGCGGGCTTCTATCAGGCCGTCGGTGTAGAGGGAGAGCAGGCTTCCCTCGGGGAGTTCCAGCTCGGTGGGCTCGAAAGGCAGGCCGCCGACTCCCAGAATCGGCCCCGGGGTGAGTGGGACCACTTGGGCCGTGCCGTCGGGGAAGAGAACGACGGGTGGGACATGGCCGGCGCTGGCCATGGTGCAGATGCGGGATACCGGGTCGTAGACCGCGTAGAGGCAGGTCGCGCCGATCTGACCGGGGTCGGGCTCGTTCCGGACGTCGCTGTCCGAGGTCAGGTGGGTGACCAGTTCGTCGAGGTGGGTGAGCAGCTCGTCCGGGGGCAGGTCGACTCCGGCGAGCGTGCGCACCGCTGTACGCAGTCGGCCCATGGCGGCCGAGGCATGGATGCCATGGCCGACCACGTCGCCGACGACCAGGGCTACGCGAGTGCCCGACAACGGGACCACGTCAAACCAGTCGCCGCCCACTTCGGCGCCCCTGCCGATCGGCAGATAGCGGTGCGCCACCTCGACGGCCGCCTGCTTGGGGAAGTGACGGGGCAGCAGACTGCGCTGGAAGGTCAGGGCATTGGCGCGTTCCCGGGAGAAACGGCCCGCGTTGTCCACACTGCCGGCCGCCCGGCTTGCGAGCTCCTCGGCGAGGAGCAGATCATCCTGCTCGTAGGGGTTCGAGCCTTCCGCGCGGGCGAAGACCACGACTCCGAGCGTCAATCCCCGTGCTCGCAGGGGGGTAGCCATGATCGAGTGGAATGCGTGCTCCGCGGCGGTACCGGATCCCCCCACGCCGGCGGCGACCCACCGGGTGAAGTCGGGGTCGTCTCTTCCGCACAGCACCGTTCGACCGCTTGTCAGGGCACGTGCGGGGGGTGAGCGGGGAGGATAGGTGTCGGCCTCGCCGATCTCGGTGTCGGCTTCGGGAACCCCGTCGGCGGTCCGGTGCGCGACCCGGCGCAACACCACGGCGGCGTCGGCCGGCCCGGGCGGTGGTTCCTTTCCGCGGGTCACGGAGTCGAGCAGGTCCACACTGACGGAGTCGGCGAACCGCGGAACGGCCAGGTGGGCGAGTTCCTGAACCGTGCGCCTTACATTCAGGGTGGTTCCGATACGGCTGCCCGCTTCGTTCAGCAGGGCCAGGCGCTGCCGTGCGGCAACCTGCTCGGTACTGTCGAACGCCGCGGCCCCGACACCGGCCACCCGACCGGTGTCGGGGCTGCGGACGGGCCACATCTCGATGGTCCAGGCACGCCGGTGAGCGGACGGCGTAGCTGGGGCGAGGTGCTCATAGCGGCTTGGCTTGGCCTCCTCGGCGACCCGGCGGACGCATCGCAAAAACCCCTCGTCAGAGCGGTCGCCGCCCAGCAGGTCCGAGTAGGGCCAGGTGCCCGCCTCAGCCGCCTGCCCCTGTCCGGATTCGACAGCTCTGGCTTGCCCTGTGGCCGTCTGCGCCCCGTCGCCGTCGGCGGGCCTGCTCGTCATGCGCCCTGCCGGCGAGGGCTGCTCGCCACCGTGCGCGACCGCGTTCCACTGCCACGAGCGTGACGTGGTGCTGTAGGTGGAGAGCGCAACGGAGGACTGGGCGAATGCCCACTCCACCATCCGTCGGTCGGACTCCGCCTCGCCCGCCCCCGCGGTGGCGGTCACGACGAACGCCTGGGTCGTTCCGTCGTCACGGAGTGTCGGATGAAGGCGCAGGGGCAGATCGACGCGGTGGCCATCCCGGTGGCGGACTGCCGCTGTGCCGCTCCACTCCCGGGCGTCGAGCAGGCAGGGCCCGGCCACCTCGGGGTATTCCCCGTTGATCAGGAGGTCCGAGACGGGGTGTCCGACAATCTCCGGGGGGCGATAGCCCAGCAGTTTCCGAGCCCCTTCACTCCACCCTGTGACCATGCCCCCCGCGCTGATGATGGCCATGGGAACATGGTTCGGCCACCCAGAGTGACCAGTTTCCCCCACGGAAGTGGCCATTCTTGCTCAATTCGCCCGAGCGTCATTACTCACAGTCCCATAGTGCATGCGTGAAAAGAATCGAACAAGCTGCACTGACACTCAGGGATCGAGGCAGATCCGGTCGGAATCGTCGGCCACGGACACGAGCGACACGATCGGAACCGGCGTCGTCGGCTGTGGAGAGGGTTTGCCGGAGAGCCCTCCGCGGGACCGGCCGCTCGGAAGTGCGCACAGCCGAGTGCGGCTGTGGACCGACGACCTGGTGACGTGGCAAGAGGCCCCCTTGTTCAGCCCGGAAACCTCACATCCAGGGTGGATCCGCGGCGTACGAAGACGGGGATGCATTCCAGTAGAGCATCAGCTGTGGTGGTCTGGCCGCCGTCCTGGACAGTTCCTGTGGCGGCGGCCGTCCAGTCGGCACCGGTCGGCAGGTAGACCTGGCGGTGCCGTTCGCCGAGTCGGGTCACCGGGGAGATCAGCAGGTCCGGGCCGCACAGGAACTGGTCCTCGACCGTCCACGCGGCCGGGTCGTCGGGAAAGCCGAAGAACAGCGGCCGGATGACCGGTGCACCGCAGTCGGCTGCGGAGATCATCTGTCGCTGAAGATACGCACGAAGGTCCTGGCGTAGCCGCAGCTGCCGGGTCAGGATCCGGTAGGCATCCTGCCCGTAGGACCACAGCTCGTTGGGTCCCCCGCTTCGGCCGGCAGCCAAGGCGTCCCGCGGTTCGCGGTGGCCGTGCATCCGCAGCAGCGGGCAGAAGACGGCGAACTGGAACCAGCGGATGAGCAACTCCCGGTAATCGGGGTCGTCCGGGTCGCCACCATGGAAACCGCCGATGTCGGTGGTCCACCACGGAATGCCACTCAGGCCCGCGCTCAGCCCGGCGCGCACCTGCGCCGCGAGTGCCTCGAAGGTGGCCGGGATGTCACCCGACCACAGAGCCGCCCCGTAGGCCTGGCTGCCGGACCAGGCGGACCGCACCAGGCTGACAGGAACGTCTTCGCCTTCGGCCCGCATATGCTCGAAAAATCCCCGTACATGTTCGCGCGGATACAAGTTGGCCACCGCCCGGCCGGGCCCCGCCGCGTAACGCAGGTTGCCGAATTGTTCGGGGTACATCTCCGGTTCGCAGGCGTCCAGCCACCACAGCCGGAAGCCGAGATCGTAGTAGTTGCGCTTGATACGGCTCCAGATGTAGTCACGAGCCCGCTCGTCGGTGGGGTCGTAGAACACCACGGGCAGGGACTTGTCATCGACCTGACTGTCGGGGAAGACGTGCTGGAACGGCTGGCCGTGCTCCGTTCCCAGCAGCAGCCGCTCATCCCGCATGTGCGGGTAGTTCTCGCTCACGACGCTGACGGACGGCCACACGGACACCAGCGGCCGTACGCCCATGCTCGCCAATTCCGCCACCATGCCGGCCGGGTCGGGCCAGTCGGCAGCATCGAAGCGCCAGTCGCCCAGATGCGGCCAGTGGAAGAAGTCCACGGCGATGACCGACAGAGGAAGACCCCGGCGTTGGTATTCGCGAGCGACGCCCAGCAGTTCCTCCTGTGTCCGGTAACGCAGACGGGACTGCCACAGGCCCAGGGCCCATTCCGGCAGCGCGGGAGCGTGCCCGGTGGCATCGGCATAGTTGGCCATGATGCCGGCGGGAGTCGGACCGGTGGTGATCCAGTAGTCGATCTGATCGGCGGCGTCGGCGACCCACCGGGTCTGATGGGCGGCCAACTCCACACGTCCGACGGCGGGCAGGTTCCACAGCAGACCGTAGCCTCGGGAGGAGAGGGTGAAGGGGATGGTGACCTCCCCGTTGCGCTGCACCAGGTCGATCACCATGTGCTTGTGGTCGAGGCGCCCGTGGGAGTGCTGGCCCAGCCCGAAGAACTGTTCACCGTCATAGGCGGCGAAGCGCTGTTCCAGCTGATAGCGGCCCTCGCCGACCGGTGTGAACTGGCGGGGACCGGGCCAGGCGAAGTGACCGACGGACTCCCGCAGCAGCTCGGTTCCGTCCGGCGTACGTGCGAAACGCAGATGGCCCTGGGGAGACAGCTCTACCCGCAGCCGCCCGACAGTGAGGGTCCGGCTGTCGTGGGGACCCACGCCCAACTCTGCGGCCGCGGCGGCAGGGGGCGCACTCAAGGCTCCCGGCAGGTCGTCGCGCACACGATGTCGGGCCGAGCGCACCCGGACACTGTCGGCTCCCCAGGGTTCCACCCGCAGTACGTGCTCGGCGTCACCGAACTCAAGGCAGACGGCCGGACGGGAAGAGGCGGGAGGCCGGGAGCTGGTCCCGGCTGCGTCGGACGTGGAGGCGGAGGGTGCGGGCCTTGTGCCGTCGGGCGGAGACATACTGCTCCTTTCTCACAGGGCTGTTGTACGGGTCAGTTGCGGTGCAGGGGCGCGGGTGGCGGTTCACGGCGCGGTCAGTCCGTGACCGCTTCATTGGTGAGTCCGGCAGCGATGTGCCGCTGGGCAATGGTCAGAAGCAGCGCGGCGGGTAGGGAAGCGATGACGGCGGTGGCCATTACCGCGTTCCAGGTGGTGGTATTGGTGCCGGCACCGATGTAGTCGTACAGACCCAGCGTGATCGGCTTCCACGTGGTGGTGTTGAGATTGAGCGTTGCGGCGAACAGGAAGTCGCCCCATGCGAAGAGGAACGCGAAAAGGCCTGCTGTGATCAGTGCGTTGCGGGATATGGGAAGCACGATCTGCCAGAAGATGCGTACCGCGCCTGCACCGTCCAATGCCGCTGCCTCCAGCAGGGATCGGGGGATGGCGGTCATGAAGGCCCGCAGGATGAGCACGGCGAAGGGGACGGCAAGCGTGGCGTCGGCCAGGATCAACGCCAGGGCCGAGTTGAGGATCTGGACGGAGGCGAAGATCTGGTACAGAGCGTTGGCCATGACGATGCCGGGCACGAGTTGGACGACCAGCAGCACGCTCAGTAGCGTCCTGCCGCCCGGGGAGCGCAGCTGCGCCAGCGCGTAGGCCGCCGGCGCAGCCAGGGCCAGCGTCAGGACCGTGGCGCCCGCGGCGATGATCAGGGATGCCAGCAGATGGCCCCCTTGCTGGGACAGCGCGTCCCGATAGCCGTTGAGTGTGCCGCCGAGGGGCAGCCAGTGCGGTGAGGGCCGGGCCAACTGCTGATTGGTCTGGAAGGACGCGTTCACCATCCAGTACAGCGGGAACAGCATGACGGCGACGACGGCGACACCGAACGCGGATTTCGCCCAGGTGGGTACGGCCGCCCGGCTCCGTCCGCCACGGACCGTGGCGGGCCGGCTCCGAGCAGCGCGGGCGGCGGTCATGCGCGGGCTCCAGGATCAGCGCGCAGCGCGCGCAGGTACAGCAGGGCGAAGACGGCGGCCACGATGATGAGCAGATCACCCGCGGCCGCTCCGAGGCCGAACTCCGACAGCCCGCCGAAGGACAGCTGGTAGGCGTAGGTGGTGATCGTGTGGGTGGCGTTTGCCGGGCCGCCCTTGGTCATCACCCAGATCACGTCGAAGACCTTGAGCGTGTAGATCAGGCCGAGCGTCACGACGATGCCGATCACGGGTCTGATCTGGGGCAGCGTGACATAGCGGAACTGCTGCCAGTGGCCGGCGCCGTCCAGGGAAGCCGCTTCATAGAGCTCCGTCGGGATGGCCAGCAGCCCGCTGTGGAGGATCACCATGTTGAACGGCACACCGATCCAGATGTTGCAGATCAGCACTGAAGCCATCGCGGTATTGGGGGTGTTGAGCCACGGCACCGGGTCCTGGACCAGGTGGAGGGTGAGCAGGATCTGGTTGACGACGCCATTGCTGGTGTCGAGCAGCCACCGGAACAACGTGCCGCCGACGACCAGGGGCAAGAGCCAGGGGATCAGCATGAGCGACCGCAACAGCGGGCTGAGCGGAAACGAGCGGCGAAAGAACTCCGCGAGTCCCAGGCCGATCGTGAACTGGAAGAAGAGTGAGCCCGCAACGAAAATCACGGTGTTGACGACGGCAGTGGCAAAGGCGGGGGTGCTCAGCAGTCGGCGGTAGTTGCCGAGGCCGATGAACGGGGCGTTGCCGCTGTACAGGGAATTGATGTCGTAGTCCTGGAAGGACAGCACCACATTGCGGGCCAGAGGATAGAGGTAGAACACCGCGACGAATACGACGACCGGCACGATGAACCCGATACCGAGCCGTCTGCCGCCAGCCGCCGGAGCCACGGAGCGGTCCGGCGGCGGCCTTTTGCAGCCGGCGACCGCCGCCGAGTTCTTGGGCACTTCCGGAACCACGGCTACCTCTCCGGGAGGGCGGCCGTCGGCGTGTACCACCCACGGGTCAGCGGCCCGGTGCTCATTGCGTCGCCTGCTTCTGGGCGTCAGTCAGCGCCGCGCCGGGCGACTTGCTCCCTGACAATGCTGCCTGCACCGCGGTCCACAGCGCCTGCGAGTACTTCGGATAATCCGGCCCGACTTCCGCCGTGCGGCTCTTGGCGCTTCCGATGGTCTCCACGAATGTCTTCATCGCGGGCACAGCAGCACTGAATTCCGCGGCCACCTCCGGGTCGGACGGCACGTAATTGGTGAGCTTGGCCCACTCCAGACTGTTGCCCTTCGACACCATGCACTTGATGACCTCGGCTGCCTTGCGAGACTTGTCCCCACCGCTGCCGGCCGCCCACACCTCACCGCCGAGCGCACCGGAGGAGGTACCCCCGGCCGGGGCGGGCACCGGCACGATACCAAAATCCTTCATGCCTGCCTTTCGTAACAGGGGCAGCTCCCAGGGACCATTGATCATCATAGCCAGCGAACCGTTTGCGAATTGCTCCCCGACATTCATCTGATTCCAGCTGAGCACGTCCTTGGGCGCAGAACCGGAGGCGACCAGGTCCTTCAGGAGACTCAGCGCCGACACGGCCTCCGGCGAATCGAGCTTCTTCAGGGAGGCACCAGCGCTGAAGAAGAAGGACTCGAACTGGAAACTGCCTTCTTCCGTGGCCGGCACGGCAAAGCCGATTCCGTGCACCTTGTCGCCCTGAGCCAGCTTCTTGGCCGCGATGCGCAACTCATCCCACGTGGCGGGCGGTTTGATGCCCGCCTTCTCAAGCATCGACGTGTTGTAGTAGAGCGCCAACTGGTTCACACCGGGCGCCACACCGTACTGCTTACCCTGGTATTTACCCGCGGCGACGATGTTCGGATACATTCCGTCGGTCTTCACACCAGCCGCGCCGAGGTCGGCGAGCGCTCCCGTGGCGGCGAGCTGCTGTAGGTCAGGATTGTCCAGGAGAATCAGGTCCGGTAGCGCCCGACTGTTCGCCAACTGGAGCACTTTTGTGCGCAGGTCCGGCACAATCTGCCGCTTGATGGTGACCCCCGCCGGCTTGCCGCACCGAGTGAGCTGCTTGGCCAGGGCACTCCGCCCGGGTTCGGAACTGTAATAGTCCATTTCGGTGAGAGTGATCTTGCCGCTTTCGGTGGGACTGGGCGGCGAGCCATCACCACCGCAGGAAATCAGCAGCAGGCCGGCTGCGGTGACCGTCGCCACCAAAGTCCCGATTAACCGGATGCGACGGCATTCAACAGAGGTGCGCATGGCGGCTCCAAGGGGAAATCGGTGCGCAGACACTGACATGCGCGACCCAGGCCTTGGCTTTCTGCCGACGCGCGGAGAGGCAGACACGGATCGGAATGCGAAAGACCGCAAGGCATTTTGCTGCATTCTCGCGAAAGGCATATGAAACTGGCTTTCCGTCAGGCCTGTGAACCGCAGGCGACCACGCGATCATCCGGCTCTCCTTCAGCAAGCCGTGGATGCTTCTCAGGCCAGTGGCGGATCGCTCGATCATCGGGTGTGAAGCGCCGTCCTCGCCCGCCACGGCGAACGTGTCGGCCTCGCGCTCCTGCCCGGTCCCGGAGGCGGGGCAGGAGCGGCAGACGCAGCCGGTCTCGCCGCGCCAGGTCTCGTGAGCCGTCCTTGACCGGGGCCCGTAGTGAACGGAGAAGGTGACAACGTTTCCGTTGCTCTTGCCATGCGCTGCCGGCAGTTCTCGGAAACAGCTCAGCGCGGGGCAGGCTCGAACAGTTCGATGAGGTTGCCGGCCGGGTCTGTCAGCAGGATCTGGCGTCCACCGGGGCCCGCGATGACGTCGCTGCGGAAGGACAGCCCGGCGGCGCGCAGTTGGTCGATCTCGGTGTCGAGGTCGTCCACAATGAGATGGATGCGGTTGCGGCCCGGCGCGGTGGCGTCATCGGGCGTGGCCCTGGCGCCGGAGCTCGCCGGCCCGGACAGCAGCAGTCGCAACGGGCCGCGGACCACGTCGGCGAAGGCAGGCGCGGGGTTGGTGTGCAGAGTGAAGCCGAGGTGGGTGGTGTAGAAGTGGACCGCGGCGGCCACGTCGTCGACGATGTAGCGGACGCTGGCGAGCTCGTCGGGTGTTGTCACGGTTGGATCTCCCGGTTCGTGGCGCGGGCGAGGACGGGCAGCAGGTGACGGACGCGGGTGCCGATCTCCGTCGTCATGCACCTGAGGGCGGGGTGGCTTGCCTGGTCGTTGCCACCGGCGGCAGCCGGGCCGCGGATGCTCCAGTGGATCAGTCGCCGCTTGTTCACGTCGAACACCTTGACATGCTGGGCCAGCAGATTGCGGGACAGCCGCACCGTAACTGCCGGCCCCCTACACCCGGTCCGTCGCACCGTCCCAAACGGTGCGGGCCACCGGAGCAGCCGGCAATGGCCAGGCGCAGTTCCCGTCGGCTGCGTGGCCAGGTAACCGCCGTCGACCACATGGTGGTACCCGTACGGGTATGCCCGCAGCTGCCGCGTTCGGCGTCAGCTCTGTTTGATGTGCAGGTGGATGGGGCCTCGCAGGATGGGGCTGGGCCGGTAGGGCGGTGGGTCGGTGACCAGTGTGGGTCGTTCCAGGCGCCGTACGAGCGCGGTCAGTGCGGTTTGGGTCTCCAGCCGGGCCATCGGGCCGCCGAAGCACAGGTGGATGCCGCTGCCGAAGCCCAGGTGCTGGTTGTCCTGTCGGTCGGGGTTGAAGCGGTCGGGGTCGTGGAAGCGGGCCGGGTCGCGGCTGCCTGAGGCGAGCATGAGCATGATCTGCGAGCCCTTGGGGATGACGGTGTCGGCGATGCTGATGTCGCTGTATGCCGCTCGCCAGGGAATGATGTGCACGGGGGGCTCATAGCGCAGCAGTTCCTCGACGAGCGGCACGATCAGGTCCGGTTCGTCGCGCAGCCGTTGCAGTATCTGCGGGTGGCGCAGCAGGGTGAGCATGCCGTTGGTGATGAGGTTGACGGTGGTCTCGTGGCCGGCGATGAGCAGCAGGTTGGCGGTGCTGACGATTTCGTCGTCGGTCATGCGTCCCTCGGGTCCGTCGTCGTTGGCCATCCGTGCCAGGAGGTCGTCGCCGGGCCGGCCGTGGCGTTGTTCCAGCAGTCCGCCGAGGTATTGGGTCAGGTCATTCCTGGCCTGCATACCGTTGTCGAGTTTCTCCTTCGGGTCGGTCTTGGGGTTGTAGTCGAGCGAGTCGACGATGGCGTTCACCCACACGTGGAACCGTGGTTCGTCCTCGCGCGGCACACCGAGCAGGTGGCAGATCACGGTCACGGGGAACGGGTAGGCGAAGTCGTCGACGATGTCGATCCGCTCCTTGCCCGCGAAGTCGTCGATCAGGCCGTTGACGACGGCGGTCAGGTCGGGTTCCATGCCGGTCACCAGGCCCGGGGTGTGCGGGGGGCCGAAGTGACGCATGGCCAGGCGTCGCAGGCGGTCGTGCTCGGGCGGGTCGAGGTTGATGAACGAGGGTGTGGTGTGTGCTTCGGCCGCGGGCATGGGCCGTGACAGGTGGCGGACGTCGGAGCTCAGGTGTGGGTCGTGCAGGATGCCGGTGAGTTCGCGGTAGGTGCTGATGACGTAGCTGCCGTCCTCCTGGAGGGCCACTGGTGTCTTGCGCAGTTCGGCGTAGAGCGGGTAGGGGTCGGCGCGGGAGGAGTGGTCGAGGATCCGGTGCAGGGTGTCGGGCGTGTGGGTCGTGGTCATGTCGCTTTTCCTCCTGTGTCCTCCTGCTTCCTTCCTACTGGTGGTGCTGCCACGCGGCGGTGACACGCCGCTCTCCTGGGTCGTGGCCGGTGACGACCACGGTGGCGCCCTGGGCGAGCAGCTTGGGGCTGGGGAAGTCGACGGGCACGGGTTTTGCGTCGGCGGGCTCGTCGGGTGTGGGGCAGGGGGGAGGGAAGGGCGCGGCCGTCTCGATCAACTGCCGGTAATGGTCGAGCCACTTGGCGTTGTTGAAGCTGACTGCCGCGGTGACGCGGCCCTGATAGCCGTATGCGGCGACGAAGCGGTGGTCGGGCACGGACCCCTGGGTGACGACGACCTCGTCGGCGAAGGTCGGCACACCGACGGACTTGATGTTGACGCCGAACTGGATCGACCAGAACGTCGGGATGGACAGGTGTGGCCAGCGGTCCGCCTGGGCGCTGAGCATGTTGTGCGCCGCGACTTTGGCTTGCTCCACGGCGTTGACCCAGTGTTCCAGTGAGATGAGTCGGTATTCGTAGATCGGGTTCGGGCAGCGTGCCACGTCTCCGGCGACGAAGATGTCGTCGGTGATCAGGCCGTTGAGGTCGAGGGCGCGGCAGCCCGTGTCGCAGGCGATGCCCCATGGGCCTGCCGCCAGTCCCGAGCCGCGCAGCCACTCGGTGTTGCGGATGCCGCCGAGCGCCACCACCGCCACGTCGGCATCGATGGTGGTGCCGTCGGAGAAGTGGGCGCGACGGAAGTGCCCCTGGGCGTCGCCTTCCAGCTTGGTGACTTTGACGCCGCAGCGCAGGTCGACGCCGTGGGCGCGCTGCATGTCCGCCGCGACCCCACCGATCATGGCGCCGAGTGCGCCGACCAGCGGGGCCGGTGCGAGTTCGGCGACGGTCACCGGGATGTCCCGCTCGCGGCAGATGGAGGCGATCTCGGAGCCGGTGAAGCCCGCGCCGATGATCAGTACGCGGGAGGGCCCCGCCGCCATCGCCCGCTGCAGGCTCTCGGCGTGCTCGCGGGTGCGGACGACGAACACGCCGTCCAGGGCGGCCTCGGCCTCGACGAACCAGGGCCGGGCCCGCACTCCGGTGGAGATCAGCACGCGGTCGAAGGGAACATCTCGGCCGTCGGCGAGATGTACGTGATTGGTCGCCAGGTCCAGCCCATCGGCGGGCACGCCCAGCAGCCACTGCGCATCGATGTCACGGCGTCGCGGCAGCGTGGTGTTCCCGGCCGGCACCCACCCGGTCAGTACCTGCTTGGACAGCGGGGGCCGGTCGTAGGGCTCGCCCAGCTCGTCGCCGATCATGGTCAGCGATCCGGTGAAGCCCTCCTCACGCAGGGCCTCCGCGGCCCGCAGTCCCGCCAGTGACGCCCCGACGATCACGATGCGGCCGTCCCGCCGGAACGCTTGCAAGGTGTCGGCGCTGCCCATCACGGCGACGCCTCCACCGGTGCGTCCTGCCCCTCCAGCTGGTCGACCAGAATGGCCTGGAGCGGGCAGGCCGCCGCGGCGCGCAGCACCTGTTCGCGCTGGACGTCGTCGGGCTGCGGGTTGTACATCAGCGCTTCCTCGCCGTGCATCCGGAAAGCGTCCGGAGCCAGGAACGCGCACTGCGCATATCCCTGACACCGGGAAAGATCAACGACAACTTTCATCCCGAACTCCGTTTCAGGACTGCAAAGCTGCGGGCCCTGAGGCAGCGCCGGTACGGCGCCCGAAGCGCGAGGAACACCTTCGAAGGGGGGATTCGGCTGTTGCTCACCCCTGCGCATACGAAAGGGGGGCACCACGCACGTCAAAGGTCTCCGCAGAAAGGTCTCCGTAGAAAGAACTGAGCATCGCGAATGAGGCCCGGGCGTCTGCCAAACCGCCCGGAGAACCTGACCTTGTTGTCAAAAGCGTATCCCGCACACACGCCGCCCGCACCCCGGGAAAGGGACATACGGGCGTCGGCAAACCCGGCATCCGAGGGCTGACCGAACAGGAATTCCTCAATGTCCTCAACCCGGGCGCTACCAGCAGCAACTCGACCGCGGCGCCGCCTACCTGGCGTCGATGGCCGGCGAGTCCGGGGCCTGCCCACCGCACCCTCGTTACCAACGCCACCCCCTTCGTCCTGGAGGCCCAGGGCCCACAGGGCATGTTCGGGACGTCCTGGACGATCTGTGAGGCCAGGGGTCATTGCGGATCAACGGCGGGGACGACAGTCGCCCCCGTTGCCATCGTCGAGCGGGCTTGGCGTCATCCTGGCCCCTGGTGGGCCGCATGATGCCGGCCGGCAAGGGCCCGGGGCGGCTCCTAGCCCGACCGTGTGACCTGCCCTGTCGAAATGCGGCTGCGTGCGTGCCGGTTCGTCCCGCCCGAGGCGCGGGGTGCTTTCGTCTGGAGGCCTGGTATGCGACGGCTCCTGTGTCTGTCCTGGCGAGCGGCTGGCTCCAGACCCTTCTCATGCACCCCGCTCGTTTTCGGCTGACGTGCCGTCCGAAACGCCGAAGGAGAGATCGTGGTGGCAGCAAAAGTCGAGAACCGCGGGACCACGTCCGCGCAGCTTCTCAGGGGCCAGAAGGCGCTGGTGACCGGCGCCAACTCGGGCATCGGCCTGGCGACCGCCGTTGCCCTGGGCCGGGCCGGAGCGGACGTCGTGGTGAACTACGTCGTCGGCGCGCACGAGGCAGAGAATGTCGTGAAGGAGATCGAGAGCTTCGGGGTCCGCGCCTACGCCCATGAAGCCGACGTGTCCGATGAGGACCAGGTGACCGCCATGGTCGCGCGGATGGTCGAGGAGTTCGGCACCATCGACATCATGGTGGCCAACGCGGGCCTCCAGCGGGACGCGGCCGTGACGGAGATGACGCTCGCCCAGTGGCAGAAGGTCATCGACGTCAACCTGACCGGCCAGTTCCTGTGCGCGCGGGAGGCCGCCAAGGAGTTCATCCGGCGCGGCGTGGTGGAGGAGGTCTCCCGTTCGGCCGGAAAGATCATCTGTATGAGCTCGGTCCACCAGATCATCCCGTGGTCGGGCCATGTGAACTACGCGTCCTCCAAGGGCGGCGTGGGCATGCTGATGACAACCCTCGCCCAGGAGCTGGCTCCCCAGCGGATCAGGGTCAACGCGGTCGCACCCGGAGCCATCCGCACGCCGATCAACCGCGACGCCTGGTCCACGCCCGAGGCCGAGGCCGACCTGCTGCGCCTGATCCCGTACCGCCGCGTGGGCGACCCGGACGACATCGCCAACGCCGTCGTCGCCATGGCGTCCGACCTGCTCGACTACGTCGTCGGCACCACGCTCTTCGTCGACGGCGGAATGACGCTCTTCCCCGGCTTCGCCACCGGAGGCTGATCCTCGATGCGGGCCGGACTTCCGTAGCAGGCTGGGAGCGGCACTCGGCTGGTCCGTCGCCTTCGCCACCAGCACGCGCCGTGAACGCGCCGTCACCGTGCCCGAGACCGACGCGCCGGCCGCTCGGGAGTCCGGGCCGAAGGAGCCTGTGCCGCCTTCCTGACGACGGCCCCGGTCGGCCCCTTACGGGCGCCCCTCTGCATTCCGTCCCCCTCAGCCCCGCCACCCCGCAGGGCAGACCATCGAGGCGCACATGCTCAGCACAGCTGCCCTTCTGGCGAACGACGCCCCGGCCCAGCTCCTTCCCGCCCGAGAGCTCATGGCCTTCACCCTGGCCTCGCACATCCTGCTGGTCCCGTTCGGCGTGGCACTGCCGTTCATCACGTTGCTCATGCACCACCGGGCGCTCCGCCGCAACAACCCCGTCGCCCTCACGCTCGCCCGGCGCTGGTCGGCGGTGATGGCCGTCCAGTTCGCCATCGGCATCGTCACCGGCACCGTGCTGTCCTTCGAGTTCGGCCTACTGTGGCCCGGCATGATGGGCCGCTGGGGCGACGTCTTCGGACTCGGGTTCGGCGTCGAGGCATGGGCGTTCTTCCTGGAGGCCGTCCTGATCGCGATCTACCTCTACGGCTGGCGCCGGCTCAAGCCCTGGACGCACTTCTGGCTGGCCGTACCGCTCCCGCTGGCGGCCCTGATGGGGGCGTTCGGCATCATCGCGGCCAACTCCTGGATGAACACCCCCCAGGGGTTCAGCCTCGACGCACAGGGCAAGCCGGTCCACGTCGACGTGCGGCAGGCGGTCTTCACACCGATCTTCGGCCCGGAGTACTGGCACTTCGTGGTCGCGATGCTCCTGACCGCGGGCTACGTGGTCGCCGGTGTGTACGCGGTCGGCTGGCTGCGCGGGCGCCGCGACCGCTACCACCGGCTCGGCTTCACCGTGCCTTTCACGGTTGCCGCGATCCTCACACCGGTTCAGTTCATGCTCGGCGACTCCGCCGCTCGCGCCGTCTTCCACAAGCAGCCGATCAAGTTCGCCGCCATGGAGATCGTCTGGAAGACCGACACCCACGTACCGGAGTACATGTTCGGACGGCTGCACCCCGACGGGACGATCTCCGGCGGGCTCAAGATTCCCCAACTCGACTCGGTTCTCGCCGGCTTCAGCACGAAGACCAAGGTGACGGGCCTGTCGTCGGTCGCCGCGAGTGACCGCCCGACGGCGACTCAGGCCACCATCGCCCACTGGGCCTTCGACATCATGGTCACCATCGGCAGCGCGCTGATCCTGCTCGCGCTCTGGTACGCCTGGTCCTGGTGGCGACACCGGGACAACCCTGGCAGCCGCTGGTTCTACCGCTGCGCCGCGATCGCGGGAATCGCCTGCCTGGTCACCGTTGAGTGTGGGTGGATCACCACGGAGGTCGGGCGGCAGCCCTGGATCGTCTACCACCACATGAGGGTCTCGGAGGCGGTGACCAGTACTGGGGCCGGGGCGCTGTGGGCGATGTTCGGCATCGTCATGGCCGTGTACGTGGCCGTGTTCGGCGCGTTCCTGGCGGTCGTGCTGAAGATGCGCACCCGCTGGCGCATCGCTGACGAGGGCTCGGCCGCCGTACATGCCGAACTGCCACCGGAGGCCGACACACCCTATGGGCCCAGAAGCGAGCCCGAGCCCTCAGCTGCCGGGGCCCCGCCCGCCGGCGGGTCCGATCACACCCCTGGCGGTGCGTCGTAATGGCCGCATTCATCGCATGGGTGCTGGTGCTCGCGATCGCCGCCTACGCCTGCGCCGGGGGCACCGACTACGGCGCGGGCTTCTGGGACCTCCTGGCCGGCGGCGCGGAGCGCGGCAGGCGGCCCCGCTGGCTGATCGACCACGCCATGGCACCGGTCTGGGAGGCCAACAACGTCTGGTTGATCTTCGTCCTGGTCATCATGTGGACCGGCTTCCCGACGATGTTCCAGGCCGTCTTCTCGGCGATGTGGCTGCCGCTCGCCCTCGCCGCCGTCGGCCTGGTGCTCCGCGGCGCCGGATTCGCCCTGCGCAAGCCGACCCGTCGCCTGGCCCAACGACGCATCTACGGCGCGGTGTTCGCCATCTCGTCACTGCTCACGCCGTTCTTCCTCGGGACGGTGCTCGGCGGCATCGCCGCGGGCCGGGTCAAGGTCGGCACGACCGCCTCCGCGGACGCCTGGGCCAACGGAACCTCCGTCCTCGTGGGACTGCTGGCCGTCGCCGCCACCGCGTTCCTCGGGGCGGTCTTCCTCTGCTCCGATGCCCTGAGGTACGGCGCCGACGACCTCGTCGACTACTTCCGCCTGCGGGCGCTGATCGCCTTCGCCGCGGTTGTCGTCCTCGCACTCATCGGCCTGCCCGTCACCCGCAACGACGCCGGTTACGTCCGGGACGGCCTCACCGGGGGCCCGGGCCTGCTCCTGATCATCCTGGCCGCGGTCTGCGGTCTGGCCACGGTCCTGCTCCTGTGGCGCCGCTCTTACGGAGGGTCCCGCTACACCTCGGTGGCGAGCGTCGCTCTGACCGTCGGCGCCTGGGGCTTCGCGCAGCGGCCTTATGTGCTGCCCACCTCGCTGACGGTGGCCGAGGCGGCCGGCGCCGCCCACACGCTGCGCTGGCTGGTGATCGTCACGGCCATCGCGATCGTGCTGGTCGGTCCGGCGCTGGTGCTGCTCTACCGGCTGGCCACCATGGGGGAGCTGGAGGAGCTCACCGACGCCGACACCCGGGCCGCCGGAGTCCCTGGGGACAACCTGTAGCGGCGCTGCGTACGACGCACCGTCAGCCCAGCCGGGCGGCGATGTGGTCGCCGACCCGCAGGGCGTTGGCGATGGCGGTCAGGGACGGGTTCACGGCGCCGATGCTGGGGAAGAAGCTGGTGTCCACGACATAGAGGTTGTCGAGGTCGTGCGCCTTGCAATGGACGTCGAGGGCCGAACTCCTCGGGTCGTCGCCGAACCGCACGGTGCCGGCCTGGTGCGCGGTGGCGCCGATCGGCATGCCCTTGTGCAGATAGATGCTGTGATCCAGCAGGTGGTGCTCGTGCATGCCCAGATGCCCGAGCATGCCCTGCAGCTTGTTCTGGAGACGCTTCAGCGCGGCGATGTTGTTCTTCTCGTCGAGGGCCAGGTGGATGGCGTCGTCCTTGTCGAGGGTGACCCGGCTCCCGGGCAGCGGGAGGTCCTCTCCGCACAGCCAGAAGTCGACGGCGTGGTGCGCCAGTACCTCGAAGGGCATGTCGGGCGAGACCGCGCCGGCCCAGCGCGGCGCCTCGCCATGGATCTGGTCGGAGTCCGACTTGCCGAGCATCTGAATGCCGCCGAGCGGATACTCCCAGTCGTCCGCGCCCAGGTACCAGTCGTTCAGCGCCAGGGTCTTCTGGAATCTGGTGGGATTCGGCTCCTTCGACACCGCCATCAGGGCCAGGTTGTTGTGACGCATGTAGTGGCGTCCCACCACGTCCGAGCTGTTGGCCAGGCCGCCGGGGTGCTTGTCGTTGGCCGAACGGAGCAGCAGGACGGCGGAGTTGACCGCGCCGCAGGCGACCACCACGATGTCGGCGCTGAATCCCTCGGTCGCTCCGTTCTCGAGCTCGGCGACGACCCTGGTGACGGTGCGTCCGGTCGCGTCGGTCTCCAAGCGCCGCACATGGGCGTGGGTCACCATCGTGACATTGCCGTACGAGAGCGCCGGGTCGACGCAGATCACCTGCGCGTCGGACTTCGCGCCCATCAGGCAGGGGAAGCCGTCGACCCGGTCGCACCGGATGCAGACGCTGTCATGGGTGGCCCGGCCGTGCTCGTCCTGGGTGAGGTTCACGCCGATGGGCAGGTGGAAGGGGTGCAGGCCGGCCTTCTCCAGATCGTCGCTGAGCTGCTGGATGCGCGCCTCGTGCTCGACCGGCGGGTATGCGTACTGCGCGCTGGTCGGCCCTCCGGTGGGGTCCTCGCCGTGCCGGCCGTGCACCAGGTAGAGGTGTTCGGCCTGGGTGTAGTACGGCTCCAGGTCCTCGTAGCGGATCGGCCAGGCCGGAGAGATGCCGTCGTGATGGCGCAGTTCGCCGAAGTCCTCGGGCCGGAGCCGGAAGAGCGCGGCGCCGTAGAACTTGGTGTTGCCGCCGACGTAGTAGTTCACCTCCGGGGGGAACTCCTTGCCCTGCTTGTCGTACCAGAACTCGGGGGCCCGGTACTTGCCCTTGACGAAGACGGCGGTGGAGTCCCAGTTGTCCCGCTCCCGCGGCAGGTAGCCGCCGCGTTCCAGGATCAGGACCCGCTTCCCCGTGGGGGCCAGCCGGTGCGCGAGCGTACCGCCGCCGGCTCCCGTACCGATGATGATGACGTCGTAGTGCTGATCGTCGGTCATGAGAGGGTCCCGCTTCTAGGAGTCGTCGGCTGTCCTGGCCGTCGTGCCCGTCCGGGGACCGCTGCGCTGTTCCGGAGGGGCACCCGCACAATCGGGATATTTCCGTGCCAATTTCCAAACTAGGGGGTGGGTTGGGTAGCGGCGACCCGGGAGCCGGACAGGTGCGTCGTCACCCGATCTCCCGCACGGTGCGTACCGCCTCGTCGACGATCGTCCGTGGGTCGGCTGTCGCATCGACGGTCAGGCCGGGCTCGTCCGGCCGCAGCGGTTCGAGGTCGGCGTACTGGGAGTCCAGCAGCCGGGCGGGCATGAAATGGTCCATCCGGCCTGCGACCCGTCGGTCGGCGGTCGCCCGGTCGAGCGCCAGATACAGGAACCACACGCCTGCGCCTGCCTGGCGGAACAGATCCCGGTACTCGTGCTTGAGTGCCGAGCACGCCACCACCCCGCCCTGGCCGTCGTGGGTTGCCCTGCGGATCCAGTCGGCGACGGACATCAGCCACGGCCGGCGATCCTCGTCGTCGAGCGGGTGGCCTGCGGCCATCTTGGCGCGGTTCGCGGCCGGGTGGAGGTCGTCCGCCTCCAGGAAGGGCACCATGAGCCGCTGCGCGAGTAGCCTTCCCACGGTCGACTTCCCTGACCCCGAGACGCCCATGACCACCACGACCGAGGGCATCGCGGTCAGAGGACGGCGATGGGGTTGACCGGTGACCCGGTGGCATCCGGCAGCCTCAGCGGGGCGATCACACAGAGGAACGACCAGCGCCCCTCCGCCGCGCAGAGCGGCGCCAGGTCCTCGAACTGCAGGTAGTCCAGCAGGTGAAGGCCCATGGCGTGGATCGCCAGGACATGCACGGGGAAGTCGACGCCCTCGGTGGAACTGGGGGCGGTGTCGTTGTTGCCGTCGCCGCCGAGCACGGCGACCCGCCGGTCTGCCAGGAACTCCAGCGCGGACGGATGGAGTCCGGCGCGCGCGTCCGCCGCGTGCCAGGCTCCCAGTTCGGCGCGGCGTCGGCGGTGGCCGACCCGGACGAAGAGAAGGTCGCCCTCGGTCACGCGGACGCGCTGGGCGGTCTCGGCCGCGGTCAGGTCGTCGGCGGTCACATGATCACCCGGTTCGAGCCACCGCACACCACGCAGCCGCGGGATGTCCAGCAGCACTCCGCGTCCGACGATCCCGTCGCGAGCGGCCTCGATGGAGAGCGTGGTGGCCCCGTCCGCCGTGACGCTGCTCGCGGCCACGCCGCCGTGCAGCGTGCCGTCGTAGATCACGTGACAGAGGGCGTCGATGTGGCTGTCGGCGTCGCCGTGCACGTTCATCGCGAAGCTGTCCCTCGCGAAGTGGAGCCCGCCCGGGACGTCTTCCTCCGGCTGCCCGCTCATCCGGTGCCTCGCGGGCTCCGGATTGTCCGGACCGGGCAGCGTCTCCACCGGCGCGGCGAGCGTCACCGTCCGGCCGGTCCGCACCTCCCGGGCGGCGGCCAGCACCCGGGCGGGAGTGAGCGCGTCCAGAGCACCCCGGTCCCCCGAGGCCCAGGCGGCGCGTGAGAGCAGACGCCGGTACAGGACGTCGAACTCGTCCGCGGTCAGCCGTGGCGGTTTCGCCGGGCGGGCATGGGTGACCATGCGTCAGCGCCCTTGCTCCGCGTCGAGCGCCTGGTCGAGAGTGGTGGCCGCCATGATGAGCGACAGGTGGGTGAACGCCTGCGGGAAGTTGCCCAGTTGCTCCCCGGTCGGACCGACCTCCTCGGCGAAGAGCCCGATGTGGTTGGCGTAGGTCTGCATCTTCTCGAAGGCGTAGCGGGCCTGGGCCAGCCGGCCCGCCCGGGCCAGTGCGTCGACGTAGAGGAAGGTGCACAGACTGAAGGTGCCCTCCGAGCCGCGCAGCCCGTCCGGCGATGCCGCGGGGTCGTAGCGGTAGACGAGGCTGTCGGAGACGAGCTTGCGGTCCATCGCGTCGAGCGTGGAGAGCCAGGCCGGGTCCTTCGGTGCGATGAACCCGACCCTCGGCATGAGCAACAGGGAAGCGTCCAGGACGTCACCGCCGTAGTGCTGGACGAAGGCGCCCTCCTGCTCGCTCCAGCCGCGTTCCATGACCTGCTCGAGGATGGCGTCCCTGGCGCTGCGCCACTTCTCCACGTCGGCTGGCCTGCGGAAGTGCTCGGCCAGGCTCAGCCCATGGTCGAAGGCGACCCAGGACATCACCCGGCTGTAGGTGAAGTCCTCGCGGCCGCCGCGGGTCTCCCAGATGCCCTCGTCCGGCCGGTCCCAGGCGTCGGCGAACCAGTCCAGCGCCCTGGCCATCGCCTTCCAGCCGCGGTAGGTGGCCTGCTGCCCGATCTCGCGGCCCTGGGACACCCCGTAGAGGGCCTCACCGTAGATGTCCAGCTGGAGCTGGTCGGCGGCGCCGTTGCCGATGCGGACGGGGTAGGAGCCGCGGTAGCCCTCGAAGTGTTCGAGTATCTCCTCCGGCAGGTCCGGATTGCCGTCGATCCGGTACATGGTCTGGAGCGGCTCATCCTCCTTGCCCTCGCGCTCGTGCAGCCTGTCCACCAGCCAGTGGACGAAGGCGGTGGCCTCCTCGACGAAGCCGAGGTCCAGCATGGCCCGCACGGACAGCGAGCCGTCGCGTACCCAGGTGAACCGGTAGTCCCAGTTCCGCTCTCCGCCGATCTGCTCGGGCAGGCCCGTGGTGGCAGCCGCGATCAGAGCACCCGTGGGGGCGTAGGTGAGGAGCTTGAGGGTGATGACCGAGCGGTGCACCAGCTCGGGCCACCGCCCCCGGTAGCGGGACTGGCGCAGCCACTTCTGCCAGAAGAGGCCGGTGTCGTCGACCTGCGCGGTGAGCCCGTCGACCGTCAGAGGTGCGGGCGCCTCGCCGCCGGAGGCGCAGACCGTGAACACGGCGCCGCCCGACTCGCCGGCCCTCAGCGTCACCCTGCCGTACACATCCTGGCCGTCCCGCTCCAGCGGGAAGGAAGTCTGCAGGTGCGCGTCCATCCCCGGGGCGCGGAACAGGCCGCTGTTCTCGCCGAGCTCCAGCCGGTGCTCGGCCCGGCCGTAGTCGAAGCGCGGCCGGCACTCGAGCATGAAGTCGACGGTTCCCCGCACGGCACGCACCACGCGTATCAGGGTGTGACGGTCGCTAGCGGTGCGGGTCCGGTCCGGCGGCATGAGATCAACCACCTCGCCCACGCCGTCCGGTGACATGAACCGGGTCACCAGAATGGCCGTGTCGGGGTAGTAGAGCTGCTTGCAGGTCGCCTCGGGGTGCTCGGGAGCCAGCCGCAGGTACCCGCCGCCGTCGTGATCGAGCAGCGCGGCGAAGATGCTGGGCGAGTCGAACCGGGGAGCGGCGAACCAGTCGACGACACCCTGCGACGAGACGAGCGCGGCGGTCTGCAGGTCGCCCACCAGGCCGTGCTCGGCGATGGGAGGGTAGCGATCCATGGCTGCTCCGGCGTCTCGGAATGGCCCCTGGGGCCAACTATCCGCCACTCGGGTGGCCCTTGCCACGTCGCGGTGGTTGACGGCCGCTCGCCCGCTGCCGCCGCCCACGGTCGGGCCGGCGCCCTTACGGCGCCAACGGCGGCCGGCCGCAGACCCGCCGCGGCCAGGGCCTTCGCCGGTCGTCGAAGTGACCACGGATGCGGGAGCCGAGTAGCGCACTCGGCTTGCCGACCCCCTCCCCTCGGGCGTTACTGACGGGGTTCGACCGGTCACAGACGGGTCTCCCGATTCCGGCGCTCGGGCGCCGCAGCGCCGCGGTGTGCCCGCCGGCCGGCGATGGAGGTTGTGCATGGAGATGATCCACGTCCGACTGGTGAGTCCCCCTGATCTCACTCCCCGAGCAGTGGGACTGCTGACCGGCGACCGCTATGTCTTCAACCTGGTCATCCTCCCTGAACAGGCGCGCAACCCCGACGGCGACGCGATCGAGTGCGACATCCTGGCGGGTGCGGCCAACGCCGTGCTGCGCGGGCTGCGCGAGCTGGGAATCGACCGCCGCGGATCCCTCGTCATCGAACCGGTCGAGATGGCCTTCTTGGGTACAGCGGCCGAGGCGCAGCAGAAGCAGCTCGGGGCGCTCGCGCACGCGCCGGTCTGGGCGGAGGTCGAAGCCCGCATCCGCGCCGAGGGCACCTATCTGCCGAGCTTCTATGTCTACCTGGTCATCGCAGGCGTCATCGGGGCGGTGGGAATCATCACCAACTCCCAGATCCTGATCGTCGCGGCGATGGTCGTCGGACCGGAGTACGGCGCGATCACCAGCGTCGCCCTGGGCATCGACCGCGGCAACGGCACCAGGGTCCGGCAGGGCTTGTTCGCCCTGACCGCGGGATTCCTGCTGGCCATCGTGGCGACGCTCCTGTTCTCGTGGGCGATCCGGGGCTTCGGTCTCCAGCCTGAGGCATTCGACCTGGGCCTCAGGCCGGTCTCCTCGCTCATCAACACCCCCAATGTCTTCTCCGTGGTCGTTGCGGTGCTGGCCGGCATCGTCGGGATCGTGTCCCTGACCCAGGCCCGGACGAGCGCGTTGCTCGGCGTCTTCATCTCGGTCACCACCATCCCGGCCGCCGCCGACATCGGCGTCTCCTGCGCGTTCTCCAGCTGGAGCGAGGCACGCGGCTCCTTGATTCAACTCCTGCTCAACATCGTGCTGCTGATCGTGGTGGGCGTGCTGATGCTCAGATTCCAACGGGCCGTCTGGCGGCGCATCAGCCGGGGCAGCGGGGTCTCGGGCGGCAGGTGAGGACGCCGCCCCGTCCGGCTGCTTTTCTGCGGCCCCCAGAGGGTGAACGTGCCGGGCGATTCCGCCCGCAGGAACGTGTCGCGCTTGACCGGGCCGGTGCGGGACCGCACCCTCCCGACGAGGGGCCCGACGCCACAGGCCACCACGCCCATGTCCACGGACCCGGCGGACCGAGGAGGCCACGCGTGCAGGAGAGCCGCACCGGACGGCAACTGACCCTCCGCCACGGCGCGCACAGTGCCGTCATCGTCGAGCTGGGCGCGGCGCTCCGGTCGTACGCGGTCGGTGAACGTCCCGTGGTCGACGGATTCGCCGAACAGGACCAGATCAACGGTGGGCGCGGCCAGATCCTGGTGCCGTGGCCCAACCGGATCCGGGACGGCCAATACCACTGGGACGGGCAGGACCGGCAGCTTCCGCTCACCGAGCCTGGAGGCGGCAACGCCATCCACGGGCTGCTCCGGTGGGTCGCATGGCGGGTCGAGGAAGTGAGTGACAGCCGGGCCGTCCTGGAGGTCCCGCTGTGGCCGCAGCCGGGCTACCCGTTTCACCTGCACGTCCGCGCCGAGTACACCCTGGGGGAGGGCGGGCTCGAAGTCGCCGTCACCGCGCGCAACCTTGACGCGAGCGCCGCACCCTACGGCTTCGGCCAGCACCCTTACGTCATGGCGGGAACCGCCGTCGTCGACCAGGCGGTGTTGACCGTCCCCGCACGGACGTGGCTGCGCACCGACGAGCGCGGCCTGCCGGTGGCCGCCGAGCCGGTCGCCGGGACCGAGTACGACCTGCGAACGCCACAGCCTGTCGGAGCGCTCCGGCTGGACACGCCCTTCGGCGACCTCGACCGGGACGCGGACGGGCGGGCCGTGGTCCGTCTGGCCCACCCGTCAGGTGCTCTCGGTACGGACGTGTGGCTCGGTGAAGGCGCCCACTACGTACAGCTCTACACGGGCGACACCCTCGCACCGGGGGATCGACGGCGCGCGCTCGCCATCGAGCCGATGACCTGCCCGCCGGACGCCTTCCGCAGCGGCACCGGGCTCGTCAGCCTCGGCCCCGGCGAGCAGCACACCGTCCGGTGGGGGATCACGCCGTGGGGTGGGTGACGGCGCCGTCACTCACCCTAAGGAGCCTCCCGTGACGACGGACCAGGTGCTCATCGGTGTGGGCCTGATCCTGCTCCTCGCCGTCGGATCGCAGATCCTGGCCGGCCGCCTGCGCGTCCCCGCCCTCATCGTCCTCCTGCCGGTCGGCTTCGCCGCCGGCGCGCTGATCGACGACGTCAATCCCGAACAGTTGCTGGGGGCGGCGTTCTCACCACTGGTGTCGCTGGCCGTCGCAGTGATCCTCTACGACTCGGGTCTCGGACTGGACCTGGCACTCCTGAAGGGGCACACCCGCCGAGTCGTCGTCCGGCTGATCTGGATCGGTGTCCTGATCACCTGGCTGCTCGGCACGCTTCTCGCCGCGGCGCTGCTGGGCATGCCCCAGCGGGCAGCCGTCATGATCGGCGCGATCCTCGTGGTCTCGGGGCCGACGGTCGTCGGACCGCTGCTCAGCTTCGTGCGGCCCAAGGACCGGCTCCAGCGCATCCTGATCTGGGAAGGCTCCCTCATCGACCCGGTCGGCGGCATCCTGGGAGCACTTGTCTTCCACGCGGTCGTGGCGAGCACGGGTCACCATTTCGGCACCGTGGTGGGAGGTTTCCTGGCCAGCGTGGGCGTCGGAGCCGCCGGGGGAGTGGTCGGGGCGGCTCTGCTGTGGGCGCTGTTCCGGGTGCTGCGGCTCGGCGAGGTGCTGGGCACCACGGCGCAGCTCGCCGCCGTGATCGGTGTGGCGGCGTTCTGCGACGTCCTGCGCGGCGACACAGGACTCATCGCCGCCGTGGTGATGGGCCTGGCGGTGGCCAACCTCCCCGGCATCGACGTCCCAGCGCGTCGGCCGTTCTTCGAGACCCTGGCCAGCCTCATCCTGGGCCTGCTCTTCATCTCGATCTCGGCCACCGTCACCCCGCATTCGCTGCGCCATGTATGGCTGCCCGCGCTCGGGCTCGCCGTCTTGCTGGTTCTGGTCGTCAGGCCGCTGGTCGCGGCCGTGTCAACCCTCGGCACCGACCTGACGCGCGGCGAGCGGGGCTTCATCGGCTGGATGGCGCCGCGTGGCATCGTGGCGGCCGCAACGGCGTCGACGTTCTCGGCCGCCTTGGTGGCCAAGGGGATCGGCGGCGCGTCGGAGATCCTTCCGGCTACGTTCGTGGTCATCGTCACGACCGTGACGCTCTATGGCCTGACCGCCTCGCTCGCGGCTCGGCGCCTGGGCGTTGTGCGCCCCTCGCGCTCGCGTCCGCTGCTGGTCGGCGGCGACCCCTGGGTGGTCGATCTGGGTGTGGCCCTGAGGTCGGCAGGGCTGGAGGTGCTGATGTGGTCAGGGGAAGAGGAGCAGCGCGAACGCATCCGGCAGGCAGGGATCGAGCTTGCGCCCGGGGAACTGCTGGCAGCCGCCACCGGTGGTGCTGCCGAGTTGGAGGGCATCACGGCGGTGTACTTCCTTACCGCCGAGGACGACTTCAACGCACTGGCGGCGGTGATTCTGCGTGGCACCGTGGAGGAGACGGTGCATCGCCTCAACGCACCGCCCGAGAGCCACGGCGTGGTGGCGCCGTTCATCGGCGGCGAGATCCTGTTCGGCGCCGATCTGACCTGGCCGGCACTCGCCCGCAAGTACGCGGACGGGGCTGCCGTCCTGGCACAGCCCGCTGGTGATTCGCTGCCGCCCGACTGCGATCTGCTGTTCCTGGTGCGGCCGGACGGCCGCCTCGACCCGGTCATGGAAGGCAGCACACCGCTGCCCGGCCCGGGGGACACGGTCGTCCTGCTGGCCCCGGGCGGGCGGGGAGGCCGACCCGAGGTCTGAACCTGCCGGTCCTGGGGCTGGGGCCAGGACCCCGCCAGAGGTTCAGGCTTCGGCCCCGAAGGCCGTGCCACACCTTCCGAGCTGACCGTGGCGCTCCACGTCGCTCGGCCCCGAACGATGCCCTCAACCGGGGCGTGAGCCGGTCTGTTTCGGCCCCCGTGACGCGATACGGCCCACCTCCCAGCAAGCCCGCGCTATAGGGGCAGCCGTGAGACCGCGTGAGAGTATCGCGCATGCGCGCAGCGGCGGGCTGCACGAGGATGCCTTGCTCGGCGTGGTCATGTCCTGGCCCGAGTGCGCACCGGGCACTCATTAACCTGCGGCATCGCCTGGCAGCCGAGCAGGTACTTGGGGCCGAGGGGCCCCCAGTTGCCCCTGCCTCCGGGCCGGACCCGCGCCCCCAGGATTCGTCCCGCACCGACTCTCACGTCCCTCGCATCCCCGCTGGGGGCTCTGCCCATACGGCCGGGCCGTTCTTCACCGGGTCTTGTTCCGGTCGAACCAGATCGTGGCGAATGTCGGCGCGATTCCTGCCCAGAGCAGTACCTGCGGCAACGTCCGCTCTTCCCACGGGACTTGGGTGATCAGCAGGGCGCACAGCATGGCCCAGACGGCCTGGGCCACCACGATGCGGGCCCACCGGCGGCGGCGTATCAGTGACCGCACGTTGAGCCGGACGCCGGCGCGCCGCCGCCGGTAGCGGAGGAGGGCACCGACGAGCCAGATGGCGGTCATCGGCACGAGGTCCCACAAGCGCTGGCCAAGTGGCAGTGGCAACTCCCGCTGCACCTCGCCCTCGACGGCGAACAGGTCCATCCCCGCCCCGGTGAGGCAGACGCAGAGCAGAGCAAGCCACCGCACGCCGCGCAGCATGCGGTACGTGGCCTGGTCGAGACCGCGCTGCAGCTCGGTGGAGTCCGGCGCGGAGGCAAGCCCGGTGGCGTAGAGGTCGGCGGCCCGGGGGGCCTTGACGCCCGGGGCCTCGGCGGCCTTGCGGGTCTGCGCGGCCAGGGCCTCGGCATGGGTGGGGTCGAGTCGGAGGATGGCGCGTTCGAGCTGGTCGGCGCGGGTGATGTTGCCCGAGAAGGTGGCGATCTGGTGGGCGATTTCGTGGGCGTAAACCTCTTCGGGGCCCAGCCGCAGCGCCTCCGAGGCCAGGTCGGCCGCCTCGCGGTAGACAAGGTCGACCTCGTGGGGCTCGGGCTTCCTGGAGCCGTTCGCCTGGAAGTAACGGACCATCGACATGCGGCACACGGCGTCGGCGAGCATCGTGTAGCCGTACCAGTGCTGCGGGTCGGCTCGCACCGCCTCGCGCAGCACGGGCTCGGCCGCGCGCCATGAGCTGTTGGGCCCGCTGGTCAGTGCCTTGGCGCGCAGGATGAGTACGTAGAAGTCCTCGGGGGCGATTTTGAGGGCCTCGTCGGCCGCCTCCAGGGCTTGTTCCGGCTGCTGCATTTTGAGGTGGCAGTAGCCGAGCTCGATCCAGGCGCGTGTGTCGCCGGGGTCTTCGACCAGGTGCTGCGACAGCAGGGCACGGGCCTGGTCGTAGCGTTCGAAATCGATGAGGGCCTGGGCCTGTTCGACAGCTGGGTGCAGTGTGGTCACAGTTTCCGCTTCTTCTTCAGGTAGGCCACCAGGTCGTCGTACATCCCGCCGTCATTCGCGTACATCGCCACGTTGCGGGCAGACGCGAACCACGGCTCCGTCGAGGGCGCGATCTGTCCCGCCGCGGCCAGCAGGTCCTTCATCCCGATCAGGCGTACGGTCCCGGTACGGGCCGAGTCCAGCAGCGCGTGCTCGGCCGCGGCCTCGCACACATGGGCCAGATCGGCGCCGGACAGGCCGTCGGTGGCCTTGACGAGCTTGCCGAGGTCGACGTTCTCGATGGGTCGCTCACGCAGGTGATAGCGGAGGATCGCCTCCCGGGCGGGCCCGTCGGGCGGCAGCACCAGCAAGGTCCGGTCCAGTCGGCCGGGGCGGCGCAGAGCGATGTCCACGTCCCAGGGCACGTTGGTGGCGGCCAGCACGAACACACCCTCGTTCGCCGCCGCTTCGACTCCGTCCAGCTCGGTCAGCAATTGGTTGACCGTGTTGCGCATACCGCTGCTCTGGGTGCGGCTGCGCTTCCCGCCGAGCGCATCCAGTTCGTCCAGGAAGATCACGCACGGGGCCTGGCGGCGGGCAGTTTGGAAGAGCTCGTGCATGTTGCGCTCGGAGTTGCCGATCCACATGTCGAGCACATCGTTGACCGACACGGACAGGAAGTTCGCCCCGAGCTCACCGGCGACGGCCCGCGCGATGAAGGTCTTACCGCAGCCGGGCGGCCCGTACAGCAGTAGCCCCCCTCGCAGACTCTTGCCGTACAGGCGGCGCAGCTCCGGATTGCGCAACGGCGCCAGAAAGGCCGCCTCCAGCCGCTCCTTGACCTCCTGCATGCCGCCCACATCAGCGAGGCGGACGGGCCCCGGGCGTTCCACGTCCCAGGCAGCGGCGTCTCCAGGGTCACCGCCGCCGTCGACGGCGAGCGGCGCCTCAACGAACCGGGGCGGCACGGCATCACCGACCTGATCCTGGGCCGCCTTCCAGTCGAAGCCCGGGCTCGAAGCGGGGGCGGGAGGCGGCCCGAGCACCGAGTCCTGCGGCGGCACACCGGCGGGGGCGGGAGGCCGGGCGGGTACCGGAGCTTGTGGCGGCGGGGGAAGCGCGGCTTCGCCGGGGGTGCTTGCCGGAGTATGTGCCAGGGCCCGGACCATCAACTCGCGTGCCTGGACATCGCCGGGCGCGTGCTGCAACGCCGCAGCAACCTCCCCCACCGCGGCGTCACCGTGCCCCGCGCCCAGCAGCAACTCGGCGAGGTGCAACCGTAGGGGTACGTCATCGGGCGACGCCGCAACGGCGGTGCGCATGCTCTTGATCAGGGGGGATTCCGCCGACATGGCCCACACTTTACGGAACCGGCGCGAGTGACTTGCGGGCGCCCGTGATGTGCTCTGCGCACAACTTGCTGTGTGAGGACGTCTCGAGGACCCCGATCATCTGTGGGCCGTAGCCCTTTTTTCGGGACGCGCGGCCTGGCCTTGCGGGCGCCGGCCGCGTACTGATGGGCCCGGCACGACGTCGAGTCCACACCGACCATGCTCCAGCCGATCCGTCCGCTGAGATCGGCATCGGCTTGGACAGCGTGGAGGGTTCCGTCCCAAGTGCCGTCCGCCGACCAGCGGCGATGCTGTGCATAGGCGGTCTTCCCGGGTCCGTACCGGTCCGGCAGGTCCCGCCAGGGATCCAGGCAAGCCACCGACAGTGCGGGCCCCGGCAGTAGTCCAATGCCACGCCTGTTGGGCATCGGCCGGCGCGCACGGAGCACGCCGGCCGAGGAGGGCAGCAAAGTGACCGGCCGTGGGGACCGGCCTTCGTCTACGTCACTTCTTCAGGTCCTTCTCCACCGCGGAGTTGAAGGCGGCCACGCTGAACGGTGCGTCCTTGCCCTGCAGGGAGTCCGGGCCCAGCACCGTGCCGTTGAGCTTGATCGTCGGGGTGTTCTTGACGTCCTTGACGGAGTTGAAGGCGTTGGAGACCTCCAGCGCCCACCGGTCGTACGTGCCGTCCTTGACGGCCTTCTGGAAGGCGGCGTTCCCCTTCAGAGCCGGGACGGTGTTGGCGACCTTGATCAGGTAGTTGTCGTCGGCGAACTTGTCCGGGCCGCGCTCGTCCGGGTGGAACTCCTTCGAGTACAGCGCGTACTTGTACTTCAGGAAGGCGTCCGGGCTGACGCTGAGAGAGGCGCCCAGCGCGCTGAGCGCGTTCTTGGAGCCGGTGCCCTGGAGGTTGTTGTCGAGGAACGTGCCCAGGTGGTAGGACGCCTTGTACTTGCCGTCCTTGATGTCCTTCTCGACGGTGGCGCCGACGGTCTGCTCGAACGCGGCGCAGTAAGTGCAGCGCGGGTCCTCGAAGAGCTCCAGGGTGTTCTTGGCGTCCGCCTTGCCGACGACGATCGTGGTGCCCTTGGGGCCGCTGGTGTTGGCGGGCTTGACCAGCGGGCCGGTGGCGGCCTTCGCGTCGTCGCCGCCCATGGTGGCGACCGCCACCCCGATACCGCCGGCTATCGCCAGGACGCCGACGATCGCGCCGCCGACGATCAGCTGCCGGCGGAGCCGGTCCTTCTTCGCCTGCCGCTCGCGCTCGGCGCGCAGCCGCTCGCGGGCTGCCTGCTTGTTGGCCTGGTTGTTGCGGTTGCTCATGGCTGTTCCTGCTCCGTGCGAATCCGTGGGTCGGGTGGGTGCTGTGGTCTACGCGGCGAGCGCGCAGGGCGGTCCACGGCGCACGACGCAGTGCACGAGCAGGGGGACGGCGCGGGCGGGGTGCCCGGACCGTTCGGGAGCGGGCGCCGGGCGGCGCGGGGCGGCGATGGCACTGATGACCGCGACGGCGAGGAGCAGCGGGCGGAAGGCGAAGCCGGCCACCGCGCCCAGCAGCCGGCCCAGCGCGGCCTCCCCACGGCGCAGCCAGCCCGCGGCCAGCAGCCCGATGACCAGATGTGCCGCGAGCAGGACCGGCCAGCTCACTGGCCCGGCCTGGTCCTCGGGCAGCCGCGTCAGCGGTGCCCCGATCGGGTCGCACAGCAGCGAGCGCAGCGGACTGGCGACCGGGCTGCCGGCCGCCCCGTAACAGGTGTCCTGACCCAGACTGAAGACCAGATCGGCGGCGAGTTCCAGAGGGACCAGCAGCGCGGCGATGCGCCAGTATCCGCGCTCCTGGTCGGCCAGCGCATAAGCGAGGACGAACACGGCGGTGCTCAGCGCGGCGACGGTGGTCAGCGGCAACGGCATACGGGACAGCAGCACATGGGACGCGGACGACAGCGTGACGCACAGCGCCGTGAAGAGCGCCGCGCGCAGTGCCCGCAGATGTGCTGCCGAAATGTCCATCGCAGCCGAGTTTGCCATGGGCAGGGATAAGCAGCGGGTTAGGGGGTGAAGCCGTACGGACTGGAGGATACGGCGCGTACGGAACTCCTCGGACCCGTGGTCACTACAGGCCGGGGATCCGGCCGTTCGGAAGAGGTCCACGAACATCTGGTGGACGGCACGGGCGCGGGCCCCGTAGGAGTGCGCGAAGTCCACCAGCAGCGAGGCGAAGCCCTCCTCGTCGGCCGCGATGGCCGCGTCGATGGCGCTCCGTCCAGGTGACGGACCGTCATGCTTGTGACTGTCTCGTTCGCCGCGAAGTGCTGCACCCGGGAGCGCGACGAACTCGCCTCGGCGAGGAGGCCAGCGCTGGAGCTGGTCAAGGAAAGGGCAACCGCATAACACGCAGGCCGATCCTTCTTCGGGCTCAACCGCTCGCGCACCCGGTAGGCAAGCTCGTCCCGGTTGGGAGGGCGATGGTGCTCAGCAGGCGGGCACGGCGGACCTCGGTGTGGGATGGCGCGTGCTGGCAGCGGGCCTGTGGCGTGTCCCTATAGGCGGCAGCCGTTCATCGGTTGCCTTCACGGTTCCGACCACCCCAGCGGTCGGTGCCAGCACTCCACACGCCATCCGATCGGCAAGCGACCGGTCGCCCCAAAGTGGCCGACCACTCCAACAGCACCGCCCGGCTCCGCGCGGTTGAGGCCGTTCTCGCGTGGCGAAAGCGATGCCGTCCGAGAAGTCTTCCACCTGGTCAGACCCGACTCTCAAGAACCCGCGTCATAGGGGCAGCTGAGACGAAGCCCCCGCCGGAATGCTCCGGCGGGGGCTTCTGCGCGCTGTGGTGCTGCGACGGCGTGTGATATCCGGCGTGGCACCGTAGTGCTCCGGATCACCGACTGCATCGGTGCTGCAAGGGGGTGTCAGGCCCCCTTGCGCAGTCGTTCCGTGATCTCGTGGCCGATGCCGGGGGTCACCCGATTGTGCGGGGTGACGATGCCGAGTGCGGTGGCCAACTCCGTGGCGCGCAGGTCGACGACGGCTTCGGCTATTTCGGCGAGAGATAACGCTGCCGTATGGGCACGACGCCACGCGACAACGCCGGTCCCGGCAGCAACGGCAGCCAGGGGTCACCACAGCAGAGCGAGCATCGCGTACAGCGCGGCCCGGGCGCCGGGTGGTGCTGTTCCGGCGGGTCGTACCGCCGACGGAGGTGAGGCGCCCTCAAGATGGCGGCCGACGCCGGACCGGGTTCTTTCAGAGTGCCGGGTTCTTGCGGGCGAGGGTCATGCGCAGTCCCGCAGCGGTTCCGCCAGTCGTCCCAGCAGTCCCGCGACCAGGGAGGTCTGGGCGGGCACCGTGTCGGGATAGATGAACTCGCCCCGGGCGTGGGCGTTGTCGCCGACTGCGCCCATGCCACACAGCACGGGCAGGCCGAGGGCGGCGACGAAGTTGGCGTCGCTGGCGCCACCGACGGCGGCGTCGGGCAAGTCGCCGCGGCCCTGCTCGCGGGTGACCTCGCGGGCGAGGGCGAGGAGGCGGGCGGAGGAGGCGGTCAGGGTCATCGGCGGCCGGTTCCAGGCGTGGTCGATCTCGATGCGGACGCGGCGGTCGCTGACCCTGATGGCGTCCAGCGCATCGTCGACCCGGAGCTGTTCGGCCTCGCTGCTGACTCGGACGTCGATACTGGCGGTGGCCTGCCCGGCGACGACGTTGGTGCCGGAACCGCCCTTGATGAGCCCGGTGTTGATCGTGGTGCCCTTGCCGGGCGCGGCGACGGCCGCGGCGGCGACCACGAACTCGGCCAGCGCGGTGATCGCGCTCGCGCCGTCCTGAGGTGCGAGCCCGGCGTGTGCCTCGACGCCGGTGGCCGTTACCCGGAAGATCCCACAGCCCTTGCGGGCGGTCTTGACCGCACCGTGGGCGGTCGGCTCCAGCACCAGCGTGGCGTCGGCCTTCTGCGCGACCTCCTCGATCACCGGCCGCGAGGACAGCGAGCCGATCTCCTCGTCGCCGTTGAAGAGAAAGGTGACGGTGGGCACCGGTACTCCGCTCGCCCTGGCCAGCTTCAGGGCCCAGATGCCTTGGACCAGGCCGGTCTTCATGTCGAAGATGCCGGGCCCGCTGAGCTTCTCCCGGCCGTCGTCGGACCCCTCCGGCTGCTCCCATCCGGCGAGGGTGCCGGTCGGCCATACGGTGTCGTAGTGGCCGACCAACGCGATGTGCCCGGCGCCGGTGCCGGTGTAGGTCAGAGTGAGGGTGTCGCCGCACTCGCCGCCGGGGTGGCGCTGTGCGTGGTCGGGTCGGCCGAGTCGGTGGACGGCGAGCGAGTGCAGCAGGTCCAGGCCCGCCGCGAGGCCGGGCAGGTCGTAGCTGCTGGTCTCGTGGCGGACAAGAGTCAGGATGTCGGTGACGATCTCTGGCGAGACGTCCTGGGCGCGTGCGGTGAGGGCGGCAGCGGGAAGTGCGGTCATGGTCTGCTTTCTCGTACGGGGCTGGGGGCGGTGTTCCGCAGAGGGCCGGGTCAGCTGACACCGAAGGGGAGGCCCAGCAGGTACCAGGCCACGAAGAACGCGATCCAGACGACCCAGACGACGGCGGCGATCGGGATCGTGAGGGAGGCCAGGGTGCCGATCCCGGCGGACTTGCGGTATTGCTGGATGAATCCCAGGGCCATCACGAAGTACGGGCTCATCGGGGTGACGCAGTTGGTGACCGAGTCGGCGACGCGGTAGACGGCCTGGGTGGTCTCGGCCTCGATGCCGATGAGCATCAGCATGGGCACGAGCACCGGGGCGGCCAGCGCCCACAGCGCGGAGCCGCTGGTGATGACGAGGTTCATGAACGTGATCAGCACAGCGAGGGCGACCAGCACGGTCCAGCCGTGCATGTGCAGGTCGCGCAGCGTCTCCGCGCCCTTGACGGCGAGGATGTTGCCGATGTTCGTCCACTTGAAGTAGGCGAGGAACTGGGAGATCGCGAAGAACAGGACGAGGATCGGCGCCATCGACCGGGTGCCGTCGGCCATCGCGGCGATGATGTCGCGGGCGGCGCTGAAGGTGCCGGTCATCCGCCCGTAGACGGTGCCGAGCACGGCGAAGAACACACCCAGGACTAGCGCCATCCCGCCGACCAGCGGGGAGTCGACGAGGCCGCCGTTCTCACCGCGTAGTGGTGAGGACGAGGGGATCATGGCCACCACCAGGAACGCGATGAGGCCGACGGCGACCAGCCCGGTCATGCGCAGCGCGCGGCGCTGCTGCCCGGTGACCTCGATCGTCTCCAGTTCTTCGGCGTCCGGCGCGGCGACCGGTTCGTCGGGCTCCAGGTCCCGGCGGCGGGCGAGGACCTTGTCGACGACGAGGGTGATCACCAGGGCCACCAGGACCGACGAGCCGACCCCGAAGAAGTAGTTGGCCAGCGGGGTGACGACGTAGTCCGCGTCGATGGTGTGGGCGGCGGCGGTGGAGATCGAGGACAGCAGTACGTCGGTGGTGGTGAGCGACGGGGAGGCGTCGTAGCCGGCGGAGACCGATACGTAGGCGACGATGCAGCCGAGCACCGGACTGCGGCCCGCCGCACGGAAGATCAGTGCGCCGAGCGGCATGAGGGTGACGTAGGCGGCGTCCCCGGCGACATGGCTGACCATGGCCGTCATCGACAGGGCGAAGGTGAGGTACTTGCCCGGCACCCGCGCGACCATGCGGCGCAGCAGGGTGGAGAACAGTCCGCTCCGCTCCGCGACGGCGATGCCGAACATCACGGTGAGGCTGGTGGCCAGCGGCGGGAAGGCCGCGAAGTTGTCGACGGCTCCCTCGACGGCCATGGTGAGGCCGTCCTTGCTGAGCAGGTTCTGCACCTTGATGATCTCGTGCGTACCGGGGTGCACGGCGCTGACACCGACCGCCGCCAGTACGGCGCTGAGGACGGCGATGACCCCAGCGAGGATCCAGAACAGCCAGAAGGGGTTGGGGAGTTTGTTCCCTATCTTCTCGATCGCCGCGAAGCTCCGGAACGCGGTGCGCAGGATTCTCGACTGTGGCTCGTTGGCCTGAGGCTGAGCGGAGGTGGCACTCATCGATACCTCTTCGTGCATGCGAGGGATGTTCCTGCGAACAGTGGCATCCAAGTGAGAGATTCTCTAGCCTTTGGATGTAACGGTAGGATTAACCGGCAGTTTAGAGTGGGGGACCATGACCCGCCCTCTCCTCGACGAGCTCGACCGGCGCCTCATCGGCGCGCTGCACGTGGCCCCCCGGGCCGCCTGGGACGACATCGGCGGGATCCTGGCCGCCGACGCCAGCACGCTCAAGCGCCGTTACGACCGGCTGCACCAGGCCCGGATGGTCCGTGCGATCGGGCATGCCTACTGGGGCATGCACTCCACGGCGATGCCCGTCCACGTTTTCCTGGACGTCACCGGCGAAACCCCGCTCACCGTCCTCCACCGGCTCAGCGATCTGCCCCACCTCCAGCTCCTGGCACAGATCTCCGGCGACGACCCCGTCTACGCCGTCATCCACGCCCCGTCCGAGGCCGCCACCAGCGAGGCGATCGACCGGCTGTACTCCGTCCCCGGCGTCCGCCGCGTCAACTCCCTGCCGGCCCTCAGTACCCTGCGCCGGGGTATGACCTGGGACCCCCAGTTCCTCACAGACGCCGAACGCGCCGACCTGCTGAAGCTCACCGGCGCCCGCCGGGAGGGCACCGCGACCGCGACACCCCCCGCCAAGCCGCTCACCGAGGCCGAACGCGCCGTCGTCGCCCAGCTGATCCAGGACAGCCGTGCATCCGCCGCGAGCATCGCCCGAGCGGCCGGCCTGGCCACCTCCACCGCGCACCGCGTCGTCCGCCGGGTCCTCGACGAGGGATGGGTCAAACCGCGTCTGGAGATGGTGTCGGAATGGCTCGGCTTCCAGACCCCCTTCCTGCTCCGCCTGCGAGTGGCCCCAGGCGGAACGCCGGACGTCATGCGCCGCATCGACCAGCTCCCGCAGACCCGGCTCGCCGCCCACGTCGCCAGCGACATGTCCGTCCTCGTCATGGGCCTGGTCACCGACCGCGCCGCCCTGGCGCTCTTCATCGACCACGAGCTGGCCAAGATCCCCGGCATCCTCGCCGTCAGCGTCGACATCATGCTCGCCGAACCGCGCCGCTACTGGCTGGACCGGGACCTGACCTCCGGCCTCGGCGCATTCCACGCGCCGACGCTGCTCTAAGACGTCGTTTCCGTCGGTGAGTCGGCGGTAGCCGATGAGGGCCGCGGCCATGCCGACGAAGCGCTGTGCCGACGAAGGGCTATGCCGACGAAGGCAAGGAAGTGCCCGGCCTTGCGCTCGTAGCGGCGGTGCAGGCGCCGGCACCCGGCCGGCCAGGACACCGTCCTCCGGTGCCCGCGGAGCCGGTGCGGCTCCGCGGGCCGCCCCGCCGCTGCCGGGCGGAGAGGTTCAGGGGGTGTCGTGCACCTGGATGGCGGCGGCCGGGCAGACGGCGGCCGCTTCACGGGTGAGGGCGTGCTGGTCGTGCGGGGGCTCCGGCTCCAGGACGACGACGATTCCGTCCTCGTCGCGTTGGTCGAAGACCTCGGGGGCGATCAGGACGCACTGTCCGGCGCCGCAGCACTTCTCCTCGTCGACGGTGATCTTCATATGGGGGTCTCCTTCTGTCGGGGGTCGTACGTGTGCTGTCGTGCCGTCACCAGCGGACGGGGACCTCGCTGAGGCCGCCGACCAGCAGTCCTTCCAGGCGTTCGAGGTCGGTGGCGGGGATGTCCAGTTCGAGGGAGGGAAGCCTGCGCAGCAGAACTTCGAGGGCGACCTGGAGTTCGGTGCGGGCCAGGGCCTGGCCCAGGCAGGAGTGGGGTCCCGCGCCGAAGGCCAGGTGAGGGTTGGGAGTGCGGGCCAGGTCCATCTGGGCGGCGTTCTCGAAGGCGGTCTCGTCCCGGTTCGCCGCGGCCATGGCGCACACCACCGTGGTGCCGTTGGGGAGGACCTCGCCCCCGATCTCGACGTCCTCGGTGAGGAAACGCCTCAGGCCGAACCCACCGTTGGCGTCGAAGCGCAGCGCCTCCTCGACGGTGCTGCGTACCAACGAGGGGTTCTCCAGGAGCCGTTCCCACCGGGTGCGGTCGGCCAGCAGCATGGCGACCATCTTGCCGATCATGTTGGCCGTCGTCTCGTGCCCGGCCACCAGCAGACCTATGCCGGTGCCCAGCAGCTCGGCGTCCGTCAGCGCCTCACCTTCGCCGCTGCTCTCCTCGATCAGGGTGCTGAGCAAGTCGTCGGTGGGCTCGGCACGTTTGGCGGCGATGTGGCCGGACATGTAGGCCACGAGTTCGCCGACCGCCGTCTGCCGTTCCTGTGCGGAGTACCGGGTGAGGTTGAGGAAGTTGTCGGACCAGTAGGAGAAGCGGTCCCGGTCCTCGGCGGGCACGCCGAGCATGCCGCAGATCACGTAGACCGGCAGCGGGAAGGCGAAGTGCGCCTTGAGGTCGCCGGAGCTGCCGCGGCCGGTCATCTCGTCGAGGAGCTGGTCCGCGATCGCGGTCATCTGGGGCCGCAGGGCGGCCATGCGCTTGGCAGTGAACCACTTGCCCACCATCCGGCGCCACCGCTGGTGGTCCTCGCCGTGCCTCGGCACGGAGAAGGGCGGCTCCGAGGTGTCCGCTGCGGCCGACGTCGTGGCTGCCTCCTGTGCATTCCCGGTTCCGCCGTCGAGGTCCTTCCGGGTGAAGCGGGGGTCCGCCAGCATCTGCCTGACGTCGTCGTAGCGGGTCAGCAGCTTGGCCTGGCTGCCGTCGGGCACGGTGATGGTGGCCACCGGGCACGTGGCGCGCAGCTCAGCCCACTCCGCGGCAGGCTCCAGCGCGGTCTCGTAGGCGAGGGGGTACTGCCGTATCTGCTCGTTCGGGCTCATGTGCTTCTCCTTCACGGGAATTGACGGGAGTCGACGGGGGCGGGGTGTGGGTGCCGCCTACGGGCGGTGACCTTGCACCGGCTTCCCACGCCTGTCTGTGCGGCTGCGGAGGGCTGCCGGGCCTGGTGCGGCGGGTCATGGTGCGGAGCGGACCGTGGTTGGCAACTCTCCGTTCCGCGGAGCGACGAGGTGCTTTTGGCGCAGCAGCCGGGACTGTTTGGGCATGTTCCAGCCCAGGACGCCGGTCACCTCGCCGTTCTCCCGGTACACAGCGACGAAGCGTCCCTGGGCCGGGTCGCCTTCGGCAATGTGGGTCTCGGCGGCCGGAGTGGGCAGACCGTGCACCTGGAGCTTGGCGTCGTACTGATCGGTCCAGAAGTAGGGCGTCGGAGTGTAGGGGCGTTCGGCGCCGAGGAGGTTCGCCGCGACGGCCTGGGCCTGCTCGGTCGCGTTGGTGCGATTCTCCAGGCGCAGCCGCCTGTCCAGCCCTTCGTGATGCCAGGACGCCGCGTCTCCGACGGCGTAGACACCGGGCGCGGCACGGCAGTAGGCATCGCACTCCACGCCGTCGCCGAGCGCCAGCCCGCTGCCTTCCAGCCACTCGGTGGCCGGCCGCGCCCCGATCGCCACGACGACCGTGTCGGCGCGCAGCACCTCCCCCGAGGCCAGACGGACCCCGCACACCCTGCCCCCGCTGCCGGCCAGGGCCTCGACAGCGACCCCGAGACGCAGATCCACCCCGCGCTCGGTGTGGAGACGCGAGAGGAAGCCCCCCACCCTGCCGCCGACCTGACTGCCCAGCAGGACGGCCCCGAAGCCCGCGAGCGTGACCTCCACGCCCATGGCACGGGCCGAGGCGGCGATCTCCGCACCCAGCACACCCTCGCCCACCACCACCAGGCGGCGACCGGCCGCCAGGTCACAGCGCAGCGCCAGCGCGTCGTCGAGGGTGCGCATCACATGCACTCCCGCGAGTTCTTCCTGGTCCGGCAATATTCGGGGGCGCAGCCCGGTGGCGATGACCAGCGCATCGCCACGCACCACGCGCCCCGTGGCGGTGGTCACCGCACGCTCCACCGCATCGCACATGACAGTCGGCTCAGCGCGGATGAACTCCGCCTCCAGCGAGGCGAGATGCTCCTGCGAGCGCAACTGGGTCCGCGACGGCTCCCAGGCGCCGGTCAGCACCTGCTTCGACAACGGCGGGCGGTCATAGGGGAGATGACGTTCGGAGTCCAGCAGGGTCAGCTGTCCCTCGTAGCCCTGACGGCGCAGCGCCTCCGCTGTCGCCAGGCCGGCCGACGAGCCACCGACGATCACCACCTTGCCGGGGCGGGTCACCACGCCGCGCCCGCCGGGTCCACGGAGCCCCGAGGGGAAGCCGCTCCGGGAAACGGGCCTCGGTCAGTTCGGTTCCACATATGAACGACTGCTCTCCTCACTTCATTCGACAGGGAGCTGCGCGGCACGGCCGACGCGCGACGGGACGGGGTCTCACGTGCCTGGGCGGAAGCCCGGTGCCGCAACCGCGATTCATACCCGACAGCTGTAGGTTAACCGACAGCTGTCGTATTGCAAGCGGCCGTGACTCTTCGGGCTGCGTCAGCGGGGGCGGATGTGCGCGCGGATGCGCCGGATCCGGCGGATCGGGGTCTGGAGCCCGCGGCGGCAGGCAGGGGGAGGGGGCTTGGGGCGGCAACCGCAGAGGGGCTTGGGGGCGGCGCAGTGAATGTGCGCCCCCAAGCCCCTCTGCGCAGGCTGATGGGCGAAAGCGCAGATCAGAGGAAGGGCCCGTGCCGACCGGGCGGGCGCGGAGTCGGTGGGTGCCGCTCCGGGAGGGGCGGAGAGCTGATCGCGGTGCGCGAGGCCGGTGGTTACGGCATGAGCGCACGCACACCGTTCGCGTGCAACGAGGGGCGCGAGCGGGGGTCGCGTAAGGCGGGTCAAGAAGGGGCAGCGCCAGGCAGGGGCGGTCTCATCGCCTCACGGGTGCGGCCCGCTCCGGCGCAGGGTTCTCGGCCGGCGGCCCTGCGTGCGGGGTCGTTCAGGCCGGCCGGGCGAGTGTCGCGGCGACCAGCTGCGGCCAGATCGCGGTGGCGAAGCGTTCCGGCGTTCCGGGGCAGCCGCGGTGGAGCCAGTCCGCGATGGCGCCGAGAAGTGCTCCGGAGACAAAGGCGGCCGCGGAGTCGTCCGTACCACCCTCGCTGTCGGTGAGCTGGGCGGAAAGCCTCGGCCGGATGGATTCCGTCATGCGCTGCAGGAGGTGGTTGATCACCCGGGCGCTGCCATCGGCACCGAGAAGAGCCTCATAGAGAGCGCGATGTTCGGCGACATGGGCGAACATCGCCGTGAGGGAGGGGTGCGAGCCCTCCTTCGAGGAATCCCCCTCCGAGGAATCCCCGGTCACCGAGAGCGCCGAGGTGGCGGAGAGCAGCTGGTCGAACATCTCCGTGCATGCCGAGGCGGCCAGGTCATGCACGTCTGTGTAGTGCTCGTAGAAAGTCGAGCGGTGCACGTCAGCGCGGCCGGTCACGTCGGAGACCGAGATCTGGCTGAGGTCACGGTCACCGATCAATTCCAGCAGTGCGCTCTCCATCGCGGTACGGGAACGGCGGGAGCGGCGGTCACTTTGAACGGGCACGGAGTCATTGTAGTGTCACCCACACCTGTGGGATACCCGACAAGTGTCGGATTCATGCGAGACTTCGCCGGAACGGCATCTCCGACGGTTCACGAAACCCGGCCCGTAGCCCCGCACGCCCCAAACCCCCGGCAGTTCTGCCGGCCATCGAGAAGGTGGAAGACATGAGCCAGTCAGTAGTCGTCGTCATCGGTGTCGGCGGGATGGGAGAGTCCATCGCCCGCCGTCTGGGCTCCGGAGCCCGGCTCCTGATCGCAGACTTCAATGCCGAGGCCCTGGAAGCCGTCCGTGCGCAGCTGGAGAAGGACGGGTACGCCGTAACGGCCGCCCCGGTCGACGTCTCATCCCGGGAATCCGTCTGCGCGCTGGCTCGCCAGGCCGCCGACCTCGGCCCGGTGCGGACCGTGGTCCACACGGCCGGACTCTCGCCCGCGCAAGCGTCCGTCGCCGCCATACTCGCCGTCGATCTGCTGGGAGTCGCACTCGTGCTGGAGGAATTCGGCCAGGTCGTCGCCCCAGGCGGTTCCGGCGTGGTCATCGCCAGCATGGCCGGCCACCGAAACCCCGGGCTGTCCGGCGAAGAAGCCGTGCAACTGGCCACGACACCGGCCGACGAACTGCTCTCCCTCCCGGTCGCGGCCAAGGAACGATTCTCCGGCCCAGGGGCGGCCTATACCTTCTCCAAGGAAGCCAACCTGTTGCGCGTGAGGGCCGCGAGCTCCATCTGGGGCGCACGGAACGCACGGATCAACTCCGTGAGTCCCGGAGCGATCGCCACCCCCATGGGGCAGGCGGAACTCGTCGGCGAACACGGGGACATGATGCGAAGGATGATTGCCGCCTCCAACGCCAAGCGAGCCGGAACAGCGGCCGACATCACCGACGCCGTCGCCTTCCTCGTCGGCCCGTCAGCAAGCTTCATCTCCGGCACCGATCTGCTCGTGGACGGCGGCGTCACGGCACTCGCCACCGGCTGACGTCACTGGCTCGGCTGATGCCCCTCACCGGCGTCTGCGAGGGTGAGGCCCCCAGGGCCAGTTCGGGCGCGTTCTTCGTCGTACACATGACGATATGCGACCCGTTCCCGGTGAAGGCGATCGGTACGTTGCGCGGGGTTCCGTCCTTGGCGCCGTAGGCCAGGCGGGTCACGTAACGGGCCAGCAGATGCTCCTGGCTGATCGGGCGGTTCAGAACCTCGATGATCTCTTTCGGTGCATGGTTCGGTTCCTCCCTCTCAGCGCAGTTGCTCGGCCAGGCCGACGATGATGCCCTCCGGGCCGCGGAGGTAGCAGAGCAGATGGCTGTCCTCGAACCGGGCGATCTCGCCGACGAGTTCGGCGCCGTGAGGGCGCAGGCGGGCAACGGTGTCCTCGATGTCGTCGACGGCGAACATGACGCGGTGCGTGCCCAGAATGTTGTGCGGCCGGTTGCGCGGCCCAGCGCTGATCACCGCGGGGCTGCGGTACTTCGCCAGCTCGAGCCGGCTGTGACCGTCCGGGGTCCGGACCATCGCGATGTCACAGCGGACGCCGTCGAGTCCGGTGCACTGGTCGGCGAAGAGGCCCTCGACCTCCGCCCTGCCCTCCAGCTCCATACCGAGTTCCACGAAGAACGCGATGGCGGCATCCATGTCCTCGACGACGATGCCGACGTTGTCCATCCGCTGAATCGCCATGCTGGTTTCTCCTTCTTCCTCGTGCGGCCGATGGTGGCCGCTGATGTCCCTGGGACGGAGCCGGTGCACTTCTCGACATCCTCAGACTGCCGAACTCACCACGACGGTTGTCTGTGGACTTCGGACAGTGACAAACCCTGTCTATAGTTTCGGCTCGTACCACCAGCCCGGTCCGGTCGGCAGCCGTGAGACGGCCTCGGCGAGCGCCACGGATATCGGGTTCTCCACACGTCCAGCCTGTGACGCCCGACGGTGAACTGCCCGGCGGGCTTCTCAGCTCTGCTGCATGGATCAGCGCAGCTCGCGCGGCACGGTGTCGGGGCGGCAGGTGGGGCAGACCACCGCTGCCCCCGCTATCCGGAGCCCTACAGGGCCGGCCGCCAGTGCTCGCTCCCAGCTCTCTAGCGGGAATTCAGACCTAACAGGCCTAGGGCGCGTCGTTCGGATCATGGCGTCCCGGCCTCCGGACGGCAGCTTCTACGCGAGCGGCAGGGCGCTCTCCTCCTGCTCGTCGGACGCTCGTGCGATTCCGTCTGTCAGCCTTCCCGGATGAAGCCCTCCCGCACCAGCCAGTCCTTCGCCACCTCGTGCGGGTCCTCTCCGTCCACGTCCACCCGTGCGTTCAGCCGCTGGGCCTCCGCCCCCGTCAGCCGCTTGGTGATCGGGGCGAGGAGGTCGGCGATGGCGGGGTACTTCCTCATGGTGGCGCTGTTCATCTCGGGTGCCGCGTTGTAGTTGGGGAAGAAGTGCCGGTCGTCCTCCAGCACCTTCAGCTTGAGTTCGGGAATGCGGCCGTCGGTGGTGGCCGCCACGCCGAGGGCGCAGGCCGCGCCCTCGGCGACCTGGGTGTAGACGACGCCGTCGTCCATCTTTTTGAAGTTCCCGCGCCGGAGGGCGAATCCGTACGTCTTCGCCACGCCCGGCAGGCCGTCCTCGCGCACCGAGAACTCGCTTCCGCCGCAGATCGTCGCCGCGCCCGGGTCTTTCTTCGTCAGACGTGCCACGTCGGAGAGTGTGCGCAGCTTGTACTTCTGCGCATTCGCCTGGTTCGCGACCAGCGCGTAGGTGTTGTTGAGCGGGGCGGCGGGCAGCCAGGTGATGCCGTTGCGGCGGTCCTCTTCGCGTACGGCCTCCCACTGCCCGTGCGGGTCGACGACCCGCTTGGTGTGACCGAGGTAGGTGATCCAGGCCGTGCCGGTGTACTCGTACATCCCGTCCGCCGCACCGGACTTGACCGCCTCGCGGGCACCGATCGAGCCCTGGATGTTCGTCCGGTCCAGGACTTCCGCGCCGGCCGCTTTGAAGACCAGCCCCATGATCTGACCCAGGATGATCTGCTCGGTGAACTCCTTTGAGGTCACGGTCAGTTGGGCGCCCTTCAGCGGTCGCCCCTTCCCGACGGAGCCGGGCCGCACCGAGTCGGCCAGCGGGCTGCCGCTGGTCAGTCCGCAGCCGCTCAGCCCTGCGACGGCGAGCAGCAGGGCGCCCGCGCCTGCGACGGCCGTCCGTACCCGGGCCAGGCGCATCAGTCCACCTCCAGGCCGCGTGGGCGTAGCAGCAACTCGACGAGCGTCCCCAGCCAGTCCATGATCAGCGCCATGGCGACCGTCAGTACGGAGTCGAGCACCAGCATCGGCATGCGCTGGTTGGTGATGCCGGAGGAGACCAGGTTCCCGAGCCCTCCTCCTATGCTGAATGTGGCCGGCGTCGCGGTGCCGACGGTCAGGCACGGCGGACCGGGCGGATCCGCCGGGGCCCGTGGCGCCGGACGTCGGGGAGGTCGGTTCGACGATTTCGGCAGAGTCAGCCACGGATCCCCCGTGAGATGGTGAGCCGTCCGATCACCACGTACACGGCGTCGAACGGCAGGGCTGGGACGACGATTCCGAGCGTCCCCGACAGTACTTCGTGGAGCGTGTTCGCACTGCCCAGGCTGGAGATCCCGCGGAAGATCTGGTTGCCAAGCCCGGGCCCTGAGGCAAAGGCCGCGATCGCCACGATGCCCATCAGCATCTGGGTCGCCTCCCGGACACCGGTGAGGATTGGCGGCCGGGCGAGGGGCACTTCGACCCTGAGCAGCTGGGCGAACGTGACATCCCTATGCCCTTGGCGGCCTCGACGAGGGCCGGGTCGACTCCGTGCAACCCGACGACCGCGTCACGGACCACCGGCAGCAGTCCGTACAGCGTCAGCGCGGTGACGGCCGGCGCGACGCCGAGGCCGACGACCGGGACGAGCAGGCCGAGGAGAGCCAGGGAGGGGCCGGTGAGGATGCTTGCGGTCATGGTGATCGCGACGTTTCCCACCCACTCGGTGCGGTAGGTGAGGACGCCGATCAAGACCCCGAGCGCCGTAGCGACGACCATGCACGGGAAGACGGCGCTGGCGTGCTGATGGTCGCCCACCAGCAGCTGCTGGCAGCGGGTGCCCAGGTACTCCCAGAAGGCCACTTCTCGGTCCCTCCCTCAAGGCCGGTCCTCCAGCGGTCAGCGGTCCATACGGCGCCTGCCGCGACGTCTGGCGCACCAGTGAAGTGATCCGGAGCGGCACCGGATTCTCCAACGTGATCGCCGTCGAGGCCCGCACGATGCCATCGAATTCCACCATCCGGTCGATCACGCGCTGCAAGTCGGCATTCGAGCGTGCCACCAAACGGCACAGCATGTCACCACCCCGCCAGCGGCGAGGAGTACTTGGGCCGCGCCCGACGGGAGCAGCATCACCGACTCAGCAAACTCGCACTGCTCGCCAACCGCTGACCCACCCGGGCATCCGAAATGCCCCCCGATGGTGAGGGGACGGTACCGGGTCGGAGGGATTCCCCGTGTCCGTGACAGGTCGTTGGACACGGATGACGGCGTCGCCGGCACGCGGGGGCGTACGAAACGGCTGGACCGGGAACGTAGGCGGCCGGGTAGGGCAAGACATCTGCGATGTGGTGGGCCGGCCAACATTTGGCCATCCTGATGCTCCATCGGCTCCATCAGCTCCATCGGCTCCATCGTCGCCGTCGAGATGGCCGACTGCTGGTGGTAGTTGGGTGGGGGAGGGGCTGAGGCTCCGACGGTCGAGACTGTGACCGTGGGGCATGGCCGAATGGTTCGGAAGCGCTCCTGAGGGAGGGAAAGGGGCCGGGCCTCGGTCGGCGAAGATTCAGAATGGCGATCGCCTCTGGAGCCCGATCACCAGTGCCGGATACATGGCAAGGCTTCCCGCACTGCGCTGGTGAAAGGTCGGCGAGGTGGAGCCGACGGGGCGGAACAGCGTGACCGACTGCGAGGTGCTGACATCGTCCAATGCAGACAAAGTTGGCCTGATTCACGCTCTCTGAGCAGCCATCTGGCCATAGGAATGAGAATTCTCCTTCCCTGTGGAGATCTCGTCGCGACGATGAGTGATATGCGACTTGATCTGATGCGCCTCGGACGCTTGACCTGGACGCCCGTGTCAGGGTTTTAGCGTCCGAACCATGTTGAAGGAGATCGAGATGCGGATCGGGGAGCTGGCGAACCTGACCGGCGTCAGCGCCCGGTCCCTGCGCTACTACGAGCAGCAAGGCCTCCTGGCGCCCCTCCGCGCCGAGAACGGCTACCGCGTGTACGGCGAGCTCGACGCCGCACGGGCCGCCAACATCAAGGACGCCCTCGACGCCGGCCTCACCCTGGACGAAGTCCGCCCCGCGCTGGTTAAGGGTTGCCTGGACGTGCCGCTGCGTGAAAGCCCTTACTGCGCCGAGGAGTTGCGGCGGGCCACCGACCGGCTCACCGCGCTGGACGACCGGATCGCCGCGCTCCAGGAGCTGCGCGGCCGGCTCGCGAAGCACATCGACGAGACCGTCACCCGCCGCCCCGTGGAGGGCACGGACTGACGGCCGCCACCGAATCGCGGGCCGGAACCTACGGTGCCGCGCCGATCAGCCGTGTCCTGTCACTGGCCCCGGGCCGCCTTCGCCGCCGGAACCGACGACATGGTCATCGCCGGGGTGCTCCCCGAGACCGCCGCCGACCTGCGGGTGAGCGAGCCGGCGGCAGGCCGGCTCGTCACCGTCTTCACGCTCGTCTTCGGCCTGGGCACACCGGTCATGCCTGCACCCTCCCAGGCCCGCCTCGCCCGACGACACGGCATGAGGATCGATCGAGTTCGCGTCACCACCCTGAGCACCCATGAAGCCGACAGGCCCTGAACAACCATTGGAGTACGAAGTGACACTTCTTGACACGGAACCGGGAACGGGAGCGCCGGATACCGGCGTGCCCGCAGGTAGACGCCGGTGGGCGCTCGTTCTCCTTGCCGGAGCGCTGGCGCTGGACGTCAGCGGATTGCGGTCATCAACGCTGCGTTGCCCTCCATCGGTGATGAGTACAACGTCGACGGCTCCACGCTGCAGTGGACGATGACGGCCTATGCCATTGCCTTTGCCGGGTTCCTCCTGTTCGGGGGCAGGGTCGCAGACGTCCTGGGCCGCAGGAAGATCTTCGCAGTGGGCATCGCGCTGTTCGCCGTGGCCTCGCTGGGCGCCGCGCTCGCCCCGACCGTTGGGGTGCTGATCGCGGCTCGTGCACTGCAGGGGATCGGTGCGTCCCTGTCCGGTCCTGCGTCGCTTGCTCTGCTCAGCCAGATATTTCCTGAAGGACCGCAGCGGAACCGGGCGCTCGGGGTCTATGCGGCGACCGGCGGGTCCAGCGTCCTGGACGAGCACGTCGCCCAGCTCTCCCCGCTCAAGCACGCGAACCTCAACGTGCTGGGCCGCTGGCCGGCCGCTGCGGGGGGAACGGCATCCGCGCTTCGGTCCCTGTCGACGGCGGCCTGCGCCCACCGCGCGACCCGGCTTCCCCCCAACGGACGAGTGACTTGCCGGTGGGCCGGCGCCTTCCTCGTAGGGCGGTGCCGGCCTCGGTTCTCCTCAGCGGGTTGCCGCCCATTGGTGGGCGCTGCCCTGGTGTACGGCGGCGTAGATGCGGTCGCGCAGCAGGTTGGCGTCATGGTCGGTGAGGGTCCGGTCCAGGTGCCGCAGGACTACTTTGAGGAGCACGTTCTTCTGGTCCGGGCGGGCTCCGAGCCGCTGCAGCGCTTGCGGCGGCAGTTCCGCGCACGGCGTCTGCGTGAGGATCTCGACCGCCTCCACGCAGTCAGCGTCTGGGCCCAGGGCGTCGCGGACCCGGTCTCCGAGATCTTCCGCCAGGTCGTCGCGGTCTACCGCGACGGACAGGTCCCGGCGGATGGCCGGCATGGCGGAGACGGGCCGGTAGGGGGCCAGGCCCGTCAGCTGGGCGGCCACGGACGGTTCGGCCGAGCGCAGGACGCGGATGTCCGGGATGCCCTTGAGCAGCATCAGCATCCGGTCGAGTCCCATGCCGAGCGCGAGGCCGCTCCACGCGCCGTCGAGGCCGGCTCGTTGCAGCACCTGCGGGTGCGCCAGACCGCATTCCGCCACCTCAATCCACTGGCCGTCGCGTGCGACGTCCACCTGGCGGCCGGAGAGGGTGTAGGGGTGGACGCGATCCTCGTGACGGTGCTTCGCCCCGGGGAGGAGCCCTTCGATGAGGACCGCGACCATTTCGCCCAGGTCGGCGGTGGTCATGGGGGCCGGGCGGCGGGGTGATGCGCCACAGGTCGAGCTGGTGGGGAGTGCCGGTATGCAGGCGGTCGATGCTGTCGCGGCGGTAGACCAGTCCAGGGCAGACCAGGAGCACATCGTCGGCCGGCTCAGCGGCCAGCGCGCGCAGCGCGGCCGGAATCAACGCGCTGGGAGTGGCTGCGGAGCATCCGCTGGTCATCGACGTAGCGGGTGTAGCGGCTGTCGCGCGTGATGTCGTCGGCGCGATAGCCGAGGTTGTCATAGTTGTCCTCGACGGTAACGATGCGCTCTCCCCGCCACCAGCGGACCTCGCATCCCCATCGGTCCGCCAGCCCGCCGACGGCGCGGTCGAGGACGAGTTGGACGGCATGCGGACCGTCGGCAGGGTCGGTGAGGTCCCGGATCGACAGGTCACGGGCGAGCTGTTCGGCGGAAAGGTGAGCGGGCATGACGGCCTCCTGGCCAAGAGCAGTGATGGGGTTACGGAAACCCCCCAGCCCCTGGGCCTGGCCGCAAGACAGGGTCAGCCGACTCAGCTCTGGAGACGTGGCGAAGTCCGACCCCTGCGGCACCCTTCGGGGGCCAGGGGGCCGGTAAATCGGCGAACGATCGCAACGACGGCCACGCCAGGACTATAGCGGGGCCCACGTGTCGGACCTATGCCGTTTTCCACACCGGTCCTCCAGCGGCAGACACCACGGCCGTCCCCGCCGCATCATCTCGTCCGCGCCTTCACGCCGTAGCGCGGTGATGAGTTTCTCGGCTCAGCGCGGGCTCAGCCCGGCGAACGGGGCTGTCCAGGACGGCTCGGACGCCGTGATCACACCAGCCACACGAAGATCATCCCAGTGATGCCCGATGCCGGCGGACGGGCTCAGGCCGTGGCATACCCGTGCGGTCCGGACACGAAGGCCAGGATGTGCGGGACCGCCTCACGCAGGCTGTCGAAGTGGCGGTGTACGCCCTCCACCGCGACCGCGGCGTTCACGCCCCACACCGTCATCCCAGCCTGTAGTCCGGACTGCACTCCGGACGGTGCGTCCTCAATGACCAGGCAGTCTTCCGGCTCGGCACCCAGCCGTGCAGCGGCCCGCAGATACGGAACGGGAGAGGGCTTGCCCTCCTCAACAGTGGCCGCGTCCACGATCACGCTCGGCACCGGCAGACCCGTCCTCAGGAAACGGCCGCGCACCCGGTGCTCGTAGTTCGAGGTCACCAGCGCCCAGGACTCCGTCGGCAGACTACGCAGCAGCTCCGACGCGCCGTCGAAGGCCGCATAGACGCCGGACCGCACGTCCTCGTCCTCCAACTCGTGCAGCGCGGCCAGGCACTCATGCGGATCGAGGTTCTCCGAGACCGCAGCGAACGTCTCAAGGGCCCGGCGATGGTCGGCCCCCGCGATGGGACAGTCGGTGCGGCCGCTATGGCCGCCGTCATAGAAGGTTTACGAGGCAGGGGCGTTGAGTGGCTTGTTGCACTTCTCTCCTATGAGATGGGTATGGGGTGGCGCCGCTTGACCTTGTCGCGGCGACAACGTTTCTACTGGCGCCATGCGAATCGGAGCGCTCGCCGGCACCGTCGGCATCGCCACCCGCGCCGTGCGGCACTACCACCGCATCGGGCTGTTGCCCGAGCGGCCGCGGCATTCCCACTGCTGTCGTGAGTACGCGCTGCGCGATGCTGTCGAGCCAGCCCGCATCCGCCATTGGGCTGAGCTCGGCCTGAGTCTGCCCGAAGCGAAGGATGTCCTGGCGGACGACGCGGGCAGGGACCTTCTCGAATTCCTTGCCGGGCTGGACGCCGACCTGGCCCGCCAGGAGGAGGCCATCCGGCAGCGCCGCACCCGCCCGGGTCGGCTGCTTGAGCAGGCCGAGCGGACCGGGTGGTTGCCCGCTGAGGCCCCCGTCCTCCCGAACTCGCCGCCTTCTTCGAGGATATGGCCCGCGCCTCGGCGCGGTTGCCCCGGCGCCCGTGCGCGGGCTGATCGCCCAGTGCTACGCCGGCGACCCCACGTCCGCGGTCGCCGCGATGAGGGCACGAGCAGGTCCTGCCCCCAGCACCTTCACCATCTCGGGCACGTGGTCGACGGCGGGTGGAACGCCTCATGTGGCGACGGTGATCTCGTGACCGGAACCTCAATGGCGTCGTGCCAAACCCGCGAGTTCTCATCGGCGTCTCCGGAGCCGGACCCCGCAGAGCATCAACCAACCCCAGCCGCAAGCGGCTTCAAGGAAGGAAGCACCATGGCACTGCCAGAACTGATCACGATTGAGGAGCTCTTCGGCTCACCCGAGCGCACACGGGCCTCGATCTCGCCGGACGGCACCCGGATCGCCTGGCTCGCGCCGTGGAAGAACCGTCTGAACGTGTGGGTGAGCAGCGTCGACAGCGACACCGACGCGCGGTGCGTGACCGCTGACGAGACCCGCAGCGTGATCAGCTACTACTGGACCGACGATCCGCGCCGGCTGCTCTACACCCAGGACACCGACGGCGACGAGAACTGGCACGTCCACCGGGTCGACCTCGAGGATCCGGACGCCCCCGTGGTCGACCTCACGCCCTTTCCCGGGACGAAGGTCCTGGAGCTGGACCTGCCCGCCGAACGCCCTGGCAAGGTGATCGTGCAGCTCAACGCCAGGAAGCCCGAAGAGTTCGACCTGGCGGAGATCGACATCGTGACCGGTGAACTCGCCGTTCTGGCTCAGAACCCGGGCCACGTGTACGGCTGGCTGTGGGGCGCCGACGGCGAGCTGTTCGCCCGCACCCTGACCGAGGAGGGCGACTTCGCGCTGTCGCGCTGGAACGCGACGGCGGGCGAGCTGGAGCTGATCACCACCTTCGATGGCGCCGACTACCCGGTGGGGATCAACCCGTTCGAGATGGCCCCGGACGGAGCCGGTGTCTGGATCGGTTCGACGCGAGGCACTGACCTCACCCGCGTGGTCCGGGTCGACCTGACCACCGGAGCGGAGACCGAAGTCGACAGCCACCCGACCCTGGACCTCGACGGGTCCCGGCGCGCCGTCGCCGGTCTGTCGTCGCCGCTGATCCGTAACCGGCGCACCGGCGCGCTGCTCGGCGTGCGCTACCTCGGGGAACGGCAGGAGATCCGCCCGGTGGACCCGGGCTTCGCCGCCGTATTGCGGAACCTGGAGGCGCTCTCCGACGGAGACCTCGGAGAGCTCTCGTCCGACGACAGCGGGCAGCGATGGGTCGCGAACTTCGTCCACGACCGCGACCCCGAGGTCACCTACTACTACGACCACATCACCGGCGAGAGCCGACTGCTGTTCCGCCCCTACCCGCACCTCGCCCCGGACACAATGGCCCCCACGAGGCCGGTGACGATCACCGCGCGGGACGGGCTGGCCCTGCCGTCGTACCTGACACTGCCGGTGGGGATCGAACCGTCCGCGCTTCCGATGGTGCTGCTGGTCCACGGTGGCCCCTGGTTCCGGGACAGTTGGGGATTCGACCCCGAGGTGCAGATGCTGGCCAACCGTGGCTACGCCGTGCTCCAGGTCAACTTCCGCGGCTCCATCGGCTACGGCAAGTCCCACACGCAGGCCGCGATCGGGGAGTTCGCCGGCGCGATGCACGACGACCTGATCGACGCCGTCGACTGGGCGGTCGCCCAGGGCTACGCCGACCCGGGCCGGATCGGTATCTTCGGCGGGTCCTATGGCGGCTACGCCGCGCTCGTCGGCATCTCGTTCACCCCGGACCGCTTTGCCGCCGCCATCGACTACGTCGGCATGTCGAACCTGGCAAACGTCATGCGCTCGCTGCCCCCGTTCCTCCAACCCGCGCTCGTTGCCAACTGGTTCCGCTATGTGGGCAACCCCGCTGATCCCGATCAGGAGGCCGACATGCTGGCCCGCTCGCCGATCAGCCGGGTGGGGCACATCCGTACACCGTTGCTGGTGGTGCAAGGCGCGAACGACCCCCGCGTCGTGAAGGCCGAGTCCGACAACATCGTCGCCGCGCTGCGGGAGCACGGGGTCGAAGTCGAGTACATGGTCAAGGACGATGAAGGGCACGGGTTCCTGAACCCGGAGAACCGGATCGACATGTATCGAGCGGCCGAACGATTCCTGCGCCGACACCTGGGCGGACGGCACGGGCTCCTCGAACCGACCATGTAGGACACGGTCTGAGCAGACCTCAGCCGGGTAGCCATTGCACGCCAAGTCCACCTTGTAGGTGACCCCACGGTCCTACATGAATGCCTCGTGTTGGTTTCAGAGCCGGTGGCAGCGGCCAGACGTCGGTGGCATCGGTGGCATCGGTGGCATCGGTGGCAGAGGCCAGCGGTCGTGAGGTGTGGTGTGTGAAGTGCGGTCGGATACGGTCGCCTTGCTGCGTGAAGCACGCACCGGACTGCTTGGCCGGCTGTCGCCTCCAGCGTCTTCGCGACCGCCGCTCCAGTGCGGCCGGTGGCCCCGAGGACCAGCGCCCGCGAGATATCGGCGTTCCGCGGCTTTCTCCTTGGCCTCATGCGACAGCAATCACCGAAGTGGCTGGGGAGTGGTCCCGTGATGGCTTCGGTGAAGGGCGGTGGAAACCACATCGAAGCCGGCCGTACGCCGTACGGTCGTCGGCGGCACAGGAGGCGACGCCGCCCTGGGGCGCCGTCAGGACGTGGGGCGCCCCCATCGGCGGCCCAGGAGGACGGCTCCTGCGCCCGCGATCAACGAGGCGGCGGCGATGCCGGTGAGTGCGGTCTTGGTCCGGGCGGCATGGGGGGACCCGGTGGCGGGCAGCTCGGGCCGGGCGGATTCGGCTGCCGTGGCGGCTTGGAGGACGAGGTCGGTGACCGCTTCGGGGTGGGTGATCATGGCGACGTGGGAGGAGTCGATCTCCACCGTGTGTGACCCCGCGCGCTGTGCCTCGAAGCGTTCCTGGTCGGGGTTGATGGTCCTGCCCTGTTTCGCGACGAGGAACCACGAGGGGATGTGTTTCCAGGCGGCCACCTTGGCCTTCTCCGAGAACGCGGTCGTTGCCACTGGCCGTTGGGTCACCGCCATGACCCTCGTGGTGCTCTCCGGCAGGTCGGCGGCGAAGACAGGCCGGAGCCTGTCGGGCTTGAGATAGAGGTCGGTCCCGCTGACGCCGCCGGCCCGGTAGGGAACGGAGTTCGTGGCGGTGCCGAGTTCGCTGGGGAACCTGGCGGCCAGGGACATGCCGCTCTCGCCCACGTCGGGCATCAGCGCCGATACGTACACCAGGGACTTCACCCGGCCGTTGCCCGCGGCGGCCGAGCTGATCAGGGCACCGCCGTACGAGTGTCCCACCAGCACGAGCGGGCCCTTGATGCTGTCCAGCACGGAGGCGATGTAGGTGGAGTCGCTGTACAGCCCGCGTAGCGGGTTGGCGGGGGCGATGACGGAGTAGCCACGGCGTTCGAGCCGCTCGACCACCCCGTTCCAGCTGGAGGCGTCCGCGAACGCCCCGTGCACCAGCACAATGGTGGGTTTGGCCGTGGTCGTGGTCGTGCCGCCGTCCGCGGCGGCAGGGGCTGCCACGGTCGCGCACAGGGCCATGGCGCACCCGGCTGCGATGAAGTGTGTGCGACGTATTCGGCGCCGTGAGCCGGGTGCCGGGCATGCTGCCATGGCGTTCTCGCTTTCCGTGAGGCCTACGGCATTTGAGTGTTCTCCCCTCCGCACCGGCAGGCGCGGCCGCGCACTCCAATCGGGTGCTCCGATGACTGTCCAGTGCCGTGCGTAGAGCACTGGCTCGACCGGCTAGCCGTCGTAGCAACCGTGCCACTGCGCGAACGTCCGTTCGCCTCGGGGAAAGCCACTCCCTGGATCAGGTCGCCATCGGCTGTGAGCCACCGGCCATCGCGATCCGTGCAGAGGGCCCCTGCGGTTCGTAGGCCGTGTCCTACATGACTGTTCAGCGTTGGCGGGAGAGCAGGCGGCCGCGAATGCGTGGGGTGTGCATATCACGTCCGTTTCCCCTCGTCAGGGACCGATTCGTGTCGGTGTTGCGGGTCTGAGCGCGAGCGGCGGGTGGCGATCGAGCTGGCCCGCCAAGGCGCCAGCGTCACCGTCACTGACATCGACGCGGCCACTGTGGCCGTGACCGCCGACGGCGCTGCGCGCGGCTTCCATTCCGGTTCCGGGCCAGCCGGGATACGCCGGACCTGGTAGTCAGTATCTTCAGGCGGAGAGTGGTCAGTGAGCGATGAGTCCGCTCTTTGCGTCAGGTCTGCACAGCCGTCAGCATCCGTGCCGAGGAGATCACCGTGCTACTGGCCAGAAAGACAGCGATCGTCCATGGCGGTTCCGGAGCAGTGGGGGCGGCTGTTGCTCGCGCCTTCGCACGCGAAGGCGCCGCGGGTCACCTCACCGGACGAACTGTGCCGCCCCTCGAAGACGTCGCGCGGCGCATCCAAGACGAGGGCGGGGTCGCCCACGTCGCCCAGCTGGACGCGACGGACCGCGACGCCGTCGACCGCCACGCCGATGCCGTGGCGGCCGCGGGCAACGGCATCGATATCTGCTTCAACGCCACGTCCAACGATGACATGCAGGGGAGCCCGCTCCTCGACATGGCCCTCGCCGACGTGCTCCGCCCGGTCACGAAGGCGGTGACGACCACCCTCACCACAGCCACTGCAGCAGCACGGCACATGGTCCGCCGTGGAAGCGGCGTCCTCCTCGTCATGGCCGGCGGACGCGAGACCATCGCCGACCTGGGAGGATCACACATCACCTGGTCCGCCCTCACAGGCGTCTGCCGGCAACTCGCAGCGGAACTCAGTCCGCAGGGTGTCCGCGTCTCCTGGCTTCTTTCACCCGGCTCTCCCGCACCCGGTGAGGAGAACCGGGCCGATAAGGCGGCGCTCCTGGCCGAGCGCCCCGCCTACGACGACGTCGCCAACGCCGCGGTCTTCGCCGCCTCCAGCTGGGCCCGCACGATGACAGCCACCGAACTCAACCTCACCGGTGGGCTCGTACCAGACTGATGCTTTGACGGTCACGGGTGGCATCGGGGTGGCCGGCAGCTCGCGCGATGCCGCTGGCTGCGAAGACACTGTCCGGCTCGCCCCGGGCACCGCGTCCGTGAGCTCCCGGCGGCCAGCGGTGCGCATGTGGGGGCGGGCGGCAGCTCGTTGTTCATGAGGAGCCTCCTGGGGGGCATGCCCGCTGCCCGGACGATGCTGAGGAACTGCTCAACTCCCTGCACTTTCAGGTGGGGTTTGTAGCCGCCTGCGAGGACGCTGATCTGGCGGACGCAGCGGGAGGCGCCGATCCGCTGGGCGAGCGCGAGGGCTTCGCCGGCGGTGGCGGCGCTGTGGTCGATCTCGGCCTGACGCAGCAGTCCTTCGGCCTGGCGTCTCCGTTGATTCCGGGGGGAGGAACGCCCCTTCCTCAGGTCTCACCGCCCCAGCCCGGACGGCTACGCAGCCCCTGTCGCAGCCGGCGCCCACCACCAGACCCACCTCTGGGACCAGCCCGTCTACGTCGCCCCCTACGCCCGCGCTGCCGCTGGCTCGAACGCTCCGACCTCGCCGTTGCCGCCACCGGCGCCGTGTACCTCGAAGCCTCCGGCCTCCCGATCTGCCTGGGAAGGATGAACTACCCGGAATTGGTGTCGGTGCGGGCGAAAATACCCTCCAGCATTCCGGTGGCCTGCCCGACCTCGATCAAGTAACCATCAGGATCGCGCAGGTAGCAGCGGACTTCGGCACGCCGGTCGATCGGCGGAGTCAGGAACTCCGCTCCCTTCGCGCTCCATTGGGCGTAGCAGGCCTCGATGTCGGCGACCCGCAGGTTCATGAAGCTGGAGACGGTGTGCGGTTCACTGGGTGGTACCAGCGTCACGTCAGGCTTGTCCGGGGTCGGGCCGCCGCCCGGATTCATGATGATCCAACTGTTGGCGAGCTTCACGATGCAAGGGTTCTCGTCCAGGACGACCTGCCCGCCGAGCACCTCGCTGTAGAAGCGGCGCGAGCGCACAACATCACGCACCGTCAAGAAATGCGTCATCAGCAGCCCCTCACTCGGGGCTGGAATGCCGTCATTGTTCATCTCTGGACCTCTATCCGCCGACCGCGATACCCGGCGCATTGATTCCACGAGCCCGACGCAGCCGAGCCCCACACCGCTGCGGTGCCGCTACGCCCATACAGTCCAGTGTCGTGCAGGAGCCGTTTCACTGGTCAGGCCGTGCCGGTTGATGGAGGCACCGCGGTAGGCCGTCGGCATCCCTTGGGGGATTCGTGCAGCCGCCAGCGGCACGCGCCTCCAATCACCGGGACGGGAAGAAGCCGAAGGTGTGATCGACACCTTGGCGATGGCAGCGAGTCCCGTGGTGGCGCTTCCCCTGTATTTGGCTTCCACTTCCATGTCATCGCGTCACGGTGCCCGCTGCAACCCGTGGCACCCGGCCGGCGCCCGAGCGACCCGTCTGCCTGCTTCGAGGGGATGTATGGGGCACCTGTCGGTCACCGACGGGAGCGGTGACCGCCTGCCAGGCGGGGCGGGTCGGGCAGGTGACGACGGGAATGGAACCATCTGACCATGCACTGGGCCTGCGCAACTCTGCGCGATCAACCACCTCACCGCACCCGACTGGGGGTTGAACCGGTCCATGGCACTGCTACTCGCATAGCAACTGCGCCTTACCGTTTGTGACGACCTTCGAACGCGAGGTCAACGGGTGGACCGCTTTCGCCGGAGCGTAGGCCTTCCGTCAGCAGGGCCGAATTGGCGCCTCGACTATTGGGTAAAGAATTCCACAAGGGGTGCGATTCAGCGCCCTGGAGATTGCCAGGAGAGCCGCTGACGGGAATACTGAAAATCGATCGTGCCAGGGAAGGCGCGGAAGCGCGCTGCGTGTGACCAGATGTGCCTCACGCAGCGTTTCCCTTGTCCAGGCACTAGCAAAGTCGGGGGATGTGGCAGTGCCCAATGACCTGTTGGCGAAAACGGGTTCAGGGTGCCGGAGCGTCGCAAAGCGATGAGTTGCCTCCGCCGTTGATGCCTTTCCTCATCGAGGGCTGCGAGCCAGGAGGCTCCAGCAGATCACACCCCGTTGCGGATAGTGCGAATGGGCATCGGCGCAATCGGCAGTCCCGGCTTCGCACCACCTTCGAGGCCGGTCCTCATGAGGGAGGGCCGGCCTCGAAGTTGACCCGTAGGGGCGCTAGAAACGGCCTCCACGGCCGAAACCGCGTCCTCGACCAAAGCCGCGTCCACGGCCTCGACCGCGTCCACGTCCATAGCGGCGTCCACGTCCACGACCGTAGCCACGCCGGCCGTAGTCGTCCCAGTCATCGCCATGCCTGCGGGGGAACACACTTCGGAAGCTCATCATGCCTCCTTGGATCTGTGATGATCATCCAGCTGTCCAAAACTGTCCAGCTGAACCACGTCCCACGCTACGCCGTGACGCGAGCCGAAATCAAACGGGAGATGGCTGAAAGTTGAGGTAAATTTTCCGCTTCTTCGCGTACTCAACGTGGCCGCTGATTGCTCTCTGGATTCCCACTTTTCCGCCCAGGCTTATAGGATTCAGAGTGGCGATCTCATCGCGCGGTCTGCACTTTGGGTCACGGCGCCCAAAGGTACAGCTATCGAGGCCAACGTCTTGTCCGCATCAATTCAGTGATTAATGGTCAGGCGAGCCGGTGCAGTCGACGTCTACGATCTGTGCCACTTGCTTCGCCATCTCTGTCAACACCTCCAACGGCGGCAACGTTTTGGTGAGTGCAGGGTCCACGGCTCGCCTTGGTATGAGCGTGCTATGCCTCGTTCAAATTGCTGGACGATGCAGAACGGCGGCTGCGTGAGAGGTTCGCCGCCTACCTGCCCGAGAAGGAGACCCAGTTGGTGGCCGCCGACCAATGGCCTTTTGGCGCCTCCTCGTTCTCCGCCTCCACCACCGCAGCCGTTTGGCGCACCGTGCCCTCCTGAGGCGTAGTCGCCTGCGCTGACAAGTCAATCCCCATACCCCGGATCTGGACCGGTTCGAGCACCGACGGGCGCACTCGCACGTAGTCGAGGTGCCGGGCGCGTCTCATGTCGTAATGACCAGCCACCCGGGCCTGATGGCCCATGTGATTGAAGACGCAGCCCAGCACACGGGCGCTCGCCTCCGGGTCTGAGGGTCGGTTGTCGGGAACCGGGCCCCGGTTCCTGATCCCGTGCAGGCGCAAAGATCTCAGCCCTTCCGGGCGGGGTGGAGCCTGGAACCACCACCATCGACCCGCGCAATCTCCGGCAAGTACGCGGAAAGACCCCTCGGCAGAGCCTGCCAAGAAATAATCGTCCATGACATCTCATGACAACGGCTAACACTTGAGGCACCCTCATGTCCCAGCTCCCGATGCCTTCCGGCCTGTCAGGACCGCTGTGTGAACTCATGGTGCGCCTCCACGAGCTTCACGCCTTGGCTGGTTGACCGAGTGTCCGGCGCCTGGAGAAGGAGGTGCCCTACAGCCATTTCACGGCCCATCAGATGTTCACTCAGCCCGACCTCCCCAAAGCCACGGCGCCACGACCTCGCCGCGAGCGATACCGTTTTACGACCGACCGTTCACCGCGATTCCCTATGACGACGTGTGCGAGGCTCTGGCTGTGAGCCCAGCCAGACGTAAGGTTCTTATCCTCGACTGCTGCTTCTCAGGACGAGCGGTTCAAGAATCAATGGGCACCGTGGCGGAACTCGCCGCCACTACCGGCACCTACGTGTTGAGCTCGATATCCTCGACCCGCGCCGCGATCGCGTTCCCTGGGCAAGCTCTACCCCGACTTCACAGGCATGCTGATCGACATCCTTGAGCGGGGAGTCAAAGGCGCTCCTGAGCTACTCGACATTCGGACGATCTATCACACCCTCAGAGAACGCCTGGCGGGCCAAGGAGCGCCTCAGTCAAAGATGACGAGTCGGGGAGGAGTTCCCTTGGCTCTCGGCTTGAGCCACGCTGCTGACGCCGTCTAGATGATCTAGTCCAAGGGGTCAGTGATCGTAGGCGATCACTGAGCGTAGGACGGTTTGTCCGGTGGCGTCGTTGTGCCAGATCGCGGCGGTCAGCGCGAGGATGCGTTGCATGACGCGGACTATGACACCTCCGGGTGTGCGCTCTCGGTGCCGTTCGAGGTCAAGCTGTCCCTTGAAGGTCTCGTTGATCGATTCGATGACCTGTCGCAGCGGCTTGAACAGGGCTGCTCCGGGCCGTTTCCGTTCACCTTTACGGGCAGGCCGCAGCAACTGGACTCCATGCTCGGACAGTTCGCGTTCGAAACCACGGCCGAAGTAGTTCTTGTCGCCGATGAGAGTCTGTCGGGGCGCTCTCGCAGAAACTCGCATTCGGCTGCCAGGAGGTCATGGAGGGTCTCGCGTTCGTCGGCCTTGGCCCCGGTCAGGGCGAAGGCGATGGGCAGGCCCTGAAGGGTGCAGACCAGGTGCAGGCGCAGGCCCCAGAAGAAGCGGCTGTGGCTGGCGCAGTAGTAGCCGTATTCGGCCCAACCTGCCAGGTCGGAGCGTTTCACGGTCTCGCGGGAGCGGCCGCATTCCACCGGGGTGGAGTCCACGCCCCATACGTCGTCGCTCCACACCGAGGTGGTGGTGGCCAGGATCCGGTTGACGCTTCGCATCAGACCGGCGGCCTTGCGCAGCCGCTTGTTGTAGCCGGGCTGCTGGGGCAGGTAGGGGAAGAGGTGGCGCAGGTGGGCACGGGCATGGCGGAGCCATTTGGCCTCGGAGGTGTAGCCGAGTATGGCCTGCATCGTGGCGAGGGTGACCAGTTCGGCATCGCTCAGGCGGGGCGTAATGTCGACCGGCGGGCGCCACGGCGCCAGGTCGGGATGCTCCTTCAGCATGTCGTCGGTCGTTGCATAGAGTGCTGTCGCGAGGGTGTCCACGTCGTTCGTCACAAAACGATCTTGGACACCCTCGTTCTCGTCTCCGCAGGCACCCCTTGGACCACACCACCAGGAGGAACCAGTGTCATACCCGCAACTGCTCACCCCCGAGGAGAAGCTCGCCGACGCGAAGAAGCTGTTGAGCCTCCCGCGTATCGTCGTGATCTGCGGCTCCACCCGCTTCATGACCGAGATGAACGAGGCCGATCTGCGGGAGACCAAAGCCGGAAAGATTGTCGTCAAACCGGGCTGTGACATGAAGTCGCCGCACGAACTCTGGTCCGATCCTGTCGAGGCCGAGGCGCTGAAGGTTCGACTCGACGATCTGCACCGGGCGAAGATCCGGCTCGCTGATGAGGTGCTCGTAGTCGGCGACTACATCGGAGACAGCACCCGAGCCGAAATCGCCTACGCCCGGTCGCTGGGCAAGCCCGTGCGGTTCACGCACCCCGAAGTCGACCCTGACGCCTGACCGCCCGCTGCCACCTCGACAACCAGGGCCGGCAGCCCGCCGCCTGACCGTCTCGCGGTGGCTTCGGCCGCCGCCCACCCCACACCCTCCGCAGGCATCCCTTGGAATTGATCATCTAGGACCATCCGCACTCGCCCCACCGCGGCCTCCAGCTCATCGACCCGGCCACTGTGCGTGCGGTGGTCCGCCAAGCCGTCCGCGACATCCGCACCGCCCGGTCTCCGCCGCCGGACGGTCCGATGGCTGATCCCGCGCTCGCTGCGCTGCGCTGAACTGTTGACGACCTCGCTGCCAGTACCCACGCGATTCGGCTACCTCCTGCTCGACACCGCTGACCACCACCGGATCGACACCGTCGGCGTGCGGTCCAACGCGATGGTCGTGGTCAGCGCCGGCAGGGGGGTGCCCAAGCGGCGCACAAACCGCCTCCGCGAACTCCTGGTCTCGCGTGGATTCGGTGGACCGCCGCCCGGAGTACGGTGAACAGGTCAGGACATTTCGAGCGCTCCCGTCCTTGCCGGAGTCGGAAGGCCGGCGGCGGGCCTGGCAAGCTCATCTCTCCACCCGTCGGTAGCTCGCCGCGGAGAGCACGACAAGGGCGTAGAGGACGCCAACCGTTCCCTGACTGGCGGCGGTAGGTGTGAGCATTCACCCCGTGGGCACCTCATAGGCCAGACAGAGAGAGGCCGGCATGAGACCTGTAGAACCGAGTGCCTGCGGGGACGGCCGAGGCCCGTATCGTCGCCGCATCCCTTGAGGCCGCGCGCCGGGGCGCAGAAGTTCTCCGGCACTGCGATGAACGCGACGCAGTTCTCCCCAGAGGTAGCAGTCATGGCATCACTGACCGAGCGGAAGGCGTACCGCGAGAAGATCATGCAGGCGCTGTATGAGGCCACTGAAGGCAACCGCCTTCTGGGTGTCACCGGGGCCAAGCTGGCGCAGGATCTCGCGATCCCGGCGGAGGATCTGGCTGCCGCCTGCACGTATCTGGTGGGCGAGGACCTGATCACGGTCGACTGGGCCGCAGGCAATACGCCGGCCATGGTCACGCTGACGCACCAGGGCATTCGGCGCATGGAGGCTGAGGAAGAAGAGCACGGTTGACGGCTTGCTCAGGCGGCGTCCGAACCCCTCGGCTGCGAGCGGAGGCCCGGAGAACAACCCATCCGGCCGTTAGTGCCGTTCCTCCGCGGCGGGTACCGGTGAACCATGGCTGGCACCTTCACCACCCGCACGCTCACCATTGCAACCGGCGCCACGGAGACCATGCACGACCTGACGAACGCATGCTCCGCGTTTCTCCGGGAGGCCGCTCATGGGCGAAACGGACTGCTGAACGTTTTCACCCCCCACGCGACGTCCGGCCTGGCCGTCATCGAGACCGGCGCGGGCAGTGACGATGATCTGCTGGCAGCGCTTCGCGGCATTCTTCCCGCGGACGACCGCTGGGGGGACCGCCACGGTGGTCCAGGCCGCGGCAGCGGCCACGTGCTCCCGGCTCTGGTGCCACCACACGCCACGTTGCCCGTGGTCGATGGCGAGCTGGAGCTGGGGACCTCGCAGTCCCTCGTACTGGTGAACACCGACCGTGACAGCCCCGAGCGCCAGGTCCGGCTGTCCTTCCTCGGCTGACCGGACGATCCACACGGTCCTGCGGCTGACAGCCCCCGTCGGCAGCCGATCTCGTACGAGAGCGTCCGGCTGCCCGCATGGAGGCGCTGCCTCTTCTCCATTCTTGGGCCGCCTGCTCCAAGGTCTCCTGTGCCGTTCGCCCCGTTGCTCCGGATCGGCTCGGCGAGCCTTACCAGGAGTAAGCTGGAACCACCGAGGGCAATTCGTACACCAGCCTCCATGCTCGTGTCGTTTTCGGCGATTCACGACACCGGGCCGGTGTGGTTGGCCCGGGGCAAGGTCCGCGTCATGACCACGACCATTCCGTATACGCCGGCGGTCGAAGACCGGACCTCTTCGCTGCCCCTGCGACTCATACTGGCACCGGCCGGCACCGCACCAGCTCTGCTCGACGGTGCGTGGTGGCCCCGCTCCCGTGACCTCACGGCGGAACTTCCCGCACTGACGGCCGTCCTCGACCCGCTGTGGGGGCGGATCACCCGCGTCACGGTGAACCCCACCTTCTGGCCGGTCATCCCACGGAAGGTGCCCGTCGACGGGCATGTGGTGGGTGTCGGCTGGTTCACGGCCGAGCAAGACCCCCACAAGCTGCTGCTGCTCTCCTACAGCATCGGCCGCTGGGACCTGCTGGTCATCCCCCCGGAGACCAGCCCGGCCACCGCCGCCCGGCTCATGACAGAGGCCGCCGATCCGCTCGGCACCCTCACCGCGAGCGCCCTGATGAACGAAGCGGAGCAACGCCAGATCGCGGAGGAGACGGAACTGTCCCTCGTCTCGGTCTGGGACTCCGAAGGCGGCCATGGAGCAAGCCTGCCGACCTCTCGTTCCCCCGCCCGAGCAGTCATTGCTCAGGTACCAGACGCGACGGAAAGTATCTGAGCATCGTGGAAGCTTCGAGAGCGCGGCATCGATTCCCGTAACCCGCTCCGGAGGAAAGCCCCAGGCCAACAGCCTGGGGCTGATCTCTTATCCGGACTGTCTCCCACGGTGCGCCGTTCGCGCACCGCAACATGCCAAACAGTGCCGCGTTGGCACATAGTGCTGGATGGGCGGCAGCGACGCACCCACGAAGGCCGGTAGCGACGCGCGCCCCGGTCAAGCCGGACCCGGAAACCGACGCTCGTCTGGGCTGTGTCGACTACTTCGGGGGCGTTTGCCAGCGTTCTCAGGAAGTGGTGGGGTGCCGGGCAGTTGATCAACATCGGGTGCGCTCGCTCTCCCACACCTTGAGACAGGAGCGGGGTGGGAGCACCAGTGACGATGCGAACCTCTTCCTGATCGAGCGGCGCGGGGGTGCCGCCGACCACCTCGCCGTCCTGGAGTGAGCCGACAGCCGCACCACTATGCGGCGGAGCACCGAAAGGCGGCCGGAGCCCGGCAGCGGTCGCCCCACGTGACCGCCGTGGTGTGCTGGCCGACGGCCTCGTTCCCCGTGATCACCCGGATCGGCTCACTTCCCGGCCGGGGGTTCCGTGGTGGTGGTGTCCTCGGCGGCCGGGAGGTCCTGGAGGGCCTCCGCGGTGGTGGAGTTCCGCTCGACCTTCCAGTAACCATTGTTGATCGGATTGCCCGGCTTCCACCGGAAGATGTATCCACGGTCGCCGTCGTAGTCGTAAGCCGGTGCGTAGAGGTAGCCCCCGTACCGCGTGTTGCTCATGCTGATCGTGTCGTTGTGGGCAAGGACGCCCTTGCCGCCCCGGGTGACGTCGACGTCGGCGTTCAGCGAGCCCGTGACCTTGAGCGAGCCGGTGACGCTTCCGTTGACCTGCATGTCCTTGCCGACGACGAGCTTGCTCGGCGTGTAGACCGTGACGTTGTGGTAGAAGACGGACTCGCCGGCGGTGCCCGTCTTGAAGGACTTGTTGACCTGGACGTCCCCGTCCGCCGTCAGCTTCCCGGTGATCTGGGCCGTGCCACCGGCCGAGACGTTCCCGTCGACGCGCAGTTCGCCCGTCGCGGTCAGCTTCTTGCCGTTGAGGACGGAGACGGGGTGGTTGAACTTCGTCTCGGACGTGCTGCCCGTCGTCAGGCTGCCGTCGGCCTGGAGGGCGCCGCTCACCGTCAGCTGGGCCAGCGTCTGGTCCGTGACGCACACGGTCAGGTGGTCCCAGCGCACCACGAAGCCGCCGTCCGGGGTGGGCGTGACCGTCTTCAGGGCGAACGCCGTGTCGCGCCGCACCGTGTTGGCCGGGACGTCGTACTTGCTGCCGCCCGCGATCGCGGCGTCGGTGACGCGCCGGTCGTCCATGTACAGCTCGTGGCTGTCGCCCCGTACGTGGTGCCACTCCAGGCGGACCGGCGCGTTCGCGGCGATGCGAGTGGCCGGCGGGCCGCCCTGGCTCTTGAGGGCGACGAGGGCGCGGCCGATACCCGGGGCCGGGTCGGCCCCACTGCGGAAGGGGAACTTCGCGACGTCCAGGGTCGTGGTGTGGGGCGTGTCGGGGATCGTCCCGTCCGTCGTCGCCCACTCCTCGATCTCGATCCTGGCGACGCCCGCCTTGTCGCTGACCATGATGCGGCGGAGCGTGAGGTACAGCCCGTCGACGGTGACCTCGCTCTCCCCGCCCTGCGGCGCGATGCTGAACCGCACCTTCGACGGTCCCGCCTCGCCCGCCGCCGGGAACACCGCGGTCTCCGCCGTCGGCACCGCGAGCAGGACGTCGGACTGTACGTCGACGACGGTCCAGCCCGAGTCGGGCTCGACGTAGGCGGAGATGCCCTCGCCCGTGAGTGCCAGGTCCTGGGCGAGGGTGCCGACGGGCAGCACGATGGCGATCTTGCTGCACCGTACGGGCGTGCTGCCGCTGTTGGAGATGACGAGGTCGATGTCGGCGTAGGAGTTCTCGTCCTCGTCGCCCGGCTTGACGTCCGGCGGGCTGGCGGTGAGCGGGTTGGGGACGGTCGTCAGGGCATAGGTGAGCAGGGGGCCCTGGTCCGCTCGGGGCGCGTCGGTCATCGGCGGTCTCCTTCGGTCTCGTCGGCGGGGGTGGGGCGGAGGGTGAGGCGTCCGGTGCGCAGGGCGGGGGCGGGGTGCGGGTGGTGGGCCTCGCCGTCGGCGGCATAGGTGTCGGCCTCGGTCCACCGGTCGCCGGTGGCGCTCTCCACCCAGGTCCAGGTGCCGTGCCGGTCGGAGGGGCGGGGCAGCAGGAGCGCGGGCGGGTGCGCGGCGTGGCCGCCGTTGCCCGCGGGGTCCGGCTCGGGCGCGTACGGGGTGGCGGGCAGTGGGCCCAGCCGGAAGGACACCGGGAGCTCGGCGAGGGGAGGTTCGACGAGCCGGGCGGGCAGCCGTACCTCCGCCGTGGGAAGGATGTCGGTGGTGGCGTGCACGGTGCCGCGCGGGTCCGCGAGCAGGGTGAGGAAGGCCGCGTCGCGGTTCTCGGGGTCGCTGCCGGGCGGCCGGGCGGGCAGCGTGAGGGAGGATCCGGTGCCGATGGGGGCGAAGTAGTCGCGGGCCTCGTCGGGGAGTTCGGGGGTGTCGAGCACGGTGTGCAGCAGCCTGTAGTCGGTGGCGCGGTGGTCGCCGTGGAAGTAGCCGACGAGGCCGTCCGCGAGCTCGTTCCGCTCGCCGAGCCGGACCGGCCAGCGGTAGGAGGGGTAGCCGGGTGGGGTCCCCTCGCGCAGGTTCCGCCAGGCGGGGTCGGCGTACGGCGGGCCGTCCAGGTCGATGCCGAGGCGGACGCGCAGGAGCGCGAGCGGGCGGCCGAGCAGCACACTTGGGGTGTACGGCGCAGGGGCCTCGCCCAGGGGCGCGGTCGTGGACAGGGTGCGGTCGATGACCGTGAGGAGGGAACGCAGGGCGGCCGGGCCCCGGTCGGCGGCGGTCAGGGCCACCAGGAAGTCGTGCAGGTGCGGGTATGCGTCGCGCAGTTCGCCGATCGTGCGGTAGCGGGAGTACGGCAGCGGGTGCCAGGTGGCCCGGGGGAGGCCGTCGGGCGGGAGCGTGGTGCGCAGCTCGCCGAGCGGGGCCCCGTCCGGGGCGTAGGCGTACAGCGCCCGGTCCAGGTAGCCGGGGACGAGCCAGGCCGCGACGGCCGTGGTGTCCGGATCGCTCGACGTGGTGAGCGGGTTGAGGTCGTCGCGGGCGTCGAGCAGGGTGAACCCGGCGCGGGCCGGCTGGACCAGGCGCGGGGTGAGCTGGGTGAAGCGGTACCAGGTGGGCGGGTTGATGGTGTGGTGGCCCTGGGCGGGGTCGGCAGGGCTCCTGAGCGAGGGGGTGAGCTCGGCGGGGAGCTCGGGGGCGAAGCGGCGGGCGGGGACGCCGACGCCGATGACGTCGCCGGGTTCGTTGCCGGCCGCGAACAGCAGGGCGCGCGGGTCCGGGAAGATCGCCGGCAGGGTGTGCCCGAAGCGGTCGATCACGGCAAGCCGCTCGAAGGCGAACTGGCCGGCGCGCAGCGGCTGGTAGAGGGAGGCGTTCCAGCCGGTGAAGGGGCGCGGCCGGGCGCCGGGGTCGGGCGGCAGGGTGCGGGCGGCCGCCTCGGTGAGCGCGGTGCGCAGGTCGGGCGAGAGCCGGGAGTGCGGGTTGAGGGAGGCCGGGGTGTGGCCGCGCGCCGTGAGCTGCTCGGTGAAGCCGACGAGCGGCTGCGCGAACAGGTCGGCGTCGTCGGCCTGCCGGGCCAGGGAGCGCAGGGCACCGGCGGCCGGCCCCGGGTGGGTCCGGGCGTACTGGCGCAGCGCGGCGGCCGTGGTCTTCCCGGGGGTGGGGGTGAGGAACTGGCGGCCGCGGAGGCTGACGGGGACAGGGTGGGCGCCGGTGCCGAGCCAGCGGTAGGAGGTCCCGTCGAAGCTCCAGTTGGCACGCCCGGCGCCCGCACCGCCCGGGTCGCCCTGCCACTCGATGGGGAAGTAGTCGACCTTCCACTCGAAGAACAGCGGCGACCAGGGCTGGCGCCAGGGGGCGGTGTACGTGCCCGGGGTGCCGACCGCGTTCTCCTCCGGCGCGCGCATGGCCTCGGTGAGCGCCGTGACATCGCCCGCGTAGCCGGCGGCGCGGGCGAGGGCGCGTGCGTTGGAGGGGGCGAGGTGGAGCAGCTCCCGCAGCAGGGAGGCCAGCACCCCGGCCAGGCCGTCGGGGGCGGGCAGGTGGGGTGGCGCGGGGGTGTTCGCCTGGCTCGCGGAGACCGTGGTCCCGGCGGCCCGTACGCCGGTGACGAGCGCGGCCGGCCAGCGGCAGGCGAGCGGCGGAGCCTCGTCCTCCTCCGCGTCGTCGTACGTGCCCTCGGGCACCGTGTAGAGGTCGGTCGCGGCGGGCTGCTCGGGGTCGGGCGGGAGGGGCCGGTCCTTGGTGCCGCGGATCACGACGACGGGGTCGTTGGGGAGCTGGAAGCCGGGCAGGACGTCCCGTTTGAGGACGACCTGGTCGGCAGGCAGCCCGTGTGCGTCTTGGTAGGCGCGGATGGCGTCATTGAGGTCGTCGGGGGATTCGGCCCAGGGGATCGCGGCGCGTAACGTCGCGACGGTGTCGCGCTCGGCCTTGGCCTCCTCGGTCGCGGTCCTCACCAGCGCGTCGAGCCGTTCGCGGTAGGCGCCGGCCGGCTCGCCCGGGGCCTCGGGGACCTTGGGCAGGTTGGCGGCCCACCACAGGTCGTAGAGCCTGCGCTGCGCGCCGATCAGGTCCTGGACCGCGGCGTCGTGGGCGGCCTGGGCGGTGTTGAGCCGGGCCAGGACCTCGGCGTACGCGGTCCGGGCGGCACGGGGCCGGCGGCGTGCGCCCTCGGCGGGGGCATCCGGTGGGACGTCCTCCAGGACCCAGGTGTAGCCCGCGTGGGTGGGGGTGAACCAGGAGGCGTGGACGGCGCGTTCGGCCCGGAACTGCCCGTCGGGTTCGTCGAGCAGGTCGAGTACGCCGGAGTGGACGGCCGAGAGCAGCGCGGCGAGCTCGGGCGGGGCGCCGGCCCGGCGGCCCGCGTGCTCCGTGATCGCCTTGGTGGCGTGCTCGGTGTTGTTGCCGACGCCGATGGTGACGTAGTCGGGCCGGTCGGAGGCGGGCATCGGGCTGCCCTGGCGCTGCCAGGCGACGTCGAGGACGGTGCCGTGGCAGACCGTGCGGGCGCTGTCCGGGGCCGTGCCGTCGGCGGTCCAGCGCAGGGCGGCCATGCGGTCGGCGGGGTCGCCGGCCAGCGGGTCGGCCGCGGGGTCGCCGTACCAGCCGGCGACGAGGTAGTTCAGCTGCCACGCGGTCCGCGGGTCGAGGTCGTCGGTGCGGTCGTGCACGGAGAACACATCGGTGTTGTACGGCTGGTAGGCCGCGAACGTGGGCAGGCCGGGGCCGACGGCGGTGAGGAACAGCCCGCCGGGGGTGCCGGGTTCGCTCCATTCGCCCGTGGCCAGGCCGACGCGGCGCCCGATGCGGGTGAGGCGCCCGTCGCGGTCCATGTAGGGGCTGGTGCCGAGGGCCGGGTCGAGGTGGTCGCTCTCGACGATCCAGCCGGTGTCGGTGCGCTCCCCGGACGCCGTGGCGACGGCCTGGCGGACGACCAGCCACCGGTTGGGGACGAGCGGGAAGACGGGGACGCCGTCGCCGTCGGTGTCGGTGCCGTGCGTGAGGGCCTCGGGCAACTGCCAGTGCAGGTAGATGCCTTCGCGCGCGGGGTCGGAGTTGAAGGCGGTGTCCGTGTTGGAGAACGCGGGTGGTTCGGGTGACAGGTTGAGCCGGGTGAGGGCGTAGTTGGCCTGCCACCGCTGGAAGACCTCCGCTAGGCGGACCCGTTCGTTGACGGCCAGGGCCTCGATCTGCATGGGGACGACGAGCGGCTGCTGTGCGGCGGCCGCTCCGGGGGTATCCGTCACTGCGCCTTCCTGCCCTTTCTGTGGACGGTGTGCGGTCATCGGGCCGGCTCGCGGGTGATGAGCTGGCGGAGGGGCGCGTTGACGAGCTGCGTGGCGAGCCCGGCGGGGCCGAAATCCGCGGCGGCCTGCTGGCCGAGGGCGGTCAGCCGGGCGCCGAGCGCGCGCAGCAGGCCCGTGTCGGCGGTGGGACGCAGGTCGAGAACGGCGGGCCGGCCTGCCGGGTCGGGGCGCAGGTGGGCGTCGAGCCCGTCCGGGCCCGGGGTTTTCGGGAACGCCTCGTTGGTGATCTCTCGGGCGACGGGCGCGTCGACCCTCCGGAGATTGATCGTCCGGCGGCCTTCCAGGTCGGTGTCGATGCCGAAGGAGAGTCCTTCCGGTGGCTCGGCCAGCTCGATCTCGTCGGGCACGTCCGCGAAGAGCACGAGGAGCACGTCGGGGCCGAGAGCGTCCTGGCGCAGCACGGCGAGAGGCTTTCGGGTGTCGCCGTGGCCCCGGTAGGGGCGGACGAGCAGGCCGGGGCACTCCCGGACGAGCGCGGACCGGATGAGGACGCCCGCGCGGGGGGTGACGGCTTCGTCGCCGCGCGCCCAGGGCGCGGCGATACGGGCGACGGCGGCGTCGAGTTCGCCGGTGATGGCGATGCCGGCGGCGCCGGAGACGAGGGCGGTGAGCCAGCCGGGGTCGACGTAGAACACCCGCAGGGACTCGGCGGGCAGGGCGCTCTCGTCGGGGACGAGGGCGGGGAAGGGGATGTGGTGCAGCAGACGCAGCTTCCGGAGCCAGGCGGTGACGGGTTCGGCGTCGTCGGCGAGATGGGCGGCGAGGGCGGTGCGCAGCGCGGTGGGCGGGTCGGCGAGGAGGGCGGCGGTGCGGGCGGCCCGGCCCGCGCCGCGGTGTCCCGCCGCGGGGGCATGCAGGGCGGGGTCCGGGGGCGGGGGGACGGGCCGGGCGACGGCGGGGTGGGTGGCCGCGCGCAGGAGGCGGGCGGCGGTGCCGTCGGCCGCGAGCTCCTCCAGCAGGCCGCCGAAGGGGCGCGGGCCCATGGCCCGGGCGTGGAAGGCGGCGTCGCGCGACGAGGCCCGTGTGCCGAGGCCGGGCGCGGTGAGGCGCTGCGCCATGGCGGCCGCGCGGGCGCGGGCCTTGGTGTGCCAGGCGGACAGGGTCGCGGCGAAGTCGGCGTCGGCGAGCGCGAGGGCCCGGCCGAGCGTCCAGGCCGCGCCCCAGCCCGCGTCGAAGAGGCCCCACGCCCGCTCGTAGACCATGAGTTGGGCGGCGCTGGTCCAGCCGGGCTCCGGGGTGTTGGGGAGCTTCTGGGCGGGTTCGGCGGTGAACGGCCCCCGGTACCAGGCGTAGGTGTCCTCGCCGGTCTCCAGCCGGTAGGGCAGCGGCACCCGGCCGGACTCCAGGTGGGCGAGGGCGCTCGCGCGTGCCTCGGAGCCGTCGCCGGCCGGGGGCGGGGGCAGGCGCAGCAGCAGGTCGCGCTCCTGGCCGGTGGAGTCGAAGAGGAAGTGGCGCACCCGGCCGGCGAATCCGCCGCCGGGGGCGGGGTCGCTGGTGAAGGACCAGCTGTGCAGCGCGGCCAGCCGGACGGTGACCTCGTGGGTGAGCCGGCCCGCGTCGGCGTCGGCGAGGATCGACCGGCAGCCCTCCAGGGCGACGAGGTGCGCGGCGTACCGCGCCTGGACGGTCCGGTCGGGCAGCCGGGAGGAGACGACGACGGCGTAGGCGCCCTCGGCGAGTTGTTCACCGCGCAGGCCGGTGTCGGTGGTGACGTCGCGGACGTGCAGGAGGTGCCGGAGCTCCTCGGTGCGGGGCACGACGGTGGCGAAGACGTCGCCGGGGATGTCGACGGTGCGGCACGGCGCGGTGGGGTCGCCCTCGATCTGGGAGGGGGCGATGCGGGGGTGTCGTACGCCCTCGGCATCGGTGAGCAGTTCCTCGGCGGTCCGGGGCACGGTCACGGCGTCGGCCCGGGGGTCGGCGGGGAGCTCGCCCTCGGCGAACACCAGCAGGGCGAGCCAGGGTTCGGCCGGCGCGGCGTCTGCGCGGCCGGGTTCGTCCAGGCGCCGCATCCAGGGCAGCAGCGGGTTGGCCAGGGTCAGGTGGGCGAGGGTCGTGGAGTGGTCGGCGTGGGTGCCGGGGGCGGGGTTGACGGCGTGCACCTGGTCGTCGGCGAGCGCGAACTGCGGGGCGCGTACCTCGAAGGTCTCCTCGACGGGCACGAGGTAGCCGCCGGTGTCCACGCCGGGCAGGGTCTGCTCGGCACGGACGCGGTACAGCCCGGCGTCGATGGCCGGTTCGCGGTTGTCGCGGAAGTGCAGGACGAAGCCGGGGTCGGTGACCGGCACGGGGGCGTCGAGCTGGTCCGTCATCGTGCGGCCCCTTCCGAGGCGGTGGCGGAGAAGGTGGTGAACAGCGCGGCGGAGGCGACGGTGCCGGGCGGCAGCTGCCAGCGCCCGGTGACGGCCGGCCCGTCGGCGCCGAGGTCGACGACGGCGACGGTCGCGTCGTCGCAGGCGATGAACGCCCGGCCGGCGTCGGGGCTGAAGGTGAGGGACAGCGGCGCGGCGCCGAGCGGGAGTTCGGCCAGCAGCTCGCCGCCGGCCACGACGGACACGGCGGCCGCGTGCCGCACCCAGGCCCGGTCGCGGGGGTCCAGCGTGAGGGCGAGCGGGGCGGCGCCCACGGCGACCTCGGACTCCTTGACCGTGACGGGCGGGGAGGAGTGCGGCTGCTCGTAGAGGGTGACGACGTGGCCGGTGTCGCCCGTTCTGCGGAGGACGACGGCCCGCCGGGCCGAGCTGGTCAGCATCGCCAGCGCCGTGCCGGGGACGGTGAAGTCGTACGGCCTGTACGTGGCGCCGCTGGTCGGCACCGGCATCACCTGCACCTGGCCGTTGCTGCCCGCGGCGGCCCCGTAGACGTACACCCGGCCCGTCTCCCCCGGAGTGACGAACGTGGGTGTGGCGGGCCCGTAGACCTTGCCCCGGAGTTCACCGGCCGAGGTGTCGTAGGTGACGGTGCTGCTGGCGTCGTTGGCGTTGGCGTACAGGCGCCCCGCCTCGACGTCGACGGCGATGCCGCCGAAGTTGCGTACGTCCTGGTGGTCGACGCGTGTGTGCACCGGCGGGGTGTCCCCGGTGAGGTCGACGGAGGCGGCCGCCCAGGGCGCCGGGCAGGCGACGACCGCGCGGGTGGCGTCGCGCCTGACCACGAGGACGGTGGGCCGGCCGCCGAGGGTGATGCCGGCGCGCGGCGGCCTGGCCCGCTGGGCGACGGTGTCGATGACGGCGATCTCCTGCCCGTCGGGCCCGATCGCGTAAAGGCTCGCGCCGTCCACGGAGGTGACGGCGAGGTACGGGCCGGGCCGGCCGACCGGGACCCGGCCGATGACGGCCGCGGTGAGCGGGTCGACGGTGAGGATCTGCCCGGTGGTGTCGTCGAGGACGAGCAGGACGGGGTCGGGGTGCGGCGGCGCCGGGTCCTGGGTGAGCAGCAGCGGGTCGGCGTCGAGGCCGAGGGTGCGGGCCCCGTCGGCGTACGCGCTCACGGTGCCGTTGGGGAGCGGGCTGCCGGGCAGCAGACCGGCAAGGGCGCTGTGCATCCGGGTGCGGGCGGTGCCGGCCGAGAGCGTGGCGAACTCGTCGGCGAGGACGCCGACACCCGCCCCGTCCGGCTCGGCCAGGTGCACCGGGGAGCCGCCGGGCACGGCGTCGGGGTCGAGCGGCAAGGGGGCGTCGGGGGTGAGCTTCTCCTGGGCGAGGTCGCGTTCGGCGATGGGGCCGAGGTCCTGGCCGACGGTCTTGGGGCCCGGCACGGTGACGCGCAGCCCGGTGATGTGGTCGAGCAGGGGGTCCTGGCCGAGCGTCTTGTCCTGGGGGACGTCCGGGTCGCCCCAGAGGGCGAACGGCACGTTCCCGCGCTGGGTCTCGACGCGCCAGAGCTCCTCGCCGGGGACGGCGCGCCAGTTCGCGGTCTGTCCGCGGCGGGTGTCGCTGAACGCGACGGTGACGTGCAGGAGGCCGTCGATGTCCTTCTTGCCCATGGGGCGGATGTCGACGGTGCCCTCGCCTTCTCCGACCGGATCACGCTGGTTGAACTGCGCCCGCGCGGTGGGCACCACACTGGAGACGGCGAAGGAGAAGCCCGAGGGGTCGGCGAGCCAGGGTTCCGTACCGGCCTCGACACGTGCGGCCCGCAGCTCGGGGTCGGCGTCGGAGTCGGTCAGCAGGCCGGTGAGGGGGTGGGCGGTGAGCGGCTTCGCGGGCGGCAGGAGCTGGGTGCGGAACTCGTTCCAGTCCAGGTGCGCCGGGCCGGTCAGGGAGGCGCCGAACCGCACGGTGACGGTGATGAAGACGAACTTCGCGGTGACCGTGCCGCCGGTGGGCGGGCCCCAGAGGTCGAGCGAGGCGCCCAGTTCGCCGCTGACCGTGAACAGCAGCCTGACCTTGGCGCCGACACGCACCGAGATCCCTGCCCGGAAGTGCAGGGGCGCCCACTGGATGAGGATGTCGGCCTTGGCGGTCAGCCACGCCTCGACGATGCCCGCGCTGTAGCGCACGTCGAGCAGGCCGCCGGCCATGACGGCGTTGGGGGTGAGGGCGAAGTAGGCGGCGCCGGTGAGGGAGACGGCGGAGCCGACGGACCAGGTGAAGCCGAGACGCGGGACGACCGGGAAGTGGCGGGGCACCGGATAGCTCGGGTGGTAGCCGCCGACGGTGAGGACGAAGTCGCCGGCGTGGTCGCTCGGGGCGAACCACGAGGAGAAGGCGAAGCCGCCGGTCAGGACGCACGACGGATCGATGACGTAGGAGTCGACGAGCTGGGCGGAGGCGGTGAGTTCGCCGCGCGCCGACTGGAAGACGACCCGCAGGTCGACGCCGATACGGGCGTACGCCGTGCCCTTCTTGGGGAAGCTCGCCACGGCGTGCCCGAGGAGGGCGACGGTCAGGTCGTGGCCCGCTTCCAGGAGGAGCAGCACGCGGGCGCGGAGGAACTCGAAGGAGGTGAAGTCCAGGCCGCCGGCCAGCCAGATCTGCCCCTCGCGGGCCGTGACCCAGGGCGGTGACCCGTCGGTGAGCCGGGCGAGCGCCTGCATCGGGTCGTCGGGCAGGTCGCCGTCGAGCCCGGCCACGAAGGGGAAGGTGCTGACCTCGTCCTGGCGGGGGACGCGTACCGAGCTGTTGTAGCCGAAGCCCAGCGCCACGCCGGTCACCCGGAACGGGGGCGGGCCGCCGAACGCGGCGGTGGCCCGTCCGAAGACGAACATCGATGTCGTGCCGCCCGTCCTGCGCTGGTAGGCGCCGACCGCGGTGACGCCGAAGGTCGGCATCTCGATGGCGAGCTGGCCCTGCACCATCAGGTCGTAGCCCGGCTGCCGACGGGTGATCAGCCCCCCGCCGACGCGCAGCGGCGGCCGCTCGAAGGAGACCAGCAGCCCGTCGAGCCGGGGCTCCGGCAGCAGGGGGTCGCCGTCGAGGTCGAAGCCGAGGCCGAGTCCCTGCACGGCGATGTCGAGTCCGGCGGCGCCCAGGGAGCCGTCGAACATGAACCACAGCAGGCCGCGCTCGTAGGCGAGCCCGATGCGCTGGATCTGTACGGGCCCGAAGGAACGGCCCACGTCCACCCACAGGCCGCCTCGGTCGGCGGCCGGTGCGGCGGAGATCTCGGCGGGCAGGCCGCCGTCCGTGCCGGCGGCGGGGAGCGCGTGGGCGGGCGGAGTCGTCGGCGACGTCGGGGCGGACATGCCCACGGACAGCTCCAGGATCGCCGGACCCAGGCGCAGATCGGCACGGGCGGCGGGCCCCGCCTTGAGTCCGACGGCGGGCAGCGGGCCGACCGCGGCCGTGGTGAGGAGACGGTTGACCGTGGCCGTGATCGTGGCGTCGAAGTCGCCGGAGCTGTAGACGACTTGCAGGTTCTCGATGCCCAGGTCGCCTGCCGGGGGCAGGTACTCGCCGACGAGCGGCAGGGCGGAGAGGTCGAGCCGGGCGGAGAGATCGAGCCCGACGCAGAAGCGGGGGGCTCCGCCCGGGGGTTTCACGCGGGCGAACTTGGCGCTGTCGAGGGCAATGCTCAGATCGGCGGGAATGCCGTCGGCTGCCTCCGGGAAGAGGGCGGCGATCCAGTCGCGCAGGGAGACGCGCAGCGAGTCGTCGCCGGCAGCCCGGTACGTGGCGACGAAGACGTCCGTGCCGCCCCCGGCGGTGTCGAAGAGAAGATTGAAGCGGAAGCCGTCGACGTCGAGGGTGCCTCCGTAGCGCACACCGGTGGAATCCCGGGTGACGGCCGCGCCGAGGGACGCGGTGAGTCCGTCCGCGATCGTGAGATCGCCCTGGCAGAAGAACTCGGTCCGCACGGTGCCGGTGGTGTGGGAGACCCAGAGGCTGGTGAGTGCGAGGCTCTCGACGGGGCCCGGCACGTCGGTGAGGCCGAGCGCGGACACGACGTCCCGGATGCCGAAGGACGTGCCCGCGGTGAGCCCGCCGTAGAAGGACCAGCCCTGACCACCGCCCACTTGGGCGGCGGAGACATCGATGCTGATGGCCTGGCCGAGCGACACGGTCCCGCCGAACCGGGCCACGAAGTTCTCGTCACGGCTGTAGGACAGGTCCAGGGAGAGGCCGCGCAGCGTCAGCCCGGGAGCGATCTCCCAGGTGCCGGTGAGCTTCGTCCGGACGAGGTAGGCGTCCCCGAGGTCGGCCGCGAAGCTGAGCTCGGCGCTGCCGAGCCCGTCCGGCACCTCGGCCACGGGCATGCCGAAGGAGGTGAGCAGCTCCCGGACGTCGACGGCTTCGCCGCCGCGCAGCCGGCCGGTGACGCGCAGGTCGGGGAACCACAGGGAGATGTCGAGGCCGAGGGCGGTGGCTTTGCCGGGTGCCTTGAGGTCGAGTGCGGCGACGACGGCCATGGACGTCGCGCTGTACGCCCCGTCCTTCCGGTCGAGCCGGTAGTCGAACCCGGCGACGTGGTCGGGCGAGAACGCGAATTCCTGGAGGCCGGCCGCGGTGGCTGCCCAGACGGCGTCGCCGGCGAAGGCGCGGCCGAGGGTTTCGAGGGCGCCGGCGAAGGCGCCGGGCTGGACGGGCCGTACGGCGGCGGCGAGGCGGCCGGGCCCGTCGGCGGTGACCGTGGCGGTCACGTCGGTCTTGTCGTGGACGGCGTCGAGGAGGAGCGTCGTCGCGCCCTCGGCGGTGACGGTCACCCTCACGCCGGTCACGACGAGCGCCATGGCGGTGCCGGCGGGCCACTCCTGGGAGGCGCAGACCAGGGAGAGGGTCAGCCGGGTGCCCTCGGGGTCGATCTCGGGGGGACCGGAGCCCGCGGCGCCCTGGAGGGTTCCGTGCGGGAAGGCGGTGAGCACGTCCCGTAGGGAGTCGGGTAATTGGGCATCGACGGAGGTCAGGGTGGGTGGGGAGCCCAGGGTGAGGATGTGGGCGCGCAACGCTTCCAGGTCGACGGGGGGCTGGCCGCCGGTCTGCGGTGCGTTCATGCCGGTCTCCGCTCTGTCGGCAGGGAAGGGTTGGTCATTCACCGGCTTCAGGGCGCCATTTGGCGCCGCCGCCGATCATCGCTTCGGCCTCGACCTGGACGACGGTCTTGCCGAGGAGGGTGAGGGCGTCCGTCCCGCCGTTCGACTTCTTCGTCAGCTTCGCCCACTTCAGGATGGCGTCCCGGAAAGGCGGAGTGGTGTAATCCGTGTACTGCCCGGGGGAGTAGTGCAGCTTGACGGTGACGGTGGACTCCTGGCCCAGCCCCGCCGCCCACTTCTGCGTGAAGGACTTGGCGAACAGGCCGAACCTGGCCATCTCCGCCGTCATCCGGGCGATCACATGCAGCCCGGCCTCGGCCCCCGCGGTGTCGTCACGCCGCCCGGCTACCACGTCCCCGAGGTAGGTGTGGAGCTTGCTCAGCCGCCCTTCCATCGTGCTCCGCGACAGCGTTTCCTTGTCGGCTCCTTGTCCGTACTCGGCCTTCACGAAGTCCGACCCCTTCCTCAGGGTCATCCCGGTGGGGATCAGCTGCCTCCGGCCTGCCTCGTCGAGAGCCCTCTCCTTGTCGTCCCAGGCACCCATGAAGTCCGTGCCGCCGTCGTGCGTCCAGCCGCGCAGGTAGAGGTTTCGCTTCAGGAAGTAGAGCTGGATCGTCCTGGTCGCGTCCAACCGGACATCGACCATGAAGAAGCGCGCGTCTCCGGTCTGCCCCGGCGTGAACGTCGCGTACCGCTGGCGGAGGAACACCAGCATTTCGCTGACCCGTTTCGCCCCCGCGGCACTCGCCGGGCTGAAGTCCAGGGCATTCCCCAGTACGTCGTCATGCTCCAGGGCCATAGAAAAACCCCTCCCACCCCAGGCGCGGCCGATACGCAGATCGCTTATCAAGTCAGATCGGGGGTATGCCCGACAAGTATGCGTCTGGGACTGATAACACCTTTCGGACATGTGTGAATCCCGAACCACATCGAAGAGCGGCCCACCGCCCACCTGGTCGAGATCGCACGGCAGGGCGTCGGCATCCTCGGCCCCCACCCCAGCCGCCACCCGCCTCAAATACATCGCCCGCTCCGCCGACTTCGTCTCCGAGAGCATCGCCCGCGCCGCCGAGCAAGCCCGCGACATCCTCCACACGAAACCCGCAACGACCCCGGACGGCACCGCCACGCCACGCGCGGATCGCGCATAGCCGGCCGTCTGGAGGAGATTTCACGCGGCATCGCAGCTGGTGAGTCCGCTCGACGTAGGGTCGGGCGCCTGGGCAGGCCGCCGTCGACCATCTCGCGCGGGATCGCTCGCAACGACGGCGGCCATGAAACTACCGGGCCTCCGTCGCAGCCAAGAGACAGAGACATGCCCGCGGGCTCGGCGGCGCCCCAAGGCCGCCAAGCCCGCCAAGCCCGCCCAACTCCCCCTACTGCTGACGGGTCGGATTACGTGCGCGAAGAGATGCGCCGTCAGGTTCCCCTACGGGCCGGGGCAGTTCAGGTGCGATGACCGCCAGGGCGAGACATCCACTCTGGCCCACCGGCCTGGAGATGTCCGGAAGCCGCAGTTTCGCTCGCGTGATCCTCAAGCCGCAGTTTCGCGCGCGTGTTCCTCGCTGTCCGAAGTTGCAGGGAAGCGGGTTCCAAAGGCTGACCGTCAGGTCATGGCATGGGTCGTTGTGCGGTGACCGTGAAGTAGTCGAGGGTGCCTTCACGGTAGGCCCGCAGGAAGTTGCGAGGCCAGGTGCCGGGCTCCCACATGCGCGCCAGCCAGCGGTCCCAGCCAGGCCATACCGACGCCCCGATCGGGGTGGCACGCACCCCGGTCAGGCCGGCCCGTTCGAGGCTGCCGGTGAGCTGCGGGACGGTGTGTGCGACGTCCAGGCCGGTGCTGTATGTGTCGAGCAGTTCGGCCAGCCGCTCGGGTCGGGCCGGGTCGGCGTCGGGGACGAAGAAGCTGGCGATGACGGCACGGCCGCCGGGCCGCAGCACGCGTGCGGCCTCCCGGGCGAACGCGTCGAGGTCGCGGAAGTGCTGGGCGGCTTCCACGCTGTACAGGCAGTCGAACTCTCCCTCCGCGAACGGCATGCTTTCGGCTGCTCCGTGTGCGAAGCGCAGCTGTTCGGGGCGGCGGGCCAACAGATCGGCGTTGGCCTGTTCAGCCCGGTTGAGCTGCTGTGGATGGATGTCCATGCCGGTGACGTGCCCGAAGCCGTACTCCTTGAGCGCAACTGCGCAGCCGACCCCCAGGCCCGATCCGACCTCCAGGGCTCGCGGCTCCTGTGCAGCCGCCAAGGTGGCGAGCACATGGCGGTACATGGCCTGTTGGCTGCTGATCCGGTCGTGTTCGGTCAGCGGCTGGTCGAGGTCGATGTCCTGCCAGTAGCCGAAGTTGATGAACCCCCCGCCGAACAGGGACATCGAGCTGAGATCGGCCGGACCATACGCTTCCTGCACTGCGGGCGGGATGGGGTATGGGGTCGCCCCGGGCCGCTGCGTCATCTGCACCTCCGCGATGTAGAGCGCGCCGCCACCGTGGCGACCGCACACCCAGTACTACCCATCGGCAGCACGACCAGCGTCAGAGTGTCTGCCCTCGACCCGGTGGTGTGGGGCACCGCGACGTCGACGACCGCCGAGGCACACCCGCTGCCGCGCTGTTCACGGGGTGGAAGCCCGGCGAGGGGCTGGCCGCGCCGAGCGGGAAGGCCACCGGCGCACTGGTCACCCACCTGCACCGGGAACACACCGACGCGTCCGCGCTCGCGGACGCGCTGACGCCGGGGGCACCGGTGCTGCGACCGGCGCCCGGTCACGGCGACGACGTGGACAATGTGACGACGCTGCCGGCCGAGCGCGAGCTCGCCCTCCACCGGCTGGCTGCCGAGGTCGTGGATGCCTGGTCCACCCGCGAGGTCGGGCCGTTCCGCGTCACCGCGGTCCCCTCCGTCGACGGGCTGGGTGACCCGCAACTGAACTGGGTGGTGCAGGCCGACGGGCAACGGGTCTTCCACGGCGGCGACACGATGTTCCACGGCTACCGGTGGCTCATCGCGCGCCGCTTCAGCCCCGTTCGACGCGGTGTTCCTGCCCGCCAACGGCGCGGTGGTCGACGCGCCGCACCTGCAGCCGCCGAGCCCGCTGCCCGCCGCGATGGCCCCGATACAGGCCGCCGCGGCCGCGGAGATCCTCGACGCCCGGTGCGCAGTGCCGATGCACTACGAGGCAGAGCAGCCGGACAAGATCGCGGGCTACGTCGAGGTCTTGGACCCGGAGAATGAGTTCCGCACGCACGCCGGACGGCGCGCACACGTGCTGGCCGTCGGGGAATGGCTGGACCTGGCCACATGACCGGAAACTCCGAGGGCATGGTCGGCGGGCTCGCCTGTCGGGGCCCCCTTTGACGGGCCCGGCGGCGTGCTGATGGGCACGGACGATCGTCGACCGCGACAACCCAGCCGAGGTCGCCTTCGGCTTCGGTCTGGGGCAGGAGCGCGGTGAACATCCGTTGCCATGTGCCGTCGGCCGCCCACTTCCGCAGCGAGTTGTGGGCTGCCTTCCACGAGCCGAACTCCGCAGGCAGATCCATCCAGGGCGAGCCGGTGCGGTACTTCCAGGCGATGGCGTCGATCGCCTGTCGGTGGTCCCGCCACCTGCCACCCCGCTTCGGGGCCCGGTCTGGCAACAGCGGCTCGATCCGGGCCCATTGGGCATCAGTCAGCGACACCATCGGACCAATGATCAGATGGTCCGGAGGAAACGGCCTAGCTGTGCCTCATCTCGCCTTCGCGGAGCCCGGAACCCGTATCGGCTTGGCGGGCGCGGCGGAATTGGCGGAAGCGGTGCGGGACCGAGGCGGCGACGGGTCGGTGGATCGCGTGGTTGCTCGTATCCGTGCGGGTCTGACTTCGGACCACAGTCTGCCGGCCAGGCACAGAGATCGTGCCCGCCCGGCAGACTGCCTGCTGATCACCCACCAGCCAGACACCGGGCCCACACGCCCGGACCTCCATCGCGCACCAAGTCGTTGTCCACACGGCGTAAGTGCCGAGCCGCAGCATTGTTACGTTCTCATCATGCGGCCATGGAGCGGCCACTAATTCGGCCCCCGACATTGTCCGCATGACGCAGAAGACAGGCTCCCGTTCCCGTGCCGTACGCCTCGCGCTGCTGCTGGCCGTATCCGCCCTTGCCCTGACCACGGCCTGCGGGGGCGCCGCCGAGTCGTCCGACGGAGGGGTCGCTTCCGTCAGCAACGCGCCCTCCACCGACCAGACCAAGGACGGCGCCGACGCGTCCAAGGGCGGTGCGTCCAAGGGCAAGAGTGCGTTCTACGACGCACAGATGAAGTATGTCCAGTGCATGCGTACGGAAGTCGATAAGGACTTCCCCGATCCCAAGCTGAGCGGCCACCTCGACTGGACAATGATCGAGGAACTTCGGATCTCGATGGGCACCGAGAACGCCACCAAGGGCACCCGGCCGCGTCAGGCTTGCGGGGCCGAGATGCGGAAGGCCGCGAGTCTGGAGCCGCCCCGCGACACGCAGAAGGACTACGAGTCGATGCTCGCGCACGCCAAGTGCATGCGAGCCAAGGGCGTCTCGAAGTTCACCAACCCGCAGCTGCAGGACGGCAACGTCATCCCCGGCGGTGACCCGAACCCCACCTCGCCCGAGGTCTCGTCGGACTCGTCCACCTACAAGCAGGCCCGCCAGGCCTGCAACGACAAGCTCCTCGACGGCCTGGACGGCAGGCAGTGAGCACGATCCGGGCGGTCGTGCCGACGCGGTGGTCGCCACCGCGGATGTGGCGGCAGACCTCGAAGCCGTCGATGCTGGGCAGCATCAGGTCGACCACCGCGATCTCAGGAAAAGGGGCTCCGCCTCCCGGGGCTCGGACGCTGTCGGGGCGGTCTGACCAGCAGGATCCATCTGGCTGGTCATGGTCACCCGCGCCGACCTGCACGATTTCGCAGCCGCCAACGAAATCCCCTTCCGCCTCCGCCTGATGCCCCCCCCGAGATCACGATCGTGTGGGCCGACTCCGCCTACGCCGGCAAGCTCGTCGACTGGGCAAAACAGCACCTCAACCTCACGATCAAGCCGGTCAGCCGTCCTAAGGTCGCCTCCGGCTTCGTCATGCGGCCCCGCCTCTGGGTCGTCGAACGGAGCCGCGTGGATGATGCACGCCCGCCGTCACGCGAGGGACTACGAACGGCTCATCCAACACTCCGAGACGCTGATCACCTGGACGGCCATCACCCTCATGATCAGGCGCCTGGCCCGGAAGGCACCACCCCAGCTGGCCGAGGAAACGAGCGCCGGCCGGCACCTGACGGCGCTTCGCTTCTTCTACTCGGTGCCTGACCCGAAGACCGGCAGCCCAGAAGGCCGCCGGACGACAGCGAAATACCGGCTGGCCGAACCTACGAGGGGAGGTGGCCTGTGAAGGCCGTTTGGAAGTACGTGTTCTTGGTGAAGTGCTCGAGATAGCGGGGGTCACTCACTTCGAGGGTGAAGTCGGCGGACGTCCCCTCGTCTTCGTCAAGGTCGGTGGAGTTGTCCTCGCGGATCTCCCAGGAGACGATGATCTCTTCGGCGCGGCGTGCAAAGTCGCCCCACCGCGGAGCGAGGCATATGTAGTGGGTGCCGTCCGAGAAGCCCCGCCCGCCATGGGGGTCGAGCTGGCCTTGGTAAAACTCCTTCGCCTTGACGCGAGGTATGCGCACCTGGGTGGAGCCCTCCTCCAGCAGGTAGCCCTCCTCGTCAACACGCACCGTCGGGCCGAGGTACAACTCGAAAAGCTCGTTGAACTCAGCTTCCGTTGCGGCGGAGACCGGCCCGGCACCGAAGTCACCACCCTCCTTCCAGGCATCCATGATGAGCTGCAGGCCGAATACGGGCCCCTGGGAGAACCCGTAGTTGTCGGGATCGCGGTACTGAACACTGCCGGTGAGGGTGGTGCCACGGCGCGCACCGGTGAAGACATCGAAGATGTAGGTCATGCGCCCGGATCCTAGTGATCAGGACTGACAACTGCCCTGGTGCGCGGAACAGTCAGACCAGCGGCTCGATTGTCTCGGGACAGCTTGTTCGAGGCAGGCCATGTCGTCTGCTTGTGTCCCCCGGGCAGGGGAAATGCGAGTCGTGGAACCGTCTCCGAGACGGTTCCACGAACGGCAGCGTTGGGACCTCCTGCCCGCCATCGGTGCGGTGACCTGCGGTCTCAGGAGTCAGAACAGGCTTTCAGCGGCCGAACCGTGACTGCAACTGCTCAGGGAGACGTTCGCCCTGGATCCGGATGTTGGCCGCGGCCTCTTCGATCCGATGTAGGTCGCCGGTTGTCAGCTCGACGTCGAGTGCGCCCAGGTTCTCTTCCAGGCGGTGCAGCTTGGTGGTGCCGGGGATCGGCACGAACCACGGCTTCTGCGCCAGCACCCAGGCGAGAGCGATCTGGGCCGGCGTGGCTCCTCTGTCGTCGGCAATCTGCTGCAGCAGGTCGACCAGCACCTGGTTGGCTTGCCGTGCTTCAGGGCTGAAGCGCGGAAGCAGGCGGCGGAGGTCATTGTCGGCCAGCGACGTGCTGGAATCGATCTTGCCGGTCAAAAATCCTTTGCCGAGCGGGCTGTAGGGCACCAGACCGATGCCCAGTTCCTCCAAGGTCGGAATGATTTCGGTTTCGTGCTCGCGCATCCAGAGCGAGTACTCGCTTTGCAGTGCCGTTACTGGCTGCACGGCGTGGGCGCGACGAATCGTCGCGGCGCCGGCCTCGGACAGGCCGAAGTGCTTTACCTTGCCTTCGGCGATCAGCTCCTTGACCGTGCCGGCCACGTCTTCAATGGGCACGTTGGGGTCGACGCGGTGTTGGTAGAGCAGGTCGATGCTTTCGGTTTGAAGACGCTTGAGCGAGGCCTCGGCCACTTGGCGGATCTGCTCGGGTCTGCTGTCTACCCCGGACATCGGGGTCGGCCCGTGCTCGCCGTGCTTGATTCCAAACTTGGTGGCGATCACCACTTGGTCGCGGACCGGTGCCAGCGCCTGACCGACCAGGTCCTCATTGGTAAACGGGCCGTAGACTTCGGCAGTGTCGAAGAAAGTCACGCCGTGGTCAACGGCCGCCCGCAGCAGCTTCGTCATCTCGGCTGCGTCTTGCGGCTGACCGTAGAAGAAACTCATGCCCATGCAGCCGAGCCCGAGAGCCGAGACTTCGAGGTCTTGCCCTAGTTTGCGTTGTTGCATTAGAGATTCTCCTTGGATATCGATCGTCTGGCTCCCGCTTATTTCGTGTTCAGCCGGGATCCGGTATAGAAGTTAGGCAGCATTCCGGGACGCCGGCGAAACCCTAGTGATACAGGCATGCCCTCAACGCTATGGCCTTGGAGTGCACTCCAAGCAAGCGGAACAGGTAAGAGGGCGTTTTCTCCCGTTGTTTCATCCCGAATTACTTGTCATTTAACGATCGGTGTTGGCTCTCCGGTGGTTTCGTGCCGACTTTGTGATGGGCGGGGCGGCTGTATGCCTCGCCGGTCGCGAGGACGCGGCCCACGTCGTGACGGGCGGCCGGACAGCGGTACTTCGAACCAAGTGGCCTTCCTGGCCCGGGTGTTGAGGGTTTCGGTGCGCTGGCCCGTGAGCCGGTCTTCGTGCGCAGGTTTCTGAACCCCCGTCGGACACGAGCGGGGGTAAGCCTGTGCGGTTCGGTCGGTCTCTCCCAGGGCCTGCGGAGGTCGGTGGCCAGTGGCCGAGCGAGCCGGAGCTGGGCGTAGGCGGCGATCACCAGCCATGTCCACCGGTCGGCCGTCGCGATCTCGACGGGTGAGTAGGTCCCGTCCTTTCGCGCAAGCTGGAGCGGCCGGGTCGGGGTGAGCTTCGGCTGGCCCAAGAAGCGCGGACTCGTTCCGCGGTGCGGTTGGCCGGCGTGCACCGGGAACGGGTGGCAGAGGTAGACGTCCCCGGCCTTGCCCGTGGCGTACGCGAGCGGGCGATGCCTGGTGGCAGACTCCGCGCGCCGGGCCGGTTCCCTGGCCTCCAGGCCCGTCTCGCCCTCGGGCTCCAGCAGCCGTGCGGCATCCAGGTGGGAGCCGACGCGATGCGGGTGGGGGCGTCGTCCTCACCCACGTCCGAGCACAGGAAGAACATCCGCAGCGCGCAGTCCTTGGACTCCACGTTTGCCCACCAGCGCCTGTAGTCGGTGGAACCGGCGTCCAGATCCTCGCCGGGGAAGCTGGCATCGATGTGCCAGCCGTCGACAACGGCCGGTTCGCCCTGATCGTCCCGTATGGGAGCGACGACCAGGGGGAGCCCGTGCCAGAGCGTCTCGCAGACGGTGTTGTGGCCGGCGTGGCAGACCACGGCGTCGACCCTTTCCAGCAAGGGGAGTTGGGGGACTCGGCGGCGCGCGAGAACGCTGTCGCCGATCTCCGGCAAGGTGCCCGAGGGGTCGACGACGATTGCCTGCAGGCGGTCGGTCCGGGTGCGTAGGCGCGCTGAGGTCGACGGTGTTGAGTAGGCCAACCCAATGCAGGTCGACCTCTTTCCCGGGTTGCCCCGGGAAAATATGGCGCTCTGGTTTTTTTGGCGCGATCGACCTGGGGCAAGTTGCATTGATGGCCGTCTCGGCGGTTCCCTTCGACCCTGCGGCTCACCTCCGCCCGCGCGGAGAACACTCCAACCACAAAATCGTCATCGGAGCGCACACCGGCTCACCTCCGCTCAGGCGGAGGTGAGCCGTCGCGGTGCCCGGAGGGGTGTGGCCTTGATGAAAATTGAGGACCCCAAGGTCAGGGCCACTGCGCTTGAGGGCCCTGAAACGCCCTTCGCGCACTCCGGGAATGCCTGATGGGCTTCCTCAGGTCGGCATGCTCTTCACCGAGGGTGAGCCACCCGTCCGGGATCCAGCCGGCGACGTGCCCCTCGGTGAAGAGATCGAGGCCGGGAAGCTCCGGTGCGGACGCAGCTCCCGCGACCTCACCACAGGGCACCCAGAGGAAAGCAGCGCCCCCCTTTCCCCTTCACAGGGGGAAGGGGGGCCGGTCCAGGTGCGCCACAAAGGCCCTGTCTTCCCAACGCACTTGACCCCGCATCGGCCGGGTGTTCCACACAACGGAGCCTACGGCGTGTCCAAGCTCCCGCTCGCCCACGCGGTGCGCAGCGCCTTCTTGTCCACCTTGCCGACCTTGGTCGTCGGCAGCTGGTCCAGCAGGACCGTCCTTCGGGGCGTGTACAACTCGCCCAACTCGCCGGTCACAGCCGCGCCGACCGCCTCCGGGTCGACGTCAGGGCCGCCCTCGGCCGTGGCCAGGAAGATCTGTACGGCTTCCCCGTACTCCTCGTCCGGCACGCCCAGGGCCGCCGCGTTGCGCACACCGGGCAGCGTGAGCAGGAAGTCCTCCAGGACCCGGGAGTAGACGTTGTCGCTGGTACGGCCGGTGACGATGATGTCCTTGGCCCGGTCGACGAGGTAGAGGTACCCCTCGGCGTCGAGATAGCCCATGTCCCCGGTGCGCAGCCAGCCGTCCTGCAGCGCCGCCGCGGTGCGCTCCGGGTCCTCGTAGTAGCCGAGCATCACCGTCTCGCCACGGACACACACCTCGCCGACCTGCCTGACGGGCAGTGCCGCCGTGCTGTCTTCACCACGGATCTCGATCTCGACGTCGGATATCGCACGGCCGCAGCTGCGCCAGAGCTCGGGGCGCCCGGCTCCCTCCGAGGCGAGATCCTCCGCACCGAACGCGGTGATACCGAGCGCCTCCGACTGCCCGTAGCCCTGGCTGACCACGGGCCCGAACACCTCGACTGCCTGCTGCAGCCGACTGGGCGACGTGGCCGCACCGCCGACGACGATCCGCCGCAGCTCGGGCAGCGCGCCCGGCTCGCACTCCGGGTGGTCGAGAACCGCGTACAGCATGGGCGGTACGAACATGGTGGCGGTGATCCGCTCCTCCCGGAGTACCGTCAGCGCCGCGCCCGCTTCGAACTCGGGCAGCACGACGAGGGTGGACCCCGTCACCAGAGCCTGGAGCGAGGTGAGGTGGCCGCTGCCGTGCGTGAGCAGCGTGGCGGCGAGCACCCTGTCCGTACCCTGGTCCATGGTCGGGAAGAACGCGGAGCCGGAGTACTTCGGGACGTCTTCCACCAGGTCCACCAGCATGTTGTAGAGCCGGTGGCTGTGCGAGGCGAGTTTGGGGCGGCCCAGGGTTCCGCCGGTGTAGAGGACGGTGACGGCTTCGTCCGCTCCCGGGGCGGGCACGCCCTCGGGGCGCGTGTCTGGGCACTCGGCTGCCAGGGCCAGCAGGTCCGTGCACTGCTGCTCACACGGCCCGAGGCTGAGCAGTGCGGGGGTGTGGATGCTGCGGCCGGCCGCGTCGGCGGCCCGCCCAGCGAAGAGCGGGTCGGTGACCACGGCGCGCGCCCGGGACTGCTCGACCAGCGCGGCGAGTTCGCCGGGTCCTGGCTCGGGCGGCAGGAACACGACGCGGCAGCCGATGAGATGGACGGCGAGCTGCACCAGGACGGAGTCCACGCGGTTGGCCAGGAAAAGGCCCACTCCGTCGCCGGGCGCGAGACCCTGCCCGCGCAGCGCATGCCCCAATTCGAACAGCCGCCGACGAGCCTCTCCCCTGGTCAGCCGCTGCGCCCCTTGGACGAGCGCCTCGGCGTCCTCGTCCTTGTACCAGTGCTCCAGAATGCGGTCTAAGTACGTCCGCGGCTCAGATGTTTGCTGTGCGTTAACAATCACCAACACATCCAAACATGCTGCTCAGAAGCCGTGGCCTCACGGGGGCCACCTTCGGCCATCAGCTGGCGAAGTACCATGCCCATGCCTTGATGGAAATTCGGTGTTCGCAGGTCAGTTGAGCGCTTGAGAGCGCGCACAGTACGCTCGGCTCGCCAGATCGGCAGATGCTCGGGGCGATGATGCTGTTGCCGCAACGCGATGGTCGGCAACGGCCGGGGAGGGGGAGGTCGTCGAGGTCAGCCTCTCCCTGCCCGGCCGCAGACGCGGTGTGACGACCTTCAACGACTACGGCGTTCGGGGCCGTTCGTGCGCGGCCGTCGCCGCATCCGCCCCGGACGTGCCGTGGGCCGGCCGGAGCATTTGGCCGGCCGCGAGCGCACGGTAAGAGGGACTGGTGGTCAGCAGTTCCTCGTGGGAGCCGGAGGCGACGGTGCGGCCTTCTTCCAGCACGATGATGCGGTCGGCGTGCCGGACGGTGGAGAGACGGTGCGCGATCACCAGGAGGGCGCATTCCTGGGCGGCTTCCTTCATGAGCGTGGTGAGTGCGGTCTCGTTGATGGCGTCGAGGTGGGAGGTCGGTTCGTCGAGGAGAAGGAGTGCGGGCCGGGCGAGGAGGGCGCGGGCCAGGGCGACTCGTTGCCTTTCGCCGGCCGACAGGGTGTTGCCGCGTTCGCCTAGTACGCCGGACAGGCCGCCGGGCAGTCGTCGGACCACCCCGTCGAGCCGGGCGAGTTCGACGACCCGCCGGACCTCGGCATCACCGGCGTCGGGTGCCGCGTAGGTGATGTTGTCCCGGAGCGAGCCGTGGACGACATGGGTGTTCTGGTCGACGACGGCGATGCGTGCCCGGCATGCTCCGCGGCTCAGCTCGGCTGCGGGACGACCGTCGAACAGCAGCGTTCCGGAGTCCGGTTCGTGGAATCGCGCCACCAGCGCGAAGATCGTGCTCTTGCCCGCGCCCGACCGTCCGACGAGGGCGACCTGCCCGTGGTGGGGGACGGTGAACGAGACACCGTTGAGCACCGGCCGGTCCGGGACGTACCCGAAACGGACGTCGTGCAGGGCCAGGGCCGGTGCCTCGCCCTTCCCCGTCCGCTCCGCCCGCCGGGGCGTCACACGGACGACGCACCCGCCCGGCCCGGTCCGCTCCACGGCCTCCACGGCCTCCGCGCGCTCCACGACCTCCTCCGGTTCCGCCGGCATCGCCAGCGCCTGCGCGATCCGCTGGTACGCGCCCATGCCGCGCTGCATCAGCCCGACCGCCCGGAACACCGACGACAACGGCAGCACCAGGTAGGAGGCGTACAGCAGAAAGGCGACCAGATCGCCGAGGGAGTTGGCGTGTCCGTTGACCCGCAGCCCGCCGATGACCAGGACGAGCAGGAAGGAGCCCTGGACGGCGAGTTCGACAGCGGGGCTCATCACCGAGGCGAGTTTCGCGGTCCGTACGCCGGCGTCGTACGCCGCGTCGACCCGCGTGCCGATGCGCGCCGCCTCGCGCTCCTCGGCGCGGTGCACCCGGACCATCGGCAAGGCGCCCAGCGCGCGCTCCAGTTCGGCGGCGACGGCGCCGACGGAGCCTTGCATGCGTGCGGAGGCGGCCCGGATGCCTTTGAGCAGGGAGGCCACGACCACGGCGGCGGTGGCCACGGTCAGGGCGACCAGAAGCAGCAGCAGCGGGTCGATCCACGCCATCAGGACGACCGCCCCGGCGGCGGCGAGGGCGCCGGTGACCAGGTCGACCAGCGCCTGGGACACGACGTCCCTGAGCAGGGTGGTGTCGGTGGTCACGCGGGAGATCAGGTCGCCGGTACGGTGCCGGTGGTACTGGTTCATCTCCAGCCGCAGCAGGCGCGCGATGAGGCCGTGGCGCAGTCCCCGAACGACGCCTTCACCCATGCGTTCCAGGACGAAGCGCCCCACCGCGCCGGTCGCCGCCTCGGTGACGAACAGCGTGGCCAGGAGCGCGAGCAGCGGCCAGAAGGTCCGTCCGTGTCCGCCGGCGTCGACGATGTTCTTGGCGAGGAGCGGCTGGGCCAGTCCGAGGGCGGAGCCGGCCAGGGTGAGCACGGTGGCGACGACGACGGAGGCCCGGTGCCCGGTGGTGAGCCGGTACATGGTGGTGACCGCGCCCCATGTCGAACGGTCCGGTGTCTTCGTGGTGGCCGCGGTCATCGGGTGGGCCGGCTGACCGGTGCCACGGCGATGAGCCGGGTGAAGTAGTCGTCCGGCACCCCTTCGTCCACCGGGCGGGCATCGACCTCGATCCAGGCGTGCGCCGTGAACGGCGGCACGACCCGCACCCCGGTGCACCAGGTCGGCCAGCTGCCGCTCAGCCGGCACAGCAGCGCGGCCCCCAGGGAGCGGGGCAGGCAGCCGCGTGGCCCGGCGCAGCGCAGGCTGACCGCGCACATCGCGTCCCGGGCAGCCTTGGCCTGGCCGGCAGAGGCGGGTGTGGCTCCTCGGCGCACGAGCCCGAGTACGGCACGGATGCGGTGCGGGGGCAGGAAGGACAGCGCGACGGCGGGGAGGAGGACGAGGCGGGCGGCCAGCCGCCGGGCGAGGGGGACTCCGGTGGGCCGTTCCAGTGCGCTCGGTGTCGTCATGCGGCCAGCCCCGAAGCGCGCAGCTCCTCGACCAGGGCCGCGACGTCCCGCTCGGCCTGCGTGCGGTCGATGGCGAACTCGGCGAGAAGCGCGTCGGCCGCTGCTGTTTCGTCGCCGCCCGCCAGCAGGGTGGTGACGATCAGGCCGGCGGTGGGGTTCAACTCCCAGTACTGTCCGCTGCGTTCGTCCAGCAGGACCGTGCCGTAGTCGGTCGCGGCCGTGGAGACCTTGTCGCCGAACCGCAATGCCATATGCGTGCCTTTCGTATGGGGGCGTATGGGGGCGTATGGGGGGGCGTGCAGCGAAGTGCCTGGGGGAAGGGCCTAGGGGGAAGCGCCTAGGGGGCGGTGCGGGTCCTGTCCTGCGCGGGGCGGGAGAGGCTGCGCAGCCACACTTCGCCGGCGATGGTCGAGTAGAGGATCGCGTCGCGCAGCCCGGGGGTGGCGGGCCGCTGGGCCAGCCGGCGCAGGGCCTCGCCGTCCACCAGGCCGAGCCGTTCCAGCCGTGAGTCCTCCCAGAGCGCCAGCAGGTCACCGCGGTGCTCGCGCAGCCCGTTGGACGCGTCCATGGACGCCGCGGCCTTGTTGGTACGCCCCAGACAGGACTCCGGCACGATGCCGCGCATGGCCGTGGTGAGAAGAGGCTTGTACCGCCAGGGCGTCACGCGCTCGCTCGGGCGGACCGCCAGGCATGCCTCGATCACCCGGTCGTCGAAGAACGGCGACGCCATCGGCACCCCGGCCCTGGCCGCCATCCGGTCCCACTGCCGGATGATGCGCGTACAGGAGCGGATCTGCTCCAGGTCGGTGTGCAGGCCCCGGTCCGGATGCAGCGGTAGGGCGGTTGCGGCCGCCGCACGAAGCGCCCGCCCGGCCAGCCGTTCGGCCTCGGGAGTGACCCAGTCGAACAGCCGCGGTGCCATGCCCCAGCCCAGACCGCTGCTGACGGACGCGGGCAGCGGCCCGCGCAGGTCGCGGCCGGCGTCCGCCAGCCATGTCCCGTACGGCCGGGAGTCGGCCAGCGCCCGGGCCATACCGCCGAGCGGCCACTGCCACAGCGCCCGGAATCCACGAAGCTGCCGCACGGCGAACAACGGGCTCCTGCGCAGCAGGCGGTGGTAATACGCCTCGGAGCACCACGCCACATGGTCACCGCCGATACCGGTCAGATGCAGCCGGCTGCCTCGCTCGGCCAGGCCCGGCAGGTGGTGCAGCACCCGTGAGCGGTCCATGACGCCGATGGTCGGCTCGTCCAGCAGGTCGTCGATGCCGAGGAGGTCGTCGTAGACCAGTGGTGAATCGTCGGCGTTCCACACCACGTGCTCGACCTGCGGCAGGCACCCGGCGGCCTGCGAGGCCCAGTACAGGTCGGTGTCCGCGGGATCGCGCCCCGGCCAGGTACTGGCCACCACCTTGGCGGGCGACCGGGCGGCCAGAAAGGTGATGGAAGTGGAGTCCAGCCCGCCGGAAAGATCGCAACTGACCACGCCGCCCTGCCGCGTACGGGCCTCGACGGCTCCGGTGAGTGCGTCCCGGACGAGGGGGGCGCCGTCGGCGAGCGACCGGGTCGGCTCCGGCGGCGTCCACCAGCGCGAGTGCCGTACGGACCGCCCGTCCGCCGCGACGATCAGCGCGTCCTGCGGGGGCACGGCGGCGACCTCCCGCCACAGCGGTGCTTCGAGCAACGGGTGGGGAACCGGCCACAGCAGCCTGACCGCGACCTGTTCCTCGTCCGGTTCGGCGCCGAGCGCGTCGGCGAGCACATCGGAGCTGGTGGCCGCCACCCGCACACCGCCGACGAGCGCGTGGAACACCAGCCGCAGACCGGACGCGGTGCCCTGCACCCGGAGCTGCCCGTCATGTGCGGCCACAAGATGGAAGCTGCCGGGCAGGCTGCGAGCCCAGGCGTCGAGTTCGGAGAGATCCCTCAACCGGCCGATCCGGCGCGCCAGTTCGGCGGAGTCGACCGGACAGCAGCCGACGAGGGCGAGGGCGTCCGTGCCGGCGCGAGCGGTCACGATGTCCTCGTCGTGCCAGTGGCCCACCAGCCAGGGACGGCCGGAGGCGTACGTCAGGGTGCGGGTTTGCGGGTGGGCGAAGCAGCGGGCCACGGCGGCCGCGTCCGCACGGTCGGGAAAGACCGCGAAGTGCGCGTCGCCGGGGCCCCTGCCCGCACCTGGGTGCGTTTCAGTCATGGCTTCGGATCAGCGAGCCGTTGACCGTCAGTTCTTGCTCAGGATCAGCCGGTCGTTCCCGGAGCTGTTCAGGAGCCCGGTCTTCTTCCGGAACGAACCCAGTCGGACGAGCGTCGGCGCTTCGTAAGCCTTCTTCATTGCCGTCTCCTTCGATGCGGATTACGCCACCCCTCCCCAGCCCGGCCACGAGCCGGCTGTCCGGCTCATGAACAGCTGCGCCCGGATTCATCGGAAATCCGGAACAGGAGCTGCGGCGCGCCACCGAAGCTAGTTGCAGCCCCGCAGCCCCTCGCAACAGAAGAACCACAAATAAGGTTGTATGAATTGGCGTGCGACTCGTGCTCGAAATGGCTCGATAGATGCGCACCACTGAATCGCCAACCGCAGGGCCTGCGTTCCGGCGCCGTTCAGAAAAAACCTTTGGGCCTGTACAGACTTGGCGGTCGTCTTACCCGGCGCACGGGGGCGCAGGAACCCGGAGTGGTCGCCGCCGGGTAGCGCCTGGCCTCGCTCCCTGCGCAACCAGTCCGCTGCCTTTCGCGCCGGGCGACGACGGATCGGCTTCATCGGTGAGGCACAAGGCGATGACGGGGGCTGCCCCCTCAGGGACGTCCGGCTCTACGTCGGCGCATTCGCGACGTACGAACGCCGACTGTCGTACGTCCTGGAAGGCCAGGAGGTCGCCGCCCCACAGCGCGTGCTCGTCCACTCCTGACCTGCGTGCTTCCTCGCGCCCGCCCGCGGTGACGTGTTTTTCATGACCCATCATGTGGAGTGCGTTGTGGTGCTGGAGAAGGCGGCCAAGGGCGCCTGACCTGCGGTTTTATTGATGCGCATTGTGCGGTGTGGGCGTTACGGGCGATATCTTGACGCTGAAATGACGCTCGTGACGCTCGTTCTGACGGGGCATCAGTCGCTATGCGTCGCTGGTCAGATGGTCTGCTGGCGACGCAGGTGTGGCAGGTTGCCGGGAATTTCGTGGTGCCAATCGGGCTTGCTCGGCCACATGTGTGGAGAGCCCAGCAGGTTCTTCGTCTGCTGGTGGTACAGCGCAAGCAACTCGCTGACCTGCGGGTATGGCAGCGGTGGGGACTTTGCCGGGACCGCTGGCCCGGGAATGGTCCGGATCTTGGCTGATGCAGACTTAGGGCTGCGGCTCTGTTGGATTGGCCGCAGCCGCCCGCTCCGAGCTGACGGTCCCACCTGGCACAGGTTGTAGATCGCGTCTTGTGCGGTCCGGGTGGTCCAGGTCAGGGGCGTATGCACAGGTCAGAGCCTCGTGATCCAGGAGCGTCAATGCTGTTGGTGAGACGCGTGTGATACCGCGTGAGAGGTGAGGAACCCCCGTCGGCTTGCCGGCGGGGGTTCCTGCGTTCGGGGGCGGGCCCGGTGAGGTGTTCGGCACGGTCTTGCTGTGCTCCGGCTCTGCCGTTCGACCACGACTGTTGCATCAAGGCCGGACCTGGAGTGAGGGGCCGTGAGCGTTCGACATCGGATGGTCAGGGCGGAACTTAGCTTGTGTACCCGCCAGTTGCTTGAGTCGCCCGTAAACGCATGGGCAACTTGCCTTGTTTTTCATAATGGGTTGTTTCGGTGGCCCTTTCTGTTGCTCCCGCAGTTGATATGGGTGTGCTGTGGCAGCGTGCCCACGCCGTAGCTGTCCTGCTGGGACAATGGGCGGGTGCTGTCCCGGGGTGGGGTCTGACTCATGAGAATTTTGGCCAGGGTGTCTTGTCTCAGCTTGGTCGCCCCCGCTGACCAGGGATGGTGCGTGCCGGCACCGGCGGGGCGTGTCCCGATAGGCGCCTGTCGACCCATCAGGCGTTGTCACAGTTCTGACCGTCCGCGCGGTCCGGTGTCGGCTACTTGGAAGCGCCATGTGGTCGGGAGGCGAATGACCATGGCCTGTACGCCCAGCACCGCACGCACCCGTCGGCGTCGGCTTGGTGGGGAGGCCGTCCTCGGTGTGGACACGCACTGGGATGTTCATGCCGTCGCGGTGGTCTCCTCGCTGGGGGAGATGATCGGGACCGGGAGCTTCCCCGCCACCGCGGTGGGCTATCGCGAACTGCTGACGTGGGCCAGGGGGTTGGGCACGGTGCGGCGGGCCGGGTTGGAAGGGACCGGCAGCTATGGTGCGGGTCTGTGCCGTTATCTGCTGGCCCAGCAGGTCGAGGTGTTCGAGGTGAACCGGCCCGACCGGTCGGAGCGCCGCCGGCGCGGGAAGCCGGACGCGGCCGATGCGCAAAACGCGGCCCGGGCTGTGCTGAGCGGGCGGGCACGCGCCCGGGCCAAGGCAGGCGACGGGCCGGTGCAGATCGCCCGGATGTTCAAACTTGCCAAGGACTCCGCGGTCAAGGCCCGCACCCAGGCGATCAACCAGCTCAAGGCCGTCCTCGTGACCGCCGATCCGGTCCTGCGGGAAGAACTGGCCGGGCTGAACACCCCGGCGCTGATCCGCACCTGCGCGCGGCTCGCCGACAACGACGAAGACGGGGGCGGCGGCGACGCGGTGCTGCAGGCCACCCGCATCACGCTGCGCCTGCTGGCCCGGCGCGTCGAGCAGCTGACCGGGCAGATTCAAGACCTGGAACGTCACCTGGCCCGGCTCGTGGAACGCCACGCCCCGCAGCTGCTCGCCCCGGTGGGCATTGGCCCGGACACGGCCGTCACCTTGCTGATCACGATGGGGGACAACCCGGAGCGCCTGGGCGGTGAGGCGTCCTTCGCCGCGCTGTGCGGGGTCAGCCCGGTCGAGCACTCCTCGGGCAGTCGGCACTACCGTCGGCTCAACCGCGGCGGCGACCGGCAGGCCAATGCCGCCCTGCACCGGATTGTGCAGACCCGGCTGCGCTTCGACCCGCGCACACGTGACTACTACGAGCGCCGCACCAAGGAGGGCAAGACCCGGCGCGAGATCGTCCGATGCCTCAAACGCTACGTGGCCCGAGAGGTCTTCAACCTGGTCAGGCCCTCACCATCATGACCTCCGTCATAGGGGGCAGCTGTTGTGAGAGCGCGGCCCGGTGTCCGCGCACGTGGCCCGGTTCGTGCTCTGCCTGATGCGGCGCCAAGAGGTCCACCTTCCAGGCGTACGGAGCCGCGGTGCTCAGCCCGTCGGTCACCGGCGGCGGAGATCCAGGAGACGTTGCAGCGGTGAGGTCGGCCACCTTCCACTGGCCGGTGTGCTCGTACCGGTAGTAGCCGTCAGCGTGCGGCTCGGGGATTTCCGGCGAGGCGCCCGGCACCACGGTGCCCGACAGTCCCAGCGGTGCGCCTGGTCCCCTGAGCCGTTCGGGTCCGTTCCCGGCATTTCGCCACGTCGACTCCGTTCTCCCGCGGTTTGCTGTCGTGGTGCGGGGGACATCCGACGCCGGTGCTCCGTGCCTGCTTGTGTACGCGCTCGCACCGTCGAGGAGATCGCCGAGGACAGGCGAGAACGGGGCCCAGGATGTATCGCGACAAGCTCGGGATCTACCTGAATGACCACCTGGCCGGTGCCACCTTCGGCATCGGGCTCGCGCAGCGCATCGCCCACCGACACCGCCACTCGGCGCGTAGTGCCGACCGGCAGCGCATCTGCGACGAGATCGCTCAGGACCGGCGGAGCCTGCTCGAAGTCATGGACGCGCTGGAAGTCCCCGCACGCCGCTACAAGGTCTCCGGTGGCTGGGTGGCAGAGCGGCTGGGGCGTTTGAAGCCGAACGGTGTCCTGTACCGGCGCTCCGGACTGAGCACGTTGATCGAGCCGGAGACCCTGCGGCTGGGAGTCGGGGGGAAGACCCTGATCTGGCGCACGCTGCTCATCGTGGCCGCGGGGAAGCCCCGCCTGGACGAATCCCAGTTGCACCATCTGCTGGAACGGGCGCGCGACCAGATCGACACGCTGGAGACACTGCGCCTCGCGGCAGCGGAGGCGGTCTTCTCCTCCCGGGCGCGCAGCGTAACTGACGGCCCGTGAGACCGCGGCGACATCGTCGGCCGTCCAGTCGGCAGGCACACCGATGAAGCCTTCCGGAGCCGCGAGCCGTCCCTCTCTGTTCGGACGGCTGCGCCGTGGGATGCGGCGTTCGCCGGTCGGGCGCGGATGGAGACGGGGCCGTGAGCTGGAGCTGGGGTCGCGGTCACTGGGTTTTGCGGCGCTCGGGTTCCTCACGCTGGTGCCGCTGCTGATCGTGGTCTCCGTGGGTGATCCGACGCACGGGCGGGGGTTCGCGCAGTGGCTGGGGGAGGGGATCGGTGTGTCGACGACTTCCAGTGAGCAGATCGGGCAGCTGTTCACCCGGCCTGGCCAGGCGGCACGGACCACGACCGCGTTTGGCCTTGCCACCCTTGCTGTCTTCGGTCTGTCGTTGGGGTCGGCGGTGCAGACCGGCTACGAGAGGGTCTGGGAGCTCTCGCCGGCGCGCTGGTATGCCCGGTGGCGGCATGTGCTGTGGCTCGTCGTACTCGTCGGGTACCTCTTCATGTCCGCCACCACCACGCTGTGGCGACAGTCCTTGGCCCTCACGTCGGCCGCACTGCTGAGCGCGGTGCTGTTCTTCTGGTGGTCGCAGCGGATGCTGCTCGGTGGGCGGGTCGGCTGGGGCGCCCTGCTGCCCGGCGCGGTGGCTACGGTGATCGGGCTGATCGGTCTCCGGTTCTTCTCCCGGCTCGTCTTCTCGCCGTTGATCGCATCCAGCGCGGTCACCTACGGCGCCATCGGAACCGTCCTGGTCGTGCAGTCCTGGCTGGTCGGTGTGGGCGTGGTGGTGTTCGGCGGTGCGCTGGTCGGCCGACTGGTTCTTCAGCGCCGACACCGTTGAAAAGACCGACCGGCTACCGCTGAACTCGCCATCCGCGCCCGCGCCGAGGCTGGAAGGGCCCCCAACCGCCGCAGCCGCTCTGGCCGTTGCCGTCACGGCGCGAGCCCTCGCTTCCACCGGAGACCACAAGGGGCGCCCTGCGTGCGGTCGCCGACGCCCGCCGCCGTGGTCACGCTGACGCACCAAGGCACCCGGCGCATGGAGGCCGAAGAAGAAGAGCACGATTGACGCCCTGCTCAGGCGGCGTCCGAACCCTTCGACTGCGAGCGGAGGCCCGGAGGAACAACCCGATCACGCGCCCGTGCACGGACCGTCAGGTTGCAAGGAGACGGTCGCCAGTGGGTGCCCGATGGACCCAGCGGCTGACCTCCGACGTTCGTTCCTATGACGCGGACCGCACCACAACTCCCCCTGATACGCCGCAATTCACCGCCGCGCGGCGAGCACTGGCACCACAAGCACCAGAACGCGCAGCAGTGCCACTGCCCCCAGGGGTGTCCGTGCACGAACGGTTCCAGCCCGCCTTTCTGTGCTGGCTATGAGTTCGCTCCGCCGTCAAGGCGTGATGTCCATGCATGGTCCGTGGCAGCAGCGGCCCTGGGTAAGCGCTGCGCCATTCGGGGGACATCTGGGCCCTCCCTCTATCCGAGTACCGCGGGTGATGCCTTAAATAGCAACAGTGAGTCCGGAGGTCGCCCATCCCTCGTGGGGACTCATGTTTTGCCGGTTGGCCCGTAGTGGCCAGCGGCATTTCCTTATGGGCGCTCCTTGGACGGCTGGTCAGTTGTTTCTACCAGCTGTGATCTGACTGCCAGTCGGTCCTTGAGGAGTCCCGAACTAGATCCACGCAGACCTAGATCGCGAGGGCTCAACATGGGCAAGGGTTTTCAGCCGAAAAGGCATCAACTGCTTTGAGTCGTGGTGAGTGGAAAACAACTCACGCTGCCGACTCCGCTGAATCCGACCACATCGGTTTCGGCGGATCCCATCTCAAACGGGGCTCCACGGACCGCTAGCACGCCCAAGTGACCGACTCGGGCGACAACTCCGCCTGTTTCCAGGCTCCCCCTGTTCTCCATCAGACCTGGATGGCGGACACCCCCGACGTCCGGCACAGGCGACGATCCGGCATCAGGCGACCTCCCGTGCGGCGTCACCAGGAGCACGCGGTAGGAGCGCCGACGCCTGAGTGCGCCCAGGCAGCTGTGACGAGTGCGCACACCACGCTCGGGGCGAAGCCTTCATGTTCATCCCGGCGCGCAGCAAGTGGCACAGCTCACCCCGTGCCCAAGGCGCCGGTCGCAGCGGTGCAAGCGCGCCGCCCTCCCACAGTTCCAGGGCGGCATCAGAGCCGCCCCGGAAGCCTTAGGAAAGGAAACCCACGATGGCAACACTTGTACCTCTGGGCAGCGCCGCCACCTTCGGCGTGCTCGCCAACACGGCGGTCACCAACACCGGCCCCACTGTGGTCACCGGCGACCTCGGAGTGAGCCCCGCCGGTGCGGTGACCGGGTTCAACCCTCCCGGAACGGTCACCGGAACCATCCACGTGAACGACGCTGCCGCGGCGCAGGCCCAGGCCGACCTGCTCATCGGGTACGGCAACGCACTTCTGCAACCGGCCACGGCCACTGTCGCGACGGAACTCGGCGGGACCACCCTGACCCCCGGCGTGTACAACTCCCTCTCCGGCACGTTCAGCCTCAACGGGCCACTGACCCTGGACGCTCAGGGTGACCCCAACGCCGTCTTCATCTTCAAGACGAACACCACGCTCATCACGGGAGCCGCCGGCACCGTCAACCTCGCCGGCCTCGCGCAGTCCAGCCATGTCTTTTGGCAGGTCGGCAGCTCCGCGACACTCGGCGTCGGCACCACCATCAGGGGCAGCATCCTCGCCAACACCTCGATCACCGCCAACACGGGGGCCATCGTGGACGGCCGGTTGCTGGCTCTCGGCGCCGCCGTCACGCTGGACACGAACGCGGTCACCGTCCCGGCCCTGACTACCTGCCAGGTGGTGGTCCAGCCGGTGGTCGGGCCGGTGGTCGTCGGCCAGCCGACGCCCGTCTCCGCTGTGGTGACCTGCAATGGTTTGCCGGTCTCGGGTGCTTCGGTGACCTTCAATGGCGGTGCGGTCCCGGTGACCGTCACCACCAATGCGGCGGGTGTCGCGACCGGATCGCTGACCTTCAACACCGCCGGAGCCGCCACGGTGACCGCCACTGTCACCGCGGCGGGCACCGCGTGCTCGTGCACCGGCGTCGTCTCCGCGCCCGTCACCATCACCGTCACTCCGCAGCAGTCCTGCCAGGTGGTGGTCCAGCCGGTGGTCGGGCCGGTGGTCGTCGGCCAGCCGACGCCCGTGTCCGCTGTGGTGACCTGCAACGGTTTGCCGGTCTCGGGTGCTTCGGTGACCTTCAACGGCGGTGCCGTCCCGGTGACCGTCACCACCAATGCGGCGGGTGTCGCGACCGGATCGCTGACCTTCAACACCGCCGGAGCCGCCACGGTCACCGCCACTGTCACCGCGGCGGGCACCGCGTGCTCGTGCACCGGCGTCGTCTCCGCGCCCGTCACCATCACCGTCACTCCGCAGCAGTCCTGCCAGGTGGTGGTCCAGCCGGTGGTCGGGCCGGTGGTCGTCGGCCAGCCGACCTCCGTCTCCGCTGTGGTGACCTGCAACGGTTTGCCGGTCTCGGGTGCTTCGGTGACCTTCAACGGCGGTGCCGTCCCGGTGACCGTCACCACCAATGCGGCGGGTGTCGCGACCGGATCGCTGACCTTCAACACCGCCGGAGCCGCCACGGTCACCGCCACTGTCACCGCGGCGGGCACCGCGTGCTCGTGCACCGGCGTCGTCTCCGCACCCCTCACCATCACCGTCGGTGCGCCTACAGGCCCGCTGAGTGCGTCGCCCGCCTGCTGGCGGGTCAACCTGCCCTTCCCGATTCCGCACCTGTTCGTGGCGACGTTGAAGGCCACCCTCACGCCGGCGCAAGCGGGAGTCACGGTCACCTTCTACGTCTCCGGCCTGCCGGTGGGCACCGCGGTGACCAACGCCAGCGGTGTCGCCACCCTCAACAACGCCGGCCTGTCCATCCTGCAGATCAGCGCCAGCAGCTACACGGCGGTCGCCACCGTCGGGGGCTCCACGGTCCAGGCAACCGGCTCCCTGACGCCCTGCTTCCCGCCGGTGTGACCGGCCTGCGCCCGATCGGCCGGGGGAGTGTGACGGGTCCTGCTGCGGTACTCGCGCACAGGTCTGGTCACGCTGTGCAGCCCCTGACCTGACGGCCTTCCGGTAGGCGGCCGGCCTCAAGGGCGTGTCCGTCAAGGGCTGTCCCCCGTCGTGGAAGGACGGGGGACAGCCCGACTCAAACTTACCGGTGAGCCATTCGGCACCACGCCCGTCGGCAGGACGGAGACGGGGAAGCGGACAGCCCCCCGGTGCCGGTGGTACGTGGACGGCTCACAGGTGAGGACCGGGGCCGGTGCTTCCCTCCGGCATCGGCCCCGGACAGCCGAGCGGCTCTCACTGCCCCAAGGTCACGTGTGGAGCTCCAGGTGGCTGGTCAGACAGATGTTTTCCACGTCATCGGGGTCCCGCCGAGTCCGCCCCACCCGTAGTGAGCCCAGCAGGAGAGTGGACGGTTCTCATGAGCGTTGCCGCGTTCCTTCTCGCCCTCGGCACCACGTGTCGCCTCACCCGTTTCATCACCAAGGACACACTGGCGGCGGGGTTCAGATCATGGATCGGCGCTCACTTCGGTGACGACTCCCGAGCCGCCCATCTGGTCAGCTGCGGATGGTGCACAAGCATATGTCGGAGTTTCACTTAGACCATGTCCTACGTGGTGAGGCGGACGAGGCGCTTGTAGCAGCAAAGGGCGGCGGCGAGTCCGAGAAAGGCCAGGTAGTTGCGGGAATGGCGCTCGTAGCGGGGGCTGAGTCTGCGGTAGCCGGACAGCCAAGACATCGTGCGCTCGATCACCCACCTCCGGCGCCCTAAGCGTTCGCTGGATTCGATGCCTTTGCGGGCGATGCGCACTCCGATCCGCTTGCCGCGCAGCCATTTCCGCAGATCGGCGCGGTCATACGCCTTGTCGGCGTGAAGGCGCTGGGGCTTGAGGTACCGGCCTCGGTGGGGGTCGTGTCTCGTTTGGTGACCTGCCACCATGGGCTTCAGCCCTTCGCTGTCGTGGGTGTTGCCGGCCGAGATGCCGACGAGAAGGGGCAGCCCGTTCGCGTCCGACAGGATGTGCATCTTGGAGCCCGGCTTGCCCCGGTCCACGGGGCTCGGATCTGTGTGTTCGCCCCCTTTTTAGCCCTGACATGGGCGGTGTCGAGGACAACGCGGGTGACGTCGATCAGGCCGGTGTCGTCGAGGCGGTGCAGCACGGCTTCGTGCAGGCGGCCCCAGACGCCGGCTCTCGACCAGATCAGGAACCGGCGGTGGGCGGTCGACTTCGATATGCCGAAGCAGGGCGGCAGTTGGCGCCAGGCGCAGCCGCTGACCAGGACGTAGACGATGGCCGCGAACAGTGTCTCATCAGGCGTGTCCTGCGTTCCGCCGCCCTGCGGCCGCACTCTCGACGGAGGGATCAGCGGCTTCGCGATCTCCCACAGTCCGTCCGGAACAATCCAACTCCACGTACCCCGCCCCATACCGAAGCCAACGACCGCCTCACCACGTAGGACACGGTCTTAGTGCTTCGGTGGCGCTGTCGCCACCGTCGTCAAGCGCAGGCGGCCGTCACTGACCCCGGACGGCCGCGGGCTTCAGGCCGGAGAATCGCCCCTGGGGTGGCATTTTCCCTGTTGGCTCGAACTATTCGAATGCATTGTGTGCGATTATGGCTTCTAGTAGCTGGGGGCGAGAAAGAGGCGAATCGTGAGCGCGAGCGAAAAGGCGAAGGCGAAGGCCGAGCAGGTCAAAGGCACAGTGAAGAAAGAAGCCGGTCGATCCGTCGGCAACGAGGGAATGATCGCCAAAGGTCAGGCGCAGCAGAGTAAGGGTGCCGCCCGTGAGGCCAAGGAGAAGGCGAAGGACACTTTCAAGAACAGAGGCTAATTGCATGGAACGGTAGGTCACGTTCCGAAACCCTGTGTTGCTGCCCACCTGCCGCGCATTTCGGTATCACCCCACATCATGCGGTGCCGGGTGACTGGTGAATGCACGCCTGAGGGGGAACTGGGCGCGCAGCTCGCGGGTAATTGCGTCAGACTCGAGACCGGCCGAGCGGCGGGCGTGCGCCACCGACTCGTCCGACAGCCGCCGGACGACGGTCCCCGGATCCGCGTGCGGGGCGAGCGCCAGCACGGTCCGGATGTGCGCAGCTCGTACGTTCCTGGATCGGTTACCGGCGTCGGGTCGAGCGGAAGCTGGCCTCGTCCGGCTTCACCGACAAGCGCCTGCCCGGCGGGCCGTCCGGGCGCTGGCGGCCTTGACCGTGTTCAACACCCCGTCGCACCACTGTGTCCACCACGGCGCCAACAACCCCTACCTGGACAAGAACTACGGCGGGATCCTCATCGTGTGGGACCGGATGTCCGGCAGCTATGCGGCGGAGACCGAACTCGTCAGGTACGGGTTGACCACACTCGGACCCTGCAGCGGGCCCGGGCGGACTCATCGCGCAGCGACAGCGGACGGACCGTTCACAGATCGGACCGGGCCCCCGCGGGGTGCCTGTTCAAGCGCAAGTCATCGGCCATCGTGATTTGAAACCCTCGTGAACACCCTGGAGTTCTACGAGCACCTCGGGCACACCCGAACTGTGTCGTCGAGGTGCGCTTCGGCACCCCGCGAGTTCGGCATGCTGCGTGCCATCGGCCTGTCGGGCAGGCAACTACGCGAGATGCTCACCCTGGAATCAGTACTGCTCGCGCTGACAGGCGCGGTCGCCGGCACCATCCTCGGCCTGGTCTACGGCGTGCTGGCGGTCCGCTCGATTTTGGCGGTTCGCACGTCGCCATCCTGACCTCGTCGGACGGCACAGCCCTGACGGTGCTCGGCATCCTTGCGGCCACCGTGTTGACCGGCATCGCGGCCTCGGTCCTGCCCGCCCGTCGGGTGCGCCGCATGGCGGTCGTCGACGCCCTGCACACGAGCGGATGACACGCCGCTATCAACCGCCCATCGCGGTCACCGGCGGACGTCGTGGCCCGGATCCCCTCGGACAGGCCTCCTTTGTGGGCAGCTTCACCGTCGACCGGGTCGAGCCGCGCGTTCCGCACGAGCGCGGTGAGGCGAGTTGCCCGGCTCCTTGGGCTGCCCGCGCCGAGATGCCGGCCGGCCGTCAACTGCACTGCGCGAGCGCGTATCGGTGGAATGACCGATGTGCGGGAGGTGGGCGAGTGGCCATAGTCCCCGGGAGATCGTTCGCGGGTGGCCGTGATGCACCCGGTTTTCGAAAGGAACTTCTGTGGACACGTATGCGGATCTGGTGTTTCTCGGCGGGCGGGTGGTCACGGTCGATGCGGAGTTCTCCGTCGGCTCGGCCCTGGCGGTGACCGGTGGGATCATCAGTGCCGTCGGCGGGCAGGACGACGTCGCGCCGCTCGTCGGACCCGGCACCCGCGTCGTCGATCTTCGGGGGGCGACACTGCTTCCCGGTATCAACGATTCCCATCTGCACGGATGCGCCTTCGGCATGGCGACGCCGCCGCTCTCCCTCGACCTCGGCCATCCCGCCGCGTGCTCCCTCGCGGACGTGGCCGAGGCGGTATGTGAGGCCGTCGGGCGGGTTCCGGACGGGCAGTGGATCACGGGGCACGGCTGGGACACCGGTTACCTCGACGAGTGCGTCTCCGATCCGTCGCGGCTGCCCTCGCGGCACGACCTCGACGCCGTGAGTCCTGACCACCCCGTCGTCCTGTACTCCTTCTCCGGGCACGCCACCTGGGTCAACTCCAAGGCACTGGAGCTCATCGGGATCGACCGGCACACCGTCGCGCCGCCCGGCGGGGCCATCGTCGCGGACGAAGCCGGGGAGCCGACCGGGCTGCTCCACGAGGGGGCCCAGGCCCTCGTCCAGAACGCGCTGCCGCCGCTCAGCCGGCAGGAGCGGACCGACGCGATCAGGTCGACCCTCGCCACGCTCGCCCGGCTCGGCGTGACCAGCTACACCGAGCCCGGACTCGGCCCCGGCGGCGACGGCATCATGCGTGGCGCGCTCGGCGCGGAGACCCTCGACGTCTACCGCCGGCTGCTGGCCGACGGCGAACTGACCGCCCGCCTCGGCGTCCTGCTCCTGCCCACCGGAATGGCGAGCACCGCCGAAGAATTCGCCCGCACCCTCACCGCCCTCGGCGAGTGCGGCGACGCCGATCCGCGCCGCCTCGCGATCCACGGAGTCAAGATCTTCGCCGACGGCATCGTCCCCAACAAGACGGCCTGGATGCACGAGCCGTACGTCGGCGGCGGTTGTGGCTCCTTGTGCGTCGGCGGCGCGACCGACGCCGAGCGGATCGCGGAGATCGACGCCATGATCCGGCATGCCCATGCCGCCGGGCACCAGCTGGGCGTCCACGTCACCGGCGACCGGGCCATCGACACCGTCGCGGACGCCTTCGCCGCGGCCATGGCAGAGCACCCGCGGCTCGACGCCCGCCACTACGTCATTCATGGCGACTTCCTTACCGCGCACAGCATGAAGGTGCTGGCCGCGCACGGCTTCGGCGTCAATATGAACCCCACGATCAAGTGGACCGTCGCCGACATGGAGGAGGAGTTCGTCGGCGTCGGCAGGGCCGCGTACGCATGGCCCTACCGCGATGCCATCGACGCCGGTGTGCGGGTCGCGAGCGGGTCCGACGCCCCCGTCACGTACCCGGACTGGCGCCAGGGCGTTGCCACCATGATGCTGCGCGAGTCGAAGGCCGCCGGCCGGGTCAGCGGCCCCGAGCAGCGCATCGGCCTGGCCGAGGCGATCCGTACGTACACGATCGACGCGGCCTGGCAGGACTTCGCCGACGACTGGAAGGGCTCCCTGGAGCCGGGCAAGGTCGCCGACCTCTGTGTGCTCGACGGGGACCTGCTCACCGCCGACCCCCACGACATCCCGGAGCTGCCCGTCGTCCTCACCGTCATGGACGGGCAGGTCGTGCACAACGCCCTTCGCGATTGACGTATTCCGGGCGCATGATCATCCTTGGGGGATGGCAGCGAAGCGGAGCACGGCGGACATCCTGGACGCGGCCGTCCACGTCCGTGAGGCCGCCAGGAGCGCCACGAGCGGCGCGACCGGCGTCGGCACGGTCCTGGCGGCGCTGTCGGAGGTGATGGAGTACGACCACGCCTCCCTGGCCCGGTGGGATCCGCTGCGCAGGCGCCACACCACCCTGGCCGGGAGCTACCCGGACGACGTCACGGCCTACATCGAGACCCGCCTCCACCACGACCCGGTGTTTCCCGTGCTCCGCAGCCCGGCCCGAGGCGGTCTCTGGCTCAGGGACGTCCCCTGGCAGCTCCTGGCGACATCCCCGGGATTCCAGGAGGTGCTGTGTCCCCTCGGCATCGAGGACGGCGTGGCCCAGTGCCTGTTCGCCACCGACGGCCGGTACGTCGGCATGCTGAACGTCAGCACCCGCCGACCGCGGCGCACGCCCGACCCGGCGCGCGCCGTGGTCACGCTGCTCACCGAGGCCCTCGCCGCGGCCGTCGACCCCCGCTCAGGCCCGCCGCCCGAGGAGATCGCCACTGCCGACCCCGCCGCGGACGCGCGGCGGCCTGGCGGACTCTCGCCGCGGGAGCTCCAGGTGCTGGCTGAACTGACCACCGGACGCACCAACCGGGAGATCGCCGAGCGGCTGTACATCACGCCGCGCACCGTAGGGACCCACATCGAGCACATCCTCGCCAAGCTCGACCTCCCCAACCGCGCGGCCGCCGCCGCCCGAGCCGCCGCCTGGGGAATCGAACTCTCCCGCTGACGCGAGCCCAACAACGCAATGCGCTGGGACCGCGGGCGCGCCCGGGCGGGACACCCCGTTTCCACACCTGCCGGGGCGACAACGGAGAGCTGAGGCAGGGCCAGTGTGGCTCCACGCCTGCGGGCTGAACGCTCTTGTGCCGCCGTTCCCTTTGTCGCCCGTGTGCCGGTGACGGCCTGCCGAGGTGTCACCTCACTTCGCGAGGAGCGACTCTCATCAGGAGCTTGGCGGGGTGGTTGGTAGAGGTCATGACTCCCCGTACCTGTGCCCCTGGGAGCGGCTCCAGACGCCACCGGCGCGCCACGGCCACGACCACCGTGGTCATTTCCGCGCGCGCGAACGACTCACCGATACACCTGTGCCGTCCGGCGCCGAAGGGAAGGAACGCGCCGCGGGGCGCGGCCTTCTGGCCGGGCAGCCAGCGGTCGGGATTGAACCTCAGGGGGTCGTGGAAGTGGTGCGGGTTCCGGTGCAGGACGAGGGCGCTGAACATGAACTCGGCACCTGGGGGAAACCGGTAGCCCGCGAGTTCGACCTCCGTGGTCGCTCGTCGCATCGTGACGCCTCCGGGGTTGCGCACGCGCAGCGCCTCGTCCACCACCCGCCGCGTGTACGGGAGATGGCCGAGGTGTTCGAACGAAGGCGCCTCTCCGCTCCTCGTCCGCAGCTCCTCGTGGAGTTCCCGGTCGACGGCGGGGTGCCGGCCCAGCTCGTGGAAGAGCCAAGCCAGCCCGCCTGCCACTGTCTCCGTGCCGGCGACCAGCAGTGTGATGAGTTCGTCGTAGACCTGTTGGTCGGTCATGGTGTTGCCGCTGTCGGCGTCCTGGGCCTGCAGGAGCATCGACAGCAGGTCCGGCTGCTCGGCGGGGAGGCCGGTGCGCCGGGTGCGGATGAGGTGGTCGATGGCCCGGCGCAGCCGGTCGTGTGCGGCCGCGAGGCGGCGGTTGCCAGGAGTGGGGAGCTTCTGCCCAAGGCCGGTCGGATCGATGGCCCGGTTGTACACGCCGCGGAGCACGACGGGCACGTCGTGGCGGATGTCCGCGGCAGTGTGCTCGTCGAGTGCGGTTGAGAACAGCGTGGTGGTGACGATGGCGAGGGAGAGGTCAAACATCTCCTGGGTGACGTCGACGACCTGTCCGGCCTGCCAAGAGGCGACTCGTTCGTCGGCCAGCCGCGCCATGGCTCGCGCGTAGTGATCGATCTGCCGGTGATGGAAGGCCGGCTGCATCCGGCGCCGCTGGCGGAGGTGGAAGGGCCCTTCGGAGGTGGCGAGGCCCTCGCCGAGGTAGTCGCGGAGCTTCTCGAAGGAGCGGCCTTTCGCGAAGTGGCCGGCGTCAGCGACCATCACGCGGTCGACGACCTCCGGTCCGGCGAGGACGTAGGTCGGTGTGGGGCCCAGGTAGACGGCAACGATCTGGTCGTACGCGGTGAGGGAATCGAGGAATTCCAGGGGGCGCCGCCACATTTCGAGTGCATGGCCGATCAGCGGAAGGCGTCCGGGAGCGGTGGGAGGAGCCGGGAGGCGAGCTGCGGTGGCCATAGGTGCCTTTCTTTGGCCGCGGGCCCGTGCCTGACCGGCAACCGAGTAGTACTCCTCGGGACGTTACGGACCGGTGATGCGGGTGCAGGCGTTCGGGACACACCGGGAAGCACCCGCCCGGCGACGTCCTCGCAGGTCGAGTAATGCATACATCACGGAAGGTAGCGTTATGGGCACTCAGGGCGATACCTGGATCTCGGTCAGTCGAGGGCGCCGGGGGCTGGAATCAGCCTGCGGCGTGTCTCGGATGGGTGAATCCGGGAACCTGGCCGCTCCCGGATTCCGGTAGGACCGTTGGGTTGGGCGGATAGCCGGATGATCGCTCTTCGGGCGTCCCCTGCTCATTCCTGTACACCTGCTTGAGGAGACGTCCCCTTGGCTACCGCTGATCTTCCTGGTCCTGATTCGCTGCTGCGCCGCACGCTGGGGGAGTGGCGGATCGGGTTGGTGGCGTGGCGGCTGCTGGTTCTGCAGACCGCGGATCCGGCGGTCGCCGCTGGCATGGCCAACTTCTCCACCTACCGCGCGCACCCGTGGCGGCGTATCGAGCACACCATGGACAGCGGGAAGCGGCTGTTCTTCTCCGACCGTGAAGGGCTACGCCGTGAGGTTGCCCGTCTGGAGCGCGCGCACCGCCGTCTGGCCGGGACCGACGAGCAGGGCAGGCCGTTCACAGCGTTGGACCCGGCGGTGCGGGTGTGGGTACTGGTCACCTTGTACGAGTGCATGACGGCGATGCGGGAACTGTCCGGGCGCCCGCTGGCGCCGCCTGAACTGGATCAGATGTACGGAGAATTCCGTGCGGTGTGTACCGAGTTCGGCCTCTGTGACGACCTGCTCCCGGCCACGGCCGCGGACGTGCCCGCGTACATGGACCGCACGATCCGCGAGCGCCTCGAATACAGCGAACCCGTGCGCTACCTGCTCTTCGACATGCTCCGTGAAGCACCCGCACCCCGCCGCCTCGGCCACCTGAAGCCGGCCTGGCCGCTTGCGCGCACGGTGGCCGCCCGCATGATCGGTGCGCTGACCATCGCGGACCTCCCGGAAGCCTTCCGCGAGCGCTTCAACTTGCCCCGCACCCGCCGCGCGGCCCTGCTGTCCTTCATCCTGCACCGTGGCATGCGCGTGCTGATGAATGCGCTGCCCGAGCACCGCCGCTACCGCACCCCACTGGCGGGCAACTCCTCGACTTCGCAGCCTCCCACCGCCTCCACCGACCGTCCTTCCCCGCCGGAGGCAAGCCCTGTCCGGCTTCCCGCACCACGCCGCCGCAAGGGTGCCGATTCCCGCCTGGCGCGTCTGCGGACCTTCTTCCGCCAGGTCCTCGACCAGACCGGCGACGGCCGCATCAGCTCGGCCGATCTGCAGGCCATGGCGCACAACGTGTGCTGGCCGCTCGAACTCACCCCTGAGCGCGAAGCCCGCGTCTATGCCGCCTTCGAGACCTGGTGGCAGCACTTGCGGGCCGGCATGGATGCTGACGACGACGGACAGGTGACCTGCGAGGAGTTCGTCACCGCCATGCTCACCGGGATCGACGCCGGGCCGGCTTATCTCGAGGAGGGGCTGCATGTCGCGGTGCGGGCGGTCTTCCACGCTGCGGACACCGACGGCAGCGGACACCTGTGCGCCGATGAGTACCGCACGATCTTCGGCGGCTCCCGGGTCCACCCCGCCGAACTCAACCACGGCTTCCGCCAGCTCGACCACGATGGAGACGGCCGCATCACCGAAGAGGAATTCGTCCAGGCCTTCACGGACTACTTCACCGCCCGCACCGACAACACGGCCGGCAGCCAACTCCTCGGACGCCCATAGCGGCCGATGCGGGCGAAGTGCCGGGGGCAGCCACTGATGGGCCTTGGCGGTTCAGTGGCGATTCCCGCAGGGGCCTGACGCGTGTGGCGGCGGAAGGGGGCGTCGTCGCGCTCGCGGTCTCTGACCCGGTGGTGGCCGCCGAGGTGATACGCATCGCGCCGACGGGTCCAGGCTGAGGGCGGGCCGCCGGTGGCACGAGGTGCGGAGGACCACGAGGAGAACGTCCGGTACCTGGCCAGCCCGGAATGCCCAGCCCGCAGGCAGCAGACCGGCGGCGATCTGGGAATGGTGCCGAGCGGGCGGCGGACGCCGGAGCGATCGTTGCTCCGTCGCAGCGCGTTCGCTTCGCGGTCGTCCGCGCCGTGCGGCGTCGGCACCGGCCGAGGCGTCTGCCCGGTCCGAGGGGGCGGCTCTTCGCTGTTCACCGGTGGCCGGCCGATCCGGCTGCGGTGATCAGTGCTGGGGGTGCGGACGGTGGAACAGGGGGTGCCGCTTGGCGGCGGGGGCCGGAGCGAGACGGTCGACTTCGATGCGGATCATGATGGCCCGGACCACCTCGGTCAGCCCCAGGACGATGGCCATGACGCCCACCACCAGGGTGAGTGCCGCGATCGAGGCGAACGGCGAGACGATCAGCACGATGCCCGCCAGAGCGCTGATGATCCCGAAGGCCACGTGCCAGCCTCGGGCCGGCATGTCCTGGGCGGAGGCTGCCGCGGCCGTCTCCATGGTGCCGCGCACCAGCCAGCTGAAGCCGATCCACAGGGCGAGCAGCAGAATCGACTCCATGGCGCCCCGGAAGCAGATCAACCCCAGCAGGATGGCGAGCGCGCCTGTGAGGAAATGCAACACCCGAAGATGCCGGGGCACGTGCGTGCCGAAGGCGCCGGCCAGCTGGAAAACGCCGGTCGCCAGCAGATAGACGCCGAAGAGCACGCCGAGGACCCGCAGCGTTGCGCTCGGCCAGACCAGGGCGATGACGCCCAGGGCGGTGGTGGCCAGGCCCATGGCGAGCAGGATCTGCCAGCCCTTGTTCGCCAGGAAGGCCATGCCTTCGGCCAGGGGCGTGTCCTGTGGCTCGGTGCTGTGCGGGGGAGCGGGGTCTGGAGAACCGGAAGGGGATGTCATGACGTCTGCCTCCTTCTGGGAGCAGCGTGATCACGTCAGTACACGTCCATCGTCACCCGATCGGCTTCCCGTCGCTCGGCGGAGACGGAGATTGGTCGCGGTGCATACAAACGCCAGCCCTGCGTGGTGTGTGGGCGTTCTTGGGTTCTTGGGCGTCAGGAGGCGGAGAGGCGGGTTGGCCAGGCGGCGTTCTGCTGTGCAGTGATGTCCAGCAGCGGTGCGGAGGCGGCGGGCAGTGCGTCGAGCTGTCCCGGGCCGGGGTCTGACTCATGAGAGATCTGGCTGGCGGAGGTGTCTTGTCTCAGCTGTGTCGCCCCCGCTGGCCTGGAATGGTGCGTGCCGGCACCGGGCCGACGGAGCGTGTCCCGATAGGGGCCTGCCGACGAGCCAGGCGTTGTCTCAGTTCTGACCGTCCCCGCGCGGTCTGGTGTCGGCGACTTGGAACCGTTCATGTCGTCGGGAGGCGAATGTCCATGGCCCGTACGCCCAGCACCCCATGCACCGGTCGGCGTCCGGCTGGTGGGGAGGTCATCCTCGGTGTGGACACGCACCGGGATGTTCATGCCGCCGCGGTGGTCTCCTCGCTGGGGGAGGTGATCGGGACCGGGAGTTTCCCCGCCACCGCAGCTGGCTATCGCGAACTGTTGGCGTGGGCCAGGGGGTTGGGCACGGTACGGCGGGGCGGGGTGGAGGGGACCGGTAGCTTCGGCGCGGCACTGTGCCGTTATCTGCTGGCCCAGCAGGTCGAGGTGTTCGAGGTGAACCGGCCCGACCGGTCGGAGCGCCGCCGGCGCGGGAAGCCGGACGCGGCCGATGCGCAAAACGCGGCCCGGGCTGTGCTGAGCGGGCGGGCACGCGCCCGGGCCAAGGCAGGCGACGGGCCGGTGCAGATCGCCCGGATGTTCAAACTTGCCAAGGCGACCGGCTACCGCTGAACTCGCCATCCGCCCGCGCCGGGGCGGGAAGGGCCCCAACAGCCGCAGCCGCTCTGGCCGTTGCCGTCACCGCGCGATCCCTCGCTTCCACGGGAGAGCATGAGGGGCGCCCTGCGCGCGGTCGTCGACACCCGCTCCATCGCCGAGCGCCTGGACAAGGCCCGAGGCGCCGACATCGGGTTCGGCCACCCCTCCAGAAGCATCACGTCCATCTCTCCCCGGTATTCACCTTGATGGGATGGACGGGCGTGAAGCGCAGGGCGAACAAGAAGCGGTGCTCGTCCGCACGCAGTCGGTGCCCGAGCGGTTCGCCGCTACGCGACAGTGGCTAGCGATCGATGAGGAGGCGGACACCTGAGGGACTCAAGAACGTTAGGCAGTACGGGATGATCGGACAGCTCTACCACTGCCTGATGAAACGCGAGCTGTTCGATGAACAGACCGCCTTCCCCGCCGCAGCTTGACGCCTTCGCATCGTGAGGTGTCTGTTGCGTCCAACATGCCTTCCCACACCTGCGCTGAGCTGCACAAGGCACTCTGCTTCGTCTCGCGCCACACGTTCCACCCCGTAGCATCCCCTTTCTCTGGGGTGGGGCGGTGTCTTCACCTGGTCAGACCCGACTCACAGAAACCCACGTCATAGGGGCAGCTGAGACAAGAAGCCCTGCCGGATCGCTCCGGCGGGGCTTCTGCGCACTGCGGGTTAGGACGGCGGAGTGTCAGGCTCGGGCACCGTTGTACTCCGGCTCTCCGCTTTCGAGCACGCGGAGCAGGGATGCGGTGACGACACGTGTGCTACGGCCGATACGCAGCACACGGCATGGGAACTCCCCGCGGCGAGCCAGGTCGTACCCCTTCGCACGCGAGAACCCCAAGGCCCTGGAAGCGTCCTCCACGCTCCCTGTTCCGTCCCAGGTGGCGCGGATGCTCGTCGGGCTATACCGGGTGCCCTGAACCTCGTTGGTTTGTTCGTGCATTTTGCGATTCTCCGGTGCAAGAATTGTGCTGCTTACGCGTGGTCGATACGGTTTGCAGCTGCCAAAAGATGCAGCTCTCAACGCGCGCTGAGGTCGACGTCGACCAACCTAATGCAAGGTCGACCTGACTCCCGGGTTCCCCTGGGAGTATTGATGCTCTGCTATTTGCGCGCGGTCGACTTGGGGACGCAGATGCGAGTCCCATGGGATCGGGAGCGTGGACGGTACTCATTCCATACGGGCGCGGGGCTACGTAGGGCGCTGAAGGATGTGGAGCAAGTTGCATTGACGGGCGTCTCAGCGATTCCTTTCGTTGCGTGGTCGAGTAGTGGCGGTGGACTATTTAATGATCCACGGGACCGCCGGTTTGGCTAACCGGCGCTCCTGCGCTATGTTGCTTCGCTTCGAAGCAATCGGCGTCTATCTGCCCCTTTTGTGGAGAGCCCCTCAACTCCAACTCGACGGTCACTGCGTAGAGCGGACGCCGTTGCGTCCAGAGCGAGGAAAGGCGGCCGGAACATCTCCATGTACGCGGAGAGGCGCCGCCGTTTCAGATACCACGCCTTGAATCAGTACTGCGCTCCGAGAGGTCGCAAGCCGCGGGACCCGGGTATACCGGTTGATGTACCCGCGCGCTGGGCTCTGGCTCGTGAGAGATCGGACCTGGTGTCCGGTCTGTCCTTCGTCGATCACCAGTGCGGGGTGTACTGCTGCCGGGCTGCTGAGGCGTGTCTCAAGGGTATGCATGCCGTGAACTGGGCACTGTCTCACCGCTGACCGCCTTGACGGCTCGGTGGCGAGGGCCGGCAAGCCCGAAGAGCAGGAGGTGCGCGCCTCTGACGAGGGTCCCAAGTCCTAGAAAATGTCCTCCTGTTGTGGGCGAGGTGGTCCTTGGTGTGGACACGCACCGGGATGTTCATGTGGCTGCCGTGCTCTCCACCCTAGGGGCGGTCATGGATACCGCGCCCTTTCCCGCCACGTCGGTGGGCTATCGCGAACTCTGGGAGTGGGCCAGCGGCTGGGTACGGTCCACAGTGCCGGGGTGGAAGGGTCCGGCAGCTACGGAGCTGCCCTCTCCCGCTATTTGCTGGCTCGCCGGGTCGAGGTGTTCGAGGTGAGCCGGCCTGACCGCTCGGTTCGTCGACGGCGGGGGAAGTCGGACCCGGTGGACGCACAGGAGGCGGCACGGGCGGTACTCAGTGGCCGCGCTCGCTCCCAGGCCAAGGCCGGCGATGGGCCGGTCCAGTGCGCCCGTCTGTTCAAACTGGCCAAGGACTCCGCTGTCAAGGCCCGCACGCAGGCGATCAATCAGCTCAAGGCGGTCCTGGTCACCGCCGATCCGGATCTGCGTGAGCAGCTGGCCGGTCTCAAGACTCCGGCCTTGGTCCGGACTTGCGCGCAGTTCGAAGATCGCGAGAGCGGCGACGGCGAGACAGCTGCCGTGGAGCAGGCCACCCGCATCGCCCTGTGCCTGTTGGCCCAGCGGATCGATCAGCTGACCGGGCAGATTCGCGACCTGAAGCGGTGCCTGACTGCACTGATGGAGCGGCACTTTCCACAGCTACTCACCCGGGTGGGCATTGGCCCGGATAGCGCCGCCACCTTGCTGATCACGATGGGGGACAACCCAGAACGCCTGTGCAGCGAGGCGTCGTTCGCGGCGCTTTGCGGGGTCAGCCCCGTCGAGCACTCCTCCGGCCCTCAGCGTCACCACCGGCTCAACCGCGGCGGCGAACGAAGAGCCAATGCCGCCCTGTATCGGATCGTGCAGACACGGCTCCGGTGCGATGCACGTACCCGCAACTACTACGAGCGGCGCACCGCGGAGGGCAAGACCCGTCGCGAGATCATCCGCTGCCTCAAACGCTACGCTGCCCGAGAAGTGTTCAACCTGGTCCGGCCTGGCATCGGGCCCCACGAAGCGACTTAAGGCGACCGCAAGCCTGCGGCCCACCTCCGCTTGCGCGGAGAGCACCATCTGGAACGGCGCTGTCCCGACTGCGTCGACGGTTCACCTCCGCTCGCGCGGAGAGGACCAACAGCAGTCACTTGGGCTGAGATTCGGACACGGTTTACCTCCACTTGCGCGGAGAGGACCGGCGAACATCAGCTGGAAGAGCGGGTTGCGGGCGTGCTCTCCGCGCAGGCGGAGGTGAACCGCCAGTACTTCTGCCCACGCTCCTGATCCTCCGGTCCTCTCGGCGCGAGCGGCGGTGAACCGTCGGCCGAGCAGTCCGCGGTGATGGCGCTTGCGTGGTCTCCGCGCGGGCGGAGGTGGGCCGGTCGGAATGACCGGGGCGAACGGGATGGGGCGGTGCTTTCCGCGCGTGGAGGTCGGCCGTCGTTCCGGTGCTAAGGGCTGGCACCTGGTGAGCACGTCTTCGTGCTGGAGGGCGGTTGGTTCGAGGAGGCGTGGAGGGAAGTGTCGGGGTTCGGTAGTGTGCTGCTGTGTCGCCTGGTGATCTTCTGCTGTGGCGCCGGCTGGTTGGACATGCTGGCTTGACCAAGCGTGTGAGCGCCTACGGATTCCGGCTGACTTCGCGGTATCGCACTGGACGGACCACGACAGGCTCATCGAGTATCTCGCTCACCTTGTGTGCGGGTTCGTCCTCAAGGAGGGCTTGCGCACCTGCACCTGCACCTGTACCTGTACCTGCACCTGCATTTGCGCGTTCGGGGAGCGGGGCTGCAGGATCTGGTTCGTCGGCCCCGAACGTGCTGCCGGACGACTCGACTTGCAGCTTGTCACCGTTCAAGGGGACTGCGAGATCGCCGAGTACGACCAGGTTCTCACCTACGCAGGCAGCCCGAGTGCGGAGATCCTGCGGGTTCACCGGGCGCCCCTCAGGGGCTGCGGTGGTGTGTGCTCCCGGATGCCATGGTGGACACGGCAAGGTCGCGTTCCTGCGGCGTATGGACGAAGGACGTCGAAGGGAACACGCGCAGGGAAGGCGGAAGGCCAGATGACTGCGGAAGGGCACGTCCTCAAGGCTTGGGCAGTGCGTTCGGTGCGCTATTTGTCGCGGGGCACGCTGGGGCGTGTCCGATGGGTCCGTTGTCAGACCGTTCCGGTTGTTCGTGGCGCAGGGTCGTGTGGCGGAAGGCGTTCAGGTCGGCGGTGTCGGTCGGCGGTGTGGGTCGGAGTGTCGGGGGTTGGGTGTCCGGCAGCGAGAGTGTAGAGGGTGCTGTGGGTGGCGCTGTCGAGCCCGCGTCGTTGTGTTGGCGTCCGGTGAAGTGGTGGGCAGCAGGCCGGTGTGCAGGTTTGCCATTAAGTTCACTTGCCGGGATGCGTCGGTTCCTCGACGCCGTGATGCGTGGCGGGTGAGGGTTGCTGCGTGGTCCGGCAGTTGCGGGGTGCTGTCCGTCGGCACTGGGGCGGACGTGTGCGGATGCCGTCCGGCTGCGATTGCTGCGGCTGACCCGACACCGGCTTACGCCGGCCGGGTGCGCCACGGCGCAGGAGAGCCCCAGACGGCGCCTGGCATCAATTGTCTGACGCCGTCGCCCTCGGCGTCACCGGGGCATCGGATGCGCCGCGGTCAGTCCGCCGTCACCCCTCTCCGGCCCCCTCCCGGTTCTCAGGCAGGGAGGGGTGCGGCTCGGAGTCGGGCATTGTTCGGGGGAAGGCCCGTCGGTAGTTGCTGGGTGACACTCCGATCTGTTTGAGGAAGTGGTGGCGGAGGTTGTTCGCTGTGCCGAGGCCGCTGAGCTCCCCGACTTTCTCGATGGGCAAGTCCGTTGATTCCAGCAGGTTTTGGGCTCGTCCCAGGCGCTGGTTGAGGAGCCACTGCAGGGGAGTTGTCCCGGTGGCTGCCTGGAGCCGCCGGTGGAGGGTGCGTGGGCTCATCGCTGCGCGTTGCGCCAGATCCTCGACCGTCAGGGGCTGGTCGAGGTGTCTGCGGGCCCAGTCCAGGACGGGGCCCAGGCTCCCGTCGTCGGTGGTGGGCACGGACAGGTCGATGAACTGTGCCTGGCCGCCGGGCCGGTGGGCGGGTACCACCATCCGGCGGGCCAGCTGGTTGGCGACGTGTGCGCCCAGGTCACGGCGTACCAGATGGAGGCAGAGGTCGAGTCCAGCGGTCAGTCCGGCGCTGGTGAGCACATCGCCGTCGTCCACGTACAGCACCGAGTCGTCGACTTCTACCTTGGGGTAGCGCTCGGCCAGTTGAGCGGTGTGCATCCAATGGGCGGTGGCGCGTCGTCCGTCGAGCAGCCCCGCCTCGGCGAGTGCGAAGGCGCCGGTGCACAGGGAGACCATGCGGGCGCCTGCGTCGTAGGCGTGGCGCAGGGCCGTGATCAGTGCCGGCGGCAGCGGTCTGCCGTCCTCGACGCAAGCGTCGGGCACCGAGGGCACGATGACCGTGTCGGCGCCGGCAAGGTCATCGAGCCCGTAGCGGGTTCGCATCGACAGCCCGGCCCCGGCCCCGGCCCCGGCCCCGGCCCCGGCCCCGGCCGCAGAGCTGTCCTGCTCACGCTCGCCCGTACTGCACAGCCGCAGGTCGTACCAGGGGTCGGCCAGGTCCGGCTGCGGCTTGCCGAAGACGGTGCAGGGGATGCTCAACTCGTACAGATCCCATGAGGGCACGCCGATGTCCTCGGCCACGACCACGGCGACGGAACCAGGATTCATACCCGAAGGGTATGGCAGGAATTTGGTGGTTGCTGTCACCGGCGTCACTGTTCCCGGCCGCCGCACGCTGCGATCTTGGTCCTACGTGACCAACCGCCGCACGCGGACGTACAGGGAGTGGTGGCATGCATTCTGATCGCCCGGCAGTAACCGTCATCGGCTTGGGCTCAATGGGATCGGCGCTGGCCGCCGCCTTGCTGGAGCGCGGCCACGAAACCACCGTGTGGAACCGCACGGCGCACAGGGCCCAGTCGCTTCTCGACCGGGGCGCCCGCCTGGCCGCAACCCCCCAGGAGGCGATCGCAGCGAGCCCGCTGACCCTGGCTTGCGTACTGGACTACGACGTACTGCACGCCGTCCTCGACCCCGTCGCCGGCTCCCTCACGGGCAAGACCCTGGTCAACCTCACCTCCGGCTCCCCGGAGCAGGCCCACCAGGCCGCCGCATGGGCCCGGTCACACGCCGCCGACTACCTCGACGGCGCCATCATGACCACCCCGCCGGGGGTCGGCAACCCCGAGATGATGTTCCTCTACAGCGGCTCCCACACCGTCTTCGAAGCCCACCGCCCGACCCTGGCGACCCTGGGAGACCCCTTGCACCTGGGCACCGACCCGGGCCTGGCCTCCCTCTACGACGCCGCCCTGCTCGGCCTGATGTGGTCCACCATGACCGGCTGGCTGCACGGCACCGCACTGGTCGGCGCGGAGAACACACAGGCCACGGCCTTCACCCCGGTCGCGATCCGCTGGCTGACCGCCGTGGCCGGCTTCCTTGCCACCTACGCCCCCCAGGTGGACGCCGGCCGCTACCCGGGCGACGACGCCACCGTTGACGTGCAGATCGCGGCCATCGACCACCTCATCCACGCGGCAGCGGCCCGCGGCATCGACAACGCCCTGCCCGAACTCCTGAAGTCCGCCATGCAACGGACCAAAGCCGCAGGCCACGGCTCCGACAGCTACGCGAGCGTGATCGAGATCCTCAAGAACCCGGCGGCCAACAAATGACCCGGACACCAACAGCCACCCCTCACCTCCCGCCAAACCCGACGGCTCCCGCTCCCACTGTGCCGTGGACGGACCTCCTGGCCGCCGCCACCGACGACTGCCTGGCCGCCCTCCTCCAACAAGCCGACCAGGACTGGTCACGCCCCGCCCACGCCCTCGACTGGACCTGCCGCCAGACCCTCGACCACCTCGCCCTCGGCCTGATGGGCTACACCGGCCTGCTCATCGCCCGCCCCGACGACCGCTACATCACCCTCTTCGCCTCACTCGACCCCCAAGCCCCCGTCCCCGCCTGCCTGGACGGCCTGCGCATCGCCGCTACCCTCCTCACCTCCACCGTCCGCGACACGCCTGCCGAGGCACGCGCCTGGCACCCCTGGGGCCACTCCGACGCCACCGGCTTCGCCGCCATGGGCATCACCGAACTGGCCGTCCACACCTACGACATCACCCGCGCCCTCGGCCTGCCCTGGACCCCACCCGACAGCCTCAGCACCGCCGCCCTCGCCCGCCTCTTCCCCGACGCCCCGTCCGGCCACGCCCCGTCCGACACTCTGCTGTGGTGCACAGGCCGCATCCCACTACCCGGCCTGCCCCGCCGCGCCGACTGGCAGTGGAACGGAACCGTGCGCTGACCCCGCCCGCACCCTGACCACCAGAGCCACCCCACGATTCCGCCGGCACCGACCGCATCCTCCAGACACCCCCACCAGCAGCCCCGAACAGCGGATCACCGCATCCCCTGCTCTTCGGACCGGGCAGGGCCGCAGGAAGCCGAGGCCCAGGCGCTCGTCCCTCTCCAGACGGAAGGCGCCGTACGGGCTGATGATCGACCAGAACAGCGCCGTCAGCCCGCGCCGGCCCTTCAACAGACAGCATCTTCGCGTCGCTGCTTGGCACTGGAGATCCATACCCCGAGCCGGACTGCTACCGGCCCTCTCGCCGTCGACGACGCTCTGCTCGCTGTGACCACATGGCACCGGCCGGCCGGGCCTTCCCGTCCCACCCACTGCGCAAGGGCCACAGGCCGCACTACAACGCCTGGCTCGACCTCTTCACCGAACACACGGCCGTCGGGGCGGGACAAGGCGCCTAGGGGGTGTCCGCATAGGTTCGCCGGGGGCGGCAGAACGGTTGGACGGGCGGTGAAGTCCGTTCCAACGGCCGGAGGTGTGGTGGCCGACCTGTGCGGGTGCGCAGACTGACCGATCAGGAAAGGCAGAAGCTGCAGCAGACCGTGCGCCGGGGCAGTACCAACTCGGTGCGCTACCGGCGGGCGATGATGCTGCTGGCGTCCGCCGGCGGAAACCGTGTCCCGGCCATAGCCCAGCTGGTCCAGCCGACCGGGACACGGTCCGGGAGGTGATCCACCGGTTCAACAAGATCAGCCTGGCCTGCCCGGACCTCAGGGGCGGGAGCCGTCCCCGCCTGCTCAAGCCTGACGACGGGGACTTCGTCGTCCAGACAGCCACCACCCGCCCACCAACTCGGCCGGCCCTTCACCCGCTGGTCCATCCGCAAACTCGCCGCCTACCTGCGCCGCGTGCACAAACGCGCCATCCGCATCGGCCGTGCAGCCTTACGGTGCCTGCTCCTGCGCCGTGGCATCTCCTTCCAGCGCACCAAGACATGGAAGGAGCCCCCGATCCCGAGCGCGACGCCAAGCTCGACCGGACCGAGGAGGTGCAGGAAGGCTTCCCGGACCGGGTCTTCGCCTTCGACGAGCTCGGGCCGTTGGGGATCAGGCCCACCGCGGTCTCCTGCTGGCCGAAGCAGGGCAAGCCAACCGGCTCCCGGCGACCTTCCGCCGTACCCACGGCGTGACCTACTTCCACGGCTGCTACTCCGCCGGCGACGACCGGCTGTGGGGCGTCAACCGCCGCCGCAAAGGCACCCCCAACAGCCTGACCGCACTGAAATCGATCCACGCCGCCCGCCCCGACGGCGCCCCGATCTACATCACCTTGGACAACCTCTCCGCCCAAACCGGCGCGGACACCCCATACCGGCGCGCACATCCGACGAGGGCGAAGAAGAACAAGGCCGAGCTGTGCCATACCCCAACCTACGCATCCTGGGCCAACCCGATCGAGGCCCACTTCGGCCCGCTACGGCAGTTCACCCTGGCCAACTCCCACCACCACAGCCACCCTGCGCAGACCCGGGCCTGCATGCCCACCTGCGCCGGCGCAACGCGGCCAACGCCCGCCCCCGACGTGCTCGCCCCGCCAGCGCAACGAACGCGCCCGCATCCGCAGCGAGAAAGGCATCCGCTGGGAAGCCGACCGCTTCCAGCAGCAGCTTGATCACACAGGAACTTCAAATATGAGCTCGAGGCCGTCTTCCTCGTCCCATTGTTCTCCGACCTCGACGAAGCCAAATCCAGAAATCGTGGCCAGGGATGCCGTGTTGTCAGGACTGATCGTCACCCGCACGGTCCTGACGCGGGCCTCTGCAACGGCCCGACGTACCAGTGCGGTCAGGATCGCCCTGGCGTAGCCCTGACGACGGTGGACGGGGATCACCGAATAACCGAGCTCCACCATGCCCGCCTCATCCGGCGGCCCATGGAACCCGGCATACCCCACGACGACGCCTTCCGGCTCGGCTACCACCATCTGCGTGAGCCACCCCGCGCAACCCGGGTCGGAGGTCAGCTGATTGACCCGGTACTGCCACACCCACTTTGCCCTGTCGGTGACGAAGTACTCGGTGAGAGCGACACCTGCTTCGGCACTGGCTCGAGCCAGGTCGTCCTCCAGCAAGGCGCCCATGGTCGTGCTCGACAACTCAACAAAGCGCACGGACTTCCCCCTCGTGGAGGCTGGGGTCCGGCGCTCGGCTTTGTCTGACACAGCGGGAATCTTCCAGGCGCGCCCAGGAGGTGTCCAACGGTTTTCGCAGCGGCCAACGCATACCCCGGCCCGATTGCGGCCCCGTCCCATCGACCTCAGCCGCGCCCCGGTGAACCTTCCCGGCCAGAGCACTAGGCAGGCTGCACGCCCAGCCTGGACGGCCCCGGCTGCTGTTCTTCCGACCGCTGCGCCCAGGTGCCCGCCTCCCGCTGCCATGCCAGCCACCGCCCGACTTGGCGAGGGCCCCAAACTCACACGCCTCCGATGGCCCACCGTCAGCTGAACAAGTCACCGATGCCTCCTCGGCCGTCCGCTCCGTTCCAGAAGACAGCTCCCACCCAGAAGGGGAACCAGAACACTTGCTCCGGCAGGAGCGGGGCGGCGACGAACCAGATAAGGGGGAGAGCGGCGAACAGCAGACAGCAGCATAAGCCGCTCCTGCCAGGAGCAGATGACTCCCGTGGATTCCTAGGCATCTCGCGAAGGTAAGCGGTGCCCATAACTCGTGCATGAGTACCCGTACTCACGACGTCACATCCGGTGGCTTCGGGTATGTCCGCCGCGGCCAGCCGTCCGTAGGACCGCACAGGGGCGGCCCGACCGGCCGGTGGCGGCCTCACGCCCAGTCGATGCCCAACTCCCGTAGAGCCTCGCGTTGTTCGGAGGTGAGCTTGTGGCGGCGGCCTTGGTGTGGGAGCCCCATGCGCTTGGAGACCCATGCGCCCAGTTTCACGAACACCGGCTCCGTCTCGCCGCCGACCGCGACCTGCTCACCATGCCGCGCGGTACCGGCCGGCGGCCTTCGCGCTCGGTCCATTGCGTGAGGGCCGCAAGGCCCGCCGGAACGCCTGCTGTGCCTTGCCGGGCACCTCTTCGCGCCCTTGCCGGCCGGGCCGCGGCGCCGGGGCCCGGCGGGCTGTACACCCAGCCTTGTCAGCCGTTCCTGCTGCTGTGGCGGAGCAGTGCTCTTCAGGGGACTGGGTGGCTTTGGTTTGGTGTCCCGTCTTTCGGCTGGGATTTGGGAGCAGGGTAGTGGCTGCGTTCGGGCCTGATGACGTGGTCTGGGGTCGTGTTCGGTTTGGTTGTTCGGGCGCTTGGCCTGCAGTTCAGTAGTGGTGTGGGATTGATCTTGGATTTCTCGTAGGTGTGGTGGCGCGTCTACAGGCGGCTGCGCTCTCTGGGGGCTTGGGGTTCCGGATGATGCTGGTCAGTGGCGTGTGTGGTGAGGAAGACCGGAGGGGATCGTTCGCGTTGCTGGCCAGGCGGGGCAGTCCGAGTCGGTGGGCGATGAGGTTGAGAGCCTTGCCGGTCTCGCGGTGTGGCCGGTTCGGGAGGCGGCGAGTGCGCGGGCGAGGCGGACGGTTTCGGGATGGGTGACCAGGTCGCGCGCCAGGAGGGTGGGGAGGCGTTGCCCGTGGTGGTCAGGGGGCGTTGGCCGCGCAGAGTCGGTCAGGCGGTTGTGCCGGCGGTGGGTGAGGTGTTGCTGGTGGTCGTACCAGCGGGTGGTGACGGCGCGTGCAGCGGTCCAGGCGGTGGCCGCGCGGGGTCTCGTAGGAGTCGCTGGTGTGCGTGGTACGCGGCGACAAGCTCCGGCGCGGCCCAGGTGCGCAGGGCGGAAGTGAGCCGCGGGTCGGGGCTGCTTGCTGGGGGCGTGGGCACATCAGCCGGTGCGGCGCCGGTTGAACCCAGGCCGGGGCGGTGGCGTCGCTGCGGTGGCGGGTGCACAGGGTGCAGGCGCGGACGGGCTGCTGCTCGGTCTTGAGCCGCGTCCAGTACGCGGCCGCCTCGGTGTCGTGGGTGGCGTCGCGGAGGGGAGGTGGGCAGGGCGCGCGTCAGGTGGGGGAGGGGCGGGTGAGGGTGGAGAGGTGCCGGGCCGCGCGTGGAGTGAGGATGAGTTCGGCGGTCGGGTGTGCCGTGGCGGCGGAGGGTGATGCCGGTGCCATCGAGGAGCTGGGGCAGTGTCAGCCGACAGGTGCCATCGAGGCGTAGCGGGTGCGGCTGTCATGGGCGGTACACCCCACCCCGCTCCGCTGTCTCGGGAACGGCACTTCTGATCCTTTCTGATCCTTCAGTGGCCGCGCGGCTGCGCGGTGGTGGGCGTCGGTGTCCGGGAGGAAGGTAGGGGGTGGGGAGCCGGGCGTGTGGGGTGAGGTCACGGCGCGTTTGGGGTGCCCGGCCGGTGCTGGTGGCGCGGCTGCTGGAGCTCGATGCGGCCGGGGGTGCTGACGACGGCGCATGTCCGTGCGGCAGCCCGCAGGTCTCCCACCTGTACGGTTGCCAGGAGGTCGCGGGCTGCCGGAGCGGAACCCGCGTGGACAGGCCTCCGGGTGTGCGGCGCGCTCGATCGTGCTGTGCGGCTGATGACCTTCGCAGGCCCCGGCCGGACGGTCGGATCAGCGCAGTCCGGCGAAGAGATCGTTCTCGGGTACGGCCCCGCCGGTGGCGTCCTGGACACGTACGAAGGTCTCCATGCCCATCAACTCGCCGAACCTCTCCTTGCCCATCTTGAGGAAGAATATGTTCTCGCCCTGACTGGCGTGTGCGGCCAGCGCGTCGAACTTCTGACCGCTGAATGCGGTGGTGTCCACCCACGTGGTGATCTCATCGTCGGGGAGGCCGATCTCGGCCATCGCGGCGGCCTCAGCAGGATCCGGCTCCGGCATGTCCTCATGGAACTCGCGCACGATCTCCCCGAACCGCTGCATCATCGAGCGGGGCATCGTCGTCCAGTACACCTTCGGTGTCAGCGCGGTCATCTCCAGCGCCGCCATCGTGATGCGGTGGGCCTGGATGTGGTCGGGGTGGCCGTAGAAGCCGTTCTCGTCATAGGTGACAACCACATCGGGTCGGTAGTGCCGCATGAGTTCCGCGAGTCGGGCGGCGCCTTCCTCCACGGGGGTCTGCCAGAAGGATCCAGGGGCGTCGTTGCTCGGCCAGCCCATCATCCCGGAGTCGGCGTAGTCCAGCATTTCCAGATCGCTGATCTTCAGGGCTTCACAGCTCGCCTGGAGTTCTTGACGGCGCATCAAGGCGACGGCCGCCGGATCGTGCCCGGGGTCGCCCGGCTTGGCACCCCCTGGTCCGTCACCGCAACCGCCGTCGGTACACGTCACGAGAACCGTGCGGATGCCCTCCGCCGCGTACCGCGCGAGGACCCCTCCGGTTCCGGTGGCCTCGTCGTCGGGATGGGCGTGCACTGCCATGAGCGTCAAGGGCCGGCCAGTCATGAACAAGTCCTCCTGCGGAAATACATCCTGGTCTGAGAGCGCGGCGGGCGTACCGCGATCCCGGGGCCCGGATCCTGTCGGGCGGACGACCTTGTGGTCTCCGTGCTCCCTGCCCGTGCGGCGCCGGTCCCTCGGTCGATGCAACAGTGCCGGCATGACGACGATTCCCCGAGGGTGCAGCCGCGGGCCCGGCGACAGAGGGAGCAGCCGCCGGGTACCGCTCTGAGCACCCGCCCGCATTCCGCCCGGTGGTAAGCACCTTGGTGTTGATGGGCGTTGAGGCTTCCCGCGCAGCGTGCCTCCTGCTGTGCGCCCTACGGTTTCCCCTACCACCCCCCTACGCCACCGTCTCCGGTGTGAGGGGACAAAGCTGCAGGTCAGATCCCCTGGGTAAGGGGCCGCCGGCACTTCGACAACCCTCCTTCCCCCCTCCTCGTCAGTGGTGGGCGTTAGTGAATTGGGGGAGAGCCGTCGGGTTCCGGGCCGGGCTCGTGGCCGTACGGCCCAGAGGACGCACCGGCCGCGACCGGTGCACTGGGAGGGGTGGGCAGTGGGCGGAACGAAGCGTCGGCCGTACGGGTCGACGGCCAGGACGCGGCAGATGCTCCTCGCCGCGCTGGGTGTGGTGAAGGTGGCGACCGCCGGGCAGATCCGGCAGCTGATGTGTCCGGGCACGGCCAGCGCGCAGACCGTCCGCAACGGCTGCCTCGACCTCGGCCGCGACGGCCTGGTGGAGTCGCCCGGCTCGGCCGGCCGCACCAACGCCAACGGCCATCTGGTCTCCGAGACGCTGTGGAACCTGACCGGCCCCGGGCCGGAGGCCGCGGCCGCGGTATTGGACCGGCCGGTGCGGGAGATGGGCGGCACCGCCCGCGGCGCCGCGCGCTCGGGTGCCAAGCACGCGGTGAAGGTCACCGACACCCTTTTATGGCGACCGGTCCGACCGTGCCTCCGGCCGCGCCGCACACCCCGCTGGTGTGGCTGAGCGGTGTCGTTGGCGAGCTTCGCCAACGACACCGCTCAGCCACGGAGATTCCCGCGCACTTCGTCGTTGCCCGCTGGGTCCGCTTAGGTGTCCTGCGCGGGAGGGCCGTGGGGCAGGACGCTGTGGTTAGAGGTTGGTGGAGCGGTAGGCGAAGGCGAGGTCGTCGGTGCCGCGGGCGGCGATGGCGGGGAAGGAGTAGGTCGTTGCGGCTTGGGTGATCGGCACGAACGTCTGCCAGCCGGCGCCGGTGAGGCGGGTGAGCCAGATCTTGCGGTCTCCGCCGCGGACCGCGCAGTACAAGGTGGTGCCGCCGGAAGCCAGGGCAGGGATGTCCGGGGTGGTCCCGTTGTTGATGGCGTACGGACGTTCCCACGCGGTGCCGTTGTGCATGGTGATCATCACGCGGTTGGTGGCCCTGTTGCGGCTGCCCATGTAGAGCTTGCCCAGGTGGCTGGCCAGTGTCACGGCTGCCGCCTCTGTCTCGCTGCCGGGGACGCCGGCGAACCCGGACCAGGTGCCGCCGGGGGCGAGGGTGGACAGGTAGATGCCGCCGTTGCCTCCGCAGGCCGCGTAGTGCAGCTTGCCGGCGTGGACGGCCAGGGCGGGGGAGTGCGCGGTGGTGCCGGAGAGGTTGACGGGGGCTGACCAGTCTTTGCCGTTGGTGGAGGAGGTGACGACCGTTTGGCCGTTGTGGGCGGTGTGGGCCAGGTAGAGCCTGCCGTTGAACGAGGCGAGGGCCGGCGGTCGCCTCGTGAGATGTCCAGGGACCATGGCGAAGGTGCTCCAGCTGCTGCCTTGGCGCCGGCTGACCCAGATCTGGTCGCCGACGCCGCGGACCGCGCAGTACAGGTCACCGGCGTGGAAGGCCAGGGCGGGCGCGGAGGGGGTCTTGGCTCCGGGCCAGGCCAGCGTCGGGGCGCTCCAGGACCCGCTGTGGGTCAGGAGGGCGACGTGGTTGGGCTCGGGCTCGGCAAGGGTGCGGATCCACAGCCTGAGGTGACCCTCCTTGCCGCCGTTGAACTCATAGACGGCCAGACCGGCGGGCCACCCCACGCCACCGGGGACCTTGCTCAGCGCGACGAGCGCCTCGCGGGTGAAGCCGAGGGAGCGGTGGGCGACGAAGTCGTCCTTGTTCTCGAAGAGGGAGAAGAGCCAGCCGACGAACTTGGTGACGAACCCGAACAGCGCAAGTGCGCCGGCGCCGGCCTGGGCATTGTCGTCCGGAATCCCGGAAGCCTGCCCCCTTTCGGCTGCCTCCAGCGCCTTGTCGGAGACCTGGTACAGGTACTTGCTGATCTGGTGGAAGATGCCGCCGCTGTCCTCCTCCCACGCTTCGATGTCAATGAAGCAGAACCGGTCCACGGGCCCGTGGAAGAGGATGTCCGAGCCGCCGAAGCTGCGGGTATTGCCGGTGTACATGCTCCCGAAGACACCGGACCGGTACTCGCGGCGCGCCGCCTCGTCGCTGCCTGCGCCCGCGGCCCAGTAGAACTCGTCGGCCCCGATCTCATCGGACCCGTCCACGCTCATGAACTTGTGCGGCTTCAAGGTGAAGGTCGCCGGCATGGTCTCCTCTGCGGACCGAGGGGCGGTCACCAGAGTGAGCGCGGAGCCGTGCTCACCCATCGCGGCGATGAATTCCTCACTGTCCAGGCTGTCCAGCGGCTCCCCCTCAGGCAGGGAACTCAGGTCGATGGTGTTGACGTTGGGCTGGGCCAGCGCGTCGCGGACCAGGACCTCCTGGTCGGCCGCGTAGTCCGCCAGCGAGTAGGAGCGCTCCAGGGGAATCCGCTCCACACCGGCCGGGAAGAACTCCGCGGTGCCGGGGGCGTCCTTGAAGAGCTTGCCGTACTCCGCGACCTCCTCCACCGACACGATCCGGGCCATCTGATCAACCAGCTGCTGCTCCAGATCCGACAGCACCAGCCCCTCACTGAGCCGGGCAGCGGCATGCAGCGCCGTCTCGATCAGAATGTTGCTGCTCCGGTTCGCCCGCAGACGCTGTGCCCACCGCGTGTCCGACCGGGCCCCCGAGAGCAGGTTCCGCAGCCGTGCGACCCGCTCCTCCCTCGTCGTGCTGAGTTCATCGGTTCCGTCAGCGGCCGGCGGCGTACTGTCCGACATCCGTGTACCTCCACGTCATGTGCCTGCGACACAAGCACCTGGCGGAGCGTATAAATGGGGACACTTGCTGTCATCAGATACTTTCAAGCCGCTGTCCGAAACCCGGCAAACCCTCCCGAACTTCCCCCTGTTGGCGCGCCACCCGCCGACACCCACCCGTAAACGGGCCCCGCGACACTGCACGCACCCCTCGCTTTGACGCGACCTCGGATGGCGAGGCCGGCGAAGCCGAGAAGACTGACTCAGCGATGCAGGGCAATTCGCCCGGATCGACCAAGGCCCACGTAGACCGCAGCCCCGCCGTCAAGACCTGCTGGCCCTACGCGTCCGCGTCCGCGCCGTGCTGCTCGGTGCTCATGCTGCTCCTCCCTTGTCTCTACGGATGCGGGTGGCGGCCCAGTCCGGATCGCGTATGGGCGCCGGGCGCCGGGCGCCCGCGTCGCGGTGGCCGGGGCGCGCATCACGCGCCAGCTGGTGCGCGGCGCGGTGACGACGTGGACCAGGACGACGACGCCTCCCGCCCGGTGCCACCCCGGCGAAGCGGACCTGATCGGCCGCCCAGCCGCCCAGGTGCCGCCACGGGCGCAACCGCCCAGCTGATGGCCGGCCGCGAGCGCGGCGACGCGGTGATGACGATGCCCATCACACCCAGCGCATCCCGATCTTGGATAGTTGCTCCACCCGCGCCGGGGACAGTGTCGCGGCCCGGGACCGCTGGTTCCCGACCCAGGCACCGAGCTTCAGCGGTACGTCTCGCTGCGCCTGGTCCTCCCCGCCGTCCCCGCCGACGGTGATTGTCTCCACGTGCTTCCTCGGCACCCGCAGGTGTCCTTCGCGTTCGTAGAACTGGCGGGCGGCCTCGTAGTTCATCGCCCACTTGTCGGCCTGGGGGCGGCGCGCGGGCGGCTTCTCGTTCTCGGTCGCGGGCTCGATGCCGAGGATCTGCTCGCACATCCACTGCTGCACGGTCGTCAGGTTGTCCCAGCCCAGCCGGACCGACCGCACCCACCGACCGAGGTCCTCGCCCTGGCGTACGACGTCGCCCGCCGCGGTGGGCAGCGTCCCGCTCTCGTCCAGATGCTGCCGGGTCAGGTGGAAGGCCCGCTGCCACTCCACCGGCCAGGCTGGGCACCAGGACGGGTCGATGTCCTCCAGCTGCTCGCGCCGTTCCTGCGACATGGCCCCGGCTGATGACTCCACGGGCAGCCCCTCGGCACGCCGCTGTTCGATCTCCAGCGCCTTCCTCGCCGCGGCCCGCGCGTTCTTCAACCAGATGCCCACCGCCGCGCCCTGGAACGTGGCGTCGAGCGGGGCCAGGAGGTGGCCGTGTTGGGCGGCCCATCCGCGCGCGGAGGTCAGGCCTTCCTCCCAGGCGACGTCGAAGCGGGACCAGATCATGCCGAGCTTGTCCAGCTGCGCGACGCGGTCCTCGTCCATGTCGCCGCGGGCGTAGAAGCGCCTGGCGTCGGCGACCCACTGGCCCAGCCGGAAGTTGGCGAGCGAGGCCGGCCACCCCACCCCCTCGGCTTCCTCACGTTCTGGGACGCGGTACGTGAATGGCACCCGCAGGTCATCGTGCTCGCGGGCGTAGATGACGGCGGCCTCCACACCGCGCCGCCAGTGCTCGCGTTCCGGGTTGAGGACGCGCAGGTTGATGAATGCGGCCAGCTGTGCGGGGTCGCGCGGTGTGGAGAACTTCAGCAGCGCCTTCGCAGGAGTGGAAGGTCCTCCGTCCCCACCCTCACCGCCCTGCTTCTTGCCTTCCGAGTCCTTCTGGACGGGCTTGTAGCGGCTGGGCGCCTGTTGCTCGGCCAGCGCCTCGACCACCCTGGCGTCGTGCGCGCGGAGCGCCTCGAGCAGCTTGGCGAGTCCGCCGTAGGCCTTGGAGGTCAGCATGTTGTCCGCCGTCTCCCCGGGCCCGAGCAGAACCGGCACCACCAGGCTGGCGACTTTTCCCTCACCCGGCTGCATCCGCAGCGCACGCCCCACTGCCTGGACGAGGTCGGGCATGGAGCCGCGTACGTCGGCCCAGTACACGGAGTCGCAGTTGTGGGTGTCGACGCCTTCCCCGAGCACTTTCACGGACCCCAGGTAGGCCTTCTCTACCACTGTGCCGTCCGTGGAGATCCCGTCAGCGAACTCTCTGAGGACGCGGCGGCGGTGGAGGGGTTTGTGGTTGCCGTACAGCCAGTCCGCCCAGATCCTGCGCGGGTACAGCTCAGGGTCGCTGTCGTGCAGCTGGGCGGCGACGTCGGGCAGGCCGGCCGCGAACGCCTCGGCTTCCCGCACCTGGTGGTGGAAGACCAGCGTGCGGCGGAAGTTCTCCTCCGCGGAGGCTTTCACCATGGCGGTCTGGAGCGCGGCGAGCCGAGCTCCGCGGACCGCGTCCGACCGGCCCTCAGCGCCGAGCAGCAGCGCGGCCTGGAACTGGGTGTCCGTCACGTCGACGCAGACGACCTGGTAGGGGGACCCTTGGGTATTGCATTAGGTGGGTGAGTTGTCGCAGGTCGTGAGGTCACTACGGGGCGGCTAAGCCTTCGTACGCTACTCCGAACCCGGCCTTTTATCAGGGCAGTTGGAGGATTGATCCCGTCTGATGCAGGATTTGCCCGGGAGACGGGAGGTCCTGGGAGTGGGTTCTCGACACGGGAGCGAGCTTGCTGGTGCCGCGCATCTGGAGCTGGTCGCTGGCGTGGTGCAGATGCGGCCGCAGGACGCGATGGTGGAGGCGATGTTGCGGGGATGGCGTGCTCAGCAGTCCGCGCGTGGGCTGAAAGCGGACACGGTCGAAGCGAGGGAACGGACCGTGCAACGCTTCTTGGAGTTCACGAACGAGTACCCCTGGGAATGGACGCCGGCTCACGTGTATGAGTGGTCGGCGTCTTTGATGGGGGAGAGACATCTGGCTCCGTCCACGGTGCGTGCGTACCAGTGTGAGCTGCGTTTGTTCAGCGAGTACGTGACCGATGCACGCTATGGGTGGGCGGAGGTGTGTGAGGCGGAGTTCGGTACGCACCCGGTGGCGATTTGCCACGAGTGGAACACGATCGCTCATCTGAACGGCTATGAGGGTGATCCGGAAGCCCGGCCCTTCACCCGCGAGGAGCTGCAGCGGTTCCTCGACTATGCCGATGAGCAGGTCGATCGTGCGGTGCGCGCCCGACGCAAGGGCGCGCTCGTGGCGTACCGGGATGCCACCTTGTTCAAAGTTGTCTATGGCTGGGGATTGCGGCGCACGGAAACGTCGAAGCTCGATCTCGTCGATTTCGGCCGTAACGCGAAGGCGCCGCAGTTCGGCCGTTACGGGATGCTGAACGTGCGCTACGGAAAGGCCAAGCGGGGACAGCCGCCGAGGCGCCGGAACGTGCTGGCGGTGATGGACTGGGCGGTGGAGGCGGTGCGGGACTACGTCGAGAACGTCCGGCCGAGGTTCGGCTGTACGGAGCACCCTGCCTTGTGGCTGACCGAACGGGGAGGCCGGGTCAAGCCCGCAGAGATCAATGCCCGGTTCGTCGCCTACCGCGATGCGCTGGGTCTGCCCCGCGCTCTCGTTCCGCACTCGCTGCGCCACTCCTACATCACTCATCTCACGGAGGACGGGGTCGACCGGCGGTTCCTGCAGCAACAGGTCGGTCATGAGTGCGACAGCTCTCTTGCCACCTATACCCATGTCAGCGATGCCTTCATGAACAGCGCTCTGCAGCGGGCGCTCGCACCTGCTTTTGCCGAGCCGTCGACTGTAGGCGGGCACGGATGAACGCGAAGCTCGACTACCGATGGCACCTTCGGCACGTCATGGCGGACCGCGGCATGTTCTCCACCACCGACCTGATTCCGCCTCTGGCGGCGCGCGGCATCACCTTGTCCACCAGCCAGGTCTACCGGCTGGCCGTGGAGCGACCGGAGCGGCTGAGCCTGAAGATCCTCATGGCGTTGCTCGACATCCTCGACTGTTCGATGGACGATCTCATCGAGCCTGTCGTGGCAGCCGAGTCCGCGAAGAGGAAGAGGGCCGCAGCGGGTGGGGCCGGTGGCGAACACGGGGTCGGTGATCTGAGACCCACACGTGCCCGTATCAGCAGGGCCGACGAGTGACCCCCGCATCCGAGGCCGAGTACGCCTCCGATCCAGTTCAGCGGATCGTCTCCCACGTCTGCCGCATCGAACAGCACCTCTCTCCGGACCAGGTGCGCGATGTCATCGTGAGCATCACTTCCGAACGGTCTAAACGGCGCCGTCTGGCCGATGCGCTGGAGGCCGATCCGCAGGTACTGCGTACGGGCCGTCCACCGGCTCCGAAAGCTGTTGCCGAACTGCTCTTGGCCTTACAGGCAGCCGGCGCAGGCAATGTCGCTGCACCGCGTTGTTCACGGTGTGACCGTGAACAACGCAAGATTTCGTACTGGGCTGCCGGCACCTGGGGGTGTGGCTCGTGCTTCGAGGAACACAGGCCCTGCGCCGGATGCGGCAAGGCACGCAAGACCGTCAGCCGGGACCGGGAGGGGAAACCACGGTGCCATCGCTGCCCCGATAGCGACCCGCAAGCCATCCCCGCTCTGGCCGCGCTGGTCAGGGGCCACAGCCCGGGTTTGAGTGAGCAGACGGTCGAGCGGGCGACGCAACAGGCATGCCATTACGTGCTGCAGCAGGAGAGGATGGCCCGAGAGTTCCTCGCCCGGCCCGAACTTCTCACCGGCCAGGGGCATCTCGCTTCGCAGGCAGCGCTGAGGTTCATCGACGCACTCCTCGCTGCAGGTGCCACCGGGATCACCCGACCGTCCTGCCCCCGCTGCCACCGGACAGTGCGGCTACGGCCCATGGTCGACGGACAACGAATCTGCAGGACCTGTTACGGGCGGGTCAGAGCCGTCCCCTGCACCCTCTGCGGTGCTGTGCGGGATCCGGCTGCCCGCGATCTTGATGGCGGGCCGGTCTGTGCAGACTGCGTCGTCAACGACCCTGCCAATCATGAAGAGTGCCGTAGCTGCGGCCGCCGCCGCAGAGTGGCCAGCCGTCTTGCCGATGGGCCGCGGTGCGTCAGCTGCCGCCCGCGCCAACAGGTGACCTGCACCATGTGCCGACGCACGGGACCTGGCTGGGTCTCACCCGTCACCGGTGAGCCCTGGTGCGACGGATGCGAGAAACGCTGGGCTACGTGCAGCGGATGCGGGACCACCGCACCTACACGGGGTGGAACGCGCGAGGCCCCTCTATGCGCCAGCTGCGTCAACCCGGACCCGGCTGCCTGGAGTCGCTGTAAGACCTGCGACGCTCCCTGGCAGCTCACCACCCGCACCTGCCCCAGGTGCGTTCTCGGCCGGCGGCTGCGCGAATACCTCGGCGGGTCCGGCCAGCACCTCCCTGAACGTCTCACTCCGCTGTACGAAGCCCTCCTCAACAACGGACGGCCGGACACGACCATGGCCTGGCTGAAACTGCCGAGGGTCATCACTCTGCTGCGCGCCATCGACGCCGACCCGCGCCCCTTGACTCACGCAACCCTGGACGAACTGCCCTTCAACAAAGCGGTTTCGCATCTGCGAGGAATCCTCGTTGCCACTCAAGCCCTGCCCGCCCGCGACGAATACCTCACCCGACTGGAACGTTGGACCGCCCAGGCCCTGAAGGACCGTACCGATCCTGTTGAACACCGAATCCTTCATGGATACGCCGTCTGGCACCATCTGCGCCGCCTCCGCAACCGTCTGAACAACGCACCCGCCACGAGGCTTCAGGCCGCCAATGTCCGTACCCACATCACCGCGGCGGTGAATTTCCTGGACTGGCTCCGAGAACAACACCTCGCCCTCGCTACCTGTACCCAGCCCGACCTCGAGCGATGGATCACCTCTCCCCACTCCACCTACCCCTGTGAAACCAGCCACTTTGTCCGCTGGTCGGTCTCTCACGGGCACGCCACGGGACTGACCTATCCTGCAGTCCGTTGGATGGGCCCAGCCCACAGCATCGACAGCGAACGTCGCTGGACCGACGTACGACGCCTGCTCCACGACACCACTCTCACCACCCCGGACCGCGTCGCCGGACTTCTGCTCCTTCTCTACGCCCAGCGCCCCAGAACCATTTGCCGGCTCACCATCGATCACGTGGTTTTAGAAGGTGGTCACACCCGGATCCTGTTCGGGAGTACGCCGGTCACCCTCCCTGAACCGCTCGCAGGTCTCGTCCGGGAGCTTGCTGACACGCGCAAAACGCGTTCCAAGCCCCACACTCCAGACGCAAGCCCCTGGCTGTTTCCTGGGCGCCGTCCCGGTGAACACATCGACTTCGCCGGCCTCGACGAGCGGCTGAAGAGAATGGGACTGCGCCCCCGCCCGGACCGTTCAACTGCCTTGTTCACCCTGGCAGCCGGGCTTCCAGCAGGGTTCCTGGCCCGCCTGCTCGGGATCCAGGTCGACGTCGTCGTCATCTGGCAGCAGATTGCCGCAGGAGACTGGGCCGCTTACGCAGCTGACGTAGCTCGCCACGGAGATCAAACGCCGCCCTGATTCGCGGTGGCATCCCATTCAGATGGTGGACTCAGATATTCCAACTCTCGGAATACCCCGCAGACACCGGTGGAGACGATCGGGCCTGCCCAATGTACAGAGACGGCGGGGGAGTCGGCGAGTTGGACAGCAGCAGCTGTAACCCGTCAAGCACGCTGCCCAGATCCCTATGACGTGCTCATCAAGGTTAGCCAGGGCGACCCCGACCGTGGGTAGAGCGGGGCTGCTGGGACGTCAGGCGTAGTGACTTGACGACTTGGTTGTCAGTGCCCACTCGTAGAATTTTGTTGTCCATGTTGCGTCTCGTGGGGAGGGAGGTGAACCTCATGGCCAAAAAGACCGCCGGCGGCTCCGGGCAGCGAGCCCGGAGCGCCAAGACGGGTCGGATGGTGACGATGGAATATGCGCGTCGTCACCCCACGATCACCGTGGTAGAGACGGTTAAGAGGCGTTCCGCCAAGAAGTGACCTCTTGAAGTCTCGAACAGGAGGGGTGCCGTGTCTGTGGTGCCCCTCCGCCCGTGCCACCTTAGCGAGCCGTATGCGTACGTCCACTCAGCGGTATACACGGCTGCCGTCTCGCCTGACCGCGCTGGCCGACGGTCCGCTGTTGCTGTTCGTGGAGGGCGACCCGCGTGCGCTGACGACGGCCCGCACATGGTGGTGGTCGGGGCCTGCTCAGCCACCTGGGACGGGGCGCGCCACCGAGGCCGCAGTCCGCACCATGGTTGCGTACCGATCGCGCTGCCGCTATCAGACCTGGCCAACGGGATCGACGTGGCTATGCACCTGGCGGCTCTGCGCAACGGAGTACGCAACGTCGCCTTCCGCGGACGCGGAACCGGCCTGGACCGCCTTTCCCCACTCATCGCCATGTCCATGGATCCCGCAGACGCCTGAGTTGCGAGGCTTGCACGATGCCTTGCTCAGCGGAAGGTCCGGAGCGTACTGATGTCGTCGGGCCTTCCCCACGTACAGGGTTCGACAGCAGATTCTCACGCCCATTCCACGCCCAGCTCCCGCAGCGCGGCGCGCTGCTCGGGGGCCAGCCGGTCCCGTCTCGTTTTGGTGTTGGAGACCCATACGCCCAGCTTTACGACCACCGGCTCCGCCTCACCGCCGTCGACCGCGATCGTCTCGCTGTGGCCGCGGGGCACCGGCCGGTCTCCTTCCCGCTCGATCCATTGCGCGAGGGCGGTGAGGCCGCGTTGGAACGCCTGCCGCGCCTTGCCCTGTCCCTTGGCCGCATGCTCCTCTGCCGGGGCTACAGCCGGCGCCTCAAGGGGCTGGATGCCCAGCCGGGAGAGCCGTTCCTGTTGTTCGGTGGTCAGTTGCGCCCAGGTGCCTGGCTCTTGTTGGCGCCACCGCCATGTGCCGAGGTCGTCGCCGTCGAAGACGACGCCCGGTGCGATGTGGGGCAGGTGGCCGTCGGCGTCGACGAGATCGGCGAGCACCCGGTAGTGGCGTTGCCAGTCCAGCGGCCACGGGCAGTTCCAGTCCGGGTCGATCGCGGTCAGCTGCTCCGCGCGCACAGCGGCCCGTTCCGGGTTCTTGCCGAGGCCGCCTTTGCGGCGGAGGTTGGCCAGGTGCTGCCCGATGGGCACCATCTCCTGGCCTTCGCCCCAGACGGCGTCTTGGCGGGGGGCGAGGTGTCCGGTGGCTCGGTGGTAGGAGCGGAGTGCGGCGAGTTTGGTCTCCCAGGCTTCTTCGCCGGGTTCCCAGACCATGCCGGCTTCGTCGAGGAGGGTTTTGCGGTGGGGGTCGAGTTCGCCGGCCCGCAGCGCCCGGCGCTGTTGGTGCACCCACCGTCCCAGCGGAAAAGCGTCCGTCGAGCCGGCCGCGGTCTCGACGTCGTACGCGACGGCGTGGAGTCCGGTGAGCTCGTGCTCGGCGCGCCAGCGTCGTAGGGCTTGGTAGCCCTCGAGCCAGACCAGTGACTGGGGTCGGATGACGCGGCATCGGGTCAGTGCGGCGATGTCGGCGGCGTCGCGGGGCTGGGCGAAGTTGACCACCACCGCATCGACGCGGTCCACCTCCCGCTGCCCCTCGCTCTCGGTCTCCTCCGCCTCTTCGCCCTCTGTCCCCGCGCTGCCGGGAGCCGGCCGGACATGGAGGCGCCGGCGCTCCTGGCCGCGGGTGAGGGCGCGGGAGGCGAGCTGGTCGACCATGCGCTCCGAGTGTGAGCGCAGGCCTTGGAGGATGTCGACCAGCGGCTGATAGCTGGCGGAGGCCACCATGTCCTTGGGGTCTTCGCCGGGCCGAAGGAAGATCGGGATGATGATCCGGGCGGTCTTGACGGTGCCGTCCGGATTTGGCCGCAGTGCCCGGCCGATGTTCTGGACGATGTCGACCTGGGAGGTGCGGGAGCCGACGATGCACACCGCCTCCACGCCGCGCAGCCCGGTGATGTCGACCCCGACGCCCAGGGCGCGCACGGAGGCGAGGAACGCGCGGTGGACCCGCTTGCCGGTGGCGTTGATGCCGTTGGCGAACTGTCCGATCACCTCGCGCCGGTGGGCGACGGGGTGGTCGCCGCACAGCCAGTCGGCCCACACCCTCTGCGGCGGGACGTGGCGGCCTTCCTCCAGCTCGTACAGCTCGGCGTCGATGGAGGACGCCGGCAGCTCCTCCGCATGAGCGAAGGCCGCCTCGGAGGCCTCGGCGGTGTGCAGCTCGGCGGCGGTGGCCGGCATCTGCTCGGCGAACCCCCGGGCTTCTTCAACCCGCTGGTGGAAAGTCATGACGGTATGCAGGTTCCTCGCTGCGGCGTGCTCCAGCAACGCGGCCTGCAGCAGCGCGAGGCGCCGCCCGCGCAGCGCGTCCTCGGACAGCCCCAAGACTGGGTCTGGGTCGCGGATTTCCAGCACGTCGAGCTCGAACCCTGCGAGGATCGAGCGTTCCACCGCTTCCGCCAGTCCGAGGTCGAAGATCCTGGTGCCGTAGGTGCGGGAGTCGGCTTCCATCGAGGCGATCACCAGCTCCTGGCCGTCCCGGCCGCGCTGGGGCCGCGGCGCGGCCAGGATGCGCGGGGTCGCGGTGAGGTAGAAGCGGAAGTCGACGGGGATCCGGCTGTTGTCGTGGATCGCTGCCCAGGGCCGGCCGATGTCCCCGGCCGTCATGTGCCCTTCGTCCAGGACGGCGAGGTCGAACCCTGCCATCGACTGTCCGTACAGCCCTTCTCCGCCCGCCAGGGCCGTCTCCAGCGGCCCGCGAACCTTCCGCTGCCCCGTGGGGTCGGTGGGGTCCTCACGGTCCACCAGGGAGGCGTACGTGGCGAACACGACGACCGGCCCCTTGCCGGCCCACAGGGCAAGCTGGATCGGGTTGGTGGTGGTGCGCACGCCGAGCTCGTTCAGCACCGGGTCGTTGTCCACCGAGCACACCGCGACCATGGGGGAGCGGTGTCCCACCCGGCGCCAGGACTGCGCGCTCTGCACGATCAGGTCCAGCGTGGGCACCATCACCAGAATCCGACTCTCGGGGAAATAGTCCAGCGCGCTCGCAGCGGCCGTGATCGTCTTGCCCGACCCGGTCGCGGACACGCCCGTGGCACGCGCTCCCTCCGGAGGCACAAAAGATCTTGCAGGAAATCCAACCCACTTCCGGAAACTCGACTTCTGGTCTACCTGGTGTTCCTTGAGCGGAATCACTGACATTTCCTTGCCTCCCCGATGCCTAAATTCCCGTGGTTGTTCAGACGGCCGCGTGCGGATAGCAAGCCGCACCGGCGTCACTCCAGATCGACCCGTCCGCGAGGTGCCAGCTGCCGGGCGTCTTGTCCGACCTGCCGCGCTTCCACCCCGGCAGGTCGTCCGGGTCGTAGTGCCCGGCCTCTCGCGTGCAGAGGATGACGTCCCCGCTGGACATCTCCACCGTCCGTGCCGTGCACAGACCGCCGGCCTCGCCCAGCGCCTCCAGCACCCGGCGCCGCTCGGTGGTGTTCGGGTGCGTGCGCGGTAGCACGGTCCCCCGGACGAACTCCTCAAGCAGCACCAGGTCGGCCCGCTCACGCTGCCTCACATCCGCGAGATGTACGGCCAGTTCAGCGGCCCCGACCGACCACCACGCCGCGACCAGTCCCGGTCCGCGATGCCCACCAGGGCCTCGCTCACAGCCATCACGCCCTCATCCCAGCCGTCCGCGAACCCCGGGCCCGAAGAGGCCGGCGCCATGCCGTCCAGCTCGACCACCTCGCACTGCGCCCCAGTCACCGCGCCGGCCTCCAGCGCGGCCACCAGGTCATCCGCCTCCGCCGCAGGCACGCCCTGCGCCTCCAGGAGCACGAACAGCTTCAACCGGGCGTTGGTGCCCGCCGCCTGGTACTGCGTCACCCGGCGCACGGAATCGCTGCTCAGCGCGGATGCTTTTCCGGTAGATTCACTGTGACCGTTCATCTGCGGTCGTTCCTATCGAAAGATGAGGGAGTGTTCCAGGCTGTTGGAGGGTGTGCCTTATTTTCACCAACCCTACATGCTGTATCTCTCTGATGCATGCACTACACTGGAACTCGACACGATCGAGCGACCCCCACCCCCGTAGTTAGCCGGCCCGCGTCAGCGGGCTTTCAAGGCCCTGGAGGCGGAGCCGGAAGAGCTGTTCGGCGGGGAGTTACAGCGGCCCGTCCGGTAGGGGCTGAAGCGAAGCGTAAGCCCCGTTCACGGAGGTCAACCCGGACCCGTTCAGGGAGCGAAGCGGACGGAACGTCAACCGGGCCGCGCAGCGGCCCGGTTGTGCGGGATGCGAAGCATCCCGCGAACGCTCCCGCGGAGCGGGAGCAACACCCATGCGAAGCATGGGTGTTCGCTTGCATAGCGCGCAGCGCTATGGTACCCGCTCCGCGGG